>CAVPFM010000001.1:0-760000 GCA_963703735.1 uncultured Acidobacteriota bacterium
TGGCGGCGGACGATTCGGCCTGGCAGCGGTCGCTGGCGGAGAATGCAAGGCGCTTGATTCCCGCGGCGCAGATGGCCTTGCGCGCGGCGGCCAACGCCACCGAGGCTCCGCTGACCGAGGATTTGCTGCACACGCCCTTCCTCAAGCAAGTGGCGGAGCGCCCGGAGCAGCTCGCCGTGGTGACGCCCAAGCGAAGGCTCACGTACCGCGAGCTCTATCAGCGCGCTTGCCGGATTGAACAGGAACTGCTGCGCTGCGGCGTCGAGCCCAACGAACTTGTTGCCGTGATGATGGAGAAGGGCTGGGAGCAGATTGTCGCCGTGCTGGGGATTCACTTGGCGGGCGGCGCTTACCTGCCTGTCGATCCGGAATTGCCGGCGGAGCGGCAGCGCTTCCTGCTGGAGCATGCGCGAGCGCGCGTGGCGCTGACGCAATCCGCGGTGCGCGGCCGCTTGAGCGTGCCGGCAACCGTGGAGGTGTTCGAGGTCGATCAACTGCAGCCCGCGGACGAAGCAGAAGCGACGATTGCAGACCGGCGCCGGCAGAAGCCGGAAGACCTCGCCTACGTTATTTACACCTCGGGCTCCACGGGCGTTCCGAAGGGCGTGATGATCGATCACCGCGGCGCGCTCAACACGATCCTCGACATCAACCAGCGATTCGGCGTCGGGCCGCAAGACCGCGTCCTGGCGGTTTCGCGCCTCAGCTTCGATCTATCGGTGTACGACGTATTTGGCCTCCTGGCCGCGGGCGGGACCATTGTGATGCCCGCCGCCGACCTCGCCTACGACGCCAATCACTGGGCCGAGCTGATTCTCGCGGAACGCGTCACGCTGTGGGACACCGTGCCCGCTCTGATGCAACTGCTCGTCGAGCAGGCCGGCACGCCGCAGTTGCTCGGCGATTCGCTGCGCCTGGTGATGATGAGCGGCGACTGGATTCCGCTGGGCTTGCCCGACCAGATTCGGCGCGTTCTGCCCAAGGCCAACGTGGTCAGCCTGGGCGGCGCCACCGAGGCTTCCATCTGGTCGATCCTGTATCCCATCGGGAAAGTGGACGCCGGTTGGAAGAGCATTCCGTACGGCAAGGCCATGCGCAACCAGAGCTTCCACGTGATGAATCGCGATTTCGCGCCGTGCCCGACGTGGGTGCCGGGGCAGCTGTACATCGGCGGCGCGGGTCTCGCCAAGGGATATCTGCACGACGAGCAGAAGACCGACGCCAGCTTCGTTGTGAATCCCGCGACGGGCGAGCGGCTGTACCGCACCGGGGATCTGGGGCGCTACCTGCCCGACGGCAACATCGAGTTTCTGGGGCGCGAGGATTTCCAGGTGAAGGTGCAGGGCTACCGCATCGAGCTCGGAGAGATTGAAGCGCGGCTGCAGGAGTGCGCGGCGGTGGATCTGTGCATCGCCATCGTGCGCGAGGATACGCCAGGAGAGAAGCGCCTCGTCGGGTACGTGGTGCCCAAGGCGGGAATGACGGTCGATGCGGCGGAAATGAAAGAGCAACTGCGCGCCAAGCTGCCGGAGTACATGGTTCCGGTGGCGATCCTGGCGCTGGAGCGTTTTCCGCTGACGCCCAACGGAAAAGTGAATCGCAAAGCGCTGCCGGCGCCGGCGCGTTCGGCGGCGGAGGCGAGCACCACTGCGGTGGCCACGCGCGATGCGCTGGACCTGCAGCTGATCAAGCTGTGGGAGCGGATTCTGGATGTGCGGCCGGTGGGTTTGCGCGACAACTTTTTCGATCTGGGCGGGAACTCGCTGGTGGCGGTGCGGCTGTTCTCGGAGATGCGCAAGATGTTTGGGCGGGCGTTCCCGTTGTCAGTGCTGTTCCAGGCGCCGACGGTGGAAAAGCTGGCGGACCTGATTCGCAAGGGCGGTTGGAAGTCCGAGTGGAGCTCGCTGGTGCCGATCCAGACGGAAGGAACCAAGCCGACGTTCTTCTGCGTGCACGGGGGAGGCGGCAACGTCCTGATCTACCGCGAGCTGTCGCGCCAACTGGGGACGGACTACCCGTTCTACGGATTACAGGCGCGGGGCCTCGACGACAACAACGACTACCTGACCACCACGGAAGCGATGGCGGAGAGTTACCTGCGCGAGATGCGCGAGCTGCAGCCGACGGGGCCGTACTACCTGGGCGGGTTCTGCATGGGCGGGCAGGTGGCGTTTGAAATGGCGCGGCGGCTGGCGCGCGACGGGCAGCAGGTGAACCTGCTGTTCGTGATCGACACCCATAATTTTAACGGCGTTCCGCCGCAGCTGACGTGCGCGATAAAGTCGAAAATCTGGGACAAAAAATCAAGTTCCACTCCTCGAACGTGCTGCAACTGGGCCTGCGGAGCCAGCTACGGTACCTTGCGGAAAAAACAAAAATTGCGTTGCGGCGGAAAATTGAACGGCTGCGCATCAGGATCGTTCATCTTTTCCATTTGAATCCGCACCGCGACGTCAACAGCGGCACCAAGGAAGAATTCATCGAGGACATCAATGACCGCGCTTTCTCGCCTACGTGCCGGGCGTCTATCCGGGCCATGTGACCATTTGCAAGCCGCGACGGAATTACTCGTTCCTGCGCGATCCCTTCAATGGATGGGGCGGCAACGTGACCGGCGGGATCGAGATCATCGAGCTTGCCCTCCGATCCAGGCGGCATTTTCGTAGATCCCTACGTGCAAACGCTGGCTGAGAAACTGCGCAAGCAGATCGATCAGGCCGCAGTGACCAGCGCCCCGGCGGCCGATGCGCGAGAAGCGGTGTTCAAGTGAACGTCGTGATTGGTGAATCGTGATTCGTAATTCGTGAATACCTAAAATCGAATCACGCGGTTTAGTGATCTTCTGCTTTTGCAGGGAAGAACGTACGGCCCAAGCACGCACCACGCCACCCTGAGGGTTTTCACGAATTACGAATCACGAGTCACGAATTACTGAGGTTCGCTACGCGCCCACCACGCTGCTTTCCGCCACTTTGGCGGGCGGCAGGCCCTGAATCTGGACCAACTTCAACGAGGGAGAAGGCTGCGGGGAGGCATTTCTGCGCTTGAAATTCTCGCTGGGGATGCCGGTGCGCGCGTAGGACTTCTGGCAGTCCTGGAAGGAAGGCCCGCGCATGTTTCCTTCGAGGTAGGCGAGCCCCGGGCAGCGCGTGCAGGTTGCGCCGTGTGCGCATTGCGAGCACGAGGGCATGTCGCGCAGGTGGATCGAGCGAACTTCCTTGAACTGCGGCGACTCCTTCCAGATATCCGCGAACTTTGACTGCCGCACGTTGCCGCAGGGCAAAGGGAACTGCACGCAGGGGTAAACGTCTCCATAAGGAGAAACGTAGCAGGAGGTGTGGCCGGCGCTGCACGGCAGCGAATCCAAGTCATCCTCGCCCACCTTGGGCGGCGCGGCGCAGAATTCCTCCACATTTCCGACGAGGCCGCCGTCACGGAACACTTGCCGCAGCGCCTCCTGGTCCACATTCAGGCTCAGAATCGAGCGGTCGCCGTCCATCATCGGCGTAATGGTCGGATCCAGCGTGCACTGCGCGCCGACTTCACTGGCCAGCGCGCGCACGCCGCGATGATCCTCAGCGTTCTGGTTCATCAGAACGTTGGCGAACGTGACGTGCAGGCCCACGCGAGCGCAGCAGGCGCGCCGCTTCGATGGACTGGCGGAACGAGCCGGGCATCTTGGTGATGGCATCGTGCACTTCGGGGCGGTGCGAATACACGCTGATCTGCACCGATTCGACGCCCAGCGCGCGGATGCGTTCGGCTTCCTTCCGGCGGATCAGGACGCCGTTGGTCTTCAGCTTGATGCAGAACGTGCGGGCGCGGGCGTGCTCGAGAATCTCAAAAAAATCGCGGCGCATCAGGATTTCGCCGCCGCTCAGGGTGAGAAAGAACACACCGGCGCCGGCCATCTGGTCGAGCACGTCCTTGATTTCCGCGGTGGACATCTCGCCGTGATCGTCATGATCGAGGTAGCAATGGATGCAGCGCTCGTTGCAGCGGTAGGTCAAATCCAGCTGCACGCCCAGCGGAATATTGTGTTGCAGGGCCTTGGCGGCCATTTCTGCCATCAAACCGCTCATGAGTCTCCCCGCGCTAGCGGCCCGGGTGGGCCAGCGGCTGGTCGGAAATTACCATGATGCCGCGATCGGCCAAATTCTCGACGAGGGCCTCGGCGTCCTTGAGGGCCACTTCGGGCGCGACGTCGTATTGCGCGCAAATCCTGCTGGCCACAATTTCCTCGAGCGGGGTGGCCCCGTCCGCGGCGTCCCAGATCACCGACGCGATTTCGTCCAGCGTAAACAGCGTGGAATCGGCGGCGGACATGACCATGGTTTCCTCGCCCAGCGCGCGCGCGGCAATGGCCGTGTTGCGTGCCACGTACAGAGTATTCATACGATGAGCTCCCAGACCGAAGTGTCAGGCACAAACGTCAGCCGGCGCACCGGCACGCGCCGGACAAAATCGAACGCGGAATCAAAAACCAGTTTCACGAATTCGGGGTCGCGCGCAAAAAACAAAAGGTTGGCCATCAGCCCGCGCACGGCGTCCGCGCCGACGATGGGCTCGATCTTGTTTTTAGGGCCCTTGGCCAGAAGATAGACGCCTTCGATGGGCGCTTCGAGGTTTTCCCCCGGCCGCGCCAGCTCGCCGTAGAACGGCGTGCCCACCGCGAAGTAGCCGCCGTTCTTGTGGGTCACGTAGGAAATCTCGTCGGTGAGGAGCGCCGCGTCGGGAGGCGCCAGGCGCGCCATGGTGGTCTTGCCGGCGCCGGAAACGCCGGAGAAGAGAAACGCGCGCCCGTTACGAATGGCGCTGGAAGCGTGCAGGAGGAATCCGCCTTCGCGGGCCAGAAGCAGGGTGTGCACGATGCGCAGCACGGAATCGAGTGAGTAGGGATTGCGCGTCTGACGAATATGCCCGCGGGCCGTGGCGGGATTCCACTCGGCGCGAAAATCGCCGCGCTCCATCACCCAGCGCCCGGCATCGCAGCTCACGCGCACGTCCTCGTCCGCGGAGACGGCGTCCGGTGGGGCCAGCTCGATTTCAAAATCGAAGCCGGCGGCATCGGACGAGTCCACGTAGCCGGCGTAGCGCTCTTCGATCTCGCGGAGAAACGCAGGGCTGTCACAATGCAAGCGAATGGGGAGCCCGCCGATTTCGACCACCACGCTGGAGCTGCGCGTCACGGCGGTCACGCCTGGCACTTGGCCCTCCGCAGGAACAGCGCGCGCCAGGCGGCGGCCAGCCGCAGGTAGAGATACGTCGCGCCGTCGGAAGATCGCAGCAGGCGGGCGATCAGGCGGTTCGCGCCCGCCGCGGGCAACGCGACTTTTTGCTGGTCGCGCTCGATGGAGATCACGCGCCCGAGCAGCTCGCGCGAAGAAACAGGAGGATCGCTGTGGCGCAAACGGTCGCCGCGCGTAATCAGGCAAGATCCTTCGGCGCCCTTGGCAGCGGGCGCAATTTTGCGCTCCACCACGCGGTGGACGAACAAGCGTCCTTTTTGCAGGAACAGCACGACTTCGCCCGCGGAAATCTCACCGAGCGCGGCGCGCTGGATCACAACCACATCGCCGGGAAGAATGGCAGGCGCCATGCTCGTGCCGAAGACGCGCAGGCGAACTTCTCCGAATTCGCGGACCACTTCTTCAGTCAGTCCGCACGCGAGTTCCATCGAAGCGTTCCCCTGATCGTCCGCGCGCATATCGAGCGGCCGGTCAGGAAGCTTTCATGCTGACTTTGCAGGAGCTCTGGGTGCTGGTGATCTTGCCGCAGGAGAGAGCCGAAACTTCGAACACCGATTCGAACCTCACGGTCGGCGTCTTGTACGGCTTCTTGGCCCCTGCCTGCTCGGATGACTTTTCCTTCGCGGTATTGTCGTAACTCAACTGTCCCTCCCCGGTGCAGGACCGCGCGCCCCTCGCCCGCAAGGGTCACTGGCCGCTCGCACCTCTAACTGGCCAAGCCAGTTAGCCACAGCCAATATAATTGGGGAGCAGGAGGCAATCTGCGACTTTGTCGGGGCTTGATGCTATAAGCGTTACCCCTCCGGGCGGTTAGGCCGGGGAGGGCGGCCCTAGAGAGCGCGGGCGAACGTCGGGGTGGGAGGGCCGTTTTCGACGCGATTTTCGGCTCATTCCGGGGCGTCGTAGAGGTGCTTGTAGTAGGGGACGCTATAGCCCTTGAACTTTTCCTTGGGAAACAGCTCGACGTGAATCTTGTGGCTGAGGGCTTTGTCCGAACCCTTGAAGCCCTTCGCCTCTGGGCCTAGATCGCGGAGCGGCTTGAACGATAGAACATATTGATAGCGCACGGCTTGCCCGATGGTGCGGGCAATCCGCGCAATATCCTCGTCTTTCTTGGCGGTGAAGACGCCGCCGCCGGTCGCTTCCGTCAAAACGCTCAGGTTGTGCGGCCCGGCCCGCTCGGCGGGGCCGATATAGTCGGCGTCCGAGTCGCCGGTGCCAAAAGGAGGGAAATTGCCCAGCGGTCCTCCCTGGGCGCGTTTTTTCCGCTGTGCCGGAAAAATGGCGGGAAATTCGTATTCCGGTCCGGCCATGATGGCGAACACCGGGACGTCAGCCTCCTCGAGAAGGCGGCTGGTTTCGTGAATGTTATAGCGGCTGTGGTTGTCTCCCCCGTCGGAAATAATGATCATGGCGCGGCGGCGGTTGGACGCCTGCTGGTCGGCGATGGTGGCCCCAAGATAAATCCCGTCAAAGAGAGCGGTGCGCTCGTACATGTCCGTCAGGAGCAGGGGCAGCCGCTCGGCCAGGTCCTGCTGGTCGCGAGTGAAGGCCACCAGTTGATGGGCGCGCGAGCCGACTGCCAGCACCGAGTACTCGTCGCGAATAAAATCCGGCTTGCTCGGGGGATCGAGCAGCGAGATCGCCGCGTTTTGCACGAAGGGGATCTTGTTCATCATGCTGGAGCTCAGATCGGCCAGGATGACGAAGGAGACTGGAATGCGCACGCGGTCCAGATAGAGGACCTGCTGGACGACTCCGTCCTCGGTCAGCCGGAAGTCGTTCTTCTGGAGATCGGCGGCGATTCCGCCCTTTTCATTGAAGACGATGAGGGGGATTTGAACCAGCTCCACGTTCGAAACGATGGGGCGGGACACGGGTGTCTGCGCCCCGGCGGGAGCCAGGAAGATCATGCAACCGGTGAGACAAAGACTGACGATGAAGCGCCAGGGAATGGTACTCATGGGAATCGTAGTCCCTGATTTTTCTTTGGGTGGCGGGGATGGGCCACTCGGTGAGAGTGGGTGATACTAGAATGCACTCATCGTGTCAAGACGTTCCGCGGGAGGGACTGGCGTTGGTACGCATCGGCTTGGTGCGCTGACGAACGGTAGCCAGGGAAGCCCAAAGCCCCACCCTTCCAAAAACCGGAAGGATGGGGCACCCGCACCGTTCGAACGGAATTTCACTCTACATGAACGAGGAAATGCGTGACCACCACTTTGCCTGCGGCGCTGAATTCGCCGAAGACGTGGTAAGTCCCGGGTGACGGGAAGGCGAAGTTCGTGGCTTCGATATCGGGGCCGAATCGGTCCGGGAGAAAGAGGTGCGAGGCGTGGGCGCTCTCGCCTAACATTTCGCGCTATTGCCGAGACCGGGAGAAGCCCGTGTACGTGCAGGAAGCCCATCAGGTCGCTGCGGATGATGCTGATGTGCATGGGAACCGCGAGATACGGGGTCAGGTCCGTGACAGGGCGACCGTCGCGTTCGATGTGGTAATCGAGCGTGGCGGGCGCGCCGGCCTTTAGCGTTCTGGGAGAAGTTCTCAGCGTCACGTCGTATCCGTCGATTTTCTCGGTACGCGAGAAGTTCTCGCTTGGCGGGTCGCCCATGGCGCTCGCAGATCCGACATCCAGGTAGAACTGGTCGGAGAAGAGGTAGGCCCTCTCGGTGTAATCCACGGAAACCAAGTAGCGGCCGTCGCGAGGAAACGTGTAGCGCACCGCGAAGGCGGACGCTGCCCGCATTTCGGGAGTGATTGGCCCTAAGTCCTCCGCGTGAATGTGCGCGAACACGGAGAAATCCTTGCTCGCGATCACCACGTGCATGATCCGGTTGTGGTCCAGAACAAGATCCTCGATGGGATGTCCCTGATAATCGCCCAAAGTGAAGGTCAGCGTCGTGGGAACGCCGGCCACGATCGGCTCCGGGCTGGCTGCAAGCTGAGCCCGGGCGCGCGCCGGTCTTTCGAAGTAGGCAAATTCGCGGGCGTCCGCCAAATGATACTGGCCGAGTCCCATGCCGATGGTGCAACCGGGCACCGCATAGTCTGCGGTGGCGTTCCCGTTGCGTTCCGGCACATCTTCGTGCCACATGTTCAGAACGTTGGCGTTTTCGCAGGCGCGCTCAAACGAGCTTTCCAGAACTCCCGCCGAGAGAATGGGGATCCCGCCCGCCAGGTAGAAGACCGCGCCAATCGCCAGCGCGGCGGGAATCCACGCGCTCGGCCTGACGAGAGTTGCAGGAGGATTGGCGAGAGCTGCCTCGGGTGAGGAGAGCACGGTGCGGTTCAGCGCCGAACTCCGCCAATAGAGAACAAGCGACGCGGCGAATGCCAGCAGCGCAATGCCGGCAATCGCCGCTCCAAACCATCCAAAGGACCTGTCCTGCGTATGCGCGTCGCTCTCGGCGATATCACCGGGATAATTCACATTGAAAGACGCCGAAGCGTCGTAGGCGCCCGCCCTTTGCGCGGTGACGTCAATCGTCCAGGTTCCCGCCGGCGCGAGAAGCTTTTGGTCGAAAACGTAGCCCCCGGCGAACCTCTCGTCCAGGGGCGCAGTGATCGGACCAATGCCCGCTGCGCGATTGGTGAGCGTGACGACCATTTTGGTTACATCCGCCGGATTGTCTTTTGCCCCTTCGGCTACAACAAGAAGCTTGCCGCGCTCGTAGGGGTGCTGTTCGAGCGAGATTGTCATTCCCTGACTTTTGGAGGAACGGAGGAAGCTGTAATGCGGCACCAGGGGCGGCGTCGTAATGATCAGCAGCGAAGTCACCGCGAGAATGACCAGGCCAATCGCTACCTCCGCGGGCATGGTGAAGCCCAGCCGGGAGAACACACGCGATACCTGCCGGTCATCTCGGGTGCGAATTGAGGCGACAAGGGTGGGATCGCAGTAGAGCTGGTGGAACATCCGCAGCGCGAGGAGAAACGCTGCGAATACGGACAACACCACGAACCGCTTGCCCCAGTCCGTTGTCAGCACGTAAGAAACACTTTTCAAGTGCAGCCATACAATATAGGCGCCGGTAACGCCCGCCACGCCCAGAGACGCGCTCGCGATCTTCCCGAACATGGTGAAAGCGAACGCGGCGATTCGTGCGTCGCGCCAGTGACCGATCAAGGGCGAAGCGAGGGCCACCAGCGCGATGATGCCGCCGATCCACGCCTCCTTGAACAGGAGATGAACGAAGTTCATGAACACGCCGAAGGCCGGGGCAAAACTGGAAGCGGCGGCGTGGCTGATGCGCGCTCGATCGAAGTCGATCAGCGCAAGCACGGCGAATAGAGCGCCGTCGGTCGCGGTGATTCGTTGCGCTGCGAGCAGGGCCCGCTCTCTGGCGAGCCATCCGAGCAGGACCAGCCCCGTTCCGATCATCCTGTACAGGGTAAAGCGCGCCGAGGTCGTGGCGAGAAAGGAAGTCCACGCCGCGCCGAAACTCGTCCCCTGCAGTCCCGCCAGCTCGTTTGACTTGTACAGAAGGTAAGCGGCGCTGCCAATGAGCGCCAAAGTGCAGCCGGCCACAACCAGCACGCGAAAGCGGCGGGCGGCGCGGCCTTCGTCCGCGCTCAGCTCCGGGAAATGCTTGCGCGCCGGACGCCAGATAAACACCAGCACCAGAAGCGCGCCGAAAACGAGGGCGTCGCCGACGACTTCCAACGCCAGGGTCAACGCTTCGGGAATGCTGGAGCTATGGACGATCTGAATTCCGCCTTGCTCCGCCGCCGCTGCCGGTTGGCCTGTACCAACGGAAAAGACGTACGCGCCCTTGGTAAAGTGCCCGTCGTCGGAGGAGGTGACCTGCCAGGAAACTGTATACGTCGCGCTTCCGCCAGGCGCGGCTCCGCTGGTGCTGCTCTTCAGCCCTACGCGCAGCACGCGTGGATCTGCGGGGTCGACCGAAACATTTGCCAGATCGACGCGCGATCCGTCCTGAGCCAGCACGATGATGTTCGATGTGCGCGGCTCGATGCGTTCGCTGAAGCGAATTTGCACTTCCGCGGGCGCGTTCGCGAGCACCGACGACGCCGCGGGAACGGACTGAATCGGCGTGGCGTGGGCGAAGGCGGCCTCGGGCAACACCGCTACTGCAACAAGAATACAGACCGATCGGATGATCAGGAGAAATCTGGCCGGCATAGTCCCATGGCGTCTGCCCGGGCTCATGGCAGACAGCAAAATCGAAGAAACCGAAGGAATCTGCCTACGCGCGCGCCCGGGCGCGCTTTCCCCAGTACCCCGCGGCGAGCCCCGCAACAAACGTGCCAACAAATCCAGCGATGGAGGCGAAGCGCGCCATCCCGTGCGAGCCAATCTGAATCGGAAACGACGCCGAAGCCAGCTTTTGCTGCATCGGCCCGCGCCGCGTGTCGAAAAACTCCACCTTGAGCGTGTACGTGCCGGGTTCGGGAAACGTGTAATAGATAAACGTCATCTGCGGATCGACGGTCAAATCGCAGTTCACCATCATGCTTCCATTGTGCGCGATGTTGATCCCCACGTTCGTCGTTGGCAACGGATCGCGTGAACTGCTGTCCAGCAGGTTGAAATCGAATTCCACTGTTGAGCCGGCAACTGGTGAAGTGGTTTGATCCGTGCCGATATCGACGATCATGTTTCCGACCACCTGCTCCAGGCGCTGCCCGGGAAGTCCGTTCGCCAAAGCGGTCCCCGCGATGGCTAGAATTACCAGCGCTCCGAGCGTCCACTTCAGCGGCATGCCTTATCGCCGCCTCAACGCCAGGATCGCCGCGACGAGCCCCGCAATTCCGACACCCAGGCCGGCCACGCCGAACGCTTGCGCCCGCGCCGCCTCTTCCCGCGATTGTTGCAAGGCGGCGGCAACGCTCCGCGTCTCCTGATTCAGCTCATAGGACGAGTGCGCCGGTTCCGGGAAGCCGGAAGGCCCTCGTGCCTCCGGGCAGCCATACCCGCCGATCTTTGCGATCCGCGTCACGGTGTCGGAAACTTTGACGGTGGAATTGTCCTGCGCGTCTTCCGAAACTTCTCCGGGCGCGCACGAAAATAGCAGGTCTACCGGGTTCCCCGCGATGGTCCCGAACAGGCGATAACTGTATGTGGTTTGGACGGTGGGAATGAACTTCGCGGTATAAGAGCCGGGCGCGCCGTCCGCAGGCTCCAGCGCAAGCGTCTCCTTTTTGTCCCCCGCCGACAGCTCGACCTTCAGAGTTTGCTCAAGCTTGCTAACCGGCGTACCCTTCGGCAGGCCTTTCGCTCCCGCTGCGGGCGGGCCCGCGAGCTGCTCCACGCGCAGATCCACACCCGACAGATCGTCCACGACAAACGGCTCGTTGAGCGATCCGACGGTTACGACGTAATATGCGCTTCCGATGCGATACACGTCGTGCTCATGCGCGGAAACAACGGGCGCCGCCACGCACAACGCAAACACCGCTGCGCAAAAGGACAAAGCCGGTGATCTTTTCACGAGCCAGAGTCTAGCATATTGGGTTTGTGTACGGCCCACCGGGGCGGATCCTCGCCAAGTTTCTCTTCACGAGCGAATGAGCCCGCAGGCAAAACAAATTTGGACACGGCGCTTCGCGGAGGGCCCTTTGAAACGTTAACGCTTGCAAGCGGGGTCCGCTCGGTTGAAGATTTGTGTGTGCTGACCGACCGCCCGCCGCGGAAATCCTCCACCCTGAAAGAATTTCAGGAAAGCGACCGGCTCGCCGTCCTTGCGCTGCCGCCCGACGGCCGCTTTTTGGAGCTGGCGCACAGAATCGAATCGGCCATGGGCGCTGGTTCTCCGGCGGGGATCCGAATCGCCTCGGCGGAATTTCTAGCGGCGGCGGCCGATTTTTACAAGGTTCGCAGGCCTGAGGTCCGCGCCCTCGCCGCGCGCCCACTGCGCGTGCGCGAAAGCTCGACGACGGAATTATTCGGAGACTATACGCCCGGTACCGTGGTGATTCGCGTCTGGACGCGCACCGCGGTGCGCAAGCGAGTCACTTCCTTCGGCACGTTCTTGAGCACGCTCTGCCACGAGTTCTGCCACCATCTCGATTGCGATCGATTCGGGTTTCATCGCACCCCGCATACAAGGGGTTTCTACGAGCGCACCGCGATTCTGTACCACCACGCGCGCGGAACGCCCCGGAAGCGCCTGGTCTGGGTGCGCATGCCGCGCGGGCTGTGGCGAATCGATTGGCAGAGAACGAGGGCCGAGGTAAACAGTCAGCAGTCCGAGACGGTCGCAATCCAATCGGGCAACGACAGAAGCCGGGAAGAGAAGCTATGCTCATCCTAAAAGTGCGGCCCTTGGATCATCAGTCGTTCAAGCCCTTCGGACAGCTGCTGGCGGCTGAGGGCGATTATCCCACGCGCCACAACTTCGCCGCCAACCTCTACAGCGACCGCCCGCAGGCCCGGCCGAATCTGAGAGTGCAGTGGAACGAGCCGACGCCGCTCCCGCACATCGTGACGATCATCGAGCGCCACCGGCATTCGTCGCAAATGTTCGCGCCGATCACCGGCGGCCGTTCTCTGGTGATCGTTTTTCCCTCGGATGCAGCGGGGCAGCCGATGCTCGATGCGGGCCGCGCCTTCGTCGCCGAAGGCAACCAGGCGATCAACTACAACGCCAACACCTGGCACCACGGATTCCGCGCTCTCGACAGCGCGGCTTTTCTGATGCTGCGGTGGGACGACGGGACGAGGGGCGACGAGGAGTTTCTGACGCTGCAGGAGCCGATCCGCATCGAAACGTGATGGCCCTTATGCCAATTTCAAATGCCTAAGGATGGCGGGCTACTCGGAATCAGGGGTAGCCGGCGAGCCGGGGCTCGGCGTGCTTCCATTCGGGCGCCTCGGCGACGTGATCCCGGTTCGGCATTTTCACCTTCGGCAGGGTCTGCTTGTCCATCACCTGGTCTTCGGCGATGACGCCGTTCTTGAAGAGCAGAAATGCCACCAGCGCGTAGACTTCGTCCGGCTTCAGCGTCCCCTGCTTGTTGAGCGGCATGGCGCGGTTGATGTAATCCCACATGGTTGTCGCGTACTGCGCGTGCAGCGCCATCACATTGGCATCGTCCACACAAGGGTTGAGGCAGGGATACACAGACTTCTTCTTGCCGTCGCTCTTGATCAAAGTAGGAGCCGGGCCTCCGGAGCCTACGCCCCCATGACATACGACGCACTCTTTCTCACGGAAAACCTTGGAGCCCTCCGCGGCTGTTCCGTGACCCGGGGGAAGCTCCTTGCCGTCGGGGCCAATCGAGATGTCCAACGCGCGAACCTCTTCCGCGGTAGGCGTTCGACCGACGCCGTACTTGGGAGACTGCGCCTTCGCTAATGGGGCCAGGCTTAAGACCGCGACCAGCAAGAGAGGCTTACGCCATTCCATTGTGTACGCTCCCATCGGCGGCAATTCGCCACGGAAACACTGTATTGTCGGCTCCAGGCGCTCGGAAATCCTTGTCGTCGGGCTTATTGAAGAATTTCGCAGACTCGGCTCGCGTGGGTTGCCGGGTGCCGAGTTCGTCCGTGCAGCGCGACATGATCACGCATTCCTTGCCGTCCCAGGTCCAGGGAAAAGCAAACCGTGTATGCGCCATGGGATAGGACGGCGTGCGAAGCTCGGCAGGTTTCCAGGTCTGCCCGCCATCGGTGGTGATTTCCACGCTCCGAATGGCGCCCGAGCCCGACCACGCCAGTCCGGTGATTTCGTAGTATCCGGGGCCGACCAGCTTTTGTTCGCCGGAAGGGTAGGTGATCACTGATTTCGGACCGATGATGCGCGTGAGAGCGGCGACACGGGCATCCGGGACTATATGGCCGTAGTCGTTGTAGGTCATGTAGTCCTTCTCGACCACCTTGATTCGCCGCAAATACTTTACGTTGTGCATTCCTTCAAACCCGGGAACGAGCAGCCGAATCGGAAAGCCCTGCTGGGGCCGCAAAGCCTCGCCATTTTGGCCATAGGCGATCAGGCAATCGTCCATGGCCTTCCCGATGGGAATGCTCGTCGCTCCCTTTACCGACTCGGCGCCTTCCGCCACGATGAAGGCGGCGCCGCTTTGCACGCCGGCCTCCTTCAGCAACAGAGACAGCGGGACTCCCGTCCATTCCGAGCAGCTGGTCAGGCCGTGCGTCTCCTGCACGGTTTTGTGCGAGGCTTTGGCGCGATTTCCCAGGCACTCCAGGAAATGCGGGCGGGTCACGAACGGGAAGCGCTTGATTTCGTCCACCGTGAAGATCAGCGGCCGGTCCACCATCCCGTGAATCAGCAGGCGGTGCTCCTTGGGATCGATGTTCGGAACGTAAGAGCCCCGGTGCGTCGAAATATAATGCAGCGACGGGGGCGTAATCATTCCCACCGAATCCTGGAGCGGCGACAATACGTGAAACGTCATCCCGAATTCGTCCGGGGACATCCTCTCCATCACGGAAATGCGCTTGGACTTCACGAAGGGGGAGCGCTGGCCAGGAGAACCCTGGTATGGAAGGCTGAGCTTCCAACCAGCGGCGGGGCGACTCCGATGACGTACCAGATGAAGAAAGATGGCAAACAGTTTCTGGTGATCGCGGCGGGAGGGCACCGTGGCGTCACCGAGGAGCCGCAGAACGACTCAATTGTGGCGTTTACCCTGCCCTGAGGAAGTGCCGGCGATCGCGGGAAAATCGACCGGCGCATTGAACCCGGTACGCAAACTTGAGGGATTACAAAAAACGATTATCAGAATCAGCCTTTTCGTTTTGCCAGTTCGCGCAAGCCGCTAAAATCGCGCACAAAACTAAAGTCCTAGTCCCCAAAAATGTGCAAATCTCAAATCCGGAACGAAGGTCTCTCGATTCGAGAATCGCAAACATGAATGCAGGATGAATTGCATAACTGGTTACTACTCAGGGCTTTATGTGCAGGAAGGACAAAGTCAAGGAACCGACCACTCGGTCTTTGCTGGAAGTGGTTCTAAATCGCGTTTTCAATTCCACAAGCTTTTCCACAGGATCAACCCGTTTTCGCCCGGTCCGCGCAAGCTCAACTTCCTACGGTACTTACCCCCGGAGACATACAGCGATTCCTGTATCCCCGTTCGTTATTCTTCCGGCGCGACGCCGCCGTCAGCCAGGGACTCAAATCGGGTGCAATGTTTCAAGAACGCCATCCGGACCTTGCCAATCGGACCGTTTCGCTGCTTGGAAATGATGATCTCTGCCCTGCCCTGCAACTCGGGATCGTCCTGCTTATAAACCTCTTCGCGAAAGATGAACATCACCAGATCGGCGTCCTGCTCGATCGATCCCGACTCTCTCAAATCGGCCAGCTGTGGACGGTGATCTCCGCCACGGCTCTCCGGCGCACGGCTCAACTGCGAAAGCGCAATCACCGGAACGCTCAGCTCCTTCGCCAAAGCTTTCAGTCCGCGCGAAATCGCCGACACTTCCTGCGTGCGGTTCTCGAATCGCTTCCCGCCGCCTGACATCAACTGCAAGTAATCCACGATGATCAGATCCAGCCGGCCTTGCGCCTGCTTCAGCCGCCGCGCCTTCGCCCGCATCTCGCTCAAAGAAATTCCCGGCGTGTCATCGATGAAAATCGGCGCGTGCGCCAGCTGCTCCATCGCCCGCACAACTTTCTTTGTATCGTCCTGCCACAACGAACCGGTACGCATCTTGTGCGCGTCGACCCGCGCCTGCGAACATAGCAAGCGCATCAGCAAAGCCTCGCGCGACATTTCCAACGAGAAGACTCCCACCACCTGCTGATCTTCGATCGAAGCGTTTTCCGCAATGTTCATCACAAACGCCGTCTTGCCCATCGACGGACGTGCCGCAATGATCACCAGATCCGATCGCTGCAGGCCGCTGGTCATCTCGTCCAGATCGGTGTAGTGCGTTGCCAGTCCCGTAATCCTCTGCCCGCGCTGCAACAGCGCGTCGACCGATCCGAAGGTTTCCCGGACGATCTCCTGCACGCCCATGAACCCGCGCCCGATGCGCTTTTCCGAGAGCTGAAAGATCGCCGCTTCGGTATCGCTCAGAACATCCTCGGCCGAATCCGACTGATCGCTCGCGCGCGCAATGGCCGTGCTCGCAGCCGAAATTACTCCCCGCAGCAGCGCCTTGTCGCGCACAATCTTGACGTAGTGCTCAATGCTCGGGCGTTCCGGCACTCCCTCCACCAGGCTCGACACGTAGGCCACGTCGCCGATCGGCTGCAGGTCCTTGTGCCGGTCCAGTTCTTCGATCAGCGTGATCATGTCGATCGGCCGCGAAGATTCCGCCAGATCGACCATCCGCGAATAAATCCTCCGGTGCGAGTCGAGCGAGAAATCCTCGATGCGCAGGTGCTCGGCGGCCTGGTTGTACGCAAAGTTATCGAGCAGGATCGCGCCCAGAATCGAGCGCTCCGCCTCTACATTCGCCGGAAGTGTGCTGATCGTGTAATCGGAAGTCGCCATTAGTCTTTCAGGGTCTGGAGTTAATTATGCACGAGGCGAATAGAAATCGAAACTCGAAAATTCCCTGTTTCCCCCTGCTGCCATCTCGTCGATGGATCGTGCCCGCATCAAACATTGGGGCACTCGCTGGCGAATGTGCGGCGAAAGACTGTGCAGAAGTTGTGGACCATTTCGTTTTCCTGTGGAAGCCCGGCCAAAACCCGGCCGATACTTCTCCGCGTGTCGCCGACCGCGTCGGCTTCTAATCGTTGAATCGTTGAATCGGCATTGACGCAGCGCCTCCCGCTGATTTTCAATGAGACACCCCTCCCACGCCTCCCGCTTCTGCGATCGTCCGCAAGATCCTCTGAGCCAGCGGCGTTGGTCCGCCCTTTCATGCCGGAACTGGACACCCTGCGAGGAATCGCCGTGCTCGGCGTGCTGCTGCTCCACGCCTTCTTCTGGCAATAGGCAGGAAATTCCTTCGGCCCATTGGCGAGAGCATTTCTCCGCACGACTCAACCCGGAGGCTACGGCGTCAACCTGTTCTTTGTTCTTTCCGGCTTTCTCATCACGGGAATACTTCTCGATTCCAAAAATCGCGATCATTATTACCGGCGCTTCTACAACGCGCAGGGCCCTGCGAATCCTGCCCGCGTACTATGCTCTACTCTTGGCTCTCTTAGTCCTGCGCAGCTCGTCAGCTGCTTTCGTAGGTCTGAGCTTCGTCTATCTCGCGAATATGATGAGTTTCTTCGGCGTCGCGTGCGACTACGGTCCGCTATGGTCACTGGCCATCGAGGAACACTTTTATATCCTTTGGCCCGCGGTGGTTCGCACGCTCACGAGAAGGCGCCTCGCCTGGGTTTCGGTTTCGCTCGTGATATTGATTCCCGCGCTTCGCGCCACATCGTTCGCGCTGGGATACAAAGCCGGGCTGGACTGGTACACCTGGTTCGCCGCCGATGGGTTGGCCGCCGGCAGTCTGCTCGCAATTCTTCTCCGCACCTCTGTTGCCAGAAAACAAATCTGGACCCGGTGCGGCGCGCTCCTCGGCTCGTCCGTGATTGCCGGAATTATCGGAGCCCGCTTCGGGCTCGACACGCGAAACCGCCTGCTGGGCGCGGGCCTGCAATGGGCAACCGTTCATGTCTCCTGCGCCGGCATTCTCGTGCTATTCCTTCTGGCCGGCACAAGCTCAGCAAAGCGCTGCGTGAATCTCTCTGTCCTGCGCTTTTTCGGATATCTCAGCTACGGCCTCTATCTCTACCACATGCTCGCGTTTCGCATGTATGACCGCATCTGCCGCAATTATTTTCCACAGCTCATCCCCTCGAATGGCCGTTTCGCGCTCGTCCTGCTGAGATTCATTCTGGCTGGCAGCGGTGCCGTCGCGGTCGCCTACCTGTCGCGAAGATTCTTCGAAGAGCGATTCCTTCGTCTGAAAGATTCTCTGATTCCGCAACCTTCCGAACCTGTTGTAGTTCCTCACGCAGCCGTCGACACGCAAGTGGCCTGAAGCCGCTGGATCGCGGTTCCGCAAGTCATCGCTTCCGGTTGCTACCCCAAAAAATAGAATGCGGCTCGGGGCCAGCCACCCCGAGCCGCATCAAGCGTGGATTCCTGATCTGCCTTTTCACCGCGCGAACGCGGTGCAATGATCGCTCAGCCCGACAGCGCTCGAAAGCGGTGCCGCGTTGGCCGAAGCCGGCTGCCGGTTCGCATCTTGCGATGACGAATCCGCAGCTGCTGCGGTGTCCAGCGGCGTTTCCTGCTCCTAAGAGCAGGACGGGGAGGAGGCCGCAACGCCCGGGCAACCAGTCGCACTCGCGCGCGTTTCTGGAAGTTTTCCCCACGGCAATTCGCTTTCGAGAATCACCGGCTGCCACTGGCTATGCCGCGATCATCCGGCAAGCTCAGGAACTCTCACGTTTCGCTGAACTCACTCTCATCCAGATTGTTGCGCCCGGCAACACAAAAACCATCTCCGCTTGTGAAGAAACTGTGGACGACGAGACTTCCCTGTGGAAGGCAGAGGAAAACTAAGAATCGTATATGTGCGGACGGGCGCATTCGGCCCAGGAAGTGATCGAACAGAAAGGCTCAGCGGATCGTAAGGTCCGTTCGTTAGCGACTGACTCCAGCGGATGCTGTCTGACGAACCCCTTCAGCGGTGTTCAGAGGCGAGGCTTTGATGATCTTATAGTTCCGGTACTCGATCGAAAGAGTAGCCATGCCGCCCAAACGGATTTCGCTCTCCGTGCGATTCTCCTGCGGCAGCCAAAAATCATCGACCTTCACGTATTTGTGATTAATCTCCGTCTTCTTGATCCAGAACGACGGATTCTTGCCCGGCTCCGCTTCGATGCGGACCACCGCAAAATCCTTCGCGTCCACCCACACTTTTCCAAGATAGAGGAATTTGTTCTTGTTCTTGGGGACAAGGTTCAGTACATACTGTCCACCGCCCGGAGCGGTCTCATATCCGGCGAGTGTGAATTCGTAATTCTCGCTCGTCAGCGCTGTCTTGTTCCGGTTCTCAGCCCTGGCAGCTTCTTTTTCTCCCTCCAGCAGTTTCTTGAAAACGTGCTCGAGGATGAACTTCGACCCAGCCTGCGATACCACCTTGAATTCCTTGGAATCGGGAGCGTGGTAACTGAACTTCACCACCATCTCGGCGTCGTGGCTGCCGGGAAAACCGCGATATTGCATCCGGTAGGTGCGTTCTCCTTCAAACTGCGTAAGGGCCGCCGCTCGCTGAGCATTCCTGCTCTCAAGGTTCTTGACCACCTGCTCCAATCGCAACGGAGGATTCCGGATCCCCACTGCCTCTTGCTGGCCCCAGGCCGCGAGCGAAACCCCCATCAGCCCCAGCACAACCAGTATTGTTCGATGGATCGGCTTCCAATCATTTACGCCGAGGTGAGTCCAACAGAACTGCATTGAGGTGTCCCCACAACCCAGTCTACGGCAGTTCCCAGGCGCATCCTGATGTTTATCTTTTCCGTGAATTCTCCGGAAGAGTAACGCGTGCAAAATGAACGGGATCAGCCGGTAAGGGTACCCCACTCTTCTCGCGTTTTATGCGAGGGCGGGGGCAACACCCTGCACAACCGCCGTCCCGCGTCGATTCAATTGTATGGAGAATCCTCGTGTGGCTTGAGAACGAAGTAAGAATTATTTGTGCCCCCGTCCCGATTTGAAACAAAAAAGGCACGGCCGAAGCCGTGCCTCTCATTGGTTCAGTTTTTCTCTGTGTCTCCGTGCCTCTGTGGTGATACCAGCCGTTGACGGACAAGAGCGTCCGTCCCACACGAGCAACTAGTCCCTTACCCCATCCATAAACGCCCGCAATTTCCGCGAGCGTGACGGATGCCGTAGCTTCCGCAGCGCCTTGGCTTCGATCTGGCGGATGCGTTCGCGCGTAACCGCGAACGACTGCCCGACTTCTTCCAAAGTGTGTTCGCTGCCGTCTTCGAGACCGAAGCGCATCTTGATGACTTTTTCTTCGCGCGGAGTCAGCGTGCGCAGCACCTGTCCCGTCTGGTCCTTCAGGTTCACGTTGATAACCGCTTCCGCCGGCGAAACCACCGCGCGGTCTTCGATGAAGTCCCCCAGATGCGAATCTTCCTCTTCGCCAATCGGCGTTTCGAGCGAGATCGGCTCCTGCGCGATCTTGAGCACCTTGCGCACTTTTGCCACTGGAATATCCATGCGCTTGGCGATCTCTTCCGACGTAGGCTCGCGACCCAGTTCCTGCACCAGCTGACGCGAGGTGCGGATCAGCTTGTTGATCGTTTCGATCATGTGCACCGGGATACGAATCGTACGAGCCTGGTCGGCAATCGCGCGGGTGATGGCCTGCCGAATCCACCACGTGGCATACGTCGAAAACTTGTAGCCCCGGCGGTATTCGAATTTGTCCACGGCCTTCATCAGTCCGATGTTACCTTCCTGAATCAGGTCGAGGAATTGCAGTCCGCGGTTGGTGTATTTTTTTGCAATCGAAACCACCAGCCGGAGGTTGGCCTCAATCAACTCGCGCTTGGCCTGCTCCGCGTCCATGTCGCCCTGGATGATCTCGCGCTGTGTGCGCTTGAGCTCCTGGAACAACACGCCGGTTTCGAGTTCGAGCTTTTCAACTTCGCCGCGAATCGCACGCGACTGACGCCGATATTCTTTCTTCTGTTCTTCGCTGCGGGTGGCTTCGGCCTTCCGCTCGAGGTTCGTTGCCTGGCGATCGAGCGAACGCATGCCGTCGACCGTCTTATTGAGACGTTCAATCAGCCGCTTGCGCTCGGCGTTGGTGAATCCGAGCTTGCGCACAGCGATCGACGTCGCAACAATCCCGCGGGCCAGCTTGCGCCGCGCCCGGCGATGATCCTTCGGCTTCTTGGTTTTCGAAACTTCCTTGAACTTCTCTTCGAGGACCTGGGCCTTCTTGTACAGCTTGGCCATGTCATCGATCTTTCCGGTGAACTCATTTAGGCGGTTCTGCAGGATCTCGTCCGTGATCTCTTCTTCGTCGAAGGTCACGACTTCCTTGATCGAGCGAACGTTCTTCTTGAGGTCTTCGCCCAAGGTGAGCAGTTCGCGGATCACGATCGGTGAACGCGAAAGCGCCTTGAGCACGCGCAGTTGACCGCGCTCGATGCGTTTGGCGATTTCAACTTCGCCTTCGCGCGTCAGCAGCGGCACGGTTCCCATCTCGCGCAGATACATGCGGACGGGATCATTGGTTTTTTCCAGAGCACCGGGGGTGAGGTCGAGTTCGACGTCCTCCCCTTCTTCGTTATCTTCGAATTTTTTATCGAGTCCAGCAGCGGAAGGCAGTTTCGGGCCTTCCAGGACGTCGATACCCTGCGTACCAATCGTCGTCAGCAGATCGTCAAGGTCTTCGGGACTGTGCACGTCATGCGGTATGAGGTCGTTGACCTGGTCATACGTGAGATATCCCTTTTCTTTGCCTGTGTCGATCAGCTTTTTTATGTCGTCGTACTTGTCATCAAGAGCCAAGAGGTGTCCTTAAACTGTCAATTCCGCTCCACAGGAGCGTGTGGTAAAGTTCCTTAAAGGGTGGGAATGTGGGTCTTGCGGGATTGTGCGCCTAGCACAAACCTGTTGAGTTTAGCACACAAGTGCTTTCCCGTCTATCGGTTGCCCGCTTTATCTGCCCGCTCCCGCCGCTATACAGAAACCTAACAGAGTTAGATGGTCCCGGAGGGCTTTTCGTTTCAAGCACTTTTCCTGCTTTTTGCTCCTCTTAGCCCGTCTTCCGCTAGGTTCGGATCCCGCAAAGCGCGGCTGATTCGCTCGAGTTCCGAGAGCAGTTCCTGCAGTCGGTTTTTATCGGCGGCGAGGCCCGGTTTCTTCAGTTCCTGCTGGACCTGCTCCTGCTGGCGCTTCAGGTGAATGCGGCGCAGGGCGCGGACGGCGGCCTCCAAGACCTCTGCCGTCAGCTCTTCCTCTTCTTTCATCAGAATCGTTGCAAGCATACGGCGGTCGCTCTCGGTCGCTGGGACTTCCAGTACATCGGCCACTTCGGGCGAGGCGTTCAACAAGCACTCGGCCAAGGACTCGGTGGCGAGGCCCTGATGCAATCCCTCATTTTGCAGAACGAACTGGGCCTGGCGAGCAGGATCGAATTCTTCCTCGGCGCCATCGCGCGCGGAGACATGTTCTCGCCCGGGCTGGATCTGGCGGGCGGACGCCAGGGCTCGGATCAGCACTTTTTCGGCGTCGGTGACTTGCGCTTCCGCCGGGGCTTTTACGGTCGCGGCAGAGCGCGTCGCCGCTGTGTGCCTCAACTCCTGACGCAACACGGCGGAATCGATTTGCAGCTTCTGCGCGATCTCGTGCGCCAGTTCGTCGCGGACGATGCGGCTAGGGATGCGCTGAATGTGTGGCAGGAGATAATTCACGGCTTTGACTTTGCCCTCGCCGCTGCGGACTGGGAACTGAGTGCGCGCGCGCTCGATCAGGTAATCGAAATATTTCTGCGAGTGGCGCAGAGCTTCCTGATATGCGTCTTTGCCTTTACGGCGAATGTACAGGTCGGGATCGAATCCCTGCTCGAGCGTCAACACTTTGATCTGAAATTCTTCTTCGACCATCAGACCGATTGTGCGCTCCGCGGCCTTGGCGCCGGCGGTATCGGGATCGAAATTCACTACAACGTTCTTGCTGAAGCGCGCGAGCAGCTTGGCTTGCAGCTCGGTGAAGGCGGTGCCGGAGCTGGCGATGACGTTTTGAAATCCGGCGGCGTAGACCGAGATGCAATCCATCTGTCCTTCGACGAGGATGGCGTAGTCGAACTTCTTGATCCATTCCTTCGCGAGATCGAGATTGAAGAGGACGCGGGACTTCGAATAGATCGGGGTCTCCGGTGAGTTCAGATATTTCGGGACGGACTTTTCGTTGGTGGCAAGGGTACGTCCAGTAAACGCGATCACTTTCCCCGCTTCGCTCGCGATGGGGAACATGACACGGTTGCGGAACTTGGAGTACATGGACGCGGTCGTTGGTCGTCGGTCGTTGGTCCCTGGCTGACCACCTCCCGGTTCGCCGCCCGGTTGCTCCCTCACGTCGTTTCGGCCCTCAAGCCTGTTGTCATTCCGAGCGAAGCGAGGAATCTGCTCTTGCTGACCGCTGACAGCTGACGGCTGAGAGCTGTCGTCCTGCTTCCAGGAAAACAATCCGCTCTCGCGCAACACCTCTTCGGTAAATTCGCCCTTCAGTCGATCGCGCAGCAGGAAGCCAGAGTCGGGGGCGTAGCCGATGCGGAACTTCGCGATCATTTCATCATTCAGGCCGCGGCCAGCGAGATATTCGCGGGCGCGGGCGCCTTCTGGACGAGGCAAACATTCCTCAAAGAAAGCGACGGCGCGTTCGTGGACGTCGAGCAACTGTCCGCGCATGCGGGCTTCCTTGGCTTCCCCTGGAGTTGAATAACTTGCTTTCGGCAGAGGGATGCCAAGCTTCTGCGCTACGAGGCGGACGGATTCCGGGAAAGTGATGTTCTCGATCTTCTGGACGAAGGTAAAGACGTCGCCCTTCTCCTGACAGCCAAAGCAGTAGTAGTACTGCCGCGTCGCGTGGACGGAGAACGACGGCGTTTTCTCGCCGTGGAACGGGCAGAGCCCGGAATAGTTCTGCGCCCCGGCTTTCTTCAGCTTGATGTAGTCGCCCACGATGCGGACAATGTCCGCCTGCTGCTTGACTGTGTATGCGAAATCGCCAGGGTTCGCCATTTAGAGACAGCGCTCTCCGAAGGAATTGTGAGCTAGAAAGCAGCTGAGTTGAATATACCGGACCGCAATTGTTGTGGAGAAACTGTGGAATTCGCTTCTTAGCCGTTGACGTCTGAGGGAAACCTGGAGGCAGAGAGGGCGCTGAGCTAATGAGTGTATGGGGATCTAACATCCATCAGCGACTCTGAGACTGCACCAGCCTCGATCGGTTCGTGGACTTGTTCTACCTCGCCGTCAAAGTTTCTTCGCGCCGCCACCGCGGCAAGCCATCTGCACCCAACGCGAGCATGCCGAGCCATGGTCCAGCCTGGTTTTGGATGTTCTCCGGAACCTGAATCTCGGCTGTTGGGGCCTCCCCAGTTCCCGCCTGGAGCGGCTGGTTGGCCACTGTTTCGTAGGCGTAGGCAGTGATCGTGGCTGAGATGAATTTGTCGGGCGACGTGGTGACTGTTAGTCTCACCCACCCGTAGTGGGTCTCGCCATTGATCAGGAAGCGGACGCCAACATATCGATTCTTGGGATTGCCTCCCCATGTACCCACGAATTGTTTTGTGCCGCCGCCATGAGGGATGAAACTTCTCTCAACGGTGACTCCGAAGTCTCCGACGACGGAGGAAACGAAATTGGCGGATGGGCCAATCTTAGCGCCACGCACCGGTGCCGACACGTCGGGGCGGATAGCTCCGCTCGGGTGGGTTCCGACTACTCCCTTGCCGTTCTTCAAGCTGCGCATGCTCAAGTTATCTCCATCGAGCATCGTCGAGACGCTAGAGAAAGTGGCGCTCAGGAAAAAGCTGAAATCGTTAATTCCACTGTTCGTGAAGGAGATTCCAACGAACGTTGAAGGAGGGATTGGGACAGTCTTCTTGGTGATGACGACTTCGCTTTGGGCAGGCTGCGCCAGCGCAAGCACACTCACACCCGCAGCGGACGCAGCGAGCGAGTAAAGACTGATCTGACGATTCAGTTTTTTGGAAGTGGGCTTCTTGGCAGAACTGGTGGGCTCAGTAGACAGGGGAGTTCTCCATGAAAAATTGGAATACATTCTTGGCCCCGGGGAGAAGAACGGCGTCTATGTCCTCGAAGCGCAGCGGTGCGCGCGGCTTCAAGTGGACTTTCACAGAAGATGGAAATAGGTAACTAACTTAGCGAGTTGTCATGATGAAGAAATCTGCACAGCGTTCAAATTGTTGCAGCCAGGTTTACACTCATTGGGAAATAGCCGGCCGAAAACGCCAATGAGTGAAGCGGCGATTTTGCAACATTAAGCCAAATCAATCGGTCCGCGGGGTATTATCCTTCTTCGATTATGGAAGCCAAAGGTTTGACTCCGATATTGAACGTGTCCGACATCGCCAGCACGGTCGTATGGTTTGAGAAGTGGGGATGGAAGAAATTGTGGGACTGGGGAGCGCCTCCGACTTTTGGCGCGGTCGGATCCGGTAAAGAAGCTTGCATCTTTCTTTGTCGGGGGCGCAGGGAGGCCGCGGACGCGGCGCAAACAGCACCACTTTTCAGCGGGACGGAGACGAAGAGGGCGACAAGGGCGTCTGGATGTCGATCTGAGTGGACGACGTGGACAGGATGCACAAGCACTGCGTCGCCGCCGGGCTGGAGGTCACATTTCCGCCTACCGATATGCCATGGAACGTTCGCGAGATGCACCTTCGACATCCCGATGGCCACGTGTTCCGGGTCGGCCGCGGATTCGAGCCCAAAAAATAGGACCAAAGTGCCAATGAGCGAACAGGGATTTAGCGCCAGCTGTGGTGCCGAAAACCAGCGTTTCTATAATCGGGTAAGAATCCCTAAGCGCACCAAACTTGCTGCCGCGTTCGTTGATGTTCCCCTCGCTGTTCGCGAGCGTAGGGGCGCTCCGACATCGCAAGATTGTGACTCTCCGCCTTACGATCTCGATGTCACACTCACGCTATCGACACCGTTCATGGCGTGATCTCGAATACGATGCCCTGGTTCTGGCCGCCGCCTTCGTTGGTTGTGCCAAAGATATTTCCATTGCTATCGACGGCCACGCTGCCGTAAGGTGACGCGCCATCGTTGCCGCCAGCGAAGTCATGAAGGTCGGTAAATGACCAGGCCCCGTTGGCCCGAGCGAGCTTGAACACCGAGCCGAGGCCATTCGCACCCTCGGCGTTGGTAAATCCATAAATGTTCCCCTTATCGTCGAGCGTGAGCTTGTTGTACGGTCCACCATAACCGCCGCTGAAGCTATACAGTGTGGTAAATGTCCAGCCTGCACTGGAAGGCGACAATTCGTACACCGTCCCGCCGCCGTTGATACCACCGTCGAAAGTAGTGCCGTAGAGATTGCCGGCTGCATCCAAGACCACGCCTCCAACTGGATTTAGGCCATCAGTCAGGCCTTGAAAGGTGTACAGCACCGTCTCTGTCCAGCTATAGTTTGAGCGCGAAAGCTCGTACACCACGCCATCGCCGTTGGCGCCACCTAAAGAGGTCGTACCGTAAAGATTGCCGTGAGGATCGAGGGTCACGCCTGCCGGAGGGTTCGTTCCGTCGTTCTCACCTGTGAAGCTGTAGATCACGCTCTCGGTCCAACTGAGCCCGGAACGTTTCTCTTCAAAGATTGTGCCATTCCCATAGGCACCGCCCAAGCTGGTGGTTCCATAGAGATTGCCAGCCGAATCGAGGACCACGCCGCCAATGGGCTGAGCACCATCCGTTCCCATGCCAAACCGATGGAGGACAACTTCCCTTCGCGGACAGTTGCAGATTGCAAAGGCAGTGCCGAAATAGCCACCTCCCTCGGTGGTTCCAAACAGGACCCGATCGCCGCCTATGGCCAGAGAACCGAAAGCCGGTCCGACCCCGTCGGTTCCGGCCCTAAAGCTATACAACGAGCTGTACGTCCAGGACGATCCGCTGGGTGAAAGCCGATAGACACTTCCGCTACCGTAGCTCCCTCCTGTATACGTCGTGCCATAAAGATTTCCCGATCCGTCGAGGACTGGCCCTCCGTAAGGACTAGCTCCACCATTGCCTTTGCCAGTGAAGTTGTAGATGACACTGTAGGTTTGGGACTGGGCCAGTTGGGATACGCAGCCAAGAAACAAAAGTGCGGCCAGAAGAGCGAAGGGAACAACGGTAACGCGCTGCGCCAAAGCATAGCAGTCAGCCACACGTTGCAGCATTAAGAATCTCCTTTGTCGTCGATCAGGCTCGGTGTTTCCGCCGAAATTGTGCGGTTCATTATGCATTATTGCACTGGGGATGATTGGGATTCTCTCCAAGGGGGCGAACAGGATGAGCGTTCCTCCTGGCTCCTTGATCGGTGTCTGGCAGACTCGGTCCGCGACAATGACGGAATTAATGTGACTAAGAAAATTGCGGATCGTCATGCGTCAGCACTCATCGTCCCCCCGTCCCCCCTTTCGTGTCGCCGGAGTGTGAGTGCAACCGCATCACTGGCGAATCAATATTTCGCCAACTGCGGAGACAATTAGCGGCGCCCCAGCACGGCGCGCACGTCTGGTGCGACCCTGCGTGTGGAGGAAGTCCAAAACGCCAAAGAGGCAGTGGACGAGCCTAATTTGCGCCACGGAGGCTGGTTCACGGAAAATTAAGGAGCCAATCGTTGATCCTAGAGTCCAGCGGCGGTGCTGACGCGATTTGACGCGACTTCCGTGAGTAATTATCTGACATCACGGTCAGGCCGAGCTGATTCCCGATAATCCCACGTCGGCTGTTGATGTAATCCGCGATAACGCTCGTTGCCCTCCCGCATCGCTGTGCCGCTGTCTATCTTGGGCGACCGAAGAACAAGACGTAGCCGTCAGGGTCGCAAATCTCGAACCCGCGAAGACCGTCGTGGGTATCCTTAAGCGGCACGCTAAATGGCGCTCCATGATCGGCAAATTCGACGGCGAGCGCATCCGGGTCGGGTGCATAGACGTAGGCATCCCACCTCATGGAGGGACAATGCTTTGGGTTCGGCAGCGGCGCCGTGTCCTTATCGGACTTGATGAATATCTGCGCTCCGCCGCGGCCGATGATGGCGAAAAAAGGATTTTGCTCCGGCTGCTGGAATCTTGTCTCAAACCCAAGTTTGTCGCGGTAAAAGGCTATTGTTTGATCGACGTTGCTGACGATGAAGAATGGTGAAATCGCCTGCGTCGTTGGTCGTGTCATAAGCGTGAGGCCTCGTCAACAGAGCCTTAATTTGTAGTCGCTTAGTGTTTCCTTCAGGAACACTTTCCGGTTATACATTCAATTCCACCAGAGTCGCCCCACCTCCACCTTCGTTCTGGGGAGCTTCGCTTACCGTCGAAACATGGGGATGTTGCTGGAGCAATTGCCGGAGTGCCTTGCGCAGGATGCCCATGCCGCTGCCGTGCACGACGCGGACTCGCGGTAAACCGGCGAGGAAGGCGCGGTCGACAAACTTTTCTACTTCGCGGCTAGCTTCGTCGACGGTCTGGCCGATGACATTGATTTCGCTGGGAACATTCGCGCCTTCGTTTTCGAGCGAAACTGAAATCCCGCGAGATCTCGCCGCTTTCACGGGAGTTTCCGCCGACAGCGGCTGCGCACTCGTCAGGACTTCGGCGATGTCGTCGCGGGCGATCTTCATCTTCAGCGCGCCCATCTCGACTTCGAAATGATCGTCGTCTATCTTGCGGGCGATGCGGGCGGAGCGGCCCGTGGATTTCAGCTTCACCGTGTCGCCCTCGGAGACGCGCTTCACTATCTGCGGCTGAGCGTGTGGATCGCCACGATCGGCGCCCGTCGAGTGCGCTACGACCGTTGAGTCGAATTGCTCGCGGAATTCACGCCGCATCTTCGCAATTCTGCGCTCGGCATCTTTCGACAGCTTCTGGGCTGCGGCGCGATCCTGAACGGCATTGACTGCCTCGCGCGCGTGATATTCGAAGTCGCGCAGCAGGCTTTCAAGCTTCTTCTCCATCTCGCGAACTTTGGCCTGCTGCTCTTTCCGTCCCTCCGCGGCGAGCTGTACCTTCTCGCGCTCCAGTTCCTGCTCTCGAGCCTTCAGCCGCAAGCGTTCAGCGGCAGCGTCGCGAAGATCGGCGTGAAGCTTGTCGAGGAACTGTCCTACGTCGCGCGCTTGCGTTCCGAGCCGCGACCGCGCGCTTTCGATGATCGCGGCATTCAATCCGAGGCGCTGCGCGATGTTGATCCCCGCCGACGCCCCGGGGACACCCACTTTCAATTCGTACGTCGGTTCTAGGGTCGCTTCGTCGAATCCGACCGAGGCGTTGAGCGCGCCCGGCGTATTCGCTCCGTAGACTTTGAGCGAGGTGTGATGCGTCGAGATCACGGTCATGCAACCGATGCGCCCGAAGTGTCCGGCGATCGCGACGGCGAGAGCTGCGCCTTCTTCCGGATCGGTGGCCGAGCCAAGCTCATCGAGCAGAACCAGCGATTGGGCGGTCGCGGTACGCGAGATGAAATCGATGTTGGTAACGTGCGCGGAAAACGTCGAGAGATTTTGTTCGATCGACTGGTAGTCGCCGATGTCGGCTAGGACCGCGTCGAACACGGGAAGTTCGGCGCGGTCGGCCGGGACTGGGAGCCCGGACTGCGCCATGAGAGCGAGCAGGCCGACGGCCTTCAGCGCGACTGTCTTGCCGCCGGTGTTCGGCCCGGTGATGATGAGCTGTCGGCGGGAGCCCTCAAGTTCGATCGAGACTGGGACCACGAACTTGCCCTTCGCTTTCAGGTTTCGTTCGAGCAGCGGATGCCTCGCGTTATGCAGCAGGAGGCGAGCCTTGCTCGCCCTGGACGGGCGAATGGTCCCGTCCCCACGTGGTTCCTGCTCATCGCCTGTCAGCTTCACTTCTACACAGTTGTAATCTTCAGCAAATCTTGCTTTGGCAAATTGCAGTTCCAGCTCCGACAGCACGTCGACGGCGGCCAGAATCTGCTCGGCTTGGGCTCCGATGCGCTGTGTCATCTCGATGAGGATGCGGTGAATTTCTACCAGCTCTTCTTCGAGCAACCGCACCAGCTCGTTATTCTGCTCGATGGTTTCGAGCGGCTCGACGAAGACCGTTTGTCCGCTGGAGCTGGCGCCATGGACGACGCCCTGCACGCGCCGTTTCTGCTCCACCTTCACAGGAATGACGAAGCGCTCGCCGCGAATGGTGATCACCTCATCCTGCACGGTCCCGCCTTCGGCAAGTTTCCGCAAATATCCACGCAGGGACTCCTGAATCACACGGCGCTGCTTTTCCATTTCGCGGCGAATGCGGACCAGTTCCGGCGAGGCTTTGTCTTCGAGCGTTCCATCGGGCTGAATCTTGTGGCGGAACCAGCGGACAAATTCGGCGAAGTCCACAATCTCTGCGGAAAAGGAGCGCACGCGGCGCCATTCCGACCGCATGGCCGCCGGCGGTTGCTGCGCGATTCCGCGCCATTCGGCGGCGCGATCGACGACCAGGATTACATCGCGAATCTCGGTGGTCTCGAGGGCCACTCCGGCGATGCGTGATTTCTCGACGAGGGCACTGATGTCCACGAGAGCGGAGAAATCAAAGCGACCGCCTACGCGGCGGAACTCGCCAATCTCGCTGGTGAGTTGCTGCTGGCTCTCAATCCAGCTGGGATCGGTCGACGGCGCAAGCACCGCGACCCGCACCTGCCCGAGCGGAGAGGAAGTGTATACGCGCAGGAGTTCGCGGAGCGCCTCAAACTCCAGCACCCGCGCAGAACTGTGGACTAGCTCGGAAGACATCGCAATTTATGGTACAGGAGGGGCGTTGCGAAGACACGGACTCGATGGGATCGACATCGCCAATCGTGGTGCAGAGACGTAGCCAGCCAGCTACGTCGTCACGGCGGAAGCGGAAATTGTCTAGCCCGCCGCGCCTGCCACTTGCGCGGCCGGTTCTACGGTCGCAGGAAGACGAATCAGGAACACGGCACCGCCTTGCGGTTGATTCTGGCAAGTGATCTGTCCGCCATGATCCTGAATCATTCCGTAGACCGCGCTCAGGCCAAGGCCGGTGCCTTTGCCGACGGGCTTGGTGGTGTAGAAAGGATCGAACACTCGTTCGGGATCGCGAATGCCCGGGCCGCTATCGGCGAACTGCAGCAGGATCTCCGCGCCTTGTTTTTGCGCCGTCACTTCCAGTGATCCGCCGCCGACTTCGTCGAGCGCGTCCATCGCGTTCTCGATGATCTCCACAAATCCCTGGAACAGCTGGTTGGCGTTTCCCATCACCCGGGGAAAAGTTTTGTCGATCGCGACATTGACGCGAATTTTTCCGGGCGCGCGGCGGGCCTCCAGCATCTGCGTGGCACGGCTAAGAAGCACCGAAAGATCGACGGGAGTTTTTTCGCCCGGCGCCTGTTGGGCGAAGCTCAGCAGGTTGGCTACCAGGTCGCGCGTGCGTCTCGCCTGGTTCACGATCTTGCGTACGAGCGTGTTCTGTTCTTCGGTGAGCCGCTCTTTCGCCCAGAGCTGCTCGGAATAGTTCATGACCGCGTCGAGCGGATGGTCGATCTCGTGGGCCGCTCCGGCGATCAGGTTGCCGAGCGAAGCGAGCTTCTCCTTTTGCACCAGCTGACTCTGCAACTGCTTTTGGCTCTCGTAGGCCCGCCGCGACTCGCGCAGCAGCGACATTAATCTTTGATCCTGCATGTACTGGCGTAGAAAAACGAAGATTCCCAATAGCAGCATAGCGGAGAGCACGGCAGAGATGCGGAAGGCTCGCGACGGACCCGCAGAGTCATCGACTAAAATTGTCCACGCGCCCAGGACCGGCAACGAAAGAATCGCTAACATAGCAAGTTGCGGGACGAGGTTCTTCCAGCGGCGGTCGAGGTTGAACTCGACGGTTTTGAGATCCCACGCACGGGCGGACCAGACCGCGGCCGCCATCCATGCCAAGGTTCCGATGAGCGGAACATCGTACAAGCTTCCCGAATAATAAGTGTTGTTGGCCGCCGCCCGGTCCAGAAGCTGGGAGTTGATGGCATATAAGGCACTGGCACCGAAAAAATGCAGATAGAGACGACGCCATGCGCCAGAACTTGTCCATGACGCAAGCGCAAGCACGGCGAGCAGCAGGATGTTTTCCATCCCGTAGAGCCGATCGTAGTAGACGTTGTAGAGCCGCACATTCAGCGCGACATACTGATGCGGAAAGACGATGAAGGCATAAAGAAAGATCCACCAGCCGAGCAGCATGAGGAAGTTCAGCAGGCTGAGGAGAATCTTTCCTTCTTTTTTCTGCAGGTCCGGACGCCATGCAATCGCAGCGATGAATGGCACGGTGTGAAAAAACAGGATGATGTCGTAGAAGAATGGATCGGGAATTGACCGATGTAATACGGCTTCCCAAATCGTCCATGCGACTTGATTCGTAGCCCAGAGCAGGAATCCGAGCGACGTGAGCGCCCAGAAGCTGCGTTGCTGTCCAGGCCGTGACCAAAGATTGGTCAGGGTAGCGCCCGCTGCCGCCAGCATCACCACCAGGCCTGCCAAGTCCGCGAACGCTGTCAGCGCCGGGCCCTTATGAGCGAGCAGGGACACTCCGGCAGAGGCCAGAGTGATTCCGGCCGCTGCGACAAACCAGCGGTGGCGCGAGAACAGACTCATCCGACCTCATTCTATGAGACTCAATCGTCGATTCCGAGGTACGCCGGGAATGGCGGGGGTTACTTTAGTCATACCCCTGGGCACCCTAGGGCGTGTTTTGGGCCCAGGCTAGGTTCTTCGGCCCTGCATGCGCTCACGGCGAACGCCTGGCTGGACGAATGTTCTAGAATTGAGGAGGAAGGCTGTTTCTTCCTCCGGTGACCTGCCATGGCATTCCCAGTAACCCGCTTTCGCCGTCTCCGCCGCACGGCGGAAGTGCGCAACTTGGTGTGCGAAACGCGGCTCACGCCTGATGCTTTTGTTTATCCGATGTTCGTCTGCCCCGGGGAGGGCGTCCGCAAGGAAGTTCGCTCGATGCCGGGCGTGTTCAACCTGTCGGTGGATGAGGCGCTCAAGGAGTCGCGGGAGGTTCATGCTCTGGGCGTGCCGTCGGTGATTTTGTTCGGACTGCCCGACAAAAAGGATGAAGTCGCGACCGGGGCGTGGGCCGAAAATGGAATCGTGCAGCAGGCGGCGCGCGCGATCAAGCGCGAGGTTCCGGGACTGGTCCTGATGGGCGACGTTTGCCTGTGCGAATACATGTCGCACGGCCACTGCGGGATTGTGAAGGCATCGCCGCAATCGCTCGGAGCCGCAGTCGCTGCACCACCGGCCGCCACGACCGAATACGAAATCGTGAATGATGCGTCGCTTGAGCTGCTGGCGCGAACCTCGGTCTCTTTGGCGAAGGCGGGCATCGACATCATCGCGCCGTCGGACATGATGGATGGCCGCGTGGCCGCGATTCGGCGCGCCCTCGATGAAGCCGACCAGATCAACACACCGATTCTTTCCTACGCCGCGAAATTCGCTTCAGGATTTTATGGACCCTTCCGCGAAGCCGCGGATTCGGCGCCACAGTTTGGCGATCGCCGCTCCTACCAGATGGATGGAGCGAACCTGCGCGAGGCGATGCGCGAGATTGAAGCGGACATTGAAGAGGGCGCGGACATGATCATGGTCAAGCCCGCCATGCCTTACCTTGATGTGATTGCCGCCGCGCGTGAACGCTTCGACCTGCCGTTGGCCGCGTATCAGGTGTCGGGCGAATACGCGATGATCGAAGCCGCCGCACAGAATGGATGGATTGAGCGTGAGCGCGTGATGATGGAGTCGTTACTCAGCATCCGCCGCGCCGGAGCCAGCATTATCCTGACCTACTTCGCGAAAGATGCAGCTCGACTCCTGGCGTAGGAGACTCGCGGCTCCCCCGCCAGCAGCAATTGATCCTCAGCCTCCGCAAAAACTCCAGCCTGTATCCGGATGGAAATAGATTCGCCGGTTTTAGAAATAGCTGCTAGACGTCCCCCTTGTTCAATTCAGGTGTCCGGTCCCCAGAGAACTTTACTTCCAACTGTTTGCGGTCTTCGTCAGACACCTTGAACAGTTCGCGGCGCTTCAGGTTCATGAAGCTCGCCACGAACACGTCGGGAATCTGACCGATGCGCACGTTGTAGGCGTTGACATAATCGTTGAAGAACTCGCGACGGTCAGCTATGCGCTCTTCAAGATCGCTCATTCGGTTTTGCAACCTGAGAAAGTTTTCGTTGGCCTCGAGCTGTGGATAGTTCTCGACGACGGCAAACAGCGCGCATAGCGCACTCCCGACTTGCAGGTCGGCGATGGCTTTCTGTCCGATACTGAGCGCATTCAGCGAAGCGGTCCGCGCATCTGTGAGCGCAAGCAGCGTTGGTTGCTCATGCCGCATGTATCCCTTCACGGTCTCGACCAGGTTGAGGATCTCGTCGTGACGTTGTTTCAGCAGCCCGTCGATGTTGGCCCAGGAGTGGTCGTTCTGATTACGCATACGCACGAGGCCGTTGTAGAGAACGATCCCATAGATCAGAACGCCGGCCCCAAAGAAGAAAAACACGAGCCCCGAAATCGTGCTGCTGTCCATCGTAGCCTCGGCAGTGATGACTCAAGGTGCCAGCAGGGAGGGGAAAGAGCAAGTGGTTGGGGAGTGGAAGCCGGAAAATCTCCACTTCCGGCAAGTTCGGCCGGAAGTGGGGCACCCGATTAGAGAGGATTGGCGAAAGATCCACCGGGCTGCGCCCAGGCGGGACAGCCGAGGCGGCTGTCCCCACATGAGTCCCCGTTAGTCTTTGCTGGGTTTCTTTGGGGTGATGTCGCAGGCTTGACGGACCTGATCGATGTTCAGGCCTGCTGGCGCAAACTCGGCGATTTCCCGTCCGTTCCGCGTGGGCAGCGCCACATTGAAGACTTGAGCGCCGAGCATGCCGCGGGTGGTGCCTTTATCCATCGACAGGAAGTGTCCACGCACCCAGTTCCAGCCGTGGTAGCTGTGCGTACCGTCGACGCGTACCTCAACTTCGAGCTGCGGTTGGCCCCAGAAGCCCGGCCGGTTCGGGGGTGGCAGCCGGACACCCGGATTGAAGTCCGCGAGCTTCAGCTTGCCGGCTTCGCAGTAGAGCTCGACGCGCGGTTTGTAGTCCGGATCTTCCTTGAAGAAGTTCTCGGCCAAAAGCTCGAAGCGAACCTTCTTGGCCCCGGACATTTTGTCGACCGATTGAAACTCCGTCCATTTGCCGCCAGCGCTGACGCCATCCTGCTCGTCCGGATACGGGCTCATGGCACCGCCTTGAGCAAACGCAGCGGCGGCACAAAGAGCGACACACGCCAGAGCCGACTTAAGCGCTAGGCCGGCAAAATTGAATCTACGGGAAGAGCGCAATTCGTTCACGGTATCCTCCACACAACTAGCCCTATTGTTTGAACCCCGGTCGACACCGAAAAGTTGCACCAATGGTGCGGGGAGTAACGTCAACGAATGTCAATCTTTAGATCGAGGTAGACCTGGGATCGGTCGTCGAACTGGCTGACGGACTTGGTATCGCTCTTATGGCCCTTGTATTGGGCATAGACCTCGTAATCAACAGCCGTGGAAAGGGCGGGAAAGCGGTAGGTGCCGTCCGGACCTACAATGTAGGTTTTCACGGTACGATTCCGGGTATTGGTGACGTAAACCACCGAATCGGGCAGCGGATTATCCTGCGGGTCGAGCACCTTGCCAAACAGCAAGCGGCCCACAGTTTTCTCTTTTTTGTCAGGCGAGGCCCCATACACCGAACAGAGGCCAATCACAACCAGGCAGGAAAGGGTCACAGCTTTGATCACGAAGCGGGTGTGATTCATCCTGCTGCTATTGTCTCACGACAGCACGCGACCGCCCTTAATGGGTTAGATGCAAACCGGTGTCTTCGCGTTCGTCGTTGTAGACATGAACCGTCACATCCTGAAGCAGCCGCAACGGCTTTCCGTCGGGTGACTTGAAATGTTTCAGATCAGCCGTGAGGACATAATCCAACTCACCGGCAGGAACGCGCTGGGCGAACTCGCCGCGATGGTCGGAATAAACCTCCCATCGAACCTTCTTCGGCTTATCCGAGGCGCGGCGGATTTTCACCGTGACGCCATAGACTGGACGATCGTCGGGCCCCCAAACAGTTCCAAAAATAAGAGCGTACGGCTGGTCGGATTTCTGCGCCACCAGAAGAGAGTCGGGCGAACTGAGGGCCGGCTGCACAAAACAAATAACGAGAAGGGCAAGGAACGACAGTGTTGCAAACCGATGGCGACGAAGATTAGGAATAGTCACCGTCCTCGCTCTCCTCTTCTTCCTCATCTTCCTCTTCGTAGCCTTCCTCGACCGCTTTCAACTCGAGCGGGCTCGTCGTGACCACTTCAAAGTCCGTTCCACACTCCGGGCAAGAAATCGTTTCACCCTCGTCGACATCTTCCTCTTCGACGTCCAGATTGGTCTCGCATTCGGGACAAAGCACCATAAAGCCTCCCATGCCCATTAGAGCCTGCTGATAATATTTAGATTCTCCCCGCCTATTGGTCAAGGGGCACCGGTCGGGGGCCGAGAGATTTTTCCAGAAAACAGAACGGGATTACCCTACTGGATTCTCCCGATAAGGACCCTTTCGAATGACCGATCATTCGCCGCATTTGCCCCGCCACGCGCTCTGCGCGCTAGCGCTCATGACCTTGTTCGCCGTAGCCGCTCAAGCGCAAGTCGCAAATCCAGCGCCTGCGATCGCCGCCGACCCGCAAATTGCTTCGGCTTTGCAGCAAGTTTCCGCGCAACGGATTCAGGCCAATATCGAGAAACTGGTCAGCTTCGGGACGCGCCTGACCCTCTCGGCGCAGGATCCGGCATCAATTGCCGCTGGCCATGGAATCGGCGCGGCGGGGGAGTGGATCAAGTCGGAATTCGAGCACTATTCGAAAGACTGTGGCGGCTGCCTCGAAGTGAAAACGGACGCGTTCCTGGAAGAACCCGCCGACCGCATTCCCAAAGCGACCGAAATCGCCAATGTTTATGCGGTTTTGAAGGGAACAGATGCGGAGAGCGCCAAACGGATCGTGCTGGTCACCGGCCATTACGATTCGCGCAACAGTGACACGCTCGACGTGAATGGAGACGCTCCTGGAGCCAACGACGATGCCAGCGGAACGGCGGTGAGCCTGGAATGCGCGAGAATCCTGAGCAGATTGAAATTTCCGGCAACGATCATTTTTCTAACCGTTGCGGGAGAAGAACAGGGACTCAACGGGAGCCACCATTTCGCCAAGATGGCGAAGGACCAGGGCTGGAATGTCGAAGCGGTTCTGAATAACGATATTGTTGGCGGTGACAAAAGCGCGGAACAGGATCACTCGGTGGTGCGCATCTTTTCGGAAGGCGTGCCGGTGGCAGCCACGGAGCAGGACATCCGGCGGATTCGCGGCCTGGGGGGCGAGAGCGACTCGGGCTCGCGGCAGCTGGCGCGCTATATCGCGGCCGTCGGCCGGGCCTATGACGCGGGTGTGAAACCGATCATGGTATTCCGGCTCGACCGATACTTGCGCGGCGGGGATCATTATTCCTTCAACCAGCAGGGATTTTCCGCGGTGCGTATGACGGAGTTTCGCGAAGACTTTCATCACCAGCACCAGAACGTGCGCACGGAAAACGGCATCGAATATGGCGATCTGCTGAAATTTGTGGACTACCAATATGTCGCACACGTGGTGCGACTGAATGCCGCGACGTTGGCGTCGTTGGCGTCAGCGCCGGCACCTCCGGCGAATGTGCATCTGCTGACGAAGGATCTGGACAACGACTCTACTCTGACCTGGGACGCGTCGGCGGGCGCTAGCGGGTACGAAGTATTATGGCGGGCGACGACGAGCCCCGAGTGGGAGCACACGCAGGATGTTGGCAATGTGACCCGAACCACCCTCAAGCTGTCGAAGGATAACGTTATTTTCGCAGTGAGGGCGCTGGACGCGGCGCATCATTCTAGCTTGGCGGTTGTGCCGGTTCCGGAGCGATAGCGGTCCCCACGGCCGGGTGCGAGTAGAATCAATCGAGAGGGAAATCTGTGCGTCGATCCGGCGAACCCATGACGTTGAGCTTTCCGCCGTTTACCAAGGCGGTGGTCTGGCTCATCGGAATCAACACGACGATTTATTTGCTTTACCTGGCACTGAGCGTCGCCGGACTGCACGTGGCGGGCTTCCTGCTCGACTACCTGGCTTTGAGCCCGAATTCGGTGGTGCGTCACGGGTGGCTGTGGCAGATCGTGACCTACGGCTTTCTGCACCTTGAGTTCTGGCACTGGTTCGGCAATATGCTGGGGCTGTGGATGTTTGGCGCGGCCATCGAGACTGCCTGGGGAACGCGGCGATTCGTCGAACTGTTCTCGATCGGAATCGTGGGCGCGGCTATCACGACGATTGCTACTTCCTACGCCCATATATTGGGCAGTCCTTTCACGCAAACTCTCGGCGCTTCTGGTGGGGTCTTCGCCATCCTGATCGCGTTCGGCATGCTGTTTGGTGACAACGAGATCATGATGTTTCCGTTCCCGTTTCTTATCAAGGCGAAATACTTTGTCGGCATCCTGATTGTGGTCACGCTGGCCTTCGCCATGACGGGCGGCGGCAATGTGGCCTACGTGGCCCATCTGGGCGGCCTTTTCTTCGGTTATCTGTATGTACGGCGGGGGCCCAAGGCTGCGATGGTGAATGTCGGATTCTCGGAGCGCTACTACGGCATGCGGAATTCGTATTACCGCTGGAAACGGCGCCGGGCCGCAAAGAAGTTCGAAGTCTATATGCGCCAGCACGACCGCGATGTCCACTTCGATGAGCATGGGAATTACATTCCTCCGGATGACGATGTACACAAGGGCAACGGTGGCGGGAAGTCGGGGTGGGTGAATTAGGGGTGGGGCTCAGAGTTTCAGGTTTCAGAGTTGCGGAACGTCAAGTGATTCGAGTTTCAAACCCTTTTGTCATCCTGAGCGGAGCGAAGGACCTCATGCAACTGTGGATTAGCAGCGGCGTGTCATGGAGTTCGCACTGGGCATCGTAAGAATGCCTCTCTATGACTGTTGGTGGCGTCGGGATTAAGGGGGTCCTTCGACTCCGTGATTGCTTGGCTTTGCTCAGCAATCACTGCGCTCAGGATGACAGGAGCTTGGTCAGTTCCTCGAGAATAAGCTTCGGCAGCTCTTCGTGCCTCGCCTTCCCTTTGAATCCCAGATCGTGACCAGCTCCTTCTACCGGCATCAACTTCACTTTTGCGGGAATCATCCTCAGCGCTTTTTCCAGTTCGGAGATTGAGCCGAAGGGATCGCGCGTGCCGTGGACGAACAGGGTCGGTGTACGCAGGTCCGGGAGATGTTGCGTGCGCTGTTGCTCGGGCTTGCGCGGAGGATGCAGCGGGTAGGAGAGCAGCAGCAGGCCGGCGACCAAGTCCGGTTCTTCGGCGCACAGCATACTGGCTTGGCGTCCTCCGTAGGAGTGGCCGCCGAGGAAGATCCGGCCGGGAGCGATTTCTTTCATCGCTGTGATCGCGTGCTTCAGGCCCGCACGGTCGCGGGCGGCGTCTGCGGGTCCGGGCGGCCCGAAGGGCCGCGTTTGGCGGAAAGGTAAGTTGCAGCGGAGGACCGCGAAGCCAGCGGCAGAGAAAGCCTCCGCCAACGCGATCAGCAACGAGGCCTGCGCGTTTCCTCCCGCCCCATGCGTCAGAACAAGAGCATCGCCTGTCGCAGGGTCCGGCGAATGCAGCCAACCGCGGGTCGGGGGATCGGTGGTACGAGCAAATGACTCGATATGAACTTGGCTGTCCATCACGGCATTTACTTGGGTTGGCCGAAAGATACTTCGCTCAGGGTTTCGTAGACTTTCACGATCTGGACTTCATTGCCCAATCGCGCCCAGCAGCGCAGCATGTCGGGATCTTCAAGCGCGGCGCGGCGGGCTTCTTCGGATTTCCAGTAGCGCAGGAATACGTAATGCGATTCGCGATCGCGGAAAAGCAGGTCACGCCCATAGCCCTTCGCGGCGACAATCGACATGAGTTCCTGGAAAGTCTTCAGGGCGGAGACTTCCATATCGGGGACGGGCTCCCAGATCGCCACCGAGAGGATCTCTTGCGGCATAAGGAGGGATTATAGCGTGTGCCGAGGCTGTCGAGCTTCGCTCGACGGCTGGGTCTGGGACCGGTCCCACACGGCCAGCCTTATCAGTTCCGTTTGCGCTTTGATTCGGTGGCGACCCGCGCGAGATTCTTCGCTCCGCCTGAAATGCGGCTCCGCTCAGAATGACGCCTCGATGATGGAGGGTTAGGGACGGGATGAACGATGTCTTCGGCCTCCTGCTTGGTGACTACGTGCAAACGCATCAGATTGGTCGAACCGGAGGCCTGACGCGTCCCGGCGACCACTCCCAGCACATCACCGGGCTTCAGCAGGCGGCGGCGAACCAGATCCTGCTCGGCCATGTTCACCATCTGCTCGGCGGAATGAGCCTGGCGGCAGCGCACGGGACGGACGCCCCAGTAAAGATTCATGCGCTGCACCACGGGCACACTGTGGGTGTAGGCGTAGATGGCGACCTTGGGACGAAATTTTGAAATCATGCGAACCGTGTTGCCGGTCTCCGTAAATACGGCGATCGCGCCCATTGGCAGATCTTCGGCCGCGTGTGCGATCGACTCACAGATGGTTTCGGCTACAGATAGTCCCCGATGCTCGCGGCGGCGGCGGGTCTGGCCCAGTTCCGCCATATTGCTTTCTGCTTCGACCACAATGCGCGACATGATGGAGACGGATTCGCAGGGATACTGACCGCTGGCGGTTTCGGCGGACAGCATGACGGCGTCGGTCCCGTCGAAAATCGCGTTGGCGACGTCGCTGGCTTCCGCCCGCGTCGGGCGCGGGTTTTCGATCATCGATTCGAGCATCTGGGTCGCGGTGATCACCGGCTTGCGCCACGCCGCGGCTTGACGGATTACATGCTTCTGAATCACCGGAACTTTTTCCGGCGCCATTTCAACGCCGAGGTCTCCGCGAGCCACCATGACTCCGTCGGCAGCCTCGAGGATTTCTTCCAGATGATCGATGGCCTGGGGCTTCTCGAGCTTCGCGATCACTGGGACATCGCCGCCGTGCGCGGCAATGACTTGCTTGGCTTCCTCGATGTCAGCTGCAGTGCGGACGAACGACAGCGCAATCGCGTCGACGCCGTGATCGATCCCAAACTCCAGGTCCTTGCGATCTTTTTCGGTCAGCGCCGGGATGGAGAGCGCGACACCCGGCAGGTTGATCCCCTTATGCTCTCCCAGCGTGCCTCCGTTGAGCACATCGCAGATCACATCCTTTCCGCGGACGCCGCGGACCTTTAATTCGATCAGTCCGTCGCTGAGCAAGATGCGAGCGCCAGCCGAGAGTTCACGGGCGAGATCGGGGAAGGTCGTCGAGATGCGCGTTGCATTGCCGGGAACATCTTGGGGAGTGATGGTGACGACCGATCCGGTTTTCAAAAGGACTGGCTCATGCCGCTCCAGCGGACCAGTGCGGATCTTCGGGCCCTGCAAATCCTGGAGAATGCAGACGGTACGTCCCTCGCGAGCAGCGGCGCGGCGCAGGCGCTGAATGTTGTGCGCATGGTCCTCGTGTGTGCCGTGAGAGAAGTTCAGGCGTGCGATGTCCATGCCGAGGCGGAGCAAGTCGCGCATGGCGGCTTCGGTATTGCAGGCAGGGCCTATAGTGCAGATGATTTTGGCGCGGCGCGAGGCGGAGTTCGTCGGGATAGACTCCTCCACCGGCCTGTTCTTGCTCACTCTCACTCCTCGACAGGATAGTTAATCGGATATGGCCGCGTTCGTCTCGTGGGTTGCTGCGGCAACGAAACACGCGAGATCCTTCGCTCCGCCTGAAAAACGGCTACGCTCAGGATGACGCCGTCCTCGGTTTTCCAACGAAAGCATCATGCCTTCGCGGAGCTGATCGCTGTGAGTTCTTTCCCCAACATCGCCCGCGGAAACAGCAGGGCATTAAACTCCGCTCCCACCAGCACTACCAGAGAAATCATGTACATCCAGACCAGCAGCGCCATGGCCGCACCTAACGAACCGTAAACCGTAGTGAAGTCGCCAAAATGCTGCAAATAGGCCCGGAACCCCACGGTCACCGAGAACCACAACACCGTGGCGAGAACCGACCCGGGGATCACGCTGTGCCACGGCTGGGTCCGGGGCACAGCGTTGTGATAGATGAGAGCGATGACCGAGATGCTGGTCAGGGTGGCGATGGCCCAGCGCATCATGCCCCAAAGCAATAGGACGTAATAGCTGAAATCGGGATCGATGTAGGGAAGCAGACGCGTCTCGAACTTGCTGCCTACAGCGACCAGGAGTGTGGCGAAGGTCATAGGGACTAGGGCGAAAATGACGAGCGAAAAAGCGATCAGGCGCTCTTGGATCAGTCCCCAGGTCTTGGGCAGTTCGTAGCAGCGGCGGAAACCGTCCATCCACGAGATCATGACGCCGGAGGCGGTCCAGAGCGTGATCAGCGAGGTCGTGAGCAGGAAGCCAACCGGGTGCTTGGCCGCCCCTCTCAGATAGGTGAGAGCTGTGTTTGATCCAGCGGGCAGAATGCTGCCGAGTGCGTAGGAGATTTCACGAAGATACGGAGCCCCCTTCCGCCAGTTGGCTAGGCTTGACCCAACGATCAGAAGAACCGGAAAGAAAGTGAAAATAGAAGAGTAGGCGGACGCCTTTGCGGTAGCAAAAGCGTCGTGGACGAAGGCGCGCCAGAAGGCCACCCGCAATAGACGAAAGAGTCGCAGCATGCGCTGCTTAAGATTAGGACCTGGGGGGACCGCCCGCAAAGGGGGAAGTTCGCGGGGTTCCTCAAGATGCAATCGCTGGGGGCTGGCGTGCATTAGCTGTTAGATAACAGAAAAAACAGGTTCGGGGGCGAAGAAAATCGCCCCCGAGCCCACATTCTGCTTACTCGGCCGCGGGAAGTTCCGCGGTGATTTCGTCGGTCTCGCCCTCGTGGCGCATCATTTCGAGAGCGCGCTCGGCTTCTTCGTACGCAGCCGAAACTTCCGCCTGTACCTTGGCGGCAGCCTCCTCCATCTCTGGCGAGAGGCGCACGTTGCGGTAGTACTCCATGCCGGTTCCGGCAGGGATGAGGCGTCCGACGATGACGTTCTCTTTCAAGCCGCGCAGGTGATCGACCTTGCCGTTGATGCTGGCCTCGGTGAGCACGCGCGTGGTCTCCTGGAACGACGCGGCGGAGATGAAGGAGTCGGTGGAGAGCGAAGCCTTCGTGATGCCGAGGAGCAGCGGTCGTCCAGTAGCCGGCTTACCGCCCTGCGCAATCACGCGCTCGTTCTCTTCCCGGAAGGCGAACTTGTCGGTCTGCTCTTCGAGCAGGAACCGCGTATCGCCTACGTCTTCGACCTTCACCCAGCGCATCATCTGCCGCACAATCACTTCAATGTGCTTGTCGGAGATGTTCACGCCCTGCAGCCGGTAGACTTCCTGGATTTCGTTCACCAAGTAAGCCTGCAGCTCTTTCTCGCCGAGCACAGCCAGGATGTCGTGCGGGTTGAGCGGGCCGTCCATCAAAGGTTCGCCAGCTTTTACGCGCTCGCCTTCCTGCACGTTGATGTGAACGCCGCGCGGAACCGAGTATTCCTTTTCGGTGCCGTTGTCGGCCACGACGTAGATCTTGCGCTGGCCCTTCGAAACTTCACCGAACTTGACCGTGCCATCGATTTCGCTGATGACCGCAGTCTCATGCGGCTTGCGGGCTTCGAACAGCTCGACCACACGCGGCAGACCACCGGTGATGTCTTTGGTCTTGGTGGTTTCGCGCGGGATCTTCGCCAGCACATCTCCAGGCGTAACCGTATCGCCGTCCTGAATCATCAGGTGGGCTCGCGAAGGCATGAGGTAGCGCTTGCTGGCCTTACCCTTGATGACGATCGCGGGCTGGCGCTTCTCGTCCGGAGAATCGCCGACCACGTGACGCGACAGGCCGGTGACTTCGTCCACTTCTTCGTGCAGCGTGACGCCTTCCTGCAAGTCCTTGAACTGCACGGTGCCGCCGATTTCGGTCAGGATGGCGAAGGTATACGGATCCCACTCGACCATGACCTGGCCAAGCTGGACCGCGTCGCCATCGTTGACCTTAACCTTGGCGCCGTACACGACCGAGTAGCGCTCGCGTTCGCGGTTCTTTTCGTCCACGACCGCGATCGAGCCCTGACGGTTCATCACGACCAGATCGCCAGTCTTCGATTTGACGGTCTGCATCCCGATGAAGCGCACAGTGCCGTTGTTCTTGGCATCGAGGCGCGACTGCTCGGAAACTCGGGACGCTGTACCACCGATGTGGAAGGTGCGCATCGTGAGCTGCGTTCCAGGTTCGCCGATGGACTGCGCCGCGATGACGCCGGTGGCTTCGCCCAGTTCGACGAGGCGTCCGGAAGCCAGGTTGCGGCCGTAGCACATCACGCAGACGCCGCGTTTGGATTCGCAGGTCAGCACCGAGCGGATTTTTACGCGCTCGATACCGGCTGCCTGAATTGCTCCGGCGAGGTCTTCGGTAATTTCCTGGTTGATGTCGACCACGACGTTGCCGTCGTAATCCTTGATCTTCTCCAGCGATACGCGGCCGACGATGCGGTCCCGCAGCGGCTCGATGATCTCGCCGGCTTCCACAATACCTTGCACGTAAATGCCGTCGACCGTTCCGCAATCGTATTCGCTGATGATGACGTCTTGCGCCACGTCAACGAGACGACGGGTCAGGTAGCCCGAATCGGCCGTTTTCAGAGCTGTGTCAGCCAGACCCTTACGAGCGCCGTGCGTCGAGACGAAGTATTCAAGCACCGTCAGACCTTCACGGAAGTTGGCCGTGATCGGAGACTCGATGATTTCGCCCGACGGCTTCGCCATCAGTCCGCGCATACCGGAAAGCTGACGGATCTGCTGTTTCGATCCTCGAGCGCCGGAGTCGGCCATGACGTAAATCGGGTTCATCTCGCCTTCTTTGTCGCGGCGCTGCATTTCACCGAACATCTCGTCGGCGACTTTTTCGGTAATGCCCGACCAGATTTCGATGACCTTGTTGTAGCGCTCGCCGTTGGTGATGGCCCCGTCCAGATATTGCTGCTGGACGTTGACCACCTGCTTTTCGGCGTCTTTCACCAGGGTCTTCTTGCTGTCCGGGATGACCATATCGTCGATGCCGATCGACAAGCCGGCGCGGGTCGCGAACTTGAACCCGAGCGACTTGACTTCGTCGAGCATCTTGACCGTGACTTCAAGCCCGAAGCGCAGGTATCCGTAGTTGACCAGCGCGCCGATGCCCTTCTTCTTGAGCAGGCCATTGATAAACGGCATGCCTTCGGGCAGCTGATCGTTCAGAATCGCGCGACCGACGGTGGTGTTAACGAACGACCGCTCCACGTGGACCGGCTCGGTGTGAATGATGTCCTGATCGTCGTAGGCGGTCGTCAGGTCAATCAGTTCCCCCGAGTAGCGCAAACGGATCGGGCTGAGCGTTTCGACTTCGCCCGCATCCAGCGCCATCAGCACTTCTTCGATGTTGGCAAAAGCGCGGCCTTCACCCTTCGCACCCGGCTTCGCTTTGGTCAGGTAATAGAGACCGAGAACCATGTCCTGCGTGGGCACAGTGATCGGCTGACCGGACGCCGGAGAAAGAATGTTGTGCGAGGCCAACATCAACACACTGGCTTCGACCTGGGCTTCCGGAGACAGCGGGATGTGAACCGCCATCTGGTCGCCGTCGAAGTCGGCATTGAACGCAGTGCAGACCAGCGGATGAATCTTGATGGCCTTGCCTTCGACCAGCACCGGTTCAAACGCCTGAATGCCGAGCCGGTGAAGCGTAGGAGCACGGTTCAGCAGAACGGGGTGATCCTTGATAACCTCTTCGAGGATGTCCCAAACGATCGGCTCCTGCTGCTCGACCATTTCCTTGGCTTGCTTGATGGTCGTGACGTTGCCCGTCTGCTCGAGGCGGTGATAGATGAACGGCTTGAATAGTTCGAGCGCCATCTTCTTGGGCAGGCCGCACTGGTGCAGCTTGAGTTCGGGACCGACCACGATAACGGAACGTCCGGAGTAGTCGACGCGCTTGCCGAGCAGGTTCTGACGGAAGCGTCCCTGCTTGCCCTTGAGCGTGTCGGACAGAGACTTCAGCGGACGATTGTTCGCGCCACGAAGCACGCGGCCGCGGCGTCCGTTATCGAAGAGGGCGTCGACGGCTTCCTGGAGCATGCGCTTTTCGTTGCGCACAATGACTTCGGGAGCGTGCAGGTCCATCAACTTCTTCAAACGGTTGTTGCGGTTGATGACGCGACGATACAGATCGTTCAAGTCAGACGTTGCGAAGCGGCCTCCATCGAGTGGAACCAGGGGGCGAAGCTCCGGTGGAATGACCGGGATCACGTCGAGGATCATCCAGTGTGGCTTGTTGCCGCTCTTGCGGAAGGCCTCAACCACTTTCAGGCGCTTGGCATACTTGAGCCGCTTCTGCAGCGAGCTCTCGTTCTTCATTTTCTCGCGCAGCTCGACGGACAGGCCGTCGGTGTCAACGCGCTTGAGCAGTTCCTTGATCGCCTCAGCGCCCATCATGGCCTTGAATCCGGCCGGACGGTATTGCTGGTCGAGTTCGCGGAACTTCGCTTCGTCCTTGATGACCTCGCGTTCTTTTACTGGAGCGTCGCCCGGTTCCACCACGACGTAGGCTTCGAAGTAAAGAACGGATTCGAGATCACGCAACGAGATGTCAAGCAGGTGCCCGATGCGGCTGGGCAATCCCTTGAAAAACCATACGTGCGAACAAGGGGACGCCAGCTCGATGTGGCCAAGCCGTTCGCGGCGAACCTTCGACAGAGTGACTTCCACGCCGCACTTGTCGCAGATCACGCCGCGGTGCTTCATGCGCTTGTACTTGCCGCAGAGACACTCCCAGTCGGTGACCGGTCCGAAGATGCGGGCGCAGAAAAGTCCATCGCGCTCGGGTTTGAAGGTGCGGTAGTTGATGGTCTCGGGCTTGGTCACTTCGCCGTGCGACCAGCTCCGGATTTTTTCCGGAGAGGCCAGACTGATGCGAATGGCGTCAAAGTCCGCGATCACATTTGCCATTTCGAATGGGCTCGAACGAAACAAGGTGTTCCTCCGCTTTCCTCGGCGGTTACGCTGCCGCTTGCGGCTCTTGAAGGGTCGCTAGTTCCTTCGCTTCGCTCAGGACAGGCTAAGAGCGATCGTTCGTCGCTAGCGAAATCTCTTGACCCGCATTTCCAAGAGCGAGATCGCGGGTCTTGTCTTCCAAAACTTGAAAGTGGGTGCGCTGGCCGCTAACGACTAACGGCCAGCGACCAACGACTAATCTGCGGCCGCGCTCGCCGTCGGCTTCTTCTCAGTCGCCTTGATCAACTCGACGTCGAGACAGAGCGACTGCAATTCGCGGATCAGCACGTTGAACGATTCCGGTACGCCGGGCTCCATGGCAGCTTCGCCCTTGACGATGGCCTCGTAAATCTTGGTTCGGCCGTATACGTCGTCGGACTTCGCCGTTAGCAGCTCCTGCAGGATGAACGCCGCTCCGTAGGCTTCCAGCGCCCAGACTTCCATTTCTCCGAAGCGCTGTCCGCCGAACTGCGCCTTGCCGCCCAGCGGTTGCTGGGTGATCAGCGAGTACGGCCCGATGGAGCGAGCGTGAATCTTGTCGTCCACCAAATGCGACAGCTTCAACATGTAGATGTAGCCCACGGTGACCGGCTGTTCGAACTTCTCTCCAGTCATACCGTCGCGAAGGTTCGTCTTGCCCGAGGTCGGTAATCCGGCGTGTTCGAGCAGCGCCTTGATCTCGCCTTCCTTCGCGCCATCGAATACTGGGGAGCCCATAAACACGCCCTTTGCCAGAGTTGGCGCCACAGACTCAAGTTCTTCCTCGCTCATGTCAGAAATGATGTCAGACAGTTGCGAGTCTTTGAACAGAGCTTTCAGCTCGCGGCGGATGGCTTCCGTGCGCGTGTTTTCCTGCAGCAGCTTCGTGATCTTCTCGCCGAGCACAAAGCCAGCCCATCCGAGATGGGTCTCAAGAATCTGGCCCACGTTCATACGGGAAGGCACGCCGAGCGGGTTGAGGACGATTTCCACGGGCGTTCCGTCTTCGAGGTACGGCATATCCTCTTCCGGCAGAATGCGCGCGATGACGCCCTTGTTCCCGTGACGGCCGGCCATCTTGTCACCGACACTCAGCTTGCGCTTCATGGCGATGTACACCTTGACCAGCTTGATCACGCCCGGCGGCAGTTCGTCGCCCTTGGTGAGTTTGTCTTTCTTCTCGTTGACGATCTTCTTGAGCACGTCGATCTGGCGAGACGTCATCTCTTCGATCTCGTCGATCTGCTCGTTCACCCGCGGATCCTTGTCCGCATACTTGATGCGCTTCAGGTTGCGGGTCGAGATGCGCTCGATCTCGTCGCGGTTCAGGATGTTGCCCTTGGTCAGCAGGCGCTTGTTGGTGCGCTCGTCGTGCAGGTCGGCCTGCACTTCCTTGCCGCCCAGGATGTTCTCCAACCGCTTGAGGCGCTCGTCGGTCAGAATCCGGATTTCATCCGAAAGGTTCTTCTCCAACTTGGCGATCTGCGTCCCTTCGATGAACTTCGCGCGCTCGTCCTTTTCCTGACCCTTGCGCGAGAAGATTTTCACGTCGACGATGACGCCCTCGATGCCCGGTGGGCAGTAGAGCGAAGCATCGCGCACATCACCGGCCTTTTCACCGAAGATGGCGCGCAGCAGCTTCTCTTCCGGCGTGAGCTGGGTTTCGCCTTTCGGCGTAACCTTGCCTACCAGAATGTCGCCCTGCTTGATGCTGGCGCCGATGCGGATCACGCCCGCTTCGTCCAGATTGCGCAGCATAGTTTCGCTGACGTTTGGAATATCGCGCGTGACTTCTTCCGGACCGAGCTTGGTGTCGCGGGCTTCGATCTCGTACTCCTCGATGTGAAGCGAGGTGTAGTAGTCCTCTTTCACCATCTTCTCGGAGACAAGAATCGCGTCCTCGAAGTTGTAACCTCGCCATGGCATGAAGGCCACTAGGACGTTTCGTCCGAGCGCCAGCTCGCCATGATCGGTGCAAGGACCGTCCGCGATGATCTCGCCCTTCAGCACGCGCTGTCCCTTTTTCACAACCGGCTTCTGGTTGATGCAAGTGTTCTGGTTCGAGCGCTTGAACTTCGTGAGCTGGTAGATGTCGCTGCCAACTTCACGCGACAACTGCGTGGGATGATGCTCGCCCTCAACGCGCACGATGATCCGTTCGGAGTCGACCGAATCGATGATGCCGTTGCGGCGGGCCAGAACCACGGCTCCGGAGTCGCGAGCGGTGACGCCTTCCATTCCAGTGCCGACGATCGGCGCTTGCGCGCGGAGCAATGGCACGGACTGGCGTTGCATGTTCGCGCCCATCAGCGCGCGGTTGGCGTCGTCGTGTTCGAGGAACGGAACCAGCGAGGCAGCAACCGAAACCAGCTGCTTGGGGCTGACGTCGACGTAATCGACTTCATCCCGGCTCACCAGCACGAAGTTGCCGGCCTTACGGGCATTGACCAGCTCGGCGACGATCTTGCCCTTGTCGTCGAGTTCGACGTTGGCCTGCGCGATCGTGTGACGGTCTTCTTCCCAAGCCGAGAGGTAGAAGGAGAACGGCTCAATCGTTGCCGGCTTCTTCCGCTTCTCTTTCAGCTCGTTGTTGATCTTCTCGATCTCGTGCTTCTCCATGTGATCGCCGACTTTGTGGTCACTGTCGCCGACGTTGACGACGGTGACGTAGTCGATGACACGTCCGCCCTTGATCTTGCGATAAGGCGACTCGATGAAGCCGTAGTCGTTGATCCGCGCATAGCAGCTCAACGACGAGATCAGACCGATGTTCGGACCTTCCGGCGTTTCAATCGGGCAGATACGGCCGTAGTGCGTAGGGTGAACGTCGCGGACTTCGAATCCAGCGCGCTCACGCGACAGACCGCCCGGCCCAAGAGCCGAGAGACGCCGCTTGTGCGTAATCTCGGAGAGCGGGTTGGTCTGATCCATGAACTGGGACAGCTGTGACGATCCGAAGAACTCTCGGATCGCAGCCATCACCGGCTTGGCGTTGACCAAGTCGTGCGGCATCGCCGTCGACATTTCCTGGTACACGGACATTTTTTCTTTGATCGCCCGTTCCATGCGGACTAGGCCGATGCGGAACTGGTTCTCCATCAACTCGCCGACCGCGCGGACGCGGCGGTTGCCGAGGTGATCGATGTCGTCGACGGCGCCGATGCTCTTACGCAGCTTCAGCAGGTACGCAATGGTCGCGTAGAAATCGTCCGGATCGAGCGTGCGCTTATCGAGACTGGTCGCTTCCTGGTTCTCGAACAGCTTGATGTTGAACTTCAAACGGCCCACGCGCGAGAAGTCGTACTTGCGCGGGTCGAAGAACATTCCATGGAACAGCGCCGTCGCCGTATCGAGCGTCGGCGGGTCGCCGGGACGCAGCTTGCGGTAGATCTCGATCAGCGCTTCCTGCGGAGTCTTGATCGCATCGCGCTTCAGCGTCTGGCTGATCACCGTGCCCACGTCGTCGCGCTCGGGGAAAAACAGCGACATTTCCACCACGCCGGAATCGAGAATCTTCGAAACCTTGTCGGCGGTCAGCTCGGAGTTCGCTTCCAGCATGACTTCGCCAGTCGTGGTGTCGACCACATCGCCGGCAGTCCAGGCGCCTTCGAGGTCGGTGATGTCGACTTCGATCTCGGTGATCTTCGCCTTCTGAATTTCCTTCAGAATCTGTGCGTTAATCTTGCGGCCCGAGTGCGCGATTTCATCGCCGGACTTGTTCTTGATGCTGTGGGCAAGTTTCATCCCAAGCAGGCTCGTCGGCTTCTCGCTGGTCGGATCGAGCGTCCAGAAGAGCTTCTTGTCCCGAACCGCGATGCGATCGGTGGTGTAGAAGGTCTTCAGGATGTCTTCGCCGGAACGCAGGCCCAAGGCGCGCAAGAAGATCGTGCCCAGGAATTTGCGCTTGCGGTCGATGCGGACGTAGAGCACGTTCTTCTGGTCGTACTCGAACTCAACCCACGAACCGCGGTAGGGAATGATCTTTCCTAGGAAGTAGGTGCGGTTGTTGGCGGTCTCGAAGAACACGCCCGGCGAGCGGTGCAACTGGCTGACAATCACGCGCTCGGTCCCGTTGATGATGAACGTACCGTTCTGCGTCATCAGCGGAACATCGCCGAAGAACACTTCCTGCTCTTTAATATCGCGGATGGAGCGGTTGCCGGTCTCAGCGTCCTTATCGAAAATCGTCAGACGCATCGTGACCTTGAGCGGGGCGGAATAGGTCATGCCGCGCTCTTCGCACTCAGCCACGTCATACTTCAGTTGCAATCCAACCGGGTCGCCGCACTTGTTACAAAAGTCAGGGGTGTTGGCGTTGTAGGTTCCGCACTTGCTGCACAGAACTTCGCCCGGATGGAACGGGTCGGTAATGACGGTATTGCCGCAATTCTTACACGTGGTGCGGAGGTGATGCAGTCCTTTCAGGTGACCGCACTTGCACTCCCAGTTACCAATGGCGTAATCCACAAACTCAAGTTGTGATACGTTGCGGAAGTCGGTGATCGGAAAGACAGACTGAAACACCGCCTGCAAGCCGCCGTCTTCGCGCTCGCTGGGGAGTTTGTCCATCTGCAAGAAACGGTCGTAAGACCGCTTCTGGACTTCGATCAGGTTCGGGATTTGGATAGTGGCCGGTATTTTGGAAAAATCAAAGCGTTTACGGAAGGCATTTTTCATCGTTAAGAAACTCCCAATCTCACGCGCGACCGAAGGCCGCGTTCAAACCGCGGAATGTATGGCGCTTATCGCGCCGCGGGACCTACTTACGTGCAGATCCGGAACGACTTAGAACCTAAAAGACGACGGGGCGCCCGCAGGGACAGTGGTTCCCGCAGACGCCAACCGAGGCGTTTCGCCAATTCTGATTTGAACTCTTTCGCGCCAGTTCTTCGGCCTGTTTCCGCCCCGCCTGCCCGCGGAGCAGCGTGCCTTAAGCTTCCCTCGCGAGACTCGCTCGCGCTCGAGTGATGTCCGGGGAAGCGACGTTATATAGATGCTAACATCGCCGCCCTGGGTTCACAAGTAAGAACGTGCAAGATAATCGATTTTGCACTGATCCTAGTGCGTTCAGCTATGTGGAGCGGACACTCCTGCCCGCCCCGCACAAACCGTTATTTCACTTCGACAACCGCGCCAGCTTCAGTGAATTTCTTCTTGATGGTCTCAGCCTCTTCCTTGGAAACGCCTTCCTTAATGCTCTTGGGCGCTCCATCCACCAGCTCCTTGGCTTCTTTCAAGCCCAGGCTGGTGACTTCGCGGACGGCCTTGATCACGTTGATCTTGTTGGCGCCGACCTCTTTGAGGACGACGGTGAATTCGGTCTTCTCTTCGGCCGGAGCTGCTGCCGCCGCACCACCGCCGCCACCCGCAACCATCACAGGAGCCGCTGCCGCCGCCGACACGCCCAGACGCGATTCGAGCTTCTTGACCAGCTCCGCCGCTTCGAGCAGCGACAGGCCTACGATTGATTCTTCTAACTGTGCGATATCCGCCATTTTATTTCTCCTATAGTCTTTTCATAGAGACGTAACTGGTTACGCCTCGTTTTTCGTCATCCTCAAGCCAGGTTTCCAGTGCGACCAAGGCCCCGTTTCCTCCCGCCAGACAACGCTTGGAAAGGGCGCGCAACCCCCGAATTGAGAACGGCCAAAATCATTTGGCGATTGAGCGAATGGGCTATTGGGTGATTTTTCAATCGCTCAATGCCGCAATCGCAAAATCGCTCAATCTTTATGCTTCTTCTTTATGCATCTTTGAACTTCTTCTGCTGCACGCCCTGATCGACCACCACGGCCAGATTGCGTCCGACCTGATTCATGACCGTCGCCAAACGCTGCGCCGGAGCATTGATCAGGAACAGCAGCTTCGAATACAGCTCTTCCTTCGAAGGCATGCTGGCCAGAGATTCAATCTCTTTAATGTTGATAACCTTGCCTTCGACTATACCGACCTTGAAGGTGAATTCCGGCGTGTCCTTGGCATACTTGGTCAGCGCTTTGGCCATCGCGACCGGATCGCCCGTGGTGTAGGCAATCGAGGTGACGCCGGCCAAGTCCTTCAGCGCGCCTTCGACCTTGGTGCCCTTGGCTGCCTTCTCGGCAAGCGTGTTCTTAACGACCTGATACTTGGCGCCCGCGCCGCGCAGAGCCTTGCGCAGTTCGTAATCCTGGGCCACGGTCATCTTGGTGTAAGTCGCGACGACCACGTTTGAAACGTTGCTCAGGTCTTTGCTCAGCTTCTCGACCTGCTCCATCTTCTTCGCTTTAGTAACCGCCATTTTCGAATCCTCTCAATCTTGTGAGCTTATCTGCTCATATGGGGACAGCCGCTCTCGGCTATCCGCCGGACTCCAGTCCGGCTTAAGCCTTCGCAGCCGTCTCGATCGGAGTGACGTCCAGAGAGATCCCGGGACCCATCGTCGAACTCAGGTAGCAGCCCTTGATGTACTTGCCCTTGGCCACCGACGGCTTCGCCTTGATCACGCTGGTGATCAGCACCGTGGCGTTCTCAATCAGCTTGTCGGGCGAGAAGGAAATCTTGCCCACGGGGCAATGCACAAGCGCGGTCTTGTCGGTGCGGAACTCGACCTTGCCGGCCTTCACTTCCTGCACTGCCTTGGCCACATCGAACGTGACCGTGCCGGTCTTCGGGTTCGGCATCAGCCCCTTGGGACCGAGAACTTTGCCCAAGCGTCCGACGGATTTCATCACGTCGGGCGTGGCGATCAGAGCGTCGAAGTCGGTCCAGTTCTCCTTGGTGATCTTCTCGACCATCTCTTCGCCGCCCGCGAAATCGGCTCCAGCCGCTTCCGCTTCCTTAATCTTGTCGCCGGTCGCGATGACCAGAACCTTCTTCGACTTGCCCAGACCATGCGGAAGAACCACGGTGCCGCGGACCATCTGGTCGGCGTGTTTGGGATCGACTCCCAGCCGCATCGTGACCTCGACGGTCTCGTCGAACTTGGCGTATTTCACTTTCTGCAGGAGTGGAACTGCATCCTGCAGTACATAATGACGCTGCTCAACTGCGGCATGCGCCTTGGCGATATTCTTGCCTTCTTTTTTGCTGCTCATTAGTTCTTCCTTGTCTCCCACCGCCCATCGGTACGCTGATCAGCCGTGGTGTTTTCGACTTACAAAATTTAGTAATTGTGAAATTGAGTAATCGGGTAATTTGAACCCAGTTCAGCAACAGCGCTTTCAATTACTCGATTACAGAATTTCCCAATTACCCAATCACTTCGATTCCCATCGACCGCGCCGTCCCGCGCACGCTCTTGATCGCGGTTTCGACCGACCCAGCGTTCAAGTCGGGCATCTTCTGCTTGGCGATGTCCTCGACCTGCTTCAGGGTGACTTTGCCGACTTTGTCCTTATTCGGCGTGCCCGATCCTTTGGCGATGCCGGCCGCACGCTTCAGCAGAATCGACGCCGGAGGCGTCTTGGTGATGAAGGTGAACGAGCGGTCGTTGTACACCGAGACGACGACCGGGATGATCAGCCCCTCCATCTCCTTCTGGTTGGTTCTGGCGTTGAACTGCTTGCAGAACTCCATGATGTTGATCTGCGCCTGGCCGAGTGCCGGGCCCACCGGGGGCGCCGGAGTGGCCTTGCCGGCCGCAATCTGCAACTTGACGTAACCTGTAACCTTTTTTGCCATGATCTCTCTTCCGCTTCAGTTCCGGGTCTAGGGTTTTCGGCCCGGCTCTCTTGAAGCTTGCCTTTCTGGAAACTCGAAACCTGAAACTTCCTTAAGCGACCTTCTCCACCTGGTTGAACTCAAGTTCTACCGGCGTCGATCGTCCGAAAATCGTAACCATCACCTTCAGCGTCTCGCGGTCTTCGTTCACTTCGTCCACGACACCCGTGAAGCTCGCGAACGGCCCTTCGGTGATGCGCACCGATTCCTGCTTCTCGAACTTGACCTTGAGCTTCGGCTTCTCGCGGCTGTCCGCAACCTTGTAGACGATGTGCTGGACTTCTTCGTCCGAAAGCGGGGTGGGTTGCTGCCCGGTCCCCACGAATCCCGTCACGCGCGGCGTGGATTTCACCACGTGCCAGACGTGATCGTCCATGTCCATTTCAACCAGCACATAGCCGGGATAGAACATGCGCTCGGAGGTGTACTTCTTGCCGCCGCGCACTTCGGTGACCGACTCAGTCGGGATCAGCACTTTGCCGATCTTGTCCTGCAGCCCGAAAGCCGCCACGCGGGACTCGAGAGATTCCTTCACCTTGCGCTCAAATCCCGAATACGAGTGGATGATGTACCACTTCATGTTCGGGTTGCGGGGTGGCTCGGCGGTAGCAGTGGCTCCCTCAGCGGGAGATGACTGTGCGCCTTCACCAGATGTCGTTTCGTTTTTTTCTTCGTCCTGCATATAAAGTGCTTCTTCCCGGCAGAATTCTTACGCCGCGTGCGTCTTCGAGTCCGATCAGTGCGCCTTGAAGAGGGTGAACAGATACGTCACGCCGTGCTGAATGATGTAGTCGATAATCGCGAAGTACAGCGCGAAAATGAAGACCGTGATAACCACCACCGTCGTCGTCCCTCGCACTTCCTTCCACGAAGGCGCAGTCACCTTGCGCATTTCCGTGCGCACGTCGTTGTAGAAGGACTTGACCTTCTCCGGCCAGGACTTTACCCGATCACCGAAGCTGCCGCCGGCTGCCACAATTGAATTCGCCATTTTCTTCGTCTCGACTGACATCTCTATTCCTGGCCTTGGCCCTTCTCTCCAAAAACTCTGGCAGGGGCGGAGGGATTCGAACCCCCAAGTTCGGTTTTGGAGACCGACAGTTTAACCGTTGAGCTTACGCCCCTGTTTCCATTGAGCCATTTTGCGATTGAGTCATTCGAGTGATTGGAAATCTCTACTATTGTTCGAGATTTCCGATCGCCCAATCGGCAATCGCACGATCGCTCACTTACTTCACTTCTTTATGAGCGGTGTGCTTGCGGCATCGTCGGCAGAATTTCTTGAATTCCAGCCGTTCGGTCGTCGTCTTCCGGTTCTTGGTCGTCGAATAGTTCCGCTCTTTGCAGTCACCGCATTGTAATGTCACTATTTCTCGGGGCATCTCAACCGCTCCTAACCTTAGCTGCTAGCTCCTAGCTGCTAGCTCCTAGCAAATCAAATCACGTCTTTCGGGGCCTATCCTTGCGGCTCTAGCTAGCTAGCAGCTAGAAGCTTCCCTTACTGAATAATCTCCGCGATCGTGCCAGCTCCCACGGTGTGGCCGCCTTCGCGAATTGCGAAGCGCAACCCCTTCTCCATCGCCACCGGCGTGATCAGTTCGATCACCAGGCTGACATTGTCCCCAGGCATCACCATCTCGGTGCCCGCCGGAAGCTCCGCCACGCCCGTCACGTCCGTCGTTCGCAGATAGAACTGAGGACGATATCCCTTGAAGAACGGCGTATGCCGCCCGCCCTCTTCCTTCGTCAGGATGTAGACCTCCGCCTTGAACTTCGTGTGCGGCGTGATCGATCCCGTCTTCGCCAGCACCATGCCGCGCTCAACATCCTCTTTCGCAATGCCGCGCAGCAGCAGTCCAGCGTTGTCGCCCGCCATACCTTCGTCCAGCTGCTTCTTAAACATTTCGACGCCGGTCACCACCGTCTTGCGGGTCTCGCGGAAGCCCACGATTTCTACTTCCTCGCCGACTTTCACCTTGCCGCGCTCGATACGTCCCGTCACCACCGTGCCGCGTCCCTGAATCGAAAAGATGTCTTCGATCGGCATCAGAAACGGCTTGTCCAACTCGCGCGCCGGCTGCGGCACGCTCTTGTCCACCGCTTCCATCAGCTCGTCAATCTGCTTTTCCCACTTGGCTTCGCCGTTCAGCGCGCCCAGAGCCGATACCCGCACCACCGGAACATCATCACCGGGGAACTTGTACGACTTCAGCAACTCGCGCACTTCCAGTTCCACCAACTCGAGCAACTCGGGATCATCCACCGCATCGACCTTGTTCAAGGCCACCACCAGATACGGCACACCCACCTGCCGCGCCAGCAGCACGTGCTCGCGCGTCTGCGGCATCGGACCGTCTGTCGCCGCCACCACCAGAATGCCGCCGTCCATCTGCGCTGCGCCCGTGATCATGTTCTTGATGTAGTCGGCGTGGCCCGGGCAATCCACGTGCGCGTAGTGCCGGTTCGCTGTCTCGTATTCGACGTGCGCCGTCGCGATCGTGATTCCGCGCGCCTTTTCTTCCGGAGCGTTATCGATCGAATCAAACGAGCGAAACGTGTTCTTCGGATTATGCTTCGACAACACCTTGGTGATCGCCGCCGTCAACGTCGTCTTGCCGTGGTCGATGTGACCAATCGTTCCGACGTTGCAGTGCGGCTTATTCCGATCAAATTTTTCTTTCGCCATAACCAGCCTCTAGCTCCTAGCTTGGCATCCTGAGCCGCAGCTTTTGCAGCGAAGGATCGATGCAACTTCTTTGCAGCTTGCCAATGCCCATTCAGTAGTACTGATACAACTTCTTGAACTTGTGTCGCAGAGCGACGTCGACGCCTTCCAGCTTCGACAGATAAAGCTCGCGGATCTGCGCCTGGTCCGAAAGCGTAAGCGCCTGATACAGCTTTTGCGCATCCAGCCCCGCCGCGGCGAATCCCTCGAGCACCCGCTGCGCCAGCACTGCATCGAAGTCGCGGACGCGGATTCCCTTGCGGTCCATCTGCTTCAGGAACCGCCCGACCTTCTCCGGCAAGAACGCCTGCTCAATTGCCGCGTGCAGCCCGCCGAATTCTTGCGTCTTCTCAACCTTGATGGCAGCCTGCTCGAAACCCACTGTCATCTCCAAACATCTTCGAATCTGGAGCGGGAGACGGGAATCGAACCCGCGACCAACAGCTTGGAAGGCTGTGACTCTACCACTGAGTTACTCCCGCCCTGAACCAGCTATCAGCGATCAGCCGTCAGCTTTCAGCTAAACCTCAGCGGCCAACGCCGTTTCCAACTTCGCTTCGATCCTTCGCAAACAATGCTCAGGATTTCGGCTGCAGGCTCCCGCGTCGCTCACGCCCGCAAACCGCCTCAACTCTGGAGCCGATGACCAGGATTGAACTGGTGACCTCTCCCTTACCAAGGGAGTGCTCTACCAACTGAGCTACATCGGCCCAAACCATCCAACGCACCGGCCATCGCTGCCAGCCGTCAGCTTTCGGCACACTCTACTCAACATCGCTGCTTTTGTTCGAGTGCATCACGTCGTTCCGCCGCAGCCAGCTCTTCACCGCGAACAGAAGCAGAATCGCCAGCGTTCCCGCTCGAATCCTCGTATCGCTGATCGTTATCCACGTCAGGACTCCAAGAATGACGTAGGCAATCAGCGCTACTGAAAGGCGATTCATTCACTCCACTCAGATCCTTCGCGGGCTTTTCTATTACAAGCGGGCTCAGGATTTCGGCTGCGGGCTCCCACCCTCGCTCTCACTTCGGGTTCACGCCCGCAAACCGCCTCAACACTGGTGCACAGGGAAGGATTCGAACCTTCGTACCTCGCTAGGAGGGACAGATTTACAGTCTGTTGGCTTTAACCACTCACCCACCTGTGCAGAAACTTTCGGGCGATGCGGCCGTCGCGCTCCGTCCGGCAGACTACGTTTCGAGTCCGCCGATCATTCACACAAACCCGCAGACCTCTACGCAGCACAAGTACAACTTCTTCGCTTCAATTTTCGCAAAACAGGGAAACCAGGGTTGCGCACAAGACAACTGCGAAGATCACTGCACGCCGGGAAAAGTCCGAATGGAGTGCGTTGGAAAAACCTGTTGCGCCGCTAACCGAGTCCGCCGTTCGCCGGATAATTCGTGTCTCAGTTCTCTGGAGCTGGCGAAGGGATTCGAACCCCCGACCCTCTGATTACAAATCAGATGCTCTACCGACTGAGCTACGCCAGCAATTCTGGGGATCCTTGCGCTTCCGCGCAAACGAATCCCTCGGATCCCTTCCGAATGTCCGGGACAATTAGTTAAGTTATCACAAGGGCAACTTGGGGTGCAAGCAAGCTGCCTGCGCCAGGCAATCGAGAACATTGCCAGTATAAACCGCAGCGGAACAACCAGTCCGAACTTCCCGTAACTGCCCTTATGCCAGGAGCTGGAACCTCTACTTTGAGCCGATTTCTTGCCGTCGCGGCGTCGGCCGGCCTGCTCGCAGCCAGCGCCGCCGCGCAAGCCGCTCCGGACTTCAGCCAAGCCGACGCGATGCTAGGCCTGCTTCGCTCCTGCCACGACAACAAGACGTCGATCGCTGAAATCGATCATTTCGTTTCTCTTCCGGGCACGGATCTGGTCATCGGGCAGCAGAACATTTCTGGTCGTGTAACGAAGCGGCAGTATCGGGAAGTACTGCAAGCCGCCTGCTCCGGCAAGGTGCCAGAGATCAAGCCTGCGGAGCCCGGCGCGCGTGCGAAAGAAGGCGTCACTGGACTGACACAAGATGTCGCTCCCTCAATCATCTGGGGACGCGACCACATTTCTCTCCTCGAATCCAGCCTCAAGGAACTACGTGACAATCAATCGATCGGCGACGCGGTGCCACTCGCGCGCAAGTATCTCCCGCAGCCAATTCCTCTCGCGCCCAAACTCTATGTCGTGATGGGCGGACGCGCCGGAGCCGCCGCCATTGAAGATCGACTCTATTTTGACCTTCTCATCACGGATTGGCGCGTTTCCCGCGGAACTGCAGCTCCGCTCTCGCCCCATGAGGTCGTAGAATTCTTCGCGCACGAAACCCATCACCTGGGATACGGACGGATATTGGATCTGAAGCGGGCATCTTTCAATCTGAATCCTGCCGAAAGTCAAGCCTGGAATTTCCTGGTCGCCACCATGATGGAGGGTAGCGCGACGTTGCTGATCAATGGGCACGAAAGCCTGGCGGATCTCGAGCAACAACCTGACATCAAACCGTATCTCGCCAAAGTTCCCAGCCTGCTGCCTGCCATGCAAGACATTCTCCGCCACGCCCTGAATGGGCCGGTGTCCGAAGAAGATTAGGCAGAAGCGACCACGCCTTTTTTCGACATGGGCTATCACGCGACCGGCGCAACCCTGCTGGCTGCCATCGAAAAGGAGCGAGGCCTCGCCGGAGTCATGCAGGTTATGGCTGACCCTAGACAACTGCTGACGGCCTTCAGCGACTCCGCGAGTGCATCGACGGTTCCATTCCGGTTTGATCCGGCATTGGCGCAGCGGGTGGCTCATCTTGGGGACGCGAAAGTGCGGAACGTGAAGGCCAAGTAAGCCTGTCGGGCGGTGGCTCCGCTTTCGAACCCGCAGTGCTATCATTTCATCCCTGACCGCTATTCATGCGAATTAGACGCACTCTCCCCATCGCTCTCGCGGTCGTCGCGGTTGTCGTGGCTGTGACGCTCACCGTCCAACTACGTAAGGCGGCTCCGCCCGAGCCGGCGCGCCTGCTGCCCGGAGCCGACAGTTTTCTTTACGCCAATTTCAGCTGGGTGCGCCGGGCGAGTAACGGCAGGCCGCTCTTCCCCGTCTCCCACGATCCCGAGTACGAGCGCTTCATCCAGGAGACGGGATTCGACTACGAGCGCGACCTCGATGCGGTCGCCTTCGCCGTCCATTATCCGGAGAAGTGGCCAGGCGGAGGCACCGGCGGCGCCGCCCCCGAGCCGCGCTTCTCCGAAGTCTTTGTCGGACGGTTCGACGGAAGCAGGTGCATCGCGTACTTGAAACGCACAGCACAATCGGTCGAGAACTACAACTCCATCGACATTTACGCGATTCCGCTCTACGGACGAACTTTTCGGATCGCAATGCTCGGCGTCGATACCGTTGCGGCCTCCAATCACGACGATCCCGCGGTGATTCGCGGCATTGTCGACCGCTCACGGAGGCTGGCTTCTCCGTTCGGCGGCCCGGCCCTGCTGCGGAAATATTACAAGCGAGTGCAGCTGGCGAGTCCGGTATGGCTGGTCGCCCGTGTCGACCCTGCGGCGCCCGACTTTGGGGGCTGGTCCAATCTTTTCGCGAAGCCCGCCGAGATCGTCGTTTCCGCCAGCTATAACCTGCTCCATTTACCGCTGCGCTCGGGCGTCCTGCATGTACGAGCCGAGGCCTGGGCCGCGAGCGCCGACGATGCCCGAAACATTGCCGACAAGCTGAACGTGTTTCTGTCGATGTTTCACAGCGCGGAATCCTCGGTCGGTTCCCCCGGCAGCGATGCCGACGTGAAGGCCCTCTTCGACAGCCTCCAGGTGCGCCAGGAAGACAAGCACGCCATCCTCACGGCCACTCTGCCGACGGATTTCTTTCGCAAGCTGGTCGATTCTCCTGAGCAAGTACCTTCTTTAGGCCCCGCCCCGCAGCCAGATCAATCGCGTAAAGATAAACAGCATTAGCAGAAATCAGGGGGCCGCTCATTCCGAATCCCTGCAACTAAATCGTCCCTCGCGCGTCTCATTTCAGATGAGCCTCACGCAGCAGGTACAATAAAAGCGCATGACCAGCCTCCCACTGCCGATCGCCGCATTTTTTGCCGGCCTGGTTTCGTTTCTCTCGCCGTGCGTGCTTCCGCTGGTGCCGGGATATGTCTCTCTGATCTCGGGCGCAGGCGTGGAGGAACTGAAGTCGCCGCAAGGCCAGCTCATGCGACGGGTGATGGTGAATTCAGTTGGATTCATCCTCGGCTTCACAGTCGTCTTTATGACACTGGGAGCGATCTCGACTGAGATTGGCCAGGTCGCGGCACGCTACAAGCACACACTCTCGATCGTCGCCGGCGTGGTCATTATTATCTTCGGGCTGCATCTGACGGGGATATTCAAGATCAAGGCGCTCTACACCGACGCGCGCTTGCACAGCGTGAAGGGCAGCAGCACGCCAGTCGGAGCGTTCGTCATCGGATTCGCCTTCGCCTTCGGCTGGACGCCGTGCCTGGGGCCGATTCTGACCGCAATTCTGACGCTGGCCAGTGAGCAGGACACGCTCGTGAAAGGAATCATCCTTCTTGGAGTTTATTCGCTCGGGCTGGCGGTGCCATTTCTGTTGACCTCGCTCCTAATGGAGCGCTTCCTGAAGTTTTACAGCCGCTTCCGCTCGCACATGCATGCGCTCGAGGTCGCCTCGGGCGGCTTGCTGATTGCGCTGGGAGTGCTGCTGGTGATGGGGCGGTTTACGCTGATCTCCAGTTGGTTGTCGTTCTTAAATCGTTTTGCGTTGTGAGGATCTAGCTTTATGTCTTCCGTCGAAAATTCGCATCAAGTGCAGGTCGAGAATCCGCGGTGGTGTGCAAAGTGTGGCGCCGCGTCAGGAACGGGCGAAAGTAAGGTCGAAGCAACTCCCGGTGCTCCGACGTGCGCGGCCTGTGGTGCGCCGCTGGTCCAGCCGTTGACCGAAGCGGGCGCTCCAATTCCACCTCCAGTGCCTGCAAAGAATCGCAATCCGCTGGCGCTGGTCGTAGTCGCGCTCGTTGCCGCCGCGATGCTCTACTTCGGATTCCACATGGCTCGTCGCTCGGGCCCGGAGGCTCCGCCGATTTTGAGCCGTTCGATGCCCGCTCCCGACTTCGCGCTGGAATCGCTCGACGGCAAAAGCGTGAAGCTCTCGGATCTGCGCGGCAAAGCGGTCTTGCTGAATTTCTGGGCGACTTGGTGTGGGCCCTGCAAGATCGAAACCCCTTGGCTGGTGGAATTGCAGAACCAATACGGTGGCCAAGGCCTGCAAGTTGTCGGCGTCGCGATGGACGATTCCGGCAAAGACGAGATCGCCAAATTCGCCAAAGACATGGGCGTCAACTATCCCGTCCTGATCGGCAAAGAAGCGGTGGGGGACGCTTATGGCGGCGTTCCGGCACTGCCGGAAAGTTTCTTCATCGGCCGGGACGGAAAGATCGTCGACCGGATCATCGGATTGAAGGGCCGCGCCGACATCGAGGATTCGATCAAGAAGGCGCTGAAGACGCAAGCCAGTGCTGAGAGGGCGAGGCCGGCCGGCACAGTCTTGCAGGCTCAGAATTGACAATAGGAACGCGGCAGCGTTCCTTCTACTATTGATCTGTCTTTCGGGCGTCGCACGACCGTGACTGCAAGACCATGATTCCGCCAAGGCGCAATTCGACGCTGGTCACGTTGCTCGTCCTGCTCGCGGGCACGGCGTTTGCGCAATCCGGCAAGTCTCCCTCGGTGTCGATGGTTCCGGTCGGACTGGTCACGGCCCAGCGCGCCACGCAAACCATGGTTCCACTGAATTTCCGCGTCGCCTTCGGTTTCCACATCAACTCCAACGCGCCGAAGTCGGAGTTCCTGATTCCCACATCCCTGAAAATGGACCTGCCCACCGACATCATTCTCGGCAAGATCGAATATCCCGAAGGCCACGACCTTTCCTTTCCCTTTTCGCCGGACGAAAAGCTGAGCGTCTACAGCGGAGACTTCACCATCAATGTTGCAGTGCATCCCCTGCATGCCGTCACCCCCGGAAAATATGTGATGCATGGCGTCCTGCGCTATCAGGCCTGCGACAATGCCCAGTGCTTCCCGCCGAAAGCACTGCCCGTCAGCTTTGATGTGAAGGTCGTCAAAGAGCCTCCCGCCCCGCACAAGAATCCGGCGCAGAGCCCGCACGTGCATAACTAGCTTTCAGCCGTCAGCTTTCAGCATCTCTCTTTGCGCACTCGCCGCTTTTGACGAAATCTGAATGCGCCCGTAAGATTTCCGCAATGAAACGATTGCTGCTCTTTCTTTTCCTGACGGGCGTCACCGCGGTTTGCGCGGCCCAGATGCGCGCGACCGTCCTTCTGATTGACGACGTCACCGTGATCGACGTAAAAGGCGGCCCTTCTCTCCCCCACCGCTGCGTGTTGGTGCGCGGCACCAGAATTTTCGCCGTCGTCGGTCCCGAAGATTGCGCCAACGCGCGCCGCATCGATGGCGTCTCGATCGACGGCAAAGGGAAATTCCTGATCCCCGGCCTGTGGGACATGCACGTCCACATGGTCTTTGGCGATTGGTTTCCGCGCGGCAAAGAGGTCACGCTGCCGCTGTTCATCGCCAACGGAATTACAGGCGTGCGCGATATGGGCGGCGAACTCGACGTGCTCCAGCAATGGCGAAAAGAGATTCAGGCGAAAACGCTGCTCGGCCCGCGCATCGCGATGTCCGGACCCATGCTCGATGGCCCGCAGCCGCGCTTTCCCAGTTCCATTGCCATCAAGACTCCCGAAGATGGACGACGCGCGGTCGATGACCTCAAGGCCCGCGGCGCGGACTTCATCAAGCTGCAGTCGCTCATTCCACGGGATGCCGTCTTTGCTATCGCCGACGAAGCGAAGAAGCAGGGCATCCCTTTCGTAGGACACGTGCCGGATTCCCTGCGCGCCTCGGAAGCTTCCGATGCCGGGCAGAAAAGTTTTGAGCACCTGATCGGCATCTTTGAAGGCAGTTCGCCGCTCGAAGACGAATTCATCCGAGGAAAGAAAACTGAGGCGCAATTTCTTTCTACGTACGATCCGAAGCGCGCGCAGGCTCTGTTCGCACTGCTGGCACAGAATCAGACATGGCAGTGTCCCACGCTGATTTGGGAGCGCGGCGGGAACCTGATCGACCAGACGGACTTTGCTCACGACACACGGGCGAAGTACGTTCCGGCCTACTGGAAAGATGTCACCTGGAAGCGCTTCACCGAAGCGATCATGCACGACTTTAACACCGACGATCTGGCCACGCGAAAGCGCTTCGTCGAGAAGGAACTCGAAGTCGTGAACGCAATGCACCGCGCCGGGATTCCGTTTCTTGCCGGCACCGACACGCCTCCTGGCGTCTATATTTTTCCCGGCTTCAGCCTGCACGAAGAACTACTGCGATTCGTGGCCGCCGGATTCACTCCGCTGGAAGCGCTGCAAACCGCGACGATCAATCCGGCGAAATTCCTTGGCCTTGAAGACAAGCTAGGAACGATTGAGCAAGAAAAGCTGGCCGACATGGTCCTGCTCGATGCGAACCCGCTCGACGACATCCGCAACACGCAGAAGATCGCCGCGGTCATTGTCAACGGCCGCTATTTGTCGCGAGACGAGTTGGACAAGATGCTCGCGGGAGTAGAGAAGGCCGCGCAGGCAAAATAGCAATCGATCCCTGCAAACTCCGCCCACCTAAAAAGCGTTGTCATCCTGAGCGAGACGCCTTATGTCTCGCGAAGGACCTACGCATTCCGCCAGCAGCGCCAAAGCCGCCTGCAATTGCATAGATCCTTCGGCGCCAAAAAATCTGCGCCTCAGGATGGCAAGATTAAAGGTTTACGGATTTTCGCCGATAATCACTATCGAAGCTGGACAGGCTTACGCCCCGAGTGGGGATACTGCTCGGGGTTTCGTATTTGGAGCACCCATTTTCGGCCGCGGCCCGGATCCACTGCACCCCAGGGTGTCCAAGAAGCTGTACTATCGACACGCCCCGTGAGCCAATCGATGCCCCAATCCCGGCCGGTAATACGTGTGGCCATGCGTCCCAAAGACGACGCCAACCGAGAGAGCCTTCAGCGGGTGCTGAACAATCTCACCCAAGAAGATTCGATCATGAGAGTTGACGCTGCAGCCATCGAGGGAGAGACCGTTATTAGTGGAGTGCAGGAACTGCATCTTCAGATCATCTGCGAGCGCATCTCACGGGAATTTGGAATCCCGATCGAAGTTGGCACTCTCGAAGTGATTTACCTTGAGACCGTTCGCCAGAATGCGCAAGCGGAAGGCAGGTACATCCGGCAGGTAGGCGGACGCGGCAATTACGGCCACGTAAAGATCAGGCTGGAGCCACTGGAGGCTGGGACTGGCTATGAATTCATCGACGACATCAGAGACGATGCAATTCCAGCGGCGTTCCGCGGACCGGTCGATCTCGGTATTCAAGAGGCCATGAGGGGCGGCGTCTTAAAGGGACACGAAATGGTGGATCTGCGGGCAGTTCTCTGTGACGGCAGCTATCATGCCTCGGACTCGAATGAAATGGCGTTTAAGATCGCTGGTGCAATCGCTTTCAAAGAAGCTGCGCGTCAGGCCAGCCCGGTCGTTTTGGAGCCGATCATGTCGATCGAAGTGTCCGCGCCCGAGGAATATGTGGCTGCAATCGTGGGCGACCTGAGTTTTCGTCGCGGACGAATTGAAGGCTTGGAGAGTCGCCCTGGCTCGCAGGTGATGATCCGTGCCACTGCGCCTCTGGCCAATCTGATCGGCTATTCGAGGCACGTGCCTTCTCTCACGCAAGGTAAGGCTGCCGTTTCAATGAAGTTTCTCAGTTATGAACAGGCTCCGCATCCCGGCGAACCGGAAGGGGATGCAGCCGGCGTCGCGGCAACCAAACCCAGAAAACCAAAAGCGGGCAGTGGCTTCACCGCTGCCCAGTGGGAAGATGAGTCCTAGTCATTGCGCGCCAGGGAAGTTAGCCTTTTCCGACCTGCCTCTTCTCCACCTTCGCCCAGGTATCCTTCAGCGCCACAGTCCGATTAAACACCGGCGCGCCCGGCTTCGAATCCGGATCGGCGCAGAAATATCCCAGCCGCTCGAACTGGTATCGTCCGCCCGCCGTCGCATTCGCGAGCGACGGCTCCAGCTTCGCGTTCGTAATCACTTCCAGCGAGTTCGGATTCAGGTAATCGAGGACGTCCTGGCCCGCTTCCACGTCGCCAAGGTTTTCCCTGGTAAACAGGTTCTCGTAAATTCGCACTTCGGCGTCGACTGCATGCTGCGCCGAGACCCAATGAATCGTCGACTTCACCTTGCGTCCATCAGGCGGCGCATTGCCGCCGCGCGTCGCTGGATCGTAAGTGCAGTGCACCTCGACCACTTCTCCCTTGTCGTCTTTCACCACGCTTTTCGCTGTGATGAAATATCCGTAACGAAGCCGCACTTCGCGCCCCGGCGTCAGCCGGAAATATTTTGCCGGAGGCACCTCGCGAAAATCGTCCTGCTCGATGTAAAGCACGCGTGAGAATGGAACTTTCCGCGATCCTGCGCTTTCATCTTCCGGGTTATTGGTCGCATCCATCTCCTCGACCTGGCCCTCCGGATAGTTATCGATCACCACTTTCAGCGGACGCAGCACCGCCATCACTCGCGGCGTGCGCTTGTTCAGGTCTTCGCGGACGAAGTGTTCGAGCATTGCCAGCTCAACGATGCCGTTCGTGCGCGACACTCCCGCCGCAGTCACGAAGTTTCGAATCGCCTCCGGCGTATACCCGCGCCGCCGCAGTCCCGACAAAGTTGGCATACGCGGATCGTCCCAGCCGCGCACGGTCCGTTGTTCGACTAGCTGCCGCAGCTTGCGCTTGCTCATCAGCGTGTAAGTCAGGCTGAGGCGGTCAAACTCAATCTGCTGCGACGGAAAGATTCCAAGCTGCTCGATGAACCACTTGTAAATCGGCTGGTGATCGGCGAATTCCAGCGAGCACATCGAGTGCGTCACTTTTTCCAGCGAGTCCGACTGCCCGTGCGCATAGTCGTACATCGGATAAATGCACCATTTGTTCCCGGTGCGGTGATGCTCGGCATGCAGAATGCGGTACATCACCGGATCGCGCATATTAATGTTGGGCGACGACATATCGACCTTCGCCCGCAGCACTCGCGACCCGTCCGGAAACTCCCCGGCCTTCATGCGCTCAAACAGATTCAGATTTTCTTCGACCGACCGGTTGCGATACGGGCCGTCTTTCCCCGGCTCCGTCAGCGTGCCGCGATACGTGCGAATCTCGTCTGCCGACAGATCGTCCACATAAGCCTTGCCGTCTTTGATCAGCTTGATCGCCCACTCATACAGTTGATCGAAATAATCCGACGCATAGAACAGCCCGTCCCAGCGAAAGCCAAGCCACTTCACATCCTCCATGATCGAGTCGACGTACTCGGTATCTTCCTTTTCAGGATTTGTGTCGTCGAAGCGCAGGTTGGTATGGCCGTGGAACTCGTCCGCGAGTCCGAAGTCGAGACAGATCGCCTTGGCGTGTCCGATGTGCAGGTATCCGTTGGGTTCAGGAGGAAAGCGGGTCTGTACACGCCCGTTGTACTTGTTCGTCTTCAGGTCTTCGATGAAACGTTCGCGAATGAAATTGGAAGGGCGCGGCTCGGGAGAGGTATTCTCACCCGTTTCGGCCTGGGCTGCTGACGGATTCATAGCTCTTGATCTTACCGCAAAGAAAGCGGAAAAAACGTTAGCGCCATCCCGCGTGCGCTAACGTTTCTCGCAGAATTCCTGACTCCGAACTCTTATGAATGATTGTTGTTGCACGGGCCGGAAAATCGGGATGTTTTACCGGACGGGCAGGGACGCCGCTTGCCGTCCGATGGAAATCTGTTTCCGGATGTGGCGGAGTAGCTGCCAGGTCTGCACAACGCCGCCGATGCAGACTCCGATCCAGGTGCACGTGAGACTGATCAGCACCGAGACGTTCACGACCGCGGCGATGCGAATGTAATGCGGCGAGTTCCGCACCGAATCCGCCAGCGTCAGAAACGGATACCATCCTGCGCTTGCCGGCTGCGACGCCGCATTGATCAGGAAGTTCAGCAGCACCAGCATGAAGGCGGACTGCACCAGCTGCGTCGTCAGCGGGAACCACGTCCACTGCGGACGCCCCAGGATCACCGCCGGCCGCAAAATGTTCGCAATGGCAAGCAGCACAATCGGCACATAGACCGCGTGCCACAGCGACGCGGGTTTGAGGACCGCCGCCGCTGGTCCCAGAATCATCCACAGATGCTGCGGCACCAACAACAACCAAACCAGCCCGAAGACGTTAAATGCGAGTTCGCAGAATGTCTGCAGGAACGATGTCTTGCGTTCCGGCTTCTGCAGCGGAGGCAGCGTGCTCGGATCCCATTTGCAGGTCGCGCCGGCGACCGCGTGGGTGCGCTCCAGGATGGCAAAGACCAATGTGACAATGCCGGCTGCGATGAACAATCCCGACCACAAACTGCCGATCGTGTTGACAATGGCTGCATCCCAATTGCCAGCAGCATTCGCCAAATTGACCGGGCCCACGATAAAAATGAAGACGGGCACAAGAATCCAGAGGAGCACCATCTTCAGCACAAATAGGTAAATCGGAAATAGCGCCGGTCCGATGAGGGACCGCTGCGGGCCCAGGCGGCCCGCGACAACCATGGGGTTTCCACAGTTTTTCAGGATCGCCGTGACTTCGGCTTGATCCAGCGGGCGGCCAAGTTCTTCTTCCTGCGCCTCGATTTGCGAACGCAGATCCTCTCCATACTCGGCAAGCAGATCCTGCTGCCGCTGCGCTTTCGGCAGCCAGAAGCGGACGGCCTGAAGATAGCGGCCAACAAGCTCTTCGGAATTGCGGCTGGTGGACTTGCTCATAAAATTATGCCTCTTGAAGAATTTTGCTGAGGGATGCGTTGATGCTTTGCCACTCGGCTAATAGCTGCTCCAAAATCTGTTCCCCGGTGGAGGAGAGTCGGTAAAAGCGCTTGTTCCGCTTGTCCTCTTCCCGCCATTGGCTGACGAGCAGACCTTGCGTCTCCAGCCGGCGAAGCAGCGGATAAAGCGTCCCTTCATCGATCGCTAACCCATCGTCTGCCAACGCTTTGCGGAGGGTATACCCGTATTGCTCCGTCCGAAGCTGTGCCAGGACGGCTACAATCAGACACCCCCTCCGCAGCTCTAACTTCAGGTTGTCGAGGACTTCGGCCCCACTATTAATACCATTCGCCATATAGTATGTGATATACACTATGTAACGCACAGTATCAGTTGTCAAGGCTTTTCTTCAGAAATTTGAAAAACCTGGCCCCGGTGCTTCTGCCCGCTGAGACATTGATTTTCAGAAGTGAACGCGCCGACTGGGAATTCTGACGTTCGTGCCGAAGTTATCCTCGTCCGGCTTTCTTGACGAAGACGTGGTAGCTGGCGGCATCCCAGGCGTTGTGAATGCCGATGAAGAGGAGCAACAACGCCGCGCCGGCGACGCCAAACAAGGCCTCGTGCACGTGGGAGCGAGCCGCGATTGCTGAAGCAGTCAGCGTTGCATAGGCCGCCAGTGGCAGGAGCGCGTGAAACAACCAGTCCTCGAATTCGGGCCGATAGGCGGTCTGGTTTCGCAGACGTCGAGTCACGATGATGCCGTAGACAACTCCGGCGAAAGCCAGCAGACCGCAAAGACCAGCGGGCCTTTCCATGCTTCGCCAAGGAGCGCGCAGGGCCGCTGAGAGCAGCAGCACCGTTCCGAAGTGAACGATTGTAGGCGTGGCGAGTGCATCGCCGGCCTGCGTCTCGCCGGGCGTCCGGGGCATATCAGCAACCAGAGAGCCATGACCACAAACTGCAGTCCGATCAAAGCTCCGGCCGACGATCCCACGATGACATAAAAGTTCACCCACCCCGCGAGCGGCGTCATGCAATCACCAACTCTCCGCCATCACTTTTCGGAGGAACTTCACCGCTTCGAGGATACTTTGCCGTGCGATCATCGCAAGCCACTCCATACCATCTTGTGAAATAGAGCATCCATCGATTCTGGTGATTCTTTCTCGCCGCGATCGAGCCACCATCGCAGTAAAGACAGCAAGCTCCCAGCCAGTGCCGACGCCCGAGCGTTCAATTCACGCGGAGAAAGTTTCGGAAGCCGCCCGGATTCCTCAAGCCGCCGCTCGATTCCACGCGCAAAGTAGCCCTGCGCGAGATCGAAGAAATCGTTGAGACGGCTGGACTCGGCCAGCGCGCGGTAGAGACGATTCTGGTTGCCAATGTGCGCGAACAACTCCGTCACCGGAACCACTCGGTGCGATTTCTCTTTGTGAGCGCTCAGCGTCGTGCTCGTGATTTCCAGGAACCCTTCGAGCTGGCTAACAAGCAGATCATCCGTGTCACGGAAGTGAAGATAAAAAGTGGAGCGGCCGACCGACGCGCGATCCAGCACTTCCTGCACCGTCACCCGATCAATGGGTTTCTCCACGATTAACTCCAGCAGAGCGCGGCCCAGCCGTTCGTGCGTACGCCTTACGCGTTGATCGAGGTTGCGCCGAGGCATGCCTCGATGTTTCCCTTGCCCGGCATGTTCGTGCAACTCGGATTGCGCATTCCTGGACATCGAGCGCCTCTTTGTTCAGCAACTCAAAATGGTTCTCGACCGCGCGGCCTTGCGCCGCTACATTTCCCACTCAGGGAGTCGGAGTAGGGATCACGATTGCTCATGACCCCCTCCACGGATCCGGACGAGCGGGTTTCCCGCATCCGGCTCTTGCCTTAGGTAACAACGCCCATGCGTCGCAAAGGATAGGGATGACAGACAGAAGGCAAAGGCAGCCAGCGAGTGATGAGACGCCGCATGCGGTCCCAGAGGACGCGGCCGTTTTGGCTACGCCGCGACAGCGAGCGATGCCAAAGCCAGCCGACTCGGAACCGAAAAACTGCCAGCGCCGGTTGGTTCATGGGCACTCCGTAGTAGCGAAAGTGTCCACCTACAACCGCCCGCAGCCACTTGCCTTGCTTGGGGATGGGTTCGTGCATTCGTCGCCGAAGCTCGGCTTTCACCTCGTTCAGCTTCGTCTGCAACCTTTTCCGTATCGTCTGCCGCAACACCGTGAACCGTCCATTGCTCCTCTTCTTTACGCAGATATGCGTAAAGCCGAGAAAGTTGAACGTCTCCGGCTTCCCTTCTCCACGCCACTGCCGTTGGTCGATCGCATGCGGACCGAACTCCAGCAGCCGCGTTTTCTCGGGATGCAGCTCCAGGTGGAACTTCCTCATGCGTTCCGTAAGTTCCGCCCGAAACTGGTCGGCATCCGCTTGGCTGTTAAATCCAACCACGATGTCGTCCGCGAAACGCACCACGATTACCTCGCCGTGCGCCCGCTTCTGACGCCACGCTTGGACCCACAGGTCGAACACGTAATGAAGATAGACGTTGGCCAACAGCGGCGATGCACTGCCGCCCTGGGGCGTCCCTTCTTCCACCCGTATCCGTTTCCCATCCTCCAGCACGCCGGCGTTGAGCCATTTCTGGATCAGTCGCACGACGCGCCGGTCTGCTATCCGATGCTCGATGAACTTCACCAGCCATTCGTGCGAAATCGCATCGAAGAAGCCGCGAATGTCGACATCGAGCACCCAGTTCACTTTTCTCGTAAGCAGTCCCGTGTAGAGCGCATCCAGCGCTTGATGCTGGCTTCGCCCGGGCCGGAACCCATACGAGAATCCGAGGAAATCGGTTTCGTAGATAGCGTTCAACACCTCGACCGCCGCGCGCTGGACGATTTTGTCTTCCAGCGCCGGAACTCCGAGCGGTCTCTGCCGCCCATCGGCCTTGGCGATGTACACCCTACGCACCGGTTTCGCTCGGTACGCTCCTCGCTTCAGTCTATGGGAGAGATCCTGGAGGTTGTCCTCGAGGGTCTCGCCGTAGTGCCGCCACGTCTCACCGTCCACGCCCGGCGCCGCTTCCTTCTTCAAGCAGAAGTAAGCCTCGCGGAGCCTTTCCGGATCGTAGATATGGTGGAGAAGCGCGGTGAACCGCAACTTCTTATCCTTCTTTGCTGCTTGACGTACCCGCTCCAACGCGCTGAGCGCGTCTTCCCGGCTCGGTGTCCGGGACGCGTTTTGTTGGGGCAGGTTCCCTTTGGCCAGGCCTCTTCCCTCCATCCCCTCCGTTACCGGTTGCCCGGCATTGTTCGGGGACTTCCCCGGTACAGTAGGTCTGTCCGACTTCCCAGGTCCGTTCGTCATCGGCGTGCGTCCTTAGACTTCCCGATGCGTCCCAGGGCAACTGCGGCCCTGGGCGAACCTGGGATCTCCCGGTTCCCGTTCGAGGTGCTTCCGTACGTGCACGGGGTCTGTGACCGCGCGGGACTCCGGCACACCTCGCGATATCGGTGCACCGGATGGGGCCTTCCGCATCTCCTTACGGCGTCGGCGTCCCGGAGTGAGTTGTCTTACGCGGCTGAATACCCGGCCCGCACATTCCCTTGTCAACGCTTCGACGCCGCCCTCGCGAGCGGCTCCGCATGACTCAGGGCCGATGTGGGTCGCTATTTCACATTCGTATGACTCTTTCATTCACTACACCTCGCCGGTTTAACCGGCGCACAAGGAGAAACACGATGAACCGCTTTCGTTTGCTTGCCATCGGTACCATTCTGACGCTCGCTCTCACCCTGGTTGCGCAACAGGCTACCACCCAGGCCGATGGTTCTGCTAAAGGCTTGCCGGGCGAGGCTCACACCGGAGTGCCAACCGCCGAAGTGCAGCTGAAGTTTTTTACCGCAAAGCTGGATCTCACCGGCGATCAACAGGACAAAATGAAGCCCATCCTCCAGGAGTTGCACGATACCACGGTCAAGCTCGTGAAGGACGACACCATCTCGAGCGACGAGCGCATGAACAAAGTCAGAGAGTCACACTATGCCGCCGATAGGAAGATCCGCGCGATCTTGAGCGACGACCAGAAGAAGAAGCTCGATCAAGTCGAACACGAGCCGCACCCGGAATTGCACGGGGACGTGAAGTGAAGCAACCAGTACCTCTTGAAAAGCACTCAGCTGTCTGCGAGCGTCGACTTCTTCCGCATCCAGACGTCCCATGTCAGCGGGCCGGCCGTTTCGTCGCTTAGCGGACGGCCCGACATTTTCAGAGCTAGCTTTATCTGACCGTGATGGTAACCTTCGTGCCAGATCATATGCTGGAGCAGCAGAATCGGATGGTCGTAGTGAACGTCCATTCCCCGGCTCGCTTCCGACCTTCCCTTAACCGCGTCCAGAACCGTCTTGGCACTCTCATCCAACATCTGAGCCATGCGCACCGGGTCGCGCTCGGCTACCCACTCTTTTTCGGGTAGCTCTTTGGAGAACTCGGGGGCATCCTCGAAAACAAAGACTAGCCTCACGAAGTGGATATGCGTGAACATCTCCGCGACTGACGGGGCACCCTTCATCGTCCTGGCCTCAAGCCCCCCCTCGGGCACTGCGCGAAGCAGGTTAACGAGGATCCGATTGTTCCGCTCCCATGAGTCGAGCAGAGCCGCGAGCACGCTTTGGTCTGAAGTCATACTCACACCCGTTATGCCGCTCGGCTAGGCCTTCAAAACGGCCTGCAGATAAGCAGGCTTCATCGGAAGCCGCCGAATCATCTTTCCAGTGGCGTCGTGGAGCGCGGCTGCAATCGCTGGCGCCGCCAGCGCATTCGCGGCTTCCGAACCTCCACCGTAAGCGCCGACCTTAGGATTGTTGAGCAGCACCACTTTGATCTCTGGGATGTCCGCCATCGTCGGGATGGGATAACTCGTCCAGTCCTCGTTTGTGATTCCGCTTTCGTCAAAGGTCATCTCTTCGAAGAGCGCATGGCCAATTCCCATCACCGCGCCGCCCTCGACATTGCGCTTCAATTGCATCGGGTTGACGATGATGCCGGGATCAACCGCGATGGTGTACTTCTCCACGACGATCGCGCCCGTGCTGGGGGTGACGGCGATCTGGCAAACGCAAGCCCAGTAAGTTCCGCTGCGCAACATCAGCGAAACTCCGCGGCCTCGCACGGGCGTGGCTCCGGTAGACCCAGGATTCGGACGTGGCGACGGCCGCGTATCCCAACCACAGGCGTCGCGCACTGCCTTCAACACACTAATGGCCCGCTCCTCGCTCGCGTGGTCGATGCGGAATTGGATGGCATCAGCACCCGCAAGCGCTGCCGCTTCGTTGATCGCGAGTTCGCGCGGATAGTTCTGCTGGAACTGTCCCGGCGTCCTCATGCTGTGGTCGCGGATTCCGACAGCCAGCGGCGACTCTTTCTGTCCCACCTGGAAGGTGCCGTGGCCATTCTCGATCAGGTTCGGAACTTGCGCGTACACCCACGGATCTTCAATTCCATTCACCGTCGAAGTCACGCCATCCGAGTGCACTTGAGGAGCAGCCATCGTGGGCAGTCCCGCCAGAACCGCGCCGACCGGACGATCGTCCTGCATGGCGGGCATGTAGTGGTCGATCTGATACGCGGCCATTTTGCCTTTGTCGTCGATCGCAATTTGAACGTCGGAGTAGGCCGCGGCCGATTGCGTGGACCACTGCATATCATCGGCGCGCATCCACTGCACGCGTACCGGCTTGCCCAGTGCTTGCGACAGCAGCACTGCCTCATCTTCGGCGCCAGAGTTTCCGCCGTTCGATCTGCCGTAATGGCCAGGCCCCGGATACGCGTGCACGATCACGTGATCGGCAGTGGTGCCGAGCATGGTCGCGATTTCGCCGCGCAGCGCCTGCGGATTCTGGTTGTGTACGTAGATGTGCACTGTCCCATCGGGTTTCACATCGGCAACGGCCATCGTCGGTCCGATTGGCGCATGTTTCATGTAGGACAACTGATAAGTCGCCGAGTGCTTCTTGTGCGCCGACGCGAGCACGGGAGCGACGTCGCCTTTGGAATCCTTGCTCTTCTCAACCGGCGCGGAAGTCCAATCCGACTGTTCCCGCAAATGCTGGTAGAGTTTGGCGTTGCCGGGCAGGCCTTTCCAATCGGTCCACTTCGTGGCGCCGGCAACCTGCTCGGCCGCCTGGATCGCTTCCCACTCCGTCGGCGCAAGCACTCCGACGAGATTCCCCTTCACAATCACTTGCGAGTTTGGAAACTTGGTCTTGTCGACCTGACCGGCGGAGACGAGCGTAGAGCCCAGCGTCTTCGGATGCACTACGCGCGCGTGCAGCATCCCCGGCAGCCGCACATCGGTGGCCCACGTTTCCTTCGCAGCGACTTTCGAACTGATGATCGAATTCTTGAACGACTTGCCGATGACCGTGTACTCGCTCACCGGCTTCATTGGCGGATTTCCTTCGATCGTCAAGCCCATGATGCTGGTAAGGTTTCCAGAAACGGGGATCGTGAGTTTCAGTTGCTGATTCTTGACGAGGTCGCCATACGAAATACTTTTGCCGCTTCCTGAAACGACGCCGTCTTTGACAGAAAGCTTGTCCTTCGGCACGCCGAGTTTTTCCGATGCCAGATCGAGCAGCGCCTGGTAGGTGTAGGCGGCCGCCTTGCGGATATTCGGCGTTCCCCGTCCGAGGAAATCGAAGGCGCCGCTGCCGTCGGGTGTGAGGTCTGTATGTCCCGCCACGACCGTCGTGATCGCCTCGAAAGGCACGCTCAACTCATCGGCCACAATCTGCCGGTAAGCCGTGAAGGTCGATCCCTGCCCGAAGTCGCTCTTCCCGGTACGAATCAGCACGGTGTTGTCCGGATGAATCTCAATCCACGAACTTCCCAGCGTCGGATCGAGCGAGTTCTTGACCGTAGCAGGCTTCGCCGTATCGGCCTTCAGCAGTTCCGTCCCAACAAAACTGAATCCCACGGCGAGAACGCCGCCCGCTTTGATGAATTGGCGGCGCGACAACGTCGGTCCGAGAACACTGGCGGGCTTTTCACTCAGGGTTGCCATCGCTTAACTCCTCTTCGCCATGATCGTGGCAGAATGTTGTACGGCTTCAATGATCGCAACGTAGGTTCCGCAGCGGCACAGGTTCGGCGACACTCCCGATGTGGTGAATGCCTCTTTGATTTGCGTTAGCGTCGGGTGCGGATTGCTTTCGAGGAGTTCGGTCGCTTTGATCATCATCCCGTTCTGGCAGAAGCCGCACTGCGGAGTCTGCTCCTCGATCCACGCTTGCTGCACCGGATGCAGCGTACTCTTGGCTTCCTCCGCCGAAAGGCCCTTAAGCTTGGCCCACCTCGCAGGCAAACCTTCCAGCGTGGTGATCTCCTGATTGGCGACACTCGCCACCGGTGTGACGCACGAACGCGTCTCCTTGCCGTCGACCAGAACAGCACAGGCTCCGCACTGGGCGAGTCCGCAGCCAAACTGCGGGCCAATCAGTTCGAGATCGTTGCGCAAAACATAAAGTAGCGGCGTGTCGTCGGGCGCCTGTACCTCGCGCCGAACTCCGTTCACATTGAGCGTGGCCATAGAGAACTCCCTTGCATCCGTATGTTTCGCATGCGGATGACTTTCTTGTTGGAAACCTTTTGGATAACCCCAGTTCGCTGAGAAAGGATCCTGCCGCCGTGCAGCGGATACTTAACTCGCCTATACGCTCGCCTCCCCACCAAATGCAAGCGGCGAAGGCGTTTCATCACCAAGCGTCAAGATCAGTGCACCCGCGCCTCGACGGCAACGTCGAACTTGGAATAATACTTCTTCACGTCGCTCCCATATTTGGCGCGGAATTTTTCGACCACAGACGAGACTCCCACAGCGTCCGTAACAGGGACAGCCTTCACCTCGGCCTGTGCGCCGCCAGCACTGATCCGAATCGACGACTTCTTCAACACGTTCTTGTACCACTGCGTATCCGAACCCTTCACGGGCAACAGGTAGAGCGTCTCACTGTCGAGCACGAACCATATCGGGTTCGAGATCGCGCGTCCCGACTTTCTGCCGGTCACAGTGATAGTAATTTCGCTGGCTTTGGCAATGCTGTCTTTCAAGGAAATATTCTGCTGAGGCATAATCCCGCTCCCACGCGTCCCGCATGATTCACATCGTGTATGCCGGCTTCTTATACAAGTTCTCCTGGTGGGCGACCATCGATTTTTTGATCCCTGGTCGCCGGATCTACTTTCTGTACTGCGCATCACTGCGCATCGGTGACGTGTTCCATCCAGTCGACAACCTTCCCGTCTTTCTTTTCCTGGATGGCGATGTGCGTCATCGCCGTGGTCGGAGCGGCGCCATGCCAATGCTTCTCGCCAGGCGAGAACCAGACCACATCCCCGGGGATGAATCTCCTCGATCGGTCCGCCTTCGCGCTGCGCCCAACCGCATCCGGACGTGACAATCAGCGTCTGACCCAGTGGATGTGTGTGCCATGCCGTCCGCGCACCCGGCTCAAAGGTCACCATGGCGCCCGATACCAGCGCTGGATCCGGCGCCTGAAATAGCGGGTCAATCCGCACGCTTCCGGTGAACCAATCGGCCGGTCCCTTGCCGGAAGCTTGCGTTCCAACTCGTTTGATGTCCATCTCTTGGACTCCTTTTCAGCGATCGCGAAGATTGTGAAGTTGCGCAGCTATTCGCGCTTCCAACCAACTCTTCGGTGTTCATCGGCCGAGACTTCGCGCCTGCCTTTCGCGTGAACTCACGCTTTAGAGCCCGGTCATCTTCTCCAGCCGTTCCGGATATCGTGCTCCTTCCACCTTGATCTTCGAAGCGGTGGCATCGATATCTCGCAGATCGTCGGCAGTCAGTTGCAGCGACACCGCTCCGATGTTCTCTTCCAGCCGGTTCAACTTCGTCGTACCCGGGATTGGCGCAATCCACGGCTTTTGCGCAAGCAACCATGCCAATGCGATCTGCGCGGGAGTCGCATTCTTCCGTTTCGCAATACTGCCGAGCAAATCGATCAACGCCTGGTTCGCCTTGAGCGCGTCCGGAGTAAAGCGAGGAAGAGTGCTGCGGAAGTCGGTGCTGTCGAACGTCGTGCCTTCTTTAATCGCTCCCGTCAGGAATCCCTTGCCCAGCGGGCTATAGGGCACGAAGCCAATGCCAAGTTCCTCGAGCGTGGGGATCACCTCCTGCTCCGGCTTCCTCCACCACAGCGAATATTCGCTCTGCAGCGCGGTGAGCGGCTGAACGGCGTGTGCGCGCCGAATCGTTTTCACGCCCGCCTCCGACATCCCGAAATGTTTGACCTTCCCTTCCTTAATAAGATCCTTCACCGCACCCGCCACATCTTCGATCGGCACGTTCGGATCCACGCGATGCTGATAGAGCAAGTCGATGACATCCACTTGCAACCGCTTGAGCGAGCCTTCGACTGCCTGCTTGATGTGCTCCGGCTGACTGTTCACTCCGGCGGCTCCAGGCCTGTGATCGCTGCCGCTGAAATCGAACCCGAACTTGGTGGCGATCACCACCTTCCCGCGAAACGGGGCGAGCGCCTCACCTACCAGCACTTCGTTCAAGAACGGTCCATACACTTCGGCAGTATCAAAAAATGTGATCCCGCGATCCACCGCGGCGTGCAGCAGCTTCGTCATCTCCTGCTTGTCTTTGGGCGGGCCGTACGAAAAACTCATCCCCATGCAGCCAAGGCCGATTGCCGACACTTCCAGATTGCTCTTTCCAAGTTTGCGTTTTTGCATCACTTCTCCTTATTTGAAAATTCGATCCAGCTATGACGCGGCGCTGGCACGTTGCTGTTCTCGCCAGCGCGCGGGTGGCATTCCTTCCCAGGTGCGAAATGCGCGAACGAAGGAATTTGCGTCGTTATATCCCAGCAGATACGCCGCTTCGTTCAACTCAAGGAAGGAGTTATTCAGATAGTGGCGGGCCAGATGATGACGAGCTTCTTCCAGAACCCGTTGAAAGCTGGACCCTTCGTCCTGCAGACGACGCTGCAGCGTACGCGGACTCACGTGCAGCGCGTCAGCAACATCTTCAATCGTCGGACGTTGCCCCGTGAGCTTTTGCTGGATCGCTGAACGGACTCGTTCGAGGAAATTCTCGTCCGTGTTCTCGCGCTTCAACTCTTCTTCAAACTGCGGCGCCAGCATGCCGAGCAGTTCGGCGTTGCGGGTAACAAACGGTCGGCTCGCGTCGGCCGCGCGAAACACAATCGCGTTGCGAGCCGCTCCGCAAACCACCGGGCATCCAAAGTAGCGCTCGATGGTTTTCAGGTGCGGCCGCGGCTGGATCAGCTCGATGCGAACCGGCGAGAGGCGCGTACCCGTCCCGTGACGGCCGATCGAAAGCGTCCAGGAGAACGCGCATTCGATCAGTAGCGGAGGCTCGATCTCATCCGCCAGCAGCCAGCGGAACTGGATGCTCCATTCTTCATCATCTTTCTTCTGCAGAATTTCTTCTGGACAGGTGAGCTGCTTATAGCGAGCCATCTGGTCGATGCCTGCGCCGAAGTTCTCACACGAGAGCGCGACGAGGCCGACGGGGTGAAATCGTTCGGTCCTGGTCTCTGAGCCGAGTTGGAGGCCAATCGCAGGATTGGTGCTCACTTCGCCAATCGCGCGCCACAGCGCGAAGAGTTCTTCAGTCTTGAGTAGCACGCGCGGCTCTTTGCTATATCCCTGGGGAAGTCCTGCCCTGCGGAGGACCGCGGCAGCACTGACTCCCAGCTCTTCCAACCTGACAAACGTGCTGCCGGAGAAGCGAAAGTGCTTATTCATCGGTTTACTCAGATCTGAGAGAAGCCATATCGATGGAGAAGCGGTACTTCACATCGGACTTGAGCAATCGCTCGTAAGCTTCGTTGACCTTCTGAATGGGGATGACTTCGACATCGGAAGTGATGTTATTCTTGCCGCAGAAATCAAGCATCTCCTGCGTTTCGGCGATGCCGCCGATGGGCGATCCGGAGAGGCTGCGCCGCCCCACGATAAGCCCAAAGGCCGCAACCGGCAGAGGCTTTTCCGGCGCGCCTACAAGGGTGATGTTGCCTTCGCGGCGCAGCAGATTGATGTATGCCCCGATGTCATGTTGGGCGGAGACAGCATCGAGTATGAAATCGAAGCTGCCGGCGTGCTTCTGCATCTCGTTTGCATTTTTCGAGATGACGACCTCATCCGCGCCCAGCCGCCGCGCGTCATCTTGCTTGTTCGGAGAAGTGGTGAAGACCACAACCTGACCTCCGAGCGCGTGCGCAAATTTCACGGCCATGTGTCCCAATCCCCCAAGGCCGACCACGCCCACCTTCTTGCCCTTGTTCACGCTCCAGTGGCGCATCGGCGAGTAAGTCGTAATTCCGGCGCAGAGCAGAGGAGCAACTCCGGCGAGGTCAAGATTCTCTGGCACGCGCAGCACGAACCTCTGGTCGACCACGATGCTGTCCGAATAGCCGCCGTACGTGACTCCTCCCAGATGCTTATCAGGAAGGTTGTAGGTGTAGGTGGCATTCGAGCAGAACTGCTCCAGGCCCGCCAGGCACTCGGGGCAGGTGCCGTCCGAATCCACCATACAGCCCACCGCCGCGAGGTCGCCGGGCTTGAACTTGGTCACTGACGAGCCAACCCTGGTCACGCGTCCGACAATCTCGTGACCCGGAACGCAGGGATAAACAGTGGGCATAAATTCGCTCCACTCGTTGCGGATCTGGTGCAGGTCAGAGTGGCAAATGCCGCAGAACAGAATCTCGATCTGGACATCGTGTGCGGTCGGATCGCGCCGGGTGATTGTGGTCGAGGCTAGCGGAGAGATTGCACTGGAAGCAGAATAAGCTTTCGCGTTGTACATGCACTTACTCTAGATGCTGGGGCAATGGATTGATATGCAGAACATGCCATTGTGCATGCAGAATGCGCCAGCGCTCGCCGATTCTCCCAGACGGAATGAATTAACAACGGATCTGGAGCGGGCGCTCCCGCTCGCTTTCCGCCGGCTCGAAAGGGAGTCATCCGACATCACCGGGATGTTCTTCGTTTCACGACGATTCTGACGAAACATTCCGATCGGCTAGACCGTGAACGTGATCCCGGTAAGCCGTTCGGTTTCACTCCAGAGCCGCTTGGCCAGGTTGAGGTCTATCGCCGCTGGCGTGATTCTGGCCGGAACCGGGTGTCCTTTCAGTTCCTGGAAACCGCTCGGGCCATAGTAGCCACCGGGGCTGACCGTGGGAGAGCTTGCTGCATACAGCGTCGGTAGCGCGCCGTGGGCGGCGTCCTGCGACGCGATCGGTTTGAGGATCATTTCGGCGATGCGGAGTGCGAGTGGGACCACGCCCGCGGGACCACTGGTTTGGAGATTCGTGATGGCATATCCGGGATGTGCTCCGACGCTGAGGATCGGCGAGCCGGAAGCTGTGAGACGGCGCTGGAGTTCGAGCTGGAAAATCAGGTCGGCAAGTTTGGACTGCGAATAGGCGCCGAACATCGGCTTGTAGATTCGCTCGGACTGGAGATTATCGAACTCGATCTTGGCTTGGTTGGCCACTCCGCTGGAAACGGTGACGATGCGCGTGCCCGGCTTCGGCTTGAGTTGCGGGAATAGAAGCCCGGTAAGCAGGAAGGGGCCAAGGTAGTTGGTTGCGAACTGCCGCTCATTGCCGTCGACTGTGAGTTGACGCCCCGGAACTGCCATCACTCCAGCGTTGTTGATCAGTATGTCGAGCGATTGGCCCGGAAAGCCCTTGGCGATGAATTCGGCGAACGCACGGACGCTCGCGAGGGAGGCTAGATCGAGTACTCCGGGGGTGATTTTTGCGCCGGGGATTTCGCGCCGGATGCGAGTAATTGCATCGTTTGCCTTTTCCAGAGAGCGGGCAGGGAGAACGAGTTCCGCGCCTCGCCTCGCGAGTTCCAGGGCAGTTTCATAGCCGATACCGGAGTTCGCGCCGGTGATTAGAACGCGGCGTCCCTGCTGGGAAGGAATGTCGTCCGCAGTGAATTTGTGATTCGTCTTCGTGGTCATGAATAGAGTATGCTCACATTAGTATCCGATGGCAATAAGGCACCTTGTTGGCTTGTACTTACCTCGAGGTAACCATGAGAAAGCGCATCGATTGGGCTGAGGCTAATGCAGCTTGTGAAGCCTTGACCGAAAAGGAAGACTCCCTGACGCGCGACATCGTGATGCGGCTCGCGGAGAAGTGGACGCTTTGGACCATGGCAGAACTTGCGGAAGCAAGCGCTCCGCTGCGTTTTTCGCGCCTTATGGAACGAGTCGAAGGTGTCAGTCAGAAGTCGTTGACCAAGGTATTGCGGCAACTGGAACGCGATGGACTAGTTACGCGCATGGTGTTCGCGGAGGTGCCTCCGAGGGTCGAGTACACCATCACGGACCTGGCGTTAGAGATGCTGGACCTCGTGCATCCGCTGTGGAGATTTGCGGCAGGGAACGTCGCGAAGTTTCAAGCCGCGCATGCTGCATACGACTCGAAGCACAAGAAGACGGCAGCGCGCGTGCGATCGTGAATCGAGCGGCCGCAGGGCCTTGACGCCTCACACTCCCGCCGAAACGACTTGTCCTGGAGCGCCGGCTGCGGCGTCCTGCCGAGCGAGTTGCCGCCGATATTGCACGTGACGCCATCGCGTCATCTCCACCAACGGCTTCCACACCGGATTGACCAGGTCATGCTTGATCAGCCGGTGCCAGAAGCGGTTCGACCGTTTGTAGAGGTACGACATGGCAACGTAGAGCGGAACCGCCTGCCACTGCTCTGGACGCCGTCGCCAGATCGACGCATGCGAGAACAGACGCTGGTAGATCCACGCATATCCATGCTCCAACTCATCCGGACTCATGTGCTTCGGCCGGAAGACCGCATGGCCCGTGTCGTAGAGACCCCAGTCGCGATGCAGGATTCTTCCTTGCTCTTCCATCTGCCGAAACAGAGGCGTCGCAGGATACGGCGTCAGAATGTGAAACGTCGCGCACTCCAGCCGGTTTTCTTCGATCCACTCCGCGGTGCGAGCGAACACGTCTTTGCGGTCATGGTCGAAGCCAAGCACGAATGATCCGTTCACCTGGATGCCGTAGTCGTGTAGCATTCGAACGCGCCGCGCGTAGTCGGAAGTCTTCGGCGTCTTTTTGTGAGAGGCGGCCAGGTTGTCGTCGGAGAGCGACTCGAAACCGATGAACACCCCCGTGCATCCAGCGAGCGCCATGTTGCGAATCAGCGACGGGTCGTCGGTGACATCGATGGTGATCGCCGCGCTCCATATCTTGTTCAGCGGCTTCAGCGCATTGCAGAGAGAATGCAGGTAGTCGCGGCGCGAACCAAGATTATTGTCGATGAATACCGCATAGGGCTGATCGTCAGCTGCGAACTCGTCGACTACCTGCCGCGGATGCTTCATGCGATAGGGCATGCGCAGGCCCTCGGTCGCGAGATAGCAAAAACCGCAGCGGTTGTGACACCCTCGCGTTGCGATCAGGCTGGTCGTGGTCAGAAAGCTGCGGCGCGGGAGGATCGAACGCCTCGGCGCCGGATCATCGCAGTAATCGTTCTCGTACGTCGCGACGTATCGCGCCTGCAGCGAGTCCACTTCCACATCGCGCAAGATACGCGGCCAGAGTTGCACGCCATCGCCTAGAGCCAGCGCGTCGGCATGGGGTGCGCATTCGTCGGGACACGAAAGAACATGCAGTCCGCCTAGGATCACCGTCGCTCCGCGCGCCCGATACCAATCGGAGAGTTCAAATGCTCTCCGGGCAAAGGTCAGATGCACGGTGATCCCGACCACCTGCGGCATCGGCCGGAACGGAGGCCGTCCATCGAGCAGATTCTCGTCCCAATATTCAATCCGCCAATGATTCGGAGTAGTTGCCGCAAAGCTGGTAAGGGCCAGGGTCGGGGTAAGCACGTGCTTGCCGAAGCTGGCGTGTGCGTCCTTGGGATAGAACGGGTTGATCAGGAGCGCGTACCGCAGCTCGATCGGGCCGCCAGGCTCAGAGGGATCGATAGGGGGCGCATTGACCATCTCCGGCGGAATCCATCGCTTCCGGATTTTGGCGAGAAAGGGTTCATCGGGGCAGATCATCGATGTACTTTATATCACAAAGTACTTCGCGTCAATCGCAATTACGATCTTCGTGATACTTCGTGCCCTTCGTGGCTAAGACTTTGTGCCTGAACTCTATTAACCCATGGTGAGGACGACCCGGAATCTGGCGCGACCGCTGATCATCTGGTCGTAGGCTTCCGCCGCTTTTTCGAGCGGATAGCGTTCGATCATGGGCCGCACTCCGCTGAACGAGCTGAACTCGAGCGTATCCTGCGAATCCCGGGCGTGTCCTGAAGCCCATCCGTGAATGGACTTGCTACCGGAGATGAGCTGAAGCGGAGTTACCGTCAACGATTCGAATCCGGCCCCGACGACCATCAGCGTTCCCCTCGGCCCCAGGCCGTCGACCAACGCCGACATCGATTTCGAATCGGGAGCGGTCGCCAGGATCACTTGCGCGCCTCCCAATTTCTGCAACGCCTCGGAAGGAGAACCGGCGCTGGTATCGATATATGTGTGCGCGCCAAGTTTCTTGGCCAAGGCCTGCTTGTCGCCGCCTCGTCCGATCGCGACGGTGTGAAAACCCATCTGCCGCGCATATTGAATTCCAAGATGACCCAATCCGCCGATGCCCTGCACGGCGACTAGATCCCCGGCGTGCGCGCCCGAATTGCGCAGGGCATTGAAAACGGTAATGCCCGCGCAGAGCAAGGGAGCGGCTTCATCCGCGGTTAGATCGTCAGGCATCAACGCGACGGCCTCAGTCGGAACGATCACATACTCGGCATAGCCTCCGTCGAAGTGGATCGCGGTAATTTTCTCGAACTTGCAATTGACAAAGTCGCCGCGGCGGCAGGGCTCACACTCAAAGCAGTGCCCGCCATGCCAGCCGACGCCGACGCGTTGCCCGGGCTTCCAGAGCGTTACGTCAGGGCCGATTTTGTCGATGCGTCCGGCAATTTCGTGTCCCGGAACTCGGGGATATTGAATACCTGGCCAATATCCTTCTTTCACCAGCGCATCGCTGTGGCAAATACCACAGGCTTCGACTTTGATGCGCACTTGCTCGCGGCCCGGTTCGGGAATGGAGCGCTCCACAACTTCAAAATTTCCGCCTGGTTTGCTGATCTGAACTGCTCTCATAGAGAACCTCGCTTGAATGAGTTATGAGTTGAGCATGGACGGCGAATCTTAGGATGTATCTCATAACCGTAGATCAACATGCTTGCCGATGGGATGCAGAAAAAGTCTTAGCTTTAGACTATCAATCTGGAATTCTGAAGATCAGGACGAATTCCGCAACGCGCGGTCGTTCCATTTCGGAATTGACGCTGAAACTATTCCGCTCGGACGCTTGCCCTGACCATCCCTTCCTTCTGGCCTGAAACGGGGCCCGTGGTGTAATGGGAGCACGTCAACCTGTCCAGTTGGAAGGTGCGGCTTCAAGTCCCGCCGGGTCCACGGCGACCCAGTTCGGCAGGGAAGCTGGCGGAGAGTCTCGGGACAGGGAGACTCTCCCAAAGTAACGTTGACTTCAACGCCTCGATTTCTGATAATTGGATTGTTAACTGGACAGGTTGACGAGCCCCGAACTTGAAAAGGTTCGGGGTTTCACTTTTTGCCGAGTCCCTCAAACTAGTCTCGTGATCGCCTGCTCGATCCTAGCCAGGGTCAGCGGTTTCCCCAACACCTCGAGCGTTTCAAACAACGGCGGCGCGTTCTTGCGGCCGCACACTGCGACGCGGATGGGCTGAAACATCTGTCCGGCCTTCACGCCGAGTTCCTGCGCGGCCGTGCGCAGCGCCTGATCCAGCGGATCGTGCTTGAACTCAACGCTCGGCAGCACAGCACTCGCTTTTTGCAAAACCTTGAGCGCCATCGCCGCGTCGCCCTTTTGAGGGACCAGCTCAGCGGGATCGTAAGGCGCGAGTTGATCTACTAAGAAGAAGTCGGCCGCGGTCAGAACGTCGCGCAGAAGTTTGATCCGCTCACGAATCAGGGGCGTGATCGGCAGCATTTTTCCCGGAGTGATCTTGAACCCAGCTTCGAGAACGATTGGCAGCAGGCGCTGGCTGAGGTCATCGTATGGCAGCCCGCGAATGTGCTCCGCGTTCAGCCACACGGCCTTCGGATCAAACGTTTCCTCCGGAGTCGCAGCGGGTTCCTTGAAGTTCACCACTGCATTCGCGCGATTGATCCCCTCGAGCGAGAACGCGTCGACCAACTCCTGCCGGCTCATCTGTTCGCGGTCGTTCTTTGGCGACCAGCCGAGCAGACACAGAAAGTTGATGAATGCCTCGGGAAGAAATCCGGCGTCGCGGTACGTAGTCACGCTGACCACGGGCCCATGGCGGCGTTTCGAAAGCTTGGTTCCGTCCGGAGCGACCAGCAGCGGGAGATGCGCGAACTGCGGTGGCGCGAAACCTGCCGCCTCGAAGATCAGCACGTGCTTAAAGGTATTCGAAAGATGATCCTGCCCGCGAATAATGTGGCTGATGCGCAGATCGGCGTCATCGGCGCACGACGCCAGATGGTATGTCGGCATTCCATCGGAACGCAGCAGCGCGAAATCCTCGATGTCCGCGCCCGCCTTCATTTGCTCCCCGTAAACAGCATCGGTAAACCGCACGACCTGGCCGCGTTCCCGGGGCACGCGAAAACGCAACGCGAACGGCTCTCCGGCAGCGGCGCGGCGATCGCTCTCTTCGCGCGAAAGCTCTCGCATCCCAGGATTGAAGAGCCATGTCCCCTGCGCGCCAGATCTTTCGCTATCTCCGGTATGGGCAGGAGTGAAGTCCCGATACGCATGCCCCTTCTGAAAAATCGCCTCGGCTGTCTGCCGGTGAAGCGCTCCTCGCTCCGACTGCTTATATTGCTCGTCCCAACCGAGGCCGAGCCACTTCAAGCCTTCGAAAATCGAATTCACCGACGCGTCGGTATTGCGCTCCACGTCGGTGTCGTCGAGCCGCAAAATCATCGTCCCATTGTTCCGCTGCGCGTAGAGCCAATTAAAAATGAAGGTGCGAGCGCTGCCGACGTGAAGAAATCCAGTGGGGGACGGAGCAAAGCGCACGCGCGGCTTGGCATTCGACGGGGAATTCAAGGTATTTGACATAGAGTCGGGTCGGACTTTCGATGGTACGGGCCGTTTACTACATCGTCAAGCATGGCCGCCATATCGATTTTTCATACAACCCGCTGATTCAACAAGAAATCGAAGCCGAACACTGTCCTTAAATCTTGTTGTATTTGGTCGGTGCAGTATGAAACCATTCAGCTACTGTTTCCCCCCGAAACTGCGCCTGCAAGTCAGGTCAGAGGTGTCTTTGCAGACCCTATGAACAGTGTCGTCATCACGTCCGTCCTCATCCCCGGATTCGTTTCCACTCTGCTGTTCCTCGTCTTCACGTATCTCTACGAGCAAAGCCGGCAGCAATATTTTCGCGCGTGGCAGTTGGCGTGGGCGGCCTATTCGCTGCACTACATTTTTGACTATTTCCCGTCGTCGTCCGTCGCCTTCTTCGTCAGCGAGCTGTTCCTGGTCGCGATGGCGCTCTGCATCTTTGTTTCGACGCGCATGATGCGCGGGCCTTCCCAATTCCGCTGGTACGACGCGGCGGTCGGGGCCGTCGGAGTGATTCTCGCCCTGCTGACGCTTCGCGGACACATCGTAAATGGAGCGTTTCGTCCGGACGTGCAGCCCGCCATCCGCCTGGGTCTGGGCCTGGCCATCATCCTGCTCTATTGCTCCGCGATTTTCCTGCTCAACGGTCACCGGCGAGGTTCTCTCGGATTCCAGGTACTGGCGATTGCGCTCGCTCTCTGGGGCGTCCTCATGGGCGTCGGCCAGTTGCAGAATCCCCTGATCGAGATGTTTGGGAATGCCAGCCGCCTGTTTGGCCCTGTTCCGCAAATGTTGCTCGGCATCGCCATGGTCATGGTCCTGTTCGAGAACCAGCGCAATGCCGTGCAGGAGAATACCCTCGCTCTTTCGACGCTGGGTGTCGACCCGCGGCGCCTGCTGTTTGCCGAAGATTTGATCCCGAGCATGCAGGCTGCGCTGGAGCGTTTGCGCAGCGCTTTGAATATGGATTGCGCCGCCATCTTGATTAGCGAACGCTGGCGCGGCCTCTTGCCCTCCGTGCAGCAAGGATTCTCAGACGGCTTCCTCGATGCGCTGGAACGAAGCGGGGCCGGAGACTACATCTGCGAACTCGCCTATCGCCGAAGCGGAATCCTTACCGCGCAGAATCTTCCTGAGATGGCCGAGCCGCTCCCCGTGGCTTCGGTCGGTACCTTCGCCGAATTCAAGCGCATCATGGCGCAGGCGAACATCCGCCATCTGACAGCCATCAATCTTCAGACGCGCGAACACAACTTCGGAGTCGTTCTGTTTCCCCATGCCGAGCGGCGTGCGTTTGGCTCTTCGGGGCCGCACCTGATGATCGGACTGACTCTGCAATTGGGGCTCACCCTCGAAAATTACGTCGTCAGTCACGATGCGCACCGGCGCACCCAGGAATATGAACTGCTGACCGAGATCGGGAAGGCAATCAGTTCGCGCCTCGATCAGGATGAAATCCTGCGCACTATCCAGGCCGAGCTCGGACAGATCTTCGATACCAGCCACTTCTACATCGCATTCCAGGAAGCGGAAGAGATTCGCTTCGAGCTCGAGGTCCGGGACAATCGAGTCCTTCCGAAGCGCACGCGGGAGACTAGGAATGCTTTTACCGAGTACGTGATTCGCACGGGAGAACCTCTGCTCATCCGCTCAGATTTGGAAGCAGCCCGCCAGCGTTTGGGAATCACGCACGTCCCGAAGCGCCCTGCCAAGTGTCTGATTGCCGTTCCCATTTTCATGGAGAACAAGGCGAGCGGCATCATGGTCGCGATGAATCCCGACCGGGAGTTCGTCTTCGAACAGCGCGATCTCGACGTGCTGGTCACGGCGGCCGGGCAGGTCTCGGTTGCGGTGGAGAATGCCCGCCTCTTCGCGGACGAGCAACGCCGTTCGCGGCAACTGGGATTTCTGAACAACGTTTCGCGCACCGCGATTTCCAGTGACGATCCGGTGCACATGCTGGGCCAGATCGCCAGCGAGATCCAGAAGAACTTCAGCTTCGATCACATCGGGATCGGCCTGCTCGACTACGGAACCAAAGAGGTTGAGATCAAAGCTGAGGCTGGAGTAACAGCTCACGCCACTGGCAAACGAATTCCCCTCGGGACCGGCATTCTCGGACGCGTCGCGCGCACTGGTGAGCGCGCCCTCGTGCAGAACGCTTTGCCCGGGAACCTCACCGGGATTCTGCCGGACTCGCGGGCCGTCTTATGCATTCCGATCACTTATGGAGAATCCCTGTTAGGCGTGCTCAACATCGAGAACCGCAACGAGAACGCCTTCTCGCCCCAGGATGTACTCATTCTCAATACGCTGGCCGACCTGCTGGCGACGGCGCTGCATAACGCCTTCGTCTTCCAAAAGCTGCAGCAGCAGTCAATCACCGACGGACTGACCGGAATCAAGACGCGCCGCTTTTTCTGGGAAGCGCTGTCTGCCGAGTGGAAGCGCGCATCGCGGTCGGGGCGTCCCTTCTCCGTGGTGCTCATCGATCTCGACAAGTTCAAGGAGGTCAACGATTCGATGGGCCATTTCGAAGGCGATCTGGTGCTGGCCCGGGTGGGCCGGTTGCTCGAGCAGAAATCGCGCCAGTCGAACGTGGTGGCGAGATATGGTGGAGATGAGTTCATCGTGCTCATGCCCGAGACTGGATCCGAGCAGGCGCAGGTATTGGCCGAACGGCTGCGCCAGTGGCTGGCCACCGATCCCATGCTCAGCGAGCACAACATCACCGGCAGCTTTGGCGTTGCCAGTTTTCCCATGCATGGATTCTCGATCGAAGACATTATCCGCGTAGCCGACGCCGGGATGTATGTTTCCAAGCGCTCCGGCGGGAACCTGGTTTCAACCGCGCAAGAATTCGTCGAAGGCCAGGACTTCGCACGCCAGCGCCAGCAGATCTCCGCCTACATCGAAGGCTTCCTGCAGCGCGAACACAATGGACCAGATCAGCTCGAAGAACTGACTACGACTTTGTACAAGCTCTGCGGTGGCGATGAGAGCTGCAATGCTCCGCTGTTGAAGGAGGCGATCGAATCGCTGAGCCGCGCTGCCGAGTCGCGGGAGCTGCAAACCTCCGGCCACGGAGACCTCGTGGCGCGTTACAGCGAAGTCATGGCGCGCGCGCTGGGTTTAGCCCCGGAGCAGACTGCGGATCTGGTCTATGCCGCCCGCATCCACGATGTGGGAAAGATTTTTGTTCCAGAACACATACTGAATAAGTCCGGCCCGCTCGGCGAAGACGAGTTCTTCCAGCTCCGGATGCACGCCCACGTCGGCGCGGAGATCGTCGGTGTCGTGCCTCACTCGTCGATGATGCGAGAGGCGATTGAGCATCACCATCAGCGCTTCGACGGCTCCGGCTATCCCGATGGCTTGCGCGGAGAAGAGATCCCGCTGTGGGCGCGCATTATCGCTTTGTCGGACGCTTACGCCAATATGGTCACCGAGCAGTCGTTTTCAGCGGCTCGCACGCCCGAGCAGGCGCTCGACGAGCTCGCCAAAATGAGCGGCACGCGCTTCGACGGGATGCTGGTGAGGCTGTTGCTTCGCGGATTGAAGTCCGAGCGGACGTCTTCGAACTCGGGAATGGGAAGATCGGCGGCATCAGCGGACGGCATAAACGAATAGTGTTGGCAGCATCGTGGAAGAGTGCCCCTTCGAGGGCCCGCGTAAATTGCCCAATCTGTAAGATGGGATTCAGTCCCTGCGTTCTCGCCACATCGCTCTCAGATGCGATAGCCTAGTTTGCTATGTCCGTCCCTCTTTCTCTCTCAGGTAAAGTTGCTCTCATTTCCGGCGGATCGCGCGGCATCGGCGCCGCCACCGTGCGAATGTTCACCGCCGCCGGCGCTAAGGTCGCCTTCAGCTATCGCAGTGCCCGCGATCAGGCGGAGGCGTTGGCCAAAGAATGCGGCGGCGCCGTTTGCTACCCGATCCGGAGCGATCTGAACAATCCTGAATCCGCCCGCGCGCTAGTGGCGGAGGCAGACAAGCATTTCGGACGGATCGATATCCTCGTAGCCAATCATGGAGTCTGGCCTGTCGCGGATGTGCCCATCGAGCGCATGTCAGACCAGCAGTGGCGCTCCACGCTGTCGATCAATCTCGACGGCGTTTTCGGACTCGTCAAGCACGCGGTCGCGCAGATGAAGTCTCAGCCGCGCGCGGCCGGCCCTGCTGGACACATCGTGCTGATCAGCTCGACCAGCGGTCAACGCGGCGAAGCTTTTCACTGCGACTATTCCGCCACCAAAGGCGCTCTCATCAGCATGGTGAAAAGCCTTGCGGCCGAGCTCGCGCCCGCGGGGATCTATGTGAACTGCGTTGCCCCCGGCTGGGTGGATACCGACATGAGCGCCGAGGCCATCGCCGATCCGAAGAGCGGAGAGGAAATTCGCAATACCATCCCTTTGGGCCGAGTGGGAAAACCCGAGGAGATTGCCGCACCCATTTTGTTTTTGTGCACCGAGCACGCCGCCTTCATCACTGGAGAGATCTTCAACGTGAACGGTGGCGCGGTCCTGGTCGGCTAGGAAGGGATACGAAATGGCCGAAAAATGCCTCTCCCGGCTTGCATTCCGCGGTTTTCATGCATCCAATCACGGAGAGGAGCTTCATCGCTGCGGGCAGAAATCCCACGAAAAACGCTACAATTCTGATTGCACGCGCTCACTCCCTCAAATGGAATGAAAGAGTTTCTCCCGATCCTGCTTTTGGTGTGTTTAGCCTGCTCCCATTCTTGGGGACCGGCCCAAAATGCCGCGCCTCCATCGGTCCCGCTGGCGTCGACGACGACACCCAAGTCCACCTCGCAAATACCGTCCGACAAATCCCCAGTCGACAAAGAGGCTTTGCAGAATGCCGCGAAGGCCAAGGACATCATTGAGCAGGGCATTCAGTCCCTGGGGGGACAATCCTACCTCACCATTCGCGACCGCGAGTCGCAGGGACGGGGCTACGGTTTCCACTCCGGCCGCCCAACCGGGAGCGGAGGAGTGTTCTGGGGCTTCAGCGAATTCCCCGACAAAGAGCGCATCGAACTCACCAAAGAGCGCGACATCGCGGAGTTATACGTCGGCAACAAGGGATGGGAGATTACCTATAAAGGCGCACACGCAATCGACCCGAAGGATCTCGACGATTACCTCCGCCGTCGTCGCTTCTCGCTCGATACGGTCCTGCGGACCTGGGTCAACGATCCCGGTGTGGTGCTTCTGTTCGAAGGCAGCGCGATCGCCGCGCAACATCCGGCGTTGCGGGTGACGCTGATCAATTTGCAGAATGAAAGCGTTACGCTGTACTTCGATGTCGACACACACCTTCCCGTCAAGAAGACATTCGAGTGGCGCGACCCCGTCGATCGTCAGAAGAACCTCGAGGAAGAAGTCTATGAGAATTATCGGTCGGTGTCGGGGATCATGGCGCCGTACAACGTGACGCGCTATTTCAACGGCGACATGGCCAACCAGCGCTTCCTCAACTCCGTGACCATCAACCAGGGTCTCGATCCCGCTATGTTCGATCCGAACTCCAGCTACAACCCCAACAAGCCCGTCAAGCCGGATAAGTCCAGCAAGCGATAACCTGCTTCCCCGTCAGCCGGTTTCTCAATATTCGGCGACAATCATTCCGGCATTAGTGTATTGCTAGATTCCTGATTAGCTTTGTCATCCTCCTTCAGATTCCATATAAGTAGAACGTTTACATATATTTACAAACCGATCGACTCCCTCGCCCACGAACTTGGTTCACCACGAACTGTGGCTTTTTTGCCACAGCCAGTTTTCTGGACGCGGCGGTACCCTATCTCTACTCTTCGATTGCTATCGGTCTCTTTCTGACTTACGAGCAGACAATTCGCTCGGCGGTAGAGTGCAGCGGCATCGGCTTGCACAGCGGCGCGCCCGTCTCGATGCGCATGCTTCCCGCCCCATCCGGGACCGGAATCGTTTTCCGCCGCACCGACCTCGATGGCTTCGAGATCGAAGCCATCAGCCGCAACGTCGCCCGCGTCAGCTACGCCACCAGCCTTATGAAGAAGGGCGTGCTCATCTCCACCACCGAGCACGTGCTCTCGGCGATCATTGGCGTTAGCATTGATAACGCCATCATTGAGCTCGACAACCTCGAACTCCCGATTCTTGACGGCAGTGCCAAGCCCTTTGTCGAGATGATTCAGAAGGCCGGGATCCGTAAGCAGCGCCGCGCGCGCAAGTACCTGAAGATTCGTCGCGAGCTAGAAGTGCGAGAGGGAAATAAGTTCATCGCCGTATATCCCTCCGATACATACTCCGTTTCCTACTCGATCAATTTCCCCCATCCGCTGATCGGAAAAGAAACCTTTCAGGTGGAGTTGACCAACGGCAGTTATCTGCGGCACGTGGCTGGCGCTCGTACCTTTGGATCGCGCGAGGACGAGCAGGCGATGCGCAACATGGGATTGATCCGCGGCGCGTCCCGGGAGAATTGCATCGTCCTGACGCGCGACGGAATCGAAAACGGTCCGCTCCGCTTCTCCGACGAGTTCGTGCGCCACAAGGTGCTCGACCTGGTCGGCGACCTGGCACTGCTGGGAAAGCAAATGCTGGGAAAGGTTGTGGCCGACCGCGCCGGACACGCCATGCATACCGCCCTGGTCTCGCGCATCCTGCGCGACAAAACGCTGTGGGAAGAAGTCACCACCGGGGAGGCTCAAGACGCCTCGACTTCTTACAGCGCGCAAGCGAGCGCCGGCTCGGCGCTGTAGATCCACGCCTGCGCCCTTCATCGGAAAACTGGTTCGAGGATGTGACGCCCGCCTGTCTTCAGTCCGCCGGTTCGCAGGGAGGCTCCGCGGGATCATGTACATCCTGCGCCTGCTCACGAAGCAACCGCTCCAACTCAGCCCGCGTCTGATCGATTACAGCCGCGGCGAACTTCCGCGCGGATTCCTGCCGCTCTCTTGAAAGCTCTTTCACGCGCATATTCAAGAGCGGGACGTCGTTTTCGAACCACTGCAGCGTTCTTTGCATCTTGGCGATGCGGAAGTCATTCGTAGCCATTGAATAAGCTTGCCACGCCCGGAAAGACGCGCAAGTTCAAAGGAAGGTTCCGCCGGGTTCCATAGAGTCGCTGCAGGCAACGTCTCTAGAGCAACTATTTGTCGGGCAAGTGAATCAGTGCCGGGTTTCGGACTCGGCCGCCGGACGCTCTTTTGCCCCGGGAAATTCCTGCTCCATCCGTTCGTCGAGCCACTGTTCGAGCTGTGCTTGCGAGCTCTTGAGAACATTCTGAAAGCGGAACCCGGCGAGGCCTTTCATATCGCTCCACGCGACCTCAGACTCAACTTCCATCTGGATGTTAGAGTCCGGCAGCGCGAACTTAAGGTGCAGCGCGGCTCCTTTCGGAACCGCCTCGTGCAACAACAGGGCAATGCCACCTTCACTGATATTGGTGCTGGTCGCGGTCAGCGTCTTAGCTTCCAGCACAACCTTCACTTGCATCTTCACCGGCTGGCGGAAATACCGGCGACGCTCCTTGAGCATGAAGTTCAGCGCAGCATGAAAGCAGCGGGACGCATTCAACGTGCTGATCGGCTTCTGCAAGACGAAATTCGCGCCCATCCCAAACGCTTCCTGCATGGTGGTTCTCTTGCCGTTGAGGACGGCGAAGGCCACCGAATTCCGGTTGCTGGGAGTGTTTCTCAGCCCTTGCAGCAGGGCCAGGCCGCCGGTCAGGTCGTCGCAGTCCACGATCACCGCGTCGAACTTGTCCGAGATCAAAATATCGGAGCCCGCCCGTGCTTCATGGCAGATCTCCACGTCAATCGACATTTTCTCGAGCGTGGGGCGCAGCACGCGCACCAGTTCTGGGTCTTGGCTCAGAAGCAGAGACTCCAACGTCATACTGAAGATTGTAGGAGGGCGTCGAACGGGCACGATAGTAACCAAGGTGATGGGCCCTTAGTTGGCGTTCTTTCGTGTATTTCCGGTCGCCAAACCTCACCCATTGTGCGGTGCAGATTCTCAGAGTAAAACTAAACGGCTATCGGAATGAATCATCTGGCCTATCTGGCGCTGGGATCGAACATCGGGGATCGCGAAGCTCATCTGCGGGAGGCGATCGCACGGCTTGCGGCGCTCGGCCGCGTGCTGGCGGTGTCTTCTTTCTATGAAACGGAGCCGGTGGAGTTCACCGATCAGGCTTGGTTTCTGAACTGCGCCGTGGCGCTGGAAACTGGGGAGGCCTCCGCAGAATTGATGACGGCATTACTGCAGATCGAGCAGCAGATGGGCCGGCAGCGTGTCCAGAAAAAAGGCCCGCGCTCGATCGACATTGACATCCTGCTGTTTGCTGACTTAGTCGTCACCACTCCTGAGCTAACGATTCCTCATCCGGCCATGGCCACGCGCCGTTTCGTGCTCGAACCGCTAGCCGAGATCGCGCCTGACGTGATGCATCCGGTGCTGAAGAAGACGATCCGAGAGTTGCTCGAGGAATTACCCGCAGGACAAGCTGTGCGCCGGGTCGTCGTTGAAGCCAATGACCGACGACCGACGACCGACGACCAACGACGGCCTTAAGGCAAAATGATCCGGCTACCCGCCTCTTGCGGAGTGACCACTGCCGGCTCTTTCTCTTGAAACTGCGCAAACAGGAATTCAACAAAGGCTCGCGATTTCGGACGCCCCGATGTCCGGTCATGCGCCAGGCGTGAGAGAAAAACGAGCGCCTTGAGCACCTCGGAATCGCGCAGGGTCGAGTAGCCGGTGTGTTTCTGCTCAGCCTCGCGGTATTCCTTCACCATGGTCTCGACTTCGGACGCAGCCCGGCGCTGAGAATCGCTGGTCAGCGGCGGTTCGTAATGCAGTCCAGAGTTCACCCGCCGCTCATAGCTTTTCGCCAGCACCGATAACGTCGCAATTAGATCCTGATCGTGCAAGCTGCGGTCGGCGCGCGCGGCCTTCGCCAGTGCGTAAGTCAACCCCATCAGCAGATGTTCCTTCTCGTACATGAACTGATCCGACACTTCTACCTGCAGAAACAGTGCAGCGGAATCGATTTGATCAGCGGAGCGCGGCTTTTCGTGCTCGCGCGCCTGCTGCATATAAGGACATTCACTCGGGCAATCGAGCGTCACTTCGCGCTGCTGGCCGCAACATTGCGGACAAATCCGGCCGTGTACAGCCGGGCAAAAGCGCTTCTCCTTGCGAGTTTCACAAATGGCGCAACTCAATGAAAGACTCCCACAAGCATTATGGCACTCCGCAAACTGCTTCACCACGGGGGCTCAGAGGCACGGAGAAAACCTTCATCGTGAAAGAACCGAAGATCAATTCTCCGTGCCTCTTTGAATCAGAGCTCTACCGGTTACCACGCTGATACGCATGAACGGCCCCTTCTGGAGCTGCAAAGCATGCCAACGCCTGTAAAGACGCACCCCCGCGCATGTACAAACTATAAAACCCCCGTAAAATTCGGTGTTTTTCCACAGCCCCACGGGTATAAGATAACCCCCGCTGGTATTAAACCGATTTTTTTCGAGGAGGAAGTATGGCTTCAGGTCTAACCAAAACACAGCTCATTCGGCAACTCGCCGAGAAAACCGAGCTCCCCAACAAAACCGCGGCGGCGTTTCTTGAGCACCTCGCGGACACCGCAATCAAAGAAACCAAGAAGAACGGCATCTTCGTCGTCCCCGGCCTCGGCCGTCTGGTGAAGGCGCACCGCAAGGCCCGCGTCGGACGCAATCCGCAGACCGGCGAACCGATCCAGATCAAGGCCAAGACCGTCGTGAAGTTCCGCGTCGCCAAAGCCGCCAAGGACGCGATCGCTCCCAAGAAGTAGTTGCATTTTGAAATTGACTCAAAGGCCGGCCCAGCGCCGGCCTTTGATTTTGATAGCGGCACATCTATGTGGGGACAGCCGCCCTCGGCTGTCCGTCCAGCGAAGCTCGACTCTCTCTCGTTGAGCATTCAACCTGCGATATATTCAATTCGTGCTCAACTGGATCGTCATCGGCATCGGCGATATCACCATCCGTCGCGTCATCCCCGCCATTCAATGCGAACCGCGAAGCAGCCTCTACGGCCTGGTCACGCGCGATCCGGCAAAAGCCGCTCCTTACAAAACCCGCGTCTTCACAACACTGGAAGAAGCCCTCGCCGATCCTGAAGTTCATGCAGTCTACGTCGGCACGCCAGTCTTTCTGCACGCGCCACAGACGATCCAGTCGCTGCGCGCGGGAAAACACGTCCTCTGCGAAAAACCGATGGCGATGAACGAAGCCGAGGCCGGGACCATGGTGAAGGCTGCGGAAGAAAGCGGGAAGAAATTCGGCATCGCTTATTACCGCCGCTTCTATCCCAAAGTGCAGCGTGCAAGGGAACTGCTCGCGGCGGGCGCGATCGGAAAGCCAGTCTTCGCCGAGCTGACCAACCATATGTGGTTTGACGGAAGCGGGCATCGCGGCTGGCTCTTCGACCCGGTCAAAGCTGGAGGCGGGCCGCTCTTCGACATCGCCTCCCATCGTATCGATGTGCTGAACTTTCTTTTCGGCAAGCCGGTCAGCGTCAGCGGTCAACTTTCAAACGTAGTCCACCACTACGCCGTCGAAGACAACGCCACGGTAATAATCGAATATGAAAATGGAGTTCGCGGAGTCGTCGACGTTCGCTGGCACTCGAAAGTGAATCGCGACGAATGCCGCATTCGCGGCACCGAGGGCGAGATGAAAATGTCTCCGCTGAATGGCTCGGACTTGATTTGGCCAGGCGGCCGAGAAACGCTCCCCACCGATTCCAATGTGCACTTGCCTCTGATTGCGAACTTCGTGGATGCCGTCGAAGGCAAGGTCAGTCTACTGGCGAGCGGAGCATCATCCTACTGGACGGACTGGATCACTGAACAGGCGAGAACAAGACGGTAATCTAAAATGTGGGGACAGCCGCCCTCGGCTGTCCACCGAGCGAAGCTCGGCTACGCTCCCCGCGTCAAACTGAAATGTCTCACTTCCCGTACTCGTTCTTCACTATTTCGCCGCCCTTCATCACAAACTTCACGCGCTCGAGAGTAGTAACATCCTTCGTCGGATCCCCATCCACCGCAACCATGTCCGCCCAGGCACCGGGCTCCAGTGTTCCCACTTTGCCCGGCCATCCCAGCAAGTCGGCTGCGTTCAGAGTCGCAGCCTGAATCGCCTGCAGCGGCGTTAGTCCCAAACGCACCATGACCGCAAACTCATGAGCGTTCAACCCATGCGGATAAACCGCGGCATCCGTACCGAACGCGACTTTCACTCCGCTCGAGAACGCGTGAGCAATGTTCTTGCGGGCCGCCGGAATCACGTCCCGCGCTTTGGCCAGCAGTGGCGGAGGCAAGCGCGTCAAGCCGGCGTTGTCGATCATCCAGTCGCCGAGATAGAGCGTCGGAACCAGATAAGTTCGGTGCTGCTTCATCGCCGCGATGCCGGCATCGTCGATATACGACCCGTGCTCGATGGAATCCACTCCCGCCTCCACCGCCCATCGAATTCCCTCCGCTCCATGCGTGTGCGCCGCGACCTTGCGTCCGAGCCGGTGTGCGTCGGCCACAATTGCTTTCATCTCCTCGAGTGTGAATTGCGAAGCCTGCGGATTGTCGCCCAACGAGAGCACGCCTCCCGTCGCGCACACTTTAATGAGATCCGCGCCGTACTTGATGTTCTCCCGAACCTTGTGTTGCACGGCCGAGATGCCGTCAGCTACGCCGCCATCGGTCGCGTGATATTCAAAGGGCAGCATGTTGTTGTCGCAGTGCCCGCCGGTGATGCTCAACGCCGGTCCGCTAACCAACAGCCGGGGCCCGGGCACATCGCCCGCATTGATCGCATCCCGCAGAGCCACGTCCGTGAAGTTTTGCGCTCCCACATTGCGCACGGTGGTAAATCCTGCCTGCAACGTGAGCCTGGCGTTTTTCGCTCCGATCAGAGCTTCGCGCGGTACTGAAATCGCCAGTTGGTCGTAGCCAAATCGCGGTTCCATGGTGAGGTGCGTGTGTGCATCGATCAGGCCCGGGAGCACGGTAGCGTCGGGCAAATCGATTCGCATGGCATCGGCGGCAATCTTCGCGTCCGACGCTGGGCCGACGCTGATGATCTTGCCGTCTTCGATTACCAGCATTTGATCGGCCAGCAATTTTCCGGACTTCACATCGAGCACGTGTCCGGCATGAACGACGACATGCTTGGGGGCCTGACCAAGCCCGTAGGTACATATCAGCGCAACCAGGAAGGCGGCGCAACAGTTCCTCTTCATTAAGATCCTTCTCCCGAAAATATTGGATTGGTAAAGCGACCACTCACAACGAAGTTATCTACGTCCGTCCAACCCCCAGACTCGTCCGGCATCCGCAGCGAAAAGGATGATCAACAGCAGCAACAGTGGAAGGTGATCCAGCTCCGCGCCGAAATAGCGCCAGAGTGGAACCCCGTGGCCTGGTCCCCACCATGTGGCAAGAAGCATATTCAGCAGAAACAACATTCCCAGAACGCAAGCCGGACGCACCCCCAGCCCGATCAGCAAACCAATCCCAATAAGCAATTCGACAACTCCAACCATGTAGCCGAAGAACACCGCATGCGGCAGAACGAATCCCGAAAGCACCGGACGGTAGAAACTGACCGCGCTATTCGCGATGTAGTCCTGTAGATAAGTCTGAAATCCGCCGTGCCCGAACCCGGGCCCGGCAACCTTGTACTCACCGAACAGAAGGAAAAATATAGATGTGGCGATGCGAACGCAGGCAACCGTCTTGGGCAAGGCGGAGGATGCAGCCATCAAATGTCGAGGAGCGGACAAACGTGAAGCCTTGATAGGTCGATGAGCGCCGCTTCGCCTGTCGGAACCCAAAGGGCCGTAGCCCTTGCGGCATTAACCTCCCGGCCCGTCATTCGCCATGTACTGCTCTAGCGCGTCCAGTTCGTGGCTCAAGTCGTCGACGCGCCACTCAAGCAAATTCCGTATGGAAAGAATCCCCAGCAGTTTACCGTTGTCGTCGGCCACAGGCAGATGGCGAAAGTGCCGCTCCAGCATGATACTCAGCGCCTCGCCAGCGCCGGTGGCACGGGTGGCCATCTCGACCGGAGTCGTCATAAGTTCGCGTACCGATGTTGAGTGCGGATCTAACCGGGTGAGCGACATCTTCCGCAGCACGTCGCGCTCGGTGAAAATCCCGGCGACGCGGTACTCGTCGTCCACCACGGCCACCGCGCCCACGTGATGATCCAGCATCTTATGAATCGCATCGGCAACGGAGGCTTCCAGGCCCACTGCCGCAATTTCCCGGTCGCAAAGTTCGAGCACGCTCATCAAGCACCTCCTCCGGCCCCACCGAAGTGGAAGACCGGAATTCGACCGACTGCACAGGATTGACGCATTATGCTCGCGGCGAAGCGCTTGTCAAGAGAATTGCGAAGTGGAGGCCTGAAATCGTGCCCGAGCCTTGGACTCAGGCCGCGACGTCCCCCCAAACGATAGGCCCGCTCGATCGCTATGAACGAATCACCGCGTCCGCTTCAATCTCGACCAGGATCTCCGGAGAGATCAGGGCCGCCACTTGCACCATCGCAGTCGCTGGGCGAATGTCCTTGAAAAATTCTCCATGCGCCCTGCCGACCTTTTCCCACTCCGCAATGTTGGTGACGTAGATGCGGGTGCGCACGACGTCTTTCATGCCGGCGCCTGCCTTCGTCAGCGCATTCTCGATATTCTTCAGCGTCTGGGTCGCCTGCGCATACACGTCGCCCACACCAACAATCTTGCCGTCGGGCCCGGTCGCCGTCGTTCCCGAAACGTGAACGTACGCGCCCACTTTGACTGCGCGAGAATATCCGACGATGGGCTCCCAAGCTGTACCGCTCGAAATGTTTTGACGCTCCATGCAATCCTCCGTGGGCCGCAATTCTACAAGGATCCGAGAATTTGTTCTCTGGATGGCAGTAGCGAAGCGTTCCCGTTTCCCTGTGCTCCTTTGTATGCCCTGTGGCGAGAACTCGCTGGCAGCAGCACTTCGAGAGTGCCAGCAAATACAGGGATTCCGCGACCTCGTTACTATCGTTGGTACGCGCTCCTAACGGATTCATCGCACAACTCGTTCATTATCTACTTACTTCTAACTGATCAGGAAAATGAATCATGCCGATAAACAAAAGTCACTTGCGTTACCACAGCAAACTGGGATATCAACACACGCATGTGGCTGAAACTCCGTAGTTGGCGCGGAGTTCAGGGGGACAAAACTATGATTCCGGAATCGCATCCGCTACAGCAGCTGTTTCAGGATCTGGTGGGACGGCACTATGCCGAGGAAATTGGCATTCGTGATCCGCAGATCGTCGCCTACGTTTCTCATCTGCTCGCGGAGTTTTGCGAAGCCGATCAGCTCTACAACGTTCACGATGCGAAGAATCGTCCCCTCGCCGACGTCGGCGAAATGTTGCTCGAATCGGATCCCGTCTACGGGCCCGCGCCTTCTTTCGACCGCGAGCGCCAGGTCCGCAAGCACATCGGCGACTACACGTTGTTCCTAGCCGGAATGTTCCCGGAGAGCATCAACCACTTCCGCTTGCGCCGCCAGCGTCTGGAAAATTTTGTGGAGTGGGTAAAGGCCGGCAAGGAAAGCTACTACATCGTCTCCAAGTTCGAACACTTTGAGTACGCGAAGGTCGCGCCTCTATTTGCCAGCCTCTCGAAGAATTTTGAGGGATGCGTCTACGGCTTGAACATGGTGAAGAACGATCTGGAAGAAATGCAGCATCCCATCGTTCGCCGCACCGATGAACTGATCATGTAGCGCCGAGGGGATCTGAGCTGCCCCTCAGATCCTCAAGTCTCCACCGCTCGCCATACGGTAAAAACTCAGCGCCGTGCTCCCCTGTGCCAGATGCCGGAACCGGCGCAGCGGCCCAAACTCCTCTCCCGGATCGAATTTCTTTTCGTGCTCGGCAATCACCACTGACATCGCCCAGATCAACGAAGAATCCGCAAGCGCCCGCAGCGTGTTCGTGTACGCATCCTTCATGCGATAGGGCGGATCGATGAAGACCACATCCGCTGCAACTTTCTGCCGCTCCATCCGCCAGAATGCGCGCGGCAATTCCTCCTCCAGGATCTTGAATCCCTCGGTGATCCCTAGGCTCTGAAGATTCTTTCGGATCATTTCCGCCGCCGGCGCCGAGCTCTCAACGAAGTGAACTTCTTTGCCTCCGCGGCTCAGCGCTTCGATACCCACTGCACCCGTTCCCGCGAACAGGTCCAACCAGACGCTGTCCTCCAGCGCCGCCGGATTCCCCGCCGTCAAGACGTTGAACAGCGTCTCTCGCAGCTTGTCCGACGTAGGACGGACATCCATCCCCCGTAACGCGCGCAGGGGACGGCTTCGATATTTGCCCGCAATTACGCGCATCGCCCGTCGTCCTTGGGTGCCCCATTCAATATATCCATCCATGTAGAATAAAAGCAGCGAATCCTTTATGCGAAGCTGGTCCATCCCGGTGGGACGCCTGTTTGGCGTGGATATCCGCCTCCACCTGACGTTCCTGATCCTGCCTATGTTTGTGTTCTGGACGGAGTACGCGGCGCACCAGGGATCGGCCAATGGACCACGCGATCTCGCGCTCTGCGGCATCATTCTTGCCTGCGTCGGCGCGCATGAATGCGGGCATATGCTGGCATCACGCCGAGTGGGAATGATCCCCAAGGCGGTCATCCTGTTGCCGATCACCGGCGTCGCTCTCTATGAAGAGCCACGCAATGAAAAGCAGCCCGCTGCGCTTCTCTGGAAACGCGAAATCTGGCTCGCGCTCGTTGGACCGCTGGTGAATCTTGCGCTGGCCGCCTTTGCCTTGGCTGTGGTCACGGTCGCCGTCCCAGGCATCGAACTGTGGAAGTGGCCCTTGCTGCAAGCCTCTCAATTGGCGAAGAGTGTTGTGTGGGCCAACCTCTATATCGCCGCTCTAAACCTCATGCCGGCGTATCCGCTCGATGGCGGCCGCATTGTACGGGCTCTATTCTCCCGCAAAATGGACATTTCGTCCGCGACCCGGCGCGCGGTTGCCATCAGCACGGCCATCGCCTTAGTGCTCGTGTTTGCCGGCCTGTTCAGCGATAGCTGGCTGACGATGGTGGGTGTGATCGTGTTCTCCGCCGCTCAATTGGAAGAACGCGCCCTGGTGTTCCAGTCGGTGCTCGAGAACGTCCGCCTCGAAGAAGTGATGCTCACCGACTTCGCCACTCTATCTCCAGCCGACACTTTGGAAGATGCGCTGGAAAAGGCGGTGCACTCCTTGCAGGATGATTTTCCTGTAGTTCGCGGCAGCGATATGGTGGGCGTGATTTCGAAGGCCCGCATTCTGGACGCGCTGCGCGCCGAAGGCAACGGCTACGTGCAAGCGGTAATGAGCAAGATCTTCGACGTCTCCCTGCGCAACGACTCGCTCAGTTCGGCCTTCCGCAAACTCACGGCGCGCAGTTCGAACATCATTCCAGTCGTCGAAGACCAACGCCTGATCGGCATCGTCACCCTGCAGAACCTGATGCATTCGATGGCCTTGCTCGCCGAAAGCCGTAAGCTAAGACGCGACGAAGCAGAGTAACAACTCATGTGGCGACGGTCGCCTCGGCGGTCCATCCCCGGCGAAGCCGGGCTGCAGACGTAGAAGCATTTGACGTCCAGCGCGCCTGGAAAGCATCTGTTGACGTCAGAACAATCTCACGGCCTTCGCAGTCTGCACCGCCGCAATCCCACGCAACCGAGTCAGCACCTGTTCCGATACATTCCCGTCCACGTGCACTACCGCAATCGCCTCACGCAGTTGCTCGCTCGACTCGACACTCCGCCGGCCAAGCGAGAAATCCGCGATATTGATCGACTCTTCCCCAAGAATCGTCCCCACTTTTCCGATCACGCCCGGTACATCGCGATTCCGCATGTAGATCAAACTGCGCTCAAGCGGAGCCTCCACATCGATCCCATCCACCTGCAACAGCCGCGGAGCCTCTCCGTGCAGCACCGCGCCCTTCACCATGTGCTCTTCTGTGGCGCTTTTCAGGAAAATCGAGAGCACGCTCCCCGCGCCGCCGGTCGAAGCCTTCTCCTTATGGGACTCCACTACGCGCAGCCCACGATCGTGCGCGATGGTCGCAGCATTCACCAGATTCGCCTTCTCCTCCAACGCCTGGTTCAGAATCCCCTTGATCGCGCCATTGCGAATCAATTCCGTTTTCCACTCCGCGATGTGCCCGCTGTAGCGGATCGAAATCTCCTCCAGCGATCCTTCGGATACCTGCGCCAGAAATGCGCCCATACGTTCGGCCAAGACGATATAGGGCTGCATCAACGCGTACTCCTCCGCCGAAACGGAGGGCACGTTGACTGCATTCTGAATCACGCCGTGCTTCAAATATTCCTTCACCTGCCGTGCGATCTGCACTCCGACCGCTTCCTGTGCTTCCTGCGTCGATCCGCCAACGTGTGGTGTGAGCACTACATTCGGCAGCGCCAGCAGCGGCGAATTCTTCGGAGGCTCTTCGGTAAACACATCGATCGCTGCGGCCGACACATGTCCATCCTGCAGTCCCCGCGCCAGGTCCGCTTCGTTCACCAGCTCGCCGCGTGCGCAGTTCACCAGCCGCACACCTTTCTTCATCTTCGCAATCGAGGCCTCGTTAATCATCCCCAGCGTCTGCGGAGTCAGCCCAACGTGCAGCGTGATGTAATCCGCCGCCGCGTATACCTCTTCCAGCGCAGCCAGGCGAATCCCCTGCTCTTTCGCAACCGCGACTGACACAAACGGATCGTGTCCCACCAACTCCATCCCAAACGCGCGGGCCCTCCGCGCTACTTCCATTCCGATTCGTCCCAGACCGACAATGCCCAGAGTCTTGCCTCGCAGCTCAGTCCCTTGCAGCGATTTCTTCTCCCACTTGCCCGCGTGCATCAACGCATCCGCGCGGCACAAGTGACGCGCCATCGCCAGCATCATCCCTAACGTCTGCTCGGCCACGGCGACAGCGTTCGCTCCCGGCGTATTCATCACCGCGATGCCTTTGTGCGTGGCCGCTTCCAGATCGATGTTGTCCACGCCCACGCCGGCTCGCCCGATCACGCGCAGCTTTTTCGCATGCTCCAGCAGCTTGGCGTCGGCTTGCACCGCCGACCGCACAATCAGTGCGTCCGCCGACTCCAAATGCTCGGCCAGCTTGCCGTCCAGCTGATCCGCCGTCAGCACGGTCCATCCCGGCTCGTGCAGTTCCGCCACTGCGGATGACGAGATTTTTTCCGCCACAATGATCTTCACGTATAAGTTCCTTTTGACGAGGTTGACCAGGAATCGATTTCGGAAATCCGTCCGACAACCAATTGACGGCAAATTGACAGCGCACTGACACGGTCGCCACGCCCAATTTCTAGACTTGTTCTCGATGGGCCCCCGCCCTCGGAGAAACAACATGAAAACACTCAAAACAATCTCACTTCTGACACTGATCGCCTTGACCATGGCTTGCGGCTATAGCTCCAAAGCCACCACGCCGTCGGTGGCCGGGACCGCGCCTGCCATCGGCCAGCTGAATCCGAATGCGGCCACAGCTGGGGGCGACGCCTTCATCTTAACCGTCAACGGAACCAACTTCGGGACGAAAGCCGTCGTGAACTGGAACGGTGTGGCTCAGACGTCAAACACCACTTTCATGAGCGGTACCGAGCTTACGGTTGCCGTTCCCGCTTCGGCGATCGCGGCTGCCGGCACCGTTCAGATCACGGTGACCAATCCTGCCACCACCGGCACAGGTGCGTACGGAAGCGGCGGCACGTTGGCCGCGACCTCCACGGCCATGAATTTCATGATCAACTGACTTTCCGGGGACCGTCAGCAAGACGCGCATTCGTCAAGGACACGAACTTTCAGAATTCCTTCGTGAAACTTCGTGTCCTTCGTGGTTCACTGTTTTGCATTTCGTAATGCGCTACCGAATCGACACCGCGGCTTCCATGCTGGCTGCATACACCTGCTGCGCTGCCCGCACCGCCGCGCCATAGTCAATGCTCTGGTCGGTCACGCGCGCCAGCACATGTTCGAGCGCTCCGAGAATCCCCACCGTGTCGAGATAGTCGTAATAGCCGATGTGCGCGACGCGGAACAGCTGCCCTTTCATCTCTCCCTGACCGTTGGCAACCACCGCGTCGAAGGCTTCCCTGAACTCTTTCACGATCTTGCTGGAGTCAACTCCGTCCGGCGCACAGATGGCTGTCAACGCAGCGGCCGGAGCCGACGCATAAAGTTTCAATCCCAGCGCCTTTGCTCCCGCGCGCGTCATTTCGGCGCACAGTTCGGCATTGTTCACCAACTCCTCGCGTCCCTTGGCCAAATCGCCGCTGCCCATCCCGCGAATGAATTCGAGCGCCGCTCCCAGCGCCGCGAATAACGAAGTCGCGGGAGTATAGGCCGTTTCGCCCTTCGCCGCCGACTTCCGTTCCTTCCGCAGATCGAAGTAATACCGCGGAGAAGTCGTCGTCTCCATCCGCTTCCATGCCCGCTCGCTCACCGCGCAGTATCCCAGCCCCGGAGGCATCATTAGTGCCTTTTGCGACCCTCCAATGATCACGTCCACGCCCCATCCATCGACATCGAGATGCGTGGTTCCCAGGCCGGTGATCGCATCCACCACCAGCAGCGTGTCGTTTCCAGCGGATCGCACAATCTTCGCGATCCCATGCACGTCGTGCCGCGCTCCGGTGGAACTCTCAGTGGCCTGCACGTACACGACGCGCACATCAGGACTGATCCGCGCGCGAATTTCATCGAGTGAAAAGGTTTGGCCGTAGGGCACACTCAAAACCTCGACTTGGCAGCCGAACGCCTTTGCCAGCCCGGTCCAGCGCTCGCCGAATTTCCCGGCGGTCAGCACCAGCACTTTGTCTCCGGGCGATGTCAGGTTTGAAACAGACGCTTCCATCACGCCCGTGCCAGAAGAAGCCAGAATCAGCACGTCATTTTTCGTGCCGATAAATTCCTTCATATCGGCCAGCACGCGCTGAAACAGAGCCCGAAAATCGGCGGTCCGGTGATGCGCCGTAAACGAGGCCATTGCCGTCTGCGCCGCTGGCAATAGCGGCGTTGGCCCGGGGGTAAAAAGACGATTCTTATGCAACATAGGCAGAGTCCTTATGAATAGGGGTAGTCCACTAGTTTATAGGAAGCGCCAGCCAGGAGCACATTTAGGGATCTGCGATGTGGGGACGGCCGCCTCGGCCGTCCCGCGAGCACTGAGCGCGGCGGAAACGAAAAAGGCGTCCCAATCTTCGGACGCCTTGCACACACCTCGCTCGATCTATTATTTCCGTCCACCTTTCGACGCTAAAATTTCCGGCTTGTCGACCTTTGGAGGCGTAGCGAACAAATCTTTCGCCTTGGCGAAAAGCGCCTTCGCGATCTCGCCATTCAGGTGCGCGTTGCGCCCGTTCTCGTCCGCAAACGTGTCGAAGATTCCGTACTTTCCCGGTCCCATTTTGATCGCATACCAGCTCAGCGTTCCCGGCTCAGCCTCGGCCAACGGCTGCGCCGATTTCAGGAACTCTTCAATCTCTTTCTCTTTGCCCGGCTTCGCTTCCAGCTGTGCCCAAATCGCAATTTTTCCCATGGTTGTGTCCTCCAGCCCATCTGATGCCGCACATTCCACTTTGGTCCAATCAAAAAGTCCCAGGGTGAGGATTTTGATTTCAGAACTCGGGATACCACACGTCTCGCTTTTTGCGAGACCCGAGAACCTTCCGTCTATAATTCCTCACATGCCTCTAGTCGACCAGATCCAGAAAGACATCGTCACCGCCATGAAGGCGAAGGAAGAAGCGCGCCTCTCCACGTTACGTATGGTGAAAAGCGCCCTGCAACTCAAGACCGTCGATAAGATGTCCGCGCTCGACGACAAAGAATCTCAAGCCGTCCTGAGCACGCTGATCAAGCAGCGCAAGGAATCGGTCGAGCAATTCACCAAGGGCGGACGCCTGGAGATGGCCGACAAAGAAGCCGCTGAAATCGTCGTTATCGAAAGCTACCTCCCCAAAGCCGCCGGAGAAGCGGAGATCATCGCCGGAGTGAAAGCCGCCATCGCCGAAATGGGCGCTCCGACGATGAAGGAAATGGGCACCGTAATGAAGAACGCCATGGCAAAATTCAACGCCGCCGGCATGCGCGTCGACGGGAAGGTAGTCAGCGAGATTGTGAAGAAAGAATTAGCAGGGAAATAACGCAGCGTGTGGAGGGGCGGACGCATTCGTCCGCCAGCCAAGCAAAACCGCCAGCCCTTCACTTGTTTCGCTGCCACTCCCGATAGGCCTCGCTCTTCGATATCCCTCGCTCCTTCGCCACTTTTTTCAGCGCGGTCCTCTCATCGATTTTCTCCTCCGCCATGATCTGCTCGACTCTCTGCCGCACGCTGAGGCGGACGAATGCGTCCGCCGCTACGTGAGCATCTTTCTCCTCGGCCTTGCCGATCAGCAGTGTGATCTCGCCCTTCACCGCCTCGCGCGCCTTCAGATTCTCCAGAACTTCATCCGCCCGCCCGCGCAGAAACTCTTCATGCAGCTTCGTCACTTCGCGCGCAACAACAACATGCCGAGCGGAACCCAGCACCTCGACTACGTCCTCGAGCGCTTCCACGATCCGGCGCGGAGCCTCATAGAACACCTGGGTCCGCGGAGAATTCTTGATCGTCTCCAACGACTCCCGCCGCTCGCCGCGCTTCGCGGGCAGAAATCCGCTGAAGCGAAACGAATCCGTCGGCAGCCCGCTCGCCACCAGAGCCGCCAGAAACGCCGACGCCCCAGGGATCGGCACTACCGGCACATGATGCCGGATCGCCAGCGTGATCAGCCGGTACCCCGGATCGGAAATCCCCGGCATCCCCGCATCAGTCACCAGCGCTACGCTCGCGCCCTCCTGCATCTGCTTGACCAACTCCGCCGACTTCGTCATCTCGTTATGTTCGTGATAGCTGGTCGTCCGCGTCGCGATCGCAAAATGATTCAGCAGCTTCTGCGTCTGCCGCGTGTCCTCACACGCAATCACGTCGACTTCTTTGAGCACGCGCAGCGCCCGCAGCGTGATGTCCTCCAGATTGCCAATCGGCGTTCCCACCAGATACAGCGCCGGGCCAGTCGTGTTCCCATCCGTCATGGCCGGAAGTCTACCACCGGTCCGGGTGCCCCATTTCCGGCCGGTGTTGCCGGAAGTGGGGATTTTGACGTCGATTTCTCACCTGCTCGTTGTCGCGCTTTGCACCAACACGAAAAATGGCAAATCGACTAACCCATCTTGCCGAACGGTTCCACCTTCGTGTAACTTCGTGCCCTTCGTGGTTCAAGGTTTTTCTTGGAGAGAATCATGACTCCCGCCGCCTTCCCGCAAAATCGCCCTTTCACTCCCCGAAACCGAAGAACGCCAGCACATGAGCCATCCCGACTTCCGCGTCGCCGGAAAAATCTTCGCCACCCTCGGCTATCCCGACGCAACTCGCGGCATGGTCAAACTCTCGCCCGAAGATCAGCACAATTTCTCGAAGGATTATCCCGACGCCTTTATTCCGGTAAAAGGAGCCTGGGGACGCCGGGGCGCAACCAGCGTGATCCTAAAGTCAGCGGAGAAAGATTCTCTGACCAAGGCAATCCAAGCCGCTTGGCGCAACACTGCCCCCAACCGCCTGCTACCACCTCGGTAAACCTAACCATTGGCAAGGGTTAATCAATCCAATCAAACAGGCCGGCTGGCCTTCCGAGGTTACGAACAGGCGCGAAGAAGCGGCCTGCGGCACGGTTAGTCCCTGTACTGCGGTAACTTCATCCCGCCTTGTGAGCTCGATAGAATTCCAGCGAACTTGAACCCGCTGTTTCACCGATTTAACCAACGAAATTCATTTCCGCCGAAAGGCTTCGAGGACCCCATGAAAATTGCACGACACTGCTCTCTACTCGTGCTGGTTGTTGCCGCTTGCGCTGCACTGAGCGTTGCCCAGGAACCGGGAAGGCATCCGGCATATCTGCACGCGCTGACTGATCTGCGGCATGCCCGCGCTCATCTGGAGAACCTGGCTGCCACCCATCACATGGACAAAGAGGAAGAGCACGCCATCAACGAGATCGACAAAGCCATCGACGAAATTAAGCGGGCTGCGATTGACGACGGCAAGAATCTGAATGACCATCCTCCGGTCGATGCGCGGATGGGACGCGCCGGCCGCTTTCACCGCGCTCAGGAGTTGCTGGATAAAGCTCACAACGACATCGCACGGGAAGAAGACGACCCGTCGGTGCGAGGTCTTCGGGATCGCGCCCTCCACCACATCGACGAAGCGCATCACATCGTCGATCACCTGATCGTTCAGGCTGCCAACTACTAGACGCTCCGTCTAAAATAAGGGCGGGCCGGGGTGTTGAGCCTTCATTGCTCACACCCCGCTCGCTGCTCCTGCTAACAAACGCGGCGTTTCAGGATTCTCCCTTTCCGACAGCCGTCTCCCCGCAAAATTGACGCCGCCCAACCCTCGCCCCTAGAATCAATATGAAACTGCGTCGTTCCCGCAGCCGTCTCAACTCATGCCACTTTACGAATACGAATGTAAGAAGTGCGGCCACCGCTTCGAAAAAATCCAGAAGTTCTCCGACAAGATGGTCAAGAAGTGCCCCGAATGCGGCGGCCAAGTCGAGCAGATGATCTCCGCTCCGGCCGTCCAGTTCAAAGGCACAGGCTGGTACGTCACCGACTACGCCAAGAAGGGCTCCTCCGGCGGATCTTCGTCGAGCAGCGACTCCGGCTCCAAAGACAAGTCGGACGACAAATCCAAGTCCGACAGCTCCTTGAAAGATTCCTCGTCCAAAGACAGCTCTTCGAAGGAAAGCTCGAAGGTGAGCTCTTCCAAAGAGAGTTCGGCGAAAGAAACGCCGCGCCGAGGATCAGGCCGGCACAAATAAAAGCGGCTCCGCTTTCGCGAAGCCGCCGAATCCGCGCCCGACTGAGTACCGAGTACTCGCTACTGCTTCTTCAATTCCTCCTCAAACTGGTCTTCAATCATCGAGAACAGATGCACCCGCGCATCTTTCCCGCGATGCTGTGTGTCTTGTTCGGATAAATCATCAGCCGGAACGGCTTCCCCGCAGTGATCAGCGCGTTGATCATCTGAATGCTGTTCTGGAAGTGGACGTTGTCGTCGCTCGTGCCATGCACCAGCAGCAGCGCGCCGTGCAGCTTGTCGGCCGATTTCGTCACGTCCGACATCTCGTAGCCTTCTTTATCGTCTTTCAGCAATCCCATGTACCGCTCGGTATAAATCGAGTCGTAGTTCACCTGGTTGGTCACCGGAGCCACGGCCACTCCCGCGCGAAAGCGCTCCGAATGAGTCATCGAATACAAAGTCATCGACCCACCGTTGGACCATCCCCAGATGCCGATCCGATCCGGATCGAGCTGCGGATACTGCCCCAGCAGCTGATCCAGCGCGGTCAGCTGATCCTTCAACTCAATCGCTCCGAACTCGTGCCGGATCGCCGTCTGGAATTTGCGGTCGCGTCCGGGCGTGCCGCGATTGTCGACTGCAAAAATCGCGAATCCCTTGCGCGCCAGAATCTCGTCGAACGCGTCCGGCACTCCCTTCCGCACCATCTGCCCGGCCGGACCGCCATAGATGTTGATGATCAGCGGAATCTTTCCGCTCGCCGCCCCATCCGGAGGCAGCAGCAAGCGCCCGTATAAAACCGTCCCATCATCCGCCTTGAATTCCAGATACTTCGGCGCGCGCAATCCATATTCGGCGATCTCATCTCGCGCCTTCCACACCGGATAGCACGCCCCTCCCACCGCGCACAGAGTAGTCTGCGGCGCCGCCTGCGGTCCGAAATACATGTGCGAATAGTGTTTCCCGTCGTCGCTGAAGCTGGCAAAATGCTCGCCTTCTTCTGTCGTCAACGCCTTGAATCCCGATCCGTCGAGTTGCGCCGAATACACATGCGTCTGCCGCGGATCGTCCTTATTCGCCTCGAAAAAGACGCTTCCAGTGGCTTCGTCCACTCCTGCGATCCCTAGCACCTCGTAGTCGCCCTGCTCCAACTGCCGCTCCAGCTTGGCGTCCGCAGCCATTGGACTCTGCTGATCGAAGCTGTACACATAGATGTGCATGTTCCCATCGCGCCAGCTCGGCCACAGAAACATCGGCTTCGATTTCAGGAGCCGCACTTCGACGTGCTCAAAGTCGATCCACGCACCCGGAGTCGTTTCCGTCAGCACAAGCCGTGATTTCCCCGACTTGGCATCGACAAAATACAAATCCAGCTTGTCCTCGGTGCGGTTCAGCACTTCCGCCCAAATCACTCCCTCTTTCACCCATCCAAACCGCGGAACATACGTATCCGCATCGTTGGTCAGCGAGATCCACCGCACCTTTCCTTTATCCGCATCCACGACTCCCAGCTTCACCACCGGGTTCGGATCGCCCACCTTGGGATACTTCTCCTGATCCACCGCGGGATGCGTCGGCATCCAGTCGGTGATCGGATAGGTTGGCACCTTGCTTTCGTCCATGTGCAGAAACACGATCTCCTTGTTGTCGGGCGACCAGAAATAATTGCTGCGTACTCCCAACTCTTCGGCGTATACCCAGTCGATATCCCCGTTCAGAAGATCGTCGCCGTTGTCTTTTGTGAGCTGTTTCTCCTCGTTGCCGCCGACCGGACGCACGTACAAATTGTGCTTGCGCGTGTACGCCAGGTGCTTACCGTCCGGCGAAAACTTCGGATCCCCGCTGGGATCGCTGGCCGACGTAAACTGCACCGCCGTCTCGGTCCCCAGGTCGTAGAGCCAGAGTTGCCCCTGCGAATCGAAGATCAAATGCTTCGAATCCGGAGCCCACAAATACGCGGCTACGTGATACCGGGTCAGCCGCTCCTTCTCGCGCTCGTTCTTCACCTTGTTCACATCCGGATCGAGCGACGCCAGTTTAGCCGCGCTGACCAGCACCTTCTTCTCGCCGGTCACGGCGTCCAGGTACCACAGCTCTCCCTTCTCACCCTTTTCATCGCGCCGCACAAATGAAAGCTTCGTGCCGTCCGGACTCCATTCCACCGTCTCCGGACCGCGGCCTCCGAGGCCCCCGGGCTGAAACATAGATTCAATAGTCAGCGGCTTGGTGGGGGTTGTCTGCGCCTCCAGGGCATGCGGAGCAAGAACTCCAACAAGCGCAAGCAGGGCGAAGCAGGGCAACACCGAGAACTGTCTTTTCACGAGCGACCTCTCAGGAGAGTTGTTAAACAGCAGATCCCACAGGCGAACGAAAAGTGTACACCCCAAGAGCCCTAGCCTGCACGATGTTGGCGGCCTTCGGAATGATAGGACGTAGGGTTTCCTCTGTGAACCCCAGTGCCCCCGGTGGTGAGAAGTTTTTGTTTTTCTTGACCCGCAAAACCCGCGTAAACTCGCGCTCCTCGCGTGCTAGAATCAAGCCAGCCGGATGCTCCCAGAAATAGAAAACCTCCTGAAGCTTCAAGATACGGACAAGGAAATCCGCCGTCTGCAGGACGAAGTCGCCGAATTTCCCAAGCGCGTCGCCGTGATCGAACAAAAGCTGGCCGGCATCAAAGCCCAGCTCGAAAAGGCCCAGGCTGCCGTCAAGGCCGACGAAGCCGCCCGCCGCAAGTTCGACACTAATATCTCCGAACTCCGCACCAAGATCTCCAAGTACCGCGACCAGTCCCTCGACGTAAAGACCAACGAACAGTACAAAGCTCTGCTGCACGAAATCCAGTTCGCCGAAAAAGAGATCACCGCCAACGAGGACAAGATTCTCGAGCTGATGGTCAACGCCGACGCGCGCGACAAAGAAGTCAAAGCTGCGCAAGCCGAACTGAAAGCCGAAACCGCCGAAATTGAGAAAGAAAAGGAAGACGCCCGGAAGCGCACTGCCGAGGACGAAAAGCTTCTCGCCGAATGGCGCGCCAAACGTGGCGAGCTTCGGAAGGGCGTTGGCGAAGACCTGTTGCGGCACTTCGAACGCGTCTCCAAATTCCGCGGCAGCGGTATCGCTGAAGTTCGCGACCAGAAATGTATGGCCTGCCGCGTCATGCTGCGGCCCCAGACTTACAACGAAGTACGCTCCGGCAACCAGACCATCGTCTGCGACTCCTGCCAGCGCATCCTCTATTTCGATCCCACCAAAGAACTCCTCGACCAGAAGCCTTCGACCACGCGTCCCAAGCGCCATCATCCGAAAATCGACGCGCCCCAGGCCTGGTACTACCGCTCGGAGTTCAGCGACATCGGCGAAGTGTTTCTTTGTCTCACGACTTCTCGCGGCCGATCCAGCCGCCGCGTTTACGACGTCCACACCGGACGCCTCATCGGCGACATCCTCATCCGCGAAGGCGACTTCCGCCAGGCCTTTCCCGAGGACATCACCGGGGCGATGCGCCTCAACGGCCTGTGGACGGAAGATGAGCTAGACAACTTCGGCACCGAGCTTCCCATGGTTGCCCTCGACTCACTCCGAGCCGATCTGGATTTAGCCCGCCACGAAGCAACCACAGGATCGCATTCGAAACAAGCAGCAGTTCCGACTCCCACCGAGCAAGCCGCCAGCTAGCCGAAGCTGAACAAGGCTGCCATTCTGAGTGATGTGAGAACCCGTTTCGGCCTTTGCGCTTCTATGAACGCGATCATGTGCTAACGACTTGACAGATACGTTGAGTTGTGACAGCCTCGCGAGGTATAAGCGACCTTGCCCCGGACCTCCTCCTGCTCGGCTGTGCTTTTTCCCTGGATAAACAGAACGCGGTTCCAAGTCGACTAGGCCCCCTAGATTTCGCAGCCACGATGCTGCGCGAAAGGCGGTTACCTCTATGGCGGGTTCTTCTGAGCAGAGTGCAAGCGGGTCCAGGAAACAGATGAATCCACGAATTGACAAGATGATCGCGGCCTACGCAACGGCGGCGAGCGCCGTCGGAGTTGCGCTTCTGGCAACTGCCCCAACCGCGGAGGCCGAGGTTATTTACACCAAGGCCCACGTGACGATCGGGCGGGGAGTTACGAGTCACTACCATCTAGATCTCAATCACGACCACATTGGCGATTTCAGCATTGGCTTTTGTTCTTGCGAACCGCATGGTACAGCGCTCTCAATAAGTTCCAAGCGCGGAGTGGGAAACATGGCAATCGTGCAGCCCGGCCGCTCGTACTCAGCGGCAGCTTTGAAGGCTGGCGCTCCTATTGGTCCCAAGCAGTCATTCCAACCCGTGTATGCGCGCGAAATGCGAATGGCGACTACCGGATCTTACTTCTACGGCCCATACTCCGGGGGGCCGTGGGCGAACGTCTCCGACCGTTATCTGGGGCTGAAATTCATGATTAACGGCGAAGTCCACTATGGTTGGGCGCGGATGACGGTAGGCAAGGGCTTCAGCCCTGTTCTTCTTACCGGGTATGCGTACGAAACAATCCCGAACAGACCGCTAAAGGCTGGCCAGACTGCGGAAACGCCGGACGAGGGCGATGCAGAGAGTCCAATCTCGTGGTCTCTTCCAGCACAAGGGCCAAGCTTGGGCATGCTGGCACGTGGTGCGGGTGCGCTGGAAATCTGGCGCAAGAACGAAGAAGTTGCCTGAGGGTCGACCGCCCTTCAGGCTCCGCTGCGGGACGTCAGGCATTACCATGTCCTCATGCCCGAAGCCCGAATCACCTCAGTTCTCCCCAGAATCAAGCTCTCTCCCCGCGGTGCCGCCCGCCTTAAGTCCGGCCACGTCTGGGTCTACTGCTCCGACATCCTCTCCTTCAGCGACGCCACTCCCGGCGCTCTCGTCACCGTTACCGACCAGCGAGGCAAGCCGCTCGGCACGGCCCTCTATTCCAGTTCGTCCCAAATCGCCATTCGCCTCATCTCTCCCGAACCAGTCGCCGATTTTCCCGCGCGATTGCGTCAGCGCATCGCCGACGCAATCGCTTATCGCCAGAAGTTGGTTCACGACACCAGCGCCTACCGAGTTATCTTCAGCGAAGCCGATCAAATTCCCGGCCTGATCGTCGACCGCTACAACGACGTCCTCTCGCTCCAAATTCTCACCCAGGCAATCGACGCCAACCCCGTCCGCGAGACTGTCATCTCTGCACTCACTGAATCTTTTCATCCCGCGTCGATCATCGAGCGGGTGGATCCTCGGGTTCGCGAGCTTGAGACGCTCCCCTCTCGCGCCTCCGGCCTTTTACGTGGAGAGAAGACCGCGACCACCTTCACCATGAACGGCGTCCACTTCCATTTCGTCGCCCTCGAAGGTCAAAAGACCGGAGCCTTCCTCGACCAACGCGAGAACTATGCCTCCGCCGCGCAATATGCCAAGGGTGAAGCGCTCGACGTCTTTTGCTACCAGGGAGGCTTTGCCCTCCACCTCGCTCCGGTCTGCGATCAAGTGTCCGGCGTGGACAGCTCCCGTCCCGCTCTCGAGGTCGCGGACCAGAATTCCGCGCTGAATCGAGAGCTCTTCAGGAACAAGGAAATCGAATGGATCGAGGCCAACGCCTTCGATCTCCTCAAAGACTATTCCGCGTCCAACCGCCGCTACGACACCATCGTCGTCGATCCACCCGCCTTCGCGAGATCCAAGCGCGACCTAGACGCTGCCCTACGCGGCTACAAGGAGCTCAACCTGCGCGCCCTGAAGATGCTCCGACCCGGCGGAATCCTCGTCACCTGCTCCTGCTCCTACCACGTCGGCCAATCGGATTTCCTCGAGATGCTAGCCGGAGCTGCCCTCGACGCCCACCGCATCCTTCGCCTGATTGAGGTTCGCGGTCAGTCCAAAGACCATCCAGTCCTGCTCAATGTCCCAGAAACCGCCTACTTAAAGTGCGTCATAGCGCATGTAAGCCAATGAAAACAGGTAATATCCATAACTTGACATTAATACACTCATGTTTTATGCTTCTTTTACGCTAACTATGCGTCTAATGGAGTGAACGCCGAAGCCCACCAAGATCAAATGTGGGATCGGGTCTAAGACCCGATCATCGAGCGCAGCTCGATCGCTCTCGGCCGAAGTCAAACAGACATAGTCCGAAGGAGGATTTACCCATGACCGTACTAACCCGTTTCGAGCCGTTCCGTGAATTTGCCACTCTGCAGGACCGCATCAACCGCGCATTCCGCGAGTCCTACGCCGGCGCTGACCGCGACGAATCCCTCACCACCTCGAGCTTTGCTCCCGCCGTCGATGTCTACGAAGACGAGCACAAGGTCACTTTGAAGATCGAAGTACCCGGAATCGACGAGAAAGACATCGACGTCCGCGTGGAGAACAACACTCTTACCGTGCACGGCGAGCGCAAGATCGAAAAAGAAGAGAAAGAAGAGAATTACCGCCGTGTGGAGCGTCAGTACGGCAGCTTCACCCGCACCTTCACTCTGCCCCAGACCGTAGACACCGAGAGCGTCTCGGCAAACTACGACAAGGGCGTGCTGAAGATCGCGTTGCCCAAGAAAGCCGAAGCAAAGCCGAAACAGATCAAGGTCAACATCGGCAGCGAAAAGGCCATCGAAGGCAAGACGACCGAGAGCAAGGCCCCCAGCAAAGCTGCGTAAACTGCATTGCCCATGTGGAGACGGTCGCCTCGGCCGTCCCGCAAGGGCGAAGCCGAGCGGCCCAGTGTGGGACCGGGTCTCCGACCCGGTCATCGAGATCAGGCCAAGCCAGGCTTCGTATCAGGGCACGGCTTCAGCCGTGCCGTTACGAAGCCAGGAATGAATCGGGCTTTAGCCCCTTGAGTATGGGAGGCGGCAGAGGTGACCGCCTCCCGTAATTTTTTTCAACCGGCTAGATTTCGGAATCGACTAATTTGAACCCGCAAGCAACAATCGGACCATCAAATCACTCACTTACTAGATTCTCCAATTACTGAATACGAGGTTTCCCATGGCTATTCGTTGGGACAAATTTACTGTTAAGGCACAGGAAGCGGTTCAGCGCGGGAACGACCTTGCCTCCGAGCACGGCAATCCCGAGCTCCAACCGGTCCACCTGCTCGCCGCTCTGCTTGAAGACAAAGAAGGCATCGTTCCGCCCGTGCTCGAAAAAATCGGCATCGGTCCGCAAGCCGTCCTCAGTGACGTCTATCGCGAACTGGAGAAGCTGCCGAAGGTTTCGGGACAAACCAACCAAGCGACGCTCTCGTCGGAGGCGAACGGCCTGCTGGAGCAGGCCTTCAAAGAAGCGTCGAACTTCAAGGACGAATACGTTTCGACTGAGCACTTGCTGCTCGCCATCACGCACCTCAAGCGCGACGCCGCGCAGCAGCTCCTGGCTCGTCACGGCGCGACCTATGACGCGATCCTGAAAGCACTGACGGTCGTTCGCGGCTCGCAGAAAGTGACCGACCAGAATCCCGAAGCCAAATATCAGGCGCTGGAACGTTACGCTCGCGACCTGACCGAGCAGGCCCGCCGCGGCAAGCTCGATCCCGTCATTGGACGCGACGAAGAAATCCGCCGCGTCGTCCAGGTTCTCTCCCGCCGCACGAAGAACAATCCTGTGCTTATCGGCGAGCCGGGTGTAGGCAAGACCGCCATCGTCGAAGGACTCGCCCAGCGCATCATTTCCGGGGACGTGCCCGAGAGTCTGAAGAACAAACGCGTGATCTCGCTCGATCTCGGAGCCATGCTTGCCGGCGCAAAATACCGCGGCGAGTTTGAAGACCGCCTGAAAGCGGTCCTCAAAGAAATCGGAGACTCGCAGGGCCAAATCGTCCTGTTCATTGACGAACTGCATACGCTCGTCGGCGCCGGCGCGGCCGAAGGCGCCATCGATGCCTCCAACATGCTGAAGCCGGCGCTCGCTCGTGGAGAACTGCGGGCCGTCGGCGCCACGACGCTCAACGAATACCGCAAGTACATCGAAAAAGATACTGCGCTTGAACGCCGCTTCCAGATCGTCTTCGTCGGTGAACCCAACGTCGAAGATACCATCACCATCCTTCGCGGTCTGAAGGAAAAATACGAAGTGCACCACGGCGTGCGGATCAAAGATTCTGCGATCGTGGCTGCTGCCACGCTCTCGCATCGCTACATCTCTGATCGCTTCCTGCCCGACAAGGCTATCGATCTGATTGACGAAGCGGCCGCGTCGCTGCGCATCCAGATCGACTCGCTTCCGACGGATATCGATCAACTGGAGCGCAGGGCCACGCAGCTAGAAATTGAAAAGCAGGCGCTGAAGAAAGAAGACGACGCGAACTCGCGCGAGCGCCTCGCGGTCATCGAAAAAGAACTCGCCGAGATTCGTGAGAAATCCAACACGTTGAAGGCGACCTGGAAAAAGGAGAAAGATCTCATCGCCCGTACGCGCGCGCTCAAAGAACAGATCGAAAAGCTGAAGGTCGAAGAGCAAGCCGAATTGCGTAAGGGCAACAACGAGCGCGTCGCGGAAATCCGCTACGGCAAGATTCCCCAAGCCGAGCAGGAACTTGCCAAGCTCACCAAGCAAATGGAGAGCCCGGGCAAATCGCGCATGCTCAAAGAAGAAGTCGACGAAGAAGACGTCGCAGGCATCGTCTCCAAGTGGACCGGAATTCCGGTCTCGAAGATGCTCGAAGGCGAAGTCAAGAAGCTGGTCACGATGGAAGAACGCTTGCGCCAGCGAGTGATCGGTCAGGACCCGGCGCTGGAGCGCGTCGCCAACGCAATTCGCCGATCGCGTGCAGGCCTCAGCGATCCGAAGCGCCCGATCGGATCCTTCATTTTCCTCGGACCAACTGGCGTCGGCAAAACCGAACTCGCCCGCGCGCTCGCCGAGTTTCTGTTCGACGACGAGCATGCGCTGCTCCGCATCGACATGTCCGAGTACATGGAAAAGCATTCGGTCGCTCGCCTCATCGGCGCGCCTCCCGGCTATGTCGGCTACGAAGAAGGCGGACAACTCACCGAGCAGGTTCGCCGTCGTCCGTATGCCGTTGTGCTGTTCGACGAAATCGAGAAGGCGCATCCCGACGTGTTCAACGTCTTGTTGCAGATGATGGACGACGGTCGTCTCACCGACGGCAAAGGCCGCGTGGTCGACTTCAAGAATACGATCATCATCATGACGTCGAACCTCGGCTCGCAGTTCCTGCAAAGCGACCGTGGAGCCGCGGACGCATTCGTCCGCGGGACGAATCCCAGCGAATCAGGCGACTGGTTTGACGAAGCCTCCAAGCAGGTGATGAATCTCTTGCACTCGCACTTCAAGCCTGAATTCCTGAACCGGGTGGACGACATCATCGTGTTCCGGCCGCTTGGCAAGGAGCAGCTAGTCAAGATCATCGAGCTTCGTCTCGAAGACGTTCGCCGCCTGCTGGCCGATCGCAAGATCTCGCTCGAGCTCACGGAAGCAGCGAAGGATCTGATGTTCACACAGGGCTACGATCCGAACTTCGGCGCGCGGCCGTTGAAGCGTGCAATCCAGAAGCTGATTCAGGATCCGCTGGCGCTGAGGATCCTCGATGGAGAAGTCCTGCACGGGGATCACGTCGTGGTCAATGCCGACAAGAAAACCGGCAAGATGACTTTCGCAGTCAGCAAGCGCGTGGGACAAAAAGAACCAGCAAAAGCGAAACGCTAAAAGAGCGCCACGGATTTCACGGATATTCACCGATCAGACAAGCAATTGAAATTGATCCGTGTGTGCATCCGCGCAAATCCGTGGCTAAGATTTTGTTGCGAAACTGTCCACGACGCTTGGCGCTTGCGACAGATACCACGCCAAAGCAACACGTAAGGCGATCTGGAATCCATACCAGAACACCGGAATGCCGAGTTCCGCCATCGAGATCTTCGGCACTAACCATCCGATGCCGATGGCCATCACGATCATCGCGGCCCAACGCGACCACTTCTGCAGCCGAAACAATCCCCATCCAATCAGCGCATAGACTGCGCCGATCAGCAGAGCCATGAAAGGACCGGCGAGTTCCAGTCCGTACATGAACTGCTTTCCGGCCATGAGCGACAGCGTTCCTGGTGAGAGCAACTGAACAGCGCCGACGATCCAGAGATAAGCTCCAGAGGCGCAGAAAAGTATCGCGATGATCGTGACGCCTGTCGGACGCTGCATGCGGACGAGAGTAACAAAACAAAGCCACGGATCTCACGGATTTCCACGGATCAACAAAATACTTAAAAGATCGATCCGCGAAAATCCGTGGCTCAGAAGTTGGTTATGCGAGATCGAACAGCAGGAGTTCGGCGTTGTCGATGCCTTTGATCGTCAGCTTGGTCTCCTCGCTGATCGCAGCGCCATCGCCTTGGCTCAGCTTCTTTCCGTTCAGCGCAACGGAGCCGCGGGCGATCTGCAGCCAGGCGTGACGTCCGGACGCAAGCTCGTGCGTCACTTCTTCTCCGAGCTTCAGCAGCGAGACATACAGCTTCGCGTCCTGATTGATCTTCACCGATCCATCGGCGGCCTCGCGAGACGCGATCAGGCGCAGCTTCCCTCGCTTCTCCGCTTCAGGAAATGCCTTCTGCTCGTAGCTCGGCACCAGCGCGGCTCGTTCCGGCTGAATCCATATCTGCAGCAAGTGCACCGCGTCGGTCTGCGACGGATTGAACTCGCTGTGGCAAATGCCGCTGCCTGCGGTCAGGCGCTGTCCATCTCCCGGAAGGATCACCGAACCGGTTCCGAGGCTGTCCTTGTGTTCGAGCTTGCCTTCGAGAACGTAGGTGATGATTTCCATGTCGCGATGCGGATGCGTGGGGAATCCGTTGTTGGGCGCGACCCAATCTTCGTTGATAACGCGCAGCGAGCGGAATCCCATCCACTTGGGATCCCAATAATCGGCAAAGCTGAAGGTGTGTTGAGTCTTGAGCCAGCCGTGATTTCCACCGCCGCGTTCGGCGCAGGGGCGAATCTGAATCATGGTCGTTTCTCTTTCCACTGCTAGTAATTGACTGATAAACATTAGATGCGCGAGGGATGCGGGAAGGATCGGGCGTGGAAAGTTCGAAGCAAATCTATGATTCGCCCCGGATTTACACCGACCTTCGCGGATCTAAGACCAGTTATTTCAAGATCTTGATCCGCAAAAATGCGCGCGAATCCGTGGCCAAGAAGTTCGCGTATGGCACACTGAACTCATGCACCAACTCAGGCTTGGCGATTTTGAACTCAGCGTTTTTTCGGATGGAACTTATCCTCTCGATGGCGGCGCGTTTTTCGGCGTGATCCCAAAAGTGATGTGGTCGCGCAAGATGGCCGCCGACGAAAAGAATTACATCACCTCAGGGCTCAACTCTCTTCTCGTGCGCACCGGGAAAGAAACGGTCCTGATCGAAACCGGCATCGGCAACAAGCTGCCCGATCGCATGGTGAAGTTTTACGGCCAGCCGGCGAAGCTGCTGGAGAATCTCGGGGCCGCGGGGATCGCCCCCGACGCTATCGACATCGTCATCAATTCGCACCTGCATTTCGATCACTGCGGATGGAACACGATGCGGGACAAGAACGGCAAGATCGTCCCGACGTTCCCGCGCGCGAAATATTACGCGCCCGAGGGCGAGTGGCAGTATGCACGCAAGCCGAGCGAGCGCGACTCGATCAGCTTTCTGCCGGACAATTACGATCCGCTGGTCGCGAGCGGACAAATGACTTTGCTGAAAGATTGCGATGAAGTCGTGCCCGGGATTTCGGTGAAGACCTTCCGCGGACACACGGCGCACCTGCAGGGAATCATCGTGCAAAGTGTCGGCAAGACGGCCTGTTATATCTCCGACCTAATGCCCACGTCCGCGCATACTGACCTCACCTGGGGCATGGGATTCGATCTCTATCCGCTGGACACGATCGAGAGCAAGAAGCAGTACTACGCGCGGGCGCTTCCGGAAAAGTGGCTGACGGTTTTCACGCACGATCCGAAGACACCGTGGGCGTATATCGAGCGGGACGAGTTGGGGAAGATGGTGGCAAAGCCAGCGTGAGGTGACTTCAATTGCCCTTCCCGAATTTAAAAAGCTGCTATATTCTGTCCGCGCGGTGGAATGCTCCAAGCTTGGTTGGGTTGGGCTTTCGGGCCTGAGCTGACCTCTCTGGGGTTACCCCAGGGGAACGTAAGGAACGGGGATTTTCGTCGCGTGAGCTTCGCTGCGAGTCCACGCAGGAGTGCTCACGCAGAGTCAGACTCGTTGGAGCGTTCTGCCGCCGTCTGTCATGCAGGACTCTTTTCTTCTTGGAGCGCTGGCCGGGGCACTGCTCGCCGGCGAACCGACCATCGAACTGCTCGTCGACCGTTGCCGCCGGACTCTCGGCAGGAATTGGCGCTGGCTTCGTCCCCTGGCGCTGCGCTACCTCAGCAAGTTTGGAGCAGGCGCGCGCCCGCGTCGCCGCGATGTAGTTCGGTTTCTCAGAAACGATGAAAGCCTACAGCAGGCGTTCGTTAAATATTCCAGTGAAATTTCAGTAAATGAGCTGCTGCCTATGCCGCAGTAGATGAGGCCGGTTCCGGCGGCCGCCGAGTGGGAGATTCCTTCCATCGAGTCAACGGGCGACTTGGCGAAGTGGCTGGGGCTCGATCCAGGCGAGTTGCGCTGGTTCGCCGACCTGAAGGGATTGGGTTACAAAGAAGATCGCGTCCCTCTGCGGCACTATCACCATCGGGTGCTCGCGAAGCGCTTCGGAAGCATTCGCTTGATCGAGGCGCCGAAGCCGCGGCTGAAAGATCTGCAGCGGCAGATTCTGTTATGGATCCTGGAGAAGATTCCGCCGCATCCGGCTGTTCACGGATTCGTGAAGGGACGATCGATCAAAACATTTGTCGCGCCGCACGTGGGCCAGTGGGTTGTGTTGCGGATGGACTTGCGGGATTTCTTCCCGTCGCTCGGAGGACCGCGGATCCAGAGTCTGTTTCGAACACTGGGATATCCCGAAGCCGTTGCGGATTTGCTCGGAGGTATTTGCACAAATGCGACGCCGCAGGATGTGTGGAGTGAGGTTGCTCAAGAACTCGCTGCGGCCGCAGTCGGTGAACTTCGGCGATTTTATGCGCGACCACATCTGCCGCAGGGCCCGCCCACGTCTCCAGCGCTCGCGAACTTGTGCTGCTATCGAGTGGACAGCCGGCTGAGCTCGTTGGCCAAATCTGCGAGCGCAGTTTACACGCGGTATTCCGATGATCTGGCTTTCTCCGGCAATGAACAATTTAAGAAATGTGTCGAACGATTTGGTCTGCATGTAACAGCGATTCTGCGCGAGGAAGGCTTCCGGGTAAACAACCGCAAGACAAGGATCATGCGACAGGGTGTTCGGCAGCATCTCGCGGGACTGGTGACAAACCAGCGGCCCAACGTTGTGCACAGAGACTTTGATCGACTGAAAGCGATCCTGACCAACTGCGTTCGGTTGGGACCGAAGAGTCAGAACCGCGAATGGCATCCACGCTTTCGCGCGCATCTTGAAGGACGCGTGGCTTTCGTCATAATGATCAATCCGGCAAAAGGGAAGCGGCTGCGGGAGATCCTCGAACGAATTCAGTGGACAGAATAGAAAATTCATCCCAATCCGGTTAAAGAGATTGCGACTGCAATTTCGCGGGTCGACACTTCGTGCTACACAATTCAACTCACTCCGCACTCTTCTGAAAAGAGATGTAAAGTTCCATCAGGCCTTTGTAATTTTCGGTGCTCTCCTCTCGTAGCGCGGGCTACAAAAAGCCAATTCCAGCAACCACGGGGCGCGGCGGCATCTTGAAAGTGTCGCATCGTTATCGCAAAGCGGCGGAGCATTCGGCTTTGAAGGAAGTCCAAAGCGAGGTTACTCATGAAGCGATTGGCAATAGTCGGAGGGATCTGTGCTTCCTTTCTTCTGGGAGCAACAATGACCGTCGTGGCCCAGGACGAACACAGGGACGAAAAGCAAGACGAACACCATGACGCCAGGCAAGAGGAGCATCACGAAGAAGCGCGGCACGACGAGCATATGCGCCGGATCGATGACGCACATTTCCGTCAGCACTTCGGGCACGATCATCATTTCGCCATTCGGCATGTCACGATCGTCAGAGGCCGGCCGCATTTCGCTTACGGCGGCTACAACTTTGAAATCGCGCAGCCCTGGCCCGGCGGATGGTCTTACAACGACAACTGCTACATCGACTTTGTCGATGGCGGATATTTTCTCCTTAACTTGAGGCACCCCGGAGTGCGGATCGCCGTCACGGTGCTTTAAGGGACCTGTCGAGTTCAAAAATAGGCGCGGGCCGCGGTCGCGGTTCGCGCCATTATTTTGCGACTGATTTACTTTTGACCGATCAGACTTCAGAGGCGAGCACAGCCGCGGCACATAGTCTGGCTTCGAAGAAATCTTCAACCCGGCTCAGTATCTCTGGAGCGCTCTTCGATTCGTAAATCGCTTTTCGCAGGCCCGCGCCGCCAGGGACTCCGTGGGTGAACCAGCTGGCGAACTGCTTCATCTTGCCGACGGCGTCGGGAAGCTCTTCTTCGATCAGCATCCGGAAATAGGTGCGGATCATCTGGTAGCGGTCGGCTTCAGACGGATGATCGTAAGGGTATATGGGGACAGCCGCCCTCGGCTGTCCGTCGGGCCGCAGGCCCGATTCGTGCGCATCGAATGCACTGCCGGCATCGAAACCAGTCGAGCTTTGCTCGACCGGACGGCCGATGGCGCCCGTCCCCCCGTGGCCATTGCCGGAGGCCGGGCGGACGAATGCGTCCGCCCCTCCACCAGTCATCGCCGTGCAGTATTGTTCGATCTGGCGGAAGATCCACGGATTCGACGGCGCCATGCGCCCGATCATGACCGCATCGCATCCGGTTTGCGTGACCATGGCGCAAGCATCTTCTGGAGTGCGAATGTCGCCATTGCCGATCACCGGAATCTTTACGGCATCTTTGACGGCGGCGATCCATTCCCAACGAGCGTTACCGCTGTAGCCCATCTCGCGCGTTCGGGCGTGCAGAGCCACTGCCGCCAATCCGCAATTCTCCGCCATGCGAGCCAGTTCGACGCAGACGATTTCTTCGTCGTTCCATCCGGCGCGGAACTTTACGGTGAAGGGAATTTTCACAGCCGCGCGCACGGCTTCGAAAATTTTGCCAATCGCAGGCAAGTCGCGAAGCAGCCCGGAGCCTCCGTTGCACTTCACGACTTTCTTCGCCGGACATCCCAGGTTCAGATCGACCAGGTCAAAGCCGAGTCCTTCCACCATCTTCGCGGCTTCGGCCATCACCTGCGGATCGCTGCCGAACAGCTGCGCGGAGATCGGGTGCTCATCTTCGTAGAAATGCAGATAGCGCTTGGCCTTCTGATCTTTCTTGCGGAGAACGCCGTCGGCCGAGGTAAACTCGGTCATGATGAGACCACATCCGCCGAGGTTGCGGATGAACCGGCGGAAGACCGTGTCAGTGACGCCGGCCATGGGTGCGAGGACTGTGGCCGGGGAAATCGTGCCGGTGCCGATCTTCAGCGTCACCGGCACCGGGAGCGGTGGCATCGCTTGGCGGGCAATAGTATCCGCACCACCCGAGTTGTCCCAGAACTTGCGCATGCGAAAAGCTTTCACCAGCGGGGGCACTGAGGAACACAGGGGAAACCTGCCTTCTGCCCACTTCTGTTCTAGTATTCTAGACTGCCGCTCAAACGAAAGCCCCCGCATTCGCAGGGGCTGAATTCTTAGAGTTATCCGCGCCAACCCGTGTGAATCCGTGGCTAAGAGGTTAGCTCTTGGCCGGAGTCGCGGGGGTGGCGTCTTTCTTGGCGTACTTGCGGCGGAAGCGCTCGACGCGGCCGGCGGTATCCATGAGCTTCTGCTTGCCAGTGAAGAATGGATGGCAGGCTGAGCAAATTTCAACGCCGATGTCGCCCTTATGGGTCGACCGGGTCGTGAACGTGTTCCCGCAGGCGCAATGCACGCGCACTTCGCTATAGGACGGATGAATGGCTGCTTTCATAGGGGTTCAACCTCGATTCAGAGTATTAGATTCTACAGGATATCCACAGGATTCGGCAAACGGAGAGCGACGAGTCGCGAGCCATGAGCGGCGAGCCAAAATCTCAAGCTTCGTTCCCGCATGGAAGCGGCAGGTAACTGCCTGCCAACGACTTATGGCGGTGCTCACCCTCGCGACTCACCGCTCGTTGCTCCCTGTCAAAACCGAAACAGATAGCTGACTTTCACGAAAAACTGGCGGCTGTCGTTGAGGTAGCCCTTGGCGGTGTTGGTCACTCCACCCGGCAAGGTGGGCGTTCCCGGGACGACGTTGAGATTCTGCAGGTCGCTATTGTAGCCGACATAAATCGCGGTACCTGGGTGAACGAGGTAGGTAATCAGGAAGTCGGCGTTGAATTCCTTCTGGGTCGGTAGGTAGGTGTATGGCGACCCGACACCCCGCGTCCCGGCGAGCAGATCGTTGTATTGCAGAATCAGGCGTATCGAAAGTTGTGGGGTGAATTGCCAGTTCCACTTGCTGCGCAGGATGTGGTCGTTGAAGATGCCGCGTCCGGCGCCCGGAAATTGGCCCTGCTCGAAAGCAAACGTACTGTTGGTTGTCCGCAGACGGTCGAAGAGATACGTATTCTCGATCTTCAGCGGCTTCATGGGACGAAGAATCACCGAGGCTGACGCAGTGTCTTGCCGGGCAACAAAGGGCAGGTTGTAAGGCGTGGGAGCGGCCGGAGGAGCGTCGGGCTCCGCCACGAAATTCACACCGTCTCCCCAGTAGTAGCTCGCGTTGAGAGTCGCCCACTTCAGATATCCGGTCTGAAACGTGGCTCCGCTCTCGTGCTCGTGATAATCCTGATTGCCCAGCGCCCCCGGCGAACAGTACACCGAGAAGCCGTAGAAACAGAAGTCCTGAGGACGCAGACGCTCGCGGAACTCCTGATAGGGTTTCATCAGGAAGAAAGTCTGCCCCCTGCCGCGAACCACGAAGTATGGACGGTAGTAACTGTCGAGACGCAAGCCGGTGTGGTCGAAGTCATACCGAATGTTGAGCGACGGGCCCCAGCTCAGAATCCATCCCTTTCGCGGACGGAAGCGGTAATGCACATCCTGCACGGTTTCCCGGATATCCACGCGATTAATGAAGCCAGGAATTGAGACAAAGCCCGGAGTGACGTCGTTGTAGAGCCCTTCATAGCCGAAATGCAGGCCGTCTCGCCGCAGGTCCAGTTTCTCTGCCGGTCCGGCATAGTAGTTGCCATTGCCTCGGTTGCCGGAACTGAACGGATAAAGGTTGGCTTCGCAGTTGAGGTTCAAGTTGCTCGACGTGTCGACGGCCTGGCCGTCCAGGCTCCAGGTCGTGCTGAGTTTCAGACGGGTGTCAACGCCGCCTACGCGGTTGTACTCACCCGTCGTCGGGCACTCCCAATCGGTATACAGCACGCCCACGCTGGATTCGCGAAAGATGTCGCGGCTGGCACGGGCGATGGTGAAATACGAGCGCATGCCCGAAAGCGGGCTATAGTCCGGGACCGCAAGCCCTGGGCTTCGGTCGTCGGTCGACATCAGTCCGACGGAGTACGGCCCGTCCTTACCTGTGAGGCGGACTCCGGCCGAAGGATCGCCGATGCTGCGGGTAAAAAATAAATCCATCGGCGTACGGAAGAAGTCTTCGTTTTCGAGAAAGAACGGCCGCTTCTCGGGAAAGTACACGGCATATCGCTGGTTGACTGTGATCAGCGGATCTTCGGACTCGACCTGGCTGAAATCGGGGTTGGCCGTCATGTCGACGGTGAAGTGATCATGGATGACAAACTTGGCGTCCATGCCCGGCTGGCCTTGCACGTCGGCATGCTGAAAATAGGGATTGGATGGATCGCGGGTATCGAGCGCGCGATATCCGCGCAACAGGCCGTAAGGAATGAGTTCGATGTCGTGCCCGGGCGAAATGCCTTCGAGGCCGTACAAAGTGGCAGCCTGTCCGAGACGGCCCTGGATCCGGCGCGAGATCTGCGGCCAGAACGAATCTTCACCCTGCCGCGAAATGCCGCGATATAGAATGACGCCCCACTCCTGCGACTTGTTGGCCGGGAAGCGCAAGCTCTTGAAAGGGATTGACATCAACACGACGAAGCCGCGGCTCGTCATTTTGCCGTGTGAATCCCAAACCGTGTCGAACGACGTGTCGAAGTTTCCGTTGATTTCGTCGCGCGAAGCTTCGGTCCAGATCGCGTCCCACTGCACGCCCAACGGCGTGGTCTGGAAGGCGTAGGCGCGGCGGCGGTCGTGAAAGGTGTCGAGCATGATCTCGACCTGATCGTCGTCATAAATGTCTTCGCGACGCGACATGCGGGCGCGCACTTTCTTCGGATCGTCGAAGCAGACAAACACCGCGTAGAAATTTTTCTGGTCGTACCCGAGGTACGCTTCGGTGGGTTCGGTGACGGCTTCGCCATCGTGCGGGGTTCGTTGTGTGAATCCGGTGACCTTCGTCATTTGAAGCGCGGTTTCCCCTTGCGGCTTCATGGTCACGAAGTCATCCAGCGACGGTGCGTGCTGCAAGCGGGGAATCCTCAGCGATGGAGGCTCTACGGCAGGTTTCGGCGCCGGTTTCACGTCGGGATTCTTGATTGAAGGCTCGGGCTCTTGCGCCGAGGGCGTCGGATATTGCGGAGATGCCGGAGGCTGTTGCTGAGCTGGCTCGGAAGGATTTTCAGGATGCTGCTGCGACGGCGGCTGCGTGTTCTGGCTGCCGGCCGACTGGGGCGAGACCGCGCTGGGGGGATTGTTCGTCGAATCCTGGGACTGGGCGAGGCAAGTTGAAACCGGGAGCCCGAGTCCGCCGCAAACTGCGCCCAGAACGGCCAGTTTGCTCGCGATACAAATTGTTCGACGGCCCGATTGACGCAGACGCAAGAATCCCTGCTCCTCCCCGACCCCCTATTTCGGAGAATTCAGCAAGATACACTATCGCGGCCCGCACTGGACAGAAAAAGAGTGTTTTGTGTCGAAAGGCGGAGTCGGGGGTGCCCCTGGAACCTCAGCGTCCTCCGTGGCAAGAAAACTAGAACAGAGAGCTCTGCCGCCGGTGAGGCTTAATCCCGAAATGATCATAGGCCAGCTGGGTAGCCACGCGGCCGCGTTGGGTGCGGTCGAGAAAGCCAATCTGCATCAGGAATGGCTCGTAGATCTCTTCGATGGCGTCTGGCTCTTCGGCCAACACCGCGGCGAGGGTATTCACGCCTACCGGACCACCTTGGTACTTCTCAATGATCGTTAGAAGAAGCCGGCGATCAACTTCATCGAATCCATAGTGATCGACCTCCAGCATCTCAAGCGCGGCCTTCGCGGTCGGCTCATCGATCTTGCCCGCACCCCGCACTTGCGCGTAATCGCGGACACGCCGCAACAACCGGTTGGCAATTCTGGGCGTGCCCCGGGAACGGCTCGCGATCTCTTTCGCACCCGCCTCGTCGATCTCGACGCCCAGAATCTCCGCCGAGCGCTCGACAATGACCTTCAGGTCCTCGGTTGTGTAGAACTCCAGCCGCAGCACGATGCCAAAGCGCGAACGCAAAGGGGCTGAAATCAATCCGGCCCGGGTAGTCGCGCCAATGAAGGTGAACGGCCTCACTTCCAGCGTATGCGTCCGCGCCGAGGGCCCTTGCCCGATGATGATGTCGAGCTTGTAGTCCTCCAGCGCTGAATAAAGCAGTTCTTCGAGCACGGGCTGGAGGCGGTGAATTTCGTCGATGAACAGAACCTGCTTGTCCTGCAGGTTGGTGATGATCGCCGTCAGGTCGCCCTTGATCTGCAGCAGCGGCGCCGCCGTCGGCTGAAAATGGACGCCCAGTTCGTTGGCGATGATGTTGGCGAGCGTCGTCTTGCCTAGTCCCGGAGGCCCGTACAGCAAGACGTGATCCATGGCCTCGCCCCGCGACTTTGCGGCCTCGATCGCCACCTGCAGATTTTCTTTCACCTTTTTCTGGCCGATGAATTCCCGGAGCAGCTGCGGGCGCAGCTTCAGCTCAAACGAGGAATCGTCTTCGACCGGAGCAGCCGAAACCAGGCGCTCGCGGTTTGGAGTGAGATTGGGATCGTTTTTGGCGGCGGCCATTGCTTCGGATAGTAGAACGAAATGCGAAACCGCGCAATCACTGCCCCGTTTGTCATTCCGAGCGCAGCCCCGTTGTCATTCCGAGCGTAGCCCTCTTTGTCATTCCGAGCGCAGCGAGGAATCTGCTTCCTGCCGGCACCCGCAACACTGCCGCCGAAAGCACATTCCTCACGGCAAAAACCCCGCCGTTCGGAATGACAAGGGCCCAACGTTGTTTGATCAGCTCGAGTGTGCCATCCTACGCGGTCTGGATTTCACACCGCGAGGCATCTCGATGGCATGCAACCCTGAAGTGCTGAAGCACGTTCCGCTGTTCGCGCTGCTGGATGAAGAGGAAACCGCGGTCCTAGCCGGGCAAGTGCGGCTGAAGACGTTCGCGCCGCGGCAGCGCATCTACAAGATGGGCGACGCCAGTGGGGAAGCCTACGTCGTGGTTTCGGGAAGAGTGCGCGTAGCGACCGTCGATCAGGACCACCAGGAAGTTGTCATCGACGAACCTTCGCACGGCGAGTTCTTCGGATTTGCGTCGATGCTGGAACAGACTCCGCACCAGACCGAAGCCACGGCCATCGACGAAGCCGTGTGCCTCGAGGTCAACCGCAAAGATATTGCCGTGCTCTTGCAGCGCAAGCCGCTCGCCGGAATGGATATGCTGCAAGTGCTGGGCCTGCAGTTTCATGCATCGCAGCAACTGGTGCGGCTGCGGGCCAACCGGCATCCGAATGAAGTGATCGAGAAAGACGCAACAGTCGGAGAACGCTTTGCCGACGTGGTCGCAGGCTTCGGCGGATCGTGGACCTTCATTATTTCGTTCAGTATCGCGCTCGCGATCTATATGACGATCGACGCAACGCTCGGCAAGACGGCTTGGGATCCCTATCCGTACATTTTGCTGAATTTATTTCTGTCGATGCTGGCGGCAGTGCAGGCTCCAATCATCATGATGAGTCAGAACCGCCAGGACACAAAAGACCGGCTCCGCGGCGAATTGGATTTCGATGTCAATCGCCGAGCCGAGGCAGAGATCCAAGGCCTGGCGCGCAAGCTGAACGTGCTCGGAGAAAAAATAGGCGACGTGGAAGAAATGCTGCGCGACCAGCTGGCGCGAGAATGACCTCTTCGCGAAAATGTCGCCGAGGGCCGCTAGTCAAAGCCTATAATTCGGCGTACCCAGGGGGCTTGCGAATGGCACCAAACTAGGTCCGTACGAAGTCGTCTCGCCGCTTGGCGCCGGCGGCATGGGTGAAGTGTATCGGGCTCAAGATACGAGGCTCGACCGCACGGTCGCCATCAAGATTCTGCCGTCGGACCTCTCCGGCGACGCCCGGCGACGCCAGCGCTTCGAGCGTGAAGCCAAGGTAGTTTCCAACCTGAATCATCCTCACATCTGCACCCTATATGACGTCGGCCACCAGGATGGTGTCGATTTCATCGTCATGGAATATCTGGACGGCGAGTCGCTCGCCCAGCGCCTCGAGAGAGGGCCTTTGCCGGTGGCGCAGGTGCTTCAGTACGGAACGCAGATCGCCAGTGCGCTCGACAAAGCCCACCGCAGCGGCGTGACCCATCGCGACCTGAAACCAGGCAACATCATGCTGACGAAATCCGGCGCCAAGCTGCTTGATTTCGGACTGGCCAAGGCCGACTCCCAACTGCCCACGGGCGCGACGCTCACCGAACTGACGCCGCAGGCCACGCCGATGACGCTCCAGGGTGCGGTCCTCGGAACCGTTCCCCACATGTCGCCCGAGCAGGTCGATGGGAACGAAGTGGACGCCCGCAGCGGCCTCGCATGGTAGCCCGATGGCGGCGAGCTTTTGTTTTCTTCCAGCCTCAGCGGCGGCAGCTATACGGTTTACGGCGTCTCGCTCGCTGGTAAACGCCGCATCGCTTCTCAGCCTCCCGGTGGCCTAACTATTCAGGACGTCGCTCGCGACGGACGCTGGCTGGCCAACCGCGTCGACTATCGTTATGTCGCGATGGTTCATTCTCCCGGCAACGCCGAGGATCGCGATCTCTCCTGGCTCAATACTTCGCATGCCCGAGCGCTCTCTCAAGATGGCCAGACGCTGTTGTTCGCGGAGACGGGCCTCGGAACCAACTATGCAGTATGCCTGAGAAAAATCAGCGGTGCGCCCGGAGGATCTCCGGTCATTCGTCTCGGCGACGGGTGGCCTGCCGACCTTTCCCCGGACGGTAAGTGGGTGCTGGCCGTGCTTCAATCTGGTCCGCAGCTCGTGATCTATCCCACCGGAGCCGGACAGACGCAGCAACTGCAGCGCGGCGAGATCGAGCACTACGTCACGGCGCAGTGGTTCCGCGACGGCAAGCGCGTGCTCGTCTGCGGAAACCAGGCTGGGAAAAGCACGCGCTTTTACGTGCAGGAAATCGGTGCCGCGGCACGGCCGGTGACTCCCGAAGGCACTCGCGATGGTTGGATCTCTCCCGACGGAACACTCGTTCTGGCTCGCGGACCCGAAGGGAAATATTTCATTTATCCGATTGATGGTGGGGAACCGCGCCCGGTTGCGGGCCTCAACGAAGCAGATGTGCTTGCTCAATGGAGCGCGGACGGCCGATCGCTGCTGGTGTATCGCCGCGCAGAGATCCCGTGCCGGCTGGAGCGCGTCGATCTATCCACCGGACATCGCAGGCTCTTTAAGGAATTCGCGCCCTCCGACCGCACAGGACTTTTGTCGATGCGAGAGATCTTCGTCACCGACGACCTGCAGTCGTATGCCTACACGGCCTACTATCAGATGTCCAGCCTCTTTGTGTCGGAAGCGAAGCGGTAAGAACGTAAGAGCGTCGAACGCTGCAGGCGAGAAAAATAAGGGGCGAGTTCGCTCGCCCCTTGCGATTAGGAAGGAAGTTACGCCGCGGGTTTCTTGGATCCGCGAGTGCGTGTGTTGACGCTCGCCGGCCCCGTATTCGGTCCACTCAAAGCTTTGAGCAGCTGTGCTCCGTTGGGACTGCCCAATCCGGTGCACGCATCCCATCCCTGAGCCGCGCTGAAGCTGCCATTGTTGCCCTGAGTGATATCGCGAAATCCGGAAGCCTCGACAGCCTGAGCATAGATCAGCGGATTCAGGAAGCCGACAGACTTTCCCGTCTGCTGGTTGAGACGCGCAATCAGCCCCGCCCACAGAGGTGCAACCGCGCTCGTCCCACCGAAGACAGCATTCTCGCCATCGACACGAACGTTGTATCCCGTGTTCGGATCGGCATCGCCGGAAACATCCGGTACCCCGCGGCCGCCGGCCTGGGCCGTTGGCGCCGGAACGTTGAACCCCGTTTGGTAGGAGGGAAGTGGGAAGTCGTCGCTGACTCCGCCGCCCGTTGCACCTCCGTTCGGCTGGTCGTTCCAAACCGTTTCGTTGGCGATCTGCGTATTCGACGCTTGCAGCGTAGTGCCGCCGCAGGCCAGCGCAAACGAGCTGGACGCCGGAAAATCAACGTGGTTGCTGCCGTCATTGACGCCATCAGAGGAACCGTTGTCCCCCGAAGCGACGCAGACGGTCACGCCCATCGCCGCAGCAGCCTGGAAGGCTTGGTCGAAGTTGGTGAGCGCCTGCGACGTCCATTGGGACTCAGCAGAACCCCAGCTGATGGAAATAACCGAGGGTTGATTGGCGCTGTCGTGAACGGCGGTGGTAATTGCATCCAAGAAACCTTGGTCGGTGTTTGGAGCGAAATACACGACTATCTTCGCGGCCGGAGCAATCGCGCCCGCCACTTCGATGTCGAGCATGACTTCGCCGTCGGCGCTGTCAGCAGTCGTCGGGCTATTCGTTCCTCCGTCGACTGATTCGGAGATGACTTGCGGCAAGTTGATGTTGAGCGAGCTGAAATAAGTGCTGAGGTCGTCGAGCTGAAAGCCTCCGCCCAACTCGATAATCCCGATGCACTGACCGGTCCCATCCCCGGCGGGATAGTTATAGAGTTGGGCCACCTCGTTTGGGTCGTGCGAAGAACTTGCGGCGGCGGTCTTGTGGCGTCCCTTCTCAGGCTGCGAAGCGCGCCGGAAATGCGGCTCGGCCTGCGGCCGGTTGTCGAGACCGAAAACTCCGATGACGATGTCGGCATAATCGGCAGGAACGCTGATGGTGCCGACCCGGCCGCGGAAATTCCCCTTCGGATGACTGTACTCCTTGAGTTCGACGTTGAACGCTTTTTGAAGATTGCTCACGGTTCCCGAAACCATCACCGTGCGGCGCGCCAACTCAGTTCCCGTCTCGCGCACGGTCAGGCCAAATTGCTGAGCGAACTTCTTGATCTGTTCGACGTCGGCGGGATCGGCGCCGTGCGCGCTCTCGAACTCCTGGCGTGACATGTGCTTGAATCCGGGTTTCTCCAGCGAACTCTTCAGCTCCGCGCGCTGGGCTTCCGATTTCGAGCGAATGCGGACGGAAACTTCAATCGTCTGGTCGGGATGCGAATTATGGATGAAGCGAGCTCCGCGAACGGGCTGGCGCTCACTGCCTGGAAGGGCACTCATTTTTCGGTTGGAAGTCACGATTACTCCTTCGTTCGGGGGAGACAGACCGGCAAGGGTTTGGTCGCGATTGGGAATCGCATGGGCGAGGAAAGTTTCCAGGGCTCGTCCCGCCGTTCAGATGGGTCCCGAAACGTTTTGTCAGCATATCAAAACGAAGAGGATTAGCAACCGCAAAACTTTCATGTTCGGATTTCGGAAAATCCTTCCCGCAGAGCGCACGGCTCACCGAGGAAGTCCCCTGTGTACGTCTGTGCCCCCTGTGGTGAGCGCTTTGAAGCTAGTAGTGAAACCGGTAACGAAGTTCGAAGTAGACTTCGCGCGGATTGTTCCAGTGAAATCCGCCGAAGGTGAGGCTGTTGTCGGACTCGAAGCGGCGGTTCGCGACGTTTAACGCCGTAACCGATGCGGAGAAACGTTCTCCGAAATCCTTGCCCAGTGAGAAATCGACGGTCGTGTGTGCGGGCAAATAGTTGCCCGGATAAGGCTGGCCCGGAAATCCGTTGGTGAATCCGGAACCGTAGTAAACATTCGTCGAAGCATACGCGCGCCACGGCAGAGTCACATCGCCGCCCACGTTGAGCGTATTGCGCTGGTCGTGATCGAGCGGGCTGAGCCCCGGAGAAAGAGAAAAATCGGTGAGGCCACCCGTGATCGTGCCGCTACCCTCCGCGATCTGGTTCGAGTACGCGAGATGCACTTGCCCGCGATGCGCGAATCGCGGAGAGCGCAGCGTGACTTCCCATCCACGCACCGTGGCTTGCGAGATCGTGATGGGAAAGAAAATGCTGGAAGCGCCGACGTTGTTGTGGTCGAGAAAATTACTCACGTTGGTCTTGAAGTTGTCCGCGTCGAGCACCCATCCGCGAAACGGAATAGCCACTCCGAATTGATGTTCTTCGTCGCGCTCGCCGCGAAGCGTGGCGAATCCCAATCCCTGTTGCCCCGTGTAGTTGATCAACGCCGGGCCGGATACAGTCTCGATCGGCGGCGCTTGATAGTAGTGTCCGTAGAACGCGCGGAACGTCCAGTGCAGTTTGGGAACGGTGAAGGTCGCGCCAAAGCGCGGCTGGATCGCGGTCTCTGTAATCGGCGGAGCGACGGCCGTCGCAGCAAAGTTGCCTTCCGCAAAGCGCGTGGGGCGCATCCCGCCGGATAGAGTGATCCACCGAAACGGAGTGAATTTGTCGTCGATATAAAACGTTTCGAGGTTCGCCGTCGGATGCTCCGAGTCGGTGAAGGGCGCGGGCGCGGAATTATAGCTGAGCGGATTGAACACGGCTCCAAAGAACTGGCTGTCGCTCTGATGAAAGCTGAGAAAACCAACCTGCAGATCGTTCTTCTTGTAGTTGGCCGCGAAACTCGCTTGGCCTCCCGCGAAGGTGGAACTGCGGTTCTCTGTGCTGGCCACAGGATTATCCGCCGGCAGGCTGCCATAGTCGCCGCTGTTGTAGTGGTAGAAGGGCGAAGCCGTAGTCATGAGATGCGAATTGAAGGTGTGGACCCAGGTGAATAGAAATCCGGCGTCCGTCTCATGTTCGCCGTCGCGGAGGCCGATGCTGGGATATTGTGGCGTGAAATCGTTGGCCGCGATCGCTCCGTTCTCGATGTCGTTGGGATTGGGATCGTACGGAACCTGGAAGTAGTCGCGGCGGCCCGAAATCATCAGACGAAGCTGGTTGGAGGAATCGGCATTGAAGATGAACGATCCGAAACCGCCAATGCCGTTTTCTGCGTCGTGCACCACTTGCGGAACCGGCGTCTGCAGGCCCAGGTTGCTGCGATTCGCATTGACGCTGGCGTAGTAAGCAAAGCGCTCGGTATGACTGCCGAAGCTGAAGGCATCATTCGTTTGATAGAAATTCCCGGCGCTGAGGACAAGCTCGGCCTCGTTGTTGCGCTCGAATCCGGTGCGCGGCACCACGTTGAAAACACCGTAAGTTCGGTCGCCAAATTCCGCGCCGTAGCTGCCGCGATTCACTTCGACGTATTCCAGATCCTTGGGATCGAACTGCGGCCCGACATTCTGCGCGATGGCGGTGTTGATGACTGGAATGCCGTCGAGCAGCCAGGTCGTCTGATGTCCTCCGCGAATGTGCAGCATGTCGTGCGTCACGTACGAACCGGGAACAAAACTCGTAATCATCGCGAGACTGTTGGAGCGGTCGGCGCCGGGAGTGCGCGCAATGTCGAGTGCATTGACCATCGTGATCGGCGTAGCTGAGTCCGTGGCCACGACTTCAGATGCGGCGGAGACCGTGACATTCGCATTCTCGGTCGCGATCTGCAATTGAAAGTGAACCACCGGTACGGTACCCGAAACGACGGTGACCTCCTGCGTGGTCTGTGCGAAGCCGGGGCTTGCGACACTGATCGAATAGTCGCCCAGAGGAACGGTGTTCAACTGGAATTCGCCGCTGGCATCGGTTGTAACGGATTTTCCCCAGTCCGACGACTTTGCCTTGAGCATCACCATCGCTCCCTGCACCGGGCGATGCTGCGGATCATGGACCACGCCGCGGATCGCGCCATAAACATTGGCGAAAGCCGCGATGCTGGTCAGCAGCAACGCTGGCAGGATCAGCGCCTTCCAGAAATTCATTTCGCCTCCGCCGGAGCCGGTTTCGAATTGGCCGCGGCAGCGTTGATCCCGATTTTCACTTCGGCGGCGTGGAACTTGTCGCCGTTCTGGTGCGCGTGAATCACGACTCTGCTTCCGACTACGACGTCTTTGATCGTCGCGGGCGCCGTGCCTTTGAGAAAGTGAGTCTCACCGTCGAAGGCAACGACCTTGACGCTTCCGTCCGCCGTCTTCACCGAGATGGAATGGTCGGTGACCTCGACGACCGTCCCCATCACATGCGCCAGGTTGCCGTGCGCAAACGCCAGCGCACTGAGCAATAAGGTTGAGATTGCAACAAACGCGAGCTTCTTCATTTTGTTTTCTCCGAGTGGGGTGTATGAGCATTCGCGGCTGGCGCCGGGCCGCCATTCAGGAATTCCTCTTCTTCTTTCTCTTCTTTCTCTTCTTCCTGGTCGGCAATGCTCTTGGGATTGAATCTCTCCATATCGCGCAACTCATCCTGGCTGAGTTGCGGCAAGTGGCGAATGAACAGGACGAGCTTCCAGCTATCCATATCGTTGTCGGCATCGCCCCATGCAGGCATTCCGGTCCAACGCACGCCGTTGTGAATGATGTAGTAGAGCTCGCCGTCGCTCAGGCGCTGCGTTCCATCGGAGCGCATGTCGGGAACGCGCGGAAAAAAGTTGCGTCCCATCTCCGTGGCGCCGCTTCCGTCATTGCCGTGGCAGGAAGCACAATGATCCGCAAAGTGCCGCGCCGATTCCTGCAGCAGTTCGGGAGAGCTGGTGAATGGATTCCTGCCGTTGCGCGCCGACCGCGGCATAGACCACGAACGCAGGCTGCGAGCCAGCGCAACCTCGGTCGGTGTGGGTGCTCCACGCGCGCCGGGATAGCTGCCGACCAGCCTCAACACCCAGACTCCGATCACGGCTAGGAGCAAAACCGACAAACCAATTTTGAGTTCACGAGACATTTGAGTTTGCGAGAGATCTGGATCTCGCCTCCGGATCACTTCTCGAACGGGCGCCGTTCCCGCGGCGTGGAACACACCGACCGGGCGCACGTCCACTTCCTGAGCAGCACACTTAAGTTAAAAGAAGAGAAGATTCAGCAGGCAGGAGGAGCGCGAGTGGATTGCGAGGAGAGAAGTTCTGTCGCCGGAACGCCGGATTCCGAATCCGTTGTGCGCGCGCTGACGTTCTGCGCAGAAATAGCTGTGCTGACTGTGAAGGTTGCGGATACGCCCACTGCGATGTGCTCACGCCGCGGCAGCAATCGTGACTGCAGGAACTCGCGCCGCGGATCGCCAGTTGGTCCGATTCCGAAGGCGCCGACCCGTGACACTGGTGCGCCGACTTGCGGATACAACACGCATGCGGAGCAGCCGTAGTCGCCAGCGCGAGCGGAACAAAAGTTCCGACAAGCGCGAATAGCAACAGAAGTCGGGCGGTCAGTCGCTGCATGTTTATTCGGTGGAGCAGAACCCCAAAGTTGGGTCGAGCATAAAGCAAAACAGCAAACAGGCGCAAGCGCGGGCGGTGGTGCAGTCGCAGAGCCAAAGTCGAAGGCCCGCATCAGGGCACGCTTTCAGGCGTGCCGTTTCTGCTCAGATGCTGATGTCGGCTTTAGCCGCTGGGAGGCTCGACCCTCAGCGGCTAAAGCCATACGTCCCGCCGTCGTCGGCATCGCTAAAGCGATGCCCTGATACAAATCCGCTTCGCAAAATTCCAGGAGCTTCCCTTCATTGCGAGTGCGGCCCGAAACGCTGATCGGATTGCGGTGCGGCCCGTTCAGGCCTTGCCGTTAATCTTGGCCCACCACCACCGGACGCCGACGAACAGAAATCGCCAGTCCTGGAAAAACTCCGGCGGCTTGCCCTCAAACGCGTGGCCGATGAACTGGAAAATCCATCCCAGGACGAACAGTCCGAGCGCATACATCCACAGTCGGTGAACGAAGAATGACGCGGCGAACACCGCGACGGACACCAGAATGGTCGGAATTCCCACCGTGTGGCAGGCGCGATTGACGGCATTCTGGTGGCTGCTGGAATACTGCGAGATCCACTGCTCGCTGCTGCGATTGCCTAGCATGGCGCCGAGATCATACTACAAACTTAGCGGTGGCCGAGCCTGGCGATCAAGCCAGGCTTCTCCCAAGTTTAGTGTCCGTTCTGATTCTGATTTTGATTCTTGTTATTGTTTGGCCCTTTGCGGAACCAGTGGAACAAGCCGCGCTTTTGCTGGGCGGCTGGGACCTGCTTTGCCACGGTTGGATGTGCCGGAGCTTGGTGCAGCTGAGCAGCGCGCGCGACTGGGCGAGCCGCTGGCGCCAGTCCTACCCCGGCGGGACCGGACACCGAAAACTCAGCGTTGATCGTTGTACTAGACGGATGCGATTTCGCCGGATTGGACGGAGCAGCGAGTTGGACTTCGTCCACTACCTGCTTGACTCCGCGCACCACCGCCGCCTGCTGCACGACGGCGCTGTGTTGCGTGCCGTTGTCGACCAGGCCGGAGACGGTAACGACATGGCCCAGACTTAATGCTGTCAAGGATTTGCCTCTTAAATTGGGGTCCTGTCGGAACCGGTTCACAATCTCCGCCACGATTTCGGGATCGGTGCGAATCGCCCCGGTGGCGTAGGCCCAGGCGCCGACCGCCAAGGCAAGGATCAGTATCCCGAGCGCCCATGCGCGGCTGCCTTTGGGCTGCAGCAATAGAACCTGCGGCGAGACCGGGGTCGCTTCAAAACCCGCCGGGATGATCGTCTGTGGTACATCGAGTGGACGCCGGCTGTCGATGGGGACGACGACCGTGCCGGGCCGACGGATGTTCGGCAGAACCGTTTCCGCAGTGCCCGAAACATCAAAGAAGCGATCACAGGATTCGCGCTGCAAGAACGGCCCGAGCGCCCAGCCCATGCTCAAGGAGATCGACTGCAGCCCGATGAACCACGCCCACGCGTTGTATTGCGGAAACAATTGGCCCACGACCAGCGCGAGCAGAAAGGCCGCTCCTGAAAACGCTGCCATAGCAGAAAGGATGCCCCGGGTCGGAGACTTACGATCCCATCCTTTCTCGATCGCCAACCCGCCGAGGAGTCCGGGGATGAGCGTCAGCACCGTCCAGAGACTCGTTGACTTCAGAAGGTAAGGAGCATCGGAGGCAGTCATCAACTGGTTGGAGGCAGCATTCTTGTGCATCAACACGAACATGACAAGGACAGAACTCGCGACCAGTCCGGCAACACCTCCGCTCTTCGCTCCATACGAGGCTGCGCGCGGGGGCTGTCTCCGGGCTCCGCGCCCCCAGTAAGACGTGGTAATTCCAGCGGTGCAGGCGAAAAACAAAATTAAGACGATAAACGCAGGAACTCCCACATGCTCCAGCGAGGTCGCTAGTGAGTGGTGCAGAATCGAAATCAGCAGGGTCGCGACAACGACAGCACCGGTGGTCACGATTCTGCGCTCTTTGGGGATCTCGCGGGGAGGAACACCGAACCATCCCTGCACCAGCTCCATCAGAGGATCAAAGAACCAATAGGCGGCGGCTCCGATGACCACGGCGATGATCAGAAACTCCCCAAGGTTCGGCCTCGGATCGTCCGGCTTAGGAAAAAGCTCACCGTAAAGGCCGGACCCGATCAGAGATCCGAAAGCCGCACCCAGCGTGGCGAGAAATGGCACCTTCCATTTCGAGCGACGAACCGAGTCATCCCCGGTCTCTGTGAGCGCTTCGGCGCTTGGTTGCGGCGGGCAGGCCTGTGGGGCAAGCGCGGACGTTCCCGCTACTGGGAGAGGCACTGTGCTTTCTGGGGTTGCGGAGGGGGTACTGTCCAGCTCAGCCATACTGTTCCCCTTACGAGCGGCGATGGGGGAACATCCTACCCTAAAAAGTCCTTTTTGCGGGATGGCACTATCGGGCCGCTTAAACCGGGTCATTGCGCCGAAACATGGTGCAGCTTTTCTCGGTCTACGCGGATGGTCGCTCACAACCCAACGGGCCCGGGCCGGTTGAGGCTCCTGCTTCCCGCGTGGTAGCATCCTTTGTTTTGGCAGGAATGCTGGGTGGCCTGTTCCGCTCTCATCCTCTTCATGGGCCGTTCCTTCCCACGCCTGCCGGAAGGAGTCCAACTTGAAAGTCTATTCCGGAACAAACCTCAGGAATGTCGCAATGGTCGGCCACGGGCACGCGGGTAAGACCTCGTTGGTATCGGCCATGTTGTACACCGCGGGCGCAACCCAGCGCCTCGGCCACGTTGACGACGGATCGGCCACCACCGATTACGACGAAGAAGAAATTGCCCGCAAAATGTCGATCTCAACCGGCGTTGCCGTCGTCGAGTGGGGCACGACCGCCGGCATGACAAAGATCAACATTCTCGACACCCCCGGGTTCAGCATGTTCGTCCACGAGGCCAAGATGGTGCTGCCCGTGGTCGACGCCGCCATCGTCGTGGTTGATGGCGTCGCCGGCGTGGAAGTCGTCACCCAGCGTGTCTGGAATTATTGCGAAGAATACAAAACGCCGCGACTGATCGTGGTCAACCGCATGGACCGCGACCGCGCCAACGCGGAGCGCGTGATGGAATCTTTGATCGCAGCCTTTGGTCGCGATGTGATTCCGATTGAGCTGCCCATCGGCAGCGAAAAGAATTTGACCGGCGTCGTCGACCTCGTACGCATGAAGGCCTACACCTACGAGCTCGGCGGAGACGGCAAGGGCAAAGAGACGGAAATCCCCGCCAGCATGCGCGCGCAAGTCCAGGAAGCCCACGAGATGCTGGTCGAGTTGGTCGCCGAAGGCGACGACAAGCTGATGGAAAAATTCTTCGAAGCGGGCACGCTCGGCGAAGAAGATCTCATTCCCGCGTTGCACAACGCCATTCGCGAAGACAAGATTTTCCCCGTGATCTTCAGCTCCGGCCTGGGCAACATCGGCGCCGACCGCATCATGGATTTCATCGTCGACTACACGCCCGCGCCCTCCGAGCACGAGTGGGTACAGGGCGAGGCCGGAGGGAACGGCGACGCTCCCAAGCGCCACGAGAGCGACGAAGAGCCCGTCTCCTTATATGTATTCAAAACCGTTTCCGACGCGTTTGCCGGCCGCATTTCCTACTTCAAAGTGTTCTCTGGAGTTCTGAAGAACGATGCGACGCTGGTGAACTACAGCCGCGGTCCGCAGGAAAAATTCGCACATATTTCAACCATGCAAGGCAAGACGGCGATTCCGATCAACGAATTGCATGCGGGTGATATCGGCGCGGTCGCGAAGCTGAAAGACACTTTGACCGGCGATACTTTGGGAGATAAGTCGGCGCCGATTCAATATCCGCGGGTGAAGCTGCCGGAGCCGGCAATCACATTCGCCATCGAGCCCAAGAGCCGCGCCGACGAAGACAAGCTCGGCCCCGGCCTGCACAAACAGATGGAAGAGGACGCGATGCTCCGCTTCTTCCGCGATCCGCAGACCCAGGAGTTTCTGATCGCGGGCACCGGACAGCAGCACATCGAAGTCGTAGTCGCAAAGCTCAAGAAGCGCTATCACACCGAAGTCGTTCTGAAAGCGCCGAAGGTGCCTTACCGCGAAACCATTCGCGGCAAGGCCGACGTCCAGGGACGCCACAAGAAACAGACCGGCGGTCACGGCCAGTACGGTGATTGCAAGATCAAGATGGAGCCGCTGCCGCGCGGTGGGCAGTTTGAATTCGTCAACGATATTTTCGGCGGCGCAATTCCCAAGAACTACATTCCGGCCATCGAAAAGGGAATCAAGGACGCAGCCGCGCGCGGGCATCTGGCAGGCTTCCCGGTTGTGGACTTTCGCGTAGTCCTCTACGACGGTTCTTATCACGACGTGGATTCCAACGACATGTCGTTCCAGATGGCGGGCCGCATCGCATTCCGCAAAGCGATGGAGACTGCGAAACCCACGCTGCTCGAACCCATCATGGCGGTCGAGATCACCGTCCCGGACGACTTCGCCGGATCGATCATGGGCGATCTCAACAGCCGACGTGGACGGATCCAGGGCATGGACAACAAAGGCGGCAACACGGTCGTCAAGGCCGAAGTGCCCATGTCCGAAATGCTGACCTACGGCGTCGAACTGACGTCAATGACGCAGGGCCGCGGCAGCTTCAACATGGAAATGAACCACTACGACGTCGTCCCGGGCCAGCTCCAGGAAAAGATCATCGAAAAGGCCAAAGCCCAGCGCGGCGACGTAAAGGAAGAGGAAGAGTAGGTTTCAAAGTCGAACCGTTTCGTTCTACTCGGAATGAATGACGAGCTCAACTGCGCTTCATTTTATTAGCGATCAGGAAGTCTTAACATTGGCGGGCACTCCGCTCTCGTCGTAGCCGAGGATTTCGTCTTCAGAACTCGAATTCAGAACAGGCAAGGAATCGACGCGACACAGAATCTCACCGATTTCTGCAGCCGTTCGCTCAACCCCTTGATTCTTCAATTCGTCGGTCATTGCGTTCGTCTATTATCCCAACGACAGATTGTAGCGCTACCTTAAGCCTTGAAATCCTTATCCGGCGAACTGCGGATTCGGCAATCTTGAAGATCGGGACCGATTGACAGCCGGCTGAGTTTTGAAATACAAGCATCGTTGCGAGGTTCCCATGAAATCCTTCTTCGCTGCCTGCCATGTTTTCGCCGCCCTTTTCGTCGCGCTGGCGTCTTTTGTTCACACCGCTGCCGCCCAAACCCAAACCTTCCCCACCTCCGCCGGGCCGGTCAAGATCACTCCCCTGAACCACGCGAGCACGTTGATCGAGGCCGGGGGCAAGACGATCTATCTTGATCCGGCTAAGCCGACGAAGCTCTCTGGACTTCCCAAGGCCGACCTCATCCTGATCACCGATATTCACGGCGATCACATGGATCCCGACTCCATCAAAGAAATCAGCAAGGCAGACACAGAAATTTTCGCTCCCCCCGCTGTCGTTCAAACTGTGACGACTGCCAAGCCGATCGCAAACGGCGAGACCAAAGTCTGGGGAGCGTTCTCCGTCGAAGCCATCCCCGCCTACAACCTGAAGCGCGGCCCCACTCCCGGCAAATTTTTCCACGACAAGGGACGCGGCAACGGCTACGTCCTCAACTATGGCGGCAAGCGCTTCTATTTCTCAGGTGACACCGAAGGCGTCCCCGAGATGCGCGCGCTCAAGAATATCGACGTCGCCTTCGTCTGCATGAATCTGCCCTACACCATGCCACCCGAAGAAGCGGCCGACGCGGTCAAAGCATTCCATCCAAAGATCGTGATCCCCTATCACTACCGCGGCTCCGATCTTTCCGTGTTTCAGAAAGCGCTGGAAGGAACCGGCATCGAAGTGCGGTTGCTCGAGTGGTATCCGAAATAAAGATTGGGATCCGAAATAGGCTTGGGATTAGATATATAAGAGAGGATTCGAAGCAGTCCGGGTGCCCCACTTCCGGCCGAATTTGCCGGAAGTGGGGATTTTCAGCGCTTGGTAGATTTGAACGTGGCGCGTGCGGCATATCCAGCGCTGATCAACCCTCCAGCCAGTAGTGCCGCCGCGAACATATAGATCACGGCGTCTATAGTCGAGAAGTCCGGGTCGCGCGAAATCAGCACGAATTGGCTGATCATCGCGTAGGCAGCCGCGGCGCAGATCAGAAGAACGAGGCCGGCTCCGGCCGCCGACACGGTGCGGCTGATTTTTCCCTGCCTGCTCAGCCATCCTATTTGGCCGATGAAGAACCACCAGATCGTCGCCAGAATTCCTACGGCGACGACTGTCCAGGTATCGTCGCCCGCAACCAAAGGCAGCGACACCGGCAAGTCCACGCAGAAAAGAGGATTCCCGCCGCTCGCTGTTTTCAATCCCGAGAGCATCGTGATCAAAAAGAGGACCAGGTGAATCGCGGAGAGAATAATCGGCAGCCGGAACAGAGAAAGCTTGTCGTGCTTCCCAGCGGTCATATCTGCCATATTAGAGGCCCACGGTCGGTCGAGCCACATTACTTCGTCGGCGAGGCGGCACGCTTATCTATCGGAGTCTTTGTGAATAGCGGCAGCAATCCGTTCTGGCGCAGCCCTTTATGGAAGTGGGGATTGTTCGCCGTCCTGCTTGCCGTCGCCGCGGCCATGTTCTGGTGGCCTGCCCGTGTAGTGAAAGTAGAGCTGCTGCCTTTCACCGATTCTTCTCCCGCGTGGGACGGATCCTATCCCCACCTGGTGATTTCATCCGATCTCGAATCGACACCTCCGAAGTTCCAGGCATCGATTGCGATGATTCCCCCGACCGTGCGCCACGACAAGCCTGTGAACGAATTCGAAGTCGATTTGCACACCGGGCGATTCATCTTGCGGCAGACAGACTTGTTCATTCCCGACGTGATGCCGTTATCCCTGACGCGCACCTACATCGTCTGGGACAATCACAGCCGCGCGTTCGGGATCGGTGGCAATCATCCCTACGACATCTGCCCCACCGGCACGAGATTTCCCTACACCTACACGAACCTTAATTTGGAAGACTGGTACCAGGTCTACCTGCCGCGCATTTCAAAGGGGACGGGTTACGCGGATGCGGTCTTCCGCCATGCCCAGACGTCGTCGGAATTTTACGGCGCGATGATGGCGTGGAACGGCAACGGTTGGACCCTGACTTTCCGGGACGGCCGCAGGTTCTATTTTCCCGAAGCATACTACTCGAAGACCTACGCGCAAGGAGCTTCCCACCGCGATGGACGACTGCCAGGGCCATCGCATCGAACTCAAGCGAAGCAAGACCCGCAACCTCAAAGAGCTCGTCTCTCCCGGCGGCCAGAAGATTACCTTCGACTACGATTTCTCCGATCGCATCACAGAAGCCGGCGACGAGAATGGCCACGTCCGCAAATATTCCTACGATCGCGGCGGACACCTCGAAACCGTCTCCAGCGAGTCCGGAGTTCTATACCGCTTCGAATACGCGCCTCTCATGAACGACGCGGGATACGATCCCTGGCTGCTCACCGCAGTTCTCGACGGCCACGGGAAGACCCTCCTTCACAACAGATATTTGTGGGGACGTGTTTCCGAACAACAGCTCGCCGACGGCCAGACCTATCGCTACGAATACAAACAGCAAGAGCGCGATGTCCTGCAGACCATCGTCACGCTGCCATCCGGTGAGAAAAAGATATTCTCTTTCCGGGATGGAATGTTGATCGAGCAAAAATAAAGTCCCTGCGTTATGGCTTAAAAATCTCCTCCACCGGCTTCCGGAATATCCTCGCAATCTTGAAAGCCAGTGGCAGGCTGGGATCGTACTTTTCCGTCTCAATCGCATTCACCGTTTGGCGCGACACGCCCAGCTTCTCGGCGAGGTCCGCCTGGGTCCAGTTGAATTCGCCGCGCAGATCGCGCACGCTGTTCTTCACTCGTACCTCCGCTTGGCGATGCCAAGGCCGAGTCCCCAAAGCAAAATCAACAAGGGCGCAACCCAACTTACATCGAAGCGAGGCAAGCCTGCATTCTGCTGAAAGGCCCACGTGAGCGTGATGAAACAGGTGGCCAGGAAACTGAAGCCAACTGCCTCAAACTGGATCTTCCTTTGCAATTCATCGAGCCCCCGAAACATTCGCATAAACGCCCAAAGCGCCAGCGCCGAAGGGATGATCGGCAGGAAGGCGATGCAATATCCCAGTGGCGTGTGCTCGTGCCCGCGCAACAGCCGCATCGAGATCGGGACGATCACCGTGTACAGGGCCATCGAGCCGCCGAATTCCCGTAAATAGCGCTTCCTGTTGCAGTCCATCGAGCCCCTCCAAGTCAAGCATACTTGACATATCAGAATGTAAAGCACGCTTTACATCCATGTCAAGAGATTCTTGAACGAAGGTTAATTCCAGAATGTCTTATACTGCGGGGAAATCTGCGGATCAATTGCGACTCCGAGGAGCGGCGCGGCTTTCACCCGGTCCGAGGGCCACCGTTCCTGACATAGCAAAGAAGTTATCATCCGCGATAAAGTGTTTACGACGTGAATAAGCCAAACCACCGTACTCGCCGCATTTTGCTGCTCGCTCTGCTCTGTACCGGATCTCTTCTTGTTTCTTCCTGCCATGGCTCGAAAACGCCGGCGGCAAAGCGCCATCCCTTCACCGGTCGCGTCATCTCGATCGACAGCCAGGCCGCATCCGCCCTCATCGACGGCGACAACATTCCCGGCTTTATGGACGCCATGGCGATGGCATACAAGATCAAGCCTCCGTCGATGGTGAAACAGCTCTCGCCCGGAGATTCCATTTCCGCCGTGGTGGTAGTCGTTCAGACGAATCCGAAGGATGAGAATGCGGAGCCGGACTACTGGCTGGAGAATGTCAAAGTGACTGCGCACGCGAAGGCTCCGCCGGCCCAGGGCGCGAACTCGCTGCACATGCCCGCCCCCGGCGAAGGCGTTCCCGACTTCGCCCTTACCGACCAGGACGGCAGGTCCATTTCGCTCAGCCAATATCGCGGCAAGGTCGTGTTCGTCACGTTCATCTACACGCGCTGTCCGTTTCCCGACTTCTGCCCGCGCATGAGCGGCAACTTCGACGAAATCTATAAGCAACTCGGGCAGAATCCTTCGCTCGCCCGCGCGCAGTTGTTAAGCATCAGCTTTGATCCCGAGCACGACACGCCCAAAGTCCTGCGCGAGTACGGCTTCTCGGTGGCGCACACGCACGACGCAGCGCTGTTCCGCCGGTGGCAATTCGCCGCGCCCCGTGCCGCCGATCTGCCCAAAATCGCAGACTTCTTCGCCCTCACGGTTCAGCCCGAAGGCGGACTGATCACTCATAACCTCAGCACAGCGGTGATCGGCACGGATGGCAAGATTGTGAAGTGGTATCACGGCGGCGACTGGCAGGTTTCTGATCTAATAAAAGACGCCGCCAGCGCGCAGAAGTCCTAGCCGGCGGCTGCCGTAGAAGAGTGCTTAGCGCCGCCTAGATGGAAGAGCGGCTTTGGCGCGCGTAATGGCGCAAGAGCGGTGCTTTAGCGCGGCGTAAGCCGGTTGAATTGATTTGGGCTTTAGCCCCGGTCTGGCCGGGCGCGCTCGCCCGACTTAGAGGAGCGAAAACAATCCATGAAATATCTCCTGCTCATCCTCTCCCTCATGGGCATCATCGTCTCCTCGCTCGCCCTGCGCGAACACTACCGCGAATACGGAGACTCCCCATGCAGCATCAACGAGCACTGGGATTGCGGAGTGGTCAATCACAGCAGCTTCGCCATGCTCGGGCCCGTACCCGTCGCCACGGTCGGCATCGCCGGATACATCCTCATGGCCCTGCTCTCCTTCTTTCGTTCCTACCGCCTGCTCATCATTCCCACGTTCGGCGGGCTGGCATTCTCTTTATATCTAGCCAATATCGAAGCCCATGTCCTCGGCGTGTGGTGCATCTACTGCGTGATCTCGCTCGGCATCATTTCTCTGATGTCGCTGCTCACGCTGGGCGTGGTTGTCGCGCAGGCCGTCCGGCCTTCGACCACATAACGCGCGCGGAGCGTCGTCGTCGCGGTCATTGCCGCGCACGCGGACGAGAACTTTACTCCAAAGAAAAAATGGGGGCAGGATTGTAAAGATCAGGTTGACACACCACACGAGGGGGCGATCCCCGCATGATGCTTACCCGAGAACTGCCCCTGATCATTGAATCATTCACGATTCATGTCTGCGATCAGGCCGCTTCCGATTTTGGGGTGGGGGAAAATTCGAGAAAGTGAGCAGGAAATTTCTTAGCACTTCTGTGTAGTTTGCTACTAGCGAGGCTGGTGTTTCTTCGCGCCAATTTTGCGATTGATATCGCCGGTGAACTCGATAAAGAAATTCAGCAGCGCGCCGTAGCCCGCCTGCCCCAGCATGGCGTACGCGCCATCGCTCCACATGTCGCGCGGATGCGGCTTCCACGAACTCGAAACCAGTCCGCCGCCGAACGCTCCGCCGTACAGGGCCCACTGCGGACGCAACTCCTGCTCGCTCCGGTTGTAAGTCAAGAAATTCCGAATGATGGCATGCTTGGTGCGCGGCCAGATGCCTGAACACCTGCACTGATCGTAGCGCGGTTCATAGCGCAGTGCCGCATTACCCAACGCGGCCAGGCTGTTGGCGGAAATAAACTGGCCTTCGCGCGAAGCGAAGCGCTCGCTGTAACCACCCCATCCATCGTCCCATTGCGACGGCACTCCGCGCGCTTGATCGATCCCCGCCGCAAACACGCGTTTCATGTAGTCGCTCGGGCTTACGAGTGTCTGCTGCAAATAAATATCCAGTCGCTGCTGCGCGGTCATCGGAACTCGGTTTCGTCCTTTTTCTACGTACGCTCCGGTGAACCATCCGGTCTCCCAGTCGCGTGCCTTGAACAGCGCCTGCTTCCCGACTCTCTTCGTAGCTTCCGCAGCCTGAATCGTCACATCTCTGGTCTTCTGCGCTGCAGCCTGGGCTGGATTTGTGCTCTCATCTTTTTTCTCTTCAGGCGACGTTTGATCTTGCGGCGATTGTGGCTCCGGTACAGATGGGGCCGATGGCGGTGGAGCAGGCGTATCTTGCGCCATGAGCGGGCCGACGATCATGGCCGACAATCCAATGCAGAGGAGAGCCCGGCGCACTCCGATCCACCCCAAGCACACGTTCCCCAAAATTCTCACCTTCCGCGTCCGTCGCGGCCTTCGAAATCAAGTTTTGCCGGTAATCCCCGCCACCCGCTAAACTCTGTTCGATGCGCTCTCTATACAACCGTGTTGCCGGACAAAGCGTCGAACGCCTGGCTGCTCTCAGTGACGGCATCTTCGCCGTATCGATGACCCTGCTCGTGCTTGATCTCCGCGTGCCCGCGGCGGAGGCCATCCATTCCGAGCGCGATCTCTGGCATGCCCTGGCCGTGCTCGCGCCTCGGCAGGTGATCTTTCTGATCAGCGTGATGACCAACGGCATTTTCTGGGTCGGCCAGCAGACCCAACTCAACCAGTTCGCCCGCGCCGACCGCAATCTCGCCTGGATTCACATCGCCTTTCTCTGCGCTATCACTTTAACGCCGTTCTCAACCTCGCTGCTTGCCGAGTTCATCCACTATCGCACGGCCCTGCTCGTCTATTGGTTCAATATCCTGTTACTCGGCGTGACCCTGTACTGGAGCTGGAGCTATGCCACGCGCGCGCATCTTCTCGCTGAAGACGTGCCCGCCGACATTCACGCCGCAGTGATCCGCCGCATCGTGATCGCGCAATCCCTGTACGCGGTCGGCGCCGCGTTAAGTTTTTTGAACACGTACTACAGCATCGCCGCCATCGTGCCGGTGCAGGTGAATTACGCCAGCGCCCCGCAGTTCTGCTGGGGCTTATTCTCACGGAAAACGGCGGAAGAATAGTTGTTATCAGTGGGTAGTTGGAAAGAAATGTCGGAAAGAAATGTGGAAGAGCGGGCGCTTTAGCGACGCGTAAGCTGCAACCCAGGAATTAGGATGCGAAGGACCGGGACCTACCCCCTCTCGAACGCGTGCTTCTTCTCTAACTCCTCAATCGCCGCCTTCCGCGCATTTTCGAACCGCTCCGCCTGGTTCATCAGCCCCGGAGTCGCCTCCGCCCATTCGCCCTCGATCCGCAGCAATCCTTGCGCCGCGACCAGCCGCGCTGCCACTTCAATCATGTGATGCGGACTCGTCTGCAGGTACTGCGCCTCCGCCGGATCCCCAATCCACACCCGCCCGGGTGCCCCACTTCCGGCCGAATTTGCCGGAAGTGGGGATTTTCCTCCCAGCTTCGTCTGCCAGTAAACCTTGCGCTCAATGAACTCCGCCATCGCCTCGTCGCTGGCCTTCCCAAAGACCCATTGCCGCCGCTTGAAGTCGTAATGGCGGCTTGAAAACGGCACCGGTAACAGCTTCCCCGACTTCACAAACTCAATCTGCCGGCGGTCCACCTCTTTCCGCAGGGCGTTAATGACAGGCGCCTCCGCATCTCGCGCTTCCAGCGACGGCATCACTTCCTTCACCGTCAGCGACAGATTCACAGCCACCGTCGCGTGTAATCCATCCGACCCTTCCAAGTGAAGATCGCCATGCAGCACCCAGAAATCCGCGCCCGACGTCGACTGATGGAATGGCCAATTCAGTTTCACCGTCAGCGGCAGTCCCGTCACCGTCACCCAGATTCTTTTCTCTGCCCCTGCTTCACTCACAATTCCGCCACCTTCCTGCTGAGTCATGGATGTCTGCCTATGGATAGGAATGTACCGCGATGAAAGACCGGGAACAATTTTACAGCGGCGAGTGCTTAGTGGTGAGTGATTTGAGGATCAAGCTCGTCACGCTTGATCTGGTAGCCGCAATCGCGGTTGCATGATGCTTTCTGCTCACTGGTCACTGTTCGCTGCCTTTCCCGCATCCAGCGTCGCCCGAACCTTCATTCCAAGCTCCACTTTCGTGAAAGGCTTCTGCAACAGCTGCACGCCAGGTTCCAGCACTTTGTGCTCCACCACCATGTCGTCCGTATAGCCGGTCATGTACACCACTCGAGTCTGCGGACGTCGGCTCTGAATTTTCTCCGCGAGCTGCCGTCCGCTTATCCCCGGCATGATCACGTCGGTAAGCAGCAAATGGATGGGCCCGGCGAAAAGCTCCGCAGTCCGAATGGCCTGCTCGGCGTTCGACGCCTCCAGCACGCGATACCCGAAGCTATGCAGGAACATGCGCGTCACTTCGCGCAGGTCGGGCTCATCTTCCGCGAGCAGAATGGTCTCGTCTCCGCCCACGGTGACGATTTGCCCGTTCTTGTCCAATTCCGTGCGTGGGCCAGTCTCCTCAACCGCCGGCAGGTAGATCCGGAAAATCGATCCCTGCCCGGTTTCACTGTCCACCTGGATGCTTCCGCCGCTTTGCTTCACGATTCCGTAGACCATCGCCAGCCCGAGTCCGGTTCCCTTGCCTCGCGGCTTCGTGCTGAAAAACGGCTCGAAGATGTGCGGCAGATTCGCGGAATCGATCCCGTGTCCACTGTCGGTCACGCGCAGCATGACATATCGTCCGGCGGAAAGTTCGAGATCGCGTCCTTGCTCGGCGGTGATCTCCACGTTCGCGGTCTCCATGCTGATGCGGCCTCCGTGCGGCATGGCATCGCGCGCGTTGATCGCCAGGTTCATCAGCACTTGCTCGATTTGTCCCGGGTCGGCCTTCACCGTCATCAGCGACGGATGCAGGCTGGCGATTAGTTCGATATCTTCGCCAATCACCCGCGCCAGCATTTTCTGCACGTCCGCCACCGCTACATTCAAGTCGAGCACCTTCGGTTGCAGTACCTGCTTCCGGCTGAACGCCAGCAGTTGCTGCGTGAGCGATGCCGCCCGCATCGCTGCCCGCCGGATCTGCTCCAGACCGGTTTGTGTGCGTTCATCGACGCCGCTCCCCAGCAGCAATTCTCCGTGCCCCATGATGATGCTCAAAATATTGTTGAAGTCATGCGCTACGCCGCCCGCCAGCCGCCCAATCGCCTCCAGTTGCTGCGCGTTCCGAAGTTGCTCCTCGAGATGAACGCGGTCCGTCACGTCTCGCGAGATACCCCAGGTGCGCACCCAGCATCCATCGGCCACAATCCCGATCATGGTGTTGCGAAGAATTTTCTTCTGGCCCTGCGCGTCCACTTCGTGCGATTCCTGATCGGTAATGCGGTAGCCCGATCGGATAAATCTCTCCATAAACTGCCGCGTCTTGGGGTCCTGCAGTATCAGAAACTCCGTAAGCCGCTTCCCCATCAACTCCTGCGCCGAATGCCGCCCGAACATTTTGGCCATGGCGTCATTACATTCCGCCATGTAGCCGCCCTCGTGACCCAGCCGGACCTGCTCCTCAGCCGGTAATTCGCACGGAACCGGCGGATCGTACTCAATGCGGAAAATTCCTTCCGAACTCTGTTCGACAAATGCCCGGTAGCGCTCTTCGCTATCGCGCAGCGCTTCATTGGCTCGCTTGCGTTCCGTAATGTCGATCAGCAACCCGCGCGTCAGGCGCTTTCCGGTCTGCGGATCGCGCACTACCACCGCCTCGTCGCGAAGCCACACTTCCTGCCCATCCTGCCTTCTCATCCTGTACTCGACACGGAACGGCACGCCTTCTTCCCACGTGTCCTCTTGCTGTGCGATGGGATGGTCCTCGGGATTCAGATGGTTCCACCAGAACCATGGGTCTGACGTGCATTGGTCCGGTGAGTAGCCCAGGATCGTCGTTACCTGCGGGCTAAGAAAAAGAAATCGCCCCTGCGCTCCGGACTCCGCCTCATACGAAATCGCCGGAACCTGCTCCACCAGCTGCCGGTATTTCGCCTCCGCTTCGCGCAGCGCTGCGGTGGCGGACCGGCCTTCCTCCTGCGACCGCAGGGCCGCAATCCCAAACGACAGGTTGTTCGCCATCTCGGCAAGCAATTCCACTTCCGAGCGCTCGAACGCACCCACCTGACCCGCGTAGATCGCCAACACTCCAAAGGCTGCGCCGGCGGCGCGCAGGGGCATACACAGTACCGCCGCGTACCCGCGATCCAGAGCCGCTTGCCGCCATGGCGCGAACAAAGGATCGTTCGCCGTGTCACTGAACAGGCAAATCCGGTTCTCGCGGATGGCTGTCCCCGACGGCCCGCGCCCCTCCGGCGTATCCGACCACCGCAGTGCGATGGTATCCATATATCCGCTGTCGTATCCCGCGTGCGCGACCGGCCGCACCGACTTCTCTTCGTCGTGCTCCGCGTAGGCGATGCCCGCCATCCGGTATCCGCCAACCTCGACGATGATGTCGCAGATCTGGCGCAACAGCTCCGGTTCGTTCCTGGCCTGCGCCAGCGCCTGGTTGCAGGCGCTCAAGGCCCGCAAAGCGCGGTTCAGGCGTCGCAGTTCTTTATTGATTTCACTGTCGCGGTCGGTGTCCGCTGTAGAACGGGTCTCGGCTGGTGGAGAGTGAAGATCGTCGTGCGGATCGGGCGATCCGGCGGGCGGGTCCTTCGCCATCGGAGAACTCCTGGACGGCGCCGCGCCCGCTGGCAGGTACGACTGAAGTTTGTCCGGCGTCACAGAAATACCGCGCAATTCTCCGCCATTTAGCGCGCGGTAGCAATAGTGTACAGGCTTCCCCGAGTCGCCTCGCAGAAAGTCGTCCGTATCAGGATTCCCGAACTCGCCGCTTAGCTCGCCTTCTTCCGCACCTTCGTCCCCATCCGCAGCAGTTTCCTGACAGTCCCCGTCGGCAGCCGTTTCATCTGGTCATACAATTCCGTCACGGCTTCGAAGAATCCAGCCATGGCCTCGAGCCGTTCCCGCGTGTAATCCGCCCCAACTTCCTTCGGATCCAAATCCGCCAGGCACTGCCGCAGAATCTCCCGTGTCGGATCGATCTCTCTCCGCTTCCTCTGCTCGATCACCAGCCGGAACATCTCCCATACGTCCTTCATCGACTCGTAATGCTCGCGCCGGTCGCCCAGCACGTGCACCGCGCGCACGATTCCCCATGTCTCCAGCTCCCGGATCGACGTGCTGACATTCGATCGCGCCACGCTCAGCGTTTGGGCAATCTCTTCGGCAGGCAAGGCCTTCGGCGACAAGTACAGCAATGCATGGATCTGCGCCACCGTACGGTTGATCCCCCACCGCGTCCCCATCTCCCCCCAGTGAAGGATGTACTGCTTCTGCACTCCAGTCAGCTCGGGCATGTCTTTTCTTTCAGTACAAACTGAATATAGAGAATAACAGCCCGCTCGTCAACCGCAAAGGGCGGTGCAACAAATTATGTGGGGACAGACTATGTGGGGACACGTTTATGTGGGGACAGCCGCCCTCGGCTGTCCGTCGAGCCGCAGCTCGACTACAGAACGCGAATCACGCCCTGTGGCTATAATTCCCCCATCTCCACAGCGCTCCATCCCGCCACCTTCCCCGTCTATATTCACCTCGGCCGTTCCGTCATCCATCCTCACCTCTTCTTCGAGAGCCTCTCCTACCTCATCGCCTTCGGAGTTTATCTCAGCCTTCGCCGCCGTTTCGGAGATCCCCTCGTCACCCCGCTGCGCTGGGCCGTCATCGCCGCTGCCGTCGCCGGAGCCGCTGTCGGTGCGAAGCTCCTGTTCTGGCTCGAAGTCCCGCAACTCACCTGGCAGAACCTGCACAACCCCGCCTTCTTCGTCGGAGGTAAAACCATCGTTGGAGCTCTAGCCTTCGGCCTCCTAACCGTCGAACTCGTCAAACGCTACATAGGACTTCTCCAGTCCACCGGAGATCTCTACGCCATCCCACTCGCGCTCGGCATCGCCATCGGACGCATCGGCTGTTTCCTCACGGGCCTCTCCGACAACACGTACGGCATTCCGATCGAATCTCCCGTGGGCAATCGACTTCGGCGACGGCATCCCGCGCCATCCCACGCAACTCTATGAAATCGTCTTCCTGCTCGCATTGATACCGCTGCTCTTTGTTGTTCTAGAAAGAATTGTCGCGCAAGAAAAGCGTGTCATCCTGAGCGAAGCGAAGGACCCCATGCATCCCGCTGCCAGGACCGGGCCATCAAGGAGTTCTCTCACAACTACGCCTTGTCATTTCGAGGGAGGCGGAGCGAACGCGACGGCGAGTCGAGAAACCTGCTTTTCCTTTCCCGATCAACGAAATCCACCAGCACCAAAGCGCATGTTTCTCCCCGGCGACGCCTTCAAACTCTTCATGGTCGCCTACATGTCCTTCCGCTTTCTCTGCGATTTCATCAAGCCCTACCCGCGCATCTTCCTCGGCCTCGGAGGAATTCAGTGGGCCTGCCTCCTGATCCTGCTGTACTATTCCCGCGATATCGCTCGCTGGCTTCGCTTTCGTCGAATCAAGGAAGCCACGACCTTTTGATCCATGGAACGCTGGGCCGCCAACACGCTCCGCACTCTCGGCATCATCCTCACCGCCGGATTCGTACTCGTGGTCGGCCTGTTCCTGGCCCTGCTTTCGCTCTGCGCCGCTCAAGGAGGCTTTGCTGGCAATCGTCACCCCGACCAGGCTGCGGGCTATGCCGTCGGTGCTGTGCTCGTCCTCATCGTGGGAATCGCCGTCATCAGCACCCTGGCCCGCGGCATCTTCCGTTCAGCGGAAACTGCGCCGACCACTCCGTCTACAGCCTCCACTCCTTCGCTTTCCGCGGACACCGAGCCCCAGCGATCGTTTCCCCTGCATCTTTCTCCCCTCAGCCGCAAAGCCATCGACCGCCTCGTCTTCGCGCTGGGTGCGCAAATCGTGGTCAGCGCTGCCTCCTGGATCTACGGCCAGCTCCATTTCTGGACTGCTCCTCGCGCCTTTCAGCCCCACAACTGGACCCTGACATTGCTCGCGCCCTTCATCCTCTATCACATCCCCTACGCTCTTCTGATCTACGCGCTGCTCAAGCGTCCCGACCGTGTCGCGTTCTCCTATTCCGTCGCAGTTCCTGCCGTGCTGGTCCTGCAATCGCTCTTCAGCCTGACGGTGGTCAGCTATTACTACGTTCACCATCCCGCCGGATTCGCGCTCTTCGTCATCCCCTGGGCGATGCACATCGTGATCCTCGTCCTGGCCTATCAAGCGATTCAGCAAGTCGGATTGCACCCCGAGCCTTCCTCGCTAATCGTCGCCGCAGTAGTGGCGTTCTTCTTCTTTTCCGTCATCCACGTCGCGACGCCCTTCCTTTACCGCCTCACTTTGCGATAACCGAAAGAATAAGGAGAAGTCGGTCGCGGCGATGGAGCCGCGCGAAGGCGATGGAGATTCGAGAAGCTGGCGTGAAAAGTCTTGTCATCCTGAGCGGAGCCGTGACGAAGCAAAGCACAGTCACGGCGGAGTCGAAGGACCCCATATACCTCGCACCCACCACCGCCCCGGCGGGGAATTCTCTCGCAACAAATCCTTGTCCCTTCGGAGAGGCCGCCTCTTCTCTAGCCTCGGACCGAAATTCATTGAGCCGGCCTGCTCTTCTTGCATTACTATTTCCGCGACATCGTCCGCTGAATTCACCCTCGCCCGCAGCTGCGAGCGGGGCATGGATACTATGGAACGCTGGGCCGAAAACACGCTGGCCACTCTCGGCATCATCGTGACGGCCATCCTCGTGATCGCGGCTTGTGCCTTCGTGTTTCTCCTCGCCATCTGCTTCGGTGTGCTGAACAGTTCCGGAAGCTTTAATCACCCCAATCCCACGCCGACGCCCTTCCTCGCTGGAGCTTATGGGATCATGGCTGTCATCATCCTTGTGGGCGTCATCGTGATCGCCATCTTGGCGCGCACCATGCTCCGAAAGCGCGAACCTCAGGCCACTCCTTATCCCCTAACTCCAACGGGCTTCACATCCAACCTCGGCATATCGAAGTCCGGACCGAGGCTCGAACCAAAGGTCGCCGCGCCTCCGGTCCCGCCCGCACCAGCCCCTCCACCCGTCACCGGCGTTTCAGCCAGCTCTTCGCCAGCACGCGTCCGCGACCTCGCCGCCCATCTTTCACCAGCCAGCCGAATCGCCATTCAGCAACTCGCAATCGCCATCGCCGCCAAAATCGCTGCGGAAGTCGCGCTCGGCCTCGTCGGATGGTACGGCGCTCTCGGCTCGCCGCGAGTGCCGTTTCCTGTCTACCGCTTCGGCTTTCTTGCCTGGGGACTCGCCGCCATCGCCCCGCACATCGTTCTGCTCTACGCTCTCGCCCGCAAGCCCGGCCCCCGCGCCTTCGCCTACGCCTTGGTAATTCCGACGCTCCACATTCTTCTCGGACTCTTCGGCCATTCCGCCTTCCTCGCCTTCATTCTCCGTGCCGGCCAGGTCGCCGCGCCTCTGATCTCCATCGCCCCGTGGATTCTCGATATCGTCATCCTCTACCTCGCCTGGAAGGCGATTCGCCAAACCGGAATCCATCCCAATCCTGCCCGCCTGATCGTCGCCTCGGTAGTCATTGTCTTCTACACCTCGCTGTTGCCAGTCTTGGTCGTAGTCCTGAATGGCCTTCAACATTGACCCTAGACGGGTGCCCCACCCTTGTCGCGCAGTTTGCGACAGGGTGGGGACTTTGACTTCCTCCACATAAAACGCGAATCGTTTCCAAACTGATTCAGATCAAGTAAGCTCCCAAAGCTGAGGCAGTCCCATGGCGAAAACCCGTCCGTACCTCTTCTACGACGTCGCTCTCTCCATCTGTTCGACCTGCTACCGCAAGGTTGAAGCCAAGACGGTATTCCAGGACGGAAATGTTTTTCTCTTGAAACGTTGCCCCCAGCACGGCCTGGAAAAAGTTCTCATCGCCGACGACATCGACTATTACCGGCGCTGCCGCGAGATCTTCATCAAGCCCCCCGAGATGCCGCTCGTCTACAACACTCCGGTCAAGTGGGGATGCCCCTACGATTGCGGCCTCTGCACCGACCACGAACAGCACTCTTGCCTCACCCTCGTCGAAGTTTGCGACTACTGCAATCTCCGCTGTCCCGTCTGTTACGCCGCGAGCGGTCCGGAACGCCAGCAGTTCCGCGATCTGAAGCAAATTGAGAAGATGCTCGACGCCGTCGTCCGCAATGAGGGACATCCCGACGTCGTCCAACTCTCCGGCGGCGAGCCCACCGTCCATCCGAATTTCTTTGAGATCGTGGAACTCGCGAAGGCGCGTCCGATTCGCCATCTGATGGTCAATACCAACGGGGTCCGCATCGCGCAGGAGGAAGATTTCGTCCGCCGTCTCGCGGACTATAAAGAGGACTTCGAAGTCTACTTGCAGTTCGATTCCTTCGAGCGCGAAGCTCTGATGCAGCTTCGTGGCGCCGACCTCCGCCGCATCCGTGAAGACGCTCTCGAAAAACTCAATCGCTACAACATCCACACGAACTTGGTGGTCACGCTAAAGAAAGGTCTCAACGATCACGAAATCGGAAGAATCATCGACTACGCGCTGCAGCAACCCTGCGTACGAGGAGTAACGTTCCAACCGATTCAAGACGCCGGCCGCCTGGAAACTTGGGTACCCGAGGGTGCCCCACCCTTGTCGCGCAGTTTGCGACAGGGTGGGGATTTTGACGTTCCACCCGCGGAAACAGGTGACGTTACAAACGCGGGTGCCCCATTTCCGGCCGGTTTTGCCGGAAGTGGGGCTCTCCCCAAGGCAGGCAAGTACGTCCGAAACTTCAACCCCGCCACCGATCGTTTAACTCTCACCGAAGTCCGCCGTAAAATTCTTGAGCAGACCAACGTCTTCCGCCCCGAAGATGTGATTCCGGTCCCGTGTCATCCCGATTCTCTTGCGATGGCCTATGCTCTAAAGCTGAACGGCAAAGTCACTCCCCTCACCAGCATGATCCCAGCAGAAGTTCTCATCAACGGCGCTGCTAATACGATTCTGTACGAACAGGAACCCGTAATCCGCGACAACTTGTTCAAACTGTTCGCCACTAATCACTCGCCGCAAAGCAGCGCAGGCACGTTGCGGGAGCTGCTCTGCTGTCTCCCCAAAGTTCTCGTCCCCGACGCCATCACCTACGAAAACATTTTTCGCATCATCATCATGCAATTCATCGACGCCCACTCCTTCGACGTCCGCAGCGTCAAAAAAACCTGCGTCCACATCGTCCACCCCGACGGCCGCCTCATCCCCTTCGACACCTACAATCTTTTCTACCGCGATGATCTTGAACTAACCCGCCTCAGCCCGCTTCGCCGAAACGCCGAAGCCGCTCTCGCCGCTGTCTGAGTCTGAGAAGTAAATGTGGGGCGGACACTCCTGTCCGCCAACGCGTAAGGCGTCGAACCCCTCAGGATCGATCCAGTTCATGTGGCGACAGCCGCCCCGGCTGTCCCGCAAGGCGAAGCCAGCGGAGCTACGATGATCAACCCTGATGTGTCATTCCGACCCCTTCGCGCAGCGAAGGAGAGGAATCTACTGTCGCTAACGGCTGCACCCGGCTTGAAGGGTTAGACTCCCATGAGGGAGAGCACCCCGTGTTCCTCTGTGCCCTCTGTGGTGAAAGGTTTTCTGTTCCTGCCGGTAGCGATCGAGGCTAGTTTGCTTGCGAAGTGGAGGGATCGCTCAACTTGATGAGCTTGCCTTGCGGGTACTCTTCCGGAGTGAGCGGTATTTCCGGGTTGTGATTGACAATGGTCAGTACCTTCCCGCTGCGAACGCCTTTCACGGTCAGGCTCTGGCTTTCCACTGCAACCACTCGGTATTCCTCGTCAAAGATTTCCCTTTTCGAGGCTTTCATGCCTGATTGGGATGCAGAATCCGGGTTGAGGGGCCCCCTGTTTTTTTTCATAACTTGCCCTTCAATTGGTCGCCACATTGTGTTGCTAAAACCCCGGGGCCACCTCAGAGTTGCCTCTTTTCCCACGCTATCTTTACGCACTTTGAGGTACATCCACCCCTGGCTCGAGACGCCACGGGAAGGATTTCTTCCAGTATCCCACAACCGCAATCTCCCTGCTCGCGCACGCTCTGTCTCCCCTCAATTCTGTAACAACCATCTACAATCGAAGTTCGCATGGACGTCGAGCGCATCGTCAAACTCCTGTTACCGTTCCTTGAATCGGATGCAGATCAACTCCGCGCGTGCTCGCTCGCTCCTTATATATCGACGTACATCGATATGATCCTCCGCTGGAACGCGCGCATGAATCTCACCGCGATCCGCGACCCCGAAGAAATCGTGACGCGCCACTTCGGCGAGAGCCTCTTCGCCGCCCGCCACCTGTTCCCTGTGCCTTCCTCTGTGTCCCCTGTGCCCCTTGTGGTAAAAGCTCCTGATCTCCCTAATGTCAGCTCCGGCGCTCCAGCCATACAAAATGTTTGTGATGGGGACGAGTGTGGAAGAGCGGCCCTTCAGGGCCGCGTCAGGGGCGCAAAGGAAAGGGCTTCAGCCCCTGTGGTCGCCGATCTCGGCTCCGGCGCGGGATTCCCCGGCATTCCCATCAAACTCTGGGCACCTAACATTTCGATCACGCTGATCGAGTCCAACCAGAGGAAATCAATCTTCCTTCGCGAAGTCACCCGGGCCTTTACATTGACGGACATCGATATACAAAACGCCCGCGCCGAATCGCTTCCCCACGCCTCATTCGGCGTAGTCACACTGCGTGCGGTCGAGCGCTTCGACGCGACTCTCCCGACCGCCGCAGCCTTAGTCGAACCAAACGGACGCCTGGCCCTCTTGATCGGCTCCGCACAACTGCCCCAAGCTGAGAAGGCTCTAGCCAACTTCCGACTGGAACCGCCCGTAGCAATCCCCCAATCCCACTCCAGATCCCTGCTGATAGCCACGAACACGCCCTCAAGCCCAGAACCAAAGTAGTAAACATCGCCCCAGGAGCATCACCTAAGTGGGAACTAGATCGATATTCGTGAAACTATTGCTGCATTTTAATCAATGGATCTTATAAAAGTGGTGATTTGATTCTGATTAATGCGTAATGCAGCAACTGATAGCACATAAAACCTGGCTGTTACAAAGTGTTCCTACAGGAACACTTCTCCGTATTGATAGCTAGGTGGGCGTGCTTGCGGATGCGCTCGCGATTGACATCTACTCCAATGCGCCAACGGGTTGGTCAGTTCGCACGAGCGGGAGTGTTCCTACAGGAACACTTTCGGCTTTCGACGCCTGCAAAGCAGGGCCTGACTGCTCCGCGTGAATCTGTGACGAGCCACCTTCATCCGAGCACACCTCGACATTCTCAATAGTGTTCCTGCAGGAACACTTATCAGTCCGGCGAGATCCATTGCAGGAAGTGTTCCCACGGGAACACTTCGTCCGTCTGGGGTTGCCTTGAATTCCTTTGGCGGAACGTACACCTGGTCAATCTGTAAATTCACAACAGCAATTCCGCCCCAGTGTTCCTGCAGGAACACTGGACGCGTTTTGCACACAATTCGCTTTCTTGCACAGCAGATCGCCATTGCATTTGAATTGCGAAGCGGCATATGCTGCGGATGACTCTGGTTCTCCTGACAATTCCATGGGACGCGTTATCGCTGTTGCCAATCAGAAGGGCGGCGTGGGTAAGACTACGACTGCCATCAACCTGGCCGCATCCTTTGCGGCTGCAGAAGTCAATACGCTGCTCGTCGATTGCGATCCGCAATCTAACGCCACGAGCGGCCTAGGCTTCGCCAAGGATCCTGATCGCGTCAGCTCGTACCACCTGCTGATGGGTGCGGCCACTGGCGAGGAGGCTCTGCTCACAACAGAGCTCGAGCAGCTGTGGCTGATTCCTGCGCACAAGAATCTCATTGGCGCAAACATTGAGCTGGTCGATCAAGAAGCGCGTGAGTTTCGCATGCGCGAGGCGCTCGCGCCGCTGCGCGATCGCTTCCAGTTCATCGTGCTGGATTGTCCTCCTGCACTGGACCTGCTCACGCTCAACGCGCTCGTCGCCGCTGACGCGGTGCTCATTCCAATGCAGGGCGAGTACTTTGCTCTCGAAGGCATCAGCGAACTGCTGGATACGATCGAGCGTATACGCGCTGCGCTCAATCCTGAGCTGGCGATCGAGGGCGTGGTGCTGACCATGTTTGATGAGCGCACCAACTTGGCGCAGCAGGTCATGACTGAACTCAAGAATTACTTCGGGGAGAAGTTGTGCCGCACGACGGTGCCTCGGAACATTCGGCTGGCTGAAGCGCCCAGCCATGGGAAGGCGGCGCTGGTGTACGATCCGCGATCGAAGGGCGCGGAGAGTTACATACGCCTGGCGAAGGAGATCATCGAAAGACAGCCGTCTGCGGCCTCACAGAGTTCGGAACCTTTCACCACAGAGGGCACAGAGGAACACGGGGTTGAGACGGCGGTCGAGGAGATTGCTCCGGCCGGGGAGATGGACAAGACGGCTTAATATATTGATGTCTGTCTATATATTATATTGATGGACATCGATATACGGTTGCGCGGAACCTTGACTGAGGAGGAAACTCCTGGCGGGGCCGGCGGGCGCTACTGGCGGGAACGGGATCCTTCGCTGTGCTCAGGATGACAGACTCTAAAAGACATTTGGGACTGGGAGAATGGATGAATATGGTTGCTGCGGGGAATGTGGCGGGCTCGGGGGAGAAGGAGAAAGAGAAGATGGAGAAGCGGCGGGCACTGGGACGCGGACTGGCTTCGTTGCTGCCGGGGCCGCGGGTGGTTACGCCTCCGGCTACTGCGAATAATTCTGGCGGGAGTAACAACGCCGGCACGCGAGCGGGGGTGCCCGCGCCACATACTTCTTCGTCGGCTGCGGATTTGGGTGCGAGCGGACAGCAGGTTCCTCACTTCGTTCGGAATGACAAAATCGTGGGGGAACAAATCGACGGAACGATTCAGGCTGTTGTCGACTCGCCCGCTGACGCGGGCGGACAGCCGGGGACGGCTGTCCCCACATTTCATTCTCCTGCTATCCACACATTGGATTCTTCTCAGAGCGCGGAGCCCAACCAGCCGATCACGCTGATGGCGCAGGCGGAGTCGCGTGTGCCGGGGAACATCGTCATCAATGTAGCGATCACGGACATCGACAAGAATCCTTTTCAGACCCGGTATGTCGGGGACGATGAGGCGCTCGAAGAACTCGCCGACTCGATCAAAGCGAATGGCGTGGTGCAACCGATCATGGTGCGTCCTTCGGAGGAAGACGAGGGGCGCTACATATTAATCCTCGGCGAACGGCGGTTGCATGCTTCGAAGAAAGCCGGCAAGACGCACATTCCGGCGCTGGTGCGGCGGGTTTCGCTACAGCAGGCAGCCGAGATGACGATCATCGAGAACCTGCAGCGCGAGGATTTGAGCGCGTTGGAGCAGGCCGAAGCGTTTCGTGTGCTGAGTAAGGATTTCAATCTCACGCAGCAGCAGATTGGAGAGCGAGTTGGATTGTCGCGTGTGTCTGTGGCGAACTACATGCGACTGCTGAAGCTGCCGCGCGAAGTGATGCAACTGCTCGCGGAGAAGAGAATCAATTTCGCGCAAGCGAAGGAATTGCTCAAGCTCGAGAACGACGATCAGATTTCGCAGGCGGCGCTGTACGCCGTGAAGAAGGGATTGTCGATTGAGCAGGTTGAACGGTTGGTGCTCTCGATGAATGGGTTGCTCGATCCGTTTCCGGGGATGCCAGGACAGGTGGTGAAGAAAACCGGAAGCGGGGCGCGGTGGGTGGATCCGAATGTGCGGGCGGCGCAGACGGATTTGGAACGGATGCTGGGAGTGCGGGTGAGAATCCGGGATCGGAAGGGGAAGGGCAAGATTGTGATTGAGTATTCGAACGTGGATGACTATGACCGGGTGGTGGAGATGTTGAGGGGGAAGAAGTAGTACTCAGTTCTCGGTTCTCGGACGGGCGGCATTTTGGCTGCCTTTTTCATCTTTGGGCAGCTTCTTGGGGAATCAAGATGGTTATTAGGTGGAACGACGCCGAGCGTTTTGGCCCACCCTGCCGGACACGAAAGTGGGAGGATGATTGCCATCTCTGAAGATTTATCGCTGAAGGATGGATGTTTACTCCCTTGGTTCCGGCGAGCTGGCCTTCTTGCGCCCTCTTGGGGCTTGCGCGACTCGCGATTGCAGAGTCAAAATCCCCACCCTCGAGAACGGGGTAGCCTTGGGAATCAAGATAGTTATCAGGTGGGAGATGAGGATGAGATTTGGATGTTCCGTGTCCGCGAATGTCGGTAAAGATCCTCGGGGGCCGGCTCGGGGTGGAACGAAACGCTGATTTTGTGGTAGGCGGCGAGGGGTGCAGAGATCCGAAGTAGCGATGTAATGTGGGATACGGAGTCAGAATCCCCACTTCCGGCAAAAGCGGCCGGAAATGGGGCACCCGGGGACGGCGAGATACTCAGAGCTACTTGATATCCTTGGGAGTCAAAATCCCCACCCGGAGGTAGGAATTCCTTGTGGGGCTTCTGGGGGGAACTTCGTGATATGGGGTCCTTCGCTTCGCTCAGGATGACAGTGGGGCTGGTCTTTTTTTGTTTTTGTCACTTGAGTAGGTTGGCGAGGCACGGGTGGGCGGAGAGCGATTTTCGGGAGTCATCGTCGATGTGGGCTCCGGCTTTGAGTAGCGTCTCGATCACTCGGATGTAATCCTCTTCTTTTTGCTTGTTGCTATGGAGTGCCGACCAGAGGGCCTGGCCTAGCGCGGTGCCTCCGTAGGAATTCTTGGCTTCGAGATTTGCGCCGTGGGAGAGAAGCAGGTTGATGGTTCCGACGTGAGCTCCGATGACGGCCCAGTGGAGAGCGGTTTGGCCGGTGTTGGCTTGGGCTTCGAGGTCGGCGCCGTGGCGCAGAAACAATTCGACTACCTCGTCGCGGCCGTATTCACAGGCCCAGAGGAAACCCCGATCGAGTTTGGCTTTCGTTGCATTCGCTGCGAGAGCTCCGTTCTGATCGAAATACTTTTTCACTTCATTGATGCGGCCGAGACCCGCGGCGGATTCGAGATCGAGTGCTGCGCCGCGGGCACCTAGAAATTCGGCGGCTTGGAGGTGGCCGTTGGCGAGGCAGGCGTTGAGAACGCTGGCGTCGAGAGATGCCCCGTGCTCGAGGAGAAGTTGAAGCAGAGATTCTTGCAGGCCGGCTTGTTCGGGATGGGTGCTGGTGGCTACCAAGGCTAGCGTAGTGGCATCGCTGCCGTAGATCTCGGCGGTGGCGTTCACTTCGGCACCGGAGTCGAGAAGCAGCTTTGCGATCTCGACGGCGTTTGCCGGAGTTTTCTGGCGGTAGCCTTCGATGCCGTTGGCGGCAACGTAGTGCAGCAGCGTGGCTCGATGCTCGCGCGTCGAACGGGCAAGGATCAATTTCGGATTCTTACGCAGCAGAGCTTCGAGAGTTTTGGCGTCGCCGGTGATGATGGCGTCGACGGCGCGTTCGAAATTCGAGATGGGAGTGTTGGCGCGCGAGACGGATTCGAGATGCCTGGCGAACTTGGGCCAGCTTTCGAAGCCGTGGGCGCGGGCGAGGAGGAATTGAGATTTGGTGAGGGTCAATTTCGCGGATGATTTTTCGGTCCGCGCGAATCGTTCGAGTTGGCTGGTCCAGTGGTCGATGCTGACGGGAAGTTGCGGAGTGATGGTGAGGTTCGACAATTTCACGAGAGAAGCGATCCAGTGGGTGATCCAAGCGCGGAGGGCGGATGGGGCAGCGGAGTTGGCAGCTCGGGCGAAATCCTTGGCGAGCTTTTTGTATTGATTGAGGTTGGGGCGCGGGGGTAACGGGAGAGCGTCTTGCGGTGCGAACACACGAAGCTCCTTTCAAGTGCATGCCTGGAGTCCGCACGCGGTCAGGCTGAAAGAAGGTTCGTAGCCTTCGATGATTTCGGTGAAGGTGGGCACTGCCCTTTCCGCGGACTGGAGGCGCCCTTCGCGCTCGGGAGTCAGGATAGGTGGAGTTGGTGGGGAGAGTCAAATTCTTTAGCCACGAAGGGCACGAGAATTACAGCGACCATGTGAGATCAAAATCCCCACTTCCGGCAAAACCGGCCGGAAATGGGGCACCCCTGTGAGAGATGGGGTACGCGGTTCGTTTAAGTCTTCAGCCGTTGATCAGGGCCATCATGTGCTCGGGGTAGCGGTCGCCGGAGGCGGAGTCTGGGGGGAAGACTTCGTCGATGCGGGTTAGGTCTTCTTTCGTTAGCCTCAGTTCAACGGCGCCTACGTTTTCCTCCAAATATTTTCTGCGTTTGGTGCCCGGGATGGGGACGATGTCGTCACCTTGCGCCATGACCCAAGCGAGCGCCAGCTGCGAAGGCGTGCAGTGCCTTTCCTTGGCCAACTCTTCGACGCGCCGGAGCAGATCGAGGTTCTTCTGAAAGTTTTCCCCTGGAAGCGCGGGCTCTGGCGACGGTAGTCGTCGGGGGCGAGATCTTCGAAGCGCTGGAACTGTCCGGTGAGAAATCCGCGGCTGAGAGGACTGTAGGCGACGAAGCCGATGCCGAGTTCGCGGCAGGTGGAGAGGACTCCGTTGCCCTCGGGGTCGCGGGACCAGAGGGAGTATTCCGTTTGCAGCGCGGCGATGGGATGAACTTTGGCGGCGCGGCGAAGAGTGTCGGGACCGGCTTCGGAGAGTCCGAGATAACGGATCTTACCTTCCTTCACGAGCTCGGCCATCGCGCCGACGGTTTCTTCGATTGGAGTGTTGAGATCGACGCGATGCTGATAATAGAGATCGATGGTGTCGACGCCGAGACGGCGCAGGCTGCCTTCGCAGGATTGGCGGACGTAATCGGGCTTGCCGCTGACGCCACGGGCGCTGGAATTCTTTGGATCGCGGACGATACCGAATTTCGTGGCGAGCACCACTTTGTCACGCTTGCCTTTGATGGCGCGTCCGACGAGCTCTTCGTTGGTGTGCGGTCCGTAGGCATCGGAGGTGTCGAGGAAGTTGATACCGAGTTCAAGAGCGCGGTGAATGGTGGCGACGGATTCGTCGTCGTCGCGTCCGGAGTAGAACTCCGACATGCCCATGCAGCCGAGACCCTGGGCGGAAGTTTTGAGGCCGGTGCGGCCGAGAGTACGAGATTGCATGATGACTCCTTGCGGGAAGAATTCTAGTTGATAGATGCCGGGGAGGGGCGGAGGGTGCAGGGGGGTTCGGTCGTTCCTCTGGGACGGAAAAATCCCCGCGAAATACTTTTCTATTTGATTCGGTGAGTCGGGGTCGGATTTGAGGCATCTTTGTATTTCGAGTGATCATCGAGGGGCTATGGGCAACGTACCGGCTTGGTTTGAGCGGAAGTTTGAGTTTACGTTTCCGGTGGAGTTGTATCCCAATCTGCTGGCGCGGTTGAGGGGAACTCCGGCGCGGATGGAGGAGTTTTTGTGCGGATCTTCGAGGGGAATCCTGGTGAAGAAAGAATCAGGAAAATGGTCGGCGCAGGAACATGCTGGACATCTTCTGGATTTGGAACCGCTGTGGCTGGCGCGGGTGGAGGATTTTGTTCGGGGCGGGGAGGAGATGACGGCGGCGGATTTGAAAAACACGAAGACGCATGAGGCGAATCATAATGCGCGTCCGCTGGAGGAGATTCTTCGGGAGTTCCGGAGGGCGCGAGGGTTGCTAGTCGAGCGTGTTGCGAGGATCGAAGTTACGGGACTATCGAGGACGATGTTGCATCCGAGGATGAAGACTCCGATGCGGTTGGTGGATCATCTTTATTTTGTGGCGGAACATGATGATCATCATTTGGCGCGGATGTTGGAGTTGATTGGAGATTAGTTTCTTTCGCCGCTTCGCGGCTTTAATTCCTAACCGTGGATTGCCTCGCCGGCGAGCGGCGCTACGATCCGACTTATTGCATTACTTGAATTCGCGGTTTGGTGTTGGGGAGGACTTCGCCGATTCTTGTGGCTGGGACACCGGCGGCGTTGAGCGCTTGCGTTAGCGCTTCACCATCGGGAGTGGAGATTAGGAGGCCTCCAGCGGTTTGGGGATCGTAGAGGATGAGGCGGAGATCTTCGGGGACTTCGGGAGCGTATTCGACTAAACACTCGGCGAAGTCGCGGTTGTTCTTGAGGCCTCCGGGGATGTGGCCAGCGTGGATGCAGGCCAGGGCGCCTTCGAGAATGGGGACTTTGCTCGCGTAGATTTTGATTGAGACATTTGAGGCCAGCAGTAGTTCTCTGGCGTGACCGATCAGGCCGAAACCGGTGACGTCGGTCATGGTGCTGATGGGAAAGGGGTCGTTCGTCGTCGGTCGTTTGTCGTTGGCTGTCGAGCTTCGCTCGACTGGACGGCCGAGGGCGGCCGTCCCCACATGAGCTGTGATTACTTCTGCGGCCTGCTTATTTAGCGTCGTCATCGATCTAACTGCCGCTTCGATCCAGGACTGCTCTGCTTTGTCTCTTCTTGATTGCGGTGGAGATCACTCCGGTGCCTAACGCTTTGGTGAGGATTAGGGCGTCCCCGGGTTTGGCTCCCGCGTTGGCGTAGATTTTCTTTGGGTGAATCAAGCCGGTGACCGAGTAGCCGAATTTTGTTTCTTCGTCGCGGATGCTGTGGCCGCCGATCACCGTGCATCCGGCTTCCATCATCTTCGAGAGTCCGCCGGCGAGGATGCGCTCGAGAATTTCGATGTCCGCTTTATCCGGAAAGCATACGAGGGCGAGCGCGGTGATGGGACGGCCTCCCATGGCGTAGACGTCGCTGAGGGCGTTGGTGGCGGCGATCTGGCCGAAGGTGTAGGGATCGTCGACGATGGGAGTGAAGAAGTCGACAGTTTGGACGAGAGCCTGATCGGGAGCGATCAGATACACTCCGGCGTCGTCGGCGTGATCGAAGCCGACTAGAACGTTGGGGTCGTGTTGCCGGGCTAATTTCCCAAGCACCGTGTCCAGCACCGCCGGACTCAGCTTGGACGCTCAACCCGCGGCTTTTACGGACTCCGTTAGGCGGAATGGTTTTGTTTCTGGCACATCGACATTCTACGCGGGACAGGAAAACATTCACCACAGAGGGCACAGGGGTTCACAGACGAAAACTTTTGCCACTAAGGACACGAAGGCGCACGAAGGAAACTTCGATTTGAAATTTCACGATACGGCCGCGCGGGTGCGTGGTTACACGGGGTCCTTCGCTTTGCTCAGGATGACAAGGTTGGAGAGGTTTCTGACACTTTATTTCACTGTCACGTCGGTGATGGTGAGGTCGGGATATTGGTGGTTCCACTGTGTGGAAATACTGTCGAAGGTTAAGCGGAAGGGCATGGACTGGCCGGGGGCTAGCGGGGCTACGTTCAGGTCAACCGGTTCCAGATAGGCTCCGTTGGTGCGGACTACGCGGAGAGGGAGTGGTTCGCGCCCGGCTAACTGTCCCATTGAGTCCAGGAAAGTTACTTCGACCATGACATGGGTGACGGTTTTGTCTCCAGTGTTGGCGATGGTGCCGTCGATGTAGCTGACGGTGGCTCCGATGAAGTTTTCGGCGGCAGACATTTTGAAGTCGGAGAGCTTGAGCTTCGCGATGTAGGGAGACGGGGCCGTAACAGCCTTGGGAGGCTGGCGCAGGAGCAACGCCGCAGCCAGTGCGATGCCGATGACGACGACGACCGCGATCATGATGATCATGCGGCTGGAGTCGTGTTCTTCGGTGGTCGTGGTGGGCTGGCCGAAGGAGTCCATGAAGTTGATTGTAGGACGTTAGATTTTGAATGTCGATTTCGAGTTGGAAGAGGCAAAATGCACAGGTCCCTCGTGCAAAAGGCTCGCGCTCGGATGACAGGCTCAAGGACTCTCTTACAAAGGTCAAACTCCCCACTTCCGGCAAAATCGGCCGGAAATGGGGCACCCGCGCCATGGAGATTGGTCATTCAGGAAGTCAACATCCCCACCCGGCGGTTCGTTGCGAATCCACGCGAGATCCTTCGCTCCGCCTGAAAAGGGGCTTCGCTCAGGATGACGCCGGGATCAGGATGAGCGGCTGGCTAAGAGTTTGGCGGCGTTTTCGTGGTAGACGCGGTGGAGGATTTCGTCGTTTAGTCCAAGACCGTAGAGCGGCCAGTGGTAGGAGAACTGGTCGGTTTCGTAGAAGTGTTCGTCTTGGGATTCGAGGATGCGGAAGGTGATGTGGTACATGTCGAGATCGAATCCCATGTCGGTGCCGTAGACGAGGCGGTCGGAATATTTTGCGTAGAAAGCTGAGGTGAAGCGGGGGATGGGCGCAGTTTCGGCGTAGCGGGCGGAGATGTCGGCGTGGAGGTTGGAATTGCGATCGAGGACTTCGCCGAGGTGCGCGAGATCGTAATCGAGATTGGCGAAGTGGCAGGCGATGAACGTCGTGTTGCGGTGGCGGGACACGGTGCGCTCGAGGATTTCGACCATGCCGGGGAGATTGACGATGTTGCGCTGGTTGTCGAGGCGCCATTCGTAGGCGTTCATCAGGCCGTCGTTGTGCTTGTCCATGGGCTGGTACATCCAGATGGGGTCGGCGACGTGAAGGCTGATGGGCATGTGGAGGTCGGCGGCTTTTTCCCAGACGGCGTCCATGCGGGGGTCGTCGGGATGCATGCCGGGGGCTTTGATTTTCCCTGATTGCAGGCCTTTGCCTTTGTCGTGAATTTCTCCGATGCCGCGAGCGCCGGCGTCGTGACAGCGCGCGAGTTCTTTGGTTGCGGCTGAGTCGAAGCCGGGCTGGTTGTATTGCGTGAGATCGAGGCCGCACCAGAGTTCGAAGCGGTCGGGATGCTGCGAGTACTTCTTGTTGATGTCGTCGAATTCCTTTCCCGTGGCCATCGTGAGGATGATGGTCTTTTCGACGTTGACCGCGTCCATGTTCTGGAGCCAGGTGGTGATTTCAGCGTCGGTCTTCGCGTAAGGGTGCGAGTGCATGTCGATGATGGGGAATTTCGCCTTCGCGATTTGCGTGACGGGGACTTTATAGATGGAACGCGGGCGGTAGTCTTTGAGGAGGAGCGTGTTGGGATTGGGTCCGCTGGACGGAGTTTTCTTTTGCGTCTCGGCAAAGGTGGTTTGAGGAAGTGCGAAGGCGAGTCCGGCGAGATTGGCGGATTTCAGGAATGAGCGGCGGTTCATGGGGTCTCCGTGTGCGCTGCGAAGGAATGTCTAAACCTTTTCCCGAACGGAGGCAAGGGACTGCTTTCGGGGTACAAAATCTTTCAACACAGAGGGCACGGGGGAACACGGGGGACCGCTTTCGTCAGATTTCTGCCGCAACAAAGGACCACGGGGGCTGAAGCCAGCTTTTCATTCTGGGGGCTGGACGCGGCCCTCGAAGGGCCGCTCTTCCACATTGCTTTTCGGGCTCTTAAGGTGCCACGGTGCTTTCGGGCTTTGGTGTACGCGATTGCACGCGAGCTACGCTCGCGGACAGCCGAGGGCGGCTGTCCCCACATAAACATTCGAGCCGGGCGACGGGGCGCTCGCCTTGCTCGCGGAGCGGACGAAATGCGTCCGCTCCTCCACGAGTTATTCGCCGCCTACGGTTAGGCCTTCGATGCGGATCGTGGGGGCTGCTACGGAGCCGCGGAATTCGAGATCATTGGCGATTTCGGAGATATTGAAGAAGAGTTCTTTTAGATTTCCCGCTACCGTGATTTCTTCTACCGGGTAGGCCAGTTCTCCATTGGAGATCCACATGCCGGAGGCGCCGCGGGAGTAATCTCCCGTAACGAGATTTGCGCCTTGGCCGAGGAATTCGGTGACGTACAGCCCTTCCTTTATTTCTGCGATCAGATCCTTCGGAGACTTCGATCCTGCTTGCAGGAAATAATTTCCCGGGCCGATGCCGGGGGTGCCAGCCAATCCTCTTGATGCGTTGGCTGTAGTTTGCAGGCCTAGCTTTTTCGCGGTGTAGGTGTTCAGCAAATACGATTTCAGAACACCGTTTTCGATGACGACGGTGCGGCGAGTCGGGATGCCTTCGCCGTCGAAGGGGCTGGTGCCGAATCCGCCGGGGATGGTGCCGTCGTCGATGATGGTGACATTGTCGCCGGCGATTTTCTGCCCGAGCTTTCCGGCGAGGAAAGATGCGCCGCGGTAGACGGAGTCTCCGTTGATGCCTTCGAAGATGTGCTCGAGGATCGACGTCGCGACCATGGGATCGAAGACGATGGGAACTTTCGCAGTCTTGGCTTTGCGAGCGCCCAGGCGGCGGATGGTGCGCTCGGCGGCGATCTTGCCAACTTTTTCGGGAGCGTCGAGCTTGCTCAGCGTTCGCGCGACGGAGTACCAGTAGTCGCGCTGCATCGCTCCCTCGGGTGTTTGCGCGATAGGGACTGCGGCGACAGAGCAGTAGGAGCGGCTGTATTCGCCGAGGAAACCGTGGGAGTTGGCGAGGACCTTGTGTCCGGTGGCGGCGTCGAAGGATCCGCCTTCGGAATTCTTGATGCGCGGATCGAAGTCGAGCGCGGCTTTTTCGGCGCGGCGGGCGTAGTCGATGCGGTCGGGGCCGGGGAGCGAGTAGACGTCTTCGTGGTAGAGATCGAGATCGCCTTTGAGCTGGCCGAGTTGGTCGGCTGCGGGGATTCCGCCGAAGGGATCTTCGGAGGTGATCTTGGCGAGTTCGAGAGCGGAGCTGACCATGCGGTCGAGGCCGGCTTTGGAGAAGTCGGAGGAGTAGGTGCTGGCGGCGCGCTGTCCGAAGAAGACGCGGACACCGATGGATTTCGAGCCGGATTCTTTTAGCGTCTCGACCTGGCCGAGGCGGACGAGGGTGGAGAATTCGTCACCTTCGCGGACTACACATTCGGCGGCGGTGGCTCCGCCGCGCATGGCGCGGGCAACGATGTCCTGGGCGATGTCTTTCAGGTCAGTTTCGAGTTTGGGGTTTCTAGTTTCGAGTTGCGTTGGAGTCATAGAAAATCTTTCACCACAGGGGGTACTGGGGAACACAGAGGGAAGGCGATTCCTCGCTTCGCTCCGAATTATCAGCGACGTTAATCAGTATGCTCCCTTTCTCGGCACCCGGCCTTGATCGTCCGGACATTTCATGAGGACTCCTTGAAAGGCCGCTGGCACTGCGGAACAGCAAGGGATCCTTCGCCTGGCTCAGGATGACAAACCTCGACTCTCGCGGCGCGGCTTAAAGCCGCGCCCTTTCAAAACAGCAATTGCCGGGCTGACAACCGATGGCGGCTGTTCCCACATAAAACTGTTCTTACTGCATGAAGCCGCCGGGGTCTTTTCTGGCGGTGCCGCCTACTGTGAGGCGGTCTATTTTTAATGTCGGGATGCCTACGCCTACCGGAACGGCCTGGCCGTCTTTGCCGCAGGTGCCTACGCCTTCGTCGAGCTTCAGGTCGTTGCCGACCATGCTGACTCGTGTCAGCACATCCGGGCCGTTGCCGATCAGCGTCGCGCCTTTGATCGGGGCGGTGATCTTGCCGTCTTCGATCATGTAGGCTTCGCTGGCGGAGAAGACGAATTTGCCATTCGTGATGTCGACCTGGCCTCCACCGAAGTTGACGGCGTAGACGCCGTGCTTGACGGAGCGGATGATGTCCTCGGGATTGTCCTGCCCGGCGAGCATGTAGGTGTTGGTCATGCGCGGCATGGGGATGTGCTCGTAACTTTCGCGCCGTCCGTTGCCGGTGTTGGCCATTCCCATGAGGCGAGCGGAGAGCTTGTCGCTCAAATAACCTTTCAGAATTCCGTTCTCGATTAGCACGGTTTCCTGCGTCGAGTTGCCTTCGTCGTCGACGTTGAGCGATCCGCGGCGCCAGGGCATGGTCCCGTTATCGACGACGGTGCACCCTTCGCTGGCGACGCGCTTGCCGATGAGGCCGGCGAAAGCGGAAGTTTTCTTGCGATTGAAGTCGGCTTCGAGTCCGTGACCTACGGCTTCGTGCAAAAGGACGCCAGGCCATCCAGGACCGAGGACGACTTCCATGTCACCGGCCGGAGCTTCGCGGGCATCGAGCTGCAGGATCGCCTGACGTGCAGATTCCCTTGCGAAAAATTCGGGATTCTTGTCGCTGAAGAAGAAGTCGAGGGCGACGCGGCCTCCACCACCGGAGGAGCCGCGGGCGGAGTTGTTTTCTGTCTTGGCAATGCAGGAGACGTTCATGCGCGCGAGCGGCTGCGAGTCTTCGGCAAAGGTGCCGTCGGACGCGACGACCAAGATGTTGCGGAGTTCGTCGGCGTAGCTGGCGCGGACTTCTTTGATGCGTGGGTCGTAGGCACGGGCGGCTTTGTCGGCGCGCATCACGAGCTCGACCTTGGCGCTGATTTCAGCGTCGACACTCGGGAGCGTGACCGGATACAGGCTGCGAGCCGCGGTCTTCTGGAAGCCGGTGACCGTGGTTTTCGCGGGAGCACTGGCGATCAACGCGGCGGTGCGGGCGGCGTGCAGGATGCGATCGGAAGAAAGATCGTCGGTATAGGCATACCCGGTGCGCTCACCGGAGACGACGCGGACGCCGCATCCGGCGGAGATGCCTTGGCTCGCTGATTTGACCATGGACTCGTCGACCATCAATGAGGTCGAGGAGAGATATTCGAAATAAAGGTCGGCGTAATCGCCTCCGGCAGAAAGGGCGGCGGAGAGATAGCGCTCGAGGTCGTGTTCGGTGAGGCCGTAGTGCTCGAAGAAGAAGCGGGCTTTGTCGTTATTGATCTTTGTCTTTTCCACGTTGATTAGATGCCGGCGAGTTTGGTGAGGACTCGGGGGCAAATCCCCAGAAAGCCATTATCACATAGCCTCATTCTTGACGAAGCAAGACCTTTCACCACACGGGGTACAGGGGTACACGGTTTCCCACAGCTTTTAGAAGCAGATATGGTCATTTGTCACAGACATCGGCGGGGCGTTTGTGAACAATGCGCGGTATGACTCCTGAGGCGCTGGGGCGGACGGTGGCGGACTTTCTGGCGGAGGCTGCTGGCGCGGTCGTGCTGAAGGATGGGGCGGTCGCGTTTGATCTGGCGCAGACGCGGTATTCGATATCAGGGGAGTACAACAAGTGCCTGCTGCATCTGTGGTCGGCGGAGCGGAATACGGTGCGGCGGGTGCTGGATGCGGAAGTGAAGAAAGGGATGCTGCGGCTGGCGGTGCAGCGGCTGGGACAGGCGCGTCCGACGAAGCTGGAGATTTGGCGGGAGCGGGACCGGCGGTCTCCGTCGGCGAAGAAGGCGGCGCGGGCGAGCTATGAGCACAAATTGAAGAGGGCGCTCGAACGGCAGTTTCCGGGGTTTTGCGGTTACGCGGCTGACGTCGAGTGTGGATCTGGAGAAATCGTTTGGTCCGATTTATGCAAGAGGGGTGCTGCGGCAGGGGCAGACGGCTTACGCGGTTTTGGGGGTAAACGCACAAGAAACGCAGGGATCGATTGATGCGGCTTTGACGTTTGGGATTCTGTGGATCGATGTTTGCCGTCAAAATCCCCACTTCCGGCAAAACCGGCCGGAAATGGGGCACCCGGGTGCGTGCTTTGTTGAGCGACTTCTTTTGTTTGTGCCGGCTGGTTGTTCGGCGCTGGTGTGGGAGCGGATGGCGAATCTGAATCGGGCGGCGGCGAAGTGGCGGCTGTTTGAGTTTGATGAACGGCACGATGCCGTGGTGGAGATGGATTGCACGGATCGGGGGAATGTGGCGACGCGGCTCGTCCATGCGACAAATGAGTCGGCGGCGCTGGAGAGATTTGCGGAGTCAATTGCACGGATCCGAACCGTTCTTCCTAATTGCGAGGTTGCGGTGTTGTCTCCGGCGGAGATTTCGTTTCGCTGGCGCGGGCTGGAGTTTGCGCGGGCGCGCATGAGTGCAGAGGCATCGACGTTTCGCAGCAAGCAGGAGATCGTGTTTGGAGTCGGTGCGGAAGAGCGCGTGCTGGAGGATCGGAATTGGGCTTTGTTTGTACGGCTACTCACTGCTTTGCGGGATACGCGGCATCCTTACGGACCGCGGGGAGAGCGGCTGTTTCGGATGCATCCGGAGCGGTGGCTGGAGTCGCTGGTGATGACGGATGTGGGTGTGATCGATGCGCGGCTGGAGTCGGAGCCGGTGTACGAACAGGTTCCGGCGTTTTCGGCGGCGGACCGGGCGATGATCGACGTGCTGACGTTGACGCGCGAGGGGCGACTGGCAGTCATCGAGTTGAAAGCGGATGAAGATATTCATTTGCCGCTGCAGGGGCTGGATTATTGGGCGCGGGTGCAGTGGCATCAAGGGCGTGGGGAGTTCTTGAAGTTTGGATATTTTGGCGGACGGGAAATGTCGGAGGAGGCGCCGCAGTTATTTTTGGTCGCGCCGGCGTTGCATGTGCATCCGGCGACCGATGTGATTTTGCGGTATATCTCGCCTGAGATTGAGTGGGCGTTCGTGGGGATTGACGAGCGGTGGAGAGAGGGAGTGAGAGTGGTGTTTCGGAAACGAAATGATGCTCACCACAGAGACAGGGAAGCACGGAGGATTTCGGCGGAGAATTTTCCGAAGCCGGCGTAAGAAAGTCAAATGCCCCACCCTCTCGCAAAAAGCGCGAGAAGGGTGGGGCACCCTTTAGGTCTCGCATTACTGCGGGTGGTGCGAATCTTTGTAGACCGTGCCGCCTTTCATTACGAAATCTACGTGTTCGAGGGCGCGGACGTCCGCCATGGGGTCGGATTGCACGGCGATGATGTCGGCGTATTTGCCGGGTTCGAGGGTGCCTACGTCAGACGAGCGTCCGATTAGATCAGCGGCGCTGGAGGTGGCAGCGCGGATCGCTTGCGCGGGTGTCATGCCGAATTTCACCATGTAATAAAACTGTTTGGCGTTGTCGCCGTGCGGATAGACGCCGGCGTCGGTGCCGAAGGCCATCTTGACTCCGGCCTTCACAGCTTTCTCGAAATTCTCACGCTGCAGCCGGCCCACCATTCTTTCCTTGTCGATGTTTTCCTGCGGCAATCCGAACTTGGGGGCTTCGTTGAGGATGTAATCGTCGTTGTAGATGTCCATGACGAGGTAGGCGCCGTGTTCTTTGGCGAGGCGGATACCTTCGTCATCGATGAGGCTGGCGTGCTCGATGGAGTCGATGCCGGCGAGGATTGAGTTCTTAATCCCTTCGGTGCCGTGAGCGTGGGCGGCAATTTTGCGTCCGGCCATGTGCGCGGTTTCGGCGGCGGCTTTGAGCTCTTCGAAGGTGTATTGCGGCGCGCCGGGACTGTCTCCCTTGGAGAGCACGCCGCCGGTGGCGAGAATTTTGATGACATCGACGCCGTATTTCACCTGCGCGCGCACGACGTGGCGGAGCTGATCGGCGCCATCGGCGATCTGATAATTGCGTTCTTCCGGGAACATGGAGACGCGAGTCTGCGGCGAAAAATTGTTGAGGTCGCCATGGCCTCCGGTGATCGAAATGCCAGGGCCGCTGGCGACGATGCGCGGGCCGGGAATCAGCCCATCGTTGATGGTATTGCGGAGATCGACGGCGAGGAACGGCGGAGAGCCGACATCGCGGACGGAAGTGAATCCGGCTTCGAGAGTCTTGCGCGCGTTGACGACGGCGAAGAAAGCGTGATCGAAGGGCGTGTCTTTGAAGCGATAGATTTCGTTGTAGCGGTCGGCGCGGGCGCTGAGATGCGTGTGGCAGTCGATGAGTCCGGGAAGGACGGTGGCTTGGGAGAGATCGATCACGGTTGCGCCGGATGGGATCTGCACGCTGGCGCGGAGCGCGACCGCCTTGATGCGTTCACCTTCGACGGTGATCACCATGTTCTGGCGGACGGTGTCGCTGGTGGCATCGAAGAGACGTCCGGCGAGGATGTAGGTGGTCTTTGGGGGTTGCGTCGCGGCGTTCGCGGGCGCTGGAGTTTGAGCGAAAACGAGTGTGTGCAGGAAGAGAGCGATCAGCCAGAATCCGGCTAATTTTTTCAAGAGAGTTTCTCCTGGGTCGGGATCAGGGCAAGAGTTTCAGGGCGGGAGTTGGGATTTGTCAACCTGCTGGAATGACCGACCAGCAGCGGCTAAAGCCGATTTCATGCTTTGTGGCTGGACGGCACGCCTGAAGGCGTGCCCGGATACGAAACTCCGATCTGCGGCTGCAGTCTCCGACTGCTTTAGGAGGTCAAAATCCCCACCCTTCGACAGGCTCGGGGCAGGCTCTGTCGCACAAAACGCGACAAGGATGGGGCACCCCCGGGGTGCCGATCTTCCTAGTCCGGATCCGGTCATCCTGACAACACCGAGACGGATTAGTCCTTCCAGCCGCCTAAGAGGCGGCGGACGTCTAGCAACTGGCCCAGGTGGTAGGCGTTGTGATCGGCCACCAGCAGGGCTTCGCGCAGAATCGTTTGGCCGTCGCCCCAGGGGATTGGCGCGAAGAGATCGGTCTTGTGATCTGCTACCAACTTCTGCATCGCCTTCGCGTCTGCTCGGAATTGTTGGACGCTCTTCGTCCACGCCGCGGCGCTCGGCGGGGCTGGGTTTTTGGGCCAGTAGTCGTCGGGCCATTTCGGAGCTTTGTATTTTGGATTGCGGCTGAAGTCGAGGATGTCTTCTTGCGCGATGCGGAGGTGTTCGAGAAGCATCCAGGGAGAGTGCGGAAAGTTTTCGGGCTTTGCACCGCGGAGTTTGGGCGGAAGGTTCTTGATGACATCGTCGAATTTGGCGTGGGCATTGCCGCCGCTCAGGAGATCGATGAGATGTTGGCGGAGGGAATGGTTCGGATCGTTTTCTTTGGGCATGGTTCCTCTTGGATGCGGATGATTTCGATTAGATGGCGAGGAAGAAGCGCAGGATGCGCTCCGGTAACACGGGGGCTAAAGTCGTCATTTTTTCGGGAGCTCTACGCGGCCCTTGAGGGCCGCTCTTCCACGCTTCGTGGATGGCTCTGATCAGCGTCTGCTATTACCTACTTTGACTGCTTCATGCTGCGTTGCCGGGCTTTGCCCGGGGGACAGCCGATGGCGGCTGTCCCCACATACTTCCTAAGATTTCTCTGCAGATTGTTACGGAACACGAGCGATCGAGCCTTTTGTTCCGACGACAAACGCCCCGCCTTCGGGGATGGTAGCAACCGCGTTGAAGCCGGCGTCCAGCGTTTTGTTTGGGCTGATGCGGCGCGGATTATGGGGCACGCGAACGTCGAGAAGAAAATCCTGGGCTACGACGAGAACTCGGTCATGAACTTTGCGGTCGTAGGCGACGGCGGAGAAATAGGCTTGCGGATGGATGGTGGACAGTTCCCAAGTCTTGCCGCCGTCTTGCGTGAAGGCGAGGTTGGGTCCGTCGTCTTTGGGATGCTTGTAATCTCCTCCGGCGATGACGCCGTGGAGCGCGTCGCGGAACGCGATCGAGAAAATTCCGGCGGAGTCGGGACCGTGGAGGATAGGCGTGTTGAAGACTTCCCACGTTTTGCCGTGATCCGGGGAATGGAAAACGCGGGCGGATTTTCCGCCGGTGGCGAACCAGATGTTGGGGTCGGCGGGGGTTGAAGCCCGATCTTCACCAGGTTGACGCGGCACTGAAGTGGCCCGCTCCGATGATGCTTCCAAAAAAACAGGGACGAGTCCGTTCGCAGAAATTCCTTGCGGAGCCGCTGGAACCTCCGGCGGGAACGGGGTCCTTCGACTCCGCAGTTGCTCGCGCTGCGCTTGAGCACCTGCTGCGCTCAGGATGACAGAGGGGGAGCGCAGGATCGCGATACAGGTATTGGAGGCGGCGAAGGCGCCTTCGCCTTCTTGCGCCTGGGGGAGTTGTGCGGGCGGAAGTTGATGCCAGGTTTGGCCGTCGTCGGTGATCAGGAGTTCGAATTTCAGTTTGCCGGTTTCGTCGGGGATGGGATCGCCGAGAACTATGCCGTGCTTCGGATCCCAGAATGTCATCGAGTCGAAAAATCCTTTGGGATTGGTGTTGGTGAATTGCAGTTGCCAGTGCTGTCCGGCGTCGGCGGTGTGGTAGATGCGGGACTGGTCGCCGGGTCCGGCAGACATGAGGAAGGCTTCGTCGGCGGAGAAGGCGACGACGGCGCGGAAGTCGAGCGAGGCTGCGTCGGGGACTTGGGCGGGAGTCCACGTGCGGCCGGCATTGGTGCGCAGGTAAGTGCCGTGGGTTCCGCTAGCCCATGCGATGTTGCGCGAGACCGCGGCGATGCCGCGGAAGCTTTCAGTTGTATGGGAGTTCTGCATTTGCGGCAGGGATTGAGCTCCGGCGGCCGCGGCGAGAGAGAGCATCAGAGCTAGACGCATGCGGAATTGTCGCATGAGGGAGAAACATTCTCCCCACAGGGGACAGAGAGGAACACAGGGGAAGACCGTTACAACCATTCCTTGTTTTTCGACCTCATAGATAACAGTTAGTTTCACTTAGAAGTGCCGGTCTCACCCAGCTTTACCCACGGCTTAGACGGCGGTTTCTTTTCTTGAATGCTTCGCCGAACGGCGAGGCCATAGCATCACTCACCGAGGAACATCGATGCGGCACATTTTTTTCGGGCAGACGAGCGGAGTTGTCTTGCTCTTCGCGAGCAGTTGGTGTTTGGGGCAGACGCTGAAGACGCGGCCACCCGAGGGACCGCCGAAGCAGGGGGCGGCGACGCAGGCGGTTGAGCCGGCTCCGGTAACGATGCCGATGAGCGTGCCGACGGGGACTCCGATCAAGGTGGGGCTGGACGCGGAAGTGCGCATACGGAAAGTAGGACAGCCGATCCAAGGCAAGACGCTGGAGCCGGTGTATGCGTTCGACAAGCTGTTGATTCCCGCGGGCACGACGGTGACGGGGAAGATAGCGGCGATCGATGCGGTGCCGAAGAAGATGCGAACGCTGCAGGCGATGGACGGGAATTTCTCTCCGGTGCGCGCGGTGCATGTGCAATTCGACGAGCTAGTGATGAGCGACGGGAGCCGGGTTGGGATGCAAACCGTGGCTTCTCCGGCGCCGAATGGGGTACTGAGCTTTGTACCGGCCAGCACAAAAGTCGAGAAGAAAAACAAAGTGGAGGATGCAGCTTCGAAGCAGGTGAGCGCGACGAGGCAGCAGATCCGGCAACAATGGAGCGATCTGCAGAAGAGGATTCACGAGCCGGGAAAGATGCACAAGCTGAAGCGGCTGGCGATCGCGCAGCTGCCGGTGCATCCCCAGTACATTGACGCCGGAACGAGTTTCAATGCGAGCTTGGTGCATCCGCTGGATTTTGGAACGGAGTCGGTCAAGGCTGAGGCGTTGACGTCGGTCGGGACTCCTCCGCCTTCAGGAAGCGTGGTGCATGCGCGGCTGGTCACGCCGCTGGGTTCGGCCACTTCGAAAAAGGGAGAGACAGTGGAGGCGATGATTACCGAGCCGCTGGTCGCGTCGGACCATTTGATTCTGCCAGAGGGAAGCATCATTCGCGGGTCAGTGACACAGGCGCAACCGGCGCGCAGGCTGGCGCGGAACGGGCACTTGCGAATCCTGTTTCACGAAGTCGCTCCGCCGAACGGACTGGCAGAGAAGGTTCAGACGAGCCTTGAAGGGGTCGCGGTCGCGAAAGGTGAGCACCTGAAATTGGACTCGGAAGGCGGCGCGGAGGTCACGACACCGAAGACACGATACTTGACGACGGGAATTCAGGTGGCGCTGGCGGTAGGGTCGGCGATGCCGGATAGCGATGCGCGCGCCGGCGGCGGTGGCGGCGGCGATCTGGGAGGGAGCGCGGCGAACGGAGCGTCGGGCTTCCGGTTCGTCGGAGCGATTATCGGATTGGCAGCGCGATCTCGCGTGGTGGCCAGCGGGTTTGGAGCTTATGGTGCGGCGACCGCCATCTATTACCACTTTCTGGCGCGCGGGCGAGACGTGGTTTATCCGAAGGATATGGCGATGGTGATTGGGCTGGGAACGCGGGAGCCGAAGGCTAGCGGCGGAAATGAGTCGAAATAGTGGCCTGAAGCGTGAGAGATGAGTTCGGCGCAAGTCCTCCCACCTCGACATCTGTCCTGACTTTCGCTGATCTCTTGCGGAACAAGTTCGCGGACAGAAGTGTCCGCTCCTGGCAAGCTTCACCGGGGCTAAAGCCCGACGAAAGTAATGCGTCTTGACGCGGCCCTTGAAGGGCCGCTCTTCCACGGAGATTTTAAGGTTACGCGATCCTCATGAACCGATTGAGACCGCCCGCCGGGATGGCTTTTTTTTCGCGACGCATCGCGATCAGAAGGATTGAGGAGGACGAACTCAAGATCCCCTCGGCGTCTGCGGGAGCGGTCATTTCGCGGTGAAGTCGGCGAAGGACGCGGTCTTTCCAACGTAGATGCGCAGAGTGCAGCGCGGGCCGACGTGGGCGAAGGCTACTTCGAGAGCTTCCGAGGGCTGTTCGACCTGAGCGGATTCCATGGGTGCGCGAGCGATGTCCTGCTTTTCGTCGTAGGCCGCGCCGGCAGTGACGTTCTTATTGACAACGAGGGTCCAGTTGCCGCGGGCGGGGATGGGATAGACGGTGTAGGCGCCGACGGGAATCAGCGAGCTGCCAAAAGAGAGTTGCGCCTCGGTGAACAAAGTCATAGGAGTGCCGCCGGGAGACCAAGGCTTACCGTTGGAAGCCTTCTCCTTGTTGCTGGGTACAGGGATGTAGCGCACGTAGACTTGGCGTCCATCGTCGAGATTGCAGGTGGTGGTGGAAGTGGCAGCGGAGCCAGACTGTGCGGCCAGGCAGGGAGTCAACAATAACGATATGAGTACAGCTCTCCAGACGATCGTGGCAGACATGGGTTGGAAAGCCTCCGCGCAGAAGTGTATCGCCGGAAGGGCTTTTTGGGGAAGGGGTTTAGTGGGTCGTTGCTTTCGGCCGCCATGCTGCGGACTAATGCGGGAGTCGGCGGAGATCCACGCAGGATCCCTCCCTTCGCCTGAAAAGCGGCTCCGGTCGGGATGACGCCTTTCGGCAGCGATGGCTCATTTCCGCCCGATGGCAGTGGTCGATTGTACTGCGCATCGGCGATGCTGCGGGACTGCACGCAAGATCCCTCCCTCCGCCTGAAAGGCGGCTCCGGCCGGGATGACGCCTTTCGAGGACGATAGTCCGTTCCCCGATGGCCGCGCTCGGCCGGGATGACGACGACGCTGGGCGCAATGGCACGTTTGGTTAGTCTCCTTCGTCATGGGTCTTCGGTGACGTTTCTTGGGAGCGGGGCGGTTGCTACCGTCGATTGCAGGTACCGGTGCGTCGGGTACCAAGCGAGGATGGAGCGAATGGCAAAAGCAAAACTTACAATTCTTTATGGCGAAGGGGATGAGGACGTTTTAGCGAAACAGGCGGCTGCGATCGAAAAAGCTGGACACACGGTCCAGAAAGCCTTGGGACGCAAGGGGATAGACGAGGCGCTGAAGAACTCCAAGTTTGACATGGTGGTGCTGGGGGCATCCTTGACCCGGAACGACCGCCATCATCTGCCCTATATGGCAAAGAAGGCAAACACCGAGACCAAGATTCTGGTGCTGCACGCCGATGGCACCCGGCATCCATATGTGGATGGTTGCACGGATACGGGAGCTAGCCTCGAGAGCGTGCTCGGGAAGATTGCGAGCATGGCCGGCGCGGTGCCAGCTGCTGCGGGAGCGGTCGCTGGGCGGTAGATCTGCGGTCAGCGATTATTCGCGGCTGTTTGAAGAGCGATTCGTTGTCTGAGGGCGGCCTTTACGGCCGCCCTTCTTCTCTTGCTGAGATACGAATCGGGCCAGAGACGAATCAATTTGGTTAGTGGGTGGGAGGATTCGCTGTTCCAGTGCTTGGAAGGCGCTTCCTTGAGCTGGATTCCCGCCGAAAGTGGGATACCTGAATCGCGCATTTTCGCCTCAGGTTGGCAGGAATCTATTTGGTAATAGTGGGAGGCACCACTTGGATCTGGAACATTTCTTGCGCGAGCGGACCGTCTTTGTGACGATTGAGGTGTGATTGTGGAGGGCCGAGTGGGCGATGGGCGCCCGCTCCATCCGTCAAAAGATTCAAGTGCGGGATCTACGAGTTCTTTAGACCTTACGGGAGAGCGCGCGGGGCGGGGCGGCCTGCCGGCTTCTGGTCCTTGGGGTAGACGACCAGGCAGCGGCGCATGCCTTCGCCTTCGCTCTCGGTGTGGAGGTCGGCTTCTTCGCGGAGGGCCAGGTGGACGATGCGGCGTTCGCGCGAGGACATGGGGCTGAAAGTATAGGGAGTTCCCGTTTTGCGAACTTTGTCGGCTGCGACGGTGGCGGCAGCACGCAGTTCCTGGATGCGAAGAGAGCGATGATTCTGGCAGTCGAACGAGATCTTTTCGTGCTCGCCGGAAGGCAGGCGAAGCATTTCGAGCCCGAGGAGTTCGAGGGCGCGGAGAAGCTCTCCCCCACGATCGAGCAAGAGCGCGGAGTCGGGGCCGGAGAAGTCGACGAGGATTTCGGGCTTCTCCCAATCGCGATTCTCGGGGAGCGGCGGGTCGACGATGATGCGGTACTTGAGGCGGAGGCCACCGTGATTGACGACGGCCTGGAGGAATCCGTTGATCTTGTTGGCGGCGGCGATTTTATCGGGAATGGACATGGAGTCAGCTTTCAGCTATCAGCCGTCAGCTAGCAGCTGGGCCGATTTGGAGTATGAGTTCGTATTGCGAAAATCTTAAAACTAGAGGGTCTATCGAACCCCGGGGCTAAAGCCCCAAATCTCTTGATCGCCCGGACGCGGCGCTAAAAGCGTCACTCTTCCCACATTTACCGATCTCCACATTGCCGGTCTCCTCCTGATCGTGGCTGGAAGCTGAGAGCCGGCTGCTGACAGTTTACTTGTCTTTCTTGCGGGCACGCTTTGCCATCATCTCGCGCATTTCGCGGCCGAGGTGCGTTCGGTTCATGACGGCTTGCTGCGCAATCGAAATCACGTTCGAGACTCCGTAGTACAAGTTCAGTCCGGCCTGCAGGCGGAAGAAAATGAAGCCCATCATCAGCGGCATCATCAAGTTCATCATTTTTTGCTGCTGCGGATCCATGCCCGCCTGCGGCGTCATGCGCTGCGTGACCAGGCTGCTGATGACCATCAGAATCGGCAACACATAGATGGGATCGGCGGCGGACAGATCGTGGATCCAGAGCCAGTGAGCATGGCGCAGATCGAGGGCGGTGCCGAGCATTCGGTAGTAGGCGAACAGGAACGGCATCTGGATCAGCATGGGCAGACAGCCGCCGGCAGGATTGACGCCTTCTTTCTTGTAGAGGGCGCTGATCTCCTCGTTCATCGCGGCCTTGCGCGGATCACGCAGGCTGTACTTCTTGTACTTCTCCTGGATGGATTTAATCTGTGGCGCAACGCGCTGCATCTTCAGCATGGACTTCATCTGCGTGATACGCAGAGGAAGCAGGAGCAAGGTGATGACCAGGGTCTGGATGACGATCGCCCATCCCCAGTTCGGGACAACGTGATGATAGGTCCACTTGAGCCACACGAAGAGCGGCTTGGCGATAATGCCCCACCAGCCGAAATCGACGAGGCCGTTGAGGTCGTTATCGGCGCCGGAGACTCCAGGCACGGGGACCTTCTGCAAGATTTCCAATTCTTTAGGGCCGACGAAGACGCGCTGTGAGGTGGAGCCATGCAGGTTGCCGACGGCGGCGCCCAGCACTTCCACATTCGCTCTTTCCTTCTGGTCCTTCTGCGAGTCGCGCGGGATAGAGAGTGAGTTGCGCAGCGTCACCAACGAGGAGGAAGCGGGATCGTCCGGAATGAAGACGGCAGCGAAATATTGGTCGGTGGGACCAGCCCAGTGGAAGGGACCGGGAACGGTGCCGCCGCCGCTGATCTTCTTGATCGGGAGGCGCTCGATGTTCTTGTTGAACTGATAGTCGATGAGCCCGGCAGCGTAGAACGCCGGGGTGGTCTGGTCACCGAATCCCGAAGGCCAGGCCACCAGCGCCGGAGCAGGACTGCCTTTGTAGGTGACGCTGGCTTCGACTTTCACGATGTAGGTGTCATCGAAGCTGAAGGTCTTGCGGACGGAAAGTACGTCGTCCGCGTATTCGAAAGTGATGGTAGCCGGAGCGGTATGGCTGCCCTCCAGCGAAGAAACGTAGAGCGCAGAACTGAGGCGGCCGCGCAGGTCCTCGTCGTAGGCCCAAAGAGAGAGAGGATAGCCGAACTGGGTTGCAGCGGCGGGATTGACGAGGTCGAGAGGGCCAGTCTCGGAATCGTTGTCGTACTTTTTCAGGATCCAGGACTTCACTTCAGCACCGCGGCTGGTGAAAGTGATGCGGTAGAGATCGTTCTCGATGACGGTCTCGAATTCTTTCGCAGCCTGCTTGGTGGCTCCTGCTACCGCGGGAACGACCGGTGCGGCGGGCGCAACAGCGGCGGGGAACGCCGCGGGCTGAGTCTGTGCAGGCTGTTTTTCTGGAGCTGCGGGCGCCGGGAGATATTTCTTCAGTAGCGGCTGGAACAGCAGCATCACGACGAACGTGACGAGGAAGATGAGTAACAGGCGGCGTTCGCTGCCGGGCTCGTGTTGAGGATTTTGATATTCGGCCAAAGTGTTATGAGTTCCTCAGATTGCGCGGCGGCATGCGTGACCGTCGTTGGTCGTTAGTCGGTCGTCGTTGGCCATTCGCGGATGATGAACCACCGGGTCGTATCCGCCTTTCGCAAATGGATGACAGCGGAGCAGACGCGCCAAGGACATCAGTCCTCCGCGAAATGCGCCGAAGCGTTCGACGGCTTCCATGGCGTATTCTGAGCATGTCGGAACGTAGCGACATGCGGGTGGAAACATTGGGGAGATCGCCCATTTGTAGAGCCGGAGTAGATGGAGCGTTCCGCGTTGGAAGATATTACTCATATTCATCACCGCGTGTCCGGTTGGTATCGCGGTCTACCGAGTTCGCTCGTTAAAACTTCTTTCGCCCCTCCCGGGCTTGATGATTCTCAATCTCTTCCCCAAGGCTTGCGCCGTGGGCTGCATTCTTTCGCCGCTTCGCGGCTGGGATCAGTTGCGCTGGCCTCGCAGCATGCCCAAGCTGCGTCGGTCCGGTTGCTAACCTCGATTGCTTCCGGCAGCAGGTTTCGCTGGCGACGCGAGCTTCTGTTCTATTACTACGAATGCGTGGCGGACTTCGTTCAGCACTGACTCGAAGTCGATGGTCAGCAGAACCTTTTTCGGGTTGATGACGATATCGGCACTCGTTCTCTGCAACGTCTGACTCAGCCTTACAGCTTCGCGCAAGCGGCGCTTCAAGCGATTGCGCTGCACCGCGCCTCCGAGCGCGCGGCCTACGGTGAATCCGACGCGGAACCCGGGTGCGACAGGCCGGCCGCCAGCAACTTCCGCCTCCGGCCGACGCCAGTAGAAAACCGTCATCGATGCCGAAAAATGACGCCGACCCTGCTTGTAAACGCGTTCGAAGTCGGCATGACGCAAGAGGCGAGCCGTGCGGGGGAACGTTACCTTCGCCGTTGGCGCGACATCCTGATTCGATTCTCCGGGCACACTGGCGGTCACGGTGCCTCTAAAAGTCTGCATGACTCACGGGTTGGCGGACAAGAGTGTCCGCCTGACATGGACGATTCGCGGACTCTTTATTCGCGAAAACCTGGTTTTACGGAGACCCGCTTGCGCCCCTTGGCGCGGCGGCGGGATAACACCTTCTTGCCGCCCTGGGTCTTCATGCGCGTGCGAAATCCGTGCTTCTTGGATCGCTTGCGCCGGTTGGGTTGGAATGTACGCTTGGGCATGAAAAGTAGCTGCTCCTGACTAGTTGGACGGTCTTAGGACAAACTGAAAGTATAAATCAGGGGGAGGGTTCGCGCCAAACGGCGCGCACCGGACAAGTACAAACCACAGCGGCTGAGAAGTCAGAGTGTGTCAGCGCGGTGCCGGCCGCCCTTAAGGGCCGATCGTGCTCGGCGCCGCGAAATTCGCGGATGCCTGACAAGCTGTGGTCACGGTTTCACGAACTGGCAGAAAAACGTCTGTGCAGGCCTTCGGTGGGACCGCTGCAAAAGAAACCGATGTGATTTCGATCCAATATGGCGCACACTGGAAGATGCAGCTTTGATGAGGGAACAAAAACTGTCTTGCTTGCGCTCGACGGACAGCCGAGGCGGCTGTCCCCACATTGCTTGTATTTTGTTTCCACTGACGTTTCCACATCTTGAAATGATTGAAGAAAAAATCGTGCGCATTAGAATTTTGCAGAAATTTTGTGATGCTCGACGCACGCTTCTGCACACTCTGCGCGGCAGTTATATGCGGGGTACTTGACAGCGCGATGGATTGGGTAGATGAATGAGCATCACGAAAAACTCCAGCCAGAAGATTTCCACATTACGAAAAATTTTGTGCTAGTATGCCGGACTGGTCCTGCTTTTTGACTTCGTTTTGTAGTTAGCAGCAGCGCAACAGAAAACAGGCGCATTCCGCAGTAAAATTAACGGTTCCAGCTTCTCCATAAAACGGCAGTTTTAAACAGGCGCTCTCTCCAGCCGCCAGGGCGCTGCGTGGTGAAAATATTTCATATATGTCAGCTCCAAGCACAACACTCTCCCCAAATCCGTGGGCACGGATTCTCGACGCGCTGGAAAAGAAAATCAATCGGCACTCATACGACACGTGGCTGAAGCCGACGAGGTACAGCCACTCGAGCGGCGGGATCCTGTTCGTCCGTGTTCCCACGGTTGAATTTCGCCACGCGGGCGATAAGTATGCGGATCTGATTCAGGAAGCGATTGATGTCCTGGGCCTCGGGTTCAATGATGTGAAGTTCGTGACGCCGGAAGATGATCCGGCGGCGACGCCGATGCGTCATGACGGCGGACTTTCGGCTGCTCCAGTTACGGCGGCTCCATCGCAGTCGCGATTCGATTGGGACGGAGCGGCGCAATTGAATCCACGCTACACCTTTGATGCCTTCGTCATCGGCAGCGGAAACCAGTTCGCGCATGCCGCATGCCAGGCAGTGGCGGAACGTCCGTCGAAAGCCTACAACCCGCTGTTCCTGTATGGCGGCGTCGGCATGGGCAAGACGCACCTGATGCAGGCGATCGGGCACGAGATCAAGCGGCGGATGCCGCAAGCAGCCATCTGCTACGTATCGAGCGAGAAGTTCACAAACGACATGATCAACTCGCTGCGCTACGACAAGATGACCAGCTTCCGCGACAAGTTCCGCGGCGTGGACGTATTGCTGATCGACGACATCCAGTTTCTGGCGGGGAAGGAACGGACGCAGGAAGAGTTCTTCCACACGTTCAACGCGCTGCACGAGTCGATGAAGCAGATCGTGATCGCCAGCGACCGCTCGCCGAAGGAATTGGCTGAGATCGAGGACCGGCTGCGGAGCCGATTTGAGTGGGGATTGATCGCCGACATCCAGCCCCCAGACCTGGAGACGAAGGTTGCCATTCTTCAGAAGAAGGCGGAGCAGGAGAAAGTCACGCTGCCGACCGATGTTGCGCTGTATGTGGCGTCGAACATCCGGTCGAACGTGCGCGAGTTGGAAGGGGCCCTCATTCGGCTGGTCGCGCACTCGTCGTTGATTGGCGCGGAGATCACACTTCCTTATGCGCAGCAGGTTTTGAAGAATTTCATCGACTCGCAGGCACGCAAGGTTACGATCGAATCGATTCAGAAGATGGTGGCCGAACAGTTCGGGTTGCGGCTGGTGGAGATCAAGGCAAAAAATAATTCGCGAGCGATTGTCTACCCGCGGCAGATTGCGATGTATCTGGCAAAGCATCTGACAGAAGCATCACTGCCGGAAATCGGGCGGCAGTTCGGTGGCAAGCATCACACGACTGTTCTGCACTCGGTCGAGAAGATCGAAGAGGTCCGCAAGAATGATAAAGATTTGAACAGGCTCATCAATAAATTGACCGAGCAATTAGGCGGATGAATCGTGCTTGCGATGGCGTTTTCCACTTTTCAATACAGTCTTCCTCGTAGATGGCTGTGAATCAGATGTGGAAGTTGTGCAATGCGCGGCAGGAATCGGAACGAAGGGCAAGTTGTAGTAGGGGCTCCGAAGCCAATGGGACCGATTTCTCACATCAGGGGTAAAGCGGGAAGCTGGTGACAACAGGCGAGTTGTTTGAGATTTCCACTTCTCCGCAGCACCTACTGTTACTGCTGGTTTTATAGGTTTTGCATTTGATATAAGGGTAGTACTAGAAGTAGCACGGCTAGTCGCACTTTCGGGGAGACGGACGTTATGCCGGTGGAAGCCGCCGTTGCCGCGGGAACGATGGAGATCACGGTCAGCAAATTCGAATTGCTGCGTGAACTCACCGCCACGCAGGGCGTGGTCGAACGCAAGACCACGATTCCAATCCTTTCCAATTATTTATTCGAGGCTGCGGGAGACCGGTTGTCGCTGACGGCGACCGATCTGGACCTGAGCCTGCGCACATCGTGCAATGCGAAAGTGAAGAAGGACGGGTCGTGCACGATTCCGGCGCGTAAGCTGCACGACTATGTGAAACTGCTGCCGGATGCGGACATCACGATCAAGCTGCTGGAGAATCACTGGGTCAGCATTCGCTGCGGGCGCTCGAATACGAAGATGGTGGGGATGGCGAAGTCGAATTTCCCCAGCCTTCCGGCATTTCCCACAGCGGGGGCGATCACGATTCCGGCACAGGTGTTGCGCGGTCTGATCGCGCGGACAGGATTTGCGATTTCGAACGAAGAGTCGAGGTACACGCTGAACGGCGCCCTGATGCTGCTGAAGCCGGAGTCGATCACGATGGTGGCGACCGATGGGCACCGCCTGGCGCACTGTGAACGAAGCGGTGGAAAATTTGACGGCGTTTCGGGCGAGATGAAGACGCTGGTGCCGAAGAAGGCGATGGATGAATTGAAGTCGCTGCTCGATTCGACCGATGCCGATACGATCGAGTTTGCGAAGGATGAGTCGACTCTTTTCTTCCGGATTGGTTCGCGGCTGCTGACCTCGCGGCAACTGACAGGGCAGTTCCCGAACTTTGAAGCTGTGCTGCCGAAGGACAACAGCAAGATCATTCCGCTGAACGCGGACGAATTGAATTCCGCAATCCTGCGGGTCGCGCAGTTCGCGGACGAGCGTTCGCGCGCGGTGCGGCTACGGCTGGAAAAGGGTGAAGTGAAGATTTCGGCGTCGTCGACGGAAGCGGGCGAGTCGGAAGATTCGCTGGAAGCTCCGTACACGGGCGAGCCGCTGACGATCGGTTTCAACGCTCAATACCTGGTCGAATTCCTCAAGGCCGCTGGCACCAGCGAAGTACGGCTGGAGCTGAAGGATGCGCAGTCGGCGGGCCAACTGCGTCCGGCTGAAGGGGATGATTATAAGTACCGGTATATCGTGATGCCGATGCGGATCTGAAGTGGCTTCACGGGGGCTAAAGCCCTCTTGACGAAGATCTTAACGCGGGGCTGAAGCCCCGCTCTTCCACGATTCTTTGTTCCTCCACTGGTCTCCTTTCTTCCTTTCCACTTGGAACCAGAGCACATCCAAATGCGCGAACTGGCTTGACCTCTCGCCCCGCCTGCCTTAGATTTGCCGCACTTCAATTTCGGAGGGGCTACGTTATGCTCGACGGCTTCAAGAAATTCATCCTGCGTGGAAATGTTGTGGATATGGCGGTAGGCGTTGTGATCGGCGCTGCCTTTGGCGGCGTGGTGACTGCGCTGACTAAAGCCTTTTTAACCCCGTTGATCGGGGTGATCGTTGGAAAGCATGACTATTCGGACCTCGCCTTCAGCCTGAGAGGCACGCCGTTCCCCATCGGCGAGTTCATTAACGCGTGCATTTCATTTTTCCTGATTGCGGCCGCTGTGTATTTCTTTGTGGTCGTGCCGGTCAACACTCTGATTGCGCGGATGCATCGGGGCGAGAAGCCACCCGATCCGACCACCAAGCAGTGCCCGGAATGCATGAGCGAGATCCCGATCGAGGCGCGGCGGTGTTCGCACTGCACCCAGCCGGTGATGGGAAGAGCTGCTTAATTCAAAGACACGCCACGGATTTGACAGATTTTCGGGGATCGAGGCCCCGCACGAATGCGTCCGGGGCTCCACGATTCATTAGGGCGCCGCGATTTGATTAGTCCGTAGCAAGAGTTTGATCCTGCGTCAGAAGTCCCAGGCGCGTTACTCCGGCATGATGGGCCACGTCGATGACATCGGCGACCGACTGAAAGTCCACGTCGGCATCGGCGCGCACGAATATTACTTTTTCGGCCCGCGTTAAATAAATCTGCGACAGACGAGTCTCGAGATTGTCCCAGCGCACATCTTCCTGATTGATCTTCACCGTGGGCGGCTGATCTTTTGCTGTCCAAATTACCTGGATCACGACTGTTCTCTCGACTGTGGATTCGGACTTGGCGTCTTTTGGTGGCTGCGGGATTTGCGCTTTTTCTCCGAGCTCCGGATCCATCGAGACGACGAGCATGAACATGATGATCAGCGTCAGCAAGACGTCGATCAGGGGCGTGACGTTGATTTGCGGACCGGACGGACCTCCGCCTGCCATTGAGAAAGCCATGAGTGTTGCTCCTCTCGGGCACGCGCGTGTCTGGAGGATCAGACACCTGGGCGATCAGCGGAGTTCCCTGTCGAAAAATCTCTACGCGGACAGCAGATTTCTCGCTTCGCTCGAAATGACAACGAGAGAGAGACGTTGCAAGCAGCGTCTGTACGATGACATGATGGAAAGGCGGTCGCGGGAACGTGCGGCCCTCGCTTCTCATCATGAACTCTTCGCGACCGGTTATTCTCCACGTCTTTTTATTCGCTGCAGTCGTTCTGTGCGCTTCGTTCGCTTGCGCTCAAGATAACTACGAAATCCAGGTGTACGGGTCGGAGACCGTGGCGCCGCGCTCGACGATGGTGGAGATTCACTCGAATTTCACCGTGGAAGGCAGCAAGACGGTGGTCGACGGGATGCTGCCGACGAATCACGCCGAGCACGAGACGCTTGAGCTCACGCAGGGCGTGAACGATTGGGCGGAAGTGGGATTCTACGTATTTACCAGCATTCAGCCGGACAGCGGGTGGCAGTGGGTGGGCGATCACATTCGTCCACGAGTACGCGTACCCGAGAGATGGCACTGGCCGGTGGGAGTGAGCATCTCGAACGAGATTGGCTACCAGCGCGCCGCGTTTTCGCCAGACACGTGGACGTGGGAGATTCGGCCGATCGTCGATAAGACGATCGGTCCCTGGTACTTCTCGTTCAATCCGACACTCGACCGTTCATTTCACGGTCCGAGCGTGAACCAGGGCGTGGTGTTTTCGCCCAATGTTAAGTTCAGCTACAACTTCACCAAGAAGATTGCGGGCGGCCTGGAATATTACGGGTCGGATGGACCGATCACCGGCTTCTCTCCGTTACGAGACCAGCAGCAACAATTCGTTCCGGCGATTGACGTTGACTTCGGGCCACGGTGGGAGTTCAACTTTGGCGTCGGCGTGGGAGCGACGCGATCGACGGATCACTTGATCGTGAAGTGCATCATCGGGCGACGGTTCTCGTGGCCACATGGGAAGGGCGCGCGGATGAAGACGGAACCGTAGGGCACGGAGCGTGATCAGCCTGCACAGAAGCCCCGCGCGAGATCCCTCCCTTCGCCTGAAATGCGGCTCCGGTCGGGATGACGCATTTTCAAATCTGGTGGCGCTTTTTTGTCAGGACTGACATTTATTCAATTTTGAGCATTCTTTCTTACGCGAGTTGCGGCGATGGATCCATCGCCGGCGGTGCAGAGAATCCGGGTGGCGGCGGATAGAGCACGAGGCTCAAGGGACGGTAGCGAGCGGCGAAGAAGTAGATCGAGTAGGCCGGGAAGAAGACGATGGCGGGAACCGAGATCAGCGCGATCAGGTATAGAAAGATTGCGAGCAGAACGCATCCGGCCACGACCGCTGCCGTGATCGTAGAGGCATTCCAAGTCAAGCCAGTAGTTTTGCCGGCGACGACCGCAGCGATCACAACGCCGACGACTGGTATGGCGACCAGAAGGGCGAGGATGATCGAAGCGATGCCGATGACGATGCCTGCGCCGATCGCGAGCACAACTTTCATCACAATGTAGACGGCGTATCCCCCTTTTTCCACCTGAATCATGGGCCAAAGGCGGCGCCAGCCTTCGATGGCGCCAATGCCTTCGAGGGCCATTTGCGGCACGACAAAATCTTTCGTCAATAACTGCACGACAGCCGCGGCGAAGATTAACACGATAAACAAAAAGAACACCAAAATCCCGAAAAGAACCAGAGGCAAAACGTGCTCACGCGGGGGACTGAACCATCCCATGCCGAAGGCGAAGGCCGCGGGAATTCCGAGCAGCACGATGAATCCTCCAAACGTGATGAAGAAGTAGCCGAGGTGCCAGAGGAAGTAGTTCCAGCCCTGGTTTTGACGGCGAGACCATCCTTCACGAATACGACATTCCTTCTGGAGCACACTGTCGAAGAGAACGAAGCGCATGACGCTGCTGACGTAGAGCATCACGAGGAAAAACACGAAACCGGAGATCACGAGAACCGCGATGACCGCGCCGAGAATTGCAGGGTCGATATGGGGCAATCCCGAAGGCGGGAAGTGGGAGGGACCCCGGCGAGCGGCGCCTAACTGGGAGCGGAGATTGGAACCTCCTCCGCCGGAACCCATCTCGCCGGCAAGCAGGCCGACAAGGGCGAGGCGCGTCCATTGCCAGAGGCGGAAGGGTTGAAGGAGCTGACGCTTCGTGTGCTGGAAGGCTAGAGCGATCGTGTCGGTTGCGGAGATCGGCAAGGTTCACCCCTAGAACTCTCAGGAGAAAGGTACTGCGAATGTGGATGCGGGGCAAATCGATTTGCTCAGAGAAAGTCAGAGTCCCCACCCCTTCGATTGCGCTCGGGGCAGGCTGTCTCGCATAAAGCGCGAGAAGGGTGGGGCCCGCGAATCACCAGGCTGATTAGCGCGGCCCTTGAAGGGCCGCTCTTCCACGGCGACTGGAATCATCAGTGTTGCGATTCGTTGATCTTCCCGACCGAACTGTTCGTCTGTTTATTCGTAGCGGAGGGCTTCTACTGGGTCGAGTTTGGAGGCGCGCATGGCCGGAACCAGGCCGCTGAATACGCCGACGACGAGTAAGACTGCGGACGACAGGAGGACGGTCATCATCGAGATGCGGAGATGGATGTCGCCTTGGCCGGAGTCGTCTTCGAAGAGTGGGCCCATCAAGGGGAGCGTGCCGACGGACCAGGCAATGATGTAGGAGAGAATGACCCCGATGGCACCGCCGAGCATCATGATCAGCAATGTTTCGGCGAGGAACTGGAGCTTGATGTGGCGCTTGCGCGCGCCCAGGGCGCGGCGCAGGCCGATTTCGCGGATGCGCTCGTCGACGGAAACCAGCATGATGTTCATCACACCGACGCCGCCGATACCTAGAGTGAGCGTACCGATGAAGGTCAGCAAGACCTGAAGGCCGATGGTAAGCGCGTCGATGACGGGGCGGAATTCGTCGCGTCCGAACATCTGGAAAGCTTTGGGATCGGTCGGAGAAAAATTCTGGCGCGTGGCCACCGCGGCCAGCACTTGTGCCATAGCCTTCTTCTCGAACTGAGGAGCGATGGGCTCGAAGAGCATCACGGCGGCATAACGGGTGTTCCACAAATCTCCGGCAGCGGAGTACGGGATCCAGGAGGATTCGTCGTCGCTGGAGAAATAGTTGCTGAGCTGAATTTTTCGCGCCATCACGCCGATCACGGTGAAGCGCACGCCGGAGACTTGCACGATTTCGCCGACGGCGGGGCGGCCGCTGAACAGTTCTTCTTTCAATCGTCCGCCGAGGAAGATGACGCGGCGTCGTTCGAGCTCGTCTTCAGAGTTGATCCAGCGGCCTTCGGAAGGGACTTCGTTGCGCATCTCGCCGTACTCGGGACACACTCCGCGAACAGGAGCCGTGCCTACCATGCGGTCGCCATAGGCGATGCCCGGGCGCCGGACGGTTTCGAGGCAGACGTGCTTGACGAGCGGAGAGGTGGCTTTGACCATGTCGAGGTCGGCTTGCTCGAGAACGACTTTCTTGCCGGCACGCTGTCCGCCGGGCTGCTCGCTGGTTTGCTGCGGCCAGCAGATGACGACGCTTTTGCCGAAGGCGTCAAAGCCGTGGACCAGGACGCTGCGGAAGCTGCTGCCATAGGCGATGAGAAGCGTGACGGTCGCGATGCCCCACACGATGCCAAGCATGGTGAGGAAGCTGCGGGTGAGATTCCGCTTGAGGGCAATCCAAGCTTCGAGAATGATTTCGAATAACATGCTTGTCGTTTGGTCGCTCGTCGTTAGTCGTCTGCTTGTGGTCGACGTTCAGTCATTGAATTCAGGTCTTCGAGCAGTCTCAAAATCTTTCACCACCGAGGGCCCAGGGGAGCACAGAGGAAATCACTGTTTCCTTTCATCCTCCGGCCTCGTAACGCAGCGCCTCGATTGGATCAATCGATGCTGCGCGGCGCGCGGGATACAGGGCCGCGCCTACGGCTATTGCTCCCAGAAGGGCTGCCGCAATCAGGCCTGAGCTCCAACTCGGGATCAGGCCTGCAAAAAAGTCCGGCATCGGGAGCATGTTGACGAGCGCGCAAAATCCGAAGGCGACGCCGAGCCCGATGCCTCCACTCAACAGAGCGATGATTAAAGCTTCGATAAAAAATTGGCGGAGAATTGTTCCGGCCGGAGCGCCGATGGCTTTACGCACGCCGATTTCTCTAGTGCGCTCGCGGACCGCGACTAACATTACGTTCATGACGCCGATGCCGCCGAGCAAGAGAGTGACGATTCCCACCGCGCCGAGGAAAAACTTCATCCCATCGGTCATGGTCTTGAAGGCTTGCGCCTCCTGCACCGTGTCCCAGATGGGGCAAGCTTCCTTGTCGCGCGGATCGTAGCGATGCATGCGGGCCAGCGCCACGCGCACTTCGTGTTTGCAGGCCTCGTGCTGGTCGACTGATTTTGGCGTGACTAACAATTGATCGAAAGTGGAGTCGGTGCCCGGAGGTTTGTCGGGGAAGTCGCGACGCATCGCGGCAAAGGGCAGGAAGACTTTGTTCACGTCCCAACCGTCATAGCTGGAATCCTGCTTCTTTTTTGCCATAACACCGATGACGACGTAGGGAAAATCGTTGAGATAAATGTTTTCGCCGACTGGATTGCGGCCAGGGAACAACTGCTTGGCGGCGTCGGAGCCCAGGAAGGCGACGCGGCGTGCCTCGCGCATGTCGTCCCAGTCGTAGAAGCGTCCAGCGCCGACGTCGAGACTGCGGATGTAGCCAAATGCAGGATAAGACCCCGTGACGGTGAAAGATGCGTTGTTGTAATTGGAGTGAGTGCGGACGGTGTCCTGTTCAAGCTCGGGGATCGCGTATTCGCAGTCAGGCGAATCCTGCTGCACGACAGGAACATCCTCATCTTCCCAGTGCACGATGCGTCCGGCGTGAGTGCCGCCGGCCTGCAGGCTGGTGCGGCCGTGAAAGACGATCATGACGTCTTTGCCGAGATTTCGGGCCTGTTCTTCCTGACCTTTGCGCAACCCTTCTCCTGCAGCGACCATGAGAACAATCGAAACGATGCCCCAGGCGATGCCGAACATGGTGAGGAATGCGCGCAATTTGTGGGCCCAGAGAGTCCGGAGCACGTCGAGAACGAGGTCACGTAACGTCATGCCAGTCTGTTGGACGGGGGCCGGCGGAGAAGGTCATCCCCGAATCACTCATGGTTAGATACGCATCGGGTGGGGGATTTGTTGCAGGAAACTCGGCCGGTGGAAAGCAGATACCTCCCTCCGGGCGGAATGACAAGAATGGTAGATTTCTGTTTTTTCGTCGGAATACTACAAGGGATGGGAACGGTTGGAATCGCGGCGGACATCTAAGACGCTGGTATTTGCCAGGCGTCGAATTCCTTCAGTGCCAACTCGCATTGCGCCCGATGGCGCTCTTTGCGGTCGCGAATCTTGCAGTCTAGCGCTGGAAGGAGATCGAAGGTGATGTTGGCCGGCTGAAAGTTTTTGGGATCGGCGTGGGTCACGTAATGTGTAAGCGATCCGAAGGCCGAGGCGCGCGGAGCGGGTGGCAGCGGCGTCCCTTGGGCTAGCGCCGCGGCGTGGATTCCGGCTAAGAGCCCGGTGGCGATCGATTCGACGTAGCCTTCAACGCCGCAAATCTGGCCGGCGAAAAATACGTTGGAATGTGACTTCATCTGCAACGTTGGCTGCAAGAGCGTGGGTGCGTTGATATAAGTATTGCGGTGGATCTGTCCGTAACGCAGGAAGCGCGCGTTTTCGAGACCGGGGATGAGGCGCAGCACGCGAGTCTGTTCGCCGAATTTCAAATGATTTTGGAATCCGACGAGATTGTAGGAATCCGCACGGAGGTTTTCTTGACGTAACTGCACGACCGCGTAAGGCATCTTGCCAGTGCGCGGATCTCGTAGTCCTACGGGCTTCATGGGCCCGAAACGAAGAGTGTCGCGGCCACGGCGAGCGATTTCTTCGATGGGAAGGCACCCCTCGAAGTAGTTCAGCTTTTCCCAATCGCGCGCTTCGACGGATTGCGCGGCTACCAGTGCGTCGAGGAAATTGCCGTATTCATCCTGCGTCATTGGACAGTTGATGTAATCAGCCGAGCCCTTGTCGTAGCGCGCGGCCATGTAGACGCGGGACTTATCGATCGAATCAGCCTCGACGATGGGGCTGATCGAATCGTAGAAATACAGATGCGGATTCGGCGAGGCGGGCTCGTCAGCTGAGGGCGATGGCGCACTCAGGCGCGCGATGTCAGCCGCGAGCGACTCGGAAGTGAGCGGCCCTGTGGCGATGATGGTGAGAGCGTCGTTCTCGTCGATGGTGGAAACTTCTTCCCGGCGCACGGTGATGCGCGGCTCGCGGGAAATCGTTTCGGTCACTTTGGCAGCGAATACCACGCGGTCGACGGCGAGCGCGTGTCCCGCGGGAACGGCGCAGTCGCGGGCGATCTGCAGCAACAAGGAGCCGGCACGCCGCATTTCTTCTTTGAGCAACCAGGGCGCGGTGTTCTCGCTGTCCGATTTCAGAGAATTCGAGCAGACGAGCTCGGCGAAATCAGCGGTCTGGTGGGCCGGTGTGGAACGAACCGGACGCATCTCGAATAGTTCGACGTCCACACCGCGGCGGGCGCACTGCCAGGCGGCTTCCGAGCCAGCCAGGCCGGCTCCAATGATTTTGATGGATGGCATTTGTTATTTTGACGCCGGACGCGAACGGCGCGGCCCGTGAATTTTCTCTTGTCGTTCCAGCATTTCGACAAACTCGCGAATCTTCCGCGCCCTCGTTTCTGCTTTCTTCACCGTTTGAATACGAAAGAGCACCGCGTAACGGTTGGCGCCATCCAGTAAGCGAAAGAATTCCAGCGCTTTCGGACTCGCATCCAGAGCGCGCTGAAAATCTTCGGGAACCGAGGCCGACTTTGGCGAGTCGTAGGCGGCTTCCCACGTACCGTTCTTCCTGGCTGCATCGATGGCTTGAAGGCCTGCTGGTTTCATCCTGCCGTTTGCGATCAGCATGACCGCTTTCTCGCGATTGATCTTGGACCAGATGCTTCGCTCAGAACGGGGAAGAAATCGCTGCAGCCACGCGTCTTCATTGTCGGCGCGCTTCTGACCGTCGATCCAGCCATAACAGAGAGCGACTTCCAACGCTTCACCGTATGTCACCGACCGGAGTTCGGATCCTTTTTTCGCGAGGCGCAGCCAAAGTCCGGCAGGGCTTTTGTGATTCTTCTCGAGCCACGCTGACCAGGCAGACTGGGTGGCAAATAATCGAGTCTGAGGGGCCGGCTTTTCGTTTTTTGCCTTCACTTTGAGTTTTCCGCCAACTTACGCAGCGCTTCGCCCGTCAGGAACACAGGGCGCCAGTGATCACGGAATTCTCCTCCCAGGGACTTGTAGAGGTCGATCGCTTTCTGGTTCCAGTCGAGCACCTCCCAGTGTATCCCGTAGTAGTGTTCTTCCACTGCGAGGTGTGCGACGGCGGCCAGCAGGGCTTTTCCGATGCCGCGGCGGCGAAAGGCTTCTCGTACGAAGAGGTCCTCCAGGAACAATCCGCGGCCGCCCCAGGTCGAGTAATAGTCAAAGATAACGGCGTAGCCCGCGGGTTGAGAGTCCCACTCGGCGACGAGAGCGCGAAACTTTGGATGGTCTCCAAAACCATCGCGAGCGAGGTCATCCTCGCCAATGATCACGGAATCGAGTTCGTGTTCATAGCCGGCGAGTTCGCGGATCATAGCGCAGAGAAGCGGCGTGTCCTCGACGATGGCAGGCCGGATGCGAAGCATACGAGAATGATGTTAGCTGGCGGCGCAGTGTGAGAGCTAGCGATTCCAGGGTAACGTTCCAGAGATGCCGTCCGGCGATTTCTGTCACCTCGGCGGCTGAAGTCTGACTGACCAACGACGCGTTACGGCACGTCTAAAGACGTGCCCTGATACGAAGGGCGTCCAAATCGAAGCGGCGAGTCTCAGATCAATGTAGAACCGGAGTCGCGTTCGTCCCGATGCAGACCCAGTTCCCTCGCATGAGCAGCCAGGTGTCTACGAAGCGTTCGCGGCGCGTGTAGGGCTTGCCACCCTCCACCCCCTTGACGCGCATGACTCCAGTGGCGATAGCCACGGTTCCGAAAGCTCGAACGCTGATGGACTCGGGGGCAACCTGTTGCTGTTGCGCCGTCGGTTGCGGGGTCGAAGATTTGACACTGGCGAGGAATTCCGCCTTGGTCTGCATGGATCCGTCATCATTCACGAGCACAATCGAGTCGTCGAGGATGGACTCCAGCGCCTTGGTGTCCCCCGATTTGTAGGCCTGATTCCAAAGCTGTTCGAGAGCGACGATCTTCGATTGCGTGGCTGCATCGGGGCCGGCTTGCGCCAGGACGGCGAGTGAAGCTGTGGAGAGGAACAGCAACAAGATTCCTGTCAGTCTCATGATCCCAGTGGCACTCCCTGCCCGCAATGTAGTGAGTATGCTCGCGAGAGACAAGTATCTGTTTCTATGCCGACTGAAGGCGAACTGAAGTAAACCGTGCGGAGGTCTTACCGGGCGCGGAACAATCGATGGGATCTCCCGGCCGATGTCGGCCCGAAATCGTTCCAGCGTGCACTATGATGGAAAGCGACTTCATCCTTGGAGGATTCGATGGCCCGCATTGGTTTGATTGAGCTGGAGAGCGCGCCGGTAGAAGTGAAGGAAATTTACGAGAAGGCTTTGCGAGGCAAGCCCGGAAACGCGCAGAAGGCGCTGGCGCACCGTCCGGAGATGCTGAAGAATTTTCTGCCGTTCTATGCCAGCGTGGGGCGCTCTCTGGATCGCAAGCTGTATGAACTGATCTATCTGCGGGTTTCGCTGATCAATGGATGCCACTACTGCACGCAGCATCATGTGCCGTCGTCGAAGCGGGTGGGGCTAACTGCGGAGGATTGGGCAGCGCTCAGGGCAGGAGACTATTCGCGCTTTAGCGAGAAGGAACGCGCTGTGCTAACGTATGTCGAAAAGCTCACGCGGTTGCCGCACGAGATCAGCGATGCAGATTTTGCGGGCTTGAAGAAGGAATTTTCCGAGCCGGAAATCGTGGATATTCATCTTCTCGCGGGATTGGCCAATCTGACGAATCGCTTTACGGATCCGCTGGGGTTGGAAGTGGAGTTTCCGGAGGAGAAAATCTGAACTTCTTTTGCCACGGATTTCCGCGGATTAAACAATCTTGCAGTTCTATCCTCCGGGTTGCGTATCCGCACTTGGCTAAAGGATTTCGCGCATATCTCCCACGCGCCTGGTGACGTGTTCCCGGTCCAAGTATTCCAGCAGGGGGATGGCGTATTTGCGGCTGACTCCGGTCAGTTCTTTGAATTTCGCGACATCCATCTTTGGAGACTTGGCTTTTTGCGCGGCGATGAGGCGGCGTAACTCTTCAAGCGCGGTGCGGTGGAAGACTAGATCGTCGGAGATCTTGATCAGGACCTTATCCCGCAGCAGCAGGGTGACGATTTTCTGGGCACGCGCTTTGTCGATCTTGAGACTCGCGATTACTTCGTAGAGCGCGGGAACTTTCAAGCCTGCGCTGGAAAAGGCATCCTCGATTTTCTTCTTCGACTCGGCTTCGTCGTCCTTCAGCACGACTCCCTGGCCGGGCAGCCGGATCAGTTCTCCGGCGATCTCGATTTTTCGCGCCTGGCTGAGCATGTTTAGGGCAGCCGCGAATATTTCAGGAGAGGCTTTCACTTGCTCGCGTAGCTCCTCTTTGGCGATTCCTCCGGTAAGTGAATTCTTTTTATGAAAAGCTGTAACTGCGCCGGTGATCAGTTCCTGGAGCGCCGCGATCGCGGGGGCGTGGACGAAGAGATCTCCGATGCGCAGTACCTGGGCCTTCTTGATCTCCGGGACAAGTTCGGTCGCGATAAACGGCTTGGTCCATCCCGTTTCGGCGATCAACCGCGAGAAGGAAATTCCCTCGCGGCCACGCCTTTGGATCCGCGCCTCGAGAACGGATGGACCATCGCACACGGTCAGGGTTTGCAGGAAAATCTCGGGCTCGCGCGCGCGGGGGATGGTGGCAGCGTCGAGCACTACGCCTCCGCCGATCGTGATGACCGGCGAGAACTGGCGGATGATGAAGCGGTCTCCTGGCAGCAGCAGAGCGGGTTCCGGGAGCTTCAGACGTGCGAAGGCTTCGGAGCCTGGAGGGAGCTGCTTGATCCCATGAAGGGTGATCTCGGCCACCGTCTCCATGGTGTTCGAGTGAAAATGGACGCGGGTGCGGTTCTTCAGGGGACGCGGCGCAGAAGAGAGTAATTTCAGTCGAACGTCGGCGCGGCGTGTCGTCGAAAACGTCGCTGCAAGAGCGAGCGTCATGCCTCGAGACAAGTCTTCGGTCGAGGCTCCGGCGAGGTTGAGGGCGGTGCGTTGTCCGGCGACGGCCTGGTCGGCGGCTTGTCCGTGGACTTGAATGCCTCGTACCCGGACGCGCTGCCCGGTCGGAAAAACCTCCAGTTCGTTTTCTCGTCGAATCGTTCCCGAGATCAAGGTTCCGGTCACGACCGTGCCGAAACCCTTCATGGTGAAGACGCGGTCGATCGGCAGACGCGCCAGGGCTGCGGAGTCTCTGGACTGGAAGTTGCGGGAGGCTCCCAAGATCGCCGACTTTAAGCCTTCCAGTCCTGCGCCAGTGAGCGAACTCACGGCGACGATTGGGGAATTTGGCGGCTCCAGAAATGTACCGCGCAGGAATTCTTCGACTTCCAGGCGAACCACCTCGAGGGTGTCGGCATCGACAGCGTCGGATTTAGTGAGCACTGTGATGCCGCGCTTTACGCCGAGAAGTTGCAGGATGTCAAAATGCTCACGGGTCTGCGGCTTGATGGATTCGTCGGCAGCGATGACCAGCAAGACGAGGTCGATGCCTCCGACACCGGCCAGCATATTGCGGACGAAGCGCTCGTGGCCAGGGACGTCGACGAAACCCAAGTGAAGAGTCTCGCCGTTGGCGGAGGGAAGATCCATGTGGGCGAAGCCGAGATCGATGGTGATCCCGCGGCGTTTTTCTTCCTGGAGGCGGTCGGCGTCGATGCCGGTGAGGGCTTTCACCAGAGCGGTTTTCCCATGATCGATGTGTCCGGCCGTGCCGACGATGATGGATTTCATGCTGGGAGAATCGTAGCAGGATGGGCGGACGGGGGCTAAAGCCCGGCAAATTTCCGGCACCTTACGCGGCCCTTGAAGGGCCGCTCCTCCACGGCATTGCAATCGTCGGCGGCGAAAAAGTCGGTGGGCACGAACGTCCGCGGCGCAAACGTTGGTGGCGCAAACCACGGTGGCGCAGCGTCGGTGGCGCGAATGTGCATGCTTGGAGATCCGGAGGTGCGCGCTTAATCGGTGGCGCAAGCTTCGTACCCGCAAAGGTCGCTTCCAGGTTGCAGAATCGCCCATCTACAGACGGATGCGGGTCATTCTCCCCAGTCTCGCGAGCGTCCATTTCCATGCATTCTGAGTGTTTTTTTGGTTTAAGGCGGCCTATCGCTGGGCCGCTCAAAATGCGACAATAGAAGCTCCTTCCATGGCCACCTCTTTGACCTCTGCTTTTTCTCCGGAGACCCTCCGGCAACATGGCTTGACTTCGGACGAGTACGAAAAAATCAAGCAGCTCCTCGGCGGGCGCGAGCCTACGCTGACCGAACTCGGCATTTTCAGCGTGATGTGGAGCGAGCACTGCTCCTACAAGTCGTCGCGCGTGCATCTAAAGCGGTTGCCGACGCGCAGCAAGCTCGTGCTGCAGGGACCGGGCGAGAATGCCGGCATCATCGATATTGGAGATGGATGGGCGTGTGCGTTCAAGATCGAATCGCATAACCATCCATCGTTTATCGAGCCGTTTCAGGGCGCCACGACCGGAGTGGGCGGAATTCTGCGCGATATTTTCACGATGGGTGCACGGCCGGTTGCGGTGATGGATTCACTGCGGTTTGGGCCGATCACGAAAGCCGGGTTGCACGCTGCCGGACAGCCGGCGGCGGCTGTTGCCACACAAAACGAGATCCACAAGAATCATTCGATTCTGGAGGGCGTGGTCAGTGGGGTTGCTTCGTATGGGAATTGCTTCGGCGTGCCGAACCTGGGGGGCGAGACGAAGTTTGAGGCTTGCTACTCGGGCAATCCGCTGGTGAATGCGTTCGCGCTGGGGCTGGTGCGGAAGAACGAGATTTTCTACGCGAAGGCCGCAGGCGAAGGCAATCCGGTGATTTATGTCGGATCGAAGACCGGGCGCGATGGAATTCACGGTGCAACCATGGCGAGCGAGGAATTCAGCGAGGCTTCCGAGGCGAAGCGGCCGAATGTGCAGGTGGGCGATCCCTTTCTGGAAAAGCTGCTGCTCGAGGCTTGCCTTGAGGCGATGCAAACCGGTGTGATCGTCGGAATTCAGGATATGGGCGCGGCGGGGCTGACGTGCTCCACGTGCGAGATGGGCGGGCGCGGAGGAGTAGGAATCGAAATCGAACTGGATCGCGTGCCGCAGCGCGAAACGGGCATGACTCCGTACGAAATCATGCTGAGCGAGTCGCAGGAGCGCATGTTGCTGGTGGCGCAGAAAGGGCGCGAGCAGGAAGTTTTCCGAGTCTTCGAAAAGTGGGGACTGGACGCGGTGGAAGTCGGTACGGTAACAAGCGGGAACAAGCTGCGGGTGCTGGAGCATGGACAGGTTGTGGCTGAGATTCCGAATGCAGCGTTGACGGACGAAGCGCCGGTGTACAAGCGTCCGTTGGCGCGGTGGGAGCCGCCGGTGCCGCGGGAGATGCCGGCTACAGTTCGACTCACGGGCGGGGGAAAAGCAGATTCCTCCTCCCATTCGGTCGTCGGAATGACAAAAGACTTGAAACACCTTTTGGGGAGCGCGAACATCTGCGGGAAGCGCTGGGTGTGGCAGCAATATGACCACATGGTGCAGACGAATACCGTGGAGGCGCCGGGCGCGGGCGATGCGGGCGTGATCCGCATTAAGGGCTCGCCGCGCGGGTTGGCGATGGCGCTCGATGGCAACGGACGATGGTGTTATCTGGATCCGAGGCTGGGCGCGATGCATGCGGTGGCTGAGGCGGCGCGCAAGGTAGCGTGTTCGGGCGCGATTCCGGTGGGAGCGACGAATTGCTTGAACTTCGGCAATCCTGAGAAGCCACACATTATGTGGCAGTTTTCGCAGACCATTGATGGGATCACCAAAGCTTGCGAGGAGTTGGAGATTCCCATCACCGGCGGCAACGTGAGCTTCTATAACGAGACTCTGGGCGAAGGGATTTACCCGACGCCGGTACTTGGCGTTGTGGGCATTCTCGATGATGTTCATAAAGCGGCGAAGATGCCGTTCAGCGCTCCGGGACGCACGATTGTGCTATTGCATGCGGGAGAAGCCGGCGATATCACCGATGCAGAGAGCGAGTTCGGATCATCGGAGTACGCCAAGGAAATTCTGGGAACGGTTTGGGGATATCCGCCGGAATTGGATCTTGAGAAGGAAGCTGCGCTGCAAAAGGTGGTGATCGAGCTGATCCAGAGCGGCGTCGTAGGGTCTGTTCACGATTGCTCGGAGGGTGGTCTGGCGGTTGCGTTGGCCGAGAAGGCGTTCCCCAAAGGCGTGGGCGCGCGGGTGAATCTGGCGTCTGGCGGGCTGTTTGTGGAGTTTGTGCTGTTTGGGGAAGACGCAAGCCGGATCATTGTCTCTTGCGACCCCGGCAAGGTAGAACGAATCAAACAAGTAGCGGGAAAGCATGGCATTGGTGCGGAAGCTATCGGAGAAACGATTCCGGAGAAGCTGGAAATTTCAATGGATGGAAGGGTCGTGGTATCGAGTACAGTGGCGGAGCTGAATGAGGCTTACGAATCTGCTCTGCAGTCGGCATTGAGAACGGACCCGGAGTTGGTGGTGGCTGATTGATGGCAACCCCTTTCACCACAGAGGGCAGGGGGTTTCACAGGGGAATGCGAAGCAGGGGCTAAATGGCGATTTCTGACAAATTTCATGATGAGTGCGGCGTGGTGGCGATCTTTGCCCATCCAGAGGCGGAGAAGCTGGCTTACCTGGGACTGCATGCGCTGCAGCATCGCGGGCAGGAGTCGGCAGGGATTGTCACGTCGGATGGGCTGACATCGCGGGCGCACAAGTCCATGGGTTCGGTTGCGGACATCTTCACCGAAGACGTGCTCTTGAAGATGCGCGGGACGATCGCGATCGGGCACACCCGCTATTCCACCGCTGGAGACTCGGCGTTGCTGAATGCGCAGCCGATCCTGGTGCAATCGAACAAAGGATCGATCGCGGTCGCGCACAACGGCAACCTGGTGAATGCTACCCAAGTTCGCGCCCGGCTGGAGAGTCAGGGATCCATTTTTCAAACCAACAGCGACACGGAGGTCATCGTCCACCTGATCGCATTGTCGAAGGAGCAGACGCTGCCCGAGGCGATGGCGGATGCTCTGCGGCGCGTCGACGGAGCCTTCTCGCTGGTCATGATGAGCAATGACCGGATCTTCGCGGTGCGCGATCCGCGAGGGTTCCGGCCGCTGGCGATGGGGCGCATTCCGGCTCTCGAGGGGCAGAAGCACGATACGGTCGTCTTCGCTTCCGAGACGTGCGCGTTTGATTTGATTGGAGCTGAGTATGTTCGTGACGTCAAGCCGGGAGAATTGATTGTGGTTGGCCCGGAAGGAGTGAGTTCGCGTTTCTATTCGACGGCGGCGCCGCAGTCGAGTTGCATCTTCGAGCACGTGTACTTCTCGCGTCCGGACAGTCTCGTGTTCGGACGTTCGGTGCAGACCAGCCGCGAGGCGTTGGGACGGCAGCTGGCGATCGAGAACGGCGTGGATGCGGATCTGGTGGTCCCGGTGCCGGATTCCGGGGTGACGGCTGCGGTGGGTTACGCAGCGGAGAGTGGAATTCCGTTTCGTTTCGCTTTGATCCGCAATCACTACGTCGGTCGGACGTTTATCGAGCCCAGTCAGAGCGTGCGCGATTTTGGCGTGAAGCTGAAGCTGAACCCGGTACGGTCTCTACTCGAAGGGAAACGTGTGGTGCTGATCGACGATTCGATTGTGCGCGGCACGACCAGCCGGAAGATTGTGCGCATGATCCGGAATGCCGGCGCGACGGAGGTGCACATGCGAATCTCGTGTCCGCCGACGATCTCGCCTTGCTATTACGGCGTGGATACGCCTTCGAAGAAGCAGCTGATTGCAGCCAATAAAACGATCCCGGAGATTCGCGACTACATCGGCGCGGATTCGCTGGCGTATCTCTCGCTCGAGGGATTGAAGAAGGCTTGCGGTGAGGGCGAAAAGATTTCCTACTGCTCGGCATGTTACACGGGGAAATATCCGACAGATATTATTGATGTCGAGGAAATTTTACCGGCTGCGGCGCGGCGGTAGCTTGCCGGTGAGCGGTGTCTCGAGGGTCAGGACAGCAGGTTCCTCGCTTCGCTCGGAATGATAAGCATATTTTCGGTATGACAAAGTTATGGCGGGCAGGAAATCGGGGCAGCCTCTGGGCTGCCCCGTAGTTTTTTTCTGAATCGGAAGACTAATTCATTGGGTGAGCGACTGCGTCTGGGTTGCCGCGGTTGGTCTGATTCTGGAACGATCCGATGAAACCGGAGTTCGAATTCAGGAAGTCGCTGGTCAACTGATCGTAGTCCCCCATGTAAATGGTGTTGATGAACTCGTCCGTGTCGTGGGTGGGAGCAAAAGCCGACATGCCGATATCGCTATCGGAGAAGCTGGCTCCTCCATTGCTGGATTCGCCGCAGTGTCGCCGGATGCCGAAGTTTTCAGAATCCGCACGGCGGTCGTACCAGCAAACGCCGACATAGCCGCGTTTATCGACGGCAACGCCGGACTGGTAGTGGTCGTGTCCCGTGCCGCTGGCGGGCTGGGTGTCGTTGTTCACTTTCTTGGGAACGGAGCCCCAGGTGTTGCCGCCGTCAAACGAGGCGCGCAGGAAAACGTCGTCGAAGGCGTAGAAGCCTTGAATCGCAAGCGGGTCCGTGGATGTTTTATCGCGGCCATCTGCCCAGGTGATATACAGCGCGCCATCACTGGCCGTTCCGGAATGATCGATGGCCATCGACATATCGAGGAAGTCGCGGAATTCGCCTTGAAGGTAATACGAATCTCCGCCGGGCTGCACCGATCCGTCGACCGTGACGGCTGGGGTGAGCATCCCGTGGTTGGTGCCGGAGTTCGCGATTTGAATGCTGCGCGGACCTAGCGGGAAGCTGTTGCCCAGGTTGACCCAGGAGATATACAGGACGCCCTTGGAGCTGACCGCCATTTGAGATCCCTGTACGCCGGCTGTGCCGCAGACGGAGATGGCAACGATCGGCTGGGACCAAGTCACGCCACCATCTCGAGATTGGACAAACTCGATGGCGGTGCGGTTGGGGAAATTCGTTCCGCAACTATTGGTTTCGGACGAGTCGAAATCGGTGTAAGAAACGAAAATGTGCTTGTGATCGGAAGGGTCGATGGTCGACCAGGGCTTGTCGAGGAAGTGAGCCAGAGCGCTCTTGGAGACAGCGGCGATGGGATCGCCCCAGGTCTTGCCACCGTCGGTCGATACGTTAATGGCGATGGCAGCCCAGGGGTTGCCACTCGCATCGTCGTAGTCAAATATCTGGCTGAAATAGAAAGTGTTCGAGTCGGCGCAATTCAGGACGGGATCTCCGCCGAGGAAATTGAAGTTGTTGGTACCGGGGTTGATCGGTCCAATGTCGGTGAACGATGCGCCGCCGTTGGTCGAGTATGAAGCTCCACTAAAAGACTCGCCTCCCGAACCGGTGAAGAACAGGGGCGTTTCAAAGACACTGCCGGAATCGTTATAACCGACGACCACGCTGTTTCCGCAGCGGGCGGTGGAAGTCTCGCTCTGGGTGAACCCACCAAAGGAGGAATAGGCGACGTCGGTGGAGGGATCGGAAACCCGAATCAATCCAGCGCCAGGCGTCGAGGCTGCGACGTTCGCCATTCTGGCGCGAGCAACGAAAGTTGGATCGGCGAGTCGCATGCCGTAGGTCTGCCAAACGTCGGCCAGGTGCCCGATGTTGGCGTAGCCGTCGAGCATTTGCTGATGCGAAGGCGGAAGCTTGTTAATGCCCGCTTTGATTTGCTGAAGAAGTTTGTTGGTCGCGGTGACCTGTTCTACCGACAGTTGAGCCGCAACAAACGACGATGCGAACACAGCCGTGGCAAAGGCCCCGGCCAGAAAGGGCGAACCTGAGAGTAACTTCATCTGCTTTGTCTCCTATTCCGCAGCGACCGTAAACGTAAAAGATGTTGGTTGAGTGAATGGATTTGAGGCTTGCACGCAAGGCTTAAAACTAGTCGGGCTAGTAGTTAGCCATCGGTTGTGGGGCGGCGTCAAGGGAAAACGCAAGAACGGTGCGAGCGGAAGGAAGTATGCAGATTCTTGCATATCTGGGAAAAATGGGGCGGATGCACTTGCTGAGACCCGCGAGGAGCAGGCTCAGAACGCTTTTTGCGCTCGCACGACACGCGGGATCGACTGCAGGTCGGGGGTGACTTCTACGTCGTTCCACAGAGCGAGTAGGTTGCGGACGCGGTCGACGATCGTGCCGCTAATCTCAATGACCAGCCATCCACCGGGACGGAGAAGTGCTTCTGCTTGCGGGATGAGGCGTGCGATGACTTCGGTCCCCGCAGGGCCGGCGAAGACGGCGGAGTGCGGCTCGAATTTGCGAACTTCGAGTTGCACATGATCCGCTTCTGATTCTCCGACGTAGGGAGGGTTCGAAATGATGATATCGAACGGGGAAGTCAGGCCGTCGAGCAAGTCGGCTTGATGAAATTGAATCCGCTTTTCGAGTTGGAGTCGGGCCGCGTTGGCGCGCGCGACTTCGAGTGCAGCGGGAGAGATGTCGGTGGCGTGGATTTCGGCGTGCAGCAATTCTTTGGCGAGGGCGAGAGCTATGCAGCCGGAGCCGGTGCCTACGTCCACGATGCGCTGGTTTGGACCGCGCAACGCCAGAACCGTTTCGACAAGGTGCTCCGTTTCCGGGCGGGGGATGAGAGTCGCGGGAGTGACGATGAGATCCATTCCCCAGAATTCCTGATGTCCGGTAATGTATTGTGCCGGGACGCCGCTAGAGCGCTCAGCGAGAGCGGCACCATAGCGGCTGGATTCGTGGTTTGTGAGTTCGCGTCCGGGATGCGCAAACAGGTGGGCGCGGTCGCAGTTCAGGACGAACCTGAGGAGAAGTTCCGCATTCAGGCGCGGGGATGGAACCTTGTTCGAAGTGAGATTCGCGATCGCCTTGGCCAGAGCTTCCCTAAGTTGCACGAACCTATTTCACCACGGACTGACGATTGCAGGGAGAAGGATTCCGGTGAACCGAACGTGAACCCAAAGTTGGTCTAGCGTTCGTGCGGATTCAAGCGGAGGATTTCGGCGTTGAGAACCGTGGCGAACGCGACCCACGCAGCGTAGGGGATGAAGGCGTTAGCAGCACCGCGGTCGACTTTTCGGGCGGCGGCGATGTAGGAGAAGATTGTGCCTTCGAGAGCCAGCACGTCGGCCAAAGCGAGCGTAGGACGGCGCTCTCCGAAAAACAGCTTCGACCATTGGGCGTTGGCCGCGAGTTGCGAGACCCATAGACGCAAGGCAGCATTGCGTTCGCGAGATGGTGTGGCGCTCCAAATGCGCCAGCCGGACCAGGCGATCATCGCGTAGAGAGTTGTCCAAACGACCGGAAAGACAGCGTCGGGAGGTGTGAAGCCGGGCTTGTTGAGAATGCGGTACCAGGAATCGCGGTTGCCATTGCGGCTAAAGCGGGCGCTGTACCAGGCGGCTCCGGCGGTGGCGAGGCCGAATCCGGCGAGCGCTAATAAAGATCGCGATCTTGCTTTGGACATAAGTCTTAGGTGACATCCCGTGCGAACAGGTTGCTCGCACTATTTCGAGCCTGCGCGGCGCTCCCATTCGTACACGATGTAGATCATCTGGCCGATGTGATGCTGCATGTGCGCGGAGCACTGTAGGATCATGTCGAGCCGGTTCGTGGCGTTTGTGCCGTTGCCCCAGTACTCCTTCGACCAGTCCTCGGGCGATTGACTGCCAATAGTCTTGATTACCATCACCACTGCATCATGTAGAAGTCCGAGGGATTCTTCCTTAGAAGAAGGATTCGGGTCGTTGAATTCTTTTGGACGGTCGCGAACGTAGCGGGTGTTCGCGATCTGCGCCCCGATGTAGTAATTCAAGTTTCCGGTCAGGTGCAGGACGAGGTGTCCGAAGCTGTTTCCGTAGGGAAATGGCTTTTGCCAGAACTGTGTGTCGGTGAGACTGGCAGCCAATTCATTCACCCGGGAGAGGTTGTTGAAATATCGGCTCGCGAGAGTCACTCCGAGTGTTTCAGTGAGACCGGGAATATGCTCTCCCTTCGCGGCCAAGCGTGGCCGAGTTTGTCCTTTAGACGACGCTGGCGGCTTCCTGCTTTAACTTCTCGGCTTGGTAATGCGTGGTCAGCGCTTCGATCAGCGGCTGGAGCTTGCCGTCCATCACGGCTTCGAGTTGGTGGATGGTGAATCCGATGCGGTGATCGGTGAGGCGATTCTGCGGGAAGTTGTAGGTACGAATTTTCTCGCTGCGATCGCCGGAGCCCACCATGGCTTTGCGTTCTTTGGCGAGGGCCTGCTGCTGCTTCTCCATTTCGATCTCGTATAAGCGGGACCGCAGCACACGCATTCCTTTCTCGCGATTCTTGATCTGCGATTTTTCGTCCTGGCAACTGACGACGGTATTGGTCGGAATGTGCGTGATACGCACGGCAGAGTACGTCGTATTTACCGACTGGCCGCCGGGGCCGGAGGAGCAGAACGTATCGATGCGCAGGTCTTTAGCTTCGATCTTGATGTCGACGTCTTCGGCTTCAGGCAGCACCGCCACGGTGACGGCGGAGGTGTGAACGCGCCCCTGCTGTTCGGTGGCGGGGACACGCTGCACGCGGTGTACGCCGCTTTCGTACTTCAGCTGCGAAAAGACGCGATTGCCTTCAATGATGGCGATGACTTCTTTGAGACCGCCCGCCGAGGAGTCTGAAGACGACAGGACCTCAACCTTCCAGCGCTGCGTTTCCGCGTAGCGCGTGTACATGCGGAAGATTTCCGCGGCAAACAACGTGGCTTCGTCGCCGCCGGTACCAGCGCGGATTTCGAGAATGACGTTTTTTTCGTCGTTCGGATCTTTGGGAAGCAGCAGGACTTTTAGTTCTTCTTCAACGGAGCTGACGCGGGTCTGCAGCTTGTCGAGTTCTTCCTGCGCGTAGGCGCGCATTTCGGGATCTTTTTCCTCGAGCAGCATTGCCTTGCTGTCGGAGATTCCCTTGCTCAGATCTTTATACTCGCGATATTTCTCTACGATGGAGGCGATTTCGGCGTGTGCCTTGGCAGTCTTCTGGTATTTCGCCGAGTCGTTGACGATATCCGGCGAGGCGAGAGCGTTGGTCAGCTCTTCGTAGCGGTTTTCGATTTGGTCTAGTCTTTCAAACATTGGAGTTCTCAGTTGTCAGTTCTCAGTTACCAGGCTCGAGATTCCCAATTCTCCGTGCGCTCGCGTCAGACGAGCGACTTCATTCTATTCGGTTTTTGGTGGGAACTGAGAACTGGGAACGGAGAACTTGTTGTCGGGGGGGCCCCTAGGCAATCACCAATTCGCCGCCGCGCTCTTTTTCGAGGGACATCGCTTTATCGAGGGCGACGATGGCGCATTGGGCCTGTTCATCAGACGGAGGCTTGGTTGTGATGCGCTGCAGCCAGAGGCCCGGGGCCGTCATGAGGGCGAAAAGCGATCCGCGATGCCTAGCGGCGAAGCGGATGATTTCGTAGGAGACTCCGGCAATGACCGGCAGCAGCACGATGCGGGAGGCGAAGCGCGCCCAGAAGGTGGCGTAGGGGATCAGCATGTAGAAACCGATCGAGATCAGCATCACGGTCATCAGAAAGCTGGTGCCGCATCGGGGATGGAAGGTCGAATACTTCTGCACTTCCGCGGCTTCCAAAGGCTTTCCATCCTCAAATGCAAATACGGTCTTGTGTTCCGCGCCGTGATATTCGTATACGCGGCGGATATCTTTCCAGAGCGAAACTCCCCAGATGAAGAGCAGGAATAGTAGCAATCGGATGCCGCCATCGATCAGGTTGAAGACGATGCGTCCCCCAAGGGCGGGATCGAGTTTCTTGAGTTCCGTCGCCGCCAGCAACGGAATGTACTTGTACATGAAGATGAAAAAGGCGATAGAGATTACGATATTGACCGCTGCCAGCCAACTGCTGACGCTGGCGGCTTTTTCGCGGCCTTGAGACTTGGAAGAGTCCACCGCGCTTTGCGCTGGCGGGACGGCCGAGGCGGCCGTCGCCACAGGCTTTTTCTCGGGGCTTTGGACCATGATGTCTTCAATGGCAATGTTGGCAGAGAAGCGGAGAGCGCGGTATCCAAGAGTCATCGCATAGCCGAGAGTCATCACGCCGCGCACAATCGGCCAGGCCATCCATTTATGCTTCTCGGAGGGACGATCGAGAGGCTCCGACATGGTTACGACCTCGCCGGAAGGCTTGCGGCAGGCGATGGCCCAGGCGTGCGGAGAGCGCATCATAACGCCTTCGAGCACGGCTTGGCCGCCGACGAGAGTTTCTTCACCACTCTCAAGAGCGGGGAGAAGCTGAACAACGGCGAGGAAACGGAGATAGTTTAGAAGACGGCGCACGACTATTGGATGCTCCTTAGCGGGGCAAGACGCACCTTCTAGGGTAACACAGGGCCGGATGACTGAGGATCGTCCTGCTGGGAGCTAAGTGGCAGTAAATGCGATGGTTACGCTGGTCCGAGCCCAACTGACCGTTTTTATGCAACGACTATCGACAACTTGCGAAGCGATCGCCGGCACAACGAAGAAACTACTGAAGACGTCGCTGGTCTCGGAGTATTTCCAGTCGCGCACGGTGGATGAGGCGGCGGTGTCGGCTGTGTTCCTGTCGGGGCGGCCGTTTCCTGTGCGGGAAGAGACGACGCTACAGATCGGCGGCCGATCGCTATGGCGAATTGTGGCGGAACTTGCGGGCAAAGACGAAAGCGAACTCTCGGCTGCGTATCGGCGACTGGGCGATCTGGGTGCCGTTGCGGGAGAGGTGCTGCCAAAACGGAGCGACCAGGGTCTAGGTGTGCTGGAAGTGGAGCGAATGTTTCGGCAGATCGCTTCGACGCGTAGTCCGGCGCAGAAGGCGGTTGTCGTCCGCGATCTGCTGTCGCGCGCCACGCCGCTGGAAGCCAAGTACATCGTGAAGATCATGACGGGCGATCTGCGGATTGGATTGAAAGAGAGTCTGGTCGAGGAAGCGATCGCGAAGGCGTATGGCAGCACGCTCCCGGAGGTGCAACGGGCGAACATGCTGCTGGGAGATATCGGCGGAACGCTATCCCTGGCGGCAGATGGGCGTTTGAGCGAGGCGCGGATGCGACTGTTCCATCCGCTGGGATTCATGCTGGCGAGTCCAGTCGAATCGGCGGAAGAAGGGCTGAGCTATTTCGCTGAGGCGGCGGTGGAAGATAAATACGACGGCATCCGGGCGCAGACGCATGTTTCCGGCGAAGAAGTGAAGATTTTTTCGCGCACACGGGACGAGATCACGGAGTCGTTTCCGGAATTGCCGCCCGCTCTGGCGGGGCTTCCGCAGGATGCGATTCTGGATGGAGAAATTGTGGCGTGGGAGTATCCGGCGAAGCTGGAAGACGCCCAGGCGATTGTCGATGAGCCCGTGTCGGAGGCGGCCAGGGCGAAGGCTCAGAATCTGGGATCGGCGCGGCCGTTCAGCGTTCTGCAGCAGCGGCTCGGGAGAAAAAAGGTTAGCGAGAGGATGCTGCGGGAAATCCCCGTCGCATTCCTGGTGTTTGATGTTTTGTATGCGGATGGAGAGTTGGTGATTGATCATCCACTGCGAGAGCGGGGGCGGATTCTGGATAGGTTGCTCTCGTCGCCGCGGAAGAACACTCACCACAGAGGGCACAGAGGGACACAGGGTAAGGCTGCTCAGGGACTACTTGCCTTCGACACTTCTTCTGGAGAGGAAGCGTCCGTTGTGGAGGCCCGCCTCATTCGTGCTCCTGTGTTTCGAGCTGCGTCCGCGGGAGAGTTGGAGCAGCTTTTCGATGCAGCGAGAGCGCGGGGCAACGAAGGATTGATGATCAAGCATCTCGAGTCACCTTACTCGCCCGGAAAGCGCGGCAAATCTTGGCTGAAGATGAAGCGAGAGTTGGCGACGCTCGATGTCGTCGTGACGGCCGTCGAGTATGGACACGGGAAACGCATCGGCGTGCTCAGCGACTATACATTCGCTGTATGGGACGGCGAGCGGTTGGCCAATATTGGCAAGGCGTACTCCGGACTAACGGATGCGGAGATCTCGGAAATGACGAAGTGGTTTGTGGAGCACACGATCGAAGATGAGGGCTTCCGGCGCGTGGTGGAACCGAAGATCGTACTCGAAGTCGCTTTCAACAACATGATGGAATCTGAGCGGCACGAGAGCGGGTACGCGCTGCGGTTTCCGAGGATCGTGAGACTAAGGCCGGATAAGCTGGCGGAAGATGCGGATACGATCGAGCGGGCGAAGGCGATTTACTCGAAGCAGCAAACCTAACTGAGATATCCCTCAATGGCTGTGGTGATGGTGGTGCTCTTCGCTCTCGACCACGGGAATCACACAGCCGTGTGCCGTTTCGCAGATCACGTGCTCGAACTGGATCGTGGTGTGATTGATGCGGAAGCCGTGCAGCAGGCGGTCTTTCACATCACGCAGGATGCGCTCGCTGACGGAGGGCGGAATGTCCGCAATGGAGATATGGCAGGAGAGCGCGTGAGTTTCGCTCCCGATACTCCAGACGTGCAGATCGTGAACGTCGTTGACTCCTTCCACTTCACGGATCGTGGATTCGATCTTTTCCAGCGTCATGCCGCGCGGCGTTCCCTCCAGCAAGATGTTCAGCGTTTCGCGCACGATGCCGAAGCCCGACCACAAGATCAGCACGCCAATTCCGACTGACAACGCCGAGTCGATCCAGTAGTTGCCCGTGACCAGAATCATCCAGCCACCCACGATCACGGCCGCCGTCGACAACGTGTCGCCGACTTCGTGAAGCAAGGCGCTGCGAATATTAACGTCACCCCCGGAACGGTACAGCAGCAGGGCAATCACGCCGTTCATGACCACGCCGGCGCCGGCCACCCACATCATTACATTCGCCTGCACGTGCTCGGGATGCTGAAGCCGGCGAAAAGCCTCATACAAGATGAAGAATGACACGACGACGAGCGAACTGGCGTTCAACAGAGCGGCAAGGACTCCCGCGCGGTGGTAGCCGAAGGTCTTGGTTGAACTTGCAGGGCGCGATTGAAAGTAGACGGCGACCAGAGACAGCAGCAAGGCGAGGAAGTCGGACAGATTGTGTCCGGCTTCGGAGAGCAGCGCCAGCGAGTGGGCGCGGATGCCCGCCACGACCAGCAGCGCGATGTAAGCGAGGGTTACCGCCAGCGAGATCTTGAGGACCTTCGTAGGGCTGCCTGCGCCGTGAACGTGGACGTGCATTCTCTAAGTGTACGAGGGCTGGAGATGAGCTTCAAGCGGCGCAGAGAGCAAGTGTTCCCTCCAGGCAAAAGGACAAACGCGAGCCATAGAGGGAAAGTTCAAGTTGTCACTGGAGGAGCCGATGGTGTGTCTCCCCCGGACGAGCAGGGTACGTTCCTTTGAGCGGTTAGCTTTCCCCCCGTCGGAGGCACGGTTGCAAGGCAAAGAGCAGGAGCCTCGAGCATGGACGAGATTATTAAAGATTTTCTTATCGAGAGCGCGGAGAATCTGGACCGCCTGGACCAGGATCTGGTGAAGCTGGAGGGCGCGCCTTCGTCCACGGAGTTGCTCGCCAGAATTTTCCGAACGATCCATACCATCAAGGGAACCTGCGGATTCCTGGGATTTGCGCGCCTGGAAAAGCTGGCGCTTGCGGGAGAGAACCTGCTGTCGCGGTTGCGGGATGGCCAACTGATTCTCAATGCCGAGATCACGAGCGGGTTGCTGGCCATGGTGGATGCTGTGCCCCAGATGCTTGCCGAGATTGAGGCCTCAGGACAGGACGGTGAGGACGACTACGCGACCCTCATCGGACATCTAACAATGTTGCAAAGTGGCGAGGCGCCCGGGGCAATCGGTCACCTCAGAGAATGCCAGTGCGTCTCGGCCCGAAGCAGCGGCCAATGAAGCGACGCGGCCACTGGGGAGAAAAGCGCTGTTCCCCAGGAGCAGGTGGACCCCTCCAAGATCGACGGCGTGCTGATCGAGGGAGGCCACATCCGACCGGAGAATCTTGCCAGCGCCCTGGAATTGCAGGAGCTCGGGAGGCGCAAGATCGGTGAAATCCCGGCAGCATAAGGAGCGGCTCATCCGGAGGACGTGGTGGCGGCACAGCAGGCCGTGCAGGCTCGGAATCCAGAGGCGGCTGTCGAAACCATCCGCGTCGGAGTCAACCTTCTCGACCGTCTCATGAATCTGGTAGGTGAACTGGTGCTGGCCCGAAACCAGCTGCTGCAGTTTTCCAATAGCACGCAGGACGCTGGATTTCAAGCCGTCTCCCAGCGCATGAATCTGATCGCAACCGAGCTTCAGGAAGAGGTCATGAAGACCCACATGCAGCCGATTGGCGATGTCTGGAACAAAGTTTCCGCGGATGGTCCGCGACCTCGCCCTCAACTGCGGCAAAGACGTTAGCCTCGAAATGGAAGGGCAGGACACCGAACTGGACCGGACGATCATCGAGGCGATCAAGGATCCGCTGACGCACCTGGTCCGCAATTGCATCGATCACGGCATCGAGCTGCCGGAGACGCGGACCCAGGGGGGAAAGAAGCGGCGGGAGTGCTGAAGCTCAGGGCATTCCATGAGGGCGGACAGGTCAACATCGAAATCAGCGACGATGGCGCTGGACTGAATGGGGAGCGTATCCGGCAAAAAGCTGTCGAGCGGGGACTGGTTGCAGCACAGCAAGCGGCGCGCATGTCGGACCGGGACATCTTCAACATGATCTTCTTGCCAGGATTTTCCACGGCGGAGAAGATTACCAACGTTTCCGGGCGCGGCGGGAGCATGGACGTGGTAAAGACCAACGTCGAAAAAATTGGCGGCACAGTCGATGCGCAGTCCACGGCGTCGAAGGGCACGACGGTCAAGATCAAGATTCCTCTGACTCTGGCGATTATTCCAGTGCTGATGGTGACCTCGGGGGGCGAGCGCTTTGCCATCCCACAGGTTAGCCTCCTGGAACTGGTTCGGCTGGAGGCGGGAGAAGGTGGCAAGGGAATTGAGATGGTCCAGGGCGCACCCGTGCACCGTTTGCGCGGACGGCCGCCCGTGGTTTACCTGAATCGAGAGCTGCAGCTTTCGCATGCCTCAGCGCGACTACGCTACAGATCGCTGCCAAATCGCAATCTTGAGAGTTCGATTGTGAGTTGTCGAAGTTACGTCTTCGTCAGACTGTCCAGATAGCGTTTGTTGTAGAAGGAAGTGGTTTTCTGCACGAACTCGAGAATGCGGAACATGCGTTCGCGACCTTCGCGGTTCATTTCCCGGAACTGGACGGCCACGCCCGAGCCGGGATCGAGTCTTGCCACTACACCTTCGGCCGTTAGGGTCGGATCGTCCATGGAGAAACCCAGCTTGATTTTGCTGCCTGCAGACAGGATTGTGCTGGTTTCGACGTAACAACCGCCCAGACTGACGTCGGTGATATTAGCAAAGATTGGAACGCCGCCCTCTTCCATCTGCACTTCGATCGTGACCCGGCACTTCAAGCGTGGGTGGGCTCGGCGATCCTTGTAGGTAAGCTCCTTCTGTTTTTCCAGATACATCCGGCGATCGGCCTCGGCAAGAAGTTGTTCTGCGTCGTTGCCGTCGTCCGGATATACGGCGCGTCCCACGCTGAGCGAAAGGATTTCTTCTCCGCAGACTTCACTTCCCGCCTGGCGAGCAAGAATGCGCATCTGCTCGGCTTTTTTCCCGGCCGAATCACCGACAAGACCGGGAGCGATTACCACAAATTCGTCGCCACCCATACGGGCAACGTAGTCGTACTCGCGGCAAGTGTCTTTCAGAGCCTGGGCGAAGAGGCGCAACACACGATTGCCTTCCAGATGGCCGAAGCGATCATTGATCTGCTTGAAGCCGTCCATGTCGGAGACCATAACGGTGAGCGATGAGTTGTCGCGTTTGCAGCGGGCCAGCTCCCGGTCGAGCTGGAGGAAAAGCGATCGGGCATTGGGCAGGCCGGTGAGGTAGTCGGTGATGGCAGAGTTCTCAGCCTGTTGAAATTTGAGTGCGTTCTCGATCGACAGAGCCATCTTGCCGCTGACCGCGAGCAGGATGCGCAAGTGATCGGAGGTGAAAGCGTCGCGTTCGCCGCGGTACAGAGCAAGCACACCGATGATTCCGGCAACGCCCTCCAGGGGCACGGCCAGAGCCGAGCGCAGGGTACTGAACTTCGAAGGATCGTTCAGATAGCCTGGTTCCACCGACGGGTTGCCGTTGATGATGGGCTTGCGATTGTGCGCTACCCAGCCAGACAATCCTTGCCCGACGGGAATTCGCAGAGACGAGAACAGCCGATAGTTATCGCCGTTCACGTATTCCGGAACCAATTCCTGTTCGCGCTTAATGTAGATCGCGATCGCGTCGTAGGGAACCATTGGCTTTAGTTTTACTGAGAAGACCGAAAGCGTTTCTCCGACGCTGAGGGAAGCGCCAAGGTCCTGACTCAGCTCGAACAGGGACTGCGCTTCCTGACGTGCTGCGGCGATGGAAGATAAGAAGGTGTTTTCACGTCCGGCATAATCCGGCGCGAGAGCGCTTTCAAATCCGGCTGCAGGCTCAAGCCCGCGCTCGATCTTAATGCCGGTGGAGAGCAGCGCATTCGGATCCTCGGCGGACTTCGCGATCGCGAGCCGTTCCAGTTGCTGATAGCGCTTTTGCAAAATATCAACGACCTTCGGATCGAATGACTTGCCAGACTCGGACGCGAGTTTCTGCATTACGTCTTTCAATGGCAAAGCGCGTCGGTACTGTCGGTCGGAAGCCAACGCATCGAGATAGTCGACGGCAGAGAGGATTCGCGCTCCGATTGGAATTTCTGCGCCCTTCAGTCCCATCGGATAACCCGAACCGTCCCATTTTTCATGGTGGGCGCGCACGATTGGCACGACGGGATACGGGAAGCGCACGCGCTCCAGAATCTCAGCGCCAACGAGGGTATGGATTTTCATCTTCTCGAACTCTTCGGGAGTGAGGCGTCCGGGCTTGGAAATGATGTGCTCGGGCACGGCGAGCTTGCCGATGTCGTGCAAAAGCGCCGCGGCGTGGAGAGCCTCGAGCTCGGGGCCGTTGACGCCAAGCTCTTTGGCTACTTCAATCGCATATACGCGGACGCGCTGCAGATGCTCGTGAGTGGTGTGATCCTTGGCCTCAATGGCCAGCGCGAGGGCTTCGATGGTTCGCAGGTGAAGATTCGCCATCTCCTCAACGTGGCGCTTCTCGTCTTCCAGCTTGCCCAAGTACAGGCGATAGGAGCGGTAGATCAGATACACTGCAGGCAGGATCAGAAGAGAAGTTTCCCAGTTGAACTTCTCGTTCAGCCACGCGATCACTCCGGCGATGCCCGCTCCGACCAGGTAATACGGGAACGACCAGAAGTAGCAATCGACCAAGATCCGCGTGAGAGGCCTGCGCTCGGTGAGCGAAATGACAGCAGCGATCGATCCCGCATTCGCGATGAAGTAAACGGTCGCTGCCAGTCCGAGCAGGACGGGATGGTTATCGACGAGCAGGTTCATCACGGGATGGTGATATGCAACGTATGCCAGAGCGGTGGAAACGCACCCTGCGCAAACGTTGAATGTGACCTGAATGGCTTTCGGACGTTCGGGGTACAGACACTGCGCCAGCATGGAGATGGCGCCGAGAATCAGCGTCTCGGTGAAGCTCAGTTCGAGAACACCGATCAGGATGAACAGGAAATTGACGGAAAGCGTTCCGGTAATACCCGGCAGGTTTACCTTGAGCCGCGATGCCAGGATTGCTATTCCGAGGTAGCAGATGAATTCTGCAATGTTCTTGCTGCTCTGGTGAATGCCGCCGTAGAGAAGCGTTCCCAGCCCCGCAACCACCATCAAGGTGATGAACACCTTCGCGAGCAGGGACAGTCCCTTCCACGAGCGAGAGTGCTCGGGCAGACCAATAGCAATACCGGTTGCGCCAGTCATACGAATGAGAGGGAGCCGGGGAGAAGACGGTCCCGCACTTTCCATAGATATCAGCTAAGGCATTTAGAAACAATGATTTGGGTGGTTTTCGGGAAACTTCGGTAACCTTCCCGCGAACCCACATAGGTTGACAAACGTGGGATGATTTGTCCGTGTGCAGAATTGATCCGAGGTTCTTCGCAGATGACCGTTCCCGGGAAGAGATGTTGGGCCATGTTTGGATGCGCGGCTCTCGCCAGCCTGGGGCTATTGCTCACCCCACTCTACGCAGAACCCATTTCTCTTCAATCACTTGTGACACCTTCGAGCGTAATTCAAAAAGATGGCCGCCCGGTCACTTTTGCGCTACACGGATTTATCGAATTCAACTCACTCAGTGAACTCTTTCCTTACATTGAATCGCAGGCCAGGCGCTGGAAGACGAGCAGCGAGTTCGATGAGACGGACCGTCGTCAGCTTCGCCGTGAACTCTTGCGGAGAGGCATCGAGAGTCGAGTGATTTCCATGGCAGACGAGCGCCCGCTGGAGACTTTGATCACTCACACACGAGCCGAACTCCAACAGGCTGTGGCGCAAGTCAAGGAACCAACTCCGGACGGCTATGCCGACGAATTTCTGGCAGTTCAGGACAAGTGGAAGAACTCTGTGAATTGCTGGAGTGCTTCGCCGTCAATTCAGGGCCGAGTGCTCTCGAACTGGTATCCGATTGAAGAAGGAATTCGCCTGTTTGGATCGACGTATGACTCGACGGAGCATTTTTGGCAGGCGGCGAAGTATCACCCCGATGTTAAGGTCGCCGAATTGACGGATTTGCTTGGAGTGATGGAGCGCCGGGATTGGAGTCCGTGGCTGAAGCGGTTGGATGATGATCCGAAGATCTATTTACTGAATGCCTACGCGGTGGAGTTTCTGCGGCACAACTTGACGGGCGAGCGGCTTCGCTGGTTCGCAGAGGAGATGGTCCGGCAATCAGTGCGACCGAACGAGCATGCGCGGGCCGCTCAGCAGCGTGGAACCAAGCCCTTCCGCTTCACCGCCTACGAGGAGAAGGTTCTGTGGGGCGATCTGGCTGATGTTTTTCATCTGGTGTACATCTTTTCGCCGGCAGAGGATCCAATTCGAAAGACTCTGGCTGAACATCACTTTGACGGGATTTACCTGGAAGGCCGCAAGCTGGGCTTCATCAGCCAAGAGTTCCGTTCATTGATGCTCGAAATCTGGAAGGTGAAATATCTGGGGATGCCGCGGTTCGGCGAGGTCATCCGTTCCATTCCAATCGAGATCCGGTTATCGCATTTTCTGAATGATGGCGACTCGCCTGACATTCCGATTCCGGTTTATATCCGCGATCTGAACCAGATTCGTGACATGGCAATCGCCCAGGGGAAGACTTCTCCGAAGTAGAAGGCCATGCTTCGATTCTGTCTGTTCAGACGGAGTGGGAAACGTCTTCCTCGGCGACGTCCTGATCGCCTCCGTTACTGGCCGCTGCGGCCGTGGTGGAAGCCTTTCCGCGACGCATAGCAACGATTCCCGTGCGCACCATCTCCAGCACCCCGTACGGACGGAGTACTTCGAGCAAGCCGTCGATTTTATCCTCGGCACCGGTGATTTCGATCGTCAGCGATTCCGGAGCGACATCGACGACCCGGGCGCGGAAGACGCTGGCCAGTTCCAGCACATGGGAGCGCGCTTCATGCGTTGCCGCGACTTTGATCATGGCGAGGTCGCGAACGATGGAAGGCTCGTTGGTGATGTTCTCCACCAACAAGACGTTAACGAGCTTGTAAAGATTCGCCTCGATGCGACGCGCCTGATCGTGGTCGGCCTCGACCGTGATGGTCATGCGCGAGACCTCGGGTTTCTCCGTCCTTCCGACCGTAAGCGAATCGATGTTGAAGGCGCGCCGGCGAAACAGAGACGCCACGCGCGTCAGCACGCCAGGTTTGTTTTCCACGTATACCACGTATGTGTTCAGCATGTTTTCTCTATTCGTCCGCCGCGGTTTCGACGATCTTGCTGGGCCGCCGGATCATTTCGTTGAGCGAAGCTCCTGCAGCCACCATCGGATAAACCGTGTCTTCCTGCTCCACGCGGAAATTCATGAGCACGGGGCCGTCGTGCTCCCGCGCCGCTCTTACTGAGGGCACGACCTGCGAGCGTTCGGTAATCGTCATGCTGCGAATGCCATAGGCTTCGCCTAGTTTCGCGAAATCGGGATTGAGCAACGGCGTTGCCGCATAGTTGCGCTCGTAGAAGAATTCCTGCCACTGGCGCACCATGCCGAGAAATCCATTGTTGATAATGGCAATGTTAACCTTCAGCTTTTCCTGCACGAGGGTGGCGAGCTCGCATAGTGTCATCTGGAAACCGCCATCGCCGACTACCACCCAAACTTCTGCTTCCGGCCGCGCAACTTTTGCTCCGATGGCGGCGGGCAAGGCGAAGCCCATCGTGCCGAGGCCTCCACTGGTGATCAGGCTGCGCGCCTTCTCGTGCTTGTAGTATTGCGCCTCCCACATCTGGTGCTGGCCCACGTCCGTGACAACAACCGTGTCGCCATCGCGAGTCTCGCGCCACAGGTCGTTGATCACGTGCGCAGCATACAGATGCCCGCTGTCAGGCAGGTTCTGAATATCGCGCACGGCGGAGTCGCCTTTCAGCTTGTCGATGAAGTCGAGCCACTCGCTACGGTCGATCGATTCCACTTTGGGCAGCAACTCGTGCAGCACTTCGCGCAGGTCGCCGACCAGCGGCACATCTACTTTGACGTTCTTGTTGATTTCCGCCGGATCGATCTCGATGTGAATCTTCTTCGCGTTGGAAGCGTAGGTCTTCAGGTTGCCGGTCACACGATCGTCGAAGCGCATGCCAAAAGCCAGAAGCAGGTCGGCCTCCTGAATCGTATGGTTCACCCAGGCTTCGCCATGCATTCCCATCATGCCAAGATTCAGCGGATGCGCAGCCGGGAACGCTCCGATCCCGAGAAGAGTCAGCGCCACTGGAATGCCCGCCCGTTCGGCAAAGTCGCGGACCTCCTGCATGGCTCCGGAGATGATGATGCCGTGTCCCGCGAGAATCACGGGGCGCTTGGCATTGTGAATCAAGTCCAGCGCCTGTTCGTATTCCTTCGGGGCCGGGGAAAGGTCGGGACGATATCCGGGCAACTGGGGTTTTGCGGCTTCCCAATCGAAGTCGCACGTCGTCTGCTGGGCATCCTTCGTGATGTCAACGAGGACAGGCCCTGGGCGGCCGGATCGCGCCACATAAAAGGCTTCGCGAATCGTGCGTGCGACTTCGCTGGCGTGAGTCACCAGATAGTTGTGCTTGGTGATGGGCAGCGTGACACCGGTAATGTCGGTTTCCTGAAATGCGTCGGAGCCAATCAGCTTGCTGCCAACTTGTCCGGTGATGCAGACGATCGGCGATGAATCGAGCATCGCTGTGGCAATTCCCGTGACCATGTTGGTGGCGCCGGGTCCTGAGGTCGCGACGGCGACTCCGACCTGCCCGCTGGCGCGCGCGTAACCGTCGGCCATGTGCGTAGCGCCTTGTTCGTGGCGCACCAGGATGTGATGGATGTTACTGCCCTTGAGCGCGTCGTAGGCTGGCAGAATGGCTCCGCCGGGATAGCCGAACACATGTTTCACGCCCTCGCGCTCGATGCATTCCCAGAGAATGCTTGCGCCTGTCATGCTCTTGCCAGCCGTCTTGTCCTTCATCGCAACCTTCCCATTGTTCCGAGTCCGCCGTCCATGGCCCCAAAAACGCAAAACCCACCGAGCCAGTGTTTCTGGCGGGGCGGGATTCGGGAGCCTTCAGGATTTCTCTGTTCTCAGCTCACTGCTTCCCTCCACACCGGAACGGGCGCAAGCACTGGCACCCTCAAGACCACGACACGAATTCGGTGCAGATCGCGGTTATGCATAGATCTTTGGAGCGGTGGTGAGATGGTATCGAAGGCAAACGCGCGCTGCAAGGGGAAAGTCAGGGGGATCATCTGGCGAGTACCGTCTAGAGCCGAACCACTCCCTGCTCAATGTCCTGAGTAGCCCGACTGATGTTCTCCGGCTTGCCTAGATCGCGCCAGTAATAGTCATCGGCACGAAATGCGAGGACGCTGGCACCCTCCCTGGCAATCCGAAGATAAGTATTGATAATCGAAAAAACACCTTCCTCCGTAATCATCGACAACAGGCGCGGCGAAATGACATGGACTCCGGAGAACGCCCATGCGTTGACCTCTTGTGAACTTCGAACCAGTTCAGGTGCTCCGTCGCTGATACGCCTGCCACAGAGTTGACGATGCTCGTCGAAAAGAAGGTATCGAGATGTCTTGCGGCCTTGAACGGCCAGCGTAGCCAGCGCCTGCGTATCGTGGTGAAACTGCAGCATGCGCCCCAGATCGATTGTGCTGAGCACATCGACATTGTGCAGAACGAAAGAGTTCTCTCCGCCTGAATGGCCGGAAGTCGCATTTTCCAGGACGAACCATGCTGCCTTCTTCAGGCCGCCGCCCGTATCGAGCAGGACGTCTTCGCGCGAGATCTCGATGCGCATGCCGAAGTTGTCGTTCTTCTTCAAATAATCGACGACCATGTCGGCGAAGTGATGGACGTTGACGATTACCTCGCGAATTCCGAAAGACGCAAGACGGCGAAGGGTGATTTCCAGCATTGTGTGGCCGGCGACTTCCACCAGGGCCTTCGGGCGATCGTCGGTGAGCGGACGCAAGCGGGTTCCGAGCCCGGCGGCCAGAACCATGGCCCTCATTTCGCGGTTTTCTCCGCTTGGCTGTTCTCGGCTGCCATTCGTTCCAGTTCGCGATGTTGCAGGACGACTTCGACGCCAGTTCTGCCACGAAGTCGTTTTGCGACCTGTTCTGCCAGATAGACAGACCTGTGCTGGCCGCCAGTACATCCGAATGAGACCATCAAGTCCTTGAAGCCGCGTTGCTGGTAGTTCCTCACGCTGGCCTCCACGAGGGACATCACGCTCGCGAGAAACGGGTGCACGCTTTCTTCCTGATTGAGATAGTCGATCACCGGCGCGTCTCTTCCGGTGAGAGGCTTGAAACGATCTTCGCGCCCGGGGTTGGGCAGGCTGCGGCCGTCGAAAACGAATCCACCACCGTTGCCGCTCTCGTCTTTGGGGAGGCCGCGGTGAAACGAGAAGCTGACTATCCGGACGACAAGGTTGTCTGCGTCAGTCGCCAGCCCCTGCAATTTTTCCGAGGCGAGCATGCGGTGGAAGGCTTCCAGCAGCGTTGGAAGTGCGATGGGCAACGTGACGTTGTGTTGCAGCCAGCGCAGGTTTTTCAGCGCGTATGGCACGCTCTGCAGGAAGTGCACCTTGCGTTCATAGAATCCGCGAAACCCATAGGCTCCCAGCGCCTGCATGATTCGGATATAGACGTAGGCGTAATAGTGATGCAGGAATGCTTCGCGCTTCACGTCGGCGAAGCCCCGCAGCGATTCCAGGTAGTGATCGAGCAATTGTTGCCGCAACTCCGGCGGGAGATCGGCTTTGGCGTCGTAAAGAAGAGAAGCGACATCGTATTGCAGCGCACCTTTGCGTCCGCCCTGATAGTCCAAAAAATAGGGCTGTCCGGCGCGCAGCATGATGTTGCGCGATTGGAAATCGCGGTAGAGAAAGTAATCGCGAGGCGCGCTTAGCAGAAACTTCGTCAAGCGGCTGAAGTCATCTTCCAGAGCCTGCTCGCTGAAGGGGATGCCAGCGAGCCGCAAAAAATAGTATTTGAAGTAATTCAGGTCCCACGAGATCGACTGGCGATCAAAACTTCCGCGCGGATAGCAGACTTTGTAATTGAGATCGCGGCCGGCCTCGATCTGGAATCGTGGAAGCGTTGCAATAACTTTTCGGTAGGTTTCCACGACCTGCGGCTCGATCGCTTCGCCTTTCCGATTTTTCGAGAGAAACTCAAAGAGAGAAGTGTCGCCGCAGTCTTCTTCGAGATAGGCTCCATGATCCAGATCTTGACCATAGATTTGGGGAACCGGCAAGCCGTGTTTGAGAAAGTGGCGGGAGAATTCGAGGAACGCAACATTCTCTTCGCGAACGCCATAAAGAATGCCGATGGCGCTTGTCCCTTTGCCGGTCAGCCGGATGATCTTGCGGCTCGAACCGCCGAGTTCGCCCTGCACGGGTTGCACCCGCTCGACGGGAGAATGGAAATGCTGTTCGAAGAGAGTTTTAAGAACGTCCATGAAGTCTGCCAGCGCGGTTCAGCGGTGACAATCCATCACCAAGATATCACCGAAGGCAAACGACAAAGCCGTGAGGCATCATCCTGCGAAACAGCAAGGATGGCCCGGGAAAGGAGGATGGGAAAGGGCTGCTCTCCGACGTCATTCCTGCCGGTGGGCCAGGATATCGAACGTACACTTGACTTCGTCTTTGACCCGAATCGTCCCGGCGGCAGCGCTCACTGGAGTAATGCCGAAATCGGTCTGACGAAGTGCGAAGTCGCCGGTCGCTCGAAGAGAATTTCCGTTGATCGTTACCCTTGCCGACACTGGCATCGGTTTCGTTGTGCCATGCAAGGTCAATTCTCCCTTGAGCGCAACCCAATAGCGATCGCCGGTCCCGCTGGCGGTGACACCGGTGCACTCATACCTGATCTCCGGGTAATCATCCGTCTCAAGGACTTCCTGGCGCATCCTGCGATTAATTTCATCACGGTCTTTATCGTTGACGCCTTCGTCGGTTTCAAGAGAGTTTGCCCGGATCTTAAGAGTCATCCGCGCCCCCGCCAGCGGACTGGAGCCGACCGTGAACTCTACATTTCCATCGAAATCGCGGATGGCGACCTTGGGACTATGGCCGAAAGCAGAGAGCAGCCCCGTGGCCAGAACCTGGACTGAGAAACTGCTCTGGTTGGCGTCGATTACGTGGCGGACGGTAGCATCCTCCGGGAGCGGCGCGCTCGCATGCATGACTGTTTTTCCTTTTTGTTCAAGTAGCCGTGGCTAACTGAGTACTCTGGGCCTGCTTGCGGCCCACCATATAAAAGTTAAACTTCAGTTCGTCCTGCAGCTTCAGGGTGCCTCCGGCGATCGAAGCGATCCGGATTCCGTAATCGCTCTGCAAGAGGCTGAACTCTCCGTAAGCGCGAAATGAATCGACCCCGAAAGCCACTTGCGAGAAAAAAGTCTGTCCGGTAGTGACGCCGTGAAGCGACAGCCTTCCTTCCACATTCACCCGGTTCAAGTTATCCCTGAGACGCTCGATACCGATGTGGGAACTCTCAAAGACCGCTTCCGGGTACCGCTTGATTTCCAGGACGTCATCGTACATAGCGCGATGCAGTTCCCTCCGATCAGCTTCTCTCAAATCATCAAGGACTTCTAACGATCCAGTTCGGATCACCACCTTGAGCGTTGCATTACTCAGCGTGTCCGGGACAAAATTCACTTCGGCGCTGTAGCCTCGGATCGCGATTTTCGGACTGTGAGCCACTGCCGAGATCAGGCCACTGGCAAATGCTTGTACGGTAAATTGACTTGCCTTTGGATCGATCGCATATTGCTCCTTGAATGCATTCTGCGGTGTCATAGTCTTTCGACCACCGTCAGGCCGAGCACAAGTCGACCACGGTGAAAATCCCCCTTTCTCGCCCAGAAATTGGGTCCTCCACCAATCGCTTTCTTACATCTGTTTCTTACATCTGGCGCAACTTCAGATAGCGGTCGAGGTCTGGCAACGCGGCTTGCGCCAAGTTGCCAATGCCGACTTGCCCGAGGTATTTACGCACCAGCGGATTGGAAAGAATCAATCCGGCTCCGAACACGATAAACGCCACACCGCTGAGCATCATCAGTGTGTCTTTGTCTGATCCTCCGTCAACATGGTTACCGTTTTCAGCCACGGCCGCCCTCCTTAAATGGAATGTAAGTTTCTCGAGTTGGCTCACTGTCCTTTTGCAAGATTTTATCGATCAAAGACCCAATCATCTGCACTGCTTCCTCAACCGCGGCGTCAACGGGTTCACTCAATCCCATGGTTCCTTCTTCGCCGCCCAGTGTGGCGGGCTCGCATCCCACCAGTAAGACCTTTTTCAGATCACGATTCATCGACTTCGCCATCCGCAATACGTTCAGCGGGTTCATTCCATGGGCGTCGACAATCGTCTGGTCAGACTCCTCGAGATTGCTCAGATCCGGTTCGACCAGCGAAACCGTGCCCGGGTTCTGGCCGTGCGGGTACGCGTCTACCAAAATTGTCGTTTCGTATCCATCCTGCAACGCGTAGGCGAGATCGAGACCGCGGATGCCGAAATCGATCACGCGGACGCCGGCGGGAAACTGTTGGGCGGCCAACCGCTTTACGACTTCTACTCCAAATCCGTCATCGCCCAGGAAAATATTTCCTATGCCTGCGATCAGTATTTGCGCAGGCTCAGCCGATGCTGTCGTGCGCACTTCTTCCGGCGGCAACGGTTCGACCTCGGTCGAATCGAAGAAGAATCGGTGTCCTGGTTGGCGAAGCATGCCGAGATCACGGCCGGGATCGTTGTCGAGCACGACGCAAACGTGATTCTTGCCTGCATAATCCTGCTCGATGCTCTCGATGATCGCGGTTTGCCCGGCTAACGCGATGTCGAGGACGTCGCCACCCGGCCGCGGATGCAGTCGAACGCGGTCGCCAACCTTCACCTCAACTTGGCCGATCACGATGCGGTCGACTGTCGTCTTGTCTTCGAGCAACTGCCACTCCCACTCGTTCACCGGCGATCCTCCTTAAGTGGGCGCAGGCCGCGCACGGCGCCATGCAGCTTCATGAATTGTTCCGCGGGCATTAATTCCGTACGATCCAGAATCTGCCGGGCACGCTCGTCTGAATTTCGAATCTCGCGCTTCTCTTCGTCGGTCAAGGTTAGGATGCGCAATGACAAAATTTCGTCGATCTCCGTGCCGTCGAACAGATCGCCCGCACTTTCGGGGGCGATCTGCGGATAGTCATAGAGGATGATGGGGGAAGCCAACATCGTGTCGCGCTCTCCGGGATCTCCGATCAAAACCGGCCACCAGCCGGCGTTTTGACAGGCCGTTGCGATTTCCTGCAAACCATCGGGAGGTTCCAGCAGAGAGATAAACTCTCCACCTATGACGCCCAATACCGTGTGAGCCGAAACCAGCGAGTTCATCAACGCCGCCTCGCGGTCGTCGGACAAAGTCTCGAATGGCGTGGTGTTTTGAATGAAAAACGTTACTTTGAACAAGTCTGTCCGAAGTCTCTCGGCGAAAACGTCAACCGCCCCCCGAACTGCTTCCTGACGGCGCGCAACCAGTGCACCCCCTTCGGAGTTTGTCCTCGCCTCAGCCGGATATGCGAACTCGTGGCGGTGGGGGTGCTGGCATAACTCTCCGAGCGCACATGTTGGCAACGCGACATCTCGCTCCACTGCTTCCTGCCAGCCGTCGGGCAGGGATCCTGCGGTTGCTTCAGAAGATGACAATCTGGTGCGAGTCTGCAGATGGAGAAATCGCAGCCTTGCCTCTACGCGCGTGTCCATGTCTCCACTCAACAGAAGCTCAGTGCGCGTAATGCAAATTTCCGAGCCCTCCGACTGCTCGCTGTAAGTTTCCGGATACACGACTCCGAAATTCCAGCGCTGACGATTTTTGACTGACGACGGCCGGTACGGATAAAGCATGTAGCCCTCGTAGAGCACGGCCTTCGCGATCTGCTCCACACGCGCCAAATTCATGAGCGTACCAATTGTTCCGCCTGCAACATTCGTCCCAAAGCCTGCTCCCAGGTGGGGATGCCGTGCCGAACTTTGTATTCGTACAGTCTCTCGAATATGTCCCGGTTCAAACGAATCCACGCGCTGTTGGGATAGTAGGCGTCCATCATGTCGTGCCAGACTTTTACCGGGAGGCTGAACCGAGCTTCCTTGTCCCAAGAGATGGGTGCGACCTGCAGAGAGCCGCCGTCCCGCGCATAGAAAATCGTGCCGCTAAACATCACGCACAAGGGAACGAGACCGTCGCCCAGTCCGTGAAAATATTTTGTCGCACCGACATTGAAATCAAAGGTGCACGGCACCGGAATATCGACGACCGTTTCTTCATGAAAGGGAGGGACGTTCACGTTCACATGAGTCCACAGTAGGTTGCGCAGAGTTTGGCTCCAACGCTCCGGTTCACCAAAGAGATCGTGCAGCTTCCTCTGCTCCTCTGCGGTATAGCGACGGCGCGTGACCTCGAGTTGGATCTGACAGCGCAGGACGACAGAATGAATTGTTTCGGAAGGGTCGCTGTTGTTGAGGTGCAGCTTGAGAAGAATCTGAGGAGAAGCTGAGAATTTGCCTGCCTCCGCGCCTTCGATCTTGAAGTTGAGTTCAGGCATGCATTCGGTCCTTCACTACTTCTGCCCTGGACCGGAGCTGGGTGAAGAAGTCGCCAATTTCTTCCCACACTTCCGTCCCGCCTGACAATCCGCGCCAATGAATGCGAATCAGTCCCACGAGCTTGTAGCAAGCGTCAATGGGAACGATGTAATACTCCGCCGGAGCCACTCCCCGCGCCAGTCCCACGCGGTTGACCAGCAGGGCTTCGACGTCGGGTTCCATCTGCTTCAAGATCGGATTATTTTCCACGATGCTGGTCCAGGCTTCGAGGGAGAGCAGGGATTCGGTTGCGCCAGCCGGGCTCGGGTACAGAGTGCACACGCGCGAGTCCCCGCTGTTCTGAAAAAAGAAGGCCAAATTGATGGGAATCAGAAGAGAATCCCACTCGGCATCGCTAATTTGAAAGTTGGAGAGTAGTTTCGTGTCGCGCGGCACGCGCCGGTATTTCGTGCCCGCCCGGCTACTGAAGAGCATGGCGCACGCGTCGCAGGCACAATGGAGCCTGCGTTGGGCGAGGTCGATCAGATGTGGGTGTTCAATATGCAGTTCGGCGGCGCACATCTCACACTGTTCCACCTGCCACCGTGGCCGGCGCGCAAACTGGCGCAAACTTTCGAAACCGTCGGACGTCTCGCGAATCTGATCCATCTTCATAGTGACCAGCCAGCCGTTCTTAGTCCATTCCGTCGCTGCTCAGTAGCGACGGATCGTGAAGCGTTGAGGCCGCAACCGGGTACGCTGCAGCGGGATGAGCCCCCAGAAGTTTTTCTATCGCGATAAAACCGGAGGCAGCCGGCTCGTCTAGGCCCTCGATCACGAGAGATCTTAGATCGGGGGCAGCTTCGAAGATAGCTTCTTCGACGATGGCTTGCGCGGTTCGAGCGGTCGAGCCGCAGGCATGGTGATCGACGGCGATCCGCACACGTACATCGGCGTCAGCCACGCTGATCAGACTGGCCTCGACTCCCATCTTGTGGAGTTTCGACTGAATCTCTTTGAGCTTGCGTTCGACTCGGGTGGGTAATTCTTCAGGATGGAGCCCGTAGAGAATAAGAAGACTACTGACGAGCGCATCTCGGCCGAGATCGTCGATCATCCGTGCGCCCGGCTCTCCTGCCTGGAACACGACTTCCAGAATACGTTCCAGGCCGGCACCGTGCAGGTCCATGAGAGACTGGACGAGTTCTTTCGCGCCGGCACGGGCGGCAGGGTCGGCGATGCTTTCCAGATCATGAACCAGCTCGCCGATCTTCTGTACTCGCTTCTGGAAATCCCTATCGTCGACCACTGAGCCTCCCTAAGAACCGCTCGGAGCGGGAGCGACCCTCTCAGGTCACGCGTCTGTTCACGGACGACACTCTCGCTCGTCGCAATTACAACTGCTATCAAGGCTGAAGACCAAACATCGGCGAATGCCGCGTCTCCAGCACTTTCCCGTTACCCAGATACATATGTACACCGCACGGCAAGCATGGGTCGAAGCTGCGCACGGCACGCATGATGTCGATCCCCTTGAACTTGTCGGGGCCGTTTTCCTCGAAGATCGGTGTGTTCTGTACCGCGTCTTCGTACGGGCCCGGCGTACCGTACACGTCGCGCGGATTGGCGTTCCAGGGCGTCGGCGGATACGGATGATAGTTGGCGATCTTGCCCTTCCGGATCACGACGTGATGCGAAAGGACTCCGCGAACGGCCTCGTGGAAGCCGCATCCGATGGCCTCTTCCGGAACCTTGAATTCGTTCCAGGTTTTGGTCCGGCCGGAGTGCAATTCCTCGAGAGCCTGCTCTGCGAAATAGAGTGCGGCACAAGCGGCGTAGACCTGGAAATAAGTTCGGGCCCGGTCCCGTTCGATGGCGTTGCTCCATTTCGGAATCTTCCACTCGAATTCCACCTCGGGCAGAGAAGTCGTCTTCGGGAGATACATCTTAACGCTGCTTCCGGTAGCTTTGATATACCCGATGTCCACCAATCCCGCCAACGCGGTTGCCCACAGGCGGGCGATCGGACCACCGCCGGTGTCGAGCGCGAGATGGTCTCCGGTGCGTTTGTCGAACCACCGCGGGGACATCACCCACGTGTACTTGCCGGCGAAGTCACGCTTCTGCGGGCGTGGGATCGTCGTCTGATTCCACGGGTGATGCTTGTCCACAGGATTTCCATTCGGATCGTTCTTCACGAACGTTTCCGAATTCTGCCAATCGTCGTAGAAAGAGCTGCCGAGTAGGATACGGATGTTCAGGTTAATGTCGACCAGATCGGTGGTCACGAGTTTTCCGTCAACCACAACCCCGGGCGTGACATACATCTTGCGTCCCCACTCTGTCATGTTCTTATAGGCATAGTCGCAATGTTCGGGATCGTTGAACGAGCCCCAGCATCCCAGCAGAACGCGCCGCTTGCCGACTTCCTCGTAGCCGGGCAAAGCTTCGTAGAAGAAGTCGAAGAGGTCGTCGTGCAAGGGAACGACTTTCTTCATGAATTCCACGTATTTCATCAGGCGCACGATGTAGTCCGTGAAGAGCTGGATTGTGGGCACCGTCCCCACTCCGCCCGGATACAAAGTGGAGGGATGAACGTGGCGGCCTTCCATCAGACAAAACATCTCGCGCGTCATGCGGCTCATCTGCAGCGCTTCGCGATAGAACGAACCGGTAAACGGGTTGAGCGCCGTCATGATGTCGGCAATGGTACGGAACCCATGCTGATTGGAATGCGGCGCCAGCGTCGTCTGCGCTTTAGCCCACACCTTTGGGTTGGTTTCCTTCACCATCTGCTCACAGAAGTCCACGCCGACCAGGTTGTCCTGAAAAATATTGTGGTCGAACATGTACTCGGCTGCTTCGCCGAGGTTCACGATCCATTCGGCGATGGCGGGCGGACGCACACCGAATGCCATGTTCTGCGCATAGGTAGCGCAGGTCGCGTGGTTGTCACCGCAGATGCCGCAAATGCGGCTGGTAATAAAGTGCGCATCTCGAGGGTCTTTCCCCTTCATGAAGATGCTGTAACCGCGGAAGATCGATGACGTGCTGTGGCACTCCGCCACCTGGCGGTTGGCAAAGTCGATCTTCGTGAAAATGCCCAGGCTGCCCACGATGCGGGTGATCGGGTCCCAATTCATCTCGACAAGATTTCGACCCTTAGTGGCGGCCTCTTTCGTCGGTGCAGTAATCGTGCTCATTTCGATCGCTCCTCTCAGTGGGATCGGGTCAGTAGGATCGTGGATGGTAGCCGGTTGTTAGTTCGGCCCGCGAATGCCGCCACTTCGGTTCTTTGTTGACGGTGGCTTGGGTCATGGAACGCAGAGCAGTGATGGCCCGGCCATACGCTCCCACTGCGGCGGAAGAAATCTTCGCTCCCGGGGGCTCGTCCATGAAGGGCATAAACTTGTCCGGAAAGCCTGGCATGGTGCAACCGATGCAGATACCGCCAACGTTCGGGCAGCCTCCGATACCGGCCATCCATCCCCGTTTCGGGACGTTGCAATTGACCACGGGCCCCCAACATCCGAGTTTCACGATGCACTTCGGAGAGCCGTAGACCTCGGCGAAATCGCCTTGCTCGTAGTAACCGGCGCGATCGCAGCCCTCGTGCACGGTCTTCCCGAAGAGCCAGGTGGGCCGCAACTGATCATCGAGCGGAATCATCGGAGCACGTCCCGCCAGTTGATAAAGAAGGTAGAGGACGGTTTCCATGAAGTTGTCGGGCTGGACTGGACACCCCGGAACATTCACGATGGGAAGACCAGCCTTGGAACTCCAGTTCCATCCCAGATAATCGGCCAAGCCCATACACCCGGTCGGATTTCCTTCCATGGCGTGAATACCGCCGTAAGTAGCGCATGTACCGCACGCGATGACTGCTGTAGCTTTTGGAGCGAGACGATCGATCCACTCGTTTGTTGTAATCGGCTGTTTTGTGGTTGGATCGGTTCCGAGGGCCGCCCAGTATCCTTCCTTCTTGATCTTCTCGTTCGGGATAGAGCCTTCGACTACCAGAACGAAGGGTTCCAGACGTCCTTCTTCCGCCAAGTACCAGTATTTGAGAAAGTCGTCTCCGTTCTCGTATGCGAGGACGGGATTGTGCAAGTGAACTTTTGGCAACCCCGGAATCGCGCCTAGAAGGACGTCTTCGATGCTCGGTTGAGTTGCCGCAGTAATTGAAACTGAATCTCCGTCACAGCCCAGTCCGGCTGTGATCCAGACTATGTGTACCTCCGGAACGGCCGATGGATGCTGCGTAACACGACCGTACGGCGCTGTCTCCGCTGCCATAGCTGGTCTCCTTTCGAATTGTTTGTGAAGCAGTTTGATTTCGCGCGCGGGCGATTCGGAGCGGGCCTGGCCCAACGCACACTGGTACCTACAAAGTCGGGTTCTTGGAAACCCAGCAGGTACCCCACAAGCACCTGTCAGGACTATTGATTCGTAGCATCAACAAAATCGATGTGGCTCTACAAGCGGGAGCAGCCTTCTTTTCCCTGGCTAGGAAGTCGTACGGTCGGATCAGGGATTTCCCGTCGGGCACCGGGGCATTCAAGCCGACTTTTCGCCGACGCTCCACTGAATGGCGTGCTGGACCAACTCACGGGCGCTGCGCAGTGACAGCTTCTCCTTAATGTGGGCCTGGTACGATTCCACTGTTTTGACGCTGATGTGCAACTCCTCCGCAATGCGCCGGGTGGAGTGACCTTCCCCGATCAAGCGGAATACTTCCAACTCCCGGTCGGTGAGATCGGCGACGGAGGCAGGGCGGCCGGCGCCTCGGCTGCCGATGTAGCGTTGCAGCATCCGGTTGGCGATTCGTTCACTGACGTAAATTTCCTTGCTGAGGATTCGGCGGAGGGCGACCAGGACTTTCTCAGCTGCCTCCTGTTTCATAATGTAGCCTTGCGCGCCGGCGCGTAGGGCGCGTTCTGCGTAGATGCCTTCATCGTGCATCGACAAAATCAGAACCGGCAGGTCCGGATATCTCATTCGAAGATCCTTGAGAAGATCCAGTCCGTCCGGACCGTTGAGCGAAATGTCGACGATCAGGATGTCTGGTTTGACGGTGGTGACCGCCTGGATCGCGGTGTGGGCGTCTTCGGCCTCGCCGCAGACGGACAGATCCGCTTCACGGTTGATCAGCAATGTAAGTCCCTGGCGCACGATCGGGTGGTCGTCGACCACGAAAACCCTGTTCTTCCTGGTTGTTCCATTGCTTTGGTTCATGATCGCTACCTCAAGGCTTTCTCGCCGGATAGGGAAAACCGACACGTCACCGACGTTCCCCGCGTCTGTTCTTTCCGAATTTCAAGATTCCCGCCGATCACTCCAGCGCGATAATTCATGATCTGCAGCCCCACGCCCGTGTGCGGCGTGAGCGGCCGCTCGATGCCGATTCCGTCGTCCTGAATCATCAGAGTTCCCTCGCGCTCGTCTCCGAAGAGGCGGATCACGATGCTGGTGGCGTGAGCATGTTTGACGGCGTTATTCACGGCTTCTTGCGCAATGCGATACAAGTGCGTGGCCATCGGCGCGTCGTGGACGAGCACAGTGTCTTCGCACTCGAAACGGCATGTGATGCCGAAGAGATCCTCAACTTCGGAAGCGTGAAGCCGCAATGCCGACATGAGCCCGTGCGCTTCGGAGACTACTGGCAGTAATCCTCGCGATAGTTCCCGAGTCTTTAGAATCGCATCGTTCACCAGCTGGACAATCTTTGCGGCGTCAGCCGCTTCTGGAACCTGGCGTTCCACAAGCCTCTGCTCCTGCACCTTGGTCATGAACGCTATGCCGGTCAAATGCTGGCCCAGTCCGTCGTGCAGGTCCTGTCCGATTCTGCGCTGCTCGCGTTCGCTGATCTCGAGGACCGTTCTCTCCAGTCGTTTACGGTCACTGATGTCGCGAATCGCACTCGAAACTAAAACTCCTTCTTCCGTCTCAAGCGGACTGAGACTGATCTCCACCGGAAATTCGTGGCCGTCTTTATGGAGTCCGTACAACTCGACTCCTCCACCCATCGGACGGACCCGAGGCTCCGAAAAGAAGTTTCTCCGATGGCCTGGATGGTTCCCGCGCAGTCGATGCGGCACTAGCTTCTCGACTTCTTCCCCTAACAGCTCTTCACGGTGATATCCGAAAAGCTTTTCCACCTGAGCATTGACCAGGACGATTCTTCCTTTTTGATCGACGACCACCACGGCGTCAGGGGCCGCTTCCAGGAGTCCGCGAAAGCGCGCTTGCGCACGCCCTTGCTCGGTGACGTCGATGCCGGAAGCGATCATGTAACTGGGCGTCTGCTTGGCTGCCGGCAACAACGCTGCGGACCACGCAATCGTCCGCCGGCTGCCGTCGCGCGCGATCCAGGAGGTTTCGTATTCGGTGCGCGACTGAGTTTCCCAAATCCGCCGGAAGACTTCCTGGAACCCTTGTTTCTCTTCGTCGATGAGAAACACGTTCCACACGGGCTGTCCGACGGTCTGTTCCAGCGATCGACCGCTGATCTGCTGACAGGCGCGATTGAATCGCACAATACGACCGTCCCGATCCAGTACAACCACCAGCGCTCCCACCGTGTCGAGAATCGCCGAAACCACATTGCGCTCGTTTTGTAATTCTTCTTCCGTGCGCTTGAGATCAGAGATGTCAAAGCCAACGCCGTGAATGAACCACGGACGGCCATCGGGATAGCGGATCATTTTGGCTTCGCAGTGAAACCAGATGACGCGTCCGCTTCGTGCCATCACGCGATACGCCGACCGCAATGGTTTGCCGGAAATGAACATCTCGGAGGCTTCGACGCTCCAGCGATCTTTGTCGTCGGGATGCACCTGCCGGTACCACAGAACGGGATCCTCCAGCCACTCCGCCTGCGAGAATCCCAGCGTGGCTTCGATCTGCGGGCTGACGTAGGCCTCGCCGATTCCGCGATCGAGATAAGCCATAAACACTACGGCCGGAAGTTGCTCGACCAGCGCGCGGTACCTGGCTTCAAGGTTGGGAAGTGGGGCAATCTGGCCAGGAGTCTGGGGAAACCGCTCGAATAGATGATGAATAGCCGCCGATTCGGCGAGGTCCTCGGTTTGTAAGTAAGTTTGCGCGAGGCCGCTCAAGATGGATTCAGCTTCATCCTGGCTCAGCGATTTCTCCTCCGAAACCGGGTCCGCTTCGCCCGTTGTGTTGCCCATCTTCCAGAACGTACTCATCAAATGGAGCTCCAGTCCTACTTCTACAAGGCCCGAGGAGGCTGCGTTCGGCTTCTCCAACTCGGCTCCTTATTCAACGAGGCCTGCGTAAACCGTCGAAGCGCGTGAATTGCCCGGCCATAGGTTTGCACTGCTTGGGAGGACAGCAACGAGCCGGGGGGTTGGTTCATGAAGGGCATGAATTTGTCGGGGAAACCCGGCATGGTGCAGCCAATGCAGATTCCGCCTATATTCGGGCATCCGCCGATGCCTCCCATCCATCCGCGCTTGCCCACGTTGCATTGGACCACTGGCCCCCAACAGCCGAGTTTCACAATACACAGCGGCGACCCGTACTCCTCGGCAAACTGTCCCTGTTCGTAGTAGCCGCCACGGTCGCAGCCTTCGTGCACGGTGCTGCCGAAGAGCCAATCAGGGCGTAAGGCATCGTCAAGCTTGATCATCGGGGCCCGGCCGGCCGCCATATAAAGGAGGTACAAAATGGTTTCCATCATATTGTCCGGCTGTACGGGGCAGCCGGGCACACACACGATCGGAATTTGAGCCCGCGATTTCCATTTCCAGCCGAGATAGTCCGGCAGTCCCATGCAACCGGTTGGATTTCCTTCCATCGCATGGATTCCGCCATAGGTAGCGCAGGTGCCGGCCGCAATGATCGCCCAAGCATTGGGCGCGAGGCGGTCCATCCATTCGCAAGTTGTGATGGGCTGGCCGGTCTCCGGATCGGTGCCGAACGAAGCCCAGTATCCTTCGCTCTTGTTATGCTCGTTGGGGATGGAACCTTCGACGACGAGAATGAAGGGACGCGCTGCATGGCCATCGGCCGCCTCTTGAAAAGGGCGGACGAAGTCACTTCCATTTTCGTAAGCCAGAAAAGGATTGTAGAACTTGACCTTCGGGATCCAGGGCAGAGCGCCCGTTACGATGTCTTCAATGCTCGGTTGGGTGGCGCCGGTCATCGCGATGGTGTCACCGTCGCAACTCAACCCCGCTGTCAACCACAGGATGTCGATTTCTTTGATTGCCGCGCTGCCCGCAGATTCTTCGCCCAAAACCATCGACTCCACCCCCGGCCCATTTTCCTCTGCGCCCGCGTATTCTAGTCTATTTCGGCAAGAATGGCGCTTCGGAACCAACGCGACGCGGATTCGTGAACATGATTAACCGTCCGGAACCCTCGCGACCTCAACCTTGGTGCGCGAGTTTTTCGCGGACGCGCAGTCTCGCCGTGATCCTCTGCGTGCTGTTTCTGTCGGCTGAAGTTCTGGCGCAAGAACTGCTTCTTAATGGCCGCGTCGTCGATCCTCAAAATAATCCATTGCCGATGGCGACGGTGAGGTTAGTCCAAAAGAGCAAAGTGCTAACGCAGGCAATCTCCGGAGCAGACGGCCGCTTCCAACTGAAGATAGAAACTTACGGCGATTATATTGTTACCGTCGATGCAGACGGATTCCGTCTCGTTACCTATCCCCTTACCATTCATGGAAACGGCAATGCGCCAATCGAAATCCGCATGGGAGAACTGTCGCTGCGCCAGGAAAGAATTACGGTCACTGCCGACATGAAGGAAGTGGATATTCTTTCTCCTGATCCCGCGGAGCGCTTGTATATCACCGAGGATGTCCTCGACGCCAATCCCGGTCGGCCCGGCGCCCCGGTATCGATTCCAGGCTATCCCATCGAAACGGCTTCGAGCGGAATCAAGGCGCCGCAATACTTCACGCCTGGAGTGGCCGGAGATCACGGCGAGCCGATCGCGCAATATGTCGGTGTGGGGAGCTATCTGGTTCCTAACAATCTCTCTGCCAATGCGCACGGCAACGGATACGCCGACCCGAACATATTCATTCCTCAAGTTCTGGAGAGCGTACAAGTCGACGGCGGTGCCTTCAACGTTCGCGAGGGAAATCACTCCGTCAACCTTGCAGCGACCTATCGAATGCGCCCGCGCCTCGAACCCTTCCTGATGCTCACCGGCGATTACCGCGATCTCGATTTGGTAGGAGGAGTCAGCCCGAGGGCCGACTCCTGGATCGCGCTGGAGGCCTCTTGCGGGAACGGATTTCTCGCGCGTCTCGAACATCGGCAACAGTACAAGTTCAACGGTGAGCGCGGCATTGAGGCTGGAGCGCATCGGCTCACTCTCCTCGGCTTCGGATATTACGGCCAGTCCTATGTTCCAGGTCTGATTCCGATTTCGGCTCTGAATGCGGGTGATCCGAATGTCGTCAATTTTGGCGATACAATCGATCCGCGGCAGAGGGATCAGACTCACTCCGCTTTGATGGCCGTGAACGACGAGTGGAAAATCGGACACTCCCAAGAGTTACAGCTTTCTGGATTTTTCCGGAGTTATAACCTGGCGTTGTATTCAGACTTCGGGCAAGGGCTGATTCTGCAGAGTGAATTCCGCACCGTCGGCGGCGCAAGCGCGAATTATACAGACAAGCTAGCCGACTATTTTTCGCTGCTGGCCGGTACGGACTATAACGGCGAGGCGCCGCGCCGAGATGATCTCGACCACTACGGCTTTTTCAATCCCACCGATCCCGGCTACTACGGTCCATTTACTCCTGTCACCGCGAATAATGTCACGATCGGATCGGTGTCACCATATGTCGCGACCGAAGGGACTGTCGCTCGCTACTTCCGCTACTATGCAGGTTGGCGCCGCGACGAAATTAATTTCGACAATCAAGACCTGCTCGTTCCGCAGCACTCATTCCAAAACTGGGTGGGGGTGAATTCGCCGAAGGCGACGTTGTCGTTTCTGCCGAAAGATTCATGGTCGGTCCCGTTGTTAGCGTTGAGTTTCGGTCAGGCATTTTTCACCAACGATCCCCGGATCGGGACGGGCGTTTCGTTCGAAACGCCCGTCAGTACCGCTCACTCGTATCAACTTGTGGCCAGCAAGACGATTCGCAGAACGGATGTGCGGGTGACGCTCGGCCACGTCACGACCAGCGCGACGCCGGCGAAAATCGACCCCGACACAGGTCTGCAATTTAACGAAGGCCCGGGGCGCCTTCGGTTTATGACGGTCGCGGTGAGCCATAGCTTTGGCAGCGGATCGATTCTGGCAACATTTTCCAAGGCTGACGCCCGTGATCTGCTCACCGGAGAGCCTGCGCCCGAAGCTCCGCGGACGATCTTCGATCTGTTAGGAACGATCCAGAAACTTCCGCTTCATCTCGAAGCGCGCGGAGAATTTGAATTTGTCGGCAGAAAGCCGCTCGGTACAGGATGCCTGCCGATTCTGACCGCTCAGTGCACCGGAACTTCGGTTGAAGAATTTCGTGGCGTGCTGGTCCGGCCGTTCCTAAAGGGCCGCTTGGATGCTGGCGTGAATTTCCTCGTGGCCAGCGGTTTTACCGGCCAGACAACGGAGAATTTCTATTCGTCCGCGATTCAGGAAGTAGTGGGAGTTCGCATCCCTTCCTACGCCAGTATCAGCGTGACTTACCGCTTCGGACACGCGCTCTCTCACTGAGGAGTCTTGGGTTCAGACCTGTAGATCCCGAAGGTAGGGAACGCTTCCCTTCATCATCTCGAGGTCCATCTCGACAAAGTAGTTCTTGATTCCGCCAATCTTGGCCGCCGAAAAAATCTTTTTCCAATCCAGCGTGTCCTGTCCGACGGGCATAGTTTTCTTCGTGGCCGCGGACCAGCCTTGCACGTGCATCGAAAGAAAGCGCCCCGGATATTTCGTGAAGTAATCCACTGCGTCATAACCGCGGCTGATGGTCGAAACCTGGAACTGGAACTTGACCAACTTGGGATCGAGAAGTTCAAACAGCACGTCGTAGGTGCGCTTGCCATTCACCATCGACAGCTCGAAGCCCTCGTTATGCAGGCCCTGCTGGATGCCAGCCTTGGCTGCCTTCTCTCCCATTTTGTTGTATTCGTCGGCAGCTCGCTTCACGTCGTCCATCGTCGGCTTCGCGCCTGCATCGAGGCTGGGGACAAGCATCTGCGTCAAGCCGACATCTTTCGCCCACGCGATGCGGTCGTCTTGATTCTTCCGGAGTTCCTCGATACCGAAATGAGAGCTGATGCATGCGATACCCGCATCGCCCAGAATTCTGCGCAGCTCGGCTCCGCTGCATTTGGCGAGCCCAGCGAAGCCCGAGTCGGCGTACCCGACTGGAGAGCAGAGTTCGATCGTTTGAAACCCCGCTGCGGACAACTGCTTGATGGTTCCGGGGAAGTCTTTAGCGATCATCTGGCGCACAGGCCAGGTTTGACATCCGATCGGCATGCCCAGAGGATTGGCGCGAAGAGAAAGAACGCCAGCGGAGAGCAACCCCGCAGCTGCAGCCTGTGTGGTTGCAATTTTGCAAAACTCCCGTCTGGAAATTGCGGACATTGAGGCCTCCTCAACCATGAATAATTAATGCTCGACAGACGCTGAAGCTAAATCTCCCATCCGCTGCGGCGTTCTGGCCGGATGTAGTTCTGCGCGAAGTCAGAGTTGTTCACTTTCAAACTGGCGCGATCCCAATGCAGCGTCTGGCCCGAGCGAACCGTAACATTTCCCAGCAGCAGCGTCTCGGTAACCAATCCCTCGAATTCGAAATTGCCTCCGGGCTTCACTTTGCCGCCCTTACAAGCGTCGAGCCATTCGCGTTCGTTGCCGGGGGAGCGGGGCAGCGTTTTCGGCGGCTGCTTGTAACTATCCATCTTGGATTGCGGAATCAGCATCGGATTCGCTCCGTTGAATCCGCAGAGAATCTTGCCGTGATCTCCGATGAAGAGGAGTCCCTCATCTTCTTCGCCCGCTCCTTTGAGCGGACGATTGTCTTCCAGTTCTTCGGGGCGCGCAGGCTTCAATCCGCCGTCATACCACGTGAAGCGAACCGGCGGCATCTCTCCGCGACCGGGAAAATCGTAACGAATGATCGATGCCAGAGGATAGGTTTCGTCGTAACGATCAGTGGAGCTCGCTTCAACGCTCACGGGAGCCTCGAGCTTCAAGACGCGAAAAATCGTGTCGTAACTATAGGAGCCCATGTCGCCCAGAGCGCCGCAACCGAAATCGTCCCATCCGCGCCACACAAAAGGAAGGTAAGCGTGGTTAAACGGGCGGGCCGGCGCAGGACCAAGCCACAGATCCCAATCGAGACCTTCGGGAACTGGTTCAGTCTCTTTGGGACGTTCGATGCCCTGCGGCCAGAACGGACGGCTGGACCAATTCTTGACCTCCCGAACCGGCCCGATCGCACCGCTCCAGATCCATTCGCACAACTGGCGGGTCGCTTCCGAAGCCTGGTTAGCAACAGCAATCTGTGTTGCTACGCCAGTTTCGCGAGCGATCTCGGCAATCCGCCGCGCTTCGTAAATAGTGTGTGTCAGCGGCTTCTGACAGAAGACGTGCTTGCCTCTCTTCATCGCTGCCGCGGATACCATCGCGTGCAGATGATCGGTGGTACACACGACCACCGCGTCCACATCTTTCTGTTTCTCGAGCAGTTCGCGAAAGTCGCTGTAGGCGGCACAGCCATGCGACTGTCCAGAACGATTTTGCGTGCCGTTGTAGGCGTCAACAATTTTCTGAGCGGGCTCACGTCCGGCGACTCCGCTGGTGACGGCGAGAGAATGCGTTAACTGGATCGGCTGGTCGGGACTGAGCCAGTCCCAACCGCTGTCGACGCCAAGAAGTTTGCGGACAGAATTACAGAACTCGTGCGTGCTCCATTGCGGATGGTTCGCGCCGCTCTTGTTGGGATCGCACACAGCGACGCCTTGAACATCAGGCTCGCGCAAGAAGTGCAGCATGACGCGCATGCCTTGCGCTCCCACGCCGACGAAAGCGATGTTGACCTTATCGCTCGGCGGAACATAGCCGGGGCCGCCCAACACACGGCGAGGGACAATCGTGAAGCCTGCAGCGGCGGCTGCTGACTTAGCGATGAACTGGCGTCGCGAAATCGAGTTTGCTGCAAACTTGCGAGACGAAAGCAGAGTCTTCATGGTCCCTCCTGACGCAGCCAACATACGCCGGCTTTGCACGCTTTACCATAGCGGCGTCCGGTTTAGAGGACAGTCGCGATGCCCGCAGGCCATTAAGCCAGATTCCGCGCAAAGTCCAAGTCTGCCTTCATGTCTTTGTTGATGTCGCTTTCTTTTTCATATTCGATGGCGACCAGATGCGCAAAGTTCTGGCGATGGAGTTCCCCCATGACCTCCGCAATCCGCCCGATCCCTTTTCCGAGCAACACATTCACTTCGCCACCAGAGGATTCAACATCCTTGAGATGGACTAGCTTGAGTCGCGGCCCGAGCTTGTGGATCGCTTCCACAGGGTCCTGGCCGCACGATGCGAAGTGCCCAACATCAGCGGTGGCGCCCACCTGCATTCGAAAGTTTCGACACCGCCCCGAGAACATCCTCCGCGGTTTCGTAGGCGAATTTCTCGCCCTTGAAAAAATGATTATGGATTCCGAACGCCAGTCCCGCGCGCGAAAAACGTTGATCAATGCGGTAGAGAATATCACCCGTGGCGTCGCCAGTTACATTCTGAGCGCCGAGAATCCTGGCAAAGCGAACCGCATTCTCGAGATCCTGATCTTCTTTAATCGTCGCGCTGTAATAGGACACACAGCGAATCGCGGCCCGATCGAACTTCGTCCGAGCCGAGCGGAACAGGTCATCCGTAGGACGGTTCACCAGCATGAACTCGCCGCGCGACATCTCGATCTCCGAGACCTTGAGCGCATTGAGTTGGAAGATCATGTCGTCCACGCGTGAGGTTGTGATAGCTATAGGTGCCAATTCCTATGTTGAGTTTTGAGGCGGGCAAAGGCAACGCAGCTGCGACGAGTCCTCCGGCGGCCACCTTGCCAAACTCTCTGCGAGTCAGCGCGTTGGCTACGAAGGTTCGTGAGGCGGTCATTGATTCCTGGATTACTTTTTCTCGCGCAGCGGTTGCGGAGTAATGTCCGCGCTCGCCATCCCGGTCGCCCAGCGAATGGCGCCGATCATCATTTCCTGGAACTCCGGTTTGTCCCACGTCTCTCGGACATGGCCTAGCGTTGTGTAGTACACGCGCCCTTTTCCAGACATCTTTGCCCAAGCCACAGCGAAATCGCGGTCGGTACGATGGACGTTCTTGTTTGCGAGGTCGATTTTGTCAGGGTCGAGACGCATCAACACGCGTGCTTTGTCTCGCGAGTAATTTCTCACCTGGTAGATCTCGTCGCGAAGCACAAACGAAGCCGGCCATTGCTTCATTCCAGGAAACGATGGGTCTTCCACGAGGATGGGTGCGTCGAACGTGCCCCACGGGTGCTCGTCATAGTAACCGCCGATCATCTCTCCATATTCCGGCCAATCCACAAAAGTGATCGCTGCGCTATGGATGCCGATGAAACCTTTTCCGTCATCGTGAACGAACGACAGGAAGTCTGATTTCTGCTGGGCGTCTAACTCGAGATCGCCACCGGTGAAGAAGATGACCGCGTCGAAACTATCGAGGTTCTTCGCGTTGTATTCCAGCTTCTTCTTAGTTAACGCTTCAGCGTCGGTGCGAAGAGTGGCGTCCCAGAGGCCGGTTTCGGTTCCAAGCCGTTCAATCGTTGCCAACGCATGCGAGACAGCCTCGTGCCGGTATCCCTTTTCTTCTCCGATTACAAGGATGTGTTTCTTCGTGGGTGTTGCGGTTTGAGCCGCGGACAATGAGCAGAAGACCGCAACGACTGCGAGAGCTCGGAAAAAGATCTTCACAGGGAACTGAGACTGTGTTGGGATGCTCCTCACGCCCATCATTTTGTCTCATCCGCTGGAACATCTACCCAGGTTCGCGTTCGATTGCTTTGCAGAGCGGCATTCAGGATCGTGAGTTGCCGCAATCCATCAACGAACCGCGGATATTCCGTCGCTGCCCCTGGTTTTTCGATCGAAGCATAAAATCTCCGGAATACTTGCTTGAATGTGTCGTCGTAGCCTTCGCTGTGTCCTCCGGGAAGGTCGGCGAAGCCACGCGCCGCGGGCATTAGCAGCGAGGGATCCTTAATGAATATCTGATTGCCGTCATCGCGGTGGCCGGACCACAGTTCGTCGGGACGCTCCTGATCCCATGCGACCGAAGATTTCGTTCCGTAAACCTCGATGCTGAGCCGGTTCTTGCGTCCGGCGGAGACCTGGCTGGCGGTGACGCTGCCGCGCGTGCGCATTCCCATGCGGAAGATGACAGCTCCGAAATCTTCGGTATCCACCGGCGTTTCGATGTAGTCTTCCGGCCCGAGCAACTTATTGGCAAAGGTCTCGACAGAATGCTTCGGTTGCTTCCGTCTGGGATGAAATGTTTGCAAGTCAGCGCAGAGCGATTTCACGAGCAAGCCAGTGACGTGCTCAGCCATATCAAACCAGTGCGATCCGATATCGGCCATGCAACGGGAAGGGCCTCCAGCTTTCGTCTCAACGCGCCAGTTCCAGTCCGTGTCGTAGAGAAGCCAGTCCTGGGAATAGGTGCCCTGGACGACGAGAATGTCCCCCAGATCTCCGGCCGCGCACATACTCCGCATCTGCTGCACCATGGGGTAGTACCGCAAGTTGTGGCAGACGCAATTTCGCAATCCCTTCTGCGCTGCCAAAGCAACCAGCTCTGCGCCTTCTTCTACGCTCGTCGCCAAAGGTTTTTCGCAGAGCACATGCTTGCCCGTGTTCAGCGCGTCTTTCGCCATGGAGAAGTGCTGCGCGTTGGGCGTACAAATGTGGACCGCATCGATCGCCGGATCGCGCAGGATCTCGCGATAGTCCGTCGTGATCATAGGAACCGAAAAGCCCGTGCCCAGTTTTCGCGCTACTTCGAGGTTTCTGCCCACAACCGCAGCTGCTTCCACGGACTCAACCCGGCGCACGCCTTCAAGATGTACCCGTCCCATGAAGCCTGTGCCGAAAATCGCGGTTCTGATCGGTTTCATTGGTTTCTTTCGCTCCTGTTTTCTCAATGCGCGTCAATCCATTCAAACCAAGGCCATTAAGAGTTAGGTCCACCAGGTAGCGCCCGGCTTATCGAGGATCACGATCCTGTTTAGGAAATTCGCTGCCTTGGTCAGACCCTCTTCGGGTGAGAGCAAACTGTCCTCGTGCTCGATGGAAAGGACGTAGTCGTAGCCAAACATGCGCAACGTAGAAATCAACTCGCTCCAGAACTCGGCGCCGTGACCGTAACCACAGGTGCGGAAGATCCAACTGCGCTCGCGTTCTTGCGTGTACGGCTTTGTGTCGAGGACGCCGGTGCGCGCCAGGTTGGTCGGATAAAGCTGGGTGTCTTTCGCATGAACGTGAAAGATGGCATCCTGCAGCACTCGGACGGCGGCGATCGGATCGATGTTCTGCCAGAAAAGATGGCTGGGATCGTAGTTGCAGCCAACGTTTGGTCCGGTAATGGAGCGGAGGCGCAGCATAGTCTCCGGGTTATAGACAACGAACCCGGGATGCATCTCGACCGCGATTTTGACTCCGTGATCGGCAGCGAACTTCGCATGCTCCGCCCAATACGGAGCGACGACTTCGCTCCACTGCCAATCCAGCACTTTGAGGTAATCGGGAGGCCAAGGACATGTGACCCAGTTTGGAGCGGTAGCATTCGGCGAGTCTCCAGGACATCCGGAAAAATCGATCATCATGGGGACGCCGAGTTGTTCAGCCAAAAGAATCGTCTTGCGGCTCACTTCGCGATCTTGCTTAGCACGGTCCTGATCCGGGTGCAGGGAGTTGCCATGACAACTCAGGGCGCTGATTTTCGCGCCATGATCGGCCAAGACTTTCTGAAATTCGGCAAGGGCAGCCGGATTCTCGAGCATCGAAAGCTTGCAATGAGCATCGCCCACGTAGTTTCCAGTTCCGAGCTCGACGGTATCAATATGAAGCGCTGTTAGTTTCTTTAGGACCACGTCGAGCGGCAGTTGCGACAGCAGGGGAGTAAAGACTCCAACGCGCATAACCCTGTTCTCTCCTTGAATTGAACGGCCTCATTCTACCGCAGCCGCCGTGTGTTACCTTTTAGGCTTTGCGGGAGCAGAGACCGGTCCGATACGGCTCTTCGCCCCGGACAGTCTGACCAATCGAATTTGTCGGAGGGAGATCACGTGCGTCCAGCTCGAATCGTTTCATTCCTCTTCCTGTTGTTGCCTATTCTGATGGCCGCGCAGAATCAGCCGGCCGTAGATCCCTCGCTCCCGCCCCCGCCGCACGAAAAACAAATACGTCTTAAGCACGTTTTGGTGATCGGTCAGACTAAGGGATTTGAGCACGACTCAGTCTCCGATGGGATGGTTGCCATTTACAACCTGGGCCGCGACAGCGGCTTATGGGATGCGACTCTGCGGACTGACGTCGAGCTCATCACGAAAAAAGATCTGGCGAGAAATGCGAAGAACCTCAGCTATTTCGATGCCCTGGTTTTCGTAAGCACAACCGGCGAACTGGATCTCGACGACAGCCAGAAGGCAGACATGATGTCGTTCATCAAGGACGATGGAAAAGGGTTCGTCGGCGTTCACGCCGCCCTCGACACCAATTACAAATGGCCAGAATACGGCGAGATGATTGGCGGGTGGTTCGACCAGCACCCTTGGTCCACATTCAACGCGCCAATTATGAATGAAGACCCGAGCTTCCCTGCGGTGCGCCACTTTCCAAAAGCCTTCCTCAAGTACGACGAAATCTATCAACCCAAGGAATGGTCGCGCGAAAAAGTCAACGTGCTGCTGAGTCTCGATCCCTCAAAACTCAACTATGCGAACAATCCACGTGTCCATCGGACCGATCATGATTTCGCAGTGGCTTGGGACAAGATGTATGGCAAGGGGCGCGTCTTTTATTCGACTCTGGGCCACACCGAGGAAGCCTGGAGCGACCCCGACATCCGCAAAATGTATTTTGAGGCGATCAAGTGGGTGCTGGGCATGACCGAGGGCAGCACGACTTCTCATCCGAGGCCACAGATGGCCGGTGATCAACACTGAGGAATCCGCGATGAACTTCCTGCATTCAACTCGACGTTGGAGCGCTCTGCTGGCTGCACCTTTGCTCGTGAGCCTGGTGGCCAGCGCGCAAACTCCAGCGAACACTAAAGTCAAATCGTTTCCCCCAGAACTGGTGCAGCAAGGCAGCGCCCTGTTTCGGAAGGATTGTTCCTTCTGTCACGGCCGCGATGCCGGAGGTGGAGAGAGCGGTCCCGATCTGACGCGCTCGAAGTTGGTGACCGCTGATGTGGACGGAGACAAGATCGGTCCAGTCGTCCGCAATGGACGGCCCGATAAAGGTATGCCGCCCTTTGGTCGTTCGGATCAGGAGATCGCCAGCCTCGCGGCCTTCATCCACACTCAACAAAACCATGCGCTCGTAGGCGCCGGTGGGCGAAGGGGCGCGGGGGGACGGAAAGGCGTGGATGTTTCGGATCTCCAGACCGGAAACGTCGAGGCCGGAAAGCAGTTCTTCGAGGGCGCGGGCGGATGTGCAAGTTGCCATTCACCTACGGGCGATCTTGCCGGAGTTGCATCGCGATACCAAGGCCTTGAGCTCGAAGAGCAGATGCTCTATCCCCGGCACGCGAAACAGAAGGTTTCAGTCACCCTCAGTTCCGGCCAAACGATCGACGGTACGTTGGCTTATCTGGATGAGTTTACGGTTGGACTTGTCGATTCCGACGGTTCGTATCGCTCGTGGCGGATTCGCGACGTGCAATACAAAGTCGATCCGGCTTTGAATGCCCACGTGGAAATGTTTCCTAAATACACAGACAACGACGTTCACAACCTGATGGCATATTTGCAAACGCTGCGATAGGCGCTGAACGCGGCGTTTGATGAGAAGTCCAGAGGGCCCCAATCGATATGAATTGTGTGAGGAACGCATTCCTGATTGCGCTGAGCACGCTGGTTGTGCTCGCATCTCCCGGCGTCATGCGGGCGCAGGGCGCGGATGAGCAAATGCTGGTGCATCCGAAAGCCGACAGTTGGCCGGGCTATCACGGTGACTATTCCGGCAGGCGCCACAGTTCGCTGAATCAGATCACTCCTCAAAATGTGAAAAGCCTCGCGCTCGCCTGGGCCTTCCAGACGAACCAGACCGCGCTCATTAAGTCTTCGCCGCTGCTGGTCGATGGCATTCTCTACTTCACGGTTCCCGACAATATTTGGGCGGTTGATGCCCGCTCCGGTCATCCGATATGGCACTACAACAAACCTACAAGCGAGGGAGAGCACATTGGAAATCGCGGAGTCGCGATATACAAGGGCTCTCTCTTTTTCTGTGCTCCCGACGCGCATCTGGTGTCGCTAAACGCAAAAGACGGGACCGTGCGCTGGAAAGTTGAGGTTGGCGATGTCACGAAGGGTTATTGGACCAGCATGACGCCGCTGGTCGTTGGGAACCACGTGCTGGTTGGAGTCTCTGGAGATTTTGACAATCTGAGCGGTTACATCCGGGCGATTGATCCCGAGACCGGCGCAACGCAGTGGCAATGGAATTCGACGCCTCCGGCGGGAAGTCCGAATCAAACGACCGGCGGCATGACATGGATGACGGGAACGTATGACCCCGATCTCAATCTCGTCTACTGGGGAACCGGAAATCCGACGCCCGTGCTGAACGGATCGACCCGGCCAGGGGATGACCTGTACACGTGTTCGATCGTCGCGCTCAACCCCGACACGGGCAAGCTGGTGTGGGCTTTCCAGGTCTCACCGCACGATACTCACGACTGGGATGCCGTTGAAACTCCTGTGCTGGTTGATGGAGATTTCCACGGCGAGCCGAAGAAGATGCTCATGCAGGCTTCGCGCAACGGCTACTTCTTTGTGCTCGATCGCACCAACGGAAAGAATCTGTTGACCGCTCCGTATGGGCCGGTGAATTGGGCGCTGGGAATCGATAAGCAAGGACGTCCAATTCCTAACCCTGATAAGGAACCGGCTCCTGACGGGCGGCTGATCGCTCCTGACGAGGGGGGTATGACCAACTACCGCTCCCCCAGCTTCGACACGAAGAACGGTTTGTTCCTCGTCGATGCTCACCCCAGCTGGAGCGTCTATTTCGCTAAGCCCGCGGACGGAGTTTACGGTTGGGCGGGCGCGGACTATGACGTTTGGGGCAAGGGTGTGATCGACGCCATCGACTATCAAACAGGCAAGATCCGTTGGAGCCATGAAGTCGGCCCCGGAGGATCGGGAGCCGGAGTGTTGACCACGGATTCAGGCCTTACCTTTACCGGCGACGCGATGGGCAATTTCCTGGCATTGGATTCGAGCGACGGCAAGACGCTCTGGCACGTCGGTTCCGGCTCGCATATCGTGAGTTCCCCGATCACCTATGAGATCGATGGTCGCCAATACGTCCTCACCAGCAGCGGCGGCGTAATGTTTGCATGGGCATTGCCGGAATCGTGATCTGGGGACTTGGGCCGCTTGGACCCAAGTCGATTTCAGCGGAATCGCCGGATGAAGAGTGTGTGACGCTCGGATCGGTAGAAACCAACGTTGTAGAGAGTTGCTTTCCCGGTGCTCGAGTAAATCACCTGGCGAATACGGAGCACTGGAGCGCCCTCGGACAGACCCAGCATTCGCGCCAGAGCCTGATCGGCGGCCGTGGCATCAACCTCTTCGTCCGCGTAAGCCAACTCGACTTTATAGTCATGCTCCAAGGTTGCGAACAACGATCCTCGGGACAAGGGCGCAGACACCAGAGCCGCGAACTCGGGCGCCGGGAGATAACACAGTTCCAGTGCAAACGGGTCCTCGCCCGTGACGCGGAGGCGCTCGATTTTGACCATCCGGCTGGAAGCGGAGAGTCCGAGCCGGGCCGCCACTTCCTGTTCGTTCTCAATGACCTTCGCGGCAATGATGCGGGAACGCGCGACCAAACCCCGGCTCGACATATGCTCGGTATAACTCATTAACTTGTTGAAGTGGATTTTGGGAGCGGCAACGAAGGTACCAGCTCCCCTCCTCCGCTCAACCACGCCTTCCTTCTCCAGCTCGGCCAGGGCATGGCGGGCTGTCATCAGGCTCACATCGTGCACACTCGCGAGCTTGCGCTCGGAATCTACCGCATCCCCCGGCTTCAATTCCCCAGCGTCGATGCGCTTCAGGATCGCCTTCTGGATCTGTTTGTAGAACGGTAGGCTGTTTCGATGGTTCTTAGGCATGGATCCTCTGGCCGAAAAATCGATTTGGCACGTGCCTGCTCGTGGATCAGCATACTGGAACTCAAATTACTATATAGCGCATTTGGCAATTCTTTGTAAAGTACAAAACGAACTCACCGACGCGCTGCTCATAAAGAGAGGCTGGACGAGCAGAGAGTGCTATAGATCATAGAATGCCGATTCTATAACCTAAACCTCGATTCGCTATCCACCTCATTTATATTTCCTGTAAATATATATAAATAACTAACTTAGTCGATAGTCTAAATTAGTTACATTGCTCATGCCAGGGCTGTCGATCGAGTGAGACATATAGAGCGCAACTGACAGCGATCGAAATTTTTCTTACTGCGAGGCACTTTTTCCTTGACGGTCGTTCGCGGAGTGCTATATAGGATAGTCCATTCTGTGGGACACCTCTCTTTGGATCTTCAGTTGAGAGGTGCTCAGGAGGCACACATTATGAAGAGATCTATGTGGGGCATTTTCATCGTGCTGGTTGGGCTGATCGGAAGTTCAATGTCCGGTGTTGCGCAGGAAGTGACCGCGGGCATTGTGGGAACCGTTACCGATCCGAGCGGCGCTCCGATCGTCGGCGCAGCGGTGGTTGCTACCGATACGGAGCGCGGAACCGTCTGGAAGGCTGAAACGAACGACACGGGTTCTTACAATCTTCTTCGTTTGCCCGTCGGCAGCTACTCCGTCAAGGTGACCAAGGAAGGTTTTCAGAGTGCCTTGCAGACGGCATTCACGTTGACCCTGAACCAGACCTCTCGCGTCGATGTGCGATTGAAGGTCGGACAGATTAACGAAACGGTCGAAGTGACCTCCGCAGCGCCCGTGCTCCAGACCGAGAACGCCCAGGTTGGTACCCTGCTCGATGCCCGGACGAATGACGACCTACCCCTTGCAACCCGCAACTATGTTCAGTTGACGCTGCTTACGCCCGGCACGGTGTCGGTGGATCCGCACAGCATGAACCTCGGATCGAATACGGCTGAGGAAGGAGGACGCCCGTACATTAACGGCAACCGCGAGCAATCCAACAACTTCCTTTTGGATGGCGTCGACAACAATCAGGCGTCCGACAATCTACTCGGTTTTACGCCCTCGCCCGACGCGATCGGCGAGTTTAACTTGATCACGCAGAATGCTTCCGCCGAATTCGGCAATTACAACGGCGGAATCGTAAACGCCATCATCAAGTCAGGGACGAACGGCTTCCACGGGGATCTCTTTGAGTTCTTCCGCAACGACATCTTCAACGCAAATAAATGGGAAAACGGCCTGCACAAAGGAAATCCAGTTGCAGGCTTGACTGATGCGAACGGAATCATTCTCGCGCCGAAAGTACGCTGGAATATGTTCGGAGGCACCCTGGGCGGCCCGATCGTCAAGAACAAGCTGTTCTTCTTCGGCGACTACCAGGGCGGCCGCTTCGACACGCCTTCAGCTGCGGCGACCATCCACACTCTCACGGCGGCAGAAGCTGGGGGTGACTTCAGCGCTTTGCTGGCGAAGAAAATACAGCTCTACAACCCTTGCGCCACCGGTACCGGCGGAACTTCTGGTACTGCGTGCAACATTTTGCCTGCTGCCTCGAGAACTGCGTTCACCGGCAATATCATTCCAACCGGCCAATTGGATCCGGCGTTCACGAAGCTGGTCACCAATCCCCTGTACCCGATCGGCTTGCCCGATGCGACGACCGGCTTTGGCATTGCCTCGAACACGCCCGGCAATCAATATGACTCCGATCAGGGTGACATCAAGGTCGACTACATCATCTCCGACAAGGATCATCTTTTCGGCCGATTCTCAAAGGGCGATCAGTATGATCCCGCAACCAATTCGGTAGCCCTCCTCGGTAACACCGTGAACGAAGCGTACCTTTTGAATGGAACGGTTAACTGGTCGCACACGTTCTCTCCCAACCTGATGAACGAAGCGCGGTTCGGCAAGAACTATGTGAAGCTTCCGCACGGGCTGACGACCTTCGACGCCTCCGTCGGTGCGCTGGCAAACAGCATCGGCATAACCGATGGCAATCCTTCCGGGATTAACGGCCTCCCCGAGTTCGGCTTCGCTGGTGGGTCGGTCACAAACATCAATGCCGGAACGCTGCAGAATCTCGGCTCAGCGGGAGTCGTAGAAAAGTTTTCCTCGACGGTCACGCAGTTTGACGATGTCTTGATTTACACGCACGGCCGGCACGTCATCAAGACGGGCTTTCAAACGAACCGTTACAACATCAACGTCTTTTACACCGGCAACGGCGGCGAACTTGGAGTTCAGTTGTTCGGCAGTGGCCCGGGCGGAACCTATACGGGAATCGGCACGACTGGAACGGGCGATCCGTCCGCAGATTGGGCGCTCGGCGTTCCGGGCGACGTGGGCCGTGGAACCAGTTCGGGCGGATGGCATCAACGCGATTGGCTGTTCGCGGGTTTTGTCCAGGACGATTGGCGCATCACCGATCGGCTGACCCTGAATCTGGGTTTGCGGTACGAAGCGCGCACGCCCTGGGTCGAACTCAACAATCAACAAGCGGCAGTTAACATTCAAACTGGTGCTCTTGAGTTTGTGGGCAATACAGCCGTACCCGCGGGCGTTGTAGGCAGCAACGGATTCAGCCGTGGTCTGTACAGTTCCGTTTATGGCTGGCCCGACATTCAACCCCGATTGGGCTTCGCATGGAGTCCTGAAATTGGAGGAGGCAAAACCGTCGTGCGCGGCGCCTTCACCATCTCTTCTTACATGGAAGGCACAGGAACCAATTTGCGCCTGACCCAGAATCCACCGTTCACTCCTCCGCAAGTGGAAGCGTTGAATGTTGCTGCTGGAACCGCCTACAGCACCGAGTCGGCCTTTAGCGCCGCCGCGCCTCCTGCCGGCGATCCCTTTATCGGCGCAACTATGCTTACGTGGGCCGGGACGGTTCAGCCTTCCGTCGCCGATCAGTGGAACCTGTCGATCCAGCAGCAAATTGCCAAAGACACCACCCTTCAGATCGGTTACGTGGGACAGAGAACAACTCACCTGATGGTTCCGGAATGGCTCTCGCAGGGTGATCTGCAATCCAATGGAACAATTACTTATCCCTTGATCGGTGGCCAGAACCCCGTTGGCACTGTCATCAACGGAGTCACGACGACAGCAGTAACCTATGGCCCGAACGGATTTGGCAACGTGAAGAATACCGCCTCCGTTGGAAACATGAACTACAACGCGTTGCAAGCCGTTCTTCAGAAGAGATTCGGTCATGGCCTTGAGGGACAAGTTTCCTATAGCTACGAAAAATGTATGACCAACGACGATGGCTACTACGGAACTTGGGGCAGCACAACGCAAGCCGGTCCGTCGGGGAACTACTGGCAGAATCTGTACAACGGGAACGGTGATTACGCGCGCTGCTACTGGGATTCCACGCACGTGCTGAGCGCGTATGCTGTCTATGAGTTGCCGATTGGCCGCGGCAAACAGTTTGGGCATGATATGCCAGCGGTGGTGAACGCGGTGGTTGGGAACTGGATGATCAACCCAATCGTTTCGTGGCACAGCGGCTTCCCCCTCTCGATCTACGGATCGGATCTGTCGGGAACGGGAAGTCCTGAGAACCGCCCGAATTGCGTAGGCCCGGTTCAGTATCCCAAGACGGTAAGCACGGCAGGTATTCAGTGGTTCAGTCCGAGCTTTGCTGCAACTCAAGCGGCAGGCACGTTCGGAAATTGCCCCGCTCAAGGTCCAGTTGTCGGTCCAGGCTACGCAGACGCTGATATCAGCTTGCAGAAGAACTTCCCGATAACGGAGACCATGCGGATCCAGTTCCGGGCGGACTTCCTCAACGCGCTGAACCATCCGAACTTTGCGGTCCCCAACGACAGCTTTGGGGCCACTACCTTCGGCATCAGCGGCTCGACTCAGGATGCACGACAAATGCAATTCGCGCTGAAGTTCTACTTTTGACGCTTCCACTCACAACGGCAGGCTCCCAAAATGGAGCCTGCCGTTATTTCGTTTATGATTCCGCTATATGTTCTCATCGCGGAGTTTGACGATCGCGCTCGCCTCGCTGCTCTCGTTTTGGGCAGCGGGGACGGCGCAGACCGCATCCACCAACAGTCCTCCGTCGTCCTCGCCTCAAAAGGCGATTTCCCTCGCGCAGAGCGGTAATTGCGTTGATGCCTTGCCTCTGCTCAAGAAGGACGTCCGGCAGATCACCGACAAAGACTTGAAGCGGAAAGCGGGCCTTGCCGGCGTCCGCTGTGCCATGACGCTCGATCGCTCAGAGGCGGCGCTGGATTTCCTGCAAATTCTGGCGATGGAGTTCCCCAGCGATCCCGATGTTCTGTATGCGGAGGTTCACGTGTTCTCCGACTTAGCCACTCGGGCTTCTCAGCAGCTCGGCGGAAACGCAGCCTCGTCGCCCGAAGCGCACGAACTGCTAGCGGAGTCTTTCGAATCGCAAGGCAAATGGGACGACGCCGAGAAGGAGTATCGCGGGATCATTACGCACGACCCGAGTTTTCCAGGCATCCACTTCCGGCTCGGAAGGCTGCTGCTTTCCAAGCCAAATCCCCCGCCCAGCGTGGCTGAGGAAGCCAAACATGAGTTCGAACAGGAACTGGCGCTTGATCCCGCAAACGCTGGAGCGGAGTACGTGTTGGGAGAACTCGCACGCCAGGATCAGCAATGGGATGAGGCGATCAAGCATTTCTCGCGGGCCTCGAAACTGGATTCGCATTTCGCAGAAGCTTTCCTTGGTCTTGGCGTGTCCCTCATCGCAGAAAAGCACTACGCCGACGCTGTTGCTCCTCTGGAAACTGCCGTTAAGCTTGAACCGATCAATCCTGATGCCCACTACAACCTGGCGACCGCCTACATCCGCGCCGGGCGGAAGCAGGACGGCGAGAAAGAGTTCACTATCCACCAGAAGCTGATCAAGACGCAGGGTGGATCGGTTGATCGCGCGCCTCAGAGCCAGTAGATTCGGAGCAGGCGAACGGACGGGGATCTCCTTGCAATAATGAGAAAGAGGAAGGGGAGTTTGGATAACTACGGCAGGCGACTGGGATTCTCTCGTCGCGACTTTGTGAGGTCTGCGGTATGTGGGGTCGCTTTGCCATTCATGCCTCGCCTGGGGGGATTCAACGCCGCTTCTCGGCCACCGCGTGATCCATTTGAACAAGTGCTACCTTCCGCCAGCGGGATCACTTGGAAGCACACTGCTGGTCACTCTTCTCAGAAATACCTGCCTGAAACTACCGGCGCCGGTTGCGCGTTCTTGGATTACGACAACGACGGTTGGATGGACATCTATTTAGTGAACAGCGGCCGCTGCGACTTCTTCAATCCCGCTCCGCCGCTGCGTAACGCGTTGTACCGAAATAACCGCGACGGAACGTTCACAGACTTGACTGAGAAGGCCGGTGTCGCAGGCGGAGGTTATGGCCAGGGCGTAGCGGTGGGCGACTACGACGGCGACGGCTTTCCGGATCTTTACCTCACGCAATATGGAAAAAGCATCCTCTATCACAATAACGGGAACGGCACGTTCACCGACGTCACGGAAAAAGCCGGAGTAGCGGCCCCTGGATGGTCCTCCAGTGCCGTCTGGTTCGACTACGACAACGATGGGCGTCTGGATTTGTTCGTCTGCCGCTTCGTTGATTTCGATAGAGGAAAAAATCTGCCCTGCGCCGCGGGCGATAGCCCCGGTTATTGCATTCCTCGCTTGTACAAGCCAATGACCAGCTGGCTATTTCACAACAACGGCGACGGCACGTTCACAGATGTGAGCAGGACTTCAGGGATTGGCAACTTCTTGGGAAAGGCGTGGGGAGCGGTCGCAACCGACCTCAACAACGACGGCTTGATGGATTTGTTTGTCGCGAACGACACGGTGCAGAATTTTCTATTCGTTAATAAAGGGAATGGTAAGTTCGAAGAGATCGGGGCGGAGGCAGGCATTGCCTATAGCGACACTGGCCGCCCACGTTCAGGGATGGGCGTCGACTCCGCTGATTTCAATCAGGACGGATGGATGGATCTCTTTGTCGCCAATATTGATCACGAGTTCTATTCTCTCTATCAGAACAATCACGACCTGACCTTCGATGATCAAGCATTATCCGCCGGCATTGCCAAACCGACCCGTCTGATGAGCGGGTGGGGCCTCAAGTTCTTTGACTATGATAACGACGGAGATATCGATCTTTTCCTGGCAAATGGTAATCCCGATGATCTGATCCAGGTCTTCCACAAGGATGTAGGCTACGAAGAACCGCTTCTCCTGTTTCACGGAAATGGGAAGACCTTTGAGAATGTCAGCGCCAACAGCGGCCCGCTTTTCAGTCAGACTTTTTCAGCCCGTGGACTTGCCGTTGGAGATTTCGACAACGACGGCGCCGTGGATGTCTTGGTTTCCTGCAACGACGAGGCCCCTCTCCTGCTCCGCAATAAGGTTGGCGCAAAAAATCATTGGCTGGGGATCAAACTAGTTGGAACGAAGTCGAACATTGATGCGGTCGGAGCCCGCATCACCTATCAGGCGGGAGACCTCCAGCGCAGTCGTACCAAAGTTGGGGGAGGAAGCTTCATGTCCTCGCATGATCCTCGTCTGGTCCTGGGGACCGGGCAGAGAACGGCAATTGATTGGTTAGAAATCAAGTGGCCACAGCCGAGCGGCCGCGTCCAGCGTATTGCAAACCCGCCCATCGACCGCTACATTACGATTCGCGAAGGCCAACCGCTCTGATTTCTTGGGGATCGCCGGTGCACTGATCAGCGGGACGGGGCGCATGCGGCCTGAGCCAGTTGCTTGCGCTCAGAATCTGCCTTCTTGGCTTCCTTGCTCGCCTCCAAAGTTAGGTCGCGTGCTCCAAAGCCTACGCCGATTTTCTTCAGGAAAGCATTCGGCGGATTCCCTCCGGCAAAGATCCAGACGAAGTCGTTGGGAATTTCCTGGAGCTTTCCAGCCACATCGAGAACCACGGACTCCGGCTTGAACTCAATTGGATTCGAGTTGAAGAGCACCTTCACCTTAGCGGAACGCCCGCAGTCTTCAATGCGCTTGGCGTTGCGCTCTTTGATGCGGCTAAACCGTTCGCTGCGATAGGAAAGAGTGACTTGGTTCCCCGCCTGATTAGCCAGCCCCATCGCAGCTTCCACGGCGCTGTCGCCCCCACCAATCACCAGGATCTTCTTGTTGATGTAATGGTCAGCTTCGATCAGCCGGTACATCACCTTGGATAGGTCTTCACCCTTCACGCCAAGCTTGCGCGGCTCTCCGGCTTTTCCCAGCGCCAGGATTACTGCGCGCGCCCGATATTGATTCGTGGCGGTCACAACCGTGAAGATACCGTCTTCGCTCTTTTTGACGTCTTCGACTTTCTCTCCGGTTGAGACGTTGAAATCCGCGCGGTTTAAGATCATGTCCCAGAAGGCAAGCAGGTTCTCTTTCGAGAGCTGCAGTTTCTTGAACTTGCCGTACATGGGAAACTCGACAGGGCTAGTCATCACGAGTTTCTGCCTCGGGTACTTGGCGACGGTTCCGCCGATTTCGTCCCGCTCGATGGTGAGATAGTTTAGCTTTTGCTCGATGGCCCGGAGTGAGGCGCTGATACCCGCAGGCCCGGCGCCGATCACGATGAGGTCGTGCACCCCTGGAGCGACCGCAGTAGCGTTCGCTCTCAGCCTGGCGGCAATCGTATCTACGCAGTCGCGCCCTTGATTGACGGCATTCTTGATGAGCGCGAGTCCTCCAAGTTCTTCAACAATGAACAGGTTCGAAACTGTGGTCTCGTATTCCGGCGTCAGATGAGGCACGTCCCCGGCCATACTCGGACTGGCGAGAACCATGGTGATTGCACCCACGGGGCAGGCATCCGCGCAGAGGCCGTGGCCGATGCACTTATGCCCGTTGACGATGACAGCTTTACCGGCAATCATCGCCAATACGTCGCCTTCGGGACAGACGCTGGTGCAGGTGGCGCAGCCGATGCAGTAGTTCGTGTCGATATGCGGGTGCTGCGCCTTCGGTCCCTCGGAAAACAGCTTGCCTTTCTCCGCAGCGTCCTGCGCCTGTGCTTCCCTCTTCTTCAGGCTCTTCAGGTAGATCATCAGAAAGAAAAAGCAGATGATCCCGCCAATTCCGTATGTGATCAGAGTATCCACAGCCTAGAAGTACCCCAGCACGAATTGAAGTCCAATGTGGATCAGCGCCAATACGGCGAAGGCATAGCTGAAAGGCTTATGTACGACGTGCCATAGATGAAAAACTTTCTGCGAACGCGAGAGAAACAGGACGCGCTTCGAGAGAGCGGCTTCTTCTGCCGCGGCGTGAATCGCCTTTTCGAGTTCACGATGCCGAGTCGGTAGAAAACCCAACAACGTGCCGAGAGATTTCCCGAAGGTCAACGCATGTCGGCGCAAACGCGCAACCCTGAACAGGCGAACCACGTCGAGGATCATCATGTAAACGAGCGCGACGACAATCGGTAACCGTGCTACCCGCTTCTCGTCTGGCATGCGCAACAGCGCCCGAAGGTCGGCTTCCGGCAACAGTTTCTGGGCTGCCAGTTCTTGCGAAAGGTTTTGTTGCAGCTCTTGTAGTTCCTTCATCGATAGTTCTGCGGTCGTCACTTTACGAGGGAGCTGTGCGTACAGATAGCGTCCGACAACGCCGCTGGCCGAGACGGCGAACATGATCCAGAATGCCATGCCAGCGATGCCTTTGAATTTGAGCGTCGAGTGAAAGGCTACGATGAATGGAGCCGTCAACCCCATCAGTACGTGAATATCAAGCCAATGCCGAGTCGTCCCGAGCTGTCCCAGCCATGCCCAGTGCTTGCGGAGCGGGTAGAGGAAGATTCCGACGAACAGCGCTACACCCACAAATCCCAAATAGAGGCCGATCGGACCACTTGGCCGCAGCATGTGATGCTTCGGAGAAAACGGCCGGTCCATCGACGAAAGCTTGTAATAGTCGAAGCCATAAATAAAGATGGCGAGGTTGGTGGCGATCGCGAGAACGTACAGAACATAGAGGCGCACACGATGGCCTCTCTCGGCGTCTGGCACGGGTTTGGAGCGATCGGCTAAACGGGCTGCGGCTGTTGCACTCATTTCTTTATGACCTGTTCTTCTGTGCTTACTGAGAATTTCTTGTATGCACTGAATTGGTGCAAGTTACGCCAGTGCTGGCGGGGAGTTTCAACCTCCACCCGGGCCTGGGTGGGAAACCAGTATTCCTGCTGCGAATCGGCGAACTTCAGCGGAGCGAAATCGATTTCCGAGCTTAGCGCCTTCAGGCCAACATCCTGCAGGGAATCGGCAATTCCTGCCTCGATCTTGGCGATCGAACCGGTCTGAGGATCGATCCAGGCTGTGCCTGTGAGTTCTAATGGATACTCCCGTCCTCGCAAAGCCAGCGCTGCTGGCGACTTCATGCCGGGGACGTGTTGAAAGCTGATCTTCTCCAGAGTTCGTCCATCCAGCGACTCTTCGCGTGCCAAGGCGAAGGTGAATGCTGCCGAATAGTAGGGATGGAACACCAGAAACAGCGTGGCGAACCCATTGCTCAACAACATCGAAGTATTCTTACGGTCCCGCTTTGCCTGGTGCAGCGGAAGGCGCGATTCGGAGAGATTGAGTTCGCCTCCACTGTTGGTCAGGATGACGAGATAGTCGTAGGTAGAGTCTTCCTTGAGTTCAATCTTGTCATCCTTCCCCAGCTTTTCCTGGCGGACTTGCTCGGTGCATTTCACATCTGAGAACTGTTCGAGAAGGACCGCCGTGCGGTCTGCGGTGCGGTTGAGCAGATCGTTCAGCCTCTGCGCGTCCGGAGATACCAAGGTTGTTCCAGCGAAACACAATCCCGCGAGTGCCATAAGAATGCTCACTACGCGGGCGAAACGACTTGCGATATTGGGGGAGAGCATCATTCGCCCTTTCTCTTGTTATCGAAGCGGTAGCCGATCGAGAACATAAGCTGGTCGTAGCTCATGTCGCCGCGGTTCGTCGTGAAGTTGCTTTGCAGGTAATAGCGCGGGCCGAGAGTGGTTTCCACCGTGCCGGTGACGAATCGTCCGCGAGTGTTGGTCGTCAGAGTGGATGCGAAGTTCTGTTGTCCGATCAGAACCTCGAGGCGCAGACGATCGCTCATCTGACGCGACAGCGAAAAGGATTCATATGATCCATCCCCAAATGAGCTATTGAACTTTGCATAATGCGCGTCGGCGCGCAGCTTGACCCAGGGCACGCGGTTGAACGTGATGCCGTACATCTCGTTTAAGGAACTCTTGGAGTCGCCGGTGCCACTGCTGCGGCCCAGATTCGTGGAGAGCCAAATCTGATTCCATACTTCCACGCGCCCTCCCGCGCTGAATCCCTGAAATAGGTACTTATCGAGGAGTCCGGTGCCAACGAGAGTTGGATCGAAGGTGGGAACGTCGCGGAAGTAGTTGTAGTTAAAATCCAGTTCGACGCGCGGATGCGGATTCACCCGGATAGTGGTGAAATTTCGTCCCAGCCCCGGTCCCGGGGAAGGCGTCACCGAATCTCCCTTCGGGTCGTCCAGTTGCGCGGATTCGTAGATCGCGATGTCGCGCCTGTACGAGAGCGAATCTTCAAAGAACACAAATGGACGATCGATGGCCCAGTTCACCATGCTGATGCCCGCGCCGCTCGTTGCGGTGTAGTGGAATCCGTCGTATTGACCGCCCTCGAAGTTGATGAACGAACCGCCGATGACCCGACTCGGACTGTAATCCCACGAGGACGGGTCCGGCGTAGAGCCCCCGAACATTCCCAGCGTGGCGCCTGCGCCCAGGCGTTTACCGAAATATCCTCCGTCGATCGTGTCGAGGCTTGGCGCCCACGGCAGGTACAAGCGGCCGAAACCCGCGACCAGCGTGGAGTTCGGGTTGTCGTAGGTCATGCTCAGGTGATAGGTGCGGTTGATCAGGTTCTGGAGCGTTTGCTGGCTCGCAGCCGAGGCCTTGGTCAGCGCTCCGCGCCAATAGCCGCTGAGATTCCAGTAGGAGCCGGCGATGCGAGTGATGTCGCCGCGAAAAACCATGCCAACATCCGAACTGGTGACGTTACTGGTGCCGTGGCTGATCGTCTCGATGTCGTCGAACCCAATGCGCCCCCGCGCCCGGTTCACTGAAGGCAGCGGCGGGCGCGGGACTTCCTGTCGCGCCTCTTCGTCCAGCGTGTCTCCCTCGGTGAATGAAATTACCGCTGGGTATTGCCGCGTCGCGCTGAGCGCACGTTGCTGCACCAGGGCCTCGGCATCGCCGCTCGAAAGATAGGCGAGATCGCCGACCTTTACGGCACGCCTCGGATCGTGAATATCAGTGACCGCCGACATCTCCGCGACGGCACTTACTACCAGTTCAGCGACCACGCGAGGATCGGCAACGTTCGCGCTGTCGCCTTGCTTCGCCGGCAAGTTCGAGTCTTCAATCTCTAGCTTCATGCCTTCGGCCAATCCCTGCGCGCGTCCGCCCTCGAGGTAAGCGACGCCTTCCGCGACGTACTTCACCTTGAAGACTGTTCGTAGGCTCGGATCGTCGGATCGAGCAATAAGCGTCGAGGTCGTGGCGGGCGCAGTTGGCGTCCCTGCCGCTGGCGGAGCGGGAGAAACAGAAGTTGCCTCCGCTGGTTTCGTACTTTCCACCAGTGTCGGAGCTGTTGCCGGAGGTGCAGTGATGACGGGCGGCGTCGCCGCGGCCGAAGGTTCAATTGCCGCCGGCTTCGCCTCGGCCACAGACGAATTGTCGGACGGTGGTTCGATTGCAGGACCTGACGTGGGAGGGGGCGAAACAAGCGCCGGGCCGTCGTCGGAATTGGTGGCGGCCGGAGCTAGGTTGTCGTGTTTTCGTCGAAAGACTCCGATGAGGTTTCCGGAAGTCGCGGCGACCGGCGCACCATGCGATATGGCACGGGCTTTCTCCACTGCTCCGACGGTAAGGATCACCCGATTCCCTTCCGCCGTCACCACATAGGGATGGGTCTGGTCGAGATCCAGAACGATCCTCGTAACTAACGGATTCCGGCTGTGCTGGCCCGCCCGCACGCGGCGTACGCCGTTCGCATTCACCGGCACATTCTTGGTTGTTCCGTTGCAGGTAGTTTCGGGAAAATCGAGCAGGATTCGGGTGGGATTTTCCGCTGTCTTCACCGAAGGCTTGATGGGGGTACTGAGCGTAATCTCGACACGCAGATCGGTCCCCGCTCGGGTCGCGGTCACATTCTGCACCGCAGCGGTTCCAGCGGTGTTCTGTGCCGCGGCACAAGACAACAAGAGCAGCATCGTCCCGAGATGTTTTTGAACAGCCGTCATTCTGTGCTGACACTCGCTGGCGCTCCACCTGCCGCCTGGGATTTGGCGTTTCCGCCGCTTGCTCTTGATGCAACGATCCGGAGGCCGAAGCCGCGCTATCCGCCGCCCTGACCGCTCGGATGACATTGATAGCAGTTAATGCTGTTGTAGACGTATCCCGACACGTTGTCGTGCTGGAAGTTGTTTGGGTTGTTGCCGCCGTGACAGCCAGTGCACTGGAACACCGAGTAATCATTCGAATTGGTATGGCACGTCGCACATAGGTTGTTCGCGTTGCCATGGCTGGTCGGGAACTGCGTGTATTGCGTGTGGTTGAAAGTAGCGCCGGTCCAGGCCGTGGTGTTGTGGCAACTCTGGCAAGTAGTCGGGAAGAACTGCGGCTGCGCCGAATGCCCAGGGTTGGTCGTGTTGTTGTAATCGGTCTGATGGCAGCCGATACATGTCGTTGGCAGCGTCGTGTAGTTGTTGTTCACATGGCAGTCCGCACATGTCCGCGGAGGAACCAGGTGCGATCCGGTGAGGGGGAAGGCTGTGTTGTTGTGATTGAATGTCGAGTCGGTCCACGTCGTCGTGTCGTGGCAGAGTTCGCACGTCGTGGGGAATCCGGCGGCAGCATGGGCCGGGTTCGTCGTGCCCGTGTAGTCTTTCTGATGGCACGTGTAGCAGAGCGTACTGTTCAGCGAGTAGTTGTTATTGACGTGGCAATCTGTACAGAGCCGCGGCGGCACCGTATGCATGCCGGTCAGCTGAAAACCGGTACTGGTGTGGTTGAAGACGGCGTCAGTCCACTGAATCGTGTCGTGACAGGTCTCACAAGTCGTGGGGAACGAGGCCGCTATATGATTCACCGGAGTCGTCGCGTTGTTGTAATCGTTCTGATGACAACTGACGCACGCCGTATTGGTGAGGTTGTAGTTGTTGTTGACATGGCAATCGGTACATTGCCGCGGCGGAACGGTGTGATTGCCCGTCAGCGGGAATCCGGTGCTACTGTGGTTGAAGGTCGCGTTCAGCCACGACGTAGTGTTATGGCACTGGTCGCAGGTCTGAGGGAAGTTCGAGCTGACGTGATTTGGATTCGTCGTGCCCTGATAGTCCTTCAGGTGGCAACTCACGCAGGCGGTTGCCGTCAGGTTGTAATTGTTATTGACGTGGCAGTCCGTGCACAGCCGCGGTGGAACGGTGTGCATCCCCGTGAGCGGGAAGCCAGTGTTGTTGTGGTTAAACGAAGCATTCGCCCACGACGTTGTGTTGTGGCATTGTTCGCAGGTCTGGGGAAAATTCGCGGTGACGTGGTTTGGATTGGTGGTTCCCTGATAGTCCTTCAGGTGGCAACTCACGCACGCTGTGCTGCTCAGGTTGTAATTGTTATTGATGTGGCAGTCGGTGCACAGTCGCGGCGGAACTGCGTGGCCTCCGCTGAGCGGAAATCCAACTGAACTGTGATCGAACGTCGCGTTCAGCCAGGTATCCGTTCCGTGGCATGTGTTGCAGGTGGTTGAGAATCCCGCAGTGACGTGGCTCGGATTGGCGGTTGATTTGAAATCGCCGGAGTGGCACGAGTAGCACTCGGTCGACATTGCGATGAACTGGCTGCTCGCCGTGCCCTTGTGGCAGGAATCGCAGTCCACCGCTGCGTGCGCTCCCGTCAGCGGAAAGCGGTTGTTATGCTGCTGCACCTGCTGAACCGAAACCTGCCATCCGCGAACTGTGTGGCATTGCTCGCAATTCGCTCCGAGTTGACGCCTGTGTATGTCGGCGTGGCAATCCTGGCATCGCTGCCCAACGTTGCTGAACACCGGCTTGGTATGGCACTGGATGCAAGTCACCGCCTTGTGCATGCCACGCAAAGGATATTTCGTCTGGTTGTGATCGAATTCAGGAACGGAGCGAATTGGTTTCCACGCGCTCGCCGTGTGACAGTTCTGACAGGGCACGTTCAGATTGCCATGAGGACTGTGTGTTCCTCCGTACGCCTGTGCGTGCGCACTCCCTAACAATAAGGGAAATGAGAACACTGATACCACAATCAGATTGAGTACGCCCCTCGACCCGAACATGAGGTGCCCCTTGCTTTATCCCAACATCAAAGAGAAACGGTAAGAAGATTGATCACGCGGGATGCAATTTCTTGTCCAACTAGAGTAGCGATTCGAGCGCCCCTTCGAAAGTTACGCTAGTGCCGATTCCATGCGCCGCCTTGGTCATCGTCCACTTTCTACGCGCTCGCGGCATTAGCTATGAGTGAACGTAACTTCTTCGCGTTGCCTGAACTTTTTGCCACTGCAAATCTTGCGTACAGAAACCTGAACGAGTATAAAAACCAACCACATCGGCTGAGTAATAACGCAGCAGTTACGCTTTTAGATATACCTCTGAGTGAGGCTAAGAATCCGGAGGTTGTACAACCCTCCACATTCAGAAGTGCAGCTTCGATCCGCATCAGCGAGAGGTCAGCACATTCGATTCTTCAAGAGCCCGATGTTCAAAAGCCAGGCTTACTCTTGGGCACCGGGTTGGTCGGTCCGTGGCACGTGGCGCAGTCCTTCGGAGTGGGTTTATAGAAGAGGATGGTTTTGGTAGCGATAATCCTCGTCAGCTTGTGGCATTCCGCACAGCGCACGTTCTGATGCGCGCCATGCAGAGGGAATTCGGTCCGCTTGTCGTGATCAAAGAGCGATGGCTTCCACTGGTTGCTGTTGTGACATTCAACGCAGCGCGTGACATCTCCCTTGGCGAACTGTTTCCCGTGAATATCTTCGTGGCAGTCCTCGCATTGCGTGGGAGCGGCTTTGAAGTCCACATTGATCAGCTTCGTTTCCAGACTTGGCGGCTTGTGGCAATCGATGCAGGCTGTCGCACGGTGCGCCCCGAGCAGCGGGAACTTGGTCTTGGAGTGATCGAATCCCGATAATTCCTTCCATGATTTCGTGTTGTGGCAAGCCTCGCACCCCGCGGAGCTTCCGTTCGCCCTGACAAATTGCATGCGCTGGTTGAACTGGCCTTTGTGCGGATCGCTGTGGCAGCTAGTGCAGTTCAGGTTGGTCCACCGATAAATGACGGCTGGTTTCGGCTGGAATTCTGCAGACTCTTTGTGGCAGTCAGCACATGGGACTGCGACGTGTCCGCCGGTCAGCACAAAGTGTGTCTCCTTATGCTGGGCCAGAGTGAAGGTCGAAGGCTTGTATCCCTCTAGATCGTGGCAACGTTCGCACGCGTTGAAGTACGGTGCCGCGGCGAACTGGGCTGCGTGACGATCGCTGTGACAGTCCGTGCAACGCTCGAACTTGATCTTGAAAAGTGTGTCCTTACCCTTCGGGGTATGGCACTGGGCACACTCCAGGCGTGCGTGACCGCCCTGTAGCGGATACGCGCTGGCGGCGTGCTCCTTCACAGTGAAGGTGGAAGGCTTCCATCCCTTCACGTTGTGACACGAGGCGCATTCACCTGCATCCGGGCGCTTGGCAAACTGGCCATTGTGCGGATCGGGTTTGTGGCAGTCCATGCACTTCGCAAACGTGACTGGTTTCTTGAAGTCGCCACCGGCGTGACACTGGCCGCAATCGACGCTCGCGTGTTTGCCCTCGAGAGGGAATTTCGTTTTCGAGTGATCGAACCGCTCGCCGACCGCCTGGAGCGAGATCTTCTTCCAACCATTCGTGTTGTGGCAAGACTGACAGCCTTGCGGAAAGCTGGCACGATGCGGGTCTTTGTGACAATCCGAACACTGGTTGAACGCAATCCCGACGTACTGCGGCTTGCCATCCGCGCCGTTCATGTGACACTTCGCGCACTGAACCTGCGCATGCTGGCCGGTCAGCGGATAACGGGTCTTCGAGTGGTCAAACTGGCCAACGCTGATCGCTTTCCAGTCCTGGACATTGTGGCAGGACTGGCAAGCCGGTCCCAAGCGTCCCTTGTGTTGATCCTCGTGGCAGGAAATGCAACCCGTGGAAAGGCCGAGATAAGTCCGGCTCAAGTCCTTGGTTTTGATCGACGCGCGTTCCAGGGCCGAAATATGCGACGGGTTATGACACTTGTTGCAGGAAAGTCCAGCGTGCTTGCCCTCGAGCAGATATCCAGTCTCTTTGTGGTTGAAACTCTGGATGTCCCATTTGATAAGAGGGAAATCTTCGCCATTGTGCTCGGAGTGGCAGCGGGCGCATCCTTGGCTGGAGCCGGCAGGAATGCTATATGAGCTATGCAGACCCTTCCGGGCGGAAAGCCGGGTGGCGATCTCGTTATGGCATTCCAGACATTTCAGCGCGGCCTGCCCTCCAAACTTGTGGCAACTGGCGCAGTTCGTCGATCCGTTTAAAGTTTCATGGGGGCGCGAGAGCGGTCCGGGAGAGATCTGAGCAGATGCCGCGGGAAGCAATACGAACAGCGTGATGAGGATGGCAGCGCTGAAAAGCCCGAGGCGAGCGCAATGCGCGGCAGCGCCGACGACGCTCGCTCTTGCGGATCGCACTAGCGTTCTAGAAATTTGTACTTCAACTTCCGTCTTGCAATGCAACACGCCCCTCGAGGTACTACCTGCACTCGTGGATGTTGGTAATTCATTGCAGTCTATTGGCCAACATCCGATGGCACTAGTTACCAGAAGTACAGGCCGGCGTTGATTTCTGACCGATCGCCATCCGTACCGCAAGACCAAGCCCCGATCTGCGAATTCGGTGCATCCAAATAGCATCGGCCCGCCGGAGAGGGGCTCAGTTCAGAGAGCCCGAAGCCCAGAAGCAGTAAAGTTTCTTGAACTCAGGTGGAAAGATTTCTGTACACCGCCCAGTGCGGGATGAATTGGCGCTGGCTCGTGAACGGCAATACTGATCAGGATCACATCCCTGAGCGGCAAGGCCGGGACACCTTACTGTAGGGACCGGTTCGGTCAGGCTCAGAGATCATAGCTATACTTGGCACCGAGGGTACGGGGCGTGCTCAGAAGAGTATTTCCATCTAAGTCGTTGCTGGCGTCCGACCTTGCCTCGTTCCGCCGCCAGGAATCCATCTTCATTACCCTCAATCTGTTGATCCTCGTGGTGCTCTTTTCCCTGCACGTTTACTTCGCGAACTTTTGGGGAAAGCCAACTCCACTGCTGTTGGGTGCCGTCGCTATCGGAGTCATATTCAAAACGGCGGAATGGCTTTGGTTGCAACGCCTTTCGCGGCCTTTACAGCCCGCCGCTCTGGCAGCCCTGACATGGGCGTCGATTACGCTGAACCTAACTCTAGCTTCATTCCTCGCGGTACTGACCGACCGAGAAGACACTCCCTATTTTGTCCTGATGGTGGTCGCTGTTTTGGAAGCTGCCTTCCGTTTTGAGCTGCTCCCGATTCTTGGCGTAGTCGCCATCATCGATGCGTCTCTGTTCTGGCAGGTGTGGTGGTTTTACGGAAGGCATCCTCCCGTCGACGTCGGCGAATACTTCGAGGCAGGAATCACCTCTTTATTATTCGGCATTGCCGGAGTGCTCGTGTGGCTCCTGGTCGCCAACCTGCGTCGAAAGGAGGTTCGTCTGGCCAATAACGTGCTTGAACTGGAGCATGCGCGCGAACAATTGCTGCACGAAGAGAAGCTAGCGGCCGTGGGACGTTTGTCCAGCGCAATCGCGCACGAAATCCGGAACCCGGTCGCGATGATTGCCAGTTCCATCGCGACCGCTAAACAACTGTCGGGCGCGGAGCGGGAGGAGATGTTTGAAATCGCGTCAGAAGAGGCTGAGCGCCTCAGCCGATTGACAACTGAATTCTTGGACTATGCCAGCGCGCGTCCTCCAAGGCTGTCAGAGATGTCGGTAGGGGACACGATCGCTTATGTCGCTGACGCGTCGCGCGCTCACGCCAGCAAGAAAGGCGTTCGCTTCGAACTGGATATACCCGCAGATCTGACCGTGCGAGCGGACGAAAGCCAGCTGCAGCAGGCCCTGATGAATTTGCTCTTGAATGCCGTGGACGCTTCTCCCAAAGATCACGCGATCGTAGTGCGCGTCCGGAACGGAAACCGCAACGTGTCCATTGACGTCGAGAATGCGGGCGGTCCGATCGGCGAACCGGCTCTGAGCCGTATCTTCGAGCCGTTTTTCACAACCAAGCCCCGGGGAACAGGACTCGGGCTTGCGATTGCCCGCAACATCTCCCGCGCCCAGGGTGGGGACCTGATACTCGCCGGCAATGAATCCGACCGGGTCTGTTTCTCGCTCGTTCTTCCGGTGTCCGGCGAGTCAGTAAAAAACTGAGCACAAGGAATCGAACTTGGGACGCATTCTTATCGTCGACGACGAACCGAACATGCGGCGCATACTCGCCTCCAACCTGCGCCAGGACCAGCACCATATTTCGGAAGCGGGGGGAGTGGAGGAGGCGCAGCGCAGCCTTTCCGCAAACGACTTCGATGCCGTCATCACCGATCAGAAAATGCCTGACGGGGAAGGATTGACCGTCCTGATCTCCGCTCACGAGACTGACCCGACCCTACCTGTAATACTTCTCACCGCCGTGGCCAGCATTGAGCTTGCGGTTGAGAGCATGCGGCAAGGCGCCTTCGATTTTCTGACGAAACCATTTCAACCCGAGGTTGTCCGCGCCACTCTGCGGCGGGCTTGCGAACGCACTCGCCTGGTTCGAGAGAACATCCTGCTGAAAGATGCGGTCATTCGTCTGGAAGGGACTTCCGAAATTTACGGGGACAGTCCCGCCATGGGCGAAGTACGCGCGCGTATCGCAAGGGTCGCCCCGACCCATGCCACCGTTTTGATCACAGGAGAAACCGGAACAGGTAAAGAGGTAGTCGCGCGGGCAATTCACCGCAACAGCCCGCGCGCGTCCAAACCCTTCGTCGCCGTTAATTGCGCCGCTTTCACCGAGACTCTTCTGGAGAGCGAACTCTTCGGCCATGAGAAGGGGGCCTTTACTGGGGCGGACCGGCAGCGCCAGGGATTGTTCGAAGCCGCGCACGAAGGCACACTTTTTCTCGATGAGGCCGGAGAAATGTCTCTGGCCGCCCAAGCCAAGTTGCTGCGCGTTCTCACCGACGGTCAGGTTCTCCGCGTGGGCTCGACGCGGCCGAGACGGGTCGACGTTCGGGTACTCGTCGCCACTCATCGCAATCTCGAACAGCGGGTCAAAGAAGGACTCTTCCGCGAGGACCTCTTCTACCGGCTTGCAGTCGTGCCAATCCACCTTCCGCCCTTGCGCGATCGCCGCACTGACATTGCAGGGTTAAGCGATATCTTCTGCAACCACGTTGCCCTGGAGCTTAAGATGCCGCGCCGGCGCCTCACTCCCGACGCTCTGGACAAGCTTCAGCATTACCGGTTCCCGGGAAATCTGCGCGAATTGAAAAACATGATCGAGCGCGTGTATATCCTCAGCAGCAATCCGGAAATCGGCGCCGATGACCTGCCTGTGCTGCAGGAAGACGGGATCGGCAACGGAAACGGGAGTGTCCATGCCGGTGGCCTTGCAATCCCCTTTTCCGATTCCTTTGATTTGACGGGCGTGCTCGAAAGGGCTGAGAAGGAACTGATCATGAGAACGCTGACCGCCACTCGCGGGGCCCAAGCCGAAGCCGCCCGCCGTATGGGCCTTTCCCGTAGTGCCCTCGCTTACAAACTCACGAAGTACGGTATCCGCTCGGCAGAATAAGATTGAAGAGCGTCCTCCGTCCGCAAATTGTTCCTGGAAATTGGTGGCGGCGGTAGGACTCGAACCTACGGCCTACGGATTATGAGTTCTGCAGCTCCCGTTGCAAGCAAGGAAGATCAGGCACTTAGCTCGGCAGATTCCGGCAAAGTCCTGCAAAACCGGCACGTACAGTTTGAGCGGCGGACGGAGGCTAGCGCGACAGCGCGCCTCCTCCGACCCGACTGGCAACTCTGCAACCAGGTTAGCTTGTGAGTTTCACAGAACCGAATGGCGCCGTCGTGACAGCGAATATGAAACCACAGGGAGGAAGCAGCATTGCGGGCCCGTCGCTCCGCGGCTTATGGGGCCGCTCCGCGACAGGCCAAGACGGTCAAGCAGCTAAAGAAGAAGTGTCGGCAATGTGGCGGGGGGCTGGATGCCGGAAAAGTATTTCTGGCGTTCCGGCAGGGAGAAGTGTTTTTCACTTGACATCCCCTCTCAGAGGACCTTCTGAGGCTAAGGTGATGACGACCAGAGATGGTCTGTGATCGAGACAGGTTGCCGAGCAATTTGTGGGACGCTTGTCCTTCCAGCCGTCGAGCATTCTCGGTTGGTATGATCCTTTCGTGCCAACGCCAAAGCTGCTTCGGTGGTTCCTCGCTTGTTGTCATTCCGAGATGCGGAGCGACGAGGAATCCGCTCTGCTCATCCATGACGGCGAACCCCTCCCCGCATTGTTCGGAATAACAAAGAGCCTACGCGACGGCGGCCTCGTCCTCGCGTCGCCAGAAAGGCAGCGCATCGGCTCCCAGCGCGAGCGCCCCCAGAGACGGACCGGACGGTACGGTTTGCTCGCTGATCTGCTCCTCCGCCACATTGCTCGAAGCGAGCCCGGCCAGTACGATCTTGTTGGCGATGGTCTCGTAGCCATACTCGGTTACCGTACCTTTCATGGGATTGCCGGACACCTTGTTGGTCGTGATGGTGAGCCGAATCCAGCCGTAATGGATTTGACCCTTGATCTTGAATTTCACACCAACAAACTTGTTCGGGTGGTTCCCGCCCCAATTGCCCGTCAGCTTGCAACCAGAGGAGTTGCAGTACTTATTTTCCATCAGCAAAGGGTTCGCTGAAGTATTGCCAAAGTGCGCCGACGGCCCGATCTTGGCGCTGCGCGCAAGCGCTAACGCATCCCCGCCGCTCTCCTCGATCGCGTTGCCCACCACCCCTTTCACCGAAAAATACCACGACCCATTCGAAGCTCCGGGGTTCGAAAAGTACTTGAAATGTACGTCGGTGATGCCGTCGTGGTTCAGGTCAATCGAGATCCCTTTTTCCGTTATGGGGATATTCGTATTGGTAATTACGACAGAGCCTTCGGCCGGCGGCGCCAGGGCCAGTAGGCCGACCGACGCGGCGGCCGCTGCGATGGAGTAGAACCTCGACCGTTGATCGACGTCTTTGTTGCGGGCCGAATTCATACGCAAACGCTGTGGCATAAAACCCTCCTGAGAGCCGAGTCAACGAACTGCTGCCCGGGTTGGTAGGGTGAGAATCTAGTACTTCAGGGTCGTCTTGTTCCCCGGCGTCACACTGAAGCTGCAAGACGGACCTCCGTAGGAGTAGGTACTGCCAACCCATTTCGGAGACAGTTTGTTGTACGACGGGAACCCGTGGTCAACCACGGTGCCAGAAAACACTGCTTTGCTGGCTGGGAATTCGGAGCAGGAAGTCAGGTTGCCCACGGTCAGGGCTCCGGAAATGGCAAAGTTGAAGTGAAGGCCAGTGCTCACGTCGTCCTGATAGCTGAATGCGCCGGTAGTCAGGTCTTCTGCTTCCACCAGCCAATCATAGGTTCCGCCAGATTGCGCGTAAATCTCGGTGAACAGGTCGAGCGTGCCGCCGTTCTTCGTGGGCTTGCTGGGAACAGTCAGGTCGTTGCCTACGAAATCCATGTTATCGCTCGAGCCCAGCGAGGTGTCGTCCCAATACGAGGCTTCGACCAAACCACTGCCGGTGGCGTTGGTGATAACCGAAGATTCGCTTGTTTCTTGGGCAAACCGGATCGTGGCATCTTCAGGGCAGGGATCGTAGTGAGCAATGATCATTCCGTTCAGGCTCACGTCGCCGGTGTCCCGGCCATTCTCAATCCTGGGACCGGCGCCCTTTGGGATTTGGTGCACGCAATCGGGACGGACGAGCGAACCCGGAACGCGGATCCAGCCGGGATGTTGCAGGGCAATTTGGCTGGCGTCGGTTTGTGCCTGGGCGAGCCCCGTGAATAGAGCTAACACCCCCAGTCCGCACAAGAAAGCGATAGCTGCTGGGCGAATCGTCGGAATGGAGGTCTCTTTCGCGAACCGGGCCTGATTGACAGTGTGGTTTTCCGCACACATTTTCATTTTTTATTCTCCTGTCATGAAAATCATCTCCGCCTATGCCGCTTTTTGTTCGAGCGTCAGTGTGACCGCATAACCCAAACGTTCCAGGCGATGAACCAGGTTTCGGGTGAGGTGGTTCTGGTTGAGCTTGTCTAGGTAAAGATCTCCCAAGTCGTTGTAGGAGACTTGCTGGGAAAGCATGTGATAGATGGCGACTAAGATCTTGTGGGCGATCGCCACCACGGCCCGCTTGTACCCGCGCCGTGCTTTGAGACGGAAAAATTTATCCCTCAGGTAAGTACCTTTGGCGCGGGCCGCCGCGTTGGCCGCCTCCACCAGTCCGCTCTTCAGATACACATTGCCACCGGGGATCCGGCTGCTCTTACGCTTGCCGGCGGATTCGTTGTTGCCGGGACAAACTCCTGCCCAAGAAGCCAACTGCGAAACGCTTCCGAATACGCCCATGTCAACGCCCAACTCAGCGATGATCACTGCGGCCAGAGTCCAATCCACGCCCGGTATCTCGTCCAATAAGGCCAGCTGCGCCGCATAGGGTTCGAGCTTCTGCCGGATGCGTTGTTCCAGAGCTGCCAGATCTTTTTCCGCTGCTTCGAGTCGTTGCAGCTGAAGCTCTATCAGGAAACGATGGTGTTCTTCCAACTTGCCTTCCAGAGCCAGCTCTAGTTGGGGAATCTTCTTGCGAAGGAGCCCTTTGGCCAGCTCGGCCATTTCTTGTGGGGTAGCTTTTCCTGCGATCAGAGCTCGGAGCATCAGTCGGCCGGACATGCCGAACACGTCCGTGGCCACGTTTGCCAACTTGATTTTCGCGGTCTCCAGTACTTTCAGCAGACGGTTGCGCTCCGCCGCCTGACTCTCCACCAGCTTACGGCGATAGCGCATCAAGTCGCGGAGTTCGCGGATGGGCTTAGGCGGAACGAAGCAGGAACGGAGTAGTCCGTGGCAGAGCAAGTCCGCGATCCATTCCGCATCCTTCACATCGGTCTTACGCCCTGGCACCTTCTTGATGTGTTGCGCGTTCGCCACCGCAATCTCCAAGGCTCCTTCCAGGATTGCGTAGATCGGCTTCCAGTACACCCCCGTGCTCTCCATTGCCACATGGGTGCAGCCTTCAGAGAGCAACCATTCGCGCAAACCCACCAGTTCTCGCGTAGTGGTGCCGAACGTTCGCGTTTGCTTCTGAACCTTTCCGTCCTTGCGGACGATCAATAAGCACGCCACCACCGTGGCCTGGTGTACGTCCAGCCCACAACCGTGTTCGATCAGAGTTTGCATAACCCCTCCATCGGAGGCGATTGCTGCGCCGCAGGTCTGGTGCAGACACTGTCATGCGTCCTTCCCGTTTCCGGGTGCGACAAAAGGTGGTACCTTTACCGGCGCGGGTCAGTCTTATCGACGGGATCTCTGTCATCACATAGGCTACCGACCTTCAAGCAATCGCCAACCACGGATGCTTGTATCACAGACTGACCCGTTTCTACATGGCTAGCCCCTGAATCCCATTTTCATGCTTGGTGGCGCGCCCGAGGCGCATGAGGTCTTATCGTTAAAACTAAAGTGTGGCTTTCTTTCAGTTGTCCCTGGGTTCGGTTAACGGACTCGTATCTTCGTACCGCGGACTCGGTCAGAAATAGAAGGGGCCTGCTGGCGTTGGGGGAGACGCTCGCGACGTGCGTGTCTAGGTGAAAACGGAGAGAATTGTACCACCACTTTGTTGGCGCACTGTGAACAATTTTTGTCCGAAGCTCGGAACAAGACGGCCGGATGTCGCCACCATCCTCGCTTCTCGCGCCGCGCCGCCGAGTCGAGTAACCAACGAAACCGCCGGCATACTGGCGCTTACGGTTCCTTGCGACCTCAAGTTTCACAAGCCCGTCGAACCTGCGAATCGCGACGGTATGGGCCGCTTTGAACTCAAAATTAAAACGGTATGTCTTCGACCTTATTTCTTCCTCGTCCTCGAACATGGGCACGAGTTTCCGGCTGGTGTCCTCGTCGGAATCATCGAGCGGCACAATCTCCTGTTCCGCCAATTCCTTCCTTCCGCTAGTAGCCGGCAAACATCGGCGCTCTCGTCTCCTTTACCGGTGCCGGCCCGAGCTGCATGTTCTCGCATACGATCTCCGTCATCCGGTGCTCATTGCCATTGTTGTCCTTCCAAAACCGCGTCTGGTTGCGGCCTTCGAATAAGGCGAGTGAGCCTTTCCGCAAGTACGTTGATGCCACTTCCGCTTGCTTGCCGAACAGAACCACATTGTGGAACTCGACTTCCTCCTGCCTCTGGCCGTCCTTCGTCCACGTTCGGTTCGTTGCGACGCCCAGTGGAATGAAATTGCGAAGGAAATTGCGTCGCAACCCGACTCAGCAGTTGCATAGGGTGCTGTTCAGGCTGGCTGGTAGTTGAACCCAGCATCACCGAATAATGGCATGCGCCGAACAGGCTTTCCGTTGACCTTTTTCCACCAGCGTATACCCATACAGCAGGGCCCCTCTTCCACGATTCGCAATTCAAACTTCCGTACTGGTAGTGTGTCCGTGTAAACAAAGTTCCACCTAATTGTTTTCAACGGCACTGACAGCCGGATGCATGATACCTCAGTCTGCATCCGGACTGAGGCTGCTATCGCGGTCCGAAGTCGCGTTTCAGCGCAGTCCACTGGGATTTGCCAACCCTTCGTTGCGGAACGTCGTCTTCAATCCTCCAAGAGCAGCACTTACATCTAACTCTAGGCCATAAAGACTGAAACCTGGTGAGACGCCTTTTCCGGTTGCCTCGACTTCACCACTCTCCACGGTTACCAGCCGAGCATCCAATCGGATCGCACCATCTGTAGGGGTTGTTCCGGGAGTTACCTGGACCGAGCCGAGGAGGAGAAACTTAGCGCCTTCCACCGTTCCAGGCCTCATATTTCCCTTGTGGACTTCACCTCCGATCCACTGAGCGGAAGGCAGAATTCGATAGTCCTGGCTGACTCGAATCTGGTATTTGAGGATGCCATTGGGTTGTGCGTCTTGATAGGCGAGGAAATCAGCAGGAACTTGGACTCCCAGGTTTGCGAACGCTGTCCTCCAAGCAAGGATCAGTTTTTGGGGATCGACTTCGGGAATAATCCCGTGTGGCTCCGCGACGCAATTGGCGGTGAGTTGGACCGAGACGCAACCTGGAAGGCGTTGAATAGTCTGGGGCGTTTTCCCATCCACACGAACGCACGTGGGGTCGTTAGAAAGGTGTGCCAAGGAGACGTGGAACTTGTCCATGTGGTACTTGCGTGCGTTGCCGAAACAGAATTGATACATGGACCAGAGATTTGTTTTCTGAGGGTCGGGGTCATAGTGCGGTAGTCCAAGTTGCACCGCATACCAACCATATTTCAGAGCGGACGTGGGCGGCGCTTGCACGTCAGCCCCTTGTGCCCAAGAATTGCTCAGCAAGGCAAATAAAAAAAGGATTCCGGATATGACCGGAAGGACCCGAAGCCGCCAAGTATCGAAGCTGATCGTTCTTGTAATGAAGTTGATCACGACATTCCCCTCCTAACGCACCGACCGACGTCGAGCTAGCCTCCGAGGAGAGAGCTCAACATTCAATGACGCGACAAAGTGCCATGAAATTGATCACGGAGGAGTGACTTTAAGATCCAGTTCCGCGGTCGGGCGATTCAAGGCGGAGTCCTCTCATCGCGTGAGCCTTAACCTCGCGGAGAGGACGGCCCGTCTCGCACTTCCATCCCTACTCTCAGTGAGTCTTATTTTGCTGGAAGGGCGCTTGGGGGGCATCTTGTCTGGTACGGTTCGAGGATTTGAACACTTCGCCACTCCGCCGCTCATTTGTGGTGGTTGGCCGAAGCTGCGTTGCCTCGGGCGAGGTGACCGGTACCTTCAGAATCAGTCTGAATCAAAGCCATTCGGACTGACCGCAGCCGGATGTCGGATTTGCCATCATGTGTCAGCACTCTGCGGTAGCGGGCGATTGCCGGTTCGTCCGGAAAGCTGTTGGCTTTCTCAAAAGAGACCACAAGCGATTCCACGTAGCACCGCACGGAGGATTCCGGGCATCCATGGTCGAGATAAGCAGCCCGGTTTTCCAGCGGAAGGTCCAGAACAGCATCGGCCACCTCTCGACCTGCGCCCACGGGATGGTCGGCGTGCCTACTCCTGATTCTTGAGCTCGTGGTACAGCCAAGCCCGGGCTCCTGCCCACTGGCGTTGGACTGTGGCGGTGGAGATCCCGAGTACTTTCGAGGCCTCCTCGTTCGAAAGGCCCCCGAAGAAGCGCAGTTCCACGATACGAGCCCGCTGAGGGTCTATGTTTGACAGTCTATTGAGCGCTTCTTCGAGCGCTATCAACTCCGCGTCGGCGTCTTTTGAAACCAGTGCAGGGGCGTCGAGCGTTACTTTGATTGCTCCGCCGCCCCGCTTCGCCCGGCGATTGCTCTTGGCGTGATCCACCAGGATGCGGCGCATCATCTGAGCCGCAATGCCCAGAAAATGAGCCCGGTTGGTCCAATTTGCATTCTGGCCAACGAGCCGCAGATAAGCTTCGTGCACCAGACCCGTGGTTTGCAGAGTGTGCCCCGGCCGCTCGCGGCGCATGTAACTCCGGGCAAGGCGATGAAGCTCGTCGTAGACCAGTGGCATCAAGGCCCCGAGGGCCTGCTGATCCCCCTGGCTCAATTCCACAAGAAGTTGGGTCACGCTTTTGGGGGTAGTGTCGGGGACATCCCCTCCTCGCAGAGAACAGAGAGTTGTGGCGACATCTTTGCGCTTCAGGGACGCAGAGTCAAGTGCCAAGCAAATGGCGCGCGTGAAAGCAGCTAGACGGAGAGAGTGTGCCATTCTGAATTTGGGGCGAAATAGCGGGGTGCAACCCCCTCACAGCGAAGTGCTGAAGTATCGCGCGGGAGGCCCAAAGTCGCCGAGCCTCCCGCTCATAGGCCACATTTCCCCCGAGTGTGGCCCATGTTCCTTTAGGGAAAGGTCACGGTAAACGTCCCACTATCGCCGGAGCACGATCCTGAGCTCACCGTGTAAGTTCCAGAGAGCTGAGTCACCGTGTAGCTGCCGGGCGATCCTGTACCAATTTGACCAGCTGCAGTGATGGGTGTGGAGCTCATTTGGGCAACCTGCGATCCATCCGCTGAGGCGATCTGCCATTGAACAGCAGTACCGCTAATGCTCCCGGACAAGTTGACGGAGTTGAAACATGTGGACCCGCTCACGGTCGCCGTGCCCGTCACCGGAGCGGAGGAAGAACCACTCGTATTCGATCCTTGGGTTACGGTGCCGGAGATATTAAGAGGAGTTCCATTTTTCGGCTGGAGTGAGCCGTGGAATCCTCCTGAAACCGGATTGATCTGCTGTCCCGATACGGTCGCGGTCAGACCAGAAATGGCGCATGGCGTCGCTCCTACCGTGTAGTTTCCCTCGATTGCGTTCCCTGGGGTGACGGTTCCAATGCCGGAGCCCACGATGCTCAGTGTCTGGTTGTCCACATTGACGGATAGACTGATTGCGTTAGGACCGTTGTTTCCTCCCACAGTACCGGTCACTGAGCTGGAATTCGAGTTGCAGCCATTCAAGTCCAGCGATCCGGTTATATTTCCACCCGACTGTTGGAGGAAGCCCGTTGCGACGGAAGCGACATTGCCACTGGAATCCATCAAGTCCATTTGCCAATTTCCCCCTACGCTCATGGGCGCAGGGCCTTGAAGATTGGGAATGCCTGGCAGGTTCTTCAGCAAGTTGCAGCCGACTGAACCGAAAAGAACTCCACACAGGACTGCACTCCTCAGGGCCCTCGACACACTCGAATGTTGGTATCTCATTTTGTCCTCCTGAATTCGCGGATTTTTTTGTTGACACTCAGAGACGCGACAGCCAGGCGGAAACTTGATCAACCGGTGAAGATTCTCTTGGGACAAGTTGCGTGAAACAGAGTTACGTGAGGTGGTGGACGATGCGTGATAGCGAACGCGATCGTTGAGTGTGATTTGGTTACTGAAGATGGAGGACTTTATTCAGAGGCCCGGTGAGGATACGAGGGCTGCGTTACATTTGGCTATTCCTTCCAGAATCTGGTCGGTCTCCCGAGCATCCTCGCCGCGACGTGCCCTTTGCGCCTGGAGCCTAAGAAAGATCTGCAGAGCGTGCTTGACCAAGACCGACCTTGCGCCGATGCTCTAGTAGAGGGAAAACTGAGTGTGCCATCTTTGCGCTTTGGAGACGATTCGAGAGGCAAAGAAGATTGCCGCCTGCATTTCCATGGCAGCCGGAGATATATATCGCCGAAACGAATTATTCTCACCAGACCGATCAAATCTTCCGGCTTTTATCGTTAGATAGACGCGTTCTGTTCTTCGCGTGACCCGGACAGTCGTCGTTGCTGCGCTGATGCACTGACCGCCGATTCAACCGAAGGTACCGTAAAGTCCTACACAGAACTGAACAACGCCTCGATATTCGGCGCGGGCACTCCGGCGAATTCCTTCTGATTTTTCTTAGGGTGTAGCACGAGTCAGTATTCACCGGGTGCTAGCTCGGAAGCCGGCGCGACGAGTAGGTGTCCGCGGCCCAGTGACGTCACCTTTATTGGTGTCTGACTCCCGGTCTTCGTCGAACGCGTATCGTTTCCGTGTTTGTCGAACTTGTCTTTCGATGTCTCCACGAGGCGCCAGTTATCTTTCGTCGGCATGAGCTTCACGACGACAGGCTCGTAGGCGTCAGGATCGATTCCGGGAATGTCGGAGAATTCGATCTCAAAGCTCGGCATACGGCTTGGAAGTGCGGAATGCGAGGTTCGTCCCGGAAGGGCCCAGGTATAAGCAACTCCGGACATGGCACCGCCTCTTCCACCGAAGGTGGGAATAGGCGCTCCGGCCATTCGTGTGGCCATCATCATCCCCTTGCCAAAGCCCTTGGCGACATTGCCAAGCTTTGACCCACCTTTGCCTTTACTGTTGGCGATTTCGGTGGATGAAGGCTGCACCGGCAGCTTCTGCTCTCCGATCACGAGTGTGACCTTAGGCAACTGGGTGCGCGCCTGCGATGCCGAGGAGTTCATGATCGGAACTCCCATGGCGCCATTCCTGGGCATTTTGAACATATTGGCAGGCACCTGTACCGAAGCAGCGATGGTACGAGCCGCATCGCGCTTTTTCGCCTCGGCCGACAGCATCGCTTCGACGACCTTGTCGCTGACATCCGCTTTCTTTAGAGTCAGCAACCCGTTCGGCGAAACATCAAAGTTAACGTCGTTGGCAGCGATCGAGCCTATCACAACGTCATCTGGAAGTCCGTTGCTGACAATCTGGATGACATCTTCGTCGCTGAGTGGAACTTTCGTCTGAGCCGAGGAGCCTTGGGGCATCCAGAGCGCCATCAGAAGCACAGCCGCAATCGTTGCATGCGTTCTCATAGGTCTCTCCTTGAGTAATTTCGCGCACAGCCCTTGCTTACTGAGCGACTTCAAAGGACCAGATAGAGTTGAAGATCAGTCCATCGCCGGTGTTCTGGCTGACGCTGCTGCCGGAAAATTTCTTGTCCTTATTGGTGGGACGAAGTGCCACTGCGTATTCGCCGGGAGGCAGGGGCGAACCGACCTGGAGCTGATAGCTACCAGTGGCGATCTTGGTGGCTTGCCCGGGAGCTAGTTCTTCGACAAACGAAGAATACATCGCCCAATCTGCAGCGGAGCTTTGCAGAGCATCGGTTTTAACCTGCGTGGCGCCAGCGAGACGGTAGTTGTCGGGGGTGGGTTCCAACTTCAGGAGCACCGGTTGGTAATCGTCGGGATTGATGCCGGGGATGTTGCCGCAATGCACCTCAAATACGGGCTGGGCATTGTGAATAACGGTTGCCGACCTGGGACCGAGTACCGCCCAGACCTCAGTCACAGTCTGCTTGTGATGCGCGAACAGGCTGCCGGCCGTCATCGCTCCGCTGAGAATGGGATTGGCCATCATGGCAGTGCTCGCCAATTTCGAACTCCCCTTCATCACGCCTGCGGCGGCGACGCTCTGCGTCACACCGCTCATGGCTTGCGAAAGCCTTCCGTCGGCTGCAAGCGCACCAAGCGTTGAGGCCTTAGTTTTGGTCTGAACCATTTGCGTATGGTCTAAGGGAATGGTCTGCTTTTGCCCGCCCCGCACAAATAAGACGGAAGGCTGTCCGGGTAACATCGGGGTCAGCATTGCGGCAGGAACGAGCGGAGCCGCTTGTGCCTTGGGCTCGGGTCCGGACTTTGCCGCAGCATTTGCGGTGTCGCTGGCCGCTTTCTTCCTGCCGACAGCACCGATCACACCGTCCATGACTTTGGGCGGGATTCCGCCTTTCTTCATTTGCAACAATCCGGTTGCGGAAATGTCAAAGTTCGTATCTTGCGACTGGAAGGCGCTGATTATAGTGGCCTCCCCTAAAGCCGCCTTTGAACATTGCGATTACATCCTCATTGGTGAGAGGTTTATTCTGTGCAACGGCTGTCGCGGCAATCAATGCGGCAGTAAGGATTACGAGCGAGATTCTTTTCAACATGGTATTCCTCCTGAGATTTGGGCGTGGCCCGCTGCTGCGGGGGGAGAAAATACACAATGGGAAACCGTTGGTGCAGGCAATGGGGGCTCTGCAAACGTTCAACAAGTCGCATCGGCTCATTTGCCCGCGTTCTCCTTACCCTCAACACTCAGGAACGCGACGGTTGGAGAATTGATCACGTTGACATTTTTTTTGCCCAGCCGAGGTGCACTAGGAAAGGTGTGGAGCCAATTGTTCCGCTCGGGGCGCGCCAAGAAGCGCTTAGGTTTCGGCGATCTGCGGCTTGAGCAATAGCGTGAAAATGGGATAGATTCCTGCCATGACACCGGAGCGATGGAGATTAATCCTCGATAAACTCGACGAGGCGCTCAATTTGGAGCCACGGAAGCGGCCGGCATTCTTTGCAGAAATTCGAGCGAATGACCCTGATCTGCAACGAGAAGTGGAGTCCCTGCTGGCAGTTGAACTAGACAATGAGTTTCTAGAGATTTCTCCGCTGGGGTCTGGTCTGGCCAATGCCGCTCCAGACCCAGGAGATCAGATGTACGGTCGCAAACTCGGGGCCTACCGGCTTGCCGAACTCATTGGCGCCGGCGGCATGGGCGAAGTGTACCGAGCTTTGCGGGCCGATGAGCAGTATAAAAAGGAAGTCGCAATCAAGCTGGTACGGGCGGGACGCGATTCGTCCCTGTTTCTCCGCCGGTTCCGAAATGAGCGGCAGATCCTAGCCTCTCTCGATCACCCGAATATCGCACGCCTTTTGGATGGCGGTACTACTCAGGAGGGCGACCCTTACTTGGTGATGGAGCTCATCGAAGGGCAACCCATCAACGAATACTGCGACCAGCGCAAATTGACCATCAGCGCCCGGCTCAAGATTTTCCTGGAAGTCTGTTCAGCGGTGCAGTACGCACACAGTCGGCTGATCGTGCACCGGGATATCAAGCCGAGCAACGTTCTGGTGACGGCCCAGGGCATACCGAAGCTCCTGGACTTTGGCATCGCGAAGATCCTGGATCCGAGCGACGGAACCGAGGGTGTGGAGGCGACTCTCACACTGCGCATGTTGACGCCGGCGTACGCCAGCCCAGAGCAAATCAGAGCTGAACCGATCACCACCGCCAGCGACGTATATTCTCTCGCAGTCGTGCTTTACCAATTGCTTACCGGCCGTCTCCCATATGATGTGACCACTCGCACGCCAGAGGGAATGTTACGTGCTGTGCTCGAAACCGAGGCGGGGAAGCCTAGCGGGACGGTCGGGCGTGCTGAAGCTGAGGCAGCGGCCCGTGGCGGCAAAGGCAGTTCGGCAGCCGTCAGCGCAATGCGGGGAACTACGCCCGAAAGACTTCGCAGAAGGCTACGCGGCGACTTGGACAACATCGTGTTGATGGCCCTTCGCAAAGAACCGCGGCGGCGCTATGGATCGGTGGAGGGGCTCGCACAAGATATCAGCCGTCATCTCGAAAGTCTTCCGGTCGTTGCACGAAAAGATACCGTGGGCTATCGAGCGTCGAAATTCATCACGCGGCACAAGGCGGCAGTCGTCGCTGCACTGGTGGTACTCGCAGCCCTGATTGGAGGCCTCGGCAGCACGCTTCGTGAAGCACACATCGCACAGCGTCGCTTCAATGAAGTCCGTGAATTGGCGAACTCGCTTGTTTTCGACATCCACGATTCCATCAAGGACTTGCCCGGCGCAACGCATGCCCGACAGGTCCTGGTACAGAAGGCCTCTGAGTATCTCGATCGCCTGGAGAGAGAAAGCGGCAATGATCCTTCGCTGCAACGTGAGGTTGCTAATGCTTATGAAAGGTTGGGAAGCGTGCAGGGTGAGGCCTTGAGCGCGAATCTAGGAGATTCAGCGGAGGCGCTCCAAAGCTATCGAAAGGCCGAGGATATCGAGGAGCGACTCTCAGTCCTGGGCGTTACGCAGGATCGTTTGAGATATGCCAAGACAGAACGGGCGATCGCGAAGATCCTTTGGGCAACCAGCGACACCGCTAATGCCCTGAAGAGCGCCCAAAAGTGTCTGGCCATCACTCAAGCCCTGGCTAAGAAGGAGCCCAGCAACCAAGAAGTTCTTGTCGAGCTCGCAGCAGGCTATGTCTTGGTTGGCGATCTCATGACAACTACATACGGCAATTCCAGCGCGCCCGAGAGCACGAATGAGGTGATCGAAGACGCTTACCGTCGCGCTGTAGAACTCGACAATAAGCTGGCGTCGGGCTCGACAGATCCGCAGCGGCGGCGGTCTTTGGCGGTGGATGACCTCTATATCGGCCGCCACTTCAATGATGCAGGGCGCTGGCAGGAAGCAGCGGCCGCGTTCAGCGAGGCGCTTGCCATTATCGAGGGGACCGCTGCAACCTCGAACAACAAGCCACAGGTTCAACGTGACTTGGCGGCAATCCACAATAATCTGGGGGATTGTTTTCTAATGAGTGGAAACGCCAGTCATGCTCTTCCTGAGTACGAAGAGGCCTTGCGGCTCGTTAGCGCCAACGCACTCGCAGATCCTTCCGATAGCGACGCTCAATCTCTGGTCGCCGAAGCGGAGTTGAACGTCGGAAACGCACTCAGAAAGATTGGGAAAAAGAGCAATGCTTTGGATCACCTCGGAGCAGCGACCGTGTCTCTCGCCAAGACCGCCCGCAAAGATCCCAAGAATCAGGCCGTGCAGCGCGACCTCGCGATCGGATACCTCTGGAGTGCTCGCACCCTAGCTAACGGGGGGGATTTCGCGAGGGCATTGGAGGATCACAAGAAAGCGATTACCACTGTGAAAGAGCTCGTGCGGGCAGATTCCGCGGACCTGGACAATCAAGTTGTCCTGGCAGGAACATTTGCGGCGATGGGCGACTTCCTCCAGAAACGCGCACAGATGCCTGCGGCGGACGAAAACTATCGCCAAGCTATTTCTGCCGGCGAATCCCTATTAGCAAAAGCGCCAGATAAAGGAGAGATGCGCTACGTGTTAGCCCAAGCATACTTGGGCCTTGGGCAAGTTCAGATATCGCAAGCCGCGAGAGAATCGGCACCGCTGGAAGAGCAAGTCTCACACTGGCGCCAAGCCAAGTCCTGGATTCAGCACAGTTCTGACGCTTTTCACAACATCCCTCACCCTGCAGCCGTAACCACCAACGGATTAGATGCACTAGACGCAGGAGAGATCGGGCGGGCCATGTTTCGGTGTGACACAGCCCTCGCCAAGCTTCGCCCTCCGCGCCAACACTGACGTCCGTACGCGCTCCGCTATTCTCCTTTGGGTCAAAGCCTGACGGGGAGCAACTCACGCCTACTGCTGCCAGCTGAACTTATTTGCTTGGTCGATGGCCTTGCGGGAGGATAGCTGCGAGGGCCGTATCGCAGCGAGCGAGTCCGGAGGCGGAGGCGTTTGGCCCAGCAACCTCGAAGCTCGCGGGACTAAATGCGCTGGGAGTGTGAATCTTTCGCCAAGTCTGATCGCCCTGCGCATAGTGGGCACGCGCTTCACGCCATAGATCAAGCCGACGATCGCCCTTGGCTTGCTCCGCTATGCGAGCCAAAGCGTCGCCGAGCCCGACAAACGATTCCGCAACGACGTAGATCGGCCCTTCTTCCCCCGGATGCTCCACCGCAATCTTCTGAGCCTGAGCGAGTGCCTTCTGCTGGTCGCTGATCGCTTCCTGCAACTGTCCCATGTTGCTGAGCACTCGTCCGATTCGGCTCTCGATAGATGCCACGCGAACCGATGTGTCCATGTCGCTAGGTGCCGCACTGGCCAGAGCTTCCCAAATCGAAAGGGCGAGGCGATAACGTTTCAGTGCTGATGTCGTGGCACCGGAGCGCTCCTCCCAATAGCCCAGGTAGACTTCGCTGAAGGCCCATAGCTGCTTCATGTCCGTATTCGTGGAGTCCGATGCCGCCAGCTTTGCGGCGATATCTCTTGCCACGGTGAGATTCGCCTTGGCCTCGCGGGATTGTGCCAAAGCGTACTGCGCGTAGCCAACGCCGTCGTACGCAGTGGCCAAGTCATCCAGTGCCTGCTCGTTCTTAGGGTCCGCCGCTGCGGCTTCCTGAGTCGTGCGCAAGACCTTCTGATAGGCCTCGAGCATGCCTTTGAAATTTCCGCTTTGGCCCTGCGCGTCTCCCATGGCGGAGTACGAACCGGCAAGGTATCGGCGGAACATAGCGTCGCCGGGGTCCGCCGCCGACAGTTTCTCGAGAATATCTCGCGCTCGGGAGTAGGTGGACAAAGCCTCCCGTGGTTTTCCCATCTTCTGTTGATCGTTGCCTACCTTCACCAAGGCGACCGCCAAACCTAACTGATAGTCGTGATTCTCCGGGTACAACTGGGTTCGCTCTTCTGCCAAACTGACAGCCTTGCGATGCACTTCCGCGGCCTCCGCAAGCAGCCCCAAGCTGCCGGAGTCGCCGTTACTCGACAGAACATCGCCCAAGGCATCGTAGGCGTCTTGCAGCTGTGCTAAAGCCTTATCTTTTTGCGGTGCTTTTTGGGCTTCGGCCTCGGAGATCTCCACCGATTGCCGCGTAAGGGTCAGTGCTTCTTGGGGCTTTCCCAGGGCCAGATAGAATCGCCCGACCATGCTGAAAGAACGCGCCAGAGACAAACGGTCGGCCTCGGTGGCGGAACTGGAGGAGGTTAGCGCCCGCCGTATCTCCATCGCTCTGTTGTAACTGATGAGGGCGCTGGTAGAGTCCCCCAAACTGCCGTGAGCGGTGTTTGCCTGCACCCTGCCGATCTTCTCGTAAGCTACCGCCAATTCTCGCTGCAAGGACGGGTCGTTGCCAGATTCCTTCGCCAGGGAATCGAGGTACTGAACAGCCCGGTCCACGAGCAACTTCCTGGCCGGAGTAGAGCCGGGCAGATCTTGAATCGCATCATGAATCTCGAACATGAGCGAGTTAGCGAGGGCCCGGACATCATTAAAGCGATGCTCGGCGCGGGATCGCTCTTCCTTGGCGATGTGGGCTTGCCTGAGAGCGAAGATCAATCCGACGGCTAGACTGACCACCACGAGCAAACTCGCAGTGACTCCTGCTGCATGGCGCCTGACGAATTTGCCGCTTCGGTAGGCGAGTGTGTCACGTCGAGCCAGCACCGGCAGACCGTCAAGATGGCGGCGAAGATCTTCGGAGAACTGCTCGACTGTCGCGTAGCGCCGTTGCGGCTCTTTTCGCAATGCCATCAGAATGATATTGTCAAGATCTCCGCGAAGACGGCGCCGTAGCTTATCCGGAGTTCCTTCTCGTGTGGCGCTCACGCTCTCGGGAGTTCGCGGAGCAGGCTGTCTTCCCGGCTCCGCCACAGCGTCCACCAGAAACACGGCAGAGCTAGGGCGCTCCGGTTCTCGTTGGCCGGCGACTCGGTCCATCTCATCCGACGGGCGATAGGCCATGCGGTACGGCCGCTGTCCGGTCAGAAGTTCGTAAAGCACGACTCCAAGAGAGTACACGTCGCTCGTCGTGGTCATCGCTTCTCCGCGCCATTGCTCCGGGCTGGCATACTCTGGCGTTAGCATTCGGACTTTTGTGAGAGTCCGGTCTGTTGCGGACGCTCCCGAGTCGGATGCGAGGATCTTTGCGATTCCGAAGTCCAGGAGCTTCGCAGTTCCCTCCTTCGTGACCAGAATGTTACTGGGTTTGATATCGCGATGTACGACTAGCTTCTGATGCGCGTACTGGACTGCCGCGCAGACACTTCGGAACAGCTTCAGCCGTTCGCTGACACTCAACCTGTTTTCGTCACAATACTGATCGAGAGGCTGGCCCTGAATGTATTCCATGACGAAATACGGGTGCCCATCCTCGGTGCTGCCGCCGTCGAGCAGGCGGGCGATATTGGGATGTTCCAGGTCGGCGAGAATCTGGCGTTCGGCTTTGAAGCGGTTGAGCGCAATCGGATTCTCGAAGCCCATCCCTACCACTTTGATGGCCACTTCCTTCCGGTATTGATCGTCAGCCCGCACTGCCAGGTAGACAAATCCCATTCCGCCCTGGCCGATTTCTTTCACGATCTGATAGGAGCCAACCCTTCGGCCACTCCACGAATCATTCCCGCTCGCCTCAGCCCCTTCGCCATAGCAGCTGGCCGCAGGCTCGTCCAGAAAATGGCCGGCTTGCTCGTAGGACAACACCAGAGATTCCACATACCGTCGCACGGTGGTTTCCGGGCACGCCCGATCGAGAAAAGCGCTACGCGCCTGCGGAGGCAGGTCAAGCACCGAGTCGACAACTTGTTTCACTCGGTCCCACGGTATGGTTGACATGACGACTCTCTGCTCGGAGTTCGTGATAAAGCCAGGCCCTGCCCCCATCGAATGCCCAGCACCTTAGAAGCCTCGTTCGACAGGAGCCGGAAAACCGCAACGCCACGATCCGCGCCCGTTGACCCATGCTCTCGAGCCGGCGCTGAGCATCTTCCACCGCAACCAGTTCCTCATGCGCGCCTTTTGCATTCAATGCCGACCGTCGAGTGTGACTTTGACACCCCGCCTCCGCGCTTGGCCCGATGCTGGCTCTGCGCGTGATCGACGACGATTCGTCGCATCATTGTGGCGCGATCCGCATAAATTCCGCCTGACTACTCCGATTCGCATTCGTTCCCCGCCACCCGGCTTCTCGACAAATGCAATATTGCGAGATGGTCTGGCTGATTCATTGGGGTGCAATCTTAGGACCAGGAGTAAGGCAAGTCAATGAGTAGGCGGGGGCGTCGGATGTATGTTGCACAAACTGGATTTTGACAAAAGCTATTGCGCGACGCAGCGGGATTGGCGGCAGTCGCCGGCCCGATCGCGTTTGGGCTGGTAAACGCAAACCGTACTCGCGCTGAGTCTCCTTTCGCACGGCAGGGACTCTCTCATTGCGACTCGGCCCTTGCCGACCTGCATTCTCCGAGCAAGCATTGATTCTGCGGCGACAGAATTCGGTTTGTTGAACAAAAAGCCATCCTCGTACTTAGACGAGGATGGCCCTAGAAGTGCCTCGCTCCCGGTTAGGAGCTAGCCCTTTACTGTTTGACCGCGGTTCCGGCCAAGTTGTTTCCGGCAACATCAACAACGTCCACCAGGTTGAAGACCTGCTTGTTGGGGCCCACCTGGATATTGAAGGTCCAGCCGCAACCCACCCCGCATGTCAAGCCTGCGGTGCCAGTGCCATTGGTGTTCAACGATTCGGTCGTGAAGGTCTGGGTATTGCTGCTCGGGCCGCAAGCAAAACTGTTCCCCACCAGAGTGCCTACAGCTTGGCCGCTGCTGCTGAGTAAGCATGAGGCTGTCTGCCGTCACAGAACATTCATGCAAGAATTAGCCGCAGATGTGTTTCAACTTCTGTTAGGCCCTCGCAGACAAGTAATTAACTCCGCTGATTTGAGGTCCGCCTATTAGGCTCGCGAGGCTAATCTCGTCCGCAACCGTGGTTCCCGATAAATCCGGATCAATCGCTCGCATTCGCACTTTTAAGCAGGCGATAGCGGCCTATTCCGCGTGCCCGTTCTGACGATCCTTCTGCAGTCGATAGCGCCAAGCCCAAACCGTTGTCAGCACTGCGACTAAAAGGCACGACTCGATGAATAGTTTTTCTCCATCCAGCGAATCGATTGCATTCCCCTTCAAGGCGGGATCCGCGAGAATGCCGTGAATGAACGTACCAACACCCGCTACATAGACGAGGTAATGGAACAGTTTCCACCGGTGGCGTCCGATCCGAACCCGACGGACCTCCTGCAAGTTGTTGTGAGCGACCCGAGACATAGGTGACAGATCGTACCGGACACATAGGTTACACTTTTCCCCTTTTTTAAGGGAGGAAGTGATGCCGTGGAAGGAGTGTTCGGTAATGGATGAGAAACGGCAGTTTGTGGCTCGCCGGCTAGCCGGCGAGGCGATGGCTGATCTGATCGCTACCAGGAATGTGGGGTGCAGGGATTGACCGATAGAAGCCGGCGTCCCTATCGCTACGCCAACCAACTTCCCTTCCAGGTGGAAAACTTTATCTTGAACGTGAAGCGTGAGCACGCCAGCTGGGGCGCACGCAAGATTCGCGAGCGCCTCCTTCGCAGATTCTCCCACATCCCCATCCCCGCCAAAAGCACAATCCATGCCGTGCTCGATCGCCATGGACTGGTCGAGCGCCGCGGTCGCCTGCGTCATCGGGCCCAGGGAACTCCTTTATCGTTAGGCCAGTGTCCCAATGAGCTCTGGTGCACCGATTACAAGGGCGAGTTTTTGCTCGGAAATCAGCGCTACTGCTACCCACTCACCGTCACCGATCATGCCAGCCGCTATCTGCTGACCTGCGAGGCGCTCTCTGCCACCAAAGAAGCCTACGCTTTTACTATCTTTGAGCGCCTTTTTAAAGAGCGTGGTCTGCCCGCACACATCCGCAGCGACAACGATGTGCCCTTCGCTTCTGCGCACGCATTATTCAATTTGAGCAAACTCGCCGTCTGGTGGCTGCGTCTCGGTATTGGCATCGAACGCATCAAGCCGGGCCATCCGCAACAAAACGGCCGCAACGAACGCATGCATCTCACCCTGAAGAAAGAGGCCACCAAACCGGCCAGTGCTAACTTCCTGCAGCAGCAGGCCAGGTTCGACAAATTCATCGAGGTCTTTAATCATGAGCGTCCGCACCAAGCCCTCGGCATGAAGTATCCGGCCGAAATCTATCAGCCCTCCCCTCGCCTCTATCAGGGATTGCCCGACATCGACTACCCCCTCCACGACAAAACGATCGTGGTCACCCGTTGCGGCAGAATCTGTCTGGGCGCCAAGAAAATCAACTTCAGCCAGGTCTTCGCCGGCCAAGCCGTCGGCATTAAAGAGGTTCACGACGATATCTGGCTCGTCACTTTTATGGATTATGACTTAGGATATTTCGATCTGGAGACGCGCGTGTTGGAACCACTGGAAAATCCCTTCGGCCCAAAAGTGTTACCTATGTAGCCGGTACATTCTGTTACCCATGTCTCCGGGCCGGACCTGAAGAAATTGGTGGCGGCGGTAGGACTCGAACCTACGACCTACGGATTATGAGACCGTCGCTCTAACCACCTGAGCTACACCGCCACGTGCTGCAAAAGGGAAGATATGCGAAAGAAGCCAGCATGCTGGCGTGGAACCAGCGCTTTCGCGGCATGGAAGCAACGAGCCCGTCGGAGCGTTACGTCCAATTCTTAATTCTAAGATCGCCGAGGAAATAGGTCAAACTTCTGTGCCTCCGACGGATTTACTGTGCGGCGTGGTAAAAAGCTATCTGACCGCTTATGAAAGCACTCGCCGTCATCCCTGCTCGTCTTGCATCCACTCGTCTGCCGCGCAAGATGCTGCGCCAGATTGCCGGCAAGCCGTTAATCGGACTCGTGTATGAGGCGGTGCGTTCTTCGCCGCTGCTGACCAATGTAATCATCGCGACCGACTCCGAAGAGATCATGACAGCCTGCCGCGAGAATGGCTGGAATGCCCAAATAACATCTTCGTTGCACCGCAGCGGAACCGAGCGGGTGCATGAGATCTCCGGACGCGAGCCCGCTGACGTCTATCTCAACGTGCAAGGCGACGAACCGCTGGCACGCCCGGAACAGATTGCGTCCCTGTTACAGGTAATGGAGAATCCGGGGTCTCAAGTTGGCACTTTGATGACCCCAGCTTCGGTTATAGATATTCCCAATCCCAATGCAGTGAAAGTTGTGACCGACCTGCACGGGCGCGCCCTATATTTCTCCCGGGCAACGATACCTCTTGACCGGGACGGTACGCACCCGCGTTACTACAAGCATCTGGGACTCTATGCCTACCGCAAATCAGCCTTGGATCAGTTCGTCTCTTTGCCGGAATCTTCGCTGGAAAAGAGCGAGCGTTTGGAGCAACTGAGATTTCTAGAAAATGGAGTCGCGATCTATGTTGGTGAAACTCCATACGACAGTGTGGGAGTGGATACAGAAGAAGATCTGCAGCGGGTCATCCAAATCTTGAAGCAGCGATGACGTCCGCTGCTATTTAGGCTTTAGCCGCTCTTCGGCGAGCCGCTGACGAAGTTGCTCGCGCGCGTGTTGACCAAGCTGCCGGCAAGCTTCCGCTTCGACCAGTGGGTCAGGCCTCACTCCCCTTTCGCGCGCCGCAACGCGACCCCAAAATCCCGACGCGTCCGGATGAGTAGTAATCAAAATGTCGCATGGCGTCGTGTCGAGAAAGGCAAAGCTCTTTTCAAAATCGTCAAGCGCATGCGGATACTCACTGCTACCTGTGAACCGGAATGCGGGCGCGGAAACTGGCGTGACGCTGTCCGCATAGACGATGTGATGACAAATCTCGCCCTCGCAGGATTTCCACGTCCAGCTTGTTCCGCCCGGAGTGTGTCCCGGTGTTAGATGTGCCGTCACGGAAACTCCCCCGACCGATAGAGTCTCTCCGTCATGTAAAGTTTCTACATTCTTGATCGGAGCAATCGGAGCCAACGTTCCATATTGCGGGTCGCCTCTCGCCATACTGCCTTGCTTCATCACAGCAGCGCTCCACTCGCTGGCAATCAAACGTGCGCCGCTCATGCGCTGTAGCTCTGCAATCCCACCCGCATGATCAAAATGAACGTGCGAATTCAGAATGATCTTCACGTCCTGAACGCGAAAGCCGAGCGCCTCAATATTCGAGGCAATTTGTCTTGCCGATTCCGGCAATGCTCCGTCGATCAAAATGTGCCCCGCCGCGGAAGTGATCAGAATCGAGCTAAGCCCATGCGGGCCGACGTAATAGGTATTACCGAAAATGCGGAAGGGCTTCTGAGAGCGATTCCACTCGGCGCATTCCCCGCATGACGGAGTTGTGCGCTGACCGGCAGCCATTCCAACCAAGGCTGCCAGCAAGAAACAAGTCAAAAAATAATGTGTGAATCGATTTGGTTTCAAACCTGTGGATGCGCGTTTTGCGCGCGTCCCCACTCTTCCGCGGCGGCCAATCGCCGAGAGATCGACGGATGCGAATGGAAAAACCACTCCACCCATTTCGAGGGGGTTCGCTCTGCCAGGTTCTGTTCGGCCAATTTGTTCATCGACGAGATAAACGGCTCGACGCTGGCAGTGGTTTCGAAGGCATAGCGGTCGGCTTGCCTCTCGTTGAAGCGCGAATATGCATTCACAGCCGGCATCAGCACGAATGACAGCACGACCGAAACCAGCGCCAGCAGCGGCAAGTTGGCGAAGTCCGATAGTTCTTCGAACATGTGCTGGTCGACCGCATAGTGCAGCGTCCAGTTGGCTGCCCAGAATCCAAACAGCGTGATTGCAGCCTGCACAAAAATGCTCTTTAGAATATGCCGGTGTACGTGGTGTCCGAGTTCGTGGGCGAGAACCGCTTCAATCTCCTCGGGCGTGTAGTTATCGAGAAGAGTGTCGGCCAGAATGATGCGGCGCGTATTGCCCAACCCGGTCAACGCTGCATTCGCCTTCTTGCTCTTCTCGGAGAGTTTCCAGCGATATACACCGCGGACTCGCGTCCCCGCGTGCTCGCTCAGCACCACCAGCCGCCGACGCAGGTCTTCATTTTCCAGCGGCTCGAACTTGTAAAAGATGGGGAACAGCACAACTGGCGCCAGCTGCGCCAGCAGGACAAATAATCCCATGAACAATGCCCACGCCAACAGCCACCAGTGCTGTGGCCACTGCCGGATCGTGAAGTACAACAGCTCCACCACGATTCCGCCCAGCACCAGGCCAACCAGAAACCCTTTGAGCTCGTCCCACGCCCACGAAGCAAAGCGCTGGTTCGAAAGCTTGAAGCTACGCTCCACCCGGAACCCGTAGTAGTCGAGCCCGATTCCCAAAACTTTGCTGAGGCCCAGCAGGAACAGCAGGTAAACGAAGAGCGAGACGGTGTAGCTCTGAAATCCCCAGCGGTAGGCAAGGTCGCGCAGCCAGTCCGACCCACGCGTCACCAGCAGCACAATCAGAAATAGGAAGCCGACGGCGAAATCGGCAATGCCGAGCCAGCGCCGGATTTGGTTGTAACGATGGGCCTCAGGCGAATCGCCCTGTGCCACGACTGGATCGGTTGCCATGTTTAAAGGTGTCTGGTTACGAGTATCGCATCATCCCGGCCGAGCCCGCTCACGCGTTCACGAAAGTCTCGCCCTGCACCAGAAGTTCGCTGACTAATTCAGGAGACGAGGCTTCGGTGTACAGTCGCAGCAACGGCTCTGTTCCCGAGGCGCGGAACAATACCCACGCCTCCGCTCCGTTGCCGTTCGTGGGCGCATCCAGAAAAAATTTCACGCCGTCGAGATATTCCTTCTTCAACACCCGATAGCGGCCCAGGGATTGTGTGCTTTCGGCCCGCGCGCGTTGGATCGCGTTTTGCTTTACGTCTTCCGGAATGTGCAGATCGCGCCGACCATAATAATGAGGGCCGAATTCACGCTGCAGGTCAGCCACCAGTTGTCCCAGCGGCTTGCCCTCTTCGGCCATCGCATTGGCAAGCAGCAGACAGTTCAACACTCCGTCGCGCTCAGGCAGAAATCGCGAATAGCCGATGCCACCGGATTCTTCTCCGCCCATCAGGATCTCGCGCTCCATCATCAGATCGGCAATGTACTTGAATCCAATCGAGGTCTCGTGCAACTTGCGCCCGTATTTTGCGCAAATGCGGTCCAGCATGCGGGTGGTATTGAAAGCGCGCACTACATCGCCCGGCCATTTCTTTCGTTCGAGAATCCAGCGCAACAGCACACAAAATATCTTGTGCGAATCGACGAAGCTGCCGTCCTCGGCCACTGCTCCAATGCGGTCCGCGTCTCCATCAGTCGCCAGGCCGGCATCGCACTTCTCCCGGACCACCGTTGCTTGCAGCATGGCAGTGTGTGGTTGAATCGGCTCCGGATTGATCCCGGGAAACAGCGGGTTGAGTTCCTGGCGTATCGCCACGTACTGCACACCGCGGTCGGCGAAGATCCCCGACAGAACACCGCGCCCGGAACCATACATCGCATCGACCGCGAACTTGAATTTCGTTTTCGCGATCAGATCCATGTCTGCGAAGGCGCAGACGGCGGCGACGTATGCCTTCTTGAGATCGACCTCCTCAATCGCGGCCTTGGTTCCCTTCGGCGCCGCGGCCGCAGCCATTTCTTCCTCGATCTTTTTCATGATAGCGGGCGTGGCCGATCCGCCGAAATTGCCCTTGAACTTAACCCCGTTCCAGTTCCACGGATTGTGGCTGGAAGTGACCATGACTCCGCCCGCGGCGTCCAGGTGCTTCACGGCATACGAAACCGCAGGGGTGGGGGTGTAATCGTTCGCGAGTTTGACCGGAATTCCTGCGGCCGCAATCACCTCCGCAACAATCTGCGCTGCTCGCGGCGATGCGAACCGCGCGTCGTACCCGACGATCACTCCGTGTTGCGCCTGTTCAAATTTCAGGACGTAAGATGCAATGGCGCCAGCCACGCGCCGAAGGTTCTCAAAGGTGAAGTCATCGGCGATAATTCCGCGCCAGCCGTCAGTTCCGAATTTGATCTCTTGCGCCATGAATGAAGTTTCGTGTTTCCAGTTTCAAGTTTCGGGTGACTCCAAACGCGTTTGCCGCTTCTTCGTACTCGAAACCTGGAACTCGAAACATGAAACTAAGTGAGTTTATGCATCTTCTTCTCGTCGAGGTACTTCACGACTTTGCCCACATCCTGCGCGTGCTGCCGCGTCGTGATCAGCAACGCATCCGGAGTCTCCACCACCACCAGATCGCTCACCCCGACCGCAGCCACAAACTTTCCGGGAGCGTAAACATAGTTGCCGCGCGCATTCAGCAAAAAGACTCCGGTACTCGCCACTAGATTGCCTTCCGGAGGAGTGCTTTTGGCGGTGTGGTGCTCGTGCAGCGCCGTCCAGGAGCCAAGATCGTTCCATCCGAAATCAGCCGGAAGGCAAAAAATGTTTCCCTCTTTCTCGCCCTTTGCGGAACGCGGTTCCAGCACGGCATAGTCCACACTGATGTTTTCGCACCTGGGGTAAAGCCGCTTGAAAGTCGCCGCAAATTTGCGCGTGCTGTAGGCTGCCGCAATTTCTTCGAGCAAAGCCGCCGTTTTGGGTAGATGTTCCTTCAGTGCGCCAGCGAGCGTTTGTGCACTCCACAAAAACATTCCGCTGTTCCAAAAGTAATTTCCTGCAGCGACGAACTCAGCCGCTCGCTCGGCATTAGGTTTTTCTGTGAAGCGTCGCACGTGCAGGGCCTCGCCCTGATAAAGCTGCCCAACCTCGATGTATCCGTATCCGGTCTCAGCGCGATTCGGGCGAATCCCGAGCACGACAATGTTCGCGCCGGCGGCCGCAACTTCAATCCCACGCTCTAGCGTCTCACGGTACCGTTTTTCGTCCGCGATCACGTGATCGGAGGGAAACATCCCAATGACCGCCTCGGGATTTTCACGCAGTAACAAGAACGCAGCGAGGCCGATCGCGGGCGCCGTATTTCGCGCAGTTGGCTCGGCCAGGATCTGTCCTTTCGGGACTCTGGGCACCTGCTTCGCAATCGCGGACTGCAGGTCGTCGTTGGTGATGATCCAGAATTTCTTCGCCGGAGCCAGCGGAAGCAGGTGCGCCACCGTCTGCTGAATCATCGTCTGCTTGCCGTCGAGCGCCAACAACTGCTTCGCGCGTTTTTTCCGGCTTAGCGGCCAGAAGCGCGTACCACGCCCTCCAGCGAGTATTACGGGATAGAAGTTCGAGTTCTTAGCCACGGATGTTCACGGATCTCCACTGACTCGAGCGCAAACCCTTGCAGTCGAAACTACCTTCTTGTTTCCGGTTCGGGCAGTGCTTTGCCCGGCACGTAGGCACGCAGGAATTCGATCGACCATTGCGGACGCACTCCAAAGTGCCCGACGCTTGCGGGAACCACGACTGCGTCTCCCTTCGCCAGCGTCACCGGATCCATCCCCGCAGCCTCGATCACTCCGCAACCTTCCACGGCCACCAGAATCTGCACCGAACTTTTCCCCGAATCATCGCGCGACGCCAGTTGTAGTGGATCCTTCGCCTCAAACATATCCACGACAAAATAGGGAGCAGCGACCAGGGGCACGTACCGATTCTTCCCGTTCTGCTTGGGCGCGGGGCGCAGGACCTTGCCCGAATTCACTTTTTCTCTTACTGCGGCCATGCCGTCCTTCAGATGCAACTCCCGCGGACGCCCGTAGTCGTACAAACGATACGTCGTGTCCGACTGTTGCTGCGTCTCGACGATCACCGAGCCCGGCCCGAGAGTGTGCACCGTTCCGCCCGCCACGTAGATCATGTCGCCGGTGTAAACATCGACCCAGTTGAGCGCTTCTTCCGCCCGGTTCTCGTGAATCGCTACTTCTAACTGCGCGACGGTCACTCCGGGCTTGAGGCCCAACCCGATTTGCGAGCCGGGTTTCGCGTGAGCCACGTACCAGCATTCGGTCTTTCCCCAGGGCTGTCCCACGCGCACCGCTTGGGCGTCGTCGGGATGCACCTGCACTGAGAGTTTCTCGTGAGGAAATAAAAACTTGAGCAGCAAGGGAAAGCGTTTAGGATCGCGCGCCGCTTCGCCTACCAATTCGCGCTGATACTGGTCGCCTAACTGCGCCAGAGTTTTGCCCGTGAACGGCCCATTGGCAACCTTGCACTCGTCTCCGCTCAACCACGCTTCGCCGATCTTCTGAGCGAACTTGTGATTCGGATAGATCGGAGACAAATCCGCGCTGCCCCACGGCCGCGGATCGAACCCGGGAAGCATCAACAATGGACAAAGGGTTTGCATGCAAAACGTGCGCCCACAAAAAAGACCGCTCAAACAGAACGGCCTTTGCCGAATCGAATCCAAGCTTTTCGTCTGTGCGCCGCTGTGTCCGCTGTCGTGAAGACGTTACTACAGCGCGCCGAAGAACTTCCGCATGCGCTCCAGCCCGCGATCCAATTCAGCTTTCGAAGTAGCATACGAAACCCGAATGTGCTCGCGTGTGCCGAATCCCTCGCCCGGAACCGTGGCCACATGCGCTTCGCGCAATAGTCGCCCTGCCACGTCCGACGCGGATTTCAGACCGCCTCGCCCCAGGAACGCAGAAATATTCGGATAGGCGTAAAACGCGCCTTCCGGTAATGTGCAGGTCACGCCCGGAATCGATCGCAGCCCCTGCACCACGTGATCCCGCAGCTGAATATACTCACGCCGCATCTGCTCCACGCACTCCTGCGGCCCTTTCAGCGCAGCCACCGCAGCCTTCTGCACAATCGACGTCGGATTCGAAGTCGACTGGCTCTGTAGCTTCGCCATTGCGCTGGTCACTGCCGCCGGAGCCATCGCGTAGCCTAGTCGCCATCCGGTCATGGCATACGTTTTCGAGAGTGAGCCCAGTACGACAAATCGTTCCTTATATTCGCGCAGCGCTCCCACCGAAAAATTCTTTCCCGTGTAATTCAGATAGACGTAGCACTCATCCGACAGCACCCAGATTCCGCGCTCGTGCGCCAGGCGCACCACCGACGTCATATCTTCCGGACTCATCACGGCGCCCGAAGGATTCGACGGAGAATTGAGAATGATGGCCTTGGTCCGCGGCGTGATCAGCCTCGCCACCATCTCCGCGGTAACGCGAAAGCCCTGCGACTCGTCCGATTCCAGCAGTACGCAATTCCCGCCCGCGTACCGGATGATGTCCTTGAACGAAACCCAGTAGGGCACGGGCAGGATCACTTCGTCACCGTGATCGACCAGTACCTGTATCGCATTGAACAACGCGTGTTTGCCGCCAGTGGAGGCGATCACTTCTTCGCGCCGGTAATCTGAATCGAAGTCCACGTTGTGCCGGTGCGCGATGGCGTCGCGCAACTCCGCCGTTCCGGCCACGGCCGTGTACTTCGTGAAATTTCCCTGGATCGCCGCAATAGCCGCATCTTTGATGTGCTGCGGCGTGGAAAAGTGCGGCTCGCCCGCGCCGAAATCGACCACGTCGATTCCCTGCGAACGCAGCTTGTCGGCTTCCGCCACTACAGCCATCGTGGCCGAGGGCTCGATTCGGTTGATTCGTTCCGTCAGTCGTAGCGCTTCTGTTGTTGCCGTGGTCATGCCTTCTTCTTCCTTCTTTTCGGGACTTCGATTAACTTCGCTTTCTTCAGCTTGTAGGCCGGATCGAGCTTCTCGCGCAGCTTCTGCTCCACCACCTCCGGGACCAGCCCTTTCACCGGACCGCCCGCCTGCGCCACTTCACGCACCAGCCGCGAGCTCACGTACGAATACTTGTCGGCCGGCATCATGAACACGGTTTCCAGAGTGGGTTCCAACTTACGGTTCATCAATGCCATCTGCAACTCGTACTCGTAGTCGCTGATGGCCCGGATCCCTCGCAACACACAGATCGCATCCTGCGATTTCGCGTACTCGACCATCAACCCGTCAAACGTATCGATCCGCACGTTGCTGAGATCGGCAGTGAGCTCCCGCAGCATTTCCAGCCGCTCCGCCACGCTGAACATCGGGACCTTCTCCGAGTTCCGCAGGATCGCGACCACCAGCTCTTCAAAAATCTTGCTGCCTCGCTGGATCAGGTCGAGGTGCCCGTTGGTCGGCGGATCAAACGAACCGGGATAGATAGCCGTGCCCTTATTCAATGTTTCTCACCGGAACGACGGGGTTCAGCAAAGAAGCAACGCAAGCGTAATAGGAGATTCTATGCGGGCGGGACCAGGGATGGCAATTACCAGCCCATGCAAGCAGCCGTGTGGGGACAGCCGCCCTCGGCTGTCCGTCGTGCGAAGCTCGACGTAACGCTTTATGAATCTGATTGGGAGACCCGGGCGAGGCTCCATGAGAAGTAGTCCCGCCCGGAGGCAATGACGAAGTTAACGTTTGGCCGCCGCGATCGGAGCTCTCACGGTTTCCGTCGGAGCACTCGGCATAGTCGTGACCCGCCCGGTCGGTGCTGCCGTTGGACCAGCCGCGGCTGCCGGCTGCGCGGGTGTGGCAATCAGTCCGAGCGCCTTCCGCACCTCGACATCGAGTCGCCCCATGACGTCCTTATTATCTTTCAGGAACTGGCGGGCGTTCTCGCGACCCTGGCCGATCCGCTCGGACTTGTAGCTGAACCAAGATCCGGACTTTTCCAGAATGTTATTGTTGACCGCCAGATCGAGCAGATCGCCTTCCCGCGAAATGCCTTCTCCATAAAGGATGTCGAACTCCGCCTCGCGGAACGGCGCCGCGACCTTGTTCTTGACGACTTTCACTTTCGTCCTCGACCCGGTCACGACATCGCCTTCCTTGATCGCCGCAATACGCCGGATATCGACGCGAACTGAAGAATAGAATTTCAGCGCCCGGCCGCCCGTGGTCGTCTCGGGATTCCCAAACATGACGCCAATCTTCTCGCGAATCTGATTGATGAAGATCAAGCAGGTCCTCGATTTCGACACTGTGCCCGTCAGCTTGCGCAGCGCCTGCGACATCAGCCGCGCCTGTAGTCCCATGTGGCTGTCGCCCATTTCGCCATCGAGTTCGGCCTTGGGAACCAGCGCAGCCACCGAATCCACCACCAGCACATCAATGGCGTTCGAGCGGACCAGCGCCTCCGTGATCTCCAGCGCTTGCTCGCCATAGTCAGGCTGCGAAACCAGCAGGTTGTCGACGTCCACGCCGAGCTTCTTCGCATAAGCTGGATCGAGCGCATGCTCGGCGTCCACGAACGCGGCCATGCCTCCGGTCTTCTGGGCTTCGGCGATCACCTGTAACGTAATCGTCGTTTTGCCCGACGATTCCGGCCCGAACACTTCCACTACGCGCCCGCGAGGAAATCCGCCCACGCCCAGCGCCGCATCGAACGAGATCGAACCTGTCGGGATCACCGAGATCGGGACGATCGCCTCCTTCGAACCCAATCGCATGATCGATCCCTTGCCAAACTGCTTTTCGATCTGGGATACCGCTAGTTCAATCGCCTTGCCCCGTTCGTCTGCCATGGAGTGGCTCCTTTATGAGTGCAGCATGAAACTGAATCTGGCCGGATTATACATAGGAAATGAGGCGAAGAAAAGGCGAATCAAGAAGATAACGGTGGAAATTGTCCCGAAATGGTCTTATGGCGCGGGCAATCCTGCTCGCGAACTCTATCCAGGAAGAGGAACGAGGTTTCCTGCAATCCACTCGTGGAGCAGGGCAAAGCGAAACTTGCCGTCCTCTAGGGTTTTCATCGTGAACTAGAATGCAGCCTTGCTGGTGAGGTCCAGATCGAAGCCATTCAGGAGGAGAAACGTGTGGGCTGCGGCAAACCCGACGCGTTTGTTCCCGTCCAGAAAAGCGCGATTATTTACGAGTGATTCGAACAGTGCCGTGGCTTCTCCACTCAGGTCGTTGTAGTAGCCAGTTTGGGGCCGGAAAACTGCGGCTTCCAACGCGCCCTGATCGCGCAAGCCGTGGATGCCGCCGTACTCCTCGATCTGGTGATGCTGGATGGCGAGCACTTCAGCCACCGTCAGGTACACGCGCTCGGCCATTACTTGGCCAGTTTCTTGTACAACTCACGATATTTTTCGTTGGAGCGGCGGTAGGCGGCCATCACCTCAGGCCGCACCAGCCGCTGCGAAGGGACCACATTGTGCAGGTAATGCTCCAGCGCCCGTTCCAGCACAAACCGCTGCGACTGCCCGTTCTCCTTGGCCACGGAGACGAGTTCCTCATATAACTTCGCATCAATTTCCGGAGCGATCTTGACGGAACGCGGCACGATACCTCTGAGTCAGATTCTAATTGGGGCAATCTAGCAGGATCAAGATAAATCTAGAGATTGCTACACGGGATTCACTTCAATGCCTCAATAAGCTCTAGGATTTCACTGACCGCCGCAATGGCAGTCTCGAACTCCACATCTCTGCCGTTGATTATTCCGCATGAAGTGTGTTTTAAATCGTTAACTTCGTCGTGCACCTTACTCACGATCTTGTTTGCCCAAGGAGCATTTCGAGCGCCTTTGTAACGGTTTATCGCGTCGGGCTCTAGCTCCCATACCCATTTCTTACTCTGTTCATTTCCCGTCAGAATTTTGAGAGCGCGATGATAAACAGCAGCCGCCCTGAACAGGGCGTTGTCGAAATAGAACCCCGCCGTCCATTTGCCCTCCGTGCGCAGCCTTGATGCGGCCATTTTCCTTGCCCTGATCAGAACATTCCCGATGTCCTACTGGCCAAGTGCCTGCGGCCTGCTAACAAATTTGTAGTGTTTGCATAGACCAGGCTGTAAACGGCTCCGAGTAGATCGTCAAGACACGCCTGCAATGACTGCTTAACCGGTGCTTTAGTACCGAGGAGTTGAGCGATGTGCCCGGCGAGCGCTGTTAGGTTCACGAATTCCGGGTCTTTGAGGCTCCGCTTTCTAAACTTTAGGTAGATCGTTTTCATCGCGACGCCCTACGATCGGGGTCCTCCGCGGAAGGCAAAGGGCTGTACTTTTGCGACCATTCCTCCACCAAAGCTGAGTATCTATCATGCGGCAGCATCGGATAGGCGGTCGGATACTGTTTGAACACTCCGCCGGACAAAATGCGCTCAAGTCGGCTCGGTCATCTCGCGAGCGGGCTACCGCCAGAGCCACCCAGAGTGACGACACAATCACTTCCCGGAAGGGTTCATTGGCGTCGAGAAGCTGCGTCGCAGCGCTGACGATTTCATTTTTCCACTGCTCCCGGAAATCAAGCAGGCTCTGGTCCTTCAGGCTCTGTGCAGAAAAGGTAGCTCCATACGCAGTTTGCCATACGCCCCACGTGGTCGCCATCCCATTGCTTGTGAAGGTAGATGATTGTGGCTAGTTGGGCTAGCTTGTACGACTGCTCAAAGGCTTTCCCGGCCGAATATATGCTCCCGCTATGCCGACAGCGCGTTTGAGGAAATCGAACATATTCCAACCGTCGTAGGGGACGGTGATGCTCCTCTCTACCTCTGCAGCAAATCCACCGGTGCCGTCACGTCATGCACCCGGAAATACTTGGCGAGCGCCGGATACTTCCGCGCCACGGCCTCGTACATCGCGTACGCCACGTTCCGGTACGAAACGTGCCCCGCCGGCGTAGTCCGCAGCTCGGAAATGTAAACCGCCTCGGCAAAATCCATCTTGAACAGCGCCCGCTTGCGAAATGCCAGCGGGATCGCATACTGCGCATTCTCTTCCGCCTCGGGAGTCTCGCGCGCAGTCAGCTTCTCCACCGCCATTTGCACCCGCCGCATCGCTGACTCAAACCGCCCGCGCACGCCCGCATCTTCCATATCGAGCAGCATCTCGAAGCCATGCTGCGTGGTGAATCCCTGCATCACCTGGATGCAGCGCCGGTGACGGTGCATGTCGCGGAATCCGCCTGTATCCATCAGAATGTCGAAGCGGAACTGTTGCCCCGCGCGGAATCCGCGCAGCATTTCATCGTGCTTGCCGCGATGCCGCAGCCCCAGATCGATGATTTCCCGCCGGTGCCGCTCGCCCGCCACCTGCACCGCCTGCCGAATTTGTCGATAAGAATGATGAGAGTGCTCATACAGCAGCGTCGTCGCAATCTCGACTTCCAGCGGCTCTTCGTCGAGCAAGTCCACAATTGCCTTCGAAGGCGCGACTGGGTCTCCAGCCATCAACTCGCGCGCCGCTTGCCGCAACTCCCGGCGCGTCTCCATCTCATACGCATTCGGATCGGCATACTTCACCAGAGTCGGCGCCACCCGCACCTCGCGCAGCAGCTCCTGCTCAGCCCGCGCGCCCAACTCCGCATCCACCGCTCGAATCCGCGAGACCAGATCCTGCAGCGACTCCGCATTCACGTTGTACGCCGCCCCGGTGGCTGCCTTCTTCAGCGACTCTCCCAGAACCCGTACCTCCTTATGCGTATGCGACAGCAGATGTGCCACCTGCGTCTCCAGCGTGCGCGCATTGACGATCTCGCCCAGCGAAGTGTTCGTCGCCAGCGGCAGCAGGTACCGCGTGATGTCGAATGCGCGCGCTTTCAGTGTCCGCTCATACGCGTCCTGCTTCATGTCGGCCGGCTTCGGCGTGATGTTGATCAGGTACTGCGTCATATGTGCCGAGAGCGCCTCGTACTCGGCAAATAGAAAATCCAGGGTCTCGCGATAGAGCTTGCGCCCCTCGTCATCGCTCCCGAAATCCGGCGTGTAATATCCGCTCTTCTTGAAATCCTGATACCGCGTCGACCGCTCCTGGCCGTCCCAGCGCTGCTCATCCGCCAGTTCAATCGCCGCCAGAATCGACAACCGTTCGATTGCCAGAGCGATGTGCGCCAGGTCGGCAATCGAGCGATGGCCATACTGAAAGTAGAAAGTATTAAGGAACTTCTCTGCCTTCTGCGTGCTGATCTCGCGCAGCGACTCCTTCATCGACAACGCGGAACGCGAATACTTCGCCATCGCGTAGGCCTGAATTTCCGGCTCGACGCCGAATACGGCGAATACCTCGGTCGAAGGCTCCGCCGCAACGGGAGCCGGAATCTCGGCCACAGAGCCGTCCGTTCCTGTCGATCGCAATGGAGACCGATGCCCCGAATCTTTGTCGGGGGAGGAGGCGTTCTTGTTGGAAGGCTTGGGCATCGTCAGCACATTCGCATTCTGGGACATAAGAGTGTCCGAATGGTACTCGGCGCACTTGTGGATAAGCAATGCGATTCGTCACCCACTGGAATCAAAGATGAATCATGTGGGGACAGCCGCCTCGGCTGTCTGTGTGGGATTGTGGGACCGGGTCTCGGACCCGGTCGTCGAGCGCAGCTCGACACTCTCACCACGAGCAACCGCCCAGCTACCGCGTATAATTTTTGCGTTCGCATCATTTAAGATCCGCAATTGGGGAGAACGTTCATGTCGCTTTCCGGACGCGTAGCCTTCGTCACCGGTGCCTCCCAGGGCATCGGACGCACCTGCGCCCTTCGCCTCGCCAAGGACGGCGCCACCGTGGCCGTTGCCGCCCGCAATAAAGAGAAGTTGGACGAGCTTGTCGCCGAAATCACCGCTGCAGGAGGAAGTGCGGCTGTCTTCGCCCTTGATGTCGCCGATGAAGACCAAGTGAAATCCACCGTGAAGGGCGCCATCGCCCAATTCGGCAAAATCGATATCCTGGTGAACAATGCTGGCATCACCCGCGACCAGCTCGTTATGCGCATGAAGCGTGCCGATTGGGACGCCGTTCTCCAGACCAACCTCACTTCCGCGTATCTCTGCATCCAGCAAGTCATCCCCTCGATGCTCAAACAGCGCTGGGGGCGCATCATTAACATCACCAGCGTCTTCGGCCAAATGGGACAGGCCGGGCAGGCCAACTACTCGGCTTCCAAGGCCGGGCTCATTGGACTCACCATGGCGATCGCCCGCGAGGTGGGCTCGCGCAACATTACTTGTAACGCGGTCGCGCCCGGATTCATCGAAACTGCCATGACCGCCGTCCTCAGTGACGATTTCAAGCAGGCCGCCGTGAAGCAGATTCCGCTGGGCCGGGTAGGAACGTCGAACGATGTGGCGAGCGCCGTAGCATTTCTCGCATCCGACGAAGCGTCCTACATCACCGGCCACACGCTGAGCGTAAACGGCGGCATGCTGATGGGGTAAGGCTTCACCACAGAGGACACGGAGGGCCACAGGGTGAAAACGAATTCTGAGAGTACGCAGCCTTCCTCTGTGTCCTCTGTGGTGAAAGCTTTTTCCTTCGTTCAAGCGGAGTCGCTCGCACAGATCGACCAAGCCCGCGAACTCTTCCTCGAATACGCACAGTCACTCGGCTTCAGCCTTTGCTTCCAGAATTTCGACAAAGAACTCGCTGGGTTGCCGGGCGATTACGCTCCTCCAGCGGGCCGCCTTCTGCTCGCTGAATACGAAGGTCAGCTTGCCGGATGCATCGCACTCCACAAGCTCGAAGACGGTGTTTGCGAAATGAAGCGCCTCTACCTCCGCCCGCCGTTCCGCGGGAAGGGGTTAGGGCGCATCCTTGTCGAGCGAATCATCGCCGAAGCCCGCCAGATTGGCTATCAGCGCATGCGCCTCGACACCGTCGAGCCAGTCATGAAAGACGCCGTTGCCCTGTACCGCAAGTTCGGCTTCCGCGAAATCGATCCCTACTGCGCCAATCCCATTGCGGGCGCCCTCTACATGGAAGTCCCCTTGTAATCCCGGCTGAGTTCAATCAGAATGTCGGCGCACAAAACGGAAGGCTCCAGCCATGAAGAGAATTTTATTGTTCGTTATTCTGTTCGCAACGGCATTCGCTTTCGCAGCGGAGAGCAAGACTGTCTCCTACAAAAGCGGCGACGAAACCGCGCAGGGCATTCTCTACACTCCCGCGGGCAAAGGCTCGTTCCCCGCGCTGATCTTGATCCACGAGTGATAGGGACTGAACGACTGGGGGAAAGACCAGGCATCGAAATTGGCTGACCAGGGTTACGAAGCCTTAGCCGTCGATCTGTATCGCGGCAAGGTCGCCACCACACCCGATATGGCGCACGAGATCATGCGCGGAGTTCCCGAAGACCGCGCCCAGCGCGACCTTCACGCCGCATTCGAATATCTCGCTTCACAACCTAGCGTAAAGAAAGACCGCATCGGTGCCATCGGATGGTGCATGGTGGCGGCTACTCGCTCGAGGTCGCGCTCCAGGAGCCGACGCTCGCCGTCGGCATCATCAACTTCGGCCACCTTGCCACCGATCCAGAGGCGCTGAAGAAAATCAATGCGCCGATCCTCGGTCTGTTTGGCGCGCAGGCTCACGGGATCACGCCCGATGACGTTCACAAGTTTGAGCAAGCTCTGAAGCAATTACGCAAGAAGATCGACGTCAAAATTTACGATGATGCCGGCCACGCCTTCGAGAATCCGAACAACAATGAAGGCTATCGCGCCGCCGATGCCGCGGACGCTTGGCAGTGCACGGTTGATTTCCTCGCCGCGACGCTCAAGAAGTGAAACCCGCCATCCGCGCGGGTTTAAAGCACCCAACCGCCCCACGCGAATCTATTCCCGCACACATTGATTAGTTATACGGTGTATAAGTAATGGCCGCGTCCACGCGAAAATTTGTTTTTCGCCATCCGTTTTTCGTATGGCACGAATGTCCCTCGTATGGCACAAATTTCCCACTTGCCAGAAGTTGCTCCTCTGGTTACTATGACCCATCCTGAAATGCTCCCAACGATGAATATCGGCGAGACGATCCGCAACTACCGGCTACAAAAAGGTATGTCTCAAGGCGACATCGAAAAGCGAACCGGACTTCTTCGCTGCTACCTGTCGCGCGTCGAGAACGGTCATACGATTCCTTCGCTCGACACGCTTTCGAAGATCGCCGGCGCCATGGAACTGCCGCTGTCGCAATTTTTCTCCGAGCCCGGCCACAGCAACGGCTCCAAGGGATTGCCTCAGCTCTCCGACGACGAAGTCCGTTTCCTCAGCCAGATCCGGCGTTACTCGACCAGTCTGAACGACAGCGACCGCAAACTTGTCCTCGCCATGGTCAAGAAAATGGCGTCGAATTCCGCGAAGTAGCGTTGAGCCGCGAGCCGTGAAGCAATCCTCAGCACGGTCGGTTTTCCTAGTCGCCGTAGATCAAACCCTTCCCATGGTTTCTCTGTGCTCGTAGCTCGCCGCCCATAGCTCCCCCTTACTTTCGTTCCATGCCCTTAGTGACCGAGGGATACCTCGCCTGATGTGTCTCGGATCACTAAACTGTGCATGGAGACTCCTGTGACCACCGACGAAGAACTGAATCTTCTCGACTCCCAACTGCGCCGCCTGAAAATCGAGTACGAGATTTTTTTCAGCAATCCGACCAAGCGGCCGCCGACTGACGTCGAGTGGAAGGTGCTCAGCCTGCTGCGCAAATTCTCCGACGGCGGACGAATGAACTTCTCCCAGCGCTACCGCTACAATGAAATGGCGCAGCGCTACGCGCTCTACAGCGATCTCTGGCGCAAAAAGTCCCGGATCCGCGAAGAAGGCTACCGCCGCCCGCAGGATGCGCTTCTCTCCGTCCAGGGAGTTCGTGTCGCGGAAGAAGAACACAAGCCGCACCATCCCGTATACGGAGTGAGCCAGGCTGCGGTCGCGGCAGCCGGAGGCACGGTTTCAGCTCCGCACTTTACTCTGCACAGCGTCGATCAGGGTGAAAAAGAGCAGGTCGAGCGTCTCTATAACACGCTTGTCGCCGCCAAGAAGAAAGCCGGAGAGAATGTCACCGGCAGCATCGACTCGTTTACGACCTTCGTTCAGAAAAAGACCGAACAAATCCGCAAACAGTATGGATGTCAGGGAGTCGAATACTCCGTAGAACTCGCCGACGGCCACGTCAAACTGAAAGCCAAAGCTAAGACCTAAGAAAGACGCAGCAGTTTACTCATCGGATAGCCCCATCCGCCTCGATCGCCTTGCAAACGCCGTCCCATGCAGGATTCCGCCGCTAGTGACTTTCGTCTCCGGGTCTTTATCCCACTGGCCTTCCGCGAAAGTGGGGATAATATGTCCTGCGCAGCTCACCGCATTTGGCACGCATGACCCGGCCCCAGCCCGATGCAGCCTTGATGGAAGTCTCCACGAAGAGTCTCGCCCTGGGCGATGCTGCAACTCAACTGATTGGAGGATTGAAAATGGTATTAAAACGAGCACTAGCCTGCTTGTTTGTATTGACGCTCGCCTCCGGGGTACTGCTGGCTCAGAGTTCCGATCTCAAGGTAGCCCACACCACTCACTCAGGTCCGATCACGCCCTCGGCAAAGCCTTCGCCCAAACTCACAACTATCTTCAGCAACCTCGGACCGACGTCCACCGACGCTTACAACGACACCACCGGCTACTACATCCTGGGGCCAGACAACTCCGTTGGTCTGCCCGAGCAGGGGATCGGCGTTCCGTTTATCCCCGCAGCCAATTCGCATGTCGAGCAGTTGCAAGTGGCCGTGGGTTGGGAGTCGGGAACATCGCTGGTGAATGTCGGCCTCTATAGCGACAACGCGGGAGTTGTGGGAACCCTGCTTTCGACCGGACATGCCGCCACCATCCCCGTCTTCGGAACCTGCTGTCAGCTGGTGACCGTCAACATCAAATCCACCGCGGTGACGGCCAAAACCCAGTACTGGATCGTGGTCACCTCGGATGACACGAATGCTCCGGACTTCACCGGTGTCTTCGCTGCTTCGAATCTGGCGATCATCGGCGGCGACGTAGGCCTGACCGGATGGTTCTCCTTCACCACTAATACTCCCGCTGCCGCCGCTCGCGGCTCGGTCCCATAAACCGTTCAACAGCTCGAGAATCAGGGCCGCGAGCAAATCGCGGCCTTCTTCTTTTCTTGAAGGTGCAGCGGGTCGTTTAGTCCTTGGCCGTTAGTCGCTTCCCGCACTCCCGAAAGGCAAACGACCTCCGTTCAGTCTCCTCGCGAACCGTCCGCGGATCACCTAAACGAACGACCAACGACCAGCGACAAACGCCCTCGTGTTGCTGTTAGAATTTTTGGTCACTCCGCACTCATACCCTGTCCCGAGGCCGATCATGTCCAGCACTCCGTCCAAAGTCCGCCGTGCCATCCTCAGCGTCACCGACAAAACCGGACTCGTCGATTTCGCCAGCAAGCTTTCCGCCCTCGGTATCGAACTCATCTCCACCGGAGGCACCGCCAAGCTGCTCCGCGACTCCGGCATCCCCGTGAAAGATATCTCCGAGCTCACCGGCTTTCCCGAAATGCTCGACGGCCGAGTCAAGACGCTGCATCCCAAGGTGCACGGCGGAATTCTCCATCGCCGCGAAGATCCCAAACACGTTGCCGCCGTCGCCGAACACGGCATCGCTCCTATCGATATGGTGGTCGTGAACCTCTACGCATTCGAGAAAACCGCCGCGAAGCCCGGAGTCGCCTTCGAAGAATTGATCGAAAACATCGACATCGGCGGCCCGTCCATGATCCGCTCTGCTGCGAAGAATTTTCATGACGTCGCGATCGTCACTTCGCCGACTGATTACGACTCAATCGCCGAAGAACTCTCCCGCTCGAACGGAACGCTTTCGCAGCCGACAAAATGGCGTCTCGCGCAAAAAGCTTTCGCCACTACCGCCGCCTATGATTCCGCCATCGCCTCGGCGCTTGAACGCATCAGCGCCGACTCGTTCCAGGTGCAACCGGAAACGATGGCTTTCCCGGCTACCCTCCGTTTTTCCTTCCACAAAACGCTCGACCTGCGCTACGGAGAGAATCCTCACCAGAAAGCCGCCATGTATTCCGACGGCTCGGGCGCCGGCGTAGCCAACGCCCAGCAACTGCAGGGCAAGGAATTATCCTTTAACAACATTGTTGATCTGCAAGCCGCGTGGGATCTCGCCCAGGAATTTGCCGAGCCGGTGGTTGCCATCATCAAACATACGAATCCCTGCGGGACTGCCACGGGCAAGACTCTCGCGGAAGCCTACAAGCGGGCGCTCGAGTGTGATCCCGTCTCAGCCTTCGGCGGTGTCATCGGCGTGAATCGCCCCATCGACGCCGCTGCCGCCGAGGAAATGCACAAGCTCTTTCTCGAAGTCATCGCCGCACCTGCATTCGACGAGGCTGCTAAGGCGAAATTTGCCTCGAAGAAAAATCTGCGGCTGGTCGAAGTCGTTCCCGCCAATCAAAAGTGGGTCTTGAAGAATGTCTCCGGCGGCGTGCTCGTGCAAGATGCCGACTCTCGCGTGCTCCAAGACTCCGATCTGAAAGTCGTGACCAAGCGTCGTCCCACTCCCGAAGAAACTCGTGCTCTGCTGTTTGCCTGGAAAGTTTGCAAGCACGTGAAGTCCAACGCCATTGTCTACGCCCGTGACGGACAGACCGTCGGCGTTGGTGCCGGACAGATGTCCCGCGTCGACTCCGCCAAGCTTGGCGCGATGAAAGCCCAGTTGCCGCTCAAAGGCACCGTTGCGGCCTCCGACGCATTCTTCCCGTTCCCCGATGGAGTCGAAGAAATCGCAAAAGCGGGAGCCACGGCCATCATCCAGCCCGGCGGTTCGCAGCGCGATCCGGAGGTCATCGAAGCCGCCGACCGTCTGGGGCTGGCCATGCTCTTCACCGGAGTGCGTCACTTCCGCCACTAATGATAGTTAGGATCATCGATTGTTGTGGGAGGCCGGCTCCGTCAAGGTTTGCCGCTTTCCAATCAAGAACCACCAACCGTCGATCAACAATTTCCCTTACGTCTTTACGTAATTTGACACAGCGACCCCACTGGTCCCTGTCCTTCCGGTTTCCTTCGGCATCCAAACTGCCAGCACTCTTTAATTCCGTCCCGCTCCCGCTCGGGTTAGAATAAAAGCACCTTCCCCCTAGCGGGTTTGCATCCAAATAAACTAAGGTTTTCGGAATCGCGCTTCGAGCGCCAGTCAGGTCGAGCATGAATAGAATTTTTCGCCTTCTTGTGATGATTACGATGGCAACCGCCGCTGTCGCGCAAACCAGCCCGTCCTCGTCCGATGCAAACGCCGCCCAGCCTGATACCAAGGCGGCACCGTCGACGCCGCGTAAGGTCGACAAGTCCGCTGCTTATTATCACTACACCATGGCGCACATGTACGAGGAAATGGTCACGGCCTATGGCCGCAGCGACCTGGCGACCAAGGCAACTGAAGAATATCGTCTCGCCATCGAGGCCGACCCTTCGTCCGAATTCCTGACCTCCGCCCTCGCCGAGCTCTACGTGAAGACCGGCCGTATCGCTGACGCGGTCAAAGAAGCGCAGGACATCATCAAGCGCGATCCCAAGAATCTCGAAGCTCACAAACTTCTGGGTCGCATCTATCTCCGCTCGCTCGGCGACATGCCCGGCGGCAATGGTTCCGACAACATCCTTAAGCTGGCCATCGATCAGTACGAACAGATCGTCAAGCTCGATCCCGATAGCGTCGACGATCACCTGCTTCTCGGCCGCCTCTATCGCCTCAATAACGATATGCAGAAGGCGGAAGGCGAACTCAAGAGCGCCATCAAGCTCGATCCCAGCTCGGAAGAAGCTGTCACCACGCTGGCCATGCTCTACACGGACGAGGGAGACACGGGGCACGCGCTCAAAGTTCTGAGCTCCGTTCCTGACTCCGCTCGCTCGGCCAAGCTCTACGCCGCTCTCGGAGCCGCCTACGAGCAGCGCAAGGACTACAAGAGCGCGATCGATGCCTATAAGCACTCCATCATTCTTGATCGCGATAACCTCGACTCGATTCGCGGCCTGGCCGAGAATTATTTGAACGACGGCCAGCTCGACGCCGCTCTGGAGCAATACAAGGTCATTGCTGACTCCAATCCTGAGGACGCCCAGACTTACATCCGCATCGCTGAGATCTATCGCCGGCAAGGTAAGTACGATCTCGCTCTCGAGAATCTGAAGCGCGCCGACACCCTCGTCCCCGACACTATGGACGTCCCCTACAGCATGGCTGCCGTGTACCAGGCTCAGGGCCGTTACGATGACGCGATCAAGCTGCTGCAGGATCTTCTCAAGAAGACTGAAAAAGCAGAAACGGGGTCCAGTCAGGCCGACCGCAACAATCGCGCGATCTTCATCGAGCGCCTCGGCATGATCTATCGCGATCAGGAGAATTACCCCGCGGCGGTCGATACCTTCCGCAAGATGCTGCTGCTTGGTGATGAAAACGCGCGCAGCGGCTATCAGGAAATCATCGACACCTACCGCGAAGCCAAGGACTGGCCAAAAGCCACCGAAGTCGCCAAGGAAGCGGTGCAGAAGTTGCCCGACGACCGCGATCTCCGCATGGTCCTCGACGCCCAGCTTGCCGACATGGGACAGGTCGATCAGTCGGTCTCTGACATTCGCTCCATGATCAAGGGCGGTCCCGAGGATCGGGACGCATACATCCGGCTCGGTATCATTTACACCCGCGCCCGGCGCTGGAACGACGCCGAAGAAGTTCTTTCGAAGGCCGAGCGGCTTTCGACCAAGGCCGACGACAGGGCGTACGTCTATTTCTTGCGCGGAGACCTTTACCAGCACCAGAAGAATTTCGATCAGGCGGAAACCGAGTTCAAGAAAGTTCTCGCCTCCACGCCGCCGACCGATCCTCAAGCCGCCGCGACCCTCAACTATCTGGGTTACATGAATGCCGATCGCGGCGTGAAGCTCGACGAGTCTCTGAACTACATTAAGCAGGCTCTGAGCTTCGAACCCAACAACCCCGCCTACCTCGATTCGCTCGGCTGGGTCTATTTCAAGCTGGGTAAGTACGATCAGGCGGAAGACAACCTAAATAAAGCTGCGGTTCACATGGGCTCCGATCCCACGGTGCAGGAGCATCTCGGCGATCTGTATCAGAAAACTGGCCGCCTCAAACTGGCAGCTGCCCATTGGGATCGCGCCGTCCAGGAATGGAACAAAACGGTCCCCGCCGAGCAGGACAGTGACGCCTACGCCAAAGTCCAGCAAAAACTGGACGCCGCGAAGGTGAAGCTGGCGAAAGAAGAAACCACGAAGTAGTAGGAACGCAAGTGTGGGCCGGGTCTAAGACCCGGCCACCATCTCAACGAATTCCTCGGATCCACCCCAGTCCCTCAGCACCTCTGTCATCCCGAGCGAAGCGAAGGACCCCATGTAAGCCGGAAGTGCCAGGGGCGTATATAGGGAGTTCGATCACAGGTCGCTGCATCTTTCAGCCAGCCATCAAACTCAACAATCAACAATGCTATCCTTCACCCATGCTCGCCGCCCACGCGGTGCACGTCGAACGCTCCCGCGGACGCCGCTTCCCCGAGTCTCAGCATCCCTACCGCAACGACTTCCAGCGGGATCGTGACCGCGTGATCCACGCTCGTGCCTTCCGCCGCCTGGAAGCGAAAACGCAGGTCTTCACCCGCCGCTACAGCGACCACTTCCGCAACCGTCTCACGCACACGCTCGAAGTCACGCAAATCTCCCGCACCATCGCCGGAGCCCTTGGCCTCAATGTGGATCTTGCCGAAGCCCTCGCGCTCGTCCACGACCTCGGCCACCCACCCTTCGGCCACGCCGGAGAAAAAGCTCTCAACGCCGCCATGCGCGAGCACGGGCTCTCCTTCGACCACAACCTCCATGCTCTCCGCATCGTTGAAGATTTTGAACAGCGTTACGCCGCTTTTCGCGGCCTGAACCTCACCTTCGAAGTTCGCGAAGGCATCATCAAGCATTCCCACGACTACGACGCAAACGAGCACCCGGAACTCGCCGAATATCTACTCGATCAGCGTCCTCCACTCGAAGCCCAACTCATCGACCTCACCGACGAGATCGCGTACAACACCGCCGACCTCGATGACGGATACGAAGCCCATCTGCTCTCGCTCGAAACTATCCGCGAAGGCGTGCCCGTCTTCGAGCGTTTCTACCACGAGGTCCAGCAAATTTATCCCGACGCTCCCGCCAAACTGAAATTCAACGAAGCTCTCAAGCGCGTTCTCAACCGTTTCGTCGAGGATCTCGTCAAGAACACGCAGAAGCGCGTGAACGAGGCGCGAGTCCGCACTCTCGACGACGTCCGGAGCCACGCCGAACGGCTCGCTGCCTTCAGCCCCTCGGTCGAAGCCGACCGCAAGCCGACTAAAGATTTTCTCTACGAGAACCTTTACTACAGCTCCGCTTTATCCGACGAAAAAGACGACGCCGAGCGCGTCGTTCGTGGTCTGTTTTCTTTTTGGATGGAACACTCCGAAGCCCTGCCGCACAACTACCGCGAGAAAGCCAAAGAGGAATCGCTTCCCCGCATCATTTGCGACTACATCGCCGGCATGACCGACCCCTTCATCCTCGAACAGTACGAAAAATACTGCGGCTAATAATTTCTTGGAAGGGAAATGATTCTGTAGGGACAGCCGCCTCGGCTGTCCCTCGGGCGAAGCTCGACTAGAACACTTCACCAAGTCTTCGAATCCCCTCCCGAATCCGCGCCTCATTCATTCTCGAATAGCCAGCCACAATGCCCGTCCGCTTCGGCTTCCTCAGGAAGTACGGAGAGATCCCGTAAACGCGAACTCCTCGCGCCGCCGCCCCCGCGATCACAACCTCTTCGCTCACTCGCCGTCGCGGCCACAGTACAATGTGAGCCCCCGCCCCATCGCCCGTCACCTCGGCGCGGTCGCCTAAATGACTGCGAATCGCGTCCAGCAGGGCTCCCCGCCTTTTCGCGTTTTCACGCCGTACCTTTCTCAAATATCGCTCGTACATTCCGCTCGCAATAAACTCCGCCAGCGTTGCCTGCTCCAGCGTTGCCGTATGCCGGTCACATAGCCACTTCGCGGCGGTAAACGCTGTTACCAGTCCCTTCGGCACAACCAGGTATCCGATCCGAAGCGCAGAAAAAATCGTCCGCGAGAATGTCCCGATATAAATAACCCGCCCTTCGCGGTCCAAACCCTGCAATGACTCCAGGGGCTGTCCTTCGTAGCGAAACTCGCCGTCGTAATCATCCTCGACGATCACCGCATTCCGGCGCTTTGCCCAGTCCAGCAAGGCGAGTCGTCGGGCCAGCGGCAGAATCGCTCCCGTCGGATACTGATGCGACGGCGTTACAAAAACAATGCGGGCGCTCGACGGTATCCCGCCAGGATCGATCCCTTCGCGATCCACCGCCAAGGGGAGCAGCCGCGCCCCGGCAGCTCGCAGGATCTCGGTTGTTCCCTGATAGCTCGGATCCTCAATTGCAACCGGCTCTCCCCGCGCCAACAAGACCCGAGCAATCAGGTCCAGAGCCTGCTGCGAACCGTTGACGACAATCACTTGCGATGGATCGCTCACGACTGCGCGAGAACGCCGCAGATGATTGCAGATCGCGTCGCGCAAGGCAGTCTTCCCAGCGGCCGGACCATAGTCGAATTCCGAAACCGAAGCCCTCCGCGCCAAGCGCAGCAAAATGCGGCGCCACTTCTCGAACGGGAAAGTCTCCAGGTCGCTTCGTCCGTAGGCAAAGTCATATGGCAGCGACCGGGTGGCGCGCACTGGGAAATTCATCCTGGTCCATGCCGCGGCCGCCAAGGCCCCAAACTTCGTCAGCCGCACCTTCGCGGAATATTCTGGCGATGCCGGCCGTCCCAACCGCACTCCGCTGCGCACGTATGTCCCCGAGCCTTCTCTGCCCGCCGCGAATCCTTCCGCCAGCAACTGGTCGTATGCCAGCAGGGCCACAGTTCTCGAAATCCCAAGTTGCTCCGCCAGGTCCCGCGTCGATGGCAGCTTCTGCCCCTCGCGCAGTGTTCCCGACAGGATTCCTTCGCGTAATCCCCGGTACACCTGCTGAAAGAGCGGGCCCGCCTTCTTCGAAAGTGGTATCGTCAACTGCATAAAAAGTGGACCTATAAAAATACCACGATCTGCATCATGCTCGAACTGGAGCCGTTGATCAAAGCGAGTTCCAAGCGGAGACGAAAGATGCAGCTTGCACATAATGTTCGGAGGAGTGTTTTGTTAAGCCTCTTGATACCTATTCTTTGCCCTGTCGCGCTGTTGTCGCAGACCGGTTCGAATGCAGTGGGCGCCGCTCAGCCGGCGATCCCGGCGAAGCATGATGGCCAGCACGATTTCGATTTCGAACTCGGCATGTGGAAAATCCATCTGAAACGGCTCGACCATCCCCTGACTGGCTCGAACAATTGGACCGAATTCGACGGCACGAGTTATACGCTGAAAGTTTGGGACGGCCGCGCCAACATCGAGCAGTTTGAGACGAACAGTTCTGCCGCCCATATCGAAGGCATGACCCTGCGCCTGTACAATTCCGATTCCCACCAATGGAGCATCTACTGGGCGACCAGCAACAACGGAATTCTGGGCATTCCGACGATTGGCGAATTCAAGAATGGCGAAGGCGAGTTTTATGACCAGGAACCCATCAACGGCAGAACCATCCTTGTCCGGTTCATCTGGTCGCGAATCACTTCGAATTCCGCCCACTTCGAGCAGTCATTTTCCGACGACGGCGGCAAAACCTGGGAGGTGAACTGGATCACCGATCAGACGCGTGTCAGCGAAGATGACTTCAAAACACTCGCGCAATCCGGCGCGCCGACACGCGATCCTCAAGCCGGTGCGCAGGATCCCGGCCAGCATGCGTTCGACTTTGAATTCGGAAGCTGGAACGCTCACCTCAAGCGTCTGCAACATCCATTAACCGGATCGAACACCTGGGTCGACTACGACGGCACCTCCGTCGTGAAGCAGCTATGGAACGGGCGTGCGAATTTCGGCGAACTCGAAGTAGGAAACTCCAGCAGCCACATCGAAGGACTATCCCTGCGCCTCTATAACCAGAAGGCGCACCAATGGCGCCTCTACTGGGCTAACAGCAAAAATGGGGCAGTGAGCATGCCGCCCACGACCGGCGAGTTCATCAGCGGTCGCGGCGAATTCTTCGACCAGGAAGACTTCGGCGACAAATCGATCTTCGTCCGATTCGTCTTCTCCGGCGTCTCGTCCGGCGAGTTCCGTACCGAGCAAGCCTTCTCCACGGACGGAGCCAAAACCTGGGAGCCCAACTGGGCTGCCAGCTTCATCCGGCAGTAGTAGCGACGAGATTTTGATTTATGTGGGGACCGCTGCCCCGGCTGTCCGTCGAGCAAAGCTCGACGCGCGGATTTCCGTCGTCAGCGCGTGAGGCGCGAAGAAGCCTTTGCAATTTTGAAAAAGTTAACAAGTTGGTCCGTGAAAATCCGCGTGAATCTGTGGCAAAGAAATCTACTCGCCAGCGACTCGCGCGACTACATCGAACAAAATCCGCAGCCCGCGCCGCACTTCCTCCACGCGGATCCGCTCATCGTTCCCGTGCTCGGTATTTCCCTCTTCATCGGTCGCTGTATAAGGATTGAATCCGTACGCCACCATCCCTAACGGCCGGTATCGCTGATTCTCCGTATATCCGCTGGTGATATGCGGGACCACCGGGGCCCCCGGAAAATACTTCGCCGACACTGCCCGGATCGTTTCGTACAGAGCGTTATCCGTTCCGGAATAATTCGCCACTTGGAACTCCTCATAAAGTGGCTCAACCCTGACATTCGGATCATTCACCACCCGCCGCACCGCCGCCAGCACCGCCTTCGGATCGCCTCCCGGCAGAATGCGAACATCCAGATTCGCCCACGCCTCCGGAGGAATCACATTCGTCTGTTGCGACCCACCCAGCATGGTCAACGAAATCGTGTCCCGTAGCAGAAAGTTCAGCGACTCATCCCGCTCCACTTCCTCCTGGAACTTCTTGTCTTCGATCGCTTTACGGACATTCTTGTAATACCCGGCCCGCTCCGCAGGTTCATATGGCGCCATGTCGCGCAGGAACTCATCCACCACCGGTAAAACACGCAGCGGAGTCTTGTAGGCAAGAATCCGGTCCAGCGCGTGCACCAACCGGTTCGGAGCCGAATCCGGATTCGGCCTCGATCCATGCCCCGGCCTGCCATGCGCGACCACGTGCAGCCAATACGTAGTCTTCTCTCCGACATCGACGCCCACGTACTTCACCTTGTCGTCGTCCAGCAGATTCTCCCCGCCTTCATTGATCAGGAATTCAGCATTTTCCAGCAGACCTTTTTGGTGATCGATGAACCAGTCGGTCCCGGCGTCCGCGACTTCCTCATCCGCTACCGCCAGAAAAATCACGTCACGGTCGAGCACTACCTTCTCGCGCCTCAACATCACCATCACCACGAGTTGCGCCAGGCCTTCGTCCTTCATGTCTTGCGCGCCACGTCCCCAGATGTACCCATCTTTGATCTCCCCGCTGAACGGAGGCACTCGCCAGTGTGTCGCATCACTCGTCACCACATCCATGTGATTGAGCAAGATAATCGGGCGCTTCCCCTCTGCGGCCGTGTGCGGAATCCGCGCCCAGAAATCACCGCGCCCCGGAGCGAATTCAAACGTCTTGTTCTCAATTCCTTCTTCATCAAGAATCTTCTTGTAGAACGCGACCGCCTTCAGCTCATTCCCCGGAGGATTGGTCGTGTCGATGCGCAGATACTCCTGCATCCAGGTTACGGCCAGATCGGAATACTGTTGCAGATGCTCCGCCGGAACCTTCGCGGAAGGCATCGCCGATTCTTCGCCCCACCCGAATCTGCAAAGTGCGGACACCATGATTCCAACCGCGACTGCATATCGCATCATTTTGTGGCTCTCCCCGAGCGGCCCGTTTCTGATGACCAAAAGTCCTTCCAGAATGGTTTGGCAAACGACCAGCCACCAGCGGCCAACGACGGATGGCCAGTAACCTTCGACTCCACGCAGTTTTTATATCAGGTTTGCCAAAATTACCCTGCAAAACCCTTCATTGCTGTCTTTCCGGCTAGAAGATCGCTACAATATCCATAGTTATCAATCGCTTAGCCCGTCAACTCCGGCGGCGGATTTGGCATCCCACCTGTAATAGAACACGGTGGCGCCGCAGGTTTGGGTGCTTCGAGTTTCAGGCTTGGCGTTGCGTCAGCGCCGGCCGGCTCCGCAGATACCGCGAGCTTTCAGTGACGCAATCAAAATTTCAAGCACGCTTCGGCGTGCCGCAGTGGAGCCCATAAGCTCCTAAACCTGGAGGAAGTCATCATGAACAACCGTCTCATCGTCGCCCTGCCTTTGGCCGCGTTGCTCGCCATTCCGGCCCTTGCGCAGACCACCTCGTCTACTACCGATCCGAGCCAGCCCGCTGCCGCTCAGTCCACCTCGACTGAGAACGCTACCGGCAAGGCGCCTTTGGCTCCCCCATCCCGCGAAGGCTTCTGGGGGCGCGTCAATCCCTTCGCCCGCAAGAAATATGTGCAGCGCCAGACCGAGCCGATTCGCGACCGCGTCAACGAGCTCGATGAACTGACCTCGACCAACGGCAAGAACATTAAGGACACCGACGCTCGCGCCCAGGCTGGTATCAAGCTCGCCTCCGACAAAGCGAACGAAGCCGACCAGCACGCCATCGACGCCGGCAACAAGGCCACCATGGCGCAGCAGTCCGCGCAGCAGGTCACGACCCGCGTGCAGACCGTCGAGACCGTGGTCAGCAACATCGACCAGTACAAGGCCTCGAACCAGACCGAAATCCGCTTCCGCCCCGGCCAGACCGTCCTCAGCAAGAATGCCAAGGATGCTCTTGACCAGATGGCCGGCGGCGTAAAGGGACAGCGCGGTTACATCATCGAAGTGCAGGGCTTCTCATCCGGAAAGGGCCAGACTGCTATCACCACTTCGCAGAAGATGGCCGAGTCGGTAGTCCGCTACCTCGTGCTCAACCACGAGATTCCGGTCTATCGCATCTACCTCGTCGGCATGGGAAATGCCCCGGTTCCGACAGCCACCGATGACACCACCGCGAAGTCGAAGCGCATCAGCGGGGGCCGCGTCGAAATCAGCCTCCTGAAGAACGATCTCGAGCAGCTCTCCTCCAACGGCGGAGCGCCTGCGATGAGCGGCGATCAAGCACAGCAGCCGAAATAATTGAAGCTCATGCGGGGACGGGTCTTGGACCCGTCCCTCACGAGGCTCCAAACAAAGCCTTCCCCCTATCGGCCCTTCGCGCAAGCGAAGGGCTTTTTCCGTTCTGTCCCCAAGTTTTGACAAAACTGCCCGAACCGCACAAAGCCTTGCCCTCCCCGCCGGCTCTAACTAACCTCAAGTCCGGACGAGTGAGACGCCCGGGTGCCCCATTTCTCGCGCGCACTTTGTGCGAGAAGTGGGGATTTTTTCCCGGTTGCGTCCGATCTGCCGAACTCGAGCTCATCCTTAGTCATTCCGACCAAAGGGCGGAACCTGCTTTCTTCCTGCTTCCACTTCGCTCTTTGCCCCGTCCATAATCCTGACCATGACTAACGTCAAGCTAGCCCTCCGCCAATTCCGCAAGTCCCCCGGCTTCGCCGCCGCCGTGATCCTCACCATCGCGCTCGGAATCGGCGCGAACACCGCGATTTTCACGCTGGTCCACGCCATCCTGATGAAGTCGCTCCCGGTCGCGAATCCCGCGACGCTATACAGGATCGGAGACCGCGACGACTGCTGCGTGAATGGCGGATTCATCAACGACGATGGCGACTTCGATCTTTTTTCCTACGATCTATATCGCCAGCTGCGAGATGCCACTCCTGAGTTCGAGCAACTCGCCGCCTTCCAATCCGGAAGCAACATGATGAATGTCCGCGTTGGAAACGCCGCCGCGAAGTCCGAGCGCACCGAGTACGTCTCCGGCAATTACTTCTCGACCTTCGGACTCGGCGCCTACGCGGGACGCATGCTTCAGTCCTCCGATGACGTCCCGGGCGCCGCTCCTGTAGCTGTTCTCAGCTACGCCGCCTGGCAGGGTTCGCATGCGGCTGACCCCAACGTTGTCGGCTCGACGTTCTTTATCCAGAGCCAGCCCATCACCATCGTCGGTATCGCGCCGCCCGGATTCTTCGGAGACCGCATCGACGCCAATCCGCCCTCCATCTGGATTCCGCTGAACCTCGAGCCCGTAATCGAAGGCCCAACCAGCATCCTGAAGGTGGCCGACTCGAACTGGCTTTACGTTCTCGGGCGCGTGGAGCCCGGTGTCGCTCCAGGGAGTCTGGAATCCAAGCTCTCCAACACATTGCGTCAGTGGATGGCCGCGCAGCCGGGTTACACCGCAAACGGAGGTGACACCCAGATTCACAAGCAGCACGTCGTCATTGTTCCCGGAGGCGCCGGCATTCAAAACCTCCAGCAGGAAGCAGGAGACGGCCTCCACTTGCTCACCTGGATTTCCGCTTTGGTCCTTCTAGTGGCATGCGCCAACATTGCCAACCTCATGCTCGCCAAAGGCACCGCCCGCCGCGCCGAGACTTCAATTCGCACTGCCCTCGGTGCCGCCCGTTCCGTCCTGATCCGCCAGGTGCTCACCGAAAGCGTGCTCCTCTCCGTCATCGGAGGCGTAATCGGCATCGGCATCGCCTACGCCGGCGCACGCATGATCCTGACCCTCGCCTTCCCGGACGCAACTCAAATTCCGATCCACGCGAGCCCGTCGCCCGTAGTACTCGGCTTCGCGTTTCTGCTCTCGCTCGCCACCGGAATCATCTTCGGAATCGTCCCGGCCTGGATTTCCTCCCACGCCGATCCCGCCGAAGCTCTGCGTGGAATGAATCGTTCCACCGGAGATCGCTCGCTCCTTCCGCAAAAGACTCTCATTGTCCTGCAGGCAGCCCTCTCGCTCGTTCTGCTCGTCGGCGCCGGCCTGATGACGCAAACCTTACGCAATCTCGAAAAGCAAAACTTCGGCCTCACCACCGCCAACCGTTACGTCATTCACATGGACCCCATGGGCGCCGGCTACAACATCGATCACATCGATGCCTTCAACCAGCAACTGGAGCGTGAGTTCTCCGCTCTGCCTGGCGTTAGGAATGTAGGCATCGCGCTCTACAGCACCCTCGAAGGAAACAATTGGGGTGAGGGTATTTACATCGAAGGTCGGCCAGCCCCGGGCCCTGAAGCACAAAATAATTCCTCCTGGGACCGAGTCAGCCCGCAGTTCTTCGACACTATCGGCGAGCCCGTCATTCGCGGCCGTGGCTTCACCGAACAGGACACCGCTGCCTCCCGCATGGTTGCAGTCATTAATCAGGCGTTCGTGAAAAAGTTCTTCCCCAAAGAAGATCCCATCGGACGCCACTTCGGCACCATGGATCAGAAATATGCCGGAGATTACGAAATTGTCGGTATCGTCGCCGACGCGAAGTACAACAATCCCCGCGACGAATTTCGACCGATGTACTTCCGGCCGCTGAGCCAGTTCAATCGAACCTTTAAAGAAGAGCGAATGATGACGGCCGAGACTCGCTCGCTGTTTCCGAATTCGATCACCGTCCAGTTCGCCGGAGACCCTGCTGCCCTCGAATCCATCGCGCGCCGGACCTTGGCGAACATCAATCCTGACCTCACAATGGAAGACTTCAAGTCGCTCGACTATCAGATAGCCGACAACTTTAACCAGGAACGCCTCATCACCCGCCTGACTGGATTATTCGGACTGTTAGCTCTAGCGCTCGCTTCGGTGGGCCTGTACGGCATCACAACCTACTCCGTAGCCCGCCGCACCAGCGAAATCGGCTTGCGCATGGCTCTGGGCGCAAATCGCGGCAACGTCGTGGTTTTAGTTCTGAAGAAGGCGCTCCTGCTGGTCGCCCTGGGCCTCGCCATCGGCATCCCGGTTGCCCTGCTGGGCGGACGCCTCATGTCGACGCAACTCTATGGAGTCCGTACCTACGACCCGCTAACGCTAGCCGGCGCAATCCTGGTGCTGTCGGTCTTCGCAGCCCTCGCGGGCTTCATCCCCGCCAGACGCGCCGCCAGCATCGAACCCATGCACGCCCTCCGCACCGAATGAAAAGCGGAGGAGGAATAGTGAAGCGGAAATGAATAATGAAGTAGGAAAAAATAACGAAGTGGGTGCCCCACCCTTGTCCTCCGTTCTTTGGAGGACAGGGTGGGGATTTTGACTTTCAGTCTCGACCCACAGAAGCGTCGGGTGCCCCATTTCTCGCGCGCAGTTTGCGCGAGAAGTGGGGATTTCCGTTGGGAAACCCAAATCTTCGGATAGCACGAGTCGTCCTCTCAACGCTACCCAAATAGGGAGTGCTTGTACGACCGTGGAAGAGCGGCCCTTTCAGGGCCGTAAGCATGTCAGAGGTTTCGGGCTTCAGCCCCGCCAGGTGCGCTTACTTGATCAACAGCATCTTAGCGATCAGCGCCGCAGTCATCGCGATCGTTCCTAGCAGCGCATTCCACTCCCGGTGCTTCAAATAAAGATCCATCGAGAACTTCCCGCCGTCCTCGATCGAGCGTGCGGGAATGATTCTTGGCAGCATCCGAGGCACCCGCCGCGCGTACTCGGCAAACTCGGAAAATCTCTCCCGCAGGAACTTTTCTTCGCCTCGAATGACAGGGAGATAAATCGCGAAGAACATTACGACGAGCACAGCGCCCACCCACCAGCTCCGCGCCGCCACCGCGAATCCGATCCCGATCAGCAGCGACCCGAGATACAAAGGATTCCGCGTGTACGCGTAAGGCCCTGACGTCGCCAGCGCTTCGTTCTTGCGCACGTGTCCCGAAGCCAGCGCACGAATCAAAAGTCCCGGCGCGACGAGAACGGCTCCCAGCGCTAGAAATCGCCACGTGGGCCGTGCCAGCCAGAAGTACAGCACCGCGAACACGAATCCCAGCGGCACGCGAATGCGCCTCGCCACGCGCGACCACTCAGCCATGCGTAGCCTCCGTGGGGGGCGGACACTTCTGTCCGCCGCTGTTGCTTGTGAGCCAGCTCCCGGCGGCGTCCACAACGGCGTTCACGCTTATTTCCAGCATTCCCTCGTCGGGCTGCGCTTTGCGTGCATGCGAAATCGGGCTCGCCGGATTTCGCAGCACTACGCTGCGCGTCCCGTACGGCCCGTTCCGCGCCGGATCGGTCGGCCCGAAAATTGCCACCACAGGAACCTGCAACGCCGCTGCGAGATGCATCGGGCCTGTGTCTCCGCCGACGAACATTTTCGCCCGCCGAGTCAGTGCGATCAGTTCGCTGATCGTCGTCTTCAATGCCGTGGCCGCGCCCTCGCTGGCCGTCTCCGCCTCGTGCGCCAGATTTTCCTCGCCCGGTCCATAGTTCACGATCGACTGCACGCCGAATGCAGCGAGTTCGCGAGCAACCTGCCCGTAACGCTCGGCGGGCCACCGCTTCGCCCCCCATCCCGCGCCAGGATTGAGAATCGCGAACTCGCGCATCCCCCCCTCCGCCAGCCTCTGCTGAATTCTCTTCTCGGCCTCGGCATCGCGAGGAAACTGCACGCGCGGCACGCTCAACGCCCGGCCAACCGCCGCCTCCGCAACTGAAAGGTTCTGCTCAATCACGTGCGCGCCTCGAGCCATAATTCGGCGCGTATACCACAAGCTCGCTGGAGATTCCCTAGGCTCGGTTGCGCCGTACACAATGCCGGCTCCCGACCAGCGCGCCAGCACCGCCGACCGCATCGCTCCTTGCAGATCGATGGCGACGTCATATTTTGCCGCGCGAACGTCATTCCAGACCCGCACAATTCGCTCGATCGTCGGAATCGTGGACAGTGACTGCCGCCAGCCCACGAGGTTGACGGTATGCACCCAGTCGGCCAGCGGCCGCTGCGCCGATCGCGGCCCGCGTCGCGGCGTTCCGGGCGCGCACAACAAGTCAGCCCATCGTTCTTCGATCAGCCAGCCAATGGCCGCTTGCGGAAACGCCTCGCGCAGCGCCTGCACTGCGGGCAGCGTGTGGATCACGTCTCCCATCGCGCTCAGCCGCACGACAAGAATCCGCTCGACGTTCGCGCCACTGCCGGTCGCAGCGCTCAAGGCTTCCTCGGCGACAGCCGCGTGCGGATGATCTCGCTGGTGGAATGGTCTTTGGGATCGCCGACAATCTCAACCCGCCCTCCGTATTCGGCGACCGCATCGCGCTCCGGCACAGAGTCGGGGGTGTAATCGGTTCCCTTGGCCTGCACATCCGGACGAATTTCCCGGATGATCGCCCGCACGTCAAGTTCCGGAAAAATCACGACTGCGTCCACATCGGCCAGCGCCGCGGCAATTTCGGCCCGTTCGTTTTCCGGCATGACCGGACGCCCTTCGCCTTTCAGCGCCCTTACTGATTCGTCGGAGTTGATCGCAACCACAAGTTTTCCGCCGAGCGCTTTCGCTCCACGCAGGTATCGCACATGCCCGACATGCAGCAGATCGAAGTTGCCGTTGGCCAGCGTGACGCGTTCGCCTGCGCGCCGCCACTCGTCCACGCGACGCCGGAGTTCGTCACGGCTCAGGATTTTGTTGGGAGTGCTCAATGAGGTCGTGTGGCCGGTGGCGTCTGTTCAATCGCGCGCAGCAGCTCTTCCCGCGAGACGGTTGCCGTGCCGCGCTTCATGACGACGATGCCGCCCGCGTAGTTGGCCAGTTGCGCGGCCTCTTCCGTCGTTGCGCCGGCAGCCAAAGCGGCCGTAAACGACGCAATGACTGTGTCGCCGGCGCCGGTAACATCCGCTACCTGATCCGAACCATAGATCGGGATATCGACTGGCTTGTGCTTCAGATCGAACGCCGCCATCCCGTCGCGCCCGCGCGTGATCACCAGGGACTGCAGTTTCATCAGCGCCATCAGCGCTTCGCCCGCCGTGAGCAGCTTGCCCCAGTCTTGTCCGATGCGCACGCCGAGAGCTTCTTCCACTTCCGGTTCGTTCGGAGTCGCCGCCGTGACGCCCGCATACTGCAGCATGCGATAGCGCGAATCCAGCACGATCGGAACCGATCCGAGCTTGCCTTTTTCGCGAAGAGTGCTCACGATTGCGGGCGTGGCAGCGCCGTATCCGTAATCCGAGACGAGCAGCGCATCCGAGGCATGAGCATAGTTTCGGGCCGCCAGATAAAGTTCGCGAGTGAGATGACTGTTGGGCGCCTCCTGCGGTTCGCGGTCGATCCGCACCACCTGCTGCCGCGCCGTGTGCGTCATGCCCGCAAGAATGCGAGTCTTGGTGACGGTCGTGTAACTCTTGTCCTTTAGCACGCCGCTGACGGCAATCTTTTTGTGGCGGAAATATTTGAGTAACAATCGTCCGGGCTCATCATCGCCCACGATACCGACCGGCAGAACATTGACTCCGAGATCCGCCAGATTATTCGCAGCATTGGCCGCGCCACCCGGAACGACTGTTCGCTCCCGATGCTTCAGAATGAGCACAGGAGCCTCGCGCGACACGCGCGAGATCTCGCCGAAGACGAATTCATCAGCGACCAAATCTCCCAAGACGGTCACGGTGATCTTGGGAAAGGCTTCGACGATCTTCTTAAGGCGCTCGCCTTCTTTGGGATGTTTGGTCATTCAGGTTCAGAACTGTAGCGCCGGCATCCTTTGCCGGCTGTCTCGCATGTCGGCGGCGCTACGAAGTCGATTCTCTCATGCGCCCTGCGTTCGTTCTTCAATCTTGCGCAGGATAGTATCCAGGGCGTTAGCGGCGTCGGCCAGCTCCATGGTAACGGGGACAACCGACAATGGCTCCAGCGCGGAAAGGTACGGCCCCAGATTGACCGCGTCTTTCTCCGTGGTCACGAATCCTCCGGCCTCGCTGCGCCGCTTGAGGTCCAACAACTCGCGAACGTCCTTCTCAGTGTAGGCGTGATGGTCACGATAAAAAGCTTCTGCCACTGGGTCGATGCTCGCAGCGCGCAATTGCAGGACGAAATTCTGGGGCCGCGCGATCCCGCAGAAGACGATGGGCCGCGAGGGAACATTTTTCGGTGTGATCCCCCGCCGCACGCGCCAAACAGCTTTTCCCTCGAGCGGAAACGACTCCGCGGATGCACCGCTGGCGAGCACCACGGCATCGGCCCGGCTCAACGAATGCAACGGCTCCCGCAATCGTCCTGCGGGGAGAAGACGGTCAGTCGCGTCCTGCGGCGTAACCAGAACGATATCGAAGTCCCGTGTCAATCCCCGGTGCTGAAAGCCATCGTCCAACAAATGCAGTTGCGGACCGAATCTCGATTCGGCGAAGCGTCCTGCCTCGTAACGATATTCACCCACGATCACCGGCACCTGAAGTTTGCGCGCGATGAGCAATGGCTCGTCGCCGAATTGTTGCGGTAATCCGCCCGGATCTACCGGCAGCACGCCGCGACTCGTGCGCCCGTAGCCACGGGACAGTACGTCGAACTTCACGCCCCGAGCTTTGAGCAGCTCTCCCAGCAGGATCACGAACGGAGTTTTCCCCGATCCGCCCGCAGAAAGATTTCCCACGCTGACCACAGGTCCTTGCAGCCGGCGTGCGCGCAAGAGCTTGTGCTCGTAGAGCGAATTGCGTGCTGCTACAACGCCTCCGTGGATGGTTGCAAGGGGGTTCAATCGGTGTGGAGAGCTTGGGTTGAAGTCGAACGAGAGCCGCCGTCCTGCACCATCAATGAATGCAGTGCGTCCAATGTCCGCGAGGTCGCGCCCATCTGCGACAGGATCATTTCTTTCGCGCGTCGGCCGAGCGCGCGGCGTTCCGAGTCGTCTTCGAGAAGGTGCATGAGCGTTAGAGGCAACTCCGAAAGACCCACGATGCGGACTGCGTCGCGACTCCGAAACAAACCAACGATGTCGCGAAAATTCTCGGTGTGGTTCCCGGTGACGATGGCAACGCCGTGCTGCGCTGGCTCGATGATGTTGTGCCCACCGCGGGGAACCAGGCTTCCGCCGACGAAAGCAACGTCGGCCAACGCATAGAGCGCCGCCAGTTCACCGATCGAGTCGAGCAGCAACACTCCACCGGCCAACGGCTCTCCCTGCCACTTCGTCCGCCGGTGCGAAGCGATGCCCAACTGCTGTAGCAGGATCGCCACGGTATCGAAGCGCTCGGGATGGCGCGGGGCCAGGATCATGACCGCATGCGGATGGCTGACACGCAGATTCTCAAACGCCTTCAGCAGAGGGGGCTCTTCATCCTCGACCGTGCTGCCGCAGACCAGGACTGGGCCCGCACCCTCCGCGGCGAGCGAACGGCGAAGGCTATCGACAATCGGAGGAGGAGGCGGCAAACTCACATCAAATTTGAGATTTCCGGTGACCTGCACGCGCCCTGGATCTGCACCAATCGAGCGCAGCCGCGTGTTGTCTTCCTGAGTCTGGGCGAGGAACAGGTCAACATGTAGGAGCATTCTCCGAAGTGCCCGGCGAAAGCGTTTATAGCGCGGCCACGAACGATCCGAGATGCGCGCGTTGACCACCGCAATGCGAGCGCCGCTTCGATGGACAAGGCGCAGAAAATTCGGCCAGAATTCTGTCTCCGCCAGCACGACCAGTTCTGGTCGCAGGACTCGCAGGTAGGGGCGAATGGCGAACGCAAAGTCCATCGGGAAGTAAAATACGTTCTCTGGTCCGAAGCGTTGCCGGGCAAGATCCTGTCCGGTGTCGGTCGTGGTGGAGATCACGATCCGATGTTGAGGGAATGTCTTGCGCATGTGCATGACCAGCCCGCTGACGGCCAGCACTTCACCGACAGAGACGGCATGAATCCATATCGTCTGGCGTGAGGATTGGCCAGCCGTCGCCGCGAGCCGCGCGGGAACGTTCCCGATGCGCTCGCCGAAGCCGCGCCGGTATTTGCCGTGGCGCAAGACTTGGTAGAGCCAATAGGGAAGACTTAGTAACAGCCCCAATGCCAAGGCCAGACTGTAGAGGAAGTAGCTCAAGCTGGAGCCATTCTAAACCGGCGGTTCGGCGGCGCGACGATTCGCCTTCTATAATTACGGAATGCGACATTCGTTCTCGCGGTTGAGCCGGCGCTGGGTTGCCGTGGCGCTGTGTACTGCTTGCTTTACTTCGGCGGTGCTGGCGTCCAAGACCTTTGTGAAGCCCGAGGCGAAGCCGGCCATCAACTATCCCGCTCACGACTTCCATCGCGACGAAAAAGTCGCCATCGCCGCCGATCCCTACGACAAGCCCGACAAGGCGAAAATCTTTTCCACCAACTTCGCTGAACATGGATTCATGCCGATTTTCTTTGTCGTGACCAACGACGGTGATCAGCCGGTCTCGATCGCCAACATGGAAATCACGTTGATCACCGCGAATCATTCGAAGCTGACGCCGGTCACGACAGACGATCTATATCGTCGGCTCTCGAATCCGCAATCCAGCACGCGGCCCAGCCCGATTCCTCTGCCCCACAAGGTGAAAGGCGGAATCAGCAAGAAAGAGATGGATGAGATCGAGTCTTCGCAGTTCGCCGCCAAGGCGGTCGAACCCCATACCACGCAGTCGGGGTTCTTGTTCTTTGACGTTGGTGGCATCGACTCGGTTCTCCAGGGTGCGAATATCGACATCACCGGAGTCGCGGATGCAAAGGGCACTGAGCTTCTCTATTTTGAGATTCTTGCCGATAAATATCTGGACGCGCCCCGGAATCCGTAAAACTCTAAGCACAGCATTTGTTGTCATTCCGAAACGGCCTTCGGCCCTTGAGGAATCTGCTCTTGCTTGCGTCGCTACTCCCGCCAGCAGAAGAACAGATAGCAGATTCCTCCCTTCGGTCGGAATGACATGCGTGAGGGAAAGGCGCGCATGCTCTCACGAGTTCTGGCCTTTATAATCGTTCTTCTATGGCATCCACGGCCGAAACTTCCATTGCCGCGCATCCGAAGTTCGAGACGGTCATCGGACTGGAAGTCCACGTTCAGCTGCTGACGGCGACGAAGATTTTCTGTTCGTGCTCGACACGGTTCGGCGCGCCTCCGAATACGAATGTGTGCCCCGTCTGCCTTGGGATGCCCGGCGCTTTGCCCGTTCTCAACAAGAAGGTGGTGGAGTTCGCCACGCTGGCCGCAATGGCGCTCAACTGCCGCATCAACGAGACCTCGATTTTCGCGCGCAAGAATTACTTTTATCCTGACCTGCCGAAGGGATATCAGATTTCGCAGTACGACAAGCCGCTCGCCGAATTTGGATTTATCGAAGTGCCCACGGATGGCGGCAAGAAGAAGATCGGCATCACGCGCGTGCATCTCGAGGAAGATGCGGGCAAGAGCTTGCATGAAGGATTTGCGGATTCAGAGGAGAAGACCGCGATTGACCTGAACCGCACCGGCGTGCCTCTGATTGAAATCGTCAGCGAGCCCGACATCGCCACCCCCGACGAAGCCTACGAATATCTGACTCGCCTGAAGGAAATCATCCTTTACACCGGTGTCAGCGACTGCAATATGGAGGAAGGTTCGTTGCGCTGCGACGCCAACATCAGCGTGCGTCCGCGCGGACAAAGGCAGTTTGGCACCAAGACCGAAATCAAGAACGTGAACTCCTTCCGCTTCATTCGCGAGGCACTGGAGTATGAAATCGGCCGCCAGATCGACGTGATCGAATCCGGCGGCAAGATCACTCAGGAGACGCGCCTCTACAACGCGAACGAAGGCAAGACGTACAGCATGCGCTCGAAAGAGCAGGCGCACGACTACCGTTATTTCCCGGAGCCAGACTTATTGCCGCTCGTGGTCGACGAAAAGTGGAAATCGGAGATCGCGCACACGTTGCCGGAACTGCCGGAGGCCCGCCGCTCCCGCATGGTAAAGGATTACGGCATTACTCAGTACGACGCGCAGGTGCTCACGTTCTCAAAATCACTGGCCGACCAATTCGAGCAGGCTGCAAAGGCGGCGAAGAATCCCAAGCGGGTTGCGAATCTGGTTCAGGGCGAACTGATGGGCCGGCTCAAGGCGAAGGGCATTTCGATCGAGCAATCCCCGATTTCGATGGCGGGTGTTGCGGCTTCGGCCGATCTGGTCGAGGCGGGCACGATCTCCGGCAAGATGCTCAAGGATCTTTACGACCTGTCTTTCGAGCGTAGCAAGGATTTCCCCGTCGTTTATGAAGAAGAAGGCCGTCCGCAGCAATCCACCGATACGTCCGCTCTGGAAAAGATCATCGACGAAATGCTCGCCGCGAATCCCAAGCAGCTCGAGCAATATCGGGCAGGGAAGAAGACCATGCTGGGCTTCTTCGTTGGGCAGGTGATGAAGGCCTCGAAGGGCCAGGCCAGCCCACAGATCGTGAACGAGTTGTTAGTCAAGAAGCTGGAGTAGTGTGCCAAGTACCATTCTCAGCCTGTGACTTCGGTCATCTGCCTTTCTCGCACCCGCTCGGTAGCATAGAAACTGCCATGAAACTCAAGCTGGACCGTATTATCAGCATTCTTACGCTGGTGGCATCGCTGATTGCCATCATTCTGGTCCTAAAGAAACCGGCTCCGGTGGCGCCGCCGCAGGCGCCGGCGGCAATCGCGCAGCATGCCCAGTCATTCGACCAGAAGATGGCCGACTTCCAGCAGGCGACCGCGGAGGCTCAGCCAACCGCAGCCTCCAGCTCGCCAGCGAAGCCCGATGCGGCGCAATCCCCAGCGGAGTCGCCCAGCCCCAGGCCCGAAGTTCACATCAATTCCGACGAGATCAGCGCCGTGCTGGCGCAGTCGCTCGGCACTGCCAGTGCGGCTGAACTGAAGCCCGACTCCAACATCGGCAGCGCCGCCCCCACCATCAAAGATCAGCAAGTCAGTTTCGACGGCGATGTCGTCCACGGGCAATTCCTTACCGAGATCGCAGGCAAAGATGTCTGGATCACCATCTCTGGCCACCTCGGCGATCAAGGCGGCTATGCCACGTTCGATCCCACGGAATTCAAAGTTGGAGATCTGAGCGTTCCCGTCTCGCTGGTCAATCCGGCGCTGCAGAAGAAACTGGCCGAGCAGCGTGATCGCCTGAAGCTTCCGGATGGAGTCGGAGGTTTGAAAGTCGAAAACGGCGAACTGGTAATGCAGGGGAAGTAGAACTCTGCCGCAGCTTTGCTCTCGGTCGTGATATCGTTCCCCCAGTATGAGCGGCAGTTCGGCGGAACAGGCTCCAGTCCCAAATTCAGCGCTGTCCCTCTTCGCCCAGAAACATCCGCTGATCCTCTTCTTCCTGCTCGCCTATGCCTGGTCCTGGACCTTGTGGCTGGGTGTATTGCCACTGGCCGTTCGTAAACCTTTCGGGATTGATCCCGAGGTTTTCGCAATCCTGCTCATCCTAATCGGAGCTTTCGGGCCGACCCTCTCGGCTCTGCTCACCCGTTGGCTGGGTTATCGAGATCTCAGGATATGTTCTGTGTGGACAGGATGGCGCAACCTGATCGTTGGGCTCGTGGTCGGTCTGCTCAGCTTCATCCTGGTGACGGTCCTCATGCCTACCTTTGCGCTCACCAAAGGACCGATTGGCTCCCTGCATTGGGCCGCGCTTCTGCAATGGGGTACGTATGGTCTCAATTGGTCGACATTTCTAGGTGGGCCCGTCAACGAAGAGCCCGGATGGCGCGGCTTCGCGCTACCCCGGTTGCAGGACCGCTATGGACCGTACGGGGCGTCGGTGATCCTCGGGTTGCTGTGGGCGGCGTGGCATTTGCCTCTTTTCCGCATCCACGGATGGAGCAGCGCTTCACCAAGGCAATTCCTGCTGATTCTGATTGGAATTTCGTTCCTGTTCACGGCGGCAGCCAACCTGTCCAGGTTCAACGTGATCGTCGCCATCATGCTGCACGCGTTGTTCAACACCAACAGCGGGATCGGGAACGGGCTGTTGTATGGATTGCCAAAGCGTTCTCCTGAGATGCTGATTTATACGCTCGCCGTGTTCGTGTGCGGGACGTTGCTGGGGTTCCTCGAGCTCGGGATGCGAACGAAGTAGTAGCCGTCAATCCCGCGCTGCAGGGACGCGGTTTCGCCCAGCCACATCTGCATACCAGCGTCCCGAATCTTTCAAAGTCCGCTGTTGCGTTTTGAAATCCACGTAAGCTAGTCCGAAGCGCTGGCTGAACCCTTCCGCCCATTCGAAGTTATCCAGCAGGCTCCAGGCGTGATATCCGCGAACGTCGGCGCCGTCCGCAATCGCTCGCGATAGAGCTGACAGGTACTGCCGGTGATAGTCGGTGCGGCGCGGGTCGTGAACCGCTCCGCTCGCATCGGGCGTGTCATTGTACGAACATCCGCTCTCGGTGATTTCGATGGCCGGGCGGTTGTAATCCCGGGTGATGCGCATGACCATGTCGTAGAGAGCCTTCGGCCAAACCTCCCATCCGAAGTCGGTCTTCGGTCCCTGCTGCCCGCCGTCCATCTTGACCGGGAACAGCCATTCTTGCGCGTGTGAGAACCGCTCCATCGTTCCGGGCGCGGATGCAATCGTGCGGTAGTAAAGATTAATGCCGATGAAGTCGAGCGGCGCCCGCGTCTTCTCCAAGTCGCCCGGCTGGATGCCCATTGCCCTCTCCGGCAAAAACGTCAGCGCGTCGGAATAACGGCCGCGCAGCGCAGGATCGAGAAACCATGTATTCGAGATGGCGTGAGCGCGTTCCGCCGCCAGCTTGTCTTCCTCGGAGTTCGTTGCAGGCTCGCACGGAGACATGCTCAGCGCGCTGCCCACTCGCGCAGACGGCCGCACCGACTTGAGCGCTTGGAACGCCGTGCCCTGCGCCAGGTTCACCACATGCGTGGCGCGAAGAAAATCCAGAATGCTCTTGCGTCCGGGAGCGTGCGTGCCTTCCAGATACCCCAGGTCGACGAACGCATCCGGCTCATTGAAAAGAATCCAGTCGGACACGCGGTCGCCCAGCGCCTGTGTCACGAGCTGAACATAATCCGAGAAGCGGCCAGCGAGATCGCGGTTCGGCCATCCACCGGCATCTTCGAGCGCCTGCGGCAGATCCCAGTGATACAACGTGACCAGTGGGCGAATATGCGCCTCAAGCAGCGCATCGACGACCCGGCTGTAATAATCGATGCCCTTCGCATTCGCCGCACCCGATCCGGTCGGCTGAATACGCGGCCAGGCGACTGAGAAGCGGTAGCTGTTGAGATTCATCGCCTGCATGACGGCGATGTCTTCGCGCCAGCGATGATAGGAATCACAGGCCACATCCCCGGTATCGCCGTTTTTGATCTTGCCCGGCGTATGCGCAAACCGATCCCAGACGGATTCGCCCTTGCCGTCTTCTTGCCATGCGCCTTCGATTTGATAAGAAGCGGTAGCCGTGCCCCAGAAGAATCCCTTGGGAAATGAAGTCTTGCCGGTGGCTTCGAACTGGGCAGTCGATTTCGCCGTGGGAGACGTGCCTGCCTTCGACGAAACGCTGCAACCAGACAAGAATGCCGCAGGCGCGGCGGCAAGGGCGCCAGCGGTCAATGCAGAGTGCAGGAATTTGCGGCGCGTCAGACGCAAGCGAAAGTTACGCTCCTGGGAAAAATTACCCGCTGCAAGGTCGCGGAAGCTTTATTTTCACACAAACGAATCTCCACGACGTAACGCGGAAAGCGCAAGCTAAAATCTCCTTGACCCTCACGTAACGTCAGACCGTAAACCTCGAGTATGGGAACCGTGGACCAGACCTACCTGCCCCATGAATTTGCGAAGCGCGCCGGAGTGACCATCCGCGCCCTGCACCATTACGATCGCCTCGGGTTGCTCAAGCCGAGCGGCCGTACCGGCAGCGGCTACCGGGTGTACACCGACCGCGATTTCGCGCGGCTGGAGCAGATTGTCGCGTTGAAGTTCATCGGATTTCCCTTATCCCAAATCCGGGACCTCCTTCGCCGAAAAGACATCGACCTGAGCGCTACCCTTCGGCAGCAATGCGACATTCTCGTCGAGAAGAAGCACCATCTCGAGCGGGCGATGCGCACGATTGAAAACGCAGAAAGGATCGTGTCGGCTGGAGGTGATCCCGATTGGGAGCCATTCCGCAAGGTCATCGAGGTGATTCAAATGCAAACCAGAAAAGACTGGATGAAGAAGTACTACACCGAAGAACAACTGGCCGGGCTCCGCAAGCGATGGACGCCCGAGGTGCAGGCGGAGTCCGAGCGTGGTTGGGCCGCCCTGGTGCGGGATACCGAGGCTGCCATCGCTCGGGGAGTGGACCCCACCAGCGGAGCGGGTCAAAGGCTGGCAGAACGCCGGGCGGCTCTGGTGGCGCTCTTTACCGGGGCCGACCCGGGCATGGAGGAGAACCTGCAAAGGCTGTCTGCCGACAAAGCCAACTGGCCGGCGAACTTCAAGATGCCCTTCAGTGAAGCGGTCGACAAGTTCCTCTGCGACGCGGCGGCCGAATTGGCCAAGGTGAAAGCTTGAGAAACGATCGGTGATGAGGCAAAGGCGTGGATTCATCCGCGCCTTTGCTTTTACTCTGGCCTCGAACTATCAAACATCTTCCAGAGCTTGTCTGCGGTTGCGCGATAGACAACCCATCCTGTGCCCGCGTCAGAGGTTTCGCGGAACAGCAACTCTCCGCGTCCGTCGCCGTCGGCATCGACGGCATCAATCAGATCGAGCCGCGGCGTTAGGTCCAGATGGAATTTGTCGGTCACTCCCGCATAGAGAGTGTGCAGGTTGTTGTAAATGTCGGGATAGGCGACCAGCAGAATCGAATAGTGAAGGTCGGGATCGATGCCGGCAGGCGCCGTGCCTGCGGGCGGCGGAGGCAAATGCGCGTCGGCGCTGAAAATGATAACCGCCTGATTTGAGTTCCACAGATCGTACGGGACCATCTGGACATTCTCGAAGATAGGCTCGACAGGCTTGGCCGCCCGCCGACTTGCCGCCGGATGCTCTGGCTTCGGCGTGATGCGTCCCTTGGCCTGAGCGGTCAGGTACGCGCGCAGGCGCTCCTTGGCAGCGTCCATCAGTTGCTTGCGGCGATCGCCTTCATCGCCCTTGATCCACTCATAGGAGAACGAGTGCGGCGCGGGCCCACTGGCATCCGAAATCGCAGGGACCAGCTGCACGTCACTCTTGGCGGCCGCGGTTTCGATAACTTTCCCTGATGCAACCGATGCGGAAGGCTTCTCTCCGGGCTTGCTGTAGCCCGGGATGTCCTGATCCGCAAATGATTCGGCGGGCTTTCCTCGGCGGAGTTTCGGCCGAAAGCCTTCTCCCGCCCCGCTATCCGACGCGGGGATATTCGCTCTATCGTCTGCCTTGGCATCGCTTGGCTTCGATGCCGGAGTCGGCGCCGATGGTGATGCTGGTGCCGGTTGACTTGGCGCAGGCGCAGTCGATGCGGCCGGCGGATCAGCCGACGGAGCCGGAGTACTCTTGGTCAACCGCGGTCGATCGTCATCCTCCCCCGAACTGCTGGGCTTCGGCGTGGACGCAGGAGGCGCCGTCGAAGAGACCGGGGGTGTTCCAGAGTTAGGAGCAGTATTCGAAGGCACCGAAGTTTTCCCCGCGTTCGGGTCACGAGTCAGTCGGGGCGGCCCGTCAGTATTGCCGATTCCAACCGGAGTCATGTTGGCCTTGAGTGCTTTCGAGGGCTCCTCCATTCCGACCGGATGCCAGATTCCAGTCGCGATCCACGGAGTCGGCGCATTGGCAGAATTGCTGTGCAGGGCGGCTCCGACGGTAAATAGGCCAAGCGAATTGCCGGCTCGCTCGCCCTCGTAGACCGTGCCCGAATCCAGCGCCATCGGCACGGGATCAGCCTTGTAGGCAGTCGCATCCCAGAACTTCCCATCGATCAGGATCGCGATCGGTACCAGCGAAGTCTTCCCGTTCGACGCCATTTGCAGCACGCCCAGCGCGCGCGGCCCGAGATCTTTTTTCTGCGAGACTTTCCGCTCTCCGGGAACAATCTGGGGACGCTCCTCCTGTGCCGCTCCGTACACAGCAAAACAGATCACGCCCACGGCAAGCGCCGCGAGCACTCGCCCGCGAAATAAAATCCTGCGGTGTAAAATCGTCGAGACTGCAACGGAAGGCGGCACACCCGCATTTCTCGCACTCGACTTCGACTTGCCCGGAGAAACTCCCATGAAGGTCAATGATAAGGCTCCCGACTTTACTTTGCAGGACGAGAACGGAAAAGAAATCGCGCTGAAGGACCTGCGCGGCAAGACCGTGGTTCTCTACTTCTACCCGCGCGCCGACACTCCCGGTTGCACCATCGAGGCCTGCGAATTTCGCGACTCTTACAGGAAGATGCAGAAGACCGGCGCCGTGCTGCTCGGCATATCCCCCGATACGCCGAAAGCGCAAAAGAAATTTCAGGACAAGTTCAGCCTACCCTTCACACTTCTGGCCGACGCTGACAAGAAAGTGGCCGGAGCCTTCGGCGTGATGAAGGAAAAGAACATGTACGGCAAAAAGGTCTGGGGAGTGGCCCGGACCACGTTTATCATCGACCCCGACGGCAAGATCCAGCATATTTTCGAGAAGGTGAAGCCCGAAGGCCACGCTGAGGAAGTGCTGGCGTACTTGAAGGAATCGGCCAAGGGCGCGGCTTAACTCTCTGTCATTCTGAAACGCCGTTTTACCCGTTGAGGAACCTGCTTTCGCTTGCGGAGCCGCGCGGATGCGGGCGCGAAGCAGATTCCTCCCAGCGGTCGGAATGACTAAGAGAGGGAACTATTTCGCCCTTTCGTCCGTATCACAAAGCGGCGGCGTTCTGTCTCGCCACTCGCTGGTTCAGGAGGATCTAATGCGCGGTTTCGCGTCCTTCATTGCAGCTTCTTTCATTCTTCTCGCCATTTCTATCGCCGTTGCAAAGCCGGCGCCGGTGCCGTCGGACGACCACGACATGGTCGTCATCGTTTTTAAAGACGGTCACCACCAGAGCTTTGCCCAGTCGCAGATCGCGCGCATCGATCTCAAAGCGGCCCAAGTCGTTTACAAAGACGGTCACCACGAAAAGCTGGCCGCCGCGATCGACCGCATCGAATTCGGTGAGCCCTCCCTGACCGGCATGATGCCCTCTCGCAATCACTACATCGGCAAATGGGAAGTTGGCGAGGGCAACGGAGACAAGTTCTTCATTACCCTTGAACCCACTGGAGACGCCAAGAAAACGCTCGGCGAGGAGCACGGCACCTGGACGTGGGTGGATGGCGAGGCTCACATCGCCTGGGACGACGGCTGGCACGACGCCATCCGCAAGGTCGGCACCAAACACGAAAAGGTGGCGCACGAACCTGGCAAATCGTTTGACGACCCGCCGTCCAACGTCACCACCGCGCGCAACACCGAACCGAGGCCGATCTAGAGATTTTGATCAACGCCTCGGAATCACAAAACTCTTGGATTCTTGTCATTCCGAAACGGCGTTAAGCCGTTGAGGAATCCGCTTTCACCCACATCGGCACGGGCCTGTTAGGGCCAGTTGAGATTAACTAATGGGATGGTCCGCCGCCTTTGCACCGCTGGGGTATAAGAGGCGCACGGAGGAGGTATCCCATGGAACTACACACGATCGGCATTGATCTCGGCAAGACAGTCTTTCATTTGGTTGGGCTCAACCTGCGCGGCGAGGTTGTGGTGCGCAAGAAGTTTCGCGCAAACAACTGCTGCACTTCACGGCGAACCTGCAGGTCGAATTGATTGGCATGGAAGCCTGCGGAGGGGCGCATTTTCCAGGCCGGGCACTGAGAGAGCAGGGTCATGAGGTACGGCTGATGCCGTCTCAGTATGGGAAGCCGTACGTGAAGACCAACAAGAGCGACTACATTGACGCTGAAGCAATCGCCGAGGCAGTCGGGCGGCCGAAGATGCGCTTCGTACCGATCAACAGCGATGACCAACTGGATCTACAGTCCCTGCATCGAGTGCGTGAACGTTGGGTGATGCGTCGCACAACAGTCATCAACCAGATTCGTGGCTTGCTGCTCGAACGTGGAATCACTTTGCGCAAGGGACGGTGCCATGTCGATGAGGCCTTGCCCGGGATCCTGGAAGACGCCAGCCCCGAGTTATCAGGCGCATTGCGCGTGCTGCTGGCGCAACTGAAGCTGGAGCTCGATCACCTGCAAATGCGGATCGACGAAGCCGATGCGGTGATCAAGAAGACTGCCGGCGAGAACGAAGCCTGCCGACGATTGGTGGCGATCCCTGGCATCGGACCGATTACGGCGACCGCAATCATTGCCGCGATCGGCAACGGAGCAGCTTTCAAGAAGGGGCGAGAGTTCGCAGCCTGGCTCGGAATCGTCCCGGGCGAATATACCACCGGTGGCAAGCAAAAGCTGCTTGGGATTAGCAAACGCGGGAGCTCTTACTTGCGAAGACTCTTCGTGCACGGGGCTCGCGCCGTCCTGCAACAGAGCGCGAAGCAATCTTCCGGTCTGAGTGCATGGCTGGCCCAACTCACAGCACGCACCCACCGTAACGTGGCCGCAGTGGCCTTAGCGAACAAGCTGGCACGCATGGCCTGGGCCGTGCTCGCCAAGAATGAACCCTATCGGCCCCCGATGTTGGCCGATGCGGCGACCGCGTAACTGGCCTGCAGATGACGCCTGGCTGAGGCCAGGCTTGGAAATCGCATTCGCGATTCCCACGTCTACAGACCAGCGGCTACTACGGAGTTGATGATTTCTGCCAGGTCTGCTGGCGAACTATGAGATGGCACAACGGTCGAACCCGGCGCTCCCGAAACCTGCAAACCGGAAAAGCCTTTCCAGGCTGCCTAACTAAATAGGACGAGAGCGCAGCGCATTCCATCATGGCCAGGAGCCTTGTGCTCCAATAAAGGCCGAATACATTTGCGCAGACTAACCTGTCACCCTCATTTTTCGCTTGCAACAAAGCGGCGGACCATACATTCCGGTTTACTCGTCCGCCCACGATCCGCAAACCACTATGCGACATATCGTTACTCGTCTGGCGGTTCACCTCCGCGTCGGCCTCCCAAGGCCGTTCTCTGAGCTAGCCGTTTTCGACCCGCTCCTTTATATCCGCATACGCCGCACCGATGAGCCTGCTCAGCTCTGCGGCGTTTGTGGCCGTTCCCGGTCTCAGCTTGACATGGCGCATGAACTTTCCGGTGCCTTGCAGCAAGCGCGCAGGATCCCGCAGCGCTGCGCCGTGAAAGAACCCCACGTTTACGTGCGAAGTGAATACATTGACGTAGCCGAAGGGCGCATCTCCCAAACATGCAACCGGACAGCCGTCATGCAAAAGCTCCCGGACTTCGTCCCCGCATTTTCGCATCACCTCAAACCACTGATGCGCGATGGCTCCCAATCCACCTGCATGCGCTTTCATCCACGCATCGATCGCGGGATCGCGCTCGACAGCGCCGTTGAATCGCAGAAATTCCGTTCTCATCGTCACGGCGTTTTGACAGCGACCCGCTGGTTCCAGGGAGCCACACTTTCCTCATACTCCATGGGATCGCCGAAACCCTCGGTTTGGACGCCAAGATGGCGCAGAGCGTCCAAGGCCATCAACCGGCGGTGCGCGTTGAATGTCATGATGTGGGCGAAGACGCCGCCGAACGTGAAGGTCTCAGCCGGCTCGCACAGAGCGTCGACGAACGTATCATCCCATGCGGAGCGGTTTCGGATGCCACTGAAAATACGATGCAGTTCAGCATCGGTCTTGTCGAGCCTTTGCAGCATCGCCTGCGGGGAGCTCTGCGATTTGGGAGGGCCGTTCATATCCATGTCGACTCCGGACAGCGCGGCGGTCCAAACTTCTTTCGTGAAGATAATGTTTTCTAAGAGCTGCCGTAGATTCTTATTCGACTCCCGCCAGGGCAGCAGTTCTATGACCATGGGCAGCGGCCGATCCAATTGTTCCTCTGTCAAAGTACGCGCGTATTCCAACAAACGCCGCGTATGCCAGGAGTCGTTGCCTGCAAAACGATCGAATAAATCCATGTCGCTTCCTCCTTTTGTGGATGAACCAGGGGCAAAAAAGTGAATTTTGTTGGACGCCGGCAGGTGAAAGTGCGGATCACGCATCCGGCGGTAGAGGCTGGGAGAAATCCGGAAAGCTTTTCGGAAAGCGCGAGTGAACGCCTCCAACGAACCGTAGTTGGCGTCCAGGGCGACGTCCGTGACCGACACTCCTGTATGCGCCAGTTGATAGGCAGCTCTTTCCAGCAGTAGCCGTCGTCGCATGGCTGCCGGAGTTTCTTCGACCACGGTTCGGAACAACCTGTGGAACTGCGTGCGGCTTTGATACGCTTGGCGCGCCAGATCTTGCGTTTTCGCCGGCGTGTCTAGGGAGTTCGCGACAATTCCAGTGAGGCGGTCTGCTGTGCCCTGGCCATCCGCTTTATTCATGCGTCCGGTTCCTCATCTTGAACGAATCATAGACAAAGATGATGCCTCCCGCCTGATCGCACGTACCAAATCTTCTAGCTTAAAAGCCGGAGCAAGACGAATGAACACATGAATACTCGACATCGCGATTGCACGATACTCTCCACAAACGCCGTTGTGTTACGAATCGACCAACTCCCAGATGGGCGGCAACCCGGAAACTACTCCTCAGTTGGTGAAAAATTCCCATAGTGCTCATTGACCCGGCTGCGAGGCGAACAGACGGCGCCAGCTTGCGCTATCGCAACGCCGTGAGGCGGCGACTTGTATTCGGCGGGCGTTTCGAAGACGGTACTGCCGCACATTGCGATGAGCGAACACAATCTCGCCGTCGTGATATGGAGGAGCAGGCGCAAGCGAATTGCAATGCTGCGCTGTTCGCTTCGTTCACCGCTGCTTGCAAACTTCAGTGTGCACCCTGCAGTTGGTTCCTGAACCCGTTTCCCCTGCCGCTGGCCGGAACGGGCTTTCGTTGGATTGGTCTGTTTAAGGCGCGGAAAAAGCTTCCCAGGGTTAAGAGGCGAGACGAAAGACTCCCCCCCACCTCGATGGATCGAATCAGATGGGGGTGAAGCCTTCAGAACTCCCTCAAAAATCCGAAGTAACGTACACGTTCGTGCAATTGTTTGCCACCAGCAGCCAGCCCTACAATGAACACATTCGCCGCCCATCAATGGGGTGGAACAGAATCTCTGATTTGACAGGTTTCCGCCGAAGCCTTTGGCTGCGCATAATGATTCCCGACCCTTCATTTGAAATGCTCAGATTTTCCGGATCGAAGAGATGGAAACACCTCATCAAGGCGCATGCAGCCTGTGCTGCTTTGTTGTGCCTCGGCTTGCTGAGCGGTTGCGGCGCCGGCAGCTTCGCCCCGGGTATTGGCGGAAACCTGCAATCGATCCAAGTCACGCCATCCGGGCCCTCTGTTCCGTTGGGGGAAACCCAACAATTCACGGCGACCGGCCATTACCGTGATGGATCAACCCAGGATATTACTGCCTCGGTCGCCTGGTCTTCCTCCAACACCAACGTGGCGACAGTTTCAGGTTCTGGGTTGGGGACCAGCCATTCGACCGGTTCGTCGACGATCACTGCAACGTTGTCAGAAGTCACCGGCAGCGGCACGTTCACGGTGACCAATGCAGTTCTGGTCTCGATTGCCATAACCCCAGCCAATTCACAGGTTTTTCTCGGCACGCTGAATCAGTTGACGGCCACGGGAACATTTTCCGATCAGAGCACGAAGGACATTACTGGGTCGGTCGCTTGGAGTTCCTCGAACCCCAGCGCGGCATCGATCAGCGGTGGCGGACTAGTCACGGCTCTCGCCCTTGGTTCGCTCACGATCTCGGCGACCTCCAGCTCAATCACTGGCAGCACATCGCTCACCGTCCAGTCTTCTACCTTGACTTCGATCACGATCGTGCCGGCAAACGGGAGCATCGCAGTTTCGACGAGCGAACAATTTCATGCGCTCGGTAACTATTCCGATGGATCCGTTCAGAATCTGACCCGGCAGGTGACTTGGGCATCCTCCAACACGGCCGTGGTGCAGATCATTAACGGTGGTATGTCGAGAGGTCTGACTCCGGGAACGACGACTATCACCGCAACCCTCGGATCCGTCACTGGTTCCACCACATTCAACGTTACGAATGCGACCATCGTGTCCATTTCTGTTAGCCCGCAGGCGCAGACCATTGCAGTGGCGACCACGCTGGATTTCAGCGCGCTTGGCCATTTCAGCGATAACACCTTTCAGGACATCACGAGCGACGCGACATGGAGCTCGGACAACACTGCGGTCGCCACGATCGATGCCACGGCTACCGCTACTGCGGTCAGTCCAGGCACAGCCAACATTTCCGCCACCTTCAACGGAGTCACTGGCTCAGCGCCGCTCACCGTGTCGACTGCGACGATCACTTCGATCTCCGTCACCCCGTCTACTGCCGAAATGGCGCCCAATACTATGCTGAGCTGCGTTGCCACCGCGACCCTGAGCGACGGCACTACACAGGTGATCACGGATAACGCTACCTGGAGTTCCTCGGACGCGGAAGTCGCCTCGGTCGACAACGGCGGCAACGTGTCCGCGGTCGCTGGAGGAAACGCGGTCATCTCCGCACAATTCGGCGGAGTTACGGGAACGAGCGCGATTGTGGTCAACCCTCGACTGACCGGGATACAGGTTTCGCCCGCAACCGCTAGCATCCCCGCGCTAACCGGAGTTGCTTTCACCGCGGTGGGAACGTTCGCCGATGGCAAAACTCAAGACCTGACAGATTTCGCGTTCTGGACGTCGTCGCAGCCCTCGGTCGCGACCATCTTCGCCGGCAATGCCAGCGGGCTCGCACCTGGAACTTCGACCATTGTTGCAGTGTTTAATGGGCAGGGCGGATCAGCCCTGCTGACCGTCACAGGCGCCAAGGCCAGTTCGTTGACGGTATCGCCTTCGGCTGCTGCCCTGAAACTGGGCGGTTCCACCAAGTTCAGGGCCGTGGCTGATTTCAGCGATGGTACGACCATGGATGTCACGCCTTGGGTAACCTGGGCATCATCCGAGCCAGACGTGGCGACTCTGACCGGAGGCGTCGCAAAAAGCGCCAGCTCCGGCAGATCCGTCGTGACCGCGACCATGCAAGATGTGAGCGGAACCGCTGTTCTGAGCGTTCACTGAAATGGCATTGAAAGCTCAAAGGAGTGATTTGCGGCTTCTAATAAAGTTGGCCATCCTCTCGGTCGTGCTTGCTACTCATTTATTCGCGCAAGATGACCGCAGCGGTCCCGCGCCTGCCGCCGAAATCACTCCGGGTGACATCGCTGTAGGCTACAGCTACCTCAACTTGGATTTTTCAGGAAAGCCGGCAGTCCATTTGAACGGCGTTGAGGCCAGCGGAATGCTCAACTTGAATCCGAGTTGGGCGGCGACTTTGGATTCCAGCTATGTTCGTGCTGGAAGAGATCTCGAGTCCGGACATACCAGCTCCGTTCTGAGTGCCTTCGCAGGTCCGGTGTTTATTGCCGCTCATAAACGTGATATGCGGTTTCTCGTTCGAGCACTTGCGGGCATGAGCATGGTGGATGGCTCCGTTCCGGTGAATCAGGTGTATTACAGGGGATGGCAGTCACGCTTTTCCTGGGCAATTGGAGCCGGAATTGAACGCAACCTCTCCTCATCCTATGCTGTTCGCTTCAATGTCGATTACCTGCGGGCGCACTTTTTGGGCTCGAGTGGTGCCGTGGAGCCGCAGAACGGCATTCGTTTGGGTGCAAATTTTGTGTTCCGCCTTTCTCCACGTCGCGAAGCGCACCACATCGACAGTGATCAGAATTAACATCCGCATTAGCAGAAGTCAGTGAGTGGTACTCGGACGGTGCTAAATCCCCACTAGGCAAGCCGCCACTCGCAGATTCAAAGCGCAAATAGTGCGACGGTTTCTGGTAGCTGTTGAAAAATCGCGAGTTCACTCATCCTATGAAAAAGGATGTCAAGTAAGAAAGCTTCTCCCCGCCCCTCTGAGAGATGCGGGCGTGGTGATTTACATCCAGCCCCACCTCATTCCTCACCTCATTCTTAGAGGGGTTATTGGTTTGGTCGCTTTGGCTCGCCGCACTTTCCCGGGGCGATGCCAACCCCGGTTGCTGGTCCCAACTCGACGGTTTCATGAAGTCAGTGGCGCACGACGCCGTTCGGTTGCGAAGCTACGCAAGCTAAGCGTTGGCTTAAGTGCCAACCAAGATCCTATGTGAGGCTCGAGGCCTATAGCTTTTTTCGGTTATCCGAGGGGGCATAGGATTGACCCGGAGACTCGGTGCTGAACTACAGCACACAGAGTGCCTGAATGAGTGAATGGATACTCTCCCTCGAACCGGAGCATCGCAAGAACCGATTGGCTACCACCGAGGCATGAAAACCTTGGGCGATTACCTGGGTTCTATTCGATGCTCAAGCTGCTTGCGTTTTCAGTTGTTCGGCGTCGAAACGTTCCTCCTTTTTCCAAAGTGTCAAGGTAATGGCCGCGATCTTGCGCGCCAGCGTCAGACGCGCCATCTCCGGCTTCATCCCCTTGGCCAGCAAACCCGTGTAGAAATCGTAGAACGGTCCCCTGCCACAGCTGGCCCGGGTGGCCGCACTCTTGAAGATCTCTTTCATCTCGTGGTTGTGATTTCGATTCAGCCCACGGAGCTGTTGAGGTTTCTTGGAGCGTTGCAGTTGTCCGCTCACAAAGCGGAATTGCGCACTGTCGTGCGTCTCAATGCCCAGCCCACTGTAGGTCCAGAGTTGCCGCTTGCTGCGGAACCGGTGCGGGGTTTGCATCAGCGCGATCAAGCGGGCGGCTCGAATCGGACCAATGCAGGGAATCTGGCGCAGCAGTTTCGTGGCCTTGTGTTTTCGACTCTCGGCCAAAAACTCGGGCCGCACCTCTCGCCGCAAGGCCTGCAATCCATCCAGCTGTTGATCGAGCAGCTCCGCCCGGCGGCGCACCCCGGCGTGCGGAATCTTGCTCAACCATTCCTCTCGAGCGCGCGCAGCATAGACCTGGGTGCCGGCACAAGGAATGCCCCAACCGCGATACAGCGCCTTCAGGCGATTCATCACGCGCGTCAAATCTTTGCTGATGGTCTGATAACTCCGCCCCAGCTCGCGCAAGGTTCGTAGTCCGTTTTCCCCGTGGTAGACCGGTCGCAGCATCCCGGTGCGCAACAAGTCGGCTAGCTTCTGCGCATCCACCTTGTCGCTCTTGCTGCCCTCCTTTAACAAGGCATTGCGCCGCGGATTGCACACCACAATGTGCTGCACCTGTGGCTGCAGCAGATCGTACAGCCAGGCCGCCCAGGTGCCTTCTTCCCAGGTCAGATGCAGCTCGCCCCGTAGACCGTGGAGAAACTGCAGAATGCTGCTGGCTTTGGTTTCGATCACCGACTCCATCACCAGCTTCCCCGTGCCGTTCAGCACAGCGATCACGGTCGCTTCCTTGTGCACGTCCATTCCGATATATTTGACGTCGTGACTCATTTTGAGTTGCCTCCTTGGGGGAAAGATCATTCGTGCCAACGGTTGTCTTTCCCTCAAGGTAAAATGCCATTCTCCAGACGATTTGCCTATGCCCTTCTGCAGTTCTTCCCACCGCCTACACCGCAGCGCAGGCGGCGCCCGTCACAGCCGCCTCCCTTTGAAGCGGGGCGCTTTTTCATAATGCATCGACCCGGAGTGGGGCTTTAGAGTGTAATCGCGATTACAGGAACTACTTCGTCACGACAAACTGCGGATTGCTGTTGAGCGTTCCAGACGGGGTGACCACAGACACCTTCCCGGTTGTTGCTCCCGAGGGAACGGTTGCTGTGATCTCGGTATCCGAAACGACCTGAAACGCCGCTGACTTACCGTTGAATTTGACGCTGGTCGATCCAGTCAGGCCATCTCCAAGGATGATGACCTGCTTGCCGACTTTGCCTGCTACGGGTGCGGTTTCGACCAGCGGGCTCATGCCGTCGGAGACGCTGAAAATCGTGCCATAGCAACAAGGGAACGGGCCGTAGGTCGTGGTTCCGTAGAGATTGCCATCGGTGCCCTGAAAAAGGCTATAAACCGGATCGTAGCCTTCGTTACCCCGGAAGACGTAGATCGACTTGAACACACCCGCTGAGGTCACTTTTGTAAATGTTGCCTTCTTTGGGGCCGCCTCCGCCGTGGGTCACTCCATAGAGAGCGCGGTTGCTGGCCAGCGTCAATCCCGAAGTGGGGACTGAACCGTCGTAACCCAGGAACGAGTGCACGATCTTGTACTGATTTTTCGCTGTGAGCTCGAACACAGTTCCCTGGATGTTGATGCCTCCAAAGGCAGCGGTACCAAAGAAGTTTCCATTCGAATCCTACAGGAGCGCCATCGGATTGGCGCCAGTCGGGCAGGACGTCTAATAGTTACAGAAGTTGTAGAGCACTTTGAAGGTCCCTGTTGCGGTGATCTGGTAGTAGATGACGCCGCCGTTATGGCTGCCGCCCTCGTACGCTGTGCCGTAGAAGTTGCCGTCGATACCCTGGACTGGCGTGGATTGCGGACGTCCACCACCGTCGCAATTCGATTGCGAACAAAACGTGTGGAGCAACTTGAACGTGCCAGTCGGACTGATCGAGAAGATCGTGCCTTCAGAGAACTTTCCTCCCACTTCGGTGGTGCCATAGAAATTTCCATCGCTCGCCAGGATGATTCCGCGGGGGGCCTGGCCGTCGGCGCATCCGGCATTGGGACAGAAGGTGTAGAGAGTCGTAATCTCGCCTTCGAGGGTCATTTTGTAGAAGGTTCCCGAGCCACTACTGTTCCCGCCACCCCCGGTCACCCCGTATAGGTTTCCATCGCTTCCGAGGATGGGGCTTCGATCCAGAAAGCTTCCGTCCGGGCAGCCGGTTTGGGCGCAGAAACTGTAGATCGTAGTGAGCTCTCCGTCGGGCGTCATGCGGAAGATCTGCCCTTGGTCGTAAGCGCCATTGCTGGCTGAGCCGTAAAAGTTTCCGTCCGTGCCCTGAATAACCGTTGAAGCGTTTCCAGAATTGCCAGTGAACTGAGTGAGGAAGTCAACCGTCTGTGCCTGGGCGCACACCGCCAGGCTTAGGGTGAGGCGCGCATGCGAATACGATCGCAAGTGTGAGAGAAGACTTTGAACTTTTCATCGAAATATCCTCGTAAGAAAATGCCTCAGCGAGGCAACACGGAAAATGGGTAAAAAACGGGCCCGAAGCCGAGGGGGTCTCCGCCCGGGGCCCGTTCGCGACATCTACTTCGTCACGACAAACTGCGGATTGCTATTGAGCGTTCCTGTCGGAGTGACGACGGAAACGGTGCCAGTCTTCGCGCCTGCGGGAACGGTTGATTTGATGTAGGTGTCGGACTCCACCGTAAACGAGGCCTTCACACCATCGAACTTGACGCTGCTTGATCCCGTCAGGCCGCTGCCAAGGATGAGCACGCTCTGGCCGACCTTACCGGCCACGGGAACGGTTTCCACCAGCGGGGGAATGCTGTCGGAGAGGCTGAAGATCGTGCCATAGCAGCAGGGAGGGGCGCCGTAAAGCGTAGCGCCGTAGAGGATGCCACTTGTGCCCTGAAAGAGCGGGCCAGGAGACGGGTCGTAGCCTTGGTTGCAACATCCGAAGACGAAGAGCGTTGTGAACTTACCGGCGGAAGTGATCTTAAAAATGGTCCCTTCCCGTCGGCCGCCGCCGTCCTGGGTCATTCCGTAGAAATTACTGTCGCTGGCTAACGTCAATCCGGTAAACGGACTGCCTTCACCGGCACCGAACGTGTACAAGACGCGGTATTGGTGATTCGATGTGATCTCAAATGCGACTTCGTCGCTGTACACGCTGGTACCAAAAATATTCCCCTTGTTATCCGCGATGACTGTGCTCGGATTTCCGCCTGTCTTACAGTTCATCCCACTCTGACCACAGAAGTTGTGAAGTACCTTGTAGGTTCCTGAAGAGGTTAGTTCATACACGACACCGCCTCCTGCCACTCCCCCTTCATAGGTCGTGCCGTAGAAGTTTCCGTCGCTGCTCTGGACTGGCGGGAAGTATGGAGTTGAGCCGTCTGCGCACTTCGCAAGCGAACAAAACGTGTAGAGCAAGTTGAACTGGCCCGTTGGGCTGATCCGAAAGATCGTGCCGCCACCACCATTTCCACTGACTGCCGTCGTACCGTAGAAATTGCCGTCGGTGCCCTGGACGACGCCGTTCGCAAACACTCCGTCGGCACACGAACTAGCGCAAAAGGTGTAGAGCGTCGTCAGTTGGCCATCAAGCGTGACCTTGTAAAAGGTGGACCCGATGGTCGTGCCACCGTCGGTTACGCCATACAGGTTTCCGTCGCTGCCGAGAATAGGAGCCGGGCCCGGGTACTCCCCGTCGGCGCAGCCTGGCAGTGAACAAAAACTGTAGATCGTGCTCAGTTTTCCGGTGGGAGTCATTTGGAAGAGCTGACCGAGACCGTTAGCCCCGCCGCCGGCGGCGCCGTAAAAGTTTCCGTCCGTCGCCTGGACGACGCCTGTCGAGGATCCCTGACCGCCGCTGAACTGGGTGAGGAAGTCAACCGTCTGTGCCTGGGCGCACACCGCCAGGCTGAAAGTGAAAGCTGCGCATGGGAATGCGAGACAAAGCGTACGGAACGTCTTTGAACTTTTCATCGAAATATCCTCGTAAAAGATGCCTCCGCGAGGCGATACAGAAGATGAGTAAAAGACGGGCCCGAACGCCGAGGGGGTCTCCGCCCCGGGCCCGTTCGCGACTGCTACTTCGTCACGACGAACTGCGGATTGCTGTTCAGCGTTCCCGATGGAGTGACGACTGAAACGGTGCCCGTAGTGGCGCCCGCTGGGACCGTCGCTCGGATGAAGGAATCTTTCTCGACCGTAAACTCCGCCGGCACGCCGTTAAACGTAACGCTGCTCGTTCCGGTCAGATTGTTGCCGAGAATGAGAATGCGTTTGCCGACTTTCCCAGCAGTCGGGACGGTTTCCACTAGCGGACTGAGACCGTTGGACAATGAAAAGACAGTGCCATTGCTGCTGCCGGTGTAGGGGTCTGTGCTTCCGTATAACAAGCCATCAGAGCCTTGAAAAAGCGGCACGTATGGCGCGTTACCACTAACATCAAACGTATACAGAAGAGTAAAGACTCCCTCGGGAGTAATCTCAAACATGGTGCCGTCCCCGTACATCCCCTCGAGGTTCACCCCGTAGAGATTTCCGTCGTTGGCCAGCGTAACTCCTGCGTTAGGATAGCCCCCGTCCACAGAAGAATCGAAGCTGTGCAGGATTTTGAATTGATGTTCACCGGTCAGCTCGAAGACGGTTCCGGATCCGTGGACGCCGCCGAAGGAGGTTACGCCAAAGAGTTTTCCCTTCGCATCCTGGACCAAGGGAAGAATGACCCCGCCATCGGCACAGTCGCCATGAGAGCAGAAATTGTAGATCACCTGGTAATCGCCGCCTGGGCTTAGCTTGTAAATCACCCCCGCGCCCGACGTTCCCCCTTGGGCCGCTGTGCCATAAAAGTTTCCATCTTGTCCCTGGATTGGCCACAGCGGGAATGAGCCATCAAGGCAGCCCGAGAGCGCACAAAAAGAGTGAAGGACCTTGAACTTTCCCGTCGGGCTGATCTGAAAGAACACACCGTTATTGAATTTTCCACCGTATGCGGTCGTGCCGTAAAAATTCCCATCGCTGCCCAGACCGATCCCGTTGGGATTCTCGCCGTCGCTGCATGTGGAGTCGGAACAGAAGGTATGGAGCAGGGTGAACTCGCCGCCTAGCGTCAGCCGGTAAAGGGTTCCGGAGAGCCCCACGCCACCGTAGATCACCACTCCGTAAAGGTTCCCGTCGCTTCCGAGCACGAGCGAGTATGGTCCGCTCCCGTCGTTGCAATCGGTCGAACAGAAACTGTAAATCGTCTTGAGCGATCCACTGGGCGTCATTCGAAAGACATTCCCCCGGTCGGAAGCACCGCCTGAATACGCGGTGCCGTAAAAATTCCCATCTGTCGCTTGGATCACCGCGTTGGGGGAATTCCCGTTATCGCCATTGAAGTTGGCGAGGAAGGTTACGGTTTGTGCCTGGGCGTTCACCGCCAGGCTGAACGTGATGGCCACAGCCATCAAAGCCAAAATGGATGGGAAGCACAGTCTCTTGCGCTGCATAAAAGCCTCCTGAGGCTTAGCAGAGCCGCTATCGCGGAAGTTTCACTTGAATTCGACCAGGGTGAGCTTAGCGGGGGCCCAGAGCAGATTCTCACTTGGGGATTGCCAATCTACTTCAAACGCATCCATCTGTCAATATAGAAAGATAAGTTAATTATCTATTTTAGTTAGCGCTCGGCTGACGAAGACCTGAAGGAAGAACGGAGAAGATAACCGCTATGCTTTTAGCGGTATTGGCTGCTCTGGAAAATCTACCGATGGCGGCCGACAGCCACCTTACCGTGGTTGAGCGTTAGCCGCGGATCGCCGCGAGTCGCATTGATCAGCGCGAGAGCACGCTGGCTGTTCCCAACCAGCTTTTCCAAAGTCTTGCACAAACGTTCAAACTCAGGGCGCGAGTCTAGTTCAAAGAACACGTCGTTGATTTGTTGCAACTCCGGAAACAGAGATTGGAGCGCTTTTGCCCCCTTCGGAGCAACGGAAAGAAGAGAAAGCCGCCGATCCTGGAGGTCGGAGCGCCTTTCCAGAAGGCCTTTTTTAATAAGTTTTCCCGACTCCATGGTCACGAAGGGACCCGTCACGTGCAGGTATTCGCCAACTCGGCCAACGCTTACCCCAATCTTTCCCTGGAGTTCGGCCACGGCCATCATGATGGTGTATTGTGGCCCGGTGAGACCCAACCTTTCCCCCAGATAGCGTTTGACAGTTTCCATGCGAGAGGAAACCGTGAAAAAGTCATACAAGAGTTTTCGTAAGGAATGGTCCGACTTTCCTGATACAAGAATCGGATCGGTCGCGGTGAGCGGAAACTGGAAATCTTTCTTTTGTCTAGGCATTGATCTAAAGAGTTTCTCAGTGCTGCAAGGTACTACGTTCGAGTATAGGCCACGTCGTTTGAACTGCAATGTGCCGCTCCGCAGATAGATTCCGTTGCCGTTGCTTTTTCAAAGGGTCAATCGCATGGCAAGTTGCATGTCGCGCGGCTGGGCCGGCGCTCACGTCCGAACCTCCGGCCTCGGGATCGTAACTGGAAAGTACCGACGCACTGGCCAGGGGCGCACTGCTGCGTAGTAGCGAGGAAGCGGGGTAATTCCCGTGGAGCGAAGGCGGCAGGCCGCCCACGTCAGGATGGAGTCAACGGGTAACCGGAGGAACTCCTTGTCTTGATGGAAGGCGGCAGCCTTCTTTAGGGTGGCACGAGCCGGATGAATCGAGAGGTTCACGTCCGGATCTGTGGGAGGCTCGGGGCGAACTTCCCCGGGCCTACCCGGCAACAGGAAACAGAGCCAAGCCAAACCGGACTGAGGGGACGAGGCGCAAGCCCCGTCAATTACCACCGGGAGACTAAAGCCACTGCGCCTTCTCGACGCCACTCTCGATTTTACTCATGGCACACAGGTCTGGGACCTCTTTTCATAACTCGTTGTGACCGGATTCCGGTCATGCTGACCTGTTAACAATGCCGTGGCTCGCATTCGCTGGTTGGGTGCAGAATTTCTCAAGGCTGCATTAGCCAGAATCGAGCAGTATTAGCTGACTGTTGTAACATCCCCACAGAGCTCATTGATAGATTCGGCGTTACTCGTTGCATCCGAATCGGGCAGATCGAAGGCCTACTGTCTCAGCCCAAATGAAAGCCGCCGTTTACGCCAAAGCCAAAGCCGGAAAGGTCCTTGAAATAAAGGACCTCGAACAGCCGGTTCCGAAGAACAACGAAGTCGTCATACGGGTTCGTGCCGCTTCCGTCAATCCTCTGGACTGGCGCATGAAGAGCCATCGGCCCGGCGTCGATGTCGCTGGCCAGGTAGCAGCGGTCGGAGGAGCTGTGACGCAGTTCAAGCTCGGCGATGCCGTGTTCGGCCTCTGCAAAGGGGCCTTTGCCGAATACGCCTGTGCTCTTGAATCCAAGTTAGTCAGGAAGCCGGAAAGCCTGAGCTTCGATCAAGCGGCTGCTGTGCCGGTTGCAGGGCTTACCGCGTTGCAGGGGCTTCGCGACAAAGGACACCTTCAGCCGGGGCAGAATGTCTTGATTAACGGCGCGGCGGGAGGAATCGGCACCTTTGCCGTGCAGATTGCGAAATCGTTTGGAGCCAACGTAACTGGCGTGTGCAGCACGAAGAATGTCCAATTGGTGCGCTCGCTCGGTGCCGACCGGATCATTGACTATACCTGCGATGACTTCACTCAGGACAGCGAACGTTACGACCTGCTTCTCGATAACGTGGGGAACCGCACATTGTCAGCAATGAGACGCGTTCTGGGTCCAAATGGGAAGTGTGTCATGGCTGGAGCGCCGAAGGAACTCGGGGCCGTGCTTACCCGAGTGCTAAAAGCATTCGCGTGGTCGCCGTTCATCAGGCAGAAGTTTACATTCTTCATTGCGAAAATGAATCGAGACGACCTGACGACCCTTTGCGAACTCATCAAGGCCGGAAAACTCACCCCGGAGATCGACCGACGCTATCCGCTGGATGAAACCGCCGCCGCCCTCGCTTACGCTGAAGAAGGACACGCCCGGGCGAAAGTCGTCATTGCGTTCCAATAGAACGTAAGACACGCGCAATTGACGGTCACACTGAACCTGCCCCGCGCGATTTACCATACTGCTGCATGGCGCCGCCGCAATCCTCGTCACCGCCTGTCCGAATTCACCCGCTGGAACGGGCTTTCTTCGCGCGCAACCCGCGGCGCGTAGCTCGTGATCTCCTGGGAAAAGTATTGGTCCGCCACACGGAAGATGTGACCCTCACTGCGCGCATCGTGGAAGTCGAAGCCTACCTCGGAGAAGGCGATCCAGCTGCTCATTCCGCTGCCGGTCAAACACTAAGAAACGCCGTCCTGTTCGGCCCACCCGGATACGCCTACATCTATTTCATCTACGGCAATCACTATTGCCTGAACGTTTCCTGCGAGCCGGAAGGCCGCGCCGGAGGTGTCCTTTTCCGCGCCGTGGAACCACTCTCCGGTGTAGATAAAATGGCCGCTGCCCGCGGAATAAAACTGCACGGGGAAAAGGACTTGCCCAAGCTCACGAGCGGCCCCGGCCGCCTGTGTGAAGCCTTTTGCATCACGCGCGAACGCGATAACGGCACTGATCTCACTTCGCCGGCCAGCACCCTCTGGATCGGCAATGACGGTTTCAAAGCTCGCCAGATCGCGCTCACCCCCCGCATCGGCATCACGAAGGCCGCCGACCATCCCCTGCGCTACATCCTTTCCGGCAACCGCTTCGTTTCTGGACCGAAAGCCTTCCGCCCTCTTGACAAGCAGGTGTAGACTGTCTGCCGGGTTCGGAGAGTCCAGAAGCCTTGTTGGAAGCCGCTTTTGGCCTTCCTCTTCGCCGGCTTGGGGAAGCTGCCGGCCGGCCAAATTTTTCCGCAACCCCGGCAGCAGCACGAACATCTGAGAACAAGGAGCCTCCGCGTGCCCGGTCTCACGCGATCCCGTATTTTGGCCGCCACCCTTGCGGCCATTTGTACCGTGCCCTTTCTTCGCGCCGCGGACGGGGGCATCGTCGAGCACACTCCATCGTCTCCTTCTTACATCCTGGTCGGTTTTGTGGGCGGCTTTGTCCGTCACGACAATCCGCATCAGGGACCAGTCCTCTTCGCGCAGCGTGCGGAACGCAATCTTCCTAAGAATTCCTATGTTCACGTCTTCGAAAACCGACACCGTAAGACGGCGTATAACACCATCCTTCGCTTGCTCGACAGCAATCACGATGGCCTGTTGAGTGACGAAGAAAAAGGCCAAGCCCGCATCATCCTGTTCGGACACAGCTGGGGTGCTTCAGCTACCGTGCTGCTCGCTCGCGACCTGAATCGCGTCGGCATCCCCGTCCTTTTGACGGTCCAAGTCGATAGCGTAGCCAAGCCCTGGCAGCACGACAGCGTCATCCCCGAAAACGTTGCCGCAGCCGTGAATTTCTACCAGCCGCACGGCATCGTCCATGGCCGCGCGCATATTGCCGCTGCCGATCGATCGAAGACTCAGATTCTTGGCAATTACCGCTTCGACTATCGCCAGGAGCCGGTGAAGTGCGAAGGAACCTCCTGGTTCGATCGCACATTCACTCCCGATCATATGCAGAGCGAGTGCGATCCCCATCTCTGGACGCAGGTCGACAGCCTCGTCCTCCAGCGGATGGAGCCAGAACCGGGGGCCATAGCTGCCGTTCCGCAGCCGTGAGGCTTTCCCAGCCCAGCCGGACAACTTCCGCGCTGGATTGAGACTCCAAACTAGGAGTACGATTGATTCAGGCGGTGCGCCCCCCAGGCAGCCAACCGCCGTTGTCGGTGGAGGTAAATCTCATGCGGAAATCCACCTTGTCGAATGCTCTTCTCGCGACAATCGCTTCCATAGCGCTTATTTGCGCGCCAATCCCTGCTCTCGCTCAGCATGGCGGCGGTGGCCACGGTGGAGGCGGAGGCGGGGGTTCTCACGGCGGAGGTGGAGGATTCTCCGGCGGAGGCGGCTTCCACGGGGGCGGTTCTTCCGGTGGTGGCTATCACGGCGGCTCGTATGGCGGCTACCGCGGCGGTGGCTATGGTTCCGGCGGAGGGCACGGCTTCGAAGGTGGCCGCGGTTCCTACGGTGGAATGCGCGGCGGCTCCTCTGCAATGGGCGCTTCCCGAGCGTGGGCTTCCGAGGGACGAGGCGTTCGCAATACCTCGCCCGGCTGGCACGGATTTGAACGATCCGGCAATGCCGGAAGCATGTCCGCGCGCTCTGGCGGCGCCGGAATGGGTGGAAGGCCCGGAAGCGCTGGCGCGGCTGGAAGATCCGGCATGGGCTCCAACGCCAGGATCGCAGATGGCAACTTCCACTCCTTCGGAGGCGCACGCGGTGCAGCCGGTCCTAGGACTGGGGCTACGCTCGCTTCCAACGGACGATTCGCCGCGACCAATTCGTTCAACCACGCCGGCTTTGTAGGCGGGAATGCCGCGTGGCGTGGCGCGGGCTGGCGGGCAGGTTGGGGAGGCGGTTGGGGATGGGGCTGCTGCGGATGGGGCCTCGGTTGGGGATGGGGCTCGGGTTGGGGGTGGTGGAACCCGTTCTGGGTCTGGCCTTCGTACTGGTACAACCCGTGGCTCTATGACTACTCCGCCTACATTTATCCGAATCCGTAGCCAGAATTATAAGAGCTATCTGGCAGTCGGGTTGAGCAGCAGATTGTCGATGAGCCGCGTGTTACCCACGAACGCGGCGACAGCGACCAATGCTCCTCCGGAGACGTCTTCCACCGGATCGAGTGTCTCCGGATTCACGATCTCAAAGTAATCCAGTCGAACCGACTTTTCTGCCGCGAACTCATCGCGGCCTGCGCCAATCAGCCGAGCCACGTTCCGTTCACCCTCACCGACTAGTTTCTGCGCGCGCATCAGAGACCGGTGCAGCACCAATGCCTGCTTTCTCTGCTCGGGATCGAGATAAGCATTCCGCGAACTCATCGCCAGCCCATCCGGCTCGCGGACGATCTGCCCTACAACAATCTCCACCGGAACATTCAGGTCGCGGACCATCCGGCAAATGATCGCCACCTGCGCCGCGTCCTTCTGTCCGAAGAATGCTGCGTCCGGCTCGATGATATGAAACAGCTTCGCGACCACGGTCGTAACGCCGCGAAAGTGTCCCGGCCGCGACCGCCCATCGAGTTTCTCGCTGAGCCCCTCGACCGTTACCCATGTCACCGGTGTGGGGCGGACACTCCTGTCCGCCGCCGTTGGATACATTTCTTCCACCGAGGGTGCGAACAACAGCTCCACGCCCTCGCGCTCGAGCAGTTCGCAGTCGTGCTCAAACGACCGCGGATACTTCGCCAGATCCTCATTTGGGCCAAACTGTGTCGGGTTGACGAAGATCGAAGCTACCACCACATCGCTGGAAGCCCGCGCCGCCCGCACCAGCGAGAGATGCCCCTCATGCAGTGCGCCCATCGTGGGCACGAATCCCAACCGCTTCCCCGCGCGACGAGCGGCCCGCGATGCCGTCCGCATTTCTTCGATTGTTCTGCAGATTTTCAAGAAGGCAGTCCAAGTCTAAGAAGTAGTCTGGGGACAGCCGCCTCGGCTGTCCGTCGATCGAAGTTCGACTCGAAGGCCAGCATATTCAGTCTCGAAACTTTCTAAGCCGAAGGCACCCACCGGACAGCAATATGCGCTCCATCCAGCAACCCTCCGACGATCCCCTTGTTCCGTCGGATCGCAATTTTATCCTGGTCAGAAATAGTCACGCCGCCCATCGCCGCCGCCACCACCCGGCCATAAGGCCAATTCGAAGGCGGTAACTTCGACAGCGCCGGCAGCAACTCGTCCGGCTTAAGAATAATTTCCGCGCTGTCGGCCACATCTAGCAGAGCAATCCCGTCTGCCCGGACGATCAGGTACGGGTTCTGCCAGTTCTTCATATCCTTCACTCGTTCGTATTTGGCGGAATCCGCCGCAGGAATGGCCTGCAGAATGGCCTGCGGATCAGGTGTCTTGGCCGCACTCTCGTGCGAACAAGCCGCAAGCGTGAGACTTGCCACCAGGACCAGTGCCAGGCGCGCGCGCAAGAAGATCACAGTCCCGAATTTACCTCACCATCACCGGGGCATCGTGCTTTGCCGCCCAGACCAGCGCGACGATCCATCCAATCACGCTCCATCCCAGGAACAGGTTCAGCAGAAAAATGGCCAGCGTATCTCGCTTGTTCCGCGCCAGCGCGATGATCGACGGCAGAAAATACAGAATCAGCGGAAAGCCGAAAAAAAATGGGAAGAAGAAAAAGGTTGCGAGCATCATTGGCTACCTCCCTCGTATAGCCTAGCACTATCGCGTGCGCGAGTGAACCGGCGACTCTTCCACTACCGGTCTCACACTGGAATATACGTAAAACATAACTGCGTAGTTCCGTTCGGCGATCCCGGTTCTTTATCCGCGTTCCTCCGCGCAATCCGCGGAGAAGAAGCTTACCGCCCCATCGCCCGCTTCCGCGCCAGCACCGTATCGAGCCCGGCCTTCGTATCCTTCGGCAGATGATACGACTCCTTGTCCGACGGATACTGGTGCGACCGTACATCCGCGCGGAACTCCCGCACGGCATTCGTGATCAGCGCCGCTGCATCGCCATAGCGCCGCACGAACTTCGCCGGAGGCCCAAACGTCAGGTTCAGAATGTCGTGATACACCAGCACTTGCCCGTCGCACTCCGGCCCTGCGCCAATGCCGATGGTCGGCGTAGCCACCTCAGCGGTAATCATCGCCGCCACTTCCCGTGGAATTCCTTCCAGATAAAGGCATGCTACTCCAGCGCGGTCGAGCGCGACCGCATCGCGCATCAGTTGTTCGACCCCGCTCAGATTTTTTCCCTGGACTTTGTATCCGCCCATCACGTTGACCGACTGCGGCGTCAGCCCGATATGTCCGGCCACAGGAATCTCCGCATCAATGATGTGACGGATCAGGTCCGCGCGCTTCTCTCCGCCCTCGATCTTCACGACTTCGGCCCCGCCTTCTTTCACGAAGCGAGTAGCGTTGACGATCGCATCCTTGGCGTCGATCTGATACGACCCGTACGGCATGTCGGCCATCAGCAGCGCATTCTTCAAACCGCGCCGCACGGCTTTCACATGGTGCAGCATCTCGTCCACGGTGACCGAGAGCGTGTTCTCGTAGCCCAGCATGGTTTGCGCCAGCGAATCGCCCACCAGCACCATGTCCACGCCAGCCTCATCCACAAGGCGCGCGGCGGAGTAGTCGTAGGCAGTAATGCAGGTGATGGGTTCGTGGCGGAGTTTCTGTTCCCGCAGAGAAGCGGTCGTGACTTTGTGGCCGGACCCCTCGTAGGGACGGCCAATCGGGGTGATGCTCATGATGTCCTCCAGTGCCCCTCCGCCTCTGGCGGATAGAGCCTGTACACGCATCTTGGCGTCGACACCTTTTAGATGACGCTCGGGGTATTGTAGCTCGAAAATAGCGGGCGGACCACGGCGAAGATTTCGTTCGTTCCTTGCCTCGTGCAAAGAGGTTTCTTTCATTGGACTTGCGAATCAAGGGCAGAGAGGGTAGTACCAAAGTAAGATGGTTTTGTCTATGTCTTACTATCGATCCATAGTAAGATTGTATGCATGGCGACTTACCATACCACCATCAGTTCGAAGGGCCAAGTCGTAGTGCCGGCGAAGCTCCGCGAACAACTCGGCCTCAAGAAGGGCACTCGAGCCACTTGGACGGAAGACAGAGGCCGTCTGATCCTGGTGCCCATCGAGCGCCTGCTCGATGACATCCAGGGATTTCTGAAGCCTCGTTCCGGCGAGCCTTCGATGTTTGAAGAACATTTCAAGGAACGCGAACGCGAGCGCCAGCGCGAGAGACAGAAGCGGTGATTCCGGCCCCTCCCCGCAGCAAGCCACGGCAGTATGTTCTCGATGCCAATGCTGTCATCGGACTTGTTGAGGATCGTCCGGTTACCGCGATGCGAGTCCGGCGGCTGCTGGAAGAGGCTTTTCGCGCTGATTTGCAACTTCTGTTGTCTGCCGTAAACTGGGGCGAAGTCTTCTACATCGCTTGGCGTCAGCACGGCGAGGTCAAGGCTCGCGAGGTAGAAGCGAGCCTGAGGCGACTCCCTATCGTCGTCATCCCGGCCGACCTTGAACGCGCAACCCGAGCCGCAGCGATCAAACAAAAACACAACATGGGCTACGCCGACGCTTTCGCTGCTGAACTCGCAATCGAGAGGGGAGCGTGGCTGGTCACGGCGGATCCGGAATTTGTAAAGCTGGGAAAGGCACTGTCGGTGTTCGCACTTCCTCGCCACGAGAAGTGAACCACAGAGCCCGAGAAGTGAACGACAGAGCCAACACCAACGACTACCGGACAACGACGGTTCTACGCGCCCACAGCATCCTGCCCGCCCAGCGGCAGGAAGTACTGCGTCCCCTTGATCGGCTCGGTCACCTTGCGTAGCAGTTCCTGCAGGTCTTCGTTGCGATCGACGAAATTGATCTGCGATGTATTCACGATCAGCAGATCCGACGACGTGTAGTGAAAGAAGAAGTGCTCATAAGCTTTCACCACTTCTTCCAGATACTCCTCGCTCACCGCCTTCTCGCCCGGCGCATTCTTTTTCTTCAAGCGCTTTTTCAAGACTTCAGGCGTGGCCTGCAGATAAATCACCAGGTCAGGCGTTGGTAGCTGCTCGCGGAAGTGGTTGTAATAACGGTTATAGGTGTCGAGTTCCTGATCGTTCAGGTTGAGGCAGGCAAACAGTTTGTCTTTCTCGAAAATGAAATCGGCAACGACAACCCTTTGCGATTGCGGACCGAGATCGAGCGCCTGCAACTGCTCGAAGCGCCGCACCAGAAAGGTGAACTGCGCCTGAAACGCCGCTCCCCGCTCCCCCTCATAAAACGAATGCAGAAATGGATTCGCTTCTGGCTCCATCACCCGCTGCGCGTTCAATCGCTCGCCCAGAATGCGCGCCAGCGTGCTCTTGCCGACTCGGATGGGCCCTTCGACCGCAATATACCGGGGGAGCTCGAAAAGATTGGCCATGGGCTAGCGAGGTTCTCGGAAATGGCAGGATATCCCGGATGCGCCTCAGTGGCAATTGCGGGAAGAGTTAACAGAAGCGATTGAGCCATTGCGTGATTGAGAGATTGAGCGATTGGAACCGGAAAGAGCGACGTTCAATGTTCGCTTTTTTCAATGACTGAATGACTCAATCGCTCAATGACTAAATGGTTCAATCCGCTACAATCCCACCATGTTTGGAACAGTACTCGCCGGAACGACCGCTGCTGGCGCGCTTGTCGCTGCCGGCTACCAGTCGATGTCGCCCACCGGCCAATGGTACGGCCGCACGTTCACGGGTCTCGCGCACGGAGCGAAGCAACTCGCGCTCACCTATGATGATGGGCCCAATGATCCGCACACATTTCGTTTGCTGGAAGTTCTCGCCCGTCACAACCTGCGAGCAACGTTCTTCCTGATTGGGCGCTATGTGAAGCAGCGTCCCGACATCGTCCGCGAACTGGTCCAAGCCGGACACGTCGTTGGCAATCACACGTTCACGCATCCTTTGCTGACGTTCCTAAGCAGTTCCGAAGTCCGCAAAGAACTCACCAACTGCCGCGCCGTCTTGGAAGATGCCATCGGAGAGCACTCGAATCTTTTCCGCCCGCCGTTTGGGGGACGCCGTCCTGCGGTTCTCCGCGTCGCCCGGGAGTTAGGCCTGCAACCCGTCATGTGGAATGTCAGCGGCTACGACTGGAATGCCCCGCCGGCAGAGGAGATTGAGCGTAAGTGCACGAGCAAGATCCACGGAGGAAACGTGATCCTCCTCCACGACGGCGGTCACAAACAAATGGGCGCCGACCGTTCGCAAACGGTTCTGGCCACGGACCACCTGATCAAACGCTACAAGGCAGAAGGCCACGAATTCGTAACCATCGATCAGATGATGAAAAAAAAAGCTCAGTAGGAGCTCATGCTTTGTAAGTGATTCAATCCCGGGTGCCCCACTTCCGGCCGATTTTGCCGGAAGTGGGGACTTGCGAACGACGAGGGCTCTCGAATGACACGCATTCTTCTCTTCCTTCTCTCCACCGCACTCCTCGCCGCAGCCCAGCCGAAAGCCCTCTTCTACATGATCGACACTCCCGGCTCGGTGAAGTCGTTTACTGAGCACGCCGACAAAATCGACCTCCTGGTGCCTGCCTGGTACTCGGTCGATGGCAACGGCCTCGTCTCGGGAGGCCCCGATCCCAATGTCCTGACGATCGCCGCAGATCATCACGTCCCCGTCATGCCCATCGTTGCTCTCATGGTGCAGCTCGATCTGCACAAGCTGCTCACCACTGCCGTCGCTCAACAGGCATTCATCAATGCTCTTGTCAGCGAGTGCAAAAGGCATGGCTATAGCGGATTCCAGCTCGATTTCGAAAATGTGAATTGGACCGACCGCGATCTGCTCTCGGCGCTGGTCGCCGAAACCGCAGCCGCTCTTCACAAAGAAAAATTGCAACTCACGATTGCCACGGTCCCCAATGCTCCCGGCTTTCCCGGCAAGAGCGGCTTCTCGCGCTGGCTCTACGCCAACTGGCGCGGGGCCTTCGATCTGAAAGCTCTCGCGCAATCCGCCGACCTGATCTGCCTGATGACTTACGATCAGAACACCCGCTGGACCATGCCCGGCCCCGTCGCTGGATATCCCTGGACCGTCGAAAATCTGGAATACGCCCTGCAATTCGTTCCCAAGGAAAAGTTGTCCATGGGAATTCCCGTATACGGCTATCACTGGTTCGCCGGTGAACCCAGCAAAGACGAAAAGCCGAATCCAACTGCGGAATACATCGGGCAAGACGACATCGACGGATATATCGCGGCCTACCACCCGCACGTGGAGTGGGATTCCAACGATCGCGTGTCATGGTTTTATTTCTACCGAGATGATATGCGCGACTGGGTTTTCTACACCGACAAACGTGGATTTCAGGAGCGTCTGAACCTTGTCCGCGACCGCAGCCTGCAAGGCTTCTGCTCGTGGGTGCTGGGCTCCGAAGACCCTGAGATCTGGTCGCTCTTACCGTCGCACAAATGAATGGATTGTGTGGGTCCGGATCTTCGATCCGGCCGGCCCGCAAGGGCCGGGCTTGTTGCACGCTCGTGGAGGAGCGGCGCTTCAGCGCCGCGAAAAGTGTAGACCGTTCGGGCTTAGCCCCGGCGCTACCCTCGCATGGTCCCGAACGCCTGCTTGGCCGCTGCAATCGTGCGCTGAACGTCGTCTTCAGAATGTGCGGCCCCAAGAAACATCGCCTCATACTGCGACGGCGGCAAGTACACTCCGCTGTCCAGCATGCTCCGGAAAAACTTCCCGAAGGTTTCCGTATTCGATCTCGAAGCCGAATCCCAATCCGTGACGGGTCCATCCTGGAAAAACCACGTGAACATCGATCCCACGCGGTTGTGGCAAAGCGGAACACCCGCTTCCTTCGCCGCCGCAGAAACGCCGTCGGCCAGCTCACCGCTCAACTTCTCCAACCGTGGATAAATCTCTCCCTTGCGATCACGCAACTGCTTCAGCATCGCGCATCCTGCTGCCATCGCCAGCGGATTCCCCGACAGCGTCCCCGCCTGATACATCGGCCCCAGCGGCGCCACCAGATCCATGATCTCTTTCGGGCCGCCGTACGCCCCAACCGGCAATCCCCCGCCGATGATCTTCCCCATCGTCGTCAGGTCCGGCCTGATGTTGTAGAGTTCCTGGGCCCCGCCGAAGGCAACGCGGAATCCGGTCATCACTTCGTCAAAGATCAGCACCGACCGTTCCCGCTCGGTGATCAGCCGCAGCCCGACTAGGTAATCGTCCGCTGCCGGCACGCATCCCATATTTCCCACGACCGGCTCGACAATCACGCAAGCGATCTGGTGTTTGTATTTCTGAAACGCGTGCTCGACCACCGAAAGATTGTTAAACGGCAGCGCCAGCGTGAACATCGTGAATTCTTCCGGCACTCCTGCCGATCCCGGAATTCCTAAAGTCGCCACTCCCGATCCAGCCTTCACCAGCAGCGCATCCGCATGTCCGTGATAGCAGCCTTCAAACTTCACAATGTATTTGCGTTTTGTATAGGCGCGCGCGAGCCGGATCGCCGACATGGTCGCTTCTGTTCCCGAACTGACGAAACGTACTTTCTGAATGTGCGGAAAAGCCGAGATCACCAACTCCGCCAGATCCGCCTCGGAGGGCGTCGACGCGCCAAAGCTGGTGCCATTGCATGTCGCGCCGACGATGGCGTCCAGCACATTCGGTTCGGCGTGCCCCAGAATGAGCGGCCCCCACGATCCGATGTAGTCGATGTATTCGTTTTCGTCCGCATCCCAGATGTGCGATCCCTTGCCGCGAACAATAAATGGCGGATCGCCTCCCACGGCCTGGAAGGCCCGCACGGGCGAGTTCACGCCTCCGGGAATCATGCTCTCGGCCCGTTCCTGCAGGCGCTTGGACTGCTCGGTTTTGCGTGACGTACTGGTAGGCATCGAATCCTCTCGACACGGAGAAAACAGATGTCAAAGGTTCCTGCGTATGCGAACGAATACTATAGCAGCGCACACCGCTCAGGAATTAACCAGATATTCATGGTTTTGCAATCACTTTGCAACATCCCGACGGTACCGTAGGGTCATCAAGTTGCCCTTCTAACCGGGAGGGTTTGAGGGGACAGTCTCGGGGGCTCCGGGCTGTCCTTTTTGGTTTTCTGCATTTCCCCTGTGTTCCTCTGTGCCCCCGTGGTGAAGGGTTTTCACATCCATCGCAGGGTCCGCGTTAACCAGCGTTAACTCCGCATCGTATAATCACTTCTCCATGATCACCGTCTCCAAGGAGGACTACCTCAAGTCCATCCTCGAAGCTGAAGCTGAAGGCGAAGGGGTGATCTCCGCGCGTCTGGCGCACCTGCTGAAAGTTTCTCCCCCGGCAGTCACCATGGCTCTGCGTCGGCTTAAGAAAGATGGCCTTGTGCGCGTCGAAGCCAGCGGCGAAGTCCGCCTTACCGCCGAAGGCCGCAAGATCGCCCGCCGCCTCACGCTGCGCCATCACCTCATTGAGCGCATGCTCTCGGAAATGTTCGGCATGGAATGGTGGAAGGTTCACGACGAGGCCGAGCGTCTCGAGCACGCCGTCTCTCCCGACTTCGAAGCGAAGCTCCTGGCTAAGCTGGGATCGGCTAGCGCCTGTCCTCACGGCAATCTGAGCGAGATGGAGAGTCCCGCCAGCCGCCGTCGCCGCGGCCTCGTCCTGCTAGCCGATGCCGAACTCGAAACCAACTACACCGTCAGCGGAATTTACGAGCGCGATCGCGGCCTGCTCGAATTTCTCGAACACCGCGGCGTCCGCCCGGGCGCAAAGCTGCGAGTGATGGAGCGCAATTACGACCAGACGCTGACGTTGAATACTCCGGAAGGAACAGTCTCGCTAGGTCCAGCCGCCTCCGAGCGAGTCTGGCTCTCCCAATCCCGAGCCAAACATTAGGGGGTGCCGCAAGAGTGCCGTCGAAGAACGGGTGCCCCACTTCCGGCCGGGTTTGCCGGAAGTGGGGCTTTTCATCGAAGTAGCATAAAACTCCTGGCCCCCCATTTCTCGCTCGCAGTCTGCGCGAGAAGCCGGGATATTCTCCGTCTCCAAATGGGTTTCAGTAGATAATCATTCCCGTGGCCCAACTGGAGAATTTCCGGCTCAAAGTTTTCCGCGCCGTAGCTGAACACCTCAACTTCCGCAAAGCCGCCGAACATCTCTTTCTCACTCAGCCGGCCATCACTCTCCAGATCAAAGCCCTCGAAAACGATCTCGGCGTCCGCCTCTTCGACCGCTCCGCCAACCGCGTCACGCTCACCGCGCAAGGGACGATCCTTCTGCGCTATGCCAGTAAAATCGCGCAGCTCACTGCCGACGCCGAGCAGAAGTTGAGTTCAGACGACGGCCAGTTCTCCGGCGAACTCGCTCTCGGCGTCTCCACCACGATCGCCCAATACGTCCTTCCCCGCCTGATCGGCGCCTTTCTCGACGAGCATCCGCGCGTACAGCTCTCGTTGCACAGCGGCAACACGGAGGAAGTCGTCAAGCTCCTGCTCGACGGCAAAGTCTCCGTCGGACTCATCGAAGGCCCGGCCCGCGAGCGCGGAGTTCACGTCGAGCCCTTCATGCGCGACGAACTCGTCCTGATCGCGCCTCCAAACTCCGACGCCACGCATTTCTCTCCCCAGCAGCTTCTCGCCTGCAGTCTTCTCATGCGCGAACAGGGCTCCGGCTCACGCCGCGTCGTCGAAACGGCGCTCGAAAAAAGCGGGTTCAAACTCAAAGATTTCAAGTCCGTAATGGATCTGGATTCCACCGAGGCCATCAAGTCTTCGGTCGAAGCCGGGCTCGGCATCGGATTCGTCTCCCGCTGGGCCATTTCCAAAGAACTCGAGCTCGGCGCTCTCACCACGGCTCAAATCCGCGGCCTACAGATCTCGCGGCACTTTTCTCTTGTGACCCGCAGCGGCCCCGAGCAGCAAGGCGCCTCTGAAGCCTTCCGTGCCTTCGCCCTTGCGCGCGGACGTCTCCTCTCCAACCCTTTCCGCACGCCCCGTTCCTTCCGATAAGTTCCGCTTATTGCCAATTGAAATTGCTGCTTGGACGCACTGCGACGCTGTGCGCCACACTCTTGATGTGAATAAGCGGGTCTTCTTCGTCGGATTAATCCTGGCGGCCACCGGCCTGATCTCCCCGCCCTTCACCCTTCTCGGCGGCCTTCTCTACGGCCTAACACTCACTCATCCCTTTCACATCGAGAGCAAGCAACTGTCGAAATTCCTTCTGCAAGCCTCGGTCGTTGGACTTGGCTTCGGAATGAATCTTCACGAAGTCGTCCACGCCGGACGCTCCGGATTTTTCTATACCGCCGTCAGCATCACCACCGTGATGCTCCTGGGCTTGGGCCTGGGATATGTGATCCGCGTGAGCAAGAAGTCGTCGTTCCTCATCGCCGCAGGAACGGCTATCTGCGGAGGCAGTGCGATCGCGGCCGTCGGTCCCATCGCCGAAGCCAACGAAGAGGAGATGGCCGTCTCGCTCGGAGCCGTCTTCATCCTCAATTCCATCGCCCTCTTCCTGTTCCCCGCCATCGGGTTCGCGCTTCACATGTCGCAATCGCAATTCGGACTTTGGTCTGCGCTCGCCATTCACGACACCAGTTCCGTCGTCGGCGCAACCGCACGCTTCGGCGCAGTCGCACTCTCCGTCGGCACTACGGTGAAACTGGCACGTGCCCTCTGGATCGTTCCTCTCTCCATCGCCACAGCCGTCACCCTGAAGAGCAAAGCCAAAATCCAGTGGCCCTGGTTCATCTTGTTCTTCTGCATCGCAGCATTGCTCAATACGCTGCTCCCGGTCTTTAATCCAGCCTTTGCCACGTTGAGCCGACTCGGCAGAATCGGCCTCACCGTAACTCTCTTCCTAATCGGCACCGGCCTCCACAAGGAGACGTTAAAGAAAGTCGGCGTCCGTCCCCTGCTGCAAGCCCTCACCCTCTGGATCATCGTAGGTTCCGCCACGCTGGCCCTGATCCTAGTGAACTGGATTCACATCTAAAATCGAGAAAAATTCATGGATGAGCGGATTTTGCTTTTCTGATGTTTGGATATGAAGCCGGGTGCCCCACTTCCGGCCGGTTTTGCCGGAAGTGGGGGGGGTGACCTTCAGATTTTGACGTTCGATCCCCGCGGGTGGCCCATTCTAACCTCGCGCACTTTGCAAGGTTAGAGTGGGGCTTCAAACATTCCCAATAGTTAACTATAGTTAACCAATTATGATGTACACTTGTTAAGACCCAGCCTACCTGGGATGAAGATGTTTGGGGATCCCGATTGATGAGCAGTCCTGAAGAGCCCGTGCGCCCGGCCATCCCTGTGTCGCGGCATATCAACTCCACTGGCGGCCATTTGTCGCTGGAGAACGTGCACGGTTCCGTCGAAGTTCCCCACCATGAGGCCAGCTTTTGGGAACAGTGGCGAGCCTTTGTCGGCCCCGCCATTCTGGTCAGCGTCGGCTATATGGACCCCGGAAATTGGGGAACGGACCTGCAAGGCGGCGCTCAGTTCAAGTACGGACTCTTGTGGGTGGTTGGACTCGCCAGCCTGATGGCCATCTTCATGCAGGTCATCTCCGCCCGCCTCGGTGTCGTCACCGGCAAAGACCTTGCCCAATGCTGCCGCGACTGGTACCCCGCGTGGACTCGCTGGCCCAATTGGCTGATCAGCGAAGTCGCTATCGGTGCCTGTGATCTTGCCGAGGTTCTCGGCAGCGCCGTCGCCCTCAATCTGCTCTTCCACATTCCTCTGCTCTGGGCCGTTATCATTACTGGCCTCGACGTTCTTCTGCTTCTCGCTTTGCAGAGCTTTGGCATGCGCACGATCGAAGCAGTGGTCTTATTGCTGGTCGCGACCATCGGCGTTTGCTATTTCGTCGAGATCTTCGTTCTTCCCCAGACCCGCCCGCATTTCCTGGAGCTCGGCCAGGCATTTCTCACGCCGCATTTTCGCCAGGCGGGGATGCTTTACGTTGCCATCGGCATCATCGGCGCCACCGTCATGCCGCACAACCTCTATCTGCACTCGGCTTTGGTGCAGAGCCGCAAATTGCAGAAGGACGACTCCTCAATCCGCCGCGCCCTGCAATTCAACACCATAGACTCCACGGTCGCGCTCACCGTCGCTTTCTTCGTGAACGCCGCCATCCTGGTCCTCGCCGCGACCGTGTTTTTTGGCAAGAAAGGCATCGCCGTTCCGGGCGGACACTTCGTCGCCTTCAGTCCCGACAGCGATTGGATTCGCGTCGCTTACCTCACGCTCGCTCCATTGCTGGGCACCGCCGTTGCCAGTACGCTGTTCGCTGTCGCGCTGCTCGCCGCCGGGCAAAGCAGCACGATCACTGGAACGCTCGCGGGCCAGGTCGTGATGGAAGGCTTCATGCACTGGCGCATCAAGCCCTGGGTGCGCAGGCTCATCACGCGCTCGCTCGCCATCCTCCCTGCGGTTCTCGTCATCGGCCTCCGCGGCGACAGCAGCGTCACCGATCTGCTCACGTTGAGCCAGGTCGTGCTCGCGCTGCAACTGCCTTTCGCGATGTTTCCCTTGTTGCATTTCACCAGTTCCCATAAGCGGATGGGCAACTGGCGCAACGGCTACTTCCTGCTGGCAGCCGGCTGGGCCAGTGCTATTCTGATCACTTGCATGGATATTTACGGCCTGCCTGACTCCGTGAAGACTGCCTGGCACCTGATCGTTGGCGGATAGACGGAGGAGATTGACAACCACTCATGTACGAAACAATCCTGGTGACACTCGATGGCACGTCGACCGACCGCGCCATCATTGAACACGTCAAGCAGCTCGCCAAGCTCGCCCACAGCCGCTTGGTATTGCTGCACGTCGCCGACGGATGGGCGGCCAGAACCTATGGTCAGGACGCCGTCAGCCCTGAGATTGCGGAAGACACGGCTTATCTACACCGCATTCAGACAGAATTTCAGGCTGCGGGAATTCCCACCGACGCCGAGCTCGCATACGGCGAGCCCTCAGAGCAGATCGTGAATTGGGTGGAAAACAAGGGCTGCGACCTTGTGGCGATGAGCACCCACGGCCACCGTTTTCTCGGAGACCTGTTCCTCGGCGCAACCGCCACCCGCGTCCAGCACCGGATCAGGGTGCCGGTCTTACTCCTTCGCGCCAAGTAAAGAACAGTGGATTGTAGTTCTGTGAGTGGGATTCAGTTCGAGCCGGTCGGATACCGATAGCTGTTCTTGCGTTGCGTCTTCAGCATTTTCTTCTCTGCCTTCTTCTGCGCCTTGGCGTACTTCTTTTGTGCCTTCGCCTGTTTGCGGTTCGCTTTCGCATCGGCGCGCGCCTGCGCGTCGCCGTTCGGAGCAGGTTGCGAGTAAGCGGGAGCCGCGCACCCCAAAGCCAACAATGCTGCGAAGATCAGAACGTAGTGAAGTTTCATAACTGAACCCAGTCTTGTTGAGATTGTAACGCGGGTGCCCCATTTCCGGCCGGTTTTGCCGGAAGTGGGGTTTTTCATCGTTGTTCATCACCCCGAATGCTTTAAAGATTTTGCTTCGTGTACCTTCGCGCCCTTAGTGGTAAATGAATTTAGGGCCCGTCGCTATAAGCGCAGCTACGCATTTCTTATGGAACGAATTACACTATATAGTTTGCAATCTAAATCTGCCGCACGCCGGTGCGCGCAACTGTCCCGCCAAGGATGGCCATCATGTCTGTGAATAGTTTCGGCAGCAAATCCACCCTCAAAGTCGGCAACAAAGAATACGAAATCTACCGCCTCGACGCCCTCGACAAGCAGGGGATCTCCACCCAGCACCTGCCCTTCTCGCTCCGCATCCTGCTCGAGAACCTGCTCCGCACCGAAGACGGCCGGAACGTCAACAAAGAAGAAGTGCGCGCGATTGCCGCCTGGAACAGCAAGTCGAAGCCGGAAAAAGAAATCGCCTTCACGCCCAGCCGGGTCTTGCTGCAGGATTTCACCGGCGTTCCCTGCGTCGTCGATCTAGCCGCCATGCGCGACGCCATGAAGCAGCTTGGCGGAGACGCCACCCTGATCAACCCCCTGCAGCCAGTCGAACTCGTCATCGATCACTCCGTCCAGGTCGACGAATTCGGCACCTCCAACGCTCTGGAGATGAACGCCCTCCTCGAATTCCAGCGCAACAAGGAGCGTTACTCGTTCCTCCGCTGGGGCCAGACCGGATTCCGCAACCTCGCCATCGTTCCGCCCGACACCGGCATCGTCCACCAGGTCAACCTCGAATACCTGGCGCGCGTAGTTTTCGTCCACGAGGGCCCTGGCAAGCGCGTAGCCTACCCCGACACGCTAGTAGGCACGGATAGTCATTCCACCATGGTGAATGGGTTGGGGGTTTTGGGGTGGGGCGTGGGGGGAATTGAGGCTGAGGCTGCGATGCTTGGGCAGCCTGTGTCCATGCTGATTCCGCTGGTGGTGGGAGTGAAGCTGACAGGGCGTCTACGCGAAGGGGCGACTGCTACTGATCTCGTTCTCACCATCACCGAGATGCTGCGCAATCACGGAGTGGTCGGAAAGTTTGTCGAGTACTACGGGCCCGGGTTGCGCGACCTGTCGCTCGCCGATCGCGCGACCATCGCCAATATGTCTCCTGAGTACGGAGCGACCTGCGGAATTTTCCCGATCGACAAAGAGACTCTGAAATATCTGCAGCTCACCGGGCGCAGTGCAGAGCAGATTGCTCTCGTCGAAGCGTACAGCCGCGAGCAGGGACTGTTTCACGACGACAAGACTCCGGAGGCCGAATACTCCGAACTGCTCTCGCTCGATCTCGCGACCGTTGAACCATCCCTTGCCGGGCCGAAGCGTCCGCAGGATCGCGTAGTGCTGGCGCAGGCCGGAGAATCGTTCCAGAAGGCGTTGCCGTCGCTGGTCAAACCGAAGTCCGCGGCGAAGACTGCTACTCCTGCTACAATCGCCAATAAGGAGCGCTGGGAGCAGGAGGGCGGAAGTCCCACTGCGATCGGTGTTGAGGATCCGAACGTCCACGAGCATGTGTCTGCTTCCGTGAAGGATTCGCTGAAGCACGGCAGCGTTGTGATCGCAGCAATCACTTCGTGCACCAACACATCGAATCCTTCTGTGTTGATTGGCGCCGGACTACTCGCCAAGAAGGCGGTTGAGAAGGGCCTCACCGTTCCGCCTTATGTCAAAACGTCACTGGCTCCCGGGTCGAAAGTGGTCCGTGACTATCTCGAGAAAGCCGGACTGCTCGCCTATCTCGAGAAGCTGAAGTTCCATCTCGTGGGTTACGGATGCACGACGTGTATCGGGAACTCCGGACCGCTGCCCACGGAAGTCTCACAGGCGATCGACGACAAAGAGCTGGTCGTCGCCTCTGTGCTTTCCGGAAACCGCAATTTCGAAGGCCGCATCAACTCCGAAGTGCGCGCGAATTATCTGATGTCGCCGCCGCTAGTCGTCGCCTTCGCGCTTGCCGGACGCATCGACACCGACCTGCGCAAAGATCCCCTCGGTAAAGGCAAAGACGGGAAGCCGGTGTACCTCGCCGACATCTGGCCGACTTCGCGCGAAGTCGAAGAAGCGATGGCACAGTCGATCACCTCCGAAATGTTCACGAAATCCTACAGCGAAGTGTTTCAGGGTGACGAACGCTGGCGCGGCCTCGCCGTCCCCAAGGGCGAAACGTACGCGTGGGAGCAGGACTCCACCTACATCCGGCGCGCTCCGTACTTTGATGACATGGCCGTCAAGCCCACTCCCGTGCAGGAAATCACGAACGCTCGGGCGCTGGCCGTTCTCGGCGACAGCGTCACCACTGATCACATCTCCCCCGCGGGCTCGATCAAGAAAGACAGCCCGGCCGGAAAATATCTGCAAGAGCACGGCGTGAAGCCCGGGGACTTCAACTCGTACGGATCGCGCCGCGGCAACCATGAAGTGATGGTGCGCGGGACTTTTGCGAACGTGCGTCTGCGGAACAAACTTGTCCAGACCGAAGGCGGATTCACGCGCCACCTGCCGACGAATACCGAAATGTCGATCTTTGATGCTTCGGAAAAATATCGTTCCGATGGCACGCCGCTCGTGATTCTTGCCGGCAAAGAATACGGATCGGGATCGTCCCGCGACTGGGCGGCGAAAGGTCCGGCGCTGCTGGGCGTGCGCGCGGTGATCGCCGAAAGCTACGAACGCATTCACCGCTCGAACCTGGTCGGCATGGGCATTCTGCCGCTGCAATTCCCGGCGGGCCAGAACACCGAATCGCTCAAGCTGACGGGCGAAGAAGTGTTCGAGATCAGCGGCATCCGCTATGTAGTCGATCACTTCGCCGCGGGACGCACGGTGAAGGTTCGCGCCACGGCGGGCGGCGAAACGACGGAGTTCGACGCGGTCGTGCGCATCGATACTCCGCAGGAAGCGCTCTACTACTCCAACGGCGGGATTTTGCAGTATGTGTTGAGGCAGCTGCTGGCGGCAAAGCCACAGCCGGTGGGAGCCTGAGTAAAACAATGGCCTAATTTCAGGATGGTTTCGTGTGAACGTGTGGTCGACTGCCCTTAGCCTTGGCTGCTCTTGCCAATCGTCTGCCGATTTTGGGATTTGCTGAGCTAACCCAAGCAAGTTTTCCGCGTGTACTGTCGTCTATGGGCACGCCCGCTTTTAACAGGTGAACTGCGTCGAGGAGAGTTGCTTGGCGCCGCTCGCGTGGAACATTCTTCTTGAAATTGAGAGCAACTCCAGTGACCTCCTGCCGCTCGCTCTGAAGCATTAGTTTCCCCTTGCCGCCTTGTTTTACTGAGAATCCAATGTGAGCAAGGATCTGGCGGCGAAAACCGCCGGCAGTCCTCACGGCCCGTGGCGCATCGCCAACTCGCCCGCCAGATGCGGACCCGCATGTCCGGTGGTGTGGCAGGGGAGGCGGGGCGACCCGTCCCCCTATGCCGACTCCTGAGAATTTGCTCTCTACTTTCAGGATATCAAATTGGCAGGGGTAAGCCGGAAAGGGGTTCTGCACTTTATATTTCGAATGATTTCAGAGAGTTGCGTCCGATCGAGTAATTTCTGCCTATTGACAAGATTTTTCTCGAATTCCGGATTTACGTCTTCGGAAGCAGCTAGGTCGCGTTGGGGTCGGGAGGGGGATCGTCTGGCGCCTTTGGCTCCAGTGTCTCGGGGGCAGGAGCGGCGGAGATGTCGGCTGGCGGGGGCGGAGCCGGATCGACGGCGGGGGCGCCTTCGAGCGAAACGGGAGGCAAGACGTTGGGCGAGGGCTGGGGCGCGGAGGCTTGCGCCGCCAGCAGCTCCTGAACTGTAGAAACCAGAAGTCTGCTCTGAGTTTTCGAGACCAGCTTGCGCACGCCGTACTTGAGGGCCTCCACTTCGAGGTGGGAAGACCAGTGCATGGTGTACATCACGATGGGCAGAGTGGGCAGCGCCTGGGAAATTTGTCGCGCCGTGCTAAGGCCATCAACTCCGGGCATGGCCAGATCGAGGATGGCAAGATCGGGAGGAATCTCAAGGGCTCGAGCCACTGCTTCCTGCCCATCGTGGGCCTCAATGATCTCGCACGCCTGCAGACTTTCGAGCAGGTGGCGGAGCGTGGTCCGCACCAACAGATTATCGTCCGCGATCAGGATTCGAGGCGGCATGCAAGTCGATTCGATACTTGAACGGTCGCGCCCCGCTCCTTCCCCTTCCTCGCGATTGTGTGATGCCCTACAAATTTACGCATGGCGGTTTGGCGCCGAAATACAGGGAACTATGTATCCTTTTACGGCCTTTTAGAAGGCATTCCTACAAAACCGGTTGCACGTCTTTTCATACCGTTGGCGGCATCTTATCGTCCGTAAAAAGAATCTTTTTACTGCAAGGAGGTTTGCCGTGCGCAAAACCAAGAAGACCCTTGTCGCCGATCAGGAACCTGAACCGCTGCACGCAGGAGAGCGCACGAACTTTGAGGGCAAACCGGTCGCGAATGCCATTCTGCTGGCCATTCCGGACGAGGAATTTGGCGGGATGCGAGAGGATCTGCGGTTTGCGGAATTACCTCAACGTACGATTTTGCACGAGCCCCGCCAGAAACTGGAATTCGTCTACTTTCTAAACTCAGGCATGATTTCTCTTGTGTTCACGACGCGCGACCGCGAGACGGTCGAAGTGGGCGTCGTCGGGAATGAAGGATTCGTTCCCGTGTCGGCGGCGGCGGGGCTGCATCGAAGCCCGCACCGGGCGGTGATGCAGATCGGAGGCGAGGGCTTCAAATTGAGCATCGACAAGTTGGAGGCGGCGCTGAAGGCGAGTCCGCGGCTGCGGGAGATTCTGAACCGGCACGCCGCGCTGCATGGATTGCAGGTCGCGCAGACGGCGGGTTGCAACCGGCTGCACGATCTGGATCAACGCCTGGCGCGATGGTTGCTGCTGACCCAGGATCGGGTTGGATCGGGACTGCTGCGGATCACTCACGACTTTCTTGCGAACATGCTGGGAACCGACCGTCCGAGCGTGAGTCTGGCGGCGGGAGCGTTGCAGAAAAAACGCGTCATTGAATATACGCACGGCGCGGTGCGAGTGCTGAACCGCAAGAAGCTGGAAAGTTCGGCGTGCGAGTGCTACGACGTGATTCGGCAGTTCAGTGGAGTGAAGTGAAGGAGATAAGGAGGCGCGGAAGCTCTGGCGCCTGACCCTCCGTTTTTAGAACTCCACGTGCGCGCGGAATGATGGGACTACCACCGGGCCGCGGTCGCGGTTATAGCCGGGATTGTTGATGTGCTGAACTCCCGGGGCGAGGTAGATCCCGCGCCAGACGTGGACCGTGTAATAGGACTCCAAAATATTCTCGCGCCCGTAATTGAGGTGGCCGTCGCCGAGGAGGAAGCCAAGACCTCCGGCAGCGAGATAGTCCTGGTGGTCCTTCTTGATTCCGTTACTGACGAAGGCGACGCCGGCGCGGTCTTGCTTGCGATGCCACCACGCTCCATTGGCGCCCACACCTTCGGCGACGGTTTGATCGACTTCCGTGTAGGCGAATGATTCGGTCTTGCCGTTGTCCCAGCCGACGCGCGCGAAGGCAGTCAGATATTTCGATAGGGTCTGCTCCATGTTCAGGCCGAAGCCATACTTGCGAGTGATGCGCCACGGATGGTTGGTGATGTCGGGAGTGGTGCCGTCTTCGGCGGCTTTGATAACCTGATCGCGATAGATGCCCATGTTGGCGGCGTTGGTGTACGCGAGAATGCGGACGACGCCGGCTTTTTTGGGGATCACTCCGCGGCGCAATTCGTATTCGAAATTCTCTGCGTGGACCTGCCAGGGCTTCCAGACGAGATCGATACCGTTGGCGATCTTGGGCATCAAGCCTTCGGCGAAACGGAATCCCCAGTTGCGGTCCTCGAAATCGAGGACCGCTCCGACGGTGTAGCCGCGGGTGTCCGCGGCATAGTCCCAGGCGCCGTTGTTGTCGGTAGTCCAGTTGATGAACTGAAAATGCGTATCGGAGCCGGCAGAATTGATGTCAAAGAAATCCGGCATACTAAATTTTCCGATGCGGAATTCGAGACGGCGGCGCGGGAGTTCTTCGAAGAGAGAGTAGTAATTGCGCGCGTTCTCGACTTTGTCGTCGCTGAGCGCGAAAACCTTGTGGAACATGCCGCGGCCGAGGTAAGGCGCTTTGCTCAAGAGCGGATTGCGGACGATATCGAGATCGGTGTTGCCGGCGAGGCCGAAACCGAAAGTCAGGGCAGAGCCTCCGGCCTCTTCGACGTCGACGAGAACTTCGGTGGAATTGTTGAGGCGCACCCCGGTGTAGAGCGTCATGACGCGGGACGTGGCTTTCTCATAGCGCGGGCTCAGACTATGCGGGCCACTGTAAAGCGCAGGAAAATCCGGATGCGTCTGGAAGATGAAATTGGCCTGACCGGAGAGCCAGAAGCGCGTGCTCTTGAAATGAGGGAGCATCGTCTCGGTCGCGTCATCGGGCGGAGGATCGGGAGGATCGGCGGTCGCTGCGGCGTCGACTTTGGGTGCGCCCTGCGGCGGTTGTTCCGAGGCGAAGCCGGGCTGCTGCGCGCGGGCGGGCCAAGCGAAGATAAGCGCCAAAATCAGGGCAAAAGTGAGGCGGAGCCCGCGGGCCGGGCTTCTTTTCGTATTGAAAATGAATTTCAATTTCAAATTAATGTCCTCACCGTGCGTCCTGTTCCGCGACCTGATCTGTGGTGCGCGTCACGGGCCCGAGTGACGGCAATCACTAGCCCCAGGCTTAATTCAAGAGTTCCGCTTGGATTCAAAACAACCCCAGTCGTTAACTGTAGTGCAGATATTACAATTAACTATAGTTAACCACGACATTTGACAAAACACAACAGTCCAGAAAGCCGAGCCGGAGTGACCGGACTCCTTCTGAAACCCACAAAGGGGATCATTCACCCTACACGGTCTGGGTTAACGGAGTGTTACTTTGACGGTCCAGCGAGGACGCCGTCAGAGGATGTCCTCTGATGTCGCCCAGCGCATTTGCAGTTTCCGGTTGCCTGAGTTGTCGGTGACCACGGCCCAGCTCATGCGCAGAGGATTGCACTCCGAAACGCTGCGGAGTTGCCACGTCGGAGTATCTTCGTAGCGAGTTATACGCGTGAGCTGCGTCGTCGCCATCGCCACGGGTTGCGCGAATAGAGTGATGCAGGCCATCGCCGGTTTCCTCCTTTCTGCAGATTTGAATCGACGAATTGGATGTCATGTTCATGCAAACGCCGTAAAGAGTTGATAAAGATTAATGAAAGTTTTCGTTCTGAGTTCGTCAGCTCGCCCGGTGTCCGAGGGCTCCGGCCAGATCCATCACGTGATAGAGGACCAGGAACGTCATCAGGATCAGGTAGCCGCGCAAGGCCATTAGGGAGAGCTTTACACTAACGGTCATGGGCATGAGTCCCAGGGATGAGGTGTCTACCTTCTGCTCCGGAAGATCGTCGAGTGGGTGGACGACTACGAAATGATTCTCAGGAACCGCAGTGACGGCGGTCGGTCGCAGAAAGCCGAGTACGCTCATGTTGCACCTCTCTATCGTTCCGCTAGCTTGCAGGGAACAGGCTCGGGGCGGCCACTTGCGCCGCCAGGATCAGGGAGAGGACGAATAGGACGATGATGATGGTCCAATTTATCCGGTTGTTCCAGCGAGTGTTCACGTACTGTTCGCCCAGGACTTCTTTATCGTTCAGCAGCAGTTGAAGGAAAATGATGGCCGAAGGCAACATGATGCCGGCGAGGACCTGCACTCCTAGAATGATGAGCTGCAGGGGGGCACCGGGAATCAACACAATGGCCGCCGCGAGCCCGACGCACGCGAAATGCGTGAGGTAGAACCCCGGAGCTTTCCTGATCGGCATTTCCAGGCTGTGCGGCCACGCTTTGACCTCACCGTAGGCCCACGCGCTCGACAGCGAGATGGCGGTAGTGCCGAGGACCGCGGCGTTAATCATCAGCAGAAGGATTGCGCTGCGGACGAACTCTCCGGAAAACAGGCGGAGGTCGTTGGCCATCTGTGCGGGATCGAAGAAGCTAACCCCCTGGATTTTGGCCGCATTGCCGGCGAGCATCATGCAACCGGCGACGACGATCGTGAACACTGCGCCGAGAAACGTATCCAGCCGAGTCCATTTCAGATCGGAAAATCGCAAGCGCTTGTCCGCGATGCAACTCTGCTGAAAGAACAGCTGCCACGGGGCGATCGTCGTTCCGACGATGGCGATGACCAGAAACATCAGGCTCGCAGTGACACCACCACGAGGAATTCCGGGGACGATGGTGTTGTGAACGATCTCGCCAAACAGTGGGCGTACCTTCAACGCGATCGCAACCCACGCAAAATCTAGCAGGCAAAGGAGCACCGTGACTCGCTCCCAACGGCGATAGCCGCCGCTCAGGACCATCACCACAAGGGCGATCGCGGCGAGAGGCACGCCGAGAGTCGGCGAGATATTCATGTGGCTCAGAGCCAGCGAAATCGCGGCGAACTCCGTAACCAATGTGAGGAAGTTCACAAGTTGAAGGTCCACGATCGAGAACAGGCCCCACCAACGGCCGAAGCGCTGGTAGATCATGGCGGCGTGGCCCTTGCCGGTAGCGATGCCGAGGCGGACGACCATCTCCTGAATGAAGTACGTCACGGGCAACAGGAGCAGAAGAATCCAGAGGAGCCTGGTGCCATATTGAGCTCCGGCCTGGACATAGGTGGAGACGGCGCCGGCGTCGTTGTCGGCCTCCATCACGATCAGGCCGGGACCGAATACCGTGAGAAAGGTAAGCACGCTGTAAAGCCACTTCTTGCGGACCACGCGGCCACGAACTGCGGGGATGGTGGGCGCGGCGCTCGCAGTTGTTGTCAGGATTTCATTCGCCATCGTCCACCTCTCGAACATGCCTCTTCAGCGAGGCGCAGCGCGACGCATTCCCCGATAATCCGGGGAGCGGGCGAGAACTTGGCGTGCGAAGACGAATTCGCCGGCGAGGCTCTTCAGCTAGATTGTCGGGAGTAGAAGAAGCAGAGGTGAGACGATAGGGGAAGAAACGAACTATCGGGTCGCATCCACTGCTTCTACACCAGGAAGCCGCCGGAATTGTCCGGAGGCTCGTAGCCACTGCTAGTATTCATACGTCCTTAGTTCTTAAAATTTGGCGGAGATTTCGCCCCGCCTAAAATATTTTATATCATACCCCCCTAGGGTATCTGTCAAGAGCAAAATGCGGGAAAATGGAAAAAAGTCATGAAAGATAAACTGCCGGAAATTTCAAAAGAAAAGCAGAAGCTGTTTTCGCGCATCAAGCGGCTGGGCGGGCAGATCGGAGCGGTAGAACGCGCGGTGGCGGACGGTGACGAATGTGCCGATATTCTGATGCTGCTGGCGGCGATTCGCGGCGGGGTGAACAGTCTGATGGCGGAGATTCTGGAAGATCACATCCGTCTGCATATTACGCACCCGGATCGCGGGCCGGAATCGCCGGAGGAGCTGACGGAGGATCTGATTTCGCTGGTGAGGGCGTATTTGAAGTGAAGGTCGATGACGAGCACTGAGGGGGTTGAAGTTGCATCTTTGTACTCGCGAGATCCTTCGCTCCGCCTGAAAAGCGGCTCCGCTCAGGATGACGCCGCATCTTTTGTGGTTGCAACCAGTCTTATGTCGTTTGACAGCTTTCCTCTTCAACCCCTAACCTGATTTGCTCTGAAAATTATGAAAGTTCTTGTCTTAGGTGGTGGCGGGCGCGAGCACGCGCTGGTTTGGAAACTGCGGCAATCGCCGCGCATTTCGCAGCTTTATTGCACACCCGGGAATGGCGGCATTTCGGATGAAGCGGAGTGCCTGCCAGGGGACCTGAAGAGTCTGGACGCAATTACGGAGCTGGCGGTGCGCCTGCAGCCGGATCTTACGGTGGTTGGCCCGGAACTGCCGTTGACCCTGGGCGCGGTGGATGAGTTCAACCGACGCGGGTGGCCGGTGTTCGGTCCGACTCGGGCTGCGGCACAGCTGGAATCGAGCAAGAGCTTCGCCAAGGAATTTCTGCAACGGCATCACATCCCTACAGCTCCATTTGCGATTTGTGATGCGATCGATCAGGTGCGGGACGCGCTCGGACACTTTCATAGTCCGGTCGTGGTTAAGGCGGACGGACTGGCGGCGGGCAAGGGCGTGGTAATTGCCAAGAGTAAGGATGAAGCCGCGAGCGTGGCCGCGGAGATGCTCAGCGGGCGAATGCTGGGCGATGCCGGAGCGCGCGTGGTGCTGGAAGAATGCCTGAAGGGCGATGAACTTTCGTTCCTGCTCTTCAGCGATGGCGAGCGCGTCGCGCCGCTGGTCGCGGCGCAGGATCATAAGCGCGTGGGCGACGGCGATACGGGTCCAAATACCGGGGGCATGGGAGCTTACTCGACCGCGGAACTGGTCGATGTGGGGATGCGCGACTGGCTGGTGAATCACATTGCTCGTCCCGTGGTTGCGGGGATGAAGGCCGAAGGGACGGAGTTCAAGGGCGTCCTGTATTGCGGGTTGATGATGACGGCGCGCGGTCCCATGGTGCTGGAGTTTAACTGCAGGTTTGGCGATCCGGAGACACAACCGATCCTGATGAGGCTGGAGAGCGATTTGGTCGATGCGCTGGAGGCGTCGATCGAGGGGCGCGTGAGCGAAGGAGATTTCAAGTGGTCGCAGGATCCGTCGGTGTGCGTGGTGATGTCGTCGGGAGGGTATCCAGGAACATTTGAGATGGGGAAGCGTATTGATGGCCTCGACGAAGCTAGTGCGGTTTCAGGCGTCAAGGTGTTTCATGCAGGGACTTCGAAGCGGGATGGCGTCTATTACACGGCCGGAGGACGCGTGCTCGGAGTGACGGCGCGGGCTGCGAATTTAGGTACTGCGGTGGAGCGGGCTTATGAGGCCTGCGCGAAGATCACGTTTGACGGGGCGCATTATCGGAAGGATATTGCGGGTAGGGCGCTGAAGAAGTGACAATCCCTATCCCGTTCAGGGCTGCGGAATAAATTTCTTTTGAAGCCCCGAGTGCTGCAGGCGTGAAAGGGATCCTTCGACTTCGGTTTGCTTCGCTTTTTGCGAAGCGAATCTCCGCTCAGATTGACAAGCAATCAAAATACTTTTGAGGGAAGGTGCAATGAGCAATCCACTGGTTTCGATTGTGATGGGAAGCGATTCGGATTTGGAGATTATGCGGGAGGCTGGAAAGGCCCTCGATGATTTCGGGATCGCGTATGAGATTGATGTGACGTCGGCGCACCGGTCGCCGGACCGCTCGGCGGATTTCGCGAAGAAGGCGGCCGATCGCGGGATTCGGGTGATCATTGCGGGCGCGGGTGGTGCGGCGCACCTGGCTGGCGTGATCGCAGCGCATACGATTCTGCCGGTAATCGGAGTACCGATTCCTTCGACGTCTCTGAACGGGATGGATTCGCTGCTTTCGACCGTGCAGATGCCGGCGGGAATTCCGGTGGCGACGGTTGCGATCGGGAAACCGGGAGCGACCAATGCGGGCATACTGGCGGCGCAGATGATTGCGATCGCGGATGCGTCGATGGCGAAGAAGCTGTATGCGCATAAGCAGAAGCTGGCTCGCGGGGTGGAGGAGAAATCGAAGAAGCTCAAAGAGAAATAGAGGTGTAGTCGTAACAGTCAAAACCCCCACTCTAACGTCGCAACGTTAGAATGGGCCACCCGCCGGTCGTACAGATCTGCAGATTCAACTTTCTGGCATTTTTTTTCTAGGAAGTCAAAACCCCCACCCCTTCGACTGCGCTCAGGGCGGGCTCTCTCGCACAAGACACGAGAAGGGTGGGGCACCAGGGTTCTTTTACTGCTCACTGCTGATTGCGATATCCGTCCAACGATGCATGACAAAAGGCTTTTTCGCAGTTTTTCTTTTCGTGGCCAGCTCGGCGGTGGCGCAGTCTTCCGCTCTTGATCGCGATCAGATTTATGCGGGGCTCGTCGGAGAGTGGACGGGGCAGCTGGAATACCGCGATTTCACGAGCAACGAACGGCGTGGCGCTTCCGACGTGGCTCGAGTTAAAAGCGACGACCGACGGGCGCTCTCTGCAGCTCACGTACACGTACGACGACGGTCCGGCGAAAACTGTGACGGAGAGTTCGACGGTTACGATCGACCCAGCGAGTCATCGATTCACGATGACTTCTGATCGCGATCATTCCGCCGATAGTTATCAGCTTGAGGACGGAACACCCGCAAGCGGGGCGCGTCGCACGAAGGTCGTCCTGACGGGAACAAGTAAGGAAAACCACAAGCCGGTGGACGTACGGATTACGGTAACGCTTGATCGGAACCATTATCGATTTACGAAAGCGACGCGAGCGCCTGGGCAGGAATTTTCGTTCCGGGATGGATATACGTTTACGCGGCGGAGTCCGGGTCAGAGCGATAGATAGTGGATTGTCGCGGGTGATGCTCTGAGATGGAATCGGAGTTAAAATCCCCACTTCCGGCAAATTCGGCCGGAAGTGGGGCACCCGGCTTCACAGGGTGAGTCCAAACCCCACCCTGGCACTATGGGGTCGTCCTCAGAAAGGGTTTGCGGGCGAAGGGGGCTAGTTTGCCGAGGAACAGGCTAATCGCGTCGAGGTCCTCATTCGAGATCTGCTTGAAGCGGATGCCCACGCCAAGACCCGGGGTTCGGTGAGCGACCTCGCTCTCCGCCACAACTTTGGATTGCCCAAGCCAGATTCCTACATTTAGCTTTGTCCCGGGCTGAAGCGGGATGGGCATTTCGACGTAACATCCGCCGAGGCTGAGATCCGCGACCGTTCCCCAATAGGACGCCCCCCCGTCGATATGAATTTCCACCGCATTTTGACAGCGGAAGCGGGCATGCTTACGCTTTTCAACCAAAGTCGGCTGATGATTGTCGGAAGTGGGCGCAGGCAGTGAAAAATCCCACAGCAGTTTTTCTGGAGAAATGTTGAGCAATCCGATGCGTCCAGCCTTGGGCGTGCCGGACGCGCCGATCCATTTCACGCGGAAGTGGACGCGGTTGTTGCCGTAGGTGAGGCCGATGATCTCTTCGACGGCGAGCTTCACCTCCACTTCAGCCAGTTCCACGCCGAGGCGGCTGATGTTTACGGTGACAACTTTCTGGGAAAAGACCGTGCCAGTATGATCGGTCCCGAAGATGCGCACCGGGACTTGGACCGCCAAGCGGGGTTCGATGCGCTTGCCCATGCTATCTGCGCGCCCTCCGCACGTTCGTCAGGGGATTCAGATTTGAAAACAGGAAGTGAGTACGAGAGTATCCCGGACAAGCGCGCTTCACAACAAAACGTGGTTGATTGATCGGGTACGGAGAGCGCCTGGGACCGGCCACCTTAGAGCTTCAGTTCCTTTAAGTATTCGCGGAAGGGACCTCCGAGATCGCTGCGCTTGAGAGCGAACTCGACCGTCGCCTTCAAGAAGCCGAGTTTGTCTCCGGTATCGTAGCGCCGGCCTTCGTATACGTAGGCGTACATCTTTTCCTGCTTGAGCAACATGCGCATGCCGTCGGTGAGTTGGAGCTCGCCGCCAGCTCCGGTTGGAGTCTTGGCGAGGCAATCGAAAATTGCAGGAGTCAGGATGTATCGGCCGATGATGGCGAGATTTGACGGGGCTTCTTCCGCCTTCGGTTTCTCGACCATGTTGCGGATTTCGAAGAGTCGTCCATTGAATCCGCTCACGGGCTGGGCATCGAAGACGCCGTAGGAGGAAATCATCTTGCCTTCGACGACCTGGGCGGCAATCACGCTGCATTGCTTTTCGCTGAAGACGTCGACCATCTGCTTGAGGGCAGGGACGGTGTTGTCGATGACATCATCGGCGAGGAGAACGGCGAACGGTTCGTTGCCGACGAGTTCGCGGGCCATGAGCACGGCGTGTCCAAGGCCGAGGGCTTCCTTCTGGCGAACGTAGGCGACGTGCATCATGTCGGAAATGTTGCGGACGATATTGAGCAGGTCGGTCTTGTGGCGCTCCTCGAGCATCTTCTCGAGCTCGTAGCTGACGTCAAAGTGATCTTCGATGGATTGCTTGCCGCGTCCGGTGATGATGAGAATCTGGTCGCAGCCAGAAGCCATCGCTTCTTCGACGCCATATTGAATGATCGGCTTGTCGACGAGAGGGAGCATCTCTTTGGGTTGGGCTTTGGTGGCGGGCAAGAAACGCGTGCCCAGGCCGGCGGCGGGAAATACGGCTTTGCGGACTTTCATGGTCATGCAGTTTTGGTCGCTGGTCGTTAGTCGTTCGCCTTTACCCGATCACCGGGGTCCAGACGAACTCACCATTGTAACTGGTCGCGATTCCGGTTGGGCATACTGCGTCTCGTGTAGGAAAAGGCTGGGGGAGTCTGAAGCGGCTCGCTTCGCTCGCCGGACGACCGAAGCGGCCGTCGCCACATCTATCAGCTGCGCGAATACCGGTTCAAAATCCCCACCCTGTCGCAAACACCGCGACAAGGGTGGGGCACTCTCGGACAGATGCCTCGGATTTACTTTCCTACCACCAGAACGACGAAGCTGTCCGGCATGATCGACCGGCGCGGGTGAGGGTTGTCGGCCGAGGCCGCGGGCGGCGGACCGAATTTGGCGGTGACTACGAAGACATGGTGAGTCTTGGAGTCGATGGCCAAAGTGCGGGCTCCCGGTTGGGTTTTGACATTCTCGGCGACGCTGAACTTGTCGGAAGATTCTTCCTTCACGACGGTGAGAACGCCGTCTTGTCCACAGGAGGCGAACGCGAGGCCGGTCTCGTCGTCGAAGGCGGTGGCGTCCACGCCGTCGCCGATGGCTGGTGTGGCGAGGACTCTGCCGCTGTCGGCGTCGACGACCGCCATCATCTTGTTATCGCAACCGACGAAGAGGCGGCGATTCTTGCGATCGATGGAGAGCCCACTGGGTTCGGTGCAGGGAGCGAGCGGCCACTTGGACTTCACCTCGAGCTTCGCGGGATCAATCGCGACCAGCTCGCTCTTGTCTTCGATGTTGACGAAGATTTCGCCCTTGGCGTCGCTGGCGGCGAACTCGGGTTTGCCGTCGAGCTTAATCGTACCGAGAACATTGCCATTCGTCGCATCGATGGCGGTGGAATCCTGGCTGCGTCCGTTGAAGGTGAAGACACGCTTGGTGGCGGGATCGTAGAGGATGGCGTCGGGATTTTCGCCGGCTTTCACTTTGCTACCGATGGCGGCGAGAGTCTTGATATCGAAGATGGTGACTGTGCCTTCGCGGCCGTTGCTGGTGAAGCCGCGCCCGAGCTCGGGCGCGAGGGCGATGCCGTGGACGCCGGGAGTGTCGGGGATGTCGCCGACGCTCTTGCCGGAGTCGGTGTCGAGCACCATGACGTGGGTGCTGCGGGAGATGTAAAGACGGCGTGCGCTGGCATCGACGGTGAGGTAATCCCAACCGCCGTCGCCGCCTACTTTGTAGGTTGTGGTTACGTGATATCCCGGAGCAGCCGCGGCCAACGAAACCGCCGCAAGGGACAGGCTGAGAATCGGTATCCACCACTTGAACTGCGAACTCATGACTTCCTCCTTAGGGTTGAGCGATCGCTGCAAACGGGGCCCTTTCCCGGTTGCGCGGCATCGCTCGCGAGCATCGAACCGAAGTAACTTTACCCTATTTTAGGCATCCACCTAGACTTCTTTATATGCAGGAATACCAGACGCCTCCGTCCGGACAGGATGGGAATGCCGCACCCGCCGCTGATGCGCGTCTGAGGCCAACTCCGGACTACGGAACGCTGGGTCCGGGATCGGATGTGCCTGGCATGGGAGCCGATCCGATTCAAAGGACGCCTCGCGGATCCGGATTTCGGTCTGCACATCTGATTGCCATCCTTGCCGGAACACTTGGGGCACTGGTGTTTGGAGCGGTGTCCAGAGGAAATCCCGTGTGGCCGGGGTTCTCCAATATTTTATCGCCCCGCGCGAACTTGCCTGCTACTGCCAAAGATTTACGCCAACTCGATCGCTTGAAGCCACAAATGCAGGCGGAGACCTTGCTGGAGATGGCGCTCGCGCATTCGGATGAGGCGGCAGAGCAGATTTCGTCTCGAGTAAATCGATGGCGAGGGCAGGTGCAGTGGAGTTCGCAGATCGCGACTCTCACAACGGCTGCGCTGAATTCGGACGACATGCGGGTGCGCAAATCTGGAGTTGAAGTGGAACTGGCGGCGTATGGGCTGGCGAAGAACTCGGCGAGCCTTGAACATGTGCTGAAACAGGTCGACTCGCCGGATCATGCGCAGAAGATTTGGGCATTGTGGGCGCTGGGGCTGATGGCGAACCGCGGTGTGGAGACGGAACGCGTGGTCGGCGTTCTGGTGGAACATTTGTCGGATGCAGACGTGGCTTCGCGACAATGGGCGGTGGAAGGGTTGGCGCTGGCCGGGAGCGATTCGACGATTCAGCCTTTGTTGAAGGCGATGCACGATGATCCGTCGGCGGTGGTGCGTGAGAGAGCGGCGTGCGGATTAGCGGAGTCGGGAATGTATACGCCGCAGCAGAGATTCAGCGCGATCCCGCAGTTATTGGCGTATACCGACGATCCGTCGCTCGACGCGCAGACGCACGGGTGGGCGTTTCAGGCGTTGGGTGATATTACGCATCAGCCGTTCGGGAGCAATTCGTCGGCATGGCGTGCGTGGCATGCAACGAGAGGCGAGTAGTCTGCGCTGGGGCTAGCCCGTTCCCTTATCTACACCCTTACGCGGCCCTTAACGGGCCGCTCTTCCACGGGTGCGCCAGCATCTCTGACGATCCAGGATTCATCGTGACGCAGGTAGAGACGTAGCAAGCTACGTCCTACGGTGCGGTCAAGATGACTTCTTTCACTGGCCACTAATCACTAGCCACTGCTTTCTTACTCTGCCATCTTCGCGATGTGGACGTCGAAGCCCGTCTTCGGCAGGAGAGACGTCAGCGAGAATGCCTTGAATCCGTCGCCTGACACTTCGGTGTGACGGTAGATTCCAGGCTCGCTCTCGATCGTCTCCTTGCGGCCGTCCATATCTGCAAGGAAGGTCTGGGCCTGATCCATCGTCACCTCCACTCCTTTGGCGCGGGTGACGACGGCTTCGGACGCGTAGGAGCGCACCAACTTCGGCCAATATTTAGTAAGCAAATCGGTGCTGGCAAAGACGTCGGCCCAGATGATGCGGCCATTCACCGCGACAACCACTCCAACGGCGTTGCGATCGCGCAGCTGGTGCATGAGGCTCTGGTAGTTTTGCTCGATCGGCTTGGCAATCGCGTCGACCCGCTTCTTCACCTCGGCGTTTTCATTGACCTTCGCATACGAAGTAGTCTGCGACATCGAGGTCTGCAGGGCGGGCGCAGACGCCGTGACCTCGACGGTGACCTGCTCTTTCTGGGCGGTGACTGCATCCCAAACGGCCTTCTGATCCTTGTCGGCCATAGCCTTGGAGCGGACTGAGGGCTGCGCCATCATCGCCATTGGAGCGGCTGCGTCACCGTGGACAGCGCCGCCAGCGTTGGCTCCGTACATCGCTTCGGACGCTCCGAAGCGGTCGCTGGTCGCGACCCAGCGGCCGGGCTCGACGCAGAAGACGCTCAGATCGATGGGGTCGCTCTCGGCGGGAACGATGCGATCTTTGCCGATGACGCGATCCTGCTTCCCGCCGCTCACGATCTCTCCCGCGAGCAAGAGGAGTGGACGCTTGGAATTGTTGAGGAGGACGAGGCGGTTCACCTCGGCGCCGTCATGGCGGATCGCGGGTGTGGTGTGGCGTCGCATTAATCCTTGCACGCTGCCGGCTTCGCTCACGATGACTTCGCCCGAGCGCAGGCCTTCATCCAGAGTGAGAAACTCGCTGGTGGGATAACTTTTCGCGGCGACCACAGGGAATACGGTGAGATTGCCGTGGCGAATGGGGTCGAGGACCTTGTATCCCGGAGCCGGCGTAACTTCTCCGGCGCCTGCATCGCGTTGATTCACGAAGACCAGCCCGGCAACAATCAGCAGGACCGTTAAAGCCAGAAGCAACTTGGGACTCATAAACGCTCCTCCCGCATGGGACGGGCGCGCCCGCGCACCCAGGAAGATGTTTTGTCTGTGCTACTGGCGTAGCGCAGACCGGGGCGCGCCGTCCGTTTCGACTACGTGGAAGGAACGGAGGAGTGTGCGGGGCTTGCGAGGGAAATTTGGCGCCCACACTTTGTCATTCCGACCGGAGGGAGGAATCTGCTCTCCTCGGGCGCCCGGAGCGCCGCAAGAGATAGCGGATTCCTCAACGGCTAAACGCCGTTTCGGAATGACAATGTGCCTACTTCGGATTGCCCAATTTGATTTGGGTGACCAGCGTGTCGATCTCCTCGGGCGTGAGTTTGCCGGCGTATTTCGGCATGCGGTGCTTGCCGTTGGTGACGATGTTGCGCAGGTCGTCGGCCGACATCGCCGTCGCGCCGGTGGAGACGAGTGACGGGCCGCCGAAGTGCCGTCCTTCGGCGGTTTTGCCGTGGCACTTGGCGCAGTTGCTTTGAAAGACGGGATTGTCGGTGAGGGGCTTGCTCGAAGACTGCGCAACCGCGGCGCTTACTGCGAGCAATACGAAGCAAAGAATGCATAGCCGTGTCGATTTCAAGTAGGCCTCGTGGGAAGTTGAATTACTTTCATTGATCCCGTTTCGCGAACGGGAGTTGCCTCCCACCTAGCGCTCAATCCTAGCTAGCTAGGATCCCAGCTTGGTCGCAGTACGGGCGGTTGAGCCATCGGGTCCGGCCCTGAGATATTGCACGGGCCACGACATGGGCTGGACCAATTCGCGGGCAGCCCGCAGAGGCCAGTAGGGATCGCGCAGAAATTCGCGAGCCATGATCACCGCGTCAGCTTTTCCGTCGCGGATGATCCCTTCAGCCTGAGTGGGAGTCGTGATCATGCCAACAGCGCCGGTAGGGACATTGGCTTCGCGGCGGATTTGTTCGGCGAACGGCGTTTGATACGCGGGCCCAACTGGAATTTTCGCTTGCGCAGCGTTGCCGCCGGAGGAGCAGTCCATCAAATCGACGCCCAGCGGTTTGAGCTTGCGTGCGAGTTCGACGGATTGCTGAATGTCCCAGCCGCCATCGATCCAGTCTGTGGAGGAAATGCGTACGAACAACGGCGCGCGCTCAGGCCACACTTTGCGGACGGCAGCGACGGTTTCGCAGACCATCCGGATGCGATTCTCGAACGAGCCGCCGTATGAATCCGTACGCTGATTGCTGAGGGGCGAGAGAAACTCGTGCAGCAGATATCCGTGAGCGGCGTGGATCTCGATCACGCGAAATCCGGCTTGCCAGGCGCGCTGTGCCGCCGCGGCAAATGCATTTACGACTTCTTGAATGCCGTCGATCGTGAGCGCTTGCGGCATGGGATAGTTGTCTGCGAAGGGCACGGCGCTGGGCCCGACCACTTTCTTCCAGCCACCAGAGCTTTCGGGAAGCGCGCCGTTTCCGTTCCAGGGCCGCCAAGTGCTGGCTTTGCGACCGGCGTGCGCGAGTTGCATACCGGCAACGCTGCCTTGCTCGTGAATGAAACGGGTAATGCGGGAGAGAAATTCTATGTGGTCGTTTTTCCAGATGCCGAGATCCTGCGGGCTGATGCGGGCTTCGGGAAGAACGGCGGTTGCTTCTGTGAGAACCAATCCGGCGCCGCCAACCGCGCGGCTGCCGAGATGGACGAGGTGCCAGTCGTTGGCGAATCCGTCGGTGCTGGAATATTCGCACATGGGCGAAACGAAAACGCGGTTGGAAAAGGTGAGGTCACGAATCTTGAGCGGATCGAACAAATGAGGCATAGATAAATATGTTACGACACGAGGAGCGGGTTCCTTCGCTGTGCGATCGAGGAGCAGATTCCTGCTTTCCTCGCTCCGCTCGGGCGTCGGAATGACACAGTGGATAAAAATCCCCACTTCCAGCAAATTCGGCCGGAAGTGGGGCACCCAGAGCGTTACTTCTACCCGGAGCGTTGCGGTCTCATGCGCCTTCGGGGGAGTGCAACACACGGAACGAGTTCCCGCCGTTAGACCAGACCAGCACGAGTGCATCCTGGCCTTTGGGAACGCTGGCCAGCGCTTGTTGCACGTCGCTTGCGGATTGGACCTTGTGGCGATTGACTTCGAGGATGATGTCTCCCTGTTGCAGTCCGGCGTTGTCGGCCGAGCTGCCGGGTTGGACCTGCTCAACCAGCGCACCGTGGATGTCGTGCGGAGCTTGCAGCTGATCCCGCATATCCGGAGTCAGATTGCTGAGGCCGACGCCCCAGCGCATCTTGCCCTGGCCTTCACCGGAAAGGGACTTGCCCTCGGCGGTGCGATTGCCGAGCTCTTCGAGCGTGACCGGGAACTTCATCGTCTTGCCTTCGCGAAGAACGGTGAGGTTGATTTTCGAGCCGGGCTGTTTTTGTCCGACGACCACCTGAAGTTCGCCGGAATCGGTGACCTTCTGGCCGTCGATCTCGGTGATCACGTCGCCGATCTGAAGTCCGGCTTTACCGCCCGGTGAATCGGCGTCGACCTGCGTGACAACGGCGCCGCTGGCGTTCGAGTCGTCGAAGAACTTCGCGTTCTCCGGCGTCACGTCAGAGATGCCGATCCCGATGTGGCCGTGGCTGACTTTACCGTCACGAATCAGCGTCTCGACCGTGGGCCGGACAATCTGACTCGGAATGGCGAATCCCATTCCGGAGAAAGTTCCGGAAGGAGAGACGAGGAAGGTGTTGATGCCAATCACTTCGCCGCGAGCGTCGACCAGCGGGCCGCCGGAGTTGCCGGGGTTGATGGCTGCGTCGGTCTGAATGAACTCGCCGGGCTTGCTGCGATCGCTGGGATCAGGATTCGCGCGGTTCAATGCGCTAATAATTCCGCGGGTGACGGTGAAGCGGAATCCGTAAGGATTGCCGAATGCCAGGACGGTTTGTCCCGGACGGACAGCCTTCGAGTCTCCCCACGGGGCGCTCGTTATATCCGTGGCATCGACTTTAATGACTGCCAGGTCGGTCAGCGGATCGCTGCCGATCAGCTTCGCTTTCAGGATGCGGCGATTGCTGGTCGTGACGCGGATGTCGACGGCTCCGTCGATAACATGGTTGTTGGTGACGATGTAACCGTCGGGCGAGATCACGACGCCGCTTCCCATGCCGTGCTCAATCTGCGGTCCCTGGCGTTGCTGCATGTGCGGTCCGAAGAACTGTCCGAACGGACCACCCTGACCGCCGAAGAACTGCTGCATGTCTTCAGGAATCTGCTGGCTCGCGTTATCCGGCTTGGTGCGCGAGGTGACGGTGACGTTGACGACGGCGGGAGTGACCCGTGCCGCCAAAGTTTCCATCGCCTTGTCGAGTGCCATCAGCGCGCCCACGCTGTCGGCGTCGAGAGGTGCGGCAGTAGGAGCTGCTTCCGAGGCCCTGGCTGCGGCCGGCTTTGCGAATTCATAGGTTGTGAACGAGGCGATCAATGCCAGTGCAAGCACCGGCATGGCGAGGCGCCGCGTCCATTTCTTTGTGCTGTCGTTCCACTTTGCTGCATTCATTTGAGTTACATCCTTTCGAGATTTGCTAAAAACTAATTCGTTAGTTGTAAAAGCTGAAGATCGCCCTTCTTCTCACAGTTCAATTTCCTCTAAGTTTTCTTCGACGGAGTTTGCTGGCTGACTGGTTCGGGGATGAAGCGGAGAAGCGTGACCCGCCACATTTGGAACTGGTAGACCTGTTGAGCCGGAGAGTTTTGATCTCCGCTTTGGATCAACACGAAGACGGTTTCACTGAACGGGACCGCAGTTGTTTTCGTGCTCGTCAGGTGAAGCAAGCGGTTCAGCTTTTGGTGCGAAATCGCGGGATGAACTCCGGCCGCTGGTTGACGTTTCTTCAGAATGGTCCGAATCGGCTCCTGGGTTAGCTTGGCTTGCGTCACGCGCGCGGCCTGCGGAAAATCCTGCGGAGGCGTGATATTTGCAGCTGCCGAAAGGTTCGTGGCCCGACCGTCTTCGAACGCGACTAGCCTGGGCGCCTTTGATCCACCTACGGCACATGCGATGGCGAATCCTGCTACGAGGGACACAGCAGGCTTCCAGCCACGTCCGCCGGCTTTCGGGCGGTTTACGTCCAGAATCTGTGCCACACGAGACGACGTCTGGCGGATGCGTCCCAGAGCGGCCTGAGCGAGCGCAACGCTGCGCTGGAGGAAGCTGCGCTCGGCCAAATGAGCCAGCGTTTCCGCATAGGCTCTTGGGCTCGGAGTCTCGGCGAGAACCGCGTCGTCGCAGGCGATCTCGCGCTCGAGCGCGACCTGGTTCTCGATCCACCATACCGCTGGATGGAAGAAGAAGACGGCTCGTACCAAGTGCTGGGCGAGATTTGTCCAGTCGTCCCAGCGGCGCAGGTGGGCGAGTTCGTGCAGGAAAATCTGATTCAGTTCGGATGCGGAGAGTTCCTGCAGCACCCAGCGAGGGAAAACAATCGCTGGCTTCATCAAGCCTATCGCAGTGGGAACGCGTACTTTGGCGGATGTGCAGACAATGACTCGGCGCTTCATTCCGGTGCGGCGAATCGTGTCCTGCAAAATCGGATCGAGCGACGAAGGATCCACCGGCGTGGAACTCTTCCGCAGAACGTAAAGATGCCAGAGGGCGCGGACTACTCCCAGCAGAAACCATCCAGCGATGACGGCCCAGGCCGCGAAGAGGTACACAGACCAGGAGTCGGGCAGCGTGATCGCTGGCCGGCTCATATGTGCCGCAGAAAGGCCGAACCGCGACGACAAGGTTCCACTCATCACCGGCAGCATCGCGATGGCGATTAGAGCTGAAAACCAGATCGCGAATCGTGTGCCCGCATTCTGCCGCCGCGCCAAGCGCAGCAGTAGCGCGGCAAAGAGAGCGATGACGGTGCCCTCGGCCAGAGAATCGACCATCCGGAGGGCCGAGTATTGCGCGATGGCATGGAGTTCGAGAGTCATCGTCGGCCCTATTTGTTCCTTTCCAGCAATTCGCGAAGACGCTGCAATTCGTCGGGGTCGATGCTCTTTTCTTCAAGGATGTTCAGAACCAGCAACTCGTGGGAGTTGCCGAAGAATCGGCTGACCAGATGGCGAACCTCGAAGCGAGAGGCATCTTTCCTGTCGACGCTTGGCGAGTAGACGTGAGCGCGCTTATCTTTTTCGTGCTTGACGTATCCCTTTTTCTCCAGGATGCGGACGATCGTCAGGATGGAGTTATAGGCCAGCGCCGGCTGGGCGGGCAGAGCCTGCAGGACCTCGTGAACCGTCGCCGAGCCCCTGTCCCAGAGAACGTTCATGATGCGCAACTCGGCTTCGGTCAGGGTTGCGGATCTGCTACGGGCCACCGAACTCCTCCTGATTCGTTAATAGTTTGACGAAGGAAGTTAGAAAACGTCAACTAATTTGTTAGTTGCGCGAGGGGAGAGACGAGTTGCCCCGAGTGGGATCGCTTTTGTTGGCGATCTATATGCTTAGATATCAATGGTTTACGCTCATGCATCCTTAGGTTGTTCTCTCCGCCGGTTCTTTGATCACTTTTCAATTTAGGAATGAGATACAGAGCCGACAAATCCCCACTTCCGGCAAAACCGGCCGGAAGTGGGGCACCCAAGTCATTCTGTCGATACGACCGCTGGCGAACAGCAGATTCCTCCTTGCTCTCTTCGCTCGCTCGCCGGAGTGACAATGTTCGTTCTGTAATGAGAAACGGCCTCGTTGACTTACAGAGTGTCAACGAGGCCGTGAGCGGAGCCACTTGAGCGCTTCAGCTCACTGGTAGGTGAAGTTCAACTTGTCGAGATACGCGTCGTAGCCCGACTGCTCGTAGTTTCCATCCATCTGGTAGTTGATGGTGATTCCATACCAGCCTGGCGCGGAGAACGGAGCATAGGTCCAGTTGAGGGTGTGGGTCACGCCGTTGAAGGTGATCGACTGATAGAGCAGCTGGTTGCTGGAGGTGCGCTCTACCTGAACGGTGAGATGGTTCCACGCGTTCTCCAGCGGGTAGCACGAGATTCCCGTGGGAATCCACTTCATGCCGACGTTATCCCAGACATCCCACTCGTTGCCGCCGGCGATTCGGCATTCGTGGCCCCAGGTGAATCCCATTCCGCTGAAGAATTGATTGATGTCAAACTCCAGCGCCTGCGACGCCCCGAGATTGCTTCCGTAGAAATACACGTCGTAGGTGAAGTTGTGCAGCGTAGGAACGAGAGTGTGGTTGGTGTCGGGGAGTCCTTGCGAGGAGAAATCTCCGATCAGGTGATTGTTCCAGAGGACGTCGGAGTAATCCATGTTGCCGCCGAGGTTGAATTGCGCGGAATTGCCAGAGAGCGTCGGCGACTTCACCCACTGATACATGGCCCATGTGGTTCCCGGGCCGCTCGGGGTGCAGGTGTTGCAGTCGGCATAGGTGGGAGGCTGCTGCGCGTAGCCGTTCCATCCGCCGCTGTCATGCAGATTCCAGAACGTCTGACCGGACGAATTGACCGTAATCGTGATGGGCGTGGTGGCGGCGCCACCGCACTTGTCCCACTCCTGCACGACGGTGTTGTAGGTTCCGGCACTCAATGAGAGATTCGTATTCAGACTGGCTCCATTCACCACGTATGCCAACTGGGACGGAGCGGTATAGATCCCCATCGACGCCACGCCGAGAGAGCAGCTGGTCGTCGCGGTGGCCACGAAGTTCGTGGGCGATCCGACGGTGCTGTTGTTGGCCGGCGAAGTGACGAACACGCCCGTTGTGCCTCCGGACTTCACCGTAATCGTAACGGTCGAGGTGGTCGCCCCGCCGCAGTTGTCCCACGCCTCGACGACAACGTTGTAGGTTCCGGGATTGAAGTTCAGGCTGGTGTTGAGGCTGGCTCCGTTCGCGACATATGACAGCTGATAGGGCTCGGGATAAATTCCCATGGAGCCCACGCCCTTGGAACAGGACGAGGTCGTTGCCGAGGCCACGAAATGGACGGACGTTCCGACCGTGCTGTTGTTCGCCGGACTGGTTACCGTGACGCCTGCGAATGCAGACGCTGTGGCAAAAAGGCAGACGGAAATTGCCGTTGAGAGGAGGGCAGGCTTCTTCATTATGAGCGGTTCTCCGGTTATTGGTTTTCGGATTCAAGGCGGGCGTAAAGCCTTGAAAACAGAGGTAGCCACCGGTCGTTAGGCGGAACACCCTGGTCGTGCTGGCCGCTGGCGACCGTAGCGAAACGGCGCGTAAGCGGAGTCTTTTGAGCGGGGTGGGTCCACTCTATACAGCGTTCACCTGAGTGTCAAAGAGAAATCGATGTAATAGGCAATCAGAAGGGCAATCGTTGGTGCTAACACCAGTGGAAAGTGAATTCTGATTGCGGACTGCGCTGCAAATCGGTGAGGGGGCGCGGGGAAGAATAACAGAAGGCCTCGAGACGTTCAGTCTCAGGCGGCTTTTCTGATTGCTTTCGCTCTTTCGATCGCTGGGTGCGCTTCGAGAGAAGGGTCTTCGCCTTTTGCAGCTCGGCGCGCCGAGTCTTGCTGAGGCCGCGTCCGGCTCGGTTGATGAAGTATGTGAGCATCCGCTGCGCCGCGTTTCTTCCGGCGAGGTGCCACACTCCGCATTCACTCCCCCGATGCTTACTTCTGATTTCGACGACAGCATCTGCGAGCGGTCAGAAATGCGGTCCCTGGCAAATCGCGAGCTTAGAAAATAACTAATAAGCAGTGAGCGTGACTTCATCCAGCCACACGTTGTATGGCACCTGCGCGTAATTTCCATCCATCTGGAATGCGACATCGATCTCCTCGAGTGTCCAATCCGGCTGGTTCTGGAAGTAGGTGTCGACGTTATACGTTTGATCGCCGACCTGGAGTCTGATGTAGTGCACCTGGTTTCCAACGCGTTCGACGTTCCACACCAAATGGATCCATGTGTTGGCGGGAAACGGCGTGCAAGGGTAGGCGGTGGGCGTCCATCCGTTGATGTCGTCCCAGATGTCCCATTTTCCTGAGCCGTTGAAGTTACACTCCGATCCCCAGACCCAGCGATTGCCTCCGAAGGTTTGATTGATGTCGAACTCCAACGCCTGCGAAGCGTCGGGACTGTCGATATAGAAATACAGGTCGTAGGTGAAGTGGCTCACGTTGTTGCCGCCCGCGACGGGATTGAAGTAGAGCATGTTCGAGTACGGCGTGGGTCCGCCCATAGTGAACTTTGCGGACTTGCCGTCCATGGCAGGACTCGATTGATTTTCGGTCATCGTGGATTGCGCAGTCCCAAGTCCGGCTGCGCAGATCTGCCCATCGCGACCAGAACCTGTTGGAAAAGTTGCGGAGCAAGATTGCCATCCGGGCATGGCCTGGATGGAACTGATCGTGGTCTGAGCTTGTGTGGTTACGGTGATGTTGAGGATCGTCGCGGAAATGTACCCCTTATTATCTTCGGCCATCACCTCGAGTGTGTGCTGTCCCGGAGCGGCGAAGATCTGCGTGTTAATGGAACTTGTAAACGTGAAATAGACCGCCAGTTGATCCACATAAACGCGCATGAAAAAGATCGGATTGGTCGGAGTTGCCGTGGCAACGATGTTCAACGGTGAAGTGGTTGTTTGTCCGGTAGTCGGACTGGAGACGGTCAGCGGAAAATCATTCGAACCCGCGGGGGGAGGAACCTGCGCTGCAGGAGCGGGTAGTGGGCTCGTCTGCGGCGACCATGTGATTGCCACCGGAGGAGTCGAAGGATAGCTGGGCTGCGTGGGCGTCGGACTGGGAATTGGCGTGGTCATCGTCTTCGATGCGCTGTTGCCACACGCCAGTGAGGTTGCAATGACAGTTGCAACTATCGTCAGGAACAGAATCTGGCACACATCTCGGGTCCGATTGGGGGAAGCGGCGAACATACTCATAAGTTTTCGTCAACCTCGGGTAATGGCAATGCGTCAGAAAAACCAGCGGCTAGGAGCGGAGGACAGCCGGGGCAGAGCAGCCGGGACGATTGAGGTCACAGCTGACGGTCTAGATTAGGGGAGCCCACGTCGCGTCGGCAATACGGCGGCCACCGTAAGTGCTGCGAGTTAATCCCTGATCTGCCGTGCCGTCGTTGGATTCAGGAAAAGACCAACCAGATGACCGCCAGGAACATCTCACCACCACCTTAACGTTTCAGCTCAAGAAGTGATTGCGAGCTCCCGGCGTTCTTGAATTTTCTCGCGTTCAGAACTTGGTGTGGTACCGGCCGTCCACCGACACTCCGCCGAGTTGGTCGCGCTGCACGCTGACGGACCAGCGTTGGTTGATCTGATATTCGCCCTGCACAATTTCACTCCCCGGCTGCGATACATCAGTCGAAAACGAGAACAATAGATTTCTCGTGACCCGCTGCTGGATTGCAATTCGCGCGGAAGGATTTGAATTTCCACCGAGCGTTGGATCAATCTGCAGGCTCGATATTCCGGCGAGTTTCTGCACGCTGCTCGATAGCTGGCTGGCCGCCTCGGACGCGACCATCGAGTCGGTGCTCTGGCTGTTGGCCGCTTGTTCCTCCGTGGTTTGTCCTCGCGCGACCAGATTGATGATATCGGCCGTAGCCAGGGGAGGATCAGCAACGTAGGACGTGGTCAGCTTGTCGAGCGGTCCCCGCATAGTGAGCGTCAGGTTGTACTGCTCGACCGTGGTCGTCACCGAAACGTTCAGTATGGGATGAGTTTCGTTGGGATTGTCAAACGTGATCAACCCTCGCTGCAACTGGTAGCGTACGTTGCGGTAGAACAACTCACCGGAAGTGAGTGTTGTGCGTCCCGTGATCACGGGATTTGCCGCAGTTCCGCCAACCTGGAGCGCAAGCTGTCCGGCGATGCTGACCTGCGAGCTGACGGCACTCAGACTTTGTTGCGATTGCGCGCTGATCGCAAGTTTTACGGTATCTGCGAATCCGGGCTGGGACAGTTCGCTGCCCGTGCTGAACTGGTCGGCAAACTTCGATAGATCGAAGTCGGGAGTGAATGACAAACTGTCGAGCAGCACGCGCCCGCTCAATGTGGAAGCCTGCGTGGTTCCGGTGAATGCAAGATTGGCGTCGATCAATGAACGCAAGCCCTCTGGATATCGCAGCCGGATCGACTGTCCTTGCAGCGCCAGATTGAACTGCAGGCTCGGCTTGTACGTGATCGATCCGCCAAGCGTGACCGGACCGCCTCCTACCTCCGCCGTCATCTTCGAAACTTGAACGCGATCATTGGCGATGTCGAGAGTGCCATTCAATTTCGAAACTCCGATAGGAGCATCTGCGGTGGTCAACGCGACGTTCTGAAGCTGCAGCTGGCCGTTGATCGCGGATCCCGAGGAGCGCACATCAAGCGCGAGAACGCCGGAACTCTGAACGCCCGGAGCAAATATCTGAAGGATGCGAACGTCAACGGATCCTTGGGCGGTGAGCGTTGGAGGCGACGTGCCACGAATGGGGATGCGCCCTTGGGCCCGCAAAGACGTGCCCGTGCCTCGCAATTCGGCGGGCTGCAGAGTGATGACAGAATCTGCGTAATCGGCACGGACGGGCTGCGAGATGCCAATCTCCAGCGAACGATACGTTGCCTTCAACGTCGGAATCGACACGTGCGCCTCCATCTTCGCAGTGTCATTCAACGGTCCCTTCAGCGTTGCGTGCATCTCAGCCTGGCCTTGAAAACCGTCCGGGGCGGCGAAAGCGTAAGCCGCCACCAGCGGCCCGAGGGGAATCGTTCCCGTGTCGATGTTTGCCTCTGTCTGCAAATCGCCGGTCAGGCTGACTTTCCCGCGAGCGTGAATTGCGGCTTGTGCGACTTGCGAATCAAGGCTGACATCCGCGGTGTGTTGGGCGACTTTCAGTTCCACATCGAAATTAGAAATCGAATTTTGCTCGATCCGAAGCTGCCGCAAACGCAGCGATGCCACCAATTGTGGATCGTCCACCACACCTTCGCCGCTGGCTGACGCCGAGAGCGTGCCGTTGATTGCGAGATTCTTTTCCTGCACGGTGTGCAGTTTTTCCAGCAACAGTGCGGGGGCATCGAGTCGTACTTTGTAGGCCTTCGTTTTTGGAGTGTAGGAAAGATCCAGGTCGATCGTTCCAGCTGCAGCTGCCACGTTCAAGGTGGAAACGATGGCACCGTTTTCGGTATGGAATTTCGCGGCGAGAGTCTGAATGGGCTCGCCGTAGGCATCGGCATTCGCAATTTGCGCGGACCCTGAACCGGCAGGCTGAAGTTGCGAACCTTCGAGGTTCACGTTTGCGGATAGATCGCCGCTGATTGGGTAATGCTGCTGCGCCAGATGCTGCAAATCCGACAGGCTCATCTGCTGCACTTCGAGGTGCGCTCTGACCGGGTTCGAGGGTTCGTAAGACCAGTTGTTCAAGCCTACGTTCGCAGTCAAGCTTGCCTGTCCACGGTGCGCGTTGACGAGCGATGCGTTTTCTATAACGATTCCTGAAGGGTTCGCATGTAGCGCGATCCTGGCGCTTTTCCAGGCGCTGCCCTCGATCTCGAGATTCTGGGCGTCCACGTGCGCCATGACCGCCAGCCTCTGAATCGATCCTTGTAAAGTCGCGTTGACCGTGGCAGATCCAGACAGCGACAGAAGCGGAGTTTGGCTTCCACTAAAAGAAGAGGCCAGCGCCACGAGTTGCTGCAAATTGTTCGCGTCCACTCTTACCTGCAAACTAGAATGATTGCTAATCGTGCCTTGCGCCGCAAGTGTCGCCGCCGGCATTCGGATCACAGTGTCGTGCAGTTCAACCGTTTGGCTATGCCCGTCATAGGCGGCATGAATGGTCCCGTTCACCGGAACTTCGGACGCCGCCGGATTCGATCGGCTGCTTGCCGCGCCTTGTACAAACAGATCCGAACGCGCGCGCAAATTGTTGATGGAACCTTTCCAGCCTGCCTGGGCTTGTCCGCGAAGCGTTCCGGACAACGCTGCTTGCAGAAGTTGCTGCCTGCCCAATGCTCGTTGAACATCTTTGAGCGAAATGCCGGATAACGAAGCTTGAACGCTGAAGACCGGGGTCGCATCCAGGTGCTTCACCTCGGCCGTACCGGTGAGGCGCCCGCCCAGCGACTCCAAGCTCAGGCTCTGTACTTCCAGATTCCCGTCAGCGAGGCGATACGTTCCCTGCAGTCTCCTCAGTTCCACCCGGTTGCCGGAAGCAACGGCGCTGAGGACATCACTCGCAATCCGTCCGTCGACGCGAATGTCCCGAAGGGTCGGCTGATTGCCGGAAGGGCGGTAGCGCAGTTTGCCGACAAGGGACACGTCGCCCGCCGGTTTCGTTGAAGGAGATAGACTCGCGAAGTCCGCGGGGTGAAGACGGATCTGATAGTCCCCTTCCGCAGTTGGATTGGAATAATCCTGAAGCTGCGCATGGAGGGTAATACTGGAAGAGCCGATCTGTAGATCAGCGGGACTGACATCGAAGCGAACGGGGGTGGCACTGAATTTCAGGTTCAGATTGTGAGGAAGAGGCGCGTACTCAGCGTAATGCACGCGTCCATTCTTGTAAGAGAGTTCTCCCGAATAGCGCTTGGCGAGCGATTCAAAGTGGATGTCGGTGCCGAGATCATATAAATCGGCGTCGAGCGGAATCTTGCGGTCGTTGTAGTCGACCTCGCCGTTGGTGAGCCGCGCATGCTCGATCGCAAGATCGAATACACTGGTATTGCCGCTGCTCTGGCTCGGCGGTGCTGCCGGTAGATTGTTCTTGCCATCGCGGCTGACTTGAACGTGGACCACAGGATGATCGAGCCACAGTTCGCGCAGTGCGACTTGTCGATGTAGAGCTGAAATAATTCGCAAGCGGACCGTGAGTTCGTCGGCATGCAGTAAAGGCGGCTGGGCCAGGCTTTCAGTGCCGCGCAATGTAATGTTGAAGAGATGCGCCGTCAGGGTACTGAGTTCAAAGTCCAAGCTGCCGACCTCAGTCTTGCCACCAGTGGCCGCGTTTGCCTGGTGGACAATCTCGCGCACGGCGAAACGCTGAAAGCTGCTGCTCTTGAGATAGAAATATCCGCTCACCGCCGCGACAATCAGGAGCAGTGCGCATCCCGCCAGCGTTCGCCCGATGATTTTTTTCCACTTCATTTCGCTGTTAACTCGATTCCTGAAGCGCCTGCCTAAAAAGCCTGGCCGATAGTGATGTAGTACTGCGTCGGATTGATTCCCGGAACTGGATTGAGGTTGCGTCCCACGTCGATGCGGACGGGGCCGATCGGAGTCGCGTAGCGCAGGCCGAAGCCTACAGTGTTGGTGTAATTATCGACGAGATTGCGGATATTGATTGCGCTATACACATTGCCTCCGTCATAAAAGAACACTCCGCCGAGTGACTTACTCAGATGCAGCGGAAAGCGCATCTCGGAGTTAAGAATAAGGAGCTGCCGTCCACCTACAGGTACGGTCACGTTCACGCATCCGGATTGCCCTTGCAGCACGTTGCAAAAGGGGACCAGACGTTGCGGTCCGGCTTCGTCGATCGGAAAGCTGCGCAGCGTTGTGCCGCCTCCGGAGAAGAACAGCTGGCTCGTGGGGACGAAGCTGTTCGCGAATGGCGACGCCAGACCGAGACGAACGCTGTCCGCAAATACGATGGACCCGACCGGCTTGTAGTACGCGTACTGTCCGAACAGTTTGGCGAAGTTTGCGCTCGAGCCGAAAGCCGTCGGCGTGATGCTCAGATCGACGGTCGAAAACATTCCATGGTGCGCGTCGAGCGGCTTGTCTCTGGTATCGCGGATCACCGTCGCGGACACAGTCGACAGTTGCACGTTCCGGTCCTGATCGAGAACCAGGTCAGGCACGAGAAGATGCGACAACGCGGTTTTGTTGAAGTCGTAGCGAAGCTGCAAGCGGGTGTTGGTTTTGTGACTGATCACTCTTTCGACCTGAAAAGAAAGATCTCCGAGGGTTGCGGTGAAGAGTGGGTTCTCGCTGGTGCGCTCCAACGAAAAGCTGGATAACGATTGCCATTGCGATCCGACGAAGTGCGGCTGCCCATAGGTTGTGAGCGCTTTTTGGTCGAGTCTCGAAAGAAGAATCGAGGCGCTCGCTGTTTCCCCCAAGCCGCGCATGTTGCGGCGAGTGAATTCCACCAGGCCCCGGGGACTTGCGAACGTGGACTGGCTGGGCGCGATCTTATTGCCACCCAATCCGATCGTGCCTCCGCCGCCCGGCAGGGCGACAGTACCAGTGGGAACGTTCCCGCCGCGATGGGATACTTCGAATCCGAACCCGTAGGTGATCTCGTTGCGTTTGGCTTCATGCACTTTCACCAGAGCCATTTCGTCAGACTGGTCGGTGATCGGTTTTCGCGGACCAACGCTGGACCAGTCAAAGATTCCCAAATCGTAGAGACGGCTTTCGCCTTCCAGCAGTTGCGCCCGCTGCATCGGAGCCTCGGAAGGGATATGTGCAGTTTTGGCGACGAGCGATTCCCGTGTGTGCTCCTGCCCCAGATAAACCACCTCGCTGACGCGGACAGACTGGTGCTCGGTGATCGCGTACGCGATCGTTACGTGCTGAGGACCCGCAGGCGAGCGCGTCACGCTCGCTTTCACGTCGACGTTGAGATAGCCGCGATCCAAGTAAGTCGCGGAGATCCGATTGCGATCGTTGGCCAGCTTGCGCGGAGAAAATGGCGCGCCCGCGCGAAGTTGGAAGCCTTTGGAAGCAGTTAACTGCTCGAGAACAATATGCTCGTTTCCCGAGACGTTGACCTCCTGCACGATTGTCTGAGGCCCCTCTGTGATGTTGAAATGGACCTCGGTCGTTCCGCCGTGCTCTGCGGTCTGGGCGGTGGCCTTGGCTTCTTCGTAGCCGCGGTCGCGGTATAGAGCTTCGATGTTGTTGATGCTCTGCTTCAGCAACTTCTCGCTGAGACTTCCGTGAGTCCATACGTGTGACTTCTTAACTGTCACCTGGCCCATCAGTTCTTTGGCGGATAGCCCGTTATTTCCGTGAAAGGTAATGCGATCCACCTTGTGCTTGGCTCCGGGATCGATCGTGTAGACGATCAAAATCTGGTCGGGCTGTTTCCGGAAATCCGTGGTGACTTTGACTTCGTTAAAGCCCTTCTTCTGGAAATAGTCTGTCAGATTTCGCTGGCCTTCCTCGACCAGGTCTTGATCCACGGTCCCTTCAGAAAAAATTGGAATGAGCTTCCTCATTTGCCGGCTCGCCAGAAAGGGGATGGCGGAAAGTTTGGCGCCCACGGTGTGGATCATGACTACCGGCCCCACTTCCACCTTGAAGGAGACATCGACACGATTGGTTGCAGATTCGTACCGCGGAGGATTCTCATGGATGCTGCTGGCCCACCGTCGCTGCTTCGACAAGACTCTCTTCATTTGCGCGGTCGCTGCGGTCATACGGCCCGGACTGTAAGGTTTCCCTTGCTTCAAGAGAGCTCCGGACAGACGAGCTCGCAAGGACTGCATTGCATGCTGCAGCTGAGCGCTCTCCGGCTGATCAGGGCCGTCGATACGGACCGAAGCAATCCGGGCTTGTTCTCCCATGTCCACGGAGAATCTCACGTTCACCAGTTGGTGGGCGTCGTCGATCGCAATTTCCGAGTGGACCGTTGACTGGAAATATCCATTCTTCTGCAAGAAGTCCGCGAGCGACTTCTCGGCGACCGGAACGCGCGAAGGATCATACGGATCTTCGTCCGCAAGATTGGCAACCTGCAGCAGGCGGATGTACGAAAAATGCTTTACGGCTCCAGGAAATTCCACGACGCCGAGGTAGTACGCCGGCTCCAGCAGAAAGTTGACGCGAAGTCCGGAGATATCGGGCACCACTTCGACTCGAACATCGGCAAAATTGCCAGCTTGCTTCAACGCTTCCGCGCTGTGCTGAATTTTCTCGGCCGAATACGGGGAGCTTGCGGATTGGGTCACCAGCTTGAACAGCGGCGCCAGATCACGGTGCGGATTCGCGATCAGGGAAACGGCGCTGACGTTTTGACCTTCGTAGGCCGCTTGCGGAGCCTGGGGAGCGAGCTGCGCGAGAGCCGTTGCTGCGCTGATCAACCAAAATCCGAAGAGTGACAAGCGCATAGACTGGCACCGAAGCTGTTTCCCAGCGAACAGAAGTTTGCTTGTCCCGCACAGAAAAGAACCTAATGATTTGAGGCGAATCGCACGCCCGTGACGAACTGTGATGCGGTGGAGCCAACAGAAGTTGTCGGACTTCGTCGTCGTCGGCGCTGGAATAGTCTATCGCGCTCCGTAGGGTTCAGCAGAGGCGTAATATCCAGTTTTTACACCTGCCCGCAGGAAACAAACATGCATCTATTTGTCACCGCCCCGGCGATACTTGCGCCTGCGGGAGATTATGACTGGGCATTCATCGAAGAAGAAGATTCGGTACGCAGTGGTCGGACTCGGACACATCGCTCAGGTAGCTGTCCTGCCGGCTTTTGAGAACTCCCCCAATTCGGAGTTGTTCGCACTGGTTTCTGGAGATCCGACGAAACTGAAGAAGTTGGGAAAGAAATATGCCATTGAGCATCTGTACTCGCATAAAGACTACAGTCGAGCTCTTTCCAACGTCGACGCCGTGTACCCGGGTCTGCCGAATCATCTTCACTGCGAGTATGCGGTGCGGGCTGCCGCTGCAGGAGTGCACGTGCTCTGTGAGAAGCCCATGGCAGTGACCGCAGCCGACTGCAAGGGCCATGATCAAGGCGGCGCATCAGAATCACATCAAACTGATGATTGCCTATCGGCTCCACTTTGAAGCCGGCAATCTAGAGGCCATTGCGATCGCCAAGAGCGGGCGTCTCGGTGATTTGCGAGTCTTTACTTCGGAATTTTCCCAGCAAGTCGCCGTTGACAATGTCCGCGTAACCGAGAGCGCGGCCCGTGGTGGCGGTCCATTGTACGACATGGGTGTCTACTGCATGAACGCTGCGCGATATCTGTTTGGGGCTGAGCCGATCGAGGTTTCTGCGATCGCTGCTTCGAAACCGGAAGCGAGATTCGAACAGGTGGAAGAGATGGTCTCGGCGGTGCTTCGCTTTCCCAAGGACCGCATTGCGGCCTTCACGTGCAGCTTTGGCGCCGCAGACATCAGTCGTTATGCGCTCCTCGGGACGAAGGGTACGCTTCGAGCCGATCCGGCCTACGAATATGCGGAGGGTATCAAGCACCAGATCACCTTCGGCAGTAAGACGAAAGTGAAGTTGTTTCCGAAGCGCGACCAGTTTGCGGCGGAAATAGCGTACTTCTCGGATTGTGTGATCAAGAATAAGGAGCCCGAGCCCTCTGGGCTGGAAGGCTTGGCGGACGTTCGAATCGTGGAGGCGATCCACGAATCCATTCGAACAAAACGAGCGGTTCAATTGCCGGAGTCGATTTCGAAGAAGAGGCCGACTCTGCAGCAGGAAATTGATCGGCCCGCGCACGGGAAACCGGAAACAGTTCATGCGCATTCGCCTTCCAGAGACGCGGCTTGACGCTATCGTGCTTCTGCTTCGTTTTCGCGATTTCAAAGTGAGCGAGAAAAAGCCCAGCACAGGGCTGGGCTGGGCTGGGCTTTTCTTCTCACTATGAAAACGGGTGACGCCTAGTATTTCGGCGCTGCTGCACCCGCCTTACAGGTCTTGGCTATATGCTTCACCGAACTAACCTGGATCGAATGACCGGCGGCATCTCCAGTCGACGCGCTGGGAGTTCCAGTGCTTGCCGCACCTGAATCGGCCGTGCCGGTGACCTTTACTTCATGTCCGACGTGCGGGCTCAGCTTGGCCGTATTTCCTGTGAGCTGGTAGACCGTACCGTTGCTGTCGCTGAGCGTGTAGCTTCCGTCGGAGCCGCCCAGACAGCCTTCCACCATGATTTGGCCTGTGTCTGATTGTGCCGCTTGGCCGGAACCCGCCGCGGTTGGGCTGGCCTGACTTGAAGCGTCCTGCGCAACGGCCCATGACATACCGAGTAACAGGACCGATAGGAAAAGCATGATCTTTCGCATGTACAACCTCCGTGTAACGATTGGTTGTCGAATGCTTTTCACTCCGCTAGTTGCCAGTCAAGCAACTCCCGCAGCGCGAATCATCCGACCAGAGAATTGTCCTGCTCGCCTCACAGTCGAGACATACAGTGATTCCGGCAGGTTGGAAGGTGGTTTACCGTGGTGGTGGCCAGTGGAAGCAATTCTGAGAATTCTCCCTTCCATCTAAAGCGGCAAAGCCTCGGTGTTCGGGAAGTGATGCTGTTCCCGTCCGACCTTGCCGTCGTACTTCGTGGTCATCTTGAAGAGTTCGTAGCGGCCGTCGGCGGCGAACTGCCTGCACTGGTCTCGGAGATCTTTCATTTCGGCTGCGGTATATGGTTGGAAGTTACTTGCGACCGCCAGGTTCTGATCTAGAACTTCCATCGAATCGATCCCGCTGATCGTTGTTGTCACGGGTGCAGGCTCATCGCATAGCGGAGACCTTGCTCGGCGGTGATGCCGCCATGCTTCACCATCTCTCCGCTGCCGCCGAGACTCTTCATGCCGAGAACCGCAATTCCGCGCCGCGCAGCCTCCGGCAAGACGTGCGTCTCGAAACTTCGAAAGGTAGCGTCGAAGCAGTTCAACGGCATCTGGACCGTGTCAAACGGGAAGTCGTGCGCCAGCATCTTTAGATGAATCTCCGGATCTTTATGCCCGGTAAATCCGATGAACCGGACTTTTCCCTGCTTCTTCGCCTCGAGTAACGCCTCCGCAGCGCCGCCGGGAGCGAAGATGAGATCAGGATCGTTTTCGTAGATGACTTCGTGAATCTGCCAAAGGTCCAGCTGATCAGTCCGCAAGCGCCGCAACGACTCTTCCAACATGCGCATGGCAAGGTTCTTGTCCCGCCCGTGCGTGCACACCTTTGTCATGAGAAATGCCTGCTGTCTCTTGCCCTGAAGTGCGCGGCCCAGCCTCTCTTCGCTCAGCCCGTCGTGATATTCCCAGGCGTTGTCGAAGAAATCGATGCCGTGATCGAGCGCTTTGGCGACTATCTCATTCGCCGCCTGATCGGTATTGGCAGAGCCCAGGTGATAGCCGCCCAGCCCCAACGCCGAAATTTGGACGCCGGTTCGGCCCAGCGGCTTCTTTGGAACTGTGCCTTGTGTAGTTTGCGATGACATAGATTGATCCGTTGCGATTGTGCGATTTTTCACTAGAGGCGTCGCGCCGAGCAGGGCCGCGCCTGGCATAAATTTCCGCCGACTGAAATGTGAAGTTGGCTTGTCCACGGCTGCCTCTAGAACTTTTTTTCCGGAAACGGATGACCCGTGTTCTCCTGTGCTCCCAGCATGTCTTGCACCTCGATTTGCTGCGTGTCGAGAGGAAAGCCGTGCGCCAGGCGGGCTTCGGGGTTGTCAAACTTCAGCGACAACTTATACAGCTCATAGCGGCCGTCGGCGGAATATGGTTTGCAGCGATTGCGAAGCTCGTCCATTTCCTGGGTCGTCATCGGTTTGAAATTTTGTGCAACTCGAAGGTTTTGGCGAAGCACCTCGAGACTGTCCATCCCCGTGATCGTAGTGGTGACGGGGAGACTCATCGCGTAACGCAATGCCTCTTCGGCCGTGAGAGCGCCCGCTTTGATGGGCTCTCCATGCCCGTTCAACGGTTTCATCCCGAGTACCGCGATGTCCCGGCGATTCAACTCCGGCAGCACTTGGCGTTCAAAACTCTTGGTGAAGTTCGCGTCAAAGGAGTTGAGCGGCATCTGCACTGCGTCGAATTCGAATCCCGTATTTAGCATCCCGAGGTGAACCATGGGATTCTGATGTCCGGTGAAGCCCACAAATCGCACCTTGCCGTCTTTCTTCGCTTTTGTCAGGGCCTCAGCCGCGCCGTTGGGGCGAATGAACAATTCGGGATCGTTCCCGAAGGCCATTCCATGAACCTGCCAGAGATCGAGATGATCGGTCTGCAGGCGTCGCAGAGACTCTTCCAGCATTTGCAGAGCGAGAATTGCGTCGCGGCCATGCGGGCAAGTCTTCGTCATCAGGAACACTTTGTCGCGGCGACCTTTAAGACCGGCACCCATCCACAACTCGGTCTTGCCGCGCCGGTACTCCCAACAGTTGTCGTAAAAAGTGATTCCGCCATCCACGGCTTCCTGCACGATTCGAACGGCGGTTTTCTCGTCCGGAGCTTCGCCCAGATGATGTCCGCCGAACCCTAGAATGGAAATCTTGGTGTCCGTGCGTCCGAATTGCCGAACGGAAATGCCTGCGCTTGACGTCTGCTGCATAGCTTGCCTTTGCGGGATTCCTTCCTTTGAAAATCTTGGCTGAGACGAGACCAGCCGAAGCTTGTTCAGGCGAACTTGAGAACGGAGCCGACCGTGGTTTTACGCAGCTTCACTGCCTTTTCTTCTGCGCGCCACATCTTCCGGATGGCCGTACTCTTTGTGAGTGGGGGCGGGGCGTTCCGGATGATCCGCAGCATCCTCGACGCCTTCGACAGTTGCGGCTTCCAGAGACTGTTCCGAGTCCGCCAACTCCTCTACCGATTCTTCGTTTGCCTCGGCAACGGAAGAGAGGCCCTGCGCGTCGCCTGACTGACCGGCACTGTCTACTCCAACCTGGCCCGGGTTTGAGCCAAGTTCATCGAGCTGCGCTGCGAGATCCGTCTTTCGCTCCGGAGAGCGTTCATCGAGGGATCTGTCTCGCTTAGTCATAGGTGTTAACCTTTGTCGAAAGGTATAACGTTGCCGTGCTCAATTTGATCATCCGGTCTTCGCTGTATTGCGCTCCCATCGGGACTATAGCCGCGCGATTCCAGAGATTGATAACAACTATTTCCCAAACATGTTCCTCCAACACAGGTCCGAAGGGCCGAGGTGCAGGGGGACGGTATCGCCGTTTCTAAAAGCTAGACAGAAGAGGCTCAGCTCCAAATGCCAAAATCGCGAAGGAAGAAGAAAACGACGTCTGATCCGACTCGCTTCGACCCATTCGACAAGGAGAATGCAGATATTGTGAAGGCGGTGATTGAAACTCCCGGCGGAAGCCGCAACAAATTCAAGTACGACGAAAAGGTCGGATTCTTCGCACTATCCGGAGTTCTTCCGGAAGGAATGGTGTTCCCGCACGCCTTCGGTTTCGTGCCCAAGACTCGGGCTGCCGATGGCGACCCGGAGGACATTTTGATTCTCATGGACGAGCCAACCTTTACCGGGTGCGTGGTTCCGACTCGGTTGATCGGCGTGATGGAGGCGGAACAAACCGAGAAGGGCAAAACGAATCGGAACGACCGGCTGATTGCGGTCGCAGCCCATAGCCGGGACTACTCCGACGTGCAGAGTCTCGACGACCTCAATCCCAATATGCTCAAGGAGATCGAGCAATTCTTTATTACGTACAACAAGGAAAAGGGAAAGAAGTTCAAGGTTATCCGCATGGACGGCCCGCGCCAGGCGCGGAAGCTGGTGAAGAAGTCGCTGCTATAGGTCTGCTAAGCAAGTTTTATGACTGAGATTCTCATTCGATTCCTGATCGGCGGCGTCTCGGTGTCATTCTTTGCATTGTTGGGGGACGTCTTCGAGCCGAAGAGTTTTGCGGGTTTGTTTGGGGCTGCGCCCTCGGTCGCGCTAGCCACATTGGCTCTCACCATCTCAAAGGAAGGAACTCGGTATGCCGCGATCGAAGCGAGGTCGATGATGGTGGCAGCTGTCGCTTTCTTGATCTACGCATCGTGCCTGAGCTGGATGATGATGCGTCACACTCACGGCGCTCTTTTGGTGGCCACTTCTTTTCTGAGCGTCTGGGCCGCGGTAGCGTTCGGACTTTGGTACGTGATTCTGAAATAGCAAGCCGATGCTAGTCGAAGCGGATTTCTCGATCCTGCAGGAAACACGCTGGTATCAGGTTGCAGTCCGGTTCTGCCTCGGTGGCCTCGTGACTGCCGCAAGCGGGCTGATCGCAAAGAAATACGGTCCCTCTATCGGAGGACTCTTCCTGGCCTTCCCAGCTATCCTCCCGGCAAGCGCCACGCTCATTGAGAAACACGAGAGGCAAAGAAAAGAACGAGCCGGACTCAGCGGATCAGTGAGAGCGCGAAAAGCGGTTGGGCTGGATGCCGCCGGTGCTGCGATGGGAAGCGTCGGGCTCTTCGTGTTTGCCCTGCTCATCTGCAAGTTTGTCCCGAGCCACCAACCTTATTTAGTTCTCGTCGCTGCGACTGTGTGTTGGATGATGGTCTCCCTGCTGATCTGGTACATGCGGAAGCGGATGTAAGCCCGACCCTCTCGATCGATCCCCGCCGCTCGAACGATTGCGGACCTAGGCGGAGTTGCGGCCGCGCCAACGATAGAAGAATGGAATGCCGGCAAGGATTACCACCAGCCCGAGCGAGGATCGCACGGGCCGGACCATCCAAAGGTTAATAGTCAACGCAATCGCCGCCAGCAGGAAGACCAGCGGAGTCCATGGATATCCCCAGACACGGTAAGGCCGCACAAGGTCGGGCTCTCTTCGGCGCAGACGCAACAGAGCGATTGCGGTGAGTGCGAAGAAGATCCACACGGCGAAGACGAATAACGAATAGAGTTCTTCGAAAGTACCACTGAGCGCGAGCAGCGCAGCGATCGAGCCCAAGAAAATCAGCGAGCCACTGGGCGCGTGCGAAGCAGGATGAACCCGTTCTGCGAACCGGAAGAAGACGCCGTCCCGCGCCATGGCATAGGGAATGCGAGCGCCAGTGAGCACGACCACATGCAGCGCTCCGAGTGCGGACAGGGCCATCGCCACCGTAAGCCACGCAGCCCCGCGCGATCCGGCGAAAGACTGCACCACGTCCGACGCGATGTGTTGCGACGCGGCTGCCGACGTGAATGACAGGACGTGAAAATATGTGAGGTTGGCCATCAGGTACAAACCGCCGACCGCGGCCAGTCCCAGTAGGATGCCTCGAGGGATATTTCGCTGCGGCTGCAAAATTTCTTCGCCAAGATCGCCGAGATCGTTGAATCCGTTGTAGGCCCACATGGCGGGAACCAACCCGGTCAGCAATGCGCCAAGCGTGGCAAGGCCAAACGAGGAAGCGAGCGGAGCGGCCTCGCTTCCATGTTTCGCTCCAAAGGCCAGCCCTCCTACGACAATCACGAGGATCGTGCTGATCTTCAAAGCCGTCAGCAGAATCTGAAGGGCACCGCTAAAGCGCACGCTGAAATAATTGATGGCCGTCACGATCACAACGACTAAGGCCGCCAGCGGTTGCGCCGTCGTGAAGATGAATTCGTAGCTTCCGATGTGACACCTGAAAAGCGGCGTTGCCACGACGGGGAAAAGAAAGCTGAGGAATCGCACGAACCCGGCGGCCAAGGTAGCCATCGCCACCGGACGTTCGAGGAACGAACTCATCCAGCCAAAGAGAAATCCCCAGAGCGGGCCGAGTCCGCGGCTCAGATAAACATACGGTCCGCCGGATTTCGGAAACGCGGCGCCCAACTCGGCATAGCAGAAGGCGCCAAACAGCACGATGAGCCCGCCGAGAATCCACGCGGCCAAAACAAGTGTCGCGGACCCAACGATGCGGGCCATATCGCTGGCCACGAGAAAGACTCCCGTGCCGATGGAGTCGCCGATGACAATTGCGGTCGCAGACCACAATCCGAGGCCGCGCACTAGACCGGAGTGTTCGGGACGATTCTCGGAGGTGTCGGGCATGGAAAAAAGGAACTCAGAGCGTACTCGCGGAAATTGGAGTGGTCAACTGCCTGCGAGTGGTTTGTCGTCGCGCGAACGGGTATCATTTATCCCGCAATGGCCGCGCTGAAACTCATGCTGAGCGAGTTCCCCCGGAACGATCGGTACCGCATCTCGAGCGCGGAGGACGTGCTGACTCCCGCGCTTGTGCTCTATCCGGACGTTGTTTCCTCCAACATTGCGTGCACCTTGCGCCTGCTCGGCGGAGACGCGACTCGCTGGCGCGCGCACATTAAAACGGCGAAGATCGGCTACACCCTGCGCATGCTTGTCGAGCGCGGCGTCCGGAATTTCAAGTGCGCGACGACTCTCGAACTCACGACCGCCTGTGAAAACGGCGCCGAAGATGTGCTGATCGCGTATCCGGTCATGGGTGCGAATGCCCGGAGGGTGCGCGAAATCGCGGATCAGTTCCCTCACGTGAGAATTAGCGTTCTCGCCGAAAACAAAGAACAAGTTCGGCAATGGCAGGGAAGCCGGGTCGGCGTCTTTCTCGACATCAATCCCGGCATGAATCGCACCGGTCTCGAAGCGGGTGACGGGGAGGAACTGCTTGCGCTGGTTCGCGAGATCAATACGGCAAGGCTGGAGTTTCGCGGTTTGCACTACTACGACGGCCAGTTCGGTGGCATGGAGGAAGCCGAGCGGACGGCCGCAGCCCACGCCGGTTACGATCGCCTGCTGGAGCTGGTCTCAGAACTTTGCAGCAGTGGAACACGCATCCCCGAGGTGATCACGGCCGGCACGCCCACGCTTCCTAGTTCACTTTCCTACCAGCGTTTCCGCAATGGCGAGTTCATTCACCGCGTCTCACCGGGGACGGTCATTTATTGCGATGCCACCTGTCTGGCGCAACTTTCGCCAGATTACGGCTATGCGCCGGCGGTGCTGGTGCTGGCTCAGGTAGTGAGCCATCCGCACGATGACATCATCACCTGCGATGGTGGGCACAAAGCCGTTTCGGCCGATGCCGGTGTGCCAACCTGCATCGTCATGGGATATCCAGGACTTGAGCCCCTTTCGCCCAGCGAGGAACATCTCCCGATCAGGACGGTGGGCGCTCTGCGGACGCCCGAAGTCGGCGAAACGCTTATGCTGATTCCCCGCCACGTCTGCCCCACGGTCAACAACTTCGATTCTGCCGTCCTCGTACGCGATGGCCGGATCGAAGCCGTGGAGAAGGTTTCGGCTCGAGGGCACTAGGAGCTATTGCTGCGCGCTCCCACAACCTCGAAGTAGGCGATTTCAGACAGTTCAGGTGTGGTCGGGCGAATCCACGTCCACCGACACAAGAACTCTTCCCCGACCCTTGCCCGCTTTTGTCTCCAGATCATCCAGCGAACTCTCGCTGCCTTCTTCCGAGATCATCGCCGACATGCTGCCCCTGAAAAGTGGATTTGGGGTGAAGAAACCTGAGCGGACTTCAAGGCAATTTAGAATCTAAAAGCACGGTGTTCGAACCCTCTCGCTCGACTCGGTTGGATCCAAGATCGAGCCGCACTTGAGCGCATGTCGTGAGACTGCATGGCTGAGAAAACGACAGAGCGACCTCGCACAGGCTTGAGCTGGAATATCTTGCTGCGCGCTCTCCGGCATCGGAACTACCGCCTCTTTTTCGGCGGACAAGGGATTTCCCTCATCGGCACCTGGATGACCCGGGTCGCGACCGGCTGGCTCGTCTACCGCCTGACCGGATCGGCGTTTCTGCTCGGACTGGTCAGCTTTGCCGGCCAGATCCCGATATTGTTTCTCGGGCCATTCGCGGGAGTTTGGGTCGATCGCCTCAATCGCCATCGAGTACTGGTTATCACCCAAATACTGTCGATGCTGCAGTCCTTCGCCTTGGCGGTCCTCGCGCTCCTCGGCATCATCACAGTCAGCGAAGTCATCGTGCTCAATCTCTTTCAGGGAGCTGTGAATGCCTTCGACATGCCAGCCCGGCAGGCGTTTCTGGTAGAGATGGTGGAAGATCAGCAGGATTTAGGCAATGCCATCGCTTTGAATTCGTCGCTGGTGAATGCGGCGCGACTAATCGGTCCCTCCATCGCGGGAATACTGATCGCGATGGTCGGCGAGGGCTACTGCTTTCTGCTCGATGGCATCAGCTACCTCGCGGTGATTGCCTCATTGTTCGCCATGGTCGTCACAGTACAAACGAGCACTCGCACCCACGGAAGTGTGCTTACCGAATTGCGCGAAGGATGGGATTACGTCCGCGGCTTCCGCCCCATCACTTCGATCCTGCTGCTGTTAACAGTCATCAGTCTCGTCGGGATGCCGTATAGCGCCCTGATGCCGATCTTTGCCGGACGGGTTCTCCATGGAGGAGCGCACACGTTGGGATTTCTGATGGGTGCGGTTGGAGTCGGTGCATTAATTGGAGCGGTAAGATTGGCGGCTCGAAGAACGGTCCTTGGATTGGGTCGTGTGCTTCCCATGACCGCAGCCGGCTTCGGCGCTTCTCTGATCGCATTTGCCGCCTCGCGGCAACTATGGCTGTCGTTGATATTGCTGGTCGTCACCGGCTTCTGCTTCATGCAGCAGATGGCTTCCAGTAACACGATCCTTCAGACCATTGTCGAGAACGAGAAACGCGGCCGCGTCATGAGCTTCTATTCGATCTCGTTTCAGGGCGTTGCCCCGTTCGGGAGTCTGATCGCTGGAGCGGCCGCGAGTCGGATCGGAGCCCCGTACACGCTAATGATCGGCGGAGCGATTTGTGTCGTGGGTGCGGCGCTGTTCGCTCTGCAACTGCCCGCTATCAGGAAACTCATTCGCCCCATTTACGCGCAGATGGGAATTATCCCCGAGGTTGCGAAAGGGCTTCACGCCGCGACGGTTCTGCAACAACCGCCCGAGGAGTGAACGCCACCTGCTGCTGCGCGGAGGGCAATACAGCCGGAGCAAGTTCATCCCGCACTTCCGAGGGAGTCATTCTTGTGCCGGATATACCAGGGTGCGCTGACGGTGAAAATGCGTTCATTGCCGCGCGCGAGCAGCACCCATTCCAGGAGGCGGCCGCGTTGATTGTGGAGGAAGTATTCGTACCATCGGTCCTCCACCAATTCCGGTATGACGACAACAATATTGCGGCCGGGGTTTTTCTTCGAAAGATCGAGCACGAATTGCACGACCGGAATGATGACGAAGCGGTACGGGGACGGCAGGATGTGAAGCTGCGGTGGCTCCTTGCCTTCTGCGCGAAACGGGCGCACGACATATTGTTCCCAGTCGCCTTCCAATAGTTCCGAATGTTCGGTCGGCTCGACGTGCAAGGCGACAACGTCCGACGAAAGGCGCGCGGCAAATTCGATTCCCTGGCGTGTGATGTTGCTCCAGCGGTCGACGGCGATCACTGCGATGGGATGCTGATTGAGGCCGGCCGCATCGACGGGAAGCTTGCAAGTGGTCAGTACCTTTACCTGGTGGTAGTGGCGCCGGACAAGCGAGAAGAAAACAATCGTCAATGGAATGAAAAGTAGTGTGATCCACGCGCCCTCGATGAACTTTGCAACCAGCACGACGACGGTGGTGATGCCGGTGACGATGCCGCCGAGTCCATTCACGAGCGCGCTCTTGAACCAGTGCGGGCCGCGATTCTTCCTCCAATGCATGACCATGCCGGCCTGCGAGAGCGTGAACGCGAGAAATGCGCCTACTGCATAGAGCGGGATCAGCCGGTCGGTCACACCGCCAAAAGCCACAAGCACTCCACCGCACAGCATCGCCAGCACGACGATGCCGTAGGTGTAGACGAGACGCCGCCCGCGATAACCAAAGACGTGCGGAAGGTAATTGTTCTGTGCGATGGCGCGGCAGAGACGTGGGAAGTCTGCGAACGCCGTGTTGGCGGAGAGCGACAGAACAACGAGGATCGAACCGATGGTTAGATAGTAAAAAAGACCCTTGCCGAATACCGCAGCGGTGAGCATGGAGAGCACGCTCTGATATCCCGGCTGCCCCGGATCGGTCGCAGCGATCCCGTAGGTCTTAACCAGATAAGAGATTCCTGCCAGCAGCACCGCCAGGAGAAAAATAATCACGGTCAGCGTGCGCTGCGCGTTCTTCACCGTGGGTTCTCGAAACGCTTTCACGCCGTTGCTAACGGCTTCCACGCCAGTCAAGGCCGTACAACCGCTGGCGAAGACTTTCAGCAGCAGCCAGTAGCTCACCGCTTCCGTGATCGGAGGTGGAGGAGGAAGAGCGACCGCCGGAGTGGGATGGCCTCCGCTTAAGAGCACTCGGAAAATGCCAGCCACAATGGTGACGAGCAGCGTTCCTACAAACAAATACGTCGGAATCGCGAAAGCAGAGCCCGCTTCTCGCACTCCGCGGAGATTCAGAATGGTGATGACGATGAGAATTCCCACGCAAAGAGAAACAGTGTGCGGCAGTAAGGACGGGACAGCCGAGACCAAGGCGCCAACTCCCGCAGAAATGCCGACAGCAGCTGTCAGTATGTAATCGGCGAGGAGAGCAGCTGCGGCGAGCAGGCCAGCGGGTGCTCCCAGGTTGAAACGCGCCACGGTGTAAGATCCACCACCCGAAGGATAGGCGGCGATTGTCTGGCGGTACGAAAAGTACACGATGATGAGCAGCGTGATGATAGCGGCGCTGATGGGAACGATGTAGCGAACGCCCAGCAGTCCAAGAGGAATCAATAGGCTGAGTGCCGCTTCCGGACCGTAGGCCGCCGAGCTGAGTCCATCGAGACCAAAGATCGGAATCCCTTGCACGGGTCCGATCTGCTCCGCTCGCTCGTCAGTGGTCTTGATAGGTTTGCCGACAACGAGATCGAGTATGTTCATGAAGGATGACTCTCATCAGATTTCGCAATCTGCAACCAACTCCCGGTCAGGCTTTTGAAACGTGGTCCGATACAGGCAGGCTTCTATACGACCCAGAGAATGATGGCGGAGAGGGAGGGATTCGAACCCCCGGTACCCTTTCGGGTACGCCGGTTTTCAAGACCGGAGCCATCAACCACTCGGCCACCTCTCCGGCTACTTCGCGTATGCGAAAAGCAAGTCTGGGTAGTTTACATCAGGCGTGTGCGAACGAATATTGTCAAGGAACAAGAACTCAGTGCTGGGGCAGCAATCTGAACGCTTTGGAGTGGAACTCCATCACTTCGTCGAAGTGCGACAGAAAGTACGTTAGGCTGTGGTCGCCTGGGTACGCGTGGTATTCATGCGGAACGTGCTCGCGCAAGAGCTCTGTGTGTAATTCCGCCGCTCCTTTTTCGAAGCCGTAGTTGTCGTTCTGCCCGCAGTTGAAATAGATCGCCATCATTCTCACGCCGCCGGCATTTTTCTTCGCCAGGGCCAACGGATTGTTTTCGTTCCAGTGGCGAGCGTCGATCGGTTTTCCGAAGACAGGTCCCAGGACCGTCAAAATGGGAACGCCGGTCTGTGACGCAGCGTCGAGTTGTTGAGGCGACTCGGTGATGATCGCTGCACTTTGCGCGCTCGCCGCTGAAAACAACTCCGGATGCGCAAACGCGAATCGCAACGCTCCGTACCCTCCCATTGAGATCCCGCTGATGGCGCGACCCGCGCGTCCGGGTCGAATGCGGTATTTGCGTTCGATGGCGGGCATGAACTCTTGCAGGAAAAAATCGCTGTAGCGCACCGAGCCATCGGCCGAATTGACGTAGAAACTGCGGCGGCCCTCGGGCGCAACGATCAGAAAATCGCCCATCTTGTGTTGCTTGCGAAGATCATCCAGCAAAGTCCAGCCGCCGCTGTTGAAAAGCGTCTGCTCGTTGTCGCCTAGGCCATGCAGAAAATAGAGGACCGGATAGCGGTTCGTGGGATGTTGCGTCGCACCCGCGTCATACCCAGATGGCAGAAACACACAATAGTGGACGGGACGTTTCAGAATGTTGCTGCTGAGGGCGCTGCAATCGATCCGGCTTTGGGCGAAGGCCGATCCCGCAGCCAGCACGGTGCACAAAACAAGAAGTCCACGGGAACACCGGAGATAACGCATCATGCCGATCAGTTTATTCGTAGCGTAGCGCCTGCACGGGATCAAGTTTGGCCGCGCGCCCCGCCGGATACAGGCCAGAGACAAGGCTGACTACGGCAGAGAACAAGATCGCTCCTCCCACTAGCCACCATGGCACGGCCCAGAAATGTTCGGCAGGAAGAGATTGCCGCTTCAGATAGACGTTCGTGCCGAAATTGATGACCTGACCGATCGTCCAGCCCAGCGCGACTCCAACCAAGCCGCCCAGAATTCCCATGGCACCGGCTTCCGCAAAGAAAAGTTTCTTCACGTCTCCGTCGCTGGCTCCGATGGCTTTCATGATGCCGATCTCGCGCCGTCGTTCGAGGATCGCCATCACCAGGGTATTCACGATCCCAATCGAAGCGACCATCAACGCAAGGCTCCCGAAGATTCCAAGAAACGCGTACAGCACTCCAAAGAATTGCCGCAGCCCGCGGCTGGCGTCAAGAATCGAAAACGTCGCAAATCCCATTTTCTTGATCGCATCTTCCACCAACTGTATCTGGGAGGGATTCTTCACCCGCACGCTGATCGACGAATACACCGGCTGATCGCCGCCCGCGCGCGAAATCTCACGCAGATAGGCTGGCTGCATTACATGCAGGCTCTCCGCCAGCTTCAATGGCAAAAATACCTTCGCCCGAGTGGGACCGCGCATGCTCTCCGGATCGAGATCCGAAACACCGACAATCTTGAGTTTCTGCTCGCGCGAAACCACCGAATAGGATGCGCCGGCGACATCCGAATCCTTGGAGTCCGCGTCCGGCCTCAATGGTGTGGGCTGAGCCGGACTCGAAGCGCGCTGCGCATAGAGCATGATTAGCTCTTTTCCCAGCAACGGCTTGGCCAACTCGGCAACACTCGGCTCCGGTGTTCCCAACGCGGGGGTCCGCACCAGAAGTTCTTCCGCAAACGACTTTTGCAGCACTGCTTCGGGCGCAGTGTCGGAGGTGAAAAAAGTTCCTTGCATCCCCTCGAATGCATCGTTCGACTTCGCCGACTCCGGTAGGGCCGAAACCGTCGTCAAGTGAAGCTTATCCTCAAAGCGCAACTCCGTCTGGAATCGAATGTCGGGATATGCCTCGCTCACATTCGGCATATGCTCGATCTCTACCCGAGCGGCTTCGTCGAGAACGCGGCTCTCTCCGGGCGTCGGCCCGTTTCGTTCGTCCTCACGGCCCATCCTACGGATTTCGCGCCGCGAAGTTACAACTACCGTATCGAACAACCCCGACTTCATCAGCCGCCGCGACGCCATCTGCTGCAGTCCGATTCCAAGTGAAAGCATCGCTACCAGCGAAGCGACTCCGACCGAAATGCCGACGGTCGTCAGCGAATTTCTCAGCAGCGACTCCCGCAGGTTTCGGAGCGCGAGTTCGGTGAGATCAGGAATCTTCACGGCTCACCTCCACTCTCGACTGCGCGGCTGGCGCATTCGGACGATCGTCCACCAGTTTGCCGTCCGCCAGAAAAATCATTCGCTGCGCGTAACGCTCAGCCAGCGCGCGCTCGTGCGTCACCATCACGATGGTCATTCCCAGTTCCCGATTGAACTGCTGAACCATCTCCATGATTTCGGTGCCAGTGCGGCTGTCGAGGTTCCCCGTAGGCTCGTCGGCCAGCAGCAACTGCGGACGGTTGATCAGGGCTCGCGCCAGCGCGGCCCTCTGCTGTTCTCCGCCAGAAAGCTGGCTCGGACGATGATCCATGCGTGCCCGCAGTCCGACCCGTTCCAACGCCTCACGAGCCATGTCATCCCGCTTGCCCCGGTCGACTTCAGCAAAGCGCAGTGGTAACTCCACATTTTCTGCGAGGGTCATGCTGGCGATGAGGTTGAATGACTGAAACACCATACCCACGACATGGAGCCGGTATTTGGCAAGTTCTTCACGCGTGAGCTTTGCCAGATCTCGATCCTGCACGACAACGCTTCCTGAAGTCGGGCGATCCAGTCCAGCAATCAGATTTAACATCGACGACTTGCCCGATCCCGAACTGCCAAGCAAAGCGACAAATTCTCCGGATCGAACTTCCAGCGAGACTCCGTCGACCGCGCGGATTAACGTTTCACCCATGCGGTAATGACGGCATAAATTATCGCTATGGATCGCCACGGTACGGCGCGCGGCGGAAACTGCCGGGGCGGTCGTCATGAGTTAACGAATTTCTCCTCGCAGCACGCGCAAAGCGTCGCCCGTTTTGACGTCGCCGTTCTTGCCAGTCCTGCCATTGCCGTTCGCCAGGACCGCGTCGCCTTCGCCCGGAGCCAGAAACAGATTTTCTTCCACGCCGTGCTGGCGCGTGTACAGATCGTAATAACGCCCGCGCGCTGCATAGAGCTGAGCGTGAGTGCCGCGCTCCACAATCCGTCCCTGTTCCATCACCATGATCTGGTCGGCTCGCCGGATCGTCGAAAGCCGGTGCGCGATCACAAACGTGGTCCGCCCCTGCATCAGATACGACAGGCCCTGCTGGATCATTTCTTCGGATTCCGAGTCGAGGCTCGACGTTGCTTCGTCCAGAATCAGAATGCGCGGCTCGGCGAGAATGGCGCGGGCAATCGAAATTCTCTGCCGCTGGCCACCCGAAAGCTTTACGCCGCGCTCGCCTACTACGGTGTCGTACTTTTCGGCAAATGTCTCGGCAAACTCGTCGACGCGCGCGATCCGACAGGCGCGTAGGATTTCCTCTTCAGTGGCGTACGGCCGCGAGAACGCAACATTCTCCCGAATTGTCCCGTCAAACAAGAAGGATTCCTGCAGGACAACTCCCAGCCGCGTGCGGAACGAGTTGAGCTGCACTGTGCTCAAGTCCGCGCCGTCAACGCGAATCGTTCCTTTCGTCGGTATATAAAAAGCCGAGATCAACCCGATGGTCGTTGACTTCCCTGATCCTGAAGAACCGACGAGCGCCGTCACTGTGCCCGGCTCCGAACGGAAGGAAATGTCGTGCAGCACTTCGTGAGCGCCGTCGTAACTGAAACTCACGTCCTCGAACTCGACCGTCCCAACGATGTCCTGCAACTGCACAGTGCGGCGAGGATCCTGATCCTCCGGCCTTTCACGCATAATCTCCTGGGTACGCTCCAGTCCGGCCAACGCCTCGGTGATCTGCGTGCCGATCGAAACCACCTGCAGAATTGGCGCAACCAGAAAGACGAGATACAAGTTGTACGAGATGTATCCGCCGGGAGTGAGCGCGTGTCTGACCATCTGGTGTCCGCCCACATACATGGTTGCCGCGCCCACCAGTCCCAGCAGAACGCTGGCGGAAAGACTCATCAGCGACGTCGCGGTGAGAGTGCGCATGACGTTTTCCAGCAGCCGCTGCACTCCAGTCGAAAAGGTCTTCTCTTCGCGCTCTTCGGCGTGATATCCCTTCACCACTCGCACGCCACCCAGCGATTCCGTAAGCCGTCCCGTGACCTCGGCGTTGATCTTGCCTCGTTCGCGAAAGATAGGACGGATTGTTTTGAACGCGCGGCTTAGTACCAACGCAAAGCAACTCAAGGAGCCGACAGCGATCAGCGTCAGCGGAACACTTGTGCGAAGCAGCAAGACCATCGCAATGCTTGCGGCGACGATGCCGCCGCAGAAATCGACCAACCCCGTCCCCAACAGATTGCGAACACCCTCCACGTCGCTCATGATGCGCGATACCAGCGCGCCGGTTTTATTGGCGTCGTAGAAAGCAACTGGTAAGCGGGAGATATGTTTCTGCACCTCTTCGCGGAGTTCGGCGATCAGGCGCTGGGCTGCTTTCGAAAGTAGTTGGGTCAGCGAAAAGGATGTAACGCCTTGGATTAGCGTAGCGAACAAAACCGACAGGACTAAAGGTCGCAGCAGTCCGATTTGCCCCTTCGTGACAACGCCGTCGATCAGGAACTTGGAAGCGTACGGCAGCACGAAGCCCGCGAACTTGTTGATCACCATCAGCACGAACCCAAGCGCGAGCAGTCCGCGGCGCGGACGCATCAGCTTCCAGACTTCCGGCCAAACGGCCTTCAATCGCTGGATCTTTGGAGGTTTCGCGTCTTCTTTTGCTGGGGAACTCAATCTCCTGTTTGACTCCGTCGACCCGGGTTTCGCTTCATTATTACTGCATTGTCACACATCCCGGCAGGTCGCGCCCGACGGCCTCGTCTTGTGACATTCGCCGTCTTGCCGTTGTATGCTCGGTGCGTGTCCCGCCCGTCTCCTCCCGAGCGTTCGCCGACTCTCGGCCTTTTGTTGGGCCTGCTCATTACTTTGTCCGCCGTGCTGGCGTATTCGGCTTACATAACCTGGCAGGTGAGCGGCCTGCGCAAACTGCAGACCGAGCTGGTAGACCGCAACCGCAAGGATTCGCTGCAGTTGCTCCGCATCCAGAACGATCTCAACCTGCTCGCTGTGGCCATGCGCGACATGGTCAGCAGTGATGAACCCTATCCATTGACCGCGTGGTCCGCACAATTTCAGCGCATCCGCACCGATCTCGACGATGCCATGCGGTTGGAGGCCGGTTTCGCCACCGCGGGGCGCACGCCCGAGCAAAGCGCGTTCTTGAGCAGTTCGTTTACTCAGTTCTGGGACGCCGTCGACCGCGTCTTCTCGCTTGCTCGTGGCGGCAAGGAAAAAGAGGCTCGCGAACAGATCCAGCTCTCGCTGCAAGAGCGCCAGGCAGCCTTGAGCACCGCAGTAGCGCGTCTACTCGTGCAGAACAGCGAGAACGAAGAGCAAGCTGGTCAGCGCATCGTGCAGATTTACGACCGCGTGCGCACGCAGGTCTACGTATTCCTCGCAGCGACTTTGCTCGCCATCATTCTAAATGGGCTTTCTCTGATTCGGTGGAACCGCCGGCTGTTCGCCCGGTTAGCCGAAATCTCCGAGCGCCGCAGCGAGCTCGCGCAGAAGCTGATCTCCACCCAGGAATCCACGCTGCGCTACATCTCGCGCGAGCTCCACGACGAGTTCGGACAAATTCTTACCGCGATCGGATCGATGCTGCGCCGCGCCGGAACGCACGCTCCCGAAGGTTCGTCCCTGAGGGCCGACTTACAGGAAGTTCTGCAAACCGTGCAGACCACGCTCGAGAGCGTTCGCAGCCTGTCGCAAGCGTTGCATCCCGTCATGCTCGACGAAGCCGGACTCGAGAGCACTCTCGACTGGTACATTCCCACCGTGGAAAGGCAAACTGGAATTGCCATATCCTACGAAAAGCAGGGCGAGCCGTTTCCGGTCGACGGCGGCGCGGGGGTACACGTCTACCGTATCCTGCAAGAGGGGCTCAACAACGTTGCGCGCCACTCGAACGCGAAACAGGCGTGGGTGCGTCTGTGTTTCAAGCCGGCAACGCTCGAGTTGGAAGTCGAGGATCATGGCGCGGGACTGGTCGAGCGTCCGAATCGGCGCGGCATCGGACTGGTCGCCATGCGCGAGCGCTCCGAACTGATGGGCGGACAGATCATTTTTTCGCGTCCCGCTGAAGGCGGAACGCTGGTGCATCTGACAGTACCGAGGGAGAAAGCGGAGTCTTATGGCAAAGAAGATAACAGTGTTGCTGGTGGATGATCACAGCCTGGTTCGGCGTGGTTTCCGGCGGTTGCTCGAAGATGAGTCCGACATGGATGTCGTCGGCGAAGCGGGCGATGGAGAAGAATCCATCAAGCTGGCGAAGGAACTTCACCCGCAAGTGGTCGTGATGGACTGCGCTCTGCCCGGCATGAATGGCCTGCAGGCCACGCGGCAGATCATAGAGAACTCGCCGAATACGGCGGTTCTCATGCTGAGCATGCACTCTGAGAACACTTGGGTCCGGCAGGCAATCGAAGCTGGCGCTAAGGGTTACGTTCTCAAAGACGCCATGGATCTGGAACTCGGCGCGGCGATTCGCAAAGTTGCCGCCGGAGAGACCGTCTTCGATCCGAAAGTCGAGCAGCGCTCGGCGCTCAAGGGAGAGCGCAATGCTGCCCTCACGCAGCGCGAGCTGGAAGTGCTGCAGATGATCGTCGATGGCAAGTCGAATAAAGAGATTGCGACGGCGCTCGATCTGAGTGCCAACACCATCGCCGTTCACCGCGCCAACATCATGAACACGCTGGGAATTCACAAGACTGCGGAATTGGTCGTTTACGCGATTCGCGCCGGGCTGGTGAACGTTCCGTGAATCGCCGGTCTTTCCTTGGAGGAATGGCTGGAGTCGCCGCGTGGCCGCATTTGTCTCGCGTGCCAGCGTTTGCGGCGCAGGCCGGAGCCGCGGGCAGCCCCGGCTTTCGATTCGCCGACGTCACCACCCAGGCCGGAATTCAGTTTCAGCACAATAGCGGAGCGTTCGGTGGAAAATTTCTACCGGAAACTCTCGGCTCCGGATGCGCTTTCCTCGACTACGATCGCGACGGCTGGCAAGACATTCTTCTGATCAACGGTGCGGACTGGCCCGGCCATAAGAAGAATCGCACCACGCTTCGTCTATATCACAACAACGGCAAAGGTACTTTTACGGATGTCACCACCCGCGCCGGTCTTGATGTCGAACTCTACGGCATGGGGGTCGCCGTCGGCGATTACAACAACGACGGCTTCCCTGACATCCTCATCACCTGCGTCGGGCAGAACCGCCTCTTTCGCAACACCGGCAAGGGAACTTTCGTCGACGTGACGGCTGCCGCAGGACTCGGCAAGCGCGAAGGCTTCAGCACTTCCGCCCTCTGGTTCGACTACGATCGCGACGGTCTGCTCGATCTCTTCGTCTGCAACTACGTCAAGTGGTCGCCGGAGCACGACGTCTTCTGCAGCCTCGATGGGAAACACAAGTCGTATTGCACGCCCGAAGCCTATCGAGGGGCCACCTGCTGGCTGTTTCACAATCGCGGCGACGGCACCTTTGAAGACGTCACCGCAGCCAGCGGCATTTTCGACAGCAGCTCGAAATCGTTGGGCGTCGCCTTATTCGACGAAAATCACGATGGCTGGCCTGATCTGCTGGTCGCCAACGACACTCAGCCCAACAAGCTATACCGCAACCAGCACAATGGAACGTTCAAAGATGCCGCAGTGGAAGCTGGAATCGCATTTAGTAGCGAAGGGAAAGCCCGCGCTGGGATGGGAATCGATGTCGCGGACTTCGATAACTCCGGCTCACCTGGGGTGGCCATCACCAACTTCGACAACGAGATGATCGGCCTCTACCGCCTGAGCGGAAAGAATTTCGAAGACATCGCGCCGCAATCGGGAGTCGGCATCGCCTCCCGAAACAGCCTGGGATTTGGCTGCGCGTTTTTAGATGTTAACCTCGATGGCTGGCTTGATTTTGCTGTCGCCAACGGACACATCGACGAGACCGTGCGCAACATTCGCGGCAATGTCGGTTATGCGCAGCCTCCCCAGCTTTTTCTCAATGGCGGGAGGGGAAACTTTCACGATGTCGCCGCTGAAGTCGGTGGAAGTTTCGATCAGCCAAAAGTTGGGCGTGGCCTCGCCTACGGGGACTTCGACCGCGACGGTGACCTTGATCTGCTGATCACCACCAACAACGGCCCAGCTTACCTGTACCGCAACGACCAACTCGCGGGCAATCGCAGTATCCGCTTCCATCTGGTCGGGACAAAATCCAACCGCGACGCCATTGGGGCGAGAGTGCGCGTCTTTGTGGAAGGACTGACGCAGTCTCGTACAGTGAAGGGAGGCTCAAGTTACCTGTCACAGTCGGAGCTTCCGGTAACATTCGGTTTGGAAAAGCGAGACCGCGTCGAACGCGTGGTGATTGATTGGCCGAGCGGGCGAACCGAGGAATTCAAGAATCTTTCTGTGGGCCGGGTCTACGAATGCACCGAAGGCAAGGGAATCGCCCCTCAAAACAGCTATTGATGCGAGTTCGCTGTGCTTTTAACCACGCTGCCAGTTGCCACCAGATCAATCTCTACCGAATCAGTCACCTTCAGGAATAATGTGCTCGGATTTTTCATGCCCCACTTCTCATAAGGAACGGTGAAGTGAACGGTTGCAGTCCAGTGATCGGCGGAAGTCTCGACCTGCGCGGGAACTGTAATTTCGCGGTCGGCTCCATGGATGCTGAAGATGCCGTGGACCATCACCGATGATTTCCCCAGCGGCGCAACTGCGCCTTCAATGCGATCCGGCCGGAACGCAATCTCCGGATAGCGCGCGCTCTCCAGAACTTCTTTATTCATCTTGCGATCACGCATGCCGCTGCCGCTATCGCCGCTGCCGGCATCGACGACAATCGAGCCCATTATTTTTCCTGTCGGCTCAATCTGCAATTCTCCGTGCTTGAGTTTGAAAGTCCCATGTACGGTGTGGAGTACATCTCCCAACGTAAAGTTGACCTTGGTCTGCGACGGATCAAGCTGAAATGCCGCTTCCTGCGCTGCAGCCAGGCTGAAGCTCGCAACCAGAAAGGCAAGTACAAATAACGCGCGTCGCCCCAAGTTCTGATATCCCTCGCTCATAGCTAAGCTGTCAGCAACCCCCAACCGAGAGTTAAGCCATCGACTGCCAGATGCAAGGGCGACAAAACTCCCACGTGCAAACTCAGCATCCTTTTGAAGACATACGGACGCCGCTGGAAAGCTTGCAGCGTTCGGCGTTGCAGCTTAGGGCGGCCATCGAGAAGGAGCATCAGTCGGGCCATGATCAACGGCCGCAACGCCAGCCGCCGGTGTTCGCGCTCGTACCTCCGAAGATCTCCGCGCTCCAGGCAATCCGCCAGGACCATTGCCTGACTGAAAGCCAGGCAAAGTCCCTCACCCGTGATTGCATCAACCGTGCCTGACGCGTCCCCGATCAGCGCCACATTCCCACGGCTCACTCGCTGTAGCTTACAGGTTGCAGTCAGCGCCCCTTTTTCGGCGGAACCATCTTCGGCTCCCTCCAACCGCGCCCGCAATTCCGGGAATCGCTGCAGCCCTTCCTCCAACCGCAGCTTCGGATTTCGCGAAATCAGCGCCACACAGACTTGATCTTTCGCCACGGGCGTCACGTAAATCTCTCCGTGCCGGCCCCAGTACAGTTCCATGCGATCAGTCCAGGGAGCGACACGATAATGTTTCCGAAATGCGTAGCGGCAGTCTCTTGTCCGAAATGCTTCCAGTCCAGCCCAGCGCCGCACTCGCGAACTCCCTCCGTCGGCACCAATGATCCAGCGAGCTTTCACGACGCGATCGCTGAGGTGAACCCCATCCTGTGAAATGCTTGTGACCGGCGTACGCCACAAGAAATCGATGCCCAGACTGGCGGCCCGCTCGGCGATAAGCTGATGAAGCACGGTACGCCGCACACCTCTTCCCGTCGCCTTACGCGGAAACTCCGCATCGACCGCGAGTCCAGCGCTCAGAAAGCGAACGCCGCCGAACGGATACGAGTTTTCGGCGGGCACCGTCACTCCCAGCTTCTCTAGCGCGGCCAGGCCATCCGGCATCATGCCTTCGCCGCACGGCTTATCGATTGGCATCTCCGCGCCGTCGGCCACCACCACGCGGAACCCTCGCTGCCGCGCCGCAATCGCGGCTGCCAGTCCCGCCGGCCCACCGCCAACGATGAAAACGTCGGTCGAATTCAGCAACCTCACCTCACCATTGCAAAAGAACGAGTTCCGAACAGAATCCAGGACCCATCGCCGCCAGGATGCCTAACGTGCCTGGTTCCGGCCGACGATTTCTCATCACATCTTCCAGCACCACCAGCACCGATGCCGACGACAGGTTCCCAACTTTCTTCAGACAATCCCAGGAGGCATCAAGCTCGCCATCGTTCAGATCAAGCGCTGCTGCCGTTGCTTCCAGTACCTTCGGCCCGCCTGTATGCAGAACCCAACTGCCGATGTCGCTTCGCTTGTGTCCCTGCTCAGCGAGGAACGCGTCCATGTCATGTCCCAAATTTTCACGAATGAGCACCGGCACCTGCGGCGACAGCGTGATGCGGAATCCCTTTTCGCTCACCTTCCAGCCCATCATCTCTTCGGTATGGGGATAGAAGATCGATTTCGTCGCGATAATCGACGGGCCTGTCGCATTCAGCTGATCGCCCGTCACGATCACGGCAGCCGAGCCATCCGCGAACAGTCCGGACGAAATCAGATTCGCGACAGACAGATCCTCACGCTGGATGGTCAGCGAGCAGAGCTCCACCGACACCAGAGCCGCAGCCTGCGAGGGATACGCGCGCACATAGTCCGCTGCCCGCGCGATGCCCGCCGCTCCAGCGACACATCCCAATCCAAAAATCGGCACGCGCCGGATATTCGGCGACAAGCCCATCCGGTTGATCAACAACGCGTCGATCGAAGGACTCGAAATGCCCGTGACCGAAGTGAAGAACAGAGCGCTCAGTTGGCTCGGTCCGAGCCCGGCATGATGCAGAGCGCCGCACAGGGCCTGTTCTCCCAGTTCCTGCGCCACCTCAATCCAGACGTCGTTGGCCTGCCCCCAGGTGTTGAGTTCGTAGTATTTCTCTGGCGCCATCGCGAGATGGCGTCCCTCTACGGCGACATTCCGATGCAAGCGCGCCAGCATCTGCGGATTCCGTAGCTGGTCGCCCCAGTACTCTTGCAGTTTTTCGAGGAGGACCTTTTGAGAATAGTAATTCTTAGGGAAAGCGCTCGCGGCGCTGGCGATTTTCATGTTGTGTTGGATCCCAGTCCAGGCACGGAGTCAGCGCCACTGCCTGCCGGACATCGTGAATAACAAGTTAGATGTCTGGGCGCTGTTTGCGGTTGTACTTAAGCAAATCGTGCCTTCGAAGTGTATTGTCCTAAATGGCCCCAGTTGCGGTTTGTCATCCAGGTGTCAAAAGAATTGGACGGGGGAATAATACCGTGTCTAGCCGCGGAATGCTCGCCGGGCCAGTCCAATCGCCTCAGACCAGAATGCGCCCGGCTGATGGGCGACTTCCACGACATTTCGGATGGCGGATACGAAGGCATCGAGTTGCTGGTCGGTGACCACCAGCGGAGGGGCGACTTTCAGGACCATGAAATTGTTGCCGCAGACTTGCGTGAGAAATCCGGAATCTCGAAACAGCCGCATGACCAGGATCTGTCCGAACATTCCTGCGTGCAACGCGCCGAATGCTTCATATGGAATGCGCAGTCGCAACTGCCTGGGTGCCTGAAATTCGATTCCCATCAGCAGTCCCATTCCGCGGACGTCCTTCACCATATCGAAATCGAGCAGCGCGTCGTTGAGCCGGTCACGCAAATAATTCCCGGCATCTGTCGAACGTTGCCCCAGTTCGTCGCGTTCGAGGACTTCCAGGGTTGCCAGCGCCGCGCGCATGGCCAGGCTGTTCTCGCTGAACGTTGACGTATGTACAAACGCCCGCGGCAATGTCGAGTAGACCGAATCGCACACCGCATTCGACATCAGCACGGCCCCGCACGGGACCAGTCCGCCGCTCATGGCCTTCGCGAGGATGACCATGTCCGGTTCGACTCCGAAGTGATGCGCTGCCAAGAACGGACCGGTGCGGTACATCCCCGTCTGCACTTCGTCGAGGACAAAGAGGCTGCCATAGCGCCAGCAGAGCGATTCCGCTCTTCGCAAATAGTCCTGGTCGGGCACGCACACTCCCGCCTCTGACTGGATCGGTTCGACAATGAATGCGGCGAAGCGCTTGGTCTTGAGATCTCGTTCGAGAGCGGTGAGATCGCCGAATGGAATCGTGGAGATTTCCGGCAAGAGCGGCCCAAATCCTTCTTTCCAGAAACGGTCGCTCATCAGAGAGAGGGCGCCGCAGGTCAGGCCGTGGAATGCGTGTTTAGCGGAAATGATGCCGGCTCGCCCGGTGTGCGCCCGCGAGAACTTGATGGCAGCCTCGATTCCCTCGCTGCCCGACGACGCAAAAAATGCCTTGTTGACGCGGCCTCCGGCGCGCTCACACAGCTTCTCCGCTAACTCTCCGGCAAGATCCGCTACGTGCGTCTGGATCATTGCTGGGCCGGAGCGCGCCAGTTCGCTCTGCAACGCTCGCACCACATCCGGATGGTTGTGTCCCACGTTGTGAACACAATATCCAGAGAGGAAATCAAGAATGCAACGTCCGTCCGCCGTGAATAGTTCCGTGCCAACGCACCGCTCGTAGCGGACATTCATTTGCAGCAAATCTAGAAGCCGGACCCACTCCCGGTTGACTCGTTCGGCGTACCGCCCTGATACATGCTCCGGCTGTTCGATTTGAACTGCTGCACTCATTGCTTCTCCTGCGCTACCGGACTGAATTTAAGAACCTAGGGAGTTAGCGCGATCGATGTCGGCGCGGCCGGCACCGAATAGGTAGATACCGACGTAAGCGTTCCGCTGCTGCCATCGAGACTGAACGAGTGCACCGAAGGGCTCTGCTGATTGCCGACGAAAATGTATTTTCCGTTCGGATCGATTGCAATAAAGCTGGGTTGCGGCCCGGTGCCAAACGGCGAGGTGGTCAGCAAAGTCAGCGATCCATTAGACCCGATTGAATAGCCAGCCAGGTTCGCCGATCCCTGATTCGACACATACAGATACTTGCCGGAATTGTCGACCAGCAAGGACACCGGTCCCGAGTACGTCTCGCCGATGGGCGAGTTAGCCATGGGTGCCAATGATCCATCCGGATTGATCGTGAATTCAGAGATGGAGTTGTCGATCTGGTTTGCTGTGTACAGAAATCCCCCGTTTGGAGTCACGGCCAGACCTACTGGGTTATTTCCGGTGACGAAGGGCGATCCTGCAATGGGCGTCGAACTAAGAACTCCGTTGGTGACGGAAAACGCCTGGATTGCTCCAGGCGTACCAATGCCTGTGATGTACAGAACCCCGCCCGACGGAGAAAGTTTCATATTCATTGCGCTGATTCCGATCGGGTACGTGCCCACCGCCGTCAGCGCCCCGGTACTGGCACTGATCGAATACGTCGAAACATTGAAAGACCCCGAGTTGGCCGCGTACAAGTAGGCTCCTGCCGAATCCATCACCAGCAGTGTGGGCGCCGTTCCCGCCAGAGTCCGGGGGGTGACTTCCTGCAATCCCCCGGTCGACGAAATCGTAAACAGGGAAATGTCGCCTTCTCCGGAGTTCGCCGCGTACATGTACTTCTTCGACGGGTGGATGACAAGCGACTGTACGGCTCCCCCAGCTGTGATCGGGCTTCCTGCCAGCTGGGTTAGTGCGCCCGAGTTCGGGTCTTCCCGATACGCCACAATCTCACCGGCTGCGCCTCCGGGAATGGCTGCATATAGATACCGGTTACTGCTGGTGCTGCAACTCACACATATGGCTATGCTCGCGCAAACAAGGAACAAAGCCGCTGCTTTCTTTAGCATCCGTGACTCCTCAAGGAATTTTTCGAAAACGAAAGTCGGGAATTCGCCAGTCCACCGTTAAATTTTCTGGACAAAAAGGTCGCGTCAGGCGGTTCGAATTGCGACCCCTATCATACGGGACAAGCACTTCCTCGCGCAGCAGCAGCTTCATTGCTCTGCGATGCAGAACCGCTTCCATCTGGTTGCACCAAAAGGCCAGTCGGCCCTCTGACCCACGCGAAAGGCCCTGTTTCCGGCTTAAAAACTGTACTCCAAAAGTCGATATTCAGGGAACCTGCAGCCTTCGCGCTACTGCGCCGGGCTGGGACGTGGCGCGCCCGGCGCCGACGTTGCCGGCAGCCCTTCATCGGCTCCGCCCTGCAGGAACAATCTCACCCGGTCAAGGTAGACATAAACCACCGGCGTGGTGAAGAGGGTAAGCATCTGGCTGACAATCAGCCCGCCCACAATCGTGATGCCCAGCGGTCGATGCAGCTCCGAACCTGTGCCCGTTCCCAAGGCCAACGGCAGGCCTCCCAGCAGCGCCGCCATCGTGGTCATCATGATCGGCCGGAATCGCAGTACGCATGCTTCATAGATCGCTTCCGCGGGCTTCTTCCCCTGGCCTCTTTCCACTTCGAGCGCCACGTCGATCATCATGATCGCGTTCTTCTTCACCAAGCCGATGAGCAGGATGATCCCTATCATTCCAATGACGTTGAGCTCATTGTGCGTCAGAAGCAGCGCCAGCAGCGCCCCTACGCCGGCCGACGGCAACGTCGAGAGAATCGTGATGGGATGAATGTAGCTCTCATAAAGCATCCCCAGCACGACATAGACGGCGACCACAGCGGTCAGGATCAGGATTCCCTGGCTCGATAGCGAATCCTGGAAAGCTGCCGCGGTTCCCTGAAAGCTTGCAGCAATCGTCGGCGGAAATCCGATGCTGCGCTCCGCCGTTTCAATCGCCTGGGTCGCTTGCCCCAAGGACACTCCCGGCGCCAGATTGAATGAGATCGTCACCGACGGAACCTGTCCCTGGTGATTGACGGCGAGCGGCGTGTTCGACGGTTCGTAATGCGTGAAGGCCGCCAGCGGGATTGGCGTCCCCGCCGTTGATCTCAGGTAAATGTTCTGCAATGCCTCCGGCGTCTGCTGGAACTGCGGGGCAACCTCCATCACCACGTGATACTGGTTCAGCGGCCGGTACATGGTCGAAACCTGCCGCTGTCCAAAGGCGTCATACAGCGCGTTGTCCAGAGTCTCTGGAGTGATTCCCAGCCTGCTGGCGGTATCGCGGTCGATCACCAGCTTGGCCTGCAGGCCCTTGTCCTGCTGGTCCGAGTTTGTGTCGGTCAGTTCCTTAAGGCTTTTCAGTTTCTGCAGCAGCCGCGGCGACCAGTTATTCAGGTCGTCGAGATTCGAACTTTGCAGCGTGTACTGGTACTGCGCGTTACCGAATCGACCGCCAATCGTCAGGTCCTGCGCCGATTGCAGAATCAATGTTGCTCCGGGCACCACCGCCAGTTTGCCGCGCAATCGGTTGATCACATCGTCAGCGGTCACATTCTTGCAGGTCTGCCAGAAATGCTCCTTCTTGCACTGCCCGCGCTGCTCCAGCGGCTTCAGCATCATGAAGAATCGGCCCTGGTTGAGCGCGGTGTTTCCTCCCGCGAAGCCCACCACCGAATCGACTGCCGGATCCTTCATCACGATATCGACGTAGCGCTGCATCTTGTCGCTCATCGACTGAAACGAGATGTCCTGCTGGGCCATCACGGCTCCCATGATGCGTCCCGTATCCTGCTGCGGGAAGAAGCCTTTGGGCACCATGAAGTAAAGGAAGATGCTCAGCGCGGCTACCAGAATCGTGACCACCAGCGTGATCGGCTGATTCCCCAGCACCCACCTCAGGGCGTGCGTATACGTGGTCAGCATCCCATCGAAGAACCACTCGCTCCAGCGGTAAAAGATGTTGTGCTTTTCAGTCTTTGCCGGACGCAGGAACTTGGCGCACATGGTCGGCGTCGTCGTCAGCGACACCAGCAAAGACACGCCAATGGCGATGCTGAGCGTCACCGCAAATTCGCGGAACAGACGGCCCACGATTCCACCCATCATCAGCAGCGGAATAAATACCGCCACCAGCGACACGCTCATCGAGACCACCGTGAACCCAATCTCGGCAGCTCCTTTGAACGCCGCCTCTACCGCTCCCATCCCGTGCTCCACGTAGCGCGTGATGTTCTCCAGCACGACGATGGCGTCATCCACTACGAAGCCAGTCGAAATTGCCAACGCCATCAGAGACAGGTTGTCCAGGCTGTATCCCAGCAGGTACATCCCGCCGAACGTTCCTACCAGCGACAGCGGCACCGCAATGCTGGGGATAATCGTCGCCCGCACCGTGCGCAGAAACGCAAACACCACCAGGATCACGAGGACCACGGAGATGGCCAGCGTCGTCTCGATGTCTTTAACCGACGCGCGTACCGTCACCGTGCGATCCATCGCGATCGACAGATTGATCGCTGGAGAAATCGAAGACTGCAAAAACGGCATCAGTGTCCGCACTCGGTCGACTGTTTCGATGATGTTGGCGCCCGGTTGCCGGAACACGATGATCAGAACACTCGGTTTGCCATTAGCGAGCCCGATGTTGCGCCGGTCGGAAACCGAATCCTCGACATCGGCGACGTCCCCCAGCCGTACCGGCGCCCCGTTGTTGGACGACACAATCAACGGACGGTACTGATCCGCAGTGAACAGCTGATCGGTATCGTCGAAAATGTAAGTCCTTGATCCGTCCCTTACCTCGCCCTTTGCCGTATTCGCATTCGCTGCATTCAGCGCATTCCGCACCGTGTCGAGCCCGACGCCCAGCTTGTTGAGCAGTGTCGGATTGACTTCCGCGCGCACCGCCGGCTGCGCCGCGCCGCCCACAAATACCTGGCCGACACCGTCCACTTGCGCCAGTTTCTGCGCAAGAATGGAGTCGGCCGCGTCGTACATCTGCGGCACTGTCATCGTGTCCGAGGTCAGCGCGAGAATCAGAATGGGTGCATCCGCCGGATTCGCCTTGCGGTACGACGGATTGCTCGGCAAGTTCGCTGGCAGTTGGCTTCGCGCCGCATTGATGGCGGCCTGCACGTCTCGCGCCGCCGCATCGATGTTTCGGTTCAGATCAAACTGCAACGTGATGCTCGTCGTCCCCAATTGGCTCGACGAGGTCATCTGATTGACCGCCGCAATGCGCCCGAACTGCCGCTCCAGTGGCGTTGCCACTGCCGATGCCATCGTCTGCGGGTCCGCCCCCGGCAATCCCGCTCCGACGCCGATGACCGGGAAATCCACCTTGGGCAGAGAAGCCACAGGAAGGAAATTGAACGCAAGAATTCCGGAGAGCAACAACGCCGCTGCCAGCAGCGATGTGCCGATGGGACGCCGGATAAATGGAGCGGAAATACTCATCGTCTTAGTCCGCGGACATAGGCTCGTCTTGCGGAATCGGATTGCCGATTCTGTACCGCGAGAACCGCTGCGCCAGCCGGTCGAACCACAGATAGACGACCGGCGTTGTGTACAGCGTCAGCAACTGGCTGAGCAGCAGCCCGCCAACAATCGTGATGCCCAGTGGCCGCCGCAACTCCGCGCCAGTTCCGCTACCCAGTGCCAGCGGCAGGCCGCCCAAAAGCGCCGCCATAGTCGTCATCATGATCGGACGGAACCGCAGCAGGCACGCTTGATAGATCGCTTCCTCGGGAGGCTTGTGTTCCACGCGCTCCGCCTCGAGCGCGAAGTCGATCATCATGATGGCGTTCTTCTTCACAATGCCGATCAGAAGAATGATGCCGATCAGCGCCACCACTGTCAGATCGTTGCCCGTAATCATCAGCGCCAAAATTGCGCCCACGCCCGCCGAAGGCAACGTCGAGAGAATTGTCACTGGGTGGATGTAGCTCTCATACAGCACCCCTAGCACGATGTAGACCGTAATCACGGCAGCCAAAATCAAATACGGCTCCGAAGCCAGTGAATTCTGAAACGCCGCAGCCGTTCCCTGAAACGCAGCGTGGATGCTGGGCGGCAATTGAATATCTTTTTCCGCCTGCTGGATCGCATTGGTTGCGTCACCCAGCGAGGCATTGGGCGCGAGATTGAACGACAGCGTGACCACCGGGAACTGTCCCTGGTGGTTCACCGCCAGCGAAGCGTTCGTCGAAGTCATCTTCGTGAAGGTCGAGATTGGAACCGGCGCCCCGCTGGTCGTCACCGCCGCTCCATTCGCCGACGGCGCACCCGTGTTCGCCGTTACCGTGCTCGGCCGGATGTAGATGTTCTCCAGATCCTTGGGTGACTGCGCGAAACTCGGCAGCACCTCCAGCACCACGTGATACTGATTCAGCTGCGTAAAAATCGTCGAAACCAGCCGCTGTCCGAAAGCGTCGTACAGCGTGTTGTCGATCGCCTGCGGGAAGATCCCCAGCCGTGAAGCCGTGTCCCGGTCGATTGTGATGTTCGCCTTCAGCCCGTTGTTCAGCTGATCGGTCGCTACATCGCGCAATTCCGGCAGCGTCCGCAGCTTGGCTACCAGTTTCGGTGTCCACTCTGCGAGCTCTTGTGCGTCCGCGTCTTCGATCGAATACTGAAACTGCGTGCGGCTCACCCGGTCTTCCACCGTGAGATCCTGCACCGGCTGCATGTACAGAGTGATTCCCTCAACTTTTTCCAGTTGCGGTTGCAGCCGCCGGATAATCGCCGAGGCATCGTCGGACCGCTGGTCGCGCGGCTTCAGATTGATCTGCATGCGCCCTTCGTTCGGCGTCGTGTTCGTGCCGTCGACTCCAATGAACGACGACAGACTATCTACGGCCTTATCTTGCAGAATGACCTTCGCCAGTTCTTGCTGGCGTTGCGACATCGCATCGAACGATACAAAATCCGGAGCTTCCGACACTCCCAGGATCACTCCCGTGTCCTGCACCGGGAAAAATCCCTTCGGGACGATCACGTACAAGAATAGAGTCAGCACCAGCGTCCCAAACGTCACCAGCAGCGTCACCGTCTGGTGCTTCAGGACAAATTTCACCGTGCGCCCATAGAACGCGATGATCCGGTTGTAATACTCCTCGGTGACTTCGTAGAAGCGGCCCTTCTCGCCTTCCTTGCGATGCTTGAGCAGCTTGGCGCTCATCATCGGCGTCAGGCTCAGCGAGACTCCCGCCGACACTAGGATCGTGACCGCCAGCGTGACGGCAAACTCGCGGAACAGCCGGCCCACGATGTCGCCCATGAACAGCAGCGGAATCAGCACGGCGATCAACGATACGGTCAGCGAAATGATCGTGAACCCGATCTGGCTCGATCCCTTCAATGCCGCGTCAAGCGGGGAGTCTCCCGCCTCGAGGAACCGGTCAATGTTCTCGATCATGACAATGGCATCATCGACCACGAAGCCGGTCGAGATCGTTAGCGCCATCAGCGTGAGGTTGTTCAGGCTGTAGCCGAGCAGGTACATCACGCCGAATGTTCCAATCAGCGAGAGTGGCACAGCGACGCTTGGGATGACCGTTGCCGGAAGGTTCCTCAGGAAAAGGAACACGACCATAACCACCAGGCCGATAGACAGCAGCAACTCAAACTCGACGTCCTTCACCGATGCCCGGATCGTCGTCGTCCGGTCCGTCAGGATTTCTACCTTCACCGCGGTGGGCAGCGAAGCCTGCAGTTGTGGCAGCAGCTTCTTGATCCGGTCCACGACGCTGATGATGTTCGCGCCCGGCTGCCGTTGAATATTGACGATCACCGCCGGCGTCAAGTTCATCCACGCCGCAAGCTGGTTGTTCTCCGTGCCGTCGATTACATTCGCGACGTCGCTCAACCGCACCGGCGCGCCATTGTGATAGGCAACGACGATCGGCTTGTACTGCTCGCTCGAGAACAGCTGGTCGTTAGCCCCAATCGTATATGACTGCCGCACGCCGTCGATCACACCCTTCGCCTGATCCACGTTCGCCTGCGCCAGCGCTGCTCGCAAATCTTCCAGGCTCAATCCATACGAAGCCAGCGCGGTCGGGTTCGCTTGAATCCGCACGGCCGGCTTCTGCCCGCCGCTGATGGAAACCAGGCCTACTCCCGGAAGCTGTGAAATCTTCTGTGCGAGCGAGGTATCCGCGAGATCTTCCACCTTGGACAAAGGCAGAGACTCCGATGTCAGCGCCAGCGTCAAAATCGGCGCGTCTGCCGGATTCACCTTGTTATAGATCGGAGGATTCGGCAGATCCGTCGGAAGGTAGGTCGATCCTGAATTGATCGCCGCCTGCACCTGCTGCTCTTCGACGTCGATGTTCTGATCGAGACCGAACTGCAGCGTGATGAGCGAGCTTCCAAACGAACTCGTCGACGTCATCTGGCTCAGTCCCGGCACCTGCCCGAACTGCCGCTCCAGGGGCGACGTCACCGACGACGCCATCACGTCCGGGTCGGCTCCCGGATAAAAGGTCACGACCTGAATGGTAGGATAGTCGACCTCAGGAAGCGCCGAGACCGGCAACTGCGTAAACGCGACCCAGCCGACAAGCATGACTCCCACCATCAACAGCGTGGTCGCAACCGGCCGAAGAATGAATAACCGTGAGGGACTCATGAACCTGAAGTCTGGCCGTCTGAAGTGGAATCACTGGAGCCCGCGCCTGCGTTGCTCGCAGCCTTGTGCCGCCCGCCGGTCGCTGGGCCGAAGCCAGCTCCCGTAGCCGGGGCCGTGCTCCGCGGCTCGATGTGGCTGCCCGATTGAAGCTTGTCTTGCCCGTCGGTCACCACTGTGTCCCCGGGGTTGACGCCATCCGTGATCACAGTCGTATCGCCCTGCGTCAGCGACACCGTAACCGCCCGGTCTTTCACCGTCTTATCCGGATTCACCGCGTACACAAATGTTCCCTGCGGCCCGCGCAAAATCGCGGCCGTGGGCACCGTTGTGCTGTTCTTCCGCGTCTCCAGCAGCAAGTCGGCGTTCACGAACTGGTTCGGCCACAACTTGTTGTCTTTGTTGTCGAAGACCGCTTTTAGTTTTGCAGTGCCTGTCGTCGTATCGATTTGATTGTCGATGGTCAGCAACTTGCCGGTCGCCAACTTTGTTTGATCGTCGCGGCTGAAGGCATCCACTTCCAGCGTCCCATGGCTCATGTGCTGCGACACCGTGGGCAGCACATCCTCGGTGAGCGTGAAGATGACAGCAATTGGCCGTAGCTGCGTCAGAATCAGCATCGGATTCGTATCCGCCGCGTGAACAATATTTCCCGGATCGACCTGCCGCAGGCCCACGCGACCGTCGAACGGCGCGGTGATATGGCAGTACACGATCTGGAGCCTCGCGTTGTCGATCTGCGCCTGATCCGTTCGCACTTGCCCGTCCAGCTGGTCCACCGTGGATTTTTGCGTGTCCACCTGTTGCTGCGCAATGCTGCCGGAAGGGATCAGCGCTGTGTAGCGCTCGAGATTCAGCTTTGCGTCCCGCAGCGTCGCCTGATCTTTGAACAGCTGCGCCTGCATCTGTTCCAGCTGTACTTGGTAGGGCCGGGCATCGATCTCGATCAGCAGTTCTCCCTCGCGAACGTCCTGTCCTTCCCGGAAGTTCACTCTCATGATCTGGCCGTCCACGCGGCTCTTGAGATTCGCGGTGTTGAAAGCCGTCACCGTTCCCAGCCCTGTCAAATACACCGGTACGTCCTGTTTTTGCACCGGCGCCACCGCAACCGAAATGGCGCGCGGAGCCGCTGCATGAGCCTGCGTTTTGGAATCCGCCCCGCTGCTGCAGCCGAGGAAGAATGTGAACAGTGCTGCGACCGTACAGACCATCGCCACGCGCGCAAAAATCATGGCGTGGCCCTTTCTCTCTTCATAATGATTCATAGTCAGGATTAGTCCGTTGCCGTTCTATTGACTCGGGTTCAAAAGGAAGCTCGAGTATTAGACGTATGCATTCTAGATCGGTTGCGGCAACTCTACCCCGAAAAACGGGAATCTCCGAGCCTGAAAGGCCTCCCTGAAATCGGCCCGGATTTGGGCCAGAAGTGAGGTTGCGTTGGCAGAACCGCGCAATTACTAGGATCAACCGTGCCCACGGGACGGGTCAAGCATCGGGGCGAAGGTTTTACATATCTTTACGCGCATTGACCGTCCGTTTACTCTTAGGACGCGCTCAAGGTGGTCGGCGCCGGGTGCCGCGCTTCAAACGCCGCGATGTCGGCCTCGTGTTGTAGCGTCAGTCCAATGTCGTCAAGACCGTTGAGCAAGCAGTGCCGGACAAACTGGTCGACAGGAAATTTCGCGCTGAATCCCTGCTCATCACGGACTTCGCATTTCTCCAGATCGATCGTGAGCGCGTAGTCGTCAACCTGTTGCGCGTGCCGCATCAGCGTCGCCACTTCATCGTCGCTTAGCCGCACGGTCAGGAATCCGTTCTTCGTGCTGTTGTTGGCGAAAATATCTGCGAATGACGACGAGATCACCGCGCGGAATCCGAAGTCCGCCAGCGCCCACACTGCGTGCTCACGCGACGACCCGCACCCGAAATTCTTTCCCGCCACCAGCACGCTCGCGCCCTGATAACGGGGCTCGTGCAAAACAAAGTCCGGATTCTTCGTCCCATCCGCGCCAAACCGCCAGTCATAAAACACAAACTGTCCGAACCCGGTTTTCTCGATCCGCTTCAAAAACTGTTTGGGAATGATCTGGTCCGTATCCACATTGACCCGATCCAGCGGCGCCACGCGGCCGCGATGCACGTTAAACGGTTTCATTGAGATCCCTCGGTCTTAATTGATCTGTCATTTCGAGCGAAGCAGAATCGCCCGCTCTATGGGCGATTCTGTGTAGTCGAGAAACCTGCTTCTCGCCGTCATCGCCCAAATTCCATCCACTACTGATATTTCCAATTCCGAATATCCGTGAAGTGCCCCGCAATCGCCGCCGCGGCCGCCATCATCGGACTCACCAGGTGCGTCCGTCCTCCGCGTCCCTGCCGTCCTTCAAAATTCCGATTGCTAGTCGAAGCGCACCGCTCCCCCGGAGACAGAATATCCGGATTCATCCCCAAACACATCGAGCATCCCGACTCGCGCCACTCGAATCCCGCATCCTGGAATATCCGGTGCAGCCCTTCCTGCTCGGCCGCTCGTTTCACGGCCTGCGAACCCGGCACCACCATCGCGCGGACTTTCGAGTTCACATGATGTCCTCTGGCCACCTTCGCCGCCGCCCGCAAATCCTCAATCCGCGAATTCGTGCACGACCCGATAAACACTCGATCGATCCCGATATCTTCAATCCGCCTCCCCGGTTCGAGCGCCATATACTCCAACGCCAGCTCTGCCGCTCGTCGGTCGGATTCCTCCAGCCCCTTCAATTCCGGAACGCGCCCCGTCACTGGCGCTACCATGCCCGGGTTTGTCCCCCACGTCACAAACGGACAAAGTTGCGCCGCATCGATCTCCACGACCTTGTCGAACTTGGCGTCGCTGTCCGAAGGCAGACTTCGCCAGTACGCGACTGCTTTCTCCCAATCGCTTCCCGTCGGAGCGAACTTGCGCCCCTTCACATACTCGATCGTAATCTCATCCGGCGCCACCATCCCGGCCCGGGCCCCGGCTTCGATGCTCATGTTGCACAGCGTCATGCGCCCTTCCATCGAGAGCGACTGCACCGTCGGCCCTGCGTATTCGATCACATACCCGGTCGCGCCATCGGTCCCGATCTGCCCGATGATTCCCAGCGCGAGATCCTTCGCCGTAACGCCATCGGCCAGACGTCCGCGCACATCGATCTTCATCGTCTTCGGCTTCTGCTGCGCCAGGCACTGCGTCGCCAGAACGTGCTCCACTTCCGACGTACCAATCCCAAACGCCAGCGCTCCAAATGCGCCGTGCGTGCTGGTATGGCTGTCGCCGCACACAATCGTCATCCCCGGCTGAGTGATTCCCAGCTCCGGACCAATCACGTGCACGATCCCCTGTTCCGGGGAGTCCATGTCGAACAGCCGGACCCCGAACTCCTTGCAATTTTTCTGCAGCGCCGCAATCTGCTTCGCTGCGATCAGATCGGTAATCGGAGTTCCGCGCGGTTCGGTGGGAATGTTGTGGTCGACCGTCGCCACGGTGCGCGCCGGCTGCCGCACCGGCCGTCCCGCAGCCCGCAGCCCGTCAAACGCCTGAGGCGAAGTCACCTCATGCACCAGATGTAAATCGATATAAAGGATAGGAGATCGCCCGGCCGGCTGCGCCACCACGTGCGCCTCCCAGATCTTCTCGAATAATGTCTTCGCTGCCATGATGAATGAAGAGACCCGCACCGCCGCACATCGCCGGTATCCCTTAGTTTTTCATACCCTTCCGGAGGTCGGCAAGGACTAGGGAAGCCGACTAGGGAAGCCGAGCCGGAACAAGGCCTGTGATAAAACTCGACCGCTGCGCCGCCATAGCGTCTGGCGGATGATCTTCGATGAGCCCAGCCGCCGCGAAGCGTCGATAAGAGGTTACAGGGCCGGCAGCCGTCACTTGCACGAACTCCACCGCGTCCGGTGCGTCCGGAATGCGTGCCCCGAACCAATGCGGGTCCTCTCGTTGCGCCCACGTCACCAGCGCTAATACCGATCCCGCCGCATACGCCGGGGCCGCCGATGGCTCCTTGCGCGGCTGCACCGCCTGCATCGCGGTTTCGTTGCCATAGAGCGTCGCCGTGGTACGCGTCTTCGGATCGACGTACATCGTGATCGCATTCCAGCCGAGCGGTTGATACGGCAAACTCGATGGCAGGTTGGCTGCATTGTTATTCACAACTTCCGCGCGGCTGATCTTGGCCGTCGCAATCGGAAGCGTATAAACGTAATCGTCTCCCGCAACTGGCCGGTGGCACCCCGTACACTCGTTCAGGAAACGCGCATCGTTGCTCGTAAGGCTTCAGATCCAGGCCGCGCCATCGACCCCATCCCCAACCCTCGGTGTCTTTGTAATGCTGCGCGTCCTTCAGCATGAATTCCACTTGCACGAACTTTCCAGGATGAATCAGGCCATCCGCGCCCATCTCCTGCTGCCACGCAATCTTCGCGAAACGGGCGCCGTCCGGCCATGGCGAGATTCGGCCCGACGCTGCGGCCTCGACCGCAATGTCATTACCAAGTATGAGACGAAAAGTATTGTTGTCGCCCCGATCGGTTGTGCTGATGACTTTCCAGCTCTCGAACGACGTGTCGAATGGAAATCCATTGAACTCCGCCGGCACCGCACCTAGGGAAACAGGCGCAGGCGCCGCGTCGGTCTTGTTAGTCTTTGGGGTAGCATTGCCGGGCTGATCGGCTGCGGGTGTCCACGGCGCCAGATACGCTTTCAAAGTCTCCAGCTCTTCGGAGGTCACCTTCGCATCCGGATGCAGCGCCACAAACTGCGGCAGCGGCATCGCCCCAAGCTGAATCATGTTAACCGATTCGTACAACTTTGCCTTCTGAGCGACTGCCGGGCTGGACCCCAGTCGTGAGAAGTTGAGATGCTCGCGCGCCGTCAGGATGTCGTGCCGCACCAGCCAGTGCGCCGGCACGATCTCGTCGAACCATGCCAGCCGCTTCTCGTCGGAGTGGCAGCTATAACAGTCTTTTTCAAGAATGTGCTGCACCGCTGGAGGCGCCTGCAACTCTGCCCGCGCGGGCCTGAACGGAATGCTGGGGCGCACCAACTGCATCGCCGCAAACACTACGATCCCCGCCACGAACAGCTTCCCCAACGTCCTCATCGTTCGATCCCTTCCTGATTTAATGGTAAGACGCCGACCGGCTCTTGCGATTGGATGACGGGCTCGCCCGGAAGTCCCAACATTTCTGCGAAATCTCCCGCTCCGCGATTGCGGCTTTTTTTCATCGGCGAAGGAGAAAAACCCTTTGACAGATAAACTACATATATAGTAGTAATGCATACACGAGTAGGAGAAGAACGGAATGTCCCAACCCAAGCTGGCAAAGCTCGAACTTCAAATCATGGAAACTCTGTGGACGCGCGGCAGCGTCTCCATCCGCGAGATCCAGGCAGCCTTCCCGGAAAAAGATCGACCTGCCTATACCACCATCCAGACCACGGTCTATCGCCTCGAAGTCAAGAAGGCGGTGCGCCGCGTAAAGAAGGTCGGTAACTTCCACATCTTCGAAGCCGCGGTCTCTCGCAACGCCGCCCAGCGCAAGTTGATCGACGACTTGCTGGCTCTCTTCGGCGGACGCTCGCAGCCGGTGATGGCACACCTCATCGAGTCCGGCAAACTCACGCTCGCCGATGTCAAAGAGGCCGAGAAAACTCTTCGCTTGCTGGAGAAACATTCAGGCAGAAAGGATGAGTCTCAATGATCGCCAACGCTCTCCTGTCGCTCTGGGACGCGGTCGCTCCCGCGTTCGGCAACCACCTCTGGCAGTCGACTTTGTTCGCCATCGCTGCGGCGATTCTCACGCTGCTTCTCCGCAAGAATCAGGCACGGGCTCGCTACTGGCTCTGGATGGTGGCGTCCATAAAGTTCCTCCTCCCGTTCTCGTGGCTCGTGGCAATCGGGAGCCTTCTCGCGTGGTCGCGTAGCCCGGCGGAAGCGAACTCGCCGTTGTACTTCACGCTGGAAGCGGTTAGTCAGCCTTTCACGCAGTCCGCCGCATCCGTCATCCCAGCCGTCTCGAACGCCTCGTCCGCGATCGTATTTTGGATTCCCACGATCTTTGCGGCAATGTGGCTGTGCGGATTCCTGGCCGTGGTTCTCGTCTGGTGGCTGCGCTGGCGAAAAATCTCTGCAGACATTCGCGGCGCAGTTCCGCTCCTTGAAGGACGCGAAGTGGAGGCCTTGCGCCGCGCCGAGCATGTGACAGGAATTCGCCAGCAGGTTCAATTGCTATTATCGCGCGCAACCTTGGAGCCTGGCATCTTCGGCATGGCCCGTCCCATCCTCGTATGGCCGCACGGTATCTCCGACCATCTGGACGCGCCGCACCTCGAAGCCATCATCGCTCACGAGCTCTGGCACGCGCGCCGCCGCGACAATCTTGCCGCTGCCCTTCACATGATCGTCGAAGCTCTCTTCTGGTTTCACCCGCTCGTCTGGTGGGTCGGAGCGCGGTTGATCGACGAGCGCGAGCGCGCCTGCGACGAGCAAGTCCTCGAATCTGGCAGCGAGCGGCAGGTCTATGCCGAAAGCATTTTGAAAGTCTGCGAATTCTGTGTCGGATCCCCGCTGGCTTGCGTCTCCGGAGTTACCGGCGCCGATCTCAAGAAAAGGATGGTGCACATTATGACCGAACATGTCGTCCGCAAACTCGATTTCAGCAGGAAACTGATACTCAGCACGGCTGGCGTTTTGGCGCTCGCCCTGCCGCTCGTTTTCGGCCTCGCCAACGCAACCCCTACTCGAGCCCAATCGCAAGACGGGAGCGCGAGCCAGACCGCTCCGTCGTTTTCGTCGGTTTCCATCAGGCCCAGCGCAACTACAACGCCAACTCCAACCTACGCCGGCAGCGGAACTCACATGCTGCGGCACATGATGTACTCGCCCGAGGGGTTCGTCGCGAAGAGCGTTAGCTTGAGGACACTTATCCAGGAAGCTTACGGAGTCCAGGCAAGTCAGATTCAGGGCCCACCGTCCTTGCTCGACTCCCCTACCTATGACATCGATCTTAGACTCAACCCGCCCCAGGAAAGCAGCTCTGCTCTCGCTCCCAACGTACCGAATACTCAGTCCGTGCTGCGGGCTGTCTTAGCGGACCGCGCCAAGCTGACGGTCCATCGCGCAACGCAGAATCTTAGCGTCTACGCTCTTGTTGTCGCCGACGGCGGCCCAAAGCTGCTGCCGGCCCGACCCGAAGACTCGGGCAACGTTACGCCGGAACCGGGTGGTCACTCTCCCATGGGTATGCATCGAATGCGGATGCAGATGGGCGGCGGGCAGGTGGTGGGTTTGAGCGCCGAAGGAGTTTCCACAACGGACTTCGCCCAACAGCTGTCGCGGCAACTGGGGAGTGCCGTTGTCGACAAAACGAACCTTAAGGGCACTTACGATTTCAATCTCAATTGGGCTTCCGATGCGAAAGAGAATTCCAGCGAGAGCGGTCCCGCGTCCCAGCTCTTCACCGCACTTCCGGAACAACTCGGCCTGAAACTCGAACCACAAACCGCGCCGATGGAAGTTCTGGTTATCGATCACCTCGCGCAGCCCACCGAAAATTAGCGTCCGAGGATGCCCCGTCCTGGTCGCGCTGTATGCGACAGGGCGGGGATCTTGATCTTTTCTGGTGCCGGGCCCGGGGCTTTTCCACATCCCAACTGTGACATCTGACCTTGACCCCAATTTTTCAAAGAGCAGATCATCGTGAAGGCGGAGGCGGTATCAGCAGAAATCTTGAACAAGCCTCTAACTCCTGTCGTTTCAAGATTTTGACCTCCAACCCCTAGGCGCTCAAGATTCTGCAAAGCATTTTTGCAAACCCCGCGCCAGTCAAGGTTTTTCAGAGCGGTGGAGGGAGGGGGAATCGCAAAGATCGCAGCCTTTCCCGGAAACGAAACTCACTCCACAGCGCCCAAAACCAATCGCTCTCCAAATATTTTTTCGCGATATTTCCTCGCCCCGAAAGACAAAAAAGATAAAGACGAAGTTGCGGATCCGAACTCGCCCGCTGATCACCTGCGATGAAGAGCTGTCAAACGATTCAGTCCGCCGTGGAAGAGCGGCCCTTCAAGGGCCGCGTCAATCGCCACCAAGGGAATCTGGGCTTTAGCCCCTGCGGTTAGCCGCTAGCTTAGTGAATCGTCTGCTCGCTCTTCCGCACTCCAGGCGCGGTCGTCGATCCCTGAAACTTCGCCTCGGCGAGCTTCGTGATCCACAGTCCTGAGTGCACGTCGTTGAAGTACATCAAGCTATTCAGTAGAGGACTGTCGCAAGCCACCGAACAAGGTTGTCCTCCCCACGTGAACGGCAGATTCGGACGGAAGCCTTTCGCATCGCCCGTCCAGAAGCGCGCAATCTCGCGCCCTTGCCGGTAAAGATCCCCGCGCAGCTCGCCGGAAATATCCAGCACGCGCGCGCCGCCGCTGTAATAGCCCTCATATAGCATGTCGTTCGCCGCCCAGAAGTTGTGTGAACCGCCTTCCGGAACTTCGTATTGCGCCACTTCTTTCGGGTGCTTGATGTCGCTCACATCCATCACGTGACAAATCGCACGCACCGGAATCCGATCGCGGTCATCGAGATGAAAGATCGCCGGAAATACTTCGTCGCCTACGAACAAGTAGTTCTTGTAGCGGAACACGCTGTGGGTTCCCGCCAACCAGCCATCGCCATACAGTTCGTAGTGATTGAACTTGTACTGCGCCACCAGCTTCGGGTTCTCCGGACTGCCACCGCTCATGCCATTCCCGACGTCGAGAATGATCAGTCCGTCTCTCCAGTACGCGAGATATGCGAGTCCATCCTTCACCTGTAGATCGTGAAGGTAACGTCCGTTGGTCATCGATCCCATCTCGGTACTAATGCTGACCGCAGTTGCGTTCTCCGTCTGCCAGCGCGCGACTTCCTTCGGATGTTTCATATCCTGGAAGTCGATGACGCGCATCGATCCCGTCGCATCATCGGTCAGATAGACATAATGACCATCGACGTACGCGCTGTGGACGCCGCCTGTCACCGTGGCCGTGTATTCGGAGAGCACCTTCAGATGCGAAGCATCCGAGGTGTCGAGGAACACAATGCCATTTTTGCGGTTGGAAGCGCCTTCCCGCGTAAAGACGCCGATCTTCTCGTCGGGAGTTGTGCTGATGTCGTTGATCAGCCGCGCATCCACCTTCAGCGTATCGAGCAGCTTCGGGTTCGCCGGATCAGCAATGTCATAGACGAAGAGCTTATCCGCGACGGTAGAGAGATACGCGTGATGTCCGATAATCCATTCCTCCGACATTTGCACGTCAGGCAATGGAACGTGCGCCACAACTTCCATCTCGCGCTCCACCATCCGCGGCTTCACCACAACGGAGGCCGAAGCGCTGTGTTGCCCGCTGCTCGCGGTCACGACGTACGTTCCAGCCTTCTCCGCGACAAACGCGCCGTCGGGATAGACCGATGCGCCAGTTCCGCTGATCGACCAGCGCACGGGAAGATCTTTGCTCGCGCTGTCGGCGGCGCTGAACTGAACGACGTCGCCGGTGCGTGCGTCGGCCGAGGCCGGAGTGATTGCCAGCTTGCGCGCTGAATCGCGCACCACTTGCACTTTCACCGAACCGTTGGATCCATCCGCAGTCGCCTTGATCGTCGCGCTTCCCGGCGCAACGCCTGTCACCAATCCAGCCGCATCCACGCTGGCGATCGACGGCTTGTCCGATGTCCACTTGATCGCCGCATCGGCGCGAGGATTGCCATTCGAAGTGCGAGCGACAGCGGTTAGCTTCTCCGCGCTGCCCGCCACGATCGAACGAATCAGCGGCTCGATTTCCAGCGTCGCGATCTTGGAGTTCGCGACGTTAACGGTTGCGTAACCCGCTTTGCCTGCGATCACCGCGCCCACGGTTACGATTCCCGGAGCATGGAACGTCACTTCGCCGGATTCGTCCGCACCCGCGAGATCGAACGGAGCAGCAAACCACACGGAAACCTTCGTTTCGATCGGATTACCCGCCGCGTCTTTGGCTGCAGCGCTGAACTTGACCCTCTGTCCGACCTGCACGTCGAGCGCCTTCGGTGTGATCTCCACGCTCTCCGGAGCAACTGACGTGGAAGCCGCTTCCTGCGGCTTCGAAGCTGCATCCTGGGATCTCATGCTCGGCACCGAAAACGCCATCACTGCCACCGCAACTGCCACTGCGCTGCGCTTGAACATGCAAGCCTCCGCTAGAAATCCTTCGTTGTGACTGCTACTGCTTGGCTGGTTCCATCTTCCAGAAATCAATGCCCGCCGCTTGCGATCCCACGTCGACCGTCGCAACGGTCTTCAGGCTATTCAAATCGATCACTTCCACCGTCCCCGGTTCTGATCCCACACCTTCGACCGAGATGAACGCGTACCGATTGTCGGGCGAGACCACAATCCCGTGGACAATCTTCCGTTGCGTCGGGATGCGCGCCAATTCGTGGCCGCTCACCGGATCGAAGATCGACACCGATTGGCCGCGTTTGTTGGTGGCGATCAGCCGCCCGTCTTTCGTCATGGCCAGGTTGTAAACACCGTTCCCCGCGGGAATGCGATGCGCCAGCGTCCAACTGTCGGTATTGATGGCGACGATGTCGTTCGACTGATTGCAAGCTACGTAGATGACCGATCCGTCGTTGGATGGCTGCGCCCAGGTCGGAGTGCATGAAGTCTTGTGATCCGACGTCTTCATCTCACCCATGGCATGCGCCGCCGGAGCGCCCGTCATGCCCATTTCCTTGCCTACACCAAGCATGAAGTAGCGGCTCACGGCGAACTTGCTGGTATCAATTTCGACCATCATGTCGTCCATCATGCAAGCCGAGTAATGCTTCGTGCCCGCAGGATTCAGGCGCGAGCCATGAGGCATGGTGCAGGTCGTAATGCGCTTGACCTCGATCATGGCGTCGGTCGCGACGACTGAGATCGATGACGGAACCATGTCGCCGTGAAAGTTGGCATTCGCAACGTAGACGAAGCTGCCGTCTGGAGAGATATCCGTTGTTGCCGGGAACATGCCGAGGCTCGTGTACTTGATCGCGGTATTGCTGCCCGCACGGAATTTCCAGAGGGAGCCTTCGGGGCGTCCATGTCCTTGCGCTACATAAACGTACCGCTTGTCGGGAGAGACCGCGACGCCGTGCGGGCCGTTGATGTCCATCGGCATCAATCCGACACGCGCTTGGCTCTCGATGCGCGCTCCACCCGGACCGAAGCGAATCAGCACAATCTTGTCCGCGGATTCGCAAACGACATAGACGAGATAGTCCTGCGTTGGAAGCTGCCGGGTCGATGTGGGAATTGTCTGTGCTCCAAGACTCAGCGCAATCGTCAGGCAGAGCAGCGCGAGGCGGACGGCGCGGGACGGAAGACTTCTTGGCTGCGGAGAGACAGCGGTCCCATTCATCATTTGGCTGAGCAGCGATTCCGAGCGGCGCCTCTAGCGAGGCGAACGCACGCGCCGAACGGCATCCAATCTACCACAGCGACTGAGAGGGAATAGCGAGGCTCGTCTACCCAGCCTGACTATTTCGGCCGCGTGATCGCTCCCTGAGACGCAGAAGAGACCAGCGCCGCATATTTGGCGAACACGCCCGTGGGATAGCGCGGCTGCGGCGCCTTCCACTGCGTCATGCGCTGGCGCAACACATCGTCGCTGATCTCGACCTCAAGTACTTGCTTGACCACGTCAAAGTGGATGATGTCCCCATCGCGCACGCCGGCAATCGGCCCGCCCAGCGCTGCTTCTGGAGAAACGTGCCCCGCCATCAATCCACGGGTCGCGCCGCTGAAACGTCCGTCAGTTAGCAGAGCGACCGAACCGCCCAAGCCTTCTCCAACGATTGCGGCCGTGACGCCGAGCATCTCGCGCATGCCCGGACCGCCCTTCGGTCCTTCGTAGCGGATCACGACCACATCGCCAGACTTGATCTTCTTTGCCGTCACTGCGGCCATCGCGTCTTCTTCCGATTCGAACACACGCGCCGGACCACGATGCTCGAGGCGCTCATGACCGCTGATCTTCGCGACGCATCCTTCGGGAGCGATATTGCCCTTGAGAATCACGAGACCGCCCGTTGCTTTCAGCGGCTTGTCGAGCGGAACGATTACTTCCTGTCCCGGCGTTTCTGATGCTCGCTCGGCTTCGGCAGAAATGGTGAGCCCTGATACTGTCTTCGCCGATCCGTGCAGATACTTGCCGGTCATCAGCCGCTTCGCGAGCAGTCCAATGCCGCCAGCACGATACATGTCGGCAGCAACGAATCGCCCCGACGGTTTTAGGTCGGCCAGCACCGGAGTGCGAGAGCTGATGGTTTGGAAGTCGTCGATCTCCAGGGGAACGCCGGCTTCGCGCGCAATCGCCAGCAGATGCAGCACTGCGTTGGTAGATCCGCCCGTTGCCGCGACTGACGCAATCGCATTGTCGAAAGCCTCGCGGGTGAGAATGTCGCGGGGCTTGAGTCCTCGCTGCAGCACATCCATCACGACCTCGCCGCAGTCGAACGAAATCTGATCCTTGCGCGAGTCCATTGCCGGCACGCTGTTGAAGCCCATCGGCGACAAGCCGATCATCTCCATAACGGTCGACATCGTGTTCGCGGTGTATTGTCCACCGCACGCGCCTGCGCCAGGACACGCAACGTCTTCGAGCGCTTTCAATTCCGCGTCGCTCATCTCTCCAGCTACGTTGGCGCCGATAGCTTCGTAGACATCCTGAATCGTCACATCTTTGCCGCGATAACTGCCGGGCGCGATCGTACCGCCATAAAGCACTATGCCAGGAAGATTCATGCGCGCGAGAGCCATGGCCGCGGCGGGAATCGTCTTGTCGCAGCCGACTACGCACACGACCGCGTCAAACATCTGACCGCGGCAGACGAGCTCGATCGAGTCCGCGATCAGTTCGCGGCTGACGAGCGAGGCGCGCATGCCCTCTGTGCCCATGGTTTCGCCGTCCGAGATGGCGATGGTATTGAATTCCATGGGCGTTCCGCCGGCTGCGCGAATTCCTTCCTTCACCTTCGCCGACAGACGGCGCAGGTGGAAGTTGCACGGCATGGTTTCAATCCACGTGTTGGCGACACCAATGATCGGACGGCTGAGGTCGGCGTCTGTGAATCCAATGGCCTTGAACATGGAGCGAGCGCCAGCGCGATCGCGCCCTTCGGTGATTCCACGGCTGATGTGCTTGAGATCCATGGCTGAAAGATTACAGGACACGCGGTGAAGATGGGAACTGGGTTCCGGCTAAAAGACTTCAACCACGAAGGACACGAAGTATCACGAAGGAATTCATTCGTCGGTTTTCCTTGGTGAACCTTTGTGTCCTTCGTGGTTAAAGCTTTTCTCGAGCAACTGAAAAACGGGGAACCCGCTTTGCAGGTTCCCCAGTTGCATGACGCTGCCCAGGAGTCGTCATGCTTGCCCAGCCACAAACTCGAACCTACGCACGAGCTGCTGCACGTGCTTCTTCGATCGCGACACCCGCGGGAGGATGCGGCGAAGTCCACGCCGCTGAATGTGCCGCACCAGAGCCGACATGAATAACGTCTGCAATCGAATACCACTCCCGATATAGCTGGCCGACCTGTTTCTGATTCACCTCAAGCGTGAGCGTGACCTGATGATCGCGCTCCGCCGGTTCGGCGTGCACCGCAGGTATATCGAGCCCGCGCTTGGAAGCCGCGTTCAGAATGCGCATCAACGTGCCTTGTGTATTGCGATAGCGAACGTGAAATTGCATATGTGAGTTCCCGTTACTGAGCCGGTTCTTCTTCGAGCAGCATTTCCGAAAGCGCCGCACCCGCCGGAACCATCGGGAAAACGTTGGCCTCGGGTGCGCAATCAAACACGAGCAACTCCGCTTGCGGGGAGCTCAGGAATCTGTCGATCTGGTCTCCAGTTTCTTGCGAAACCGGGAACTCGCGCATCGCGTCTTCCTTCATCCGGAAGCTGTGAATCTTGTAGGCCTTCGCTATCTCCACAAAATCCGGATTGTCGCTCAGGTCGGTCTCGGCGTAGTTGCGTTCGTAGAACAGTTGCTGCCACTGCCGCACCATGCCGAGATATTTGTTGTCGATGATGACCATCTTCACGGGAAGGCCGAGACGGTGAACCGTGGCCAGTTCCTGGATGTTCATCTGGAATCCACCATCGCCCGAGACGCAAAGAACACAAGTGTCCGGCTTGGCCAGTTGCACGCCGACTGCGGCCGGTAAAGCGAATCCCATGGAACCGAGCCCGCCGGAAGTGATGAATCCGCGTGGGGATGAGGATCGGTAGCGCTGCGCGGCCCACATCTGATGCTGGCCCACGTCGGCTAGAATCACACTGTCTTGCGGCAGACGGCTGAAGAGTTCGTCGAGAAAGCGGATAGTCGGCTGCGCCAGCCCGCGAGGATCAAGTTCGGCCCGTTCCGGTCCACATGCAACGGCGCGCCAGCCAGCAAAGTCAGGAAGCGTGTGCTGCCGCAACTCGGCTTGAAACGCGGGAATCGTGTCCGCGAGATTGCCGATCACCGGCAGATCGCAAGGACGCACGCGATCGAGCTGCGCGGGATCGATTTCGAAGTGAACGATCTTCGCATGAGGCGCGAAGCGCGTGGGATCGCCAGTGACTCGATCGTCCAAACGCGCCCCGAGAACAAGCAGTAGATCGGTCTCGTGCAGCGCGGTGTTGGCCGCGCGCGTACCGTGCATGCCCACCATGCCGAGGTAATAAGGAGCTTCCGGCTCGACGGCTCCGAGCCCATGAACCGTGGCGAACGTGGGAATGTTCAGGTGATCGAGCAGGCGCCGCAGATCAGGAATCGCTTCCGAAAGTTTGGCTCCAGCACCGACCAGCGCGACCGGCTTCGATGACTGCTGCAGCATCGCCACGATCGTATCCGTGAAGCCTCCGTCGGCTTTCGCGTCGGCGGGCCGAGCATGCGGCGTGAACTTCACTGGTCCGGAAAAGTCCTTCTTCGCCTTCAGCATGTCCGTGGGAATGTCGATCACCACCGGACCGGGACGTCCACTACGCGCCCAATAGAATCCTTCGGCAATCACCTCGGGAATTTCATCGATGGTGCGAACGAGACGGCTCCACTTGGTGAGCGAGAGCGTCACGCCGAATACATCCGTCTCCTGAAATGCGTCGGTTCCGATCAAAGCACTTCGCACTTGGCCGGTGATGCAGACAAGCGGAACGGAATCCATTTTCGCGTCGGCAATACCGGTGACGAGGTTCGTAGCGCCCGGGCCGCTGGTCGCCATCGCAACGCCGACCTTGCCGGTGACGCGCGCATAACCTTCCGCCGCGAATACCGCGCCCTGCTCGTGCCGCGTGAGGACGTGTCGCACTCCGCTGCCATCGAGAGCGTCGTACAACGGCATGATCGCGCCGCCGGGATACCCGAATACCAGGTCTACGCCCTCGGCGCGCAGGCACTGCAGAACGATGTCCGCTCCCTTAAGCATTCACCACCTGTTTGGTGCCGCTCGGAGCGGGAGGTGTCTTTTTGCCGTCTTTAGGCAACCAGCTCATCATGCCGCGCAGCTGCGCGCCCACGATTTCGATGGGGTGTTGCTTCTCTTTTTCGCGCAGCTTATTGAAGTTGGGACACCCGGCCTGGTTCTCGGCGATCCATTCCTGGGCAAATTTTCCGGACTGGATGTCGGCCAAGGTCTTCTTCATTGCCTGTCGGGTGGCATCGCCGACGACTTGCTCACCGCGGGTCAGGTCGCCGTATTCGGCGGTGTTCGAGATCGAATAGCGCATGCGGGCCAATCCGCCCTCGTAGATCAGGTCGACGATCAGCTTCACCTCGTGCAGGCATTCGAAGTACGCAATCTCAGGAGCGTAGCCGGCTTCGACGAGAGTTTCGAATCCCTTCTTGATGAGCGATGTGAGACCGCCGCAAAGCACTGCCTGCTCGCCGAAGAGATCGCTTTCCGTTTCTTCCTTGAACGTGGTCTGCAGAACACCGGCGCGGGTCGAGCCGATGCCGTGCGCGTAGGCCAGTGCGAGTTCGTGTGCGTGGCCGCTGGCATCTTGCTGGATGGCGATCAGCGCTGGAACTCCGCGTCCTTCGCTGTATACGCGGCGAACGAGATGGCCGGGACTCTTGGGAGCGATCATCACCACGTCGACGTCGTCGGGCGGAACGATAGTTTTGAAATGAATGCTGAAGCCGTGGGAAACGCCGAGCACCTTTCCGGGATGCAGATAGGGCTTGATGGACTTCTCATAAAGCTCGCCCTGGGTTTCGTCGGGAGTGAGCACGTGGATCCAGTCGGCGCGCTTGGCAGCCTCGTCTGGAGCGACGACGACCATGCCGTCGGCTCGCGCTTGCTGAGCGCTGGGCCGGTTGGGGTCGAGACCAATGATGACTTTGTGTCCGCTGTCGCGGAGATTCTGGGCCTGAGCGTGTCCCTGGCTGCCGTAGCCGAGGATGGCGATCGTTTTGCCCTTCAGCGCTTCCGGCTTGGCGTCGCGTTCATAAAAAATAGTGACCACCAGTGTGCTCCTCTCGATGCTTCTTGTCGGACAAGGGAGGAATAAAAAGCCCCTTGCTATTGGCTCGAACTGCGCCGGCAGAACCAGCCCTTGATCCCGCAAACCGACCGGTCGGTCGGTATCTGGAAATGCTACCTGTCCGCCTTTCGAGTGTCAAGCGGGAAGTCTGGTTCGCGCCTGTCCATCGGGGAGCGGACCGCTCGGTGGCTTTCCCGGCTCCAACTGTTTAACATGGCACGCGATGGCACGCGAAACTCTGGTGGATTCCCGGCAGGAGATACTGCGAACCGCGGCGCGACTGTTCCAGCAGCGCGGGTACGACGCGACGTCGATGAATGACGTGGCGGCCGCGCTCAAGCTTAGCAAGGGCGGGCTTTATCACCACTTTCAGAGCAAGGACGAAATCCTGTTCGAGATCATGAATCACGCCATGGAGATTACGCAGGAGCGTGTGCTGAACCCGGTGCGGGGCATCGCTGATCCGGAAGAGCGGCTGCGGGCTCTGATCCGGCTGCACATCGAAGTCGTGCTCAGCCCGCGCGACCGGGAGGTCACGGTCATGTTGCACGAGAATCATCCCCTGCCGCCGACGCTACGCAAGCGGATCAATACGCGCAAGAAGGAATACATTCATTTCGTCGAAAGCCTGATGTCGGACGTTCAGAGAGTTCGCCGGGCGAAGGGCGGAGTCAGCCCGAGGGCGGCGGCCTTCGCGCTACTCGGCATGATCAACTGGATTTATCAATGGTACAAGCCGGAAGGCGACCTGCAGACGCACAACCTGATCCCGCAGTTCACCGATCTGGTCTTCGGAGGAATTCTGGCGTGAAGGCGTGGTTCGGCACGGTCGCCAAGATCGATCAGGAGCGCGCTGCCAGCGGGAAGCTGTACCGCGAGTTCCTTCGTGCGGAGTCTATGAGCGCAGGACTTTACGTGTTGCCTGCTGGGTCAATGGATCCGCAGCGCCCGCATCATGAAGATGAAATGTATTATGTCGTCCGGGGCCGCGGCCGATTCCGCGCGGCCGATCGGGACCAGGAAGTCTCCGCGGGAAGCGTGCTCTTCGTAGCGTCCGATGTAGAGCACCGCTTTTACGACATTGCAGAAGAGCTCGCGGTGCTGGTTTTCTTTGCGCCCGCTGAGAGCTAGACCTGCTGAGATCCTCATGGGATACCGCATTATTCCTATGTTGCCGGATCACTGGCCGGCGGTTCGCGAAATCTATGGCGAAGGCATCGCCACGGGCGACGCCACATTCGAGACCGAGCTACCTTATTGGGAGAAGTGGGATAGCGGCCATCGCAGGGACTGCCGGTTGGTTGCGCTGGATCCGATCGGGAGCGCAACGGAGCCACGAGGCAGCGTCATACTCTTGGGTTGGGCTGCGCTGAGCCCGGTGTCGAGCCGGCATGTGTATCGAGGAGTGGCCGAAGTTTCCGTCTACATTGCAGCTGCTGTGCGCGGACGCGGCGTCGGCAAGTCGCTGCTGCAGGCCTTGGTGCAAGAGTCGGAAGTGAACGGCATCTGGACGCTGCAAGCGGGAATTTTCCCGGAGAATGCCGCTAGCATCGCGCTGCACAAATCATGCGGATTCTGCGAAGTCGGCATCCGGCGGCGCATCAGTAAACTCGGAGACGCGTGGCGCGATGTTCAGTTGCTCGAGCGGCGCAGTTGCAAAGTAGGCGTCTAGCCTTAGAGTCGCTTAGACGGCTATTTATGCGACGGGATCCAGTAGACCTCTTCCTTGACCGATCCTTTGTCGACGAAGCCGCGGCGTTTGAGGATCGCCTTGCTGTGCTCGATCATCTCGGGATGCCCGCAGATATACGCGACCGTGTTACTCGCGTCCAGTTCCCAGTGGTCGGCATACTTGCGTAGGATGTCGTCGGCGCGGCCAATTTCGCCCGGCCAGTCCGCGTGATCCCACGGACGGCTCACGGTTGGTACATACTTGAACCACGGCAATTCTTTGTCGAACTGGTTCAGTTCCTCCAGGTACCCGAATTCCCACGGGCGGCTTGCGCCATTGAGTAAATAGAGTTGGTGCTTGCCGTCGAAACGTCCTTCTTTCCAATCTTTGGACAATGTGCGCACATAGCTGACGAACGGAGCCACGCCGGTGACGGTGGAGATCAGCAGGTGGTTCGTCTTTCCGTTAGTCAAGTCGAGCGAGAATTTTCCCTTCGGGACCTTGCGCATCAGCAACTTGTCGCCCGGTTGCAGTTTGTACAGAAGCGGCGTGAGCGCGCCTTCGGGCACGAGTTCAAAGAAGAATTCGACTTCGTCTTCCGCCGGGGACGACGCGATGGAATACGGGCGCTCGACGCGCTTGCCGTTGTGTTCGACTCCGAGCGTGGCATACTGGCCGGGGACAAAGCGGAATTCGCCTCCGCTGCGGATGCGGAACATCCACAGGTCGGGAGCGAAGTCGACACGCCGGGTGACCTGCGCGTGGAAAAACTTTTCGTCTGGAATCGTCATCATCTCTCTCTGCCGTCCAATTTTTCTGTCCAAACTATCTCGCGCCGTCCAAGGAACTGGACCGCTTACAATCCCGGAATAGTGTTTGGATGTTTGGCCGTACGTCCGCGACTCCGCAATGCAGTCAGGGTCCAACCGAACGGTCGTACGGTGAATCGAGTTGCGATATCCTAGCGGGATTCCAGCGATTTGGGAAGAGGCATCTTTCCGTTTGCGCGTTGTTGCGTATGAGTCCAGCCGTCGAAACGCCTCCCCAGCTAGCGAGCCACAGAGTCGGGGGAGGCTTCTTCCGCGGCCAGTTGTTCCAGCACTGTGCGCATTGCTCGCAGGACATCTTCCGCTGCCGTGGCCTTGAGCACGAATTTCAACATTCCATCTGGAGTGAACTGGGCGCCTTTTTGCGCAGATACGAATCGCGCCAGATGCTCGGGATCGACGGCCGCATTCTGACGGAACTTAAAGGTGACGAAATCGCGCTTACGCTCGATCGCATTCACACCGACACGCATGCACAGCAGTTTCAGTGAAGCGTAGTCGAGCAGGTTGCGGACAGCCGGTGGCGGAGGCCCGTAACGATCTTCCACCTCTGACGCCACATCGGAGAGCTGAGATTCGGTTTCCACCCCGGCCACGCGCTTGTACATTCGAAGCCGCTGGTTCTCTTCGGGGATGTATTCGCCAGGAATCCGTATGTTGAGGCCGAGGTTGAGTTGAGTTTCGGCCTCATCCGGGCCGGCTTCACCCTTCATTTCGCGGACGGCCCGGTCGAGCATTTGCGTATAGAGCTCGAATCCGATGGCCTCGATGTGTCCACTCTGCTCTCCGCCGAGTAGGTTTCCCGCGCCGCGCAGTTCGAGATCGAGTGCGGCAATCTTGAATCCGGCGCCCAGGTCTGAGAATTCCTTCAATGCTGCGAGTCGCCGGCGCGCGATCGGAGTGAGTTCGACTTCCTTCGGGATCAGCAAGTACGCGTAGGCGCGGCGGTTCGATCGTCCGACGCGTCCGCGCAACTGGTAGAGCTCGGAGAGTCCCAAGCGGTCGGCGCGGTTGATCAGGATCGTGTTACAGAGTGGTATGTCGAGTCCATTCTCGATGATCGTCGTTGCGACGAGAATGTCGGCTTCGTGGTGCATGAAACCGAGCATCACTTTTTCGAGCTCGGTTTCGCCCATCTGTCCGTGGCCGACCGCGATGCGCGCTTTCGGGATCAGTTCTTGAAGCTTGGCGGCGATCTCCCAGATGCTCTCGACGCGGTTGTGAACGAAGTACACCTGGCCGCCGCGCTCAAGTTCCTGCTCGATGGCCGACTGGATCAGCTTGTCGTCCCAACTGGCGACGACCGTTTGAATCGCCATGCGGTCTTTGGGCGGCGTCTCAATCACGCTCATGTCGCGTAGGCCGACCAGCGACATGTGCAGAGTGCGCGGGATCGGCGTAGCCGACATGGTGAGGACGTCGACCTGCTTACGCATCTGCTTGATACGTTCTTTGTGACGCACGCCGAAGCGCTGCTCCTCGTCGACGATCAGCAGGCCGAGGTCGGAGAACTTCAGATCCTTCGAAAGAATGCGGTGCGTTCCGATGAGGATGTCGATCTTGCCGGCTTCGGCTTTTTGCAGAATTTCTTTTTGCTGCTTCGCGTTGCGAAAACGGCTGATCATTTCGATCATGACGGGAAACGGTCCAAAGCGCTGCTTGAACGTCTCGTAGTGCTGGAAGGCGAGCACCGTAGTCGGCGCGAGCACGGCGACTTGCTTGTTGTCGCTGATGGCTTTGAACGCAGCGCGCATGGCGACTTCCGTCTTGCCGTAGCCGACATCGCCGCAGAGCAGCCGGTCCATGGGCAGAGACGATTCCATGTCGCGTGTCACGTCGGCGATGGCTTGCGCTTGGTCTTCGGTTTCGTTGAACTCAAACGCGTCTTCAAACTCGCGTACGAATTCGTTGCCAGCCGGGAACGCGTGGCCCTGCGCCGCTTTGCGTTGAGCGTAGAGTTTCAGAAGTTCGTCGGCCATATCTTTCATGGCCTTGCGCACGCGGGACTTGGTTTTGGCCCATGCCTGCGTGCCCAGATGGCTGAGCGCGGGCTTGGCGCCTTCCGACGACCGGTATTTCTGAATCAGATCCAGGCGCGTCAGCGGAACGTAGAGGCGCGCGCCCTCCGCATATTCCAGCAGCATGAACTCGGCGTTTCCGTCGCCCTGATTGATTTCCTTCAGGCCTTGATACTGTCCGATGCCATGTTCGACGTGGACGACGTAGTCTCCAACTTGCAAGTCGCGGAAGTCAGAGAGAAATGCGGAGACCTTAGACTTCTGTCGCTGCGGCCGCGAGGCCACAGCTTCAGACTCGTCGAACAGGTCGCGGGCGCCAAAGACGGCTAGGTGCGCGTCGGGGAAGACAACGCCGTCGGGCACGTACGCTTTGGCGAGCGTGGTGGTGTGGATTTCTCCGGCGAAATAGCTGGTCTCATCGGCATAGCTCTCGCCCCCGCGGGTGCGGCTGCCGAGCTTGAAGCTCACGTTGTATTCCGTGAAGATGTCGGCCAGTCGCTCGACTTCACCGGTATTCGGCACCGAGAACAAAACCTGATTTCCTGCCGCGGTGAGCTTTTGTACTTCTTCGAGCATCGCAGGAACCGCGCCGTGGAAGCGCTGCGTGGGCTGCGTGAGGATGGTGAGGGCTGAGTCCGCATCTTCGCTGCGCGTGATCCCGAGATGCTCGAGGTCCGCTCCTGTCAGCGAGGTAACCTTCTGCCACCAGGCATCCGGCGGGAGATAGAGATCTGTCGGGCGGACGAGATTGCCGACGCCGCTGCGCTCGTGCGCTTCCTCGACGCGCGTCCAGAAGCGGTCGAACTCTGTGCGGAGAAGGTCCGGCTCGTCGAGCAGAACAGCCGCGTTGGGCAGAAGATCGAAGACAGTGCGGTCTGAGCCAGCGACAGGAGCATAGAATTCCCATCCAGGAAAAACGGTGACTCCGCCGGAGCGCACCGCGGCTTCGACGATTTCTTCGTTGCCCGTGATGCGCTTGCCGGAAAGACGAGTGTGAATTGCACCCAGCAGTTGATCGCTGACCGGTGTTTCGGTGAGCGGCAGCAGAAGAGCCTCGTCCATCGGATTCGACGAACGTTGCGAAGTAGGATCGAATCGTCGAATCGATTCGACTTCGTCGCCAAAAAACTCAATGCGCACAGGCCGCTCGGCTTCGGGCGAGTAAACGTCGAGGATGCCTCCACGCAGCGCGTACTGGCCCGGCATTTCGACTACGTCGGCGGAGGCATAGCCGACTGTGTTCAGCTGCGCCAGCAGGTTGTCGAGGTCGAATGACTCTCCGCGGCGCAGCGTGCGAGCGAGGTCAGTGTAGTACTCGGCCGAACGTTGCAAAATTGCGGTCGCGGCGATCGGAGTGACCACGATTGACGCTTTGCCGGTGGCAATCTTCCAGAGAGCGGTGGCGCGTTCTTCCTGGAGTTCGGGATGCGGCGAAAGATTCTGGAACGGCAGCACGTCGCGGGCAGGAAGTGCGACCACGGCCTCAGGGTCGCAGGCGGCGGTGAGGTCGCAAAATCCGCGCAGCACCGGGACGAAATCCTCAATCGCCCGGTTGTCGTTGACGACGACGATCAGTGGACGCTCGGCGGCACGCCGCAACAGCACGAGCAGCAGGGCTTTGGCTGTAGGTGAGAGTCCGGAGACACGAATGCGCCCCGTGCCCTCTTTGAGGTGGGAGGCTGCACGCGTGAAGCCGGGAAGCAGTTCTACGTCCGTGAAGAGTTCGCGGACGAAGGGAAGAAGCATCGCCTTTAGATTTTAACAGGAATGACCCGCCCTGCCGGTTTCGCACGCCTTTGGTTTTGCCATCGTCTCGGAAGTGCTTGTGGCGAGCAGGGACTTTGTACATTTTTCCGTAGGTCTCCGGCATTTCCGCTATTGAACAACGCCTCTGGCGAGATGACTGGATACGACATCGAACCAAACGGTGTGTATCACGGTTTTCTCCGGACCCCATAAGTCCGCTCGCAAACGCGTCGCGTTCTCGCGGCTGATTCGGAGTTGATCAGTGCCCCGCCCTGCCTCGGATACTGAGCTCCGCCTCCGTCGACACGTCTGACAGCGTCATGTGCAGCGCGCGCTGCTTTGCATCGTACGTGGTTTTCAGTGGATACGTGCTGCCGGAGAACTTGGCTTCGGCATGTGCCGACGGCCAGTCGTACACGACGACCTCAATAAACTTCCACCACGTAGTATAAGAGCCTTCCCGTGCGTGGAACTTCAGGCGCATCGAGTTGGCGTCGGATTCGCAGCTGATGCTCTGACGCAGGTACTTTCCCTGCTGATACTGCAGAGTGTGTCCGTCGTCGAGGTAAAGCGCACCCCTGCACCGCGGACCAGGATAGACGCGGAGCTGCAATGGGCCGCTTGGAGTTTCTTCCGTGTTCTGAATCAGAGGCTGCATTGGCAGGATGCTTCCGCCGCGTACATACACAGGAAGCGTCTTCAGCGCGGGAAGAATCGCGTGCGGCCATTGGTAACCAGTCGTGCCTCCGGTCTTCGCGATGTCGTTCGCCACGACATTGATGGGCGGACCGTGCGGCTGTGGCGGCATCTTTTCGCCCGTCCAAAAGTCGTACCAGGGCCCCTCGGGGAACGACACCACATAGTCATTCATCATTTCAGCAAACGGCGGCGGAGCGATCAGCAGATCTGGACCGAGCATAAATTCGGTATCCACGTTGTCGAAGCCCGGAGAATTCGGTGCGTAGATCTCGGGAAATTCGAGAAAGACCGGGCGCATCAGAGGCAGCCCGGTTCGCGAAGCCTCGTCCGCGAGAGCATAGAAGTATGGCAGAAGCTGATATCGAGTCTCGATGTAATGACGGCGGATGGTCTCCTGCTCCAGCCCGTTGTTCCAGATCTCATGCGGCAGGCTGCCCTTGGTCGCATGATCGCGGAAGAAAGGCGAGAAGGCGGCCTGTTCCACCCACCGCGTGAGCAGCTCGGGCGAAGGAGAGCCGTTGAATCCGCCCACGTCGGCGCCGACGAATGAGACGCCGCTGATGCCGAGGTTGAGCACCATCTGCGTAGCGAGACGAAGATGGTTCCATGTGGCGGAGTTGTCGCCGGTCCAGGTGAAGCCGTAGCGCTGGCCTCCGGCGTACGTGGCGCGCGTTAAGACAAACGGGCGCTCATCGGGACGCAACTTGAGCAGGCCTTCGTAGGTCGCGCGCGCGTTCTCGAGGCCCACGATGTTGTGGATTTCGGCGTGCGTTGCCGTGCGCGTGGTGAAGCCGGGCTCTTCGATGCGGTGGACGGTGTTCAGAGGCATAGTCTTTCCCGGCCCATCGAATACCGAAGGCTCGTTCATGTCGTTCCAGAATCCGGCAACACCGTCTTTCGTAAATTCCTGGTAGAGGCCGCCCCACCATTCGCGGGTTTGGGCGCGAGTGAAATCGGGAAACACCGCCGGCCCCGGCCAGACCACGCCAATGAATTCGCTTCCGTCCGGATTCTTCACAAACTGATCGCCTGCATGACCTGTGTCGTAGGGCGTGTATCCCTGATTCGCGATGTGAGCGATATGCAGGTCAGTAATGTTGACGAGATGAAAATGCTGCTTGTGCAGGTCCGACACGAGTCCCGGGAAATTAGGGAATGTCCTCGAATTCACGGTGAATGGACGATTGCGGTCCTGATAGTCGATATCGAGGTAGACCACGTCGGAGGGAATCTTGTCCAGGCGCAGACGGTTGGCGATGTCACGAATTTGCGATTCGGGAGTGTAGCTGTATCGTGATTGCTGGAATCCCAACGCCCACAGCGGCGGGAGAGGCGGCTTTCCCGTGAGGTACGCGTAGTTCTCTACGACCTGCTTCGGAGTGGGGCCATAAATAAAGTAGTAGTCGATCGGTCCACCCTCGGCGCCGAAGGAGTAGGCGTCACGCGCGGACTTACCGAAATCGAACCACGTACGCCAGGTGTTATCCAGAAAAATTCCATAGCTGCGCGTGCCGTGGATGGCGAGAAAAAACGGAATGCTCTTGTAAAGCGGATCGACCGATTCCTGCGGACCGATGTCCGTATTCCAGAGCGTGTAAGCCTGCTCGCGGCGATCGAATGAGCCGGTTTTGTCGCCGAGTCCGAAGTAGTGCTCGTCTCCGGGCATTTCTTGGTAGATGGAAAATCCACCCCGTTGGAATTTGACGGGTCGTCCCACTGCGTCGGCGGAAATAATGTTGCCAGCCAGATCCCGGATCACGATGCGAAGGGGAGAGCGTTCAACGCGTACATCGAGTGCCGCAGTGCGAAAGCCCACAAATGCGGAGTCCTGCGTCGCCTGCACATCGATCGACTTGCTGCGGGATTCGGGGATCACCGCCCAGGATGCATCTTCCGGGAGAGTGCTGGTCGGAGAGATGCGGACGCGGACGATGTCATCGCGAAGGGCGATAATGCGCAGACTTGCCGGGCCAGCCTCGATCTGGACTCCGTCGCGGAGAGCTTGTGCGCTTGTGACTGCATCGATCGTGACGATTGCTTGGGGACTTGCACCGGCTTGCGCGTAGAGAAAAATCGATGTCGCGCTGGCAACAACCCACGTGAAGAAGACGAGCCTGCGGCAAGACAATGACATGGATGGCTCTTTTCCCGAGATGATTTCCTTTGGCAGCAACATCATATCAACGCGCGACGCAGGGCTTGGTGATGCGGGGAAGATTCCCGTTGACAAGATTCTCCGATTATTGTATTTAACTTTATAGTTATGTAACTGATAGGTTTATTAAGAGATGAACGATCGATTGAGCGAGACGTTCGGAGCCCTGGCAGACCCGACGCGGCGTGCGATTCTGGCGCGCTTGGCCTCGGGCGAGGCATCGGTGACGGAGCTGGCCGAACCATTTGCGATGAGCATGCCGGCGATCTCCAAGCATCTGAAAGTGCTGGAACGCGCCGGACTGATTACTCGCGGTCGCGAGGCCCAATGGAGGCCGTGCCGGTTGCAGGCCGGTCCGCTGCAGGATGTCGCCGGATGGATTGAACACTACCGTCGCTTCTGGGAAGAGAGCTTCGACCGCCTCGACGACTATCTGAAGGAACTGAAAAAACAAGATTGGAAACACAAGGAGAAAAAGCATGTCCGCAAACAGCGCAAGAATTAACGCTGCAACGAATTCTTCGGAATGGGATCTGGTTCTCACAAGAACCCTCGACGCTCCTCGAGAACACGTGTTCCGCGCATGGACCAAGCGGAAGCACATGGAGTCATGGTGGGGACCGAAGGGATTCACCAACCCGGTCTGCGAAGTGGACGCGCGAGTCGGCGGCGAGATCCGCATCCACATGCGGGCTCCGGATGGCGTGGTGTATCCGATGAAAGGCGTATTCGAAGAAATCGATGAACCCGAGCGGCTGGTCTTCATCAGCACCGCGCTGGATGAAAAGGGCAACTCGATGTTTGACATCCTGAACACGGTGAACTTCGTCGAGCGGCGGGGCAAGACGGAATTGACTCTGCAGGCGCGCGTGATCAGAGCAACCGCAGTGGCGCCGCAGTACCTCAAGGGTATGGAAGCTGGATGGACGCAGAGCCTGGAACGACTCGGCGATCATCTCAGTTCAATGCTCGGCAAAGATTAAGAAGCGTAGGGAGTTGGCAAACGGAGGATGTGGAACTTCCTCCATCCGCCGTTTGCTGCAGTCGATTTCAAAGGAGAGGAGATTGTATGCAAGGCGCCGCAGTCTCAAAGTCCGCAATCTGGACAGGGAGGGTGATGAGTGCGATTCCAGTTCTATTGATTTTGTTCGGCAGCGTGCTGAAGTTGATGAAGACAGCCTCGGTTGTCGAGGGGTTCGCCAGCCACGGACTTCTGGAGCGGCTGATCTTGCCGGTAGGGGCGATCGAGTTGATTTGTGTCGTGGTGTACCTGATTCCTTCTACCTCCGTACTGGGCGCGATTTTGATGACAGGGACTCATTTCGATCCGCAAACAAATTAGGAGATATGGTGAAACTCGACATCAGCGGCGACGAGCAGCAGATCCGAGATCTGATCGCAGAGCAGCATCGAGCGGTCTGCCACAAAGATGTCAGCGCGATCCTGCGCCACTACTCCGAGGACGCCGTCATCTTCAGTGAAGCCGCCGTACTAGATACGCGATCGACAAGACTGGCGCCGCATCTGGGAGACGTCGCTGGCTCATTTTCCCGTTTCCTTCGGTACGGAAACTCGGGACATGGAGATTGCGGTGAGCGGCGATTTGGCAATCGTCCACTACCTCTTACGTTTCACCGGTCTTCCCGGCCGCCAGCCTTGGATGCGTGACACGGTTGTGTACGAGTGAATGCAAGGTTCGTGGAAAATTGTTCACGAACACTCGTCCGCCCCCTTCGATCCGGAAACGTCCAAGGTTGTGTTCGAGTTCGAGTAACCGCGCGAGATCATCCTCGCAGCAGCGGACGGGTGAGACAGGTCGGGCCGCCGCTGCCGTTGATGCAGATTTCGCTGCCCGGAAATGTTCGCACATCGAATCCCGCTTGGCGCAGCCGCTCATTCGTCATGCAATTTTCCTCGATCGTGAGCAGCCTATTCGCGCCCAATGACAAAACATTGCAGGCCAGCGTATCTCGCTCCGAGTACTCAATCTCAATCAACGCAAAGCCACGTGACTTCAGCAGTTCAACGGTTTCGACCGCGAGCCAGGGCAGATCGACCAGCGCAGTGTGCTCATCCAGCAGGCTGATCAACGACATCAGGTGCAGGCACGCCGAAGGTCCCGGCCCGTAGGGCAGCGGCGCGGACAGAACCTCGATCCCCTTCGGAGCGAGCATTGCCCGCATCTGGGAGATGCCTGCGGTATTGGTGCGGTACCCGTGACCGACCAACAGAGTCTTCGAATCGAGCCACACGATGTCGCCGGCCTCGGTCGTGCCCGGCGCGATGATCGTCCCCAGCGCTGGCAGGCCAAGCTGCCCGCAGAAAGATTCGTGGTGCTCTCCCTCGACCACGCGGTTAGCTTTTCCCGGACGCATGACGATCAATCCGAAGTCAGTGGCCAGCGACGCGTCGTGCGCGTACACCGCATCCAGCGAGAGATCGTCAGCGGCAGGCAGCTCCACGACTTCCGCTCCAGCCGCTTGCAACTCGCGACAGAGCGCTTCATGTTGCACTCGCGCGACGGCGAAGTCCGGCGCCTGGTGAAATCCCAACTCGCGCCAGCGAGCTATCCGTTCCGGCTGATTCCATCTGGCTGATTCCGGCGAACACACCATCACTCGCTGGAGTGCGCCGACCATGGAGTGTCCGTTAAAAGCCAGGTCGGTGTGGGAAAGAGTGGACAAGCGCGCCTCCTGACAATCGCTTCCTGAGAAGAAGGAAGAGGATTGATTCTAAGGCAAGGCAGCGCCGTGGCGCGAGACGGATCGCTCGGAGCACGATCACCCGAGCACGACCGGAACCGATCTGCTCCACCTCGAGCAGTGGCAGTTACTTCGCTTCGATTAGAAGTTCTTCCTCGGTGGATGCGAACGAGACGTGATCCTCCGCGGGCGGCAGCAGGTCGCGGACCGCGTGCTTGTCCTTACTGTGATTGCCGCGCTTATGAAGCCAGTGACTCAGGTTCTTGCGCGCCGTCGACGACATCTTCGAGAAGAACAATCCGGCGCGGCCCTGGTCGCTAGCCCATATGACGTCCGCGTGACCGTGCAAGGTAACGTCCGTGCCCGGCAACACACAACGGAACTCCACATTCGAATTCATTGGCACTGGTTCGGCGGACTGTAGGGCGAGCCCGTGTTCTCCGATATCAATGCTGATGGCGGACAGAGTACCGGTCTCGAGCTCCAGATAAATTAGCGTTTTTGCCTCGTAGCGCGCCGACTGGCGGCGGTTCGTCTTGGCAGCTTTTCTGCCGGCCTTGATTGCGTCCTTCACGAGGTCGGCCTCAAGCGGCCGGTAAAGGAGGCGGCTCGCGCCCGATTGGAATGCCTGACCAGTTCCCGGCCACGCGCGGGTCGCAACGGCGATCAGCGCTGGCTTTTGCGTCGGCGGCAAAAGATTCGCCATCCGGATTGCCTCGGCCGCTCCGGGCAGGTCAAAATCCACAATAAGGATCGAGCAGCGACCGGTCGTGACCAGCTCCAGCGCTTCCTGCTGGGACCGGCAGTTTGTCCGCTCAATGCCCAGGTCTTCCAAGGTAGTTTCCAGGGTTTGGAGCGATCGTTTGTCGTGACAAAGAATAGCGGCAGACTGGCGCATGAGCTAGAAGGTAAGGGCCATCGAGACTCGCGTAAATGTCACAGCAGTAATCGCGCGCATGGTTACTGAAGCACCCTGTAAATTCAAGAAAATCCTAATGTTAGTTCTGCGGGGACGGCTATCCGACGACCCAATGAAAGCGCTGTTATAATCAAAAATTGCGCTCATGACTACGAAACGACTGATACGGTCCACGACGGTTTTGTCGGTCCGCCGCAACGGGAGTGTCGTGCTCGCCGGCGATGGTCAGGTGACTCTGGGCGAGTCCGTGATCAAGCACTCGGCTAAGAAGATCCGGCGGCTCTATAACGACAAGATTGTCGCGGGATTTGCAGGTTCCACGGCAGATGCCTTTACGCTCTTCAGCCGCTTTGAAGCCAAACTGGAGCAGTATCACGGGAATCTGGGACGGGCCGCCGTCGAACTGGCAAAGGACTGGCGCACCGACAAGTTCCTGCGGCATCTGGAAGCGCTGTTGCTCGTGAGCGACAAAGAGCAAACGTTTCTGCTCAGCGGGCAGGGCGACGTGATCGAGCCAGACACCGGTATCGCGGCGATCGGCAGCGGAGGTCCTTATGCGCAGGCCGCAGCCCAGGCCCTCGCGGAACACACCCAGCTTTCAGCCCGGCAGATCGCGGAAGAAGCATTGAAGATTGCAGGCAAGATGTGCATCTATACCAATGACAAGGTAACGATTGAAGAGCTGTGAAGCCTCGTTGGCCGCCAGTCGATGGTCGATGGTTGTTGGCTATGAGGCTGACGGTGCCGCGGCTAACTTCTAACGACTACCGACCAACGACTGAATTTTATGGCCATTTATCTCCCATCATCCGCCGAAGAAGAGCAGCTTGCGCTCGACGAACTGACTCCGCGCGAGATTGTCGTCGAGCTCGACAAACACGTGATCGGCCAAAAGGACGCGAAGCGCGCCGTGGCCATCGCTCTTCGCAACCGCACGCGCCGTCAGAAGCTGACACCCGAACTCGCGGAAGAAATCATTCCCAAGAACATCATCATGATCGGCCCCACCGGCGTGGGCAAAACCGAAATTGCGCGCCGGCTTGCGAAGCTGGCGAATTCACCATTCCTGAAAGTGGAAGCCTCGAAATTTACCGAGGTCGGCTACGTGGGGCGCGACGTGGAATCGATGGTGCGCGATCTGGTCGAGATCGCCATCGACAATGTGCGCGAGGAGAAGCTGGAAGACGTGGCCGACAAGGCTGAGCTCAATGCGGAAGAACGGTTGCTCGATATTCTGCTGCCGCCCTCGCCCCCTCCGCGCCCTGAGCCCACGGCGGCTGCGGGCGGAGTCGTGATCGATGGCAGCACGGCTTTGACCGAATCATCTAGCCGCACGCGCGAAAAACTGCGCCAGCAACTTCGGGAAGGCAAGCTGGATGACCGGACGGTCGAGATCGACGTGCGCGAGAGAAATTTTCCGTCGTTCGAAATCCTGACCAATCAGGGCGTCGAGGAGATGGACGTCAACATTAAAGACATGTTGCCGAGCATCTTCGGGCAGCGCACGAAGAAGCGGAAGATGAAGGTCAATGAGGCCTTCGAGTATCTGATCCAGGAAGAAGAGCAGCGGCTCATCGATATGGATCAGGTGACGCGCATGGCGATCGATCGAGTGGAGAACTCCGGCATCGTCTTCCTCGATGAGATCGACAAGATCGCCGGACGCGAAGGCGGGCATGGGCCCGACGTTTCGCGCGAAGGCGTGCAGCGCGACATTCTGCCGATCGTCGAAGGAACGACGGTCAACACCCGCTACGGAATGGTGCGGACCGACCATATCCTCTTCATCGCCGCCGGCGCGTTTCATGTCTCAAAGCCAAGCGATCTGATTCCCGAACTGCAAGGGCGCTTCCCGATTCGCGTGGAGTTGCAGTCGCTGACCATGGAAGACTTCGTTCGGATTCTCACCGAGCCGAAGTCTTCGCTGGTGAAGCAGTACACCGCGCTGCTCGAGACCGAGGGCGTGAAGCTGGAATTTACGCCGGAGGCGCTGGATGAGATTGCGCACTTCGCTTTCCGAGTGAATGAGAGCACGGAGAATATCGGCGCACGCCGCCTGCACACGATCATGGAACGCGTGCTCGACGAGCTAAGCTTCGAGGCCCCGGAGAAGAAGGGCGAGCACGTAACCATTGACGCGGAGTACGTCCGCAAGATGCTGACGGATATCGTTAAGGATCAGGATCTGTCGCGATACATTCTGTAGGAGTCTGACCGGCGGTTTGCGCCTCAGCGGATATGCAAGTCGAGGATCCCGTTGGCGGCGCGACCATCTTCGGGAAGACTGCTCTCGATATCCACGATTGCCGATTGTGGACCCAGCCGATTCAGCACCGCTGCTGCAAACTGTTCGCCCCATGTGTGCTCGATATCGAGGGCCAAAGCCCATCCCCAGTACTTTTCGGAACTTGCTGAAGGGGCAGTGGGAGCATTCATCCGGTTCAAGCGGTCCGACTCCACCTCCGCAAGAAACAGGCGAAAGTCTGAGAGCTCGTGAAGTACTACACGCCCTTCAGGAGTTGGCGCGCGCAGAGCCATCCAGCCAAGGACATTCGCAACCACAAACCCCGCGAATAGAAGAGCGAACTGCGTCGAAGTGGCCCAGCCGATCACGGCGAGCGAAGCCATCGACGCGAGCGATAGAAATAATGATGTGCTATCGTTCTTCACGAACCGCATTCGATAGGGAGATCTTCCCGGAAGCAAGCTCTTCAATTTATAAATCGTGGCGGGAAGGGTCCGGATCGTCGCCAGCAGAAACCATACTGACAACAGCGCTGGAAGAACCAGGCCGCTGGTGCCGTTCGAACGCCAGAGGATTTCGATTTCAGGACAAAGAGCAGCCAGGAAGCACCACAACGATATCGTCAGACCGGGAACGAAAAAGGGAAAGTGCGGCGAGACCAAATCGGGCTCGACCGCCGACCGCAGCGAGCCCCTCACGTCGCGTGCGATCCTCACCAGGAGCTTCAGTTGTGACAAGCGCACGGGGCTGTTGTTATGGGCGAACATCGCTTTCGCGATGAGATCCTCTTCCAGTTCCAGAGGAACAGACGGATCTGACTGGGACAAAATGTAATCGTCGCCGTCTTGCACGATGCGAAGATATCCCTTGGCCGCCATATTGACGAAAGCAACGGCCAGAGGCTTGTCGTTTACTCCCCGCTCGTGCAGATACGCCGCGGTCGCAGGAGAGATATCCGCGGGCGGCTCGTATCTGACAACACGCGTCCCTTCTGGCCGCCATCGCAGGGCAATGCTCGCTACGCAGAAGTAGGCGGTGACCAGAAAGAAGCCAGCCCAGCCCAGGATGTGCAGCTCCCACGCGAATTGGCTGGTAACAGACACCATCGCTTCATTGTGGTATAGCGCTCCGTGCGCACCAAGTTACGGGCGTGCAACGGCTGTCAGGACTGCAAAACTGCCGGAGCCTTTCTCGGGTGGCGTCTTTCTGCTAGCCTTACTGCCTCGCATACCACCCATGAAAACCATTGACCGCAGCCGCCTGCAGTCCCTGATGCAACGCGAACAGAAGAAGTTTGTGGACGAGCGTCCGAAGTCGAAGGCGCTGTTTCAACGCGCGCGCAAGTCGCTGCTGGCGGGCGTGCCTATGAACTGGATGGTGAAGTGGGCCGGAGCTTTCCCGCCGTTTGTCCGCGAGGCGCAGGGAGCGCACTTTTTCGACGTCGATGGCCACCGCTATACCGACTTTTGTCTCGGCGATACAGGTGCGATGACGGGGCATTCTCCGTTCGCGACCGTCAAGGCGGCAGAAGAGCAGATGAAGCGTGGAATCACGCTGATGCTGCCAGGCGAGGACGCGATCGTCGTCGCTGAAGAATTGCAAAAGCGCTTCCAACTTCCCTTCTGGCAATTCGCGCTGACTGCGACCGATGCGAACCGATTCTCCATCCGCCTCGCGCGGCAGATTACGGGACGTCCGAAGATTCTGGTCTTTAACTGGTGCTATCACGGCACGGTGGACGAGACATTCATCAATCTTGCGGCCGATGGAACGGCTGGTGCCCGACCCGGAAATATCGGGCCGCCAGTCGATCCGTCAGTGACCACAAAGGTGATCGAGTTCAATGATCTCGCCGCACTGGAGCAGGCGCTGGCTCCTGGAGATGTCGCGTGCGTTCTTGCCGAGCCGGCTATGACGAACGTTGGAATCGTGCATCCGCAGGGGGGATATCATGCGGCCTTGCGCGAACTCACGCGTAAGCACAAAACGCTGCTGATCATCGACGAGACGCATACGATCTGCGCCGGAGCGGGAGGATACACGCGGGCCGAGAATCTCGATCCCGACGTGATTGTCTTCGGGAAGGCGATCGGAGCCGGTATTCCTGGAGCCGCGTACGGTTTTTCGCAGGGGGTCGCCGATCGCATCGTGGCGAAGCAGGAAGCTCGAGAACTGCGACGTGGGCGGAGTCGGCGGTACGCTTGCCGGGAGCGCGCTCTCACTCGCTGCCATGAGCGCTACGCTGACCAAGGTTCTCACCGAAGAAGCCTTCGACCGGATGATTCCGATGGCCGAGCGCTGGACCGCGGGCGTGGCCAAGGCGATTGCCGAAGCGCAACTGCCGTGGCATGTGACGCGTCTCGGATGCCGCGCCGAGTACCTGTTCGGACCAGAACCGAAGAACGGAACGCAGGCGCACGCCGCCATGGATTTTGAACTTGAGCGTTTCATGCATCTCTACGCGATGAACCGCGGAATCCTGCTGACGCCGTTCCACAATATGGCGCTGATGTGTCCGCAGACGGAGGCGGAGGATGTCGACAAACACACGAAAGTCTTCCGCGAGGCGGTGAAGGAGTTAGCTGCGTAGCCTTCTGGTAGTCTGGTCCTTCCGCATGAGATTCCCAAGGATGCTGCTGGCTCTTGGCGCGCCCCTGATGTTCACGGCGTGCGCGACCATTGCGCCACCGCAGCCTCCGTCGCTGGATTTGCCGAAGCCGCCGACGGACCTGCGCGCTTCGCGCAAGGGCGATCGCGTCATCCTCACCTGGACGATTCCGACCGTCACCACGGACCGGCAGGCGATCCACAGTGTCGGGCCGACGCGTATTTGCCGTGCACTGACATCAGAGCTGGCACAGTGCGGAACTCCAGTTGGCGAAAGCTCCCCAGGCATCGTTCCGAGCGCGGCCAAGTCTTCCAAGCAAAAAGCTACGGCAATGTACACCGATGCGCTCTCCCCGCAGATGGAAGCTGACATGCCTTTCGCGTCAGTGACGTATGCGGTTGAGGTTCTGAATCATGACGGGCGTGGCGCTGGACTTTCCAATCGGGCGAAGGTCTCGCTGATTCACACGCTGCCGCCTCCGCAGGCCTTTCGAGCGCAAGTTACCGGGCAAGGAGTGGTGTTGAGCTGGACTGGCGAGACCCCAACTGCGCCGAAGGACGTGCACTACGTTTACCGCGTGTATCGTCGTGGGCAAGATCAACAGCAGCAGACTCTCGTTGGCGAAGTTCCTTCGGGAGACGAACGCCGTTTCGCCGTCACGGATTCCGAAATCGAATGGCAGAAGACGTACGAGTATCGTGCCGAGGCGGTTACGGTGATCGCCGAGGCGAATAAGCCGCAGGTGCAGATCGAAGGCGACGATACGCCGGAAGTGAAAGTCTTCGCCGAGGATGTTTTCCCGCCCGTGGTGCCCGCGGGACTGCAGGCAGTGTTTTCTGGCCCGGGGCAACAGCCGTTTATCGATCTGGTGTGGGCACCCGTCTCTGACCTGGATCTAGCCGGGTACAACATCTACCGGCACACCGAGGGAACTGCGGCGGTCAAGCTGAATTCCCGGCCGGTGAAGACTCCGGCATATCGGGACACGGTCGTGGAAGCGGCGAAGCATTATTTGTATTCCGTGACGTCTGTCGACGTAAGAGGCAACGAAAGCGCGCACTCGGAAGAAGCCGGCGAGTCGGTACCGTGATTTCCGCAGACTGCATCGGATTTCCTCTGCCGGGAGGAAATTTTCGCAGCCATTTCGAAATTCGTGATTAGATAGAGAGCGATGAAATATTGCCGATTTCAGTTTAATGGACAAGCTCAATATGGCCTGGTAGAGGCTGTTGCCGGGCGGGACGCGATTGTGCGGATTCTGCTCACTCCTCCCGAAGAGGCCGATGGGGACATGGAAGGATTGCGTACGCGGAAGATCGAGGCGATCCCGCTGGAGCAAGCTGTGCTGCTGCCTCCGGTGCGCCCGTCGAAGATTGTGTGCGTCGGCCGCAACTATCGGGAGCACGCTGCCGAGCTCGGCCACGAAGTTCCCAAAGAGCCTTTGATTTTTCTGAAGGCGACTTCCGCGCTGTTGGCTCCCGGCGGTGTGGTGCGGCGTCCGAAGATTTCAGGGCGAGTGGACTACGAGGGTGAGCTTGGCGTAGTCATTGGCAAGACCTGTTATCAGCCGCCGGCAGACGCGGATATCAAGCAATACATCCTCGGCTACACCTGCGTGAACGACGTCACCGCGCGTGATCTGCAGGAAAAGGATGGACAGTGGTCCCGCTCGAAAGGCTTCGATACATTCTGTCCGGTAGGGCCGGTGGTGACGGATGAACTCGATCCTTGGGCCGGCGTCGGCGTCGGAACCCGCGTCAACGGCGCAGTAAAACAGGCCGGGAACACGCGCGACTTTATTTTCGCGCTCGATACCGTGATCCGATATATTGCTCAGGCGATGACGTTATATCCCGGAGATTTGATTCCCAGCGGCACGCCTTCCGGGGTAGGTCCTGTGGTCGCGCGCGACAGCATGGAAGTGACTGTAGACGGAGTGGGGACACTGAAGAATTCAGTGGCCGACGAGTAAGACTCACTGCAGCCGGAAGCGTTCGCGAATCAGGCGCTGCAGACGGGGCTTGTAGAGAAGATCGTAGGCGAGTTCTTTGTCGGGGAACATGGCGAGTGCGGCGCGCTTGGCTCCCACTGCCAGTTCTGAAGCTTCTTCGATCGTCAAGTTAGGGTCCTGGCCGATCACGGACATAACCATGCTGATCATCAACTGCAGGCGACGGATTTTGCGCGCTTCCTCCTCGCGTTCGCGATAGGCATCTTGCTCGGCTAATGGAAATCTCGCATCGTTCCTGGCCTGCTGAGGAAGGTTCATGATGTCCCCTTTGTCGCCCCACACAACTTTTTGGATGACGCCACCGGCCTCGGCGTTGCGCCATCGATTACGCCCATTCTGCCCTAGTCTCGCAAGAAAGCAATAACCCGAAGGTGCCCTCTGCGCCTTTATTTGAGGGGACTGCGCCGGGTTCGCAACCCTATGACGGAGTTTGAGCATCCACTTGCCGACACCTCGTGGAACCAGACCTTTGGAGGGCAAGGGGAGTAGAATCGCTGGAATCAGTAGAGGATTCGGTTGTGGCCGGGTCCGGAATTGGAGACTTTCATGCCTGAATCCCTGAACGCCGCCGATACGCAACGGCGTCCTGATCCGAACGAGAAACTTGTAAAGGTGTTCGACTCGGAGCAAGAGTCGGAAGCACTGGTGGTGAAGGGACTGCTGGAGTCGGCAGGCATCGACAGCGATCTTACGTCGGCGTCGCTGGTGCAGGACGCTTTCCCGGGCCTCGGAGGAATGATCATTCTGGTGCGCGAGGAAGATGCAGCGACGGCAAAGAAAGTGATCGCTGAACAACGGCAGTCGGCGATCGATGATGACGAAACGGCTGAGATCGAAATTATTGAAGACCCACCACAGCAGGCGTAACCGAGTGGCCATCGAGATAGAACGTAACGGCTCCATCGAGATCGGTGCAGTAGACCCGGATTCCTGCGGCAGTCAAGCGGGCGAGAGTCTCGGAGCGAGGTAATCCGAACGAATTGCCCAAACCCACCGAGATGATTGCGAACTGAGGATGGGTCGACGATAGCAGTTCCGGCGTGGTGGCGTTGGAGCTTCCGTGGTGACCGACCTTCAGCAAGTTGCAGTGGGATGCTCGATCGCAGCTACAAGACGTTCCACCTGCTTTTCTGCATCTCCTTCGAGCAGAACCGACGACTCGCGGTAACTCACTCGCAAAACCATGGAGTCGTTATTCTGCGGCTTGGTGCCCGCGAGCCAGTCACGGGGCGGGAATAGCACGCGCACTGTGGTGCCGTCGAAGACGAACTCATCTCCCTCCCAGCGACGGACGATTGTCACACCCAGCTTTTGCGCCGTTTCGATTACATTTTCCAGAGCAGGGCCCGGAGGCAGCAGGCCTACCCACAATTTCTTCGGCTTGAAATTCTTCGGGATGGCGATCATTCCTCCGATGTGATCGGAGTGGCCGTGGGTGATGGCCACGGCGTCGAGAGGAGAGATGCCGCGAGTCCAAAGATACGGGGAGACCACATCTTCGCCGAAGTCGAGTTGCGAACCGCCGAGACCGATTGGGCCTCCAGCATCTACAAGCGAAGTTTTCGATGCCAGCAACAATTCCCCGACAAGTATGAGAGCGCGGCCCAGAGCATTGGCTGGCGTGGGGCCTTGAAGTGGAAGGCAGAAGGCGAGGGTGGGGAAGGCGCAGTCATCGTCGTCGACGAATTGGCCGTAAAGCGGGGAGGATCTGCGGGATCAAGCGTCAGCGAGCGAGATGCACGACGCTCTCGATATGGTAGGTCTGCGGGAACAAGTCCACCAGATGCAGTTGCTCGATGCGATACCCGGATGCAAGCACAGTTACGAGATCGCGGGCCAGTGTTGCCGGGTCGCATGAAACGTAAACAACGCGTGGCGCTCCCAGGGTCGCCAACAATTGCGCCACGCGTTCTCCCAAGCCACTTCGGGGCGGGTCTACCACCGCTAGGTCGGGCTTATGAATGTTATGAGGGAGGACTTTGCCCTTCCCGACTCGCCTCGAATTTTCCGCACGGGCCAGGTACTGCTCCGTGGTGGCCTGAGCCACTTCTCCATTCGAGGCTTGATTGTAGGAAAGATCGCTTGAGGATGTCTGTGACGACTCAACAGAAACGATGTGACGGATGTCAAAAGCAAGGGCTGTGGAAAACAGTCCGACACCGGCGTAGAGGTCGAGAGCCATTTCGCCGGACTGACCCGCAGTGACGATGCGGACCAGCTCGTCGGTCAAATGACGGTTGGTTTGGAAGAAGGAACCGGCGCTCACGCGGTAGGCGGCGCGTTCCGTTTTGTAGATCAGATGCGATTCTCCCACGGTGACGAGAATTTCTGGCGCAGCCGCCTTCCGGTCTCCGGGATTCGGTTCGCGGAAGGCGACGACTCCAGCAATGTTAGGCAGGTCGGCGCACAATTCTTCGGCCCAGCCGCGAACTGCAGCCTCGACGGGCCTGGCCTGCACAGCCGATATCCAGCAGCAATTGAGTGTCGTCTGCGTTGGCGAAGAATTCGACTTCGCGCACGCCTTCGGGAACTTTTCCTGCGCGCCCGCTCCTCCACAGGCCGGCAATGCCGCGGTTGATCAGCGGCGAACTGATCGGGCATTCCTCCACTGCGAGCAGGGCGTGAGAAGCCATCTTGAAATATCCAGCAACGAAGGAAGGGCTGGTTTGCACCTGAAGGCGCGAGCGGTTGCGATAGTTCCAGGGCGGAGAGGAATGGACTGCGATCTCAACCGGCAAGTCGACCTTAGCCGTGCGCCGCAAGGTTTCGCGGAGGATCTGCGTCTTCATCGCGAGTTGATGCTCGTAGCTGGCATGCTGGTAGTGGCAGCCTCCACACTGACCGAAGTAGGGGCAGGGAGGTTGGACCCTTTGCGGAGAGGGCTCGACGATCGCGTCGGCGCGAGCGCGAGCGAAGCCGGATTTTTGTTGAGCGAGACCGGCCTCGACTTTTTCTCCAGCCAGGACGAAAGGGACGAACACGGCTTTCCCGTGTCCGTGGTCATCGGCCGGCAAACGGGCCAGGCCATCGCCACCGTAAATCAGCTTTTCAATTGTGAGGAGCAAGACTTGATTCTATCTGACAAATCACAAAGCTCGGCCTGCCGCTGCGCCGGAGGCCCATGCCCACTGGAAGTTGAATCCGCCGAGATGTCCGGTGACGTCGACGACTTCACCGACGAAGAACAGGCCCCGAACGTTGCGGCTTTCCATCGTTTTGGCGAAGAGTTCGTCGGTGTCTACGCCGCCGGCGGTCACTTCGGCCTTCTCGAAGCCTTCCGTGCCAGCCGGAGTGATGTCCCAGGCGTGCGCTTGCTTCTCGAAATCGGCTAGAGCGGAATTCGTCCAAGCAGCGAGCGATTGAAGATCGAGCCAGCGATCGGCGAAGCGGTGGGGCAAGATGTTGCGGAGCTCGGAGCGCAATCTGGCGGGAGTCCGGGGCTCTTGCGGATTGCGGAAGGCGGCGATTATATCTTGCTGCGGTGCCAAGTCGATGCGGATTGATTCCGGCTTTTTCCAATAGGACGAAATCTGCAAGATCGCTGGGCCGCTCAGGCCGCGATGCGTGATCAGCATCTTCTCACGAAACTGTTGTCCATCGCAGGAAGCGGTCACATACATGGAGACCCCTGCCAGATCGCAATAGCGGGAGCGGTCATCACTGTTCAGGACGAAAGGTACAAGGCCCGCGCGCGGGTCTTGAATCTTGAGTCCGAATTGACGAGCCAGATCGTAGCCGAATGAAGTAGCACCGATTTTGGGGATCGACAAGCCTCCGGTGGCGACAACCAGAACTGGAGAGCGAAATTCATCGTGGAGTGACTGCAAAGCGAACTGGTCTGTACGAGTGACCTCGCGAATTGTTGCGTTCAGGAAAATGTTGACGCCGGCAAGTCGGCATTCTTCTTCGAGCATTGCGAGAATGTCGCGCGCGGACCGGTCGCAGAAGAGCTGCCCTAGTGTTTTTTCGTGATACGGGATGCGATGCTTTTCAACCAGAGCTATGAAATCTTCAGGTGTGTACCTAGCTAACGCCGACTTGGCGAAGTGTGGGTTGGACGACAGGAAGTTCTCAGGCGCAGAGTGAATATTGGTGAAGTTGCAGCGTCCACCGCCGGAAATCAGAATCTTTTTGCCTAAGCGGTCGGCGTGATCGAGGAGGGCAACGCGTCGTCCACGCTTGCCGGCTTCGATTGCGCACATCAAGCCTGCCGCGCCACCGCCGAGAATGAGTGCGTCGAATGAGTGGATCACGAGGCTCACATGTAGAACAGACTTAAGCGAGGCAGGTGGTATTTCTCCAAAAGCCGCTTGTGTACATATTGTTTCTGCAATTGATCGATTTGAGCACCCGACATTTTCCGGCGGTAGGGAATAAGATCGCGGTCGGCCTCGGCTCGGACGGAGACGATCTCGTCGTCCGGAGTCGAGGTCAGGAGCACCGCGAATAGCTTTTCTTCGAGAACGGTCAAGCGTCGCTCCAAGTCCTCGAGTCGTGCTGAAGGCTTCGTTAGCGTCTCTTCAGCAAGCTGGCGCAAAGTTTGTGCAGTGTGGATCACGAATGACGAGGCGTAATTCGCGGCTCCTTCCGGGAGCTTCGTGCTTTCCAATGATTCAGCGTTCCGAACGAGGAAAGACGCGACCGTCTCTGCTTCGAACCCCGGAGCCTGCGGTTTGGCGGACGGATCTGGGGCTGCTCCGACCGCCGCCTCCTTCATGGCTTCCGCCGCTGCGAGGACTTCCTGCGAGCAATAAGCGAGGCTGTTCACCTTTTTCGTCTTCGATGGACGCTGATCGTAATGATCAAAGGCAGCGTCAACGCCGCGGAGGACGGCCTCCAGAGGAATGCCTGCATCTTTCCAGGTTTCGATCAGAGCCCAGTCCAGAGTGGAAAGCAACAGGCCGCCGCCGCGCCGCCGAAGATAGCGATCCTCTATTTCGGTGAAGTAATTGAAGTAATTTTCCACGGCGGATTATCGAGCTAAACGCGAGGCAGAAGTCGAGGCCGGGCTGTCACCGTTCTTGGACTTGGTCGCTGCTTTCGAAGATGACTTCGACCCAGCCTTCGCGGCGTTTGCATCTTTCCGCGCAGCGCCATTCCGTTCCCAGATAATGCGCAAGCCCTCGAGAGTGAGAAAGTCGTCGACATTCTTGATGTATTTCGAGCCGGTGCCGATCATCGGTCCCAGGCCACCGGTGGCGATGACGTGCGTTTCGGGACCTAGTTCGGCAAGAAGAAGCTCGAGGATTCCATCGACGAGGCCGAGATATCCGTAGTAGAGGCCAGACTGCAGGCTCCCAACAGTGTTTGATCCGATCACGCGGGCAGGCTTACGAATCTCCACGCGGGGCAGTCGAGCCGTGCGCTCAAAAAGTGCGTCGGCGGAAATTCCGATGCCGGGGCAGATGACTCCGCCGAGGTATTCGCCCTTGGCCGAGACGCAGTCGAACGTCGTGGCCGTGCCGAAGTCGACGATCACGCAAGGCCCGCCATATTTATCGAATGCGGCGACGCCGTTCACAATGCGGTCGGCGCCGACTTCTGCCGGATTGTCGTAATGGACCGGCATTCCGGTCTTCACTCCGGGTTCGATGAAGAGCGGGCGCAAATTGAAATAGCGTTCGCAGACTTGCCGAAGTACAGGGTCGAGGGGCGGAACGACAGAGGACACCACGATGCCGTGAATGCCTTTGGATTCGAGCCCGGCCATTGAGAACAGGTTGCGGAACAGGACGCCGTATTCGTCGACCGTGCTGCGGCGAGAAGTGGCAACACGCCAATTGGCGACGAGTTTCTCGTAACGAGGCGGATCGTCGGTGTCGCCGCCCATCTGGACCTCGGCGACGCGGGCGAAGACGCCCAACACTGTGTTTGTGTTGCCAACATCGATTACGAGCAGCATAGTGGACTCTTAACTCGCCGAGACGCTACTTTTCTCTTAGCGTTCCGCTTAGAACCGTCTGCATCCCGTGAGGGGTCAGAACCTGTAGGAACCCGCGCAGATCAAGGCCTCTGGTCGTTCCTTCAAACGCTGAGCCGTTTTCTTCGATGCGAACTTTTTTCCCGCTGACCCACGATGAATGCTCGGCAAAGCGCTCCAAAATGGATTCCTTCGCATGGCGGTCTTCGACCAGGCGCCGATATTCACGGTCGAGTGATTTTAACAAAGCAGCGACCAAGTCTACGCGGGACCACTCGCTTCCGGTCATTAAGCGGAGTGAGGTCGCGGGCAGATCTGCTGGAAAACTTGCCTGATTCACATTGATGCCGATTCCGACCACGATATAGCGTACTCGGGTGGCTTCGGCATTCATCTCGGTCAGAATGCCGCAGACTTTTTGGCCATCAATCAAGACGTCATTGGGCCATTTGAGGTCGGGCGTTACGCGGGAATCTTCGTGCTGAATCGCAGCCTGCACGGCCAGCCCTGCGGCAAGCGAAAGAACCAAAACTTCCGAAGGCGGCAGCAAGGGCCGCAAGATAACTGAACAGTAGATGCCGGTCGACCGCGGAGACTGCCAAGAGTTGGCCCCGCGCCCACGGCCCGCGGTTTGCTCTTCAGCCAGGAAGACGCTGCCTTGGGGCGCACCGTCGGCGGCGGCGGCCATGGCGGTCGTGTTGGTCGAACCAATCTTGTAAGAGTGATGGATGTGCGTGTCAAAGATGGTGCCGCGCAAAAGAGGGCGCAGAACATCAGGCAAGAGCAGATCGGGAACTGAGCGAAGTTGATATCCGGTGGCGGGGTGTCCAGCGACGTCAACGCCCAGTCCTCGAAGTTGCTGAATCAGGCGCCAAACATCCGAGCGGTTGGACGAAATCTCCTCCGCCATCTTAGTCCCGCTGATCACGACCGTTGGGTGCTCCATCAGCAATCGGACGATCAGGCCAAGCCGCGAATCGGTGGACTGGAGTTGGTGCAGAGCGGATGCACTCGCCGGCGAGGGGCTAGGGCTGCGAGTTTTGCCAGTCTTATTGATGCGGAGATTATGCGCGAATCGCGGTCAAACGACAATCGGGCCGCGTCGGGAGCCGTTATGCGGGAACGACGCGCATACTCATGTCCACAGCTTGTGTCGAATGGGTCAGGAAACCGATTGAGATAAAGTCGACGCCAGTCTCGGCATAGGCGCGGACATTTTCGAGGCGAATGCCGCCCGAACATTCAACGGGAATGCGCCGGCCTTCTTTCTGCGCGTCGGCCTTCGAACACCGTTCGACCGCGCGACGGACGTTGTCCGGGGACATGTTGTCGAGAAGAATGGCCTCGGCTCCGTTGGCGAGCGCCTGCTCCAAGTCATCGAAATCACGTACTTCGACCTCGATGGGCTGCGATCCGCGTCGATTACGATGCGCGCGCTCCAGTGCCGGCACTATGCCGCCCGCCAACGCGATGTGATTGTTCTTGAGCAGGACGCCGTCGGAAAGATCGAGGCGATGATTCTGGCCCCCGCCACAACGAACCGCATATTTGTCAATTGCGCGCAGTCCGGGCGCGGTCTTACGCGTATCGAGAATTCTGGCCTGCGTTCCGGCGACGGCTTCGACAAACTTGCGCGTCAGGGTGGCAATGCCGCTCATGCGCTGCAGGAAATTCAGAATCACGCGCTCGCAGGAAAGAATGACGCGTCCGTTATGCCTTACGACGGCGACCGACTGTCCTTTATGGAGACGTACTCCATCGAAAATCTCAGGATGGGTGGTGACTTCATAGTGGGCGGTTACCGCGCCATCGAGGGCGGCATAGACGTCGAGAATTCGTGCTACGCAGCCGATGCCCGCCAGAATGCAGTCCTGCTTCGAGATGATCGTCGCCGAGGCGCGCTGGTTCGGATCGATGCAGGCATAGCTGGTAGCATCGCGCGTAGCACGGTCCTCCAGCAACGCGTTCTCGAGGATTGCAGTAAGGCGTCTTGAGTTCCAGTCCATAGAAAGCAGCGAGTTTCTCTACTTACATCCCAGCTCTTTCATCATACTCAGTGTTTTGTCACGCAGAACGGTAAGTTCCTGTTGCTGTTTGCGCAGACCCTCCACGACAGCCGGCGGAGCCTTCGCCAGGAAGTTTTCGTTGCCCAATTGTTTCTGGCCGCTGCCGAGTCCTTTCTCAAGTTTCTCCAATTCTTTCTTGAGACGCTCACATTCGGCCGCCACGTCGATCTTTCGTTCGAAGATTACGTGAACGTCGAAGCGTGCGGTGCTCCGAGCTCCAGCTACCTTTTCGAGAGAGCGATCGACAAATGCGATCTTCTCAACGTTCGCGAGCCGCTCGACCGCGCCGCAGTTCTGCTCAATCATCGTGCGAATTGCGGGCTCGTGTGCGAATACCTCGATTGGCACCTTCACCTTGGGCTCGACCTTCAATTCAGCGCGCAAATTGCGCACGCTGACGATCAAATCCTGCAGGATCGCCATCGCAGTTTCGGCGGCGAGATCGAACTGCTTTTCATCAGCCAGTGGATATGCTGCGAGCGCGATCGATTTTGTCGGGGCATTGCCCTCGTGCATTGCATGCCAGATTTCTTCGGTGATGAAGGGCATCACCGGGTGCAGCAAGCGCAGAGCGGCATCGAATAGATTGACCAGGTTCCCGCAGGCTATTCGCGCAGCGGTTTTGTCAGCCCCTTCCTCAAAATTCAGTCGCGGCTTGATTAACTCCAGGTACCAGTCGCAGAACTCTCCCCAGAAAAAGTCATAGATGCGGTTGGCTGCCTCGTGAAAGCGGTAAGTGGCCAGGGCGTCATTGACGTCAGCGAGCACGCGATTGAAGCGCGAGAGAATCCAGCGGTCTTCCAGTGTTGCGACTTGGAATGCTGCGACGCCTTTGCCAGAGGAGTCGGAGCTTTGTCCCGGCGTGACCGGGTCAGAGGCCCGCTCCCACACAAACCCGATCCTGTCCACATTCATGAACATGAATCGCGCTGCGTTCCATATTTTGTTGGCAAAGGCGCGGTATCCGTCGGTGCGGCTTTCGCTGAAAGCAATGTCGGTGCCAGGGGCAGCCATGGCCGCTAATGTGAACCGTGTCGCATCAGTGCCGAAGTGCTCGATGATCTCGAGAGGATCGATTACATTTCCCTTGGTCTTCGACATCTTCTGACGGTCGGCATCGCGCACAAGAGCATGGATGTACACATGACGGAAGGGAACGCTGTCGTCCTTCTTGTCAGCCTCGCCGTTGGCTGCCTTGATCGCGGGGTCTTGCTCGTGGCCCTGCATGAAGTGACAGCCGAACATGATCATGCGCGCCAGCCAGAAGAAAAGAATGTCGAAGCCGGTGATCATCAACGTGTTCGGATAGAACACGTCGAGATCCCGCGTCTTGTCGGGCCAGCCCAGAGTCGTGAAGGGCAGCAGGCCCGACGAAAACCACGTATCGAGTACGTCGGGAACCTGTTCAAGCTGTGCGCCGCCACACTTCGTACACTTAATTGGAGCTTCGCGCGCCACTATTATTTCTTTGCAACCAGCGCAGGTCCATGCCGGAATGCGATGTCCCCACCACAATTGGCGCGAAATACACCAGTCGTAGATGTTGGTCATCCAGTTCAGATAAATCTGGCGGTAGTTCTCCGGAACGATCGTGATCTCGCCGCTTTCGACGGCTGCCCTTGCGCGCTCGGCCAGGGGCTTGATCTTGATGAACCACTGTTCAGAAAGGCGCGGCTCAACGATTGTCCCACAGCGGTCGCACTTACCGATCGACAGCGCGTGGTCCTTCTCACCAACCAGAAACCCCTGTTCTTGCAAGTCGGCGAGGATGCGTTTGCGGGCTTCGAAGCGGTCAAGGCCCGCATATGGACCGGCGTTCTGGTTCATGTGCGCACGCTCGTCCATGACATTGATCTGCGGCAAGTTGTGGCGCAGGCCAGCCTGAAAGTCGTTAGGATCGTGCGCGGGGGTGACCTTCACCGCTCCGGTGCCGAATTCCGGCTGCGCGAGTTCGTCGGTGATGATTGGGCTTGCGCGATTCATCAGCGGCACAAGAACTTTTTTCCCGTGAAGGTGCGTGTAACGCTCGTCCTTCGCGTTCACGGCGATGGCCGTATCGCCGAGCATCGTTTCCGGACGGGTGGTCGCTACCGTGACGAACTCATCGGTTCCGATGACCGGATAACGAATCTCCCAAAGCTTACCCGCGACATCCTCGTGCTTTACTTCGAGATCGGAGATGGCAGTCTCGTGCCATGGACACCAGTTGACGATGTAATTTCCGCGATAGATCAATCCCTGTTCGTAGAGGCGGACGAACACTTCACGCACGGCGTGCGAAAGGTTTTCGTCCATGGTGAAATATTCGCGGTCCCAGTCGACGGAGGCGCCGAGACGCTTCATCTGGTCGAGAATCGCGCCGCCGTAGAGCTTCTTCCATTCCCAAACGCGCTCAATGAATTTCTCGCGGCCCAATTCCCGCCGTTTCTTGCCCTCTTTCTCAAGCTGCTTCTCGACCATCATTTGCGTGGCGATGCCGGCATGGTCGGTCCCCGGTAGCCAGAGCGTGATGAAGCCGCGCATGCGATGCCATCGCACGATGATGTCCATTTGCGTCTGGTTGAGCATGTGTCCCATGTGCAAGCGGCCGGTGACGTTCGGCGGAGGCAGCAGCAATGTAAACACCGGGCGCGTTTCGCCGGGTGGCGGAGTGGGTACGGAGAAGAGTTTTTCTTTGATCCAGTAGTCGGCCCAGCGCGTTTCGATCGCGCCCGGCTCGTAGGCTTTGGGTAGCTCGTGCGGCATAGAAAGGTTCGCACTCAACCGTCAGCAACCAGCCAGTCGCACACCGATCAAAGATCAGTTTCGACTGCCTGCTGAATGCTGAGTGCTGAGTGCTGCTTCGATCTTACAGTCGCGGGAAAAGAAGGGTCAAACGAGGAACGGGGCAATACGCACGGAGAGTCCGACTCCCGACGGACGGTGGTTTACAGGGCGCCGCACACAGGCTACGGAGCCTCTTGTTCCCAGGTGCGGGTGTGTTTGCGGATGTGGTCATAGCATTCGCACGACGCATCTTCGAGCCGCGCGCGGTCTTCAATCCTCACCTCGCCCCGGTTGTAGGCAATAAGCCCGGCCTTCTGCAGCACGCCTGCGGCAACCGTAACGCTCGAACGCCGCGTCCCCAACATGTGCGCCAGGAATTCGTGCGTGAGCGGAATGAGATTGCTATTGAGCCGGTCCTGGCTCATTAGCAGCCATCGTGCGAGTCTCTCGTCCACCTCATGCAGGCGGTTGCAGGCAGCGATCTGAGCTGCCTGCATCGACATCGTCTGGCCGTACTGTTGCATTCGGTGCTCCAGCACAGGGCATTCGCGAAGGATACTGGATAGGCCGGGGCCAGTGATGCGGAAGGCGGTGCCCTGAACTTGAACTACGATCAGCGATGCGCTGGTTTTGAGACCAACCGCGATGGGCAAGCCTGTGCATCCTTCTTTTCCCGTCAGACCCACTTCCACAGTTTTTCCATCTCGCATGCTGTTGAGAACGGAAGCCAGGCCACTGTTCATGAAGTACGCGTACTGGATGTGTTCTCCGCACTCCTGCAAGACATCATGATTTCGAAGCTGAACGAACGTCAGCTGGGAAAATATCGAATCGCCTTCCACCGGAGGAATCGCAAGCAACAGCTCGTTCCGCACCGGATTTCCTTCTATCTGAGGGGGCGTCCTGGGGGCAACTGCGAGACCGGATTTACCGGCCATGACGGCTCCTTGCACAGCGTAAACGCTGTCTGATTTCTGCAAGGAACCGACGCCCATCGGGCGCGGCGGAAAGGTGCTAGAAGAGACGACCCCATACTACTCGGTTTTGTCGGGCCTCCAATGTGCGCTAGCGTACATAGCTCCCTGTATTTACCGCGCGGCGGTCAACGGCATAGCGTTGCTTCATAATCCTTTCCACTCGCCGTCCGTTGACCTCGATACGACGTTGACCCGGAGCAGCCTGATGAGGATTAAAAGAGGCTGCATTGTCCTATTCCATTCTTATTGTCGATGACAGCTTGTTAGTGCGGCACACCTTGCGGGCGTGCTTTGAACGAAGCGCGGAGTGGACGGTTTGCGGGGAAGCGGGGGATGGGCTTGAGGCGATCGAAAAGGCTCGTCAACTCCGGCCAGATCTCATCATCCTGGATATGTCGATGCCGGGAATGAACGGGTTGGACGTTGCCCGTGAGCTCAAAATTGCGATGCCGTCAGTCCGGCTGTTAATGTTCACAAGCTTCAAAAGCCCAACGTTGGAGCGTGAAGCCGTCGCTGCAGGTTGTACCGCGCTAGTGGGAAATCGGAGACGGAACTGCTGTTCAGCACGATCCGTCGCCTCATGACTCAGGATCAGAACTGAATGGAGCAATTTGGCGCGGAGTGGTTGCGCGACGGATAGCTACTTTTTCTTTCCGAGCTTACGGGAAATTTCCTCGACGATTTTGGGGCGCAGGCCTGCTAGGACGCTGTCCACGATACTGGCAATCGCGGGGTCGGAGTCGTCGTAGGCGGCAGCTTCTTCGGGAGCATTCTCCGCGCCAGCGGCCACCGCCATAACCGCAGCCTCGTGGGAGTCGGAAGAGATTTTCTCGGTCTGGGGAGCCCCAGCCTGCAGGTCAGAATTCGGAGTACCGGATTCGCGGATCCGCCTCCAACTGGCCCAAGCGGCGGCGGTTGTGGCGGCGATATCCGATTCTTTCTTGTCTCCGTTGTGCCCACTCTTCGCGGCGGATTCGATCGTAGCCGCGGGTGCTGGATCGGAAGAAACCTGTTCCTGAGCGGTCTCGTCGGTAGGAACCTCGCTTGCGGGCGCAGTTTCGATGGCCGAAACTGCGGCTTCGTGCTTGGATTCTTCAGCCGGCAACTCTTCGGGAGTGGCTTGGGGTAACAGCGCTTCGGGTGTTTCTGCCTGGGGTCCCGCCCCTTCCACTTCAACGACCGCAGCCTGCTGCGTCGGAGTTTCAATCGTCGGTGGGGGCTCGGGCGCAGATTCGGAGGCTTGTGAAGGAGAAGAGTCAGCCGAAGCGGAGGCGCTCTCGGGAACGTACGAGGCCGCCACGTTTTCAAATTCTTTGACTGCCGCGCTCACGGCTTCCGTTGCGGCGCTGGCGACTTCCGTTAAAGCCTCCGCGGCTTCGGGCGCTACTGTCGCGGAGATGGGCTGAACCGCTTCCGGCGCCGGGGCTTCGGCCGAAGTTGAAGGGAGGGCAGCATTGATGGATTCATTCGCAGAACTTGTGGTGACTGGCGCGGTGTGGTCACGCTCGGCTGCAGCGAAGGCGGCATAGGCCTGCTGCATTTCTTGCTCGATCGAAATCCCTTCATCCTCGGGGGCGAGAGCGACGGCAACGGCTGACCAGTGAGATGCCACGTTTGCGGATTCGGAGCCCGCAGCGACAGCCATGGTTACAGGTCCGTCCGAAGGCTCTGCGATTACGCCGTGCGGCAATGATCCATTTCCAGAATGTGCGTCCTCTGTGGCCACGGACGCCGGAGTGGACCCATCTGCCGGGGCTGGCGGAGCCTCGATTTTTTCTTGCAGTGCCTGCTCGGCGAACGTCGCTCGCGCAACTGCATCGGCGGGCGGTTCTTCCGGCTTGGTTTCAGGATTCTCGGTGTGCGATTCAACGGAAGCAGAAGGCGCCGCTTGCTCGCGCGCTTCCGCAGCCTTGCTCTCCAGTATTTTTCCCTGGACCTGAGCGGCCGCTGCAGCTAAGGCAGCGATCTCCTCCGGAGTGACATCCTTGGGCAATCCCTCCGGCGCCAGAGCGCCAAGGTCGACTAGATCCTCACTACTCTTATCTTTTTCCTTTGGCTTCTCGGAGATCCGGTGGTGATCGATGGTGGTTCGCAGATCTTTGTTCACCGGGTTGTACATGGCGGTATCGTCGGGGTTGGTCTCCGCCGGAGCTTCCTTCTTCTTGGAAGGAAACGAAATACGATTCTTCCAGCCCGAATCTTCGTCCACGGCCTTGTCCCGGCCTTCCTCTATCGCGGCGTTGGCGCGAGCCAGGCGGCCAGGCTTCGATCCCTCTGCGCGAGGAACGATCTTGTCTTCGAGCTTGCTTAGAGCGCTGAGTAGCTCACTGGCTTCGAAAGGTTTAACGATGAAGCCGTCGGCGCGGACACGTTTGGCCTCGTCGGTTTTGAAGGGCTCGAGCTTTCCTACGGTCAACAGGACGGGGATGCGAGCGGTCTCTGCCACTTCCTTCAGCCGCTGGCAAACTTCAAGCCCACTGTAGCCGGGCATGTAGACGTCAAGGACGATCAGGTCCGGCCGATGCTCGGCTATCTTTTTCAGCGCTGCGGAGCCGTTATTGACGGTAATGACTTCGTATCCCGCATCCGCGAGGATCTTCCGGCCCATATTCTGGGCGGTCACGCTGTCGTCGGCGAGCAGTATCTTCCTGGCCAAGAGGTTTCCTCTGATGAGGGGAGATATCGCGAAGGTAACCTGACCCTCAACCTAAGTCAATGATCTAAAAGGGAAGTAACAGGTTACTAGGGGCCAGCACCTAGTGCGTGACGGGAGCTGCGGGTTTCGAAGTCAGCTCCCGAGTTGCGGCTGTGAGACGTTGTGTCAGAACGGAACGATTTTCTTTAATCCCTTTTTTCTCTTCTTCTTACTGCTGGAGAGATCCTGATCGGTGGCCGGAGTCGAATCTTCGGAACTCGCGTTGGCGGAGGACGACTGGCCTTGGGCGATTTCGTTCACCTGAGCCGGGGGCGGAAGGGAGGGGTCCGCTCCGTCGGCCGGTCTTAATTCATTAGGATCGGCTGGCGCAGTTGGCTTCAGTTCGTTGGGATCAGCGCCAACTGCGGGAGAGATTCCTGAAGCGGATCGTCCAAAGGGTGACGAAGTCGTGGAAGCGGTGCCGGTGGCTGCCGCTGCGTCGGCGGCGCTAGGCTGGTCGGGCTTTACGATCTCGACAGAGGCGCTCTTCTCCGAAACTCCCGCTCCGACGAAAGCTTCGCGTTGAACCACAGTCGTGGCGGCGACCGGTTCAGGATCCGTCAATGTGGGTTCGCCCTTGTGAGCCGCAGCCGCTACATCGGGACCCTTCTTGATGATGCCCATGAACTTCTGCGCCATCGTGGTTTCGTTCCGACTGGCGAGTTCCGACTTGTTCTGAGCCACCATCGCTTTGGTCGGCCGCGGAATAGGCTGGTGCAACGCCGCCAGACGCTTTTTCGCGTCGTCGGAGCGATCCATCATTGGATAGCGAGTGAGAATCTTGCCGTATTCCACGGAGGCATGCTTCGTCAGATCGCCAATATAGCGAGACTTGGTTTCCTCACGGAGACAGCCCCGAGGCAGATCGTGGGCGTCGCAGGTGGGCGCGGTCCGAATGCGAGCCAGCTGTCCTTCGTAGTCTTGGCCCAAGAGGTAGAGGGCTTCATCGGCGCGGCTGTAGAGAGGATATTTTTCCACCAACGATTGCAGACGCGCGATCGATGCCGGGTAGGACTGACGCAGATAGTAGAAGCGTCCGATTCCGAACTCGCGATCCGCGAGCACCTCCTGCACTTCGAGAAGGCGCTGCTTGGCCTCGGGCACCAGTTTGCTATCGGGATATTGCAGGATGACTTTGCGGTATTCGTCTTCTGCGCGCTTCGCGTGGGTGTAGTCGCGATCGGCTTTTTCCATCTGCTGATAGTGGATATTGGCGATCTTCAACTGCGCTTCGGAGGCTTCCGGCATGTTCGGAAAGAAGATCTCGAAGTCGCTGTATTCCTGCTCGGCCTGGGCGAGAGCGGCTGTTCCACCTTCTGCGTACCAGGAATCTCCGACAGCCAGTTTGGCGCGAGCGATGAATTCGGAATCCGGATAGGTGTTGATCAGTGTCTGCAGGGTGAGGCGCGCGACGTCGAAGCGATTGTGGCGCATCGCGTCCATGGCCTTATCGAATAGGACTTTGTCGGGCTGTTTGGAACCGACATTGGCCAAGGGGTTGACGGATTTCTTATTGGTACAAGCAGCAGTCAGCGCCAGCAGCGTCCCGAGCGCGACAAGTAACGAAATTCGACGTGACATAACACCCCTGGAAGCTTTGTGGGTTTCAGTTTCTTCGTGCGCAGGTTTCAAAGGTCCAATGTTTCAAGCTTTCGTAAACTTTGAAACCTTGGCACTCTGGAACCTTGCGTCGTTACACTCTTTGAAGCGCCGCCTCGGTTGCTGCTTTCAGCAGATTCTCGGCGTTGTTCTTTGGATCGCCATTTCCGAACACGGCGTTGCCCGCCACCAAAATTTCCGCCCCGGCCCGGACCACATCGGCAACGGTGTCGAGGGCCACTCCCCCATCGACTTCGATGCGAAAGTGCAAGCCTCGGTGCCGGCGAATATCCGCTAAACGCTTCATTTTGTGCAACGTTGAAGGGATAAACTTTTGCGCTCCGAATCCCGGATTCACCGACATCACCAAAACGTAGTCGACGATGTCGAGCACTTCCGAGAGCGTGTCGACCGGAGTCGCCGGATTGATCACGACTCCCGCGAGGCAATCATGGCTCTTAATCAGGTGCAGCGTGCGGTTCAAATGGCGGCAAGCTTCCTGATGCACCGACATCCAATCGGCTCCCGCGGCGGCAAATGCGGGAATGAATTCATCCGGATCCTCGATCATGAGGTGGCAATCGAGAGGCAACTGCGTTGCCTTGCGCAGTGAACGCACGACCGGCGGACCGATTGTGAGATTGGGAACGAAGTGCCCGTCCATGATGTCGACATGAATGACACTTGCCCCGCCCTCGGCTGCGGCGCGTACGTGTTCGCCGAGTCGAGCGAAATCAGCCGAAAGAATTGACGGAGCCAGCTCGATCAAACCCGGGTGCCTCAGAACTGAGTTCTCACAAGAAAACGCTTGCCGAAATTCTAACATGCTGAGAGCGGCAGCGCTGGCGCCCGTGCCTGCGAAAAGACCGGAGTGGTAAGGGCTTGGAAAACTAAGTCCGCTCCGTGTGGGGATGGCCAAGTCTTCGTGCGTGTTACCCTCTCCGGCGTGTCCACATTGTTCGAATTCAGTCCCGCTGCCTATTCAGTCGCAGCGGTGTTTCTGTGGGGCTCGGCTGATTTTGCAGGAGGGGTTGGATCGCGCCGCGCAAATGCATTTGTACTGACAGCCTTCTCGCACGGTTGTGGTTTCGCTCTGATGCTGGCAATTGCACTGGCGCACCCTGGCGCCTTTCCTGACCGTGCCAGCATCTTCTGGGCGCTCGCCGCGGGAGCAGTTGGTGGATTTTCGCTGGCCATTTTTTATCGCGCTCTGGCATCGGGTCAGATGGGCCTGACTGCGCCAATCGCAGCGCTTCTGGGAGCGGCGATCCCGACCATGGTTGACATTGCTTTGGAAGACGCGCCGAGCCGGTGGTCGATTGGAGGATTTGGCCTCGCCATCCTGGCGATATGGCTCATCACACGGCCAGAGCCCCAGGGGCAGAACGATGAGGCCGGACGTCCGAAGGGAGTTGTGACTGCTGCTCTTGCGGGAGTCGGATTCGCTGGGTTTTATCTTTGCATCCATCAGGCGAGCGGCTCGCCAGCCTGGCTCGCGGTCGTTTCCCGCGTGGGCTCGTTTACTGCGACTGCGATTGCTGTGCTCGCAACCCGTGCGCCTCTGGGAATCGGCCGCACCGCAGCGGCTTTGGGGATGGTAGCTGGATGCTTCGATATCGCGGCCAGCGCCCTATTCATCTATGCCAGCCAGCGAGGTCGCCTCGACGAGGCTGTCGTGATTACGTCGCTTTATCCAGCGATCACCGTCTTGCTGGCGCGCCTGGTCTTGAAAGAGCACTTCAGTCGGTGGAAATTCGTCGGGTTGCTGGCAGCGCTGGCGGCGGTGCCGATGATCGCGGCGGGGTAGAAACTCCCTCGGCATTCTCTATTCTAGAATAAGGAATATATGTTAGATTAGTCATGTATATGCATACTAATAGAATGATATTCTCTATTCTAAAATGAAGAACATCGATCTAAGACGACAGGACACTGTCCTCGTCCTGAAGCTGGTGGCGGCGAACTCCGATGAATGGACCTTCGCCAAGCTGGGAAAAGCTCTCGATATGAGCGCCTCCCATGCATTTGGATCCGCCATGCGAGCTCAAGCTGCTCAGTTGTTGAGCATTTCCAAGGCCCCACCAACTCCACCGAAGGCTAGAGGCGTTCTATTTGAGCCCGTACGCGGCAACTTGAAGGAGTTCCTCATTCACGGAGTGAAATATTCGTTTCCAGTCACGCGCGGAGGCATTACGCGCGGCCTTCCAACTGCCGCAGGGGCATCCCCGCTTCGGAAATATTTTTCTGAACCGTCAGTCGAGCAGTCGGTCTGGCCCTGCGCGGAGGGTACTGCTCGCGGCATGGCGTTCTCGCCGCTCTACGACAACGTTCCAAATGCAGCGTTGCGCGACCCAAAGCTGTATGAGTTGCTTGCGCTCGTTGACGCGATTCGCGAAGGGCGCGCGCGCGAACGCGACATTGCCATTCGCGAGCTGACTGCGAGAATCGACTCCAGGTGAGTCCTTCTTTCTCGAACCCGAATTCCGCACGACTCGAAGCCGCCGCCCAGAAGTTGGCGCCGTTCCTCGACCAGATCGTGTTCGTCGGTGGTTGCGTTACTGGACTGCTTCTCACCGATCCCGCTGCGGCTCCAGTTCGTCCGACACTCGATGTGGATGCAATCATCGCGATTGCATCGTATGCGGAGTTCATGCACTTGGAAACGCGACTCCGGAATCTCGGATTCCATCAATCTTTGGCTGAAGGTGCGCCGATTTGCCGATGGCTGAGCGGGGACCTCATTCTCGATCTGATGCCGACAGACTCTTCGATCTTGGGATTCAGCAATCGGTGGTATCGTCCGGCTCTGGAAAATGCGAAAAAAAGACGAATCGGAGATTGTGAAATCCGGCTCATCACTGCTCCATACTTCCTTGCAACAAAGCTAGAGGCATTTCACGGGCGGGGCAAGAATGATTTTCGGATGAGCCACGACCTGGAAGATATCGTGACGGTCATCGACGGCAGGTCTGAGATTCTTGATGAGGCCCATCTTTCGCCCGCGGACCTGCGAGATTACCTGAGCAGCGAATTCAGAGCCTTATTATTGGAACGTGATTTTCGCGAAGCCTTGCCTGGACACCTGCTGCCCGATGCCGCGAGCCAGCAGCGTCTGGGACTTGTGATAGGTCGCATGCAGCGGCTGGTAGAGGGGTAATCCGTGGCGTTGCTTGCAATACGAAATCTGACGAAAATTTTCTCGCATGGCGAGACGCCTTTCGGGGGGAAGCGTCGAAGAGAGGTGCGCGCGGTTGATGATGTGTCACTGGAAATCCGCGCTGGCGAAACACTGGGGCTGGTCGGCGAATCGGGTTCGGGCAAGAGCACTCTCGGACGACTCATCCTTCGCCTGATCGAACCGACTTCCGGGAGCATTCGACTGGAAGGCCTCGATCTGCTACGAGCCAGTTCGAGTGAGATGCGCCGCTTGCGCCGGGACCTGCAGATCATTTTTCAGGATCCCTTCGCTTCTCTGGATCCACGCTATCGCGTGGAGGACATCATTGCGGAGCCATTGATCATCCATCGCGGCGGGTCAACTGACGATGGCGGGTTGCAACCAGCCGTTGGAACCAATTCGGGCCTTCAGCAGCGGGTTGCGGAACTTCTCCGCGCGGTTGGACTCGATGATTCCGCCCGCACTCGGTACCCGCACGAATTTTCTGGCGGACAACGGCAGCGTATCGGCATTGCCCGTGCCCTGGCCTTACGGCCCAAATTCATCGTTTGCGACGAACCTGTGTCGGCTCTGGATGTCAGCGTCGGCGCCCAGATTGTGAACCTGCTTGCCCAACTGCAGCGCGATTTCGGCCTGACGTATCTGTTTATTTCACACTCGATGCCGGTAGTGCGCTATCTCTCGACCCGAATTGCGGTGATGTATCGCGGGAGAATCGTAGAGGTGGGAGACGCTGAGCAGATCGCTGAGCGGCCTGCCCATGCGTATACGCGCAGCCTGGTGGAAACAACGCCGAAATTATTGGTCTGAGATTCGGCAACGAAGTTTTTCTACCGCGGCGCGCTGAATTCCTTGCAACCAAAGTCGTTAGCGTCCATTCTTATTAAGCTTTGGGAAAAACAAATCGATGGCAGTAACTAATTCCGCTCCCTACGCTCTCTCGATTCCGCGCGACGCCGTTTCCTTCCGTGATCTGGCAGAACTGATCGTCGGGTTTGCGGGCATCATGGTAGTTTTGTGGCTGCCGACGCGCGAACAGCTGATTGTTGGCCCGATCGCGTTACTTGCGCCATTGACGATGGTTCTCTGGCGCCGCCCCGGAATCAACGAACTGGGTTTCGGCTGGCGTGGATTCGCCACCTCATTCTGGATTCTGCCGGCCGCTGCGGCGCTGACGATTATCAGCGTGATGCTGGCGCGCAACGCCGGAACTTACCACGCGCTTTACAAAGGCGACGTGATGCACGCCGGCGGCTACGTGCTGTGGACTGTCTACCAGCAATTCTTGCTGCAAGACTATTTCATGCCGCGCCTGACTCGGATTCTCGCGAGTGACACTGCGGTCGGCGTTGCCGCTGTTCTATTCGCAGTAGCGCATCTGCCAAATCTTCCGCTGGCCCTGGCCACACTCGTCTGGGGAGCAGTGTCGTGCGCGCTGTTCCGCCGACACCGCAGTGTGTACGTGCTTGGCCTCGCGCAGGGCATGCTTGGACTCTGCTTCGCCGTGTGCGTTCCGGAAGCTATGCATCACCACATGCGCGTCGGGTTGGGATATTTTCGGTATAACTCGCCCCAGTGAAAGCGAACGGGCAGCCGTGCCCCGTGGAGCTTTAGAACCACCACGACCATAGCCAATCCACGCAAGTGTGCGTAATGGTGGACGCTGGTACGCGCCTGTCTGCACGCCATGCCCTGCCATAGAAAATGCCGGCAATGGTTGCGAGTATAACGTAGCGCCAGTTGAAGTGCGTCGATCTCTTGTTGAAGTGAGACAGGCCAAATAACGCCGAGGCGACGATCAGGGCAGGCCACCGTCCCACTCGCCTTTCCAGCAAGTTCTGCACCCACGCGCGAAAGAAGAGTTCCTCTGGCAGGGCGACGAACACGAAGATTCCCGCCCAGGTTAGCACGGCTTTTCCGACCGCAGGAGCGTTGGCATGCGGATGGATGAACCCGATTGCGATTCCCAGCGAGAGGACGGCCGGTGCGAAGAGTGCGAGCTCGCGCAAGCCGATTTTCCAGTCGCTCCAGCCAAGATGGAAGTCGAATCCGGTAGCGGTCAAACAGCGGACGCCCAAGAATGAATACAAGCCCGCATCCACCAGGAGCAAATTGCCTAATCCGCGCAGCCCCTGAGGCCAGGCAACATCGAACCAGCGCAAGTCCACTGCGAGTCCCAGCGTCAGAAGGATGAGCGCATCCCGCCAGTTGCCTTGCTGCTCGGGATCGGCAGAGGCTGCCTGCATCTCCAGCCACGTCATCACGCAAGGCAGGGCGGCATAAAGCGCGAACCACTCCCAGCGGAAAATGTGCTGCGAAGCGGTGAGCACTACGTAGGGCAAGACTAGAAGAGACGGTGCAGCAACGCGGGCGGCAGCCGGCCAGTTTCTGATGGCGCGCGCCATAAGGTCGGCGCCAAATCCAAATGCCGCGGCAGGCACGAGTTCTGCCGCAAGGATAGCAGCGACTACCGGCGTGACGTTCGACATCAGCCCATCTTAAATCCGGCAGGTTAGAGGTCGCGACATGCGGAGTCCCTTTCGCCAGGGATTTGTAAATTCTGCGATCCGCCCGGCGAATTGCTTGTCTCGCCGTCGGGCACCGACTAGAATTCCATCGAATCATCGCCAGGAGGCACTCATGGCCGCTGCTCCGGTCCTACCTGTTTCTCCCTCGCCTGCTCCGACGCCGCTGTCCGAAGGGGCACGCATCGTCGATACGTTCATTGCGCCATCGAAGACGTTCACCGACCTACGCCGCAGTGCGAGTTGGTGGGCGCCGTTCCTGCTGATGGTGGTTGTTTCCACGATCTTCGTTTACACAGCAGGCCAGAAGATTGGCTTCCGCAAAATCATGGAGAACCAAATGCAATCCCAGCCCAAGCAGCAGGAGCGTCTGGAGCAATTACCGCCTGATCAGCGCGAACAGCGGTTGGAGGGAGGGGCAAAGTTTACCGGGGCGATTTCCTATGCGTTCCCACTGATCACTCTGATTATTTGGGTGATCATCGCTGCAGTGCTGTTTGCCACCTTCAAGTTCGCGGCGGGGGCCGATGTAACGTTTAAGGTCTCTCTGGCGATTGTCATATATTCCGCACTTCCTCTCATGTTGAAAAGCCTGCTGGCGCTGCTGTCTGTCGTCGCCGGCATGAGCCCGGATTCGTTTTCGTTCCAGAATCCGGTCGCCACCAATCCGGGATATTTCATGACCCCGGGCGAGAATGTCTTCCTGTACGGTGTGGCCTCAGCGCTCGATATATTCATGATCTGGACGCTTGCGTTGAGTGCGATTGGATTTACTTGCGTCAGCAAAGTGAAGCGCGGAACTTCATTCGCGATTGTCTTCGGGTGGTGGGCGGTGTTCACCTTGGCAGGGGCTGGGATTGGTGCGGCATTCTCATAGACTAGCGCCGCTCGTTATCCCTATTACTTGCGGCTCATCCAGCGATCAATTCGATCGACTTCACCAGTTCGGGTGGAATAGTCAACCGCACGCTAGCTAGATCCTGTTTCATGTGGTCGGCGCTTGAAGTGCCGGTGAGCGGGAGCATTCCGACTGCCCTCGCGAATGCGAAGACGACCTGCGCCGGAGTCGCATTCAGTCTTGCGGCGACGTCCACAAATGGCGGGTGGCCTAGAACTTCGGGATTCGCGGTGAGAAGCGAAAATCCCTGATAAATGATTTTGTGTTCGCGGCAGAATGACCGCACGTCGCGATCCCAGCCAAGCCGGGCGAAACAACGGTTCTGCACGAATGCCGGCATCTCTGCTCCGGCAGCTTTCATTTGCTCCAGATGTCCTAACGAAACGTTGCTGACGCCCAGCAGGTGAGTGCGTCCGGTGTCGCGTTCCTTCTGCATTGCTTCCCAGACTTCGGTGTCTGCTTCGGTCCAACCGTAGTTCGACGACGGGCCGTGCAGTACGTAGCTGTCGACATGATCAGCCCCAAGATGCTCCAGCGAGCTGGCTAGCGCTTGCGCGACCTGATCGGCGAGGCTAGCTGAAGGGTCGTAGGGCAAGCGATGGTCCTGTCCGCGCTGATAGGTGAACTTGGTTTGGAGAAAGACGTCTTGGCGCGTTACGACCCCCGACGAGTAAGCGGCGGACAGCGCTTCGCCCACTCCAGCCTCTACATAGTGCCGGCGCTGGTTGGCAGTGTCGATCCCTCGAAAGCCTGTTCGAAGCGCTAGTTCGATCAAGGACGCGGTTCGATCTTCTTTCCAGGCGCTTCCGTAGAGAAAGGCGGGAATGGGGGCGTGCGGCATTGGCGTAATTGTGACACGAGCGAATGTTGAAAACCGGAAACGAGGGGCTGGTGACCGTTCCATGCTCGCCGGTATATGCTGGAAGCTCCAGGAGGACTTCCGTGAAACGCATTCTCCCGATTGCATGTTTCGTTGTCTGCACCACGTTCGCTTTTTCCCAAGCTCCAGCCGCCAAGACGCCGGCTGCGCCGCAAGGACCAACCAAAGATCCGGTAGCAACTTCGCTCCGCATGCTGTTGCAGCGTTCACAAAATAATACCGTTGGCGCAATTGAAGCCATGCCCGCGGACAAATTCTCGTATAAACCCACACCCGACCAGATACCCTTTGCGCACCTGGTTGTGCACATCGCCGAGTCGAATAATTTTCTCTGCTCCAAGGCGGCGGATGTTCCCGCGCCGAAAGTGGACGAGCCAAAAGAAACTGATTCCAAGGACCAGTTAGTTGCCGCAGTGAAGGCATCGTACAGCTTCTGCAGCGACGCGTTGAGCAAGATGGACGACTCGAAGCTGGGCGACAGTGTTGAACTGTTTGGTGGCCGGCAATTTCCTCGCGCGATGGCGGCGTTGGGCTTAGCCAGCGGTTGGGCGGATCACTACGGAGCCGCGGCAATGTATTTGCGACTCAACGGCATCTTGCCGCCGTCGGCGCAGCCTAAGAAATAATAATCGGAGTACGGCACAAGCTCTCGATGAGGCAGCACTTGGCCGGTTGGCACTTGGCATTTGGCCGCCTAGATTGGGATGAACGGCGAAGCAACAGCTCGAATGCACTCTTATCTGATCTGAACGAGTTCTTCCGCGGGTGCAGCAGGACTGGCTGGTGCGGGATTCTGCGGAGCGCGCCAGGAATCGAAAATCGATACCTGATGCACGCATGAGACCGTGCAGTTCGGGGCGCAGGGTTTTTCCGTGAGATACTCGCGGCGCAGGTCCTCCCGCGAATAGGTTTCAAGCGGAACTCCCGGATAACCGCGCTGCTGTGAGCAGTAGTGGACGAGCCCGTTCTCGCAAATGTAAAGATAGCGGGCCCCCGCGCGGCATCGCCAGTCGTTGGGCTGGCCTTTGGCGATGTTGTCCTGAAACGCATTGATCCGCGTGAAGCTGCTTTTTTCGAGCGCTTGCATCTCGTGATAGATGCGGCGTTCTTCGTCGCCCAGCGGCTGCAACTGCCCGCTGCCGTCGTGAATGATGCCGATCGTCGAGGTAAAACCAAGCTCCACCGCACGTTTTCCGATGACGAGCGCGTCCTGCGGATGGGTAATGCCCCCGCCGACCACTGAATTAATGTTCACATGAAAGTCGGCATGCTCGGCCAGCAACTGCAGCTTCTTGTCGAGCACCTTCAGACTCTTCTTCGAGACGTCATCAGGATTAACGTTGTCGATGGAAATCTGCAGCCATTCCAGCCCTGAGCGGTTCAGCCGCTGTATGCGCTCAGGAACCAGCAGATAGCCGTTGGTGATGAGCCCGGCGATCATACCGTTGGCGCGAATGCGGCGGATCACGTCGTCAAGTTCGGGATGCATCAAAGGCTCGCCGCCAGAGATTGTAACGACCGCTGTGCCCAGAGCGCCGAGCTTATCGATCCGACGATACATTTCTTCGATCGGCACCGGCTTGGAGAAGTCGTCGAACTCGTTGCAGTAGGTGCACGCGAGATTACAGCGGCGCATCGGAATAATGTGCGCCAGCAGAGGATGATCCGTTGAGGCCAACGCGTTGGCGGCCATCTTTGCCCCGCGCAGGTTACGGTGCAAGGCCTTAGCGCGGCGGCGCAGGATTGTCAGAGCAGAAGGCATGCGGGTAATACCTTCTATTACAACACAGGCGCTACCCTGTTGCATGGGCGGATAACAGCCGCCGGCGGAAATTCTGGTGCGAACGGTGGTAAATCGAGAGTCGTCAGGCGATCCGCTCGTGTCCGGCCTTTTGCAGCCTTTCCAAGGCGGAATCTGTGAATTCTTCCTGGATCAATACATAATCTGTGTCGTAGGTCGAGATGGCGAAGATCGGAATGTCGCTGCTAGAGAGTGGCTCAATGAACGAGAGGAGCACTCCGGTCTGCGAGAAGGGAAACGGGCCTTCGAGTTTCAGGCAGATCCAGCGGAGGGGTGAGTTCAATTCCTTCGGGACATTTTCGGCAAGGCAAACGATCGAGAGTTCGTCTCTGGTATGCGAAATCGAAGTGAACTCACCCTTCGTGGCCCATAGAGGTACCGAAGCATCCGGCACGAAGCGAACGATTGCATACGCGCCGACAAGCAAGCGAAACTTGAGTTTGATCTGTTCTTCCATTCAGCAATGCCTGGGCTAGCCCTCAACCGCTTTTCGCAGCGCTGCACGAGCCAACAATCGCGTGGAATCCAGCGTGGGTAGCGGCGAGGATTCCGGAGTGACGAGCAGAGGGATCTCGGTGCACCCGAGAACAACTCCGTCACAGCCTTCATCCTTCAGTGTTCGGATGACCTCAACGTAGTACGCTAGCGCTCGCGGCAGGAATTGGCCTTTCACCAGTTCATCGAAAATGATCTGATTGATGCGCTCGCGCTGTTGGGGAGCGGGAACGCGATGCTCGATTCCGGCCGCCTTCAGCGTGTCTCGATAGACAGGTCCTTCCATTAAGTATCGCGTGCCAAGCACGGCGAGCCGCTTGTGCTGGCGCCTCTGCGCTTCTTTGGCCACTTCGCGTGCCATATGCAGCCACGGGCGCGGCGAGCGATGTTCCACAAGATCGAATGCCTGGTGGATCGTATTGTCCGGACAAATCAGAAAGTCGGCGCCGGATCGGGCCAGCTTTTCGGCCGAAGCCAGCATGAGTTCTGCCACACCCGCCCAGTCGCTTTGATCGATGCTCTTCATGTATTGGGCGAGAGAGAAGGAATGAAGCGACACTTCGGGATGGTCATGAGGCCCGAGCAGCTGTGATCCCTCTAGCGAAATGGTGCGATAGCAGAGCGCGGCTCCCTCGGTGCTGCACGCGACGATGCCGATGTTCAACATTTTGATCGAAATCCCTCAGGTAATCGCTTCCTCGGGTGAAGTTCCAGATTCGCGTCCTCGTTAAGTTTCGCGAAATAGCGCGCAACCATTTTTTTCGGCCTCAAGCCGAAGCAGATCTGCGATAAACATGTCTAGGGAGGCCGGCTCAATTCGAAGCACCAAAAACGGACTGAGTTATGCCTGCGAGCTGCCGGCCTGCCTCCATCCTTATCTCGACGTGTGCGTGCCCAGCTCCGTCAGCACAGAAGAACCGCATGCTGGCAGCGCCGCCAGCCATTTCAGGACCAAATTGTCCAAAGATAACTTCACGCTTGTCTGTTGCGCTGCGCGGAAACCCTCGGAGTGTCTGCGCAGCTTGCTCTAATTCGCCTATCCCGACGTAGGCGTCCGCCATACCGCCGAACCCGCCGTTCGAGCAAGCAATGCGGATCTGACGAACGTCGGCGTCATGCCACTTGGCGCCGAGTTGAAGACCTTTATCCATCGGGCTGTTCACCTAGCCGCTGTCTCCACGTAAGGGCTGGCATCGCGATAGCGCTTCTCAAATTCTTCCCGGGTGCAGATGGTTTTGGGGTCGATAACGCGGTCGATGGCCAGGATGCCATCGAGGTGATCGATCTCGTGCTGCAAGAGTTCGAAAAGGTTGCGATCTTCGCCGGCATGGAATTCGAGAGTTTCACCACGCAAATTCTGATAGCGCACCGTGATCTCGCGGAAGCGTTCGACTTGCATGAAGATTGAGAGGAAGCTCAGGCAGGCGTCCCAAACGACGATCTTTTCTTCACTGTGCCGGACGATCTCCGGATTGATCAGCGGCCAGGGTTCCGCATCCGGGAGCTGGAGGAAGATGACTCGCCGCAGCACTCCGAGCTGCGGAGCGGCGATGCCGCGTCCATAACCAGTCGCGGATCGCCAGTGACGGAGAGTATCGCTGAGGTCCTTGACCAAATCTTGGACTTCCACCGACGTGATGTCGTTGACTGGAGCGGACTTCTCTCGAAGCAGCGGATTACCGAGTTGGACGACGGGACGAACGGCCATACCGATGGATCCGTTTTCGGTGCGATGAATTAACCTGCCACTGCGGCGTCGAACAGGCTCAAAAGCTCCAACTTTTTCTCCGCGGGCAAGAACGACGCTTCGAACGAGTTCCGTGCCAGTTCACGTAAATGTTCGTCAGTGAATCCGAACGTCTCCTGGGCAAGCTGGTACTCGCGTGACAGGGTGGTGCCGAACAGCGCAGGATCATCCGTGTTGAGCGTGATCATGACGCCCTGGTCGAAATAGTTCTTCGTCGGGTGCTCGGCGGCGGATTTGCAAACACCGGTGCGGAGATTGCTGGTCAGGCAAATCTCCACAGGAATCTGCCGGTACGCAAGCTCCTCGATCAGATCGGGGTCTTGCGCGGCGCTGAGGCCGTGTCCAATTCGTTCTGCGTGCAGGTTGAGCGCGCCCCAAATGGATTCCGGAGATGCAATTTCTCCAGCGTGCGCCGTCAGTCGAAGGCCGTGATCTTCGGCGTATGCATAGACACCGCGGAAAAGCTCGGGCGGGGCTTTCTGTTCGTCGCCCCCGATGCCTACGCCAACGACGTGTCTGCTCTTGTTGAGTACTGCCAGTTCGAAAACCTTTTGCGCTTCTTCCACTCCGAAGTGGCGGGTGGCGTCGAAAATCCAAAGCAAGGAAACGCCGAAATCGCGCGCTCCACGGGTCCGACCGCGTTCCATCCCGTCAAAGATCGCAGCAAAATCCTGTTTCCGAAAAAGGCAGACTCCAACCGCGACGTAGACCTCCGCATGCAGAACGTTGTTTTCCTTTAGCTGTTGCATCAGGCGGTGGGTGACCAACTCGTAATCTTCAGGTCCACGCAGATGGGCGCTTACTTCCTTGAACGCCATCAGGAAGCTGGGGAAGTCGGTATAGCGATACAACGATTCGGTCTCGGCTAGGGTGGCCGTGTCGCCGTGCCGCCGCCGGAGTTCAAGCAAAGTGGCCGGTTCGACGGCACCTTCCAGGTGCAAATGCAACTCCGCCTTGGGAAGCTGACGGATAAACGCATTGGGCGGGCGGTTTGCGGAGGCGGACATAATGTCAGATTGTAGATGGCGGCCGCAGGATTTGCGAGGGAGTCTCGGACTTCACTCTCCGGACGTTTCGTTTACAATCCGTTGTTCTCGTTTGTCCGAGGGAGATGCCATGAAGCGATCACTCGTCCGGCGGTCCTTGTCGATTTCATTCATCTTGTCCACCGCTACGTTCATGCTGGCGTCGTCGTCAGATCTGCAAGTGAAAACTGGCTCTGGCGTTGTCGAGGGCAAAGACGACGGGGCAGTCCAAGCTTTTCTTGGAATCCCCTATGCGACACCGCCGGTGGGCGACCTGCGATGGAAGCCTCCGGTCCCCGCCGCGAAATGGGATGGAGTCCGCAAAGCCACAGAGTTCGGCGCGCACTGTCTGCAAGGGAAAGTTTACGGCGATATGAATTTTCGCGACACCGGAGGCAGCGAAGATTGTCTGACGCTGAACGTCTGGGTGCAGGCAAAGGCTTCCTCGAGGACGCTGCCGGTGATGGTGTGGATCTACGGCGGCGGCTTCGTGGCCGGATCCACGTCAGAGGGAAGGCAGGACGGCACACACCTGGCGCAGCAAGGCGTTGTGGTGGTCTCCATGAATTACCGCCTGGGCATCTTCGGCTTTCTCGTGCACTCCGAATTGGCGAAAGAATCGGCGCGAAATTCAGCAGGCAACTACGGTCTGTTGGATCAACTGGCGGCTTTAAAGTGGGTGCACGAAAATATTGCGGTGTTCGGCGGAGATCCGGGAAACGTCACGATTTTCGGCGAGAGTGCCGGATCATTCTCCGTGAGCGCGCAGATGGCCTCCCCGTTGGCGAAGGGCCTTTTCCAAAAAGCAATTGGCGAGAGTGGCGCCGCGTTCCACAGTGGCGGCTTATCGTTCGAGCCGCTCTCGGCTCGCGAAGAGAAGGACGCGAAGGTCGTCAGCGAGAAGCTGGGAGTATCGACTTTAGCCGAGTTGCGAGCAGTGCCTGCGGAGAAATTGCCGGAGGTTTTCGGCAAGCCTGGGCCTGAGGGTTTTGCTTTTGGCCCAGACGTCGACGGCTACTTTCTGCCGGAATCTGTTCCAGCTATTTTTGCTGCGGGCAAGCAGAACGACGTCCCCGTGCTGGCTGGGTGGAACCATGACGAAGGCAGCTTCGAGATCGCCTTCGCTCCGCAGAAGCCTACCGCTGACAGCCTGAAGGCAAACGCACAAAAGGATTTCGGGAACAAGGCTGGAGAATTCTTGCGGCTGTATCCAGCGGGCTCGGACGAGCAAACGCTTCGTTCCGCGCAGGATTTCGCAGGCGATAAGTTCATCGCATTCTCCACCTGGGACTGGATGGAGGTGCAAAGTAAGACCGGCAAGCAGCCGATCTACCGATACCGCTTCGATCTCGCTCTTCCGCCTGCGACTCCGAACGCTCCCAAGATGGGGGCGTATCACTCTTCCGAAATTGAGTACGTGTTTGGGCAACTGGATTCGAAGGCAGGAATTCCGTGGCGCGCTGAAGACCGCGAGCTCAGCGAAGAGATGCAGAAGTATTGGTCAAACTTCGCCCGCAGCGGGGATCCCAACGGTCCCGGGCTGCCGAAGTGGCCCGTGTACTCGGCAGCGGACGGCTGGCAGGTGATGTTTCTAGACGCGAAGTCGAGTGCGCACAAAGACGATTTGCGGGATAGGTATTTATTCCTGGCCACGCAGTGGGCGAAGTAGCGCCCCTATTTCTTGGCGAACTCGCTTCGATGACGGCTGTACATGAAGTAGATCGTCAATCCGATAGCCAGCCATGCGAAGAAACGCAGCCAAGTCAAAATCGGAAGCCCGGACATCAGCAGAACGCAGAATAGAACACTGAGTACGGGGGCAGCGATGCCGCCCGGGGCGCGGAATCCGCGGTGCCTGCCTGGATCCCGATAGCGCAGGATGATCACGCCGATCGAAACCAGGGCGAACGCGAAAAGCGTGCCGATGTTGGAAAGATCGGACAGGGTGCCGATGTCGAGGATCCCGGCGGGAATGCCGACAACGAAGCCGGCGATCCATGTCGCGGTCGAGGGCGTACGGAAGCGAGGATGAACGCGTCCGAAGAGTTTGGGCAGCAGGCCATCCCGTGACATGGAGAACCACACGCGGGCCTGTCCAAGTTGGAACACCAGCAGCGAAGAAATCATCCCCATCATCGCGCCGAACAGCACGCCGAGTTCGATCCAGCGCAGTGTGTTCGAGCCCGTGTGAGCGACCAGAGCTTTCAAGCTGTTGGCTACCGGGGCAGCGTCATCGAGCAAGGACTGCCATGGCACCAGACCGGTCAGCACGACGGCTACCGAGATGTAGAGGACCGTACATACCACCAGGGTGGCTATGATCCCGATGGGCAAGTCGCGCTGCGGATTCTTTGCCTCTTCCGCCGCGGTTGATACGGAATCGAAACCGATATACGTAAAGAAAATGATCGAGCCGCCGGTCAGAATGCCCGACCAGCCCTGTGGGGCAAAGGGATGCCAGTTTCCCGGGTTCACAAAATGTGCGCCTGCGATGACAAACGCCAGGATCGCGGCGATCTTGAGAATCACCATGGTGTTGTTGGCTTCGGTGGATTCGCGGATGCCCCGCACCAGAACGACCGTCAGGATCATCACGATCAGAAACGCGGGAATGTCGAATCCAAAGTGAAGGCCGGGCGCGTACAGGACGTCTCCCTTCAGATCCGTGAGGCCGCCAGGGAGGTACGCGGGCGAAATCCAACGCAGCGCGGGATGCCATCCGAACCAATCGAACATGCCAACCAGATGGGCGGCAAAACCCACGCTTACGGCCATGTTGCTGACCGCGTATTCGAGAATCAGGTCCCAGCCGATGATCCAGGCGATCAGCTCTCCCATCGTCGCGTAGGTATAGGTGTATGCACTGCCCGCGATGGGGATCATTGAGGCGAGTTCTGCGTAGCACAGAGCAGTAAAGCCGCAAACGATCGCAACCAAAACTAACGAAAGCGCCAATGCCGGACCCGCCCCCGGCCTGCCGAGCGTGGCATGGTGCCGGATCATGTAATCGAGCAAGGGTGCGTTGAGGATCGACGAAGTGTCGAACTTCTGTCCGGCGATCGCCGTGCCGATTACGGTGAAAATGCCCGAACCGATTACCGCCCCAATGCCAAGGGCGGTGAGAGAGAGCGGGCCGAGAGTTTTCTTCAGCCTGCGCTCAGGATCTTCAGAATCCGAGATCAGCTTGTCGATCGACTTACAGCAAAAGAGCTGATTGTCAGAGGTGCGCACAACTTCTTTGGCAGGAGGTTGAGTGGTTGTCGGCTGTGACAAAGGGAACGTTTCTCCTCAGCGGCACAACTAGCAGGGAGCCCTCTGGCACATGGCATTCGACCGGGATGCGTCGGTTTGGAACCGACTGGCCAAATGCCAAGTGCTGAGCGCTGAATGCTATCTTTACCGCTTCGCCTGGCCTCGGGCCAGTTTCTTGACCTTAGGCTTCTTCGATCCGCGAGGATAGTCGCGGGGCTTCAGAGGCTTTTCTGTCTTGCTCTTCTTGCGCGCGGTTCGTTTAGCTTTCTTGCGTTCGTCTTTGCTTAGTTTTGTCGTGTTTGCCATGAATGAATTTATTTATCCTCTTCCAATCAGAAATTGTTGCTCAGAATGGCGGAAACTGGCCGAAGCGTTCTCCGGCACCGAACTGCACGGGATCTATGCCCGTTCCAGCTGGGCGTACTTTTCCACAAGCTTCTTCAAGCCGAAGCGTGGAAATTGTACCGTAATCTTGGCTTCTTCGCCTTCTCCTTCGCGCTGGTAGACCGTTCCTTCGCCATACTTGGGGTGTCGAACTCTCTGGCCCGGGCGAAATCCCCGCTTGCCCGTAGGTTCTTCCACTGGCGTCTTGGGAACGGTGAATTTCTTGCCCCGGCTGGCGAAAAATTCAGCGATGTTCTCGATTGAGTTGTAGGCTCGGGCCGCGGCGGTGGCCTTCGAAGCGCGGGCGCTATCTCGAGGGGCCTCGTTGCCGTGCCAGGATGCGCTCTGGTCCTCATCTTCGTAAGAATAGTGAGCGCTCTCAACGTCGCGGTTTCGTACCGTTGGGCGGTCAAAGGAACCGGCGCGAGACCGGGAGGTTCCCAACCCCTCGATAAGAGGCCCAGGCACTTCTTCCAGAAATCGCGAGGGTACGCTGGCTTCGGGGAGATCGGTTCCGTATCGGCGACGATAGACAGCCCGGGTCAAGATCAACTGGTCCATCGCCCGAGTCATACCCACATAGCAGAGCCGACGCTCTTCTTCTATATCTTCGGGGACGAGCATAGTGCGTGAGTGCGGAAAGAGTCCTTCCTCAAGCCCGCTGAGGAACACGAGAGGGAATTCAAGTCCCTTCGCCGCGTGCAGGCTCATCAGTGTGATCTGCGCGCGCTCATCGTAGTCGTCCGTATCCGCAATCAGGGCAGCATGATCGAGGAATTGGTCGAGCGTTTCGGCGCGGTCCCGCGAATCCATGGCGGCGTTGTCCAGTTCCCGCAGATTCTCAATGCGGGAGAAGGCCTCAGGCGTGTCTTCTTCCTCAAGGAGCTTGATGTAGCTGGTCCGGTCGATCAAGAACTTGAGAATGTCAGCCGTGCTGACCGTCGGCACCGGGAATGCACTCGCGGCCTCCGCCCCCTGAGGCGGTTCGGTGGAGGGCGCGGCTTGCGCCAGCCCATCCGGCTCAACGGCTTCGACTTCAGGAACCGTTTCGGTGCCCTCGGCTGCTCCGAAATCGAATGAAAAATTACCGAACTCTGTGGGATCAAAGGCGGCAGCGTCATCTGCGCGGTTGCTGGAGTCTTCCGTGATGGCTGCGGGCGCTTGCGTATCTGTCGGCTCTGGAGTGGGTGAGCCCCCGGCACTTTGATCCAACTGATCCACAAACGTTCCCGCGATCATTGCTCTGCCGTCTTCTATGAGCTGCTGAAAATTCTTGAGCGACGCGACGGCTCGAGGAGGCAACAACTGACGCTGGACCGCTTCTCCAATGGCCCCCCATAGCGATTTGCCGGTTTCAAGCGCGAGGTGCTCCAGAGTATCGATGGTGCCCTTACCGATCCCGCGCGCCGGAGTATTGACCACCCGCAGCACCGAAATCGAGTCGTCGGGATTCAGGATCACTTTGAGGTACGAGATCATGTCTTTGATCTCGGCGCGTTCGTAGAACGAGAACCCTCCCACCACGTGATATTTCAAACCGTAGCGCCGCATTGCCTCTTCGAACAGACGCGATTGCGAATTTGTGCGGTAGAGCACCGCGGCGCGAGGCGTTTCGCCGTGTTCCGTGGCTTCTCGAAAGTACTTAGCGATCCGGTCGGCAGCGAAGAGCGCTTCGTTCTCCCCGTCCGGAGCCTCGTAGTAACCGATCTTCGTGCCGCCCTGGCGTGAGGTCCAAAGGTTTTTGCCTTTACGTCGGACGTTGTTCGCGACGACCGCGGACGCTGCCTGCAAAATGTTCTGGGTCGAACGGTAGTTCTGCTCGAGCCGGATGATCTTCGCTTCGGGGAAATCCTTCTCGAACTCGAGAATGTTGCGAATGTCGGCTCCACGCCAGGAATAAATGGACTGATCCTCGTCGCCCACGGCGCAGACGTTGTGGTGTTCGCCGGCAAGCATGCGCATGAGTTCGTACTGAGGCCGGTTCGTATCCTGATATTCGTCGATCAATAGATACTGGAAGCGCCGGTTGTAGTACTCGCGCACTTGAGGCGCGGATTTGAGAAGGCGTACGGCCTCGAGCAGCAGATCATCGAAATCGAGGGCATTTGCCTTGCGCAATTCCTTCCGATATTCCTCGAACAGATGCGCGATCCGCTCCGTCTTGGGATCAGCCGACTGAAGATAAAGTTCTTGGGGATCGAGCATATGGTTCTTCGCCCACGATATGCGCGAGAGAACCGTCCGCGGGGTGAGCTGCTTATCGTCGAGGCCAAAGCGCTTCATCAAGCTTTTGATCACCGACTGCTGATCGCTTTCGTCATAGATGACGAAGTTTTTCGTGTGTCCGATCGGCGGCTGTCTAGGTGTGGCGGATGGAACACGCAGGGCCTCGATGTCGCGGCGCAGCATGCGCACGCAAAAAGAATGGAAAGTAGAGATGACCGGCTTGGCGATGCTCAGGCCGCCCACCAGTTTGTCGACTCGCTCGCCCATTTCGGCGGCAGCTTTGTTGGTGAAGGTCATCGCGAGAATGGACTCCGGCATCGCGCCCTTGTTCTCGATCAGATACGCAATCCGATACGTAATGACGCGAGTTTTCCCGCTCCCCGCACCGGCCAGAATCAATATGGGCCCGTCGGTGGTTTCGACGGCTTCGCGCTGCTGCGGATTCAGTTGGTCAAGAAATGACAAGGAGGAAGTTGCTCCGGAGTTGGACACTTCAATTTTACAGGGGAATCGTCGACGGCGGGACAGAGCGAACTGATTCGATCTGCAGCCATCTGCTCCGGTTGGCTAAACCAGATGGCTGCGCCAAAGAAGAAACCAAAAAAGAAAAGTCCCGGCCGACGCCGGGACTTTTGTCACACTCGCGCAGCGAATTAGGATGCGCGGCGCTGGCGGTCCAGATTCTCGCTCTCTTCCTGATTCTGGCCACTTTTTTTCTGTTGGTTTTGCTGGCCGGGCTGTCCGCCCTGTTGGGCGCCCTCACCGGTCTGGCCCTTTTGACCCTGCTGACCGGACTGGGTACCATGTTGGCCGGATTGCCCGCTCTGTTGTCCACTCTGCTGGCGGTTTTTTTCCATATCATCTGCCATAAAATAGACCTCCCTTTTGCGCGTCTCGGCGCACTTGCTTGTTGTAAGAACTGCTTTCAATTGGTTGCCCGATTGGGCCGGGGGGTTGGGGATGAATGGCGAGCTATACCGATTTAGTCGCCGATCTCCGAAATTTGCGCCGGGGGAGTTTCCTTCGGAGTCGCTGTTTTTAATCGCTGAATCTCGTCTTGGGTTTTGGTCCAAGCAGTTGCATTTTTTTTCGTAGACAGTGCAGCATTGGGGTCGCTGTAAAACGTCAAAATGTTGTCGCGGAGTTCCGGCGTAATCTGACTGAAGTTGTCGTGAGCCAACTGGTCGAGCAGACGAGCGTAGGCATTATCGGTGAGGCCGTATTCACCAGCGTGAGTCATTTGTCCCGTGTCGAAATCTGTGTTGGTGAGATGAAGTTGTTTCTTTTCGACATCGGTGAGAAGACCTTTGTAGTTCTCGATGGTGTGGTCGACGCTTGCAATATATAAATCTTCGGTTTTCTGAGTGGGAATTTTAAAGTCCAGCGCCTTGAACGGACCGACCTTCGGCACGAATCGGAGAAAAAAGGCCAGAATCCGTGTTCCAGTTCCCGGTCGCCGATAGTCCCTACCCCACTCCCGGTTGTAGTTCGCTCGCGAAAGGTAATAACGGAACTTGCGAGAGTTGAAATTCGGAGTTTCCTTTACGATTTCTTTCTTGCGAGCCAGCAGGGCAACTCTGGTCATTTCGGGAAGAACGCGGCCGATGGCACGGCGGAAGGTGCCGATGGCGAGATCTTCGTTTGAGATCACTTGGGAGAGCGGAATTCCATACGTGTCTTGGAAGGCCCTCTCCAATACCGGTTTGGAAATCTCGAAGCCGACGAAATCGTGATACCGATCCGATGTGTAGCGATTCCTCGCCACTTGGGTTACGTCGAAGCCAAACTCAACCCGGATGTGAGCTTTTGGATTTTGTTCGTAGGTTACTTCTTTGCCGTACTTTCGTCGCAGCTTCGGAAATTCCAGCGCGACTGCCTGATTCACGATGGGATGTCCTATGTTGTCCGCGGAATAGTGTGCAAGCGCCCCAAGAGCGAACGCGTACTCCTCCAGATTGCTCGATTCGCTGACCAGGTTCAGGATGAAGTCGCCACTGCGCACGTAATGGGTGAGATCGCTGAAATACTTGTTGCCAAAAGGGTAATAACCCATGTCCTGCACGAGCGATCCGCCGTAGGCGAAAGCGTGTGCCCTCTTGAGATCGTCCGGGGTCGAAGCTGGAAAACGCTGAAGGAGAAGCGGTTGAAGATTGTCCTTCCATACGAGGTCGACGACTTCTTCATGGGATAGCACTGAGTAAGCAGGGCACAGACTAATTAAGGAGAGAAGCACAAGCAAACGAAGGCAGGCCTGACGGGATCTATAAAGATGAGAACGGAATCGTGTCATCGAGTAAACGTCTGACGTGTGCATATAGCTGAGGATCGCTGGCCTGGTGTCCGTCCTTAATCTCCCCGTCGCCCCAAAATCTCCGCTTCGTCAGAAGGCTAACACGAGCATTCATTAGTTGCTCAGATCGGCCCAGAGTTGCTTTCGTGCATTCCGCAGGAGCCGACCCTCGGAATCGCGGCACTTCAGGAAGGATTTACCGGTGTCATTCCTCCAGTAGAACTCCCTATGCCGTACACAGATTTCCCCGGACGGATACGAGATTCGCGTTACTGACATTTCATTGCCCCGGAATTAATGTTGGAAGGTTATTCCTTGGGTGATTCGAGTCTAACGGTTTCGACCCGAGTGGTGGAGTCAATCTTCGAGCTTAGGAGAAGCAAATGAGCATCTGGTCGATATTGTTCATCATCTTGTTGATCGCATGGATCGGTGGTTTCACCGTGTTTCACGTCGCGGGCGGACTGATTCACCTGCTTCTGGTATTCGCAGTGATTTCGCTGATCTTGCACTTTGTAATGGGGAGACGTGCCGCCTGACCGCGGATATTTAGACGTCTTACAACGTTCGACCTGACCCAATGGGCCAGCTTCCCTGCTGGCTCAATGAACTTTCCAGCTCACCCCATGGACTTTCCGCAGTCCAAGCCACTCACCTTCGCACTCACCTGAAGGCAGACCGCGGTAGGGGCTTGCATTAACGCAACGCAAAAGCGGGGCATTCGCCAACCGGCGATGTCCCGCTATTTCTTGCAGGTCACCGCAAAATAACTGCAGTGCCTTGCGTATGTTCGCGATCTGGTGTTAGAGAAGTGAGATGGTTCGATTTTTCTTCCGCAGGCTCACTTGAACAGTTCGCAGCCAGTCGTTGAATCTGCAGAATAGCTTCAGAAAGATTAGTGCACACCGCGTCTGTGCAGGACGGCCCCACTCGTTCCGGGGCTTTCGGAACGCCCCCGGCAAATCCCCAAAGGCCGACGACGATAGCCAATTGTGGGAAGCGAGCCCGCAGTTGCTTGCAAAGCGAACGGGCCTGTCCAACGGCGAACGGCGGGAGTGCGGAGACGCAGACAACACCGGCGTCGCGTCGCACAACCTGCTCGAGCCTCTCCTCGACGGATCCGATCGCGAGAGCACCCGCCTGATTGAAGCCGTTCTGTCGAAGCAGCTGTGCGAGCATCATTCCGACCAGTTCGTCGGCTTCATCTCTTGCCGGGACGCAAACGACGTTTGCGGAGTCGAACGGTATTTTCGAAGATGGCTCCTCGGCTGGAATTCGCTGCCCCAAGTCGTCAATCAGTTCTCTGGTGGTTTGAGAGATGAATTCGCTGGCTCGGTCGCCGAGAATATCCGAGTGACGGTCTTCCTCCGCCAGCCGGAGAGCGGGGATTAGAACCGATTCATAGAAGTGATTCAACGTCCGCTCTTCAAGGTATCTATCCGCGACGTTTCTAGCCTCGTCCTGGTCCATCGCCAAAAGACGTTGGTAGTAAATCTGTTCCGGACGTAGGACCGGCTCGTCTCCCAGCAGCACTTCGAGAAAACCCATTTGTGGAAAATATCGCCCCGCGAGTATCAAGCACAGCGTCAGGGGCGTGGAGAGGATCAATCCCACAGGGCCCCAGAGAGCCCCCCAGAAAACGGCTGCTACCAGAATGGCGAGCGGAGAAATTCCAGTGTAGGAGCCGTAGAGCCATGGCTCCACAACGTTAGCGGCCAAAAGCTCCAGAACGGCAAAAAGAATGAATGCAAATAAGCACTGCTTCCAACCGGGAAAGACGGAAATCGCCATCGCCATGGGAAGCGCGGTTGCGATCCACGTACCGAGGTAAGGGACAAAGCGCAGCAGGGCTCCTAAAGCGCCCCACAGCAGTGCGTGCGGGATTCCGATGAGATAAAGACCCATTCCGAACAGCAAACCGTAGCAGCCATTGACCAGAAGCTGAAGCAAGAGGTAGTGACTCAACCGCTCGCTGGCCTCCTCGAGCGCTTGAGTCATGACTGTTAATTGTCGTTGGCCGCCGAGTCGTATCAGGCGATTCCGCAGATCTTCCCGGTTGATCAGCATGAACGCCATGAAAATGACTACGAGCCCGGCAGTTTCGATTGGACCCGCCAAAGGGCCGAGGAGGGCGCGCAGGTCCTCGAGAAGATTCGTCGGAGGTGCGACTACCTGCACTGGAATCGGGCGGCTAGGGTGAACTGTGCCATCCTTGTTACTCTGCGCGGAGTCGGCGACAATCCCCGGAGCCAGTGCCAATTCCCGGTTCAGTTCCTGCATGGTGTTTGTTGCCTGAACGATCGGGGCGCTTTTCCTCGAATGTAAGGAGTGTATCTTTTTGTCCAGATTGGATCTGTAGTCCTGAATGTGGGAGGTGATCTCCAGCAATTGCTCCGCGACTCCCCAGCCTACGGTCGCCGTTAGCACAAGACTGAAGCCCAGGATGATCAGTACCGATGGCACTCGGCCCAAACGTAGTCTTTGCAGTGAGCTAACCAGAGGAGTTAACAAGAAGCTCAGAACGAAGGCCAAGGCTAGGGGGATGAGAATGTTACGGCCAAAGTAGAGCATCGCAATCATTACGCCGATCGCGATGATCAGCTTCGATTTGGACAATAGGGGAGTTGAATTTAGGGAATTCTGAGGACGAACCAATTCCTACCTCCAGGCGACGTCTTTTACCCGGGCCCAGGGGAAGCGCACCTGCGGTGCGGGGGAATGACCTTTAGCCGCCCAGCACCGCAGATGTGATTCGAGGTGCAGAGGTTTATCCAGCGCGCCGCAACTGTACGTCGTCGGCCGGTTCATCTGCGCTTGCTTCTCCGGTGGAGGCGATGTCCTGCGCGCCTGTGCGCTTAAGGATCTCCTTCGCCCGCTTCGTCCAATCGGAATTGTCCGAGTGAACCGAGAGCAGAATTCCGCCATTCTTTACTTGCCCCTCGTAGCGCTTGGCCTCGCATTCAGGGATGCCCATTCCGATAAGGCCTCCGGCAATTCCACCCACCGTACCAGCGACGCCGGCTCCCGCCAGGGCTGCAACAATTGGACCTGCCGCAATGAACGGGCCAACACCTGGGATCGCCAATGCGCCGATACCCATCAGCCATCCGAGTGCGCCTCCTAGAACGACGCCGGTCCCAGCGCCAGCCGCGGCGCCTTCTGGAGCCTTGGTGTTCTTTTCGTGCGCGAAGTCTCGAGTTCCGGAACTCTCGGGGAACAACACAGAAATGTCCGTGTTCCTGAAACCCGCGGACTCAGTTCATTCACGCCGATTTTCAACGCTGGTCAGCGATGGGTAAATGCCGAAAACGGCCGTATTTTTTCCTGCCATGATGAAGTCTCCTTGGTTAAGAGTGACTAGATTAAGAGTGTTTTTCTCGTTTGAGTGCGTTTGGATTCCCGGCTTGCATTTCATCCCGGATCCACTCGACGCGCAGTCAAGCGAGGATACTGGGCGAGGGTCAACTGTCACTATCAGGTCGGGTATCTAGGTAAGGCCCGGAATCTATGTACTCGCGAGGACGGATGAGCAATCACGTCAACCCAAATTAGAATGGGGGTCTAATAAGAATCTGAACAGCAGACACAAAATCATTCGGGGTACGGTTGCCGCTTGCCAGCAAGAGGGCATCCAAGAAGTGCTGAAAAAGGAGATTCCCCATGAAGAAGCCCGTCTTGAGTTTCGCAACCGTGCTGGCAACCGCTGGCGTTCTCTTCGCTGGCTACGTATTTTTCTCCTCTCTGCCGGATCTGCGCCGGTACATCCGAATCAGCACGATGTAAATAGAAGACCGCGCGGCGGGCCACCCCATCGTCCAGTTGATTGGGAGAGATTATTGCGGCTACTCGTGATCACGCGAGTCTCCCTAAGACGTGTACCAGCGGCTGACCTTCTACAGGAAATACCTTAGGGATTCCTCCAGACGGTTCTGCTCCAATACGCCGAGTAACCTCAGATTTTGGGGGCCTGTGAGGCGAACCCACCTTTGAGGTTGCTGATTTTTCCCTAAAAACTGGCTGCGGTTATTAATGAGCGACATCGACCTTCTCGTCGATCGCACATTCGGGCGCAAATCCGGACCAATCCGATTTTCTATTCGGGAAAAATCCTTGCAGCGCTTCTATAGATAGAGACGGCTTCCTTGTTGAGAGAAACGATGAAACGATCCGCGATGAATGAGCTCACACCAAACACTGAACCTCCTGCCTCTGTTCCGAAGAACGGAAAGCCCCAGCCGGCGGCTGAGTGCCTCGATTTCGCTGTCGTTCTAGCCAGCCTGCAGAGCATGCGCGACGGCGACTTCACGGTGCGCCTTCCGGGCACATGGGTCGGATTGGCGGGCAAAGTTGCAGACACTTTCAACGAGATTGTCGCGGCCAATCAGCACATGGCCCAGGAATTGAAGCGTTTAGGGCAAGCGGTTGGTAAGCAGGGAAAAACCCGCGAGCGTGCCCGGTTTCACGAGTCGAGAGGCGCTTGGGGTGAGATGGAGATTTCAGTCAACACCCTGGTGGAAGATCTCCTGCGGCCCACCGCCGAGGTGACCCGAGCGATCGCAGCAGTCGCGCAAGGCGATCTCACCCAGACCGTGCGGCTTGACGTGGATGGTCGTCCGCTTGAGGGCGAGTTCTTGCGGTCTGCCAACCTCGTCAACACGATGATTCAACAGCTGGGTGTGTTTACCGCAGAAGTGACGCGCGTGGCCCGCGAAGTGGGAACCGAAGGCAAACTCGGTGGCCAGGCGCAAGTGCCCGACGTTGCAGGAACATGGAAAGACCTCACCGATAACGTCAACCTGATGGCCAGCAACCTGACTGGCCAGGTTCGAAACATTGCTGAAGTCGCGACGGCGGTTGCCAGCGGCGACCTTTCTCGAAAGATTACGGTCGATGTACGCGGCGAAATCCTCCAGCTGAAAGAAGCCATCAACACGATGGTCGATCAGTTGCGTTCGTTCGCCTCGGAAGTTACGCGTGTGGCGCGCGAAGTGGGAACGGACGGAAAGCTGGGCGGGCAGGCCGTTGTGCCCGGTGTGGCCGGTACATGGAAAGATCTCACCGATTCCGTGAACGCGATGGCTGGAAACTTGACCGCCCAAGTGCGCAACATCGCGGAGGTGACGACCGCCGTAGCTCGTGGCGATCTCTCCCGCAAAATCACCGTCGACGTGAAGGGGGAGATTCTCGAACTCAAGGACACCATTAATACGATGGTGGACCAGCTAAACGCGTTCGCTGGGGAGGTGACGCGCGTGGCGCGCGAAGTCGGTACGGAAGGGAAACTCGGCGGTCAGGCGCAGGTGCCCGGCGTCGGTGGTACGTGGAAGGATCTCACCGACAACGTGAACTTCATGGCCAGCAACTTGACGGGCCAAGTTCGAAACATCGCGGAAGTTGCGACCGCTATCGCCAGCGGCGACCTGTCTCGCAAAATCACGGTCGATGTCCGCGGCGAAATCCTGCAGCTGAAAGAAACGCTCAATACGATGGTCGATCAGCTGAACCGATTCGCAGGCGAAGTAACGCGTGTAGCACGCGAAGTCGGTACTGAAGGCCGGTTGGGCGGACAGGCAAACGTGCCGGGTGTCGCCGGTACGTGGAAGGATCTCACCGATTCCGTCAATTCGATGGCCGGAAACCTGACTGGCCAGGTTCGAAACATCGCGGAAGTAACAACGGCGGTTGCCCGCGGCGACTTGTCTCGCAAGATCACGGTCGACGTGAAGGGCGAGATTCTCGAGCTTAAGAACACCATCAATACGATGGTCGATCAGTTGAACGCGTTTGCTGGTGAAGTGACGCGCGTAGCTCGCGAAGTGGGTACGGAAGGGAAACTGGGCGGACAGGCACAGGTACCGGGCGTGGCCGGTACGTGGAAGGATCTCACCGACAATGTGAACTTCATGGCCAGCAATCTCACGGGCCAGGTTCGAAACATCGCGGAAGTAGCTACCGCCGTGGCGCGAGGTGATTTGTCTCGCAAAATCACGGTCGACGTGAAGGGTGAAATTCTCGAACTGAAAGACACCATCAATACGATGGTCGACCAATTGCGATCATTCGCATCAGAAGTGACGCGCGTGGCGCGCGAAGTCGGAACCGACGGCAAACTTGGCGGACAGGCGCAAGTGCCTGGAGTTGCCGGCACGTGGAAAGATCTCACGGACTCCGTCAACTCGATGGCCAGCAACCTCACGGGCCAGGTTCGAAACATCGCGGAAGTGGCCACAGCCATCGCCAGCGGCGACCTCTCAAAGAAGATCACGGTCAACGTGAGCGGTGAGATTTTGCTGCTCAAAGAGACCATCAACACCATGGTGGATCAGCTCAACGCATTCGCTGGCGAAGTAACTCGCGTAGCCCGCGAAGTCGGTACCGAAGGACGCTTAGGCGGACAGGCCAACGTCCCGGGTGTTGCCGGAACCTGGAAGGACTTAACGGACTCGGTCAATTCGATGGCCGGCAATCTCACGGGCCAGGTTCGGAACATCGCTGAAGTAACAACGGCGGTCGCCCGCGGCGACTTGTCGCGCAAGATTACGGTGGACGTGAAAGGCGAAATTCTCGAACTGAAAAACACTATCAATACGATGGTGGACCAGCTCAACGCGTTCGCCGGTGAAGTTACACGCGTGGCGCGTGAAGTCGGTACCGACGGGAAGTTGGGTGGACAAGCGCAGGTCCCCGGAGTGGCCGGTACGTGGAAGGATCTCACCGACAACGTGAACTTCATGGCCAGTAACCTCACGGGCCAGGTTCGCAACATCGCTGAGGTCGCCACGGCGATCGCGAACGGCGATCTTTCGAAGAAAATCACTGTCGACGTGCGCGGCGAAATTCTGCAGCTTAAGGAAACGCTGAACACGATGGTCGAGCAGTTGCGTTCGTTCGCCGCCGAAGTAACTCGCGTTGCCCGCGAAGTGGGCAGCGAAGGTCGACTCGGAGGTCAGGCCAACGTGCCTGGTGTCGCCGGAACATGGAAGGATCTCACGGATTCTGTGAACGCTATGGCCGGCAACCTGACGGGTCAGGTCCGAAATATCGCTGAAGTTACTACCGCCGTGGCCCGTGGCGACTTGTCGCGCAAAATCACGGTGGATGTGAAAGGCGAGATTCTCGAACTGAAAAACACTATTAATACGATGGTGGACCAGCTCAACGCCTTCGCGGCAGAAGTTACCCGTGTGGCGAGAGAAGTCGGAACCGACGGCAAACTCGGTGGACAGGCCCAAGTTCCGGGCGTAGCCGGCACCTGGAAAGATCTTACTGACAACGTCAATGTGATGGCAGTCAACCTTACTGAACAGGTGCGCGGTATCGTCAAAGTCGTCACGGCGGTTGCCAATGGAGACCTTACACAGAAACTGACGGTGAACGCGAAGGGCGAAGTCGCAGCACTGGCGGAAACCATCAACAACATGACAGGAACGCTCGCCACGTTTGCGGATCAGGTGACGACGGTCGCCCGCGAAGTCGGCGTCGAAGGCCGTTTAGGCGGTCAGGCCAACGTGCCGGGCGCTGCGGGAACGTGGAAGGATCTAACGGGTAACGTAAACCTTCTTGCCGATAACTTGACGAACCAGGTCCGAGCAATTGCAGAAGTGGCCACCGCCGTGACGAAAGGCGACCTGACACGGTCCATTCAGGTCGAAGCGAGCGGCGAAGTGGCAGAGTTGAAGGACAACATCAATACGATGATTGACAACCTTCGCCTCACCACCGACCGAAATACCGAACAGGACTGGCTCAAGACGAACCTCGCCCGCTTCACTGGAATGCTGCAAGGCCAGCGCGATCTGGCAACTGTGGGCCGCATGTTGCTGTCTGAGTTAGCGCCGTTGGTTAACGCGCAGCAGGGCGTGATCTATCAGATGGAAACCGAGAACTCGGCGGGCATGGTCTTGCTGTCGGCGTTCGCCGACGACGGCGACAACGGACACCTGCGCAGATTGAGAATTGGCGAAGGCTTGGTGGGGCAGGTCGCGGCAGAAAAGCGGCGCATGCTGATTTCAGACCTTCCTGAAAAGACGGTGCCGATCCGATCCGGTCTGTTCCAATCGGTACCGCGGAACGTCATCGTACTCCCGGTTCTCTTCGAAGACCGCGTGAAGGCGGTAATCGAGTTGGCTTCTCTCAGCGCGTTTACTGCTTCGCACCTTGCGTTCCTTGAGCAACTGACCGCCAGCATCGGGATCGTGCTGAACAGCATTGAAGCCACGATGCAGACTGAAGGATTGCTCAAACAGTCGCAGCAATTGGCCGCGGAACTCCAGACACAACAGAAAGAGTTGCAGCAGACGAACGAGCAGTTGGCGCAAAAAGCTCAGCAGCTTGCCGAGCAGAACGTCGAAGTAGAACGTAAGAACCAGGAAATCGAGCAGGCGCGGCGTGCCTTGGAAGAGAAGGCAAAGGAACTGGCACTCACCTCGAAGTATAAATCCGAGTTCCTGGCGAATATGTCGCACGAGTTGAGAACGCCGCTGAACTCGATTCTGGTGCTTGGTCAACAGCTTAGCGAGAATCCCGATCACAACTTGACTCCGAAGCAAGTTGAGTTCGCCCGCACCATTCACGGCGCCGGCACGGACTTACTCAATCTGATCAGCGACATTCTCGATCTTTCGAAGATCGAATCTGGAACTGTTTCGGTCGAAGCGGAAGAGGTGTTCTTCTCGAACCTGCTCGAAATGGTGGCTCGTCCATTCCGGCACGAAGCGGAGAACCGTCGGCTCGCTTTCGAGGTGCAGGCTGATCCCCAACTAACGCGAAGCCTGGTTACAGACTCGAAGCGTCTGCAGCAGGTGCTGAAAAATCTGCTATCCAACGCGTTCAAATTCACGGAACACGGTTCCGTGCGTCTCGCGGTATCCGTGGCTCGCAAGGGGTGGAGCGAAGATCACCCGATTCTCGGTGGCGCGGCATCAGTTGTAGCCTTCGAAGTCGCTGATTCTGGAATCGGAATCGCTCCAGACAAGCAACGCATCATCTTCGAAGCCTTCCAGCAGGCAGATGCCAGCACCAGCCGGAAATACGGCGGGACCGGACTTGGCCTCGCGATCAGCCGCGAGCTCGCCAGCTTGCTCGGAGGTGAAATTCAATTGCGGAGTATTCCGGGCCAGGGCAGTACTTTCACTTTGTACCTGCCTCTGACCTACGTGGGGCCTTCGGCGTCGAAGCTGGCGCCCTCCGATTGGAAAGCTCCGGCTATACCGTTGAAATTGTCCACAATCGTGGTTTCGGAGCATCCGGTTGAGCAGATTGGGGACGACCGCGATACTCTGCAGCCCGAGGATGCAGTGCTGCTGATTGTCGAAGACGATCCGCACTATGCTCGTGTCCTGCGCGATCTTTCGCGAGACAAAGGATTCAAGGTGCTGGTAGCGCTGCGCGGCGCCGAGGCTCTCGCTCTGGCTCGAGAATTCCATCCGACGGCTGTGTCATTGGATGTCTTTTTGCCGGACATGCTGGGATGGACTGTATTGAACCATCTCAAGCAGGATCCCGCCACGCGCCACATACCGGTGCAGATGCTGACTCTCGATGAAGACCGGCATCATGGACTGGCGCGTGGGGCGTTCGCGTTCGTGACCAAGCCGACGAGTCCGGTTGAGTTGGAGTCCGCTCTATCGCGGATCAAGGAGTACGCCGCTCCACGCCGCAAGCGTCTGTTAATTGTGGAGGACAATCCAGCGGAACAACTAAGCATTCGCGAACTGTTAGGCTACGAGGACATTGACGTAGTTGTAGCCGCGACCGGCGCGGCTGCGCTGGAACAGGTTTCGAAGGCAGCGTTCGACTGCGTAGTGCTCGACCTGCGACTACCGGACATGACCGGGTTCGACATTCTGGAACGCCTTCGCGATATCCCCGATGTGAGCGACTTGCCGGTTGTCGTTTTTACCGGGAAGGAACTTTCACCTGAAGAGGATGCGCGCCTGCACACTCTTGCTCGGAGTGTGGTTGTCAAAGGTGTCGAGTCGCCGGAACGACTGCTCGACGAGACGGCGCTATTCCTGCATCGAGTCGTGGCCGATCTACCTCAAGAAAAGCAAAAAATGCTGGATCGTCTGCATCGATCGGATGAGGCGTTGGTGGGAAAGAAGGTGCTCGTTGTCGATGACGACATGAGGAACATCTTCGCCCTCAGCAGTGTTCTGGAGCGCCGCGGAATGGCGGTCCTGACGGCCGGCACTGGCAGGGAGGCGATCTCGATGCTGGAATCAACTCCAGATGTGGCAATCGTTCTCATGGACATCATGATGCCGGAGATGGACGGCTATGCGACCATGCAGGTCATCCGGCAAAACGCCTCGTTCCGTCGGTTGCCAATCATCGCCCTAACCGCAAAAGCGATGAAAGGCGATCGCGAGAAGTGTCTGGAGGCCGGCGCTTCGGAATATCTGGCGAAGCCGGTGAACACCGAGCAACTGCTGTCGGCGTTGCGCATGTGGCTCCATCGATGAGCGTCGGCATAAGGATCCCGGAGCAAAACGATCCCGCATCCTACGGGGCGGGGCAGACTGTCGAAAGACTGATGAGCGCCGAAGAAAAAGTAAACATCCTGATGGTAGATGACCAGCCGGGCAAGCTGCTCAGCTACGAGGCGATTCTTGCCGATCTGGGAGAGAACCTGATCAAGGCAACATCTGCCAAAGAGGCGCTGGAGAAGTTGCTTAAAACCGATGTCGCCGCTGTGCTCATGGACGTCAGCATGCCGGAGATCGATGGATTCGAACTGGCCGAAATTATCCGCCAGCATCCGCGCTTCCAGAAGACGGCCATCATCTTTGTCTCAGCGGTGCATTTGACGGATTTGGACCGCCTGAAAGGCTACCAACATGGAGCCGTCGACTACCTATCGGTGCCGATTGTTCCGGAAGTCCTGCGTGCGAAGGTTCGCGTCTTTGCCGAATTGCACCGCAAGAAACTTCAGCTCGAGCGGCTTAATACCGCGCTTGAACAACGCGTGGCGGAGCGAACTCTGCAACTGGAGCAGAAGGCTCTAGACTTGCAAAAGTTGAACAGCGATCTGGCCCAGAAAAACCAGGAACTGGATGCCATTGTACATACAGCTCCGGACATCATTTTCAGCAGGCAAGCTGACGGCACACGAGATTACATTAGCAGCCGATTCTATGACTACACGGGAGCAGCGGCAGGGACTGCCGTCGGACTAGGCTGGCTGGAATACGTTCACCCTGACGACAAGCCTCATTCGCTGGCGCGCTGGCTGCACTGTGTTCAATCCGGCGAAATGTACGAATCTGAATACCGGCTGCGGGGAGCCGACTCCGAGTATCGATGGTTTCGTGCTCGGGCAGTGCCTCTACGAGACGCGGACGGCGGCATCCTCAAGTGGTATGGAACATGTTCCGACATCCATGACAGCAAACTGCTGGAACAGTCGATTCGTAATAGTGCCATTGAATTAGAACGATTGGTGGACAGCCGAACATCGGAGCTGCGACGGCTCTCTGGTCGGCTCATGACGATGCAGGACGAGGAACGGCGACGGATCGCGCGCGAAATTCATGACGGACTGGGGCAGGAACTGGCGGCGGCCAAAATGATTTTGGATGGAATCCTGGCCAAAGATGCATCGCCCTCTGTGCGACAGGCGGCGGCGGAAACCAGCCAGCTAGTGGATCGCGCCATCCAGCAGGTGCGGTCCATCTCGCACCTTTTGCATCCGCCACTGTTGGACGAGGTTGGGTTGGTTTCGGCTTTGCGCTGGTTCTTGGAGGGACTGTCGGAGCGGAGCGGAATCGAAGTGCGGCTCGAAGTTGATCCCCCGGATTTGGGCCGCCTGAAATCCGAACTCGAGACTGCGATCTTTCGCATCGTTCAAGAAGCCCTCACGAACATGTTTCGCCATTCGGGAGCACGTAACGGTATGGTAAGCGTTTTCGATCGAGCGGGAAACATCGTGGTCACGGTTCGGGACGATGGAAAGGGCATCGGAGAGCAGGTGATTCAACTCCGCCCCAACAGCGTCGGGATCGGCATTGGCGGGATGCGTCAGCGCGTTAACGAACTCGGAGGGAGCCTGCGGCTGGCGAATGCCAACCCGGGGACTATCGTCGAGGTCGTTATCCCAGCGCGGCGGCACGAGCCGCAGAGCGTGACGGTTACGGTTTAGCCGACGCTCCTTCTTCCTAGATCGTCATGCAGTTCGGAGACTATCGGTCTTCTTCTCGTCGACTTTGAATTCCACCTGCTCGTGTTTTATGTCGAGTCGCAACCGATCGTAGATACTCATGTATTGGTTTGCGAGCCAGACTACTGCAAAGAAGGCGACGAGATACCCCCGCCAGTCCGGAAAAAGCAACTTGTATCGCGTGACCAGAAGAATTCCTCCTGAAACGTAGTGGCTGAAACAATATTCACAGGTAAACAGGTAGAAGAATTTACGGCGAACAACGCTCTTTGCGCTCGTGCATTGCTGTTGGCAGTATTGTCGCGGTTCACGGAACACTTCTTCGTGAGTGACGGTCCAGGCGATACATGCGACCGGAATTGCGATCACCAGACGCCATGCAACCTGTTGACCCAATCCCATCATATTCAGTGTTGGATGCAGCCCTGCGAGAAATCGTCGGTGAGATCGGCCATGGATTAGCTGCCGCCCTGTGAAAGACTTTTGCGTAGGTAGGTGTTTCGACTTATTCCAATGGGGAGTCCCGTCTCGTAATCTGGGAGTCGTAATTGGGGCGGGCATGTCCCGCATGGGAGTGACTGCACACGGCGGCCCTTGTCGGGCCTTTGCAGTTTGACCGGCTTGGAAGCCGCCCTTGCCCGCCCGCTCTCCTAGCTATCCTGACTCCTTATATGACCCGAGGTGCGAGTCTAAGTCCGCAGATCAAGCCAGCGTCAGGTCGAAGTACGACAGAAAGCGGAATGACACGGCCAGATGATTGTGAATTGGTGAGTTGCACGCAGGGGACAAAAAGAAGAGCTCCCTCTGAGCGAGGGAGCCTTCACCTTGATACGTCTCGATATGGCCTTTCACCGGACTGCGCTGCCTCGACCAAAGTGACCGATCAGCGAAACCAGGAACAGCACCAGAAAAACTATGAACAGTATCTTCGCGATGCCAGCGGAGGCGACAGCGATGCCAGCAAATCCGAGCACTCCTGCAATCAACGCAACGACCAGGAAGACCAATGCCCAATAAAGCATAAGCTCTCTTCCAATTAGATTTGTATTCAAGACGAATCCTGTTGGACTCGCCGAGAGCGTAGAAATCCACACAACTCTGTATCTTGTATGGGGTGCCGCTGTATGAGAGGCGCACCGCCGAAATCGAACCTAGAAAAATCTTTGGAAGGAGCAGGTGCCGGTCCGTCCCAGAGGACCGGCACCCGCTTGGGGGGCGTTGTGTCGAGTAGAGATTGCAGACTAAGTCTTCGATGCGATTATTCACAATACTGTGAAACCTGTATGTTTTCTGCGGGTCTGGTCGATTCTCCGTAGGATTGCGATGGCATGCTGCGGCCGAGTCACCCTCTCATCAGGAAGTTCTCCCCGTCGTTTACTGGCAACTCCGGATAGAAGCGATCCCGTGTGCAGGTTAGGGTTGGTGTCGCAGTTAATCGTGAATAGCGGGTGCTCGCGTGGAGCACAGAATGAAGAGGAAAAAGATGAGGCGAATTTCTTCCCGATGGTCGAGATGTCTCCTAGTGTTGAGCCTTTGTTCGATCTTCGTTGGCGTGAGCTGGTGCGCCGATGACAAGGACGAAAAAAACGACTCCGACATCGCCAAACGAATTGGGGCGTCAGCGAAAGTTCTTGACGAAATCATGGCGACTCCAGACAAAGCTATTCCTGACAAGGTAATGAGTGGGGCCAAGTGCATCGCGGTGATTCCGTCCATGGTGAAGATTGCAGTAGGTTTTGGCGGTAACCACGGCAAGGGCGTCGCCACCTGCCGCACCGACCACGGATGGAGCGCTCCTGCTCCCATCACCATCACTGGTGGCAGTTGGGGATTGCAATTGGGCGGGCAGGCGGTTGACCTCGTTATGGTGGTTATGAACCAGCAGGGTATGGATCATCTACTTTCCAGCAAGTTCAAGCTCGGGGCGGATGCCTCCGCCGCTGCGGGACCCGTGGGTCGCGATGCGGGCGCAGATACCGACATCAAGATGCGATCTGAAGTGCTGACCTATTCAAGGGCGAGAGGTCTGTTCGCCGGCGTCGATCTTAGTGGAGCAGCGCTCACGCAGGACAAGGATGAAACGCGATTGTTGTATGGCAAATTCGAGCCATTTGCCGACATCCTGAGCGGCAAGGTCCGGCCTACGGCCACGAGTGCTCCCTTTCTTGCTGCAGTCCGGAAGTATGCAGCACAAAGCAAGGAATCGAGCATGAACACCCGTTCGACCGGCGAATCGGCAGCGCAGTAAGCCGAGTTGAGAGTCGCGATTGGTGAAATGAAATTGCTTGAAAGAATCACGTTGAAAATTATGAGTACGCGGAGGGAGAAGTTATGTACACGATTCTTGTAGTGCTGCTGATCTTGGTGCTGCTTGGCGCGTTGCCAACCTGGCCGTATAGCCGGTCTTGGGGATATTACCCAAGTGGTGGCTTGGGCCTGGTTGTGATCGTCGTGATCGTTCTACTGCTGGCTGGCCGGTTGTGAATGGCGGGCCTAGCGAAAGCAAGAGTCGATCCGTGACAACACGAAATGGTGGGAGCCAGCGCGGTTCCCGCCATTTTAATTTTTAGTCACGCTCAAGATTCTCGAATTTGGTCGGCGGCCTCAAACCCGTGAGTTGTATTCGGGCATCTTAAATTTCGTACGAACAGGATGAGCGGTCGTTGAGGAGTATTCATGTCGGGCCATCATAATTCTGCTTACAGCGGCGAGCCCTTATTGCAAATGCCAAGCCGAGATCTAGCTCGCCCTCGCGGACGAGAATTTCGCTCATCCTCGCGCGCGAACCGGTCTCAATCTCGGGACCAAATCTGGGGAAAGTTCAATAATTACCGGGCCAATGGCGTTGCAGTTTCGGCGATCGTGCATATTGCCGTTGTCGGATTGCTGCTCAGCGGAATTTTTGTGTCGCATCAGATCACGCAACGTGAGACTCGGCAGAACGTGACTTTGATTGCTCCTTCCCCCGACACTTACACCTTACCCGCAGCTAGGAAAATAATCAGCGGCGGTGGCGGCGGCGGCGACCATGATGTATTGCCGGCTCCCAAAGGACACCTTCCGAAGGCAGCTCTGCAGCAGATCACGCCGCCAGCCATTGTCATGCGAAATGAAAAGCCGCGGCTCGCCGTCGAGCCGACGGTTGTGATTCCGCCAACCGTTCATCTGGCAGAGAATCACATGCCGACGATCGGTACCAATTCTGCCGCTGTCATGCCTTCGGCTCCGCCATCGAACGGCACTGGCTCCGGCGGCGGTATCGGTTCCGGCTCGGGAGGGGGAGTCGGCGTTGGGCACGGGGCAGGAGTTGGCGCTGGAAGCGGCGGTGGCATCGGAGGAGGCGTTTACCGCGTGGGTGGAGGCATCTCGGCTCCGACGGCGATCTCCTCGCCTGATCCCGACTACACAGAAGAAGCCCGCGCGGCCAAGAAGCAAGGCACTTGCGTGCTCTGGCTCATTGTCGATTCGTCAGGCCGTCCTCGCGATATTCGAGTCCAGCGTGGTTTAGGTTTTGGGCTCGACACGAAAGCGATCGACGCTGTGAAGCAATGGCGCTTCCAGCCGGCGCTCAAGGATGGAAAGCCCGTCGACGTGCAAATCAGCGTGGAAGTAGAGTTCCATCTTTACTAAACCGTAAATGTCAATCGGGCATTTGTCTTATTCATGCGCGGTATTCTATTGAGCCCTCCGGTTTCCTCCGGCCCGTTACAACCTCACCGGTACACTAACCTCTTCCTTACGAACCACAACCGGAAGTCTTACAGCGTCTCCTGCAAGTGTTTACAGATGTGACCCGATAGGAGCGCGGTGCGTCTTTCTCTACTCTGACTAAGTTGTTCGCTAGTTCTGGCTTCATGCGGACAAAACTCTTGAGTGTCTGAAGGAGACTAAACCGTGGCGACCTGTGCGATTCCCGCGACAGAAGCGAATGTCATTGCCTCCACCAGCGTGAAGGGCCGTGACGATTCACAGATCAACCTGGTAAAGCGCGCGCAATTGGGCGATGAGCAAGCCTTTGCGATGCTGTTTCAACAACACAGGAACCGCGTTTACTCAGTGTGTCTCCTGATGACCAAGGACGTTGCCGAGGCCGAAGATCTGACCCAGGAAGCGTTCCTGCAGGTGTTCCGCACCGTCAGCTCGTTTCGGGGTGACTCCGCGTTTTCGACCTGGCTCTACCGAGTTGCTGTTAACACCGTGCTGATGAAGCTTCGACGACGCAAATCTCCCCCCACGGTCTCTTTGGACGAACCGGTCAATTCCGAATCGCCGTCTTTGCATCGCGATTTCGGCAAGAACGACCCGGAACTGAGTGGAGTCGTGGACCGGATCGCCCTGCGGCGTGCCCTCGACGAGCTTCCAGAAGGATGCCGCACGATTTTCGCCCTGCACGAAGTTGAGGGTTATCAACATCACGAGATCGCACAATTGCTCGATTGCTCGATCGGTAATTCGAAGTCTCAACTTCATAAGGCGAAACTGAAAATGCGAGCTCTGCTTTTCCCTAAAACGAAGATTCGCCGGCGCATGGCAAAGATGGTTGGGACGAATCTAGCCACCACGTCCACAAGGTAATTTCATCCCGGCACTGCCGGAAACCGGGGAGTGGATTCGAGTGGCAAATGCGATTGTCATTGTAGGGAATGAGAGCGGTCCAAGCGGGTCCGCTCTAAAGGGAACGCATCGCGAGACGTTGGCGAGTGTGGATGTACTCGGCATCTCTGTCGTTCACCGAACGGTCGACCGTTTGATTCGAGACGGAGTGCAAAGCATCGCGGTCTACAACAGCAGCTTGGCTGAAATGGAAACCTTGGAGGAACGGCCCAATGTAGCGGTGACTCCGGTGACCGACCCATGGAAGGCTGCTGCGAGGGAGTTGGCACGGTGCAAATCTGCCGGCGTCGACGCTGTGGTCATTATGCTAGCTGGCGCTTACATGGAGTTCGATCTCGCCGACGCATTTCGGTTTCATGTTGAGCACGCGGAATGCGTGGTTCGTGCATCTGATGATGAGGGCCCGTTGGACTTGTGGATCGGACAGCCAGCCCGGTTTCCTGAGAGCGAAGACATATTGGCGGAATTGCGATCAGCCACATCGACGTATTACCCACTGCGGGGCTACGTAAATCGCCTGGAGAATCCGCGGGACTTGCGACAGCTCGTGGTGGACAGCCTCAACTCGCGGTGTCGTCTCCGTCCACAAGGGTTTGAAGTGCGAAAGGGAGTTTGGATGGGCGAGGGAGCACAGGTGGAGCGAGGAGCGCGGATCGTATCGCCGGCATTTATTGGGCGCGATGTGACGATCTCCGAGCAGTGTCTTGTTACTCGATGCAGCAACGTCGAGCGCGACTCTCACGTTGATTACGGAACCGTGGTAGAGGACACTTCAATCCTGCCAAATAGCTATGTAGGCATCGGTCTTGATTTGGCGCACTCGATTGTGGATGGCAACACTCTGACGAATTTGCACCATGGCGTCATGCTGAAGATCGGAGATCCGGTTGTGATGCGACAGAACAAACGCCTATCCGGAGTGGATCGTAATTTGTGGACTTCTTCCGGAGCTGCCCGATCGATTCCGGCAATGAGGGAGCAAGGTGCGAAGTAGTTCGGTTCGCGATCCGACGTTTGAGCAGTCAAAAATGAAAAGGGGTAGGAAAATGTTGACCAGTTGGCCCGTTATAGTGATGCAGGTACCAGAGCACCTTACTCTCCAGGAAGTCCACACGTTCATGCACGAATTGGGGCCACTACTCCAGTCGAATCGTCCGCGAGTCGTTTTTGATTGTTCTCAGATTCAATCGATGGATAGTGCGGGCGTCGAGATGCTACTGCATTGCCTCGAGGAGGCGCTCAAGCGGGACGGCGATCTGAAGTTAGCGGCTCTGTCTCCGGAATCAGAAGTCATTATGGAACTCATGCGAGTGGCGCGGATTTTCGAAACGTTTGAGACCTGCGACGACGCGGTGCGAAGCTTCCAGGCGATCCCTGTCGAGGCGATTCCGCAAGGAGTTCCTTGGCAAGGCACGGTGTTCGGAGATATGGGAGCTCTCAAGGAAGCCAGCTAGGGAGGATCCGATGCTACGCTTGGAAAAAGGTCTTTTATTTGCGGTCTGCTGCACCGTGGCTTTCGGCTTTCCTTTGCGGATTGTCGCGCAAGAGAAACAACGCGCGAGCAGCGCAGTAGAGCAGGATGCTGCCAGCGAAGCACGCACCGTTGCCTCTGCGGCAGCGGCATCTGCGGAGCTTCCGGACAGCCCGGGCACGGAACGAGCGCAGTCGCAAGATGCTTCATCTCAGCAAAGTAGTAGCTCGCAAACGGCATCAACGCCGTTCCAGCAGTCTGCCGTGACCACGCAGGATCAAAAACCGGACCGACCCGTGGGAACCGCTGCCGCCGAGGCGCCAAAGGTTAGCGGCATTACTGCTGCCGAACCGGCGGGAGTCGCGATTGCTCCAGCGAAGCAACGGAGAGTGCGAACCATTGTCCTCAAAGTGGGGGCGATCGTCGGCGCAGGAGCCGCACTGGGAGTGATAATCGCGCTAAGTGAAGCGACGCCGAGCAAACCACCCGGGGCGCACTAACGAGTCCTTTAGTGCATAGCTGCGTGTGTGCACATTACGGCGAATCGACTTCATGAAACTTGTAAGTTTCTCAGGAATTGACGGCGCAGGCAAAAGCACGCAGATCGATGCGCTCCGTAACTACCTCGAGGAGCGTGGTCTGAAATCCAAGCCGTATGCCTTTTGGGACGATGTAGTCGCGTTGCGGAGTCTACGTGAGGGCATCAGTCTCACTGTTTTTAAAGGAGACCGAGGTGTCGGAAGCCCGGAAGATCCGATCCATCGCCGCGATAAGAATGTAAGGTCGTGGTATTTGACCCTGCTTCGATTCTTTCTTTATGCACTGGACGGGTTGAACCTGCGGCTTGCTGCTGCCCGGATCGAACGAACCACAGACGTGGTGATTTTCGATCGGTACATCTACGACGAGCTGGCCAATCTTCCCATGCAACGTTCGGCAGCTCGACTCTATACCCGCCTTTTGCTGCGCGTCGTTCCGAAACCTGACCTCGCGTTTTTAGTCGATGCTGATCCGGAAGCCGCAAGTACCAGAAAACCTGAGTACCCGTTGGAATTCGTCCACCACAATCGGAACTCCTATTTCCAAGTAAGCCAGCTTGCAGGTATGACTGTTTTGCCCGCGCGGACGGTCGAAGAAACAGCTGAGAGTATTCGTAAGTTGGTAGACGAGAAATGGTTGCGCGGCAGAAGCGCACCTCCGGAAGTGAAATTGCGAAATGCGGACGCCGCCAACTCTTCCTGAGCCCAAATCAGCCCTTCCTTTCTTCCCGGGGCCTACAACATCTTCCTTTGAAAGAACATCGAATCTACTACCGCTTACGAGACGGGAGACGAATGAAGATTTGTTTGGTCACGACTTTCCCTCCCAGTACGGGAGGCTTGAGTGAATATGGATTTCATATCGCTCGGGAATTACAGCGCAACCCATTCCTCAGTCTCACGGTCCTCGCGGATGAGCTTCCGCCAACTCACGTTGAGTTAGATGGGTTCGCGGTGCAGCGCTGCTGGTCATTCGATGATCCATGCAGCGTGATCCGATTGACGAAGACGCTGCGGTCTCTCAAGCCCGACGTAGTCTGGTTCAATCTGCTATTCAGCACCTTCGGCCGCAATCCGCTCGTCGCTTTCAGTGGCCTTATGACACCATTGCTGGCCAGATTGAGTGGCCGCTATACGCACGTGACGTTGCATCATCTAATGGACACCGTCGAACTGAAGGATGCCGGCGTTCGCCACGAGGGCTTGTATCGCATGGCCGGAGCCGTGGCAACGAGGATGCTTCTGCTGTCCAACTCCGTGTCTGTACTGATGCCTGGATATCGCAAGATCCTGAACGACAAGTATGGGAGAGACAACGTCCATCTTCGCGCCCATGGCATTCTGACGCGGAGGCCGGAGGTGCCAGATTTCTCGAGGCGCGGAACACCTCACCGGATCCTCGCCTTCGGAAAGTGGGGCACATACAAGCGTCTCGAACTCATGATTGAAGCGTTCCATCTTCTCCTCGAGAAGTCTCCCGATGCGAGGCTCGTCATCGCGGGAGGAGACCATCCGCAAGCTGCAGGCTACACGGCAGCGATGAAGGAGCGGTGCGCCGGCAATCCCAGCATCGAATTTCGTGGATACGTCCCGGAAGAGGCTCTCGGAAATCTGTTCCAAAGCTCGACTGTCGCTGTCATGCCATATTCGTCATCGACGGGCTGCAGCGGGGTCGCGCATCTGGCATGCGCTTATGGCGTGCCGATCGTCTGCGCGGACTTGGCCGACTTCCGGCAGATGGCGCAAGTAGAGGAATTCGCCATCGAGTTTTATCCCCCCGGAGATGCGCAGGGGCTTGCGGACTGCTTGTTGCAATTGCTGCAGAGTGATGAAAAGCAGCAAGCGATGGCGGGCCAGAATTTCTCCGCTGCGTTGCGCATGACGATGCCCAATGTCGTGCAGAAGTATCTTCGGCATTTCGAACTTCAACAAAGGGTCCAGACGTTAAGACATATTTCGCGGGTGCGGCGCCTGCCACGCTGGATCCCGTCGAAGTCTTTGTTGCTGCGTTTAATGACCAGGAATTCTCTCAGTTGGTCGCGACGTTCTGCTCTACTGCACACTTCCTGGAACGGCGATGAGCAGCCGCTACTTCACGGTAACAAGAACGGTGGTGGAAAGTTGGACGGAGCCGGCATTTCCGTTCACCGTAACGACATAGCGGTTGGGAGTCGAAGTGGACGTGTTGACGGGGCTGGCAGTCTCCCCCCCGCATGACAGGCTGCCGAAAATCAATCCAATCACCAAGCAAGCTCCCACACCAGTGACAATTCGTGGTCGACGAACTTTGCCGATCAGAGCAATCCCGAACAGGCCGAAGCTGAAGAATGTTGCGAAAAGGAACTGCCGTCCCTCGCGGTGGTCCGCAGCGACAGAGGAAGCAGCAATCACGGTGAGCATCGAACTGGCGCCGTGGGCTCCGGGAGTGACGGACGAGGGAGCGAACGAGCAAGTTAGCCCGACCGGCAGTCCTGAACAGGTCAGCCCAACGGCGCTGTTGAACTGCCCGGAACTGGGAGTTACGATCACGGTAAGCGTGCCGGAACCGCCCGGCGAAAGGCTGACTGAACTCGGATTTGTTTCTAGGGTTAGAGCGCCGGTGCTTGTCGTGCCTCCGCCGCAGTTGAGTGAAACCGGTACTGCTCCAGACATCTGATTCGTAATGCTCGGCTTCCCCACTGCCTGAACGTATGAGATGTAGTTCCCGTCGGGGATGGAATAACTGCAGAGATTTACCGAAGCGGTACCTGCGGAAACCTCTGCCAGCGACATCAGGTTCTGACCATCGGTGCTGATGTATGCGACATAGTGGTCCACTGTGTTTTCGTTGCCTTGAATGGTCCAGTGGAGCGTGTTGCTGGACGCAGACTCAGAGATGCTGAAGCAGTTGGTAATTCCAGATTCAATCTCGGTTGCTTCTTCGTAGTCGTTCCAGGTGACCAATTGCAGAGAGGACAGTTGTTTTCCGGAGTTGTAAAGACTGTTGACTTCCGAAAAAGTCTGAAGCCATGTTTGGGCGCATTGCTGGCCCATGATGCGGTTCGAGCCCCACGACGCGAGAGAATCGTTGAAGCCCTTGTACGAAGCGCCGACGGTTTGCTCACTGGTGAGGGGCATTCCTGCGTCGTAAAAGCTCGTGAGATAACTCATTCCATAGTCCGAAGTGGTCGGCATGACCCAGGAATAGCTGCCTTCGCTCAGCACATGAGTGAATCCATTGTTGTTTTGAAAGAGAAAGGCTGGCTGCGTGGAAAGCGCCGCAGTGGCCGCATTCCAGTCCACCGAGTAGGAAAGATCGACGTTGAAGTTGGTGATCACAGGCATTCCCTGCAGAGTCATGTACGCCTGCGAGGGAAAGTAAGTCTGCTGAATGTACTCGAGATCGTCGACCAGTGCCTGCTGAGGCGAGCAACCAGGGCACGAATACCATTCGATCGCGCCCTGATCGATCATGATCGCAAAGGTAAATCCAGGGTGAGTTTCAGCTTCCGCCATGACCAGTTTGGTGGCCTGGTCGATGCTGTTATTCGGACCATACCAGTCGATGATGACGCCATCGATTCCCCGGCTTACCATGTCCGTGATTTGGTTGTGGATCTGGTTTGCATCCGTCGAGCTGTACCCGACGTTCATATGGTTTGATCCGCCGAACCATAGCAAGAGGTGAGCGTAAATCTTTGTGCTCGACCCCGCGTAGAGCAAGGAATGCACATCAACCTTGCTTACATTCCCCGCGCTCGCGTTGCCATTGGTTTGATTGGTAAAGCTGTTAGCGGCGCTGGTGTTGTTGGTCGTTTGGGCGGCCAACGTGGTTGTGGGTACGACGGAGGTTCCCGCCACGCATACACCTGTCACGGACAGGAGCAGAACTGCAACAGACAAACTTTTGACACACATCTGCCCTCAGGAGCGGAGTTGCTGGGGCTTGCTTCTTGCTTGAGTCAGTTCGGGAGGGAGGCGCGCAAGCCTGTAGATTCCTCCGAACCAGCTCTGGGACTTTCTGGGATCGGTAGCAGCTTAGTTTGGAACGGACCGTGATGAAAGGTCCCGTTAGTTCACGGACCCGTCGGCCAATGACACTGCGTATCACCGCTATTATTGCTCGCAGGGCGGATTGAACTTGATGCGAAATCGGGGATAAAGAAACCGTTCAAAGACGGCGACTAAAGCCTTGCATCTCAGTTTCTACAGGGGTTAGCGGCAATCCCAGCCGCTAGCGACAAACCAACATTCCGGCCAGAGAAGTCATCCAACCTAGGCCTTAAATCTAGCTTTCGCGCAGAAAAGGTCAGAATGGTCACCAACAGACAAGTACGTTTTTGTTTGCTCGCTGCAGTTGCTACGTTTGTGATTGTCCTATCAGGTTGTCAAGGTCTGCAACAGGGGACGACGCCCGTCACAACGCCGCCGTCCAACGCAGGCATCCAGTCGATCAATCACGTCATCTTCATGGCGCAGGAAAACCGTTCTTTTGATACGTACTTCGGGCAACTGCCAGCGTATTGGGCGGCGAATGGCTATCCCTCGCAGCAGTTGGACGCGATGCCGTCGACTGCGACGAATCCCAGTTACGATGGCACGACCACCGTTTCTGCCTTCCATGTCGCAAGCGAATGCATCGAGAATCTGAGCCCGTCGTGGGACGAAAGCCATCTTGACTGGAATCTTCAAACGCCGAGCTCCAGCACTGCGGCGATGGATGGATTTGTGTGGAATGCCGCGAACTTTGCGATCAATGAGAATACCGGCGGAGCGAACCCACAATACACTGACACGGCCGGCATTCGAGCTATGGGCTACTACGATTGGACTGATCTGCCGTACTACTACTTCATGGCCTCGAATTTCGCTACGTCAGACCGCTGGTTTGCGCCAGCATTAGATCGAACGCAAATCAACCGTATGTATCTATTCGCAGCGACCTCGCAAGGGTACGCATATCCCCCGGGAACTGACGCAGCCGACAACGCGCCGCTCACGGCGACTACCATATTCGACGAACTTACGAAAGCGGGAGTCAGCTGGAAGGTTTACTACACCGATGACACGTGTCCCACCACGCCCGGAGACTCGCGGGGCCCGAAAGGGGCGGTTGTCAAAGACGCCTCGTCGTCGCAAACCGGAGCATGTACCTACCTGACGCAATTTGCTGCCTATGCTCCGCCCAACCAATTGCCGAGTAACGTCGTACCGGTGTCGCAATATCTGACCGACGTGCAGGCCGGCACTCTTCCGTCGGTGGCGTTCATTGAAGCGGGATATGAATCCGGTCGCGACGAGCACCCGAGCTCCGGAACGGATGTACAAACGGGAGCCTCGTACGTTGCAAGTTTGATCAATCCGCTGATGTCCAGCCCGTCGTGGAAGGACTCGGCCTTCATTCTTACCTACGACGAACCTGGCGGTCTTTATGACCATGTCCCACCTTTTCCTGAGGCGAATCCTGATGGCATTGCCCCCATCGATCTTGAAACTGGCGATCTATGCACTGCCACCAACGATCCGAATGGACCCAATTGCGATTTCAACTATTCCGGTTATCGCTTGCCGCTGATTGTTATCTCTCCCTTCACCAAGAAGAACTACGTCTCTCATACCGAAGCAGATTACACAGCTGTTCTGAAGCTGATTGAGACGCGGTTCAACGTGCCCTCGCTCACCCTGCGAGATGCCGCGCAGATGGATATGACGGAGTTCTTCGACTTCCAGAACGTTCCTTGGGCGACCCCCCCGAGTAACGCTCCCGCGCAGCCTACGGACGGTGCGTGCAACGCTGCCGTTCTGCAGTAAGGACAGAATCGGCAGTACTGCATGGAACAGGGCGCTGGTTAGAAGCCAATGGCCCCGGTGCGGGACTGCAGTTCTAGATCGATGATCATTTATTCTGCGGATCAATTGTGAGATTGCGAGCCACGTAACGCGAGTCTTCGAAGGTTGCGACGACCGTTACGTCAGTTCCTGGATGCAGGTTGTCGTCCGGAGTGACCAACGGATCGAGATACACTTCGTATGTCTTGTGGTCGGTGGAGGAATTCAGAACGAGCAAACCGGACCGCAGATCAATGTGCACGACCTGGCCAGTGAATGTGAAGCGAGTTCCAGGGGCTGCAAGGATCGATACCTCTCGCGCCACGTCATGACCGTGGCCCTCAGCGCTGAAGGTGACGGCGATGAGAGAGCCCGACTGCAGCGCGCCCGCAGATACTGTCTGCTCCCCTTGTCTGAACCTGGTTGCAGAGGTCAACCGAATACGCACGGGCTGAGGGGAGATTCCATCACGTATCGTCAATTCTCCTCGCTCTTCCCGATACTTCAGCACGATTCCCTGACTCTCCCCCGACGCCCCACTTGTGCTCAATCGAATCGAGCGAGCGAATACCGTGCTGCCGTCGAGAATCGTATCCAGGTAAACCCGCTCGCCCTCGCGCAGGTCAGCGAGCGTGGCCTCACTGGCCCCGCGAAGAATCCTCGTACGGGGATCGAATAACACCGTTGTGCGTCCGCCTCCAAAAACGCTAAGCGTGATCTGGTCTCGCACGCGGTCCAGATGGGCGATGGTGCCGCCAATCAAAGTCGCATTGGCCCGCGGCAAGCGGGGCAGATCGGGCAAGAGGCTGGCGGGATCCACCGTGATCGCAGCCTCCGCTGATGGGTCCGCGTCCGGTTTGATGCCTTCAGTGTTCAGGCTTGCCGTCGAAGTTGCAATCATCGTCGACGACGTTGGATCGGGAGATGCCTGCGCACAGGCAAAGGCGGCGAGCATCAGACTGCTCATCCCGACCCTTGTCACGATTAGGATGACTCGGGAATTGGATAGAGATTTCACGCAGTTTGGATGCTTGTTTCGAGTCGCGAGGTAGCCTGCATTCCGCAGAGATGCCATTCAAAGTAGCTCTTGCACGGCAAACAAAACCGCAACCGTAGCATCCAAGCAGCGTCTTCATTTAGGCGACGTTGTTGGCCGCGAAAGGGCAAATAAGGATGCATTCAAAATCGTGGTTTTTCACCGGTGTGCTCGTGGCCTCGCTAGCAGCGCTCGGAACTCAAGGTGCCCTCGCGGGAGACATCAAAATCACGATCCCGCGGCGGAGCATTGTCACGCCCGTCCAGCGGTTGAATCGGGAAGGCGTGGAAGCGGTGCGTAAGCATAACCTCAAGAAGGCGGAGGAGTTGTTTTACAAGGCCTACCTGTTCGATCCTGCCGATTCCTTCACGCTGAACAATCTGGGTTACATTTCGGAATTACAGGGACAAATTGATCGCGCTGAACGCTTTTACGCCTTAGCGGCCGCGCAGCCAAGCGAAGCGGTAGTTGACCGGGCCAGCACACGGGAGGCGCAGGGGCGGCCCATGAAAGACGCTGTGGCCGTCGCAACCGGGCCCATTCAGACGAATCATGCCAACGTAGAAGCCGTGCGACTACTGTCGCAGGGACGAGCAGCAGAGGCCGACGTCCTACTGCAAGCCGCGCTGAATTACGATCCGCACAACGTGTATACGCTAAACAACCTCGGCGCTGCGAAGGAGATGGAGGGCGAACAGGAAGAGGCTTTGCGATTCTACGACCAGGCCTCGAATGGCGCACCGGGTGTGACCGCTGTGGTCACAGCGGATCGGTCATGGCGCGGTCGCCCGGTGAACCAGATGGCGCAGGAGAATGCAAAGGCCCTACGCGATCATCTTGTGCAGCGTCAAGATTTGGCGGAACAGGTCGCTGAACTGAATCTCCGAGGCGTCTCAGCCGTGAACCGCAACGATCTACGCTCTGCGGAAGCAGATTTCCGCAAGGCGTATGCTCTTGATCCCAACAATGCGTTCGCTCTGAACAATATCGGGTATGTTGCGGAGATGAACGGAGATCGGGAGACCGCTGATTTTTTCTACGAACGCGCTCGCCAGTCGATCGGAGCTTCTACGAACGTAGGAGTCGCTACGCGGACCACCGCAGAAGGCAAGAAGCTTGGGATGGTTGCCGACAGCAATGACAGTCAAGTTGAAGCCAAAGTCACACAACAGCGTGACGCGCTAAGAAAACAGAATGAACCGGTGGTGCTTCGTCGCCGTGACAACAGTGCCGTCCAAGAGCCCAGTCTGCCAGCAGCTTCGCCAGATAGCGGCAAGCAACCACAATAGGGACGCATTTACGAGTCAAGTTCGGCGAAGCGGCCGATATCTGACTCGGGGTCGTAGAAGACATGGCGGAGAAGATTCGTCAGGTAACGCGAGACCGTGTTTACGTTCGTGCGATACCAGCAACACCGAGTCATAGCAGGCGAGAGCCCACAGATGAATTGGAAGCTTTCCAGCGTTGCCGGCGGTTGAGCCAGCATGGCGGCTGCCATGCGGTGGTTCCCGTCCAGAATAGTCAACGGACTCTGAGCGTCCACTCCAATCAATAAAACAGTTGGATTCACGAGGCGCTCCTGCACGGGATAGCTCAGGCGTTGGAGCTTCTGAAAGAATTCGTCGTCCGGTGATTCCTGCCATTTCAGACGCAAGCACTCGACCATGTCAGTCAAGTAGAAGCTCCCTTCTGCAAGCCGGCGCCACTGCGCTCTTGGGAAAAAACGAATCCGTTCCAGATCGTTGCGTGTCAGTTCAACCTTGAACCACTCAGTGTTTTCGGGGAGTTCTCTCCACATTGCCCCCCTGCGAAGAAAGAGCAGAGCGCGCCGCAAGGCGTTTTCGCGGTGGTTGTCGAGGTTCGGCAGGTTCACAATGCGTTCGAACTCTTGACGGTATTGCTCGAACTCGGGGTGGTGAAACTCGCTCCGCAGGAATTCGGCAATCACCTCATAATCGCTCATCGGCCGCACGATGAGAATGCTCGAGTAAGTACGGTCGTCCACAGGGGCGATTTCCCGATGTAGCAACGGCAGAGCGACCATCACGAGCAGAATCGCCATCAGAATCAGTTGCACGAAGATGACCTGACGCAAAGTGGTGTGAAAGAGGCAGATGCCCGTGATGAACGCACCGCTGAAGGCCAGTTGGACCCAACTCGTGTTCGCAATTTTCCGCGACATTTCGTAAGTGATCATTACTGAACTCAACGAGTAAATTCCAGTGGTGACAGCGTACAGAATGAGCAGGGGAGCAAGACTCCCGAAGTTCTGCAGTTGAAAATGTGAGCCAAAAAGAGTTCGCCACAAAAAGCTTGGGATCGCCCAGAGACCAAGGATTAGAACCGACAAAATCAAGAACACGAGGAAGAGCGACATAAACAGCACAGGGCGGGCTTCGCGATCGCTCGAACGAGCGGCTGCCGAAACGGGAAACATTGTGTTCACAACGGACCACGCACACATGTTGACTAGGCGTCCGACCAATGAAACTGCAGCGTAAATGCCCGCCTGCTCCGGAGCGAAGAAGTGCTTCACCAGCACTATGTCAAAGTTGTTGATTACTACCTGGCCGGAAAAAAAGACGATGGCCTGCAGTCCTTCGCCGGAAGAAATCGAAATCGCAGAGGCAGGAAGCGATCCCAATTCCGGGCTAGGCTTAGCAAGGAAATAGGAGGCGACGACGGCGACAACGCTGGCTAAGACTGCTCCTTTGACGCCGAGCCCTAGCTTGATAAGCAGGTAAGCGCCTCCGAGTCTAACCAGTCCTTCGAGCATGAAGTTCACGGCTAGGGCCCGGAAAGCGTGAATCCCCTGGATATATCCGCGGCGCACTCCCAGCGGAATATAAAAGGCGGTCCCTAGAGCGAGTAGGGAAATCAAAACCTGATCTGGAAGATTGAGGTACCCAGCGATGACGCGATTGAAAAGAAATAACAATAGGCCAATGCCCACGCCGGCGAACCAGGCCCGCAAGTGCAGCGACGCGAAGACTGCAGCTTTTTCTTCTTCTGTCTTGCACGTGGCTACGTATTTGGCACAAACCACCTGGAACGAGAGCGTTATCGCGGACGCCAGCATCAACAGGGTGTAGACCGCGGTGGCGTGCGCAAAGCCTGTCGGACCCAACAAGCGGGCGGTGGCTACGTTGTAGACCAGATTGGTAACTCCGACCAGCCCGGACCCAGCGAGGAGAGTGAGCGAGCCGCCGAGCAGTTTTTGACGGAGTGCCTTCGCCTGAATTTTGGAAGTGTGAGTCGAGCCGGCGTCAGAGGAGTCTGGGATTCGAGTTTTCGCGGTGAGAGTCATCAAGCAACAACGACCGTCCTAGAACAACGTGAAATGCACAATGGGCAGCAGGGTATTCTTGCTGGAAGTGGAACCGGGAAAGTCGTAGAAGGTCTGTTGCTGGACTCCGACCGAGAAGCGCATCGGAAACGCCACGGGAACTTCGCCCGAATCGCCCTTTACGCTCCCATGCAATGGCCGGACGTATGAAACCAAAAGTTCGCTCTGAACATTGTCGTAAGCGTGATAGCCCGAGCCGCGAGACAGAATGAATGAACCCTGGACGCTCCAACGAGGAGTAGCACGAAAATCGAACCGTCCTCCGGGCAGAAGTGCCTGCGCAATGGCGTATTGCGTGTTTTGGACGCGCCAGGAGCGTAAGTCCTCCACGAGCGCTGCCGCTGTCAGGCGATGGCCGAATTTGTGCTGCAATCCCGCATACGTTGTCGTGTTGAAATACTCTTCAACAATAGGGCGGAACAACAGATCCCGAGCTGAATATCCGGTGATCAGCGAAGTGTTCCCCCACGGACGTCCGACTGTGAATTCAACGTTCGCGAACAGATCGCGGGAATGCAAATTCTGATCAACGAACGGCCCCGTTTCGCGCTGCGCGCTGCCCGTCATTGAAACCCAGTTGAAAAAGGAACTTGTGTAAACGTAAAGAAACTGGCGGAACAGATTCTGGCTCATGAATACCGGCGAGACTGTGTCACGGCGAACGGTGAATTGCAGACCGCCATCGAAAGTGATCGAGTTCGCACCCAGGTGAAGAATCGGGTTGATGCCGCCGTTCAGAATTGTGTCGTACGTGTTCCGGTCCTGGACCACACCGACGCTGGGATAGAGCAGCCGCCCGGTCGTCATCGCCTCTCCGACGAAGCCCGTGATTGCCGGAAGATTTCCGATGTGCACGCGGTAGTTAGATTGCGCCAGGCTTTGAAAGGAGTGACGTGGCGGAGGCAACAGTGCCGGATTGGTTACGTGAAGGATCTTAGCGTCCAGCGCGTATACGTTTATGTCTTCCAGCAGCGGAGTAAAAGTTGCTTCGGGCACGAGGCTTACTTTGTCATTGATGATCGGATGGCCTTCCTGATCCGCCGCAGCATACTGCGATGTCTCCGCAATGCCTTGATCTTCCTGTCCAGCTACGGTGCTGGCCTGCGCGAAGCTAGCGAGAGAATGCAACGGATCCTGCCGTTGCCGATACAGGTTGGCTGAAGCCATCATGTAGTCGTAGTCGTCGTGGAAATCGTCCGATGGACCGAGGCTCGCCAGCGCCGCTCCCGCCTTGCCAGTGTTACCTTCCGCGAGATATGTATTCGTCAATCCGAGGGCGACAGTCCGATGGTTGGCGCCGGCCAGTTCAGCTTTGTTGAAGTACGTTTCCGCCAGGTCGAAATCATGCATCGCCAAGAAAAGACTGGCAGCCTGCGCAAAGTCGTCTCTGGTCACAGGGGAGTCCGGGAATAGGCGCGCTTCAGCAAATCCCAGACCGATCTGCCGGTGGGCCTCGTCATAATGGCCTTGCCGCAGAAAAATCTCGGCGATAGAAAGACGAACTCCGATGCGGTCTCCGCCGGGCACATCGAGAGCCCGCGAGAAGCGCTCCATGGCCGCATTGCGATCCCCTAGAGTCAGCAGCGCGTCGCCGGTGGCCGTGAGAATGTCCACGCGGTTTCCGCCGATCCGTTCGGCCGATTGCATATCTCGCATCGCCTGTTCGCGATCCCCCTCTTTGGCATGGACCTGAGCCGTCAGCGCGTAAATAGAGGGATCGTCAGGCGAGAGAGCCAGGGCCGCATTCAGTGTGGCAGACGCCTCGACATAATGACGCATGCGATACAGGACGTCGGCGTAAGCAAGTTCCGTCGTCAGGTCTTTCGCGTCTTCCGCGAGTGCGGTCCGGTATTCGGTTGCAGCGTGAGGGAAATCCTGCTCCTGGCGGAATGCCTCCGCGCGCGCGAGATGCCATGTGCGTGATTTGCCAAGAATCTTCTGGACGGCGTCTAGTTGCGTCAGTGCCGGCTTGGGACGATGCAACTGTAGATCGGAATAGGCCAAGCCAAGATGAGCTTCGCCATAAGTCGGCTGTAGTTGCAAGGCTGTCCGGAAATCTTCAGACGCCTTCCCCGCCTCGCGAAGATCATTCAACACGAATCCACGATTCACATATCCGGTAGCCATTTTCGGATCGCGCTCGATTGCCAGCGTGAAATTCTTCAGCGCCAAGTTCAACTCCCCGTTGTGCGCGTATACGTTGCCTGCGATGAGCGGAAGATCTTTATCTTTAGCAAGTACCGGCTCATATTTCTTTACGAGGGTGATGGCGTCGTCATAGCGACCGAGATAATAGAGGTCATAAGCGAGATAGACGACCCCCTCCTGGTCGTTTGGCAGCTTGGCAATTACGCTATACCCAAGCTTGGCGGATTCCGCGTACTGACCCTTGAACGTCAGATAGCGTTCTCGTTCTCGCTGGACCTGTGGACTCTCGTCCGTCTTTTCCGAGGAACGCTCAAGCCAACGCTGGGCCAGGTTGAGATCGTGGGATTCCAGCGCGGCGTTTGCTCCGCCGGCAATAACGAGGGCATTCCCGGGCATTAGCTGGTGGGCTTTCTCGTAGTTCGCGTCCGCGGACTTGAAGTTAGCCTGCGCCGTGTAAAGATCGCCCAGAGCCAGATACGGTGCGAAGTCCTTGGGATGAGCTGCTGCCGCACGCGAGAAATATGTCTCCGCCAGCTTGGCGTCTCCGGAATCCCGTGCCAGGTAGCCGAGTGCCGAGAGTGCTTGGCGATTGTTGCGGTCCAAATCGAGAACTTTGGCGAACGTGTCGCGCGCCGCGTCTTTCTGTCCCAGCTTCCACTGCAGCGTGCCGAAGTTCATCAACGAATTTACATTTCCTGGAGAAAGGGCAAGCGCCTCTTTGAGGTCGCGATTTGCGCTGTCGAGATCACCGGACGCCGACTCCACCGCCGCGCGTAGCCTCAGCATTTCCGGATGCGATGAATCTGGCACCTGAACTTGTCGAATCGCAGCAGCGGCGGATTGCAACTGTTCCTTTGCTTTGGCGGGTTCGTCCTGCTGAACGTAAATTTCGTAGAGATTAAGGCGAAGTTCAACCCGGTACAGGGCACCTTCCGGCACTCGCGCCAGAAGATTGTTCAGAGCCAGTTGGTATTCCGTCTCGGCCTCTGAAAGACGATCTTCCGAATCGGCCAATCCTGCGAGGATGGCATGCAAGCGATAGTTGTTTGCGTCGATTTGTCGGGCAGCGCCGAGAAAGGGCTGGGCTTCATCGGGGCGGCCGACATTGATCCAAGCTTGCGCTGCGCTCAGGTCTAACCCAATATTCCCCTTTGCTCCTTTCGCCAGACGTGAATAGAGTGCGGCAGCTTCCTGCTGTTTACCCGCGAGCCCGTAGGTATAGGCAAGTTCGACCTGCACGTCGGCGGTCTTGGTTGGAATTGATTGCAATGTCGCGATCGCTTCGTCGTACTTCCCTTGATCGCGGAATTGTCCTGCTACCGCACGAAGAACCTCTGGATCTCGCTGCGCACGGCTTTTGGCACGGTTCAGATAGCGCGCCGACTCGTCGGGTTGTCCGAGCCGCTCATAAGCGTGCGCAATCAGGAGATCGCTGTGCGCTGACGGTTGCTGCGCCTCGGCTCGCTCCAGAAGACTCAACGATGCTTTCGGATCGGTGTTGAGCAGCAGTTCTCCCGCAAGCTGAAGACTGTTTGCGTCTTCAGGGTTGGCTTCGACTACCTTCTGCAACAGCTGTTCCGCTTCCTGGTCCCGACCCATCCGAGCGTAGGTTTGCGCCAGCCCAGCCAACCCTCGCACTGAATTCGGTTGCTGCTTTAGCCCTCGGTTGTAGGAGTCGACGGACAATTGAAACCGCTCATTGAGTCGGGCGGCATATCCCAACAGAAACCAAAGTTCAGCGTTTTGCGGCGCAGACTTTGCGGCTTGTTGCGCGTAATTGACCGCAGCGGCGTAGTCGTTTCTCTTGAGGGCGTCCTGTGCAGCCCGCGCTTGCCGAGCTACATCAATCCCAGATCCCCAACTGAAATCGGTGCCGTTTTGTGAGGAACCGTTCTGTCCCTGTTGTTGAGAGGACTGCGGTGACGAACCGCCGACGTCATAGGTTTGGCTTGTCGCGCTTCCGGCAATGCCAAGAACCATGACAAGGCAAAAGCTCGTGAGCGGAATCCGGCTTTTCACTTAGTCACCACGCTTTAAGAATCGTTTTGAGGTCCTACAGACAAAGAACCTCCACGCACGGGAAACCCATGCGGCCTTTCTCAGATGCGACCGTGACATCCAGGTTTGCCTTGCTTCGACGGAGACGAGCAGGCCGGAACGTGTGATTGGGCGCCAGATCGGCGTAAACCCTTCGGGCTTGTTTGGAATCTCAATAAGCCGCTAGGGCACAGGAGTGTGCAATTGCATGACCCCAAAAGACAGCTACGCGCGTCCTATTCCGCTATTGGCGATCGTGCTGGTTGCCTTCGCGGTTCACGGGCCTTTGTTGCTCATGCAACTTCCTTCCGGGTCGTTCGATACGAACTTCCACATCTTTCTTGCCTCGCATTACGCGCATCACTGGTTTAACCCCTGGAACGAAAAGTGGTTCGCGGGTTTTTCGCAGACCACGTATCCACCTCTCACGCATCAATGGATCGCGCTCGTCTCGACGGTTTCCGGGCTCAAGATGGGTTACATGATCGTGCAGTTGATTGCGGTCCTCCTGCTGCCGGTAGGCGTATACCGGTTTGCAAGAATCTGGGTGGAAGAGCGCGCGGCTTGCTATGCGGCACTAGGGAGCATCTTCCTGGGCGCACTAGCATTTCTGGTCTATCAGGCAGGACAGTTAGCCACGGTTACTTCCGCCGCCTTATACCTGAATGCTCTGCCCTACTTTTATGAGTGGTCGACAGAATCGTCTGGACGGGCGCTGGTGAAGGGACTCGCCGTGAGTTTGGCAGCGGCGGCGGCGCATCACGTTACCTTGATTTTCGGCACCGTTTTGTTTGCGGGACCCGTTCTGTGGGTCGCATGCCTTGATGCTCGCCACGGTCGTGCTCGAGCTTCTGTGGCTGCCGTGTTCTCAAGAGCCGTTTTGTTCGCGGTGTTGGTGGGTATCGGCGTGGGGATTGTGTTGTTACCGTACTGGATGACGCTGCTTCAACATCCGATCCACCAGATTCCAATCCCGCACGACAGCCGGTCGAACTTCTTGCTGAACTCGATTACCGGCATCAACTATTTCGTGATTCCGTACGGCGCATTGATCCTGGCATTGCCATTCGTCGTCATTCGCGGAGCTTCGGTACCACGGCTGCGTCCGCTGCTGATTGGCTTCTGGCTGACTCTTATTTTCGGTCTCGGTGGTACCACGCCGCTGCCGCGGTGGTTGCTGGGGCGCGCGTTCGAAATTCTTACGTTCGAGAGGTTCACGTTCTGGGCGACATTGATGGTTATGCCGATCGTGGGTGCGCTCGCTGTCGAATTGCTGGATCGCTTTCAGGCGAAAGCTGCACTGGCGCTCTCGCTGGCAGCGGTTGCCACGATAGGCGCCGCGCTCGCATGGCTCACGGCAAATCCGTTTCGTCCGACGGCTACGATGAATGTCCGCCCGGTCATTGCGTTCCTCAACCGCGATGGCCACGATTCTTATCGCTATCTAACGCTGGGATTCGGCAGCGAACTCGCTCAAGTATCTACTTATACGGACGCCAGCAGCGTCGACGGCGACTACAACTCCGCGCGGCTTTTGCCCGAAATGACGCATTATGGGTCGGCGCAACTCACGAATGCCAAGTTCTACGGAACTGCCGGAATGGCTTCGTTGCGTGCGATGCTGGAGCACGCCAATCGCTACGGGCTGAAATACATTTTCGTGCACGATCGCTACTACGAGCCCCTGCTAACCTTCGCGGGTTGGCGTAAGACCGAAACCTTTGACACCGGCGAAATCACCGCTTGGTCGAAAGATGACGTTCCGCCGGCACATCGGGTCGATTCGGATGCGGTTCCTCCCGCGTGGATGGGTTTGATGTGGGGCACGCTGCCGATTGGCGTCAGTGTGCTGGCCATATTCCTGGTGCTTTTCCTGCCGGCACGGCCGCGGCTGCGAAGAGTATTTGAATCTCCCATTGCGGTGGAGGAAAGAGAAGGGCACTACGTCGCCTGAGGAATTGAGATGAAACGTGCTTTACCACTTGTGATGATCATCCTCGCCGCTACAGCGCTGTTGCTCTTCGTAGGCCTGCGCGGATCGGGGCGGTACACGGGGACTATCGGGGTCGCATCTGGTTCCGCGCTGCCGGGATTCAGTGCGAATGCCACCACGCCGGAGCAAGCTCTCTCCAATTTCTTGCTCGATATTCAAAAACGTAACTGGGACCGGGCATTCTCCAGTATCGAACGGACGAACGGTAGTTTGGATGAACAGGAATTCACGCAGGAATGGATGGGCGCAAATGGCGGCTTGCGGTCGTTTTCGGGATTGGAATGGTACGAAGCCCGGCCGCTTCATGCCACCGATTCTGATGCGCTGATGCGCGCGCGATTGCAGTGGGCAACCCCAGTTGGGCCGGTTGAAGACGTGCGAGATTTCCATCTCATGCATCGCGGAGACCAATGGAAGGTGATTTGGGATGAGACCCCACCGCCAAATGTTCCTGCTCAAGTAATCCCCGTCAACTACTTGCGGTGGGATTTGGTGACCGGGAACGCAGCGGGCGGAGAGTGGGGATCGCGCAATGTCGATGGGCCTCGCGTGCGCATTGTCTCCATGAATGCGGTGGATTCCGGCGAAGGCTCAGTAGTGATGGGCGAAGTCGTGAATGAAGATACGATTCCCGCATTTGTAAACGTCAACGCCGCTCTGGTCGATGCTTCGGGAAATGCGATCGATGATGAAAGCAGCTTTGACAAGATTCTCCATGTGCTGTTGCCAAAACAGGTCTCGCCCTATCGAATCGATTTTCCGCATATCAACTTAAACAAGGTTAAGAACGTGCGGATGGATGTAAAGGCAACGCTGGTTCCGGCCTCGTCCGATCCTGTGATCGGAGTCATGAACCAGAAGCTGGATGCGGACGCTCAGGGGCACCCGGTGCTCCACGGAGATCTGATGAACGACAGCGGCCAGACCGTGAACATCCCTCACGTGATCGTCAGTTTCTACGATAACAACGGCAAGGTCGTGTGGGTATCCGATGGATATGTCGAGCAGGCGCTGCTGCCGCAGTCAAGTGAGCCGTTCGCAGTCGAGCTTCCGAAATCATTGGCCGGAAAGGTGCAGAATTTCCATGTCGTGGTCAATCAATACAGTCTGCAGAAGTCATAACGCCGGGAACGTGCTCGGCCTGTTTTTGAGCGCGGTCGCACTGGTGGGCGCGGCTTCTTCGCAAGATATCAATCTGCGTGTTCCCTCTGCGGCAGTCGCAGGGGAATCGATTTCGATTGGGACGACCGGAAACGGTTCTGCGACGTTTTATTTGATAGGGCCATCAATTCTGTTGAAGCAGGATGTTCAACTGGGCAGTACGATCATTGTGCCATCCAAGCAGGTAGAGGCAGCGGGCCAGTACAAGGCTGTCGTGTGTGCGGAGAGTTGCCAAAGCGCAGATTTCTACGTTGCGACGGCGAAGCCTGCCAGCCTGACCTTCCTTGTCCATCCTTCGCGGGTACCAGTGGGACAGAGCGAGGCAATCAGCGGAGTGGCTTTGGCATTCGATGATTTTGGCAATTTTGTGTTGGATTCGTCCAGCGTGGATTTTCAATGGACTACGAAAGGCTCAACTTCCACCACCCGCAGCGTGCAGACCGAGGGCGGCGTCGCTTGGTTCCGTGCGAATTCTGGAAAGGCGGCCGGTGCTTTACAGGTCACGGCAACGCTGCGTGATATTTCGGCACGGACAGTCGTGCAGCAAGTTGCTTCTGACCCGTGCAATCTGCGGATCAAGGGACAACGCACGGCAAAAGGGGTTTCTATTGAAACCGAACCGGTAAAAGATTGTGCTGGTAATCCAGTTCCGGATGGAACCGTGGTGACGTTCACCGCGAAGAGCGGGAATGAAATCAGCACCGTGGACGCGCCGGTTAAGCAAGACGTCGCGCGCGCGCAAATCCAAGCAACTGGTCCGGTGGTAATCTCCGCCGCCTCTGGGGTAGTAATGGGAAACGAGCTTCGGATGGGGGATCACGAATAGCTATGGTGCGAAACGGTTATGGATCTCTGCGGATCGGCGGGCATCCTCCTCGCGCGTTAGGCTGGATTACCTCTGTCCTGCTGATTGTCGCGCTGGACTGCGCGGCGGCCGACTCTGCTCCGCAAGTTGTTCTGGACACGACTAGAGCCACTCCACGCGCGGTTGAGGTGCTCACTCAACGCAGCATCCTTCGCGACTACAAGTTTGCCTGGCTGAATCTCGCGGATGCGTTGAACGCAAATTCCACGGGCTCGCTGAACGGACTTTTCGAAGGCACGGCCAGCACATGGCTGCATGATGAGGTGAATAATCAGCTCAGAAGCGGACTAACGTCACGTTATCTAAATCAGAGTCACAAGCTGGAAGCGGTCTTTTACGCGCCTGAAGGCGACGTGATCGAGTTGCAAGACACCGCTGAATACGACTTGCAGATCCTAGATGGTGCCAAGGCGATACACAGCGAACATGCGGTTGTGCATTACGTCGTGCTCATGACTCCTGGAGCGGACCGCTGGGTGATCCGGCAACTCCAATCCGTTCCCCGTTTCTGATGCCCCAGCCAGCCGCCAACCACCGCAGAGACCGTGGCATCTAAATTTGAACGACGGTGGAACACGATGGAGATCCTTTTTGTCGAAAAGGTTGCTAGCAGCTGCGATTGCGTGCTTTATGGTGGGCACTGGTTGTACCACGCCCGGAATGCACCGCGCGTTGCAGCAAGACTTGCAGGCTCCTAGTTCCTGGCCCAAAACCCTTGCCGTTTACATGCCGTGGTTTGGCGACCACGTGCACATGGATGTGGGTTATTCCAGCTACGACCCAGCTGTTCTGCGAAAACAAATTCAGCAAGCACAGCACATGGGGATTTCCGCATTTGTCGTGGACTGGTACGGGGAAAGCAATCCTTTTTCAGACCATAATTTCGCGCTCCTGCAAGAAGCCGCCGGTGAGAAGCACTTTCAGGTGGCTCTTCTCTATAACGAACCGGAAGACGAAGACGCGCAGGCTACGGACGAGGCCATCGCTGGGCTGGACGAGGCCTACAAGGCATACATCGGTCCGCAAGCCACGCATCGTAGCGCCTACCTGACGTACAACAGCCATCCCATGATTTTCATTTTTCCGAAGCAGGGTCATGTTGATTGGAACCGCGTGGTGGAGCACTGCAGCGGATGGGAAGCGAGCCCGCTGCTGTTTTACAAAGACGAGCCGCCGGCGCAGTATGCCGCCGATTTTGCGGGATTCTATCCATGGGTTCAGCCCGGACAAAAAGGATGGACTCCAGACGGAAGCAATTGGGGAGAGCAATATCTGGACGATTATTACAAGGACATGAAGAACAGGCATCCGGATAAGATCGCTGTCGGTGCGGCGTGGCCCGGTTTCGATGATTCAGCAGCGAAGTGGGGATTGAACCGGCATATGCAAAGCCGGTGCGGGCAGACATTCGAAGATACTCTTCATCTGTACACGCGCTATTTCGATTCGGCTCATCCTTTGCCCTTCATCCTGATCGAGACGTGGAACGACTATGAAGAAGGCACCGCAGTCGAGCGTCTTAACTTTTCAAAATGTGGCGATAGCGCGGGCTCCAACGCCGGTTCTCCTTGATCCGCGGTCGTTTTGCCTTCGCGCGTATCAAAACGCAGAGATCAGCACTTCAATCGACATCTGAATGGAGGTCAGCCACATGGGTCCCGCGCTCAATTTGAATGCTGCTTTTCAATTGTTATCCGAACTGTCGCTCCGGCCCACGCCTGCCTCGGGCAGCCGCGCTTCGGGTCGTACCTCTGAACTGCTCTCCAATCTAGGCCAAGCAGAATTCAAGGATCTAAAAGCGCTCGCAACTGCGAACCATGTGATTCTGCGTTCGTTCGAGCCACTGCATCGAATCCTTGCAGCGGACGGAAAATCTCAGGCGGCCGAATGGGTTTCTGCCGCAATGAAAGACGAGGCTGCCCGGATTCACCACGCGGTCGGTTTTCTTGAGCAAATATGCTCCGTGCTTGAGGAGGGGGGATGTCCGGTGACGGTCATCAAGTCGCTGGACCATTGGCCAGACCTGGGCAGCGACCTGGATCTCTACATGGACGCCCGGCCAGAACGCCTTATCGAAATCATGAGACTGCGGTTCAATGCCAGTCTTTCCGATCGTAGTTGGGGAGATCGCCTGGCAAATAAGTGGAATTTTGTTATCCCCGGATTATCGGAACTCGTCGAAGTGCACGTCGGCCGACTGGGTCAGACAGGTGAGCAGACTGAGGTGACACGCTCGTTGTCAGACCGAACTCAAACTACCGAAGTGGGGGGGCACACTTTTCGAGTTGCTGCGCCGGAAGACCGTATCGTCATCAGTACTCTGCAACGAATGTATCGTCACTTTTACATCCGGCTATGTGACGTCGTGGACAATGCCGGCCTCCTGGACGCAAAACTCGTCGATTTTGCTTACTTGGAGACACTGGGGGCCACAGCTGGCATATGGGAGGGTATCGCTAACTATATGAAGATCATCTCCGACTACGTCGAGTCGTATCGCGGGTTCGGAGTACCTCTACCCCTATCGGTGGAGGAAACAGCGACGTTTGGCGCTGATCAAATCAGTTTTCGCAAGGATTTCCTGCGGGTTCCAATACTGCCGCATTCGCTGCATTTGTATGCGTCCGAATTGAGAACTCTGATGCTGAAAGGTGACCTTCGAAATGGACTCCGACTCAGCCTGCTTCCTGGACTGGCCACTGCCGCGGCAATCGAGCAAAAGATCACCGGAAGCGACAAAGGCATATGGTAAAAAGTCGGTCTGCAGCGGGGAATCGAACCGGCGACACTCCTGGTTCTCTACTGTTTTCACCGGATTGTGGCTTCTCGGAGGACTCCCTAACCTCTTTAATTGAAGGTAGGGCCAGAACTTACGGCCAAATTTAGTCTTGTATTCCGTCGAGGGTTGTTTTCCTGCGAAAGCCCTTTTGTTCTGCCACACGGAATCTGTACTTATACCTGGTGAGCGAGCTTTCGCGTGACTCGAATACTTCTTGTTGATGACAATCCGGCAGTCCGGCGCTATTTACGGGCGATTCTGGAACAGCAGGAATCGTGGCATGTCTGCGGTGAGGCTCGAACCGGCGCGGAGGCATTACATCAGGTCTTGGAGGCTCCTCCAGACCTCGTTGTGTTGGATTATCAAATGCCTGATTTGAATGGCGTAGATGTGGCGAAGCAGATTTCGGAATTGTTTCCGAGGATTCCAATTTTGATGGTAACTCTCCACCTCTCGAGACAACTGGCTGATGCGGCCCGTCAAGCCGGTGTTCGCGGGGCCTGTGCGAAGCAGGACATCGGATCAGTCGTGGAAGCTGTCGATGTGCTGCTTCATGATAGGACCTATTTCCCAGTGATTTCGGCGGACCGAGGTGCCTGACGCTGTCTTTCACAAGAGAATCAGGCGGGCAGCCGAAATACAGGATTTCCTGTATTGGACGCTGCAGTCACAGAAGTTAGCTTCGGTGGAGCAATTTCTGAGTGCTTCCCAGTGTCTTGGCACGCTGTGGTGTCGAATTTTGCGGATTATTGGTCAGGCTGTCACATCCGTTCAGAGGTAAAATGTGGCGAATCGTCTGGTCGGTTTCCCTTCAAAGGAACTGAAACGGAATGACAATTCGCATACTATTGGTGGATGACCACCCTATCGTCAGGCAGGGTTTGAAAACCCTGCTGCAGGGGCATTCCGGCTGGGAAGTCATCGGCGAGGCGTCGGACGGTGCCGAGGCTGTAGAAAAAGCCAGGGACCTTAGTCCGGACGTCATGGTCTTGGACGTCACGATGCCTAGGATGAACGGTTTAGAGGCTTGTCGCGTGTTGCGAAGGCAGGCTCCTGGGCTCGAAATCCTGTTTGTTACGCAGCACGACTCGCCGCAAATGATGCGAGAAGCCTTGGATGCCGGCGCCCGCGGATATGTGGTCAAGTCCAATGCCGCCCGCGATCTTTTGGCAGCGGTGGAAGCTGTGAGTCAGCATCGAGTTTTTACAGCGCTGAATGGGCGGAACGTGCCCGAGTTGAGTTGAGATTCGCCGTATCTGCAGTCAATCTTCCTCTGGAGAGGGCGGAATTATGAAACTCAGGATTTTGTTGGCTGACGACCACGAAATTGTGCGCCGCGGATTGCGTGCGCTGTTGGAAAAGCATGAAGGCTGGGAAGTGTGTGGCGAAGCCAGCGACGGCCGCGAGGCGTTGGAGAAAGCCTTGCAACTGAATCCCGACGTGGTGATTGTCGATATCGGAATGCCGAATCTGAATGGTCTCGATACCACACGGCAACTGCTGCAGCACGATCCTCACTTTAAAGTCATCGTACTCACCATTACCGACTCTGACCAGGTTATCCGCGAAGCCTTAGACGCCGGGGCGAGGGGCTTCGTGCTTAAGTCCGATGCGGCGCGTGACCTTGTGTCGGCCGTTGAAGCTCTGCAGAACAAACGCATGTTCTTTACTCCCCGCGTGAACGACCTGGTGCTGGCTGGCTTTTTAGAAAAGGGGCAGACCGTCTCTCGCAATGAAGCGCCCAAGCTGCCCACTCTTACGGCACGGGAACGCGAGATCACGCAGTTACTCGCGGAAGGAAACAGTTCCAAAGAAGTGGCTTCGCTTTTGAACCTTAGCACCAAGACCGTTGAGACGCACCGCAGCAATATCATGCGGAAATTGAGCTTTCACTCCATCCGCGACCTGGTCGTTTATGCGATCAAGAACAATCTGATTCAGATTGAACTGCCGCCGCCGCCGAAAGCACCGGCGGGCCCGACGGCGGCGTAAAGTCCTTCTTGCCCGCAGCGAGGTTTGAATCAGCGCAGGGTTTCTCCAGGATAATACCCACTGCGAGTGCGTACTGTGAGACGCTTGTGCGCAGGCGCTCTCGCTTCAACTCTGATTTGTTGATATCTCTTCCCCGCCGTGGTTCCCGGATTGTATGCAAGAGCGTATTGACTGCGGATGTCGCGTGCGATTGCGCGTGTGATTGAATCGACTTCATCGAGGTTCTGCGGGAAAAAAGCTACGCCCCCTGTGCTGGCAGCGAGATCTTGAAGCGCTTCTCGTGCGGAGCGGGTCATTCCTTCATCCGTCAACCCAATTGCGTATAGGGTCGGTCCCTTTTCCGCCTGTAGTTTCCGAACCGAATCCTGAAGTGTCTCGCGGCTCATATTGTCTTGCCCATCGGTGATGAGCAGAAGCACTTTCTTTTCCAGACGGGGATTATTGCGCAGATGGACATTCGAGGCCACAACCGCGTCGTACAGAGCAGTGCTGCCACGACTGGAGACTTGATGTAACGCAGTTTGAAGCAGGGTGACATTCGAAGTGAAGTCCTGATCAAGATACGGGGTCTGGCTGAAGTTCACGATGAACGCTTCGTCCTGCGGATTGCTCACCTGAATCAGATTCAGCACCGCCTGATTTACCTTTCCGCGTTTGTCCCGCATGGAGCCGGAGTTGTCGACGACAATTCCCATCGCGACCGGAACATCCTCGCGTCGAAACGATGTGATGGCCTCCGGCTGACCGTCTTGATAGACAGTGAAATCATTGCGGCTTAGAGAAGTAACTAAACGTCCGGTTTCGTCGACGACAGTTGCATGCAAGACAACTTCCTGGACCTGCTTCTTGAAAACAAAACGCCCTTGATCCTCTGAACCTGCGGGCTGAGACTCCGGCTGCACTGCCGGCGACTGGTCAGCTGGCTCTGCGGATGCGGGAGGCCGCGCAGTTCGAGGTGGCAAACCCATTGGATCATCAGCGCCGGCGGCAGGCGGATTCGAGGAGTTCGTCTGGGTCGGTGACGCGCCCTGAGCGAGCGCGGCCGACACCATGCCCACAGTGACGATGCCGGCGAGCGAAAGCCTCGTTACTAAGCGAATGAAAAACCATGCAGAACCAGCGAGCATCGAACCAGCCTCCCGCGACCACCTTTAGATGCAAACCCGACGAAAATCGCTGAGCTTTTGTCAGAGCGGAGGATCAAACCAAATTGGATACCGCCGAGTCAGCTACAGCAAACGCTGTATGCGGACAGCTTCGAGCCCCAGAATATCCGGAAAAACTTACACGAGGGCCGCGAGCCCGACGAGAAAAACTGTTGGGAATGCAACGAGGTGCGAGTTTGGCATGATTTGTGCACACACATAGGTTCCAGGCGGGGCATCTCCTAAACATTACATATCCAAATGAAGGGCGAGAATTCTTCGTCGCTCTTGGGTTTAGAAACACAAGAACTAATCGCTGGTAGGAGGATCAGAATGTTTCGAATCCTGATAGCAGACGATCACGAAGTGGCTAGACGCGGCATTCATGCTCTGCTCGAGAGCCATGCGGGCTGGGAAGTCTGCGCGGAAGCGGGAGACGGGCGAGAAGCCGTAGAACTCGCCGCTAGCTCGAAACCTGACCTGATTTTGCTCGACATCGGCATGCCGAATCTGAATGGATTGGAAGCGGCTCGTCAGATTCTGACCGCATCACCGGATGTTCCGATTCTGATTCTCACGATGCATGATTCCGATAACGTAGTACGCGAAGTGTTGCGCGCGGGAGCCCGCGGATTTCTCCTGAAATCAGATGCCGGACGGGACCTGGTCGCGGCTGTCGAAGCTCTTCAACTGCAGAGAACTTTCTTTACCACTCGCGTCAGCCAGATGGTGCTGGATGGTTTCTTGGATCGGGGAAAGCAAGATGGCAATCGAGCGACTGGCGAAAATGATTCCAGCGAACTCCTCACAGCACGCGAGCGAGAGGTCATTCAGCTACTCGCCGAGGGAAAAACCAGCAAAGAGGTCGCAGTGACTCTGAACCTCAGCGTGAAAACTGCGGAAACACACCGTACGAACTTGATGCGGAAACTAGGATTGCATTCGGTTGCGGACTTGACGCGGTACGCGGTACGAAATGGCATTGTGCAGGTCTTCTAATCCGCCCGAACAAGATTCGTCATCGGCTTCTGAGGGTCTTCCAAGCATCTCTCGGTTTGCTCATAGGGAACTTTATTTTCGTCAGTCAGTAGTTTGCGGGATACCCGTTCCTTTCCCGGCTGCATAGCTTGGTCACTGAAAATTTGTGGCCAGGAAAGGAACCTATCGACATGCTCTGGACGATTGCAGTCGTGTTACTCATTTTGTGGCTGCTGGGTATGGTGAGCTCTTACACGCTCGGAGGGTTCATCCACATCCTGCTGGTACTAGCCGTCATCGCTGTGCTGGTACGGATCATCCAGGGTCGTAGCCCAGTGTGAAAAGCGGAGCTGTCAATGCAGCCGTCGATCAGTCCGGCTCCAAAATGCTTCGCGAATAATCAGCAAACCCTGTGGACGAGTTGACATCTCACGAGACGCTCGTCGAAGCGAGGACTGCGAGCGGATCGTGAAGAGATCTACAGAACCCAAGGTGAAATGTAGTTGCGCGAGCGGTGAGAAATCTCAACCAAGGAGAATTACACATGAATAAGGATCGCGTGGAAGGCAAGGTCAAGGACGTGGCGGGTCGAGTCGAACGTCAGGTGGGCGAATGGACAAATGATCCCAAGAAGCAAACGGAAGGGGCTGCAAAACAAGTCCAGGGTAAAGTTCAGAACGCGTGGGGCAAAGCTAAAGACGCTACCAAGAACGCGGTGGACGATGCCAAGGCGCCCTCGAAACCGCCAAAGAGCGTTCCGGATGACACCGATACCGAAGCATCCGTAACCGCGCAAAAATCTCAACGATAGAATCTGCCAGACGAGTCGGCGTTCAGCGTTTTGGTGTTATGGAGCAGGGCGGTCACGGTGAAAACGGCTGCCCTGCTTTGTTTTGGTGCTTAAGCTGGAAGTTCTTCCGCCTCCCGCGAACGCCTCCCGACCTGAGGATCGAATACAGCGAAGACTTTATGGCATTCTGACGGTAAAGCAACTAGCGTGTGGAAGCGGCTGAATGTGGGTGCCGTGTCAGACGTTGATCTGCTTCGTCTTTCGGAGATACGTGGCCATGAATCGAATGACGAATCTTATCGCTGGGCTGCTTCTCACATTGCCGATACCAGCCCTTTGCCAGAACCAGCAAAATGCTCCCCAGGCCCCCGAAGACGCTCTGTCGCCTCGAGAGCTTATCGCATGGTCGCGGCTCCAAAAGCCTCAACCAGCACCGCAGCCGCTGCCGCCCCCTGACACTCCAATCCCGCAACCGGATCAACAGGCGGGGTCACGGCAGAAACCACCTGCGGACGAGAGCCAGGCGCAGGCCCAACCTCCAACAGCACAGTCTTTTGTAGGCAAGATCGTCCGCGAGGGCGGAGGTTATGTGTTGAAAGTGGCTCGTAACACGACCTATCAATTGGAGGGAGAAGGCGATGCCAAGCAATACGAGAATCAAAACGTAAAGGTCGAGGGCAATCTCGACGCCAAGGGAAGTACCATTCACGTCTTGAGTATTGAGTTGCTTTCCTGAGCCGTAGGGCAATCCGGTAACCTCCGCTACACGATTCACCCGAGTGCGGCGAGCCTTCGAATTACGTAAATTAGCACCACTCTGCGAAATTGTTTCGCCTAGAACTGTCTATAAACCGGCTGGAGATCCATCATGACTGCCAACGGAACCGCCGCCTATGGAATGTACCCGCGACACGTTGCTTTGACAGATGTTGTGGGCGCGCTCAATCAGGCCGGTTTCGATAACGCGGACATTTGCATGGTGCTTTCGCCTGCACACCCCGATGCGGCGGCTATGAGTGATGCCAGCATCTTTGTCGAAGCAGAGACCGGCGCCAGTAGCGCCCGAATGATCGGATGGTTTTCTGAGTTCGGCGCCGTTGTCATTCCTACAGTGGGTTTCTTCGTCCGTTCCCAAGCTTTTTTGGAAGCTCTGGTCGACGAACAAAATGTCCCATCGCTCTCCCGAGGTTCACGAACTCTGCTGGGACTTGGATTCTCTCAGGACGATGCGGAGCGACTAGGTCATCAACTGTGTGATGTTGGCGCTTTAGTCTACGTGTCCTGTCGAGAGGGAGCCACGGCGGATGGAGCGACGGAGTTGCTGCGAAGTGCAGGAGCCAGAGAAGCCGCCAGCCTCGATTTGATGAAGGCGGCCGCCGCTTCGGCATAATTTGATCCCCACACTCATTGCGCCCCCAAAGCGCATGGCATGTGCTCCTCGGAACTTTCTTCACTCTTCAAGAATACAGATGAGGTCGGAACGGTTGAGTCGATCGGCTCGTCCTTTACAGATCATCAGGTTAGCGCAACTGGCTTGAGAACCGTAATGGTAAGCAAGTTGCAATGGATATCTCAGCCGCTCATTCCAGCTGAAGTGACTGTCGACTTGCCAGAGTTGGAGGGATCCTTGTACATCAAAACGCGCCGGCTCCGGATCGAGATTGCCCTACTCAGCACAGCGATCGCATGTGTTCTCGCTCTTTTAATGGCAATGCTGGGCGCCGCCGCAGGCGCCCTTGAAAGCAACCTCTACGCGCTGCAAAACAGTTCTGCACAAACGGAGCAGACGTACGAGGGCATGATCACGTGCTCCCGGTGTGGAGCGAAGCACTCGGCCGACCTGGCCCGAACGGCCGATGTTTGTGTCCGTGTGTGTGTTCACGGCGGGGCGAATTTCGCTTTGGTGAATGCGGAGGCGACCTACCTTTTGGAGGGTGATATGGCATCCCTCAAAAAACTGGCTGGTCAGCGTGCTCGCGTCGTTGGCTCCCTGTCTGGCAACACTCTTAAAGTTTCCTCCGCTTCAGCACAAATCTAAGGTCGCAGTCTAAGAAATGATGGCACCGCTTCGTTCCTTGATAGCGGCTCCTCGCGTCCTTTTCGCATCTGGTCGAAGGAGTCGCCCCTGATGACACCAACGCTTGTAGCTGTAACGCTTATCTTTGGGGCCAAGGACTTCCACCTCAGAAACTAAAGCATATGCCGGATTCCTTCTGCCGTGGTCAGCAACGATACTTTAGCTTGATCCAGTAATCGACTATCGCGAGAACCTTGAATTCGGAAAAATGAATTCGGAAAAATGAATGTTAGGCGTGATCCACGGCGTATCTACAAATTAAAGAGGTAATAAAATGACACGGACAAGAATGACATTGTTGTTTGTAATCCTTTGCTGCGCAAGTTGGGTAGTCGCGCAGAGTTCATCGTCTGGCGGAACGGCGCCGGCTGGTGGTTCCGGAACTGCGGGACAAAGTTCAACTTCAGGAGCGGCAACTCCGCCGGCAGGTTCCCCGACTCAGCCTGCTGGGACCGCAACGCCGCCAGCAGGGCCTCCGACCCAGCCTCCCGGTACCGCAACGCCACCCGCCGGGACAGCGACTCCACCTGCCGGTCCGCCAAACCCTGGGACGACCTCTCCTGGCACAGCGACTCCGCCTAACGGCACAACACCGCCGCCGGGAACGAGCCCGCAGCCCGGGTCCACGTCGCCGAATGGTCCTCCGAACACAACGTCGCCGGGCAGCACGCCTCCGGGACAGACCCCGCCACCCAGTCCGAATCCTCCATCCGGTTCGCAACAGTCTCCTGATGGAAGCAGTTCTTCGCCGCAATCCAGATAATGTGAGAAGAACAGAAACGAGCAGGGCGGGCCTCCAGGCCCGCCTTTTTCGTGAGCTCTCTTTAGCACTCTATGGAGCGATTCCGAAAAGTCTCTCCAACACCGTAGAGCTCATGGGAAGGAGACGGCTTCCGTTTGGCTTTGTTCGGCATCTGAATACCATGCAAATGGACGGTATGCCCGTTACTGGATATTCCCTTCGAATTCCATCGGAACCCTCGCCTCCTCCGATACAAGATCCGATCGATCCACCGGAAAATCCCGACGTCCCGGTGCGCGAACCTGATCCCGAAGACCCTGGACAGATTTGAGTGTCGACTGGTCGTGAGGAGTTCGATGCTCGGCGTATGCATACCGTGAACCGCCGATTGTTCAGATGCTTCCGCTAGTGACGAGCATGCAGAGCAGCAGCGCAATTGCAACCCCCGAGTGTCCGTCCCGCTCTTGGATTGCCGCGATCACGATCGCCTGCTAACGCCAGAAAAAAATAAGGACGCTGGATTTGCCCGCTAGCGGCTGGAACTCGGAGAGACGTTCCAGAGCTGAGCTAACGCTCTGGCAGCGTCAGACAATGCACGCTTCTCAGCGTTGACGTAGGATTCTGCGGCGGCAACGCTTGCGCGCTGCACGATCGGAGTTCGATAGCGCGACACCTTCCCGGTCAGACCAACTTCGTAGATATCGCGCACTGCGTTTTCAAAGGAGCGTTTCAGATCCTTTGGCATTGGGAGAACTCTTGCGGTGTTTTTGTTTGTCATCGGAGAGACTCGACTTTCTCGGCTGTCCTGTACAGCACTTTAGAACCGAACTACCGGCGCGACAATACAGTGTTGGCAGCAACCGGGAACGGCCAGTCTCCTAAGCATCATGCGTGATATTGGGGGAATACATGTAGAGAGCTAAGCTGCGGTGGTTTCAGGGGGCATGCAATTTCGAAGAGCGCGGAGGGCATACAATGCATCGTCCAGAATCACATCTTCTTCGATGTGGTCGGCGGTGACGGCGAATAGTCCTTCACGCGATCAAGGATTGCTTTTCCGCCTCGGCAATGCGTTGCGGAGCCTTATGCCCGTCAGTTTCGAAGAGAGCTACCTGATAAAGAACGTGCCACGCTGTCGGTTTGGGCGATTTGAGGGAAGGTGCCTCGTTCATGATCTGATTTCCTCAGCTCAGACCAAGCTTCGGAGATTGGTCGCGAGGGGATTGGGCCACTCGGAAAATCTACCTGCGGTGCAGGCCGGCTTCCCATAGGGTGATTCGGGTATGTCCCATGGGTGCTGGGGAACTATCAGGGGGAAAGCGGTGGAAGGGCGCGCGAGCGCCCCTCCGCGATTTTTCACGCAGCGCGCTTCGAGGAGCTCTTCCCTGGGTTGGCTTTGGATTCCAATGCCTCGGAATCCTGACCACCCTGTCCTGCCAGCGAATTGATTTCCTCTGCCAGTTGAGTCAACTTCTCATCCGTCTGCGTTTCTTCCTCAAGCGTCTCTTCGATCAGCGATACATGCTCGTCCTCGCCCAACAGTTGGGCAAAAGCTCGCGCTGTTCCGTAGCCGGCAATCTCGTAATGTTCCACTCTTTGCGCAGCGCCGATAATCGCGGCGTCCATCACTGCATCACCGTACTTCTCCTGCATTGTTTCAGCGCCTTCTTTCACCAGACCTTCCATTCCAAGGCACTTCTTCCCGCTGGGCTTTTCCTCCAGCATGTCGAAAATCCGCTCCAGCCGGGAGACCTGTTCGGAGGTCTGGCGCAGGTGCTCTTCAAACGCTTGCCGCAGTCGCGCATTCGATGACGCTTTCGCCATTTTGGGCAAAGCTTTTACTAATTGAGTTTCGGCACTGTAAAGATCCTTCAATTCATCGACGTAGAGCTGCTGCAATGAATCCTTTCGCATCATGTTCCTCCTATGGAAGATTCCAACGACGGAGCGGGGAGCGTCAGTGGTGTGTACTTCGAAAAGTATTTTCATCGTCGCGGGTAAACAATACCCCGGATGCTGTATGGAAATCTTTCCAGGCGAAGTTCGGAACCATTGCGGTTAGGGCCGAGTCGCAGGCTCGCCGGGATTCTTCAGCGCCGATTGATCCTTGTGATGAAAGTCCAGACCGAAATGGGGTTCGGCTCTGGTACCCTCAATTTTGAAGGGAACCTCGGTTCCAGCTCCATTTTTGTGAAAGAACGGATCCACTGGCCGCAGTAGAAGCGATTTCCATCCCGTCGTCATATGCGATAGTTTCGCATCAAGCTTCAGCATGCCGTGAAAATCAAACGTTTGACCGTCAAGACTATATTGTCCCGTCATGTCGGCGTGAGTACCGGGGATTTGGAAGTGCAGGAATGAAAACGAGAGGACCCCTTGCTTCATTTTGAAGGTGCCCCGCAAGTCAGAAGGCACTTTTAAGTCGTGCGTATCTCGCGCCAGCTTCGGCTGGCCACGACTGCGCAGGCTCAGAGCGTCAATTTTAGCCTGAACCTTCTCGTTGGAGAATCGCCCATCTGGAATGTGAAAGACGCCCGAAAGTCTCAGGCGGTCGGTGACGTTGGCTTCGCCTGGTTGCAGGTGCAGATCGGCCTTCATCTCTACGCCCCCCGTCATGAGTGGCGGATCGGTTTTGACCCCGAGTTGCAACAGGTCCTGAACGTTCGCTCGATTGAGAACTACGTTCAGATCGATATCGTGCCCGGGAATGCTCTTCATCCGCACCACTTTCCCTTTTGCGGTGAAGGACGAGTTCAGAACCCGGGCTTTGACCGGATCGAGATATGTGTCTCCGTCCGTTCCGTCGACGATGGCATGGAAATCGGTGTGCAGCGGAACCGGATGCCCGCTGACTGCCAGGCGGAAGTCTGGGGTGTCGGTTTCGCCGGCCACTTCGATACGGCCCAGAGTCCCCATATATTGTCCGGTCGAGGACAAAATCCCGCCAATACCCTTAAGAGTTCCGAGATCGGCATTGCCGAAGGAATACCTGCCGCTTACAGAGGAATCGCGCGGACGCTCCTCGTTCAACGGCCCGAATAGGCCCGTGGAGTGGATATCGCCCACCGGTTTCGGATTCACTAGTGTCGCATCGAACTGCAGCGGCTGGCCCGGACCGATGTCCTTCATGCGGAGATTGCTGATGTCGAATTCCAGAGGCGGCTTGCCGGTTCGCAGTGTATTAATGACCAGTCTGGTATTCGTGCAGTCCAGGTGGCTGACAACGATACTAATTTTCCCGCCCCGATGGCGCAGCTTGGTCATCTCGCTTCGGTCATTCTTGGGCGGGATGTTCATCGTCAGCCCATCCACGTAGATCGTGTCCACGTGCATCGGCTCGCGAAACAGATTGCCTAATGCAGTCTGGAAACGAAATTCTCCGATCTCGAGCAGTGGCTGGACTCCTGCCTCCCACGGATTGGGATCCGTGGCACCAAAGATTTTCAACCCCTTGCCGTCCACATGAAGGCCATTAGCGACCCAGACGTGAAGCTCCGCAAGCTCGACCCGGCTCTTGAAACGAGTCGAAAGCGTTTCCATCACGCGGGTCCGAAGAATTGGCTCCGCGCGGACGATCGCGACGCGGATGCAGATGGCTGCGATGGCGAGAAACACAATTCCGGTTCCGATGATCCAGTGCCATTTCCGCGACTTACGCTTTGTCGGCATTGGCACTGGAGAGCGGACCTGCGGAGTTGTCGGGCGTGCGGCCAAGATTAATGGGTACCCGTACGATATAAAAAATGCAATCAGGTCTTTCCTGCATCGGTTGGCAGCGATAACCGCCGAATTCCCCTAAAAGCCGTATCTGGCGATGAGTTTCTTTTCCTTCTTGCTGATTACCGCAATCGCCGCGTGTTCAGCACGCAGGGATAAAGAGATCGGCACACCCGTAGTCAGATCCTGGATCTTGATCACGGCATCGTCGGCGGAATCCGATACCAGCGCGTAGAGCATCGAATCCGCCAGCGAAGTGGGAAATATCAGAACTCCAGGCGGAACTGGAGACTGTGACCTAAACATCGGAGCGATGTTCAGCCGCGCCGCTACATATGCGTAACATTCGGCTGTCGCTTCCAGGTTCTCGCTGAGTTCTATGGGATACGCAGCCCAGAAAATCCGTCCTTTGCCGTGGGAAACTTCCTTGAGGGTGGCGCCGTCCTCGAAGCGCTGAGAGTCGAGCCAGTTCTGTTGCTGCTGCCCGAAATTCAGGGAGACGTTGTGATCCCCGATGCGCACGGAAGCATCGTGGTAGACCAGCGGTTCGACGTTAGAAGCGATGCCTAGTTCCTCGGCACGGTGTGTGACTTGCCAGTGCTCGTCGCGATCCACCGGGCCCGTAACGAGAAGGTTACCTCCAGATTCCACATACTTCATGAGGGCGCTCCAGGCTGCTGCGCTCAGCGCTTGCGGAGAAGGCAGAATCGCCAGCTTCGGAGAGCCTAGGCGCTCAATCTGATTTTCAGCGATCACGTAGGAAGTGAGATGGTCTGAATACGATAGCGCGCGGATGGAGCGGTGTTGCGCCTCCAGTTGAAAATCTGCCAGTACTGAATACTGTGAGGCTTGGGACGTGATGATCGCGATCGGGGCCGGTTGCGGATCACGAAGATGCTCCTGCAAACTGGGTGCAAACTGGGCGAATGCCCGCAACAGCGACGCTTCGGGCTTCTCGGTGTAGTCGGTGCGCACGGCTCCGATCGGAGTCTCGTTGCTCTCGGTCATGTCCGAGTTCGTGTTCCAAAGCCACTCGATAGCGCCGGATCCCTGAATAAAGGACGTTGCGACTTTGCGTTCGAGAAGTGCAGCTTCATTTTCGGGCTTGCGCCGAGCGGTCTCATCGAGGTTCAGCCCCCGTTGCAGGCCGGTTTCCTGGATCAGCATCGCCTCGCCGGGCTGCTTGGCCGCTAGAGAATCCCACAAAATGGAGTCGTCCTGCCACCAGGAATGATTGGTCGTGAAGTCCACCGATGCACCCCAGAATGCCGGCGACAGGCGATCCTGAATACCACCTTCGTCCTGGCCGATAGTGACGAGTTGCTCCGATCCGACCGCGCGAATGGCGTCACGCATTGCGCGCGCCCATTTTGCGAAGGACTCCTGAGTGAAAAGGTAGTAATCGTGAATCCTGAGAGAGTTGACCCCGACATACATCCCTCGGGGCGAGAACTCCTCTTCTCTAGGAAGGGAGATTATCCCCGCAGCGGCATCAGGCGGAACATTCCAGAGAGCAGCCAGTTTTGCCCGGTCCGGATAACGAGCATTCAGCCATGCATTCCACGCGGCGAGCTCGATTGGATCCCCGTTCGGGCGCGTCGTCCAAAGGTGCTGGGAGAAGCTCGGTTCGTTGATCAAGTCCCAGGCGAGAAAAGGAACATCTCGGAATCGGGCAACGACCGCCGAAATCAAAGTCTGCTCCCTCCGAACGGCTTGGGGATCGAGAAAGGCGTTGGTGCCTCCAAGGACGTCCGGAAGAAAAGCGAAGAAGTTGAACTGTACTGGTAGGCCATATTTGCGTGCAGTCATCAAATACGCTTCGAGAGTCCGCAGCGTGCGCTCGTAAGGCTGGCCATTCTCATCGCAGAACTTATCCCAGCCCGTCCACCAGCCAGTGCGGATCATGTTCAGACCCGCATCGTGAATCTGGACGAGGTCCTGGTTCCAGACATAAACGTTGGGATGTTCGAAATAGAGGCGTTGCACTTCGCTCGACATATAAGTCGTGCCGACAACCGCCAGAGGATGACCGTCGAGCTCAAAATAGTCACGGTTGACTGTGAGGTGAGGACCGGAGCGCAGATACGCTTCATCGCGAACCCAAAATGCTGAATGATACATGGCTCGCACGTGGTCGCCTTCCAACAGCTGAGCCTCGATCGTGAACAGGCCTTCACCGCTGGGCGCGCGGATCACTGCCGATCGGCTCGGAATGGGGACCGTCACGCTTGAGCGATTCGACGGTTGAGACTCAGGAAACGAAGTTATCTTGATCGAGAGGGGTGTCTTGGCCTCTTCAGCCGCGTGCCAGACGACCTGTAGTTCAACCGGTTCGCCGGGTAAATAAAGGGGCAAGGCAGGTCTTACGGTAAATTCCTCTTCACCTTGGAGAGCACGCTTCACAAGGGATTGAACAAGGCTGGTGTTTTCGAAGAACTCGCTGGAGAGGTCGGCATTCACGAGAATCCAGCGCCCACCGTCAAATCCGTTACGGTCGTGATCGACTTGAATCGCAGGGGCTGACATCTTCCGGCCATTCTGGACGCCCCATGCCAACGTATCGAGTCGCGCATCGATCGAACCAGCGGCTCCGCCACGGTGATACAGGTCGGCTGCGCTTAAGCGGATCACCGGGCTGAACGCGCGCTTCCACTTGAACGCGGGCAGCTGCAAAGTCAACTCGGAATTCGGCAGAAACTGCAGACCATCAGAGCCGGGAGTCTCCTGATACTGGTCAATCATGAGGGGCCGGATGAATCGCACACTGTAATCGCGGAGGTGCCAGCCTCGCGCATCCTTATAAGCGGCTCGAGTAAACGGTCGTCCTCCCAGAACCAACAGGTTCCCCCCTCCCTCCAGATAGTTCTTAATAACGGGCCACGAATTCTCGGGGAAAGCGGAACCATAGGGAAGCACAACTAGCCGGGCTGAAGGCGTGGCCAACGCTTCTTGGAGATGATCCGCATCCGCGATTCTTGCCCCGGCAAAAAGATCGGCAATCCGCTCAGAAGATGGGGCCGCGGAATCAGCAGCCGGAAATCCGGGTTCGCGAAGAACGACGGTGGTCGCAGGGCTGTCTTGACCGAGCGCGGCATGGCTGGCAATCAAACACAACGACACCACGGCGAAGATCATCAATTTACGCATAAGTACTTAGGTCCGATGAAAAATAGACTGCCAGAAACGAGTGAAGTGTCCGGCAACCAGCAACGGATGTCAAGCTTGCAGAATCGATTTTGTAGAGGCTCAAGCCACATTTGGTCACAAGAAAAAATGCGGCAAAGCCGGCGCTGCCGATGTATGATGGCGGCGTTGTAGCGTTCATACCGCCTGGAGAGTGGATACATCTTATATGGCGATTGCAGCCCCCAACACTGGAACATCAGCCGCCTCGTCAGCCACCGGACAAAGCTACGGCGCACCCCTGGCTACTGTTACCACGCTCTTCTTTATGTGGGGATTCCTCACCTGCCTGAACGACATCTTGGTTCCACATCTTAAGTCGATTTTCGACCTGAACTACGCGAAGGTGATGCTGATTCAGTTTGCATTCTTCGGGGCTTATTTTATCTTTTCGATCCCCTCGGCAAAAATTATTGACTGGATGGGTTACCAGCGTTCGATGGTTGCAGGTCTGCTCACAATGGGGATAGGTGCATTTCTGTTCGTGCCCGCGGCCAGTGTACCGTCGTTCCCACTATTTCTAGGAGCGCTGATCGTTCTGGCTGCTGGCATCACGTGCCTGCAAGTGGCAGCGAATCCCTATGTCACGGTACTGGGGAAGCCCGAGACGGCTTCAAGCCGCCTCAATCTGACGCAGGCGTTCAACTCGCTGGGGACTTTCTTGGCGCCATTCTTCGGCGGTCTGCTGATCCTGAGCGCAGCTCCTATGACGATGGATCAGATACGCGCGCTGACGCCGGACGCGCTCCAAGCTTACCGCGTGCATGAAGCTGCGTCCGTCAAGACGCCTTATGTCGGCTTGGGAATTGCGCTCGTACTCTTGGCGATTGCGATCGGCAGTTTCAAACTGCCCAAGATCGAACACGCACAACACAAGGTCGGCGAGAAGGTGAATGATTCCATCTGGAAGCATCCCAACCTGATCTTCGGCGCGATCGGAATCTTCGTCTATGTCGGCGCCGAAGTTTCCATCGGCAGTTTCCTGGTGAACTACTTCGGCCAGCCCGAGATCGGCGGACTGACGGAGAAAGTTGCAGCCAGTTTCGTCGCGTTCTATTGGGGCGGCGCGATGGTCGGCCGTTTCATCGGGTCGGCACTACTGCAGAAGATGAAGACGGGCGGTCTGCTAGCCATTTGCGCGGTGTGCGCCGCCGCTCTCGTCGCCATGTCCATGCTGACCTCCGGCCACGTCGCGATGTACAGCATCATCCTGGTCGGCTTTTTCAACTCCATCATGTTCCCCAGCATCTTTACCCTTGGCGTAGCGGAACTCGGGCCTTTGACCGGAGACGGTTCCGGCATCATGATTATGGCGATCGTCGGCGGAGCTATTCTCCCGGTGGCGCAGGGATGGATTGCCGATCAAATCGGCATTCATCACGCGTTCTTCCTGCCGGTCATCTGTTACCTGTACATCTTGTTCTTCGCTTTAAGCGGCTCGAAGCCTAATAGCGAGCGTCATGCAATTGCATGATGAGTTTGTCTTTCTCCTCGCAAGGTGGTGCTTGCTGCGGACAAAGGCGCAGGTGCAGTCACGGGCGGAACCGGGCATTTGGTAAGATCATTCACTTGGAGTTGAAGAAGCTAGCGATTACAGCGATTTCAAAAAATCATGGTGCAAGTTAAGAAGCCTGGCCAAAAGCCCGAGGTGATCACCCTCAAGGCAGTCGCGCAATATTTGGGGTTAACGCCGGGGACGGTTTCCGCAGTTCTGAACGATTCTCCGTCAGCCCGCTCCATCCCGCAAGAAACCAAGAATCGGATCCACGCTGCGGCTAAGGAACTGAACTACCGCCCCAACTTTTTCGCACGCACTCTTCGCAACAAACGGACTTACACGATTGGGGTGATCGCCGAGGAAATCGGCGACTCCTACAGTTCGCCCATCATCAGCGGCATTGAGCAGTACTTGCGAGCGCGCAACTATTTCTTCCTTACGGTGGTACACCGCCACGACCCCGTATTGCTCAATCGATATTCGCAACTGCTTTCGGAGCGCGGCGTCGAGGGCATCATCACCGTGGATACGACAGTCCAGGAAGCGCCGATGCTGCCTACGGTCGCTATTGCCGGTCATAAAAAGCTGAAGGGTGTAACCAATATCGTTCTCGACCATGAGCGCGCAGCAGTTCTTGCCTTGAATCACCTGAGGGAACTGCGCCATGAGCGCGTCGCCTTCATGAAAGGGAATCCCGTAAGTTCCGATTCGCACGACCGCTGGGAGGCGATCAGCCGGGTGGCATCGCAAATTGGACTGAGCATCGACCCCGAGTTGACCATGCAGATCGAGACAGATGATCCGACGCCGATGCTGGGATACCCGTACACTAAGCAACTTCTGGCGCGTGGAAAGCCATTTACTGCCATCTTCGCCTACAACGACATTTCGGCCATCGGCGCGATCCGGGCATTGCAGGAACACGGGCTTCGAGTCCCTCAGGATGTCTCGGTGATGGGCTTCGATGACATCCCCGGCGCCGCTTTTCACACTCCGAGTTTGACGACCGTGCGTCAGCCTCTGAACCGCATGGGAGAAGTTGCAGCGCAGAGCCTGCTCGAGAGGATTGAAGGGAAAAAGGAATACCCCGCCGAAATTGCCATCGAACCCGAGTTGGTGGTGCGGGAATCCACTGCAAAGGCGCCCGGCTCCTGCTAGCATCCGAATCGGTTGTGTTTCTTCTTGAGGGTCCGCCGAGCAGAAGCGCTGATGCCCGCCTCCAACACGCTAACGCCTTCGTCGTCGGCTAGAGCCCTTACCTTCGCTGCGTACATCTCGTTCTTGCCTATCGGGATTGCAACCGTTCTTCTGGGGCCAATGTTGCCAACGCTTTCCGCGCGGTGGTCGCTGAACTATTCGCAGGCTGGCGCACTGTTTACGGCGCAATATGTGGCATCCACCTGTGCGGTCGCCCTGTCGGGGTTTATCGTTTCTTTTCGAGGATTTCGCGTCGCTATCAAGACGGGAATCGTTCTCATGGCCGCCGGCCTGGCGCTGTTGCTATTGGGTCCGAAAGCCCTCGGCATTGTTTGTATCGCTGCGTACGGCGGAGGAATAGGACTCGCAGTCCCGGCAGCGAATCTTATGGTCGCCGAGGTGAATCCCGATCGGCGTAGCGCGACTCTGAATTGGCTCAATTTCTGCTGGAGCGTTGGTGCGGTTGCGTGTCCTTTTCTTGTGGCTGTCGCCGTGAAGACGCAAACCCTTCCGTTCTTTCTGATATTAATTTCTGGTTTCTCTTTGGCGGTTGCGATCGGAATCTCGCTGATGCCCGCGTCCATCGTTGAGCCGGCAGCAAACCTGAGCGAGCGCTCCAAACTGCTGCCGTTGGTTCGGCTCAAACTGCTGCCGTTTCTTGTCCTCGCGGCACTCTTCTTCATATATGTCGGTACGGAGAACGGCTTTGGGGGTTGGGTAGCGTCTTACTCGAAAACACTGGGAAGCCTCACACCTGTAATGTCGCTCATGACTCCTTCGTTCTTTTATGCCGCTTTGACCGTTGGGAGGCTTCTGGCTCCGTTTCTTCTCAAGAACATCGACGAGATAAAACTCGTGCGGGGCGGATTACTTCTGGCTTGCGCTGGAACTGCGGGCCTGTTGTTTTCCCACGGATTGATAGGAGTGTTGGCGAGCGCATGCGCGGCGGGACTCGGGCTCTCTTACGTTTATCCAATCACCATTTCGCTGCTGTCCCAGGAGTTTGGATCGGCGTCGTCCCGGATCGGGTCTGTGATGTTCGTTTTGTCGAACATCGGTGGCGGACTATTCCCTTGGATGGTCGGAGTCTCGTCGAACCGAATGGGCACGCTCAAGGCGGGTCTACTGATTCCGCTGCTGGGATGCGCAGCGATGTACGCGCTCTACTTGCGAACCTGGCAGCGAACGACCATTGAGCAGCCAGCGTAGGCAATTAGCCGGGCTTGCAAACTACACTCGAACAAGCCTCGCCGCCAGGCGCGAGAGGCGGACCAGTCGATAGAGAGGAAACAATGTTCTTGGGAATCGAACAGCCGCCCATTCGCTCGGTCCTGGAGTGAAAGCCAACCGCGTAAGAAAGCGGAGGCGGTCTGCTCGCCTTTCGCGTAGTCGCGACATCAGCCGAAAATATGCAAACGACTCGGTGTCATATGCAGCACCAGTGGTGATCTGAGTCTGGATCTGATCGGCCAACGCTTGTGCGGCGGAATCTTTCGGAAGACTGCTTTCCGCTGCGGAGGAAACCGGAGCGCCTAACAATTGACTCGTCAAAATAAGGCAAACCCGCACGATGCGCACGATTCCCAGAGTCTTCGCTTGTGAAGCGATAAAGTCCCAGTTCAGTGACGACACATTCATGATGCGCGCAACATCGGAAAGCCAGATCAATCTTCCCCAAACGTGTTTGGCTGCATGCAGCGAGAGAATCAGGAACAAGTCTTCCGAGGAAGGGGTCCGCATCGTGCGTCCAGCAACAGAGATCGCAACGGCGCGCCGGAAGACTGCGTCCATGTCAACATCAACGGCGTAGAACCGCGGCTGAATCGCCCACTGAACCTCAAGCAGGTTTCGTCCGGCCGGGCTGTCGAACGCGCACTCGTATCCCGATTTGAGGTAGGCTTGCTCCTCCGGTTCCGATAGATGCAAGTGAGGCTGGTAGCTGAGCGCTCGCAGCGCTTCACGCACGCGCGGCAGATCTTGCACGTGAATCAGCAAGTCAATATCGCCCGACTGCCGCAAGGCAATGTCACCGTAGATCGTCTCTGCCAGGGCCACGCCCTTGTATGGCAGGGCGTCTGCACCAATCGCCTGCAGGCCGTCAATAATGCGAATCAGCTCGCGCGACAGGAACAGCGCCTTGTGCAGATTCGTCTGATAGTTCTGCGCCAGTGCACGCATCTCTTCCGGAGGAACTAGATCCTTAACGCTCAAGAGAAATTGGTACAAGAGAGCTTTGACGCCATGCGTTTCGGCAAGATCGATCAGGAACTGCCAACGAATCGGCTCATTGAAGAGGGAGCGGAAAGGCTCCGTTTGCTCGCGCCGAACGTCCCACGAGCAGGCTGCCTTCAGTAAGGACCACTCGCTCTCAAGTGTAGGACTAGCGCTGGGCATGCTGTGTTCAGACCGGTTGAGGAGCGAGATTACGCAATGGCGCCCGTAGCAGAAGCGCTAATAGAAGCTGAAGCCGGAAGCGTGCGAATTTGCACGAGATTGGCGGTGACTCGCTTCTTCGCAAGCATGTTCGCCGACGGTACTCCGGTTCTCGCGAAAGACTTCTCGCAATCCTGTGACGATGGTCCGCGCATGTTGCCCTCCATGTAGGCTAAGCCGGGACAACGCGTGCAGTTCGAAACATGTGTACACGATGTACAAGTTGTCAGATCCTTCACGCGGATCGACCGCACCTCGTTCATCTGATCCGAATGCTTCCAGATATCAACGAAGCGCTGCTGGCGGACGTTCCCAGTTGGAAAGGGAAACTGTACGCACGGAAAAACCTCGCCGTAGGGCGAAACGTAGCATGCGGTGTGGCCCGCGCTGCAGGGAGTAGCCTCAAGCTCATTCTCACCGGGTCCAGCAGGTATGGCGCAGAACTCATCTACGTCGCCTACCAAGGATGCGTCACGAAAAACCTGCCGCAGTTCGCTCTGGTCGACCCCGAGGCTCACGGTCGAGCGGTTGCCATCCATCATCGGAGTCACCGTGGGATCGAGTGTGCATTCGACTTCCAACTCGGCAGCCAGCGCTCGAACGCCGTTGTAATCCCGCATATTTTCAGTCATCAATACATTTGCAATGATGACTTTCAATCCGTGCGCCTTGAGAAAGCGAATTGCATCGACAGAACGCTTGAGAGAACCGGGAACCAGAGTGATTGCGTCGTGTACCTCAGGTCGATGCGAATAAATACTGATTTGGACCGATTCAACTCCAAGGTCCAGCAACCGCGCCGCTTCTCGCTCGCGGATTAGCACAGCGTTGGTCTTAAGCTTCACGCAAAACATCAATCGCCGGGCGTGCTCCAGAATTTCAAAGAAATCCTTACGCAGGAAAATCTCTCCGCCACTGAGAGTGAGGATGAAAACACCGGCATCGGCCATCTCGTCCAGCAGATGTTTAATTTCTGCGGTTGTCATCTCACCATGGTCGTCATGGTCGAGGTAGCAGTGCACACAGCGCTCGTTGCAGCGGTACGTCAGATCCAACTGAACGTTGAGCGGGATGTTCAACCGCAAGGCCTTCGCCGCCATTTCCTCCAGGAGTCCGGTCATCGTGGCTCTCCGTCTACTGAGCTTTTTTGCCCGATCGGCTGATCAGAGATTTTCAGGATCTCGTGGCTGGCCAACTCCCGTGCAAGAGTTTCGGCATCCTGCAGAGCTGTTGCTGGTTCAACGGCAAATTCGCTGCAGATCCGCTGCTCGACGATCTCACTGAGGGGCGTATTTCCGTCCGCAGACTGCCACAGAATAGTGGCTGTCTTGTTGAGCGTGAACAAGGTGGAATCCCGGCCGGACATGATCATCATCTCGCCGTCAAGGCTCCGTGCGGCCACCCTCGGATTGCGGGTTAGATACAGCTTCGTCATCGAATCAACTCCCAGACCCGGGCATTGGGCACGAACGTAAGCCGCGATACCGGTACGTGGTTCACGAATTCAAATGCGGAATGAAAAATTGCCTGCACCAAGTCTTCATCTTCCGCAAAAAAAAGAAGATTGGCAAGGAGGGATCGAGTCGCTTCCGCGGGCGCGACGGGATCGATTCGATTCCCAGTACCCTTGGCGAGCAGATAGAGGGCGGAGACGGGGGCGGAGACATTCTCCCCAAGTTTGGCCAGTTCCCCGGTAAAGGGAGTTCCATATGCAACGTAGCCGCCTTGTTCCTTGCGCACGTATGAAATCTCGTCCGTCAGAAGAGTCACGTCCGGAGGGGCGAGTCTTGAAATCGTGGTCTTGCCTGCTTCCGACACGCCGGCAAAAAGAAATGCCTTTCCATTGCGGATGGCGCTCGCGGAATGGAGCAGGAAGCCTCCCTGACGCGCCAGGATAAGAGTGTGTACTATCCGCAGTACGGCATCAATGGAATAAGGATTGGCAGTCTGGCGAATCCAGCCGCGCCGCTTCGCCGGCTCCCATTCCGCGCGAAAGTCCCCGCGCTCTAAAGTCCACCGGCCGTTGAGTTGACTCACACGAACGTCGGCGTCAGGATCTGCAAAGCGGTTCACGGTCAATTCGACATTGAACTCGATCTCGGCCTCGCCGGAAGAGTGTACATACCCCTCGTACCGGTCTTGAAGCATCGCCACGAATGTTGAGTCCTTCGTATTGATGCGGACGGGCATGCCCCCGATTGTGATCACGAGGCTGAGACGTTCGGCTTCAGTAGTCAATTGTGCCAAAGGAATTCTCGAATCCTACGAACTATGAACCTGTGATGGCTGACGAAGATTGTGGACGCCCATCACTACTCGTGCCGCGATTTCCGAGCGTTGAACCAGAGCTGCGACCGCTCGTTCCGAAACGCGCAAGGTTTTGCGTGGTTCGATGCATCTGCCGTTTCGCAAAATGAAAGAAACTTTTCCCAACAGTTTTTTCTCGTCAACCCGGGGGTCGGGCGCTCGCATGGCGTCGCCGCGCGTCAGAATGCCAGAATTCTGTAAGTTCTTCGCTACCAAGCGGTGCGCAAACAGCCGGCGGTCCCGGTCGACGAGCACGATGTCCCCCTCGGAGAGCAAGGCAGGATCAACCCGCTCAAACATGAGGATATCTCCGGGCCAAAGTGTAGGAAGCATGCTCCATCCGGTCACTTGCAATCGAAGGTTCCCCGATGACCGCAGCACTTCGGCTGCCAGTTCACACTTGAGAGAGTGCGTCTCATCCAAAACAGGGAACATAGGCCAAGAAAGCTCTCGATCGCGTATAAAACTCAGACGCGTCCTGCCGATTTTTTGTAAGAACAAGCTGCGGTTAAGAAAACTCGTTCATGCCCAGAAGAAGGCCTTTCGCCCGGCGTACTTGGAGATGAACGAACCTATCCACTGGTTGGCTGGATTGGCGCAATTTTACTCTTTCCGTCGCATGCGAGCAATCCAACTTGGAAGGCTGCGACATGCCCGCTCCAAGCATTAGGCAACACTGCCTATCCCTGATCCGAGCACCGAGATAACGCGACACACGATCTCTTTTTTGAATGCAATGGGCCGTTCGCATTTTCGCTCCCACCCCGTACAATAGCGAGAACCCTCCTGATAGCGACATCATCAAGAGCAGATTGAGTCTCAAGACCTTAACGGAGGCATGGCGAAATCCATTGGACGGATACGAGATAGCAGGGAGCATGGACTTGGGCGTTCGTGAGAGCGTTCTGACGCTGGAAGAAGTTTCGAACCTGGCTGCCGAGGGTGGGCCGGCGGCGGAGACGCTGATGAACCTCGTGGCGCTTATCGCCAAGAGGTTTCGAACCGACGTTTGCTCGGCGTATTTGCTGGAGCCGGACCGGGCCAATCTTGTGTTGGCGGCAACCGTAGGACTTCGACGGGAGTGTATTGGCAGCTTGCGGATGGCGGTAAACGAGGGACTGACTGGTCTGGTGGCGGAGCAGGTGCAGCCGGTTGCAGTCAGCCAGGTAAAAAATCACCCCCGGTTCAAATACTTCCGCGATGCCGGTGAAGACGCCTACCAGTCGTTCCTGGGAGTGCCGTTGATCGACCGCGGCATTCTGCAAGGTGTGCTGGTTGTCCAAACCGTCGAAGCGCGGGTTTTCAGCAGCGATGAAATCCGAATGCTGACCGAAGCGGCTACCCAGGTTGCTCCGGTCGTCAGTGAAGCTCGAAACCTTGACCGTTTTATTGCTCCTCTGCAAGAAAGACTGTGGGCCCTTGCTCGGAATTTGTGGTGGAGCTGGGATCACAATTCATCGAGCCTATTTCTTGATCTGGACCCTGCTCGCTGGAGCGAGTTGAATCACAAGCCGGTGGCACTGCTGGGAGAGCTACCGCTGGCAAAGCTCGAAACTCGAGCTGCGGAGCTCATGCTCCACAGCCGCGTGAATTATGCCTATCGCCGCATGCTGGAATATCTCGAAGCGGATCGAACTTGGGGGACGAGGCACGCTGGTGTTCTTCGACCTCACCCGGTTGCTTATTTTTCAGCCGAATTTGGATTGCACGAATCTCTTCCCGTTTATTCCGGCGGACTTGGAGTACTGGCCGGCGATCACATCAAGAGCGCTTCGGACCTGGATATTCCGCTGGTAGGCATCGGCCTGTTCTATGGTCAGGGATATTTTCGCCAACGCCTCGACATAAACGGTTGGCAGCGAGAAGAGTACCTGGAGACTGATGTCAATCAGTTGCCGATGGAAACGGCGATCGGAAAAGATGGCCGGCCAGTGGTGGTTGAAATCGAAACTCGCAGCGGCCGGCTGCAGGCGAAGGTGTGGCGTGTGAAGGTTGGCCGTCGCGATCTTTTCCTGCTGGATTCTGACGTAGACGGGAATGCTCCCGAGGACCGCGAACTTACTTCACGCCTGTACGGCGGAGACTTGCGCATCCGGATTCGGCAAGAGTTGCTTTTAGGAGTTGGGGGCCTTCGCGCCCTCAAGGCGCTCGGGATATCCCCCGGCGTTCTTCACTTGAACGAAGGTCATAGCGCTTTTGCGGTGCTGGAAGCGATTCGCCTGCGGATGGAAGAAGAGGGAATTGGATTCGACGCTGCGGTGCCGCGTGTTTCGCGCGAAGTCGTCTTCACCACGCACACGCCTGTTCCAGCCGGACACGACCGCTTCGATGCAAAGCTAGTTGAAGAGCACATCGGACCTCTTCGCGAGGCGCTCGGGTTGTCTCAGGAAAGCCTTCTGGGCCTCGGTCGGGAAAATACGAACAACTCGGACGAGCTATTTTGCATGACGGTGCTGGCTCTTCGCCTTTCGCGACGCGCGAATGCAGTGTCGGCTCTCCACGGAGAGGTCTCGCGAGCCATGTGGACCGGACTCTTTCGCGGCAAGCCCGAAGACGAAGTTCCTATCGGACACATTACGAACGGCGTGCACGTGCCCTCGTGGCTCGCGCCCCAGATGTTCCGCCTTTACGACCGGCACCTTGGCACGGATTGGCTGCAGCGCGGCAGCGAAGCGAAGACGTGGCTTGGGATTGAGAACGTCGACGATGGCGAGCTTCTGGGAGACTCACCTCAACCTGAAATCGCAGCTGATCGAATTCGTGCGGAAGAGAGCAGTCGCTCAGGCCGAACGCCGGGGCGAATCTCCGGAGGTATTGCAGCGTCTGGATCGAGTTCTCAGTCCCGACGCTCTGACCATCGGTTTCGCCCGACGCTTCGCTACCTATAAGAGAGCCAACCTGATCCTGACCGATATCGAGCGGTTGGCATCGATGGTGAACGATCCAAACCGTCCGGTGCAATTTGTGTTCGCAGGCAAAGCGCATCCACTGGACGAGCCGGGCAAGCGAGTTCTGCAGCAAATCGCGGAGTTGATGCACGATTCCAAGTTCCGCGACAAATTCGTATTCGTAGAGGACTACGACATCAACGTCGGCAGGCATTTTGTGCAGGGGGTCGACGTCTGGCTCAACAATCCCCGACGGCCGCTCGAAGCTTCCGGCACGAGCGGTCAGAAAGTCGTGCTGAACGGTGGCTTGAACCTTTCGATCCTGGACGGTTGGTGGGCTGAAGCCTTCGATGGCATGAACGGTTTTGCCATCGGAACTGGAAGAACTCACTCGAACGTGAACGTCCATGATTCCCGCGACGGCGAGGACTTATTAAGAACTCTCCGCGAAGAAGTCATTCCGCTCTACTACCAGCGCGATCGCGATGGCTTGCCGCGGGGCTGGATCAAGCGCATGAAGCGCACCATTCGAACTCTTGGTTGGCGCTTTAACGCCGATCGCATGGTGATGGATTACACCCAGAAATGCTACGTCCCCGCCGCGGGTGGCACTTCGAGCGACATGCGGGCGAATTCGTAAGAATTTGCTTTCCAGCTTCGCATCGCCTGCTAAATGCTGTTAATTTCCGCGTGCTGGCCGCGTTCTTACCTGTCGCGGGCGTTGCTGACGGCGTTCAAGAACCGGCGAGCCAGTTCGGCGATTCGATCCGGCTGGCGCCGGCGGATGGCCTCTCTTGGGATCAACTCTCCGCCAATGCCCAGCGCGGTTGCCCCGGCAGCGATGAAGCTGAACGCGGTCCTCTGATTCACGCCGCCCGCGGCAATCATTGGAATGGCGGGGAACATCGCCTTCAGGTCGCGGAGGTAACTATCGCCACCGATGTGTCCGCACGGGACAACCTTGACGAAATCAGGTTTCAGTTTCCATGCGGTGATGACGCCGGTCGGAGTGAGCGTTCCGGGGATCACGACTGTATCTTGTTCGACAGCAAACTTCACCGTGTCTGGATCGAGGCCGTCGCTCGAAAGGAACCTAGCTCCCGCATCGAGGCAGCGGCGTGCCGTCTCGACATCGTGAACGCTGCCGGCCCCGACAATCACATCGGGAGCTTCTTGCACGAGGTGAGAAATCACTTTGATAGCTTCGGGCACGGTCAGTGTCACTTCGATAATGGGGATTCCTCCGCGGGCAATCGCCTCGGCAGCGAACAGTGCGTCCTCCGTGGTCGACACGCGAATGGAGGGAATAATCCCGAGTTCTTCGATCCGGCTTCGTACGTCTTGCTTGTTCAAAGATCCGGCTCCTTGGGCGACCGGTGCAAAAGTTCGCCGTTTGGTCTTCAAACACTACGAAAGCTGTTGCCCTTAGGGCAAGGCCCGCGTGCCAACCGCCTGTCTCAACTGCTCCAGAGCGAGCAAGTATGAGGCCAGGGCCTGGCGATAGGCAAGCTGGGTGGCGCGATAATTGCGCTCCGCATCCAGAAAGACGAGCAGGCTGGCGCCTCCGTGCCGGTAAACGTATTCGCTGATGTCGCGCGATTTCGTGGCCACGTCCAGATAAGTGGAAATATACAGCGAGACCACTTTGTCATTGCTTCGCACGCCCTGGTAGGCATCGTACACATCGGTCAGGGCCTGACCGTTGGTCGCGTTCTCCAGTTCCTGCGCCTGGGTGATGGCGAAGCGTGCCCGAGCGATTTCGCCCTGGTTGCGATTGAAAATCGGCAGCGGAATGCTCCCGTAAAACGTAGCGGCGTCGATTCCATTGACGTGCGAGTAGTTGCCTTGAACGGTCACATCTTGTTTGCCAATCGCTTTTTGCAGTGTTAACTGGCTGTTGGCAGCGGTGACGCCTTGCTGTGCAGCGCGCAGGTCCGGGCGATTCTGCAGGGCTTTTAGCTGCAGGTCCTCGAGATTACCCTTCACTGGCTGGTATTCGAAGGGGCCGACAACGTCGTAATTCTCAGCCACGGATTCGTATCCCAGCAGCTGCCGCAGGTCTGACAGCGACTGGACACGGGCCAACTGCGCCTGTTCGAGGTCGCTTTGGAATTGCAACAACTGCAGCTTGATCATCAGGTAGTCGTTCTCGCTGAGGCCGCCCACTTTGTACTGATGTTCGCTGATGTCCACGGTCTCCTGAAAGCTCTTTAGATCTTTCTGGGCCAGCTCGAGCGTCGATTCTGCAAGCTGCACGTTGTAAAACAGCGTGGCAACCTGAAACGTAAGACCGCGCCCGTTGTCGGCGACCAGAGAGCGCGTCTGGGCCGTGATATCTTTCTGCGCCTGCAGGCGATCATGGCGCTTCCCGCCGCGCTCTATAAGGTAGCTAAGCCCTATGTCTCCTTCCGTGTTGTTCTTCAGATAATCGTTGGTTGACTGTCCTGAATATAGGCCGGGATTTTGCTTGGCTGGCGAGCCGATCGGAAGATACTCCCAGTCCGCAAAAAGCGTTGGATTGGGGCGCAGGTTTTGCGTGATCTCTTCGGCTTGACTCTGCTGGATGGTGGTTATCAGAGCCAGCATGTTGTGGTTGTGTTGCAGCGCGATCAGGATTGCTTCATCGATCGTGACGCTGGTTCGTCCCGCAGTTTGGGCGGATGCCGGCCGGGCCAGAGCGCAGGCCAGCATCGCGCACACCATCCCGCCCGCGATCATGTTCCGGAGCAGTGCGATTTTATTCAAGGGATGCCTCCAGCTCCGGAAGTTGGTCGCCCTCACGCGCGATCCACACATAAAAAGTCGGTAACAAGACGATGCTCAACAGAAGATCGGAGATGAGTCCACCCACAATGACGATAGCGAAAGGGCGCTGCGAATCGGATCCGATGTCGTGCGAGAGCGCTGCGGGCAGGAGCCCCAGAGTTGCTACGAGCATCGTCATCATGATGGGGCGAAGCCTGAGGACCGCGCCTTCGACCGCGGCGTCCTGGATCGAATAACCGCGGGCGCGAAGCTGGTTGATGTATTCGAGCATGATCACGCCGGTTTGCACCGATACTCCAAAGAGCGCCAGCATGCCCACGCCCGAGGACACGCTCAGATAGGTTCCAGTAATCAGCAGGGCGAGAAAGCCGCCAACGCGCGCCAATCCTACGTTCAACAGAATGAGCAGCGCCCATTTATATGAACGAAACATGGTGTAGAGAATGATGAAAATCACGAGGATCGTCAGCGGAACGATCAGCGCCAGCCGCGCTTCCGCGCGTTTTTCGCTCTCGTACTCGCCAGACCATCCAAGGCTGTAGCCCGGGGGGAGCTTTACTTTTTGGGCAATCTGCTTGATCGCGTCTTCGACGGTCGTACCCAGATCGCGGCCTCTCACGTTGAATGTTACCCCGACCCACCGGGTGTTGCCCTCGCGGAAAATGTCGTACGCGCCGTCCTTGACCTCCACGCTGGTTAGCTGTGCCAGAGACACGCGTTCTCCTGTGGGAGAGAGCAGCCGAACTCTCTCGATGGCCTGCTGGGTATTGCGGTAGGGAGCCTGGTAGCGAACCACAACGTCATAGCGCTGCTCGCCGATTAAAACCTGACTCACCGCGTTACCTCCCACTGCGGTCTGGACAGCGTCCTGAATATCCGCCACGTTGATTCCAAAACGAGCGGCCTGGCGGCGGTCGATGGTCAAGTCGAGATTTGGCTGGCCAAAATCGCGCAGCAGCTTAACGTCATGCATACCCGGAATTGCGGACATGATGGCTGTGACTTCTTCGCCCTTCTCCTCAAGAGTCTTCAGATCATCGCCAAAAATCTTGAGCGCCAGAGAGCCTTTGGTGCCGGTCATCGTTTCTCCGACGTTGTCTTCGATGGGCTGGGAGAAATTCCAGATTGCGCCCGGGTATTTTTCCAGTGCGCGGTTCAGGGCGGCGATCAATTCCTCTTTATTCTTGTGAAATACCGGGCGCCATTGGTCGTGGGGTTTCAAGTCGACGAAATATTCGGTGTTGCCGAATCCTCCCGTATCGGTTCCGTCATCAGGGCGGCCCGTCTGTGAAACGACAGTTTTTACTTCCGGGAATGAAGCGAAAACATAGCGGGCGTTGGTCGTGAATTTTTCGCCTTCTGAAAGACTCGTGCTGTTGGCCAGAGTGCCGCGCGCCCAGATGGCGCCTTCGTCGAGGTGGGGCAAGAACTCCGCACCAATGACGCCACCAAACCCCAGGTAGAGCGTTCCTGCCAAGGCGGCGATACCAACGCCCGCCACAACCCAGCGATGCTGAACCGCCCAGCGCAGCCGCTCCCGATATTGCTCCGTCAGATAATCCAGCACGCGGTTGTGTCGTTCCTTGACTCCTTTGGCGAAAAACAAGCCTGCCAACACAGGAGCAACGAGGACCGAAAAAGTCATGGCACCGAGCAACGCGAGAGCCACGGTCCAAGCCATGGGCCGGAAGAGTCGGCCTTCCACGCGTTGCAGCGTAAAGATTGGCAGATAGGCGGTGATGATGATGGCGATGGCGTAAAAGACCGGCCGCTGCACTTCGTGCGCCGCTTCGCGAATGGCTTCTGCGGGCGTTTTCTTGATCGCTGCCCCATGTCCATTGTTCAGGCGGCTCATATGCCGGACAATGTTCTCGACCATGACCACTGCGCCGTCCACCACCATTCCGAAATCGAGTGCGCCGAGAGAAAGAAGATTCGCAGGTATGTGGCTCAGGTCCAGCCAGATGGAGGCAAAGAGCAGAGAGAAGGGAATCGTCAGCGCGACGATGAGAGCGGCGCGCACATTCAAAAGAAACAGGAACAGGATCACGCTGACCAGGATCATTCCTTCGGCCAGGTTGTGCATGACGGTGTGCAGCGTGAAATAGAGGAGATCGCTGCGATCGAGCATGGGAACGACCTTCACGCCCGGGGGCAGGAGGCCGTTGTTCAGTTCATCGACCTTCTTGTGAATCGCGTCGAGCGTGGGCTGTTCTTCAGCGCCTTTCCGCATCAGCGCGGCGCCCTGGATAACGTCGGGCTCATCGATGATGCGACCGTCTTCCATGTGATTGGCTCTCGCCATGTGGCCCAGCCGAATTTTCGGACCCTGGGTGACGTCGGCAATGTCTTTGATCCGCAGGGCGGTTCCCGTCTGGGTTTTTAAGACAGTGTCCTCGATGTCGCGCACGCTAGAGAAGAGGCCGAGGGCGCGGACATTCAACTGCTGCATGCCGACCTCGACGAAGCTTCCACCGGCATTGATGTTGTTGTTGGCGAGCTGCTGCTCGACCTGGCCGATACTCAATCCGTAGGAGACGAGTTTGTTGGGATCGACGCGCACCTGATACTCGCGGACCGTGCCCCCGAAGTCGGAAACGTCCACGACATTTGGCACGGACTTGAACTGCTTGAGCAGAACCCAGTCTTCGAGCGATCTGAGTTCCATCAGGTCGTAGCGTGGATTCGTGCTGCGCAGCGTGTACCAGTAGATCTGTCCCGTGGTGCTCCAGTCTGTGCCAATCTGCGGTTGAAGGTTTTGTCCCGGCGGCAGGTTAACCTGAGTTAACCTCTCGAGCACTTTCTGGCGATTCCAGTCGTTCACGGAAGTGTCGTCGAAAATCATGATCACGTACGACAGGCCGAAAATCGATTCGGAACGCAGAAAGGTCATGTGCGGCATTCCCGACATCTGAATCTCGATCGGGATGGTGACTTGCTGCTCGACCTCCTCGGCGGAGCGGCCCGGCCATTGTGTTATGACTGTGACGTAGTTGTCGGCGATATCGGGATAGGCTTCCACGGGAAGGTTGTGGAACGAGATTGCTCCCCAGCCAGCGAGCAGGAGAGCAATGGCCAGCACAACGAATTTGTTATTCAGCGCAAAGTCTACGAGGGCCCGAATCATTGCTTGTCCTGTCCTGTATGCTTATGCGACGGCTCCACCGCTCTTGTCGGCTGCTGTTTTGAAATTTCCGTCATGAGCCGTACTCGCGAGGCCGGATATGCTCTGGTGATCCGTTATTGAGCGAGCACGTGGTCCAAAAACAGCGCGTTGGTAACCACTTGTTGCCCTGGCTTGAGACCTGATTTGATTTCCTGCAAACTCGTGTTCTCGGTCAGCACGTCTCCACTGACGACTTCCACACGGCGAAACTTATTGTCGGGCGCGGGAACGAAAACAAAATCGCGATCGTGCATCCGCAGTACCGCAGACGCCGGGACAATGGTGTGCATCTCTGTGGTCTGGCCCCGGAAGGTTGCTCTCGCGAACATGCCCAGCCGCATCATTCCTGGATTCTCAACTTCGATGCGAACCTTGGCGGTACGAATGCTCGGATCGAGGATCATGCCGATGTTGCTGACCTTGCCTTTGAACGGGTGATCGGGATAAGCATTCAGGGTGATGTCCGCAGTGTCCCCGAGCCGCACACTGGGCATGTCATTTTCGTACACGTCGCAGACAATCCACACCGACGAAACGTCTGAGATCGTGAACGGGCTGGGCGATGAGTAGGCTTGCACAAGCGCCGCATTCGTCACTTCCTGATCGGTGATCACTCCCGAGGTGGGCGCAACGATGTCCACCATGCCCATGGGCTTGTCGGGATCGTTGCCCAGGAGCCGAAGATGCTCGGTCGCGGTCGCCAGCGTAGTCTTGGCGTCGTCCTCGGTGTCTTGCGCGACCTCGAGGTCTTGCTGTGCGATGCCGCCGTGGGCATATAGGTCCACGGCTCGATTAAGCTGCTTTCGGGCGAGAAGCTCATCGGCGACGGCTTTGCGATAGGCATCGAACCCGCCGGCAACATCGTCGCTTCGAATGGTCAGCAATAGATCGCCTTTTTTCACAGTGTCGCCAAGTCGCGTGTGAATCGCTACGACCCGTCCAGAGGCAAGCGAGACCACCGGGACATTGCGAGCTACATCAGGCGTGACCGTCCCGGTGACCACCAACTCAGACTTCGTGGGACGCTCTACCGCGGCCGCCAGCGGAAACTGCTCGGGATGATCCACCGTGAACAGGCCGGGGTCCGCGCCTGGCACGATATTCGCGGGCGGCGGCGCCTCGGCCGCCGGATCGGCATGCGCGGTACAACCCACCAGCAGCCCCGCCAAAGAGAGAACAAGGAAAAGACGGAGCACCCGCGCGGCTGGAGGCAACTGCCGAGTGCCGCTCCGGTTCATATCGCGCATTTCGTTGTCTTGTCTCCTTTGTCGCCTGGACTAGAACTTGACCATGATCGCCATTCTCAGACTCGGTTCATCCTTGCGTAGGTCGGGAGTCCACAGGCCACCATGCGTGCCCGTACTGCAGGCTGTTTGCGCGGCACCGAGGTTTGCGCCTACTGGGTCGAAGGCATTGTTGGGGTTCGGCGCCCATCCGATCCCGGTCGAGCTTCCGTCGTTGCAGGCATAGAATTGGGGAGATCCATTGTTTCCGCCCGGAGGCGTGATCCCACCTCGGCCGGTGTAGTACGGTTGCTGGGCGGTCCGATAACCGAACTCCCAGAGGAAACTGATGTACTGCTTGGGCATCCACATAAAAGTGGCCGAGGTATCCCAGGCTTTGAACGGCAAGCCTGGAGAGCCCGGGAAGTAGGGCGATCCGGAGATCGCATCCGCTCCGTTGATCGGTTGCAGCAGAGTCAGGTAGCGGCCTGGATTGTCCAACACACCACCACCGAGTGTGATGGCGTACAAGTCCTTCTTGAACCAAGTCCGGTCGTACAACATCCATCCCGCGAAACTCTGCTTCGGCCCGCCCTTTGGCGAGCCCGACGCGTTGACAGTGAGGGGCTCATTCTTGTGGCAACTGACGCCACCGCCGTATTCGCAACCCAAATCCCCGGTGAGAGAGAACGCCATCTTGTCGGCGAATTTTTCCGGATGGTCGTAATACTTGATCTCGACGCTGTTATCAGAATGGAAGCGCGACCGGCCGAGAGGTGTATTTCCTGTCCACAGCGTGTCTTCGCCCATCCCGTAGGTGTTGAAGACCATGGAAACCCACGGCTTCGGACGGTACAAGATCTGGCCACCAAGGCCAGGCTTGGTGCCGTATCTGCCATAGGACTGCCACCCGTTAATGATCCAAGGCTCAATCTTCAGTTTGTCGGTGGGGAACCACTGGATGCGCAGTCCATTGAAGAACCACGGAGTGTTAGATGAAACATAGGACGGCTGGTAAGCCCAGTTGTCGAAGTTGTAGTAACTGAAGAGGCCGATGTAGGACACGAAGATTCCCGCATCGACGTTGATCCCGTGGTTCACGTTGAAATGGTATCCGCCGTAGGCTTCGGCAAAATATTTGTACGCGCCACGGAGATCCCATTGGCCGCGTCCCGGGCTGGCATCGTTCCGTGGGGTCGTGACTCCAAACATGCCTCCCAGAGTCAAGACCCGGCCGCGAACGTTTTGCCAGTGGAAGTCACCACCGAAACTGATCTGCTCGACTTGGATTTCGTTCGACCGGAAGATTTCGGTCGAACCGCCCAGCGTGTCATCCTTCGGATGGTTGAAGCTGCTTATGAAGTCAGTATCAAATCTGATTTCCGGGGTGAAGAATTTCGAATCCCACACCGCGTCCTTATTTCGGGCGTTGCCGTTTAACCACGTCCAGTCGGCGTAAGCAAATGGAGCCGATGGTTCCGGCTTCTCCGGCTTGGCCGCTGTATCGGTGGCCTGCTGCGCCACCGGGACTACAGCCGGAGTCGCCCCAACTGCCGAGGACTCCACCGGCTTAGTGTCCGGTTTCGCGATGGGCACCGCTGACGGAGCAGGCGTAACCGTCACCTCCCCACCGGCACGGTTCTTTAGCAGTGCTTTGAGCTCTTCGATTTCTGCCTGCATGGCGGCAAACTGTTTCGCGACCGCCGGAGAAATGTCAGGATCCGGCGCGGGCGCAGCAGTCGCAGTCGCCGCAGTCGATTTGTTCGCTGTGCCTCCGTCGTGCGAAGGCTCGTCGGACAGCGGATCGTGCAATGCTGCAACATTTGTCTGGTCGGTGGGTTTCGCCTGTGCATCGCAGCGCAGAGGGATCCCGAGAGCGAGGCATGAAATGAAAGCGACTGACAAAGTTACAAGCTGCAAAGTGTCGCACGACCGAGTCTTTACGTTCATCATGAACCAATCTCCAACTGGGTGAGTTGACTGCATTTACGCTGAGCGAGCGTTTCAAGTCTGCTACGGCGAGTTTCACGAAAGGTCTTTGTCAGCAAGTTAATTCCATCAGCAAAGTCATAAAGACCGCATAAGAAATTCAGGAAGAGTCCATAAAGACTTAATGGAAAAGCCCAAGACGCTTGGCGAAGAGCGCCACATGATTGGAAATGCATCTGGGAGCAGCGCCCTCGGTTCTTGGACAATACTGCGACAGGCGTGAAGAATCCGTGAAGACGGCTATTCATAATTTTACTAGAGGTAATCGCGCCTTCTTATGGATGAGCGATTCTTCGCCTAAGAATGGCGAACGGGGATGCGCTTCCTGATTCGGAGTGAATGATCAGTTCGAGCGGGTCGGAGAAGGGCCTGATTCGAGCGGATTACAGAGCCGATATCCCACCCAGGGCTCCGTCAAGATGTATTGCGGCGCGGAAGGATTGGGCTCGATTTTCTTCCGCAGAGCCTTCACAAATGAGCGCAGGTACTCGAGTTCGGTGCTGTACTCAGGCCCCCAGATTGAGCGCAGCAATTTGATATGCGTTACAGGGAAGCCCTGGTTTCGCATCAATAGCGCCAACAAATGGAATTCGGTGGGAGTGAGATGGACCAGTTTGCCCTTTCTGCGCAGTGATCGGCGATTCATGTCGAGCTCCAACTCACCGACATGAAGTATCGCGGATTCCGCCGCTTTCTCCGGCTGCAGTCGGCGAACAACTGCACCAATACGTGCCAGAAGCTCACGGTAGCGTACAGGTTTTGTAATGTAGTCGTCAGCGCCAGCCTGGAGAGCATGCACGAGATCGTTTTCCGCGTCCCGTACGCTAATCATAACGATGCCCATGTTGAGCGTGCGCTTGCGAATCTCGCGGCAGGCGGCCACCCCACCCATCCCGGGCATGTTGATATCGAGTAGTACAAGATCGAACGCACGCTGACTCAGAATTGCCAGTGCTTCCTCGCCGCTGCGAGCCTCCTCAGCCAAATGGCCACTGGCACAGAGAGAAGTGCGAAGCGCTCTGCGGAAAGAGGGTTCATCATCGACGAGCAAGAAGGTAAGTTGTTCGTTAGACATTGGAGTTCGGCAGTCTGGACTCGGAGCCGGCGAGCGGCAGAACCAAACGGAAAGATGCCCCCGTTTCGGAGGTGATACTGTCGCCCTCCAGTTCCATGCTGCCTCCATGGGCGCAAAGGATCTGGTGAGCGAAGTAAAGGCCCAAGCCAGATCCGGGAGCCTGATTTCGGGCTTCAGTGCCGCGATAAAACCGTTCAAATATTCGGGTTCGTTCGATGCCAAGAATCGCTTTGCCCGTGTTTCCTACGCGGACAGTCGCTTGCTCAGGACTGAGTTCAATTCGCACCCTTACTTCTGAACCTACCGGCGAATACTTGCAGGCGTTATCCAATAGTTGCTTTACCGCAAGTTCAAGCAGATCGCTATCTGCCATGACTTCCGCCGGCGCCGCTTCCTTTGTGAGATGGAACCTCCGGTCGGAGCACTTCCGCGAGTACTGCTCGACCATGTCGGTTACAAGACCGGAGATATCCGTTCTCTTCAGTCGCGGTTTGATATCGCTGCGGTTCAATCGCGCGGTTCGGAGAACCTGCGAGGTCAGGCCGCTGAGCCGCGCGGCTTCAGCCTCGATCAACTCGGCGAGTTCTGATTGCTGCTGCAGCAGAGGATGAGTTTCGCGGAGGCCGCCCGCTGCGGTAAGAATCGTCGCCAACGGAGTTTTGAACTCATGCGCTAAAGCGTCAAGAACTGCTCCGCGGAACAATTCTGTCTGTGCAGCGGCTGCGGCGTGGCTTGCGCTCTGAAAGGCGCGTCTCCTTTCCAACATTGCTGCCGCCAGCGCCGCCAGTGGGCCTATTGACAATTCAGAACCGCGCAGACCTTTGAATCCAACCGCTCCAATAACTTTTCCCGTGGCGCGCAGGCAGCGCAGAGCCGTCCCGTTTGTACTGTCGTCTGTGTCGAGTTCCTGTTCAGACGTGAGCTTGGTTGCCTTCGACAGGCTGGAATCGGTATTGCGGGCGCAATAGAATTCGCCGTTCAAAGCATCGAACAAACATACCGTCTCCATGCCGAACACATCACGGAATCGCAGGGCAGACTCTTCCAGAAGATTGCAGTCCGGATCGAGAGCGAGTAACTGGCTCGCAAGTTGGTAGAGCTGATCAACCTGGCGCCTCTGGTTGTTGGAAATTGCCGTCTCTCGGTGGGCTTTCGTTGTAAGTCTCGTGATTACCAACCCGGTGATCAGGTACGCGTTCAACGCGAGAATGTCGAGCGGGCTGCTTACTTCAAAAGAAAACAGTGGCGGAGTGAAAAAGAAATCCAGGCAGCCGACGGTGAGGAGCGCAACGAGAGCCGATGAAACGAAATTGCCTCTCAGGGACTGCAAAACGACAATGATGAGATAAAGGAAGCCGGTTATCGTGAGATTTAGATGGAATTCGAAGCAGACGTACGTGATCAGACAGATGGCGGCCAAGCCAGGGATGGCAGAAAGAATAAACGCGGGAAATCTGACGCTGCGACTTTTGTCCATACAAGGGGAATCTTATTCAAAGTCGAAAAACCAGCCATCACAGTTGCAGGAGCGGGCGCCCGTATACGTCCCAAGTGTTGAGGAAACTCAGACAGTCCAAAATGAAATGATCGCTCCGCCTGCCACAATCATGAGACCGCCGACGAGTATGGGCGGAGTCATCTGCTGGTGGAATCTCATCTTGGCAATCACTTGTGCGGCGATAAAGAAAAATACAACATAGACGCCCAGTAATTTTCCAAAATCCCACTGCGGCAGGTTGACGAACAATCCGTACAGAGACAGGACCAGCACTCCGCCCGCCAATGAAAGCCATCGCGATACGCCGGAGGTGCGATGGACCGCCGACTGAAAGAAAGCGTCTCCTGAGACTTCCAGCAACGCTGCGAGCATCAGTAGGAAGAACGCACCTCCCGGAAAAACAAGGAGACGATCCAGTGTCCGCATAAAGGTAGGCATTCCTCGTCAGTACGAAGTTGTGACCACCGCATCTTCCGGATAGCCGGGCATCCCGAACTCAGGAACATCCAAGCCTTCTTCTTCCGATTCGGGTGCAACTCGCATGCTTTTCACTTTGTTAACCACCGCAAAGACCGCAAACGTGGCGCCAAATGCCCAAACCGCGTAAAGCGTGGCGCCCATCAACTGGCACCAGAACTGGCGCGTATCGCCGTGAATTAAGCCGGTCACACCCTGGCCCGCACTTCCCAAGTAGCTTGTGGCTCCCACGCCATTCCAGCCTGCACCGTACGTTCCGTCCGCGAAAATTCCGACACAGACTGCTCCAAGCCAGCCGCAGAAACCGTGCACCGAAACGGCGCCGCACGGGTCGTCGATGCGGAGCACACGTTCGTTGAAGAGAACGCCGCCGCAAACCAGGCAGCCTGCAAGTACTCCGATGATCATGGAAGAGGTTGGAGAAACGAAGGCGCACGGTGCAGTAATGGCAACCAACCCAGCCAGCATTCCGTTGCAAGCCATCGTTATATCTGGTTTGCCGAACAGGAAATACCAGATGAGCATCGAGGCAGCCGAACCAGCTACCGCCGCCAAGTTTGTATTAATGGCCACCACCGAGATTCGAAGATCAGTAGCTCCCAGCGTTGAACCGGGATTAAATCCCATCCAACCGAAGAGCAGAATAAACGTTCCCGTCACGACATAGACGATGTTGTGAGCGGGGAAGACGCGGATTTTTCCTCCGGGACCGAACTTGCCCAGCCGCGGACCTAGGACAATCGCGAGGGCCATGGCCGCGAATCCGCCGACAGCATGCACCACGGTTGATCCAGCAAAATCAACGTAGCCGTGGCCGAGATTCATTGTCGAACCTAGTTGCGAGAGCCAACCACCGCCCCATGTCCAGCAGCCAGAAATAGGATAGAGAATCGCGCCGATGAAGAGTTCGCAAAGCAGGAACGCCCAAAACGAAATCCTTTCGCAGATCGCGCCAACGATGATGTAACCGGCTGTTTCCATGAATACGACTTCAAACAGAGCCAGGCAGTTGCTTCCCGCGTCGTATGCCGGTCCGACGAAGAAAAAGCCCCTGCCGCCGACGAATCCCCACTGCCCGTGGCCGATCAGGAATTTGTTGAGAGTCGGCACCCCGCCGAGGTTGACGGGTGCGGCATTGATCGCCACAGCTCCAAACTGAAATGCGTACCCCACAGCGTAGTAAGCAAGAAAGGCGAACACGTATGCCGCGAAGTTGAGCATCATCAGGTGGGCGGCATTTTTTTTTCGAACCAGCCCGCACGTGAGAAGAGCGAAGCCAGCTTGCATAAACAGAACGAGGTAGCCAGTGTTGAGAGTCCATGCGAAGTTGGTCGCGACTCGAATGTGCCCTACGCTGTCAGCGAGTTTCGCCGCCAGCGGTTCTTTGGCGGCTTGAGCCTGATAGTCGTCAAAGTCTTTCTTGTTTTTGACGTAGTCAGGCGCCGTTTTGTCGGTGGGTTCGGGAACGACGAAAGGATTGCCGGCAGCATCGACAGCTGTTGTCTTATCCCCGGTTGCCGTGCCGGCGGGATCGGGCTTCGGCCCGTCATCGGCGAAACTGAACGCCGTCAGTGCGGCGACTAGCCATAAGCCCAAGAGAACTTTGGCGCCGACTGACGCCAGCGATCGGTGCAGAGAGCGCCTCTCTGCTCGCTTTGTCATTTTCGATGCTCCTTTATCGAACTATCTGACTCGTCTTAGGAGGTACTGACGAAACATGCCTTGTGCGTGTGCGCTTCGGCCCCTCATTAGTTACTGCTTTCCTCGTTCCCGTATTTCGCGCAGCCGTGCTACCGCATGCAGAAGGAGCGCTATTCCACCAAGCGTCAGCGGTACGCCTGCTCCACGGTATACAGGCAGCACTAGCAATCCTCCCCACATCGCAGCGAAGGCGCACACCGATGAACCGATGTAAGCCATTACAAGTCCATGTGCGCCCGCTTTAGGAAATCGGAATTTCGACAGACGACAAGCGTATTGCCCTATGTCGCGGCTCATTCGACAAAATGATCGAATTGAGGCGATGCGCGAAAGTAAATCGAGGCACTAGCCACGTCCAATAGATATTTCTTATCGCATTTATTTGAAAATCGCTTGGGCGTTTACCGCGGGAGGGGGACGGTCGGCGTTGAGTCGATCACTGTGTTCCTCGACTTTCGGCGCGATTGCCATTCCCTACACAGTTAGAACGATGGGAAAATGCAGGGCACCGCTGAGCAAAATGAACTGATTCTTGTACTTCGCTCGATGGATGCCAAAGAGGAAAGTCGCCGTCCTTCAGCAGAACGTCGCGAGACGATGTGGTGTTGGGGTGCTCCGAGCACCGTCGAATCTCCCTCCCGCAATCTCAGCCCAACTGGGCCGCTGCCGGTGGCTAATTTGCACTTCTCTGCTATTCGGAGTCACGAAGAACTAGGAACGAGATCGATTAACAATCTCGTGTGTGCTTTTGAGGCGGCTTCGTCGTTTCTCGACTTGCTCGGAACCGTCGCATGTCATTAACTATGGTTAGCTGTTTGATGTCCCGCAGCCAGCATGTCTTGCATCGCCGAAGCAGCCGCGGCAACGTCGGATTTGAGGACGGGGAAGAGTTCCGCCGCTGGCGGTAGAGCACGTTCATGGCCAGCGCGCTCCAAGTCGCGGGCTCGCTGCGCAGCCTCGGTCAGCCCTAGACAGTTTAGCTCTCCTTTTATGCTGTGCGCCGATCTCTCAATTGTTTCCAAATCACCTGTCTCTAGTGCATGTTGCAGCTTCGCGAGTTGCTGGGGAACCTCATCCAAGAAAACCTGGATCAGTTCGCGCAAGAGCGCCTCATCGCCATCCAACCTTTTCAGCGCTTCGTTGCAATTCCAAATCAACGGCGGCCCTGAGGCAGCCGCCTCCGCCGGAGATGCTCCGGGCATCTGCTCGGCTCCGAAAATGGCGCTGATCATCTGTTGGATACCCAGACTGCTGAGAGGCTTGGCGATATAGTCGTCCATGCCTGCCTCGAGACAACGCTCTTTGTCGCCTTTCATCGCATGAGCCGTCATCGCCACGATTGGAACGTGAGATCCAGTTGTCCTTTCCCTCTCCCGAATCTTCCGGGTCGCCGTTAGTCCATCCATTTCGGGCATCTGCACGTCCATCAAGACAAGGTCGAAGATGCCGGCATGCAACTTTGACAATGTTTCCTGGCCGGTGTGGGCCAGCGTAGGCAAATGTCCCATCTTTTCCAGCATCCGCATAACCACGGTCTGGTTTACGGGATTGTCCTCAGCCACCAGAATTCGGAGCTTCGTGGACGCTTCTCGCGAACTATACCGCGTCACCAAAAACGGCGAGCAATTCGTAGATCTTTGGCCCAGGACCGTGAGCATCGCAGAAAACAGATCTGACTTCCGAACGGGTTTGGGGAGATAAGCCGAGATGCCGAGTTCGCGGCAGCGCGCGGCTTCCCCCCGCTGGCCCGCAGAAGTGAGCATCATGATGATCGCGCCGGATAATCGCGGGTCCTGCTTGATGCGCTCCGCCAGTTCAAAACCGCCCATTTCAGGCATGCGACTGTCAACGATCGCGAGGCGAAACGGGGAGCCGCCCATCGCTGCTTGCGTCATCGCTTCTAGAGCTGCACTTCCACTTTCGACAGCGTCCGAGTCCATGCCCCAGCTTTTGGTGATTTCCAGTAAAATTCGCCGGTTCGCAGCGTTGTCATCGACTACCAACACCGGAAGATTCATAAGCTCAGCAGGAGAGGTTCTGGTGCCGAACCGTCGTTCAGTTCTTGCGATCCCGAAGCGGGCCGTGAAATGAAATGTGCTGCCTTTTTCGACACAGCTTTCAAGTGTGATCTGTCCGTTCATCAATCCAGCCAGTCGGGAAGAAATCGCCAATCCGAGCCCCGTGCCCCCATAGGTACGAGTCGTACTGCCGTCAGCCTGAGCGAATGCTTCAAAAATCAGGGAGTGCTTCTCAGCAGGTATGCCGATGCCGGTATCGGCTACGCTGAAATGCAGGCTGAGGTCGTCCTCGGTGCGGGACAGAATCTGCACACGGACGACGACTTCTCCTTGAGGCGTGAACTTGATGGCGTTTCCAACCAGGTTGACGATGATCTGGCGCAGTCGGCCCGGATCTCCGACAATCCGCTCCGGGATCTGGGGAGCGACGTGATAAGCAAGTTCGAGACCTTTCCCATCTGCCCGCAGAGCGAAGACTTTCATCGTCTCGGCGATCATGTCATGCAGGTTGAATTCAATCGGCTCCAGGTCCAGCTTGCCGGACTCAACCTTAGAGAAGTCGAGGATGTCATCAATAATCGTCAGCAGCGAGTCGCCGGAGGATTTCAACATCACCAGGTAATCGCGTTGTTCCGAACTAAGCTGCGTATCCAATACGAGTTCCGCCATGCCTAGAATCCCGTTGATTGGGGTTCGGATCTCGTGGCTCATGTTTGCGAGAAACTCGCCCTTGGTGCGATTGGCCTCCTCTGCTTTATGTTTTGAAGCCAGCAGCTGAGTGTTCGCGTCGAGCAATTCAGAAGTTCGCTCGAGCAACTCAATGGCGATGCGATGCCGCTCGGTTACCGCCGATCCTACAACGAGCCCGGCGGCCGAAACGACAAACATGAGTAGACCGATCTTGGGGAGGACGGTTGGTGTTAACGGAAAGAAGTGCAGCGCAACCACTATGCCAAAATTCAGCGCGAGCAATCCGGTAACAACCCTCCGGATTCCCTGACGCATGGCAATCCAGATCACGGGAATGAAGCTCAGAAAATACAGTTCAAAACGTCCGAAGGTGGGTCCGAACATGACCCACAACAGAGCCAGCAGTGCTGAAACTTGTCCGCCTGCTTCCGCGAGCATCCAAGCGCGCGATGCTTCGGAGCGGGAATTGGGCTTGCCCAGCCGGATCTCGACCGGCCTCGCCGAGAGTTTTCTACGAAGCCAGGGAAACACATAAATAAGGAGAAAGGGGGCGACGCCCAGCAATCCAACTTCGTCGCCCAGAAACCACTCCGAAGCTGCCGGCCAAAATTCGTTCCAACGAACGGCATGATCGGCCACCAAACACACTACACCAATACCGGTTGATGCCAACGCAGCGAGTGTGGTCACGGAGATATAGAGAAATACATCTCGCCGCCGCCGTAAACCCAGATCAATCCGTAAAGGCCCTCGGAGAATGTACGCAGCGACTGCATAGAAGCCGGCAACGCCGACGGAGCCGATCGTTTGGCTGAACGAGGCCAGCGGCTGTTTGTAGATCAATACTCCTGCAAGGGCATCACAAAAACCGACCAGAAACGCATACCACGGGCTTACTCCCAACAGCATCGCCAGGACTAATCCAGTCGCTGGATACCAGGCTACCGAACCAATTCGAGAAATGAGGATGACCTCTGGCCGATTGAGCAAGAGGTAAACCAACACGAATGCGATGGAGAGAAGAGCGTGTCGGACGGCAGGACGCAGTTCACGCATGGAAAGATCTCACTGGATCATTCTCGGTGCATTCGTTCCTGAGAAAGCATCCGCGGGCTGGGTCCCTTCGCAAGAACCAATCACCACGCGGTTGCGGCCGGCTCGCTTAGCTTCGTATAAGGCGGAGTCGGCAGCTGACAACAGTTCGACCTCTGGCGTCGAATCCGAGGTAACCACACCGCCTACGCTCACCGTAACTTTTAGACTCAGATTCTTCGTCGCGACCGCGGGTTCAGCCACGGCGCTGCGTATTCTTTCTGCAACCGTTCCCAGTTCATTCAGCGTGCAGTTTGACAGTACGGCGAGGAACTCCTCTCCGCCGTAGCGGCCCACGAAATCGTAAGATCTGAGAGCGTGGCTGATCCGATACGCCGCTTCTTTCAGAACCGCGTCGCCGACCAGATGGCCGTGAGTATCGTTAACATTCTTGAAATGGTCCAGATCGATCATCAGAATCCCAGTGGACGTGTGTGAGCGGAATCCTCTCTGAAGCTCGGAAGCAAGTAGATCCAGAGTGGCGCCGCGGCTCCGAAGGCCAGTCAGAAAGTCGTGAGTGGCCTGAAACCGAAGATCCTCGCGGGCCTGGATCAATTCGCGCTGAAGCGAAAGAATTCGCTTACCCGTGGATACCCGTGCTCGAAGCTCAGCGACGTCAAATGGTTTGGTCAAGTAATCGTCCGCGCCTGCTTCCAGTCCCTTCACGACGTCCTGTTTCCCATCTTTGCCGGTGACCAACAAGATGTACTGGTACGAGCCCTGGTTCCTCTCCCGAATTCGGCGGCAGAGTTCGATGCCGTCGATCCCGGGCATCATCCAATCCAGAATAAGTAGATCGGGAGTATTGGCTTGTTGAAGAAGTTCCCAGGCCTCGATTCCGTCGTTCACCGCAATCACCCGATAGCCCCAGTTTTGCAGACGATTCTGAAGAAGTTTGCGAAAGATAGGATCGTCTTCCGCGATAAGAATCGTTTCGGAAGGGCCATTCTGCGGCTCAATTGTCGGGAGAAGTATCCCGTCTTTCTCACGGTTAGGAACGGGAGGTCTCCAGCATGCGGTTGGACAGCAGGTAGTCGCATCTGCCGCCCTCTAAGCGAGAATTCGAACAGTGGTCCCCGGGTTCGACGTGTCGGCTCAAGTAGGCAGCGACTTCACGAAGGTTTTCCTGAACGATCGGACGCTCGCAAAACGGGTCGACGGCAAGACCCCGGCGAAAATTCTGTTCTCGCTCGGATGCTTGAAAGGCCAGCGCCGATTGCGCTTCGACCGCGTCCTGTAATGCCAAAACACGTTCGCCCATTCTGATCCGGGCGCGAAGCTCCTCGGCAACTGGAGGCTTGGTGATGTAGTCATCTGCGCCCGCCCGAAGGCCGGCAACGATATCCGCAGTGCTGTTCTTGGCTGTAAGGATGATCAAATACGTCGAGGACATTGGCGCGGCGGAGCTTCTAACCTTGCGACAGATCTCGGGACCGCTCAGCCCCGGCATAACCCAATCGAGGATCGCTAATCGCGGAGCATCGGGATGCTGGAGGGCCGTCCATGCCTCGTTTCCATCCCGAGCCACAACAAGCTCATGGTTGGGCGCCAGGATGTGCTTCAACATCTTCACAAAAAAGAGATCATCTTCTGCGATCAGCAGCTTCATAAACTACTCCGTTGGTCTTCCCCAGGACGATGCGATGTCCGCGAAGTCCATTAGGAGGAGATGGTGCACGAATCTTGCCATTGGCCACCAAAGTCAAACCTGAAACCAGTTTCCCGCACGATTCATAACTATCTTTCTTTCAATATCTTGCGCCCAGGGTCACTCAACTGTCGTAATTTCGGGCGGTTGCTGGAGTTAGGCCGTTGTCTATTACCCATACGCTTTCCACGTACCAGACAACCACCGGATTTGAAGGTTGCTGGATATCTGTCCAGTGATTGACGGGGTGATTCGCGGATTGTGAAGGAATCATTTGGGTTGTCGAGCCTTCACGACCGAAGTGAAACTCAGAGTCGTAAGATTGACGTCACCACCGTCGTAATGACCAGGCCATCCTTCTTCTTGACTCTATTCGCTGTTTTTGCGATAAGCGAGGTATCAGCATCGTATCTGCTGCTGCCGATGTGGCTTGTTCCAGTCGCAATCGGAAGAATGCGATTTGGCATTGGCCTGCCGACCCCATAGAGTCTGGGCTTTGATGTGGCAGGGAAGGAGCGCAATGTCCAGTGCCAGAGCTGTTCCTCTCGCCGCTGTTGCAGTTTCAGCGCCAAGCTCGAGCTTTCATTTTCTCTCCCAGGGAGTCGTTTCGATTTTCCCTCTCCCTCTCCGCAGCAAATCTAACGACGCGAGTGTCGAATGAGTGACGCGAAAAGCCTCACTGTACTTGCTATCGACGACAGTCCCGAGAATCTTGAGCTCATTCGCGCTGCGCTCGAACAACAGGACGTCGAGGTTCTGACGGCGAGCGAACCCGAGCTAGGTCTCGAGATATTCCAGAAAGCCCGTCCCAGGGTTGTGCTGCTCGACCTTGTGATGCCAAGGGTAAATGGTATGGAGGTTCTGGAACGCATCGTGGCGATTGATCCTGGGACCGATGTGATCTTAATTACCAGCCACTATTCTCCAGAATCTGCGGTGGAAGCGATTCAAAAAGGCGCCTGCGACTATTGGACCAAGCCTCTGGACGTCGAGAAACTCCGCAGCCGAATCGGAACCCTCATCGCAGAGGCGGAGAGGCGACTGAAGACACTGCGTCTCGATCGAGAAATGGTCGATGCCTGTCAATTTGAAGGCATGGTGGGACGCAGTCCGCTGATGCTGGAAGTTTTTGCGCGAATACGGCGAGTAGCGCCGCATTTTAGAACCGTGTTGGTCACAGGCCAGACCGGTACCGGAAAAGAGTTGGTCGCCCAAGCCCTGCACCGTCTGAGTCCGGCCGGCAAGGGGAAGTTCGCGGTATGCAATTGCTCCGCTCTGGTAGAGAATTTGCTGGAGAGTGAACTTTTCGGGCACGTGCGTGGCGCCTTTACCGGAGCAACGCAAGATAAAGCTGGGATGTTCGAATATGCCGATGGCGGATCTATCTTTTTAGATGAAATCGGAGAGCTTTCCCTTCCGGCTCAAGCCAAGTTATTGCGAGTCTTGCAGAATCGCCAAGTACAGAGGGTTGGCTCACCTGTCGCTCGTGGCGTAGATGTCCGCGTAATTGCCGCCACCCATCGCGACCTCAGAGCGATGGTGCGGGATGGGCAGTTCCGCGAAGATCTGTATTACCGCCTGGCTGTAGTGGAGATTACATTGCCCAGCCTGGCCAGTCGACGCGAGGACTTACCGCTCCTCCAGAGATACTTTATTGAGAGGTACGCCGGCGAGTACAACAAGCCGATTACCGGCATGACCCGGCGAACTCAGACTCGCATGGCCGCCTACCCTTGGCCAGGGAATATCCGTGAACTTGAAAACGTGATTGGAAACGCGTGCATGATGGCGGACGGCACCCTCGTTGACATCGACGACCTTCCCGAAAGTCTGCGCGCCCCAGTCAATCGTGATCTCTCGACCGATGCGACCCTCTTATCGCTCGAGGAGGTGCAGAGACGTCACATCACACGTGTGCTGGATGCGGTGGGGGGGCACAAAGCACGCGCGGCGGAAATCCTGGGAATTGGTCGAGCCACCATTTACCAGATGTTATCCAAGATGAAACCCGACGAGAAAGAGGAAACGGGCTAGCATCTTTGCACTAGCGGCTCTCAATGCATCCCAGAATCCATACCAACCTTCAGCCTCGAATGCCATCCTGCCCGGAGCGCTGACGTTACGTCAGTGAGGGCCCGACGGACAATTGCGCGATCCTAATAAACATAGTAACAACTGGTAGGCGCTCGTTTTCCCTCGCGGTCTGGGAAGATGCCATCGAGTGCGACTCGTTATTTTCTATCGTTTCCAGAAGCAACAGCAAAGTGGAATCTTGTGACTGAGCAATCTCAAAGTCGACCCGAGGGCTTACCCGCTCCGATCCTGATCCGACAGGTCGAGGGTCGCGAGTGGTGGCTTTGGGGATTTGCCGTTGCCGTCACATTGGTATTGACGTTCGGCATTCTCTCGCTAACATTCCCCGGTTTCTATCTGTCACGGGACGAATTCTTATTACTGAATCTAAAGGAGTGGGTTCGCGGTCTGGCCGCGCTGGTCCTGCTATTCGATATCTATACCATTTATCAACATCTGCAACTCCAGCGCATGCGTCGCCGGCTCGCAGAGCGTGAACAACTTTTTCAGATCATTACCGAAAATGCGGCTGACATGATTGCCTTAGTCGACAGAAAGGGGCATCGTCTTTACAACAGTCCCGCTTACGAGAAGATGCTTGGCTATGGTGCGGCTGAGTTAGCTGCCACATCCTCGCTTGACCAAGTTCATCCCGATGATCGCGCACGAGTGCTGCAAGCCGCGGAAAAGGCCTATGCGACCGGCCGCGGAGAGAGTCTCGAATACCGAATTCGCCATAAAGATGGCTCCTGGCGTGTGCTTGAGTCCACTTCAAGCGCCATTCCTGGCCAGAATGGAGAGACCACGGGACTCGTCATCGTCAACCGCGACATTACCGAACGCAAGCGCGCAGAAGCTCTGTTGGAGCATCGCGCCTTCCACGATGGCTTAACCAACCTTCCCAACCGGGCTCTTTTTATTGACCGTCTGGAGCGGGCGATTGCGGTCTCGCGGCGTCACAGTGATTTCAGATTCGCGGTCCTATTTATCGACATCGATGAGTTCAAGGTGTTCAATGACAGCCTGGGCCACAGCGCTGGAGACGACCTTCTGATCCAAATTGCCCAGCGCTTGACCGCTTGCCTCCGCGACGCGGACACCGTTACACGCCCGCGATCGGGAGAGCAGTCGCAGCTTCCGGTGGGTGACAGCACCTTAGCTCGCCCCGGCGGGGACGAATTTGTCGTGCTTGCTGAAGAACTTCGCGACCCTAGTGACGCCATCCGTATGGCGGAGCGTATTCAGGAACGTCTCGCTGCCCCCTTCGGTGTGACCGGTCACGAGATCGTCATCAGCGCCAGCATCGGCATCGCGTTCAGCGGCCGTGCGGCTACCAACGCCAGCGACGTGCTCCGCGATGCTGAGATGGCGATGTATCGCGCCAAAGATGCCGGGAAGGCTCGGTGCGAAGTGTTCGACAGCGCCATGCAAGCCGATGCCGTTAAGCGCTTGCAACTCGAAACGGACCTACGCAAGGCGCTCGAGTTGGATGAATTTCGCGTTCACTACCAGCCGCTGGTTTCGTTGCAGAGCAGTAAGATCGTGGGATTCGAGACACTAAGCCGTTGGCAACGGCCGCAAGGCATCGTGATGCCGGGAGAATTTATCGCCGTCGCCGACGAGATTGGGCTCATTTTGCCGATGAACCGCCAACTTTTGCGCGATGCATGCCTGCAACTTCACCGCTGGCATGAACTGTTTCCTTCCGATCCGCCCCTTGCCATCGGAGTCAATGTCACGGCGAAACAGTTCACTCAGCCCGACCTTGCTTCTCAGATTGGTGAGATCCTGCAGCAAACAGGTACCGATCCTGGTTGCGTCGATCTCGAGATCACTGAGAACATTGCCATGGCCAACGTCGAGAGATCGGCCGTTGTGCTCTCTGAGTTAAAAGCGCTCGGAGTGCGCTTGAGCATCGACGACTTCGGTACCGGATACTCCTCTCTGTCGCGACTGCAACGCTTCCCCGTCGATATTCTGAAAATCGACCGCACGTTCGTCTCTGAGATGGATCGGGATCCTGAGACGGGAGAAATCGTCCGCATCATCGCGATGCTGGCTCGCAACCTCGGCATGAAGGTGGTGGCCGAGGGCATCGAGCGCCAGGAGCAGATGGATATGCTCAAACACTTGGGCTGCGAATTCGGGCAAGGCTACTTGTTCTCCAAGCCAGTGAGCGCGGACGCCATCGAGCAACTCATGACAAATCGCCTCGCCCTTGCCAAGTCGGCTTCCTCCTAGAGAACAAGAGTCAAGACAGTCGGCGTGGCCCGGTGGGGCGCTTGATGCGGCCAACGCAAGGACATTCCAGAGCAACGAGAAATCGTTAGCTATCCCGCTCGGCAAACATTTACCATCTCGGGAAATCTCATTTCGTACTCGAGGGTAAAGTTGCCATGATCGATCGCCGTCAGTTTCTTCGCACAAGTCTTGCTGGAGCAGGGGCAGTCCTCGCCACCAGTGTTTTGTCTCCGTTAAGCAGGGCCCAGTCGGGTGCTGCCGACGCTCGCATTGAAGTCCTGCTCGACGAGCCACTGGGAATTATTTCCCCGAACATCTACGGCCATTTCGTGGAGAATCTGAGCGGCGTGGTGTACGACGGAGTCTGGGTGGGCCCCAACTCCAAGGTTCCGAACGTCGGTGGAATTCGCAAAGAGCTGATCGACGAAATGCGCAAGATCAACCCTGCAGTCGTGCGTTTTCCGGGAGGCTGTTTTGCCGACAGCTATGACTGGCGCGATGGCGTTGGTCCCGTAAACAAGCGTCCACGGCGCACAAACTTTTGGGCCGGAGGCGAGAGCAGTGCGGCGCCGGCGAGTCACCGATATGATCCAAACGAGTTTGGCACGAATGAGTTCTCGCACTTCTGCAAGCAGATTGGCGCTGAGCCTTATTTGGCAGCGAACCTGCGTAGCCTTCCGGCCGAGGAATTCTTTCGCTGGGTCGAGTACTGTAATTCCCCTGCGGGCAGTACGACACTCGCCGACATGCGGTCGGACGCCGGATTCAAAGAACCCTTCAATGTTCGCTATTGGGGGGTCGGCAACGAATCCTGGGGATGCGGAGGAGGGTTTACTGCGCAGGAATATGCAGTGGAATTCCGGCGATTCACAACCTGGACGCCGCGATTCGGGCAGGAGTTGTCGTTTATCGGATCAGGCCCGAATGTGGATAACTGGGAGTGGACTCGAGGTTTCTTTGAAGAGCTCGTCCGGAAGGGAAAAGGCGAACTCCGTTCCGTCTATGGTTGGGCTCTCCATCATTATGCCTGGAATCTCAGCCGCGGGAAGACGCAGGATTGGAACCAGGGTAAAGGAGACGCACTGAACTTTGACGCGGTCGACTGGTATGAATTGCTGCGCGAAGGCGACCGCATGGAAGGACTTATCAACGGCCACTGGCAAGTGATGGAAGAGCAAGATCCCCAGCACTCAGTAAAGCTAGTCGTCGATGAATGGGGCCCATGGTATCGCCCGGGCAGCGAAGCGACTTCGTTCGATCAACTGGAGCAGATGCCGACGTTGCGCGACGCGGTCTTCAGCGGAATGACGCTGGACATTTTCAATCGTCATCCCGAGAAGGTTGCCATGGCTGCGTGCGCGCAGTTGATTAACTGTCTGAACAGCTTGTATCTGGCGCATGAAGATCGGTTCGTCGTCACGCCGGTCGGGCACGTGTTCGCACTCTATGCCTCGCATCAGGGCGGGCAGGCGCTGCGGACGATTTTTTCGGCGCCCACAATTCAATATGATCGAGATGGGAAGCCGGCTTCGTTTTGGGGACTTAAAGGGTCGGCTTCGCTGCGCGAAAAGAATTTGACGTTAACTGTGGTTAACCCTCATGTAAGCCATGCCAGCTCGGCGGAAATCGGGGTACGGGGCGCCGCGCTGAAATCAGGATCGGTCACGATCCTCGCCAACTCAGACATTCATGCGCACAACACTTTCGAGCATCGGGATGTCGTGACCCCGCAAGTCAAGACTTTGGACATCGAAGGACGAACGCTGACCTATACGTTTCCGCCCGCTTCGGTTACCAAGCTGGAGTTGACTTTGTCTTAATTTGATCGGAGCGAGGGTGTCCTACATAACAAATGACTCATTCCGAAGTATGGTCCAGGTCCTGGCGGATCCGTGCAGTCGAGCAGTCGGTTACAAAATCGACTCCCCCTCGGACGCTTATATTGAGCAAGTCGAAAAATGCACCGACGACAATATCGATAACCTGATGGCCTACCTGCAAACGCTGCGCTGGAAAATATGAAATCTCTTTTCACGAAACGGATATTGTGTGCCGCCGCCGTGCTGTTCTTTTTCCCGGGCCGGCTTCGGTCACAGGGACTCGATCCCGCCGCCATCGCAAACCCGCCAGTCGACTCCTGGCCGAGCTACCACGGCGACTATTCCGGCCGACGACACAGTCGACTGACCCAGATCACTCCCCACAACGTTGCATCTCTCGCGCTCGCGTGGGCCTTTCAAACCAGTCAGGATGCACTCATCAAGTCCTCCCCGCTGTTGGTCGACGGCGTGCTGTATTTCACCGTGCCGGACAAAGTCTGGGCGCTTGACGCCCGCACGGGTCACCAGATCTGGCACTACACCTACAAGCCAAACGCGGGTATGCATCTTGGGCATCGTGGAGTCGCTATGTACAAACAGTGGCTCTACTTCTCGACTCCCGATGCACACCTGATTTCGCTCGAAGCAAAGAATGGCAAAGTCCGTTGGGATGTAGAAGTCGGCGACATCAAGAAAGGATATTGGACAACCATGGCGCCGCTGGTGGTGCGGGATCATGTAATCCTGGGTGTCGGTGGGGACTTGGACAATATAGGCGCGTACGTGCGCTCCATTGATCCCGAGACTGGCAAGACGCAATGGCAGTGGAACACGACTCTTCCCGCCGGTACCCCGAACGCGACCACGGGCGGCACAATCTGGTTGACCGGAACGTATGATCCGGACCTGAACCTGCTCTATACCGGCACCGGTAATCCGACGCCCGTGTTGAACGGCAAGACGCGTCCCGGGGACAACCTGTATACGTGCACCATCGCGGCCCTGAACCCAGATACCGGAAAACTTGTCTGGGCGTTCCAACCTTCCCCGCATGACACCCACGATTGGGATGCCATCGAAGTCCCGGTCATGGTCGACGCTGACTTCCACGGAGAGCCGCGCAAGTTGCTGATGCAGGCCTCGCGCAACGGCTACTTCTTCGTGCTCGATCGCACCAGCGGTAAGAGCCTTCTCACGGCTCCGTTTGGTCCGGTGAACTGGACGTTGGGAATTGATAAAGAGGGCCGTCCGATTCCCAATCCGGACAAAGAACCGGCGCCTGACGGACGCTTGATCGCGCCCGATGAAGGCGGCATGACCAACTTCCGCTCTCCAAGTTTCGATCCCAAGAATGGACTGTTTATCGTTTCCGCGCGCGAGAGTTACTCCCTATATTTTGCCAAGCCCGCCGACGGCGCCTATGGCTGGGCAGGCGCTGACTACGGACTCTGGGGCAGAGGCATCATCAAAGCCATCGACTACCAGACTGGAAAAATTCGCTGGAGCCACGATATTGGGGAAGGCGCTTCTGCCGGCGTGTTGACGACGGATTCAGGAGTCACGTTCACCGGCGACTCCAGCGGCAATGCTCTTGCCCTCGATACGAGTGATGGCAAAACTCTGTGGCACGCCGGCACGGGCGGCCAGATCGCGAGTTCTCCGATCACCTATGAACTAGACCATCGGCAATATGTGCTGACCAGTGGCGGCGGGGTTCTGTTTGCCTGGAGTCTGCCGGAGGGTAATGAGTAGAAGATAACCTTGCACCCCGGCGTCATCCCAACTGGCTAATGTTTGGGTTCACAACTCAAAGAGGCGGCGACCTGCAAAAGGCCAGGTCAGGATTTGCAAGACGTTCGGTTGGTTGTCGCTCGACGTTCGCCTCACGAGCTCTCGCAAGTCGGACTACTCATTGCATCTGCGGAGGAAGTCGGTCTCGTTGCACCACTTAGCTTAGGCCTGCAGTCCGTTGTCTGCAGTCCGGCTGTTTGGGAACAATCGCGAAATATGGACATTACTCACGTATTTCGGCGCAAAGTGAGCGGGGTTCTCTGCAATTCAGACTGTCTGTCGGAGAGGGAGGGATTCGAATCCGCCTGACAACGTCAACTAAAGGACTTAGCCGCGCACGGACAGCAGTAGTTGTACACAGAAGTCTACGAAAAACCAAGGAGGTGATTTGTAACTGATTTGGGCTCCGACTCCGTCTCATCGAAGTGGGAGCATATTCGTCTCATCTGCGGAGGTGTGCTGCTTTTCAATACCCTCGGGCGGGTTTGAGAAGGAGTTGGGAACTGACGGCAGTCTTCGGCTGACTTCGGGGAAGGGTCAATCGCAAAAGACATCGACCCAGCGCCACTAGTGTGTTATACAGAAACCCGTCGAGACTCAAGAAAGCTTCGTACTCGATTGCGATCCGCAGAAGGCATTGCGAGAAACTGAATACCATTGCCAACCTGAAGATGGCAAGTTACGACCATAGCGCTGATCGTGACTTTGTCTTCTCCGAGCCAAAGAATGATATCTAGCTTGGTCCCAACGGGTATGGTGACCATGGTCTTGACGTAACATCCGCCTAAACTCAAGTCTGACGTGTGCTCAACCAGAGTGTCTTTGTTAGCGAGACGTAGTTCAGTCTTCACACAGACCTTTGTCCGTGGATATGCCCTCCGGTCAGCTTGTCTTTGAGAAGAGTCGCTCACGATACACCTCGCCTGATTTCACTCGCTCTGATTAGATGGCCTTAACGTTCTCAGTTTACCTGCCCTTAATTGTGCCGAGATGAATCGACGCGGTTGAGAAGGGGTGACGCAGGTTGGCAGTTCCGAAGTTTAAACTGCCTGAGTCAAACTCAGCTAGTGCGATTATACGCGCTGAACTCAGGAATGATTCCAAAGCGTCGGTGTCCTCATTCTGCCTCGGTGTGCTGTGAGTCTTCACTTTTTACTCGGCCGTCAGAATTATGCCGCGAAGAGAAAAGTTGGCCCTGCCGCGGCTACATCGGCTCTAGACGCGAAAGCCCTCCAATCTCTGTCTTGCCCTTGCTTCCGCTTCGTCCACAATCTGGAACCGCGTCCGCGCTAGAGACAAATCCGAGGGGCCTGTCCAATCTCCTTACACCAGTAGGCACTTTTGAATCAATGACTTAGCCTGAATATTAAACTGGTCGCCCAAATGCGACTCCGGCCGCAGGTGGATACCCTTGCCGGGCTGTCCTTGCTGAATTATGTCCAAACAATATCCCATTCTTCGGGCATTTTGTTTCACAGCCATCGCGCTGGTCTTTGGCGCAACACTTGAGGGACTGAGGCACATTTCCTTTCCCGGTCGTTCCGCTTGGCAGTCGCATATCGCGGCAATCTTGGTCTGCGCTGCCGTTGTTTTCCTTCTAACCTCGGTAGGATTCCCCGGCACCAGGCGAGCGCAGGATGCGATGGCGGAGAACGAAAGTCGCTACCGCTCGCTATTTGAGAACATGTTGGAAGGGTTCGCATGCTGCAAGATGCTTTTTGACGACCGTGGCCGTCCAATGGATTTTGTCTATCTCGATGTCAACCGTGCATTTGGAAAATTGACTGGCTTGACAAACGTGGTGGGCAAGAGACTTACTGAGGTTATTCCGGGGGCAAAAGAGTCGCATCCAGAATTGCTCGAAAGATATGGCCGAGTGGTACTGACGGGTGAGCAAGAGAATTTCGAGATCGAAATTAAAGCTTTGAACATGTGGTTCTCGATCTCAGCGTCTGCCGCAGGAAAGGGATGTTTTGTCGCCACTTTTGACAACATCACCGAACGTAAGCAGATTGAGCAAGCGCTTCGGCAGGCGGAAGAAAAGTACCGCGCTATCTTCCAAGATGCTGTCGTCGGCATTTTTCAGAGCACGCCCAGTGGGCGGTACACCAACGTGAATCCGGCGATGGCCCATATGCTGGGCTATGACTCTCCTCAAGAGCTGATGGAGAGCATCACCGACATTTCCCAGCAGGTTTATGTCGATCCCGACAGCCGAGAAGAGTTGACGCGCCTGCTGCGAGAGCAGGGAATGGTCAAGAACTTTGAATGTGCAGTCTACCGTAAAGATGGCAGCAAGATGTGGTTCTCCGCGAATGTGCGAGCCGTTTCCGTAGATGGCGTTCTGGTGGGATATGAGGGGACGAACGAGGACATCACCGCCCGCAAAGCCGCCGAGGAACGGATTCAATTTCTAGCCTACTACGACGCCCTGACGGGACTTCCTAATAGGACTCTCCTCCAGGATCGCTTGGCAAAGGCGCTCGCTGGTGCTCGTCGGCACAAACATAAAGTCGCCCTCCTTTTCCTCGATCTAGACAGGTTCAAAGACATCAATGATTCACTTGGGCATTCGGTCGGCGACGTCCTGCTGCAAGAGGTTGCAGAAAGATTAAGGAAATGGGGGCGTGAACAGGATACAGTCGCCCGTCTCGGTGGGGACGAATTCTTGATCACGTTGACTCAGGTAATGGATGTACCGGATGCGGCGGTCGCCGCTGAGCGGCTCATGGACGCAATGACCGCTGAGTTCGTAGTCCAAGGGAACTCCCTCAATGTTAGTTGCAGCATCGGCATCAGCATCTTTCCCGAACACGGCACGGACTGCGAGACGCTGATCAAGAATGCCGACGCAGCTATGTACAGCGCCAAGGATAGCGGACGTAACAGCTTCCGGTTCTTCGCGGAAGATATGAACGCTCAGGCAGTCGAGCGATTGAGCTTGGAGAGCAGCCTGCGATTGGCACTCGGCAAAAAAGAACTCTTTCTCGTGTATCAGCCACAGCTGGATGTGTCCACAGGAAGGATCACCGGGCTGGAGGCGCTCCTTCGATGGCAGCATCCTGACTTGGGTCTTGTGCCACCTGACAAGTTCATACGAATTGCCGAGAACAGCGGGCTGATCGTGCCAATCGGTGAATGGGTGCTCAGGACTGCCTGCGCTCAAGCTCGGAAATGGCAAGACGGGGGTCTCCCCGCCGTTTCGGTAGCAGTCAATGTATCAGCGGTCCAGTTTCGCCAACAAGGCTTCTGCGAACTCATCAGAAGTGTGCTTCATGAGACGGGCCTCGCTGCGCAATATCTGGAACTGGAGCTGACGGAAAGCCTACTGCTAGCCAACGCAGATGTGACGCTCCCAGTCCTTCGGGAATTAACGTCCATGGGGCTGACGCTGGCGATTGACGACTTCGGAACTGGTTACTCCAACTTCACCTCCTTGAGACAGTTTGGCGTTAGCAAGCTCAAAATCGACCGCTCGTTTATCAGCGACGTTGCCACGAATCCGGATGACTCAGCGATCACAGCCGCAATCATCAGCATGGCAAAGAGTCTGAGGCTCAAAGTGATCGCCGAAGGCGTCGAAAACGAAGCACAAATGGCATTCCTTCGGGCACACCAGTGTGATGAGATTCAGGGCTATTACTTCAGCAGACCTTTGGCAGTTGACCAAGTTGCGGACAAGCTGCGAGGCAACGTCTCCAAAACGCAAGCCGACCGCAAGCCAGCGTCAGACAATCATGACAACAAACCCGGTGAGGTGAGGATTTCACTTATGTCGATAGGCATCGCACTCTTGGTATCCGCCGATCCAGTTACAATTCAGCAATTCAGCGTGGCCCTGCAAGAATTATCTATTTCGCCGAACGCTTGTCACGACGCGGTAAGCGCGGGTCTCCTCTTGAAGCGCCGAAAATTCGATGCTGTCATCGTTGATCTACAACTGGGAGAGCAGTCGGGACTGATTCTGGACGAGGTGCACCTTTCCTCGTCGAACAGAACGGCGGTGAGCTTCGGTATCAGCAACAATGATGGGGAAGCTACGGCAGCTTTTCGCAAGAAGTCGCAGTTCGTCTTCGACAGACCTCTTTCTCCCCAATCAATCCACAAAACTCTCAAGCCCGCTTATGGGCTCATCCTGAGAGAACGGCGGCGGTATTTTCGCTGTCCGGTCTCTGTTCCTGTCGTCATCCAGAGGGAAGGCGGGGACGAAATTCGGTGCAACAGCGTAAATATTAGCGGAGGGGGTATGGCTTTGAGCACGCAGGTTCCGCTGGTTCGAGGGGAGAGCGTCCGGGTTCAATTCACTTTGCCGGATCACGAACCATCGTTCTTGGCAAAATCAACGATCTGCTGGTCGAAGACGAGCCAGTTAGGTATTCGCTTCGTATCTATTTCTGATGAGCAACAATCCGAACTGCAGGTCTGGCTATCACAAAAATTGGAAGAGACTCTTCCAGAATCCGTTGCTGAACAATTCCGTGAGGCAGAACTCTGCTAAATGACGACCGTGAGCGACAAGATCGAGATCATGGATTCTTCTGCCCGGCCCTTCACCGTTCTAGCGGTTGACGATTCAGCAGTCTCTCGCAAAATGGTCGAGCACTCCCTCTTGGGGCAGGAGTACGAGGTCTTATTTGCGAAGAACGGTCGCGAAGCTCTTGATCTATTCGCAGAGCACCAGCCTGCTGTCGTTATTACCGATTGGAGCATGCCGGACATTGGCGGACTGGAACTATGCAGGCGTATTCGCCGCGATTTCCAAGGCTTCCACTCTCATCTCATCCTGCTCACAAGCAACAGCGATAAAGAGCAAGTCGTAGAAGGGCTTGCTGCCGGGGCAGATGACTACCTGACGAAGCCCTTTCATTCCGGCGAGCTTGTGGCGCGAATAGCAGTGGGCCGCAGGATTGTTGAGCTTCATCGCGAAATCCATGCGAAGAATCGCCTACTGGAAGAGATGGCATTGACGGACACCCTAACGGGTTTGCCAAACCGCCGTGCGGTTGATGTTTGGGCTTCGCGTGAACTCAGTGCCGCCGCTAGGCATGACTTTGCGTTTTGGGTAGTGATGGCTGACTTGGATTCGTTCAAGAAGGTCAACGACACCTACGGGCACGATGCAGGCGATACTGTGCTTAAGGGCTTCTCGGGGATTCTCAAGACACATACACGTCAGTCCGACATTTGTGCCCGTTTGGGAGGAGAGGAATTCCTCGTAATGATGACCCATTCCGACAGGGGCGGCACGAAAACTGCGGTCGACCGGATACGCAAGCAATTTGAAAAAACAACGTTCACTCTTGGGAGCAGCACGGTTACGGCAACCGCCAGCTTCGGGATTGCCGGATTTCGAGGTGCCCACCCTCCCGAGTGGAACGCCCTCGTGGCCCGTGCCGACACCGCCCTTTATGCAGCGAAGCACAGGGGACGTAACCGAATCGAATTTGAAGACTTCCCCGAGCACATTTCCCAGGACCTTATCATTTCGGGCTAGTTCCGTCTTTCCAGAAGAATATTGCCGCGTCCGTTTGCCCCCGAGAACATCTGTACAACCGGAGGCGAGTAGTTTTGCCTCTCCGATGAATACTGCTGGTCTGCCTTGAGATCGGAGTCAAAGTATTCAAAATTCATTCGTTGCATGCCCAACGCTACGCCTCGCCGCACCTTAGGCATGACCGCGTATTGTTTCGATTGAACGAAGGAACAGATGCGGGCTTCCCCCGTCGGCCGCTGTTCCTCTAACGCCACCACGTCCGTCACGGCCGGGCGTTCCCTGGTGAGCAGAAACCGGTGCTCATCTTTGAGGCGCTCCAGCCCGCTCCGCGTTATGTAGTTCTTGACTGGTGTCGCGGCGCGTCCCTTTGTGGTTCTCTCGTAAACCCTTTTCGGATCTCGTAGTCTTTCCGGTGCGAATCCAGATTAACGGGAGACCTTCAATAATCCAGCGTTCCGGCGTTGGCCGTTCATGCCTCGCGAAGGGCAATCATTGGGTCCACCTTGGTCGCGCGCCGGGCTGGAAAATAGCTGGCTAGAACGGCAACGGCAAACAAAAGCACAGGCACGATCACAAATACAGCCGGATCATGCGGGCGCACCCCGTAAAGCAAACTGCCCATCAACGACGCAGTGGATGCAGAAACGACCATGCCGGCCACAATTCCGAGGCCTGCCAGCACCATACCCTTTTGCAAGAACAGCTTCAGGACGCCGTCTCGCCCGGCCCCCAAGGCTAGGCGAATACCGATCTCGCGCGATCTTTGGCTGACCATGTAGGCCAGCAAGCCATAAATTCCGATGGAAGCAAGGAGCACCGCCAGTCCGGCAAATCCGCCCACCAGGTCGGCAGAAAAACGGCGTGAAGCGACTGACCGATCAAGGATGTCATTCATAGAGACAACATTGAATACGGGTAAGCCGGGATCAACGCTCTGGATTTCATGCCGAATCTGTGGTTCGAGCAGGGGCGCGGGCAGAGACGTCCGCAACACCACGTTCACTTGCTTGCTGGGGTCTTGATAGGTCGAAACGTAGATGTGGGGAACGCCATCGATGTCGAGACCGTCACTCTTGATATCCTTAATAATGCCCACGACGGTCGTCCATGGCTTGGTAGAGTCTTCTCCGAACCGCACTTGGCGGCCCAACGGATCGCGGGTGGGCCAATACTTACGAGCGGTGCTTTCATCAATGATGGCCACCGGCTGTTTGCCGTCTTCATCGCCCTCGGTGAATGAGCGGCCGCGTACCAGCGTCGCCTGCAACACCTTAAAATAATCGGGGTTTATCCGAATTCTCTCGGCGCGCAGATCCTGCGAGGACTCGACCGGTCTATCTTCAATCGCTAAGCCTTCAATCCTTAAGCCACCGACCGCGTCGGGGTTGCTATTAGTGGTCGGTAGAGATGAGGTGATTGCGGCGAGTTCTACTCCCGGAATTGCCTTCATGCGCCGCAGCACCTCACGATCAAAGTTGGCCATACCAGGAATACCGAGATACGGATCCGTCTTCGGATCGTTGGGAACTCCTAGCCACGTGTTTGCCGTGACAACTTGAGTTGGATTGAAGCCTGGATTTTCCTGCAAGAGGTCCCGCAGCGTTCGGAGCAGCAAGCCGGCTCCCGCCATCAGTATGACGGCAAATGCCAGTTCCGAGACGATTAGAACATCCCGCAATCGGCCGGTCGCAGTGCTGTAGCCGGAACCGCGACCGCCTTCACGAACTGGCCGAGGAGAGAGCGACTTTTGCCGAATGAAGCGCTGGAGCAAGTCCAAACACTAAGCCGGTAAGAATGGAAATCAGCAGAGCGAAGGCCAGCACCACCCAGTCGATTCGTACTTCGTTCAGCCGGGGAACGTTCGATGGCACAAAGCGCAGGATGAAACCCAAAGTACCAACCGCGGTTGCGATTCCCGCGGCACCGCCGATGAGCGACAGCAGCATGGACTCGGTCAGCATCTGGCGCACCATGCGGCCGCGGCTCGCCCCCAGCGCTAACCGCACCGCCATCTCTTGTTGTCGCCCCGAAGCGCGCGCCAAGAGGAGATTGGCAATGTTCAACGATACGATGAAAACGATCAGGATTACCGCACCCAGTAACACCAGCAGCATGGGCCGAACATTGCCCACCAAAGTTTCTTGCAAGGGTTGAATCTCAATTGTCCATTGCGCCTGCGGCGGGTAATCGGTGGGAAAGTCGTGGCGTAATTGGGCAGCCATGGCAGTGAGCCGCGCCTGAGCTTGCGCCAGTGTCAGGCCAGGCTTAAGTCGTCCGATTCCAGATCCTAAAACCCGGTTACCACGTATTGGCGGGGGAAAGGGATCTCCGCTGAGTCCGCCGGCGCCAAACACGTCCACGTCGCCGGAAACTGTCGGTCCAGGATGGCGAAATCCGCGTGGCAGGACCCCGATAATTGTAAAGGGATCAGTGTCGAGCAGGAGGGTACGGCCGACAACATTCGGATCGGCGCCATAGGCACGGCGCCACAGTCCATCGCTGATCACGGCCGTTGAAGCGAAACCGGGCACGAAGTCCTGCGGACCAAACAACCGTCCAATTTGCGGGGTCACACCCAGCATGGAAAAGTAGCTGAAACTGCCATTGACCGCCTCGAGACGCTCGGGCTGTTTGGCGCCGGTCAAATTCTCGCTACCCTCGAAGATCGGGGTCACATCTTCAAATACGCCCGCTCGCGTCTGCAGGTCATCCATTTCGGGCTTGGAAAACGGAACGTCCCGCAATCCTGCGCCGGGCTCGTTAAAGTAGATTCTTACCAAACGATCAGCGTCGCGGAAGGGAAGAGAACGCAGCAACACGGCATTCACGATGCTGAAAATTGCCGTGTTGGCTCCCACGCCGAGAGCCAGAGTCAAAATCGCAACCGCGGTGAAACCTGGATTCTTGCGCAACAATCTCCATCCATGACGCATGTCCGAACCTAGTTCACCCCACCAGCGCACGCCCACGGATGCCCGCACCGCATCTTTGTGAGACTCGATTCCGCCGAACTCAATCCTCGCCTGTCGCATCGCTTCTTGCTGGGAAATGCCTTTGCGAACCAGGTCCGCAGCGCGGCTCTCAATGTGGAAACGCAGCTCTGTTTCCATATCACTTTCAAGACGTTGTCCCTTGACCATCCACTTCAACCAAGAAAGGAATCGAGTCAGAAGATTCATATCTGCTCCGAGGTGGTGCGCAGGATACCGGCGATCACCGATGCCATGCGGTTCCACTTTTCGGTTTCCGAATGGAGTTGGCGCCGCCCGGTTGCGGTCAGGTTGTAGAACTTTGCTTTGCGATTGTTGTCCGATTCCCCCCACTCGCTGGAGATCCAGCCCTGATGTTCCAGACGATAGAGCGCTGGATATAACGAGCCTTGCTGGATCTCCAGTTGTTCGCCAGAGATCTGCTGAATGCGCAGCAAAACCCCGTAACCGTGCAGCGGGCCAAGCGAGACGGCTTTGAGGATCAGCATGTCCAGCGTGCCCTGCAGCAAATCAATTTGTTTGCCCACGATCTCTCCTTGTTTGTCTAGGAGAGGTTTAACAAAACTCACCTAGATAGTCAAGGAGAGAGTATTTTTGCGGAAAGATTCTCCCGAGTGACGGGCAAACCTTCGATAATCCAATCTGCCGGCATTGGCCGACAATTTTCTGGTCAAGCTACACTGGAAGAGGCACCGTGCCGCGAGTTGCTCATTCAAAATGATCTCCTTCTCAAACATCAATAAGCAATATGGCAAGCAGTTGCTCTTCGTGGATGCTTCGTTTCAGTTGAATCCCGGCGAAAAAGTCGGACCGGTCGGTCCCAATGGGGCGGGCAAGACAACGCTCTTCCGTATGGTGGTCGGCGAGGAAACTCCCGACGAGGGCGCGGTCTCTGTCCCCAAGAAGTTGACCATCGGCTACTTTCGCCAGGACGTCGAGGAAATGCAGGGCCGTTCGGTTCGTTGCCCGGCTCGTGTGCCGGGTGTGTGCCAAATTTGGTAAGGCCCACTGCCGGCGCGCCGCAAGTGCGCGACTGACTGTCGGTCAGCAGGAAGTCTCCGGATTCTTGCGATGGCGCTATGGCGATGTGCCTGAGGTGTGCCATTTCTCTCTTGGCACAAAAGAGACGACCCATAAACACCTGGTTTTGGGCACCTAACAGCACAATCTGCGACTGATAGAGGAGCTGAATCCGACCCTGCGAGGTTGGGCCGAGTATTACAAACGAGCCCACGTCCGAACGCTCTTCCACAAACTCGACGGCTGGATCGTGCTGCGCATTTGGTCGCACCGTTTCTGCCGGTGGCGGACCCGGGGTTGGATCCAGTTGCCCAAGGCGAAGCTGTATGCAGAGTTTGGCTTGGTGAACCTCATCTCTCTGATACCCTCGCTCGGTTCTCACTCCCATTCACGAGCGTCTTCGTGAAAGCTGTATGCCGGAAACCGGCACGTACAGTTTGAGCGGCGGACGGAGGCTAGCGCGACAGCGCGCCTCCTCCGACCCGACTGGCACTTAAGCCAACGCTTAGCTTGCGTAGCTTCGCAACCGAACGGCGTCGTGCGCCACTGACTTTATGAAACCGTCGAGTTGGGACCAGCAACCGGGGTTGGCATCGCCGCGGGAAAGTGCGGCGAGCCAAAGCGACCAAACCAATAACCCCTCTAAGAATGAGGTGAGGAATGAGGTGGGGCTGGATGTAAATCACCACGCCCGCATCTCTCAGAGGGGCGGGGAGAAGCTTTTTTACTTGACATCCTTTTTCATAGATGAGTGAAATCGCCTGTGGCTGTTGAAAAAATCCAGTTCCCTCCCAAAGGCAAAAATTGGGGGATGCCAAATGTCTCAAAAAATAAGAAAGTCGTGTGTAGGGCTTCTTAACACAAAGTTTTTCCGGCCCTTTTCTGGTGAGTGAGTTTTTCAAGAGCCACGCCTGATTACAACAGCTGAAGCGTGCACAAGTTCCGGGTTTAAAATCTTTCCGTGTCCTTCCCTGTTTCAGTAGAACTGGCGAGCATCTAAAGCTGCGAGCCTAATCGCTCTGGCGTTCATACGCTCCCCTGTCGCAGCCGCCCGAGTCCTCCTTGTCGGGGCGCGGCATGCCGCGTTGATCGGTCTTGAGCAGATGGCCGCGGCTGTCGGTGCAACCGTCCGGATTGCCCGAGTCGATTGCCGGGCTTCCAGGGAGCAAGGCCATGGTCTCCGTTGGGCCGCCGTTTCTCTGCAGGGGGCTGAGGTTGGGGTCGGTGTTGTTCAGATCGCCGGTGCTGTTGAACTCGCAGCTCTCGTCGCTGCTGAGGTTGTAGCCATCGGAGGTCATGATGCCGTGACAGTCTCGTCCGGTATTGTTCGCGACAATGGTGTTTCGGAGAGCCACCTTGGTCCCATTCTTGTCGCTGAAGATACCACCGCCATCGACTCCGATATTCTGGCTGAGGGTGCTGTTGATGATCAGCACGGTCCCCGACGGGCCGAATAGTCCCCCATTGTGGATGCCACCGCCGACACTTGACGCACGATTGCCGCTGATGGTGCTGTTCGTGATAATCGCGGTGCCGTAATTGCGGATGCCACCGCCCTTGTGGTTGCGTGCGATATTCCCGCTGAAGGTGCTGTTGACGATGGTAAGGTAGCCGCCATTGCAGATGCCTCCACCTTCTTCTGCCGTATTCCGGGTGATCGTGCTGTTGATGATAGTCAGAGTACTGCCGGGGCAGTTGTAAATAGCGCCGCCGTAGCCATCGTTGCCTTGCCCGCGTCGGACGCTACCACCGGTAAGGATGCTGTCCTTGATTGTCAGAGTGGCGAAGCAGTTGTACACGTTGCCGCCGTCGCCAACTCCACCCCCGAAATCACCGCCACCGTTGCGCAAGGTTACTCGTGAAACAGTGACATCACGCTGACTGGAAAAGATTACGCTGCCGATCCCACGCCCATCAATAATTGTCGTCTTGGCGCCGGAACCAATAATGTTCAAGCCGTGGGGCATTGTGAGGTTCTCATAATAAGTGGAGGCCGCTACGATGATGGAATCGCCGCGCGAACTGTGCGAGATGGCACGCCCGATGGTCTTACAGGCGGTTTGAAGTGACGTGCAGTCGCTGTGATTATTGCCATTCGCCCCATCCACATACCATGTGTCGCCGGCGGCCAGAACAGTTGGCACGGCGGCAAACAATGTCAATGCAGCAACGCAAATGAGTTCGCTGGATTTCATTTTTTCCTCCCGCGCGACGATTGTGAGACTGTACGCGCCCCTCGAAGCCCTACCAGAGGTCGTCCCCTATAGAGTGCCTGCCTCGTCCAGCAGCAAAGCGCCCGGAAGATCTCCGTCACCATCGCCGCGAAAAGACAGACAGGACTGGATATTGCTCCTTCGCCGACCGTGCAGCGACGTGCTGCGATGATGCCGTGGGCGGGAGCGCAACGATTAACACGACAACGAAGAACGCCGTTGGACTGGCGCTTGCCGTCGCAGGTTTCATTATGGAATTTCTTTTCTGTTCCTTAACGCTCTTCGGGTCCAGATCCAAGGGACGGGTTGGTGCAACTCTGCCATCGTGCTGTGTGCAACCTTTGCCGCCAATTGGTCGCGGCGAAAAGCGGAGCGAGCAGTCTTCCTACAATCACACCCTACATCCGTAAGGTAGGCGAGTTGTCATCATAGCGTCCAACGATTGTCAAAAGTTTGGCTGTTGGCGTTACATCCCCATAGCGCGTGCGCCGTGAAAAGGCGCTGGTCGACTGCGGGTGAAAGTCCCGCCCGGGAACTGGGTTCGCTCCACCCGGAAGCAATCGGAGCGGCGGTGGAGGAAACGAAGCCGTCGGAGCCTCCGGTGTAGAGGGTCGCTTAGGCGACTTGGCGAGCATGCAAGCCGTAACGTGAAGTGAACGCTGAGCAGGCCTCGAAACGCTTAACGCAGGAGCCCTTCCCAAAGAACTTGCCTTGAGGTGGCGCGACTTGCTCAACAACTTTCCAAGGCTGTCCAAAAAGGCAAGAGCCCTGCAGACTTGGCGGCCAGCCAGCCGGAAACCGGGTCTCCCCATATATTGGCTAGCATGTTCCGCTGGGGCGACTAGGTACTCCGGATTCCTGAGTCGGAAGGGTCTGCGTGGCTGGAACTATGAACGGTGTCGTTCCGGCCAGGTTGGCCGCACATTGTAAGATCGCCTGCGCATCGCCTTGCAGAGTAGATGGCAAGCTTGGAATCGACTGGTCAGGATTTTCGAAATTAAATGCGCTAGTTAAATCTCCGACCGTGGCCCGGCGCCAAGCGCTCAAGTTGGGCACTTCGGCCCCGAACAGAGTCTCGAGAAATCGTAAAACCGAAGTGTGATCGAAGAGGTCCGAGGAGACGAATCCGCCCCGACTGAACGGCGAGATGATCAACATAGGGACGCGAAAACCTAACCCAATCGGACCGGTGATCGCCGGACTGCCGGCTACGGTCGGATCCGGAACCGCCGGCGCGGTCACATATTCGCCGGGCGTGCCTGGAGGCGCCGTGACCGGCGGAACATGATCAAAAAATCCGCCATTTTCATCGTAGTTCACCAATAGAACCGTCTTCGCCCAAACTGCTGGATTCGCACTGAGAGCACTAACAATAAGGGAAAGCATATTCTCCCCAAACAGCGACGGCGCAGGCGGGTGATCCGAAGTCAGGACCGACCCTATCAGCCAGGATACTTGGGGCAAATTGCCGAGCGCCACATCGGACAGGAAGTCGACGGGAAACTGCGGTCCAAATGCATTCTGATGCAGCACCGATGCAGGATCCTGAAAATTCTTGAAATAGGAGAGCACATTGTCCGACAGAATCCCGCCCAGAATATTCTCATCCGGCGACGAGTAAACCTTCCAGGAAATTCCCCGAGCCTGAAGTTGCTCGGGCATGGTCGTATAGGTCAGACGGCCGTACATTGCCGAGCGATTTGTGACGATCGTCTGCAAAATCGGTCCGCCACTTTTTCCATCTGGATCGAGCGAGGCTGCCATCGTGTAGAGGCGATTAGGATCGGTCGGGCCGATTACTGAGCAAAAATAGTTGTCGCAAATCGTGAAGCCGTCCGCCAGGGCGTAGTAGTAGGGAAGGTCTGCGCGAGTGTAATACCCCATGCTTAATACCGCGTCGTTGGAATCAATCGGTAGACGCGAACTCACAAAACTGTCCATCTTGCCGTTGTCCCAGCTCTCATGTTGCGGCACCCAGTCGTGGCTAATGTCGTGCGTGCAGGCTGCATTCGTTTGCGACGTGTCCAGGTGAAACGGCAGGAGCTGTCCCACCGGTGCAATCGAGGTATTCGCCGGATCGGGTTGCAAGAATGCAGCGCTTTGATCGGAAAATCCACGGACTCCCCGATAGCTTCCAAAGTAGTGATCGAAAGACCGGTTTTCCTGAGTCAGGATCACCACATGTTCAATGTCCGTTAACTTGGAGCAGCCGGACGAAAGAGACGGAACCAACTTGGAAATACCGCAACCGTGCAAACCCAGGGACGCCAGCTCTGCGACTGCCGCCGCAGTTCCGAACTTAAGCAGTTCTCGACGAGTGAAATTGTGCATAGGTCCCGAAAGTTTAGATGCCCAGGCCCGAGCAAAGGTAGACCCCTTACCAAAGCTTTAGTCGGTGCAAGCCGGAAATGTTGCCATTCCTGGGACCTTGGCGACTGTCCCGGGGTGACGGGCAACCTTGCCACAGACTGGGCGGAACATCTTTGTATTCCTCGGCCTCGCTCTCTTGTTCCTCAGTGTTGGAGCGCTCCTATCGCTGGCGTCTGATACGAGAAAGGTAATTGAGCCGACATGTAGCGCAAAATTCGATTCAGCGGACAATCACCTAATCTTGGTCGTCTGTGATTTGTAAGCGGTCGAGCAACCCACCTAGTCAAGCCGCAGAGCCCGTGGTGAAATGTGGCTATGGATTATCAGACGAACGTAGCCACGGCAAAACGACGGACACGGGAAGAGATTCGGCAGATTGTGTCGGAGTTTGCGACGAGCGGCATGCCACAGAGTGAATTCTGCGGCAGTCGAGGGGTCTCGCGAAGTAGTCTCGATCGTTATCTGAGAAAACAACGTGCCCAGGATCAAGGAAGCAGGGCAGGCAATCGATTGTTGGCGGTAGAGATAGGGATAGCAAGCGGGAGCTCAGCGAGCACCAGCAGCGGGTTGGTGGTGGGGTTGACCAGCGGACGCAGGATCGAAGTGAACCGGGGCTTCGATGGGGCCACACTGGAGCGCCTGCTGACGGTGTTGGACAAGGGATAGGGCGATGTTCGGATTTGGGCCAGCGACGCGGATCTACGTGGCCACCGGAGCCACGGACATGAGGAAGGGATTTAATGGATTGTACGGTTTGGTGCGCGACCATCTAGGCTGCGATCCCGAGAGCGGTCACGTTTTCTTGTTCAGCAATGCGCGGCGCAATCGCCTGAAGTTGTTGGTATATGACCATAGCGGACTATGGATATGCTCGAAGAAATTGGACGGAGGAAGGTTTCGCTGGCCGGGAGCAGACACATCGGAGACGAAGATCGTACTGAGCCACGAGGAACTAGCGCTGTTGTTGGGGGGCATTGATTTGGCAGAGACGCGGCGGCGGAAATGGTATCGCAAGCCGCTGGTGGAAGAATCCGAGAAGTTACGAATACCAGCATAAAGACTGGCGATTTCGTTAACTTATCCACAGCCAGATCTGTTATCAAAGAAGCATCGTGAGTGTGACTCCACCGGCTGCCGCGATGCCCACTGCTGAGGCAGAGCGTTGTTTCCCCGCCGAACTTCTCGAACAACTGAAGGAGCAGCTTCCCCAGGTTTTGTTTGCCACCCTGAGCGACAAGGTTGCGACGTATGAAGAGCACTTCGGGGCGGCGTCGAAGCAGTTAGATACAACCAGAAGCGAGTTACAGTATGCGCGACTGAAGATCCAGGTGCTGGAAGAACATCTGCGTCTGCGGCGGATCGCCAAGTACGGACCGGGCAGTGAAAAGCTGAGTAATCTCCAACTGCAGTTACTGGAGGAAGAGCCCGGGGTCTCGAACCAGGAAGTTCAGGCGGAGAGCGAGCGCGAGGGGTTGCCGGCACCGGACGGCGAGAAGCAGCGGAAGCGGCGCGCGCATCCCGGCCGGCAGACCTTTTCCGCAGATCTGCCGCGCGTGGAGAAGATCGTCGCTTGCACGGCCGAGCAGTGCGTCTGCGGAAAGTGCGGCGCGGAAACGAAAGTGATCGGCTACGACGAGAGCGAAGTGCTGAAGCTCAAGCCGGCCGAGTACTACGTGGAAGTGACCAAGCGCGAGAAGCGCGCCTGCAAGCAGTGCGAGGAGCAGGGCGTCGCCATGGCGCCGCTTCCCCCTCGCATCATCGACAAGAGCCTGGTGGCCGACGAGGTGATTATCGACACCATCGTCAGTAAGTATGCCGATCACTGCCCACTCTATCGTCAGAGCGCCATCCTGCTGCGCGATGCGGGCATCGAGATCACGCGGACCACGATGTGCGGCTGGGTGATGACGGTCGGCGAGATGCTCTCCCCGGTGGTCGATGCCATGCGCAAGGAGTTGCTGGCCAGCGGTTACATCCAGGCCGACGAAACCCCGATTGATGTGCAGACGCACGACAAACGTGGTAAGAACCATCAAGCCTACCTCTGGCAGTACGGAACGCCGGGGGCTGGGGTGGTCTTCGATTTTCGCATGAGCCGCGGACGCGAAGGGCCGAAGCAGTTCCTCGGCGTCTTCGCGGGCATTCTCCAAACCGACGATTACGTAGCCTACGAGCGCGGCCTGGGCAGGCCTGGGATGGTGCACGCCTGCTGCTGGAGCCATGCGCGAAGGAACTTTGTCGATGCGGTCAAACTCAACCCGCAGGACGCCGGCTCGATTCGCGCGGTCGAACTGGTAGACCAGTTGTTTCTGATCGACGCCCAGGCGCGCGAGGAGAAGATGGATCAGGCCGCACGTCATCTTCTGCGCCAGGAGAAAGCTCCTCCACTGCTCGCCAAAATCCGCGAACACATCCTGGCCACGAGCAAAACCGTACTGCCCCGCAGCAAGGCGGGCCAGGCGTGCAACTACACGCTGGCGCTTTGGATGAAGCTGACCTGCTTCCTCGACCACCCGCAACTGGAGCTTAGCAATAACGTGGCCGAGAACTCCATGCGTCCGGTGGCGACTGGACGCAAGAACTGGATCCATATCGGCAGCCCTCAAGCCGGCCCGCGCGTGGCCGCCATTCTCTCCGTTATCGAAAGCTGCCGCCGGCTCGCCATCCCGGTGCGCAAATATCTGACCGACATCCTGCCCGGTCTCGCCGACACATCCATACAGAACGTCACCGGGCTCACGCCCAAAGCTTGGGCGGCCAAGACGCACTCCTGAAAACTTCTCTCATCCCTCTCGCACCGCCGTCAACCGTGTACTTGGCCGCACGGACACTGTGATTTCTCATCGCTCGATGTGGCGCAAAAGATCACTGAAGCAACGGCATACGTCGACATCATAGATAGCAGAGGCCAAAAGCTGGGCTCGGAAAAGTTCGATTTTGTTTCGAAGGACGGTCGACCTTGTAAATGGGGGAAAGAAATACTATCGGAGCTTCGAGTATGCAACAAAAGTCGTGCGGTCTTCGGGCATGTCTTTAAACGCAACAGTTAAGATGTTGCGAACGGAGGCGGTTGTAGAAACCAACGTTGCAGCCATCGAGAAATAGAACATCATAGTATCGCGTGTTTATCGGCGAATTAGAGCCCGACAGTTGCCGATCAGCCTCACCTCACACCGCAACCATTGCTACTCGATTACACAAGCCGATTTTAGGCGTGCAATACACTCTCTCGTGCTCACCTGCTCCCAGCCCTTGCTCGGCCGGTATCGGCGCTCAATCGGCGGAGTGTTTTCTCAAACGAGATCCTATTTGTCTCGAACTAGCCCCATCGTTTAAACGGTGCGGAACGGCAAATAGCGAGGTTTCCAGCGGTTTCCAAATGGTGCTCGGCAAAGAATGGAACGGCAAGAAGTGCGGCGTGGGATCTCGAACTAACCCACTTCGACCGTTATGACGGGCGCATCATTGTTGGGCGCGTAGGGCCAGGTTTCCCTATCGTCGACAGGTTCTCCGAGAGCGGGAAGGGGCTCCGGCGGCGCAGCAGCGTCTTCTTTGCGCAGTTCTGGATATAGTGGGGAAGGCTCGTGGCTCAAGTATGCACTCTCCTGGGGTGAAAGCACCCTTCCCTCGCGCATCCGCTCAAATAGAGACTGGTACATCAAACCCCCATCTTCCTTGGTCTTGTCTTCTAGGCTTTCATTCCGCGCCTCGGATATGGCCTTCATATGAACGCTGGCGAGAAATCCAAATAGTATTGGCGGAACGAAGATCGAGTGAGCCTTGACGAACACTATTGATCGTTTCCTCCAAAAGCTCGCTCATGTCGCACGTCGTCTTCAGAGGTTTGTATGGTAAATCGGTCGCACCAATCACGAGGCGCGCGCTCACATTTCAACGCCTTGAAGCGAATGGCGCTGATTCCGGCTTAACTGATTTGCGAGCTGATCTGTTGGGCCTTAGTGATTGAAAATATGGCGGAGAGGGAGGGATTCGAACCCTCGGTACAGGTGTTAGCCCGTACAACGGTTTAGCAAACCGCCGCATTCGGCCACTCTGCCACCTCTCCGCTTGTGTTTACAACAAGTTACGTTGGTTACCTATCCCACACCATCCCACATTTGCTAAAGTGTTGCTTAGGAGAGAACCAACATGGGCAGAACTCAAGACGGTCATCTCTTTAAGCGTTTTGGTGGATGGCATGTCCGCTATTATGTCACGGAGAACGGAGTCCGCAAGCAAAAATCACACCGGCTCTGCGGCATTCAAGAGACATCATCCAAAGCTAAACAACTCCGCAACTATTTCCTGAAGGATCACGTCAACATCGGTGCCAAGAACTCAGGCCCGATGGTTGTGGTGGAGTTTTGGGACAAGGTGTATTTGCCTTTCATCGAATCAAACAACAACCTCAAACCTTCCACGCTTCATGGTTATAAACAGGTGTGGAAGCAACATCTGCAATCACACTTCGGCACCACAAACCTGAGCGAATACAAGACGCACATGATGTCCAACTTCCTCACCGGCCTCGCAAAGACCCTGAGGCCGCGCACATTGAACACAATCAAGTGGGTTGCCAGTGCGATCTTCGCTCACGCGGTTGCCACCGGTTCATGCGACATGAACCCAATCCGCGATGCAAGAGTGCTCGGCAAGACCTTGGGTAACGGGGTCACGAAGTCTTACACACTGGAAGAGATTGAGAACGTCATCACTGCGTTGGTTGATCGTGCTGACGCGCAACTTGTCATGGCTCTTTCGTACTTCGCGGGTCTTCGCAAAGGCGAAATTCAAGGTCTTCAGTGGTCCGACATTGATGACAACTTCATTCACGTTCGCCGAGCGTTCAGCCGGGGTATCGAAGACACACCAAAGAGCAAGAAGTCTCTTCGCGCCATACCCATCATTCAACCGGTACGCGGCCTGCTGATGTTGCATCGTGCCAAAGCCGGTGATGGGGTTTGGTTGTTTACCAACTCCGAAGGCAACGCTCTGCACATGGACATGTTTGCCGACAAGGTCATCAAGCCTACACTTCGCAAAGCGAGAGTTGAATGGAAGGGTTATCACGCAGGCCGAAGAGGTCTCGGCACTGAGTTGCGTGCGCTGACAGGGAACTCAACAGCCGGAAGAGATGTGCTTGGTCACGCAACCACCAAAGTCACCGAGCAACATTATGAAGGCCGGTTGCCAGAGGTCGCCGTGAATGGTATGAGGTTACTAGAAGAAAGGATAACAAAAAAATGAACAACGCAACGTTGATATTCTCGTTGGTTGAAACAAGTATCACTCTTGATCTATTGTGGGAAGCCGCAGGCAGGAACGAAATACTTCATCACGCCATGTCACACATTGACAAAGAGATTGATGGGTTGGATGTCAGAACGTGTGAGGTTATACACCTCGCCTATGTCAAGGGTTTGGCGAAGGGAGTTCTTGTAAACCAACCAACAACCAACCGCACCAATTGGGTTGAAGACGCGTTAGAGAAAGCAAGAAGAGAGAACGCAGCAAGAGCGAGCGAGTAGCAACCAAAGTTAGTACGTAGTTAACGTTATTAAAGTGGTATGAAGCTGATAACTTGGCCGAACGTACCGTTGCACGATTTGAGGCGAGCGGCGAGACTACGTTCGATGGTGAAGTCAATCAGGCCAAGGAGAACAGACGATGCTCGTTGACATTGAAATCCGCGAACGGTTGAGCCACTACTGCACTGTGACCAAACAAACTCAAGAGAAGGCCGCAAATCAAGCGTTGCGTGAGGTGCTTGAACGTGCAGAGCAAGACCCAACGATGAAAGCGAAGATGGACCGCGTGAAGATGCTCAGGGAAGAGTTGGCAAGCCTCTAGCGCAACACTCCCCCATCACTCACTTCAGATTCTTTCAACGCGTTGTGGCGGTTCTTTAACCAACTTTTCGTAAAACGTTTGTTGGCAAACCAGGCAGGTTCTCTTTTGACTACCCCATGGACTCACTTGCCGAGGTGACAGAGCAACAAGTTTGCCTTTGTCGTCATAGCAAGGTTGGCAGAACGGGCCTTCGTCACCTTTGAAGTAGTAGTTTGTTTCACCAACCTGCTTTATTTTTGGTGGCTCAGGTGGATTACGTTGTTCCTCAAGCTGCCTCTTCTGCTCTTTGTTCTCATCCAACAGACGCGACATCACCTCTTTCATTTGCAGAACATTGTCGTAGAGCGTGTTGATCTGTTCTTTAATGTCGATGTCTTTGGAACGTGTTGCTCGCTCGCGTAATGCGTTCAACGCTTCGGTGGTCTTGGTGGTTATTGACAGCACAAGACTTGCAACTGAAATTGGGTCGGTTGTCATGGCAACATCAATTCTACTGTGCGATGACCAAACTTCAAGTCCCCCTCAGCCATGTTATGGTGTGAGACTGAAATGGAGAGGCGATCAAAACATGGCACCCAACGTGGAAGAACTCGACGCGTACATTCGGTGGTGTGAAGCTTGTCTTAAGAACGTTCCGAACAAACCTGACCATCAGGAGATGTGTGCGATCTTGGAAGGTGAAATAACTAGAGCCAGACGCACAATTCAAGAGCTTCGTGAAAAGAACAACAAGACCAAACTCTAACCATCAACAAGCCGAGCGTCAGGACGATCTAGCGGCAGACCTCGCTCAGGCGGCTTCCTGTGAGCGGCGCTGTGGCAGGAATTGAGGCCGGTGACCCGGCTTCACACCTTCGGCCTGCGATCTTCCATTGCGGCGGTTCGTTGAACCGTTTCGCATTTTTGACGCCTGTGGAATCAATCACTTACAGACACTATCCCATGACTATCCCATAAATACCGGGTGTTCATTCGCGTGAACACGGCCTATTTTCAATGACTTACAGACGGTGATGGGTGTTTGAAAGTCGCGCTTGTCTGTGTGGCTCGACCCGGAATTTGACCTCACCGACCTGTTTGATCTACGAAGAGGTTCATATGCACAACAATGGTGCACGGCGTATCCGTATCCTTTCCCTACTAAAAGGAAATGTTACGGACGATCTTCACACCTGATGGGTACTTCGATGTACCCCATCAGGGTTCAGTGGTAACCGTATCTAAAGCTGTATTGTTACGATTAAGAGACAGGATACGGCTTCGATTTCAAAATAAAGTTCCGTAAGTTCGTTTATTCAGGTGTTATACTTTTTCTAGTTTGACACGCTCCGGTTTTCTCCCGAAAACCAAACGACCAGCGGAACGCTGGCATGAGTAACAGGCGACCTCGGAGCATCTAGTGGCGCGGTAACAACTACGCGTGACTTCGAGGTGCTGAATGCAACTCCAAACAAATTCCGATGCCGTAGGTGTCTTCAAGAGGTATGGACGAACGCGCACACGCAAGCGTCAGTGGCGTGATAGATGGATTGTGATGTCCGAAGGCAATACGCGTGCAATTAAGCAACTGATGTGTGGTCCTAAGTTGTTAAAGTCTGCGATGCCGCGAGTGATTCCCGACGTGGACAAACTGAAAGAGCAAGGTGCCGTTGTCGGTCCTTATTCCTCGCGGTTGAAGTGGCAAGGTCCAACACTTCAACCACCTAACAGGCGCGTTGAACAAAGACGCTGGCATAGACAGGACCACTGGTGCGTGTGCGGCGAAGATTGTTATTGTCATGTACGTCCTTGCGTGGATCGTCGCGTGTTGAAGGATCGCCGCGTACGCAGTTCCAATGCGAGGCCGAAAAGAGAATCGAAATCGAAACTCAAACCTGTTCCCACCTATGCTTTGGATTGGTGGAGCAATCGGAAGATGCCGAGGATCAAAGGAGCAAAAGAATTACGAGACAAGGACGCTTCACCTTTTGCTAAGAAGAAGTAGTAGCTAGCAACACTTGTTGTTTACGGCCTCACGGCAAACCGTGAGGCCTTTCTATTTGGTTGGAAGCTGAGTCACAAAGGAGCGACCTCAATGACAGACAAAATCAACTTTATTTTGAACATGACCCCACAGGAAATTCAGCAAGCGAACATCTCGTACCGCCTCAAGCAGTTGATAAGCCGTGCCGCTGAGGAAGGTGTCACGCAGGCATCTGCATTCAACAGGCTTGGTAAGGGGATAACGGCAGAGCAGTTCAACACCATCGTTGACCACTTGATCGCATCGACCTGGTGTACTGGCAAGTCTACAGACCGGACAAACAAGACCCGCGTACTCACCATCAACCCGACATTCAAGTCGATTCAACTTCCTGATGCGTTCGGAAGCGAGTAACGACCACTCATCGAACGGAGGTCAGAACATTATGGACAACCAACAACCAACCACACTTCCGCCGAAGAAGGATGGTCTGAAGGGTGAGATACGTTTCATCTCCGAGCAACTGAAGAAGCAAGGCAAGCCGGTCACAGTTGCCTTGGTCAAGGCACGTAAAGAGAACGAGAACTTTGTAACCGCATGTGATCTGTCATTGACGGAAGAAGAGTTGCGTGAGGTTGTTCACGGTGTTTACGGCACAGGCAACGATTGGAAGGAAGCCTTTCACACCAAGACCGAGGCTCTGACACTTCCTGAGAATGTGCAGATCGTCATACGAGGGTTGTGCAACGTTGGCAACATCTGCATTTGGGGCGGATTGCCGAAGCACGGAAAGAGCTACTTGTTCTTGTCTCTCATCAAAGCACTTCTCTCAGGCCGTCATTGGCTTGAACACTTTGAAGTATCGCAGAGCAAACGCGTCATCTATTTGGTGCCTGAGGTTGGGTTGCGTGGTGTGGTCAAGAGGCTTCGCAAGCTGAAGATGCTTGACTACCTCTATGACCCGGTAACCAACCCTGACGGCAAGTTGTTTGTGCAAAGTCTTTCGAGCCTTCAAAAGCTTGGCTTGGATGATCCTCGATTACTAGAGGCAGTGAAGGACGCTGACGCATTTGTTGATCCTCTCATTCGGTTCATTGATGGGGATGAGAACAACTCCGGTGAGCAACGAATTCTCTCTAACAAACTGCTGAACCTCTTGGGGTGTGCGGCACGCTCGGTGTGGGTTGCTCATCACTCCCCGAAGGCGTTCAAGGATGTGCGAGACATCACCACGCAGAATGTGTTGCGTGGTACCAGTGAATTTGCTGCTTTCCCTGACATCATCTTCGGTGTGTTAAAGATTGATGATGAGAAAGCAAGGCTCTACATCAAATGCACTGTGTCCTTTCGGCAGGGCTGCGTAATCAGTAAATTTTGTTTCCGGCCATGATTAATTCATCCTGACTCTACGCGGAATCGGAGAGGGGAACGCTCCGTTCCAAGGTTTCGTGGTAGTTCCACGGCATCCACTCCGCGGGCTTAGACTCCACTTCCTGAGCATGGCGCTGCAACTCGGTCAGGTAGTCGAAGGAGTTGGCGTCGCACAACTGACAGGTGTGAATCAAGCTCATGAACAGATCACCCACCTCCGCTCCGTTCAGCGTCCGATAAAACAAGGCATTCTTCCGGTGAAGAATGGCCCGCTTCAGCGCCCTTTCGCAAATGTTGTTATCTAACGGCGCTCCGGCTTGCCGGAGAAACAATGTCAAAGGCCGCCAGTGTCGCAATAAGTACGTGATCGCCTCGCCCAGCCCCGAGTTCGGCTCCGTCTTGCGCTCGGCGAACTGCGCTTCCAGCCACCCATGGAGTTTCGCCATCACCGGGCCGCTGCGTTCTTGATGAAACTGCAGGCGCTCTTCCGGCTTCAGACCACGCTCCCGCGCCTCGGCATCGTGACCATAGACCTCGCCCAGCATCTCCAGTACATAGCGACATTGATCGGGAAAGTTCTCCGCCACTTCTACGATTTGTCTTCTTCCATGGGCCAAGCAATTTGCCAGCAGAATCTCCACCCCCGCAGCCAACTTCGGAGCATTGCGCGAGAGTGCGTCACACATCTGAATAGGCGGGCCCAAGTGCTGGGCACGCTGCTTCAAAACCTCGGCAAGGTTCTCGCCGGCATGCTGGCGTCCGGTGAAGTACAGCGCAATCTCCCAACCCTGGCTGGTGGACACGATGCCGCTGGTGAATACGCCCGTGCGCTCGTCCGACGGTTCGCGCGTGAGACGTAACACTCGCATGCTGGTGTCGTCGTTGTGTACCACCTCACCCTGCGCCGCCTGCCGGATTAACTCGTTGCGCGCCGGTTTGAGTAACTCGGCTGCTTCTTCGACCACTTCCCATTGCGTCGCCGCCGGTAATGGAATCCCCAGCTGACCTTGGAGTTGTTCCAACCGATAGAACGGCGTCCCGCTGCCATACTTGAGTTGCGCGATCATCGCCGCCGCGGTCTCGTCGTATTTTTCCGGACCTACTCCTTCCGGTTCTTGTGCGGTAAATACCTGTCCGCAGGCACCGCAGCGCAGCCGTTCGAGCGAGAAAACGGTGGCCGCCAGCGGCGCCTGCCCAACAATCCGTACCAGCACTTTAGGCTCTTTCTGCCTGTATACGTTGCCTCTTTCGCACTCCGGGCAACGATCCCCGTGCTTCAACCGCGGGTGCGCAATCGCAATCTTCCGCGAACTGACAAACGCCCCTGCACCATTGCGTCCATGTCCGGGCGCTGGGGAAGCATTGCTCTTCGGCTCAGTCCCGGCGTCAGTTTCCGCACCTTCCGATTTTCCCAGCACCGCGCTGGTCTTCTCCGTGCTGCGCGGCCGCACCAGCATCGCCGCCAGCGCATGCAATGCCTCCTTGAGCTTCTCGTAATCGTCCTCGCTCAACGGCGCTTGCCGCGCTCCGTCCAACACCCGGTCCAGCTCGTCCAGATTTACATCGAGTCGTGGTCTCGCAGTTCTCATCCGCGCTCCATGAGCAGTTCGCGAAACTGCTTCGTCAATGGATATCCCAGAACCTGTTTGATCGACCGGTTCGGCACGTAGCTATTCGATTGTTTACCACGTCCCGTCGTCTGGCCCAGCACCACCCAGTTGGCCGCACGATAACAGGTTCCGCGGAATCGTTCCGGATCCACAAACGTCTCCAGGAAGTAGATCGGATGTCCGTAGATCCGCTGCCAGTCCGCGGAGATCTGCAACGCCATGCGGCCCAGGATATGCGACGCCAGGTGTTCCACCTTGACCCATGGCAAGATTAAAAATCGTGTGTTGTAGGCGAGGAAGCGGACATTACGACGACGTGCTTCGGCGCTCCAGCCAATGTAGCGGTCGCGACTACCAAGATGACGCGGGGCCGAGGACCAAGCCAGACAGGCCACTGGCCGCCCTTGCCCCAACACCAAGTACTTTAAGTTTTCTCCAACCGGCTGCTCGTAGCGCAAATAATGATGCTGCTCCAGCAGACTGTTCCACAACGGCTCTTTCTCGGTGCGACGAATCAGCTCGAACTCCAGCGGCTGGAGGTTGCGCAGAGGGCCTTCGATCGGTGTGGCATCGATCCCTACCGGCTCCGGTCTGGCTCGATTGGCAAGCGGGTTATGCCGCACGTAACTCACCGGCGGCAACTTGATCTGGCCGGCACGGTCCAGCATGAGCATCAAGCCGCGACACACCATGTCGCGCAACGCTCCATTCGCCTGGCGCCACTGCCAGGCTTCACAGAGTTTGGTCGATAGTGTGCGGCGGCTTTCCTGCGGGTGCTGCTCGATCAGTGCGCGTATACAAAGGATGTCTTCCTGGCTGATCTTCCGGCCCCGATATCTGAACTCGACCATCATCGACCAGCAGTATGAACTGGTTTTTCTTGGAACGCAAGGGGTAACGCCGTGTTTTTTGTCGTGAGAGTTGATCACTTCAGCACGTTCACTCGCCGCCACATCGGCGCCGCTCGTACGCGCGACACATCGCCCGCCGCCATCAGCAACTGCGCCTCATAGGCTTCCAGGGGCTTGGCGGCTCCGGATCCTTCCGGCCACCACACGAATTTTCCTCGTGAAAGACGTTTTTGTGCCAACCAGTATCCCTGCCCGTCATAGCTGAGTAGCCGGATCGTTGTGCCGCCGCAGCTCCGAAACACGAACACACAGCCGGAAAAAGGATCCTCTGCCAGTTTCTCCTGACAAAGTCGCACTAGAGAATCAATCCCTTTTCGTCCATCGACTCTCTCGATGGCGACCAGCACGCGCATCTGCGGCGTGATCTGAATCATCGCTCGGTTTCCCGCCAGGCCCGCAGCAGGCTGATCCAATCGGGCGATGTGGCAGCTTTCCACTGAATCCGCACCTTGCTTCCGCGCAATGACTCGAACTCGATCAAGCACTCTCCCAGCATCGCTGAAGGTGGCGCGATCAGTTCGACGAATGTTGGCTTGCGTACTTTTCGTCGGCGATGGGAAACTCCGCCGAGCCGTTTCTTCAGCCCTGTATAGTCCAGCCGCAGATGACGCGCGACGGAATACACGCCGTGTTCTCGGGCCAGTTCAACTGCGGCTTGCCACACCGAATCCGGCAGTCTCTTTCCCCGTGGTTGGGTGCTACGAATCTCATCCAGTTGGAGCTGGAACTGCGCGATCGGCTCAGGAATGACTGCTGCGCTCATGCGACTCGCCCTCGGCCGCTCTTCGGCGGCTCAACGAAAGTACCAGGACGAGTTAGTGATCGTCACGCATGCTTGCCGGAAACACACAATGCACTGATGCTCGTGACGATGATGAATACCTTGGTGACTTTGAGGTTGAGTTGCGTCCGTGGATTGATGACACAGGTGATTTGAAATTGGTTGTGCATCCGGGTCAAGGAACACCATTGAACGAACAGAGGAAAGCAGGTCGGCAGAAAGACCCTGACACTCAACTGAAGATTGATTATGCCCGAACGGTTGAAGGCTCGTATCAGGACAAGACCGATGCTGTGAATGAGAAGTTCGGTACCAACCATAAAAAAGCAACTGTGCACAGGTGGTTGAAGCCGTTCGATGCTGACAATGTTTAAGTTTTGCTCGTGAGAAGCGCTTTTAGCCGAGAAGCGAGCAACCGAGGCCGGTCAAGGGTGAACGTCACTCCCTTCCGGCCTTTCAGTTTATGAGGTGACAAACATGAGTGGTCCATCACAATACGTGCGCGAATGCCGCGAGGCGGCAGCAACCCGACGGTTGGAGATTGTGAAGCTTTTGAAGGGTGACCCAACCATAACCAACATCGAATTGGCGAAGCGGCTCGATGTCTCAAGGAACACGATCACACTAGATCGGAGGGCAATCATGGAAGCATTGCAAAAATCAACGCTCACCGAGACTGAGCAATTGCGCTCTGAGATGGTGGGGAAGTTGGAAGACCTCAATGGGGAACTAGAGAAGCATCGCAAGGACGGCAAACTCCCCATCGGTGTTGTGCATGAAATGTTGCTTGTGCATCGGACGCTCATTGAAATGCTCGGCATTCGCAAGCCAGTGGTTGAGAAGTTGGAAGTTAAGCGCACAGACATCAAGTTTAAAACAACCATTGTACGAACAGACCTAAACTTTACTCAGGCCGAGGTGGTCAAACCGCTCACGCTAGAGGCAGGCAACGATGATTGACCCTGACATTGTTACATCGCTCAAGATGATCGCGGGTGACGTGGATGAGCCGCGTGTGAAGGCGGTTCGCGCAAAACATGACAAGCAACTGCAACAGCGAATCGAGACACACCTTGAGTTGCTGACCGATGAGGTTGAGAAGTTGATTCCCCGGTCACACCCATTGTTTGAATCTGTATTGCTGTTGACGTTGCTTAACAAGGTGCAACGCAGTCAACAGACAACCGAGTTTAAGAGTGATTTGGATTTTCCGAGTCACTGGTAGGCGACCAAATTTAGCAACACAGGCCACAGGCCAAGGAGAACCAAACTATGAAAAGCATCGAGAACAAACTCAACGAGGCCCTGAAGGCCCTTGATAAAGCAGGTAAACGAAAACAATTTGATGAGGCAAGCAAGAGCCTCACGGCGATTGAAACCAAACTCAACTGTGCTGAGGAAATCCTTGGCACAAAGATTTCAGACACCTTCAACGGGAAAGAGTCTGACATTGCAAAGGCCGTCAAGTCTCTCAGTGATGCACAGTATCAAGTGTTCGCTGAGGCACGGAGGAAGAACCCGAGCATGACCGTGCAGGAACAATGCGAATTTGCTTGTTCTCTGCGTAGGGTGCAAAAGCATAACGGTGCCGGTGACAACTTCAACGAAAGTGATCCTTTCAACGAAGGCCGAAGCAACACAACCACCATCACCGAGGCTGACCCGGTCACCAAGAAGAAGTTGGAGTTGGTTGAGTCTCTGAAGACCACCGGGGTTGATGAAGGGTTGGCACGCGGCATTGCCGGTCTTGAACCGAAGGTGCCTGAGGGTCTGACGCGTCTTCAGGAAGCCGAATACACCTTTGCCGTTCGATGTGGCATCAAGCCGGATGATGCGTTGAAGTTGGCGAAGTTGGCAGCGCCAATCCGACCACACGCACGCTTTTAGCTTTCCCTCAGAACACGGAATGTACTCAGGGAACGGTGATGGTGGGTATTCCGGTGAAGGTGAACATCGATTCCGGAGGGAAGCCGAACGGCATTCCGGAGCGAAGGTGAACAGCAGTCGGAGCGAAGCGACGCTGGCACGGTGATTGTGGAGGAAGTGTTCGGAATCGTCAAGCGCGATTTTCCGGAGCGAAGCGGAGGCAGGTTCGGCGGGGATTTGGGGTGCAGGGGAAAGGGGCAGCAGCCCCTTTGCCCCTGCTTCCTCGATGTAGAGGAGTATGCCATCCGCTTTTCAGCTTCGGGTGTGACGGTTTTGTCTGGTTTTTGCCGATAGCGTTTTTCCCACAGAAAATATTGCGCCAGGATCGCTTACGAGCGACGATGCTTAACTCGGTCGACCTAGGACATCCCCCCTTTGGCTATTTTTCGCCACCTTGCATTGGTCTCGAGTCCGAAGTGGTTTCATGGCTTCTTCTCGTCCGGGGTTGGGTTGCGGTTTTTTCGCATGGACTCTCCGCGCATGTCGATGCGATGGGCATTGTGGACTAAACGATCGAGGATGCCGTCCGCGATGGTGGGATCTCCGATCTGCTCGTGCCAGCGCGAGACCGGGAGTTGGGAAGTAAGAACGGTAGAGCGAGTTTGATAGCGATCCTCGCAGATTTCCCAGACCTCGCGGCGCTCGCTTTCGTTCAGCGGCGCCATGGCCCAGTCATCGATAACCAGAACCTCGATGCGACTGAGTCGAGCCAAGAGGTGGCGCAAACTGCCGTCGGCTCGGGCCAAGGCGAGTTCCCGCAGTAAGGCAGCGGCGCGAAGATAGAGCGCCGAGTGGCCGTCGCGACAAGCTTTCTGTGCCAGAGCTGAGGCGAGAAAGCTCTTACCCACGCCGCAAGGTCCGATCACGAAAATGTTCTCGTGATTGCGGACCCAGGTGGAATCTTTGGCCAGAGCGCGCAGGACCGACTTGTCCAGGCCACGCGCCGCCCGGTAATCGATGTCCTCCACGCAGGCCGGTCCTCTAAGCTTGGCCGCTTTCAGTCTGCGCTCCAGCGCCTGGTTCTCGCGCCAGTTCCATTGTTGATCGACCAGCAGCGAGAGTCGTTCGAGAAAACTGAGTTCGTGGATGGCCCGATCTTGTTCTTGCGTCTTCAAACCTTCGACCATGCCTTGCCAGCGCATGGCCAGTAGTTTTTCCATCAGCGGTTGGCTCAGCATGAGGTCGGTCCTCCTTGGTCGAAGTACTCCGCGCCGCGAACATTGTCATGGGTCAGAGGCGGGGAGCCGGGGGGTGGTGGAGATAGGGGAACCGTGTCCAGCGAGTTCTTTAAGATCGACTTCACGCTCTGATAGCGACAAGCCTTGGCGAGCAGTGCCCGTTCTGCCGCGGCTTCCACGCGTTGCGCAGAGTACTGCTGCGCCAGGCGAATGATGCCGAGACAAGAGCGGTAACCCATTTCAGGGTGGGGCTTGGCGTTCAGGATTCGCTCGAACAACTGAGCGGTGTTGGGACCGATGCTGCGCGCCCAGTTCGCCATCCTCGAGGGCGTCCATTGCAGATGGGCCTGATGACTTTTGGGACGGTGCTCGTTCAGGGTGACCGCTTGATCTCGCCGGCGATCGCGCAAGTGGGAAGCGATCCGGTTTCCTTTATGAAAGATCTCCACTGTGGTCGGAGTAGAGCGGACTTCCACGAGCTGCTGCACCAGGGTATACGGCACGCTGTAAAAGTTCCCCTCGAAGGCAATGTGGTAATCGATGTTGACGGTGGCCCGTGTCCACTGACTCAGGTCGAAGCGCTCGGCCGGTAACGGGCTCAGAGCCGGTTTCTCCAGGCTGCGAAACAGACTGGACCGCGATCCGTCCCGCTTGCGGAAAGGACGTTCGTTCAGTCGCACCAACAACTCGCGGATCGCCTGGTTGAGTTCCCCCAGGTGAAAGAACTTCCGGTGGCGCAACGCTGCGATGATCCAGCGTTCGCAGACTTGCACTCCGCTCTCGACTTTGGCTTTATCCCGTGGCCGGTAGGGACGCGCCGGCACCACTCCCATGCCGTAATGCACGGCAAATTCTTGATAGGTGGGATTCAGGTCCGGATCGTAGCGGCAGGCTCGGGTAACCGCCGTCTTGGTATTATCGGGCACCATCAAAGTTGGTGCTCCGCCGTAAAATTCCAGCGCGTGGACATGCGCCTGGATCCAGGTCTGCAGTTGCTGATCGCGAGTCGCTTCCGCGTAGGCGTAAGAACTGGCCCCCAACACGGAAACAAACAGCCAGGCCGACCACGCTTGCCCAGTCGTCGCGTCATAGACAGGAATCGTTGCTCCCGCCCAATCGACGAACATCTTCTCGCCGGCTTTGTGTTCCTGACGCAGCACCACATCCAGGTGCTGCCGCCAGTGCTGATAGCGCTCGCAAAACCAGCTGTAGCGATATCCCTCAGGATGCGCTTGCCGGTATTCTTCCCACACCAACTGCAGAGTCAGATGACGATGCTGTTGTAGTTGCTCATGGATGCTTTTCCAGTCCGGTTGCGGACGTTGCCTCGCCGCTGGGATCGGAACCGGTTGGTTTCCAAACAACTTGGCTTCCAGTTCCTCTTCGCTCCAGCCTTCGGGCAACGGCCAACCGATGCCGGCCGCTGCCGCCCGTTCCAAATAGTCGTGGACCGTGCCCAGCCCCATCCCGCAACTACGCGCGATCTGCCGCTGCCCCAGCCCCAACTCAAACTTCAACCGCAGGACTTCCTTCGTTTTCCGCATGGACATTCTCCTAGCCGGCACCCTGTTCTCCTCATGGATGGAGTTTCTTTGCCGGGTAATTGTCCAGCGTCGCTACGTCCTACTGCGATTCGCCTGTGGAAAACATTCCGCTCCAAGCTGAACATCATTCCGGTAGACGAACAAAACTGTTCGCCTTCCCACCGGAATTGCGTTCACCTTCAGACCGGAATGCTGTTCGGAATCACAACGGAATGGCGTTCACCTTCCCACCGGAATCGCGTTCACCTTCGACCGGATTCCCCAGATGGGGACAACCAACCCCATCACCCTTTTAATTTCCGAAGGAGAAACTAGCATGTCAAAAACACACGAACCAACCACGCAGGAATCAACCGCGTTTCGCAACGTCATCTTTACCGAGCCTCTCACCATTGACCTCGATGAGAGAGACAGGAAAATCGCAAAGGTTGTTAAGGATGCGGCTGCACTTCACGCAAAGAACACCAAGAAGCGTAAAGAGGCTGCGGCTGTAGAGGCTGAGGCAAAAGGTGAACTATCACCCGCTGCGAAGGAGTACAGAGAACTCCGCAAGCAACTCTTCAACCTCAAGACGTTGACGAAGTCCACTGAACAAAAAGTCAACAATGCCGCAGATGAAGTAAAGCATTGGCAACGCAACATCGAAGACCTTAAGAAACGCAAAGCGGCTGCGGTTGCAGAAGACCGGCTTGGTGATGAGCGGTTCTGTGAGCGGCAACTTGCGAAGGCTGAGGATGAGTTGCTTGACGCTCGGGAAAAACTCACAAAGGAACAACGTTTCAACCACGGTGTTGTGCGTGATCTGAGGAACTGGCAAGCGGAATTTGGTCCGCGATTGGACGAACTTGCCAAAGAGTTTAGCAACAAGCTTGCCGCCTGATGGGGTCACACCTATCAAACTTCAATACCCGTGCCTAGCGGGGTGTGCGGCACACCGACCTAGGAACGGCCTTCAGCGAGCCGTTCATTAAATGCGTTGACCGCCCTGCACGGTGTTTTCACTCCCACCGTGTGCCTGCACCGGCAGTGCAGGCTTCTACTTTTATTGATTTGAGGTGAAAACATGAAAGACCCGCAGATTTTCAGGATGAAAGTGTTGCAGTTCATCAAGGAACACACAGCAAAACGAGCCGAGCAGATGCGTGACATGTTCTTAACAACCGAGTCGTTGGTTAACGATGGGGTTGATTTGAAGGTTGCGATTGATGCTCAACACTTCGCGCATGGCAACCCGTTCAGCTTGCAGGATGAGTTCACGCAGATTCTTGAAGAGGCCGCACGATGAGCCGCCTACTGATTTGCGGGATGACATTTTGCGGAGAGACATTCCGCGCAACGTTGGAGTTGCCTGACAGATATTTCGATGAGCAGGGCAGACCGTTGAATCACCTGCTCAACTCCCGTCTTGGTGCACAACCTTCAATCACATGGATCACCCCCATCAATGGGTGCGAGAAGGTTGGTGGGCAATGAGCACCATGCAACAAGCACTTCGTGAAGTTGGTTACAAGCCGGGTACTCGGCTGCGTACATTGCGGAAGTTGGAAGCAAAACAACCAACGTTCCAAAAGGTCATTGATGAGGTGTTTGCACCCATCACGCGGCCTAAAAAGGTTGTCATCAGCAAAGCCGGTGACTTCGTCCGTGCGCGATACGAAGGCCGCAGAACCTACGTGTTTGGTTATGACGTGAGGCATGCAACTAGCAGGCTCAAGACGTGGGATTTACAGGCAGCATAAGGAATCGAGGGTAGCAACATGAAAACGTTGATTGCAGTGATGACCTGCCACAAGCCTGAATACCAAAGCAAGATCGAAGCACAACGCGAGACTTGGGTGAAGGATGTGCGAGGTGCCGATTTGGTGTTCTTCAAGGGGTTGTCTGTTTACAGGTCCGTTCTTGGCGTTCAACCCCCCTCAAATGAGGTGTGGTTGGACGTTGACGATGGTTACAAGCAACTGAAGTTGAAGACCACGGCAATCGTTCGTTGGGCATTGCAACGCGGCTATGAATACCTCTGGAAGGTTGATGATGATGTTTACCTCAGACCTGAGAGGTTGCTTGCTCTGCCGTTTTTCAACTACTGCGGGGTAGCCGTAGAAATGCCAAAACCGGCCACCACACCGACACACTACCTTGGTGAGTTCTCTCAAAAACCTTCCGCAAAGGCGGTTTGTATCGGTTGGCTGTACGGCCTCTCACGTCATGCGATGGGGGAGTTGCTTAAACCTGAAGCCAACATCTACCACGAACACGAAGACATTTGGGTTGGTCAAAAGCTTTTCCACCACGGAATAGAGCCGTTTCAACTCGGCGGCTATATCAAGAAGCCTTGCACTCACGGAGTGCCGAACGGTTGGCCCAACCAAGTGCAGCCACTACCTGACAACCACGTGATTGCGAGTTGCGAATACACAGCGCAACAGTTGCGGGAAGTGCATGAGACATTCAACGCTGTTCCTGCGTGAGGTTGATTAAGATTAGTTCCCCCGCCTCTCCGGTTGGCGTATCATGGCTGCCCGTATGGGCACTGATCCGATTCAACCACCCCAACCCGCTCCACCTCCTATTCAAGTCTCTTCGCCTCCAGCACCATCGGGTGCAGAGGCAGAGTACAAGTCGTTGTTGTCACTCTTCAAGAACCTAGTTTGGATATCGGGAATCGCGTTGAGCATCATCACATTGGCGGCTACCGCTCTCGTGGCGATTGGTAGTTATTTCTTCTGGAAAAACCTGAGTGACGTGCGGCAGGATGCACAACAACAAGCCAAGCAAGTCGCCACCGCTGAATCTGAGAAGGGTGTTAAAGCGGCTTTCGATGAGAAGAATGTTAATGAACTAGTGCAGAAGGTTGCGCGTGAGAAAGTCAACACTGTCACTGATGAAATGATCCAGCAGAAAGTTGGGCCGATTGTTGATAAGACGATTGAGCAGCAACTCACTTCAAAGCTTCAACCCATTCAACAACGGATTTTACTCATTGGACGCATCTCTGAGTTGGAGATTAGGATTCACAGGGCCGATAGGCAGAGTCTCGAAGAACTCATAAAGATCACGAACGAGACGCAAGATTCCGATGCGCGCAAGTTTGCGCGAAGCACTTTGGACATCGTTAGCGATGGGTATGAAACTTACGAACAAAGAGAAATAAAGCAACGCTTAGGTGAACCGGTCAACCCGCTCGACATTGCAAAATCCATGAACATCCAACCTGGTTCACCACAACCGAATCCTCCAACAAACCTTGGAGGTGTTGTTCGCATAATCAACAACGATCAAGACCTCGATAGGGTCGCCATCTGCATTATCGTGTTCCGTAAGATGACAGGCGAGAGCAAAATCAGGATGTTTGACTTCAAGGCTGTCAACGCCTGGTGCGCGGATCACAAACCGCAGTGCGCCGAATGAGTTGGTTGGTTACTTCTTACGGTTTGATGCGAGGCCCTGAGACTCAACAACATCACATCCACTAGCCAAGGAAAACCGGGTTGAGGTGCTTAACCAAGACCCCGGTACCCGGTTGCTTATCTCGAACTACCAATCTTTTTGCTCAATGCCGATCATCTGCACATTCAGAAGCATCTTTTCGTCTTGCCATGCGAATACCAAGAAGAAACTGGCGACATATGTTTTCTGATCCGAGGCTTTCACGTACATCTCAAGTCGCTTTCGATCGGTGTTGCCTTTGGTTAAGACTTTGGATTCAGCATCCCACATTGGCCCCACCCAGATCGAGTAATTGGTACTAGGCGCAACGACTCTCGGCTCAGGTGCCATCTCGGGCCGCAGTTCGTCTGTCTTTGTTCCCCAGAGAAACAAATTCGTCTTCCCAACGTTCTGGAAAACAAGTCTCTTCCCCGATTCGTCGAAAACTAATGTGACAGCAGGTTTGAAGTTCAGGCCAAGCTCTGTCCGCAGCGAACCGTTCATCTGGGTGACCATCTGAAGAGTCTGTTGTTGAGTCGTGACTGCTGTCTGTTGCTGTTGGGTTAGGCCGGTCAATGCCCTCGCAGTTTGCTCTGCATTTGCGTTCATGGTTTGTAGAAGCTGCAACTGCTGACCCGCATTTGTATTCAGTTTTTGTAAGACATCCAGTTGTTGATTTCCTCCGTGAATGGCATAGATCAGTTCCGCACCGATTAACGCGATGACTACAAGCTCAAGAATCAAATCACGAGTGGCGATCCGTGATTGCCTTTTCCGTTCGGCATCACCGGCTCGACGTTCAATCTCATCGATAAAAAACTGCGCCTCGGTCAGGATGAGTCCATCTTCCAGATGTACTCTTCGACCTTCGACCACCAAATCCAACTTCGCTAACTTCTCGTTCGCCTTTTCGCGCAGTTCGGCCTCGCTCATGCGCGACAAATCTTCCAAGTTCATCTACGTCCACCTCAAATGTGGATGGTAGCACCGGCGAATGGGAGGCGAAACAGTTTTTGGAAGGGTCTCTGATTCGAGCTGTGCGGCGGTTGTTTAGACCGCCGCACTTGGGGGTGGTACTACAAAATCTGCTGTGGAAATTTCATCCCACATTCATCCCACGTTCAATTTGCACAGCTTGCATCTCATTGCAAGAACAGGGTCGATTTTCCTAATAACCCCAACATATCTCGTTTATTTTCAGTAAGTTGAGCGATTAGCAAACCGCCGCATTCGGCCACTCTGCCACCTCTCCGGCCTTTTGATCAGAACGTCCAGTTTCGCTCATTGTGGGCAAGTTATGCCCAAGTTTCCCTTGCAGAAACGACAATACTGGATCGCTGCTACCTGCGATATTACACCACCGGGATGGTTGGCGGCCAGTTCGACGGCCGCGACGCTTTGGGAATTCCCCGAGGGCTTCGTCTTGTATTTCCCCCGCTGTTTCCGTTGACAGAGAGCACGTCGCACAGAGACGGCAACGATTCTTTGGACATTCGGTTTAGGCGATGTTCGGGACTTTTCGTAGATGCGTCTGCAGCATTGATGAGGACTGTGGAGCGGACATGCCGAACTTGTCATCGCCATCGATTGATCGAGTTTGATCCAACCGTCGCTCAACCGTCGGCATCGCAATGGCGGCGCGCGTGCGATATGGCAGAATCCAAACTCCGAACCGGCGAAAAGCTTGAGTCACTGTGGGGCTTAGGAGGATTGACCTGGAGGGAATTGGCTCGTCGGGTTTGGGGAGGCAGCAACCAGAATGATTTGATCAATCGAGCGTACGAACTCGCCTATAACTTCCTGCTTGCGGTGTTCCCCTTGCTTTTTTTCTTATTTGCCCTCCTCGGAGTCTTCGCGTCCGAAGGGGGCATTTTGCGCAGCGACTTCTTCGACTACGTGCAAGTGATACTGCCGCCGGCTGCTTACGAGATCTTGATTCGCACTGTCCGCGAGATAACCCACAATGCGAACGGCGGGAAGCTGACATTCGGACTCCTCTTTGCGCTTTATTCCGGATCGGCCGGAATGACGCAGTTGATCTCGACCTTGAATGCCGCTTATGAAGTCCGCGAACAGCGCTCGTGGGTGAAGGTGCACGCCATATCTATCGGCCTGACCCTGGCGATGTCGGTGCTGACAATCGCTGCGTTGTTTCTGGTTCTCGCGGGGGGGCGCCTAATTACTTTCGCAGGGCAAAGCGTCGGCTTGAACGCATCAGTTTTTCTCGCGGCAAGAGCGTTGCAATGGATTCTGGCTCTGGCGTCCGTGGTTCTCGCATTCGCTGTCATTTACTATTTCGCGCCCGACGTCGAGGAGCAGCATTGGTATTGGATTACGCCCGGTTCCGTGATTGGAATGATGCTGTGGGCGATGGCCTCGGCGGGCCTTCGCGTGTACCTGCGTTTCTTTGACTCCTACACCCGAAGCTATGGATCTCTGGGAGCTGTCATCATCCTCATGCTTTGGTTTTACGTCGCCGGCTTAGCAGTCCTGATCGGCGGTCAGATCAATGCAACCATCGAACACGCCGCCGCAGAACGTGGTCCCCCCGAGGCCAAGGAGCCTGGTAGGAAAGCAGCGTGATAGAGAAGAATCTAGCTCAAGCCGGCGCAGCACTCGCTCTGATGGGGGTAGACGAGCCATGGAGGCCAGCGTTCCCGATCAACAGACCGACGCTCGCTCAGAAGGTCCGCACGATTGGACGTAGGATCGCTTGACATCAGGGATCAGAAAATTGAGGATGCCTCGGATCGGGCAGGGACAGTTCGTGGATTTCGAGTTGTATTCGACCCCTCTTGATTGGTAGGTTCACCAGTCTGGGCCCAAAACTCCCGTTTTGTTCGGGATTCGTAACGCAAAACATTCTCCAGCGAACTTCAGCCCCAAGTCGGGGAGAATAGCCTCAATACTGAGGGGAGAAGGAGTGGCTCCGGAGGACTGCCCGACATGCGGGGGGTCTGGATATGTCGCGAAACCGGTAGACTTGAACGGTAAGTCCGAAGGTGTCGCGTTTATCCGAATGAAGTGCCCCGCTTGCGGCGGCACTGGCCGGAAACGCTCAATCTCACCTACGACCGCGGGCTGACCGCACGGCCTGTGGTGCTTGCGAAACGTACGGAACCGGGCCGTCATACTTCCCGTCCTAAGGAAGGCGGTCCGGGCCGGACGGTTCGCTAGGCTCCGCTCCTCAATCCCATAAGTCCTAGTGTTGTATCAGAAGCGACCGCAGAGGAGAAAATTGGTAGCCTCATCAGAATCTGCGGCGGTCGCTTTTGATACAACGACTTGAAGGAAGCCGCCCCGCGGGGCGATCGGGTGCGGATGGCTATGGGTTTTCAAATGGGGTCGATGGGCGGCATGAGGTAGGCGATGGAGCAGTGTGCTTGGTGGGAGAAGAGCAGGGTGGCTTGCACAGGTTGATGGAAGTAGAAAGTGATCGCGGTTGGAACAGATTCTGGGTCAGGGAGAGGAACTTGGTTCGGGGACAAGGCGCACGAGGGCGGATCGAGCCGAAAGACGGATCGAGGTTTGCGGTTTTGGGAAATTGGTTTCATGCGGCGACTCCGTCGATAGAGGGCGGAGAACGGAGTTGGATCTGGGCAGCCGTAAGTCTCTCGATGACCACGATGCGGCCGCCGCATTTGGGACAGCGACAAAGAGGGCTGAGTTGCTTGGCGGGGGATGCTGCTGGTTCTATCTGCGGTTGTGGTATGGGACCGAGTACTTGAAAGCAGAGGGGCAGGAGAGTAGCCCGCCGCCGGTTGGCGAGGAAGCCGAAGTGGCGGATGCGGACAAAGCCTTTGGGAAGCACATGCAAGAGGAAACGGCGCAGGAACTCATCGAGGGATAGGGACATCAACTTGGGTTCATTGTGGTGAGCACGGTCGCGCCAGCGAAAGGTAACTTGGTCATCGACGAAAGAAACGAGTCGATGATTGGAGATGGCGACGCGATGGGTATAGCGGCCTAAATAGCGTAGTGCTTGTTCGGCTCCTCCGAAGGGGCGTTTGGAGTAGACGTGCCAGTGGTATCGGTATAGGGTTCGCAACCAGGCGGAGAAGGCTTTGGGGTGAGCCAGGGGTTTCAGGATGCCATGGAAGCCAATCTTGCCCTGACGGAAGTTGTGTTTTAGAGCGCTGACAAACTTGCGGCGAAAAACCTTTCGGAGCACCGGGATGGGAAGAAAGAAGCGAGAGTGCGATGGAACCCAACGAGAGTGATCGAGCGACAATCCGCCGGCGGGCACCACACAATGGGCGTGGGGGTGATGTTCGAGCTTCTGATTCCAGGTGTGGAGCACACTGAAGAAGCCGATTTCGGCGCCGAGATGTTGGGGATCGCGGGCGACTTCGAGGAGGGTTTCGGCACTGGTCTGCAGCAACAGATGGTACAGGATTTCCTTGTTCTGCAAGGCGAGCGGGGCCAGTTCATGGGGTAGGGTGAAGACAACATGGACGTAGCGCGTGGGGAGAAGTTCCTTACGACGCGCTTCGAGCCAACGGTCGCGAGCGTTGGCCTGACACTTTGGGCAGTGCCGGTCCCGACAGCTGTTGTAGGAGATGGGCGGACGGTACGCGCAGTCGGTGCACTCATCGAGATGCCCGCCCAAGGCGGCGGTGCGACAGCGCGTGATGGCTCGCAACACCTTGAGGTGCTGCCCGGTGATCCATTTACGGCTGTGTTCGATGAAAGCGCGTCCCGCGGCGCGAACCAGATCGGCCACCTCGAGGGGTGGCCGGTTCATCATTCGCTCTGCGGTACCTTCTCTTTCAGCTGGAGCGAGTCCAGAGGACTCGCGGTGGCGTTGAGGTGTCGTTGGGAGAGATGGAGATAGATGGTCGTCTCTTCCAAATCACGGTGGCCTAGCAGTATCTGAATGGTGCGCAAATCCGCACCTGACTCCAACAGATGTGTGGCAAAGCAGTGGCGCAGCGTATGCGGATGGATCTTCTTGCGGATACCCGCCCGCTGGGCAGCGTTTTCGCAGGCATTCCAGATGGTCTTGGGGCTGATGTGACGATCGCCGGTATGCGAGCGCCCGCCGGGAAATAACCAGTTTGTGGGTTTGCGTCTTAGTCCACGCCAGTACTCTCGCAAGGCTTCCAACAGCTTCGGGCTGAGCATCACGTCGCGATCCTTGCGGCCTTTTCCGCCTTGGATGTGGATAATCATTCGTCGACTGTCAATATCGGTGATCTTCAGTCGAGCCAGTTCCGCGCGCCTCACTCCAGTGGCATAGAGCGTCATCAACAGAATGCGATGAAAGGCAGTGACAGCCGAGTCGATAAGCTGGGCGACTTCTTCCGCGCTCAGGATGATGGGCAGACGTTGAACCTTCTTGGGGTACGGAGTCTCGGCGACACTCCACGGCTTCCGCAGCGTCTTGATGTAGAAGAATCGCAAAGCGGCGAGCCGCTGCGTCACAGTGCTGGGTGCCAACTTTCGCCGGCCGAATAGGTGGGCTTGATACTGGCGGATGTGGTCCGGTCCTAACTGGTTCGGAGGGCGGTGAAAGTGAAGGGAAAACTCGGCAACGATACGCAGGTAACAGTCTATGGTAGCCTGAGCGTAATTACGACGCTCGAGTTCTTCGAGCATCATTTTGCGAAGGTGGGTCATAGGTCATCTCCTTATGACCCAACCTTATCCCTTCACCCAAACCGCTGAGACCCAGCACGCGAAAGCGTCTGCCGCAACGCGGCTTCGTTCAAGTTGATTCTTGAGACGATTCCGAGTTGCCTGCTCTTAGGCGATTCCAGCGGCTTTTATTCTTGAACGTCGCTGTGATGCGGTTTCGAGACGATTCCGCCCGTTGGCTTTTGCGCGATAGAGGGCCTTATCGGCAGATTGGAGAACAAGCTCGGGATCGGATCTGTTACTCGTCGAAGTGGCGACACCGATACTCACGGTTACTGAAAGCGGAGATGGGGAGTTTTCTTGCGCCAGTTGTCGAATGGCTAGCCCCTTTTTTCTGGGACGGCTCGAGGTCCGCTCGTTGCGCCGATCCGGCCCGCGCTGTGTCTGGCGACGATCGCCGCCGCGAGAATGAAATTCGGACGCCGCAATGGAGAGGCGCAAACGTTCGAGGTGTTCCACAACTTCGGGAGTAGTCTTTCCCGAAAATAGAATCATAAACTCTTCTCCACCGCATCGATAAGCCTGTCCTCCACCAGTGACCCGTGCTAACCGCGTCGCGACGAGTCTCAGAACCTGGTCTCCCGTCTCATGTCCGTAAGTATCGTTGAATTTCTTGAAGTGATCGATGTCAACAACGGCCATCGAATAGGGCTCTTGGAGGCCGAGAAGTGCGTCGTTGAAGGCACGCCTTGAGGGCAGGGCTGTCAGCTCGTCGTGATAAGCCAGCAAGTACGAGGTTTCGATGATCGAAATTGCAAGAATGCACGCTGAAGTGGCCAGATACAAAGTGGCGCGGGCGGATCCAGCAGAACTCAAAGACAGAGAAAAGGCGAGAAGCGACCAGAGCAAGGCGCTGTCCGCCGGCTTTCGACTGATTAGGAACCGAATTAATAAGGATGCGCTTGCCGCTGCCAGCACAAAGAGCGCATAGCTTGGCAACAGAATCGATGTGGCCGCAAGGTGACGCGGATGGGGCGATAAAGAATGAGCGGTAGACGCGCTACGGCACAGAACGACCGCAACCACGGATTCGATAAACAGGAACAAACCAACCGGAGCGATCGCAGGGGCAGTAAAGCCGCGCTCTTGCATCCATGAGATCAGAGCAAAATTCAAGGGTACAAGAACTGCTACTGTCCGAACTGCGGTAATCCCCCCGGGGCTTAGCGGATGCTGCCCCGCTCCAAATGCGGCAAGAGCCTGTAAGGACAACAAGAGCACAAACAAACAGAAGAAGATGCGGCTGGAATGGAACCGCCAAGCCAGCAGCATTCCTCCTAGTAGTCCGCAATAAGACAAAAAGCTGAGCGCGGGCGGGGCTAGGGTGAGCCAACCGAGAGATTCGAGCGCTACGACGAGAAGAAGCAGGACTCCGCCCGGAACCAGAAACGACTTCAGCGTTTTCTTACTCCATATCGGCACCGGATCGCTCCAGAAAAGACTTGCTTGCAAAATTATCTCCGGATGAGAGGTATCTATGGAATTGGCCGCTTAGGTTCAGAGCATAGGGAAGAAGCGCCAACGCAGCCGGGCCCACCCGATTTGAGACCTAAAACCATTTCGGTAAACACATACCTTCGTAAGGCAGAGTTTCGGCTGCGTTTGAAGCATTTCTAACTAGACTAATTCGTTCGATTAAGGATGGCTCACATTTATGCGAATTCTTATGGTTGAAGACGATCAAGCTCTGGGTAAATTCGTTCGCCAGGGATTGGAAGGCGAGCGCCACACCGTGGACGTCATCACCGACGGCGAAAAGGCACGCGAGGCCGCAGTGGAGTTCGAGTACGACGTTGTGATCCTCGATTTGAACCTTTCCAAGCTTGATGGAATCAGCGTGCTCCGGCATTTGAGGTTAAAGAAACCTAGTCTTCCGGTGCTGGTTCTGACCCAGCGTACCCGCGTCGAAGACAGGGTCCAGTGTCTGGACACGGGTGCGGACGACTACCTCAGTAAACCGTTCTCGTTTAGCGAGCTTTCGGCTCGAATTCGTGCCTTGGTGCGGCGCAGTCATCTGCCTTCGGAGTCCGTCCTGACCCTGGGCGATCTCGCGCTCGACTGGGTCCAGCGACTCGTCGAACGTGCTGGCCGCAAGATCGAGCTGACCACCAAAGAATTCACACTGCTCGAGTATCTGATGCGCAACGCCGGACACAGTGTGACCCGCTCCATGATCATTGAGCACGTCCGGAATCTCACTTTCGACACGACAACGAACGTAGTCGACGTCTATATCAATTACGGCCTTCGAGTTACAGAAGTCGGGCCGGGAGCCTAGAGCTTATGGGAATTGCCGGACCTCCGCCTGGAATATCGCATGGCACGAGTGGCGGGAGAAGCCCGGCGCGTCGCGTCGGGATTGCATTCACACCCAGGGACTGTGGCGCCTTCTTCGCGGGAGGCAGTCTGGAGTTACGCTCGCGGGGATACGGTACTGTGTGGATGAGTGTTTGGAGAGCGCGCTCACTGCCGCGCTTCGGAGTGCCCGCTCTGTCTCCAAGCGTGCGCGCCTCATCGCATTCCGCTGGGACTTCTATTGCTTTCCAGGCAACTCATCACCGCCGAGCAGCTACGCGCTGCACTTCAGGCACAACGCGGCTCTGGCTACGGAAAAATTGGGGAGTGGCTGCAGGATCTGGGATTCGTCAACGAACAACAAGTCACGGCGGCGTTGGCAAGGCAATGGTCGTGCCCCGTCCTGCGGGAAAACTCGCTGCGCTATCGCTCCGGATCTTGTCTCCAGATTCCGCTGATCGTTCTCGAACGATTCATGATGCTCGAGATCGACTACGTGCCATCCACCGCTACCCTATACATTGCCTTTAGCGAAGGCATTGACTACAGCGTCTTGTACGCGATTGAACAGATGACCGGTTGCCACGCCGAGCCCCTGCATGGCTCTTCCGAGGCTCGTGCGGACCAGCCTTCAAGATCTGGCCAGCCACCGCGCGGAAAACGAAGTTGTATTCGAATGGGTGAGCGATTACGCCGAGACATCCCGGATCATCCGAGGTTATTGCGTCCGGCTGGGCGCGTCGGAAATCCGACTGGCCAGCTGTGGACCTTATATTTGGGTCCGTCTCCTGCGAGTTCGCCGTTCTCCCTATGACCTCTTAATGTGTCACCACAAACTGCATCCCTTGCCGTCGCCACCCCCAGGGGCGTGGCGCTCGACAAAGAAGTTAACGGAAGTTGGCGCTGCGGAACTTCTGTCGGAAGTCGGTGCCGTCGAGCGTAATGATCCGGCACATCTCGTGGAGGCGGGAGCGCATGCGTTCTCCGATCCGGTCGCCGAGGGTTTCTCCGCGGCTGGCGGCGCGAGGGGGTGAGATTGATCCGCTCGCTCCTGCGGCGGGCTGGTCGTCGAAATTCGTCGTGATGATCGTGGTCCGATTGTCGTTGTAGCGCGTATTCAGAATTAGGCTGACTGTGTCCCAAACCCATTCAGTCGGCTTCACCGCGCCGAGTTCATCAAGCACGAGAACGTCGGTCTCAAAGACAGGACGCAGCACGTCCAGTTCGGTCGTCTGCACCGTCGAGTTGTAGGAGTTTTGAATTTCCTTGAGCAACTCGCGGTAGTCATAGAAGAGGCACGGAATCCCCCGGTTCAGGATCAGCTCCTTGATGATCCCGACCGCCAAATGGGTCTTGCCGGTACCGATCTTGCCAATGATCAGCAGACCTTTGTCACCGCGCGGATCGCACTTCTTCGCGAAATTCGACGCGATGAAGTGTGCTTCTGCCAAAGAGGGGTTAGCCCCCGGGAAGTCGGTGTCATAGTTTGACAGCTCGCAGTGCTCGTAGCGCCGCGGAATGCGCGCGGCCGTCATGACAGTTTGCGCCCGGGCGCGCAATTGGCAGTCGCAGCGCGTGACACGCCGATCATTCGTGCTGCGGTTGGCGCTCGAGCCGGCAGGTACGGTCTTCCAACCTGTCCCTTCACAAAGCGGGCAAATGTCTGCAGGGGCCTTAATCACCTTGAAAGGTTCCTCTTCACAATCGGAATCATGAAGCAACATCGTTGTCCGGGCTGGTTTTGTCTCGCTCGGCGGACGAATGCGTCCACCGCTCCATGATTCTCTATTTCGACTTTGCACCCGAAAGGCGCTTTCGCGCAAGCCGGAATCCCTAACTGGCTGTGTACATCCTGTGAAGGACAGGAGCGTCCTGTGGAGGGCAGAGGAAAACCCTCACCATGGCGGCGCAAAGCCGCTCCGCTGGCTGCAATTCGGGACACGAAGGTGCAGAACAGGCTTCCCGCGCGGATTTTCACAGTTGACTTTCGTCGCAGAGGGAGCACAATACGAACCGTCAGGTTTCCCAACTCAGCCATAGCCATTTTTTCCTCCCGGTGTAGGCTGGGAACGAACGAGACCTGCGAGGAGAGACTATGAACAAGGCCGATCTGGTTGACAAGATCGCAGGCGCATGTGAAATGAGCAAAGCGCAGGCCACGACTGCTATTGATACCGCTGTCGACAGCATTACCTCTGCCCTCCGCAAAGGAGATCGCGTGGCGTTGATTGGCTTCGGCACTTTCTCCGTTTCAGCGAGAAAGGCACGCAACGGCCGCAATCCACAAACCGGCGCTACGATCAAAATCGCTGCCCGCAAAGTCGCAAAGTTTACTCCTGGGGCCGAACTGAAGAAGGCTGTGAACAGGAAATAGTTTCCAGATACGAAGATCACCGAGAACGGCAGGGGGTCGGCCCTGCCGTTTTTTGCTGCCATCCAATCGAGCCAATGATCATCCTTCGTTTCAGTCTCCGAACGGCCTTGCTGCTGTTGGCGCTGTTCGTGGTCTTGACTGCGCGGGAGACGCCGCACACTCTGGACGGACCGTGGCGGCGTATATCAGAGACTCCAGTGATTTCTCCGCACGGCAATGGATGGGAGTCGGTGGGAACCTTCAATCCAAGTGTAGTCGTGCGCGGCGACAAGATTGTGATGCTATACCGTGCGCAGGACAAGCAGGGCACCTCCCGCCTCGGGTATGCCGAGAGCACCGACGGCATCCACTTCAAACTGCGGGATGAGCCGGTCCTGAGCCCGGTTGAGGATTACGAAAAAGACGGCGGAGTGGAGGATCCGCGCCTAGTTCAGTTCGGCGGCACCTATTATCTGACGTACACGGGCTACAACAAGAAAGACGCGCAACTGTGTCTCGCGACATCGACCGACCTGGTTCATTGGAAGCGCAAAGGCATCATCCTCCCGGCATACAAAGGGAATTGGAATATCAAGTGGACGAAGTCCGGCGCGATTGTTCCCGAGAAGATCAACGGAAAATATTGGATGTATTTTCTGGGCACGAGCACGGACAACAAAGATCAGGCGGGCTTGGCCTATTCTTCGGATCTGCTTCACTGGACTGAGGCTACGCAGATGCCGGTACTGCCAGTCAGGCCGGGAAAGTTTGACTCGCGCGTCGCTGAACCGGGGCCGTCTCCAATCGTGACTCCCACGGCGATTGTGTTGATCTATAACGGCGCGGACGACAACCTGGTGTATCGCACCGGGATTGCGGTCTTCGACCGGAAGGACCCGCGAAAATTGCTCTGGCGCAGCGACCAGCCTTTTTTCGCCCCCGAGAAGCAATGGGAGAAGGTCGGTCAAGTACCCAATGTTGTCTTTGTGGAAGGCATGATTCGTCGGGGCAGCTCGTATCTGTTGTACTACGGCGCAGCTGATACCTACGTGGGTGTCGCGGTAACTCCGGCGAGCCCTCCGGTGCTGTAGCTTGACCCTTGTTGTCGATCCCCCTACCATCGATTGGGCCCATGCGATTTCCGAATGGTTGCTTCCTTGCGCGCGGCATTGTCTTATCAACGCTCGTTGGCGGATGTTGGTTTGTTGCAGGCACAAACCTTACCGCACAGCAGGGAAAGGTTGCTGCTCCCGCGCCCACACCCATTGTGAACTTCATCGACATCGCTGAAAAGGCTGGTTTGACCGCCCAGAACATCTTCGGCGGCCTCGATACCAAGAAATACATCATCGAAACCACCGGAAATGGAGTTGCGATCTTCGACTACGACAACGACGGCTGGCCCGATATCTTTTTGGTGAATGGCACGAGGCTTGAGGGATATCCCGCGGGGCAAGGTCCGACGAACCGTCTTTATCGCAACAATCACGACGGAACTTTTACCGATGTGACCGCCAAGGCGGGCCTTACCGCGACCGGCTGGGGACAGGGCGTCTGCGTCGGCGACTATGACAATGACGGCTGGGAAGATCTCTACGTCACCTACTACGGAAGGAATCACCTGTACCACAACAATCACGGGGTCTTCACCGAAGTTGCGGAGAAGAGCGGAGTAGCAGGGTCAGGCAAAGCATGGGGTACCGGTTGTGCCTTTGTCGACTACGACCGCGACGGGAAACTCGACCTGATGGTTGCGAACTATGTGGATTTCGATCTCTCGACAGCGCCTGCGCCGGGCGAGCGCCCGACCTGCATCTGGAAAGGCGTTCCGGTGATGTGCGGGCCGCGCGGTCTGGCGGGATCGAAGAACATTCTCTATCACAATCGCGGCGATGGGACTTTCGAGGATGTCACCACGAAGGCGCATATCGACCGCACGGACGGCCACTACGCTTTCAGCGTGTCGACGCTCGATTTCGATGAAGACGGCTGGCCCGACATCTTCATCGCCTGCGACAGTACGCCCAGCATTCTATATCGCAATAACCACGACGGAACGTTCACCGACGCAGCTGTGACTGCCGGCGCTGCCTTCAATGAAGACGGACGCGAGCAGGCCGGCATGGGGTCGACCATCGGCGACTACAACGGCGATGGCCATCTGGATATTTTCAAGACGAATTTCTCCGATGACACGTCGACTCTGTACAAGAACGGCGGCGATGGTACGTTCACCGACGCCACAACGGCCGCCGGTTTGGGCCTCTACACGCAATACTTGGGATGGGGAACCATGTTCCTCGATGTCGACAACGATGGATGGTCGGATTTGCTTCTGGTAAACGGACACGTCTATCCCGAAGTCGACAGCCAGCACCTCGGCAGCAGCTATAAAGAGCCGCGCATTCTGTTCCATAACAACGGCGACGGAACGTTCAGCGATATCTCGGCGTCTGCGGGTATGGGCGTCACAATGCTGGCTTCGTCGCGTGGGTTGGCGGTCGGGGATTTATGGAACGACGGCAGAATGTCGGCGGTGATCAACAACATGAATGCGGCGCCAACCCTGCTCGTAAATCAAGTTCACAATGCGAATCACTGGGTGGCAATTCATGCTGTTGGAACAAAATCGAATCGGGACGCGATTGGAGCGCGGATTCGCATCAAGACATCAGCCCGAATTTTGGTGGACGAAGTACGCAGTGGATCGAGCTACATCTCGAACAACGACGTGCGGGTTCACTTCGGGTTAGGGAAGGCCGATAGGATTGAGTGGATCGAAATTCGCTGGCCTAGCGGCTTGACCGAGCGCTTCGCGAATCTGCTAGTCGATCAGGTCCAGACGCTCACAGAAGGAACGGGAGCTGGCGTCGACAATGACGCAAAGAAATTGAAGTAGCGCTATTTCCCGGCCTTGGGATTTGTTATGAACTGCATGGTGCGAGTGATCCCCTCGCCTTCTTTGACGTAAATCACCTGGTTCACCTTCACGTCTTTCAGCGCGTCGACTTGTCCGCTCGGCCAGCGAACTTCAAGCAGATCTATTTTCGCGGCTTTGCCCACACCGAAATGAACGCGCAGGTCGTTCTGTGAGAAATAGCCGCCGCCGCTGCGCACTTCGTCGATCTGACGGTGCGGCTTCGTTTCTCCCGTCACCGTAGTCACGCAAACGAGGCGAGCGCCAATACCGCTCCGGTTCGACTTCGTACCAATCGTGCGAACTTTGATCCAGTTGTGGTTGAGCTTCGAATCGCAACGCAGTAATTGCGGGTAATCGTTGACCGTGTTCACGACGATGTCGATATCGCCATCGTTGTCGAAATCACCGAATGCCGCTCCGCGCGAGGCGCTGGGTTCCGAAATTCCCGGTCCTGCCTGGAAGGAAATGTCGGCGAAATGTCCATTGCGCAAGTTTTGATAAAGCAACTTACGTTGTGCGTAGCCGGCTTCGGTTTTGAGCTGTTCGACCTCCGGATACACATGGCCGTTACAGATCAGGATGTCAGGCCAACCATCATTGTCCATGTCGAAGAAGCCGCAGCCCCAGCCCAGAAATTGGGTGTGTGCGCCAAGACCGGCGGTGAACGTTGTGTCCTCGAAACTGGCTCCGCCCTGATTGTGATACAGCGACGGCGTATCTCCGGCGAAGTTCGTTTTGACGATGTCGAGATTTCCGTCCATGTCGTAGTCGGCCGCCGACACGCCCATTCCCGCTTGCGGTTTGCCGTCTGGACTGAGTGCGCATCCCGCTTCGATCGCGATGTCTTCGAACCTGCCATTCTTCTTGTTCTGATACAGCGCGCTCGCGGTGGAATCGTCGGCCACGTAAATGTCTGGCCAGCCGTCGTTGTCGAAGTCGGCCGTCAACACGCCGAGGCCGTACGTCCCGTTCGCGCTCAGAATTCCTGATCCTTCGGAAACGTCGGTGAACGTCCCGTCGCCGTTATTGTGATAGAGAATGTTCTTGCCGCCTTGCAGCCCCGGTGGTCCGCAGGCGACCATCACGCTCTTGTAGAGGCACGGCCCGGATTCCGGCACGGGAGCAGTTGCAAGATCCATATCGATGTAGTTCGCGACAAACAAATCGAGCTTCCCATCGCGATCGTAGTCGACGAAAGCGCAGCCGGTATTCCATCGCCTGCCGTTTCCCGCCACGCCGGCCTTCTGGCTGACATCGGTAAACGATCCATCACCGTTATTGTGGTACAGGACATTCTTTCCAAAGTAGGTGACGAAGAGATCGTCCCACCCGTCGTTGTCGTAGTCGCCGACACAACATCCCTGGCCCCAGCCGTAATGCGCGACGCCGGCTTTCACGGTTACGTCGGTGAAAGTGCCGTCACGATTATTGCGAAACAGGTGGGAAGTGGGCTCGCTGCCTGCGGGAAATCCCTCGAGACGCGTGCCGTTGACGAGGAATATATCGAGCCAACCGTCATTGTCGTAATCGTAGAAAGCGGCACCGCAGCCAGTGGTTTCGAGCAGATACTTGTTCTTGTGCTCGCCGCCATAGATCGTTTTCGCGTTGAGTCCAGATTCGCGGCCAATGTTGAGAAAGCTGATACCGAGATCGGCTGCCGGAGGAGGTGTGCCCTTCGCGGGATCTGGCTTCTGCTGTGCCGCTGCCCCAATCCATTTGGGACGCGCTAGGCGCAACACGCTCTCGAGCGAGAGAACGAGTGCCGACCGGCTGAGTGATTTCAGAAAAACGCGGCGTGAAGGAAACAAGAGGTCGCTACCTGGCTCGCCCGGCTCGTGCTAACATTCGGCTCTTACCTCTTATATTCAGGGAACCGCGACTTTGCAAGCTCCAGCGGAGCCAAACTCCCGATCCACGAAAAGATCGCAATGAATCCTTACTCTCTTGGCATCCTGCACCGTCATTTCATGCGACGAATCTTGAAAGCGATTTACTTCTTCGCGGTCTGCATGCTCGGTGTTTCGTCGGTCGCTCAGCAGCCCAGCCAGACGCTGGAGCTGACGCGAACGATTCGCACTTGGGAGTTTCTTCCAGTAGTCGGCACGCGGGCGGGACTGTTCGGCAACGAAGCCGGGCGATTCGAAGCGTGGGTGTACCCGCTGAAGATCTTTCGAGAGTTCCATCTGACGTTTCATGTCGGCGACCGGGCGCTCCCGGCAGAGAGTCTGGCGCGCACTTTGACTGTCCGTCCGGAGGCGGCGTCGATTCTGTACGTGGGCGATTCTTTTCGCGTGCGCGAGACGCTCTGCGTCCCAGTCAACGAAGCTGGTGCGGTCATTCTATTGGATATTGAAACCGAGCAGCCGCTTGAAATCGAAGCCGCGTTTACACCCGACTTTCAGCTGGAGTGGCCGGCCGCCCTCGGAGGCACTTACGTTGATTGGAGCGATAAGGAGCGCGCCTTCGTCTTCGGGGAAGAAGCGCGGAAATTCGCCGCGTTGGTGGGATCTCCGACCGCAGCGGATCCGCACCTCGCTTATGAAACGAACTACTCGTCGTCCGCCGAAAATTCGCTGCGCCTGGGCGTAACGCAAAAAGGCAAAGACACGAGGGAGTTGGTGATTGCAGGTTCGGTTGCGGGGTTGGACGATGCGGTGAAAACTTACCGCAATCTGTTAGGTGAGGGAGTCGGCGCGCAGCATGCTTCCGCGGAGTATTACCGCGCCTATCTCGTCAAGACTGTCAGCCTCGAATTGCCCGATGCCGCTTTGCAGCAAGCCTATGACTGGGCGCGGATCAGCACGATTCAAGGCCTGGTCAACAACCCCTATCTTGGAAGCGGACTCGTCGCGGGATACCGAACTTCCGGCGTTAGCCAGCGTCCCGGCTTCGCCTGGTTTTTTGGACGCGACTCGCTGTGGACTTCTTTTGCTCTTAACGCCGAGGGGGATTATGCAACCACCCGCGCCGCCCTCGATTTCATCAGCAAATATCAGCGGGAAGACGGCAAAGTTCCACACGAGATTTCGCAGAGCGCGAGTCTCGTCCCGTGGTTCAAGGGCTATCCCTATCCCTACGTTTCTGCCGACGCGACTCCACTGTTCATCATCGCGATGAATGACTATGCCGTCCAGAGCGGCGACGTCGCTTTCGCGCATGACAACTGGGACAATCTGTGGCGCGCTTACCAGTTCCTGCGCTCGACTTACGATACCCAGGGCTTCGCGCAAAACGCGGGCATTGGTCACGGCTGGGTCGAAGGTGGCCCGCTGCTTCCTGTTAAGAACGAGTACTACCAGGCCGGGCTCGGGGTTGAAGCCTTGCATGCGCTCTCGAATTTGGCGCGACTGCTGGGCAAGGACGACATGAGCAAGCAGCTGGCGACCGACTTTGATCACAGCAGATCTGCATTAGACCAGGCGTTCTGGTCACAAGAGACGAAAGCCTACGCCTTTGCCCTGAAACAGAACAACGAACGCGCGAATGAGCCGACTGTGCTGACAACGGTCCCGATGTGGTTTGGTTTATCCGACGCCAGCCACGCGGATGAGAACATCGCGCGACTCGCGGCTGAGGATCACCAGACCGATTGGGGTATGCGAATCATTTCGCAACAGTCGAAGGCCTACGACGGCTCCGGCTATCACTACGGCGCGGTGTGGCCGCTGTTTACCGGGTGGGCGTCAGTCGCCGAATACCGCTACCATCGCGCATTTCCGGCATACTCCAATCTTCGTGCGAATGCTTTGCTCGGCGTCGACGGCGCGCTGGGACACTTCACCGAGGTTCTGTCTGGAGACTACTACCAATCCTTTGCGACGAGTTCCCCGCACCAGATTTGGTCTGCGGCGATGGTGGTGAGTCCGATCTTGCGCGGCATGTTTGGCCTTGAAATCGACGCAGAAAAGCATCAGATCGCGTTGGCTCCGCATGTTCCCGCCGACTGGACGACCTTTGTGATTCACAACGTACGCCTTGGCGGCATCAGCATTGATTTCAAATATCGCAAGACGGCGGACAGTGTCGTACTCGAAACCAAGCGCACCGGGACGGGCGATTGCTGGGTCGAGTTCTCCCCGGCTTTCAGCCTGCGCACCGGTGTGGTTAGCGTGGAGATGAACGGGCGGCCACTCCCGTTCAGCATGCTTCCGAATCAGAACGATCAGCATCTATTTGTGAGGTTCGCAGTCTATGGCGGGACGAGCAGCGTTGTGATTCGCACTAAGAATGACTTCGGACTTTCGCTGACGAACGAACTTCCTCCTCTGGGTAGCGCGAGCCGGGGGCTGCGTGTTCTTTCCGAATCGTGGAACGCGTCAAGAAACCAGTTGACGCTGCAAGTCTCCGGCCTCGCGGCGCAACGCTACGAACTGGCGGTCTGGAGCCCGGGTCAGATTTCTTCGGTGGAAGGAGGAACTCTCACCAAGACCGGCAAGTTGGAAATTCAGATGCCGGAGCCGACGACCGATGCGTATGTGCCGCAGAAGGTGATCCTTCATTTCGAGCGTTGAGGCGAGGGTCGCGCCTCGATGATAACGGGGAAGTCCTGATCGACAAGCGAATCCTGAGAAGGATTAGACTGCCTGTACGTCTTACACGTAGCGAGAACGACGGCAAGGGATGCACGAACTTTCGATCGCGATTGGCATAGTAGAGGCAGCCATGGACGAGGCGCAGTGCCGCGGCGTCAGAGTCAGCGCTGTTCACCTCAGGCTGGGAGCGCTCTCGGGCGTCGTAAAGGACGCGCTCTTGTTTTCGTATGAAGTGGCCTGCCAAGACACCCCGCTGGCCGGGTCTACACTGATCGTTGAGGACGTTCCAGTGATGGTGTTTTGCGCGCTATGCCAGGAGCAAAGGCTGCTGACGTCTGTGCAATCGTTCTGCTGCCCCGAGTGCGGAACGCCGACCATGGATGTCCGACAGGGTAAGGAATTGGAAGTCTTTGCGTTGGAGGTAGAGGAATGAGCGAGCCGCGTCTGGTCGAAGTACGCCGGAATGTTCTGAAGCAAAATGATGTGATCGCTCGCTCGCTCCGCGAGCAATTCCAAGCTGCGGGCGTCTTTGTAGTGAGTCTGGTTTCCAGTCCAGGCTCGGGCAAAACCATGTTCCTCGAAAAGATACTCACCCTGTCGCAGCCTCGGTATCGTGTCGCGGCGCTCGTTGGCGATCTGGCCACAGAGAACGACGCCGCGCGCCTGGCCCGCAGCAAGGCTCCGGTCAAGCAGATTACAACCGGGACAGTCTGCCATCTCGAGGCGGCGATGGTGCAGAATGCTTTGCAGGACTGGGACCTGAGCAAGCTAGATTTTTTGTTTATCGAAAACGTCGGAAATCTGGTGTGTCCCTCCTCGTACGATCTAGGAGAGAATCTTCGCCTTGTGCTGATGTCCGTCACCGAGGGAGAAGACAAGCCGTTGAAATATCCGACAATCTTCAACAGCGCCGATGTGGCCGTGATCACGAAGAATGAGTTGGCGGGGGTTGTCGAGTTTGACTGGGAAGCCGCCCGCAAGAGTGTCGAATCCGTTCGACCCGGCATGCAGATCTTCCGGCTCTCGGCGAAGACCGGTGAGGGCATGAACGAGTATTTGGAATTTCTCGCCCAGCAGTTGTCGGAACACAGGGCGGCCGCGATGCACGCGGAGTCCAAAGCGTAAGATCAGCCGGCAGGAACCTGTGCCAGCGCGTAGAGAGTGCGCGCGACATAAGTAATCAGCAGAGCCATGATACAAGCCGTGACCAGAGGACGGTAACTGGTCTCCATCAAATCGGCGAGTACCCCCGAAACAAAGATGAGGAGAAACGGAATTGCTGCAAGCAAAAATCCCGCGCCGGCGACGTGGGGATGCGCCATCCCCAAGAGGATGAATATAACCGCGACCAGCAGCGGCGCGGTATTGCCGAAATATCGCGTACGCGGCCACAGCGCGTAGGTCACAAGTGCCACAGGCGACGCCAAGGCCAGCGCAGGGCAGGCGCGCCCAATCTGCATGAAAACCTGCCTGTAGACTCCAGGCACAGTGAACCCACCCCAGGTTGCTCCCCAGAACATCGCGTTGCGCATGCTATCGGCGAAGGTATGTGCTCGAAAGAAGTAAGCTCCGAACAAGAGCACGAGTCCTACTACGCACGCCGCGATCCAGATTACGAGTCCCGCGCGCTGCCGCACTGGAGCGACGTAGAGCAGAAATCCCAATGCCATTGGAACAAGAACGATCAACGAGAATTGCGATCCGATTGCGATGGCCAACGAGATTCCGAGGAGAACGATCCGGCGCCAGTTCCACAGGACGACTTCGCGCGGAGCGTATAGAGTGTGCGCCACCGCGATGGCTGTGAAGATGGTCCCAAAGGCTCCCCATACGGCGACGATTTCTGGTTCGGTGTGCCAGACAGCGCTTGCTTGAATCAATGACGGCGAGAAACAGTAGAAAGTGAGCGCGACGAAGCCGCCTGTATTGCCGCACAACCGCCGGGCGACATACCAGAGGGACGCTCCGAGAAAGACTCCGCAAGCGAGAAACGGAAGCCGCGGAAGCCATTGCCAGTACACGCCTGACTCCGCATTGAGGTCGCGTGGCCAAGCGAGGAGCGGAGCGGCAGAGACCAGGTAGACGAGCGGCGAATGTTCCGTGTCGAAGCCCCGATCGTTGTTCTGGAACGGATCTTGAATGGGATCGTCGACAGGTTCCGTCAGAGGAGCGCCGGCCGTGCCTTTTGCGTGCAACTGCTTCCACCCTTCGCCGATGCGTAGAGCTTCCCGGCCATCCATGCCTGCGGTTGCTCCCAACTCCCTATGAACCAGCCATAGTGCCTGCGCCAGAAAAGCCAGCAGCAGCAGTCCGGCAAGAAACTGCGGTCGGCCAAAGCGTTCGCGCGTGAAATATGGACGCATAACGTCGAGCCGAGTGTTTTACCATGTCGGAGGCTGCTGCGGGGAAAGTTCTGCGATGAGTGATCCAGAAAGGAACGAGAACAGCGGGCCCGCGGCAAGTTCCGTGCCGGGGCCGGACTTCAGCGCAGCCATCCCAGTTTCGTATGCCCGTACCGTATTTCTTGGTCCCGACGGTCTGCGACCAGGGTGGGGCTTCGCCTTCTATGTAGCGATGTTCCTGGGGTTGCAGCGCTTGGCGGTCGACCTGGCATGGTCTCGCGATTTCGGAGACAGCGGCCTTTGGTCCATGCTGCTCGAGGAATTTGGCAATCTCATCGCTGCGGTGATTCCCTCAGTGGTGCTGGCGAAAGTCGAGCGGCGATCCTGGGGCATCTATGGATTGCCGCGTCAGCGCGCCTTCGGAGCTCTGTTCTGGATCGGCACGGTGTGGGGCTTTGCCTCGATCAGCCTGCTGATGACTGCGATGTATGGCCTGCACGGCTTTTCTTTCGGTCATGTCGTGCTGCATGGGGCCCGTCTCGCCCGATTTGCGAGCTTCTGGGGATTAATGTTCCTGCTGGTTGGCTTCTTCGAGGAGTTTCTGCTACGAGGCTACTCCCAGTTCACGCTGGCACGGGGGATCGGCTTCTGGCCCGCCTCAATTGTCCTGTCGTGTGCTTTCGGGCTTGTTCACCTGCGCAATGGGGGCGAAGACTGGCCCGGATTGCTGGCCGCAGGATGCATTGGACTGTTCTTCTGTTTGACGCTCAGCCGCACGAAGAATCTGTGGTTTGCAGTAGGTTTTCACGCTGCATGGGATTGGGGCGAGACTTTTTTTTATTCGGTTCCGGATAGTGGAACCGTCTTTCCCGGGCACTTACTCAGCTCTTCGCTACGCGGACCGCAATGGCTGAGTGGAGGCTCTGTCGGGCCTGAAGGCAGCGTTCTCTGTTTCGTGGTAATCGCACTGGCTTGGGTTGCGTTTGACAGATTCTATCCAGGCACGCCGATTCCATCCGGGATGACTGATTGATGAAAGCGTTTCAGTTTGGGATTTGTCTCGCTACGAGAAGGACGAATGTGGTGCCACTCCTGCTCGCGGCAGGTCCTATACTGAAAGCATGACCCCGGAAGCCGAGCTGCTTACACCGTTGCGCCGCTACTGGGGATACGGTTCCTTTCGCCCACTGCAAGACCGCATCGTAAAGAGCTTGCTCGCTGGGCATGACACCTGCGTGGTGATGCCGACCGGCGGAGGCAAGTCGCTGTGCTACCAACTTCCCGCCGTGATTTCTGGGAAAACGATAGTTGTGATTTCCCCACTGATTGCGCTGATGCAAGACCAGGCGGCTCAACTGGCGCAAATGGGAATTCCGGCCGCGCTTCTCAACAGCACTCTAAGCAACGAAGAACAGAATCGAGTGATCCGCCAAGCCCGAGAAGGCGCCTTTCGGCTCCTCTACCTGTCTCCGGAACGCTTGCAGCGCGGGGATACCTTGGGATGGCTGCAGAAAGTTCCGATCACCTTCTTCGCGATCGACGAGGCGCATTGCATCTCCGAATGGGGACACGAATTCCGTCCCGAGTATCGTCAACTCAGCCGTTTGCGGGGGCAGTTTCCGGACTGTCCGATTGCGGCGTTCACGGCCAGCGCAACCCGTCACGTGCGGCATGACATTCTGACGCAGCTTCAACTGCGCAACCCCGACAAATACATCGCGAGCTTTCACCGGACCAATCTGCGGTATATGGTGCGCGAATGCGACACCGTGGAGCAAACCGCGCTTCTTGTGACTGCGCTGCGTAACTATAGCGAGGGCAATATCATCGTCTATTCCCCCACGATCAAAAAAGTGGAAGAGACGGTGGACTTCCTCGAGAACCACGATATTCCCGCTGTCCCGTATCACGCCAAAATGCAAAGTGAAGACCGGCGCCGCAATCAGGAGCGCTGGATGTCCGACGAAGTGCGGGTGTTGGTGGGCACAATCGCGTTCGGTCTCGGCATCAATAAGGCGACGGTTCGAGCTGTCATTCATCTCGCTCTGCCAAAATCAGTCGAGCAGTATTACCAGGAGGCTGGGCGCGCTGGACGGGACGGTAATCCTGCTGACTGTATTCTGTTGTGGCGCAAGCAGGACGCCGGCCTGCTTGGATACTTCGCGAATCAGATACTGGACGCGGCCGAACGCGACCGTGCTTGGCAGAGATATCACGTCATCCGAGCGTTTGCCGAGGGGAATCAGTGCCGGCATCGCCAGATTTGCACTCATTTTGGCGAAACTCCGAAGTGGACTTCTTGTGGGGCTTGCGATGTTTGCGAAAGCATGCCCGAGTGGCTGAAGGAGGCGGCTGCTTCGGGCGCGGTACGCAAGGTGTTCAGCGCCCGCGATGGAAGTGCGCCGCCCGCTTCGCCGCCTTCAAGAGATATCGAGTTGCGCGAGTATCTTCGGGAGTGGAGGCGCGTAACCGCGAAGGAACAAGGCGTGCCCGCATTCGTGGTGTTGCACGACACTTCGCTCGACGAGATCTGCCGAATCCAGCCATCCTCGATCGATCAGTTGATGACTGTCACTGGGATCGGCGAACGGAAGGCTGATATGTACGGGCGGAGGATTTTGGCTGCGCTCGCGCTCTACCGAGAGGGAGCTCGGGTTTCCGTTCAACCTGCGAGGAAAACCGCGCCCGCGCTGGAGACATTACAACTGCTCCGGCAGGGGAAGAGTCTCGAGGAAATTGCGAAGATTCGTGAACGGCAGTTGGGGACGGTAGTAAGCGCTGTCACCGCGCTAGTGGAAGGTGGACACATAGAGTTTCAATCGGGCTGGATCGATCGCAACAAGCAGGCCGTCATCGAAGCCGCCTGCGCGCGAGTCGGCCTCGAAAAGCTGGAGCGGCTTAAGACATTGAAGGACGCATTGCCGCCAGAGATTACCTACGATGAAATCCGGCTTGTCCTTGCCTATCTCCGCCGCGGGCCGGGTCGAAACAAAGCCGAAATTCCTGCTTGACTCAGAAAAGAAACTGATCGGACTTAGAACCTCAATTTCTGCGACCGCTAGCCCTGTCCTGTTATCATGTTGCCATCTCTGGTCTATCTTAACCATTGGCAGTGTGGCTCCGTTGCCGGCTGCTGTTTGTCACCTTCAGTGTTGCCGGGAGCTAAGCTTGGCATAGGTGGAACATGGGGATTCAAACTTCACTTTCGGCGCGAATCTGGGGAAGTTCTTTCCTGCGTTATTTCTCAGCGCTTCTTTCCGCGCTAATCGCTGCGCTGCTTTGTGGCGGTCTGAATCGTTTTGTTGGGAATGGCGGCTGCTACGTGCTTTTCCTGGCGGCAGTTGCCTTTTCTTCCTGGTATTGCGGCATTGGGCCCTCAATCGTGACCGTGGTTATCGGGACCCTCGGGGCTTTTTTTGGGTTTATTCCGAGGATTCACTCTTTTTCCGTTCCGAGCGCGACTGAGCTGGTGGGCATGCTGACATTCGTGCTGTCGTCGGGCCTCGTCGTGCTCATGGGAGAAACGCGTCGTCGCCAAAACGGGACGTTGATCCAGGCACAAGGCGCACTCGAACAACAAGTGCAGGAACGCACAGCGGATCTCGACACCGTGAATCGTAACCTGCGGCAATTGTCGGCTCGGTTGATGCAGCTACAGGATGATGAGCGGCGGCGCATTGCCCGCGAACTCCACGACAGCGTGGGACAGACGCTGGCTGCTCTGGCCATGAATCTGGCGTTGGTGAGGAATGACGTGGAACGGCTCGCGCGCACGGCAGCCACGCTAAACGATAGCGAGAACTTGGTCCGTGAGATGAGTACCGAGGTGCGGACAATTTCTCACCTGCTTCATCCTCCGCTACTAGACGAGGCGGGACTGGCATCGGCAATCCGTTGGTACGCCGACGGATTTGCCCAGCGTAGCCGCATCAAGGTTGATTTGGATCTGCCGGAGGATTTCGATCGATTGCCGCCCGAGATGGAGACCGCAATTTTCCGAGTGGTGCAGGAATGCCTCACCAACATTCACCGGCATTCCGGAAGCTCGATCGCGAAGATTCATGTACGCCAGCGTCATGATCACGTCTTCGTTTCAATCGAAGACAAAGGCAAAGGCATACCCCTGGGGAAGCAAGAGGAAATGGCATCGGCAGGAACTCCGGGAGTTGGAATTCGCGGAATGCGGGAGCGGCTCCGGCAGCTCGGAGGGACCTTGGAAATCAAGTCGGCCGGGCACGGAACCACAGTCACCGTCCAGCTGCCTGCCGCAGAGAAGCCGGGCGCCAAAGCACTTTCTGTCCCCGGACCTGCTGCCGCTGCGTAAGGGACGCGGGTGCTTACGCGGCGAATGCTGCAGCCGCGTCCCGTCCCGAGCGCACGCAATCGGGTACTCCAATTCCGTGATATCCGTTGCCTGCGAGAGCTAAGCCTGGTAATTGCTGACGCAGGCGCTTGATCCGTTCCAATCGATCGAGATGTCCTACTCCGTACTGCGCCATTGCAGATTTCCACTTGTACACACGGGCAAACAGCGGTTCGGCGCGCAGCCCAAGGATCTGCTGCAATTCGTTACGAACGATCCCGATGATCTGACCGTCATCCAACGGCCAAACATTCTCAGCGCTCGACCCGGCAAAAAAGCAACGCAGCAGGGCGCGATCTTCAGGAGCGCGGTGCGGAAACTTATTGTGGACGAAGGTCGCAGCGAGCAAGCGCTTGCCTTCGCTCCGCGGCACGAGAAATCCGAATCCTGGAGGCAGCGCTTGGCGAACCCTGCGATCGTAACCCAGTCCGACGATGATTGAAGAGCTGTATCGGATCGAAGCGAGTTCGGCGGAAAGCTCGGCGCTGGCGATGCGCAGGACAGCGGCCGCCGCGGTTGCCGGAAGTGCGACGATGACGCGATCGAATTGGTCCGAATTTAGTCCTGCAGAGACGACCCAGCCTCCTGCCTCCTGCTGAATGGCTTGCACGAAGGTGTTCAGCAGTAAGGACCCGCGAGTGAGCTGCGCCGTAACGCTTTCCGCCAGATGCTGCATTCCTTTTTGCAGCGAAGTAAAAAGGGACGCAGTACTCTTCCGCGGCCCTGAAGATACCTTCTTGCGTGCGGCAAGCATGGCCCGACCGAGACTGCCGTGAGTGCGTTCCATCTCGGCAAACCGCGGCAGCACTGCGCGCACACTAAGGCTGGCCGCTTCCCCGCCGTAGACGCCGGAAAGCAGCGGGTCGGCAAGGCGGTCTACCATTTCGCTTCCGTAATGACGCGTGACGAAATCGGCAACCGACTCATCCTTATCGACGGCGCGCGGCGGATGAAACAGTTCCTGCGTCATGCGCAACTTCGTTTTCCAGGAAAACAGCGACGAAAGGCCCGTGGGAAGAATCTTCGTCGGGACCATGAACATGAGCCCGTCGGGCATCTCGACGAGCCGTCCGCGAGTCAGAATGTAGGTCTTGCGGTCGGCATCATTCGAGCCGATGAGTTGGCCGCCAATTCCGAGCGAGCCGCACAAGTCGGCAGCCCAGGGTTTTTCGCTTACGAAAGAGTCCGGGCCGGCCTCGACGATGCAGCCGTCGACGTTCTCGGTGCGGAGCACTCCACCGAGACGGGAGGAGGATTCGTAGAGGACATACTCAAGATCGGCGCCTGAACGCTGTTGCTGCTCGCACTCATAAGCGGCCGCGAGGCCGGAAATACCGCCGCCGACAATGGCGACACGAGTCATCTGTTACCGCTTCCGGTTTCCGGCGCCAGCGCCTGAATATTCCTGCACGAATCGGGCGAGATTTCTCACGTTGTCGACCGGTGTCTCCGGCAGAATGCCATGGCCAAGGTTGAAGATGTGGCCGGGGCGTCCAGCGGCGAGTTGGAGGATGTTTTCCGCGCGAACTTTCAATTCTTTCCAGTCGGCGAACAGCAGCACAGGATCAAGATTCCCCTGTACGGCCGATTTGTGGCCGAGGCGGCCCCATCCCTCATCGAGGGGAATGCGCCAGTCGAGTCCGATCACATCGGTTCCCGTTTCCTTCATTGCGGGCAGAAGAGTGGAGCTGTCGGTACCGAAATAAATGATGGGCACGCCCGTCTCTTGCAACTGCTTCACCATGCCTGTTACGTGCGGGAGAACATAGCGCCGGTAGTCTTCCACGCTGAGGCAACCAACCCAACTGTCGAAGATCTGGATTGCATCGGCGCCCGCGCGTACTTGCTCGGCTGAATACGCGGTGGTCACGGCAACCAGTTTGCTCATCAGAGCGTCCCAGTCTTTGGGATGGCTGTACATCATCTTCTTGGCATGGACGTAGTTGCGCGAACCTCCGCCTTCGATCATGTAACTGGCGAGGGTAAACGGTGCGCCGCAGAATCCGATGACGGGGACGCGGTTGGCGAAGTGCTTGGCAACCAAAGCGACCGCCTCCGAGACATATCCGAGTTCTGCGGCGCGGTCCGTACGCAGATTGGCGATGTCTTCTTTTGTGCGGACGGGCTTCTCAATCACCGGGCCTTCGCCCGCCGAGAAGTGGAACGGCAAGCCCATGACTTCAAGCGGCAGCAAAAGATCAGCGAATATGATGGCGGCGTCTACGCCGAGAAATTCCGCAGCGGTAATTGTCACCTCGGCTGCCAAGGCCGGCTGCTTGCATATTTCGAGCAGTGAATGCTGCTTGCGGACCGCACGATACTCGGGCATGTAGCGACCGGCCTGACGCATGAACCAGACGGGTGTGCGATCCACCGGTTGAGACCTGCAGGCGCGAACAAAGCTGGAGTTGGGAGCTGACATGAATCTTTGAATGTAGCATTTTTGGAGGGGGTGCGCTGTGTTTGCGGTCACTCTAAACTTCCGGGAGACTCGGGAAAATCGGAGAGCCGGCCAGTATTATGGAGAGAACTCAGGAAGCAGAGCCATCATGAATCAAGGTGCAATCGCAAAGGAAAATATTGAGTTGCATGTAGCCGACTCGATGCCGATGGGCGCGTACGTCGCGCGGCCCTCGAGTGCCGGCCCGCATCCCGGGCTGATCGTTTTTCAGGAAGCATTCGGGGTCAACTCGCACATCCGCAATGTCACCGAACGATTCGCCGCCCAAGGATATGTGGCGGTTGCTCCAGAATTGTTTCATCGCACAGCGCCGCGGAGGTTTGAAGGCGATTACAAGGACTTTCCGTCGGTAACGCCGCATATTCAGGCGCTGACAAACGAGGCGGCCGAGGCGGATATTCGCGCGACCTATGATTGGCTGCATTCGAATCCTCGTGTGAATTCCGATCGGATCGCGTGCGTTGGATTCTGCATGGGCGGCCGGGTTTCATTCCTAGCGAATACCGTTGTGCCGATGAAGGCCGCTGTCTCGTTCTACGGAGGAGGAATCGCTCCTGGACTGCTCGACCGCGTCGCAAATCTGCATGGACCGGCGTTGCTGATCTGGGGTGGACGGGACAAGCACATCACGCCAGACCATCGGAAGGCAGTCGTCAATGCCCTGAGCGAGGCGCACAAGGCTTATGTCAATGTCGAGTTCTCGAATGCAGATCATGCGTTTTTCTGCGATGAGCGGGCAGCATATGAGCCAAACGCGGCGCGGCAGGCTTGGGCCTTGACGCTGGAGTTCTCGCGCTCGTGAAAACGACCGCAATGGTGGCCTCGGCATTGTTCCTTGTGCTTGTTGCAGCCGCGCGGCAAACGTCCGGCCCGGCAAAGAGTGCGCCTCCTACCCCAACCTTCTGTAAAGATGTTCTGCCAATCCTTCAGAATCATTGCCAAAGTTGTCATCGGCCGGGACAGGTGGCGCCGATGCCGCTCTTGACCTATGAGGAGGCCCGTCCATGGGCTGGGGGCATGGCGCACGAGGTCGAGACGAGGATGATGCCGCCGTGGTTTGCCAATCCACGATACGGGCACTTCGCGAATGACGTTTCCCTCACCGAGCAACAAATCGCCACGATTTCAACCTGGGCGGTGGCAGGAACTCCCGCCGGAGACCCCCACGATGCCCCACCGCCGAGAAAGTGGGCGGAAGGCTGGAACATTCAGCAGCCCGATCTTGTCGTGAAAATGCCAGCACCTGTTCCGATACCGGCGAGCGGTCAAATCGAATACACCTACGAGATCGTGCCTACGCGCTTCACCGAAGACCGTTGGGTGCAGATGTCGGAGTTTCGTCCCGGAAGTCCCGCTCACGTTCATCACGCGGTGGTGTACATTCGTCCGCCGGACTCGCAGTGGTTGCGGCACGCACCGGTCGGGCAGCCCTTTACCGCTTTTACGCTGAGCGACCCTGTGGATCAGCGCCAGGCTCACGAAACGACCAGCGACTTGCTGCTGGTTTATGCTCCCGGCAGTTCGCCGGATCAGTGGCCGGACGGAACGGCAAAGTTCGTCCCCGCAGGATCGGACTTGGTATTTCAAATGCACTATACAACGAATGGCACAGCCGATTCCGACCAGACCAGCATCGGGATAGTATTCGCCAAGGCTCCTCCCCAGCAGCGCGTAATTACGTTACAGATCAATAATCATGCATTGATTATCCCGCCCGGGGCTGACGATTTTCGCGTGGAAGCGCAGGGCACGCTGCCTCACGACGCGACGCTGCTCAGTTTGTTTCCGCACATGCATCTGAGGGGGAAGCGATTTGAATACGACATTGTCCACGACGACGGCAGCGTGGAAGTTTTGTTACGAGTCAATTATCACTTCCACTGGCAGCTCAGTTACAAGCTGGCCGAACCCCGCTGGCTGAAGGCGGGTACGAGATTGCGCGCGATCGCCTGGTACGACAATTCGAAGAATAATCCGCATAACCCCGATCCCTCGAAGATCGTGACGTGGGGTGATCAAACCACGGACGAAATGATGGTGGGATTCTTTGATGTCGCGATTCCGGCCGCGATGGACAAATGGAAATTCTTCGAGAGGAAAGGCGATGCGATCACACCGCAGACCGATCATTGACTCACGGTGCAGTTCCTCTCAGATGGCTTGCGGCAATCGGCCGAACTCTGTAACACTTGCATGGGTTCACCGGATTGAGCGCTATTCCCACACCCATAATTTCTGAACACTCCAGTGGCTTGCCGCCCCGGCTGCGGACCGCGTCCTATTGGGCGCTCGCGGTGGTGTTTGCAGCAGTCTATTTCGGGTCGATCTTCTCCCCGGCTTTACTCGATGACGCCGACAGCTCCCACGCCGAAGCCGCGCGCGAAATGTTCGTGACCGGCGATTACGTCACGCTGCACATCAACGGTGTGCGCTATCTGGAGAAAGCTCCGCTGCCGTATTGGCTGGTTGCAATTTGCTACCACGTGTTTGGTGTAAACGAATTTGCCACGCGCCTGCCCATGGTGTTGTCCGTGCTGTTTCTGGGACTGCTTGCACTTGTCTGGGGAGGACACGCTTTCGGGGAGCGTGCTGGAATTTATGCGGGATTGTCTGTCTACACTTCCGCTGGCGTATTCCTGTTCACCCGTGTCCTGATCCCAGATGTCCTCCTCAGCCTCCTTATCTCTGCGTCCCTCTATTTCTTCCTGACGGCTTTGGAGCCCGCGGGGCGTCCCTGGCGTTGGTATGCCGGATACGCGTGCATAGCCTTAGGGGTGCTGACGAAGGGCCTGATTGCACTGGCCTTTCCGGGCGGTGCGGCGTTCATCTATTTGGCAATCACAGGGGACTGGCAGCGCTGGCGCGAATTCAGATTGGCGTCAGGACTACCCCTCTTCTTGGTGATCGCCGCGCCGTGGCACATTCTGGCAGGCCTGCGGAATACAGGTGGCCAGGGAGGCCACGGATTTTTCTGGTTCTATTTCGTCAACGAGCACTTCCTGCGCTTCCTGGGAAAGCGCTATCCCCGCGATTACAACAAGCTTCCCTGGGCGCTATATTGGTCCCTGCAGCTTGTCTGGTTGTTTCCGTGGAGTCTTTATTTTCCGGCTGCAATCCGGGCGATCATCGACATCCGTAAGCGCAAGGAGCCTGCGAATTTCGCCAGCCGCACTCGATTGCTGTGCTGGATCCTGGCTGGACTGATTCTCGTCTTCTTTGCGGTCTCCACCAATCAGGAGTACTACACGTTCCCCGCCTATCTGCCGCTATTGATCCTGCTGGCAGATGGAATCGCTGGCTGTGAGTGGAGCGCCTGTAACGATGGCGTGCGCAAGGGATGGCTCCGGGTTTCGGCTGGTGTGCTCGCAGTCATCGGTCTGGTCGCAGGTGTGACGTTGCTAACGCTGTTGTGGAAGTCACGCAACCTGCCGTTCGAGCCCGACATCGGCAATGTGTTGGCCAAGCATGACATGAGCGAGGACACGCTCTCGACCTCGCACATCCTGGATTTAAGTTACGCGTCGTTTGCAGCACTGCGCCTGCCCGCAGCCATGGCGGCGGTGGCGCTGCTGGTAGCGCCGTTGCTGTCATTTCTGTTGCGAATCCGGCGCCGCCACTATTCCGCGACTTGGGCTCTTGCTGTGGGCATGGCAGTGTTTCTGGTGGCTGCCCATATCGCACTCGGCCGATTCGGCCCTTATTTATCGTCCAGCGAGCTGGCTCAGCAGATTGCGACGAGAGCTCATCCAGAGGACCGCGTCATGATCTACGGCGATCAGGCGTTTGGCTCATCTCTGCTGTTTTATCTGCAGCGCCCAATCGAACTCGTGGAAGGCCGAACGACCTCGATGTGGTTTGGCTCGACATTCCCGGATGCGCCCAGGATTTACCTCTCTGACTCGGACTTGCAGCGAGATTGGGAATCCAACGAGCACGTCTTCCTATTTGTCCCGCCGCATCTGAAGTCGAAGGTGGATGCGCTGTTACCCGATCGTGTCGTGATCGCGGAGATTTCGGGAAAATACGTCTACAGCAACCGTCCTTGAACGACGGCTCTGCTAAACTTTGAGTCTTTCGTGAGAGGCAAGAGAATGATGAATCGGAAAGCCATTTTACTGATGTCCGCCGCATGCATTATTGCGGCAGGATGCTTCGTCGGCGCTCTGAAGGCGCAGCCCGAGCCAACGCGCACGCAGGGGGCACAGGCGACAGCAGGTGCGGCAGCGCCCAAGAAAGTTGAGGAGCAGTTCAAGAATATCCAGGTGTTAAAGGGAATGCCCGCGGACCAACTGTTCCCGACCATGCAGTTCATCACGGCTTCTCTCGGAGTCGAATGCGACTTTTGCCACGTTCAAGGCGCGTTCGAGAAAGATGACAAGAAGACAAAGCAGACGGCGCGAAAGATGATGGAGATGATGATCGCCATCAACGCGGATAATTTCGATTCGCACCGCGTGGTTACATGCTATTCGTGCCACCGCGGCAGTGAACATCCGGTTGCAATCCCGGTGGTGATGACCGAAGAGCCGAAGGAAGCAGCAGGCGTTCCACGAAAACCAGACGACGAGGCAAGAGAATCGAAGGCGAGCACCGGACCGTCGGCGGATCAGTTGCTGGATAGATACGTTCAAGCTTCCGGCGGCGTGGCTGCCATCGATAAGGTCACGAGCCGCGTCATGAAAGGCACGATCGATTTTGGCGGGAAGTCGCTACCCATCGACATTTACACGAAGGACCCGTACGAACGTATCTCGTTTACGCATATGCCGGACGGCGACAATGTTACGGCCTACAACGGCCACGAAGGATGGCTGGGGGTGCCTGGACGCCCTCTGCGCGAAATGCACGGCAGCGATCTGGACGGAGCTTCGATTGACGCCGATCTTCATCTGGCCACACACCTCAAACAGATGTTCACCGAGATGCGTGTGCGAGATGCCGAGAAAGTCGGGGATCAGGAAGCTTATGTGGTCATGGGGCAGCGAGAGGGAAAGCCGCCCATCATCCTCTATTTCGACAAGCAATCCGGGCTACTCGTGCGGCTGGTGCGCTACGGCGAGACAGGTTTGGGCTGGCTTCCCACCCAGATCGACTATGCCGACTATCGCGACACAAACGGATTGGAGGTGCCCTTTCGCTGGACCCTGGCGCGGCCGAGCGGACGATTCACGATTCAGGTCAGCGAACTGAAGCAGAATGTCCCGGTGGACGATGCCAAATTCGTGAAGCCCGCCGCTCCGCCAGAGCAAACAAAGCCTTCAGCCAAGTAGGCAGTGAGCATTCAGCCAACTGAATGCTCCACGTTGGTCTTAGGGAAAATTCGATTGTGGAACCCGATTCGATCTATCGACTCGGCTGGGAACCTTTTTTCTTGGCGCTGGGAGACGCCTGTGGGACCACGGCTTCGGCCTCGATTCTGACCTCGACCTCGGCTCCCTCTTTAAGCTTCACCTTGTGACCATCTGCGTCGACGAGCCGGTTAGGAACTCGGATTTCGCGATAGAGATGATCTGCGCCTTCGATACCGATCTGAGCCTTTTCGGGCTCGCCGGAACTGGGATGCGGGCTGATAACCTTCTCGACTCTGCCGGGAAGCGTAGCACTTGCCTTGGTTTTCTCTGACGACACACTACCTCCATCCTGCCCCGGGCATACTTCGATGCCGAACTCGCGCCAGGCTTCGCGGCGCGTGGAGTAAGTGTCTCCGTATTTTCATGTATGTGCTATAGGTGAAACCCTGTAGGTTCGGAAACTGCTCCAGCGTCGCCCAGAGCGCGGAGAACGGCGGCTTTCAATAACAAAACCTGATAGCCACGATAAATAGTTTCGATTTCCGGCGAACCGTGAGGGACGTTACATTGAGGCGTCGTTAAATTGCCTTTGGATCATTGTAGGGCCACGACGGGAGTCGTAACCTCGGTGCCTCTCGCGAAACAGCTGATCACCTCGATCGTGACAGCTCTCCTTGTTTTTGTTTTTGGGTTGGCGCTGTGTGCGCACACCGGTGCGGTTGCGCCGAGTCCGGCGACGGACGCCAACTCACGCCTGGCGAGGCTGGAGCAGCAAACCGCTGATGCAAAGAGTTCCGCCGACAACGCGTGGATGTTTGACTGGCGCCGCTCTGGTTCTCATAATGATCGGCCCCGGTTTCGCTCTGTTTTTATGGGGGATTGGTGCGTAAGAAGAACGTCCTGGGATCTCTCGCAGCATGGCGAAGAGGGTTACTATTGGGAAGCGTCGGCTTGATGCTGTCTGGGCCATCTGAGTTGGGTTAGGTAGCGACGCCGTGAATAACGTAGAACAGGACTTGCAAACATCATGACGAAGATCGAAGCGGTCATTCAAAACTCCAAACTGGAAGCCGTCAAGGCCGCGCTGCAGGAAATCGGCGTCGAAGGCATGACCGTGCTCGAAGTCAGAGGTCACGGACGGCAAAAGGGGCATACCGAGGTCTACCGCGGACGCGAGTATAGCGTCGATCTAATCCCCAAGACCAAGATTGAGATGGTGCTCGCCGACGCCATGGTCGAAAAGGCCGTGCAAGCCATCCTCGGCGCTGCTCGTACCGGAAAGATTGGAGACGGCAAGGTTTTTCTGTCGCGCGTCGATGAAGCGATTCGCATCCGCAACGACGAGCGCGGCGAAGGGGCTCTATAAGTGCGTAATCTCGTTGCTCAGCCAGCACCACGAGAGGCTGCGCGACAGGAATTGCCGGGACGCGACCGGAAAGCATCGGAAAGGCAGTGTTGATTACTGTCTCCCCTCGAGTGGGTCAGGGGAATGAATTACTTGCATGATGGCAGCGTCCTCATTGATCGGCGAACTACGGGGTTCCATCAACGACGAGTCGGCCCGCATCCAGCGCGAGTTTGAGGTGACTGGAGACGGCCGGACTGCCGTCGCTCAGCGCACGCGCCTGATTGAAGACATCCTTGCGCGTCTTTGGCGTGACATCGTTTCTCCCGACGAAACCAAGCCTGCGAATTTTTCGTTGGTCGCCACCGGCGGCTTCGGACGCGGATGGCTCTTCCCTTATTCGGACATCGATATTCTGTTCCTGTTTGGCGACCGCGATGCCGAGCAAGCTTTCAAGGATCCGGTGCGACGCCTTTCCCAGGAATTGTGGGATCTGCGTCTGAAGCTGAGTCCAGCATCCCGCACTCTAGTGGAATGTGATCGTTACGACGCGAACAACACCGAGTTCACAATATCTCTCCTCGACTGCCGCTACCTCGCGGGCGATCGTGACTTATTCCGGAAACTGCATGACAAGGTGATTCCCAAGGTTGTCATGCGCGAGTCGAAGGCTTTGCTGCAAGGACTCGCGGAGGTCACACGGGAACGCCACGCGAAGTATGGGATGACCCTTTACCATCTCGAGCCCAATCTGAAAGAGGCTCCTGGAGGCCTTCGCGATTGCAATGTAGCCAATTGGCTCGCCCTGATTTCGGCGATGGACAAGCTGCGGGATTGGCCTGACGCCAGTTCGCTGCGCGCTCCCGTTCGCAAGCAGCTAGAGTCTGCTTTGGATTTCCTGATGTCGACACGGTGCTTCCTGCATTTCCGCCATGGCCGCGACGATAACACGCTCAGCTGGGAAGCACAGGACGAAGCTGCCGCGCGCAAGATCGGAGCCGCTGATGCCGAAGACCTCTCCGCTGCCGACTGGATGCGGATTTATTTCGGCCATGCCCGCGCTGTGCAGCGTACCGTGACCCAGTTACTCGAAGAAATTCCCGAAGCCTGGTCGGCGCTGTACCGGCAAGTGCAGAGCTGGCGTTCGCGGCTCACCACTGCAGATTTTTCAGTGGTCGACGGCTTGATCTTTTTGCAGCAGCCCTCGGCGCTCCAGGATCCGGAAGTCTTGCTTCGCCTTTTTCATTTCATGGCGCATCACGGTCTGAAGTTGAGCGCAACCACGGAGTACCGCATCGAACAGGCTCTCCCGGCGTTGGCCTCGACGCCTCCACGCGGTGCGGAACTCTGGCTGTACCTGCAAGAGACATTGCTCCAGCCTCACGCTGCCGACGCCTTGCGGGCCATGCATTCGCTCCGTCTGCTGACTTTGCTCCTGCCCGAGCTCAAATTGATTGACTCTCTCGTGGTACGCGATTTCTATCATCGCTTCACCGTCGACGAGCACTCCTTTCTCGCGATCGAGAGTCTTCACCGCCTAAAAACGTCACAGTCTGAATGGGACAAGCGTTACGCGGAGCTGCTCGGCGAACTGGAGGATCCAGAACTTCTTTATTTAACGCTGCTGCTGCATGACACCGGCAAAGGCATACCGAACGGTAATCATGTCGACGCCAGTCTCGAAGTCGCCAACCGGGCCATGGACCGCTTAGACGTCGATCCCAAGGAACGCGCTGACGTGTTATTCCTCATCGCGAACCATCTGGAATTGTCTGCAGCCTTGCGCCGCGACATTTTCGATCCGGCTACGGTCGCGGCCTTCGCTGAGAAGATAGGCACTCCCGAGCGGCTCAAAATGCTTTGTTTGCTGACTTACGCCGATATCAAAGCGGTGAATCCGGAAGCTCTGACGCCGTGGAAGGCCGAAAATGTCTGGCAGCTCTACATCGCAGCCGAGAACTATCTAAGCCGCAGCGCCGACCAGCGCGTGCACGCGGACGTGAATGACGAGAAGCTGGCGCGACTCCGCTCGCTGGCGCCGGTCACAGGAACTAAGTTCAAAGCATTTCTGGAAGGTTTTCCGCAACGCTATCTGCTGGTGCATACCGCCGAAGAAGTGATGCGCCACATGCAGATGGCCGAAGAGCTAGGCAACGATCCCGTGCAAGTCGAGTTGAAGCGTGGCCGTCACTGGTACGAGCTGACCCTGGTAACGAGAGATCGCCCAGCCCTTTTCGCCAAGCTTGCGGGTGTGCTCGCTGCCTGGGGCATGAATATCGTCAAGGCCAATGCCTTCTCGAATCAGGCCGGCACCGTTGTCGATACGCTCTACTTCACCGACCGCTTTCGCACCCTCGAGCTCAATCTTTCCGAGTGGGATCGCTTCCGCCGCAGCGTAGCGAGCGTGCTGATTGGAGAGGCTGATCTGGAGAAGATGTTGCGCGACCGACAGCGCTCGGAGAAGGGCGCAATCGCGAAGGTGAAAGTGGAAACGAAAATCGAATTCGACGACTCGTCTTCGGCGACGAGCACGCTCGTGCAGGTGATCGCCCAAGATCGACCGCGCCTGCTCCACCGGATCGCCTCAAGCCTGTCCGATCAAAATTGCAACATCGAGATCGCCCTGATCGATACCGAAGGGCAGATGGCGATTGATACCTTCTACTTGACCTCAGCTGGGAAAAAGCTGAAGGCCGACCATCAAAAGCAAGTAGGCAAGGCGCTGGTCGAGGAACTACGCGGGGAATAACGCGCTCCCCGGCCAGTCCTTCACATCCTCTAGTCCATTCCTACTTCGCCGAAAACTTGAATACTGTCTTTTCGTGGAATGTCTTGCCCGGTTTCAAGATTGTGTTCGGAAAATCCGGATGATTCGGTGAATCCGGAAAGTGCTGCGTCTCCAGACAGAGCCCGTAGCGCCGTTTATAGACGTGGCCTTCTTTTCCTGTAACGGTTCCGTCGAGGAAATTCCCTGTGTAGAACTGAACCCCAGGCTGCGTTGTTGACACTTCGAGTACGCGTCCGCTCGTCGGCTCATAAACGCGGGCCGCGAGTGTCAGTCCCGCACCCTTGCGGTTGATCACGAAATTGTGGTCATAGCCATGGCCGAGCGTCAGTTGCTCGTAGTTATCCTCAATTCGCGATCCCATTTTCGTAGAGCTCGTGAAGTCAAAGGGCGTGCCCTTTACCGGGCGCAGTTCGCCGGTCGGAATCAGATTCTTGTCGACCGGCGTGAAGCGGTCGGCGTTGATCATGATTTCGTGATCTAGAATGTCGCCGTTACCTTCGCCCTTAAGATTGAAATAGCTGTGTTGGCTAAAGTTGACCGGAGTGGCTTTGTCGGTCGTTGCCTCATAGTCGAGGATCAGTTCGTTGGCGTCGGTCAGCGTGTATGTGACTGTGACTTTCAAATTGCCGGGAAATCCCTCCTCGCCGTCTTTGCTCAAGTAAGCGAACGCGACCCCGGTCTTGCCCTTCAGCGGCTCGCCATCCCACACTACTTTGTCGAACGTCCGGGTCGTGCCGCCATGCAACGTATTTGGCCCGTCGTTCTTGGGCAGGGTGTAGGTCTTACCGTCCAGCGTAAATGTTCCGTTGGCAATGCGGTTTGCATATCGTCCGACGATCGCGCCCAGGAATGGCGGATTCGGGATGTAGCCCTCCATCGTGTCGTGCCCGAGCACGATGTCGGCGAACTCGCCTTTGCGGTCAGGAACGCGAATCGACAAAATGATGCCGCCATAGTTCATGGCATGAACTTCAACGCCGTGAGAATTAGTGAGCGTGTACAAGTTGACGGGCCTCCCGTCCCGCGTGCCGAAGGGTTTCTGCTGGACTCCGGATGTACGTTTCGACGAACTCGCCTGCGCGAGCAGCAGTCCACCGATCGTGAGGACGAGAACGATTACGTATGCGGAAACGAGGCGTCTTGGCATCATGGCGAAAAGTGTACTACGGAAGCATGGGTTTGTGATGTGAACCTCCTGCATGCTCTCCGCTCAAACCTAGTTCGATTCAAGCTGGCGGCGGCAGGTCTGGCACAGGCAACTTTCCCGCAGATCGATCCACTCGACTGCATGAGAAGAGGCCATGACGCAGCGGTAGTCCTGGCAGTGGCGGAGATCGAGCGTGTGCGCGAGTTCGTGAATCGATTCTTTCAGCAGTCGCCTGCTCAGCAAAGCATCGTCCCGATCCAGCCCATAAAACTCCTGTCGCAGGCGGAATAGGGACACCACTGCACACGGTCCGCCAATCTGTGCCTCTCCGAATACATATTTCAGAATCGGAATGTAGAGATCAACGTTAGTAACTGCGAGAAACCGCCAGTCCTTTGGCTGGACGAGTCCCTGCATGCATTGCAGCAGTTCGGAGGAATGAAATTGCTGGCGTTCAGAGTGATAGGCGGGACTGGGATCGAGATCGAATGGAAGGATGTCGCAGGTGACCGGTAGAAAGCGAGGAATTGTGTCGCGCAAGCTCTCGAGGGTTGAGAACTCGGTCGAGCCGATCCGGAGCAGGTGAACAACGTTCATGAGTCCCGCTTCCGGCGATTTAGTTCCTGCTTCCAGCTGCAGTGCGGCTCCAGCCATAACGCTTCAGCTTATGGTGAAGCGTCACGCGATCGATATCAAGGACGTCGGCAGCCCGGCTCTGATTGCCTCCGCATTCCTCCAATACCTGCAGGATATGAGCGCGCTCGATTTCGTCCAGGCTTTTCCCCGCGCCCCACGCCGTTAGCTGTTGTTTGAAGATGAAGTCTTGCTCGTGGAGCTCGGGCTCCTGTGCGACGACCATCGCGCGCTCGACCGCATTCTCGAGTTCCCGAACATTTCCCATCCATGGTTGCTGCTGCAATTGCTGGGCTGCCCCCGGGGCTATGCGAGTGATGTGCTTGTTCATCGACATCGCAAACTTTCGGACGAAGTGTTCCACGAGCAGCGGAATGTCTTCGCGCCGTTCGCGCAGCGGCGGCAGTTCGATGTGGAATACGTTCAGACGATAGAAAAGGTCCGGCCGGAAGGTTCCCTCTTCGATCATCATTTCAAGATTCTTGTTCGTGGCAGCCACGCAGCGAAAATCGACTTTAATCACCTGATTGCCGCCCACGCGGGTGATCTCCCGCTCTTGCAGCACGCGCAGGAGATCCGTCTGCGTTTTCAGGCTGATGTCGCCGATTTCATCCAGGAATACCGTGCCTCCTTCGGCGATCTCGAACTTACCTTTCTTGCGATACTGCGCACCGGTGAAGGCACCTTTCTCGTGCCCGAATAGTTCGCTTTCCAAAAGTGTTTCGGTCAGCGCGCCGCAGTGAATGGCGACCAGCGGATGGAAGCGCCGCATGCTGGCAGCATGAATCGCGCGCACGACGAGCTCTTTACCTGTCCCACTCTCGCCCGTGATCAGGACATTCGCATCGGTCGGCCCCACCGTCTCGATGGCCTCGCAAACTTTGCGCATCGCCGGACTATTTCCGATCAAATCGCCGGGCCGCGTAACTTCCGCCATCGTTTTGCGCAGTCGAACGTTCTCTTTTTCGGCACGGTGGTGAGCCAGCGCCTTCTTTACCAGATGAGCGATCTCATCCGGGTCTAGCGGCTTGCTCACATAATCGTAGGCGCCATTCTTCAAGGCCGTGACCGCCGTTTCAACCGATGCATAACCCGTCATCATGATGACGATCAGGTCGGTATCCAATTCATGCAGTCGCCGCTGCAACTCTATGCCATCAGTGCCGCGCATTTTGATGTCGAGCAGCGCCAGGTCCCACTTGTTTTCGGCCATGCGGGTGAGTGCGTCGCTGGCGCTCTCCGCCGTGCCAATTTCGTATCCTTCTTCGCGAAACCATTTTCCGAGAGAATCGCGGACGCTCAGTTCATCATCAACGATCAGTAGCTTGCCTTGTGTTTCCACGTTTTCATCCCCTCCCGCTGGCGGCAGCAGCAACTTCGTTGGCCGAGGAAAGATCACTTGGTTTCGCGTTCCCCTCCCAGGGCAAAGTCAAGGTAAAGGTGGTACCGCGGCCGACTTCGGATTGCACTTCGATGCTCCCGTGATGGCGTTCCAGAATGCTTTGGCTGATGGCGAGGCCCAGCCCCACCCCGCGTCCCGTCTCTTTGGTGGTGAGGAAGGGCTCAAATATACGAGGCAGGATATCCGCCGGAATGCCGGCTCCGTCGTCTCGCACCACGACCCGCACGGTGTTGTGCTCGCTGTTGGATCGTGTTGTCAGCCACAAATTTCCGCCGTGTGGCATCGCGTCGGTGGCGTTCATGATCAACGCGAGCAAGACCTGTTCAATCTGCGCCCCGTCGCAATGAACCGGGGGGAGATCCGGATCGAGTTGCGGTTGCACCTCAATCCCTGCAAGGTCGAACTGGTGTTGCACCAGGCGCAGGGAGCGGTCGATCACCTGGTTCAAGTTCGTTGGTTGCAGATTTATGGGCGTAGTTCGAGAGAAGGTGAGCATGCTCTTCACCAGATCTCCGCAGCGGCGGCTCTCGGACGCGATGAGGTCGAGCGACTCGTAGATCTCACCCCGGCGGCTCATTCCGGCGTCGTCATGCTCGACCCACTTCCGCAGCAATTTTGCGTACGTGAGAATGCCGGAAAGAGGATTGTTGATCTCGTGCGCCAGCACGGCGGCCATCTTCCCGATCGATGCCATTTTCTCGGTGTGCAGAGCGTGCTCGTGCGCGCGCTTCAGTTCGCGAGTCTTTTGCTCGACGCGTTCCTCTAGAGTGCGAGTCCAGAGCAGATTCTCGGTGTGCTCTTTTTTCAGCTCGTGGCTCATCCCGTTGAATGAGCTGGCGAGTTCGCCGATCTCGTCCTTGGAGTGAACCTCAATTTGATAGCCCAGGTCACCCGCCGCCAGATGCTCCGTGCCTTGCTGCAGTGCCTTCACGGGTCGCCCGACCACTTGCCAGACAACGAACCAGCTCAACGCTGCGATTAACAGAAGAGCGCAGCCAGTGTAGATGATCATGCGTCTCGAGCTTTCGGCGAGTTGTACGTCCGCTTTGGCGAGCGACAAATTCGTGTCCAGGACTCCAAGAATCTGTTGCTCCGCGGGATGCGCATGGCAGGCGGCGTTGGAGCAAGCGGACTGGTTCTCGATCGGAGTAATGATGCCCAGGACGCGAGCGCCTGCTGCGTTGCGGTAGATGCGAAAACGGTCAGGGCGATTCACGCGCGCCAGGGGTTGCGATTGCGAATGGCATGCGTAACAGGCTTCCGCAGTTTTATCGACCACATGATTCTGTTCGGTCGCATCGGTCGTATAAGTGATCCGGCCTTCCTGGTCAAAGATCCGTATCTTTTCCATGCCGGGCTCAGCAGCCATCGTTTGAATGGAGCGGTACAGCCCCTTACGGTCGTTCCTAAGCATGTAGTCGGTCGTGCCGTGCTTGACGACATCGCTGATACGCTCCGCGCTGAGCAGTGTGTATTGCTCCAGATGTTGCCGGTGCAGGCGAACGTTGAGATAGCCCAACAACGCGAAGATCAGCACCATCGCACCGAGCAAGAGGAGGTTCAGCTTGGCGCTGAGACTCAGCCTTAGCCAGCCACCTTGATTGGGCTCAGTCTCCCGCATGTTCTAGTACCGGAAAACTCGCCTGATCGCCAGATTCGGACTCAGGTAACTGCTCCAGAGTCGTTCCTTCCCTGGGGAAGATCGGCAGATACTTCACCGCCAGCCCAAACAGGGCGAAGCCGATGGCGATGATCATTCCGGTGACAGCCAACTCCGTCCACTTGGGGAAGTAGCGCACGACCGTGGAGCCTTCGAAGCCTGTGATACTCACATTCATGCGGTTCGTGATGAAGCCCAGCAATACGAGGACGGCCGCGAAGTAGAGTCCATTTGGACTCGATCGCACTCGCGGTTGCGCCAATAGGAGCAAAGGAAAGATGATCGCCAGAGAAATCTCGAGCCAGAAGAGATACGCCTCATATCCCGGATGGAACGCCAGTTTGAGGGCTCCGCGGTTTGCCAGGTCCTCAATGCGCAAGATGCCATACACGCCGAGCACGACCACCAGCACCCGACCGAGTTCCTGAAGCACTGGTAACTCCAGGTGAACACCGAAGTGCTTGGAACTCATCGACGACTCGAAGATCGTCATCGCTAACCCCACAGCGATGGCCGATAGAAAGAAGAAAACCGGAAGCAGCGGGCTATACCAGAACGGATGCAGCTTCTCGGGAACGATCAAGTACAGTGTGCCCAGAGAGGATTGATGCAGCGTTGACAGGATCACTCCAAGAATCACTAAAGGAATGAGAATCCGGCGGACAAACTTCAGCGGCTTTTCCAGCTTGAAGCGTTCGAGCACGATCGGCGAGAACTCGAGCGCCAGCACGGTGGTGTAAAGCATCACGCAATACGCCACTTCGAACATCACCGAGTGAGGATTTCGCATGATCAGCGGATGCCATATGTTGTATGGCTTGCCGAGGTCATACATGAGCGCCGCGCACACCAGGATGTAGCCGAGAAACGCGGTCAGGATCGTCGGCCGGATAATTGAATGTAGACGCTTGATATTGAGAATGTGAACCGCGGCGGTGAGCGTGAATCCGCCCGCCGCCAGCATCACTCCGCAAAGAACGTCGAAACTGATCCAGATGCCCCAGGGAAACTGATCGGAGAGGTGAGTCGAAGCGCCCAGCCCCTGCGTGAACCGCACAAACGTGGCGTAGGAGCCGCCGGCCATCAGGAGAAGAAAGACCAGCTTCCAGAAAGTGAGACGAAACGCCGGGTTGCGGGCCATTATCGCTTGCCTCCATTTTTCTTGTCGGCCTCGGATTCGCGGCCTTCCGCGAGTGCGACTTCTTCGCGGCGATGCGTGATCCACCAGACGCCGCCCAGCACCATTCCGCCTAGGGGAACGAAGTCGGGGATGTGCGACAGCACCCGGTACGTGAGCATCGGCATCGGATCTTTGGAAACGTCGGTGCGGTAGCCGAATGTTTCAAACGGAACGGCCGAAAGTAGGAGTACAGACGTGCCACCTACTTCTTCGAGGCCGTAAATGTGGTCGACGTACTTGCGCGGGTTATCGTGGATGCGTTGCCGGGCCTCGGCGACCAGATCGGCGCGCTCTCCGAATTTCGTTGCGCCCGTCGGGCAGATCTCCGCGCATGCCGTCTGTTTCCCTTGCGCCACGCGGTCGGGACACATGACGCACTTCTGCACCTTGGGAAACAACTTCCCCCACTCGTACTTTGGGACGCTAAACGGGCAAGCCACCATGCAATAGCGGCAGCCCATGCACTTCGATGGGTCGTAGGTCACAGGGCCGAGGGCGGTTTTCTTGAGCGCGCCGACCGGGCACACCGAAGTGCACGACGGGTCCTCGCAATTCATGCACAGGCGGCGCATGAATTTATCTTCGCGCGTCAGCACGCACGTCAACTTGTGCGCGGACTGATATTCTTCGCCAGCGATGCCGTCGTCGTAAGAGAGACCATTTTGCGTGGCGCAGGCCTGTTCGCACTGTTTGCAGCCGATGCAGACCGTCGAGTCATATAAGAGTGCTTTGCTCATGAAATGTTCCTCCGGACGCGGCTTGCGAGCGGACGTAGCCATCCGGAACGTCGTTTCGACGCCTGAGCTGAATGGGGAAACAGGCGCGATGACCGGTGTAACCGCGGACGGAAATCGGACCGGATACAAGCTGCTTATCTCCTCAGAGCAGAGGCTGTCGCGAAAATCAGCAGCTTCAGACAGCTAAGATTCTCATCAATTGAGAAGTACTCAGCCGTGACTCCTATCACCCTGGCGCGTGACGGCGGTCAACAGCCTTTCGCGACAGCCAGTACAGACCTACATCAGTTGCTTTTCGCATCAGAACGCTGATGCTGAATGCATCACCAGGCTGGCCAGGTGCAAGTCATTGAGAACGCCCAGTTTCGTGCGTGATTCCCGCTCGGTAGCGCGTGGAACCATATTGTTCTGTTGCGATCTTCCTCGAAATTCGGTGCTGTATTCCTCCACACAAGATCCTCGAAGAGAACTCCTCATTCCCGCTATTTCGATCACAACAGGAGAGATGTCGGCGTGTTGCCGCCAGCTGCTGTTCGGTTTTTTATTTGGTCAGGCGATTGCCTTTAGCAATAGTGCGAGTGACCCGAAAGTGAAAGGCACTCCAGGCGAGGTGGGTTATGACAGTCATCATGGTATTGCTGACGTTCGCAGTCTTCTTAGTCATCGATTACGTTCGCGGCCAGAAACAACTGGCGAAGCAACCGGTGCTGCAGGCCGTTCGGCACGAAACTGGGTCCCACGTTGTGCCGGCGATGGTCGCCGGCTTTCAGGTTCCCGAAAATGTTCGCTATCACGCTGGACACACCTGGGCCCTGAGCGAGAGCCGTGAGATGGTGCGTGTTGGAATGGATGATTTTGCCTCCAAGCTCATCGGCAAGATCGAGAACATTGCGTTGCCGCAACGCGGTCGCTGGGTCCGTCAAGGCCAGAAGATTTGGACGATCTTCCGCGACGGCAAATCTGTCGACATGGTTTCCCCGATCGAAGGCACCATCACGGACGTCAACGAAGCTGTGGCGAAGAATCCTGACCTCGCGCGCAAAGATCCCTACGGCGAAGGCTGGCTCGTGACGGTGCAAGCTCCCGACTCGAAGATTAACTTCCGCAACCTGCTCGGCGGCACGCTTGCGCGCCTGTGGACCGAGTCGGCTGCTCTGCAGCTTCGCAACAAAATGCCGATGTTGGCCGGAGCGCTCGCACAAGACGGCGGCGTAGCGGTCGATGATTTGACGGCACACATGCCCGATGAAGACTGGGCCACTCTCACAAAAGAATTCTTCCTGTCCTGACTTACAGTTGGGGTGAGGACGAAACCTCGCTTGACCATTCGGCCGCCCGGGATCTTCTCCGGGCGGCTTTCTTTCTTGGCGGAATTCGTTTAATCGGGGAGGATTTGCCCAGCTGCGGGGCGCGAAAACGAACGAAGAATTAGTGTTCCGACGACGACGGCGGAACTGAGCAGGATGACTCGCAGATATTGGGCGGCAGGAATCGCCGGGTCTCCGAAAATGGTCCGTAAAAGGCCGAAGGTCGCACTACTCGTGCAGAGAGCGAAGTAGATCCGCTCTCGCATGCATCGCGAAAGACTGACCAGCCAAGCCAAGATCGACGCGACAATCATATAAATCGAGATAAGAACGACATCTCCGGTCGCAATAGAGCGGTGCAGGATGCCAAACTTCGGACTCATGAAGCCATGCCCGGCCACTCCAAGGAATACGAAAGAGTGGAGGAGAGCAATCAACGCGCGTTTTCGATTGTTGAGGACCCCAAAATCATTCATAACCAGATGATCGAGTCTCGCAGATTTCGCCCCGGGTCAGGTGTGACTCCTTTTACCCAAACTTGTGATTTCAATCACAAAACCTGCGACTGTCCATCTGGAAACCGCCAACTCGCAGTGGTACTCTTGCGGGCCATGACGAATCGAACGCCGCTTACGATATTGCTCTTTTGCTCTCTCCTGCTGGTGCCCAATGCCAGTTCCCAGACTGCACCAGTTTCACTGCATCCCATCGTCCTGCACGCCGCTCGTCTCCTCGATGTAAAAGCTGGAAAGATAGTGAAGCCCGGCGAGGTTTTGGTTGAAGCAGACCGCATAGTTGAGGTCGGAACGTCGGTCAAGCACCCGCCTGGAGCCGAGATCATCGATCTTGGCGACCACACCCTGCTCCCCGGGCTGATCGATGCTCACATCCATCTTTTCCTCCATCCAGGCGCTGAGGATTTGCAGACGGTGGAGGAGTCCGTACCGCTGCGCACGATCACGGCCACGCTAGCCGCGCGCGACGACTTGATGGCAGGATTCACTGCCGAGCGCGACATGGGGACAGAAGGCGCGGGATCCGCCGATACGGCAGTCCGCAATGCGATCAATGCAGGCTTGATTCCCGGACCGCGTCTGCGCATCAGCGGAAACGCTATCAATATTCTCGGAGGTCACGAGGACGCCATCGGGTACAACCCCGAACAGCGTGTTCTGCCCAACGCAAACTATGCCAACAACGCGGACGAGTTAGTCGCCGTCATGCGCCAGCAGTTCAAAGAGGGCGCGGACTTCATCAAGGTTTATGAGACCGGTGCGGATTCCGTAAAAGACGGCGCGCTCTCGACTCCCTACCAGTACACGGAGCCGCAACTGGAAGCGGCTGTGAAAGAGGCGGCCCGCCTCGGGAAGCACGTTGCGGTTCACGCCACCGGGGAGCCGGGAACGTTGTATGCAGCGCAAGCGGGAGTCGTCTCCATCGATCACGCCGATCAGCTGAGCGACCAGACGATGCGCCTGATGAAAGAGAAACAAATCTTTGCCGTGCCAACCTTCACGATCTTCGAATACTTCGCCGAGCATGCCGCCACGACCGAACAAAGCGCGCGCGAACACCAAGTCCTCGATCTGAAGGTGAAGGAATTCAAAAAGCAACTCGCAGCTGCGATTCCCATGGCCGTCGGATCCGACGTCGGGCCGTTTCCTCACGGCACGCAAGCCCGCGAGTTGATCTTGATGGTGAAGTATGGCATGTCTCCGCTTGGGGTGTTGCAAGCCGACTTGCTGAACGGAGCAAAACTGCTCGGTTGGAATGGCCAGATCGGGTCGCTTGAGCCCGGCTATCTGGCAGATCTGATAGCAGTCACAGGCGATCCTTTAGAAGACATCTCCGTCTTGGGGAATGTGGGCTTCGTCATGAAGGGCGGAATTGTTTATAAGAAGTGAAAATTGCCAGTGAAACAGAAAAAACAGTGGCAGAGACCTGCAAAATTGTGCACAATCGCTGGCGGTGTTCGCGAGAACGAAATCTAACCATCTAGTTCTCAATGGGTTGCTGCGATTCTAATGTGCGGTTCGCGGACACCAGATTGCCCTTCCCCAAGTGCCCTGCCGCAAGCGGGCACTTATGACCTCCCAAGCTTCATCTAAGATTCTTCGATTTTGCTCTCTGGCTCTCTTGGCAAGTGGAATCCTCAGTCAATCCTTGTTCGCTCAGGGACCGCTGCCTGACTCTCCTACTCCGTCGGTCGAGCCTGCTGTGCCCGTCGTTCTGACGCCCTCGTTCACTGAAGCTCCTCACCGATTCTGGGACCGGCAAAATCAAATACTCTTCGCGGCGACGGTTGCGCTGAACGGCGCAGACTTTGCTGTTACCCGCGCGAATTTGCAGAGCGGAGGCCAGGAACTGAATCCGGTGGTCCGTATGTTTGGCAGTTCCACAACTGGCTTGGCAGTGAACTTCGTGGGAGAAACGGCCGGCGTCATCGGCATCAGCTATTTCTTTCATAAGACCGGTCATCACCAACTGGAACGCGCCGTCTCCGTGGTGAATCTTGGAGGCTCAGCTTTCGCCGTAGCCTACGGGCTCGCCCACCGCTAAGCTCAACCGCACGGCAATTCCAACAAGGCCCAACCTCGACCTATCGCTGCCCTTCGGGCCGCGCACTTGCCCGGGTTCGGCGAGTTCCTCCGCTTTCGGAAAGTCGAGTAACTTGCTAGTATTACTGGCTGCGGCGCCAGCCGCATTGTGCGAATGTTCGGAGCGTACACACCATGAAAATTGCCAAGGATGTCACGGAGCTGATCGGAAATACTCCATTAGTCCGGCTGAACAAAGTCACCCAAGGCTGTGTCGCCGAAGTCGTGGCGAAACTCGAAAGCCAGAATCCGCTTGCCAGCGTGAAAGACCGCATCGGCGTGAGCATGATTCTCGAAGCCGAGCGCGCAGGGAAAATCCAGCCTGGCGAAACCGTGTTGGTCGAGCCCACAAGCGGCAACACAGGCATCGGCCTGGCATTTGTCGCTGCAGTCAAAGGTTACAAACTCATCCTGACGATGCCCGAGACCATGAGCCTTGAGCGGCGTGTACTCCTGCTGGCATTCGGCGCGGAAATTGTTCTGACTCCGGGCCCGCGTGGCATGACGGGCGCGATTCTGAAGGCAAAGGAAATTCTCGCCAATAATCCCAACGGCTACATGCTGCAACAATTCGACAATCCTGCCAATCCGAAAATTCACTTCGAGACCACAGGCCCTGAGATCTGGAACGACACTGATGGTCGCGTCGATATTCTGATCTCCGGAGTCGGCACGGGCGGCACGATCACCGGCATATCCGAATACATCAAGCCGAAGAAGCCGTTGTTCAAAGCCATAGCTGTGGAGCCAGCCGACAGTCCCGTTCTTTCTGGTGGAAAACCATCTCCGCACAAGATTCAGGGTATCGGCGCGGGATTCGTTCCTAGCATTCTTCGCCGCGATTACATCGATGAAGTCATCACGGTGACGAATGATGAAGCCATCGCCATGGCGCGGCGGCTTCCTCTCGAAGAAGGATTATTCGTCGGCATCTCTTCCGGAGCCGCGGTCGTTGCAGCTTTGAACGTGGCGCGTCGAGCGGAAAATGCCGGCAAGCTGATCGTCGTGATCCTGCCATCGTTTGGCGAGCGCTATCTCAGCAGCATCTTGTTTCAAGAATTGCGGGAGAAGGCCTTGCAGATTCCCACGGCCGAGCTGCCGGCTTGATCTAATTCCATGCCGCACCTGTTCTCGCTAATTCGCGAAGACGTGGCTAACGTGATGGAGCACGATCCCGCGGCCAAGTCTCGCCTGGAAGTTTTTCTCTGCTATTCCGGGCTGCACGCCGTCTGGTTCTACCGCATCCATCATTGGCTCTGGAATCATCGCCTTTTCCTTTCCGCGCGTTGGCTGTCTCAGGTTGCGCGTTGGCTGACTGGAATCGAGATTCATCCCGGAGCCAAGATCGGTCGCCGCTTATTTATCGATCATGGAATGGGTGTCGTGATCGGCGAGACTACGATCGTCGGCGATGACGTGACTCTCTATCAGGGCGTGACTCTCGGAGGCACAGGCAAAGAGCACGGCAAGCGCCATCCCACGATTGAAGACAGTGTGGTCGTCGGTGGCGGAGCGAAGATTCTCGGCAATATCACCATTGGAAAAAATTCACGTATCGGTGCCGGGTCCGTCGTTCTGCGCAACGTTCCTGACCATTCGACGGTCGTTGGAGTTCCAGGCCACATCATCTTCCGCGAGGGCAAACGCGTCGTAATCACCGATCCCAAGCAGATCAACGACCCTCTCTCCGAAGCTCTCGCTGCAGTCGCTGCGGAAGTGCACAAGCTTCGCGAGCGGGTGCAGCAGCTGGAAAGACCCGGAACCACTGGCGAGCCGCTTTCCCCCTCCCTGCAGAGGATCATGGAAGACATCGACTACCAGATCTAAGCGATCTTCTTATGGTTGAGTGGCAGGCACGGTGACGGCCTCGCGCATCGTCGTGCCATCGACCATGCGCCAGATACCAAGCGGATTCCCGTTCTTCAACTCATCGGGAAGTGCGCTGTCCGGAAAGCCCTGGTAGCAAACGAGCCGTGCAAACCGAAAGATGGCCAGGCTTCCCACCGACGTCGACCGCCCATCCGAAGTGGAAGGATATGGGCCGCCATGCACCATCGCGTGCGTCACTTCGACCCCGGTCGGAAAGCCGTTGAACAATAGCCGTCCGACTTTTCTTTCAAGAATCGCGATCAGATCGGCGTAGTCTTTCAGATCTTTCTCGGTGCCGTGGATCGTCGCCGTAAGATGCCCATCGAGCGACCTGGCAATCGCCAGAGCTTGCTCACGGTTGGAGTGATGCACGAGCAATGTCGTTGGACCAAAAATCTCTTCCTGTAGCTGGGACTTCAGAAACGTCGCGCCATCCGTTTCAAACAATGCCGGCTGAGCGGTGAATCCACCAGATGCTCGCGAACCTTCCGCAATGGCCGTTGTTGAAGTCTTGGATTTACGATTGGATACTGCAGCGTCGTACGAAGAAGAGATCCCTCCGGTCAGCATGTGAAACGAAGGCGATGTAGCTACGAGTTCGCTCAACTTTTCGGTAAACGCTGCCGCTTCGGCACCGTCGGGCACGAAGACCAACCCGGGTTTAGTGCAGAATTGCCCGCCTCCCAGTGTGAACGACGAGTGCAGTCCCGTGGCGATGGCCTCGCCCCTTTCTCGCAGTGCACCCGGCAGAATGAACATCGGATTTGTGCTTCCCATTTCCGCAAAGAAGGGAATCGGCTCCGGACGCGCCGCGGCCAGATCCATCAGTGCTCTCCCTGCGCGGTGCGATCCAGTAAACCCGCCCGCTTTGATCAATGGATGTTTCACGAGTTCGGTGCCAACCCGCGTGCCTGCATCGAAGAGAAGGGAGAACACTCCTTCCGGAAGACCGCACGCGCGAACGCTCGCCTGAATCGCGCGTCCGACTAACTCGCTTGTGCCCGGATGAGCGGGATGGGCCTTCACGACCACGGTGTTTCCCGCAGCCAGCGCGGATGCCGTATCACCACCAGCAACCGAAAATGCCAAGGGAAAATTACTTGCTCCGAATACGACGACTGGACCGAGCGGACGCAGCATCGAACGAATGTCGGGTTTTGGCAGCGGCTTGCGCTCCGGATCAGCCCGGTCAACGCGTGCGTTCACCCACGATCCCTCTTCTGCAACTTGCGCGAACAGCCGAAGTTGCCCGCAGGTGCGCGCGGTCTCGGATTGCAATCGCGCTGGTGGCAGCGCCGTTTCTTTCCCGGCGCGTTCGATGAGTTCCGCTGCAATCGCTTCAATGTTCGCGGCGATCTTGCGCAAGAACGCGCCTCGCTCGTGTCCCGAAATTCGGCGGTACACATCGAAAGCTTCCTCGGCCAGGCGCGCCGCCAACTCGATTTCTTCTGCGGTAGCTGACGCGAATCCTGGCGGGAGGTCTTCACCCGTTGTTGGGTCGACTCCATGAAAGGCGTCGCTTGTGCCCGCGCCCTCGCGCAAATCTATCAGCGACCTCCCTGACAGCTCTACTTTGGATGCCTGCATTTATCTTCCAATCGGCAACGCGTAATTGCCCACCGGCTGAGGCCGGCGTTGCAGCGCGTCGCGGATAATTCGTCTGTTGGGTTCAAGCTCCTCGCCAGTCAACTCCAGGCGGGGCGGACGGACTCGCGCATTTCCCATTCCCGCCTCAGCCTGCACTAATTTGATGAGCTGAACGAAATTCGGAACCGTATCCATGCGGAGCAATGGCAGAAACCAACGATACAGCTCAAACACCTTCTCGTCTTTGATGCCGCGGTTGAACAGTTCGACCGATTCGCGTGGCAGGGCATTTGCCAATCCAGCGATCCATCCCGTAGCTCCCATTCGAACGGCTTCAAGTACAGCATCGTCGACTCCGACGCAGATCGCGAGCCGGTGGTCGAGCAACGCTCGAATGGCCGAGACGCGTCGAACATCCGCGCTCGATTCTTTCACGGCCTCCAGATTCTTGTTCTCGGCTGCCAGTTCTTGAATCTGTTCCGGAAGAAAGTCAGTTCCGTATGCGATGGGGTTGTTGTAAAGCATGCAGGGAACAGATGTTGCCGAAATCACGGCGGTCACGTGCGCCTTCATCTCCCGCCAATTTCCCTGATACACATACGGAGGCAGCACCATGAGCCCGTCGCAACCCACGTCCGCAGCCATTCTTGCCAACGCTACAGCCTCGGCGGTCGAAAGCGCAGAGATTGCTCCCACTGCGAGGCCTCGCCCGCGAACTGCTTTCACGCAGGTGCGGAGAATTTCCCGCTTCTCGTCGAACGACAAGGTCGCGCCTTCGCCCAACGAGCCCAGAGCGACGACGCCGGTGCAGCCGTTTTCCAATAACCATTGGCAATGTTTGCTTACGAAGCCGTGGTCAACGCTGAGATCTTCGTTGAAGCAAGTTGTGATGGCGGGCATCACGCCCTTCCAGTTCATGCTGTACCTCCTGACATCGCATTCTCCGCCGTTTCGTTTGTGTGCGCTACGTTCGTCGCCAGACTTTCGATGCGCGCCGGAAAGATTGGCGGTCGAACCGAGTCTGGACTCCAACCGAAAAAAAACTCGGTCGCCGGTCCGCAAACTCTACCCTGACAAGGCCCCATGCCGCAGCGCGTTTGCAGTTTTGCCGTCCGCCACGACGTATGCGCTTGCAAGCGCGAATATGCAACGTCTTCGCACCGGCAGACAATGGTGTCTTCTGCGGACAGATGCTTCAGTTCGGATCGCAACTGGAAAGTTCGATCCAGTAGCCGTGCGAACCGCTTCGCTCTCCGCCGCTTCCCAAACATGGATCGCGCCCTGGTCGATTCGCCGGCAGCCGCGAGTCCGGCAATCTGCCCTTCAACCAGCGCTTGTTCCACGCCTCCGATGCTGGTCGGCTCGCCCGCGCAGAAGAGTCCTGCAACCGACGTCTGCTGCATTTCATCCACTTGCACAAAGCCGTCGCTGATCTGGCATCCCATCAACAGTGGCAGTTCAACGTTCGGAACCAGATGAAATCCGCATGCCAGATAATCGCACGCGAAACTTTCCATTCTGCCGTGCCGCGATATCGTGACCGACTCCAGATGCCGCCTGCCGTGAGCCGCAACCGTCCACGCGTTCGCCTCGAACCGAATGCCCGCGAGTTCTCTCTTCAACTGTAACGCCTGTGCGATCTTTCCGGGATAGGCCGCCATAGCCGCAGCGAATCTCGCGAGGCTGCTCCACGTCGCCTGCTCGCAAATCGTCAGAATCGTAGCGCCCATTCTCCTTAGATATGCGGCTACGGCCAGCAACAGTGGACCGGTTCCCGTAACGATCACGCGCTTCCCTCGAATCGGCAGACCGGCTTTGACCATCGCCTGCATTCCACCGGCGCCCATCACATTCGGTAGCGTCCAGCCGGGAAATGGCAGGAATCGCTCTCGCGCTCCTGTCGCCAGAATCAATTTCGCGCAGTGCAATTCACGGAGATCGCTCGACCCTTCCGCTAGGAGTACGCCCGGCTCCGGCTGATCGAAAATTCTCATCCCGCACAATTTTGTGACTGCGGAACTCGACAACAAACCGCTCCATTTCACCGCATCGGCGCTCTCTCCGCCTTCCAGCGATCCTCTCCAGATCTGCCCACCGAATGTTGGATTGTCGTCCACGATTCCGACTCGGACCCCGCATTCCGCTGCCCTTGCCGCGGCCGACAGCCCGGCCGGTCCTCCGCCGACTACCAGAACGTCGAATTTCTTCTCCGATTCGTTACTCATCGGTTCTGACGTCCATATCAGGCTGGCAAACGATCTGGCAGCTTCGGCAGTGTGCTCGGCCATTGATCGCGACCCGGCATTCAAAGCAGATTCCCATGCCGCACAATGGTCCTCGAGGCTCGCCGGTTACAGAGTTTCGACATGCGTGACCTGCCATCGCCATCGCAATCGCGACGGTCGCGCCCGCCGGCACCGAGACCGTGGCACCATTCAATGTCAAGGTGATCTCGCTAGGCATGGACCGACTCCTTGTTAACCCGCGAGGGCAGATACGATTCGATCGGAATCTCCGGTTTCGCTCCGGTGATCTGATCCACGAGAATTTTGGCCGTTGCCAACGAGGTCGTGATCCCCAGCCCCTCATGCCCCGTCGCCAGGAATAGAGACTCGTCTTCCGGCCACGGACCAATCAGCGGCAACTTGTCCGGTGTTGCCGCCCGAAAGCCGGTCCAGGTTCGAACCGCAGACATCGACCCTATCCCCGGCATGTACTCCTTCGCGCGCTGCAGCATGCGCCGCAAAATGTCTGAGTCCACTTCCTTGTGTTCAGCGCCATATTGCCGCGACGAGCCGATCAGGATTTGTCCGGTCCGCCGTGGCTGTACGTTGAATGCCACCGAATCGCCCGCGACCGAATGCGCACTCTTCAGATAGCCAAGCTCGACCAACTGATGCCGCAAGAATCCTGGATAACGATCCGAAATGACGAGGTGTCCCTTGCGCTTCTTGATCTCTACTCCAGGAGTCAACTCCCCGGCCCAAGCTCCTGCCGCATTTACGATCCTGTCCGCCTGCAGGACTGATCCGTCTGAGAAATGTACCTGTCCATGCCCGATTTTCGCGATGGATCGGCCGAGATGGATCACCGCTCCACGTTTCTGCGCGCGTTCGACCATAAACTGAGCCGCACACGGCGGATAAACCACCGCATCTTCCGGAACCAGGAGCCCCCCGGCCATCCCGCTTCGGAGATTCGGCTCGACTGACTGCAAGGTCTTGGCATCGAGCAACTCGGTCGGGACGGCTCTCTGTCGGTAGTACTCGCGCTTTCGTAGTACCTCGGCCATTTCCTCGTCATCGGTGGCCACCCAGATCGTCCCGCATTGCTCGTACTCAACGTCATCCGGTACCTCAGTCCGCAACACCTGCCAAAGCTGCTGCGAATACCGCGTCAAAGCGAACTGGGCCTCTGAATCGTCCATGACGACGATGTGGCCCATTCCGGCGGCGGTGGCGCCTCCACCGACAACGTCGCGCTCAACGATCGCGACTTTCATTCCGCGACGCGTGAACTCGTCCGCGCAAGCGACACCTACGATGCCTGACCCGATGATGACCACGTCATAGGGTGCGCTCTGCATGTCTGCGGTTGAATCCGATCTTCCTTCGTGAACCTTTGTGCGCTTCGTGATCGAGAGGACGTCCTACACCAGCTTGAACCCTCGCCAATTTGCTGATTAGTGTAGACAATATCCGGTAACGCTGCACTCGGGCGCAGGAGGAATCTCGATGTCGCAATTTGGACGATGGTCCCGCAGGCATTTCTTGTCTGCAGCCGCCGGTGTAGCTGGCTCCGCATTCGTTCCTGCGGTCTTGGGAGGCAGTGTTCTGCAAGACCCGGTGATTGACAGTGGCCGCCAAAGTGGCAAGCTGTCGAACGAGAAGGTGCCCTGGAAAGTTCTTCCGTTCCCCTTGACGCAAGTGCGTCTGGGAGACGGCCCCTGCAAGGTCGCGATGGAAGCCGATCGTCGGTATCTGCATTCGCTGCCTCCCGACCGCTTACTACACACGTTCCGAATCAACGCGGGCCTCCCGACTAGCGCCTTACCTCTAGGAGGCTGGGAGGCTCCCGACTGCGAACTCCGCGGCCACTATGCCGGCGGACACTACCTTTCCGCCTGCGCGCTCATGTACGCCGCAACTGGAGACGAGGATCTAAAGAAAAATGCCGCAACCGTAGTGGCAGAGCTTAGTAAGTGCCAGACTGCCTTGAAAAGCGGCTATCTGAGTGCGTTCCCCGTCGAATTCTTCGATCGCCTGCGAGAGCGCCAGCGCGTCTGGGCGCCGTTCTACACCATCCACAAAATCATGGCCGGGCTCCTCGACATGTATGTGTACTGCGGTAACGAGCCGGCGCTCGACATCGCTCAGAAGATGGCTTCCTGGGTAGATCTCTACGCCCAGCCGCTCAGCTACGAACACATGCAACGTGTGCTCGGCACGGAGTTCGGAGGCATGGGCGAAGTCCTCTGCCATCTCTACGCGGTCACGGGCAAGCAAGAGTATCTCGAGATCGCGCAGCGCTTCGACAAGAAGGCTTTTTTTGATCCTCTTGCCGGACACCGCGACGAACTCAAAGGCCTGCACGTCAACACGCACATTCCCCAGGTGATTGCCGCCGCGCGTTACTACGAACTTACCGGCGAGCGCCGCTATCGCGATATTGCCGAATATTTCTGGGAGGAAGTGGTCAGCGAGCGTTCCTATTGCACGGGTGGCACCAGCAACGGTGAATCGTGGAACACCGACCCCGGCAAGCTTTCCACCGAGCTCGCTCCCGATACTACCGAATGTTGCTGTGCCTACAACATGATGAAGTTGACCCGCCATTTATTTGGCTGGACTGCGGACGCCCACCTCATGGACTACTACGAGCGCACTCTGTTCAATCACCGCCTCGGCACGATTAATCCTGAGGATGGCACGATGATGTATTACCTGCCGCTTGCCTCGGGATACTGGAAGACCTTCGGCAAGCCGTTCGATGCGTTCTGGTGCTGCACCGGAACTGGTTCCGAGGAATATGCGAAGTTGGCCGACACGATTTACTTTCACGGCGACAACGCGCTCTACGTAAATCTTTACATCGATTCAAGTCTGGACTGGCGGGAAAAAGGCTTGCACCTCAAGCAGGAAACCCGCTTCCCAGAAGAGCAGGGAACGACGATCGTCATCTCCTCCGAGAGGCCACAGCAACTCGCGATCAACCTGCGCATTCCGTACTGGGTTCAAGGCGGCAGCGTGAAAATTAACGGAACTGCCCTCGCCGTCTTTACCAGCCCCAGCAGCTATCTCACTCTGGATCGCCTCTGGAAGACCGGAGACAAAATTGAACTCAGTCTGCCGATGGGATTGCACGCCGATCCCATGCCCGACGACGAGACAATCCAGGCAGCGATGTACGGTCCGCTCGTTTTGGCCGGTCGATTCGAAACGGTCACCAACGATATGGCGTTCAGTGGCGCCGGCCCGAAACTCGGGACGCAGATCAAAGTACCCGACATCACAGCCAATGCCGCCCATCCATTGGCATGGATTGAGCCGGATCCGAAACAGTCGCTCGCATTCCGCGCGGTGGGCCAGCCGGAAGAGTTCGACCTAGTTCCCCTCTACAAGGTGATTCACGAGCGCTACGCCGTCTACTGGAAAGTGAAAGCCTCTTATTAGAGTAAAAGAGGAAGAAAGTAGTGCATTTCCCAGTGTGCCCCTGTGGCCCCTGTGGTGAGAGACCTTGTGGCGCGAAATCTTTGACAAAGGTACGCGTGTCCGTTTAATGTTCCGTTGCGTAAACGTTTACGCGAAAGTAATATTCGTCGGTTGAAATCTGGCATTCAGGACCCGCATTTTCCCAATGCTGCTTAAGACGCTGCGCGAAGAGGTGCTGGAAGCAAATCTGGAACTGGTTCGGCGCGGCCTTGTCCTCTATACGTTCGGAAACGCCAGTGGAATCGACCGCGGTGAACGACTCGTGGCGATTAAGCCAAGCGGCGTCCCATACGAGGAACTGACCCCCGCCCATATGGTTATTTCTGATCTCGAAGGGACTATCGTCGAAGGCAACCTGCGGCCCTCCTCCGACCTTCCCACGCACCTGGAGATGTACCGGCAGTTTCTTAGCATTGGCGGAGTGGCCCACACGCACTCTGAATTTGCCACGGCGTGGGCCCAGGCGGAAACGCCAATTCCCTGTTTTGGTACGACTCACGCGGATTATTTTCACGGGCCGGTTCCGGTGACAGATCGTTTGCATCCATCAGAAATCGAAGGCGACTACGAACTGGAAACTGGCAAAGCCATTTGCCGCAAGATCGCAAAGCGCGATCCTGAAACTATTCCTGCGGTGCTGGTCGCAGGCCACGCTCCTTTTTGCTGGGGACCAACTGCCGCTTCGGCTGCCCACAACGCGGTGATTCTGGAATACGTCGCAAAGATGGCTCTTCATACACTATCCATCAATGCCGAATCGGGGCCTCTTACCCGCGAACTTCACGACAAGCACTTTTTGCGCAAACATGGTCGCAACGCCTACTACGGACAGGTCAAGACTCAATGAACCCTGCGCTCCTTCTCTTCAGGTCCTCCACCCTGGTCCATCTCTCGCCAGTCGATCTGGTCATCATCATTTTCTATTTTGCCCTCGTGCTGACCATTGGCCTTTACCTGAAAGAGCAGGCCAATACCGGCGAGGATTTCTTCATGGCCGGACGCGAGATGACGGCGTGGGTCGCAGGCCTTGCCTTCCTCTCGGCGAACCTGGGATCGCTCGAACTCATGGGGTGGGCCGGCAATTCCTATAAGTACGGGATTCTCGCGGCACACTGGTATTGGATCGGCGCCATCCCCTCGATGCTGTTTCTGGCGCTGATCATGATGCCGTTTTACTACGTGTGTAAAACACACTCGGTGCCGGGTTATCTCAAGCTGCGTTTCGGTCAGGACAGTCAGGCTCTTTCCTCGATTTCGTTTGCGCTGATGACCGTTCTGATGAGCGGCATCAACATGTACGCGATGGCCGTTGTGATGAAGGTCGTCCTGGGATGGGATATCAACTTCAGCATCCTGGTGTCATCAGTAACCGTAGCCATTTACGTTGCTCTCGGGGGACTGCGATCCGCGATCTTCAATGAAGTGTTGCAGTTCTTTCTGATCTGGGCCGGCGCGCTGCTCATCCCAATTCTTGGCCTCATCGAAGCGGGCGGGTGGGACGGACTAAAGGCAAAGATTCTGCTGAATTTGACGGAACGGCACGCTGCCAATCCCGGTGCTTATACGCATCTGTGGTCGACTTTGGGAAACTTCGGCGATAACCCGATGGGAATCAATTGGGCCGGCATCGTGTTCGGGTTGGGAGCTGTCATCGCCATGGGCTATTGGACGACCGATTTTCTGGTCGTGCAGCGCGTTTTGTCGGCGAAGGATCTGCGTTCGGCGGAACTCGCGCCCATTATTGGCGCCGCATTCAAGATGCTGGTTCCGTTTATCGTCATCCTTCCGGGTCTGCTTGGTCTAGCGCTGCTGCGCGATCCGCACACCGGTAGCCTGCTGCACCTGGTTCCCGCCGACCTGGCGTGGTCGAAAGAGGGACAGGCGCAGGGGTTGCACGGATATGACGAAGTCTTGCCGCTGATGTTGGCTCGCTACTGCGGCCCTGGACTGCTCGGCCTTGGAATCACTGCCTTGATTGCGGGTTTCATGTCCGGCATGGCGGGGAACGTGAGCGCCTTCACGACGGTTTGGACCTATGACATTTACGGCGCGCTGATCAACAAGAACGCCACCGACGAAGGCAAAGTCAAGATGGGCCGCTGGGTCACGGTCATTGGCGTGGCAATCAGTATTGGAACCGCCTATCTCGTGATGCACGCACAGAGCATCATGGACTACGTCCAGGCGCTGTTCAGTTTCTTCATTGCGCCGCTGTTCGGTACGGTCATTCTGGGCATGCTGTGGAAACGCGCAACCAAAGCCGGTGGCTTCTGGGGATTGCTCGCGGGCACGCTTTCGTCGGTCGGAATGTACTCCTGGGGGAAATTGGATCCCTCGTCGGTACGTTATCTAGCCCTGTCGGATAAAGCTCAGGATCAGGCGCAGAACATGTTCCGGGCACTGTGGTGCTGGCTGATCTGTGTCATCGTCACGGTGGTGGTCAGCCTGATGACCAAGCCGAAATCCGACGAGGAGTTAAAAGACTTGGTCTACGGCCTGACGGCCATTCCGAAACAAGAGCGCGTCAGAATGATCCAAAGCCCAATCTTTTGGGGCATCGTAGTTGCGATTGTGTTTCTGATACTGCAAGTCATTTTCTGGTAGGAGGAAACGATGAAATCCGGCGGATCGTTGTCGATCTGGTTCTTTATCGGGATTTCTTTGGCGTTCAATGGAGCTGTGATCTGCGCCACGGGAATTTATGAACTCATCTCTCCTCCGGCGAACCAGGTTGTGCTCTATAACCTCCACGCCAACGTTTGGTGGGGAGCAGTGTTGCTGGTGCTGGGCTTGTTTTTCAGCCTGCGTTTTTCCCCCGCTCGTGAGCGTGCGCGCATGTCGAGTAATTCCTAATCGCTGTATTTCGTAGAGGCTAAGAAGGATTCATATGTCCGAAAAGAAAATGACGATGGGCGTCATCATCGGTAACCGCGGGTTCTTTCCCGATCAGTTGGCCAAGTCCGGGCGCGAGGAGATGATTCAAGCGCTATCGAAGGCGGGCATGGATTCGATTGTGCTCGGTCCGGAGGACAGCAAGCATGGAGCAGTCGAGACCCACGAGGAAGCGAAGCGCTGCGCGGCGTTGTTTCAGAAGAATCGCGACAAGATCGACGGCGTCATCGTTTCGCTTCCAAACTTTGGTGACGAGCGAGCCATCGCCGACACGATGCGGCTGGCGCGCTTGGACGTGCCGGTGCTGGTACAGGCCACGCCGGATGACGCTTCGAAAATGACCATCCTGCATCGCCGCGACAGCTTCTGCGGGAAGATGTCGGCATGCAATAACCTCCGTCAGTACGGCATCCCGTATTCGCTGACCAAACTGCATACGGTCAGCCCCGACTCGAAAGAGTTTGAAGCCGATCTCGCTTGGTTTGCCGCAGTATGCCGCGTCGCGAATGGGATGCGCAACCTGCGCGTTGGTAGCATCGGAGCTCGTCCGACTGCGTTCAACACCGTGCGCTACAGCGAGAAGTTGCTCGAAGCCTCCGGCATCTCGACGGAGACTCTCGATCTTTCGGAAGTTTTCGGCCGCATTGCCAAGCTGAAAGACGACCACTCCGGTGTGCAGGGCAAGTTAACCGAGATTCGCAAATATGTGACGACTAGCGGCGTTCCCGATGCGGCATTGATCAAGATGGCGAAGCTTGGCTTCGTTATCGACGACTGGATGAAGCAAACCGATGTCCGCATCAGCGCGGTGCAGTGCTGGACTTCGATGGAAGAGTATTTCGGCGTTGTGCCTTGCACCATCATGAGCATGATGAGCAACAATTTGTTCCCGGCCGCTTGCGAGGTCGATGTCTGTGGCACGCTCAGCATGCACGCGCTGGCGCTCGCGTCCCAAACGCCCAGCGCCCTGCTCGACTGGAACAACAACTACGGCGACGATCCGAATAAAGCTGTCTGCTTCCACTGCAGCAATCTGCCGAAGCACTTCTTCCAGGATGTCCGCATGGATTTCCAGGAGATCATCGCGGGAACCGTCGGCAAGGACAACACCTTCGGAACGGTCGTGGGCCGTGTGAAGCCCGGCGCCATGAGCTTTGCCAGATTCTCGACCGATGACACGGTCGGCTTGATCCGTGGATACGTCGGCGAGGGCTCATTTACCTCTGACTCGTTGAATACTTTCGGCGGCGTCGGGGTGGTGCAGATTGCAGGACTGCAGAAATTACTTCATTACATCTGCGAGAACGGATTCGAACACCACGTGGCGGCAAATTTCTCAGCGACGGCTGGCGCAGTGTACGAAGCCGCGGTGCGATATCTAGGCTGGCAGATGCATTGGCACCGGAATCAGGCGTAGGGGCTGAGGCGGACGATCCGTCTTTCGAAAGTTTGTCATTCCGAAGAGCGGAGCGATCGAGGAATCTGCTTTTTTCTCACCACGTCGCCAGGGGTATCAGGCTTAGCGGAGCACCTCGACCGTAAACCCTCCAGGCGCCTGAAAATAGAATGTCCACGAGCCGTGAAGACGCGCCGGAGCGGGAACCTGATACCCATCGTCCCGCAAGCGCTGATTGATCTGGTTGACCTGTTCTTCGCTCTCCTGGATAAAGCCGATGTGAAATCCTGTAGGATACTTCGCGTCCGTCCCTTTGGCGGCACGGAACAGAGCCAGCAACATGCCGCTGTCGTCAGACATAAAGCTCATGCCATCGCGTGGTTCCATGCCGTGATAGCCCTTTAATCCGAAATACTTTTCCAGAAACTTGTGTGCATCCGGAACGTTGGAAACGGTCAGGTTGAGATGATTCAGTTTCACGTTCGCCTCCGACATTCGTGCAGCGCCTCTTAATCAGATTCCCCAGGCGCCGTCGGGGTCGCAGATCTTGGGTAGAACGACTGCGGAACTAGCCCCCAGCGATTGCCCCAATCACCAGGAAGGGCTCCTTCCCCGAAGCGACGGCTTCTGGTAAGGGCGCATCGGGCGACTCGTGCGTCCAGTCTTCCTGGCAAGCAAAGAAGCGCAGGAAGGCGCGCCGCTGGAACGTAACGTGATCGCGAATTGCTCCTCGCAACATCGGATAAGCTGCCTCCAGCGCGTCAAGCACCGACCGCTGCGTGACGGGGCCAACGACCTCGACCTGCACCTCGTGCCCGACGTGCGCCAGCGTTCGCAGATGTTGCGGCAACTCGACTCGGATCATATGGCCTTTGTCCCTGAACCGGCTTCGGTGATTACTGCCATGCGCTCAATGTAAAATGTCAGAGACAGTATCCCTTTCGGATGTGACGGGCAATCCATTTGAAAGGAGAACTGCCGTGAATAACGAATTCTTGTTCGAGCCGAGCCGCAAGCGTCGGAAGGGATTCCCGTCCGAAACAAGAGTTAAGCCGGGCTTTCCGCGTTGTTGGTAACGACAAAGAGCTCTTCGAGAAACTTGGCAGGAATGACCTTTGTCCGTGCGGTTCCGGCCATAGATTTCAAGAAGTGCTGCATGCAAGCCGGAAAGTACGACGGCGTCCGGCGTAACCATTACCAGCGCTAAAACCGAAGGGCCCGGCGAGAGTCGGGCCCTTTGTTTATGACGCCGCGTCATTTCAGGGTCTGCACTTCCACCGACAGCACCGCCGGCAAGTCTCGGACGATCGGGGACCACGAATCCCCCGCGTTGGGCGACACGTATACCTGTCCACCAGTCGTTCCGAAATAAATGCCGCAGTCATCCAGCGTATCCACGGCCATCGCGTCACGCAGAACGTTTACATAACAATTCTGCTGCGGAAGTCCGTTGGTCAGCGGTTCCCACTCGTTGCCTCCGGTGCGGCTTCGGAAGACTCGGAGCTTGCCCTCATGCACGTAATGCTCGCCGTCGCTCTTGATGGGGAGGACATAAACGGTCTCCGGTTCGTGCGCGTGTATGTCGATCACAAAACCAAAATCGGTCGGCAAGTTCCCGCTGATCTTCGTCCATTGATCTCCAGCATCGTCCGAGCGCATCACGTCCCAGTGCTTTTGCATAAACAGCACGCCCGGACGTTTCGGATTCATCGCCACGTGATGCACGCAGTGACCGATCTCCGCCGTCGGATTTGGAATGTATTTGGAGTAAAGCCCTTTATTGATCGGCTTCCACGTTGCGCCGCCGTCATCTGTGCGAAACGCGCCCGCGGCCGAGATCGCAATATAAATGCGATCCGGATTGCTAGGATCGAGAATCACGGTGTGCAGGCACATCCCTCCAGCCCCCGGCTGCCAATTGGGTCCAGTTCCGTGTCCACGCAGTCCGGACAGTTCCTTCCAGTTCTGGCCACCATCCGTCGAGCGGAACAGCGCGGCGTCTTCGACTCCGGCGTAAACCGTGTCAGGATCGGTGAGCGACGGCTCCAGATGCCACACCCGCTTGAACTCCCACGGATGCTGGTTCCCGTCATAGAACTGGTGCGTAGTGAGCAGTTTGCCAGTTTCGGGCGATACATCGTAGACAAACTTATTGCTCTCCCCCTTCGGCATCCCGCCCGAACCGGCGGTTTCACCCGGAGGCGTCCCCGGTTGATGCCACGTCTTCCCACCGTCGTCAGAACGTTGAATGATTTGCCCAAACCATGCGCTGGTCTGCGAAGCGTAGATGCGATTGGGGTCCGCGGGCGATCCCTTGAGGTGATACATTTCCCAGCCTGCAAAGTGCGGGCCGCTGACGTCCCACTTCTCGCGCTTACCGTCCGCCGTAAGAATGAACGCTCCCTTTCGTGTACCTACCAAAACCCGAACCTGGCTCATGCGTCAACTCCTGTGATTGGTCTCCACTGCGATCTCTCACATTTTCGGAAATCGATTTTATACGATTTTATCCATACCAAATCGACTGGAGTCAAATGAATCCGCGATGGCTCGAACCAAATTGCTATGTTCGAAAGAATCAGGGTTTGGGCAGAGCCGGCGGCTTCGCAGCCTCGTAAACGCGTACGTAGTCCACGAGCATGGTCTGCGGAAACACGCTCGACGCGTCCGGATCTCCGGGCCATCCTCCGCCGACCGCGACGTTCAGCAAAATAAAGAATGGATGGTCGTAAACCCACTTCGCGTCTTTTGGCAGATCAGCCGGCGTACGCGTTGCGTAAAGGTGATCGTCCACGTAGAAACGAATTGTATTTGGTTCCCACTCGACGGCATACAGGTGAAAGTCGTCCGCGAACCGCTCGCCGCCAGGAAGCGCGAACGACGAGCCGATGCCACTTGCGCCGTTATAACCTGGACCATGAATCGTTCCGTGAACCATGGTGGGTTCCTTGCCGATATTCTCCATGATGTCGATTTCGCCGCAGGCGGGCCACGGGACTTGGTCGATGTCAGCACCTAGCATCCAGAAGGCTGGCCAGATGCCCTGTCCGCGAGGAATCCTAATGCGCGCTTCAAACCGCCCGTAGGATTGTGAAAACTTGCCTTGCGTCTTCAGCCGGGCGGACGTGTAGTTTCGGATCACGCCATCCGCGCCCGTGTATTTCTCTTCCAGAACCTTGATGACAAGATTCCCTTTCTGCGGAGACGCGTTTTGCGGACGATTGGTGTAATACTCCAGTTCGTTGTTGCCCCAGCCTCCGCCGCCGGTTTCCTGAACCCATTTCGACGAATCGACGGCCGATCCATCGGGACCATTGAACTCGTCGCTCCAGACAAGCTTCCATTCTGAGACGACGGCTTGCGGAGGCTTGGTCTGCCCCATCGCGCACACCGAAATAAGAAAAATCACGGCGTACCTTTTTGGGCGACGCCAATTCATTTTCACCGGAGCTCCCATGAAATTGCTAACCGTTCGCACTATACTCACAGCGGCAAATTCCTGCCAGGAGGACCGCGTGTACAGCGAACAGTCCAGACGAACCTTCCTGAAGCTCTCTGCAATCGGAGTCACATTCGCTGCTGCCGGCGAACGCGCGTCTGCTGCGCCAGTACCGAGGGACGCTCCGAAATCAGAGGAGGTTTCAGTGCGGGTGACGAACGGAACGCTGCGATACGCCTCCGCCGCATCGCTGGCTTGGCGAAAGGCCGAGAAAGCGGCGGACAATGCGATCCTGCTCGATCCCGGCGCGAAATTTCAGGAGATGCTCGGCTTCGGCGCGGCCTTCACCGACGCTGCTTGCTACACCTTCGATCGTCTGGACCCATCCTCTCGCGAACAATTGTTTCATGAAATGTTTCATCCTTCCGAGATGGGACTCAATGTCTGCCGCACCTGCATGGGATCGAGCGATTACTCGCGAGAGGTGTTCAGTTACGACGAAGGCGATCCCGATCCAGAGATGAAACGCTTTTCGATTGTCCATGATCAAGCCTACGTGCTCCCCATGCTGCGTGAGGCGAGGAAGGCGAATCCGGATCTATTCTTATTCTCGTCGCCTTGGAGTCCTCCGGGATGGATGAAGGCCGGCGGTTCGATGCTGGGTGGTTCCATGCGGCAGCGCTATTTCGGTCCCTATGCTCAATATTTCCTGAAGTTCTTGCAGGCCTATGCCGCCGAAGGTGTTCCTGTGCTGGCGGTCACAGTGCAGAACGAAGTGGATACAGATCAGGATGGCCGCATGCCTGCGTGTTCCTGGCCGCAGGAATACGAGATCGGGTTCGTCAAGAATCACCTTGGCCCGGTTCTCCAGAAGAATGGTCTGAACACCAAAATCTGGATCCTCGATCACAACTACAACCTGTGGGGACGCGCGGTTGCCGAGCTCGACGACCCGGATCTGCGCAAGTTCTGCAACGCCATTGCATTTCACGGATACGTGGGGACGCCCGAAATGATGACCAAGGCCCATGAAGCTCATCCCGAGGCGCAGATGTACTGGACCGAGGGCGGTCCCGACTATACGTCTCCGGACTACGCTACCGACTGGGCGAACTGGAGCAAGACTTTCACCCAGACAATTCGCAACTGGTGCCAGGCGATCACCGGATGGAATCTCGCTCTCGACGAAAAGGGCCGCCCCAATATTGGCCCGTTTCCCTGCGGCGGCGTGGTAACGATCCATTCCCAGACAAAAGAGATCACCCGCAGCGGACAATATTGGGCATTTGCGCACTTCTCCCGTAACGTACGGAGAGGCGCGAGGCGATTCCAGTCCGAATGCAAGGTGTCCGGCATCGATCAAGTAGCCTTCGAGAATCCGGATGGCGAGAAAATATTAGTCGTAACGAATTCCGGCGATGCCAGAAACGTCGTCCTCCATCAGGCAAACAAGGTGGCTGAACTTCAGCTAACCCCCAACTCCGTAACTACGTTCTCGTGGCGTTGATCGCATGGCCTTGGGAGGGCCTAAGTTCCGGGTGCAAGAATTACATTTTGCGCTTGTGCAGATTCTGGCCAATTATCTGAAACTGAAGGCTTTTGCATTCGGCACTCCAGGTGCAACCCTTTTCCTATTCCCGTCCTCAGAGTAGAGCTGCCAAAACGAACAGGATGGCGATCTATATGCTTAGCCTTTCGAATTTGCAGCTGCGGGAATCGCCCTCGTCTTTGAGACCTTAGTTCTCGGTTTTTGGGGATCGGCCCGCGGAACTCTATAGGAACTCGTTCCTGCTTGGCAGTTGAAACGTCGACAAGTGTAGCTTCTTCTAGCCCGTCACTCGCGTGACGGAATTTGGCTTTTCAGGACGGCTAGATGCGATTGCTTAGCGCCCGGCTCATCATCTCGCTGATCATCGGCATCACGCTCGTGTCAGCGTGTTCTTCGTATTACCAGGTGGTCGTTCTAGCTCGAGGCATGCGTCGAGATTTGGACCGGCGCGCCCAGTTGTTGGGCGAGAGTCTTGAAAGCAACGTCGAACGCGATCTGGAACGCGACGCACAACGCACTCTTCAGAGAACGGTCCAGCAATTCGCCAACCGCGAGCATCTTGCGGGACTCGCCGTCTACGATCTACAGGGACACCCCGTCGCCGTCACCACCAACCTGAAACCGCTCCTCGAGAGCGCGCCGGCAATTGTTCTTCAATCTCTAAAAGATAACCACGACGCCGCTGCCTTTCTTCGAATGGGGATCGCATCGATTCACATCTACGCGTTGCCCTTGCATCACGACGCCGACCTCATCGGCAGTTTGGCGATCGTCCACGATACCGGATACATCAAGGCAGAAACCTACCGGATCTGGCGCGAAAACTTTCTTAGTGCGCTGGCGCATGTCGTATTGGTTGTGCTCATCACCTTGTTGATCGTACGCTGGAGCATTGCCGGACCCATCGCGCGAACCGCCCGTTGGATGCAGGCCTTGCGTACTGGGCGCGCCATGTCAACTCGCTTGAAAGTGCCAGACCTGGAAATGTTTCGCCCGCTGGCCCGAGAAGTGGCTACGTTTGCCGAAAGCTTGAACAACGCACGTTCGGCCGCCGAATTGGAAGCTCGACTTCGCGCAACCGGAGAGGCCCAGTGGACCGCGGATCGGCTGGCGATTCACGTTCGTTCCCGCCTGGAGGATGGCAGGCTCTTCGTTGTTTCAAACCGTGAACCTTACATTCACAGCCATCGTGGAAGATCGGTGGAAGTCATCGAGCCAGCTAGCGGTTTGGTAACTGCTATCGAGCCGGTGCTTCGTGCTTGCGGGGGCACCTGGGTCGCACACGGCTCAGGTGATGCTGATCTTGAAGCCGTCGATTCTCACGACCGCTTACAGGTTCCACCCGACGACCCGCATTATACCCTGCGCCGAGTCTGGCTCTCGAAGGAAGAAGAGCAGGGCTATTACTACGGCTTTGCCAACGAAGGCTTGTGGCCTCTCTGCCATATTGCCCACACGCGTCCGGTGTTTCGCCCGAGCGACTGGAAGCACTACCAGGAAGTAAATCGCAAGTTTGCGGACGCCCTTCTTGAAGAGATGGAGAACGTTGCCCATCCCGTCGTTCTGGTTCAGGACTACCATTTCGCCTTGCTGCCTAGAATGATCAAGCAGAGCCGCCCAGATGCCCGTCTGGCGATCTTCTGGCATATCCCCTGGCCAAATCCAGAATCCTTCGGCATCTGCCCGTGGCGGCGCGAGTTGGTGGACGGCTTGCTTGGCGCGGATCTCATCGGTTTCCACATTCAGGCGCATTGCACGAACTTCCTGCAGACTATCGATCGCACGGTGGAATCGCGCATCGACTGGAATCAGTTCTCCGTCCAGCGCCTCGACCACCGTACGGCTGTGCGTCCGTTTCCCATCAGTGTCGAGTCTGTTGATCTTCCCACTGTCCCCCGAGAGTCTGCTTACGAAGAGAGAGGGGCATTGTTGAAGGTTCTTGGAGTCGAAGCCGCTCTTATGGGAGTAGGGGTCGACCGCGTCGACTACACGAAGGGGATTCTCGAGCGGTTCCTCGCCGTTGAGCGTTTTCTTGAGAAGTATCCGCGATACCAAGGTGTCTTCACGTTCGTGCAGATCGGCGCGCCCAGTCGCACCCACATCAAGCGTTATCACGATTTGCAGGCCGAAGTGGAGGCCGAAGCCGACCGCATCAACTGGCGATTTCAATCCGGCCAGTGGAAGCCAATTGTCCTCCTGAACCGCCAGCATAATCACAAAGAGGTGGAGGCGTATTACCGCGCCGCCGACCTGTGCCTGGTGACATCGCTCCACGACGGTATGAACCTGGTGGCGAAAGAATTCGTCGCAACCCGTCATGACGAGCGTGGTGTCCTGATCCTCAGTTGCTTCACCGGAGCGGCTCGCGAATTACGCGACGCGCTGCAGGTCAATCCCTACGACATCGATCAGACCGCTGAGGCTATTCGCGCTGCCCTCGAAATGCGGGCAGAAGAGAAAACGCTCCGCATGCAGCGGATGCGAAAGACCGTGCGCGAGAACAACGTCTATCGCTGGGCGGGGAGTCTGATCGGAGAGCTCTGTGACGTGCGCTTGGATATCCCTGAGAATTCGCCTGCGAAATCGGGAGAACACTTTTCCCAAACTGCGTGACAGTTAACCGCAAGTCCGGTGTCGGAGAATCCTGCGGAACCCGGCGAGTCTTCCTCTGCCAATCCTCGAAAATGCCATAGCGCGCCGGAGGACCAACCGGGGACGATTGAGGATGTGAAAGCGAGAATTGCCTACGCGCTCTCGTGCGCAGCCACACCCGTTGTCAGCACAACACTCGGGAGATCGAAGTAGGCCGAAGGAAGTTTCGCGTCGACTTTCACTCTGCGCGAAACATTCTCCTGTTCAATCTGCCGGATAATCGTGTCAGCAGCCGATTCACCGAGCTTTGCAAGCCAAGCGTGCTCGTCTTCGGTCAACGTATCACATGGCGTCACGTACGCAAACTCAACCGACGCCACCGGCAATTCCATTTGCGCCGGCACAATCGCTTCGATCGCGATCACGCCTTCGATTCCGCGCTGTTGAAACTGTGCGGAAATGTGATTGGCTTCCTCGAAATCGGGAGTTCCCAGCGCTAACAAGTAACCCTTCTTGTGAAGCCGGCTCTGCACGCCCGCCACAACCCGGGCAACTGCTCCTCTTCCAAAGTCGTGTGCAATCGCAGCCACCATGCGAGTCCGCTTCGTCCGCAGCGACCGCGCCCACAAGTTGGGGCGGTAATTCAGTTCCGCGGCCGCGCGAAAGGCGCGATCCTTCGTCGTTTGCGGAATGGCCTTCGCCGCAGGGGTATCGTTCAGAATCGCGGAAACTGAACAAGGCGCCAGCCCTGCCCGTTCTGCAACCGTTCGCAAATTGACTGCATTTTTCTTGTCCGGCACGTTGCTCCCTCGCTGTATGGATGGCTCTGCATCCGCCGATAATCTTCGGCGGGTGCAGTCTTAATAATGTTTAGACGACTCGGTCAGATGGACTGACGGTGACCCGTTCGTGGGGAAATCAAACTGAGATTGTTTGATTGTCTTCTGCGACCTTGCAGAAGAGGCACACAACACTTTGGAGCAAACGCATCCGGATAGTCCAACGCAAAAATTCCATTGTAAAGATCAGTCTGGCAGTTGATAGCGGGCCTGCTTCCGAGCCCGCTTTACCAGCGAATCCTGCGCCTGCGCTATCCTCATTCTAGATGGGGCCTCGCTTCCCAATCTCGGGAGATCACAAGCTGATCCAGATTGTGGATTCCGCACTCGCCGATGCGACGCATCTGAGTGGAGAGTGGCTGGTCTGTCGCCCTGGGTGCACGCAGTGCTGCGTCGGCGCATTTGCCATCAATCAACTGGACGCCATGCGGTTGCAGCGAGGTCTGGCAGAACTAGGGTCCGTCGCTCCGAAGCGTGCAGCGCAGGTGCGGCGGCGTGCTCGCGAGTCGGTCGCCCGCCTGTCGCCGGAGTTTCCCGGAAATCCTGCCACCGGAATGTTAGATGACGGTGAGGAGGCCGAGCAAAAGCTTGCCGGCTTCGCCAACGACGAACCCTGCCCTGTGCTTGATCCGAAGACCGGGCTTTGCGAACTCTACGAATCCCGCCCCATGACTTGCCGCGTCTTCGGTCCACCCGTTCGGTCGGAAGACGGTTTAGGAGCTTGCGAGCTCTGCTTTCAGGGCGCGTCGGATGAACAAATCGCCGCCTGCGAGATGAAGCCCGACCCTGACGACCTGGAGTCGAGTTTGCTCAAAGAGGTCGAGAAATGTACGGGCAAGCGCGGAAATACGATCATCGCGTTCGCGCTGGCGAGCTGACCTTCGAATCAAGCTTGCCAATCAGGCTCGCTGTTTCCTCTCGAGTTCGGCCCACCGCACATAGAGAGTATCCACTTCGTTCTGAGCCTCTTCCAATTCCTTGTGAGCACTCATGAGACGTGTGGCGTCGCTGGCGATTGTCGGATCCTCAGCGGCGACGCGCTTCGCATCCAAAACCTTTTCGGCCGTGGCTACTCGCTCCTCGATGGCGGAATACTCGCGGGCCTCCAGGTACGACAGCTTTTTTTTCGAGGATGTTGTCGCTCCTGTCGCCGCCTTCGAAGCGGATCGCTCGCTGCTCTGCGCGACTTGCCGTCTCTCTTCTTGCCAGCCCTCCCATTGTGAGTAGTCCGCAAAGCGTTCAGCGCCGCCCTGACCGTCCAGACCAAGCACGATGGTCGAGACGCGGTCGAGCATATAGCGATCATGCGTCACCAGCACGAGGGATCCGCGGAACTCGAGCAAACTTTCCTCCAGGATTTCGAGCGTTGGAATGTCGAGATCATTGGTAGGCTCATCGAGCAACAAAACATCAGCAGGCTGAAGCATCAACTGCGCGATCAACACCCGAGCCCGCTCGCCGCCGGAGAGCCGGTCAACCGGCTGGTTCAATTGTTCGTTCTTGAACAAGAATTTCGACGCCCACGATGCCACATGCACGGCCCGGTCCTGATAGATGACCGAATCTCCCTCTGGAGCCAGCGCCCGGCGTAGCGTTACGCTCGGATCGAGTTCTCGTCGCTGATCGAAGTAAACAACGCGAAGCTTTTCGGCCCGCCGAATGTCCCCCGTCGTCGGCGCAACTTCTCCGCGGACAAGCCGCAGAAGAGTCGTCTTGCCACTGCCGTTCGGACCGACCAGTCCGACGCGCAGGCCGGCGGAGATAATGAAGTTCAGCCCTTGGAATAGCCGACGTCCGCCGATTTCGCATCCGACGTTCTCGAGTTCGATCAAGCGCTTCGTCTTGCGGTCCGTGGCGGAGAAATCGATTTGCGCGCTGCCGGTCCGGGTGCGCATGTTCAGGTCCGCCAGCTCTTCCATCAACTCGCCGGCTTTGCCAATCCGCGCCTTGGACTTCCTCGTACGAGCCTTCGCGCCCCGCCGCAGCCACTCAATCTCGGAATGCACCAGATTCTCGAGGGCCTCCTGACGCTTCGATTGTGCGTGCAGGAACTCTTCCTTCTTCTCCAGGAACGTGCTGTATCGTCCCCTCACGCGTAACAATCCGTCCGGATAGACCCGGCTCAGTTCGGCCATTTCGGTCGCTACATTTTCGAGGAAATAACGGTCATGGCTGATCACGACGCAGGCGAACGCGGTTTGCTCCAACACTTCTTCGAGCCACTCAATGCCCGCGAGATCGAGGTGATTCGTAGGTTCATCTAGCAGTAATATGTCAGGCCCGCGCACCAGAGCTTCCACGATTGCGAGGCGCTTCTGCCAGCCTCCGGAAAGTGCGGCGGCTTCCGCCTCCAAGTCCACAAAGCCTGCGCGTCCCAACGTCTCCGCGAAGCGGGTTCCGCGCTCAGACTCTGGCATCGCAGAGTTTTTCAACGCCGCTTCGACTACCGAGCGAACCGTGTTCCCGGGCCGGAACACGGATTCTTGCTCCACGTAACTCATGCGGATTCTCTTACGAACGGCGATTTCTCCGTCATCGGCAGTTTCCGTGCCGGCCAGAATTCGCAGCAACGTGGACTTGCCCGACCCGTTCGGACCGATGAGTCCGATACGGTCTCCCTCAGACACCGTAAGGGAGACGTTCTGGAACAGCGGATCGGCTCCGAAAGCTTTCGAGATGCTCCGTACATTAATCAATGGTGGCAATGCGATGCGGTCTCCTGAGGGTATTGTCTGAGATTAGCAGGAAGTGCGATGCAGTCGTGGAGTCGGCTGGCGCTTATAGTGTCGATTCTGCTCTTATACTCGAATGCTTGGAGGGAGTAGAGGGATTGCGATGAGATCAGTCCAGCCAACAAAAGTTCTCCTTAACGCATTCGCAGTAGCAGCTCTGGTCTGTACAACGTCTTTGTCCCCGCCAGTCGCAGCCGAGGCCGGAGCCGAGGCCTGGCTGCGCTACGCCCCCCTGAGCCCACAAGCTGCCAAGAGTTACAAGCAACTGCCGGGAAAAATCGTGGTGCTCGGCGATTCCTTCGTCCTAAAAAACGCACAGCAGGAATTAACGCGGGATATTTCGAAAATGCTCGGCCGCCTGTTGACTTCGAGTGGCACGCCCGGGGGCAAAGCCATCGTGCTCGGAACGCTCGATGAAATTCAGGCGATACTTCCGACCCTGCAAGCGCCGCAGGAGCTCAAAGCAGACGGCTATTGGATTGCAATGGCACGCATTCGCGGAGCCGAGTGTTTGATCATCACGGCGTCGAATGACCGCGGTGTGCTCTATGGCGTGTTTGCCTTCCTGAGCAAGATCGCCCGCAGCGAGAGCATCAAGAAGATCAACGAACTGCAGCAGCCCTACGCTCCCATCCGCTGGGTCAATCAGTGGGATAACCTTGACGGCCGCATCGAGCGCGGGTACGGCGGGCCTTCCATCTTCTTCCTGAACGGCAAAGTCCGCGACGATCTGACTCGCGCGGGCCAGTACGCGCGTCTCCTTGCCTCTATCGGCATCAATGGCTGCACCATCAACAATGTCAATGCAACTCCCGGCGTTCTCGAGGACGACTTCATTGCTCAGGTTCGCGGAATCGCAGACGTCTTCCGCCCCTGGGGCGTGCAACTATCGCTGTCGGTCGACTTGAGCAGTCCAAAGGTGGTTGGCAGTGGTCATGTGGCGACGGCCGCCTCGGCCGTCCAGCCAGCGCGCAGCGCGGTTGAACGTCTCGATACATTTGATCCGCTCGATCCGCGAGTCGCCGACTGGTGGCGAAAAAAGGTCGACGAGATCTACCGTCACATCCCGGATTTCGGAGGCTTCGTTGTCAAAGCTGACTCCGAAGGGCGGCTCGGTCCCTCGACCTACGGTCGAACGCCAGCCGATGCTGCGAATGTCATCGCTGATGCTCTTAGGCCGCACGGCGGCGTCGTGTTCTATCGCGCCTTCGTCTACAACCACCATCTCGATTGGCACGACTTGAAGAACGATCGCGCGAAAGCCGCTTACGATAATTTTCATCCTCTCGACGGCGCATTCGATGACAACGTCATCATTCAAATCAAGAACGGACCCATCGACTTTCAGGTACGCGAACCGGTGTCTCCGCTGTTCGCCGGACTGCGCCGCACGAACGAAGCCATCGAGTTGCAGATCACGCAGGAATACACCGGACAGCAGCGCCAACTCTGTTTCCTCGTGTCGATGTGGAAGGAAGTCCTCGACTTTGACATGCGCATCGACGGAAACTCCGCGCCCGTTAAGGCTCTCGTTTCCGGCCGAGTTTTCCATCGTCCCGTCGGTGGCTTTGCCGGAGTCTCCAACGTTGGCATGGACGCCAATTGGCTGGGCAGTCCGCTAGCGATGGCGAATCTCTACGGCTTCGGCCGCCTCGCCTGGGATCCGAATCTCAGCGCCGGATCGATCATCGACGAATGGACGCGTCTCACCTTCGGCAGCGACTCGTTGGTCGTCAAGACCATCAATGGCCTGCAACTGAACTCCTGGCATGTCTATGAGAACTACACTGGGCCTCTAGGCGCCGGAACGCTCACCAACATTGTCGGAAACCACTACGACCCAGGCCCGGAGTCCTCAGAGGAAAATGGTTGGGGACAGTGGCACCGCGCTGACCATCAAGGCATCGGCATGGATCGCACCGTCGCCACCGGTACCGGTTACATCGGACAATATCCGCCCGAAGTGCAGAAGCTCTACGAATCGCTCGCCAGTTGCCCAGACAACCTGCTCCTCTTCTTTCACCACGTGCCCTACGTATACGTCCTGCATTCAGGAAAGACCATGGTCCAGCACGTTTACGATTCCCACTATGAGGGTGCACAGCAGGCGCGCGATTTCGTAGCGCGATGGGAGACCCTTCTGGGGCATGTCGATGACGAGCGCTATCGCGACATCCTTGCGAGATTCGAATATCAGGCCACCGAAGCGGTCGTATGGCGCGATGCCATCTGTGACTGGATCTATCGACTCTCCGGCATTCCCGATCAAAAGGGCCGGGTCGAGAGCCCGCGACCTTGACTGACCCAGGTGCTTCCGTTCGCCCAAAAACCTAGGGGTAAACGTATTCTTCTGGCTCCCTGCCTTGCGCATTTCGCAAAGTTCCGTTAACGTTTACGGTTCCGGAAGAGCCATGCCCTCCCGGATGATTTGTGCTGGCTGTACGGCCGGCCACGACGCGGGCCACAAACATGGGTCAACCTCCCACTACGCTCCGTGACATCGCAAAGTCTCTGGGCACATCGATCGGCACCGTCCACCGGGCCCTGCACGACAATCCAGGTGTAAGTCCCGAGACCAAGGCCAGAGTCCTGCAGGTTGCGAGAACTCTCGGCTATCGGCCCAATCTCGCGGCCAGATATTTGTCCTCGAGAAGGACGCTTCGTATCTCGGTCAACACTCCGCAAGGCACCACTTCCTTCTGGAATGAAGTGCGCGGCGGTATTCGCGAGGAAGCGGCATCCATCCTGCTCGAGAATGTTGAAGTTGAATTTCGAACCTGCCCCAGCCTCGGGGAAGGCGAAGAAGATGCTTTGGAGTCTGCGATCAGCGATAAGGTCGACGGCATCATCACATTCCCCAGCCGTCCCCAGACCTTGCGTCCGCACATTCGCCGCGCCTCGCGTGCACGCATTCCCGTCGTCTGTGTCGCCACAGACGCGCCCAACAGTGGCCGCCTCGGAATGGTAGCCATCGATACGCTGGCCAGTGGTTCGATCGCTGCCGATCTCATGGGAAGATTTCTCGGCGAAAAGAACGGGTCTGTCGCGATTACCGTCTTTGACATGGCCATTACCGAACATGCAGAAAAATGCGGAGCGTTCGAATCCACTCTGAAATCTTTTTACCCGAACCTGCAGTTGTTGGAACCGATCGAAGATCACGATATCGACAAAGAGGCTTACCGCAAATGCCACAAATTATTTGAAGAACATCCCGACCTTGCTGGAATCTACGTCTCGACTGAGGCCTCCATTCCGGTGCTGAAGGCGGCTCGTGACGCGAACTTGCTGGAGCGTCTCACGATCATCACGACCGATTTGTTCCCCGACCTTGTTCCCGAGATCCGTTCAGGAGCGGTTGTGGCCACCATCTACCAGCGTCCCCGCGCTCAGGGACAGATGGCGCTTCGCATGTTGCATGAGTTCTTGGCCGAGGGCGGCCGACGATCCCATCAGCTTGCCCTGGCCCCACATCTGGTGATGCGCGGCAATCTCGATTTCTTTTTGCGCCGGCAATCGCAGGAATCGGTGAAAGTGAAAGAGCGTGAGCTCCGCACCGGTTCGCGTCCGTTGGCCGAAGATATCGCCTGACACCAAACTCTGAGAAGGGAACGATGATTTATCTGGGAATCGACGTAGGTACCGGGGGCACGCGCGCTCTCGTCATTGATTCGCACGGAAGCATTATCGCCTCCGCTTCGGCGGAGCACGAGAATTTCGCCAGTCCCCGGCCCGGCTGGGCGGAACAGGATCCTCGGGATTGGTGGAAAGCTTGCGGATTGGCTGTGCGCAAGGCCCTGCAAACGTCGGATCTGCGCCCTGATGATATTGCCTGCGTCGGATTTTCCGGGCAGATGCACGGTGCGGTTCTGCTCGATTCTGCCGACGAAGTGGTACGACCCGCGATTATTTGGTGCGATCAGCGGAGCGAAGTGCAGAGCCGCGAATTGGAACAGATGTTCGGCCGCGACGTCCTGATTCGCCTTACCTGCAATCCTCCACTAACCAATTTCACGCTCACGAAATTTCTATGGGTACGCGAGACGGAACCGCAAAACTGGGACCGCGTGGCGCAGGTCATGCTGCCGAAAGATTATGTCCGCTTCCGCCTCACGGGAGAACGCGCCATCGATATGGCGGATGCTTCGGGCACGCTTCTTTTGGATGTGACCAATCGCCGCTGGTCGGCCGAAGTTCTCAGCAAGACGGGCATCAGTCAGGGTCTGCTGCCGGCGCTCTTCGAATCCCCACAAGTCTGCGGCAAGGTTTCTGCTGCTGGCGCCGAAGCCACCGGACTGCGCGCGGGAACTCCCGTTGTAGCCGGCGCGGGGGATCAGGCTGCGGGTGCCGTGGGCATGGGCATTGCGCGAGCCGGAGCCGTCAGCGCCACGATCGGAACGTCTGGAGTTGTTTTCGCATCGACCGACCGTCCTGCGCTCGATCCGCAGGGCCGCCTTCACACGTTCTGCCACGCCATCCCGGGCCGCTGGCACGTCATGGGCGTTACCCAATCCGCCGGATTGTCCCTGCGCTGGTATCGCGATCAATTCGGAGCGGCCTCGCCCGGTGTTCAGAAAAAGGACCGACGCGATCCCTATGACGTCTTCGCCGAAGAAGCCAGTTCCGCGCCAGCAGGCTGCGAAGGCGCGTTCTGGGTGCCGTATCTCATGGGTGAACGCACGCCACATCTCGATCCGAATGCCCGGGCCGCGTTGGTAGGACTTACGGCATCGCACACCCGCGCTCATGTGATCCGCGCAATCATGGAAGGTGTAGCCTTCAGCCTGAAAGATTCATTCACCATCTTCGACGAGATGAAAATTCCCGTGGCATCGATCCGCTTGGGCGGCGGTGGCGCCCGCTCTCGGCTATGGCGGCAGATTCAAGCCGACGTGTACAGCCACGAAGTAGAAATCGTAGCGGCGGAAGAAGGCGCAGCATATGGAGCAGCGATCCTGGCAGGCGTGGGCGCCGGAGGCTGGAGTTCCGTCGAAGAAGCTTGCGGCGCGATTGTCCGGGTAGCGAAGCGAATCGCGCCGAATCCGGAAGATTCGGCCACGATGCAGGCCGCGTACCGCACCTACCGCAAAATCTACCCAGCCTTGCGACAGATCGAGTAGCGCGGGCTAACCCGGTCCTCGTGCGGCCGCAGTCGGGCCCATTAGATCGTTGCAAGTTGCCTTGACAGCCCGTTCCCCGCCTGAGACAACTTCTCCCCAGTTCGGTCCGGCTCCCCAGCCCTCGTCCTAATCCCGGTTCGACCGAACGCTTCTCAGGCCCATTCGATCCTGCGCGCAGCCGATCGTTCGGAGAGGAGATCCCATGAACTGGAGTAACCGGGGAATTCTGGTTGTGTGGATTTTTGTAGCATTAGTCGCCGTGGCGGAGACTTCAACTCCGTCGGTGACGGCGGACTGCAACAAGGGGCAGTCGTTGAACAGCACGCTCTTCAAGCTGAGTAAGCAGGCGCCGACCACTCTCTCGGTGAACCGAACTTGCACCGAGTACGGGCGCAGGAATCGGATATGACTCAGGAATCTCTCTGGCGTGGCGCTTTGGTATTCGTTCTCTGCCTGGGGCTGTCCACGCCCGCTCGGGCAGACAAGCCGTCGGACGAAGCGGCGGGAATCATCGTAATCGTGGTTGTGGCCATTGGCCTGACGTTGGGCGTGGCGTTCGTAGCTGTTCACTATTCAAGAAAACGCAACCTTACTGGCTGCGTGGTGTCGGGGCCGGGCGGAATGTCGGTGACCGATGAAGGGGACAAGAAGATCTACACACTGTCTGGCAACACAGCCGGCATCACGCCGGGCAATCGAATGAAGTTGCACGAAAAGAAAATAAAGTCGCAACCGCCTGACAAGATGCTTATATGGGAGACATCCAAGGTGAGCAAGGACTTTGGAGTCCGTCCGCAGTAGGTGCGCTCTAGTGAGGCCATCGATGCCCTCGATGTCACGGTCCTGACTACTTCGCTGGCTCTTTCACCACCACTACCCGATCCCCGGCCACATCCCGCATCGTCTGCACGATTCCAGAAGGCCAGCGAATCTCAACCGTCTCCACCGCCGTATTCGTTCCCAGCCCGAAATGCACCGGCCCCGCACTTGACGACGCGTAGCCGCAGCTGGTCGACATGTGGTCGTACTGCGCGCCAGATTTCGTCACGACTTTGATCCGAGCCCCAATGCCATCGCGATTGCTCTTCGCCCCCTGCAGCTTGAACTCCACCCAGTGATTGTTTCCCGGACTTTGGTTCATCCAAATTTCTGCGGGAGCGTTGATGGCGCTGACCACAACGTCCAGCTTTCCATCTCCATTTAGATCGCCAACGGCCGATCCCCGATGCCGCGACGGAGGTTGCGCCGTCAGCCCCGCCTCGCCCGTCAGCGCCGCAAACTTCATCCCTCCGAGATTTCGGAAAACTGTATTGGGCTGTTCGATGGACAGGTTCGGCGCCGACAGCAGCGACTGTACGTGCCCTCGCGAAACAAAAATATCTTTCCAACCGTCATTGTCGAAATCCGCAATCGTTGGCGAATAGCCCGCCATCGGCAAACTCAACCGCGTCATTCCGCTTTCGCGTGTCACTTCGACAAAGCTGCCTTTGCCGTTGTTCTTGTAAATTGGGAAAGTTTCTCCATCCAGAGCGACGATCACAATATCGGGATACCCGTCGTTATCGAGATCGCGAAAATCCACTCCCATACCCGAGATATAAGTTCCGTCCTCACGCAGGGCGACGTTTTCGTCAAAGGCCACCTCTTCGAACTTGCCGCCTCCCTTATCGCGGTAGAAGGAATTCATCAGCTTGTCATTCGGGATAATCAAATCCATCCTGCCGGTCAGCTCTGAGTCTGCCGCCGCGATGCCCATGCCTTTGCCCGGATGCGCGCGGAACCCGGCCTCCACCGAAGCATCGCGAAACGTTCCGTCCCCGTTATTGATGAACAGCTGATTGGGAGTTGGCTTGTACATCTTCGGATGGCAATAGTCGCGATGGCCGTAGCCTTCGCACACTGGTTCGTGATCGAAATCCCATTTCAGATAATTGATGACCACGAGATCGAGCAGGCCGTCGTCGTTTACATCGATCCAGGCGCCAGCCACCGACCAGAGCGGACCATATTCCGGATCAGGTTTATTCAGTCCAGCCTTTGCGGTGACATCGGTGAACGTTCCATCGCCGTTGTTGTGATACAGAGTATTTTTGTAAACCCCTGCGACAAAAATATCCTCGAAGCCATCATTGTCGTAATCTCCGATTGCAACGCCGGTATCGTAGCCGGTGCCAGCCAGCCCGGCCTTTTCGGTCACGTCGGTGAAATGTCCCTTGCCGTCGTTCTCGAACAGCCGGTTGGAATATTTCGGAGAGTCCTTCTTCAGGGTTTTGAGGTCGGCGCCGTTGGCGAAAAAGATGTCGAGTTTGCCGTCGTTGTTGTAATCGAAGACAGCGACGCCACCTTCCATCGTCTCCGGCGCATGCCGCTCGGGAGACTCATCGCTGTCGAGTTTGAAGTCGATCGGCTGAAATGCGAAGCGGATCGGGCTTTCGCCAGAGGGCGCCGCGGAAGTTTGTGCGGCTTGAGACTGCGAGCGCACCGGCAACGGTGCGCTCCAGAGTATGAAAAGAAAAAGGCCGACAAGCAAACTGCGGACGTTACCGGGAATCATGCGGAATCGGTGCTACGCACCTGTTCCCATCTTACTCCGGCAACATCTGCTCTCCTTGAATCATCAAGTGCGCTTCCGCATGAGGAGCTCCGGTTCCGGGCTGCCCACCGCCGACCGTAATCAGGTAGTCTCCCGCCGACACGAATCGATCGCCAGCTTCGTTGACGTAGCTCAGGTCGCGCGGACTCAACGTCAACTTTGCATGCTTCTGCTCGCCGGCCTTAAGACTGACGCGGGTAAATGCCCGCAGTGCGCGCAGTGGCGCTCCCGGAAGTTTCGGGAAGCTGACGTAGAGTTCAGCAACCTCGTCGCCGTCGCGGCTGCCCGTATTCTTCAAGTCGACTTCCACATCCAGCGGATCACCTGCCTGCAGCGAAGCGTTCGACAACTTTATCCCGCTGTATTCGAAGGTTGTATAGCTGAGGCCGTGTCCGAAGCCATACAGAGGCTCTCCCGTGAAGTAGCGGTACGTCCGATTCTTCATCGCGTAATCTTCGAACTCCGGCAGTTGTTCGACGCCCTTATAGAAAGTCACGGGCAGCCGTCCCGCGGGATTGTTCACGCCGGCTAGGGATTGAGCGAGCGCCGTTCCGCCTTCCTCGCCCGAGTACCAAGCGTCGATGATCGCGTTCGCATGATCGTTCGCCCAGTTCACTGCGAGCGCACTTCCGTTCATGAGCACGACAACCAGCGGTTTGCCGCTCCCTTTCAGCGCGCCGAGCAATGCTCCTTCTTCTTCCGGCAGATTCAGGTTCGTACGGTCTCCGCCACGGAATCCGGGTACATCGACCTTCATCTCCTCTCCCTCGAGCTTCGAAGTGATGCCGACCACCGCGATGATCACGTCTGCCTTCCGCGCGGCCGAGACGGCTGCGATCAAAGGATCTCCGTTCATCGGCTTCTCGCTCAGGAAACTCGTGCCGGGTTGAAACGACACCCGCGCTCGTGGAAACTGCTTGCGGATTCCCTCCAGCACCGTGACCGCGTGCGACGGCGTCCCGCTATAGTTGCCGTACAACACCTCGGTGGAGTCGGCGAGCGGTCCAACCACCAGAATTTTCTTTACGCCCGGCCCCAACGGCAACGCCCCGTCGTTCTTCAGTAGCACCATCGATTCCTGCGCCGTCTTTAGCGCCAGCGCGCGATGCGGTGCGCTGTCAATTTCCGACTCTGGCGTATTCGCATAAGGCACCGTGTTTGGAGGATCGAACATCCCAAGCCGCATGCGCGCGGTGAACAGCCGCTTCAATGTGACATCGATGTCTGCCTCGGTCAGAAGTCCTTGCTTCACCGCATCGATGAATGGCTGGTAGTCATGCACATCTTTCACGATGGTGATGTAGTCGGCGCACTCGTTGTCCATGCCCGTCTTGATGGCGTCCGCGGCGGCCTCTGCCTGACTTTTCGCGAAGTGATGTCCCTGAAAGACATCGACTACGGCGTCGCAATCGGAAACCACGTAGCCGTTGAACTTCCAGGCTCCACGCAGAGTGTCCTGCAAGAGAAACGTATTGGCGCACGCCGGCTGCCCATTCACTCGGTTGTAGGCGCACATCACCGACTCGGCCTTGCCTTCCGTGATGGCCGCGCGGAATGCCGGCAAGTACGTGTCTTCCTCGTCGTGCTTCGATACCTGCACATCGACGGTATGTCTTGTTGTCTCGGGGCCGCTGTGTACGGCGAAGTGTTTCGCAGTCGCGATTACGCGAAAATATCTCGGATCATTTCCTTGAAGTCCGGTGATGAACGCCACGCCCATCCGCCCGGTCAGAAAAGGGTCTTCGCCATAGGTTTCCTGTCCGCGTCCCCATCGCGGATCACGAAAGATGTTGATGTTCGGCGACCAGAAATCCAGCCCCTCATAAATGTCGCGGCGGCCAGCTTTCACCGCCTGGTCATGTTTGGCCCGCGCTTCGATACCAATTGCGATCGCCATTTCGTGAATGAGTTGATCGTCGAATGTTGCCGCCAATCCGATGGGTTCGGGAAACACCGTCGCCGTTCCGGCTCGCGCCACTCCGTGCAGCGCCTCGCTCCACCAGTCGTACGCCGGAATCTGAAGCTCCGGAACGGCTCTCGCCTGATTGATCAATTGCGAAGCCTTTTGCTCCAGCGTCATTTGCTTGATCAGGTCGTCAACCCGCACGTCAATCGGCTGGGAGGAATCCAAATACAAGGCACCGCTGTTTGTCTGCGCCGCCGAACTGGCAACGATGAGAATCAACAAAGAAGTCAGTTGAAATGTGGTCCGAATGCGCGCCTTCATAGGAGTTTCTCCTGGCAAACCGCCCGGTTCGATCGGCCGATAGAGCGGAAATGATAGCTAAATCTCGCTCCGTTAACGATTACGGTCGACCGTCGCTTGTAGCACAGCACAATGGTGAGGTCAAGAAGGCGGTCAATTAACAGCGCCACGACATCGATTTTGTAGGCCAAAAAAGAAGCTTCGCCAGCGCTTCTGCGGAGCCGGATCGCCGACTCACACAACGACCGGCGTATGTTTTTGCGAGCGGGAGTATCAGCCACAGCACCCGGCAACCAGGTCTGGCTTCGAATCCCCGCTGGGTACCACCAAGCAAACCATAAAGAGCTATCAAAGCTTTGCAAATCATCCACTTGTGGAGATGTACGCTTGCCCCGAAGACTTACCCTCTCCCGCATCGGACCGGTCCATTTGCCCGACAAAACACGCAACAAAGCCTGTGCGATATCGATTTTGTTCTTGACAAAGGTTTACACAAGGATGTAACACCGTAAACGTTCACGGACGCTCGGGTCGTCCCGTCCCAGTAAGACAACCCCGAATAATTGCTTTTTGGAGGCTGGCAAATGAAATCCCTCTCGCCCACGCATGCCGGGAGTTTCGGCCATCTATTGAAGCGTTGTGACCTTCGCCTGGTACTTCTTCTCGCGGCTCTCGTGCTGCTCTTTGCCGCGCAGGGCCTGGCTCAGGAAGCAACCATCGTCGGCACGATAACCGACCCGACAGGAGCTTCGGTTCCCAACGTATCCATCACCGTCACAAGCATCGACACTGGTTTGACTCGCAACCTGACGACCAGTAGCGATGGCCAATTCGTAGCGCCTGATCTTCACATCGGCCGCTACACGGTTCGAGCTGCGGCTTCGGGATTCAAGGTTGCCGAGCAGAAAGACATCGTGCTCGCTGTCAACGACCGTACCCGCGTCGACTTCAAGCTGACCGTCGGCAGCGCGCAAGAGCAAGTCACGGTCGAGGCCGCGGCGATCGCCGTGCAAGCCGATACCGGCGAAGTCAGCGATGTCATCACCGGACAACAGTTGACTCAGCTTTCCACCAACGGCCGCAGTATGTATTCGCTGATCTCCCTCACGCCCGGAGCTTCCAGCGGCCAGGCCGATTTCCAGATTCCAACTCCAGTCGGTGGCGACGCCAACGTGAGTTTTAACGGCATGCGCGAGAGTCATAACCTGTATCTGCTCGACGGCAGCGAAAGCGCCGATCGCGGCGGTGCAGGTGGTTCCGACGTGATGCCCTCCATGGACGCCATCGCCGAGTTCCGCGAAATGACGTCCAACTACAGCGCGGAGTTCGGTCTCTCCTCCTCCGCGACCATGACCGCTGTCATCAAGTCTGGTACGAAGCAATTTCACGCCAGTGCTTGGGAGTTCCTGCGCAATGACGCGTTGGACGCCCGCAACTACTTCAACCCTGCGCCTCAGAAAGTTGCCGAATTGCGATTCAACACCTACGGCTTCAACGGGGGCGGTCCGGTTGATTTCTGGGCGAAGGAACACAAAACATTTTTCTTCTACAACATGGAATGGCGCAGCCTGATTCAAGGCCAGACGCTAAACCAGACGGTTCCGAGCACTGCCTGGTACGGTGGCGCATTGCCGAGCAATATTCCGATCAACGTGCCGAGCAACGTAACTGCGTCATTCCTTTTCAGGAATTGTCCGGGTGGCGTTGCGCCTTCCGGCGTTGTGCCAGGCAGTCCCTTCCCCAACAACACCATTCCAAGCTGCATGATCGATCCCAATTCGTCGGCCCTCCTCCAGGCTGGCATCTTCCCGGCGAACAATTCCGTAAACAGCAGCGGACAGCCTACCTTCCTCGGCGGCAACAACGTACCGACGCACGTGCGAGAAGAGATTGTCCGTATCGACCATCAGTTCAACAGCAAGTTCTCGGTCTTCGGCCACTACCTGGCAGAACAGATCGCCCAGAACTTCGGCACCTCGATGTGGAGCGGTGACAACGTTCCCACCGCCGCCAACACTTTTGGCAACCCGTCCTACAGCGCCGTCATTCACACCACGTATGTCATCAGCCCCACGCTGCTGAACGAAGTGGCGTTCAACTACAACGGCAACCGGATCGCGATTCTGCCGACCGGCGTTGTAGCGCGACCGAGCGGATTCACTTCGAACCGCATTTTCACCGGTCCGAATAACGACAACCGTATCCCTGAAATCCACTTGAACGGCTACAACGGATCGGACTACACCACCTCAAGTTGGCCTTGGAAAAACAAAGCGGACGACTATCAGGTCCGCGATGACGTTTCCTGGACCAAGGGCGCCCACCAGCTCAAGATGGGCGGCAGCTGGGCCCTTTATAAGAAGGTGCAGGACCTGTTCGGAAATACGCAGGGATCCTTTACCTTCAATAACAACTTCACCGGCAACGACTTTGCCGATTTCCTGTTAGGCAGCGCTTCGTCCTACAACGAACTCGCGGTTCAGGATCATGGATTCTGGAACAACGTCTCCTGGGCTGCTTATGTACAGGACAACTGGCGTGTCAATCATCGCCTGACCCTGAACCTTGGTCTGCGCTGGGACGGCGTTCCGCACACCTACGAAGCCAACAATCGTATGGGCAACTTCTACCCCAACCTCTACAATCCGGCCGATGCAGCTCTTTTTGTTCCGGGTTCGAACGGCAACTCGATCTGCGGCGCTACCACCCCAGGTTGCTCAGGGGCCAGCCCCGGTCTGGGTACCAGTCCGAATCCGATTCTGGCGGGATACCAGTTCTATCTCAACGGTATCGGCATCCCCGGAACCACGCCGGGCGTTCCCAAAGGCCTGGTCAACAATCACTGGGCGGCTTTCGGTCCTCGCGTCGGCTTTGCCTATGATCTAACCGGATCGGGCAAGACGATCCTCCGTGGCGGCGTCGGTGTCATGTATGAGCGCATTCAGGGCAACGACATGTACAACGCCGGACCCAACGTTCCGTTCAGCACCAACGTTAACTTCAACAACGTTGAGATCGAGAACCCGTCCACTGACTTAGGCACCGGTAACCCGTTGGTTGCGCCGATCACCGTGGCAGGCATCACTGGACTGGATCAGATTCAGAACAAGCTTCCAGTGAGCTATCAATACAGCTTCGGCGTTCAGCATGCTCTCTCGGCACGTTCTGTACTGTCGGTCTCCTACGTCGGGAACCAGAACCGCCACCAGAACGACTATCGCGAAACCAACCTGCCGGATCCCAGCACCTTCGGCGCTTTGTTCCTAGCCAACGGTACTGGTTACAACACGTTTGTCCCGTATCGTGGATTCAACTCCATCAAGATGTCGGAAGACGTACAGAACTCGCACTACAACGGCCTGCAGGCAGAACTGCACAGCCAGATACGGCATGACCTCACGCTGCAGGCTGCCTATACTCTGTCTCGTGCAATCGACCCTGCAACCAGCGGAAATGGCGTCAGCGATTTGAACAACACATCCAATCCCTACAGTCATGCGTACGACAACGGACCGTCGGGCCTGGACCGTACTCAGATCGCGTTCGTCAACTTCATCTACGACATCCCGTTCCTGAAAGACAGCTCCAACAAGCTGCTGAAGTCCACAGTTGGCGGCTGGCAGGTCTCGGGTATCGTGAGCTTGACCTCGGGTGAGCCCCTGAACATCAACGAAGGCGGTATCACAAACTGCGCTCAGGTCACCAACCCCTCCACCTGCGTCGGTTCGCTGGCCGGCACCGGCAACATCAGCAGCATCATCCCCAACGCGAACAACCGGCCGAACGTAAGCGGCAGCGTGAGCTACCCGAAGACGGTCGCCAACTGGTTTAACGGATCGCCCTTCGCTCCGACGGTCGCCGGAACCTGGGGCAACGAGCCGTTCAACGACCTCCGTGGTCCCGCTCGCCAGAACTGGAACCTCGCACTCTTCAAGAGCTTCCTGTTCAGCGAGGCCCGCGGCAGCCGCATGGAATTCCGCGCGGAGTTCTTTAATGCCTTCAACCACACGGAGTTCAACAGCATCAGCACCACGTTCTCGTCCGGCAACTTCGGCGCGATCACGTCGGCTCATGACCCTCGCGAAATTCAGCTGGGATTGAAGCTGTACTTCTGATCGATCGTGGTTTGCTTCTCGGCCCCGCTCGCGGTACCTACATTGCGAGCGGGGTTTTTCTTTGTAACAACCCTGGTATGGTGTCACCGCATCAACTGGAGGGCCCGAGTCACATGAGGAAGCGCATCTCAGAACTCGTTGCCGCCGCGTTGTTGTTTCCCTGCCTTGCCTTTGCACAGGAGGCCTCCCCCGCTGCCGCTGCTGCCCTTGAAGAACGGCAAAAGTGGCCGGAGGCTGCCCAGGTATGGAAAGCGGTCATCGCGCGCAATCCGGGCGATGCTGCAGCCTTCGCCAGTCTCGGCGTGGATCTGGCACGGGAACAGAAATATGGCGAGGCCGCTGCTGCTTATCACAAGGCCCTCAAGCTGAATCCCAAACTTCCAGGAGTCCATCTCAACGTTGGGCTTGCCGAGTTCAAGCAAGGGCACTTTTCCGACGCCGTCACGGCCTTCCACTCAGCAGTTGTGGCGGATCCGTCAAACACTCAGGCGCAAACTCTATTAGGAATGAGCTACTACGGCGCGAAGGAGTTCGAGCTTGCGTCTCAATACCTCGAGCCCATCGCCAAGGCTGATCCATCCAATGCCGAGCTCCATCAAATGCTGGCTCAAAGCTGTCTCTGGGCCAAGAAGCTCACGTGCGCACAGGAGCAATTCCGCCTGCTTCTGCAGCAGAGTCCGGACTCCGCGCCCACTCACGTGTTGATGGGAGAAGCGCTCGACGGTCTGGGACGAACTCAAGAGGCAATCGCCGAGTTCGAAACTGCGGCGAAGATCTCTCCCCATGAGCCCAACCTCCATTTCGGCCTCGGCTATCTGCACTGGAAGTCGCAACAGTACGATCAAGCCCGTCAGGACTTTGAGCGCGAACTGGTTCTCGATCCTAATCACGCACAGGCCCTTGCCTATCTAGGCGACATCGAGTGGAAGAACAACCATCCCGACGCGGCCCTCCCCCTGCTGGAACGGGCGATAAGAGCGAAGCAGGACATGCGCATCGCCTATGTTGATCTCGGCGCAATCGATCTGCAGCAGAAAAACTATAAGAAAGCCGAGACCGCTCTCGCCAAAGCCATAGCCCTCGAACCCAATCAACCCGACGCTCACTACCAGTTGGGACGTTTATACCAAGCGCTCGGCAGGACTGCGGACGCCGAGAAAGAACTTCATAAAGTACGTGAATTGCACGAAAAGGCCGACAGCCTCGTGGGGAAGATGTCCTCTTCGCCGCCTGCCCTCAACCCGGCCGAGACCCAGTAATTCCAACGCATACATACAGGAAGGATGCAATGAGCAAGAAGAACGGAAGCTTCGAACCCAGGCCCGAACACAAATTTTCTTTCGGATTATGGACGCTGGGCAACCGCGGCCGCGATCCCTTCGGTGACTTTGTCCGCCCCGTTTTTCCTCCGAATGACATTGCTTCCGTGCTCGGGGAAATCGGCGCTTGGGGCGTCAACTTGCACGACAACGATCTCGTTCCCATCGAGGCCACGCCCAAAGAGCGCGACAAGATCGTTCGCGAATTCAAAGCGGCCTGCAAACAAGCCGGAATCGTCGTGCCTATGGCCACGGTTTCGCTGTTCTTCCATCCCGTTTTCCGCGACGGTGCCTTCACCTCTAACGATCCCGAAGTTCGCGCCTATGCTATTCAGAAAACCATGCGCGCCATGGATCTCGGTGCGGAACTCGGTGCCAAGATCTTCGTTCTATGGGGAGGCCGCGAGGGCGTCGAGACCGACGCCTGCCGCCGCGCCGATGAGGCCGTTAAGCGCCTGCGCGAGGCCGTCAATTATCTCTGCGAATACAACATCGCCCAGAAATATGGATACCGCTTCGCCATGGAAGCCAAGCCCAACGAGCCTCGCGGCGATATCTATATGGCGACCACCGGACACTATCTCGGATTCATTACCACCCTTGATCATCCGGAGATGGTTGGAGTCAATCCTGAAGTTGCTCACGAACAGATGGCCGGGCTCAACTTCATGCACGGAGTGGCGCAAGCGTGGGAGGCTGGAAAGCTCTTCCACATTGATCTCAACGATCAGGTGTCAGGACGTTATGATCAGGATCTGCGCTTCGGCTCCGCCAATCCCAAAACCGCATTCTGGCTGGTGAAATTCCTTGAGGACGTCGGTTACGACGGATCGCGTCACTTTGATGCGCACGCCTACCGCACTGAGGACTACGAAGGAGTCAAAGACTTCGCCCGCGGTTGCATGCGAACCTACCTAATCCTCAAAGACAAGGCTGCGCGCTGGAACGCCGACAAAGAGATTCAGGCGATCCTAAAAGATATCTCCGTCGCGTCCCCCAAGACCCCGGCCACGGATCGTTATTCGGCAAAAGGCTCGGCGTCTCTTCTGGCTCATGTCTTCGACAAAGACGCGATCCTCAAGAAGCGCCTGCCCTACGAACAGCTGGATCAATTAACGATCGATGTTCTTTTGGGAGCCCGATAGAGGAGAGGCTTGTGTGGGGACGGACGCATTCGTCCGTCCCGCCACCGAAAGCTGGTATGATCTTGCTCAGGATTGATTCAAGGAATGGAAGGCGAGTGGGATCCTTCCCGCTAAACCGAATGCGGTGCTCCTACGCTCGCCCCTTCTTCGCTGCGACCGCTTTTTTCCCTGCAACTTCCCATGGACGCTTTGGACGGTCCACCGCTGGCTTGTCGCGGTTCTCCACGCGGTCGTACTGGTAAGCCTCGCTGACGGTTCCTAGCGACTCGTTGTACAGACTGGGCAGCCCCAGCCCAATCTTCAATTCCTCAGAGAAAGATTGCAGGGCCTTCAGTTGGTCGGCCGTCGCCGGAACTTCGTTCTTCGATGTCTTCAGGAACTGCTGGTATCCCTTGTTCACCAACTTTGAGATCTCGCTCCCAATCAGGCAGCCGGGATAAGCGAAAATCTTTACGCCATCGTCCGCCGTCTTCTGGATTGCGGCCGAGACATTATATTTGCGCAAAAAAACCCGTCCGTTTGTCCCCGGGGCGTCGGTCACATCGAACCCGTTATCGCGCAACCACGCTAGCGCTTCTTCGTAGGTTCGTGCTTCAATTGTCTTAGGCATTGCCGTTTACGTTAACCTTTCTTTGCCGGCGTCAGCTCGTCTTAATTGGATGCACATTATCAGGACCGAGCGTAACTTTACAGGAGCTGCATCGCCAGGCGAAGCTCTTTCATCTAAACAAGGTACTACATATCGTGTTTCCGGCCAGATAGCACGTTACGTTGGTCACGGAGATCCAGTTCAAGCATGACATACGGTTCCACCAAAACGGCCGCGGTCTCGTCTCCCCAGAAATACTCTGAGCTTGGGGAAGTTGCTCCAGGACTGGGTGAAACCCTCGGCCACAGCCTCATCGAACGCATCGGAAACACGCCGCTGCTTCGCCTCAACGCGCTCACTCGTGACCTGCCCGGCATAGCCCTTTTGGGCAAAGCGGAGTGGTATAACCCCGGCGGATCGGTCAAAGACCGCGCTGCCGCCAACATCGTCGCCCAAGGTCGCCGCAAAGGACTGCTTCGCCCCGGCAAGATACTTCTCGACGCCACCAGCGGCAACACCGGCATTGCTTACGCCATGCTCGGCGCCGCCGAAGGATTTCCCGTCACGCTCTGCATGCCCGAGAATGTTTCCCGCGAGCGCAAGCAGATCGTGCAAGGCTACGGCGCCAACATTCTTTATACCGACCCCGCCGACGGCTCCGACGGCGCTATCCGCATGGCCCGCGAGCTGGCGTCGAAACATCCGGACCAATATTTCTATGCCGATCAGTACTCGAACGACGCCAACTGGAAAGCGCACTACTCCACCACGGCAAACGAAATCTGGCAGCAGACGCAGGGTCGCGTCACCCATTTTGTGTCCATGCTCGGAACCAGCGGCACCTTTGTCGGCACCACCCGCCGTCTGAAAGAACTGAATCCAGCTGTAAAATGCGTCTCGCTCCAGCCGGATTCCTCATTCCACGGCATCGAAGGCGCCAAGCACATGGCCAGCGCCATAGTCCCCAAAATATACGACGCAACCCTGGCCGATCAGAATCTCGAGATCTCCACCGAAGACGCCTACGCCATGGCGCGCCAGCTCTCCCGCACCGCCGGATTGCTGGTCGGAATCTCAGCCGCCGCCGCGGTCGTGGGATGCCTGAAGATTGCGCGGGAACTTCCGCTCACCGGGAATCAGGAGGCGGTCATTGTCACCATCCTCTGCGACTCCGGCGATAAATATTTGAGCGAGCGATTCTGGAGCGAAGGCTGAACCCGCCCATCTCATGAAACGCGGGTGCCCCATTTCTGGCCGGCTTTGCCAGAAGTGGGGATTTTGATTTTGTGTCTGAGCCCCAAATGCTGAAATTCCAAAAAACCGACTACGAAGCAATCCGAAAACACGGCGAAGAGACCTATCCCCACGAATGCTGCGGCATTCTCCTGGGCCGCTTCGACGACGACGGCACCCGCATCGTCACATCGACCGCCCGCTGTGGCAACACCCGCACTGATTCCGCTCACAACCGCTACAACATTGATCCCAAGGAATTGGTGCGCATCCAGCGCGAAGGCCGCGACCGCGGACAGGACATCGTCGGCTTCTATCACTCCCACCCCGATCACCCCGCCCAGTGGTCGAAAACCGACCATGAAGAAGCTCACTGGCTCGGCTGTTCCTACGTCATCACCGCGGTAGAAAAGGGAAAAGCCGCCATCACCAACGCCTTCGAATTGTCGGGCACGGACGAATCCAATAAGCAACTGGTAGACGAGAACATTCAAGTGGCATAAAAAGACGTAGCCTTCCTCTGTGTTCCCCCGTGCCCTCTGTGGTGAGCCTCTTTCCGAATCCTTGCCAGACGCGGGAAGTGCGCGATTTTCACAGCGCAGGAACGATCTCTGCCTGACCGAGGAATATCGATTTCCTGGGAGAATCACTCGCAAACCCGCGTCCGTCGCGGCTTCTGCGAAAAGTGCGTCGGCCGTTTGCACCATTTCCGGTCACCGGGCTGTGAACGGCGTGCACTCGACTGAAAACATGTGTACTTACAAACGCGTATTTTTCGTTGACTGAAAAAATAGAAGGAGTACAACAAGATCGTTCTTTGACAGCTTCTTAAGTTTTTCCGGTTGGTGCGGCGTCCGGGGCTCAAGCGAAGTCACCTTCCTGATCGCAAGATTGGGAAGGAGGGCAAGCAAGGGTCTATAGCAAAGCGCTGGTCGAGGCGAACGAAGAAGAAATGTTGAAGGCAGGATAGAGTTCCGAGGCGTAGGGTAGGTTTATCCGGTTGGCGGTGAGCCCGGAGCCCAAGCGAAGATCGCGCGTCGCGCCCCGCAAGGGAGGCGACGAAAGCAGGTCGAGCGAGGGTCAAACGCGAGCTACTGGCCGAGACGAATGGACCCCACACCACCTCGGAACTCTCTTTAGTTTTAGCTGTGAGCGATGAGCAGTCGAGCTCTGAGCTACCTTCAGCAGATTCCCCTCCCGGCACACCATAGAGCAGTGCTGTCCCTGTGCAGCTAATCATTGATCCGCGTGAATCCGTGGCCCAGAGGTTGTTTTGGTTACTTCACGGCATTTCCCGGCCCACCCACAGCGTAAATCCGAGGAATCCGCTGCTCCAAAGCTGGCAGCGCCGGAAACGCCGCATGCGGCTCCGTCTGATACCAGTAAGCCACCGAGAAATAATTATCCGACCGGTGATTCGCGTGCCCATGCTCAATCGTTGCCTTCAGCGACTTTGTAAATGGAATCGGAGAATCCAGATGGAAGCGATACAGCGACCATCGCCCGCCGGCCACTTCTTGTCCAACCACCGGCGCGCCAAATAATCCATACGCAAACGGATGGCCGCCGAAATCCCATGCTCCCAGGAAATAGTCTTCCGATCCGGTTCCGTTGATCGATGGCAACTTCTCGCCGTCCACGAAGAACATGTCGTCGCCTTCGCCCCACCACTTGTCCTGATTCTGCAGCACTGACATGGTCACGCCCACAAAGTGCCCGCGCCCGGTCGCCTCCATCCACACATAATTGTCTTGACCGTCGAGGTTTTTCTTCCCGTCCATGTCACCGTTCGACTTCCATTCATTAGTTGTTCCGTGGTTTGGTGCCGCCTGCTGGTACTGCGCGTGAAAGTACAGCAGATCCGCCGGCAGCGGTCGGCTGTAGGCGCGATAGTCGATGTTGAAATAAAACGCGTCGGTCCGGATCGCACCTTCATTGGTCACAGTGATTCGCGCGTGTTTCTGAAACGGTAAGGTGAAGAAACAATTCAGCGCCTTGTCCCCTTGTCCGATCCGACCTGCAACGGAATCGACTGATACAGGTAATAGTCCCCAAGTCCCAGTCCGAAAAAATCCCCAATCGGAGTCTCCACACTCGGCGTAGTCTCCCCATCCCAATACATCCGCAACACCAGCGCCTTCAAATGATGCGGATCGTCGCTGGCAATCGTGACCCACACATGCGTCACCAACCCGGGCCCGGCGTCGTCCAGCAACGTGAGTGTCTCCCCCGGCGCAATCGCCCTCGCGTCGGCATTTCCCCCGCTGCGGTCATAGCTCGAAGATCGGTGCTGCACGTAGTCTTTGGCCTGAGGAAGCGTCGAGAGCCACGTCGCGGAATCTTGAGCAAAAGCAGAGAGCGCCATCAGACAGAACGCAGCAATCGCAGGAAGCCTGTTCATTCAGAGCTCCAATCGTGGGGCGGGAGACATTGGGACGTGGAAGCAGCTAATCCCACAAAAAACCCAGCCGCAGAGCGGCGACATATGTTAGCCCAGGGCCTAAGCCCTGGGTAAGCTCAAAACAATTGGAACAAGTCCCACAGGAGACGATACTCGTTGCTCCGAAAACCGTCGGCCATCGCTTTAAGCAAAAGCGTTCAGAACACTTTGGGCGTACGCCGCGCAACTTGCCCGGTCGGGGACTGCTGAAACAGTTCGTTCGGGATACTCATCGTAGGTGCGATCGTCGAGCTTTCTGCCATTCTTCGCTTTCCTCACTCCGCCCCATTGCTTGAAGAAAAATGGCACATGGTACTGGCGGCATTGATCCCTGACCGAGACCACCCACTCCTTAAGCATCGGACGAGCACCCGGGCCGCTCTCGCCGCCAACAATCGCCCAACTGATGCCCGACAAGTCGAACCTGCCGAGGTCTTCCAGCACAGGCTCTATCGAAAGGAAGCGGACCCTTGCCAGGGCATCTTGCAAGTGCGTGATCCGGGGGAGACCATATTTCGTGTCTTCCACGCTTACGCCCCACCAGATGTGTTCTTGTCGGGCTGCAAAGCGCAAAGGGCCACTCAATAGCTCTTTGAACCGTTCCGCGCGCTTGGTGAGCACCTGAAACGTATGCCATTTCGCCGTGACCATTACGCGACACACGCTTTCGATGTAAGCCTCAGGGACCCCCTCCTGGAAAAGATCGCTCATCGAGTTGACGAACACGAGTTTGGGCGAGCGCCAGGAGAATGGCTCGGTAAGCTTTTCAGGGACCAGCCGCAAATCGAATCCCTGCTCATCAAGGATGCCCCTTGACCCCGCGAAACCGCTCCGCAAATGTCTCGGCATAGCAGTGCTTGCAGCCGGGGCTGATCTTTGTGCACCCGCGCACCGGGTTCCAGGTCGCGTCCGTCCATTCGATATGGGAGTTAAGTGACACTAGTTGTGACCTCTGTTCCGGTATTTGTTGAAGATATCAACGACGATTTTCTCTGCCACATCAACGTGAGAAGCGAAGTAGAGGTAATACACAACCGCGTTTCGATTACGCATGGGCAGCGGTTCAGGCACGCGTTTGAAGCCAGCAACTTTCAAAAGCCGAGAGCGGAACGCCTGTTCAAACTCCGCATTGGAAACCTTCTCCTCCATTGTTCCAAACAGACCCTGGGTCTGTTCGTAACCCTCCTGTCGCCACGACTCGTCGCCCCAGAAAGCAGTCATTCTGGAGCGTTGTTGAGGAGAAACTTTGTCGGGGTTTCGCCAAAGAGCGTTGCGATTGATGTCCATGACGGGGAAGTTAAGGAACATGTCGACAGTCTTCAGTTGACCAGCCTGAAAAATTACCTCCCAATCGAGATGAAGACCGTAAGGATCAAGCAAACAGAGGACTCGGCGATAACTCTTGTAATCAAGCGTTGGAAATATCTGGTTGATCAAGATGTCATTACAATCCGCAGGATAGAAACGAACACTCGGATTGTCTCCGCCAAGGCGTTGCAGGTGGTCTATTTTGGTGGCGTTTAGGTCAATGAAGCGGTACTCACGAAACGGTGGATGCACGTTGAGCGCATTGAGTGGACTACCTGGAACGAACTCTCCGCTCTGTTTCGAGACATGTTGTCCAGCGCCGGCGAAAGCATCAACGCAGATATGCGGCAAATTTTTGGAACTGAGGATCTTCGAGTAGGCGGCCGCATAGTCGCGAACAATGTCGAGTTTGATCTCCGACCAGTATCCGATCTCATCGAATTCGGAGAAGGTATTTGGCATTGTTCGCTATTTGTTCGCCATAATATTCTCGCTATTCTGGCATACTTGAAGCTTGCGAACAATAGCTTTGAAACTTTACAGCGGTATATTCCCATGCTTCTTCGGTGGATTCTTATCCCGCTTCGTCTCTAGCATGGCCAGCGCCTGGATCAGCTTCTTCCGCGTATCTCGCGGCTGGATCACAGCATCCACAAATCCGCGATCGGCGGCCACGTACGGGTTCGCAAACCGGTCGCGGAATTCGTCAATCTTCTCGCGGCGAAGTTGCTCCCGGTTACCCGCTGCATCCAACTCCCGCTTGTACACGATATCCACCGCGCCCTCCGGTCCCATCACCGCAATCTCCGCCGTCGGCCACGCGTAGTTCACATCCGTGCGGATATGCTTCGACGCCATCACGCAATAAGCTCCGCCATACGCCTTGCGTGTAATGACTGTCACTTTCGGCACCGTCGCCTCGGCAAAGGCGTACAGCAGCTTCGCTCCGTGCTTAATGATCCCGCCATACTCCTGCGCCGTGCCCGGCAGGAATCCCGGCACATCCTCAAATGTCACCAGAGGAATATTGAAGCAATCGCAGAAGCGCACAAACCGCGCCCCTTTTACCGACGCGTTGATATCCAGCGTCCCGGCCAACATCGAAGGCTGGTTCGCCACGATCCCCACCGATCGCCCATCCAGCCGCGCGAATCCCACGACGATGTTCCGCGCGTAATGTTCTTGCACTTCGAAAAAATAACCATCGTCAACCACCGAATGAATCACATCCTTGATGTCATACGGTTGGTTCGACTGCGCCGGAACAACCTTGTCCAGCGCTGCATCTGCCCGGTCCGCTGGATCGGTACACACTTTCCGCGGAGGTTCTTCCAGATTGTTCGACGGAACAAAGCTCAACAGCTCCCGTACCATCGATAGGCATTCCGCGTCATCGTGCGCCAAAAAGTGCGCCACGCCCGAAGTCTCGTTGTGCGTCATCGCCCCGCCGAGCTGTTCCTTGGTCACCTCTTCATGCGTCACCGTCTTGATCACGTCCGGCCCGGTGATAAACATGTAGGACGTCTTATCGACCATCATCACGAAGTCCGTAATCGCCGGAGAATAAACAGCCCCTCCCGCACACGGCCCCATGATCGCGGAAATCTGCGGCACCACTCCGCTATACAGAGTGTTCCGTAGAAAAATATCCGCGTACCCCGCGAGAGACATCACGCCTTCCTGAATCCTCGCTCCGCCCGAGTCGTTCAGCCCGATCACCGGCGCGCCCATCTTCGCCGCCAGATCCATAATCTTGACGATCTTCCCTGCATTGGTTTCCGAAAGCGACCCACCAAACACAGTGAAATCCTGTGCGAACACATAGACGAGCCGCCCCTCAATTCGCCCGTACCCGGTGACAAATCCGTCACCGTAGATTTTCTGCTCGGCCATGCCGAAGTCGTTGCAGCGATGGGTGACCAGCTTGTCGGTCTCCTCGAAAGTCCCTTCATCGAGGAGGAATTCAATTCGCTCCCGCGCCGACATCTTTCCTTCCTTATGCTGCCGTTCGCGCCGCTTCGCCCCGCCGCCATCTTCGGCGAGCTGGTTTCGTTTCTTCAGTTCTGCGACTTTCTGTTCGAGGTCCATGGGCAGGATTATAGCCTGCAAGAGATTTTGACTTCTCCTGTGTAACTCAGTGCCCTCTGTGGTGAGCGGCCCTGTGGTGAGTCCCCGCCGTGCGGTACACTGCCCTCAATGTCCTCGTTCCCCGACCAGATGGGATTCACCTTCCGCCCGCCCGAGCGCCGCGTATGGAAGGTCCGCGACCTGGTCGGCGCCGTCCGCACTCACATCGAGCGTGAATACTCCGACGCCTGGGTCGAAGGCGAAATCTCCAACTTCCGCGCTCCCGATTCCGGTCATCTATACTTCACGCTCAAAGACGGCAATGCACAGATCAAAGTCGTGATGTTCCGCTCTTCGGCAAGGCTACTTCGATTTAAGCCCTCCGATGGCCTCCAAGTCGTCGTCCGTGGACGCGTCACCATCTATGAAGATCGTGGCGAGCTGCAAATTTCCGCCGAACACCTCGAACCCAAAGGCGCTGGATCTCTTCAGCTAGCCTTCGAGCAACTCAAAGCCAAGCTTGAAGCCGAAGGACTCTTCGCCGTTGAGCGCAAAAAGCCGATCCCAACCTTGCCGTCGCGAATCGGCATCGTCACCTCGGCCCAAGCCGCCGCTCTTCGCGACATTCTCAACATTCTCGAGCGCCGTCATCGCTCCGTAAATGTCCTGATCTATCCCGCTCAGGTGCAGGGCGAAGCTGCTTCGCAAGAAGTCTCCGCCGGAGTTCGCTACTTCAACCAGCAAGACAATGTCGACGTAATCATCATCGCTCGCGGTGGCGGCTCCTCCGAGGATCTCGCCTCCTTCAACCACGAAGGTCTTGCTCGCGTCGTGGCCGCGTCCGAGATCCCGCTGATCTCTGCCGTCGGCCACGAAACGGATTTCACCATCGTCGATTTCGTCGCCGACCTTCGCGCTCCCACTCCTTCCGCTGCAGCCGAGTTGGTCATTCGCTCGCGCCAGGAGATCGAAGATCAAGCCGCCGCTCTCCACGAACGCCTCAGCCGCGCCATGCGCTATCGCTTGCTCATACGCCGGCAAGCCCTCACCGAACTCTCTCAGCACGGCGCCTTCGTCCGCATGATGGAGCTCATCCGCCAACGCCAGCAGAAGATCGACGACCTGTCTCACAGACTGGAGGTGGCGCAACGCCAGTTGCTTCAGCAGATGCACCGCCGTTGGGAAGCCGTCTCTGCCGCCGTGCGTCACTACGACCTGCGCCTTATTCTCTCTGGCATGCGTAAGGAACTCGAGAGCCGCACCACGTCGCTGGTCGCCGTGACGCGCAACGTTCTTTTGCAGCACAAGGTCCGCAGCGAGCGCCTGCACACCGCTCTCGAATGGCTCTCTCCTCTGGCGATTCTGGATCGCGGATACGCCTTAGTATTCGACTCCGAGGGCAAACTTCTGAAAGATGTCCGCGCTGTGAAAGTTGGCGATGAAATCTCGACTCGCTTGGCTCACGGCCAGCTCCGTGCGGCAGTGACAAAAAAGCAAAACTGAATCCACCAAGGTCAGTCGACGTCATCCTGAGCGGAGCCGCTCTTCAGGCGCAGGGAAGGATCTAGCGCGGAATCAAAGAGTAATGCCGCAGCGCTCCGTGAAATCGTTTACCCAGCTGAGCTGTACCCTTAGCCGCTCCCGAAAGAAAGCATTTCCAATTCTCTGCATTACAATGGACTGCAATCCCAAGGTTAGGAGCGAAAACTCGGTTGCTGCCGGTCATCACATCCTGGACGCAAGGCGCGTGGATTGCCCTCGACATCCTGCTCGTCGCCCTGCTCATTTATCAAGTCCTGGTGATGATCCGCGGCACGCGCGCCGTTCCCATGCTGGTCGGCCTTACGGTGGTCGCGCTCAGCTTCTATTTTGCGCGCATTGGCGAACTCACCACACTCAACTGGGTCGTCAGCCACGTCTTGCCGTATGTCGTCTTTGCTTTGATCGTCGTTTTCCAATCGGAAATCCGTCACGTGCTCGCCGATCTCGGCCGTCGCCTCACCTTCCTCGGCGGCTCTTCCTCGGACAGCGACTCCTACGATGACATCGTCCTCGCTGCGAATCTTTTTTCCCAGCATCAAACCGGCGCTCTCATCGTAATCGAGCGCGAAATCGGATTACGCACCCACATCGAGAGCGGTGTCCCCCTTGACGCCCGCCTCTCTTACGATCTGCTGGCCACGATCTTCCGCCCCAGCGCCCCTCTCCACGACGGTGCCGTCATCGTGCAAAAAGATCGCATCGCTGCCGCCGCCTGCTTCCTCCCGCTTTCCATGAATCCTCTGCTCTCCACGCAATTGGGGACGCGCCACCGTGCCGGCATCGGTATCACCGAAGAAACCGACGCCATCGCCGTGATCTGCTCTGAAGAAACCGGAGCCATCAGTTTCGCCGTTGGCGGCCGGGTCGAGCGTGATCTCACCGTCGAACAACTGCGGGAGCGCCTGGGCAGCGAACTCCGTCGCCACATCGCTCCAGCGTCTCTCCCCACGTCCATCGCGCACACAATGGACGATGAATCCGACGCTGCCCTCGACTCGCCTCTCGCGGACGCTGCACCTCAGCGCAAGTCCGATCCCGGCTCGGCGGGGCCCCAAGCATGATCACGTTCTTCATGCGCTATGTGGTGCATAATTTCGGGCTCAAGGTGTTGTCGCTGCTCTTGGCCACTGGCCTGTGGTTCCTGATCTCGCGCGATGAACAACCCGCGGAAGTCGCCGTCCGCGCTCCCATCGTTTTTCAGAATGTGCCGCCAGACCTCGAGATCAGCTCGGAAGCGATTCCGCAAACGCAGATTCGGGTTCGCGGTCCCGAGCGCGTGATTCGCCAATTAAGTGCGAACGAAGTGCAGGCAGTACTCGACATGGCCGGCACCGGCCCGCAGGAACGCACGTTCGACCTGACCGCCCAGCAGGTCCACCATCCCCGCGAAGTTACCGTCATGCAGATTGTGCCCAGCCAGTTGCACCTGGCGTTTGATACTCGCTTGAGCCGTGAGGTCGAGATTCATCCGCGCGTCATCGGCACCTTTGCCGATGGCGAGGAGATCGTGAAAGTCGACGCCGACCCGCCCCGCATCACGATCACCGGTCCCCGTCGCCATGTGGAAAAGATCGACGCGGCTACCACCGATCCCATCGACGCCACCGGAACTCGGGGAAGCGCAGTCTTTAATACCACCGTCTATGTTTCTGATCCGCTGATCCAGGTGGAACAAGCGACTTCGATTCGCGTCACAGTAATCGTTCAGAAAATAGGAAGTGCCACCTCTCATTGAGATGGATCTGGGCGAGACGTGCGTCGCGGTGTCTGCGACCCGATAACCGCGCGTTTGGCTCGCTTCCTTATAGTTTTGGGGTGTAACCGAAAATTCCTATGACCCAGCAACGCCAGTTATTCGGTACCGACGGCATCCGAGGAGTCGCGGGTGAGTTCCCGTTAACCATGCAGAGCACCTATCTCATCGGACGCGCTCTGGGCCACGATTTGGTCCGCAACGTTCCCAAAGCGCAAGCCGTCATTGGCCAGGACACCCGCGAATCCAGCCGCTGGATTGCTGATCGCGTCGCCGAAGGCCTCGCTGCTGTCGGTGTCGATGTGCACAGCGCCGGAGTCATTACTACTCCCGGTGTCGCCTACCTGGCTCGTTCGCGAAAAATGGCTGCGGGCGTAGTGATCTCCGCATCGCACAATCCTTGGACCGACAACGGCATCAAGGTTTTTTCCGGCGATGGATTCAAGCTGACCGATGCGCGCGAACTCGCCATCGAAAAAGAGATTTTCGCTCAGCTCGAGAATCCGGTCTCCGCCGACGATACCGCACTCAAGATTCCGCGTCCTTCTCTTCCCGGGGAAGCCGAGCTCCGTCACGCCTATATCCAATCGCTCGCGGTCAGTGTGCCTTCCGATCTGAGCAAGCTGCGCGTCCTCGTGGATTGCGCTAATGGCGCCGCAACCGCCGAAGCTCCGGAACTGTTTCGCACGCTTGGCATTCAGGCTACGTTCACTCACGTCTCGCCCAACGGCAAGAACATCAACGAACAATGCGGCGCACTGCATCCCCAGATTCTGGGCAAGACGGTGGCCGAGGCAGGTGGAAAATTTGATCTCGGCATTACCTTCGATGGCGACGCCGATCGCGCGCTTTTCTGCGATGCCTCAGGCCGCGTCGTCAATGGCGATGGCGTGCTCCTCGCCGCCGCTCGGGATCTGTTGGCTCAAGGGAAGTTGAAAAACGGCACAGTCGTCTCTACTACCATGTCGAATATGGGTCTTGAGATTGCTCTGAAGCAGTCCGGAATCCGTATGTTGCGCGCCAATGTCGGTGACAAATACGTACTCGAGGAAATGCTGAAGACGGGTTCGACTCTCGGCGGCGAGCAGTCCGGTCACGTCATCTTTCGCGATGCAGATTCCACCACCGGCGACGGCCTTCTCACCGCTCTGCGCCTCATGGACATCATCGTCCGAGCGGGCAAGTCTCTCGCCGATCTGATCGGCGATCTGAAAGTTTTCCCGCAGAAAATTCAAAACATCCGCGTTCGCGAGAAGACTCCATTTGCACAGGTCCCCTCCATCCAAGCCTCGATTGATGCTGCCGAGCGCGAACTGAATGGCAATGGCAGGGTGGTAGTCCGCTACTCAGGCACCGAAGCCTTGGCAAGAGTCATGGTCGAAGCCGAGTCCGAAGCTAAGATGCAGTCCTTGACAGCGTCCATAGCCGCCGAAATCCAAAAAGCCTTGGGTCTGTGATGTCGCCCTAGAGATGTAGCTCGCTACACGAGCAAGGTATGGACGCCGTAGAAGTCCGGTGCCCTAGACAGTAGCAGGTGGAAGAGCGGCGCTTCAGCGCCGCGATAAGCGGTAAGAGCTTTATAAAAGCAGAGGAGGAAAAGTTTTTGCCTACTCCTCTCGCGTCACCCGGATCCACTCCTCCATCTGATCCAGATACTCGGTCAAGGCCTTGCGGCCCGTAGCGGTCAGCCGATATTCGGTGCGCGGCATTCGTCCCTCAAAGAATTTCACGCAGGAAATATATTGCGCTTCTTCGAGTTTCCGCGCATGCACGCTCAAATTTCCATCCGTCGTCTTCAGCACTCGCTTCAGATCGTTAAAGCTCAGGGAATCGTTGGTCGCCAGCGCGCTCACAATCCCCAGCCGGATCCGTTCGTGAATCAAGCGGTCGAGCTCCGGAAGCTCCGGCGCATGGGCGGGTGCATGCTCCCTTGCAGACTCCTGGCCGTGGGGCCTTGATTCGGCCTTCGCGTGTTTGCGGGATGGAAGCGCCCTAGCCACCATGACTCCTTGCGATCAACAGCCCAAAGACGACATGCAGTCCTCCGAATCCGGCGGCTAGAAACCAGTTTCCCCAAGCCGCCGGACCCAGCACTGCGAGCCCTCCCAACAACATGAAGCAGAGCCCCATCACCGGCACAATGCGCACTGAAAACGCGCCTCCGGTCATGATTGCCGCCCCATAGAGAAGCAGCCAGGTCGCAGGCAATGCCGGTTGCAAGCCAGCCCGCAGCAGCAAGAATGTGAGGAAAGCTCCAGCGACCAGAGGAGGCGCCAATCCCAGCGCAACCTTGCGCGCTGGGCCAGAGAACAGCGGGAGTCCGCGTCGGTTTGCCTTCCACGTGCAGGCAATCAGCCCGATGGCGGCCGCCAGAAGTCCTTCACCCAACCAAACCCGCAGCCACGCAAAGGCGGTAACTTGTCGGGCGGCCACGATCGCCGCCGCGACCGCCGTCAATCCCAGCAGAACCTGTCCCCACCCGGACACGGCCGTGAACGCCGCCGAGCGCTCCATCGTGTCCCGGATAAAGCGCAGATCATCCGCAACATCTGGAGCCATCGCCCCGTGCCCCGGAGCAGGCCGAGCCGAGCGGTGAAAACGCCGGACTCGGTGCGGCCTCGGGTCAAACATGCATCGAGGATATCGCCGCCGAACTATTTGTGTCAAGTACTTTACAGTGCAAAGACAATGCAAAAAATTGGTGCGCTGCAGCTGCGATTCATAACGCCGGCATCTTTGCCGGCTATTCCGCGGGTGTCTCGGCCGCGGCATTTGACGCAGAAATGTCGTCGCGGCCTGCCGCGGCCCTTACTTCGCCGACAACAACCCAAACGCGCCCACGCCGGTCGTAGTCCCCACGTAAACCTTGCCGTTGGCGATCATCGGAGTGATGTATTTATTCCCGTTGCCAAATTGATCCCGCCCGTTCGCCGCCTGGTTGGTGTTGTAAATTTCTACCAGCGTGGTCGCGTTGTAGGCGTGAAGCACGGCGGGGCTGGTATTCTCCGAAGCCCACACAATTGCGTTCTTCCCGCCATTCGCCGAAACGCTCGGAGTCGCTCCGGGATATCCAAACGAGTTCGAACTCTTCGCCACCGCCGCGGTCAGCAGCTTGGCATTCTTGAACTGAAACCGCAGCAAGGGTGACCCGACCGGGCCGTAGTAAATATTTCCGTTAAACGCAGCCGGCATCGACCACACTCCTCCTGGCAGCGCGCCGCTCAGCTCCTGATAAATATTGTTACTGCTCGAATTGAACTTCCCCATGTTGGTGCGGTCCACCACATAAAGGTTCGAGTCTTTTCCGGCTCCAACCGCAAGCTGCCAGGTCGTTCCCGTTGAATCTTTCTGACTCACCAGCAGAGTTCCTCCCGAGCCTAGATCGGTATCGCTCCCGTTTTCCTGGGACTCGTTATCCATCTCGAAGTAATCGCCTACCGCCAATTCGCCTTTGGTCGTAAGTTTGAGAAACGCATTCCCGTAATCGCCCTCAGAAGGAAAGCCGGAGGAGTTGAGCGTTGAATCGAAGACTCCGTTCGCATCCAGCAGAATGATGTTTCCGCTGCCATCCGCGGCCATGCCCGCTCCCGCTCCCCAAATCGCTCCCTCGTTCCCGTTAGGAGTTACATTCAGCACCGTGGTCTGCGCCAGCGTAGTAGTGTTGTAACCCATGATCCATCCGGTATAGGGGCGGTAATCACAATGCGACGCCCACGCCAGATAGATCGTGCTGCCGATCACCAGCAGTCCGGCGCGCTCTTTATATTGCGCTGGATCGAAGATCACAAACCCGCCCGAACTGTTATCGCCCGTCCCCGGATACTGCGCCGCGATATCCACCGGTCCCTTGTGAAGTTCGGCTCCGCTCGTCGCATCGAGCGCGTGCAGCCGCTGGTGATAATTTCCCGAACTGTCCTTCGACATCGCCACAACGTAGATCACCGGATTCCCCGTCTTCGGCCGCACAACGACTGGAGTCGATGTAATCCCAATCTCCGGTGTCACCTGAGAACATCCGCGGTCATCCGAAGTAGTCTCTCCCGACTTCAACGTCGTAATCTGCCAGAGTTTCGCTCCCGAGTCGGCGTCAAAGGCGTAAACGCTGTCGTGCTCGCTCGCAACGATCAGCAGATTGTGGCTGACTCCTGCAATCGTCACCGCGGAAACATAAAGCGGTTCGGCATCGACGAGCCCGTCCGCAGCAACCGTAAACAGCTTGCCAAATGACGCCGAGTTCACATTCGTCAGCGTGAGAGTAGTCTCTTTGTTGTCGAGCCCATTGCGCGAATTATTGTTGTGGTACGTAAGCATGTCCTGAGAAAGAGCCGCGAGTGAACCCGCGAGCAGAACCAGCCCTACCGCTGCTAGACTGCGGGAGAAAGATGAAACTGCGGATCGCGTTAAGAACGGCATGAAGAAAACCTCCAAGAGGATTGGGAGACGAGTAGGCGGAGAGAATTGCCTTAGCATATCGCGATTTCAGATGACTGACGAACCTCGGAAGTACAGATGTCGGCCAACATCCCTCAGCATGACGTAAACCGTACACTCGAATGACGGATTTCGGAAAACTGCTCATTGTTCTCGGGGTCGTTCTCGCCATTGCCGGGTGCGTACTGCTCCTCCTGGGACGCACCCATCTTCCGTTGGGACGCCTTCCCGGCGACATGGTTTATCGCGGCAAACACACTTTTGTTTATTTCCCGCTAGCGACTTCCTTGTTCGTTAGTGTTGTTCTCTCAATCGTGCTCTATCTTCTCCAACGCTGGCGACGATAGCTTCGCGCGACTGTTCGTCTGCAATCCAGCCTCCAGTTGACTTGCCTGCCGCAAGCAATTACATTCGTCCAACGTTGTTTCTGCTCTTTGCAATCTCATTCGGAACGCGCGTCTTCGCCATTCGGGGAAGACAGGGAAGCGGGTGCAAATCCCGCGCTGCCGCGCAACTGTAAGCGAGGAAACTGCTTTCGGCCACTGGGAACGAATTCCCGGGAAGGCCGCCGGCTTCCACGGATGCAAGTCGTCCTTACTCGCAAAGCCAGGAGACCGGCGCGATCCGCAAACCTCAACCTCTTTCGCGTGCAAAGGAGGATGGAATGCGCGTACTTGTTGGCATTTTTCTGATTCTGTCTGTATCCGTAGCGGCCGTCGCCGCCGATCTCAAGGTAAAAGTTCTCGACCCCAGCTCCGCCGCCGTTTCGGGTGCCCAGGCTTTACTCGTGCGCGCCAGCGACGAGAAAATTCTCTCTACACAAATCACCTCCGCCGAAGGCCGCGTAGCCTTCCATCTGCCTGATGCCGGTTCCTATCGGATCAAAGTTCTCGCTCCCGGATTTGCCGTCGAAACCGTCGACGTCTCCTCGCATTCCGAACTCACCATCAACCTTCGCCTCGCTCCTGCCTCCGAAACCGTCGTCGTCAGCGCGACTCGCACTCCAGTTCCTGGAGAAGCCGCAGGCGCCGACTTCGACTCGCTCTCCGGCGCCCAACTCACAACCATGCAACCGGTCACTGCCAATGACGCCCTCCGTTTTCTACCAGGTGCCGTCATCAACACTGCAGGACAACGTGGAGGACTCTCCTCCCTCTTCGTGCGCGGAGGCGAATCCAACTACAACAAAGTGATCGTCGATGGCGTCACCATCAACGAGCCCGGCGGCACTTTCGATTTTGGAACTCTCTCGCTGGCGCAAGGCGATCGGATGGAATTCGTTCGCGGCACGCAGAGCACGCTTTACGGCTCCGACGCCATGACCTGCCTGATCCAGGTCTGGACTCGCGCCGGCAACACGCCAACTCCCGAGTTGCGTTTCGGAGCCGATGCCGGAAACTTCAGCACCGCCAGCGGCCACGCGTCCCTAGCCGGCGCTCGCGGACGCTTCGACTACAACGTCTTCGGCGATCAATTCAACACCAACGGCTCCGGCATCAACGACGCCTACTCGAACTCGCTCGAAGGTGCCAACACCGGCGTTCGGCTCAGCGACTCCACCTCGTTGCGCCTGCGCCTGCGCCATTCAAATACCCATACTGGATTGCCCGGCGAATGGAGCTTCAACGGATTCGATCCCTTGGTCTCCCCGAATGGCGTCTCCGGTCCCACGATCCCTCTGCCTCCCGATCCCGGCGACTGGTCGCAACTCAACAACATTCTCGGCAGCGTCGAACTCGCCGTCGCCGCGCCGAACGGCTGGCAACACCGTTTCACCGCCTTCGATTACCTCTACCGCTATAACGAACTCAACCTAAACGGCGACCCCGATCGAGTCAGCCCCTTATTCGGACAGTTTGATTTTCCTTCTCACGAGATCGACCACATCAACCGCGCTGGGTTCGAATATCAGGGCGACTATTCCGAACGCACCTGGGCCCATACCACTTTCGGATACCGCGTCGAGAATGAAAATGGATTCGTCGGCGACGTCGACTACGGATCGCAAACCCATGGCCAGCGCTTGAACAATGACGTTTACGCGCAGCAGCAGCTGACTCTAGGCCGCTTGGAGATCATCGCCGGTGGCCGCTTCGTCCACAACAGCGCTTTCGGCAATACGGGCGTCCCGCGGGTCGTCCTGAATTTGCAGGCCTTACGAGGCGGACAAATCTTCTCCGGAACCCGCCTGAGATTTTCCTATGCCACCGGATTCAAAGAGCCCCGCCTCGAAGAAACTTTCGCCGGCCCGCCCTACACCCAACCCAACCCGGCGCTGAAGCCTGAACGGCTGCGCGCCTTCGAAGCTGGACTCCAGCAGCAATTCTTCGGCGACAAGTACCAGTTCAGCGCTACTTACTTCAATAATCTCTTCCATGACCAGATCAACTACGTGACCGTCAACCCGGCGACTTTCGTGGGCGAGTATGTGAACGTGAACGAGGCCATTGCCCACGGAGCTGAACTCGCATTGCGCGCCAAGCTCCGCCCCCGGCTTCTGCTGGACACGGCCTACACCTACACCTCTTCGGAGTATCTCGACAATCCAGCGCCCATCGACCCGACCTACAATCCCGGCCAACCCCTGCTGCGTCGCCCTAAGCATTCGGCCACCACGCTGCTGTCATATCTCGGCACTCGCTGGGGAGCGAATCTCGGTGGGAGTTTTGTAGGACATCGATCCGATTCCGATTTCTACGGATTCGGCATTAACCACGCAGCCGGCTACGTCCGTGCCGACCTCGGAGGCTGGTACTCCATTCATCCTCGAGTGACGGCCTACCTCAATGTAGAAAACGCGCTGGACCGCCGCTACAACGAAGTCGTCGGATACCCCGCGCTCCCCATTAACTTCCGCGTCGGCCTCCGTTTCCGGATCGGTGGAGAGTAAAGATGGGGAAGGCAAGAAAGGGTCGAAGAAAGGCCTGGAAAGTACTGTGGAAGAGCGGCCCTTCAAGAGCCTGCCCTGAGCGAAGTCGAAGGGGCCGCGTAAAGCGTAGGAGAGATGAAGGGCGTTAGCCCCGGCTAGCTGACCTTCTGCGGCTCGCGGGGCAACGGCATCGCCGACGCGATCTTCGCCCCGAAATACCTCGTCCGCGCCAGCATCAATTTCTCGATCTCCGCCTGCTTCAGCGGCTGCTGCTGTCCGAGCAAATGCGTGACCAGGGCGATCTGCGCAAAATGCTCAACCGTCTCCATCTTCATGTAGGCGTGCTCGAGCGTGTCGCCATACGTCACCACGCCGTGATTCGACATCAGGATCGCATCGTAACTCGGAACATAAGGTTCGAGCGTCTGTGCCAATTCCGATGTCCCCGGCGTCCCGTATCGCGCCAGCGGAATGCACCCTAGTCCCATCACCACTTCGCACACCAGTGGTTCTGTCAGGGGCATGCCCGCGGCCGCGAATCCTGTCGCCGTCGGCGGATGCGCGTGTACGATCGCCTGCACATCCGGCCTCATACGATAGATCAGCAGGTGCATCCCGATCTCGCTGGTCACGTTTCGGTGCCCCGCCACTCGCTTGCCTTCAAGGTCGACAATCACCAGATCCGCCGGCCGCATCGCTCCTTTGCTGACGCACGTCGGAGTCACCAGGATGCGATCGCGCTTGAGCCGCACGGAAAGATTCCCGTCAAACGCCGCCACGAAGTTTCGTTCGTGGAGCATCCGTCCGTATCGGACGATTTCTTCCTTGTGTTTGCGTTCCGTAGGCATGAACACCCTTTTTGGGGGGAGAGATTACAAAAAGCAGGCCGCACTTGGCACCCGCATATTAGCAGCCCACCGCGGGCCGAGACAATGCAATTTTCCACAAAAATCTGCCCCATTTTCCCTTGCCGACCCGCTGCCAATCGGCCTTCTGTCCCTATAATCGCCCTGCGTGCTCGTCTCCGATTTTCAATTCGAGCTTCCCCCGGAACGGATCGCACAAGAGCCCCTTTCCGATCGGGCGGCTTCTCGCCTGCTCCTCCTCTCCGCCGCGGCGGGGGCCTTCGAGGACCGCCAATTCCGCGACTTTCCCGACCTACTCCAGCCGAGAGATCTCGTCGTCTTCAACAACACTCGAGTGTTTCCTGCGCGCCTCTTTGGCCGCCGCTCAGGCCTCCATTCTCAGCCGCTAGGCCCCGACAATCCCGCTTCGCGCGAGTTTCTTCGCGGGCGCGTCGAAGTTCTCCTGACTCATCCGTTGCGCCAGGATCCCAACGAGTGGCAATGCCTGGTGCGTCCCGGCCGCAAAATCGCGGTTGGCGAACATCTCTTCTTCGGCGACCACGACGAACTTCGCGCCGAGGTCATCGCTCGCGGAGAATTCGGAGAGCGCCACATCCGCTTTGCCCCCGTTGACGACTTCTTCGCCCTCATCGACAAGATCGGTCACGTCCCGCTGCCTCCCTACATCTCGCGCGACGATTCCCCTGCCGATCGCGAACGCTATCAAACCGTCTATGCGCAGGAACGTGGCTCAGTCGCCGCCCCCACCGCGGGACTACATTTCACTCCGGAGATTCTCGCCCGCCTTCGCGAACGTGGAATCGAAACCGCCGAAGTCACTCTCCATGTCGGTCTCGGAACCTTCCAACCCGTCCGCGCCGAAACGGTAGAAGAGCACCAACTTCACTCCGAGCCCTACTCCATCTCCGAAGCCGCCGCCGAACAGATTGAACGAGCCCGCCGGGATTCCGGCCGCATCGTCGCGGTCGGGACCACCACCGTCCGCACTCTCGAATACGCCGCCCGGCAAGGCGCTGGCACTGTGCGCGCCGGATCCGGCCATGCCAATCTTTTCATCTATCCCGGATATCATTTCCAGGTTGTGCACGCCCTTCTCACCAACTTCCACCTTCCGCAATCCACTCTGCTCATGCTGGTCTGCGCCCTCGGCGGAAAAGAGAATGTCCTTCGCGCCTATAATCACGCCGTCGCCCTCCGTTATCGCTTCTATTCCTACGGCGACTGCATGTTTGTGGAATAACTTCGGGTTCTAGGAAGGCTTCGTATCAGGGCATGCCTTCAGGCATGCCGTCATGAGAATCGACCCCGGATTCGGCTTTAGCCGCTGCCATTGCTTACGTCGTCCCTGCTGTTTCTCGCTTAATCCGCATTCCTAAGGTTGTTTCCCGCGGCAATTCCCGCCTGCCGCGCCTCGCTCTACGGGATCGGATTCAGCAACTACTCTCCCAAATTGCAGCAACAGACCATGTGAAAGCGCGAAATGTCCTGGGCAGTTTTTCTACGACATGCCGCAGTAGAGAATCGCCACTTCGCAAGGAGAGAAAGAGAAAAGCTTGCTAGACGAAGCGTCAAAACAAAGAATGAAGGAACTCTGCGATCAGATCGCAAACGAGCAGGACCGCAACCGCTTTTCGCAACTGGTCGCGGAGCTCAACCAGCTCCTCGATGCCGCCGACAGTTCCGCGAAACGCAACCGGGTGTTCCCACCGCCCGCTACGGAGACTCCGTCCTAATCCCGAAGGAGAGCATTCCCAATAGCAAAACGGGCACTCCTCTCGGAGTGCCCGTTCTTACTTCGTCAAACCCTGGTGTGAGACTAGGCTCGCGCGCCCACCGCTGCGGTCTCGGTGGCAGGAACGGCCTTATCTTCTCCGTTCGCCTTCGGCTGCTGTGGCTGCCCACCCTTGCGGATGTCGATACCGCCCTTAAAGAACGCTCCGTCTTCAATCGAGATCCGGGCCGCAATCACATCGCCCGTCAGCGAACCATCGCTGCGGATGTCGACGCGGTCGCTCGCGGTCAAGTTTCCGCGCACCTTGCCCAACACAACGATCTCCCGGGCATTGATGTTAGCCGCTACCACTCCATTGCGCCCAACCGTCACACGATTTCCCGACAGATTGATGGAACCTTCCACCCGCCCGTCAATATAGAGTGATTCCGATCCCGTGACTTCGCCCTTAATCACCAGCGATTTGCCGATGGTCGCCTGGTCTGCCGTCGTGGTCGTCACGGGTCGGGGCGCAGCTGCGGGTTCGCTCGACGCCATCGCTGGCGCGCTCGGAGTAGTGGCTGCTGGCCGCTCGGGCTCGGCCGGCCGGCCAGGGGTCTGAGGCTGATTCGTGGGCTTCCACATGGGGTTACAAGTTCCTTTCCTCGTTGGGATTAAGGCTCACAGGCCGCACTTTCGTGACCAAAAGGAATTGTACTCCCGAGCCCCAATTTGAGTGCTGTGGAAAACCCTTTATTTTCAACAGGAGTAGCTTCCACGCTACCACCGCCCTCGCCTTTTCCTCCTACCTGCGTCCCTTGCAGCGAGTAGGTTTTTTCTGCCCGCTGCGTGTAACGATTCCCGGAAATTTTTGCCGGACCGTACCCTTCCACAGCCACGGGGAGTTATTCTCTCCAAGGACGAAGATTTATCGAAGATGAGACGTGGGACGGACACTCTTGTCCGTCGCAGTTGAAGGCGATTTTGAAGTCCTTATTGGAAGCCGCAAATCAAAGAAGAAGTAGGAGCACATCATGTCAGAAGAATCCGTCATCACCCCTGCTGCCTCCGCGATCGGCCGCCCCGAACCCGGAGAATACGCTCCTTACTACGACCGCTATATTTCGCTGATTCCCGGCTCCGACATTCTCGGCACCCTCGATTCCCAGCGCCGCCAGATGCTGCTCCTGCTCTCGGGCCGCGACGAAGCGGACGGCGATTTCCGATCCGCCCCGGGCAAGTGGTCCGTTAAGGAACTCCTGGGCCACGTCTGCGATACCGAGCGCATCTTCGCCTACCGCGCCCTTCGCATCTCGCGGGCCGACACGACGCCGATCGAAGGCTTCGAGCAGGACGACTACGTCCGCAATGGCCCCTTCGCGCATCGGCCTCTTGCCGAAGTAATCGAAGACTACATCGCCGTCCGCCGCGCGACGTTAACGCTCCTCCGTAATCTGGATGACGCCGCCTGGAAGCGCCGTGGCACCGCGAACAAGAACGAAGTCAGTGTCCGCGCCATCGCATTCACCGCCGCGGGTCACGAACTCCACCACCGTCGCATCCTGGAGGAAAAGTATTTTTCTGTATCCTGAGTTGATGGGCGTCATCCTGAGCGCAGCCGGTTTTCAGGCGGAGCGAAGGATCTTGCGCGGATCGACTCCGCGTCACGCCGCAAACGCACTATGTCCCAACGTGCCCTAACCGAGCTCCTACGCGGCCAAGGCGCTCACGCCGATCCCCTCGCCTGTGTCGAGGACATCGACGTCTCCGTCGCCCAGCGTCACATCGAAGGCTTTCCGCACTCCATCGCCGACCTCGTCTTCCACATGAGCTACTGGATGTCCTACGAACTCCGCCGCATCCGCGGCGAGAAGCCAAAGTATCCCGAGCACAACGCCGAAAGCTTCCCATCATCCCAGCCCGACGGCGAAGCTTGGATTGGTCGCACGCGCGACCTGGCCTGGCTGCTGGCTGAATTCGCCAAGCTCGTGCAATCCCCGCGCGCCGAACTCGACCGCGATATCGAATCTGTCCACGATGGCGACAAGAAAGTAGCCGGAACCCTCGAAGCCGTCCTCTGCCAAATGATCGCCCACAACAGCTATCACGCGGGGCAAATCGCCCTGATCCGCCGCGCGCTGGGAGCGTGGCCGCCCAAGGCCGGCGGCGACAGCTGGTAAATGCGAGAATAGTCGTTGGTCGCTAGTCTATGGTCATTCGCCAGGCGCGAATATGAGATGGCTGCTCGAACTTGCGAGTCAGATGGGAATAACTGTTCTCCAATTGTCGACGTGGTTGTGACACGATCAACGCTCTGACTCGGGGCTTGCAGCGTCCAAGGAAAGGCCAACGACCGACGACCGACGACTAGCGACCGAGCCCCCATGCTCTCCGACTCCGCCATCCTCCAACACATCGCCCGCCAGCCCAAGCATCAGGCCGGATACAAGCAACTCGTCCGCGAACTCGGCCTGCACGGCGAAGAGCGCCGCGAACTCACCGGCCACCTGCAAAAGCTCGTCAAGACTGGAGCGCTTATCGCGATCGACTCCGACCGCTTCGCGCTCCCGCAAGCCGCGGACGACAAGAATCTCGTCGCTGGACGTCTCACCATGCACCGCGACGGTTTCGGCTTCGTCATCCCCGACACCAAATCGCTGAACGCGTCTCTCAAATCCAAACTTACCGGCGACATCTTTATCCCTCCGCACCAGATTGGCAATGCCATGCACGGCGACTTGGTTCTGGTTGACATCGCCAATGTCCGCCCCGACGGCCGCGCCGAAGGACGCATCGTTCGCCCCCTCCACCGCGCGAACCCGACAGTGGTCGGCATCTTCCACTACAGCAGTCGCCGCAATTACGTCACCCCGCTGGATTCAAAGATCACGCAAGAAGTAGTGATTCCCGGAGGCGACGAATTTCCAGCGTCCCCTGTGCCCCCTGTGGTGAAAGATGTTGAAGCACAGAGAACGCAGAGGTCGCAGAAGCAGAAAACGGTCGATCGAGTATTGGGTGAAGAAGCCGCACGGAACGAAAACTGGACCGACCTGGAAGGCGTAGTAGTCGATGTAGAAATTACAGACTGGCCCTCGCCCACTCAAAATCCCCGCGGACGGGTCCTCGAAATTCTCGGCCGCGAAGATGATTTCGGCGTCGACGTCGAAATCATGATCCGCAAGTTTCACCTCCCGCATCATTTCCCCGCGGCCACGCTCGAAGAGGCGCAACAGGTTTCCGCCACCATCCCGTCTCGTGAACTCCCGCGCCGCCGCGACTTCCGTGATCTTCCCATCGTCACCATCGACGGAGAAACTGCCCGCGACTTCGACGACGCCGTCCTGGTCCGCATGCTCCCCAACAATAACTTCGAACTGCAAGTCCACATCGCCGACGTCGCCCAATACGTCTCGCCCGGCAGTGCGCTCGATCAGGAAGCCCGCCTTCGCGGCACCAGTGTCTACTTTCCTGACCGCGCCGTTCCGATGCTTCCTTTAGAACTCTCCACCGACATCTGCAGCCTCCGCCCGCATCTCGACCGCCTCGTTCTCTCCTGCATCATGGAGATCGATCATCGCGGCGAGATCGTCAACTATGACTTGACCGAAGGCGTGATCCGCTCCGCCGAGCGCATGACCTACACCGCGGTTAACGCAGTCCTGGAAGGTGATAAAGCGCAGCGAGACCGGTACGCTCCCCTAGTCACGAGCTTCGAACTCATGCGCGACCTGCAGCAAATTCTTCACCACAAACGCGAACGCCGCGGATCGATCGACTTTGATCTCCCCGAGCCCGTCATCGAGTTCGACGAGTTCGGCTTGATGAAAAGCATCACCCGCTCCGAGCGCAACATCGCGCATCGCCTGATTGAAGAGTTCATGCTGTCGGCCAACGAGACCGTCGCGCATCATCTCGACTCGCACCGCATCGCCAGCCTATACCGCATCCACGAAAAGCCCGACGCCAAACGTGTCTACGACTTCGAAGTCATCGCCGCGACGTTCGGATACTCCCTTGGAGTAGGCCCGCTCTCCATCCACCGGATCCAGATGAAAGCCGACCGCCGCTCGAACTACGGCACCGGCAAGCGTGCTCGCGATATCGAGATCCCCAAAGACGTCCACATCACGCCGCGCATGTATCAGAAGCTAACCGAAAAAATTGCCGGCAAGCCCGAGGAAAGAATTCTCAGCTACCTGATGCTGCGCTCACTGAAGCAAGCGCGTTACTCCGAAGAAAATCTAGGACACTTCGCGCTGGCCGCCCCAACCTACACGCACTTCACCAGCCCAATCCGCCGCTATCCCGACCTGATCGTGCACCGGATCCTGAAAGATGTCCTGCGAGCCCAGCCCAGTCAGAAGGGTGCCCCATTTCCGGCCGAAGTTGCCGGAAGTGGGGATTTTCCCGGCGCCCAGCGTCTCGTATCGGGCGCGCAAAGCACCGTGGAGGAGCGGCGCTTAAGCGCCGCGTCAAGCGTCAACAAAGAACGGGCTTCAGCCCCGGGGGACGACGCTCCCTCCCCGTGGTCCAAACGCCGCGATCACTCCGCCCACCGCGAATCCCACGCCCCGCTCTCCGGACCGATCCCGCTCGAAGAACTCCACTCCATCGCCGAAGAATCCAGTCACTCCGAACGCCGTGCCGACGACGCCGAACGCGAGCTCATGGAATGGAAGAAGGTTAAGTTCATGCAGGACCGTGTCGGAGAGGACTTCGGCGGGCTCATCACCAGCGTGACCAAATTCGGATTTTTTGTCGAACTCACCGATCTCTTCGTCGAAGGACTCGTCCCGCTCAACACGCTCATCGACGACCGCTACACCTTCCACGAAAACACGCGCGAGATCATCGGACAGCACTCGCGCAAGATCTACCGCATCGGCCAGCAGCTCCGCGTGATCGTCGATCGCATCGATCCCGTAGAAAAGAAGATCAACTTCGCTGTCTTCGAAGAAGCCCCGCCGAAGCCCGCAAAACGCCGCAAACGTCACTGACCATTGCGGCCGCCGCAGGGAGCATGGCGCGGGCGGCCCGCTCGCGAAAAGCCAATCTCTTGGCTCGAACAGGATAAAAATATCGCCGGCAGCAGCTGCCGCCGGCGATCAAGATTGAGAATCGTCAGTCCTTAACTCAGGCTACGCAGCTTTGCGCCCTCCCGTCGTGTCGCTCTTGCCGGGGTCGGATTTCGCTGCTTTCGTAAAAGACAGGTTCTGGCCTCTCGTCTCTTCCGCAACTTTCTGTCTTTTCCACCGGTTGTAAAGAGGGACCGCGATGCCGATAAGGAGCAGCACCAGGACAATAGGAATCAACATCTCCACGGACCGGCTGGTGGACGCCTTCGGAGCAGCGGCGGCTGGTGCGACCGCTGGAGGCGGGGTATTGGCAGCATCCGACGGTGATCCCGCAGGCGCAGTGGGTACCGCCGCGTCCGCGACCGGAGTGCGGACTGGCTCCGCGGGCGCAGGCTCGGTCTTGGCCATCGCTGACGCCTTCACAGCTCGCGCAGATGGATGACTTTGGTGAACCGCGGCAGGCTCTGCGGGCACGATGACGGTCGCAACCGGTGCTGCGACAGGGGCAACCGGCGCGGCAGGAGCAACCGGCGCGGTAGCGGCCGCCGGAGGCGCGCTGGCAGTCGCATCCGGTACAGCGGCGGGTGTAACGGCCGCTGGCGGTGCGCTCGCAGTCTCCGTAGAAGCGCTGACGGTCGCATCGGGTGCCGCGGCAGGCACGGCAGCCGCAGGTGCGGCCGTCGTAGGTGTACTGGCAGGTTCTGTGGACGCACTGACACTCTCCTCGGGAGCAGCCGTCGCGGCCGCAGCGGCTGGTGCTGCTGCAGCTGCCGGAGGCGTGCCCGTAGTCTCGGAAGGCGTGCTGACACTCGCCGCGGGAGCAGCCGCAGCCCCGGCGCAGTGGTCGGAAATCATGCTTACTCCGGTGACGGCAAAGCTGTTCTCACCCGTGCCGGCGTGACCAACGAGGCTGACGTCATGGCCGACATGCGCCTTGAGATCGCTGCTGCTACTAGTGATCTGGAAAGTCTTGCCGGTGTTATCTTCCGCAACCGTGAAATTGCCGTCCGAGCCGCCCAGGCAACCTTTAACGGTGATCGGGTCTGTATTGCCGCTCGCCGCGGGAGTTTGTGCAAACCCCATTGCGACCAGCAGGGCCGGTACAACGATCAGCAGGAATACTTTCTTCATGGAATCCTCCGAGAAGTCTCGCCTTGCAGCGATCGAATTCCGCTTGGGTTTGATTGTGCTTCCGATTTCTCTGTCGAATTCTCGCGCGTGCGGGGCCCCGGCTGGAAAACCTGGAGCAATCCAAGTGAAACTATCTAACCTTATCCGGCAAGAACTCTGCCTGTCTGTTCCAAACCGCTCACATTCCCGCTCGTATTCAGCCACGGGGCGAACCGGCGCTGGTACTCGAGCACTGAAGTGTCGACGGGAACCATGTGCCGCCGCGTCTCCACCCAAGAAGGTCATGCCGGATGAAGCTTACCTATTGCCATCCAATAAGTGCCTGATGTACAGTCCTATTGCTTGCCAATAGGAGATAAGCATGGCCGACAACGAAGTTTGGCAGGGCACGCTAGCCTTGATGATCCTCAAAACGCTCGAATCCATGGGCTCGCTCCACGGATATGGCATCGCCCGCCGCATCGAGCAGACCAGCGGCGACCAGCTCATTGTCCAGTACGGCACACTTTATCCCGCTCTGCTCAAGCTTGAGCAAGAGGGATACATCACTTCCGAATGGGGCCTGTCCGATAACAATCGCCGCGCCCGCTTCTACAAGCTCACTGGCGCCGGACGCCGTCAGGTCGAAAAAGAGTCCCAGCGCTGGGAGAAGGCCTCCAGAATTCTCGCTCGCTTTATTTCTCCCGCCGAGGAGTTTTTATGAGAAAGCTTCGCGCCTGGTTCCATCGCCTCTGGTCGCTGCCCAGTCGACTTGCTCACGACCAACAGTTTGCCGAGGAGCTTGAATCACATCTCCAGATGCATATCGCCGACAATCTCCGCGACGGCATGTCTCCCGAGCAAGCCCGCCGGGAAGCGCTCGTCAAACTCGGCGGGGTCGCGCCCACCACGCAAGCCTATCGCGATCAAAGCGCTCTCCCATTCGTCGAAACCCTCTGGCAAGACCTGCGCTACACCGTGCGCCAGCTCCGCAAGAATCCTGGCTTCGCGGCAACCGCGCTGCTGGTGCTCACGCTGGGCATCGGCGCAACCGTCGCAATCTTCTCCTTCGTCGATGCCGCCCTCATCAAGCCTCTGCCGTATCGTGACCCTTCGCGCCTGATGACGATCTTCGGAAGCATCCCGCTCGGCTCGCGATTCCACCTGTCGTTTCCTGACTACTACGATCTCAAGAGGCAGAACAAAGTCTTCACCTCGTTCGAAGTCTATGACTCGAACGGATTCATGCTGACGACCTCCTCGGGCACACAACTCGCTGCCGGAGCCCGCGTCAGCGCAGGATTCTTTCGCACACTCGGAGTCTCCCCGATCCTGGGTCGCGATTTCTCCAATGGAGAAGACAAGCCCTCAGCCCCGCGCACCGTTATCCTCACCTATGCCGCATGGCAAAAACGTTACGGCGGACGCCGCGACGTCCTAGGTCAGACCGTCACGCTCGATGGCAATCCCAACACCATCGTCGGAGTTCTCCCGCGCGACTTCCACTTCGCGCCCGCCGAGCCCGCCGAGTTCTGGACCGCCGAGCACGACGAGAGCGACTGTCGCGGATGTCACTGGCTCTTCGGCCTCGCCCGCCTGAAAGACGGAGTCACTTTCCAATCTGCGGTCGCCGACATGACCGCGATCGCCAAGCAGCTCGAGGCGCAATATCCCGACTCCAACCGCAGCCAGAGTGCGGCTGTAGTTCCGTTGACCGACGTCATCGTCGGCGACATCCGACCCATCATGCTGGCCATGCTCGGCGGCGCGGCCTTGCTGCTGCCGATCGCCAGCGTCAACGTGGCGAGTCTGCTTCTCGTGCGAACCCAAAGCCGCAAGCGCGAAGTCGCAGTGCGCGGCGCACTGGGCGCCTCACGCCTCCGCTTGCTCCGTCAGTTCGTCACCGAAGGACTCGTGCTGGCCGCCATCGCCAGCGCTGCCGGACTCGCCGTGGCCTACGCCGCCATGCACCTGCTGACCAGCCTCGTTCCCACAGACATCCTCGCTGGCATGCCGTACCTGCAGTCGCTCGGCTTGACGCCGCACGTCCTGCTGTTTGCGCTCGCGATTTCTATCTTCAGCGCCCTGCTCTTTTCACTGACGCCTGCGGTGAGTCTGTCGATCGACGCGCTCTGCACCGGACTCGCCGAAGGAGGCCGCAGCGCCTCAGGAACGCAGTGGCGCCGCTTCGGATCCAATCTTGTGGTTGTCGAACTTGCCACCGCCGTCGTTCTTCTCGTCGGCGCAGGACTCCTTGGCAAGAGCTTCTATCGCCTTCTGCAAGTCGATCCCGGATTGCAGCCTCACAATCTGGCCACCCTCTCCTTGTCAGTCCCGCGCGCGACCTACTCCACAAATGCGAAGGTCGTTGCGCTCGAGCGCCAGATTCTCGATCGCGTTTCGACCTTGCCTGGCGTGATATCTGCTGCCATCACCAACAAACTTCCCATCGGTGATGGAGATTTCACCACCAGCTTCGTCGTTGCCGGCCGGCCCAAGAGTGACGAGCACAATGAAGTCGCTTATCGCCAGGTCACGACCGGGTACTTTAAGACGCTCCAATCGCGCCTGCTCAAAGGACGCCTCTTCACCGATGACGATCAGGACGAGAACAAGCCTCACGTTGTCCTCATCAACAGCGCGCTCGCCCGTCAGTATTTTCAGGGCGAAGACCCGGTCGGCATGCGCATCAACTACGACGGCGCTCCCGCCACCAGCGCGATGCAGATTATCGGCGTGATCGACGACATCCGCGAAGGCCCGCTCGATACCGAAGCCCGCAGCGCCATCTACATTCCGTTCGAGCAGCGCGCGCTGGGCTTCATCTCAGTCGTGGCCCGCACGTCCATTCCCGCGCAATTGGTCGTGCCGGAGATCTCCGCGACGATTCGTCAACTCGATTCCGGCATCGCCACCTCCGGCGGCGCGACCATGGAGCAGCGCATCCGCGACTCGCCGCCCGCGTACCTGCACCGCGCCTCGACCGTGCTGGTCGGCAGCTTCGCCGCGCTCGCGCTTCTGCTGAGCGTCGTCGGCCTCTACGGCGTCATCGCTTACTCCGTCAGCCAGCGCACCCGCGAG
>CAVPFM010000001.1:765000-1901864 GCA_963703735.1 uncultured Acidobacteriota bacterium
ATGGTGGATGCCTTGGCAGAAGCAGGCGATGAAGGACGTGGCAAGCTGCGATAAGCCTCGGGGAGCCGCAAGCAGGCTTTGATCCGGGGATTTCCGAATGGGGAAACCCACGGGGGTAAAACCCCCGTACGGCGTGATGAATCCATAGTCACGCACGAGCGAACCCTGGGAAGTGAACCATCTCAGTACCAGGAGGAAAAGAAAGAAACCTCGATTCCGAGAGTAGTGGCGAGCGAAATCGGAACAGCCTAAACCTGTAAGACCTTCGGGTTTACCGGGGTTGTAGGGTCAGCAACAGTAGAGTTACCAATTTGGTCGTTAACCGAAGCCCTCTGGAAAGAGGGGCCATAGAGTGTGATAGCCACGTAGGTGAAAACGAACCAAACTCGAAGCCGATACCTGAGTACCGCGGAGCACGAGAAACTTTGCGGGAAGCTACGGAGACCATTCCGTAAGGCTAAATACTAGCTTCTGACCGATAGTGAACCAGTACCGTGAGGGAAAGGCGAAAAGAACCGCTGTGAGCGGAGTGAAATAGTACCTGAAACCGTGTGCCTACAAACGGTGGGAGGACTATGCGTCGCAAGCGGAAAGTCTGACCGCGTGCCTATTGCATAATGAGCCGGCTAGTTATTCTTGTCAGCAAGGTTAAGCGAAAGCGAGCCGCAGCGAAAGCGAGTCCGAACAGGGCGCTTGAGTTGGCAGGAATAGACGCGAAGCGGGATGATCTACCCTTGGCCAGGCTGAAAGTGGGGTAACACCCACTGGAGGGCCGAACGGGTGTTTGTTGAAAAAAGCTCCGATGAGCTGAGGGTAGGGGTGAAAGGCTAATCAAATTCCGTGATAGCTCGTTCTCTCCGAAATAGCTTTAGGGCTAGCCTCGGATGATTTGTCGTGGCGGTAAAGTACTCGATGGGCTATGGGGCTTTCCAGCTTACAGAACCCAACGAAACTCAGAATGCCATTGAACAACCAATCCGGGAGTCAGACGGCGGGGGCTAAGCTTCGTCGTCGAGAGGAAAACAGTCCAGATCGCCTGCTAAGGTCCCAAAATACAAGCTAAGTGGGAAAGGAAGTCGGAACGCCCAGACAGCCAGGAGGTTGGCTTAGAAGCAGCCATCCTTTAAAGAAAGCGTAATAGCTCACTGGTCAAGCGGTCCGGTGCCGACAATTTAACGGGGCTTAAGCTTGTTACCGAAGCAGCGAATGCACGGTGTAACAGCCGTGCGTGGTAGGAGAGCATTCTCAACAGCTCGAAGGTAGACCGAGAGGACTACTGGACGGTTGAGAAGAGACCCTGCCGGCATAAGTAGCGATAACGGAGGTGGGAACCCTCCGCGCCGAAAGTCTAAGGTTTCCTGAGAAAGGTTAATCCGCTCAGGGTCAGGCGGTCCCTAAGGCGAGGCCGAAAGGCGTAGCCGATGGACATCCGGTTAATATTCCGGACCTCCCTTGTTTTCGTTATCACGATGGGGTGACGCAGTAGGATAAGCAGGCCGTTCTATGGCTATAACGGTCGATGCGTGTAAGGTCGTTTCTGGTAGGAAAATCCGCGAGGAAGTTATCGACTGAGACGCAAAGCAGTACTCCGTATGGAGGAAAGCTGCCGATTCCACACTGCCAAGAAAAACCTCTAAGGAGAAAGTAAGGGAACCGTACCTCAAACCGACACAGGTAGACGAGGAGAATATCCAAAGGCGCTCGTGAGAACAGTTGGTAAGGAACTCGGCAATATAACCCCGTAACTTCGGGAGAAGGGGTGCCTCATTAGGGTGCAAGCCCGAAGAGGCCGCAGCGAAATGCGCACTGCGACTGTTTAACAAAAACACAGGTCTCTGCAAAGTCGAAAACGACGTATAGGGGCTGACGCCTGCCCGGTGCTGGAAGGTTAAAGGGAGAGGTCAACCGCAAGGTGAAGCTTCGAACTGAAGCCCCAGTGAACGGCGGCCGTAACTATAACGGTCCTAAGGTAGCGAAATTCCTTGTCGGGTAAGTTCCGACCTGCACGAATGGCGTAACGAAAGTGCGACTGTCTTGCCGACTGACACGGCGAACTTGTAGTGCCGGTGAAGATGCCGGTTGCCCGCAACTAGACGGAAAGACCCCGTGCACCTTTACTATACCTTTACCATGAACTATGGCCCTTGCTGCGCAGGATAGGTGGGAGGCTTTGATTCCAGGCTCTCGGGCTTGGAGGAGCCAACGGTGAGATACCACCCTGCGAGATCTGTGGTTCTAACTTACTCCCGTGAATCCGGGAGAGGGACATGGTAAGGCGGGTAGTTTGACTGGGGCGGTCGCCTCCTAAATTGTAACGGAGGCGCGCGAAGCTACGCTCAGGCTGTTTGGAAATCAGCCGACGAGTGCAAAAGCATAAGCGTGGTTGACTGCGAGACCAACAAGTCGAGCAGGTACGAAAGTAGGCTTTAGTGATCCGGTGGTTCTGCATGGAAGGGCCATCGCTCAACGGATAAAAGGTACGCCGGGGATAACAGGCTGATCGGAGCCAAGAGTTCATATCGACGCTCCGGTTTGGCACCTCGATGTCGGCTCATCGCATCCTGGAGCTGTAGAAGGTTCCAAGGGTTAGGCTGTTCGCCTATTAAAGCGGTACGTGAGCTGGGTTCAGAACGTCGCGAGACAGTTCGGTCCCTATCTGTTGTGGGCGCAGGAGATTTGAGAGGACCTGTCCTTAGTACGAGAGGACCGGGATGGACGAACCTCTTGTGTTCGAGCTGTCATGCCAATGGCACCGCTCGGTAGCGAAGTTCGGTTGTGATAACCGCTGAATGCATATAAGCGGGAAGCACTCCTCAAGATGAGATCTCCCAACCCGTAAGGGATAAGAAGGGCCCAGGAAGACTACCTGGTTGATAGGCTGGAGGTGGAAGCGCAGTAATGCGTGTAGCTTACCAGTACTAATCGCCCGTTCGGCTTGACCATAAAATTTACTCGGTGCAGATACAGTTGTCAGTTCTCAGTTGCCAGTTCTCAGTTCGAAACTGAACTGGAATGGTGATGTTGTTTGGAAGTTGTTCGAACCTGTTCGACTGAGAAGCAAGACTGACGGCTGTGCGCCGACGAAAAGCCGAAGTAACATGTGGCAGAAATCGGAAGTAAGCAAATAAGAAAGTAAGCCACACCCAATCTATTCAGTTGTGAGAGATCGTTCTTAGGATCTTTTACAAGTTAGTCACCGAAAGGTGACACCGAGATGGCGTAGAGATCCCTCGCAAAATGCGCTCGGGATTTCGACTCGCGGCTCAGACGCCGCGAAGACGCCTCAAGTTGTCGGTGATCTTACCGCGGGGGATCCACCCGTTCCCATCCCGAACACGGAAGTTAAGCCCCGCTGGGCCGATTGTACTGCACGCGAAAGTGTGTGGGAGAGTAGGTAGTTGCCGGCATTAAATAAGAGCCAGGTTGAGAAATCAATCTGGCTCTTTCCTTTTGGTGACTTGTCCTCGTTCTCAAAGCGCAACGCCGCACTGGGTCGGTTGCGTCTTGCTGAATTAAGGAATACCTCGTGAAGCTGTGTCCTGCGAGCCCTCCTCAAGATTTCAAGAGACTCCTTTAACACTAAGAAATGGCAGGAAAATGCCAAGGTAAGCACCTTGCGGTCCTTAAATTAGCCGCGCCACGATGCTACGATCGTTCGCGCTCATGGGTATGCCTGACTTCAGTCCGCTAGGCTATTTCAAAGAACTTCATCTTTTGCCTCGGGTGATTTTCACCTTGGGCGGCGGCATAGCCGTCGCATCTTTCTTTGTGCGTTCGCAGAACCTTGTGATGGGCTTGATGGGCGTCGCCCTTCCTCGTGTTCCTGGCCGTCGGGCTGAATTTGGTGATGGACTCCGCTTAGAGAGAATCCAACCCGCCTTATCCTCTTCGTTTCTCCGGCCACGTAATCATTCAGTCGATCGTCGCTTTAGCGGCTTTTGTCGTTACCTTTTATCTCGCGCTTCACTTCTTCCGTTATGGAACTCTCCCCGCGATACTGAGCCTGTCCAATCGGTGCGTTGAGATCTTCTGTGTTAGACGTCTGGCGAATCGGTCTTTTCTTTCGCCCCTACGGGGCTAGACTCCCCTTCTGATAAGCCCACCCCCGACTGGCGTCGGGGGCTGCATTCTTCCGCCGCTTCGCGGCTTTTGTCCGAACTGGCTCTGCTAGACTGTTCGCGGCAGAAAGGAAATCGCAGGATGAAGGTCGCAGAGGCATTGGCGCTGCGGGCGGATCTGCAAAGGCGCCTCGAGCAATTGAAGCAAAGGCTCGTCAAGAACGCGCGCATTCAGGAAGGCGATAAGCCGGAGGAAGACCCGGTAGAGCTGCAGTCCGAACTGGAGAAATCGGCTCAGGAATTGACTCCGCTGATTCAGCGTATCAACCGCACCAACGCCGCGTCGCGATTTGGCGACGGGACACTGGCTGACGCCCTGGCTGAGCGGGACGTGTTGAAGATCCGCTACAACGCATATCGTGAACTTGCGACGGCGGCCTCGACTTCTCAGGGTCGGCTAACGCGGTCCGAAGTAAAGTTCATCAGTACGGTGAGTGTGGCTGCGACTCAGCGGAAGGCGGACGATCTCGCCAAGCAGTATCGCGAACTCGATACGAGGATCCAGGAAGCGGATTGGTTGACGACGTTGCTGGAATAATTGTTGGTATAGGACGAGTAGGTAGTCGTCGCAACGAGAAGTGAGCCCGACCCTCCGGCGGGGCAATGCCGATCTGGTAGTGCGAGGGCAGCACTAGACGGTTCGACTCCGGCCCGTACAGCGTATGCCCAGTACGGCGCACAAATGCACGGCGTAATGTAACCGTGTATTACCACGTGCTGATCTCGCTGCGGCGGCGAGGGTGGGAAAGGGGCACTCGTCCTCTGGACCGTTGTACTGCGCGCGAAAGTGTGTGGGAGAGTAGGTGGTTGCCGGGCAATAATAAAGGCCATTCATAGACTTGAATGGGCCGCCGCGCCAATACGTCCGCCGCTCCATGGATTTTCTCGGAAGTCAAAATCCCCACCTCCGGCAAAACCAGCCGGAAGTGGGGCACCCGGTCTTTTCCCCTTGGCCACAAGTGCCAGCGTTTCAGTGTCTCAAAGTAAAATCCTTGTAACATGAAACCCTGAAACTTTGAAACCTGATCTATGCCTAAAGTCAAAGTTGCTGCCTTCTCCATCTCTATCGACGGCTTCGGCGCCGGACCTCGCCAGGACTTGCAGAATCCCCTGGGCGTGCGCGGCACCGAGCTGCACAACTGGTTTTTTCATACGGAAATATTTAAGAAGATGACTGGGCACCCGAATATGACCGGAGACAGCGGCGGGACTACCGGCATCGATAATGAGGTCGCCGCGAAGTCTTTCGAGAACGTCGGCGCGTGGATCCTTGGCCGCAACATGTTTGGTCCGGTGCGCGGCGCGTGGCCCGACGATTCCTGGAAAGGATGGTGGGGGCCGAATCCTCCGTATCATGTGCCCGTCTTCGTGCTCACACATCACGCGCGCGCACCGCTGGAGATGGAAGGCGGCACCACCTTCCACTTTGTCACGGAGGGCGTGTACGCTGCGCTGGAGCAGGCGAAAGCGGCGGCGGGTGGCAAGGAGGTGCGCATCGGCGGAGGAGTATCCACGATTCGGCAGTATCTCGCGGCCGGAAAGATCGACGAGATGGATCTAGCCATGTCGCCGGTTCTGCTGGGCGAAGGAGAAAATCTTTTTGCGGGAATGAATCTGCATCAGCTTGGATTCGTGGTTGAGAAGACTGTCGCGGGAGAGAATGCCACGCACATATTTGTGAAGAAGAGATAAGCGAAGCTAATCGTGGAGCCCCCGGACGCATTCGTCCGAGAAATGTCTGCTCGCGAGATCCTTCGCTCCGCCTGAAAAGCGGCTCCGCTCAGGATGACGCCTCAGTTTCTAGCCACTCTGCGAAGCAACCGGAAAGAATCAAAGCCCAGGTCCGTTGTACCCACCCCTCGAAAATCGCGACGGGTGGGACTGCCAACCTTGCCTCGCGGCAACTCTTAGGCTTGGCTTCCTCGTTCGAAGGCGCGTAAATCCTCGATCTCCTGTTGAAGCTTCTGCTGTCGCCGCCTTCTTGTCGGGAGAAACACTGCAAACCACACAGCAAGCAGGACGGCGACCGGCAGCCAATTGAGCAGAAGTCGCGGGGAAACAATGGACTTGATCGCTATCGGCATCACGGCGATCGCCATGCCGAGAAAACAGAAAGTCAAACCCGCCCTTTTCCAGATGTGTTGGACATAATCGCGCTGCTTCTGGAGTTCGTTCTTGTAAGCCTGCAACGTTGTGTTGAAGGCGGCATCGGGCGACACGCGCGCGGGCCAGATGCATTTGTAGGCCTGATAGGCCAGATAGATGCCCCAGAGGCTGAGCACGGCCCATCCCAGGCGCGGGATCAATTCGTGAGTTCTGGTGAAGGCGAATGCGAAGAAGCCGCAGACGGCGAATCCGGCAATGATCGACTTTACCGCTTCGAAGCGCGCTTTGCGTTGGCGTTGTTGCGATTTATGGCGTAATTGTTCTGCGGACATTTTGAATGCCTCCGTGGGTTGATTTTTCCAAAGATTTTGCGGATCGTTCGTGGGGAAGTCAGTTGGCATGAAGTCCTCCTTCGCCGGAGTTCTCGGCGCCGGCGTTTCTCTCTGCGGACTTTCCTTCTCCCTGCTTTGTCTCTCCGAACCAACGTTTCAGGATGTTCTTGATCCGGTGGATTTTCATGGCGACGTTGGCGGGAGATAGGCCCGTGATTTCTCCGATCGAATTCGCGTCCATCTCTTCGAGATAAGAGACGATGATCTGGCGGTCGATCGGTTTGAGCCGCTGGATGAGCGTCGAGATTCGATCGAGCGCCTGGGAGCGGCTGGCGGCGAGTTCGATGTGATCGCTGCCCGGCAGGGTCTCAATGTTTTCGATCGTGACCAGTTTTTCCCGTTGCCGGCTTTGCCGGATGACATGTCCGGTGGCGATGTTGTGAGCGACGCGGTAGACCCAGGTTCTCAGCGAGCAGAGCTGGTCGAAGTAGGCGAAGCTGCTCCACAGCTGGAGATGAATTTCCTGCAGGAGATCGCGGCGCGCCTCGGGATCGAGTTCATAGGCACGCGCGAGGCGGTCGAGCGCCGGGCCGTAGGTTTCGGCTGCATGTTCGTAAAGAGAATCCTGGGTCACGTTCCCGCTCGCGGTTGGGCTCAATCCTTGCACAGCTAAGGTAGTAGCGCGACCGGGAGCTTTCTAACAGATTTAGTTCGGCTTGATTCTTAGGGGATCGGACCACAAAGGCGTCATCCCGAACGCCCGGCGCATTTCAGCCGGCGGAGGGATCTCTCGCGGTCTCTGATCGGCGATGCCAGCGTGCACGCGAGATCCTTCGCTCCGCCTAAAAGCGGCTCCGCTCAGGATGACGCCGCTGTCTAAAGCTGGTCGCTTTTCCACAGTGGCCCGATGTTCATTCAACCGGTAGTGTCTGAAGCTGTTTAAGACGCTACCCATTCAACCTTGACCCTGGTCCCGGAAAATCTCATACTCGATAATGGATCCCAAAAGGCCCGACACCAAGTGCTAAGTCCTTGCGACTCACGATTTTGCCTGCAAGTGATTGAGCGCCATAGATTTTTCGACGATTTTTTCCTAAGTCGATGATTCCATTAGACCGGGGGGGAGGGGTATACCTCGACCCATCTGCGATTCTCGAATTGGAACTAACAAATTTTCTCCAAACTTTTATGACGCAGTGTGCGACGTCAGGTCGACCGTCACCGTGTCGGGCTTTACGGGTGCGCCGGTTTTGCTGACGGGATTGAAGATGATGGTCAGCTGCTTCGAGGTCACCGATACTCGCAGGTATCCCGAGTTCAGTTGATCGTGTTTGTTTAGCGTCAGGCCGCTGGATTGGACGACCTTGCTTCCGTCCATGTAGCTGACATCGACGTTGTCTCCAGGCTCAGGAACTTTCTTGCCGAAGCTGGCGCTGGTCAGCGTCGTGACGTTGTGGCCGCTGTCTCCGCAGATGATGAATGGCACGGAGTAATTCTTCCCGCTGAAGTTGAGCGTGCGCGTGAAGCGCTGGTAGTTGTGCGCGTGTCCGGAGATGATCGCGTGCGGATACACTCCTGTTTGTTTGCAGATGGCATCGATCTCTGACAGCATGATCGGACTGCCGTAGTGCTTGCCGCCTCCCGAGCCTCCGCCTTGCGGTGAGTAGGTGAACGGAGGATGGTGAACGGCAAGGATGACCGCTCCCTGATAGTTGCTGCTCTTGATCTGCTGCAGTTGCGCGGTGAGAAAATCGAGTTGATAGTCGGGAACCGTTGGCCACTTTGCTTTGCCCTTGGTGGTCTCGCTCGAGATTACGCCGGGATCTTCGAGGGCGTTCGAGAACAGCCCAAGGATACGGACAAATGGAGCATCGAGCGCGAAGTAGACGCCCGGTTGCGTCATGCAGGTGCGATGGAGCGATCCCGCCTCTTTGGTGACGACAATCGAAGTGCCGCAAAAGTTGCGGGAGAAGATGGTCAGCGGGTCGTCCGCTTTCGCGGTGCCGGGAAGAATGAACGAATCGTGATTACCGGGAATCGCGAGAATGGGCGCGGGATAATTGCGGAATGGTTCGTAGAACTGGTCGTAGTAAAAGAGGGATTCGCCGAAGTTGTAGACGACGTCCCCAAGATGAAAGAGAAACGATGGACGGCTCGCGGCCGTGGAAGCATGGAAGTCGTTGGTCACGGCGTCGGCGACTTTGAGTTCAGAGGCGTACTTCGACTGCGCCGACGCACCGCTGTCTCCGATCATGTGGAACGTGATGCTTTTGGCGGCGTTGATGGAGTTGATGACGTCGGAGCCGTGAGGTCCCCAAGCTTCCGCGAGAGAAAAGAGATCCGCCGGATTCCCTGCGGCCTGGTTGAACGAGACGACGTCTTTGGTGAGCAGGGCTTGTACTTCCTTGGTGTAGAACTTCTCGTCGTCGTTGGTAACTTTGAATTGCGCCGGGTCCGGAGTTGGGACTTCTTCCTGGAAAACGGGTTCGCCAAAGAGGGGTTGGGAGAGAGGAGATTTCGCTTTTCTTGGCATGGCTGTGCCTTCCTTTCGTTTCGGCAGAATTAAGGCCGTTGGTTCGATGCCCAATCACCGGGAATCCGCCGCACTCGGAAGGCCCGCTCTGTACTGCCCGCGGAGAAAAAGTACCCAGAATCTACTGCGGGATATTCGTTTACGCAATGGGAAAGTTGGTTGAAAAGAAAAACCCACTTCTCGCATCAGGCGCGAGAAGTGGGGTCGCTCGCTTCATCTCAATTACTGAGCGGGCGCTTCCCCCGGGGTTGGAGTTGGCGCTTCGGCAGCTACTTCGGGCGCGGCTACCGGATTGATCTTCACCGTCGCGAGGATCTGTTCGAGACGGTTGAAGACTTTGTCGCGGTCGACGTGCTTCACGAGTCCTTCTTCGGACGCGTCGGTGGTGACGTTGAGCGCGAACTCGTAGCAGGCTCCGTTCTGGAAGATGTGGAAATACTTGGAGTCGCTCTGCCGCGTGCCTTCGCCGGAGACGGCTTCGGTGGCGCGGAGTTCCATGTCTCCAACGAGCAGCTTGGAGCTCAAGTCGTCCGACGGCTTCGCAGTCGTTGGCTCAGTGCTCGGCACGGGCTGAGTTGAGGCCGACGATGAATCAGGCTTCGGCGTGGAATCTGGCTTGGCGACCTCTTGCTTGGTCATCTCCGTCGAAGACGCGGAGATAGTTTCCTCAGACCTTACCCCGGACTTCGGCTGCGGGACTGCGAACTCGGTGCATTGATCGGCCGTAAGAGTCTTGTGGACGCTCACGTTGAAGAATGCGGACGAGAAGTCGGTGTTGACGTAGTTGGTCTCCGGAAGTTCCACAGCGGCGAGTGCGATTCCGCCGGGCTGCACGAAATTCATGGGTAGAGGATTCGAAGCCACGAGCTGCGTGGCGGCGTCTCCGGTCTCGATCGCGTAGCGACGCGGATATTCGAAAGTTACGCCGTAGGATTTGTCGGCATAGTTCACAGTCGCGGGCTTCTTGTGCACGACCGGCTTCTTCGGAGCCGGCTTGCTGTCTGCCTGCATGACTGGAGCGGGCATCGGCGCCGGGTTCGGGGCCTGCGTCACCGGAATCTGGTTGTGCGACATTACGGGTTTCGGTTTGTCGCTGGAGCATCCGACAGTTATGGAGCAGATGATCAAGAGAGCGGCGAAGACGTAGACGCTGACATTGCCTACGATGTTCTTTCCCCAGGCGATTGAGCTTGCGGTGTTGCGAATAGCGTTGATGCGGGTCATGGTGGTTGCCTCCTGCCGGGTCACGGCGATCTGAGATAGTGCAAGGGGCGGACCAAGTGCGAACGGATTGATTCGACGATGGTTAGCGGATAGAGAGGCACCGGAAGGCGTGGATTGGGAGACACGGCGTGGGTGGGGGTACACGGATCCAAGGCGCACGACTGCGGGTATCCTGCGCTGGAGATCGAGAAACTTCACGGAAAGTCGGAAGCGAGGCGGTTTGGCACAAAGTCAAAAGCCCCACCCTCTCGCGAAAAGCGCGAGAAGGGTGGGGCACCCACTTCGTTTCTGTTATTGGATCTTGCAGAGGTCGATCAGGTCGTTGGCGATTTGGGTGGCGCCGTCGAGGACATTCGGGATCGAATGGGGCGCGTCGGCGACGCAAGTTTGTTCTTTCTTGCTGGTGATTTTGTCGTACCAGTCCAATCCGATGGCAATCGCGGAGCTGGTGTCCTCTCCACCAAAAACTATGTTCACATAGGTCTTGGAGAAGTTGTAAGTGGCACCGGGAGCTTCGACGCTATCATCGAGGAAATAGGTCGAACCTCCGGGAGGGGGAGTTCCCTTTACGGCATTGGAGCAGTAGGCGTTCGGAGTGTAAGCAGGATCCCAGACGGCCCCGTCGGTTACCCCAAAGCATGTGCCCAGATTCCCTTTCCCGCAGTAGGTGGGCAGCTTGCCCTCCTTGCACATGCAGCCCCAGTCAAGGCGGGCAGTCGGAGGTCCGCTGGTCACCTCAGCCATCGAGATGTTGTTGGGGTACTGCGAGAGAACATAGGCGAGAGCACCGGCGCCTCCGCTGTTGGCAGTGGCGCACATCGGCTTGCTGGTGTTGTTTTGAATCGTTGTATAGACGTAGTTGGCGACAGTGGCCCATCGGCAGGATGCGGCGAGCACGCCTCCGGGACCCTCGACCCAGCCGCCGGGTTGTGCGGTGTTGTAGGGAGTGCCCCAGGAAATCTGGACGGTGCGGAATCCGGCGTTATAGACGTTCTGCACGGCAGTCTTGCCGTAAGTAAAAATCGTGTCGTAGTTGCCGTTGCCGTCGGTGCCCGTGCCATAAAGGACCGTTCCGATGGGGCTCGATGGCGTATTGATCTTGAGATAGGCGTACACGTTGGGCACGCTGGGGCAGGTCACAGTGAGCTGTTCGCAGCTGGCTCCGGTCATTCCGCCGCTGTGACAGGTGATGGACTTCTCAGTTACTGTGCCCAAGGATCGCGGCGGATGGGACGCCGGGGCAGCTGTAGTATCGGTGTCATCCTGGGCGTATAAGGCACCGGCGAGTATGAAGGTCACGATGACCGCACAGAGAATTTTTTGCATCGGAAGTAGACTCCTCTCCCCTGATCCTGGTTAGGTCTGCGAAAACTATGGCGCTGCCTTCGAGTGGCGGGTTGCGAGAGAATCCCGCGACCGTCCGAAGGCGGCACTTTAACGATGCACTCCAGCCGGGGGAGGAACGGAGTACGTTGAGCGAGTTTCCCGAAACCCTGGTAAGCGGCGCAGAAACCAAGCTGAAATTCGAGATGAAACGCTGGCGGGCCAAAAATCGCCTTGAAAAGGCGACGTGCCCAGTACCGGGAGTCTGCACTCTCCCGGAGTGGGCTGTCAAGCGGGGATTTCGTGTATAAGGGCTTGCAAGGCGGAGGTTGGCGATGGGGAGCGCAAGGTGCGGCGTTTCGAGCGTGAGATGGTTTTTGTGTTTGGCGGTAGGTTTTGGCGGTTGCGGCGCGGGACCGTCGGCGCACGCACAGGCTCCGCAGAAGGTGATTATTGATACCGACATCGGGGACGACGTGGATGATGCGTTTGCGCTGGCGTTGGCGGTGAAGAGTCCGGAGCTGCAAGTTTTGGGAGTGACCACGACGTTCGGAGATACTGAGACGCGGGCGAAGATTACAGACCGGTTTCTGGGAGAGGTCGGGAGAGGGGACATTCCGGTGCTGGCGGGGAAGGCGACAGCGACGAAGAATCCGATGTCGCAGCGTCGCTACGCGGAGGGCGGGCACTTCGCCAAGGCGTCGCATGGGGATGCGGTGGAGTTTCTGCTGGCGCAGATCCGGAAATATCCGGGAGAGATTACGCTGATTGCGATTGGGCCGCTCATGAACGTTGGCGCGGCGATCGATCAGGATGCGGAAACATTTCGAAAACTGAAGCGCGTGGTTCTGATGGGCGGATCGGTGCGACGCGGGTATGGCGATTTGGAATATACGGCGCCGGTGCCTCCGATGCCGGAATGGAATATTTTGAATGATGTGGCGTCGGCACAGCAATTGTTTGCGTCGGGCGTACGCCTGTATGTGATGCCGCTCGATTCAACGCAGTTGAAATTGGATGAAGTGAAGCGGACGTTTCTGCTCAGTCAGGGGACGGCGGTTACGGATCAGCTTGCTGTTCTGTATCACTTGTGGGGACAGGAGACGCCCACGCTATTTGATCCGATGACGCTGGTGTTTGCGTTAAAGCCGGAGTTGTGCCCGGTGACCGGAATGCATATCCGCGTGGACGAAAAAGGTTTTACGCTGGAAGGGCCGGGTGAGGCGAACGCAAGTCTGTCTGGAGTCGAACTCGGAGGATTTCTTCCGGTTTTATTTGAAGAGGGTGGCGGCGAAATGAGGTCTCAGGGAGAAACTGTGAAACATCGAACATTGAAAGTCAAAATCCCCACCCTGTCCTCCAAGAACGGGAGGACAAGGGTGGGGCACCCTGCGCTGCTGGTTGCAATCCTGTTTGTCTTGCCGTTGGCGGGCTTTGGGCAAGTGAAGCAGGATGCCGATTTGATCGTCAGCGGCGGGATTGTTGTGACCATGGATGGGACGCGCGCGATTTATCAGGATGCAAGCGTCGCGGTGCGGGGGGACTCGATTGTGGCGGTGGGGCCGCGGGTTGAGATCGAGGCGAGATATAAGTCCATGCAGACGATCGATGCGCGCGGTCGGCTCGTACTGCCGGGATTCATCAATGGCCACACCCATGTGCCGATGACTTTGTTTCGCGGGCTGCATGACGATGTCACGTTGAATGACTGGCTTAACAAGTACATCTTTCCGGCCGAAGCGAAAAATGTGAATGAAGAGTTTGTGCGCTGGGGGACGCGGCTGGCGGCGGCGGAGCAGATCCGGGCGGGCGTGACGACATTCGCCGACATGTACTACTTCGAGGATGCGGTCGCGGAGGAAACCAAAGCCGCGGGGATGCGCGGGGTTCTGGGCGAGACGTTCATCGATTTTCCGGCGCCGGACAACAAGAGTGAAGCGGAGATGCTGGCGTACACGGAAAAATTCCTGAAGCGGTGGCAGGGAGATCCGTTGGTCCATGCGGCTCCGGCGCCGCACTCGATTTATACGTGTTCGAAGAAGACGTTGCAGGATGCGGCGGCCTTAGCGAGGAAATATCATTCGCCGATTTTGATTCACGTGTCAGAGATGAAGAAGGAGTGGGAGGACAGCGAGAAGGCGAACGGCATGTCTCCGGTGCAATATCTGGAGAAAATTGGAGTGCTGGGGCCGGATGTGGTGGCGGCGCATTGCATTTTTGTGGATGCGGCCGATCGCAAACTGCTGGCGGATCGCGGCGTGGGATGCGTGCATAATCCGTCGAGCAACATGATGATTGCCAGTGGAGTGTCGCCGGTGCCCGAGATGCGGGCGGCGGGCGTGCCCGTGGGGCTGGGGACGGACGGTCCGGCGGGAAGCAATAACGATCTCGATTTGATGGAGGAGATCGATCTCGCGGCGAAGCTGGCAAAGATTTCGAAGATGGATCCGCTGGCGTTGAATGCGAAGGCGGTCGTGGAGATGGCGACGATTGACGGCGCGCGGGCGCTTCACATGGAGAAGGAGATTGGGTCGCTGGAGGCGGGGAAGAAGGCGGACTTGATTTTGATCAGTTTAGATAAGCCGAATGCGGTGCCGATGTATGACATCTATGCCCAGATTGCGTATTCGCTGAAAGGGTGCGATGTGGAGACTGTTGTGATTGGGGGGCGCGTGGTGATGCGAGACCGGAAACTGCTGACAGTGGATGAGCCGAAGGTGCTCGAGAAAGCCCGGGAGTATGGAAAGTCGGTGAAGGCGTCGTTGGGGATGGAGTAGGTCGTTTTTGCAATTCGAAGTCAAGATCTGACGTCAAAGTCCCCACCCTGTCGCACAAGGCGCGACCAGGGTGGGGCACCCTCCGGTGACGATGGAAGCCCGCCAGTCCCATATAATCAAAAGATTCTCTATGGCTGCCGTTCTTGACCGGATTATTGCGGCTACACGGGCGCGGGTGGCGGAGTCCAGGCGCGGGGCGGATTTGCGCGAACTGGAACGGCGGGCGGAACAGCATGTGCCGCGCGGGTTTCGGCAGGCTCTGGCTGCGAAGAGCCGCGTTGGCGTGCCGGTGATTGCCGAGTTGAAAAAGGCTTCGCCGTCGAAGGGATTGATTCGGGCAGAGTTTCATCCGGTGCAACTGGCGAAGGAACTGGACGCGGCGGGCGCGGCGGCGCTTTCGGTGCTGACCGACGAGGAGTTCTTTCAAGGTTCGCTTGAGAATTTGCGCGAAGCGGCGGCGGCGGTTTCGATTCCCTGCTTGCGCAAAGACTTCATCGTCGATGAATTTCAGTTGGTCGAGGCGCGGGCGAATTCGGCAGATGCCGTGTTGCTGATTGTGGCGGCTCTGACTCAGGAAGAATTGGTTGCGCTGTCACGAGGAGCGCGGGCGCACGGGCTGGACGTTTTGTGCGAAGTACACGATGCTCGCGAGGTAGATCGTGCGCTGGATGCGGGATGCGATTTAATCGGCGTGAATACGCGGGATCTGAGAACGTTTAAGGTCGATCTGGGAACGGCATTCGCGTTGGCGGGAAAATTTCCTGCGAACGTGGTGCGAGTGGCAGAGAGTGGGATTCATTCTGCTTCGGATATCGCGCGACTGCAGGCGGCGGGTTATCACGCGTTTCTCGTGGGCGAATCGCTGATGCGGGCCGCGTCACCGGGAGAGGCGTTGCGGAGTTTGTTAGCACCGAGTACTCAGTACCCGCTACCCAGTTTGCGATAGAGTCGAAATGTTCGTGGAGGAAACTCCCGTCCGAGTCTTGGGGGGGGCGCACGCGGACAACGAATCCTTCGACTGCGGTTTTGCTCACTTTCGGCGAAGCAAAATCCTCGCTCGGGATAACAGAACAGAAAATGACTTGGGTGAAGATTTGCGGGATGACCAATCTGGAGGACGCGCTCGTTGCGGTCGACGCGGGTGCGGATGCGGTGGGGTTTGTGTTTTATGAGAAGAGTCCGCGGCGCGTAAGCGTGGAGACGGCGCGGGAGATTGTGGAGAAATTGCCGGAGAGCGTGGAGAAGGTGGGAGTGTTCGTTAATCCCGAGGCGGATCCGGTCCGGGTGATGGTGGATGCTGGTTTGACGGGAACTCAGTCGTACATTTCGACGGAAGGTTTTGCAGGAAGTAAGGGGCGTATCAAGGCGATTGGGCGGGCGTGTCTGCCTCCACGCTTCAGGTCTCTCATCGCCTTCCCGGTGAGTCTTTTGGGGGAAGACGTGAGCCAAATTGAGGGTATGCTCGCCGGCTTTGCAGCTTCGAGGAAGAAACTTCCTGACGGTGTTTCGATTCCGGAGGGTTTCTTCGATACATTTTTGCTGGATTCCGGAAATTTGCGGCAGCCGGGCGGAACTGGACATGCATTTGATTGGAAGAGGGCGCGAGCGCTTGCGGAAGGCATGCGGAAGGATGGTCTGAAATTGGTCGTCGCCGGAGGCCTGACCCCGCAGAATGTTGGTGAGGCGATGGGGACTCTGAGTCCCTGGGGAGTGGATGTGTCGTCCGGCGTGGAGGCGCGGCCGGGGAAGAAAGATCCGGAGAAGGTGCGGGCGTTTGTGCGGGCGGTGCGGGAGATGGATCGGAAGGCGATTTAACGATGGCTATGGCTTCGCGGACTACAAGAGCAAGAGTCCCCCCTTCTCGCGGACAAACCGCGCGAGAAATGGGGCAACCGGGGAGAGTCAAAGTCCCCGCCCTCTTGCAAAGAGCGCGAGAAGGACGGGGCACCCAGCGACTTTCTGCGCCTGTGAATGAACCGGGGCGGTTTGGGATCTATGGCGGGCGGTATGTGCCGGAGACTTTGATGGCCGCGCTTGATGAGCTCGAGCGCGCGTATGAGAAGGCGAAGCGCGATAAGAAATTTCAAGCTCGCTTGGATGAGCTGCTCAAGACCTACGCGGGGCGTCCGACGCCGTTGTTTTTTGCGCGGCGGCTTACGCAGAAGCTCGGCGGGGCAAAGATTTATCTGAAGCGCGAGGACCTGCTGCACACCGGGGCGCACAAGATCAACAACTGCTTGGGGCAGGGCCTGCTCGTAGAGCGGATGGGGAAGCGCCGCGTGATCGCCGAGACTGGGGCGGGGCAGCATGGCGTGGCGACCGCGACGGTGTGCGCTTTGCTCGGATTTGAGTGCGTGGTGTACATGGGCACCGAGGACATGCGGCGGCAGGAGTTGAATGTGTTCCGCATGCGGTTGCTGGGGGCGGAGGTGCGCGGAGTGTCGTCGGGATCGTGCACTTTGAAGGATGCGATCAACGAGGCGATGCGCGACTGGGTCACGAATGTGCGGACAACGCATTATTTGTTAGGGAGCGTGCTGGGAGCACATCCGTATCCGACGATGGTGCGCGATTTCCACCGAGTCATTGGCCGCGAGGCGCGGGCGCAGATTCTTAAGGCTGAGGGAAAACTGCCGGCGGCGATTATTGCCTGCGTGGGAGGTGGGTCGAATTCAATCGGGATTTTCTACGATTTTCTGAACGACAAGAAAGTTCGTCTGATTGGCGTCGAAGCCGGCGGACGCGGCGAGAAATTAGGCGATCATGCGGCGCGCTTCCGCGGCGGGTCGCCGGGAGTGCTGCAGGGAACTTATTCTTACGTACTCCAGGATTCGAGTGGACAGATTGCGCTGACGCACTCGGTGTCGGCAGGGCTGGACTATCCATCGATCGGGCCGGAGCACGCGGCTTTACGGGATTCGGGGCGGGCGGAGTATGTGCCTGCGTCGGATGCGGAGGCACTTGAAGCTACAACCTTGTTGGCGCGGACGGAAGGAATTATTCCGGCGCTGGAGTCAGCCCATGCCGTGGCGGAGGTGATCAAGCGCGCGCCTAAGATGAAGAAGTCTGAAATGGTAATCGTGAATGTCTCGGGGCGCGGAGACAAGGATATCGGGATTATGCGCGAGAACTTGAAGATCGATTGACGATTGTTGATGTTGTAGAGCATCAAGGGCAAATCAGCGGCAGGGATCGGAATTCCTTTTCAGGTCGCTGAGAGTGCAAACCGGTAAGGGATTCTTCGCTTCGCTCAGAATGACACGGCGTTTTTATGCCTCTAACTTTCTACAAGAAGCCGGCGCTGGTGGCGTATGTGACTTGCGGGGATCCGGACCTCGCAACTACGCGGGAGATCGTGCTCGCCGCCATTGAGGCCGGAGCCGACGTCATCGAGCTCGGCGTGCCGTTCAGCGATCCGGTGGCGGATGGACCGGTAATTCAGCGGGCCAGCGAACGGGCGTTGAAGCATGGTACTTCCCTGGCGCAGGTGTTGACGCTGGCGTCCGAAGTGCGGCAGCAGGCGCAGTCCACGGGGTTGATTGTGTTTTCGTATCTGAATCCGATACTGCGAATGGGGATAGAGAAGTTCTGCAAAGTGGCGCGTGCCGCGGGAGTGGACGGAGCGTTGGTAACCGATCTGCCGGTCGAAGAAGCTGGGGAATATCTGCGGTCGATGCGCGAGCATGATCTGGCTCCGGTATTTCTGGCGGCACCGACGAGTCCGGATGATCGGTTGAAGCGGATTGCAGATGCATCGCGCGGGTTTGTGTACGCGGTGTCGCGAACCGGGGTGACCGGGCAGCGGCAGCAATTGGCGGATGATGCGCGCAAGTTGGTGAAGCGGCTGCGGCGGGTTACGAAGTTGCCGGTGGCATTGGGATTCGGAATTTCCACGGCTGAACAATTTGCGGAGGTCGGAGAATTTGCGGATGCAGTTGTGGTAGGTAGTGCGATTGTGGAGACCGTGGAGAGGAACAAGGGCCGGGAAGCGGCGTCTGTTGGAGAGTTTGTGAGAGGGCTATTGGAGGTCGGCGCTTCGGTTTAGTCGCTGAGTCGGGCGCCGAATCCCATCTGCGCGATCGGAAGTCAAAATCCCCGCCCTGTCGCAAAGGCGCGACAAGGTTGGGGTACCCGGGTTGCAAGACTCTTATGGACATCGAAGATTGGCGTAAGAAAATCGATGAGCTGGACCGGAAGCTGGTGGCGCTGCTGAGCGCGCGCGCGCGGGCTGCCGTCGAGATCGGGAAGCTCAAGCGCAATACTTCGATGCCCATTTACGAGCCCGATCGCGAGCGCACCGTTTTTGCGAATGTGCAAGGTGCGAATCCGGGGCCGCTGCCGGGACGCGATCTGGTGCGAATTTACGAGCGCATTATCGACGTCATGCGGAATATTCAGAAAGAAGAAATTGTGCCGAAGGCCGAATCGGCTGCGGCCGAGACAGAGTTGGATTCGGAAGTAAATGATTGAAAAGTAGTTGTTAGCCGTTGGCTTTTAGCACTTAGCTAACCGGGGTTGACCGCTGACATAGGCGTTGCTCGCGGCGAAGGAAAGCAGATTCCTCGCTTTGCTCGCAATGACAAGATTCAGGTGGGCGGCGAATTTCGACTAACGGCCAAGAACTAGAAGCTAAGAGCTTTAGGAGCTGGGTTTTTATGATTGTCGCAATGCAGGAAGGCGCGGATGAGGGGCTGATTCAGCAGGTGATTGAACACCTGGTGAAGATGGGATTTGAAGTGCACCGATCTACTGGTGCACGAATGACCGTGCTGGGCGCGGTCGGAGCTGGGATTGATTTTGATATCCGCAACCTCGAATTGTTGCCGGGAGTGCAAGAGGTCCACCGCATCAGTTCTCCGTACAAGTTGGCGGGACGAAGTTTTCGTCCCGAGGGGACGGTCGTCAAGCTGGCGAATGGCGTTAGCGTTGGCGGGAACGAGATTGTCGTAATGGCTGGGCCTTGTTCGGTCGAGTCGCGCGAGCAGATCTTGACCACCGCGGAATCGGTGGCCAAGGCGGGGGCGAAGGTGTTGCGCGGTGGGGCGTTCAAGCCTCGGAGTTCTCCGTATTCGTTCCAAGGGCATGGCGAAGAGGCGCTGAAATTCTTGCGCGAGGCTGGAGAGAAGTTTGGGCTGCTGGTGATCAGCGAGGTGATGGAGATCTCACAGATTCCGCTGATGCTTCCTTATGTCGACATACTGCAGGTGGGTGCGCGCAATATGCAGAACTTCAATCTGCTGCGCGAACTGGGCAAAGTGCGCAAGCCGGTGCTGTTGAAGCGCGGAATCGCCGCGACTTTGGAAGAGCTTCCTGCTGTCGGCCGAATACATCATGGCTGGCGGAAATTACGACGTGATCTTGTGTGAACGTGGGATACGGACGTTCGAAACATATACGCGCAATACGATGGACATATCGGCGATTCCGATCATTCACAAGCTGTCGCATCTGCCGATGACGGCCGATCCGTCGCACGGGACGGGACGGCGGGATAAAGTTGCGCCGATGGCTCGTGCCTCGGTCGCGGCCGGTACCGACGCGTTGCTGATCGAGGTGCATTGCAATCCAGACAAGGCCATGTCGGATGGAGCGCAGTCTCTGTTTCCGGAACAGTTTGCGAAGTTGATGGACGAGCTGAGAATGATCGCGCCAGCGGTGGGACGACAGATTGGTTAATCGGGAAATTGCGTGATTGAGTAATTGAAAGTCGCTGCGTGCTTGGTTCTCAAATTACCCAATTACCAAATTTCCCAATTACTCAATTCTTCTTTATGGCGATTCGGCAAATCACGATCATTGGGACTGGCTTGATGGGCGGGTCGCTGGCGCTGGCGCTGCGGAAGAAGAAATTCGCCGGGCGGATTGTGGGATGCGACCGCGACGCCGCATTGGCGAAGGCGCGCGAGCGCGGCGCAATCGACGAAGGGACATCGAATCCTGGAGACGCGGTGCGCGGAAGTCAGCTGGTCGTGTTGGCGACGCCTGTGCTCGCAATTATCGATCTAATCGAGCGTTTGGGGCCTGCACTTCCGGCGAAGGCTTTGCTCACCGATGTCGGGAGCACAAAGGCTGCAGTTGTTGAATGTGCGCAGAAAGCGTTCGGGAAAAATGCCGACAAACGGTTTCTGGCGGGGCATCCGATGGCGGGGAAGGAATTAAGCGGCGTCGATCATGCGGATGCGGATCTATTTCAGAACGCGGTCTGGTTTCTGACTCCTATGGCGGGACAGAATCTGAATGACGGACTGTTCGCCGAGTATGCGGGATGGATCGATCAGATTGGGGCGCGAATCGCGATGCTGCCCGCGGAGGAGCATGACCGGCTGTGTGCGTGGATCAGCCATGTGCCACAGATGATTTCAACGGCGCTGGCGGCGGCACTCGTGGAGGAGTTTGGCGAAGATGCTCCGTTGCTGCCCGCGGGTGGGCGCGCGCTGCAGGAGATGACGCGGATTGCCGCGAGTCCGTATTCCATGTGGCGCGATGTCGCGATCAGCAACAAGAAGAATCTGGAAGATGCGTTGTGGAAAGTGGAGCAGAGGCTGGCGCATATCCGGGAGAATCTCGCGACCCGGCAGTTGGCGGAGGAGTTTGAGCGGGCGCATCAGCTGAGGAAAGTTGCGCTCAAGAAGAAGTAGATTTCGCCACGGCAGCGGGCAAATCTACTTTGCAAAGAAATAATCGAACGATTTCACGGCCGTGAATTCGTCGTCGCGGATGTCGAATACCGTGTAGAGCTTGGTCACATTCAGGATGTCGTGGACTTTCTGACTCAGGTTGAGCAGTTTGAGTTCGCCCCCGGCGTTGCGGAGAGTCGTAAAGCAGCCGACCAGTTCTCCGACTCCCGAGCTGTCGATATAGTCGACTTCGGCCAGGTTGAGGATGATCTTCTTCTTGCCCTCTGCGATGAGGTTGTGGACCGAGTCTCGGAGCTCGCCAATCTCATCTCCCAAGACAATCCGACCTTTGACGTCGAGGATGACTACGTGCGCGACTTCCCGGGTTTCGATAGTCAGGGGCATGGCTGCAGACGCTGGCGGGAATGGTAGTGCGTTGAACGGGTCAAGTCAATGGCAGGAAGAATAACCGAGGAGCGGCGACGCTTTAGGAATGGGCACCGTGCGGGCGCGAGTCCAGTTCCAGCGCAGGCAGCTGTGCGTGGTCGCGGATTTCCTGGATCGGCGAAGTAATGATGGGAGTCGGATACTCCGGGTGCCGAAATTCCAGATGCATACCGCGACCTACGTACTGGAGCTTCAGCATCGAACCGCCCCAGGTCGAGCCCGAGATGGCGACTTGCACCGGCTCCGGGCAGAATTCAGGATGGCCGGACAGAAGAGCCTCGCTTCCCCCGAGGAGCACGGCGGTATAGCAGTGATGCATTGTCTGGATATGAAGGACCGTAGAGGGAGGCAGGTCATTCAGAAACACACCGCCTTCGATTTCGGACTGGACGATGCCGCGGTTGACTTCGTCGGCCAGATTGGGGTGTGGACTAAACATACGGATGACCGACATTAAGGGTATCGGGTTTCGTACCTCGGAACAAGAGCCCTTTCTGACGCCGATCCAAGCTAAAGGGCACAGTCTTTAGACGGAGGGATCAGCCTCTGGGTTGCAGATATTGTGGATGATCTATGCTCCCGTGCCCGCCCGGATCCCTCCGCTGACTCGATCCCACAAACCCTGGTAAAATAAGAGATACAAGGGGTTCTTTTACTCGATGCCAGTTCCTGTATCTCAGATGTGGACCGTTTCAAGCTATGTGCTGCGGCAGAAGCTCGCCCGGCGCAAGCAATATCCGCTGGTGCTGATGCTCGAGCCGCTCTTCCGCTGTAACCTGGCCTGCGCCGGCTGCGGCAAGATCCAGTACCCGGCCCACATCCTGAAAAAGAACCTCAGCCCGGAAGAATGTTTCCACGCGGTCGACGAATGCGGCGCCCCGATGGTCTCCATCCCCGGGGGCGAACCCCTCATGCACGCCCAGATCGGCGAGATCGTAGAGGGCTTGGTAGCCCGCAAGAAATACATCTATCTCTGCACGAACGCTCTACTGTTAAAGGAGAAAATCCATCTCTTCAAGCCGAGCAAGTACCTGACGTTTAGCGTGCATCTCGACGGGCAGCGTGAAGAACATGATCTTGCGGTCTGCCGCGAGGGTGGATATGACATAGCGGTTGACGCCGTGAAAGAAGCCCTGAAGCAAGGCTTCCGCGTCACGACGAACACGACCCTGTTCGACGGGGCCAACCCGAAATCGGTCCGCGCCTTCTTCGATGAAATGATGGATCTGGGTGTCGAGGGCATGATGCTCTCGCCCGGCTATTCCTACGACAAGGCTCCGGACCAGAAGCATTTCCTCGGACGCGCTCGCACCCGCCGGATGTTCCGTGCGATCCTGTCGAACCGCAAGAAGAACTGGCAGTTCAATCTGTCGCCACTTTTCCTCGAGTTCCTGATGGGCAAGCGCACGTATCCGTGTACACCCTGGGGTATGCCGACCTACAACGTCTTCGGATGGCAGAAGCCCTGCTATCTGCTACAGGATGGTTACGCCGAGACATTCTCCGAGCTTCTGGAGACAACCGAGTGGAGCAACTATGGCACCGAGTCCGGTAATCCGGCTTGCGCCAACTGCATGGTCCATAGCGGCTATGAAGCCTCTGCCGTAAACGCAACCTTCAGTTCGCTTGGCGGATTCCTGGGGACGGTAAAGGCCACTTTGTTCTCAAGCTACAAAGATGAGGGTGCCCTGCGCCTGCTCGAGGAACCGGAAGCTCCGGTAAATCCCCTGGTACAGATCGCACCCACCTCGGATGCATCCCATTCGCTCCAGGAAACCCGTGTCTAGGCCGATTGTTTCCTCCGCAATCCAGTGTGTCCCGTGGGGTGGAGATCGTTCTTCGTTGGAGCAATCATGACGGGCAAAGAAGCCGGGCATATCGATCACGCCTCGCCGGAAGCGACGCCGCCGCATGCGAACTTGAATCCGGAAGTGCTCGAAGTGGCCCCAGGAGTCGAGCGCGAGCACCTGGAGGGCTGGATCCCGGCTCTGGCCAGCGAAGAAGAACTCCGTATTGCCCTGGAAAAAGCCTTCGATTACCGCGGAGACGTCACCATCACCCGCAAAGACGGATCAAAGCTCGAAGGTTACCTCTTCGACCGACGCTCTGGTCCAACGCTGAAGGATTCGCTTGTCCGTCTGTACCCGAAGAACTCAACCGAGAAGATCTCTATCCCTTACTCCGAGATCGCAGCCCTGGCTTTCTCGGGTCGCGATACTGCCGCCGGCAGAAGTTGGGAAGCCTGGATGAAGAAGTACGCCGAGAAGAAAGCGGCAGGCGAAAAAGATCTAAGCCTGCATCCCGAAGCGCTTGATTAGTTCTCCACTAACGTGAAACGGATCCTGAAAAAATCCGTCGTTCTCCTGAATCCTTTCTGCCTGCCGTCCGCTCTTGCCTGGTGTAGGAGGAAATTTGAGCCCGTCCGTCACCGTTACAGAGTTGCGTAATCAATCCTTCGGCCAAGCGCAGCTGGTCGATGTTCGATCACCGTCAGAGTTCGCCTCGGGTCACATCCCCGCTGCGGTCAATATTCCCATGGACCAGATCGAGGCGCGACTCGCCGACTTACACCCCAATGCATCGATCGTGCTCGTTTGCCAGTCCGGAAAGCGCGCTCGCATGACAGCTGGTCTGCTGGAACCTTGCCGGCGCCAGATTGCCGTTCTGGAAGGCGGGACCGACGCCTGGATTCGGGCGGGCCTGCCCGTCGTCGCTAGCGTGAAGACGAGATGGTCGCTGGAGCGGCAGGTGCGCCTTGGCGCCGGATTATTGGTGCTGGTCGGGGCCACCCTTGCGCTTACTGTGAATGCGAATTGGCTATTCCTGTCGGCTCTTGTCGGCCTTGGGCTGACATTTTCTGGCCTCACGGATATTTGTCCTATGGCGGAAATTCTCGAGAGGATGCCGTGGAACGGACGAAGCCACTGCAACGCGGTCCATCCCCACGCGCAAGCTGCGAAAGACATCGAGTGAGCGCGGTGCACTTCGCAAGTTCAAACGGGTCACCGAAGGCACGCGTGTTCGCGTAACCGCCGACAAGCTCAAGGATCCTGCGCGGATCGACAACTTCCGCATTGAAATTGACACTCCCGTCGAGCTGACCGACCAGCACCGCGCCGGGGTCGAGCGGGCAGTGCATCATTGCCTGATCCACAACACCCTGCTGCATCCGTCGCAGATAAAGATCGAAGTGAACGAGATAGCGGTCGCGTCGTAGTCAGCCGTGTTTGCAGATACTGTGCTTGCCCGCGGAACGAGGCTGATCTCTTGGGGTGTGCTATTTGCGGTTGCCCGAGGCCTGTCCCGAAAAACTTAAACCCTCAATCAACTCCTCGACATCATCCTCGGTCCCCGCGATCACGGTAATCGAGACTGCATATCCATGTGCCAGCATGGCTAGCGTCGACTGATGCATCACTCGCGATCTTACACCTTTGTGAAAGTCGCCCCGGACCAAAGCCTTCGTCCCAACGGCAATCTCATACGGTTCCTCGTCCACGGTGAACCCCTCGGCTTTGGCCACCTCGGTGAGAGGGCCGAAATATTGCGCAGCATCTTCTAATCCCGGATACGCCGTTTCGTTCTCTGCCACGATGAGAATCGAAGCATTCACATCTTCTGCGCGCGCATCGGGAGGTCGAGAAAACGCGGCCAGCAGTACTTTTGCCCCATCACTGGAGGCAGAGGGCGCCGCTCCAGCGGGCGGCGTTGCGCCATCCACTTCCTCGCGCGCATTCATTTCTTCGGTCCGCAGCACCCATCCCGGGGGAATCTTGCACGTGAGTCCCAAGGATGCATTGTGATAAATCCCGTTGCTGACGGAGCCCGCGTCGAGTGCTCCCTTGGCAGTCGTGGGCGGACGTTTCGAATGTTTTGGAGCTAAAGACGACGAAGAGCCAGTGTCCTGCCCGCAGCTTGCCACGGATACCGCCAAGACGATGGCAAGCCCCCATCTCATGCGGCGCAATCCAGCTTTTCGCAATATTGCAGACATGCGATTCCTCAGGCTCCTGCTATGAGTTTCTTGCCTTGTTCTTAATCCAGATTGGCGTTCCGACAAACCCAAAGGCCGCGCGAATCTGGTTCTCCAGGAATCGCTGAAAGGCAAAGTGCAGCTTGACCGCGCGGTTCGTGAAGAGCACGAACGTCGGTGGCGCCACGGAAGCCTGCGTCATGTAGAGAATTTTCACGCGCGAACGCATGGGAACCGCAGCCCGCTCGAAGTCCACGTGCTCGAGAAAGCGGTTCATCTCCGAAGTGGTCACGCGCTTGCGGCGCTCGGTAGCCACTTCTTCCAGAAGCGGGAAGATTTTCTCGGTCCCCTTGCCGCTCTGAGCTGAAATGAAGACGATCGGGGAGTAGCTGAGGAATTTTAGTTCGTACCGCAGTCGCTCTTCGTATGCCTCGCGGTCGGCGGGGCGCTTGCTTGCGCGCATGCGGTCGGCCTTGGTGGGACGGCCCGATCTCGCCTGACCGCTGATCACGAGGTCCCATTTGTTGACTACGATGATGATCGATCGACCGCTCTCGTGCGCGTATCCGGCAATGGACGCGTCGAGCTGGCTGACACCTTCCGTGGCGTCGATTACGAGCAACGCGATATCGGCGGCCTCCAAATGTTTTCGCGCCATCACGACCGAAAGCTTCTCGGCCATGAGGTGCGTCTTACCCTTGCGGCGAATTCCGGCGGTATCGATGAAGCGAAACTGCCTTCCGTTGTGGTCGACGACTTCGTCGACAGCGTCGCGCGTCGTGCCCGGAGTAGGAGACACAATGGCGCGGTCAGACGATGTCAGGCGATTCAGCAAAGTCGACTTACCTACGTTTGGGTGGCCGATGATGGCGACCTTAACCTCTTTCGGGAGTAACTCGTCGTCCGGCGTCGACTCCTGATCTTCTCCATGCGGTTCCTCCGTTACCTCCATGTGCTCTGTGGTAAGAGCTTTCGGCAAACTAGCCACAACCCCATCCAGCAAATCGTCAATCCCGCGGCCATGCTCTGCGGAAATCGGAAACATCTGCCGCACGCCCAATCGATGAAAATCGTCAATCAGAGAAGACTGCTTTTCAGAGTCGACTTTGTTGACCGCCACGAATAGCGGCCGGTTGGATTTACGCAGCAGACGAACAAGTTCCAGATCAGGGCCGGCAAGTTCCGACCGCCCATCCACAACCATGATGATGGCCGCGGCCTCGTCGAGAGCAACGCGAGCCTGGCGATATATCTCCGCCGGGATGAAATCCTTCTCTTCCGGTAGGATGCCGCCGGTGTCGACGATGCGGAGCTTTCGATTGGCCCACTCTGTGTCTCCATAAAGCCGGTCGCGAGTGATCCCAGGTTCGTCTCCGACGATGGCGCGTCGCGACCCAACGATGCGGTTAAAGAGAGTGGACTTGCCAACATTGGGGCGACCCACGATAGCAATTGTGGGAATACCTGCGGCGGTCGTAGCGAGAGTGCTGGTCGAATTGTAGGTAGGCTGGGTCAAAGTCGAGTCTTGATAGGGGACAGCCGCCCTCGGCTGTCGGCTCGGGTCCAAGACCCGGCTGCGTCGCACGATGCGAATGGCCCGAAGTAGCTATTATAGAGACTCTCGTGCCGCTAAGTTCCCAGCCCGCTTCTTCGATGCCTCCGGAACGGTCCGCGCCCAGCGGCGCCAATGCTTCGCTCCACCAGTTCTTTTCCCCCGGGGGCGTGCTTTCGCGAACGCATCCTGCCTACGAATTCCGGCGCGGACAACTGCAAATGGCCCAAGCCGTCGAGCAAGCACTCGAAGAAAAGCGTCACCTGATCGTCGAAGCCGGCACGGGCACTGGAAAGACGCTGGCTTATCTCCTGCCGGTCATTCGCTCCCGCAAGCGCGTCATTATCTCCACCGGCACCAAGAATCTGCAGGAACAACTTTTCTATAAAGACATTCCTTTTCTCGAGCAGGCACTCTACGGCGAAGCTTCGGGATCCCGCCTGTCGGTCTGTTACATGAAGGGCCGCAACAACTATCTTTGCCGCAAGAAACTCTACGATCTGACTGATCAGCCCGTGCTTAGCGGCCTCGACGAGATCGAACAGTATCGTGCGATCGCAGCTTGGGAGAAGAACACTGCCACTGGGGACCGTGCGGAACTCGCCGAATTGCCCGAAGCTAGCCTGCTCTGGCACAAACTCGATGCGCGTGCCGACGCGTGCACAGGACGGAAATGCAGCGAGTTTGAACGATGCTTTATTACCGAAATGCGGCGCAAGGCGATGGAGAGCGACATCATCATCGTCAACCATCATCTGTTTTTCGCGGACCTGGCGATCAAGTTGCAGGCCGACGGTGCACCGGATGCGGGCATCCTGCCTGAAGTCGCGGCCGTTGTTTTTGACGAAGCCCATGAACTGGAAGGCGTTGCCGGCAACTACTTCGGAATCTCGGTAAGCAACCTGCGCATGGAAGATCTGGCGCGCGACATCGAGAATTCGATGCAGCAACACCGGATGCTGACGGCGTCGCTCTCGGGCGCACTCGGCAGCCTGCGTGACCGCTCACAATTGTTTTTCTCGCTGTTGCCCTCCAGGGATGGACGGGTTGCCTTCGAAAGCCGCAAAGAGTTCCTGGAAGAAAATGGCGATGAATTTGTCGGCTTGAACCAGGCCCTCACCAGATTGGCGGGCGAGTTGGAAGCTCTGCCGCAAAAGCCGGAAGAAATATTCAACTTCGTCCGCCGCGCCCAGGAACTTCAGGTGCAACTTAACTTCGCGATGGAATCGGAAGATAAGAACACCGTCTTCTGGATTGAGCGCCGGGGTGGACGCAGCGGGAGGGATGCGCGTGGTTTCAGCCCTGCCAAGAATCTGCTAGCCAGCCAACAGCCCTCGGTCTCTGAAGGCGGAGTTCGAACCCGCCAGCACGTGTTCCTGCAGGCCACGCCGATCGATGTCGGCCCGATTCTCCGCGAATGTCTGTGGTCCAAGCTGGATTGCGCCGTACTTACCTCCGCCACTCTTGCCGTCGGCGGAGGATTCGAATACATTCGTCAGCGGCTCGACTTTGAGCACGCTCGGGAGTCGATTCTCCCGTCACACTACGACTATCAGAGTCAGGCTTTGCTCTACGTCCCGCCGGACCTTCCCGATCCGCGAACGCCTCAATTCACAGCGACCGCGGCCGACCGGATCCGCAAGATCCTGGAAGTTACTCGCGGGCGGGCCTTCGTGCTTTTCACTAGCTACGCGCAGATGCGCGATATCTACCAGCGACTTCTAGGCGAAGTTGAGTTTCCGATGCTTCGCCAGGGCGATGCCCCGAAAAGTGCTCTGCTCGAAGAGTTTCGCCTCACGCCCAACGCGGTTCTGTTCGCAACATCTTCTTTCTGGCAAGGAGTCGACGTGCAGGGCGATCAGCTCAGCTGCGTGATCATCGATCGTCTGCCGTTCGCCGTGCCCAGCGACCCGGTAGTAGCAGCTCGAGTGAAAGCGATCGACGCCGACGGAGGCAATGCCTTCTTCCAATATCAGGTGCCAGCAGCGGTGATCACGCTGAAGCAAGGCTTCGGGCGGTTAATTCGCTCCCTCCACGATCGAGGCCTGCTGGTGCTCCTCGACAATCGCATTCTGAAGAAACAGTATGGCCGCACTTTCGTCGAGAGTCTCCCAAACTACAAGAGGACGACAGACATGCACGTGGTCGAAGCTTTCTTCGGAGTTGGGAACTGAACCCCCAACTCCCTTTGGTAGTCACTATTTGTTCAGATCTCCTACCATAGGTACGACCTGAACCACAATCCCCGAGGGCTCTCCCTTACTGTGATACACCCGCTCCATGGCTTTCACGAAGTCCGCAGGCTTGGCGTCCGGAATATTTAGGAATTTCTGTGGATTGCGATCCGTGAGCGGGAACCAGGAACTCTGCACCTGCACCATGATCCGGTGCCCGCGCCGGAACGTGTGGTTGATGTCCTGCATCGTGAAGTTGACCTCTTCCACTTTGCCGGGCGCGAACGCCTCCGGTTTTTCAAAACTATGGCGGAATTTCCCTCGGAACGGTTCGCCTCGCACTAGCTGCTGATACCCACCCATACTGAAGGACGGTGCGGGAACATCCTTCCGCGGTTTATCCCGATCTTCCGGTCGCGGCGAGTCCTGCTTGCTGTCAGGATAATCAGTCGGATACACATCGATTAGCTTCACATCCCAATCCGAATCTGTGCCGCTTGTCGAAACGAACAGCTTTGGTGAGATCGGTCCAACAATGGTTACGTCTTCTTGCAGGACCGGAGTTTGATACACCAACACGTCGGTGCGGCTATCGGCGAAGCGCTGGTCAGAAACCATATATTCCTGAGGCACGTTCAGTCCGGCGTAGTTCACGAAAGGCACAGGCTTGGCCGGATCGCTGACATACTCATCGAAGGGCTGATCCTCGTTTGCGGGTGCTTCGGACGACAGTTCGCCGTTCGCGTGAAAGTACAGTACCTTGCGTTCGGCGTTTTCCGGAGGCCAGGCCGAGTATCGCCGCCAGACATTGGTTCCCGTTTCGAATACATAGGCTTTGGGCAGCTTGGCATCGCCTGTGCCCTTGAGATACTGCTCGAAAAACGGGAACAGAATATTCTTGCGGTAGTACTCCCCGGTATTTGACGCGAATTCCACTCGTCCCAGATGATCGCCGTCATACCGTGCCCAGCCGCCGTGCACCCACGGCCCCACCACCAGCGCGTTGAAGATTCCCGGATTATTCTTGTCAATCGAGTGAAATGTTGTGAACGGTCCCTGCAGATCCTCTGCGTCGAACCATCCCCCAACCGTAAGGACAGCGCAACGAATGTTCTTCATGTGCGGAGCCAGATTGCGCTCCTTCCAATAGTCGTCATAGGTATCGTGGTTTACCTGGTCGTCCCAAAGGGCGCTCTTGCCGTCGAGATACTTCTTCAAGTTCGCGAGCGGCCCGGCATTCAGATAAAACTGGTATGCGTCTTTGGTCCCCCAATCGAACGGCACAAAGGTTTTCGGCGGAGGTTGCGGATTCTCCTGCGGCTTGAACTGGCTATAGAACCCAAAGTTAGCAGCCAGCATGAAAGCTCCACCGTGGTACGCGTCGTCTCCCATAAAGAGATCAGTCATGGGAGCCTGCGGCGACGCCGCCTTCAATGCCGGATGCGAGTCGATGATGCTCGCCGAAGTGAAGAATCCTGGATACGAAATGCCCCAGATTCCGGCGTTCCCGTTGTTGATCGGAACGTTCTTGAGCAGCCAGTCGATGGTGTCGAAGAGGTCGCTGCTGTCGTCGACGTCTTGCTTTGACTTCTTGTTATCGATGTGCGGACGCATCTCGACGAAGCTGCCCTCCGACATGTATCGTCCCCGCACGTCTTGAAATACAAAAATATATCCGGCTTTATCGAAGTCCGGTGCCGGCCCCAGTTGAGTGCGGTACAAATCCACTCCGTAGGGCCCGACGCTGTAGGGTGTGCGGTCGATTAGAAACGGATAGGCGTGCGAACTGTCTTTGGGCACATATACCGACGTGAACAGATGCACTCCGTCGCGCATAGGAATTCTGTATTCGTATTTGGTGTAGTGTTCCTTGACGTCATAGTCCGCTGTATCGGGACGGTTCTGCGCGAAGAGGCCATTCGTCACGATCACGATGCACAACAACATCCCCAATCTGCGAAATAACATGCATGCTCCTGGCAAGAAAGACGTTTAGGCAAGCTACATTCTGCCGGGGAAGACAGTCAAGCGGATGGCTTTCCGCCGCCCCGCAAGCGGTACAATAGGTGTTTCGCCGAAACCGCTACGGGGGCCCTATGCAGGAGTCCGGCTAACTGGGGGAGCATGTTCGAAGTCACAGTCGAAGACACATTTGCCGCAGGCCATTACCTGCGCAATTACAAGGGAAAGTGCGAGAATCCGCACGGTCACAACTACAAGATTCGCGTCACTTTGGCCGGCGCCGAATTGGATAAGGCCGGCCTGCTGCTGGATTTCAAGGATCTGCGCGAGGTGATGAAGCACGTTATCGAACGCCTCGATCATAAGATGATCAACGAGATCGAGCCCTTTACCGCGATCAATCCGTCCGCCGAGAACCTGGCTAAATATTTCTATGACGAGTCGAACACGCGCCTGCAGACGGTGACCAAAGGCCGCGTGCGCGTAAAGGATGTGACCGTCTTCGAAACCGACACTACGACCGCAAAATACAGCGAATGATTTTGCTTTTGCGATGGACCTCGTCCTCGCGGAGTTTGTACTTAGAGCGGAAGGTTGAGAGCTGACGCTTGTTTTGTCATGCAAATCACAGAGATCTACAAATCGCTGCAAGGCGAGTCGACCTATGCGGGTCTGCCGTGCGTGTTCGTGCGCCTGACGGGATGCAATCTCCGCTGTTCCTGGTGCGACAGTGAGTACACATTTCAGGGCGGCCGCAAGATGGCGATCGATGAAGTCTTGGACGAAGTTGCGCGCTTGAGCCCAGGTGGCGGCTTAGTCGAAATCACCGGCGGCGAACCCATGCTGCAGGAGCGGGAAGTTGTTCCACTGATGCAGGGTCTACTCCATGGAAGTTATACCGTGCTCCTTGAGACCAGCGGAGAGCGTCCGCTTGCGTCGGTTCCCGCGCAAGTAATCAAGATCGTGGATGTGAAGTGTCCGGGCTCCGCAGAAGGCGATACGTTCTGCCTCGACAATCTGGAAACTCTTACGCCGCGCGATGAGATCAAGTTTGTCCTCAGCAGCCGCGCTGACTACGATTTCGCCCGAAGTTTCCTGAGCATGCACAACCTCGCCAGTATGGTGAATGCGGTGCTCTTTTCTCCCGCATTCCGCAAAGATGCAACCGGCGCTCGCGACAGTTCGCATTGCCTGCTCGATCCTCAGGAACTAGCCGAGTGGATGATCGCCGACAATGCTCCTGCCAGGCTCGGTTTACAGTTGCATAAATTTATTTGGGATCCTGCAGTTAAGGGAGTGTAAGACAACTTGAGTTTTGAATTGTTGAACAAGAGATCGATAACCGCAGCTCGCTGTGCCGTCTTTCGATCAGCAATCAAGATTCAGCTATGACAATCTAGCCAGGCCACATGCCGAATCCTGCGAAATCCCGTGCCGTGGTCCTCCTCAGTGGAGGAATGGATTCTTCTGTATGCGCCGCTCTGGCAGCCCGTGACCACGATCCAGCTGCTGTCCACATCAGCTATGGCCAGCGCACCGAGGAGCGCGAGCGGCAGTCGTTCCTCGCGATCTGTCAGCGACTGAAGCTTCACGACCGGCTCATGGTCCGAAATGAAGCTCTGCGTTCGATCGGTGGCTCCGCTCTGACTGACGAATCCATTCCCGTGCCTGACGCCGAAATGGTTGGTCACGATGTTCCGGTCACGTACGTGCCTTTTCGCAACGCGCATTTTCTTGCCGTTGCCGTGAGTTGGGCCGAGGTGCTCGGCGCAGAAAAGGTGTACATTGGGGCGGTCGAGCCGGACAGTTCCGGTTATCCAGACTGCCGGCCAGCCTATTACAAGGCCTTCAATGAAGTAGTGAAGGCAGGCACGAAAGATGGGAAAATTGAAATCGTCACACCTCTGATCGCCATGCGAAAAGTAGAGATCATCCGTCTCGGCCTTGAACTGGGTGCGCCCTTCGATTTAACTTGGTCATGTTACAGCCGCGAGGATCGGGCCTGCGGAGTTTGCGACAGCTGTGTGTTGCGCCTGCGTGCGTTCGAGGCTGCAGGAGTACCGGATCCGATCCCCTATGCGGCTCCATAGAAATATGCCGTAGAGCGTGCAACAAGGATTCCCAAGTCTGGAATCGATTTGAAAAGCGGCATTTGCCGGGAGGCAAAATGAAAAAACACTGCGCAATTTTTTTATTCGTGGTACTGGCATTGGGACTCTCCCTGCCATCAGCCTTCGCCCAGGCTTCAGGAACCGTGAAGGGCGTTTGTAAAGACGCCCAGGGAAATCCCGTTGTCGACGGAATCGTGGTCTGGACCAATCTGGACAACGGGCAGAAGTACACCCTCAAAACCAACAAGAAGGGAGAATATTTTTCCCTCGGCCTTACGCCCGGCAAATACGTGGTCACGCTCTACAAGAACGCGGACGATCAGAAGGCGAACAAGGAAATGGATCACGTCAAGGGATTTCAGGTCCAACTCGATGAAAACAGTCTCGACCTCGACGTCAAAAAAGAACAGGAAGACCAGGCCAAAGGGCAGGGCTTGACTCCTGAACAGTTGAAGCAGATGCAGGAGCAGCAGGCCAAGGCGGCGAAAGAAACCAACACAGTCAAGAGTCTCAACGACAAGCTGAATGCCGCGAAGACCGCCGCCGATGCGGGCGATTTTGATACAGCGATCGCCTCCCTCAACGAGGCCAATCAAGTTGATCCTTCCCGCGATCTGGTCTGGTTCAAGCTCGGCGACTACTATCGCCTCTCCGCAGCCAAGCAGACGGATCCGGCTGAGAAGCAGAAGCGTCTGGGATCGGCAATCGAGGCCTACCTGAAAGCCATTGATCTCAAGAAGGCCGCGACGAACGATAAGGATCCGAACGGCACCAAGAATCTCGCTGCTTACTACAACAATATGGCGGAGGCGTACGCCAAATCCAACAAGATTGATGACGCTGTGAAGAGCTACGAAGCTGCGGCGCAGGCCGATCCGACCAACGCAGCTGGGTACTACTTCAACGAGGGCGCGGTGCTTACGAACGCTGGCAAGGTTGACACTGCCCTCGCGGCCTTCGACAAGGTGATCGCTACCGATCCGAACCGCGCCGATGCCTACTACTGGAAAGGCGTGAACATGATCGGCAAGGCTACCCTTCAGGGCGACAAGATGGTGGCTCCCCCAGGCACGGCTGAGGCGTTCCAGAAGTACCTTGAACTTCAACCCACCGGAACATACGCGGATGCAGCCAAGCAGATGTTGACCAGCATCGGTGCTTCCGTCGAAACCAGCTTCGGCAAGAAGAAGGCGGCGACGAAGAAATAGATGATCTGTCTTAGATGCAATAACTTACATCATTACCAGGGGCGGCCTTCGGGCCGCCTCTTCTGCTTTGGGGTTCGCTCTGCGGCAAAAGGGTTACGAAGGACTATGCACTTGGTGTCCGTCGCGCGGACACTCTGATCGCGATACAGTGAACTCACTGATTTCTCTCCATTTCTGTGGTGCGTGCGATTCCAGCAAGCGAGGATGAATGGCAGCACCAACCATTGCACCGATATCTGTCGAATTGGAAGGCTCCGCTGGAACCGGGAGAGTAGCCACTCCGGCCCTGCTTGGCGCCATGCTCAAGGCTGCCGAAAAGATCAGCGATCTGATTTTCTCGCCCGGACGCCCGCCGCAAGTCCAAGTTTACGGGCAGATGATTCCCGTCCAGGCACCTGGCCTCACGTTTCTGACCGCCGATGATACTCGGCACATCGCCGCGGATCTGATCGGCGACAACAAACAGGCCATTACCACTCTTCGCGAACATGGGGCTTGCGACGTCTCCTACGGACTCCCGGGCCTGGCTCGTTTTCGTGTCAACATTTTCATTCAGCGTGGAAGCTGCGCCGTCGTGATGCGCGTCATTCCCACCAACATTCCCGATTTCGCTTCATTGCGTTTACCCGAACAGCTCTCCGAAGTGACCAAGCTTCGAGATGGCATCGTTCTTGTAACGGGCCCCGCGGGATCCGGCAAGTCTTCCACCCTCGCGGTGCTCCTCGATAGCATCAACCGCGAAAAGTATTACCACATCATCACCATCGAAGATCCCATCGAATTCCTGCACAATCACAAGTGCTCCACGATTCACCAGCGCGAGTTGCACAGCGATACACCCAGCTTCGCGCACGCGCTTCGGTCAGCCATGAGGCAGGCTCCGAAAGTGATTCTGGTCGGGGAAATGCGCGACCGTGAGACCATTGAAATCGTGTTGGAGGCCGCCGAAACAGGCCACCTCGTCTTCTCCAGCCTCAATACCATGGACGCTTCGAAGACCGTGGAGCGCATCGTCAGTTCCTTTTCGCCGGCCGAGCAGCAATCGGTGCGCGAACGTTTCGCCAAGTCGTTTCGTTACATTATTTGCCAGCGCTTAATTCCTAAAGCCGATCGCAGCGGACGCGTCGCCGCCTTTGAGATTCTGAAGGCGAATTCGCGCACTCGGGATTGCATCGAAAAAGGCGAGCACGAGAACAACACTCTGCTCGATGCCATGAAAACCGCCTCATCCGAGGGAATGCAGCACTTCGACGGTGAGATCGCACAATTGGTGCGTGACAGGGTGATTGACCTCGAAGCCGGACTCTCATTTGCTAGCAATCCCGCCGTGCTTGGCCAGGAACTGGCAAGATAGAATTCTCGGCCCATCGTCCCTCAATTCGGATGGGGTTCTCCATCCTTCACGACTCTGATGAAGTGGTCGGTGAACTTCGCATGGATTTCGGCAACGTCATACTTCGGCATATGGCAGGTGGTGCTCCGGCGAGCACTCCCGTTGCGATCATAGATCATGAATCCGAGCGAGGTTTTCAACACGGGTCGCTCGTCACACCGTTCAAGCAATTCCTCTGACCTTCCAGGCCAGACTGCAGCTTCACCCTTGCTTCCTCTATGATCTTTCCATGTCAGTCGCGCCGACCTCCTCTAATGTCCTGAGTTTTCACGACGCCCGACGCCTCGTGGAAGAACACGCTGCGTCGGTTAGGAGTGGCAAAACCGAAGCGATAGACCTGCTCAACGCCGCCGACCGTGTTCTCGCCGAGCCAGTGCTCGCAGACCGTGACATTCCGCCCTTTCGGCGCTCTACCCGCGATGGTTACGCTGTGCGCTCTGCCGACTTGTCGCACGTTCCCGCAACCTTGGAGGTTATCGGCGAAATCAGAGCCGGTCAGGACCCCGGCAAGATTCCTTCCAGCATCGGGAGTGAACAGGCAGTTTCCATCATGACTGGGGCGCCGGTGCCTTCCGGTGCGGACGCAGTTGTGATGGTCGAATACAGTTCTCTGCGCGGCGCTCAGGTCGAAATCACGAAGAGCGTGCAAGGTGGAGAAAACATCGTTACTCGCGGAGCGGAAGCCCGGCAGGGCAGCCCATTGATTAGCCGCGGTATGCGTCTGAATGATGCAGCGATCGCTCTAGCGGCGTCCGCAGGCAAATCGATCCTGCAAGTGTACAAGCGTCCAACCGTCGCCATCCTCACCACTGGTGACGAGATCGTAGATGTCGATGCTACTCCCGGGCCAACGCAGATTCGCAATTCGAATAGTTATTCGCTCGCAACGCAGATACGAACTGCTGGCGGAGAGCCTCTGATCCTGCCCATTGCTCCGGACGAGCCCCAAAGACTACGGAGCCTGATCGAAGAGGGATTGAAATCGGATCTGCTCCTCATGACCGGCGGAGTCTCGATGGGCCGATACGATCTGGTCGAGCAGGTGCTGTCAGAAATGCGAGCAGAATTTTTCTTCACTGGCGCAAAAATCCAGCCCGGCCGTCCGGTGGTATTCGGACGATGTGCGGCGAGGGAACGTGACGCGGGAGCCCCCGCCCGCGAAAAGCTATCCCCCTACTTCTTTGGCCTGCCAGGAAACCCAGTTTCTACCATGGTGACCTTCGAACTCTTCGCTCGCCCAGTGATCGAGGCACTGGCTGGCATGTCTCCGCGTGCGCTGACGTTTGTGTATGTCCGACTGAAGTCGGTCATTCGCGTCAAGCTGGGATTGAAGCGGTTCCTTCCAGCAGTCCTGTCCGGCGAATTCGACGATTCCCAAGTTGAGCTTGTTCCATGGCAAGGGTCCGGAGACGTTGCTGCGACTGCTCGCGCCAATTGCTACATCGTCATCCCGGAGGATCGCGATCGCATCCCTGGTGGTGAATTCGTTGCCATCATGATGCGTTAGTCCCCTGCCCAGGCGTGTCGTACTCTGGGTCGGCCTTCCCATGTAAGATAGTGATGAACCGCAGTCCTCCTGCATGCCGAAGAAACTTTCGCACTACGATCGCGCGGGCCGCGCCCGCATGGTGGACGTCTCCGGAAAATTTTCTACTCGTCGCGAGGCAGAAGCCAGCGGCTTCGTCAAACTCCGGCCCCATGTCCTGGCGGCGCTCCCTCAGAATCCGAAAGGCGATCCTTTGGAGGTCGCACGCATCGCCGGCATCATGGCCGCCAAGCGCACCTCAGAGTTGATTCCCATGTGTCATCATCTCCCGCTCGCGCTCGTTGATGTCGACCTGCGCGTGTGCGAGAATGGCGTCGCTGTTACCTCCAAAGTCATCACGACCGCCGAGACAGGCGTTGAAATGGAGGCTCTCGTAGCAGTTAGCGTCTCCGCCCTAACGCTCTACGACATGTTAAAAGCGGCGGATAAAGGGATCGAGATTCGGGAGATTGTCTTGGAGCGCAAGACCGGAGGGAAGAGCGGACAGTACCGGCGCCGGAAATAGTTTCGTCACACAAATCCATGGCTGACAACGTCAAACTGCTGGTGGTCGACGACAATCCGATGGTGCTGGGAATGCTGCAGCAGGCGTGGTCGCCGCTCGCGCAGGTTACAACGGCAACGGACGCTGCGGACGCGCTGCTGAAAGCGGTCGACGACGCTCCCGATTTGCTGGTGTGCGATTACCGCATGCCGGGAATGGACGGGCGCCAGCTGATCGAGAAACTAAAGAGTCGTCCCGCCACTGCCAATTTTTCGACAGTGTTGATGGCGAGTAAGGCCGACATCGCCGAGCGTCTCTCTCCCCAGGATGCGGCAGATGATTATCTGGAAAAACCTTTCTTTCTGAAAGATGCAACGCGCCGTGTGAAGCGCATGCTCGACCGCATCGCGCTCGAGAAGATGGCGAAGACTGCGCCTTCTGACGGCGTCGTTCGCGGCAGTCTCTCGCAGATGAACGTTATTGATCTCATGCAGTCACTCGAGATGGGCCGCAAGAGTTGCCAGCTCTCTCTCAGCAACGAAGGCGACAAATGCGAAGTGTACTTCGTCGAAGGCCAGGTGAAACACGCCACTTACGGATCCTTGGTCGGTGACGAAGCTGTTTTCAAGGTGCTCCGCTGGACCGGCGGAAGTTTTCAACTCGACTTTGAAGGCAAGACCGACAAAGAGACGACGCAGCTTAACACCCAGGGACTTTTGATGGAAGGCTTGCGGCTGCTCGATGAATCATCCCGTGATTCCGGCGGAGAGCCCGAGCCTGCAGCGGAGTCGGCTCCGGTCGCTGTGAGTGCTCCCGTCACCGTGCCTTCCAGCGCGCCCTCCAGCGCTCCGAGCCGTGGCAGGGAAGAAGAGGAAGATGTCCTCCTCGATGGCTGAAACTTCCGCACTTCTCACCTCGGCGGTCGTGACGGTCAGCGATTCCTGCGCTCGTGGACATCGGGAAGACAAATCTGGACCGGCAGTCGCTCACCTGCTTGAGAAGTTGCAGATCTCAGTTTCCGCCCGCGAAGTCGTTTCCGACGACCCAATTCAAATCCAAAATCTGCTGATACGCCTGGCGCGCGAAGTGCGGCTGATCGTGACGACTGGCGGCACAGGAATTGCTGCGCGCGACGTTACTCCGGAGGCGACTGCGGCTGTGTGCGATCGCCTGTTGCCTGGCGTGGCTGAAGTGATGCGCAGTGCAGGAACGAAGAAAACTCCGTTCGCCGCGTTGAGCCGTGGCGTGTGCGGAGTTCGAGGCAAGGCTCTGATCCTCAATGTACCGGGCAGTCCGGCTGGAGCGGTCGAGTCGTTGGAAGCTGTGGCGCAGTTGCTTCCCCATGCGATCGATCTCTTGAGCGGGAAGACGGAGCATTAGATTTTGAGCTGCGGTCGCGACAGAAACCGTCGCGACCGGACAGCCGGGGGCGGCTGTCCCCACATGTGTTTGTGGTGTCTCCCGCTCGCCTATCGTTTCAAACGAAAAAAGTGACTAGTGAGTGTTCCTGATTCTTCCAGGTCCCACGATCGCGCGACCGGGATACACATCCGGGACCATCTTTCCATCATCGATCAACAGCTTTCCGGCGACCACCAACTCGCGCACGCCGACGCTCGGCTCCATCGGTTTTTCGAATGTGGACCGGTCACTGATCGTTTGCGGATCGAAGACCAAAATATCGGCATCGGCGCCTTCCTGCAGTCGTCCCTTCTGGCGCGCGGTTGGAGTGGAGCGTTCCAGCATCTGCGCGGGCATCAGAGTCATCTTTCTCAAGGCTTCCATCAGGGTCAAAGTCTTTTTCTCGCGGACATATTGCGCCAGCACCCGCGAGTACGTTCCAGCATTTCGCGGATGGCCTTCGGCTCCATCGCTGGCGATCATGACGAGTGGGTTCGGAATGACCGCGTCAACAACTTCCTGGGTATTCGCGAAGATCAGCACCCACTGCTGTTTGCTTGAACCGTGCAACTCGTCGAACCGCTCTTTGGTGAGATGTTCGCCGGTGTCGGGAAGAACGAGATCGCCGTAGCCGATTCCGAGCTTTTCGCGCCAGCCAGGATTAAATAGGGCCGAATTGATGGCTGTCATTCCCGCGATGTAAGGATATGCCTCCGTTGTCACATCGAGGCCGCGGGCGCGGGCGCCTTCAATCAGTGAGAGGCATTCCAGAGAGTCGCGCAGGCAGGTGCTATTGATGTGAACGATGTGCAGCGGAGCGCCGGTGATCGCGGCTGCTCCGATGACCTCTTCCACCGATTCGATGGCCGACCCGGGTTCCACCCGCCCGGCGCTCCGCATGTGGGTGTACACGGGCAGCTTGCGCTCGGCTGCGACGCGAAACATGTCGATGACCTCGAGCCGCGTCGCGCCGGGAGTATATTGAATTCCCATGCCGATTCCGAGCGCTCCAGCGTCGAGTTCGTCGCGCAGGCGTTGCTGAATGTGCGCGATCTGTTCGGGAGTAGCGGCCGCGTCGGTAGCTGGTCCGCTCTTCGGAAGAATGTTCCCGCCGGGCAATGGCGCGCCGAAGATTAGTGAGCGCGCGCCCACATGACTCGCGGTTGTTCCATAGTGAATGAGCGAATGCCCTTCCTTCGATTTCAAGAACTCGGCTACGTCCGGTGCGCCGATCTCCATTTCGAGCGCGGTGGTCACTCCGTCGAACGCCTTGACGCGCTGGCTGGCGAGATCCTGCGCGTGCTGATGCAGGTCGATAAAGCCGGGCGAGACAACGAGCCCAGTCGCGTGGATGACCCGGCGTCCGTCGAGCAAACTGGCGGATATCTTAGCGATCTTTCCGTCGCGAATGCCGACGTTACGGACGGCATCGAGTCCCGTCTCCGGGTCCATTACGCGCCCACCGTCGATTACGAGATCGAACTGTTGGGCGGAGAGAAAAGTACCGGCGAACAAAAAACTACAGATCAATAAGGTCCGCATTAGCGCTCCAAAGCAAGCGATCATAGCAGGAGGATCGTTCTTGCGGCGTCGAAGCCGCCGCGACAAGGGCTTCGCTGCCCCCACATGGTTCATCTCCCGGGCATGTTTCATCCGACTGACACATCTGTTCCCATCGCGTACACTGACTGTTTCCTTGAAAAAGATCGGGCACATTCTGGCGCGGTATTCAGCGTGGGTTCTGGGGCTGATGAAGGTCCTCGGAATCTGGGGCGTATTCGTGATTGCCTTCGCCGACAGCGCGTTGTTGGGCATGCCGGTCGATTTCGTCGTTGCCACGTATGTGTATCAGGATCGCAAACGCCTGATCCTTTACGTCGTGATCGCTTCGCTGGGGTCTGCCCTGGGCAGCGTTCCGCTCTACCTCATCGGATATCTCGGCGGGGAGAAGGTTCTCCGCAAGCGGATTTCCGAGGAGCGCTTCCTCAAGATCCATCGTTCCTTTGAGCGGCACGAGTTCTGGGCACTGATGTTTCCCGGGATGCTGCCGCCGCCGATGCCCTTCAAGATCTTTGTGCTGGCTGCGGCGGTGTTCGAGATGAGGTTTCGCGACTTCCTGGTGGCGATCTTTGCCGGAAGGTGTGTGCGCTTCGGAGTGCTCTCTCTGCTGGTGCTCTGGTTTGGGCCCCAGATCATCGGACTACTGGGAGGTTTATTCAGGCGGCATTGGATCTGGATTGTGACCCTGATTATCGGAGCGGTTTGCCTTTGGCTGATCCTGCGGATGGTTCGAGGCTCGAAGGCAGGCGAGCAAACCAACGGTTAGATCACTTCGCTCCATCCCGCCGCTTGCAAGCGATTCGAAAATCAGGCCGCGGCGACGTCATCGCCAGCTCGGTGCATCCATCCAGAAAGCGCGTGCAACAGCACTGGCGTCCCGAACATAGCGAGCGAGAAGAACAGATCGCTCTCGAGGGTGCCGCGGAAGAACGGAATTCCCGCAGTATAGGACATCATCAAACCGCTGAAACCACGCGGGTACATATTCGGCCACGCCGCCCATACGGCGAAATTGCTGATCAGGAAGAACGAAACGGAACTGGCCAAAGCCGCACCGGCTACGCGCCCGAAGCCGGACTTCTCGCGCAGCGTCGTGCCGAGCAACAGAATCGCCGCATACCACACCCAGGTAACGAGTTGATCCCACGAGAGCACGTAGGAGTAAACGAACTTGGTCAGGATGACGTCAGTCGCGGCGAGCAGCACCAGGGGAATCAACATCTGGCGGCGCGAACCGCGCGCGCCAAAAAACAGCAGCGACGCGGCCAGCGGAGTGAAGTGCCATGCATGCGGCAGGACGTTCAAAGGCCCTGCGAACGGAAGGAACCGAACCGCAATTGCTAACAGGACAAATAGATAGGGCAGCATGGTCACCTCGACGATGTGTATCTATTCTGTGCGCTGGAGGCGCTGCCGTCAAGAGAGAGGATCATTTGACAGAGGATCATTTGTCACGGCGATGTCAACAGAGTCTCTGACAACCTCTCTACCGTTGTCCGGGCTCAGGAACGACGAGTGGCTTTTTTTCAGTTCCGTAAACGTCGCCAATGACGTGCAAGTCTTTGTCGAGTTTCACGGCAGCCCCGAGCGGATTGCGGCTGCGTCCTCGGCTGATTGCATCGGGAATTCGAACATAACGAAGATCCTGAAAGTGCACGATGTACGCTCCCGGCGGCGACTCGGCGATTTCTATTTCGGTGATTGGATACTGGGCCCAATCCAGAAATACGCGACCTATGTAGGATTTGTTGGCGGCCAAGGTGATGGGCGTCGCCTCCGGCTTGTAGCGAATCTCGAGATGCCCCTCGGGATCGACCTCTGGGCTCAGAGAGTTCACAGGAGCCAGCGCGAAGAAGGCTGGAGTCTCGACAACGCCATCCCATTGGAACGGGTTCAGCCAGTGCGGATATGCAGACGCTCGCAGAGGATCGGCGTCATTGTAGGTTCGCGCTTCCAGGGCATTGACAGCCCGGCGATGTTCATAATCGCGCAGTCCCCACAGCAGAACGATCCCGACCAGCGCGAGCGTCGCGGCAGCGCGCCCACGCGGACCGCGTTGCCGGACCCCGACTTCTGAATCGATCAGAGAGAACAAAGCTGGAACGACCAGACCGAGAATCAGGAACAGCAGCATGACCGGCTCGACGATGAACACGATGTCCCACGAATACCATTTTTCGGAAAAAGGCCAGAAGGGGCGAACGCCATAGTTGTTGGTGAAGTCGAGCAGGATGTGGCTGACTCCTGCAAGGCAGGCATAGAAAAAGAGTATTCCCCAGCGCGGAGGCAGGTTGGGATCGTTGGTCTTGCGCCCGCGCAGCCGCCAGATCAGGTAGACGAAAGCCACCACTACGATGGCGTCAAGCGCAACGCCGATGAATGAGTGAGTGAATCCCCGGTGGTGAGCGAATCCAAAGGCCGGTCCGCGGAAGCGCCCGATGATGTCGAGATCCGGGGCTTCAGCTGCGAGCGTAAGTGTGAGAGTCGCGAGTGCGCTCTTGCGATTGAGTCCGGCGCGTCCCATGCACGCTCCGGTGAGGAAATGGGTGACAGGTTCCAAGCGATGAAGTTTACCTTAATCCCGTTGGGTACGGTTTCGCAGGCAAATCGGTGCGTTGAGGTTCATCGCGCCGGAGCCAGCAGCGTCAGTGCGTCGGGGACGACCGAGAGCTCCGCCGGGAGGCTGCCAATGAGTTCTCCGTCGGCCTCGACGTAAATCTTCCGCTGGGGTTGAGCTTCGGAAACCGCAGCGTAGTTGCAGGAAGCCTTCGTGCTGTACACGAGTTCGATCCCCGGGATATTCCAGCCGCCACCGACAAGGCATCGAGTGACATAGGCGAGATAAGCGAGACGGCTACGAGTGTGGCACAAGATGATTCGCATATCGTCACGGTCGAGAGAGGCTCCGGGGGCGAACTCACGAATCACTCCGCCGAACTGACGAATGCGGACGGCGAGCAGTTCGGTGACGGCCGCATTTTTTTCGGTGTTCGAGCCCGGTTCGGCATACTTCACGCGAAAGTGCGTCATCGGATAGGTAAACCACATGTGCCAAGCTTTGGCGTAGTAGGCGGCTATGCCGAGGCGCTGCTTCACTCCGCTGTGCAGCTTATAAAAAAGGTGGGCGTCAACGCCAATGCCTGCCGTGATAACGAAATAGCGCGTCGCCTCGACCCCGTTCAAGTCTTGGCAGGTTATGCGTCCGAGGGCGATCCGGCGAGGACTGCCAGTCAGGGCAGCTTCCGCGGCAGCCGGCGCGTGCAGCGGAAGACTGAGATCATGCGCCAAGGCGTTCGCCGTCCCCATGGGAAGAACGGCGAGAGCGACTTCAGACCCCGCCAGCACTTGGGCAATGTTGTGGATCGTACCGTCGCCGCCGCAAGCGAAAATGGTGTCGCAACCGGAGGACATGGCTCGCCGAGCTTCGTCGCCCGCATGCTCCGGAGAATCCGTGGGAACCAGTTCTGCTTCCACGCCCGCGCGCTGCAGGACTTCGAGCGCGGAGTGCAGTTCCCGCTGGCGTCGCTTACTTCCGCCGGAATCCGGATTGTAGAGCAAGGCCGCCTTGCGCATAGGTACTCGAAGCTGGATTGTACCGGAGACAAAGGCGGCACCGGCTGGTCAGCGGGAGCCCCATTCCCACATGCCAAACATGGCTTTCTGCGGCAGGGGATGACCGAGTTGGCGCGCGAGCATGGTGATCTGTCCGCGATGGTGGGCGTCGTGCGCGATCAGATAGCCGATGAAGCCGGCGACGTCTGGGCGAAAGTTCTTGATGCGGCCGTCGGATTCCATGGCGCGGGTAATGATCGACTCCAGAGCACGATTGCTGATTTCGAGGCCGCGCGTGGCTTGCGCAGGGGTGACGGAAGCGCGATCAAGTTGCTCGGGAATCTCCTCCGACTTGGCGGCCTTGAGCCACATCACGCGGACGTTGTGCAGGTGGGCGACGATGGCGGCGATTGTGCGGCCTTTTCCATCGGACGGTTTTTCGCGCCATGCCGGAGCAGGAAGATTTTCGATCAAATAAAGATTGATGCGGTTGTTCGTCTGGAAGGCCTTTCGCAACGCCGAAGGAAGTTGGGTGGCATAAGTATCGGTCGCGGTTTCGGCGGGTGTGCGGGCAGTTTTGGGCATGGTTCACTCGTCCATGATTGATTTGGCAGAGGGTTAATTTGCCATATGCCGGGCGCCGCTTGCAAGGCGGATTCATTCGAATCGCCCGGCTGGCAGGGTAATTCGGCTCTATTGCGATGCACGGGAATTGCGGTAGGCTGTGCGGACAAATTTTTCGGTGGAGATCGTAGAATGAAATTTTCTGCAGCACTCTGGATCGCGCTTTCTATTTGCGATTCCATTTCGATTTCGTCGTTTGCGCAATGCACCTTGCCGGGAGTTCCGTCGACGGGGACGATCGACTCCACATTCGACGGCTACGTTACGCAGAATGGCCCGGGATGGACTGGGGCCGACGGAACATATTCGTTGCTCCTTCCGGACGGGACGAATCTGTGGATGTGGTCCGACTCATACATCGGTACGGTCAATGCCACCACCCGCCTGCGTTCCAGCGATCTCTTTAGCGCGCATAATTCGCTCACCATCCTTAATCAGACCACGGGGTCGTGGACCACAGTCGGCTACCCTCCAAAAACGACTTCGTATTTTGCCCCCGCCAACAAGAATGACTGGTTCTGGCAGGGCGGCGGATATCTCACGCAGCCATCTGCAGGAAGGTATCAGATCAAGATCATGCTGCTGGAGTGGACCGGGCTGTTCAAACTGGTCGGGCATTCCGTCGCCACGCTGTCATGGCCGGGCTTGACGATCAGTTCCGTCAGTCCAGTGGCAGGACTCAATACGACGCTGGAGTGGGGAACGAAGATTCTGCAAGAAGGGAATTATTACTACATTTACGGGCTGAAGGATCCCGGGACCGACACCAAGACTCCTTACGTGGCCCGAATGTCCTCGCTCTTTTACCTGACCAATGCCAGCAAATGGCAGTTCTGGAACGCGACGCAAGGCAAGTGGCTGGCTGGGGAATCGAATGCCACGGCGATGACCGGCGTAGCGGCGGTCACGCCCGAATACTCCGTGGATGCGATGACCTACAATGGCGGAACGTTTTACCTGATGGCGGGAATGGATCCGCAGAATCCCGCGTATCCGCTTTGGGACGCCTTGACGACTTGGTATTCCTGCTCGCCGCAGGGCCCGTGGTCGAATAAAACCACGGTATACACCGCTCCTGAAGCCGGCGCCAACGGCTGCAAAACCGGCACGCTGGTCACCTACAACGCAAAGGCCCACACGGAATTTACCGATGTCGATGGAATCCTGATGTCGTACAACGTGAATGCGAACAATGGCGCGGATTTAGTGTGCGCTAACGATTACAAGCCCCGATTTGTCCGGGTGCAGATCCCAGGCGTGACTGACGCCAACAAATAGCCGGGAAAGACAAGCGTCAACACCTGCTTGCCGAGTATCCAAAGTGCGTCATCCTCAGCGTAGCCGCTTTTCGGGCGGAGCGAAGGATTTCGCGCGGTTCTTGACGTGGCCGCTTTCTCCAGATCTTTCTCCCGCAATATAATCCTCTTGCGATGCCATCCGGAAAAGACGCCGAAAAGAAGATCGAAGCCCTCCGCGAGAAGATTCGCCACCACGAGTATCTCTACTACGTCCTCGACAATCCCGAAATCAGCGACCTCGACTTCGACAAGCTGATGCGGCAGTTGAAGGATTTGGAAGCTAAGCACCCGGATCTCCTTGCTCCCGATTCCCCAACCCAACGCGTGGGCGGCAAGCCGCGCGAAGGATTCGTCAAAATGCGGCACTCGTCGCCGATGCTGTCGCTCGACAACACCTACAACGAAGAGGAACTGCGCGACTGGGAGCGCCGGGTCCACGAGCTCAGCGGCCGCAGCGATGTGGATTACGTCTGCGAACTCAAGCTCGACGGCATGTCGCTGGCGCTGATCTATGAAGACGGCAAACTGGTGCATGGCGTGACGCGCGGCGACGGAACTACCGGCGAAGACGTCACCCTCAACGTGCGCACCGTACGGTCGATTCCGCTCTCAATCGACAAAAACAAGCTGAAGAAGGCTGGCGTTCCCGTTGATTTTGAGGTGCGTGGTGAATTGCTCATGCCGACCGCATCGTTCAAGAAGATCAATGAAGAGCGCGAGAAGAACGGACTGCCGACTTTCGCGAACCCCCGCAATTTCACGGCGGGCACGGTTCGCCAGCTGGATGCGAATGTCACCGCAGAACGGCGCATGGACTTCTTCCCCTACATCCTGCTCCAAAGCGGCCGCACTTATTTCGACCGCCACTCGAAGACGCTCAGCGCGCTCGGCGCATCTGGATTCAAAGTCAATCCGAACCACAAGCTCGTACGTTCGATGGACGAAGTCTGGGCATTCATCCAGCAATCGGAAGGGAAGCGCGACTCGCTTCCCTATGAGATCGACGGCATCGTCGTGAAAGTGGACCACACCGGCCTGCAGGATGAGCTCGGCTTCACCGGCAAGGCTCCGCGCTGGGCGATCGCATACAAGTTCGTCGCGCGCGCGGGGATTACGAAGCTCGAGGATATCCGCGTCCAGGTGGGCCGCACAGGAAAGCTGACCCCCGTCGCGATGCTAGCGCCAGTGCTCATCGGTGGAACGACCGTCCGCAATGCCACGCTGCATAACATGGACGAGATCGAGCGCCTCGGTGTCAAGATCGGCGATTACATACAGGTGGAGCGCGGAGGCGACGTAATTCCGAAAGTGGCGAAGGTGATCGACGACAAGGATCATCCGCGGGGAACGAAAGAATTTGCCATGCCGGAGAAGTGTCCGGTGTGCGGGACCAAAGTCGTTCGCACCGAAGGCGAAGTCGACTACCGTTGCGTGAATGCGAATTGTCCTGCCAAGCTTTTGGGTACGATCTTGCATTTCGCGTCACGCGGCGTCATGAACATCGACGGCATGGGTGAATCGCTCGTTAATCAGCTGATCGATAAAGGGCTGGTCAAGAATGTCGCTGATATCTACGACCTCACGAAGAAAGATTTGCTGAGCCTGGAGCGATTCGCCGACAAGTCGGCGCAAAACGTTCTCGACGAGATCGAAAATTCGAAGAAGCTGCCGCTCGAGCGCGTCATCTATGGCCTAGGCATTCGAATGGTCGGCGAGCGCACGGCGCAGTTTCTGGCCGAGCACTTCGGATCGATGGAGGCTCTCGCCAGCGCCAGTGTCGAAGAATTGCAGAACGTCAACGAAGTCGGACCTCGCATCGCCGAAAGCCTCGCCGAGTTCTTCAGCAATCCTGCCAACGGCAAGCTCGTCGAGCGCCTGGGCAAAGCCGGTCTCGTATTTAAGGGGCAAAAAAAAGAGCGCGGCACAAAACTCGCGGGCAAGACCTTCGTCCTAACAGGCACTCTTGCGCGTTTCACACGCGACGAAGCCAAGAAGATGATCGAAGACGCCGGTGGCAAAGTGACTGGCTCCGTCAGCAAAAGGACGGACTACGTAGTAGCCGGAACTGACGCGGGTTCAAAGCTCGACAAGGCGCAAGAGTTGGGTGTAGCCGTGATCGATGAGCAAGAGATGAAAAGGCTCGTTGGTCAATCTGCGTTGTCATCCTGAGCGAAGCGAAGGACCAATGCAATTGGCCGGGAGTTCATAGGTCCTTCGCGGCCAAGGACGCCGCTCAGGATGACACCATGTTCGGGGAGGAGCAATAACCTACTTCATCTTCTCCCGCATCTTCCCCCAAGTCACATCCAGCGTCTCCGGCAGAATCCTCGTCTCTCCCACCACCGAAACAAAGTTCGAGTCCGCCACCCAGCGCGGCAGAACGTGCATGTGGATGTGACCGGCGATCCCGGCCCCGGCGGCCTTCCCGATATTCATCCCCAGATTGATTCCATCCGGACGATAGAGTTCCCGCAGCACCGACTCCATCCGCTGAGAAAGCGCCATCATCTCATTCGCAGCCTCGACGGGCAGCTTCCGCAATTCGTCCAGATGCGTGTAAGGGACGACCATTACATGCCCCGGGGTGTACGGATACGCATTCAAAATGACGAAACAATGCTGGCCGCGGTACACGATGTGCGTTTTGGCGTCGTCGTTCTCCTTCGGCGCGTCGCAAAACACGCATTCCCCGGTCTTCTCCGTCGAAGAAACGTAGGCATAACGCCACGGCGTCCAGAGGTAGTCCATAGCACGGCAGGTTAGCAGATGGGGCGAGTTGGGGAAACTGGCATAGAAGCATTCGGCACGCGGCAAGCCGCATTCAGGCCGTCATTGTTCCCAGACTCGAAGGGCTAAGTGCTGGCTGCCAAGTGCTGAATGCCCGAAAAGCACCCTGCCGTTTCAAAATTGTTTACAAATTGAAACGCTGCTGTAACATGCGCCGGATTTGGGTTTGACACTGTTCGCGCACGGTTGTTATAGTCGAAGAGTTCCCATTGGACGCGGGTTCTCTGTTAAACGTCCGACAGCTGGGATTGTCCAAGCTCACTCGCCAGGGTGGGCCCACCACAACCAAACGACTCATCCAGCAGTCCGCAACGCAGGCCCCGCATCCCATCATCAGAGAGGCATAACCTTGTTCGACGAAACCACCGCCCCCAACTCCGATTCCACCTCCACCGTTGTCACCGAAGCCGAGCCGACAACAGAACAACACATGCCTGAACCGATCCAGTCTGCTGCTGGCAGCGAGTCTTCGGACGCGTCCTCGTCGAACGAAGATTTCGCCTCCGTGCTCGAAAACTTCACCACTGAAGCGGAAGAGGCGGTGAGCGAAGACCGAGTCATTAAAGGCACCGTACTGAAGCTGACTGCGACGCACGTGGTCGTGGACATCGGGGCGAAATCGGAGGGCATGTTGGCGCTTTCGGAGGTGCTCGACCACGAAGGCAAGCCGAAGTTTAAGCCCGGCGACGAAATCGACGTCATGCGCGACAAGGGCGAAGCCGAGGAAGGGTACGTCCGTCTCTCGCACCAGAAGGCGCAGCGCATCCACGCCTGGGAAGAAATCGAAAAGGCCTACAACGAAAAGAAGCCGATCGATGCCGTCGTCATCGATCGCATTAAGGGCGGCCTGACCGTTGACATTCACGGCGCCCACGCTTTCTTGCCGGGCTCGCAAGTCGACCTTCGCCCCATCCGCAATTTGGACGGGATGAAAGGCCAGACCATCGAAGTCGCAGTCATCAAGCTCAACAAGAAGCGCGGCAACATCGTGGTCTCGCGCAAGGAATTGCTCGAAGGCGAGCAAAACGAGAAGCGCTCGAAGACGCTCGAGCATCTAGAAGAAGGCTCGGTCCTCACCGGAGTCGTTAAGAATCTCACCGAGTACGGCGCATTCGTCGATCTCGGTGGCCTCGATGGCCTGCTGCACATCACCGACATGTCCTGGGGACGCCTGACTCACCCCAAAGATCTAGTGAACGTCGGCGATCAAATCCAGGTCAAAGTTCTGAAGTACGACAAAGACAAGCAGAGGGTCTCGCTCGGATTCAAGCAACTCACGCCCGATCCGTGGCTCGATGCCGAGCATCGCTATCCCGAGGGCGCGCACGTTGGCGGCCGCGTGATCAGCGTGACTGACTACGGAGCATTCGTTGAACTGGAACAGGGAATCGAAGGCCTGGTCCACGTCAGCGAGATGACGTGGTCGAAGCGCATGAAGCACCCGTCGAAGCTGGTCAATGTCGGCGATCAGGTCGAATGCGTCGTGCTCAATGTGAATCCCACCGAGCGCCGTATTTCACTCGGTATGCGCCAGTTGGCGACTAATCCGTGGGACTCACTCCACGAAAAATTCCCGGTCGGCATGACCGTCGAAGGCCGTGTCCGCAACCTCACTGACTTCGGCGCCTTTATCGAAATCGAAGACGGCATCGACGGTCTGGTCCACGTCAGCAACCTGAGCTGGACCAAGCGTGTGAAGCATCCGTCGGAAGTGCTGAAAAAGGGTGATCGCGTGAAGGCGGTAGTTCTTGCCATCGAACCGGACAAGCGCCGCCTATCGTTAGGCGTGAAGCAACTCCAGCCCGATGTTTGGGAGTCGTTCTTCGCAGCGCACCACGTCGGCGATGTAGTACGCGGCAAGGTTCTGCGCGTGGCCGCGTTCGGCGCATTTGTCGAAATTGCGGAGGGCGTGGAAGGCCTCTGCCACAAGTCCGAAGCCACCGATGAGAACGGACAGCCGCTGCATCTGGAGCCGGGTCTCGAGCACGACTTCAAGATCATCAAGATGAATCCGGAAGAGAAGAAGGTCGGTCTCAGCATCCGCGCCGTAGGCGAAGAAGCTTCAAGGTCGGAAGTCGAAGCCTACAAGCAGCCGGTGTCGAGCACCAGTTCGACGATCGGCGAACTGATCTCCTGGAAGCGCGCTAGCAACGAAAACAACTAGTCCCTTGTCATCCTGAGCGAAGTAGCAGCTTCGCGAAACGCCAAGCTGCTACGTAATCGAAGGATCCTACCCTCAGCCACTACTACCATCTCTGCAGCGTCTGGGGACAGCCGCTCACGGCTGTCCGTCGAGCGAAGTCGACTCTTGTCTGATCGTGGAAGAGCGGCGCTTCGGCGCCGCGACAGTCGACGAACAATGACGGGCTTTAGCCCCCATGGTGTTCCACCCGAGCCTGTTCTAGAATCTTTAGTTTGCCTTTAATGATCTCTTCCATAGAGGACGACCTTGCCCGACACAATTTACGACATAGCCATCATCGGCAGCGGCCCTGCCGGATACACCGCTGCCATCCGCGCCGGCCAATACGGCCTCAAAACAGCTCTCATCGAGAAAGACGGATTCCTCGGCGGTACCTGCCTGCACGTTGGGTGTATTCCGACGAAAGCCCTGCTCTTCAACGCTGAACTCTGGGATCACCTGAAAGACGCCAAGGAATTCGGTATCGAAGGCGTCGACGCTCGAAAGCTGAACTGGGCCGCCATTCAGGACCGCAAGAACAAGATTGTTGCCAAACACACCAAGGGCCTCGAATTCCTGATGAAGAAGAACAAAGTCGAGACCATCAAAGGCTATGGCAAGCTAACGGGGCCAGCACAAAACGGCGTACATTCCGTCGAAGTCACGAACGACGGCAAATCGACTCAGCTCAAAGCGAAGAACGTAATCCTCGCCACCGGTTCCGAAGCCCGCATGCTCCCTGGCCTCGAAGCCAACGATCGTGTGCTGACGAACGTCGAAATCCTGAGCTTGAAAGAAATGCCGAAGTCGCTGGTGATCGTTGGCGCCGGGGCGGTCGGAGTCGAGTTCGCGTCAATTTACCGCTCCTTCGATTGTGAAGTCACAATCGTAGAAATGCTGCCGCGACTCGTACCGGTGGAAGATGAAGAGGTGTCGAAGGAACTCGCCCGCGTCTACCGCAAGCGCGGTATCAACTTCCACACCGGCGCGAAAGTCGACAAGGTTGAAAAGACGATATCAGGCGTTGCAGTCACGATCACGGTCGATGGCAAGCAGCAGAAGATCGAAGCCGAGAAAATTCTGATCGCCGTCGGCCGCAAGCCGCGCACGCAAAACATCGGCCTCGAACGCACGAAGATCAAGCCGGATCGCGAATTCATCAAGACCGATTCCTGGATGCAAACGGCCGAGCCCGGCGTCTACGCCGTCGGCGACATCGTGCTCGGCACTCCACAGCTGGCCCATGTCGGAGCCATGGAAGCACTGGTCGCCATCGCCAAGATCGCCGGCAAGCCCGGCAAACCGATCAATCCCGAACACATCCCCGGCGCGACCTACTGCCATCCCGAAATCGGCAGCGTCGGCCTCACTGAAACTAAGGCTCGCGAGGCCGGATATAACGTGAAGATCGGCAAATTCCCCTTCACGGCGAATTCGCGCGCGAGCATCGTCGGCCAGCATGAAGGCTTCATCAAGATTGTTTCCGACGCTGACTACGGCGAGATCTTAGGAGTGCACATCATTGGTCCGCAGGCGACCGAGCTGATTGCTGAAGCCGTCGCAGCGATGGAGCTCGAAGCAACGGTCGAAGATTTGATGTGGACGATCCACGCCCATCCGACGCTGGCCGAAGCCATGCTGGACGCTTCGAACAGCGTCTACGGAATGGCCATTAATGCGTAATCCACAAAAGAACACAGATAGACCTAAGCCTTGTCATCCTGAGCGAAGCGAGGGACCTAGGCACTCCGCTGTGATCTCCGTGTCCTCTGTGGTGAAGGTATTGATTTTGATCGGTGTGAATCCGCGCAGATCCGTGGGGAATAGATTTTGATCTCCCTCATCCAACTCGGCACCGTCGACTACGCCACTGGCCTGAGCCTCCAGCAGCAACTCGTCGCACTGCGCAAGGAAGAAAAGATCGGCGACGTTCTGCTCCTGCTCGAACACAAGCCGGTGATCACACTAGGTCGAAATGCGAAAGCGGCCAATGTAATTGCCTCACCAGAGCTTCTGAACAAACGCGGAGTCGAACTCTTCAAATGCGACCGTGGCGGCGACGTCACCTTCCACGGTCCCGGACAGATCGTCGGCTACCCGATTTTCGATCTGCGCGGATTTCGTGTAGGGGTGGACGCATTCGGCCGCCCCGGTGAGTCAGAGGCTCGCCCATCGACACTCCGCAAAACTCTGGGCGTGATCGAATTTGTCCGCCGCCTCGAAGAAGTCCTGATACGCACCTGCGCCGACTTCGCCATCGCCACCAAGCGCGTCCCGGGACTCGCGGGCGTCTGGACCGACCCGCCTCCCTTGTCATCCCCAGCGGAAGAGAACGATTCGAAGAATCGTTCTCTGGAGTCGAGGGACCTGTGGTCCCCGATCGCCACTACAGACCATGTGGGGACAGCCGCCTCGGCTGTCCGCCGAAGCGAAGCGAGGCCGCCCGAACCTGAAACCGAGGCCAAGCTCGCCGCCATCGGCGTCCACATCTCCCGCTTCGTCACCTCCCACGGCTTCGCCCTCAACGTGAACACCGACCTCAGCTACTTCAACCTGATCATCCCCTGCGGCATTACGACGAAGCCCGTAACGTCGATGCAAAAAGAGCTAGGCAAAGAACTCGATCTGAATGGCGTAGCCGAATCCATCTCCCGCAATGTCGGAGTGGTCTTTCAGAGCCAAATTCTCTGGGTTGATACTCTCGATGCCCTCATGGGACGCACGGTGGGTGTACCCATGAAGCCTCCCACCGAACTCCGCAAAATCCGCGGAGACGACGAAACCGCCTGGGCGTAATGAGAGTCATGTGGGTCCGGGTCTCAGACCCGGGCGCGAGTCGAAGTCTCGCTGTGCCCTAGCCGTCGCACCCTCCCTCGCGATACCATCTATACATCGCGCCCTACGCGCCGCCTCTCATGGGGAACAATAAGAAGAAGTCCAAAGCAAGCTCCAACGGCCATCGTCCGCGTGCCAGTGCTCGTGGAGCGGCGGATGCATTTGTCCTCCCCCGAGCACAAAGCTCCAAGACCAACGGCACCGCCGGAAATCAAAACCTTCGCACCTACGAGATACCTGACTACCGCCTCGAACACCCGACTTTCCACGTTCGCCAGCTAACCGAGAAAGATCGCCAAGGCCACGAGCACGTCCGCTATGAAGTTGAAGGCGATCTCACCACTCCCGTTCCGCCGATCCGCGACTCCAAATATCTGGGCAAGCAGCAAGCCATCGAGATCTATCGATTCATGTTGCTCAACCGCAAAATGGAGATCGCCCTCGAGAATCTCTACAAGCAGGGCAAAGTCGTCGGCGGAGTCTACTTCGGGCTCGGCCAGGAAGCCTGCTCCTGCGCCTCCGCCTACGCGCTCGACAAGGACGACTGGTTCGCGCCCATGATTCGCAACCAGGGATCGCTTCTCGTCCGCGGATTCGCAGCCAGCGACACAATGATGCAGTACATGGCCAAAGCCAACTCGCCTACGAAGGGCCGCGACGGCACGTCGCACTTCGGCGACATCGAAAAGCGCAACATGGTCTCGCCCATCTCGATGTTAGGCGATCTCATCCCCGTCCTCTCGGGCGTAGCTCTCGGCGCGCGCCTGCAAGGACGCAACGTTGCCGTCATGACTTACATCGGCGACGGAGGCCAGTCCACCGGCGTCACCTACGAAGGCATCAACTTCGCGGCGGTGCAAAATCTCGGCCTCGTGCTCTTCGTTGAAAGCAACCTCTGGGCCTATTCCACGCCGTCAGAAATGCAGTACCGCTGCAAAGATATCGCCGAACGCGCCATCGGATACGGTATTCCCGGCGTGATTGTCGATGGCACTGACGCCTGCCAGGTCTACGACGCCGCCCGCGAAGCCGTCGAACGCGCCCACCGTGGTGAAGGTCCCACGATCATCGAAGCCAAAATGATGCGCATGAAAGGTCACGCCATCCATGACGCCGCTGCGTATGTGCCGAAGCCGATGTTCGATTTCTGGAAGAAGCGCGATCCCATCGAGCGATTCGAAAACTATCTGCTGAAAGAAAAAAAGTGGCTGACGCCGAAAGAGAACGAATCGCTGATCAAGGAAGTAGAAGAAGTAATCGAAGCTGAGCGGGAGATCGCAGTGAATTCCCCAATGCCCACGCCAGAATCGGCCGAAGGCGGCGTCTTCTGTGAAGAAGGCTGCCACGAAATCAAACCAAAATACGGCATGCCCAAAGTGAAGAAGGGAACCAGCGGCTACAAAGAAACCGAAGCCGCGGTTCACTTGAAATAGAAGCATCCGCGTTCATCCGTGTGAATCCGTGGCAAATGAAGTTTGACTGACCCTATGCTCCTCACCTACCTCGAAGCCATCCGCCAGGGAATCTGGGAAGAAATGGACCGCGATCCAACCGTCTTCTGCCTCGGCGAAGACATCGGCATTTACGGCGGCGCCTTCAAAGTCACCGACGGTTTCATTGACCGCTTCGGCGCCGAGCGTGTCCTCGACATGCCCATCGCCGAGTCCGCCATTGTCGGCGCAGCCTTCGGAGCCTCGCTCACCGGCATGCGCCCCGTCGCCGAATTTCAGTTCATGGACTTCATCGGTTGCGCCTTCAACCAGATCAGCAACATGGTCGCGAAAACGCATTACCTCTGGGGCGCCCCGGCTCCACTCGTTCTGCGTGGTCCCAGTGGCGGATACGTCCACGGCGGCCCTTTCCACTCGCAGAATCCCGAGATGTGGTTCGTGCACAATCCTGGCCTCAAGGTCATCTGCCCCGCCACGCCCTACGACGCGAAGGGCCTGATCAAAGCCGCTATCCGCGACAACAATCCCTGCATCTTCTTCGAGCACAAATATCTCTACCGCCGCATTAAAGGCGAAGTCCCTGCGGATGATTACGTAGTCCCGATCGGAAAAGCGCGAGTCGCAAGGGAAGGGAAGGATCTCAGCATCATCACCTATGCGGCGATGGTCCACACCGCGCTCGAAGCCGCCGAGATCTTGAGCAAAGAAGGCGTCGACCTCGAGATCCTCGACCTGCGCACCGTTTCCCCGCTCGATCGCGAAGCCATCGCGCAAACCGTGAAGAAGACGAACAAGGTCGTCATCCTCCACGAGCACTCTCGCACCGGAGGCCTTGCCGGAGAAATCGCCGCCATCATCAACGAAGAAGCCTTCGACGATCTCGATGGCCCCATCGTCCGCATCACCGGCCTGGACTCCGCGATCCCATTCTCCCCTCCGCAGGAGCATCACTACCTGCCGAAGGTCGAAGATATAGTCCGCGAATCCCGCCGCTTGAAAGAATACTGACCCACGGAGCGGAGGACGCATTCGTCCGCCTGGGAGGGATTATGTGGGACAGCCGCTCTCGGCTGTCCGTCGAGCGCAGCTGACAATCCTGTGGAAGAGCGGCCCTTTCAGGGCCGCGAGAGCCGCTCGTGTTACGGATGTTTTTAGCCCCTGTTCTCAGCGGAAAGAAACCCCGTGACCCCCATTCGTCACTCCAGCTCAACTAGCGTCCCGCCCCGCTCATCTGCCAAAATACTCCCGGAGGTCTCATGGGCAAGTTCCTTCTCGGTGTAATCATCACGCTCGCCGCCATCATCCTCGCCGGACTCGGCTTTGCTATGCTCGGATTCTTTCCCACCAAGGCTAACGTGGAACCCCCGCATCTCGAGCGCCACTTGGCCATGAGCGCCGTCGACGCTTCGATGGACCGCCACGCGCCCCGCACCAGCAACCCTCTTACTCCCACCGATCAGAATCTTGAAGACGGCATGAAGCTCTACACCATGAACTGCGCCCTCTGTCATGGAACCCTCGACCGCAAGCCCTCCACCCTAGCCGCATCGTTCTATCCTCCTCCGCCGAATCTAATTTCCGATCCCCCCGACGATCCCGAGTGGCACATCTTCTACACCATCCGCACCGGCATCCGTTACACCGGCATGCCCGCATGGGACAAGACTCTCACCGACCAGGACATGTGGAAGATCACCACCTTCCTCTCGCACATGGACAAACTGCCGCCCGCCGTACAGGAGTATTGGAAGACGAGTTTCAACGCCGCACCAGCAGCCGAGGAAACCAAGCCAGAAGAGAAGAAAGAAAGCAAAGAAAAGCACGACCACCACTAGTGGGAATTCGGATGGAAACAGATTTTTCGAGGAGGCTGCAAACTGTAAGGATATCGAAGGATTCGAAGGCAAACGATGGAAGCGTCGTGGAAGAGCGGCCCTTAAAGGGCCGCGTTGAGGACGCCTCCTAACTCCTAACTCCCGGGCTTTAGCCCCCGCCCGCCGACCCGCTATAATATCCGTTTGCGCCCAACCCTCTTTTAGATCTGTGCGGTCATAGGAAGGAACTCATGCCAACTGACATCATCATGCCGCAGATGGGAGAATCCATCGTCGAAGGCACCATCACGAAATGGCTCAAGAAGCCTGGCGACAAAGTACAACGCGACGAGCCCCTCTTTGAAATCTCCACCGATAAAGTGGATGCCGAAATCCCCGCACCGGCCTCGGGCGTCCTGCAGGAAATCAAAGTCACCGAAGGCACCACCGTCGGCGTGAACACGATCGTCGGGACGATTGCCGCCGAGGGCGAAGCCGCAGCCAAGGCTCCCTCGTCGCCGGCAAAAGCTGCGCCCGCCGCCGCTGCTCAACCGCCGAAAGAAGAAAAAAAAGCCGCTCCCGCCCCACCGTCTCCAGCCGCGCCTGTTCAGGAAGAGGACGAAGAAGCACGTTCCTCTCCGCTGGTCCGCAAAATCGCGCGCGAGCACGGCGTCAGTCTCTCCCAAATTTCTGGCACCGGACTCGGCGGCCGCATCACCAAGCAAGACATCATGCAGTTCATCGAGAGCCAGTCCTCGCAACCGGCTCGCGTAGGGACGGACGCATTCGTCCGTCCCGCCGAGCGAAGCGAGGCGCCGTCATCACCAACGCCAAGCCTCGCCCCGCGTCCACCCGCACCCGCTCCCTACCCAGGCGATCTCGTTCCGATGACGAACATGCGCAAGCTGATCGCCAAGCACATGATCGAGTCGCGCCGCACCAGCGCGCACGTGCACTGCATGTACGAAGTGGACTTCACCCGCATCGTCAACCTGCGTGCCAAGCACAAAAATGGATTCGAACAGCGCCACGGTGCCCGTCTCACCTTTATGCCGTTCTTCGTCCGCGCCGCCGTCATCGCCCTGCAGCAGTGGCCGATTATTAGCGCCCACATCGAAGGCGATAACATCCACTATCACCGCCACATCAATATGGGCATCGCCGTCGCCCTCGATTGGGGATTAATCGTTCCTGTCCTGAAGAATGCCGGGGACCTCAACTTCCTAGGCTTACAGCGCGGTATCACCGACCTCGGCGAGCGTGCCCGCACCAAGAAGCTCAAGCCCGATGATGTCGAAGGATCTACTTTCACCATCACCAACCCCGGCCAGTTCGGAGCCGTATTCGGCCTGCCCATCATCAATCAGCCCAACTCCGCAATCATGGGCGTAGGCGGCATTACCAAGCAGCCGATGGTCATCACCGACAAAGATGGCAACGACTCCATCGCGATCCGCTCCGTCGTTCATCTGACGCTAGGCTACGACCACCGCCTGATCGACGGCGCGGTGGCCGATCAATTCATGGCCCAGGTCAAAAAGAATCTGGAAACCTGGAGTGAAGAAGTCGGATAAAAGTGGTCATGACCAAAAGGGTGGCCCACCCTTGTCGCCCGCTTTGCAATAGAGCCTGCCCCGAGCGAGGCCGAAAGGGTGGTGATTTTGACGTTCTGGATGCAATTACGGAGCGACGATTGAAGCCGAAGTTCGCGGATTCTTAGCCCAGGCTGACGAGCTCATGCACAGAACGACTCCATCGATGATCTGAGAAACTCCGTTCTTGAATTGCTCTGGCTCAACAGTTTCTTGAGCCGCGATCGCATCTGTCATGCCCAGTGCGTTCTGTACAAACAGCATAGCGGCATCTTTCTTTTCCGTGCCCGACTTGCTGGCGCGCATGCTTTCTATTCCTGAGACAGGGATAGTATGAAGCCGATCGCTCGCAGTAACAGATTTACGAAATTCATCATTCCTCCTCGAAATATCTTTCCTACTTCTCTCGGTTTTCTTGCTCGCACTGTCATGCGCTCATATCATGGCCTTGATCTCACTCTGCCCCTCGCGCAATCCCGAGTTGCACCTCGGTCCGAATCCGCCCTTCAGCATTCGCGGCTGCAATCTGCTCCAGCCGCAGCACTCGCGCGCTTGTGGACTCAAGCTCCGAATCCTGGCAAGCCGTGTTCCGGGCGTCCTCTATCACGTAACCGCCTATTGACAAGGCAATCGCGCCCAATGCAATCAGCGTTCGACTGTCGAACTTCAACAGTCGCTGCTCCTTGACTGCATCCGACTTCTTGTTCCAGAACTCGTCCAGAGACGCCGCCGCACCTTGCATCTCCTCTAATCTGTCCAGCACTTCAAGTTGGAAGTCCTTGGCCGCGTACTGTGCTCCCGCGGCCGGTCGGGCTCCATTTCGAAACTTCGGACGATTCAGCAGGGTTGCGTCGTTCAGAGCGGAGAGTCCACATGCAGCGCGGCCGCATAACGCGAATACAGCGGCGGAGATGAGCCGCTATACAGCCTCATGAAATAGGTCTGAGTCCGTACTAGCCCCGGCAGACTGAATGTCTGGGAACTGAATCTCCCCAGGAGATCTCTGTCGTTCCCGATTCCCCAATTAAAGTCGTGCATTCGCACTTCCGCAACGATTGTCGTCGTCGGCGAATCTGTGGTGTGCCTCCGCGAGCCGGAAGCTGGAAGCCAGCCGCCGTGATCACGACTGCCATTACCCAATAAAAAAGCCGCCCCATAGGGCGGCGGACCGCGTGACGCATAAATTATTCCTCCAAGAATCTCTACTCTGTCCGATATCCCGCGACCGGGTGTATTTTGATTTCCCTTGTGTCCCTCAGTGTCCCCTGTGGTGAGTCTTTCTTCGAGAAGACCCAACCGAATCGGGGTGCCCCACCGTCCACGCGTTCTTTGCGAGAGATTCTGCCCTGAGCGCAGTCGAAGGGGCGGGGACTTTGACTTTCCGAATGTTCTATCAGGGTGCATCATTTCTCGCGTCTGCGAGGAGTGGCGATGTTGATTTCCCGTGCCCCTCTGTGCCCTCTTTGGTGAGTATTGACTTGCTCTTTCAGTCCCTGGCTCGTCCTTCCAGAAACTTCTCCACACTCTCCACATACACTTCAGCAAAATCCGCCACCGGACGCTTCCCCTCAATGAACTGCATCGCGTCCTCCAACTCCCATCCCATCGATCCCAGTACCGCCAGCGCCATCATCGGAGCTCGGTGCACTCCCGCGGCGCAATGAATAAAAACCTTCGCCTCCGGCCACTCCAGTGCCCGCAGCGCAAACTCCACTCCGCGCCGGAACAACCGCGGCGGCTTCGGCTCGAAATCGTCATCCGTCGGATTCCACAACACCTCGACATTCAGCCCCGCTGCCAACGGCGTGTCATCGAATTCGATTTGCATGTCGATGATGTGCGTGATCCCCGTCTTGGCGACCGCCGCCATGTTGTCCGCCGTCCATATCCCGCCCCCCACCGCAATTCGCTCCGTCAACCAGGTAATATCCATCCCTCTCCGGTGTACCTTCCTTTGTGGAAGTTGAGGTGTCCCACCCGTATCGCGTTGTTGCGACAGAGCCTGTCCTGAGCGCACTCGAAGAGACGGGAATGTCGACTTCCCATGAACCCAAATTGCGACTCGCTCTTCTCGCCTCATTCTACGGTATCTCCCTCGCCCAAAAGTTCCGGGTGTTCACCTTCTCGCGCCAGGATTTTGACTTCCTCTGTGCGCCTCAGTGGCCTCTGTCGAGGGTCTTAGACTCTCTCTTCAGAAACCGCCCACGTTTTCCCCCAGATCGAACGGGACGAGCCACTCCAAACTCGTTCACCACCGTGCATATACGCACCGGCAGCTTCGCCGTGGCGGCCCTCTTCTTCGGAATCGGCAAGTCCTCAATCTCCGGCTGGCACTTGTTGCAATAGACTCCGCCTCCGCCTTCCCGCACCCACAACCCTCCACACCGCTCGCAATACTTCAACTCCACTCGCGCTTCGCCACTCTTAAGATTGCGTTTCATGACTCCTCCGTATTGTTTGAAATAAGAATCTCCGTGTGCCCCACTTCCGGCTGGTTTTGCCGGAAGTGGGGATTTTGACTTCCCCGGAAAACGAAAAAGCCCTGTGCCGATCCCCGCATCCGCAAGCGGGAACCGAACGCAGGGCTCGTTTCTCTTACGATGACCTGCTTGGGCTATTTAGTTTTTATGATTTCTGACAACCTGGCCTGACTGATCTTGCCGCGACTCCTCCACTTCTACAGTTTTTTCGCGATCTCGTCGTCTACGCCCGCACTCTCCTGGCGCCGGAAATATCCTTCCTCGTAGTCCGACTTCAATACGCGCCCGTTCTGCATCACCACGCTCACTTCCCCTGTGAAGCGCAGCGACAACAGTAGCCGCTCCATCGACGCCGACAGCACTTCGGCCGACTTCACCTTTCACCGAAACTCCCCGAAGTTATTTTCCTCGTTCATGTTATCCGTATGACCCTGTCCTGTCGTCTGTCATAGAGCGAATTGGCCCCTAGGATGTCGCGATCCTATAGCTGTGAATTTTCTCAATCAAGGTTGGATGGGTGGTGTCCTATTAGCAGTGTTAGGACAGTACCGGTTGGATCGACATTCATCGCCTATGGAAACTTTCCCCGCTTAGCGATGCCTTATAAGCTTTTGCTATACTCCGCCTAATGAAGTTCAAAATCCTGCAAGATAACCTCCGTAAAATCCTGCGGGAACGAATCGAAGCAGGGGAACTAACGGGGCTTCACCTCGCCCGGCAAACTGGATTTAAGCAGGCCCACATCTCCAACTTCCTCAATCGCAAACGCGGCCTCAGCATCGAGGGCATGGACAAAGTTCTCTCCGTCCAGCATCTGTCCGTCCTCGACCTGCTCGACCCCGCCGAGGTCAACAAGCGTGCTTCCATCCTGCCCCCCAGCGCCGACGACTTCGAAAACGTCCTGCTGACTGATCCCTCCACCGCCGCCATTCAGCCCTTTATCACGGCCGCGCAAGTGATCGAGATCCTCAAGTTCAAGAAGACCGTCCTCCGCAAGCTCAAGCCCGAAACTGAAGGCGACCGCTCCGCCTGGCATCGCTTTGTTCTCATCCGGCTCGATCCCAAGGACGCCGTTCCCATGGTCCCTCGCCTTACGCCAGGAGCAACGCTCCTGATCGACCGCCATTACAACTCACTCAAGCCATATCGCAAAGGCGAATTCAATATGTACGCTGTTCTGAAAAACGATACTTGCGCGGTGAGATACGTAGAAGTCGCCGGATCCCACATCATCCTTCGCCCCCACAACCAATCCTCCCCCATCGAAGTCCTTCCCATAGCCGAAAGCAAATCCGCGTCCGACTACCTCGTAGGCCGCATCTGCCAGGTAAGCTCCGAAGCCTAAGCGAACGAGAGTAATTGACAACAGGGTGGGGGCTTTGACTTCCTCAAGCCTCTCTGACCGGGTGCCCCATTTCCGGCTGGTTTTGCCGGAAGTGGGGACTTTACCGATCCGAGCCCTAGCCAAACTAAAAGCTAATCTTAGCCGCTAGCTGAACCTGTCTCGGTCCGACCGGCGACATCCGTGGAATAATCCCAAAGCTCGGATCCCCGACGTTCAGCGTGCTATCCCCGTACGGTCCCGGCGTACCCAGGCTGAACAGCGGATGATTGAATGCATTCTGGGCTTCGAGCCGCATCTCCAACCGGATCCCTTCATGCACATTCGACAGCACGAACTGCTTGCTCACTGACAAGTCGCTGGTGAACGTCAACGGCGTCCGGACCGATGCGATCGTCCGTGGCATGTCGCCGAGAGAGAACGGGCTCGGTTGCTGGAAGACGGTATTATCGACGAAGAACTGGTCTTGCCAATCCGTCCCATAGTTGCGCTTTGGCGTGCCGACGAGATTCGGACGCTGAGAACCATACGTCGGGATCGGTGTTCCGCCGTTCGAAACCGTCACCGCCAGCGGCCGTCCATCCGAGACCAACCAGATGCCGTTCGTCTTCCAGCCGCCGATCACCGTCTCCAGCACTCGCGGCATGTTGCCCAGCAGCGCTTTGCCGCGTCCAATCGGCAGATCGTAGCTGTAACTGAATTTCAACACCGAAGGCGTATCGAACGTCGACAAGCTTCGTTCCCGCCAGGGCTTGTTGGGATCCTGCAAGCTGGTGAAGCTTCCCAGCCAGGTCACGTTGTCGTCGCCAACCGAGGCATCGTCGATCGACTTCGACCACGTGTAGTTGACCAGGAACTCCAACCCGTTGCTGAAATGCTTGTTCGCCTGAAGCTGCAGTCCGTGATAGATCGAACTCGCAGCCATCTGCACATCGGTGGTCACGCCGGTGAATTGCGGGTAAGGAGTCTCCAGTTGATATCCCGCCACCGAGCTCGACATGCTGCTGTTGGGATCGGTAATGATCCCGTAGAACGGATTGCACGTCGGCGTGCAGCCCGGCGGATTCGTATAGAGCGTGTTTAGCGCGTTCATCTGGGGTGATGTCGGACCGTAACTCTCCACCTGCGGGCCAAGAACGTCCAACTGGTTCAATCCACTGAAAGGAAGATGCGTGCCTTTTTTCCCCAGATACTCAACATCGAAAACCACGTTCCACGGCATCTGCCGCTCAATACCCAAACTCCAGCTCTGCTCGTACGGAGTCAGGTTTGCTGCGCTCGTGCGCAACGGGCCATTGGCGTTAAAGCCCACATCATTCATCAATCCGAGAGAATTTCCGGGCGGCTGAATCAATCCGTTGGGAAACGGATTGCTCAGGTGCAGGTACGGTGTCGCGCCGTCGTTGTTATAGGTGCTGATCACGCTGGTGTATTCGTCGAAGCCCTGTCCGCCGTATGGCACCACGCCGCTCGCGCCCGATCGCGACTGGCCGTAATAAATGCCGTAGCCTCCGCGCACCACCATCTTCGGCGCGAACTGGTAGGCAAATCCGAAGCGCGGCTGAATGTCCTTCCAATCCGTCACGTAGTTGGTGCGTGTGTTGGAGTTGGCAAAGACTTCGCCGCCAAGAAGCGGCCGCGTGACCGGAGCACCCGTGATCGGATCGTTGTATGAAATCTGTCCACCATTCAACGGGCTGACGGCATTCGGATCAAACCAGTTCTGCCGGTTGAATCGATCGGTGCGGGGAAGGGAAACGTCGTAGCGCAATCCCAGGTTCAAGGTCAGCTTGTGCGTCACTTTCCAGTTGTCCTGGATAAACGTCGCGTACTGATAATTTTCTGTTGCCGGCTGAAACTGGATTTCATAAAAGCTGTTTCCATTGCCGAGCATCTGGCCCATCAGGAAGCTGGCCATGTCATCTCCACCGGCGACGGTGCCATCAGCACACTGCGATGCAATCCCGATCGACGGGCAAACAGAGCTCCCACGGTTATCAAACTGGAAATAGCCCAGCGGAGCGTTCGTCTGAATGTAATTCTGCTGGTGCAACCGGCCTTCGCCTCCGAACTTCAGTTCGTGACCACCATGGATTTTACTGAGTATCCCGCCAACCTGACCGGTCAACTGCCCTTGCTTGTAGTTGCCATAGGGATCGTTCCCGGCATTCGGAAACCCTGCTGGTGCATAATCGTTGATGAACATCGCCGGGACCCCGTTGAACCCATTCGACTTCAAATAGGACGGAAACCCGAGCGCGCCCAGCGGATCGGAATTCAGGCTCGAATTGTAGGCAAAAATCAGCGTCGCGCCGCGCGTGATGCCAAACGTCGTCGTCAACAGCAGCGTGGGATTGAACGTGTACGTGTCATTGATCGAGAAGATGTGCGCGGTGCCCTTGTTGGCTCCGCTGCCGCAGGGGTCGATGAGGGTCTTGAAGCAATCAAAAGGAGTAGTGGAGTTCCTGTCCTGGGAGTACTTGGCGCTTAGCAGGTTCTTCTCATTGAAACGATGGTCGATCCTCAGATCGAATTGGTCGTTTGAGTTAGGAGTCGCTCCCGACGCGATCCAGTTGTTGTACGGAGTGGCCCCCGCCATGTTCGGCGTCGGCAGCGGAAATTGGCTCATCACCTTCAAGGCGACTGGGTCGATCAGATTTCCGGCCACTCCCGGAGCGGGCTGCAGATTCGCAGGCAGATTTTGATTGCCGGGGCTTATATATTGATCAACCCGGTTGAATGGAATCGGAGCGCTACGGTCGGCGCCGCCGTTATTGGAGTCATAGGTTCCGGAATAGGGATCCCAAAGCTGCCCGGCGTTCAGTTGGTTGCCCGAGCCATCCGTGCAGATCCCGGAGGAATTGAACGAGCCGCCTTGCCCCCGCACAACTCGCTGAAATTTCCGGTACGCTCTGCCGCGCTGGGCACGCCCGCCCGGTAGGTGCTCATGTTGCTGGCGCGCAGGCCCTCGTAGTCGAAGAAAAAGAAAGTCTTGTTCTTCCAGATCGGTCCGCCAAACGTAGCGCCGAAATCGTGCCGGTGCACTGGGGGAATCGGAATGCCGCTGCGATCGTTGAACCAGTCATTCGCGTCCGTGATCGTGTTGCGGACGAAGTCATACACGCTGCCGTGAAATGCGTTTGAGCCCGAGCGCGTGACCATGTTGAGGATCGAAGCGCCCGAGAAACCGTACTCCGCGCTGAAGTTTGTCTGCTGCACTTTGAACTCTTCCACCGCTTCCGGCGAGGGAATGTAAACGGCTTGCGTGACCCCGCCGTTGGGCTCAAAGTTCGTGATCGAGGCGCCATCCGACAGAATGTCGGCGCTGGCCCCGCGGCTGCCGTTGGAAGCAAAGTTTGTCGACCCGCAGTTGTGGCACTGATCGTCCACGTCGGTGACGCCGGGCGTGAGAAAGGTCAACTCGGTCACATTGCGATCAATCAACGGCAAATCGTTGATCAGCCTGCGGTCGATGACCTGCCCGGTCACCGCATCTTCGGTGGCGATCGTCTGATTCTGCGCCTGGACCTCGACCGTCTGCGCGGCCCCAGCAATCTTCATCGTGAGATTGGCGGACGGATTCTCGCTGACATTCAGCTTGATGTGCGTGCGTACCGTCTTCTCAAACCCCTGCATCTCCGCAGTCACCGAATAGGTTCCCGGCGGAATCGATGCGAACAGATACCGGCCGTCGCGGTCCGACGTAGCGGCGAACTTATATCCCTTCTGCTCGTCCTGAAGGGTGACTTTGGCTCCTTGGATGACCGCTCCTGACGGATCGGTCAGAGTGCCGCTCACGGTCCCGAAGTAGCCCTGGGCGAAAACCAAGACCGGAAGTGCGAGCGCGACGATGAAAAGAACCCGATAAAGGAACCGTTGAGACCGAAGAACTGAGACGGACCCTTGCATCTGACCCTCCTGGTGGTCTTGGAAAACAGACAGAGCCACTGCTGCGCTTGCGTTGTTTCGCCGCCATCCTACACAAAGTCGTCTCTTGATGCCAGTCGCACGTACGCGTAAGAAACGATTTAATAGAATTTTCTTCTTGAATGATGCGATGAGTCAGTGCTAAGGCCACTAGGATGAGTTGTTTTTGTTTCGGACTAAAAGGATGCCCCATTTTTCGTGCGCGAGAAGTGGGGATTTTGACATTCACTGTGTGGATTGGCGGGTGCCCCGCCCTTGTCGCGGTTTTGGGGGCTGGCCCGCCTTTGAGCCTCCACGAGCGGGGCTGCCCCACACTTCGCGATGTTCGAAGCGTGGGCACCACGGACCTCGACGCCATGTTCACTCGTCACATACACACAGCCCCACTCTATGCTACGTATCCGGAGTGCCCAACCGACTGCATCGCTACTACGGCGCCGGATACCTGCACTTTATCACCACAAGTTGCTACCAGTGCCGCCCTCTGCTCGGCCATCGCGGGAATCGCGACTTGTTTCTCCAGGTCCTGGAACGGGTCCGCCGACGCTATCATTTTGCCGTTGTCGGCTACGTGGTCATGCCCGAGCACGTGCATCTCCTGCTCGGTGAACCGGAGCACGGCAACCCATCGGTGGTCATGCCGGCCCTGAAACAGGGATTTTCGCGGCATCTTCTGCGCACGCTGCGCTCCACGGTCGATTCTCGACAGCGCAAGCTGGCCTGGAGCGCAAGCTTAGAAGAGGAACACATCTGGCAGCATCGTTTCTACGATTTCGTAGTGTTCACGGAAAGGAAGAGGGTAGAAAAACTGCGCTATATGCATAGCAACCCGGTGAAGCGTGGACTCGTACTGGAGCCACAGCAATGGAGATGGAGCAGCTTTTGCGACTACGCAGAAGCCCGGCAGGGCCCGGTCCTGGTCAACGAACCACGGAAAGCCGAGCTGCGTGTAAGAAAAATCGCCTGATCCGATCGTCCATGGTGCCCACGCTTCGAACATCGCGAAGCGTGGGGCAGCCCCCAATTCGAGGTGGTGCAAAGGTGAGCCGGAGCCCCCGGTTACTTCAAGTCTGCCAAATCCGCCTGGAGTTGCTGCATGCTGAATCCCTGTGGCGTAGTCTTTTTTCCGGTCAGGTAGTCGCTACTCAAGATCGCGTACGACTCGTCGCAATACGCTTCCCAGAACGACCAGGTCATCATTTGCAGCGCACCCCAAGTCACGAGCGTCACTCCGCGGGAGTCATACGTGACGACGGGCACGGCGTGTCCACCCCACGATCCAGCCTTCCCATCGCCCGTCAATCCCGCGGGAGGCACCGACCACGGCTGGTGATTCTGTACCTGTGCCTGCGCTGATCGGCAACTGCAGCCCGATGTAGCACCCTCCAAAAATGAAAACCGAATCCATGATGTGCGTGTGGTTCGCCGGTTCCAGCGCCACGTACGCACCAATCTTGTGTCCGGCGATTCCGCTTTGCCGCCAGTAATTCAATACATCGATCTCGACCGCGCCATTGTCGTTCGCGCCAGTCGTCGGGTTATATCCCGTGATCGCCGAATATGCGGCGACGATCTGCTTATCGGTGGGCGTGAACATTTTCTTCCCCGCATTCGCCGTCCACTCCATGAGCAGATGTCCCGCGGCCGCGCAGGTACAGTCGCCGAGTTGATCGTTCTCCATCATCCCCCACGCCGCACCGACCTTCCCAGTGAGGTCGAAACTTGCTGGCGGAGTCGGCAGCGCCGCCGTCAGATAAGAAGCCAGCAGCAGCGTCCGCGGATCATGCCGCGCCACCGACTTGCCGAGCTTCAATTTCTTCGGATCGACCCGAGTCGGATCATCCCTCATTGCCACGTTCTTGCGAGAATCCGGCAGCGACAAATCAATCTTCTTCACAGCCATGTGGAATCTCCTTCGGCGAGAAATCGCAGATGGGAAGTTTTTGAAGGAACGCGTACCGGTTCGCCCGCCCGTTGCGCGTTCCCTCATTTTGCACTGGAATGGGGGAAGGAAACTGCGTCGCGATCTTAGATCGCCAGATCACACCGGCGAAACAATGAGTGGATGTTGTTACGAAAAACGAACAAAAATTTCGGGATCTTGAATTTCCTCGCGATCGGGTCTTTGACTTCAGTGGACCAGCGCTCCATACACTGTCTCCCGCATCGCCCGCCGGTAGTGCCCGGCCTCGATGAACGGCATCTGCAGCATCATGACGGCGTACATTTTCTCCTGCGGATCGATCCAGAAATAGGTGCCCGCCCCTCCCGCCCAGAAATAATCGCCTACCGATCCAGACACCGGCGAATGTCCTTGCGCGGTTCGCACGGCGAAGCCAAGTCCGAAACTATGTCCCATGTCAGGGATCGGCGACAAATCCTGCATTGCGGACAACGTCGCGACACGCGCAGCATTTGGCGGAACCTGGTCGGAAGTCATCACCGCCAATGTTTTCGGCGACAACAAACGCACTCCGTCCAGTTCGCCGCCATTCACCAGCATCTGGCAGAAGCGCGCATAGTCCGACGCGGTCGAAAGCATTCCGCCGCCGCCCGAAAAAAACTTCACCTTCTCTTTGGTTAGATTCGCGACTTCATCGAACATTGGCCGCTTTCCGGTCGCGGGATCGATTTGCGGCTCGGCGACGCGCGGAGCCTGCGCAGCGTTCACGTAGAAAGCGGTGTCTTTCATGCCTAGCGGCTTCGTGATGCGCTCTTCAATGAAGCGATCGAATGGCATTCCCGACACGATCTCCACGATTCGCCCGAGCACGTCCACCGACATGCCGTATTCCCAGGTTGTCCCGGGCTGGTGAGCGAGCGGCAGCTTCGAAATCTTCGTCACAAACTCCGCCAGCGTCTGGCCGCTATCAAACAGGTTGACCTTGTTGTATCCCTGATGTACGAGCGTATTTCCAAACGGACCGTACACCAGTCCCGAAGTATGCCGCAGCAAGTCCTGCACCGTCATGGGCCGTAGCGGCGCTTCGAGCGTGAGCGCGGGCCTTCCAGTCGCCGGATCTGTCTTCTCCACGCCCACCTTCACGTCTTTGAACTCCGGGAGATACTGCGACACCGGCGCCATCACGTCGATCTTGCCTTCTTCCGCCAGCATCATCACGGCCACAGTCGCGATCGGCTTGGTCATAGAATAGATTCGAAAGATCGCGTCCGCCTTCATCGCACTCTCCTTTTCGCGATCCTGATACCCGACGGTTTGCCGGTAGACAATCCTCCCGTTCCGCGCGACCACCAGCACCGCTCCCGGAATCGCGCCCTTGTCCACTTCGCTCTGAAAGAATTGCGTGATGCGCCCCAGCCGTTCTGTTGAAAATCCGGCATCCTCTGGACGGCTCAGCTTCGGCAAATCTTGTGCCAGTGCAGAGAGAACGAGGCTAAGAACGAAACTGCTTGCTCCCAGAGTCCGCTGCCATCTCATCGCGATATTCCTTTCCGTAGAGCTTGAAGATCCTAGCTGGCCGTGAATGCCGTTGCAGCCGATACTCACTGTACGAACGCAAGCACGGTCGCTCCTGCGAACGGGATCGTCGACCCGACTTGCGTCAGACCTCCAGTGCTCGCGTCGATGTTGAACGCCATCATGCCGCCGGACCCGGCGCTGTAGAGAAAGCTTCCCGAGGTATCGGTGGTCAGTGATCCCGCGCGAATCGCAAATGGAGATCCTGCCACCGGAGTCAGCACTCCGGTTGTCGAGTCGATGTTGTAACCTGAGAGCGTTTCGTCTCCGATATTCGAGACGTAGAGGAAATTGTTCACGGTGGCGAGCGCGACCGGCAGGCTGCCGGTGGCGAATGGCGAACCAGGCACCGGAGTCAGCGCTCCGCTGGGCGACGCGATGGAGAACGCCGCGATCTGACCGGTCGTCTGCATGACTGTATAAACGAATTTTCCCGTCGAATCGGCCACGATCCCGAGCTGCAGAGAACCACTGTTGGGACCCGTGGCAAACGGAGAACCAGGAACCGCCGTCAGCGCTCCTGTCGAAGAGTCGATGGTGAATGCGAGAACACTCGCTGGAGCTATATTGTCGGTAGCAAAGAGGAATCGATTCTGCGGATCGATCGTGAGATAGAAATTGTATCCGGAGAGGAAGGGCGAGCCGGGCACAAGAGTGAGCGCGCCAGTCGGGTCGGCCTTCAGTGCGTCAATCCGTCCTCCTTCGGCAACATAGAGAGTCTGCGTGGCATTGTCCGTGGCGAGCCCGAGTGAAAGGCTTATCGGTCCCAGCGAGAAAGGGGATCCGGGAACGGTTGTAAGCGCTCCAGTTCCAAGATTAATGGACCAGGCATCGATCGACGAACCTAGATTCAGGTTCGCGGAAGGATTGGACACGTACAGGAATTGATTGTTGAGCGTGGCCATGCCCAGCGACATTGTGGCGCCGGTGGTTGAGGTTGGGGTACTCACTGCGCCCGTGCTGTTGTCGACAGGGAAGACGTAGACCTGGCCGTCGGTTGCATTGGCGTACACATATTGCGGAGCGACGCAGAGAGCGCTACCGCTTCCGCAGCAGCTTCCAGCTTCATTGCACGCGGTCGATTTTGATCCTCCACAAGCAGCGAGTGTGATCAAAGAAACGGCCGCGGTAACGACAGAGCAAATACGAATCGCGCGGTTTGCCATGGATGCCTTCCGTCGGGAGGATAGAGACCCATTCTGTCTGACGCAAGAAACATAGCATCGGGGACGGCGCGACGCGAATTTCAGAACCGGCGACCAGGATTGGCGAGGCGCAGGATTTCGATCGGGCAGGATTCAAAGCGAATGTCGATCAGATCCAGAAGTCGCGGTGCGGAGTGCCCGGACTCGCAGCAGTCGCGCTGGCGGCGCGTCCGAGGCTGGGTTCGACGCGGTTTCGTCCGGCATTTTTCGCCTGGTACAACGCTGCGTCGGAGGCGTTCAGAACTTTCTCAATGTCGTTGGCAGCGTGCCCAGTGGCGACTCCCAGACTCAGGCTCACGCGCACGGTCGATCCGCCGGCCATGATGTTGCAGTCGGCCACGTGCACTCGAACGCGCTCAGCCAGTTCCCATGTTTCCGTCATGCCGCAGCCCGGCGCGACGATCAGGAATTCCTCGCCTCCGTAGCGTCCCACCGCGTCATAGGGGCGAACCACTGCCGCGATGCCGCTGGCAATGATGCGCAATACGTCGTCCCCGGCTTGGTGTCCCCGGCTGTCGTTGACCTTCTTGAAGTGGTCGACGTCGATCATGATCACGCCCACGGGCGCCTGGTCGCGCTCCGCGCGGAGCAACTCGCGCTCCAGAATTCCAAGGATGGCTTTCCGGTTCCACAAACTCGTCAGGCCGTCGCGCGACGCTTCCCGGCGTAAGGCCTCTTTGGCCAGGATCAGACGGTTTTGCGTGAGCAGCTGCCGAGTGCTCGAGCATACAAAAGAAAGCAGCACCACGACCGCCGCAAGCCATAATCGTTCGCGCGCGATGCGCAGCGACATGAACAGCACCAGCAGCGGATAGATCAGGTAAAACAATTCCGCGTAGACGCGCTTGTCGCGAACCGGCGGCTCCAGCGGAATCTGTGGAGCCTCGATCTGCTTCCACGTCGCGGCAATGAGCAGGGGCGCGATCAGCAGAGCGCTCCACAACAGGTCGAACCACTGGCCGGTTTTCAATAGCCGTCCGGGCCCGTAATAGTAGAGCGCGTCGACGCCACCGGAGAGCGCGAGAAACGTCCCCATGCGCCCGAACAAGACGCGCACGTCACGCGAGCGCGTCACCACCGCCCGCAGGATAAACGCTACCGCGACCAGACTGTAGCCGCCGAAGTAGGGAATCCATACGGAGTGCGCCAGTTCGGCGGGAGACTCGGCCTTGGGCAGATAAAAAAAGTAGAGGTAGGCCGCGACACAGACCAGCACTCCCTGTCCGAAATCGAGTGCCATCAGCGCGTCCAGCCGGCCCGTCTCGTGATCAGGATCGAGGAAGAGCGCCATCGCCAGCGGGACGAACCAAAAGCTGAACAGCAGATTGGTGATCCCCATAATCGCCGGATTGCCGGCGAAGTCGTTGTACAAACTCATCGCCTGGGCGATCATCCACACCAGATAGCCGGCTGTGGCGAGGTTCCAGAAGGCGCGCGCCAGGCCTTCTGAGCGGCGGCTCGCATCCCACAAGGCGCAAATTAGCAACGCTCCGACGGAGAACTGAATCGCATCGGAAAGAAAGGGGCCAGGGCTTTGCGTCCCAAGGATCGCAGCCACACCAATGTGTGCCAGCCATAACAGGCCGGCCGCGGTCACGATAATGCGCGTTCGCGACAATGCGATCCTTTCGTGCAAAATTGAACAGATGGCCTTGCGGGGAGGACTTAACTGAGCCTGCGAAACGGGCACACAACCCCGGAGCCGCACGCCCCCGGACTGCCTGACCTATCAGTATCTGTCATCGGAACCGCCAATTCGAGTGCCCATGGTACCGTGACTCCCAGTTACCGGCAGAGCAGAATTATTTCCAGTCCTTGAGTAATTCGGCGAGGATTTCCACAGTTTTTCCGAGGGCGGCAAGGTCGTCTGGAGCCAGACGGCGCAGGTTTGATGCGAGATCGTTGATGCGAAGTTCGCGTCCTTTTTGCAAGAGCCGCGTGCCCTTCGCGGTGGCGCGAATGTGCATGCGGCGGGCGTCGTGAGGATCGTCGGCGATGTCAACCAGGCGACCGCGGGCGAGTCCGGCGACGATCCGGCTCATCGTGGGTGGCTTTACTTGTTCGGCCGCCGCCAATTCGCCCAGTGTCTTCGGAGCTCCGAAAACCAGCACGGAAAGCGCGGAAAGTCTCGCCGGACCTTCTCCGGTCTTTACATCCTGCTTGCGCAAGCGTCGTAGCAGATGAATCGCGGTGGAATGCAGCCGATCGGCCACCGCCAAGACCTGAGGATCGTGAGCCGACTCAGCCGGGGACTCCATTCGAGCCGCGTCTTTTGCGGCTAGAATGGGGGTTTTCAGTTCCGTCTTGACAAAACGTGCGCGAGGCATGGGCTTGACTTCGGATCGCAAATATAGTTAGCTATGCTAACTAATATGACAATGGAGGTCAAGACTATGACCCTGACACCTCCCGGCATCACCCGGCTGGGACAGATCCAGATCCGCACGCACGACGTGGAGCGCGCCGCCGATTTCTACGAGAAAACACTTGGGCTGAAACTGCTCTTCAAAGCGCCACCCGGGCTGGCGTTTTTCGATTGCAACGGCGTTCGCCTGATGCTCGATCGTCCCGACAAGCCGGAGTTCGATCATGCCAGCTCGATTCTGTATTTCGCCGTGCCCGACATTCAGGCGGCGTACCGCGGCCTGAAAGAGAAAGGCGTGCGCTTTGAAGATGAACCGCACATGATCGCGCGCATGCCCGATCACGATCTCTGGATGACGTTCTTCCGCGACAGCGAAGACAACTTGCTGGCGCTGATGAGCGAAGTGAAGCGATGAACAAAACCTTTCACCAAAGGGGGCACAGAGGACTTCTCTTGCTTTCCCCTGTGTTCCTCCGTGCCCCCTGTGGTGCAAGGGTCTTCGCATCCTTTTCCATTGCCAATCAGAGCAAGAGCCGGCAGAATCCTAGGCTATGAATAGGAGAGCGAAGCGTCATGATGCGCACCACCCGGGCGAAGCGACACCATCGGCGCCGGGCAGCGCGCAAGACCATCCTTTCGTCCACCGCGCAGCGTTGGCGCCGGAAAAATTCTTCCGCTGGCGCGGTGGAGAGATCACGCGGCTGGAGGCTTTCTGTGACGTCGTCTTCGGATTCGCTCTGACGCTTCTGGTGGTGTCGCTCGAAGTCCCGCACAGTTACAGTGAACTGATTACCGACATGCGCGGATTCATTCCGTTTGCCGTGTGTTTTTCACAGCTCGTGATGATTTGGATCACGCACTACAAATTTTCGCGGCGCTACGGGCTCGAAGATTCCTACACCGTGTTCCTGAATATGGTTCTTCTGTTTCTGGTGCTGCTCTATGTGTATCCGCTGAAATTTGTGTTCTCGCTGGTGTTCTCGCAGCTGACCGGTGGAGACTTGGGTCGTGGCATCTCGTTGCATCAGGCCTCGGTGCTGATGGAAATCTACGCGGTCGGATTTGCCTCGGTCTTTCTCTTGTTCGTGCTGATGTACGCGCACGCGTACCGGCTGCGTGACCAGCTAGAGCTGACTCCGTTCGAGATTCACGAGACGCGAATGTCGATGCAGTCCTGCGCGATCCTGTCGCTGATCGGGTTTGTGTCCCTATTGATCGCAGTGCGGAGTCCGGAGTGGGCCGGCTGGCTCTTTCTCGTGATCGGGCCGGCGCTGACCATTCATGGCGTGATTTCCGGCCGCCGTTTCCAGATGGTGAAGGAAAAACGCGGTGTCAGTTGAAGACCGGCATGAAGCGACCGATCGCCACTGACTATCGAAGTCGGACGCCTGCCCGCCTCTGCTATCATCGCAAGCGGAATCATCCAAGGTGGTCATGAGCTTCAGCGTCATTCACCGAACGCAGGACGAAGATGAAGACGAAGAAGTCGACGACCTGCCCGTCATCTCTGGTAGAGGAGAAGGAATCATGGAAGAAACTCCGGCCACGGGTTCGGCCGCTGGACGCCGTCACGAAGATATCGCACTCGATTTGATGAAATTCGTCGCCATGACCACCGGCTACGGGCGCACCACCTCCACCGGAGTTGGATTTCAGGGCACCGGATCGGCCGCCAAGCCGGAAGATTATGCCGCACACCTGCTCGAGCTCTACGGCAAGTGTCTGAGTGCGGTGAGCGGCAAGAAGTAGAGTTCGTTCGGGTTCGGCGTTGCATTCATAACATTAGATGTCGTCAAAACGGTGGGTCTCCGCTCTGCTGTTCGCCGCGATTTCGTTTTCGTCCGCTCATAGCCAAACGAAAGCGACAGAGAAGCTGTCGCCTGAGACGCCCGACTTTTCCAAAGAAGCCTACGTTGTTGAGCGCCTGTCCAGTCGCATCAAGCTGGAAAATGACGGTACCGGCACTCGCGAGGTAGCGGCAGAGGTGAAGGTGCTCGCTGATGCCGGCGTGAAGGCCTTCGCGGTTCTGAACTTCACCTACACCAGCGCCAACGAAGTCGTCGAGATCGATTACGTCCGCGTGCGTAAGCCGGACGGAACCGTTGTCAAGACTCCGGACTACAACGTTCAGGATATGCCCGGAGAGGTCACGCGCACCGCTCCGCTCTACAGTGACATCCACGAGAAGCATGTCGCAGTAAAGGGACTCGGGGTCGGCGACGTCCTCGAATATCTCGCTCGCTACCGCATCATCAAGCCCGAAGTCGCCGGACAGTTCTGGCAAGAATATTCTTTTACCAAAGATTGGATCGATCGGAATGAGCGGCTGGAGATCAGCGTTCCGAGCGGTAAGTACGTCAACATCGTCAGCCCTGAGTTCAAGCCCGAGATCACCACCGAGGGCGGGCAGAAGATCTACCGCTGGACCCATTCCAACCTCATCGTGAAGCAGAAGGTTCCGGGAGAGATTCCGCGGCGAATACCGCCGAATCCCGATGTGCAGGTGACGACGTTCGCCAGCTGGGACGATGTGGGTCGTTGGTATGGAGACTTGCAAAAGGATTCGTTGCAGGTCACGCCAGCCATCCAGGCCAAGGCCAACGAACTTACGAAGGGCCTCAAAACCGACGACGAAAAGATCCAGACGGTCTACGGCTTTGTGGCGTTGAAGTTTCATTACATCGGACTGGATTTCGGCATTGGCCGCTACCAACCGCACGCGGCCGACGACGTCCTCGACAACGGCTACGGCGATTGCAAAGACAAGCACACGCTGCTGGCGACGATGCTAAAGGCGGTCGGGATCGATGCCTGGCCCGTGCTGATTCATGCGTCTCGGAAGTTGGATCCGGAAGTGCCATCGCCCGCGCAGTTCGATCACGTCATCACGGTGGTTCCGCGAGGCGATAAATTTCTGTGGCTCGACACCACTCCAGAAGTTTCGCCATATGGACTATTGCTGGTGACATTGCGCGGCAAGCAAGCTTTGGTGATACCGGCGAGCAAACCGGCGATGCTGATGACGACACCGGACAATCCGCCGTTTCCGCAACTGCAGGAGTTTTCGATGCAGGGGAAATTGAACGCAGACGGGACGTTCAGCGGGCATGCGCAACAGTCCTACCACGGCGATGTAGAAGTCGCGCTGCGCGAGGCGTTCCGGCAAGTTTCGCAATCCCAATGGAAGGAAGCTGTGCAGCGGTTTTCCTACGGCTTGAACTTTGCCGGCGACGTCAGCAACGTGAACCTTACAGCGCCCGATGACCTGAGCAAGCCCTTCGACCTGTCCTACGATTACGAGCGCAAAAATTACAGCGATTGGGACAACCGCCAGGTTACGCCGCCCATGCCGCCTATGGGCGTCGAGATGACCAAGGATTCGAAGAAACCGCAAGAACCGGTGCTGCTCGGCGGGTTGGGCGAAGTGGTGTATGAGACCAAGATGACACTGCCGGAGGGATACTCCGGGAGTGAGCCGCAGAATGTAGATCTGATGCGCCCTTACGCCGAGTACCACTCGGTTTACAGCGTTGAGAACGGGGTGTTCTCGGCGACGCGCCGGCTGGTGATCAAGAAGAACGAGGTCGAGCTCAGCAGTTGGGAAGACTTCCGCGACTTCGGCAAGGCGATCTCCGACGACGAGAACCGCTACGTGCGATTGAGCGGCGGGGGCCGAAGTCAAGGAAACGACAAGAAGAAAGATCCGTTCTCGACGGGCCTGGAAGGCATGTTCCGCCAGCCCGCCGGCGCGGTGGATGACATGTTCCGGGAAGGTACTTACGCTCTTCAACAGCGCGACTTCCAGAAGGCTCAGGAATTATTCGAGAAGGTCATTGCCAATGATCCCGATTACAAAGGGGCGCACTTTAGCCTGGGGATCGCGCTGACTGCGCGAAACGACATCCCGGATGCGCTTAACGCCTTTCGCAAGGAAGAGAAGGTCTCACCGGACGACTCAAGATCATACCAGGCGGTGGCGAGTTATCTAACTCAGCTCGGCAGACCAGAGGAAGCGATTGCAGAGTGGCGCAAGCTGCTGACCGTCGATCCGAGCAACCACACAGCCGCTTCAACGTTGGGAGGGTTGCTGTATCGCGAAGAAAAATACGCCGAAGCCGTGAGTGTTCTGGAAAGCGCGGTGAAAACATCTCCGAGCAGTGCGGGCCTGCAATTCCAGCTCGGTAACGCCTATCTGAAGACGGATCAGAACGATAAGGCGACGGCCAGTTTCCGGCAGGCGGTCGAACAAAAAAGCGACGACGCGATGATGTTGAACAATGTGTCCTACACCCTGGCGGATAATAATCTGAATGTTGATCTGGCACAGCAATACGGGGAACAGGCAGTGGGCACGCTTTGCAAGGAAGCGCAGGGAGCGCGATCGATCGATGAGCGCATGCGCGTGACCTATGATTTGTCTCTCGTTTGGGACACATTGGGCTGGGTCTATTTCAAGCAGGGCGACGCGAAACGCGCCGAAAATCTTGTACGGGCGGCGTGGCTGCTGGGAGAAGAGAGCATCGTAGCGGAGCATCTGGGCGAGATTTACGAAAAGGAAGGGAAGACGGCGCAGGCGGCACACGCGTATGAATGGGCGCTCGCGGTTTCGTCCGTGCCGGCGACGATGGCCGGGATGCAAGCGGATACCGTCAAAGCCTATCGAACTCGCTCCGACGCAATCAAAGCGCGCTACAAGAAGCTGACCGGCAAGGAGTCGGGATTGATCGAAATCCGCCGCCTGCCGAACGGTGAATGGACCAAGACCCCTGCAGAACAGCTTCGTCAAACTCGCGAAATGAAGCTGAAAAATGAGGCGAAGGTCTCCGGTTCGGCGGAATTTGTAGTCACACTTGAGCCTGGAAAAGTGGAATCGGCAGAATATCTGAGTGGGACCGACGAGCTTGCAAAGTTGTCAGAACAGATGATCGCGGCGCGTTATCCTTTGGAGTTTCCGCCAGACAGTGAAGCGATCCTCGTGCTCCGCGTGGATGTGAAATGCGAAGCGTCCTCCGCTTGCATCGCTTCGCTGATCAATCCCGTACCAAATCAGCAGTATCCCAGGGTCGTCAAATTGAATTCAATGCCGAATTGACTGATTGGCATTTCAGATCTGGAAAGTCAGGACAGAAGATCGGCCACAAAATAATAAAAAACCGCGCCCGTCAAGGCGCGGTTGATTTTGCTGCGAGCGGACGCGGCCAAGCGGATTCTTAACGGCGCTTCTTGCCTTTTTTCTTCGCAGGCTTCTTCGCTGCTTTCTTGGCTTTTTTCTTCGGCGCCTTTTTCGCCGGCTTTTTCTTCGCCGGTTTTTTCTTTGCGGCGGGCTTTTTGGGCGCTGGCTTCTTCTTGGCTGGTGCCTTTTTCGCGGGCGCCTTCTTTGCCTTCGGCTTGGGCGGGGCCGGAGGGGTTGGTTTGGGGGCAGGAGGCGGTGGCGCGATCACGGGTTCCGGCTCCATCGCTTCAGGAGCGCCCGTGCCCGGTTCTTCCTCTTCCTCTTCTTCCTCTTCGAAATCTTCTTCGATCGACTCGCTGTAAGCGCCGCTGTCGCCGAATTCTTCTTCTTCGTCACGTCCGTAGAGCGTGGGATCGTAGAACGTCATTGCTCCTCCTGTTTCGTTGGCGGCCGGGTGCGGATACTCCTCCCTGGCTGCAGGCACGACTAAATTAAAAGACCACCGGAAACTTCTGCGGGAACGGCGCCGGATTATAGCACGACGTTCGGTGCAGTCTGCAAGGACCGCAAACACACAGGCTGCTCGCTATTGGGTTATCACAGCCGAGCGGGGAAAGGGAAGCGAAAAGGGCGAAACGCGTAGTGCGTTTTCTCTTTCCCGGAACTTTCCCATGGCCCGCGCGAGATCCCACGCTTCGCCTGAAAAGCGGCTCCGCTCGGGATGACGCCTCCACGCCCCGATTGCTAAGTAGCAGAACAAAAAGTCAAAATCCCCGCCCTGTCGCACAAAACGCGACAAGGGTGGGGCACCCGGCGGCGCGAAAGCAGGCAGAAAGGCGCCAAGTCCCTGTGCTTCCTGGTGTTCCGGTCATCGCAAAATGATGGATCAAAACCGCTTGCGTCTGCGTACCATAACTTAGTACCGTGCTGCTGAAGTCCTTGTGGCAGCCGTGAGGTGCACGTGGCTCTCAGCGCTGTTGATTCGATTACGCCCGCCCTGGAACACACCCGGCAGCAACTGTTCCGGCCGTTTCGCATCGGCCAGTGGACGAAGCTTGCGTTTGTCGGACTGCTGGCGGGCGAGCTGGGCGCCAGCGGATTCAACCGCTCGAACTTTCAACCGCCAGTGCATCCCGGAGGCGGGCCGCACCTGCCGGCTCTGGGCATCGATCACTTTTTGCTCGCGGGCATGATCGTGGCAGCCGTGGTCGCCGCGTTTGCGGTCGGCATCATTCTGATGTATGTCGGCAGCGTGATGCGCTTCATACTTTTCGACAGCGTCCTGTCGAAGGAATGCCACATTCGCTGGGAGTGGAGCCGCAGGCTGGGCGCGGGCTGGCGCTATTTTGCCTGGAAGCTGGGCTACGTCCTGCTCACGGCCGCTGGGATCGTCGTACTGGTAGGAATTCCGGCCGGCATCGCGCTGGCGAACGGATGGTTTCACCAGCCCAAAGAGCATCTGCCGGCGTTCATCGCGTTCGGAGCCGTCCTGTTTCTGATTTTCATGGCTTTCTTCCTGGTGACGGCGGTGGTGTTGGTGCTCACCAAAGATTTTGTCATTCCCCAGATGGCCCTGGAGGATATCGACGTCACGGAGGGATGGCGCCGGCTGTGGACGATGATGAAGCCTGAATTGGGAGCCTACGCCGCGTATGTCGTGATGAAGATTGTGCTCGCGTTCGTGGCCGCGATCCTGACCGGCATCGCTACCCTGATTTTAGGATTGCTGATCGCCATTCCGAGCGCCGCGCTGGGAATCCTGGTCTTCCTCACTGGCAAGTCGGAAGGATTGACGTGGAATGCGCAGACCATCGCTCTGGCCGCGATCGTGGCGTGCATTCTGCTGGCGGCGTTTTTCTATCTCGTTTCCCTGATCTACGTGCCGGCGATCGTGTTCTTTCCCGCGTATTCGATCTATTTCTTTGCCGGCCGCTATGCTCGGCTAGGCGGCGTGCTCAACGGATTGCAGGCGCCGCAGCGGGTTGTGCCGATCGCACGATGACCGCGGCAGCCGCCCGCACCCGCCATTGTTGCAGCAAACCAGGACGTTCCAATTACTTTGCCAGCTGTCCAACGACCTCCGGCAGCACAGGCGTGCCTTCGATGCGGACCGCGTCCAGCAGGCTCGGGCTTAGCCCCAACGCCTTCACGATGGTCGGCGCGACCTGCATGGTTGTGGTGCCGTTCGAGACCGTCCGGGCCGCGAAGCTCGGATTGGCCACCAGCAACATGACGTTGGTATCGTCGTGGGCGAAGCCACCGTGATCGCCGATCATCGACGTGCTGCCCGAGTAGGTCATACCCTCGTTCGGGGTCACGATGATGTCCGGACTCCGCGAATCCTGGCCGGGACCCCAACCGCCCACGTTGTAATTCGGCGCTATCGTTGGGCCGTAGTAGATCTCTCCCATCCCGATCTCGGCCGCGTCGCTTTCGAGGAGTTGCACGGCAGTGGCAACGCTGACGCCTTGGTTCAGCCAGAGCACGGAGACGTCGTCCTCGGTGGCGCCAATGCCCGTGGTATTCAACGGCGACTCCGAGTAGGGAATCATCGTCCCCAGAAACGTTGCTGGGGTATTACTGCCGTTGGCCACGTAACGGGTTGGGTCGATGGGCGACTCGCCATGCTTCGCCGTGATGATGAGCAGCGTGTTGTTATAGACGCCAGCGTCCTTGAGACTTTTGACGATCTCGCCGATTGACGTGTCCACATACTCGATCTCGCCAAGCAACTCGGAACTGGGAAGGGCAGCGGCGTTCTGATAGCCGCCGGCGGCGACGCCGGCCTCATTCACCGATTGACCCACGTATACCGACTGGAAGTTCATGCCGAACACCGCCGGCACGACGGCTGGAGCGCCGGAGTGGGTCTTGCCCGCGATCTGGTTCATCAGCGCATGCACTTTCAGCGCGTCGTAGCATTGAATGTTCTCAAAACTGGCATTCCATGCGGACGAGCCAACGGTGTCGCGAATGGGGTCGCAGGGTGCGCCCTGCAGGGTCTTGACACCCGGCAGGGGAACGACCGCCGAGCTGACTTCCGGAGAGTAATAGTCGTCGAGGCCTTTTCCGCCCGGGCCGCCCACAACCGAGTACGACGGGTGCTTGTCGATCCAGGCGGTGTATCCGCCCGCGGCGTGGATGACGCCAAACATCGTGTTGACCCGGATGAAGTCCCACGGATAGACCGGTGCGCATCCCTTGGCGGGATCGCGCTCCAGCTTCTTCGGATCGATCGAGGCGATACCACCCTCGGTCAGCCCAGCCCCCGGCGCACCACCGTTAAGCTTGGTATCGTCGATGTCGATGCCTTGATCGTTGTCGGTGGTCGTTCCGGTCGGAGTCGCGTAGGGCGTACACGGCCCTCCTGCCAGACCGGTGCCTGTCTTCACCTGCGGCGCATCGAGCGACCGGTCAAAGGCCACGTCGTAATACATGCCGGTGGATTTTGGCGTTCCGCCCGACACCAGAGCCGCAATTCCAGGGAACGAGTCCGAAGGCTTCGACGACATAGTATTCACGTAATTGATACCAGCCCAGCTCAACGCGGCCATGTTGGGGCAGTAGGGATGGCCGCCGTTTGCTCCGGCAATTCCATGCGCGCAATTATAGAAATCGACCTCATGCATGCCGTCGATGCTCAACAGCACTACGTGTTTGATCTTTCCTGAACCCACGGAGCTGGTGTCAGCGGCCGTGCCACGCATTGACGACGCTAGTGCGATCGCCAACGCAATCCCCGCCAGAATGAACCGGTTTGCCTTCATAAAAACCTCCACGAGAGAAGAGTATTTGCTACGGTTTGCCGTCCGACATTACGCGGCCGTGAATTGTGTGTGAAATCTCCTTCAGGTTGCACGAGCCGGACGTGTCCGGTCCCGGCCTTCAGGGAAGGGAAAAGAAAAAGAAAAAGAGAAGAGCGCGGTTTTACCCCGCGCTCTTCCTGGTTGCCAGTTGCTGATTAGCGATGGCCGCGTCGATCACGGCGCAGCCATGGTTGAGGTTCAGCTAGAACTCCGGCAGAACCTGAGTGCCTTCCTTGCGCACCGCATCGAGAGCAGAGGGACTGAGGCCCAACTCTTCGAGGATCGTGGGCGCCACCTGAACGGTGCCGACGGAAGCGCGAACGGTCCGTGGTTGGAAGGACGGGTTGGACAGCAGCAGGACGACGTTGGTGTCGTCATGGGCAAACCCGCCGTGCTCCGCCAGTTTCGCGGTGCTGCCGGAGTAGGTCACGCCCACGTTCGGCGTCACGATAATGTCCGGCGCGCGCGGATCCTTGGTCGGGTCGTTGTAGTTCAGCGCGAGCGAAGGGCCGTAGTAGATCTGCCCGAGCGCGATTCCGGTGGCGGAGGCATTCTGCTCGAGGATACTGACCGCAGCCAATGTGTTTGCAGAGTTCGACAGCCAGACCAGCGAGACGTCATCTTCCGTCGGTCCGATGCCGGTTGGGTTGTTGGTGGATTCCGAGTTCGGAATGTAGCCTGCGTTCGAGAGCAGGGTGACAGGCGAAGTGCCGCTGATGAGCTGCGAGACGTAACGGCTGGGATCGATGGGCGACTGGCCGTGCTTGGCCGTGATCACGATCAGGGTCGAGTCGTAGAGTCCCTGTTTCTTCAACTCGTTGACGAATGCCCCAATCGAGGCGTCGACGAACTGGAATTCGCCCAGTAGCGCCGTGCCGGGGGTGGCGGCGGCATCGAGGTATCCGCCGGTTGTGCTGTTGCTCGCTTCGATCAGCTTCTGACCCACGCTCAGGGCCTGGAAATTCATGCCGAAGATGGTGGGAACCTGGGTTTTTTTGGTGCGGAGATGGTCCCAGCCATCGATTTCGTTGAGGATGGCGTTGACCTTCAGGCTGTCGTAGCACTGGATGTTCTGGAAGCTGTTGGTCCAAGCCGTCAGGTCGGCGCCGGGGTCAAGGATCGAGGCGCAGGAGAGACTGGTGGGAGTGGTAACGCCGGGAAGTCCGATCACGGTGGAGTTGATTTCCGGAGCGTAGAAGTCATCGAGCGCGCTCGGTCCGATGCCAGAGGAGACCGAGGAGTAAGCCGGGTGCTTGTCGGACCAGGCTGCGTATCCGCCGGCGGCGTGAATGACGCTGAAGATGCTGTTGGCGCGGACGAATTGCCACGGCCAAATGGGCTTGCATCCCTGGGCAGGGTCGCGATCCAGTTTCTGCGGGTCGATGGAGTGGATGCCACCGTCGGTGAGGGACGCGCCGGGCGCGCCGCCGTTCACCTTGGTCTTGTCGATATCGATGCCTTCTTCATACTCAGTGGTAAAGCCAGTTGGCGGGGCGCCCGCGGTGCAGGGGCCCGGCCCATTTCCATTGCCGGTCACGACCGCCGGTCCGTCGAGGGCGCGGGAATAAGCAACGTCGTAGTAGACGCCGGTCAGGGCGGGGCTTCCGCCAGTGATGATCGCGGTCAGGCCGGGGAATGAGTCTGAGGTTTTTGAGGTGCTGGCGGCAACGTAGTTGATTCCAGTGTTACCTAGTGCGGCGATCGCGGGGCAAAAGGGCTTACCACCGTTAATTGTGCTGATGCCGTGGGCGCAATTCAAGAAATCAACGGCGTGCATGCCGTCAACACTGATGAGCAGCACGCGCTTGACTGGTCCGGATCCTTGGGCGGATGCCGAGGACGCTGCCAACAGTAAAGCGAGCGCGGAAACGCCCACACTGAGGCTTCGAATGAACTTCATGGATTTCCTCCTGAGAGTTGGGAGACTTCTCTTGAGAACTAGCAGGAGAAAATCAACACCATGTAACAGACAGATGAAAGGAGTGTTAAAAACTAGAAGGTGTAGTAGGAAAAATAGCCACAATGGCGAGGGCTTAGAACCGTTTTCTGGGTTCAGCGACACGAGGCGAGACAAAAACACCCTGTCCAGGAACGCCAGGCGTTTGCGGACAGGATGTTGTTGGGTCTCTTGCTCGATCTCGACTACTTCAAACTCTTCACGTACTCGGCGACTGCCTTGGCGTCATCGGCGGCGATCCCGGCCACTGCCTTCTTGTGTGGCGCTTTCTTGGCATCATCACCCTTGGTGAGCAGATCGGTGATCTGATCGGCGGTCAGGCTGGTGGCCTTCAGTGCCGGACCCACTTTGCCTTGTCCCTCTGGACCGTGGCACATGGCGCACTTCGCTTTGTAGGTGGCAGCTCCGTCGGCGGCGAATGCAGGCGCAGCAATCGAGATGGCTAGAGCCAGGACGACGAATAGAACAATCAACTTCGCAACTCTCATGGGGTTCTCCTTGAGTGATGGAAATGTAGATAAAAGAGCCAACTAAGGGAGGATTCTACGGTCGAGTCGGATACGGGGAATGTGATTTCGCGCACGTGATCCTGTGACGGTGTCGGGAAGGAATCAGCGGGATCTTTATGAAATTTAGTCGAGGGTGGGGCACCCTCGGGTTCTATTACTTGATGGAAATTTACCGGGCGGGCTGGACGATGAGGATCATTCCCGGGTGCAGGACGGCGATGTTGCGATTGTCTCGCTTGATGGCGGCTACGGTAGTGCGGTAGGCGCTGGCGATCGAGTAGAAGGTTTCGCCGGACTTCACTTTATGGTGGACGATCGCGGTTTCAGTCCTGCCTCTCTGCAGGGTCGCGACCTCGGCGGACTTGGTCGCGGGAGGCTTCACGCTGGCGGTTTCCGTCTTCGGATGCTTAGATTTCGAATGCGACGTTGCGACCTCAGCGTCATGAGCCCCGGGAGAGATCGGCAGGTGCAGCGCCAGCACCTTGCGTCCGTGTAGGCTGTCGCCGTGCAGTCCGTTCCAGCGGCGGAGCATCTGCGGCGAGATGCCAAAGTTCTCCGCGACGGTTTCGACGGTATCCCCGTGGCGAACCTTGTATCGAGTGATGCGGCGAGCGTAGGTTGCGGCGTCGCTGGTCGGATGTTTGCCCGGCGCGACCGGGATCACCAGCCGGGCGTCCGTTTCCAGTTCGGTGGCTTCGAGGTGGTTGGCTTCTTCAATTTGTTTTGCCGTCGTGTGATAAGTACGCGCCAGCGAAGCCAAGGTATCGCCGGTATGAACTGTGTGATAACGCCACCACAGCCGCATGTCCGGAGGAATCGAGGCGATCGCCGTCTGATACTGATCCTTGGTTCCCGCGGGCAAATGCAATTCGAACTTGCCTTCATGCGGAGTGGTCATGCGCAGCAGGCTGGGATTCAGGTCCTGTAACTCGCTCGGCGTCGAATTAACGCACTCGGCGACCAGGCGAAGATCGACCGGATAGCTGATCGAGACCGTGTCGTAGTCCGCCGGTTGCTCCATCACCACTTCATCCAGTCCATACTGCGACGGATTCTTGGCCATGATGGTCACGGCCAGAATGATCGGAACGTAGTTCTTGGTTTCTTTGGGAAGAACGTTGCGGTTGTAGAGTTCCCAGAAGTCGGCGTATCCGGTGCGCTTGACCGCAGCCTGCACGGTGCCGGGGCCGGAATTGTAGGCGGCCATGGCGAGATACCAGTCGCCGAACTGGTTATAGAGATCTTTGAGGTGGTGCGCTGCGGCGCGAGTGGATTTTTCCGGGTCCTGACGATCGTCCACCCACATGCTGTGGTTGAGGCCATATCCGCGGCCACGGCTTGCCATGAATTGCCAGATGCCGCGCGCTCCTACCCGCGAAACCGCCAGCGGATGGAATCCAGATTCAGCTTGCGCCAGATAAATCAGATCCTGCGGGACGCCTTCCTGCTTCAGCGTCGACACGATCATGTCGTGATACCGGCCGGAGCGAGCGTAAGCGCGCTCGAAGACGCCGCGTCCGCGATTCGAGAAGTATGCGATGTATCCGGCGACCTGGTCGGTCATCATCAGCGGCAGGTCGGAACGCGTGTTCTTGACGTCGGCCTCGGCTTTGGCCTTGGTGCCGGCATCTGCGGATGGCGTCAAGCCGTTGGTCTCGTCGATCGGAGCAGGCTCGGCCTTTTGCTGCGGTTCCTGCGGATTTTCGGCCTCGGCGGACGGGCCGCCCGGATAGAGCTCGTTGACACCTTTAACGATGCGCTCGAATTCTTTTCCCAGCCGGTCGTCGGAGCGTACATCGAAGTTGCTGCCCAGCAGATCGTTCAAGGCGTTATCGAAATTCTGCTTGGCGTCGTCCGTTTTGCCGGCGTGGTAGTTGTCGAGACCGTCCTGGTATTCCTTCTCCACGCGCGCAATCAGGTCGCCGACGGCGTCAGCGGAAGGAGCGGCAGTCGGTGTAGCGTCAGTGGACGCAGGCTTCTGGGCGGAGCCGTCCCCGGCTTGGTTCGACTGCGCCGGAGTTGGAGTTGGGGTCGACGGATTTGCGATAGCCGGAGCGGCCTGGGCCGCGGGTTTCAGCGCCGGCGGATCTGCCGGGGGCAGCAGCGTCGCGGGATGCTGCGCTGACTGGCAGGCGCAAACAGCCAGAGCGAGGGAGGCGAGCACGATGGTCCGGACATAGTGGCTGACTAATCGCATTTTTTCTCTATGAGATGCGCGGCCTTCCCTGGGCGTTAAATTCCCGTGAATTCTACCAAAAATCGTAACTCCCGGCGGACCTAAGGTCAATCGCTGAAAGCAGATCGAGACAGTTACTTTCGGCACGGTTACTCAGAAAATCGTTGCCAGCCGCGACCCGAGTGCCAAGTGCCTTTCCGCGCTGACCTATAACTCAAGGTGGAGCTAGGATGCCGAGGGCATTGGAGCGGTTGGCAAGAGGACGCGCCCAGGGTCTCGAGATCCAACTAGGCATGAGACGTCATTCGGTGAGTCTTTTGGCGGGAAGCAGACTCCCTTCGGTCGGAATGACAAGGGATTGGAGTGGAATGACAAAATCCCTTCTTAATGTTTCGGCTCGATTTTGATTTCAAAAAGCTTGGGCCAGAGCTTTCCGGTGACAAAGAGACGGTTGCTGAGAGGGTCGTAGGCGATGCCGTTGAGGACGGCGCCATCGCCTTGCAATGTGTGCTTGTCGATGATGTCGGCGAGGTCGATGCGGCCCAGAATCTTTCCGGTGCGCGGGGAGATGCGGAGGATCTGGTCCGTCTGCCAGATGTTGGCGTAGATCTCGCCGTGAATATATTCCAGTTCATTCAGATTTTCGACCGCGTGGCCTTCCTCGTCGACCACGTGGAGGCGGCGGTTCACAAGGAAGGAGTCGGGATTCAAGAATCGAAGATACGAAGTTCCGTCGCTCAGGATCAACTGCGATTCGTCATGCGTCAAACCCCAGCCTTCGCCTTGGTAGGAGAGCGTTTTCAGCAGCCGGAAACTGAAGCGGTCGTAGATGAACGCTTTGTGCGACAGCCACGTCAGTTGGATCAACGTGCTGCCCCACTCGGTGAGGCCTTCGCCGAAGTACTCGCCGGGAACGTCGTACTGCTGTAAGACCTGACCGGTCGTCAGGTCCTCCATGCGCAGCGATGACTTCCCATTGAGCCCGGTGCTTTCGTACAAGTGGCCATCGACGTAGATCAATCCCTGCGTGAACGCGTTGGGATCGTGCGGATAGGTGTGGAGGATCTGGTAGGAGTCGACGCGACGCTGTGCCGGCGGCGCCGCCGCCGTTGTTGCACCGAGTACGCAGAGGAGCAAAGCTACAAATACCGGTCGTCTACCATGTGTCGCGACCGAGTTCATCGTTCCAGCGGCAACAGGTAGGACGGATTGTTTTCAAATGCCCGGCCGAAGACCTGGCGGTCGGCCTCCCGCATGTCCCATGAGATGACGGAATCCGGGGTGATCTGAATTGTGACATCGTCCCATCCGGCGAAGACCGGTCCGACCTTTGGATCCGCGATCGCAGCGGGGCTCAAGTACTTTTTGTGAATCTCGTGATTTTTCTGTTGTGAAGCATCCCCGGTCAGGAATTTCGCTGTGCCGGCGATGGTGATGCCACAGGAGGCCACAGGGTCCCGCGAGTCGATCATCAGAGATACTTTTGAATTTGCTTTGAGGTTTCGCGCCTTGCGGCTGCGTGAGGCCGTGGCAACAAAAATGTGTGTGCCGTCGAACCCAAACCACACCGCAACCATGTGGGTTGAGGCGCCCGGGTTCTGGCTGGCCAAGGCTGCTATGTAAGGTTTTTCCAGAAATTGCTTGACTAGAGGATCGGTTAACGAAGCCATGTCATTTCTCCTGCGACGCGAGGTGGAACTTCGAACTGTCTCTCTCGATTTTCGATTTCGGCCTGGTGTGCCGCTGATATTTCGTCAGACCCGCCAGTAATCCGGACGCCAGGTCTGGATCGCCTGCTTGATGTCCTTGCGCGAGAGCTTTTCGTTCATTGCGCGCTCGGCCAGCTTCGGCAGTTCTGCGTCGGAGGCAAAGCGCAGGCCGCATAACTGATCGACTGTCAATTCCGGAATGCGCGAGCGCAGAGGCTCCGGCAGAAGCTGCATCAGGCGCAGGCGCTCTTCGAGGCGGATGACGCGGTCCTGCACCTTGAGCGCGTAGAGGCGGATTTTGAACAGCAACGTCAGAAAGGCGAACGCGAGCAGCACAATCAAGAAGGAGTGAAAATTCCCGCGGATGCTGCTGTGGCCGAAATGCACGAAGAAGTGGATCAGCGCCATGATCAATGCAATCACGAACACCGGAGCGAGAAAAAAGTGAAACGGCGGATCGAAGCGCGTGTGATTGGCAAAGGTCTGGGGCTTTTTTTCGGCCATGAGGGGCCTCCTTGCGTGGGAAGGGGAAGTGTAGCAGAGCGAGACGAGCCCGCGACGGGAACTGAGATGGCGACCGCGATGCAAACGTCTGCAAGGTATAATCCAGCGCGGACAGCAGAGTTCGACTGCCTGGAATCTTCCAGGGCTCGCGCGAATCCAAATTCCTATGAAAGCCATACAAGTCAAGCAACCTGGTGGGCCGGAGGCGCTGGAACTGGTGGAGTTGCCGGTTCCGCAACCGAAGGCAGGGGAAGTGGTGGTGAAACTGGCCGCGTCCGGCGTGAACTTCATCGATGTGTATCACCGCGAGGGACGCTACAAAGTGACGCTGCCGTTTACGCCCGGACAGGAAGGCGCGGGCGTCGTGACTGCGGTGGGCGCGGATGTGACGTCGGTCAAAGTCGGCGACCGCGTTGCGTGGTGTCATTTGCTGGGCGCGTATGCGGAATATGCCGCGGTGCTGGCGCACCGGTTGGTGCCGATTCCCGGGGGCGTGACGGATCAGCAGGCCGCGGCCGCGATGCTGCAGGGAATGACGGCGCACTATCTCGCGTACGACACGTATCCACTGAATCGCGGCGAAACGGCGCTGGTACATGCGGCCGCCGGTGGCGTGGGACTGCTCCTGGTGCAGATGGCGCACGCCATTGGCGCGCGCGTGATCGCCACAGTCTCAACCGACGAGAAAGCCAAACTGGCCCGCGAGGCCGGCGCGGACGAAATCATTCTTTATACGCAAGCTGATTTTGAAGCTGAGACCAAGCGGCTGACCGAAGGGAAGGGCGTCGATGTCGTCTATGACTCAGTGGGTAAGACGACGTTCGAGAAAGGACTGAACCTTCTTCGTCCGCGTGGGATGATGGTGCTGTTCGGTGGATCGAGCGGCGCGGCGCCCACGATTGATCCGATCATCCTGACGCAGAAGGGATCACTCTATCTGACGCGCCCGTCGCTGGGAAATTACATTGCAACGCGCGAGGAATTGGTGGCGCGCTCGAGCGCAGTGTTTGGCATGATTACCTCCGGCAAGCTGAAGTTGCGGATCGAGCATACGTATCCGTTAGCGCAGGCGCAGCAGGCGCACCGGGACCTGGAAGGGCGGAAGACGACCGGGAAGTTGCTGCTGTTGCCGTAGTCTTCGTTGTCATCTCCATTTTTCTTGTCATCCTTAGCGAAGAGAAGGACCTGTGCAACTTGCCCACTGCGTCGATGCTGTCGGCGAGTGCATAGGTCCTTCGGCGCAAAAGCGCGCCTCAGGATGACAAAGGTTGATGACGGGGATTTGAGTTAGCATTCACAGCAACGATTATGAAAGCCATTCGTGTTTCTCATACCGGCGGTCCTGAAGTCATGGAGTTCGTCGAGATTCCCGCGCCCCAACCGAAACCCTCCGAAGCCGTCGTGAAGGTCAATGTCGCGGGAGTGAACTCCATCGATGGCCAGTTTCGCGATGGCCGCCTGCGCACGCCATTGCCTTTTATTCCTGGGCAGGAAGGCGCGGGAGTGGTCACTTCTGTCGGTCCGCAGGCGCAATTCACCAAGGCCGGTGATCGTGTCGCTTGGAGTGGAACTTTGGGGTCGTATGCCGAATATGCTGCCGCGCCCGAAGAACATCTCGTGCCCGTGCCTGCATCCATCACCGACGAGCAGGCCGCGGCGGCCATGGTGCACGGGCTGACCGCGCATTACCTGTCCAACGACGCGCACAAATTGAAAGCGGGAGAGACCGCGCTGGTACACGCGGCTGCGGGCGGAGTTGGATTGCTGCTGGTGCAGATGGCGCGGGCGATCGGAGCGCGAGTGATTGGAACAGCATCGAGCGATGCCAAGGCGCAACTGGCGCGCGAGGCCGGCGCGGACGAAGTCATCGTCTTCACGAAGCAGGATTTTGAAGAAGAGGTCAAGCGGCTGACCGGCGGCAAGGGCGTCGACGTGGTTTATGACGGCGTCGGCAAAGATACATTCGAAAAAAATCTGAATGTCATGCGGTTGCGCGGGATGCTTGTGATTTATGGGATGTCGAGCGGCGCAGTCCCACCGGTCGACCCGGCAAGGCTATCCGAGAAAGGTTCGCTCTACATGGCGCGGACTACGCTGGCGCACTTCACGGCAACTCGCGAAGAATTGCTCGCCCGCACCAGCGCTTTATTCGGCATGATCGCTGCCGGCAAGCTTAAGGTGCGGGTCGCGAAGACGTATCCGCTGGCCGATGCGGCGCAGGCTCATCGCGATATGGAAGCGCGGAAACTCGCGGGAAAGTTGCTGCTGATCCCATAAAGCAAAACCCTTCACCACAGTGGGCAGACAGGGGCCCAGGGGAATTCCAGACACTTAGGTTTGGGCTACGCCGCTCAGATAATCCGAAGGTTTGGGAAATCCTGCTGGTAGCGCGAGGGATCGAGAGTGAACAGGCGATCTGCGCAAAGCAACGCATGAGCAGCGATCAGGCAGTCTGGCAAGACGCGTTTCGGGGAGGTGCCACCAGAGACGCGCCGGCGTTGGGCGTACGCTACGAAACCCTCCGCGGCTTTGCGCCAGACCGGCTCATCGAGAATGAATTCCACGGCGATCCCGGTTTCTGCAAGAAATTTATCTACAAAGCCCGGTGAAGCCAGTGGGTGCGCCGTGAGTTCGACGTAGACGGGCGCGCAAACTACCAAGCCGCCTTGCGCGCGCGAAGCTCTCAACTCCTGCTCAATGCGCGCGGCCGACGGCTCATTCGACCAGAAGGCGGAAAGAATGTTGGAATCGAGTGCGGTCTTCATCTGCAGCTTGGGACGTTATGGTTCGTCGTCGCGCATCTCGTCGACCCATGCCTTGATTCCCTTTTCGCCTCCGGGAAATGGACCGAGCACGCCCCTATATTTCTCAAATGGATTTTCGTCGGAGCGGGATGGACGAATCACCGTGCGGTCTCCCTCGACGACAAAATCAATCCGATCTCCGGGGGCGAGGCCCAGACGTTTACGGATTTCCTGGGGAACCGTGACCTGGCCCTTGGAGCTGATGGAACTGGAATACTTCATCTTTACTCATGTCCCTTACTGTAAGGATATAGTTCTTTACTAATGAAGTCAATGGGTTGGGGACGCTGGATGCCGAGAAACCATTCACCGCGGAGAGCGCTGAGATCGCCGAGATCGTTTGGTTTAAGTCTGGCGAGGCTTTCTGCTTGCTCTCGAGAGTCAAAATCCCCGCCCTGTCGCACAAAACGCGACAAGGATGGGGCACCCTTTCGACTATCGGCGCGAATAGTTTTTCACGTAGGCCGGAACGTCTCGAAGGGGCGCCAATCTTGGATCGTTGATCGGCTCTCCGACTGTCGTGTCCAGCGGCACCACGCCTGCCCACGTCGGGAAGGAATAATCTTCCTCGTCGTCGATCGCCGGGCCCTGACGCACTTTCGCAGAGAATTCTTCGATCGGAAGACGCAGAACTGACGTTGCTTTCAGTTCGCGCTCGTTCGGCTGGCGCACGTCGTCCCAGCGGCCGGGGATAATGTGCTCCGACAAAATTCGCAGCGCCCCTAACTTCTCTTCCGGATCCTCCACTAGCATTGCCTTCCCCAAGACCACGACCGAGCGGTAATTCATCGAGTGATTGAAGATGGAGCGCGCGAGCACGAGTCCATCGAGTAGCGTCACGGTCACGCAGACGGGCACGCCGTCTTTCATCTGGCGCAACATGCGGCTGGCGGCCGAGCCGTGGATGTAGAGGTTCGAATTTTTGCGGCCGTACGAGGTCGGAATTACAAACGGCTGGCCGTCGACGGTGAAGCCGACGTGACAGAGAAAGCCTTCATCGAGGATGCGGTAGACGTCTTCGCGCTCGTAGACAGCGCGATCGGGTTCGCGGACGACACGGGTGCGAGTGGTGGGAAGTTGCGTTTCAGACATTGCGGAGCGGGCTCCAGGCAAGCGCCAAGGATGGGTGAAGGGAAAAGTGTAACACCGGCTTCCGGCGCTGGCGTCGGTCGACCGGCGCTCTGCGCGTTGTCGGGGAAGAAATGCGGACGCAGCCGTTGTGTTCGCCGGTTGCGTGGGGTTCTTCTGCGGGCGAAGAGCGCCCGCCTCAGAATGACAAGCAAATCTTTACTTCTCAAGCGGGACAGCTTACCAGTTGACCTTCATCGCAAACTGGAACTGGCGCGGGTCGTAGGCGGCGGTGGCCTGGCCGGCATTGCTAAACAGCGGGCTGACGGCGGCCACGTTGTTTTTGTTCGCGATGTTGAACATGTCGGCGATCAGATCCATGCTGAAACGCTCAGTGAAGGAAACGCGCTTGGAGATGCGCATGTCGCCGAAGGCAGTCCATGGACTGACGCCCGCGTTGCGGCCGAGATTGCCGTCCAGTTGCAACAGTGTCGGAACCTTGCCGCTGGCGACGAAGCCGTTGATGCATGGCTCCTGAAACGTTCCGCTGGGAGAAAATTTGGACGCGAAGACTGTGCCGCAAGCGGGATCGACCGTTGTGTTGGGCCGGCCTGTTAACGAAGAGAGCTGAAGATTGTCTCCGCTGCCGGTGACGATGTTGAACGGGCGTCCGGAGGCGATTTCGAGCAGGGGCGCCCACGTCCAGTCGCTCATCACCTTACCGGCGAAGCCATGGCCAGAAATTTTTCCCGTTTGGTACACGCCGCTCAACACGAAGCGATGCCGCTGATCGAAGAGCGACGTCGAGCGGTCGTTGCCGGGATAGTAGCTGTCCTGCGGGGTGAGGGTCGATTCCAAGTCGGTTGAATCGTCGATCGAATGGGAGTAGGTGTACGAGGCGAGGAACTCGTAGTGGCTGGTAAAGCGCTTGCGGAGGTTCGCGCTGAAGCCATGATAGATCGAGCTGCCGTTGGAGTAGTTGGCGTCCATATCGCCGAAGGGCACGCAGCCGCTGAAGGTTGCGGGATTGCAGTTCGCGTTGAATCCGGGGATGGTGCTTACCAACGTCGCAGCCTGCGTAATGCAATGAAGCGGGTCTCCGACCGACGCGTAAGCGCCGATGATCGAAGGATTCAATCCGCCGGGCCGGAAGAAGTTCATCAGCGAAGCATCGACATAGGGGAACGGAGACGTTGCCGATCCACCGGGACTGCAACCGCTCACGGTGAACGGGCTGGCCGGTGTCGAAGTGCTGCTGGCCAGCGCATCGTAGTAGGCCGCCTCGTAGTTGGCGACCATCAAGTCGCCGCGAATGGTGTTGGCGTTGATTGGGCGGTTCAGATGGCGTCCGCCGTTGAAGTTGTACGCGAGGCTGAGAGCGAATCCCTTGCCCAGATCGCGCTCGACGGTGAGGTTGGCCTGTTGCGAATATGCGTACACAAAGTTTTTCGACTGCGGATATCCGAACGGCTGGAATCCGAGCGGCTGGAAGGTCGAAGGGTTGAGATAATTCTGATTGAGAAAGACCGACTGCGGGAAATTCAGCGCCTGAAATTGCTGCTGGTTGGGCAGATATCCAAGAGCCGCGGCGGTAGCCGGATTCAGAGTCGCTGCGCAGGGATTGGCCGCGCTGGGAACGTTGATCGGAAGTCCCTGGAAGATGGTGATCGCGTTCAGGTTGCCGGGATTGCCTGCCCCGCTGCATACCGACGTTCCCGCGAATGCCAGCTGTCCGCTGGAGGAACCGTCGGATGCGTCGCCGAGGAAATAAAGCCCCAGCAGCGGGTGGTCGTAGAACATTCCGTACGAAGCGCGCACGACCGTCTTGCCGGTTCCACTGGGGTCCCACGCCATGCCGATGCGGGGCTGAATATTGTTCTTGTCGGTCTGAATTCCTTTTTGCAGACCGAGCAGATTGTAGGCTGATGCCGCGAGTCCCTGCGGCGCTTTGAATGACGGTGGAATTTCTACGTCGTAGCGCACGCCATAATTTAGCGTGATGTGCTGGTTGACGCGCCACGAATCCTGCCAGAACGCGCCGATGGGAACGTTGCGGAAGGTGTCGCTTGGACTGCCGATGCCCTGAATGAAATCTCCCGGCAGACCGGCGCCGTACGCTTGCACTGCGGACAGATCTGGGAAGTTCGGCAAGCCGGTCGGGCTGGGATTCACAAAGCCGAGGCTGGAAGAGCTGAACGTTCCGAAATCGTAAACGCCGCCATAGTTGACGGTGAAGGTTGCGGTTAACGGGAGATAGTTGAAATCGGCGCCGAACTTGGTGTTGTGGCGGCCGATGGTCCACGAGAGATTGTCGGTGAACTGATAACGCTGCTCGACGCGCTGGATGAACGAGTAGGGCTCGCGTCCGAAATACGCGACGCCTGTGATGTTGACGGCAGGATCAGAGCCTCCGGGAATCTTTGTGTTGTAGAAGTACGACAAGCCGCGGCGGGCATACTGGAAACGGAATTCATTGACTTTGTTCGCGCCGATCGTCCACGTATCCTGAAACACCCCGGTGACATCGCGGTACGTCTGCTGCGAAGTGCGCGAGTATGCGTTCTGCCCGAAGGGCTGATCCTGCCCGCTCACTTCGATGCCGGTCACGGTACTGGGGCTGACGTTGGCGCGGAAGGTTAGGCGATGGGTCGTGCCGACGTTCTGGTCGAGGCGCAGCGAATAAAGACTCGTCCCCTCGAATACGGGGAAGTTGCCCTCCTGTGAGGTCAGCGTCTGGTACGAGCCGGGAACGAAGCAGGGTCCGGGAGGCGGGCAGCTGGTGGGAAATCCGGAGAAGCTCGAGAGCCCGCCAAGAGTCAGCGTCTCGACCAAACCTGTCGGCCAGGCCCCGTTGACGGCCATGCCCGAGGATGCGCCTGTCAGGCTCAGATATTGTCCAACTTCTTGCGCGTAAGCGGGACTGGCGGCGACGGTCGCGTCGACCGCGGGATTAGCCAGGAATGCGGCCTGGTCCGGAGTCAATTGAAGGTTCACCGATCCCGGTGCTTGCAGAAAGAATGCGGAGGCGTCGAACGGGGTCAGGCCGAAATTTCCCTGTCCGATGGAAGAGAATCCGGTTTCATGACGGCGCGTCACTTCGTACGAAAAGAAATAATAAGTCTTATCTTTCTTAATTGGGCCGCCGAAAGCCACGCCCGCCTGCACGCGTGTGTATGCAGGATTCGGAACCGTGCTGAATGGATTCACTGCCTGAAAGTTGCGGTTGCGCAGGTAGCCGAAGACGTCACCGTGAAATTCGTTCGAGCCTGAACGCGTGATGATGTTGACCACGCCGCCGGCCGCGCGTCCATATTCCGCCGCGTAGTTGTTGGTGATGATCTGAAATTCCTGCACGTCTTCTTGCGAGACCGTCGAACGCACGCCGTTGGTCGAGTTGTCGGTGGCGTCGGCGCCGTCGACATTCACCAAGTTCGAACGCGCGCGCTGACCGCTCATGTTGAGTCCCGAGGTCGGGGCGGCGCCCGTGTTCGGCGCGTTGTCGCGCACGACTTGCGAATCGGTGAGCGTGAAGTTGATGTAGTTGCGTCCGTTGATGGGAAGATTCTCGATGCGCCGTTCGCCTACGGTGTCGGTCGTCGAGCTGCGAGAGGTTTCGACGAGTTCCGCCTGGGAGCTGACTTCCACGACTTCCTTGCCGCCGGCCACCGTCAGCGAAACCGGTAGTTCCACAATTCCACCAACCGTGATGGAGACGCCGGTACTCTCGACCTTGGTGAATCCTGGAGTTACGACCGTGACCGTGTAATTGCCGGGAGGGAGAAGTTGAGCGTTGTATCCGCCCTGGCCGTCGCCTGTCGCGGTACGTTCTAGTCCCTTGGCTACGTCCTGTACGGTGACGGTGGCGTTGGTGACGCCGTTTCCCTTGGGATCCTTCACGCTGATGTGCAGATCGCCGGTAGCGGAGCCGCCCTGCGCAAACGCAACGGCGGAGAGCAGCAGGACGAAGAACGACATCGAAATCGTTTTCACTGTGCGGAGCATAAGATTCTCCCTTGAGCTCGCGGACGCGAGCAGACGGTGGGACGAATTCCCACGGCAGATTGCCGATGTACTCACTCGACGATTGGACTGCTTAGTTGCCCGTCGGTTTTTATAACAGAACCATCCCTGAAAACAAGTCAGCAGTCAGTGACATGTCGTTTCCAAGGTAATGCGGTGCTGATTCTTGAACAGCGGATTTCGAGACGAAGGGTTCACATCATGGGAGTGTGTTGACATGGATTCTTCTGATGGATTTGCGGCGCGAGCGGGATTGTGATTTCGCTCGCGCATCCGCCATTCGAAGCGGAGAGAAGAACGTTGCGGTTGCGATTACGAGATCGCTGCAATGCGAACTGGTGTTGACGGATTTTGCAGACGCCCCAGCAGCATCGCGGAACCGTTCAGCCGCTCGTAGCCGTGGAGAATGGCCAGCGGGGATCGGCCGTAATCCGGCAACAGCCAAGCAACCCGAATCCAGCAGAGCGCGACAAAGGCATTGACCTGGAGTGTGTGAGCGTTATTGGCGAGTTGGCGCGCGGCCTCAGCGGTTTGTGGATCTCCGGCGGACAATGCTTGGTTCCCAATGTCTACCAGGAGTTTGGCGTTTTGGCCCACAATTCGAACATAAGCTGCCATCGCGACTAAGCGTTTTCGCTGTACGTCGCGGAATTCGGGGCCCGGCAAGCGACGACGCAGGTATTCGCGCTCGGCGGGATCGATCAGATTGCGGAAGGCCTCGATATCGAGCGGTTGAATGTGCGGGGCGAGGCTCGCATCTGGCGAGGTTTGCCGCTTTTGCCAAGCAAGGATGCAGAGAAGGAAGACAATCGCCAGTACCGCGGCGACGACAAGAACATAGGCCAGAGTCATTGGTGTATGAGGCGCTCCAATTCGCGATTCCAATCGTTGAGAGTTTCTTCGTGATCCGTTGGTGCGCCGGATGACGACGAAGCAGAGGGAGGATCCACTGGCGGATCGTCGGAACGATCCTTCGGAGGCTTCTTCGACCCGTTCTTGTTCCCGGGGAAAAGCAGATAGTAGTACCAAATAAGAACTGCGAGGTGGTAGGTGCCCATGTTCAACAAATCTTCCCACCCTCGATTGCGAACGATGCCTCCGGCAACCAGTGCCCAAATCGCGAGGTGTTCACACCATACCAACCCCGCCCCCAAGGCGATGCCAAACGTGACTCTTTCCCAGGGAATGTGAAAGAAAGCGGCCACCGCGAACACGGAAACGATCAACCCAGCGGCCGCCAAGTAGATAGTTTGCGAAAGAACGTGACTGCTGCCAACCAACCATGGTGCGTTATCGGGAGCAGAGAATGCAGCGGCAACCGCTGCTACCAAGACCAAAAGAATTCCGGCGCCAGACACTAGATTGCGTCCGAGCTTAGCGATCGATGGCCATGAACGTAGAAGATGGCGCAACAGTTCACCGATCAGGACAAACTTGAGCATTCCCTCCAGGACGATACCGCCCCAAAACGCGCGCCACCAAGCGATGGGACTTACGTTGGGAGCGACATCGAGCGCATAAAGGCACAGACCTTCGAGACTGGCAAAGAGTAGATAAGAACAAAAAAAAGGGTACTGCCGCCGGAAGTCGCTGCGCAGAACCAACACGACCAGGGCGAGGCTGAGGAGATGTGGAGAGAGCCAGAGGTAGTGCCAGAGCAGTGAGTGCGCCTGCAGCATGACTGTTCCGAAGACTATACAGTCAAATGCTGCAGGCCCGCAAAGTTACTCGCAACTTCGTTCGGTAATCGTAACAACAGAGCCAATGTCGCTCGGTCCCGGCCTATTTACGGCTTACAATAAGTGCCGTTGCTCCCACAACTCGTCGTGCCCCCTGTGCCATCAGCGCGAACCACGGTTGGAATGACGAGGCAGTTGAGGATCAGTACGGCGGTTCCTAGCACGAATAGCACACGTTTCACGATGTTTTCTCCTTAGTGAACTGCGAATTGGAACGTGATACTTTCATGACCGGCGCCACAGGCGCAACGCGGCTTTCAAAGCTGTGAGCGTCCGGAATTCGTAACAAAATGACCCTGAAATCTGCCTTGCAGGATATAAAGGAAACCACGCTGGCGGCCGTTTCCGGCTTGCTTGGCAAACTCGCCTATCTCGCTTCTCTGCGCCGCTCGCAAGGGCGCTACGAGCACTGGGGCATGGAGAGCGTCCACGGGCGGGAGGCGTCCGAGCGGGCACTGAAGGCGGCGCACGCGGAGGTGGTTACTGGAGTACTGCGTACGCGGTTACCAATTCTGGTGGAGGACTTGAGAGAATCGAGCCACGGCAGTGGAATCGCGGCTCACGTCTTTGTCGAGAAAATGCAGGAAGAATTTGACGACTTGTTGCCTGCGGGAAGGCAGGAGTCGCCGGCCACCAGCCACCTTAGTTCAGTGCTGCTGGCGCTTTCGAAGCTGGAGAAGAATCGACAGCGCGCCACTCGGTCAATTTCATAGCCACACCGACCACCTGTCCGAGAACCTCTGCTTCCTGCGGGTGGCGCAAGATTCGAACTGGAACCGGAGACAGCGGATGCGGTTGCAGGATAATTTCTTCGCGGCGCATGCTGCACCAGCAGCAAGTGTGGCCTTCGCGAGTTTCCACAAAATAAATGGGACGCTCGTATTCGGATCGCCATGAGCCTTCCACCACGCGGTTGCGAGTTTCATCCACCTGGATGAAACTGCCCGGCGGCAAAATCGGATAGAGCGTGAAATCTTCCGTGCCAACATATCCATACGTGAAATCGGTGTGGGCAAATTGCGAGAGGTAAGCGATCGGCACCACGCCCCACTGCTCTACCATGCGTCCCAGGTTGCTGGTGCGCCGTTCGTCGAATCCCGGATCCATGCGCACGGGAACTTGAACGGAAGAGAGTCCCGAGAGAGCGTCAGACACGTGCGATTTTGGCGGCGAAACCAGGCCGAGGTCGGCGGCCATATTATTAAGGTCGACGCCGTACCACGACATCAGTTCGCGCAGGTCGCGCCGGTAAATGATGGAGAGTGTATAGAGCCGGTAGATGCTTGGTAAAATGCCTTTGGTCTCGATGTCGGAAAGCCGGCTCGGTGGAATGGAGAATTCTTCATTGCGATAGCGCTCGGCGATGCGTGCGCTGGAGTTTTCCACGTCGCGCATCGTGAGGCCAAGTTTTTCACGCAGTGTGCGAAGACTTTTTCCGGCGGGCAGCACCGTAGACCCTCCCAACAAAGTGCTGGAATCATACCAAAGGCGGGGTGGGTTGCGGTTGCAAATCTGCCGAAAAAATTGATCTGCCATATCTGTTACGAATTCAGAACACGCGTTTCGCCCCGTCAAACTTGCATATGCTGGGCATCACCATGATGAGCGGCGCGGATTTTGCGCCCACTCCCGGTTGGTGGATTTCTTCTCTTTGTTCGGATTTCGTAACAGGCAATCAGGCAGGAGAATCTGGGGCGAATGCCCACAAGGTTTCCCCGCGCTGCCTTCTCCTCACATTGATCGTCACTCCTCTTCTTTAACTGGGTATCTGCCTGCGTTCGAAGCCGGATGACATTTGTCACGCTCATTGCGTGATGGATGGCACTGGTGCGCCTATCCGAATTGCTCGATGATGCCTGTACTGAACGGGAATGCAACCATCCCGGCAGCAAGCGCCAGGACGCGGGGGTACACGAAGATGATCGCAACCATGGAAAAGCCCGAACGCCAAGTGCAATTCGGTACAGATGCAGTTGTGGCCAGCCTCGAAGGCGTGAATAAGAATTACGGCAGCATTCGCGCGTTGAGCGGAGTCGATTTCCGGGTGCGTGCCGGAGAAGTCGTGGCGCTGCTGGGGCCGAACGGCGCCGGCAAAACGACCGCGGTGAAATTGCTGCTGGGGCTGATGCAGCCCGACGCCGGACGAGCGCGAGTGTTTGGTGGCGACCCTTCGAATCCCGAAAACCGGATGCGCACCGGCGCCATGTTGCAGGTGGGGCGCGTTCCGGAAACCCTGCGGGTCCGCGAGCACATCGATCTGTTCTCCTCTTATTACGAGAAGCCGCTGCCGCCGGCGCAGATTCTGGCCGCTGCCGGACTCGAGAAGCTGAGCGACCGCAAGTTTGGCGATCTCTCCGGCGGTCAGAAGCAACGCGTGTTGTTCGCGCTGGCCATCTGCGGCGATCCCGACTTGCTCTTTCTGGATGAACCGACCGTCGGACTCGACGTGGAAGCCCGCCGCATGTTGTGGGACGAGATCCGCCACCTGGTCAGCCGGGGCAAGACGGTTCTGCTCACGACTCACTATCTGCAGGAAGCCGACGCTCTGGCCGACCGCGTCGCGGTGATCAACAAGGGCGAAATCATCGCGGAAGGAACTCCAGCGACGATCAAGGCGCAAACCGCGGGAAAGCGCATTCGGTGCGTCACAAGTCTGAACATCAGCACGCTGCGCCAAATTCCCGGCGTCACCGAAGTAGTGGAAGATCGCGAAGCTGTCGAACTTCATGCCGGGATGGCCGAGCCGGTGGTTCGCGAACTGCTCGCGCGTGATGCAACGCTGTCGGGCCTTGAGGTCACGAGCGCCGGATTGGAAGAAGCCTTTCTCGCCCTGACCCAGGACAGCTCGAAAAACTAAAGCCAATCCAACGGACGAAGCCGCAGTTTCGAAGGAGATTCCAAATGAGCACCGCTACCATGACCTTAAGCAACGCGCAGGTTCAGCGCTCCCCGCAGCACACGGCGACGATCTATTTGAAGGAAGCGAAGTACGAGTTCCTCAAGAATCTGCGGCTGCGCATGTACACCGCGTCGGTGCTGAGTTTCCCGATCATGTTTTACGTTCTCTTCGGGCTGGTGCTGAACGCGCATCAGGCGATCGGAAGCACGGGCATTCCGACGTACTTGATCGCGACGTATGGGACCTTCGGGGTGATGGGCGCGTCGCTGTTCGGAACGGCGGCGGGCCTTGCTTCGGACCGCGGCCTGGGTTGGCTGCAGGTGAAGCGCGCCAGTCCGATGCCGCCGTTTGCATACTTCACGGCGAAGGTTGTGACCAGCATGATTTTCAGCGCGATCATCGTGATGGCACTGTTCACATTGGGCATCACGCTGGGTGGAGTTCGGATGCCCGTCTCGCAATTCGCGACACTGCTGGGAACTCTGGTTGCCGGTTCTCTGCCGTTCTCCGCGATGGGGCTGGCTGTCGGCTACTTCACGGGGCCCAATTCAGCGCCTGCGACCATCAACTTGATTTACTTGCCGATGTCGTTCTGCAGCGGGCTGTGGGTTCCGTTCATGTTCCTGCCCAAAGTTGTGAAGCAGATCGCTCTGGTGCTGCCCTCCTATCACCTGTCGCAACTTGCGTTGGGAATTGTGGGTGCGGGGAGTCACGAATCGAATGCAACGCACTGGGAAGTGCTCGCGGCTTTCACCATGATCTGCCTGGGCGTGGCGCGCATCGGCTTCCAGCGCGATCAGGAAAAGATGTACGGCTAGACTCGGTGGCGATTCTGCGATAAGGAGGAGCATCATGAGCGCAAACTCAAAAAGGTCGATGGGATGGCCAGTCGTACTGATCCTTCTCGGGCTGGTCGCCATGTTCGGGGGCGAGAGTTGGCTCGTCGTGCTGATTCCCGCTGCGATGCTGGTGTGGTACGGTACCGGGCCGGCACTCCGGAGTGGCCGGAATTGACTGCCGGGGTGAAAATAGACCTATGCCATTGATGTCCTACGATCACGGGGAACGATGCGAGACGGGCAGTCCGTGGAAACTGAAGCCCTGGGGAACGATTCTCAGGGACAAGGACCACGGATGGAGTCCTCTGCTCTGGATGCTTTATCTCGGCTTCTTTTTCATCGACCCAGTGGTTAGTCACGCTGCGCTTCGAATCTGGCTGCTCGACGCCCTCGGCGCGACCGTATTCCTCTGTCTCTATTTCGGATTATTCGCCATTGAGAATCCGAGAGCCATCGTTCACATCGGCGGGATGGTGCTGCTCGGTTTGCTATATCAACCCATCAATGGAGGAGCTTGCACGTTCTTTATCTTCGCGGCGGCGATGCTCCCGTTTTGCGTCGACAGCAAGACCGCGGCAGTCGTTGGCTTAGCTACCGTTGGGGCGATCGGCGGCATCGAAGGGCTGTTGCTGCACGTCAACAACTGGGTTCTGTTCTACTCTGCGCTTTTTCCCATGATCATTGGCGCGGGAAACACATTCTTTGCCGAGCGCAATCGCATGAACCGCAAATTGCGGAAGGCGAATGAAGAAATCGAACATCTGGCCAAGGTCGCTGAACGCGAACGCATTGCACGCGATCTGCACGATGTGTTGGGTCACACGCTGTCGGTGATCACGCTGAAATCTGAGCTTGCGGGCAAGCTGATCGATCGCGACCCTGAACGCGCGGGAAAAGAAATTCGCGAAGTGGAGGAGATTTCTCGCCAGGCGTTGTCCGAAGTTCGCGACGCGATTCGTGGATACCGCGCCAAAGGATTGGCAGCCGAACTGGCGCAGGCGAAAACCACTCTCGAGACCGCGGGTCTGACGGTGCAGTGCGACGCTGCGGCCACGATGAAGATTCCGGCCATGCAAGAGAGCGTCCTTTCTCTCGCGGTGCGCGAAGCCGTAACCAACGTTGTCCGCCACGCGCGGGCTCGCAATTGCCGTATGCGCCTGGATCAGCAAAACGGTTCTTGCCGCCTGGAGATTTACGACGATGGACTCGGTGGCTCCAGCACCGATGGCAACGGATTGCGCGGCATGCGCGAACGCGTCGAGATGCTCGGAGGCACGCTGGAGCGTACCAACCATTCGGGCACGACCCTGACCATCACACTGCCGTTAAGAGAATCAGTCGCCGCCGGACAGGGTTCCGAAAATTGAATCCCATCTCGAAGGAAAATCGCAAGACGATCCGCGTAGTTCTGGCCGAGGACCAGGGGATGGTGCTCGGCGCGCTGGCAGCGCTGCTGGAAATTGAAGGCGACATTTCGGTCGTCGCCAAAGCACCCAACGGCAAAGACGCGCTGGAAGCGGTGCTCGCGCACAAGCCCGACGTGTTCATCACCGACATCGAGATGCCTTTCATGAGCGGGCTCGACGTAGCGGCGGAGTTGAAGAGGCGGAAGACTGGAACACGCGTCGTCATCGTTACCACGTTTGCCCGGTCAGGATACTTGCGCCGCGCGCTCGAGGCCGGAGCCTCCGGATACCTGCTGAAAGATATGCGTGCGGAAGAATTAGCCGATGCCGTGCGTCGCGTGCATCAGGGACTGCGCGTCATTCATCCAGAGCTCGCTACGGAAGCGTGGGCGGAAATGGATCCGCTGACCGATCGCGAACGGCAGGTGTTGCGACTGGCCGGCGAAGGCATGGCCAGCGGGGATATCGCCGGCGAGCTGGGATTGTCCGACGGCACAGTGCGGAATTATCTATCGGAAGCGATCAGCAAGCTGGGGGCGAGTAATCGCGTTGAAGCGGCAAGAATCGCGAGAACGAGGGGGTGGTTGTAAGTCTTCAATTGCGTCATCCTGAGCGGATCGGCTTTTCAGGCGGAGCGAGGGATCTGGCGCGGGGCTTCTTCGGACTTCCTCTATCTGTGAGTGGAGAGACTGTTCCTGTTCACGCGAGATCCCTTGGCGCGCTGGTAAAAGCGCGCGCCTTCGGGATGACGCAGCATCCTCCGTGCGCAAGTCGAAGGGACGAGCGGCGCTTTCACGAAGTCCCACAGTGTTGTCTAACTCGACAAAATTCGCGAGGACTACGGAGCGCCTACTGGCCCTCCGGCAATTCGCCAGGCATACATCAGAAACGACGTGGCCGTCAGATCGATCGCCGGTTCGTCGGTCGAGTAGGACTGCACGTTGTCTTTGTACACGGCGCCATTGCCGTTGAACCTCTTGTAGACATCGCCTCGGACCGTGGGACAGTTCACCATTCCATCGAGAAATCCGAATGTAGGGAAGCTGTTTGCGCCTTCGACAACTGCACCGGCGAGCACGGGCGGCTGGCCGTTGGTCGATCCAACGATGTTGGCGACCTGATGCTGCATGCAGTCGGGGAACGTGTCGCCGTCGCCCACGGTGAAGGTCACGCCCCAGGCGTTCGCGCCGGAGATGTTTCCCAGCCATCGGCGGGATGCATTGGCGGCGTCATCGTTGTGGCGCAGATAGTTGTATTCCGCGGCCATGACGGAAAGTCCGGCGCCGTGCGCGATGCTGTCGTAGGTGCCCCAGGGCAGGCCGAAACCGAACGGATCGCCGGCGTTATTGCTCACCGCCTTCGCGATCTGCTTCGCAATGTCATTGGCGAGTTGCTCTTTCGTGACCGCAAGACCCGCTGGACTTCCCGCCGACTCGATCGCACGGTAGAGCTCAAAATGCGCGAGGCCGCTCACGTCATAAAGATTGAGCGTGTCGGTGGCGTCGTTGGGGCCGGTGATGTAAGCGTGCGCCCAATGCGTCGCCAGTTGCAGATAGTGATTCGGATCGGAGTGGGGTAGGTCCTGACACTTGCCGCATTGGTGGAGAGCGAAGTAAAGTTCGGCCGCGCCGAGCTCCAAGTCGTCCTCCCACGCGCTTTCCGGATAGAAATCATAAGGAGCCGTGGTCAGCAGAGTTTCGGAGAACGAAGTGTCCGCCAAATCGAAAATATGTTCGGCGTTGAGCAGGCATCGCCGCGCCAGCTTGGGCTCGGTCTGCTGAAATGTCTGGAAGCATTCCGCAAAATCGGCGGCGAGACGTCCGGCAAGATTGGGACTGATCTTCGATCCGGCCGGGCCTGCCACAAAGACCGGCCGCTGCCGAATGTACTGGTACGTCGGATCTTTGCCGGCATAGGTGTCGTCGACCTGGGGTAGGCGCCAGATGTCGTGATCGCTGAGGTAATCGAAGCTTTCAAAGTCGGTGCCGATGCCGACCTGGTAGTAAAGAGTGCGGCTTGAGTCGTCCCACATCTTCCGCAGCCAGTCGAGGCCGAAGCGCGCTTCGGAGGTGTAATCGGACGTGATCGAGCGGGGTCCCATCTGCGCGGGAAAATCGCGCGCTCCAATCAGCATCAACGCCACGACGTAGCTGTGTGTTTGGACGAACTTGAGATAGTCGCCGGCGTCCCACCAGCCACCTTCGCCGTCGATCGTCGCTCCGGTCGGGTTGAGCGCGCCGATGATGTTGTCGTTGTTGTCAAACGCAGGCGAACTGTACACGGTGACGTGAGAGTCATTCAGATGTCCGGGTGCGGTGCGCAGCGGAGTTGGAATGAAATTCGCGCCATCGCGCTCGTTTTCGTAGAAGTAGAGATTGTTGGCGAGTGGGGTGGTGTATAGATTCTCCGGCGTGTCGACGCGGAAGGGGGACGACGTGGCCGAGATTCCGTGGGTCACGGTGATTGTGTAGCTGTCGTGCCTTCTCAACGTGAAATCGATCGGATAGACGTTGAACGTTCCCCATGTCCCGAGCAGGGCGCCAACGGTGCCTGATGCTGCGGTTTGCCCGGTCGAGTCGGCGATGCTGAAGTGCGAGTCGGTGAGCGCCTGGGTCGTCATCAGAAAGGCGCGACCTGGATGTCCAGCTTCGTAGCCGATCTGGTTCACACGAATGTAGCTGCCGGCCGCGTGTGCCGAAATTGCGGCGAAACAGAAAAACACAACGACAAGAGTGCGCGCGGGCCGCTGTTGCGGAGAAAACATGGTGTTGCTCCCAGAAAGGCGATAGGCATCCCTCGCGACAATCACGGGGGAGACGAGGGCATTGGATGCCGGGAAAAATCGTTCAATCCGGCCTATTGAAACGGTTGAATATTGCCCCAGGGCGCTCTGCCTGTCAAGGAGCCGAACGGCTCCAACGCGGAGGATGTCAGGATTCGAGGTAGCAGGAACGTCGCACTCGCAACAGTACGAACATGATTCCGGCGCTTACCACCAGGCCGAGCAGGCCGTATTGCATTGCTTCGAGCGCCGCACGGTGACCCTCTTCCGCTGGCGGCACGCCGGTGTCAAGCTGAGTCCGAGCGCGTCCCTTCAGGCTGGGGAAGAAATAGATTGGGATGATTGTGTCCGCAGGAACCAGCGAGGAAAGCTCGTCCTCGTTGTGTACTTGGGAGTGAACGGAGTGAACGTATGGACTGAGATTCATCCATTCGGGGTTGCCTTCAACGGTGCCACTGGCATAGAGATCGACTCCGCCCTTCGATCCTCTGTGAAAGTAGACCCGCGTTACCTGAAAATCGCTGTGGTGATACCGCTGCCCTTCATACTGGTGCCAGCGCATCCACGAGTTCAGGAACATCACCGATCCGAACAGCAGGAAGCAGACGATCGCGAGGGCGCAGATCGCGATACCGAGACTGGCGAAGCGAAGCAGAACGGGACGCGACAAGGGCATCGGTGGTCCTGGAATGGGAATCGGCCGAGTCTTTGCCCAGGAGGACAACGCCGTGCCGATGACGATCATGACGGCGAAGATCACGATCATGATTTTCGGAAACCGGAACACCACCATGAACACGACCGAAGCGGCGATCTGAATCAGCATGACGATCCAGATGTTCGCCCTTTGCCGAGGCATGATACTGGTGCCGCACATCGGACAGATGAATGTCGTGGCGCCGGTAAGATCGGCCCCGCACTTCGGACATTTGCTGGTGGACGCCATCCGCGGCGATTACAGCATGAATCGGGGTCAGAGAATATTAACCGAGGTAATGACTGGGGTCGTTGGTCATTGGTCGTTCGTCGTTTGCTCCGTTCGTCTGGGGATTTGAAAGACGGACAACGTTTAGGCCGGGCATTGCGACGTGACTTTCGTGCGAAAGGGCGGGCGGAGTTTCACTCCGCCAGTTGAGACCCAGTTAATTCTCGCGCACGACGCCTGCCTCCTGTTTCTTCACGGTCTTGTACGCCCAGGCCATGCGCGGTGTGTTGTGGGAGATGCCGATGTGGCCTTCAGGGTTGAGAACGATGATGCCGCCGTGTCCGTTGAGGCGCTGCTTCAGATAGTTCATGGCTTCCTGCGCGGACCACTCGGGCAGGTTTCCGGCGGAGATGCGGTCGGCGGTCCACTTGGCGAGCACGAGCTTCATGATCGGCTCGCCCCATCCGGTGGTGGACGCCGCAGCGCTGAGATTGTCGGCGTAGCAGCCGCATCCGATCAGGGAAGAATCGCCGAGGCGGCCGGGAGCCTTGTTCAGCGTACCTCCCGTGGACGTGGCGGCGGCGATGTTGCCGTCGCGATCGAGCGCAACAGCACCGACGGTGTCGTGCGAGATGGTTGTATCGTCGGAGCCTGCGAACAAGTCGTTGCCGTCCGGTTTCGATCCAGACTGCTTTAAATCAGCCTGCGCGGCCTGATAGACGCGCAGGCGCTCGACTTCGCGCGGGATGATCAGATCTTCATTCTTATAAAGCGGGACGCCGTGCTCGGCGGCGAATTTTTCTGCGCCTTCCCCGACGAAATAAACGTGGGGACTCTCGCTGAGAATCTTGCGCGCGGCGCGCACCGGATTGCGCAAGCGCTCGACGCATCCCACGCCGCCGGCGCGGAGGGTGGCGCCGTCCATGATGAGGGCGTCGAGCTGGACTTTTCCGTCGCGATTCAGAAAGCTGCCGCGTCCGGCATCGAACGTCTCGTCGTCTTCCATGATGACGACAGCTTCCTCGACGGCGTCGAGTGACGAGCCGCCGCGCTCGAGCACGCGCCATCCCGAAGCCAGCGCGTTGTTCACGCCGCGGAGATGGGCGTCGACCATGTCATCGGGCATGGCCCAGGCGCCGCCATGAACGACCAGAACGGGATCAGTCGGCATTTGAATTCAGGTGTGTCACGAAAACGACTGGTCAGGATAGCAGGTGCCATTGAGGAACCGCGAGTGCCGACTAATTGGAAATCGAGCACCGCAGAAAATACTCGGCACCGAGGATATACAGGGCTACGCGCACGATCAGCGGGAAATTTTGCCGGGAGGGATCATGGATAACTTCGGGTGCGGAGAGATGGTAGAGAGTACGACGAGTCTCCAGTTCAGCGCGGCCTGCGGCGAGAACGTTTTGCACCCATTGGCTGTTTGGGCCGTTGGTGAGAGCGATGAGAAATCCTTCAGGAGCGCGGAAAACATTGTGCGGGGTCCGGAATTGACGGCCGGACTTGCGCCCGAAATGTGTGAGAACACCGAATCCGGGAAGGGAGGTGGCAAAGGGTTCTGTATAGCGATTGGTCACGGCGAGATTAAACCCTGCGACCCACCGCGGACGCAGCCGGAGCAGTAGCGCAGCGCCGATCAGGAGGCAAACGAGGACAGCTGCGGCCGCTTTGAGCATGGGAGCTGGGAATCATGGTACCGCGTCCTGAGGCTGGAATTCTTGCATCAGTCAGTCGCGTGCGGAGCGCTCACGCCACGTCTACAAGCTACGCGGCTTGGCCGGGGCTCAGGCTTACTGGCGGGTCTTGGGTTCTGGTCCAGGTGTAGCGCATGCGGTGGATGACTGTGATCGTGCTCAGGACGGCGATCACCCACAGCACCGGTGCCATGCGGTTGAATAACGCTCCGAGGATGACCAGCACCAGGCGTTCGGGGCGCTCCATGAATCCTACGCGGCAGGAGCCGATCAGGCTCTCGGCTCTCGCTCTCGTATAGCTGACCATGATCGAGCTGACCATGACGAAGGCGGCGAGGACGACCCAGAAGAATCGTCCGCCGCGGGCGTAGAAAACTAACAGTCCCAGAAACTGGCTGGCGTCGGAGTATCGGTCGACGACCGAGTCGAAAAAGGCTCCGAAACGGGTGACGCGGTTGGTGGCGCGGGCGACTTGTCCGTCGACCAGATCGAAGAAGCCGGAGAAGATGATGACCAGTCCAGCATAGATGAACATGCGTTTCTGGTTATTGGCGTTGGCCGAGCCGAACAGGATCGCGGCCCAGGTGTTGACGACAAGTCCCATGAAGGTGAGGACGTTGGGATTGATGCGGGAGAGCGCCAGCCAGCGGACGATGGTGTCGAGAAGGACGCCGCAGGCGCGTCCGAAGGCGGAGGTCCAGGAGACGCTCATTGGGGGCGCACCGAGTTGTCGAATGCGAAGCGCATCGTTTCGCAAAAAGTAACGATTTATTTCACGCGCGTCTGCCGAGGGAGTCAAGTGCGTAACGACTTGCGGCAACGGGTGACCCACGCCAGATCACTCGCTCCACCTGAAAACCGGCTCCGCTCGGGATGACGCCGATTTAAACCAAACTACTCAGGATGACGCCCTTCAAGCTAAACATGCCATCAGGCTTGCGCCTCTTTCGGGGCCTGGCCATCGATTTCTTCGTGGATCGTACTGAGTTTCAAAATTTCCAGCGTGCGCTTTCCGTTAGGCGTGACCACGACGGCCTCGTCTCCTACCTTCTTATTGAGCAGGGCACGGCCGATCGGGCTGGTGGTCGAAATCTTTCCCGTCGCCACGTCGGATTCCTCGCTGGTGACCAGCTTGTACTCGATTTCTTCTTCCTTTGTGCTGTCGTAGACCTTGATGGTCGAGCCGAGCCCCACCCGGTCGTGAGGGATGTTGTTCATGTTGACCATGGACAGGTCGGCGAGGCGCTTGCCGAGCTGGCGAACGCGCGCTTTGACGAACTCCTGGCGCTGCTTTGCCATGTGGTACTCGGCGTTCTCGCTCAGGTCGCCAAGGGCGGCGGCTTTCTTGATTTCCTTCGGAAGTTCGTGGATCAACTCATGTTCGAGCGCGTTGATCTCTTCCTGCAGTTTTTTCTTGATTAACTCTGTCATGGATTACTAGCGGCCGGGTTACGGCAAGGCTTGAAACATTATAAACCCGGGGTCCGGGGTTCGGCCCGGGCGGGGAGCAGATTCCTCGCTTCGCTCGGAATGACAGGTTCTTCGTGAAAATGGCAGGCTTTGGCCTGATCGCTTGAGATTACCCCCGTAATCTCCGGGATGTATTTTCGATTCTTGGAGGGAATCTTGCGTCCTAACATCGGAGTATGCGCAATAAATATGACGAAGTGTCGGATCTTAAGATCCGGTTGGTGCTGGCGGCGATCACGATTGTCGGGATGATTATCCTGGCCGGCACGTATCAGGGCAATATGGTGCGAGGCGCCGCGTCGGGGCCGATGCCGCGAGTCACGTCGATCACGCAGATCACGCACGACGGCTATCGCAAATCGAACCTGCTGGCGGATGGCTCAGAACTCTATGTGACGGAGTTGCCAGCATCGGATCGGGTAATTGCCAAGGTGGCGTTGCCGGGCTCGGACCGGTCGTTAGTAGCGAGTCCGCTGTCGAATCTGCAGGCGTTGGATTTGTCTCCCGATCACTCGAAGCTGCTGGTTTCCTCGAAGTCCAAGAGCTCAGGCGACAGCGAATTCTGGACGCTGCCGGTCGCGGCGGGCGCTCCCGAGCGCGTGGGCGATCTTACTGGACGCGATGCGAGCTGGTCAGCCGATGGAAAGCAACTCGCATTCGCCAAAGGATCGGTCCTCTATATCTCGGGCGCGAACGGCGATGATGCGCATCCACTTTACACGGCGAGCGGATCGGTGTTCGCCATTCACTTTTCGCCGGATGGAACCAGGATCCGGTTTACGGTCAGCGACACCGAGCAGAACACGACTGCGCTGTGGGAAGTTGGGCGCGACGGATCGCATCCGCATGCGTTGCTGAGCGATTGGCCGTACAAGACGACGGCGTGCTGTGGCAGCTGGACGCCGGATGGGCGTTACTACATTTTCCAGGCCAGCCAGACGATGCCGAACACGACGTCGGTGGTAACGGCTTTGTGGGCGTTATCGGAGTCGGACGCAGCCCCAGTTCCATTGACCGCTGGACCGATGTCGTTTGGAAATGCTTCGGCGGCGCGGGGCAGCAAGAATCTATGGGCGATCGGTGTGCAGCCCGCGGTGCAAGTCGTGAAGTACCTGCCGGGGAAAAAGAAGTTCGTGCCGGTGATTCCGGGACTCTCAGCGACGGATCTGGATTTTTCGAAGGACGGCAAGTGGGTCACGTACGTTGCGATCCCCGAGGGAACGCTGTGGCGCTCGCGAGCCAACGGCTCGGACCGGCTGCAACTGACTGCGCCGGGCGAACGAGCGGCGTTGCCGCAGTGGTCCCCGGATGGCAATCAGATCGCATACGTCAGCCTGAAGCCCGGTGAATCGTGGAAGCTGTATCTGGTGCCGTCGCAGGGCGGAACGCCGGAAGAAGTGGTGCAAGAAGCCGGTAGTCAGATCGACGCCAACTGGTCGGCGGACGGGTCCAAGCTGATGTTCGGAGACTTCGCCCACGATGCGGGCGGCTTGAGCATACGAGTTCTGGATTTCAAGACTCACAAGACGGAGACCGTGCCGGGATCGGCAGGGCTGTTCAGCCCGCGGTGGTCGCCGGACGGACGGCATATTGCCGCGCTTTCTCCAGACAACACAGCATTGTTGCTCTTTGATTTTGAAACGCAGAAGTGGTCGAAATGGATTACGGCTTCGGGAGCGGTGAACTATCCGGTGTGGTCGGCGGACAGCAAATATCTGTACTTCGACGATCTGGTGGATGACGCGGAGTCGATCCGGCGAGTGAAGGTCGGTGAGAACCAGGCCGAACCGGTTTTTGTGCTGGAAGCGCTGGATCGCTATATGGGCGCGCTGGGCGTTTGGAGCGGGCGCGCGCCGGATGGATCATGGATGTTCGTACGCGACCGCAGCACGCAAGAGGTTTATCAGCTCAGTCTGGAATTGCCGTAACGGGATCGCGAGGGATGCAATCATGTCGAAATGCTTAGACGTAATCCGCCAGCCGGGCGAGGCGGGGTTCGTCTTGATGTTGGCGTTACTTCTGCTATGCGGATTTTCGGTTAGAGCGGCAGCTCGGGCGGCGCAGACGTATGAAACCAGCGCGTCCGATGAAAGAAAAGTTCTCACCCGGATCGATCCGGATTATCCGGACGCTTTGAAGCGGCTCTACATCGGCGGAGTGGTGCGCGTCGAGGTGGTGGTTGCGCCGAACGGGGCAGTGAAGAGCACGAAGCTGCTCGGTGGAAGCCCAATTCTCGGCCAGTCGACGATGAAGGCGATCAAGCAGTGGAAGTACGTGCCAGCCGGGTCGGAGGAGACATTGACGGTGAAAGTGGAGTTCGATCCGCACCGGTAAGAAATTGACCGCCGCTAGTACCGTCCCTCGCGGGACTCATTGAGTTTTTCCGGCCTGCCCAGGACTTCCGTCCTGGGCTTTCTTATTGCGCCCCTTCGAGGCTTCTAATTCCCACTTACCGCTCATTTTTCGCAGTCAGATTTCTTCCCCAGCTCCCCCCCCAAATTTCGGCGGCTGGACCTAGCTTTAAGTTTCCGGTCAAATACCTGGACGTCCGTCTGTCGATCTGGCGCCTCCTCGTTCGACGTTCATATAGAGGCTGGACTGAGGGATTTTCAATCTGGCCGCAAACCAACACTAGGAGAAACCACAATGCGAGTCATGGTCATCGTAAAGGCAAGTAAGGAGTCCGAGGCTGGCGTGCTTCCCAGCCCGGAGGGCCTCACGAAGATGGGGAAATACAACGAGCAGCTGGTAAAGGCAGGAGTAGTGCTGGCCGGCGACGGGCTGAAGGCGAGCTCGTACGGCAAACGGGTAAAGTTCTCGGGCGAAAAGCGCACCGTGATTGATGGACCATTCACCGAGACCAAGGAGCTGATTGCCGGCTACGGGTTGTGGCAGGTGCGTTCGATGGAGGAGGCCGTGGAGTGGGTCAAGCGGGCTCCATTTGAGGAAGGCGAAGAGGTCGAGATTCGTCCGGTATTCGAGGCGGCGGATTTTGGGGAGAACCTGACCCCTGAGGCGAAAGAACGGGGCGAGCAGCTCCGCCAGCAGGTTGCCGCGAAAAAATAATCATTTTTCTAATTTGATGTCGAACTGGCGATTTCCCATTCGACGTATAGATAGAGCGCGGACATCTCAGGCCAAAGCCACCGGGATCCGGTGCCCAAGCGAAACAAAGTGAGCGAATTCCACAAGGAGACGACGATGAAATTCCTAAGCATCTATATGACGGCGGAACGGACCACCCCTCCCAGCCAGCAGGAAATGGAAACCATGGGCAAGCTGATCGAAGAGGGAATGAAAAAAGGCTGGTTGGTGGCGACCGAGGGTTGCCTACCTTCGGCGCTGGGCGCGCGCGTGCGGCGATCCGGCAGCAATGTGACCGTGACCGACGGGCCATTCACCGAGGCCAAAGAGTTGGTAGGCGGCTTCGCCATCCTGAAGGCGGACTCGAAAGCGGAAGCCATCCAGCTCACCAAGGACTTTCTCAAAGTGGCCGGGGAAGGCGAGTGCGAGTTGCGCCAAATCTACGAGCAGAACGCCGCAGAGCCATATGCGGTGCCCCGCCAGGAGGCGGCAGCGGTTGCGCTGAAGCGATAGAAATGATGTGATCGGTGGTTGTGGAAACTACCGAGACTCATCGCGCGATTGAGGCGGTTTGGCGAATCGAGGCCGCCCGCCTCATCGCAGGCCTCACGCGAATCGTGCGCGACGTGGGCCGTGCCGAGGAGCTGGCTCAGGACGCCCTCGTTGCTGCTCTCGAGCAGTGGCCGGAGTCAGGCATCCCGGACAATCCGGGAGCTTGGCTCATGGCTACCGCGAAACATCGGGCGATTGATTTCTTCCGTCGCAACGAACTCATTGACCGCAAGCATGAAGAACTGGGCCGCGAACTTACCGAGCGGGAAAACACCGTGCCCGACCTGGCGGCTGCCATGGATGACAACATTGGCGACGATCTGTTGCGCCTGGTATTCATCGCCTGCCATCCGGTGCTTTCGACCGAAGCGCGAGTTGCTCTCACTTTGCGTTTGCTTGGCGGGCTGACGACCGACGAGATTGCGCGTGCGCACCTGGTCGCGGAAGCCACGATTGCGCAGCGAATCGTTCGCGCCAAGCGAACGTTATCCGACGCGCACGTTCCTTTCGAAGTGCCTCGCGGGACCGAGTTTACGGCGCGGCTTTCGTCAGTCCTGCAAGTCATCTACCTCATCTTCAACGAGGGCTATTCGGCAACTGCCGGAGACGACTGGCTGAGGCCGGCGCTGTGCGAAGAGGCTCTGCGGCTGGGGCGAATCGTCGCGGCACTGGTTCCGGAAGAACCGGAGGCGCATGGACTGGTCGCGCTGATGGAGATTCAGGCATCGCGCGCGAGAGCTCGCGTGGGCCCGTCGGGAGAACCTATCCTGCTACTCGATCAGGATCGTGGGAAGTGGGACCGGTTGCTGATCGGCCGCGGCATAGCTGCACTCGTTCGAGTCGAACAGCTTGGTGGAATGCGTGGGACGTACGCGATCCAGGCCGCCATCGCTGCCTGTCACGCGCGAGCCGCGACCGCCGGCGATACGGACTGGGCGCGCATCGCGGAACTTTATTCCAGTCTCGCGGAAGTCGCACCGTCCCCCGTGGTCGACTTGAATCGTGCTGTGGCCGTGGGGATGGCGTCTGGTCCGGCGGCAGGATTGGAGTTAGTCGATTTGCTGCGTGATGATCGTGCATTGCGGGGATACCATCTGTTGCCGAGCGTCCGTGGCGACTTGTTGAAGAAGCTGGGGCGCTTCGACGAAGCGCGTGTAGAGTTCGAGATGGCGGCATCGATGACGCGGAATGCGCGGGAGCGAAACTTGCTGCTGCAGCGGGCTCGGGAGTGCGGCGAGGTTCAGTAAACACCCTTCAACCACACTTACCACGGAGGGGACAGGGGAAACCCGACAACTAGGAACTCTCACGGCACTTTGCCAGGATTAGGGTGATGTCGTCGTGCTGCTCGCGCGAGTTGAAGCGGCGGACGTCGCTGGTGATTGCTTCTACCGCCGATTGGCAGGGCTCATGGCGATACTCGCGTAACCGGTCGATGAGTGACTGCTCTCCGAATTCTTCTCCGGCATCGTTGTAGGCTTCGGTAATTCCATCGGTGTAAAGGGCGAGCGTGTCTCCCGGCGAGAGCTGGCATTCGCCCATCGAACAATCCCACTCCTGAAAAAGTCCCAAGAGCGTTCCCGTGGATTCGAGCCGCACGCAGGTGTTGTCGGCGCGCAGCACGAGTCCGGAGAGGTGTCCGCAATTGGCATAGCGGAGGAGTTGGGAGGCGTCGTCGTAGGTGGCAAAGAACAGCGAGGCAAAGGCGCTGTCGGAGGTGTTCTCGAAGAAGAGGCGGTTGACGGAGCTTAGGAAAAGTTCAGGCTGGCTCAAGGCGAGGGTGGACTGGCTGCGCAGGTTGGCTTGCAGGTTGGCCATGAGAAGCGCGGCGGCGATGCCTTTGCCCGAGACATCTCCGATGACGAGGCCGAGGTGATGCTGGCCGAGATCGAGGAAGTCGAAGTAATCTCCTCCGACTTCGCGGGTCTGCAGGCAGAGGCCGGCGTATTCAAGCGTCTTCGGCTCGGGATGAATTTGCGGAAAGAGCCGGGCTTGTACCTGCTTGGCGATTTCCATTTCCTGCGCCGCGCGGCGTTCGGCTTCGTATTTCCGGGCCAGCGCGCGACGGTGTTCTTCGACGCCGCGAGTCACTTCATCAAAGCCGACAAGGCCGAAGGAGTTTCCATCTGGATCTTCGAAGCGGGTGTGCAGTCCACCCCAGGAAGGGACCTCGGGCGGGTATTGAAAGTGAACGCCGCGATCGCTCCATGTTTTGTATTTCTCATGGATGTCTTCCGTCAGGAAGTAAATGGAGGTTTCGCCGCCGATGATTTTTTCCGGGTCCGTGCCGGGAACGGGCAGCGAGATGCCGATCTGAGCCGTGCCGTCCGGAGGAGCGACTTCGATCCAGCGCCTGCCATCCTCAAACTTGTGGTCCACTATGACCCGAAACTCGAGCTTATCGGCAAAAAAGCGCAGGCTGAGTTCCTGATCGCGGACGAAGATAATAACGAAGTGCAGGCAGAGATAGGGATCTTTGCTGTCGAGGCGAAGCAGGGTTCGTTCAATGCCGAAGGGTAGGGGAGCGTTGGCCATCCGGGGAAATTATACGGGTGACCCGGGGATAGGGCGCGGGTGGATTCTAGGCACTGACGCAGCCTTTAAAGGGCCGCTCTTCCACAGACTCCTAAGCTTGGAATTCCGACGCTTCGGGGAAGCGCAGATTGCACTTGGCGAGAGTAAGCGTGAGGAGTTCTTCAACCTTCTCCTCTTCGCAGTTGCGGGCCATCGCCAGTTCGCTGACCAAAAGGTAGCGGGCGCGCTCGAGCATCTTCTTTTCGCGGAAGGAGAGCGGCTTCGCCTGGTGCAGGGCGATGAGGCTCTTCAGAACGCTGGCGACTTCGAGCAGAGATCCGGTGCGCATGCGGTCGGAGTTTTCCTTGAAGCGGTCTTTCCAGTCTCCGTTGCCGCCATTTTCGCCAATGGACAGCAGGTCCAGCACTTTCTGGACGTCCCCATTGCGGACGACCCGGCGCAGTCCGACGCTGCCCGCGTTCTGGCAGGGGACCATTACTTTGAGGCTGCTAGCCTTGATGTGGAGCAGATAGAACTTTTCAACATTCGCGCCGATGGAACGGCTGCTGATCTGTTCAATGATGCCAACCCCATGGTTGGGGTATACGACCTTATCGCCGATGTGGAAATTCAGATCGGAACCGCTCATAGTTGGGCACCAAAAGGCGAAGGGTTCGAGGGGAGAAGCGCTGAAAATCTACTGTAACCATGCTACTCCTCGAGCGGCGGGAAGGCAAGTTTGAGCCCCATCGGCGAGAGGACTGTATTGTAACTGGCTGATAAGTAAGAACCGTCGGGAAAGCGCCGGATCGCACCGCGCGACAACCGGCGAGCCGCCGGCGCTATCGTTATAAGGCGCTGTATTCCATCCAGCCTTGCAGGATCAGGATGGCAGCCATCCGGTCGACCGCTTTTCCCCGCTTTTCGATGGACAGGTCGGTTTCGCGGAGGAGGCGGTTGGCCTCGGCGGATGTGAGGCGCTCGTCCCAAAGGTGGACTGGTAGCTTGAAGCGCTTGCGCAGGTCTTCGGCGAATTCCTGGATTTTCCCGGCCTGGATGCCTTCGGCGCCGCTCATGCGGAGAGGCAGGCCGACCACGATCTCCTCCACGGCGTATTCGCGGATGACGCGGTTCAGAAATTGGAGATCGTATTTCTTGTTCTTGCGATGCAGGGTCTCAAGGCCTTGCGCGGTGATGCCCAGCGGGTCCGATATGGCGACGCCGATGCGCCGCGCGCCGACGTCGAGGCCGAGAATGCGGCGCAAGCTTTTCTGTTCGTCTGGACTCACCGGGCGATTATAGGCGGTAACCCTGACGGGTTACCGATGTTCGTCTGTCGAGGCGAGAGCCGGCAATCCGCGGCGCTCCCCGGGTGCGTACTTTCGACATGAAGAACATCACGGAGAGCCTCGGGATTGGGTCCAAAGCGCCGGATTTCAGCCTTCGCTCGGCGAATACGCGGGAGACATTTTCCTTATCGGCAGCAATGGCGCGAGGCCCGGTCGTGCTGGAATTTCTGCGCGGGACGTGGTGTCCGAACTGCCGCCGGCGCATGGCCGAGCTGACGAAGTTGAGTACGGCAATCTGGCAGGCTGGAGCAACGCTGGCTTGCGTTGCGGCGGAGAAACGCGACGGCATGTGGGAACCCGAGAAATATCTGCAGTCGCACCCGATGCCCTTTCCTTTTCTGCTGGATGAGGACCGCGCGGTGGTGAAGGCCTACGGCGTGTATCACCGGATTGGAGTCGATGCCTGGGACATCGCGCACCCGGCGACGCTGGTGATCGATCGGGACGGCCGCATCCGCTACATCTTCAAGGGAGAGAGCCAGAACGATCGGGCTCCCGTGGACGAGGTTTCGAAGGCGCTTGAACGGGCGAAGGGAACGGCTGCGGCCTTTTGATACTTCGATCCTCGAGCGACTTCGAATGCTGACTTCGAGAGGCATGCGCACAGCAGTCGCCTCGCATTGTTGACGTTAGCAGACGAGCTCAATCATCGACGGTCAAACGCGAGTCGAGTCATGGTCGCGCTTCTACGGGAGCGGAAACTGGTCATATACCGCCAACTGCAGCGGTGGGCTGGAAGCCGGAACCGTTCCGCCGGCGCTGATGGCGCCGCTGCTGTTATCGACGTTCAGGATGTCAATGCTGCTGGCGGCGGTATCAGCGGCGTACAACGGGCTGGACGGCTGGGTCTCCTCCAGGTAGAGGGCGATGCCGCCGTTGGCAGTACCCACTGCGACGGGCGATCTGATTGGCGTGAGCACTCCATTGGCCGCGATGTTGAACGCCTCTACGGTGTGATCGCCGGTGTTGATCACGAATAGTTCGTTGGCGATACCATTGATAAGCGTGCCCGGACCTTTGCCCGCAGTAAATGGGGATCCTGGAATCGGAGTCAGCGCCCCGGTTGCATTATCGATGCTAAATCCCGCAATCTGGCCAGCGTTCGACAAAGAGACGAACAAGAATTGGTCGCCGGCGCTGTTCGAGGTGTTGAGAAGATACGAAGGCGCAGCATTCGGAGTGGTGGCGAAGGGCGAGCCGGCGATCGGGGAAAGCGATCCATCCGAGGCAACCGCAAACGCGAGAATCCCCCCGTTCGGGTCGCCCGAATCGGAGGCATAGAGCGAGGCTGCGGGCGAGCCCGAACTCGGCAGCAGGGCAACGGCCATTTGTGTCGGAGCAATGCCCGCCGCGTACGGTGAGCCGGGCAGAACGGTCATCGTCGCGGCCCCGGGAGTGCTATAGCCGACAATCGTTCCGTTCGGTTCGCTCGCGTACAAGCTTTGCCCGGATGGCCAGACGATGATGCTGTTCGGACCACCCGAAGCAGAACCTAGAGTGAACGGCGAGCCGGCAACCGGCGTCAGGGCTCCCGTCTCGATAGTCACCGATTCAACTACTACCTTGTTCGAAGAGCTGTCAGCAAACAAGAGAAGCCCAAACTCGTCCGCAGTACTCTGCGAATCTGCCGGTCCTGTGTTAGCGGCAAGCGGGGTCAACGCCCCCGTGGACGCGATGGAAAAGCCCAAAATCTGATTGGATGTAGTCGTCGCATAGAGAAAAGGATTGTACTGGGTGGAGGGACGACAGGCGAGGCCGCAAAAGCGGGAGCCGCCACATCCCCAGAGCGCCATGCACAGCCCTACGATCAGAAAACATATCAAGAACTCAGGTGAGCGCTTCGCCAAACTCGCCTCCCCGGAGCACACAATCATCGCCGCAACATTTTAGAACCCAGCACGCGTCAGGAAGTTGTCCGAGTCCGCCGATTCACCCGCCAGGGTCTTAATTTAGCGGACACTTAGCAACACGTTGTGTTCCCGGATCCCCTCAATGGCAATGGGCGTCTGATCGGTGCGCGATCCGCGGACAGCCGAAGGCGGCTGTCGCCACATAAAACTCTAGTCGCCGCGCATGGCTTTACGGTACGCCGCTACATTCTTGTTGTGTTCTTCAATGGTACGGGCGAAGCGGTGATGGCCCTGGGCGTCGGCGACGAAATAGTAGTAGTCGGTTTTTGCGGGGCGCATGGCGGCTTCGAGGGAGCTGCGTCCTGGATTGGCGATCGGGCCCGGAGGCAGTCCGGCGTTGCGGTAGGTGTTATAGGCCGAGGTGAAGCTCATGTCGGCGTGATGGAGCGCGCCTTGGTATGTCCCCGCAAGCAGCTCTGCATAGATGATGCTCGGGTCAGCGTCGAGCGCGATGCGCTTGGCGAGGCGGTTGTAGTAGACGCTCGCCACTTCGGGACGTTCCTCCGGGACAGAAGTCTCTTTCTCCACGATCGAGGCCATGGTCACGACCTCATACGGAGGCCGAGCGGCGACGCTTTCCGCGACACCTTCCGCGGCTCCTGAAGTCAAAGTCGAGAGCAATCCGATCTGCGACGCCACCTGGCGGAACTGCTTGACCATGGCGGCGGCCATCTCGTGCATGGTCATCATGCGGGAAAACTGGTAGGTGTCGGGAAAGAGATATCCCTCGAGGGAGCGGGCGTCGGGGGCGATGTCGGCAATCAGCGCGGTGTCCGACTGCGCCACTTTCAGAAAATCTTCGGCGGGGCCGAGTCCCGCGGCTTCGATCGCGCGCGCGATGTCGAACATCGTGAAGCCTTCGGGCACGACCACGGTGTGGAAGTAAACGTCGCCGCGGCGGAGGCGCTTCTGGATGTCGATAATGTTTGCAGGCTTGTCGAAAAGGTATTCGCCGGCCTTCAGGGATCGTCCGTGATGGTAGTAGTGCCAGAGGATGAAGGCTTCCTGGCTGCGAATGACACCAGCGTTTTTCAGTTCGAGGGCGATGCGGCGGGTGGAGAATCCCGGGCGCAACATGACGAACGTCTGGCCGGAAGGCTCGACCGGCGTCAGGAGGGCCCAGGCGAACCATGATCCTGCTCCGACGATGGCAATCAGGAAAAGCCAGAGAATCTTTCGCACGGTAGCGTCAGTTTAGACGATAGAGGTTAGAGGACAGACCTGACGATGGTGATGCCGCCTTTGGTAAGCCCGGCTTATTGGAGGAATGCTTTCCGCTTTCAACAACATCAAAATCCCCACCCCTTCGACTCCACTCAGGGCAGGCTCTGTCTCCGCAAAAGGCGCGGAGACAAGGATGGGGCACCCTCGATTCGACGCCCTCTCGTCCGGCGAAAGGAGCCTTTCGACCCCGGTACTCCCTTTGCAAACCAAGTAGTTACGGTTTTGAACCCTTTCGGACGCGATATACTCAAATCTTTCTAGAGGCACTTTTCTACATTCATGAGACGTAGCTCGCGTTTTTGGGCCGTTATCGTATTCTTGGGAGTGCTGCCCACCACGGGCTGCCTCTTCCGGACGCGTCCGGTCGAAGACCAGTACTCCAAAGTCGCGCTCAAAGAGTCCTCGCAACAGGGGCTGATCGACACCATTAACCAGCAGGCCGAAGCCATCCAATCACTGAAGGCGACGGTGGATATCGACAGCTCGGCGGGCGGCATCAAAAAGGGGCACGTCACCGATTACAAAGAGATTCGCGGCTATATCCTGGCGCGCAAGCCGGACTGGCTGCACATGACCGGGCTGATGCCCATCGTCCGGACGACGGCGTTCGACATGGTCAGCGACGGCCGCGACTTCAAGCTCTGGATTCCTCCGAAGAACAAGTTTGTGATCGGCAAAGATCAGGTGACGGCGCTGAGCACCGACCAGCCGATGGAGAACCTACGCCCGAAGAATATTTATGAGGCGTTGCTGATCCGGCGAATCGATCCCGACACTGAGATCGCCGTGCTCGAAAACGGCTATGACATTCAACATGACGCCAAAGGTCATCGGATTTTGCAGGACGACTACGAGTTGACTGTCATCAAGAAGGCTGATGGGGGCTGGAGGCTGGCGCGCAAGATTATCTTTTCGCGCACCGATTTGAAGCCGCACCGGCAGTACATTTACAGCGATAACGGGAAAGTCGCGACCGACGCTCGGTATGCGGAATACAAGGACTACGACGGATTCAGCTTTCCGTCGCGCGTCGAGATCAAGCTGCCCGAAGAGGAATACGACCTCACGCTGAATATGCTGAAGGTGGAAATCAACAAGCCGCTGAGGGATGATCAGTTCGTGCTGGCGCAGCCGCCGGGCGCGGTGGTGGTGCACCTGGACTCGCCGCAATCGAGCTTAGTGGTGCCGTTGGCGGAGAAGTAATGGGTTTCTAGCGGCGTGCGTAAAGTCAAAACCCCCACCCTCTGGCAAATTGCGCGAGAAGGGTGGGGCACCCTCTTCTGAGTCTTCATCTTCTATAATTCCGACTGTCTTCGGCTTCCTATGATGAACAAGATGGTGGTTGCGAATCTGGCGCACCGGCCAACCCGGTCAATCATCACCGCGAGCGCGATTGCGCTTGAAATCACGATGATCCTGCTCGTGGTCTCTCTTTTCTACGGATTGCTCAACGGATCGAAGGAGAGCCAGGTCGGCGTAGGCGCGGATCTCATGGTGATGCCGTCGGGTTCATCCGCTCTGATCGGCATGTCTGGAGCTCCGATTCCAGTGAAGGTGGGAGATATCCTTCGCCAGATGCCGCACGTTCAGGTCGCGGCTCCGGTCATTTGGGCGTTCAGCCAAAAGCCACTCGAGATTGACTATGGCATCGATCTAGCGACTTATGACGCCCTTACCCCGAAATTCCGATATCTCTCGGGCGGGCCTTTCCAGGGGCCGAACGACGCCATCGTCGACGATTTCTATGCTGGCATGAATCACAAGAAAGTCGGAGACACGGTCGAGATTTTGAATCAGTCGTTTCGTATCTGCGGGATCGTTCCGCACGGTAAGGGCGGGCGCAAGTTCCTGCCGCTTAAGACGATGCAGGAAATGACGATCGCCGAAGGGCGGGCGTCTGTGTTCTATATCAAACTCGACGATCCTTCGAGTGCGGATGCGGTGATCAAATCGATTCAGGCGCGGCCGGGGATGGGGAAGTACTCGGTCCGCTCGATGCAGGAATATCTGTCGATGATGACGTCCGACAATCTTCCTGGCTTCGATCTAGCGATCAAGATCGTGATTGGTGTTGCGGTGGTGGTTGGATTTCTCGTCATCTTCCAATCGATGTACACGGCTGTCATGGAGCGAACTCGCGAAATCGGAATTCTGAAATCGATGGGCGCGTCGAAGTGGTACATCGTGAACGTGGTGCTGCGCGAGACCATTCTGCTGGCGATCGTGGGTATCGTCGCCGGCATCCTCATCAGCCTGGCGACGCGGCGCGTGATCATGTTCGAAAAGCCCGTGCTGCGCCTCTTTTGGAGTTATGCCTGGATGCTGCGAGCCACGGTCATCGCGATCGTTGGTGCGCTCGCGGGAGCGCTATATCCTGCGTACAAAGCAGCACAGCGCGATCCGATTGATGCGCTGGCGTACGAGTAAACTCTGCACCTTGCTGAACTCCTCCGGTCCTTATTCGGATGATTGCCGTTTTTCCCAGAGGTTCTGGAAAGGTTATCCAGAACTGGAGAAACAAGATATAACCCCTCCCCATTCGCAGCTTCCGCAGTCGATCGGTCCCACAGCTGGAGGTTTTGAAGATGAAACCGGCCCTGGCACTCCTCCTAGTCCTCTCTATAGCTGGCATCAGCGCTTCGCAAGATTTGAAGGTGAGAGAAGAAGCGATTCGTCTGATGGAACGGGCGAATGCCGTCAGTTCCTCTCCAAAGCTCCCTAACCTTGAGCGGGTGGATACTTTCCGCGTCTTTGGAGATGCCGGAGCGCAAGAAGGGAGCTTCAGCCGAGTAGTGATTCAGGGTACGGGAAGGCGCGAAGAATTCAGTTTCGGTGACTACCATCTGGTGAACGTGTGGACGCAGAAGCAGGTTGCCGTTACCGGAAGCCCGCACATTTTGCCGGCAGAACTAATGACTGTGCTGCGGATTACCCCGATTTCGAACGGGCGATTCGACGGGGAAGATGTGATCCACGCGATTACGGAGCGACCCTTGGGCGGCCGTGCGGCGCGCTGCATTGCGTTCGATACCATCCGTGGTCAACACACGGAAAATAACGAGATTTGCGTGGACGCGGCTAACGGGACGTTATTGCTGGAAAAGCTTGGTGAAAGACTGGTCCAGTACAGCGAGTTTTTTTCGTTTGCGGGAGCGTGGATGCCGGGAAAAATCACGTACTCGCAGAGTGGCGTCCAACGAATGGAAATCGCCCAAACAATGACCGAACTTACTGCGGCAGATGCGAACGTGCTGGCGCCGCCGATGAATGCTCAAATGCATAAGCTCTGCACCACGTATCGGCGGCCATTCGGCGTATCGATGCCTCAGCCTCCGAGTGGCTCTGGCGGCGGGAACTCCGACGTTGTGATTCGAGCGATGGTAGGAGTGGACGGGAAGGTTTTTGAAGCTACCGTACAAAGCTCTGAGCGCGAAGATCTGAACGCCGAGGCGTTAGCTCTGGCCAAGCAGTGGACCTTCACTCCCAGTATGTGCGACGGGCATCCGGATGCTCATGAAGCTGACGTAACACTGCACTTTCGGGGACGCTAGCGAGCCGTTGTCAGTGCTTCTTTTTCGTGGGCGGCTTCGCTTTTAGGGTCTTGGCGTACTCGTAGCTCAGTTCGAGATACTTCTTCAGTTCCTTCGTATTCTCTAGCAAGTCATCAGGAACGGCGACGTATTCCTTCATAACCGTTCCGTAGGCCCCAAACAGAGTCGTCTTGTACTTCTTCAGAAATTGCTCGCGCTCTTCTTCAGGTAGCCGGATGGCGAGCCGTGACTGATGCAGCAGGGTGAACATGTTGCCGTTGAGGGATGTGTATGGATTGGTGTCGCCTTTGCGCTCGATCGCTGGATGGGTCGCGATCAAACGGTCATAAAGAGCAATTCGGTCATCAGTTGCGGCTCTCTTCTTGGAAGGCATGCCGCTCTCCATCAGAGGCGACGGACTTGGCGGGTATCAGGCCCCGCCTTCCGTCGCGTACAACAATGAAACGGAAACGCTACGCCCCGAGGTACTGCACGTGAACGTAAGTACCGAGCCTGACGTTGTAGGCGAGATACCAGCCGTCGTGGTCGGGATCTTCGTAGATCACGACGTCGTCGCCGCCCCAATTCCAGTCGTTGCAAAAGCCGAAGTCAAACGCTGCGACGCCGAAGTAGAAACCGCCGAACCAGAAGCGTCCGGGGCCTCCTCCGGCCAGGTGCCAGACATGTCCGCGGCCGAAGCCGCCGGTGAAACGGCCGTGTTCCCAGGGATGGTCAAGATGGAAGCGGGCATCATCGCGTCCGGCGTCGTGACCGACCCACTGTCCGTTGTGATGGACGTGAGGAGCTTCCGGGTGACCCGGTTCGTCGTGGAGCGCCGGCGCTGGGTGCGCGGGAGTTCCGTGAGTCGCGGGCGGACCATGCTTGGGAATATATCCGCCACCGACCGCGTGACCGCCGCCGTGACCGCCATGTTGTGCCCAGAGGGGAACGCAAAGTACGAGGGAGAGAGCGAAAATCTTTGCGACTGACTTCATGCAACACCTCCGACGGATAACTTACCATCGAGGGTTTGGGATTAACACATCGTTGACAATTCTTTGCAGACTAAGCTATCTTAAAGACTTTGGTAGTCGTGTGGTTGCCCGCCTGATGGTCCTGGCGTCCTCGTCAGGGGAATCAACGAGCGGTCTTCTTTCGCAGCTTTTTCAATCTGGGAGAACTCTGATGTCAACCTATTTCCCCAAAGAGGGGGAAATTGTGCGCAAGTGGTACGTCGTGGATGCAAACGGGCAGACGCTCGGGCGCCTGGCTTCACAGGTGGCGCGCATCCTCATGGGGAAAGAAAATCCGCGGTACACGCCATTTTTGGATACCGGCGATCACGTGATCGTGATCAACGCTGAGAAGATTCGCACCACCGGAGTGAAGGCGGAGCAGAAGCAGTATCACCACTACACAGGATATCCGGGTGGTTTGCGCACCGAGGATTACAACAAACGGATTATTCGCAAGCCGGAAGCGATCATTGAAGCCGCGGTGAAGCGCATGCTGCCGAAGAACAAACTGGCGGCGCACATGCTGTCGAAGCTGAATGTGTACAGGGGCGACAAGCATCCGCACCAGGCGCAGAAGCCGCAGGACCTGAAGTTGGAAGTGCGCGAATATAAGCCGCGGAAGGTCGCGGTTTCGTAGCGACTGCGCTGGTTGCGTCAAGTTTCGTTAAGGTTCCTCACGGACTTTCAGTCCGCTCAGGATGACATTCGAGTTTGGGTTGGGAAGATTTTCAGGCTCGCTTCTGGTGGTTCAAGCTAGAAGCTCAGAGCTAGGAGCTAGAAGCTAAATGGCAGAGTTAGTTCAATACTACGGAACGGGACGCCGCAAGACGGCGATTGCCCGCGTTTATTTGCGTCCAGGGAACGGCGATTTCAAAGTGAACGGGCGCGAATTTGAAGAGTATTTCGTAACTCCGGCGCAGCGGTCGGCAGCGAAGGCTCCGCTGGCGTCGTCGGAGACGGCGGCTTCGTTCAACGTCATCGCCAGCGTGCTGGGCGGCGGCGTTCGTGGCCAGGCTGATGCCGTTAAGTTGGGCATCGCTCGTGCGCTGATGCAGTTCAATGCGGAACTGCGCAAGAAGTTGAAGGCTGAGGGATATGTCAGCCGCGACTCGCGCGGCAAAGAGCGCAAGAAGTACGGACAGAAGGGCGCTCGCAAACGCTTCCAGTTCAGTAAGCGCTAAGGTGCCGTTCTTGGGCGAGTGCAGTGGCGACTGAGCTTCCTCGCTCCGGCTGAAAAGCGCCTTCGCTCGGAATGACAGAGTTTGTTTTGTTACCAATTTGGTTTAGCTGAGAGCTGAAGGCTGCCTAGTTGACAGCTTTGTTTTAGGTGTTCAATTCTTCCCGAGCCTCGCGGCGCGGGGACGGGAATGGCAATCGGGAAGGCAGGTTTCAACGTTTCAGAGTTTCAAGGCTTCAGGATCTGACCTTGAAACATTGCAACCTTGAAATTTTGAAACCTTGATCTCCTGATGCAGACTAAATAGGAGGTTGTTTGGCTACCATCACCATGAAGGAGTTGCTCGAAGCGGGCGTTCACTTCGGGCATCAGACGAAGCGCTGGAATCCCAGGATGAAGGAATACATCTTTGGGGAGCGCAACGGGATCTACATCATCGATTTGCAGAAGACGTTGAAGATGTTCAAAGAGGCGTCGAAGTTTGTCCAGGATCTGGCGGCCGACGGCAAAATTGTGCTGTTCGTGGGAACCAAGCGCCAGGCGCAGGACGCGATCGCCGAAGAGGCGACCAAGTGCGGCGGCTTCTACATCAACCAGCGCTGGCTGGGCGGATTGCTCACCAACTGGGTCACCGTGCAGAAGTCGGTGAAGCGGCTGAAAGAGCTCGACGAGATGGCCACCGATGGTCGCTACGAGCTGCTGCCGAAGAAGGAAGTCATCAAGCTGGAACGCGAGCGCAAGCATCTGCAGGCCAACCTGGCTGGCATCAAGAACATGAACCGGTTGCCCGACGCAATCTTCGTGATTGATTCCAACAAAGAACAGATTGCGGTTCGGGAAGCCCGCAAGTTGGGCATCCCCGTGGTTGCGGTGGTCGATACGAACTGCGATCCGAGCGAAGTGGATTATGTGATCCCCGGCAACGACGACGCGCTGCGGGCGATCCGGTTGTTCACCTCGAAGATTTCAGAATCGATCGCCGAGGGTGCGCAGTTGATGACCGACAAGCAGGTTGCCGACATGCAGGCTGCTTCGGACGCGGCGCAGGCTGCGGCCGACGCGGCTGGCGAGTACGTGCCCGAAGCTGCGGCGGTGGATGCTTCCGAGGACATCAGCATGGAAGAAGTGCTGGGTCCGGGAACGCACAAGAAGCCAGTAGCCAACGAAGAGGCCGAACTACCGAAGGTGGAGAGCCAAACCGTTTAAGAGCGGTCGTTGGTCGTCCGTCGTTGGCTTGAGACGCAGCAAAAACCGGGCTTGAGATCAGACCCGCGCGGGTCGTCCGGCGCGGGTCGTTTTATATAGTGTCGAGTTTTCAGGTTTCCAGTTTCGAGTGGCCTGAATGACGACAGTCATTATTCCTATCCACTCGAAACTAGAAACGCGAAACTGGAAACTTTATGAGTACTACTATGGCGAATATTTCAGCAGGACAAGTGAAGGAACTCCGAGAGAAGACGGGAGCTCCGATGATGGATTGCAAGCAGGCCCTGACCGAAGCCAAGGGCGATATGGAGCAGGCGGTCGTGATTCTGCGGAAGAAGGGCGTTTCGGTGGCGGCAAAGAAAGCAACTCGCGTGACGAGCGAGGGGTCGGTGGCGAGCTACATCCACGCCGGCGGCAAGATTGGTGTGCTGGTCGAGGTGAATTGCGAGAGCGACTTTGTGGCGCGCACGGATGACTTCAAAGAGCTGTTGCACGACATCTCGATGCACATCGCAGCCAGCGATCCCAAGTATGTTCGCAAGGAAGACGTTACGGCTGCCGACTTCGCCCGCGAGAAAGACATTTTCCTCGCGCAGGCGATTGCCAGCGGCAAGCCGGCGAACATTGCCGAGAAGATGGTGAACGGCAAGATGGAAAAGTTCTATGAAGAAGTCTGCCTGTTGGAGCAGCCTTTCATCAAGGACCAGACCATCTCAATCGGACAGCTGATTGCAGCAAAGATCGGCAAGCTGGGCGAGAATATCGCTGTTCGCCGGTTTGCGCGGTTCAAGGTGGGTGACGCGGGCGAGACCATCGCGATCACCAAGCCTACAGAGCCGAAAAGCGAATAATTCAACGGCGCCCTTCGGGGCGCCTTTTTTCTGCGCTGGAGGCTGGCGGCCGCCCGACTTCGGGTTTTCGCCAAATGTGTGTCATCCTGAGCGTAGCCGTTTTTCAGGCGGAGCGAAGGATCTGGCATGGGACGAATTTGAAGCGCCTGGGCTTCCGCGCAAGATCCCTCGCCCCGCTCGAAAAATGCGGGGCTTCGGGATGACGCCCTGTAGAATACAGTCCCACTGAAAAGCTGACCTCATGACTACAACTCCTGCCTTCAAACGCGTTCTGCTCAAGATATCCGGTGAGGCTTTGGCGGCAAACCAGGGCTTCGGCGTGGAGGTCAAGCGCATTCACGAGATCGCGGCTGAACTCAAAGACGTCCACAATCTGGGCGTGCAACTGGCGATCGTCGTCGGCGGGGGTAATTTTTTCCGCGGCGTCGCCGAGCAGGCTAAGGACATGGATCGAGTCTCCGCCGATCAGATGGGCATGCTCGCCACGGTCATCAACGCGCTGGCGCTCCAGGATGCCCTCGAGAAGCAGGGCGTGTATACGCGGGTGCAGACGGCGATTGAGATGAACCAGGTGGCCGAGCCGTTCATCCGGCGCCGGGCGATCCGGCATCTGGAAAAAGGCCGGGTGGTCATCTTTGCCGGCGGCACGGGGAACCCTTATTTCTCGACCGATACGGCGGCATCGTTGCGCGCGATGGAAATCAAGGCCGACGCCATCCTGAAAGCCACGAAAGTCGACGGGATCTACGATGCCGACCCAATGAAAGTGGACGGCGCGAGGAAATTCAACCAGATTACTTACATGGATGTGCTCAAACTGGGGCTGAAGGTGATGGACTCGACGGCGATCAGCTTGTGCAAGGACAACAATCTGCCGATTATCGTGTTCAGCCTGAATGAGCATGGGAACATACGGCGCGTCTTGCTGGGCGAGAAAATCGGATCGATGGTCTGCGCTTAGAAAAAGTGAAGAAGCAATAACCACGAAGGGCACGAAGGTTCACGAAGGAAGACTTGATGTACTTCGTGTTCCTTCGTGTCCTTCGTGGTTTACGGTCTTTGGCTGGTGCTCGTGCGGGTTTATAATTCGACGTTTTGAGTTTGTAACTGAACGGAGCTGATGATGGCTGATTCTGGATCGTTAAAAGAGATTCGGGTGCAACTGAAGACGCGCATGGAAAAAGCGGTCGAGGATTTCCGCAAAGCGATGGCGGCCACGCGGACTGGGCGCGCTTCGGTCCACATGCTGGATGGAGTCAGCGTCGACTACTACGGCTCGCAGATGCCGCTGAATCAGATTGCCCAGGTTCACGCGCCGGAGCCGCAGTTGATCACGGTGCAACCGTTTGATCCTTCTTCGCTGGCAGCGATCGAGAAGGCGATCCGCTCGGGAGAACTCGGCCTGAATCCCATGAATGATGGCAAGCTGATCCGCGTGCCGGTGCCGCCTCTGACCCAGGAGCGCCGTCAGGAGATGGTCAAACATCTGAACAAGGCACTGGAAGAGCACCGCACCGCAATCCGCAACATCCGCCGCGACGGTAACGACGCTATCAAGAAGGCGTTGAAGGACAAGAAAATTACGGAGGACGAAGAGAAGAAGTCGCTCGACGAAATTCAGAAGCTGACCGACGACGAAATCAAGAAGATGGAAGAGATGAGCAAGGCGAAAGAGAAGGAAGTGCTGGAGCTGAAGTAGGTTCCAGCCCATTCAAAGGCGCTGCTTCCCATCAAAGTCCCTATTTCCGGCCAAGAACGCCGAACCGGGGACTTTCGCTTTGATGCGGCACTCTCCCCGAACTTCACTCACCGAAGTACATGTACCAGCCCTCATTTCGCACGATTTTGGCTGAAAGCCCTGCCAATTCAGTCGGATGGCTCCACGCGCCAATCTCGGTAACTTACACCCCGGTTACGCGACATTCGTTGAAAGCTTGTGTTTCCATTGAGGTGAAGAAACTCGCGGCTCCCCCCGGACGTACTTCACGCTCAAAACTTTCACATTTGGAGTCTGCCATGAAGAAATTTCTAGCTGTTGGGGTGCTGCTTGCACTCGCGATGATTGGGTTGGGATGCGGCTCGTCGAAGTCTTCGACGTCGCTCTCGCAGAATACGTCAGGCAACGTCTTCGTGACGGGAGAAGACGCTCCGCTCGCGTCCGTTGTGAGTTTCAACGTGACGTTGAATTCCATTACGCTCAACGGGAGCGGCACTACTGCAACCGTGCTCTCGACACCGACTACGGTGGACTTCGCCCGTCTGCTTGGCCTGCGTTCGCCGCTGGCTTTCAACTCGGTCGCCGCGGGTACTTACACCAGCGCGACGATTGTGCTGGCGAGTCCGGTAATTTCCTACGTCGATATGACGCAGACGCCGCCGGCGCTGAACACGATCAACGGCACCTTCCCGAACAACCAGAATCCCTATTCCGTCACGGTGAATTTTCCTTCGCCGATGGTAGTGACGGGCAACGGGCTGGCTGGGCTGAAGATGGAAATGGATATCCGGCAGTCTCTCGCGGTTGACGGCAACGGACAGGTCACGGGCGCGGTCAATCCTGTCATCTATGTCAAGGCGACCAAGGCCAGCGATCCGGACGGTCAAGTCAGCGATCTAATGGGCGGCTTGGTCTCCGTCAATGGTTCGAGCAATTCGTTCGTGCTGCAAGGGCCCTACGGCCGTCAGTTGACGATCGACGTGAGCAGTTCCACGCAGTTCAACAGTGGATGGAACATCAACGACCTCGCGGCGCCGGCTTTCGTTGCGGTGCAGGGATACTTCCAGGCTGATGGCAGCTTGATGGCCAGCGGCGTCGAAGTGATCACCACGGCGCATTCGTTCGTCTCGGGCCGCGTGTTGGCGGAAACGACCAACGGATCCGGCCAGGTGCAGACCATCACGATGTGGGTGGGCGAAACCGGTGCGGATATGGTGAGCGATGTGGACACCATCCAGACGATCGATGTCAGCGCGGTCACCACGTACGATGTCTGTTTCATGAACAACTTCTTGACCAACGCGGTCTTCAACGACGCGACGGTCGTGGTTGGGCAGCGGATCTTCGTCGGCGGCAGCTTTGCCAGCAACGTCTTTACGCCGCAGATGATCTCGTTGCGCCTCCAGGGCGTGTACGGCACGTTCGTTCCGGGCAGCGTCACCGTCAGCGGCGGCAATGCCGGCACGTTTGAGCTTTCCAACAACGGCCTGGTTGGTTATTCGGCGGGCGGACCAGTTACCGTGAATACGTTCAGCGGAACGGCATTCTTCAACCTGAGCGGACTGAACCAACTCCAGACCACGACCACCGCGATTCCTTTGGTCGCCCGGGGCCTGTTGCTCAAGGACCCGGTCAGCGGCAATCCGGAAATGTATGTGGGTTGGGTCGCGTCACCGCCCAGCAACTAAGCGAAGGGTAGTTTTACCGGCGGACGGCCTTCGGGCCGTCCGCTTTTTTTCACCTGGAAAGTTTTGATGTGGGGGCAGCCGCCATCGGCCGTCCCCGGCCGCCAGGCCCCGTCTTTCAGTGACGCAGCCGTGGCGCAGCAAAGTCGAGCGCCGCTCGACGGACAGCCGGGGCGGCTGCCCCCACATGACTTCAGCAGCGACTTCAAGCTGCGCCGGTGTTTGCTCCCCTATAATTGTGATTCATGAAGACTGTGGTTCATGCTGTCTGCCCGCACGATTGCCCCGATGCTTGCGGAGTGCTCATCACCGTGCAGGGCGGGCGGGCGACGAAGATTCAGGGGGATCCTGAGCATCCGGTGACCCGCGGATTTCTGTGTGCGAAGGTGGCGAAGTATCTGGACCGCGTCTATTCGCCCGACAGAGTGCTGTACCCGATGCGGCGGATTGCTCCCAAGGGACCTGCGGCTGGTGCCACGGCAGCGGACGAGAGTGTCCGCTCCACTCAAGACACTTGGCGGCGCATTTCCTGGGACGAGGCTCTGGACGAGATTACCTCGGGCTTTCGGGCGATCGCGGCCGAGTTCGGCAGCGAGGCGATTCTGCCCTACTCCTTCGGCGGAACGTTGGGCGCTCTGAACGGTGCGTCGATGGATCGCAGATTCTTCCACCGGCTCGGAGCTTCGCAGCTGGAACGGGCGATCTGCTCGGCCGCCGGGGAAGCTGGGCTGGAATCGGTGTACGGGGTGAAGCTGGGCACGGAGCCTGAGCAGTTCCGGCACTCGAAGTACATCATCGCCTGGGCCTCGAACATTCACGCGAACAACGTGCATCTTTGGCCCTTCATCGTGGAAGCGCAGCGGAATGGCGCGAAGCTGGTGGTCATCGATCCTTACCGCACGCGGACGGCGGAATGCGCAGACTGGTATCTGCCGATTAATCCCGGCACCGACGCGGCGCTGGCGCTGGGGATGATGCACGTGATCATCGGTGAAACCCTGCACGACGCTGATTACGTTTCGAGGTACACGCTCGGCTTCGAGCAGCTTCGCGAAAAAGTGAGGGCATATCCGCCGGAGCGCGTGGCGCAGTGGACGGGCATCGCCGCGGACGATATCCGAAAGCTCGCGCGCGAATATGCAACCGTGCGACCGTCGGTGATCCGGCTGAACTATGGCGTGCAGCGCTCTGAGGGCGGCGGCACGGCGACCCGCACCGTTGCGATGTTGCCGTGTGTGATCGGGTCGTGGAAAGAAGTGGGAGGTGGACTGCAACTCTCCACCAGCGGAGCTGCGCAGTTCAACACGGCCGCGCTGAAGCGCCCCGATCTTATGCAGACCGCGCTCGGTCGCGAGGCGCGCACCCTCAACATGGTCGAACTGGGGCGCGTGCTGAACGCCGTGAACGATCCTCCGGTGAAGGCTCTGTTTGTTTACAGTTCGAATCCGGCGGCGGTTTGTCCGCGGCATGACGAAGTCGTGCGGGGATTGCTGCGGCCTGATCTCTTCACCGTGGTCCACGAGCAATTTTTCACCGACACAACGGACTACGCCGATATCGTGCTGCCGGCCACAACCTTCTTCGAGCACAAGGATCTGCAGAAGGCTTACGGGCACTACTACGTGCAGGTGTCCAATCAGGCGATGGCGCCGCTGGGCGAGTGCCGGTCGAATGTCGAACTCTTCCGCGCGCTGGCCGAGCGCATGGGATTTGAGGACGAATGCTTCCGCGAGTCGGTGGACCAGATGATTGATCTGGCCCTGCAATCGAAAGATCCGTGGCTCGAAGGAATCACTCGCGAGCGGCTGGAACAGACAGAGGTGCGGCTGAACTTTAGAGGCCAGGGATCGGGGGGCAGTGGTCAGAATGCGGAGCTGCGCTCCGCCGGACAGCCGGTGGCGGCTGTCCCCACACAACCAATTCCATCTCCATCATGTCGAGATCCATTCCTTCCTTTCGCGGAAGGCAACTTCCGTACGCCTTCGGGCAAGGCTGAACTCTATTGCGAAGCGCTGAAGGCGCAGGGACTCGATCCGGTGGCTGAGTTTAAGCCTCCTTCCGAGTCTCGGCACGGCAACAAAGAGGATTCGCCGCCGCTGGAACTGCTGGCGCGAAAAGCTGACAACTTTCTCAACTCCACGTTTTCCAACCTGCCTTCCGTGCAGGAGATGGAGGAACCGGGCCTGTTGGAGATTTCCGAGCCCGATGCGCGGTCGCGCGGAATCTCGAATGGCGATCAGGTGCGGGTTTTCAATCAAAGAGGGGATATACTGCTGAGGGCTCGCGTGGACGGTAGAGTTCAGCCCGGTGTGGTGTCGGCGACATTGAACTGGGCGAAGATGACGCCGGGTTTCCAAAGCATCAACAGCCTGACCTCAGAAAAACTTGCCGACATGGGCAACTCGGCCACGTTTTATTCCGTCTTGGTTGAGGTAGAGTTATCACAGCCGAAAATCAGTAACCAGTGATCAGTGTCCAGGACTGTCCGGCGAGCTGCCTGCCTGAAGTTGATTTTCGGGAGCAACCGAAGGATTCGAATCTGAGAGTTGCGGTTTTGGACGCTTTCCCTTGTACTACCGTATAATTGCAGTTTTCTTACATCCCAGAGGCTGAGGTCGTAGCGATTCCTTTTCGCTTTCATTCGGAGAACCTTGTTGTGTCCAAGGGCGCCTGCGTTCCCGGAGGCGCGTCGCTGCCATCTCGTTCATTTCAACGGTTTTGGCAGGCAAGTAGCCGGCGTGCTTGTGGATTCGGGATGCTTCTGGCCATGCTGCTCGTGGCGGCTGCGAGCCTGGCCTGGGGACAGAACGATGTGATCTCAGAGATTGATGTGACGGGCAACCGGCGCATCCCTGCCGACACCATCCGCGCCCGCATTTTTACCAAGGCCGGGGACGTTTACGACGCGGCCGCCCTCGAACGCGACTTCAACTCGCTATGGAACACCGGATACTTCGAGGACATCAAGTTTTCGCGCGAAGAAACTCCCAAGGGCTGGCGCATCATCGTCCAGGTCAAAGAAAAGCCCACGATCCGCGAAATTAACTACATCGGCACGAGTTCGGTTTCGAACAGCGACATCCTCGACCGCTTCAAGCAGGACAAAGTCGGCCTCGTCGTCGAGAGCCAGTACGATCCCACCCGCATCAAGAAGGCGGAAGTCTCGATCAAGGGCCTGCTCTCTGAGCACGGACGCCAATTCGCCACGATTCGCACTGAGATTCGCCAAATTCCTCCCGCCGCGGTAGGAATCACCTTCGTCGTTAAAGAAGGCCCGAAGGTTAAAGTCGGCAAGATCAAGTTCGAAGGCAATAAGGCCATCAAGAGCCGTGTCCTACGGGCGGCCATGAAGAATCTACGCCCGGTCGGAATTCCGCACTCGATCTTCCTGGAAAACATCTTCTCCCGCACTTACGACGCTACCAAGCTCGAAGAAGATACCGAGCGCGTCCGCGCGGAATACCAGAACCGTGGATATTTCAAAGCAGGCGTGAGCGACCCCAAGACGGAGATCCACGACACCGGCCACAAGGGCTTTCACATCCCGCTACTGCAATCGGGGGCGGGCAAAGCTGTCGACCTGACGATGCCCATCGAAGAGGGCGATCAATACCGGCTGGGCAAGATTACCTTCAAGAACAACAAGGCGATCTCCAACACCAATGCCTTGCGATCCCTGTTCCCGCTCAAGGACGGAGACATCTTCAGCCGCGAGAAGATTTCCAAAGGCCTGGAGAATCTCCGGAAGGCCTACGGCGAGTACGGCTACATCAACTTCACCGGCGTGCCTTCGACGACCTTTGACGACGACAAGAAACTGGCAAACCTGGAAATCGACATTGACGAAGGCAAGCAGTTTTATGTGCGCCGCATCGAGTTCCAGGGCAATACCACTACACGCGACAAGGTCATCCGCCGCGAACTGGCTCTCGAAGAGGGCGGCGTCTACAACTCGCGCCTGTGGGAACTGAGCCTGCTCCGCCTGAATCAGCTTTCTTATTTCGACCAGCTCAAACCGGACGATCCCAACGTCACCGACAAAAAACTGGACGAAAAGAATGGACAAGTCGACCTGACTCTGAAGGTCCATGAAAAGGGCAAGAACAGCATCGGACTGAATGGCGGCGTCAGCGGGTTGGAAGGCGCGTTTATTGGATTGAATTACTCCACGAACAACTTCCTGGGACGCGGCGAGACGCTGCAGATGCAAATCAGCCTGGGAAACCTGGCGCGCAGCGTGATGTTTGGCTTCACTCAGCCTTACATGTTCGACCGGCCATTGCAGTTCGGTTTCACGGTCTTTGGCAACAAGGTCAGCTTCGACCAGGCGCGGCAGCTTTCCATCTTCAGCGGGCAGAATCTGAATCTGCCCAGCGCGATTCTGCAAAACCTGCAGAACTACTCTCAATCGAGTGTCGGCTTCACGAGTTCGTTGAGTTATCCGCTGCGCCGCTCGTTCAAGCGTCTGGGTATTACGTATTCGCTGGACCGGTCCACGCTGCTGCCTCTCAGCACGGCGTCGAAGACTTTGTTCGACTTCATTGCGTTCCGCGGAATTTCCGGACCGAACGCGGTCAACGGAATCATCACCAGCAAGATTTTCCCCAATTTCTCGTTTAATACGCTGGATAGCGGAATCTCCCCGCACCGCGGCCATCAGATGACGGTGGGGGCGGAGCTTGCCGGTATCGGCGGTACGGTCCATTCCATTCGTCCGATTGTTCAGTACAAGCAATTCATCCCCGTACAGAACCGTCGAAACGCCGTTGGCTTCAACGTGAGCGCGTCGTACATCAGCGGCTACGGAGGCCTAGTGGCTCCGCCATTCCAGCGCTTCTACATGGGCGGTGAGAACGACATTCGCGGCTTTGATATCCGGTCGATCTCGCCCGTAGCGTTCCTGCCCAGTGCGAATCAGATTACCCTGACCAATCCCGACGGAACTCCGGTTCCGAAGAATCCGGCGAACCCGCGGCAGGGAAACTGGACCGTCCCCATTCCGGTTGATCAGATTGTCTTCCCCGGCGGCGATCTGAGCGTGTGGTCGAACCTCGAATACCGCATCACGATTGCGGGCCCGGTCGCACTGGCCCCCTTCATCGACTCCGGGATTGATTCGATCCTGCGGCCTTCTCAGTTGCAGATCGCGACCGTGCAATACGATCAGGTCATCAGCACGCCCTTCGGTTGCCCGGCGCTCGACTCCGGATACAATTGCGTCGGCGGCAAGACCTTGAGCCCCGCGCCCCCGCAGAATCTGCAGGTGCTCAGTTCCACCAACTGGCGGCCGCGCATCTCCACCGGCATTGAGTTGCAGATGTTCTTGCCGGTCGTCAATGCGCCGTTCCGTATTTACTGGGCCTATAACCCGTTGCGGCTCGACGAACAGGCAAGTCCACCCATCCCGATCACGCGCAACATGTTCCCGGCGGGTGCGGCGGGAGACTATACGTATCACCTTGCGGTCAATTCCTACGCTCCCACTTTCCTGTTGCGGGAGCCGCGGAAGACGTTCCGCTTCACGGTGGCGACGACGTTCTAAGCAGGGAGCTGGGCGGGCCTTCGCGATACTGGGTGCCCTTCGCGGTGAGGGTTTTGCGATTTACAGAACGACCCTTTGCCAATCATCGCGGGCCGGTTTGTTTGACGCACCGAGAGTGGGGTCACTATAATGTTAGCGATCCACGCCATCGAGTGATACTAAGGAGTGGACGGCACGCCCCGCACGCCCGGCGTGTGATGCTGGCGATCTAGGCGCCTTTTCCGATGGCGGCCGCTACCGCAGCGGAAACCTCATTCAGTGCGGCCCAGCGTTGACTGAAGAAGCGATCTGAGAGCGAGATTCTAAGTCATTCCCGGAACCATGTTCCAAGGAGTTCAATCGATCCAATGAAAAGCAAGTTTGTGCGTATCCTTCTGGCTGTTGCGGCGACCTTCACGTTCTCCGCATTGGCCCAAACCGGCAGCGCTGCCACACCGTCGAGCACTCCCGCAACCTCGGCGCCTGCCACTACGGCGAGTCCCAGCACAGGCACGAAGGTTGGAACCATCAACATTCAGGACGCGATTTTCGCCAGCAACGAAGGCCGTCGCGACGGCGAAGCGCTGCAGAAGAAGTTCGAGCCCAAGCAGTCGGAATTGAAGAGCCAGAACGATGAACTCGAAGCCCTGAAGAAGCAGTTGAGCACGCAGCAGGACAAGCTGAACGAAGATGCTCTGGCCAACCTGAAAAAGCAGATCGAGAGCAAGCAAAAGGTTTTCGATCGCGCTGTCCAGGATGCTCAGGAAGAGTACGGCAACCAGAACCAGGAAATCGCCGGCCGCATCCTGCAGAAGATGGCTCCGCTCATCGTGAAGTATTCGCAGGACAACGGATTCGGCATCATCGTAGATACCTCGAAGCCGTGGCCGCAGAGCAACGTCCTGTGGTGGGGCGAGGCGGTCGATATTACCAAGGCAGTCATCGAGGCTTACAACGTTCAGTCTGGCGTGGCGGCCCCGGCGGCACCAGCGACGGGCGCGGCAAAGCCGGGAGCTCCCAAAGCTCCAGGCAGCGGCACTACGACGCCGAAGCCAACGGCTCCTCCTTCGAAGTAGTCAGACCGACACCTTGCGTGTCGCAAAAGTTCCAGCAGGCCGCGTGAAAACGCGGCCTTTTTTCTTTCCAACGCACCGCTGGTGCGAGCCGTCGCGGTGTCCAAAGCAGCAAACACATTTTCACGCTGGAGGACACCATGTTTGCCGATAGCTTGCTCGAAACTTCATGGGCCCAACACGGTCGCCGCAGCTGGACGACTCTGACTTCCTTCGGACTGCAAGCCGCTGCGATCGGCTTGCTGCTGATGATCCCGATCTTGCAAACTGTGGGATTGCCGCTGGCGCGCACGGTTTCTACCCCGATCAGCATGGGGCGGGTTGATCCTGGGCCCACGCCGCAGTTACATGGCATGCGCACAGCCGGTGTGCAGATCGTCCAGTACCGTGGCCAGATCATGCTGCCGAGGCACTTGCCCACCACGATGCCCAAAGGCGATGACCCCGCTCAGTTACCGCCAGGCATAGGAGACCCTGACACTATGGGGTACGCGGGGCCGATTGTCTCAGGTCCGGGCTTTCCAATTCCATTCAGTGGCACTAGAGCTATTCCCGCTGCTCCTCCCACGGCGAATGCTCGACAGTTCCGAACGTCAAGCATGCTGCAGGGAAGCCTGATTCGCCGCGTTGAGCCCGCGTATCCACAGCTGGCCAGAAGCGCGCGCATCCAGGGCCCGGTCATACTCGCGGCGATCATCAGCAAGGCGGGCGCAATCGAGAACCTGCGCCTGATTTCGGGGCATCCGATGCTGGTGCCGGCAGCGATCCAGGCGGTCCGCCAGTGGCGTTACAAGCCGTACATCCTCAACGACGAGGCCATCGAGGTAGAGACACAGATCACGGTCAACTTCGTGCTGGCCGAGAATTAAAGCCGGTCGCGTTCCCGGCTTGTCATCCTGAGGCGGGCGCAGTTTGCCCGCCGAAGGACCCATGCAACTTGCCGCCACCGCGGCGAGTCGATAGCGAGCGCGTGGAATTCGTGTAGGAGTAGCCCCGGCGTAACGTGGGCGTACATGCTGCTCCCGCTATAATCGCGAAAGTGGCAACCACTGCAGAAATCCTGAGCCGCGTGGCGACGCGTCCCACCTGGGCCGACGTTTCGCTCGCCACTTTGCGGCAAAATTTCCGCACGGTCCAGAAGCATGTTGGAGCAGGGGTCACCGTCTGTGCGGTGGTAAAAGCCGATGCCTACGGGCACGGCGCCGTCGAATGCTCAAAAGCGCTCGAAGCCGAAGGCGCGCGGTGGCTCGGCGTCACTTCACTCGATGAAGCGATTCCGCTGCGCGATGCCGGCGTTCGGGCCAACATCCTGCTGATGACGGGTTTCTGGCGCGGCGAAGAGAATGAGATTGTCCGGCTGCGCCTCACGCCAACGATCTGGGAGCTCTGGCATATCGAGTCGCTGGAAAAAGCCGCCGCTGTACTCGGCGTCGCGCACCATCCGGTGCATCTGAAGGTCGATACCGGCATGGGCCGCTTAGGCGTCGGAGTGGATCAGCTTCCTGGTCTCCTTGCAGCCCTGAGCGCGGCCAAGCATCTTGTTCTCGAAGGGCTTTCGACTCATCTCGCATCTTCAGAAGTGATGGACGCGCCTTCGGTTGCCGAGCAGGAGCGCAACTTCGAGATCGCCCGAGGCATGGTTCGCGACGTGGGCATGGAACCCACCTTCGTTCACATGGCGAACACTGGCGCGGTGATTTCGCGGCGCGAGACCTGGAACAGCATGGTGCGTCCTGGAGTCGCGCTCTACGGATATTATCTGCCGTTTCAGCGCGCAGGACGCGAAGTGAGCGGCGGTACGCTGCGGCTGCCGGTGAAGCCGATCTTGACTTGGAAGACTAGAATTCTTTCGCTGCGCAATCTCGGAGCGAATCAGCCGCTGGGCTATAACGGAACCTATGTCACCAAAGCTCCTGCCCACATTGCGGTGTTGCCGGTGGGCTACGCGGATGGGTACAATCGCCAGCTCTCGAACCGTGGGCGCGTCATTGTTCGCGATCACTACGCGCCGATCGTCGGCCGCATCTCGATGGATCTCACTTTGGTCGACGTGACCGGCATTCCCGGCGTGGCCGTCGGCGATGAAGTCATTCTGCTCGGGGTGGCCGACGGACTCAGCGTCGATGCTCTGGAGCACGCCGAACTCGCGAACAGCACGCCGTACGAAATCCTCTGCAATATCTCGAAGCGCGTGCCGAGAAGGTATCCGAGCTAATATCGCCAGGCTTTAGTGGCGTCTCTCCACACCTGTTTTTTGGGCTTCCATGTACTTTCGCAGCACCGCGTTCATCGCGGTCTGATAGCCGCGTCCCTGCTTTCGAAAAAACTTCAGGACATCGGGATCGATCCGTAGGGTGATCTGCTTTTTCGGTCCCGGCCAAACGATCGCGTTCGCGAAGAAATCGGGGCCCTGCTCCGGAATATCAGAAAAGTCGATGTCCTCGTCGCGCATCGCATCAATTCGCTTCCAATCCGTCTGGGAGGCCTTTTTCATACTCTTTCCGCTCTTCATGAGTTGCCTTTCTCAAGGATATGATTCGGATCGTGTCTTCTGGTGCCTCGGTGAATGCCACGAATGCGACGCGGCCATTCGTCATGCCAATGCCGATCCATCTTTTTTCGCCATAATCGTCACGCGTGTCCGGACGGACGAGAATCGGCCCGTGAAACATTTCCGCGGCTTCGACGAGACTAAGTCCATGTTTCCTGAGGTTCGCTCGGTTCTTTTCCTCGCCTCATTCCAATCTTATTGTAACTCCAAATGTAGTTACATTCCATCTTTGCTTTGCCCATGACCCGACTCGCACTCATACTCTCCCCGCGCGTAAGTTCGTTTCGGTGACGGATGTCACATGAACGCGCGACAAACCTGGAGAAGTGCAGATTAGGGAAGTATGCCGACGGTTTACTCGGCCTCGAACCTGCCGCTTAGCCGCCAAATGTCAAGCGTCAACTGCCGATTGCGACCGTTGACTGCATCCCGCCCAAGGTCGACTGCCGCCGCTTGTTAGACTAGAAGGTTCAGCATGCCTTCTCGTTACGCACAATGGATGTACGACTGGGAACACCGGCTGACGTCGGTGGACAACAACCGCGTGGTCCGTCCGCTAGAGTGGGGAGTAGAGTGGACGCGGGACTGGCCTTGCCGCAACGGATACCGGCCGGGGCAGTTGCCGGACGATCCCGAGAAATTCATACTGGATTACAACCGCCGCATCGTCGCCGGCAGCGACGAATTCTTTTCCTACACTCGGCCCAGCGACTTTCGCCTGGAGCGCCGCGAGGTTCAAGTTTTTTCCACACGCGCGGTGCCCGACCCGAAGCTCGAAGCGAAGGTAAAGGGGACGTTGGGCGATTTCCTGCGATTTACGTCGCCGGCGAAGACGCCGTATCCCGAAAACAATCTGGTGAATGCCCGCTGGTTTCCGGCGAAGGGCCGTCGAGCAATCGTGCTTCTGCCCCACTGGAATTCCGATGCAATCGCCTACAACAGCCTGTGCCGCTTTCTGAATTTGATGGGAATCGCCGTGCTCCGGCTGAGCATGCCGTATCACGACATCCGCATGCCGGCAGAGATCAGCCGGGCCGACTATGCGGTTTCCGCCAACATCGGCCGGACGCTCGATGCCGTCCGGCAGGGCGTCGTTGATATCCGCTCCTGTTGCGACTGGCTCGAGGAGCAGGGCTACGACCAGCTTGGCATCGTGGGAACGAGCCTGGGTTCATGCTATGCATTCATCGCGGCGGCCCATGAACCGCGGATTCGCGTTGCCGCATTCAACCATGCTTCCACCTACGTTGCCGATGTGGTGTGGCACGGGCAGTCGACCCGGCACATCCGGCGGGGAATTGAGCAGCAGATCGACCTTGATCGATTGCGGCAGGCGTGGCTGGCCGTCAGTCCCATGTCGTACTTCAACCAGTTCGCGCGCTGGCCGCGGAAGTCGCTCATCGTCTACGCGAAGTATGATCTGACATTTTTGCCGGAACTCTCGGTCCAGACTGTCGAAGAATTCGAGCGCCACGGACTCGATCACAGAGTCGCCGTTCTGCCCTGCGGGCATTACACCACCGGCGAGACGCCCTACAAATACGTGGATGGGTGGCACCTGGTGTCGTTCTTGCGAACGGCGTTCTGAGGCAGCACTTGGCATTTAGCCATCAACGGACTCGACGGACCCAATGCTCGGTGCCAATTGCTAAATGCAGAAGTAGAATGACTCGATGCAGGATGTGCGTTCCCCAATTTCGGCTTCGGTTGTTGAGTTCCGGCGCAGCGAATTTGTCATCAGCACGGATCCGGCGCGGCTCGATCTGGATATGATTCACGGATTTCTGACGAACTGCTACTGGGCGAAAGGGATTCCACGCGATGTGGTGGCGAGATCGATCGAGCACGCGCTGTGCTTTGGGATTTATGATGGTGGCGGCGCGCAGGTGGGCTTTGCCCGGGTGATCAGCGATTTCGCCACCATCGCCTATTTGGGCGATGTGTTCGTACTCGAAGCGCATCGCGGGCGCGGGCTCAGTAAGTGGATGATGGGGTGCATCATGCAGCATCCCGCGCTCCAGGGATTGAGGCGCTGGATCCTGTTGACGCGCGACGCGCACCGACTGTATGCGCAATTCGGGTTTACGCCGTTGAAATCGGCCGATCGCTACATGGAGCTGCACCGACCCGACGTTTACGAGATTGGGAGAACGACATGAAAACTTCCGCGATGTACCGCCCGCTGTATGAGAGCGATCCGCAGATTGCCGCCGCGATCGACAACGAGACCCGCCGCCAGCACGAGGGCCTCGAACTGATTGCCTCCGAGAACTTCGTCAGTGAGGCCGTGCTCGAGGCTGCGGGCTCCGTGTTCACGAACAAGTATGCTGAGGGATATCCCGGGAAACGCTATTACGGTGGATGCGAGTTCGCCGACGTCGTCGAAAATCTGGCGCGTGACCGGGCAAAGCAGTTGTTCGGCGCCGAACACGCCAACGTGCAGCCGCACGCCGGATCGCAGGCCAACATGGAGGCCTATGCCGCCGTCCTCCAGCCCGGCGACACGATCCTCGGCCTGAACCTCGCACATGGCGGGCATTTGACGCACGGATTCCACCTTAATTTTTCCGGCAAGACTTACAAGATCGTTCCCTACGGCGTCACCAAGGAAACCGAGACGATCGACTATGACGCGTTGGAGAAGGTTGCCGAACAAGAGCGACCAAAGCTGATCATTGGCGGCGGCAGCGCCTATCCCCGCACCATCGACTTCGCCCGCATGCGCCAAATTGCCGACAAGGTCGGCGCGCTCTACCTCGTCGACATGGCGCACTTCGCCGGACTCGTCGCCGGGGGCGCGCATCCATCGCCGGTGCCGCACGCCCACATTGTTACTTCGACCACCCACAAGACCCTGCGCGGACCGCGTTCGGGAATGATTCTTTCGAAGGCGGAATTCGGTCCGGCCATCGACAAAGTTGTCTTCCCCGGCATGCAGGGCGGACCGCTGGTCCACATCATGGCAGCGAAGGCTGTGTGCTTCCTCGAAGCGATGCAGCCTGAGTTCCGCGACTACGCGCGGCAGATCGTGGCCAATGCAAGAGTGCTGGCGCAGACGCTGGCCGACGAAGGCTTCCGCATCATCTCCGGTGGCACCGATACGCACCTCATGCTGGTCGATGTTTTCTCCAAAGGTATGCTGGGCAGCGAGGCCGAAAAAGCGCTGGGCGAGGCCGGAATCACCGTCAACAAGAACGCGATTCCGTTCGACACCAATCCTCCGATGAAGCCGAGCGGCATCCGCATCGGCACTCCGGCGCTGACCACGCGCGGAATGAAAGAAGCGGAGATGCGCCAGGTCGGCCGTTGGCTTGCCGAGTCGCTGCTCCATCGAACCGATGCAGGCGTGCTGGCGAAGGTGAAGAAGCAAGTGCTCGATCTGTGCGAGGCGTTCCCGCTCTATGCCGATCGCCGCGCAAAAGCTCAGGCGGAGGTAAGGGCGTAATTCCCTGTGTTCCTCTCTGTCCGCTGTGTTTAAATGCAGTCGATGAAGATCGCGATCGACATCCGGCGGATGAGCGAGTTTGGCGTCGGCACTTACATTCGCAATGTGGTCCGCACGCTGGGCCGCCTCGATCACGAGAATCCGTATTATCTGGTCGGACCTCCCGCCAAGGTTCAGGAAATCGGCCCGCTGCCATCCAATTTTCATACCGTCCCATTGCAGGCCCCGGATCGCACAATCCAGGGATACCGCGAGTTCCGTGGTGCGCTACAAAAACTCGACTGCGACCTGGTTCACATTCCCAATCTTTTTTCCGTCCCTCGATTTCTTTCGTGTCCCTACGTTATGACGGTGCACGACCTGCTCGATCATATGTCGCGGGCCCGCCAGCAGACCGGGTTCTGGGAGACCTGGCATCTGCAGATGACCAAGCGGGTTTTGCGGGGCGCGGCGCGAATTTTTGCGGTCTCGAACTTCACCCGCACAGAAATCGAAAAGCTCTTCGGAATCCCGTCCGACCGCATCGAAGTCGTCTACAACGCGATCGATGAGCGTTTTCTCCACGGACACGCCACGGCATCCGATCGCGAATTAATCGCGCAACGCTATCAGGTGACGTATCCCTTCCTGCTCTACGCCGGACGCATCAGTCCGCACAAAAACGTCGTGCGCATGATCGAAGCGTTCTCCGCGCTGAAAACGGAACTGGAGAAGGATGGTGCTTATCCCGATCTCAAGCTCATCATCATTGGAGACGATCTCTCCGGCAATCCGGATCTGCGGCGCACCGTGGTCCGCAGCGGCGTGCAGAATGACGTCCGCTTTCTGGGATTCATCCCCATCGATGTGCTGCGGATTTTCTACGACGAGGCGAAGATCTTCGTCTTCCCGTCGCTCTACGAAGGATTCGGACTTCCGCCGCTCGAGGCCATGGCGCACGGCACTCCGGTCGTGACTTCCAACGTGTCTTCGCTGCCCGAGGTGGTGGGCAACGCGGCGGTGCTGGTGAATCCCGAAAATGTCTTCGAGATCATGCGCGCGCTGCACCGCGTTCTGATGGACAAACCCTTGCGCGACCGCATGAAAGAGCGCGGCTACAAGCAGGCCACCCGGTTCTCGTGGGAGAACTCCGTGCGCCGCGTCCTCGACGTCTACCATCAAGTCGCGCGGGACGGTCAACACCACGCCGAGCCGGTGCATGCAGCCGACTGAGATCGACCCTGGATAGATCTGCAACGGCGAGAATGATCCCAGGGTGCGAGCGCTGAGCACGTATCCTCTTCGGGACCAAGGGCGCAGCCGCGAAGCGCCGGCATGGGGAAAGCCCGGCACGGTAGTGCCAGGATGCAGACGGAAACGCTCGAGAGTCGCGCAGGGACGCCGCGTCGGCGCCGTTCTTCAGAGCACCTTCGCTTGCACTTTGCGCTACTTCAGCAGAGGCTGGCCGGGAGACAAAATTGCCATCTTATGCAGCTTGGCGGTGATGCGGGTCTTGTCGGCGTCGGTTTTGGCGGCGGCCAGGCGCTTGCGCAGTTGGACGATTTTGCTCTTGCGGGTACGGCGCCGGCGAATCTCCGGCCGACGGCTCGGTGCTGACATGAGTTGCTCCTGATTGAACTTGAAATTTGTGGCCGCCAGACCTGTAAGTCGAGGCGCCTGGCGGGCATGTGAGCCCGCCGCCGAAATCCTGAGCAGAGCGAGAACCTCGGTTTGAATCGGCTAAGACAGCCGGACCATTAAGCCGGGCTGTATGGCAGACAACTCATTTGAAATCAGTTGCCGTGAAGTGTCAATGACGGCAACGCTGTCCGTAATAGCAGCTTCATCGCGCCACTCCCCGAACCTGTGTCAGATGCCTGCATACCAGGCATAGCCTCCTTCAGGAGACGCAGAGCCCAAACCCTTGCCGAAACCTTTCAGGCTGTCGGTGACCGTCATGTGCGTGATGTATTTCACGCTCTTGTAGCCGATTTGGCGAGGGAGCCGCAGCCGAAGCGGCCCGCCATTGCCCACGGGCAGTTCACCAGCGTTCATCCCATAGGCAAGAAAAGTCTGCGGGTGCAATGCGTCGGCCATATCGATACTTTCCCACCAGTCAGGATCGATCGAGTAGTAGACAACGTATCTGGCTTGTGGGTGGACTTCCAAGGTTTGCAGGACTTGGGAGAGAGGCACGCCGATCCATTCAGCGATATACGACCAGCCTTCTTCACACTGCAGCATCGTGATCTGGCTGCGCGATGGGTAGCTCTTGAGCTGGTCCAGCGAAAACGACGCGGGCCGGGCGACCATGCCGTCGATGGAGAGCCGCCAGTCATTGAATCCGCCGACCTGAAGGCGCTTGTACGCTTCACCCAGTGGCGGGATTTCGTTCGCGAATGGAGGTTTCGAGATCTGGCTCCGGGAGAACTCGCGAGCTAACGAGCGCTTGGTAAGCAGGCGCTGGGAAGCGTAGGTCAGCGTTTCACCGAGGCCGTAAATTCCGCCGTGATCGGGTGGGACCAGTCCGTACCTTTGCGCGAGGCTAGCAGCGACACCGAGGCCGGCTACACCAGCTGTTGCCGCGAGTCCCGTCGTAATCAGTCTGCGGCGTGAGAGTTTGCGGGGTGGCTGCTTGTCGGGTACATGCTTGTCCGGAGAAAGTTCGCTCATATGCGCTCCGTAGGTGTAGCGGCGCGGCCGTTGATCATCGCCCGCATGCGGCACCAGAATCCGGCCAGAACAATCATCACGACATGGACCAGCAGGAACAGCACGAGTGCCAGGGAGACGAAGAAGTGAAGCGTGCGTGCTGATTGCTGTCCGCCGAGGATATTGACGGTCGCCGGAAACGCCGAAACAAAGGCGGGGGACATCGCCAGGCCCGTCCAGATGACCAACGGAAAAAGAACAAAGATCACGAACAGGTAGCTGAGGCGCTGGAGGACGTTATACGACCACGCTTCTGCCTCACTCGGCCGCTTGAAACGCAAATGACTCGTAATTGACGTCGAGAGCGCCCGCCAGGACAGATCGGCCCCACCCGGAAGCAAGTTTCTCCGCAGATGCCCGGACAGCAAGGCGAAGATCGTATATAGCAGTCCCGTGAATACCACCACCCAGGCAGATTGAAAGTGAAGATACCGGCTCCAACCATTCTGGTCCGGCAGCACGTATCCGTACCCGGTCGGCACCAGATTCCTCGAAGCCGGGATCGGGATTTTGAACAACACTGGAGTCAGATCGTTGCCGGTCTCGCCCCAATAGAAGCGGGGATGAGAGATCACGATTTCAGCACCGCTGACGAGCAGGGCCAGAAAGCAAAGTGTGGTGATCCAGTGCGTGACGCGGACGAGGGCGGAGTGCCGCATGGCAACCGTCGCGGTCGGGACGGCTGAGACAGCATTCGGAACGCAAATGGAGTCGCCCACGCGGGAATGGTACCATGCGACGCGAAACGCTCATCTACAAGACAAGTACAGCGGATGGGGATTTTTCAGACACTGTGCTATCGTGGGGCGCGGTCGAACGGAAACGTGCCCTTTCAGCAGCCAAATGGGCGGCTTCACGGACGCACTCAGACCAGATTGGACCAGACCAGGAGGGCTTGTGAGTTCGGCTGGAGTTTTCGCGGTATGTCTTGCCGCTTTATTGAGCGCCGGTGTCGTTGCTGCGGATAACCCTGCGTACGAGAAAGGCACTCTGACTATCGACACCGCCTCGGGGCACAAGTTCTACAACTTGAAGGCGGGTCCTAAGATCTACCAGATTGGCAACTGCGGCGACTTCCAGAACGGACAGGAAGTCGAGTTCATCATAAAAGAGGACAAGATTTACATCGCCCACGAAGGCGCAAAGGATTACAAGTGCTCGATCCAGGCCACGACTGAGTCTCTTAACCCCGACTCGGCGCCTACCCCCAACGATATGTCTGGCCCGCGCTATCTGAAGGGCACAATCCTGGGCTACTCCGTACGCAGGGACCTACATGTTTCGGGCGGCGGCGGAAATACCCGCAAGGCTAGAGTCTACGAACTGCAAGGGCCGGAGATGATCTACCAAGTGGACTACTGCGGCGCATTTCAGGCAGGGCAATTTGGGCCCGGACAATTAGTGGAGTTCCGCGTGGACATTGGGGATAGCCGGCTTTACATTCGCCATGACGGCGACAAGGAATACGGCTGCCAGTTGGAGGGCACACGCAAGCCGGATGCGCCGCCTGGAGGAGCCGCTGCTTCCTCTACATCTGCAGTTCCTGCTGCCGTTGCCGTTTCCTCCACCGCGCGGCTTTCCATCGCCTCGGTCCCTGAGGGCGCCGACATCGAAATCGATGGAAACTTTGCGGGCAACACGCCGTCCGATCTGGAAGTCCCAGAGGGCGAGCGTTCCATCGTCGTCAAGAAGCCCGGCTACAAGAACTGGGAGCGCAAGATGAAGGTGGTCTCCGGAAGCAGCATTCACCTGAACGCCGAGATGGAGAAATCTACGAATCCCTAGCCGGGCACTGTGCCATTTTGCGTCATTGGCGATTTGCGCCAATCGCTGAGTCACTCAAGATGAAATGCACCGGCGCTCCATTCTTCGGGAGCGACATCGGTGATGGTCTCCGTAAAGTCCCAGCGGTGGCCGTAAAAATCCTCAGCGTTGTATTGGCGCTCGCCATAGGGTTGGTCTTGGGGTTCTGTCAGGATGATGGCACCGTTCTGTCGCGCTCGCTCGCAGTGACCCTTAGCATCTTCGATGCGAACCTGAACGAGGTGCGAGTTGTTGGGTATCACCTTGCCTTCGGCGATGGTGAAGCAGCCATCGCCGGCTTTCATCTGGACGCGGTGATTGGCGATGCGGAGACGGACGGTGAAACCAAAAGCCTTTGACAGCCAATCGGCCGCTGCGCCGGGGTCGGGGTAAATGAGTACAGGAATCACGACACAGGGCGGCACGGATCGGTTGGATCGCATCCGGACACTTTACCACTCAGCAACTCAGAGGATAGATAACACGCCGACGGTCAACTTTCCACCAGCCACTTACGACAATGCTCGCCAGCGTCAGTAAAATGAACGCATGGCGCTCTGATCCACACCGCGGGTAGGTGTTACCGTTTGGCCAGCGAAGATCAACCAAGAAGTTGATTATCCTGAAAAGGCGGGGACGAATTGCAACTGTAAAGTAACGGGAGGCTCACGATGGCGAAGCTGATCTACATAGCGATAACTTCGCTGGACGGTTATGTCGAGGACGAGGCTGGCGCATTCGACTGAGCCGCACCGGACGAGGAGGTGCACACGTTCATCAACGATCTGTTGCGACCGGTTGGCACCTACCTCTACGGTCGCCGGATGTACGAGACCATGGTCGCTTGGGAGACCATGGACACTGCCGCCCAGTCGCCGTTCACGCGGGACTTTGCGGAGATCTGGCGGGCGGCCGATAAGATCGTGTACTCGAAGACGTTGGAAGTGGTCTCCAGTGCCAGAACGCGGATCGGGTGAGAGTTCGATCCGAAGCGGTCCGGCGCACAAAATGCTGGCAGAACGCGACATCACGGTGGCTCAGCTAGGGGTTTTGAATTCGACCCGCTCGGCTGTTTTCAGAGGGTGTGCAATATTGAACAGCCAGAGGAACCGGCCCGAGGTAGCCTGTCCAAGTTCGAACCGGGAACACGGTCATGCGTTGGCGGCATTACGCCACTCGATCCTCACGACCGGTTCAAACTCTGCCCCCGCCGGCTGGGCCACTCGCGTCCGGCCTTTTTCTTTGACGAAGCTTCCGCAGAACGTCCAGCGCGCGTGATCCTTCGTGGGATTACCAGTGCCATTACGGACGATAGTCGACTGTCCGCTATGCGCCGTGTAGGTTTGTCGAGTGCAACGAATGGTCAAACTGGTCGGGGGAGTCGTGTCCCTAGCCCGCTTTATTCGTGAAGGTGAAGAGATCTGAAGACAAAAGAAGCCTCCTCTGTTACAAACATGTTGACTAGACAATGTTTGAGAAACAAAAGAGGCTTCCTTAATGTCAGACGATAGCACAACACAGTGTGTGTTGTTCCCAGGAATTTGTCGCAAGCCAATCGTTGCCCAGTTTGATCAGCGCGAGGGCAGTTCCGACGGTGGGGCTCTGCTCCTGAAGGCCGCGGATCGGCACTATGACTTGGTGGCTGGACTGAGTTCCTGCCTTCGAGATGATCGGCAAGCGGGCAAGGTCGATCATTCGTTGCGCGAGTTGGTGGCGCAGCGAGTGTTCTCGATCGCCTGCGGCTACCCGGACGCCAACGATTCGGCCCGCCTGTCCGTGGATCCGATTCACAAACTACTTCTGGATCGCGATCCGATCGAGGGTCGCGACCTGGCTTCGCAGCCGACGTTGTCGCGTTTCGAGAACGGGGTTGGGGTCAAGGAACTCTATCGTTCGGGCCAGTTCTTGGCGGAGAGCGTGATCCGACGCCATGCCAAGCGGCTGCGCCATCGCGCCTATCGCGTCACCATCGATCTGGATCCGACCGACGATCCCACGCACGGCGCGCAGCAGTTGTCGTTTTTTAACGGACATTACGACACCTGGTGCTACCTGCCGGTGATGGGTTTTGTCAGTTTCAACGACGAAGCCGAACCGTATCTCTGCGCCGCGGTGTTACGGCCTGGCAACGTGGGAGCAGCGGTGGGCGCGGTCGCCCTCCTGCGGCGTTTGGTGAGGATGATTCGTCACCATATTCCTGGAGTACAGATTCGGGTACGCCTGGATGGCGGGTTCGCGCATCCGGCCCTGCTCCAGTTTCTGGACGCCCAGCCAAAACTGGAATACGTGGTCGCGATGGCCAAGAATGCGGTGTTGAAGCGCGTCGCCGAAAGCGGAATGCGGCGAGCGCGCCAGCTCTCGCGGCGCAGCGGAAAGACCGAACATATTTACGGGGAAGTCCGCTACAAGGCCGGGAAGTGGCCAGGTCTGCGCCGCGTCATCATCAAAGCCGAGGTCGTCCGCGCCGCCGACAAAGACCCGAAAGACAATCCTCGTTTCGTCATCACCAACATGAAACAAAGTCCACAGTGGATTTACGAACATGTCTATTGCCAGCGCGGTGACATCGAGAATCGTATAAAAGAGCTGCACAAGCTCGACATCGACCGCACCAGTTGCACCAGCTTCTGGGCCAATCAGTTTCGCGTCCTACTCACCGCCGCGGCGTACGTCCTGATGCAGGAGTTGCGCTTGCGGGCTGCCGGTACCGCTTGTGCCCGCGCTCAAGTTGACATGTTGCGCGAACGACTGCTGAAGCTAGGCGCTCGGGTCTTGGTCTCGGTACGACGCGTCGTCGTCCATCTGCCCGCTTCCTTCCCGTTTCTACCCGCCTTCCGTCGTGTGGCTCTGGCGCTCGGCGCGGCCACCGGCTAAATCCCTTTTTCGGTTTACCAACTCAACCCGACACCGATGACGGTCACGGCGCCGCTGTCTCTCCATCCGGCAACTTGAGCATCCCGCTCTTGGAACTCTTCGATTCCTTTGCTCCTTTGCTCGACCAACCCCAACTATCGAGACTTACAACCCACTTCCCACCAATGACTGGGCGCTCGCGATGTCTTCACGAATAATGCGGGCTAGTCCTGATTGTCAAGGTAGCGTTCGACTGGTTGGAGCGGCGCGCTCGGAGAAAGAAAGACGACGAGAAATAAGCAGGTTCGTTAATTTCAGTTTTCTCTATTGCCGTGCTGCTGGCTATCGGCTCGGCATAATCTTTCGAGCCATTACCAGCGATTACTGAAGGTATTTAGACCGCCCGACCTAACCCGCGTAGTCTTGTCCCCGCTCGACTATGGGGATATTGGACGCTGCGGTGAATAAACGGCTCAGAGAACTCATGGACCTGATCGCGACTGCGCAGGACGACGAAATATTTTCCAAACTCGTTGCCGAACTTAATCAGATACTGGACGAGCAGAAGTCGCGAAAGCCGCCCGAATAATCTCACTTCTAATCGCTCTGCCAGGCCTCCATCCCTTCGTCAGCCGAGCGATCTGGACCTTGAAAGAGTTCCCGTTGGTCGAGATTCTGTGGGTTGCCGAGCTTTGGAGGGTTTCGCATTGACTTCAGTTCGTCGATGCAGCCGTTCCGTCCGACCACTTGGACACCGAAATGATGAACTCGGTGATCGGTTGCGGAGAGTATTGATGTACGTACACCGGGGAGCCAGGGAGGTCTGCTCCCCAAAACGCATCGTCTGTTTTGGGAAACCAAAACATCAAATGAGGGTCTGCGTTTCCGTACTTGCGGCCAAAATACTGTTGCTTCGACATCATGTAACACATCGAACCCGGCTCCGGCAGTGGCAATTCTTTCTTGTCGAATGCGGTTTTGATACGGTCGAACATCTGAGTCTTGGATAGCCCAATCAGTGCCAACTCTGTTGTTTTGAGAGTGAGGGGCAGATGGGTTCGTGCGGCCGGAGGATTGAGGCAAAGCGGAAGTCGCTGATCGGGGTTCAAAAACTCCGGGTCGTCGAAGGGAGCCATCCACGATCTCTCCACGACACACACGAAACCGTTCTTACCTTTAACCGCAGTTTCGTAGCCATGCCGTCCGAGGACCATGACCTCGGCATCGCGCGAGATGGATTCCGGCGCTGCGCTGCGCGCCAATGCTATCTCGGCGTTCCGATCCGCCATCAGGTATTGATCAATCGGAGCCATACTCGTATACGTTGTTTTGGCGTCCTGTGCTTGGACTTGCCACACCGCAGTCAACATGATCGCTAGGACGAAACCTCGGAATCCGATTGTCTTCACTTTCTCTCGGCTCATCAACTCTCTCCTGCGCCCCCCAACGCGTTGCTGCCCGCCAACCTGTACCAGTTGCACAATGCAAGTGACGCGAATATAGTGCTACTGGTTGCATCGTGCAAGTAGAAAAGTTCTTAATTTGGCACACAATATTCAGCCATGCGAAATGAACGGCGCTCCGGGTGCCCGATCAACCTCACTCTGGAGATGCTCGGTGACCGCTGGAGCTTGATCGTGATCCGGGATGTTATGTTCGGCAATCGTCGGCACTATGGGGACTTGCTCAGACTCTCTGAGGAAGGGATCGCCTCAAACATTCTGGCAGACAGACTGGCGCGCCTGGTCAGTAACGGGCTGTTGTCGCGCACGGGAGATCCGACGCATAAGCAGAAGGCGATTTATAGCCTGACTGAGGTGTCGATCCAACTCGTGCCGCTGCTGGCGCACATGGGAGCGTGGGGACGAAGACATACGCGTGTCTCCAGGGAACTATCCGTTCGCGCGCAGCTCCTGGAAGAAGGAGGCGAGCGGATGTGGGAAGCATTTATGGCAGAACTAAGGAGCATTCACCTGGGAGCGGCACGGCCTCGGAGGTCCGTATTTGCAGAGCTGCAGGCAGCATTTGAGGCTGCTGTCAGGGTGAGAACGAAGGCTACCAAGTAGCGGGCCGCCAACTGCACAAGGAGAAACGGACTGTCGCGCGTTGGTTCGGAGAGAGAAAGTCCGCTTTGCGAACTAGCGGCTGACCTTCGAATTCATCAGGACAAGCCCAAGTCATCGGATCGTGTTCTCCGCAACCACGAGACTGGAACAGACTTTACTCGCAGGCGACTCTACCACCATATCGTGGCACTCGAAAGACGCGCGGGAGTTCCAGATGCACTGGAGGCGCTGAGGGACATTTGGAAATCACCGCTTTTCGCCGAGGCAAGTCTTGGTTGGCTTGAAAAAGTCACCGCTCTGAATTACTCCCCACTCCCCGATGCGTGTTCGGTACCAGGCTTCCCCAAATTGAGGGATAGGCAAAGACAGGCATTTGGGCTGCTGGATCGAGAATTCGGGTTCCTTTGGGGTGCGCCGGGCACCGGGAAGACTTACACGGTGGGAGCGATATTGGCCTCGTACTTGCGCCAAAGGCCGCAAGCGAGAATCTTACTGCTTTCGACGACGAACTGGGCGGTCGACATTGCATTGCTCGGTCGGCCGCCGCCTAAGTTCGGCAGTGACGGCCGGGTTTTGCGTCACACCGGCGTCACAAATTCGCGGATTTCACCAAGTGAGCCCTACTCGGTGCTCCAGGCATCGTACGCGCCCGATGCGGCAAACGAAGAAGGAACGCTGAGCTTTGATGCGTTCAAAAAATACGATTTGCAAGAGTATTCTCAGAGTTCGTAGCACGCAATTGGTATTCAGACGACGCCAAGACATTTCAGCCTGTCGATGAAATAATCATACCTCTAGATCCAGTTGCTCGCGCTTATGCTCCACTTGTTCTTCCATTCGATAAAATGCCGTCAGGCCTGAACCATGTCCCTGAATCTTTCCGCTCGATTGGCACCGCAATTCACCAAGAACGTCCGGCATCGGGGCGAAGAGTATTATTGGCGCGACCAAGTCCGTATTGAGCGGACTTCTGAAACCGAATTGCACGCCCGGGTGCGCGGTTCGCAGACTTATGATGTAGAGCTGAATTTCAGAGACGGAACCCTCTCGGCCTGGTGTGACTGCCCTTACTTCGTGGACAATGGCGTCCCCTGCAAGCATCTCTGGGCCACGATTCTGGCAGCCGAGGCACAGGGCGGCCTCTCCGCGGCCGCTTCCGCGGCGCCACTGGTGTTGAGCGACGATTCTGAATTGCCCCTGCACGACGCTGATCCCAACACGCTAAAGGCCAGATGGCGCGACTCGGTTGCGCGCTCGCGCGTACCTGTCACCACTCGACTGCGGGTGCCGAAAGCGCCATCGTGGCGACAGCAATTCAGCGAGATCGTCGCCCCCGGCTCGCGGCCGGCCGCGCCAGAGTCCACGTGGCCGGCTAAGCGGGAGGTTCTATACATCGTGGACATTGCAACGTGTCTCTCGGGCGGCGGACTGTGCCTCGCGCTCGAATCTCGTGATCGCAAGAAAGACGGCAGCTGGACACGCCCCAAGCCGCTCGCGATGAAGCGCAGCCAGATTCAGCGTCTCCCCGTAACGGAAGACCAACAAGTACTGTCGATGCTCGCCGGAACACAGACGTACGCCTATGGATACCTGGATCCTTATGCACGTCTTCCCGAATTGTCAATGCTTCCGCCTGCACTAAGCGCTATGCTCATGCCTCTCATGGTCCGAACCGGCCGTTGCTACTCGCGGCCTCAGAACGAGCCCGAAGCTCTGCTACCGCTGGCCTGGGATGACGGCGAGGCTTGGAGTTTTGGGCTTGAGTTGGGCAAGGCGGAAGACGGACAGTGTGCGCTCACCGGATTTTTCCACCGTGGTGAAGAACGAATGAAGCTGACGGCCCCGATTCTTGTCGCACCTGGCCTTCTACTTACCAGGGACCGAGTGGCACGATGCGCCCAGGAAGCTTCGTTTGCGTGGATTGCAGCTCTTCGCAAGAAATGCTCGCTTGTGGCTCCCGAGAGCGAAAAAGATCAATTCCTGGCCGCCTTGCTCTGCTCCCGGAACCTGCCGCCACTGACTGTGCCAGAGGAAATGCGGTACGAGGAATTGGGGTCAATTCCCGCTCCGCGTCTGAAAATCTCCCAAGCGCCGACTCGCTTAGGACCAGGGCGCCTGCAAGCGGTGCTCTCGTTTGCCTACGACGACCGGATTGTGTCGGAGTTCGATCCCTCGCGGGGCGTCTTTGACGCTGCCAGCCGGCGGTTTCTGCGCCGCGATTTCGACGCCGAGTCAGCGGCGGATGCATTGCTCAATCAACTGGGCGTGCAACGAGGCCAAGCGAGTTATTGGGAACCCGAACCTGCCCGCGGGTTTGCCGCGAGTAAGCTGCCACGGGTTGTGCGGTCGCTGGTCGAGGCGGGATGGCACATTGACGCCGAGGGAAAAATCTTCCGCCGGCCGGGATCGTACCGGCTCGAAGTATCCAGCGGTGTGGACTGGTTCGAATTGCACGGCGAAGTGGATTACGGCAATACCAAGGCGCGATTGCCGGAATTGCTCGCGGCCCTGCGTCGTGGCAACAACATGGTGCAGCTCGATGACGGAAGCTACGGAATGCTGCCGGAGGAATGGCTGCGCAGGATCGGTCCCCTGGCCGGAATGGGTTCTCCCGAGAACGGACACATTCACTTTGCCCGTTCCCAGGCAGGACTTCTCGACGCCCTGCTGGCCACACAGCCCCAAGCACAATGGGACCAGACGTTCGCGCGCGTCCGGGCCGAACTGCACCAATTCAGTGCGGTGGAGACCATTGCACAGCCTGAGGGATTCGTGGGCCGTTTGCGCGATTATCAGTGCGAAGGATTGGCGTGGATCCTTTTTCTACAGCGATTCGCTTTCGGCGGTTGCCTGGCGGATGATATGGGTGTGGGCAAGACGGCGCAGGTGCTGGCTCTTCTGGAAATGCGTCGCGAGTTGCGGTGCACCGGCCAGCCGGTCGCACCGTCCCTCATCGTGGTGCCGAAATCCCTGGTGTTTAACTGGAAGGAGGAAGCGAAGCGCTTCACGCCTCAACTGCGGGTTCTGGATCACACCGGAATGGCCCGCGATGGCAACGACTTCGCGGCTTGTGACGTGATTCTCACCACTTATGGTACGCTGCGCCGGGATATCCTTTCTCTTAAGGATCTCGAATTTGATTACGTCATCCTCGACGAGGCCCAGGCGGTCAAAAATGCCGACACTGAATCCTCGAAGGCAGTACGCCTTTTGCGTGGACGATATCGTCTGGGGCTGAGTGGCACTCCGGTCGAGAATCATCTCGGCGAACTCTGGAGCTTATTCGAGTTTCTCAATCCCGGAATGCTCGGCGCAGCCAGCCTTTTCAAGGTTACAGGCAGCACATGGCGCAATCCCACCGAAGACACACGCCGCTTGCTGGCTCAGGCCCTGCGGCCATTCATTCTGCGCCGGACCAAGCAGCAAGTGGCGCAGGAACTTCCGCCCAAGAGCGAGCAGACGATTTACTGTGAGATGGAGACCGCCCAGCGCAAGCTCTACGACGAGTTGCGCCACCACTATCGCGAGTCACTGCTGAAGCGAATCGAAACGGACGGCCTGACTAAATCAAAGATCCAGGTGCTGGAAGCCTTGTTGCGTCTGCGCCAGGCCGCTTGCCATCCCGCACTGCTCGACCCCAAACGCATGGGAGATCCCAGCGCCAAACTCGAAGCGCTGCTCGCGCAATTGCGCCAAGTCCTCGACGAAGGACATAAGGCATTGGTGTTCTCGCAGTTTACTAGCCTGCTGAAAATTGTTCGCGAGCGGCTGAATGAAAGTGGCATCGTTTACGAATACCTCGATGGCGCGACTCGCGACCGCCAGACCAGAGTCGAGCGCTTCCAAACTGACCCAAGCTGCAGAATCTTCTTGATCAGCTTAAAGGCAGGCGGAGTCGGGCTGAATCTTACCGCCGCCGAGTATGTATTCATCCTCGATCCCTGGTGGAACCCGGCCGTGGAAGCACAGGCGGTGGATCGCACGCACCGCATCGGACAACAGCATCCGGTCTTCGCGTATCGGCTGATCGCCCGTGACACCGTCGAGGAGAAGATCCTCGAGTTGCAAAATAGCAAGCGCGACCTGGCCGCCGAAATCATCGGCGCCGAGAGCAGCGTCATTCGGAACCTGAAGCCCGAGGACCTCGCGCTTCTACTTTCGTAGCGTTCTTGTGACAAGAACTAAGGAAGTAAAATGTATTGCGCGAAAGTTGAGGCAGGGTCCGGATGAGTGCAGCTTCCGTCACAATCGGCCGTAGGATCAGCGTAACCGAAAATTGTGTTGAGGGGGCTTGTAGTCATAAGGGATCGGTATGGGGCATTACTGCAGGATCTGCGGGCGGGAGCAGTTCTGGGTCAAAGGTCATAAGATTCATCTGCCGCTTCAGGATATGTACGGCGACCTGAATATAGATCAACTAGCGCGACGCGAACCGGAAATCTGGGAGTCACCTAGATTTGGATTTGGTACGGTGAGCCAATAACTCCGAGCGACCGATGACGGTTCGCGGGTTTTTGAGTTTCGGGGGGTCGGAGATTCCCTCGAAAGCTGCGGCCGACTTCCACGGGCTCAAGCCGTACATACGGGAGTCGCGCAGAACACTCACTCCCTCGCTCCATGCAACTAGCATCCGTTTTCCAGTGTCCCTAAAACCTGCCAGGCTCTTCATTACTTCACGAACGGCAGGAGCGGTGTCTGCCACCGCATCACTGATGCGCTCCAAGATTTCCTTCTGCTCGCGTTGAGAAATGCCAAAGGTGGAAGTAATAAAAGTGCCCAAAGCTTTTCCGGGCAACCATGTCTTCCTCCCCATGAAACTGATTCCGGGGGGATTGTTCTGGTAACCCTCGTAAACTGAAGTCGTGAAGAAGTCGTACGCGGGTGCGAGACGTGCGTCCGTTCGTGACGTGTATAGCAATGCCAAATTCTTTGAGTGGCAGTCAGCGTTCCTCAGCGCGTACGTCAACAGCAGGATTGTGGTCAGCTTCTGGAAGGTCTCGCGCTGATCTCCGCCCGGCACATAGGTCCGAACCGCCTTCGCGATTCGCTCCCATGTCGTTTCGTATTTCGCGGATGGCCGAAGTCCGAGTAGCGCACAAAAATCTTCCAATGCTCTGAACGGTTTCCCGTTCTCATCGACGTCGAAGCGGCGCACCACGAGAACATTGCCGTCCTGAGAGAGTTCGGTTTTCGCACATTCGACAACCCTCGCTGCCACCTGCATACACAAGTGCTCGTTGGCAGTCGCGAACGGAAGCTTGCTGGATGACCCTTTGATAATGTGCTCGTGGGTCAGCAACGAAGCCTTCTTGTGCGGCCCCAACCCGACTTGCTTCTTTTGTTCGGTGTCTAAGAACTTCGGCAGGACGCCTGAAACACCGCTCTTCGCATGTTCCCGAACCAGCTGCGAAAATGCCTCCTCCGAGTTGTCTCCCTTCAGTAGCTCGCCAACTTCGATCGGTTTTGCTGGCTCGTCCAGTGCGGCCCCCGGTGGAGCGACCTGGAGCCTTCCAACCATGTTTCGACCGATAACGGAGAGAAGTGCGACTGGGCTCGCACCGATATGCGGCCCGAATTCCTCCTGCAAGACCTGCAGAAGGTAGCCCTCCGGAAGGTTCATCTGGAAAATGGGGTGAAGTTGGTCGTCCCACGGGAACGATTCGGTGCGGACGGGCATCGTCAAAGAGACGAGGTTCTCCGGCGCCACATCTGGAACGTAAGTCATCACGCTCTTGAAGTCGCCGACTTGTTCAAGAATGCCAACGTGGCGACCGAGGACGTGGACATTCAGCTTCAAGCACCACCCCGTTCGCGCCGCAGTTCGTCGAGGGTACCTGAGGCTCCTACCTCGGTGAAACTCATTTCAAGGCCCAGCACGGCGAGTACCGCCAGGAGTTTGCGGGAACCGAACTCCGATACCTGTCCTCGTTCAAGGCGCACCAGGGATTCCCTCGTGATGCCAGAGCGCAGGGAAACCTCGCTCTGGTTCAGCCCAAGAGCCTTTCGTCTGGTTGAGACCGCTTCGCCCAGTTCTGCCAGCGTCTGCATAATGTGATGTATACATCACTTTGTTACGATTTTAAATACATTTGTGATGTATATCTCACTTTTATGGGTTGGCATGGACGCCGCGGACCTTCACATGGAACGGCAACGCTAGGTGTTCCTCAATCATGGTGAAAAAACCGCCTGCTTGTTCTTCTTCGCCGTAAGCATCCACGATCGCTTGTTCGATCAGTTCCTTCAGCCTCGCCTTGCTGAGCGAAGGGAGATTTGTCCCTCCAAGACAGGGGTCAGCGCACTTGGAAGGGTGCTCGTTGTGACGGGAATACCGTTCGGGGACTGAACCACCGGAAGCTGGATGCCGTGGTCCTGCAGAAGACGCCGCAGACGAACATTCTCTTCCCGTTGGCGCTGCACCTCAGCAATAGCAGATTGCAGATCCAAAAGTTTGGGATCAGATTCGTTCACGTAAAGCCATCATCACCTTCCACTGCCAGAACTCGATCAAAGAATAATCTCACACCTTGCGGACGTCCCTGTGCGTTCGCGGGCGAAGCGAGAAAGCAATTCGGGGGATTGCCAGTTCTTTTTCTTGCATTGGGTGTATCTAACGGCGGGTGCATATCGGTGAGTTCGCGGGGCTTCCGCTGGCGTTCCACTGCGTCACACCGGCGTCACAACGCTGGATTCGGTGTTCCGTAAGTGATTGAAAATAAAACCTTGTGGCAGCCGGACCTGTAAGCCGAATTCGCCGGGCTGCGTTGCAAACAGACCAGTTATTTGAAATCAGTCGCCGTGAAGTGTCAATGATGTCAACTTTGTCAGTGATGGCAGGTTTTGCGTCACACCGGCGTCACAGCGCGTCGGAGTACTTCTGTTGCCAACGATCCATTTGGAACTACTTCGGAACTCCCCTTTGGACTGCAAGCAAACGCTGCTGGATTGCCCAAGGGAGCTTCGAGCATCCGCTTAGGAGTAGCTGGCGAATGCCGCCGAACCGCTGGGCGTGAGCGGCGCGATTCCTGCGACTGAAGCACAAGGTCCGCCGAAAGGATCGAGAAGGCAAGGCAGATCCAGACAATGGTTTCGCTCGCATGGATGTCGAGATTCTCCCATCCGGTCACGCCTCCGATCACTCGCCCCTCAAGAAAAACCAGTGCGACTGCAAAGCTGCGAGTCATCCATTGCCGGTGCTCCTGAACCTTACCTTTAAGAATGAATACCATCGCAATCCCGGTAGTAATCATCCACAACGCAGCGTCCGCCGCGGCGGCAATACTGAAAGATCGGGGATCGCCCATGCGCTCCTGGAAGTACTGGATGTAAAAGCCGAGTGGCGCAGCCACGAATACACCTGCGACATAGATTCGGCCGACTACACGATGGAGTTGCCTGAAACGATCGCGAAGTCGGTCGGAGAACTGCATGGGGCCCAGCAGCAGAGCGCACGCGCCGGCGATTCCATGTGGCAACAGCCACCACTTAAAGGGTTCGTAGTGCTGCCACATGGGATCCTTCGAATGCACCAGAAAACTCTCATCGTGAGGGATAACGTAGGCCAACATCAGGCCGATGGCAGCAAACAGCAAATATTTTGGACGTAACCACGAAGCTCTGCTTGAGCGCTGTCAGTGTTGTTGTTGACATGGAAGAGCCTCCAGCACAGTTCATTTCTTGTCCCCAATGACGACGGTTTGTGAGGCGGCGTAAAAAGGAAACCGCTGCCGATGGACAGCGGTTCCCTATTCTTCGCATAGCCGCTACTGCCTTCTTGCGCGATGTGGCTCCTCTGAAGCGTTGTCCGCGCCAACGGCTTGGTCATCGCCACAATCGTTGCGTAGCTCGTTGGGGGCGCCCCTGGGTGGCGGGCTCGTTTTGTTGTCGATGCAGGGAATGGCACTCAGATACTCGTATATGTCCTCGATCTGATGATCGGTCATGTTGTGAAACACCGGCCATGGCATCACCTGGAGAAGATTGCCATCGACGGGAGGCGGAAGACACGTCGCTGTATTTGGATCTGACGGAGGTTCCGCGCAGGTGAGATGGATCCGATCGAAATCCGTGCCATGCCTCAGGATTTCCTTAAACTGTTCAAGCGTGCGGCCACCTTCCGCTCGTCCCGTTTTGTCCGGTGTCAGGTTGCGCGTAATGATATCTGGCCCAACGTATGGTCCGGAGGATAGCCAATAATCTGGTGGCGGATATACCCCCGGTACCGGCGGGACGGCTGGGCCAAAATCCGTGCCGCCTTCCAGGTAGGTGGTCGGGTCGGTTTTTGTCGGCTGGCCAAAATAGGGGTTTCCGCCCGCAGCGTAATTGAAGTTTGGGGGTCCTCCTCCGGTGTGGCAGCCGTTGCAATCGCCAACGGCGTTCACCAGAAAACTGCCTAAGCCCACCTTCCAGGGGTCTTTCCCCACCAGATTTAGCGGGACAGGCGCTATTTCGAAACCGATACGAACCAGTGATGCCTCATCGTCGTTTTTCTTGTTGCCGTGGCGGTTGTCCTCCGCTTGCACGCTCGGCGGAGTGCTGAAGCGTCCGGTTAGCGCAATCACACCCAGCGTCAAGACCGTTCCCGCTGCAATTTTGACGAGTTGCCGTGTCTTCATTTGTGGTTCTCCTTGTGCGCCGGTTAAACCGGCGAGGTGTAGTGAATGAAAGAGTCATACGAATGTGAAATAGCGACCCACATCGGCCCTGAGTCATGCGGAGCCGCTGGTGAGGGCGGCGTCGAAGCGTTGACAAGGGAATGTGCGGGCCGGGTATTCAGCCGCGTAAGAAACTCACTCCGGGACGCCGACGCTGTAAGGAGATGCGGAAGGCCCCATCCGGTGCACCGATATCGCGAGGTGTGCCAGAGTCCCGCGCGGTCACAGACCCCGTGCACGTACGGAAGCACCTCGAACGGGAACCGGGAGATCCCAGGTTCGCCCAGGGCCGCAGTTGCCTTGGGCCGCATCGGGAAGTCTAAGGACGCACGCCGATGACGAACGAATCTGGGAAGTCGGACAGACCTACTGTACCGGAGAAGTCCCCGAACAACGCCGGGCAACCGGTTGCGGAGGGGATGGAGGGAAGAGGCCTGGCCAAAGGGAACCAGCCCCAACAAAACGCGTCCCGGACACCGAGCCGGGAAGACGCGCTCAGCGCGTTGGAGCGGGTACGTCAAGCAGCAAAGCAGGATAAGAAGTTGCGGTTCAGCGCGCTTCTCCACCATATCTACGATCCGGAAAGGCTCCGCGAGGCTTACTTCTGCTTGAAGAAGGAAGCGGCGCCGGGCGTGGACGGTGAGACTTGGCGGCACTACGGCGAGACCCTCGAGGACAACCTCCAGGATCTCTCCCATAGACTGAAGCGAGGAGCGTACCGAGCCAAGCCGGTGCGTAGAGTGTATATACCGAAGGCCGACGGGCGGCAAAGGCCGCTCGGAGTAACGGCGCTGGAAGACAAAATCGTCCAGCGCGCGGCGGTCGAGGTGTTGAACGCTATCTACGAAACGGATTTTCTCGGATTCTCGTATGGGTTCGGGCCGGGGCGAAGCCAGCAGCAAGCGCTGGATGCGCTCTACACGGGACTGCTTACGAGGAAAGTGAACTGGGTGCTCGATGTCGACATTCGCGGCTTCTTCGATGCGCTTTCGCACGAATGGCTGGTGAAGTTCGTCGAGCACCGGATTGCGGACCGGCGCGTCGTGCGGCTGATCCAGAAATGGCTCAACGCGGGCGTGCTGGAGGATGGGAAACGAACACGCACGGAAGAAGGGACGCCCCAGGGCGGCAGTGCTTCGCCGCTGTTGGCCAACGTTTATCTTCATTACGTGTTCGACCTGTGGGTCCAAGCGTGGCGTCAGAAGCGGGCGCACGGCGAGGTCATCGGGGTGCGTTTTGCGGACGACATCGTGGTTGGATTTAGTGCAGCGAGGCTTAACGGTCGTTCCAGTGGGTGTAAGTCCCACCGGTGGAGCTTGCTCAGTTGCCACCGTAGTTATACCCGACAACGGGGAGGGTGACCGACCCGTTGAAAGCTCGGGAGTAAAAGTCTCTGGAGGCTGGGTGAAAAGCTCAGCTAGATCCGCCAGGGAGGCAAGCAACTCGACAGGCCGTAGCGGATAGCGAACCAGTGTAGCTGCGAAAACCACGGCCCATCTGAAGCGGATGATGGGATCACTTGGGAGCGCCGAGCCCTTTAAATCCGGGCGAAGGCCAGCGACATCGGCGAAGAACTGAGCAAAAGCAGCCGGTGGGCTCCCCGCAGTCTTAGAGGACAGCATGTCGAGAAGGAACGTGCCTTGAAAGCCCGGAACCACTCGGGGGTCGCCTAGGCGGCAACGCACAGCGAGGGCATCTCGTATAAGCCGCAATGCGGTGAAGTCGGGATGTGCCCGCGAGTGGGACGGATGGGGCCGAGTAAGTGATGAGGGACTGGGACAATAGAACCCAGACCGGAGCGAGGGCCCCTGGGGTAGAGCGGAATAGTCCGCTCGAACGGAGGTGCTCAAGCGCGCAACGAGCCTCGGCACAGTACGAGGATCACGACGATGCAAGCGGAGAGCACGAAGGACGGACGCAAACCGAGCGACGCAATAACCTGCGCCGATCGGGAAGGCCCCGTCTGATATACCGGCCTTGGAGCCGTACTGGGGAAAACCCGCCGTACGGAATCTTAGGGAGGGCGATGGAAACGTCGGCATCATTCGAAGCCCGGTCCGCGCCATTGCTCTACCCGACACAGTAAGGCGGATGCCGATCAGTTCCGGGTGGAACTCACGGAGAGAATGCAGAAGTTCCATCTGGAACTGCACCCTGAGAAAACGCGACTTCTCGAGTTCGGTCCCTATGCAATCGACCAACGGCAGTGGCGTGGAGAAGGGAAGCCGGAGACGTTCAACTTTCTCGGCTTTACGCATATCTGCGTAAAGAAGAGGAGCAATGGACGATTCACGGTGTTGCGGCAGACGATACGGAAAAGGTTGCAGACGAAGCTGAACGAGGTGAAAGCCGAGCTTCGGCGACGAATGCACGAACCCATCCCCAAGCAAGGCAAGTGGCTGCGGGCGGTTGTAGGTGGACACTTCCGCTACTACGGAGTGCCGATGAACCAACCGGCGCTGGCAGTTTTTCGGTTCCGAGTCGGCTGGCTTTGGCATCGCTCGCTGTCGCGGCGTAGCCAAAACGGCCGCGTTCTCTGGGACCGCATGCGGCGTCTCATCACTCGCTGGCTGCCTTTGCCTTCTGTCTGTCATCCCTATCCTTTGCGACGCATGGGCGTTGCTACCTAAGGCAAGAGCCGTATGCGGGAAACCCGCTCGTCCGGATCCGTGGAGGGGGTCATGAGCAATCGTGATCCCTACTCCGACTGTAGATTTGTCCAGGTCATCGCTTTTGCATCCGGGCATCGCTTCTCGGCGCATACGCATGCAATTCAAAAGCAAGGTCGTTTTAGAAATCACCCATCGAGAACGGTGCCCGGATCGTGCTCGGGTTGTCCCCACACTGGGGCGCATGGTGTTTCAGTTTGAGCAGGCAGGCAATGGAGAAGGTCTGGAGAATCGTGCATTCATCTGCATTGTTCTGTACTCCGAACTTGCTGAACCGTCTGGTCTGGTTGATTGACCGAGAAGGGATAGAATGACAGCCGCATGGCTGGAGAACTCGACCGTGGCTGCAGATCTGGTCAGATTTGAGGATTTTGAACTAGACCTTCGCTCCTACCAGGTGCGACGTTCCGGCCGCACGTTGAAGCTGGAACGAATCCCCATGGAAGTCTTGTTCCTGCTGGTGGAGCGGCGGGGCCAGTTGGTAACGCGGGAAGAGATCATCGAAAAGCTTTGGGGCAAGAACGTCTTCCTCGATACCGATAACGCAATCAATACTGCGATCCGGAAAATCCGCCAAGTCCTCAAGGAGGATCCCGAACAACCGCGCTTTATCCAGACCGTCACCGGGAGAGGGTACCGATTTATAGGCCAGATATCCGAGGTTGTCGTCCCACCCGCTGAGGCGCCAGCGCAAGAGAAACCGGCTTCGAGTTCGCGTGCAACGACCGAAGGCCCAACGGGTATTGGAAAGCGCTGGAAGCTGATTGTTCCCGCTACTGTGGCTGTGTTGGCGTTGTCCGTCGGTGGTTATTTCTATCTCCACCGTGCACCGAAGCTCACGGACAAAGACACGATTGTCCTTGCCGACTTCAGTAACTCGACCGGCGATTCCGTATTTGACGGAACCCTGAGGCAAGGCTTGGCGGTGCAACTTGAGCAGTCGCCTTTCCTCAGTCTCATCTCAGAGGAACGCATCCAGCAGGTACTGAGGCTGATGGGCAAGCCAGCCGATGCCCGACTTACTCCAGAGATCGCCCGGGAAATCTGTGAGCGAACTGCAAGTGCCGCCGTTCTCGACGGCTCGATTGCAAGCCTTGGCAGCCAGTATGTGTTGGGATTACGCGCAGAAGACTGTCGTACGGGAGATGTTCTTGCTGAGGAACAGGTGCAAGCGGCGAAAAAAGAGGACGTTCTGAATGCGCTCGGCCAAATGGCCAGCAAGTTCAGAAGCCGAGTCGGTGAATCACTGACCACGATCAAGAAGTACGACATTCCGCTCGCCGAAGCCACGACGCCCTCACTCGAAGCCTTGAAAGCCTACAGCGCCGGCTGGCAGGTTGTCTCTTCCAATGGTTCGGCGGCCGCAGTGCCCTTTTTCAGCCGCGCCATCGAGATTGACCCCAACTTTGCCAGCGCTTACGCGGCGCTGGGGCGCATGTACGGGGACATCGGGGAATCCGTCCTTTCTGCGCAGAATACCAACAAGGCCTATCAATTGCGGGATCACGCCAGCGACCAGGAGAGGTTCTTTATTTCTCTTACCTACGAATTGCAGGTTACGGGGGACCTGGAGAAGGCGCAACAGGTCTGCGACTTGTGGGTGCGAGCCTACCCTCGTGCGTCGTTGCCTCACGGGCTGTTGGCAGGTGGAATCTATCCTTCGATCGGCAAACGTGAAGAGTCCGTCGAGGAAGCCAAAATCGCTCTCGGTATCGACCCGGACTTTTCCATAGGATACAGCCTTCTTGCCGACAGCTACCTGGCGCTGGATCGCACCGCCGAAGCGGAGAAGACTCTCCAGCGAGCGTCCGAGCGCAAACTTGACATCCCCGATTTCTATGTCCAGCGATACGTCATTGCCTTCTTGAAGGACGACAAGACAGGAATGGAGCGGGAAGCCGCTCTGCCTCGGGAAAAACCCAGCGTGGACGACTGGATGTCCAACGCCGAAGCTTTCGTATCGGCCTATTCCGGTCACTTGGAAGAGGCCAGGAAGATGTCACGGCGGGCAGCGGATTTGGCTCGGAAGGCGGAGCGGCGGGATACCGAGGCACTTTACGAAGCAGATGCCGCGATGCGGGAGGCCCTGTTCGGAAATGCATTGGCCGCACGGCAGAGAGCTGGGCACGCAGTAGAGCTTTCAAAGAGCAGGGATGTGGAATATGGAGCTGCCTTTGCGCTTGCTCTCTCGGGAGATTCCTCGCGATCTCAAGGACTGACGGAGGACCTCTCCAGGCGCTTCCCCGAGGACACGATAGTCCGATTCACGTATCTCCCAACGATCCATGCACTCGTGGCCTTGAACCACACCCAGCCCTCAAAGGCTATCGAGTTGCTGCAAACCGCCATTTCTTATGAAGGCGGAACTCCGATTGAGGGCGGATCTGAGTTTCTTTTGGGAGCGGGTAGTCTCTACCCAGCCTATGTCCGTGGCCTTGCTTATCTCGCCTCACATCAGGGCGCCGAGGCAGCCGCGGAATTCCAGAAAATTCTCGATCACCGCGGGATTGTGATCAGCGATCCCATCGGTGCTCTGGCACACGTGCAGCTCGGCCGGGCTTATGCGCTGTCGGGTGATAAGGCCAAAGCGCAATCCGCTTATCACGATTTCCTTACGCTCTGGAAATATGCGGACCCCGACATTCCCATTCTGAAGCAGGCCCAAGCAGATTACGCGAATCTCACCTAAGGCATGGCCTTGCAGTTAAGAGCCTTCTCATCGGGACCGAGGGCAACCGAAGCCGATAATGACTTAGCCGCACATTGACCCGTGCGTCACACCGGCGTCACAATCAAATTTTGGGCTCGGCAAGTAGTTGAAAAGAAAGCTTTGTGGCAGCCGGACCTGCAAGCCGAATTCGCCGGGCCGCATTGCAAACACGTAAGTTCTTGAATCGGAACCTGCGAGAACTGTCAATGATGTCAACTTTGTCAGCGTTGGCCGGTTTTGCGTCACACCGGCGTCACAACCGTAACCGATAGAGTCAAGCCGTTCGGTTGCCCAAGGGCCGCTCACGGAAGCTCGAAGCCCGGGAGATGGAGCGCCTTGTGGTCGAATGTTAGGGTACGAGCACAGCCGGCTCGGGCGCATACCGCCCCGATCAGAGCATCTGCAAATGAGCCCTCGCCCCTTTTTAGTGCCACCATGGCTGTGAAAACCTCCTGCTCGTTCTCGACCATGAGGACGTCGGTCTGAAGCATGCGCTCTACGGCGGCGGAGATTTCTTGGGATGACAAGCCGTAGGCGCGTTCGAGGACCCAAACAGTCTCTACCATCGCCACAACGCTGACGAAGCCGGGGTCCTTCTCGGTCAGTCTGCGTTCGAGGATTTCTGTTGCCTTAGGCGACTGAACCGGATCGTCCTGGGCAAGGTAGCGTACAAGGATGTTGGTGGCGAGCCCAATCATCGGCGTTTGTTCTTCGGCGTGCCGCCAGCGGCACCTTCAGCGGCGGCCTTGGCAATTTCCTCGATTGTCACCGGCCGCCTGCGCCGGGATTTGACGATGCCGCGCAAAGCGGCAGCGGAAAGTTTAGGCAAAAGAACCACGCTGCCATCGGGATGCACAAAGAACTTAACCCGATCCCCCGGCTTCAGCGCGAGATGCTCGCGAATAGCCTTCGGTATCGTGGCCTGGCCCTTGACGGTGATTGCAGACTCCATTTTTAGCTCCATTACATTATGTGAAATGTAATACCATGTCGAGCGCCAGCGCGTCAAGCTGGAGTCGCCAGCCGCGGAAGAGGTGGAGATGCTTTGCTCACACTCGCCCAGGCGCATATACATGTATATGACGACGCACAACCTCGTCCCGGAAGCCTTTTCCCACCTCCAAAGAGATCGTCTTTCACAGCCATCAATTCATGAACTGTTTCGTGAATAAACTTGGTGGAGCCTTCGTGGTACTCGGGCAGGCAGCAGCGTGCAAAGGACCACACCTGAAGCACGGTGAGCGGCGGCTGCGACATGCGGCGCTGCGCTCCGAGCTGCCGACTGTGCAACGACAAGGCGCGGTGACGTAAGCCGAAGTTGTCGTATTGAGGTCCGGTTGGGCAGCAACTGCGATCCCGAACCAGTGGCGCCTGTGTCAGAGTAGGCTCTGGGCATGCTCCAAGCCGCTATCCGATCGCAAGGTGGGTCGCAACCCCTTCAGGCAGGTTTCAATTTCTCCTCGACATAGAGTGAGAGCTCAATCATGCGCTCCATCAATTGTTCGGCTGGCAGTCCCCTAAAGTTCTTGAGCACCAACTCCTTGACATAGAGCCGCACAAGATACCGCAACTGCAGGGCGCGGCTGCGCGTGGCGAAGACAAAATCGCGATGACCGTTATTCACGACGATCAGGTTACGCTCAGCATCAAATCGCGAGCGCCACAGTTCCCCAGCGGCTCGTTCAAACGTATAGCCCGGTAAGCCGCGCGCATTGAAGAGAGCAGGGCCCACAGCCGCATCAAGGCTATCAGTGACCGTGATCAATGCCTCCGCACTACAACGCACATCGCGCTGCGAGACGGTGACGGACAAACGCACGAGACCGGGCGACGACGGCGCTTGGAAGCTAACTTCTTGATCGGAAGCGGACGAGAGCATGCCACTTCCTTCGCTGATCTCCCAGCTAAATAGCAAATCTTGCTCGACTCGCCGGTGCGAGCGATCCCGGGGCAGTGCGCGAAAGCGCCGACTTTGGCTCACGGTCAATGTGCTCGCCGCTGGCGAAATCACGACCGTGCGCAAAGGCCCAGCATAGTCGAAGAATTGACGCTGAGCGGATTCGCTTCCGCTCGGTTCTAGAACACCCGCCACGGGCTCCTGCTTCTCTCCAGATGCCTCCACGCGTGGCTCTGGCAGCTCGCCGCCACCGACCGCTTGGGGCGAGCGTGACTGGATGTCAAACCAATCGTATTCCTCGGGCGGCAGGGCAGCATGGCCTCGCGAAACGCGCGCTGAATGGCTCGCAAGGACTCCTGGTTCGCCTGTTCTTCCTCGGCCCGTCGTTGCGCGTCGATGAGGCCATTAAGGTGTGCTTCGAGGGGTGCGAGAGCTTCCGCAAATGCCCCAAAGCGTTCATCGTGGATGACCCCGGAACGGGTGCTGGGTGTCAGATTCAGGTAGGGGACGTCGATCAGACCCTGCAAGTAACGAGAGCTCCAGGGCCCGCGGTCCAGACCGGGCAGCATACCGATGTCCTCGATCACCCGCGTGCCACCTCGGGTAAGGGAGACCCTGCCGTTCTCGGCCGGTTCTATGAGATACAGTTCGGCATACGCCTCGCCGAATGGGGAGCGAACCGCCGGCAGTTGGTGGAGCAAACGCCCTTCGAACTGCCGCGGCTCGACCTGGTACTGCTTGCGCGCAAGCTTGTCGACCACCGTTATACGAACCTGGGTAGCACGGATCCGGTCGCGCAGTTCCGAGGCCAAGTACCACTGGATCTTCTCGCCGCTCAAGCTACGAATGCCGTTGAGCAAGGGGCTAATCTTGAGCTCGGTGCCGGGGTCGGCAAAAAGCACGCGTCGTGGGTTCACGGTGTAGCGCGGATCCCCTTTGTTCATAGCCATCTGATAGAGGCGTTGATCGGCACCGCCAGAAGTCATCGTGAGCCTTTCGCCCACGGTCCAAAAGCTCAATAGTCCGATGCCGAATTCCCCTTGCAAGCCACCCCCGGAGCCGTCTGTCTTCAAGCGCCGCTTGATCGAGTCGCAGATGTGAGTCGCGACGTACTTGAAGTCGGGCAGCCCGTGCGGATCGCGGGGAACGCCGTCGCCATCATCTTTCACCGTCAGATAGTGCTCTCCGTGCTCGCGGCCACGCGTGATGGCAATAGTCTTCGCGTGCGCATCGATGCAGTTCTCGACGAACTCCGCGATGGCTTTGAGCGGATTGCTTTGCGAAAGGGCGATGATACGGATAGCATTCCAATCGTCGCCGATCCGCAATTTGCCGCTTTCTGATTCCTTCGACTTAGTGTCTATCTTCGCCATGGTGACCAGGAATTCGAGGGGCTGCGTGCAACAGAGTAACAACCAGTCTCGGCCTCGATCAGGCACTCACTATACCGACGGCCTTAAATGCCGGGCAAGGCGCAAGCAGTGACTCTTTTTCCGACCTGGTGAACGGAAATCACGTCCCGCTCGGCTATTGAAACGGGCGCGAAGGGTTGAAGCACATACGCGAAGGTAGCATGGTTCTTTCCACTGAGACTGGGATCAAGTGTTTCGGTGCTGCGTTCTGGAAGTTTCGCCTCTAAGGGGAGCGTGGTTGGCCCTTTTCCCGATCTCATGCGCAAGCGGTTCTTAAGCAAGCGAAGACCGAGCTTTTGTCCGACACCTTTCTTCAGCGTCACACCGGCGTCACAACGGGATCTGGTGTTCTGTAAGTGACTGAAAATAAGATCTTGTGGCAGCCGGACCTGTAAGCCGAATTCGCCGGACTGCATTGCAAACAGACAACTTATTTGAAATCAGTCGCCGTGAAGTGTCAATGATCTCAACTTTGGCAGTGTTGGCAGGTTTTGCGTCACACCGGCGTCACAATGGGCGGTCCGAGACGATTGTTTGCGGGTAGTCGCGATCAGCCTACCTACAAGTTTGCCTTGGCAAGTCGACGCAAGAAGCTCTCCTTGGCGGCGTGTGTCTGCCGGATCTTCTCAAGTTCCATCTGAAATTTGGCCCTCTTGCCCCGGCGGACTGCGAGATCATGCAAGTCGGTCAGCAAGCCAACCGCCCTGGCATAGTCGTTGGGCTGCCGCTTCAGGATATGTACGGCGACCTGCTCCCAGATTTCCGGTTCGCGTCGCCCTAGTTGATCGAGATAGCGAGCTCGGTTTGCCTTGTCCTCGGCCTTTCGTCTTGCCTCTTCTACCGCGCGCCGTTCGTTCATCTGCTGGATTTTTTCTTTCGCTCGCGCGTGGGCCACGGCCAGGATATCGCCTGCACTGCGTCGGGCCGTTGCAACCGTCTGCGAAGAGTGTTGAGAGTTTTGACGCTGAAAACGCCGCATGAGATTGCTTCGCCAGAGTTCACTCGACTCCACTCCCGCAGTAATGAGTAACTCGTTCTTGTTCTTTTCAGGCAGGCCTCGAATCCATGCGGACAGCTCTTTGCGGCTCGGTCCAGCAGCGAGTGGTTTTGAAGCCTGCGCTGCAACCTTGACGAGATCCTCGTTGATTTCGAGGAATTCGATCAGAGCATCGAGGGAACCGGACAATTCTTGCAAGCCTGCAGGCACGGGCGGCTCCATTTCATCTTCATCAAGTCCGCCATCCTGCGCACTGCGAAGCCAGCCGAGATACAGGCATCGCAGGTCGCCGCGAAGGAGGTCTGAGCGCAGAGGCATCAGGGAGGCCATCCATCCGGTCCCGTCGTCCTCGCCATCCCACTCCGACTCACATCCAAATTCAACGATCACGAATCTCGCGGTTCTTCGCACACGCACGGTCTCGCCTGGGATCATGGCCTTGAGCAACTTGTAGTCAACCGATTCCTGCGGGAGGCGAATATAGAACTCATGCGTCCCCCAGTTCGCGAAGTAGACAAAAGCGTCAAAATATTTCTCCACCAGCTTGCTCGGATTGGCTTTCAGATCTCCCCATTCGTAGTGGTTCGTGAAGCTCGTTGTGGTGATTGCGGCCCGCGTCGAGATGGAACGTAGCGCGGCCATCTCTTTTTTGGTCAGCGGACGGTCGATTGCGCGGAAATCATAATACTGGTATTCGCTCACCAGGACCCTCGGCGCCAGTGACGATAAGCGACAATCCATTCCACGCCCGCCGGTGCCGGCGTTGGCAAAGGCAGGTCCAGGATTGGGATCTTCTGGCGCGTTTTGCCTCGACGGCAAGTGGCAACAATTTGGCCATCTAGCGTCATGTCGACTTTCTCTACCTCAGCATCGACGCCGAGGACCTTCACAGCGAACGGCAATGCTAGGTGTTCCTCAATCATGGTGAAAAAACCGCCTGCTTGTTCTTCTTCGCCGTAAGCATCCACGATCGCTTGTTCGATCAGTTCCTTAAGCCGCGCCTTGCTGAGTGAAGGAAGATTTATCCCAGACTCGCCTTTCAGCTTCCGCAGATGCAGAACCGCCCGGCGACTGTTCCGTTTCGTCATGTTTCTCCGTTGATCAAAGGCTCTTTAGGAGATCGATTTTCAACCTGCTCAAAGAACGACGTTTCGTTGCTGGCGTCCCGGATCGTGTAGCCGATCAGGTTGTACCCTTTCAGGCGCCGCGCGTACATTCGCGCCAGCATAAGGACGTTGGCGTCCACGTAATCGTAGACTCGCACAACACGCTTGGCATCATGAAGTCGGTGGAGACGCCCTACGTATTGCTGTAGCGTTCCCTTCCAGGAAATGGGCATTGCCAGAAAGAGTGTATCCAAGCGAGCGTCGTCGAATCCTTCGCCTATGTAGCTGCCGGTCGCCAGAATGACTCTCGGTTCGCACTCGGGCACAGCCGCAATTGCCTCTGCTGTCGATCGTCGTTGTTTCTTGCCCATGCCACCCTTCAGCGTAAACACGTTGTTCAACTTGCCAGCAAGCTCCGTTTCGAAGTATTTCAAGTGATCAGTTCTGCCGGTAAGAAGCAACGGTGAACGCCCGTCTACGGCTGCCTGGACGAGATCGGTAAGGATCAATTCATTGCGGACGCGGTCATCGACGAGTGCGGCGTATACTTCCTGAATCGTCATATCGATTTGCTCAGGCGGCAAGCAAAAGTCTGTCAACCGAGGAACTACCTCGTGCTCGAAAGGGGTAGCTGCCGTCATCGAGCGGGCGCTGAGCTTGAATCGAATCGGACCGCACTGCATATAGATGATGGGATGGTGTCCATCTTTTCGCTCGGGAGTTGCTGTCAGTCCGACGATGTACTTGGCTTTCACCTGCTTCATCACCTGCTCAAAGGTAAACGCCGATAGATGGTGGCACTCGTCAACAATCACTTGACCATACTCTGCCACGAAGTCTTTCACCCCTTCCTTGTCGAGGCTACTTTGAAGAATGGCAATATCCACACAGCCACTGCGTTTTGTGGTCCCTCCTCCGATTTGTCCGACTGACTTGGCGGGAAGGTTGAGGAACATTGCCAACCTCGCATGCCACTGGTCTAACAATTGTTGACGATGTACCAACACCAAAGTGTTCACCTTTCTTGCCGCGATCAGCCATGCTGCCACAGCCGTCTTGCCAAAAGCCGTGGGAGCACAGAGAATTCCTTCATCGTGCTGCACGAACGTATCAACGGCATCCTGCTGAAACGGACGCAGTCGGCCGGAGAACTCTACCTCGATCGGACGACCAACAAACCGTTCGTCACTGACTTCTGGCTTGATGCGGTGCGTTTTCAACAACTCGATGACCTCCACCAGACAGCCGCGTGGTAGGGCAATGTGGTTAGCGAGTTCCTCGCCACAGGCGATAACTCGTGGCTTGTTGAAAGTAGGAAGCCTCATCGCCTGCGCCTTGTAAAATTCGGGGTTCTGGAATGCCCCAAGGCGAAGCAACCGGTTGAGCATCGCGGAAGGAAGATCCTTCTTTTCGATATACAAAAGGTTGGCGCGAACAATTCGGACCTGCATCGGAAGGGGGCCTGGTATTGGACGCTCTGCTCGCTTTCGGGATGGTGGCAATGTCCAAGGGTCTTGTCCATCATCTTCAGCAGAGCTGATTCTCACTCCGACAAGGTCCCCTCTTCGTTGAGCTTCCAGAACGACGGCCTCAGCAGCAGAAACGGGCATCCGTTTCACGCTTGCCAGAAAAGCCCATTGGTCACCGTACGGACGAAACTCCGTATCTACGAAGACGCCGTTTCCGTCTGCGCGAGGAAGCTTTTGCAGAGGCAGAGCGATTAAGTTGCCAAGCCCTCCCTTTGGCATGGTGTCCTGGTTGGGGAAAAAACGGTCGTACGAATCCAGTCCAAGTTGGTGACGGGACTCCATAGCACGAGTCAAGATTGCACAGCCGAGTTTTCGTGCGGTCGTTGCGGCGATCGCTCGCTCGAAGAAGATCCACACGTGGCCACCGTTGCCTGACCGTGAACGCTCTATTGCTGCTGGCACCCTGAGTTCGCAGCATACGGCCAAAAACGCAGTGGCATCCTTTTGCCATGTCTTCTTATCGAAATCGACCGCGAGGAACCAGCAGGTCTCGTCCTGTAGAAGCGGATAGATACCGATGGTGTGATCTCCGACGAGGTGTCCACGCACTACCTCGTCGGTTAGCGGTCGGAATTTTCGAGTCAGGCGATCAACCTTCTTGCGGTCCTGGTCTTTGGCGCGAAGATAGGCCTTCCAGTCACGATCCGCCTTGGGCATGTACCCAGACCGCCCATCTGTGTTCTCCCAGCGAACAGCATAAACGTCGTCGCGCCCGTGGAAGAGGCTCCGGAACAAAGCAATGCGTTGTTCAGCTTTCAAGACAGGGGTATGCGCATTTGGTTGCGTGCTCGTTGTGACGGGAATACCGTTCGGGGACTGCACCACCGGAAGGTGTATGCCGTGCTCTTGCAAAAGACGCCGCAGACGAACATTTTCTTCCCGTAGGCGCTGCACCTCAGCAAGAGCAGATTGCAGGTCCAAAAATTTGGGATCAGATTCGTTCACGTAAAGCCATCATCACGTTGTACCGCCAGAACTCGATCAAAGAATAATCTCACACCTTGCGGACGTCCCTGTCTGTCCACGGACGAAGCGAAAAAGCAGTCCACACACCACGCCTTTTCTGGGGATTGTCAGTTCTTTTTCGGAGTGGGTGGCGGGTTTTCCGCAGGGGTTTAGGCTACGCGAAGGTAGCATCGTTCTTTCCAGTGAGACTGGGATCAAGTGTTTCGGCGCAGCGTTCTGGAAGTTTCGCCTGTTCGTGGAGTGTGGTTGGCCCTTTTTTCGGGCTCATGCGCAAGGCGATTCTCAAGCAAACGAAGACCGAGCTTACGTCTGATACCGTTCAACTGCGTCACACCGGCGTCACAACGAGATCCAGTGTTCTGTAAGTGATTGAAAATAAGAACTTGTGGCAGCCGGACCTGTAAGCCGAATTCTGTCCGCCGGATCGCTCCTGCGGGACGACCATTCCTCTGGGCCGCGCATTGCTGTGCGGCTCTAGCGACCTACCCGAAGGTTTGACGCACCGAGCCGGCACGTGTCCGAAGCCGAAGCCACGAACTTCCTCCCTATTTGGTCTTGCTCCGTGTGGGGTTTGCCCTGCCCGCTGCATCACTGTCGCGGCGGTGCGCTCTTACCGCACCTTTTCACCCTTACCCCGCCGTCGTCGTAGGGGCTTTGTCATCCTGAGCAAAGCGAAGGATCTGCTGGAACGCATCCTTGCAAAGCCCTTACAACGACGGCGGGGCGGTATATTTTCTGTGGCACTTTCCGTCCATCAGGCTTGAACCTGACGTCCCGGACGTTATCCGGCACACTGCTCTGCGGAGTTCGGACTTTCCTCTTCCCACGCCCGAAGACGCGAAAAGCGGCCGCCCGGTCCGGCTGCCTACCCCATCATTCTATACGATGCAGGTCGTGGACCATCCCTCCCGGATCGCAGGGCTGGTCTTAGGCTTGCGCGCACCCTCCGTCTTCTGGGCGACCTTTTTCACCTTCCCCGGAATCGAGGCTGGTAGACTTATCAGGGCCGAATCCCAGCAAGTTCCCAGGACTCACGGCCGAACACCAAGATCCGATCCATGAATTACGCCGAAGCCATCCGCGTCGCCCTGCAGTCGCTGTGGGCGAATAAGCTGCGCTCGGTGCTCACCTTGCTCGGCGTCGTCATCGGGGTCGGAGCCGTCATCGCCGTCGTCACCTTCGTGTCGGGCATCAACGACTACGTAGCCAAGAAGATTTTCAACCTTGGCGCCGACGTCTTCATCATCTCTAAAATGTCGGCAATCGAGACCAATGTCGACCGCTTTCTCGAGGCCGAGAAACGCAAGAACCTCGACATGGAGGACTACCAGGCCGTCAAAGAAGCTTGCCAGCATTGCGAATATGTCGGCGCGCTGATGAGCAGCAGCAGCCGCGTGAAGCACAACGAGCAGTCGATCGACGACACCACCGTCCAGGGCATCACTCCCGAGATTGCCACGATCGTCGACACCGATCTGACCTCGGGACGCATGGTCAACGACACCGATCTGAACAATCACTCGCAGGTCGCCGTCGTTGGCACCGACATCGTCGAGCACCTGCTCGGCGGCGCAGATCCGTTGGGTCAGGAAATTCGCGTCAATGGCTGGACATACCAGGTGATCGGCGTTGGCAAGAAAAAAGGCAAGACGCTCGGACAAAGCGCCGACAACTACGTGCTCATCCCCATCACCGTCTACTTGAAGCAGTACGGTTCGCACAACAGCAGCATCGGTATCTGGGGCAAAGCCTCTGCGACCGGAGCGCCGCTGAGTCAGGCGATCGATGAATCCCGCGTCGCGCTCCGGGCGACCCGACACGATCAGACCGGAAAGAACGATAGCTTCGAGATCGAGACCAACGCCAGCCTGCTCGGAATCTGGTCTGGCTTGAGCAACACATTTTTCATGGCGACAATCGGCATCGCCGCCGTATCTCTGCTGGTCGGCGGCATCGTGATCATGAATATCATGCTGGTTTCGGTCACGGAACGCACCCGCGAGATCGGCATCCGCAAGGCGCTCGGCGCGCGGCGTGAAGATGTGCTCCTGCAATTCCTGATCGAGTCGGTGATCCTTGCGCTCACGGGCGGAGCACTGGGAGTTCTAACCGGAGTCAGCTTTGCCGAAGTCATTACCGCGATCATCGGCATGCCCTCGTCGATCAAAATCTGGGCGGTAGTGGCGGGACTCACGGTAGCGGGTAGCGTCGGAGTGTTCTTTGGAGTCTACCCGGCTCGCAAAGCGGCCAAGCTCGATCCGATCGTAGCGTTAAGATTCGAGATGTAGCAATTGAGTAATTGGGAAATTGAGTAATCGAGTAATCGAGTAATTTGAAAGTATTCGTTGGCGAGGCGGATTTTAAATACCCAATTACCAGATTCCCCAATTACTAAATTCCTCATGATCCGTAAATCCGAATTCGGCGAAATCGTCCATATGGCCACCGACACCATCCGCGGCAACAAGCTGCGCTCTGGACTCACCGTGCTTGGCGTAGTCATCGGGGTCGCGGTCGTGATTGGCGTCTCCTCGATCGGCCGCGGCCTCGACGACAATGTCCGTGACCTCGTCGCCAGCATCGGATCGAATGTCATCTTCGTGTTTCACCTGGATTTCTTCACCTTCGGGCGCATGACGCAAGAGATGCGCACGCGTAAAGAACTTACGTATGACGACGCGATGGCGATGCGCGATCTGCCGCACATCAAGGCCGTGTCCGCGGGTTTGCGGATTTTCCGGCCTGAACTTGGAGTGGGCTCGTACTCGGTCAAATATCAGGACAAGAAAGTAAAAAACACGATTCTCGAAGGAGACATGGCGTCGGCGAAGGATGTGTTCGATCTGCCGATGGCCAGTGGCCGTTGGTTCAGCGACTTTGACGATGAGCACCATTCCCCGGTGGTCGTGGTCTGCTATGAAACCCAGCACGAGTTGTTCGGCGATCAGGATCCTCTCGGCAAGGAAATCAACATCGAAGGCCGGTTATTCCAGGTGATTGGAACTGTGGAGAAGATCAAGTCGGTGTTCGGCGGAGGAAAGGATCCAAACGACAACCGTGTCATCATGCCGCTGAAGACATTCAAAACGCTGCATCCGGAAATGAAACAGCACGTTATCAGCGTGAAGGCCACGTCGCATGATGATATGCCGAAGGCCATGGATGAGATTCGCGAACTGCTGCGGCGCCGGCGGCACGTTGGCTTCGACAAGCCCGACAATTTCGCGATCATGACTTCCGACTCGATTTCTGACGTCTGGAACCAGCTTACTGGCGCGCTCTTCATCGGAATGTTTGCCATCTCCAGCGTTGGGCTCGTCGTCGGCGGCGTCGGCGTCATGAACATCATGCTGGTCAGCGTCACCGAGCGCACCCGCGAGATCGGAGTGCGCAAGGCCATCGGCGCCCGCAAGCGCGACATCCTTCTGCAATTCACTCTCGAAGCGGTCATGCTCACTGCGGTCGGCGGCATCATCGGCATTCTCAGCGGTGCGTTGATTGTTTGGGTGATTCCGGAAATCTGGCCCTCCTTGCCGGCGCGCCTGTCGATGTTCTGGGTCACGTTCGGTTTCAGTTCCGCCGCCGGAGTCGGCCTGGTCTTCGGCATTTATCCGGCGTGGAAGGCGGCCAATCTCGATCCGATTGAGTCGCTGCGCTATGAATAAGCTCCTCTGCGCTCGCGCATGATGCACTCCCTCGCCACGATCTTTCAGGTTGTCGTCGCCCTCGGCTGCCTCGCCAGTTCCTTCTACTACGGAATGTGCCTGTGGAGCGCGAGCCGTTTCCTTCGCGTGCGAAAGGTGGACATAGCCTGCCCTGAGCCTGTTGAAGGGAGTGTCCGCCCCACATTTGATCTTCCTCCCGTTTCCATCCTCAAGCCGCTGAAGGGCACCGATCCCGACATTTACCAGAGTTTTCGCAGTCATTGCCTGCAGGACTATCCCGAGTACGAAATCATTTTCGGCGTCAGCGATCCCGCCGATCCCGCGATCGCGAACGTCGAGCAATTGCAGCGCGAGTTTCCGGGTCGCGCGATCCGCCTGATCGTCTGCCGCGAAAAACTCGGCGCTAATGTGAAGGTCAGCAATCTCCACCAGATGCTGCCGACCGCCCGCTATCAACATCTGCTGGTCAATGACAGCGATATCCGCGTCGAGCCCGATTACCTGCGCCAGGTCTTTGCGCCGCTGGCCGACGAGCACGTCGGCATGGTCACCTGCCTCTACCGCGGCGCTCCGGCTGCGACATTGGGATCGCAACTCGAAGCCTTGGGGATCAGCGCCGATTTCTCCGCCGGAGTGCTGGTCGCGCAGCAACTCGAAGGTGGACTGCACTTCGGCCTTGGCTCAACGTTAGTCTTCCGGCGAAGAGATCTGGATCGCATCGGTGGATTCCTGCCGATTGTCGACTTCCTCGCCGACGACTACGAACTCGGACGCCGCATCGCGGGGCTTGAATTGAATGGCCATGCATCGAACGAATCTGGGTCGAACGGGAATCGCTTGAAAATCCTGCTGTCCAGCGAGGTGGTCGAGACGCATCTCCCCGCCTACGATCTCAGAGGATTTCTCGCGCATCAGATGCGCTGGGCGCGCGGCGTCCGCGACGCCCGCATCGGCGGCTATATCGGATTGGTTTCCACTTTCGGCTTGCTGTGGTCGCTGCTGAACCTGATCGCAGCTCACGCGGCCCCGTGGTCGTGGGTGGTTTTGGCAGGAGTGTTCGGATTGCGAATCGCGGTCGCGCTCGCGGTAGGGATGTCCGTGCTGCGGGATGAAAAACTACCGGGCCAACTCTGGCTGCTGCCCGCGCGCGATCTGATCGCAGTCGTTGTGTGGATCGCTAGCTTCGCCGGGCACACGGTCGTCTGGCGCGGAGAGAGATTCGAATTAAGAAATGGGCGCTTAATCCGAATCGCACCGTAGGGAGGCGATTCGTTCGAACTTCCCGTCGCCGAACAGTCGGTATCTTCGCCCGCGCCATGAAATAGTGTTGCCGAAAAATCCGGCGATCCAGAAACAAAATCCCATCGCATCTTCAATTGGCAACAACAGCCAATTCAACTTCGCATGCAGTGCGCGCCCCGCAACAAAGTACGCCGCCAGCGCGCGCACGACGACCGCGACGGGCACCACCGGCCACCATGCTGGCGAAAATGCGCAGACCAGCAGCGCGATCGGCAACGGCATGGTGAACAACTGGCCAACATATCCGGCTGGACGCGAACGCCGTGTGCTCCGCGCCCAGCGCAACCGGTGCGCCACGTTTTCTTTGAACGACGTGGTCCCTATGTGATGCTCGATCACATAGGACGACAGAATCACGCCGTGCCCCGTCTCGGCCGCGAATTTACCGATGACAAAATCCTCCGCTAGATAATCCTTGACGCGCGCAAAGCCGCCGATTGATGCGAGGACGCGCCGGCGTGCGGCGATGGTCGGTCCCACGGCGAAGTGCATACCTTCGAGCATCCGCGCCACTAGAGCGCTTCCCCAGAAATCGGTATTCATTCCGGTGGCTTCGAGGCGCGACCAGAAACTCGTTCCGGGCACGGCGCGGTAGGGGCACGTCGCGACTCCAAGATGGCTATCCTGAAATTCCGCCGCAATGGTGCGCAGCAGCGCCGGAGTGACACGCACGTCGCTGTCGCTCATCACCACCAGATCGTTGGCGGCGGCGGCCAGCATGTGCTCGAGGCTGTACACCTTGGCATTCGGATACGGCGGCTCTCCCGTGAGCACGAGCCGGGAAGGTATTTTCGGATACGCCAGTTGCAATCGGCGCACGACGGCCACGGCGGGATCGATCTCATTTCGCACCGCAAACAGAATTTCGAAAGCCGGATAGTCCTGCTCAAAAAATGTCCGCAGATTCGATTCCAGGTCGAGTTCGAGTCCGGCCAGCGGCTTGAGGATGCTGATCGGCTCCGCGGCCCGCAACGCCGCAGGTTTCACCGCCAGAAATCGCACCGCCGCAACCATCTGCAGCACGGAATAAACGATCGATCCGCAAAAAACGAGAAGGAGAATCCCGGCCAGGACCTTGCCTGGACGCACGTGAGGAACGAGCAGAAACAGCGCACATCTTGCGCCTGAGAACATTGCGACGGAGACCGGCAGTCATTATACCTAGATGCCGCGAGCGGGCCGGGAGCTGTCAGGGACGACGCTGTCAGAAGAGGAGTGGCCGCCAGCCGAGGCAGCGTGATTGAGAGCGCCCCGAATTTTCTGCGAGAGTTGCTTCAGCGTGTAAGGCTTTTGCAGGAAGTTTGTTTCCAGATCGACCACTTTGTGATCGAGCACGGTCTTGCCCGCATAGCCGGAGACGAACAGGAACCTCATCGCCGGACGCAGAGGCGCCAGTTCGCCGCCGCTCATGCGGGCATGACCACGTCGGTCACCAGCAGATGGATGATTGAGCCATTCGCTTTTGCTACCGACCAGGCATCGAGTCCAGCTTTGGCTTTGATCGCGTTTTGCGGCTGTCAACAATGCAGCAACTCCGTAACTTGTTACCATCGGACTCCCGCGAGCCAAGGTTTAGGGGTAGCCGATCGGAAGCTTCTGGCAAGCCCGTTTTGGAATGCCCTGGCCCCGTCGGTTTTGCCACCGTTCAGACGGCGGCAGGCGCCCTTTTCTTTGTTAACCAATTTGGGATTCCTCCGTCTAACCCTCGACATTTCCGGTGAAGCCGTCGTTCCTTATATGGAAGATCGACGGAACATCGCAGTAGGATCGCGCGTACAAGACTTTAAGCAGTATTGCGCCTCATTCAGACTCGCGGTTTTGGGGGATTGTATGGAAAACGGGGAAGGGTCCAGTGGTTCGCTCCGGCCGGCCGATCGCTACGATGTCGGCCACGTGCAGGAAGTCATTCGGCAAGCGCACGACGAGTTGCGTCAACTGCTGCAACAGCGCGCTGAAATCATGAAACGCATCGGCACGGTTAAGCAGACGATCTCGGGCCTGGCTAACCTGTTTGGCGACGGCGTCTTGAACGAGGAACTGATGGAACTGGTCGACCGCAAGAGTAGCGGCCGCCAGCCTGGCTTTACCAAGGCTTGCCGGATGATTCTGATGGAGGCTCGCGGCGCGATGACGGCGCGCGATCTGTGCGACTACTTCCAGGACAAAATGCCGGAACTGCTGGCGCGTCACAAGGATCCGATGGCGTCGGTCACCACCGTTCTCAACCGGTTGGTGGAGTATGGCGAAGCGGAAGCGGTGCTCGCAGGCGGCCGGCGGGCATGGAAGTGGGTCGCGGATGTGCAAACTGCGCCGCTGGTCACTGGTTCAGCACAACAGTTGAGTTCGAACGTGGCTTGATCGCGGCAGTTTGTTTCGCAGTCGAGAGCGGGAGCGTGACGCTCCCGCTACAGCCAGCAAGATGGTGGCGCCACTATTTACGAGGGTGGCAGCAGCATTCCTTTTTCCAGGTGCCTGGTCACGTGCGCGTAGGACGCGGCGTGGGGATCGTGTGTCACCATCACGATTGTCTTGTGAAAGTCTTCATTCAGGCGCTTCAGGATCTCCAGAACTTCCGTAGCTGAGTGGCTGTCGAGGTCGCCAGTCGGTTCGTCCGCCAGCAGCAAAGTCGGATCGCTGACGATGGCCCGAGCGATCGCCACACGCTGCTCTTGTCCACCAGAGAGTTGCTTAGGCAGGTGGTGAACTCGATCTTCAAGTCCGACCAGCTTCAGCGCAGTCATTACGTGGTCGCGGCGCTGCTGCGACGTCAGTTTGGTCAGCAGCAGCGGCAACTCGACGTTCTCGAAGGCGGAGAGCACCGGAATCAGATTGAACGTCTGAAAGACGTAGCCGATGTGCTCATTGCGCCAGCGTGCGACCTGAGAATCGGAGAAGCTGAAAATGTTTTGCCCTTCAACCAGCAGTTCTCCGCCGGTAGGGCGGTCGATCGCCGCGATCATATTCAGCAGCGTCGTCTTGCCTGATCCGGACGGTCCCATTAGAGCGAGGAACTCGCCCTTGGCGATGTCGATCGAGACATCATCGAGGGCCGTCACCTGAAAGGCGTCACGTTTGAAGATCTTGCTAACGCCGCGAACCTGGACAACTTTGGTGCTCGTGGCAACGTTGGTTTGTGCGACTGTGCTCATGATTGCCCCTTAATTTTAATTTTGTCTCCATCTTTCAATGTCGCCGGTGCGGTGGTGATGACGTTCTCACCCCCGACCAATCCGTCGACCAACGCACCGTCAGCCCGCTGGCCCGTAATGTGAATCTCGCGTGACACGGCCTTGTTGTTGTAGGCGATGAATACGATCTTCTTGCCGTCTTTATCGCGAATGGCAGTGGAAGGCACGAACACTCCGGACGGTCTCTTGGAATCCTTCGGCTGCTCGTTTGCCAGGAAGCGGACCGTCGCATTCATCTCAGGCCGGAGCTGAACGTCCGGATATTTTGCCGGATTCAGCACTTGTACCTTGACCTGCACAGTCGCTTTTTGCCGGTTGGCCTCGGGAGAAATTTGCGCGATCTGTCCATCGTATTGCTTGTCGGGATAGGCGTCGGTGGTGACGATCCCTTTCTGGTTTGGTCCAAGGCGCGCAAAGTCGGCCTGCGCGATGTCGAGTTCGACCTGAAGATCGTTTAAGTCAGCGAGAGAAACCACCGAACCTTGTGGGCCTCCTGCGGCGGCGCTGGCGAACTGCGCGGTAATCAACTCGCCTTTTTCGGCCGTCCGGTCGAGAATCGTGCCGGTGACCGGCGCGCGAATCACCGTGGCGTCGAGTTGAGACTTCGCATAATCTAGCTGGCCTTGGGACTGCGTGAGCGCACCCTGGGCGCGCAGAAGCTCTTCGGGGCGAGGGCCGATCTTCGCGAGTTCGAATCCTCTCTGGAGAGAGTTCACCCGCTGCTGATCGGATTCGAACTTTGCGGTCGCGTCGTCCAGTTGCTGCCGTGAAACCACGCCACCGGCAGCCAGTTCCTTGGTCCGGTCCAGCGTGATCTTGTCATTCACAGCTGTGGCGCGGGCTTCGTCGAGGTTGTGCTGCGCCTGCTGGATTTCTTCGGGGCGCGATCCATGCCGCAGCTCTTCCAAATAGGCGCGCGCATTTTCGACTCCGCCCCGGGCCTGTTCATAGTTGGCGCGAAACTCCTGGGATTCAAGACGTACCAGCACCTGTCCCTCTTTGACCCTGTCGCCCTTCTCTACGCCGATCCATTCGAGACGGCCCGTGACTTTGGAGTTCACATTGATCGTGTGATGAGCAACGATGTAGCCGGTGGCCGAAAGAACGGTCCCGCCGACATCGTTGCCGCTGGTTTCCGCCGATGCCCGGACGACTTCAACTTCCGGCGTGTCGGAAGAAAAGGCGCGATAGGCAAGGGTAAAAAGTCCCAGCACGATGATGAGCACGATGCCGCCGATGATGTATCGGCGTGCCCAGGCCGGCGGTTCTCCGCTGTTGTCGGTGCGCTGCGAACGGTCGATGCGCAGGCTCTGTAGATCCTCGTGCTTGGTGTCAATCGCCATAAATATGGTTACGGCTCCGATTCCTTGTAAGTTTCAACTTCCCTTTGCTGGCCGAGTGCGAGGGCGAGATTCCGGTGCTACTAACTACGCAGCGCGTTCAGAATGTTTTGCCTGGCTGCGTGCCATGCCGGGGCCAGTCCGCCCACGAATCCCATGATCAGCGCGAAGATGACGGCGCGGATCGCGACGGCGGGCGTGATGCGCAAAGAGAAGACTACCTCGCTGAAGGTCACTGCGTTCGATGTGCCGGTCTGCATCCCGTTGAACGGGAGCATCAGCAATATTCCCGCGATCGCGCCCAAGAGCGCGAGCAGGAGGGACTCGAGTACGAATGACGTTAAGATCGCGGGCCGAGAGAAGCCGATGACACGAAGAGTCGCGATCTCGCGTGCGCGATAGGCTACGGCGGCGTACATCGTATTCATAGCTGCAAAAATCGAACCGACCGCCATGATTATCCCGACGACCCAGCCGATCACTTTGATGGGCGTTCCGGAACTGGTCTGCTTCGCGTAGTAGTCGTTTTCGAGGACGCCTTCGAGTTTCAAGCGTTGGTCGTCGCTCACGCGATTTTTGAGCGCTTCGGCAGAGATTGGATCGGTCGCGCGCAGGTACGCCGACGAATAGCCGCCCTGACGATCGAAGTCCGACGCCATCTGATTCACGTCACCCCAAACTTCGGATTCGTATGCGGAACCGCCGGCGTCGAACACGCCGACGACCTTCCACGATCCTTTCCCAAACTGCATGGTGTCGCCGATGTTCGCGTGAGAGAAGCGATTGCGAATGGAGTCGCTGACCACAACTTCACGCTGTCCAGTCTCGAACCAGCGGCCTTCGAGCAACTTAACCTTCGGTTGCATTCCCGGATTATCGGGCAGTTGGCGCATTTCGAGGCCGTCGGGCATCATGCCGCGAACGGTTACGTTGACTTCGCCGGTTCCGTCTTTGCGAGGCAGCACAATGACGACGACCCACTCGCCGGAGGCCATCGGCTCTCCGTGGCTATCCTTGGCGATCCCGGGGAGCGTCTTCAGCGTTGGGAACAGGGAAGCGTCGAATCCTCCCGAGAGCTCCGCTTCCGATCCCTTCCGGAGGACTAGCACGTTCTTCGGGCTGCCGCTGCTGACGAACGCCCGGTCGAGTCCGGCGACCAGCGCCATCAGAAAGATGGCGGTAGTAACGGTGAGCGCGATGCCCAGGGCGGTCATGGCGGTGAGTCCCTTGCGGAGTCTTAGATTGCGGATGTTGTAGCTGATCGGTATCGCCATAAGTGAACTCTTCTTTCAAAAAATCAGGACGCGCCGTAGCGCCCGTTATCCAATGTGCCGCAATGCTTCCACAATATTCATGCGTGACGCTTTGTACGCCGGGAGATAGCCGCTGACGAGCCCGAGGATTACGGCGATCAGCAAGGCAAATCCCGCGGTGGTTCCGTTGACCCGCATGTTCAGCGGAATGCCGAACCCGATGAAGCTGCGGGTCAGGCCTGCGATCACGGGAATCGCGACCAGAACTCCAAGCAGTCCTCCGGCCAGCGCCAGAGCCACGGCCTCGCTCACGAAGATCGAAAGCACGCGCTGGCGGGTGAAGCCGAGAGTTTTCAGGACAGCGACTTCACGCGTGCGGCTGCGTACCGACATCGCCATGGTATTTGCCGAAACCAGCATGATGGCGAACATGACGGCGCCGCAGATGCTCAGGATGAATGCCTTCACGTTCCCGAGAGAGGCCACGAATCCCAGTTGAAACGCCTTCTCGCTCTCAGTTTTCGTTTGCAGCGGCGAGTTGTGGAACATGTCGTCGATGGTCCGTGACGCTTCGGCCACATGGTCGGGCGAATCGATTTGAGCGGAGTACCATCCGGCCTGCCCCTTGAACCACGGCACGGCTTCTTCCAGATCCTTGGCATTGAAGTACAGCGCGTTCTGCGGGGGATCGCGATGGTAGATACCGCGAATCGTCAAGTCGAGATTGGCTGGGAAGATGGTGCCCTGCAAAGTGACGCGATCGCCAAGCTTCCATCCGTATTTTTTCGCGAGTGTGATGTCGACGATGGCGCCGGCGCGGTCGTGCTGCCAGGCTTTCAGCTGGTCCTCAGGAATAATTTTGTCGGATGCGACTTTAAGATATTCATCCGGATCCGTTGCGAGCTGAGCAAAGAAGTGCTCGGGCCGGTCATCGATGTAGCGGCCTCCAAACCATGTGATTGGAGCCACTGCTGCGACGCCAGGCACGGCCCGAATTTTCTCGCGATAGTACGCCGGCAGGAAGAAGGCCAGAGAAACGCGGTCGCGGATGACCAGGCGCCGTGCGGCTTCCGGGGCGACTTGGTCTACGTAGAATGAACGCCAGATGCAAATCATCATTGTCAGCAACAAGAGCGAGAAGCTGATGCTGACCATGGTCAGCAGGCTGCGTCGTTTATTGCGAAACGTATTGCGAACGATGAAGCTGCCCAGCGTCATACATCACCCGATGTGGCGGAGACCATCCACAATGTTGACCTGCGATGCGTGGTAAGAAGGCAATGCCGCGCTCAACAATCCGACAACGCCGGACGTAAGCAGGGCGAGGGTAAAAATCTCAGGCGTCATGCGGAGCGGGAAAAATGTCAGCTGTGCCGCACGCGAAAAGCCGTACACCACGAATGAGCCCAGACTTGCGCCCAACAGTCCGCCGGCCAGGGACAGCGCAACCGCTTCGCTCACGAATAATCCCAAAACGCCAAGCTTGGTAAAGCCCAGAGTCTTGAGCACCGCGACTTCGCGCGTGCGCTCGCGAATGGACATCGCCATGGTATTGGCCGAGACCAGCAGCGTGGCGAAAACTACAGCCGAGCAGATGCTCAGGATGAACGCTTTCACGTTCCCCATCATGGCGACGAACTCCAGGCCGAAAGCTTTTTCACTTTCCGCCTTGGTGGGCTGAGGCGAGTTGCGAAACATGTCGTCAATTTCGGTGGCGATCTTGCTAACGTCCGACGGGGAGGCCGCCAGAATGCTGAAGGTTCCGGCCTGACCTTTGAAGAAGGAGACAGCCTCTTCGACATACTTAGAGTTGAAGTAGGCGGACTTATTGTCGGGCGTGGAATGAAAGATGCCGCGCACGTAGAGTTCGAGATTAACGGGATAGATATCGCCCTGTATGTATAGGCGATCACCAAGCTTCCAGCCATATTTCGCAGCCAAAGAGTCATCGACAATTACGCCCTGGCGGTCGCGCTGCCAGGCCTTGATCTGATCCTCGGGCATCTGGATGTCGCGGAATACCTTGAAGAACTCATCCGGATCAGTGCCAAACCTCGGGAAAAAATTCTCCGGCTTCTGATCTTTATAAATTCCGCCAAACCATGAAACGGGTACGACCGCGACGACGCCCGGGATGGCACGAATCTTTTCGCGATAGTACATGGGCAAAGTGAAAGTCAGAGAGACGCGATGCCGGACTACGAGCCGCTGCGCTGACTCGGCGCTGCCGTCGTCGAGCGCGAAGGCGTGCCAGAGCGTCATCATCAGCGTCAGAAGCAGCAGGGAAAGCGCGATGCTCAAGACCGTCAGAATGCTTCGACGCTTGTTGCGGAAGGCGTTCTTGGTGACAAATCGAGTTAGGGTCATCGGCGTACTCCAAGGGATACAAGGAACAGGGAGCAGGAGGTAGGCGCGCCCCAGCCCCCACAGCATAGACGAAGAACCACGTCAGCGCCAACCGCATCCGAGTTGATTCGTCTCGTATTCAAGACGGACCTTCCCACGCACTCACCATCACCGTTGCTATGCTCTCGTGCTTCGTCCGCAGTCACAAGTGGAGATCGTCATTGCGCCTGGATGACAAATGTCACACGAATACACACATAACAATTACAACGGCGAAGGCAGGGAGAAAGTTACGCGGCGATTCCAGCTTCGCGAGGAGCACACATCCGAGCGCAATCTGCGCCCGAGAGCTGTACTAGTTGAAGCGGCCTTCGTCGGCCGATGGACCGTAAAGGGCGGGGACTGGGGCCTCGTTGAGCCGCAGATACACGGTCAACTGGCCCCGATGATGAGCGAGATGGCTGAAGACAGACTCCCCGATCATGATGTGACGCGGATTCTCATTCACGACCTGGCCTCCGACCACCAATTTCCAGGGCGTCAGCAAATGTTCGTCGGTCGTATTTTGCAAGGCCTCGCGTGCTTCGGCGAGGGAGGAGTCGAGGGCAGCCACGAGTTCCGATCGAGAAGTCCACTCCAGAGGCTTGAACTTGGTCGCGGCTTCGGATTTAAGGTCGAGCTCGTTCTGGTTCACCATGGATACGATCCATGCTGGCATAGTCGCGATCAGGGAGGCGAGGTATCCGAGAGGCATCGACCTGGGATGAGGCTTCCAGTCGTTATGTCCTTCGGGCACGCGTTGCAGGACCATGCGGGTGTTGGCGGCTTCGCGTTCCAGTTCGGCGAGGAAGAAATCAGTCAGCTTCATGTTCGTTTTCTCCAGTAATCCGCTTTGTGCGGCGGAATCGACGGAGTGACGGTAACAGCCATTGAGGACACTTACAGTCCTCAATGTATGGAACAATACGAATCATGCTGCAGACATCAGCCCGGCTGCTCCGCCTCCTCTCTCTTTTTCAGGCGCAGCGCTACTGGTCGGGGATGGAACTGTCGCAGCGTCTTGACGTCACGGCGCGAACTCTGCGGCGGGATGTCGACCGCCTCCGCAGCCTGGGATATCCGGTGCATTCGACCTCTGGAATCGCGGGGGGCTACCAGCTCGGCGCGGGCGCGACCCTGCCGCCGTTGTTGCTCGAGGACGATGAAGCGGTCGCGGTAGCGCTGGGATTACGAACTGCAGCGAGCGGGGGCGTGTCCGGGCTGGAGGAGGCATCCGTGGGGGCGCTGTTGAAATTGGAGCAGGTACTGCCGCCGCGCTTGCGCCATCGGGTCGCGGCCTTGAATCGATTCATCGTGCCTCTAGAAAGCCGCGGGCCGACTGTGGAGGCGAAACTGTTGTCGGCGATCGCCGGAGCCTGCCGTGACCACGAGGGTATTCGATTCCAGTATCACAATCGCTCGGGAGCCCCGAGCGCGCGCGTGGTGGAGCCGCACCGGTTGGTGCACGCGGGATATCGCTGGTATCTGGTCGCGTGGGATCTTGGACGGAAAGATTGGCGCACGTTCCGCATCGACCGGATCGAGGGCAAGCCGAAGACCTCGATTCGCTTTCAGCCGCGCAAGCCGCCCGAGGGCGATTTCGCGGTCTTCGTCGCGAAGTCGTTGTCGCAAGTGCAGTACCCCTATCGTGCCCGGGTGACATTGCACGCGCCGCTGGAGAGCCTGGCTAAGAAGATTCCTCCTTCGGGTGGAGTGCTCGAGGCGATCGATGAGAAATCGTGCCTGCTGCACACGGGATCTCATTCGTTGGAAGGGATCACCATCCACCTATCACTGCTGGGAGTCGCATTCCGGGTGCACGAGCCTCCAGAGCTCATCGACTATATCCGCGGACTAGCCAATCGCCTGGCTCTTGCAACCCGCGAATAGCCGCGCGGGTAGCCCGATTCCTGCCTCCGATTCGCCTTACTTTGGTAACTCGAAGCCTCGCACCCGCAGCGATATGCTAGCCGTAAGCTAATCCCGGAATGTCCCGCCGGCGCAGGTCTGTCGCGAAAAAGCGACAGTCGTGTGATGGATTGGAGTTCATAAGAAAAATGTCTACAAAAATCGGCCACTTTGAAATCTTGAGTGAACTGGCGAAATCGCCAACGGGCGTCGTTTATAAAGCCAATGACCCTGAAAGCGGGCAGACGGTTGCCCTGAAAGCCATTCAATTGAGCGCGTTCGGCGAGAGCGCAGCCGCTCTGGAACAGGCGCTACTGGCCGAAGCCGAAGCCACCAAGGTTCTGAGCTGTCCCAACATCACGAACGTGTATGGCGCGGGCCAGATTGAAGGTCAGTTCTGCGCGGCCATGGAGTACGTGCAAGGCAACAGCATTGCCACGATGCTGGCGCGCAAAGAAGGATTCTCCATCTGGGACTTGCTCGACATCGGACGTCAATTGTGCAGCGGGCTCGATTACGCTTCTTCGAGTCAACTGGTGCACCGCAGCCTCGAGCCCTCCAAGATCATGTGCGGCTGGGACGGCACGGTCAAGATATTGAGTTTCGGCGTTTCGAGCGTGGGTGACTTCGTGCAGTACGCCGCGGGAGTTTCGTCGATCCTGCACTACATGTCCCCCGAGCAAGTCCGCGGAGATGCCATGGACGGCCGGTCGAACCTGTTCAGCCTGGGTGCGATGTTTTATGAAATGGTGACGGAGCGGAAGGCGTTTGACCGCGAAGATGTGGAATCGCTGCGGCAAAGCATTCTGGAGAGCACTCCGGTTGCGCCGATCCACGTAAATCCAAAGATTCATCCGGTCCTGAGCGACCTGATTATGAAGGCGCTGGCGAAAGATCCAGCCGAGCGCTTCCAGAACGGCAGAGATCTGCTGGACGAACTCGAGAAATGCAAAGAATCGAAGCCAACTGCGGCCAAGAAGGCCGAAGCACCCAAAGGGCTGATTGCGCCCGATAAGGCGAAGGCCGCCGCGCAAACGAAGGTTTCGAGCGGCGCGAAGCCAGCGACTCCGCCGCGCCCGGCAGCGGCTCCTGCAAAACCGGCCGCGACTTCTGCTTCTGTACAGCCTGCGAATGGGGTGTCTGCGCCAGTCGCAAAGTCAACGCCGGTCAAGCCGGTGGAGAAAAAACCTGCGGCCCCGGCAGCCAGCGCTGTTGCGGAACGGCCTGCAACCTTGGCCGCGCCTGTATCGAAGGTGTCGGTTCCCAAAGCGGCCGCAGCGGCAGCGGGTGTCGGATCCGGCGACGCCTCGTTGATTTCGCTGGAAGTTGACGAAATCGATCTGTCCAGCCATTCCATCGAGTCACCGGCTGAGCCGACTATCGAGGCGGTGGAAAGTTCTTCAGAATACATGTCTGCGGCGGTCATGGATGAGCCAGAGGTTGAGACCTTTGAGCCGCAGCTGGAAGAGGAAGGTCCGAAGTTCAACGTCGATCCCCTGATGTCCGGAGGCGGTGCCAGCGGGAGCACGGGCACAAGCTTCTCCGAAATTTCCGAACTGCCACCGCTCAAAGAGGTTTATACGCCTCCGCCACCTCCGCCGCCTCCAGTGGATCTGAGGCCGGCACAGCCGGTTTCGCCGGCGGTCACCATGTTCAAGGGTGGTCCGAACGTCGACGAGAAGCCGAAGGTTCAGCCTCGCGAAGTCGCGGAGAAGGCAATCAAGGAGATTAAGAGCGTACCGCCCAAGCTGATGCTGTATTCGCTGGCCGGAGCTGGAGCTCTGATCGTTGCGATCGGCATCGGATTTTCCATCTACGTTCACAATCTAGGCAGTGACGATGATTCCGGCGCGGCTCGCAGTTCGGTGCCGGTGGCAGCGCAAACTACTGCGCCCGAGGCCAGCCAGCCAGTTGCTCCGAAGCCAGTTCCCCAGCCAACCAAGGAGACCGCGGCTCCGGTTGCGGCGGAGCCGGAGACTCCGGAGCCGACTGCTCCCGCGGAAAAGCGAGGAGCGTCCGCGAAATCGCGCAATTCAAAGAAGAAGGTTGCCGCTGCTCCCGCCATTATCCCCGGGCAGTTGTCGGTTGATTCGACGCCGCAGGGCGCGCTAGTCCAGGTGGACGGCAAGAGCGATCCGACCTGGGTTACGCCGTTTGCTATGACGAACGTTCAGCCGGGACAGCATTCCGTCACCATCAGCAAACCGGGCTACATTACTGACACGCGCACCCTGGATGTGACCGGCGGATATCGGGCTACGGCGACGGTTCACCTCACGCAGTTACTGGCGACGCTGCTGGTGAAGAGCGATCCGGCCGGCGCCAGCATCTATGTCGACGGCAAAGATGCCGGCGCGAAGACGCCGGCCCAGGTCAGCGTCAACAAGGGCCAGCACGTGGTGCTTGTCCGCATGTCGGGCTACATCGATGAGACGATGAGCGCGCAGTTCGTGCTGGGGCAGGCTTTCAATTTCTCTCCAACGTTGCGGGCACTCGGCAATGTGGACAGCATCAAGACCGTGGGCAAGATGTCGAAGCTGTTCGGCGGCGGCAAGGGCGATCCGGGACAGGCCACCCTCAGCATTCATACGCAGCCGAAAGGGGCCCAGATCAGTGTCAACCAGCATATGCTGGATAAGAATTCGCCGGTTGACGTAATGATCGATCCCGGTAACTACGTCGTGGATATCACGATGACCGGATACGCTCCTGTGCACAAAGTCATCACCGCCGACAAGAAGGGCAAAGTGGTGGTGGACGAAGTGCTGCAGCCGCAGTAGAAGGGCGGAATGCCGCAAGGATGCTTGGATGATTTGGGAAGAGCGCGCCACCGCTCTAAATCCTAGCGCAACAGGAACATACTTCTCACGTTGCCTCGTCCTGGGGCGGTTACGACCGGGAAACTGCCGGATCCATTCCCATTGACGTACTCGATTCAATTCACAATCAGTTCACAATCTAGAAACTTCCGAGAAACATCCGCAATTTAACGTCAGTCTCCGACACCTTAGATACTCGTCTGAATGCAGCCAGCAGGGCGTGGTTGTCTGCGAGACGGGGCTGGGACAGGAGAATCTATGATTGAGAAGTTGAATTTTGAAGCCCCCAAAAAGGCGATGGCACTGCTGCTGGCATTGACCATTACGCTGGGACCAACCGCTGTGCCCGCCTTTGCGGCTGGCAAACCAGCATCCACCGCCCCGAGCACGGCGACGCCGATCCAGCATCTGGTCGTGATTTTCAACGAGAACATTTCTTTCGACCACTACTTCGGGACGTACCCGTATGCGACCAACCCAAGTGGTGAGCCAAGATTCTTGGCTGCACCGAACACGCCGACCGTGAACGGCCTCTCGAACGCGCTTCTCACGTCGAACCCGAATCTGAATACGGCGAATGGGACGGGAGCTACGAATCCCTTCCGGCTCGATCGTTCGCAAGCGGTCACGAATGATCAGGATCATGCCTACACACCCGAGCAGCAGGCATTCGATGGTGGGTTGATGGATCTGTTTCCCCTGTACACGGGAACGGCCGGTCCGCCGCCTACCGGTTCTGGCGTGACCCAGACCAACGGCTTGGTCATGGGATATTTCGACGGCAACACGGCCACGGCGTTGTGGAATTACGCCCAGTTTTTTGCTTTAAGCGACAACTCCTACGGCACGACTTTCGGCCCCTCGACTCCGGGCGTGGTGAACACGGTTTCCGGACAAACCAACGGAGTGATCAACACCCTGAACGGAACTGGCGACGAAGTCAGCGGTGGCAGCGATGGTTCGCTGACCTTGATTGGCGATGCCGATCCGCTCGGGGATGTCTGTTCGTCTCCGACCCGGGCGCAGGCCACGCTGGGCAGCAAGAACATTGGAGATCTGCTGAATGCAGGCGGCGTTTCCTGGGGATCGTTCATGGGCGGTTTCAATCTGAATATCGTCAATCCCGATGGATCGACCGGGTGCAGCCGAACCTCCACCGGGCTGGCTGGGACGACCGGCGATTACGTTCCGCACCACTCCTTCTTCAATTACTGGACCTCGACGGCGAACTACGCGCATACGCGCCCGGCCTCGATCAACGAGATCGGATGGAACGGGCCCGCCAACCACCAGTACGACGTTGCGGATTTCGTTACGGCGGCCGAAGCGGGCAAGCTTCCCGCAGTGAGCTTCCTCAAGGCGCCGGCGTACGAAGACGCACATGCCGGCTATTCTGATCCGCTGGATGAACAGACGTTTGTCGTGAGGATCGTGAACCTACTCGAGCATCTGCCGACCTGGAGCAGCACTGCCGTTGTCGTCATGTACGACGACTCCGACGGATGGTACGACCACCAGATGGGGCCGATCGTAAACCAATCCACCGGTCCCTCCGATGCTCTAACCGGACCGGGAGCCTGCGGCACAGCAACGAACTCACTGCCCGGACTGAATCCCACGAACTTGCACGCGCTGGGGCGCTGCGGGTACGGACCACGACTGCCATTGCTCGTCATCTCCCCTTGGGCGCGGCAGAATTTCGTCGACCACACCGTCACCGATCAGACTTCGGTGATCCACTTCATCGAAGACAATTGGCTGGGCGGACAGCGCGTCGGCACTGGTTCCTTTGACGCGATCTCCAATTCGATCAGCCAGATGTTCAACTTCACCAAGATTCGGAGCGATGGAACCCTGTTCCTGAGTCCTGATACTGGGGAGAAGCAATAACGCTAGTCGACTCTTCGTACCTGTGGAGTGCAGGCATGCGATCGTAGACTCGCATGCCTGCATCTCGCTTTCCTCGAATATTTCTGCGAATATGACCGCCTGGGGGACCATTTCAGATTGCGCCTGACCAGACGATCATTTCTACAGGGCAGCGGAATGGCTGCCATGTCTGCAGTTTTTCACCAGTCAGGTTCTCGAGCCCCCGCACCCAAGTTCCGCACTCAGTTGAACGCAAGTTCGCTGGCGCAGTTTGTCGATCCGCTGCCTATCCCTGAAATCGCCAAGCCGAGCGGAGTTCGCCCCAGTCCAGCCGATCCTTCCCTGAACCTTCCGTATTACCGAATCCCAATGCGGCAATTTGAAGCAAAGCTGCACCGCGATCTGAAGCCTACGCGGCTCTGGGGATACGGAGGGATCTCGCCGGGGCCAACGCTTGAGACTCGGAGCGGTCAGGGATTACTTGTGGAATGGGCGAACGAATTGCCAGAAAAGCATTTTCTGCCGATTGACTTCAGCATCCACGGAGCGGAGACCGAGAAGCCGGAAGTGCGTGCTGTGGTTCATCTACACGGCGGCAGAACGCCGCCGGAGAGCGACGGATATCCGGAGTCGTGGTACGTGCCGGGCAAGTCGGCAATTTGCCATTACCCGAATCGGCAAGATGCGGCCATGTTGTGGTATCACGACCATGCTCTGGGAATTAACCGACTCAACGTATTTGCAGGGTTGCTGGGGGCGTTTTTCGTGCGGGATGAGTTTGAAGAAGCATTGGAGCTTCCGCGCGGGAAGTATGAGATCCCGCTGGTCATCTACGACCGCATTCTCGATCTGGAGTCGCAGCTTAACTATCCCGTCTCGCCCGATCCAAAAAAACCCTGGACCCCGGAAGTATTCGGCGATGCGATCGTAGTCAACGGCAAGATCTTTCCGTATCTGGAAGTGGAACCGCGGAAATATCGCTTTCGCGTCCTCAACGGCTCAAACGCACGCTTTCTTCATCTTTCAATGTCGAACGGGAGCAGCTTTCATCAGATCGGAACGGATCAAGGTTTGCTTCCGGCTCCGATGCCGCTCGACAAAGTTTTCCTGGCGCCGGGCGAGCGCGCCGACCTAATCGTCGATTTCGGCGGTTGGGGCGGCGGGAACTTCGCACTGAAAAACGACACCCTTCCAGTCATGCAATTTCGGGTGGCGAAGAGTGGAGCGCGCGATTTTGGCGCACTCCCCCAGATTTTGCGGCCGGTGTCCAAACTCGCAGAATCTACCGCGACAAGAACGAGGCCACTCAGCCTGGTCGAAGTCGACGACCTCAAGCAAAGGCCCGTAACCATGCTGTTGAATAATGCGCACTGGAGCATGCCGGTCACGGAGAATCCGGTGCTCGATTCGACTGAAATTTGGGAACTGGCCAATACGACCGACGATTCGCACCCGATTCATCTGCATTTGGTTCGATTCCAGATCCTCGATCGAAGAAGCTTTGATGTTGCAGCGTATTGGACCACCGGCCAAGTGAAGTACACGGGACCACCCGTGCCGCCTGCCCCCGGAGAATCAGGCTGGAAAGATACAGTGCGCGCGGACCCCGGAATGGTCACTCGGATTATTATCAAGTTCGAGGGCTATGCCGGACGATACGTGTGGCATTGCCACATCCTCGAACACGAAGATAATGAAATGATGAGACCTTTCGAAGTCATCGCCGCACGATAGCGCGAGCAGCGTGTTTACTGGGGTAGCTTGAAGTTGACCGTGACCTGGGTCTGGATCTCGACGGGTTCGCCGTTGAGTTGATAAGGTTTGTACTTCCATTGCTTCACTGCATCGCTAGCGGCCTTCGCCAGTTGCGAGTCTCCGCTGATCACTTTGACGTGCGTAATGTTTCCGTCCTTGGACACCGTGGCCAGTAATTCCACGGTGCCTTCCATCCGCATGCGAAACGCAGTCGGAGGATACGAGGGCGAGACCTTCTTGATCACCATTCCCTGCGAAACGCCTTGCGAGATGGTGAGGGCCTGCAGCACCGGCTTGACCGCGCTGCCAGTGTTCGCTACGAAGGTCGGCGGGGGAACCGCAGCGTCGGCACCGGACATCCCGATGAGGCTGGGAGCCGGAGCATCGGCGGTGGCAGATTTCGGTTGTGCGGCCGGCACCTTCCCGCCTTTTACAAACATCGGTGCGGGAGCTGAAGGCTCGCTCGCCGGGGCCTTGGACGAAGCCGATGACGCGGAGCTAGATGGCTTCGTGGACGTCGGAGCGGAGTGCAACGTAATGTCCTGAGGCGCGGAATCAGTGTCGTCGTTTGCTGCGTTCGTGGAAGGCTCATTTACGGGCGCCGCACTCGGCGCTGGCGTCGACGGAATAGGCTTCGAAGCAGTAGGCGTAACACTGACCGGCTTCGCGGGCTGCGTGGCAGTCGAAGAGGGGGCGATAACCTGTGATGTTGCCGGGGCGGACGAGTGTCCCGAAAAATATGTCCAACCAACATAGGCTGCGGCGGCAACGACCACTGCTGCGACCGCTCCGAACAAAATCTTTTTGCTGCCGCTTTTGGATTCGGGTTCGACATTGGATCCGCCAAACGTAAACGACGGCGCAGACCCGACGAATCCGGTCGAGGTGCTGGGTGCCGCTTCCGCCGGCTTTTCGAAGAGTGCTTCCGCGGCGGCATGATCTTGCGGCTTCGCAACTACCGGAAGCTCCTTCAATCTTGCGTGCTGGAGCAGGTGCGCTGGCCGCTCCGCTGGTTGCGAGCGGTGAGCCGGCTGTGAAAGCAGTCTTGGGCGGCGCAATTGCTGCGGGAGCGGGTAATTGTTCCGCGTGCGGAATGGATGCAGCCGCAATCGAAGCCGCTGCCGCAGGCTTTGCCGCAGGCTCCTCGACGTCGAGTTCGAGAACTTCGGCGTCCTTCTCGACGGGCGTTGAACTGGCAGCCGCGACGGCGGGCCAGGCAGACGGTGAAGTCGGCGCGGACGGCGGAATGTCCACCGGCCGGGGTGCGGCCACCGGCGGAGGCGCAACCGGCGCTGCCGGCTTTACGGCCGAAATCGGCTTGAGCGGTGCGGGCTTTGGCGGAACCGGCGTAGCTGCGATTGGTGGAACCGGTGCTGCCGCTGGAGCCTTCCCGGGTTCGCTCTTGCGCAGCAGCCCTCGGGCCACGCGCAGGGTTCCTTTGGCCTGTTCGATATTAATGGGTTTGGTCAGGACGAGGTTCGCGCCAATGCGAAACGCTTTGGCGACCCCCGCCTGACCTTCCACGACGGCTACGGCAAGCGACGTCTGGTTGGAGGTCGAGTTGCGCGCGCTTTTAAACAACAAGGTGGCATTCTGCTCGTTATCGCAGTCCACCACAACAGCGTCGAAGTGTTGGCCCATCAGCTTCTTAACCGCAGCGAAAGGTTCGATGCAGGACTCGACGTTGAACTCCAGCTCATTCAGGACCTGCGTCACTGTACGAGCGGTTTTTTCATCGGGACAGAAGAGAAGAGCTTGGTAACCCATATCAAAGCCATCGTAGGTACATGCGTAAGGACCATCAAGTTACGCTAGTAATTCGCGAAGTGGCTTTGTATGGCCCAGCGTGGATTTACTGCGCGAAATTCCCCAGAACTTACCCCGGGACATGCGCTCCGGTAACTCCCGGGGTTGTCGCATACAATAGCGGGCCATGACGTCCCGAGTGCCGCTGTGGCTCAAGATCGGGTGGACGATCTGGCTGATCGCTTGGGCGCCGATTTACTGGCGGCAATACGGGCTACAGAATTTTCTGTTCTTCTGCGACATCGGCAATGTGCTGATCGGGATTGGTTTGTGGATGGAGAGTCCGCTGATCTTTTCCTGGGTTGCGTGCGGACTACTCGTTTTTCAAATGTTGTACACGGTGGATCTCGCCGGCGCGCTCCTTCTTGGTCGTCACTTCATCGGCGGGACGGAATACATGTTCGATCCGCACTTGTCGCTGATAATTCGGTTGCTGAGCTTATTTCACGTTCTCACACCGCTGTTGTTGCTGTGGGCGATATGGAGGCTTGGATATGACCGGCGAGGATGGAAGCTTCAGACAGGGATGGCTTGGATCGTTGTGACCATCAATTATCTCTGGCGTCCGGAGCAGGATGTGAATTGGGCGCGAGGATTATTTTTCCGCGAGCAGCATGCGGTGCCGGGCTGGGTTTATTTGATTGCGTACCTGACCCTGGTGCCACTTCTGATTTATTTCCCCACACACTTATTTTTGAACTGGCTCAGCCGTTGGTGGGCGACGCGATCGTCGGAATGAGCAGAGGTCGGTTGGATCAATTGCCAGCGCGATTGGAACTCCTGCTACGTGCCCAAGCCCGAGTTGCGCTAGACTTCCTGCTGGCTCGGTCGCCTCATCTTCCGAATGGTCAGGCTAATGCTATTCAAGGAGCCATCGTGAAAACACACCTGGTAAAAGCCTTTGTGCTGTGCTGGCTCGTCTGTGCGCCTTCGTTATTTGCTCAGACTGCTTCCGAAGGGATCTGGCAAGGATATGACGGGGAATGGAAGCATGTTTCCCAACAATTGATCGCGTTGGCGGAGGCGACGCCTGCGGAGAAATTCGCATGGCGCCCCGCGCCCGGAGTACGCTCCACGAGCGAAGTGTACATGCATATCGTCGATGCGAACTTCTATCTTCTCAGTGTTACCGGTCCGAAGATGCCAGCCGACTTACCCGAGGATTCGGGAAAGAAGATAACTTCCAAGTCCGAAGTGATCGCATGGCTGAAGCGGTCGCTGGACGCTGTGAAGCAGGCTCATTTAGCGGGAAAGCCCAGCGATCTTCAGCGCAAAGTCCATATCGAAGACCGAGATGCTACGGTTGATGGAATGTATCTCCGGATCATCGTTCACGCCAATGAGCATATGGGACAACTGGTTGCGTACGCCAGGATGACGGGCGTAGTGCCGCCTTGGTCGAAAAACTGAAAAACAGGTGTTGGATTTTGCGCCGCTAACGATTTTTGCCGGGCTCGCCGTCTTGACGCAGCGTGGACTCCGAGGGCGGGTAATCGATCGATCCCTTAAATGACGAAATGTCATCTTTGTGGAAGTCCGGGAACGGCAACTTGTTTCCATCCCGAAGCTCCGCGATCTTCTTCACAGCATCTTCGGCCTTTTGCTTCTCGACGCCCGAATCGCGGCTTAGATAAAGCGTCTGCGCAGGACGCGCCAAGCCTCCGCCGGAGTCTTCCAGCACGTCCATTATGCGGAGCAGCAAATCTTCGCGGACGGCCGCGAATTCGTTGAAATCTCTGGTCAGTATGTACGAGAGCAGTTCGATGCTAAGAGAACCGCCGCCAATGTCGACGAGACGCACGCGCACCGTTTGCGTTTCGACTCTGGGATGGCTGTAGAGCAGCTTGCGAATTTCCGCAAGCACGAAGCGCACGTGATCGGGTTTGCTTTCAGGTCGCAGGCCGAGGGTCGTCTTGAAGAGAATCTTATCGCGGCGGCTGAGATTCTCCAGATTGATCGTTGCGACCGTGCCGTTAGGAATCGCTACCAGCGTGCGTTCCTCCGTGCGGATGCGGGTTGAACGGAGGCCGATGTCCTCTACGGTGCCGGTGCGATCGCCGAAGCGGCAAGTATCGCCGACGCGGAAGACTTCGTCGCCCAGCACAGAAACGCCGCCGAAGAGATTCTCAATGGTCTTCTGAGCGCCGAAGCCGATCGCGAGGCCGCCGATGCCAAGACCGGCGAGCGCGGTGCTCATGTTGAATCCCAGATTGCTGAGCACTGCGAGAACGCCGAGTACGAAGATGACGAATTTCAGGATGCGCTCGCCGAGCAGCATGAGCGTGCCCGTGCCGGCATGGCCGCCAGCCAGTGCGCGATTGCGGACGCGGCGCAGGGACCAGCGCACGAAGCGCCAGAGAATCCACGTCACACTGATAATGAGGGCGATGGTCGTGATCTGGTAGTAATAATGCCGCGGAAGCAGCGGCATCCCGAGGTAGCGCGCAAACAGCTGATGTACCAGCGTGCCTGCGAGGAGCCAAGCCGGAGCCGAAACGGAACGCCAGTTCGCGACTTCGATCTGACCCCGGCGCCGGGCCCACCATCGCACGGGAATCTCCAGCAGTACCAGGCAGAGCCAGCCGATTCCGGCGGCGATCGGCACCGCGATCAGTAGAGCCACCCACTGCCATAAGGGCACACCGGCAATGTGGTGCTGTACGAGTATGCTCGGCAGTTTCTTCTCAACCTGCCGCGCCTCGACTTGATCGTAGAGTTCCGGAACTTTCGCCAAGGTGTCAGAGGAGATCAGCCAGATTTTTCCGGCGGTTGGGTCTGCCACGCGCACCAGTTCCAGATCGTCCTCGACATCGCCGGACGACATCGTGCCCAGTTTTTGACGTCCGAGCGGAACGCCTTCCTGCGGAACACCTTCAGCCTGGGTATAGCTTCCCACGCGTATGCTGTTCGCGGCGGGACTGTTGAGCACCGCGTAAAGCTGGTTGGCAATCTGCTCGCCTTCAGATTGGCGGCGAGCGGCGCTCATCTGCAGGTACTGAGCGGCGATGCTGTAATTGCCGGACTGCGCGGCCTGTAAGAATCCAATGACAGATCCCGATGGAGTCGTACGGCCGAGTTGATCGGTGGGGGCGGCGCTGTTTGAAGGTGAGGACGGCGACAGAACGCTGCTCAGCGGCGACTGCGCTGCGACAGCAAGCGAAGTAATCAATGCAAGAAACAGGAGCAAACGCGTCTTGGGGAATGAGGACATCATTTAGTTCTCCAGCCCGAAGCCCGTTGGCCTGCTCACGTCGCCGGCAGGGTGGACTGATTGTATCGGAACGGTCCGTAGCGGGATCGCGGGGAAGAAGCGCGCTTTATCCCCGCTTCGGACGGTAGATATGAGTGCTGGTGCCAAAGAAAACTTCGGCGGATTCCATTACCGTTTCCGTCAGCGTCGGATGCGGATGGATCGTCAGAGCAATATCGCTGGCGAGCGCGGCCATCTCGATCGCGAGAACGCCCTCGGCGATCATCTCTCCGGCTCCGACTCCGACAATACCAACTCCGAGCACGCGTTCGGTCTGCGGATCGAAAATCAGCTTGGTCATTCCTTCCGGACGATCGAGTGTGACCGCGCGTCCGGAGGCGGCCCAGGGGAACTTCGCGACTTTGATTTCGCGATTTTCCTTCTGCGCCTGCGTTTCGGTCAGGCCGGCCCACGCGACTTCGGGATCGGTGAAAACAACGGCAGGAATGGCGTTGGGCTCGAAGGCGATCTTGTGTCCGGCGATGGCTTCGACGGCGGTGCGTCCTTCGTGCGAGGCCTTGTGAGCGAGCATTGGTTCGCCGACGACGTCGCCGATGGCATAAATGGAAGGATCATCGGTCTGCAACTGCTGGCTGACTTGAATAAATCCCTTCGGGCTAACTTTGACTTGCGTCTTGTCGAGTCCGGGAATCTCGGAGTTCGGCTTACGGCCTACCGAGACGAGCACGCGGTCGAATATCTTTTCCTGCTCGCTACCATCTTGCGCTTTCAGGGTCGCACGAATGCCGTTGCCTTCGTCTTTGACCGAGGAGACCGTAGTGTTAAGCAAGATAGCCTCGAACATTTTTTCCAGCCGCTTATGCAACGGCAGGACGAGATCGCGATCTGCGCCGGGTAACAAGCCTGAAAGCATTTCGACAACGGTTACCCGCGTGCCCAGCGCCGCGTAAACCGATCCGAGTTCCAGCCCGATGTATCCGCCGCCAACGACCAGCAAGCTTCCTGGAATATCTTCGAGATTCAGCGCACCCGTGGAATCCATCATGCGAGGCGTATCGATCTTCAAAGTCGGCACGATCGCCGGACGGGAGCCGGTTGCGATGATGATGCGATCAAATGTCAGCGACTCTTGCGAGCCATCGGACTTGGTCGCATTGAGGGTTGTGGAATTTTCAAATGCGGCGCGGCCCTGGATGTAGTGAACCTTGCGCTGTTTGGAGAGGACGCCGAGGCCCCCCGTGAGCTTTTTGACGACGTTCTCTTTCCACGAGCGCAAGCGCGCGAGATCGATCTTGGGCTCCGCGAAGTCAACGCCCCAGTCTTTGGCTTGATGCGCTTCTTCCAGAAGCTTGGCGACATGCAGCAGCGCCTTCGACGGAATACATCCGCGATAGAGGCAGACTCCACCAGGGTTCAGTTCGGAGTCGATCAGCGTGACGGTCATGCCGAGATCGGCGGCGAGGAATGCAGCAGCGTATCCGCCAGGTCCGCCGCCGACGACTGCAATGTTCAGACTTGAATTTTCAGACATGAGAACCCTGAACCACAAAGGACACGAAGGTTCACGAAGGAAAACCGGCTCAGCAACACTCTTACTTGTTTTTTTCCGTGTTCCTCAGTGCCCTTCGTGGTTAAATTTCAGCCTTGGACTGACAACAAGAATGGCTGCTCAAACGCTTCCGCGATCCAGCGCAGGAATCTTGCCGCATCGGCTCCGTCAATCAGGCGGTGATCGTACGAGAGGGAGAGCGGCAGAATCAGCCGGGGCTCGAACTTACCGTTGATCCACTCGGGCTCCATGCGCGACCGCGACAGGCCGAGGATCGCGACCTCCGGATAGTTCACGATCGGTGTGAATCCGACCCCGCCGATGCCACCTAGATTCGTGATCGTGAACGTTCCGCCTTCCATGTCCGCTGGAGTCAGCTTCTTGTCCCGAGCCTTCTTCGAGAGCTGCGACAAAGCGACCGCCAGCTCCACGATGTTTTGTTTGTCTACATCGCGAATCACGGGGACGAGCAGGCCGCGATCGGTATCGGCCGCGACACCGATGTTGATGTATTGCTTGTAAACGATTTCTTCCTTGTCGATGTCGATGCTGGCGTTGAATTGCGGGAAAACTTTGAGTGCAGCCGCGCACACTTTCAGTGCGATCGCAGTGACCGTCATCTTGCCGCCGGCCGCTTCCGCCTTCGGGGCGAAACGGGCTCGCAATTGCTCGAGTTCAGTAATGTCGGCACGATCGTGCTGGGTAACATGGGGGATCGTGTTCCACGCTTCGGCTAGATGCTCGGCGGTCTTTCTTCGAACACCGCGCATGGAGACGCGTTCGATCTTGCCCCACTTGCCGAAATCGGGAAGCTGCGGTTGAGCGAAATGGCCAGCGCGTGGGGTAGCTTGCGCTGCAGTGGCCGCAACGGAAAGCAATGACTTGGCGTAAGTCTTGACGTCGTCTTCACTGATGCGCCCGCCGGGACCAGAACCCTTCACCTCGTAGATATCGACGCCAATCTCGCGAGCAAGCCGTCGGACGTGTGGCGCGGCAGGAACCGCTTGACGGTGCTCGGTGCCTGCAACCTTTCCTAATTGAGCCGGCATGCTGAACGCGGGAATTGATTCGTGCGGTTGATCGGGGGGCAGCGCCTGCTCTTCTGTCTTTCCCTCGGCGCGAATGGCTGCTTGGAACGCAAGGCGCGCACCGTGCTGACCAGAGACGTGCTCTACCGGGGCAGAGCGGGGACGGGCCGGAGTTGCCGCGGCCGCGCCGCCTTCGAGAGTGAAGATCACCTGGCCAACTTTGATCTTCTCGCCCTCTTTGACCTTGACTTCCTTGACCACTCCGTTGACCGAAGATGGAACCTCGACAACAGCCTTATCGGTTTCCAGTTCCATCACCGGCTGCCCTTCGGAGACCTTGGTGCCAGGCGAGATCATCAGGCGCACAAGATCTCCCTGCGAAATGTTTTCACCGAGTTCGGGAAGCCTGAATTCGCTGGGGCCGGATGCCGGAGGGGTCGCGCTCGGAGCGGCGGACGCTGGCGACGACGGAGCTGGTTTCGTGTCGACGGCAGGCGGCGGGGTGGCGGGCGTTCGTGGGGCTGGCGTCGGAGCATCGGACTGACTGGAAGCGGCCGGAGCAGATTTTGCTTCCGCGCCGTCGACGGTGAAGATCACCTGGCCGACCTTGATTTTGTCACCTTCTTTGACGCGGATTTCCTGTACGGTTCCGCTTACGGACGACGGAACTTCCACGACAGCTTTATCGGTTTCCAGCTCCATGACGGATTGGCCGGCATTCACGGTCGCGCCTGGCGCAACCATCAGGCGTACCAAGTCGCCTTGTTCGATGTTCTCTCCCAGCTCGGGAAGCTTGAATTCAATCACCGCGTATGTTCCTCGTGTATGTCTTGAGCTTCGGCGACAGCGCCTGAAGGCGCGATCCATCCTGTCGCATTTTGCGGCACACCTGAAGGCGTGCCCTGATACGAACCTTAGGTAATTGCCGGATTCGCTTTGTCCGGATTAATTCCTAGTTCCTCAATCGCACGCTTGACCACATCCGTACCGATCTTCTTCTCGCGAGCCAGCGCTCCCAGAGTTGCCAGCACGATATGTTTCGCGTCGACCTCGAAGAAGTCGCGCAATGCCGCGCGCGCTTCGCTTCGACCGAATCCGTCGGTTCCCAGAGAGACAAGCTGCCCAGGCACCCACTTGCCGAGGCTCTCCGGTAGGACTTTCATATAGTCGGAGGCCGCGATGAACGGTCCTTGCGCGTCCTTCAATGTCTGTGTGACGTAAGGAACTCTTGCCGGTTCGGCGGGATGCAGCATGTTCCAGCGCTCGCAATCGTTCGCATCGCGGTAGAGTTCCTTGTAGCTGGTCACGCTCCATACGTCGGCTCCGACGCCATATTTTTCTTCCAGAATCTTCTGCGCCTTCAGCACTTCGTACATGATGGTGCCGCTGCCAAGCAATTGCGCCCGCAGTTTCGCGTCGCTCTTGGCGGAGGTCTTGAAGCGGTACAGGCCCTTCAGCACTCCCTCGCGAATATTGCCTTCCGTCGGCATTGCGGGCATCGGTAGAGGCTCGTTGGTGACGGTCAGGTAATAAAAGATCGATTCCTGATCGAGGTACATGCGCTTGATGCCGTCTTGAATGATGATGCCAATTTCGTAAGCGAAAGCGGGATCGTACGCATGCAAGTTCGGCACCGGCAGCGCGAGCACGTGGCTGTGGCCATCCTGGTGCTGCAACCCTTCACCTGCCAAAGTGGTGCGCCCGGCCGTGCCGCCGATGAGGAATCCTCGGCAGCGCATATCGGCTGCCGCCCAGATCAGGTCGCCGATACGCTGGAACCCGAACATCGAGTAATAGATGAAGAAGGGAATTGTGTTGATTCCGTGATTCGCATAAGCAGTTCCCGCTGCGATGAACGAGCACATCGAGCCGGACTCGGTGATGCCTTCTTCCAGGATCTGCCCGTTTTTTGCTTCCTTGTAATAAAGAAGCGTGTCCATATCGACCGGCTCGTAGTTCTGTCCGACGCTGGAATAAATTCCAACCTGGCGGAAGAGCGCTTCCATACCGAACGTGCGCGCTTCGTCGGGAACGATGGGAACGATGAATTTACCAAGCTCGGGATCGCGGAGCAGTTTCGCCAGCAGCCGGACGAAGACCATGGTGGTCGAGACATCGCGGCCGTCTGTGCCCTTGTGAAATTCTTCGAAATGCGCGTCTGGAAAGGGCTTCAGTGGTGTCGCGCGCATCTTGCGCTGCGGCATGTATCCGCCGAGTTGCTGGCGGCGCGCCTGCATGTACTTGATCTCGGCGCTGTCGTCAGCGGGGCGGTAGAACGGCGCCTCGTGCAGTTCGTCGTCGGGAATCGGAATTCCGAAGCGCGAGCGGAACATCTCCAACTCGTCTTCGTTCAGCTTCTTCTGCTGGTGGGTGATGTTCTTGCCTTCGCCCGCCTCGCCAAGGCCGTAGCCCTTGATCGTCTTGGCGAGAATGATGGTCGGCGCACCTGTGTGATCGAATGCCGCGCGGTATGCCGCATGCACTTTGATCGGATCGTGTCCCCCAAGCCGCATGCGCGCGAGCTGGTCGTCTGAGAGATGCTCGACCATCTTCAGCAGGCGGGGATCGCTGCCGAACAAGTTCTGCCGGAAGTACGCGCCGCTTTCGACGAAGTATTTCTGGTATTGGCCATCGCTGACTTCGCCAAGCCGCTTTACCAGCAAGCCGTCGCGGTCGTTCTGAATCAGGGTGTCCCAGTCCGATCCCCAGACGACTTTGATCACGTTCCAACCAGCGCCGCGGAAAATCGCTTCCAGTTCCTGAATAATTTTTCCGTTACCGCGCACCGGGCCGTCAAGACGCTGCAGGTTACAGTTCACGACAAAGATCAGGTTGTCGAGCTTTTCGCGCGAGGCCAGCGTGATGGATCCGAGCGATTCGGGCTCGTCCATCTCTCCGTCTCCGAGGAAGGCCCAGACCTTCCCGCCGGTGGACTGCTTTAGTCCGCGGTTCTCCAGATACTTGATGAAACGAGCGTGATAGATCGCCTGGATCGGGCCCAGTCCCATCGAGACCGTGGGGAACTCCCAGAAATCCGGCATCAGCCACGGGTGCGGATAGGACGACAAACCTCCGCCGGGCTTCAGCTCGCGGCGGAAGTTTTGCAGCTTTTCCTTCGAGATCCGGCCCTCGAGATACGCACGGGAATAGATTCCCGGAGCGGCGTGGCCTTGAAAATAAACAATGTCGCGGTCGCCGTTCTCGGTCTGTGCGCGGAAGAAATGGTTGAAAGCGACTTCATATAGCGTTGCGGCGGAAGCGAAGGTCGAGATGTGTCCCCCGATACCTTCCTGGATCTTATTGGCGCGCACGACCATGGCCAGCGCGTTCCAGCGGACCAGGCTCTTAATGCGCCGCTCCATCTCCTGGCTGCCGGGGAAAGGAGCCTGCTGCTTCGAAGGAATGGTGTTCTGATACGGCGTCGTCGCCGTAAAAGGAAGGTTTAAGCCGGCTTCCCGCCGCGCGTGCAAAGCCAATTGCTGGAGCAAACGGCCGGCCCGGTTCGGTCCGCCGTGAGAAAGAACGTAGTCCAGGGAATCCACCCATTCCCTGGTTTCCAACACTTCTAGGCCGTCAGTTTCCGTCTGAGACACGTCTGGTTTCTCCATCAAGGAACGCGCAATATTCCATCATAATTCAATCGCGCGGATTTTTGCTGGCGGAAAGGCATTCACCTCGAAGGGCAGTAAAGGTTCACCAAGGAAAATCGCGAAAGGAGGCCTTCGTGGTAAAAGCTCTTCTCTTTATGGGGCGAGCCGTAAGGCCAGAATGCAACTGGTTTAGAATTCGTAGGCGGCCCTGTGTAGGAGGTTTTTATGCTGCGAATCGTGCTGTTGTTGCTGGTGGTGATTGTCGCCATCCTGCTGGTCCCACGGCTACTGTCGCACTCCGCGACGCCACAGCAGGGAACTGCTGCTCCCGATTTCACGCTGCCGTCGCAAGAAGGTACGTCCGTCAGCCTTAAGGACTACCGCGGCAAGTGGGTCGTGCTCTATTTCTATCCGAAAGACCAGACGCCCGGCTGCTCGCGCGAAGCTCACAATTTCCAGGTGGATCAGCCCAAATACGCGGAACACAATGCGGTGGTGTTGGGAGTGAGCGTCGACAGTGTCGATTCGCACAAGAAGTTCTGCACGAAGGAAGGGTTGAATTTCAAGCTTCTCGCCGACACCGAACACAAAGTTACGGACTCCTATGGATCGCTGACAAATCTTGGACTGGTAAAGTTTGCGGCGCGCCACACGTTCCTCATTGATCCTACTGGCAAGATCGAGAAGGTGTATATCAGCGTTGATCCGGCGAAGCATAGTGAGGAAGTGCTGGCCGAACTGAGTCAATTGCAGAACACGAGTGCCGCCTCACGATAGCGCCGGAATTCACTGTCCATCCGAGTCAAAATCCCTGGCGGCTTTGTCGCCGCAAGAAACGGCGCTCTTCGCATTGGAACAGGATCGGCTTCGAACCTCTCGGGCAGCGTAAACTAATCAAATGGCGACTGCGGCTCCGAATCAGGTGGGCGCTCCCGCGGGTCAGCGTAACGCATACCGCTTCCCGCCGGGCTTTCAGCGCAATCTCCTCTGGTTTGCGTTCCGCAAGTTCCGGCCGGCGAATCCGATTCTCCTCTTCCAGCACTTGGCCAATGAATACGGCGACATTGCGCACTACAAGATTGGCTGGAACCACATAGTCTTCCTGAATCATCCCGATTACATCCGAGAAGTGTTGGTCGTGCAGAACGATAACTTCATCAAGGAGCGCACGGTCCAGCGCACGAAAATGTTGCTGGGCGAAGGCATGATCACCGCCGAGGGCGCCCAGCACCGCAGCCAGCGGCAAGTGGCGCAGCCGGCATTTCATCGCCAGCGCATTCCTGAATATGCAGACATGATCGTGCAGGAAGGCGTCCGCACGCGGGATCGCTGGCAGGACGGTGAGCAGCGTGACATCGCGCGCGACATGATGCATCTCACGCTGAACGTAGTCGCCGGGACGCTGTTCGCTACCGATCTTCGGGATGAGGTCGATGAACTTGCCGACGCGATCAACCGCATCATGGGCCTTTACAACTTTCTTGTGATGCTGCCGGCGGCAGAGTGGCTGGTGCATGTGCGTCCTCCTGGCCTCGCGGCCTTCGTGCGCGCTCGCAAGCGAATTGATGCCGTCGTCTATCGCATGATCAAGGCGCACCGCGAAGCCGGACATAACGGCGGCAGCCTGCTCGACTTGATGCTGGCCGCCTCGCCCGATCACAGCGCGGCGTCCGAACAGTCGCTGCGCGATCAGGTCATCACAATTTTTCTGGCCGGCTACGAAACAGTGGCCAACGCGCTCGCCTGGACCTGGTATTTGCTCTCGCAAAATCCGGAGTGCGAGCGCCGGTTCCACGGAGAAATTGACCGCGAACTGCAAGGCCGCCAGCCTGCATTCGAGGATGTTCCGCGCCTGCGTTACGCAGATATGGTGCTGGCTGAGTCGATGCGCCTCTACCCGCCGGCATGGGCGATGGGTCGCTGCGCGCGCAACGATTTTCGGCTTGGGGATTTCTTCTTGCCAGCAAGAACAACGGTGCTCATCAGTCAATTCGTTACGCATCGCGACGAGCGATTCTTCCCCGATCCTCTGCGCTTCGATCCGGAGCGCTTCACGCCGGAAGCTAAGGCGCGGCGCACGAAGTTTACGTACTTTCCCTTCGGGGCGGGATTTCGGCAATGCATTGGGGAGTCGTTTGCCTGGATGGAGGGAGTGCTGCTACTAGCTGTTTTGGGTCAGAGATGGAAACTGAAACTGATTCCCGGACACCGCGTAGAACCGGAACCGCTGATTACGTTGCGGCCGAAATACAGCATGAAAATGCAAGTCGAAGCGCGCGATCGCATCGCGCTTTTGTAATGCACCTACTTGTCGGCGAGATACATCTCAGCCACGTGTTGCGTGATCTTCCCCGGCTCTGCGCCCGCCAGATTGGTCAGCGCGACGACTGTTAGGTGATCGTCGACGTAGCGGTCGATCGCGGTTTCGAATCCTTGCCATGAGCCGTCGTGATGTATGCAGCGATGCCCGTGTCGTTGGTCAATGAACCAGCCGAAGCCGTAGTTGCCATTATTTGCCTGGCCATTCTTCAACTTCACCGGCGTCCACATCAGATGGAAGCTCGATCGCTTTAGAAGCTTGTCAGTGTAGAGTGCGGCGTCCCACTTGGCGAGATCGAGTATCGAAAAATATAGACTTCCATCCGCAGTCGTGTTCACGACCGGCGCCACCCACTCCTGATTCTTCAACTCAGCCTTCACCAGTCGGTATCCGGCGGCGCGGTTGGGAATAATGTCGGCCTCGCTGATGATTTGCGTCGAGCTCATATCGAGCGGACGGAAGATCCGCTGCTGCAGGAAGTCGCCATAGAATTGTCCGGTCACGCGGTGAATGAGGATGCCGAGCGTGACATAGCCGAAATTGCTGTACTCCCATTTCGTTCCGGGAGGATAAGCCAGAGGAATGCTCTCGATCAGTTTGAGTTCCTCGTCTTCGGTCCAGTCTTTGCGGAAGTTGAAGTCTTTGGGATAGTCGCCAAATCCAGCGGTGTGACTCAGCAGTTCGCGGACGGTTACATCTTTCCAAGCGGGAGGCGCGCCGGCGAAGTATTTCGTGAGTGGATCATCGAGGCCAATCTTGCCTTCCTCCAACAGCATCATGACTGCGGTCGCCGTGAACTGCTTGCCGACCGATCCGGACTGGAAGGTCGTCTCGGGCTTGACCGGAGCCTGCAACTCCACGTTGGATAGCCCGAATCCTTCGGCGCGAACAATCTTTCCGTCGTTCACCACCAGAAGAGAGAGACCCGGAATGTGCTGCCGCTGCATCTCCGCTCTCACGTATTCGGTGACCGCAGCGTTCGTGGATGGGCTTTGAGCGTTAGCGAAGCAGGGAGCAAGGAAGATCAGGGAAGCGGACGCAACGAGTCGGCGAAGGTTCATTGATGTCGGGAAGCGCTCCTGAGCGTCCGAGTTTACAAGGACGAAAGCTTCCCAACAAGACTGCCGACGCCACAGGCACTATTTTGGCCCGCCGGACATTTCCGCAAGTCGATGAACACCCGAGCGGCGGAGCGCGAACAAAATGGCCCAACCGACCAGACCCGCAGCGTAGAAAATCATCAGCAGGAGCACGAGTGTCGGAAAGAAGGTGAAGTGCGCTGCTTCCATCGGCACGACCGGATTCCCATCGGAGAACGATGTTTGAATCATCCTTGCTTTTTCGAGGGCCAAGACAATTCCAGCAAGAATGATCATCATCAAAACGGCGGTTGCTTTGGGAAAACGGAATTCGTTGCGCATATTGAACCTCCTCGTGGAAATCGACACGCCAGCATGAGCTTCCGAATATGGTTCGCAGATGCTCACGCAGCGCGCCATGGATCAGCCCCGCGATCTCGCGAATGAAAAATGCGGTCCGCGCGCTCGCTCCTCTGTGACTGAGCTCGGATCGAACGTCCTCAAAAACAGAAATCATCTCGTCGCCGAACTGCTGGCGATAAGTCTTTGGATAGAGACGCAGCAGATGCTGGTATGCGGTGAGCACGGGTCATCTCCCCCTGGCGGCGACCCGCAGATTGGCGAGCCGCGTGAGATGCTTCATCCGGTCCACTTCGAGCTGCAAGTTGCGGCGCCCTTGCGGAGTCAGCCGGTACGCCTGGCGGCCGCGCGAGCTTTCTTCCTCTTCAAAGCGTTCGATCCAGTCGTCCTCGAGTAATCGTCGGAGCGCGCCATAGAGGGTGCCCGTGCTGAGCACGACGCGTCCGTCACTCATGTGTTCGACATCTTTCAGGATGGAGTAGCCATGCCGGGGTTGTCCCGCAAGGCTCAAAAGAATGAGCAGAACGGGCTCGGTGAGCGGCAAGGTCTCCACATGATCTCCTGCGACATGTCGTACAACGGCATAATGAACCGGCAGGCTTCTTCTGTCAAGGAAGTTTTATGTCTGAGGGTTAAGGCCCAAACCACGAAGGGCACGAAGTAACACGAAGGAAATCCTGGCGAAATGAAATCCTCGCGATATTTCGCGCCCTTCGTGGTTAAGCTTTTTTCCGGACTATGGCGTCACAGTGATCTGCTTGCCGGAGTACTGCACGACTTTGTCGGGCTCGTCGGCAGAATTAATTCCGACGCCGTGGTTTTCGCCTACAAATACCACGCGGACGCTGCGGCTCTCAAGCATCCCAGGGAACTGGCCTTTTCGATCGCCGACGGTCAGAGTCTTTGCGGCGTCATCCCAATGCAGAGGGATGATCGCGTAGGCGCCCTTTTCGTAGTTGTAATTGTCGTTCTCGTCTTCGTAGAGGGTGAAGTCGCCATCGGCTCCGCGGTAGATGCGCAGTTCGATCGGATCGGCGGGCTTCTCGGTGGACCATTCTTCGTCCGGGCCGAGGGGAAGAATGGAGCCGGCACGAACGTAGAGCGGCAGTCGCTCTAGGGGAGCGATTGCGTTGATCATGCGCCCACCTCCGACTGATGACCCCGTCCAGAAGTCGTACCACTTGGCCTCCGGCAGATAGAGTTGTCGAGTCGTAGCAGCAGGTTCGGTCACTGGATTCACGAGGAACGCCGGGCCAAACATGAACTGATCGCCAATATTTTCAGCGCGAGGATCGCCGCGAAAATCCATCACCAGCGGGCGCATCGGAGTGTAGCCGTCGCTGGTTGTCTTCCACGCGAGCGAGTAGGTATACGGCAGCATCCGATAGCGGAGGCGATCGAAGTTCACCAGGATGCTTTGTGCACCCGGTCCGTACGACCACAGTTCGTTTCCGTCCGGCTGGCGTGTTCCGTGTACACGCAGGATTGGGTTGAATGTGCCGTACTGAAACCAGCGAACGAAAAGTTCGCGGAACGCTGGATCGGTTGTATTGCCGAAAACGAATCCGCCGATGTCGGTAGTCCAATAGGGAATGCCGGAGAGCGCAAAATTCAACCCGGCCGGAACCTGGCGTCGGAAGCTGAACCAGTCGGAGTTGATGTCGCCCGACCATGCCGTCACGCCATTCCGCTGCGAGCCCGCGAACGCCGACCGCGACAGGATGAACACACGCTTCTGATCGGAAGCGCTGCGCTGGCCTTGATACACCCCTTGCGTGTCGAGGAGCGGATAAAGATTCACGAGCCGGTTTCCGCTGCCTGCCGCGAGCTTGTGGTTCAGCAGAATGTTTTCTTCTTGTCCCTCAGTCTCAGGTTCCGTCGTATCCATCCACCAGGCGTCGGCGCCGATGCTGAACAAGCCTTTATTCACGAGGTCCCAGTAATACTTGCGGGCCTCTGGACTGCTCGCGTCGTACACGGCCATGGCATCGGCATGGTACGGAGGCTTCGCATACTTGAACTTGTCCACAAACCAGCCCTTGCTCTGCATGTAGTCGTAACTGGTGGAACCCGGTTCGAAAAACGGCCAGATGGAAATCATCAGATGAAAGTGCTCGTCATGCAGCTGATCGATCATCGACTTCGGGTCGGGATAGTTTTTGTTGAAGAGGAACTCGCCCTTCCGGTTCCACCAGAACCAGTCCTGCACAATGTCATCGACCGGGATGTGCAGGTCGCGATACTTCTTGGCGATCGCCAGAATTTCATCTTGAGATTTGTAACGATTCTTGCATTGCCAGAAACCGTAGGCCCACTTGCCGAACATTGGAGTCTGTCCAGTCAGATCGCGATAGCTGGCGATGATCTTGTCGAAGTCTGGTCCGTACAGAAAGTAGTAGTCGATTACGTCGGCGACTTCCGAGCTGATGTAGAGATAGTTGGCAAAGCGGTTGTTAAAGCGGCTGCGCGAATTGTTGTTCCAGAAGATGCCGTAGCCTTTGCTGGAAAGCATCAAGGGAACGGAAATATTGCTGTTGTCCTGAACGATGTCCACCGACTCGCCGCGGTAGTTCCAGACGCCGGCCTGATGTTGTCCGAGCCCGTACAGCGCTTCGTGAGAACCGTAGATGCTGATGAAAGATTCGGCGCGGTAGGTATCTTCTCCATTCACTTTCTCGGGAGTCATGCTGCGCGACGCTTCCTGCACCAGAGAGACGCCGTTCGCGTTGGCGTAGGCGATCGCTCCATCCTTGCGCGTGACGGTGATCTTCAGCAGGGAAGTGCTGAGGACGACGGCATCGTCCGTGGATTGCATCGTAAACTTCGACTCTGGCCAGCTTTCCTTGATGACGACGTAATCCGGCCGCTTCGGGAACGAGGCTGTCGGCGAATACAAAACGCGAATCACCGAGTCGGAGCACACCTGCAGTTTCAAGGTACCTGTACTCATGGTGAAGACCGCGCCATCCGATTCTTGCTGAACCTTCTTGACCGGATTCATGGCGGTCCATTGGGCGTGAGCCGGACCGGGGGAAAGTATGCAAAAGCAGACGCCAATCGCAAATGTTGCGAGAACCTTCAGGATCCTTCGATCGCTCATGATTGCTGTCATCTCCATCTGGCTCTAATTGACCACCTCGAGAGGAACACTGGACGTGTCGGCCGAACTTGGGCCGACCATCACGTCGAAAATTCCCAGCTTAACTACCGGTCGATTGCCCAGTTCGTGCCCTGCAGTCCGCTGATCGCCGCCACTGCCATGCGCATTCGCTAAATTCTCGAAGATCTGCTTTCCCTCGGAATCTTCGATTGGACGCGCGCGCCGCCGGCCTCCTGCCAACTGATCGACCTTTTCTTCCAGGGTCATGCGTTTCAGTAGATCCGCGGCGCGCTCTCCAGCGGATCGCTTCGACTCGCGGTACGCGGGCGTGGGTTCCTGGGAGAAACAGTTTACGAGGAGCGCGTTGAGAAGGATGACGATAAACAGAAGCTGGCGAGAACGCATAAACCTCCCTCCAAATGTGGCGCCGCCCTGCAAAAAAATCGATTTTCCGTTAACGATTACGAAAAGTTACACCGCGAAGGATAGCACGGACCGGAGGAGATGGATGTGACGTCCCGGGCGCTGCGGGGAGGAATCGCAGGGTGTGGATTATTCAGATCATTGCCGGGAGAACTTGGAGGCGCGGGTCGGAATCGAACCCCTCTGGCGCACGTCGTTTCAGTAAGTTACTGATAACACAAGCCGCATAATCGGCATGATTCGGAGAATCCGCTGAGATGTGTACGGGATGTGTACGAAACAGGGGGACAGTCGCGCAGTCAGAAGGTCCGCGATAAGGTGAATGAGGTCTGGGCTTAGCGCCTACTTGCTCATACAAGGAAATGCCTTCTGCAAGGCCCACATCGCGACCAGCATGGTGTCTTGATGAGCGTCTTCGGGGTTCTCCCGGACGTATTTCAGTACGATCTTGACCAGTTGCGCGGTTTCCACATTGTCAGGGCGGCAAAACGGTTGAGGGAGTGCTGGCTGTTTCTGTTGAACGCGCGTCGTAGTACTGCCTATTTCTGCTCCCTGCACGAAGCCAGCAATGTAGAGAAGGCAATTTGTGCCTTGCTGCATTTCAACGTCTGTCTTCTGATCCTTCTCCACCACCCCACAAAGCCTCAAGAACGCGTTCCCAGAAGTGTAGGGGTATTCTTTGGTTTGAGCAGTCATCAATGCAGCACAGCACAGGATCACCGCAGCGAGGCATGTTTTCATGCGCGGGATTGTCTCACTAGCGTTCGTCGCATTTCAAACGGTGCCAGCGGACGCAGTTGTGGACGGTCGTAGCTTATAAAATGAGGGCGTATGCAAAAGATTGCTGTGAAGACCTGGGACGAACTCGCGGCTAAAGTCAACGAGCTTCGAACAACACTGGGTGCTGATGCGTCCTTGGTTTTCCGAGGACAAGCCAACTCTAGCTGGCCGCTGAGCACGACCCTCGAACGCTATCAGGGACGAATGCTGTTTAAGGACTACTACCGGATCATCTCGCGGATCAAACCTCAAATCGAAAGCCTCACCGTCCATCAGTGGGAGATCCCCGAGTACCCAGAAGTGGAGCGGCTGTGTACTGAGTATGAAGAGTTTGAGAGGGCCCTCTGGGGTGGAAGGTGTCCCGGATATGACTACATGGTCCACCTGCGGCATCACGGATTTCCATCTCCGCTGCTGGACTGGACGAGATCACTCTACGTTGCCGCGTTCTTCGCATTCAGCACTGCGAGAGCGTCGGACTCCCACGTCTCGATCTACGCACTCTCCCACCAGCCCTATAAAATATCTGGGAACGGGCTGGCAACGGTCTATAGATACGGACCCTACGTGAAAACTCATCGACGCCACTTCTTGCAGCAGAGTGAGTACACGCTGTGTCTCTTCTACGAGGACGACTGGTGGTTTGACCACTACGACTCCGTATTCGACAAGGGGCTCCATCAGCAAGGACAGTGCCAGCAGTTTACGATCCCGTACGGCGAGCGAGAGCGAGTTCTCAAACTCTTGGACGAGCACAACCTTAACGCCTTCTCCCTCTTTGGATCTGAGGAGAGCATGATGGAGACTTTGGCGGCACGGGAATTTCGACGTTCTCGCTAGGCGCTACAGGGCAGGGTGGTGCCCTCAGTTCGGCTTTTCGGGAGCGGGGGCCTGGGCTGAACTTTTGGCGACGGGCTTCTTTGGCCTGTCCCAGTCATGCTTACATCGCATGTGGACGGGGACTCCGAACTCGTCCATCCCCGCTTCATCGACGGATACCGGCTTGCCACAGATCCAGCACTCAGACGGCTTCTTCGCCATTCCACTAAATTCGTTGCGCGGTTGATGGGAGTCAATACCCGCTTCTCTGTAGGCGCGGCGGCGGAAATTTGAAAGTCGCGTTCCTGCCAGGCGCTACGGGCAGTCAAAGGGTGGTCAGGGGGGCGTCCCCCCCGGTGGCTCTGCCAAAAAACGTAAAGTAGTACTCGCGTCCCTGCGATAAATCCTCCGGCGAATCGCGCGCCAATGTTCCGCTGATCGCGTTCCCTGCGTCGTTCGTCCCGTGCCTTCGTTGCATTCCCATCGCAGTCTGTGCTCACTCGCCAGTGATTTCTTGCCGATTGGCGCGGCATTCGCGCGGCATTTTCCGAGCACTGCGCTCTTCTTACTGCGCCGATTGTTCTTGCGATCCCGTGTCAAGAATTTTATTTGCTGCGTTCTCATGTGCATAGCGATTGCTGTGCATGAGCGATTGCTAACTTGCGCGTATGCTGCCCGTGCAATTCAAACATGCACAGCGAGAGCTGAGCATGATCGCATAGGAGAAACCAGCCATGACACGCAAAGACTTTCGCCTGATCGCCGAGACGATACGCCTACTGCCATCGTTTGAGACCTACGAGCAGGACGGCAAGCTGTATCCCACAGACGTAGTTAACTTCTCAGCCGTATGCCGTCGTTTCGCTGAGGCTTTACGCACGACTAACCCAAGATTCGACGCAGACAGATTCATCTCTGCCTGCAATGGGAAGCGCTAGTTGCCGCATTGGCGCGGTATTCCCCTTACCGCGCGATTGAGGCAACTAGCCTCTGGAGTTCATTATGGGCAATCTATCGTTCGCGTTCCCTCAGCCTCTTGCCGAACGTTATCAGCCTCAGACCGTTGCCGACTTCGTCGGTCTGGAGAAACCCAAGCGCATCATGGAACGGTTCTGCGCTAATCCGTATCCGAGCGCATGGCTATTCGTTGGCCCGTCCGGTACGGGCAAGACCTCGATGGCACTTGCGATCTGCAAGGCAATCGCTGGCGAGTTGCACCACATACCGTCACAGTCTTGCGATCTTGCAACCGTCAAGGCCGTCACTGATCGTTGCCAGTACTACCCGCGCGTGTTTGAGACGGGTCAGGCTGGCCGGTTTCATTTCGTGCTCGTTGACGAAGCCGATCGCATGAGTTATCCCGCGCAGCTCGCGTTCCTATCTAAACTGGATGCCACGGCGTACCCGCCCAATACGATCTTCGTTTTCACGTCCAACGCTGTCGATTCCCTTGAAGGCCGATTCCTCAGTCGATGCCGTCGCGTGGACTTTTCTAGCTACGGGATGTCGGAAGGCATTACCGGTCTATTGCAGCGCGTTTGGGATGCCGAGACACAGAGCCCGGATAAGCCAAACTTTGCACGGTTGGCCAAGGACAGCGCGAACAACGTTCGGGATGCGCTTATGGCGCTGGAGGTCGAGTTACTTGCCGCGTGAGCTTGCGATCATGCACAGCCAGTGGTATGCTGCCGTGCCTATGAAGAAACAACACTGCACGATACATCCCGAGACCGAGCTGAGAGTCATCGTGTATTGCCCGGCTTGCCGTGGCGCTCTCGGTGGTGCTCGGTCTGGCGAAACGATGACGGCTGAGGAGAAGACGAAGCGGGCGAAGAAGGCCGCGCGCGCGCGCTGGAAGAAGGCGAAAGAAGAATGCGTGACGCGTGTTCACAGATCCCGCCTTCCAGCGCGGCTGCAACCGCCTTTACTTGCCGCGTTGGCGGATCGGCATTTTAGTGGTCACGGTTCAAATGATTCGTAAACGGGAGGCACTATGCGAGTAGCGATGTACGCTCGGGTAAGCACGCTGGACAGGGGGCAGGACTGCGAAGTGCAGATGCGAGAGCTGCGCGAGTACGCGTCGCGCCGTGGCTGGTCTGCCATCGAATACGTGGACAATGGCGTGAGCGGAACCAAGGACAGCCGACCACAGCTCAATGCGATGATGCAAGATGCTAGGCGCAGGAAGATCGACTGCGTGCTCGTTGCCAGATTCGATCGCTTCGCACGTTCCGTCTCTCATCTGTTGCGAGCACTCGAAGAGTTCCGGTCTCTCGGCATCGAGTTCGTGTCTCTCAACGAAGCCTGCGATACCACCACGCCGCAGGGCAAGATGCTATTCACAATCCTCGGTGCCGTCGCTGAGTTCGAGCGTGCGCTCATCTGCGAGCGTGTGAGAGCGGGGCTTGCGAATGCTCGCGCCAAAGGTCGCTTACCTGGCCCGAAGCCGGTCACGCTGGATCTCGCATCTGTAACCGCTCGTCGGCTGGCGGGCGAATCGTTACGCGCCATTGCTACGAGTATGGGAGTGAGCCCGGCGCTGCTCATCAAGCGCGCGAAGACCGCATACGGGAGTTGATTTCCTCCCGTGGCCTTTTTACTTCCTCGGCGACACTTTGCGGTGCGCTGCTTCGATTGCCAGCTTCGCCAACTCATCGATACGCTCACGCTTGGCGCGTGGATGCGCTTTCTGCACGATCGCTGCGACTTCATCGTGCGTGAGTGCGTTGATCGCGGCGTGCAGATCGCGGCGGGTTTTCTTTTTCATGGTGCTTACCATCCTACGTCGGGTAACACGTTGACACTGTTCAAGTGTTACTTGAAGGTTTCCATCCCTTGCGATACCGGCTGCGATGCCGCAGCGCGTTCGGGTCTTGAGGCATTCTCCAGCTCTTCGAACACTTCCCACAGTTGCACCGTTGCCCACGTTTCCGGCGTGCCGCTACCGAAGTGATCCTGGATGCGCCATAGTCGCTCGCGCGCTTCTCTCCAGCATGAACAACGCGGAACTCGATGAGCACGACAGCTCGCAATTGCCTGCGTGCCTGCTCGTAACTCTCGCTGTACCCAGGACCGATCATGCAGTAGGCCGACCGGAGTCTCTACGATCCCGAGCGCGCTGAATAGTTGATCGACGGGAGTCGATGCAGGGCGGGCACGGTTCACGATCGCGATCGTAAGCTGCACCGAGATCTGGTTCCTCTGCCACGAAGAAAGGCAGAAAGTCTTCGCATGCTCGATAATGTAGTTCAGTTCGTCCAGCGAGGCGCTGCGCTTGTGCTGGAGGATGGCACTGACATCAGATGCGTCCAGGTGCATGGCTGGCGCTGTGGTGGGCACGTTCGGCACGGGTGGTGCGGAAGATGGCGTGCTCATCTCGCGGTAGATGCGCTCGACCGGAGTCTCGTGCTTAGACAAATCTCTGGAGCCCGTCTGGAACATAGTTGGCTGACCTCGGCTTCGGCGGTTGGTTGCGTTCGCTCCTCACTTCCCCAGACAACTCGAACCACCGCTGTGCCGTGATCGGTAGTGTTGGCTTGGGATTGGAATGATCGGCGAGCAGGAGTGCTTCATGCCCGGCGATCAAGCGATCGACAGCTTCCGGATCTTGCTTTCTCAACTCCTCGGCGAGATCGCGGAAAAGCAGCCTATAGCGATCGGCTTCGAGCGCCACGTCGTGTGAGAGCGTGTTCGCCCACACGGCCTGGAGATAGAACAGGCGCTGGCGGATTGCGGTCAGACGCTGCACAAGATTATCGGCGGAATCTGGCGTGGGCACAGTCGGAGTCGCAGGAGTCTCGGGTACGTGCTCCTCGATGGCAACGAACACTTCGAGCGGTAGGTTGTTTGGATTGTTAAACGATGCCGAGTGCATTGCCACTACCTGTTCCTTGGATCTTCTTCTTCGTTGCTTCCTTGCGTATCCGCCGAAGTTCCATCTCGCGCCAATAGACATGGGTTGCTACTGCCCGCAGCTTGCTTGGAACCGGCTTCGATCGCGGGGTTTCGGGCTCAACCAGCAATCGACGCAGTAACGCGAGCGGCGGATGCGGAACTTTTTCAAGCGCACGCACGCGTGGCATGATCGGTGCTTCTTCGTCTTCAACCAGACGCAGTAACGCGATCCTTGGGTCCATAAACAGTCCCATATATTATTTCGTCTTCCGTTCCTTAAATTCGCCGAGTAGTGCGTCAGTCGCGGTATCTGGGCTCCTGCCACGCCTGAGATCCCGGTGGTAGTCCACGCTCTTCGAGAAGATGAGCGGTTCGAGGATCGCGCGCTCTGGTGGCGTGGCGGTGTTATGGAGTTGCAGGAGTTCCCCGAAGCGACCTCCCGGCCAGCTCGGTTTGTGACTCTTTGCGCATACGCGTAAGACGTGCGGGACGACTTTGGTCGATCATGTCGTGGAGTTGTACGAGTGCCTTGCGCTTCCGATCGTCCGTTCTCTTTGCCCATGATCCGCTCTGCATTACCCTAGCCACACGCTTGTACAGCTCTTCGCCTTCAGCCTGCGCGAACTGCTGGCGCTCTGCATCGGTCAACGGGGTGAGCTTGCCCTTCCACTTGATCTGCGTCGGCGGTTGCGGTGTAGAGATCCCGAGGCGCGCGAGTTCGTCCACGACGGGATCGTGCTTCGCCGTGGTAAACGGGAACGGGTTTGCGCCGCCGAGGTTGTTGAACGGGCGCTGCACGTGTTGGCCAGTGACATCGACGATCGCAGGCGCGGCGGAAGTCAGACCTGGGATGCGGGATTCGATTGCCTGCAATGCGTTCTGCGGCCTGCGCACCGTGGGATCGATCGTCTCGGCAATGTTGGCCACTCCAGCCGGAACCAGACTGCCAGCTTCGCGGTTAATGAAGCTCTGCGCGCGACCGCCGACCGGATCATGGACAGCTTGAAGCAAGTTTGCCAAAGTACCCATGAAGGGCATGTCATCCAGGTTGCGCATGATGTGCTTGATCGCGGTGTCGGCCTTGGACTGACTTACGACTTCACTATCACCGGTGGTCGCGCCATGCACGGCGTCTGCGATCAATCCGGCTGCGAGTCCCACAGGTTCGAATCGGTGGTAGCTGTAATACCGGTCGCCGATCTTGATCGAATACGGTTGCCATCCCGTGGCGCGCTTTGTCTCTTCCTTTTTGAAATCGATCGGCCCGCCTCCGGTGATGTGTCCCGACAGCGCGAGAGCCGCGAGGGACGCGGCGATCGAGCTGCCCACAATGCCGCGCGCGAGTGCATCCGTATCGCCGCCCTTGGCAATGCCGTTTAACAGCTCGTAGGGCGTCGCGTGCGTGATCGTAGCTTTAAAGAGATTGACTGGGGTCTTGAAGAAGGGGAATAGAAATTTCAGCGGCGATACAGACTTCGCAGACTCGGGGAGCCATGAGACGTTGGGCTTGGCGGCGATCGCCTCGCCCACCTTCTTCGAGAAGCCGGTTAGCCCATTCTGAAAAGTGTTACGGGTAGCGAGATCGTGCGCCGCCTCTTGCATCTCCTCGGTAGGTTGGTGCGCGAGATATTCCTGGCGCGCATGGAATGCGTCCCCGCTCAATCCCTCCGCGATAGATTGACGTGCCGCGAGCGAATTCAGCTCCCCAAGGTAGTTGCCCATGTACATCAGATTGGTGGCACGACTCATCGCTTCTGAAGGTGAGCGCACGACACTTCCGAGTGCTCCCTTGATGGCTTGCGATCCCGCGCGCTCGAAGCCGGGAGATCCTTCAAGCTGAAACTCACCGCTAAGGATCGGCTTCGCATGTTCCGCTAGAGCCTGCGCCATTCCTTTCGCGTAGTACCAGCTTTCTGCGGCGAATCTATCCGGCGAGTCCTTGAACTTCGCGATCCCGCCAGCGACGGCCTTCTTCATCGCTTCCATCGCGACCATGCTCAGCTCGCTCGCGGTCTTTACGATGAGGGTGTGGGGAGAGCTTAACAGGGAGTTGCGATAGGCTTCATGGAGCTTCTCCAGCGTGGTGCTCGGTTTGACCTGCTCGACGAACTGGTTGACGCGCCGCACCGTCTGCGGATCGGCGGGATCGAGACGTGACAATAACTCGATAGCTTGAGCCTGTGCCTTCGGTGAGAGCTTGGACAAGATGTTCGTGATCTTCACTTCCGGCAAGGACGCATTATCGATGCGATATCCGCCGAGAGCGCGACCAGCTTCGGCTCTAACTCCAGCGACTGTCTCCTGAATTGCTTTGTGTTGCGCCAGCGCCGTAGTCGCGGCGTTCACTGCGGCTGCGTCACCTGACTGCGCGATCTTCGACAGCTCAATGACGTGTTGCGCGGACTGGTTGAGTAGCGCGCGAGCCGCCAGTGCTTCTTCAGTGTTGAAGGACTGACCTTCACGGCGCGCCAGCAACTGCTCGACGCTCATGTTGAGATCAGCCGCAAGTCCCTTCTGAGTCTCGAATGAGAGCGTGTTGTAGGCGCGGGGGTCGAGATTGCTTTTGATATGGTCGGACGCGCGCATGAGCGCGGCGTCGATGTCGCCCGTGGTCTTTATGGCCGACACATCCACGCCAGCGTTGCGCAGCTCGGCGCTATTGCTGATGACGTGGGCGATGGAGTGTGCGAGAACTTCGTCCTGGGAAACGACCGGGATATGTCCATCATTGACGACGCGTGCAGATGGATTGCGCATCTCGGCAATACCGGAAGGGCCAGTCATCCGCACAGTATCCGCCTCGATGAGATCGCGTGCAGCGGCTGCGTTGTCCGCAACACGGACAGATGGTGCGGGTTCAGCCAGTACATGACCGAGAGGTGACGCAGGATCTACAGTGTGAAGTTGGCCTTCGGCAATTCCTTTGGCCGCGAACAGCGCACCGACTCCGGTCTTGGTGCCGATCTCGGCTCGCTGCGTAGGTGTGAGCTTGTCCCACTTATCGTAGAGTTCCTTCGCGCCTTGATACGTCTGCGCGGACATCTGCGTTGCGAATCCACGCGCGATGAGCTGCTGAAGGACGGGGCGAGCTGCCGAGCTACCGAAGAAGGCCCAGTTCCGTGGATCTGCCACTGTGGAACCCACCACCGAACCAACGCCACCGGCGACACCCATGGCGAGCGGATGTTCTTGCTCCGATAGTTTCTCCGGACTCACCACGCTGGCCTTCGGTCCATACGGTGAAGGCAACGAAGCGTTCAGGTAGTCGCCCGCGTGCGACAGCATCGTTGCGCCGGTGACAGCTTCGCGTCCGATCTGGCGACCAGTGTTCGCGCCTGCTTGTGCTGCGCGATCCAGCGGATCGACAGCGTAACGTTTCGCCGCTGCCAGTGCGGGAACTCCCGCCTGTGGCACGGCGTTCCCGATGGCGTTGGTGAGCGCGCTGGTTCCCAAGCCCGGCTCTGCGGGTTTACGCGAGTTGAACAGTCCGGTGATGCGATCCCAGACACTCGGCTCTTGAGCCGCGCGAATCTCTCCCGGCGCTCCGGTGAAGAGGCGGTCGTTGGGATCGCGTGCAGGTTGTTTGGCGAAATAGTCTGCGGGCAACGTGGCCGGTGCTTGCTGCGAGAAATAGTTCGCGGGCAAGGTGTCGGGCGCAGAAAAGAAATCTGCCGGGAGCGTGTTGGGCGCTGCTTGTTGAGGTGACATTATCGCGTCGGCTTCCCCTTAATCCAGTTCGTCCCATCGAAGGTGTAGTCAAAGCCAGCGTGAGACTGCGTGTCGCCCTTCTTTGGCGTCGCGCTGGAAGGCGTGCTGGGCGCTGGTTTCGGCGTGGGAGTCTGCTGTGTCTGCTTGGTGACTCGCTGCCTGATCCTCGGGTGCATTTCGGCGATCGCGTCTGTTTCGCGTTTCTGCTCGGCCTCGATCTTCCCGGCGATCTCTTTTACTTCGGCATCGCTTTCGCTGTAGCCCTGGCGCAGTAGTTCACGTTTCTCAGATTCAAGTTGCGTGACATTTGTCCGAGAGCTGGCGATCGTGGACGCGAGAGCGTCGTGCTGTTGTTTGAAGTCCTGGTTGTCATCCTCGCGTGTCTGCTTGCGATTCGTAGTCGCCACTCCCACGAGCGGTGCGATCGCCTTGACGTTGAACGTCGCGTTCGGATCGGTGCCCTTGGGGAACTGGACGCCGTACAAGCGTGTCCACTCCGATGCGCTCATCGCGATGGGCTTCGAGTCGCTGCGAGGCACGTAATACACGCTCCACGCGATTCGCTTATTCCAATCCACGGGCGAGCCATCTTTCTCCGTCCAGCCGTTCTTTGTATCGTGCCCCAGTCCATCGAAGTCGTAGTGCTTCACCAGTAAGCGACCCACTCCAGCCGGTGGGTTGAACCGATCTGGATTGCGCGTCATATCTTCCATAAGCTGTTGACCGTTACCGGGCTCGCCGTTATTCCGCACCGAAGGCGCGAGGTAGGCCCCGTTCTCGACGGCCCATTCCTGGACGTTGGCGTCCTGCTCGTTTTCCTTCAGGAGCTGCTCGCGGTCGCGATAGTCGGCTTCACGCCCGTGCATTAAATTTTCGATGTTCCACTGCTCCAGCGCGGCCTTGTGTTGCATCTTTTCCTCGTCGAATTTCTGCTCTTCGAGACCCATCTTTTTTTGCTCATTCGCAGCCTGCTGCGCTTGTTGCTGGCGCTGGTACTCCTGCTGCTGGACAGCATTGCCGCCTTTAGAGAATCCGCCGAGGAAGCCGCCGACCGATCCACCGCCAGCGCTGCCCTGCGAACCGATGGCTCCGCCGAGCAGTGCTCCCGCGAGTAGTGAGCGGAACACCGCGCCTGGCGCTTGCTTCACGGGCTCACCGGTATTCGGGTCTCGCTGATTTCCGAATAAGAAGGACGTGACTTGGCCAAGCGCGCCATGATGAGCAGCGACAGCTTGCTGCGGAGACGGCTGTTGCTGTTGCTGTTGCTGTGGAGCTTGCGCTGGGAGAGTGGGAGGCTGGCCCGCACGTGCATCTAGCGGCATTGCGGCAGTGGAGGAAGGGGGACCAGCAAGTGCTTGTCCGGGGGTCTGTTCGATTACGTCGGGCATGAAGGAACCTTTATGGATGATGAGTCTGTGACGAGAAAAGTCGGGCGGCTAACGATCAAACTGTTACACCGCCCATGTGCAGAGCTGCCTGTGCCGAGGCAGCTCCACGGCTTCGGCTAGTGCGTATGGCCGAAGAACTTTTTGCGCCGGTGCCGTTTGATCGCTCGCCATTCGAGGTTGCCGGGTTCGAAGTGGCCGTCGCCGTTAACGCGAACGAGCCAGTAATCAGGTCCGGGCTTGTCGCCTACCTCCGCGTAGAAAGCGGGGAACGAATCGAACAGGAACTGCACGCCGCGATCATGGAAGTAGCGAGCTTGAGGACAACGGGGGTTGCGACACTGATACTTCTGGCGCTGGTACGCGAGATATGTCGCGGTCTTGCGCGTGATTCGACACTGGCCATGCTTAATCGTGGTGGTGCGCGTCGCGCGATACCAGCACCCGCATGACTTAATCAGCCCGGCGCGCAGAAAGCGGCCTTGAACATCGAGCTTCTTCCCACAGTTGCAAAGGCACAAGTACACGCGTCCGCGTTTCGGGATCGAGCCTGACTGTTTGATGATGACGAGCTTCGAGAAGCGCTCGCCGGGAGCATGGATGTGACCGTGCGACTGCGAAGCTTCACGCTGTAGACATCCGCAAGATCGCGTCCCACGGTCCGCACGTAGGGAATCGGCACGGATTTCCTTGGTGACGCCACACGCGCAGCGGCAGCGCCAATACTTGCGCCTGCCACGATGGAGCACCGTGAGTCGTCCGAATTGTTGGCCGGTGAGATTGAGCATGGGAGAAGAAAGGCGAGGTCGCCAGGAAAGGGGGAAATGAAACCCGATGACGGAACGACCTCGGGTAGCGCCGTCTGCGCTGTCCGCCAGGTTCGGCGGAAGGTTTATCGGCGGAACGTCTGCGCATAAGCGCGCAGCGAGCCGCGATATAGATCGTCCACTGCGGCGTCCGACAGCTCATCGATGGTTGTGACCGGCTGTGTTTCCGGGTGCTCGATCTGGCCCAGCAGTTCGCTTCGCGAGTGGCCCTCTTCGTTCTTTTGGCAAGCTGCCCACGCGGATTGCAAAAGCGGGATCGTGATTGGCCGACCGCCAACGTGCCGACGCAGAAATGCTTCACGCTGTGGAGTGGGAACGTAGTCCAGCGCGATCTCTTCCCACACTGCCCAGCAAGCGCTGTCGCAGACATCTCGATAGGCGGGGTCGTTGATTAGCTCAAGCGTGGGCTCCTCATCGGGGAGCGCGCACTCAAGATAGAACCCGATCGCGTCGTCGATGCGACCGGACTGCGCCAATCGCGAGACGCGCAAGCGCTCACTACTACTGAGGTTTCGCGCGGTGCCTCGCGGCACAGGCATCAATCCTTCACGCGATAAAGCTTTGAAACACGCAGCCAGATTCTCGGGAGTGAAGTAGCCGCCGTCGATCAGCAAGTTAACTTGATCGTCGGTGTCCTCATCCTGCTGACTGTGAGAAAGCGCATTGAAGCTTAGCGTCTTCACCAGATTCTCGAAGCTGTCCTGGCAAGGAATGTAATCGGGACATAGCTGCCGGAACTGCTGTACGACGAGTTCACCACGACGCTGCCGAATCTCATCGACGAAGTCTTCGTTACCGGTTTCGCGTCCTACGCGTTCGAGCGTTTCATTGTCCGGGTTCGAAACGAATGCGCGGAGCGCCGTTGCTGAGCCGGAGAGTGCATTGTCGCGCCAGTCTTTGGCGAAGCGATCGTCGTCGCGCGACGGTTGGGGCGGTTCCTGAAGGCTGGGGAATGCTGAGAGGTCGAGCTGGGCAAATGCGGGATCGACAGCGTCGATGATGGCGCGCTGCTCTTGTTTGGTGAGGGGCATAAATAAATTACTCCGAGGTCGGGCGGTATTCTGTGCCGCCCCAGTTAAAAGTTCCGTTCGTGATGATGACGTTGTGAACGTTGGTGTTGGTCGAGCCCTGCTCCAGGATGCCGAAGCCCGTGCAGAACGCGTTGGGCTGGCCCTTCGCATAAGCGGGCGCGACAGTGCAGAGACAGCCGCTCCATTTATCCTTCGCCGTGACCAGCGATGTCGTGGTGTACATACTCGGGCGATGGACATGGCCCATGACTGCTGTGCCGTGGACGCTGTCTACGAGCTTCTTCGCGACGTTCGTGCCTGATCCAATCTGATCGCCGTGAAGTAAGGTGACGTTGCCAATCCTTATGTGACCGCCGCATGGAACCCAGTGCCAGCGGCGAGCGGTGAGATCCAGCATGATCGGGATATCTACAACGCCTTCGAGTTCCGGCTGCTCATCGAGGAGGTCGGACTCGATCCAATCTTCATGGTTCCCGCAGATGGCAGTCTTCTCACACGTCGGCTTCAGTAGCTCGTCGAGCGGATCGAGAATGTCGCGCTTGAAGCCGTCTATATCTTTTTTGTAGCCGCCACGCATACGAAGGCGTGGTCGGTTCTTGGTGTGGACGCTGATGTTCTCGCAGTCGAGGAAATCCCCGAGCAGGACGCACGAGTCGATGTCACCGCGATGCTTCTCGATGAAGTGGAAGACGGATCTGATACTTCGGCGGCAGTGCAGTGGATAGTGGATATCCGCGAGGACGATGTGAAGCTTGTTGGCCACGGTGGCCTATCTAGGTAAGAGTGAGGATGGGAGAGATGAAGATTCAGACCGCCCTATTCGGCGCGGTCGGTGGTGCTGGCTAACCGAAGACGACATGCTCCAGATGGTTGCGAAAAACTGACTGCCAATTACGACGCTCGTTGCCAATCGCTCCATGAAGGTCGTAGAACGCTGCAACTTCCTCTTCGAGGTTGAGGCCGTGCTGTCTGGCGAACCGTTGGTTGCTTTCGTCTGCACAGAAGTCTTCTGGGATGGGAATGGGGTTGACGTTGCTCTTCTGAGACGGAGTCGAACGATGCGAGTCCGACGCTAGCGTCGGGTTCGGCAACTTTACGGAGACTACATCGGAGACTAGGGGCCCGTCCCGTGGGCCGGTCGGTCGCCCTATAATGGGCCGGTCGGTGGAACAATATGGGCCCGCCCCCTCTGACGGGCCGGTCGATTCCTGGCGGCACTTCCCTGGCTTCAGCTCCGAATGCTTCACCACGTGGTAGACACTCGCGAAGTTCCCCTTACCGGTTCCGCCGACGCCGTTCTTGCGAAGTTCAAATAAGCCCGCAGCGCGCACCACCTTGAACGCTTTCTTCACTGTCTTGATGTTCCACCCATAGAACGATGCGACTTGAGGCTGTGATAAATAGAAATCGCGTTCGCCACCCTTGGTTAAGTGCATCGCGAGTGCATAGATCCCGATGGCGTAGGGGTACGCACGCAAATGCCATTCGGCATTGCAAAAAACTTCACTGTCGCGGTTGCTGGCTGTCATCGCGGTTGTTCCCCATGCGAGTTTTGATTTTGATAGTTTCTTCCTTGCGGATCAGCGCGAGCACGCCGTCCTGGAAGTCGAGCTGTAGCGAGCCCCAAAGTCGGCGCTGCTGAGCGTCGTTAATGTACTTCTCGATCAGTTCCTTGTCAGACATGCGGTTGTTCTCTATCTTTCTTTGTCCGCTCTCCGGACTTGATTCCTAGTAATTCCAGCCCTCTTAAATCTTCGGGCCGCACTTGCGGTCACCTGACGTATCCGTCGCGTTCCTAGCGTCAGGAGACCGCTTCCTGCTGTGGATTTTGGAGAGCCTGGCGAGCGACTAGGAGCCGTGCGGCACCTGCCGCTGCCTGCTCGGGGGTGACTTGCCGCTTCGCACGTGCGCGAATGCCCTTGATGGCCAGCTTCACCTGCTCGCGGTTAGCAGGATCGAAGGTGAACGATCCTTCCGCGTCACCCGATTGCCGGAGGGTCATACCAACGGCCAGACAGTCTGCCTTGAACTTGTTCCACAGTCCAGTTCGTGGCGGCTGCGAAGCTTCGGTGATGAAAATCACGCCGAGGGAATCGTCGTCGTACTCGTAGATGTTCGAGGAGCCGATACGACCCGCGATGATCGGATCGCCACCGTCATCCTTCACCAGCTTCAGCCGATACCGCGTCGCGAAGTCAGAGATGTTTGTCATTTTTTAACCCCTCTATAAGTGGTGTCGCCTGTGGCCGCAGACCGCAATAAATCCGCAGTGCGGACAAGTTCACAGCTCCGCCGCTTCTCGTAGCTCCGCCAGCCTTGCTTCTACCGAGCGTTCACCGATACCTAGCGCCGCCGCGATCTCCATAGCCGTTGCTCCGGCTGACGCGCGCTCGACGATCTGCCGGAGGTGTTCCTTCCGGCAAACATCGATACACTGCTCCTGCATGACGGCCAATCCTTTTTCCAGTTCCCGCACGCGCGCTTGCTTTCTGATGACGCCGTCGAGATGTTCTTCGCGATGTCTGCGATAGCCGGGTGACCTTCGACTGTCTCGCGAAGTTCGGAGAGCGGACAAGTGCGGGATCTGAACCGGACCCAGGGGACGGACGTTCGTCTTCCAGGCGTCACGGACCTCGCTGGAGCGCCGCGCGATCAGTTCACGGCGAGTTTGCTCGGCAAGGATGTTGAGAACGAGCTGGATATCTTCGACGCCGAAGCGCTGAACGATGCGCTCCAGCTCCATGCCAGCAACGAAGGGCTCCAACTCCGGTGGCAGCGCCATCGGTGTTGGAACCTTCGTCGGTGGACGATCCGCTGCGGTCTTAGGTTTTCTCCGTGGCATCAGTCCACCAGCGCCTCAACCGCCGCGACTTTCTTTGCCCGTGGTGCCTTCGGCGGCGTCACTTTCAACGCCTTGATGTTCGACAGCCAGTACTCCTGCGCGAGCATGAGTGTGCGCTCCGATCCATCGTCGAATTTCATGTCGGCGGCTAGTGTCGTGTTGTCCAGCTTGTGGACAGCGAGAATCCGACCACGCCCGTAGCGGACATGGTCGGCGTAGACGCCCGGTGGTTTGGCTTTCGGTTTCGTCATACCACCGCCGTCTTCGCGTTCTGCATGTAGGTATCGAGGTCAACTCGATCAAAGACAAGACGTTTCCCGATCTTGGTGAACGGGATTGCCTTCTTCCAGGTCAATGTGTAGATAAACCAGACCGTCGCGCTGATATACTCGGCGGCGTCTTGGACGCGGAAGTAACGTCGTTCGTCGTGGGTTGACTGGAGAGAGATCGTGCGGCAGCGTTTGGTGCTTGACATGTGGGCTCCGGTGGTTGTAGATTGGTAACATTATACCACATATATGACCACCGACGCAAGCGCCATCCAAACCATCACCGCTCTCGCCAACCTACGCCCGGACCAGCCCGCATTGCTGGACTTCCGGGAGCGATACGACTTCCATTACGACCTCTCCGACAACGTTGCGAGCAAGTACGGCGGCGACGCTGACCAGCGCACTCTCTACTTCCGGGATCTGGTTCAGCGACTTTGGTCGGACGTGCCAGACGCTGGCGCACTCGACATAGTTCATGAACTCCTTCTGGGATGGGCGAATGTGCGCATCGACTGGCGACGCGAGCGCCTTGACTATCATGCCCAGTCGAAATTCCAGGCCGCGCTGTATGCTCTGCTCACGAACAATCATCTGGCGAAGCGGTGCGCGAATCCTGACTGCACGAAACCATTCTTCATCGCGGAGCGGGTGGATGAACGATACTGTTCAGCACGGTGTACGCGAGTAGGCCGACTGGCAAGTAAGCGCGAATGGATGCGGGAAGCGAGGAGGAAAGGATGAAGCAGGGGGCGCACGGCAAGGATCTGACCGCGACCGTAGCGAAGGTGTTCGGCGAAAATGGCGGGTGGTTTTGCTTTCGGTTTGGTCAATTGGACCTCGGGAACGTCTCTCTGGGGGGATTGTGCGCGGGCGACTGTATTTACTATTCGCGAAACTGTCAAGCGCTCGGCGCAGAAAGTTCAGCGAGCCAGCTTTCCCCCTTCCGAAAAAGCACTTGACACGGGCGCGTAGGCTGGAAGCGATGGCATCATTCAACGAAAAGCACTACCAAATTTCGGAACTCGCAAAGCTATGGGGATTATCAGAAGACACAGTCCGCGAACGCGTCAAAGATGATCCTGGGGTGATACGGGTCGGCCATAGCGGGATCGGGCGGCGAAAGAGGCCGTACATCAGAATGACGATTCCCGAATCCGTGGCCGCACGCATACATGCGAAGCTGACTGCGCCATTCACGGCGAGTCAGACGCACCACCGCTCCAACGTCTGGGTTGATGCTGGCTCGCGCCCAGCTAAACCGGCGCGCCCTGCGCAGCCCAAGAACGGCGAACACTCTCGTTGATGTCTTCCGCGACGGCGGGCACGAATGCGAGGTAATGCTTTTCGCAAATGCGCTGGGTGTTTCCAAGCAGCGTAGCGAGTTTGCGGGTATCCCCGCCTGCTAGGAGATATTCCACGGCGAAAGTATCGCGGAACATGTGCGGGTGTGGTGTGAGCTTGTTCCCGTCACGATCACGCAGATCGAGCGGCGGGTCAACCACCTTCCACAACCGGAGGAACATTTTGTTCCAGGTCCCAGCGTAGCTCTGTGGTTGGCTTCTGCCTGTCCAGAAGAAATATTCGGGATGCGGGTGGATGCCAGGAGGCACGTTACGCAGCGCCTTCGCAACTGATGGCGGCAATGGAACGGTGACCGGCGTGCCGGTCTTGGCGCGTCGCAATTCAAGGCGATCATCGTCTTTTAACTGCGACCGCTTAAGCATCGCAGTGTCCCGGATTGCGAGCCCGCTCCATCGCATGACCTGAATAAACACTTGCAGACGCGCTGGCTGATTAGCGCACTCAGCAACATTGTACGTTTTGTATTTCAACTTCGCGGTCGCGGCGATGATGGCGGCGTATTGCCCCGGCGTAAATGGGAGCGTCGGCATGGAGTCGTCGCCGATCATTTTCGTGAGGCCCGTAGCCGGGTTCTTTTCGAGCCATCCCTGGTTAACGCAGAACGCGAAGAAGTTTACAGTCTTCTGCCGCTTAATCGTTTTCGAACTGGTCTTCTTACCAAGCCAGGTTGCTTTCCATTCGGTGAGGAAGGCCGTGTCGATTTGACGGAGGTATACCAGGCCGCGACTGCCTGCAAACGTCTTCAACAGTTTCGACAGCGTCTGGTACTTGCTCAGCGTCTCAGTCGAGGCGTGGTTGGCTTCTTTGTCGGCACGCCATTTCTTGAGTGCGTCTTCGAGCAAGATGTCCTGCGCCGTGTGCTTCTGCTGGTCCTTCGCCTTGAGGGCGCGCAGCTCCCGCTTCACGGGATCAAAGGTATCGCGCAACTTCTGGGCCTCATGTTCGGCCTGCGTCCAGCTTCGCGTTTTGGCGGATATGCGCTTGCGAGTACGCGAGATGTAGAGCCACTTGGGGCAGCGGCATTTGCCGAGCTTCTTCTGGTCGGTGAATTTGCACTCGGGGACGTGGCGCGCGTAGGTCGCGACTTCGTGGTTTTGGGGTGTTACTCGGAGGATCGGCTGGGCGTCCATGGCCGATCACCTTAGCAGATTTTGTGTACTTTCTGTGTACTTTTTTAAAGCTCTTTATCTTATCCCCGCTGTTTATGCGGTCTAATGACTGGAGGCGCGGGTCGGAATCGAACCGACGCATAAAGGTTTTGCAGACCTCTCCCTTACCACTTGGGTACCGCGCCCCTGCTCAATACCTCAGCGTTCCGTAACGGAGAACTTCCATCTGCGGAGCACGAGCAAGACAAGAAAATCTGGAGCGGGAGACGGGGGTCGAACCCGCGACATCGACCTTGGCAAGGTCGCGCTCTACCACTGAGCTACTCCCGCTTAACGTGAGTTATTGTACCGCATCTGAAAGGGCTTCCTGGCCGGAATTTGCCTTCTTCGTATCCCAAAACATGTCATAAGGAATTCGTGAGAGCAGACCTCTTTTGTAGTCCGTAATCCATATGGAACCGAAACCGCAGCGTAGGGAATCCCCTCCCTTACCTACCCACTGGCTTACGACACGGTTGGTTGCGGCATCGATGCGGGTAAGCGGCACGCCGAACACGGTCGGCCAGACCGAGCCCGCCCCGTAGCTGATATCGCCACCGGGGCCGGGGATGCCAGCCTCAATCGTGGCTACGACCTTTCTGCTCTTCTCATCCACCCGGCTCACGGTTCCGTCACCCTGGTTCAGAGTCCAAATAGAGCCCGCACCCGCCGTGAGAAACCGGGGCGCCCGCCCGACGGGAACTGACTCCAGCACTCTGCCAGTAGTGGCTTCGACGGCAATCAGGACGTTGCCCTTGACCCCGGTCACCCAAACAACGCCCTTGCTGAAAAGGGGATTGTAGGAGCCGGGAGGGATTGAAATCTCTTGCTGCACGCGGTTCGCGGAAGGATTGATCCTGTCCAGCGTACCGTTCTGATTCGTCACCATCCAAATGCTGTCTTCGCTGACGGTAATCCCGCCCTCTGGTCCGGCGGGGGACACTTGAAGAGTGGCGACGATCGCATTCTTGGCAGCGTCAATCCGGAATAGCGCAGACTTCTTCCCGCAGACCGGAGCCCAGATACTGCCAAATCCGGAAGCCAGGCCCGAGCACGCTTCGCCGGGCACACTTACGGTTGCGACAATCTTGTTGGTCTTTGGATCGATTCGCCGTATCGCAAAGGGTTTGGTGCCTGCGACCCAGACGGCGTCATCCGTGATGAGAACCCAGTCTGCTGTGCCGCCAACCTTGATGGTCGCAGATGGCTTCAACGCCGCATACGAAACCTGGGCTGGTTTCACTCCCGGCTTCCGAACCTCCAACTCGGCGCCTGAAGCCTGAGCCATCAGCGCTCCCAGCATGGCCATCAGGAGCGGGAGCCTTTCCTTGTTCAGCATCACGGTCACCGCTTACGCGAACTCCACTTCGATCTTCTTCGCGCCCCGATCCAGCTTCACGATGCGGAAACTGCGAATCTGTCCTGCCCGTGCCGACTCTGTTTTGGCTGGAGCCCCGGTGCCGGTCTTCCACCGCGTCTGCAGCATGGAGCTCAGCGAAGAAATATCCGGCTTCGATTCCTTCGGAGCCTCGGCCTGCGCCGGTTTTGCGGCGGTGACCTTGCACGTAGCCTGAATGCCGTCGCCGAGTTCCACGCGCGACTGGGCGCCAGAATCGTCCATCAGCCGGCCGGTCACGATGTCATCTTCGTTGTGCTCTGCGAGGTATTCGTCGATCCCGGTGGGCACAAGCTGTTTCATCCCTAACCGCATCTGCCGCTTCTCGAGGTCGATAGCGAGCACCTGCGCCTTGACGATCTGGCCCACCCGCAGCACATCCGCGGGCACATTGATTCTTTTCTCGGCGCTGATGTCGCTGACGTGGACCATGCCTTCAATTCCTTCAGAAAGCTGCACGAACGCGCCGAACTTAGTGAGGCTCGTGACCGGACCTTCGACTGCGGAGCCGACCACAAATTTCTGCGATATGTCGGCCCAGGGATCGCCCAGCGCCTGCTTGAGTCCCAGCGAGATGCGGCGCTCAGCAGCTTGCACTCCTAGGATCACCACCTCAACCGTCTCGCCCTGCTTTACGACGTCGCTGGCCTTTCTGATCTTGCCCTTGGCCCACGACATCTCCGAGATGTGAATCAGTCCCTCGATGCCGGGTTCCAACTCAACAAATGCGCCGAAGTCCATGAGGCGGGTGACCGTGCCGCGCACGCGATCGCCGGCGTTGTACTTGCCGGCAACGGCATCCCAGGGATGCGCCTGCAGCTGTTTCAGGCCAACGGAAATGCGCCGCTTGTCGCCCTCATTCGCCAGCTTCAGAATTTTTACTTCGATCCGTTGACCGACGGAGAGCACATCAGACGGTTTGTTCACCCGGCTCCAGGACATTTCGCCCACATGCAACAGTGCGTCGACTCCGCCCAGATCGACGAACGCTCCGTAGTCCGTGAGGCTGCGCACCGTGCCGCTGACTAGGTCGCCTTCTTTGATTTGCCCATATACACGATCCCTAGCGGATCGTTCTTCCTCCTCGGCTACAGCTCGGCGGTCCACGACGACGTCTTCATCCGTCACATCGAGCTTGATGATGCGGCAGCGGATCTCCTGCCCCACCAACTTCTCCATGTCGGCAGCTTCACGAACTCCGCTGCGCGACGCAGGCATGAACGCGCGCACACCGACGTCAACGCTGAATCCGCCTTTCACCACGGCCGTGACCGTTCCGAGGATGGATGTCTTATCGGCGAATGCCTTTTCCAGCGCTGACCAATCCATCGGCCGCTCGACTTTGAAGCGCGACAACTCGTAGTAGCCGTCGAGGTCGCGGCCTTTGACCGTGACGAGGGCTTTGTCGCCCGGTTTCAGCGTTTCGCCTTGCAGCGCGGTTAAGGGAAGAATGCCTTCCGACTTGAAGCCGATATCGAAGAACACCGACTCAGCCGTCACAGCGATCACGGTGGCTTCCAGTTGCTTGCCGCCGGCCGCCTTGCGGGAATGGCTTTTCTGATATTGAGAGAGAATGTCGCCGAAATTTTCGGAGCTTTCGGTGACCGGTTGGATTTCAGGAGTTTCCGGATTGGACATGAAGAATTACAGCCTCGTCGCGGGATGAATCATCAGCATAACATTGCGGAACATTCGCGGGCGCCCCAGCCTAATGCGCGACCCACTGGGGATCATCTTCTGGTTTCACGATCTGGCCGTCGCGCATGTGAATGATGCGATCGCCATATTTCGCCGCCTCGGGATTGTGCGTAATCATCAGGACGGTCTGGCCCAGTTCCTGGTTCGAGCGGCGCAGCATGCTCAGCACCACGTCAGAGTTCTTGGAATCCAAGTTGCCGGTTGGTTCGTCCGCCAGGACGATGGTTGGTTTGTTGATCAGCGCGCGCGCCAGGGCAACGCGCTGCTGTTCGCCACCGGAAAGCTCCGAAGGCCGGTGCGCGAGCCTTTTGCTAATCCCCAAAAGCTCAGTGATGCGGTCGAAATGCGTGGGGTCGCGGTCGCCATTTCCCGAGATTTCCCGCGCCATCAGAATGTTGGAGCGGGCGTCCAGGGTCGGCAGCAAATTGAATTTCTGGAAGACGAAGCCGATCTTGCGCTTGCGCATGCGGGTGCGTTCGGCATCGGAGAGTGAGGCGAGATTGTCGCCGTCGAGCACCACGCTGCCGCCGTCGGCGCGGGTGAGGCCGCCAAGCAGATAAAAGAGTGTCGATTTTCCGCTGCCCGAAGGGCCCACGACGCTGACGAACTCGCCCTTCTGGATGCTGAAGGAAATCCCGCGCAGGGCCTCCACTTCGATCTTGCCCACGTGATACGTCTTGCGCAGGTCTTTCGCTTCGATGAATGCTCCGGCCATGCCTGCCAAGAATCTTACACGAAGCGGCTTATGTGGGACGGGCGCTTCTGTCCGTCGCCTTTGCCTTGATTTTGTCCGAAGTGCAGTCGTGCCCGACTTCAGGCTGCGCCGACGTGATTCGCCACTTGCGGCAAGCGAGGTTGCTGCATACGTTTCGGCCCGCGCTTTCGGATCAGCAGCAGGCGGACACGCTCGAGCAGGTCGGCCGGCGCGTACATCCCCTTGGTGAGGAAGACGTCGGCCTGAGAGGCGTGATCGTAAATCCGAACCTTACTTGAGATCAGGATGGCGGGTGTGTGCGGTGATACATCTTTGATCTTGGCGATCAGTTGAGGACCGTCGAGGCCGGGCATCGCCATGTCTGCGATGACCAGATCCACCCCGCCTTGCAGGAAGCGCGTCAGCGCGTCTTCCCCGCGGGAGAAACTTGCCACGCGGTATCCCCGGGTCTCCAGCATGATTTTGCGGTGGGAAAGGGACTGCTCGTTGTCATCGACACACAAAATCGTGCGCTTGGGTTTCATTAGCCTTCCGCATCCTTTGGCAGCAACGCGCAAAAACCTGCGCGGGCCAAGAGAAGCTCTTCTCAATATGAAGAATGTGAGAGCGAGAAGGATGCTAACGGGAAACAATGTCGCTGTAAAGTAGCGTCGGTGCCAATGGAACTTTTTGGCTATTGATTTTCTGAACAGCCGATGCGTAGCAGTGTTTTCCGCAGCTTGCGCTGCATGCGTTAGAGAAAAACTTCGCCACGGATGACTTCGATTGCATTGCCTCCAACGCGAACGTTAACTATCCGGTTATCGCTACGCGACGCGCGCACAAAAATCCGGCTCGGACGCCGCATTTCCACACCCTGTTCGATCAGCACGCGGCGGTCTGGTTCTGCCACTCCGTACGCCACCATCCAGGCAGCGGTGCAACCGGCGGCGGAGCCGGTTGCGGGATCCTCACCGTTATAGAAAAGCATTCGTGCGTGCAAACCGGCCGCCGGATCGACTGTTTCCCGCGCCACGAAGTACATGAATTTCCCGCCGGTCTTCTCGAGATATTCTCCGGCACGCTGCAGATCGACTCGCAATCTCTGAATGACTGCCAAAGATCTCAATGGAGTTACGGTAAACGAAAGTCCGGTCGACACCGTCTGGATCGGAAGCGACGGATCGAAATCATCCACGCTGAGTCCGGTCGCACGCGCAACCACTTCGCGTTCGTGCGTAACGCCGAACACGGGATCAACCTGGGTCATTTCTCCGAACGCAGGTTCCTTTGGCGAGTCTTCGAAACTAATGGGAACCTTCCCGACGTTCAGTTCCAGCGTGATCTCCTGCGCTCCGCTGTCCCCGCGAAGCGCAAAGCCCGTTCCCAGCGTAGGGTGCCCGGCGAAGGGCAACTCTTCCTGCACGGTAAAGATTCGCACCCTCACGCCGCGCTCGCGCTCGACCTTCGGATCGCGCGGAAAGAGGAACGTCGTCTCGGATAGGTTCATCTCTTTCGCGATCGCCTGCATCTCGGTGTCGCTCAGACCCCGCGCGTCCGAAAACACCGCCAGTGAATTCCCTTCCAGTGGGTTGGAGGAAAATACGTCCCACTGAGTCATTGTGAACCGACGCGATTCCTTACTCATGAGTGCCACCGAAAGTCTGAGATTTCACTGCAAAAGCAAACGATGAGAATGTCCCTCTTCGCGATGCAGAAAGATTGCGTAACGCCGGTCATCCGGGCCTCTCCGCGTTTGACATGAATATTTCGCGAGCCTATCCTAAACCTCATGTCTTGCCCTTTCGCCGCCAGCGCCCTGTGTTGTTGTCGCTTGATGCCGGAGTGTGGGTAGGGACCGAGAGAGATTTCTTCCCACCCACCCGGCGAAGCGGGTGGGTTTCGTTTTCATCCGCTATTCTCAGCAAGGCGCCGGACGGTTGGACTTTCGAAATATTAGCGACTGAACTTACCAAGGAGAAACCTGATGACTACCGCGACCGCGAACGAAACTCATAGCGTTCCCAGAATCAACGACACCGCCCCCGACTTCACCGCCGAAACTACGCAGGGCCCCATCCACTTTCACGAATGGATCGGCGACGGCTGGGCCATCCTCTTTTCCCACCCCAAAGACTTCACCCCCGTCTGCACAACGGAACTCGGCACCATGGCGAAGCTCCAGCCTGAATTCGCCAAGCGCAATGTGAAGATCCTTGGATTGAGCGTCGATCCCGTCACCAATCATGAGAAGTGGGCAGCCGACATCGAAGAGACCCAAGGCGCGAAGGTCAACTATCCCATGATCGGCGACCCCCAACTCAAGGTCGCGAAGCTCTACGGGATGCTTCCCGGAGACTCCGGCGATACCTGCGAAGGCCGCACTCCGGCCGACAATGCGACCGTCCGCACGGTTTTCGTCGTGGGCCCCGACAAGAAGATCAAACTGCAGTTGAGCTATCCCATGACCACGGGACGCAACTTCGACGAACTGCTCCGCGTCGTCGACTCGATGCAACTCACAGCGAAGCACAAAGTCGCCACGCCTGCAAACTGGAAGCCAGGCGACGACGTGATCATCACCGGAGCAGTCTCAAACGAAGAAGCGCAGCAGAAGTTCCCCGGCTTCAAGACGCTAAAGCCGTATTTGCGAGTGACTAAGCAACCAAAGTGATGAGAAGTAGTTTGGTAGGCTGATCGACAGTACTCGTATTGACATGAAAAGAATCGGCCACGGATTCGAACAGAGTCCGTGGCCTTTGATTGTCAGGTTGCGGAAGCGCATGCGGTCCGGTGATCGTCCCGGTCTTCAAAACCGGCGTAGACCAAGCTCGACTTGGCCTGGGTGGGTTCGACTCCCACTCGCTTCCGCCAGTTATTTTCCCCGCCCAACGCTCATCTCGAGCCGGGCGCCGGACTCTGATTCAATTCCCGCCTAAGACTTTCGCCGCGGCCTCATAGGCCCGCTGGTACTGTTCGTGGTACTGGTCGTAGTCGGGAGAAGACGGATCGTAGGCCACGTACCAATCCTCCGGATAGATCTCCAGAATTTGTGTCTTCATGCGTAGCGCGAACGGCAAAAGATCGACCATGGAGCCAACCACGCCCGAACCGCTGGGATCGCTGTCCTTGCGGGTTTGCAGCTCCAGTGCGACTTTCCCCTGAAATCGGTGGAAGTTTCGGCACCAGTCGACCGCGCATGGCGAACCACGTTCTTCGTTGCGCTCATCTTCCATCGTCAAGCTTTGACTGCCGAATGCGATCCCATTTCGCGCAGCGCGCTCGGCCACCGCGTCGGCAAAACCAAGATCTTCAGGCTGACCAAATGAGTTGATGCCCACCATCAGTTGCTTAGGCGAGTTCAAAGATTTTTCATAGTCCAGCATGTCGAGAATATATTTGCGCCACACGCCCGGCGAAAATCCGCGGTCTCTTAAAGCGAACATGCACGCAGGATAAGTTTCTCCACCGCCGCCCAGCCCAAAGCGAATGTAGCCGACCAACGGATTTCCGCCGTATTTCTGCACCGCCGCCGCCATGAATGCCTGGTAATTGACGATGAAGTCTTTTTCCCAAAACACTGGGACGCGGCCAAAGTTGGGACACTCGACAGAATGTACATTGGAAAAAACGTAGTCCGGTGTGGCCGTGAAACGGTTGCCGTAGCCGGTCGCCCACATTACGAAGTTCACTCGCTTGCCGGCGGCGATCCAGGGCGCCATTCGCTCGTCCACCCTGGACCAGTCATAGCGTGGATTGGCGTTAGGGCCACGGTCAATCTCATTCCACACCAGATAAAAATTAGCGCCGCAGACCACAGGATTGTGGACCAGCAATTGTGTAGATTTCGCCTGCTTCTGGGGATCGGGAAACATGATTGCGAACAAGCCGTGAGGAGCGTCGGGCACGGCGAGCGTGGGAAGAGGGTCCGTACACTTTGGCAACTTCGTGCTCGCGGGTGCAGGCTTCTGCGCTGCTTGCTCCTGGCCTACGGATTCCGCAACCGGTGCGAGCATCATTAGCGAGATCGTGAGCACAAATATGAATATCGATTTCATCGAGCTGCTCCTTAGGCTTCTGCGATTTTACGATGAATCCACGGTGAGAACCCATCGCATCGCGAATCCACTCGGCAGCGCGATTCATAATCGAGAGAAATCATTTAGAATCACAACGCTTTCGGAGCAAGGCCCGATCCGCGGCTTCGGTAGGATGCGGGCTCGGAAAGATTCGTAGCAAAGAATCATGGCAAAACTGAACATCCAGTCAAGAAGCGATTCCATGTGGGATCTGGTCAGCCTGGGCGAAGTGATGTTGCGCCTCGACCCCGGCGACGAACGCATTTCCACTACCCGCCATTTTCGCGCTTGGGAAGGCGGTGGCGAGTACAACGTGGCCCGGGGCTTGCGCCGCTGCTTTGGAATGGATACAGCGATCGTCACTGCACTGGCCGACAATCCGGTCGGACGTCTCGTCGAAGATCTCATGCTGCAGGGCGGCGTTTCTCAGAAATACGTTCGCTGGGCGCCCTATGACGGCGTCGGCCGGACCGTGCGCAATGGATTGAATTTCACCGAACGCGGGTTCGGAGTGCGCCCAGCCGTCGGCTGTTCCGATCGCGGTCACACTGCGGCGTCCCAGTTGAAGCCTGGAGAAATCGACTGGCAGCAAATATTCGCGAAAGAGGGGGCGCGCTGGTTTCATACCGGCGGCATCTTTTGTGCCCTTTCGGAGACCACCCCCCTGGTTGCGCAGGAGGCCATGGACGCGGCGAAGCAAGCCGGTGTCATCGTTTCGTATGACCTGAACTATCGTGCGTCGCTCTGGAAATCCATTGGCGGAAAATCGAAAGCGCAGGAAGTCAACCGCAGCCTCGCGTCCTATGTCGACGTCATGCTGGGCAACGAAGAAGATTTCACCGCTGCTCTCGGTTTTCCCGTCGCCGGCCTCGACGGCCACCATTCCAAGCTTGAGGCCGCCGGTTTCAAGAAAATGATTGAAGCCGTGGTCAAGGAATATCCATCGATGGCCGTGATTGCCACCACGCTTCGAAACGCAAAGACAGCGAGCCACAACGATTGGGGAGCGCTCTGCTATCACGAGGGCCAGTTCTACGACGCCCCGGTTCGAGAAGATCTGGAAATCTACGACCGTGTTGGCGGCGGCGATTCATTTGCTTCCGGCCTGATCTACGGATTTCTCTCCGGGAAAGGTCCGCAATGGGCAGTCGAATGCGGCGCCGCGCACGGGGCGCTCGCCATGACGACTCCAGGCGACACCACGATGGCCACGATGGCAGAAGTTCTGCAAGCGATGCAGTCGCGCACCGCAAGAATCGAGCGTTGAGAATTTCCCCCGTCCACCTCCGTGGCCCGGTGGTGAAGGACTCTAAGAAATGAAAATCGAAGAGGTAGTCAGCAGGATTGAAGCAATCGGAATCGTCCCCGTCGTTCGAGCGGCGAGCGTGGACGAAGCCAACCGCGCCGCGGAAGCGATCAGTGCGGGTGGCATCCCGGTGGTCGAAATTACGATGACGGTCCCCGATGCGATCGCAGCGATCCGCGAGTTAGCACAACAGAACCGCACAGATTTCCTGATCGGCGCCGGCACCGTGACCAACGCAATGCAGGCGGAGGAGTGCCTGGAAGCGGGAGCCCAGTTCCTCGTGAGTCCGGGCCTTGTCATCTCCGTGCTCGATGTGGCCAAGGCTCATGGCAAACTGGCGATCCCCGGAGCGCTCACTCCAACGGAGTTGATGAACGCGCACGAGCACGGAGCGCAGTTGGTCAAGATTTTCCCCTGCGGCAATGTGGGCGGAGCGAAATACGTGAAGTCTCTCAAAGCGCCGTTCCCGCACGCTCGCTTGATTCCGACCGGCGGCGTAAATGCCGCCAACGCCGCCGAGTTCATCGCGGCCGGAGCGTTCGCTTTGGGGGTTGGAGCGGACCTGTGCGATGCCAAAGCTCTGCGCGAAGGCAATCTTGAGAAGATCACATCCGCCGCGCGTGAATTGGTGGACGCGGTTGCATCCGCGCGCAAGAAGCACAATTCGTAGAGACGTAGCTTCCTACGTCTTTCGAGTCACAATTCGAAATGCCAAGGGAGTCACTGGTTCACCCCGCTGGCGAGCACTCCGCCATCTACAGGCAAGATCGTGCCGGTAACGAAACTAGCCGCATCCGACGCCAGAAAAACCGCCGCGCCCACCAGTTCTTCCAGTTCGCCAAACCGGGCCATCGGTGTTCGCATCAGTACTTCATTTCCTCGCCCCGTGCCGACCAGAAGTTTTTCGCTGAGCGGCGTTCGAAAGTATCCTGGCGCGATCGCATTCACACAGATTCCGTGCTTCGCCCATTCCACCGCCAGCGATTTCGTCAGCGATGCGAGCCCTGACTTGCTCGCGCTGTACGCCGCAACTTCATAGAGCGCCAGGAAGGATCCCATCGATGCGATGCTGATGATACGTCCATAGCGCCGCTCGATCATGTGCCGGCCGAAAACCTGGCATGTCCGCAGCATGCCCGTCAGGTTGGTATCGAGAATCCGGTTCCAGTCGGATTCCGGATAATCCAGCGTAGGGGCACGCTTGGTAATCCCAGCGGCGTTTACGAGGATGTCGACTTTGCCAAAGGCATCAAGGCAAGCTCTCAGCAGCTTCTCCAGCGAGTCACGATCGGCCACGTCGCATGTCACGCGTAGCGATCGCCTGCCGAGCGCCTCGATCTGACGGGCCAGAGAGTTGACCAGTTCGATCCGCCGCGCGCTGGAAACCACATCCGCGCCCGCTTGTGCCAGACCAAGCGCGAGCGTTCTGCCAATTCCGGAACTCCCGCCGACCACGACCGCGACTTTTCCTTCCAGATCCAGCTGCTTGTAACCCATAGTTCCTCGAAATTGTTCTCGAAATAAAAGCGAGCCTAACCAACTACCAGTTGAACATCGTTCCATCCAGCTTCCGGTTTACCGGCAAGTACGCTCGCTCGTACGGAAACTTGTTAGCGATCTTTTCGTCGTAATCGACGCCCAGTCCCACCGCGTCGCCCGGATGGAGATATCCGCTCTTGAATGAATAGGCGTGAGGAAATACCTCGTCCGTTTCAGCGGTATGCCGCATGTATTCCTGAATTCCGAAATTGTTGACGGAAATATCAAAGTGCAGCGCCGCCGCCATCGCCACTGGAGAAAGGTCCGTGGCTCCGTGGCATCCGGTGCGCACGTGATAAATCTCGGCCAGCGCCGCAATCTTTTTCAAATGCGTCAGCCCGCCGCCGTGAACAACCGTCATGCGTAGATAGTCGATGAGTTGTTCAGTGATGAGAATGTGCGTATCCCAAACCGAATTGAAGACCTCGCCCACCGCCAGCGGGATCGTCGTGTGCTTTCGAATCAGCCGGAACCCTTCCTGCAACTCCGCAGTCACCGCGTCTTCCAGCCAGAACAGGTGATATGGCTCGAGACTCTCGCCGAGCCGCGCTGCTTCAATCGGTGTCAGCCGGTGATGAACATCGTGCAGCAGGTGCAGATCGTCGCCAAATTTCAAACGCAGCGACTCAAGGAGTTTCGGTACATGCAGTAGATATTTTTCAGTCGACCACGAATTTTCCGGAGGCAATCCTTTTTCCGCGGGCTCGTAGAACAGCTTGTCTCCCGCAACCCCGTACGTCGAAGGCAGGCCCGGAATCCCCGTCTGCGCCCGAATCGCGAGATATCCCATCTCTTTGTATTTCGCGACCTGATCCGCAGTCTCCTCGATATCGCGTCCGTTGGCGTGTCCGTAAACCATCACACCCGTTCGGCTCATTCCTCCGAGTAAGTTGTAGACCGGCGTCTTTAGGGCCTTGCCCTTGATGTCCCACAACGCCATGTCGACGGCAGCGATCGCCGTCATCGTTACCGGTCCGCGTCGCCAGTACGCGCCTCGGTACAAGTATTGCCACAAGTCCTCGGTCTGAAATGGATCGCGCCCGATCAGGCAGGGAATCAAGTGATCTTTCAAATACGACGCAACCGCCAACTCGCGCCCATTCAGTGTCGCATCGCCCAGACCGTACACTCCCTCGTCGGTATAGATTTTGAGAGTGATGAAATTCCGTCCCGGGCAAGTGACAAAGATTTTGGCATCCGTGATCTTCAAGTCGCTCTCCTCAATCCTGAACCCACGAGTGTAACCAAACCTCAGATTCGACGCACCAGTCCCTGTTCCGTGGCGTCAGTATTTCTCACCAGCAGCAATACCAGAATCATTCCAATGAAAGGAACGATGCCCGCAGCGAGGATGATGGGATCGAAGGAGTGCGTTCCCATCCCTTGCCGGGCATCCGAAAAATATCCGATCAGCTTGAACGCTACGATTGTCCCCAGACCCGCACCCGTACCACTGAGCCCGCTGACCGAGGCCACCGAATCGCTGTTGAATAAATCCGCCGGGAGCACGTTGGCCATGGTCGTGAAACCAGCGTAGGTAAAGGTGACGACTGCAAACAGAAACGCGATGGCATAAAGATTCGTCGTGAAAATTGTGGGAATCAGAAGCAGCATGCCAATGCCTCCGTAAATAATGGGCACCTTGCGAGCGTTCCCCAGTGACATCCCGCGGCGGATCAGATATCCGGAAATGCCTCCCGCAACAAAGCTCCCCACATCGGCCGCCACGAACGGAATCCAGACCGCGATCAACCCGCTCTTCAGCTCAATGCCCTTCGCGACCAGATAAATTGGAAACCATTCCGCAATAAAGAAGAAGACGGGGTCCGTAAACGCTCGCGCGATGACCGTGCCCCAGGTTTGCGGAAGCTTCAAAAGATCGCGCCACGCCGGTCGAACGCCTTCCGTCCTGGGCACATCGGACTCATCCTTGTCAGCCACCAGCATCTCGCGTTCCGACACGCTGATCCGGGTGTGCTCCTCTGGCGGGTAGTACAGCCATCGCCACGCAATCAGCCATAAAAAGCCCAGAACGCCCGGGACCGCAAACGCTGGCCGCCAGCCCCAGCGAAAGTAGATCCACAAAACAATGAAGGGGGCGACCGCGGCGCCGATCGACGATCCGCTGTCGAACAGCGCAGTGGCCAGCGCCCGCTCGCGTTTCGGAAACCATTCCGACACCGCTTTCGTAGCAGCCGGCCAGTTCGCCGATTCCCCGGCGCCCAGCAGAAATCGAAACGTGACGAAGCTGTAGAAACCACGGGCTAGCGAAGTCAACATCGAGACCAGGGAATAAAAAATCACGGTCACGGTTAGCCCGCGGCGCGTGCCGACCCGGTCCATCAATCGGCCGAACACGCTTTGACCGATGGAGTAAGCCACGCGAAATGCGATTGCAAGATTCGCGTAGTCGGAATTGGTCCAGTGATATTGAAGCTTTAGATAAGGAGCGAGAAGGGAAAGGGTCTGCCGGTCAACGTAATTGATAACGGTGGAGGCGAACAGCAGGCCGCCAATCCACCAGCGCAACGACGAAATCGGCCTCAGCGTTGTCGCCATTGGCAAGATCAGCCTGCCTCATACTTACGAATGAACCATCACCCACGACTCTTGATCGAGCGACCTTTGAAGCGCCGAACTCAACAGCGAAGCCGAATTGCGATCGAGAAAAACCGTTGTGTTCGGATGAGTTCGCAGAATCGACGACGGAGCCATGGGGTTGACTTCCCCCTCCATGCACAACTGGACGGCGCGCGCTTTGCGGGCATCCGGCACGACTGCCACGATCTCTCGTGCTTTGAGAATCTGCCGCACCGACATCGAAATAGCTCGAGCCGGCACCTGAGAAATATCCGCGAACCATCCCTCGCCGACTTGCTGCCGTCGGCACGCCTCGTCCAACTGCACAATAATGTATGGATCTTCCGTCTCGAAATTGGCCGGAGGATCATTGAACGCGATGTGACCGTTCTCCCCAATCCCGACAAACGCAACATCGATCACATCCGCGGTCAGCGGTCTTCCAACTTCCTCCATGGCGGCAGACAAATCCCCAGCATCGCCATTCACCGGGTGATAGTTCGTGATTCCAGTTTTCTCTACGAATCGCTCAAGAAGCATCCGTCGGAAACTCGCGGGATGCGTCATCGGAATCCCGACGTATTCGTCCAAATGGAATGCCTCCACTTTCTTCCATTCGAGATCAGCCTTGGTCAGCGCTTCGAGGAACGGAAATTGCGACGCTCCGGTCGCCACAACGATGCGGCAGTGGTCTCGTTCACGGATCGCGCGTCGGATTGCTGCAGTTGCTTGTTCGGCCGCAGCAAGAGCAAGGGCATTGGCGTCGTTGAATAGCTTCAGAATCATGAATGGTCCAACTCGGCGAGACTCGCCCGGTCGGAATCGCAAATTATACCTGCCCAACTAGGCGAAGGTTCTCCCATTTGCTTTCCCGAGCTTCGATTTCTGCCGATTGTGAAACTGATATATTCTTGCGGTGGAGCGGCGCGGGTAACGAAGCGCTTGAAGCCAGTTCCGTCATGACCTCCTTCCTCAACGAAGATTTCTTGCTTTCCAACGATGTCGCTCGCCGGCTCTACCATGAGCACGCTGCCCCTCAGCCGATTTTTGATTACCACTGCCATCTTCCACCGAAAGATCTCGCTGAGAATCGCCGCTTCGCTGATTTATTTGAGATCTGGCTTGAGGGCGATCACTACAAGTGGCGCGCTATGCGTGCAAACGGCGTCCCAGAAAAATACATCACGGGTGATGCCAAGCCGTACCAGAAATTCCTCGCTTGGGCGCGAACCGTTCCTTACACGCTGCGCAATCCCCTTTACCATTGGACTCATTTAGAGCTACAGCGCTATTTCGGAATTAACGATTTGCTGGATGAGAATTCCGCTCCGAAAATCTGGGAGCGCGCGAACGCCCTGCTGTCCGGGGATCTTATGGTCCACAAGATCCTTCAGAAATTTCACGTGGAAGTGATCTGCACGACCGACGATCCAGTCGACGACCTGCGCCATCATCAAGCCATCGCAAGATCCAACTTGGCGACCCGCGTCTTCCCCGCCTTCCGTTCCGACAAAGCTCTCACCATCGGACAACCGGAATTCGCTTCTTGGACCGGTAAGCTTTCGAAAGCCGCCAATGTCGACATTCGCGACCTGAACAGTCTCCTCGACGCCATTCACAAGCGCCACGACGATTTCCATGCGACGGGCTGCCGTCTATCCGACCACGGTCTGGACCACTGCTTCGCAACTCCATGCTCTGACCGGATCGCAGCAGCAATCTTCGCCAAGGCTCAGCGAGGGAAGGCCATCACCGACGAAGAACGCATTCAGTTCGCTTCCTTCCTGATGCTGTTCTTCGCTCGTCTCGACGCCGAAAAAGGATGGACCAAGCAACTGCACCTTGGGGCCCGCCGCAACGTAAACTCGGATGCCCAACGCCGGATCGGCCCCGACACCGGTTACGACACCGTCGGAGATTTCCCGCAAACTGGGGCGCTTGCGGCCTATCTCGATCTTCTTTCGCGGGAAAACGCGCTGCCCCGTATGATTCTCTACAACGTGAATCCGGCGGACACCTTTTCCTTCGCCACGCTGATCGGCTGCTTCCAGCACGGCGACCAGCCCGGGAAAATCCAGTACGGCAGCGCGTGGTGGTTCCTCGATCAGAAGGAAGGCATCACCGCCCAGATCAACGCTCTCTCAAACGTCGGGTTACTTTCGCGATCCGTGGGCATGGTCACGGATTCGCGCTCCTTCATGTCCTATCCACGGCACGAATATTTCCGCCGCGTCCTTTGTGACATCGTCGGCCAAGACGTTTCCCGCGGCGAACTGCCCAACGACGACGGCCTCTTAGGCCGGCTCATTCAGGATATTTGTTACCGGAATGCGAAAGAATATTTCCGACTTCCGATGTCCGTCTAATCGTTCCTCAAGCCGCGGGCAAGATCGCAGAAGTTCTAAAACCGCGATCAACCTTGCAAGCCCGTCAACACTCATCAGATCAGCTAAAATAAGCGGATAGCTGTATTGTCGCAACCATCCAGCCGGAGAGGGAAGTAGTGCGTCTTAAGGGACCGATCTTGCAATCGAGGGGCAGGAGCCAAAGCCTGCCATCGGTATGTTTTCTCGTAATTTTCCTGTTTCTTGTGGGTGCAGCTCGGGCCGACAACTCGGCCTTCGACTTAATTGGACCCAAGATAGAGGTCCGCGTGCAGCGCGCGGGAATAACTCTTCCTATCGACGAGGTGCCGAATCTGCAGCCCGGAGATCGCTTGTGGGTCCATCCCGATCTTCCAGGCAGCCAGTCCGTGCGCTATCTGATGGTCGTCGTCTTTCTTCGTGGCGCCACCAACCCTCCGCCCGATACGTGGTTTACCCGCGTCGAAACCTGGAACAGGCCCGTCCACGAGGAAGGCGTATTTGTTATTGTCCCGGCTGAAGCGGAGGAAGCTTTGGTATTCCTGGCGCCTGAAACCGGAGGAGCTTTCAGCACTCTGCGCACCGCAGTCCGCGGCAAGCCTGGGGCTTTCGTCCGTGCCGCACAAGATCTGCAACAAGCCAGCCTCGATCGCCAGCGTCTGGAAAAATATCTGGAGGCGGTCCGCGAAACCTATACCGCCGATCCCGAACAACTGAAGGCGCATACCACCATGCTGGCGCGAAGCTTGAATATGAAGCTGGATCAGCAGTGCTTCGATAAGCCCAGCGCGCAGCAGGTGCCCTGCCTCACCCAGAACACCGATCAGTTGGTGCTCGACGATGCTCACAGTCAAACTATGGTCGCGGTGCTGACTTCCGGAGCCTCATCCGATCTGCTCGCGCAAATCAGCTCCACGCCCACGGCCCGTGGTGGTTACTACAGCCCCTATGTCGGCGCCGTTGTCGATGTCGCCCGTATTCTGAGCACCGCCCATACAGCGCAGTACCAATACATTCCCGCGCTGGCGTTGCCCAAGGAGAACGAACTCAACCTGCGTTTGAACAATCCTCCTTCGTTTCGCAACCCCAAGTCGGTGATTGTGATTGGCCTGCCACCGGTGCTGCCATCTCCGCCTCCGCCTCTGCGCGCGGTCGATCCTAATCAGGTGTATTGCGCCGGCAAGCCCTCGATCCTGCTGCAGGCCGACGGAGCCCCGCTGGTCTATGCGACCGACCTTGCCCACAACTTCATTCTTCATGTCGATATGAAGTCGGGACCGGGCGTCGACCTGCCGGCTACGCCAGATCCCATGCGCGGCGGATTCGTCGTCGAGACGCATGCCTTGCAATCAGCGAATCTCGATGGCGAAATCACAGGTAGCCTGCGCGGCATGTGGGGATTCCACGCCTTTGATGGACCGCACTACCGCCTGCGTACCTCGCGCCCGGCCCAGTGGATCGTCGCCTCCAAAGATGCCAGCGCTCTGATTGTGGGGCGCGAAGACACACTCCACCTCCAGTCTCCCGACGCGTGCTGCGTCAGCGAAGTCGTCGTCAGCGACGGTCCAGGAAAAGGCTTGACGACTGAGTGGAAGAACTCGAAGCCGGATGAGCTTGAAGTGAAAGTTCCGTTGCAAAAAGCCAGCGCCGGATCGATAACCATGCTGATCAAGAAGTTCGGCCTGCGCGACGTGGATGAGATTCCGCTCCATACCTATGCGGAAGCCGGACGCCTCGACAGCTTCAGTATTCATTCGGGCGATGCCGACGGAGTTCTCAAAGGCACGCGCCTCGATCAGGTGGAGAGCCTCGACGTAAACGGCATCCGCTTCAAGCCTGATTCCTTAACCCGCGCCAATCAGGTCGACGAACTCAAGTTGACTGCGGCCGATGCCGTTGTCCGAACCAAGTTGCAGCCCGGCGATGCGATCGTTATCCACGCCGATCTTAAAGACGGTCGCACCCTCGATCTGAAGGCCGCGGTTTCGGAGCAGCGTCCGGCCGTCACTGTGCTCACCAAGAGTATCCAGGTTGACCCGGCGTTGTCGCCGTCTGCCGTTCGTCTCGGAAGCGAGGATGAATTGCCGCAAGACGGACGCCTCAACTTCTTCGTGAAGACGCAGGAGCCGGAGAATTTTCCCCCGACAGAAAAAATTGAGGTTGCCACTGCCGATGAATCCTTCCGCGTCATGCTGAGCTTTAAAGACGGCAACCTCACTCTGCAGGATACGAAAACCGTCCTCGCCGTTCTCGATCCCATGAAGCTGCTCGGACCCTCGGCGTTTGGGCCTCTCAAGTTCCGTCCCCTAAGCGGCGACGGAATCAACGGCGATTGGCAGTCGCTGGTGAATCTGGTGCGCGTCCCCATGCTGAAAGCAGTGCATTGCGTACCCGGGGCGGAAAAGCAGTGCACGCTCAGCGGAGATAAATTATTCCTGCTCGACTCCGTGAGCGCCGACGCCGACTTCGCAAACTCGGTCACCGTTCCCGAAGGATTTGTGGAAGACGCGCTGGCGATCCCGCCGCCCAAAGGGAAGACTCTCTACATCAAGCTCCGCGACGACCCAGCCACCATCGATACCGTGGCCCTCCCGGTTCCGCAACCCCAGCCGTAAAGGATCCATCGAGGAAGAGCGGCTCTTCAAGGGCCGCGAAAAGCCGCTCCAGGACGAACGGGCTTTTGCTGCTTCAAGGCATCCACTTGCAGGCAGTCGCGGTATACTCGCTCTTCACTCATGGCCAACATCCTCTACGGTGTCAACGGCGAAGGCGCCGGACATTCGACCCGCGCCAAAGAAGTCCTGACTCACCTCGTAGCCGAAGGACACAAAGTCCACGTCGCCTCTTTCGACCGCGGCCTGCAAAATCTCAAGAGCAACTTCGACGCCACCGAGATCTATGGATTCCGCTTTGCCTACGTCAACAATCGCGTGCGTTATAAGCGCACCATCGCCAAGAATCTGATCACCGTTCCGCAGGCCGCCAAGAGCTTGCACAGGCTGAATGCGCTTGTCGATGATGCGAAGATCGATCTGGTCATCACCGACTTCGAGCCGCTGACGTGCCACATCGGACACAAGCGCCGTCTCCCGGTTATCTCCATCGATAACCAGCACTGCCTCACGAACGCAGTCGTTTCGTACCCGAAGCAATGCCGCCGCGATGCCGCTGCCGCCAAGATCGTGACCAAGCTGATGACCCCGCGTGCCAACGCCTACCTTGTCATCTCTTTCTTCACTGCTCCGATCCGCAAGCGCAACACGTTTTTGTTCCCTCCGCTGCTGCGCCAGGAAATTCTCACAGCCTCTCCCTCGCAAGGCGAACACGTTCTGGTTTACGTGACCTCGCCCGCGCCTGTGTTGGCAAAGCTGTTAAGTTCAGTCCGCTGCAGATTCATCGCCTACGGCTTCGGCCGCGAAGGCGAAGATGGCAACGTCCTCTACAAGAAGCCTTCGCTCGACGGGTTCTTCGCCGATCTAGTCAGCGCTCGCGCCGTGATCGCGAACTCCGGATTTTCTCTCGTCACCGAAGCGTTGCACCTAGGCAAGCCGTACCTCGGTGTCCCCGTGAGCCACCAGTTCGAGCAGATATTCAACGCCTATTGGCTCGAGAAATCCGGATACGGCGCGTACTGGGAAGACTTGAACAAAGAGCGTGTCGAATCATTTCTCTACAACCTGCCGCACTATCGTGAGTCGCTTGCGGCGTATCCGCGACAGGGCAATCAGGTCCTCATCACCAAGCTCGACTCCCTAATCTCCGGATTCGCCAAGACTTAACGAAGTTCCACGCGCCTGAACGAAAGTAACCTCGGATTGCCTCGCCTTCAGCGCTACCATCTATTGAGCACGCCGTTTCCCCGAACGGGTTGTTGCCGGAGGCTTCTCCGATGCGAAAAGTTTTGATGTTCCTGGCAGCCAGCGCACTTTTGTCCGCCGGGGTTGCTTACGCTCAAGATGACGCGCCGTCGCTGGGGGACGTCGCTCGCCAGGCGCGCCAGCAAAAGCAGCAGAAAGATTCCCAGACGAAAGCTGCATCTAAGACCGCTTCATCCAAGGACGCGCAAACAAATGAAGCGAATCCGCAGGATGCTGAGGCGGCCAACACAGCGCGCGTCATCACCAATGAAGAACTGCCTCGTACGGGACTGGCTGGAGATGCGACGCATAGCCCCGTCAAATCTCCCAGCGCAAAGGCATCCGATGCCGCAGAGCCTGGTGACCGTGATGCCCAGGCCGAACAGTGGAAGTCGCAGATTCTCGATCAGAAAAGCGCCATCGCCTCTCTGCAGCATGAGATCGATAGCGTCAGCGACTCAATCCACTACGCCGGCGCCAACTGCGTCGCCAACTGTGAGGCATGGAACGAGCACCAGAAGCAGAAACAGGACCAAGTCGAGACCATGAAGTCGCAGCTCCGGGACCAGCAAAAGAAGCTTGAAGAGATGCAGGAATCCGCCCGTAAACAAGGCTTTGGAAGTTCTGTCTACGAACCATAGAACCAATCATTGCCAAAAGTGAAAACGCCGCTGTTATGCAGCGGCGTTTTCCTTTGAAGACAGGTCTAAGAAGGGAATACTTACTTCTTCGACGCGTACGGATTCGCGTACTTCAACACCGTCGACAAATCGATTCCGCGAATGATGCTGTCCGAATGATAGAAGAGTCCCCACGAATCGATCGTTGAATTATCCGGGAAGATGCAAGCCTCAAGGATTTGGTCAATGCCGCCGGACGAGACCCAGCCACCGCCATTCAGATCGGTCGCTCCAATCTCAGCGCCGCCGAGTTGCGTGCAATAGTACGACGCCGGATTTCCGTTGCCTTGCCCGTTCCATGGAACTTCCGCGTAATAGGCGAGTGCGGCCAGGGACGGCTTAGTCGAGAACAAAGTTTGCAGCGAAAGGTGAATGCGCGATCCGTCCGCGGCCAGCGTATATTGGCAAAACGACTCTTCCCCTGTCAGCCACAACCAGTCCTGTTCCGGATTGTTCGTTCCATACACTGCATTCCGAAGCTCGACCAATCCGCCCGTCGATGTGCAATAGGCTTTCGCCTGGTCGACGATCGACAATTTCTTAGTCTTCGCATTTTGCGCCACTGCCTGAAAAGCTCCGCAGAGAATCAGAATCGTCCCAACCACAGCAACTGCTCGAGATATACGCATGCAATCCCCCTTGTTGGTATTGAAAGTCATCGTCGCGACGTAGCTTGCTACGTCTCTGTCGGCACCGTCGATTAGGCCGCCAATGTCACCTGAAATCAGCCCGCGAAGTCTAACACGCAGGCTGATTTCGTTCTAAGGTTTTCCACCCGCTATGACCGCAGGCCACAAAAGCCGCACCTGCCGGCCTTTCCTTTCGTGTATCCGATACCCCACTTCGATTTTTCGCATTCCCCAAAATCGCTACTCCATGCGAAATTAGTTCATGGCTTTAGCCGTTCGCCCTTCGCCCATTCATTCCGTTGGTGTGTACACCTCAACCCCGATCCGCAAGGGAAGCCGTGTCGTCGAATACGACGGCGAGCGCATCACTCCCGAAGAAGCCGACCGGCGTTACGACGGCGCTTCCCGGACTTATCTTTACGGGTTGGACGATGGCAAGACCGTGATCGACGGAGAAGGCATGGGCGCCTACCTCAATCATTCCTGCGATCCCAATTGCGAAGTGGATGAGATCAAGGGCCGAGTCTGGCTCTTTGCCATTCGCGACATCGCCGCCGGAGAAGAACTCGTCTGGGACTACAACCTCTACGATGACGAAGATCCCGCCCCATGCTACTGCGGTTCCAAGAAATGCCGCGGAACGATGTATTCCCGCGAATGGATGGCCAAAATACGCCGCCGCGAAGCTCGCAAGAAGAAAAAACTGGAAGCGGCGAACAACGGGAAGAGCAAAACCTAAATCCGAGCTCAGAGAAATTCAGGGCCGCTTCTGGCTGCGTGGGTAGTTCAGCGTGCGCGAGACGGTTGAATCACCGTTGAAATACTCTGCGAATACTGCCGAAACAACGTGGAAGAGCGGCCCTTTCAGGGCCGCGTGAGCGGAACTAAAGGAACTGGGCTTTAGCCTCGGTGCGCGGGTGCTTTCTTGCCATGCTCCCGCCATCCTTCGATGATCAGGTACAGCACCGGAATAAAGAACAAATTCAGAAACGTCGACATAATCATCCCGCCGAACACGGTCGTCCCCACCGAATGCCGCCCGTTCTCGCCGGCTCCGGTTGCCACCACCAGGGGGACCACTCCGAGAATGAACGCCAACGACGTCATGAGGATCGGCCGCAGCCGGATCGTTGCCGCTTGCACTGCCGACTCAATCAACGGAACTCCGCGGCCGCGCAATTGCTCCGCAAACTCCACGATCAGGATCGCGTTCTTGCTCGACAATCCCACCAGCATCACCAGTCCCACCTGACAGAACACGTCGTTTTGCAATCCCCGCATCCATTGCGCGCCCAAGGCTCCGAGCAACGCCATCGGTACCGCCAGCAACACGATGAAGGGAAGCACGAAGCTTTCATACTGCGCCGAGAGCGTCAGGTACACCACCACCGTGCCCAGTCCAAACAGAATGAGCGAGGTCCCGCCCGCCGCCAATTCTTCGAGCGACAGCCCCGTCCAGCTGTAGGAAAATCCTTGCGGCATCTTGCTTGCCAGTTGCTCCATGGCCGCGATCGCCTGCCCCGAGCTGTATCCCGGCGCCGGAGATCCATCGATTTCCGCCGACCGGAACAGGTTGTAGTGGCTGATCACCTGCGGAGTCGTTGTCTGGTCGATTGAGATCAGATTTTCCAGCGGCACCATCGCCCCCGTGTCCGATCGCACGTAGAACTGCTTCATATCCTGCGCCGTCGCCCGGAACTGTTTGTCAGCCTGTACATACACGCGATAGGACCGGTTGTTGAAGTCGAAATCATTGACGTACGAAGAGCCCATGTACACGCCGAGAGTGTCGGTGATCTGGGACAGCGGCACGTGCAGGCTCTTCGCCTTCTCGCGGTCGATCGTCACCAGATATTGCGGATCGTTTGCTGTAAACGAAGTGAACAAACGAACCAGATCTTTGCGCTGCGCCGCCTCCTGCATCAGCCCTTGTGTCGCTGCGGACAATTCTTCGAGCTTGTGCGATGCCAGATCCTGCACCACGAACTGGAATCCGCCGAACTGCCCCAGTCCCTGAATTGCAGGCGGCAAGGTCGCAAACACAATCGCTCCCGAGACTCCGAACAGGCGCGGACGCACGCGATTCACAATCGCCGTCGCCGTGTGATCTTCTCCCTTTCGCTGCGAATACGGCTTGAGCGGAACGAAGATCAATCCCTGGTTCGCAGCCGCTCCGGCAAAACTGAAGCCGGCGATGGAAAAGGTTCCTTCGGCCTCTTGCACATCCGCGAGCATGGCGGAAACTTGCTTCCCGATCATCTTCGTATACTCGAGCGAAGCGCCCGACGGCGCTTGAATCACGATGATGAAATACCCCTGATCCTCATCCGGAACAAACCCCGTCGGTACTCGCGTGAATACTAGATAAGTGAGTCCCAGGCCGGTAAAAAACAGCACCACCATCGCCAGCTTGTATTTCAATACGTGATGCAGCAGGACACGGTAACCACGGGTGAGAGCAACGACGCCGTCGTCAAATTTTTGCAGCCACCACCACTTTTGCCGGTGGGAGTCGCGCAGAAGAATTGCCCCCAGCACCGGAGCCAGAGTCAGCGCGTTGAACGCGGAAATGGCGATGGAAAACGCGATGGTCAGCGCAAACTGGCGGAACAAAATTCCGGTCGTCCCGGGGAAAAACGCGACGGGCACAAACACGGCAACCAGCACCAAGGAGGTGGCGATTACGGCACTGGTGATCTCGGCTGTGGCGGCCGCAGCGGCTTTGTGCGAATCGTGTTCGCCCTCGGCTATGTGGCGCTCGATGTTTTCAATCACGACGATTGCGTCGTCGACGACCAGACCGACGGCGAGCGTGATACCGAACAAAGTGAGCGTATTGATGGAGAAGCCGAGCAACTTCACGAAAACGAAAGTGCCGATCAGCGAAACCGGAGTGGCGATAAAGTGAATCATCGTCGTCCTCCAGTCGCCGAGAAAGATAAAGATGACCACGATGACCAGCAGGATCGCCGAACCAACTGTGAAGACCACATCACGAATCGACTCTCCCACCGCATCGGTGGTGTCGAACGCAACCTTGTAGTGCATTCCCGGCGGGAAACTCTTCGATAGCCGCTCTAGCTCCGCAATTGCCCTGCGGTCGACATCCAGCGCATTCGCCGTCGAAAGTTGGGTCACGCCCATTCCAACCGCATCGCGGCCGTTGAATTGAAGATCGTTCGCGTAGCTCTCTGCACCGAGCTTCCGAGTGCCCCACATCTTTCAGCCGGACGAGCGTACCGTCGGAGTTCGTCTTCAAGATAATGTTGTCGAATTGCGCGGGCTCGCTCAGGCGTCCAACTGCCCGCACGCTCACCTGGTACTGCTGTCCCGCAATTGCAGGTTGCTGTCCCACTTGTCCAGCGGCGACTTCGACGTTCTGTTCGGAAAGCGCACTGACCACGTCGGTAGCTGTCAGCTGGCGGCCCGCCATCCGCACCGGATCCAGCCAGAGCCGCATGGAATACTTGCGCTCGCCAAAGATGATCACGTCGGCCACGCCCGGAATCCGTTTAAGCGCATCCCTGACGTAAACGTCCAGGTAGTTGCTCATGAACAACGTCGAATATTTCTGGTTATCAGAAAAAACAGCCGAGCCGAATACGAAATTCTGCGAGGTCTTCGCTGTCGTGATGCCGACCGCTTTGACCGCACTGGGCAGCCGCCCCTGCGCAGTGTTCACGCGATTCTGAATGTCGACGGTCGCCAGGTCCGGATCACGCGTCAGGTCGAAGGTGACGGAGATTTGGCTGGTTCCATCGTTGCCGCTGGTCGAGGTCATGTACTTCATTCCCTCCGCGCCGTTGATCTGCTGTTCCAGCGGGATGGTGACCGCGCTCTCCACTGTCTGGGCGCTCGCTCCTATGTAGACGCTCGTGACGCCCACCTGCGGCGGCGCCAGATTCGGAAACTGTGAAATAGGAAGCGTGGGGATTACGGCCGCGCCCGCCAGAATGATCAGCAGCGCGCACACCGTGGCAAACACCGGACGTTGAATAAAGAAGTTAACAAACATGAGGAATTCCGTGCGCTACGCAGTTCATCTGCAACCGAAGTCGCCTGCTGTACCAGGAAATCTTGAGAAGCAGTGAGCTATGAGCCACGAGCAGGAAGCGCGGGCTCAGCGCTCATTGCTCAGTACTCACAGCTAACTCTGAGGAATCACCGGCGCTCCATCCCGCAGAAACTGCGTTCCGGAAACGATGACCTTATCTCCCGGCTTGATGCCGTCTTGCACTTCGAAATTGTTGCCGACCGTCTGTCCGATCGTCAGCGGTTTCTGCCGCGCTGCGAAAGATCCGCCATTCTGCGGTTCAGCGACGAACGCGAAATATTGGCCGCCCAGCCTGGACACTGCCAGAATCGGAACCTCAGGATTTTGATGCGTCCCCCAGACCACGCGTGCCCGGATGAACTGGGACTGCCGCAGCGCGTCGTTGCCGTTCGTGATTCGCGCCTTCACCAGTACCGTCTGCGTTGTGGTATCGACCTGCGGAGAAATGAAGCTTACCCGCGAATTTGCCAGCACCTTGCCCTCGCTGTCGACCACCTGCACCGGTAAATTCATTTTGAGCTGCGCAGATTTCTCGATTGGCACGTAGACGTAAGCTTCGAGACTTCCCGGCTGATCGACTGTCGTGAGTTGCGTGGTCGTCGTGACCCGGTCCCCCACTCGCACGGGAACATCTCCGACGATCCCCGCCCGGGGAGACATCACCTTGTAGTAATGAAGCTGTACTTGCTGTTCGTTCACCTGAGCGTCCAGCGAATCCATCTGCGCCTGCGCAGCATCGAGCGTGGCTTTGGCTTGATCAAGGTCCTGCTTGCTCACCACTCCTGCGGCGGCCAGCCCTTGCGTTCGCTCGTACTGCTGCTTGGCCAGATTCAGGCTCGCTTGTTGCGCCGCCCGCGCGCTCTCCTGGCTCTTGACCGTCGCCTGTTGTTTCAGCGGGTCGATCTCCATCAGTGCGCCGCCCGCTGCCACCCGGTCGCCCGAATGGACAAAAATCTTCGTCACCAGTCCCTCGACCTGCGGCATAATCACGGCCGAGTCGCGCGACTTCAGCGTCGCTACATACTCCGAGGTGTCGTCGACGGGCACGGCCTGCGCCTCCATGACCTTCACCGGCATTGCTGGAAACGCGCCCCCCTGAGCAGCCTGCTTCGCACTCCCCGAGCAGGCCAAAGTCGCCGAGAGTGCCGTCAGCACTCCGGCCATGAGACCGTCCCACACTCGTCGTTGTGATGTTATCCACATAAGCCGCACGTATTTGTTCACACCTGTTGCACCTCTGGCATGGTTGGCTCTTCGGGTTTCAAGGCTTCAAACTGAGCAATCCCACCGAGTACCCATCCAGCGTAATTGTTATCTGCGCCGCCGGACTCACCGAGCTTGCCGAGGGACCACTTGCAACATTCGTATTTTTGTCAATCGTCAGCAAGCTTCCGCTGGAAAATGCTCCCAGCGCCGAAATATCTACCGCCACCGTTTTGGAAACTCCAGGTCCATTGTTGTCCGTGGATGCATTTACCGCGTGATTTGCCACCATCACAACTACGCTGTTGTCGCTATTGATCACTGCCAGCGTTTCGAGATCGGCGTCGTCCGTCGAGGTGGACTGCAGCAGTTGTGATCCCGCGCTTGCCGGAAAAGTCTTCCCCAACCAGTAGTCGACCCAGTAGCTGAGCTGCAGGGCTCCTGTATTGTAGTCGACCTCTCCAAACTGCTGGTCCGCGCCGAAATCCCAGTGATAGAGAGCCTGCACGCCCGCCTTGCCCAACTGGGAGAAGACATAAGGCCGCCACGCTGCGAAAAACGAACTTGAACCCCGCAGATCGGGAACAAACGTTGTACCGTTGCAAGCGCTGATGCCTCCGCCCGCATCGTAATCGGCGTTCACGTTGTTTTCGGTGACCCACACCGGAGCCGTTCCCAATGCCGGATTCGTCCCCAACTGCGTATAAATGTCTCCCACCTCGGTCGCGAAGCCTGGGACGGTTTGAAATATCGTGGCGTCAGTGTCCAATTGATTGCAGGTGGAATAGAAATGCGTAGCCAGCACATCCACGTGCGCGGTGACGCCGCTGACGAACGCCGGGAGATATTGATTTGCCAGCCCCGAATAATCTCCAAGTTCGACCGCCGCATATTTCAGCGATGAATCCACCGCCTGCATGGCGGGCACGACCGCATTGTAAAGCTGCGTGTATTGCGTCGAAGTCAGATTGTTGAAGTTGGGTTCGTTATAAATTCCCCACCATGTGATGGGTAACCCGATGGGGGAAGCATGGTGCCCATCCGGAGCCGAAAATCCTCCCGCGATGTTGTAATAGCTGACCGGATCCTGCGTGTACGCCGCGAATTGCTGATACGTCGGATCGAGAAAGTTGTGATTTGCGTCGTACATAAAAGCCGGCGCCACGGCAATCTGAAACTCGGGACTGTGATCTCCCAAGCCGAGCACTGGCTGTGTGATCGCATCGAGCGTATCGAAGTCCCATGTCGATGCCGTTGGCTGCGGCACTCCCTGCGAAACTCCCTGCAGCCGGATGTGATGCGAACCAAGATTGCTGAGTGTCGTCGTCGCTGTTGGATTCAATGTGAAAAACTGGTAGTCCCACTCCGCCGGCTGAAACGAAGTCGACATCGCTACGCTAAAGGGCCCACTCGTGGTCTTCGAGATCGTTACCGTGGCATCGGGAGTCGTCGTGCCGCCTCCCGCGCCCCCGTTGTTCGATCCCATTCCGCCCCCGCCACATCCCGAAGCGAAGGCCAGGGAAGCACACAATCCAGCCAACCGCACGAGTTTCATGACCCGCGATTGTACCCCAGCGATATCGATTTCCCCTGTGTTCCTCAGTGCCCTCCGTGGAGAGTCTTTGCCGAGAGACCGCGAAAGGCTAGCTCGCAATCATCTTCCCCAATATCTCTTTGAGTACTTTCGCCGCCACGGTAGCCGTGACTCCCGCGATATCTTGCACAGGGTTGAACTCCACCAGGTCTGCTCCCACGATCGATCCCTCGATCGCATGCAGATGCGCAATCGCCTCCCGCACCGACAACCCTCCCGGCTCGCGATGTGAAATTCCCGGCGCGAATGCCGGATCGAGTACGTCCATATCAAACGTCATGTAAACCGGACCCGTAGCCTTCAGCTTTTCGTAAGCCGGAAGCGCTCGCATCTCGACGACTTCCACTCCAAACTTCTCCGCTTGTTCCCGCTGATGCCGGACCATCGTCCGAATCCCAACCTGCACCAACCGCTTCGCCAGTCCTGCTTCCATAATCCGCGCAAACGGGCACGCATGCGATAGCCGGTTTCCCTCGAATTCGTCGTACAAATCCGGATGTGCATCGAAATGAAAAATCGTCAACTCCGGATATCGCCGCGCGAACGCCTTCACAATCGGATACGTAATCGAATGATCTCCGCCTAGCGATACCGGCCGTTTTCCCGCATCGATCAGTGCGCCTACTCCCGCCTCGACCGCCGCGAAAGCATTCTTCTCCGAAAAGGCCAGATCGCCCGCATCCTCGAAAATCCCAGCCGTCCCTAAATCGACGCCCGTCTCAGTCCACTTGTTCGAAGCATCGCAGGCGAGCGCGGCTCGAATCTTTACCGGAGCCTCCCCCGCTCCACGCATATAAGAAGACTGCCCATCGAACGGAATGCCGACCAACACCGGCACGCCCGGACGAAGCTCGTCCCCACGGGAGCCACTCGACTTGGCGCTGTCATCGTCCATTTGGCCTACAGCTTTCACCCTACTCTTGTGGATTTCTTTTGATCTCCTATTCATGTCAGATTCATGTTCCCGTAATCACTGCGCGGCTACCCTCGTTTGAGTAGTTTTCTCTCAGGAGGAGATTTATGTCTACGCTCGCTCTGCTGGCGAAAGCCAGGCAGCATGTTACGGTTGGCGCCAGTCTTGTCGCTCTTTTCGCCAATCTCGGAACGCCACTTCCAGTTGCGGCGGAAGACGCTGCCACTGCCAGTCCGATCAAGCACGTCATCGTGATCATCGGAGAAAATCGCACGTTCGACCATATCTTCGCCACCTACCAGCCTCGCGCCGGTCAGACTATTACGAACCTACTCTCCGAAGGCATTGTCAACGCGGACGGAACTCCCGGCCCCAACTTCGCTCTTGCGAGCCAGTCCTCCGCGAACGATTCCAGCACCGACGGATATCAACTGAATCCCTCCGAAAATACGCCATTCCCGGTTCTGCCTCCGGTGCTTGCCGGCGGCTACACCACGCCGCCGTTCCCCAACGTCGCAACTGCCAAGATCTACGAAAACGCCCTGCCTGCCGACTATTATGTCTACCTCACCACCGGCGGTACCGGACTTAGCCACGGAGCAGTGGACACTCGCATCCCGAACGCGACCACCCTTCCTTCCGGTCCGTTTCAGTTGACGTCGGCCACGCATCCCTACGACTCCTACGACAACAGCCCCGTCCATCGCTTCTATCAGATGTGGCAGGAGAATGATTGCAACGTTGCCAATGCTACGGCTTCGAATCCCACCGGCTGCAAAGCAGACCTGTTTCCCTGGGTCGAAACCACCGTCGGAGCTGGTACGAATGGGCTCGCCCAGGCCGCCGGCTTTAACGACATGAGTACCGGGGAAGGCTCGACCTCGATGGGCTTCTACAACATGCAGCAGGGCGATGCTCCTTACCTGAAGTCGCTCGCCGATACCTACGCGATTAGCGACAACTATCACCAGGCTGTAATGGGTGGCACGGGCGCCAACCACATCATGATGGGCTTTGGAGATGCGATCTGGTTTAGCGATCCCAAAGGGAACGCTGCTCAACCTCCGCACAATCAAATGGTGGCCGCGGGGACGCCGAACGCTGGAGTGGTCGATGAAATTGAGAATCCGAACGCTCAGTCCGGCACCAACAACTGGTACACCGAAGATGGTTACGGCGGCGGTTCGTACGGCTCTGCTTCCTATGGTGGCGGATCCTACGTCAACTGCTCGGACAACACGCAGCCCGGTGTGGCTGCGGTCACTTCGTTCTTGGGCGCTCTCAGCAAGCCGATCAACCCGAATTGCGAAGCTAACCGCTTCTATCTCCTGAACAACTACAATCCCGGATACTTCGGCGACGGCTCCAACGCTTACAACGCGATCGGTAGCCCCTACCAAACCGTCTTCACCATCCCGCCTTCGTCCGTTCGCAGCGTCGGCGATGCGCTGAACGACAAGGGCGTCTCCTGGGCTTACTACGGCGACCAGTGGAACGCTTATCTCAAGAATCCCAATCTTAACTACGTCGTTGCCTGGAACACGTATTGCAACATCTGCAACTTCTTCCAGTATTCGACTTCGATCATGAAGGACCCCAAGAGTCGAGCGAACCTGAAAGACACCACCGACCTCGATGCCGCGATCCACAACGGCACGCTGCCGGCGGTGTCTTACGTGAAGCCCTCCGGATGGCTCGATGGTCACCCGGCTTCTTCCAAGCTCGATCTGTTCGAAGGCTTCGTCAAGAAGATCGTGGACGAACTCAAAAGCAACAAGGAACTGTGGAGCAACACCGCGATCTTCGTCACCTTCGATGAGGGCGGCGGCTACTATGACTCCGGTTACATTCAGCCGCTGGACTTCTTTGGAGACGGAAATCGCATTCCCGTCCTCGTTGTCTCCTCGCTCGCCAAGCCGGGCTACGTATCGCACGTGTACACCGATCACGTTTCGATCTTGAAGTTCGTCGAAGCGAACTGGAAGTTGAAGCCGCTCACCAGCCGCAGCCGCGACAACTACCCCAACCCCGTAGCCAGCAGCAGCAATCCGTATGTCCCATTGAACACGCCCGCTCTGGGCGATTTGATGGATATGTTCACCTTCAGCAAGTAGTCTTCAATTAGTTGACGAGAAAACGCCCCACCCGGCCGCTGGAAGCGGCAGGGTGGGGTCTGTTTTTACCCTGCGCCCCTCTGGCCCCCTGGGGTGAAGGATTTTCCCGTCTCTGAATGCCCAACCGATCCCCCGCATCCGTTATTCTAGTAACTGCACTCATATGCCTAAGACAAAGACTCCCGGCGCCGCCGTCTTGACCGCGTCCAGCAACAACGGCTCCAATCCTGAACGCGAACGCGTTTTCGCCGCCTACCGCCAGTTCGGATACCTTGAAGGCGATCTCGATCCGCTTGGCTTCCTCCGCCCGCGCCCGACTCCCGAACTCGAAAAAGACAGCGAATATGCGCGCGAAGCCCGGGCCATCTACTCGAGCACCATCGGCGTGGAGATCAATCACCTCTATGCTCCGGAGCGCCGCCGCTGGGTTTTCGAGCGCATGGAATCCGAACCGCCGCAGGAAGATCAGCGGCGCATCCTCGATCTGCTTATCCGCGCCGACGTCTTCGAGCAGGTGATGCAGCAGCGCTATCTCGGCAGCAAGCGCTTTTCGTTGGAGGGCGTGACCGCACTGATCCCGTTAGTCGACGAAGTTCTCGACAGCGCTTCGCGCCTCGGAGCGATTGAGTTAGTCATGGGCATGAGCCATCGCGGCCGACTCAACGTCATCGCCCATGTCGCGAAGAGACCGCCGCAGGAAATCTTCGCTGGATTCGAAGATGTCGATCCGCGCAGCGTTCTCGGCTCCGGAGACGTCAAGTACCACATGGGCGCGACCGGCGAATACATCACCCACAGCGGTGGCAAAGTTCACATCCATTTGGTGTCGAATCCAAGCCATCTCGAAGCCGTCGACCCCGTCACCGTCGGACGCACTCGCGCCAAGCAGGACCGCACCGGCGAAGGCGGCCGCGAAAAATATCTTCCCCTCCTAGTCCACGGCGACGCAGCATTCGCCGGACAAGGCATTCTCGCCGAAACCATGAACTACGCCGACCTCCCGGGCTACACTGTAGGCGGCACGATTCACGTCGTTGTGAACAACCTTCTTGGCTTCACGACCAGCTATACCGAAGAGCACTCGACACGTTTCGCCGCCTGCATCGCGCGCCGCCAGTCGATCCCGATTTTCCACGTCAACGCCGAAGACGTCGACGCCGTCGTTCGCGTCGCTCGTATGGCCGTCGAATATCGCTATCAGTTCGGCACCGATGTCGTCATCGATCTCATTGGTTATCGTCGCCATGGCCATAGCGAGGTCGACGACCCCACCATTACCCAACCGCTGCTCTACAAGAAAATCAAAGAACATCCGCCGCTCTGGGAAATCTACGCCGATGACATCGGCGCTACCGACGCGCAGTCGCAAGTCGGCGCCATCAAGCTCGAGTTCGAAGCCGACCAGAAAAAAGCTGGCAGCCTCAAACACAAGCCCATGCTCCGCGAGCTTCCCAAGTATTGGGGCAAGTATTTCGGCGGCATCCATCGTCCCGAATTCGAAGTCGAAACCGGACTCTCGTCCGAAGAACTGTCGGAGCTCACCGCTCGTCTGACCACATATCCGGCGGACTTCCACATCCATCCCAAGGTGAAGAAGCTTCTGGAGCAGCGCGCCGAAATGGGCACGGGCAGGCGCCCGGTCGACTACGGCATGGCCGAAGCGCTGGCGTTTGCGAGCCTCGTGAAGACCGGCACACACGTCCGCATGTCCGGACAGGACTCCCGCCGCGGCACCTTCAACCAGCGCCACTCCGTTCTCATCGACATCGAGAACGAGAACGAATACGTGCCGCTGGAGAACATCGCCGCCGATCAGGCCCGATGCGAGATCTACAACTCCACGCTCTCCGAAGCCGGAGTCCTTGGCTTCGAATACGGATACAGCCGCGACTATCCCGAATCGTTAGTCCTCTGGGAAGCCCAGTTCGGCGACTTCGTCAACGTCGCCCAAGCCATCATCGACCAGTTCATCAGCGCCGGAGAAGCCAAGTGGAACCTGCTTTCGGGGCTCGTTATGCTCTTGCCACACGGCTACGAGGGCCAGGGCCCGGAGCATTCCAGCGCGCGCATCGAACGCTTCATTCAACTCGCAGCCAAGCACAATATCCAGATCGCGCAACCGTCGAATGCCGCGCAGTACTTCCATCTCCTGCGCCGTCAGGCTTTGCGCTACTGGCGCAAGCCGCTCGTCGTCTTTACGCCGAAGAGCATGCTCCGCCATCCCGACGCGAGTTCGTCCATCGAAGACTTCACGCACAAGAATTTTCTGAACCTTATCCCCGACACCGACGTCGGAGAAGCCGACCGCATCCTGATCTGCACGGGAAAGATCGGCCATGAGCTTCAGAACGAGCGAAAGAAGCGAAAAGACACCAGCACTGCAATCGTGTTCCTGGAGCAACTCTACCCATTCCCCGAAGAGGAAGTCGTTGCCGAATTTGATCGCCACGGCCAGAATGCCGACATCGTGTGGGTCCAGGAAGAGCCGGCCAACATGGGAGCCATGTTCAACATGCTCCCCCGCCTGAAGCGCATCGCCGGAGATCGTCCAGTTCTGAGCGTAAAACGCAGTTCCGGCGCCAGCCCGGCCACAGGAAGCGCAAAGGCGCATGAGGTAGAACAAAAAACGCTGCTAACCCTTGCATTCACGACAAAGTGATTTCACTTGTCATCCTGAGCCGCGGAGCGGGGAATTCATGTGGCGTAGGCGCGCCCGGTGTTTTGACTCTTGCCGAGTGACGAGCCTGCCCCAGTCGCGCCCTTTGCGACAGTGGGTTTTTCGTCCGGTGTTAATCTAGCCTTCCGATCCATGCACCGTTCGCCCCAACCCCTCCGCATCGCCATCGACACCGGAGGCACCTTCACCGACTGCGTCTGGACCGATCCCCAAACGCGCCGTCTCCAAATGCTGAAAGTGTTCTCAACCCCATCCGATCCATCCCACGCTATCGTGGCAGCCCTGAAGAAGATCGCACCGGAAGGAGACTTCATCCTCCTCCACGGCACCACCGTTGGAACCAACACGACGCTCGAACGCAAAGGCGCCCGCATGGCGCTCGTCACTACCGCCGGATTCGAAGACGCGATCGAAATCGGACGCCAGGCTCGCCCCAAGCTTTACGATTTCTTTTTCGATCGTATCGAGCCCCTGGTCCCCAAAAATCTACGTTTCGGAATCAACGAACGCACGTCCGCCGAAGGCGAAATCCTGGCCGCACCCGATCCCGATGAATTGCGTTCACTCTCTGATCGAGTCGCAGCCGCAAAGCCACAATCAATCGCCATCTCGCTCCTGTTCTCCTTCGCGAATCCCAAGCATGAAGACGACGTCACCCAAGCTCTGAAAGCGTTAAACGTTCCGCTCTCGATCTCGCATGAAATCCTCCCCGAATTCCGTGAATACGAACGCACCTCCACAGTAGTGATCAACGCGTACCTGCAGCCGGTGATGCAGACCTACCTCGAAAATCTGGAAGCAAGGTTTCTAGCCACGATCACAACTCGTGTAGCCGTGGGTGCCCCGGCCGCACAGGTTAGAGCCCCGAGCCTTCAAGGGGGAGGCTTCGAGCCCGCACAGCGCCTCAGCACAGCGAAGAGCGCCAACCTGAGCGATCGGCCCTCTGTGGCAGTTGAGACGAACCTTCAAGAGGCGCTCTCTGCTGCCGCCCGGGCACCTGTGGAAGAGCGGCCCTTCAGGGCCGCGAAAAGCGACAACAACGACAGGACTTTAGCCCCCGTGGCCCCGCGCATTTTCGTCATGCAATCCAGCGGAGGCATCACCGCCCTCTCCACGGCGGCCCGCGAACCGGTTCGTACCGTCCTCTCCGGCCCCGCCGGAGGAGTCGTCGGCGCCGCTGCCACCGCCCGCGCCAGCGGATTCGAAAACATCATCGCCTTTGATATGGGAGGCACTTCCACCGACGTCTCTCTGGTCGAAGGCGAGATCAAAACCGCCAATGACGCTCAGATCGCCGGACTTCCCATCGGTGTCCCCATGCTCGACATCCACACCGTCGGCGCCGGTGGAGGCTCCCTCGCTCGCTTCGACGCCGCTGGAGTCCTCCGCGTCGGCCCCGAATCCGCCGGAGCCGATCCTGGCCCAATCTGCTATGGCCGCGGCACTCAACCGACCGTCACCGATGCGAATCTTCTTCTGGGTCGCCTGCAAGCCGCACGTTTTCTCGGTGGAGATTTCGCGCTCGATCTCGACCGCACGCGCTGCATCACGCAAGAGTGGCTGAAGACAGCAGCATCGAATCTAACTTTGGAAAAGTTTGCCGCTGGCGTGATCCGCGTCGTGAACGCCACCATGGAAAAAGCTATTCGCGTCGTATCCATCGAGCGTGGACGTGATCCCCGCCAGTTCGCTCTGGTCGCGTTCGGCGGCGCCGGAGGTCTCCATGCCTGCGCCCTCGCCGAAGCTCTCAGCATCCCCCAGGTCATCATTCCCGCGTTCCCCGGCGCACTTTCCGCGCTCGGCATCCTCGCCAGCGATGTAGTCAAAGATTATTCGCGCACGATCCAGTGGCGTGTCAGTCGTGATATCCCGCACGTAAAGTTGAAGCAGGAATTCGCAGCTTTGGAAAAAGCCGCAGCCAAGGATTTCCGGAATGAATCCTGGCAGGGAACTCCGCGCTACCACCGCACCGTCGATCTCCGCTATCGCGGCCAGGGATACGAATTGAATATCCCGCTGACAAAAAAGCTCCTCCGCGACTTCGAGCAAGAGCATCGCCGCCGCTACGACTACACGCATCCGGGTCGCGAGATCGAGTTAGTAACTCTCCGCCTCAGAGCGGTCGTGAAATCTAGCTCAAGTCATGGAGAAGCGGACGCATTCGTCCGCCCGGCCCTTACCTCGCAGGATGCGGGGAAAGCCGCCGAAGCGAGCCCTGAGCGAAGCCGAGGGGGAAGGGCACGTCAAGCAATCAAGTTTTCCGTACCCGAAGCCCCCGTCCACTTCGACGGCAAGAAACTGAAGACGAAAATCCACTCCAGGGAAGAACTCCGGCCAGGAAAGAGATACTTCGGCCCAGCCATCCTAACCGAATACAGCGCCACCACGGTGATCCCGCCACGAAAGCGTTTCCAAATAGACAAAGCAGGAAACCTGATCGTATCCGTCTAACGTTTTCCTCTGTGAACCTCTGTGAACCTCTGTGAACCTCTGTGAACCTCTGTGCCCCCTGGGGTGAAAGATTTTCGTCCGATTGTTAAAATCCGATGAAAATAGCCCGTCAGACCCGGCAATGCGCCACTCGGTACTAGGTGCTGAGTTCTGCCTTCGCTACAATATCCCTGTGAAACCAAGCATCTTCGTCGTCGAAGACGATCCCGATATTTCCCGCCTCGTCCGCCACCACCTTGAAAATGAGGGTTTCGTCGTCCGTATCTATCCCACCGGGTCGAACGTCCTTTCCGATGCCGAACGCCAGCGGCCGGCGCTTTTTGTCCTCGACATCATGGTTCCTGGCAAGGATGGCCTCGAGATCTGCCGCAACATCCGTCAGACCCCGGGCCTCTCGGCAGTGCCAGTAATTTTTCTCACCGCGAAGAGCAGCGAAGCCGATCGTGTCCTCGGCCTCGAACTCGGCGCCGACGATTACATTGCCAAGCCCTTTAGCCCGCGCGAACTCGTAGCCCGCGTCAAAGCCGTTCTCCGACGCTTCGAGCGCCCACTGCCGCCCAGCCCCATGACCGTCGGCGAGATCGAAATCGATCCCTCCGCCATGACCCTCACGGTTCGCGGCGCCATGGTTCCCACCACGGCCACGGAATTCCGCCTCCTCGACTACTTCGCTCGGCACAAAGGACGCGTCTTCAGCCGCGACCACCTCCTCGACTCCGTCTGGCGCGATACCGCGTACGTCACTCCGCGTTCAGTCGATGTCTACGTCCGCCGTATTCGCGAGAAGATCGAGCCCGACCCGGAGAACCCGCGCTACCTGAAAACGGTCCGTGGCGCCGGCTATCGCTTCGAGGTCCCGAAATGACGGACACATTCCAAACAAGGAGCATGTCCGAGAGGAGAATGTGAAGAACCGCATTTTCTTCAAGCTGCTTGCCGTCTTCCTGATCGTCATCGCCGCTACCGCCGCCATTCTCGACGTCATGATCGGCAACGCCTGGGAAGACTCGCTGCGCGTCGACATCGAACGCAGCCTCACCCAGAAGACTCTTCTCTTCGCGCACCGCGTCGAAACCGATCACGCTCACTCTATCGCCGACATCGCGGCTCAGGAATCTCAGGCCGCCGGCGCTCGCGCCACCATCATCGACTCCTCCGGCAAAGTGCTCGCCGACTCAGGGTCCGATCCCTCCAACATGGAGAACCACGCTGCCCGCGCGGAGTTTGCCGCTGCCCTCTCCGGAAAAACCGGCAAGGACGAGCGCCGCAGCGCCACTCTCGGCATTCCTTTTCTCTATGTCGCAGCCCCCATCCCCGGAGGCGCTGTTCGCCTCGCCTATTCATTGTCCGACGTCCAGTCGGTCCAGTCTCAGGTTCGCCGTCCACTGATCCGCGGATCTCTTCTCGCTTGTCTCGTGGCCCTGCTCATCGCGGTTACAGCTTCCGTGTGGACGTCCCGCCGTCTCGAGCGCATTGTCGATGTGGCGGCACGCATCGAGCGCGGAGACCTTCGCGCCCGTGTCGACGACACTCCCCTTGACGAAATCGGACGTGTCGCCGCCGCTATCGACCGCACCGCCGGACAGGTCGAGCGCAGCTTCGCCGCCGTCCGCTCCAGCCAGCGCCAGCTCGAAACTCTGCTCAACAGCATGCAGGACGCCGTCATCGCCGTCAGCTCGGACGGCCTTGTCCGCTGGGCCAACCAGCCCATGGATCGCCTAGTTCCGCAGCGCACTCGCCTTAACGCACCCGTTGTGGAGACCATTCGAGATCCCGATTTCCTTGCCGCCGTAAAAGCCGCAACCACCACCAAGGAAGTAACCACCGCCCGCGCCACGTCTATCGTTTCCGGCCGCGCCTTCGACGTGACCGCTGCTCCCCTGCCCGATGGCGGCGCGGTTGCTGTTCTGCGCGATCTTACTGAGACGGAGCGCGTCGAAAAGACTCGCCGCGATTTCATCGCCAATGTTTCCCACGAACTGCGTACTCCCCTAACTTCCATCCAGGGATATTCTGAAACCCTGCTCGACACCGCCCCCGACAATTCCGGTTCTACTCGAGAGTTTCTGGAAATCATTCGCAAGAATGCCGCTCGCATGTCTCGTCTGACCGAAGATCTGCTCACGCTGGCGCGAGTGGAGTCCGGCGAAACTCGTTTCGACACTGAGCCCGTCGCTCCCATTGAATTATTGAACGACGCCGAGGAAAGTTTTCGCGAAATTGCCCGGGGGCAAGGCGTGGAGCTTCAGATCATCGACGCGCAGGGAGGCAGCGGGTGCATCGAATCTCTGCCACCCGTGTTGGCCGATCGGGAAGCGATTCACCAGGTATTTTCGAATCTGATCGACAACGCCATGAAATACGGGCGCGCTGGCGGACGCATCGACCTCGGGGCCCGTTCTGCCGAGCGCGGTATCGAATTCTACGTCCGTGATCTCGGGGCGGGAATTTCCTCCGAACACCTGCCGCGCCTCTTCGAACGTTTTTATCGCGTCGACAAAGCCCGCTCCCGCGAGTCCGGAGGCACGGGACTCGGCCTCGCCATTGCCAAGCACATCGTGCGCGCCCACGGCGGCTCCATCCGCGCCGAAAGCGAACTCACCAAAGGCAGCACCTTCCTCTTCACTCTACCCACCGCCTAGACTTATGTGGCGACGACCACCTCGGCCGTCCAGCCAGGGCGGAAGCACGGATGCTCGCCACCAAATTTCTCAAGCCCTACGGACTATATCCCCTGACACCGGCGTCATCCTGACCGGAGCCGCTTTTCAGGCAGAGGGAAGGATCTCGCGTGCATCGAACACGGGCTTGGGCCGGATCCCCTTGCGGGGCGCGCCCATACTAGCCGCGTTTTTTGGCGGCTAGGGTGGGGATTTCGATCCCCTTCCACATTCCCCTTGCATTTGTTCTGTCTTGTCCGACAATGATCTTTACTAATATGTAAATGTGATTTGCCTGAGCCGAAAAATGACAGAAAATTCACAGCCTGTTAACCGCCAGCGGGCCGGAAAATTCTATGCTTAGCCGTTGGCCACCCGATCTCACGAACGGCAGAATAGCGGCGACGCTCCCAGAAGGGTTCCTCGTCTACGTTCTCGCCCGGCGGACACACTCATGAGCACCGCGATCAAGAGCCCGACTCCCGAACCGGCTCATCACTATCTCGTGCGCCGGACCGTCGAAGCCTGTCACATGGCCAAGGAAGCTGCGGGCGCGGCGGCAGAAGGCATCGCCACCGGGTCAAGCGCTCTTCTCAATTCCCTCCGCCAACGTGAGCGCGAACTCGATACGCTCGACATGGAAATCGACAGCGGTGTGACCACCGCTATCACGGAAGTCGGCCCCGCCGAAGCGCGCGAACTTCTCGCCTGCATGAAATTCATGATCGGCCTCGAGCGCATCGGCGATCTTCTGCTGAGCTTCGCCAACAGCGCCCAGGCCGTCAGCGGGCGCATCGACTCCGAAGACACCCGCGACCTCACTCAAATGGCCACCATTCTTGAAAAAATGCTGGCCGACTGCGGCAGCGCGTTCTCTGCCCGCGAAATCGGCAAAGCCGTCGACGTACTCCGCGCCGATGCCGAGATGGACCGCCTCCGAAATCTCATCTTCCTCCGCCATATCGAGAATCCGGAAAACGTTGCTCGTCAGGCCAGTCTGCAAGTGATCTTCATGACTCAATCTCTCGAGCGCGCCGGCGATCACGCCAAGAACCTCGCCGAAGAAGTCTGCCACTTCGTCAGCGGACACACCGTCCGCCACGTCGTCATCGCCTACGACAAGCCCGTCGAGCAAATGTTCATCGACTACCTCCGCCGCCGCGACCCGCACCACTAGATTCAACTCCGTCATGAAGAAAGGGTGCCCCACCCTTGTCTGCGCGCACCGCTTCATATTTGTCTCGCCCGAGCGCATGCCGCCTGACTTCGGCGGCGGCAACGGCGGCAGGCCTTCGCCGACACTTTATGCCAGGAGGGATCCGTCGCTGTCGGCTTCCTTGTGCAGACCGGAGAATACTTCAACACAGCCTGGCTCGATTGCGCGCGCATCGATCGCGATGGCCGGCTTGGGGACGATCGCCAAATGACCGGCAGAACCGGCAGTCCAGGCGGACGTCCAGTGGACGACGCATACTGTCCCGAGCACTTCGCGCTGCGCGGCCTTCGAGGCCGTACCGGCGGCTCCGTCGACGAAGCCGTCGGCGAGTGCAGTCCGCTTCACGAGATTGCCGCGCGCGTCGACAATCCCCGCACCGAGTGGACTCAGTCCGTCGTGCGCCCAAATTTCGGAGGTCATCCCGCCCAATCCGAGTGCCCGCTCGGTTTCGTGGTCACCGGCTTCCGCTCCATGAGCGGTGAGTTCATGGAGCACCTGTGGATCGTCTGCTCGGAGCTTCGCTCCAGAGATCGCGATCACGACCACGATCACTAGGCGCACTGCTGAATTGACTTGGGCCTCGCGGAGACGGCCGAAACAGCCGGCGGCTCGGTTGCTCGCTCGCCCCTGCGGATCAGCAGAATCGCTCCCAGAATCGCCACCGAAGCCAGCGCGACGCGCAGGGTCAGCGCTTCCGAAGCCAGCAGCCAACCGAGAAATACTGCGACTACCGGATTCGCGTAGGTGTGCGTCGCGACCAGCGCGGGCGGACACCGCTGCAGCAGCCACGTATAAGCCGTGAACGCCACGATCGAGCCGAACACGATCAGATACGCCAGTCCGAGAATGGACTTCTGAGAAACTGCCGACCAGTGTAGCGAGTGAAACTCGCCCGTCACTCCCGCTGCGGCCAGGAGCATGACCGCTCCACAAATCGTTGGCAGCGCGGTGCGTCCGAGCGCATCCGCCGGAAGCTTGAGCTTCGGCGAGATCACCACGCCTGCCGCCCATGACAGCGAGCCCACCAGCACCGCGATCATGCCAATCAGGCTCGAGCCTTTGGCCGCCAACTCCGCGCCCGTCAGCAGTGCCACGCCGATCACGCCAGTCCCCAGGCCCAGCGCGCTCAGTCGGCTGATCTTCTGTTGTCCGCTCATCCACGCCAACACCAGGATAAACATCGGTTCCGTCGCGATCAGCAGTGCCGCGAGTCCCGACGAAACGTGCTGCTCCGCCCAGTGCAGTGAGCCATGTCCGATCAGAAAAAACAGTGCGCCAAGAATCGCTCCCGCAATCCAGTGCTCGCGCATCGGCCGGTATCCACGCGCGCACGCCCACACCAACAGAACGATCCCCGCCACGCTGTGACGAATGCCCGCGGTCACAAGCGGAGGAATCGTTTCGACCGCATAACGAATCGCCAGGTAGGTCGATCCCCACACGATGTAGATCGCCGCGAAGGCGAGCCCCAGTTTGATCGACTCAGCTCGGTGGCGGCTACTACTTTTCGGTTTTGTGCTGGGCACGATCACGGGTCTGCCTCCTATGTTAATCATCTTGCAGCTGCGAATCAGGGCCATGATTCGGGTCGGATTTTCTCGAAACATATATAACCTCTAAAACCATGTTCATTGGTTAGATCGATTCTACGGCGAGACCATCTAACTTGTCAATATGGTTTTAATGGTTAGATAATGAATTTAGCTCGGGAGGGGAATATCCAAGACCGCACAAGAACGTCAAAGCACCGCCAGCTTCAGTTCGAACTGATCGGAGGAGCCCTGTGTCTCGACTTCCTCAATACGCTCGACGACCGCTATAGCAGCGAGCCGAAAGAACTGCTCAAGAGCTACACCGATCTCGCACGCTTTGCCCGGGACGCGGGCATTCTGACCGACCTGCAGGCAGATCGTCTGGCCGCGCAAAGCGAGAAGTCGCCGGAACCTGCCCAACAAGTGCTAGCCGCGGCCATCGAGATGCGCGAAGCCATGTACGCGGTCTTCTGGGCGCTGGTCCGCAGGAAGCCCCTGCCTCCGTCCGCTCTCTCGACTCTGAACCGGTACATCCAGGAAGCCGCGCAGCACGCGAGCCTCGTGCCGCATGCGCAGCATTTCGAATGGCAATTCGATTCGTCTCCGGACCACTTGGAAGCTCCGCTATGGCCGATCGCAAGCTCGGCGGCCGAGTTGCTTGCTTCCGATCAACTGCAGTTTGTGCGCGCCTGTGCCTCGAAAACTTGCGAGTGGCTATTTGTGGATGAGAGCAAGAATCATCGCCGCCGCTGGTGCGACATGACCAAATGCGGCAACCGCGCCAAGGTGCGTCGGTTTTATAAGAGCCGCCTTTCCAAGAGGAAGAAGGCCGAGGAGTAATCGCCGGCCCACACGCTACTTCGCTGTGCGGTCGTGCACGTCGAAGCCGTAACCGGACAATATCCCACCCACCTTCTCGCTCTTGATGAACGTCAGAAACTGGCGCGCGGTCTCCTTGTTCTTCGACGCAGCGAGAATCACGCACGCCTGCTCGATTGCCGGATATTCATTCGCGGGAATTTCGACGTACCGTCCTTTGCTCTTCATGTTCGGCGACAAAGCCAGCGACAGCGCGACCACGCCCACATCCGCCGCTCCCGAGACCACAAACGACGCCGTCTGCGAAATGTTCTCACCCAGGACGAACTTGTCTTTCACCCGGTCGTAGATGCCTTCCTTCTGCATCGCCGCCGCGGCCGCTTGTCCGTACGGCGCGTGCAGCTGGTTCGCGATCGCGATCTTCTTCACGCTTGGATCAAGGAAAACTTTCAGGCCAGAATCTATATTGACCTTCGACTCGTTCGGCACCCAGACGACGATTTTGCCCTTGGCGTAAGGATAATAACTACCGCTCTCCACCAGTCCCGCGCTCTCCAGCTTCTTCGGGTAGTCCAGATTGGCGGAGAAGAACATGTCGAAGGGCGCGCCGTTCTGAAACTGCTGGAAAAAATTTCCCGACGACCCGTACGTCACCTTTACGGTTTTACCCGTTTCTTGCTGGAACTGGGCAGCCACATCCTGCATGGCGAACTGCAAGTCCGCCGCCGCCGCGACCGTAACCTCCTGCGCAGCGCACAGGCCGCAAGCCAAGGCGATACCAACGAGCGTAATGCCGGTCCATGTCCGAATTTTCAAGCGCCCTCCTGCTGCGGTTCAAAAGGTCAAAGGAACTAAGTGATCACCGAAAGATCGATGCCAATCACTGCACGTCCACAATCTTCAATGTAGTCACTTGCCGTATCCACCGGGCGGGCCGTTTCTCGTCAGGAATGACAATTCGATAAGGACCTTCTTTCGGATCCAGCGGCTTGCCGTCTTTCAGGAATGCAAGCATGATCTGCTTGTCGGCGAATGCCGGATCCATTTCCGGCAGCGCAATCACCACCCGGTACCCGTCCGCAGCCTCCACAAGAAGGCACGATGCCAGCCGTTTCCCCCGCAGCGCTTCGCCGAACGCAACCCCTGCTTTCTCCAGCACAGCCTTAACGGCAACCCCCTCGAACGCCGCCGAAACATCGTGAGCGGACGCCTGCACCTTCACATGCGGCAGAGCCTCGAGATCGGCCCTCGACAACACCGTCTGCTTCCCGTCATCATTTTGAACGGTGAGTTGCTGCGCCCAACCCTGGGCCGGCTGCAGCAGAAGCGCGAAAGCAGCAGCCAGAAATAATCGTCTTCTTGCCGGCATGGAGTCATCCTTCGTTTCGCACGGGCGTTCGATAGAATGAGATCATACTAAACCGTATATTCCGTTACCATCAAACCATACGACTGCTACAGATGTGATCTTCCCGCGGCTAGTAAGCCGATTCCGTCTCAGCCCGGAGTTGGGCCTTCCCGCGTCTCACAGTTGGATAGACCAGTTCTCCCGTGGCCGGCCGCATCCCAGGCATTCCGGGCTAAGGTGCGCGCTCTGCAACACTTGCCCTGTCAGTCCCATACGCCCCCTACCGTGAAAATTTCTTCATACTGTCCGGGCCGGCCGACTTCGGTATATATTGGTGGGCCACTTCTGTAAGAGAGAAGGAGAGTTCCCGTTTTGTCTTCATAACCCGGGTTCACCGACACGGGTTCCCCCCTGGACAACGGACTTAGGCCACGGAGATTGTCATGAAGTCATTCCTGCTCGTACTGACCATTGGGGCATTACTGTCTTTCGCTGCCTGCGGAGGCGGAGGGACGGGCACAATCACCCCGCCCCCGGCCACATACACGATCGGCGGGACAGTCTCGGGCCTAAGCGGTACGGTCTCTTTGACGGACAATGGCGGGAATACGCTGACAGTCACGGCGAATGGAGGCTTTACGTTCGCCGGCACCGTGAACAGCGGCGCCGCGTATAAGGTGGCCGTGGGGACGCAGCCGAGCGGGCAAACGTGCACAGTGACTAACGGGAGCGGCACCGCAACGAGTAATGTGACCAGTGTTCAGGTGGCGTGCACCACCAATTCCGCACCAACCTATACCATCAGTGTCGCCGTCACGGGACTGACCTCCGGATCTTTGGAATTGCAGGACAACGACGGCGATACGCTGACGTTCACCAGTAACACGACCCAGACATTTGCCACCAAGTACGCCAGCGGGGCATCGTACGGCGTGACCCCGGTTACGCAACCGGTAGGACAAAACTGTACTGCCAGCAACGGTAGCGGAACCATCACGGCGAACATCACAATCGCCGTTACCTGTGTTCCCGTGTCCGCGACCGACACCGTCAGCGTCTTGGTCACCGGCCTTACGGGAACGCTCGTCGTTCAGGACAGCCAAAGCGACTCACTAACATTTACCACGAATAGCACGCAGACCTTCGCCAAGCCTTACGCGAGCGGTGCGACCTACTCGGTTACAGTGCTCACTCAGCCGACGGGACAAACCTGCACGCTGAGCAGCAACTCGACCGGAACCATCACCTCGAACATCACAGTGACGGCCACCTGCACCACGAACGTTACAAACGACACCATTAGCGTTACCACCACCGGCCTGATCGGAACGCTGGTCGTGCAAGACAGCAAGTCCGACAAGCTGACCTTCACGAGCAACGGCACGCAGACTTTCGCCACCTCCTATGCGAGTGGTTCCACGTATTCGGTTGCAGTTCTCACTCAGCCAACGGGACAGACCTGCACCCTAAGCAGTAACTCCAGCGGCACGATCACTTCGAACATTACGGTGACGGCCACATGCGTCACCAATCCCGTGTACACGATTAGCGTTGCCGTCACGGGCCTGACCGCCGGATCGCTTGTCGTGCAAGACAGCCAAAGCGACTCGCTGACTTTCACCACGAACAGTACCCAAACATTCGCGAAGTCATACGTCAGCGGATCGACGTACTCGGTCACGGTGCAAACGCAACCAACTGGTCAGACCTGCACTCTGAGCAGCAACGCCAGCGGAACCATCACCTCGAACATCACAGTTACCGCGACTTGCGCCACGTCGGGAAGCGGCCTCAAGCTTAGCGTTGCGGTGACCGGGCTCTCCGGAACGGTGACTCTGGAAGACGATCAATCGAACACATTGACCTTCACGAGCAACGGCACTCAAACGTTTGCCAATACGTATGCGAGCGGAGCGACCTACACCGTATACGTGACGAGCCAGCCGTCCGCGCAAGCGTGCACGCCGACCTACTCCATTGAAACGATCACCTCCAACGTTACGGTTTCTGTCGCTTGCGCAACCGGATCGACTCGCGCTCTGGGAACGATCAGCGGTGTCTCGAGCGTTTCTTGTGCGGGATCGATCAAGAATGGCGTCTGCCAGCAAATGACCGTTTCCTGCCCGGGCGTTCCCGACGTGCAGGCGTACGTGAAGACGAACACGCCGACGGGAACGATTCTGGGGACGGCGACCTACAACACCGGCACCGATGGCAACGGCCTGTACGAAGACATCTTCACTTTCGGCAGTACTGCGGTCGGGAACGTCTTGGCGGCCGGATTTACCACCGTTCAGATTTCGTGGGGAACTCCCTTCAACAACAATCAGCCCGCCGGTTGGGCGGAGGGCCCGGGCGGGGTGCTCGCATCGGCCTGCCGCTATGCGACGGTAACCAACTGGATTTACACCAACGTTCAAAACAACAAGAACATTCCCATGTGCGCTACGGCGAACAGCGGCGGCGCCGGAGCCCTCGCCTATGCCTTGTCGCAATACCCCACCTTCGATGTTCTCTCCATGGCCGAAGTCACCAGCGGTCCGCCAACCGGCCGCCTGGACTGGGGCTGCGGTTGCACCCAGGGCACGAAAGCTGTTCAGTGCGGATTAACTCCCACGCTGGGTACATGTTTTGGGGTAACGGATGCTGGAGTATGGGATCCGGCTTACAACCCCAACTCCGCGACCGGCGCGGGAGTATGCTCGAATGCGGTGAACGGCACGCTGCCGCCCGGAGGACTCAACTTCTTCCTCGGCGATAGCGTCGAAGCGCCGGGTGCTACGTACAGCTTCCCCAAGACCTATGTGAACCTGGTGTTCGGTGGTGCCGATAGCAGCTCTGCCATCCCGATCGGTCAGGATTGGTTCGACAACATCACCAGCACGAAGGCGCAGGCCTGTGTGGCCGATGGCCTGCATTCACTGGCGAATACGCTTCCGGGCGCCCAGCAAATCGCCAACGACCTGATCAACCTCTGCAAGCTGCAGTAGCTTCCGATCAACTTCAGGTCCCCATCCTAACGTCACAAAACGCACGACGTTAGGATGGGGCACCTCGCGAATGGTTACGGCCCAAGTTTCACTCTAAGTGAACCCATCTACATCCAGACAAGGCCGGCTGCCGGTCACGACGTCCATCTCATGCGACAATAGCGCGTTCGCAATCAACTGACCGGAGGATTTTGTGCGTTCTACGATTGCGCTTTCTGCTTTTTTCCTCTCTACACTGTCTGCAGTTTCCGCGCAGAATGTCGCGCACTACACCACCACCAACGACAATGTGAAATATCTGTTCGCCACCGCTGAGCCAGTGCTCCACCTGAAATCCGGAGACATCCTCGACACCAATACGCTCGACTGCTTCGGCAACGCCATCAAGAAGCCCGGCGACACCATGAGCATGGCGAAGGGCGACAATCCGCTGGCGGGTCCGTTCTATGTCGAGGGCGCGGAGCCCGGCGACACGCTCGCCGTCAAGGTCCTCGATCTCCAAGTCGACGGAGACACGGGCGTCGGTGCGTTCTCTCCCGGCTTCGGATCGATCAGTGCCTCGCACTACACTCCGATGCTCGAGACCAAACCGCTCCCCGAGCGCGTGTGGTTCTATCACATTGATCACGCCGCCAACACCGCGACGTTCAAAGCCATCGATTCAGATTTTTCGGTGAAGATTCCCATGCATCCCTTCTTCGGTTGCATCGGTGTAGCTCCCGCGAATGGCGAAGCGCGTAGTTCAATTGTTCCCGCGGAGTTCGGCGGCAACATGGATTCTCCCGAAGCCAGCGTTGGCAACACGGTCTACTTTCCGGTGAACGTAAAAGGCGGCCTGCTCTATCTCGGCGATGGCCACGCCGCCATGGGAGACGGCGAAGCCGCTGGATCAGCCATCGAGGTTCCACTCAAAGCACGAGTTCAGCTCAGCGTGATCAAAGGACGCACCATCGAATGGCCGCAATTTGAAAACGACGACGCCATCATGACCGTAGGCGCCTACCGCCCGCTCGAAGATGCCACCCGCATCGCCCTGACCGAGCTGGTGTATTGGATCCATCGCGATTACGGATTATCAGAACTCGACGCGTACGAATTGCTGTCGAAGGTAGGGAAGCTGCATTTGAACGAAATGGTCGATCCAAATTACGTCGTCGTGGCTTCGATCGAGAAAAAATATTTGCCGCCGAAGAAGAAACTGTAGAAACGCTTTGTGCATGGAAAAACCCCACTTCCCTCCGCAGAGAAGTGGGGTAGCTCTTGCTTCGATTATCCTTTAACGATCTTCTTGCTGCCTGCATCCCACACGGCGACCGTCTTGTTGAAGTACGAGAAGTTCGCCAGGTGGCAGCCAATCGCCGCGTTGTTGCCGAAAATTTCGTTCTCGGCAACCGGCTTGCGAGTGCGAACGGCGTTGTAGAAATTGGCCTGATGATCCACTGTGTCGCTGTATCCCGGAGGATTGGCATACGACTCACCTTCCGCGTCCACGTCCCACTTCAGGGCTACGGGTTCGGGATGGTCTTCGTGCCACTTCTGCAGATACTGATCGCGCAGCGCCTTCGGCCATCCATAGATCGAATAGCTTTCCGGCTCTGGGCGCGTATCCTGCGGCTTGTAGGTCAAGGACGCATCTTTGATGATCATCGTGCCCTTGGTTCCGTAGAAGCCGATGAACTCCCCGCCATCGTTGTTCAGATTGCAGCGCAATGTGATGCGGAAGTTGGGATAGTCGTAGAGCGTCTCGATGAGATCGGGGAACTCGCGGCCGTCCTTGAAGTGGAACAGTCCACCGGAGGACTGCGCGCGCTGTGCCGGTTCGGTAATTCCAGTGATGAATTGAATTCCCGACAGCAGGTGAACGAAAAGGTCTCCACCAAGTCCTTCGCCGTAGTCAGTGAAACAGCGCCACCGGAAAAAGCGGACCGGATCGAACGCGTGCTTGGGAGCATTGCCGAGAAAGGCATTCCAGTCGATCGATTTTTCGCTCGCGTCGGGCGGAATTGGATACACCCACGCTCCACTCGGCGAGTTCCGATCCCAGTAGGCGTTGATCGAGAAGACCTCGCCCAGTTTGCCGGAATCGTAAATCTCTTTGGCTTTGGCGTAGAGCACCGAACTCACGCGCTGGCTGCCGATGGCAACCATGCGATTGTGCTTGTGCGCGGCTTCCATCATGGCGAATCCGTCTTCGACAGTGTGCGACATCGGCTTCTCGCAATAAATGTCTTTGCCGGCGGCGCAGGCATCTTCAAAGATGCGGCGATGGTTGTGATCCATCGTTGCGATCAGAACCGAGTCGACATCCTTGCGATCCAGGATCGATCGGTAGTCCCGTGTCGCGGGCACGCTTGGATTCTTTACCGATTCCTGCGCGGCGATGTGGCGGCTGTCGTAGAGGTCGCAGACAGCGACGCATTGAATCCCGGGGACGCTAAGCGATGCCTCGAGGTGTTCGCATCCGCGAATGCCGGTGCCGATCGATGCGAAACGGATCGTATCGCTGGGCGCCACCGGGCGCGCCGCAGCGGAAAGTATGCGAGGTTGCAAGATGTTCTTGGCGATGGTGGTGGCGGCGATAGCGCCGGTGCCGAGCTGAATGAACTGACGACGGGAAAAGGGATTTTTGGCCATCGAAATTTTCGCCTTCCGGCGCTCCGCTTAAACGATGCGAGCACGCGCGTGAAAAAACATATTACGGTTGGAGATTATCCCACAAAAGAGCTTTGAAGCTAAAACGTTATTCTTGAGGCATTCAATCGTTTCTGAGCCCTTCGTGATGCTGCGTGTCGCCCCACATGATTCGCAGTCCGGTCACTCCATTGGCGAGAAAGAGCGGCAGATATTCGATTTCTCCCCAATGGGTATGCATGTCCCAGAGGCCGGGGATCAGGAACTTGCCGCTGGCATCGATCACTTTGGCATCGTGCTCTCGGTGAATCTTTGACGCCTTGCCAATTTGCGAAATGCGGCCGTTCGCGGTGATCACGATCATGTCGCTTTTCGCGGGCGCTCCCGTCGCATCGATGACGGTCACGTGATTCAAGACGAGAGGCGCGGGGTTCGATCCCGCCGCCAATGCGGCGAAAAGAAACAGCGGGAAGCGAACTAGCCAGCTAGAAAGATTCGTCATGCGAACCTCGTGGAGATTTCAGTTTCAGGGGCCGGAGGATCGGGATTCTCGACTTGCGGCGCGCAGAATATCAGATTCGGATTTCTGAACTGTAAGCAATGTTCGTCGTATAATGCCGCCCTAAGGGTCGAAAAATTCGGGGCGTTCACGGGTGCAATGTATGAAAGCGAAGCTCCTGACCTCCGTGGCTTGTGTTCTCTTCGTGTCCTTTGCGCCATCTTCTGCTGCCCGCACCATCCAGGCAGATGGTCAGACCAGCGCGCCGGCGCAGGCCGATGCCGCAGGACACTCCAACATTCAAATAGAGAATTGGGTGCAGCCCCAGCGCGGATGGCTGTATGTTCTCGATCCAAGGCCGGACGCGGGTGCGGCAGGTGGCTCTGTGTGGTTAGTCGACCCCGAGGCTGGCAAGGTGATGGGACGCGTTCGCACGGGCGCGAATCCGGATTTTGCTTTGTCGCCGGACGGCAGCCGCCTCTATGTGGCGTCGGTGGTGGATGAGAATTCGAGCGAACTTGGCGTCATTGATACGGCGCGCGGCGAACTGCTCAAGAGCGGGATGGTCAACGGACGTTTGGGCTACGACACGATTCCTCCATTTTCGACGATGGCTGTTTCCGGTGACGGACTGGCTCTGCGCATTCTGATCGATGCCCCCAAATCGCCGGAGGAGGATTCATTTCTGCTCGCCACCTTCGATACGCGGGCGGGCGAGTTTCTGCCGGGAATCGTGCATTTGGGAAACTGCGGTCCCGGCCGCTTCATCTCCTATCCAACCGCGGGTCAGTTTGATTTTCTTTGTCCGAGGACGAACCGAATCCGGCTGATTCGCGCGGATGCAGACTCCCGCGCAGTGCAAAACCTGGACGTCAAACTACCGTGGGAACGGCGAGACGGAGTTGGTGAGGCAATTGAAGTTTCCGGCGCTGAGGGCATAGTGCTCGTGCGGGGAGACGGCGGCGTTTTCCAACTGAGTCTGGCGACGCAGGAGTTCGCAGATACCCCGGTGCGTCCTGGTCTGAGCAATCGAGTTCCTCCTGCCGCATGGCCGATCTCGCCGGAAGGCAGCCGGCTCTATCTGGGTTATCGACACGACTACGATCGTCATTCCGATAACCGCTTCTACCTGGATTACGGCCGGGCTCCGAATCTTCGCCCCAGCGACGCGGTGGCAGATGAATTCCGAGTGTTCGAGACTCGCACGTGGCGGAAGGTAGGGACGATCAAGACCAAGATGCCATTCTGGAGCGCGGTGGTGGGGATCGATGGCAAGACGCTCTACGCGACAGCGCCGCAAAAGCACAGCATTCTGGTGATCGACACCGGGAGGATGAAACAGGTCAGCGTCCTCAAGATCGGCGGGATGCCGTCGCTGGCTCTGGTGGCGCCGTGAGCAAACCGGCGTATGGATAGCGTTCATGGCTGCGTGTTACTGGGATTGCAAAGCTGCGCAACCAGGAAGCAGAAACTCAGGAAGGGGAAAAGCTGGGAAAAAATTGAAAGGGCCGTGACATTGGTTATGCTCTAGCCGCCAGCTCCTGCGAGGGAGCTAACGACGTGGAGGCATGTACCGTCACGACCCCTTGATGCGATCACTGCTTTCGCAGTTCCGAACCCCAACTGAACCTCGCAGATCCGTCGGTTTTTTCAGGTCCGGTTGCCTTGCAGGTTGCCCCGCCCGGCGAATCACTCAGTCTATTTGGACTGGCTCATTTTATTGTGCCAACCCTTTCAACCGTCGACGCAATTCACATTAACAGACAATTAAAAAACGTCAACGCAAACTATTGGTGCAATGACCGAGCCTTGAGCTGTGCATAATCGAAAACGCAAATGGCTGCAATGCAAAAACTTAGTTCCACGTCATTTTGTTCGAGACGCCTTTTGCACAGAAAATGTCACAGCGAGGAACTGCAACTGCAACACGCTGAAAGCGAACCAAATATTCATCTTGACGCTCGCAAGCATTTGGAGTCACAGTGCAGAGTGCAGCTGGAACAAACGAAGTGACATCTGAACTGGTGGCTTATGTAGACGGCGGATGCCTGGGAAATCCGGGCCCGTCGGGCATTGGAGTGGTCATCAATGGCCTTGCGGACGGCCCCGTTCGCATCGCGAAGTGGATCGGCCACCAGGATAACAACGTCGCGGAATATGCTGCCCTGATGGAAGCCCTGCAATATGCGGTGGCGCGCAAAGCGCAGATTCTGCACGTCTATTCGGACTCCCAAGTGGTGGTGCGGCAGATGACGGGAGAATACGAGTGCCGCAGCCCGCGACTCTACTCGTTGCATTGGACCTGCCGGAAGCTGGCGCGATCGCTGAAGTTTTCGATCTCGCATGTGAAGCGCGAATTCAACGCGGAAGCCAATCACCTGGCGCAATCGGCGTTGCGGCGTCGCTAATTCCCCAACCGGCGCAGGTTCCGTTTCAATCTCGGTACCCGTAGGTATCTCTCCATGACACTTTTGGGTTAGTACCTCTGCGCGGCGATGTGATTGACAGCTCGCGGGTTAGGAGCGAGACTGCTGTTAACGACCCTTACAACAGGAACAGGTGAGCTGGGTGCAGGAAAACGGCACAACCCGGAATCCGCAGTCCTCGATGACGTCGCAGGTGCGATTTCCGGGGGAAGACGGCGGACGATCCCTGGCCGAGATGGCGCAACGCGATCTTGATGCCGCCCTGCAGTTGCTTGCCGATCGCGCTCAATACATCACCGGCGCCAGTGGGGCGGCGATCGCCCTGCGGCGCAGTGGCATGAGAGACATGCTCTGCCGCGCCAGCACGGGGTCGAACGCGCCGGAGCTGGGCGCACTCCTGTCGACCGAGTTTGGCCTTTCCGGGGAGAGCGTGCGAACGCGGAAGGCTTTGCGCTGCGATGACGCCGCGCGCGATGCAAGAGTCAATCACGAGGTTTGCCGGCAGTTGGGGATCGCGTCCGTGGTGGTGATGCCGGTGGTGAACGACGACGAAGTTCTCGGAGTGTTTGAGCTTTTCTCCGGCAAGGCCAATGCGTTTGGCGATCGTGATCTTTCGGCAGTGCAGCGGCTGAGTGAGATGGTGGAAACCGCCGTTCGTCTGGCGCACGCCACGGAAAGCCTTCCCGACCAGCTGCGAGCCATGCAGATTTCGGCCTCGGAGTCGGCGTCCGCTCCAGCGGTCGCAGAACCGATTCTGGACGTCGATCTTCAGGAGAATCCTGCGGTCGATATTCCCAAGCATATAGCGACAGCAGTGGACAGCCCGCAACTAGGACCATCGACAGAGCAGCTTTGGCATACGATTGCTGCCTCCGCTCCCGAGCCTGCGCCGCCGTCGCCCATACCTCCGCCAGCCGTCCCTCCGCGAGTGGTGGCAAAGACACCGCCTTCCGCAGAAAGTCTCGTGGTCAACCAACCGGCGAAGAAGCAGCTGATGTGGTCCGCTGCCAGTGCAGGGGCGGATGGTAGCAAAGCGGAAGTGGATCAGAGCCACGTGCCACCGGTGCTGCGAGGCCTGCGCACGTGCGAGGCCTGCGGCTTCCCGGTTTCTGCCGGGCGGGCGTTGTGCGTGGAATGTGAGGAAAAGAAGTGGCGTGGACAGCTGAAACGGCCCCAAACCAAGTAGGGGCCACGTATCTGCGCGAATCCAACGGAAACCTTTCCCCTCAGAACCTTCCAAGGCAGGACCTACCGGCCTCCCGAAAACCTTGACAACACAGGCAACTCTGCTAAAGTTCAGAAAGGCTTGCCGATTCCAACCTCATTCGCGGGTGCCCTGGAAATGAAAAACGTCTATGAAGTATTGCGCCAAAAAGAGATGGAGTTGACCCGGTTAGAGAAGGAAGTGGAGGCGCTGCGACTAGTGGCCCCCCTGCTTTCCGAGGAAAAAGAGAGCATTTCGGATATTTCGAAGCCCCTCGCGGCTGCGGTGAACGGCCCGCAACCCCCTGCACGGGTCACGATCCCGTCGCCTCCTTCTATTCCAGCGCCGCAGCCTGTGCGGGCTGCCGGATGGGAAGATAGCGCGAAGCGCTGGCCATAGAGCTGCGGGAAGTTCCGCTTGGCAAGAAGTTTGGTGCTAGATTTCACGGCCCGGGATGCGTCCCGGGCCGTCGCGTTTTTGCAACGTCACCAGCGGGTGAGCGTTATTTCACTCCTACAATTTCCCGCAGCGCAGCCTGAAGGCGATCCACTTCATCCATCGTGTTGTAGTGCACGAGGCCGATGCGGAGAAATCCGCCGGATTTTTCGACGTCGAGATGCTCGGTGAGGTTCAAGGCGTAGTAGTTGCCATCCCAGGTAAAGAAGCCGCGCTCGCCAAGTTTGGTGGCGAGTTCGAGCGGCGAGTGGCCGTCGATTCTGACCGCCAGCGTGCCGCAGCGTTCGTTGAAACGCGCTGGATCCGTGATGCCATAAATCTTCGCACCGGGGATCTTCGCCAGGCCCGCCATGAGCCGCTCCACCAATGAACGCTCGTGTTCGTGGATGACGTCATATGCTGCTTCGATCGCAGCGCGGCGAGTCTTAGCTTCGGGGCGGGCGTGGCGGCCAAGGTCGGCGATGTAGTCTACGCACGCCGTGATGCCGGCGATGCACTCGTGGTTCAGCGTGCCCCACTCCCAGCAATTCGGAATCGCATTGGTGTTCGGACGAACTTTGTACGGACGGATACTCTTCAGGTACTCGCGCTTGCCGTAGAGCACGCCCATGTGCGGTCCGAAGAATTTGTAGGTCGAGCAGGCCAGGAAATCGCAGTCGAGATCCGCGACGTCGGTCAGTCCATGCGGCGTGTAGTGGACGGCGTCGATGTAGGCGAGGGCTCCAACGGCATGGGCGAGCCGGACGATTTCGTTCACCGGATTGATCGTGCCCACGGCGTTGGAGGCATATCCAACGGCTACGAGCTTCGTCTTGGCGTTGATCTTGGAGGCGAGGTCGGCCATGTCGAGCGTGCAGTCGGCGTCGTGGATTTCGGCCCAGCGGACGGTGATGCCTCGGTCTTCGGCCATCGCGAGCCAAGGAGAGACGTTGGCATTGTGGTCGAGGCGGGTCACGAGAATTTCATCGCCCGGCTTCAGCTCGCGGCCGATCGCACGCGACATAGCAAACGTCAGCGTCGTCATGTTCGGGCCGAAGGCGACTTCATCCGCGCCGCAGTGCAGGAAGTCGGCCATCGCGGCGCGGGCTTCGGCGATCATGGTGTCTGTGTGGCGGCTGGTCGCGTAGGCCCCCCCAGTATTGGCGTTGTCGCGGCGCAGATAATTGGAGATGGCGTCGACCACGCACTGCGGCACCTGCGTTCCGCCCGGGCCGTCGAGGAACGCGGCAGGATGGCCGTTCACGGTCTGCGAAAGAGACGGGAATTGGGCGCGGATGTGGGCGAGGTCGAGGGCAGGAGCGACGGTTTCAGTTGAAGACATAGTTTTCACCCTAGTTCTAACATGCCGAATTGGTCATCGCACGGGATCTGGTTCGCGGTCGCTTCTTGGACGACGATTCCCAGTGGGTTGTCGCTCGGCTCCGAGATTCGGCGAAGATAAAGGTACTGCGCGCGATTCAGTAATGCGAGGTTGTCATTCATTTCGAGAATAGTCCGCAGTCTGGTCTACAGCTGAAGCCGCGCCCTCCCACAAATCATAACTCGCTGGGTGCAGTGTCGGTCCACGCGAGATCCTTCGCTCCGCCTGAAAAACGGCTACGCTCAGGACGACGCCGATACTAGGTGGGGCAGGAGATCAGGCCGCATCTGCGTGAACTGCGCGGATGAAATCCGCGAGCATCCCGTACGCCGTCGCATACAGCCCGGGATTTTCTTCGGTGATAGCGAGTCCCGGGAAGATATCGGTTTCGAAATAGACGTAGGACGACGTGCCGTTGATGCGGGCCATCGGCTGCGTGCTTTGAATTTTCTCCGGACCTACGCTGGCCTCGACTCCATTGGCAGTTCGTCGTGCCCGGCACACGAGTTTGAACGCCCAGCCGTCGCGCTTCGCCGTGCGCAAGGCCTGCGGAGTCAGGTCGCGAATGCCATCTCTCGCGATTTGATCCAGTCGGATCGGAACATCCATCAGCACCGTAATCAGCGCGGCGGTCTTGACTGCGGCGTCCCAGCCGTCGATGTCGTGCGCGGCATCGGTCTCCGCCACGCCCAGCGCCTCCGCTTTTTTCAGCGCCTCATCGAACGAGAGGCCTTGTTCCATCTCGCCAAGGATGACATTCGTCGTCGAGTTAAGAATTCCGTGGAATCCCTGGAGATGAATCGCGGGGAGCTGATCGAACAGCGAAAATATCGGGACGCCGTCCATCACCGTGGACTCGAAGAGGAATCGCTTGCCGCGCGCAGCGGCCAGATCGCGCAACTCGCGGTAGGCATGAACGATGGGTCCCTTGTTGGCGGTGATGGCGTGGGCTCCGTGCTCGAGAGCGGCACGAATGTGATTGACGGCAGGCTGGCCGTCTACCACATTGAGCGAAGTGGCTTCGAAGAGAACGTCAGCGCGGGCGGCAGACAGCCAGTCGCGAACGTTCGAATGTGGGGCGGACACTCCTGTCCGCCAAGCGCCGGGAGCCGAATCAGAGTTCGAACCGAGCAGCGCAGCCGGATCCAGACCCTCCCTATCAGCGATCCTTCCCAAACGCCGCGAGGTGATCCCAGTAATGCGATAAATAATCCCGTGCCGTTCGCGCAATTCCTCGGCGCGGTCGGCGAGAAGGCGGATGAGGGTCCGGTTGACGTTGCCGAATCCGAGAAAGCAGAGGTTGTGGGCGTGGATGGCGGTTTCCTCGAACAGGGACTAAAACCCGAATCACTTTGGGCGCGTGACGCGGCGCTGAAGCGCCGCTCTTTCCACATCAATACATCACGTCGCTCTTGGTCGATACGCAGGCCTTTAGCGGACAGGAGTGTCCGCTCCACACATGCTTATCCCATCACGGTCGTGTGTTCTGGCTTGATCTTGTAGATCACGCGGACTTCGCTGGGCTGGGCGTAAGGATACTTATCGACGCCGAGATATTTTTTCGCCAGCTTGTTGATGCTGTCGTCCGCGCCCTCTTCGGTGATCTCGACCACGCGGCCGCGGATCTCCAGATAGCGGTAGGGGTTTTCGGGATCGATGATGGCGAGCGAAACGCGGGGATCGCGGCGCACATTGCGGTCTTTTTGGCGTCCCTTGGCGGAGTTGAAGATGACGTGCTCACCGTCGTAATCGCACCACACGGGCGTGACCTGCGGGCGGCCGTCCGGCATCAGCGTGCCGAGGCTGGCGAAGGCCCGCTTTTGAAACAGATCCTTGTACTTATCAGGAATGGCTTCCGACATATGACCTCCAGGAAATGGTGATGCAGCAGCATTATAGCTGCTAGGGCCGATGTGGCGGCGATTCGTTGATGCCCGTCTTTCGTTTAGAATGGCGGACCTGCAATCTGAATGCGGCAAACAAGGAATGGACTACAAGGAAATCTCATGACTCGGCTGCGGCGCAGTTTCCCATCACAATTTTTCGTTCACACATGGATCGTTGTTGCTCTCCTGGCGGTCGCGGCAGCAGCGAGCGAGCCGGCGCAGAAATATCCGCCGACCATTGTGTTTATGACCGACTTCGGTGTGGTCGACGATTCGGTCGCGCTCTGCCGCGGAGTGATGTATTCGATCATGCCCGATGTGCGCATCGTCGATCTGACGCATCAGGTCACGCCGTTTTCCATCCTCAATGGCGCGCGTTTTCTCTATGGGGCTACGCCTTATTTTCCCGCGGGCACGGTCTTTGTCGTCGTGATTGATCCGGGCGTGGGCAGCACGCGCAAGGCAATCGTGGCGCACTCGAAGCGTGGGCAATATTTCGTGCTGCCCGACAACGGACTGCTGACCCTAGTCGAGCAGCGCGACGGGATTGATGCCGTGCGCGTGATTACGAATCCCGACTGGATGATTGGAACCAAGATGTCGTCGACCTTCCATGGCCGCGACATCTTTTCGCCTGTCGGGGCGCACATGGCGCGCGGGGATGATTGGACAACGGTTGGTCCCGAGGTGCCTGTCAAAGATCTTGTGCGGCTGGAAGTGAAGGCGGCGACGATCGATGATCGCGGTCTGAGCGCGACTGTCATCGCAACCGACGGGCCGTTTGGGAATCTCGTGACCAATGTCGACGCCGAGGATTTTCTGAAGCTGGGCTACCAGCGCGGGCAGGAAGTCCCCGTGACGGTAGCGGGGAGGGAAATGAAGATCAAGTTTGTGAAGACCTTCAGCGACGTGCCTCTGGGACAGCCATTGCTTTATATCGACTCGCGCGGGCACATCGCGCTGGCCGTGAATCAGAATAGTTTCGCGGCGACCTATGGAGTGAAGCCGCCGGCGGCGCTCACGATTCCTAGGGCGGGGAAGTGAGGCGCTCCGCGGGGCTTCGCCCTCGCGGGACGGCCGAAGGCGGCCGTCCCCGCCACATGTTCCTCGCTAGTTTCCGACGTCCTTCGCGATTCTCGGAAGCACGGCTCGCAGCAACGCCTCGAATGTCGATTTCACCCGCTCGCCGGTTTCCATTACTTCAGCGTGCGACAACGGCTGGTCGAGAATTCCAGCCGCCATGTTGGTCACGCACGAGATGGCTAACACGCTGAGTCCCATATGGCGCGCGGCGATCACTTCAGCCACGGTCGACATGCCGACGAGATCGGCGCCGATGTGGCGCAGATGCCGGATCTCGGCGGGCGTTTCATAGCTCGGGCCAAGCAGCGCGGCATACACGCCCTCGTGCAGCACAAGGTTGAGCTCGGCGGCTTCTTCGCGCGCGATCTCGCGATACGGACGCGAATAAGCCTGCGTCATGTCCGGAAAGCGCACGCCGAAGCGGTCGTCGTTCGCTCCAACCAGCGGATTCGCTCCCTGCAGATTGATGTGATCGCTGATCAGCACCAGTGCGCCTTGTGAGTAGCCGAGATTGATTCCCCCGGCCGCATTGGTGATGATCACGGCGCGAATGCCCATGCGCGCGAACACGCAGATGGGAAACGTCACTTCTTGCGCTGAATATCCCTCATAGAGATGGACGCGGCCCTGCATGGCCGCGACCGGGACCGTGCCCGCATTCCCGACGACCATTCGCCCGGCGTGTCCAATTGCCGTCGATTGCGGGAAGGAGGGAATCTCTGCGTAAGGAACGCGTGCCGCATCGGTCAGCGAGTCGGCAAAGGCGCCCAGGCCAGAGCCGAGAACGAGTCCGATCTGCGGTCGTAGACGCGTCCGCGAAAGGATCAGTTTGGCGGCCGCGTCAGCGAGTGTGTATCGATCGCTCATAGGTTCGTGGAAGAGTGGCGCTTCAGCGCCGTGAAAAGCGTCTACAGATCCCCATCGGCCAACTGCCGGCCGTGGCCGTTGCGGTCCAGCCAATCATACAGAAACGTTTGGTAGAGATACGACGCGACAATTTCCTCGCCAAGTTCGTGCGTCTCGGTGCAAATGAACGGCAGCCGAAGTCCCGTGAGCACGGCGACCAGCGACTGCGTGATGCGGTTGGGATTCGCGGTGCGGTAAGGATATTCAGATTTGATCTCAGTCAGCGATGCAGTTACCACCAGCAGGCTGTGCGGCATCTCGCTCATGCGTCGCAGCCGGTTGATAAAGACCGCACGGTTCGTGGTGAAGGATTGAATCAGATCGGCGAGATCCTTGCGTTCGACGGCGCAGACATTTTCCATCCCGGCAATTGAATAATCCCCGTGACGCAGGGCGCGATGCTCGATTTTCGAGAACCATCCTTTAAAGCGGCGGAATGAAAGCGGATTCTGTTCGCGTGTGTCGACAATCGCGACCGGCAACGGCGTGCGTAGTTGTGTCCCTCCGCGCTCAGCCACGACTGGCAGCAGCGGATGCGGGACCGGCGCAGTCATCGTGGTCCACGCTAGAGGTGACGGGATGAGAGTGCGTTTGCGCGGCATGTGGCTGAGATAACCTTATCCTTCAGAATTTCTTCTCGAACTCGGCGAACGCCGCTTCCAGCTTCCACTGCTCGCGAGCATGCTCGCTGCCAGCCAGAAACTTTGCGCATTCGGCCGAGGGCTTCTCAACGCCAAGCGTATCGCTGGCACACGCGGCAACTGGACGGAAGGTTCCCTTCGTCTCGCTCCACAGGCTATCCCCGGGCAGAAAGCTGTGCTCAATGCTTTGCCTCGTCATGCGCTTGAGCGCAGTGTAGGACAGCCGAAATCCCTCAACGGCGCGGAGATATTCGTGCGTCATGTCGGAGCGGGCCACGCCTTCGTCGTCGGTTGAAATCGCGACCGGCACGCCGTACTTCGTGTACATGGGCACCGGGCCGTCTGCGCCGCTGACTTCGAGAATCTGATCGTTCGACGTGAGATTGATTTCGACCAGCACATTGCGTGCAGCCATTTCTTTCAGCAAGCCGATCGGATCTTTCTCCATCATCACGTCGACGCCGTGCCCGATGCGCTCGGCATGGCCGCGCTCGACCGACGCGCGAATGTGAAATGACAAATCCTCGGGCTTGACCAGTCCCATTGCCAGCTCCCCGGCGTGTAGCGTGATGTGGACCTTGGGATACACGCCGTGCAAATAATCCATCATGGCCATGTGATCATTGAAGTCGTGAATCGGGACGTACCAATCTTCCGGCATCACCAGATTTAACCCGACGAAATGGGGATCGGATGACGCCAGCTCGAATCCAAGCAGAATCTGCGCAAACACGGCTTCGCGAGGCAGTCCACGGAGTACCTGATAGAGGTAGCGCACGGTGACGTTGCAACCGGGCTCGGCATCGGCGGTTCCGCATTTCAGTTCTGAGTGTGCGCGGGCATTTGCCTCAGCGAGGTTCGTGCTCGTATCCGCGATGATTTCCTTCAAGCCTGCGGAGAGAAGTTGTTCGCGTAACTTGGAGAGGTCGCCTTCCCATCCGAGCTTCATCCCAAGTTTGATGGCGGCGTTGTCATCGGCGCTGCGCATGAACTCCACGTACTGCACGTGTTCTTGGGCCGCCCGATTGATCACAGTCGCGACCAGTTCGGCGGTATGGCTGTCGGCGACGGGTCGGAACTTGTCGAACGTAGCAAAGAAATGATCATGGCCCGATTCGTCGCCGGGACGCCAATTCCGCATGGACCAGGCGTCGATGATCTGGTTGTAGAGGATATGGTCGCCATAAGCACAGCGAATCGCTGGGTTCGGCTTGTATTTTTCACAGGAGTCGCAGGGCGGGCTCAGCACTTGTGATGTTGTCCGATCGACGCAGAAATTGTCGGAGGCGGCGAAATCGATCAGGTCTTCGGCATAGACCGCGCCGCTGAGATGATTGTGCAGGTCTCCGCCCTTGGGCATATCGTGCAGAAAAGCGACCAGCAGCGGCGACTGGCGGCGGATCGAGTCGAGGTAGCGCGCAGTTTTTTGCTCGGCAGTTCGAGCCGCCGCGAGGCAGCTGAGTGTCAGGACGATTACGCAGCAGCGAGCCGTATAGCGCATTCCGAACGGGCCTCCGGGGATCAGGCATTGTAATACCGAACTCCTTCGTGAGACTTCGTGTCTCCCGTGGTAAATGATTTTCTCCTGGCAGCAAGCCTGATCCACCTTCGCAGTCCTTTAACTTCCCCTCTGCTACATTTGATCTGTATGCCGCAAGTTTCCGCCACTCCCGCCCGAGGTTTTGCCAGCGACAACAATGCCGGAGTCCATCCTGAAATTCTCGACGCGCTCGCCCGCGCCAACCAGGGCCACGTCGTGGCCTATGGCGACGACGCCTACACCCGCTCGGCCATCGCAAAATTCGAAGAACATTTCGGAACCGGCATCGAAGTCTTCTTCACCTTTAACGGAACCGGCGCCAATGTACTCAGCTTGCAGGCGTTGAACCGGCCCTACCATGCGGTCCTATGCAGCGACTACGCACACATCTATACGGACGAATGCGGCGCGCCGGAGAAGCATACCGGATGCAAGTTGATTCCACTGCCCCACGAGGACGGCAAGATCACCGTCGACTTGGTCCGCCACGCGTATCACGGGATCGGAGACCAGCATCACGTGCAGGCTCGGGTTATTTCGATCACGCAATCGACCGAGATGGGCACGGTCTACCAGCCGGAACAAGTGGAAGCCCTTGCCCGGTTTGCCCACGAACACCAGATGTTTCTCCACATGGACGGCGCACGCATCGCCAATGCTGCCGCCAGCCTTGGGCAAACGCTGCGGCAGGCTACGCGCCATCTGGGAGTTGATGTGCTCTCCTTCGGGGGCACCAAGAACGGCACTATGGGCGGCGAGGCGGTGGTCTTTTTCAATCCCAAGCTGGCCGCCGACTTCCTTTATCTACGCAAGCAGGGAATGCAGCTGGCGTCGAAGATGCGGTTCATTGCCGTCCAATTCGAGGCGTTGCTGACTGGCGATTTGTGGCGGCGCGGCGCGGAACACGCCAATCACATGGCCCGGGTGCTGGAGGCCGAAGTCAGGAAGATTCCCCAAGTCAAGGTCGTCTGGAAGGTGGAAGCCAACGGCGTTTTCGCCCAGATCCCGCGGCACGCCATCGAGAAGATCAAGGCCCTCTATTTTTTTTACCCTTGGATTGAAGAGGAGTCCATCGTCCGCTGGATGTGTTCGTTCGACACCACCGAAGAGGACGTAAAAGAGTTCGCGAAGTGTGTGGCCGAAGCGGTCAAAAGCTGAGACCAGGAGCCTTGCGGGCTATTGCTTTTTGCCCCGTCTTTGACTAAATTGGCCCATTCCCCCGCCGAAGTGTGCGCACCCGGCCGCTCGGTCTCAGGAGCTAGCATGATCCGGAAGTGGTTCGGCATAACGGCCCTCATTGTCACGGCAACTACGCTCTTGAGCCTGTCGAGTTGCGGGCGGAGTCAGGAACTGGTTTCGATTCAGGTTCAGCCCACCGGCGAAACGTTCGGCGCCTCCAATATCCCCGTGAGCCAGGACGCCGGGCTGCAGGTTCAACTCCGAGCCCTCGGAACATTCGTCCATCCGCCTGTAACCAAGGACATTACGAGCCAGGTGACTTGGGCCTCGAACGACACCCAGATGATGACCGTTACCTCTTCCGGGATGCTGACCGCCACGGGATTCAACTGCGGTGCGACGCTTGTATCGGCGACAGCTACCACGAACGCGGATCCCGCGGGTCTGTCGGCCTCCGGAGCAATCGTCACTGGCTACATGACCGGGAGCGTAGTTTGCTTTACCGGCACCGGACCGACGGTCACGGTGACCTTCGCGGGACTCGGGAGCGGCACAATCTCCAGTTCTCCGGCAGGCCTCGGCTGCTCATCTACGTGCACGGGAAGCTTCCCCACGGGCTCGAATGTCACTTTGACGGCTGTTCCGAATGGAACGTTCGGCGGGTGGGCCGGCTGTACGATTAATTCTGGAACGACCTGCACCCTCCAAAACCTGACGAATAACGTTACGGTAACCGCCACATTTAACTAGAGGCGTCGGTTCTCGCGAGGTCTATTCGGGCTCCATCAGCTTTTCGAGTGTTGGCTTGTACTTTTCCGGCTTCTTCTTTTTTTCGATCACAATTTTTTCTGCTGGAGGCGCGCCGATGCGCTCACGCGCCAATTCCTTGACCGCCGTCACCGCGCGAAAGCGCTTCACTTTTTTCTTTCGTGCCACGTGGACTCCGCCGGCTTCGGCCGCGGAGCGATTCTAACCAAGAACCAACACCTACAGAGATTACACACCCACGCAGCGATGCTATGAGATTGTGCAATAATTCATAGTCGGGCGCACAACGGTCGCCGAATTATGGAAGAGCGCGATTTTTTTGACGAGAAGCAAGAGAAGAAGCCGGCATCTCTGAATTGTCCTCATTGCCATCAATCGGCGGAGTATGAAGTGACTTGGATCGTCCGCACCAAGAAGCGACAGCTCGGAGGCCGCGCTGATGAGCGCGATCGCGCGCGCTTCGCCAAGTTCCGCTCGTACATGGTGCGCAAAGACGACGTGATGGCCTGCAAGAACATGCGTTGCCGCAAGCGCTTCGATATTTCCGGCCAGTCGACGGTGCTGATGGAGTAGGGACGACCTCGCGGTTGGTCTGCGGCTTTCTTGGCTTTCAAGAAACCCCACACCGTTTTCTTGCTCGATTGCTGAGTCCGTTGCTTACCTCTACGGCAACATTTCCCGGGACGGCGCTGCATCTCCTTCTCCTTATTTCCTTCTCTCCATCCGGGTCATTTATACTTACCAGTTTTGCCGCGGCTGCTGGAGGCCGCGGGCAAGGAGTCATTCTCTTGAAAATCCTGGTCTGTATGAAGCAGGTGCCGCAGAAAGATGCACCGCTCAAGCTCAACGAAAGCGGCACGTGGATCCGCGAAGACGTCTCCTACGAGGTCAACGAGCCGGACGCCTACGCGCTCGAAGAGGCGCTGCGCCAGCGCGAAAAGCACAAGGGAGAAGTTGTCGTCATCACCAGTGGCCCCGCCCGTGCTCAGCAGGTGCTCCGCGAGGCTCTGGCCAAAGGTGCCGATCGTGCCATCCACCTCGAAGATGACAAGTTCGTCGGTCTGGACGCCTTCAACACAGCCAAGGCCTTTGCAGGTGCAATCAAAGACGAGCAATTCGATCTCATCTTCACTGGCCTGCAATCCGACGATTACGGATATGCACAGACCGGCGTGATCCTGGCGGAGTTGTTGGGGCTGCCGCACGCAACCATCATTATGCAGATCGAGAAGACCGACAACGGCATTCGCGTTAAGCGCGAGCTCGAAGCCGGGTTCTTTCAGTTCGTCGACATGCCCACTCCCGCGGTCTTGACGATTCAGTCGGGTATCAACAAGCTGCGGTACGCCACGCTGATCGGCATCAAACAAGCGAAGAATAAGCCGCTGCGGAAGGTTCCGCTCGCCGAAGTGCAGTCGGCGATCGGAGAGAATCTGCAGAAGATCGAGAAGCTGTACATTCCGCAGAAGACGAAGAAGACGGAGCACATCGAAGGTGCTCCGAGTGAGATTGCGAAGAAATTGGTGGACAAGCTGAGGAATGAGTTGAGGGTGCTGTAGCCGAGACTTGCTCGGCGGACAGCCGATGGCGGCTGTCCCCACACGAACCTTGCCGGGATTGAGAATTTTTATGGCTGATACGATTTTGGTAGTTGTCGAACAGCGCGAAGGCAAGCTGAATCGCGTTTCCTGGGAAACCATCACCGCCGGACAGGCCATCGCCGCCGCGACTGGCTGGGCGTTGGAGGCCGCGGTTGTCGGCGGCCCCGCTATAGCGTCTGAGGTCGCTGCCAAGAAAGTCACGAAGGTGTACTCAGTCGAATCGCCGAAGCTCGACCCCTATACGCCCGACGCTTTCGCCGCAGCCCTGAAACAATTCCTCAGCTCCAAGCAGCCGAAGCTGGTGCTGATGCCGCACACCTACCAGGTACGCGACTTTGTCCCCAAGCTCGCGACGGCCATGGGGCGGACCGTCATCAGCGACTGCATTGGATTCAAGCACGAAGGCGGCAAGTTGGTTTTCACCCGCCAGATGTTTCAGGGCAAACTGGCGGCTGACGTGAGTTTCACCAGCGACGCTCCGTGGTTCGCGACATTCCAGAACGGTGCGTTCCGCGGAGACAAGGCCGAAGCGGGTGCGAGCGCGTCTCCGGTCGAGACGGTGAGCGTTGACATTGCTGACGGCGTGATCCGCAACAAGCCGCAGGAAGTGTTCAAGGAAGCCAAGCAGGCCGTCGACCTGACGCAAGCCGAGATCATCGTGGCCGTGGGTCGCGGCATTAAAGAGCAGAAGAATATCGAGATCGCGAAGCAGTTGGCCGATGCGCTCGGTGGTGACCTGGCCGCATCGCGTCCCATCTGCGATTCAGGATGGCTGCCGATGGACCGCCAGATCGGATCGTCGGGGCAAACGGTGGCTCCCAAGCTGTATCTGGCTTTGGGCATCAGCGGCGCGATTCAGCACATCGTCGGCATGAAGGGCTCGCGCGCCATCATCGCCGTGAACAAAGATTCAGAAGCGCCGATCTTTGAGATTGCGGATTACGCGATTGTGGGGAATCTGTTCGATATTGTTCCCCCGCTAATCGAAGAAGTGAAGAAAGCGAAAGCGGGAGGGTAAAGCTTCTTTGCCACCGATCACTCAGATTTCCACGGATTAATTATTTGGTTTCCTGTCCGTGGTGATCGGTGTAATCGGTGGCGGATTTTTTCTTATGCTGATCTTCCGCAAACCGATCGAAGGCGTCGAACGCCCGCAGATGCCTGCCGATGTCGTCATCGTCGGCGGTGGTCCCGCCGGCATGGCCTGCGCGCTGCGCCTTGCGCAGTCGATTGACGCCCACAATGCCGCGCATCCTGATTCTCAGCTTAGCAAAGAAAATATCTACGTCCTCGAAAAAGCGCGCGAGATTGGGCAGCATTGCCTCTCCGGCGCTTTGCTCGATCCGCGTTCGATGAACGAGTTGCTTCCCGGCTTCGAAAAAGAAGCGCCCTTAGACGCGCAAGTCATCAAAGAAGCCGTCTATTTTTTCACTGAGAAATCCAAGTTCAAGTTTCCCATCACGCCGCCATTCCTGCGCGACCACGGCAACTATGTCATCTCGCTGAACCGCTTCGTGAAGTGGCTGGGCAGCAAGGTCGAAAAGACCGGCATCACGATCTTCACCGGATTCGCCGGGTCGGAATTGCTCTTCGACGGCGACCGCGTCACCGGCGTCCGCACCGACGACAAGGGCGTCGACAAAGAAGGACACCAGAAATCCAACTTCGAGCCGGGCTACGATCTGCAAGCCAAGGTCGTCATTCTTGCCGAAGGCCCGCGCGGATCGCTCACCAAGCAGCTGATTGAGAAATTCGATCTTGCCAAAGAAGCCAACCCGCAAACGTATGGCGTCGGCATAAAAGAACTCTGGGAAGTCCCCGCGGGCCGCATCGCGGCCGGAGAAGTTATCTACACCATGGGCTGGCCGCTGACGACGCACGAATACGGCGGCGCGTGGATTTACGGATCGCCCGGCCATGGAACAACAGACAACCTAGTGTCTCTCGGTTTCGTCACGGGGCTCGACTACGCCGATCCGCGCCTCGATCCGCAGCGCGTGCTGCAACAATTCAAACGGCATCCGTTTGTGACGAAGCTGCTCGAAGGCGGCAAGATGATCCGCTACGGGGCGAAGTCGATGCCGTACGGCGGCTGGTGGGCGATTCCACCGGTCGCTGGCAATGGCTGGATGATCCTCGGTGACTCCGCTGGCTTTCTGAATTCAGCGCGCCTGAAGGGCATTCATCTCGCGATCAAGAGCGGGATGCTCGCCGCGGAGACAGCATTCGGCGCGCTGAAGAAAGACGATTCATCCGCCGCTGCGCTCGGAGAATTCCAGAAGAAGGTCGAATCCAGCTGGATCAAAGAAGAGCTGTGGAAAGTGCGCAACCTGCACCAGGGATTCGAACACGGCATGTTCGCGGGCATGTTCCACACCGGCCTGCAGATGATTAGCGGAGGACGCGGCCTGCGCAACCGCTATCCCGGCAAGGCGGGATACGAACACATGCGCAAGCTGTCCGAACTGCCCGCGGATGGCGGCGCCGAAGCGCATCTCCTCGGTCCGGCCAAGGGCGACGGCAAGCTGACGTTCGACAAACTCACTGACCTGTATCACTCCGGCACGAAGCATGAAGAAGATCAGCCGGCGCACTTGGTCATTCACGACACGAACGTCTGCAACACGAAATGTGTGAAGGAATACGGCAGCCCTTGCCAGAACTTCTGCCCAGCGAATGTTTACGAGATGGTCGATGATGCCAGCCAGCCGAATGGGAAGCGCATCAGCCTGAACCCGTCGAACTGCGTGCACTGCAAGACCTGTGACATCGCCGACCCTTACCAGATCATCACGTGGGTGCCTCCGGAGGGCGGAGGCGGGCCGAACTACGACGGGATGTGACCGCGTCCAGCGGGCGTGAGCGACGGGAGCCCGCTGCGGTCATCCTGAGCGGGGCGAAGGATCTTGCGCGATCTCTGAACTTCTTGGCCGAGGATTCACGCGGATCAGCGCGGATAGGTCGAATAGAGATGAATGGGAAATATGCAGTTTCGAAATCCCTTGAAGCTTTCCAGTATTTTGATTTTGCTTTGCGCCGCAGCCCTCGCGCAGCAGGCACCACCCTCCATCCCGACCACCGGCTCACCGGGCCTCGATGAATACCGGGCGTCGCGGATTGCTATCTACACCGATGACTTCGGAGAACTGAAACGCTATCGCGAGGCTGATGCGGCGTTGACTCCGCCGAAGGCTGGCGAGAATCGAGTCGTGTTTGTTGGCGACTCGATCACCGACTACTGGAAACTGGCGGATTATTTTCCCGGCAAGCCTTACATCGTCTTTAATCGCGGCATCGACGGGCAGACGACTCCACAGATGCTGGTGCGCTTCCGGCAGGATGTGATTGATCTGCATCCCGCGGTCCTAGTTGTGCTGGCCGGAACCAACGACGTAGCCGGCGTCACCGGGCCTGCGCGCGATGAAGACATCGAGGCCAACTACGCCTCCATGGCTGAACTGGCGCGCCTGCACCACATCCGCGTGGTCTTTGCGTCTCTGCTTCCGGTAAACAACTACACAGAAGATGCGAAGGAGTCGTTTGACCTGCGTCCGCGCGAAAGAATCTTGGCGCTGAATGCCTGGCTCAAAGATTACTGCGCGAAGAATGGGTTCGTGTATCTCGATTATTTCTCAGCCATGGTCGATGATAAGGGCATGCTGAAGCGCGATCTGTCGGATGAGGGCCTGCATCCCAATGCCGCCGGATATAAAATCATGGCGCCGCGTGCCGAGAAGGCGATTGCGCAGGCAATCGCGAGCAGACCGTGATTGGGGTCATCGGGCGGACCGGGTATTCGTCGCACAGCCATTCGCAGCGTTATCCTGTCAGGTTGAAGGACAACCACATGAAATCAGCGCGACATCTTCAGACACTCCTGTTAGTCCTCTTCGTCGTGGTGTCCGCGCTGGCCCAGCAACCGGCGCCGGCGATCCCCACAACCGGCTTTCCCGGCCTCGATCAGTACCGTGTCTCGCGCATCGCCGTCTTTACCGACGACTACGGCCAACTCGCGCGCTACCGGGATGCCAACGCTGCGCTCGGCGCTCCGAAGCCGGGCGAGAATCGCATAGTTTTCTTCGGAGACTCCATCACCGACATCTGGAAGCTCGCGGATTATTTTCCGGGCAAGCCCTATGTCAATCGAGGCATCGGAGGCCAGACTACGCCGCAGATATCGTCCGCTTTCGTCAGGACGTGATTGACCTTCATCCCAAAGTCGTCGTGATTCTTGCCGGGACGAACGACATCGCGGGCAACACCGGTCCGATGAAGAACGAGGCCATCGAGGCCAATTACGAATCATTTGCTGAACTCGCGCGCGCCCATGGCATCAAAGTCGTCTATTCGTCGGTGCTGCCGGTGCACAACTATACCGACCGCTCCAAGGATTTCTTCGCGCAGCGTCCTCCGGCTAGAATTCTCGCGCTGAACGATTGGCTGAAGGATTACTGCAGCAAGAACGGCATCGTCTATCTCGACTACTTCGACGCCATGATCGACGACAGAGGCCTGCTGAAAAAAGATCTGGCCGACGATGGCTTGCATCCCAACGCGGCAGGATTCAAACTCATGGCGCCCATGGCCGAAGCCGCGATTCAGAAAGTATTGAAGTAGTCGGTGGCGACTTCAGCGTCGGCGAAGGCTCTCCCTATATATGCATCGGGTTCTATTGATTGTGCTGCTTTGCTCGGTTCCTTTGCTTGGACAAGCCGAGTGGCCCAAGCCGAATTGGCAAAAGGCGGAAGTCCTGCGCTGCCGCGATCAGCAGCAACCTTCCACGTATGCTGTCGGCAAATACCAGGTAAAGCTGGTTCTAGTGTCAAGTTTCGGGGGCGAGAATTCCTGCCAGAGCTATCTGGTAGAGCCGTCGGGCCATGAAATTCCCCTGCTCTGTGATTGGACTGTTTCTGTCTTTCAGGGAACCGGCGAAGATTTGTTTGGAGATGGCAACCCGGGCCTGATTCTCGAAGGTTTCTCGGGCGGCGCGCATTGCTGTTACACGTACACGATTGCCGACCTTGGCGACGCTCCTCTGGTTCTCTCACCCGTTCACAACCAGACTCCCTTTCTTGTTTTCAAGGATCCAGCCACTAAGCAGTTCCGCATCCTCACCAGCGATGGAGCCTTCGACTATTTTGACGGCCTCTGCCATGCCTGCGCGCCCTTTCCTCGCGTCGTGCTGCAGGCGACGGTGGGCGGCCTGCGCGACGTGAGTTCGCAGTTCGTCGATCAATACGATTCCGACATTGCTCTGGCTGCGGGCGAGAATCGGGGAAGGCGAGATCGGCAAGTTCGAGATGTCGGACTTCGCGGATGCAAAGCCGGTCGTGCTCGAGGTCGTCTATTCGTATCTCTACAGCGGGCGCGAGGCCGAGGCCTGGCAGACTTTAGACAAAATGTGGCCGGCGGCCGATCGCCAGCGAATCAAGACTCTGATTATCAAGACTCGCGCGCCGGGGCTGTTGTCGAAGCTGGTAAAAACGTCTCCGCGATCTTTGGCGCCGGGGCATCTATAATGGGCGAAGGTTTCCGACCGCTCGGCCTATGGGCATACCCGAGGCTGCGGCGGCGAGGGATGGGTTTGACGGACGAGAGTGTTCGTCTCACATTTCCCGAGGGTGCTGGCGGAAACGCCATCGCCTCCCGCGTTCTGCAAGGAACGCATTGGAAAGGAAACGAGCCCGCCGGAATTTTCCCGCCTGCTTGTTTTCTTCCGAATAAGTCGTTAGTCGTTGGCAAATCCTTCGCGGCCATCGGCTGAAGACAAAAGGCGAACGACTAGCGACCAACGACGAGCGACCGTCATGCACCTTCACGACAAATTCGGACGCGCCATCACTGACCTGCGGATCTCCATCACCGACCGCTGCAACTACAAATGTGTCTACTGCCGTACCGGGAATGAAGGTGCGCTGTATGGCGACCTGCCCTTCGCGGATTATCTGCGGATGGCCCGCGTCTTGGTCGGCATGGGGATCACGAAAGTTCGTCTTACCGGCGGAGAGCCACTGCTCCGCAATGGCGTCGTCGATTTCGTACGCGAACTGTCGAAGCTGCGTCCTCTGGGGCTAAAGCCCACTCCCCGAGACGGGCTTGAACGCGGGGCTAAAGCCGGGCTCTTCCACGACCCGGCTATCGCCGCATCCTTCGACAATTCCGATCCGCTCGACATCGCGCTCACGACCAACGGACACCTGCTTGCCGATCTCGCGCAGCCATTGAAAAATGCAGGATTGACCCGGGTGACAGTCTCGATGGACGCCGTCGATCCGGACCGTTTCGCCCGCATCACGCGCGTGACTAACGGATACGACAATGTGCTCGCCGGGATCCGCGCGGCACGGCGTGCCGGACTCTGGCCGCTGAAAGTGAACTGCGTGCTGATGCGCGGCTTTAACGAAGACCAGATTATTCCCTTCGGCATGTTCGCGCGCGAAGAGGGTGTCACCGTCCGCTTCATCGAATTCATGCCGCTCGAAGAAGATCGCAAGTGGGCGCCTTCGACCGTGGTGCCGCTGGAAGAAATCGTGGCGCGCATGGCCGAGTACCGCCCGCTGGTCGAGATTCCGCACGGACGCTCGGAGACCGCCCGCCGCTACCGCTTCGAAGACGGCGTCGGCGAAATCGGAATCATCGCACCCGTCTCGCATCCCTTCTGCGGACACTGCAGCCGCATCCGTATCACCAGCGATGGCAAGATTCGCACCTGCCTGTTCTCCGTGTGGGATCACGACCTGCACGCGCAGATGAAGCGCGGCGCAACCGACGAAGAGTTGGCCGAATTCATTCGCGGCGTCGTGATGAAGAAGGAAGAACGTCACCACATCGGCGAACCAGACTTCGTCCCCGCCTCACGAACCATGGTCCACATCGGCGGCTAGCATTTCCACGACTCTGTCATCCTGAGGGAGGAGTGGCGCGGGCATTATCCGCGTCACGACGACCGAAGGACCCCTTGAACCTTACTCACTAAGCCGACCCGTCCGGGGGGTCTCTGGTCGGCTGCGGTCAGTCGCCACTCTCAACAACGCGGGAACGACGATGGATGTTTGGCGGATAAGCGTTACCGACTGCGGCCTGACGAAAGTCGCGATCGGGATGCCCAAGCGACTCAGGTAACATAATTCTTGTGTCACGAATTGTGCTAACGATGGTCGCGCTGGCAGGGATACTCACGGCATTGGGGCGGTCGCAAACTGCTGGCGCCTATCTCGGTTTCGACCGCAACGACTACCCCGGCGACGCCAATCTCAGAACCCTGCGCCAGACATTTTCGTACACCGGATACTGGCTCAACCATCCTCCCGGCGCATCGACGAACTCGTGGGTCGGACATCGCGCCGCCGTCGAATCTGCGGGCTTCGGCTTCCTTGTCCTCTTCAACGGACGCCTCTATGCGGAACTGAAAACGGTCGCGAATGCAAAGAAGCTCGGCCACGCCGACTCGCTGAAAGCCGCGGCCAGGGCGCGCCGCGAGGGCTTTCCCCGCGACACGATCATCTTTCTCGATCAGGAGCAGGGCGGACGAATGCTTCCCGAGCAGAAGGCCTACATCTACGCCTGGGTGGATGGCGTCATCGCCGCCGGATTCAGAGCTGGAATCTATTGCTCCGGCATTCCTAACGCGGACGACGGAAACGTCATCACCGCCGAGGACATCCGCCAGAGCGCCGGCGAACGCGCCATCACCTACTGGGCGATCAACGACGCCTGCCCGCCGGCTCCGGGATGCGTGGCGCAACACCCGCCCAGTCCAGCGCAAAGCGGCGTGGGCTCAGCCGAAGTCTGGCAGTTCGCGCAATCGCCCCGGCGCAAAGATGTGGCCGCGCACTGCACCAACTACAATCCCGACGGAAACTGCTATCCGCCCGGAACCGCCCCTGCGCAAGGCCTGCACATCGACCTGAACACAGCTACGTCGCCTGATCCGTCGCACGGCCGCACGCACTAATCCGTTCTCTTTGCATCTGCGACTTCGTTCTCCAGCCGCATTTTTGCTGCCCGATCGTGTCGCGCGCGGTACTACGTTTCGCACCTGACGTGCGATAAAATAGAGATACATGGCCGATCGCACCTTCACTCTCGACGAAGCTCACTCGCTGCTCCCGGTGCTCGAATCCTTGCTCCGAACTGCCATCAGCGCCAAGACATCGATGGAGGAATTCGAGGCCGAGCAGCAGGAGTTGCATCACCGCATTTTTCTGAATGGCGGAATGTTTCTCGACATCGTCTCGCTCGCGCGGCGCAAGGCCGAGCGCGTGAAGGCTGAGCAGCGGGCCAAAGACGCTCTCGCCGAGATCGACTCGATCGGCGTGCAGGTGAAAGATCTCGGCATCGGGTTGCTCGATTTTCCCTGCGAAGTCGAAGGCCAGATCATCCTGCTCTGTTGGAAGCTCGGCGAGAAAGCCATCACTCACTGGCACGGAGTTGAAGAAGGCTTCGCCGGCCGCAAACCCATCGATCAGCGCATCCCACGCGGCAAGAAAGTGAATTGATTTTCGCTTGCGAGTGCCGAACGCCCTACTCGTACCTTAGCGCCACCATCGGATCGACCTTCGCCGCGCGGCGCGCCGGAATATAGGCCGCTGCCAGCGCAACCAGAGTCAGCACGCCCATAGCTCCCGCTACCGTTAACGGATCACTCGCGCTGACTCCATAGAGCAAGCCCGATGCGGCGTGCGTCAACACCAGCGCGGCTGCCAATCCCACTCCTTCACCAATCAGGACCAGCCACATCGCCTGGACTACAACCAGCCGCAACACGTCGGCGTGCCGCGCCCCCAAGGCCATCCGAAGTCCAATTTCATGAGTCCGCTGAAACACTGAGAACGCCATCAATCCGTAAAGGCCAATCGCCGCAAGCAACAATGCGAGGACCGCAAAGCTAGCCAGCAAGATCGTGCTGACGCGCCGCAATGTCACTGCCTGGTTGGCAAGCTTTGCCATCGGTATCGCGTCGAAGACTGGCTGATCTTTGTCGACATCCCAGATGGCCTGTTCTGCCGACTTAAGCAATCCACTGGGATCACCCACGGTGCGCACGGCAAATCCAAGAAACGGATAAGGGAGCTGCTCCAATGGACGGTAAAAGTCTGCATGGGCATCCTCTTCCGGTCCGAAGGCTCTTACGTCCGACACAACTCCTATCACTCTCCATCGATCGATCTTTCCTGAATCCTCTGTTTCCAGAACTTTGCCAATCGCATCCACGCTCCCGAAGTGGCGCTTTGCCAGAGTCGAATTGACGATCGCCACTTTTTCGCTGCCGGGTCGATCCAAATCTGTGAACGTGCGCCCGCTGAGCATTGCGATTCCCATCGTCGAGAAATATCCCGGCGTAATCAGACGATTGTCGGCAAATGGCTTCGGCACTCCCTTGCCCGATGGCTGCCCCTCGATGCCGAAGTCCGTTGTTCCCCAAAATCCCGTGAGTGGCAGATAATTCGCGACGGCCACTGATTCCACTCCGGGCAGTTGTTTGAGCCGGTTCATCACTTCGTTCACGAAGCCGCTTCGCTTTTGCGGCTCATTCTCGGGATATCGGTTTGGTGGCAAGAACACTTCCAGCCCCAGCAATCTCTCCGAGCGAAATCCCAGATCGACGCGATACGCGCGCTGAAAGCTCTCCACCATCAGTCCTCCTCCCAGCAGCAACACCAGCGAGAGCGCAATCTCTGCCGTGACCAATGCGCGGCGCAATCGCGCGGATCGCGAATTGACTGTCAGCCCGCGACCCGCTTCCTTCAGCGCGTCGTTTCCGCTTACGTCCGCCGACTGCAATACTGGGATCGCTCCGAACAGCAGCGCGGTCGCCACCGTGGTGCCCAACGCAAACCACAGCACAGGTCCGTCAATCGGAATGGCTTCAACTCTCGGGATACTCAGATTCGCTACGCCATTGGGAAAAATGGCGAGCAGGAAATGTGTGCACCACACCGCGAGCAGTACACCCAGTCCGCCCCCGAGCAGCGAAAATAGGAAACTCTCGCTGAGAAACTGCTGCAGAAGACGCCACCGGCTCCCCCCGAGCGCGACCCGCACCGAAACTTCCGTTCTCCTACTGGCCGCCCGTGCCAGCAACAACCCCGCGATGTTCACGCACGCGATAAACAAAACAAGCGCAACAGCCCCAGACAGCACGAGCAGCGGACCCCGAATGTCTCCCGCCAGTTGATGCCGCAGGGGCTCAACCAACGTTTCATTGCCTGCGTCCGTGTCCGGATGTTGCGCAGCAATCTGACGTTCCAACACGTTCATCCGGACCTGCGCCTGCTCCACCGAGACGCCGGGTTTCAGACGCCCCAACACGCGAATGTAACGATGGCTGGGGTCGTAATCGCCGGACGCCGCCGGAGAGATCGAAAGCGGCATCCATAGTTCGGTGAGCGACGGAAAATTAAACGCCGGAGGCATCACGCCAACCACGGCATAAGGCGTCGAATCGAGCGTGATCGATTTCCCAACAATCTGCGGATCCGCGTGGAACGTCGTTCTCCACATCTTGTCGCTGAGCACAGCCACTTTCGCGCCCGACCTTGCCTCCTCGTCCGTAAACGTGCGCCCCATCTTTGGCGCCACATCGAGAATCCGGAAGTAGTTGGGACGAATGGTGTACCCAATCACCAGCTTCGGTTCCCCGGCGCCCGTTAACGTCTTTTCGTCGTCATACGAAGGGGCGATATCTTCGAACACATCGTTTTTCTGCTTCCAGTCAGTGAAGTCTCCTCCGGTAATGGGAAACTCACGATCGCCCTTCGACGGGTTGTTTCCCCAAATCATCATCAAGCGGTCGACGTCGCGATAAGGCAGAGGCGCAAGCAGAACTGCATTTACCACCGAGAAGATCGCGGTGCTCGCCCCGATCCCTAGTCCCAGCGTAGCCACTACAACCAACGTGAATAATGGGTTCTTACGTACCTGGCGAAGCGCGTAGCGCAGGTCTTGCAGAAGAGCGTGCATAAGCTTCCCTCGTTGGACGAGATGTTCCACCCTCAGGAAAGCAATCTCATCGCCAGCAGTTCGTCGGGCGGATCTTATGAAAATGAACCGCCTAAGCCGCTAGGAAGGGCTGGCTCGTGCTCGAGCTGTTCGAATCCGAAAAGTGAGTGGTCGAAATTGAACAGCGCGCGCCCGCGTGGGGTGGGCGCAGATCCTTGAGCGAGAGTCAGAGAATGAACTCAGCCAGCAGGGGATCCGGCCCGTCCCACCGTTCCCAACTCCCACATTCCAAATAATCTCCGCCCCTCGCAACATACTCGAAAGTCCAGTGTTTACATGGGAGGAACGTAATTAGAGCCAACGTGGCATTTTGCGTCACAATGGCATTTAACACTTAACCTTTCTGTCGGGGCCATGAAGATGAATCGATCTGTCGTTCGTTGGGCATTGTTGACGCTGGTGGTGTTGTCGTTGGGAGCTGCGTCGTTTGGGCAAATTGCGGTGGGTATTTCGGTCCGCGTCGGACCGCCCGCCCTGCCGATCTACGCGCAGCCGATTTGTCCCGGACCGGGCTATTTCTGGACGCCAGGCTATTGGGGATGGAATGACGATGGCGGCTACTACTGGGTGCCCGGCACCTGGGTTGTGGCGCCTGTGGGCCTGTTGTGGACGCCCGGATACTGGGGCTGGGGCGGGGGATTTTATGCGTGGCATGGGGGATATTGGGGCCCGCATATTGGCTTCTATGGCGGCATCAACTACGGCTTCGGCTACGGCGGCGTCGGCTTTGCTGGCGGCGAGTGGCGCGGCGGAGCGTTCTATTACAACCGCTCCGTGACCAATGTCAGCGTCACCAATGTGACCAACGTCTATAACCGGACGGTGGTCGTCAATGAAAACCACGTCGCCTTCAACGGCGGCGAGGGCGGCATCCAGGCACGGGCGACGGCGCAAGAAGAATCGTACGCGCACGAGCCGCACCAGGCAGCGCTCGCGGCCCAGACGGAACACGAGCACATGGCGAGCCAGAATCGTCAGAACTTTGCTTCTGAAAACCATGGACGTCCGGCCATCGCAGCCACGTCGCGGCCCGGCGATTTCAGTTCTCACTCGGTGGTTGCCGCCAGAAACGCCGGGGGCGAATACCACGCTCCTGCCATGTCACCTCGCGAGGCGCGTGCCGGATCGGCACCCGCAAATCATGGCGGATCGAACGCAGGGTTTCGGTCGTTCACTCCGCCGTCGAAGAGCGGATCGTCGCCGGCTACCCAGCACAGCAATTCGAATTTCCAGAACCAGAATCGGAACAACGAAACGCGTGCCAACGAAAGCCGTCCGTCGAACGAGTCTCACAGCAACTCGCGGCCTGCCCAAAGCGCGCCGCGCGAAAACTCATCGCATCATTCGAGTCCTCCGCCCCCCAAGGCGCAGCACTCGAGTCCTGCACCGAAAGAAGAGCATCGTAAGTAGGAATTGTCAGCTTTCGTAAATGCAGTTTGTAAGTAAATAGTGGCGAACACTGCGGGGGCGCCGGCGCCTCCGCAGCATTTTTTTGCAAGCTTCCGAAGCATCGCCGTTCTACAGGGGAATCGGACTGCGCCGTGATGGGCAGGGCGATTGCCAGGGATGGTTCCGCGCGGGTTTCTCGTTACCGGAGTGCGCGCCGCTGGATTCTTCTCTGCTACAATTTTCGTATCAGAATCATCTGGGAAACTCACAGCAGCTGAGCGGCGCGCCCAAGGAGTCTCAACCAACATGTCCTCGAAGCATCAAAAACTCCGACTGATTGGCGCGTTCGCCGCGCTCGCAACATTAGCCCTGGGCGCCAGCTGCCGCGGCTTCTTCGTAAAGCCAACATTGTCGTCGCTCGCTGTCGGACCGGCGACGCCAACAATCCAGACGGGAAACACGAATAATACAGTGCAGATGTTCGCCGTTGGCACGTTTAACGATGGCAGCACCGGCAACCCTTCTGTGAGTTGGACGGTGAGCCCCACCACGACCGCCACGATCAGCAACACGGGATTAGTCACGTCGGTGGCGACAGGTTCGGCAACCGTTACCGCGACTTCCAATGACAACCCCTCCATCACCGGCACCCAGTCGTTAACCGTAATTGTCGGATGCATCACTTCGATCTCGCTCAGCCCGACCAACGGAAGCATCAGCAATGGGGGCATAACGAGCATAGCCATCACGGCTACGGCGCAAACGTGTAACGGATCCGTGGACATCACATCTGTGGCCACGTGGACTTCGAGTAACACTACCATCGCCACGGTTTCCGCTGGAGTTGTAAGCCCAACTGGAACCACGGGCTCAGATGGAACCGTGACGATCTCTGCCTCGGCGGGTGGCATCACTAGCAGCCCGAATGCGACCATAACTGTCAGTGGTTACTGAGGAGCTAGACTTGGGTGCCCATTTCTCGCGTTTCCTGCGAGAAGTGGGGCTTTTTGACTTCACGTTGCCGACCGGAATAGTTTTTCTAACACTGTTTCGTGCTCCAATGGTCGAGACCTAAATTTAGATCCGCAACCGGACGGCGCGCCGTTCAACGTCATCCCATCAAGCTAACGTTCTCGCCACCCGCTGCATTCCGCAGTGCTTCGTCCAGCGTCGCCAGAGCCAGATTTTTGCGCAGAGCCAATTCCAGGTACGCCGCGTCGTACAGGGTCAGTTGATGGCGAATCGCCAGATGCAACGTTGCGTCCCATGCCTTACGATCGGTGTCTGCATCGACCTGAATCGGAAGCTGTGCCAGATCCGCTAGCGTGGCATCGCGGAAGTCGGCGCTGTGTCGTTTCCGCCGTACGCCCATCTCTAAAACATTTGCTACTTCCAGACGCCACAACCCGGGAACCCAAGCGCCACTATCGCTGAGCAGACCGAATACCTGTGTTACAGCCTGTGTGGTTTCGTCGCTGTACACCCAGGCCAGCGCGATCGAACTGTCGAGAACGAAGCTCATACGAGCAAGCCTGAATCAGGGCCGGCCTTGATCTCTCTGTTTCTGTAGAGCGGGCCAATCGAACGCTTCGGGCTTTTCCTGCTGCAGTCGCTGCGCCCGTTTGCGGATTCGCTCCAGCGCCGCCAGAGTCTGATTTCGATCCACCATCCGATGGTTGGGAACCAGCCGCGCCACCGCTCTCCCATGCCGAGTGATGACAATCTCCTCCCCGTTCTCCACCCGATCGAGCAGCGTACCCAGCGTATTTTTGGCTTGGAAGGCGCCGATTTCACTCATAGTGAATTCTCAATCAGTCTAGCTTAGTCTAGCTTAACTGCGGGGAGGTGTCAATCCAAAGAACCGTGTCAGGGCAAGCCTTGATGCCGTGCCGGATCAGTATGGCAAGGTCTATCGGCCGGCGGCCTCTACTCAATGGCATCCGTCACTTCCCAAAACGGAAACAGCCCCAATGTTTCCCCGAAGAAAACGCCTTCCGCGCGTGATCCCAATCACATTCCCCCCGTCGCTGTTCATGGCACGATTCCTCATTCCGGAAAATCTGTGTCCGACATCGCTGCCAACCCGCTCCCGAAATTAGCCACTCGCGATCAGGACGAGCTCCGCGCTGCCCGCTTCGCCATGCGCCTGTCCCTCGCAGTCGGTGTCCTGATGTTGCTTGGCAAGACCACCGCGTATTACGTCACCGGATCTGCCGCAGTCCTCTCCGACTTCGCAGAGTCCGTTGTGCATGTGATCGCGGTCGCCTTCGCTGCGTTCAGCCTGCGGCTGAGCGCGAAACCCGCAGCGCCGACTTTCCTCTACGGATACGAGCGCATCAGTTTTTTCTCCGCCGGATTCGAAGGCGCGATGATCGTAATCGCCGCTCTCTGGATTCTCTTCGAAGCCATCGAGAAGTGGATGATGGGATTGCCGCTCGAGCATCTCGGTTCGGGCACGTTAATGCTGCTCGCCGCTGGAATGCTCAACGCGTGGCTTGGATGGTATCTGCTGAGCGTCGGCAAGCGCAGTCACTCGCTCATCCTCGAAGCGGATGGCAAGCACGTGCTCACCGATTGCTTTACCAGTTTCGGTGTCGTCGCCGGACTCGCTCTCGTCATGCTGACTGGATGGAAGCCTTTCGATCCGCTGGTCGCGATCGCAGTCGCTATCAATATCCTGTGGTCAGGCGGACGAATGACGTGGCGTTCCGCCGTCGGGCTGCTCGATTACTCCGATCCGCAAACCGGCAAACAGATCCGCGAGAAGCTCGACACAATCTGCAATGAACTCGAGATCGCCTATCACGGCGTGCGTTACCGCACGACCGGATATCGCCAGATCATCGAAGTCCACTTGCTGTTTCCGCACGCGACCGCGGTTGGAGAAGCGCATCGTCTGGCAACGGCGCTCGAAGAGAGATTGCCCGTGGAACTAGGCAAGCCCGCAGAAGTGATCACGCACCTGGAATCGCTCGAGGATCACGAACATGTCCACGCGACGGAGCACTACACAGGTAGGCCGGAATAGAAGGCGTCGTTAGTCGTTGGTCGATAGTCTTTCGCCAATTCGCGGAGCGAACAACTTAGGCCAACGGCCAACGACCAGCGACTATTCCTTCATCATCGCGTCAATCGTCGAGTACAGCTGGTTATTGTCTTTGACTTCGACGTAAGGCCGGTTTGGATTGCGGCTGCTCACGATGTAGACCGTTGGAGTGTGGTCGAGCTTGAGAGCTTTACCAAGATCGCGGTCTGCGTTCACTTCAGCGGCGAACTTCCCATTGGGGTCGAGAATGAACGGCACATCGACCTTGTGCGCGGCCGCGAACTTATCCGCAAACGACTTCAGATTCTGGATGTTGACTTCGAGTTGGTTCTCGAAGATGTAGTCGCGGAATTCGTTGCCCATCGACTTGGAGAAGGTGTCGAAATAGCGCGCCATTACCGCCGCCTGATACGACCAGGGATGCATCGGCAGCGGAAAGTCGTGCCGTATGACGGGGATCTTGTAGGTCTTCGAAGCCTGCTCAACCAGCGGAGCAGTGCGACGGCACATCGGACACTCCAAGTCCTCGAACACGACGATGGCGACCTGTGATCCCTTCGGAGGACGCAGCACGGAGTCGAGCGTGTCCTGCGTTGAGGTGAACAAGCTCAAGGCGCAGACGATCACTATGACCAGTGATCCGAAAGCAAGACGATTGCGGACTTCAGTTCTCATGAATGTTTCTGTACCTTCTCTATCTCTCTGGTTCTTCTCGATGGACTTCGGCGAATCGGTCATCGCAAACGATCCCCATTCTCTTAGACGCAGAAAACCGTTCTCCGGCAGCCTGAGGCCTTAACCCGCTGGACAAAAAGGGCCGTATCTATGGTAACCGACCGCAAGTACCGTTGTCTTGAAACGCATTGAAACCCTTGAAGGCAGTCCATCAGGCGTAAACCTCCGTGCCGCGAGTCCAAGCTGGAACGCGTTATAGTGAGAAGTCCCACGACATACGCATGGTGAGAGTATTTGGTTCATCCCGTGTTCATTGCGCCGCGGCATTCGTTCTCGCTGTGGCGATGGCGCTGGCCGGTTGCACTCGACGCCATCGCGTCCTCGAAGTCGCCTATGTTTCCGCGCCACAAGCTGCGCTGCGCGATCAAGTCGCAGCCATCTACAACCGCGTCGGCAACGTTAAGAACGGTGAGCGCGTCGAGATCATCGATCGCGAGAAGCGCTTCGCCCGGGTGCGCACCGCCAGCGGACTGGAAGGTTGGATCGAACAGCGCTTCCTCGTGGACGAGAAGACTTACGATGGTCTGCAGAAACTCACGCAGGACAATCTGAACGATCCCGTGCAAGCGCCCGGAGTCATGCGCAACGAGACCAATCTGCACATCATTCCCGGCAGAGAAACGGAGCACCTCTACCAGCTCGCATCAGGTGTGAAAGTGGCTCTCCTGAAGCGCGAGACAGCCGAGAAGCAACCGGGATCCGCGCCGCCGCCGAAGTTCGTGGCAGGACGTGCCGGCACGAAGGCCCCTGCCGGACCGGCGCTGGAAGACTGGTGGCTGGTTCGTGATGACCAAGGCCGCGTCGGATGGGTGCTCTCGCGGATGGTCGACGTCGACGTCCCTCTTGAGATCGCGCAATACGCCGAAGGCCAGCGCTTTGTGGCATTCTTCGCGCTCGACGAAGTGTCGGACGGAGATAAGAAGGTCTCCCAATATCTATGCCTGCTGACCGATCCCCACGACGGCCTCTCCTACGACTATGATCAGGTCCGCGTCTTCACCTGGAACGTCCGGAAGCACCGTTACGAAACGGCATACCGCGAACACGGCCTCAACGGAGTTCTGCCTGTGACCATCACCAAAGAAGACTTCGACAAGGAAGGAACTCTCCCGGTCTTCATCCTGCGAGTCAAAGACGATGCAGGCACCGTGACCGAGCGCAAGTACAAGTTAAACACGCCGATCGTCCGGCGAGTCCTCGCTCCCGGCGAAGTGGCGACCCGTTCCACCACTCACCCCACTAAAAAGCACCGCTAGCCTCCCAAAATATTTTCTTGACCGGAATCTACTGATTGTCATATGATCCGCGCTCAATTCCTACTGATTTTGGGACGCAGCCAAATTTGTCACAAGGTAAGACACTCAAAATAAGAAGCTTGTGAGTATGCACTGTTTGGTTTCTCAGTTGCATTGAGGGAGTGTTCGAATGTTATCTACGTGCTCCAGAAATTGGCAGTCAAGGGGCATTAAGCCTGCGAAGACAGGCAGCTGTTTGCGGTGCGGTGTTCTTTAGTTCCCAGCTCTCACCAAAAAGATTTAAGAGGTCTCGAAACAGTTTGCAAGACCACCGGATCGCGCCGAATTCCAGGATTCTTTGAGGCGCTTTGATCCGAGTTCCACGTGAAAGAAAAATTCAGGAGGCAGGAAATGCGATTTGCAACCTTGAGCAGGCTACTTGCATTGTTGGCAGTAGTCTTCGCGCTACCGCTATTGTTCGCCCAGGAAACCACGGCCGGCTTGCAGGGCACGGTGAAAGATGCCAGCGGCGCAGTCGTTTCGAATGCTCACGTCATAGTGCGAAGCTCAGCGCTCGCTGGCGACAAAGCACTGGACAGTGAGTCGACTGGTTATTACCGGTTCGCTAACCTGCCACCCGGGATTTACACCATCGAAGTATCAGCAAAGGGTTTCAAGACGGTGAAGCGCGAAGGTGTGACCTTGGAAGTAGGCCACCTTCCCAGTGTTGATATTACTTTGCAGGTTGGTACGGCCGCCGAAGTCGTCGAAGTAACTGGACAGGCGCCGGCGATCGATGTCACTACCAATACGAACCAGACCAACGTCACCAGCGATGTGATCAACGACGTTCCCCACGGCTATAGTTTCCAGTCGGTAATTCAGTACGCGCCCATGGCGCGTAACGAACCTCTTGCCGGCGGCTCCGCTAACATGGGAGCAGGCGGCACCGGCGGTTCGCTGCCTGGAAGTAGCGGCAATGGTATGGCGGTTGGCTTCTCCGTCGGCGGCGCTGCCGATTCGGAGAGCACCTATCTTGTCGAGGGCCAGGACACGGAGAACATCTCCGGCGGCGCTTCCCAGGCCAACGTTCCCTTCGAGTTCATTCAGGAAGTCCAGGTCAAGACGTCGGGTATCGAAGCCGAACACGGCGGCGCTCTTGGCGGTGTCGTGAACGTTGTGATGAAGAAGGGTAGCAACGCCTACCACGGTTCCTTTTTCACTACTTATGAATCCGATGCGCTGGACGGCGCTCAAAACGCTACGTTGCGTTACGATCCCACTCCGGGATCGAGCATCCCTGCAGGTTTCGACAACGATTCACAGACCTATTCGCCGAAGAGAGACCATTTCCGTATCGCTCAGCCTGGGTTTACGGTTGGCGGGCCCGTCCTAAAGGATCGTCTGTGGTTCTTCCTCGGCTTTGCCCCCTCGTACAACTCCCGGGCCCGAAATGTGAACTTCAGTCCTGCGATCTGCAATGCCCCTCAGGTTGGCGGTTGCCCGAATAGCGCTCTTGGAAACCAATACTTCACCCAGGACAACCAGCAGTACTTCGCCACGGGTCGCCTGGACTTTACTGCGACGCAGAAGATCCGCCTCTACGGTTCCTGGCTCTACCAGTACGCCCGCGAGACGGGAGACAGCTTGCCCACCGCGGATCCGATCAGCTCTCAGGCTGGTTACGAACTGAATAGTGCGATTTTCAGTCCCTTGACGCTTTATTCACATGGCCTCGGTTTCTCAGCCCCGAACGCGACATATAACGTGGGCGCCGACATTACGCTGAATCCGAAGGTCGTCTCTACCACCCGCTTCGGCTATTTCTTTTCGAACTACCATGACTTCGGATGGCCGACCTCGTCTCCGGACCTGCAGTGGAACAGCAGTGGTGTTGGCACGCTAGACAACAGCGGCGCACTCCTGCCCGCCGGTCTGGCAAACCCTGGGGGCACCAGCACGACTCCCTACAACCAAAGCTACACGTTGTACAACGCCAGCAAGCACTACCAGTTGAATGAAGACGTGGCTTTCTTCAAAAGCGGTTGGGCCGGAACGCACAACTTCAAGTTCGGCTACCAGCTCAACCACTTGTCGAACGTGATTGCTCAGAACGGCAACGTGCCCTTGGTCTTGCTGAACGTTGGCGCGGGCCAGTTCCACGGTGCCAGCACATTGCCGGGTGGTAATAACTGCACCACACTTACGACCGAGTGGGGAGGTTGCGCTGGGCAATATGGCTATGCAACCATTCAGGACTTCGCGACCATTCTGCCCCAGCCGGCAGTCGACTGGAACCATGCCTTCTTCGCTCAGGATTCCTGGACGGTTGGTCACGGCCTGACTCTGAATCTCGGTATCCGTATCGAGAAGGAAAACCTGCCAGTTCCTCCGGGGCTGATCTCCGCTGGCCAGACCCCGCCCACCTCCATTAACTTCTCGTGGAGCGACAAGATCGAACCTCGCCTTGGCGCAGCATGGGGATCACGGAATGGCAAGCTGAAGATTTTCGGCAGCTATGGCGTGGTCAACGATGTCATGAAGCTGTTGCTCGCGCAGACTTCCTGGGGCGCGCAGGTGTTCGAACAGTGCACCTACGCCCTTGGTCCAGATGCGAGCGGCGGATTCAGCAATTCCGATATCACCTCAACCTTCGTGAACGGTCGCGCTTGCCCGAATGGCGGACCCACAACGCCGGCCAACTTCGCCGGTGGCGTAACTCCTGTGTCATTGACTGATCCCAGCGGCGTTTCGCTGATCGAAAACGTCAATCTCCGTCCGTGGGAACCGGTCGCGCCTGGCGTGAAGCCTTATCGCCAGCACGAGATCGTCGCGGGCGTTGATTACCAGATCGCCAGGGATTGGGCGTTCGAGGCGCGTTATGACCGCCGTCGTCTGGACCACGTCATTGAAGACGCGTCTTTGGCGGACCCTAATAACTTTGAGATGTATACGATTGTCAATCCGGGCCAAGGCGTCAACAAGACGATCGACGGGTACGCGAACTACCTGCAATCCATTGGATCGGCATTCGGCATCTCGAACTTCGCGTTCAACACGAGCGGCACGTTTGGCACCTGCCCGACCTGCCCGAATAACCCGGTCGCTATCCGCAATTACGACGGCTTGGAATTCCGGCTCACCAAGACTGCCAGCAAAGGTTTCGCTGGAATGTTCAGCTATACCTATAGCAGCCTTTGGGGTAACTACACCGGCCTGACCACCACTGACCAGATCGATGGTGGCACGACTGGACGCAACTCGCCGGACACCACGCGTGCGTTCGACGAACCGTTCTATTATTTCGGCGCCAACGGAAAGTCGACCAACGGGCCGCTGCCGACGGATCGTCCGAACACCTTCAAGGGCAACGCGTATTACAACTTGCCTTGGAAGGGCATGACCACGACGTTCGGACTCTTCCAGGTTGCCTACGAGGGCAGCCCGATGAGTTCCTTCACTGACGTGGGCCTGTCAAACGGTGGTTCCCCCTTCGAAGCCACGTACATCTTCGGGCGCGGCAAGTGGGTCCCCGTTTCGGGCGCCCAGGGAGCTATCGCATTCGGCACTCCCTACACTCGCCGTACCCCTTGGTACACGCAGACCGATCTCAACGTCGGTCATGCCATCAAGGTGAACAAGAACAACGAGCGCCAGGTTCTCAGCTTCCAGGCGACCTTAACCAACGTGCTCAACCAGCATTCCGTCGTATCGTACTGGGAGGGATTCAACTCGAACTACTTCACCTCACAGTTCTTCCCCAACGGGCAGAACGTTTTTGGTGGAGCAGCGTTCTATCAAGCAGCTGAGACTGGCTACGACCCAACGGTCACGGCTAACACCAGCGCAGGCGGTTTGATCAAGAACAATAATTACGGGAACCCGAATCTCTGGCAGCTTTCGCGCAACATTCGCTTAGGGGCGAAGTTTACCTTCTAGGTCTATATTGCTCGCTCTACGAGGGAGCCGGTATTCCGGCTCCCTTTCTTTTTTCGCCGGACAAAACTTAGCCCCACGCCGATGGGCATGGGGCTTTATTCTTTCTGCATCCGCAACGGAATCCGACTTTCTTACTTCCCGAAGATCACCGTGCTCGAGAAGTGCGAGGCTGCGGCCATGTAGAAGAGCAGCGGTACGGACAGGAAGAAATTCATGCGCGAGGCCAGGAATGCCTGGCGCGCCAGAATGGCAGCATTCGCAGGAGGCGTGCCGGCCAGCGTTCCGCGAATGATCTTCTTGTTGTTCGGCCAGATGATGCCCCATACGTTGAACAGCATCACAATGCCGAATCCTCCGCCGACGCCGATGCAGAGCACGTGATTATCGTCTCCGCCGACCGGCGTGTAGTTTACGAACACCCATCCCGCCGCGTACACCAGAATGGCCGTGATCACGCCTAACACGTATCCGTTGGGCGTCATCTTTTTGATCACCATGAACAGAATGAAGAACACCGCCAGCCACAACAGCAGAAACAAGCTCATGGTGCTGCCTTGGCCGACGCCCTGACGCTTGGCATCGGGCGCGACCAGAAACTGTCCCCAGTACCAGAATCCAACGAAAACGGTCACCAGCGAGCTCCACCGGAACCAGTTCAGCGCGGGCAGCGTCATGTACTGGAGAATTTTGGGCTTGGCCGCTGCGTCCACTTGCTTCATGAAAGGGACATTCACCAGGTTGAAGAAATAGAGCAGGCCGATCCAGGTGATGCCGGCGATGAAGTGGAACCAGCGCAAGATGAGCATGGTTGCTTCCGAGCCGCTAATGGTGGGCGCAACGAATGAAGCTGTCACAGTGAACAAATGATCCATCGGATATCCTCCGCCAACTGGGTGGTGCAGGTTGTGGGTCTCCGAAGGCCAGAGGTGAGGCGGCATTCGGTAAAAGACGGCTGCAGTGAAAAATCGGTTCGCGGGCCTCGGGGAACGCGTCCCAAGGTCACGCCGAGTCGAGGAAAGTCTGCACTCGGCCGACTTAGGCTGTCAACTGACCGGAGAGCTTCGAGGAAGTTACTGGTTGAAAAGCGGCAGCGATCGCCGTATCGTGTTCACAACTACCCGCTGAAGTTAACCGATGTTGGTTTCGCGTCAGTGGGGTTGTCCCCCCTTGTTCCGTAGGCGCGGGAAGGCTTTCGCGAACAAGCTGTTTGCTTTGCCTGCCTTCGGGGCACTCCGAGGGCGGTGGTTGGAAGTCTATCTACCGAGGAGATCGGCTATGGACAACAATAAGCCGGCGCAGAACATTCAGGATTCCTTCCTTAACACGGCCCGCAAAGAGAGAGCAAGCATCACGATCTATCTGCTGAGTGGCGTGAAGTTGACGGGCCGCATCCGCTCCTTTGACAAGTACTCCGTTGTGCTGGAGGCGAATGGTCAGGAGCAACTCATCTTCAAGCACGCAATTTCAACCGTAGTGATGGGACGGGTGGCCTCGACGCACGTCGGCCATACGGCGCATCCGGAGAAGGCGGTTGCCGGAACCGCTGTTTCCGCCGCGACCGTGGCGACCGCTTCGGGCACCGACGGATAGGCTTTTTCGGCTTGGGAAGTTCTCATCGCAAGAAATCCCGCGAGACCGCGCGTGTGGGCGGACGTGTGTCCCGAGGCACGGCGCAAGAGCCGGATCGTGAGCGCGCGTTCCTGGTCGGCATTGATGTAAGAACGCGAGGACGAAGGGCGGGAGGAACGGTTACCGGGCAGGCTTCGGCCGCGCGCGAAGCTGCTGCCATGCAGACTTCCCCGGCCGGCGCGGCAAGATCCAACGCCAAACCAAGCATTCCTGAGTTCGATGCCGACGAATCGCTAGCGGAACTTCGCACCTTGGCGGAGAGTGCTGGCGCCCAAGTGGTCGGCGAAATCTTGCAGCGGCGCGATCGTCCCGATCCGGCGACGTTGATCGGCGCGGGCAAGCTTGAGGAAATCGCAGGAGCGGCTGCCTCGGTCGATGCCGATGTCCTGCTCTTCGATCACGATCTCAGTCCTTCGCAGCAACGCAATATCGAAAAAATTATTGAGCGGCGAGTGATCGATCGAACGCAGCTGATCCTCGATATTTTTGCGAAGCACGCCCGAACGCGTGAAGGTCAGTTGCAGGTCGAGCTGGCGCAATTGCACTACATGCTGCCACGGCTGGCCGGACGCGGCGTGGAAATGTCGCAACTCGGCGGTGGTATCGGCACACGCGGCCCTGGTGAAACCCAGCTCGAAACCGATCGGCGGAAAATTGCGCGCCGCGTGCGGCATGTTGAACAGCAAATCGAGACCGTACGGCGCATTCGTGCGCAGCAGCGGCAGCGGCGGGAGTCCGCGCCGATCGCGACTGTGGCGTTGGTCGGCTACACGAATGCCGGGAAATCGACGCTATTCAATGCGATGACGAAGGCGGGAGTTTTGTCTTCGGCGAGAATGTTCGCGACGTTGGATCCGACGATTCGCGGCGTGGATCTGCCTTCGAAGAGAAAAGTTCTGTTGTCGGACACAGTGGGATTCATCCGCAACCTGCCCCACACTTTGGTCTCGGCATTTCGCGCCACGCTCGAAGAGGTGCAGCGGGCGTCGCTGATTCTGCATGTGTCGGATGCGGGCAGCCGACTCTCAGCCGAGCAGGATGCTCAAGTAGAAATTGTCCTCAAGGAACTCGAGGCGGAAAAGAAACCGCGCCTGCGCGTGATGAACAAAGTCGATCTGCTCGATGAGGAAGTCGCGAAGTCGTTGCTGGCCGACTCGGCGCGGGAGGGTTCGCAAACGGTGTACGTCTCGGCGGTCGAAGGGACGGGCTTGAATACGCTCCTGGAACGGATCGACAAGATGATTGAAGAGGATCCCGTCAGTCGGGTGCATCTGCGCGTGCCGCAGAAAGAAGGGAAGACGCTGGCGATGCTCGAGGCGAAGGCGCGGATTTATTCGCGGAAGTATAAAGATGGATCGGTGGAGTTGGAAGTTGAAGCGCCGGCGTCGGTGGTACGGCGGGCTAAGGAATTTCTGCTCAGTTAGTATTCAGCTTAGATTTGCCCCAATTCAGAAATCTTCGCCGACATTATCCAGTTCTTCGATCCCCATGATCTGGTTGTAGAGCACACTCTTCGGGTCCGCACTCTGGGCCAATCCGTAGTACAGAACGCCGATGTCCTTGGTGACGATTTTTCGCAGACGGGTGCCCGGCACATCCGGATCGGAAGAATCGGCAGTGTTCGGTAGACTCAATCGCGCAGTCGATACGACAGCGGTTCGATTTGCGCCATCCCGCCAGCCGAAGGCGAACTTCCAACCCTTTGAGACCGGATAAACATCCTCGGAAGTGACTCCGATCAAGATCGCTTTCGGGTCGCCAGCGTATTCGGGAAAGGCGCTGTGCACGCTTGCGGCAAGGTGCTCTGCCATCAGTTGCTGTCGCGAGGTGTCTCTGGTCGCCGGGTCTACGGGGACGCTTTTCAGGACGGCAATGTCGAGGCCATATTTCTGACGATAGTAGTGGACGAGTGGGTCGAACTGATCGCGGGGGAAGTCTCCGATGGGAATGAAGTAGATAGTTCTTCCTTCGACACGGGCAGAAAGAGACTGAGAGGCAGCGACGGGCGCTTCAGGCTGCCTGGAAGAGTATCGCCAGATTGCGAGTAGGGCGAGCAAGCACAGAAAAAAAGCGGCAACGCGCGTCACGGCTACTCCTTGCTGAGCGGCGAACAGGCTTGAGGGATGTGTCGAAATTAGACCACCCTCAACCGCGGTTTCACTCGGGGATGCGGCCCGTGAGGGTTGCCAAGGTCTAAACGGTGTGGGGAGAAATTAAATGGGCCGGCAACCAAGAAGCGGTGACATTCCTTGGCTATCGGCCCATTCGATCCTGAATTGGATCGGAGGTGATACTTACTATGCTAACCCCGTTTGGCTTGAAGTCAAGGAATATGTGCAGAAATCTGCCATATGGCTCACATCGCGGAAATAACCCTCGTGTTTACAACAGTTCAGAGCCAAATAAATTTGCTGGAGTTGGTGCTTCCCCAAAGCGACATTGCGGCTCCCATCACTTGCCTAAAACGATCTTCTTGCGTTGACATTAAACTCATTCGGACGTTAGACTTAACAGTTTTCATAGCCCTCATTTTCCGGTCTCTATCAGCACCACATGGATCAGACTGTTCATCAACTAGGGGAATTACTGCTCGGAGCAGTGCCGACGGTGATTCTGCTGGCGCTGCTCTACGCGCTGTACACGACCATCGTGCACAAGCCGCTACGTCGCGTGCTTGAAGTGCGGCGCAGCAAGACCGAGGGCGCGATCGAGAAGTCCAAGGCCGATATAGCCGCGGCGGATGCGCGCACGTCCGAGTACGAACAGAAATTACGCGCTGCACGGGCGGCGGTCTTCCGGGCGCAGGAAGCGAAGCGCCAGGCAGTTGTGCAGTCTCGGGCGAATGCGGTGAGTGAAGCGCGCACGAAAGCTCAGGCGCAGGTGCAAGCCGCGAAGGCCGACATCGAAGGCGACCGCGCTGCGGCTGAAAAAGGGCTGCAGGGCGAAGTGGCGGCGCTGGCGCAGGAAATTGTGCGTCGGGTGCTGCAGCCGGCGGGGGCGGGGCGTTGAGGAATCCAACCAGGAAAATGCTTCAGGCATGTACGTTGGCGCTGCTGCTGATGAGCGCCGTGGGCCTGCCTGCATGCGCGCAGGAACAGGCGCCCGCTCCTCAACAGAGTCAGCTGACCGCCGAGCCGGAGCGGGGCGGACCGGGCCGGCAACTAGCTCACGAGAGCCGTGAAGCTGCTGGCGAGGAGAAAGACGAAATGGACGAGTTCAAACACTCGTCTTCCGTCCAACTCATTTCGCGGCTCACCGGACTGAATCTGCAGCAGTCGTACTGGCTGAGCGTCATTCTCAATTTCGCTGTGATCGCCGGAGTCATAGTCTGGGCCGGTCGCAAGTATCTGCCGGGAATGTTCCGCGACCGCACGGCGGCCATTCAAAAGGCGATGCAGGAAGCGCAGAAGGCCAGCGCGGAAGCGCGTCAAAAACTGGCCGAGATTGAAGCGCGCCTGCGAAAGCTCGACACCGAGATTGAAGCGATCCGTGACGCCGCTGAGAAAGAGGGTGCGGCCGAGGCAGCCCGTATCCTAGCGGCAGCGCAGGAAGATGCGCGCAAGATTATCGTTTCGGCGGAGCAGGAGATTGCAGCAGCCGCAAAGGCCGCCCGTCGTCAATTGACGTCCTATGCCGCCGATCTCGCAGTTGGGCTGGCGCAGAAACAGATCCACGTGGAACCCGCAACTGATCAGGCCTTGGTGCGAAGTTTCGCCGGACAGTTAGGCTCGGCTGGCGACAATTCGGGAAAGGGCGAGAACTAGATCGTGGCTTCCGTCGCCAATACGTACGCCCGGGCGTTCGCGGATGTGGTTTTTTCCGCGCATCTGGACGCGATCCGCGCGATCGGCGGCCTGCAGAGCATTGCCTCGCTGTATGCGGAGAGTGCAGATTTGCGTCGGGTGTGGGAGAATCCCGCGGTCCCGGCTGATCAGAAGCGGAAGTTGCTGGATGCGATTGTGCAGCGCGAAGGAATCGACAAGCAGGTGCGCAATCTGGTCGCAGTCTTGATGGATCACAGGCGCTTGGCGTATCTCGGAAGGATTGTTGAGCAACTGGAAAAGGAACTCGACGCGCGGCTGGGCTTCGCCGAGGCGCAGATTTCCAGCGCGCGCGAATTGGGCGACGCCGAGAAGCGCGTCCTCGAGGCCCAGATCGAGAAGACAACAGGCAAGAAAGTCCGGGCAAGCTACGGGCTCGACGCATCCTTGCTGGGCGGAGCTGTCGTCCGTGTGGGCAGCACGATCTATGACGGTTCGGTGAAGGGGCAGTTGGAGAAGATTAAAGAATCGATAAGCTCCTAGGTGCTCCTGGCTTGTATCAGGAGCAAATCGGGTTTGCTAGGAGCTAGCGGCTAGAAGCTAGCCGCCGGGACTAAGAGCTGATTCTATGGCACAAATCAAAGCAGACGAAATTTCGAAACTGATCCGCGAGCAGATCGAGAATTACGAGACGAAGATTTCCGTGGACGAGACCGGCACTGTTATCACGCTGGGCGACGGTATTGCGCGGGTGTACGGGCTCGACAAGGTCATGGCCGGCGAACTGCTGTCGTTCCCGCACGGCGTGGCCGGCATCGCCATGAACCTGGAAGAAGACCAGGTCGGCGTCGTGCTGCTGGGCGAATATACCGAGATCAAAGAAGGCGACGAAGTGAAGCGCACCGGGCGCATCATGAGCGTTCCGGTGGGCGACGCCATGATCGGGCGCGTGGTCAACTCGCTCGGCGAGCCGATCGACGATAAGGGTCCCATCGCCACCGACAAATTCATTGCCCTGGAGCGCCTCGCTCCCGGCGTCATTGATCGTCAACCGGTGCGCGAGCCGATGGCAACCGGACTGAAGGCCATCGACAGCATGATCCCGATTGGCCGCGGCCAGCGCGAACTGATCATTGGCGACCGTCAGACCGGCAAGACCGCAGTCGCGCTCGATACGATCATCAACAGCAAGGGCAACGACCTCATTTGCATTTACAACGCGATTGGGCAGAAGCGGTCGTCGATTGCTCAGGTCGTGAAGATTCTCGAGGACGCCGGCGCGATGGAATACACGATCGTCGTGGCGGCGTCAGCATCTGAGCCAGCGCCGATGCAGTACATTTCACCCTATGCCGCAACCGCGATGGGCGAGTTCTTCCGCGACACCAAGCGCCATGCGCTCGTTATCTACGACGATCTTTCGAAGCACGCCGCCTCGTACCGCGAAATTTCGTTGCTGCTGCGCCGCCCACCGGGACGCGAGGCGTATCCCGGAGACGTGTTCTATCTTCACTCTCGACTGCTGGAGCGATCGGCGAAATTGAGCGACAAGAACGGTGGCGGATCGCTGACTGCTTTGCCCGTGATTGAGACGCAGGCCGGCGACGTCTCTGCCTACATTCCGACCAACGTCATTTCGATTACTGACGGCCAGATCTATCTGGAAACCGATCTCTTCAACCAGGGCGTACGGCCGGCGGTGAACGTCGGTTTGTCCGTGAGTCGCGTCGGCGGCAGCGCCCAGATCAAGGCCATGCGGCAAGTGGCTGGAACCTTGAAGCTGGAACTGGCGCAATATCGGGAACTGGCTGCGTTTGCGGCCTTCGGCAGCGATCTCGACAAAGCCACGCAGGCGCAGTTGAATCGCGGGCAGAGACTGGTGGAGTTGCTGAAGCAGAACCAGTTCTCTCCACTGCCGTTCTCAAAACAGATTCTGATCATCATGGCAGGCACGGGCGGTTTCCTCGACGATCTTCCAGTCAATCAGGTGCGCGATTTCGAAAAAGAACTGTACAAGTACGTCGATGCAACCAATCCTGCGATTCTGCGGACGATCATGGAGAAAAAGGTTCTCGATGACACGCTGAAGGGACAGATGCAGAGCGTGATCAAAGAGGCGAAGCAGCAGTTCGTGGCACAGAGGCAAGCGGTAGCGAAATAGTGGGGTCTCTATTGGTGGAGATCCTTCGCGTCGCCTGAAAAACGGCTCTGCTCAGGATGACGAGCATTTGATTTTGACCGACGACTAACGACTGATTCATGCCAAACATTCTCGACATCCGTCGCCGTATTCGCAGCGTGATCAATACGCGGCAGATCACCAAGGCCATGAAAGTGGTCTCGGCGGCGAAGTTGCGCCGCGCGCAGGACCGCGCTTTGGCCGCGCGTCCGTACGCCCAGATGCTGACGAATGTGCTGAAATCGCTGGTGATGCGAGCGGAGATCTACGATCCCGAGACCGGCGAGCCGAAGCATCCTCTGCTCGCGCAGCGGGAAGAGAAGAACATCCTGCTGATCATCGTGACCGGAGACAAAGGTCTGGCGGGCGCATTCAACGCCAATATCACGAAAGCGGCCTCGCGGTTCCTGGAGTCGAAAGCGGGAAAGAACATCGACATCGAGGCGGTCGGCCGGAAAGGGCGCGACTTCCTGCGCCGTCGCTTCCCCGCGGCCAAAGTGCAGACGCAGAGCCTTGCTGATCTGGTGGAGTCAATCGATGTGGAGCCGCAAGCGACCGAGCGAGCCGGCGCCATCGAAATCACCGGCGAGCACGTCGGTATTCTGGGCAAAGTGCAATTTGCTCAGGCCTCCGCGTTGGCGCAGAGTGTAATTCGTCGCTATTGCCGCGAGGAGATCGACGCTGTCTACATAGTATTCAACGAGTTCAAGTCGGTAATCGCGCAGCGGCTGATCGTGGAACAGGTTCTCCCGATCGAACAGATCGGCGAACAAGCCGTGCGGCTGGCCGAGGAGCCGACCGAGGAAGAAAAGAAAAAAGCCAAAGAGGCGGCGATCAGCGCGGGCGTGGGACTGCACCCGACCGACGGTAGCCCGGAAGCTGCGTCGCAGTTCGGCACCTCGCAGGTCGATTACATCTATGAGCAGTCGCCCGAGGAGTTGTTCCGGTCCCTGCTGCCGAAGTACGTAAGCATCCAGATTTTCCGAGCGCTTTTGGAATCCGTAGCCGCCGAGCATGCGGCCCGTATGACGGCAATGGATTCGGCGACAAACAATGCGACCGATATGGTCGATTCATTGACATTGGTCATGAACCGCGCGCGCCAGGCGAAGATCACGAAAGAGATTATCGAGATCGTCAGCGGCGCGGCGGCAATGTAGGAGTAGAAGCACTTAGCAAGTAGCAGTTGGCATTTAGCCATTCAGGCGTTTGTTCGAAGTAAACCAGCGCTTTCGAGGCTAAGTGCTAATTGCCCAGTGCTAATTGCTGACGGCTGAAAGCCGACAGCTGAGAGCTGAAATCTATGCCACAAAACGTTGGACACGTAATTCAAATCGCGGGACCGGCGGTGGACGTGCAGTTCGCCGAAGGCCACCTGCCTCCGATCTATCAGGCCGTGAAAGTGGTGAGCGACGGCTTCACCGTTCCCAGCCCGATCAACGTCATTCTCGAGGTGCAGCAGCACCTGGGCGAAGGCCGCGTGCGTTGTATCGCCATGGAAGCCACCGACGGCATGGTGCGCGGCATGAAAGCTATCGACCAGGGCGGACCGATCTCGGTTCCCGTGGGCCGTGGAACGCTGGGGCGTGTGATGAACGTGATCGGCGAACCGGTCGATCAACTCGGTCCCATTGAGTACAAAGAGCGAATGCCCATTCATCGTCTGGCGCCCGCTTTTGACGAGCAGGCAACCACCGCCGAGATGTTCGAGACCGGTGTGAAGGTCATCGACCTCATCCAGCCCTTCCTGAAGGGCGGGAAGATCGGATTGTTCGGTGGCGCGGGTGTCGGCAAGACGGTTGTGATCATGGAGTTGATCAACAACGTTGCCAAGAATCACGGCGGCTTCTCCGTGTTTGCCGGCGTTGGCGAGCGAACGCGTGAAGGCAACGATTTGTGGCTGGAAATGACCGAGTCGGGCGTGATCAAGCCGGGCAAGCCGGCGGAGTCGAAAGCCGCGCTTATCTACGGTCAAATGACGGAGCCTCCAGGGGCTCGTCTTCGCGTGGCGCTGACCGGACTGACGGTCGCGGAATATTTCCGCGACGCCGAGGGAGCCGACACGCTTCTGTTCATCGACAATATTTTTCGTTTCACGCAGGCCGGCTCGGAAGTGTCCGCGCTGCTGGGCCGCATGCCCAGCGCTGTAGGTTACCAGCCCAACCTGGCGACTGAAATGGGTGAATTGCAAGAGCGCATCACATCGACGAAGAAAGGTTCGGTCACTTCGGTGCAGGCGATTTACGTGCCCGCTGATGACTTGACAGATCCTGCTCCGGCGACGACGTTCGCTCACCTCGACGCGACGACCGTGCTCTCGCGTGCGCTCACTGAAATCGGAATTTATCCCGCGGTCGATCCTCTGGCATCGACGTCGCGCATTCTCGATCCGCGCATCGTCGGGCAGGAGCACTACGATGTCGCGCAGACGGTGAAGAAAACTCTGCAGACCTACAAAGATCTGCAGGACATCATCGCGATTCTCGGTATCGACGAGTTGACCGAGGATCAGAAGCTCACAGTCGCCCGCGCCCGCAAGATCCAGCGCTTCCTCTCACAGCCGTTCCACGTCGCCGAGCAGTTCACCGGCGCCCAGGGACGCTACGTCAAGATCGCCGATACCGTGAAGGGCTTCAAAGCCATCGCGGAAGGCAAGTACGACGATATCCCCGAGCAGGCCTTCTACATGAAGGGGCCGATCGAGGAAGTGCTGGAAGCGGCGGAGAAGATGAAGGCGGCAGCGTAAGACCATCGTTGGTCGATGGTCGTTCGTCATTCGCGGATCATCGCTGGTGACGGCCGACAGCCAACGACCAACGACCAGCGACAATGGCAGAAACTTTCCAACTCGAGATCGTCACGCCGGAGAAGAAAGTCGTGGACACGAAGGCGGAGGAAGTCCAGATTCCCGGCAAGAACGGGTATCTGGGCATCTTGCCGGGCCACGCTCCGCTGATCACCGAACTGGCGGTGGGAGAGATTACCTATCGCGAGAACTCTACCGAGCAGCACCTCGCTGTAGCGTGGGGTTTCGCGGAAGTGCTGCCGAACAAGGTGACGATTCTGGCGGAGTCAGCGGAACGTCCAGCCGAGATCGATGTGGATCGCGCGCGCAAAGCCAAAGAGCGCGCGGAACAGCGGTTGACGAGCGGCGATACCTCGGTTGACGTCGACCGCGCTCTCGATGCTTTGCAACGCGCCGAATCCCGAATCGACGTCGCTTCCGGAAAGTAAGAGTTGCTCACAATCGGCAATTGGCACTTAGCAGACTTATGGCTAAGTGCCAGGTTCCAGGTGTTGGCCTTCGGCGCCATCCCGCTCTCCTGCGATAGAATTGTGCCGTTTGTTTTCCGAAGGAGTCCGCAGCCATGAAGCTTCCCTCCGCCTTACTCATTTCCTATTTCTTTTTTTCTGCAATCAGCCCGGCGCAACAGGCGAAACCCGCCGAGAATGCGCCCCGGCAGCCGGTGCCTCCGCTGGTTACGCCGGAAGTGCACTCCGACGACAGCGTGACCTTTCGCTTCCGCGCCCCCAACGCGCAGGAGGTCAAACTGACGCGGGAAGGCACGACGGAACCTCTGTCCATGCAGAAAGACGAAGCGGGCGTCTGGAGCGTGAACACTCCTCCGCTGCCCCCGGACTATTACGGGTACTCATTCGTGGTGGACGGCGTGCGCTCGATTGATCCATATAACCACCTTCTGAAGACGAACTTGCTCTCCAACGAGAATGTCGTCCACGTCCCCGGGCCGCCGTCGTTGCCGTGGGAACTGAACGACGTTCCACGCGGTGAAATTCATCATCATTTCTACAAGTCCGCCGTGGCCGAAGATGAGCGCGATTATTGCGTATACACTCCGCCGGGATACGATCCGACCGCCAGGACGACTTATCCCGTCCTCTATCTGCTGCACGGCTATAGCGACGACGCGAGCGGGTGGACGGCAGTCGGCCGCGCCAACGTCATCCTCGACAACCTGATCGCCCAGGGTAAAGCCAAGCCGATGATCGTCGTGATGCCGCTCGGCTACGGCACGATGGAGATCATCACGTTAGGTTGGGGCGCTTGGAGCCACACCGACGTGCGCGACAAGAACTTCTCGCGATTCCGCGAGGCGCTGCTGACAGAGGTGATGCCGAAGGTCGAGGGTGAGTATCGCGTGATAAAAGATCGCAACTCGCGCGCGATCGCGGGCCTTTCGATGGGCGGATCGGAATCCTTGCTAACTGGTCTCAATAACCTCGACAAGTTTGCATGGGTCGGCGCATTCAGCGCGGGCGGTTTGCCGGAAGCGTTTGAAAAAGACTTTCCTGCTCTCGACGCGAAAGCAAACGATCAGCTGAAACTGCTGTGGATCGCCTGTGGCACCGAGGATCGCCTGATCACGGTGAACCGCAATCTGAGGGAATGGCTGAAGACCAAAGGCGTTCAGCACACCGACATCGAAACGGCAGGGATGCACACCTGGATGGTCTGGCGGAGAAATCTGTCGGAATTCGCGCCGCTGCTATTCCGCTAAGTAGAGCCGACGTCTCGGCGGCGGTAGTGGCGAAATCCCTGCCTCCGCCGCCTGTGGCAGTCTCAAACGCCGCGGTGTTTACGTGTTGGACCGGTGTGAGGGCGAGGACGCCCTCGCGACAACTGGCGCTACGGCGGCGCTACTCATCCACTACGGGACGTTAACGTGATCGCGCGTTTCCGTGGGCACATAATTCACTGCCGCGGTGCGCTCCAGTTTGTCCCAGGCGAACCTGCGACCTTCAAGGGCGCGCTTCAGCGTCTTGAACAGCACAATCGAAAACAACTGCCGGTACGCGAAGCGCTGCAACCAGACCTGGGTAAGTAGCCATGGATCTTCCTTATCGTCGGGGCGGCGCCGTTCCAGCGCGAAAGCGATCGCGGACGCGAAAAAATCGATGACCAGGAAGGCAAAGAAAAACAGCACCAGCTTGTGGAAACTCGCTGGATCGGTCGAGTCTGGATGGAAATGTTTCTGTATGAAATACCAGATCGTGCCCACCGCGAACATGATATCGATCATCGGCGAGACTAGCGGTAGCAGAATCTGGAAGATCCAGATGTTCGGCAACGCCACCCATCCCAGCGCGCCTTCACGCGCCATGACTCCCCGATGCTTATATACCGCCTGCAGAATGCCGAACGACCAGCGGAACCTTTGGCGCATCAGCCCACTCGCGTTGGTGGGCGCCTCGGTGTAAGCGAGTGCCATGTCTTCGTATTCGACGCGATATCCCAGCCGGAGCAGGGCCATCGTCAGGTCGGCGTCTTCCGCGACCGTATCGATGTGATAGCCACCAGCCTCGCGAACGGCTGAAACTCGCCACGCGCCGATGGCTCCAGGGACGACGCTGACCGCACCCAGCACGTCGAGTGCTCGGCGCTCAAAATTCTGGCTGGTGATGTATTCCAGGGCCTGCCAGCGAGTCCACAAATTGACGCGATTGCCGACCTTCGCATTGCCCGCGATCGCTCCAACCTTGGGATTGATGAAATGCGGGACGAGCCGCGCAATCGCGTCTGGCGCGATGATGGTATCGGCATCGATGCCGACGAAAAGCTCTGCGTCGCCAATGTGCTCGATACCGTAATTCAGAGCCTCGGCTTTGCCGGAGTTCTTCTTGCCGAGGATGAGGACCTTGCCCGCCATGGCCTCCGCCGCAAAGGCGCTGCGCGCAACTTCGAGCGTGCGATCCTTCGATCCGTCGTCGATCACAATGACGCGTAGGTTGGGGTAATTCGAATTCAGCGCCGCCTTGATTGTGCGTTCGATGACTTTTTCTTCGTTGTACGCAGGAATCAGCACGGCAACTTTCGGCTTGTACGAAGCGATTTCGGCGGGTTTGCCGAAAATCTTTTCGTGCATGCGGTCATAAACCGCGGCCGCGCCGATAAAGATGAGTCGCCCGGTCATCAGCACGTCGCCGATCAGGAAAATCCAAGTAATCAGGACGATTCCGGCGTCGAACAGCCAGAAGCCGAAGCGGTCCAGCCGGGCAGCCCAGCGCTCGCCGCGGGGCAGAGGCGCCATCACGTTTGCCTTCTGCATGCCGAGCAGTTCATAGACGGGCGCAACTTCATATCCTCGGGCGCGGATTCCGTCAATGATCATGGGCAGTGCGCGAACTGTTTCTGCGCGGTTCCCGCCGCCGTCATGCAGCAGCACAATGTTGCCGCAGCGCAGGTCATCGACCCTGCAAGGCGGAAGATGCGCCATCACGTACGACGCGATCTGTTCCGCCGAGTGCCGAGGGTTCTCGCTCCAGTCATTGGGATCGATACGGTTCCCGACGGTGATGTAGCCCATGTCCTGCGGAATCTCGAGTGGGCGTACCTGATCGGCAGTGTCGGGCTCTTCGTCGATGGCGTACGGTGGGCGCATCAGTGTGGCTCGAACTCCCAACAGACTGGCGAAGAGCCGCTCCGTAAGGTTCAGTTCCACTTTCATATACGCCGTGGAAATGTTGCTCACGTCCGGATGAGTAAACGTGTGATTCCCGATGGTGTTGCCTTCATTAAAGATTCGCTTCGCGATGCCGGAAAACTTGTCAGTCTGAATTCCGATCAGAAAAAATGTCGCAGTAGCATGCTTGGCCTTGAGGACATCGAGAATCTTCGGCGTCCACTCGGGGTCGGGGCCGTCGTCAAAGGTGATGGCGACTTTGTTGGGACTGTAGCCGTAACGTCCAACGCGGTATGGTTCCGGTAAATTCTGGAACACCTCGTCGGTGATCATCTTGCTGCCTGCGTCAACAGTCAGATCGCGCGTGCCGTGTGCTGGCTTCTCTTCGATGCGCAGGATCTCGCCCTGACCTTCCATGTCGACATCGGCTCCAGGAGGCACATCGCGCAGCTTGTCAGTGGCGCCGGCATCGCCAGGAACATCCCATACCCGCCACAACGTGCGATCTTCACTGCCGAGACGCCATAGCGCGAACGTCTGAATGCCCAGGTTCTGCGCCGATCGCATGTGGTTGAGAGCAGTCACCCCATCGACAAACCAGACATCATGCTGAAAATTGTGTTCGTCGAGATAGCTGAAGTGAGGGTTCATCGCGTCATCATCGAAGTTGACGTCCTCATCGGAGTCGCGCGCCTCCAGCCATGCGTCCTGCACGCTGACGCTGGAGTCGTGCACCTCCGGCGGCAGCTTGCCCTTCTTCGGCTTGAGAGCCCAGTCATAACCGTAGTTGGCGATGGCGCAAATGATTTTTTCCTTCGGAATGACGCTTTCAGCGAACTTCAGGTTTTGGACGAACCAGTCTTGCGAAGCAACGGGTCCGGAAGCTGCACCGGGAAAGTGCTCGTCGTAGTTCATCAGCACAACGCCGTCGGCCGCGGCCGCAATTGCGGGATAGTCATACTCATTACTATGCGGCGGCACCGCGACATACAGCTTCAGCCCGCGTGCATGCAAATCCGCTGACAATTCCTGCAGTAAGGCGACGTAGCCCTTCTGTCCGCTCGGAGGAAAGGTTTCGAAGTCGATGATCAACCCGTGGTATCGCCCCGAAGCCAGGAATTGTGTAGCCTGGTGGCGGAAAGTCGCACGCGCGTCAGAATTATTCAGGAAGTCAGCGATGTCGCCGACCCAGTTCGCCCCGTCGGAGTTGTTCACCATGGGGAAAACTTCCATGCCGGGGTCTTCGTTCTTCAGGAAGGGCATGACGCGGTCATCGACGGGGAGTACGGTTGATCCCTGCACCACATCGAAATACTTGTTCGTCTGGTCGTCTACGCCCTGAAGGCGCCCGTCGGCCGTCAGAACGTGCAGCCAATCGGGATACAGAATGTCGATCTGGTGGGCGAAGGAGCGCAACGAAGAAAAGCTGGCGGCATCCCACGGAACATAAAACGCGGCTCGAATCCCTTCTTCCTGATTCAGAGTGACCTGTGAAGCCGCAAGTTTGGATTTGCGGTGCGAGCGAGCCACCGCCTTCTTCTGGCGGTCCCGCGCCTTCTCTCGTTCGCTTTCCTTCAACGCCTTGAAATTGCGCCGCTGAGGATAGAAGAGCAGACCGGGCAGAGGTTCGTCCCGGAGAGCGGTATAAACAAAGAAAATAATCAACGCAGAAACCACGACCGCGGTTACGTCGAGCGTCCGCCGCAGGCGTTTCCAACGGGCGCGTCGGGGATCATAAAAGACTGGTTCAGCCATGTTTGAACGATGTTCACCGTATGCCGCGGGCGGCACACGGTCAATTCTCGACGAGGCAGGGTGAGTGCGTCTCTGTCATTATACGATGCGCTTTCCCAGCGCCGGGATTACCGCAAACGCGTTATCATTCGCTGCGTGCGAGAACGGGCGCGACCGGGGTTTGAGCGAAAAGCGGGATTTGCAGGAAGCAATACGCCGTTCTTTGTCTTAGCCAGCCTTGTGGCGTTGGCGCTGCGGTTGTTTCTCGTCTTCCGCTTTCCGGCCATCGTCGACGACTCCCGCCTCTACGCCGATATCGCCAAGAACTGGCTGCATCACGGTGTCTACGGAATCACGAATTCCGGCATCGTCATGCCGACGCTCTCCCGTCTGCCCGGATATCCCGCGTTTCTCGCAGTCATCTTCGCGATCTTTGGAGTCGACAACTTCCGCGCCGTACTGCTCGCGCAGGTGCTGTTCGATCTGGCGACCTGCTTCCTAATTGCCGATATCGCAAGGCGGATGTTTTCGGGGAGGGCTGCGAAGGCCGCGTTTCTTCTGGCCGCGATTTGCCCCTTCTTGGCCAACTACGCGGCCGCCGCCCTCACCGAAACACTCGAGATTTTCTTCACCACGCTCGCCTTGGATTTGGTTTTGCGCGGGCTTGCGACCGACGAAGCTGAAGGAAATTCGCGCCCGGCCTGGATTGGCTGCGGGCTGGCCATCGGCGGCGGTATTTTGCTGCGACCCGATGGCGGCATCCTCCTCGCAGCGGTGGGCGTATACCTGCTCTGGCTGCTCGTGCGAAACCTGCGATCGAGTGAGACCTCGCGGCGATTGATTACCGCCGGTCTGCTGGTTGCCGTCTGCGCGCTTGCGCCGCTCATTCCATGGACTCTTCGCAACCTTCATACCTTGCACAAGCTTGAACCGCTTGCGCCGCGCTATGCCAACGACTCCGATGAACCCCTGATGATCGGCTTCAATCGCTGGGTCAAGACCTGGATGGCAGATTACGTCTCGGTGGAAGAGATTTATTGGAATGTTCCCGGTGACGACGTCGAAGTCGCCCGTTTGCCGCGGCGGGCCTTTGATTCCCCACAGCAACGGGAGCTAACCAGCGAGCTATTCACCGGCTACAACTCTGGACACAATATGTCTCCGGAACTCGACGCCCGTTTCGCTGCCCTGGCTGCCGAGAGGGTTCGCGCCGCGCCGCTTCGCTATTACGTTTGGCTGCCAGCGCTCCGCATCGCCGACATGTGGTTGCGTCCGCGGTCCGAACTATTTCCGTCAGACCCGCGCTGGTGGGAATTCAACGACGACCGCCGCTGGCTGGCCATTAGCCTGGGGTTCGGCCTGATCAACCTGATTTACGTGGCCATGGGCCTTGCCGGACTGGTCCGCAGCCGCGAATTCTTTGGCATCGGCCTATTCGTTTTATTTCTGGTGCTCCGCTCGGTTTTCCTCGGCAGCCTTGAGAATCCGGAGCCTCGCTACACGCTGGAATGTTATCCGGCAGTCATAATCCTTGCCTCCGCCCTCTTTTCCCGGGATGAATAAAGTTCCACCCTCGTGAATGGCTGTCTGGGACCCCTCCATATTCAAACGTTTCAGAAGGGCCTGAGCTTCGCAGATTCCGCTTGAATTCCGTCATGCCGAAGTTGCACAATACCGCCCCAACGGGTGCCCCAGGGTCTCTCTCTAGCTGTCTTCTCCGGGGCAGAAAATAGAATTCAGACTGCTACGCGGAGAAGGAGCTTCCCATGCGTTGCGCTAAGACTGCGTTTTTTCTGTTTGTGTCCATTCTGGCCATTCTGGGTATTGCATCGTCTCAGGTCGCTACGACTTCTTTGAAGGGCTCGGTGTACGACGCCAAAGGTGCGGTCGTCGCCCAGGCCGCGGTCACTCTGGAAAATCATCAGGTGGGCTTTACCCACACCACGAACACGAACGGACAAGGCGAGTATCAGTTTATTCAGATTCCGCCCGGGACCTACACAGTCACAGTGACGGCGGCCGGCTTCAGCACGACCAAGGTCACGAACATGCAGCTTCTCGTAAACACGCCCGCAACGCAGAACCTGACGCTAAGCGTCGCTGCCGCCGCTACCGTAGTTGAAGTGCAGGGACAGGCTGAGTTGGTGAATACGCAGGATGCTTCCATCGGAAACGCCTTCGACTCCAACCAGATCCTCAACCTGCCGCTTGAAGGACGTGATCCGGTCGGAATTCTGAGCTTGCAGCCTGGCGTTGCCTTCGTCGGAGACAGCAGGAATGTGGATCAGTCCATGGACAGCCGTGGTGGATCGGTCAACGGAGCGCGCAGCGACCAGACGAACATCACCCTCGACGGCGTCGACAACAACGATCAGAACAAGGGGTTGGCCTTCCAGGGAGCCTTGCGCTCGACGCTGGATTCGCTGGAGGAGTTCCGGGTAGCTACAAGCAACTCCAACGCTGACTCCGGACGTTCCTCCGGCGCACAGGTTTCGTTGGTTACCAAGACCGGCACCAACAGTTTCCACGGCTCTGTGTACGAGTACAACCGTTCCAACGCAGGGGAGGCTAACGATTGGTTTAACGAACAGGCGCAAGTGGCCAACGGCTTGCCTAACAAGCCGGGTCAATTGATCCGCAACACCTTCGGAGTCGCGTTCGGCGGACCCATCATCAAGAATAAGCTGTTTTTTTTCGCCACCTACGAGGGGCAGCGAACTCGCGAGAATCTTCAGGTCACGCGCACCGTCCCGAGCATGTTGCTCAGGGCGGGTACGATCCAATATGTTGACGCAACCGGCACGTTGGACCAGCTCGGACCGGCGGCCATCGCTTCGATGGATCCTAACTGCAGCGGACTGGGCACTTGCCCCCTCGGACCGGGAGTTAATCCCGCCGTTCAGACAGTGCTGAATACTTACCCGGTCCCGAACACAACGGCGGCCGGCGACGGGCTGAACTTTGTGGGATACACATTTCCCGCGGCGGTTCCCTCCAAGCTGGATACCTACATCGCCAAGTTCGATGCAAACATCACTTCGCGTCAGACTCTCTACGTTCGCGGAAACCTGCAAAATGATCATTTCGTGAACTCTGATCCGACCAGCGCTCCGCAGTTCCCGGGTCAAACAGCCAACGTTACGAACGAAAACAACGTGAAAGGCCTTGCGGTCGGCCATGTCTGGACGATCAACGACAATGTCATTAACAATTTCCGCTACGGCTACACCCGTCCAAACCTCATCGGATCAGGTCTGCAGAATCAGCATTTCATCACCCTGCGCGGCTTGGACAACCCTGTCGGTGAAAGCAGCACCGACCTGGTGAACTCACCCGTCCACAACTTCGTCGATGACCTAAGCTGGAGGAAGGGCAATCACACTCTGGAGTTCGGTGGAAACTGGCGGCTGATTAATGACATTCGTTCCGCCAACGACATCTCTTTCCTCGGAGCGGAAACCAATCCGTCATGGCTGACTTTTTCTGGCTTCGCGAACACGGGACAAAGCTTGGATCCAGCTGCGTTCGGATTTCCCGCAGTCGTGAACGGACAGGCCTACGACCTGGCGATGGCCACTCTGGCCGGAATCGTTTCCGAAGGCTTCTCCAACTACAACCGGACGAAAACAGGTTCGGTCTTGTCCGAGGGCACGCCCGCACAACGCCACTTCAGGTCGAATGAATTCGAAACCTACGCCCAGGATGCATGGCGCGTACGCCCCAACCTGACGCTGACATTTGGAGCGCGATATACGCTGTTGCAACCTCCCTACGAAACCACGGGGCTGCAAGTGGGACCGACGACCAGCATCAACAACTTTTTCAACCAGAGAGCGAGCGCAATGCTGCAGGGCCAAACATATGCTCCACTGCTGCAATTTGGACTCATCGGCAAGGCCAACGGAGGTCAACCCTACTGGGCTTGGGACTATAAGAACGTCGCACCTCGCCTGGCGTTTGCCTGGTCGCCCAGCGGAAGTGGAAGCGGTATGTTGAGCCGTCTGCTCGGTGGCGCCGGCAAGACCTCGATTCGTGGCGGATTCGGTATGTACTACGATCACTTCGGCGAAGGCATCGTGAACTCCTTCGACAAGAATGGTTCGTTCGGATTAACGACACAGATTTCCAATCCCGCTAGCATTCTTACTCCCGATACGGCGCCGCGCTTCACCGGCTATAACAGCATTCCGTCGGCCGTGATCATCCCCGCTCCCTCGGGCGCTTTCCCGCTCACGCCTCCCTCCACCCTGAGCGGTGGCGGCTACGAAATCACGTGGGGCATGGACAACAAGATCCATACGCCCTACTCAGAGGTCTTCGATTTTTCGCTGACGCGAGAACTGCGATCGGGATTCGTGGTGGAAGCTTCGTATATCGGCCGCCTGTCTCATCACCTGTTACAGGAAGAGGATATGGCGATGCCGCTGAACATCGTTGATCCGGCTTCCAAGACGAGCTATTTCCAGGCGGCCACGATGCTCTCCAAGGCATTTAACGCTGGCACCAACATAAATAGCCTCGCCCCCATCCCTTATTGGGAGAATCTGTTTCCCGGCGCTGCCGGCATGCTGGGATTCGGGCCGCCGGGTAGTTCTTCTAATCTTGGCTGCGCGCCCGGTGACAGCTCAAGCGCGACGAATTACACCGCGACCCAAGCCGTCTACGATATGTGGAGCTGCTACGTCGGAAATGAAACCTCCGCCCTGTTTAACCTGGATGTTCCCGACATCTGCCTGCCCTCTTGTTCCGCGCTCGGCCCGAACGCGTACTTTGATTCGCAATATTCGTCACTGTACGCGTGGCGCAGCATCGGAAATGCGGCCTACAACGGCCTCCAGTTGACGATGCGACATAAAGGGAAGGGGCTCGATTTCGATTTGAATTATGTGTACTCGAAGTCGATCGACGTCGGTTCGAACGCGGAGCGCATCAACGAATTTGAAGGCGGCGGCTTCGCCAGTCAAGTCATTAATTCCTGGTCTCCCGGTCAGTTGAGGGCGCCGTCGGACTATGACACCACGCATCAGCTCAATGCGAACTGGGTATACGAGTTGCCTTTCGGGAAAGGTAAGTATTGGGGATCTGGCATGCACGGAGTCAGCCAGGCTGTATTCGGCGGATGGACTCTCACCGGTATCTACCGTTGGACGAGCGGCTATACATTCACGGTTGAGCCCGGACTTGGCTTCTGGTCGACCAACTGGCAACTGACGTCGGCGGATGTTCTGGTTGGGCCCGCGCCCAAGACCGGCGTGTTCCGGGATCCCAGCGGCAATCCCAACGTCTTCCAAGGCGATCCGAACCAAGTTGGCACATTATTCCGCCACTCCTATCCCGGAGAATCCGGACAGCGCAATAATCTGCGTGGTCCCGGATATTTCGGCATCGATTCCGGCTTAGCAAAAGTCTGGAACGTGACGGAGCGCCAGGCCGTCCGCTTTAGTTGGGAGGTATTCAACACTACCAACACTCCTCGATTCGACGTGGGCAGCATGCAGAACATCGGAAACAACAGTGTGGCCAGCGGTTCCACGTTCGGCGAATACACAAAGACGATGACGCTGCCTCGCGTCATGCAGTTCGCATTGCGGTATTCGTTCTAGCTCCTTTTCTACCGACAAGTCTTGCGGGGACGGATTTTCCGTCCCCTTTTTTCACGGCAGATGTGTTGCAGTAGCGAAGTTCCCTTGAGCGCCGCACAGATAGATCTCAACCCGCGATTTTCTTCCTCATCAATTTTTCTCCAAATATCTGACTCGCAGTCACTTCCGCAGATTCAGCTTGAATATTCAAACACCGAAGTCGCACAATAGCGCCCCATCAAGCTTCCCCCAAGGTCTGTGTAGCTCTAACTCTGGGCAAACGTAATCGGAATTTCACGTCCGTCAGGACGAAGGGAGTTTCCTATGCGTTCTCGGTCACTGTACCTGGCCATAGTCGGCATTTTTCTCACCCTCGGCACGTTAGCGCATGCGCAATCCGCGACGAGTTCCGTGCGCGGTACGGTCTCGGACGCCAAGGGAGCGGTGGTGGCTGGCGCCTCGGTCACACTTGAGAACAAGGCGACGGGTTTCTCCCGGAGCGCCAAAACCGACGAGCAGGGAATCTATCAGTTTCTCGAAGTGCCACCATCGACGTATGTGATGACCGTGTCGGCGGCAGGATTCTCCACCACCAAGCGCGAGAATGTCGTCCTGCAGGTTAGCAGTCCCGCGACGGTCAACGTCGCTCTCAAGGTGCAGGGCGGCTCCGTGATCGTGGACGTCACCGGAGAAGCGCCCATGGTCAATACCCAGGACGCGACTCTGGGCAATAATTTCAATGCCCGGCAATTGACCGATCTGCCTTCCGAGGGCCGCGATCCCGCAGCCATTCTGAGCCTGCAACCCGGCGTCACGTATATCGGCAACACCACCAACGATCAGCAGATGTCGGACAGCCGCGGTGGCGCCGTGAACGGCGCCCGCAGCGACCAGACCAACATCACGCTCGACGGTTTGGACGACAACGATCAACTCGAGGGATTTGCCTTCGAGGGTGCGATGCGCACCATTCTCGATTCCTTGCAGGAGTTTCGCGTCACCACCGGGAACTATGATGCGGGTTCTGGACGCTCTTCGGGTGCCCAGGTCAACATGGTAAGCAAGAGCGGCACGAACTCGTTCCACGGAGCTGTTTACGAATACTATCGGCCGAACTTCACTGTCGCGAACGACTGGTTCAATAAGCAGTCCGAACTTGCGAACAACCAGCCGAACGTGCCCGGCTTTATTCTCCGCAATACTTTCGGTGCCAACGTCGGTGGCCCCATAAAGAAAGATCGCGCCTTCTTTTTCATCGCCTATGAAGGGCAGCGCACCGCGGATACCACGCAGCAGACGCGAACGGTGCCGACCCAAAGTTTGCAGGAAGGATTCTTGAAATATCTCTGCGACCCGGGCAGCGATCCCAATTGCACCACTACCAACGCGAACGTCAACGTCGTGAGCGGTGGCGCCGCCTTCCCGGGATTTGATGTGGCTACTCTTACGCCCGATCAGGTTGCCTCACTGGATCAAGGCTGCTCGGCCAACGCCACCTGCCCCCCGACACCAGGCAACCCCGCCGGCCCGGGTGCCAATGGTCTCATTACCAACATCAACGGCACTGGCAATCCCACCGCGCTTTTCACCAAGTACCCTTTGCCCAACTCGAGCAGCGAAGGTGATTTGCTCAATACTGCGGGCTACACTTTTCCGGGCGCCGATCCCGTCAAGCACGACACGTTTCTTGTAAAGCTCGATTACAAAATCAATGCCAGCGGGACCCACTCGTTGTTCGTGCGCGGCAATCTCCAGAACGATCATGAGAAACAACCGCCCCAATTTCCCGGCCAGCCTCCCTACGATTTCCTCACCAACAACAGTAAGGGAATTGCGGTGGGGTACACCGCGCTGCTTCATAACAACCTGATCAACAACTTCCGCTATGCGTTCGTCCGCCAGGGAGTGGGCACGGGAGGGCTCAATACGCAGGATTTCGTCAACTTCCGGGGTCTGGATGATACTCAGGCTCTCGCGAGTCAAACCATCCTGACCAACGTTCCCGTGCACAACTTTGTCGACGATATCTCTTGGACTAAAGGCACGCATACCATCGAGTTCGGCACGAACTGGCGCCTCATCCACAACAACCGTCTCTCGAACGCGGATAATATTTCCACTGCCCAGACCAATCTCTATTGGCTCAACCCATCGTTCATTGCCAACCAGGGAGTCAGCCTCGATCCATCCGTCGATCCCACTGGCACGTTTCCTCTCGTCGATAGCTCCTTCGGCACCTCATACAGCTTCGCAGCCATGGACGTGGCGGGAATCCTGAGCGAAACCTTCACCGAGGCGAATCAGAACAAACTTGGGCAGCAGATTCCCAACGGCGCGTTGGTTCCACGCCACTTTAAGAACTTTGAGGGCGAGATGTACCTCCAGGATAAGTGGAGCGTAACCCCGAATCTGGTTGTGACTTACGGAGTGCGCTACTCGCTACTGCAGCCTCCGTTCGAGAGGACGGGAAACCAGGTTGCACCTACGATCGATATGGATCAGTGGTTCAGATCTCGCGGACGAGACGCTTTGGCGGGCAGCGTCGTCCAGCCCGACTTGACCTTCGATCTTTCCGGGCGAGCGAACGGCGGCAAACCTTACTGGGCTTGGGATTACAAGAACCTCGCTCCTCGTTTTGCGATCGCCTATTCACCTCATGCTGCCAGCAGATTCTGGCACACGATATTTGGCGACACCGGGAAGAGTTCCATTCGCGCCGGATACGGCATCTACTTCGATCACTTCGGCGAAGGCGTCGTCAACACTTTCGACCGCAACGGCTCTTGGGGACTGACGTCCACATTCAGCAATCCCGCAGGCATTTCCACGGTGGACGACTCGCCCCGATTCACCGGCCTTCTAGGTCTGAATAATTTGCCGGCCGGCGAAATCGCTCCTTCCCCCAGTGGTTTTCCCTACACGCCCCCCGGTAATCCCAACACCTATGGCTTGGCGATCGCCTGGGGCATCGACGATCACCTAAAGACGCCGTATTCGGAAGTGATCGATTTTTCGCTCACCCGGGAATTCGCTCACGGCTTTGTGTTGGAAACGACGTACACCGGCCGTTTTGCTCATCGCCTCTTGCAGGAGGTCGATCTGGCCCAACCCCTCGATCTGGTGGATCCCAAGAGTGGCATGGATTATTTCCATGCGGCGCAACTGTTCTCAAAAGCGGCTGCGGCTGGAGTGCCGGAAAACGATCCCAGTGTTACTAGCATTCCGTACTGGCAAGATCTGTTTCCCCAGGCCGCCGGCCCCCAGGGCGTCTATGGTTGCACTGCAGGAGCTTCCGGCTTCGCCCACCGCCACTCAAAATATGTACGACCTCTATCAGTGCTACGCCGGAAACGAAACCACCGCACAAGAAATCGCGGATGTGTTCTGCTTCCCGGCTTGCGCCGGCACGGCGACGGGTACAAACCAATTTGGCTACGGACCCGGCACGGCCTATCAGTATTATCAGGACCAGTTCTCTTCGCTTTACGCTTGGCAAACTCGCAGTGCCAGCAACTACAACGCGCTTCAGGTAACGCTGCGTCACGCCATGAGCGCTGGGCTGCAGTTCGATCTGAATTATGTCTATTCCAAATCGATCGACGTCAGTTCCAATGCCGAACGAGTGAACGGATTCGAAGCTGCCGGCGGCGTTGCCTACAACAATCAGGCGATCAATGCCTGGTCCCCTGACCTCTGGCGCGCTCCTTCGGACTTCGATACCACCCACCAGATCAACTACAACATGATTTGGGATATTCCCTACGGCAAAGGACGCCGTTGGAACTCGTCGAATCGTTTTGTGGACTCGGTCTTTGGCGGTTGGGGATTAAGCGGTCTGGGCCGCTGGACCAGCGGTTTCCCGTTCACTGTTTCAGCCGGCGCCGGATGGGCTACCAACTTTGAACTGGAAGGCTCGTCCTTCCTCATTGGGCCAAAGCCGAAAACCGGCGTCTTTATCGATTCCAATGGCAACCCCAATGTCTTCAAGAACGCACAAAGCATCCAGTGCGAATGTCCTTACGCTCCGACCGGAACCGGTCCGGTGCTGTTCCGCGATACCTATCCTGGAGAAGCGGGTCAGCGGAACATTTTCCGTGGTCCCGGGTTTTTCGACATCGATGGCGGCCTTAGCAAGACCTGGGCGTTTAACGAAGCTCGGATGCTCAGGTTTTCGTGGGAAGTCTTCAACGTGACGAATTCAGTACGATTCGATGCCGCCAACGCAGTCGACAATGAAGACTTGGTCGACATCACGGGTTTCGGAAAATACCAGCGGACGCTGACCACGCCACGCGTGATGCAGTTCTCTCTGCGCTTCGCGTTCTAAAGGCGACGTTTTTGTAGCGCCGGCGTCTCGCCGACTGTCGCGAGGGCGGCTCGCCCTCGCAGGGAACCGACGACGTGGAAGCGGCGCACCACTGAAATCGTTTCACGAGCAGAAAAAGACTTTTCTTGAGTCACGCCAGCGGCGAGTCACTCATGCGGAATCGCGTGCGGACGTGCTCGGAGATGAGCTCGATGGCCGTGCGGTTCTTCACGGGATCCGCTTGCGCCAGATATTTCATGGCTTCGACAAGCAGCCGCTGTCCGTCGACATACCGTGGGTCAGAAGTGCGTTCCCGGCGCTTGTTTCCCAGCTTAGGAGGGACTGTAATCGTAAAAACCTTGGCCATGAATGAACCCAACTGAAGGTGCGGTCAGTATATCGTCCGATGTGCAAATTTCAGCATGTTTCTTGCCCTTTGTATTCAACAACTTAACCGCGAGGTGAAACCGTCTGCGTTTTGCTCGTGGTTTTTAGCTTGAACACCTCGTCGGAAATCTTCTTCCCGTTGACTTGAACGTCGCAGTATTTGGTGAGCCGGTAATCGCCCTGCGGCTGAACAAATTGCTGTTGGATCGAAATCCCTTTGTCGAGGTCGATCCAGAGAAAAATCTCGCTATAGGTGTTCCGGACCTTCTCGGACTTGGGCACGAGATGCAATTTCGCCGTCGCCGTTCCGTTGATGGTTTCCGGCCCCACGTAAGTCACGTCGAAAGCTTTCTGCAGATCTTGTCCGCTGCCTCCAAAACCGAGCACGAGATAGCTCTCGAATTCCGACCGGTTCTTGCCGAGATCGAACTCGGTGACCTGATCCACTTTCGGCTGATACATGCGAATCTTCCCGCCGCTGAACAGTACATATTTCGGTTCGGGCTTCAGCGCGGAGACGCTGGTGCCGGCCTTCTTGACCTCGGCCATCATCTCGATATCTTTGCCATTCCGGCGATAGTAGATCGTTCCGGTTTCGACGTCATCCACTTCGTCGATCACCTTCTCGTAAGTGTCCCACTCAAACTCAGACTGCGTCGTGCGAAAGCTGGCGGAGACTGCATCCATTTTTTTCAAGACTGCGTTGAGACCGGTCGCATCCGCAGGTTTTGGTCGTACAGTTCCGGCGAGGTGGAGGAGAAAGAAGTTGCAATCGAACCCGGTGTGCGCGGAAAGTAAGCTCGTAGTTTCTTCTCTCAGCGAAGGGCCAGGGAAACTAAGCAGGATGAGAGGGAGGATGAGCGAGAAGATTTTCATTCCGAAGTCCAATTGAGGCTCAAGTGTGTGTCTTTCTATTCCCGCTTCGCCACGACCTTGTAGCTCTGCACCTTCCCCTTGCTTTCGGAAACCGCTTCGTAGCTCACGATAGAAACTGCGCCCGAGATCGGCTCGATGATGTGCAGTAGCTGGTCTTGAACCGGTCCATCGCCCGTCGAAACTGCGCTGGCCGCGATCTGGTAGAACAGGTGGCCGTCCGCATCCGTTGTGACCACTACTTCAGTCGGATGCGGATTCCGCGAGATGGGTTTGTCGTTGAAGTTGATCACGCGCGGCGAAAACAGAACAAAGATGATGATGAGCGTGACCATGATGTCGTAGTGGAGGGTGCCCCGCTCGTGCTGCCACAGAATATAGCTGCGGATTGTTCGCCAGATGGCGTTCATTGGCAGGGGAGTGCCGGGCGCAACGGTTGTCAGTTCTGCTCTATGCAAGTCTAGTGAGCTCTCAGTCTCTTGGCAATGCTGGCGCAGCGAGCGGAGGGACACAGGCCGTTCGGGTGCGCTCGTAGCTTACCGCTCATAGCTTCCTTTTCGTAATCCGCTCTGCTCCGATGTATGGCCGAAGCGCTTCCGGAATGACTACGCTACCGTCCGCCTGCTGGTAATTCTCCACAATCGCAACCCAGGTTCGGCCCACAGCCAGTCCGCTGCCATTCAGCGTGTGGACGAACTCCGTCTTGTTCTTGCCTTCCGGGCGAAAACGGATATTCGCGCGCCGCGCCTGGTACGACTCGAAATTCGAACACGAAGAAATCTCGCGGAAGAGTTGCTGCCCAGGCAGCCAGACTTCGATATCGTATGTCTTGGCCGAAGATGCGGACATGTCGCCGGTGCAGAGCGCCATCACGCGGTAATGCAGGCCGAGACGCTGTAACACTTCCTCGGCGTTCCGCGTTAGTTTTTCATGTTCTTCGTAGGAGTGCTCCGGATGGGCGAACTTCACCAGCTCCACTTTTTGAAACTGGTGCTGGCGGATGATGCCGCGCACATCTTTTCCGTGCGATCCCGCCTCGCTGCGGAAGCACGGTGAATAGGCGGTAAGCGAGATGGGGAGCCGCGCCTGATCGAGAACTTCGTCCCGGTACAGATTGGTCACCGGGACCTCAGCCGTTGAAATCAGCCAGAGATTCTTGTCGCCGTGCGGCACGCGGAAAAGGTCGGAGGCGAATTTCGGAAGCTGTCCCGTGCCATACATCGAATCGGAATTTACGAGATAGGGCGGCAGAACTTCCGTGTATCCATGCTCCCGCGTGTGCAGGTCGAGCATGAGATTCATCAGCGCTCGTTCGAGCTTGGCGCCCAGGTCCCAGTAGACCGCAAAGCGGGCGCCGGTGAGCTTCACGGCGCGTTCCAGATCGAGGATGCCGAGCTCGGCGCCCAGATCCCAGTGCGGCTTCGGAGTGAAATCAAACTTCGGCGCCGTGCCCCAGCGACGGACTTCCACATTGTCCTCGGCGCTGTGCCCGACCGGTACACTTGCATGCGGCAGGTTCGGAATTCCTGCCAGGATGTCGCGCAGGCGCGCGTCGAGATCCGTGGCAGTTTTTTCCAGCTCCGAAATCTTCTCGCGTAGATCCTTGGTCTGGGCCATTGCGGCGGTGGCGTCCTGGCCGCTCTTCTTCAACTTCGCGATCTCTTCCGAAGCCTTATTGCGATGCGCCTTGCTGGTCTCAGCCTCGGTAATCGCCTGGCGGCGCTGCGTGTCGACTTCGCGAAAATCTTTGAGGACCGCGGCGGGGTCCATGCCGCGCTGGCGCAGTTTCTCCTCCACCAACGGCAGGTTTTCACGAACAAAATTCAGATCAAGCATAGGAAGCTAATACTGTATCGGAAAACCGCGGGAGAATGCACGCCGGGCGATCCTTCGTGATACTTCGTGCCTTCGTGGTGAATGATTTTGTCTTTCGTGTTTTCGAGTGTCAGGAGAGTGCCGCAAGACTAGGATGGAAGTAATAGAGGTGTCCTATGGCTGCGAACCCCCATCCCGGCATCACCATGCACGAGCTTTCCTTCGGCGGTGGCTTTGTAGGCTTTCTCTTCGCCGCCGGTAGCGCCCTCATCTTTGTGCTGGGATTTCCCACTCTCTGGTATTTCGTCGCGTTCGCATTCGCCCTGGGAATCGGAATCGCAATTCTTCTGAAGCTCGTGAGCCGCTGGCGGTCGGAGCGTAACAGGCCTCTCTCGATTATGATGACCTCTCAAACCGCCGAGCCGACGCCCAGCCTTCAGCACACTCGGCGAGGTCAGCTCCGCGTCCAGCTAACCCCGACTACTGCATAGCGCGGTGTTTAGCATCTCCGCTTTGGCTTATTCCATACGTCTGTGTAAACTACGTTCGCGATGAGATCGTCCCCCAGGTCAACCCGCTTTTGTCTCGTCTTTTTCTCTATCCTGTCGTGCCTTGCCGCCTGTCTAGTTCTGGCGACATCGAGCGCCGCCTCGGCCTATAACGGCCATCCGAAATTGGTGGTGGTGATCGTTATCGATCAGTTCCGCGGCGACTACCTGGAGCGTTACCGCGACCAGTTCGGCGACTCCGGCTTTCGGCTCTTCCTTGACCACGGAGCGTATTTTTCCAACTGCAATTACAACTACGCGAATACACGCACGGCTCCTGGACACTCCACACTGTTCACCGGCGCTTACAGCAATGGCCACGGCATCGTCGCCAACGAATGGTGGGATCAGAAGAAGAAAAAGATGGTCACCTCGGTCGAGGACGACGGCACCAAACTAGTCGGTGTTTCGGATGTGCAGGCAGGCGCCTCGCCCCACAACCTGATGGCCGACACGATTGGCGACGAACTCAAATTGGCGACTCAGGGCAAAGCCCGCGTCTTCGGCATCTCGCTCAAGGATCGCGCTGCCGTCCTTCCCGGTGGCTTCGCGGCCGACGCAGCTTACTGGATCGATCCCAAGAGCGGAGCGTTCGTTACGTCCTCTTACTATCGTCCCGATCTCCCGAAATGGGCGCAAGATTTCAACTCGAGCCGGCCGCAGAAATATTGGGATCGCGAGTGGAAGGATCCTCAAGGTGCGGGCCTGCGTTCGACGGCCCATCGCAAGAGCGGCAAAGATGGCTCCGATGCCGGCTTCTATGAGGTGATCGGCCCAACGCCCTTTGCGAATGAATACGAATTCGAGTTCGCCAAAGAGTTGATGGTGTACGAAAACGTCGGCCGCGGGCCCGCCACCGATTTCCTCTCGATCAGCCTCTCGGCCAACGATATTCTCGGCCATCAGGTCGGGCCTGATTCCCCCGAGATGCAGCAAATGGCCCTTGATCTCGATCACGAACTTGCAGATTTCTTTAATTTCCTCGGACACCAAATCGGTCTGGCGAATGTCTGGATCGCACTCTCGGCCGACCATGGAGTCTCTTCGCTTCCCGACTCGGTGAAGAAGCTTCGCATCCCCGCCGCCAATCTAGGCAACGCCAAGCTGCAAGATCAGATCAACGCAGCGTTGACCGCCAAAATCTCTCCCGGTCGTGCGGCCACTTATGTGAAGCTGGATTATCCGCTCGCATGGCTCGATCAGGATGCCTTTGCCGCCGTTCACTTAACCGAACACGCTGCCGAAACCGCCGCCGGTGAGGCCATGAAGCAAGCGGGATTGCGCGACTACTACACCAAGTCGGAACTGGCGGAAGGTTCGGTCCCCGACACGGACGTAGGACGCAGATATCTCAACAGCTATTCGCCCGAAGGAAGCTGGTACGTGATAGGCGTTCCTGACATCTACACCGTAGGATCGGCCAAAGGCACGGATCACGCTTCGCCTTACAACTACGACACTCACGTGCCGCTGGCCTTCTACGGCCTGCCGTTCCAGCCCGGAACCTACCGCGCAAGGAGCGAACCGGTCGACATGGCGGCCACACTCGCGTCGCTGTTGGGCATCAACGCTCCGACTCATGCGGTTGGACGGGTGCTCACCGAAGCAATCGCGCCTCCGCATCGCGGAGCGAGTGTGGGAGAAAATCAACCATGAGCACGCCGCCTCCCGACCTCAATGTGAGCATCGCCGGCATTCCGCTCAAGAATCCGGTGATCGCCGCCAGCGGCACCTTCGGCTACGGCGTCGAGTTCGAAGACATCGTCCACTTGGGCAAGCTAGGCGCCTTCGTCGTCAAGGGACTCTCCCGGGAGCCGATGATTGGCAATCCTCCGCCTCGTCTCTGGGAGACTGCGGCGGGCATGTTGAACGCCATTGGCCTGCAGAACATCGGCGCTCCGGCGTTCCTACAGGAAAAATTGCCGCATCTGCGGGAGTTCAAGAACGTCGTCGTCATGGCGAATGTTTTCGGCTACACCCGCGAAGATTATGAGCAAACCATCCAGATTCTCAATGAAGGCGAAGGCATCGCCGCCTACGAGCTGAATGTCTCCTGCCCCAACACCACGCATGGAGGGCTGCAGTTCGGCAGCGATCCCCGCTCACTGGATGAGGTGGTCACCACGGCCAAGCGTGTGTCTCGCCGTCCCCTGATCGTCAAGCTTTCTCCCAACGTAACCAGCATTGCGCAGATGGCCTACGTAGCGCAGGAGGCTGGCGCCGACGCGCTCTCTCTGATCAACACCTTCACGGCCATGGCGATCGATCCCGAAACCCGCAAGCCGCGCATCGCCAACGTGACCGCCGGTCTGTCCGGGCCGGCGATCAAGCCCATCGCCGTGCGCATGGTCTATGACGCAGCGCATGCCGTGAAGATTCCAGTCATCGGCATGGGAGGAATTTCAACTGCCGCGGACGTGATCGAATTCATGCTCGCGGGCGCGACCGCCGTCCAGATCGGCACTGCCAGCTACTGGGATCCCTGCGCCACCGAGAAGATCGTGGACAGCCTCGAGGAGTGGTGCCACGACCATCACGTCGAGCGCCTCGCCGATGTCATCGGCGGAATGCAGCTCGAATAGTTAGGCCGTAGAGACCAGGCGCTGCTATCGCCAAGCCCCCAGAATCGCTGCCATCACCACATAGCAGACCAGCTGATATCCCGTGTTAATCATGTAAAGCTTATTGGCCTGCCGCATGAACAAGGCGTTGGTCAGCTGCACCGTCGTCACGAACCCCAGCCACACCACCAGCCCAATCTTCAATCCATCAAGGGCGGTGGCGAAGCCCGCCACCGCGATAAGTTTTCCCAGAACAAACGCCGTCAGAAGACTCGCGATGAAGGACAAACCGTACGACGGTCCAGCGCTCTTTTGCATCTCCGCGATTTTGGCCTTGTCGTTCGGATCGTAGCCCATCAATTTCATCCAAGGATTCGCAAACAGCGCCGGTGAATACCAAACAAAGCCCACCACCATGGTGGCAAGCGCAGACACGAGCACAGCCCCAAGGTTCACGCCCAAGAAGTGCATAGCACTCTCCGTTGCATCAGATTTTGACTAAGGATTTGAGGCCCAGAGCGGCAAGACTGCCGAATGCTTTTATGAAAGAAAGAATATTGACTGGGAACTTACCGGGGACAAACCGCTATCGGCCGTGAGTGTACCAGATCGACCCCGGAGCCTTATAGTTCCGGCCCTCGCCCCAAACCGCATGCGTCGCGCCCTCGCTATCGATGGCAAGGCTGAAGAAGTCGCCGAACGGAAAACGGAAACCATTCTGCAGAATGTAGTCATACCCCCGGGCTGGACCCGACAGTTGAGTTTCTGCTCCCCAGGTTGCGCCGCCGTTGGTAGAACTGCGGTAGAAAGTGTTCCACAGCGGCCGCTCAGCATGATCGGGTTCGCTGGCCCGCGCATCCATCCACGCCACCCGCACATCACCTGATGCGCCGGCAACCACCGCCGGAAATGCATGCTCGACTTCGAGAGGTGCCATCGAAATTGTCGCCCGCGAGGACCACGAAGCGCCTGCGGTAGTAGAGGACGAAAAATAGATGCGCTCCGGGCCACCGTTTGTAGAGCCGGCATTCCACAGCGCGTAAAGCGCCCCGGACGCATCCGAAGCCAGACTGATCTGCGCGCCCAGGAAGCCGGTCTCGCAGCCTTGGGCCGCGCACTCCGGAGGCGCGCTCGATTGGTCCAGCAACAGCGTGCTCCAGGTGCGTCCGCTGTCGGTCGAACGGCTCAGGTAAATGCTTACCGGACGTGTCGGCAATTCGTGTGCGGCATATTCGGTCCAGCCAAAGTAGACGTTCCCCGTGGGATCGACCGTGGCACCGCCCGCCAGCGACCATCCAGGCTCGGTCTCGGAATTCACATTGACCACGCTGAACGTCTGCCCGGCGTCATGCGAAGCCGCAACGAAAAATTTCTCTTCGTGGTTGAACCCGACATAGACATCCGGGCCTCGCACCGTAAGCACCGGCTTGTCGGTATCGTCCTGCCCGCGCTCCGCCCACGAGAATGACCAGGTCCGCCCGAAATCGAGCGACCGCGCCACCACGATGTCCCGTTTGCTGTTCTGCATCCACGACGCATAGACCGTCTGCCTGTCCACCGGATCAACCACAATCTGCGGATCAAACTGGCCGGTCGGGAAGGGAAGCAGCGCCTTTGACGGCTGCCACGAGATGCCGTTGTCGTCGCTGATTAGCAGCGCGATCGTCGGAGCCGTGCATGCCCGGCAATCCGGCACCGCTCCATATTGCGGATAGAGAATGTAGACGTGGCTGTGGCCATCCGCGGCCATCGCCGGCTCCCACTGATCCCCAGTCTGATATCCAAGGCGTTGCTGCGGGGCAAATACCGAGACCGCGAGAGCAGCCTGTACCGTCCAAAAGGCCACAAGAGCGATCAGTGCAATCTTGTGCACAGTTCTGGGGCTAGGTCGGAAGTGGCTGGTTGGAAAACTCACAGAATGGTCCTGCTAAACCCTAGCCGGACTTTACCGTGATTCCGGAGGCCCGTCAATTACCCGGCGGTGCGAGCCCCCAAATTTACAAAGCTGTCACTTTCCTCGCATTTCCCCATCTAAAATAGGGGAAAATACGAAAACGCAGACCGGGGAAGGGGTTTCCCCCTTTGCACCTCGGTGACCTCTGTGGTGAAGGGTTGGTTCGAAGGGAGCTCAAATGGAGAAGGCCACGTTCGCAGCAGGATGTTTCTGGGGAGTCGAAGCCACGTTCCGGCAAATGCCCGGAGTCACGTCCACCCGGGTCGGCTACACCGGCGGCCAAGCGGAAAATCCCACCTATAAAGACGTTTGCACCGACCGCACCGGCCACGCCGAAGCCGTGGAAGTCGAATTCGATCCTGCGAAAATTCGCTATGCCGATCTGCTGAAGGTCTTCTGGGAGAACCACGATCCGACCCAGGTCAACCGCCAGGGCCCCGACTGGGGTTCGCAATATCGCTCCGCTGTCTTCTTCCATTCCCCCGAGCAGCAGGCCGAAGCCCTAGCCTCGAAGGATTCGCTTGAAAAGGCACACCGCTACTCGAAGCCCATCGCCACGCAGATCGTCCCCGCGGTCACGTTCTACGCGGCGGAAGACTACCACCAGCAATATCTGGAGAAGCGCGGTCTGGCCAGCTGCCACATCAAGTAGTAGGAGAAGTTTCGGGGCGCCGCGCACGGAAGAAGAACATCAACACAAATCCGCCCAGATAGTAGGGCGCGCTTTGCTGCACGTTGCATCCAAGGAATCGCTCCACCAGTCCAAACAAGGCAAGAGCCTCGCACAGCGCATAGGTTGCAAAGTAGCCAGTCTTCCAATGATTGAGGCTGAGGCTGTCTTCCGGCTGCGTCGAAAGACTTTCTGCCGCGCGGAAGACTAAGGTGCGCCGCACCACGAAAATCACTCCGACAATTGCCACGCCCAAAGTCGTGAAGAGATAACTGAGAGCAGGGTCGAGCATCCGCTCCACTGGACGAATGAATTCTCCCAGCAGAGCATAAAGCAAAATGCTCCCCAGCATCGCCCACTGCACCGCCCGCAGGGTCTTCACAGCGCTGGCCATAAAAGCGATATTCTCGCGCGAATTCAGGGGAGGATCACAGAGACATTCTACGGCGGAACCCGTCTGAATAACATTGGATTCTCAGTCAGTGGGATGGTGGACTTTCAGCTTGGCCGGACGCATCCGCAGGAAAATCTGAAACGAAACCGGATTATTCCCATACGCCGCATCCAGCGCCGCGGGCTTGGAATAAAACGTCACGTCCGCTCCCAGCCCAAGCTGCCAGGCTTTATCGTGGATCAAATCCCGTACGCCGCCGAACGTGTACGCCCCAATCCGGTAGGCGGGATGAATCGTCGCCTCGGGAAACAGCTCATCTTTGTCGACCAGTTCCATTCGCGAGAACGCGTAATTGCGATGCCCAAAGTTCAGCGTCGACTCCAGCAGGTAGCTGTTCAAAGTGGTGTCGGTCGCGATTTTGTGAACGCGTCCCCAAATCATCGTAGTCGCCCAATTTCCCCAAGACAGCGGCCGGTTGTACTCCACCGACGCCGTCTGCCTCCACTGGCTGCCCGGTTCTAGCGCTTCGGGATGTTCCAGTCTCCCGATGCTGTATTGCGCTGCCCAATTGCGCCCCGGCGCGATGCTGGCGCGCGTGGACCACGAATCGAGTGCAGCCAGTTGGATGCTCCATCGCTCCTCATTCGGTTCGCGCCCGTTGAACGCGCAGGCTTCCAGCTTCAGCCGGTCGATGACAAATCCCGTGGTGACGACGCCGAAGCTGGTGTGTGTTGAGTCCTGTAAGTGATGGCTGAGTGGAGCGAGCGGCAACTCCGACGCTGAAGCGCGGTGGATGTAGGTTACCGGGCCGATTGCCGGCTCGGCCGACGGTCCGCCGTAAAGCTCCCATGAGATCTTTTCTGTCAGCGGCAGAGTATAAAGTGCCGATAACTCCGCAAACACGTTGTGTGGATGCTGATGGTCCACCAGCGGCTCGCCATGATAGGTCTCGCCCGTTTGAAATAACTCCGGAAATCCCGGATGCGGCGAAGTCAGCGATTCCGCGGAAAACATCTGCCGAAACAGGATCGTCCCCGCACCGAGCTTGTGCTGTTCCATCAGCATGCCCCAGTTCACCGACTCGGCTTTGCCTTCCCCGCGCGGGCCGCCTTGCCGGTTGTAATCAACGAAGATGACGCCGTGTGCCATCAACATCCACCCGCCGCGCATCCACATCCATTCATTCCCCGTGACTGATGCGGGCTGCCAGCCAGTCCCCGATCCTTCATGCGGCGAGGGCAGTTGCAACTTCGACGAAGCGTGCATCTCCATCTGCATCCCGCCCATGGACGCGTCTTGTTCCTGCGCCGACGCCGGTTTCAGCGATGCAATTACAAACAACAATAGGCAAGTAAGCTTGATTCTCACGGAAACTCCATTGCGTAGGACACGCGGTCCAATCTTCGTGATAGTTAGGGTGGGGAGGAGTCAATACGACGCGCACCAACGTTTGCGAAGGCCCTGTCTTGCGCGGGTTTCCTTCGTGCCCTTTGTGGTGACTAGTTTTAGATTCGCAAAGGAGAACTGCCCGGAGGACTATCGGAAGGAAGAATCAATTGCGCGGAATTGCAACACAAAAGACTGATCAAAGGACGCTCGCGTCCATCGATCTGAGCGGCACTGGAAACCAAACTCGGACTCAACGAGAACGCCGCCCCTGGAATCGCCCAGTGATGCCCGCTGACACAGCATTGATAGCTTGGCGGCCCAGGAGAGGGGGATGGATCAGCCGGTCCAGAATCGTGACATCCAGCAGGATGACTCACGGGCTGCGAAGACATCGCCAGCAGCTGCACGCTGGGGCGCCGCTGCCAGGAAAGCGGCAATCAACAACATCGCAAGCAGAGGTGAGTTTCGCAGCATCTGCCGTTAAGTCCCCGTGATTTTGATGCGGAGTTCTTCCGGCAGCCTTTGCCGAATTTCCTCCGGCAGCCGGTCATGCACGCGCCGCGCACCCTGCTTGGCAGCATCGAGCACCGTAACAGGTGCTGGTGTTGCCACGGCTACTCCCAGCCAGATGAGCGCGGAAAGCGCGAATCCTGTCAGCGCTGCGATCTCCAGCCAGAACGCATGCCGCGGACCCAGATAGCGGATCACTCCAAAAGCCAGCAAAAACACTCCGGCGGAGATTGAGGCTAGCGCGATCAGTCCTACGTCAATGATGCGGTGGATTTGCTGGCGGCTGCGGCAGTATTCGCAGGCCGCAAAATGGCTCTCGTAGTCGCCGCACATCTCTGGTGCCAGGCCAGATATGTCATAGCGCCAGCCCGCCAGAATCTTACCTACGATTGGATCAATACACTGCTGGCTCATTGGGGGTACGAAATCAGCCAAACACGGGAGCCCCGCTACAGGCGAATCGGCTCCAAAGCCTCGGTCTGGGACGCCAAAAGCACGCGATTGGCAAACAGCCCGCCTCGCGCGGCCAGCGCTTTTTCTGCCTCTCTCCGGGCTATTTCCGGATGGTTGTTCTGTTCTGAGAGATGCGCCAGCACGACAAACGTCGCATTATTATCATAGTCGTTACTGAAGAAATCCGCGAGGGCCACGTTCGACAGATGGCCTACGCGGCTCATAACACGCTGCTTGACCGACCAAGGATATGGCCCCACCCGCAGCATTTCCAGATCGTGATTCGACTCCATCACCAGCACATCGCAGCCGCGCAAATGATCGCGCACGCTAATCGGGACATAACCGAGATCAGTCGCAATCCCGACTTTGATGCCTTCCGCGCGGAAAGTAAACCCGACCGGGTCGGCGGCATCATGCGGGATTGTGAATGGCCGTACAGCGATATCGCCTACCTGAAAATTGTGCCCTGATTCGAAGCGCTCGAACTTTTCCAGTTGTGGCTTCTCGCCATTCTGGTTGCGTATCGCCCGCGCCCAGGCCTGGTGCGTTGCCCCTGTCATGAAGATTGGAATGCGCAGCTTCTTTGCCAGGGTTGCCAGCCCATAGACGTGATCGGAATGCTCATGGGTAATCAGAATCGCGGACAGTGAATGGGGGTCGTCGCCCAGCGCCTTCATCCGCTTGAAGGTCTCGCGGCACGAGATGCCGGCATCCACCAGAATCTTTGTGCTGGCGCTCGACACCAGTGCGCAATTGCCGCCGCTCCCCGAAGCCAGCATCGAGACACTTACACCCATGCTCGCAGCATACGCGGGAAACCTGTGGAATCGGGAGTAACTTTCTGGTTAGCCGATACCTTTGGGCGCCAAGTTTCGCGCCTTAATGGGAGAGCTGGGAGCAAGGCCCAATCTTCATCACTTTCCCTGTTTCAGATTATCCACCACCACGCGCAGTACCGACCCTCCATAAGCGCCCGCAATCCCCGGCAGAAATGCAAGAAACGATCCATAAATCTGCGCCCGCGAAGGCTTCACGGTAAGAATCCAATCGGCCGCCAGCTCCGTGAGCGGGATGAACATCCCGACGAGCAGCACCCAACGCCAAGGCCGCCGCGGCCGGAGTGTCCCCAGCAAGATGCATGCACAGAGAACCAAAAGCGCTGTGAACAACAGATCGTTGATCGCGACGTCAGCCCATCCGGCCCCAACGCCGCACAGCAAAGCCAGCACGTAAACCCAAACATCGCGGGCGGGGCTAGATGCGTTCAATGTTTCTTCGTAGTTCTGAAGTCCGACTTTTTCATTTGAACAATTCTCAATACGTGTAAAAACCTCGTCCGCTCTTCCGCCCCAGCCATCCCGCGTCCACCATCTTGATCAGCAGTGGGCACGGCCGGTATTTCGGGTCGCCCAGCCCGCCGTGCAAAACCCGCATGATGTCGAGACAAACATCCAGACCGATGAAGTCCGCCAGCGTGAGCGGCCCCATGGGATGCGCCATTCCAAGCTTGAACACTTCGTCCACCGCCTCGGCCGTCGCCACGCCCTCCATCACCGCAAACATGGCTTCGTTCAGCAGCGGCATCAGCACGCGGTTCGAGACGAATCCCGGCGCGTCGTTCACTTCCACCGGAGTCTTCTCCAGCTTCACCGACAAATCCCGCACCGCCGCGAACGTCTCCTGCGAAGTCGCCAGCCCGCGAATCACCTCCACCAGCTTCATCACCGGCACAGGATTGAAGAAGTGCATCCCGATGACCTTCTCCGGTCGCTTCGTCAGCGCCGCCAGCTTGGTAATCGAGATCGAAGACGTATTCGACGCCAGGATGATCTCGGGCCGCGCCACCCGATCCAGATCGCGAAAGATTTCCGTCTTGATCTCGAACTTCTCCGTCGCCGCCTCGACTACAAAATCGCAGTCGGCAAGCTTGCCGCGATCGGTGACTGTCTGAATGCGTCCGAGCGCCGAATCTTTATCCGCCACTGTGATCTTATTCTTCGCAACTTCCCGCTCCAGATTCTTCGTGATCGTCCCAATCGCGCGCTCCAGAAACCGCTGCTCCACGTCGCACAGGACCACGCTATACCCGCTCCGCGCGAACACATGCGCGATGCCGTTGCCCATGGTCCCTGCGCCAATGATCCCAACTCGCCGAATATCCATAGCTTCTTCCTCAGGAAAACGTTCGAGTCTACCACTCAAGTGATGCGGGAATCTCAGACGATTCTGCTGTCGACCTCTGTCCCTTCTGGGGCGAGTGGTTTCCGACGGTTCCCTCCCCAAAGCTGGTCTACAATGCTCTCGACAGACTCGCGTCCGCCCGGCGCACTCCCAGCCGTGTCTCTCGCGTCTGCGACTCGTAGGATCCAGACCAAGAGGTCGTGTCCGTGCTCTGTATTGCCTTCCACAAAGCCAAGTCGCTGCGCTGGACCCTGTCTTTATTCATTTGTTTCGCCTACGTCTCAACTCTTGGGGCGCAACAAACTCCATCCGCCCTGACTCCCGCCGCCCAGATCGATCTCACCGCCTTGGGCTATCACGTCCCCTCACGCATGGACCGTCTATCCGAAAACCAGCCCAGCGCCTCGCTCGATTTTGTCGACGCCGATCACGTCCTCCTCACTTTCAATCGTAAGAAACTGCTGCAACGTCTTCCCGCTTGCCCGCCGGATCACGAAGACCGCCTCATGCACGCCGCAATTCTCGAACTGCCCGGCGGCAAGGTCGTCAGTGAGACGGACTGGTTCCTTCACGATCGCCGCCGATATTTGTGGCCGCTCGGTCCGGGAAAATTTCTCCTGCGCCGCCTCGACGACCTCTACCTGATCGATGCAGGCCTGCAAGAAAAGCTTCTGCTGCATTCGCCCAGCCCCTTGCTCTGGGTGACGGTCACTCCCGACGCCAGCCAGATCGTCATCGAAACTGCCGCCGACGTCACCAAAGATGCAAAGCCGCAGCTCTCACCATCCCAGCCCGCGGCAAAGTTCGTAGCGCAATTTCTCGACGCGAAGACCTTGACCGTCGAACGCACGATCCACTTGAGTGCGATCACGAACCTCACGGCCACGAGCACGGGATATGCCGACCTTGTCCACAAGAACGATATCTGGCTGCTGCGCTTCGGAGCCGGTCCGGAGAAGCGCCGCAATCTCGCCCGCGTCCGCTCGCAGACTGTGCCCAATGTGATGTACTCCGGCAACAACTCACTGCTTATCGGCCGTTGTCCCTCGCCGAGCTGCGACTACAGCGTTACCGCCTTTACTGTTACCGGACGCCGCCTCTGGCGGCAGCACTGGCCGCGTTTCCGGTATTTCCCCACCGTGGCCTATAGCGACGACAACACTCGTTTTGCCGTAAGCACGCTTCGCATTGTTTCGGCCGCGACGCCAAAGACCGATCAGCCTGCCGGTCCAGACGACGACGCGCAGCCTGATGTTTCTCAACTCGACGTCTTCCAGCAGGAGATTCAGGTCTTCGAAACCACCAGTGGAACTCCTGTGTTGTCGGTGCCAGTCGGTCCCGCGATGCTGACCGGACAGAATTTCTCTCTATCCCCCGACGGACGTCGTCTGGCCGTGCTGCAAGGTCCCGCCCTGGAGTCGTTCGATCTGCCGCCTTTATCGGAAGGGGAGCTGGCGAAGTTCTCCGCCCTCAAGTCGGATGGCACTGCTTCCTACACCATGGGAGCCACGCCGGATTCCGAAGCGCCCTCCAGCGATTCCTCGCAGGAATCCGACTCCGCAGAGCCAACCGTGTCCTCGCAGGATGCAGCCGCAACTGCGACGATGGCTTCCGTCGAGAAGCAAGCTTCCTCCAGCATTGCCGTAGCGCCCACCGCGTCCCCGCAAAACGCTCCGCCCGAACCTCAGCCCATCGCCACGATCCGAGTCAGCGCGAAAGCCGTCGCGGTCGATGTTGTCGTAACCGACGGCAAAGGCCATCCCATAAAAGGATTGCGCCAGCAGGATTTTCAAGTCACCGAGGACAGCAAGCCCCAGGACCTGCGCTCCTTTCGCGAATTCAGCGACGGCCAGGAAATAGAGAAGGAAAAAGAAACGTTGTCCACGCAGGCCGCTGCTCCGACTCAGTCGCCAAAGGCTTCTCCCAACGTCTTCACCAACAAGACGCACGTACGCGATCCCGGAGCCGTTACGCTGGTGCTGTTCGACATGCTCAACACTCCCACGCAGGACCAGTCCTACGCGCGGCAGCAGTTGATCAAGTATCTCCAGTCCAAACCCAAGAATGCCCAATTTGCGCTCTGCATGATGAGCAATGAGACATCGCACCTGCGTCTGATCCAGGGCTTCACTCCTGACGAAACTCTGCTGCTGGCCGCGGCCAGGGGCAAGAAAAGCCGTCCCAACGAAACCCGCTGGCAAGTAGCGGAGGCGGGAGCGGCCAACGCGGTGAGCACAGTCGGCGATCTCGCGCAGGAGGGGCAAACCAGCGGCTTCCAGGGACTGCTGAGCGCTTTGCAGCAGTCGCAAGCCATCGAACAGGTCTCAGATACCGATCAGCGTTCCGCCATTACGCTCGACTCCATGATGTTGCTTGCGCGCTATCTCTCCGGCATCCCCGGACGCAAGAGTATTGTCTGGCTTTCCGGTTCGTTCCCCATTTCGATTACAGCCACCACGAACTCCGGCAATCTGTCGCTCGACAATCCGAACTACACCTTCAAGATCAAGCGCGTGACCAATCTGCTCGCAGAAGCGCAAATCGCCGTCTACCCGGTCGATGTGCGCGGACTGCTGGGCGCGGGACTGAGTGCCGAAAACTCCGGAGGCATGGGCGGCCCCACCTCCATGGATCCGCAGGATTTTTCCGCGGCCAGCGTCATCTCCCCAACCTCGATCATCCCACAAGACATGCAGGCTCTTGCGCAGCAGGCCGCCGAGCGCGATACGCTCATCCAGTTCGCTACGACAACCGGCGGCAAGGCCTTCTATAACACCAATGGAATTTCACAGGCGATCGCGCTTGCCGCCGAACAAGGTTCCAACTACTACACGCTCTCCTACAATCCTTCGAACCGGAATTACGATGGCAAGTTCCGCAAGATCAAAGTGCAGCTCGCCGAAAAGGGATACACCCTTCATTACCGCCAGGGATATTACGCCGACGACGCCCGCTTTACGGCGAAGGACGCGGAAATTGCCCGCCGCACCCGGGCCGTGGCCATGCAGCACGGGTCGCCGCTCTCGCACCAGCTAGTGTTTTCGGCAAGAGTCGTTCCTGTGGGAGGAAAGAAGAAGATCGACCGCGCACGACTCGGGCCCACTCCCCCCGCACCAAAGAATGCCGCAGCCCCCTCCGCGCAGGTCGAAGTGCAGCGCTACAACATCGACTACACTTTCGACGGATCGGAGCTACGTTTTCTCCCACAGCAGAATGCGAGTTTCCGCAACACCCTCACCCTGATGGCCGCTTCTTTCGACGGCGAAGGCCGAATGATTAGCGCCGCGTCCGATGTCGGAACCAACGACCTGCAGCCTGCCGCCTACGAGAAAGTCATCGCCGGACAGTTCGGCGTGCAGCAGGAAGTCGACGTGCCCCTCGAAGCCGCTTCGTTACGCATCGGCATCCAGGATCAAATGAGCAATCACCTGGGCACGGTAGATATTGCGCTGCCAGTTCCGCCACCCGCAGACGCGCCCCGCAGAGTAAAGAATCGCCTGCCGGAAATCGAACCAGACTGATCGCCGATCCCCAGTCAGCCCATCGACTCCGCCGCTAGTCAAGGTCGGGCGGCCAACGGTTCCCCATCCCGCCTCTCTTCCGCCGGGCAAGTATCCGCAAGAAATCGTATGTGCAATAGTGATCAGCTTCTCAAAGCTCCGAATGGAACAATGCACATACCCTCAACCAAAGAATCATGGGTGTCTTCCCTTACCGCTCCTCGGAGGTTTTATGTGGGCCCTTTCAAAGCACAGCAGACAGATGGCAGTTGAGCATTCTCAGCTTCAATCGGTGATCCTCCAACGCACCGCCGAATTGCAGAACCTTTCGCTGCGGCTTCTCAAGGTGCAGGACGAAGAGAGGCGCAAGCTCTCTCGCGACTTGCGCGACAGCACTGGCCAAACATTAGCGGCGTTGAAGATCAGCGTTTCGTTGCTGCAGGAAAACTGCAGGCAAGACCCGTCTCAAATGGCGCTTGTCTCCGAGGTGGTCGAGTTGGCGGATCATGCCATCGAGGAAATACGTACCATGTCATACCTGCTGCATCCACCGTTGCTGGATGAAGTAGGTTTTGCTTGCGCGGCCGAGTGGTACATCGAGGGCTTCGCCAAGCGAAGCGGCATTAACGTCAGCATGCAGATTGCGACCGGCCATGAGCGGCTGCCAATGAACATAGAGATTGCTCTTTTCCGGGTCCTCCAGGAGAGCCTGACGAATGTGCATCGGCACTCTGGAGCTTCGCAAGTGAGCGTCGGCCTTCGGCATCACCTCGAAGAGATCATCCTGGAAATACGAGACGACGGACACGGCGTACCGGCCGAGCGTCTGCTTCGACTTCGTGAAACAAGCGCGGAAACCGGGGTCGGTTGGTCCGGAATGCGCGAGCGAATGCAGGAATTGAAGGGTAAGCTGGAAATAAAATCGGATGACCATGGAACGACTGTGCAGGCCTTCGTCCCACGCTCGGCGGTACCTGTGTCTCGGCCCGGGGTCTGCCGGCAATTGACTGAGGCTTCCATTCCTAGAGGCATGCAGCGGCTTCCAGACTGCTGTATCTGCAATAACCCAGTTCCTCTTGAGACCAGCAAGACGGACGAGTACGGGCAGGCTGTTCACGAGGAGTGCTATGTCCTCAAGCTCTGCTCAACGGCGGAACTTCTCAACCAGAGGGCATCAACTGCGGGCCCGGCAAACAAGCACGCGATCGGTCCGCCTCGCGAAGCCGCGATGCCGCAGCGCTGCCAGTCGCCGAGACCCAGAAAGCTCAGTCAGCGGGCGAGTCGCCGGTTCCGGCTCAAGCGATCGTGGAGCACGGATACGGCAGCTTTTGTTGCCATCCTCATTCTAATTTGCTTGATCAGCTACAGCGATCGCCACGCGGCTTCGTCGTTGGGATCTTTGTCGTCGGGATCTTTCGAGAAGTCCAGCGCCATCGACGAGGAACTACTGCTCCCACCCGCAAAGGTGGTGTCGGACCAGGACACGCCCAGGCTCCAGACCGTGCCTGTTCTACCGGGAGAGGCGAGGCCTGCCACCCTTCTCCACCGAGTCGGGATCGCGGAGAATCAAGTCGTACACATCGGAGACGATGTAACCGTGCGCTACTTCACGCCGAAGCCCGTGCTCCGTACGGCTTCCGTCGGGCAGTACCAGGTCGTTCACATCGGAGGAGATGTGACGGTGCGCACTTCACGCCCCTGAACACGAATTCCAGAAACTGAGGACCGAATCACGATTCAACCAGCCGCGACGCGTCCAATACGCGCAAGCGGAGCTTTGGCGGGGCGGAACGCTCCCCCCCGACGACCTGGCAGCCTCCCCACACATTCAGCCAGACGAGTCCTTGTAGCGCTGCCGTCCCGGCGGCTATCGCGGGGGCGTCTCGTCCCCGCAGGCCCGGGCTATGATGACGTGGATGGGGATCTTGAAGACTCCCCTGACCTGTCATAGAGTTGGGGAGAGAAGACATGACCGCGAACGCAGCCAAGCCCCTGATGATTCTGATCGCCGGGCCTTACCGCTCCGGCACCAACGACGATCCGGCCTTGATCAAGAAGAACGTCCAAGAAATGGAGTCCTTTGCGCTTCCCATCTTCCGCGCGGGACACATCCCAATTCTCGGCGAATGGCTGGCTCTCCCGCTAGTGGAATCAGCTGGCTCGAAAAAGATCGGGGACGAAGCCTTCAATGATATCTTCCATCCCATCGCGACCCGCCTTCTGGCGAAGTGCGATGCCGTCCTCCGAGTCGGTGGACCCTCCGCTGGAGCCGACGAAATGGTTCGCGTCGGACGCAACCTCGGTCTTCAGATCTACTCCGCGTCATCAGAGATCCCGAAAGCAGAGTAGCCGCCGTCCAGGTTTTTCGGTGGGCCGAGAACGGACCGGCCACACATGGATTTGCCCGCATTGATGTCTCCCATGAAAAAGCCCCGCTCATTTCGGCGGGGCTTGCTTTTCGGAATTTGATAGTTTGGACGCTTCCGGGGTTAGGTGTCGAGTTTACGCATCATGCTTTGGCATCCTCGTCACTGGCTTGCATTGAGTACAGACCGGGAGTTCCACTTCCCAGCTTTGACCCTCATAGAAAAAATTTGTTTTCCGGTGTTCCATAATCGCGCCACAACTGCAATGCGCGACGACCTTCTTGGCAGAACTGGCAGAGTTGAGAAATTCGACAATCGACTGATGCAGGGTCGCAGGCTCCATAGCGGCGGGCCTCCGTTTTCTTACCCAATAGGCTACGTGCGCTTCTGAACATAGGTCTGATCAATTTTGCTCACTTTGAACCAGCAACAGAAAGGTAAGACACTACAGACCGCTATCCTTGGGGAGGTCTTTTCCACAGTCCCGCCTCGCATCGTGTGCCCAACAACCCTTGCTCAGACCCAATGAATAGAGCAAGACTGGAACCGTGCACAAAGAACTTATCGAGACCGATGGTGGCCTGGCGCAACACGATTCGAGATCAGCCACTAAGTCCTTATAGCGCAATATTTTGCCTGCAAGCGCCTTCGTTTCAATGTTTTGCATCGGTCGATCCGAAAAAATAAAACAGCCCTCGGATACGCCTCCGTCGGGCCGGCATCCGGCCGCGAGGCTCAGATCAACGCCGGTTCCGCCGTTTCGCCCTCGCGGTTCCCGCGTCTTTTCGGGGTGTAAACTAATCCAAGTTTCATACCCGCATAATTCAGTTTGGAAAGGAATCCTCCATGGCGACGCTCGAAGCCCCCGTCCGGTCGCGCACAAGCCTGCATTCCGGTCCGTTTGTCACCGAGCCTTTTTATGATTTCCGCAACGAAGAGAACGCGCGCCGCATGCGTTCCGCGATCTCCAAGGTCCGCGCCCAACTGGGGCGCGAGTATGACCTCATCGTCGGCGGCAAGCGCGTCAAAACCACCGATAAGATCAAGTCTCTGAACCCATCGAAGCCTTCCGAGATCGTCGGTATCCACCAAAAGGCCAACAAGGATCACGTAGAGCCCGCGATGAAGGCTGCGCTCGAAGCTTTTCGGTCCTGGAGCCGCACCACCATCGAAGAGCGCGCCGGACTGCTGTTCCGCGTCGGCGACACCATGCGCCAGCGCAAGATGGAATACATGGCGTGGCTGGTGTTTGAAGTCAGCAAGAACTGGGCTGAAGCCGACGCCGACATCTCCGAGACCATCGATTTCTGCGAGTTCTACGCTCGCGAGGCGCTGCGTTTCGCCAAAGCGCAAACGCCGATTCAGCTGCCCGGCGAGCACGACACGCTGATGTACATCCCGCTAGGCGTCGGCGCAGTCATTCCGCCGTGGAATTTCCCTTGCGCCATCATGGCCGGAATGACGCTGGCCTCGATCGTCAGCGGCAACACCGTTATTCTGAAGCCGTCGAGCGATTCGCCCACGATCGCCGCGAAGTTCGTCGAACTCCTTGAAGAGTGCGGCATGCCGGAAGGCGTCGTGAATTTCTGTCCGGGCGCTGGAGCCAGTTTCGGAGACGCGGTCGTAGCGCATCCCAAGACGCGCTACATCGCTTTCACCGGATCGCGCGAAGTGGGCCTCCACATCAATAGAGTTGCAGCTGCGCAGGCTCCCGGACAGATCTGGATCAAGCGCACCATTCTCGAGATGGGCGGCAAAGACGCGATCATCGTTGACGCCGATGCCGACATCGACTCCGCCGTGGAAGGTGTTGCGCAAGCCGCATTCGGTTTCCAAGGCCAGAAGTGCTCGGCTTGCTCGCGCGCCATTGTTGACGAGCGCATCTACGACAAATTTCTCGAGCAGCTCAAATCTCGGGTGGAGAAAATTAAAGTCGGCGACGTCACCGAGAACGCCGCCATGGGCGCAGTCATCAACGAAGGATCCATGAAGACGATCCTGGAATTCATCGAGCAAGGCAAGAAAGACGGCCGTCTCATCACCGGCGGCGAACGTGCTCCCGGGGAGGGCTACTTCATTCAGCCCACGGTAATTGCGGACATTCCTCCGAAATCGAAACTCGAACAGGAAGAAATCTTCGGCCCCGTGCTCGCCGTGATCAAGGCGCGCGGCTTCGACCATGCGCTCGAAATCGCGAACGACACCGAGTTCGGACTGACCGGCGCCGTCTACACCAGCTCGCGCGACAAGATCGATCGCGCCATCCGCGAATTCCACGTTGGCAACCTCTACATCAACCGCAAATGCACCGGCGCGATGGTCGGCGCCCATCCCTTCGGCGGCTTCAACATGTCCGGTACCGACTCAAAATCTGGGGGCCCGGATTACCTCTACCTCTTCACGCAAGCCAAAGCCGTGGGAGAAAAAATCTAGCGCTGACGTCGGGCCAGATACCGGAAAAGGGAAGAGCACGGCGTAGGCCGTGCCCTTAGCATGTCCCCGCGAGTTCTGACTTCAGCGCTTGAGGACCGCCGTCGCCGCCGGATTTCTTTCCACAAACTGTCGCTGATGCCAGTACGGATAGATCGGGGTCACATCGCTGGCGTGGTCCAGTTTGGCGATGTGCTCCGTCGTAAGATTCCATCCTGCCGCATCTAAATTCTGTCGCAGCTGTTGTTCATTGCGCGCGCCAATAATCACGGTCGACACCGTCGGCCGCTGCAGCAGCCAGTTCAGCGCCACCTGCGGCACGCTCTTGCCGCATTCCTTGGAAACTTCAGCCAGCGCATCGACGACCTGGTACAGATGCTCCTCCGCTACCTGCGGGCCCTGTTCGGAGGTCTTGTGCAGCCGGCTCTCCGCAGGCATGGGCTGCCCGCGGCGAATCTTTCCGGTGAGACGTCCCCATCCCAGCGGACTCCACACCAGCGCCCCAACTCCTTGATCAGAACCGAGCGGCATCAGTTCCCATTCGTATTCTCTGCTGATCAGTGAGTAATAAACCTGATGTCCCGCGTACCGCGTCCACCCGTATCGGTCCGAGGCGGCCAGAGATTTCATCAAATGCCATCCGGAAAAATTGGAACACGCGATGTATCGCACCTTGCCGCTCTCGACGAGATTGTTCAGTGTGCTGAGCACTTCTTCCACCGGCGTGAGCGCGTCGAATCCGTGCAGGTGATAGATGTCGATGTAGTCCGTTCCCAGCCGCTTCAGGCTTGCTTCGCAGGCTTGCACCAGATGATGCCGCGAGGAGCCAAGGTCGTTCGGTCCCGGCCCCATACGGAAAGTGGCTTTGGTCGAGATCAGGACCTGACCGCGCCGTCCGGCAATCGCTTTCCCCAAAATCGTTTCCGAAAGGCCATTTGAATAAACATCCGCCGTGTCGAATAAATTCACACCAGCCTCGAGGCAGACGTCGACCAGCCGTGTGGCTTCCGCGACGTCACTCGCACCCCAGGCTTTGAAGAACTCGTTGCCGCCGCCAAACGTGCCCGTCCCGAAACTCAAGGCCGAAACCTTCAATCCAGATTTGCCAAGTTGTCGGAATTCCATATCAGCCATAGATGCGACGAGACGGAAGATGATTCGCGAAGTCTACCCGGTGCCCGTCAGACGTGTTATTCACCCGGTTTGCCATTTGCAACCGACGTACCATGGCCACAGATTCGTCATGACAATACTCGTACCATGGCAGATTTACCGCGACAACAGATCGACCATGACATCAGATCGACCATGACATCAGACTGACCATGACAATGGAGTGACCATGGCAACAGATTTGTCATTCCGACCGAAGGGAGGAATCTGGTGTTTGCCGGCAGCTTCGGCTCTGCTGCCCAGGCCAGCAAGTTCCTCCCGACCACCGACTTGGACTGGCGAGAACGTTGGAGGTCGCAAGTCGTTGAGACGTCGGCAATCTCAAGTTCTTTACCCGCGATGCGAACCGAAAATATGCGCTCTCAGGAATTCATTTTGGAATTTTCCCTGCGGATCGTACTTCCTGCTCAATTCCACAAACTCTGGAAGTTTCTCATAGCTCGAGCGAAGCTGTTCTGACGGCATCGTAAACAGCTTCCCCCAGTGCGGGCGCGGATGGAACGGGGCCAACTCTCCCTCGATTACAGGCAGCAATTTCTGGACAGCGGGCCCGTCCTGCTTCCACGTGAAATGAATGGTCACGCTCGGCTGGTGGTGACACGGGCTCATCCAAAGATCGTCAGCGGCGATCGTCCGGATTTCTGTGATGAGCAAGTGCGGGCTCACCTGTTCGTGCAAGCGCTGCACCGCCAGGATTGCTTCCACAGCATGCGCTCGCGGCACAAAGTATTCCGACTGCAATTCCTTGCCGGCGCTGGGGGTGAACCCCATCCGGAAATGCGGCAGGCGTTCGTACCACGGACCCGGCACTCCCATCTGTTCGGTGCAGTTCTCGGCTGAAAGTTCGGCAATCGGGTGCAGATTCTTGGTGGCACGCTTCGCGCCAAAGAATTCCTGTGGAGTGTCCCACGTCTTGCCTTGTTCGATGCGGGTTTTCAGCCAAACCTCATTCAGCGATTCACCTTGCCAGTCTGTGAACAAGCTGACGCTGTAGGCGGACGATTCGATGGCGTCGAAGTGCTCCCTCAGTTCGCTTAGCGGGAGATTCTGATACACGTACTGTTGCATCAAGAATCGCGGCTGAATATCCAGCGTGACCTTTGTGATGACACCCAACGCTCCAAGTCCAACCACCGCGCCGCGAAACGACTCCCCATCTTTTTGCCGGGTGAGTGTCACGACATTGCCGGAGGCGTCGATCATTTCGAGAGCGGAAACCGCGGTCGACAGGTTGCCGTTCTTTTCGCCGGAGCCGTGGGTAGCCGTGCTGCAAGCGCCGGCGATCGAGATGTGGGGTAGGGAAGCGAGGTTATGCAGGGCCCATCCTTTTTCATCCAGATATGGACACAATTGGCCATAGGTCATGCCCGACTCAACCGTGACCGAGCGCGCGTCGGGATTCAAGGCCACGACTTTGTCCATTGCCTTCAAGGAAAGGAACTGGTCCGAGCTGTTGGCGATATCGTTAAAGCAATGGCGCGTGCCGAGCACCTTGAACTTTTGCTGTTTCCTGACGAAGGCCTGCGCCACTTCCAGCGAGTTCGCCGTGGTCAACTTCTCGGTGCTGTATTCGAGGTTCCCTGCCCAGTTCTTGAGCTTGTCGCTTTGCGTCCATGAGAGCAACGGAGCGACAACGGGACTGGTGAGCGCGGCAGAACAGAGTTTGAGAAATTCTCTTTTATCCATGAGGGTAATCGGGGCAGAGGGCCGGAACGAGTATAGTGCGACGGCTCAGCCTTTAGCCAGATTGGGTTGAGTCAAATCAGAATCGTGAGCAACAAAGAGAGGCCGCAAAAAGGTAAGGCCGCCCCAAGGCGGCCTCATCAATGATTCGTGTGACTGAACTTACTGCGCGACTCCAGCCGACGGCTGTGGAGCTGCTCCAGCCGTCGTTGCCGCTGCTGCTTCGTTCAAGATACGGTGGTGGATCGTGAAGAGCGCGAGCCTCCAACCGGTCCGACACGCCGATCTTGTCGTAGACATTGCGCAGGTAGTTCTTGATCACCTGCTCGGTCGTGCCGAGCTGCGAGGCGATTTCCTTGTTCTTGTAGCCCTGCACGATCAAGGCGACGATGCGCAGCTCTTTCGCCGTCAGGCGATCGCGGACGCGCAGTCCGACCATATCGTTTTCGGTGAGCTCGCTGGGAACGGCGACGTCTTGCACCCAGGTCTCGCCGCGCGCGACTTTGCGTACACAGTCGACGAGAGCAGCGCTGGTGACGTTGCGATAGACCACTCCGTGCGCGCCGCTCGACATGTGCTTCTGCGCGCTCTCGCCGGTATCAGCGAGAACGATCACGCGAGTCTTGGCCTTGTTGGCCGCCGTTACAATTGCGGCGAAGTCGTTGTGGAAGCCCGCTGCCACCACCAGCACGGCGGCGCGGAATTTATCCAGCGCCATGAACATCTGTTCCGGAGTCTGCGCCTGGGCCACGATGCGCATCTCATCTTCTACGGCAAGCACTTTTGCGATACCCGCCCGGAAGATCGCCTGGTTATCCGCCAGAATCAGTTTGAGCATGTTGTCAGCGCTCCAAGAAAGTCTAAGAAGTTCTCACGAACTCGTATGAGTCGATCACGCAAGCCACGCCTCGGCCTTCCCCACCTTCACCGGTTTCGTCCGCCCGTACTACTCGCCCTTTGCACTGAATGGTCACGTTTTCCTGACCGCCCGTCATCTCCGGTGGCAGGGTAATTTCGAATTCCACGGGCGAACCGATTTCCATCGAAGCGTCGGCGCGAATGTACACGCCGGCGGCGCTCAGATTTCCGGTCGTTCCCTTGGCGTCTCCGCCAGACTCGCCCTTATGAATCTTGATCGGCAATTCCAGCGGGAATCTTTTCCCGGTCCGTGCTTCTTCCCCCACGGTACCTCCTCCATGTTGGCCGGCTGCTATTTTGTCTTGTGCCAATGAGGCCAACGTCATCAAATCAAGCTCCTGGCGGGCTCGGCACCCGCTTTTCTGCTCAGGGGCGGTTATATCACGAAAGGCACCCGCGTAAAAGCCTGATAACCCGTTAGTTAACGGTATCGACTAGGTTTCCCCGCCTTGAGGGGAGCTCGTCTTCAAGGAATTCAACATGGATTTGCCATTATTACATCCTGGATACAGGGCATGCATAGGTCTCACCGCTCCAAGAATGAACTTGGCTGCGATAATGGTTTTCGCGCCACCATTTCTGCGTCTTCATTCGACATTTTGTCATCGAAGCTTCCACTCCGGCTCGGATGGCGGCTCACGTTTAGCGAGGGAAATCCTTATGGACATTCGTTGGAATTCGAAACCTGTTTTCCGGCAGGCTGGCGTCGTTCTTCTTTCCGTTTGCTGCTGGAGGACGGGGGCGCAAGCTCAATCTGCCCACGCTGTGAAGGATTCTCAGGCCGGCGCCGTCGCGCCCGGCAATCCGCCGAAGCAGGCGAATCAGGGAAGCGCGAATGTCGTTTCTCCGGACCGCGTCGTCCTGGCTCAACTCAACGGGGCGCTGGAGAGCCTAGCTGCCAAAGTTTCTCCGGCCGTGGTGCAGATCCTCGTCAGCGGATACGGTCCCCTCAAGGAGCAAGACCGTTCGCAGACCGCATTCATCGTTCGCCAGCACGCTGTCGGATCGGGAGTCATCGTCGACTCCAACGGCTACATCATGACCAACGCCCACGTGGTTGAAGGGGCGCAACGCATTCGCGTGGCGCTGCCTCTGCCCGGCGAATCCGGACAAGTGCCGGTCGGGAAACGCCGCATCCTCGAGGCGCGGCTGCTGGGCATGCACAAGGAAACGGATCTTGCCTTGCTGAAAGTGGACGAAACTGACCTGCCCACGCTCTCGCTCGTCAGCGAGCAGCGGCCGCGTGTGGGGCAACTCGTATTCGCCATCGGCAGCCCTGAAGGACTGCAGAACTCGGTTACTATGGGAGTCCTCAGCGCTTTGGCGCGGCAGCCGGATTCAACCAAGCCGCTCACTTATCTTCAGACCGACGCGCCCATCAACCCCGGAAACAGCGGCGGTCCGCTGGTGGATATGAACGGCGTAGTTGTCGGCATCAATACGTTCATCCTGTCGCAGGGAGGAGGTAGCGAAGGCCTGGGGTTTGCCATTCCGGCGCGGGTCGTTGAGTTCGTCTACCACAGCTTGCGCAACCATGGGCACGTGCATCGAGTTGAAATCGGCGCCGTGGCGCAGGAGATTACGCCGGAGCTCGCCGAAGGCCTCCAACTTCCGCAGCGTTGGGGAGTCGTCGTGGTCGACGTTAAGCCCGACGGTCCGGCGGCCTCGGCCGGTCTGCAAATTCAAGACATCATTCTTACCGCAGACGACCGCCGCATTGAAACTTTGCCATCGTTGTCTGCGGCTTTGTACCTGCACCGGCTCGATCAAGCCGTCAAACTTGAGATACTGCGCGGCAAAGACAGGAAGACTTTGTACGTGCCAGCGATCGAACACCGCGATCACCTGGACGAATTGCTGGACGCGATCAATACGGAGAACAGTTTGATCTCGCGACTCGGCGTTCTGGCCATCGATCTGAGCGATGATCTGAAGACCCGCCTGGGCTTGCGAATCTCATCTGGAGTGGTCGTCGTGGGCCGCGCCGTGGACCTGATCATGCCCGATACCGGACTCCAGGCGGGAGACGTGATCCACCAGCTGAACCTCACGCCGGTCGACACCATGGAGACCCTGCGAGCCGCAGTGAATAAGTTGAAGACGGGGGATCCCGTCGTGATGCAGATCGAGCGCGAAGATGGGCTGATGTACGTCAGTTTTGAGATGGAATAAGAGGGTGGAGATGGACTCTAGCGGCCCTGCGTTTCGAGTAGGTTACGCGGGGTCGGCTCCATCGCCCTCGGGCAATCTATTTTCCCTGCTTGGCCGTACTTCGGGTGAGCAAGGATCTTCGCCATGCCCGAAAGCATACAACCTACTCTTCAATTTGACGTAGAGAAATACGTCCGCAATTCCAGAAAAGTCGACATCAGCGATATCGATTTATCGCAGGCCGCGCGGTATCCCGTCTCCGAGGATGAGGTTCGCGCGTTGACTTACATGTGCGATATCGAGTCGCATACGGTTGTCTACTTGCGCGCGATTCTGAACACATGCGCCATCGAAGACCCGCAGACCACGAGCTTTCTGAGCTGCTGGGCCTACGAAGAATTTTTCCACGGCCGGACGATCCGGCAATTTCTGGACGCCATCGGCGCGCCTGTGTCGTCGACGCGCATGCTGGAAGTGCAAAAGGCCAGTTCCTTTACGGAATGGCTGAAAGAGCTGGGATCGTCGATCCTGTGCCGCTTCTCGCGCCACTTTCACGGCGCATATCTTACGTACGGCGCGATCTCGGAACTCTCGACGCTCGAAGGCTATGGTGTGTTGGCGCGGCGCACGAAAAATCCAATTCTCGCGGAGATTGTGTGCCGGCTGGCCAAGGATGAGCGGCGCCATTTTTCCTTTTACTACAACAAGGCGCGGTTCGAACTGCAGGCGCGCAACGCGCAGCGCCTGACTAATTTCGTCGTTCGCTACTTCTGGCTTCCCGTCGGCGGCGGAGTGAAGTCGGATAGCGAAGTGAGCTGGATTCTCTCGTTCATTCTTGGCGATCCCGAGGGCGCGGAGATCGCGGGCCGCATCGACGCCACCATCGCCAAGCTTCCCGGACTGGAGTGGTTTGACCGCTTGACGAGCAGCCGTAACGAAGCACTGGAAGCGATGGGCAAGGTAGCTGAGATGAGTTGCTCCGCCTGCGGTGGGTCAGCATTGCTCGAAGAACGGACTTAGACTTCGCGACGCGGTTCAGTTACAGCGCGGCTGCGTGCGCGGCCTTCCCGCTTTGCGTTTTCTCGATCACCGATCCAAGTCCGGCGGCGACCGTTTCAATGGTGCGAAGTTCGTTCGCCGTGAATGCGTCCAGACCAGCGCGGTACAAGGCCAACACGGCTACAACTCCAGTCGCTCCCTCGATGGGCACGGCCAAGGCTGCGCGCAGGGTGCTGTACTTGGTGGGGTCGTTCAAATAGCCGGGTTCGACGTTGGGATTTCCGTTCAAAATCGCCTTGTGATTTTGCGCGACCCATCCTGACAAGCCTTCTCCAAGGGGAATTCTCAGCGACGAAAATAGCCGGAAGTTTTCTCCACTCACAAACGTCGGCACCAGAACATCGTCCTTTGGGCAATACACCGCCATGGAGTCATTCGGCACAAGGCGTTTCAAGCGTATCGACAGCAGACAGAAAATGTCTTCCGCCCGCAACGACGCGCCCAGCGTGCGGCTCAGCTCAATGATCTCCCGGCTCTCGCGCTGCGCCGACGAAGCAATGCTGGCAGAATCGGCTGGCTGCCCGGGCGTCGCGGTGGCGTCGGCAGATTCGGCAAATCCTGCCGCGGGCGCAGAACCTCTCTCTACTTTGATATCCGTCGACAGCTTGGGCGGAGCCTGCAACGGCTGCTCAGTCGCCAACTTTTCAAGCTCAATGTAGCGGCGGTGCAGAATCGCCACCACTTTGGGATCGAAGCTCTTGCCTGAATCCGCGACGACTTTAGCCATCGCGTCATCGAGCGGCAGCGCCTTGCGATATTGCCGGTCTGAAGCCAGCGCGTCCAGACAATCGACTGCCGCAAGAATACGCGCGCCAATCGGAATCGCCTCTCCGGTCAGGCCGTACGGATAGCCGCTACCGTCCCATTTTTCATGGTGAGCGCGAACAATCGGTACGACGGGATACGGGAAATCCACCTGCTCCAGAATCTCCGCCCCAACGATGGGATGGATCTTCATCTTCTCGAACTCTTCTGGCGTCAGTTTTCCGGGCTTCGAAATAATGTGCTCCGGAACTGCGAGCTTGCCGATGTCGTGCAGAACCGACGCTGCGCGCAAGGCTTCTGTCTCGTCGTCGCTTAAGCCCAGTTCTTTTGCCAGCGCCATGGCATACACGCGCACGCGTTGCAGGTGTTCGCCTGTGGTTTCATCTTTGGCTTCAATGGCGAGCGCGAGCGCTTCAATCGTCCGCAGGTGCAGGCTAGAAACCTTCTCGGCGTGCAGTTTCTCGGTCTCCAACTTGCCAAGATACAGACGGTAGGAGCGGTACATCAAATAAATCGGCGGCAGCACCAGCAGCGACGATTGCCATCCGATATAGGCGTTCAGGAAGTGAACCAGCCCCGCCATCGCGGCTCCCACCATGTAATAGGGGAACAACCAGAGATGGCTCTCTCCCCAGACCTTTCGAATCGATTTATCTTCGGTCAGTCCGATGATCGTGGAAGTTGCCAGGGTGTTGCAGCCGAAGTGCGTAATCGCCGCGACGAGAAGAGCCAACGGGCCAGGAGCGTGAAGCACGTGCAGCACGACCAATTTGTAGGCGCCGTAGGCGATCGCGCTCGAGAGCGTGACCTGTGAAAGATTGAAGATAAGCTGGACCGGTTTTACCCGCCGTGCCGGCTTCCAATAGAACTGTGCCAACGTGCTTGCCAGTCCAAGCGTCAGCGTCTCCGGCAGACTCAGTTCAAGAATTCCCAGCAGCGTGAACAGGAAGTTCACCGACAGAGTTCCTTGGATTCCCGGCAGACCGACCTTGAGCGAAGAGGCCAGAAGGGCCGCGATCAAGTAGCAGACGAACTTGACCAGGTCGCTGGTCTGCCAGTGCGAGAACGCGAGTGCAAGCACTACGCTTCCGGCCAGAGCCATCCCGGCAATGAACGCCCGCACACCTATGGACCGAATCCAAGACATGGAAATGCTTAAATTTTCAATGATTTGCAACCCTCTGTCCGCCCAAAACCCAACTGGCTGATTACCTTGGTTTTCTTTAGAGGAATCAGTTGGTCAGGAGGACGACAGCGCAGCCGGAGCGACTCGCACTTCCATCCTTCCCAAGTCAGTTTCGGGACAGTTTGTCCCACGCCCGAGCCGGTGGGACATCTTGGCCGTTCAATTTCGCAACACCATTGTCTAAGGTATTGATAAATAGGGTCTTATCTGTAGCGTTTTGGACTCCCACCTGCACATACAAGAGTCACTCGGGGGTGCGTTACGCGCACTTGTGGGCGACCGAACGGGGGATGAATGAAAAGGCTAGTGGTTCTTATCTTGATGGGCGCTTTGATTGCGGCTAGCGCCGCCGCCCAGTCGACCAAACTGTCGCCAGACTTACAACAGTCGACGGCTTCGAATGTGCGGGTCGTCGTGCAATACAACAACTCCCCCGGGTTGCTGGATCTTCAACTTCTTTCGATGCTTGGTTCGATTCTGAACGCTTTGCCGCTCGTCAATGCCGTTGTGGCAAACCTTCCGCTATCGAACGTTCTTTCGCTGGCGAATCAGTCGAACGTGAAGTACGTCAGTCTGGATCGCCCGCTGGCCCCGACTCTCAGCAATGCTGCTCCAGCCGTCAACGCCTTCGCTGCATGGCAGTCGGGCTATACCGGCGCCGGAATCGGTGTCGCGCTGATCGATAGCGGCGTTAGCAGCCATCCCGACTTGAACGGCGGTTTCCTCGGATTGTCGCGCGTGGTCTGGAACCAGAGCTTCGTGCAGGGCAACGCCAGCGCAAACGATCAATTCGGACACGGCACACACGTCGCCGGTCTTATCGCGGGCAACGGCGCCAGTTCCACGGGATCGAAGTACTCGCGTACATTTGAAGGCATTGCACCACAGGCCAACATCATCAACCTGCGCGTTCTCGATCAGAACGGCGCCGGCACCGACAGCGCGGTGATTCAGGCCATCAACACGGCGATCACACTGAAGCCGCTGTTCAACATTCGCGTCATCAATCTTTCCTTGGGACGCGCGGTTTACGAAAGCTACACGCTCGATCCTCTCTGCCAGGCGGTGGAAGCTGCATGGAAGAAGGGAATCGTCGTGGTCGTCGCCGCAGGCAATAACGGCCGCTATCAGCCGACCAGCGGCTACGGTACTGTGACGTCGCCGGGCAACGATCCGTACGTCCTCACCGTGGGCGCGATGAAGACGATGGGAACGCCGACGCGCGTCGACGACCAGATGGCCAGCTACAGTTCCAAAGGGCCGACTGCGATCGACGCTGTGGCCAAGCCCGATGTCGTCGCTCCGGGCAATTTGTTGGTTTCGCTGGAAGCTCCGAATTCGACCCTGTACCAGCAGAACCCGGGTAACCGGGTGCCCAACAGCTTCTACGTGAATGGTGGGAACAGCGCTCCGTCTTCCAGTTACTTCACTCTGAGCGGCACCAGCATGGCGACCGGCGTGGTCAGCGGCGTTGTGGCGGATCTGTTGCAGAAGAGCCCAGGCCTCACTCCAGATCAGGTGAAAGCCCGCCTGATGAAAACCGCATGGAAGTCACTGCCTGCCTACAGCAGCACGACCGATCCGACCAGCGGCATCACCTACACCGACCAGGATGACGTCTTCACGGTGGGTGCAGGCTATGTCGACGTCGAAGCTGCTCTGAACAACACGGATGTGGCGAAGGGAACAGCGATGTCGCCGGTAGCCTCGTTCAACGCCAGCAACGGCTACGTCTACCTCAACGACAGCTCGTCCGCGGTCTGGAATACTTCGTCCGCCTGGTCAAATTCGGTGGTGTGGGGATCTTCGCAGTTCCTCGTCGGCGCTCCGGCTTCGGCGATGTCGGGCAACCCGCTTTGGGGCAGCTCGGATGCCGTCTGGGGCTCGAATGTCCTGTGGGGCTCGAACGTGTTGTGGGGCAGCAACGTGCTCTGGGGATCAAACGTCCTGTGGGGAAGCAATGTCCTCTGGGGCAGCAACGTAACCGGCGGCGAACAATAAACTCTACTCACCCAAGCGAAGAAAAGGCCGCGAGCGATCGCGGCCTTATTCTTTGAAAAAGAATTGAAAACCGTGGAAGAGCGGCTCTTCAGGGCCGCGAAAAGGGATGGGACGAACTGCGCTTCAGCGCCCGGCACTCATTTCATCTTGCGCCACCTGCAACGAGGACGAGCGGCTGTGGATGAGCGAATCGGGGAATGGCGGCGATTCGACGCCGCGTAACGCACTGGAAGCACAGCGAGCCTCTGCGCCAGTGGTCGCGTTTCTCCCACCGCTCAGTGTGCAGAGATTGCCTTTTGTATCGCGGCTTTCAATTCATCGGCATGGAAGCCGAAAGGCCCGGGCCGGCTCTTGTAAGCCACACGGCCCTCAGAGTCGATCAGGTAAAGTCGGTCTGGCCAAGCAGTGTATGCGCTCTCTGTCGAGTTGCCGAATTCGTCGAGCACCGCAGGAATCTCAATTCCCAGCTTGCGCACGCAGGCTCCGGCGACGAAACCTCGTTCCTCTTCGCTGCGCGGGCTGGCGAATACAACCTTGTCCTTGACATTGCTCGCCATCTGCCAGACGTCGCTCGGGTGCGCTTCCGTGATATACACCACGAGAAACGTCACCTGACTCCCGTACTGCTGGTAGAGCTTGTTGAGGGCGGGAACCTCCCGCCGGAACGGAGGTCAGGTGTAACTTCCGAAGACGAGCACCACCGGCTGCTGCTGAGCGGTGAGAGCGGACAATTGCACAGTCGCGGTTTTGTCGAGTTTCGTTAGCGTGAAGTCGGGTGCGGGGTTGCCCACTTGCAGTCTGCCCGACCGGGCTCGCATCCAGAGTGTTTCAAACGGAAGGATCAGAAAAGGGACCGGTCCTGGGATCTTGGCCATCACCCGGCCAAATTGTTCCGGCGATTGTCGCATCACGCGGTATAGCGCCACGCAGCAAGTAACCCAAAGCGTGGCGAGCACGCAGAGCGTCACGAGGACCGCCCTCACAGATGTGGAGTTTGTGTTCACGCCCTTCGAGATCGAACCCCAAAAAGAAGTGCGGCGATTATTAGATCGGTGAACGGCTCGGTCAATAGTTGGAATGTAGTACCTGAAGCTCCGCTCAATGCACAGAATCGTCGTTGATCCGCTTCCGGCCTAGAACGCGCTGCCGCCCCCGCCACCGAATCCGCCGCCCGAGAACCCTCCGCCTCCGCCCCCACCAAAGCCTGACCCGCTGGAACTGGCGCGCGGAGCCGACACGAATACCTGGTGCATGTCCGTCGCCATGCTGTGCATCGAGCTCGAAAAGAAAATCGGATTGAAGCCGGCGCCGTAAACGCCGCCTGGTCCTACGTACCACTGCGGCGGATCTTTCACGATGCCTGCAAACGCCTGCGCCCAGTGATGCTCGACGCCCAGCGCCATCGCGAAGGCAAGATATTTCTCAAACGTTGTGGGCGGCATCAGCTTGAGCCGCTCCGCGTCCACGCGATTCATGAACTCCTGGAAGCCGAGGACAGCGATCCGCGTGCGTGCTCCCTTCACTGTCTTCGCCGTCATCACGCGTGCAAACAGCCACCAGATCACCACCGAAATCGCGCCGCAAACAATCAGCAGAGGAGCCGAATTGAAGAAGTTCGCCCATCCCATGTACTGGAAAATCACAAACGGAATCACGATGGCAACCGCCATACCAATGCTGTATCCGTTCGCCGATTCGGGATCGAGCAGATAGATCCCCTTCGTCTTCAAGGCCGACATAATATCTTGCCGGATCACCGGCACGGCCGTGTAGAAGCGGTTCTTCAAACTCGACAGGCGAGCCTCTGCGCCGCCCGCAAAAACGTTCTCGAGCATGACGCGTTCGTGCGGAGCCAGATCCGCGCCCCACTGCTCGCGCGGTTTCAGCAGATGAAAGATGTAGTCTTTGTGGGTAAAGAGCAGCACCTTCTCCGCAGTCTCTTCGATCTTGATATATCCGCGCACCGCAAGGTCAACCACGGTCGAAGTGATGTCGCGGGGATGAATGCTGTCGTCGAGCAGCGTGCCCGCCTCGGCTGGAGAAATTCCCGGCGGCGGCTCGTACATCGGAGCAACCGACATCCCCGGATCCGGATCACGGCCCTTGTACCACCAGAGGAGAAACATCCCAGCGAACACAACCACCGGAAAGAAAACGACAGGATTTCCGCCAACGAACCAGAGGAGTTTCGTCAGCGCGCTGGGCTCGCTGAGGATGCCTTGAGGAATGTATACGTCGATCGTCAACCCGCCGCGCATCGGCAGCGGATTGTTCGTCTCGAACTGTGCCTCGGCTCCGTCAACCGTGGCCGTGGCATCGTGCTGCGTCGAGCCGTAGACACCGGTGAAAGCCTGTGCTCTCAAAGAACCTGCGGCGGAGTCAGGAAAGCTTACCGCTGCCGATGCGTGATCGATGGGCACAGGCCAGTCGTTGCCGGTGACATTCCAATAGAATTCGTCGTAATCCTTGAAGAATCGGGTTCCGTTCTGCACGCTGTACGTGATCTCGACGGTACGAGTCGTATCGACGGCGTCCGGAATAAAAATCTTCAGGTCGCGCGATCCGTTGGAAGTGGAGGACTCGTACTTTAGTTTTCCACCCGAGCCGTCAGTAACGCTTTTTACGTCGAGGAAGAGTTCGTAATTCGTGCCGTTCGGTCCGGGGTACTCAATGGGAATCGTGCGATGAATCCCGTGCCACTCGCCGACGAAGGCCAGCGAGATTCGCTCAGTCACCACCGCGGTTCCATCTTTCCTAACCGCGATGGTGTCCTGAAAATCAGCGACCCGCCAGGATTTTGCGGCTGCGATGCCCGTGAGGACGCTGAGGAGAATCGCGGTGACGGCGATTTGTCTTGCGATCTTCAAAATTACCCAATTACCCAATTGCCAAATGACTCAATCCCTAGAACTTCACCTGCACCGGCTCGCGGTCGGCCTCAGTGGTCTCGAAGAACTGGCGCTGCGCGAACCCGAACATGCCCGCCAGAAGATTCGTCGGGAACGACTGGATCTTCGTGTTCAGATCGCGTACCACCGCGTTGTAATAACGCCGCGCGTTCTGAATTGCGTCTTCCGTCTGGCTCAACTGTCCCTGTAGCTGCGTGAACTGCTCCGAGGCCTTTAGCTCCGGATAGTTTTCCGCAACCGCAAACAAACTCTTCAGCGCGCCGGTGAGTTGGTTCTCAGCCGCAGCCTTGTCGGCTGGACCCGTTGCCTGCATCGCCTGTGACCGGAACTTGGCGATGTTTTCAAACGTCCCTTTTTCGTGAGCGGCGTATCCCTTCACCGTCTCCACCAGGTTCGGAATCAGATCGTGCCGCCGTTTGAGTTGTACATCGATATCGGACCAGGCCGAGTCGCAGCGCACGCGCAGCTGCACTAGTCCGTTGTACATGCTGATCAGCACAACGGCGACGACAGCCAGAATGACTAGAAAGATGATGCCAGTCATGCGCCTCCTCTCTCTTCTTGAGATGAACTGGAAATCAATGGGACGTTACCATACGCAGGACCCACTCGCAAACGAGCGGAAGGGGAAGACCTTCGCATTCTGCAATATGCAACGTGGAGTGGAAAGGATCGGAGAGCTGCCGATTGAGAAGTGAGAGCGGCGGGCTGAGAACCGTTCGCCTACTGCTGTGGCGCGAAGTAACCCTTGCGCGCCCGGACCTGCAGGTCTTTCTTCATCGAGGAGATTTCGATCGAACGATACCGTCCGTCGGCATCGAAATCGGCAGGCTTGTAGGAAACGACGTACTGGCTGCGGAGTTCGTCCTCAATCGCCGCGTAGGAGTGCGTGATGTCCTTCATCTTGAAGGGGAAGAACGCCCGACCACCGGTCGCTTCGGCCAGCTGTTGCAGGACTTTATCGCCGCGCATCACGAGGCCGCTATCGTCCGTCGAGATCGCGTAAATAATGACTTCCGCGCGCTGCGCCATTTCGATCGCTTGCGCCTTCGAAATCTCGCTCTGGTTATCCTCGCCATCGCTGACGATGATGATCGCCTTGCGCAACGGATGGTCCGAACGATCCTTCAGGAATTTGTCTTTGCAGGCGCGATAGACCGCGTCGTAGAGCGCCGTGCCGCCGCCATCATGCAGCTTGTGAACTCCGGCCTGCAGAAGCGAAACGTTGTCGGTGAAGTCCTGCGCCATCTGCTGGTGGCCGTTGAAGCCCATCACAAAAGCTTTGTCAAAGCCGGTCCGCAGGGTGTGCTGCATGAAGCTGGTGGCGGCTTCCTGCTCGAAATCGAAGCGGCTGTCCACCGAACCGCTCACATCGACCAGCAGGCCAATATGAAGAGGTAGATCGGTTTCGCGGCGGAAGTTGAGAATCGCCTGCGGCGGCTTGTGATCGTCGAGGATGTTGAAATCGTTCTGCGTCAGATCGCGCACGAATTTGCCGTGCTTGTCGGTGGCGATGAAGAGTACGTTGACCTCGTTGACCCGAGCATGGAGCGTGACCATCGCGCTTTGAGGCTCGTCCGCGTCATCGGCAGCAACCGTCTCGCTGGCTGCGGTCAGGCTGGGCGCGCCCGACACGTAAGCGGACTGGGCCCGCAGCTGGACGGTTCCCAGCAGGGTTGCCAAAAAAAACGCCGATATCCGAAGAATCGAGTTCGTGTACTTCATGCCCAATGAATCCAATTTTTTCACCCTAAACCGCGCTTCCGGACACTCCCAATCTATAAGATGCACGCCACGTGCCGAAATCAGGGACATGCCGGAGTGCGTTCTGGAACGACTGTAGGTGTGAGCCCGGCGGTATGCCAAGTTACAAAAGGAGCACGCATTTGGTCATGGCTAAAGCCATGCCGATTGAATGACTTGCGGACCCATTGGTCGCAGCCGGCCGATAGCCCATTGGCCAGTCGGATACGGGGCCTAATTATTGACGCGAAGTTCATTTTTTTCTCTAAAATCTTTGCCGGAGGCTTTGTGATGAAGAAAGTCATTGTGTGTTTGGTAATCATCCTCATGTGGGCCATGACGGCTTTCGCTGCCGACGACGAGCGCGAGGAAGACCGGGTCAAGGATGCGGGCGTCGTTATCAAGGAGATTCTCAATATTCCAGACGATCTTCCCCAGGATTTGCTCGATAAGGCAGAGTGCGTGGTCGTTCTGCCGTCTGTGAAGAAGGGCGCATTCGGCATCGGCGGCAGCTACGGCCGCGGCGTGATGGTGTGTCGAAGCGGCGAACACTACAAAGGCAAGTGGGGAGCCCCAGCTCTATACGCGCTTGAGGGCGTCAGCATAGGATTTCAGCTGGGCGGCCAAGCCACCGACTTCGTCCTCTTAGTGATGAACCCCAAAGGAGCGCAATCGTTGCTCTACAGCAAGGTGAAATTGGGAGCCGACGCTTCGGCAGCGGCTGGACCGAAAGGCCGCACGGCAGAGGGCGCGACCGACATCGTGATGGATGCCGAGATTCTCTCCTATTCGCGCAACAAGGGCCTTTTTGCAGGAGTTTCGCTGGAAGGCTCGACTCTGCGTTCTGACGGCAGCGCCAACGAAAAGCTCTACAAGAGAAAGTTGAGCGCCAAGGAGATTATTCGGGAAGGCAAAGTCGGCATTCCGCCATGCGCCCAGGAGCTCGTCTCCTTGCTCAACAAGAAGTCTCCCGTAAACAGGTCGGATCCGAAATCTCTCGAGTAGCTTGACATCTCAGCGCTGGGGTTCCCCTGTGAAACCCTGTGTCCTCTGTGGTGAAAGGTTCTTTGACTGCAAATGGCAACCAAACAAATCAGTGATCAAAGCTTGGTCCGTTGCAGCTGGGCAACTGGCGAACTCTCGGTTCGTTATCACGATGAAGAGTGGGGCGTTCCGGTCCACGACGACCGGAGGCTCTTCGAATTCCTGATCCTCGAAGGCGCGCAGGCGGGACTAAGCTGGAGCACGATTCTCAACAAGCGCGAGAACTACCGCCGTGCCTTCGATAACTTCGAACCAGAGCGGGTCGCGCGCTTTGACCGCCGCAAGATGCAGAAGCTACTTGCGGACCCCGGAATCGTCCGCAACAAATTGAAGATCGCTTCCTCGGTCGAGAACGCGAAAGCATTCCTCCGCGTGCAGGAAGAATTCGGCAGCTTCGACCGCTACATCTGGCAGTTCGTCGGCGGCAAGCCGCGAGTGAATCGGTGGAAATCTCACGAACAGCTTCCGGCGAAAACGACTGAGTCCGACGCGATGAGTAAAGATCTCAAACGCCGCGGATTCAAGTTCGTCGGATCGACCATCTGCTACGCCTTCATGCAGGCGGTCGGCATGGTGAACGATCATGCCGTGGACTGCTTCCGCCATAAAGCGCGGGCTTCTCAGCGGTGAGAGCATGCGCTGGCGGTTAAGTAGACGGCAATCAGTCCCAGCAGCAACACCGTTCCTTCCACGCGCGTGGACCACACGTGCAACGAGTCGAATTGCACGCGCGCGGGATTCGTCAGCGGAACGGACGCGAAGTCGCTGACCGATGCGCGCAGCGTGTCCATGCGCGGAATGATCCAGAACTGCGAGAAGAGGGTCAATCCGAGCATCAGGCAAAGCAGCACGTGGCGTATTGCGAAGACATGCGCAGTTCCGTCGGTGATGCGGCTGTAGAGCAGGGAACTGAGCAGGAAGATAACGCCCGAGAAGATGGCGATCCAGTGCAGTTTGCCGAGGGCTCGTCCGACGACGTTGCCGGCGAGATGCGTGTTCGGCAAGACGGAGAACGCAGTGGGCGCGAGCACGAAGGCGAAGAAGATCAGGCCTCCGATCCAAACGACAAGCGATAGGACCATGACGAAGCGCAGGAAGGACATGACGGGAGCTATTATGATCCGCAAGACGAGGAAAGGGCAAAGTGAACGACCTTATTGCAAAGGCAGTTTATACACTCCGCAACTCGCCTTCTAGCGACGATGCTCAAGTCTATCAAGAGTTTCTCACCGAAGGCATTGAGCGCGCGGTTGCTGCTCGGCTCGTGGAATTCTTGCCAATGGCTTATTGCCGCTTGCTCCTGGAAAGTTCCGGGGTACGATTTTCGGATGCTTTTTGCAGAAAGCAAAGCGACGGTAATTTCTCTGAGGGGTTGCTCGTATCAGAGCCAATCTGGAATGTGGTAATGGAATTTGCCCGGAGTGTGAGGTTGGGCGCGGTGTCTCGCCCAAGGATCTTCTGGCGATTGCTGGTCACAGTGCTGAGTTTGATGCCGTGAATCGACTGCTGAACAACGGCACAAAACTGAGCGACATTGTTCTCACTCCTGTACTGCTGACTTGGGCTGCAGATGGTCCTTGATCCTGAGAACTGAGAACCGTTAGACCGGCACTGGAACGTTTTCGACGATATCCTTCAGCACCTGATCGGCCTGCTCCGATTTTCTCAGCGTCGAGGCGTACATACCGTTTACGACGATGCGGTGTGCGAAAACCGGCACGACTAAAGGCTTGATGTCTTCTGGAGTACAGAAGGTGCGGCCTTCGAGGAAGGCCATGGCTTGCGCGGCACGGTAGAGAGCCTGCGATCCGCGCGGCGAAACACCCAACGACAGGAATTCCGATTCCCGCGTGCGGCGCACGATTTCGAGTGCGTAGCTGACCAGAGAATCGTCGACGCGGATGTTCTTCACGGCGTGTTGCATCTCCAGCACATCCGCTCCAGTGAGCACGGGCCGCAGATCGTTAAGGTGCGCGACGCCTGCCTCGGAGCGAAGAATCTGGCGCTCGGCCTGCGCGTCGGGATATCCCATGCGCACGCGCATCAGGAAGCGATCGAGCTGCGATTCCGGCAGAGGGTACGTTCCGTAATGTTCGACAGGGTTCTGTGTGGCTATCACTAGGAACGGTTGCGGCAACTCGTACGAGTGCGCGTCAACCGTGACCTGCGCTTCGTTCATGGCCTCAAGCAGAGCGGACTGCGTTTTGGGCGTAGTGCGGTTGATTTCATCGGCCAGCAGAACGTTGGTGAACACCGGTCCGCGCTTGAACTCGAACTCTTGCTCGGTTGCCGAATAGACGGAAATGCCGATCACATCGGAAGGCAGCATGTCGCTGGTGAACTGGACGCGCTGGAAGGTGCAGTCGATGGCGCGGGCGAGCGCCTGTCCGAGAGTGGTCTTGCCGACTCCGGGAACGCCTTCAATGAGCAGGTGTCCGCGAGCGAAGATGCTGACGAGCGCGAGGCGGACGACGTCGTCTTTGCCGCGAATCACGCGGCGCAGAGCAGTTTCCAGATCAGCGGCTTTGGAGGAAACAGCGATACCAGTCTCGGGCGACATTCTATGGATTCTACTATCGGGCATCGAGTGGGACGGAGTTACCTACGTCATGCAGCTACTAGCTTCTGGCTCCTAGCCAACACAATCCATCGGCATAGGTTTTCGACCGTCAAAGAAAGAACGACTACTGCTGGCGGAATTGCAATGCCAGGACGCTTCTTTTCTTGAGAGCAGCTAAAAGCTAGGAGCTGGGAGCTTTCTTTATTGCGTAAACTCCGCGGGCCTTCCAGTCAGGCGCTCGATGCGCTTGGCGATCGGCGGATGGGTTGAGAACAAGCCTCCGAAGTTGACTCCCAACAGCGGAGCAATGATGAACAGGTGCGCGGTCGATGGACTGGCTTGCATCGGGACGCGACGCGAGTAGGCGTCAAGCTTTTGCAGCGCGCTGGCTAATGCGTACGGATTCCCGGTGAAGTGTGCTCCAGTCGCGTCGGCTTGATACTCGCGAGAACGTGAGACGGCAAGCTGAATCAGACTTGCCGCGATGGGAGCGACGATGAGCATGAAGAGAGCGGCCAAACCTCCGCCCCCGCGGTCTTCGCGGTCACGGCCACCGAAACCGCCGAAGATCATGGCCCAGCGTCCCATGCTGGCGAGCATCGTGATCGCGCCTGCGATGGTCGCGGTTACGGAACTGATCAGGATATCGCGGTTGTTGACGTGTCCAAGCTCGTGCGCGAGGACACCTTCGAGTTCTTCGTCATTCAGCAAGCCCAGAATTCCGTGCGTGACGGCAACCGATGCGTGGCTCGGATTGCGTCCGGTGGCGAAGGCGTTCGGCGACTCGGTGGGAATCACATAGATCTTCGGCATCGGTATGCCAATTTTCTGCGTGAGCCGTTCGACGGCTGCGTAGGCGCGCGGGAGCTCTTCGCGCGTGACGGGCTGGGCGCGATACATGGCCAGCGCGATCTTGTCGGAATAGAAATACGAGACGAAGTTCATGACGGCGGCGAAGGCCAACGCCAGGAACATTCCGTTTTGACCGCCGAAAGCACGTCCGATGAACATCAGAAGCAGCGTGAGAGCGGTCAGCAGGAACGCGGTCTTGAAAGTGTTTCCCATAATTTTGGTGGAGCTACTCCATTGGATGTTACGTGAGCGAGGTTGATGCAGGTTCCCGCTTTGGGAAAATCCAGTTGGGGGGTGGATACTCCCCATCCCCCTCGGTCTATTGAAATCATCGAGTTAGCACCAAATTGCGAGGTAATCGATGGTGCTCAATGAGTTACGGGCAAAATATTCCGGAATAACGACTTAGCGGACTTTATCGTGAATGCTGCAACGCTCATCATCGGTTGGACCGCCCGTAGACGTCAAGGACTGGGGTCACGCGTGGTGGTGGTTCAGACGTCTAGTTCGCTTGATTTTAACAATTGCAGATTTCAGGAATCATGCAAGTCTTTCATCTTGACAGCATCACTCACGCGCTTCATCTTGGCAGCACTCGCTCACCAGTCGTGTGTTAAGGTCGCGCACACCAACCTCAACCCACTTAAGAGGAGTTCTCCTCCCCCCGGCCAAGCGAGATGCAATTCTTTGTGGAGGGATTTCATGTCGAATTGGCTATCGATTCTGCCGAGAAGACACTGCTGACAACCTAAATGGTCTGATGACTGGCTATTCGCTTGCGGCGGTTGCAGCAGGTGTAATGATGTTTGCTCTGGCGCAGCCCGTGCAGGGCGAAGTGGTTGTGACACGGGAGACAATTACACTTCCGCCGTTTGCTGACGCAGTCAATATAGACATCAATAATGACGGCATTACCGACTTTACCTTCTACAACTACAGTTCCTCCGGTTCGCAAGACTTGGAGGTCTTAGATGCCGGTGGCGGCGTAGTTGGCGCGGGGTATGCATCGGGATTGATGCGAGGCGCCAAGATTGGACCATCCGCAAAGTTTGGCCCAGCATCCTCGATTGTAAACGGCATCGAGCGCGGCTTCGGCGTTGATTACGGAAACCGCCATTTCTCCGGCAAATGGCAGAACGCGCCGAAGAATCGTTATCTGGAGTTCACTTCAAGATTCATGGCGAGGCGCACCACGGATGGATACGACTGACAGTCATTGCTGGTCCGGGTCAGTTTGGCATCAATGCAACCATCACCGGATATGCCTACGAAACCGTCCGAAACAAACCCATTTTAGCGGGAAAGTCGGGAGAATCATCAGCAGCGGCGATAGAGGCTCAGAAACCTGGCGGTGCCACGCTCGGGATGCTTGCTCTGGGTATTGAGGGTATGCCGTTGTGGCGGCGCGGGCGAAAGACGGCCGAGGCGAAAAATTCTCCCGACGTTGACCCACGACAGAACCTCACTTCGCTCACTGATGAGTGAAATCGCCTGATGGAAACAGCCTGCGTCACGATCGAAGTCTCCGGGCCTATGAAAGGTTGCACGGGGCTAATTCTTACGCTGAGAAGCTCGCTTCACGCGCGACGCACGAACCACACAATCAGCAGAATCACAATAATAGTTCCGACCACACCCATACCCAACATAGTCCCTCCAGTTGAACACCTAGGGCATCAAGGTCACCCAGTGCAACCATGATAGGGCTGGATTCCGGCCTTCGTCTGAGCAAAACTGAACACTAACAGTACGGATCCCCGCCTTTACGGTGCGTTGGCAGGTCGTTGGCGGAGAAGCTTCGATGGAACAACACAAACCGAGGCGGAGACCCCCGTAGTTGGCGATAAAGTGCGCCGTGAAAGGCGCTGGACTTCGGCGGGTGCAACTCCCGCCCGGGAACTGGTTCGCTCGACCCGGTAGCAATCGAAGCGCGGCAGAGGTAACGAAGCTGTCGGAGCTTTCGATGGAAGGGGTCGCTAGGCGACTCGGCGAGCGTACAGGCCATAACGTGAGTGAACGCTGAGCAGGCCCGAAAAAACAGTTGCAGGAGCCGACCCGACTTTTTGACAGGGAAGGCCGCTGACGATGGCGAGGGACGAGCGAATAAACTCCATCGGACCTGCCGGGGTAATGGCGATGGCATGGTATGTCCAGACTGATGTGTTCAGTGGGAGGTAGACCCATCAGGGCAAAAGTCAGAGCTCTGTAGCTGGGATCGCACGCGCGGAGGAAACGAAGCGCGTGGAGTCGATCGACGAAGCCATCCGTGGGATGGTGAGCGAGTCATCGGGCCGTAACAAAAGTGAACGCATAGTTACCTCGAAACCCTAAAACCCAGAGGCCGAACCCCACATGCCGCGAGACGAAGTCGTTTATGACGAGAACAAATATCTGGCTGCGCTCGCCAAACGACACTCGCCGCTCGCTCCGGTCGTCGCTGAAATAATCCTGTGAAATCTTTGTGGATACCCTGTGAACGGTCTCGCGAAGGGACCAAAAAAACTATTGACAGACATACTCAGATATCTGTCCTCGACTCTACTCGCCATTTCAGTTATTGAACCTGCAACCAGAGTTCGGAGTGACGCCCGTTTACATACGCTGAGAATCGCCTACATTCCTCCCTCGCTCGCTGTCTTGAGACAATGATCGCGATATGCCCGCCATTTGTGAAAGCTGTCAATTGATTCAGGACCGGCCTTGAAGAAGTCGCCTGTCTGCGAATCGAGCGCACGCAGATCTAACCGACGAAGGATTGCCTCAACAGCCCCGCCGGCGGCGTCCCCTCCGCGAATGTGAAAAGCGAAACCACGGCAGTCTTCATTTGTGCCGATGTTTACTTCTATGGACCAGTCACCGCCGCTAATTTTGCCCCAGGAAGGATCAGAGAAGTCAGCCGTGGGAAAAACCTCCCTTATTCTTGCGATGATCGCTGAGCGCTGGCCAATGGACGAGGGACGAAAGTCGAAGGGGATGTCCGCAGCGCTCTTGGCTTCGTGAGGTAGATCTTGAACAAAGACATCCCAACTCATCTCAACCCCTCAGTCAAGCTAATGGGTGGCGGTTTCGATAGGATAACAGCGAGCTAGTTGGCGAAGAATTCTCATTTCAGTCATTGACGTATCGGCTTTGCAATCCCCTATTTTCGACACGTTGATCTGGTGGGTCGAATCGTGCTCATGGTCACTTGCCCGGTGTTCTCAGCCACTTGTATCCTATCGGCATGGGCCGTTCTGACGAGGAACTAAGGGGCAGGCTCGTTGAGCTGGAGACTCGGAACGCACAACTGCGGTCCGATGTTGCAGCGTATGGCGTGGATCTGGCGCAGGAACGCGTCATCGATCTCACCTTTTGGGCTCCCGATGAGAGTACGGCGAAGAAACTTGCCGAAGCACTCACCAGAAATGGGATGCCCCCCAATCTGGTTCTTGGCCCCGCCAGACCCGACGAACGTAATCAGCGGTGGGTGGTGCGCGCCCCTATCGCCGCTTCTGTCGATTTCGTGACCGCTAACGACAATCTTGTAAGTTTCATTCTCTTCGCCGACAAGTACGATTGTGACTACGACGGATGGGGCACGGCGATTGTTGAGGCTGCGGGCAATCTTCCGCCTGATAAACACCTGCGTTCACTCTAAGCGTCAACCGCAATAATGGGGCATCTCGCGTATGTAGTCGCCGAACTGCGCGCCCACGGACGGCAGGCGTAACTTCAATTTTACTCATTGCCGCTCAGGCGCTACTGGATGGCGATCCTACCGTCCGACTTTGAAGGAAGCGCGGGGCGGGGATCGGGCTTCCGAGTTTTCCCACGCTGAAGGAAATTGGCAAGCCGATCACGATCATGTGCACGACTAGTCCGAGGATCAGGTCGTGAAGCTCGTACGGGCCTCTGGCGTGGAGCGCGGAGAGGGGCAGCACGACGAGATTCATGACTTCTTCCACCGCGGCGCCGAAGAACAGACCGCATACCAGCGGGTGTTCGCTCAAGAAGACGAGCTGGCGGCTGGCCGCGTAGTACGTGGCCGCAGCCGAGCAGGCGATGAAGAAATGCAGGAGGACTCCGAGAACATAGGTGCCCGCGCCTCCATGAATGGCTTTCGGCCCGAGCAGTCCTGCGGCGATCACCAGTGGGATGTCTCGCCCGAAGAGGAGGCAGGCTTGGGTGAGATCCAAAGTTCCGGCGACGAGGCCACCGACAGCGATGGCTCGGAACGCGCTTCTTTTCGCGGACCACAGCGGTGCAGATGCGACGGTCATGCGACCTCCTCGATGGGAAGATTCGTCGGCACTCTCGCGGCTGCCACCAGACCAGCAGGACGGTGAAGAAGCGCCAATTTCTGCTCAAAAGGTTTGCTAAGAACAATTCTCTATACCTCGGTGTAGGTTCCCGGGCATGAAGCCCGCTGCACGGTGAGTTGGGACTTTGCCCGGCTCGGATTTACGATAGCCAAGCGGAGTTCTGGAAGTCCTGAAAGCGGTCTGAAATACTCTGAATACTTCTGAAACCATGGAATTCTCAAAGCTTCACGTCGGCGACTGGTGTGTGGATCCGGCGTCAGGACAGATTTCGAGGGATGGGCAGAGCTCGCGGGTCGAGGCGCGGACGATGCGGCTGCTTCTCTGTCTCGCCGAGCATGCGGGCGAGGTCGTCAGCATTGACGAGCTGCTGAATCAGGTCTGGACGGATGTTACGGTGAGTCCGGACTCGGTGTATCAAGCGGTGACATCGCTGCGGCGACTGCTGGGAGACGACCCCAAGCAGCCGACCTACATCGCGACTGTACCGAGGCTGGGGTACCGGATGGTGGCGGTCGTTAGTCCGTGGACGGAGTCGTCTCTTGAACGACCGGGCGAAGGGTTGGCGGCTTTCTCATCGCCGGCGCCGGGCTCCCGCCGAAGTGGCGGATTCACATGGGCGGCAGGAGCGGCGATTTGTCTGGCTCTCGTCGCGACTATGGTTTTCCTCGAGCATGGCAAGGTTGCGAACCGGAATGCCGCGGCCTCGGTGGCGGCTGCGAATCAGCCACAGAAATCGGTTGCGGTGCTGCCGTTTCTCGATCTGACCCAAGGGATGCATGAGGAAGAGTTCGCCGACGGGATGACCGAGGAACTGATCGACAAGGTGAGTAAGATCCCGGGATTGCAGGTGCCGGCTCCGACTTCGTCGTTCTACTTCAAGGGAAAACAAATCCCGGTCGGCGAGATCGCGAAGTCACTTGGAGTTGCGTACGTGCTTGACGGGAGCGTGCGCAAATCAGGAGAGAGACTGCGCGTCGCTGCGCGGTTGGTGCGTGCAGACAGTGGATACGTGGTGTGGTCGGAAAGCTACGACCGGCCATTGACCGACATCTTGATGGTGCAGGACGACATTGCGGGCGAAGTAACGAAAGCGCTGCGGGTGTCCATTGAAGCCGGGTCGGGACACTGAGGTGATGAGCTGTTGGGGGCGCGGACGAGACGTCCGCGCGACAGCCGGCGCTACTTCGCGCTTCACCGAACAGACCTGATTCGTCTGGAATTCCCACCCGTCGAAAACCGCGACGGGTGGGCAGCCTGTTCCGTTCTACTTCACACCTTTAGGCTTTTTGGCTTTCGCGTTTCAGGGCGCGCTGGAGGGTTTGGTCCAGGGCGGCTTTGGTCTTCTCGTATTCCTGCTGGCTGATGCGGCCTTGTTTGTGCTCGACTTCGAGGTCGAAGAGTTCGTCTTTCAAGCCTTCCAACAACATTGAGGTACGCGAAACGGGTTGGCGATCTTCAGCACGCGTATGTTCGGTAACTTGCGCCGGGACGGAACGAACTGCTCGCTTCGCGGGAGCGGTCGGGACCGGGAAGTCGTCGTCCTCCATGGCGGAAAGTCCGGTGGCCGAGGCGCGAGCAGCGCGGTTTGCGGCCTGCTGGCGCGAGGCTACGAAGACTCCCCCGATGATGAGGACGGCGGCGAATCCACCGAGAATCCACCAACGATATTTCTGAAGAGGGTCGGGAGCGTCAATGGGCGGGCCGAGACCGCCGCCAGGACGATTTTCGTTTTGCGCGGAGGGAGAGCCACCCTCGCTCGATTGACCATTTTCGTCTGCAGGCGCGGCGAGCGAGCCTTCGCCCGTGAGCTTAAAGGCGAGCGGCGCTCCGAGCTTGGTGTTGGAAGCGACTTCTACGTTGGCGTCGGGCTGGCCTGGATAGGGGGCGACCTGGAAATTCGCGCCGGGAGCGGTGGAAAACTGCATTGCCTTGGGCGCAATCGCCACGAAGTGCTCGAGCGGATAAACGCTCTTGGGATCAATGTTGAGGCTTCCGGTGTAGGGCAGGGTGTAGACGACGCTGAAGCGCGTTTCGCCGGGGCGAAGCGGAAAGAGGAACGCGAATTTATTCTTGGCGTTCTCTCCCTCGGGGACAGGAGCGGAGTTCACGGGCTGTCCGCCGGCGGTCATGGCCTGGCCGTCGGTGACCTTGGCTCCGTCGGGCACATAGAACTCGAGGTTGCGCTCGTTCATCTGCGTGCGCGGCGGCTTGGAGTTGTTCTGCACGGCGAAGGTGCGCTCGACTTGCATCTGTCCCTGGCCGGCCTGGAAGCGCATGATGTCGGCAACGACTTCGATGCCTTCTATCTTCTTGCCGACATCGTAGACCTCGACTTCGACGGACGTGGTTCCCGGAGGGGCCATGCGGTGGTACGTGACTTCCTGGTGGATCACGCGGACCAGGTGCGGTCCGTCGGCGTCGAGCTTGAAAGAGAAGTTGCCCTTGGCGTCGGCCTTGGTGCGTCCGGCTTCTTCCATGCCTTGACCGAGCGTGATCAGGATGACCTCGTCACCTGCGCCGGGCTTGCCAATGGTGGCGTTTTTCACGGTTCCGGTGAGGGTTTGGGCGGAGGCGAATGACGCTAGGATTAGTAGCGCGGGGATGATGGCAAACAGAGCGCGCGTTTTCGTCCGTTTCGAAAATTCCTTGGGGAGCCGGGTGAAGCTGCGAAACGGCACGAAGTCCTTCGCTGTGCTCAGGATGACAGAGGGTGTGGACAAGTTCATGATCTCGCTTTTCTTGGAGCGGATGCGGCCGCGTCTTCGAGGCGGGCGATTTCTGCCAGGAGCGCGGCAGCTTCATCCTGCAGGGAAGCCTTCATCGATTGATAGTCGACGTCAGGGATTTTTCCTGCTTTGTATTCGAAGTTAAGGTCGCGCAGATTTTCGTAGACGGCATCTTTGCGCTCGCGCAAGTACGACGCGCGCGTCTTCTCTGGCCCGAGATAAAGCTTGCCAGGAATATAGAAGACGTAGAGAAGCGAAGCTGCGGTGACGAGAAGACAGCAAGCCCATTCGAAGCTCATAAGTCGGTCTCCTTACGCGCCTGATCGCGGAATTGTTCGAGCTCTGCGCCGCGGACCGGGCGGATACCGTCGCCGAGTGCGGGCGTGGGGCGATTTTTCCAGGCGCGGATTACGAGAATGACGATGCCGAATCCGGCGAACAGGGCGACGAAGGGCATGATCCACGCGGTGCGATCAAAGCCGGTGCCAGTGGGAGCGGCCAGGACTGTGGGGCCGTATTTTTGCACGAAGGACTGCTCGACCAGGCTGTCGCTGTCGCCGCGACTGACGGCGGCCATGAGTTCGTTGCGCATGCTGTCGGAGTCGGGGCAGCCGACGTGGTTACATTCGAGAAGGATCTGGCCACAGCTGCAGATGCACATCAGCTGATGGCCGAGCTCTCCGAAGCGCGTGGCTGGATCGCCGGCGCCGGTGAAGGCGAAAACGGCGAGCGAGAGGATGGCGCAGTGGAGAGCGCGGCGGAAGATCGAGTTGGGTTTTAGTTTCATCACGACAAATCAGATTTCAGTAGAACGGGTGCGAAATCTTGCGCATCTCCCAGCGGCTAAAGCCGGGAGCTTTGTCGACTTCTAACGGCACGGCTGAAGCCGACACGAACCGTCGAAGTGCGAACCGTCAAACAGCGAACCTGGCAAGCCTCCAAGCTTCGCTCGGCCGACAGCCGATGGGGCTGTCCACATTCAAATCCAAGTCCCACAAGCAAATCTCGCTAGTCGCCGCCCGTTCCTACCGGGGCTGCGTGCTCCACCAGCCTTGCCGGGGCCGGCGCGCGGACTGGAGCTGGGGCGTTCGGGATCAGGGCCAGCGCAGTGCCGACGAGAATGATCCAAACCCCGAGCCAGATCCACATCACCAGCGGATTCAGGTGCGCCTTGATGATCGGCTGTCCTTTTTCGTTCTGGCCTTCGTAGACCAGGTAGAGATCCTCTTTCATCGTGGAGCGAATACTCGGCTTGGTCGAAGCCTGCCGGCTGGCCTTATAGAAGAGGCGCTCTGGCGTGAGTGTGTCGACCTTGTTGCCGTTCTGATAGACGTCCATGATCGCCCACTCGCTGGCGTAATTGGGGCCGTCATCTTGCGTATAGGAACGGCAGATCAGTTCGTAGTTGCCGATGTGCATCTTGTCGCCGTAGGCCAGACCGTTGCCGGCTTCCTGATCCTGATTGAATGCCGAACCGGCGAAACCGATGATGACGACGATAACGCCGAAGTGGACGATGTAGCCACCGTAGCGGCGCGTGTTGCGATGCGTGAGCTGGACCATCGAGGCGAACATGCCCTGCCCAGTGTGTCCGGCAATGACTTTTCCGCCGCGATAGTACTCGCTGGCGATGGTGAGCGCGACCAGGACCGAGAGACCGATGGCCATCAGCGAATAAAAATAAGAGACGTCCTGCCAGGGACGCAGGCCGAAGGGCGATCCCCAGGACGGAGGCGAGATCATCAGGAATCCCATGACGGCGATCGCGCCGATCGCAGGCCACAGGAAATTCCGCTTCAGGCTTTCAAAAGATGTCTTGCGCCATGCCAACAATGGGCCGACCGCAGTGAGGATGAGAAGCAGCAGCGCCACTGGGATCGCTACGCGGTTGTAGAACGGAGCACCCACGGTGACTTTGTTGCCTTGCACCAGCTCGGAAATCTTCGGGAACCATGTGCCCCAGAGCACGGTGAAGCAGAGCAGCACAAAGAGAAGGTTGTTGAACAGGAAGCTCGACTCGCGCGAGATCAGCGATTCGAGTTTGTGCTCGCTGCGCAGGTGCTCTTTATTCTTTGCGAAGAAGAAGACGAAAACGGCGAAGCTGATGGCGAGGAACCACGCGAACCAGTTTCCGATCGAGGACTGCGCGAAGGCGTGGACCGAGCTGATGATGCCGCTGCGCGTGAGGAACGTGCCGAGGATCGCGAGCCAGAAGGTGGCGAAGACCAGCCACATATTCCAGACCTTCAGCATGCCGCGTTTCTCCTGCATCATGACGGAGTGCAGGAAGGCGGTGCCGACCAGCCAGGGCATCAGCGAGGCGTTTTCGACGGGATCCCATCCCCAGTAGCCTCCCCAGCCGAGCACGGAGTAGGCCCAGTGGGCGCCGAGGAAAATTCCGCAGGTGAGAAATCCCCAAGTGACCATGGTCCAGCGGCGGGTGATGTGAATCCATTTCTCGCCGGGATACTTCATGATGAGTGCGCCGAGGGCGAAGGCGAAAGGCACGGTGAATCCGACATAGCCGAGATAAAGCATCGGGGGATGGATGACCATCTCGGGATATTGCAGGAGGGGATTCAATCCGCTGCCGTCGGCGCGCATTGGGCCTTCGAGCAGGCCGAAGGGCTGCGCCGCGAAATTCACGAGCGCAAGAAAAAAGATCTGGACACCGGCAAGAACGACGGACGCGTAAGCGAACAGACGGGGATCGGTTTTGTAGCGGAGGCGGAGAACGAAGCCGTATCCGGAAAGCAGGAGCGACCAGAAAAGCAGGGAGCCTTCTTGTCCAGACCAAAGGGTGGCGAATTTGTAGGGGCCCGGGAGGTCGCGGTTGCTGTGATGGAAGATGTAAGCGATGGTGAAATCGTCACGGAAAGCGGAGATGACGAGGGCGAGCGCGGCGAGAAAGACAGCTCCGAATACGGCGACACCGGCGCGGCGAGCAGTCTCGCCAAGGCGCTCCGACTTCGAATCGTCCGGATACAGAAGTGCCAAAAGGCCGCCGCCGAAGGAATAAACGCTCAGCGCCAAGGCGAGCAGCAAGGCAAAACTACCGATTTGCGCCATGTGGAACCCCAACATATTTTTTCAGAAAGTCCAGATACAAGCAAACTTAAAGGGAGTAAGTCCAGAGAATCTGGAGAAGCAGGCAAATTGCCGGAAAGCTAAAGAAAAGACTAGGGAATCGAGTGGGCGTAAACGTTTCCGCCTTCAGGCGGCGGCCGGGGCTCGGCCGCCAGGCGGTGCTTAGAGCGCCCTAGGCACTCTGTTGGTGATAACGCTGGCGGATCTCGTGCTCGGCCGTCAGCCAGTCTTCGGTTTCGTGGCCGGGTTCGAATCCGCGGCGCTCGGAGAGCAGATAGGCGAGGCGGCGAATTTCTTCATCCACGTTGATGGGGACGAGGTTGGCGCGGGCTTCGCTGCGGACGATCGACGGCCGTCTCGATGCTTTCTGAGGTTCAGGTGCCGATTCCGATGGACGGGTTTCGACCGTGGGAAGCGGCGTAGAGACCACTTCGACGGGCGTTGCAGCCGCATCGCTATTCAGTTTCTTGGGAAATTTTGCTTTTGCCATAGGGTACTCCTTACAGACTCCTAAGTTTAGGAATGATTGGATTTGTTGATGAAGGAACAACATACACGTCGCCCCCGTGAACTTCCGGTTAACGATCCATGTAGATCAGCGGATATCTAACTATAGCTCGTTTTGTCCTGTGGATACACGGAGTTTGCACAAAAAAATCCGATACACCGGCGCAGGAATCCTGAAATGAAACAAAAGTCGACTTCAAAAGCACTCACCACAGAGGGCACAGAGGGAACTCTTCGTTCTTTGTAGAACCTTGCAGTGGTTCGCGGCGGAAAGTAGAAGCGGGCGCGATTCGGGGGGAATCAAAAAATCGTTTGTTATAATTTACGCTTGTCTCCGGGGCGCTATCGTCTAGGGGTTAGGACGGAAGATTCTCAATCTTCAAACCCGGGTTCGATTCCCGGTAGCGCTACCATACCTCCCGCTTCTCGCTGATTCCAAGCGAGATGTTCAATCCCCCAATTCGCTTGTAGTCGTTTTGCAGTCGCTTTCGGCATTTCTGCCCACAAAACATCCCGCGACTCGCTCCCGACTGGGTATTGAACGGTAGGGGGAAATCGGTGCCGAATCTTAAGGTCTCGATAATCGAGAAGGTCAAACTAGTGCTGCGACCGCATAGAGAGTAACACAGTTAGATACTTGTCGACATACCTATCCAAGCGTATTGCTGGGGCATGGAAGACAGCGGAAAAGTTCAGGTTCGGTTGTCCAAGTTGGAGCAGGAGCAATTGGACGAATTGTTGAGGGGTGGTCTTCAACCGGTGCGAACGGTGCTCCGCGCCTTGGTGCTGCGGCAACTGGCGGACGGGCAAACCATCCGCAAGGTAGCCCGCAACGTGGGCTTGACTCCGAAGACGGTGTGGCTGACCAGCCAACGCTACCAGCAAGGCGGGCTGGATCGGGCGTTGTACGAGCGGGCGCGGCCCGGAAAAGAAGCGCGGTTGGACGCCCAACAGCGGCAGCGCATCGTGGCTCTGGTCTGCAGTCCGCCGCCGGAGGGCCGGGCGCGGTGGACGGTGCGCTTGCTGGCGGAGGAGGCGGTGAAGCGCAAGCTGGTGCCGGGGGTGGGACGAGAGACGGTGAGAATCCTGCTCGAAAGCCACGACCTAAAACCGTGGCGGGAAAAAAATGTGGTGCGTGGCCGAACTCGATGAGCAATATATCGCGCGCATGGAGGATGTGCTGGCCGTGTATGAAAAGCCGCTCTCGGCGCGGGAACCGGTGGTGTGTGTCGACGAGAAACCGGTAGTTTTGCATCAGGAAGTACGGCCTCCGGTAGCGATGCAGCCGGGACGGGTGGCCCGTCGGGATGGTGAATATCGGCGTTGCGGAACGGCCAATGTGTTCTGCGGTGTCCAACCGAAAGCGGGGCGGCATTTCACCAAGGTGACCGACAACCGTTCCTCACCCCAGTTTGCCGACTATCTGTTGGACATTGCTGCCGCTTATCCGGAGGCCGATACCATTCATCTGGTGATGGACAACCTCAGTTCGCATACCCGCAAGGCGATAGTCGAACGCTTTGGTGCAGAAGCCGGCGATTGGCTGTGGAATCGGTTCACCGTGCACTACACCCCCAAGCACGGCAGTTGGTTGAACCAGGCGGAAATTGCGATCGGCCTATTCTCTCGGCAATGCTTGGGCCAACGTCGCATTGCAGATCGAACTTCTCTGCGCCAAGAAACTCAAGCCTGGAACCGCCGGGTCAATCGCGACCGGGTTATGATCCAGTGGAACTTTACTCGCAAGAAGGCTCGCCAAAAGTTTGGCTACAAAATCACGCGGTCACGGTACTAGCCAGCGGCAAATGGACGAATCTGCCTGTGAAAATTCCCAAGTCAAAGCCGAAGGGCAAAGGTCTTTACCTCAAGGACTCACGTGACGGGAACTTTTACTTGCTCTGGCGTGAGGCCGGGAGGCGACGATATCACCCGGTACGTGGAGCATTGAAAGATGCAATGACGGCAAAGGAACAGAAGGAACTCTACCTTGCCGGTATCGCGAAAGGACTGCACGTCGAAGACCCTAGCGTGGGCAATAGCCGCATGACAATCGCAGCGGGTATTGACGAGTACTTAAGTGTCCTGACAGGGCGTGGGAACACCGTTCCGCTCCACACTTTCGCCCTTGGGCAGTTTCAGGAATGGAACGCGAAGCACGCACGCAACAAGAAAGTCTATCTGGATGCAATAGACCGCAAGCAAATCCTCGCATTCAAAAAATGGGCCATGGAGCAGGGTGACGGCAAGAACGGGAAGCCGAACGACGAAGTGACAGCGGTATGGAAATGCATGCGGGTGAACAAAATGATCAAGACCATGCTTAACCTCGGGCCCGGGCAGGGCCCGGTGAAGAAATCTGATTTTGCAGAAGTTCTCAATCGAAAACCTACCGTTGTGACGTATACAAAGGATGAGCGGGACAGATTCCTAGTGTGCTGCAAGGGCGTTTCCTTCCTGATCTGGTCGCTGTTCCTCAAGTCGGGTCTGCGATACAAAGAATTGAGCCACTTGGAGTGGACGGATGTTGACTGGTTGACGCAGGTCATCCACATCCAGGTGAAGCTGATGAACGATGGGGACAAGCAGGTGGAGTTCCGTCCAAAGAAGCCAGCATCCGGGATGTTGCCATACCGGTCAATCTGATTTCCACTGGGCTGATGAGCCTGTTCGGATTTCGTAACACAAATCAAAGTAGTCAATAGGGAAGAAAGAAAACCGAGGGATTCTGGGCGGCAAGGGAGTAGCCGTCATGCAGTCGCAGGCACAGAGGAATAGCGGTGAATCCTACCGCGAATCTAACTTTATTCTCCCCACCGAAAGCAACCAACGGTGAGGCTCCCGAGAACGCTGTGGATGACCGTGGTAGTGACACTGATTGCTATCTTAGCTATGGTCATCATCGCACTCTCACTGGGCATGTGGTGGGACAGTAACCGCGCGGATGCGATACCCTGTGGATATCAGACTGACCCACTACCGCCTGTTAACAGCAGTTGACATTGCATCAGCAAAATATGGCCCATGCACAGAGTCGATTAGTACGACCGTAACAAGGTCGGCGGGCAACCAGCACTACAATCTGGAAATGAAATGCGCAAGGATGACTTTTGCTGTGACGATGCTTTCTTTGCTAGCGTTAGCTGTCTGTGAGCCTCCAATTGAAGTTCCGACCGCAAAGAAACGGCGGTTTAACGGCGAGAAGGTCTTTGAGATCGCGAAGTGCATGGGAAGCGATCCGAGCGTGCTATGGGCGCAGGAGAGCGAACCGGTGATTGAACCGCATCCGTGGCAGGCACCGCCACCCGGCGCCTGAGAAGACGAGTCAATAAGTGAAATCGCCTGTGGGTGTTGAAAAATTCACACACCAGAAAATGGTCGAAAAAACTTTGCGTTTCGTTTCCCAAGGAGTGAGCAATCCGGGACAGATGAACCATTTCCACTTCTGTTCTAATGAGAAAATCATGTCCTCGAACGTCATCCAGAAGTGGGTGGAATCGTACCTCCGCGCTGCTCTGGAAGTGGATGGTCGGAAAATGCCGGGGCGAATTGTTGCCGCACGTGAGGCGGTGGCCGCGAGATTGAAGGACTTGGAAGGCAACAGCAATCATCATGCAGAGCGGCACGAGATGCAATCGGCACTGGCCGCTCTAACCTGCCTTGAAGATGAAACGCGTATCTGGCCGACGGCGGCGATTAGGCTCTCAGAGAAGACTGTGCTGCCTAGTTGAGAAACAATAATGCAACAGAGGCCACTACACAGAATCTCCCTTGGAAAGAAAGTATGGGGTTATGCGCCAAACTTCCAGCCGATACGAGGTCGGAGCTTGGCCGCCGGGTCCTCCTCCGGAACTGCAAAATCCGAGACAAGAGAAATGAAAAGCATTCGAATTGGACATGGATTCGTGGCAAGAAAAATGCGGCGAAGGACGCTGCGATACTCATGCTCGTCGCTTTCGTGGCTGTCTTGACTTTCATAGTGCTGATTGCGAGATTCGGGGTTTGGACCAGCGCGGGGAGTATCGTGACGGCCGTAGGCCGAAAATCGCGGAGCGTGAAGGAACCTTCTGACTGGTACCTTAGCGCCGGAATCTGAACACTCAAAAGCAGTTGCTAGTCCCGTCCGGAGACCGGCCTTCTCCCTCGAAAACAAGTGCGGGAAGCGGTGGGTTAAGCAGCTTCCATCGGCTCTAGAGTTACCTTGTGCCCGAGTTGTTGGAGCCGCTTCACCAAGTACCGCTTGAGACCGTCGGAGTGGATGCGATCGAAGTAGTTTCCGCCAAGATCCTCGTAGTTGCTCTGGTTCTTCTGCAAGTGATAGCCAATGACGATGATGGTATGCGCCACCGCGATGATGGCTCTTTTCTTGCCGCGTCTTGCCGCTAAGCGTCTGAACTGCGAGGACAAGTTAAGTGTTCTTGGTGCGCGCGGCAGCCCATGCGCACTGACAAGCCATGCGGCGCAACCAGGGGCTCCCTTGACGAGTTGTACCGCGCAAACGCTTGCCGGCGCTCCCGTGATTGCCGGGGCATAGCGCGGCCCAACTGGCCAGATGCTCAGCGGTTGGAAACTGCGCCATGTTGTCACCTATTTCGGCTAGAAGAGCCCACGCTGCCACTTGATCGATCCCCGGTATCGTGTCCCAGCGAGCAACCGCTTGCGCCAGGTCCGGTCTTTGTCGGCCGATGTCCTCCAGGCGTTCGTCGAGCAATGCAATTTCGTGTTCCACAAACTGTATTTGATCCAGTAAACGCCGAAGCAAAAAGCGATGATGGGAACGGATCTTTCCTTCTAGAGCAAGTCGTAATTGCGGAATCTTTACCCGGAGATGACCCAGGGCGAGAGAGGCGAGGTGTTCCGGATCATCTTCCCCGGCGATGATGTCCCCCAGCATTGCCCGTCCACTCTTGCCGAGAACGTTGGTCGCCACGCTCGCTAGTTTTAGGTTTGCGTCTTCCAGCACCTTCTGAATTCGACTACTAATGCGCGAAGCTTCCTGGGACAGACTGGCCCGCATTCTTGTCAGGTCGCGTAGATCGCGAATGATTTCGCAGGGTATATAGCTGGCCCGCAGAAGACCATACTGCAGCAACTGCGCGATCCATTCCGCATCCTCCTGGTCGGTCTTGCGACCCGGCACATTCTTGATGTGCTGCGCATTTGCCAAAACTACCCTGAACTGTCCTTCCAGAATGTTCCAAACTGGTTTCCAGTAAACGCCGCTGGATTCCATCGCTACCTGAGTCACACCGAACTGCCGTAGCCATTCGGCAAGCTCCTGCAGTTCTTGGGTCATAGCGCCAAAGCGACGCTGGTGCTTCTGCACGCGTCCCGCTTTACGCAGCAAAACGCAAGCAGAAATCGAGCTCTTATGTACATCCAAACTGCAACATCTCGAATGCAGCACGTCCATGATTACACCTCCATTGACGTGTGATCCAGGACGCGCCGATAGGGTGAATCTCCCTCACGTGCTCTCCCCTCACGAGGAGGCTACAGTCCGTTGTGCCAAAGCGCGTCCCGGGTCAAACTCATCCTCGGGCTCTCAAGCGCCAGTAAGGTCGAAGACCTCTGGACCACCCGCCTCGGAACAGCATACTGCCAATGCTTCCCGTTTTCATTAATCGTTGTGGCGCTGGGCGCCATGTAGAACTCATCCCATCTGTTTTCAACATCTACAGCAGCACTAAGGTTTAGAAGCAGGCGAGTCGATGCGCTCTTTAATCTTAGATAGAAATCTAGGGGAGTGGCTTTTCATTAGCTGCTCAACACCGGGACTGAACTCATGCCACAGGTTCGTCCCCGCTTCGTTGCCAACCGTCGCACCCAGATCGCCGAACGGCTTCCCAAGAGATCGCCTCCAATAGGGACGCGAAGCAGTGGCCGCGGCCATCGAAGTCAGAGCCCGCAGCAGGTATGACGTATTCAGCCTGCTCTTTCCCCATTCATCCCGCCTGACAAAAATCCGCGAACCTGCGTACGCGGCCATACCCATCAAACTATTGCTGTTCGAAGAGTGATAACTCGATTGTTGCTTCAGCACTGACGAATTCAAGTACTGCTTAAAAACATTTCTCGACTCTTTTTGACCGGATACCATCTCCTCAGGAGCGGCGAAACCCCCTCGGAGCACCAAGCGCGCTTTGCCACCCATCGCACCGAATTTTGAAGCGGAGCCTGCTTCCTCAAGGAACACGTTAGATTTCTGTGCCGAAGTTACACTCTGCTCCGAAGGGGCCTCAGGAAGGGGCCTCCTCTGAGGAATCCGTGGGTAACTTGGGAAGGTTGCGAGTAGCGCAAGCGCAGTTGTAGTAATGCTCGCCTGTCACCGCAGCTAATCTAGCCCGCCTACGCGCATCGGCAGTTGTCATGATCGACGGCAGCCGGTTGTCGCCCTTCGGCAACTCGGCGGCGATTGCCTGCAGCTTCCATGCTCGGATGAGATTGAGTTCCCTGATCTACACCGGGGCGGTGATTCTCTCCCTTGCTGCGGTCGCGCTCGGCGTCGTGGTCTGATTGTAAGATAGGGGGCGAGGTCGATCTGGAATGAATAACGAAGACGCTGTAAAACAGGTCCTTTCTGATTACTACAACGCATTCAGTACACTCGATGTCCAATCCATCCTGCCCTACTTTCACCAGCCAGCGGTGCTCCTTGGACCGTTAGGTGTGATCGCGGTCCCTACTCCGGCAGCGGTGGTTCCCATCTTCGGCCCAGTCATGGAGGACCTTCGGCAACGGAAATTTCGTCGGAGTGAATTGAGCCTACAACAGTTCAAACTTCTTAGTGCCACATCGGCATTGGCGGTCGGAGTGGCCATACGGTACGAGGCTGGTGGTCAAGAGTTGGAGCGGGTGGGGGGGGTACCTACTTGCTACACAAAGGAAATGACGGTTGGAAGTTTGCCGCCATGGTGCTACACGATCCCGACAAAGTTGCGCCCCGCGAATAATCGGACGTACATGTTGAACCGCTGAGATGCACTTTGACAGGCATTTCCGATGCCGCTTCGCATGGCTTCACTCTTGCGACTAACATCGGGAGAGCGCCGATTCAACCTTGCTGTAGTGGTAGAGCATCGGGGACGAGAGACAAACGTACCCGAGATAGTATTCCCGTTGGATCACTGGATGAGTTAAAACTTGCCCCTGAGATGGCTTTCTCTAGTGCTGCTAGTCGGCATGGCGTCCGCGCAACACTGCCGCAAGATAGACATCGACAAGTCCAGCGGCTTTTGCACGGTGCCCGACCCGGCACTGACGCCGGGGGAAATGGATTCCTCCCTCGCCTGTGTGTCCAACATGGACCGCCCTCGAAGTGTAACGAACGCCGAGAAGGATGCGATCCTCCGGGTGTACGGGTATCCGGCGAACACAAAGAAGTCTACCGGCGAATTCGACCACTGGTTCCCATACTGGATGGGCGGGTCAGACGGACCGAAGAACATCTGGTTCGAGCCGCACGCAGGCACATTCGGATCGTTTACCAAGGACAAAGTGGAACTCCTACTCTGGCGCAAGGTGTGCGTGAATAAAACGATGACTCTCGATCAGGCGAAGACCGCTTACTTGAAGGGGTGGACGAAGCTTCTTCCTGCAGATTGAATTTAGATCGAGACACTATCCTCTGGTATCCCGCCTCCTGCACGTGCTGACGAGAACCCGTTGCATACTGTGCGCCGTGTGCCCCGTCCGATTAGAAATCTACGACCATCCGTTCACCTGTCCGTATTGCCGGACGGCGATAGTCTTCACTTCCATCCGTCCGGTGATCCAGTCTTCAAGACGGAACTGCCCCTCATGCAGCGAAGAAATCCAGATTGAAAATGGGGAGGTACTCCCAATCAAGCCCGATGCTTCCGCTGCCGCCCGCAAGAAGCCCAATAGGGTGCAGAATTAAGAAACCCAACGCTGGGCACATGGTTCTTTTGGTGGAGTGCGTCTTTTCGGTAGGGGCTGAGTGCAGAGGAAATAGCGTGGGACGGTCCCCTTCCTTCCCAATGCTCAACTTCTCACTCCCTACACTATCCACCCGATTGACCCTGTAGTAGCGATGGTGCACTCTGCGCAGATGCCGAAGAGCATTCTGATAGTGGATGACAGCACTTCCGTGCTGAACTCCGTCAAATTCTTGCTCGAAAGTGTTCCCGATTGGGTTGTTGGCGGAGAAGCCTCGAACGGGCGCGAGGCGATTGACAAGGTGGCGCTTCTCAACCCTGATTTGGTACTCCTCGATTTGTCGATGCCCGTCATGAACGGACTCGATGCTGCTCGCGAGTTGTCGCGCACCAGACCCGATCTTCCTGTCGTGATGTTTACCGATAGTCCCGAAATCGCTCGGGAAGCGTTGCTGTGCGGGTGCCGGGAAGTAATTTCAAAGACAAAAGTACTGTTGCTAATCAGCGTTATTCACGGCATTTTCGCAAAAGTAGCGTGAATCGTCTCACGTCGGGTGGCGTGACGGTCGCCGCCTTCCGGAACGCCCCCGTACGCACACATTTGGAGCCGGACGGTTTTTTAGACGCCCTCAAGTCCGCCACATACCTGCGAAACTCCTTACGTCTCACTGATGCGACTCAATCGTCGCATGGCCTAATTCGTACTGTTTGGTTGTTCTGGCTGCGCCGATAAAACGAACATCGCCTCGATATGGAATTGCTCCCGCAGCGTGGGAAAGATACCGCCGGTACCGAACGCTACGTTACCCATTTTGGTCTTTTGGTCTGGTAGCGAAAACCCCTGTCGCTGCTTTCCGCATCTGAACGATGCCGCTTTTTCTGTGTTGACCTTGGGGTTCGAACCCTATGCCCAAGTCTGTTTTAATCGTCGATGACAATGCGGCTATCCGTCAGGTCCTACGCCACGTATTCATGTCGGAGGCGGACTTTGAGGTATGCGGGGAGTCAGAAAACGGACGAGACGCGATTGAAAAGGCTCTGGCGTTGCACCCTGATTTGATCGTGATGGACTTATCAATGCCCGTAATGACCGGCATCGAGGCCGCTCGTGCACTGAAAACGTTGCTGCCCATGGTCCCAGTGGTCATATTCAGCGAGTACAGCAATGTATTCTCTGAGAAGGAAGCTCGGTCTGCGGGTATATCGGCTCTGGTACTAAAATCTGGGCATGTGTCTGTTCTGGTCGACCGAGTGCGGGCTTTGCTCTATCCCGCAGCCGCGTGATTCCTTCTACTTTTCCCTGTTCAGAAAACCGAGGCTGGATGGAAGCATCTTCAATGGCTTGCCGTTCGGCATTGCAGTCTGCGTAGTGCGATATAGCTCCCCACCGCACGGGGGAGAGCGACATACATTAAGGCTATGGTGCTCAATCAAGCTGCTAGCGCATATCGGCTGTTGGCATAGGCCAGAAGGGCCCTCATTTCTTCGGGCGAAGCAATGTAGAACTCCGCGATTGTTCTTTCACGCTTTAGTCTGCTTTGGATGGACTTGGAAGGATGGAACAGAAGGAACCGAATGTTGTGTTCCCGCGCCCATCGTTGTAGGAACATGAGCATGCCAAGACCGCCGCCTCCGATGGCCCGCACCTCCGACAGTTCAAGGACAACAATCCGGGCGTCTGTTTGCGAAGTCACGGCTTCGCGCAGCTTATAAGCGGATTCTTTCTGGTCAATTCTGCCCGCGCATCCAATGACGGCTAATTCACCCATGTTTACGATGGTTACATTCAGCATGATTGCCTCCAGCGTTGGCTCCATCCAGCATTGTTCTGTGCGCACTTGAGCACGAGCCATACCATTCCTTTGTTTTGTGCAAGATGACCCACTACTTTCGGAACGGCACTGGAATTCCTAGGAGAAGCGAGCAGATTTGTCCTACGGCGAGGGCAAAAATCTCCACCACACCAGCGATCCCACCTTCCAAAATCCCTTAGCTTAAGGTTTCGCCTTTGCGAACGATTTCATGCAGCGTTCAAGCTTTTTCGACCAATGCGCGGGGTTGAGTCCGTGGCCAAGAATCGCTCACGCGTCGAGCACGACGATGTCGCCAGCGATGAAGAGAACTTCAAGAATGACTTTGTTGTGTTGGGCTATCGGATCAGGTTGTGCAGGCCCAAAGCTAGGCCAGCGACAACGAGGGCCACAGCTATGAGCACGAGCCGTGTTTTGAAGAATTTTCGTTGGACTTGGACTTCGTTCATCGATCAATCATACCAGTGGGCGGCCCAGCGTTTTGGCGGACGAGTCTCCGGTATGGCACATGGGGAGAAAGTTTTACATTCGAGTGACTGTTCGAAAACCGCAAATACGGTACATGCCGTATTGCTGCCCGCCGATGCCCGCGCTACCTTTTGACTCAGGTTTGCGCGGAACCTTGGCGGTCATGGGTTAGCGGGAGCGTTCGACCCTCACGACCGCTGTCTGTTTGCACATTCATTCTTCGTGTGTTCTAGTCTAGGCGTGCGACTACCCATCGCAACTTCAGAACTGCAAATCCTTAGAAAAACATCAATGACAGAAAGTAGAAATCTAGTTCAGGGCAGCGTGTCTTCCTGATTTGCTCTCTTCTGTTCCGCCAGCGCCTTCATCTCGTCCCCGATCTCCTGATGCCTTTGCTGGCGCAGACGGTGAGCATCGTGCTCGGAGTTGGACTTGCTGCCACTCTCGTACTCGTTATCGAGAGTCTTTAGAATCGACAGTTCTTTCAACAGAATAAGCATCTCCTCGAATTCTTGACTGTTCATGCTGATCCTCCGCGGCAAGTTGTGAATAGATGATAAACGGCTAAGGATGGATGCTAATGCCGATTCCTTCGAAATCGGTTCACAAGAGGTAAGCTGAACGACTCTTTCCGCAGGTCGTTGACGTTGACGCAGACCTCAAGTTGCTTCTTGGTCCGTTTGAAGCCGTAGCTTAGAGCCTACAACAGCAAAGTGTCTGCCACACGCGTTCCCTTTCCATTGGAATGAATCTCCAGCGTGCCGCCCAATCGGCGCAGTCGCTCTCGCACGCCGCGCAACCCGACGCCGGTTTGTACCGATGATTCTAATGCCATCCGCTTTTCCGGTGGAATTCCATTGCCTGCGTCTTCGATTTCGATTGTTAAATGACCGTCGTCTTTTTTCATACGAATTGTGGCTGTTGGGCTCGCGGCGTGACGATGGATATTCGTAAGACACTCCTGCACCATCCGGAAGATCGAGAGTTCCATCTCGTTGGGCAAACGCTCAAGTTCGGACGGGAGGTGAAGCCTTACGGCCACCTTGCTGCGTTCGGAGAACCCTTGGACATACGAATGAAGAGCAGACGCAAGACCGAACTCATCGAGCAGAGGAGGATGCAGCAAGTAGGAGATGGTACGAATTTGTCTGATGATCTCCTCGGTGATCCCGGCGTTCTCAGCAAGACATTTGGCTGCCTTTGGGCTCAGTTTATGAGATTCGGCTTGTACAACCTCACCGTTCATACTGGCAGCAGCAAGCAATTGGCCGACGCTGTCATGCAATTCGCGAGCGATATGTCTTCGCTCTTCCGCCTGCAAAATCGTCATGCGGGCGTTAAGCATTTCCAGTTGCTGGGACTTGCGGCGCAATTCTGCGAAGACCTTGATTTTGGCTCGGAGCAATTCTGGAATCAATGGAACGGAAACATAGTCCACCGCCCCGTATTGGTATCCCTTCAGACGGTCCAAGTCTGTCTGACGCTCTCCCGACACGAAGATAATCGCTTTATCTTGAAAGCGCGGGTGTTGGTGAATCATGGTGGCGAGTTCAAAACCGTCCATTCCCGGCATATTCACATCCATGAGAACGATGGCGATGTCGGTTTTCAAGAGATGATTCAAAGCCCCGCTTCCGGAATGGGCCTTAATCAGGTTCTCGCCAAGCTCGTTCAGGACGGCTTCGTGGCTGAGCAGTTTGCCCGGCTGGTCGTCCACCATGAGGATATTGATCTTTTCAACCATGTATGACACTTCTCGGCGAACATTAAAATCGAAATCCGCGTGACAACAATTCATGCTGAGGAACATCCATGGGAGGGAAATTCAATCTCTCCTTCGAACCCATCTGAGCAAGCAATTCCATGTGAGCGTCTATTACCTGTTGGGTGATCCCAAAGCCCAATAGGACATCGCGTGCTTCATTTTTGGACGAGTACTCCTGCGCGGAATGCGAGTCGTGTTGGGGTCTCGTCACTCGAACCTCAACTCTGTCCGTGTCCAGACGACTCACACTTACTATGACGAGCATAGCCCGGCGTTAGAGGCCACAAATCGGGCAAGGATGGTTGCGAATTCAAGCTCTGGAAAGAAGACGACGATAGCCACGACGGCGGCGGTGATCACGTTTTAGCTACTGAAGTGAGCTGGCCACAGAGGAGAAGGCGTTATTCGCATTGGAACCGACGAGACGGATAGTGCCAACCACTATTACCAAGATCACCGCCAGCATCACCGCGTATTCGGCGATGTCTTGCCCTTGATCGTCTGTCAATAGTCTGAGGAGGGTGCACATCAGGGGAATTCCTTCCAACAAAGATTCGGCCGTCATTGAATTGCGGCTAGCGGGTTCAACCTAACGTTATAGGAGCATGAGCGCTTGATCTGATGACAGTGTGCTCGCTCTGCCTCGGCCTGTCAATACGTCCGCGTCACCGATGTCAACCGACATTAGAAATGTCCCCATCCTTACGACATTAGAAGTGTCCCCTTTTCTTAGTAAATGAAATGTCCGGTTATTAGCCCGCTTTATTCGTGAAGGTGAAGAGATCTGAAGACAAAAGAAGCCTCCTCTGTTACAAACATGTTGACTAGACAATGTTTGAGAAACAAAAGAGGCTTCCTTAATGTCAGACGATAGCACAACACAGTGTGTGTTGTTCCCAGGAATTTGTCGCAAGCCAATCGTTGCCCAGTTTGATCAGCGCGAGGGCAGTTCCGACGGTGGGGCTCTGCTCCTGAAGGCCGCGGATCGGCACTATGACTTGGTGGCTGGACTGAGTTCCTGCCTTCGAGATGATCGGCAAGCGGGCAAGGTCGATCATTCGTTGCGCGAGTTGGTGGCGCAGCGAGTGTTCTCGATCGCCTGCGGCTACCCGGACGCCAACGATTCGGCCCGCCTGTCCGTGGATCCGATTCACAAACTACTTCTGGATCGCGATCCGATCGAGGGTCGCGACCTGGCTTCGCAGCCGACGTTGTCGCGTTTCGAGAACGGGGTTGGGGTCAAGGAACTCTATCGTTCGGGCCAGTTCTTGGCGGAGAGCGTGATCCGACGCCATGCCAAGCGGCTGCGCCATCGCGCCTATCGCGTCACCATCGATCTGGATCCGACCGACGATCCCACGCACGGCGCGCAGCAGTTGTCGTTTTTTAACGGACATTACGACACCTGGTGCTACCTGCCGGTGATGGGTTTTGTCAGTTTCAACGACGAAGCCGAACCGTATCTCTGCGCCGCGGTGTTACGGCCTGGCAACGTGGGAGCAGCGGTGGGCGCGGTCGCCCTCCTGCGGCGTTTGGTGAGGATGATTCGTCACCATATTCCTGGAGTACAGATTCGGGTACGCCTGGATGGCGGGTTCGCGCATCCGGCCCTGCTCCAGTTTCTGGACGCCCAGCCAAAACTGGAATACGTGGTCGCGATGGCCAAGAATGCGGTGTTGAAGCGCGTCGCCGAAAGCGGAATGCGGCGAGCGCGCCAGCTCTCGCGGCGCAGCGGAAAGACCGAACATATTTACGGGGAAGTCCGCTACAAGGCCGGGAAGTGGCCAGGTCTGCGCCGCGTCATCATCAAAGCCGAGGTCGTCCGCGCCGCCGACAAAGACCCGAAAGACAATCCTCGTTTCGTCATCACCAACATGAAACAAAGTCCACAGTGGATTTACGAACATGTCTATTGCCAGCGCGGTGACATCGAGAATCGTATAAAAGAGCTGCACAAGCTCGACATCGACCGCACCAGTTGCACCAGCTTCTGGGCCAATCAGTTTCGCGTCCTACTCACCGCCGCGGCGTACGTCCTGATGCAGGAGTTGCGCTTGCGGGCTGCCGGTACCGCTTGTGCCCGCGCTCAAGTTGACATGTTGCGCGAACGACTGCTGAAGCTAGGCGCTCGGGTCTTGGTCTCGGTACGACGCGTCGTCGTCCATCTGCCCGCTTCCTTCCCGTTTCTACCCGCCTTCCGTCGTGTGGCTCTGGCGCTCGGCGCGGCCACCGGCTAAATCCCTTTTTCGGTTTACCAACTCAACCCGAATTCCACACCGATGACGGTCACGGCGCCGCTGTCTCTCCATCCGGCAACTTGAGCATCCCGCTCTTGGAACTCTTCGATTCCTTTGCTCCTTTGCTCGACCAACCCCAACTATCGAGACTTACAACCCACTTCGCACCAATGACTGGGCGCTCGCGATGTCTTCACGAATAATGCGGGTTAGTTAATCTCTGGCAGTCGCCGCGGCTTTTCCACAGCCTTTCGCGCCGCGATTTTTTCTGCTGCCTGCCACGCGAACATTTCATGGGCGATCTCAACTGGACATTTCCTGGAGCGACGGCACCTGCCCTGGCTTGCTCCATGGCATCTTGCGATAGTCCTGCCGCCAGGGGTGATTCGCTTGGGGCGTGGGCGGCTTTTGTTTCTTGGCGATAGTGTTGGCTCCGGCAAAAAAGTCAGGCAAGCCGGTAAAAGCAGCCGTCGTGTAGTCTCGCAATCAGTGAAAACGCAACCTTGACATTCACATTTTGAAGGAAGCCAAAACCGAGTGTGCGAGGCTGCAATAGTCTTCTCTGCTGCGCAGCATTGCGGTTGAACTTCCCGGCTGTCCGACCTAGTATTTCTACGAACGCTGCAATGAGTTCCAGAGACTCCCACTGCTTGACCTTTTTGTCTCCTGTTCGTCTATTCAGAAGTTCTAGTCTTCAGCAACTGATCCGGAGGTCAAGGTGGCACAATCACTGTGGCGCAAAGTCCCAGTTCTATTTCTTCTTTGTACGTTGTCCGTTGCTCAAGATAGAAACTCGTCCGATGCCGTCGCGCAGAGTCCGGATTTCACTGCGGTACGAACATTCATCCAGCAGAAAATGGCTGAACAAGGCATTCCATCCATAGCCGTTGCAGTCGCGCAGGATGGGAAAATCCTCTGGCAAGACGGCTTCGGTCTTGCTGACCGAGAGAAGCACATACCTGCCACAGCGCACACCGCCTACTACGTTGCCTCAATCACGAAGTCCATCACCAGTACCGCCGTCATGGTTCTCTCAGAGCACAAGCAACTGAAACTCGATGCTCCAGTCAACAATTATCTCGGGGCAGCAAAAGTGCACAGTCCAATGTGGGATGCCAATTCCGCCACGGTTAGGCAAGTTGCTACCCATACGGCCGGACTTACTACGTATGCCAGAAAGTGCGTGGTGGGCAGCGGCAGTTGTCAGGTCTCAACTGACAAGGCAATCGAGCGGTATGGGATTCTGTTTTGGCCACCCGGAGACCACTTCGATTACTCGAATTTGGGATACGGAATCCTTGACGAGGTGATCGCACACGTCTCGGGCAAAACCTACGGGACCTTCTTACAAGACGAGGTCTTCCGGCCATTGGGGATGACGAATTGTGCTTTGGAAATGAAGCCAGCACTGGAGAAAGTCACAGCAGCACAGTATGACTCAACTTCCCATAAGCAGAGCCCGTTGCAGCTATCGGACACGCCGGGTGCTTCTTCAGTGCACTGTAGCGTGCACGATCTCGCGCTATTCGGAATGTTCATGCTTAAAGCCCATTTACCCAGCCAGCGACCGATTCTGTCCGATCAATCCATCGACATGATTCTGAACTCCACCGTTGATGCTGGTGATGGCGAGAGGTATGGCATCGGCTGGTGGGTGCAGCCCGATCTTTACGGATACCATAGCGTGTTCGCTCAGGGCGGAACGAATGACTCATTTGCCGTGCTTCAAATCATTCCATCAGAAAACATTGTTGTCGCGGTTCTCGCGAATACGGGTACTACGGTCCCGTCCAATATCGTGGAAGAAGTGCTCTCTGACCTATTGCCGCAATTCGCCGAAGCAAGGAAAAAGGCAGGTTCCGTTCCAAAGCACGATCCAACGAAAGCTCATCAAATAGATCGCCCGCATGGATTGGTCGGAAAATGGGTCGGCTCGGTCTCAACTTGGAAGGGTGATGTTCCTCTCACTTTGCTTATCCCCGAGTCGGATAACATGCAGGCGACGGTCGGGTCTCAAGCTCCCGTTTCATTGAGCGATGTTCACGTTGAACCCACGCACCTCTACGGCGTAGCAAGAGGCGACCTCGGCGCTCCCGACGCGGCTCAGCCGCCCTACGATATTCAGATCGAGGTGTATCTGGAGGGAGACAGTCTGGTGGGCGCGGCCACCGCTGTCCCAAGACCAGATGAGGACGGCTCGCAACTTCCATACTTGGTCGCGCTCAAGCGAGTACGATGACGCTGAGTGAATCGCGCTACTTGCCGAACGGCGAATGGGCGACAAACGGCTCTCACGTGACTTCCGATATTGCGGGTGATCATGACACCTTTATGATTTGAACGTGCAACGCTCAAAAAACCAGACACCCCCGCCTTGTTTACTGTGGGCGGTGTGAGGGCAATCAGCTATGGCAATCGCCGCATCGGTCATCCTACTTCTGGCAATCCTGCTGACTCCCATTCTCCTGATCGGGTTCCGCAAACGATGGGTGCCAGCCTTCAACCTAGCCGTCACGAACCGAATCACCAGTCGATTCGCCGCCCGATTGGCGGGCTTCGGCATTGTCACCCACGTTGGTCGAAAGTCACGAAAGCTCAAAGGACGCCGGTGAATGTTTCTCGAGTGCCCGATGGATTCCTGATTGCGCTCACGCATGGACTGGATAGCGAATGGGTTAAGAATGTGCTGGCGGCTGGCGGATGCGAGCTTGAGACTCACGGTGTCAGGTACGTACTCTCCGCACCCACTATCGTGCATGATCCCACACGAGGACGATTCCCGCTTTTCGTGCGTCCGGTCTTCGGGATCATTGGTGCCTGACTTGGCCACACGTCACCGTGAACACTCTTGTGCCCGCCGATGCCATCATTGTTCCTAAATTCTGTATGGGATTGAGCTGGCCAGTTGTAACGCACGGAGGTGCCGTTATCGCCCCATCCTTCGTAATCGAACCCCGCCCATCTGCGGTTTCAGCTTGCGCATCCAGTGGGACAGCAGGATCGTCAGGAGCACGATAAACAGCCCAAAAGCAATGTTGGCTGCGTTCATAGAAGCCGTTTGTGGCGAGTCCTGCACGACCGCTCACTCGCTGAAAAGCCTAAGGTGGGAGAACTTCAGGATGGACTAGCTTCGGTCAGAGGACCTGAAAGAGGAGATGGACGTAACCACCCCAATCATCATTGTAGCAGGTTAAGAGCGATCTAAATTGACCAGCAGACGCTTCGGACTCGTGAAATCATCGGTGTATGGGGAAAAGAAAAGCAAGGAAGCAATCCGCCAAAGCGACACTCGCCGAAGTAATAAAGGAAATGGCGAAGCCGAGAGTGGTTGCGTCTGCAAAACAGTAGGGTTCTCCCTCCACTGTTCGTACGAGGTCCTAGTCGTGCAGGACCACACTGAGAAGCGAACTGTGGACTTCAAGCTCTCCGTTGTAGCGAACGAAGCCTAACTTCCGAAACCTGTTCATAAAGAAATTGATCCGCCCACGAGTAGTACCCACCATCTCTGCCAGAGTTTCTTGACTGATTTTGGGAATCGCAACTTCGGGCTTTCCGTCCTTGCCGAATTGAGCCAGCAGGAGCAGAACGCGAGCAAGTCGTTTCTCACTGGAATTGAAAAGCTGGTCCACCAAGTCTTCCTCGTACCGAATGTTTCGTGTCAGCAAATACGATACGAACATGTCGGAGAATGCATGTTCTCGGTGAATCACTTCCATCATGGATTTCTTATCGATGTGCATCACCGTGCAATCGGTCATTGCACTGGCGGAATACATCCTGAGGGGTTGTCCTGTAAGGCAACCTTCTCCGAAGAAATCGCCCTCGTTGATAACCGCTATCGTGGCTTCCTTTCCACTTTTCGCCACAACCGTGAGCTTTACCTTTCCGCTCTGGATATAGAACACGGCGTCAGCCGGGTCGCCCTGGGCAAAGATTGTCTGCCTTTTAGGAAAAACTGCGATTGTTCTGCCACCGTCGATGGTCGAAAGGAAGGTTTGGGGATTGAATCTGCGGCGCTTTTCGGCCGCTGCTGCAACGGGCGTCATGTTCGGCCCTCTCTGATCAGGGATACCCAACAATCTCAGTCTGAGTCGAAATATGTTATCGAGTTTGGCAGCAAACCTAAGCAGTTTCAACGATTGTTACGAAAACCGAACAAACCAGTGTTGCAAGTTGGCATGAGCGGCGAGCGGCGATAACAGAACATGCATGACCGGCATCGCATAAGTGGTGGTCTTTTGGGAAAGGCATTCAGTCTAGGGTCTCACCGCTTTTAGCCATGACCGCGATACTCATTTGAGACCCTGTACAGTTTTGAGCAGACCCCCAACGAGGTACGGTGTAAGTTAATGCCATTGGCACTGCACGAAGGAACGTGCGGACCTTTCCGAATCGTCGCTCGTTCCTCCGGCGCATAGGAGCTATGCGGCCTCATGGGCCGTTTGTTCCTTGTATGCGATGAGCTATGCGGCTACGGTCGTTTGCTCTTCTGATGGCGCAGTGACGGAAAGAACTGCGCCATCTCTTCATAACGAGGTTGTCCGCCGGTGAGTATTCGAATCGTCAGTCGTCGGCTGTCCTTTGACCGTGCCTTCGCGACATCCCTGACATTGAACCCTAAAGTGTCTCGCGCCGATAATAAGTGCAATCGTCTCGCAATACTGGACCATCAAGAGGATTCATCTCGCAGTCCCAGAACACCCAGTAATGTACACTTTTGAACAGACAGAACCATAGGCACTAGGGCATCCTTCGAATGATCCAGTATCTTCCCGTGCGTTGTACTGAACTCACGAGCTAAAGTCAGGTACTCGTGAGAGGGCCTGAAGTTGGCAGGAGGCCACAATGATCCCGACCGATCCCCCATGCAAGAAAACAATCCTTTGCATCGATGACGATGTCTCAATTTTGCGTTACGAGAGGGCGCTGCTAGGAAGGGCCGGATATGAAGTTCTCACGGCATCCTCGGCGCAACAAGGCCTCCGGCTTGCGACCACGTGCAAGTGCGATGCAGTCCTCCTCGACTACGAAATGTACGGGATGAACGGACAAGATGTTGCTTCCGAAATAAAACTCGTGAGGCCAGAACTGGCGGTCATCCTACTGTCCGGGCGCGAAGTCCCAATGCAAGCGTTAGCTTTGGTCGATGCTTTTGTGCCCAAACTTGAAGCCAACCAACAGTTATTGCCAATAATTGCAGAGCTTTGCAGCGGGAGTCAAAAGTCTAAACAAAGGCAAGAAAGCGTTTAGCGAGTAGATCAGAGATAACTAGTACCGTGACCGCGTGATTTTGTAGCCAAACTTTTGGCGAGCCTTCTTGCGAGTAAAGTTCCACTGGATCATAACCCGGTCGCGATTGACCCGGCGGTTCCAGGCTTGAGTTTCTTGGCGCAGAGAAGTTCGATCTGCAATGCGACGTTGGCCCAAGCATTGCCGAGAGAATAGGCCGATCGCAATTTCCGCCTGGTTCAACCAACTGCCGTGCTTGGGGGTGTAGTGCACGGTGAACCGATTCCACAGCCAATCGCCGGCTTCTGCACCAAAGCGTTCGACTATCGCCTTGCGGGTATGCGAACTGAGGTTGTCCATCACCAGATGAATGGTATCGGCCTCCGGATAAGCGGCAGCAATGTCCAACAGATAGTCGGCAAACTGGGGTGAGGAACGGTTGTCGGTCACCTTGGTGAAATGCCGCCCCGCTTTCGGTTGGACACCGCAGAACACATTGGCCGTTCCGCAACGCCGATATTCACCATCCCGACGGGCCACCCGTCCCGGCTGCATCGCTACCGGAGGCCGTACTTCCTGATGCAAAACTACCGGTTTCTCGTCGACACACACCACCGGTTCCCGCGCCGAGAGCGGCTTTTCATACACGGCCAGCACATCCTCCATGCGCGCGATATATTGCTCATCGAGTTCGGCCACGCACCACATTTTTTTCCCGCCACGGTTTTAGGTCGTGGCTTTCGAGCAGGATTCTCACCGTCTCTCGTCCCACCCCCGGCACCAGCTTGCGCTTCACCGCCTCCTCCGCCAGCAAGCGCACCGTCCACCGCGCCCGGCCCTCCGGCGGCGGACTGCAGACCAGAGCCACGATGCGCTGCCGCTGTTGGGCGTCCAACCGCGCTTCTTTTCCGGGCCGCGCCCGCTCGTACAACGCCCGATCCAGCCCGCCTTGCTGGTAGCGTTGGCTGGTCAGCCACACCGTCTTCGGAGTCAAGCCCACGTTGCGGGCTACCTTGCGGATGGTTTGCCCGTCCGCCAGTTGCCGCAGCACCAAGGCGCGGAGCACCGTTCGCACCGGTTGAAGACCACCCCTCAACAATTCGTCCAATTGCTCCTGCTCCAACTTGGACAACCGAACCTGAACTTTTCCGCTGTCTTCCATGCCCCAGCAATACGCTTGGATAGGTATGTCGACAAGTATCTAACTGTGTTACTCTCTATGCGGTCGCAGCACTAGTGCCCGGCCCTCCCCCTTTGAGCCGCTTGCGAGGGTTTCGGTGATTGGCGCAGCAACCACCGATGAGCAATCTTGACGAGACAGGGAATCAGTCAACACTTAAATTGACCCAAATGATTCAATGCGGAGGAACTGGACGGGGCTCCCCCCATCGCCCGCTGTTCCTCTTTAGGTGGCGCAGCTACTGAGAAAGGCTGCGCCACAACTTCGTGCGCAATTAAATTTGGCGATCTGACTACCCGCCGACGACCAATCGCACAATTCGGACACGTGACATGACGAACTCAGCAACCTCAACTTCCTGCCGGATGGCCCAAAAGCTTTCCAGAAGCCGCCACATTATTTGTGGCCGTACAGAGATCTCGGACGGGACACTTAGTCAGGGACCGATCGGCACTTTCGATGCGATGGTGTGGCTACCGCCGCTGACTTCCGCATGGCGCTCATATAACTATCCATCGTCTGAGTCAATTGCGCATCCACCTCGTCCGCGATGGTCATGACATCGGGTAAGAGCAAGCTGAAATCCAGAAGGCTTAGATTGTTTTGCAACGTCCCAAAAAGAGTCACTTGGAGAATTCGTGATTCGTGCATCAGCATCGCGGGAGTGTAGCCTTGCTGAAATCGCAGCTTGCCATGCGCGATGGCGGCTTCGGAAATGGCGGCATCACTATCCTTTGCGGTGGAACTGGGCGTCCTCAAGCGAACCACCAAATCTTCAACAAGCTCAGGAAGATGTCCCGTTCTTTCGTTGTCGCTGAGCGACAGGTGGTTGAGTTCGCTGCTCGTTTTTTGCTCGCGCCAACCAGTTTGCGACGACACCAGCAATGCAGCGGTGCAGTATCGTTCCCACTCTATCCTTTTCGATCCGGCGAGCAGGTTTGTGAGTAAGCATCTTTTCGCTAAGAAGGTCAGCGAGTTTACCAGTTTCGAATGGTTTCACGATGATCTCATCGGCTTCCAGAAGGATGGCGGACATGGCGCTCTGCACGTCGGGATAGCCACTGACAAGCAGCGTAAGAGCATTCGGCGGGGAATGGCGCATCGCGGTTACGACGGTAAAGCCATCGCCGGGATTCTGCATATGCAAGTCCGGGATAAGAACATCGAAGGTCTCCGTCGTAAGCAGCTTCAGAGCTCCCGTCACGTTGATCGCAGCGGTTACGTCAAATCCCTTATGTCCGAGGGTCGCAGTCATCATGTCACGAACGGGGTCGTCATCGTCCACGAGCAGGACTTTATGCCGGGCGGTTCTTTCGGCCGGGATCGTACTGGGAAATGTAACAATGGATTGGTCGGTTAGAGTCATGGCGGCACTACCTCCATCACGAGTGATGAAAGTGTTACTTATCGCTTCGTAGTGAAGCTGTTCACAATTGAGCAGTTATTTGGAGTGTAACTGCTCATCATGTCCAGAAACTGGACACGCTTTAGTTAGTGGCAGTAATAACGGCTCACGACCCGTTTCACTTCACCGGAAGCGTATGATGTTCTTGTACCTAAGAGAGTTGAAATATGCGATGTCAGCCAGCGGTATTTCCTCTTCTTCTCATTGTCACATTATCGCGATTCTGATGTCTGCCTCAGGTCGTTTTCTAACGTGCAGACATTGCGGCCTTCGCTTCGATTTCCCGGCCGGTGAGCATTACGAGTCGATTGTGAAACAATTTGAATCTCACTCGTGCAGTTCCCCACGCCCGCCGCAACAAGATGATGCCCTTTCAACAAAGACAGTCGATGCAAACGCCTCGACTTCGGAAACCTTGAATCGCGTTGACTTCGATCACAATGCGGCTCCCATGTGGGTGTTCAATGCCAGCACCCTCGCCTTTTCGGCTGTGAACGACGCGGCTGTACATCATTATGGGTATTCACGGAAAGAGTTTCTGTCGATGACCATTCTGGACATTCGTCCGAGTGAAGATATTGTTCCGTTGTTGAGGGAAATACTACACAAAAGAATACATAACTCGGCAAAGGAACTCCGGAAGCACAAAAAGAAGGATGGCAGCTTGATCGACGTGGAGGTCACACGCTGCGAAATGCTCTTCAACGGATACGTTGCCGACCTCGTAACCGCCGTCGATGTCACCGGGCACTTCGCCGTTCCAAAGAGCGCATGATGGAAGGAGCAAACACATCTCTCCGTCGTGTGCAAGTGCATGATGATAAATTTAGTGCTGATGAGAGTGCGGCTCTGCTCCATGCGATCTTTCCTGAATGCCCGGATATAAGCGGCATGAAGCCCGTGCCGCCATTTGGAGCGGTTTTGCGGAGTTTGCGAGACAGCAATGGGACGGCTGCTCCTTCAAATTACCAACCTTTGATTGATCCCGTCCATTGAGCAAGTGATTCCACAACTGTTCAATACACCACCACACTCAGTTCCACGGAAGAGAGGAGCCTTCCGCGTATGTATACGATCAGCAAAGACGCAGATGGCATCGTGCTCTTGCTTATTTGTAGCGACTGTCCACATGTTGAACGCATTGACTTGTTTGATGAGAGCCTTGGCAATCGCCGAACCCAAGCCGCCCGAGCAAAGCAGAATCACTCCCGCGATAAAGCATGGCGCAGGATCGGCGCTCCAGCCGATCCCGAAGCGTGACCCGCTCATGGTGTATCACGACTAAGCAAGCGCCGCAGAAAAGCCAACTGGGTATGCGCAAGGTGAACATCGTGACGCAAGGCGCATTGGATTCACAATGCACCACGACCCGGTTGCGTCAGCGATAGCCCGTGAGCCGCGTTGCGAGAAGTTTGAGTGAAAATCCGATGGCAGCAATGCCGTTGGCCCGAATCCAACGACAGCTTGCCGTCCACGGGAACATGAGGACTTCGAAGAGTAGCATGAAGTTTTCTGGCCATAGTAGTGCCGCGAGTCCGAATGCCAGACCCAGTTGGACAACGAGGCACAACACCAAAGTATTCACGGTAAGAATTCCGATGCGAGGAGTCGTTCTTAATTGGAACGTGTCGGAGGCATTGCGCGGAAGTTACGAAGGTTACGCTTGCCGGATGGCACACCACCTTGGCATGTTCAATGGACGCTTGGCATGTGAGAGACCTGAACAGATCACTCACGCTCAAACTCGGGGCAGCCTGATGCTCAAACGTGAGCGGTCCGGCACGATGACTCTGGGGATTGCCGCAAACGCCCCAATCTAGGGAGGCACCGCCACTCAACGTGCGAAACCACTTGCAGCCACCGGAACAGTCGCCTGCTATCTGCGCAGGGTGCGTTGCTGTCAGTCGCTTGCGCTTTCCGTAGGCTCATAATCGACCGGCTTCCACTGGCATACCTGCTCAAGTTGCTCGTGTGAAAGCTCTGCCAACTTTTGCTGTTCTTTCTCCGCCCGCATGCTCGTCGCACAGAGTCTTGATCCAACTGTTTTCACGCCGTTTTCCCCGTCGCCCACAAACCTCACAGGTATGGAGGGATTCTTGTTCGGCGGTTTCGATACGGCGGCGAATGGCATCATTCGCATGATTTACGTAGATGCGCAATCCACCGAACTTCTCTTTCACTTGCAAGACTTCGAACTTGCATCCGGTCGCGTGCTCCAATTCGGCGACCAGTGTTTCCATGTGCCCGCATAACCGCCAAAGAATATCGAACCAGCTATCACCGTGAGTGAAGCCCTGTGGCATCAAGGTTTGGCGGAAGTCGCCTTCGGTCGTGAACCAAGTGGGCCACCGCTCAAACAGCTTTTGCTCAAGTTCCTTGCGCATTCTGGCGACCTATAGGTTCATCTCGCCGAAGATGTCCGTCACCAGTTTGCCCTCTGAGGAGTTCTGGCTCCACTCTCGCAGCTTTCGATATTCGTCGGGGTAAATCGCCCAGAGCACTTTGTCGCACACCCACGCCGGAGAACCGTCCGGAAGCCTAATCAGCTTCATTTCGTAATGCGGATAGAAGTTATGGCAGATGTCGCAGCACTCGACATTGAGGTGCCGGAAGTGCTCGCAGGTCCGAATGTCAACCCCGTCTGGCAACACATCCTGCATTACGGAAATAATGAACGCCTCTTCGTCCTGATCTTCCTGCTCTTCGCACAGGGGCTCAGACGGAGTCAGATTCATTAGGGTAGTCGTTTTGGAGAGCAGTGCCGGTTTCATCTGAAAGACGGAATTCGGTTTCGGTGTTATCTCCCTCTATATCTCGCCCCAAAATTCGTGGGAGTTACGATTGTTACTTGTTTCCGGCGCATGGCGGCGGCCACAATAACGACAACGTGCGTTGTTGGATTCGCGACGTCCCAGGGTTGCCGCACTATCGATTCGTTCGCAGGGCAGCCTTCGATTTTTCCCAATCTCACCAGGGATTATGGCAAAAGAATTCAATCCGGATCGACCGACAGTTCTGGCAGCGGTCCTGCTTGTCGTCGTTACGCTCGCTATCTTCGCGCCAGTGATTTCGTACCAGTTCATCAACGTCGACGACAATGTCTACGTGGTAGCGAATGAGCATTTGCGCCAGGGATTGAGTTTGCACAACGCTTGGTGGGCGCTCACGGCGCTGGAGGCGGCGAACTGGCATCCGGTGACATGGCTGTCGCACTTGATGGATGTCAGCTTGTTTGGGATGAATCCTCACGGGCATCATGCGACGAGTCTCATTATTCATGTGCTCAACGTGCTGCTGCTCTTTTTCTGGTTGCGCAGTGCGACGGGTGCTGTGTGGAAGAGTGCCTTCGTTGCCGCGGTATTTGCGGTGCATCCACTGGCGCTTGAGTCGGTCGCGTGGATCGCTGAGAGAAAGAATGTGCTGTCCACTTTCTTCCTGCTGCTGACGTTGCTGGCATACCTCTGGTATGCCCGCAAGCCGCAGGTCGGGCGATATCTGGTGGTGGCGTTGCTGCTCGCCCTTGGCTTGATGGCCAAGCCGATGCTGGTGACGGCTCCATTCGTGTTGTTGTTGCTCGATTACTGGCCGCTGGACCGGCTCAAGTTCGGTTCTGCGTCGGGGACGGGTGGAGAGACGGCGCCTTCGGCGTCCACAATTTTCTTTTGGCGGTGTTTGGAGAAAGTTCCTCTATTGCTGTTGGCCGTCGCGAGCTCAGTGCTGACGGTGAAAGCGCAGGTGCTCGATAGTGAGATTAAGGTCGTTCCATTCTTGTCGAGACTCGCGAACGCGGAATTCTCTTACGGCGTGTACTTGAAACAGATGCTATGGCCGGATCAGCTGGCGATTTTTTATCCGTTCCGCTATTTCGGATTGGCTTCAAGGCAGGTGGCCGGCTCGCTTGTGTTGGTTTGTGTGATCACTGCGCTGGTTGTCTGGCAAATCAAGAAGCGGCCCTATCTCGCGGTCGGTTGGTTCTGGTATCTAGGGACGCTGATTCCGGTGATCGGACTGGTTCACGTGGGAGACTTGTCGCACGCCGACCGGTATACATACGTTCCTCTGCTAGGGATATTTATCGCGATTACCTGGGGTCTCGCCGAGTTGGGGAGGCGAGTGCCGGGCCTGCGGTACGGATTGATCGCGGCGGGGACCATCGTCGTTTTAGCCCTGGCCATCAAGACAACACGGGACATTTCTTACTGGCACGACGGAGTCAGCATTTCCGAGCACGCGATCGCTGTGACCGGATCGAATTGCTTGATGGAACGCACGCTCGGCGAAACTCTATATGCCCAAGGACGTCTGGGCGAGGCCGTCGAACATCTGACGCAGTCGGTGCAGGATCAGCCTACGGATGCGGCTCTATATGACCTGGGCACGATCGATCTGCAACAAAATAAAGTTGCCGAAGCGACAGCGTATTTCCAGCAGGCGCTGCAGTATCCGGGAGAGGAGCGGATGCTGGCGCAGATTCAAAACAATCTGGCCGTGATCGAGATGCAGCAGGGAGCCTTCGCTGATGCTGAGCCGCATTTCAAGGAATCGATCCGGTTGGACCCCAGTTCGGCGCGACACCGCGTTGCTTACGGATGGATGCTCGCCAAAGAGGCAAGATACGACGAGGCAGCGTCGCAATTCGAAGAGGCCGTGAAGAGCGCTCCCGATGCGATGGCATATTTCTATCTGGGCTCGGCGCTCGAGCAGCAACATAAATTCGATCAAGCTACCGAGGCCTACCGCAAGACACTCGTGCTGGCTCCGAACCTTCAGGAAGCCCAAGCACGACTGAACGCGATTGCCGCCCTCCGGCCGTAGAGACTCGCTCTGAGTTCGACTTCCTGGACCACTCCAAAAGCATGGCGCAAAACGCAGAAAAGCCAATTTCCCTCCGCATCATTTAGACTCTCCGTGGAATCTAAGCAGGGAAAATCTTCGTGTGAGGGTGGCTATGCGTTTCACTCAAGCTGCGGTTGGTTCTGCAGTTCTGCTCGCGGTTCTCTTCTCTTTCAGCTCAAAACTCCAAGCTGCCGATAACCCGTTTCATGACGCGCCGTCTTCGGCGAAAGCGATGAAAAATCCGTTGGCTGGACAACCGGCCGCGGTGGATGCGGGCAAAACGGTGTATGCGCGGAACTGCCTGTCGTGCCATGGTAAGGCCGGACAGGGCACGGGCAACGTGCCCTCGCTGGTCGATGGCAAGCTCAAGGGTGTGAGCGAGGGCGAGATCTTTTGGTTCGTCACCAAGGGCGACAAGGACAACGGGATGCCGTCGTGGGCGTTCCTGCCGGAGGAGAAGCGCTGGCAGGCAGTGAGTTATGTGGAAGCGATGGCGTCCGGCAAGGTGACGGCGATTGCGGCGAGTCCGGCGGCGGCTTCGGCCATGACCGCGTCAATCAAAGATCCGTCGCCGCAAGCGCCGTTCACGGACTTCCGCTATGAGAAGCCGGGAACGGTTCGCAAGATCACGGTGGCAGATTTGCCTGAGCCATTTGCCACCAAGTCATCCAGTAACGGACCGAATGTTGTTGCCCGCCCGGACAATGCATGGCCGGTGGCTCCCGCGGGCTTCAAAGTCGAGCTATTTGTAACCGGATTGGAGAATCCGCGGTGGATGCGCACGGCTCCGAATGGCGACATTTTTCTGGCGGAGATGGAGCCGGGGAAAATTATGGTGTTTCGCGGCATGACGGGGGACGGGAAGCCGGAGCAGACTGCCGTTTTTTCGGAAGGGCTGAAGCATCCGTACGGCATCGCGTTTTATCCGCCGGGCCCGGATCCGCAGTGGATTTACATCGGCGATGAAAACGAACTGCTGCGGTTTCCGTATCACAACGGCGATCTGAAGGTGAGCGGAGCTTCACAACACATCGCCGACTTGCCTCCCGGCGGACACAATACGCGCGCGGTCGAGTTTTCGCAGGACGGCAAGAGGATGTTTGTGGCAGTGGGCTCCGGATCAAATGTGGATGACCCTGACACGCATCCGGGCGAGAAAGATCGCGCAGATATTCTGGTGTGCGATCCCGCGAATTGTGAATTAAAAGTGTATGCGTATGGAATTCGTAATGCGGGCGGCGGGATCAAGGTGAATCCGCAGACGGGCGAGTTGTGGTGCTCGGTGAATGAGCGCGACGCGCTGGGTGACAACCTTGTGCCGGATTACATCACGCATGTTCAAGAGGGCGGATTCTACGGGTGGCCGTGGTGGTACATGGGTGCGCACCAGGATCCGAGGCATAAAGGAAAGCATCCGGAATTGAAGGACAAGGCAATCGTGCCGGATGTGTTGCTGCAACCGCACAACGCGTCGTTGGAATTTACGTTCTATCAGGGAGACAAGTTTCCGTCGGAGTATACGGGAGACATTTTCGCGTCTGAACATGGATCGTGGAACAAGGCCGTGCGCGTGGGTTATGAAGTGATTCGCGTACCGCTGCACCAGACTGGCCATGCATCGGGTGAGTATGAGGATTTTCTGACCGGCTTCGCGCTGCCAAATGGGCAGGTGTGGGGACGTCCGGTGGGAATGACGGAGGCCCCGGATGGATCGCTGCTGGTGAGCGATGACGGGTCGGGCTCGATTTGGAGAGTGAGTTATACGGGGAAGTAAGATTCGTCACTCTGGAACTTCTCTTGTCATCCTGAACGCGGGCGAAGCCGGTGTGAAGGACCTTACGTCGGCGGGAAGCTTCGGTAGCTTGATTGGGAATGACTTCGGCGCATGCGGGGCGGAGGATCTCGACGGCCGCGCTGCTGGCTCACTATTTTCGTAGGATCTCTCGAAGGGCTTCGCCTTCCTCAGGATGACAAAGTTTGTGAGAAATGCGTTGTGTGAGTTTAGTGAAAGTCGTGCGAGATGGTTTCCGCTTTCGTGACGAATAGGGGTTGCACACGTTCGGCGCGGACTGAGATCACGTTGTCTTGATTCTGCAGGATTCCTTCTACTGCCAGGAACCGTTCGCTGGTCAGCAACAGGCGGTTGGCGTGAAACAGATCGGGCCGGACGATGGCGTTCGCGACTCCGGTTTCATCTTCCAGACTTAAAAATACAAATCCTTTGGCGGTGCCAGGGCGCTGGCGGGTGATGACGCAGCCTCCGATGCGGAGGCGCTTGCCGGTGGGTAGGTCGCGCAGTTCGATGGCACGGCGGATGCCCATGGCGTTGAGCCAGGCGCGGCGGTAGGCCATGGGATGTGGTCCGACTGTGAGTCCGGTGCCGTGGAAATCGGCGACCAGACGCTCTTCATGGTTCATGGGAGCGAGCGGAGATGGGGTGTCGGGCTCAGGTTGAGATTCAAGCAATGGGCCCGAGGGGCGGACGGAGCGTTCGACTTGCCAGAGGGCGTCGCGGCGGTGAATGGAAAGTTCCAGGTTTCGAGTTTCGAGTTTCGAGCCAAGCCGGGATTCCTCCGCCCCTCGCGTTCGCTCGGGGGTCGGAATGACAAAGTTCTTACTGACTACTGACCACTGACTACTGGCCACTGCGTTCAGCGCGCCAATTTCCGCGAGAGTGGTGAGTTCGGGTTTGCGGAGTTCAGGGACGCGGCGAGTGAGGTCGTGGATCGATTTGAACGGGGAGATGGTGCGTTCGAGGATGAGGGAGCGGGCGGCCTCTTCGCGCAGGCCGCGAACATAGCGCAAGCCCATGCGGAGGGCGGGGGGGTGGTCATTGGCCGTTTGCCGTTGGTCGTTTTTGTGTGAATCAGCAGCGTCCCTCTCGTTCCATTCTTTAGCTGTCTTCTTTCGCCCCTCTCGGGCTTCTGCATTTTCGGCGTTTAACCCACGGCTTGCGCCGTGGGCTGCATTCTGTCGCCGCTCCGCGGCTAGGCCTTCGAAATCTTCAGAACCAACGACCAACGACCGACGACCAGCGACCGTTTCCAGCGTGCAATTCCATTCGGACTTCGTCACATCCACCGGCAAGAGTTTCAGTCCGTGGCGCTGGGCGTCTTTGACGATCGTTGCCGGCGAATAAAATCCCATCGGCTGATTGTTGAGTAACGCTGCGGTGAAAGCGGCGAGGTAATGGCACTTCAGATAGGCGCTGGCGTAGGCGATCAGGGCGAAGCTGGCGGCGTGGGATTCGGGGAATCCGTAAAGCGCGAAGGAAGTGATGGAGAGAATGATTTCCTCCTGCGCTTTCGGCAAGATTCCATTGGCAGTCATGCCGCTGCGGAGCTTGGCCTCGATTTCCTTCATGCGGGCTTGCGAGCGCTTGAATCCCATGGCCCGGCGGAGATCTTCAGCTTCGCCTCCGGTGAAGTTGGCGGCGATCATCGCGATGCGCAGCAGTTGTTCCTGAAAGAGCGGGACGCCCAGCGTGCGTTTCAGCACGGGTTCGAGCGATGGATGCGCGTAGGTGACCTCTTCTTTTCCCTGGCGACGCTGCAAGAACGGATTCACCATCTGTCCGACGATGGGGCCGGGGCGGATGATCGCGACCTGCACCACAACATCGTAGAAACGCACGGGACGCAGGCGCGGCAGGCACGACATCTGCGCGCGGCTTTCGACCTGGAACATTCCTACGGTGTCGGCTTGCTGCAGAGTGGAATAGACCTGCGAATCGTCTTGCGGAAGATGCGCGAGGTCGACTTCCTCGTAATAGTGGTCGCGAATGAGCTCGATGGAATCCTTGAGCACGGCCATCATGCCGAGCCCGAGCAGATCGACTTTGATGATGCCCATGTCGGCGCAATCTTCTTTATCCCACTGCACGACGACGCGGCCGGGCATGGAAGCGGGTTCGAGGGGGACGACGGAATCGAGCTGTCCCTGGCAGATGACCATGCCGCCCGAGTGCTGGCCGAGATGGCGCGGCATGTCCTGCACGGCGAGGCAGAGTTCGTAATATTTGCGCAGGCGCGGATGGGAGAGATCGAGTCCGGCATCGCGGAAACGTCGGTCGAGCGCGTCGTTTTCATCGCGGAATTCCCAGGTGGCGACGGCGGCGGCAATTTTGTTCAGCGTTTCGGGATCAAATCCGAGCGCCTTGCCCATTTCGCGCGCGGCCATGCGGTTGCGGTAGGTGATGACGTTGGCGGTCATGGCGGCGCCGCGCTCGCCGTATCGTTTGTAAACATACTGGATGACTTTTTCGCGCTCGTCGCCGCTGGGGAGATCGAGATCGATGTCGGGCCACTCGCCGCGCTCTTCGGAGAGAAATCGCTCAAAGAGAAGTTCCATGCCGACGGCGTCGACGGCGGTGATGCCGAGCGCGTAGCAGACGGCACTGTTGGCAGCGGATCCGCGTCCCTGGACGAGAATGTTTTGCTCGCGACAGTAGCGGACGAGATCCCAGACGATGAGGAAGTATCCGGCGAGCTTTAGCTTCTCGATGAGTGCGAGCTCTTTCTCGATTTGCAGGCACGCCTTAGCCTGCATTTCCTGCGAGGCGCGGCCGTAACGGTCGCGGAAACCGATCCAGGATCGCTCGCGCAGGAACGAATTCATGGTCTCGCCTTCGGGTACGGGATAGCGCGGAAATTCGTAGCCGAGATCGTTGAGGGTGAATTCGAGACGGTTGGAAAGTTCAACTGTATTGCTGATGGCTTCAGGCAGATCGGCGAAGAGTTGTTGCATCTCCTGCGGAGATTTCAGGTGGCGTTCGGAGTTGCGGGAGAGCAGGCGTCCGGCAGTCGAGAGTGTGCGATGGTGGCGGATGGCGGTGAAGGCGTCGCAAAGTTCACGGGCTTTGGGGATCGCATAATTCACGCCGTTAGTTGCGAGCAGCGGGAGATGGAAGGAGCGGGCAAGGTCGATGGCGGCGCGGTTGCGGAATTCTTCTTCGCGGTGGAAGTGACGCTGGAGTTCGACATAAACATTCTTGTGGCCGAAAATCCCGATCAGTTGATCGAGCTGATTTTTGGCTTCGTCGATTCCGCCTTGTTTCAGAGCGGCGGCTAGCATACCTTCGTCGCCGCCGGTAAGGCAGATCAGTCCGTCGGCATGTTCTTCGAGTTCTTGCGCGGTGACGGCGCCTTCGCCCTTTTTGGCGCGCAACTTCATTTTGGTGATCAATCGGCAGAGGTTCTGGTAGCCGGCGCGGGAAGCCACAAGGAGAGGAATGCGGAATTCACCACGGAGGCACGGAAGCACGGCGGAACCCAATTTTTGATTGTTGATGTTTGATTGTTGATTTGTTTTCTCTGTGTCTCCGTGACTCCGTGGTGAAACCAAGTTTGCCGGCACTTCCGCGCCGATGTGTGCTTTAAGTTTTGCTTTGTCCGCGGCGAGGTGAAAGCGGGGGGCGCCGTAGACGCCATCGGTGTCGAGGAGTGCCATGGCTGGCATTTTGAATTGAGCGCACACGGCGATCAGTTCCTCGGGTAGGGAAGCGCCTTCGAGGAAGCTGAAAGCAGAACGGGCGTGGAGTTCGATGTACATTGAATCATTTAGCGATTGAGTCATTGAGTGATTGGGGTTAAATGAATTAATGACTCAATCACCCAATGACTCAATTTCCTTCAGTCATACGTTCCTTCCACGAACCATCCGCCGCCAAGCAAGTCGTGCACGAGGCGATAGAACGAGACGGCCTCTCCGTTGCGCAGAGCGAGGTCCCACTCGTCGCGGGACCAGGCTTCACGCTCCCACCAGTCGCCGGAGAAGCGCCAGGGACCGGCTTTCCAGAGCACGTCCCCTTGCACGTCTTTTCTTCGACAAACCAAATACACAGGCTGACCGCTTTCCAGCGTCACGTTGGCGCGCAGCGGCGGACGGAAGCGGCGCAGAGCGGTCACAGCCGATTGTGCTTCGATTGTGTCCGGAGTTTTCTTATGCGGAATTTTTCGGGCGACTTCGGCGACGAAACGGCGCATGCGGAATCCTTCGGGATGATGGGTGTCGAGCAGTTCGAGTGCGCCGACTTTGTGCTCGCCGACGATGCCGGCGATGCGGGCGAGAGTAAGTTCCAGCTTTTCGGGCTCGGGGGATGGAGGGAGGAAGAGTCCTCCCTGGGCCGAGCGCGGTCGAGCAGGTTCTGCGGCGAGATGAATTTTCATGATCGGTGCTCCCGGGGGATGTGCGTTGAGATCGAGTTGCAGGAGTTTCAGGAAAACTTTGGCGTCGAGCATAGGAAGAGGCAGATTCAGCTTGCGGGTGAATTTTGGATGGCGGCTGTGAGCAAGCGGAGCTTCGCTCCGCCGGACAGCCGAAGGCGGCTGTCCCCACAAATTCTTATTGTTATCGACGGTGTCGTTCTCACTGGGGATACCGGTATTTACGGAGTCGTCATCGATGCCGGTGAGATTGGAAAGCTCCAGCGTGAGATGCAGTTCTTGCGTGGCCAACGCGCGCGAGCCCAGGCGGGCGCAGAGTTGTTCGAGCAGACGATGGAGCAGAAAGGCCAGGGGCTCGAGCAAGACGATGGGATGCTCGAGTTCAACGGCTTCTTCGAATATCAGCGGAACTTCGACAGGAACCAGCGTACGCGTCGCGGCGCCACGCGCCCGTTTCTGCAAGTGGACACCTTGCTGTCCGAGACGCTCGCTGAGTGCCACGTTTGGCAGCGCAGCCAGGGCGTGCAGGTTGCGGATACCCCAGCGGGCGAGGGTTTCAAGCAGGCAGTCGGCGGACTTCTTTTCTTCACCTTCGAGGCGGTCGCTGAATAACACTTCCGCTGGGAGGGAACCCAGATGGGCTGCTTCTTTGCCGGCGGGAATTACGGTGATGCCAGGGAAACCGCGTGCAGCGAGCAGGGCCGCGTCGGGATTAGAAGCGATGGCGATGTTGGCTTTGAGTCCCAGTACAGCAGCGCGATCGAAAATCGCGCGAGAAATTTTATTCAGCGATCCGAATAAAGACTCCATGCCGGCGAGGTCGAGGAGAACCGTGTCGCAGGCGGCATCTTCTACGCAGGGAGAGAACGATTGGGCGCAATCGAGCAGGGCCGCGTGTGCGGAGGGTTCCTGCAAAGTGGATCGCGGACGTAGAGCAAGTTCCGAGCAGAGTTCGGCTTGGGCTTTGGTCAGGCCGGGCGCGATGGCCAGTCGCTTGGCGGGTTCGTTGACCGCGATGATTTTTTCGAGCGGAGCCTTGCCTTCGAGAATGGCGAGGGGATGGGCCTGCAGTTCCGGTTCGGCGCGGAGCACGGCCGCAATGGGGAAATTCGGCACGTAGATGCAGGCGAACGGCATGGTGACATTGAGTCATTCAGTCATTGAGGCATTTGTTTTTCATCCGGCCCATGCGGTTTTGGTTGCGAAGGCGACGGAGTGCGCGGGTTTGCGGTCGATGCGGGAGCGGACGAGTTCGGCGTGGACGTTCAATCCATCCAGCAGATTGACGTGCGTAGGATTTACGATTTGTAAATCGGGGATGTTATCAGCCGTGGTGTTGTCAGAATGAGTGCTGTCCCTGCGGGATTCGACATCTTTTCCCGTGCTTTCCCGGCACTTACGTGCCGGGCTAATGAATTCCGCCGCTTCGCGGCTGGATTTAAATTGTGTCCACTGCATGGTTTCTTCTGAATCATTCTGTGCGCCAAGTTGCAATAGCAGGGTTGAGCAGCTTCCAGCGATGGGGTTCTGCTCGATCGCCAGCAAGATTGTGGGTTTGTTTTCGACGGCGCGGCGGAAGCGGAACCAGGTGGTCAGCGGGATACGGCGGGCGGACTGCGGAGGCAGGTCGCTGAGGTCGAGGACGATGAGGCCGAAGCCTCCGCTTTCGAGCAGGAGGTCGGTGGCGCGGAGGACTTGCTCAAGACGATGCTCGGATTGATGTGGTGCATTTCCCCTCGCCTCCTTTTCTTTCAAAGCAAAATTGAATTTAGCCTGCAAAGAAGTCCCCACCCATTCGGTAAGCTTAGGGCATGCTTCTCGCGCAAAAGGCGCGCGAGAAATGGGGCCCCCGGGTTGTTTTGAACGCGAGTTTTGTGGTGAATCTTCTCCGCAGCGCACCCAGAGCAGATGATCGAGGTCCACGCCGGCAGCGGCTGTGGAGTGGGGGTCGAGGGCGTCGCTGGCGTCGATGACGGCGCAGTATTCTCCACGGCGGGTTGCGGCGGCGAGGGCAGCCAGAAGCACGGTGGTGCGTCCGGAGGAGGCGGGGCCGCAGATTTCGGTGAGGCATCCGCGAGGCAGGCCGCCGGTAAGCGAGTCGAGGGCGGGGATGCCGCTGGAGACCATTTCTGGGGCTGAGCGTACCTCCAGGCGTGAGGCGGACGTTACGCGTGCCAGCCTTTGGTCGGTTGCAGTCAGATCGCCGGCGCGGACTGGTTGGGGGGGACGTCCCTGAGTAGGTTCAGCCGGCAGGTACACTTCCGGAACTGCTTCATCCTCAAAGGCAAAAGGGCGGCCCTGGGCCGCCGAAGTGGAAACCACTGCGGAAGACATAAGATTCCTCGGAAGATTTCAGGGAACGCCGGGGCTGGAGCCGCCGGAGGCGTTTTCGCTTTTTATTCGCCTTCGAAGATTGTGCTTCTCTGCGGTCGGATTGTCAAGAGCCTTTGTGAAACGATCTGTGAAACGATCTTATGAACCTTCCGATGCGCCACGCAGCCCCGAGACCGCGCTAATTCGAATACGAAAAAAGATGGGAGCAATTTTCTCGTCCGGTAATTGGGGCCGGCGGGCGGCTACAGCATTCAGCCACCATTGGCTCCTTTTTTCCAAAAGGCGTCGAGCATGATCGCGCTCGTCCGTGAATTGAGGCTCATGCAATTCCTGGTATTCCCCGGTCGCAATGACGCTGACCCATTCAGTCTGACCGGTTGTTTCGTCAGTTTGCACGCAGACTTTAGGATTGGTCCGCATCCAGCTAATCTTTTTTCCGAATGTCGAAAAAACATAAATGTAGCCAGGTTCATAGGCGATACCTACCGGTACTACATACGGTTGATCGTCGAGTGAACAGGCCAATCTGGCGATAGAGGTGCGAGCCAGAATCTCGAAACATTCCTTCTCTGCAATTTCATCGATCTGCATAATTGAGTACCCGCTTGATTATTCTCTCACCGTCATGACCATGCTCACATAGTTCTACCCCATCCGTCTAAGCGCAACAGCACTGCGATCCACGTGTGCTCGATTCACGATTCCAATTCCAGATTCTGACCAGGTGGCTGCCGCACCTCGGCAGCGAGAAGGAGCTATCCATGCACAAAGTTCGTCTGCTTGTATTGTTGTCCGCTGTTTTGTTGGCTGGAAGTACTGCCCAGGCCCAAACCGCTACTGGCGAAACGTTGATGCTCAATCTGCCGAGGCAGAGCCAGCACGCGCTGGTGACACAGCGCATCGGCATCACCGACATCACGATTAACTATCACCGGCCGCTCGCCAACGGGCGCCAGATCTGGGGCAAGGTTGTGCCCTACGGGCAGGTGTGGCGCGCCGGGGCGAATGAGAATACGACGATTTCGTTCAGCGATCCGGTCACGATCGAAGGACAGGCTCTCGACAAGGGGACATACGGACTCCATATGATCCCGGGCGAGAATCAGTGGACGGTAATCTTCTCGAAAGATTCGACCTCCTGGGGCAGCTTTTCCTACAAACAGGACCAGGATGCGCTGCGGGTGAATGTGAAACCGCAGACTGCCGAGTCGCACGATGCACTGGCCTACGATTTCAATGACGTGAAGCCGGATTCGACGGTCGTCACGATGAGTTGGGACAAGGTTGCGGTGACATTCAAAGTACAGGTCAACGTGAACGAGATTGTTACTACGAGCATTCACCGGCAGCTGTACGGGCTGAACCAGTATTACTGGGAAGGATGGGACGATGCGGCGGGATATTTCCTAGCCAACAAGATCAATCTTGATGAGGCGCTGAAGGATGAAGATCAGTCGATCCAGGCTGAAGAACGCTTTGACAACCTGATGAACAAGGCGAAAATTCTGGAGGCACTGGGGCGCAAGGAAGATGCCAGCCTGTACCGGGGCAAGGCGCTCGACAAAGGCAGCGCGCTGCAGCTTTATTTTTATGGCCGCCAGTTGCAGAACGAGAAAAAAGCGGAAGAGGCATTTGCGGTTTTCCGTTCGACGGCGAAGAAATTCCCCGATTTCTGGACTTCGCACATGGGACTGGCGCGCGTGTACAGCGCTCAAGGGGACTTTGATAACGCGGTGAAGGAAGTAAAGCTGTCGCTGGCGTCGGCTCCGGATTCGAACAAATCGAATCTGGAGAATTATGTGAAGCGGCTGCAGAACAAGGAGGATATCAACCGGTAGAGTGGGGAGATGGCGCCGCGTTCCGGGCTGGCTTGGACAGCCGAGGCGGCCCTCTCCACATGGCCACTGCCAATATGCGCAGAAAAAAGGGGTCAGCCTTTTCGGGCTGGCCCCTTTTCTTTCTTCGTCTACCAGACTCGGCAGGCGTTAGCGCGGACCATCTTTTGGCCGGATTTGCAGCTGAAGGCCTGCTCGAATTCCGGCATGTTCGATACGACGTTGTTGATGCGGAAGACGGGCAGGGAATGCGGGTTCGGTGGTCACAATCACGCTCGCGATTTGCGGGCGGATGCTGGCGCACCACGAATAGGCGTAGGAGAGGAAGAAGCGCTGGCGATAGGTCCATCCGTCGGAGCCCTTGTCGTCCTGCGACTTGCCTTGCTGCTTCAACGACGCTTCGAGGGCTTTGAGCGCAAGATGGATGCCGCCATTGTCGGCCGTATCTTCTCCCTGCGTGAGTAGGCCGTTCTGCTTGACTCCAGGGCCGGCGTCGGGGACATCCTGCGTGTACTCGTCGGAGATGCATTTGCCGCGTTCGTCGTATTGCTTGGCGTCGTCGGCGGTCCACCAGTCGCGCAGGTTGCCGTGGGCGTCGAATTTGCGGCCTTGATCGTCGAAGCCGTGGATGATTTCGTGGCCGATGACCATGCCGATCGCGCCGTAGTTGACCGCATCATCTTTAGCCGAGTCGAAGAACGGCGGCTGCAGAATGCCGGCGGGGAAGTTGATGGTGTTCAGCTGCGGGTCGTAGTAGGCATTGATGGTCGGCGGAGTCATCGTCCACTCCGCGCGGTCGACCGGCTGGCCAATCTTGGCGACCCAGCGTTCGAATTCGAATGAGGAAGCCTGTGCGACGTTGCTTGCCCAGCCCTCGCGAACGATTTTCACGCTCGAGTAATCGCGCCAGTGCGAGGGATAGCCGATCTTGTCTTCGATTCCTTTCAGCTTGACGATGGCTTGTTGCTTGGTCGCGGGGGACATCCAGGAGACGCTTTCGATATCCGCGCCAAGAGCGGTTTCGATCGAGTGCACCATTTGCAGAGTGCGGGCTTTGCTCTCGGGCGGGAATGCGCGGTCGACATAGGCCTGTCCTAAAGCTTCTCCGAGATCGCGGTCTGCTCCGTGAACGCAACGGCGCCAGCGCGGCAGTTGCTCTTCAGCTCCGGCGAGCGTGTGCGCAAAGAAGTCGAAGTTTTCATCGACCAGCGCTTTGGTCAGCGTCGGAGAAGTTCTATGAATCACATGCCAGCGTAAATATACCTTCCAATGATCGAGCGGTTGCTCGCCAATCAGCTTCTCTTCGGCACGGAAAAAATCAGGTGAAGTGACGATGTAGTGATCGCTGGCCGGAGCGTTGACCGCTTTGAGATAGACGCTCCAATCGATAGAGGGAGTGAGGGCGCGCACCTGCGCAAGGCTCATCTTATTGTTGATGTTCTTGGGATCGCGACGCTTAACGTTGTCCATTTGCGCCTGCGCCATGGCTGTTTCGAGTTCGAGGACGGTCGCGGCGTCGGCTGTGGCCTGCGCCCCAGATTCTCCAGCGAGCACGAACATCTTCTGCACGTGCGCACGGTATTTGGTGAGCAGCGCTTTCGACTTGTCGTCTTTGTTCAGATAGTAATCGCGATTGGGGAGACTCAATCCGGCTTGATCGAGTTGCGCCACCACCATCGAGGCATTGTCGTAATCCTGCTGTCCGGTGAAGCCGAAGAGCGGCGAATTGCTCTGGTTGTCTCCACTTTCCCACGCGCCGGGATAAAGATGGTGCACGTGCGCGATCTCGAGCGTGAGGTCGGCCTTGGACTTCATCGCGGCGATGCGATCGAGTTCGGGTTGCAGCGGTTTCAAGCCGGCGGCTTCGATGCCGCTTTCGTCCATGCATGCGGCCCAGTAGTCGCCAATCTTCTGCTGAACGGGGCTGCGGCTCGAATCGTTCTTGCTGGCGGCTTCCAGAGTTTCGCGAAGGATGCCTTCGTTCCAGAGTTCGAGGCCGCTGCCGGTGCTCCAGAAAACCTGGTCCGCAGGGATGGGATTGGCGCTCAGCCACTTATTGCACGAGTACTTGTAAAAGTCGTTGCAGGCATCAAGCGACGGGTCGACCAGTTGCGGATCGAAATGTTCGAGCTTGGTTTCTTTGGCTTGATCGGCGCCCGAGGCTTCTGCGGCGCGCGCGGCGTGGCCGGGAACGTTCCGGGCTGAAGTATTTTGGGCAAACGCTGACATGGTCAGGATTACGACCAGCACAGCAGAGATCCGGGAAATGGGCATAGATCCTCTTGAGATTGATTTTGACGATGAATTGAACGGAGCAGGACAGTGGAAGGTACGCATATTTGGGGAAGCAAGTTCCTTACTCGAGGGCCAGACACACTCCAGCCCGAACGATCAACATACTACAGACGTGCTCGATGGCGGCTGGTTAGCCGCGAATGGACCGGAACTGTGACATGATAGAGGGGTGAAGAAACAAGCATCCGATCAACAATCGCATGAACGCCGCTACCAAGAGCGGAAACGGGCCGAAGCGGCGAAGCGACCCGCGCCAAAGAAGACCGCCTCGGTAGAGCCGAGCCGAACCGTCAGCGCGCAAGAGAAAGAAACGACACCAGAGTCGGTGAAAACCTCCTAGCCGGTGTTGTGCAGGCCGGCGGCGATTCCGTTGATGGTGGCGCCCATCGGGTATTCCAGGTCCGAACTGGGCTGTCCCTGCTGCTTTCGGCGCAGCAGTTCGACTTGAATCAGGCTCATGGGGTCTACGTACGGATTGCGCAGGCGGATGGATCTCGCCAGCACGCGATTCCGCGCGAGCAGATCGCGTTGCCCGGTGACGCGCAGAATCATCCGGCGCGAGCGCAGAAATTCTTCTTGCAGCATGGCGAATACACGCTTTCGCAGCGCCGCATTCTTGACCAGCTCTGAATAGTTGCGCGCGATTCCCAGGTCAGCCTTAGCCATGCCCAGTTCCACGTTGCTGAGCATGCCCGAGAACATGGCAAAGCCTCGTGCGATCTCACGCAATAAAGCTTCGCTGGCGGCGCCTTTCTTCGCGAACTGTTCCAGGGCAAATCCCACGCCGAACCACGCGGGCACAGCGAAGCGGCTTTGCATCCAGCCGAAGACCCAAGGAATGGCGCGGAGATCTTCGAGTTTTCGTCCTTTGCTGCGGCGCGCTGGACGTGAGCCGATGCGGGCGGTGTCGAGTTCGTTGACCGGCGTGGCTTGCTCGAAGTATTCCAGCGCGTCGGGATTGTCAGCGATCTCGCGACGATAAACGCCGTACGCTTCCTGCGACATTTCTTCGATCGCTTCCACCCAAGCCGGCGGAGGCCCGGATGGATCTCCGCCGGGACGAGTTAGCGCTTCCAGGCTAGCTGCAATCATCAGCTCAAGATTCCACTCGGCTAGAACCGGGTCCGCATACTTCCAGTTGAGGACTTCGCCTTGCTCGGTGACGCGAATCTGTCCGGAGAAGCAGCCGGGCGGTTGAGCGAGAATCGCGGAGTGAGTCGGACCGCCGCCACGGCCCACGGTGCCGCCGCGGCCGTGGAAGAGTCGAAGCTTGACTCCGCTTTCCTTCGCCGCTTGATGCAGTTCGCGATGCGCTTTGTAGAGCTCCCACGTACTCGTGAGCATGCCGCCATCTTTGTTCGAGTCGGAATAGCCGAGCATGACTTCCTGCCAGCGTCCCCAGGAGTCGAGGAGGGATTGATATTCGGGGTCGCTCCACAGGCGGCGCATGACCTCGCTGGCGGAGCGCAGCGACTCGATCGATTCGAAGAGAGGAATGGGCATCAGGCCGGGGTCAGCCGCGGAGCCGGCGATTTGAACTCCGGCTAACTTTGCGAGGCGGACGACCGCGAGCACGTCGGACTCTGTCTCCGCGCCGCTGATGATGTAATTTCGAATCGATTGCGCCGGATGACTGCGCTTCACCTGGGCAATCGTGCGGAAAGTCTCGATCAGCTCCACGCCCTGGGGCGATTCGGGTTTCTGCTCAGGGGCTGGGCCGATTTCCTTGAGCACTTGCGCGTGGACGCGGGCGTGCTGACGGATATCGAGCGCATAGAGATGGAATCCGAATTTGCGAACCTTCCGCAGAAGGGAACCAACGTAGGTGTGTGCGAGGCGCTGTCCGCGATGCGCCCGCAAGCTGTCTCGGACGAGCAAGAGATCGTGCTCGAATTCGGCGGCGCTGCTGTAGGCCGCGGGGGCATCGACCGTTTCGCGGGTCTGCAGCAGCCGGTGAAACATATACGAGAGAAAACGGCGGTAGCTCTCCGCGCGATTTTCAGGCCCCCATGCCAGGTGCACGCCGGGAATCGTGCGCTCGTAATGTTCGAGACGGGCGAGCAACTCTTCCGAGACGCTCGTCTGGCGGCGCGACGAACTGAGGCGATCGCTGAGCGCTTCCACATCGTCAAGATACTGACGAAGGATCAACGCGCGCGCCATGTCGAGGGCGTCGCGAATGCACTCGGGCTTGACCAGGGGATTGCCGTCGCGATCGCCGCCGATCCAGGAGCCAAAGTGGATGACGTTGGGAACGGTGGATTCGTCGAGAATGAGTCCGTAGACGTCGCGGAACGATTCCACGATTTCTTCGTAAAGTCCGGGCAGCGAGTCGAAGATCGAAAGCCGGAAATAACGCAGGCCCATGCGAATTTCGTCATTCACGGTGGGCTTCGCGAGGCGGACTTCGTCGGTTTGCCACAGTGAAGTGACCTCGGCGCGGATATTGTTCTCGCAGGCCTGGGCTGCCTCCGGTGTCAGCGGCAAGCGATCCAGTCGTCCCAGTTGCTGCGCAATACGGCGCCTCTTGAGCAAAATCGTCTGGCGAGCAACTTCGGTGGGATGAGCCGTAAACACTGGCGTGATCTGAATCTGACCCAGAGACCCCAGCGCGTTCTCGGCGGAGACTCCTGCCTGCTTCATGCGAAGCAACGTTCCGCGGAATGAGCCAGGAAGAGGCGCGCTGTCACGATCGAGCTTCCCTGCGCGTCTCCGGCGCTTGCGGTGATTGGTCTCCGCCAGATTGGTCAACTCAAAGTATGTGGCAAAAGCCTTGGTGACCTGGTAGGCGCGTGGCAAATCCATCGCAGAAATAATTTCCTGCGCCTTGGCCATAAGCTCGGAGCGAGCCGCGAGCTCCGGGCTGCGACGCGAGGTTTCGCGATGCTCAATTAGCAGGCGCCGCAGTTCTTCGACCGAATCGAATACATCCTGGCCAGATTGCTCGACCAGAACTTGGCCGAGAATTGCGCCGAGCGAACGGACGTCGCGGCGCAGAGGGTTGTCTTTGGCGGGCTCGTTCGAAGGCGCGGTGAGTTCGGCAAGACGGGCTTGCTGGTCGTCCGCTTTCCACAGAAGCTTGGATTTATTGGCCATCGCTGAGGATGGAAGACAGAATAAATGACGGGGCGGGTCCGTGGGGCGAAATCAGCGTGGAGGGCGCAGGGACGAATCGCGATTGCCGGAAAGGCAGTTTCGCTCGCCTATTTCGGCACTTCGAAGCGGTATCCGATGCCCCGCAGAGTTTTCAGGTACTGCGGGTGGCGGGGATCTTGTTCGATCTTCTCGCGCAGGCGGCGGATGTAGACGTCAATCGAGCGCGGAGTCACGAATGGGGTTTCTTTCCACACCGCGTCGAGCAGTTGATCGCGGGTGAGGACGCGGCCGCGATGGTTGGCGAGGTATTCGAGCAAGCGGAATTCGCGAACGGTAGTCAGGACGTTGCGGCCGTCCACCTGCACTGTCATGGAGAAGACATCGATTTCCAGACTGCCGAGCCGAAGCACACCGCTCGCCGTAGGCGCCTGGCCTAGTCCCCGGAGCACCGTGCGAATCCGGGCAATGAGTTCGCGGGGGCTAAACGGCTTGGTGATGTAGTCGTCGCCGCCGAGTTCCAGTCCCTTCACGCGGTCTGATTCCGAGGTCTTCGCCGAAAGAAAAATGACCGGGGTGGCAGAGAGCGATGGGGTCTGACGAATGTGGCGGCAGAGTTCGAAGCCATCGGTGCCGGGCAACATTACGTCGAGCAGAAACACCGCTGGTTTTTCCCGCACCGCCTCGGTGAGAAGAGAGGCCCCGCTGCCGAAGCTTTGCACGTTGAAGCCGGACGCTTGCAGGTTGTGGGAAATCAGGCGCGCGATATCCGCGTCGTCTTCTACAACGAAGATGAGAGGGCGAGGCGAGCCTGCAATGTCGCGCTCTTCGGCCCTCTCGTAGGAATCCGTTGGCAGGTACATGCTTTGCTTCGGGCCACCCACAAGGTCACAGCTCTTTCCGGTCGAGGGTTATGTTCCAGACTGTATGGGGGAAATGTTGCGGGAATGTTGCTCTTTGGTTAAAGGCAGATGAATTTGTGAGGCAATTCTCGGTTCCCAGTTCTCAGCGGTTTTCAGCATGGGGAGGGAGTTCTTTCTCACGAATGGGTGATCGCTCTTGAGCTTGACAAGGTCGTGACCGTCCACTCGCCTCTACTGAGAACTGAGAACTGAGAACTGAGAACTGAGAACTGAGAACTGCTAATTCGCCGCTTTCTTCTTGGGCATATGCCGCAGGCTGCGGCCTTCGATGAGGTTGTAAAGATCCTCGGCCAGGTTGGTCGTATGATCGCCGGCGCGTTCGAGAGCCTGGGCCATGAGCAGGATCTCGAAACCGGACGTGTCCCCCTGCGCGACGGTTTCGGCGAGGTGCTTTTGGAATAAAGAATGACAGACCCGGTCGATTTCTTTATCCATTTGCAGAACCTTGCGCGCGCACTCGAGATCAAGCGTCGAGAATCCCTGATGGATAAGGTCCAGCATGTCACGCAGTACGGACGACATTTCGACGAGCTGGCGCACATCCGAAGCAGGAATTTTGGCGCTGCGGGCCTGGACCCGCATGGCCACGCTCATGACTAGATCGCCAATGCGCTCCAGATCGGTGGTTGACTTCAGGCTGGAGAGCAACTGGCGAGCGCGAGCTTCGTTGACGCGGGTTATGGCGGCGGGCAGACGTTCGTCGATCTGACGCTCGATCAGGTCCAACTCTTTCTCGCAATCTTTGATGGCAAGAAATGCCATCCGGGAAGAGTTCGTGAGCAGGTCGCGAACGTTGAAGGCGGCATCGCGGGCGATGAGGCATGCCTTTAGAGCAAGGCGCGCCAGATCGTCGGCGCCACCTGCTTTTGAGCGCGACCCGGCGACTGGTTGATCGCTCGGGCGCGGGTTCAATTCGCCATCCTCTGCTTTAGTCTTTCGGTCGGAGGCCGGTTTACGTGGCATCGGTTTGTGGTAGCGTTGACTTCCTGCAGCTACGAAAGCAGTTTAGTCCTCAAATGTGAAAGGATCGTTACAAGACTTGCGGTACGCATGGCGGTGGAAACTCCTAGAGCCGCATGTGGCGATTCCTAAGGAGGCTGGGTTTTGAATCTTGCTGATTATTTGCGCCGCCAGTTCGCATACGATGCCTGGGCAAACCAGGAAGTACTGACCGCCATTCGTGCCAACGTGAGTGACAATGCGCGATCACTGCAGCTGATGTCCCATATTCTGGCTGCTCAGCGGGTGTGGCTGGAACGTCTGAAGCAGCAACCGCAAAGCGTACCAGTATGGCCGGAGCCGGATCTGGAGCAGTGTGAGGCAGAAGCGGCGCTGTTGGGCCGGCTGTGGTTCGACTTCCTGGACCTGATCACGGCCGGCGATGTGGCTCTGACCATTTCGTACAAGAACAGCAAAGGTGAGGTGTACACCAGCGCGATCGTCGACGTGCTGACGCACGTGGTGATGCACTCGGCGTACCACCGTGGCCAGATTGCCAGCCACATGCGCGCGAGTGGGCAAACTCCCGCGTATACCGACTTCATCCATGGAGCACGCCACGGATTGTTTGATAGCAAGGCCTTGCAATTCTGATGGAAGGCCGCCGGTTTTATCTTTTTAGCGCTCTGCAAGTTGTAGGGGTGTTCGCTCTGGCTTGGCTGCTTGCGAGATGGACGACCCCCTGGAATGCTGAGCGGTACGTTGGCACGGGACTGGCTGTTGTCGGGGTTAGCTTCATCGCGCTGGCCCGATATCAACTCGGGAAGTCCTTTTCTGTTCGGCCCGAGGCCCACCAACTCGTCACCAGGGGTCTGTACTCGAAGATCCGGAATCCTATCTACGGGTTTGGAACCATATTGATCGCAGGCGTGATCATGGTCTTCCAAAGGCCAGTTTTATGGCTAGTGTTGGTTGTCCTCGTTATCGGCCAGACGATTCGGGCGCGCCGCGAAGCGCGCGTCCTGGAGGCGGTTTTTGGAGATGCTTACCGGGAATACCGGCGGGGGACTTGGTTGTAAAGCGCAACCGCTTTGCCGCGGTCCTCGTCAAAGACGTAATATCTGAGCGATGAAAAAACTGGCTCTTGTAGTTCCCCTGGCCTGCGCAATTTTCCTCCTGGCTGCCGACTCCTCCAAGATTCCACCGATGCCCTTCGCCGTGACCGGGAACTCCGTCGCGGTGCTGAAGAATGGGACTGAACTCTATTCCCTGATGGGCATTGGCATAAAGAAAACCTGGGACGACGTCTCCAACAGGATTTATGTTCTGCACTTCAAGTCCGGGAAATGGGTCGAGGGGCGCGCGGTTCCAGGCGTTGCGGGACGGATCGCCTCGTCCGCCATCGGAACTCGCGGACAGGTTTTTGTTTTTGGCGGATACGTCGTGGATGGAGAAGGGAACGAACTCACCGTCGGGGACGCGAATTCGTATCTACCCGATGAACGCCGCTGGTATCGGGCGGCGGATATCCCCGCGCCCGTCGACAGCGCAGTCATCGGAGTAACTCACGACCGGTTCATCTATCTGATCGGGGGAAGAGCCAAGAACGGCCCGGTTAACAATGTGCAAGTCTACGATGCGGAGAAGAATACTTGGAGCCAGGCCACACCATTTCCCGGTCCTCCGGTATTTGGCCATGCCGGCGGCGTGGCCGACGAGACCATCGTCTACGTCGACGGCGCCAAGAAGGATGCGGCATCCGGGAAATACGTCGTCTCCGACGAGTGCTGGATGGGCAAGATAGACAAAAAGGACCCGAACAAGATTGAGTGGAGCAAACTCCCCGCGCATCCAGGTCCGGGACGTTTCGGAATTGTGGCAGGCGGCGGAGAGCATCGAGTGCTGTTCTCGGGAGGAGCGACCACGCCGCACAATTACAAATTCCTCGACGATCAGGGAAAGCTGGCGGAGATATCGCCTGTAACTTTTGCTTTTGAGCTGCGCGGCGGCCATTGGGAAACGATCAGCGAGGATACGAATGACGCCCGATCTGACGAACGAGGAATCGTCCTCACTCCCCTCGGGCCGTTGATCGTCGGTGGCACACTGAAGAACGGCGCGTACTCGGCTCGAGTATTAGGTCTTGCTAAGAAATAGCCGGGGATTTTCGCGTTAAGATCTCAGTGAGCAATTCGGCCGCTACCTTCGTGATCTGGCAAATTCAGGCCCTGGTGCCTATGACCGAGTTGTCTTAGAGGCCGATCATCGTCGAAACCCTTAGGTGAGCGGCGGATGGGCCTCCGACCATCCACCGCGTTTTTCCGCACGAATGGATGTGCTTACCGCGATAGCGGGTCCAGCGAGGGAAACGGAAAGTGCAAAGTGCAAAGAACCTTAGACGGGGACTTCTGGTCAGGGAAACTGGGGCGGGAGGAACGGTTTCGAACCGTCATCTCCGGGATGGAGCCCCGGCGCATTGCCGTGGTTATGCTACTCCCGCGAAAGATGTTCTCTTCAAGTCGAGGCACTAAGCTATTGCATGATGCCGTGTCTGTCAATAAGTAGTGACCCTGACGGCGGCTCCGGGGGGACAATCCCCAGGGAAAACATTTGCCACGAAGGCCACGAAAGACTTCACGCGTCAGCGTTTCCTTCGTGACTTCGCGTCCTTCCTGCTTCTCATTTCTTAACTCAGCCAAAGCTTACCGCGCGCGCGCCAGGACCAACGTCACGTCGTCCGGTTGTTCATTGTCTCCAATCCAATTCTCCACTGCAGTAGTCACGATCTGGCTGATCTGCGCCAAGGGCAAGTGCCGATTGTCGCGGACGAGTTCGATCAACCGCTCCTCGCCAAATTCTCCAAATTCATTTTCCGGCTCGGTGACGCCGTCGCTATATGCGACGAAGCTTTCGCCGGGATGCATCTCGACCGCGCCCTCTTCATAAGTCATGTTGTCAAACAGGCCAACAACCGTGCCTCCGGCTTCCAGCCTTCGAATGCTACCGTCTTTGCTGATCAAGATGGGGGGCAGGTGGCCGCCGTTGCTGTAGGTCAGCTGATGCGAACGGCCGTCGTAAATGCCTAAGAAAAGCGTGGCGTATTTTTCCGGCGGAGTGCTTTCGTATAGCTGATGGTTTAACAGGCCGAGCAACGCTCCGGGCGAGACCTCGATGCCCTCTGGCCAAGTTGCCATCACGCGCCCGGCTCCGGCGACGGCACCGACGGCGACTGGTTCGCGCATCTGCGGCAAACTCTCGACACTGTAAGCGCGCACTGCCGAATGAATTGTCGCCATCAGCAGGGCTGCAGAAATTCCCTTTCCACTGATGTCGCCGACCGCAAGAATCAGCTTGTGAGAACTGGCGGTCAGAAAATCGTAGTAGTCGCCGCTGACGGTGCGGGCTGGGCGGCAGAATCCGTGGACCTCCAGCGATTCGAGATCAGAGACTTGACGCGGGAACAACTGCGCCTGCACTTCCTGCGCGATGGAGAGTTCGTTCTCAAGCCGCTGCTTTTCCTTCTGCTCGAGAATCAGCTTTTCTATGGAGGCCGTCATCGAGTTGAACGACAGCGCCAGATCGGCCAGTTGATCGTTCGAGCGGATGGGAATGCGATGGCTGAAGTCTCCGCGATCGACGTGCTTGGTGGCGTCATGAAGCTGTGCTACCGCCGCGGTCACCGTGCGCGTCATGCGTGTGCCGATGATGAGGGCAATCAGTTCGATGATGGCGAAGAAGACCGCAACGCCCAGCAGGATGTACGTGACTCCCTGGATAAAACTTCCCAGTGCGGCGAAGAGATGTCCGTAGAGCACCGAGGGACGAGTGCTTACCCGGAGAACCACTCCCTGGGGCTCGGGCTCACCGGTTTTCCAATCGTCCACCGTCAGAAGCGAGCCAAACCAGATTTCATGATCCAAACTGTTCGCGGCTTCGGGCAAAGCGCCGACCGTGAACTGCTCCTGAACGGGCGGCCCCTGCTTGCCATTGTTATTGATGACGATTGATTGATTTCTTTGCGGCGGGGTCGAGGCAGAGGCATGTAGGCCATCACTCGACGAGCCCGATTTTTCGTCAGGCTTCGCGGGAGGCTCATCCATATCAATTTTCGACATGTAGAGCGTGATCTCCCCTAGAGTCGAAGCAATCTTGCCGACGAGTTCCTTGTCGAAAGGTTCGCTGGTGACGACCGTCAATTGTCCGAATTTCAACGGCACCGTGGAGACGACGCGTAGATAGAGCTGGTCACGGTCGCGGACGATCTCCCGAAAGCTGCCCTTCACGAAACGAGGCATCGCTACGGAATCGGCTTGAGCTTCGGTGCCGAGGGTTAGCTCTTTGTCTCCTTGCCATGCGCAAACCCGGCGGCGTACCCAGGCCGGATCTCGCTTTCTCATTCCGGCCAGCGACTCAGCGGTGGGCTTCTCACCGCGCTCGAGGTGAGCCGCCAACTCGTTACTGACGGCTGAATTCGCTGCCCCGAGACTCCGAAGCTGGGCGTGAATCTCGGAGGTGATGACGAACACGGCAAATTGCCCGCCCAACCCATAGAGCGTGATTGCTGCCATCGCGATGAGAAGCACGGCAGGGATGACGCCGATGAAAACATAGGTCACGATCAGGCGGTTGCGGAGCCGCCACAGGATCCTCCGCTTCACCCAGCGGAAGGCGAGAATGAAGAAAAGGATGGCGGCAACGAAGGCGAGAAATGCGACCCAACCGCCGAGATGCTGGCCCCAGCTGGAAAACAATCCAAGAAACTCTTGCAGGGCAAAAAGGACGGCGGCCATTGCGGCCAAATAGCAGGCGAGGCGGGCCATTCGGCCTTGCGGCCACAGTTCGGCCTCAATCAGCCTGCGTCGTACCTCTGGATAGGACCATTGCATCGTTTCGTCAAGACTGCGCTTCGGTGACAAGAATTATAAGGCGGTCGAAAGATCGACCCCGCGGAAGCGGTCCCAGTTCCTGAAAGAAGGAATCGGGACGGGTCGCGACTGGTCAGATCTCGGGATAGAGATCGAAGAACGCCTCCAGGCTGGTGCGCAATTGCTTCTCGATGTCTTCCTTGCTGCCTTCCAGCACGTGCATGGTGACGCGCGCCTCCCGGCCGTTGGTGAGCTTGACCGGCGCGTCGCCGACTTCGGCAATGTCTTCGGAGGGCAGCAACCTCATGCCGTAAACCAGTGTCAGATTCGCCATACCTGATTCTACGACGATCGAGGCGGAGGACGCTTTGTTTTGGAATTTAGAATTTTGGTCTGCCTCATTTAGAATTCCGGCGTGCCTAGAATCCCGGTTTTCGTCCTCTGGATCAGTCTTCTCACGGCGGCTGTCCCGCCCCAGCTTCTGGCGCAGCAGCCAGCCGACGCCGCTCCCCAGCAGCCTCAAGTCAAGGTCAACATGCTGAACGTGTGCACGCCCTCTGCCCAGGAGCAAAAGGAAATTGCCTCGGCGCTGGCCCGTATACAGAAGCAGCCGCTGTTCGGCGCTGACTTCGAGGTGTCCCGCGGGCGCTCGACGCTGGTGGACATGCCAAGCTTTCTGCCCGCCGGACAAAATACTCACGTTTCCGATGAGCCCTCGGTGGCGAGCTACGTCCGCATCCGGCGAGAATTTTCGGTGCAGGCGCTGTTTTCAAGCGTGCAATATTCCTTCAGCAACGACGGCCAGATGATGGTCGAGACGCTGGTTCTTCATGTGCGCGATCCGAAAGACCTGATCCAGGTTTCGCTCGAGGACAGCGCATCGGCGGTGGTGAGTTCGGAGGCGATGCTGGCTTCGAACACTCCAGCCAACCGCGTGCGGTTGGAGCGATTTGGCAAGTCTTCGGTAGCGCTGGCGCGGTGCTCTGGGGCTGAAGGTGGACCGTCGCCAGATCAGAGCGCATACGAACCATTGTTCCGCGGTGCGTCAGACGTATTGGTGAACTATCGTAGTCTGCTGGGAGTGAAGGCAATCGTGCCAGAGGAATTGGCCAAGATCAGCGGAGCATCGAAGCTCAAGGCGACAGCAAAACCCAAGGCAGCGAAACCTCCCGCCAAGCCGGCCGGCGACAAACAGTAGGTTTTTTCTAGCGTCATGAGTCGCACAGATCGAAATCTGAACTGAACCATCTAATCGACAGCTACTAATCATCCATGAGCGAAACTCGCAATGTAGTCATCCTCGGGTCGGGATGCTCCGGCCATACTGCCGCACTTTACGCGGCGCGCGCCAATCTAAAACCACTGGTCATCGAAGGCCACGAACCGGGCGGACAGCTGTCCCTGACCACGCTGGTCGAGAACTTCCCCGGATTCCCGGAAGGAATCATGGGCCCGCTGCTGGTCGAAAACATGCGCAAGCAAGCGGAGCGCTTTGGCGCTGAATACCGCATGGCGCATCTGACGAGCGCAGATCTCGGCCAGCGTCCCTTCCTGCTGCATATCGGCCACCAGCAGGTTCACACGCAGACGCTGATCATTGCCAGTGGAGCTTCGGCGCGCTGGCTGGGCTTGCCGCACGAACAGCAACTGATAGGACACGGCGTCTCGTCGTGCGCTACGTGCGACGGATTTTTCTTTTCTGGGAAGGAAATCGTCGTGATCGGCGGAGGAGACTCCGCAATGGAGGAGGCTCTTTTTCTCACCCGCTTCGCGACCAAGGTCACGATTATTCATCGCCGCGATACTTTCCGCGCCTCGAAGATCATGCTGGAGCGCGCGCAGCATCACGAGAAAATTCAGTTCTTGCCCAATACGGTGGTGGAGGACGTTTACGACGTTCACCACAAAGAAGTCACCGGTCTCAAATTGCGCGACGTGAAGACGGGCAAAGTCTGGGATTTCCCGACCAGTGCGCTATTCCTCGGGATTGGCCACGAACCCAACGCAAAGATGTTTGAAGGACAACTCGACACTGACGCGGACGGGTATCTGCAAACTCACAACTACGTCTTCACCAAAGTGCACGGCGTCTATGCGTGTGGAGATGTACAGGACCGCCGCTATCGCCAGGCGATCACCGCCGCCGGCGGCGGTTGCATGGCCGCCATCGAAGTAGAGAAGTTTCTGGAAGAGCAAGGCAAGTAAGCGCTGCACCGACTTCCCAGCGTTCGTAGGCACAAGTGCCGTTACCTTCGTGATCTTTGTGGTGAGGGGGGTGCGCTTTTAGACTCTGTCTCACTATGAAGACCCTGATGCGGCAGGGCGGAGTTTGGCTTTTTCTTCTCACTGCCATTTTTGTATTTCCAGCTATTTCTCGGGCCCAAGACACTGCCGATGCCAGCCGGAAGGTCTTGGTTAAGGTTCCGCCCCTGTATCCCACGCTTGCTCACTCCATGAATATTCATGGCGTAGTGAAGGTCGAGGCACAGATCGCGCCTAACGGCACGGTGAAGGCCGTAACCGTGATTGGAGGGCATCCGCTGCTTAGCCAGAGTGCGGTGACAGCAGTCGGGCATTGGAAGTTCGAAGCCGGTCCTCGCGAAACGAGAGAGCTGATAGAACTCAAGTTCGACAACCAATGACCGTAACGGCAAGACTCTCCCGGACATTTCTATTCCTGGCGGCGCTCTGCGGATGGGCATTGTTCTCCCCACATGGGTTAGGGGCGCAGCAGGCAGGTCCTGAGCGGAAGTTGCTTCAGAGGACCGCGCCGGAATATCCGCCCCTTGCCCGGAGCATGGCCCTGCAAGGCGCCGTCAAGGTTGAGGCACTCGTCGCTCCCGACGGAAGTGTGAAATCGGTTGAGATCAAGGGAGGGCATCCGGTCCTGGCGCAAGCCGCGGCGAATACGGTTCGCCGCTGGAAATGGGAGGCTGCCGCCCACGAGTCCCACGAAATGGTAGAAGTGAAGTTTTCCCCGGAATGAGCCTGGTCTTGTTCACCTCTGTTCCGAGGTTCCTATCTCCCTCAAGGGTCAGCAGTTAGGCGTCTCGACGCGCCTCGCAAGAGTCACTCCCGCCAGCGTTCTATCAAAGGTAGCCTGAGCTGGCCGCGTATTAGAGCGATTCCACGGGCGCCACTTTCGGAGGGCTCGATTCCATGCGTGCTCGCTTCGTCTGTGTTCTGATCTTCTGCGGCAGTCTCTGCGCACAGCAGTCCTCGCAACCTTCGCTCACCATTTACAACCAGGATTTCGCCGTCGTGCGGCAGGAGATCCCACTCGATCTGAAGTCTGGAGTAAATCAAATCAATGTGAATGACATCACGATGCGGCTCGAGCCGGACTCGGTCATCCTGCGCGATCCAGCGGGCAAGCACGTTGTGAATGTGCTCGAGCAGAATTACCGCGCCGACCCGGTTTCGCAGTTCTCCTTACTCTCACTCTACGAGGGCCGGACCATCGACTTCGAGATGCCCGATCACACGACTGTGAAGGGGAAAGTTATCCGCAGCGGATATGTGCGCCCCGACTACTTCAATATGAATGGCTACAACCAGGGATATCCGGCGCAGCAGGAGGAGGCGATCATCGAGGTCGGCGGCCAGTTACGCTTCGGTCTTCCCGGAACTCCGATCTTTCCCGACCTCACGGCAGAGACGATTCTGAAGCCACGTCTGGAGTGGCAAGTGGCGACGGACAAGCCAGGAAAATTTCCCGCCGAGTTTTCTTATGTCACGGGCGGCATGAAGTGGCAGGCCGACTACAACATCGTCGCGCCGGAGAAGGGCGATTTGGTCGACATCGTCGGCTGGATCACGATGGACAACCGTACCGGCATGACGTTCGAGAATGCGCGCATCAAGCTGATGGCTGGCGACGTGAATAAGATCCAGCAAGGACAGGGAGTTCCGGTCTACGGGATGGCTCGCGCAGTTGACGTTGGCGGGGCGATGCAGCCCGCCGTCACGGAGAAGGCTTTCGACGAATACCATCTCTACACTCTCGAGCACACCACGACTCTGCGGGACCGCGAGACCAAGCAGGTGGAGTTCATCCACGCCGTAGGCGTGACCACCAAGCAGCTCTACATCTACGACGGTGCCAAGATCGATCCCAACCGCTACAACGGATGGAACTGGGAAAACGTCCGCAACGACCACACCTACGGCGCCGAATCGAATCCGAAGATTTGGGTGATGCGCGAGTTCGTTAACTCCGACGCCAACCATCTGGGGATGCCGCTGCCCACGGGCCGCGTACGCTTCTACCGCCGCAATGACGACGGCCAGGTCGAATTCACCGGCGAGAATACGATCGACCACACGCCGCGCGAAGAAACCATTCGCATCTACACGGGCAACTCCTTCGACATTGCGGGAGAACGCAAGCGGACCAACTACACGGTGGAGAAGAACGCGGCCACCGAGACTTTCGAGATCAAAGTTCGCAACCACAAGAGAGAACCGGTTGAAGTACGTGTGGTCGAGCACCTGTATCGCGGCAAGAACTGGGAGGTTGTTTCGAAGTCCGACGACTTTCAAAAGAAAGACAGCCAGACGATCGAATTCCCGGTCACCATCTTGCCCGACGCCGAAAAAATCATCACCTACACGGCTCACTACACGTGGTGAAAATCTCCTCGCAGAGACGTAGCGTTGCTACGTCTCTGCCGGCCAGGAGATTGCTGCCAGAAGAGTTTTCGAGCCGGGAGTTCGTGGAACGCCGTCGTGGGTGTCCCAGTCACGCCCCATAATACCCGGTTGTGATACAAATTTCTGTGGTCTTGATCCAAGTGCGCCGTCGTCTTTTTCCCTCGATTCATACCCCAATTCATTTCGAGGTGGCAGGAACTCCATGCTGAGGGCCTTCTTCGTCTCACTTTCCGAAAACCGTTCTTTGCGTAATTTTGCGGAGCGCTCGTCGATCGGGCGCCGCGTTTCCGGACGTTTCGTCGCCGGCACCGAAATCGAAAACGCAGTCCGCGTGACTCAAGCCGTCAACCGCTCCGGCATGAGCGTCTCCATCGATAACCTGGGCGAGAATGTCACCAATCCCGACGAGGCCCGCCACAGCGCGCAGCTTTATCAACAGATTTTGGATGCGATCGCTGCCAACGGCCTCAACGCCAACATCAGCTTGAAGCTCACGCACATGGGGCTGGACGTCGACGAGCAACTCGCGCGCGACATCGTCTCCGGTCTCGTGGCCAGAGCTGCTTCACTGAACCCGCCGGGTTTCGTGCGCGTCGATATGGAAGGCTCCCCCTATACGCAACGTACGCTCGATTTTGTTCACGAACTCCACCGCATGCCGGGACATGCGAACAGTGTGGGGACGGTGATCCAGGCCTACTTGAAGCGCTCCGAGGGAGACGTCGAAAAGTTGCTCTCCGAGGGAATCCGAATTCGTTTGTGCAAAGGCGCTTACAAAGAGCCGGCGAGCATCGCCTTCGAAAGCAAAGCAGACGTGGATGCGAACTACATCAAGCTGATGAAGATGTTGATGAAGAGTGGCATCTATCACGGTATCGCGAGCCACGACGAAAACATCATCCGCGAGGCGCAGGCGTTTGCGACGCGCGAAAACATCGCGCGGGACTCCTTTGAATTCCAGATGCTCTACGGTATCCGCCGCGATCTGCAGCAGAGCCTGGTGCGCGATGGCTGGCGCATGCGCGTGTACGTTCCGTTCGGCACGGAGTGGTATCCATACTTCATGCGCCGGCTGGGCGAGCGTCCAGCGAACGTTTTCTTCATTCTTCGCAATATGTTGCGGTCGTAGCTGCCGGGCCGGCTTATGGCACGTCCGGGCCAATGGCTTCCATGGCGATCGTTGCTACCATGGACCATGCATTACACGGCCCCTGCGGAGCTGGTGGAAACGTTCGCTGTCTTTGTTAATCCTGAGATCGAAGACGAGAAAATTGACCTGATTCGGGCGGCGCTGGTCATCGCGCGCACGGAGTATCCCGGACTGGCAATTGAGGAATACGCCGTCCGCGTAGAAGGCTTGGCGCGGCGCGCTGCCGCCGAGGCTGCCGAGCAGCCAACGCTGGCAGCCCTCAACCGGGTATTGTTCGACGATGCCAAGCTTCGCGGCAATCGCGACGACTATTACGATCCGCGCAATTCTTTTCTGAACGATGTGCTCGATCGCGGTCTCGGAATCCCAATTACGCTTTCGATCCTTTATATGGAAGTTGCCAAGCGGGTTGGCTTTCCACTGGTGGGTGTGGGCATGCCTGGCCACTTTCTGTTGAAGCATTACGGCCACGACGGCCAGGAGACGCTGATTGATTGCTTCAATCGCGGCGACATCATCAGCCGGCAGGATTGCCAGAGCCGCCTGGATGAAATCTATTCCGGCGAGATGTCGTTGCGCCCAGAATTTCTGCACCCCATTAGTCGCCGCCAGATCCTAACGCGGATGCTCAACAACCTCAAGACCGTCTATCTTTCTACGCGCAACTTCCGCAAGGCGCTGCCTATCGCCGATCTGGTTTTGGTGATCTATCCGCAATCGGCGGAGGATCTGAAACAGCGGGCCCTTCTGCGTTACAGCATGGGAATGCACGGACTCGCCGCGGAAGACCTCGAAGCATGTCTGAAGATTTCGCCGAAAGCTTCAGATGCCGAAGAAGTCCGCCAGATGTCATTATCGATTCGGCGAATGCTGGCGTTGATGAATTAGTGGCGAGTGGCTGGTGATGAGTGACAAGTCATCTAGCGCTGATAGTTTAGAAAGACCCGAAGGCGGCTTTCCTACTCCTGTGGCTCAGCACCCTCAGCGCCTTCCGCGGGCGCCAGTGGTAAATGCGTGGCTCCGCGAATGACGTTGATTTCCTGGTCGTTAAAATTGCTCTTGAAGCGGTCCGAGTTGATGATTTGTTCGCGCTGCTCCGGCGGCATGGACCGCAGATTCCGGACCGCGGCGCTCACCATCCCCTGACGGTTGGGCGGAAGCTGACGAAATTGGCTGTAGAGCTGCCGTGCCTGGTCTTTCTGCTCGGGCGTCAGATGTTCCCAAGTCTCCATGCGGTTGAGCATGCGCAACTGCTGTTGTGGAGGCAGACTCGAGAAATGCTGTAGCCGCTGCCGCAGCTGTTGTTGCCGCTCCGCAGGCAGGCGGTGAAATGCCGGATCATTCTGCAGTGCGCGCTCTTGCTCGGCTGGAGGTAGATCTTTGTAGCGCCGTAGCCAGTCGCCGGCATGCCCTTGCTGCTGAGGATGTGCTTGTGGCGGGCGCTGAACCTGTGCCCGCGGCGCTTGCGCCGGATGCCCCTGCTGGGCTTGACGGAGTTGCCCTCTCTGGGCGGCACAGGGGAAGGGAACTGCCATCGCGACCGCCAGACAGGCGACCGCCATGAATTCCGTAATGTGTCCCCCCCGCCTCATTGCTGCTCTTTCGTTGAACTCAGCCCGGTACTTCGAATCCCGCATCCGCAACGGCTCGATGCCAGATTACGGATTCGCTGCGACATCCTGCTGCAAATCCAAGTCGTCAAGCAACTCGAAATCCGAGTACATGTCGTGATTCTTTTCCAAAGTCTGCAGATCGCCAACCGCACTTCCCGGTCCCGTCCCTGCGTCCGCAATCGGTGCCGTGGGATTGCGTACGCTGCCTCGCGCAAAGAACAGCCCGACTCCCACTCCCATGATCACCGTCAGCGCCGCTGCCATCACCGGACGCCGGAACCACTGCATCCAACCCGCATGCGGCTTTGCCATCTCTTCGCGCAAGCGGGCCTGGAAGCGCACATCGAAATACGGCGACGGCTCAGGAACCTGCCACTCGTCCAGCAGCGACATGGTCGCGCGCATCGATTTCAACTGCTCTTCACACGTATCGCAACTTGCCAGATGATTGTTTTCGTCCGCGGTCATTTCGCCGAATCCGGCGGCTACCTCGGGCATCCGTTCTCGAATCTCATCGCATTTCATACCGCTATTCCTCAACTCTCTTCGCCACCATCGCTTCAAAAAAACAATGAATGCTAAACAAATTCTTTTAACTGTTCCCGCAAAGTTTCGTACGCCCGGAAGAGCAAAGACTTGGTCGCCGATTCGCTTTTCTTCAATACATCGGCAATTTGCTTGTAATCCATCTGCTGGTATTTGTGCATGATCACAGCCATCTTCTGCTGCTCAGGCAGCGCTTCCACTCTGCGGCGAATTGCCAACATCCGCTCCCGAATCACCATGGACTGCTCGGCATTCAGCGAGCGGTCCGGCACTTCCAGCGTCGTGCCCGATTCCTCGTCCGGCTCATCGATGCTGACCTGAACCTCGGGGCGCTCATGGCGCGTGTCGCGGGCGTGATTCACCGCTAGGTTCGTCGCAATGCGATAGAGCCAGGTTGTAAACTTCGCGCTGGCTTCGTAGCTCTCGCGCGAACGGTATACCCGCAGGAACACTTCCTGCGCTAAGTCCTCGGCTGCGGCGGAGTTTCGCGCCATACGATACATGAAACTCACCATCGGCCGGCGATATTTCTGCACCAGATAATCAAATGCTGCCTGATCTCCTGCTTTCGCCCTGAGCATGATCTCGGCGTCGGAGAGCGCCTCAGCGCCCGCCATCGCCGGCGAAAAGCCGGGCATTGGCAGCGATGTCGTCGCTGCCATCAGCATGCCTCGATCAAGTGCAGCCGTGCTCACATCAGTTTCAACCCCAGGGTCGCCCGAAAGTTGCGATTTTTCGGGGTCTTCCGGAACTGCGGAAGTCTTTTTTCCTGAAGGAGATACGGACGGTTGTGTCGGTTTGAATTCGAAAGCCATGAAAATTTACAGAGCGCCGGGAAAAAACTCTCGACCCGAGCCGAGGGACCCCAGATGCGAATAAGGCTACCACGGCTGGGCTTCACGCCAAAACCCTGGAGTTCGTGAACTGCCTTGCGGACCCGCTTACCTAAAAAAATCTCGGCGGGGCTCTCGGCAGAGCTAAATCACAGGCAATTCGCCGAAGTTGCATAAAGCGCTCGCAAATGATTGAATGGAATGACTCTTCTAAGTTGGGCGCTTAACTCAGCGGTAGAGTGCCATCTTCACACGGTGGAAGTCATAGGTTCGAATCCTATAGCGCCCACCAACTGACTTCTTCCTATTCATTGCGGTTTCGACCCATTGCGCGAAATTCCCCTGCCTGAGCTGAGTCGTGCCGATCTTTCAACCTGCCGATGGCCTCGACCGCGCCCGAAAAGCGCAATAACCGCAATCAGAAATCTTTCCTCTAATTCCCAGGGAGGAATCACATGCCGGGAAAGAAAAAATCATCCAGCCGGAAATATGGGAAGGCCGCAGGAAAGACGGTCGCGAGCGCCGTGCGGCGCAAAAAGAGCGGTACACTTCGTTCAGGCCCCGGAGGCAAGGGGGGCAAAGTAAAGAGCCGGAAACAGGCCATCGCCATCGGACTCTCGGAAGCGCGCAAGAAGGGCGCCAAGGTTCCCAGGAAAAGGGCTGCTTAGCGTGAGCGGTCCGTTTTATGAAGCAAGATCCAGCCGTACTCGTAATTGGTGGCGGCGTTTCTGGGCTGGCGGCAGCCTGCGAGTTGGGGCGCGCCGGCGTGCCGGTAAGAATTCTCGAAGCCCGCGACCGAATCGGTGGACGCGTCCATACGCTGCACGACGAGCCTGGCGATGCGCCGATTGAACTCGGTGCCGAATTCATTCATGGCCGTCCGCCCGAGACTCTCGATCTCCTGAAGAGCGCAAGCGCCAAGATCTCCGAAGTGGACGGCGATAGCTGGTGTGTCTCTGGCCAGGGACTATCCAACTGCGATTTGTTCTCGGATGTCGATTCGATCCTCGAATCGCTGGACGACTCTGCCCCAGATGAGTCCCTCTCGGCCTTTCTCGATCGGTGTTTTCCCAATCCCCGGAGCGCCGCCATGCGGCAGGCCAAGCAGAGAGCAACCAGTTATGTGTCCGGATTCAATGCGGCCGATCCGGCATTAGTCGGAGTGCACTGGCTGTACAAAGGCATGAAGGCAGAAGAAGAGATCGAAGGCCACCGCGCTTATCGCTCGCAGAACGGTTACGCCGATCTTCTGAATATCTTCCAGCAGCAACTCAACGAATACGGCGTAAAGCTGTCCACGGGGTGCGTGGTCGAGCGCGTGGCATGGAAGGCGGAAAACGTGGAAGTCGCAGTCCGCGATCGAAATGGATCGTCTGTGCTCGAGGCACCGTGCGTCCTGATCACGCTACCGATTTCTCTGCTGAAGGCGGAAGCCGGGCAGCCTGGCGTCGTTCAATTCGTACCATCCTTGCCGCGAGAAAAGATCCAAGCCCTCGACAAACTCGAGATGGGGAAAGTGATCCGGGTCGTGCTCAGTTTTCGCGAGCGCTTCTGGGACGCGATCAAACCGCCGGCCGGTGGTGGCGCGAGCATGACGGACATGAGTTTTCTCTTCTCGCAGGACGAATGGTTCCCCACTTGGTGGAGCTCGATGCCACAGAAGAGGCCCATCATTACCGGCTGGGCACCCTTCCGCTGCGCCGAAAGGCTTTCAGGCAGAGGATACTCGTTCGTTACCGATCGAAGTCTCCAGACTCTGAGCGGACTTCTGGGACCGAGCGTTCAAGAACTGCAGGGCCTGCTGCGGAAAGCTTATTTTCACGACTGGCAGATGGATCCATTTTCCCTCGGAGCTTACAGCTACGGAAAAGTGGGTGCGAACGAAGCACAGAAGATTCTCTCAGCGCCGGTCGACATGACTTTATTTTTCGCAGGCGAAGCGATGGATACCTCCGGCCACAACGGAACAGTCCACGGAGCGATCGCCAGCGGCTACCACGCGGCCCGTCAAATCCTCCAAACGCTCGACTAGCCGCCGTTACGGGTGCGGTTGCGTGGATCGCAGATAAGCTACCACAGCTTCGGCGTCAGCTTGGCTCATGCGGAAGGGCATCATCGGAAACCTCAGCGGCTTGCCATTGATCCAGATTCCAGTCATCAGCAGCTTGACCATGTCCGCGTCGCTGGCCCACCACCGCATCAGTCTGGCCTTTGCGCTTTGATTGACATTCCATACTTTTAACTCAAGCAGAAAGCCAAGTTTTTAGGGAATCCGGCAGATCGTGCATCGTCGCTGATGCATTACAATAAATTCACAGCAAGCCCTCGTCCGGCATGTCTTCCACTGGAAAAGCCAACACGGCTCTCGCCGCTGCAGTCATCTTCCTCCTGCTGAGCACCTTTGCGGCTTATTTTGCATTCGCGCGGTTGCACACGAGTCAGGCGTGGGTGCAGCACACGCGTGATGTGCAACTCGCGCTCCACCAGATCGCGACGACCACGACCCGCGCAGATCGGTTCCGAACGCAATACGTTGACTCCGGTGACCCGGCGTTGTTGCAGAGGCAGATGGATACCGTGGTCGAGGTCCGGAACTCATTGGCCTCCATCCAGCACCTGATCGCCGACAACATTGCCCAGCAGGCAAATTTCAATAAGCTGGTGGAGTTGACCGAGCAGCGGATCGCCCTGATGAATCAAGCCATCGAATTGAAGAGGGAAGGCAAGTCGACGCTGGAGAGTCAGGCACCGATCGTGCGGCAGATCACCACCGTGGCGGATGCGACGGATGATCTATTGCAAGCCATGAATGAGCAGGAACAGAGATTGCTCGCCGAACGCCAGGAACGCGAGCGCAGCTCATTTTCCGTGACCGCCGGAGTTCTTGCGACCAGCCTGTTCTTTGCCCTCGTATTGTTCCTGATCCACCATCAGTTGCTCACCGATCAAGTCCGCGAACGGGTGCGCGCCGAGGGAACTCAGCGCGCCCTCAGTGCCCGCTTGCTGACGCTGCAGGATGAAGAGCGCCGCAGATTCGCGCGGGAACTGCACGACTCGGTAGGCCAGCAGCTGGCCGCCATGAAGATGGCAATTTCCATGCTCGAGCAGCGATTGCCAAGCGACGGGCTGGTGCAGGATTGCCTCAAGCTTCTCGACGATTCCATCGCGGAGACTCGCACCATCTCGCATCTATTGCATCCGCCGTTACTGGATGAAGCTGGCTTAAACTCCGCCGCCCGCTGGTTCGTGGAAGGCTTCGCGAATCGCAGCGGCATCGTGGTGAATCTTGATATTCAGGATGGCGAAAGACGCTTTTCCGAATCGATTGAACTGGTATTATTTCGCGTATTGCAGGAGAGTTTGACGAATGTGCACCGGCATTCCGGGGCCAAGCGGGCTGACGTCAGTCTCAGCACGGTCGGGGATAAGGTGATTCTGAAGATCAAGGATTATGGTTCTGGTTTGCCTGCTGCGGTGCTTCAAAACCTGCGAGAAGAGGGAACGGGACGGGGCGTTGGCTTGGCCGGCATGACAGAACGAATTCGCGAGATCGGCGGACGCCTGGAGATCAATTCGAGCGCCAGCGGAAGTGAAGTTGTGGCACGGGTTCCGGTTCGTTTTCGGGCGCAGCCGCCGGAACTGATTCCGTCGGCACCACTAGAGGTTCGGGGATGATGCGAAAACTCGCTGCGATCCTGATTGGGGCTCTTTTGATGATTAGTATTGCCTGCACGAAACACAGCGTAGAACCGCAACTGGTGGTGGAGATTCCCGCCGGGTTCAGTGGAAACTTCGTGCTGGAAATGGGGGCCAGGGACGCTGCAGCTCTCTCTAGACAGGGAGATGCCTACGTCCTGACCGTGCCTCGGAACGGAAAACTGGCGACCTCGACGATCCTTCAGAAGCCGAAGGTCGAGTTCAGGAACGCTACCGATGGCAGCGTCTGGGGCTACTCACAGTCGGTGTTCACTACCGGAGATGGAATCGCCGTGGGCGGCAAGATCGAGTTTTTCGTGGGGACACGCAAAGACTACGACGCCGAGGAGAATAAGAAGAACCACTCCGGGACTTCTATCGACTTGATTGAGAGCGGATTCGTAGGCGTCTAGTTACAAAATGGCCGTGCGGCCCGGCGCGTGCGATCGCGAGTGGCTTCCAAATCAACTGCAGATTGAGATTCGGCTGAGCGCCGATGACGTCACGCCCAGCCGATATTCCACTACTGTGCGGTCTTTTCGACGTCGCGCAGGCGGGCGGCTTTGCCCCGAAGTCCGCGCAGATAGAACAGGCGCGCGCGACGAACCTTGGAAGACCGCACCAGATCCACCTTGTCGATTACCTTGGAATGGACCGGAAAGATGCGTTCGACGCCCTGACCAAAGCTGATCTTGCGCACGGTGAAGCTGGCCTGCGGACCATTGTCGCGCTTGATCACCACGCCCTCGAACGCCTGCACGCGTTCCTTGTCGCCTTCCTTGATCTTCACGTGGACACGTACGGTGTCCCCGGGGCGGAATGGAGGAATGTCGGTGCGTTTTGTCTTGGCCAGCAGCTTTTCAATGATTAGGTTTGACATGATCGTTAGTCCTTCTTTGTTCTGATTCTTTCTGAGCCCTGATCGCGCTCGGCCGTTAGTGACGGTCCGGCTTAATGCGGGCCAAAATCTTGATGTCTTCCTTGCCGAGTTCCGCGCCCTCCAGCAAGTCCGGACGGTTGCGCAGCGTTTTCTTCAATGCCTGCTCGCGGCGCCATTTGCGGATCTCCTGATGATTCCCGTTCATCAGCACTTCCGGCACTGTCATCCCGCGAAACTCCGCAGGACGCGTGTAGTGCGGATAGTCGAGCAATCCGCCGGAACCGCAAGTCGAATCTGCCCCGCTCGCTTCCAAGTCTTCGTGCGCAGTGAACGATTCCTGCCGCGTTGACGCTTCGTTACCCAGCGCACCCGGCAGCAGTCTTGTGACCGCTTCAATGATCACCGCAGCGGCCAACTCTCCGCCACTGATGATGTAGTCGCCGATCGAAAGCTCACGCTCGGCTAGAAACTCCGCCACGCGTTCGTCTACGCCCTCGTAGCGGCCGCAGATCAACACAATCCGATCCAGCCCAGCTAACTCGGTTGCGACCTTCTGTGTGAAGGGCTGGCCTTGGGCCGAAAGCACAATCACGCTTTGCTTCGCGGTGCCATCCAGACGCTGGTCGCGAGAAGCAATCCCGAGCGGTTCTAAACAATCAAAGATCGGTTCCGGCTTCAGGACCATCCCTTCGCCGCCGCCGAAAGGGCGGTCATCCACGGTGCGGTGCCGGTCGTGCGTGAACTGCCGCAAATCGTGGACTTCGATTTTCGCCAGGCCCATCGCGCAGGCCCGACGGGTAATGCCGTGATCCAGAGGTCCGCGAAAGAAGTCCGGAAAAATGGTGACTATGTCGGCCTTCATTTGCGGAACTCAAAAAACTTTCACCACCGCGGGCACGGAGGAACTTATGACCTCTTTTTCCCCTGCTCTTGCTTCTCTTCCGCCGTCATCGGGGCATTGATTTCCAGCATGCCCTCGGGAAGATTCATACGCACTTGCCGCCGCGCCATGTCGACACCTTTCAGATACGCTTCGGCGAACGGTACATCAAACCTTTTGCCGGCTGCGGCGACGATCAGCAGCGGCGCCTCCCCGGCTCCAAACTGAACGTCTTCGATCCGGCCGATTTCCAGGCCGCGATCCAGCACGGTGCAACCCAACAGATCACTGACGTAAATCCAGCCTTGCTCCAGCGGCGCGCGACTGGTGCTCGGAACCTGCAGTTCGCAGCCGATCAACGCTTCCGCATCGGACATCGAATCCACGCCGCGGAACTTCAAAACCAGCAAGCCCTTGTGCGGCCAGAAGCCTTCGACTCCCAACTCGCGCCGCGCTACGCCGGACTTGTCCAGCGCCAGCAGCTTCATTCCTTCCGCGAATCGGTCCGGGACATCGCTGTGAACTTCGGCAGCGACCTCGCCGTGGCGGCCCTGCGTCTTGACCACTCGGGCCAGCGTAATGAACTCGCCGCTCGGATCAGGAGTCACGGCTCAGAGTTTGCGCTTCACTACTCGATGATCTCGAGCGTATAGCGTTTGCGGGCGCGGTATCCGGCAGCGTTCAGCAAAGCGCGCAGCGCGCGCGCCGTCCGCCCCTGGCGCCCGATCACTTTGCCCACATCGCTCTCAGCGACTTCCAGTTCGATGACGCCATCGTCGAACTTCTCGACGAAGACTTCATCCGGAGCGTCGACCAGCGACTTCGCAATCAGTTCGACGAGCGCGCAAACATCTCCAGAAGACTCAGTCATAAATTCTCACTGTGGAAACGAAGGCAATCCTGAGGACGCCGGAATCCGACGGCTGCTGGAAACTTAGGCAGCGGAGCCGGCAGTCGCCGGAGCCGGATGCTTGGTGAACAGCTTGTTCACGCGCTCCGACATCTGCGCGCCCTTCGACACCCAATATTCGACACGTTCGCGCTTGAACTCAACGCTGGTGGGATTGGTGCGGGGATTGTACGTCCCGACCACTTCCACCGGACGACCGTTGCGAGCGCGAGCCTTCTCAATGACCACAATGCGATACATCGGTTGTTTGCGCGCACCCATGCGCGACAGACGAATCATTAACACGGGACGTATATCCTTGTTCCGGAAGAGTCCGGCGAGGTAAAGACAAACTCTTATTATGCCGAAGGTTAGCCGGAATGGCAAGGGCGCTTTCTGATTGATCCTGCTAGACTGAACCGTTTGGAGGTAACCCGTGCAAGCGGTCTATATTCTCTCGGCGGTTCGCACGCCCATCGGCAAGTTCGGTGGATCCCTGGCCTCGCTGACGGCGGCCGACATGGGCGTGGTCGCGGCCAAAGCGGCGATTGAGCGCGCCGGAGTCCGTCCCGAGCAAGTCGAGGAGACAATCTTCGGCAATGCCCGCCAGGCCGGCGGCGGACCGAATCCCGCGCGCCAGATTTCCGTTCGCAGCGGTCTGCCCCAGGAAGTTCCTGCATACACAGTGAACAAGGCCTGCGCCTCCGGAATGAAGGCGATTGCGCTGGCCTACCAGGCCATCACGCTCGGTGATGCCACCTGCATTCTCGCGGGCGGCACCGAGTCGATGTCCCGCCTTCCGTATTATCTCGACGGCGCGCGCTGGGGATATCGCCTCGGCAATCAGGAACTCGTCGACGGCATGTACCGCGACGGATTTTTCTGTCCCTTGGCCGAGATGGTCATGGGCGAGACTGCCGAAGTTCTCGCCGACCAATACAAGATCACCCGCGACGAGCAGGATGAATACGCCCTTATGTCGCAAACGCGCGCCGCACGGGCGATTGCAGCGGGTCGGTTTGAAGCCGAAATTGCTGCTGTCACGATCGAGGGCAAGAAGGGAGCGACGGTGTTCGCGCGCGACGAGCATCCGTTCGCGGACGCCAGCCTCGAAAAGCTGGCGAAGCTGCCACCCGTGTTTTCGAAAACTGGAACGATCTCGGCAGGAAATTCTTCCGGCATCACCGACGGAGCGGCCGCCATGGTCGTTGCCAGCGAGCATTTTGTGAAGCTGAACAATCTGAAACCGCTGGCGCGCATTGTCGCGGTGAGTTCCGCCGGTGTCGATCCGCGCACCATGGGAATCGGTCCCGTACCCGCTTTGCAGAAGTTGCAGGACAAGCACAACCTGCGGCTGCACGAGTTCGGCCTGATCGAATTGAACGAAGCCTTCGCCGCGCAGGTGCTGGCTTGCGACCGCGCTCTGAATTTCAACCGCGATCGGCTCAACGTGAACGGTGGAGCGATCGCCCTCGGCCATCCCATCGGCTGCACCGGAACCCGCATCACGGTCACCCTGCTGCACGAAATGCTGAAGCGCAATACGAAGCGCGGTGTGGCCACGCTGTGCGTCAGCGGCGGCATGGGGATGGCGCTGGCGCTCGAGAGCGTGGTGTGAACCGCGCGAAACTTCTGCTATGCTTTTCGAGTTTTCGGCCTGGGGCGAGATCGCGCGTCGGATGTTCTGACGAGCGATCAATAAAGGAGGCGGTCATGATGCGATGCAGCGTGGGTCTTTTGTGCTTGGTCGGGTGCATGGTGATTGGCGAACCAGCGCTGGGGCAGGAGTTTTCTGCGGACGTGGTGAGCCAGAAATCAGATAACGCAGGAATGAAGAAGGTTTATGCGGGAAAGAACAAAGTGCGGTTCGAAGTGCAAGGGGCGAATCCGGCGATGGGGCCGAGTGCCATCATCTACGATGACGCGCAACATAAGTACATCGTGGTCATGGCAGAGCGGCACATGTACATGGACGCGCCGGTGACCATGGTGCGTCCGTTGATGCAGCATTTCTGGCGTGTAGACGATGTGAATGACGCCTGCCCGGAGTGGAAGAAAACCGCGGAAGAGACGGGAACCCTCAAGAACTGGGGCAGTTGCACCAAAATCGGCAGCGATACGGTGAACGGACGAAGCGCGGTGAAATACGAAGGCGTTTCCAGCAAGGGTGAGAAGAGTCATTATTGGTTGGACACAAAACTGCGCTGTGTAGTGAAGACGGATGAAGGGGCGGGCGGCTTCGAACTGCGTAATATTCAGGAAGGTTCGCAGGAATCGAGTTTGTTCGAGGTCCCCGCGGGCTTTACGAAGTTCGATATGGGCAACATGATGCAGCGTCAGCAGTAAAGGACGGCCGTTTATCTTCTAATTCTTTCGTCGGCGGGCGGGCTCGATCTCTGGATCGGACCCGCCGCCGGCGCGCCGTTCAGCGGCAATTTCCCTGGCTCCAATTGCCACAGCTGCATTTGGATCGTTCCGCCTTCGTTGCAACGCGAAATCTGCGCCACTATACTCGGGACAGAGCTTCCTGTTTCCCGGAGCAACGATGTCCCTTTCCGCAGTCATCGTCGACGATGAGCAACTGGCCCGCGACGAACTTGCTTACCTGCTGAAAAATGTCGACGACGTAAACGTAGTCGCCCAGGGCAAGAACGGCCTCGAAGCCGTCAACCTGATCAAAGAGCACAATCCGGATCTGGTTTTCCTCGATGTCCAGATGCCCGGCCTCGACGGCTTCGGAGTCATCAAGAAACTCCTCGACCGGAAGATTCCCCTGCCCAAGATTGTATTCGCCACGGCGTTTGACCAATACGCCGTGAAAGCGTTCGAGGTGAACGCGGTCGATTACCTGCTGAAGCCCTTTGACAAGAAACGGGTCTCGCAGGCGATTCAGAAGGCTCGCGCGCAACAGGATGCGGGCAGCGATCCGGCCGATCGATTCGAGACGCTGGTCCGCATGCTTGAGTCTCAAAAACAGCCGGCGTCAAAGGTCCTGCTGAAAGCGGTTGGGCGGATGTTCCTGATCGATCAGAAGGATATCTGTTATGCGTGGATTGAAGACGGCGTGATTTCGGTCGTGACCGCGGGCGCGGCGGGGATGGAAGGACAATCCAACTGCCGCACGCTTGAAGAACTGCTCGACAGCCTCGACCCGAAACTATTCTGGCGGGCTCATCGCTCCTACTTGGTGAACATCAACCGCATCCGCGAGGTCGTCCCCTGGTTCAAGAGTTCGTACCAGTTGCGGATGGACGACAAGAAGCAGACTGAGATCCCCGTCAGCCGGGCTCAAACCAAGCGCTTGCGGGAGCTGTTCGGACTCTGATTTCCGGCAATCGCAGACATCCGGTTCCCAAGCCATCGGATGGATGAGCGCAAGTGGGATCTACCTCGGCGAACGGCCGTAACAGGAACCAGTCCGCTCTGCATTGTGAAACCAACCTGCGTGACAGTCCAGCACTCTGTCCTTGAGGAGTGAAGGAACACGCCTATAATCTCACATGCGCCTCCCCCTCAAAAGGCAGACTAAGTAAATCTCCGAATTATAACCATGCTGTCAACTAACCGGACGAACCTTTATCGCGATCCTTTCCGGGGAAGTATGAGGGGTAATGGGTATGATGGCCGGACCTTACAATGCGAATGGACCTTGCTGTTACTCCGCCTTGACTTCGCGGGGCCTTCTTTTTGCGGAACTTCTCGTGACCGCAGTCCGGACCAATATAATCGTACTGTGGCTCGAGGCTGGGAAAGCAAGTCGGTCGAAGCTCAACAAGCAGAGGCCAGCGATCGGTCGGCCGAACCTCGTCCTAAACTCTCCCCCGAAGCGGCTGCGCGCAGCCGCGAGCACGAAAGTCTCCGTCTCTCACGTCAACAAGTCCTTCAACGACTTGAAGCCACGCAGAATCCGCGGCATCGAAAGCTGTTGCAAAATGCATTGCGGGATCTCGACGAAAAGTTGAAACTCCTGGACGTCTAGATTCTCGACGCCCCGGTTTCAGATGCCTGGAGCGGCCGGCTCGCGAGCTCACCGCGTCGACGAGTCATGTCGAACTCGTCCTCTATCATCCGCAGAGAATCAGCGGCGGGTCCGACACTTTGCAGCCGCCCGCGTATAATGTTCTCTTTATGACAGCCTACGTCTACGTTTCTTTGAAGAAGAGCGTTCTCGATCCCCAGGGCAAGACCATTCAGGGCGCACTCAAGAAGATGGGTTATAAGGGTCTGGAGAGCGTCCGCCAGGGAAAGTATTTCGAGCTCACCCTCGACGGCGGACTTTCTCGCGAAGAAGCCCAGTCTGAAGTCGAGCGCATTGCCCGCGAAGTACTGACCAACCCCGTCATTGAAGAATTCCGTTTCTCCCTGGCTGAGTAAGCAGCCGGATGTTGAGGTCCCCTCATGTGTGGCATTGTTGGCTACGTAGGCAAGAAAAGTGTCGTTCCCATTATCCTTGAGGGCCTGCGGCGCCTCGAATATCGCGGCTACGATTCGGCGGGAATCGCGGTATCCGGGACTGCGGGGCTGGAGATCTGCCGCGCCGAAGGCAAGCTGCGAAATCTCGAAGAAGCAATTCGCCAAAAACCTCTTCATGGGACTTACGGCATAGGCCACACTCGCTGGGCCACCCACGGCCGCCCCACTGAGGAGAATGCTCATCCTCACCGCGACTGCACCGGAAAAATTGTCGTCGTACACAACGGCATCGTCGAAAACTATCTGAGCCTGAAAAAAAAGCTGACCGAGGAAGGCCACAAGTTTACGACCGAGACCGATACCGAGATCATCGCCCATCTCGTCGAGAAATATTCGCAGCCCTCGAATGGAAATCGACCTTCTTTGGAAGATGCGGTGCGCAAGACCGTGAAGCAGCTCACCGGCGTCTTCGCCCTCGCCGTGATTTCAACCGATGAACCCAACAAGATTGTCGCCGCCCGCAACGGGCCGCCAGCTGTGATCGGCCTCGGCAACGACGAATACTTCGTAGCTTCCGATGTCCCCGCCATTCTCCATCACACTCGCGACATTTTCTTTCTCGGTGACGGAGACATGGCAATCGTCACCTCCGACGGCGTGCAACTCACCGACTTCGATGGCAAGCCGGTGTCGCGGCAGGTGCAACACGTCACCTGGGATCCCATCCTTGCGGAAAAGGGCGGCTTCAAGCATTTCATGCTCAAGGAAATCTACGAGCAGCCGCGCGCGGTTCGTGACACCACCCTCGGGCGCGTCTCCCAAGCAACAGGTCACATCTTCCTCGAAGAAATGCAGATCACCGAGGCTGAGTTCCGCGCCGCCGGCAAGATCAACATCATCGCCTGCGGAACCAGTTGGCACGCCGGGCAGGCCGGAAAGTTCATGATCGAGACGCTGGCCCGCATCCCCGTCGAAGTCGACTACGCCAGCGAATGGCGGTATCGCAATCCCATCGTCGAACCGGGCACGATCACTCTAGTGATTTCGCAATCCGGCGAGACTGCCGACACGATCGCCGCCCAGCGCGAGGCCAAGGCGAAAGCCTCGAAAACACTGGCCATCTGCAACGTCGTAGGATCGATGATCACCCGCGAAGCAGCCGGTACCATCTACACGCATGCTGGGCCCGAGATCGGAGTGGCGTCCACCAAGGCCTTCACCGGTCAACTCACCGCGCTCTACATATTCGCCATGTATCTCGCGCAGGTGCGAGGAGTCATGACTTCAGAGCAATCCCGGGCAGCCATGTTGGAACTGACCCGCATTCCCGGAAAACTCGAAACTGTCCTGGCTCAGGACGCTGCTTGCGATGACCTCGCAAAGCGCTACCAGAAAGTCCACGACTTTCTGTTTCTGGGACGTGGCGTCCACTATCCCATCGCCCTCGAAGGCGCTCTCAAGCTGAAAGAGATTTCCTACATCCACGCCGAAGGATATCCCGCCGGAGAGATGAAGCACGGCCCCAACGCGCTGATCGACGAGAATTTGCCGGTGGTAGTGATCGCAACCCGCGACACAAATAATCCCGACTCGGTGCTGCGTTATGAGAAGACCACTTCGAACCTGAAAGAAGTGAAGGCGCGCTCAGGCGTCGTGATTGCCCTCGCGACCGAAGGGGATGAAGAGATCAGGGAATCAGTCGACCACGTGATTTACGTCCCGCCAGCGCCGGAAGAGTTGTCTCCGATTCTGGAGATCGTCCCTCTGCAATTGCTGGCCTATCACATCGCCGTGCGCCGCGGATGCGACGTAGATCAGCCGCGAAACCTGGCCAAATCGGTGACGGTAGAGTAGTCCTCTCACTTACAAGTGGAGCGCGTCCATGCGCGGATTCTCGTAGACGTCGTCCTCTCCCGGATAGCGCAGTTCTTTCTCGAATCTTCCACTTTCCTTTGCCAACCCCCAGATCAAGCTTTCGCCCGCCGGCAGGATTTTCGGCTGGCGGTCGTACACTTCATCGTTGTAGGCATATTCTGCGTCAATCGGCTTCCAACTCATCTTGCGGAACATCGCAATCAGGTCGCCGAGAAACAATGCGTTCAGCGCGCTGTGATGCAGCAGCACCGTGTGCCGCACCGGCCTCGCGAGCACGCGCACAGCAAGCGAGTCGTAGAACAGCGAGCGCTCCCGGATGTGCTGCAGAAAGAAATCGCGATATCCCGTCAGATCAGTGTGAGACTCTGCTTGGGCCCGCTTCTTGAGCCGGGCGTCGATCGCCCAATCGGACGCATCGATGGTCGCTCGACCACTGCGATACCCATGTTCGTGCAGAAAGGCGCGCATTCCGTCGCACTTCTCGACGGTGTCACCCTCTTTGAGATAGGGATATCGAAATAGACGAGCGAAATGCTGATAGGAACGGATGACCGGTTCATTCCTCAGTGCGTCCGCTTCGAACTCTGCCAACGTGACCTTCTTGGCTCCATCCGATGTGTCGGCGCTCGCGTTGAAGTACAGATGGGAATACGAATGATTCCCGATGAGGTGTCCGGCTCGATCCCAGGCCGCGATCAGTTCTTGTCCAGAATCGTTATTCACCCGCTTGCCGCAGACAAACAAGATTGCTTTGAGGTTATTGCTACCGAGCGCGGCCAGCATGCGCTCATTGACGTCCTGCCACTTCAGATTGGCACCACCATCGGTGGTCGGATCATCAAACGTGAAGGCAATTTCCGGGGATCGGCCCCGTGCGGAAGCTCGTGGCAAGTGGGCCAGCGTTGCCGTTATGACAGCATACTGAAGTAATTCTCTGCGATTCATGAATTTCATCGTTGCACTGGTTGACTCGGTCGAACTAGAACCTGAGCGCGCAACCTCCAGAGAACTCCGGCCAGCGCTGCAACTCCAGCCAACCAAACTGCGGACACAGTGTCCACTACCCACCGCGGCGCAGCACCCACGCGCCGCAACAGGAACGGCAAGAAATTCCAGCAAGTGATGTGAACGTAATCCCACGGGTCGTACTTCATATCGTCGGTGGTCAGACCCCAGGCATCCATTTTTCCAAGAGCGAACGCGACAATGTTCTTAAACCGCAAGGCAATTACGAACGTCGGATGACCGAATGTCTCCATCTGATAAATCTCGATCGGCAGCCAGAAAGCAAGGGAAGCAAGCTGAATTACAAGACTGGCAAAAATCAGCACCAGTCCGCCTCGCCAGATCCACCGTCCCAGGCTTGTGCGAAAAGCTAGCAGCAATGGCACTGCCAGCAGTGCTACCAATTCCGCTGCGGTCGAGACGTAACGATCGCCCCACGCGAAGTCTCCCGACCAGTACGTATAACGCGCGTAGAAGCAGATGTACCCGATCAGCAGCAGAAGGGAAGTCACCGCATACGCGCGGGCCTCGGTACCCAGGCGCCTCCACAGAAGCACAATGAGCAGGAGCGCGAGCACCAGAAGCGGATCGAACAGGAAGATCGACTTCTCCGGTTTGAACAGGGCGCCAAAGACGCCTTCATGAAACGGCGTGCTCCAGGGAAAATTCGCGGGCAGTGTAGGATCCTGCAAACGCTGCTCACGTGCGAAGACTGGGATATAGCTCTGCGTCCACGATTCGAAACGATAAAAGTTGTACCAGCGCTCTAGGAATGTGAAGAACCCATAGACGGGCACCGCAATCTTGCAGTACGCGATGATACGCGACCACAACGCTCGTCCCCGCACGCGCTCGATCCAAAGCACAATCAGCAGAAAAAGTCCCGCGGAGATCAGGTCGAGCCCGGTCGTCACACGAGTCAGCAGATTCAAGCCCAGAGCGCCCGATCCAATCCACAGTGCTCTGCTACTTCCGCTGCGCAGCCACTCATATTGATAAGAAAATCCCACCAGTGTCAGAAGCATGATGTAGTTGTTCTCCATCATGTTCTGTGTGTAGTGAAGATGTGTCGTGCAGAAGAGCAGCGCGAGCACACCTGCGATCGACTCCATCTCGCCGAACTTTAACTGCCGCAGGAAGCGGAACGCGATAAGCGCGGTCACCACGGTGATCAAGATATTCGTGCTGTAACTGACGATGATGCTGCGCACCGCCGGATCATCTTCATAGTCCGAGAAAATGTGCCAGCGCGCGATCCACGTGCCCGCCAGATCCACCGGCAGCATCAATAGAGATTGCCCGATCTCGTACCAGCTAAAGATCTGCCCGCCCCGTCCGTGCAGCCCGAACTCCGGATATTCGTTGGGAAATACCTGCGGCTGCGAAGTCCAAATCCAGTGCGTGGTCTGCAGCCGGTGCATCGTGTCGGCGCTGCCCAATTCGCCGGATTGCACCACAAAGGCCAGCAGTCCTGCCGTCAGGCATAAAAGAATGACAGGATCGCGCCGCCAAACGCCCAAGCGTGAGGTCATTGTTCTGGATGGTAATACAAAGCGGCGTCAGACCTCGGATTTCAGCCGCTAAGCCCTTTGTCCGCCGAGGGCTTTCCCGAGGTCTGCGGTACGAAGTCCCAAGTCTGGTTTAGACTGTAGCGGGAAAATTCGATGTCCAACTGTGCCTTTTGCGGAACCGAACTCTCAGCCAATCCACGCTTCTGCCCTTCTTGTGGAAAGCCGGTGGTGAACACCGACGACGTGGCCACCCTCGACTTCGCCACCGCGACTTCGCCTTTGCCGCAGCGGCCTCCGTCCGGCTCCTCTCCGCGCCCCGCGTCCCGCTCGTCCTCGCGGACGTCATCTTTTCCCGAATACATGGTCAGCGAAGGTCGCTTCCTTCCCGGTCGTCTCATCGCCAGCCGTTATCGCATCATCGCGCTGCTCGGCAAAGGTGGCATGGGCGAGGTCTACCGCGCCGACGATCTCACCCTCGGCCAGGCGATCGCGCTCAAATTCTTGCCCGACGCAGCCGCCAGCGACGAAGGCCTGCTCGAACGCTTTCGCAACGAAGTCCGCATCGCCCGCCGTGTTTCCCATCCGAATGTTTGCCGCGTCTACGACGTAGGCGACGTCGATGGCCAGACGTTTTTCACCATGGAATACGTCGACGGCGAAGACCTCGCGTCTCTGCTCCGGCGCATCGGCCGTCTCCCGCAGGACAAAGCCGTCGAGATCGCCCGCCAGCTTTGCGCAGGCCTCGCCGCCGCCCATGCGAAGGGAGTTCTTCATCGCGACCTGAAGCCAGCCAATATCATGCTCGACGGCCGTGGCCAGGTCGTTATCACCGACTTCGGATTGGCGGGAGTCGCCGACGAAATCCGTGGCAACGAGATTCGCAGCGGGACTCCGGCCTACATGGCGCCGGAGCAAATTGCGGGCAAGGAAGTTAGTCCGCGCAGTGACATCTACTCTCTCGGCTTGGTTCTTTACGAAGTCTTCACAGGCAAGCGCGCCTTCGCCGAAAAGAAAGCGGGGGCACTCCAAGGCCACGATGATCGAACGCCCAGCCGCCCCTCTTCCGTAGTCAAAGATCTTGATCCCATCATCGAGAAAGTGATCCTGCGCTGCCTGGAAAACGAGCCGTCCGCTCGTCCCGCCACAGCACTCGCAGTCGCGGCAGCATTGCCCGGCGGAGATCCCTTGGCCGCGGCCCTGGCTGCGGGGGAAACGCCATCTCCCCAGCTTGTCGCGGCATCGGGAGAAACGGAAGGACTGCGTCCGAAAGTTGCGATTGCAGTTCTGGCGGGAATCCTTCTCGGCCTGTCGCTCGCCGTTTATTACTCGATTCACTACAGCGGATTTGAAAAGATGAGCCTGGAACTGACGCCGGAGGTCCTCACCCAGAAGGCGCATGAAATGGTTGCTCGCCTGGGATACTCAGGCCGACCCACAGACAGCGCCTACGGTCTGGATATAGACGGTTATTTTCAGGATGCAGTTGAGAAAAATGACAAACCTCATCCGAACTGGGATGCGGTGTTGGCGTCGCGACCTTCTTTGTTGCAGTATTGGTACCGGCAAAGTCCTGACGATATGTCAGCGAGCGATTTCCGCGACAATCTATTGACCCCTGGCATCCTGACCGCGAACGATCCGCCGACCGTCTTGTCGGGAATGATCAACTTGGAGCTCGATCCCCAGGGACGTTTAACTTTCTTTCAAGCCATCCCGCCGCAGAAGCTGGACACCTCCAAAGACGCTTCAACCCCGCCAACTACAGCCCCTTCGCCCTATGACTGGAGTGTTTTGTTCAACGCAGCCGGATTGGATCCTGCAAAGTTTCAGCCCACTCCATCGACCTGGAACTCGCTGGCCGCGTCCGACATGCGCATGGCATGGACTGGCGTTTGGCCCGGCACCACGCGTCCACTGCGCATCGAAGCCGCGTCATTTCAGGGGAAGCCTGTCTTTTTTCAGCTCATCGGTGACTGGACCAAGCCGCAACGCATGAAGACCACCGAGAAAAAATCTCTCGGTGAACGAGCGGGAAGGATCATTGGACTGATTCTGCTGGTCTCTGCCCTGACAGGGTCGGCTTTTCTAGCCCGCAGAAACTACCGCCATGGCCGGGGAGACCGCGCAGGCGCGCTTCGTCTGGCGATCGTGATGTTCTTGCTGGAGATGGGCTTGCTTGTCTGCCGCAGTCATTTCCCAACGGTCGGTGACACGCTCGGTCTTTCCATCATCGCCATCAGTACTGCGTTGTTTCTTTCAGGCGTTACCTGGATGCTGTATATGGCGATCGAACCTTGGGTCAGGCGACAGTGGCCGAAGACTCTTATCTCGTGGACCCGCCTCTTGGCGGGCAGTTGGCGCGATCCTGTCGTCGGGCGCGACATTCTGCTCGGCGTCGCACTCGGAGTGGTATGGATGCTCGTCTTCTGGATTCGCTACATCCCCATGGTGCACATGGGCGCATCACCTTCACTTGGTTCGACCCACGCTCTGATGGGTGGCCGCGTGGCGTTGGGTGCGTGGTTGCAACAATGGCCGCAATCGATTCAGACCACCCTGATTTTCTTCCTGGTGCTCCTCGGTTTGAAGGTCTTGCTGCGCAAAGAGTGGATCGCAGCGCTGGTTTTTGTCGCAATCTTTGCTGTGCCACGCGGAATCAGCGGCTCATATGTGGCCATCGAGCTTCCCGCCCAGATCGTCGTCTATGCCATCGCTGTGGTGATCGTCGTGAGATTCGGCCTGGTTCCACTGGTGTGTGCGATCTTCACGATTGACATGATGGCGGGAGTGCCCTTCTCCGCTGACCTTTCGACGTGGTACATGTCGACCTCGATTCCAGCGTTATTGAGTGTGGTCGCCATTGCGGGATGGGGCTTCTACCATTCGCTTAGCGGTCAGCAGCTTTGGAAACTGGAAGAGGACTGAGCGCGGAAATACTCATTCCCCATGGATCGCCTTGCTCAAGGATTTCCTGCCAACGCGGCACAACGCCGCCGCAAATCTTCGATGGGCTGCCTTGGCTGTTTGCCTCGTCTCGCGCTGATTCTTTTTCTGGGGCTGGTCTTAGTCGGAGCGATCACTGCCGTCTTCGCGCCCTGGGGATTTTATCTGGGTGGCAGGTTCAACATTCTCGCATCCTGGCAGGGATTGGGTACGTTGAACGCCAAGAGCGGCAAATACATCGTCTTCGTTCGGTTTGGACCTCGCCCCTCCGGCAGCCGCATCTATCCGGGACCTAGCGTCGGCGGTTCCGCTTACCTGTGCTCGCCCCGGGGTGAAACCTTTCGCATGAATCTGGGAGGTGGAATGCGGCGCGGCATCGGCCTCAATACCGACGGAGAAAAAATCTCACTCTATATGTACTACTGGCCTGCCTTCTTCGGAAATTTTAAGAACGATCATCGGCCGTCTCTCGAATTGCGCGGGCAGTGGCAAAATCCCAACCTCGTCATGGATGACCACGGAAGCATCGCCCGCGCCTTCAACGCCGATGGCACCGTGTATCACGAACACGACAAGAACAGATCCTACATGGGCGAAACCGTTCCCCTCACCCTCACTCCGGCTTCCTATTCTGACTTCGAAGCAGCCTGCAAAGCTCCGCATTGAATCTTGTTTCTTAGTCCTTGTCTCCCGCGGTTGCTTTTTCCAGTGAAGGTGTCGCTCGAATTCCCGGACCGCTGGTCGTTGCACATCCCTTTGCGTTTGCGCCGCCACTGCATCCCCAGTAGTTCTGGGTCGCGTCGATCGTGCCGGTGCATGCGGTGGATCCGTCGAGGGCGCAGACATTGGCGACGCCGATTTTTCCATTCACCAGGTCATTCAGATGGGCGTCCACTTCGACAGGACCATTGATCGCAATCGCCACATCTTCGTCTTTGATGACGTTCTGCGAGATGACCGTGCCGTAAACCGGTGAACCGCCGTCTCCGCTATTGATGTTGATTCCCGCCGAGCCAGGCGTCGCTGTGTCGAACGTATCCGGTCCGTTACCGGAGATGAAGTTCCCAATGATCTGGTTTCCTGACATATCATCCGCGGGCGCTCCAAACGCCGGACCCACGTGAGTATGGAGCGCAACCCCAGGAATGCCGTTCCCGGTCAGTTCGTTCCGAATGATCACATTGCCCGAAGTCCGCCCCGGACCCTGGCCGTCGGAAAACAGCCCAACCCCAGCTCCTCCAACCTTGACTCCGTTCTTCGACACCACATTCTCAGAGACCGTGTTGTGCACTACCCCGTAGTGCGGCGCGAAAAATGGCCCCGTGGATCCGGCTGGCGGGTGCGACGCCAGAACCACTCCGCATTCCAGCGGATTGTTGACCACCGTATTTCTCAGGATCACGTTGTCCCGGCTCTGCGCCGAGTCGTCGCTGATCAAGATGCCGTCAGCGTTGCCAGTGAGCACGTTGTCCGAGACTATAGCCCTGACCGCACCCAGCAGATGCAGTCCCCCGCCACAATCGCCGCTTTCGTCAGTTTCATACGAGGGCTGGCCGTTGCACGCCGGGCCCGACCCGAACACCGGGCCAATCGTGTCGTTGTCGATAATGTGATTGTCTCGAATCACGGCGTCTGCCATGTTGAGCACCAGAACGCCTTCATAGAGCGCATTCTTCACCGTGAATCCCGCCACGGTCACATTGTTCAGCCCCGGATTGTCCAAGCCATCCAGCAGAATGCCGTTCGGAAGATTGGAAGCATCAATGACGGACTTCCCAGCGCCAGCGCCGAGCAGCGCAAGCGGCTTGCCGACGACCACATCTTCCTTATAAGTTCCAGGCCAGACATTGATCACATCATTGGCGGAAGCTGCGCTCACCGCGGATTGAATCGTCGCGTAACAACCCTTCGAACCACTGGGGTTGACGCAGAGAGTTTTGGCGGCAGCTGCTTCTGAAAAAAGTCCCGCCAAAACAAAACAACCAAGAACCAGTTGGACGCTAAATTTCACTGGGCGCATAGGTGTGCTCCTCTTCTGATGAAGTAAATCTATTTTGTTCCCTGGTTTAGGTCGTACCTTGATGGGCCCGCAAGAATGGTAGGCACATTGTGTGCGCACGCTCGGGATCTGTCAACCGCTTGCTGACGAAGAACACTCTTAATGCAATGGGATCCGACAACCGCCGTGTCAGGGTGCCTCCAAACCGACGCCTCGATCCCTCCGGTTACTCGGAAAACTGGATCGTCAACGATCGGCGAAAAGCCCCCCATCTCGAAGCAGGTTCCGGGTGGGTTATGCGAAGGTCTGTCCGACCGATGCAAAGTCAGTCATTCCGACCGACGCGAAGGTTTCCATTTTGCGACCGATGCAAAGGTTGTCAGCCAACTCAAGCGAAGGTTTGACATTCCGACCGAAAGGAGGAGCCTGCTTCTTCTCGCGGCCGCCCGACTGCCCACCCAGAAGCTTTTCCCACCCCGGAAATCTCCGCAACTTCTTGCCTCTTAAACTCATCTAAAACTTGACAACGATTCACTCAGGTCATAGGATGGATTCCGGCGCAATCATCTACACATTGATTACAAAGTACTTACAAAGCTTAGGAGGGACGTTTTATGTCAAAAATTATCGGAATTGACCTCGGCACGACCAACTCCTGCGTAGCAGTCATGGAGGGTGGCGAGCCCAAGGTCATTGCCAATGAAGAAGGAGGGCGTACCACGCCTTCCGTAGTCGGCTTTACCAAGACCGGCGAACGCCTGGTCGGCCAGGTGGCAAAACGCCAGGCCATCACCAATCCCGAGAACACCGTTTACTCGATCAAACGGTTCATGGGACGTCGCTACGACGAAGTCAGCGAAGAGATCAAGATGGTGCCCTACAAGGTCGTCCAGTCAGGCGACCATGTTGCCGTCTTGGCGCAAGGGAAGGAATACACGCCGCCGCAGATCTCCGCTCTGATTCTGCAGAAGCTGAAGAAGGCCGCCGAAGACTATCTCGGCGAGAAGGTCACCGAAGCGGTCATCACCGTTCCCGCGTACTTTAACGACGCCCAACGTCAGGCGACAAAAGACGCCGGACAGATTGCCGGCCTCGAAGTGAAGCGCATCATCAACGAGCCCACGGCGGCCGCGCTCGCCTACGGCCTGGACAAAGGGAAAGACGAAACCATCGCTGTCTACGATTTCGGCGGCGGCACCTTCGATATTTCGATTCTTGAAGTCGGCGAAGGTGTCATCGAAGTCAAAGCCACCAACGGTGACACTCACCTCGGCGGCGACAACCTCGACCAGCGTCTGGTGGATTGGCTCATCGACGAATTCAAGAAGGACGAAGGCCTCGACCTGCGTGGCAAGGGCAACGAGATGGCGCTGCAGCGTCTGCGTGATGCGGCCGAACGCGCCAAGATCGAGCTCTCGACCACCATGGAGACCGAAATCAATCTGCCCTTCATCACGGCGGATGCGAGCGGTCCCAAGCATCTGGTTAAGAAACTGACCCGGGCGAAGCTCGAAGGAATGGTCGAAGACATCATTCAGCGCTCGGTTGGTCCGTGCAAGCAGTGCATGAAGGACGCCGGCGTCGACACCAGCAAGATCAACGAAGTTGTTCTCGTTGGTGGTCAGACCCGCATGCCCCGCATCCAGCAGCTCGTGAAGGAGCTTTTCGGACGCGAAGGTCACAAGGGTGTCAATCCGGACGAAGTCGTCGCGATCGGTGCGGCCATTCAGGGCGGCGTGCTCAAGGGCGAAGTGAAAGACCTGCTCTTGCTCGACGTGACTCCGCTGTCGCTCTCGATTGAAACTCTGGGCGGCGTTTCGACGCCGATGATCCCGCGCAACACGACGATTCCGACCAAAAAAACGGAGACGTTCTCGACCGCGGCCGACAGTCAGACCTCAGTCGAAGTTCACGTGCTGCAGGGCGAACGTCCCATGGCGGCGCAGAACCGGACTCTGGGCAAGTTCCACCTGACCGGAATTCCGCCGGCACCGCGCGGCGTTCCGCAGATCGAAGTGACGTTCGACATCGATGCCAACGGCATCCTCAACGTGACCGCGAAAGACACGGCCACGCAAAAGGACCAGAAGATCACGATCACGTCGTCTTCCGGCCTGTCGAAGGAAGAAGTCGAGCGCATGGCGAAGGAAGCCGACGCCCACGCGGCCGAGGACAAGGCGCAGCGTGATTCGATCGACGCCAAGAACCAGCTCGACTCGATGGTTTACAACATCGAGAAGATGCTCAAGGAGCAGGGCGACAAGATCTCCGGCTCCGAACGCGGCGACGTCGAAAACGCACTGGCCGATGCCAAGAAAGCGCTCGAGTCCAACGACAAGGCGCAGATGGACAAGGCTCGCGAGACGCTAACCGCCGCCTCGCACAAGCTGGCCGAGCAGATGTACAAAGCCGCTCAGCCTGCGGGTGGCGCGCAAGCCGGTCCGGGCGCAGCCCCGACCGCCGGTGGTCCCGATCCCGGCAGCAACGGTTCGGGCCAGAAGAAAGACGAAGGGGTCATCGACGCCGAGTACGTGGACGTAGAAGACAAAAAATAAGCACTGCGGCCACGGATCGACGCGGATGCTCACGGATCAAAGAAGCCGTGAAGATCCGCGAGAATCCGTTGCCAAGGTTCTTTTTGGGGGAGAATCAATTGGACTTCCAGGTAAATGACGAAACCTATTTTCTGAGCCTGGCCGAAAATGAAAGGCAATGGCTCGTGCTGGTCGAGACTCCGACCGGAACCCGGCAAATCCCGGTGTACGTCGATGAAGGTTCGATCGAAGATGTCACCCACGTGGTAGAAGATAAAGACAGACGCAAGATCGTGAACTAAGAGTGTCGCGCGGTAACCCACGCCCGCGTCTGTGCGCGGGCAGACGGCAGGCGGTAGATCAGAACTCTAAATGGCAACAGCGACCAAAAAGGACTACTACGAAATCCTCGGTGTGAAGAAGCCCGCCTCCGCCGACGACATCCGCAAAGCCTTCCGCAAGCTCGCCCGCAAATACCATCCCGATGTGAACCCAGGCGATAAGGCCGCCGAAGAGAAATTCAAGTCACTCTCCGAGGCCAACGAAGTTCTCAGCGATCCCAAGAAGCGCAAGATCTACGATCAGGTTGGCTTTTACTCCGACAACATTGACCCGGCCACTGCGGAAGCGTACGCCCGCGCCGGCAGCAACAGCGGCGCTGGATTCCCCGGCGGCTTTCAAGGAGGCGTCCAGCAGCCTGGCGGTCAAGGTGTCCCCTTCGATTTCGGTGGATTCGATTTCTCCGACTTGGCGGACAACGCTGGCCGCGGCGGCCGCAACAGCTCAGGATCTGGCGGCAGCTTCCGCGACATCTTCGGCTCCATCTTCGGAGGAGGCCGCGGCGCACCGGCCGAAGAAGGTCCCGAGCCCGGTACCGACCTCGAATATCAAGTCAATGTTCCGTTCTGGACGGCGATTCGCGGCGGCGTCATGCGTCTCAACATCACGCGCCAGGACGTCTGCCCGCAGTGCCACGGTCAAGGATCGCTCGAAGCTCCCGGCAAGTGTCCGGAGTGCAACGGCACAGGACAGATCACCCAAACCGGCGGACGGATGAAGTTCAATGTGCAGTGCCCGCGCTGCCACGGCACCGGCAAGAATCTGACGACCTGTCCGACGTGCCACGGCGAAGGCACCGTTACGAACACCGAGCCGCTGGAAGTTCGCATCAAAGCCGGCACGCGCGACAGCCAGCGCATTCGTCTCCCCGGCAAAGGCAATGCCGGAGCTCATGGCGGTGTGCCGGGCGATCTCTATGCGATTATCCGCACCGGAGACCACCCAATTTTCCATCGCGATGGCGACGACATCTCTTTGAGCGTTCCGGTGAGCGCGTCTGAAGCGGCATTAGGAGCAAAGATCGAAGTCCCGACGATCGACGGCCGTGCCCTGCTGAAGATTCCGCCGGGCACGCAGTCAGGACAAAAGCTGCGCCTGCGGGAAAAGGGCGTGCCGTCGGCGACCAGAGAAGGCGTCCGCGGAGACGAAATCGTCGAGATCACAGTAACGGTTCCTATGCCCAGAGACGAGCGCACTAAGGAACTCCTCCGCGAACTAGCAAAGCTAAACCCCGAAGACCCAAGAGCCGACCTCTGGACGAAAGTTTAAAGTTTCAGGGTTTCCCCTGTGTAACTCCGTGTCCCCCGTGGTGAGTGCCTTTCCCAATCTGAAACGGAAAAACACCTTCCACCACAGAGGTCACAGAGGAACACAGGGCAAATCTGCTATGCGGTAAGCATGGCCACTCCAGCACGCTCTAGAACGTTCCGCATAAACGAAATCAAAGGTTTCCCCTGTGTCCCCTGGGGTGAGCGCTTTTCCCAATCTGAAACGGAAAAACGCCTCCCACCACAGAGGTCACAGAACACAGGGTAAATCTGCTATGCAGTAAGTATGGCCTCTCCGGCACGCGCTTAGACCGTTCCGTACAAACGAAATCGCGGTGCCGTTGTAAACTCCGCGATGAAAGTCCACTCTCTCTTAGGCCCAGGCCTTCTCGAAAGCGCCTATCAGGCCTGCCTGGCGCACGAACTGAGAAATCGTGGCTTCGAAGTGGCAACGGAAGTAGCTCTACCCGTCGTTTATGAAGGACAGAAGTTAGAAGTCGGATAACGCATCAATCTAATCGTGGAGAGCCGGATCGTAGTAGAAGTCAAATCCGTCGAAGCCCTCCACCCGATCCACGAAGCCCGACTCCTCTCCTACATACGCCTGAGTGGAATCAACGTAGGCCTTCTGATCAACTTCAACGTCCTACACCTGAAGAACGGAATCAAGCGCATGGTCGATGGGAGGGACTGGGAAAAGTAACCTCCAGGTTCCATGTCCTCTGCGATGAGATGTTTTCGTGCGCCGAGAAAGGCGAGGGCCCGCTTTGAGCGCGAGCCCCTCGTATTTCTACTTCTTCTTGCTGGGATCGTCCGCCGGATTGATGTAATCGATCTGTAACGGCGATGCCCCGTGAATCTGAATCACGGTTTCCCCCGACGCCCCCGCGTAGTGGTGCATCGTCGGTTCGACATAAATGAAGCTGCCCACCCCGAAGCTCATCATCTTGCTATCGTCGAACTGGTCCCCCATACCAACCTTGAGCGTGCCTGACAACACAGTCACGTTCTCCCGGTGCGGGTGCGTGTGTGGCGGGAACTTGTACCCGTCCGGCATTTTCAGCCGAACCGTGAAGTCGCCAGTCGATGCCATCGGGTCCCCTTCCACGACGGCGAGTTGTGCTCCCGCAGGAACAGACGGCGGAGCCGGCCCCCATTTCACCTGATCGGGCGTGAAGGCGTTTTGCGCGTGGCAAGGCTGCACCCCACTGAAGGCAGCCAAGGATAGAGCGACAACGAGAAACGGTAATCTCATCGAACCCCTCCTGTGAAACTTCCGCGGCATCATAAACACTCACGGCCGGCAACCGCAACAATCGGTTCTTCGGAAACCCGGCAACGAAAACGCGGAAATCCCCGTGTTCTCCTGTGTCCTCTGAGGTGAACTTGGCGCTGGAAGCGGCAACTCATTACTCTCGTACCCCGACTCCCGCTTGCAAAATTTCACAAAAAATTCAAAAAAATCTTGCATCTGTGGAAATTTCCCGTAATCTCACAAATGCGAACTAACTTCGCCGAGATGTCCGGGAAAACGCATCAAACCCGGGAGCCGCGAAACAGAACGTCTTCACCGAAGACTCAAGGGAGACGCGGTGGTGAGAGTGAGTCGCTTGAGAAGGCAGCCATAGAAATTGGCAACAGCTAGCCAGCAACAACCCGAAAATTCCCAACCCCTCTCCGTCGTCCCCAACCGGAAGAAATTCGTCCGCCTCACGCTTTGGCCTCTGGTCGCCGCCACCTTCTTTATGGTGTCGGGCGGGACCTATGGCACCGAAGACATCGTGCACGGCGCCGGTTACGGACGCGCCATCCTGATTCTGCTCATCACGCCGCTGCTCTGGAGCTTGCCCACAGCCTTCATGATCGGCGAACTGTCGAGCGCGCTGCCCTTTGAAGGCGGGTACTACGCCTGGGTCCGCCGCGCCATGGGCAACTTCTGGGGATTTCAGGAAGCTTGGCTCTCCCTCATTGCCTCGATTTTCGATATGGCGATCTATCCCACCCTGTTCGTCGCCTACCTGACCCGGATGTTCCCGTGGTTTCAGGAAGCGAATCGCGGATGGTGGGTTGCGCTCGCGGTCGTCGTCGCGTGCGCGCTCCTTAATATTGCTGGCGTGAAGGTTGTCTCTCTCACCTCGCTCTGGCTGTTCCTCGCCTTGTCGGCCCCGTTCGTTGCGATCGTTGTACTCGCTCCCTTCAAGCTCGGAGCGCTGGCGAACGCCGTCACCAAGCCGACCACGTCCACCGTCGACATTCTCGGAGGCCTCCTCATCTGCATGTGGAACTACATGGGATGGGACAACGCCTCGACCATCGCCACCGAAGTCGAGCGGCCGCAGCGGACTTACCCGCGCGCCATGCTGGTCGCGGTCGCCATCGTAGCCGTCAGCTATATCTTGCCCTTCGCGGCGATGTGGATGACCGGCCTCAAGCCGACTGCCTGGGAAACTGGTTCGTGGGCGGACATCGCCGGCCTGATCGGCGGACCGCTCCTCCGCATCGGAGTCGTGCTCGGCGGCCTGATTAGCGCCTTCGGCATGTTCAACGCGCTCGTGATGAGCTACTCGCGTCTGCCTCTGGCGATGGCGCAAGACGGAATGTTGCCAGCGGTCTTCGGCAAGCTGCAGAAGAAATCGCGAGCTCCGTGGGTCGCCATCATCGCCCTCGCCACCGGATGGGCCATGTGCCTCGGACTTGGCTTCGCCCGCCTGGTCACGCTCGACATCCTTCTCTATGGAGCCAGCCTCTTCCTGGAATTCATGGCGCTGGCCGTGCTCCGCTTCCGCGAGCCGGATCTGCCGCGCCCCTTCAAGGTGCCCGGCGGGCTGTTCGGCGCAATCGCGATCGGGATTCCGCCTATGCTCCTGCTCGGATTCTCAGTCGTCCGCAGTGAGCACGAGCAGATCCTCAACATGAGCTCGTTCTCCTTTGGCATGATCCTGATCGCCGCCGGTTTCGTCGCGTATCTGTTAAACCACACCCTGAGACCCGACGGCTGGTCGGTTCCTCGAACCGAAAAGCCGCAACCCGCAGCATAAAAAATCAGGCCACGGATTTCGCCAATCATCACGGATCAATCATCCGTGAAAATCGGCGCAAATCCGTGGCCAGTAAATTTGCGAGCTAACTTCTTACACGCTAGGCCGCCGCTTTCGCCTGATCGCGCAGCATTTTCACTTTGTCATGCGCGCGCTGGATGCCGTCCGCTTGCCGGCGCAAAATCTGCGCGACGTCCGCCGGCAACGGCTCCGACAATGCCTTCTGGTAGCTTTCCTTGGCCTTGTCCTCTCCCGACTCGACCGACTCGAGGATCGTCTTGTCTCCGCCGCCCATCGCGACTTTCGTGTCGATCCAAGCGCGATGCAGCGCCGCCGCGACCGATCCTGAAGGCTTCTTGTCGGGCTTGCCCAGTCGAGAATATTCGTGTCGGAGCTCCTCGGCAAACTGACCGCGCTCCAGCCGCTGCTCGTCGAAAAAGGTCTTCAGATCCGGACGCTTCACATGCTCCGCCGCATCCTGATAGCCCTTCTGTCCGTCTTTACAAGTTTCGATGAGGTCTTCCAGCACACTTAGAGTTTTATCGTTATCCATGAATTTCCTCCGAACCTTGGATGCATTTCTGCTTCGTACGTTTGGCAGGGATTCTCCTAGGAACTAGGGGGAATTCGGACGGCTGCTAGAATCAGACGCGGGACTTCATGACGAAACGTAAATCCAAAGGCGCCTACATGTTGAGCCGTTTAGCGGGCGTGAGCGGAGCAGGAGTCCGCTGGCGAAATCCCGAGCAGAGCGAGGGAACTGGTGACGAAACGCAAATCTAAGGGCGCCTACATGATCTCGTCGGTCGCCGAGATGTATGGCATCCACCCGCAAACGCTGCGGCTTTACGAACGCGAAGGACTGCTCAAGCCCTCGCGCACCGAAGGCAACACACGCCTCTATACCGACCAAGACCTGCAGCGCCTCGAGTTCATCCTCTCGCTGGCCCGCGATCTCGGCGTGAACATCGCCGGCATGGCGATCATCCTGCAAATGCGCGAGCGCATGGAAGAGATGCAGCACCAGATCCAGGAATTTGTGCAATACATCCAACAGGAAGTGCTGACCCGAGCCAACGCCGCCGCTGATCCCTCGAAAGGCGCCATCGTCCCAGTCCGCCGGCCAATGGTCTCACCCGCCGTGCAAGCGACGAAGAAGCGATAGTTTGGTTTCGCCCTAAGCAAGCTTTATCATTCGCAAAAGGCTTTGTCATTCTGAGGAGTGACGCAGTCCCTCCGAGGAACCGCACGAAGTCAGACACTAACAATGCAGCAGGCGGGATCGTTTGTGCCGCGTGGATCTGAGCATTCCATCCACCGCATCGTAGCCTTCCACGAACTTACGGTCCTTCACTGCGGCTCCGCCGCCGTTCAGGATGACATCGCGTTGAGCGTATGATGGAGGGCTCGTGATGCTCCCGTTCAAGCTCGTCTACAGCGACGCCTACTATCTCCCGATCGGCAACCACGTCTTTCCCGCTGAAAAATACCGCCGCGTCCGAGACCGCCTGATCACGACAGGAGTGGCCGATGCGCAAGATTTTCTCGAACCCCAGCCCGCCACCGATCAAGACATTCTCCTGGTCCACAAGCCTGAATATGTGCAGAAGCTCAAGACCGGCACGCTCTCCCCGCGCGAAGAGATGGAAATGGAGATCCCCTACTCCCGCGATCTCGTCGAGGCTTTCTGGCTCGCCGCCGGTGGATCGATCCTCGCCGCGCGCCAGGCGCTCGCCGACAAAGTCAGCGTTAGCATCGGCGGAGGATTTCATCACGCCTTCCCGGATCACGGCGAAGGATTTTGTATGATCCACGACGTTGCCGTTGCCATACGCCGCCTGCAGCGCGACGACAAGATCCGCACCGCAATGACCATCGATTGCGATGTGCATCAAGGCAATGGAACCGCAGCGATTTTTGCCGGTACTCGTACCGCTAGCGCTCTACTGCCCTCATCTTCCGTCTCAACCGTCGAGCAACCCGCTAACGCGCCGCAAGGAAAAATCCGCGGAGCCCACGCCGGTGACGTCTTCACCATCTCCCTGCACCAGCACAACAATTACCCGGTTTACAAGCCGCCGTCCTCGATCGACGTCGACCTGCCCGACGGCATCGGCGACGACGACTACCTCGCATGGCTTGACAACGCCATCAGCTCTGGCCTCCGCCAGTTCGAGCCCGACCTGATCTGCTACGTGGCCGGCGCCGATCCGTACAAAGAAGATCAGCTGGGCGGCCTGGAACTGACGATCGACGGATTGAAAAAGCGCGACGAACTAGTGTTCCAGGTAGCCCGCGCCAGAAACATCCCAGTGATGGTCACCTACGCCGGCGGCTACGCGCGCAACATCGAAGACACAGTCACGATCCACAGCAATACCGTTATCGCCGCCAAAGAAGTATTCGCCCCGCCGTAGCGCCGGCGCCCCGCCGTCACTTTGTGCCGATCCCGAGAGCCATTGCTCTGCCGCATAACTTCCGGCCCTTCTGCGAAGTTATACTTTTTGAGATGAACTTCTCTGCATCCAGCTTTCCTCATAGCGATCTCTACGGTCTTCTCATCAATGCGGTTGTGCCGCGGCCGATTGCGTGGGTCTCCACGCTCAGCGCCTCGGGAAAGCCGAACCTTGCTCCTTTCTCGTTCTTCAATTGCGTTTGCGTCGAGCCTCCACTGCTGGCGTTCGCTCCCGGCCTGCGGATGCCGAAGCAATCGAGCTCCCCCAACGGAGAAGCCAAAGACACGCTGCGCAATGTCCGCGAGACCAAAGAATTTGTGATCAACACAGTCCCCTACGAACTCGCTGAAGCGATGAACGCCACCAGCGGCGAGTACGACGCTTCCGTCAACGAGTTCGAACTTGCCCACATCGATCACGCGCCGTCGGAGATCGTGAAGCCTCCGCGAGTCGCGGGATCTCCGGTCAGCTTCGAATGCAAGCTCGACCGGATTCTCGATTTCTCGTCTTCGTCCAGGAGCAGCAGCCTGGTGATCGGAGAGATCGTCTCGATCTACGTCGCGGACTCTCATCTGAAACAGGGAAAGCTGGACCGCAACTCGCTCGACCTGATCGGCCGCATGGGAGGGATGCAGTACACCCGCACGACGCAGCGATTTGAGATGGTGCGACCCAAGGTCGGGTAGCTGCGGCCACTTTTCGAATCCGGGCGCCCCATCCTTGTCGCGTTGTCTGCGACAGGGTGGGGATTTTGAGTTTGTCCGCCATCGTTTTTTTTCTTTCGCCCCTACGGGGCTGGTTCCTCCTTGGCCGTCTTACCCACGGCCTGCGCCCCTTCGGCTTCGCTCAGGGCAGGCTGTGGTCTGTGGTCTTTCGCTCCTTCGGAGCTGGTTGTGCTGCGCCCACTGGCGGCTTCTTCCTGATCGAGTCTGATGCAGTGGCGGCGCTGCGGCTCGGTACTTCTGGGCCGCTTGGACAGCCGAGGGCGGCGGTCCCCACATTCAGTCGTTTCCGACGGCGGGGAAGCAGGACCCCTTCGGCTGCGCTCAGGGCAGGCTCTCGACTAGGCAGAACGACTCGCGTTGCTCGCCATTCTGCTTCGGTCGGGATGACAAATCGTGGTTCGATGGCGGGGAGTGCATAGGTCCTTCGGCGCAAACCCGCGCCTCAGGATGACAAGGGGGGATCGGTTTTCCTGGTAGCGGTCTCGAACGGCCCCAGCGGCTGACGCCGGAAATCTTTTTCGGCGTGTTGCGGGACGACTGGAAGTCGTACTCTTCCCGGTTCGAGCCTCTCGATCGCTCCGAGGGCTTTGTGGTCGGGGCGACGGACGAATGCGTCCGTCGCTCCACAAGTCATTTCCGACGGCGGGGAACTGCAGGTTCCGCGCAATGCGAGGAATGACAAGGCGGGAAGCAGGTCCCTCGACTTCGCAGAACGACTCGCGTTACTCGCCGTTCTGCTTCGCTCGGGATGGCAAATTGCGGTTCAATGGCGGGGAGTGCATAGGTCCTTCGGCGCAAACCTGCGCCTCAGGATGACAAAGAAGCATAGAACATTCGATGGGCGAGAAAGTCAACCCCCCCCACCCTGTCGCAAAGAACGCGACAAGGATGGGGCACCCCCCTCTACGCTCGGAATGACAAAGGCAAGGAAGGGATATCCGACCCGCTCTTCCGTGGCTGGTAAAATGATGGGATACATCTATGTTTGAGAATCTACAGGAAAAACTCCAACGCGCCTTCAAGACCCTCCGCGGGCACGCCACGCTCACCGAGGAGAACATTGACGAGGCGCTCCGCGAAATCCGGCTGGCGCTGCTTGAGGCCGACGTCAACTTCAAGGTGGTCAAGCAGTTGATCGATCAGATCCGCGCCAAGGCCGTCGGACAGGAAGTCATGACCGCGCTTTCGCCCGGAGAGCAGGTCATCAAGATTCTGCGCGACGAACTGGTCGACATCCTCGGCAAAGACACGGCGCGCGTGAAGTTCGCGTCGCAGCCGCCGACGGTGATCCTGATGGCCGGACTGCAAGGCTCCGGCAAAACGACCACGTCGGGCAAGCTGGCGAACTGGCTGAAGAATGGCGGACACCGTCCGCTGCTGGTTTCGGTGGACGTGTACCGTCCGGCGGCGCGCGAGCAGTTGAAAGTCGTGGCGCAAGCGGTGAAGGCGCAGATCTACGAGGGGCACGTAGCCGCGGACGCATACGTCCGCGATGGCGAGGGCGAGAACGCTCGTCCCCTGTCGAACTCCGCCGACGTGGAGCGGCTGGCGAAGGAAGCGCGGCGCGAAGCGATCGTTTCCGGATGCGACGTGCTGATCGTCGATACCGCCGGACGACTGCATATTGACGACTCGCTGATGGACGAGATGCAGTCGCTGAAGAAGCTGCTGAATCCGTCAGAGATTTTGTTCGTCGCCGACGCGATGACCGGACAGGACGCGGTGCGCTCGGCCGAAGAGTTCCACAAGAAGCTGTCGCTGACCGGAGTTGTATTGACGAAGATGGATGGCGACGCTCGCGGCGGCGCGGCGCTGTCGATCCGGCAAGTTACGGGACAGCCGATCAAGTTTATCGGCATTGGCGAAAAGTATGATGCGCTGGAGCCGTTCCATCCGGACCGGATTGTGTCGCGAATTCTCGGCATGGGCGACATCCTGTCGCTGATTGAGCGCGCCGAGCAGCAGATCGACAAGAAGAAAGCGCAGGAGATGGCGTCGAAGGCGCTGTCGGGGGATGGATTCTCGCTCGAAGATTTCCGCGACCAGCTGCGGCAAGTGAAGAAGATGGGATCGATGAAGAGCCTGATGGGCATGCTGCCGTCGATCGGTCCGTTTTCAGGCCTGCAAAAGGCCGCCGACAGCGTGGACGAGAAGCAGATCAACCGCGTCGAGGCCATCATCAATTCGATGACGTCGCACGAGCGCAACCATCACGAAGTGATCAACGGAAGCCGCCGCAAACGCATCGCCCGCGGCTCGGGCACTACCATTCAGGAAGTGAACAACCTGCTCCGCCAGTACGCGCAGATGAAAAAGATGTTCAAGCAGATGGGGAAGCCGAGCTTCGCGCGTCGGCTGGCGGGAATGAAGCTGCCGGGAATGTAGGGCAGTGAATAATGGTTAGTGGCTAATAGTAGTAAGGATGATCAGTTCTCCGGCGCGTTTAGCAGGACGAGTCCAGTTTGCCGATCCATCGTGACGACGGGATCTACCGCGTTCCCGTTCACATCCATGTAGGAACCTTCTGGCAACGCGACCGTCTTGGCTGTGCTGTGCGGATTCACCAGCGTGAGGCCTCCTGAATACTTGCGTCCCCAGACACCCTGCGTCTTCACCAGCGGTGCAGTGGGATGGCCGATGGGAATCGAATACTCGGGAAACAGAATCAGCGATCCGTAGTCCTGACCTCCGTTTAGAAAGCCGGTCATGTACATGTACGTGCAACCATTCTTGACCAGCAGATAATTCGCGATCACCCAGAGACGCGCGGACTGCGGGATCTCGGTGCTGAGGTAGGACTCTTCTCCGTTGGTCATGTAGCAGACGCCTTTGGACTGCACGTATTGCAAGACGTCCATAATCTGCTGCCACTGCGCAGGAGGCGGAACGTCGGGCGCAGAGCCGTAGTTGGTGAAGCCGCGCTCGTCGAAGAGCAGATCGGCAGTCGTCATCAGCCGAAGATTGACGTTCCGCGAATAGCCGAACTCGTAGGAGACGTTCACCTGCATGGTTGCCGTCTTTGAATAGTGGTGAACGTGGTTGTAGGTCGCGGCTTCCCATTCGAGTTCGTCGTGCTGATAGGCAGGATCGGCCAACTTGCCGGTGTACTGCTGCACCCAGTTGCCGGAGACGTCGTAATGGCCGCATCGTCCCCAGTTGGCGCTGGCCGACATCGTATCGACGGCGATTCCTTCGAAGCCTTGGGCGAGTGGTGCATCCACCCAGTTGCGCCATTGATAAGCCCGCACCGCGGGATTGGCGAAATCGATGGGCGCAAGCGTCGTCGCTCCGAACTCGAATGCCAGTGTCCTTCGGTCGCACAAATACTCGAGCCAATCGGGATGATGCTGCTGGTACCACGCGACCGGGTTCGTGAAGTTGTCGACCGAGTACGGAATGTAAGCGGTGTTGTAGACGCCCGGAGGCTGCAACGGATAGTTCGCTCCCCAAACCATCTCGACGTGGCCGAGTTCGTTTTTCAGGTCGGCAAGGTTGTAATTGAAGACCATCTCGAGATGAATTCCGTCGCTCGTGTTTGGGAAATATTGGGTGCGAGTCTTGGTGGAAGGTTCCTGTGCCAGGGAGATCGTAAAGCTGCAGATGACAGTCAGAAGCGTGTACAGCGACAATCGGAACATTGGGCCGCTCTCCGTAAATAAACGAACGCAACCGTAAGCAAACGAATCAGCTCGAAGCAATATACTCCGCGGCCAGTCCCGCTGCAATCGTTCGTTGGAGACGGAACCTCCAAACCCCCGTGCTGTCAGGTGTGGCATGATGGGCGAGCATGAAATGGCGTTCGCTGGAAGAAGCCAAACCGGGAACCGATACGCGCCCGTTGCGCGAGATCTTTGCCGAGCGTAAGGAGTTGATTGAGAAGTACGTTCCCGCCGAGACGCAGGCGATTCACGCGCAGGCTATGGACGAACTGAAGACTCGGCAGATTGCCGCGAACATTCTTTCGGTTGGCGTGAAAGTGCCCGCGTTCGAGCTTGCCGATCACGACGGGAAGTCAGTCTCCTCTGCTGAGCTGCTGGCGCGAGGACGGCTTGTCATCTGCTTTGTCCGCGGGCGATGGTGTCCGTTTTGTGTCGGGCAGATGGAGGCTATGAATCTCATCCTGCCGCAGATCGTGGAGGCCGGAGCGGCTCTGGTGGCGATCTCGGCGCAGACGGTGAAGCAGTCGTTCTTCATGCACGACCAGCACAAGCTGCGCTTTCCGCTACTCTCGGATGCGGGCAACAAAGTCGCCCGCCAGTTTGGATTAACGTATCGCGTGCCGGCTCCGCAGGAGGCTGTTTATCGACGGGCCTTCGTCAACCTGCCCTTCACCAACGGCGACGACAGCTGGGAACTGCCGATTCCCGCGACGTATGTCGTCGATTGTGATGGCACGATTCTGTATGCGTCGGCGAATGAGGATTACACGGAGCGTCCGGAACCGGCAGAGATTCTTCGAGCACTCCCAGATCGCCCCAAACCTCCGTCATCCTGAGTGGCGGCGAAGCTGCCCGAGGGGCTTTACGTCGATTGGCGCTGCCATGCAGTGAAGCGAAAACGAGATGCATGCAGCTAGAGTGGTCCTCTCGACTACATTGCCGATGCGTACGCTTCGTACGGTCCCTCGGAGGGCGTGGCGCCCTCCTCAGGATGACATCGCTGAGTAGATCGCAGAAACGGTACACTAAATAACTCATGCACTACATTTATGGCATCAACTCGGTGACGGAGGCCCTGAAAGCGCGCGGACGTGCTTTTGAGTGGGTCGGGATGGCCAAGGAGCGCCATGACCTGCGCCTGCAGCGGCTGATCGAAGAGTGCCGAAAGATCGGAGTGCCGGTGCGTTTCCTGCCGCGCACCGAACTCGACCGTATGGCCGGAAATGCCGCCCACCAGGGAGTCGTTGCGGTCACGTCCGCTAAACAATACAACGATCTGCCCGACGTGATCTCCGCCAAGCGCGGTGAACATTCGCTGATCGTTGTGCTCGATGGCGTCGAAGATCCACACAACCTGGGAGCGATTCTGCGCACTGCTGACGCTGCGGGCGCAAACGGAATAGTCATTCCCGAACGCCGTTCTGCGGCGGTCACAGGAACCGTGACCAAGACCTCCGCTGGAGCGAGCGAGCACATGCCGATCGCGAAGGTGACGAACATCTCCCGCGCGGTCGAAGAACTGAAATTGAACAACATATGGACCGTCGGCCTGGACGAGCGCGCGCCCCAGACCTACGACGCTCTGGATTATAAGATGGACTGCGCGCTGGTTCTGGGCGGCGAAGGCAAGGGCCTGCACGATCTGGTGAAGCGCAAGTGCGACTTCCTGGTCTCGATCCCGATGCTGGGGAAAGTGCCGTCGCTGAACGTGTCGGTGGCGGCGGCGGTCGTGTTATATGAGATCGTCCGCCAGCGCCGAGCCAAGAATGGCGCATCCAACGAAGAATGAAGTTCCCGGAAATAACGGCGTCTGCGAAGATCCTGTGCTTCCTCTGTGTTTTCTCTGCCTCTGCGGTGAATGCTTTTGCGCTAGACCGCGAGGCGTTCTCGATCACCAATTACGATCTGAACCTTCAGATTGAGCCTGAGCAGCATCGTCTGGGCGCGCGCGGAAAGATTACGTTGCGGAATGACAGCGCGACTCCGCAGAAGATCGCTGTGTTACAGATTTCGTCTTCCCTTGATTGGCGATCGATCAAGGCTGGCGGAAAGTTGTTGCAATACGTCACCCAACCCTATCCCTCTGACATTGACCACACCGGCGCGCTCTCAGAAGCAGTTGTTACTCTGCCACAAGCCATCGATCCGCATCGCACTTTCGAACTTGAGATCGCGTATGAAGGCGTGATCCTGCTCGACGCCACGCGGCTGACGCGCATCGGGACGCCCGAGGATGTTGCGACCAGCGCAGACTGGGATCAGATTGATACAAGTTTCACGGCGGTGCGCGGCGCGGGATATGTGGCCTGGTATCCAATTACGACGGAAGTTGCGAATCTCTCGGAAAGCGACAGCCTGTTCGAGGTGCTTGCGCGATGGAAGACGCGGGAAACGGGATCGAAGATGACCCTGGGAATCATGCCGATGAGCGGTAGCGATCTCCTCCCGCAAATTCTTTTCAACGGAGTCGATTGCGCAGGAGCGGCGCTCGATGAGTCGATGGGTGCAGAGCGTGCCCGGTACATTTCTAGTAATTGCATGACGCAACCGTTGCGGCAGGACGTTCCGACTTTTGCAATTGCGGATTATCGCGTTCTGGAGCGAACTGGGGTTGAGGTCCGGTATTTGAAGGGACATGAAACTGCAGCAACAGACTTTGCCGACACCGCCCTAAAAGTGAGCTCTTTGACCACCGACTGGTTCGGACCGCAGCGCGAGAAAGCGAAAGTCGCCGACCTTCCCGATGCTAACTCTGCACCTTTCGAGAGCGGAGCCCTGTTGCTGACCCCGTTGGCGAATTCAGACTCCAATCTGGCGGGACTTTCCGCCGCTCATCAGCTTACACACGCATCCTTCATATCGTTTCGTCCCTGGATCGAAGAGGGTCTTGCGCACTTTGCGCAGGCTCTCTACCTGGAACAGCAGAAGGGAAGGCATGCCGCACTGGACTACATGGGATTGCACCGCACTGTCCTGAATAGTGTGGAGCAGCCAGCTACTATTCCACGATCGGAGGACGAGGTCAGCCACTCGCTGGTGAACACGGTCGACGAAGAACTCTACCGCAGCAAGGCGATGTGCGTGTGGTGGATGCTGCGCGATATGGTCGGCGACGCCGCGCTCAAAAAGGCGCTGGCCTCGTACCGCCCGGAGCAGGACAAAGATCCTTCGTACATGCCGCGTTTGATTTCCGCTCAAACGAAGCGCGATCTGGAATGGTTCTTCGATGACTGGGTGTATCACGACCGCGGCCTACCCGACTTCAAAGTGGAGTCGGCTTTCGCACGCAAGGCGATGGCGAATTCTTTTGTGTTGACGATTACTCTCGACAACCTGGGAACTGCGGGGGCCGAAGTTCCAATTATTGTGAAATTCGCAGGTGGAGAGATTATGCAGCGCCTTGAAGTCCTCGCCAAAAGCAAGGCGACAGTCCGCGTGGAAACGACCGGCGCACCGCAGGAAATTGTGGTCAACGACGGCAGCGTGCCGGAGAGCGATGTGACGAATAACACGTTCAAGGTGGAGGCGTCGAAAGAGTCGGTCTTTCACCACGGAGACACAGAGACACGGAGAAATCCAACGTTCTCATTCCGACGAGGGCTGCGACGAGGGATCGGCTCTCTGTCGGCAAACAGCAGGTTCCTCGCTGCGCTCGGAATGACAAGATACGCGGTCGGTATTTCATCATGCTGTCGGCAGTGCTCTTCCGGTGTTTCGGCGTGGGCCCGGGGTGAGGTGATGCGTTTGTGCGGGAGGTAGGTTTGGCGTACATCCAGTTTCTTGGCGCGGCGGGGACCGTCACCGGCTCGAAGCATCTCATCAACACCGGGGACGCTTCCAGCAACAGCGGGTTTCAGGCGCTCGTCGACTGCGGGCTCTTTCAGGGTCCGAAGGAATGGCGCGAGCGCAACTGGCAGAACCTTCCCATCGCGGCGAATCGCATCGACGCGGTCATCCTGACCCACGCGCACCTCGACCACTGTGGCTGGATTCCACGCCTGGTCAAAGATGGATTCCGCGGAGCCATCTACGCGACGCCGCCGACGATCGATTTGTGCGGCATTATCCTGCCGGACTCCGGTCATCTGCAGGAAGAGGATGCGCGCTTCTACAACAAGATGAAGAAATCGAAGCACGATCCGGCGCTGCCGCTCTATACGTTCGAACAGGCGCAGAAATCTCTGGAGCAATTCAAGCCGGTCCGCGCGGGAGAGAAGGTGGAACTCTCTGCTGAAATCTCGTTTCGCTTCGTGCGGGCCGCGCACATTCTGGGATCGTGCATGGCGGAAGTGTCGCTCAAGACCGACGGTCAGTCGCGGCGGCTGCTTTTTACTGGAGACATTGGCCGCGTGCGCGACCACAAAATCGCGCCCGGGAACGTGGTGCACTCCGGCCCGGAAGAGGGTGAGATAGCCGATCTGCTCGTGATGGAATCGACGTACGGCAATCGCACGCATCCCAAAGAAGACCCGCTGCCAGAGCTTGCGCGGTTGATCACGGCGGCGGCAAATCGCGGCGGCGGCGTCGTCGTTCCGGCGTTTGCGATTGAGCGCACGCAGAAGTTTATCTTCATCCTGAAGCAACTGATCGAGTCGGGACAGATTCCGCGCATCCCTGTTTTCTGCGATAGTCCGATGGCGATCAAGGCGGTGGAGATCTTTCTGAAGCATGACGAGGAATACAGCGACGAGACGCGCGAGATGATACGCAAGTATGGGTCGCCGCTGCAGTGGCCGGAATTCACGTTTGCGTCAACGCCGGAGGAATCGAAGAAGATTAATGAAGCACGTATGCCCGCCGTCATCATTTCTTCAAGCGGCATGGTGACCGGCGGGCGCATTCTGCATCATTTGGCGCATCGGCTGCCCGATCCCAGGAACCTGGTGCTGTTCATCGGATTTCAGGCGCCCGGTACGCGCGGGTTTGCGATCAAAAGCAAATCGGCTGAGGTGAAGATCTTCGGAGACTTCGTGCCGATCCGGGCGCAGACTGCAGCGCTGGAGCAGTTCAGCGATCACGCGGACCCGCCGGAGTTGCTGCAATGGCTGCGGACGTTTCGCAATCGGCCTGCAGAGACTTATCTGGTGCATGGGGAGCCGGATGCCTCCGGGCAGCTGCGGGAGCGGATGCAGACTGAGTTGGGATGGAAGGTCGAGGTCGCGGAGTATTTGGAGAAAGTCACGGTCGCGTGAGTGCCTGCAAGATCTTTCACCACAGGGGACACGGAGGAGCACAGGGGAATGCGGAGTTCCCTCGGTTTGCACAGGATACCAATGCGGCTCGGGTGACAGGCTGGGGCTCGGGATGACAGCGCTATCGCGCGGAGCTGAGCTGGATTAGCGCTTTCAGTTTTGCGGCGGCTGCGCCAGAGTCGATCGAATGGGCCGCTTGCGGAATCGCGCCCGCGATGTGATCGCCTCGGCCCGCGGCTACCAGCGCGGCGGCGGCGTTGAGGATGACAATGTCGCGACGAGGAGACTTTTCCCCTTCGAGAATCGCCCGGATGATGGCTGCATTTTCGGTGGCATCGCCACCAGAAATCTCCTGCAGCGTTGCGCAATTCATCCCGAATTCTTCCGGCTCGATTTCATAAGAGCGCACTGATCCCTCGCGGGCCTCGGCCACGCGCGTTTTGCCGGTGATTGTGATCTCGTCGAGGCCATCGAGTCCGTGGACGACCAGTGCACGGCGCAGGCCCAGCATGCTTAGCGCCTCGGCCAGCTTTTCTACGAGATCGAGCGAGTACACGCCGACGACTTGTCCATTCGCGCGCGCGGGATTGGTCAGAGGGCCGAGCAGGTTGAACATCGTTCGCATGCGGAGTTCGCGGCGCACGCCCTGCACCTGCTTCATGGCCGGATGGAGATTGGGCGCGTAGAGAAAGCAGATACCGACTTCACGCAGGCATTGCGCGGCGCGCTCGGGCGAGAGCTGGATGTTGATGCCCAGGGCTTCGACGACGTCCGCGGAGCCGCACTTCGAACTGATGCTGCGATTGCCGTGCTTGGCCACGCGGACGCCAGCTCCCGCAGTCACTAGCGCGGTCGCGGTCGAAATGTTGAAAGTACCGCTGGCGTCGCCGCCGGTGCCGCTGGTGTCGATCAAGGAATCGGCACCGGATTCTTCGGCTAAGGCATCGCGTCCCGTGCCGGTGACCGCAATCGCCTCGGCCGCGCTCGCGCGCTCGATTGGCAATGGTGCCGCGGCTGCTCGGATCGCTTCTGCGAATCCCACGATCTCTTCGACGGTCTCGCCCTTCATGCGCAACGCGATGAGCAGAGCCGCAATCTGCGCGTCGGTGCATTCGCCTGACAACACGTCGGCCATGACGGCGCGAGCTTCTTCGCGGCTGAGTGATTGGCCGTGGTTGGTCAGACGATGGAGTGCGTCGAGAATCATTTCGGTCTTGGTGGATAGCCTAGCATTTCGGTGCGGTTTGGGCACTTGGGCGCACGAAACCATTCACCACTAAGGGCACGAAGGTTCACGAAGGAAACCCTTCACCACAGGGGACACGGAGTTACACAGGGGACTTCGTGATTACGATTTTTCGGCAGCGGGCAGGCGCTTTTCCAGGTATTCGCGCCAATCTTCTGGCAGGGCGGGCGTCGCGATTGCTTTATCGAGCAGAGGGCGGTTGTATTTCTCCTCGACAAAAAGACGGTTCATCTCGGCGATGGTGATGGCTTGCGGTTCGCGGCTCAGGAACACGAACGAGTCCCCAGCGTTCACAGTGCCTTCCTGGTCGACAGAAAAATAAAATCCGGTGCGGCCGCTGTGCTGGAAGCGCTGGATCATGTCGTCGCGCTGAAACTTGGCAGCCAGCTTGAAGCAGGGCATGCGCGGCTGGCGGACCATCAGGATCGCGTCGCCGATCTGCAGACGATCTCCAATGTGGAGGTCATCTTCCGACAGGCCATCGGTGGTGAAGTTCTCGCCGAACGCTCCCCAAGGGAGATCGGTTCCCGGCAATTCCTGGCGCCAGAAGTCGTAATGCTCGGAAGGATAGCCATAAACGGCCTTGTTCGGGCCTCCATGGACGGTGAGGTCGGCCTGGCTGTCGCCATCGAGATTGAGAGTTCGCAACGGTACTGGTCCGGACACCGGTTGCTTGAAAATTCCGGTACTCATGCTATCGCCCTTATAAAGGATGAGGCGCGGGCGTCCGACGTTGAGGGAGATGAGCTTCAACGGGCCTCCAATCCGGGACCGTGCTTGGTCGCTTTCGACGTTGGATGTTATCGGGCGGGAAAAGACGCAGAATGGCCGGTTGCACTGCGCGCGAGATCCTTCCCTCCGCCTGAAAAACGGCTCCGGCCAGGATGACGCCTTTAAGAGAAAGTCCCTCGCTGTTTGCCCTAACCCTCCAGCATTCTATAAAATTGCAAGTTTGCTGCCCGCAGTGCGACGCCGCAAGCAGATCCTTCCGAAGTTACTGAAGAGTCATCATTATGAAAATTCATGAGTACCAGGGAAAAGCAATCCTAAAGAAGTATGGTGTCACCGTGCCGCGCGGATCGATGGCGACCTCGCGCGACGAGGCGGAGACGATCGCTAAAGAATTATTCGACTCCGGTTCGAGCGGAGTGGTGGTCAAAGCGCAGATTCACGCCGGAGGCCGCGGCAAAGGCGGCGGTGTGAAGATCGCCAAGTCGGTGGACGAGGCCGGCGAACTCGCGGGCAAGATGCTTGGGATGAAGCTGGTGACGCACCAGACCGGTCCTGAGGGACGAATCGTGCGCCGATTGCTGATCGAAGAAACGCTGCCCATCGAGAAGGAGCTGTATCTCGGCATTCTCGTTGATCGCGCCGAGGGCAAGCCGGTGTTCATGGCGTCGGCTGCGGGCGGAATGGAGATCGAGCAGGTCGCGGCGGAGAATCCGGACGCGATTCTGAAGCAGCACATCGATCCGGGCATGGGGCTGGAGGCGTTTCAGGCGCGGAAGACTGCGTTCAAGCTGGGACTGAGCGGCAAACAGATCACTCCCGCGGTGCAGTTCCTGACCAATCTCTACAAGGCGTTCCTTGATACGGACGCGTCACTGGTGGAGATCAATCCTTTTATTACGACGACGGATGGGCGCCTGTTCGCGCTCGACGCGAAGCTCACTTTTGACGACAACGCGCTCTTCCGCCACGCTGATCTGCGCGAGCTGCGTGACATTACGGAAGAAGATCCGTTGGAAGTCGAGGCTTCGAAGTATAGCCTCAACTACATCAAGCTCGACGGCAACGTCGGATGCATGGTCAACGGCGCCGGATTGGCGATGGCGACGATGGACATCATCAAGTACGCCGGCGGCATGCCTGCGAACTTTTTGGATGTTGGCGGAGGCGCAAGCTCCGAACAGGTTGCGCACGCGTTTGAAATTCTGCTTAGTGATAAGAACGTGAAGGCCGTGCTGATCAACATTTTCGGCGGCATCCTGCGCGTCGATACTCTGGCGACCGGCGTGGTTGAAGCTGCGCGTAAGACGAATATCAAGCTGCCGATCGTGCTGCGGCTCGAGGGCACCAACGTCGATGAAGGGAAGAAGATTCTGATGAACTCGGGATTCAACTTCCTGGTCAGCGACACGATGAAAGACGCGGCGGATAAGGTTGTGGCTGCGGCTCGCGGCACGCTGGGCGTTACGGAATGGAGATAGATTGGCACCTGGCAACTAGCAGTTAGCATTTGGCCCCGAGTGGCTAAATGCTAATGGCCAAGTGTTAGGTGCTTTGTTGGAAGTTTAGAGGCGAGGAATTCATATGGCAATCTTAGTTAATAAAGATACGCGAGTTGTCGTGCAGGGCCTGACCGGGCGCGAAGGTACGTTTCATGCGAAGGCCAGCGCGGCTTATGGAACCAAGATCGTTGGCGGAGTGACTCCCGGCAAGGGCGGAACGACGCACGAAGGCTGGCCGATTTTCAATACCGTGCGCGAGGCCGTCGACAAGACGGGCGTGAACGCTACGGTGATTTTTGTGCCGCCGCCGTTTGCGGCCGATGCGATCATGGAGGCAGCCGACGCGGAAATCGATCTCATCGTCTGCATTACTGAAGGCATTCCGACGCTCGACATGGTGAAGGCGTGGGAGTTCCTGCAAGACCGCCGTTCGCGGCTGATCGGGCCGAACTGCCCAGGAATCATTTCTCCGGGGAAGTGCAAGATCGGCATCATGCCGGCGTCGATTCATAAAGAGGGATCGATCGGCATCGTCTCGCGCTCGGGCACGCTGACCTATGAAGCCGTTCACCAACTCACGCAGCGCGGCATCGGACAGTCGACGGCGATCGGCATCGGCGGCGATCCGATTATCGGCACCAACTTCATCGATGCACTGGACCTGTTCAATCGCGATCCGGACACCGAAGCCGTGATCATGATCGGCGAGATTGGCGGCAACGCCGAGGAACTGGCGGCCGAATTCGTGAAGACGCACATGAAGAAGCCAGTGGTGGGATTCATCGCTGGGCAGACCGCTCCTCCGGGACGCCGCATGGGACACGCGGGAGCGATCATCTCAGGCGGGAAGGGAACGGCCGCGGAGAAGATGAAAGCGCTCGAAAGCTGCGGGATTCGCGTCGCGAAATCTCCGGCGGCGATTGGGGAGACCCTGGCGGCTGCGATCGGAGTCAGCGTTTAGTACTCAGGACCCAGTACCGAGCGGCGAGAGGAAGCAGATTCCTCGCTGCGCTCGGAATGACAATGTTTCTGTTAGACGAGCTCGCGACGAAACGACCAACGACCTTTTGATAAACCTCAAGGACTAACGATCAACCTATGAAGACTCTGCAACGTACGTTCACCATCGTGAAACCGGATGCCGTTCGGCGCAATGCCGTCGGCGACATTATCGAGCAGTTTGAGAAGAACGCCTTCCGCATCCTCGCCATGAAGATGCTGCAAATCTCCAAGCATCAGGCCGAACAGTTTTATGCCGTGCATGCCAGCCGCCCGTTCTTCAATACTCTGACCGACTTTATGTCGAGCGGCCCGATCGTCGTGCTGGCACTGGAAAAGGAAGATGCCATCGCCGACCTGCGAAAGCTGATGGGCGCCACCAATCCGGCGCAAGCTGAGGAAGGCACGATCCGCAAGAAATGGGCGACCAACATCGAACACAACGCGATCCACGGCTCGGATGCGGAAGATACGGCCCGCTTCGAGTTGAGTTTTTTCTTCGCGGGATACGAACTGGCGAAATAGTTCTCAGTTCCCGGTTCTCAGTAACTGAGAGCCGGTGCGCGTTTTCTGAGAACTGAGAACTGACAACTGACAACTGCGAACTTCTCTATGCCTCTAGTCCAAATCACCATGCTGCAGGGCCGCACCGCCGATCAGAAGCGGAAGATCGCGAAGCGGATCACCGACGCTCTCGTCGAAGAAGCCGGCGCCCGCCGCGAAGGCATTATTGTCGCTTTCCACGAGGTCTCGAAGGAAAGTTATGCCTCGGGCGGCGAGTTGATGATCGATAAAACCAAATAGCCGACTGCGTCCGATACAGCAGTAAGACCTACGCGAAAGAGCCCGGTGAAATCAACCCGAGTCTGGATCGCAGTATTTGTAGTCCTTTGTACGCTGCAAGGTCTCGCGAAACAGTCCGCCGACGAACGCGCCGTCTGGAAGCTCGAAAGCTCCTACTGGGAGTACGTGAAGGCGGAGGATCTCACTTCCTGCCGCGCATTATGGCATCCGAATTTCGTGGGATGGCCATCCGTCAGCGATCAACCGGTACGCAAGGATCACATCACCGACTGGATTACCTCGAATACCGCAAAGGGTCGTCATCTCGCTGACCCTTCATTGAAGCCGGCGGATACGCCGACAACGGGCCAACTCATCGTCGTCTACTATTGGGTGAAATTCTCGTGGGTAGACAAGAACGGCCTGAAAGAACCGCACACTCTGCGCGTCACGCATACCTGGTTCAAGACAGACAAGGAATGGCAGATCATCAGCGGAATGTCGTCCCCTGAGACTGAACCCGCAAAATAGGTTCTAATCGCTGAAGCAGAGACACAGGCGAGGCAGCCCCGCGCTGCGGAAGCCTATCCTAGTGGTTCGAACAGATGTCCTTCTACGCGATCTGCGACCTTCGGCAGATCCTTGCGCGCGAGTTGCAGGAAATGGGGCGCGGCGCGGTGGGCTTCGAGCGCGGCGTCATCCTTATATTGTTCGTAGATGAAGAACCGGCGCGACTCGGTCTTGTGCCGGTGCACCTGGTACATGGCACAGCCCGGTTCCTTGCGGGACTGTTCCGTCAGCTTTTCAAAGAGTGCGGCAACTTCGGCTTCGTGCCCTACTTTTGCCATCCAGGTGACTGCCAACACCACCATCGTCTCGCTCCTTCGTCGCGGCAAGTGTGCCGGGGAAGCAATTCTAGGCTTTCTTTACGGCCGCCTTCAACTCAGTAACGAATTCGTCAATTAGGATAGTGTGCTCGCGATCCGGACCCGTGGAAATCATTCCGGCCTTCGCTCCCGCTTCTTTCTCGACAAATGCGAGATATGCGCGCGCCTGCTTGGGGAGTTTGTCGTACTCGGTGATCCCTTCGGTGGACGTCTGCCACCCGGGCAGCCTCTCGTAAATGCACTCGATCTTCTCGTAGCCGCTGGCATGTGCGGGCGCTTCATCCGTCTTCTTGCCGTCAATCTTGTAACCCACGCAAACGGGAATCTCCGCGAGCTCGTCGAGCACGTCGAGCTTGGTCACTACCAGCCACGAAGTGCCGTTGATCATGCCGGAATAGCGCAGCAGGGGCAGGTCGAGCCAACCGGTGCGCCGCGGACGCCCGGTCACCGCGCCATATTCGTTGCCCCGCTTGCGCAGATTGTCGCCGGCATCGCCTTTGTCTTCGCTGGGGAACGGGCCTTCGCCGACGCGCGTGCAATAAGCTTTGGTAATGCCGATAACGGAGTTGATGGCGTTGGGAGCTACGCCGGTTCCAATCACCGCGCCGCCAGAAGTCGCGCTCGAAGAAGTCACGAACGGGTAGGTTCCGTGATCGATGTCGAGCATCGTCCCCTGTGCGCCCTCGAAGAGAATGGATTCGCCCTGATTGAGAGCCCGATTCAGCAGCACCGCCGTATCGCACACGAACGGCGCGATTTTTTCGGAAGCCTGCGCGTACTCCGTGTACATTTTGTCGGCGTCGACCGGTTCGGAATTGAATAGCGCGTGCGCAATCATGTTTTTCTCGCGCACCGCGTTTTCAATGTGCTTCTTGAGCAGCTTGAGATCGAGCAGATCGGCCACGCGAAGTCCGCGGCGGCCCATCTTGTCTTCGTACGCAGGCCCAATTCCGCGCGACGTGGTCCCGATCTTGACCCGCCCGGGAGCATTCTCCGAGGCGAGTTCGATCATGCGGTGATACGGCAGGATGACGTGCGCCCGGTTGGAGACGAATAAATGGCCGTCGACTTTGACGCCGGCTTCGCGCAGCGCTCCGACTTCTTTCAAAAAGGCCAGCGGATCGAGCACCACACCGTTGCCAATCACGCTGCGGCAGCCCGCGCGCAGAACGCCGCACGGCACCAGTTGCAGAATAAATTTCTTGCCGTTGATGATGACGGTGTGGCCGGCATTGTGTCCGCCGGCATAGCGGGCCACGACGGCGAAGTTCTCCGCCAGAACGTCGACGATCTTCCCCTTGCCCTCATCGCCCCACTGGGCGCCGACAATCACCGCGGTCTTGCCTTTTTTCATTCCATCTCCGAACAGGCGAAATTTGAGCAGGCAAATGGCTGCTCTGCTCCCGGGTTCGCACACTCCTTGCCCGAGGGAATTCCTGGACTAAAAAATTCTAGGGATAGACCGGAGAAGACGTGTACGAGCTATCTTATCGTGTCAGTGCGGGCGATGGCAACGCAAGGTCCGCAATCGCTGCCTGGAAAGCCTTGAACCACTTCGGGCACGAAGGTTCACGAAGAAACCCGGATCTAAGAGTTTCCTTCGTACGACTTCGTGTCCTTTATGGTTTAAGATTCTGGGACACTGAAATTCCGATGCCGAAATTCGACAAGCACATTTTCGTCTGCGGGAACCAGCGTCCGCCAGGCAATCCGCGGGGCTGCTGCGATCCCGCCGCCGAGGCAAAGCTGCAAAAGTTGTTCAAGCAGAAGCTCGCCCAGCGCGGGCTGAAGGGCAGAGTCCGCGCGAACCAATCCGGCTGCCTCGATCAGTGCGAGCACGGTCCGACGGTTGTGGTCTACCCGGAAGCGGTCTGGTATGGGCACGTCACCGACGCGGACGTCGACGAGATCATCGAATCCCACATCGTCAACGGGCGGCCGGTCGATCGTCTTCGCCTCGCCGACTCATGCCTCAACACAGAAGCCTGCGAACACCGCAAGCCGCGCTCCTGAGATCGATCATGCACGTACCGATGCCCTCGGCTGTTCCATTGAGGTAATGGCTCGGGTACCGCAAGGATCGATCGGAAGTTATGCTCCAAGTGCAACTAATTGATTGAGGTCTAGATCTGTCCGCGAAGGCGGGTGGTCCGCTTTACTTTTCGTGACGCCGACCCTTACCGTAGTTAACATGCCCGCGCATTTTACTCCCGAGCTCTTCCGTTTTCTGATTCGCCTCAAGCGCAACAACAATCGCGACTGGTTCCACGCCCATAAAGAGGAATATGAAGCCTGCGCGCACCAGCCCGCGCTGCGATTTATCACCGACTTTGCCGGACCGCTGTATAAGCTCTCACCATATCTGGTTGCCGATCCCCGCACGTCGCGCGGATCTTTGTTTCGCATCTACCGCGACACGCGTTTTTCCGCCGACAAGAAGCCGTACAAGACGCACCTTGCCATGCGCTTTTCGCATCGCGGCAAAAGCGTTCACTCGCCCGGATTCTATCTGCATCTCGAGCCAGGAGGCTGTTTCGCAGCCTCGGGCCTGTGGCATCCTGAGCCACCGACGCTGCTGAAAGTTCGTAACGCAATCGTCGAGGGCGACGACGAATGGCGATCCATACGCAAGCTGCTCAACTGGGATGATGCCAGCAAGCTTTCCCGGCCGCCACGCGGATTTCCCTGTGATCACGAATTTGTGGACGATTTGAAACTGAAGGATATGGGTACAGCGATCGAGTTCACCGACGCCCAAGTGTGCCGTCCGAAATTCATGGCGACCTTCGCAACGGCCTGCAGCAAGATGTCGCCGATCGCCAAGTTCCTCAGCAGCGCGTTGGGATTGGAGTTTTAGAAGCTTTAGGCTCACCACCGGGGGCACAGAGGGTCACAGGGGAAATCACTTCCGAAATGCCTTTTGCACCAGTGTGTACCGGGCTGCGCCGATGAGCCCGCAGTCGTCGTTGAGAATAATCTTGACTGGCATGTCCTTCAGCAGGGACTCCATGCGGCCCTTGTCGAGAAACGCATGAAGGAATGCGGGATCCTTCATCTTCTCGACATTCCTGGCCGCGATGATGCCGGCGATGAAAATTCCTCCCGTCGTCATGTAGCGCAGAGCGCAATTGCCGGTTTCCGCGCCGAAGATGTTCACGAACAGCGCCATCGTCCGTTCGCAAAGCACAGACTTACCATGCTGCGCGTGTTTCGAGATCAATGCCGGCGCATCGTGGGTGCTGTGCATCTCGTCCTTCAACCACCCCGGCTCTTCCGCTTTGTCGGTGTCGCGAAGAAAGTCGTAGATATTCTTGATCCCCGGCCCGGAGAGAACGCGTTCGCAGCTGATGCGTCCATATTTCTTCTGCAGATAAGTCAGCAGTTCGACTTGCAGGCTATCTTTGGGAGCGAAATCCGCGTGGCCGCCTTCGCACGCAAATGGATGATGCCGGAATCCGTCCCAATACAGCCCCGCCACGCCCAGCCCAGTGCGCGCTGAGATGACCGCGCGATTTCCTTCCGCATCTTCCGATCCTTCGCTCAGCGTGATGAAGTCCTTCGTTTCCAGCGCATCCACGCCGTACGCGTACGCTTCCAGATCATTCAGCAGTCCAACGGAAGGAAGTTTGAGTTGCGACGCGAGCTCGCGCGAATCAATCGTCCAGGGCAGATTCGAAATCTTGCTTTGTCCGCCCCGCACTGGACCGGCCACGCCAAAGCACGCGCTGTGCACCGGAATCTGCTCGGTGCGGATGAACTGCACCATAATTTCCTGCAGCCCGCCGTGCTCCTGGCTCGCGTAGGTCTTCTCTACCGCGAGCTCCAGCCGGTTGCCTTCGGTCTGATACGCGGCAAGCCGGGTTCGAGTGCCGCCGATGTCGCCGACAAGAATCATGGTTCAATCCTCCTCCACTGACGCTCATCTGTCGCCAGCAACTGATCCGACTCCGCCGGACCCCACGAGCCGGAAGCATAATTGGGAAACTTGCGCGGAGGCAGCGCACGCCAGACGTCGAGCACGGGATCGACCACGGTCCATCCCGCTTCCACCATGTCGGCACGCTGGAAGAGCGTCGCGTCGCCGATCATGCAGTCGTAGAGCAGCACCTCGTAGCCGGTATACGCGTCGGCTCCAAAATATTTCGAATATTCGAAACTCATGTCGACTGATCCCACCCGCAGCAGGGGCCCCGGAACCTTCGCGCCAAAGCTGAGAGCGATTCCCTCCGAAGGCTGAATCTGAATGACCAGCGTGTTCTTCTGCACTTGGTGCGTTGGAGCCTTTTGGAAGAGCTGAAATGGCGTTCGCTTAAACTGGATCGCGATCTCAGTATGACGCTTCGCCAGACGCTTCCCGGTGCGCAGATAAAATGGGACGCCCGCCCACCGCCAGTTGTCGATGTTGAGCTTCAGCGCCACAAACGTTTCGGTGCGCGACTCCGGATTGACGCCGGGTTCGGTCCGGTAGCCCGGCACTCGTTCGTCGCCCATTGTTCCTTCGCCATATTGTCCTCGAACGCTGCGCTGCAGCACATCTTCGGAATTCAGCGGCTGAATCGAGTGCAGCAATTTCGCCTGCTCATTGCGTACCGCATCCGCGTGAAACGACACCGGAGACTCCATCGCGGTCAGACTGAGCAGTTGCATCACGTGATTGGGCACCATGTCGCGCAGCGTGCCCGCATTGTCGAAATAAGCTCCGCGGCGCTCCACGCCCACGGTTTCGGCATTCGTGATCTGCACGTGATCGATGTAGCGGCGATTCCAGATCGGTTCGAAGATCGCGTTATCGAAGCGGAAGACCATGATGTTCTGCACGGTCTCTTTGCCAAGGTAATGGTCGATGCGGTAAATCTGGCTCTCCTGCAGCACGCTGCGGATGTCGCGGTTCAGCGTCTTCGCTGACTCAAGATCCGTTCCGAACGGTTTCTCGATCACCACGCGCCGCCAGTGCCCATCCGGCTGCTGCGACAATCCGGAGTTGCCCAACTGCTGGATAATGGGCGCAAAAAACTTCGGCGCAGTCGCCATATAAAAGAGATAGTTGCCCAGCGTGTGCCGCTCGAGATCGACCTTAGCCAGTTGCTCGCGTAGGCGCGCGAACGTGTTGGGATCGCCAAAGTCGCCGCGCTCGTAGAAAAGCCGCTGCCGCAGCCAGTCGCGGCCTTCCGTATCGTCGGCCGGCAGGAACTCGCTGAGCTGGTCGCGAAACGCTTCGACGCTCAGGTCATCGACAGACACGCCCATCACGGCAAAATCGTCGGGAAGTAACTTCGCTTTGACCAGATTAAACAGTGCCGGAGCCAGCTTACGCTTGGTCAGATCGCCGGCGGCGCCGAATAAAACGAAAACGCAGGGGCCCGCCGCCTTGCCGGCAGTCTGCTGGTCCATGCCGGAGTTTGTTGGAATCGTTGCCGCCATGCTCAGTACGAACCCACCAAAGAAAGGGAAGTGGGAAGCATTTTAGGGCAAGGGAGGTTGAATCTCCTAACCGACAGAAATGGTAGGCGCGGCAGGAATCGAACCTGCAACCGCCGGATTAGAAATCCGATGCTCTATCCGTTTGAGCTACGCGCCCATCTTGTAATAAACATGCAATCAACAACTTACAAACAACCTCCCTTGGTGACCTCGGTTATCTTGGTCCGATAAGTCTGATAGTGTATTGTGTGCTCATGAGCATCCTCAAACCACTGAAGGCCGACAAGCAACGTCGATTCCGCTTGCAGACCGGCTCTGTTGTTAAACGCACAGACGGATTTTACATCAGGTACTACAGAGACGGTGATGCGGGTGAGCGAACAAAGGTCACGGAAAAGCTCTGCGACCTCAGCGTTCTGGATCCGAAGAAGCGAGCGTTGCTCCAACGTTCGCACATGTCCGCCATCAACAACCTTCACCACGCCGAGTTGCGCTCTGAGGCACCTGCACCTGTGCTCGCCGTGGGTGCGTTTTGGGACACGGTTTACTTCCCCTGGGTGAAAAAGAACAGGCGCTTCTCAACGCAGCGTGGTTATGAATACGTGTGGAAGCTGTACGTCAAAGCCGAACTTGCACACAGGCCAATCGACTCCTACCAGACCATTGACGCGAGCGAGTTCCTTACCGGCCTCACCGAGAGGTTGAACAGCAAGAGTCTTTCCCATGTGCGTGCGCTCATGTCCTGCATTTTTGCCCATGCAACCAACACCAAAGGGTCGAATGGCAAAGCCCTGATTGATCGCAACCCCATTCGTGACGTGAGGGTGTTGGCGAACGTTGAGAAGCCGAAGGAGAGGGTTGCTTACACACCTGAGGAAACCGTTGCCATGATCAACACCATTGAACGCACCGATGCAAAGTTGTTCTTTGCTTTGTGTGCTGTGCTTGGAATGAGGCCAAGCGAGGCGGCTGCTGTGAGGTGGGAAAACATTGATGAGGGTGTGTTGAAGGTGCGCGAGGCCGCACCATATGGGAGGCTTGGAGCGTTGAAGACCGAGCGCAGCAAGCGTGATCTAACCATCACCGAGCCGGTCACATCTTTGCTCAAGAAGTACCGCAAGAGCCTCACCGCCCCGGCAGAAGGCTTGTTGTTCACCACTAAAGGCGCAGACCCCATCAACCACAACAGCTTTGCGAAGTATTACATCAGTCCCTATGCACGCAAGGCTTGCCCCCGGTGGAATGGTTGCTATTCGGGAAGACACGGCACAGCGACCACACTTTATAACCAAGATGGTGATGTGAGAGCCGCGTATCAGGTGCTAGGCAATACGCTTGAGGTTGTTATGGCAGAGTACGTGAAGCCTGATGTTGAGCAGGGCAAAGCGGGGCAGGTGAAGTACGAACAGACGTTGTTAAAGGCGATGAAGAAGAAGCCGAAGAGTGTTAAATAGCAACCAAGTTGGTTCGCAGTTAACTTGCTGGAAGAGAGGGTGACAAAACAATGACTTACACCGAACAACTACGGCACGCATTCTATTTGATTGATACGGTTGTTACTCTTCAAACACTGTGTCAACGCTCAGATAATAATGAGACGCTTCGCAATGCTGCGGAGTATATCGGCAAGCAACTTGTTGGGGGAGAGGTCAAACTTTGTGATGTCATTTACTATGCTTACACAAGGGGTGTGCAGCAAGAACATTTGAAGTGGTCCGTGGAGATGGGGAAACGATTCAAGGCAATGGGGATGACAACGCAGTGGATTGATGATATACGACCAACCAAAGTTAGTACGTAGTTAACGTTGTTGAAGTGGTATGAAGCTGATTACTTGACCGAACGTACCGTTGCCGAGATTGAGCCGGTCAGTGAGACTGCAAGCGTTGGAGCAGTCACAACGACCAAGGAGAACAACGCGATGCTAGTTGACATTGAAATCCGCGAGCGGTTGAGCCACTACTGCACTGTGACCAAGCAAACTCAAGAGAAGGCCGCGAACCAAGCGTTGCGTGAGGTGCTTGAACGCGCTGAGCAAGACCCAACGATGAAGGCGAAGATGGACCGCGTTAAGATGCTCAGGGAAGAGTTGGCGAACGTCTAGTGGTCAACTCCCCCTACTCACTTTCCTTCAGGCATGTCCTTCAGTATTTCTCTGGTCATCTCATCCATTTCAATCCAGTGAACGGTTAGCCGGATCAAAAGTTTTAAGTCTTTGAGGTCTTTATCTTCCCACTTTCGCACGTAGTGAGTTTCGTCATTTCCTAACCAAACAGCTCGCTCTGCAACTTGTTTAACTTTTCCATCAGTAACGTATTCAGCGATGCACTTGCCAAGGAATAACTTCTTAATCCCTTCAGCATTGTCTTCGTGGGATCGGATCACGTAGTCCTTAATCAAGAACTCCAAGGACTTCCTGTAAGCGGGGCCGCATACCATGGTCAACCCATGTTGTTCAGCCTCTTCTGATTGATCAAAGATTGCAACAAAGTCAGGGGATATATCCGTGATGGTGGGGCTGTGGTCACTCTTCTTTAAGGTGAACGGCACTGACTGCGTGAAATGGTAATAACCTACGCCATTGGGAAGTCTAGCGGATGGGTACCGCGCAATGAAGAAGTGACTGCATTCCGCTCTAGGACAACGAAAGACCCTTTCGAGAGCCTCGTTGGTTACTCCGGCTTGTCCAATATCCAATGGTGCGATGGCGTGATGACAGATCGGGCATTTGTCTGGAGTTCCTTCAATGTTCACCATCCCGACGTTATCGATGTTGGTTGTTCTCATGAGTTATCGAGTCTCAAAGTATCGTTCTCTTCCCAAACTCTAACATCATCACGCAGAGTTCAGGACGATCAGCGGCTCGGACCTCGCTCAGGCGGCTTCCCTGTAGCGCGGTTGCGGTAAGAAATCAAGGCCGGTGACCCCAGACGCAGAGCCGGGGCTGCGGTCTGAAAAGCCTTCCCTGTAAGTCGTAGATTTCATTAGATACCCTGCACCCGGTCTGATGTCAGTCCGATAAGACCACTGTAACCTGTTGAAAACACACATATAGTGTTGGATACTCTATCCGATGGGTGGTCATGTGGTATGACCACTCTACCGATTCCGGCCCTTGCGTGTGTACCGCGACCACTTAATTCGTTAGTTGATGGGGATCTGATTGCGACACTCCCCCCTGACACACATGGGTGCTGTCGTATACGTATATATATAAGAAAACAAACAATATATATATACGACAGGCATATGACGCACCCATCACTGTCGCATTCAATGCGACAATGCGACACTCCCCATGTGTGTCGCACCTCTGTCGGAACCCTGTCGCAATCCCCGGCCAACGCGTTACCATTGGTTACCTAAGTAATCTTATTTTATTACTTGACAACAGACTCAGAAGATTATAGATTCCACACATCCACCTGCTCGCCGGGGTGGTCGAAGACCGCCTTATGTCTTTCAGCTTGTCGCCAACAATTTCGCCGCTTGATGTTGAAGCTAAGGCAACGCTGCGTCGTTTGAAGGTTGAACTTCATGCAATGGCTGAACGTGCTTATGATGAACTCAAAGCGGGATCACCGAACGTAAACTACCTCGCTCTTGAGGAAGACCAGAAAGTATGGAAGCGTCTTCAACGTCAGCAACAACGTCTTCGCAAAGCTATAACCCCAATCATGATGGATGGTCCGTTGGATGCTCTTGCAAAGTCGATGGTCACGCGTTGGATTGAGGCCAAGGAACAGTTTTACGAGAACATTTGGGTGCAGGCTCAGTTAAATCAAAGCAAGCTTGTTAAGGTGGGAAATATTTGGTTCGTTGTTGATTGGGATCATGCTCCGAAGAAAATGATCAAAGATCGCAGGTGCTACTTCCGACAGGTGGGAAAGAATGAGAAGTTGAGTGTTGAGCGCAACGCCAATGCCAAGCAAGTTCACTTGTTTGAAGATGAGATAATCAAAGCGAAACCAGTGAAGACTCGTGAGTTCAACATGGTGACGACTGAAGACGCTGCTCATGCTGAGCGCACCCGGCCAAAGATGCACAGGCCAGCGAACTTGGGCAATGGTAGAGGTGCAAGACCGCTTCCACCCAACATGGAATGGAAGTGGGACAACGAAGTCGGTTACGTTGTGGTAAGGAAAAGAAAAAAGAAATAATCACACCCCATCGCAAGGTTGCACAGACCCTCAGCAAACAATGCTGAGGGTTTTTGTTTGCGCGAAAAACAAGTACCGAGGTCAAAACATGTTCACGAAAGAGCAAAGAGAAGTTTGGGACAAGGTTCAAGGTCCGGGGTTGTACACAATTGATGGTTTATCTGCGTATGACTACCTGTGCCACCGAATCAAGTGGATGTTGCTTAACGGGCCTGACCGTTACACCGTGCTCCTCATCGGAATGGATCATGAGCGAGCAGCGTTCATAGCAAAGATGTGGGAGATGGGTGTCATTGAAAAACCTGTTTGGGAACCTGAGTTCTTTGGTTTTCAGGACAGGCTTGATCCGGGGAATGATGAGGACGATCTTCCGGGTTCATGTCATCTGAATTCCGAGGATGACACCGAAGACTTCTGCAACTTCATCCGGAACTCACGTGCAAAAAGCTACAACCGTGTCTGTGCAGTGGTGATCCTCAATGAGGGTGATGACTTTAAGTGCATTGACAAGTTGCTGAAGATTCCGGTCTTGATGCACGGTGAAACAACCGTAAGCGGTCGAGCAACCCACCTAGTCAAGCCGCAGAGCCCGTGGTGAAATGTGGCTATGGATTATCAGACGAACGTAGCCACGGCAAAACGACGGACACGGGAAGAGATTCGGCAGATTGTGTCGGAGTTTGCGACGAGCGGCATGCCACAGAGTGAATTCTGCGGCAGTCGAGGGGTCTCGCGAAGTAGTCTCGATCGTTATCTGAGAAAACAACGTGCCCAGGATCAAGGAAGCAGGGCAGGCAATCGATTGTTGGCGGTAGAGATAGGGATAGCAAGCGGGAGCTCAGCGAGCACCAGCAGCGGGTTGGTGGTGGGGTTGACCAGCGGACGCAGGATCGAAGTGAACCGGGGCTTCGATGGGGCCACACTGGAGCGCCTGCTGACGGTGTTGGACAAGGGATAGGGCGATGTTCGGATTTGGGCCAGCGACGCGGATCTACGTGGCCACCGGAGCCACGGACATGAGGAAGGGATTTAATGGATTGTACGGTTTGGTGCGCGACCATCTAGGCTGCGATCCCGAGAGCGGTCACGTTTTCTTGTTCAGCAATGCGCGGCGCAATCGCCTGAAGTTGTTGGTATATGACCATAGCGGACTATGGATATGCTCGAAGAAATTGGACGGAGGAAGGTTTCGCTGGCCGGGAGCAGACACATCGGAGACGAAGATCGTACTGAGCCACGAGGAACTAGCGCTGTTGTTGGGGGGCATTGATTTGGCAGAGACGCGGCGGCGGAAATGGTATCGCAAGCCGCTGGTGGAAGAATCCGAGAAGTTACGAATACCAGCATAAAGACTGGCGATTTCGTTAACTTATCCACAGCCAGATCTGTTATCAAAGAAGCATCGTGAGTGTGACTCCACCGGCTGCCGCGATGCCCACTGCTGAGGCAGAGCGTTGTTTCCCCGCCGAACTTCTCGAACAACTGAAGGAGCAGCTTCCCCAGGTTTTGTTTGCCACCCTGAGCGACAAGGTTGCGACGTATGAAGAGCACTTCGGGGCGGCGTCGAAGCAGTTAGATACAACCAGAAGCGAGTTACAGTATGCGCGACTGAAGATCCAGGTGCTGGAAGAACATCTGCGTCTGCGGCGGATCGCCAAGTACGGACCGGGCAGTGAAAAGCTGAGTAATCTCCAACTGCAGTTACTGGAGGAAGAGCCCGGGGTCTCGAACCAGGAAGTTCAGGCGGAGAGCGAGCGCGAGGGGTTGCCGGCACCGGACGGCGAGAAGCAGCGGAAGCGGCGCGCGCATCCCGGCCGGCAGACCTTTTCCGCAGATCTGCCGCGCGTGGAGAAGATCGTCGCTTGCACGGCCGAGCAGTGCGTCTGCGGAAAGTGCGGCGCGGAAACGAAAGTGATCGGCTACGACGAGAGCGAAGTGCTGAAGCTCAAGCCGGCCGAGTACTACGTGGAAGTGACCAAGCGCGAGAAGCGCGCCTGCAAGCAGTGCGAGGAGCAGGGCGTCGCCATGGCGCCGCTTCCCCCTCGCATCATCGACAAGAGCCTGGTGGCCGACGAGGTGATTATCGACACCATCGTCAGTAAGTATGCCGATCACTGCCCACTCTATCGTCAGAGCGCCATCCTGCTGCGCGATGCGGGCATCGAGATCACGCGGACCACGATGTGCGGCTGGGTGATGACGGTCGGCGAGATGCTCTCCCCGGTGGTCGATGCCATGCGCAAGGAGTTGCTGGCCAGCGGTTACATCCAGGCCGACGAAACCCCGATTGATGTGCAGACGCACGACAAACGTGGTAAGAACCATCAAGCCTACCTCTGGCAGTACGGAACGCCGGGGGCTGGGGTGGTCTTCGATTTTCGCATGAGCCGCGGACGCGAAGGGCCGAAGCAGTTCCTCGGCGTCTTCGCGGGCATTCTCCAAACCGACGATTACGTAGCCTACGAGCGCGGCCTGGGCAGGCCTGGGATGGTGCACGCCTGCTGCTGGAGCCATGCGCGAAGGAACTTTGTCGATGCGGTCAAACTCAACCCGCAGGACGCCGGCTCGATTCGCGCGGTCGAACTGGTAGACCAGTTGTTTCTGATCGACGCCCAGGCGCGCGAGGAGAAGATGGATCAGGCCGCACGTCATCTTCTGCGCCAGGAGAAAGCTCCTCCACTGCTCGCCAAAATCCGCGAACACATCCTGGCCACGAGCAAAACCGTACTGCCCCGCAGCAAGGCGGGCCAGGCGTGCAACTACACGCTGGCGCTTTGGATGAAGCTGACCTGCTTCCTCGACCACCCGCAACTGGAGCTTAGCAATAACGTGGCCGAGAACTCCATGCGTCCGGTGGCGACTGGACGCAAGAACTGGATCCATATCGGCAGCCCTCAAGCCGGCCCGCGCGTGGCCGCCATTCTCTCCGTTATCGAAAGCTGCCGCCGGCTCGCCATCCCGGTGCGCAAATATCTGACCGACATCCTGCCCGGTCTCGCCGACACATCCATACAGAACGTCACCGGGCTCACGCCCAAAGCTTGGGCGGCCAAGACGCACTCCTGAAAACTTCTCTCATCCCTCTCGCACCGCCGTCAACCGTGTACTTGGCCGCACGGACACAAAACAACCTACATCGAGTTGCCTGTCTTCAATGTCAGTTACTTCCTTGAGGATAAGACCAACCAGTCAGACTTTTCCAAGGTAAACAACCAGAAAACCCCATCAGGTGTGAAGCGCACCCTTGAGTTGATTCGTGCTGATGAGGTCACACCGAAGAGTGTTGAGATGTTGGTGCCGGGTTTCGTTGTCAGCCGTGCACCAAATGCGTTCTCTGGTGAGATGGACACGCGCAAGAGCACGTTGGCGCTTGATGTTGCCGCAGCCGGTTCCATGTGGCGGCCTTGGTTCAACGGAGAGAAGAACGAGGTCACACCGTTCATCACTTTGTTTGCCGGTGCAGAAGATGACTTCGCAACCACGGTGGTGCCCCGATTCATGGCAGCCGGTGGTAATCGAGATTGCTTGTATGGCCTCAACCTTGACGTGAAGTGTGAGCAACAGACCAACGACGGGATGAAGGAGTATTCCACACCGTTCAGCTTCGATGAACACATGGAGTTGCTTGCCGACACCATACGGGACATCAACAAAAAGAGGGAGTGGAAAGTTGGGTTGTTGATTAATGACCCAATAATCAGCTTCTTTGGCAACAAGAATTACAACTCTTCGCAGGATGCACGCGACATCATGAGCGGGTTGAAGAAGCTTTGTGAAGAGTTGCAACTCACGATCATCAACATTTGCCACTTCAACAAGACGCAAGGGTTAACGGCAAAACAAAAGACGGCAGGCAGTAAAGCCTTGGTGGAAGCACACCGTATGGCGTGGGCCTTCGATCTTGAGGAAGACGATAAGAAGACAACACTCATTGCACCTATCAAGCACAACCTCTTGCCTGATGCGCGTTCGCACAGGATCACCACCGTAAGCAAAGAGGTGGAATGGTCATTGGGTGGTGACTATTACCAAAAAGCCGAAGTCGGTGTTGTCAAGTTTGTTGGTTATTCAAGCAAGAGTGCCGATGATCGTATTGAGGAAAAGGAATCGAAGGACCGAGGCAACCGCAAGGAACTCAAGAGAGCAATCCTATCCGTGTTGAAGGATGGTCCGGTACCAGCGGGTCAGGTCAAGAATGCGCTGCAAGACTTCGGTGTCTCGGTACGCACCATTGAACGAGAGGCGGCGAGTTTGGAAGCGGAAGGCAAGTTGAAGAAGTCCGGTGTCAAGCCAAATGTTGTTTGGCAGTTGGCAACAGAGGTTGAGCAAGCACAGGTATTTGATGAGGTGACCAAATGACCACCAAAGTTTATGAGGGGTTGCTTGCTACTGAAAGCCTCTTGGTAAAAACCAAAGCAATGCACCACGTGCAGAAGATCCGAAGATCCTGTTGCGTGAGAAGAAGGGTTTTCAGACAGTGTTGTTTAAGAGGTGTGGTGCCGGTTTAACCGCCAAGCAGTTTGAAGACTTGGTGCAAAAGACGTTGGTTGAAACCGACTTCTGCACATCTACGGTGGGTGAGCGGGGTGCCGTTACCCTTGCGTTGAATGAGGCGACACCATGAACACTCACCGTGACATTCTCGCTGCTCTGAAGAGTATTGCCGGTGATCCTGACGCAGGCCGGGTTGCGAAGGTTCGTGTAAAGCATGACAAGCAACTTCAACACTTCAACTGCGTATCGAATCACAGCTTGAGATGTTGAGTGAAGAAATTGAGCGGGTGATTCCTCGCACCCACCCATTGTTTGAATCCGTGCTGTTGCTGACCTTGCTTCGCAGGGTGGAGCGCAGTCAACAGGAACCCGAGTTTAAGAGTGATTTGGAATTTCCGAATCACTGGTAGGCGACCAAGATTGGCAACACACTTTTGGTAACAAAAAGGAGATGTTATGGATTTTCTCGAATTGATGCGAAGTGTCGATGGGGGACAGGTTGAAAAGACGCGTGGATTGTTTGCCAACTTTGAACGGTTGGACGAAGCCGCCACCACATATTCCCCTTCAACCGGCAACCTCACCATCACAGTCATAAAACCGGGTTGGAGCAAGAACAACCGCTACTACTCACCTGCTCTGCTCAAAGGTGCTGCAAACATCTTTGAAGGCGCAAAGATGTTCATGGATCACGCAACCGACAAAGAAGCCTCGCAACGTCCTGAAGGGTCGGTCAGGGATTGGGTTGGCACCATAACCGGGGTCAAGGCCGAGTCTGACGGCACGATCAAAGCAACAGCCAACATTCACAACGAAGCCTTCAAAACTAGCCTTGCCAACCTGAAGAAAGCTGGCAACCTCAACCAAATGGGTGTGTCGATTCGTGCATTCGGTGAAGCCAAGCCAGGTGAAGCCGAAGGCCGTAAAGGGACAGTGGTTGAGAGCCTCCTTGGTTGCAAGTCGGTTGACTTCGTGACGTTCGCGGGTGCGGGTGGTCAGGTGGAATCCATGTCTGAATCGGTTACTGCCGATGACCTGAAAATCTTCACCGAGGCAGACCCGGTCACCAAGAAGAAGTTGGTGTTGGTTGAGTCTTTGAAAGCAAGAGGCATGAGCGAAGCCGAAGCACGTGGCACGCTCGGCCTTGAACCGAAGCTGCCTGAGGGTCTGACACGGCTTCAGGAAGCCGAATACACGTTCGCCATTCGATGTGGCAGCAATCCCGACGCTGCTCTGAAGTTGGCAAAGTTGGCTGGACCTGTCAGGCCGCACGCTCGCTTCTAAGTTTTCCCGAGCACTCAAGGAATGTACTCAGGGACGGTGATGGGTCAACCAACCCATCACCCTTTTTAATTTACGAAGGAGAAACACTATGTCTCAACACAGTTACTTACCACTGGCATTCAAGGCTGAACGTGAAAAGAATCCTGAAGCCTTCACCATCACCGACGCGGACATCACACGCAACGAACAGGCACAAGCCAAGCGACGTGCCGAGATGGAAAAGATCAACCCACCAAAGCCTGTGCCTGCACGCCAAGAATACAACCGGCTGCGTCAGGAACTCTTCAGTCTGAAGCAAAGTGCACAAGGCTGTGAGACTCGCGTTAACAACATTGCCGGTGAGGTGCATTTGCTTGAGGAACGTATCACCGGCCTTATCAAGAAAAAGAAGGCCACAGAAAACCCGCTTGCTGAGCGCACGTGTGAGCATCAGATTCAACTCTTGGAAACGGATTTGCTTGATGCTCAGGAACGGTTGATTAAGGCGAAGCGAGACAACACATTGACTGTGAAGGCCCTGAAGAACTTTGACCAACATGAGCGCATCGCAGAGTTGAAGAAGCAACTCGACGGTTAACCAAGCTTGCCGCAATTGACTTCACGGTTGCTGTGACCGGGTGGGCGGCACACCATAATACAGCCGAGGTCTTCAGCGTACCTCGTTCAGAAAAGCGTTGGCCGAACTCTGCATGGCGACTCCTACCGCCATGTGCCTGCACCGGCAGTGCAGGCTTCTAAATTCTTTTGATGGTGGTGAACTATGAGCCGTTTATTGATTTGCGGGATGACCTTTTGTGGTGAGACATTCCGCGCAACGTTGGAGTTGCCTGACAGGTATTTTGATGAGCAGGGCAGACCGTTAAACCATTTGCTCAACTCTCGGCTTGGAGCGCAACCGTCAATCACATGGGCCACCCCTCTCAATGGGTGCGAAAAGGTTGGTGGGCAATGAGCACCATGCAACAAGCACTTCGGGAAGTTGGTTACAAGCCTTCAGGTGTTCGGCTGCGTACGTTGCGACAGATGACCGAGCGTGAACAAGCTTCCGCGACACTGAAAAAGACACTTGATGAGGTGTTTGCACCCATCACGCGGCCTAAGAAAGTTGTCATCAGCAAAGCCGGTGACTTTGTCCGTGCGCGATACGAAGGCCGAGTGACATACGTGTTTGGTTATGACGTGAGGCACGCAACCGGCAGACTCAAAACTTGGGATTTACAGGCAGCATAAGAAATCGAGGGTAGCAACATGAAAACGTTGATTGCAGTGATGACCTGCCACAAGCCTGAATATCAAAGCAAGATCGAAGCACAGCGAGCCACTTGGGTAAAGGATGTGCGAGGTGCTGATTTAGTGTTCTTCAAGGGATTATCTGTGCACAGAAACGTCCTTGGTGTTCAACCCCCATCCGATGAGGTGTGGTTGGATGTTGACGATGGTTACAAGCAACTGAAGTTGAAGACCACGGCAATTGTTCGTTGGGCGTTGCAGCGGGGTTACGAATATCTTTGGAAGCTTGATGATGATGTTTACATCAGCCCTGATAGGTTGCTTGCTCTGCCGTTGTTTGACTACTGCGGGGCAGCCGTGGAATTACCAACACCGGCCACCACACCGGCAAACTTCTTCGGTTTAGTGTCGCAGACTGCTCAGAAACCTTCCGCAAAGGTGGCTTGTAAGGGTTGGCTGTACGGTCTGTCCCGACGTTCAATGATGGGGTTGCTTGAACCCGAACGGCGCATCTATAGCAACCACGAAGACATTTGGGTTGGTCAAAAGCTTTTCGACTATGGGATAGAACCCTTTCAACTCGGAGCCTACCTCAAGAAGACGCACACTCACGGTGTGGTGAACGGTTGGCCCAATCAAGTGCCGCCACTGCCTGACAACCATGTGATTGCGAGTTGCGAGTACACAGCGCAACAGTTAAGCGAAGTTCATTCCGCATTCAGCAATCGCAGCCTTTTGACGATGCAATGTGAGAATCATCTACAATCCTAGCTATGGATGCACCTTGGATCAAGGCATACGTCCACAGCGCGAAATTTCGTACCACTCCCCAAGAGCGGCACATCAGAGACGTGTTGTTTACCACTAAGATCGAAGATGCCATGCATTACGACTCGCGAGAAGAAGCACAGAGTGATGTGCAGCTCATCTTTGAAAATCGCATTCAAATCGACACGATAGGTGGATTCAAACATACGCTCGAACACTTTCGGGTTGAGGAGCGCTCTCCCAAGGAATTTGTTATCTGGTGTGAAGGCCCGTTTACGATCACGTGAAAGTGAGGGTCGTCCTGTGGCTAATCGAAGATGGCTGAACGCAAAAGTATTGCTGAATCTAGTGTTGCTGATCCTTCCTTTTCTTTACCTCGGGTTCATCGTTGCATCGTTGCAGATCGTTTTGGCGTTTGGGATCATCTTACTAAGCTAGATTTGGTTGAAGACGCAGCCACCAATTTCGAATCGTCCTACACCCCAGACGCGAGCACCCCGGTGCGAGTGGCTGATAAGGGCTGGGCACCACTTCTCAAGCTGACGTACAAATACTCACGCGCACAATTTCCAGTAGACAAACAACCGAGAGTCTTTGCTCGTCTTCAAGCTCTCGCTTCCGCGAGAACACCGGCAGAGGGGCCTGTCCTTGCCGAGTGGACCGCCCCCTCAACCCCTCTGTTGCTGCTTTACCGTGACTGGCCCGGAAACACAATTCCCAAAGAGGACTATCGAATCATAGGAACGATTGGGGACTTAAGGGAGTGGATTTCCAATGAAAAGGACTACAGGCGCTTCCTAGTCCAAGACGTGTTTCTAGGCACTTTCACACCACTCTTGGGTTTCGCTCTGTTTTTGATCGACTTGAAGAAGGAACGAAGTTGAGTGCGAGGCCCTGAGACCTAACAACATCGCATCTTGCTGACCGTGGGAAAGCCGGGGTTGAGGTGCTTAACCAAGACCCCGGTGCCCGGTTTGAACTTTTTTCCTTGCAATCGATGCGATCTAAGGCGTTCTGTTGAGCACAGGAGGGTGTATCAATGCGCTCAACGTCGGTCGCCGTCTTCTGCCTCGTAGTTACTCTATCCCTTTGTAGCAACGCTCAGATTCCTGCGAATGTTTTGCGACGGACCCTTGAAATAAGAGTAGGGGGTACCACTGGAATCACAGGCACTGCTTTCACGCTTGATGTGGATGGGCGTGAATATTTGATCACTGCCAAGCATATGGTTGCTAAACTTAAGAACAAGGATAAGTTGGAAATCAGCGTTAGAAACGGCGAGTGGGACCCTATAGATGTAACGGTGTACCCGTGCAAAGGTGATGTGGACATTGCCGTCCTTATTCCACCTCGTCAACTGACGGTGAACCTTCCTCTAGACCCAGTTCCTGATGGTGGCTCCGGTCAGATCCGAGATGGTCAAGATGCGTTTTTTGTCGGCTTTCCTTTTGGAGGTAGCGCCTTTGCCACCTCAGCATATGAGCATCGCTTGAACGGTGAGTATCCATTGCCCATCATAAAGAGAGGACTTTACTCTGGAACATACGAGACAAAGGACAGATCCCCGGTGATTTTCTTGGATGGTTTAAACAACCACGGTTTTTCAGGAGCACCAATCGTGTACCGCGACCTCGATCAAATGAACGACTGGGTGTTCCACGTGCTTGGTGTTGTGTCTGGCTTCGTCCCTGAACTCGTCTCGGTTGTTAAATTCGATGAGATTAAGCAGGGTGAGAACCTTTCCGAGGTCGAGTCGTGGCGACTGCAAACACCCAAGAAGATCTTGCGCGACACCGACAAACTTGTGCCGTTAAATACAGGTATTGTGCAAGGGTACCCGATTAGATTCGCGCTCAATTTGATACATGAGCACCCAGACGGCCCTAGTGTTCGAGGTCAACAATGAGAAGTGCAGAGTGATTCATTCATTGGCAACCAACTTTCAATGCAGCATCGGTCAGTGTTTCCGAGGGAATTTGCGAGCCGCCTCGCCAGTCCGATAAGCGGTCCGATAAGCAAGAACTCAATGCGCGGGGTGCGCGAAACGGCATCTCCATGCGCGAAGCGATTTCTGTAAGTTCTTGCTGCACAATAACCTGCCCAATTAGAAATCCGATGCTTATCCGTTTGAGCTACGCGCCCGCAATGGTCGTACTTGCGTTGAAACCATTCTGCCACATCCTGACGAGTAGACGTGCGATTCCGGCTGCTCGTACCCGTCGCTTGACCATTCACATCCGTGCGGCTTTGTGCCAATCTATCCTCCGTTCTGAATAGGAGCTCCCGCGATGAAGAAGATTCGCTATGGCGTCGCAATGAGCCTCGACGGTTTTATCGCCGGGCCGAACGGGGGGCCGATTGGATTGTCGCGAACCCGGAAGTCGATTTCGCGGAAATCTGGTCGCGCTTCGACACCTTGCTGATGGGCCGCCGCACGTACGAAGCTGCGGTTGCGCGGCTCGGTAAGAAGTCCCTGGATGGAAGGAAGGTCGTGGTCGTCTCCCGCACGATGAAGCCGGCGGGCTATCCGAAGTTCACTATTCTCCCGGAGTTGGATCGCGAAAAGATCCAGGCCTTGCACGTCGTAGCCGGAAATGAGAAGACCGGCAAAGATATCTGGCTCATGGGTGGCGGCGTGCTCTTTCGCTCTCTTCTCGACATGGGCCTGGTGGATATGGTCGAGGTCAGCATCATGCCCGTGGTTCTGGGCACGGGAATCCCGTTGCTCCCGCCGCCCGCGAACCAGGCCCGGTTGAAGCTGGTCAGCCATAGGATCTACCGGTCGGGGATCGTGTCGCTGGCGTATGAGGTGCAGCGGTGAAAGTTTCGCGAGCGTCTCACGCACCGGGTTCAGGACGGTTGACTCGGTCGTTTAGTAGTACGTCAAGGTTTGTCGAATCACGCAACGTGGCTGAAAAGCGCCATCAGGACTCGATCGAACTGACATTGTCTTCTCGGTCCAATTGTCGTGAGAGTCGTATTGATAGGAATATCGAACTTCGGAGAAGGAGGGTGGGCCAGGAGGGGTGGCTGCTAAACCGGTTCCTCCATTCAATTCTTTCCTCCGTGTGATCTCTGACGCTATGTCTCCGTGTTCGTTATAGACGGTTTCAATCTCGTCTTCGTTGTTGAAACCTTGCCGACTCCTGTGTTGTACGCGGCCCTGATTGTCGTAACGATACGAAACCGAATACAGCCCGGGTCGTCCTGCCATGAGCTTCGCAAAATCTGCTCGAAACTCTTGGCGGAACTGGTCGGCGGAGAGGCCTTGTTTCTCCCGCACCTCGCTGAGTTGCTCTACTGAAAACATCTTCTCGGGGGCATCCAGAATCTGTATTTCTTCCAAGACGCGCCCCTGCGCGTCGTATGTCCGCACCGTGTGTTCGATTAACTCACCATTCGCATCCCGTACTTGGGCCTCGGTGGCACGATCGAGTTCATCGTAGATCGTAGTGGCGCTCCCTCCGCCAGGCAGGTTCGGGGGAAACGCTGCACTCGCGAATGGGGACATCCCAGAAGCCACGTTAGGGCGATAGTCCTCAGGGAGTGAAACTACGGTCATGCTCTTTCTTCCACGCTCGTCGTAGCGGAAAGAAATGGGATTTCCTGGTCTTTTGCTGTTGATGATTTTCGTCAGCCTGTTCTGCTGATCATAGAAATAAGTCGTCTCGGTGTTTGCCTGGCCTTCAGTTCCTGAACTCGTCTTCAGCAGGCGACCGGAAGCGTCGTAGTCGTGACGAGTCGTCCAGTAGGAGCCATCGGAGTTTTTGTGGCGAGAAGCTACCAAGCGTCCATCAACGTCGAATTCGGATGAAAATTCCGACCGAAATTCTGGATACGTTTTTCCCTCGGCACCGGTCATGCCGGGATGGCTTGTTATAACGGATAACTTCACCGGACCTCGTAACCCTTGCCGTTCGCCATCGGCCATGATTCCCGTTGCCTTCCTTCGCCAATTTGCCTTGCGCCAGTAGCATACCCAAATCCGAAGTGGTGAGTCCGTGCAGTTCGGGCTGAGCTAGTTTTGTCAAATCCCCGTCTTGACAATAGTCGTTATAACAAGTAATATGGTTCTCGATGAGCGGCGATTCCAAGGCGGCGGTTTCCCGGCGGGTCGGATGTCTGGAAGAGGATGTCTTCGTCAACTTGCATCGCACGGCGGACCTGCTGGCGCGCAGTGCGGAAAAGGTCTTGCGAGACGGGGACGTTTCGCCGAACCAGTACAACGTGCTGCGTATCCTGCGGGGCGCGCCCGAGGGCTTGCCGTGCAACGAGATCGCGCGTCGAATGATCAGTCGTGATCCCGACATCACTCGGTTGCTAGATCGCCTGGAAAAGCGTTCCCTGATTTCGCGCTGCCGCGAAGCCAAAGACCGGCGGACCGTCCTGACCCGGATTACGCCCGAGGGCCTGAAACTTCTTCGTGACCTGGATGAGCCCGTCACAGAGATTCACAAGAGCCAATTAGGCCATATCGGCCGGGAAGGCCTGCGCTCTTTGTTAGATCTGTTGGAAAAGGCCCGCGAAAAGGTCGTTTGATTTTTTTGCATCATTAGTCGTTATAACGAGCATCTTACGACAGGAGGATTTACCATGAGCACCGTCACCGCACCCGCAATTACCACCTGGAACATCGATCCGGCTCACTCCCACGCGCAGTTCAAGGTCAAGCACATGATGATCTCGAACGTGAAGGGAGAGTTCACCGCCCTTACCGGCACGCTGAAATACGACAGCGAGAACGTCGCGAACTCGCAGGTCGAGGCTTCGATTGATGCCACCACCATCAACACTCGCGAACCGCAACGCGACACTCACTTGAAGAGTGCCGACTTCTTTGACGTGGAGAAATATCCCAAGCTGACTTTCAAGTCCACGCACGTCGCAAAAAAGGGCGAGGGAGAAGTCGAGGTCGCAGGCGACCTGACGATCCACGGCGTCAGCCGCAACGTTGTATTTGAAGTCGAGGACCTCACCGCGCCGATGAAAGATCCGTGGGGCAACACCCGCATCGGTCTCTCGGCAACCACCAAGATCAACCGCAAGGAATTTGGTTTGGGCTGGAATGCAGCTTTGGAAACCGGCGGATTCGTCGTGGGTGAAGAAGTCACCATCACGCTCGATGTCGAATTCATCAAAGCGTAATCGCCGTTAGCGCTGGGTGCTCACCTGCGGATGCCCCATCCTCGTCCCGCCGTCGGTTGGCGGGACAGGGTGAGGCAGTTGGTCCTCGAACTTACCCGCGTGACTACTTCGTGGCCTCGGTCCATTCCTGCTCACCGCGATGCAACAACGCGTCGCGGTCGTCGGGCAGAATCGAGCGCTGCTGCACCAGTTCGTCCAGCGCCTTCGAGTATCGAACGAAATAGTCCTCGCGGCTGGTATAGCGCTCGGCAATCGACCGGCGAGGATCGCCTGTTGCCTGACGACCTTCGGCTGTCTTTGGGAAAGGAATGTTGGACACCTCAAAGGCGACGCGCTGGTCGGGTGCGCCAATCGAGGGATCGCGCAGGTTCCAGCTTGCATAGGTCGCCAGGGGAACAGTGATCTCAGGCAGGCGAACGCCGTCGCGCTCGTTTCCATCGGCATCGACCTGCGGCACTAAAACCGGGAACGCCTCGCCAACTTTCGGGGGTTGTAGGCTGAGAATTCCTTCCTGCCACTTCGGTCCGAAATCAATTCGATATGCCGCATTCGCCTCGTGCGCTCGATTCACTCCTGGAATCGCCGGAAAATTGTAGTCGTGCAAGGGCACGAGCGTTCCGTCAGAAATCTTCGGATAGGCGCTCGCTGGCGGAAGAGTGTTGCTGCGCACCCACGCGTCCAGGTTGGCAATCATCGACCGCCAGAAATATTTGATCGGCAATGGCGACTGCGGTTGCTGTCCCATTAGGTCGCCTTGTCCTTTCGCTGGCGGGAATGGTCCGGGAAAATGTTGAAGCCCTGTGAAGTGATAGATCCGGACGTTGTCAGAGATGGGTGCATCGTGCTTGCCGTCAGCGGTGATGTGAATCAGTGCGCACGCGCGGCCCCAGTACTCGTAGGATGTGTTGGAGAAGAAAATCTTCGGTACGACTTTCTCAGTGATGGCGCGGTTGAGCAGTCCTCCTGTGTCTCCGGTCAAGGGATCTTTCTCCGCCTGATCCGTGAAAGGAAAGACGTCTGTCGGAAAGAAGATGGACGATGTAGGCTGCGCGTCGCGCGACGGCTGCGCGAAACGGTAGTTGAAGCTGCCGCGTCCTGCCCCGGCAACGTGAGCGAGAATACCATCGAGCGCGATCCTTCCGTCTTCGTCGGCATTGAAGCCTTCATACAGAAAGTCGCGCAGGAAGCGTCCATTCTGCGAGATGCCTTCCCCAAAGACGCGCTGTGCCGGCGCGATGGCATCAGCGCCGTGCTTGGCGTTCGCCGCGAAGTCGCGAACAGCAGCGAAGCCCAGGCCGGCGATGACAGGATCAGCGACAACGTAGACATATTCGTAAATCTTGCCGGGATGAAAGCCGCCGTCGAGATGGATGAAGCGATCGCTGGGCGTGAGCTTGCCGTCGACCGCGTGCGCGAACTGCCACTGCGCGCGCGAAATGACGGTGCGCTGCGCCTCGCGCGAGTCGCGCACTGTGAGCACGTCGCGCGGATCGTCCGGTGCGGCTACCGGATATTCACTGCCGCCCATGCGTCCGGTGATCAAGTGCCCAAGAGGAATTTCCGCCATCTCTTGCGAAGGCATGAGATCGCCGCGCAGCGAGCCGGTGATCGGCTTCCCATTTTCCCTGGCGATTGGAGCGTAAAGGCGCAGAGCATCTGGACCTGCGGCGTCCCACTGCCAGCCGAGGCTCACGACCGTGAACCCGTGGCGCAAGAGCCACGCGTCTCCCGCATCCTTGGCGAGATCCCAGTCGCCGCCATCGACAAGCGCAACGATCCGGCCGTAGCCTCGGTTGGGGTTTTCCAGAATCATTGAGCCGTTAGATTTGTGCGCGTCCTTTGGTCGAATGGCAATGAAGTCGGCAGAGAACTCGACTTCGCCATTTTTCAAGTTCACTGCGTTGCGCAGGTCGACGATGCGCGCGTTGTGCGGATTCGCCACCGGTACGGAGAAGTAGATGCGCCCGGCGATGCGTTCGTAGGCTCCGGCATCGCCGAACGCCTTGCCGTTCAGGACATCCGTGCGCGAAGCAACCTCGACTCGAACTACACGCGCGTCGAGCGGGAGGACGATGAGAACGAAGATCAGGAAGGACGAACTGGCGCGAAGGAGCGGAAGCATGCACGGAAGGATAGCAGGCTATGCGTCTTCGATCACTGCTCACCCGCGTGGTATCGACCGATGGCTATCCCGCTGCGGGCAGCGATTCGGTCACAACTTCAACGCGGGCAAATTCTTCGACTCGTCTCGTTTTCAGTTTGCTCAGAACGTAGCTGAGCAGCGGACGGTCACCGCGGCGAATCTCGTGGAACTCCACGCCCATACCGAGATTGTCGACGAGATATTTCACCTGCGCTTTGAGTGCAAGGCTGACGTCAAACATGTTCAGCATGAGGCGGAATTCAGTTCCGGGGCGCAATGATTCCGTAGCGGTAATGCGGGCTCCAAATTCGGAAATCTGGTCGACCTCTCCGGCGACGCGCTGCACGCCGTCGATCACCTCCGCCTGGCCCTCCACATAAAAGCGCGGCCCACGGCGCCGGTTCGCATCCGGGCGGCGAAATCCACCCGACGTGCGCTGCAGCCGGCCGTCCAGAATCACCGGCTGGTATTGTTCTTCCATCTGGCGCAGTTCGTCATCCCATGGGGTGCACCCCTCGACGCACTGCACGGTGAACTGACCGCGCAAGGACGACGCGGCATCCGCAGCCCAGACCACCTGGCACACCGCCTTGTTGCGTCCGCGCTCCACCATCACAAGGTCGCCAACGTTCACGCCACTTGAGCTGAGCAGCCTCGCCCCGTGCGGGTGAATGTCGTAGGTACAGGCCATCTCCGCCGGACCACGGCCAGCCTCTCCGACGAGGCTCCAGCGCACGGGCAGGGCGAGGTGGACGAGTTTGCCCGTTAGCAACCCTTCTTCGTGCGCCGCTTTGAGTTTGCTTTCCAAGTGCTGTCTCGTGCTTACGAGTTCAAGTTACCAGTACATGTCCGACCGGGCAATGTACCTACGTAATGGGAGTAATGGTTACTAACTGGGGATGAGGAGCGAGCCGACGGGTGGTGGCGGGGAAGAGCGGATTCCTCGCTGCGCTCGGAATGACAAGGGGTTATCGGTGAAGCGACGAATAGTTTTCAACAGCGTTGACTGAATCTGGGCTTGCAGGATTCGGCAGGGTCGGTGAAGATGGGGACAACTCGCTTGCGATCACGATGAAGTCTTCGCTGCAATCACCGTCTGCTCCTCCGCTCTCGGCTTCCGCTGCCAAGCTGCTTCTGCTGAAGAAGCTGCGCTGTACATTGCGCTATGAGAAGAAGGCATGGGAGTCGGGTGCAGTACGCGTGGCGGGCGTGGATGAAGTTGGACGCGGGTCGCTGTTCGGCTGCGTGGTTGCGGCGGCGGTGATTCTTGATCCGGCGTACCGGTTGCGCGGGCTGCGTGATTCGAAGTTGCTGCCGGCGGAACGGCGTGAGGTGCTGGCGGTACGCATTCGCGAGCATGCGATTGCGTGGGCCGTGGCAGCGGTGGATGCGGCGCGCATCGATCAGATCAACATCTATCACGCGTCACGGGCGGCGATGCGCGAGGCGGTGCTGCGACTTGCTCCTGGCGCGGATCAGCTGTTGGTCGATGCGATGAAGCTTGACTGTGAGTTGCCGCAGAAGGCGATCATACATGGCGACGCGCTGTCGGCATCGATCGCAGCGGCGTCAATTCTGGCGAAGGTAGAACGCGATCGCATGATGTGCGAATGGGATGCCGCCTTTCCCGCGTACGGTCTGGCTTCGCATAAGGGATACAGCACGCCGAAACATCTGGCTGCGCTGCGAGAATTTGGCCCCACGCCGCTGCACCGGCAGTCGTTTGCGCCGGTGTGGCAGAATCCGGTGCCGCAGGAGGCGTTTGCCTTCATGCAGGAGGACGTTCAGGAAGATGTTGAAGAGGAAGGAGTTACTGCCGAAGGCCTGGCCGGCTGAGGATTCCCACAGTGTTCCCTCAGGAACACTTTCATGTACAATAATGTACGTACAGCGTGGTCTGTACATAGATAAATGACTTCAACACAACGAGTTGCGGGTGGTGAGGCGTCCAAGCGTGGAAGAGCGCGCACGCGCAGGGGGCGACGGAACAAGACAAAGCGGGCGGAGCGGCTGAAACGTCCGGTACTTCCGCTGGAGACCATGAAGATTGCGGACTTTTATCGTCCGCTCAAGAAACCGGTTACGCTGCGCCTGGATGCCGACGTGATTGCCTGGTTCAAGAAGGATGGGAAACGGTATCAGACCCGCATCAATCAGGCGCTCCGGAAGGTGATGGAGCGGGAGATGAAAGGCGCAAAGTAGGGTGCGCGGAGTTGATGTCTCCAACCTTTCTCGCACGCCGGGCCTCGACGGCCGCATCCGCGTGGTGTCGGGAGTGCGAGGCGCAGTCAAAATCCCCACCCTGTCTCGCCAACACCGCGAGACAATGGTGGGGCACCCACGTGGTTAGTTCAGTGAGGAGTTGAGTTGTTCGATCAGCTTCGTGTTCTTCTCGAGGGCGCGTTGCAGAATCTCGGCTTGCTGCTTCGCGGTGGGCCCGTCTTGTTTTTCTACCGCCTCGGTTAGACCCGGCAATTCCAGATGCGCGTAAGTAAATCTTGCTCCGTAGAGGATGTGCTTGAACCAGGGGCGCCCGGGGATGCCGTCGGGGTTGAGCCAGTTGCGCTCGAGTTGCATCATGCCGTGGTTCAGTGCGGACGCTGGTTGGGGATCGAGCTGACCTGCGGCTAGTTTGTGGGATAGCGCGTCGTTCAGCTTTTTTCCGGCGGATTCGAACGCGTCGATGGCTTTTTGAACGTCGCTGAGATCCAGAGGTTCGGATGCGGCTCCGGATGCGCCGCAAGTTGCGCAATCTTTCGTAGGGTCCTTCGCGCCGGCTCCGCCGCCGCTCAGGATGACAGAATTGTTAAGGCTGGCCAGTTCGTTTACGAACTGGCGGATGTTGGCTGCGTAGATGGCAAAGTCGAAGGGGAGCAGGTCGGCGTTGGCGAGGCGGAGGGCGGTGACGCCCCAGAGCTGCGACATCAGCGTGTGGTAACGGTAGCCGGGATCTCCGAAGTGATTCATCCAATAGAAATCGTCATAGCCGGAGTGATAGACGCCGTAGTCTCCTTCGAAGCCGAGTCCCAGGACAGGCACACCGACGAAGTTCAGGAAAACCGTGTGGTCGGAGCCGCTGCCGATGCGGGTGTCGGCGAGACTGTCGTCGATGATGCCAGAGGAGCTGAACTGGCTGGATTGATTGCCTTCCGCTTTCTCGCGAGCAACCGTTTGCTTCCAGGCGTCATAGAGCGTATTGCCGGAGGGATCTTGCAATGAGCGAGTCGTCTCGACCAGCATGGGGGCGAGTGAGGCTACGGCTTGTCCGTGAAAGTTGGGGCCGGAGGTGGCTTCATCGACGTTGATGTAGGCGACGGCTTTGGCGCGGAGGTCGTCGGCGAATTGCTCTCCCCATTCGGTGGAACCGGTGAGTCCGACTTCTTCGCCGTCCCAACTGCAGACGACGATGGTGCGGCGGGGACGCATGCCTTCTTGCTTCAGTTGGCCCAGCGCGCGCGTGAGTTCCATCATGCTCGCGGTGCCGCTGGAAGGATCGACAGCGCCGAAGGCCCAGGCGTCGCGGTGATTGCCTAAGACGACCCATTCGTCGGGAAGTTCTGCGCCGTGGATGCGGCCTTCGACGACGTAATAAGGTTGCACGCCGTTGTCCATTTCGATCTTGAGATGGGCCTTCACGCGATCTCCACCGAAGTGATATTGAAACGGCAATCCGCCTTGCCAGTTCTCCGGGGCGACGGGGCCGTCCATGTTTTCGAGAAACGGTTTGGCGTCGTGCCACGAGATCGGAAGCGCCATGATCTTTGGGGCGGACACCGCTTGCTCGATCGGAATGCGTTTCGCGCCGGGAACCGAGGCCCAGCCGGGCGTTTGCGGATCGCCGGGAACCATGAAGTCGTAGGTGATTGCGCCGCGCTGAATGTGATATTCCGGGCCCCAAGGTCCGTCGGGATCGACCTTACCTTTCTTATAACCGTCTTCTTGTGGATCGCTGTAGACGAGCATGGCGGCTGCGCCTTCGCGCTGCGCGGTGAGCGCTTTGAATCCGCGATAGCTATAGGGATTCGAATAGCGGACGAGGACGATCTTGCCGTTCACGCTGATGCCGTTTTTTCGAAGCAGGTCGTAATCCTCGGGATTGCCGCTGTGGGCGTAGACGACCGGGGCGGTTACTTCTCCGGAGATCGACATGCCGAGCCATGCGCCGCTGATGGCGGAGTTCTTGGAGTCATCGTCGCCGGGGAGTGGAGTTTCGCGCAGGACGGCTTGATAGTGAATGGGCACAATCATTTCTAGCGACGCGCTTTTGGGATTGGTGCCGTAGACGTCGTAGCGGCGGATGATGACGTCTTCGAGTCCTTGCTTCGTCCATTCATCGCGAATGTATTCCGCAAGTTCGTTGTTGCGCTTCGATCCGGCGACGTGGGGTTCCTGAGTGAAGATGCGGTGCTGGCGGCGTTCCTCTTCGGGAGTGGGGATGGATTTGAATTTTTTCTCGACGTCGGACTCGTGGGCGGAAGAGGTCGGGGTGAAGCCGAGGATCGATTGGGACGGGGCGATTGGGCAAAGTGACAGGGTAATCAGAACTAAGAACGCAGCTTGTTGTTGGATCATGAGATTGATCGTCAAAGAATCGCGTACATGCTAACAGAGACGAATTCAAACTGAATCCCGAGATGGTTGTCATCCTGAACGGCGCCGAAGGCGGGGTGCGGGACCGTACGCTGGCAAGCGGCTTCGGTCATGTGGACGGGGACGCGTACGCTGCATGCCGTGTCGCGGCCCTGTCGACTGCATCGGTGCGGATAACTACGTAGGGTCCCTCGGAGGGCTTGCGCCCTCCTCAGGATGACATTGTTGGGACATCGTTTGGTGAGCGTGCGTTTTGCTGAGACCGGCTTACTTCGCTTTCAGGATGTCGGTCAGCAAATCTGGCTTTGAGGCGTCGCGGACTAAGTGCGGGTACATTTCGCCGCCGTGATAGTCGAGTTTGTAGGTCTTGTAATAGTCGGCGTTTTCGACAAGGAGTTCGATCGGCGCTGATCCGCCTTTCGCGGACTTGACCGCGTCGCGAAGAATTTCCGGAGAGAACTTGCGGCCGTTGACGGCAACCACTTTCATTCCGGGACCGATGCCAGCTTTGGCGGCGATCTCGCCTTCGATGGCGTCGGTGATCCCGCCATCTTCACGCAGATCGAGTCCCAGCGCAGCGGCGGCGGGAACAAAGTGATACATGCCCGCGGAGTTGCTCAACATTTCCGAAGGTGTGTCGTCGTAAGTGATCTTCCATCCGCTGCCCTCGATGCCGCCGAGAGGAGCGCCGGGACCGTGGTGGGTGAGACGCTCGGTCCAGAAGCCGCGCCAGTCGTAGGCGGTGACTTGATTCAGCGTGTTGACGACGTCGTCGAAGGTGTAGGTCTTGAGCGCGGGGCCGGTGCTGGGCGCGCCCTGGAAGAGGTGGCAGAAGTCGTCGATCGACTTCGCGCCCTTGCTCTGCTGGCGAATGATGACGTCGACCCAAAGCCAGTTGAGCGTGTCTTCGTCGTAGAAGTCAGTGCCGCGGCGCCACGAGTACCAGGCCTGCGGAGAGAAATAGAGTTGAGGAGCGGCGTCGGCAGTGTCTTGCAGGTTGCGCCAGGTGCGGCCGGGCAGGTGATCGAGACGAGCGGCGGTGATGGCGAGATCGTCGCGGTCCTGATCGTTGGTGAGCAGGCCGCTGCGGGCGGTGAGCACGAAGCCGAGATAGTTCGTGAGGCCCTCGTAGACCCAGAGCAAGTCATCTTGCATGGGCTGCTCGTAATCCGGCGTAGCCAGGTCGGCGGGGCGGCGATACTTTCCGTTCCACGAGTGGACGTACTCATGCGGCAGCAGGCTCGCCGACATTTTGCGGGCGGTATCGTCGACCAGGGCGCGCTCGTCGACGCGGCTGTCGTCGGATTCGTGGTGCTCGAGTCCGAAGTGGGCGACGTGATCGCTGAGCGTGTATAGGAAGTGATAGTCGCGGTAGTGGTGCGCGCCGAAAATCTTCTGCGCCTGATCGACAAGGCTCTTGTAGTGGTCCCAAACCTCGGAAGGCGCGTCGAGTGCGGCAGCGCTGTCGGCGGCGATGTCCATTTCGGTGGGAGGATCCTGCGCGAGCGGGACGACCTTCAGGAATTCCCCGGTGATGACCGGCGAGTCGACGAGCGTGGTCAGGGAAGCAGGGCTGAAATGAATCTCGTTGCCGCTCTGGCTGGCGATCGGAAGCGGAGTGCCGAACTTCCATCCGTCGGGAATTTTCAAGCTGGCGACGTAGTTGATGTCGTCGGACTTGTAGCCTTTGGGATAGAGAAGGACCTGATTCCAGCTAATGATCGCAAGCTTGTCGGTGGCGGAGGAACCTGCGGAGAATCCGCCTTCGAGGGTTGCAGGAGAGAGGAAGTCGAGTTCGGCGTCAACCTCGTTGACTCCTGCGGGGACTTCGACGTGGATCGTGAAACCGTCGAGGGTGTCGCGGCGCCATTTCAGCGTCTTGCCGTTGGCTTTGAAGAACAGGCCAGCGAGATCGGTGACGGGGCCATCGGGGGCGTGCTCGCCGGGAATCCACTTCGGGTAATAGAGAGTGAGGTCGCCGGGAGTAGCGGGAATCTTCAGCGCGGCGTGGAAGATTTTGCGAGGGGCGTGGGTAGCGTCCACGGAGATGGTGACGGTGGGCGCGTTCGCGCACCAACTCGAAATTGAACACGCGGCGACACAGAGAATCCCCAGGATTCCGGAAGCTTTCATTTTCCCCCTTGATGATTCGCGAAGAAACAATCGCACAGCAGCCGATAGAAAACTATAGCAGCGGGAGAGAGGGGGAGTACAGGGAGGGGAGCGGGCGCTCGGTTGGACCCGAAGAACCATTCACCACGAAGGACACGAAGGATCACGAAGGGAAGCGGTGCCGTGGTGCTAACATTCGGGCCGTCGGGAAGAGTCAATCTATGAAGATCGGTTTTCCAATGGTTGTCTGCATCGTGGGTGCTTTCGCGGATTTTGTGATCTGGCTGCGGCTTCGTAATTTCAAAGTGCGGGAGAAGGCCCCTGCGTCGCAGGCTGGGCTTTCGATCGAGGAGAGGCAGCGGAAGGTCACCATCGCGACGCGGATCATTTTTGGCTTGGGATGGTTCATGTTGGCCGGAGCTTTATTCCTTGCGTGGTTAGGAAATTCAAACTGACGGTCCCCCCGCTGTTATCATTCCGCTGGCATGTCACGGCGCGGAAAATTCATCACGTTCGAAGGGCTCGATGGGACCGGCAAGAGCACGCAGGTGCGGAAGCTGGCGGTTGCGCTGCGCGAGGCGGGGTTTGTCGTTGTCGAGACCCGCGAGCCCGGAGGAACGGCAACCGGGGAAAAGATCCGGAAAGTGCTGCTGGATTCCGGGACGGCCGGGCTTGATCCGCTGGCGGAGATGGCGCTGATGTTCGCATCTCGGGCGCAGCATATCGCGGAAGTGATCGAACCGGGAATGGCGGCGGGTGCGATCGTGCTGTGCGACCGATTCACGGATTCGACGGAGGCTTATCAGGGAAGCGGACGACGGCTGGGAAGCAATGCGGTGCGGGAGCTGCATCGAGTGCTTTGCGGGAATCTGCAGCCGGATCTGACGCTGCTGCTGGATTCGGACCCGCATGCGAGCGTGAGCCGGGCGCGGCGGCGGAATGAGCGGGATTCGAAGAGTGCGGCGCGCGGTCACGATGAGAACCGCTTTGAGCGGGAGAAGCGGTCGTTCTTTATACGCGTGCATGACGGGTATGTCGCGATTGCGAGGCGCGAGCGGGGACGAGTTGTGACCATCGACGCGCGCGGAAGTCCTGCGCAGACGCACGCCAAGATCGTCGAGATCGTTGCTCACAAGATGGGGCTGATGAATGCTGCGCGGCGAGGTCAGAATGTCCGTTAGCCGCCGAAAATTTCTGGAAGCTACGGCTCTGACGGTTGCGGCTGCCAAGGTCGTGCCTGGGGCACTGGGGAGTGCGTCTTGGAAGCCGGGAGCCGTGGCGGCGGTTTCGAAATCCAACAAAGGCATCGCGTTGGAGATGCAGCGGAGTGGCGGAGGTGGGACTCCGCTGCGCTGGTTGGTTCTTCGGTAGCTTGGGATGAGCTTTCAGAAGCTGCAATGGCTGTTTCCAATCGCGGTGACGCTGCATAACGGGGAAGAAGCGATTTGGATGCCGGGTTGGTCGGCGCGGCACGCGGGCCAGTTACCGATGCATCCGCCCGGAGCGGTTGAGATTCGGACTGCGCTGATCATACTTACAGTCGCGGCGATTGCGGTGACTTATCTCAGCGTCCGGAAAGGACCGCAGAGTTTCTGGTCGTACCTGTTGTTTGGCGGCATCGTGGCGATGCTGGTGAATGTGTTCGTTCCTCATGTGCCGGCGACGTTGCTGTTTCGGAGTTACACACCCGGAGTGGTGACTGCGGTTCTTATTAATCTTCCCGTGATGAGCTATCTGGCGTCGCGGGCGGTTCGGGAGCAGTGGGTTTCTGGCGGGAGGGCCGTGGCGTTTGGGTTGGGCGTTCCCTTGGCGCTGGGCGGGGCTATCTTGCTGCTGATGGCCTTCGGCGCGGGTTAGCGTCTAGGAAACCTTCACCACAGAGGGCACAGGGGGACAGAGAGGAATTCACAGCCTTCGTGGTAGATTTTGCGTTGGTTCCATTATCCCTTTTTCTGATTTTCACGGAAATTCCGAGATCGTTGGTCGTTTTGTGCGCAGTTGTCGCTTTTATGCAGTCAAGACGATGAGAGGTTATATGAAGAGATGGCTCATCGGCTGGAGCATCAGTGGTCTGGTTGCGCCTCTCCTCTACCTTTTTATTTTTCTCGTTTCGGGCTATACGCTTGGAGAAGGCATCTTCATTTTTTGGCCCGGCTCCATTGGGTTGATGGCTCTGAATAACAGGCCTCCAAGAGCGATGGTGGTCCTGGTCTGGTTGGCAGCGATTGGGTCCAATTCAATTTTGTACGCGTCGATTGGACTGCTCCTTTGGCCGTTCGTTGGTCGAAAATAAGTCGGGGTAGTGGTTCAAACGCTTTGAAGAGCCTCGGTCACCGCACGCTTGCATGGGGTCCTTCGCTTTGCGCAGGACGACAGGGGTTAGGGATGTTTTCTGATTTTCACGGAAATTCCGAAATCGTTCACCGGCTGCGCGACATGCTGGCGCGCGATCACTTTCCTCATGCGGTCGTGCTTGCTGGCGGCCACGGTTCCGGCAAGTACACGCTGGCACTGATGCTGGCTCAGGCGCTCAACTGCCTGAATCCGACTACGACCGACGGGCTTCCGGATTTTTGCGGAACTTGCGCCAACTGTACTCGCATTGCACAGGCTGCCGATCTCGATGCGCGGTTTGCCGAGGCCGTGGAGGCGCGCGAGAATCTGCGCGAGTCCGATAAGAAGGAAACGCGGCTGTTCGTGCAGACGCATCCGGATGTGCTGGTGATTCCGCCCGATCCTCCGCAGATGATGATCAAGGTGGACCAGGTGCGCCGGGTGATTGAGACGATTTATTACCGGCCGGGGCAGGGCAGGGAACGGGTTTACATCTTTACCGACTCGGCGTTTATGAAAGAGGCGGCGAATTCGCTGCTAAAAGTGCTCGAGGAGCCTCCGGAGTTTGCAACGATCTTTCTGCTGACAGAGAATCCGGGGGAATTGCTGGCCACGATCCGGTCGCGGTCGATGGTGTTTACATTGGGCGCGCTGGCGGCGGAAGAAATCGAGAAGGATCTGGCGCAGCATCATCCGGAGTGGAAGCCGGCGCATCGGGCGCTGGTGGCGCGATTGAGCGAGGGAGCTGTCGGACGTGCGCGGGGTTTTGATCTGGAGGCTTACATCGCGGCGCGAGATCATGCGATAGCAATCCTGAATTCTGCGTTGCGCGGCGGGGAGCACAGCGAACTGTTCAAGATTACAGAGTCGTACCGTCCGGGCGCGGAGGGGCGGACGAAGACCGAGGCGCTGATTCGGACGCTTTATTCGTTGCTGCGGGATCTGGTGTTCATTCAGTCGGGGGCGCCGGAGTTGATTCGGAATACGGATATTGCGGCGGAGTTGAAGCGACTGGCGGAGTCGGCGGATTTTGCGTGGATCACGGCGGCGTCGGACCGGCTGGCCGAAGTTGAACGGGGGATGCGGCGGAATCTGCTGCGTTCCCTGTCGCTGGATGCGTTTGCCGCGGCGTTGGAGAAGTAGCTGGGAGAGCGCGGTCGGGCCCGTGTGCGGACATCCGGCTCACCCGCATGGAGAGCGGCCACAACACTCGACGTTAAGAGAACTCCTTCAGAGGCCTCGGGGCGGTTATCAAGCTGAAAGGGGTCCATCGACTGCGCGAGCTCGTTCGAGCTCGCTTCTCTCAGGATGACAAGTTTTGCTGCTGCATGACTAACTAACTGCGTAAGATCGGCTCTCTAGAGACCATTTTGACTGGCGAAACCCCGCTGAATCTCCCATGTAATGTTTTTTGCCGCCCGGAGACTACCCGGTACAGGGAGGAAAAGACATGACATTCTCGAATCAATTAAAGGCTGGGGGTGCGGGCGTCCTAACGAAGGAAGTTTCCGGGACTCGTGCTTACCGTTCGTCCTGGTGGAAAGCGATCTTTGTAGGGCCGGGCGGGCTGAGGGCGGGCTGGAGGGCGGCGATCTTTGTCGTCCTGGTTGTGGTTTTGCTTGGCGGCTTCCTTCTTATCCGCAACGGCGGCGTTCAAGGATTTCGGGAAGCCCAGAAGCACGGGGGAGAAGTGACGGTCACTCCACTCCTGATGTTTGGATCGGAAGGGATGGCTTTCCTGCTTCTCTGCGTCGCTACCGGGATCATGGGGAAAATCGAGCATCGGAGATTCGGCGAATACGGCTTGCCGCTGCGTCTGGCGCTGGGAAGAGACTTCTGGATTGGGGCTCTCTCGGGCTTTCTGGCGATCAGCGGCACGCTGTTTGCGATGTTTCTGCTTCACGGGTTTTGCATACTCGGATTTGCACTTCACGGAACCGCGATTTTGTCGGCGGTCGCGGCATGGGGCATCGCCTTCCTGGTGGCCGGACTGTGCGAAGAATTCTTGTGTCGCGGATATATCCAGTACACGCTCGCTTCCGGAATTGGTTTCTGGCCGGCGGCGCTCGTGATGTCCGGAATGTTTGCATTCGGGCACTCGTTTAACGCGAACGAGACTGGAGTCGGTGTGGTTGCGACTGGGTTGATCGCGCTGCTGCTTTGCCTGTTTTTGCGCCGGACGGGAAATCTGTGGTGTGCCGTCGGCTTTCACGCAGCCTACGATTGGGGACAGACTCTCTACGGCGTTCCGGACAGCGGCATGTTGCCCTACCACAACGCGTTTAGTTCCGTGGTGAGTGGGCCGTATTGGCTCACCGGCGGGATTGCCGGCCCTGAGGGCAGCGTTTTGACGCCGATCGTGTTGGTGATTGTCGCTCTGATTTTCAGCCGCTGCTATCGCACCGGACGATATGCGGTGGCGGAACGATAGGCTTCGCCCGGAGGAGGAAAGCTTGAACCACGAAGGACACGAAGTTACACGAAGGAGATCGTTGGGGAGATCTTTGGTTCGTGATGCTGGGTGTTCTTTGGGGCTCGTTCTTCGAAATGAGCCGGTAGCGAGGTCACGTTCGTGAGCGAAGGTCGCCGCGCTTTGGAACAGCAGTTCAACCGCGTCCTTCGGGAGCACGGCGGCGCTATTTCGCGACTGGCTTACGGGTACGAGGCAGTGGCGAGCGTCCGCGAGGAGTTGGTGCAGGAGATCGTGCTGGCGATCTGGCAGGCGCTAGCCCATTTTCGCGGAGAGTGTTCGGAGCGCACGTTTGTGTTTCGCATCGCGCACAACCGTGGGCTGACGCACGTGTGGAGGCGGAAGCCGCTGCACCAGCCGCTGGAGGAACTGGAGGAATCGGACGAGCCGGTCGATCCGCGGCCGCATCCAGAGGAGCACGCGGCGCGAACGGATCAGCGGGAGAGGCTTATGACGGCGATTCAGTCGCTGGCCGTGACGCATCGTCAGATGATTGTGCTGATGCTCGAAGGCTTGTCGCACGCTGAGATCGCAGAGGTCGTCGGCATTACGGAAAACAATGTTGCGGTGCGACTGAACCGGGCCAGAAAAGCGCTAAAGGATGCGATGGGAGTGAGGCCATGATGGAAGACCAGGAACTTGAGAGCTGGCAAGAGCAGTGGGGCTCGGTGGCGCGTCCGTCGCCGGATATTGAGCGGAAGATCCAGCGGAGGATCAAGCTGCAGGAATCGCGCTTCGTGATCGGCAACGCAGTGAGCGGGGCCGCGCTGGTGGGGCTCCTGATTTTTGCGGCGTTCCTGCGGAGTCACGCCGGCTGGATGGGGTCCGGTTGGGCGACGGGCGTCTGCGTTTTGGTGATGGTCACCGCCGGATACCGCATATGGTTCCAGAGGGGAATGTGGCGGTCGGACATTCAATCAACGCGAGGGTTTCTGGAGCTTTGGCAAAGGAGAGCGTTGGCTCGAATCCGGCTGCTGAGGGTCTCGGTGTATGTGTCGCTGGGCTGGCTTGTTTTCTGCGCCGTGCTCACAGCGGTGAACTGGGGAACGATCGGGCTCGATGTGAAGGCGCGCCCGAAAGAGTGGCGAGCGCTGTTGATCGCCTGTGTCGTCATGCAGCCGGTGATTTGGTGGTGGTCGCGGTGGCTGAAGTGTCGGAAGGAAGCAGAGTTGAACGAAGTGAGGAAGATGCTAGAAGAGATGGAGGGGAACGGCGGGCCGGGGAAATAGAGTTGGAGTCAAATCTAGCTGGAGTCTGGCCACGGGACGGGCGTTGCTGCCGAGGGTAACCTGCCGGATGGTTACCTGGGGCATCTGCCCTGGCAATGTTGAAACGGGCTAATCTAGTTACGTTTCAAGTGCTTGCGGAAAATTACTCCGCTGGTTCTACACCCTTCGGAGAGATTGCCGGGCCCCGGACCCCCGCCTATAATCGACCTACTCTGGTTGATGTTCTCCGTCAGGTTCCGGGTGGAAGAAGGAAGGGTGCGGTCTGTCTAAATCCTTCCCCGTGAGGGTTTTGGTTAACGAGGACTACCCGGATATGCGCAAGCGCCTGCAACTCGCGTTGATGCTGACGGCCACCACGGCAATCGCGACCTCCTTTTCACTCATGATGCCTACGGTGTGCGCTGCCGAAGGCGACGGTCGCACGCAGGGAATCACCACGACCGACGAGCACGGACGCAAGATCTATGTAAATGAAGATGACGCTCCAGCGCGTGCGCGACAAACGCAAGCTGCGCAGCCGAAACGCTCGGGCCTGGTTTATTGGAGCACGAAGGAAAATCGCTGGAAGGCGGTGCCTTCGGCGAATACGGCTTCGATGCAGGCAGCGCGCTCCGCGGCGGCAGAGATCAGCCAATATTTCGGGCACGATTCAGAACAGTCGGCGAATGCGAAGATCGTTGCCGCGAATGCCCGCGGACATCAGGCCACGCAGGACGAGATTGACGCCTCGATTGTGATGGCGGCGGCCCGCCACAATGTCGACCCGAACCTGGTGCGGGCGGTGGTGAAGGTAGAATCCAACTTCAATTCCAATGCGGTTTCGCGCAAGGGCGCGATGGGGCTGATGCAGCTGATGCCCTCGACGGCGCGGTCGCTGAACGTGAAGAATCCGTTTGATCCCGAGCAGAATGTGGATGCCGGCGTACGGCATCTGAAGCAGCTTCTGGAGAACTACAACGGCGACGTGAATTTGACCCTGGCCGCTTATAACGCGGGATCGGGAGCGGTGGCGCGTAGTGCCGGAGTCCCGCACTATGCCGAAACGCAGAAATATGTGCGCAGGATTACGAACCTGTATTACGGAGGGTCGGATCTTTCGCCTTCGACGGCGTCCCACGATCCTGTGCATGTTCAACGGGATGCGAGGGGTGTGCTTTACATCAGCAACACGGACTAGGTTGGCGGCATCTGTTCCACTAGAATTTGGTGGCGGGGATGGAAATCCCCACTTCCGGCAAAATCGGCCGGAAATGGGGCACCCAGGGCAAGTTGTTATTTGGAATCTCTCAGGTACCTCGGCAGTTCAACTGCAACGACGGATCTTGACAGTAACGGACCGGCGACTTTGAAAATGAAATTGAGCCAGCGTAGGTTGGGCTGGGGAGCGGTGCTGCTGTTGGCGGCGCTTCCTGGAGTGCCGGCGTACGCGCGCGCGCGTCACGGGGAAGCGTGGGCCAAGGACCGCTATGCCGCCGCCGACCGGATGCGGGAAGCGCTGAACGGGCGTCCCACGACCGAGCGCAGCCGCCGCGACTATCAGCGCGTCATCAACGCCTACAGAAACGTTTACTACGGCGCGCCGACTTCCACGAAAGCCGATCCGAGCGCAGTGGCTGTGGCCGAGACGCTGGTGGAGATGGGGCGGCGCTTCGATGACGACAAAATCCTGACCGGAGCGATCGCGCAATACAAGTTTCTGCGCAAGGAGTATCCCGGCAGTAAGTACCGCTGCGACGCGCTGTTCACTATCGGCGAAATCTATAAAGACGACCTGAACAATCCTGAGCAGGCTCGCGCGGTGTTTGACGAGTTTCTGCTGCGGTATCCGCATAACCGTCTGGTACCGGATGCGCAGCAAGCCATCGCCGAACTCCAACGTGACGAGGATGAGAAGAAGGCTGAGACCAAGAGGAAGCCGGGCAAGGAGATCGCGGCCAAGAGTTCGGGCAAATCCAAGACTCCGGCGGATGCAGGATCCAGTGCAGCGCTCAATGCTGCAGTTCCAGTTACTAAGGATGCGGCCTCGAAGGATCCGGCAAGTAAGGATGCGGATACTCGCGCGGACGCATCGGCTCCCGCGCCGACCGATCGCCAATCCGCACACCTGCCGCGGGTGACTGCCATCCGGCACTGGTCGACGCCGGACTACACGCGGGTAGCGATCGACCTGGAGAGCGAGATCAAGTTTGGTTCGCAACGGCTGCCGAATCCTGACCGGATCTTTTTCGATCTGCGCGATACGAAGTTGGCCTCCACGCTGGTGGGCAAGAGCTTTGACGTCGACGATGGATTCCTGAAGAAAATCCGAGTGGCGCAATTTCAGCCCGGGCGTACGCGGGTAGTGCTGGAAGTCGACGATCTGTCGGACTATGACGCGTTTCTGCTGCCGAATCCGTACCGTCTGATCATCGATATTCATGGCAAGAACAATGCCAAGGGCGCGCGTCCGAAGCCGACCAGGGATGAGGTTGCGGCCTCGGACGTCGAAGCTCCGCCAAAAGCGGGATCGAAGGTGGACTCGGAAACTGCCAATGCTGATGAGTCCTCTTCGACACCGAAGGAGGAGTTAAAAGCTCAAGCGGGGAAGGCTCCGGTTACGACGCAAGACGTAAGTGACGACACGAAAGTTGTGCCGAAGGGCGCTGCCGCCTCGAAACGGGGAATGCCCGATTTGCCGAAGCGTGTGGACGCCACCCGCGAGACTCCTGCGCCGACCAAGGTGATTGTCGACAACGACGATGACGACGATACACCGGTCGAAGCGGCCGAGACGCACGCTCCTAGTCGTCCAGCCGCGAAGTCTTCATCGCGGATCGTGTCGAGCCGCAAGAATTCGGATCTGGATGCGCGTGAGGCTCGGCCCACCGCCAGCGGAGATCGTTCGTTGATTCGCGCGCTGGGATTGAAGATCGGGAAAATCGTGATCGATCCTGGCCACGGAGGTCACGATACCGGGACCATCGGTCCGAATGGCCTGGAAGAAAAAGATCTGGTATTGGAAGTCGGGCGCCGGCTGGGCAAGCTACTAGAAACGCGGCTGGGAGCGGAAGTCGTCTATACGAGGAAGGATGACACATTCATCCCCCTGGAAACGCGGACGGCGATTGCGAACCAGCAGCGGGCGGACTTGTTTATCTCGATTCATGCCAACTCGAGCCACGATTCTGAGGCGCGAGGAGTGGAGACGTACTACCTGAATTTCACTTCGTCTCCGGAAGCGCTGGAAGTGGCGGCGCGCGAAAACGCCGTATCGGAGAAATCGATCTACGAGCTGCAGGATCTGGTAAAGAAGATCGCCTTAAAAGAAAAGATCGAAGAGTCGCGCGAGTTTGCCGGGGACGTTCAAGAGTCGCTGCACAGCGGACTGGCGGCGAAGAGTCCTGCGATCCGGAACCGCGGGGTGAAGAAAGCCCCCTTCATCGTGCTGATTGGCGCCAATATGCCGTCGATCTTGGCGGAGATTTCCTTCGTATCGAACCCGGCCGACGAGCACCGGCTCGAAACCAGCGAGTACCGCCAGCGCATCGCCGAATCCCTCTACCGCGGTATCGCGAAATACGTGGACGGACTCAGCGGCGTGAAGATGGCCAGCAAGCTGGATAAAGCCGCCGGTCAGTAATCCTAAGAGATCTGCTTACCTCCTCCTCCTCCTCACATTCGTCGGAGCCTCCGTGAATGTTCTTGAAGCAGTGTCTACTTTCTAGACAAAGTCGGTGATACAGACAGCGAGTTCGAGGACACGATTGTCCAGAACGCTGGGCGAGAACATCGTGGAGATCCCACGATATTCTCTGCTCAGGAGGGCTTTTGCGTGGATATTGCAGGACGTCGTGGGCAGGTTTTCGCAGAAGAATCGCAGGAGCGCCACTGGCGTTGAGCTTTTCGCAATCGCAATCTTCATGGACCGCCTGACCGTCTTCATCCATCTTCGCGAATTCGGATTGATTCTCTACTCGCGAGGGAATGTGACCATCGTAAATCGTCAGAAGCTTGACCGGGCGAATGGACCAGGAAACGTATTGGTGAAGCTACAGGATGCTGCTGTCGGCTTCATGCCGCCGAAATCCGCCGCAGCACTCTGTCTTTCTGGAATATCCGGCGCCGCAGTTCCTGGAGACGTTTTTCCTTCTTGTCGTACGCAGCCCGTTCGTCCGAGGTCAAACCTCCAAAGACCTCGTCCTGCCGCGTCCTACTTTGCTCTCTGCGGAGACGCGACAATTCGGCTTCTTCCGTCTCACGTTGCACGATGGACACCTCTGAACCTTCCAGGCACCAGGCTGAGTGCGAAACCGATCCTTCTTTGACCCTACTCTTTTGGTCGTGGGGATAAATACAGCCGAAACTGTACGCTACCGCACGCAGGATGGTGCAGAGCGCTCCAAATTGCCTACTCGGACGTCTGGAAAACCATGTTCTCGTCGACCGAGATCTCCGCGGGAGTGCGAGAGGTGTTTTCCCCAGAGCGAGTGGCAACTACGCGAAAGGCGGTGGAACTGGTTTCGACGCTATAGCTATAAGGAGGGCGCTGCCGGGCGACGCTGAGGGACTTGCTCGAGATCAGTTCGTCGAGCGAGACGTACTTTCCTTCAAGCGCAAAATTGCCGCGTTCAGCCTGAGCGATTGTCATCAAATCGGAACGAACGCCAACGACGTCAACAGCAGCCCTGGGATTGTTCGCGCCGGCTGCGGCAGAAGCACTCTGCGCCTGGTGGGCGTAGAAGTACAAGCCGATTCCTAATCCGATCAGCAGGGTAAGAAAACCAAAGATACGACTCATATAGAGATTGCACAGCGGAAGGCACTGGCAGGGCAAGTGACCAGAGTAACGGGCCCTCTGCCGAACTCCGTGTTTATGAGGCCTATGAAAATGGCCAGCGACCTCAAGAGAGCCGCTGGCCCGACGTACTCGACACGAACTTTAAATAAATCGGGTTGCTACTGAATCGCGCTGCCGACCTGCGAGAAAACGTTGCTCGCATTGGAGCCAATCAGCCGGACCGTGCCCACGACGATGACGAGGATTACCGCGAGCATCACCGAGTACTCTGCGACGTCCTGACCCTGTTCATCTAACCAAAGATTGCGGAATTGATAGCCCATACTTTCCCCTTTTCTTAAACGATCCCTTTTCTATGCGACCCCTGAAGCTCGGGCCATGGGTGGCTCGGGCGCGTTTTGCTGCTCCACCGACATCCCCCACGCTTCTTTGTCTTGCGTTACCGCCTGCAGACCGACCTGAAATTCAGAGGTATCTTTCATTCTTTTGGTCCAGACCACGCGAAACTGCAATTTTCGCTGGCGATAGAAAACTGTAATCTCCTCGAGCGTGTTCAATTCGCGGCGAACGGAACCTAATCGCACGCCGGAAGCCGTCACATCCAGCGTGTGCGCCAGTTCATCAAAAATCTTTCCGGCGCTGTCCTTGCCCTTAATTCTCACGGGAAGAACCGCTTTCATACGATTTCCGCGGCGCTGGCTCTTTCCCACACTGCCCGATGGCATTCTGTCACCCAGAGATAGTGTGCCCTCGGGTGGCGGTTGTGTGAATGGCCCTGACGGGTAGCGGGAATGCACGAAAGTGACTAGTACCTCGCCGGGCGGGAATTGCCGTAAAATCAAGCACTTCGCGTCCGGAGGAAACTTTTCCTGGCTTCCTGTGGTCTAATACACAGGGCTTTTCTATTCATGCGCAGCGTCCTTAAATTCCCCCGATTCGCCTGTCTTTTTGCAGTTTTCATCGCCGCTTTGGCGTGTGTCCCGGGTGCAGTTTTCGCCTCGAACCCGCCCGGAAGCCAGGCTCCAGCGCTGCTTCCGCAACAGTTTGGCGGATGGCAGATGCAGGGATCTCCGCGCACCAGCATCGATCCGGCGGCGGCGGACGCGACGAACGCAGATGTGCTGAAGGAATATCGCTTCAGTGATTTCGCGTCCGCGACGTACACGCGCGACGACGGGCGCACCCTGAAGATCCGCGCGGCGCGATTTACCGATGCTTCCGGGGCGTTTGGTGCGTACACGTTTTATCTGCAGCCCAACATGACGAAGGAGAGCTACGGAGACCAGGGTTCTTCTCTGGGAGACCGCGCGCTCTTTTATCGCGGCCACATTTTGATTGATGCGCAGTTCAGCCACGAATCGCCGATGTCGGGAGAGCAGTTGCGGGAACTGGCGGGAATGCTGCCGCGTCCCGTCGGGAACAATGGCAATCTGCCAACGTTCATCGAGTTCCTGCCGCATGGCGGCTACATTACGAATACGCAGAAATACGTGATGGGACCGGCTGCGCTAAATGCGATTGCATCCCCGATTTCAGCAGATTTGGTGGACTTCGGCGTCAGCTCGGAAGTGACGGTTGCCCACTACGGCGCATCGAGCGGGGAAGCCACGCTGATGTTGATCTCGTATCCCACGCCACAACTCGCGGCCGATCATCTGCGGCGCATTGATTCGGCTCATCAGGTCGCGCAACCGCAGTCTGGAATCTCCACCGTTGGTGGGACTGGGACGTTCTTCGACAAACGCACGGGACCGATTGTTGCGATCGCCACCGGAGGCATTTCCGACAGCGATGCGAAATCTCTGCTGGGGATGGTGAACTACGAAGCTAACGTCACATGGAACACTCCAACCAGCGACCGGCAAGTTCGCGACTTGTACATGTTGATCCTGAATATCGTGATTCTGTGCGCGATTCTAGCGGGACTTGCGATTATTGCCGGCATCGCCTTTGGAGGGATTCGCATTTTGATGAAGCGTTTCTACCCGGATAGGGTGTTCGATCGGCCGGAACAGATGGAATTCATCTCCCTGCGCCTCACCGAGGCGGCGGTGAAAGGCGTGGTATCGGAGGGGTCGGATGGCCCTCGGGAGGGGCGTTAAAATCGCCTCCGGGGCTGGGTAAGTGGCTTTAGAAAGATCGGCTTAGGACTGGCAAATGGTGATTTTGTCTCAATTTGGTACACGCACCGGCGGTGTTGATCGATTCTTTAAATTATTGAAAACAAAGACATTTATTTCCTAAAAATCGCTTGACACCCCTGTTTTTAGGCTCATAAGATTTCGGCAGAAAGTTTTGACGGAATTTCAAAGCCTCCGTTGGAACTATTCTCCCTTGAAAGAAGAGGTCGCCCTGTTGCCGGGCGGCCTTTTCGTTTGCAGGTCCGACTTCGTTCCCGCCGACTCAACGTAACCATTCACACAGGAACGGAACTCTTTCTGTATTGTTTTCGTACTTACTGAGGAAGGCTTCTCGTAAGTCGGATTGTTTGGCGGTCACGAGCAGGAGCGAAAGACATGTTCTGCGATGGATGCGGCGCTACAGTCGAGCCGGGCCAATCATTTTGCAGCAAGTGCGGCAAACAGATCGTCGGATCGATTGTGGCCGTGCGAACGATGCCTGGACGCGTGCAACAACATCTGCACCTCCTCGGCATTCTGTGGCTCGCGATGTCGGCGTTCAATGCCATCGGGGGATTGATCCTTATCATTGTCGGCAATACGTTATTCGTACACCTGCACGAAATGGGAGCTCCTCCGCAACTGCCGACCGGTTTCCTGAGTTCCATCGTGACCACGCTCGGGATCATCGTTCTCGCCAAGTCGGCTTGTGGTTTCCTCGCCGGTTGGGGACTGCTGAAGCGCGAAGGCTGGGGGCGCATCATCGCGCTCGTGCTGGCGTTCATTTCGCTGTTCAATATCCCATTCGGAACCGCGATTGGTGTGTACACGATGTGGGTCCTGTTGCCGGGACCATCGCAGCAGGAGTATGACGCTCTAGTCGCCGCGCGACCGGCCTAAAACACCTACATTTCGTTGGACTCAAACGGGATACCGCGGGCAGCCTTTGTGCACTTGGCTGCGATCCAAACAGATCGGATCTTTACGGTTTCCACCCTGCCATTTAGAATCGATCACAGGCCGACGTAGCTCAGTTGGTAGAGCAGCCGATTCGTAATCGGCAGGTCAGCGGTTCAAGTCCGCTCGTCGGCTCCATTCTGACAAGCACTTGCATGTGTTTCTCGTCTCCGCGATCCATTTGAATGCCGCGCAGCCAGCAAGCGCGAGAGAAGCATCCAGTACCGCCTCGCGAATCAGGAGTGAGTTCCGCTCCCTGCCCTCAGGAACACGCCAAAATGCTGGAGGAGATTTACGTCTTCTTCAATATGACCGATCCGATCCTGCATTCGGCATCCGATTGGTGTACAACGATACGGAGTATCCGGAGTTCGTAACGGTCGCGCGCGACGGCGACGCGGTCCTGATGCCCATCGGATTTCATCCGAATGCTTCGGTGCCCGTTCATCGCATTTCATTTCTTTGGGCGATGGCGGCTCACGCGAAGGCGAAGACCGCCAGTTCGGAGTGGTAAACGTCCAACGCGGTGCGATCAAGGAGGTTCCGGACTGGAAGCTGGGCACAAGAAATAGAATGACCCTATGCAGCCCGCAGCCAACTCCGGCATGGAGACGCCCGCTCCTGAGGCGCCTTCGAGTCTCCCTCGGGCCATCTCGGCGGGAGTTGGTCACTTCCGCTGGGTAATCTGCACTCTGCTTCTATTCGGAGTTACCAAGAACTACATGGACCGCCAGGTTCTGGGCGTTCTGAAGAGCACACTTCAGCACGATCTTGGCTGGAACGAGATCGACTACAGCAATCTGGTCTTCGCCTTTCAGGCGGCCTACGCCGTGGGTATGGTGGCCGTGGGACGACTGATCGACCGCCTGGGCACGCGGCTGGGCTACGCGTTGTCGATGATTTTCTGGAGCCTGGCTTCCATAGCGCACGCGGGCGCGGGCTCGTTCTTTAGCTTCATCGTTGCCCGTTCCGCTTTAGGGTTGGGCGAGTCGGGAGTCTTTCCGGCCAGCATCAAGACGGTAGCCGAATGGTTTCCGCAGAAGGAACGAGCGCTTGCCACAGGAATCTTCAATGCCGGTTCAAACGTCGGAGCGATTCTTACTCCGCTGATCGTGCCCTGGATCACGATCCACTATGGCTGGCGAATGGCCTTCGTCGCGACCGGCTCTCTGGGATTTGTGTGGCTGGTGTTCTGGCTGATGCTGTACCGCAAGCCGGAAGAACATCCGCGGCTGACGCGAGCAGAAAGGGAATATATCGTCAGCGATCGTCCGAAGTCTCCACCCAAGATCAAGTGGGGCAGACTGGTTTCGTACCGCCAAACCTGGGCGTTCGTCATCGCCAAATTCACTACAGATCCGATCTGGTGGTTTCTGCTGTTCTGGATTCCAGATTTTCTACAGCGCAACCACGGGCTCAAACTGATGCAGCTGGGATTGCCGATCATGGTAATTTATGTGCTCGCGGACATCGGAAGCGTCGCAGGTGGATGGCTTTCCTCTTCAATGATTCATCGTGGAAGGAGTGTGAACGTCTCCCGCAAGACCGCAATGCTGGTGTGCGCTCTGAGTGTAGTTCCGATCGTATTCGCATATCGCATGGAAAGCTTGTGGGGGTCGGTGTTGTTGATTGGGCTTGCTGCCGCCGCGCATCAGGGCTTCTCTGCGAATCTGTTCAGTTTGACTTCCGATGTATTCCCAACACAGGCCGTGGGCTCGGTTGTCGGCATTGGCGGCATGGCGGGTGCCATTGGCGGCATGCTGATGGCGAAGATCGTGGGCTATGTTTTGCAGTGGACCGGCAGTTACATGATTCCCTTTGTGATCGCTGGTTCGGCTTATCTGGTGGCGTTGGCTCTGATTCAGGCGCTTACGCCGCATCTCGAGCTGGCGGACGTCAAATGACTCTATGATCCTCAAGGCTTTCCGTTTAGACGGTAAGAACGGTCTGGTAACAGGCTCCAGCCGTGGACTCGGCGCCGCCAAAGGCGGAGTCTCGCGGTGAGCGGGGGTTCGCGCGCCGTAGCCTCGCCTCGGGTCGTGAACATCGACGATCTGCGAGAGCTCGCCCGAAGCCGAGTTCCAAAGATAGTTTTCAATTACATCGACGGAGGCGCCGAGAGCGAGCTCACGCTGCGCGAAAATCGGCGCGCATTCGATGCCATTACTTTTCGCCCGCGTCACGCGGTAGCGATCCAGAGTTCCGATCTTCGCACCAGCGTTCTCGGCATTGACTTGTCGATGCCCGTGTTGCTTGCTCCCGTTGGGTACTGCCGCATTATGCATCCGGGCGGTGAGGTTGCCGCCGCAAGGGCTGCCGGAAATGCGGGGACGGCGTACATCCTCTCTACTGTCTCAGGTCACAGGCTCGAAGACGTGAAAGCCGCGTCGTCCGGGCCTGGGTGGTTCCAACTTTACTTGACGGGTGGGCGTGCGGCGGCGGAACAAGCCATGAGCCGTGCCCTGGAAGTTGGCTACAGAGTTCTGGTGGTCACCATCGATACAACGGTGATCGGTCTCCGGGAGCGCGAAGTACGAGATGGGATGAATCAGCTTTTGCGAGGCAGCGTCTGGTCGCAGATTGCGTTCATGCCACAGTTATTTGCGCGTCCACGATGGCTGGCTCGCTTCTTGCTCCACGGTGGGCTACCTACCATGCCCAACATCGTGCTCCCAGGCAGAGGTCCGTTGCGCGTGGGCGACGCTCACACTTCAATGACGCGAGAAGCGTTCTTCTGGGAAGATATGACTTGGATCCGCGATCTTTGGAAGGGCCCGATCACGATTAAGGGTGTCCTTACTGTCGAAGATGCCCTGCGCTCGCTCGATCACGGCGCGGCCGCCATAGTCGTTTCGAATCATGGAGGCCGCCAGCTCGACGGTGTGCCAGCGACGATGCGCGTCCTGCCGGAGATCGTTGCGGCGGTGAACGGGAAAGCCGAGGTTCTGCTGGATAGCGGCATTCGCCGTGGAACCGATGTGGTGAAAGCGCTATGCCTGGGAGCACGTGCGGTTCTCTGCGGAAGAGCTTATGCGTATGGTCTGGCCGCTGCCGGGGAAGCCGGCGTTACGCGCGCCCTCGAGATCCTGCGAGCCGACCTGGACCGCACACTGAAACTTCTCGGCTGCGGGTCGGTGCGCGACTTGAACCGATCGTATGTAGACACTCCCGAGGATTAGCGGGACAGATCGCCGCGAGTCTTATTCTCGATTCCTCTGAGCGGCGCGATAGATTTCTTCCACGAGTGCGATGCTTCGCCTTCCTTCAAGGCCATCGCAGGCTGGCGTACTGTTTTCTCGAATCGCGCGAATAAAATCCTCAATGATTGCCTGATGCCCGCTGAAGTCGCTTACGACCGGGGAGGCGATGTTTTCGTTGTCTTGCGACGGAGGGCTCACCGTCATTCCGTTTGAGGCGACTCGTAGATCTGCCGCGACAATCCGGTCATGCTCCAGAATCAACGTACCCTGGGTTCCGGTAGCTTCGATCCGCCTCGGGTATCCCGGAAAGGCTGCGGTTGTGGCCAGCAATGTTCCGAGCGCGCCACTGGCGAATTCCAACAGCGCGACGGCCGTGTCCTCGCCTTGAATTTTGTGTAACGCAGTGGCTGTGCGGGCCTGCACGCGAATCACGTCCCCAAATAACCAAAGCAGGAGATCCATGCTATGCACAGCTTGGTTGATCAGCGCCCCGCCGCCATCCATGTCCAGTGTTCCGCGCCACCTCGATCCACCATAATATTCGGGGGGGCGGTACCACTTCACACGTGCGTCGATGAGCAGAGGCTTGCCGATTGCGCCCCTGTCGATCGATTGTTTCAAACGCCGAATATCGGGCTTGAAGCGATCCTGGAACATCACTCCCAGTTTTACGCCAGATTTCTGCGCCGCGGCGATGAGTTCATCTGCGCGTTCGGTTGAGATCTCAATCGGCTTTTCAGTCAGGACATGCAGTCCGCGATCCGCTGCCGCAATGCCATGGAAAGCATGCAGACCGGACGGGCTTCCGACAACAACGAAATCCATCGGACGGTGATTGAGAAATGCTTCGAAATCATCATACGATTGTCCGCCGTGGGTGTGAGCGAGATGCTGCACTTTGACGGTATTGGTGCCGTAGACGGCTGCGATCGCGACCCCGGGAATCGCGGCCGCAGCCCGCGCATGGGTCTCACTGATGTTTCCACCGCCAATCAGTCCGACGTGAAGTGTCATGTATCTTCGTGTCCGTGAAACTCGGGCAATTGAATGCGCGAATATATCATGCGTCGGGTTGTAGTATTCGATGCAAATCTCTTGTGTTTAGCGATGCTGAAACGAGTGTTTAGAATTTATGATTTGACGGGATTGCGCTCGTAAGTCAACTGTAGTGGCAGCGCCCTTTCTGGCTTCTTTCGGCGCGAGTCTGCGTCGTGCAACAGCGCTGGCACCGCAGGCCAATATAGATTTTGCCCAGCCGTTTTGTTCGTGGCGGCGATATGTTGTTTATTCGTGGACCCACGGCACGTCATCGTTTATTCTGCCGCGGATCAGCAACGAAGCACCTGAGCGTCAGGAGATCAGATCCCCTGTGGAGGAAGAACAATCGCCATGTCGAATGACAATACTGCACGACGAGAGTTCCTGAAATTTGGTGGAGCGGGAGCCGCCGGCATGGCGCTCGGTTCGCTGGTGATTTCAGCGCAGGCCGCGCCTGGTTCTGCCACCCCCATTCAATATGAGGTGAAAACGTTTGGAGCCACCGGCGATGGCAAGACTCTCGATACCCCGGCCGTCGACCAGGCAATCGCCGCCGCTTCAGCGGCTGGTGGCGGCATCGTGACCTTCGGCCCGGGACGGTATCTTTGTTACTCGATCCACTTAAAGAGCAATGTCATTTTGTATCTCGCCCCGGGCGCCGTAATCGTGGCTGCCGAGCCGCCTGCGCCGGGCAGCGGAGGCTACGATCCGCCTGAGCCGATCGCCTGGGATAAATATCAGGACTTCGGACACAGTCACTGGCGTAACAGTCTGATGTGGGGCGAGGATCTCGATAACGTTTCGATTCTCGGCCCGGGGCTGATTTGGGGCAAGGGGCTTAGCCGTGGAAGTGGCGATAAGGCGCTTGATCCGGGCGTGGGCAACAAAACCATCAGCATGAAGAATTGCCGCAACGTCACCTTCCGTGATTTTTCCATCCTCCATGGCGGACATTTCGCGATTCTCGCGACGGGCGTCGACAATCTGACCATCGATAATCTGAAGATCGATACCAACCGCGACGCCATTGACGTCGACTGCTGCCGGAACGTGCGCATCTCGAATTGCAGTGTCAATTCTCCGTGGGACGATGGCATCTGCCTGAAGAGTTCATTCGGACTCGGCTATGCCCGGTCGACGGACAACGTGACGATTACGAATTGCTACGTGACTGGAGGCTTCGAAGAAGGCAGTCTGCTCGACGCGACTTATAAGCGCATCAGTCCTGAGAAAGCCCCGCGCAACGGGCGAATCAAGTTCGGAACGGAATCGAATGGCGGCTTCCGGAATGTTACGGTTTCAAATTGCGTGATTGAACTGTGCCGAGGAATCGCGCTTGAGTCGGTGGACGGCGCCTTATTGGAAGATGTTTCGATCAGCAATATCACCATGCGCGAACCGGTCGACGTGCCATTCTTCATTCGGCTCGGGAGGCGCATGCGAGGCCCCGAAGGAGTTTCCGTGGGTCAAGTTCGTCGCGTCAATATCTGTGATGTTGTTGTTTCTGGCGCGGCCTCGCGGCAGGCGTCAATCATCTCCGGGATTCCTGGGCATCTCATCGAAGATTTGTCATTCAGCAACGTTTTCGTGCAGCACCAAGGTGGAGGCAAGAAGGAAGATGCCGGGATTCGACCGCCGGAGCTGGAAACAGACTATCCCGATCCCAACCGTTTCGGTCCGATGCCATGTCATGGCTTTTTCATTCGCCATGCAAAAGGCATCTCGCTCCGCGACGTTGAAGTTCGTTACGAAAAAGAGGATTTGCGGCCCGCAATCTTGATCGACGATGTCGTTGGCGCTGATTTCACGCACCTCAAAATGGCACACGGGCCAGATGTTCCTACATTCGTCTTGAGAAACGTGGAAGACTTCACTCTCTACCAAAGCAGGCCGATTCCTGATACGCACATCGAGAAGGCGCAGGAACAGACGTTGTAGCGAACCGGACTAGCCGCCGGGCGTCAGCATGTGTTGAACCTGAAGCCAGATCGAAGGCTCGACGGGCACGCCTTGCCGCATATTTTCTTCTCGCGAACGCAACACTTGCTCACCGGGATAGCGGACATGCTCATTGGGTGACGTGAACGGCAGCTGCAGATGCTCGATAACCTGATCGGTGATGTCCGCGGCGGAATCTGACAGGCCGGCCCGCGAAGGATCAATCGCGATGAATACCTGCGAGAGACGAGTCTCTCGCTCCGGTACGGCGCCGATCTGAAATGTCGCGCAGCCGCCTGAGAGCGCTGCGGCGACCAGATCTAACATCAGAGCCAGGCCCGAACCTTTCCAGAATCCGATCGGCAACGGCCGTCTTGAGGCTTCGATGTCGGCGGGAATTCGAGTCAACTTGCCCTCGCTGTCGAATCCTCCTTCGACCGGCAGCAATTCACCGCGCATTCGATGCGCAGCAAGTGCGCCGTAGGAAAACTGTGACATCGCCATGTCTAGAACTACGTGGCCCTGTTTTCGCGGCACAGCGATCACCAGCGGATTGTTTCCAAGGCGCGGCTCGCTGGCGCCCCACGGTGGAAGGTTCGGCGAAGTATTCGTCCAGCAAAATCCGATGACTCCCGCTTCGGCCGCCTGCCACCCGTAGGTGCCACCGCGCATCCAGTGATTAGTGTTTGCTAAGGCGACACAGCCAAGTCCGTGTTGACGCGACAAGGAGATGGCATGGTCCATGCAGTAATGTGCATTCAGATTGCCCGGACCGGACTGGCCGTCCCACCTCTCGAACGCCCCTGAAACGCTCACGGCCTTGGGTTGCGCATGAATATCGACGACACCCGATTGCGTCATCGAGATAAAGAGGGGAAACCGGTTCAATCCGTGCGAATACACACCGTCGCGGCTCGTCTCCGCGAACAACCTGCTACATAGGGCGGCGCGCTCGCCCTCGAACCCAACCTTCAGTAAGATGCGCTGGAGAGTGTCAAGGAGCTCTGGGTAGGGAACGCGCAGCATTGTGTATGGATACAGCTAGAGCCCAAAGCCTACTAGGAATGTGCGCATGCAACAACATGTACGCAAGGTTTCATCGTCGACTATCCGACAAGGAACACAAGGCCGCCGAGCGCTCACTGCGCCGTTCCCGAAGTCCGTCGCGAAAGCCTCAGTTCACGATCAGCGTTACGGCACTGGCCGGATGGGTGAGCGTTCCCGCTGTGCCGGTGGCGTTGATGGTATATGTTCCCGCCGGAGTGCCTTGCTGCTGCTGAATGGTGCCGCCTCCGCCGGTTGCGGCAGCTGTGGTGCCCGTACCTCCGGCACATGACGTTAGGAGCAGACTCAGTAAGAAGAGCGCGACCAGTGAAGCCGCCAGCGCATACCTTCCTTTGCGCATTCGATTTGGCTTCCCGACGAGCAGCATCAATCCCGGCAGAGCCAGCCACGGGAAGATGAGCGCGCTTCCGATCAATCGATGCGAGGCACTCGCCGAACGCGCCGTCGTGGTAATCGTCATCACGGTTGTCGCAGCGCTGTTGCCCGGAGTGACCGAGGCTGGGTTGAAGCTGCATTGAATAGTTGTAGTTGCCGGAAGACCCGAGCAGGATAAGGTCACGGCGTTCGTGAAAGATGTCCCGACCGGCGCCACGGTGAAGGTGTAAGCGGCCGACTGTCCTGGGTTGATAGTCTGCGTCGCCGGCGAGGGCGGGCCGATGGTGAAATCCTGGCCAGTTGCAGACACCGCGAGAGGAATTGCGAGCGAATGTTCAGGAGCACCTGAGACATCCTGCGTGGTGATGCTAATGCTGTACGTGCCAGACGCCGCACCACTCGGGGCGGTGATGGTGGCCGTTAGAGGAACCGTAGCACCGCTTCCGATTGTGATCGGGTTGGCCGCGCTCAGCGTGCATTGAGCACCCGAGAGTGCCGTAGCATCGCAAGTCGCGTTCACCTGGCCGGTGTACGAATCGAGAGAGACGACACTGAGATTTGCGGTTGCTTGACTTGCAGGCGCGGACGAGAGCGATGCCGGTCCGACAATCGAGAAATCGCCCACGCTGAAAGGCACGTTGAAGGAATTCGTGATCGATCCTGAAGTACCTTGCAATCCGATCTGGTACGTGCCGGCAGCAAAACTCGTCCCGTTAATCACGAGAGTGGCCGTTGCCGGGTACGTGCTGACGGTGGTGGGAGTGATCGTGCAACTGCCGCTTCCAAACGTCGTCGGACAGCTCAGAGTTACGGTTCCCGTAAAGCCGTTCTGGGCCGAGATTGTGATCGGGCCGCTGGTGCCGCTGCTTCCGACCTTAATTTCGGGAAATGGAGTGGCCTCACCGAAGGCGAAGTTGGGATTTCCCGAACTCTGTCCCTGGTTCTGCAGCAGGATCGGTTCGGCGCCCACCGTTACGGTGGCGCCGCTAGAGATGTTGGTCGTGGCCCCGGTCAGGTCCAGATAATTCACGTATTCACTGGGAGCGGTGTAGCTGGCGGTGCCGCCCGCATACCATACGGCTTGAGCGGCATAACCGTTGGGTCCAGTGAGACCGCAAGTCCAGATTCCCGAAGTGTTCTCGGAGCACAGGGTGCTCATGGTACGGCCCGACATCCAACTTTCAACCTGCTCGTAAGCAATGCCGACTGAGTTGATGACGCCGTTATTCGAAAGCGTTCCAGTGTTGTCGTCGTCCCACGCATACCAGTAATGCCGCACCACGCCGTTGGACCAGAGCAAGAGGTAGAGCCGGGCGACGAAACCCGCTTGATCCGTCAGGGAGGGCAAGTCGGTGTCCAACCCCCACGCACCCTCGGTAGACCAGAGCGGAAGAGAGCTCACGTTATAGGTGGCCATGGTGCTCTGGTAGCACTGGACGACGGGAATTACGTCTTCCGGCACTGTCGTGTAGTACGTGTGAAACGCCATGATGTCGATGTACTTGCCGAGTCCCGCCGCCAGATATCCGCCCATCTTGTCGGGCATGGTGCAGTTGGAACTGGGATAGGGATAATTCAGCTGGCCGTTTGCGGGAGCGATGATTTTGGCGCCGGGAATGTATTTCTTGATGTAGGTGTTTGCGTCCTTGACCATGCGCACGAGTTGGGCGTCGGTCCCGGTCCATTGTCCGATGTCATGAGGTGTGTTCCACATTTCCCAATACGTAATAGTGGGGGCGTGCTGGGCGATCGTGGTGACAAAATTGATGAAGTGCTGATCGGTGCCGGTGCCGTCGGACTTCAGATCGTTCGGAGGATCGCAGAATCCGAGTCCGTAATCGCAGGTCGTATCCTTGGGTTTGGAACTGGCCCACGATGGAGTCATTCCAAACGTGTAGATGAGTTGATCGTTGTGAGCGGCCGCGTCAGCGACCCAGCTGTCCAGATTTGTCCAATCGTACACGCCGCTCGCCGTGTTGATTTGACCCCAGCCGGTGTCGGTGTCCCAGAGGCGCAAACCATAAATCGCCGGCGTTGGCCATGGCGTTCCGGTCAGCACATCACTGTGCGTGGTCATATCGAAGTACGACGCTGGAATGGTGGTGGAGGTAACCGAACTGGGAACGACGGGCTCAGCGGGTTTCGCGTTGCTCGGGTTCGCTTGCGCCATCGAAAAAGTGGACGCGATCAGCACAAACAAGAAAACAAGTACGGCACAGGGCGCAAGACAGCTCTTCGCTCTCATGGGTGACGCCTTAAATTTTGATTTGGACGGAAGGCCGAAAGACTAAACTGGGAGCCCGGGAACGTTGCGTATACTACACGACCTGCGGAACGCCGAAACAGAAAAATTCTGAAATTCGCCCAAGATTTTCACAGCGACACGCGCGCTGCAACTTTAGTGCAAGAACCTGCGCATTTCTTTCAGAAAAATGTTTTCGCGGGAACGCGCGCATTGATTCGCAAGACGCAGAGTGAGATTCGACTGTGTCTCTTCAGACGTTCTTGGTACGAGCCTGTGGACGGAGTGACGCTCTAGAAGGATTCCAGGTAAAAGTGCGGAGGGCGGAGTCCACGGTTCTTGGCAAACTTTTCCACCACGGATTGCTTGAGCACCGCCGTGACCTCGGCGTCGATCGCCTTACGTTCCACAATTCCGAGCTGCGTAAAGCGGAATGGCTGCAAGTACCCCATCCCACCGCGCATGGGAAACAGCAGCTGCGCCTTTGATTGCAAAATGCCAGGACCAAAGCGAAACATCAGGGAAATATTGATCCGCTCTTCGAGATAGACGGCCAGATCCAGCAGGCCTCCGGTGACAGAGAGTGTTTGTAGCTTGCCCGTCAGTTGCCGGCCGTTTTCCAGATGAATCGAGGCGGAAACAATTCCCCGCAGACTCGCGCGAGGGGCGCGAGTCTGAGCCAACGTTCTGGTCGGAGGAGTCATGGTCGTTTCGATAATCCGGTCATGAATACGATCATTGCGTTCATACGCTGTGCTGTGTTGGCCGCCACCTCATGCAGAATGCGAGATCACTGGAACGCTGCCAGGCGCGGTGGTCAAAAGTTTCTTGGTGAGCCGCATCTTTCTCCAATCATATTCATAGGCCGTTCCACAGGACAGGCAGATCTGATAATGGCGTCCATTCTGATCAATGCGAGGCCAGGAGAACCGGTGCGTGCAACTTCGCTGGAGGAGTAGTTTAAGCAGATTCAATGGGTCACCGCCTGATTCCGGCTCTTCCAAAGGTCGAGCCAGCGAGAGAAAAACGGTTTGTGGGGGCTGTCCAACAAATCTTTCAGAGTGGATAGCAGGATATTTGGGGGTTGGGACTTGGAAACGAACGAATCCACCGAACTCAGCTTGCCCTGAGGCGGCGGACCATAGCCTGACAGAAGCATGATCGGTACCTTGGAATTGATGCGCTTCATCTTGGCGGCCACAACGTCGCCGTTCATTCCCGGCATCTGGTAGTCGAGGACGACGGCGTCCACGGGCCGGGTGCGGAACAGCTTCAGACCATCGTCGCCACCGGTCGCTTCCAGGACTTCATAGCCGCTCTGTTCGAGCAACATCTTGCGGCCAATCAGACCGTTCAGGTGGTCGTCAATACAAAGAATTGTCGCCTTCCTGCGGGACATCTACTACTCCTCACGTCGAGCCGGCCAAGTTTTGATTGTTCAGCGCCGTTGCTCCCCAAGAAGCGACAACTGCTGGACTGCGAAGTGGTAGGCACCTTGATTTTGCGTGCGCCTGGGGAGAGGTACAAATTACCAAGGGGCACTTTAGTGACAGTTACCCTGGGCAAATCGCAGAAGGGACGGGAGTTGGCCGGGTTACCAAGTTCCGAGTACTTCCCCGCGGACTAGCCAGCCGATTCAGAAGAGGGAAGCACGGTTGCCCACACGTTCGTGCCATACATGGCACGAGGGAGCCATTTACTCTGGGGTGGACCAGGGATAAAGTCGTCCTTGAGCAGCACTTGGGGGAGGGCTGATCAACAGACGCCCAGGACTCAAATTGAGTCTGGGGCGTTTTGTTTTGTGGGCAAGGATTTGGTGTGACGTTCGTGCCCGGCATGGCACGAGGGAGCCATTTACGGTTTCCGGGGGCAGGCATAGAGTCGTTGTTGAGCAGCACTTGGGGGAGGGCTGATCAACAGACGCCCAGGACTCAATTTGAGTCTGGGGCGTTTTGTTTTGCGCGCAAGATTGATTCCGCGGCTCCTGGTGGTAATGGCACGAGGGAGCCATTTACGGTTTCCGGGGGCAGGCATAGAGTTGTTCTTGAGCAGCACTTGGGGGAGGGCTGATCAACAGACGCTCAGGACTCTAATCGAGTCCCGGGCGTTTTGTTTTGTGCGCGAAGATCCTGCCGAGCTTCGTTCCCTGAACCGCTCGAGATCCTGACAGCTCTGCTTCTCCGCGCCCCTTCCAGCGTCGCTTCCGCCTACCTTTTCGATGGTGATAGATTTGTGGCACCCTCTTTCAGGTTGGACCATGAAGTTTGAGGAGTCTCTGATGCTTGCTCCCGTAGCCCGCCGCGAATTCCTAGCCGGAATGACCGCGTTGGCCGCCATGAGTGCCACGTCCCGTCTGGCTGCGCTGAGCGGCTTCAATTCCCCTTTTCGCGTGGCTGTTATCAATGACGAGATTTCCCAGGATTTCGGCCATTCCTGCGAAGTCGCGGCGCGCGAATTCGGTATGAGTTGGATCGAACTGCGCGGCATGTGGAAAAAGAACATCGTCAACCTCGACGAAAAAGAGGTGACCGAGGCTAAGCGCATCCTCGAGAAATACCAGCTGAAGGTGACCGATATCGCCAGCCCGCTTTTCAAGGTCGACTGGCCGGGTGCGCCGAAGTCGAAATTCAGCGAGGCCAAGAGCTTTGGTGCCAATTTCACTCTGGAGCAGCAGGATGAAGTATTGGATCGCGCCATCGAGACGGCGAAAGCATTCGGCACGGATCGCGTGCGGTGCTTCGACTTCTGGCGGCTCGAGGATCAAGCGCCGTATCGCGCAGCCATCAACGACAAGTTGCGCGACGCTGCCAGCAAGGCGGAGAAGAAGGGAATCATTCTCGTTCTGGAGAACGAAATGTCTTGTAACACAGCGACTGGAGCCGAGGCTGCCAAGGTTCTGGACGCCGTGAAGGCCTCGAATTTCATGCTGAATTGGGATCCGGGCAACGCGGCTGCTAGCGGAGAAATTCCTTATCCGGACGGATACAATCTGCTGCCCAAAGAACGCATCGGTCACTGCCATTGCAAGGATGCCGTCAAAAAGGGCAAGAAATACGACTGGGCGCCGGTGGGCGGCGGAATGATCGACTGGGCGGGGCAGTTCAAGGCGCTGAAGAGCGACGGATACCATTTCGCGGTGAGTCTCGAGACGCACTGGAATGGCGGCGGCTCTCCGGAAGAGTCGTCGCGCAAGAGTTGGGCGGGAATGAAAAAGCTCCTGCAGCTGGCGGATGCCCTGTAAAGCCAACAGCAGCAATGACCGATCAAGTCGAGACACACTTTCCCGAGACAGGCGGCGTGGGCCCTCTGTTGCGGGTGGAGTTTGAGACATCCCTATGATTGGCGCGGTCGATATCGGCGGAACGAAAATCGCGGTCGGCATCGTCGACAACGAAGGCAAAGTGCTGTCGCGGATGCAGGCGCCGACTGATCTTGAGAATTATGCAGCGGGAATCGATCTGATCGCGCGCATGCTGAGCGAAACCTCGAGCCAGGCTGGCGTTGAAGTGACCGGCATCGGAATCGGATCGACGGGGCCGGTCGACCCCATTCGCGGCGAATTCGGCGACGTCGATTTTCTTCCAGGATGGAGAGGGAAGAGTCCGGTCAAAGATCTTGCTGAAATGTTCAAGCTGCGCGTGGCGTTGGAAAACGACGGCGATGCAGCGGCGCTGGCAGAAGCGGGATGGGGAGCGGGACGCAATCGAAAGCGGCTGATCTACATCACGGTTGGGACCGGAATCGGCGGCGGCATTATTCTCGATGGCCAACTTTATCGCGGCGTCGATGGCGCGCATCCCGAAGTCGGACACCAGGTGATCGATCCTGCCGGTCCGGCGTGTTCTTGCGGATTTCGCGGATGTTGGGAGTCGCTGGCTGCTGGTCCGGCGATGGCGGCCTGGTTCGAGAGCCATGCTCCCGCGGACAATGCAAATCGAAAAGGGATTACAGCGAAGCGCATCTGTGAACTGGCACAAGAGCGAGACGTCGTCGCGCTGCAAGTGGTGGAGCGCGAGGCCTACTACCTCGGCCTGGGCTTGGCGAATTTGATAAACCTGTTTACACCCGATGCGATCGTGCTCAGCGGGAGCGTAATGAAGAGTGCCGAGCTGTTTATGGGCCGCATCCACGCGGTGATTCGCGGCGGTTGCCGGTTTGTTCCGGCGGAGAAGTCGCAGTTGACCCTGGCTTCGCTGGGAGACGACACGAATCTGATCGGCGCGGCGAGAGTGTGGCATTATCGGTTCTCGTAGCGCTCAGCTATGATTCGATCCTTGCCGGGCCGCACCTTCCAGTACCTCTCCTGATCTGTTAGTGTTTTCAGTTCACTTTTTTCTCCGTTGTTGGTGATGTATGTCACATCATTCGCAGATTGTCCTGTGAAAGGATTGCTTCCCGGAGCAGGACCGCTGACAATGCCGACGCATATTGAGTTGCTGACCGGCACGGAAAGGACGAGAGCCGCGTGATCGTCGGAGTTCCGAAAGAAAGCTATCCCGGAGAACGGCGGGTTGCGCTAGTTCCCGTCGTCGTACCCACCCTCGCCAAAGCAGGAATCGAAGTTGTGGTTGAATCTGGGGCGGGCGCAGAGGCCGGCTATCCGGACGCCGCATACGTGGAAAAGGGCGCGAAAGTCTTGCGGGATCGTGCCTCGGTCTTCAGTTCTGCCGACATTATTGTGCAAGTGCTCTGCTACGGCTCGAATGACGTTACGGGCAAGGCTGACTTGGCAATGATGCGGCGAGGGCAGGCTCTTATTGGATTTCTGCGGCCGCTTGGCTCGGCGGAAGTGATCCAGGAAATTGCGCAGGCGGGCGTCACCTCGTTTTCCGTGGAACTGATGCCGCGCACCACGCGAGCCCAAAGCATGGACGCGCTTTCCTCGATGGCCACGTGCTGTGGCTACAAAGCCGTGTTGATCGCGGCCGAAACTTCTCCTCGTATCTTCCCGATGATGACGACCGCCGCAGGAACCATTACGCCGGCGCGCGTTTTCGTGATCGGCGCCGGCGTGGCCGGGCTGCAGGCCATCTCAACCGCTCGCCGGTTGGGCGCCGTGTCCTCGGCTTACGACATGCGTCCGGCGGCGAAGGAGCAAGTGCAGAGTCTGGGCGGACGCTTCGTCGAACTTCCGATCGAAGCCCAGAATGCGCAGGATGCACGCGGTTACGGCACGGCGCAGGATGAGAATTTCTACGCGCGCCAGCGCGAACTGCTGACCCGCGTCGTCGCCGACAGCGATATCGTCATCTCCGCGGCAGTCATCCCCGGAAAGAGGTCGCCCGTGCTCATCACGGCCGAGATGGTAAAAGGAATGGCGCCGGGTTCGGTGATCGTCGATCTCGCCTCCGAGCGCGGTGGAAACTGCGAACTCACGCGCACCGGCGAAACGATAACAGTGGACGGTGTCACCATTATTGGCGCCATCAACCTGGCCAGCACGGTTCCATATCATGCCAGCCAGATGTACGCGCGGAACCTGATGACCTATCTGACCTACATGGTCAAAGACGGGAAGCTGCAGTTGAATTTGCAGGACGAGATCGTCCGCGAGACGCTGATCACGAACGGTGGCGAGATCGTAAATGCACGCGTGCGCGAATTCTTCAAGCTGCCGGCGCTGGTGACATCAACTTAATCGGGACGTACGCGTCGCTGAGAACTAAGAACCGAGAACTGAGAACTGGGGGTTGCGCATGGGTTCCAACCTGATCGACGCTTTATTCGTCTTCATGCTGGCGGCATTCATTGGCTTCGAAGTCATCCGCCACGTGTCGCCGCTGCTGCACACGCCGCTAATGTCGCTGACCAACGCTCTCGACGCCATCGCGGTCGTCGGCGCGATCGTCCTTGTCGGCGAGAAGAAGAGCACGTTCGCGACCGTGCTGGGAGTGATCGCCATCATCGCCGCTACCAGCAACGTCGTCGGCGGATTTTTCATTACTGATCGCATGCTGCGGATGTTCAAAACCACGCGTCCCACCAAACCGCAAGTGACGAAGCCCTAACTTATGACGCCCGAGTTTGCCGGAAGCCAGTACGTCATCGAAGTCATCTATCTCATCGCCAGCGCCCTATTTATTCTCTCGCTGAAATGGATGAGTTCTCCCGCTACGGCTCGCCACGGAATCCTGGCTGGCGAGATCGGCATGGTGCTGGCCATCGGCGGCACGCTGCTGCGCCACGGCATCATCGACTGGAAGTGGATCATTATCGGGCTCGTGCTCGGAACCGGGATCGGCATACCGCTCGGCATGGTGCAGATGACGGCGGTTCCACAGCGGACTGCGCTCAGCCATGCCTTTGGCGCTTTGTGCGTCACGCTCGTCGGCACTGCAGAGTTCTATCTGCGCACGCCCGATGTGCCGAGGTTCATGATGTCGGTGCTGTCGATGGAAGTCATCCTCGGAGGCCTGACATTCACCGGGAGCCTGATGGCGGCGGGAAAGCTGCAGGAAGTGTTGCCACAGCGTCCTATCACCTATAAAGGGCAGAATCTCGTCAACCTGCTGCTGTTCACGGTCGCGGTTGGGAGCGCCGTCTATCTTGTTTTGCACCCAGAGGCGAAGCAGTTGTTCCCGCTGATCGTGGGAATTTCGCTGATCATCGGCGTGCTGCTGGTGATTCCAATTGGCGGCGCTGATATGCCGACGGTGATCTCGCTCTTGAATTCCTACGCCGGCCTTTCCGCTGCTGCCATGGGATTCGTGCTGAACTCGAAGCTGCTGATCATTGCCGGCGCGCTCGATGGATCATCCGGCTTCATCCTGTCGGTAATCATGTCGAAGGCGATGAACCGTTCGTTCACCAACGTCTTGTTCGGTGCGTTTGGACAGGTGCAGGCATCCGCAGCTGCGGGGCAGGAAGCCAAGCCGGTGCGCAGTGCCACGCCCGAGGAAGCGGCGGCCATTCTCTCTGCTGCGAACAAAGTTGTCATCGTGCCAGGGTATGGAATGGCGGTGGCGCAGGCGCAGCACAAGGTGCGTGAGTTGTATGACGCTCTCACCAAGAAGGGCGTCGAGGTGCGCTTCGCGATCCATCCGGTTGCCGGACGCATGCCAGGTCACATGAACGTGCTGCTTGCCGAGGCCGACATTCCGTACGACCGCCTGATCGAAATGGACGAAATCAACGGCGACTTTCCGCAGACCGACGTCGCGCTGATCATCGGCGCGAACGACGTGACCAATCCTGCCGCCCGCACCGACCAGTCGAGTCCCATCTTCGGCATGCCCATCCTTGATGTGGACAAAGCGCACACAGTGATGGTGATCAAGCGCGGCATGAGCCCTGGCTTTGCCGGCATCGACAACCCGCTCTACTACCTCGACCGGACGCTGATGCTGTTTGGAGACGCCAAGCAATTTGTGGGCGGGATCGTTCGCGAGTTGGGCGGCGGGCACTGACCTCACCCTTGAAGCGAGATCCAAGAATAGTCGCCATGCCCGTTAGTGAAACGTTTTAATATGATGAGAGTTGCGCCGGCCGATCTATCTTAGGGGATCATTATGCGTCGTTTGATATTGACGAGTTTCCTTCTCGTCCTCACACCCTTTTCTGTCGCACAAACCCAAACTCAACTCAACCTCATGCCGATGCCGGCATCTGTGCAGACAGGTTCCGGGCAACTGGCGATTACGCAAGCTTTCTCGGTCGCGGTGAACGGGACTCGTGATGCTTCGCTCGACCGCGGCGTTCGAGATTTCATGTTGCAGCTTTCGCGGCAGACGGGGATTCCGTTTCGTCCCAAGGCCGGCGCTGCGGCGACGTTGGAAGTTCACGCTGATCGCGGACGCGAGGCGGTGCAGCAACTCGGGGAAGACGAGTCCTACGAACTAACGGTCACCGATTCCGGAGCGAAGATCAACGCGGCAACTCCGCTCGGCGTTCTCCACGGACTGCAGACTTTTTTGCAGCTCGTCCAAATTACGCCCACGGGATTCGTAGTACCCGCTGTGACGATTAAAGATCAGCCTCGCTTTCCTTGGCGTGGCACGCTGATCGATGTTAGCCGCCACTTCATTCCCATCGACGTTTTGAAGCGTAATGTCGACGGCTTGGCAGCCGTGAAGATGAATGTGCTGCACTGGCATCTGTCTGACGATCAGGGATTCCGCGTCGAGAGCAAGGTTTTTCCGCAGCTCACCGGAATGGGTTCCGACCGTATGTTCTACACGCAGGAGGAGATTCGCGGCTTGATTACCTACGCACACGATCGCGGCATCCGCGTGGTGCCTGAATTCGACATGCCGGGCCACAGCCGCTCGTGGGTGATCGGGTATCCCGATCTCGCCAGCGGTCCCGGCCCGTTTACGCTCGAGAGCGGCGATCCGATTCTCGATCCAACGCGCGAATCGACTTACAAGTTTCTCGAGAAATTCATTGCGGAGATGGCGAAGTTGTTCCCCGACGCCTACTTCCACATTGGCGGCGACGAGGTTGACGGCAAGCAGTGGGACGCCAATCCGAAGATTCAGGAGTTCATTCATGCGCACGGCATGAAGAATAATCAGGACCTGCAGGCGTACTTCAACCAGCGCCTGGAAAAGATTGTCGCGAAGAATCACAAGATCATGGTTGGCTGGGATGAGATTCTCCATCCCGATCTGCCGAAAAATATCGTCGTCCAGTCGTGGCGCGGGCAGCAATCGCTGGCTGTGGCCGCGCAGCAGGGCTATCGCGGATTGCTTTCTTACGGGTACTATCTCGACCTGATGTGGCCGACGGCACGTCACTACGCCGTCGATCCGATGAGTGGCGCGGCTGCCAATCTTACTCCCGAACAAAAGAAACTCATTCTCGGAGGCGAGTCGTGCCAATGGGCTGAGTGGGTCACGCCCGAGAATATCGATTCGCACATTTGGCCGCGGAATGCCGCGATCGCGGAGCGGCTGTGGTCTCCTCAGGAAGTCATCGACGTGAGTTCGATGCACACGCGTATGCAAGCGGTGAGCCTCGAACTAGAGTCTCTGGGGTTGACTCACAATTCCGCCCGCGAGCAAATGCTGCATCGCATGGCGGGAAGCGCCGACGTTACAGCCCTGCGCGTCCTCGCCGATGTCGTCGAGCCGGTGAAGGACTACAACCGCTGGAGTGACGAAAAGGGTCCGATCGACTTCCACGCGCCCTTGAATCACATGATCGATGCTGCCTATCCCGAGAGCGACGCCGCGCGGCAGTTCGCGGACCTGGTGCAGAAGTTCGTGCAGAGCGGCTATAAAGATCAGGCAGCAGAGGCGCAGATCCGCACATGGCTAACGCTCTGGCGCTATAACGATGCCAAGCTGCACCCGCTGCTTGCCCAGTCCTCGCTGCTGGAGGAGGACGTGGCTATCTCTCAAAATCTGGCGATGCTCGCCGCGGCAGGTCTGCAGGCGCTCGGCTATTTGGATAACAGACAGCCGGAGCCCGATTTGTGGAAGACGCAGCAACTCGACGTGATCGAGCAGGCTAAGAAGCCCATCGCCGGACTCTTGCTGCAGGTGACCGCGCCGGTTGAACAGTTGGTGAAGGCAAGCGGCTCCTCGGCGCAAAAGTAAGCCTCTGACAACCAGAGAAAAGCCCTAAACCGCGAAGGCCACGAAGTATCACGAAGGAGATCGTTTTAGCGATTTTCCCTTCGTCTACCTTCGTGCCTTTTGTGGTCACGACGCTCGGAGTCGCAGGCAGGGGGGAGCGCCGGTTCGAGTAGGGTAATCGCATATTGCCGTGATATTCTAGTAGCTCCAGCTGCGCACCGTCTTGGCGGAATTCCTCGCAGTTCCTGAAGAAATTCAGTAGTCAGCAAAAGAGAAGCCAGAACCATGCTTTCAGTCTCCAACGTGTCCATGCGCTACGGCGCCAAAATACTATTCGACGAAGTTTCCACCGCGTTTACTCCGGGAAAGCGCTATGGCCTGACTGGTCCCAACGGCGCCGGCAAGTCGACGTTCATGAAGCTGCTGAGCGGCGAGCTCGACCCGCAAAAGGGAACTGTCGTCCGCCCGCGCAAGCTCGGCGTCCTGAGCCAGGATCAATTTGCCTTTGACGCCTCCGGAGTGATTGACACCGTCATCATGGGCAACAAGCGGCTTTGGGCTGCTATGCAAGAACGTGACGCCATCTACGAAAAAGCGGAGATGACCGATGAAGACGGCATGAAGCTGGGGGAACTCGAAGGCATTGTCGGCGAGGAAGACGGATATTCGGCCGAGAGCGATGCCGCCATTCTGTTGCAGGGGCTCGATATTGCCGAAGAGTTGCACGCTCGCAAGATGAGCGAGTTGCAAGGCGGACAGAAAGTCCGCGTACTGTTGGCGCAGGCCTTGTTCGGGCATCCGCAGGCTCTGCTGCTCGACGAGCCTACGAACCACCTCGATCTCGATTCCATTCACTGGCTGCAGGGATTTCTGAACGTTTATGACGGCATCGTCATCACCATCTCGCACGACCGCCATTTCCTGAACAGCATTTGCACGCATATCGCCGACATCGATTACGAGACCATCATCACCTACACCGGCACGTACGACGACATGGTCGTCGCCAAGACGCAGGTACGTTCGCAGATTGAGTCGCAGAATGCGCAGCGTGAAAAGAAGATCTCGCAGTTGAATGAATTCATCGCCCGGTTCGCAGCCGGAACGCGATCAAGCCAGGTGCAGTCACGCCGTAAGGAAGTTGAGCGATTACAGGTGACCGAGCTGGCCAGGTCTAACATCCAACGCCCGTTCATCAAATTCGAGCAGAAGCGCCCTTCGGGCAAACATATTCTTGAAATCGAGCACGTGAGTAAGGCGTACGAGGACAAGCAGGTTATCCGCGATTTTACGGCCAGCATTATTCGCGGCGAAAAGATCGCGCTGATGGGGCGCAACGGAGCGGGGAAGACCACGCTGCTGAACGCGCTTCTGGCGAACTCGCCGACGACGCCCGAAGCCGAACTGCGCAAGACCAGCGGCTATGATGGGGCGTTCGTCGATTCCGGCAAGGTGGTCTGGGGACACGAAGCGTCCATCGGCTACTTCGCGCAGGATCATCGCAGCCTCATTGAGACTGGCACGACCGCCATCGAATGGCTCCATCAATGGGACGGCGCTGCCGTCACCGAGGAACTTCGCGGAATTCTCGGTCAAATGCTTTTTGCCCGCGAGGAAGCGACCAAGTCGACGAATGTCCTCTCCGGAGGCGAAGCGGCCCGGCTGCTTTTCTGCAAGCTCATGCTGCAGAAGCCTAACGTTCTCGTGCTGGACGAACCGACGAACCACCTTGATCTGGAATCGATCAACGCTTTGAATATCGCCTTACAGCGTTATCAGGGGACGGTGTTTCTGGTGACGCACGATCACGATCTGATCGACGAAGTCGCAACACGAATCTGGCACTTCGAAAGCGATCACAAGATTACCGACTTCAAGGGCACCTACGAGGAGTATCAAGCGGCGGTTGTGGCCGTGTAAGCCGGCAGCAGATTCCTCCCTTCGGTCGGAATGACAAAAGCTTGCCTAGGCGCGGTCTTAAGCCTTTGCACCATTTTTGCTGCATGTAAATCAACCAGGTTCTCCACAGCCTTTCACAGCGTTAGCAGTTGCGTTGAACTTGCAAGTTGAAGATAATAGACAAGAACGCAATTGCCGTGAGGCGCGAGCGTTTTAGCAGCGGGTCCCTGTGTACAGTCGAGCAGATTTACTCAGAATTCTTCACATCACCCCGCGCCAGTTGGCGAACTGGGAGCGGAAGGGTCTAGTAACGTCTGCCGAAGCCTATACTTTCTCCGATCTGCTCGAACTCAAGAAAATTCGCGATCTATGCGCTATGAGTGTGCGCCCGAATGTGATCCGGCAGTCGCTCGATGCCATGCGCAAGCAATCTGCAGGCGTGGAGAATCCGCTGCTCGAAGCTGGTGCGTCGTCGACGGCGAAGCATCGTGTGGCCTTTCGTCACGACGGAAAGCTGCTGGAACCGATCGCCGGGCAGTTCCTGATGGATTTCTCAGAGCGTGAAAAAGTTGTGACCAGCACGCCGGTGCCGCGTTCGGAACCGAGTCCCCGCGAGCATGAGGTGGCATCGTGGTTTGCTCGGGGGATTGCGCTGGAAGAAGATCCCAACACGCAGGGCGAGGCGATCGCTGCCTACCACAGGGTGCTGGATCTGGAACCGACGCATGCGGCCGCCCACATCAATCTCGGGACGCTCTATTACAATCGCCAGGATTTCGCCCAGGCCGAGAAGCACTATCGGCAGGCCATCGAATCGGATTCACGCTACGCGCTCGCCTATTTCGATCTGGGCAACGTCCTCGACGAGACCGGACGCGTACATGAGGCGGTGCTGACGTACAAGACAGCGCTGCAACTAGCTCCGACGTACGCGGATGCCCACTATAATCTCGCGCTGGCTTTTGAAAAGCTGCACGAGCCTCGCAAAGCTCTCAAGCACTGGCAGGCCTACGTGAAGCTCGATACGTCCGGACCGTGGTCAGTGCACGCCCGCAGCCAGATCAAGCGCATCCTGCAAGCGGATGGCCTGAGGCTGGTTTACAAGCGCGGCTAAACCTCCGGAGATAGTGAGTCATCCCGAAGCCCGGCGCAGTTCAGCCGGGAGGGATCGCGTGCAGTTCCACTCACTCGACAAAGAGGAGTGCGCGCGAGATCCTTCCCTCCGCCTGAAAAGCGGCTCCGGTCAGGATGACGCCTCTAACAAAAGATACGAACAATTGACCCGCATCCCAGGTTTTCTCGGCTCTCGGAATCGCTTCGCGAGTGCTAACATTAACAGTTCACCCACTTCTGCGACGAAGGTGCCCTCATGCCTGAGACTCTGCAAGCCGCGCCACCTGCCCCGCTGACCACGCTGACCGAAGACGAAATCCTCTTCCGCGATAACATCCGCCAGTTTGCCGACGAGAAAGTCCGTCCTCTGGTCAAGGAGATGGATGAAAAGGGAGTCTTCGACAAAGACCTGATCCACGATTTCTTCCAGCTGGGCCTGATGGGCATCGAGATTCCCGAGCAATACGGCGGTGGCGGCGCAAAGTTCTTCGAAGCGATTCTGGCGGTGGAAGAATTGTCGCGCGTGGATGCGTCGTCGGGTGTCATCGTCGATGTGCAGAACACGCTGGTCAACAACGCTCTTCTGCGTTGGGGGAGTGACGATCAGAAGAAGCGCTTCCTGCCCAAGATGGCGACCGAGATGGTTGGCGCGTACGCCCTCAGCGAAGCCGGTTCTGGCTCGGATGCCTTCGCCCTCCAGACCCGCGCCACGCTGAAGGGATCAGAGTACGTCCTCACTGGCCGCAAGCTCTGGATTACCAACAGCAAAGAAGCCGGATTGTTCGTCCTGTTTGCGACGCTAGATCCCAGCGCGGGCTATAAGGGCATCACTGCATTCCTGGTAGAGAAGGATTTTCCGGGATTCACCGTCGGCAAGAAAGAAGACAAGCTCGGCATCCGCGCTTCGTCCACCTGCGAACTGATTCTGGAAGATTGCCGCGTACCGAAGGAAAATGTCATCGGCGAGCCCGGCAAGGGCTACAAGATCGCCATTGAAACCTTAAATGAAGGCCGGATCGGCATCGGCGCCCAGATGATCGGGCTGGCCCGCGGCGCCTGGGAATTTGCCTGCAAGTATGCGGTCGAGCGCAAGCAGTTCGGCAAAGCCATCTCCGAGTTTCAGGGCATCCAGTTCCAGATCGCGCAGATGGCAACGGAAATCGAAGCCGCCCGATTGATGGTCTACAACTGTTCCCGCATGAAAGACGCCGGCGTGAACTTCGTGAAAGAAGCCGCCATGACGAAGCTCTTCGCCTCTCAGGTGGCTGAGCGGGTTACTTCGCTCGCGATAGAAATCTATGGCGGATACGGATTCACCAAGGACTATCCGGTCGAGAAGTACTGGCGCGATGCCAAGATCGGCAAGATCTACGAGGGCACGTCGAACATGCAGCTGGCTACGATCGCTAAGCTGGTACTCGGGAAATAGGCGGCGCGCCGACCTTTGGAAGTCTGGCTTCCGGCCAACCCCGACCGGAAGCCGAATCCAGTGATTGGGGCGTGAAGTGCGGCTCGACCGTTTACTTCGATTCGCCACCCGGAAGCGAACACTTGCATGACCCGATATTTTAGAGAGTCTCAGTGGCGAGAAAGTAACAGCGGTAACCAAAGTTACCTCCGGCGATGAGGTCATGCGGCGATGCCGCCCCAAACTCTGTTCCAGGACATGCGCCAAAGCCTTGGGAGTTCCGGCCCGAACCCGGGGCGCGACCAGGCTCCCGAAGCCAATCTTCCTTGCTCATAATGTGCATGGAGTTGCACTTGGCTACTGCGCGAGTTCGTGCTCCAAGCGAACTAACCTATTACGCATCATGCATTTAGGAGACAGAGCCTCATTGGTTCGCTGGATGCACTCTCCATATCGCAGGAATTCAGATGCTAACGATGGGGTGCCACTTGAGAATTGAATTTGGGACTGCCGATTCTTCCGAACTGGCCGCAGTAGAACCAGCCGCTCCCAAGAAGCACGTCTGGCTGCCAGTTCTGGTTGCGTTGTTCCTGATCTCCTACGGCCTGATGACCATGCTAATCGTGGAGCAGGGCCGGACGATCGATTCGCAGCGCATTCTGATTCGAGAGCTGTTCAAAGACAGCACTGAACTTTCCGCCTTCAAGACGAAGGCCCAGGAAGAGCGCACCCGGCTGGCTCAATCCCAGATTGCCGGCCTCCAAGACCCGTCATCCCAGAATCCAGCGATCCAAACCCCGTCGACCCAGGCTCAGATGAACCAAGCACCGATGAATCAGACCCCGTTGACCCAGGCTCCAGCAGTGCAGGACCCGTCTTCCCAGGCAGGTGGGCAACATCCTTTGCAGAAACAGACGGCGACACCGAAATCGCAGGTCCAGATGCCAACCCGGCCTGCAACCGACATCGCCGATAGCGCCCGCTCTCTGGTGACAATCTAGAGGGCGGTACGAGTAAGCTGTGAATAGCTGAACTTGACCCTAATTTGTTCTGCGGCTTGAAGCCGTAGCAAGCGGCACTAGAAACGTAGAAACAAAGTAGAAGCGAAGATAGCAGGAAGCAATGAAGGTTCTGACCCTAGCCTTGTTGTTCAGTCTTCCCATCAGTCCGCTCGCCCCGCAGAAACCTCTGCGGCAACCGACGTCGCAACTGGCCAAGCACTCCAAAGGTGGACGCTGGTATTTCGCCGCCAGCGGACACGCCGTCTACTGTTACGGCCCGGTCATGACCCTACCCGCCGCCAACGGCGATCTGCAGCGAGTCGCGACTATCTGCCGCGACGGCAGCGCAGTGGTCCCGCTCAAAGACTAAAAAGGACCCAATCTGGGGACCTCAGCCGGTGCCACTGCCAGGCTACCTTCCGCCTCGGTGAAGGTCCGCTGGAATCCCAGACTGGAACCCAGCCCTCGGAGTCGCCTCGGTCATCCTCTGCGGTAGTATTTCCCAGGAATTCCTTCACTCCCTGGTTTATGTTCCTCTGCGTCCTACCGTAGCCTTGCCGCATCAAAATAAAGACACTCCCGGGAAGGAGTTCATGTCTATTCGACCCGTCAAGCGGCTCATCAAATCCAAGCCAACTCTGGAAGGCGCCGGAGTTCATTTGCGCCGGGCGTTCGGCTTCGGCAACACCCACGACTTCGATCCGTTCTTGCTGCTCGATGATTTTCGCAACGACGTGCCGGAAGACTATCTCGCGGGATTTCCCTGGCATCCGCACCGCGGCATCGAGACGATCACCTACGTTCTCGCCGGAACCGTCGAGCACGGCGACAGCATGGGCAACCACGGCGCCATCGCTTCGGGCGACGTGCAGTGGATGACGGCGGGCAGCGGCATCATTCATCAGGAGATGCCGAAGGGCGACGCCACCGGCCGCATGCACGGTTTTCAGCTATGGGCGAACCTGGCCTCAGCGCAAAAAATGACCCCGCCGCGCTATCAGGAAGTGAAGACTGGCGACATCCCTGAAGTCACCGATGACGACGGTACGCACGTCCGCATCGTCTGCGGAAATTTCTGGGGCAAGTCTGGACCGGTGGACGGAATCGCCACCGATCCCATTTATCTCGACGTCTCCGTTCCACCTGGCAAGCGAAAGACGCTTCCCGTTGAGACCACGCGGCATGCCTTCGCCTACGTCTTTGCGGGGGACGGGAAGTTCTGTAATGCCTCGAGTCCGTTGGCTGTGCCTACAGAAGGCGTCGGATGGGCCGACACCAAGCCTCCGGCTGATGCCGAGAATCGATCTCTGGTCGTCTTTGATCGCGGCGATGAAGTAGCGGTTCAAGCGGGCGAAGACGGAATCCGCTTTCTGCTGGTTTCTGGGAAGCCGTTGGAAGAGCCTGTGGCGTGGTACGGTCCCATCGTCATGAATACACAGCAGGAACTCCAGGAAGCTTTTCGCGAACTCGATCAGGGAACATTCCTGAAGAAATAACGTGGAAGAGCGGCCCTTCAGGGCCGCGTATAGGCGATCACATTTGTCGGGCTTTAGCCCCAGTGATCTCGTAGACATGCCTGAACTCCCGGAAGTCGAAACCATTGCCCGCGGCCTCTCCAAGCGCGTCACCGGAGACGTCATCGAGTCCGTCTGGCTGGGCCAGAAAACGGACCTTCTGAAGTCTCCCGCTTCGGAAATCGTCGCGACACTGGAACAAACCCGCATCTCGACCGTCCACAGGATGGGCAAGCACATCGTCTTTGACCTAAATCCTGCGGAGCGGGCACTCATGACCGCTAAGAGCCGGAGCCCTAAACGGGCGCAGAAGGGATCGAGAACAAGATCATCCACGATGCACGCAGAAGCGGGCGAGAGCGCCCGCCTCACACAAGCCAAGTCGCAATGGATCGTCCATCTGGGCATGACTGGACGCCTGCAAGTTTGCGAACCCCAAGCCGAGATTGCCAAGCACACGCACGCGATTCTCAAACTGGCATCGGGGAGGGAACTGCGGTTCGTCGATCCGCGCCGCTTCGGACGCCTCAGCGTTGCCGCCTCCGCGGACTTCGATGCCACAGGTGTCGAGCCACTGGAAGTTGATCTCGACCCGTTCGTCACTTTATTCCAAGGCCGCAAAACTCCCATCAAGAGCGCGCTGCTGAATCAGAAACTCCTGCGCGGCGTTGGTAACATCTACGCCGACGAATCTCTTTTCCGCGCTGGCATTCGCCCGCGACGTCGCGCCGTGTCGATTACGCGCGATCAGCTGGCAAAACTGCACCGCGCAGTCAAAGAAGTACTGAAAGAGGCCATCGCCCTCGGCGGTTCCTCGATCTCAGACTACGTCGACGCCGATGGCGAAGAAGGATTCTTCCAGCTTCAACATCGCGTCTACGGCCGTGAAGGGGAAGCCTGCCTCGTCTGCAAGACGCCCATCAAGCGAGTTGTCATCGCAGGCCGCAGCAGCCACTACTGCCCCAAGTGCCAGAAATGATGCTGGTCATCCTGAGGCGGGGTATTTCGCCCGACGAAGGATCTGGGCGAGCCGCGCGACGCGTCGCGCCTTTTGCGACGCAATGATCGCGCGTTGGGCTCGCTTCCTTATTCCTCTTCAAGAATGAATTTCTGTTACTCTCATCCGTTATGCCTGATTACGCCATCGGTGTCGATATGGGCGGCACCAACCTCCGCATTGCCGCGATAACCACGGAGGGTAAGCTCCTTGAAAAGATCACTCTCGGCGTGAAAGTCGCTCTGGGCCGCGATTTCGTCATCGGCGAGATGTGCGATGCCATTCATCGTTTGACCGAGCAATATCGTGGCAGCGGAAATTTTATCGGTGCTGGCATCGGAGTCCCCGGCATCATCGATGTCGAAGCCGGCATGATGCGCAAGTCCGCCAACCTTCCTGGATGGTCTGATTATCCCGTGCGCGACATAATCGAACGCCGCCTCGGCGCCCGCGTCTTTCTTGATAATGACGCGAATGTTGCTGCGCTGGGCGAAAAGTGGCTAGGCGCGGCTCGCGACGCCGACAATATGGCGATGCTCACGCTCGGTACCGGCATCGGCGGAGCCATCGTTCTCGGCGGGAAGCTCTTTTACGGGATGAGTGGAATGGCCGGTGAATTTGGACACGTCACCGTCGAACCCAACGGCGTCATCTGCGGCTGCGGCAATCACGGTTGCGCCGAGCGCTACGCGTCCGCGACCGCGGTCGTGCGCATGGCGCGCGAAGCGATCGACTCCGGCTTGGCACCCGAACTCGCAAAGGCTGCAGGTTCCGATCCCGAGTTCAGCGCGAAGTCCATCTACAACCTGGCCATTCAGGGCAACGTCGATGCTCAGCGCATCTTTCAGCGATTCGGCCAGGCTTTGGGAATCTTGATGGCGGATCTCGTCAATATTCTGGATCTCGATATGTTCGTGATCGGCGGCGGCGTGGTTAGTGCCTGGGACGCCTTCGCTCCCAGGATGTTTTCCGAATTGCGCGAGCGATCCTTGGTATACGCGGCTAGTGCTCCCGAAGATCCTACGGGCAAGAAGGAAGGCGCCTCCGCGCAAATCGCAAACTACACGCGCCGCAAGACCATCATCACCCAGGCCCTGCTGGGAAGTGATGCCGGACTCTATGGTGCGGCGAAGCTTCCGGCTTCCTAGGGAGCACTTCGGTCCATCTCGTGCGCCTTCCCGCCAAACAACGCAAATGGAAGGATTCCCACAAACGGAAAGGGCCCGACTTCAAGTCGGGCCGTTACACGTCCACAAATTACTCGAGCTTTAGCCCCTGTTGCCAAAGCGCTGCTACTCACGGATCTTTCTGCGAAAGCTGTCCAATCTTGTGCATCGCGTGCAAGAACGCCTGATTCTGTTCGCCGGTCCCGACGCTCACGCGGATGCAAGCCGGCGCTCCCCACCCTCGCAGCGGACGCACGCTAATGCCTTTTCCCCTTAGCTGTTCCGCGATCCCGTACGCATCTTCACCAAGGTCGCAATAGAGAAAATTTGCAGCCGTTGGGACGACTCGATATCCCATCTCTGACAACGCGACGCCGACGATCTGCGCCTGCGTAGCGTTATTCAGCACGACACGCTCCACATGGTTCGGATCGTCCAGCGCCGCAAGGGCAGCCGCCTGCGCAACCGACGACACAGAAAACGTGCTCCGCATCTGTGCGCAATACGCCAAGAGTTCGGCTGGTCCAAGCCCGTAGCCCACGCGCAGTCCCGCCAATCCGTGAGCTTTCGAAAATGTTCGTAGTACAACGACGTTTGACCCCTGCCGCAAATATTGAAGCGAGTGCGAGTATTCGACCTGGCGGCGTGCCGCAAAGTGCGCTGCGAACTCGTAGTAGGCCTCGTCAAGCACCACCACCACGTGCCCCGGAACTTCCGCAATGAACTTGTCGACCGCAACAGCCTCCAGCATCGTTCCAGTTGGATTATTCGGATTTGCCAGGAAGATGAGGCGAGAGTCTTCGTTGATCGCGGCCAAGATCGCGTCCAGATCGAACGCGTCGTCGCGCATGGGTGCCTCGATCAGTTGCGCTCCCGTCGCATGCACGGCCATGGAATACACGATGAACGACCGCTCGCTGGTAATCGCGTTCAGACCCGGAGCGAGTAGGGTCTGGCACAGCAGCCCCAGCAAAGCAGTCGAGCCGGCCGTAACCAGGACTTGCTCAGGCGGCAGGTCGTGATACGAGGCCAGCTTGCGGCGCAGCTCAGTACAGTCGTCTTCGGGATAGTAGCCGGTGGCGGGCAGGATCGACTGCATTGCCTGGATCGCCCGCGACGACGGCCCAAAGGGATTTTCGTTGGAGTCTAGAGAGATGAGCCGTGGCCGGGTTTCCGGCGCAACCGATTTCGGCGGCGGGCTTGGCAGGTAGCCCTCCATATCGCGCGCCGGTTTCGACACCAGATCAAAAAATCGGCTCATCCTTGCCGCTCACCGTTACGCAGATTTCTTTCCGCCTGCATCCTTGCTGGCGGATTTCAGCCGCTCCACTTCTCTCAGCGTCAGCGACCGGAATTTCCCCGGCGGCACATCGAGCGTCAGAGGCCCGTAACGCACACGCTTGATCTTTTCCACGTGATGCCCCACCGCCTCGAACATGCGCCGGATCTGACGGTTGCGTCCCTCGATCAGCGTGATCTCGTACCACGGATTGTTTGCTTCCTTCACTACTTTGACCAAGGCAGGCCCCGTCTTGACGCGTTTTCCGTCATCGGTCGCGATCGAGATTCCCGCGCGCAACTTGGCGATCGCTTCTTGCTTCGGAGTTCCTGCCACTTTCACAACATACGTCTTCGGAACGTGCGAGGCTGCCTTCATCAGCCGATGCGCCAGGTCGCCATCGTTTGTGAGCACCAACAATCCTTCGCTGGCGTAGTCGAGGCGTCCCACAGGATACACGCGCCCCTTCACGCCGCGGAGCAGGTCCATCACGGTCGGCCGTTTTTCCGGATCGCTGACGGTGGTGACGTAGCCCTTTGGCTTATTCAGCAAGATGTAAACGTGCCGCTGCTCTCCTTGCAGCAGCTTGCCATTCACGCGCACATGATCGACTTCCGGATCCGCCTTGCTTCCGAGTTCTGTGACGACCGTGCCGTTTACCTGCACAAGGCCAGACGTGATCAACTGTTCGGCCTTGCGCCGGGAGGCGACGCCAGCAGCAGCGATAATCTTTTGTAAGCGTTCTTGAGGCATGTTGGTTTTGCCGTGGAAGAGCGGCGCTTCAGCGCCGCGTTACGCGGTTAGAAAACTCTTGAGCTTCAGTCCCGGGTCGTCCATTCGAAAGTCCGGCGCTCCGAGATCGCGAAGATCGATTTGCTAGCCAGCTTTTTCCGAAGCCGATGCTTCCTCATGCACGGCCGCCGACTCCTGTACTTCGGCGCTTTCTGCAACGCTGGTCTCGGCAGGCTCGTCGGCCGCGCTCTCCGCGGGAATCAGCTCGGCTTGAAACGATTCGGCCACCAGCTTTTCGAACTCCTCCATGCTGGGCAGTTCATTCACATCCTTCAGACCAAACCGCATCAGGAACTCTTTTGTGGTTTTGTAGAGAATCGGACGCCCAATCACCTGTTTGCGTCCCGCCGTCGTGACCAGCTTGCGATCGAGCAACGTTCCAATGACGCCGCCGGAATCGACGCCCCGAATGTCATTGATCTCTGGTACGGTCACCGGCTGCTTGTAGGCAATCACCGCCAGAGTTTCGAGTGCTGGCAGCGATAGCCGAATTGGCGGCTTCAGGCTCTTCGCGAACGATCGCACGACTTCATGCTGTTCCGGCTTGGTCGACATACGGTATCCGCCGGCAACCTGTCGAATCTCAATGCCATGATCGGGCGATCCATACATTCCTACCAGCTCTTCCAGGCAGGAGCGCACGCGGGACTTGATCTCCGCGTCGTCCGCAGTTCCTTCGGCGACGACCGTCTCTTTTACCAGCGCGCTTATCTGTTCCAGCGTAATCGGCGTCTCCGCCGCGTAGATAATGGCTTCGAGTTGAGCTTTTAAAGACATAAATGCAGGTTTCATCGTTGCAAAGTCTCTTCAAACCTCGAAACTCTGCCGCTTTGAAACCTCTATCTCCAGTCGTCTCTCACCGCAGCACGCTCGTTCATTACTTCATCGAAGTGCGTGTGCTTGCGGATCGCGATCTCTCCGAACAGCTTTTCCTGCCGTACCTGGATCGCCTGCAACCGTACCAGTTCGAGCAGCGCCAGGAACATGCAGACCAATGCCTGACGCGACGACGCCTGCATCAACATCTGCTTCAGCCGGATTGGACGGTCCTCCAACGACAGGCGGCGCCGCAGATAATCAATCATCTGCCCGACCGTTACCGACTCCTCGTCGATATTGAGCACAGGCCGCGTGCGCACGCGCTCCAGTACTTGTTGAAACGTTTTGACCAGGTCGATGACGTCGGCCGCGAGTTCCGGCTCCGTCCCCTCGGCCTCCATGAACTGCTTCAGTGATGGGTTCGTCAGCACTGCATCTTCGATTTGCTGCTTCTGCAGCAGCATCTGCGCAGCCGACTTGAACTTTTCATGCTCCAGGAGGCGGTTAACCAGCTCGTTCCGCGGATCGTCCTGCTCCTCCGGAGACGCCATCGGATCGCGCGGCAGCAGCATCTTCGACTTGATGTGAATCAGCACCGCGGCCATGTAGATAAACTCGGCCGCAACGTTTACGTCCAGCTCGCGAATTTTCTCCACATACGTCAGATACTGCGCTGTGATTTTCGCGATGGGAATGTCGTAGATGTCGATGTCTTGCTTGCGGATCAGGTCCAGCAGCAGATCGAGAGGCCCTTCATAAACATCGGTCACCGCGACGGCAAACGGGAAGTCGCTCTCTTCCTTCTTCGCAGACTCCTTCGGCTTGGCCGCCGACGAACCGGCGACAATCGCTGGCCAGACGACCGCCGATTCGCCACCCGACACGATTTTTGTTTCTTCAGTCATGCACTCCCTATCAGGCTTGTCATCCTGAGCGCAGCGAAGCACCTATGCATTTGGCTGGCAGCTCACTTGCTCTCCGCCACCTTTGGTGCTTCATACGCCAGCGACATCCCCATCGCCGCGCGCACATCGTCCATCGTCTCTCCGGCGGCCTTACGTGCCTTCTGCGTCCCAGCTTCCAGAATATCCCACGCCAGCCGAGGATTCTCCTCGAATTTTCTCCGCCGTGCCTGCATGGGATTCAGCAGTTTCACCAGCGCGTCCGCCGCCCAGCCCTTGCACTCGATGCATCCAATCCCGGCCGACCGGCAGCCCTCGTTCACCTTGGCCATGGTCTGCTTGTCGCTGAAAATCTTATGCAGATCGCCTACGGGACAAACATCCGGATTCCCAGGATCCGACCGCCGCACCCGCGCCGGATCGGTCACCATCGTCTTCAGCTTCTGCCGTATCACCGGTTCCGGATCCGCCAGCATGATCGTGTTGCCGTACGACTTCGACATCTTGCGCCCGTCGGTACCAGGCAACTTCGCTGCGGGCGTAAGGAGAGTCTGCGGCTCGGGAAATACCGGCTTAGTCGCGCCGTAGAATCCGTTAAACCGCCGCGCAATCTCCCGCGTCAGCTCCACGTGCGCAACTTGATCTTCACCCACCGGAACGCAATCCGCTTTATAGATCAGAATGTCGGCCGACTGCAGCACGGGATACCCCAGAAAGCCGTACGTCCCGAGATCTTTGTCCTTGATGTTGTCGCGCTGCTCTTTGTACGTGGGCACTCGCTCCAGCCATCCCAGGGGAGTAATCATCGAAAGCAGCAAGTGCAACTCGGCATGCGCCGGAACATGCGATTGCAGAAACAGCACCGACTTCTCCGGATCGAGTCCCGCGGCCAGCCAGTCATACGCGACTTCGAGCGAATTTTCCTTCACGCGCGACGGGTCTGCGTAATCGGTCGTCAGCGCGTGCCAGTCCACTACGCAGAAAAAGCACTCGTACTGGTCCTGCATGTCGACCCAGTTTTGCAGTGCGCCTACATAGTTGCCCAGGTGCAGCTTTCCGGTCGGGCGCATGCCGCTGAGCACGCGCTTGCGAGTTTTCGGCAAAGCGGTCATGTTTCAGGAAGCCCCACGCTCGTAGACACAGCTAGCAATCCAAGGCTGCCAGTGCGGTTCAGATGTCGATGTGTCATGCAGGGCTGAGTTCGATACTACCATGCAAAACCCGCATTTAGCGCGGGAAACAGAGAGCCGGAAGGCCCTCTATTTTCTGCCCAGAGCCTTCTGCAACTCCTCCGGAGCAATCGACTTCACCTTGATCGGCTTGGCCGGAATTCCGCCCACTATGTGATACGGAGACACATCTTTCGACGCCACTCCCATCGATCCAACAATCCCGTGTTCTCCGACTCGAACACCGCTGAGCACGGTCGCGTGATAGGTTACCCGCGCCTTGGGTCCGATCTCGGTCTTGTGATTCTCGACGATCATGCCGTCATTCAGATCGTGCGAATGCGAGTACACATTTGCATAATCGGAGATCGACGATCCTTCGTGAATGATGATCTCGCCCCGGTCGTCGAGCAGCACATACTTGTGAATTGTGCAGTTATCCTCGACCGTCAGGTTGTAACCGTACGAAAACTCCACGCCGTGAAAGATCTTCACGTTCTTACCGCAGTGCTTGAAGATATGCCGCGCCAGCATGGCGCGCACGCGGAATCCCAGCCAGTGATTCAGCCCAGCGGGCGAGCGGTCGAACATCATCCAGAACCAGATCAGCGGCTTGCGTTCGGTATATTTCTCCGCGTCCGAGTCTCCGTAGTATTCCGGCTCCAGCGTCGTATTGCGCGGATCAAACGAATGCATCAGCACTTGCTCCGCGCGTCCGCCGCCCGGAGCCGCATATGGCCGGCCCAGGTACAGCTGATATAGCTCCTCGCGCACTACGTCGCCGCGATGTTCCGGATCCCGGTTCATGAATTCCCGGTCCAGCTTGTCGATCCAATCGAGAAACGATTTTTCCGCCGCTGGCGTCGGAGTCAGCGCGCGATATTCATATCGAGGCATGGGCGATCTCTTCTAGTAATGCAGGAATGTAGACGATTTCTGGGACGGGCGTCATCCTGAGTGCAGCCGATTTTCAGGCGGAGCGAAGGATCTCGCGCGGATCACCTTATCCAGATGTCAACCGAGCCCGTCCAAACATAGCACAACACAAATGCTTTATAATTCGCGCCGCTCCTCTCAGCAACGCCACCGGACCCGTGAGCACTCTCGCCCGCAAACTGCGCGCCACCGACTACTTCACCCTGGGATGGGGCACGATGGTCGGCGTGGGCTGGCTTGTCGTTATGGACGACTGGCTCCTGCGCGGCGGTGCTCTCGGCGCGCTGCTCGGCTTCGCGGTTGGCGGTGCGCTCCTGCTGCCTGTTGGATGGGTCTACGGCAAACTCGTGATCGCCATGCCCGATGCTGCCGGGGAGATTGCCTACACTTCGGCCGTATTTCCTCGCTCCATCAGCTACGCCACGGGATGGATGATGACACTGGCCTACTTCATCGTATGTCCGTGGGAGGCTGTAGCAGTCGGCCGCATCGCCGCCTATATCATCCCCGGTCTCGATTCGATCGAACTCTATCGCGTCGCGGGGCGGCCCGTATATCTCGCGCACCTTGTCGTCGGCCTGGGCCTAACCGCTCTTCTCACGATCCTCAACTACCGCGGCGTCCGGCTCAGCGCGACCTTTCAGAATTGGACCAGCTTCGGCACGCTCGCCCTCTTCGTGATCTTTGTCGGCTTCGGTGTCAGCCGGGGCTCCCCCGCGAATTTCCCGCCGCTGTTCACCCACGCACCGCTCATTTCGATCTTGTTGGTGATTCAGATCGTGCCCTATTTCATGACAGGATTCGAATCGGTTGGCAAAGCGGCAGAAGAGGCCAGCCCGGAATTCCGTGCCAGCGGCTTTTTTCGGGCGATCTGGATGGCGATCTTCATTGGCATTCTCTTCTACGTCAGTATCGTCGCAGCGGTTGCGTTCGTGGCCCCATGGCATCAACTGATTGGCGAAAAATTCATGACCGCGGTCGCGTTTCAGCAGGCCATCGGCTCGCGCTGGATCGTGAACATCATCCTCGCCGCAGCTTTGCTCTCGCTTTTCAAATGCTTCAACGGAAACTTCGTCGCCGCCAGCCGCCTGCTGTTTGCCCTTGGACGCCGCGCCATGGTTGCTCCACGTGCGGGGACGATTCACGCCCGATTTCAAACGCCATCCGTCGCAGTTCTCTGCGTCGGCATCACCACCGCCGTGTGCATGCTGTTGGGGGACGCGATTCTCGTCCCGATCACGGAAGTTGGTTCGGTAGCCTGCGCCATCGGATGGGCGGCGGCCTGCGCGGCCTGCCTTGCGCTCGCGCGCTCCCGCCCGGAGATCGTCAAGCTCACCGCCGCGGAACAAGTGCTGGCGGCCTTCGGGCTCATCGTCGCCATCGCAATGGCGCTGATGAAAATTATTCCGTCGATCCCAGGCCACTTCACGATATACGAATGGCTGGCTCTCGGAATTTGGATTGCCCTGGGCGTAGCCGTAGCTAGAAGACCGCAGCAAACGTAGCGCCGCCGTCCCGGCGGCTGTCCAGTGGGCGTCGCGCCCGCGGACCCCGGAGATGAGGAGAATGTGGAAGATCCCATGTTGAACAAATCGCATTTTGTGCTGCTGATGGTCTTCTTCCTGCTGGCAACGATTTCTCTGCCAGCGCAGACCTCGCCAGTCTTCGACCTTGTCATCACCAACGGCCACATCATCGACGGAACTGGATCGCCGTGGTATTCCGGAGACCTCGGCATTCGCGACGGCAAAATCGCCGCCATCGGCAATCTCTCGGCTGCTCCGCGCAAACGCACCATCGACGCCGCCGGTAAAGTGGTCGTCCCGGGTTTCATCGACATGCTGGGCCAATCGGAGATGACCATCCTCGTTGATCCACATCTTCCCTCGAAGATTTATCAGGGCATCACTTCGGAGATCACCGGCGAGGGCAGTTCGATAGCGCCTCTGAACGATGCCATCATCCAGTCTGACCGCAGTGGATACGACCATTTCAAGATCAATCCGGACTGGCGCACGTTCCGCCAGTACTTCGCGCGGCTTGAAAAGCGGGGTATGGGCATCAACCTCGCAAGTTATGTGGGTGCGACGCAGGTTCGGCGCATGGTACTTGGCGACAATGACGTTCAGCCCACACCAGAGCAACTCGATCAGATGAAAGCTCTGGTGCGCGATGCCATGAAAGACGGCACTGTCGGTGTTTCCACCTCGCTGGAATATGCTCCCGCCCCTTATGCGAAAACCGGCGAACTGATCGCTCTGGCGTCGGAAGCAGGCAAGTACGGCGGCATCTATGCGACGCACATGCGCAACGAAAGTGACGCGGTGCTTGAGGCTATCGACGAGGCTCTGCGCATCGGTCGCGAAGGCCATCTCCCAGTTGAGATTTGGCACATCAAAGTCGCCGGCAAGAACAACTGGGGACGCATGCCGCAAGTCGTCGCCAAAATCAATGCTGCTCGGGCCGGAGGCGCCGACGTCTCTGCCGACACCTACGCCTATACCGCCTGGTACAACGATTTCTCCGCCTTCATCCCGCCGTGGGCGCACGACGGCGGCACGGCAAAGCTGGTTGAGCGTCTCAAGGATCCCGCCACGCGTGCGCGCATTCGGAAAGACATGCTCACCCCATCGCCGGATTGGGACAACGAATGGCAGGAAATCCCCGGGCCCGAAGCAATCATGATCGGCGCGGTCGAGAATCCAAGCCTGCTTTCCATGCAAGGCAAACGCCTCTCCGAAATCGCGAAGCTGTGGAACAAAGATCCCATCGACACGCTCTGCGATTTCCTGATCCAGGATCCGTCAACTGGAGTTGCAGTCTTTGGTATGTCGCAACCTGACGTCACGCTGGCCTTGCAACAACCCTGGGTCGCGATCGATAACGACTCGGAGGGGACTTCGCCCGAAGGCATTCTCGGCCAGGCGCATCCGCATCCGCGGGCCTACGGAACTTTCCCCCGCATTCTCGGCAAATACGTCCGCGAAGAAAAGGTGCTGACGCTGGAAGATGCCATTCGAAAATTTTCCGCTCTGCCCGCGCAGCGCATGCACCTGACCGATCGTGGCGTTCTCAAGGAAGGCATGTGGGCCGACGTGGTGATCTTCGATCCCGCGACCGTGCGCGATCGCGCGACCTTCGACAATCCGAACCAGCTTTCCGAAGGAATGGAGTACGTCCTGGTCAACGGAGTTCCCGTGATCGATCAGGGATACATGACGAAAGCTCTCCCAGGACGGGTCCTGCGCGGTGCGGCTTACGTTCCGTGAGAGTTCATTTCGCGGGCAACGGCTTGAGCCGCGCCTGTTCTGAGCGCGTGAGCGGGACCACTTGGGGCTCGGCGAGTGTTCCGGTGATCGCAAACCCCGCCGCCGTCGTGCCGCTCGCAACTCGCGTGAGTTTGAGATCGACATCCCGCTTCACCGAGACCGTTCCGCTGATCTCGTACTTTCCATCGGGCGAATCGAGCCTCGCATCCTTGATCTCGATCTTCCCCGCGTGTAATTCGGCGTGTCCGCTCAGGGACGTAACGTGCAACGGCCCTGCTTCGTCTCCGAGCAATACGTGCGGAAACACTCCGTCATTCATTTCGACACTCAGCGTCCCCACGGCCGACGTCCAGAAGTCGAAGGGACACTTGCCGCCCACTTCGTAACTCGCATTGGCCGTGCCCGTGATCCAACCATCGTCCATCGCCTTGGCAAATCCCGCGAGCGATACTTCAGAGAATTTACCGCTGCCTTTGCAAACGGCAGGTTTGACGTTGAAGTTAGCTATCCAATTGCCTTGGTGCTTGCCACCAAAGAAATCCGCATCTACTTCGGACAGTTCCAGTTTCCCGCCATCGAGGGTCACATTTGCGGATACGTGCTTTGCCGCCAACCCGTGGATCAACAACTGATCTGCCGTAACGCGTCCGGAGGCCTTCAAACTCGCAAGCATCGAAGGCCCAGCGGGCGTACTCGACTCCAGCACCCGATACCATGGCCGTTTCTTCGGTCCGGGGTTGGCCCACTCGCTGATTTGGCTGAGTGTGATCTGATTCGCATTCAGAACAAACTTGACCGGACAACTCAGCCCGCAGCCGCGTGGCAGCTCTAGCGAGCCAGACCAGTTTGTGCCCGCAGCTTTGGCATTCAGTTTCGTGACGCGCGCTCTGTCGGTTGAGAGAGTCAGATCCGCAGACACGATCTCGATCGGATCTTCGACTCCCCGCGCCGCGACCTGCACATTTCGCAACTTTGCCGTCCCGGTCGCTTGCGGTCTGGAGAAGCCGGAGGCGGATCCACCATTCGATCCTGTCCACGCCCCCGCGATTTGCAGATCCACTTGTGCCGTACCCTCCGCGACGGTCGCAGGCGCCGGAATTCCGATCATGCGAGCCAGACGCAAAGTTCTGCCGATTTCCGCTTCTCCTGCAACTGCGAGGTCGTAACCGCTGCGAGCGATCCATCCGCGAATCGTCCCGGTCCCGGCGTGTCCAGGGCCAATCACTACCGGACCAAATTCAATATGCGGCTCGATCGGAGTTCGCAGGCTCGGAGTGTTTCTGCGGCTCTGCATCCCTGATGCTCCATGGCCGCCAGCCAGTGAAAACGGTACTGTCTGGGGCCCGATCTCCGCCTTGTTCGCCGCGGAAGCAAGTCGAAGATCGGAGATCTCTCCCTGTCCTTTAAAGCGCGCAGCTTGGCCAGCCGCAGCATCCGATTGCAACGAAAAATTCCCGCGCACGGTCCCATCAGCTTCCAAATCTTCTGGCAGATTTTTCTTCGCTCGCTCGAAAAGCACCGCGGCGGCGCCGGCAGGCACGTTCTCCGCTCGTACCATCACCGCATAACGATGGCTGCCTGGAAGTCCCACGTCTCCCGTCAGCGTGACTAATCCTTGCGCCACCGGAGCGCTGCAGAGGACTTCATGAAATTCCTGCGTGAGCGAACTGTATTCCCCATCGCAACTGGCCGCCAGGTGCAGCGCCATGCCGTTGGTGATGTCATAGCGTCGAAAATCGTCGATAGAGCCTGTGCTGCTGATCCGCAGCTTCGCCGGAGTTCCAGCGAGGGCCGCGTCGACTTGAATCTCTCCCCGCCATCCCTTGTCGGTTCCCGTAAAGAATTTTGTGAACTGGCCGAGTTGGGCGCGTCTCCATTCGACGCTGAACTGCAGGGGCGTGTCGCGAAGACTCTCCGCGCGTTGCCAGGTGCCGCTGATCAGCAGCAGGCCCACGTCGTTCAATGCCACATCGGACCGGAGCGGTTGCGCCTTCAGCCGCACTCCCCAAGAGTTCTCTGAATCCTGCCACAACGAAAAATCCGCATTGGTCAAAGCGTAGGGCTTTTTCTCGTAGCCGTTCTTGAAGTTAATCCGTGCGGACGAGCCTTCGATGTAGGGGAAGCCCGGCCGCGGCTCCGTCTTTGCCTTCCCCGTCGGTGCCAGCGGGATACGTGCCGTGCGTTCCAGCAAACCTTCTAGATTCCATCGCCCGCTGTTGTTGTGGACCAGATTCAGGCTTGGTTCCGTGAGGTCGAGTCGCGCGATTTCCAGCCTTCCTCGCACCAGTGATAAAAGGCGAAGGTCCGCCGTCACCTCACTCGCCCGCAGAATCGGCTCGGCTCCGAAGGCCGGATCGTCGTAGACCACCAGGTTTTCCAGATCGAATCCTGGCCGCGGCAGCAGCCGTATGTGAACCGAACCGACATCCACGGGACGTCCCACTCCCGCGCTGATCGAGGAAATGATTCGCGACTTCAGCCGGGACGCGCCAGGCCGCCACAGAAAGAGCGCCAGCAGAATGAATGCTGCTATCGCCGCCACGCGCCGCTTGGAGGAGAAAATTTTCACTGCATTATGACTGCATTTCGAGGGGTTTCAACGGACCATCTGGAGCGTCCGCTTCCAGCGTGTCTCATCGAAGAAATGCAGAACTACTTTGCCCAGGAACAGAAGACGGTCGCTCCACGCGGTCTTCCGGTACTGGTTGTCCGGCGTCTCGAACGACCAGTAGATAAACATGGGCCGCCCAATCACATTCGCTTTCGGAATAAATCCCCAGTAGCGGCTGTCCAGGCTCACGCCGCGATGATCGCCCATCGCAAAGTAATGATCGGGTGGCACCACAATGTCGTCCCCGTGGACGTACGACGGCAAATCCACCATCCAGTTGGGGTATACATTCGGATCGTCGGTCGGAGGAACTGCCGGGAAATTATTGCGGTATTCGTCGGAAGGAGTATCGCGATCGGTATCGAGATAAGGCTCAGTCAGGGCTTCTCCATTGCGATACACAACCCCATTCCGCAAGTGGATGTGATCCCCCGGCAAGCCAATGATTCTTTTCACAACGTAAAGGCCGGGTTCCAGTGGGTGCAGAAACGCCACGATATCTCGGAAGTGCACCTCGCGGTAGGGGAGCAGGGGCCCAATCCACTTCGACTGCGGAGCAAACTGGATTCGGTTCACAAAAACGTGGTCGCCGATGAGCAGCGTGTTCTCCATCGAACTTGATGGAATTTCAAACGCCTGAACCACGAAGGTGATGATGAACAGCCCAGTCACAAGCACTGCCGCGAGCGACGAGAGAAACTCAACCGTCGTCTCCTTCGGCTTCTCTTCAGCTGCGTCTCTTTCTACGATTTCTTCTTTCTTCGCCACGATCGTGCTTCCGTTCTCCGTGGATGAGCGTCCCTTGAGGGCCGCATCATTCTTGCCGCGCGAAAAGGGCTTCCGCCCCTGCGGTTCCAAGCTCCTTCAGTGTACCAGCCGCAGCGTCCGGTTCCAGCGCGTGATCTGAAAGATGTGCGTCACTGCGTAAGCCAAATGATGCAATCTTCCAGCGACCGTATCCGGAGGGTTCCGGTCCCAATCCTTCACAGACCAGTAAATCACCAGCGGCGTGCCGATAATATTTTCTCTCGGTACGAAGCCCCAGTACCGGCTGTCCTGGCTGTCGTCCCGGTTGTCGCCCATCGCAAAATAATGTCCTTCGGGAATAATGAGCTGGCCGTCTTCCACCAGCTTCCGCATCTCCAGCCACCACTTTCCTTCCAACCCGTAGGCCGGGATATCGGTGCGCGGAAAGTTGTCGCGGAACAAATTGTTTGGAGGCTCGAGAAATCGAACATAGGGCTCTTCCAAAGGCTTGCCGTTGATGAACACCTTCTTATTGACCAGCCGCAGCTTGTCCCCCGGCAGCCCGATCACCCGCTTCACGAAATGCTGTTGCGGGTCCACCGGATAGTGAAAGACAATGATGTCCCCGCGAGCGATATGCTGATACGGCATAACGTGATCGCCCAGACCGCTTCCCCCGTAGCAGAGTTTGTTGACGAGGAGGTAATCGCCCACTAGCAGCGTATTCTCCATCGACTCCGAGGGGATCTGAAACGCCTGCACGATGAAGGTGATCACGAAGATGGCAATCACTACTGTGCCCATCAGCGATTGCAGGGAACTGATCAAGTCGCTTCCAAAGGTGGGGCCAATGCGGTGCATGGGCGCAGGAATGGGAATCGGAATGCTCGGCGAAGGTGGTGGCGCGTCCGGCGAGACAGCCGGAGGTGGCGGAGCGACAACGGGCTGGTCGGAGGAGTCCATCAACTCTACTTTTCTACTGGCAGCGGAGCGCGCGCGGTAACTTTTTCTTCGGTTGCCTTGGTCCGCGAAGCCAGGAACGTCAACAACTGCCGCGCCGCATCCTGCTCTGCGGTTTTTTTGGTCGTACCTTGCGCTCGCCCAACAAAGTCCGCGCTCTTGCCACTTTTTGCGTGCAACCGCGCTTCAACCGTGAACGTCTTGCTGTGTTCGGGACCCGCTTCCTCTACCAGCACATACGCCGGTTGTGGCAGGCCCAGGCTTTGCACCGCTTCCTGCAGGGCGGACTTGAAATCCGTGATCGGCAGCGTGCCGCCGCCGCGCTCCATCCGTTCCAGCTCTGGTGCAATTACGTTCCGCACGACAAACTCACGCGCCGCCTCCAGGCCGCCGTCCAGATAGATCGCCGCCAGAATCGCCTCCAGCGCGTCCACGAGCAGTGCCGTCTTGCTGCGCCCGCCGCTTTTTTCCTCACCCCGACCAAGCCGCAGGTAGTGTCCAAGCTCCAGTTGCTGCGCTACCCGGATCAAATGCCGCTCACTGACTAGATGCGCTCTCAGCTTGGAAAGTTCGCCCTCGCGGAAGTGAGGAAAGCGTTGAAACAATTCTTCGCTGGTCACCAGAGCGAGCACGGCGTCCCCCAGGAACTCCAGTTGCTCGTTGTCGCTGACCTTGTACTTGCTGTCGCCGGCCTGCTGCGCTTCCTGTTCCCGCGCCTGTGAGCTGTGCGTAACCGCTTGCTCAATGACCGCGCGCCTCCGGAAGTGGTAGCCCAGCCCCTCTTCGAGCGCCGTGATTTCGCGTTCCTTCATAGGTGGGTGGGCTGGGCGAAATAGCAGAGATCAAAACGATAAGGGGACACCCGCCTTCGGCTGCCCTGCGATCGCAGCTCGGCTCGTTTTTTCTTCAGGGACAACAGCTTAGTTCTTCTGCCCCGGCGCGCTTCCGCTGCTTAACTTGGTCAACCGGTCCTGTTCCGCCCGTGCCGCTTTGCCCGCGGGGGAATCGGGACGATCCTTGGTGAGATCCACCGCTTGATTGGCAACCTTCAACGCATCCGGAATCTTGTTCTGCATGTCGAGTGCGACCGCCAGCCGCAACACGGCGACCGAATCGACCTGCTCCGGAAACACGTCAATCGACTTCCTCAAGTTGGTCTCCGCTTCCGGATAATTGTGGGCGTTGGACGCCAGCGTCCCCAACACCGCGTACGCTTCAGACTTCATATAGCGCTTGAACTGGTCGACCTTGTCCGGCGGGTAGCCCGCGGTAGGCACGTCGGTATCCACCGTAACCAGCGCGTGCTCCGCATCTTTCTTTGCCTCCGCGAGTTTCTGGTCTTTGTCGAGGTCCGTATCCCGCGTCCGCTCAGCCAAGACCTGCGCGACTCCTACCAGCGCCTCAGGATCATCGGGATCAATGGCGAGCGCTTTCTGCGACAGTTCGAGCATCTTGTCGCCATTGTTGGCCGTCTGATATCTCTGCATGGCCGCCTTGAACAACACGACGCGCAGCTCGCTGTCCGGGAACTTCGCAGCGAAATCGTCGGCCGCTTTTTCTGCCGCCGCGGCATCGGTCAACTGCAACGCCGTCTTGTAGGCGTCAAATTCTGGCTGTGTCTTGGCTGCCGGCTGACGCTTTCCCTGCGGAGCCGTCGCCGCCTGGCCCGCCGGCGCGCTCGGGGTTGCGGGTTTGTCCTGCGCCCAACTCCCAACGCACATTCCCAGCACTGCGATCACGATCGCTGCTCGCTTCATGCTTTCTCCTCGACTCGAACGTCCTTGAATTTCAAATCCTTCAGAATGCCGCAACCGTGCATTTTATCCCAGTGCGCCCGTGCAGGTTGATGCCAAGTTCAAAACTGAAGCGGATGGCAGACCGTATCGTTACTGCGGTTTCGCCGGAGGCTCATAGGCTTGCGCCAGCCCGCGCTCGGCTGCCGCCTTCACTTCGGGCAAGTCCACTCCCGACGTCAAAGCCGCGCGATACTCGCTCATGGCAGCCTCGCGGTCTTCCTTCATATCAAGAATCCGCCCCAGGTACACGTGCGACCACGCTACCACCTTGGGATCTTTTGTTGCCTGGATCGCCTTTTGGAAATTTCCCAGCGCCGCTTCCCGGTCCTTGTTGGCTACAGCGACCTGCGCCAGTATGAATAGTGCTCGCCCCTGATCTCCAAGTTTCTTCTCCAGTGCCTGCTGCGCGAGTTCCTGAGCGCCCTTGGGATCGCCTGCCGCCAGCCGCTTCTCAGCGGTGACCAGAATTCGCCGGTCTTCCATTCGCGACAGCTGCACCAGCTCCGGCGAGGTTGCCGCGACAAACTGCACTTCATTGGCAGCCTTCTCCTGCTGCTTCAGATCAATGGCATCCAGAATGTCGGAATACAGACTTCGCAATCCCGCCGGATCTTTCTCAAATGTCAGCATGGAAGTGTAGAAGTATTTCGTCAGGATGTACCCCTGCTTTACCGCATCGTCCACGGCCTGCAGCCGCATCGCTTCAGGGGTCTGTTTGGTTCCGGTGGTCCGAATTTCAATCGCCCGCACCATGCATTCGGTGACCAGCAGCGAAATATCAGTCCGGAAGCTCTCTTCCAGTGGCGCACGCTTTACCGATTGCAGCAGCGGCTCGAGGCGCTTGATCGACGTGAAATGTTTCTCCGCCATCGGATCGAGAATGTAGTGCAAATATGTATGCCGGATTTGCGGCATCTTCAGCGGATCGAGGGTGTTTGGGTCGGGCGACGGAAACACCACCACGTAATAGTCGCTTCCGTAATTGCGGGCGTTCGCCTGATTCGGATCCCCCATGAAATCCAAATAGACGGTAAACGTTCGCCCCAGATATCCCCCCGACTGCAGCTTCAGGTAGATATCCGTATCAAACACCATCTTCGCCAGCGGTACGTGATAGCGCTCGACCAGCGCGGCATAGTCGGCCCGGTGCCGCTCCCAGATCGAGTGCAGATCCGCTTTCTCGTAAAACTTCTCCAATTGCGCTCCAAACCCAGTGATCAAGCTTGCGTCCGGAGGCAAGTCGTCTTCCTTCACCCGTGGCAGGAAGTGCGGAGGTCCTTGCAGATATAACGCCAGCGACACATATTGCGAGAGATCGTGCTGAGGATCTCTTTCCTTGTGCGCGACATACCAGTCGCACATCTGAGTCAGCACCGCCTGCGCCTCTTCCGATCCCCGCATATTCCTCTCCACCTCGGACCGAATGTTGCGCCGCTGCGGATCGGAAATATTCAGATCAACGTCGTACCCGCACGAATTCATCGCCGTCAGCACGACGAACAGGGTCTCATTGGTATCGAGTGAAATGGGAGTTGGATTGTCCGCCAGACATGACGGCGCGAGCAGCCCCAGCAGGACCGCAGCGAGGAATGTTCGAAGCCCAAAACCTAAACCGAAGAAACGACTCAGGAATCCCTCCCGCAGAATAGTGACGGCCACCCGATCGGCCGCAAACAGAGATCGGCGGAGAACACCCCTCAGTCTAAAGGGCTGAGGAGCGGAGGGTCAAACGCCCGTACACTCGGGAGCCATAAATCGTACGGGTTCCTTCCTGCATCTCGCGTCCTTCGTGGTGAATGATCTCAGCAAGGCGCAGGGATGAAAACGGTTCCGCTCAATCTCCAGTTGTATGATCTTTCGCAGTCGATCGAGGTGTTCATGCCACCCCAAACCGCACTCGTAACCGGCGCCAGCCGTGGTATCGGCAAAGAAATCGCTCTGGAACTCGCGCGCAACCACTATCGCGTCGCCGTGAATTACTACAACGATCCTGCCTCCATGGTCGACGAGGCCATCGCAGAAATTCGCGCCCTGCAGGCTCCCAGCCAGGACGACGTCCTCGCCGTTCAAGCCGACATCCGCTCGAGCGCTCAGGTCCAGGCGATGTTCGAAAAAGTCATCGCCACTTTTGGACGCCTCGATCTCCTCGTCAACAACGCCGGTGTCCAGACCTGGAAGTCTCTTCTTGAAGTCACCGAAGAAGAATGGGACCTCGTCGTCGACACCAACCTCAAAGGATGCTTCCTCTGCACCCAGCAGGCCGCCCGCTACATGAAAGATCACGGCGGAGGCTCGATCGTGAACCTCGGCTCCGGCTGCAATAAGCTGGCGTTCCCGTCGCTCGTGGCCTACACCGCCAGTAAAGGCGGCATCGAGATGTTCACCAAAGAAGCTGCAGTCGAGCTAGGGCAATACGGTATTCGCGTGAACTGCATCGCTCCCGGTTCCATCGAATCCGAGCGCACTCGAAAGGAGGATCCCGACTACGCCGGCACTTGGTCCAAGCTGACTCCCCTGGGCCGGGTGGGCACCGCCGCCGACATCGCGCCTACCGTTGTTTTTCTGGCGAGTCGCGGCGCCAGTTTCATCAGTGGTCAAACCCTATGGATCGACGGCGCCCTCTTTACCAAGGCCCAATGGCCGTACAAGAAGTAAGGGAAGTGGTGAGGGGTAGAAGGAGTTCTCAATTTCGCGCGCTCTCTGCGAGAAGTGGGAATTTTCGGCGGCAGGAGTCATTCGCAATTTCACCTCTCCCTTCGCCCCGGTCCGCGCTATAATCCCGCGACTCATGCCACTGGTCCCAGGAACGAAGCTAGGGCCGTACGAAATACAAACCGCTATCGGTGCGGGCGGCATGGGAGAGGTATATCGCGCCCGCGATCCTCGCCTCGAGCGCACCGTCGCCATCAAAGTTCTTCCGACTCACTTGAACTCAAGCCCGGAGCTGCGCGCCCGCTTCGAGCGCGAAGCCAAGGCCATCTCGGGACTGCAGCATCCGAACATTTGTGTTCTCTACGACGTGGGCACGCAGGGCGATGTCGACTTCCTCGTCATGGAGTACCTCGAGGGCGAGACCCTTTATGCTCGCCTGGCGCGCAAGCCGCTTACGCCCGATGAATCGCTGAAGATCGCCATCGAGATTGCGGACGCGCTCGATAAAGCGCATCGCAGCGGCATCGTTCACCGTGACCTCAAGCCCGGCAACGTGATGCTCACCAAGGGCGGCGCCAAGCTGATGGACTTCGGCCTGGCCAAGCCCAATGCGCTGGCCTCCGGGCCGAAATCCGGCACGCCCAGCGTGTCTTCGATGGCGACGATGGCCGCCACCATGGCCGACCTGGCGTCTCCCGTAACGGTGGCGGGCACTCTGATTGGCACGGTGCAGTACATGAGTCCCGAGCAGATTCAGGGCAAAGAGGCCGATGCTCGTAGCGACATCTTCGCCTTTGGATCGATGCTCTACGAGATGCTTTCCGGCAAGCGTCCTTTCCAGGGCAAGAGCCAGCTCTCGCTCGCTAGTGCGATTCTCGAGAAAGGTCCCGATCCCATCGCCGTGCTCCAGCCCATGACGCCTCCCGCCCTGGAGCAAGTCGTCCGTACCTGCCTGGCGAAGGATCCCGATGAACGCTTTCAAAGCGCGCACGATCTAAAACTCCAGCTCCAATGGATCTCTGCCGGCGGCAGCCTGGTCGGAGCTCCCGCAGTTGTAACTTCCCGCCGCAAGAAGACAGTTACCGCGGTGACAGTCGCGATGGTTGCTGGCTGGTTGGTTGCCGCCGCCGCTGGCGTTCTCGTGCTGATTTATGCCAGTCGGTTGACGACCGCGCAGCGGCCGCTTCACGCCACCATCGAACAACCCGAGGGAGTCGACTTTACTCCGATCATGGGTGGCGCTCCCGCATTGTCGCCGGACGGCGAGCAGATCGCATTTGGCGCGGTGAAGAAAGGCGTCACTTTCCGAGGCAGTGAAAGCACGATCTACTTACTTCGCCTGGACACCGACCAGGCGACGCCGCTGGCCGGGACGCAGGGCGGTGCCTTTCCGTTCTGGTCGCCCGATGGCAAATATCTCGGCTTCTTCGCCGACGGAAAGCTAAGAAAGATTCCCGCAGCCGGCGGTCCCGCGCAACCTTTGTGTGATGCCCTCGATGGCCGCGGAGGCAGTTGGAACGAGCAGGGCACCATTATCTTTGCTCCGCGCATCGCCGGTCCGCTCCAGTCGGTTTCCGATGGCGGAGGCACTCCGGTCGAAATCACGCGCGCCGATAAAGACGACGCCCAGTTCACCGACCGCAACCCCTATTTTCTGCCCGACGGGAAACATTTCCTCTATGTCCAGCGGGGAAAAAATGCAGTCGGCAGCGTCTTTGCCGCATCGCTCGACGGAGGCCAGCCCAAAGAGATCCTGCCCGCCGGCTCTAATGTCGCCTATAACGACGGCTATCTCTTCTACGTGAGAGAAGGCACGCTGACCGCGCAGGAATTTGATCCCGCGGGATTGCGCTTCAAAGGCAAGCCCATCCCGATCGCGGCGAATATCGAGTTCTACAATCCGCGCAACCTGGCTTATTTCGCCGTTGGCCACAATCTGCTGCTCTACCGCAGTTCCTCCGTGGTGAATCGTGAACTCGCTTGGCTCGATGCTTCTGGCAAAGAACTGGAGCACTGGGGTGAGCCCGCTCCTTATGTGAACGGCACGTATTCATCCAGCGTCCAAACCGCACTTTTATATCGCGCCAGTCCCAGTTCCAATGGAGATAGCATCTGGTTGGCTGACGTTCAGCGCAAAACCGTAAACCGCCTTACCGCCGATATGGACATCAGTCAGAGCGCAGTCGTTCTCCCCGACGGCCATGAGGTGCTCGTCGCAACTACCACCGGCTACGTCAGTTCGCTCGTGCGCCGCGGCCTCGGCGCGTCCGGAAAAGAAGAGAAGCTGTTGGAGGATGTAAACGGCAGCCTTACCGTGGTGGATATTTCGCTCGACGGCCGTTATGCGATTTTCATGAAGCAGGACCCCAAGACAGCCTTCGATATTTATTACATGGACCTGCAAAGCGATCGAAATCTGGTCCCTCTGCTGAACACACGCTACAACGAGCGCGGGGGCAGAATCTCTCCCGACGGCAAATGGCTGGCTTACAACTCGGATGAGACGGGAAGCCCGGAGCTCTACGTCACTTCGTTCCCGGCGGCCGGGTCGAAGTGGCAGATCTCAAACGGTGGAGTCTCCGGCGCAGGTAATTGGTCTCCTGACGGAAAATACTTCCGCTATCCCCAGGGAGACAAAATCTACGAGGTAGAAATCCACGCCAACGGCGACAAGCCCGAATTCTCGGCGCCCAAAGAGTTCGTATCTCTCCCGCCCAACGTGAACGTCCTATCCATCCTGCCCGACGGCAAGCGCATCCTCGCGGTCCGCTCCACCGGTGACGCGGCCGCCGTTCCCATCAATCTAGTCCTCAACTGGCAACACATAGTCCACTAGATTCTCCCGTGGTCTTCTGTGCCCCCTGAGGTGAAGGGTTTTGACCCTGGCACCGAAGGTCTAGCCTGGCCGTAACATGCTTTCCTGCCCCTCCGCGCCGATAATCCGACAATGCATTTCAGCGATATCTTCTCGGGTTTCCTTCAGCCCGTGGCCTACGGTTCAGCGGCGGTTTTCGTCCTGATCGGTGTTGTTCGCCTCGGGACTCCTCGCCGATCGCCTGCCCTCATCGACCGCAGGCCGCGTCGTTAGCTCGCGTTTGCCTGCTCCACACCGCGCGTGAGATATTACTCTGCTCCTGGCCTCCCCCTGTGCTTGGTTGGCCAAGTCTGCCCGAGTAACCTTACAAATGCGCCTTATCCCCCGCGATACTAAATTCTTCGACCTTTTCGCCGAACTCTCAACCAACCTTACCGATGGAGCCAAAATGCTCCGCAGCATCCTTGCCGACCCGCACGATCTCGCCATGCGCGTCAGCCAGGTGCAGGCCATTGAGCACAAAGGCGACAAAGCTACTCACGCCATCATCACCAAACTCAATCAGAGCTTCATCACGCCCTTCGACCGCGAGGATATCCACCGCCTCACTTCCTCCCTCGACGATGTGCTCGATTTTGTAAACTCAGCCGCTATCCTCCTGGTGATGTATAAAATTCACACGCCGCCACCGGTGTCGGCGGAACTCGCCGGAATCATCGTCTTGCAATGCGAAGAACTGGCCAAAGGCGTTTCCCTGCTTGAAAAAAATGGCAAGGTCATGGAGCACTGCGAGGAAGTCAACCGCCTCGAAGATATGGCCGATAACGTCAGCCGCCGCGCCATCGCCGACCTCTTCGAAAACGAAAAAGATCCGATTCACCTGATCAAGTTGAAAGAACTCTACGAAGTGCTCGAGTACGCCACCGACAAAGCCGAAGACGCCGCCAACGTCCTCGAAGCCATCGTCGTCAAGAGCACGTAGATCAAGGTTTCAAGGCTCCAATGTTTCAAAGTTTCAAGGTTTCGAAGACACTGAGACCCGAAACTTCGAAAGAGCTGGAACCGTGCGAACTTTGGAACTTTGAAACCTTGAAACTTTGAATTCATGAATAAAGACGTAGTGCTGGTCCTGATCACCGTCCTAGTGGCTCTGGCCTTCGACTTTCTCAACGGTTTCCACGACTCTGCCAACAGCATCGCGACCGTAGTCTCCACTCGTGTTCTTTCACCGCGCCTCGCCGTTCTTTGGGCCGCCACGTTCAACTTCCTCGCGGCTTTTTTCCTCGGTACCGCGGTCGCGAAAACGATCGGGAAGGGCATGATCCGCCTCGAAGACGTGGATCAATATGTCGTGATGGCCGCTCTGTTCGGGGCCATCGTCTGGGATCTCCTCACTTGGTGGTGGGGGCTACCCACCTCTTCCTCCCATGCCCTCATCGGCGGATACGCCGGCGCTGCCGTGATGCATGCCGCGATTCACAGTGGCACGGGCACGATGTTTTCAGTGATCATCCCCGAAGGCTGGACCAAAACCCTCATCTTCATCGTCGTCGCTCCCATCATGGGGATGTTCCTGGGCCTCGTCTTCATGATTGCCGCCCACTGGATTCTGCAGAACAAAGCCCCCCAGACCGTCGACAAATGGTTTCGCAAACTCCAATTGTTGTCGGCCGCCGCCTACAGCCTCGGCCACGGTGGCAACGACGCGCAGAAAACGATGGGCATCGTTGCAGGCGCTCTCTATACCGCAGGTTTTATGTCAAAGGACGACATGCTCGCCAATTGGGGGCATTTCAAATGGCCCATCATCCTCGCCGCCCACGCCGCCATCGCGGCCGGCACCTATTTCGGCGGATGGCGCATCGTCCACACCATGGGTCAGAAGATCACCAAACTCAAACCCCTCGGCGGATTCTGCGCCGAGAGTGCCGGAGCGATCACGCTGTTCGGAACCGCCCTTGCCGGTATCCCCGTCAGCACAACCCACACCATCACCGGTGCCATCGTCGGCGTCGGCTCTATCCATCGCCTCTCCGCCGTCCGCTGGGGAGTCGCCGGTCGCATCGTCTGGGCCTGGATCCTCACCATCCCCGCCTCTGCACTAGTAGCCGCTGGAACGTTTCTACTGATCCACGCCATCCATCCCAGCTAGTTATGCTCATGTGGAGCGGACACTCCTGTCCGCTGCTGTTGACCTTGCATTTGCCCTGCTTGCTCTTTCTCTTGACTTTGATCCCGCTTTCGGCGTATCTCTCCAGCAACTCCCCACTCCCAACTCGCAACTTATCTCCAGCAATCACGCAGCGCGCCTCACGTCCCGCATCCTTTCGGGAGGTGGGGCTCTTTGCGTTGCCCCTTATGAATCGACGGGGCGCGATTACAAGGAGGAATTTCAAATGACAAATAGACTAAGCCGTCTGCTCTTCTGTGTGGTTCTCGTCGCCGCCGCGTCCGTGTGGGCGGTCGCGCAAGACTCCGACGCAAATTCCAACTCGAAGGCCGAGGTGAGAACAATCACCGGATGCCTCACCAAATCAGGCAGTGGCAACGGATACTTGCTAACCGCCAATGACGGCAGCACATGGGAGATTCGCTCGGACAGTTCAGTTGACCTGGCCGGCAGCATAGGACAGAAGGTCGAAGCCAAGGGCGTTGTCTCCCATGACAAGGCGCACAACATGAAGGAAGATGCGAAACAGATGGGTAACGATGCCGGCATGAAGAACAACACGGCCGAGCATGGACACCTTAAGGTCACCGACCTCCACAAAACCGGCGAATCCTGCGAACAGTAAGTGCTTCCCCGAAGCGGAATGAAATGAAAAGGGCGGAACGCAGCGCGTTCCGCCCTAAACCTTATGTCAACCCAAAACTGAGAACTGAGAACTGAGAACTGAGAATTGCTTACCCCTTCACGCTGATCTTCGAAAACGACAACACGGCCCGGCTCGGCGTGGGCCGTCCCATCGACAGCGCCGGACGAAACGTCGTGAAAATCAGCATCCGCTTCACCTGCGGCAATACTTCCTTCGACTGGTTCGAATCGGAAAGGATCCGATAATCCTGCACGCGCCCGTTGGCGTCCACATACGCCTCAATCACCAGCGAGTCCGCGTCGATCGAATCCATCGTCATGCCAAACGCGCTCGGCTGTAATTCCGGAGCGGTATTGACCATGACCAGTGGTACGTCGTTATTTGCCTGCAGCGAAGATGGCGTTACGAAATACACCATCGCGATTCCGAAAATAATCAGCGCGCTGACAAATCCCGCCGTCGCCGGCACCATGAACGCTTCCAGAGCATTCTCCAGACGCACCATCAGTCCTTCAAGACGATATCGCTTGGCTTCCGCCGCCTCCCGCGAAACTGCCAGCCGAAGGTTCAGTCCCAGATCCGCCGGAACTTTTGGCCTCGGAACGCTCATCAGCAATTGTTGCGCCTGCCGCAACGCCTCATACTCCCCGTTGCACTCTGCGCAATTCGACAAATGTTTCTGCATGGCGAGCATCTGCGTGCCCGTCACTGCTCCATCCAGATATGGCGAGAACAACTCTTTCGCCTTGGGGCACTGCAGTCCCGTGATTTTCCCTGTGCCCTTCATGGCATCACCTCGACTCTTCTACCCCCTCCAGCAACCTGCGACCGCGAACTCCGCTCTTCCTTTTCTGATCCTGATTTTCCGGATCCCGGAGCGGTTAACCCCAATTCATTTCCGACTTCGCGCACATATGGCGCCAGCCGTTGCCGCAGTGCGTCTCTGCCTCGGGTCAGTCTCGATTTCACCGTTCCCAGCGAAATCTCTAGCACCTCGGCAATCTCTTCGTACGACATCTCTTCCAGATCCCGCAAAATCAAGGTCGAGCGGTAGGGTTCTGGGACCTTTCGCAGCTCTTCTTCGACTCTCTTCTGCACTTCGTGATGCGCGACATTCTCAAACGGAGAGTCCGCAGGATCGGTGAGCGCAACCTGCATCTCCGCGGCTCCCGGAGCGGGCATCTCCGATTCCACCGGCTCGATCGACGTCTCCCGAGCCTTGTGCCGGAACCACCAGCGCCGCCGGTTCGCCGCTTCGTGCAGGGCGATCCTGTAAATCCATGTCTTGAGGCTCGACCCGCCGTGAAAATGCTTCATCCCACGAAACACTTTCAGGAACACGTCTTGCGTGGTGTCGGCCGCGTCGGCTGGATCGTTCACGATCCGGTACACCAACCCATAGACCGGCTGCTGAAACTCGCCGATCAGCCAGGCATAGGCCGCTTCCGAGCCGGCCTTTAGCTCTGCGACGATCGCCGCTTCTTCCTGCGACCGTACCGCTATCGCACCTGCCAGATCTCCCAAGGTGGTTGCTCCCGCCATAATGGCGTCCCCTGATTATAGGATTTTCCACCCAACCGCGCCCCGAAATTTCACAGCCCGGCCAGTCCCAACCACCGGCGAATTGCCCCGAGACCTTCACATAACATAGACTCCGCCCGCCTGCCCGGAGTTCCCGCCATAAGTGATTTATTTTGTGCTAGATCGCGAGCAGAATCGTCCGGCTGTGACAAATCGTGGGATGAGGAAGCCGGAAAGCCCCAGTCAAGAGCCTCAGAGTAACCGACAGGGATTACCCTCGTGCGCGTCGATCAAGTGCCTGTGATGCTTATGTCTTTCCTCTCTCACCCGCGATAACATCTGGAACGATTTAGGAAAACCTGGATGCGTAAACAACCTGCCTCCTCGTCCGATCTGCGCGATGTCCTGCTCGAAATCTACGGCGTCAACGACGCGATGAACCAACTCCTGCTCTCGCATCTCGATCCCCGCGCGTGGCGTGCTCAACCGCCCGGCGAAAAAGGCAACGGACGCACCATCGCCGCCATCTTCCCCACCTCCACAACTGCCGCCTCGTATGGCTGAAGAATTCCGCGCCGCACCTGAAATGCCCGGCGCCGCTCGATCCTTTTCGCTGCACGATGAAGCAGGCCGCCGCGGCGCACAAAAAAAGCGGAGCGCAATGTCTCCGTATGCTCACCGACGCCTTATCGTCCGACCCGCAACGCCGCGTCCCAAAATTCTCCCGCGGGAGCTGGTCGCAGGTGTGGCCGGCCGGCGGAACGATGTTTGGCTATATGTTCTCGCACGAGGCTCATCACCGCGCGCAAATCATCCTGCTGACGCACCAACTGGGCCACCGCCTCCCGGTCAATGCCGCCTACGGCATCTGGCATTGGGAGAAATTATGGAAGCAAGCTGGCTACAAAACGCGCCCGCGCTGAGATTCTGCGCCAGCAAGGCGCAGCGAGGTTTCCCCTGTGAACCTCTGTGCCCCCTGTGGTGAAAGCTTTTTGGTTTTTTCGCTCAAGCCCCAGCCGGAACCTCGAGGTCCAACCCCCGCACGATCTTGGCTAGCGCCGACAGCAGTCCCTCGCAACCCTTTTCCAGCCCCAACTCTGATTTTTCCAGATAAGCGCACCCGCTATCTTGTTGCAGGCGCACCGCATTCTTCTGCGAAAGGCCGGTGAAAACGACCACTGCGATTGCCGCCGTTGCCGGGTCCTTTTCAAGACCTTCAAAACGTCGAGCCCAGTCATCTTCGGCAACAGCATGTCCAGCATGATCAAATCCGGCTGTCTCTCGCGGGCTAGCGCCACGGCCTGCTCCCCGTCCGGCGCGGTGACAACTTCGTATCCCGCTCGCGCCAGAGCCCGCTCCGTGGCCAGCCTCAGGAACTTGCTGTCATCGACCAGCAGAATCTTCGTCGTACGCGCCACGCGTTCGCCCCGAACCCGCGCTGCTTGCCGAGCAGATTCCTTTCCATTGCGACACTTGCCTCATCGGCAGCAGGCGGGAAAACTTAATGGCGGGAAATTACCAATCGATCTCAACCTCAGCGGATAACCGGGGCCGGGCCGAATCACACTTTCTTTGGCACCTTCTTCCGTGCCGCCTTTCCCACCAGCGCGTTCACCGCGGCGCGGCAAGCCTTTCGCAATTCGTCTTCATGCCCGTCCGGGATCGACTTGCTCAGCAGCAGCATCGTCGTGCCATGCAGCAATGCCCACAACTCGAGCGCCAGCTGCGTGTGATCCTCGGGAGACCCTCCGAGTTGCTTCGCCAGCAGCTTCTCGACAAAAGCGAAATTCGGTCGTGACTCGCGGATCGGCCGCGGCGCACCTCGTCCTTTCGGCGGAGACATCGCGCGCGCGTTCGAATAGAACAATTGATATTCGTGCGGCATCTGCAACGCTGATTCCACATATGCCAAAGCCATCTCTTCCATCGTTTGACCTTGTTGAAAGCGCTCGCGAATCCTCCCCGCAATCCGCAAGAGCAGCCCGCGTACCAGATCCTGCCGGCCCTTGAATCTCCGATACACCGCCGGCGTATTTGTTCCCGCTGCCTGTGCCACGGCGCGCATGGTCAGCGCCTGCTCTCCTCCGTGCCTCCACAACGCATCGGCTGCTTGCAAGATGCGATCCTCGAGTTCCGGATCCGGGTGCCGCGGCATAGTTCGTCCTCCGTCGTTCGGACTAAGATTATATTGACATTGTAGATATAACGCTGTTATACATTTGGTAGCTCTCCCCCCATCAATACACAGGTAATGTCGGGAAAGGCCGCGGCCGGGCATCCGCCCCGCGGCCTTCCTTTTTCCCTTCCTGTGGAGCGGACACTCCCTTCTTTGATCTTGTTTGGGCCGCGGTGGATATTCAGGCCACCCGCCAACCCTCCAAGTCGTCTAAAATGGAGGGAAGCAGTGATCCCCATGACTGACGACTCCATCACCATCTCTCCGGGCCCGAAGTTCAAGACCGCCATGTTCGTGGCCGTTGTTGCCGACGTGCTCCAAATCGCCGTTTTCCCGATGTTTGTCGAAGGCGCGTTCTCGCCAGCCGAGGACCTCCTCGACTTCGGCGTGGGCGCGCTGATGATCAACCTGCTCGGATGGCATTGGGAATTTCTGCCATCGTTTTTTGCCAAGCTCGTCCCCGGCGTCGATCTGGTTCCGTTCTGGACGATGGCCGTAGTCAGCGTCTACCGCAAGGCCAAGCGGGAAGCCGAAGTTGCCGCGCCTGAAAAGCCAATGGAGCAGCTCCTTCCGCCCATTTGACCAAGAGCTAGCCGCCCCTCTTCGGACTCAATCCCCGCCCCGAAGCCTTAGCAGGATGGGTTGCACCAGCGTCACCGGTTCGTGCTGTTCGCCGCCCAACGGATACTCCGCGCAAGCTTGGACCGAATCCACCCGCCCCGGCGCCGGAGGCCGCGTCCGCAGCAAGGGCCACGCCTCTTTAAGTACGGGCCACGCACCACAACGCTTGCCGGTTCCGATGTAGGTATAGGAACGGTTGCGATGACTTCGGCCGCCGTAGTTCAGTGGCTGGCCTGCGGGACAAATATAACGGTTGCTTTCGGGCTGATACGTGAAACGTTCGGGACCGTAGAACGGGCTGTTTTTTCTGTGGATGCTGTCGCGGGTTCGCATGTAAGGAGTGATCTGCCGATTCGCCAACCATTGCAAGAACTCCCCGTTCCCGTACGTCGTGTCGGCGCCACTGATTCAGGCTCTCGTTCTTGCCATTGTGTGAAGCGCGTGAGCATGTCTTGTGCCGCGACTGTCTCCTTGCTCATGCGCGCCGCCGTGGCCTGCACTCCGACGATCACACAACTGTCGTTATCCACCAGGTAGTTGTCGTAGTAACCGAGACGAGCGGGCGTGCCGCCCTTGGTGGCATAGGTGGAGTCGGGATCCGTGGTCGACACCTGGTCCTGCTGATGCGCCGGTTCCTCCGGCGGGTTCTGCTCTTCCAGTTCCACCAGATACTGCCGCACCGTGCGGTTGACCTGTGCTGCTTCCGCTAGCCGCTCGCGCGGAACGCGGCTTTCTTTGGCAGCGTTGGCTTCCACGAAGCTGCCGTTCACCGACAGGTTCTTGCCCTGCACCAATTCCACTTCCACGCACTGCCGCACAATCTGCTCAAACAGTTCCTCGAACAGCTTCGATTCCTGAAACCGTCCGTGGCGATTCTTGGAAAAGATGGAGTGATGCGGAATCTCCTGATCGAAGCCCAAGCCCGTGAACCAGCGCCACGCTAGATGCATGCGCAACTCTTCCACCAGCTTGCGCTCACTCGTGATTCCGTACAGATAGCCGACTAACAGGATGCGTAGCAGCAGCTCGGGATCAATCGAAGGTCGCCAGGTCTCCCTGTAGCTCTGTTTCAACCTCTCGCGCACGAAGGCGAAGCTGATGTGCTTTTCGATGAGCCGCAGCAGATGGGTTTCCGGAACCTGATGTTCCAACCGAAAGTAGTAGAACAACGCTTCAGAGCGGTCGTGTTGCCCCATCATGATCAGCAGGTCTCCGACGATCAGAATCAAACAGAATATGGCGAATGCTTCCTTCTAACATGCTTCCGCTGATTCTCATCCTGCGAATCGACGTGACTTTTTCAACACCCACAGGATGTTACGTCAAGTGACAAAGAGTGCTTCCCGGCTTGCTGAGGGCTGGGCCCGGTCAAATTGTCAGCCGCCGCTTTAGACGTTCTCTTGGATGAAGTAGGGACTGAGGTGAACGTCGAGTTGAACGAGTGGTAAATCACCCACCACCTTGAAGCTGTGGATCTCACCAGCCTTGATGACAAAGATGTCTCCCGCGCTGCCCTCGAAGGTCTTGCCGCTTACTGTCCACACTCCTCTGCCTTCACGGATGAACTGGATTTCGTCATAGGGATGCCGGTGAGGCCCCGGCCCCGATCCGGGTTTCCCATGGAACAAAAACACCGAAACACTAGTGTCGCCCTGCTGAGCTCCGACAAACTCATGCGAACTACCAACAAAGGGCAAATTCTCTTGGCGCACGTGATTCATCGTCGTCACCCTCCTGCGAGGATATGATGACCGTGGTCACGGTTTGGGTCCACGAATACCAACGAGTGATGGCGATGTTTCGCCAACGATGGGTAGTTCTCGTCGAACAGAGCCGATGGACCCAGCAGCGTATTAGTGTTCTGGGTTGAAACTTACCACTTCGCCTTCGGTGGGTAATTCGAACGAGTGTGTGGTTACGCTGCCGTCAGGTTTCCATCGACCTTCTACGTCAAAGGATGAGATGGCATACGGAAGGCCTTCGCAGCCCAACACAGAGTTCGCATCGCAGATCTGAAAGTGAAGATGGGGAGCATCAGAATTACCGGAGTTCCCAACCAGTCCCAACATCTGTCCCAGATGAACGCGAGCGCCGAGTTTAACGCGAACCGAGCCAGGTTGTAGGTGCGCAAATGTAGCGTAGACTCCTTCTCCAATCCTTTCGATCACGTGATTGCCAGCCAGAGTCTCGAATGTGATCTCCACGGCCCGGGAACTGGTTCCCGGCGTGTTCTCGGGAATCCCGTCCTTCACCTCGGTAATCGTGCCATCGGCGACCGCATAAACAGGCTGTCCGTAGGAACGATAGTCTTGATTGATGTAGATCGCCCCGATACCAACTGCCATCGGCGTAAGTCTGCGCCCAGTCAATGGCAAACCTCTGACCTATGTAGGATCTACCGTTGAGTGGGAGAATCGCTCTTCGGTGAACCGAGGAATTGGACGGTCCGTTTTCAGCAACCCAGTCACCTCCTCGAAGGGGCGGGCTGATCACGACCACCGGTCTTCGATCTACGGGTATGGCTGGAGTATCGGTGCTCAGTTCGCCGTGCTCGTCAGCGACCCTGACAGCCACTCGATGACGCAATACAGGCGGGAGTTCCGGCAATGAACTGGCACTCACCCACATGAAGATGGTGGTAAAAGTTCGAGGGCCGAGCCTCGCACCCACTGCGGCTCCGGGATCAAGACAGCCTTTGAGGGCATCGCCAGAGATGTCCACCAGCGGCTTGCCACTCGGATCTAACAGTTGAATGCTGGAAATGGTCGTGTCACCGACGTCCGCCAGGCTGGAGATGCGCAACTCGTAAGCTATATCCCACCTGCCGTCTGCTTTGAATACGATGGGCGGGTTTAGAACCGAAACATCGATCGGTACCACGTCGAGCGATTGCGCACGAAGAAGTGGCAAGAATCCGCAGTCGACCGAAACTACCACAAGGATAAACGTAAAGGCTACGCGCAGCGCCTTGGCCATACGGTTAGAACTCTAGCCTAATCTAAGGGCACTTCCAAAAACCTTGGCATGATTGTTGTAATCAGGGTCGAAAGTCAGTTCTCATCCCCGCGCAACCTATTGGAAACATGCTCTGAGCGACTTTCATGAGCTTTGGCGGGCCGAAGGCCCCTAGATGACAGGCGTGGCTGTTGAAATCCCGTTTTGCCAAAATAGCCGAAATTTGGGACTTAGAAAATGTCTAACCAAACGGAGATCGTTGTTCGCGGGGCCTCCTATCGCAAAGTTTTTTCGGCGATTTTCCGGTGAGTGAGTTTTTCAGCAGCCAGGCCTGTTTTCGTCAATTGTGAAAGCTGTGCAGGTTTTTTCATCTTGACAATTCGGTAAGTTACTTACATATTTGGACCTTCTGTGACCGTCGAGTCGATGCCGCGCTTCACTGATACAGAAGCATCTTTCCTCCCCCTTTGGGCCAAGAACGTATTTCAATTTTGGAGGGAGGATTTCCATGTCTACTCAGCCCACCGATGCCGCCAATAAGGCATCCTCGAACAACCTCAATCGTCAAACAGGTTTGTATTCGCTCGCAGGCGCACCGGCGAAAAAGACCTTGAAACCATGGTATTCCTGGGCGCTCGCTTTCAGCTTTTTACTCGGGATCATGGCGGTTCCGCGATCGGCGCAGGGGCAGACGTTCTCTGTGCTCTATGCATTCGAAAGCGAAGGGGACGGCAATAGGCCCGACAGTTTAATCCGGGATGCGGCTGGCAACTTCTATGGTACGACGTACTACGGTGGCGTTAAGGCGAGCGACGGCGTGGTGTTTAAGCTGGATGCGACCGGGAAGGAAACCGTGCTGTATCAGTTTAAGGGGCCCGATGGGGATGGGCCTGACGGCGTGGTCAGGGACGCGGCGGGCAACCTCTATGGAGCGACTTCGTTTGGCGGGACTGGTTGCCCCGGTCAACACGGCTGCGGAACGGTATTCAAGCTGGATGCGACCGGCAAGGAGACGGTGCTGCACCGCTTTGGGGGCAAGGGCGATGGGACATTTCCGACCGCCGGCGTGATTCGGGACGCGGCTGGCAATCTTTACGGGACGACCTATACGGGCGGCAATCTTAGTTCGTGCGAAGGCGGGTGCGGCACGATCTTTAAGGTGGATGCCAGCGGCAAGGAAACCGTGCTGCACAGCTTCTCGGGCGGAGCCGACGGGGCAGGTCCTTACGGTGGCGTGATCCGGGACGAGGCAGGCAACCTCTATGGCAGCACGCAGACCGGAACAGTGTTCAAACTGGATGCGAACGCCAAGTTGACAGTGCTCCATAGCCTCAACGAAACGGAAGGATGCTACCCATCCGCAAGTTTGTTCCGGGATGCAGCGGGCAACCTCTACGGCACGGCCTCCGGTTGCGGAGAATTCGGCGGTGGCACGGTATTTAAGGTGGCTCCGTCCGGCAAGACGACGGTGCTGTATGACTTCACCGGCGGAACGGACGGAGGCGGCCCGTACGGACCTGTGGTCCAGGACAAGGCGGGCAACCTCTACGGCTCGACGGGCTTTGGCGGCGATCTCACTTCCCTTTGCGCCGAGGTTAACAACACCCCGGGCTGCGGGGTGGTATTCAAAATTGATACAACCGGCCAGTACACGGTGCTGCACGCCTTTGACGGCACGGATGGGCAATGGGCTTACTATGGCGTGATTCGGGACGCGGAGGGCAACCTCTATGGCACGACGGCGGAAGGTGGCACTTTAACCTGCTTTTGCGGGACGGTGTTCAAGATCGCCCCTTAAGCGGCCAGGCGTGCCGGGAAGAAACTCTGACTTCGAGGTACAGCAAGGCCGGTGCAGTCGTACCCGGATCGAATAGGACTGTATTTGAGATTCGGGCCGTGATTCGTCCGCTCTACGGGAGCAGACTGAACATCGTCAAGACGACGCGTTTAGACCAAAAGCTCATTGATGGACTCTCCTTTCTGGCAGTGGGCTTTTTCTTCGTTCCGTATTGGCACCACCGTGCCCACCCAAGTTGGAACTTGTCAATGGCGAAAAAACCTCTATTACACGCATCTACCGTGAAGTCAAAACAGTTTCCCTTGGTTCACCTGTGCCAAGCATTCGTTCTGGGCCTAGCATCCTCTGAGCGGAAGCTCACTTTCCGGCTCAAGGGATCTTCAGTCCTGATCGCGCCGTCGTTCCCCGTATGCGACCAGAGTGCCATTGTCCGCCGTTCTAGCCGCTGAGGGCTACGGACTCCGACCAAGCAAACGGGGCGGCTTGCGCCGCCCCGCTAACGACAAACGACCGACGACTAACGACTGCTCCTACGTTCCCTCGCTCCAGCCCGACAGATACTCTTCCTGCTCCGGCGTCAGGCGGTCGATCTTGATGCCCATCGATTCGAGCTTCAGTTTCGCAACGCGCTTGTCGAGTTCGTCAGGAACTTTGTAGACCGTCTTCTCGAGTTTCTTGCAGTTCTTCACCATGTATTCGACCGAGAGAGCCTGGTCGGCGAATGACATATCCATCACGCTCGCAGGGTGTCCTTCGGCTGCAGCCAGGTTGATCAGGCGACCTTCGCCGAGAAGGTTGATCTTGCGTCCATCTTTCAGCGAGTACTCTTCGACAAAGTTGCGCGTCGTGCGCTTCGACGACGACATGGCTTCAAGCGCCGGAATATCGATCTCGACGTTGAAGTGTCCAGAGTTCGAGACAATGGCGCCGTCTTTCATCAATGCGAAATGATCTTTGGTGAGAACGCTCTTGTTGCCGGTGACGGTGCAGAAAACGTCTCCGAGCTTGGCAGCTTCGGTCATCGACATGACGCGGAAACCGTCCATCACGGCCTCGAGCGCTTTCGTCGGATCGACCTCGGTCACGATGACTTCGGCTCCAGCGCCGCGTGCGCGCGAGGCGAGACCGCGGCCGCACCATCCGTAGCCGGCAACGACGAACTTCGATCCGGCGAGCAGGAAATTGGTGGCGCGGATGATACCGTCGAGCGTGGACTGTCCGGTTCCGTAGCGGTTATCGAATAGATGCTTGGTGTCGGCGTCGTTGACGGCGACGATCGGGAACTTCAGCACGCCTTCCTTGGCCATAGCGCGCAGGCGGATGACGCCGGTCGTGGTCTCTTCCGTTCCGCCGATCACATCTGCCAACGCGTCGGTGCGCTTGGTGTGCAGAATCGAGACGAGGTCGGCGCCGTCGTCCATGGTGATATGGGGCTTGTGATCGATGGCCGCGAGGATGTGGTTGTAGTAGGTGTCGTTGTCCTCGCCCTTGATGGCGAAGACCGGAATGTTGTGGTCGCGGACGAGGCTGGCGGCGACGTCGTCTTGCGTGGACAAAGGATTCGAGGCGCAGAGGACAACTTCGGCTCCGCCATCGCGCAGGCATATGGCGAGGTTCGCGGTCTCGGCAGTGACGTGCAGGCAGGCGGAAACGCGAATGCCCGTCAGCGGCTGGTTCTTGATGAATTCCTTGCGGATGATCTGCAGCACGTTCATGGACTGATTCGCCCACTCGATGCGCTTCTTGCCCAGATCGGCCAGTTCGACGTTCTTAATATCGCAATTTACGGCTGCGGTTGACATGCTTTACCCCTTCAGTGGCACGCTTAGAGCGGCAGAAAAATTAGATTTTGATTGCTTGTGAATGACGTGAGCCTGTATTCATTTTCGCAGAATCCTGGCGTTTCGGGAACCAAGAACCATGCGGATTTTTTGCTTTTGTGAATCCGCCTTTCGGACCACCCGGAATTCTTTCTCGGTTCCTGCAAAACCATCACCACGAAGGTCACGAAGGATTCCTCCGTGTCCTTTGTGGTTCAAGCCTTAACGCTACTTGCGGGCGCCGGCTGGCTCGCGCAGGCCAGCATCGCTCGCCAGCTTGGCCGCCTTGTCCGTCAACTCCCAGGTGAAGTCCGGATCGTTGCGGCCGAAGTGGCCGTAGGCCGCGGTCTTCTTGTAGATGGGACGGCGCAGGTTGAGCGAGTCGATGATCCCGCGCGGCGTTAGCTTGAAGTGCGAGCGAACGATGTCGGGGATGATCGTGGGATCAACTTTCTCCGTGCCGAACGTTTCGACGAGGATGCTGACCGGATCGGCCACGCCGATCGCATACGCAAGCTGGACCTCGCAGCGGTCGGCGAGTCCGCCGGCCACGACGTTCTTCGCGATGTGCCGCGCCATGTAGGCTGCGGACCGATCGACCTTCGTCGGATCTTTTCCGCTGAAGGCGCCGCCGCCGTGACGTCCCATACCGCCGTAGGTGTCGACGATGATCTTGCGTCCTGTGAGTCCGGTGTCGCCCATGGGGCCGCCGATGACGAAGCGTCCCGTGGGATTGATGTGGTACTTGGTGTCTTCATCGAGCAGGTGCGCAGGAATCACAGCCTGAATCACGTGCTTCAGAATGCTGGAGCGCAGCTCGTCGTTCGAGACGTTCTCGGCATGCTGCGTCGAGATGACGACCGCGTCCACACGGAGAACTTTTCCGTTTGCGTCGTATTCAACAGTGACTTGGGATTTGCCGTCGGGCCGGAGGAAGGGAAGCATTCCGTTCTTGCGAACCAGCGAGAGCCGCTGGGTGAGCTTGTGAGCAAGAGCGATGGGAGTCGGCATCAACTCCTCATTCTCATTCACCGCATACCCAAACATCATTCCCTGGTCGCCAGCGCCGCCGGTGTCTACGCCCATGGCGATGTCGCCGGACTGTTTGTTGATGCTGGAAATGACGGCGCAGGTGTTGCAGTCGAAGCCGTGGAGAGCGTTGTCGTATCCGATGGACTGGACGGTGCCGCGGACGACCTGCTGGAAATCGACGTAAGCCTTGGTGGTGATTTCTCCGGCGATCATGACGAGGCCGGTGGCGGTCAGAGTTTCACAGGCGACGCGGCTGGAAGGATCGTCGGCCAGGCAGGCGTCGAGGATGGCGTCAGAAATCTGGTCGGCGATCTTGTCGGGATGGCCTTCCGTTACGGATTCGGAAGTGAACAGATAACGCAGTTTTGATGGCAAGTTGTACGTCTCCTTAATTGGCGCGTGCTTTGTATATTGCGCGACTTATAAGTTCGCGCGGAGCACGCTGAGCGAAAACTTAGGACTGTTGAATCGAGCGGGATCTTGAGAGATCCAGCGAGGGCAAATCGCTCTCGCGACGGCCAGCAAGATGCCGACGCTGCACGACAAAGAAGTCCTTACAAAAAGGCTATCAGACGAGATAGAGGGGCGCAATGATTTTGGCGCTAAATGACTGAGAGGGAATTGAATAGCGGAAATGGAGAGGTGGACGGACGGAAACGAGCGGTCAGCGGAGGGGCAAGTTTTCAGCGCGGTTGGGAGTTTGCTTCGAAGGACAACCTTCGAGAAAGAAGATCAAAATCCCCACCCCTTCGACTGCGCTCAGTGCAGGCTCCGTCGCCAAAGAGGCGACAAGGTGGGGCACGCTTGAGATTTGGTAAGACTACGGGGCTGATTTTAGGCCGGAGCTGTCGAAGGTCAGGGTTTTTACTTCGGACTCGTTGCCTTGCGGTGCTACTTCTTTGCCGTTGAGGAGGAAGCTGACGGCGGCGGCGTTGCCAACTTTGACTACGAATTCGTTGGACGCGTGGAAGGTGGTATGGGCTGGAGCAATGAGAGTTTCTTCGGCGAGCAGCTGTCCGTCGGCGACGACGGAGATCCAAGAATTCTCTGAGGCGCGGACGACCAGGGTGAGAGCACCGGCTGCGGCTTCGGAAGCCTTGGGAAGCGGCTTGCCGAAGTTTCGAACGGTGACATCGCTCTTGTCTTCACTACTCTTGTCTTCGGCATTGGCGGTTGCGGAAGCGACGCCAGGATTCGGCTGAGGCGGCGTAGAGTTTGGCGTGGAGGATTGCGGAGGCGCGGAGTTGGCCGCGACGGATTGTGACGCGGCAGACTCTTTCGCAGCCGGAGCGGATTCGGTGTGCAGAATATGCGAGTGCCGCGACCAGAGCAGGATTCCGAGGACCACGACGACGGCGGCCGCGGCGATCAACCTCCACGGAATTTCGGACGAAGAATTCGCGGAGTATGGCTTGCGCGCAGGACGGACGTGTTCCGGGCGAGGGAGTTGCAACTCGGGGAGTTCAGCGACCTGGACGGGCGTCTGCGCCGTCGAAGCGGGCCGGATCGGAGTTACGGCTGCGGGCTTCGTTGCGGTGGGGGCACGGGTCGCCGCGGGTGGTTCGGGCTGCCAGGCTCGCTGGGCCTCCAACTGCGCCTGGCGGACACACTCGAGATATTCGGTGATGGCTTCTTCGGAGTCGAGTCCGAGATGCTTGGCGTAGGCGCGGATGAATCCTTTATTGAAGACGCCGCCGGGAAGCTGATCGAAGTGTTCCTCCTCGATCGCCTTGAGCATGCGCGGACTGATCTTGATGACGTTGGAAACGTCATCGAACGAGAGTTCTTTCGTCTCGCGCGCCTTGCGAAATTTTTCTCCGAATGCGCCCATGCCGATTTGGCCAAGGATGTTGGGAACATGATAGGACAAGCCGTGTGCGCACGCTACGGGCAAGAGAGGCGGAGGGGTAACTTTCGGGGATTTAGGCTATATGGTTCTCTCACCACAGAGCGGCACAGGGGTTCCCCGGGAAATTCACCCGCAGATCTGATCTGCTCAGATTAGATGGCAAGTCAAAACCCCACCCCTTCGACCGCGCTCAGGGCAAGCTCTGTCTCCGCAAAAACCACGGAAACAAGGGGTGGAGCTCTCCAGATTCTTCGGTTTCGTTAGCGGTCGGCGTCGCGGACGATTTGTTCTGCCCTTTCGTGGGTGCTGTCGAACGTGGGAGCGACGCCCCATCCGAGAACTTCAGCGGGCCTACGCCGGCGGACGACATAGTAGTAGTTAGGAGAGATAACTAGTCGGCGACGCTGTTCAGACCAATGATTTCCGCTGCGGACCGAGATTCCGGAATGAGTGAAGCCGGGGGACGAATCCGACAGGTGCAGCCGGTGTGCTTCGACAACCGCCTCGAGTATTTCGGGGGCGAATGCGTTCCTATCCTACTGGCAGAGTCCAATGGCGGCTTTGCCGGGATAATAACCGTCGACGAGAGACTCGTAGGCCAGCGTCTGATCGCAGTCGTCGCGGCCTTCGACCGCCCATGACAGCTCACCGGCGCTCCGAAAAGCGGTGAACCCTTTGTTCAAGCCGTTATTGAGGGAGCGCATGAGCATATCCATCACGAGACGCGGTTCGAATTTCCCGTTGGCGAAGTAGGTTTCTACTTCGGTATGGATTTCGAGAGCGCCGGTGCGAATGGCGTTGTCGGTATCGATGCCGAGGAAGCGGAGATCGAAGAGCAAGCGGCGGCCGATGTGGGCTTCCTGAGCACGGAAGCAGTGCTCGCCGCGTCGCAATCCGTCGGCGATGTAAGGCGTGAGGATCTCGCGAAGGGAATCTTCGTTGCGGTAAAAGACGCAGGTGTGATCGCCGTGCTTGAACTGGAAGAGAGGAGAATGCCGCAGCATTACCGACTCCTAAAATACGGATGGAATATGTCGCGGACGAGAGCAGTCATTCTGCCGGTTGCGGTCAATTTATCACAAAACGGATGGGGATGCTTCCGCTGGCACGGTGTCCGACAAGAAGCGCGGGCGCGGGGATGGTCAATCAAACTATATCCTCACTCTAATCTCGCCAAGAACCGGCGAGATAAGAATGGGACACCCTCGAGTGAATTATTGAGGCGGCCGGCGCAGGACGACTGTGAATTGGGCGTTGCAGGTTTGGGAGGGGTCGTCGAAGGCGTTGCCGGTGCGGTCGCCTTCAGAAGCTTCGAAGAAGAGCCCGCGCTTGACGTTTGTGGGGAGGCCGGAGAAACGAGCCTTGCCATCGACGTTGGTGCCGACTTCGAGATCGAGTTTGTGGAAGTGTCCGTAGGCGACGCGGACTGTGATTTGAGCAGCGTATACCGGTTTGCCAGCGGTGTCGTTGATGGTGAAGTCGGCGGAGCAAGAGCCGAGGGCGCCGTCGACTGCGGGGATGGAGTGGGGATCGGGGGTCTGGGGGGAGAGGGGGGAGAGCGCCAGGAGGAGCGTAAAGAGAGTTAGTGCTGCAGTGGGCGCAAGTTTCATAGGATAAATATTATCTCAGGGGTTGGGGTCGAGACAGTGGCCGAGCTGCGCTCGGCGTCCGGGTCTGAGACCGGGACCCACACGTCGACCCGGTTCCACCCAAAACCACTTACCGCAGAGGGCACTGGGTTGCACGGGGGACAACGGAAACATTGGAAACCGGAAATATATGGATTGGTTGGCATTTGGGGTTCTGGTTACCAACGTTCGTTGCGGGTGTACGAAAGTGACGCATATAATTTTTGAACGCCACCTAACCAGTTGAGGAACAAACGGGATTTCCATGCCTGAGGCCGGCACTCAATTGACCCGCCAGAACCAGGAAGTGACGATCTTTCACGACGTGGCGAAGGCGCTCACATCGTCGCTGGACCTCGACTCCATTCTGCAGACCATCATGGACAAAATGGCGGAATATTTCCGTCCGGATACCTGGTCGTTGCTAATGGTGGACGAGGGACACGACGAGCTGTATTTCGCGATCGCGGTGGGCGACAAAGCGGAAGCACTGAAGAACGTCCGATTGAAGATGGGCGAAGGGATCGCCGGCTGGGTCGCGAAAAATGGGGAAGCGCGGGTGGTGCCGGATGTGAGCTCGGATCCATTCTTTGCCAGTCGGGTGGACCAGACCACGAAGTGGGAGACGCGGTCGGTGATCTGTGTGCCATTGCGGTCGAAGCTGCGGGTGCTGGGCGTGATCCAGTTGGTGAATGTGGACATGGAGCAGTTCCGGCAATCCGAACTGTTCTTTCTGCAATCGCTGTGTGACTACGCCGCGATTGCCATTGAGAACGCGCGATGGGTCGAGAAGATCCAGGAACTGACGATCACCGACGACTGCACCGGGCTCTACAACGCGCGCCATCTTTATAAGACGCTGGAAACCGAGGTTTACCGGTCATCGCGATTTGGATACGAGTTCAGCGTGCTGTTCATCGATCTCGATCACTTCAAGTCGGTGAACGACACACATGGGCATTTGATTGGGAGCAAGCTGCTGGCGGAGATTGGGTATCTAGTCAAAGCGCAGCTGCGACTGATCGACTTCGCGTTCCGCTACGGTGGGGACGAATTTGTGGTGCTGCTGCCACAGACGGGAAAAGATCAGGCGTTGGTGGTGGCGAAACGGTTACGGGATGCTTTGAGGGCGAGCTGCTTTTGCCGGGATGAAGGATTGAATTTAAATGTGCGAGCGTCGATCGGAGTGGCCACGTATCCGCATGATGCGCAGACGGCGCATGATGTGATCCGGCAGGCAGACGGGATGATGTATGTAGTAAAAAATTCGACGCGGGACAATATTGGGATTGCGCAGCGAGGGATGCTGCGGGAGTAGGGCAGTACTCAGTACTCAGATCTGACTTCTAATTGTCGGGTTTCGCCGCTGGAGGCGTCGCTGGTTTGGTTTCGGGCTTCCAGGGGTTGGGGTTGGCGGGGGCTTTGGGGTTGACGCCGAAATCCCAGACGTAGAGGTTCATTCCTTCTTGTCCTTCCATTTCAACTAAAGCATATTCCCCTGGAATTAGGGCTTCGGTGGGAGTGACTTTGAGCCATCCGCCGGCGACGTGGGTGATGGTGGTTTTCACGATGTGCTGTTCCTCGCTGATCTTGCCCGTCACCTGGCGCTTCACGTTGCCGACGATGCGTTTGCTGCCTTTGACTTCGGTGCGGACGATGCGGAAACGGTTGAAGGGGACGATCGCCTGCTGCGGTTGCTGCGGCTGTTGCGGTTGTTGGGGCTGCGGTTGGGAGGAATCCGCGTGAGCCGCGGGTTGGCTGGGCGGGTTGGGGGAATCGTCCACATTAATGTAGAGCGAGGGAACATCGACGTGAGCCTGGATTTTGGCGTGGGCGCCGTCGAGTTCGATGGCCTGCTTGAGTCCGGCGATGGGATTGACCGCACCGCGAAAGATGTTTCCCTTGGTGTTGCGGTCGATGTCGCCGGCGGTCTGCTGGACTTCAACGATCTGAGGCTCTCCCTGAAAGTTGTCGAGTAGAAAGACCCCGGAATTTTCGGGAAGGCGGAGTCCGGGGGCGACTTGTGGGAGCAGGGCCTCCTGGCGCTGACTTTCCTCTTCCAGTTCCTTGTCGAGCTGAACCGCTTCCGGGGCAGAGGCGCTGGCAGCGCGCTCCTTCTCATATTTTTCAGTGGCGGGCCAATCGACGAGAGAGTTGGGAAGTTCCTCCCAATCTTCGCGCTCGGAGCTGTAATAGCGGACGCGGGCGCCCTTCACTTCATACTTGTCGACGAGTTGGTAGGAGCCATCCTTGAGGATGAGGCGGCGGACGGTGCTGTCTTGGGCCGCACCGAGGGCGGGGAGGGTGAGAAGCAGGGCGAGGAGCGTCAACGGCAGAGCTCGCGAGGAGAGAGGATTGGGAAGGATTCGCAGCATGTTGCCCCTTCTCATTATTAACTTGTTCGACTGGAGGAGTCGAATTGAAGCCTGAACGCCGATCGGGCCTAACATCGCAAAAGGTGCGAGGTTAAGGATCGTGCACCCGATTCGTGCGTTGGCTTGAAGACTCTGGGGAGTTAACCGATGAACAGAGGGGCAGGGGTTGTAGTATCCTGATGCACGTCTACGCCATCGCAAGAAAAAATGAAACGAAATTTCCTTCCCGCAAGCCTGTGTTCTTTGCTGTGCATCGCAGCCGCAGTGGGCCAATCTGGTCCGGCGGCGGGCGGTTCTGTTGCCGGTGGCGGTTCCTCGCAGGCGAATCAACCGGTCTCGTACGCATCGGTGACTCAGCTGAACGGATTGCTGGGCCAGCTGGAGACGACTTCGAAGGCCACGCAGGCAGATTTGGTGAAGCTGCGGATCGAGCGCTGGAAGACGGATAATTCGTACAAGAAGCAGACGCTGGGAAATGTGGACTCGGTGCAGCGGAATCTGCAAACTGCGCTGCCGGAGATGATCGCGAAGTTGCGCACGGCGCCGGAGGATCTGCCCGCGACGTTCAAACTCTATCGCAATCTTGATGCGCTGTATGACGTGCTGGGCGGTGTGGTAGAGGGCGCGGGAGCGTTTGGATCGAAGGACGATTTGCAATCGCTATCGAACGATCTGAGTTCGTTTGAAGGTACGCGCAAGCAGCTGGCGGAGCGTCTGGAGAATTTGTCGTCGGAGAAGGAATCCGAGATTGTCCGGCTGCGGATGGATCTGAAGACGGCGCAAGCGGCGCCGGCAGAGCCTCCAAAGAAGATTGTGGTGGATGATACGGAGCCGGCGAAGAAGCCGGTTGCGAAGAAGAAGCCGGTTACCAAACCGAAAACGACCATACCGCCTGCGGAACCGACTCAGACTCCGGCGCAGCCGAGTCCGCAGTAGCTTTCTAAGTCAGGAACTCCTGCAAGTCAAAGTCGAAATCTACCCCCTCGCGTGCACAGAACGCGCGAGAAATGGGGCACTCGCGCTCGAACGGCCAAGTTCTAATTTGAAGCAAGTCAAAACCCCACCCTGTCTCGCCAAAATTGCAAGACAAGGGTGGCACACCCTGGTCGTCTGGAGCGTCTCGCTGTGCGCGAATCTGATAATCTTCCGAGCGCAACTATATTGTACCGTTTTCACAGGTTCTGATTTCCATGAATTTGGATCGACACATTATCGCGGTCGTGATGGGCTTCGTGATCCTGTGGGTGGTGTTGCTGGATGCGTTTGAGACGGTGGTGCTGCCGCGGCGGGTGTTGCGCAACTTCAAGCTGACTGCTTATTTTTACCGGCGGACGTGGATTCCGTGGCGGCGTATTGCGAGCCGCATCAAGAAGACCTCGCGGCAGCAGAATTTCCTGGGATATTTCGGGCCTCTGTCGTTGATCTTGCTGCTGGGATTTTGGGCCGCGGGGCTGATTTTTGGATTCGCGCTGATCCAGTTCGGGATCGGCGGGCACGAGCAGCTCAGCCGAGAACGGCTGACGTTCGGCAAGATCATCTATCACAGCGGAGAGACGTTTTTCACGCTGGGATATGGCGACATTGTGCCGACGTCGGGCGGGGCGCGGGCCCTTTCGGTGATCGAAGCGGGGATGGGCTTTGCATTTCTGGGCGTGGTGATCGGGTATATCCCAGTCGTGTATTCGTCGTTCTCGCGGCGAGAGATACAGATTTCGATGTTGGACGCGCGGGCGGGATCGCCTCCGTCGGCGGCGGAGTTGCTGTTGCGGCTCGCGGGGCGGTCGGAAGATCCGGGGATGGATCAGAAGGTCCTCGATGAAGTGTTGCGCGATTGGGAGCGGTGGGCAGCGGAGTTGCTGGAGTCGCAGATTTCGTATCCGGTGCTGTCGTTTTTCCGGTCGCAGCACAGCAATCAGTCGTGGCTGGCGGCATTGACGACGATGCTGGATGTGACGGCTTTGGTGCTGACGGGGATTGAGGGGGTGCATCCGGGGCAGGCGAAGTTGACGTTTGCGATGGCCCGGCATGCGGCGGTGGATCTGGCTCAGGTGGTGAACGCGAGGCATGATCCGACGGCACCGGACCGGTTGCCGGAAGAGGAGTTTGAGGCGCTGCGCGGAGCACTCGATGCGGCAGATCTGCGGCTCCGGCACGATGAGTACGGGCGCGAGAAGCTGGCTAAATTGCGGTCGATGTATGAGCCCTATGTGCATTCGACGGGAAGGAATCTGATGCTGACGCTGCCAGCGTGGAGGCACGCGGAGAAGACGCGGGATAACTGGCAGGCGGGGCCGTGGGATCGAGTGATTCAGGCGCGGGGGCTGGCGGTGCTGGGGCAGAAGGCCCAGACTGCGGCGGTTCGGCCGCTGGTGGGGGACGATCATTTCTAGGCGCGGATTGCGCAGCGTTGCGGGCAGTACGTTTCGAGGGACGTCTCTACGAGAGGAATATCTTTCGTTCCGGAATCGCTATTCATGAAACATACGGGCGAGAACGTGGTGCGGATCGAGGCGGAAGCGCTGCGGGCGCTGGCGGACCGGATTGGGGGTTCGATGGCGCCGGCGTTTCATAGGGCGGTCGATCTGATGTTTTGCTGCGCAGGGCGCGTCGTGGTGACCGGGATGGGCAAGAGTGGGTTGATCGCGCGGAAGATTGCGGCGACCTTGAGTTCGACGGGAACGCCGGCGCTGTATTTGCATCCGGTGGAGGCGCTGCACGGGGATTTGGGGATGGTGGTGCGCGGGGACGTGGTGCTCGCGCTGTCGGCGTCGGGTGAGACGGAAGAAATCCTCGCGTTGCTGGCTACTATCAAACGGCTGCGGGCGCCGTTGATTTCGATGACGGGGGATGCGATCTGTGGGGTAGACGATTCGCACAATCAAAGTCAAAACCCCCACCCTGTCTCGCCAAAATCGCGAGACAAAGATGGGGCACCCACATCCATCTCGACTTTGGCTTCGGCGGCGGACGTGGCTTTGGATTGTTCGGTGGCGCAGGAGGCTTGCTCTTTGGGGCTGGCGCCTACGGCTTCGACTACCACCATGCTGGCTCTTGGGGACGCTTTGGCTGTGACTTTGAGTGAGCGGAGAGGATTCAAGGAAGAGGATTTTGCCAATCTGCATCCCGGAGGAAAGCTAGGAAAGCGCTTGGCGCGGGTGGAATCGCTGATGCATTCCGGGGACGCGCTGCCTTGCGTAGGCGCGGCGACGAAGATGCCCGACGTGATTTATGAAATGTCGCGGAAGAAGTTGGGTGTGACGGCGGTGGTGGAGGGAGAGCGGCTGGTGGGGATCATCAGTGATGGAGATTTACGGCGCCTGCTGGAGAAGCGTGGGAAAGATGTCATGGATCTGACGGCGGGCGAGGCGATGACGTCGAATCCGAAGACGATTTCTGGCGGGGAGTTTGCGGCGACGGCGCTGGCTTTGATGGAAGAGAAGAAGATTACGTCGCTGATGGTGGTGGATGGGGGCGGCACTTTGGAAGGGATTGTGCACTTGCACGATTTGTGGACGACGGAACTGGTATAGAGCAGTGAGCAGTTGTGTAATTTGGTAATTGTGTAATTGAACCCGGTGTGGGCGACGGGTCTTTAATTTCACAATTACTCAATTACCAAATTACTCAATCGAGAGACTCTATGTATCACTACGATCCGAGTGCTGCGCTGGAAGAGTTGAATGAAGATGCCACGCTGCCCAACCCTGTACATGTGCGGGATATGATTCTGCGCAAACATCCGTCGACGGAGAAGGCGCTGGAATTGAACCGGCTCTTCTTGGAGTATCAGAAGTCTTTCGGGGAAGCGCAGAAGCTGGGAAAAGAGATTCTGCAGCAACTGGCCTCTTAGGTAGTCAGGATTCAGCACTCAGTACCCCTTTCGGCGTGCCGAGAACTTCGAACGGGATGAGCTACCTAAGGAAGCCCGAGATTCACTCTGCGGACAGTCGATGGCGGCAGTCCCCATATAGACTCCTCGTCTCATCATTTACAATCTAGGATTCTGCTTTCCTCCGAGAACTCAACTATGCGTCGTTGGTCAGAGGTGTTTATTCCTACATTGCGCGAGGCGCCGGCGGATGCCGAGGTCGCGTCCCACAAATTTCTGGTGCGCGCTGGATATATCCGGCAGCTTGCAGCGGGACTTTACTCTTACCTCTTCCTGGGCAACCGGTCTTTCAACAAGATTACGGCCATTGTGCGCGAGGAGATGGACAAGATCGGGCAGGAGTTCTTCTTGCCGGCACTTCATCCGCGGGAGATTTGGGAGGCGTCGGGGCGATGGGCTCTGATGGGCGAGAACCTGTTCCGGCTCAAGGACCGCAAGGGCGCGGATATGGCGCTGGGCATGACCGAAGAAGAAGTTATGACTTCGATTGCGCTGAAGGAGTTGCGGAGTTACAAGCAACTGCCGCAGATCTGGTATCAGATTGCGCCAAAGTTTCGGGATGAGCCGCGCCCGAAGTCCGGCTTGCTGCGGGTCCGGCAGTTCATGATGAAGGACTCGTATTCGTTCGACATCGACGCTGCGGGCCTGGATGTTTCGTACAAGAAGCATTACGAAGCCTACTGCCGGATTTTTGACCGGTGCGGGTTGAAGTACATGGTGGTGGAAGCCGACTCAGGGGCGATGGGCGGGAAAGAGTCGCACGAGTTCATGGTGCGGACTCCGGCGGGCGAAGATCAGATTGTGAGCTGCGACGGATGCAATTACGCGGCGAACATGGAGAAGGCGACGTCAAAGCTGGAGACATGGGGAGATCTTGCGCCGGAGGGCGATGGGAAGCCTCTGGAAGTACATACGCCGGGGCAGAAGACGATTGAAGATGTCGCGAAATTTCTCGGGGTGTCGCCGAAGAACAAGATCAAGACGCTGGCCTACATGGCAGAAGAGAAGGATGGGAAGACGGGCAAGACGAAGGTGCGCGGCGTAGTGGTGCTGATGCGCGGCGATCATCAACTGAACGAAGCCAAGTTTAACGGCGCGGTGGGCGGGTCGCCGCGGCCGATGGACGAGAACGAGATCCGGGCGCTATTCAAGTCCCCTGCGGGATATCTGGGGCCGGTTGGGATTGAGTGGGCGACGGATCTGAAGAAAGATTCCGACAAGCCGGTATTGCTTATTGATAGGGCACTGGAAGGCCGGACCAATTTAATTGCCGGAGCCAATAAAGAGGACTATCACCTGAAGAATCTGACGCCGGGGAAGGATTTTCATCCGACGGCGTATGTGGATTTGCGGGCGGTGACGGCGGGCGAGGCGTGTCCGAATTGCGGGAAGGCGCTGCGAATTGATACAGCCGTCGAGGTCGGGCATATCTTCAAGCTGGGATATCGCTATTCCGAGTCGATGGGCCTGCGAGTCCTCGACAAGAATGGCAAGGAAGTCATGCCGATCATGGGGTGCTATGGAATCGGGATTGAGCGCATCCTGACGGCGGCGGTGGAGCAGGGGAATGACGAGAACGGATTCTGGCTGCCGGGGGCGATCGCTCCGTTCGAGATTGTGGTGGCTCCGGTCAATGTGAAAGATGAGACGGTCAAAACGGCGGCCGAGGACATTGCTAAGAGGTTGGAGGCGGCCGGGTTCGACGTTGTTCTGGACGACCGGGATGAGCGGCCGGGGGTGAAGTTCAAGGATGCCGATCTGGTCGGGATCCCATTTCGAATCACCGTCGGAAAGAAAGTTACCGAAGGTACTGTGGAAGTCGTTTTACGTTCGACTCGCGAGGTGCGCGATGTTACGATTTCCGCGGTCGTCGAATATTTTCAGGGAGTGCTCGGCCGGACGGGATGAAGGAAATCCAGTCCTGCGGGGCGGATTGCAGGACATGGGAACAGTCAAAGCATTTGTGGGGTTTCTGGCGATCGTTGCCGCCATCTACGCCGGATTTCAGATCATTCCGCCGGAGCTGACCAACTATTCCTTTCAGGACGACCTGAAGAATATTGCGATGGTGGGCGGGTCGAATCCGCACGAAAGCGATCAGCAACTGCAGGACGCGGTGATCAAGAAGGCCGCGGAACATTCGATTGCTCTGACGCCGGAGCAGGTGATTGTGCAAAGGATCGGCACGCCGGGAATGCCGGCGGTTTATGTGGCTGCGGATTACAGCGTTCCGGTAAGCCTTCCGGGATATTCGTTTACGTTGCATTTCACTCCATCCAGCGGAAACCGCGGAACATAGTTCAGTCGTCCCGGGTTGCCGTAATTTCTCCAAAAATAGCAAGAGGATACAGTTTCGCGGTGCGAGGAATTCGCGCCTGCGGAATTGTGTCGTCGTTTTTCCACGCTGGATATTTCTCGCGCAAGGGAAGGAGCACGAGGAGTCACCGTTCCGTGACGTTCGTAACCTTGTCTTGAGGTTACGAGGGACCTAACATCGCCGTGGGAAAGCAGACTTTTTGCGTGAAAAAGTTCCGAGTGGAGGCGGTTCATATGAAGGTTCGGGCGCTCCTGAGTTCGGTGGTGATGTTGGCTAGCTTATCGCTGTCTGGCTGCGGTCACTACAACTGCAATAGCGGCGCAACGTTCGGGAATTCCAGTTGCACAGCGACAGGGGGCGGACTTTCGTCGGGTGGGAGCGGGACCGCCGGAGATGTCGCCGTGTTTGATTTCTTCCTGGACGGTGGACAACTGGACGGAGCCAGCCTGGATACGGCAGGCGTTTTCAGTTTGATTCCCAATTTTGTGAGTCCTCCGCAGGTATCGAGCGGAGTTGGCGGGATGGTCATCGTCCAAAAGCAGTGGCTGTATATCTCGTTTAATGGCAGCGCGGATGTCGAAGGCTATTCCATCGATGCCACGACTGGGGCTTTGACCGCGATCACCGGCGGCCCCTTTGTTTCGCCCGACACGAATGCGATGACTTCAGATCCGGCAGGAAAGTTCTTGTTTCTACTGGGCGCGGACACTGACGAGGTCAGCGTTTTCACAATTAACCAAACCAGTGGCGCGTTGACTCTAGTCGGCACGTTTCCGGCCGGGGTTGGCTTCGCAGAACAGGCTACGACGGACGGTCTGGGCAAGTTTCTCTACGTGACGGCGGGTAACCTCGGTAGCTCGGTGGCTGTGTTTTCAATCGGATCGACCGGGGCTCTTACTCTGGTCGCGGGAAGCCCATTTGCCATCAGTATCGCGCAGTTGGAGGGAGAACCGACTGGCAAGTTCTTGTTGGGCGTGACCGGAAACGGGGCAAATAACGGCTTTGCCAGCGACAACCATGTCTATGTCTATTCCATTAACCAAACTTCAGGTGTGATTACACCAGCGACGGGCTCACCCTTCGCAACGACGTACACTCCGTCCACCCTCACGGTTCATCCCAGCGGGAGCTTCGTTTATACGTTCAACCAAACGGTCACGGGCCCCTCGCCCACAGAAGGTTTCCAGTTCAACACGACTACTGGGGCACTGACTGAGGTGACAGGTTCGCCTTTCACCGCCCTTACGGCACCTGCCGGACAGTTCGATCAAAGCGGTGCCTACCTCTTCATGCACCCGAGTACGAGTTTGTCCGTGGCGAGTGTCAACATCACGACGGGCGCTTTGACTAGCATCAGCTCACCTATCACAAGTATCGGGTCGCCAGTGGGCTGGGCAGTAACGGATCCGAATTAGAGGCTGGTGGCAAATCGAACCGGGCGACGAGTCTGCCGCGCAGGGCGATTGGACGCCGCAAAGTTAATCTTTGAGACCCGCATGTCCTGCGGGTCTCTTTTCGTTCGTGGGGTGGGGTTACAATAAGTAAATCCCTTCCATTCTGGCGAGCGGCATCGAAGTGTCGGCGGCAGGTGAAATTTGGGGATTGTTCAAGCCAGTTCAAGAGCAATGCAAACCTTTTTGTGCGTCCCGACTTCTCACAGAAGAGGCGAGATTTCCGAGGGCGTCATCGATTTGAATCGTTAAGACCACCGAGAGCGCCCAAACCGTGACCATCAAGATCAGAATCCCGAAAGGGAGCGAGGAAAAGTCGGGCAAGCGGCTGCGCGGCCTGCCGCAGGATCCCTTGCTGCGGGCGGCGCTGTTGGTGTTTCTGATCCTGGCGGTGTCGTTCACGGGTCTGTTTTCCTACTTCTACATCAAGTACGACCGGATTATCGAGAAGCGATTCCGAACGCCGGTGTTCGCGAATTCGGCGAAGATCTACGCGCTGCCCCGGGTGGTGAGGGACGGAGAGAAGATCCCGGCGCGCGAAATTGCCAACGATCTGCGGCGAGCCGGGTACTCGGAGCAGGAGGGGCAGTCGAAGCTGGGAACGTTCCATCTGGGTGGGGGCGGGATCGAGATTATGCCGGGGCCGGAGTCGTATCACAGCCCGGAGCCAGCCCGCATCAGCTTTGAGGCGGGACAGATCAGCCACATCACCAGCCGCGGAGCCGAGCTTTCGGCCTACGAGCTGGAGCCCCAACTGGTGACGGCTTTGTTCGACGCGGAGCAGCGGTCGAAGCGCGAGATCGTGAAATACAACGAGATCCCTCCGGTGATGGTGCAGGCGGTGCTGGCGATCGAAGACCGGAGATTCTTCGAGCACAGCGGAGTGAACTTCCTGCGGACGTTTGAGGCGGTGTGGGAAGACGTACTTCGGCAGAGGCGGGCGCAGGGTGGATCGACGCTGACGCAGCAACTGGCGCGAGGATTCTTTCTTACTCCCGAGAAGTCGATCAAGCGCAAGCTGACCGAGATGATCATTGCGGAAGAGCTGGAGCAGAAGTTCAGCAAGCAACAGATTTTTGAGTTCTATGCGAACTGGGTGCCGCTGGGGCAGCGTGGATCGTTCGCCATCAGCGGACTGGCTGAGGCGTCGCAATCTTATTTCAATCGTGAACTGAAGGAGATCTCGCTGCCGGAGGCGGCGCTGCTGGCGGGAATCATTCAGCGTCCGAGCTGGCTGTCTCCCTACCGGCATCCGGAGCGGGCGTTGGAACGGCGCAACCTGGTGCTGGATGCGATGGTCGAGACGCATGCGATCACGCGCGAACAGGCGGACAAGGCGAAAGCTGTGCCGCTGAAACTGGCGCCTCCGAATGTGGAGGCGAGCGACGCGCCGTACTTTGTGGACATGGTGCGGGACTCGCTGGTCAGCAAGTTCAACGAAAACGAGTTGAATGACTCTTCGTACCGGATTTATACGACGCTGGATCCTGATCTGCAGAAGGCGGCGGCGCAGGCGGTGGAAAGTGGGATCAAGCTGGTCGATGAGCAAGTGAAGAAGATGCGGACCAAGAAGGTGAAGGTCGGCAAGAAGTATGAGATCAAGGTCGAGCAAGGTCCTCAGGCGCAGGTAGCGGTGGTGGTGCTCGACCCGCATACGGGCGCGGTGCTGGCGCTCGTGGGCGGACGGGATTACGGATGGAGCCAGTTGAATCACGCGGTGGCAAAGCGACCAACGGGATCGATCTTCAAACCGTTTGTTTACGCCACCGCGATGAATACAGCACTGGATGGATCGCAGACGGTGATTACACCCGCGTCGGTCGTGACGGATGCACCGACGAGCTTTGCGTACGGGGATCAGATTTACGAGCCGCGCAACTATAAAGAGGAATATCACGGGGATGTGACGCTGCGATATGCGCTGGCGATGTCGCTGAACAATGCGACCGTGAAAGTGGCGGAGGAAGTTGGATACGACAAGGTGGCGGATCTGGCACGGTCGGCAGGAATCGCTTCGGTGAAGGCCACTCCGGCAATGGCGCTGGGTTCGTATGATGCATCTCCACTGGATATGTCGGGAGCGTACACGTCGTTTGCGAATGATGGCGAGCGGCTGTCGCCGATTCTGCTTCGGTCGGTGCGGAACGGCAAGGGCGACGTGGTAGCGAATTACAACACGGACCGGAGACAGGTGCTCGATCCGCGGATTGCCTACGTCATGACCAACATGATGGAAGGCGTCATCAACAACGGGTTGGGATATACCGCGGTACGGTTGCGCGGGTTTACTCCTCCGGCGGCGGGGAAGACTGGCAGTTCACACGATGGATGGTTCGCGGGATACACGTCGAACCTGTTGTGTATTGTCTGGGTGGGATACGACGATTACAGCGACCTGCGACTGAGCGGGGCGCAGACCGCCGCGCCGATCTGGACCGAGTTCATGAAGAAGGCGGCGTCACTTCCACAGTATTCCGATATGCGCGAGTTCTCGCAGCCGACCGGCGTGGTGGACGTGCAACTGGATAAGGCGACCAACCGGCTGGCGACTCCAACCTGCCCAGATGATTATGTTTCCGCATTCGTAGCCGGGACGGAGCCTCGCGACAGCTGCGATGAGCAAGCCGGAATGAAGGGATTCTTCTCGCGCATGTTCGGCGGCGGGGATAAGTCGGCGATGCCCCAGGCACAGCCGGCGGCGGGAATCACGGAGGATCCGAATAATCCTCAGGACCCGAAGAAAAAGAAGGGCTTCTTCGGGAAGATTGCCGGAATCTTCAAAGACGACAAGAGCAAGGATGACAAGAACGCCGCTCCGGCGGCGAAGCCTCCGGATAATACGCAGCCCGCCACACCTCACTAAGAGCTTCAGCAATTCAGGGGCCGGGCTTCGGAATGCCGGGCAGGACCGAAGACTCCAAAGCTTAGGACCCTACAGCAAAATTCTCGCCGTGCGGGCAAAACTATGGCAGAATAGGCGCAACAAGCTGGGGGTGGCCTATGTTGTCCTGCCCGAGAGTTTGGTTGGTTCCTGCCGCGTTTTTTGCATTTTGCCTCTGCGCCTTTTCAACTGCCTCGTCCGCGCAGGTAGCGTATTCCGAACAAGTTCAGATCAAGCCGCCGCTGCTGCGAATTACCGATCCTCCGCAGGCGGAAGCCACCGTGGCCGATCTGCAGGCGCGAGCGGATGAGCTACGCGCGGAAAAACTTTATCTCGACGCGTTGGATTACTATCACGCCGCGCTGGCGAAAGAGCCGCATTCGGCGGGCTTGCTCAACAAGATCGGAATTACCGAATTGATGATGCAGCGTTATCGCGAGGCCAAGAAATCGTTTGAACAATCGATCAAGGCCAACCGCACGTTTGCGGATGCGTACAACAATCTCGGCGTCGTCTATTACGAAGAACGAAAGTATGGAGCGGCAGTCAAGGAATACCGGCACGCGATTTTGATGGATACGAATTCGGCATCGTTCTTCAGCAACCTGGGCGCGGCGCTTTTTGCGAAGAGGGAGTTTGAGCCGGCAGTGCTGGCGTATCAGAAGGCGGTCGAACTGGATCCGGATGTATTCGAACGAACATCGCGGGGCGGCGTGACGGCGCAATTGCCCAGCCCGGAAGATCGGGCGCGCTATGACTACACGGTGGCGAAGCTATACGCGAAGATGGGATTCTCGGACCGGTCGCTGGAGTATCTGAGGAAGGCGCTGGAAGCGGGATACAAAGATTTCAAGAACGTCTATAAGGACACGGAGTTCGCCGAGCTGCGGAAAGACAAGCGGTTCACGGAACTGGTGTCGACTAAGTATCCTGCGTTGCCGGAGTAGAAACACAATCTTTCACCGCAGAGGGCAAAGAGGCTCACAGGGGAAACCTTGTGAGCCTTTTCTATTTGTGCTTCAGAAAAGGTTTTACATAGCTTTACAAAATTAGACGGTACTCGGGGGCGTTCGGGTGTTTAATTTTTTCACATACTCCTGAAAACAACAGGGTGAGTAAGGAGAAACGGTAGCCCATCGGATGCTGACCCGAGCACGCCCCAAGCAAGCATCCGATGGGTTTTTGTTTTAGCCGCCAGCTCCTAGCTTCTAGCCGAACCCAAGACAAGTACCGCGACTGTAATCGCGAGACCTGAGGCACCGACAGGTTGCGCTGTGTCTTGAGGTTTCGCTAATGGCTAAACGCTAGGGCTAGAAGCTTGTCTTCGGACTCCTCTCGCCGATGTAGGCTTCCACAATCTTCTTCCATTTGCCTTGGGCTTTGAGGATGCATTCGACGGCGTCGCGGAGGGCACCATCGCCGCCAGCGTTGGGCGTGATGTAGTGCGCTTCTTTCTTCACTTCGGCACGGGCGTTCTTGACGGCGATGGCGAATCCGGCCGCACGCATGGCAGGAAGGTCGATGATGTCGTCGCCGACGAAGGCGGCTTCTTCCGGTTTGAGTCCTGCGTCTCTCAAAACTTCTGCGAACGCGGTGCGCTTATCGTGGATGCCCTGGCGGACGTATTCGAGCTTGAGGTCGCGAGCGCGGAGGGCGACGGTTTCGGAGATGCGCTTGGTGATGAGTCCGGTCTTGATGCCGGCTAGGCGAGCGAGCGAGATCGAGGTGCCGTCGTGGGCGTGGAAGCCTTTGGCCTCGATGAGGGATTGGCTGTGTAGACCGAATCCCCCCTGTCCAGCGTGCTTGTTCGACTGCTCCTGGGTCTTCTGATCGATCGCGCTTTGCTCCGCGCCGAGAGGCGCGGGGAAGATGAATAGCTTGCCGTCGGTGAGGACGCCGTCGACGTCGAAGAGGAGGAGTCTGATTTTGCGGGCGCGGGCTTGAGCGGAGAGTTTGGGCATCGGCGGGATTTTAGCAGGCGTGGTCTGCGCCGGAGTTGATTCCTGGAGAGTTCGTGGCAGGGGCAACGGAGTTGAGGTCAATGAGCTGGAATGGGGATGTTAGTGCGCCGGGGTAAACCAACCACTTGGCCTCGAGTCTTGCGCTGCTACCGCGAGGGACCCATTATGCCAGCTTATGCCCGGGCCAGCGTCCAGACGAGAACAGTCAGCCGAGTCATGTGACACTAGTAATTAGCGTGCCCGAGCACGCGGGGCCCGGCCACAACGCACAACTGACGTAATCAGCGTAGCGCTCATCCTCCGGAATCGAACCGAACTTGCGGACTTGTTCGTCTCGTCCATAGGCGAATGGTTGGCGAAAATTTGGATTCGGGCTAGAATATCCGCATGCAGTCCCTTCCTGAGTCGCTGGCCTGGGCCCATCCTCTCGTGGCGGAGTGGTTTGTCGAACGGTTTGGAACTCCGACCGAGCCGCAGGAGCAGGGCTGGCCTCACATCCTTGCGGGGCGGACCACGCTGATCTCGGCTCCAACCGGATCAGGCAAAACTCTCGCTGCATTTCTCGCATGTATTGACCGGTTAGTGCGCAAGGCGTTGGCTGGGCATTTGAGCGATCGAACAGAAGTTCTCTATGTTTCTCCGCTGAAGGCGCTGGGAAACGACATTCAGAAAAATCTGGAAATCCCGCTTGGCGAAATTCTCGCGCTGGCGGGCGAGCGCGGACTTTTGATGCCGGAGATTCGCACTGCCGTGCGGACCGGCGACACGCTGCAGCCCGAGCGGCGGGCGATGCTGAAGAGGCCTCCGCACATTCTCGTGACGACCCCTGAGTCTCTTTACATTTTGCTGACGGCCGACAAGAGCCGGGCGATTCTGCGAAATGTAGAAACGGTGATTGTGGATGAGATCCATGCAGTCGCCGATGACAAGCGCGGGGCGCATCTGACGCTTTCGCTCGAGCGACTGGACGCGCTGACCTATCGCCGTCCGGTGCGCATTGGGCTGTCGGCGACGCAGAAGCCGATTGAAGAAGTAGCTCATTTTCTGACCGGAACTGGGCGGACGGATCCGGTGATCGTCAATGTGGGCCACAAGCGGAAACTCGATTTGGCGATCGAAGTTCCTCCGATGCCGCTCGGGCCGGTGGCTTCGAATGAGATGTGGGACTCGATTTACGACCGACTGGTGCAGTTGGTGGAACAACACCGGTCCACGCTGGTGTTTGTGAACACACGGCGGATGGCAGAGCGCCTGTGCCACGAATTGGGCACGCGTATGGGCGAGGAGAATGTCGCCGCGCACCACGGCTCGTTGTCGCGGAAGTTACGGCTGGCCGCCGAGAAGAAATTGAAAGAGGGGCAGGTGCGGGTGCTGGTCGCTACCGCCTCTCTCGAGTTGGGAATTGATGTCGGGACGGTCGATCTGGCGGTTCAGATTAATTCTCCACGGGCGATAGCGGTAGCGCTGCAACGCGTGGGACGATCGGGACACTGGCGCGGCGCGATTCCTAAGGGCAGATTCTTCGCGACGACTCGTGATGATTTGATGGAGTGCGCGGCTCTGGTGCGGGCGATCAAGCTGGGGGATCTGGACCGTTTGATCATTCCGGAGGCCCCGCTGGATGTGCTGGCGCAGCAGATCGTGGCGGCTTGCGCGGCAGGATCGGACACGACGAGTGCGTCTTCAGGAACGGTGCGCGGCCAAAATGGCCGCGCGACAGCCGGAGAGGACGCCGGCGCTACGGAGAAGCGGGCGGGGTCGCCCGCGCCACATACGGATCCAGAAGATAGCGGGTGGGATGAAGATGAACTGTTTGCGCTGGCGAAACGCGCTTACCCGTATCGGAATCTGACGCGCGAGACGTTTAATTCGATTCTCGAGATGCTCTCCGAGGGGATTGCGGCGAAGCGTGGGCGCTATGGGGCGTATGTGCACCGCGATCGGGTGAACGGGAAGTTACGGGCGCGACGCGGAGCGCGGTTGGCCGCGATCACGAGCGGCGGGGCGATTCCCGATAATTCTCTTTACACAGTGGTCGCAGAACCGGATCAGGTCGTGGTGGGAACTGTCGACGAGGATTTCGCAGTCGAGAGCAATCGCGGCGACATCATGCTGCTGGGGAATACGTCGTGGATGATCCATCGCATCGAGACGAATTCCGGGCGGATGCTGGTGCAGGATGCGCATGGAGCACCTCCGAGCGTGCCGTTCTGGAGAGGCGAGGCCCCGGCGCGGACCCAGGAGTTGTCGGCGCATGTGGGAGAGTTGCGGGAGCAGATCAGCGAGATGCTACCACGCACTTCGCCGGTGGGATTTTCGGCGACGCAGCCGGACGTGGCCGCGTGCGTTGCGTGGCTGAAAGAGGAATGTGGGCTGGATGATTCCGGAGCAGAACAGTCGATTGAATACATCCTGCAGGGGCGGGCCGTGCTGGGGGCGGTGCCCACGCAGACCACGGTAATCGCCGAGAGGTTTTTTGATGAAGGCGGCGGGATGCAGTTGGTGATCCACGCGCCGTTTGGCGGGCGGATCAACAAGGCCTGGGGGTTGTCGTTGCGGAAGCGATTCTGCGTTGGCTTCAACTTTGAGTTACAGGCCGCGGCTACGGATAACGGATTGAATATCGCGCTGGCGGAGCAGCATAGTTTTCCACTGGGCGATGTTTTTCATTTTCTGCAAGCGGAGACGGTGCAGCCGATTTTGGAGCAGGCAGCGCTGGATTCTCCGATATTTGGGACGCGCTGGCGGTGGGATGCGAACCGGGCGCTGGCTCTGCTGCGATTTCAGAATGGCAAGAAAGTTCCGCCACAGATTCAGCGGATGCGGTCGGATGATCTGCTGGCATCGGTGTTTCCGGATGCCGCGGCTTGCTTTGAGAACATCGAGGGCGAGCGGAAGATTCCCGATCATCCCCTGGTGGGCGAGGTGATGAAAGATGTGCTCACCGAGGCGATGGATATTGAGGGGCTGAAGAATTTACTGCGCGGGATGGCTTCAGGAGAGATTCGCGTTCTGGCTGTTGACACGCCGGTGCCGTCACAGTTTTCGCACGAAATTTTGAATGCGAATCCGTATGCGTACCTGGACGATGCTCCGCTGGAAGAGCGGCGGGCGCGCGCGGTGAACATGCGGCGCGTGCTGCCTGAGTCGGTGCTGGAAGAAGTGGGAGGACTGGATCCGGGGGCGATTGAGCAGGTGAGGGAAGAGGCGTGGCCGGATGTGCGGGATGCCGATGAGCTGCATGATGTGCTGCATACCCTGTTGGCGCTGCCGGAGAAAGCGAGTCGAGCTTCGCTCGACCGGACGCAAGAATGCGTCCGTGCCCACACAAGCAGTGCGGAATGGGATGGGTATTTCGAGAGACTTGTGAACCAGGGACGGGCCGGAGTGGCTGTCGGGGCAGACGGAACGAGGTACTGGGTTGCAGCGGAGCGGGCTCGGAGTTTTGCAGCGCTGTTTCCTTCAGCCTCGTTTGAACGTGAGTTGGCTGAAGTTGAGACGGGGGAGATTTCTCGGGACGACGCATTGCTTACGCTGGTGACCGGATGGATGTCGCATCTGGGGCCTGTCACGGCTTCGCAGCTTGGCGATGATTTGGGGCTGGCTGCTTCCGATATGGAGAAAGCTTTATTGCGGATGGAGGCTAGCGGGACGGTTCTGCGTGGATCGTTTTTGGGCGCGGCTGGCAGGCGGACAGGAGTGTCCGCCCCACATGAACCTGGGACGGAGTGGTGCGAGCGGAGGCTGCTCGCGCGGATTCACCGGCTGACGGTGGCGATGCTGCGGAAGCAGATTGAGCCAGTGACGGCCGCACAGTTCATGCGGTGGCTGGCACGGTGGCAGCACGTGGCTCCGGGCTCGCAGGTTTTGGGGGAGCGCGGGACGCTCGAAGTGCTGCAGCAACTGCAGGGATTTGAGATTCCGGCGAACGCCTGGGAGCGGCAGGTATTGGCGCGGAGAGTTGCAGATTACGATCCGAAGTGGCTCGATCAGCTTTGCTTGACTGGCGCCGTGGGATGGGGACGGTTGTCGCCACATCCGGCAACCCTCGAGTCGGGCGGTGGAGATACGAGTGCGCCGCGACAGAGACGGGTGATTCCGACGAGCGTCGCTCCGATTACTTTTTTCGTGCGCGAGGATGCGGATTGGATGGGGGTACGTCAACGTCCCCACACCTTCGACAGTCTCAGGGCAGACTCTGTTTCGCCAAAGAGCGGCGAGACAAGGATGGGGCACGCGCGCCCGGAAGATTCGCGTGGATTGGGTTATGGGGCGCAGCTGGTCCTCGAATTCCTGCGGCAGCGCGGGGCTTCGTTTTTTGCGGACATCGTGCGGGCCACGGGGAAGTTGAAGGCGGAGATCGAGACAGCATTGTGGGAGTTGGTCGCGGCGGGGTTGGTCACTGCGGACGGATTCGATAATCTTCGGTCGCTGATTGATCCGAAGCGACGAGCTGGGCAGGGAAGCGGCCGGACGACGCGCCCGCGGCACAATGCAGGACGTTGGGCGTTGCTGCACGCGGATGTTGGGGCGGAGCGTCCGAGGGCGGTGGAGGCGGCTTGCTGGATGCTGCTGCGGCGGTATGGAATTGTGATCCGAGATTTGCTGGCGAGGGAGTCCAACCTGCCGGCGTGGCGCGAGTTGCTGACTGGGTTCCGGCGGTTGGAGGATCGGGGAGAGATTCGCGGCGGGCGGTTCGTCGATGGATTCCTGGGTGAGCAGTTTGCATTGCCCGTAGCTGTGGAGTCAGTGCGGGGGATGCGGAATCTGCCATTGAGTGGGGAGACGCTGACTTTGTCGGCGGCGGATCCGTTGAATCTAGTGGGAATTCTCGTGCCTGGGGAAAGGATCCCGGCGATTTCGGGCAGGACCGTGAGTTATCGGGATGGAGTGGCGGTGGGCGCGGAGCAGGTTGTGGCGAGTGAGGCAGTGGCGGGGTAGAAAGGCCGAGAGAACACAGCGGCAAGCCTTTGAGTCTTTTTTGCGACGGGTTACGGCACGGCTTAAAGCCGTTCCCGGATACGAATCTTCTTATGAGATAGCCGATCTGCAGGCCGGGACACCCGCGCCACCATAAGCGAGAAAAGAAAAAAGGTCAGAAGCTTGATGAGGGGGTCCCCCAAGCCTCTGACCGGCGATCTCGGCTAGAACTTCTCGAAAGCGCTTCCCCCATCGCTTTGCCGAGCATCCGCAGTTTCATGAAGAGCAAGCGGGCTTCCAATCGAAAATGGAGCCCGCATTCGCCCCGCAGCAGTCCCTAAACATTCGCCTTGCAACGATTTAGAGCTGTTGCGGGATTATTGCGCGGGAGGCATAGGCGATCCGGAAGGGGCGAATCGCTATCTGAAGGGATAGGCGGACTAGCCGTTCGGATATTGGAAATCCCAAAAGTGGGGCATGCAATTCTGACCGGGCTGTGATATCAAGTTCTGCTACGTGGGGGACCTGATTGCGGCCTAGACTACTGGTGATTGCGGGACCTTCGAAAGACTCAACCATTCCGCTGCCCGAGGGAGAAGCCACGGTTGGCCGCGATCCCGCCAACGTGGTGGCGGTCATCGATCCTTCAGTTTCACGCAAACACTGTTTGCTGCGGCGGGAAGACGGCCGGTTCCAGATCAAGGATCTGGAGAGCCGGAACGGCACCGTGGTGAACGGCCTACCCGTCAAAGAACAGTGGCTGCGTCACGGGGACGAGATCGCGACCGGTGATTCGGTATTTCTGTTCCTTCTGGATGAGGACGAGCAATCGCCGTCAGTGAGCCGTGTGGAGTTCGATGATCGGCGCCCCACGGCTGAAACCAAAGTTATTTATCCCAAGGAAGTCGTATACCTGCAGCCGGAACGATTGCTGCGGGAGCTGCCGGCGACGTCGCAGGTGGCGCGGAATTTGAATGCGCTGCTGAAGATCAGCCGGGTGGTGCATGCGATCCGCGATCTCGAAGAGCTGCAGGCGCAGTTGCTGGATTTAATTTTTGAGGTAGTGCCAGCGGGGCGCGGAGCGATTCTTTTGGCCGAGGGGCCGGGGCAGGAATTCAACTGCCTGTACGCGCGTACGCGTCAAGCCGGGCAGCCGCAGTTGGTGCGCGTGAGCCGTACCATCGTCCGCCAAGTAATGAAGGAGAACGTGGCGATTCTGGGAGTGGACGTGGCCGCCAGTGGCGCATTGCGCGATGTGGAGAGTCTGGCGGCGTCTGAAGTTCGGTCGTTGCTGTGTGTGCCGCTGAGCGTGTTCCAGCGGTTGATTGGTTGCATCTACCTCGACAGCACGAACGCCACAAACCGATTTAACGAAGATCATCTGCAATTGACAGCGGCGGTGGCGGGGATTTCCGCCGTGGCTTTAGACAACGCGCGGCGGTTGCAGTGGCTGGAGCAGGAGAACCAGCGCCTCACCACGGAAATCCGGCAGGAGCAGAGCCTGGTGGGCGAGAGCACGAAGATGAAGGAGATCTTCCAGTTCGTAGCGCGGGTGGCTCCCAGTGACTCGACCGTCCTCATCGAAGGCGAAAGCGGGACGGGCAAGGAGCTGGCGGCGCGCGCGCTGCATCGGAATAGCCATCGAGCGAGCAAGGCGTTCATGGCGATCAATTGCGCGGCGATCCCGGAGACTCTGCTCGAAACCGATTTGTTTGGACATGAGCGCGGGGCGTTCACTGGGGCTGCCGGGATGAAGAAAGGACGGCTCGAGGTCGCGGACGGCGGCGTGGTTTTTCTGGATGAAATCGGGGAGTTGGCTCCGACTCTGCAAGTCAAGTTGCTGCGCGTTTTGCAGGAGCGCGAGTTCGAGCGGGTGGGCGGAACACATCCGATCAAGATCGATGTCCGCCTGATTGCAGCGACGAACCGGGACCTGGAGGGAGCTGTAAGTAAGGGCGAGTTCCGGCGGGATCTTTACTACAGGCTGAATGTGGTGAAGCTCACGATGCCGGCACTGCGCGAGCGCAGAGAAGATATCCCCATGCTGACTCGGCATTTTGTGCAGAAGCATGCCAAGCGGTGCAAGGTGAAGACGAAGCCGGTGTCGCGCGAAGCAATGGCCGCGCTGGTGAACTACGAGTGGCCGGGAAATGTTCGCGAGCTGGAGAATGCGATTGAGCGTGCGCTGGTGATGGGAGAATCGCCGGAGATGTTGCTGCTGGAGGATTTACCGGAATCACTGTTGGAGCAAGCGCCTCCGGAGGAGATTCAGGAAGGGAAATATCACGCCGGCGTGAAGGAATTGAAGAGGCAACTGATTCTCGACGCGGTGGAACAGACGCGAGGGAATTACGTCGAGGCGGCGGCGATTCTGGGAGTGCATCCGAACTATCTGCACCGGTTAATTCGGAATTTGGGATTGAAGGACGAGTTAAACCAGTTGTTGCGCGGCCGCGGGAAGATGTCGGGCGGAGCGGCGTAGTCGATCGCCGCGCGAGTGGGCGCCGGACTACTATTTGATTTCCAAAAGCCCACTTCTGGCAAAACCCGCCAGAAATGGGGCACCCTTTTTGCTGTACTTTTCTAAGGTAGCGGTAGCTGCAGGAGTCGGGCGGGATCTAAGTATGTGCCTTGCCAGCGAACCGCGACGTGGAGGTGCGGTCCGGTGGCGCGTCCAGTTCCTCCGCTCAGGCCGAGGATCTGGCCACGCTTCACGGTGTCTCCTTCCTTCACTTTAAGTTCCGACATGTGGAAGTAGAGAGTCACCAGACCTTGCCCGTGGTCGAGGAATACGCAATTACCTTCGAAGTATAGAAACCGCGCTACCAGCACGGTTCCAGAATTCATGGCAGCGACGGGAGTTCCCGTGGGTACGCGAAAGTCGAGGCCGTAGTGCGGGCGCTGGGCTTTGCCGTTGAAGATGCGCTGGGATCCGTAGACATCGGAAATGGAAGCCTCGGCGGGCGCGGAGAATTTGCCATCCCACTCGCGCTCGGGCGTGACGCGACTTAAATATTCTTGTTTTGTTTTCTGATCTTCGTCGATTTGCTTGAGCTGTTCGGGAGTCGGCTCAGTGAATTTCTTTTCGACGGAAAGCTCAACTTTGATTTTTGGATAGTTGGCGCGGGCGACGAGGAACGCGTGCGAGAAGGCTAAGGGAGCGTTGCTCGTTGAACTCCGACCTGTCAGTTCAAGCGTGTATTTTCCGGGTTCGGTCTCGAAGCTCACACCGCCCAATGCGAACCAGGTCTTGGTGGGCGCGTCGTAGGTAAAAGTGAGTTGGTGCGTGAGCCAGGTTCCGGTGAGGGAATCGAGCTTGGCTGACGACTTCACCTGGAACAGGACGGGAGCTCCGTTGAATAACTTTGCGGGTTGGGCGTGGACGGTCCAGGTAGCGGCGGAGGCCGGGAAAGTCGGGAAGAGAATGAGTGCGAGGCCGAGTATGTGGGCTTGGAGCCGCCGGGCTTTGCTCAGGCGGGACAGCCAAGGCGGCTGTCCCCACATGAGTTGATTTTGCGAGCACGTCACCCTCTCAGCGTAGCATTTCGGGGGAATCGAGCGATCTATAATCTGAGCGATGCGAATCCGAGTGCTCACGGGTTGCGGGTTGCGGTGCTGTGTGGGATCAGCATGGGTCAATCGGCGGGCGCCCCGCTCCGCGCCGATCGAGTAGTTGTCCTCAAGAAAGAACGCACGCTGCAATTGCTGAGAGGCGGAAAAGTCATCAAGAGTTACAAGGTTGCCTTGGGTGGAAATTCAGTCGGACCGAAGGCGCCGCAGGGCGACCACAAGACTCCTGAAGGAACGTACATTCTTGATTCGCGCAACGCGCATAGCCAGTTCTACAAGTCCATTCATATCTCGTATCCAAACGAGCGGGACCGTGCGGCGGCGCGCCAGAGTCGTGTGTCTCCGGGTGGAGATGTATTTGTTCATGGCTTGCCGAACGGCTATGAGTGGATTGGATCACGGCATCGGCTCAAGGATTGGACGGATGGCTGTGTTGCCGTGACGGATGAAGAGATGGACGAAATATGGTCTGCAGTGCCGAATGGGACGCCCATTGAAATTCGACCTTGATGCGTTGGGGCGTCGTTGAGCGGTGGTGGAGATTCCGCGCGAGATCCCCCCCCGGCTGAACTGCGCCGGGGTTCGGGATGACGCCGTGCAAACAACTCGAACGAATTGCAAATCCGCCCAAATCTGCTCTGCTATTTCTTGTGGCCTGATTTGATTCCGAAGATTCGGAGTTGGGAGTGGCTGGCGACGAAGACTTCTCCGTTGGTGACGAGGGGGACAAGATTGGAGTTGCCTTTGGTGTTGGGCCATGTGCCAGCTTGAATTCTGGCGAGCTGCTGCATGGAAGGTCCAGTAACGGATTCGGGATTGAAGGCGTACAGGTAAATCGGATTGCCGGGCGAGTTGGTGGGACGCGACAGCGCCCAGATAATCGGGTTTGAATTCCCGTTCGACGAGACGCTGGTGAAGAAACCTGGATTCTGCATACTGCTAGCGAGAGCGGGCGATTGCGACACCTTTACTAAAGCCGGCTTGGGAGACGTCTGGACCTTAAAGACTTGTACGATACGGCCGCCACTCGTGACCACGCGGCCGAGTCCGTCGGAAGGATCGACAAAATACGACTGACCGCACCAGCAACCGTTAATGCTGTACGTTCCGAGGACGTTGTTTTTCTTAGTGGAGTATCCGCCGAGGGAATCTTCGTTCATCAGGAAGAGGCTTCCGACCTTGCCGGCGGCGACGGCCATGTGAGGGGTGGAACCGGGTTGGTCGGGGAGGACCAGGACTCCTCCGGAGCCGAAGTCCTGATCAGTCTCGTCGAGCGACGCCTGGTTCGAGGGAGTGAACAGGTCGAGAACGGTCGTGAGATCCGAGGAGACCTTAACGACACTCTCTTGAATGTTGCTGACGCCGTCGTAGGTCGTGCCGGAGTAGTCCGAGTTTCCGGTGACGAACAGGATGTTTCCGGAGTCATCGGTTGCGGGACCGTAGCCGGACATCCAGATGGACGAGAGGAAGAAACTGTCGGGAGATGTGGCTTGGATATCGAAAACTTGATTCGCGGGAAGCGGGGCCAGCGATCCAGTCGACCAACCGAGGAGCCATCCGCGAGACAGATTGGCCGAGTAATCACAGAAACTGCCGAAGCCAGCGTAGATGGTTCCGTTGGCGAGCAGCAGACCGGGACGCTGGCGCTGGTAAGTCGCGTTGAAGTTGAAGATGCTGCCGTCGAGCAGAGTGTGCGAAGCGACGACGACCTGCGGAGTGACCTTGTCGGTGAGGCTGCCGAGATCGAGGGCGTGAATCCGGTACGCAGGTCCAGTGGAATCCTGTGTGTAGATGAGGACGTAGAGAGTGTTGCTGCTGAGATCGATGACGGGAGCGGAGTTGATGCCGACATTCGGTCCGTTGTTGTTGCAGCCCAGGGGTTGACTGACGGGCGTGCCGAAGTTGGGCTTGAGCAGAATCGTACCGCTCTCAGCGTCGATGGCGTAGACGGTGTTGCCCTCGGTGGCGACGTAGACGACATCATGTTGGCCCTGACTATTTCCGGCGGTGATATTCACGCCGGGAACGAAGAGCGGCTGCCCGTCGACCTGATCATTTAAAGAAACCATATGAAGCAATCCGAAGGATGAACTGCCCACATTTGAGGGAGTGAGCACGGTCTCGTGGGAGTTCCAGCCGGTGCGGTTGTTGTCGACGTGGTAGGTGGTTACGGCCTGGCCCGTTGCAAGCGTCGCGACGCAGAGGGCTAACATCGAGACGACAGGTGACACACGGACACTCGGGCGGAGAAGTGACATAGTGGCAAGTCCCTTGGGGTATTGATGAAAAGAAATACGGATAATGCGCTGCGTTTGGGGGAGAGCGCCGAAACCGAATGAGGTTACGGCATGGCGGGTCGAGTGTAAATGAGAATATGTTCTCTATTTTTGGACGTAGAACCGGACGATAAGGCTGAGCGAGATTGCTTATCTGTGCAGCTTCTTGCAACATAGTGCCCTGTCTTTAAGGAGGGCGAATGGGCGGTGCCGCAGTGGCGGCTGAGAAGCCGGAACTGGTCCGCGGGCTGAATGCCTGGCACGCGACGTCGATTGTGGCGGGAACGATCATCGGCAGCGGGATCTTTCTGGTTCCGGCGGAAATGATGCAGGCCGTCGGATCGGCTGGGTTGGTGTATCTGGCGTGGATCGTGGGCGGGCTGCTTTCTTTTTTTGGAGCGCTGACGTACGCCGAACTGGGTTCGGTGCGACCCTACGCCGGCGGAGAGTATGTGTACGTCCGCGATGCGTACGGCCCGCTGCCGGGATTCTTATATGGCTGGACGTGGTTTCTGATTGCCAAGCCGGCTTCGATCGCGAGCGTGACCGCAGGGTTGGTGCGGGTGTTGGGAACTTTTTCCGCGTTTAGTTTTCTGCCATTGCCGCTGTGTACCCTGCATGTGAGCGCGAGCCGCGTTCTCGTTATCAACTACGGACATCTGGTGGCGATTGCCGCGAACGTTTTGATCACGGGACTGAACTATGTGGGCGTGCGGAAGGCGGGGAATTTTCAGTTGGCGTTCACCGTGCTGAAGGTGGTGATGATCGTGGGAATTGCCTTCATCGCGCTGACGGCGTCGGGCGGAACGTGGAGCAATTTCGGAACTAGCTTTGCGGGAGCGACGGGCGGAATGGCGGGATTCATGGCGGCGCTGGTCGCGGCTCTGTGGGCATACGACGGCTGGAACGATTTGAATATGGTGAGCGAAGAGATCCAGCGTCCGGAAAAGACGATTCCGCTTGCGTTGATTGCGGGGGTCGGTTTGGTGGCCGTGCTGTATATGGGAATGAATGCCGGCATTCAGCGCGCACTTCCAGCGACAGCGATTGCGCATGCGGCAGTGCCGGCGGCGGCTGCCAGCGAGGCGGCGCTGGGGAAGTTGGGAATTTCTCTGGTCTCGATTGGGATGATTATTTCGATGCTCGCGGGGTTGAATGGCACGATCATGAGTGGCGGGCGCGTGCCGTTTGCTGTGGCGCGGGATGGATATTTATTCAAGGCGTTGGGAGAAGTGCATCCGAAATTTCACACGCCTGCCTTGGCGCTGGTGATTCAGGGAGCGGTTGCGATTGTATTGGTACTGATCGGAGGAGCGTTCCGCGAGTTGTTTTCGCTGGCGATTTTCGCGGAATGGTTGTTCTACGTAGTGGCGGCGAGTACGATCTTTGTGTTTCGAAAGCGGGAGCCGGATGTCAAACGACCGTACAAAACTTTGGGATATCCGCTGGTGCCGACGCTCTTTATTGGAACAGCTGCGGTTTTGCTTTACTACACGTTTGCGAGCAATTTGAGAGATTCGATTGCGGGGCTGGTGGTGATCCTGCTGGGTGTGCCGGTATATTTCTGGTTTGCTAGACAGAAGCGGCTTTCCACCCAGGCAGTCGCTAATCAGCTCTGAGGATGAACTGCTCGGGCATCCTCAAATTTAGACAGTCACTGTAGATGTCGTCTCAATAGTCGACGCGACCTCTGCTACCCGCCGATACGACTGCAGCCTGTCTTCATGGTCGTAAGTGTCGGTCACAACGATCACCTCGTCGGCCATAGTTTCACTGACCAACTTTTCGAGTCCCGCCTTTACGGTTGCATTCGATCCCACGACCGCTGCGCCCAGTTTGTTCTCCACGGCAGCGCGCTCTAGTTCGTTCTGCCACAGTGGCTCCATAGAATCCACCGGTGGCAACAACTCAACGGGCCGGTTTCTTATCAATCGCAGGAAACGCTGCTGCGGCGTGGTGAACAAACGCCGGGCGGCCGCGTCTGTTTTCGCCGCGATCACCTGCACCGCAACCATGAAGTGGGGCTTCTGCAGAACCTTGCTTGGTTCGAACCGCTCTCGATAGAGTCGCGCGGCCGCATAAAGATACTCGGGGGCGAAATGTGCCGCGAACGCAAATGGCAGTCCCAGGGTTGCAGCCAACTGCGCGCTAAAGCCGCTCGATCCCAGGAGGAAAATTGGTACATTGCTCCCCTGCCCGGGAATCGCCTTCACCGCTTGTCCGGGCCGGTCCGGGCCCAAGTAGGTGCGTAGCTCTTCCAGAAGGGCTGGAAAATCATCGCCCGTTTGTTGCAAAGTTCTACGCAGCGCCCGCATGGTTTGGAAATCTCCGCCGGGAGCGCGTCCCAAACCCAGATCGATTCTTCCCGGGAATATTGCTTCGAGAGTTCCAAACTGTTCCGCCACAACCAGTGGGGCGTGGTTCGGCAGCATCACGCCGCCACTTCCCACTCGAATCGTTTTGGTGGCAGCCGCGATGTGACCGATCAGCACGGAAGTCGCAGAGCATGCTAATCCGGGAATCGAGTGATGTTCCGCCAACCAGTAACGCTTGTATCCCAACTGCTCGACGTGCTGCGCCAGATCCATCGACCGGGCGATTGCGCTGCCGGCGGACTCCTCTGCTCTCATGCCCACAAGGTCGAGAACCGAAACGACTAATGCATTGCTCACGATCATTGGATGAGACACAAGCCGCAATCGATCCCTGGCACGACTGGGCCATTTACTTGGGTGTCAACGTAAGCTACAAGAACGTGTTCGAGGCTGGCTCAATGAAGATCGAGCGTGCCTGCTTCTGAGCTGATCAACAGGCCAACCGAAGTCATCATGAGGCCAACATGAGAAATCCTATTGCACCACGAGCATTTGCGGAATTGACGCGCCTCTTCGAACGCGCTGTGCGCTTGATCGCGCTCTTACTGTTTGCTTTCAGCGCCGGGAGCGCTGCGAGCGAATCTGTACTCTATTCATTTCAGGGTGGAAGCGACGGGGGAGCTCCCGTGGGTGGACTGATTCATGGGCCGAACGGCAGCTTCTACGGGACGGCTGAGGCCTACGGCGCGTATAGCTCCGGCGTGGTTTACCAGCTCTTGCCGCCGGCGCATCGAGGCGGAGCTTGGACTGAAAAAGTTCTCTATGCCTTTAAAGGCGGGAGCGATGGGGCTCGACCGTATTCCGATTTGGTTCGCGATTCTGCTGGAAACCTGTATGGAGTGACGTATTACGGAGGAGGAGCTGACGACTTTGGCACGGTTTACGAGGTGTCCCCCAACGCCAAGACAGGCGTGTGGACTGAGAAAGTAATCTACGCGTTTCAGGGGCCGGGGGTGGGTGACGGTTTCGCTCCCAACGGCGGTCTGTACCTGAGTTCCACAGGCGCGCTTTATGGAACTACGGTTTACGGCGGATCCAGCGACTTTGGCACGGTCTTCGAACTTTCTCCGCCGTCTCAGTCAGGCGGGGCGTGGACGGAAAAAATTCTCTACTCATTTACTGGCGGAGCCGATGGCAGCGAGCCGTTTGCCGGCCTGATTCGAAATTCCGGCGGCGTTCTTTATGGCACGACTGCCCTCGGTGGTACCTACAACCTGGGAACAGTTTTTAGTCTCACCGAAACCGGGAGCACTTGGTCCGAAGCCGTCCTTCATTCTTTCGCAGGCGGAGCCAGCGATGGAAACGGCCCTGACTCGGCTCTCTATCTGGACACGCACGGAAATTTGTTCGGTACGACACCGGTTGGAATGGGAGAGTCGTGTTCGGGCGGTGTATCGGGATGCGGCATGGCATTCGAACTCTCCCCCAGTCAGTCTGACGACTGGACGGAAACCGCTCTTTACACTTTTCGGGGCGGAAACGACGGTTCTCAGCCACAGGGCAGGCTTATTTCCAACGGCAAGGGCACGTTCTGGGGCACAACCTTAAGCGGCGGAGGGGCATATTGCGACAATACGGTTGGCTACGGATGTGGGACCGTCTTCAGGCTCGCAGAGGTGGCAGGTGTCTGGACCGAGACCGTGTTGTATGCTTTTCAGGCCGGAACGGACGGAGAAGCCCCTGACTCGGGGGTGGTTTCGCTAAATGGGGAACTGTACGGAACGACCAATTTAGGGGGCAACGCCGGAGCTGGACAGATCTTTCTTATTCAATGATTAGCTGCGAAGGAGCAAACGAAACCGCAATCGGAAGAAATCCCCCGGCTCCTGCAGTTGACTCCGCCCAAGAACACTTGTGTTTTCAGAGACTTCGCAATTGATCCTAAATTGATCGGCCCGCGCTTGATCGTCCACCTGATTTCCTGCATCTTTTGGTTCTAAGAATCGAAAGCCTTAGCCAAGAAATTAGGACACTCCCTATGGGCTGGAATGTACCGTGCGCTGCCCGGCTTTCTCATGTGCCTCTTGATTTAGCTTCCACCATCTCTTCTCCTGCAAACACCCTTAACGGCGAGGCGCACACCAGGAAGGGCAGAGGGGCACTGACGGTCAGCTTTCTCCTTCTTCTATTGGAACTTCTGGTGGGGCAGGGGAAGCTTTTCGCGCAGCAACAAAGCGATCCGGGATGGTCACAGGACAGTCGTTATAATTCTTCGCAATACGCTCCCGAGGCGCAATCAGGTTACGAACAGCCTCAAGTTCCAGCTCAGCCACTGAGTGCGGGACAACTGGAACAGCTGGTGGCCCCGATTGCGCTTTATCCGGATTCGCTGGTTGCGCAAGTTCTGGCGGCATCGACCTATCCCGGTCAGGTCGCAGATGCCGATCATTGGCGTCAGATGCAGGGCAACACACCTGCTGAACTGATCGCGGATGGCGCCGACGTGCAGAACTGGGATCCGAGCGTAAAAGCGCTGACGGCATTTCCGCAAGTTCTGGCGCAGATGGACCGCAATCTGCAATGGACCACGGACTTAGGCAACGCCTATTTCAACCAGCCGCAAGATGTGCTCGAATCGGTGCAAGTGATGCGGCGGCGTGCCCAGGCAGCTGGAACTCTGCAGAGCACACCGCAACTAGCGGTCCAATACAACCAGGGCTACCTCCAACTGATGCCGACGAATCCGCAGATCGTATACGTGCCGGCATATAACCCGTGGACTGTCTATGGAGATCGAGTGTCGCCCTACCCAGGGTTTTCATTGCTGGGGGTACTGGGCTCGTTTCTTGGCGCGTCGCCTTTACGATTCGGATTGGGCATCGCGATGAGCGCGTTCACTCACACGCCTTGGGGGTGGTTGGCATGGGGATTGAACTGGCTGGCGCAGTCCGTGTTCTTCCATGACTCGGCCTACTTTTCCCACAGTTCTACGGTGGCTGACTGGGGATTTCGACACCAGGGCTTCCATGCTTATGCGGGTGGAGGAGGGTTCGGTGGACGTGGCTTCGACCGCGTGAACGACGGCTTCCATCGCTTCGGTGATGGCTATCGAGGCAAGCGCGGAGAAGGATTCGGACGCGCCCCTGGTAGATATGCCGAGGGCTGGCGAGGAAGCTCCGACCGCGGTTTCCACTCCTTCAGCAATGGATACGACAGGACCCCGCATCAAGCCTACAACCACATGTCGGGATCGGAGAACAGGCAGCAGTTCGACCGGCGGGGCTACGGCTCGTTTCCGAATCGGAGTACGGAGGGGAACCGCGCTGGAGTTGCGATGCCCCAGGGACGTTCGATGACTTCTTATCGTGCGTCGAACTCGGGTTTCCCGCGCGGTGAATTTGGGAGAGGGTCTTCCGGTAATTTCGCTAGCAGGAATTTTGGGGGCTCCGGTGGAAAACAAACGCACTCGGGCGGCCTTCATCTATTTGGCGGCGGCCATTCATCGAAAGGCTTGAGTAGCCGGAACTCCGAAAGCTTCCACATGAGAGGCAGTGGACATGCGCCGAAGAGCTTTCACGCCAGCGCGAAGAGTTTCGGCGGCGGACACTCGCATGGCGGCGGAGGTCACTCTGGCGGCCATGGCGGAGGAAAGCATCACGGCTGAGGCGGAGTCCTGCTGAAGCGTTTTTTTCGCGGAATTTGACGTTCAGGTTACAGAAATAAACTTCCCTGCGGCGCTTCCACCTGGCACGGAGCGGCGCACTCCGCATCATCGTTCTGCACTTGATTGAGACGTGTACTCACGGGACAGGAGTGCATTCGCTGGGCGTCGTACGGTTTCAGTAGATCCGAAGCGGTCGCGGCATCTTTCAGGCCGGGATCGAGCCACACGTCATAGCTATCCTGATCGAGGATGACCGGCATCCGATCGTGAACGGCGGCGGCCACGGCGTTCGGAGTCGTCGTGAGAATCGTGCAGGTCTCCAGTGTTTTCCCGTCGACGTTCTTCCAGCGATCCCACAGTCCGGCGAACGCAAACAGCCGTCCGCCGTCGACTTCAAAGCAGTGCGGCTGCCTGATTTTGCCGGCTTTCTTGCCGAGTAGGGGGCCAACGTTGCTGTTGGTCCCCCCCTCTAAGAACCGTGCGTGAGAGTTTCCAGCTCACACGGCTCAAGTTTCCGGGAACGCTCAGATCATGAACGCGCACGATGCGGGGCGGCGGCGTAGCGTCTGGACAGATACGGAGTCCAACTCGGGTCGTAAGGATTCAGGCCGGACCGAACCTTCACATGCCTTACGATTCGCACAGAAGCTGCATGAAACAAGCGAACACGAAGAGGCGAGCCCCGCGCGTCCACAGTGTCACCGAAGAACCACCAGTCACGTGTTCCCACACGGTCGAAGTACTTCTGCTTTATCCAACCAGCTCCTTTTCGGCGGTGACGGGCGTGCGCCCATCCCCAGAGCATCCTGAATATCGCGGCATCGAGTCGTGCGAAAACGCGCTTGGAGACGACATGGCGGTGGTAGTTGGCCCATCCCCTTACAATCGGATTTAATCGGTTAATAAGAAGATGAGCGGTACTACCCAAGTACTCTCGGACGATCTGCTTCACTTTGGCGAGAACAGACACAACACTCTTCCGAGCGGGCTTGATAAACAACTTGCCGTGCGGATAGCGCCGAATGTTCTGCCCAAGGAAGTCGAAACCTTTTTCTATGTGCGTGATCAAGGTCTTTTCCGAAGAAAGGACCAAACCACGTTCATCCAGGAAGGATTCGACCAGCGGCTTCACCGTCATTCTCAGCAACTCCTCGGAGTGTCCGGTGATGATGAAGTCGTCCGCATAACGGATCAAATGTACTTGCGCTGCTCGACCACGCTCGGAGCCTTTTCCGCGTACCGGGAAAACTTCCCGGAGCCGGCGTTCGAGGCCGTCGAGAGTGATGTTTGACAGCGCAGGCGATATGATTCCGCCCTGCGGTGTGCCAGAGATCGTATCGTAGAATACTTGTTTTTCGAGGTAGCCCGATTTTAGCCACTTGTGGAGGATCGCTTTGTTCATGGGAACATTGTCGAGCAGCCACTGATGACTAATGTTGTCGAAGCAGCCTTTGATGTCGCCTTCGAGCACCCAGCTAGGGTTTTTGTGACAGAGCGAAGTGAAGCACTGTTCAATCGCATCCGCACAACTTCTCCCCTGCCGGAAGCCGTAGGAATTCTGATCCGCAGTCGTCTCCGCGACCGGGTCGAGCGCCAGCAGATACAAGGCTTGCATGGCTCGATCCCGCATCGTTGGGATTCCTAACGGCCGGAGCTTCCCATTGGCCTTCGGGATGTAAATCCGCCGCATAGGCATGGGGCGGTAACCCCGTGCCGTCAGCGAAATCACACCTTGAAGCTTCTTGTGTGGTGTGTCCCAGAGTTCGCCATCCACTCCAGGCGTTTTTCTACCGTCGTTCACTGTTACCCGGCGCACGGCAAGTAACTTGCCGCTGGCCGAGTGCGTAAGAAGATGTTGCAAGGCTTTCACCTTGTTCCATTTCTTTTGCTGCACCGCCTTCACGATACGCGCTTGGAGTCGGCGAACATTGTCCTCGATGGTTCGCCAATCAACAGCGTCCCATGCTGAACTCGTGTTTAGGATTGCACCAGCTTGCGCCGTCATCTGCCGATCCTATTGGGCCGATTTGCCAAGTTCTCTCGTGATCGGAAACCAAGAGGAAGTCTGCCCGCTTTCGCGTCGGATAATGTCTCAATCCGTATTCCGACCATTACAGTCGGACGTTCGCTTTCTCCTCTATCCTCTACCCGCATCACCGTTGCATGACCTTGCGGCCTGGCTACCCCGAAGGGAGCAATGCGGGCTTACCACGTTCCACATGCGTGACAGAATGGGTTAGGTCCCTCCTACTATACCGACGGCCTTTTCGCCCACGACGGGTGAGAATGGAGCACCCGTTCCAGCCGCAACCTCGGAGCCTAACAGCACCTTTGACCCCTTCATTCTTGACGATACTTAAAGAGGTTCGCATCTGCTGACCCTACCACTCACCCTAGCCCCGATCCGCCTCGATGCTGGCAGAAATATCGTCCCCTCACGGTTTCGATACCCGTCTTGCGACGGTGGGATACATTGTCCGAGGGCTTCTAGACGAGTCGTTACCGAATCGCCATACCTCGTAGGGTACTGCCAATGGGATGGCAGGTCCGGTCGAGTGGTGCTCGCCGGACAATCACACATGCAGCTTCGTGTCGCGACCATTCATAAAAGCCGTCAGCGGGGACGATGCAGCGGCGTGCCCTGAACGCATCGCGAAAGGCGGGTAGCGTCGCTGCAGTTTCCGACCGGGCATTGATCATCTTGGCTGCGCCAGACGCATCTTTGGCCCACCAGGGAATCAGTCCCCAGCGAACCAGGGACAGTTCGCGCCGTGGCTCGTTGGGATGCTGCCGTATGATAGGAACGAGCTGAGTGGGAGCAATGTTGTAGCGCGGAGTCCAGTCTTCTTCGCCGGAGACCGTGTCGAAGTGCTCCTCGATGATTTGTTTTCTGCGAGAGAGCCGGTAGCGACCGCACATTTGAGCCAATTATGGCAGATCGAGCCCATCTAAATTGCGAGAGATTTGGTGGCTGAAGGATTTCGATAATGGGTGTAAATGGGTTTGCTTTTCGGTGTCGGCAAATTGGGTGTATTACTGGGTGGCCTTCTGCTTGGTTCCGGCCGCGACCATGACGATGGTCGCACACCCTCACCGTCCGCATAGTCTCCGGCCCAGATGCGAGTCGGGTGAGCAAAGGGCTGGGGTGATTCAAATCCATTGTCTGACCCTCTGCCTTAGATCTCTCCATGTCGATCAACACGATTTCCACAGCTCGGCCGCTCAGGAGCAGGGGGTGCGCGGTGGTGGCTCCCACGTTTCCAGCTCCGATAATAGCAATCCGGACTGGTTCGGGATGAGATTTACGCATTGCTTTTCATCCTTTCAGTGGAGGAGCCGTTCCTGAAGCTGCGGTCCAAGCGTTTGATTGGCGGTTCTGCTCCAAGGTCGGAGTGGACAGCTAATCGTTGTTCTTCGGTGTGCCCGCAATCTCTTCCTGCTGATCTTCCGCCTCTTGCCAACTGGAATTGGGGTTGTATTCCTTCATGGTTCCGGCGGCAACGTTAGTCTTTGCGCCGAGATCCTTCTCGTACACGACTCCATCCAGGCCAACCATGAATGTCTTCACGCCCGATGACCTGTATTCCGCTGGATAGGCCACAAACGCGAAGCCACCGGTCAATTTGCCGTTGACCAAGTAATTCTTGGAGCCGCCTGGACCATTTTTCCCCTGGCGGGTCACGATTCGGAAGTAGTAACCACGGTAAGGAGTTGGAGCGCCGGCTTGAGTTTTCGCGTAGCCCTCGGCAACGGCGGCGGCGACGAGCGGCCCGATGGGGCTCTCCGGTTCGCCGTCCGCAGCCTTCCAGTACAGGCCATTCTGCTGCCCTGGCTCACTGAAGATTTCGCGGGCGTACTGATCGCCGTGCGTGGTACGGAATTCCTTTTGTGCCGCCGCTAGCTCATGGCAAACGCGGATGGCCGACAACTCATTGCGGCCAATTCGCCGGTACAAAACTTCCTGCTTTCCCGCTTCGGTGTCGAAATACCAAGAGCTGCCTTTCTCCATGAGCGGTATGGGAGTGGGCCAATTTCTTGCACCGATATACAGAACCATGGTTCCGTCCGGCTCCTTCACCAGACGGTGCATTTCCCCATACTTCTCCACAAAGTTTGCGCGGCTCTGGGCGTCCTCGATGTCGTCACCCGACGAGACGATTTCTTTTCCGTCGGGGCCGAGAATATCGATCAACGCTTTTTCGTCGTTGCTCTGCGTGGCCGCGACAATTGCACTGCTGGCATCTTCGGGTGACGAGAAGGTTTTCTGACCGGGCTGCTGGGCCAGGGATGTCGTGAGGAAGCATCCGGTCAAGAGAATGGCGATTGCGGTCAGTCTAAGAAAAGGCGCGCAATAAAGTTTGGCGAAATTCGGGATGATTCGCGGCATTTTGATCTCTCCAATTTCACAGTTTTGCAAACTCAGCAGCGTAATAAGAACTTCGATCATCGGTGCCCGCCACCGCCATGGCCACCGCCCCCGTGCGAACCTCCGCCACCACCGCGAGATCCTCCACTGGCATGTGCCGCGCCCATGCTGGCGCTGCCTCGCGAGGAATAGCTCCGGGCCTGTCCGCCGTGAGAGTAGCCGCTAAACGCGCCGGATCGGACGCCGCTTTGACCGCGGGGTGCCGCGTATCCTCGTGCAGCCTTGGTGTTTCCGTCGAAAGGCCGGGCCATTGCGCCGGAACGGTTGCCAGCGTGCGCCGCGCCAACGTTTCCATTCGCAGAGCGGTTACCAGCATAAGCACGGGATCCAGTTCCGCCCCGCATACCGTTGCCACCGCGTGCGCTTCCTGCCCGGTAGAAATTGCTTCGGTTATAAAACGTGTTGCTGCGGGAGTAGTACCTGCCGCCGCCGTACATCGCGTATCGGCCGCCCCAATTGAATCCCCAGTGATTCCAACCCCATCCATAGCCGCCGAACCAGCCGATTCCGAAGCCGCCACCCCACGACAGGTACGGACCGCCGAACCAAATTCCGGGATACGGATACCAACCCGGCCACGCCATGACGGGATCGCCATAAGCCAGCCAAGGGTTGTAAGCCGGGACATAAACGATCTCCGGGTCGGAAGGCTGAACCGAAATCGTCGAGTCTTGCGTGGTCACGTTCTGCTGCGATGTAGTCTTGAGATCGCCGGCAGCTTGGGCTCGTCGACGCATCACCTGCACGGCATCCATGACATCTGGTTGCTGATTGAAGTAGGCATCGCCGAGTGATGACGCCCACGAGAGGTTCTTGTCCATGTTTCCCAGCACGGATGGAAACGCGGTGAGCGCTTTCACGCTTGGGTCCCACGGCTGTTGGTCTACGGCCTTACCCAGGGCGTCGCCCTTCAAGTCGGGATTTGCCTGCACCCAGCGGTCCGCCTCGACGACTTGCTCGGGAAACGTGGCGGCTGCCAAAATCTGCGCCACCAAAGAATCCGGATACAACGCAATCGGTGCGACGAGCCGCTGGAGTTGCTCAGGACTCTGTTGCGCATAGGGCGGAGCGGATGCTGTCTGTGCTTGCGCTTGCTCGTCTTGAGGTTGCTGCTGTGGAGCCTGCTGATCTTGCTGAGCAGACAGCGTCCGCGGCCAAAACGCTAGCAGCAGAACTGAACACAGCATAGGAATTAAACTCCGACTACCCAAGCGGCGGTTTACTGATCCTGCGGCATGTCCAACAATGTTCATGACTTTTAAATCCCTTCCACACTATGTAGATACTGAAACGCAACCCAGGAACAGACGCTCCTGGGCGCTCTCATCTGACGAACGCGCGTGCAGTCAAGCCGCCAGAGCGAGATCATGCAGTTTGGATCGAAGGATCGCCGACGCGAGGTTCTTCGCCGCAATCTGAATTTCGGAGTAACGCGGCTCTTCTGCAACGCGAACTTCCTTGCCCTCTTGGACACTCTTAATTTCTCTCAATCGCGCTTTTAATACTGTGCAGAATGGCTCACTTCGGAAGCAGGGAAAGGGCTGCGCAGAGAAGGAGACAACTTGCACCCTACACCTTTTTGAGCGACGGTTGATGAACTCTTATGCGACCGTCGTCATCCCATTTGACGAGCGCGTCATCTTCACTTCGGAAGCAGGGAAAGGGCTGCGCAGAGAAGGAGACAACTTGCACCCTACACCTTTTTGAGCGACGGTTGATGAACTCTTATGCGACCGTCGTCATCCCATTTGACGAGCGCGTCATCTTCACTAACTTGCCGAACTGCGCCAAATTCCCCAGTCGGCATTCAGCATCATTACAACGACGAGTGCCCAGGTTCCCCAGCGCAAGATGCCGAGTCGGTCATGAGACGCCGCATATCGAGCGCGACCACGGACGATGGTAGCGCCTGCAACGAGCAGGATGGCAGCGAACACACTCGCGAGTCGGAGCCCCACAGGCAGGTGATCGTGCCTGCCACCCCAAGCGCCCGATAGCCCTCGGAAGCCGCCGAGTGCCCAGAAAACTTCGCAGCCCGCAACTGCGATGAAAGCAGTCGCGACCCCGTTGCAGCGAACCGAGGCACTCGCCTCGCGAGGGTAACCCGGTGGTGAAACTCCATGCTGACCTTGTAGTACTACGCTGTAGGGAAGTGGATGCCGCGTTGTGTCCGGATGGTCGGCATCTCAACCCTAGCAGCCCGTGGTGCAAGTCTGGATACGTGAGACAAAAACTGATGTGATCCACAGGGATAGTTCGTAGAATGCGGGCATGGCGATGAGCAAGAGGAGTGGCGGGGAGAAGCAAGAAGACATCTGGATCGCGCATACGGAGTTGGCGGTAGCGCCCGGGCATCCTTTCTATAAGCGGTTGAATGAGTTACTGGAGGGTGCAGGGTTCGATGAGTTGGTGGAAGGATTGTGTGCCGGTTTCTATCACGCGCGACTGGGACGGCCCTCGCTGCGACCTGGGATTTACTTTCGGGCGCTGCTGATGGGATATTTCGAGGGCATCGATAGCGAGCGTGGGATCGCATGGCGGCTGGCCGATTCGCTGGCGCTACGAGGGTTTCTGGGGATTGGACTGGACGAGCAAACCCCGGATCACTCGACGATCTCGCGGACCCGGCGCTTGATCGACATCGATAGGCATCGCGAGGTGTTCGCGTGGGTGCTGGGATTGTTGGCCGAACGGGGACTGCTGAAGGGACAGCGGATGGGCATCGACGCGACCACCTTGGAAGCGAATGCGGCGATGCGGTCGATTGTGCGGCGCGATACTGGGGAGACCTACGACGAGTTCTTGCGGGGATTGGCGAAGGCGTCCGGGATCGACACTCCGACCCGCGAGGACCTGGTGCGGTTGGACCGGAAGCGCAAGAAGCGAACCTCGAACAAGGAATGGAAGAGTCCGGCGGACGGGGACGCGCGGATAGCGAAGATGAAGGATGGGCGGACCCACTTGGCGCACAAGGCGGAGCACGCCGTGGACATGGACACGGGTGCCATTGTGGCGGTGACGCTGCAGGCCGCCGACCAGGGCGATACGACCACGCTGGATGAAACCTTGTGCGAGGCCGGTGAGCAGGTAGCAGAACAGATTCGACGCGAGGCCGAGTCGCGACCTCAGGATAAACCGAAGGTCCATTTGCAGGGGATCGAAGAACTGGTGACGGATAAGGGCTACCACAGTAGTGCGGTGGTCCAGCGGATGAAGAGTTACAAAGTGCGCAGTTACATACCGGAAAAGAAGCAGAAAGGACGGCGCGACTGGCAAGGCCAGCGTGCAGAGCAGCAAGCGGTGTACGAGAACCGGCGACGGGTGCGGGGCGAGTACGGCAAGAGCTTACTGCGACGACGCGGCGAGTTGATCGAACGCAGCTTCGCGCACTGCTACGAGACGGGTGGCATGCGGCGCTGCCATCTGCGAGGGCGGGAGAACATTCTGAAGCGGCAACTGGTCCACGTAGGAGCGTTCAACTTGAGTCTGATTCTGCGCAAGCTGCTGGGAGCGGGTAAGCCGCGCGAGCTGAAAAACCGGGCTGGGCAAGTTGTTTCGCGACTCTTAGGCTCTTTGTCATGCTGGATGGCGGGCGGTTCCTTCATCGGGCGACTCAATCGCCTGCCTCGCCTGCGGATGGCACCATCTTTCACGTGCCGCACACCTCGTCACCGCTCGCGCATTTTCCGTAGTTCTGCCACGGGCTGCTAGGCTCCGGCAACTGTTCCGAATAGCGACCCGACGCCCGCGGTCACTGCCATAGCCAGAGTTCCCCAGAATGTGACGCGCAAGGCGCCGACTATCACTCCTGCCCCACCCGCGCGTGCCGCCAAGCCACCGAGAAGCGCCAGGAACATCAACGAACTTCCGGCGACAGTCGGTATAACCCTGGCTGGCGAGGCAATAGTGGCGACCAGGAGAGGCATGACTGCCCCTACGGCGAAGCTGCCAGCCGATGCCAACGCGGCCTGAATCGGACGTGCACGGAAAGCTTCGGAGATGCCGAGTTCGTCGCGGGCATGTGCGCCGAGCGCGTCGTGGGCCATCAACTGTTGGGCGACCTGTTTCGCGAGCACAGGGTCGAGGCCGCGAGCCACATAAATTGCCGCCAGTTCCTTGTGTTCGCCCTTGTCGTCAGCTTTCAGTTCAGTACGCTCAAGCTTGAGGTCGGCTTTTTCGGTGTCTGCCTGTGAGTGGACAGACACGTACTCGCCCGCTGCCATTGACATGGCCCCGGCTACAAGGCCTGCTACGCCTGCGACCACCACGCTGCTGTGAGTCGCGTGCGCCGCTGCGACACCCAAGACGAGACTAGATGTTGAGAGAATCCCGTCGTTGGCGCCCAGCACTGCCGCGCGTAACCAACCGATGCGTGATGTGCGGTGTCGTTCCTTGTTGTTTGCCGGCATTCTCGATGACCTTGTGGTCGCGGAAACCCTAGCCGTACGCCTTCAGATCGCCGCGGCGAAGCTTCCAGTCGATGGGGTTAATGCTGGTCGCCACCATTCTGACCAACACCTCTCCCGGTCCCGGTTTCAGGTCCGGTGTATCCGCCTAGGACAACTGGTGTACGTCACCGTAGCCGCACACTAGAACAGCTTTCATCGGTAGGATTCCTTTTCTTGCACTTGCCGTCTCCAGCAGGTTGCGTTACGGATTGCGGGAAGATCTCCGCTTCTTCATTCCGGTAGTACGCGCCAGGTTCTTCGCGTCTGTGTCGGCGGTGATCTCTCTCGTTCTGGATACCACCTTCTTTGACTGCTGGACCATTTCTGCTTCCTTCGCGTTCACTCGCTTGGTGAGTTCTCGTCTCTCGCCGGTGTTAGGCATGTGTTCCCCTTATGAAAATGGATTGTCGAGCGGTGGATGCTACTTTCAGTGCTCCAGAAGTTCGACTTGCTTTCTGACAGACGCGGCTCTGTCATCGATGAGCTTGGCGTCCGGCTTGCCGCGCGCCAATAGGCGTACATCTTCCAGAGCAGTTCGGGAGTCAGAGTCCCTGCATGTGTATTCGGGAGTGTCGCGGCATTCGATTGCATGCTTCTGTTCCTCTCGTGTACCAAATCAACTCTCGAACCTCAAACCTAGGATTGGCTGATCAATTCTGATCAGTATTGCGAACGAGGTTCGGCGACTCTGTAAAAAGCGCAAAGGGGACAACATGGCGAGAACTGCAGTAGGTCTGTTTGAGAATTCAGGGTCGGCCAACGGGGTGGTTCGCGATCTTACGGCCAAAGGTTTCCTCGAGAAGGACATTCGTGTTTTGGGCGAACCCATCGAGATGCCTTGCAGCGGTGTCATGAGTACTCCACACACTGATTTTGAGGCGGGCTTAGTTCGGGATCTGACGGCGTTCGGCGTCGTCGAAGGGGATGCGGAAGCGTATGTCCAAGGCGTGCGTCGTGGAGGTGTCATGGTTTTCGCAACCGGTACAGGCAAGAACGCGGACCAAGCCGCCGAGATTATGAACTGCCACGGTGCCTTAGAGATGGAAAAGATCAGCGCGACACGGCCACCGCTCCCGAACGCGGAGATCGCTGAGGAGATTCCGGTTCGAGATCCTGCGACTCAAACTGGGAGGGTTCGTTCCCCCGGTTCCGGTGCGCGCCTGTTTGTTTGGTAGCTTTTTCGCGAAACAGATGTTCGGCAACTCGCACCCAAATAGCAGAAGGAGGTTCAAGCATTATGAAGACCGTCGGAACGTCTGTAACCATCCCCAAGTCTCGACTGGGCAAACAGATATCAGTAAACGACAACGCTGCAGCCAATGAGCAAGAGGTTGAGGAGCAGATTGAGGAAGATAACGTGGAGAGGGCAGCAGATGAAAACGGAACATGCGTCCCGGTCTTAATCGTGAGACGTAACGCAGAGATCGAAACTGCCCACGATGCCGTGGCCGCCGGGGAAGAAGTTGAAGAGCAAGCCGAGGAAAGTCGCATAGATAAAGTAGCGTTTGAAGATGGAATCAGCGCGGCTTCAGCCGAAGAGTACATCAAAGCGCGGGCGCACTGATGATTAACAAGACACTCGAGCATCCCCAAGAAACGGCGGCAAAACCTTTATCGAGCGACAAGATACAAACAGTTACCGCCAGTACGTTTACTCGACTGGTTCTAGAGGCAGAAGGACCAACGGCGGTTGAGTTCATGTCTTACGGGTGCGAACACTGCCGAGCGATCGAGCCAGTTTTGGAGCAGGTGGCAGAAATGGTGAAACCCCGGGAGAGAATCTTCAGGGTTAACATCGCGGTCGAGCCGGAACTCGCCGGCAGCTACCAGATTCAGGGCACACCCACCTTGGTCATGTTTCTCAACCGGAACGAAGTTGCACGCGTCGAAGGTCCATCCCCGACAGTATCCAGTGTCCTGACAGCGGTGACACAGCCCTTTGAATTACGACCGGAGAACAATTGACGATGATGCAGAAGCAGAAGCAGTCTAAGCCCATTCTCCTATTCAACGACGAATGCGCTGTCTGCCGCCACATTGGACTTTGGGTGCAAAGGTCGGCGCAGAACAAATCGGGCGAGACGAGCATCCTCGTACAACCGATTGGTGACGACCCGGAGAGGCTTCGGTCGCTCAATCCCAATCTCGACATCTGGAATGCCTACGCGACGATCCACGTCCTAATGCCTGATGGCTCGATGAAGCTTGGAGGGGAAGCTGTCGCAGAGGTTCTAAGGAATTTACCCAACACTAGATGGCTTGCGTGGACTTTCGCCACCACCCTATTTGGGCTCCGGCCCTTTCAAGTCATGCTCAACGTGGCCTACGCCATCCTCTCAGATGTGCGACCGCTTTTTGGTTGTGAGAGTTGCGGCAAGCCAAGAGTTCTGAGACCGATTCAGTGGGTGACCAAACGGGCGAAGAACTTATTTGGCGGAGGTCCTCGCCCGAGCCCTAGTCCGCATTTCAGTTCGCTTTCGGTGGCGAGGCGTCGACCAGCAGCGGTCTCGGTAGAGCTTCTTCCTCAATCAAGTCGCTCCTGAGATATCGAAAGTTCAGGTCGCCTGCGCGGTTGGCTTATCAGTCCGAGAGAATGAGCAGGGGGGAGGCCTGCATATGACGACGACAGCTCTCAATCCTGCATCAGCCGAACCTCGAAATTCTCCCAGCAACCTATCCGAAGGTAAATTGGCGGATAAGTCCGGACTAACGACGCAGGAGGCTCGCACCCGGCTCGAAACGGTGGGGCCAAATTCCATGCCCAGCGCTGCGCTCCACCCATTGCGCAGAATGATCGACAAATTATGGGCTCCCGTTCCATGGATGCTTGAGGCCGCGATCGTGCTGCAGTTAGTGCTGCACAAGGTTACCGAGGCATCGGTCATAGCGTTTCTACTTTTTTTCAATGCTGCATTGGGGTTCTTTCAGGAAGGAAAGGCGCAAGCAACGCTCGCAGCCCTGAAGTCGCGCCTGGCCTTAAATGCGTCCGTGCAGAGGGATGGTGTGTGGAAGGTCGTACCGTCCGCGGAGTTGGTACCGGGTGATTTGGTGAAGCTGTCTCTGGGTGCAGTGGTAGCGGCAGATGTCAAGATCGTGGACGGGTCCGTTCTCCTCGACCAATCGATGCTTACGGGTGAATCCGTGCCGGTGGAGTCTGGCGCGGGGGTAGAGACTTATGCAGGTGCCCTCGTGCGGCGAGGCGAGGCTACGGCGAAGGTACTCCTGACCGGGCCGCGAACCAAATTCGGACACACCGCAGAGTTGGTGCGCACGGCGCACGTTGTGAGTTCGCAGCAGAAGGCTGTACTCCATGTGGTGCGGAACCTCGCGATTTTCAATGGCATGATCATCGTTGGGTTGATCACCTATGCGACCTTACGTGGTCTGCCTTGGAGTGAAACGATTCCTCTTTTGCTCACGGCAGTACTCGCAGCCATCCCCGTAGCTTTGCCAGCGACGTTCACACTCGCCACTGCTCTTGGGGCTCGAGCCCTTGCGAGAGAGGGAGTCCTTTCAACGCGACTTTCCGCCGTCGATGAAGCGGCGACCATGGATGTGCTCTGCACCGACAAGACGGGCACGTTGACTCAGAACCAATTGTCCGTGAACAGCGTGCGTCCGATGGCCGGTTTCAACGAAGCACACGTCCTGGCATTGGCCTCTTTGGCAAGTGCCGAAGGTGGCCAGGATCCTGTCGACGCAGCCATTCGAGGTGCCGCTAAGCAGAAGAGCGAGCAAAACTCGACAAAGCTCGTCAAATTTATACCGTTCGACCCGGCCAGGAAGATGTCGGAGGCGACGGCCACCGCAGGAAACGGTCAGAGTTTACGGATCGTGAAGGGGGCGTATAGCACGGTCATTGCACTCTCGCAACCATCTGCGACAGGGGCGAGTTCCGCAGGATCGACCGAGGCAGATGAACTTGAGAAGCAGGGTTACAGAGTCCTAGCAGTTGTCGCCGGCGCTGCGAGCGCTATGCAACTCATCGGACTCGTCGCGCTCAGCGATCCACCTCGATTCGATGCCGCTGCTCTCATCACCGAGTTGAAGACTTTAGGGGTGCGCATGGTTATGGTGACTGGCGATGCGTCGGCTACAGCTAGCATTGTGGCTCATGCCGTAGGTCTGGAAGGGCCGATCTGTCCATCGGGGCCGCTTCCGAAGGATCTGCGCCCGGAACAGTTCGCCGTATTCGCCGGTGTCTTTCCCGAGGGAAAGTATGACCTCGTAAAGGCTTTCGAGAAGAGCGGTCACACGGTTGGAATGTGCGGGGATGGTGCGAACGATGCCCCCGCTCTACGCCAGGCACAGATTGGAGTCGCGGTATCCACAGCCACGGACGTAGCGAAATCAGCCGCGGGAATCGTGCTGACTACTGCCGGACTGGGGGGCATTGTTTTCGCGGTGAAAGAAGGCCGGTCGGCATTCCAGCGCATCCTTACATATACGCTGAACTCTGTTACCAAGAAGATAGTCAACGTGCTATTCCTCGCCATCGGGCTGATCGTCACCGGTCACGCGATCCTCACGCCCTTGCTCATGGTGATCATCATGATCACCGGTGACTTTCTTGGGATGTCTGTCACCGCAGACAACGTCCGGCCGTCGGCAAAGCCCAATCAGTGGCGGATCGGCAAGCTGGTTTCAGCATGCTCGGTCTTGGGAATCTGCCTTCTAGGGTTCTGCACGGGTGCACTGCTGGTAGGTAAGTACCGGCTAGGGTTTGACATCGGCGCGCTCCAGACCCTCGCCGCGATCGCGCTTGTGTTCGGCGGCGAGGCTACCCTCTATGCCATTCGCGAACGCCAACATTTGTGGAACTCTCGCCCAGGTACATGGCTGATTGTTTCGACGGTAGGGGACATCTTGATCATCTGTACCCTGGCGATGCGCGGTATCGCGATGCGGCCTCTGCCATTTGCAGTCGTCGCTTCTACGCTTTTGTCAGCGCTGCTTTTTGCATTCCTGATGGATTTGATCAAAGTACCCGTCTTCCGGCGATTCCAGATTGCGTGAGACCGGGATGTTCGCCTCAGGGCTCGCACGGTGAGCGTTATTGCTCAGATTGCGAGCACTCATTCCCATAGGCTTGCATCGATGGCGATGTGTTGTTTCCTGTCGAAAACACCTGCGGTCGTCTTCAACTTCACCAAGGAGAACGCACATGCTACGGCTTGCTAGAGGCTTGAGGGGTTATAAACTGACCGCCCGCGATGGGGACATCGGCAAGGCTGAAGAGTTCTACTTCGATGACCGGAGTTGGGCGGTTCGATATCTCATCGCCGATACAGGTGGCTGGCTAGGCGGCCGGCAGGTTTTGATTTCGCCGTATGCACTAGATCCAGCTCGTGAAGATGACAAGGTCATTCCCGTCGATCTAACCAAGAAGCAAATTGAGAATAGTCCATCCTTGGAGACCCACAAACCAGTCTCCCGACAGTACGAGCTTCGGTACTACTCGTTTTATGGTTGGCCAGCATACTGGGACGGCCCTCAAATGTGGGGCGATTTCCCCACCCCGCAGCGACAAGGGCAATGGTCGGCAGCCACTCGTCACAAAAAAGATGATGACCCGCACTTGCGCAGCACGAAGGATGTAACCGGCCGTACGATTCAGGCCCAGGACGGAGAGATCGGTCACGCCTCGGATTTTGTAGTGGATGACGAGGATTGGGCGATCCGCTACCTGATTGTAGACACGCGTAACTGGTGGCCCGGCAAAAAGGTCCTGATTTCAACCCAATGGATTGAACGAATCAGATGGGAAGAATCCAAAGTCTTCACGAACCTCACTCGGGAAGCCGTCAAAGGGGCTCCGGAATATACCGAAGAAGCTCTCATCACCCGCGACTACGAAGAGGAATTGCATCGTCACTATCTCCGCGAGAGGTACTGGCACACTGAGAAGCATGGCCAGGAAAGAAAGGAACTCGTTGGGCATCATTGATCCGGCTTCCGAAATTCCAGGGTAGTTGATAGCGATCGAGAGCAGTTGCTGCGGACGCGCAGAAGGGCAGATGTCGAAAACCGATGGCCACCCGCAGTCTTGTCACCGACGAAACAACTGTCCATGAGCGCAATGCAGTCCATGTCAAACGAACGCATGCGGAGCTGAAGCCCGATCCGTCGCGGGTTCTGTTGCGACCCTTCACTCCCGGGGACCGCCAGCGAGTGCAAAGGATCGTCACTTCGGTCCTGTCAATCTCCGAGAGTGACGTCGGTCCATTGCTCGGTGCGATTTCCTCGAAGTTAGCCGCACACCATCAGCAGATCAAAGAGCTTTTCCGGGGACGATTTGAGCACCTGCGCAAGATTGTTTCCATTGAACAAAAACTGTCCGAGCAACGACAACTGTTGATCGGATCGTATTTCCTGTCTGAATTTGCGGTTGAGTCCTCAGCTCTATTCAACCCATCTATTGTCGCTGATCCCAATCAACAAGGCCTGCCGCCTGGAGCACTGCGGTTTGTTTTGAGCTTGCGCGCAACCGGGGATGGCAGCATTTCCTCCATCGTTTTCCGCACCGGCATCATCCATGCCAACCACCGAATCGAGGTCATGGCCGCCACTGGGGACATTGTTGAGCCCAACCAGGTTCCCCACAACGTCTATCATAAGGCTCTCTTCGAGCGGACCTGTCTCGAACTTGGATTGGATAACGAGCGCACAAGACGCGTTATGCAACGACTGCCGGATTCGTTCAACTTGAAAGAGCTGCTGGCCGCGATCGATACAGAATTAAAGGAAGGCCCGACGCCGGATGGCGAGAAAGCCCGCCAGGACACGTTGGAGCGAATCTCCATGCTAGCCAAGTCCAACTACTCGGTCCAATTCCGTCCGCAACAGGGCTTGTCCGAGCGAGTCATTTTCCCCGTGACCCGCTCGCAGCGAAACGGCATCGAGGATGCCCGCTTCGTAAGATTCCAGAACGACGACGGAACCCACGTCTACTACGCCACCTTTACAGCTTTTAACGGGCAGCTCGGCATTCCGCAACTGCTGGAGACGTCCGACTTCCTTCTTTTTCAGCTCATGACTCTGAATGGTCCAGCGGTCAAGAACAAAGGGATGGCTCTTTTCCCCAGGAAGATCAATGGCTCGTATGCCATGTTGTCCCGGCAGGACTCGGAGAATGTTTATCTGATGTTCTCCGACCATATCCGTTTCTGGTACGAGCCCAAAGTTCTTCTCGAACCAATTTTTCCATGGGAACTGGTCCAAATCGGCAACTGCGGATCGCCGATCGAAACCAAGGCGGGCTGGTTGGTCCTCACCCACGGCGTTGGGCCGGGACGCGTCTACTCGATAGGCGCTTGTCTTCTCGATCTCGACGATCCATCCAAAGTGATCGGGAGGCTGCGTGATCCTCTGCTGGAACCAATTCCCAGCGAATGGGAAGGGAATGTTCCAAACGTCGTTTATTCGTGCGGTGCACTGCTCCACGACGGTGCGCTGTTCATCCCTTACGGCGTGTCCGATTACGCTGCCCGCTTCGCGACTGTCCAGTTGGATGAATTGTTAGCCGCTCTGCAACAGGAATCGAGTCGATGAGTACTCCGAGAAGTAACAGATATAGGAGGATTTTGTCATGAGTGTGGCAGTACAAACCCATACGCTTCGGTCGAGCCTGAACTACGAACCCCGAGAGTTGGAGTTCGGTACCAGTGGACGGCGGGGCAAAGTGGTAGACCTTACGCAGTTGGAGGTCTACATCAACGCGCTAGCGGAACTGGAATACTTGCAGTCACTCGGCCCGGCCGAGGGTGGAATCCGGCGCGGCCAGGAGTTTTTCTTTGCCCGGGATTTGCGTCTTAGTTCCGACCGTTTTGTTCCCGACGAGGAAGGCCGAGGAGAGATCGCCCAAGCGATCGTGACTGCTATTCACGACGCGGGTATGCAGCCGATCAATCTTGGGATGATACCCACTCCCGCGCTCACCTGTTATGCGCTCGCCCGCGGCAAAGGCAGCATGATGATTACCGGAAGCCACATTCCGTTCGACCGGAATGGATACAAAGCCAATAGCAGCAAGGGTGAGTTGCGCAAGGAGCAGGAAGCACCGATCAACGAGCAAGTCCAAAGGGAGCGCCAACGGCTATACAGCCAAGATCAGGATGAGTCCCTGTTTGATGACCGCGGCATGTTCAAGGCCGGCCACCAGGAACTTCCAGCGGAGAATCCTGAAGCCCACGCCGAGTGGGTCAAACGATTCACCAGCTTCTTCAAGGACAAGTCTCTGCGCGGCAAGCGCATACTGGTCGACCAACAATCCGCAGTCGGGCGCGATCTGCTGGTGGAAGTTCTCGAACGCTTGAATGCGCAGGTGATCGCGGTTGGACGTAGCGCTACCTTTGTTCCTATCGACACCGAGAACATGGGCGCGGCGCAGCTGGCCACGATCCAGGCGTTGCTTTCGGAGGCTACAGCCAAGCACGGACCGATCGATGCTGTTGTGTCGACGGACGGCGACAGCGACCGGCCACTGATTCTCGGCGTGGATGCGGCAACGGGCAGAGCGCACTTCTTCGGCGGAGATCTGGTGGGTATGGTGGTGGCCGAATTTCTAAAGGCCGATGCCGTCGTGGTTCCCATCAGTTGCAATGACGCGGTTGATCGCGGGAATCTAAAGTCCGTGGTCGAAGCCAAGACTCGCATCGGTTCACCCTTTGTGATTGCCGGGATGGAGGAAGCCCGGCGCGCGGGGAAACAGCGGGTATGTGGCTGGGAGCCCAATGGTGGCTTCTTAACTGGCTCGGACATCGTGCGAGATGGTGCGGTTTTGCCCGCTCTACTCACGCGCGATGCCATCTTGCCGATCCTCTGCGTCCTTTACGCCGCGGATCAGTCCGTAGTTCCCGTGGTCGATCTGTTTGATCGGCTGCCGAAACGCTTCAGCCGCGCCGCGCTGTTAGAAAGCTTTCCCGAAGCGCTGGGGCTGAAACTCGTGGCTTTCTTCTCACCCAGTACTGATGACGGTGCAAACGATCCTGAGAAATCAAGCCTCGAAACCCTTCGACAAAGCCTTGCGAAATTCTTCACTAAGGAAATGGGATTCGGAACGATCACTCACGTGGACTACACGGATGGGGTTCGCGTCCTGTTCGATAACGGCGATGTGGCGCACGTGCGGCCATCGGGGAACGCCGACGAACTGCGCATCTATGCCGTAGCCGATATGCAGTCGCGTGCCGACGCGATCGCAGCGATGGGAGTCGCTGAACCAAACGGCATTTTGCGTTGCATGGAGAGAGCCGTTGGCGCCCATGCTTGAAATCGGCGTGCTGAGACTGCACGGCGCGGTCCAGCATTATGCCTGGGGCGGCTGCGACTTCATTCCGCACCTTTTGGGCATTGCGAACAACGAGAGAAAACCTTTCGCGGAATTATGGATGGGCGCTCATGCTAAGGGGCCGGCAACGGCGAACGTCGCAGGTATTGAGATACCACTCAACCAGCTCATCGCGGAAGCACCAGACAAAATTCTTGGTTCAACCGCCAGTGCCCATTTCGGTGGCCGTCTGCCTTATCTGTTCAAAGTGTTGGACGTTGCCAAGATGCTCTCAATTCAGGCGCATCCCACGAAGAAACAGGCTGAAGAAGGTTTCGCCGGCGAAAACGCGGCCGGAATTGACTTGCAGGCTTCCGGACGGAATTACAAGGATGATAACGACAAGCCAGAAGTGGCCGTAGCGGTGACCGAGTTCTGGATGCTGCACGGATTCCGGCCATTGGAACAAATCGCCGAAATGTTTCGCACGATTCCTGAACTGCACGCGATCATGCCGGACTTTCCGGAAAAGCTCGTGCGGACAAAAACTACTGTTCAGGCCCGCCGAGCGCTGCTCCAAGACCTTTACCGCACAGTAATGACCGTACCTCAGGACCGCGCGGACCTTCTGCTGAATACCCTCATCACCCGCCTTGCCCGGACAGATACATCTGATAAGAACGATCCGGGCCATTGGGTCGCACGGGCTTCAGAAACATTTTGCCCAGTCGAAGGACATTGTGATCGAGGCATCTTCTCGATTTATCTGTTGAACCTGGTGCACCTGCGACCAGGACAGGGCACATTCCAGCCTGCGGGTACACTCCACGCTTATCTTGAAGGTGCAACTGTCGAGTTGATGGCAAATTCTGATAACGTCCTGCGCGGAGGGTTGACGCCGAAGCACGTTGATGTGCCGGGATTAATGAGAATTCTCTCTTTCGACAGTGGTCTGCCCGTTGTAATGAATGGTGCGCACGCTGGCGCCTCAGAGCGTGTCTACAAGACCCCATGTGAAGAATTCGAGTTGAGCAGCATCAATCTGGAGTCCGGCGCGCAATACGTGGGAAACGCACTTCAAGGCCCGGACACGATCATCGTTATGAATGGTGCCGCAACTCTTATCTCGAACGGCCAGAGCACGACACTCGCTCGAGGCACCATCATCTTTGCTCCCTTTGGAACGCACTGTGCGCTCCACTCAAGTGGCAATCCCGCAATGTTGTTCAAAGCGTCCGTTCCTTCACGAGTCGTATGACAGGCTGGAGAACCGCGACCCCGGCGGTCTAACAGGTTGTGCGAATCAATATCGCCAAATGCGCTTGTGTTGATCGAGTCTGGTGCGAATTTGGTTGCAGAAGACGGTCGACGCCATCAGTGCCGAGCTTCGACTCCTTTCTAATTTGGAAGAGGTCACGCGCGGGACGAGCGTTTTGCTACCAAACGCTAACCAACCTGAAAAGTGGGGTATCTGCAAGTAGTTGAAAATATGGTGGACCTGGTCGGGATCGAACCGACGACCTCTTCCATGCCATGGAAGCGCGCTCCCAGCTGCGCCACAGGCCCACTGTTTCGGGGGACACTACGAGCTGTCCGTTGCGGATGGCCTTGAGTATTCTCGCTGAGTGTGTCGAGATAGTCAACGAGCGGTCTCGCGAGACACAGGTTCGAAGATCGATTCCTGTCGAGCGGAGCTCGACCGGACAGCCGAGGGCGGCCGTCCCCACATGAGCAAGCCGCGCACGAAGGAAAATTCTGGGCCCGACAATTTCTTCCATTTCTTCCACAGGACTTTTCTGCCATAATTGATCGTGCACCCCACCTGCACCATTTTTCAAAAACAATTTAAAGCGAGGAAGAGATGCCAGCGAAGTACATCTTTGTGACAGGCGGAGTTGTGTCTTCACTCGGCAAGGGATTGGCCGCAGCGTCCATCGGCTGCCTGCTGGAGAGCCGGGGGATGAAGGTCAACATCATGAAGTTCGATCCCTACCTGAACGTGGATCCGGGAACGATGTCGCCGTTTCAGCACGGCGAGGTTTTCGTGACCGACGACGGGGCGGAGACGGACCTGGACCTTGGCCACTACGAACGTTTCACACACGCCAAACTTTCTCGCGACAATAACTGGACGACCGGGCGGATTTACGAGCAGATCATCGCCAAGGAGCGGCGCGGGGACTATCTCGGCAAGACGGTGCAAGTGATTCCGCACGTGACCAATGAGATCAAGGCCGCGATGAAGAAAGTCGCGCAAGACGTGGATGTTGCGATCGTGGAGATTGGCGGCACGGTGGGAGACATCGAGTCGCTGCCATTTATGGAAGCGATCCGGCAGATGCGGCAGGAGTTGGGGCGCGAGCACACCTTGTTTGTGCACGTGACACTGGTGCCGTTTATTGCGGCGGCACAGGAGTTGAAGACCAAGCCGACGCAGCACTCGGTAAAGGAATTGCTGAGCATCGGAATTCAGCCCGATATTTTGCTGTGCCGCACGGACCGGTTTCTGGCGAAGGACATCAAATCGAAAATCGCGCTGTTCTGCAACGTCCCGGATGAGGCGGTGATCACGGCAAAGGACGTGGCGTCAATATATGAAGTGCCGCTGGTATTCGCCAATGAAGGCGTCGACACGCTAGTGCTGAAGAATCTCCACTTGGAAGCGAAGGATCGCGACCTGTCGAAGTGGGAAGACATTGTCCACCGCGTTTACAACCCGAAGGACACGGTCACGATTGGGATCGTGGGGAAGTATGTGGAGTACGAAGATTCCTACAAGTCGCTGAAAGAGGCGTTGGTGCACGGATCGCTGGCCCACAACCTGAAGCTGCAGATCAACTGGATCGAGGCCGAGGGCTTGGAGACTGCCGAAGGAGACAGCTTCGAGGCGCAGCTTGAGGGGTATGACGGAATTCTGGTGCCGGGTGGCTTTGGCAAGCGTGGCATCGAAGGAATGCTGAAGGCGATCCGGTATGCGCGCGAGAAGAAGGTCCCGTATTTCGGCATTTGCCTTGGCATGCAGACGGCGTGCATTGAGTTTGCTCGAAATGTTGTGGGATTGGCGGAGGCGAATTCGAGCGAGTTTGATCCGGCGACGCCGCATCGCGTGATTTATAAACTGCGCGAATTACGCGGCGTGGAGGAACTTGGCGGGACGATGCGGCTGGGTGCTTGGCCCTGCAAGGTCGAGCCAGACACGCTGGCGTACAGGATTTACGGAAAGTCGGAGATCAGCGAACGGCACCGGCATCGCTATGAGTTCAATCGCGAGTACGAAGAGCCCATGACTGCAGCAGGACTTCGCATTTCCGGATCGACGCCCGATGGGACTTATGTGGAGATCGTGGAATTGCCGGATCATCCGCACTTTATTGGCTGCCAGTTCCATCCGGAATTTAAGTCGAAGCCACTCGAGCCGCATCCGCTGTTCAGCAAATTTGTTGGGGCTGCTTACGAATATGGAGTGAAGCGGCGCGCGGAGAAAGAAACAGCGGCCGTCGAGATGTTCCACCGTCCGGAAAGAGTTGGGCGGCTGTAGTGAGAATTCACCCGTCGAGAGCTGAGCACGCAGAGCAATCCAGTTTTTTCGGATTCTGTCTGCGAGTTCGTCGTGCTCGGCGGTAGACTTTTTCAGGATATAAGTTGAGGATCCGATCCTTGAGTATTTCCTTCCAAGTCGGCGATATTCATGTCGGTTCCGGCGATCTCTTTCTCATTGCCGGCCCGTGCGTGATTGAGAGTGAGGAGCACGCGATCCGCATGGCGGAGATCATCAAGGGCGTGACGCGGGCGCTGGAATTTCCTTTCATCTTCAAGGCGAGTTTCGACAAGGCGAACCGCACGTCTATCCGCAGCTTTCGTGGTCCCGGGCTGAAGGAAGGGCTGCGGATTCTAAAGAAAATCAAAGACGAACTGCACCTGCCGATTTTGACCGACGTGCACGAGACGGCGGACGTGGGCAAGGTTGCGGAAGTGGCGGATGTTTTGCAAATTCCGGCGTTCCTCAGCCGGCAGACTGATCTTGTAGTCGCTGCTGCGTTGAGCGGGCGTGTGGTGAATATCAAGAAGGGGCAATTCGTCGCTCCGTGGGACATGCGGCATGCGGTGGAGAAGTGCCGCGATGCGGGCAATACGCAGATTTTTCTGACGGAACGCGGGGCGAGCTTTGGATACAACAACCTCGTGGTGGATATGCGGTCGCTGGCGATCATGCGGAAGTTTGCGCCAGTAGTATTCGACGCGACGCATTCGGTGCAGTTGCCTTCGTCACAGGCGGATGATAAAAGTCCGGCGGTGAGTGGCGGACAGCCGGAGTTTATCCCTGTACTGGCGCGGGCGGCCGTGGCGGCCGGTGTGGACGGCGTATTCATGGAAGTGCATGATGATCCGAAGGAAGCGAAGTCGGATGGGGCGAACGCGCTGGAGTCGACCAAGTTGCGCGGAGTGCTGAAGGAATTGATGGCGGTGAAGAAGGCGCTCGACGAGGCGCACGTGACGCCATAGGCGCAACCGCAAGGGCTGAAGCCCTCTGAATCCACAACCCATTCGCGGCCCTGAAGGGGCCGCTCTTCCACAAGAACGAGGCCTGCTCGGACTGTGCCTCGCTCCCCTATCAAAACCCCACTTCTCGCGCACAGAATGCACGAGAAATGGGGCACCCTCAGGATCTCTCGATAACTTCTTCCAGAGAGATCATCCGGCAACTTATTCGAGCACGAAGATGTTCCTCTTCGCGCACATCTCCTTTAATACTTTCGGCCAGACGGTGACGCTGACTTCTCCCAAATGCGCTTTGCGGAGGAGCAGCATCAGGGAGCGGGATTGCCCGATGCCGCCGCCGATCGACAGCGGCAATTGGTTGCTGATGATGCCCTGGTGATAGGGAAATTTGAGATTGTCGAGCAGGTTCGACAGCTCGAGCTGGAGGCGGAGCGTTTCGGCGTTCACACGGATGCCCATCGAACTGAGTTCGTGGCGACGCTGCGTGACGTGGTTCCAGACGAGGATGTCGCCGTTGAGTCCGTGGGTGTCGCGAAGGGTCTGCTTGCTAGTGTCAGTGACCCAGTCGTCGTAGTCGGCGGCGCGCATCTCGTGCGGGTAACCGTCTTTCAGCGGCCCCAGTGCTTCGAGCAGCAGTTTTTTGATCGAGTGGGTAGTGCGGAGAGGTCAGAAAGTGGCTGGGCAACTATGCGGAAATGCTGGGGTTAAAGTGTCAAAAATAGGATCAACGGGGTAGTGGAACCGGGTTCCCTTCATCACCGGCAGCGAGAGTCGCTGAGACGTTTAAGTCCAGGTCCATTGAACGGCGGTACTGGGGCGCGAACCGTGACAACAGTCACAGGTGAGTGTGCGGAGCGACAGCTGTCAGAAACTTGTACGTGCGGGAACGGTCCCAGGCTCAGCCCGCTGTCTCTGCTTCTGTGTGTTAGATTGAAGTTCTTCGCATGAAACATGTTGCCAACTGGGCTTTGAACGCTGCTTCCGCTCGCGGGGCGCGTTACGTTGACGTACGGATTGTGGCGCAGCGGAGCCGCGCATTGACAACGAAGAACGGGAAGGTCGGAAGCGCGCTCGATTCGGAGTCCGTGGGCATGAGCGTGCGCGTGCTTGCTGACGGAGCCTGGGGATTTGCCGCGTCGGCCGAACTGGGGCGCGGAGCTGTCGAGGCGACGGCGGCTGAGGCGGTTGTGATCGCTCGGGCGTCGGCTCGGGTCAAGCGAGAGGATGTTCGCCTCGCTCCCGAGAAAGCTGCGGTCGCTGAGTGGACCACGCCCTACCAGATCGATCCGTTCACGGTGTCCGTTGAACAAAATATCGAATTGCTGCTGAAGATTGACGCTGAGTTACGGTCGGAGGCTGGCATAACGCTGGCGGAGGCGAACCTCAATTTCAATCGGGAGGAGCAGTGGTTTGTTTCGTCCGAGGGTGCGGATATTCATCAGACGAAGCTCTCGACCGGAGCGGGATATGCGGCGTATGCGTTCGCCGGGAATGAGATTCAGAAGCGTTCCTATCCGAACTCGTTTGGCGGGCAGTGGCAGAACAAAGGCTACGAGCTAATCGAGGAATTGAAGCTGGTGGAGAACGCGCGGCGGATTGGGGAAGAGGCGGTCGCGTTGCATCGGGCGGACCAGTGTCCAGAGGGGACGTTCGATCTGATTCTCGACAGTTCGCAGCTGGGATTGCAGATTCACGAATCCGTGGGGCATCCGATTGAGCTCGATCGCGTACTCGGGATGGAGGCAAATTTCGCAGGGACTTCGTTCCTGACTTTGGATAAATTGCGAACGTTGCGCTACGGAAGCGATCTGGTCAATGTTGTGGCCGATGCGCGGCAGGAGCATGGCCCGGGGCTCGGGACGTTTGGATATGACGATGAGGGAGTGGCGGCGCAGTGCACGCCGATCATCACGAACGGGCTGTTCACTGGATATCTCAGCTCTCGGGAGACAGCGCACACGATTGGCGAGAATCGATCGGGGGGAACGCTGCGAGCGGAGGGGTGGAACCGGCTGCCGATGATCCGGATGACGAACATCAGCTTGCTGCCGGGGGTAAATCCGCTCACTCTCGAACACCTGATCGCGTCCACCGATCACGGAATTCTGATGCAGACGAACCGGTCGTGGTCCATCGACGACAAGCGATATAACTTTCAATTCGGATGCGAGATTGGATGGGAGATCAAGAACGGAAAGCGCGTGCGCATGGTGAAGAATCCGTCATACTCGGGCATCACGACCGAATTCTGGAATTCGCTGGACGCGATCTGTTCGCGCGATGAGTGGACTTTGTGGGGAACTCCGAATTGCGGAAAGGGACAACCGCAGCAGGTGATGGGAACGGGGCATGGAGCGGCGCCGTCGCGGTTTCGGGGGAGCAAGGTGGGGAGTGCGTTTAAAGGCGCGTGACGGGTATCAGGAGCCTTGCGGGAGAGGCTCGTAGCATTTGGCACCTAGCACTTGGCATCTAGTCATGATTTGGAAGTGCCGAAAATGAAAGACTTCAGGGATTTGATGGTCTGGGGAAAATCACACTGCTTGACTTTGGATATTTACGGGCGCACGGCCAGTTTTCCCAAGCACGAACTGTACCGACTGACGAGCCAAATTCGACGATGTAGCGCTTCGATTGGAGCGAACATCGCCGGGGGATGCGCAAAGCGGGGGAACAATGAATTTCAGCGCTATCTGCAAATTCGCGTCGGGATCCGCCAGCGAATTGGACTATCACTTGTTGCGCTCCCGAGACTTGGGTTTTCTGCCCGAAGCAGACTACCGAGAACTGGCGAGTAAGCTCACGGTATTGAGGAAGATGCTGACGTCGCTGCTGCAGAAGATCGACGGTGAACGTCTAATGGCCAAGTGCTGATTGCCAATCGCTAAGTGCTGAAAATGCTTACGAAAGAACAAGCCGGCGACATCTTCGATCGCATCCGGAAATTGTCGTCCGCGGACGAGGTCGAGGTCTACATTTCCGGAGGCCGGTTTGCGCTTACCCGGTTCGCCAATAACACCATCCATCAGAACGTATCAGACGAAAATCACGTCGTGTCGGTGCGGACGGTTTTCGGGGGACGGACGGCGCGCGCGTTTACCAACAGGTTCGATGATGAGAGTTTGCGCCAGGTCGTGCAGTCTTCAGAGAGTCTCGCCAAAGTGCAGCATCCAGACGCTGACCTATTGCCAATGCCTGATTCTGACGAGGCTGCTGGCAAAGCAGGTAGCTCTGCGCAGGTACCGTCGCGGCACTTCCAACAGACTGCTGCGATCACGCCGGAGTTTCGCGCCGACGGCGTTGGCAAGATTGTCGGAGTCGCGGACTGGCATAAGCTCACGACGGCGGGGATTTTCTCCAGCGCGGAATCGTTTGAGGGAATTTTCAATTCGCGCGGGCTGAGCAACTGGCATACGCAGACTTCGGCGGAAGTCTCGATCACCATGCTGGGGGCGGATTCTTCCGGATGGCAGAAGGCAAATTCGCCCGACGTGGCGAATCTCGATCCGGTGATGCTGGCTGAAGTTGCCGCGAAGAAGGCGGTTGATTCTGCTCATCCGCGGGAGATTCCGGCAGGAAAGTACACGGTGATTCTGGAACCAGCCGCGGTGCTCGATATTGTCGGATTCATGTTCTGGGATTATTCAGGGATGGCGATCCTCGACCAGCGTTCGTTTCTTGCGGGGCGTATCGGCACGAAATTGTTCGGCGACAACATCACTATTTGCGACGATGTTGCGCATCCTTTGCAGACAGGATGTCCGTTTGACGGAGAAGGCGTGCACCGGCAGCGAGTTGCGCTGGTTGAAGACGGAGTTGTGAACCGCGTGGTGCACGCGCGCGCGACTGCCGAGAGGATGAAGCGTTCCGAATATAAAGACAAGGTTGGTCCAATCGAGGCGACCGGCCACGGCTTCTCGCTGCCGAACGAGATGGGAGAGATGCCGCAGAATATCGTGTTCGCACCGGTAAGCGATCCGCAAACGGTCGCGCAGATGATTGCGTCTACGGAGCGCGGAGTGCTGGTCACTCGCCTTTGGTACATCCGCGAAGTGGAGCCGTTTGAGAAGATGCTCACCGGGATGACGCGCGACGGAACGTTCTATGTGGAGAACGGACGCGTGCAGGGCGGAGTGCGCAACTTCCGGTTGAATGAGAGCTTGATTCACATGCTGTTGAATGTGGAAGCCATGAGCGTGCCAGTCCGAGCGAGCGGGGAAGAGGCGTTCGACATGGTGGTCCCCGCGATGAAGGTTCGAGATTTCAACTTCACGGAAGTAACGAAGTTCTAAGTGGCATTGGACCTGTAGCGCTTAGCATTTAGTCAATCCCGCCGGCTGGCGCGGCTCCCCATACAGTTCCTTTCACACCTTTGTGAATTCCGAGAATTGCCGGAAGTTGACCCTGAATTGACCCGAGAATTGCGGGTGAGGACGGGCTGTTTCAGGCTCGTAGCTGTATCCGAAAACCCTCCTAATCCATTCAAAGAAAAGCAGTTAAGCTCCGCTTGTTCCATGACTTCGGTAACTTTGTTTGTTTGATTCCGGGGTGTACGCTGCCCTTGAGTTGAGCAGAAAGACCGCGCGCACTGCGCGGTCAGAAGGAAGGTCGCTCCAAACGTGGCAGCGGAAGGTACAGCACCGATGACCGAGGCGCAGATCAGCGCGGCGCAATATGAAGACATGCAGAGCGCGCCGCGATTTCCGCTGCATCTTTCCGCGTCGGTGAAATCGCAGGGCAGCGCGTATCTGGCGGAGACCGAAAACATCTCCGCGAACGGCGTGCTGTTCGCGATGGATAAAGATGTACCGGTGGGATCGATGGTGGACTTCACGATTCTGCTGCCGGCCGAGGTGGTTGGCTCAGGACGCAACGTGCAGATCGATTGCCGCGGGCGAGTGGTGCGCAGCTTTGACGATCGCGGGCGGCGCGGAGTAGGCGTAGTGATCGACGAGTACCATTTTGAGCGCATATAGGCGCAAGGGAACGAATGGCGACGATTCCGGTGAGCGTGGAAGAAAATCTCGGAGCAGGCGAGGACAAACGACAGTTTGTCCGAGTGATTCTGGCCGATACACAGGCCATTTTCCGCGCTGGCTTGCGAAAGATCTTTGCGCTCGAAGATGACATTCGCGTGGTGGGACAGGCCGAGACACTCGCGCAGACTCAATCCGCGGCCGCGAAGTTCTCAGCAGACGTGCTGATTTTTGAGGCCGCCCTCACGCTAAATCCCGTGGATGCCGTGGCCGATCTGCTCCGCCAGAATCCAAAATTGAGAGTGGTTGTGGTGACGCCGGGCGCAGACGAGGAGTTGACGCTGGAACTGTTCCGCCGTGGCGCTCACGGCATCGTGTCGCGCGAAGTCGAGCCTGAGTTACTGGTCGACTGCCTGCGCAAAGTGATGGCGGGAGAAACGTGGCTCGATGGCCAGGGAGTTCGTTGGGTGATGGAAGCTTACCGCAACCAGAATACCCGGAGTACCGGGGCGCGTCCGAAAGTGCAACTCACGCCGAAAGAGACATTGATCGTTTCGTGCGTGACGCAGGGCATGAAGAACAAAGAGATCGCTTTGCGCGTGGGGACGACTGAGCAGGTCGTGAAAAACTACCTGCGCAAGGTGTACGACAAGCTTGGAGTGGCCGATCGACTGGAACTGGCTCTATATTGCCTGAACCATCACGTGGTCGATAACGCCAAAGTGCCGGCATTGCCGGCGACGGCCGCAAACAGCGGCGCAGCGGCCAATGCAGCTGCGGCGGGAGTGTCGTCCTCAGGCAGCACTGTAGTGGCTCCTTCGACGCCAGTCGATTCTCCGGAAAAGCTCTCCTAAGAATTTCTTCGCCGGTTTGAGTTCCTTCAAGTTGCGGTTTCGACGACTACACCCATAGAATTAAACAGAACGAGAAGCGAGAACTTCTCTAGAGTCGTTTCCTTCCAACCGATTCAAGACGGAGAGATGGCCGAGTGGCTGAAGGCGCACGCTTGGAAAGCGTGTTTACTCGAAAGGGTAACGTGGGTTCGAATCCCACTCTCTCCGCCATATTACTCAAAATAAACAAGTTGCGTGGAATCCCGAACCCACTCTCGAGACCTCTTTACGTCTTTGGAATGAGTGACATGCAGTTTTGCAAGGCCGAGGTGCGTGCCATTAAGGATAAAACGGACCATTGGAATCAGGGTTTCGACCGCCGAAGGGAGAATCTCCAGCCTCAGGTCGTCGCGTCCGCTTCTGGAACGCAGAACAAAAAGCCGCACCGGAGGTCGTGCCGATTGCGGTTCATGGCTTGCAGGTTCGCAGCTCACTTCCTAGGCTGGACTCTGAGCAGCGGACAACGCGACACTCCCTGGGCCATGTGAGCAGGGATTCAGTTCTCCGCGCCATCATACGAACAGCACCTTGCTAATCGTCCTCTCGAAGTGTCGTTTTCTGACATCCTGGACCAATCGATTTCACAAAGCAAGCTTCGACGTTGCACTTCTTACGACGGCGACACTCAATTTAAGGAAATGCATAAGTTGATTGACGAACATTGGATCGAGCTCTCGCGTCGGGTTCAATTGCACCCTCTTCCGAGGTAACACATTGCTAGGCGCCAAGCCGGAAGCTCCATCATGCGAAGTCTTGATAGCCGCATATGGGAATGCAGAACCGCGCTGTTCAGGAACGAACACTTCGATACGAAAGCGAACGTGTTCAGGCGGTTCGCGCGCGCGTCTGCCTTTGAAATGTTAGATTTGCGCGGCGCAGTTTTGGTAAGCGATTTGCATCCTCAAATAGATTCATCGTTCCGATCTGGGAGACGCCCGAAAAAATCAAAGGCTTTCAGGAGACTTCATGGTGCCTTTTATTGGCCAACTCAAGCAGGTTTTCCGGCGGCTTGGCCGCGCGCCGATCTTCGCGGCCGTGATTCTGATCACCGTGGCAATTGGCGTTGGCGCCAATACGGTGATCTTCAGCGTCGTAGAAGGTGTCCTGCTGAAACCGCTTCCTTACAAGGCGCCGGACCGGCTTATTAGCGTTTGGTATAAGGCACCGGCAATCAACATCCCAAAAATTGGCATGGCGGAGTACCTGTACTTCATCGACCGCGAACAGAATAAAACCCTCGAAGATATCGGCCTCTATGCCTTCTCGTCGTTCCACATCACGGGGGGCGCTCAGCCGGTGCAGGTCCAAGGATTGGGAGTAACGGATGGAACCTTGCCGATCCTCGGTGTTCGTCCAGTTCTCGGCCGCCTATTCACTCAGCGCGATGATTTGCCAAATACACCGCCGACGGTCATCCTTACTTACGCTTTTTGGCGAAGACATTTCGGCGGCGATGCTTCGGTAGTTGGCCACACTCTGAAGTTAGATGGAACGATGTACGAAATCATCGGCGTTCTGCCGGCGAACTTCGTGTTCCTGGATCGTTCCGATGTTGATGTTGTCGTGCCTGGGCAAATCGATCGCAGCAAAACGACACTCGGCAATTTCAGTGCCAAAGGCTTGGCACGCCTGAGGCCAGGAGTTACGTTGCAGGAGGCCGAAGCAGATTTGAACCGCCTGGTGAAGATTGCCAATCAAAGTTTTCCGCCGCCGCCAGGGTTTAGCGTCTCGCTATTTGAACAAGCCCATTTCACCTCCACTCTCCAACCGCTCAAGATTGATGTGATCGGCGACGTCGGCAATGTGCTTTGGGTTCTGATGGGATCCATCGCTATCGTCCTCCTGGTAGCGTGTGCGAACGTAGCCAACCTGCTGCTGGTGCGCATCGAAGGCCGCCGTCAGGAACTTGCCATTCGCGCGGCCTTAGGAGCCGACCGCAAAAATATTGTCGCGGAACTGCTGCTGGAAAGCCTGGTGTTGGGATGTGCAGGCAGCACAATCGGTTTGGGCCTTGCTTATGGCACCTTGAATTTGATTGTTGCCGCCGCGCCTACGGGCTTGCCACGTTTGCACGAGATCAGCATTGATATCCCGGCGCTTCTTTTTACCGCAACCCTGGCGATTTTCGTCAGCCTTGTCATCGGCATGATTCCAGTTCTGAAATATTCCGGCATTAAAGCCACAACCGGATTACGCGAAGGAGGGCGCGGACTCAGCCAGAGCCGGGAGCGCCATCGTGCACGCAAAACGTTGGTCGTGGTCCAGGTCGCACTGGCGTTGGTCATGTTGATCTGCTCTGGATTGATGATTCGCACCTTCCGCGCACTCACCCGCGTTTCCCCGGGATTTAGCGATCCCAATACCATCGCATCTTTTGACATCTTTATTCCCACATCGCAGGTCCCTGACACAAAACTGGCCGATGTTTTGCGCATGCAGCAGGCCATTTTGAACCAGCTTTCCGCTGTTCCCGGTGTGAATTCGGTTGCGGTAACTACAGAACTCCCCATGATAGAGAGCCGTGATATCAATCCCGTCTATGCTAGTGACCGCGCCTACAAAGTTGGGGAAATGGCGCCTCTAAGCCTGCAAAAATTCGTGTCGCCAAATTTTTTTGCGGCTATGGGCATACCGCTGATTGCTGGACGGGATATCACCTGGCAAGAGGAGCTTGAGAAACGCCCGGTGGCTCTTGTGTCGGAAAACTTAGCACGCCAATATTGGGGATCGCCAGCCGCTGCCATTGGAAAACTGATACACATCGGCTCGACCGATCCGTGGCACGAAGTGATAGGAGTGGCAGGGGATGTGCACGACCGCGGCGTGAACCAGGATCCGCCTACATCGGTCTATTGGGGGCTATTTCAGGAAAACTTTGCGACACAAAAAGAACGCATGCCCCGCTATGTCCACTATGTGATTCGCACACCACGCGCGGGGTCTGCTTCATTCTTCAACGATAGCGAACGTGCGGTGTGGTCAGTGAATCACGATCTGCCGCTTGCCTATAACAAAACGATCGGCGAACTGTACACCAAATCCATGGCGCGGACTTCGTTCACGCTGGTTCTGCTTTCGGTTGCAGGAGCGATGACGCTGTTGCTGGGCATCATTGGACTTTACGGTGTGATCGCGTATGCGATCTCGCAACATACACGCGAAATTGGCATCCGTATGGCTCTGGGTGCGCAGCGTACGGCACTCACCCGAATGTATATTCGCGAAGGGCTGCTACTAACAGTGATTGGCGTAATCGGTGGCATTGCGGTTGCTCTTGCAACGATGCGCCTGATGAGTTCGCTGCTGTATCACGTGAGCCCGGTAGATCCGTGGACTTATTTCGTGACAACGGTTTCAATTCTTATCGTTGCGTGCATTGCGACCTATGTGCCGTCGCGGAAAGCGGCGGTCGTGGACCCGATGCATGCGCTGCGGGCGGAGTGAACGCTCCCGAAGAATTGTTAGGGAAGTGGCCTCGACCTTGTCGTGGTTCAAGGGGTGAAACAAATCTTCTGCCCATCGGGCGACCACCGCGGGGTGTGGGCCGTCGTTGTTCCCGCTTTCACAAAGCACGCCAAGGACGGGCCCCGCAGCTGTGGTGGTTTCTGCAGTTTGAAGGCCGGGCTCACCCCCCAGATGAAGTCCCATAACCGCGGATGACCTACAGTGTTTTCTATCGGCGACGGCACGGCACTAATCCCCCTGACGAAAAAAAGACGAAACGGCACAGGTGGTGAAAGAGCGACGACCGCAATAGCGCCCTATCGGCTTTTGGCAAGCGGCAGGCGATGAGTTGAGTCCTCATGAACGCGCATGGGACGTCCCATCCGGACCGGGACGCTTATCGTGGCGGCAAACGTGGTGCCATGCCGACTTCCCATTACTAATCTCCGTAAGTCAGCTTCCGGTTAGCCGTTCTTAACCGGACAGAATCGAATCAATCCGGTGAGAATGAGTAAATCTGTGGATTGCATGACGGTGCCGCGACCCGCATGGTGCACCCGAATTGCGAATCCGGCCGGAGGGCGCCTCAATCTGGTACTCGAATCACATCCTCTCTGCGACCCTGGCCATACGGTGATCCGCCGATGCGACCTTCGTTGCTCGTTCATTCATCGTTTCCGGGATTGCTCTCGCATCCCGATCGACTGAAAGAAGGCAGCGTGCAGTTTCGCCGACTTTCCGCCCTCAAGGTTCGCCGCTCTTGCAATCGCAATCCTTCCATCAAGCAATGCCTCAGCAAGGCTCTTCTGAGAGCCGCCCGCGGGCTCGATTCGAGTAATCAACTCGCCTCTGGACGGTTCCGGTGCAAAATCCCTGAGAGTTACGCACTGATAGCAACGCCCCGTCTTGTTAATGAGCTGGCAGAGCCCATCAAAACTCGAGGTCATCTGTTGCCGCGCGGAGGAGAGTTTGTGCCGGAAAGCCGGCTCCGAAAGGTCGAGAATACGTGCCGCGTCCGCATTGCTGAACTCAAACACCTCGCGAAGAAGCAAAGCGGCCTCTTCCGTGGGGTCCAGTGTCCGGCCGATGCACGTAAAGCAGAAGGCCATGTGTTCTTTTACTTCGTATCGGAAATCCGGCTCGCTCATCATAGCGGCCAGTTTCTCGACTTCGTCCGGCTGGGAATCCGATTCCTGCTCTGCGATCAACTGGGCCTCCGCGCGCCAGCGCTTGCGCAGCCTCAAGTAGTCCAGCGCCAGGTGGGAAGCGATTCCGAACCACCACGCTTTCAAGGCACTTGCGTTTCCGCGGAAAGCACTAATGCCCTGCTGACCCCGCAACCAGCATCCTTGGAGCAAATCTTGTGCGTCGGCCCGATTTCCGAGCATGCGGTACACGAGGCGGAAGAGGTTCGCTTCGTGCTCAGCAAAGAGTCGCTGTAAGGCGTCAACGTTGCCGTGCCGCGCAGCGGCCAACAGTTCGTTCTTGTCAGGTTCGCTCATTTGTTCTCGCACCACCGCCGCGCCTCCTCGTTTGGACTTTCGCTCCGAACGATTAGGAAGGCCCAAGGCTCTCCCTCGAACAGAATGAAGGGGGCATAGCTTCCGCCATGCTCTTTGGGTATGGACAGGCCAAGTTGTGCGTTCGTCGCGTAAGGAGCATAAAACATTAGGTGTGGATGTTCACTGACCAATTGTCCGAACTGGTCAGTCACCCGGTTACAAGGCGAGAGCATGTAGGCCAATCCGAAATTCTGGCTTGGCCGGAGTTCGCCTCGACGATAGCGTTGGCCGATTTCCGCATCGACCGCCGCATCATTTAGCCCATTCTCCCGCAACCGCTGCTCAATGAACTCTCTCGCTACGAGCGTATGAGTCTTTTCTTCGTCCTGATAGCAGATGGGCTCGATTTCACCGGGCAGGGCTCGGGCCACGAAGCATGTGAATCCATTGCTACCCTGTCGCTGAAGAACAAATCCCCCTCTGTGCAAGAGAAATATGGACGCTTCCTTCGCAATTAAAGGGGGAGCAGCGCTTTCAGCAAGCGCAATCTCGCGGTCCGGGGGCATAAGCGGGGGCAACATCCGCTGTGCGGATAAGACTTGAGCTGCAACAAAACCAACAAACAGGACAACACTACATTTCATCATGGCTCGCCTCCATACAGATAAGACGAAACCCGTATCACCTTCCGCCAACCTCCGCGAAACACAGGTCTTGGATGCCGAATTTGCCATTCGGAGCGAATCACGGGCAACCCGGAAGTTATCCGTTCGTCCGTCGAATTAGTACTGACAAACGCGCATGGAGTCATGCATTTTCCCACCCATCTGATCCTGGAATTGTGGCGACATGCCGACTTCTCGGGGCTAATCCGAAAAATGTGACGGTTTTAGTAGAGAATGCAAGAATATTCAGTCGTTTGCATAAAAATGCAGCCGTGCTAGCCATTTCTTCTTCACTAGTCTACGGGCGATGTGTTAATCGCAAACACGTATCTCGGCATGGGGCCGCCTTCAATGCCGCTGATTTCAAAGGCATTTGCGCCGAATAGCATTTTCGATAGGGACAGCCAAACCCCACCTCTACCTGGCACTAAGATCGCCAAGCGTAACGATCCAGTTCAGGGAAAAGGGAGGCAGGACAAAGCTCGCACCATCGAACGCCCCTGTGGAGTTGGTAAGAATGCCTTCCCCATTGACGATCGTGGTGAGCGAGGGGGCGGACAAGCTTTCGATCGTTCCCACGCCCATTCCCGCATAATGCAGCGTCAAGGGTTCGGGGCCGTAGTTGGTGATCAGCCACTGATTCGTCGCGCCGGACAGCGCCAGTCCCGTTGCCGAGGGATAGGGTTTTGCACCGGCGCCGGGCTTGATGAATGGAGCTTCGGGGAACATAACTTCCGATACCGACGGTGTGCCCTTCAATGCGGCGCCGATCAGCGCGTAGGCTTGACCCGTGGCGGTCAGATCGCCGGGCGTGGCATTGAATGTAATGTTCTTCGTGAGGCAACCATCCCAGTACGAGGAAGAGTTCTGAAAGATGAGCGAACTGGTGGACCCGGTCATGTTATAGAGCTGGATCTGGTCAATGGATGCAGTGGACAAAAACTGGAGGGCCATTTGCGTCTGATACAAGCCTTCCAGCCAGGTGCCCGTAAATTGCGCAGTGCTTGTGCAGTCCGCGAATCCACCAAACTCGGTAATCCAGATTCGAAGCCGTTTCCGTTCGGCCGGACGGACTTCACCCGCCACAATCTTGGCCCAATCGGTAAAGGTGAGGCTCAGAACCGCGTCTGCTGGTGTTCCGTCCCAAACACCGCCATCAATGATGCTGTCGTAGCGATGGATCGTGACTGCGTCGATCCCCTGAATGTTTTCCAGCACGGGTGTATTCCAGGTCCTGGTTCGGAGGTCGCCGGAACTGGGAATGGAAAGCATGGACGCGAATTTTGCATTGGGAAACGATTGCTTCAGCGTGGTTGCCCAGAGGTTCGCAGTGAGTTGGTAATCTTTCGCGGTGGGAAACTCGTGGTTATGATCGGGTTCCGACCAGTAAAATTCGTTGCCTAGTTCGACGTCGTTGACAGGCAATCCCAAGGCTTGGGCGGCCTGGAGCAACTGAATCTGGTTCTCCATGGCGGCGGAAAGCGTAGCCTTGGTGATCAACTCGTTGTTGTAGGTCATGACGTTCAGGTTGTAGAGCGGCTGCACACCGGTCGCCTGACTCAAGTTTGATAAGTCGGCTAGGAAATCCTGCACGTTTGCCGAGCCCCCGAGCGGATACATGGCACCTTGCTGCCAATCCCAGTAGTTCCCCGCGTCGCCGCCGGGAAATCGCATGCTTTCGATCCCTGCACTCGGGATTGCCGCCTCAAGGGAGGGATCGGTCCAGGAAAGAACGGGGTTCAAATACACGTTCTCGATGTTGAGCCCCCAAAACATGGGACCAATCGCGTGGGGCGGTCCAACCGTCTTGGGGACAGATCCGTTCGAGTCGGCGGCCGACACAAATGTGGACAGGGCGAGCACGGGCAATAAAATCGACGGGATCAAGGTGCAAACTTTCATTCGCCACTCCATGTTGTTTATGTTCGCAGGACTCACCGACTGTTGCCGGGGCCACCTTTACAAACCCGCATGCACAAGGGAAGTTTCGTGCGCGATCTCAGGTGACAGCGCACTTAGCTTGTCGAGCGTTTCCTGACAGGCCGGCACGGTCTGTGACGCCCCGGAGACCTTTTGTCGGTCGCGGCTTCTTCGTTCCGCCTCTTGCTTCACAAGCCACTGAAATATTTCCCGCGCTTCAGGCGATGTCCATCCCATTGTTCGATCATAGCGAGATCACGCTGGGTGCGAGCCCTCGTCTTTCGCTCTCCAATATGCTCCGCAGAGCAGCGGGCAAGTGGGCTTGCCGTCAACCTCGATCCACGGCACCGCCAAGCACTTTCCGCTGTTGAAGGTTATTGTTGGCGCCGGACGAATTTCACGGATCAGCGCCTTCCCCTGATGAAGTCCGCAGAGTTGAACCGTTGGTACATCCGTGAGGAGAGCGTTCAGGTGTACGAAGACAACACCGAGGAACCGATTTACGGCCTCAAAGTCGGCGCCCATGCGAGCAAGGATGTCTTCGATGATGAAGGCCCTTTCTCCGGTGCCCAGCCCCGTATGCATGTAGGACGCCCGTCCCGTTGATTCATCCAGGTGTACGGAACCTATATCAGAGTGTGTGAGTTCATCTCGCAGCGTCCTCAGAGGCTCGTACCAATCAGCCTCTTTGATCGCGGAAAGTAAACCAGCCGGAAGAAGACCATCGAACGTACCGGACCGTGCCCGCGCGAATGTTTTTCGAGTCGATTCCGGCATTCCTCGTACTGTATAACGTGCGCTCAAAATCTTTCTGGCGCAGTCAATGGCCGAGTCGAGTTCTGTGAAAAAGCTCTCTACTACCGCCGCTAACTCTGTCGCGTGTTCAGCAGGGGTATACCTTTTTGGTTCAACTGCTGCTTGTCGATCGCAAGTGTAGGCGTGATGCGCAAGGAAGCGATCGTAAAACCATCGCCTTCCTGAAGTGATTTCCAACCCCAGATACTGCGCGGCGTTCGATTGGTTTTGCGTCCGGAAAAGAACTCGCGAAGAAGGTAGCGAATATATCAATCTGGCCCCATTGCTCAGGGACGAACGTTCGAACGGTATAGTCGACCCTTCGTCCAATACCGGCGGGGCGTTCCGATCGGATTTCTGATGTCGTGCAGGAATCCGGTCACACAGCCAGACTTTTCGCGGTTGAGAGCGCCGCACTGCTCCGACACCCCTCCGACTGATAGTTCCTGATAAACGCGCAAGCATCCAGGATGTTGTCTCCAGCCTAGCCGACTTTCCGTTACTCATCCAATCTGGAAGGATGGCGAGTGTAAGAGTCCCAACAAGCTTTAGGAAGTGTAGGGGCCGAAGCTGGCCGTCACCGTGTCGCTTTCATCAGCGTTTGAGAGGATGTGCACGGCGAAGGTCTCTCCGCCGGGTTCTACGCGGATAACGATGTGTCCGGCGCGCGACTTGAGGTCGTCGGTCTTCTTATTGGCGATGCGATTCTCCTGCTTGACCGAGGTTGCGAAAACGTCGCGGTTCCCGGAGTAGATGGCTTTGGAGTAGAGCGCGTTCAGCACATTGACGGTCGGGTGCGCGGAGTCCCAGGTCGGAATGACAAAGACCTGCGGCTGCAGTGCGCGAACATACCGGTCGCCATTGGCATTGAAGTAGCCATGGTGGTTAGCGACGGCGACACTGACCCGGCCGCACACTTCGGCGGCGGGAGATTCGGAATCGCGCCAAGGATCGCGGCCGTAGTTGGTGTCGTTGGTGAGATCGCCGCCGGTGTAGTAGCCGAACTTTCCATAGCGGAGACGAATGGCGCAGGAGCAGGGATTCTCCGCGGGGTAGTCGGCAGGCTTGAGAGTTGATACTTCTGCGAAGATCTTTCTTGTCTGCTCGCCCTTGCCGGTCCAGACCTCGCCGTTGGCAATCAGGTTGCGTATCTCAAAGCTGGGGTAGTCGGCCGATTTGTGCTGCAGGGCAAACTGGTCTTTGGAGCCGGGGCGAAAACGCTCGACTCTTTTGCCAGTCTTGATTTGCGTTTGAAGGAACGCGCGATAGTTCTTCTGGAAATCGGTATCAGCAGGCACTGGATAGGTGTAGTCCGGCCATGCGCGGTCAACGAACCTCTCGATCGGGACGATGGCGGCCACGTCGGAAACGCCTGTAAGACGGTAAGTGCCGTCGGATGAGAGCGGGCCGTCCGGCGGGAGATAGCCGACGTGATCGCCGTGCAAATGCGTGAGCAGGAAGGTGTCAATGGTTGTAAGTCCACTGGCGTCGAAATGCCGCTTTGCATAGCGGCCGATCCACTCGCCGGGACGATGCTGGCCTGAAGGAAGCGGATCACTGAGATATGGCGTGGTGCCATAAATGGCACCGGCATCGACCATCATGGTGGTGCCGTCGGGCAGGATCAACAACGTACTGTTGCCCCGATTGGTGGCGATCTGGTGGATTTCAAGTATGCCTGGCTTCCATGCGGGGAGGGCTTTGAAAACGGGTGCCGCAGCGCGGAGAAGCTTTGCGGGAAGGCTCTCAAACGCGGCAAGAGCAAGCGAACTCAGTAGAAAGCGGCGACGTGGAAGCATGCAATTTAGTATGACGCAGTTTTCAGTTCTTTCATACGTAAGTCCTTATAAACTCGCATCGAGCGACGCATCTCATCTAGCTGATCTTGGAATTGTGGCTCGCTATGCCGACATTCCGGTACTAATCTGCCTTCGACGAGTGCATCGGCGATCTAGCGTAAAGTCACTATTCCTTCCGGCGCCAGCGACTTTGTTCAAACGCTCATGCAGTGACTGGTCCAGACTCAGGAAGCGTGCTGCTCGATGATTGCCAAAACCTCTTCAGCGGCCTCCAGCGGACGCTCTGGTTTTGGTATGGCCGCTCCGGCGATGAGCAATGCCCGAGTCACGCCGAGATAATCGCCCTTTTCGCGTTCCCAACTATGCAGGGAACCGTGGAGCGCCCACGCGAGTGGACTGCCGCCATGCTCGGCTTCGAAGACGTTGATGGGAGCGTTGTGGGTGATGAGGTCTCGAACCATTTCTACATTGCCGTGCCAGGCAGCAAAGTGGAGGGCGGTTTGGCCGTTATCCATTGCAGCGCCGGCAGGCCAGCCTGCCGAGAGAAGCTGATGGACGGCGCGGGTGTTGTTGCGCAACGCCACGCCGATGATGCGACGGGCAGCGTTGCTTGAAAGCTTCTGAAATAGCTGAGGATGGTCGATAAGGATGCGCTGGAAGTAAGCCTCCTCGCCGACTTCGGCGGCGTTGATCAGGCGGAGCCAGTTGGGGCTGCGCTGCATGAGGAGCGCGAAGACCTCAGGGTGTTCAAACTGGTGCGCGACCATGTGCGGGGACTTGGTCCATCCGAAACCAAAGATGTAAATGCTCCCACCGGACTTCGGATCATGCTTGGGGAAGTAGCGTTCACTGACGGTAGTGCGAATCGTCTCCGGGTCGTGGTTGAGGATGCGCTCGACGAGCGCGAGATCACCGATGGCGGATGCCATCAAGATATCGGTCTGGGCGCCGCGAGAGATGAGAAAGCGCGCAACGTCGTGCCGATAAGGCTCTCGCCATTCCAGGTACTGCCGAGAGCAAGCCATGTACTGTGCGGCGGTAGATTCATGGTCGATGTCGCGAGCGTTGATGTCAGCCCCGTGGTCGAGCAGCAGAGCGGCGATCTCAACGGTGGCAGCGAAATGGAGTGGTAGTTGGCCGTCACCGCCGCGTGCATGCACGAGTTGCGGATCAGCGGCCAGGAGTTCGCGGACACGGTCGATTTTCCCAAGCCGCGCGGCGGCGTGGATATCGATGATTGCGCCGCGAGAGATGAGATAGTCCGCAAGTCCAGAGCTGGCGCAGTCGAGGACGCCGAAGCTGCCAGCCCACCAGCGGGTACGTTGGTTGACATTGGCGCCGGCATTGAGCAGCACGTCGATGATCTCGCGGTTCTCTTTCTGAACAGCGGCAATGATCGGCGGCGTATCGAAGCTGTAGTTCGGCAGCGGCTCATTGATGCGGGATTTGAGAGACGGGTGACGTACCAGAACATCGCGGACGAGTGAAGAGTTGCTGGCTTTGATAGCGGCAGTAAGCGCTTCGACAGGTTCTTCTGAGGCAACATCGATGTGCAGCTTGAGTGCCGGCCAGGTGTCGAAACCGTACTCGCGGGCGATGATGTGGAGGGCGTCAGCAAGCTTTGGAGTCGTCGTAGTAATGCCAAATGCAGCACACCGTGCGATCGCAGATGCGTCCGATGCAAGGCACTGCCGCAGCAGAGTGCGGGCTTGGTTCTTCAGATGTTCGAGGTTGGGACGCGCAGGAAGTTCTCGAATAGCCATGACTCACTCCTTCTTTAGATTCCGCGATCCGCTTCGTCGGACGAGAAGAGAGTGGGTTGTGGTGTTCCAGAAGTGCAAAGGTGGGATGATCCCTTTCCGCGGACGGGGTGCACCCTTGGTGTGCGTTACTAGATTAGCAGCCTGAGCAGGCGAAGGTCTAGTTAGGGAGGCTTTGATCGAAGTGAGAAGTTGGTCTCCATGTCAGTAACGACAAATGCGCTACTGGTTAGAAGATCGGGGACAGGATCATGCTTTTCGCCGCGGCAGCGGAGGCCGCCTCCAATGGCGAAGAGCAAACGCAAACGAGTCCCGAAAACGGTTCTCAAGTTACCCGATCTAGAACAATCGAAATCTGCGGTCTTGAACAGTCTCACGTGTTCGAGTTCAAAGCGCTCGTACGACCATGCCATTCGTGAATTCATCGACGGGTACTGTTCGGAGCCCAGGCTAGCCTTCAACAGGACCGTGGTCACACGGTACCGAATCGCACTCGAACAGCACCCGTACGCGCCGTCGACGATTAACCTGAGATTGGCGGCGATACGCCGGCTGGCGTATGAAGCATCCGATTGCGGACTTCTTAGCCCGGATCTTGCGGCAGGCATTCGGCGTGGGAAGGGCGTCAGGCGACTGGGAGTGCGTGTCGGGAATTGGCTGACGGCCGAGGAGGGCAAGAAGTTACTCGGTGCTGAGACAGCCTACACTCTTCGCAGCCGACGAAATCGCGCTTGGCTCTCGCTTCTCATCGGCTGCGGCCTCCGGAGAGCTGAGGTTACAACCTTACGGTTAGAGGATCTGCAGCTTCGGGAAGGCCATTGGGTCATCGCTGACCTGAGAGGAAAAGGTGGCCACATCCGAACGATCCCCGTTCCGCAGTGGGTGAAGGAGGCGGTCGACAGCTGGACTGCGGGTGCCGGCATCACCTCCGGTCCGTTGCTACGGTCTATCAACAAAGCAGGCAAAATTTGGGGTCACGGCTTTACACCCAAGGTCATCTGGGCAATCGTGAAAGCAAACGCGAAAAGCTGTGGTCTGCCATCGGTGGCACCGCACGATTTGAGAAGGACCTGTGCGCGATTGTGTCATCAGGCAGGAGGTGAACTAGATCAGATTCAGTTCCTGCTCGGCCACGTTTCAATTCAGACGACGGAGCGATACCTCGGGTGCAAGCAGCGTTCGGTCTCCATCGTTACGGACCGGATGTCGGGGTAAGGGATCGATCTGAGAAATATGCTGCAGCAACGTCGTTGTTCAGTCGTGGGTCACGATCGGTTCCCAGGTATTCGTCGAGAAAGTCCAGCAGCACTTGAACCTTTGGCGTCAGCCGGGAGGGGCTCGAGAATAGCGCACAGAGAGTAATCGGCTCGGGAATCCACTGCGGCAGAATGTGCACCAGAGCCTTTCGAACTTCCGGAGTTTTCGCCAACCACAAGGGAAGAATGACGACGCCAAACCCGCTCAGTGCGAGTTTCAGAGCAACTGTCGGATCGCTCGTAACGACTCGAAAGAGAATATCGGGCGTTACCACCTTTTTGCCCCTCCTCAACTTCCAGGGTGCGGAGCCGACACAGTTGTGAAGCTTGAGGTCATCCGGGGTCGATAGATCTCTCGCGTCTTCAAGATAGTTTGGGCTGGCGAAAAGTGCTCGAACCGTCCCTGGATAAGGCCGCACTCGACGCAGTGAGTCTTTCGGCGCCCGCAGTTTAAAGAAGACGTCTACGTCATCTCGCGGCTCCTGATCCCAACTTGCTGCATAGGGTTCGATCTCAACGCGTAACTCGGGATAGCGTTCCAGGAATTCCTTCAGCAAGGGCGCCAGAGCGTCGCGCGCCATGGTCACGGGACAAGCTACCTTCAGCAGCCCACTTGGGCTGGAGCGACGGCCGTCCAAAACGTCCCGGCCGTGCTGCAGGCTCTGCAGAGCACGTCTGCACGATTGCAGGTACTCCTTTCCCGCGTCGGTCAGGACGAGGCCTCTCGGGCCTCGATACACCAGCAGAACCGCGAGGTGCTTTTCAAGTCGAGTCAACGCCCGGCTCAGGGTCGAAGTCGGACAGTTCAGCTCCTTCGCCGCAGCGGTAAGCGTGCCAGCCAGTGCAACCACGACGAAAGTGCGCACATCGTTGAGGTCCAAGTCATTCACGCAACGCCACTCCGCAGTTCGTACTCGTTGAGCCTAGCACAGAGTTGCACTAGCGCAATTCTATTTTGCGTTTATCGACCTATCGGAGCTCGGCGAGAAACATCTACTCATGAACCTAGGCACGGCATGCCGAAAAAACTGGAAGAGCAGAATACGGAGCGACGATGAAGATTCTGGTAATTGGGGGCACCGGCAAAGTTGGGGGAGAAGTCGTGAGGGACCTTCAGAAGCGCAAGGCAGAAATTCGCCTGCTTGTACGGAAGGATGACACTCCGACGCCGCAGGACGCCGAGGTCGCGATCGGCGATTTGCTTGACCCGGTCTCCATAGAGAAGGCAATGCAGGGAGTGGACAAACTCTACCTGCTGAACGCCGTCGCGCCCGATGAATTGACGCAAGGCCTTATCGCCTACGATCTGGCGAAAAAGTTGAAGCTGAAACATATCGTCTATCACTCAGTCTTCCGCGTGGAACACTTCAAGGATGTTCCACACTTCGCCTCAAAGCTTGCGATTGAAAGCGCCTTACGGGAGTTCGAAGTTCCCTTCACGATTATTCGCCCAAACTACTTCATACAAAATGACGCGACATTGAAAGACGCCCTCATGAAGGCCGGAATATACCCCGCGCCTCTCGGCAACATAGGCATCTCCGTAGTTGATATCCGAGACATTGCGGAAGCAACAGCAATCGTTCTGACTTCGGACGGACACGACGGCAAGACTTATAACCTAAACGGTCCGGACGTTCTGAGCGGTCCTAAAGCGGCATCGATCTGGAGCAAACTGCTCGGCAAAGACATTCGTTACGCGGGTGACGACATGGATGCCTTCGAGGAGCAGATGAGAAAGTCGGCCCCGTCCTGGTCGGCATTCGACATCCGCATGATGTTTCAAGGGTATCTCGAACGTGGTTTCGTCGCGGAGACGGGAGATGTCGAGAAATTGACGAAACTCCTGGGACACGCGCCCCGCCGTTACGAGGATTTTGCCGCGGAAACCGCCGCTCTTTGGAAGTTGTGAGCGTCAAAGACTCAAACAGGAACTTGAGGAGAACGCCATGTCATCCGCTCTCGAACCCATCCCTCCGGACGATCCCAAACGCAGCCTCACCGTTGCTCAACCCGAAAATCTCCCTCACATCGGGCTAGTCGGCGATACATATACCATCACCGTAAACGGCGGGCAGACTGCCGGACGCTTCTGCGTCATCGACATGCACATCCCGCCCGGCGGCGGTCCGCCACCGCACCGGCATGACTTCGAGGAGACCTTCATCCTGCTTGAGGGCCAGATGGAAGCCACCTTCCGTGGCCAGAAGTCGACCCTCCGCGCCGGCGAAACCCTGAATATCCCCGCCAACGCTCCCCATCAGTTTCACAACGCTTCTAGCGGGGCCGTACGCATGCTTTGTATTTGCTCTCCTGCCGGGCAGGAAAAATTCTTTTTGGAGGTGGGAGTTCCGGTGGCCACTCGCACCACACCTCCGCCCAAGCTCTCTGAAAAGGAACAAGCGGCATTCATCGAGAAAGTGAAAGCGCTCGCCCCCAAGTACCGCGCCGAACTGCTAAGAGAGGCGTAGACCGGCGGGAGGGGCCGTCCCAACGCGAAGGGCGCTGGGCTAAGACTCTCAAAAAAAGTCATCCGGACGAAGGAGATTAGATCGCATCCGTGATTTCGGCCATATGGCGTGAAGTTGTCCAGAAGTCGGCTTCGGGGACATCGCTGCTGATCTCCGCGAACGCCGTTTAGGGATAGCTTCCCATAGCTTAAAGATCGGGCACCATGGTGCGTGCTGGCCGTCGGCCTCATAGGCCACTGGGACGCTTTACTGACCTTTGGCGTTTGAAGGGGTCATACATTCGCAAGGAGGGCTGCGTTCAGGCGCTGGTTACGCGAGCCGTGATGACTTCTGCGAGGTGCGCTTGATTATGAATACCGTTTTGTCGTCAATGACATCGGCTTCACCGATTTGCTGTAAGCGTTCATCCCGCTTGACGGCATAGTCAAGCAATGCGTTACAAATTTCGCGGGCGGGCTGGTCTTTGTGATTGCGCATCACGCGCTCGAGCTGGAATCGTTCCTCGTCATCATTGCCGTCGTAGACTCCGTCGGTATAGAGGAAGAGTATGTCGCCGGGACTCATCAGCGTAATCTCCGCCACATCGGAGGAGTTCACCTGCCGTTTTCGCAGGCTGATCGAGAAATATTTGTTCCGGTCTGGATGATCTTCGGGAATTTCCAGGCCTAGTGGAGGAAACTGCACCATTCGTGCCTGGCAGATCTCCATAAACTTGCCGAACTCGTTTGAGAAAACCAGCGGCGGCGGATGGCCAAAATTTACGAAACGAAAAAGCCCTTCGGGACGCATTTCGCCGTAGAGCATCGTGGCGATTTCGCGCGCACTGTCTTTGGGATTGCGTCCGAGCGCATTGCGCGCGGTGACGGACTGCGCCAGCCGCAGATTGATTTTTTCAAAAAACCCCGGCGTAGTTTTTCCATAGCGATCAAGCTCCACCAGCATTAAAGCATGAAATGTATCGTGGACGGTCGATGCAATTTTGGCCGAGATGAGGCCGTGCCCCTGCGCATCCACCAGCAGCACGCCTGCCGTGGTCTTCAACTCCGGAAGATCTTCCGCGATACGCAACTGCTCGGAGCTTTTCGCTTTTCTGTATTCAAGCGGCGTTGATGGCTCGTGGTTCGGCCGATTTTCCAGCCAGCATACATGGTCATCCACCATATTGCGCGCCGGTTGCCCAGCCGGCAAAGGGTCGAGATAGAGCTTCGCAAGTTTGAGCGCCTGGGCGATGCGGCCGTCGATGTTGTAGCGCTGCTGAAAGTTGAGGTACTCGAAGAGGTCGCCGCCAACCGTCCCCGCGGGAATGGAGTTGCCATACATATCGATGCCCGCCAGTTGCGGGATCGCGCCTTCGACCGGCATCAGGCGCTTGCGAAGATATTCGTCGATTGTGGGACTGAATGATGATTGATTCATGGCCAGAGATTTTCGTCGCCTAAGATAATGATTATCGGTGGTAGCCTTGTCTTGTGGCAAAGGAATCGGCCTGCAAAGTTCTGTCGATCGGCGGGCAGGAAGTCCAGATCACGAACCCTGAGAAATTGTACTTTTCTTCGCAAATAAAAGTCACCAAGCTCGAACTTGTTCAGTATTATCTCTCCGTCGCTCCGGGTGCGCTGGCGGGAATTCAAGATCGACCGGTCGTTCTAAAACGTTTCGTCAACGGCGCCGAGGCGGAGGCGTTTTATCAGAAGCGCGCGCCAGAGAAGCGGCCAGCCTGGTTGCGTACGGTCACGTTGTCGTTCCCTTCCGGTCGAACTGCCGAAGAAATCGTGGTCGATAACACGTCCGGACTTGCCTGGATCGTGAACCTTGGCTGCATCGAACTGCACCCGCATCCTGTGCGCTCCGGCGATCTCGATCATCCGGATGAGTTACGCATCGATCTGGATCCGATTCCCGGCGTCAGTTGGGACGATGTTCGCCGCGTTGCACTTGAAGTACAGGGCTTTCTCGATGGGGTCGGCCTTCGTGGCTGGCCGAAAACCAGCGGCTCGCGCGGCATGCACGTTAATGTACGCATCGAACCGCGTTGGACGTTTACGCAAGTTCGTCGGGCGGCTGTTGCCTTATCGCGAGCGGTCGAGCGCTGCGCCCCAACACTGGCCAGTTCGAAATGGTGGAAGGAAGAGCGTCATGGCGTCTTCCTTGACTACAACCAGAACGCGAAGGATCGCACGACATGCTCTGTCTATTCAGTGCGACCGCTCCCAGATGCTCGCGTTTCGACTCCTCTTTATTGGGAAGAAGTGTCCGATTGCGATCCGGCGGACTTTACCATCTTCACAGTTCCTGAGCGCTTCGCGAAAATCGGTAATCCGCATGCCGAGATGGATGCATCCCCTGGCTCGCTGGAAAAATTGCTGGAACTGGCCGATAAAGATGAAGCGGTCGGTATCGCCGACGCACCCTGGCCTCCGCACTTCCGCAAGATGGAAGGCGAGGCTGCGCGCGTGATGCCTTCCCGCGCGAAATCTGCCGCGAAGCAAACAGCAATAAAGCAGCCGCGCGTGAAGATGCCGCTAATTACGGTTGCGAATTCGCCTGATAAAGCGGCCGCGCTGGCAGGTCTTGAGCGATGGAAGGCCAAACATGCGGATATCGCAAGTTTGCTTGCCGTAGACGATGTGCTGGTTGATTCCATGCGAGGCCGCTCATCCACATGGACACGCATCCGCATCAACCTGCGTCATGTCCCCGAAGAACAACGGCCGCCGCAGGAAACTCCAGAGCCAGACGATGATCCTACACGCGCGTGGCGGGAGCGTTGGAAGAAAAGAGGCAAGGAATAGTGCCGTCCCTAAAGGACCAGCGGTTGTTGGGTTTTCACCGCCGGGGGCTAATGAATACCGTCGCATCGCGACATATATCTCATCGTCCCTGTGGAAAAATTGCCGCCAGTTCCTGCGGAGGAACAACTTCAAGCTGGGCGTAGGTACAATCGCTGGGCTTTTTGTCCGTTCGCCATCTGCGGAATTGCGCCGTGTGCCGGAAGCGATCTCCCTGCATGTGATCGTAAGCAACTTCTACAATTAATTCAGGCCGCACTGGCTCCCACGACAAATCTTTGCCTTGGCTCCAGCGACTCTGTCCGCCGGGCATTCGCTTGACACCTTCATCATTCTCGGTCGCGTACTCAGCCCAAGCGTTCCACGGATGGTTCAGCAGCGCATCTTTTCGATACGGCTTGAGAAACTCCACCAGCTCTTTTCGTTTTGCCGTGCTGAAACTCGCACAGACTCCGACGTGTTGCAAAGCGCCGGCATCGTCGAACAAACCGAGTAGCAGTGAGCCGACCATTGTGTGCTCGCCTTTTTTATGCCAGCGGAATCCAGCAACTAAGCAATCGCAGTGGCGTTCGTGTTTCACTTTAAGCATCACTCGCTTATTCGGCTCGTAAGTTCCTGCAGGATCTTTGGCCATGACACCATCCAAGCCTGCGCCTTCAAAGCGGCGAAACCAATCGGCGGCAATACTCCGATCGCTGGTTGCAGGTGTGAGATGAATCGGCGGTGAAGCTAAGCCAAGCAGCGACTCCAGTTCGCGTCGCCGCTTTTGAAATGCCTCGCTGCAGAGATCGCGATCTCCAAGGCAAAGCAGATCGAAGAATACAAATGATGCGGGAGTCTGCCCTGATAAAAGCTTTACGCGCGATGCAGCGGGATGCAGACGTAATTGCAGCGCATCAAAATCAAGCCCATCATTTTTGACGATTACTATCTCTCCATCGAGCACACAACGTGCGGGCAGCGCAGCGCGCAGTGGTTCCAGCAACTCAGGAAAGTAACGATTGAGTGGTTTTTCGTCGCGGCTTTGGATAAAAATCTCATCTCCGTCGCGAAACACCAGCGCGCGAAAACCGTCCCACTTGGGCTCGAAAATCCAATCGCCCTCGGCGGGCAATTCGTCCACTCGTTTCGCGAGCATCGGCAGGATCGGCGGATTTAGTAGAAGGTCCACCCCCCATGGTATAACGTGGCTTCATCTTTTGATCGCGGCTGAAAACGAACCCTGTCCGATGAATCTCGACTACCTTCGCCGTTTCGCCGTCAACCAAAGTCTGTTCGCACCCCCCAAACGAAAAGCATCGACTGCCTCTTTGCCATTGATGGCTACGTGGCACTCCCTTTACAGGCTGACCGGAAGTTTACGTTTTCACGTCTTCAGGCGGGCTCCGACGACGTTGTCCCGAAGTCGGCTTGTAGGAAATTTCACTACATAAGGAACGATAAACGCGCACGGGACCTCCAATCCGAGCGTACTCTGTGCGGCCGAAAGGATGATGCCATTCCCGACTCTTCGGCTGAGTGAAATTGCGACTTGGCGGCAACTGATCTCGCGCCGCGATACCTTCTCTTTCTCTGGCCTATTGACCTGGCTCGTTCGGCGGTGTGGCGCCGCCTCAGGAGCGGGAGAGGTGAGACTAGGCTACCTACTGCGCTGAACTCGCAGTGAGCGTCGTATGAACAGCTCTGGAACGCACTCGCAGCTGCGCGGCGACGATCGCGTGTGTTAGCAAGTAGAAGGGCACAAGTACCGTGGGCACCAGGGACAGCGGCAGGTACTGCATCGCCTGCGACCCCACACCGGCGTGGATCAGTTGCAGCGGGCTGCCCGCCGCCGAAGTAATGCCCAACCCAACGGCCACAACGAGGTCAAGCGTTCCAAAGGCGTTCCATCCCGCAATCGTGCGCACCGAGGGCTCTTTGGAAGGGGCAATGCTTAGCGCAAGCGGAATGGCCAGCGCGCCAGTGATCATATCGCCCAAACCTGCAAAGAATGGGAATGGTCCACTCAGGCTTCCTGACATGAAGTCCAGCAGAAAGAGGACACCGAGGATGCGCATCGCATTCAAGCCGACGAGCAGTTGCGGCGGAATTCCGAGGAGGGAGGCGCGTACCTTTTCGCTGGTCAACGCCAGCACGCCGGCCGTCAGCAGCGGCACGGCGAACAGAACGCCGATCAGCGGCGCGGGAAGGTTTGGTGAGAACGCCAGCCGGCCGGATGCGCCGAGGAACACCGCCAAGCCTACCCATCCCCCGCCAGCGGCCGCAATCACGAGGCGGCGGGCGAACGAGCCGGAAAGCGCCTGCGTCACCGCAACCAGATCGACTGCGATGACAGCCATTGTGACGATCGAGCCGGCGAGATCTAACGGAATCATTGAATGAGGCATCGAAGTTCTCCTTTCAGACCATAGGATGATATGTGTCATCCTATGGATTCGGATTATTACGGCCGCTGGAAAAAGTGGATTGAGCCGTGGGATGACTACCGGCATCCTATAATCAGTCATGCGTTACCGGTCTGAACATAAAGCGGAAATCCATCGGCAAATTGTGAAGGAGGCCTCCCGGCGCGTCCGCTCCGAAGGATTGCATGGTGCGGCCGTTTCAACCGTGATGCGGGACTCTGGTCTGACCCACGGCGGCTTCTACAAGCATTTCGGAAGCAAGGACGATCTGCTGGTAGAGTCGTTGCGCGACGGCTTCGCGGAGATCGCCAGTATCCTCGTTCGCGCGGCCGCACAGGCGCGGCCAGGCCAGGAGTGGAAGGCCATTGTGAAAACCTATTTGCGCCCGGAAATGTGCGACTATCCCGAACGCGGCTGTCCGCTGCCGGCCCTCGCGCCCGAATTAGCGCGGGCAGATCCGGCGATGAAGGCTCAGATTGTCGGGGAACTTGTGAAGTACAGAGACCGCATGCTGCCGTTTATGCCTGGCCGGTGCGCCGCGGACAAAGAGCGGGCCTTCTTTACCATCTTTTCAACTATGATCGGAGCAACGGCCCTCAGCCGCATCCTTCCTGCTCAGGCGCGAGCCCGGGCGCTTGCGAGCGCTCGTGATTTTCTTCTGCGCAGCTTTGATCATCCAAGGTCAGCCTCATGAGCCTTCGCCCCAGCTTTCTCCTTACTGACTGATTACGAGCGGCTTGCACTGAGAGGGCAAAACAGGTCCTCGTAAACGCGCATGGGAAGTCATCCGGACCGGGACGCTTATCGCGGCGGCAAACGTGGTGCCATGCCGACTTCCCGCTACCAATCAGGGATCGCAAACTTCACACTTGACATTCAACCGAAATCCACTACCATATGGTTGTGGATAGGTTAGACACAACATTTGCGGCTCTGTCTGATCCAACCCGCCGGGCGATGATCGAGCGGCTCTCCCGTGGGCCTGCCTCTGTGCACGGCTTGACGGAGCCGTTTGCACTCTCGCAGCAGATGATTTCAAAACATATTGCCTACCTGGTGCGGGCGCGGATTGTGATCAAGACGAAGCGTGGACGAGAGAGTATCTGCACGCTAAGGCCGGAGGCAATAAAGAAGGTCAGCGATTGGGCGTCTAGCTATCGCCGATTCTGGGAAGAGAGTTTCGACAAGCTGGATGTGGTTGTGAATCAAATGAAAAAAGCGGAGGTCAGAGATGACAGAAAACACGGTGAGCGAAATTGAGCGGATGGTCGTTACAAGATTTTTTGACGCCCCACGCGAGTTGGTGTGGAAGGCGTGGACAGATCCGAAGTACGTGATGCAGTGGTGGGGGCCGAAGGGTTTTACTTCGCCGGTTTGCAAGATGGATTTTCGCGTGGGAGGAAAATTTCTCTACTGCATGAGAACGCCGGATGGACAGGAGGGCTGGAATGCTGGTGAATACTACGAGATTGTTCTGCACGAGAAGATCGTTTTCTCCATGTACTTTTCCGACCCGCAGGGAAACAAGGTTGAGCCTGCAGAATATGGAATTGAACATGAGGCCATAGACGATGCGCACAACGTGGTTATTTTTGAGGATTTTGGAAACGGCCAGACGAAACTCACCTTAATTGGAAATGAAACCATGGAGAACGCAAAAAACAGCGGGCAAGTAGAGGGCTGGAATGAGCAACTCGATAAAGTTGCCGCAGTTGTTGCGGGGCTAGCGCAGGCGAAATAAGAAGTTGAAATTTTGATTCGCGAAACTCAATCGTGGAGAAAGAAATGAAAAGAATACCGTTTCTCGCTAGCGTCTTGCTGGCGTTCGCATTTCCCGCCCATACCCAGGACGCGATGAAGAAAGATGCAGCCGTCAAACCTGCCGACCCCGAACTGAGTGTCGTGCTGGATTCCTGGAACGAGGTTGGCCGCAAACTCATCGCCATGGCCGAGGATTTTCCTGAGGACAAATTCGACTTCAAGCCTACGCCGGCGCAACGCAGCTTCGCAGAGCAGTTGCTGCACGCGGCAGGATCGAACTACTTCTTCACCAATCCCGTCATGGGGAAGGAGCCTCAGGCAGCAGAAGATCCCAAGCGCGACCAATACAAGTCCAAGGCCGACATCGTTGCGTTCGTCAAGAAATCCTTCGCCGATGGCGCAGCCGCCATCCAGTCGAAAGGCGACAAAGGCCTGACGACGGAGGTTGTTTATTTCCCTGACCAGAAAGCGCGTGTTCTCGACATAGCATACGGCCTCATCGAACATAACGGTGAACACTACGGCCAGCTCGTTGTGTACTACCGCCTCGCAGGTCTTGTGCCGCCGGAGTCGCGTCCCAAGAAGTAAAGCTCAACAGAACAGGTACCCCGTCCTTATCGCGCGCCTTTTGCGCGAATGGGCGGGGATTTTGGTTTTTGGGACCCTCAGTATTCAATGCGCCGCGCGGCATATGGATATCTCCGCTTTCGTTCCGCCGCAAGATTTGGGCTTCGGTCGCCGCGCCGCTCAAGCGTGATTCAGCGGATCAGTACCGATAAACGCGGATGGGACGTCCCATCCGGACCGGGACGCTTATCGTGGCGGCAAACGTGGTGCCATGCCGACTTGGCAGTACTAATCCCGCCGCGCAAGCGGGATTGCTGCCGGTTGATGGATGATGTCGCGAGGCTCCAAGTAGCCCACTGGCACTGGCATGGATGGTGGCCCTGCTCTGTAAGCCTTGCTGTAGCGGACGCGGAACAGCCAATAGACCATTAAGGGAAACGGCAAGAGGGCGAGGACGGTCAGTAAGATCGAGCCGCGCAGGAAAGCCGGAAAGACTTGTTGTTGGCCTAAGAAGAAAGATCCCGTGGCAATAAATAATCCAAAACACATGCGCCAGAGGTGACGTGTAATGCGCCGTCGGCCCGCGATGCCTCCGCCGGCGAGCATACGGATGTCTCCAGCGGCGGCGAGCAGGAGGACGGCGCCGAAGAAGAAGCTCATGCCGGCCGGGGCGTTCTTGTCGGGATGGTGGAGAGTCAAGACGCCGAGCGTGATGATGGCGACTGCTCCGCCGAGGCCGACCAGGAGCGCGGCCCAATCAGACCGGCCTATGTTCCTGCCGCGACCGGCGAGCCACGCGGTAGTAATCATGTAGAAGGTGATAATACTGCCGATAATGTTGCCCCGCTGGGATTTCATGATGGCGAGACAGAGGGCGCTGGAGGCCAACGTCACCATCGCGATAGTGAAGACGTTTCCAGAGGCACGGTGCAGACGGCTGCCTTTGCGGACGGCCATTGCATAGGTGCCGGAGAGCAGGCCAACGGTGCCAGCGAGAACGTGCAGAATCAAGAGCGGGAGTCGCATGCTTTCACGTCCTTTCAGCCCCCGCGATTGCCAGCACGGCCTGAAGAGGCTCACCAGTCGGCATTCTAAACAAGAGATTGCAGGTACCTGTCCCCGCAGCGATGCTAGCAGTCAGGACACCGTGCACGTCTGTGCAAGATCGCTCACTTTTCGTCGAGGCAGGAAATTCGGGAACAGAATTGCTCCCGATAAACGCGCATTGGACCACGCATCGGATGTTGTGCAGAACCCTGCGCCATGACGACTTCCCGTTCCTAATCCGGACTCGGTGAGTGACTTGGCGATGATGTGCTCGCTGACCGCCCTCGTTCATGTGAATGGAGTCTGTTGTTGCCGATTCTCGTCTGACTGCGGCGCATCGATATCTACGCTTGACGCGCGCTGGAATGGTTCGGTAGGGTGGAATCACGGCGCTGACCAGTCGCCGAGCCGTGGAACATCTTCCCCAGCAGGAGTTCCATTGGTGAAGGGGATTTGCCCTCACGGTCACTAACACCACAAGCCATCTCCGCACCACGTCGCTGGGGGACGAGGGTGCCAAAGAGGAGGCTTGTTATGACCATAGACGGCAGCTTCAAGAAGGTCGTTCGCCGCCACGCCGAGCAAACGGGCCAGCGCTACACACAATCGCTCACCGATCTCGAAGAACTTCAAACCCGCATGGTTCATCAACCCGCCGGTGAACGGTTAGTCGCTCATCTCCGGGACCACTACGGCATCGCTGCGGTCGCCGCGACCAAAATCAGTCATCACCACGACGACGTTTTTCGCATTGACCGCCGCGATGGCGACCCTTGGATTGCGCGCGCGTTTTCACATGCCCGCCCGCGGTCCGGCATCGAAGGCGATGCCGCGATCCTGCGGTACCTGGAGCGGCAGGACTACCCGGCGGAGCGGCTCGCGGCCGATGACGCCGTGTCCGTGTGCGACGACTCGACCGTTCTCGTCACGCGAGTGATCCCCGGGGGCCCGCTGCCCATGGCCGTCGGAAACGAGGGCAGCGAAAAGTTCGCCATCATGGGTGACTTGCTGGGACGGCTGCATACACTGCCCTTCGACGAGTCCGTCAGCCGTCCCGGTGGGGCCAGCGGCGATGATCCCCGCCATGAGGGAAGCCCGCGGCAAGACCTGATGGCAGCGCTCGCATTCCTCGATTCCGTCGACACCAAGGTTGGTCCAGACAGCCGCGAGCGCTTCGAGAAGTTGCGCGGCCTTGTGCGCTCGGCAGACGACGGCGAGGATCTGCCTGAGGCGCTCGTCCACGGCAACCTTCTTCACGCTCCGGATCACGTGATCGTGAGCAAGCAGGGCCCGGTGGCGATCAACTGGAAGGCGGCCGGACGCGGCCCGCGCCTGGCCGACTTCGCGTGGCTGATGTGGGGCACGTGGGGCAACGGCGACTGGATCAAACTGGCCGTGGGCGCGTATCGCCGGCACGTCGAGTTGACCGACGAAGAGATCGATCGGCTTGAGGCGGTGATGCACATCCGGCCCCTCTACCTGGGCTGCTTCAGCTACCGCCGCGACCTGGTCAACGGCCATCCGCCCAGTCGCGAGGTGTGGAGCTTCGTCAACCCCAAGCACATCCGCGCCATTGCAACCGCAACCCGAGCCGCGTTGCGCCAATAGCTGCAACTGTTGCCAACAGGCCGATTCGCTCATCCAAGTGCGGCTTGCGCGACAAAACCCCGATAGGTACCCGATATACGCGCTACTGGTGAGAAGATCGGGGCCAGGATCATGCTTTTCGCCGCGGCAGCGGAGGCCGCTTCCAATGGCGAAGAGCAAACGCAAGCGAGTCCCGAAAACGGTTCTCAAGTTACCCGATCTAGAACAATCGAAATCTGCGGTCTTGAACAGTCTCACGTCTTCGAGTTCAAAGCGCTCGTTCGACTATGCCATTCGTGAATTCATCGACGGGTACTGTTCGGAGCCCAGGCTAGCCTTCAACAGGACCGTGGTCACACGATACCGAATCGCACTCGAACAGCACCCGCACGCCCCGTCGACGATTAACCTGAGATTGACGGCAATACGCCGGCTGGCGTATGAAGCATCCGATTGCGGACTTCTTAGCCCGGATCTTGCGGCAGGCATTCGGCGTGTGAAGGGCGTCAGGCGGCTGGGAGTGCGTGTCGGGAATTGGCTGACGGCGGAGGAGGGCAAGAAGTTACTCGGCGCTGAAACAGCTGACAGCCTTCGCGATCTCGGTGAGCGCGTTGGCGATCATGCACTCACCGAGATCCGCCGACTTCAGATTGCCAAGACGAAACAGCGCGATGGGTCAGGGCCTGGGGCTCGCGGCCGTCTCGGAGGCCCGTGCTAGTGCTTGCGTGTCGACATACTCCCGGACGTTCGTCAATTTGCCATTCTGAACCGTAATGTCGAAAACCCAGTGGTCCTCGAACGTCCTGTTTGTGGCTTTGATTCTCCCAGTAGCGAAGCCGACGACCAGAACCCGGTGCCCCTGCGCTATGAACTCGGGGGGCTCTGGGTACGAAGTTTCCACCGTTTCGTTAGCCTTCTGGAGTAAGTTATTCAATCCAGCGTGCCCGCGGTGCGTGCCGGCCAGCGGCCAGTCCTCGCCCGGAATAATCCACTCAATATCTTCGGCAGACAACGCCAGCAGATCTTGCTTGTCGCGGCGACCGAGTGCCGCAAGAAAATTCTTCACAATCTGGACATTCTTTTCGGTGCTCATTGAAATCTCTCCTCTTTTCCTCTACATCAAGTGCGTCCGATCTAATCCGACGTTTCGGAACCATCCTTCTCGGGCCAAATCGCGCGGTCATAGATTGATTACTGCTGCTTCTTGAACAAATCCTGGAAGATGAGCTGACCCCAAGTGCGGCCGCGTGCGTGCACCAGCGCGCCACCCTCGTTGAACTTTCCCAACTTGACGGGTGCGAATCCGAGTTGTTTGGCCAAGTCCGCCACGGTAGCGATAGCGTCCTCGTCGTCGCTCGACAGAAAGACGACCCGATGGCCGCCCTCTACGATCGGGTCGGTAGCCAAAATGGCTGCACCCAGGTGATTGAAACCTTTCACGAACTTGGCGCCGGTGAACGACTTCGCAACGAAGGCGGAGGACGGGAGACCGTCCAGTTCCTCAGGTGGGACTGGAAACGAATTCATCGCGTCGATGACCGTCTTGCCTTTCCAACTCGACAGGGCCTTCGCTACCTCGCGGTGTTCCCGAAACGGGACCGCCAGGATGATTGTGTCGGCCTCGAGTGCATCCCGCAGCGACTTGGCGACGACCGTGGGTCCAATCGCCCGAGCCTGCGGCGCCAAAGCCTCAGGCGGCCGGCGACTCGCGACAGTCACGTTGATGTTTTTACGGGCGAACGCGTGGGCGAGGGCCTGACCTATCTTTCCGAATCCTACGATTGCGTAGCTCATAGTTCTCCTCCGATCCATGTTGATAATGATCCAACCGATCGGATCAGGGTGAGCGCCCTGGCGATCCTGCTCTCACCGAGATCCGCCGACTTCAGATGGCCGAGAAGCCGCCGTCGACATTCAACTCCACCCCGTTCACGAAGCTCGAATCGTCGGAAGCAAGAAACAGCGCGACCGTCGCGATTTCCTCAGGTTGACCCATCTTTCCCCGCGGGATCAGGGATTCGAACATCTCCTTCGCTTCCTTGGTGAGAACTTGTTCCTGCATCGGTGTGGCGATCGGCCCCGGGCCCAGCACGTTCACTCGGATATTCCTGCCCTTCAGTTCGTTGAGCCACGTGCGTGCAAAGGAGCGCAATGCCGCCTTACTCGCCGCATACACGCTGAAACCAGGAAAACCCTTCACCGAAGCAACGGATCCGGTCATGATGATCGATCCGCCGTCGTTGAACAGCGGCAATGCCTTCTGAACCGTAAACAGCGTTCCGCGCGTATTCAGGCCGAAGGCCGCATCAAAGTGCTGCTCGGTGATCTCGCCCAGTGGTAAGGCCTCGCCCCTGCCAGCGCTCGCGAACAGGATGTCGATCTTGCCCTTTTCCCGCTTGACCGTATCGAATAGGCGGTCGAGGTCGTCGAGATTAGCCGCGTCACCGCGCACGCCGGTCACGTTTCGGCCAATCAGCTTGACGGCCTCATCGAGCTGTTCCTGCCTTCTACCCGTGATGAAAACGTAGGCGCCTTCTTCAACGAAAAGCTTGGCGCTCGCCCGCGCCATGCCGCTCGATCCACCCGTGATGACTGCAACTTTTCCTTCAAGCTTTCCCACAATTTCTCCCTTCGGTAGATACGTAACATTCGGTACAGTAGAGTAGAGTTCTCAAGAGGTGGACGAGAACTGCTCAGGAGTCCTAACATTTTGTCCATTCGTCCAAAAGACAGAGGCTAAGTTGGATTCGATAACAGACATTTTTAGAACAATGCACGTAACCGCTTTCGGTCTGCACAGGCTCGAAGCCACAGCCCCGTGGGGTGTAAAACAGGAAAACCAGACCGAAGAAAAAGTCACGCCTTCCGACAAAAAGATGTCACCCACAGATTTGGCGCACTTCGCCATGCTTTCGCGCGGCAACTGCTGGCTGACTGTGGAAGGGATTGGGGAGCCGATTCCCCTCACCGGTGGTGATTGCTTTTTACTGGCTAAGGGGACTTCGATTGTTTTGCGCGACAGCCCGCGAACACGTCCGAGGTGGAGCTTCCGCGAGATCGGGGCCAAGGCAAACGGCAATGTCGCTCTTTGTGGCGGCGGTGGCGCACCGACGACAATCGTCTGCGGATCCTTGAGTTTCGATCGCGCCAGCCTGAGGCCGATCACTCAGTTATTGCCGAACTTTATTTTGATGAAGGCCGATCAGGCACGCACGCTTGCTCTTCACACCACAGTGCAGGCACTTGCGTCGGAGATGGAAGAACAGCCGCCGGGATCTGAAGTCGTCGCGACTCGGCTGGCCGAGGTCCTGGTGATCCAGTTGCTCCGGGCGCATATCGCGTCGGGACCGGAACGCAACAAAGGATGGCTTCGTGCAATTTTCGATCCTCAAATAGGCGCTGCGCTGAGTGCCATTCATGACAGAGTGAATACACCCTGGACGGTCGAATCCCTGGCCGAAGCGGCGGGCATGTCTCGCTCCGCATTCGCAGCACGTTTCAAAGAGCTACTCGGACAAACGCCGCTGGAATACGTAACCGAGTGGCGGATGCAGAAGGCGATACAGCTACTTGAACGGCGTGACAAAAAGCTCCCAGAAGTCGCTCGATTGGTCGGTTACGAATCCGACGCTGCGTTCAGTAAGGCGTTCAAACGAGTTGTCGGGGCCAACACTGGCGAATACATCAAACGTGGTTTGAAGGACCAAAAATCGACCGAAGCATGATAGCGACACCTCTGGACTCTGAAGCAATGGGACAACACGAACTGGCAGAGGAGTTCGTCGGTTCGGATCAAGCCTCTGCAACCAGAAACTATTCTGCCGCAATAGGTTTCCGAACACCCTGCAACCATCCAAATTGACAGTCGGCCGCCGCAACATGAGAAGCGCCAATGGTTAGTCAGTCATTGACCGACTAGTCGCTCTATGATATGTTGACAATGGAGTAGAGGCGACAAGCATGGCCAGACCCAGAAGCGAGGATAAGCAGAACGCAATTATGGAGGCGGCAACTCGCGTGATCGGTACTCATGGGCTGAGCGCGCCGACGGCGATGATCGCGAAAGAGGCCGGCGTCTCCAATGGGTCACTCTTCTCCTACTTCGAGACGAAGGCTGACCTCTTGAACCGGCTCTATGTAGACCTCAAGGCGGAGATGGCTGCGCGTGCTCTTGACGGGATCCCAACTGAGACTGACATCCGGACACAAATGTTCCATATGTGGTCCAATGTGCTTCGCTGGGCGACCGACTGCCCGGAGAAGCGCCGGACGCTCGCACATCTTTCTGTATCGGACGATGTGACCCCGGAGAGCCGTGAGAAGGCGCTTGACGAGATCGCGGGAGTCGCCGAGCTTGTGGAACGGGCCCGCCAGAATGGACCGATGCGCGATCTCCCGCTGGATTTCGTCGCAGCGCTGATGACTGCGCTGGCGGACGCGACGATCGACGACATGATCCGGAACCCTGCAAATGCAGACAAGCATTGCACGGCTGCGTTCAATGGGTTTTGGCGAATGATCGCTTAGTTTTTCGACTCATTTATAGACTGACTAGTCACACTTAAGGAGATGACGACCATGGCTAAAACAGTACTGATCACCGGCGCGTCTAGCGGCTTCGGCAAAGATACCGCCTTGTTGTTCAAGAAGAAGGGTTGGAACGTCGCGGCAACTATGCGTTTCCCTGACAAGGCTAAATCGTGGACCGGCCCGGCCAGCCTGTTCACACCGCGACTGGACGTGACGGATCGTGTATCCATGCAAGCCGGCATTGATGAAACCGTCGCCAAGTTTGGCGGCATCGACGTTCTGATCAACAACGCGGGCTTCGGCCTGTTAGGGCCCCTGGAAGGCGCATCTCCTGAGGATTTACGACGTGAGGTGGACACGAACCTCATGGGCGTCATTGGAATGATTCAACTCGTCCTGCCCTTGATGCGCAAGGCCAGGAGCGGCGTCATCGTCAACGTGTCTTCGCTCGGCGGACGAATGACTCTTCCGCTTTTCTCGGCGTATCACGCGACGAAATACGCGGTGGAGGGTCTGACCGAATCCCTGCAGTATGAGCTGGAGGGATATGGAATACGCGTAAAGCTGGTAGAACCGGGCGGGTCAAAGACTAACTTTGATAGCAGCACCAGTATGGTGCGAACACCACATCCTGCCTATCAAGCTCTGATCGACGGTTTTGACAAAATGTGGGCGGAGCAAGCGGCCAAATTACCTGGCCCAGAAAAAGTGGTGCAGGCGATCTATCGCGCCGCCACCGACGGATCAGCGCGTCTTCGCTACCCCGCGCTTGCATTTCCCTTCCTCACTATACGCAAGCTTGTAGGTGCGCGCGGATGGAGCGCAATCATGAAGATGATGGTCCGACGTATGCGTTGAGCGCCGGTGCGAAGCGTATTGAGTCTGGATTAGTCCTCATAAACGCGCTAGCGGTAACCGACCGGTCGCTGGCGACTTCACGTTACTAATCTGCTGTTGCTTTTGAGTTCCCCGCCAACCCCCCGTTATGAGGGGTCATCCCGTTCTCTCAATGACCTCGCCGTTAGCTGATCTACGGCGACAGCTTCCATCACGGGGAGAGCGAAATCGAGCAGTTCACGGGCCCTTAGTATGTGCGTCATAGCGTTCCCCACCGGAGCGCCGTTGTTCTCGGTCTTTACTAGCAAACTATCGACGATCTTCGCGAAGAAGCGATCTGGCCAGTTCGCATGAGCGCCATCGCCCGAGGTATCAAATTCCTCCATCGCGCGCCATACCTGACAGCCATTCTCCATGACGGGCACCTGATAGCGTGCGACTCGCTTTCCTGGAATGTCGACGATGTGTTCCACGTAATGGAGGAAGGTCACGGCATCGTGGTCCGACCCGAGCAGCACAATCTTCCCATCGAGCAACAGGAACCGCTCCAGCGCAGAATCGGCACCAAAAGCATAATCCCACGGTTGGCTTGCGAGGAGGTATTCCGTCTGCTTACCCCAGCAGACGAAACGTGCTACATGGTGATTCACATGAGAACCTGGAAAGGTCCTGAGGAATTCGACGAGTATCCCATTGTCGCGATCTGATCTTGCCGTGAGAGGATCGAACGCCGGTAGCTTCTCATGGAGTTCCCGCTCTTGGTCCATGGTGAGGTTCCCGCGGCCCACCTCGTCGTAGAAACGCGGGCAGCTTGCATACATCATCGGTGTACCTTCAGGAGTGAGCGCCGATTTGTCGGCGAGTGCTTTGGCGATTTCAGCACGAATTGAGGGTCTGTAGCGCGGATGACTTCCAAATTGCCGACAACCTACCCTCGACGGAGGGAAATGAGTGCTTTCAGCACCGACAAGATTACCTTCTATGCAGGCATTTCGAGGGGTTAAGGCCAAGTGGTATCTTTAAAGAGGCGCTTTTAGGACGCCTCCGTGTCCGCGGAAAGGGACTGCGTCCCTCCTGAACTTTGTCATTCGACAAAATCTTTTGAGTCAACTCTTTTCTGCCTGAGCTAGCGGACAGCGGGCGCCACAGAAAGGAGTTCATATGAAGCAGAAGCTATCTATTCGCCGGATGCGCCAGCACCCGGACCTCGAACAACTCAAACGACAGTCGAAAGAACTGCTGGCCGCTTTCCGGGCGGCTGACGCAGCGGCGGTCAACGAAGTCACCGCATTTTACGACGATCCGCAGCATGCGACGTTTGCACTGCACGATGCGCAACTCGTCATCGCGCGCAGCTACGGCTTCGATAGCTGGCCAAAACTGAAGGCTTACGTTGATGGCGTGACGATCAGGCGATTGGTTGAGGCCGTGAGCAACGGCGACATCGAGCGCGTGAGAGCGATGTTGAAGGCGCGGTCGGAGCTCGCCAATATGGCTGTTTCCTATGGCGATGAGCATCGCGCGATCCATTACGCAGCGATGCACCGTCAACCGGAAATTACCCGTCTGCTCATGCGAAAGGGCGCGAACGCACGGGCGGGTATCCACCCGCATCGCGATGCCACGTCGGCCTGGACGTTGGCACGTGAACGGGGTTACGACAACATTGTCGCTATCATCGAGGAAGAAGAGAACCGCAAGGCTAAACCTGCGCACGAGTTAACTATCGCTCCAGCCATGGAGCTCGATAATGCGGAGCGCACCGCTGTGGCAAATGGTGATTTGCAATGGCTGCGTTCCAGTCTGGCGGAAGGCAAGCTCGCCAATCAGGTGCGATGGAGTGACGGCGGCTTATTGACTGTCGCAGTGAGGAATAATCGTCCGGAAGTGCTCCAGTTTTTGCTCGACGAATGCAAGTTTGATCCGGACGAGCGTGTCTCTGGAGGTGAAGGCGACTGGGTAGCATACTCACAAGGCCATCCGTTGTGGAACGCCGCCGCCATGGGATTGAGTGAGATTGCGAATTTGCTCCTTGATCGCGGGGCCAACCCGAACGTCCACGTCGATTCCAGAGGATCGCCGGTGCACAGCGCATACAGCCATAAGCAGTGGAAGATGGTGGATTTGCTGCGGGCGCGAGGGGGATTCGTAACGGCAGATACAGCTGCGCTTTATCGCGAGACGGAGCTGGCCCGGCAGATTCTGGCCGATGAGGAGCGCGGCATTTCCCCCCGGAATATCACACTTACTGAAGGATCTCTTGTCGAAGACTTGCTTCGTTTCGGCGGCGACGGCGGAGCCACTGAGATCGTCCGGATGGCGTTGGCGCGCGTCGACTGGCCTCGCAACGATGTGCGTTGGTTCCGCATGATTGCAGCGCCTTTGAGCTTCTGGCACCACATTCCGTGGCTGCAGGCGGGCAACAAAGAGCTGGATCGAAACGGGTATCTGGAGTGTTTCCGGCTGGTGCTAGGCGCCTGCGACGCCAACATCGTTGGATCATTCGGCCGGACCATCCTCCACGAGATTGCGGCGATGCGCGATTGGATTACTGAAGACGAGGTAATCGCTTTTGGGCGTGCAGCTTTAGAGGCCGGCGCGCGTTCAGATGGTCGCGACGACATCCTGAAAAGCACACCCCTTGGTTGGGCAAGCCGCTGGGGCCGAATCAAACTTGTCCGATTGCTCATGGAGCACGGAGCTGTCCTGGAAGAAAAAGATGCCGAATCTTGGGCACAGCCACTAGCCTGGGCGCGAAAGATGGGTCATAACGAAATTATTTCCATGCTCAGCCAGCAATCCTGAAGTGATTCTCGGTTCGTGAGAACAGGCCATAACCGGCTCATTGACCCCAAGTTACGCGCGAATTGTATGGTTACTCCCCAAAAACGCGCTGCTGGTCAGGAGATCAAAGACAGGATCATGCTTTTCGCCGCGGCGACAGGAGGCCGCTCCCGATGGCGAAGAGCAAACGTAAACGAGCCCCGAAAGCAGTCCTCAAGCTACCAGATCTTGAACAATCGAAATCTGCAGTTTTGAACAGCCTCACCTCGGTAAGCTCAAAGCGCTCCTATGACCATGCCATTCGTGAATTCATCGACTGGTATTGCTCGGAGCCTAGGCTGGCCTTCAACAGGACTGTAGTCACACGCTACCGAATCGCACTTGAACAGCATCCTTACGCCCCATCGACGATCAACCTGAGATTGGCGGCGATACGGCGACTAGCGTACGAAGCGTCTGATTGCGGACTTCTCAGTCCAGACCTTGCGGCTGGCATACGGCGCGTGAAGGGTGTCCGGCGGCTCGGAGTCCGCGTCGGAAATTGGCTGACGGCGGAGGAAGGCAAGAGGTTACTGGGCACAGAGAGCGCTGAAAGCCTGCGCAGCCGACGCAATCGTGCTCTGCTCACGCTTCTTGTTGGCTGTGGCCTCCGCAGGGCGGAGGTGACAACTTTGCGATTCGAAGATCTCCAACTTCGGGAAGGACATTGGGTGATCGCAGACTTGAGAGGAAAGGGCGGGCACATCCGGACGATACCCGTTCCGCAGTGGGTGAAGGAGGCGGTCGACAGCTGGACGAGTGGCGCCGCCATCAACACTGGTCCGTTGATGCGTTCGATCAACAAGGCAGGCAGAATTTGGGGACTCGGCTTCACACCCAAGGTCATATGGGCAATCGTGAAAGCAAACGCGAAAAGCTGTGGTCTGCGATCGGTAGCACCGCACGATTTGAGAAGGACCTGAACGCGATTGTGTCATCAGGCAGGAGGCGAACTAGATCAGATCCAGTTCCTGCTTGGCCACGTTTCAATTCAGACGACCGAGCGCTACCTCGGGTGCAAGCAGCGTTTTAACGATGCGGTCAATGATCACATCGGCCTGGAGCCGGATGCGCCGTCGTGAGGAACAGGCGTAAAAATTGATATCCGCTGGCCGACTTGCCGTTACTAATCCTGGCTTGAGGTGGGCAAACCGCCCGGGGTTGCTTTTGCCCGGTTGAGGATAAGGCCTCTCAGCCTTATTCTTCCCGCATCAAGCTAGACGGGTCTATGGAGAGCGCTCGCCGCGCCGGAATTACCGACGCAGCAAAACCCAACAACGCCATCGTAAACACTGCGCCTGCCAGCACCACCGGGTCGCCTGAACTCGCCTGATACACAATCTGCCTCAGCAAGCCACTTGCGAAGATTCCCCCAGCCAAACCCAAAGCCGATCCGACGCAGAGCAGCACAATTGGACGCCCTACTGCGGCGCTCATCAGTTGCACCTTCCGCGCACCGAGTGCGACGCGGATCCCGAGTTCCTTCATCCGCCGGCTGACGCTGTAAGCCGCCATTCCGAAAATGCCTGTGACAGCCAACATTGCCGCCATCAGCCCCAGAATGGCAAGAGCACCGGTCGCTGCGCGTGCCGGGAAGAGGGCCAGATCGAGAGCATTGGGCCAAGTGCGAATAGTCAGTGGGATATTGGGATCGATGGCGTTCATCATCCGGTTGAGCGCAGCAGCGATATCCGCGGGCGGGAAGGCCGACCGAACCACCAGTGCCGTATCGTTGCTATTCATTCCCTGAGCCAGGGGAAAGAACATGGCGGGCTGTGGAGCTTCTGTGAGTGTTTCGTATTTCCCGTCTTCCACTACGCCGACAATTTCCTTGAGGGTTCCGCCGAACAACTCGAAGTGCTGACCGACCGCTGGAGCATTGCCAAACAGCAGATGCGCAAAAGTGGCGTTGACAACCGCAACCTGCGAAGAGTTGGCTTCGTCATGCCAACTGATGTCACGACCGGCGAACAGACGGGTTCCGGCGGCGACAAAGTATCCTGGAGAAACGGAGAAATTGTGGGCGTCGAAGCCCTCCTGGGACGAGCGGAAATCAGTCGTGCCCTGGCGATAAACTCCCTCACTCCCACAGCAATCGTTGTCCAGCATCACGCGATCAATGAGACCCACCGATGAAACGCCTGGGATCTGGATCGCTTCGTCAGCCATCTGCTTCTGTACTAGCCACGACTGAGCTTCCGTGTAGCCGCCCATGCCCAGTTGCGTCTCCGCAATTGTCACGCCCTGCGGACTGAAGCCGAGGGGTGTGTGAAGAGACCGTTCCATGCCGCGGAATGCGACGAAGGATCCCGTGACCAAAAGCGTGCAAAGCGCAATCTGGACGCACAGTAGTACGTCGCGCATCGAAAAGCGGCGCAAGACGGGGCCGACGCTCGTGCCGCCTTTCATCGCCTGCACGGCATCCGTTTGCCAGATTTGTCGCGCGGGGAGGAGCCCAAAGAAAAGGCCGCTGCCCACGGATAACACCAGCGCGAGTACGTAGACTTTTGCATCCGGCAGGGCAACCACATGAATCGGATAATCCGCGAAAGGCTGCCACTGGCTCAAGAGTTGAAGCAGGATCGATGCGAACAACGTGCCGGTGAAGCCGCCGAGCACAGACACCAGCACCGCCTCGGTGAGCAGACTGCGCAGGATTCTGGCCCGGCTTGCCCCAATCGCGAGGCGAAGTGCCAGTTCGCGAGCACGATCCGCGGCCCGCACCGCAAAGATGCTTCCCAGATTGGCGCAGGCGGCAAGCAGTACCAGCGTAGACAGCACCATGATGGCCGCAAGAAACGCGCGGATGGGATCGCCCCACACGTCGCCCATCAATCCAGGCCGAACCAGACGTGCGTCGAGGTCGTCATCCTCCTTGGGGTATTGCTGGGCAAGGTGGCGGGAAATTGCGTTCAAATTATCGCTGGCCTGCAGTGGCGTAACGCCGGGTTTCAGCCGTCCCAATATCCAGAGATTGTGGGTCGCGCGATTGGCAAGAAAGTGTGGACTGTATCCGGTCTCTGGTGCATCGACAAGCGGAATCCAGTAGTCCGGCCAGAAAAAGGTCTCGATTCCATGAAAATCGCTGGGAGCGATGCCAATCACCGTAAAAGGATGGGTGTTGAGACTGACCGTTGTCCCAACAATGTTCACATTGCTGTTGAAACGCGACCGCCAGAAATCGTAGCTGAGCACGATATACGGTGCGGAGTTCACTCCGTGTTCATCGCTCGCATGAAAGAACCGGCCGATTGCCGGCTGCACGCTCAGCATGTCGAAGTAGTTTCCCGAGGCCAGATAGCCATAGCTCTTGACGGCGGAGTTTCCGATTACGACAGCAAGGTCGGTCGTATCGTACGCGACCATCCCGCTGAAGGTGCTGTTGTCGTCCCGATAGTCGATGTAGTCGGGATAAGACTGCATATAGGAGGCGTGTTCCTTGTGCTCGACCGCAAAGAGACGCCCTGGCTGGTAGACGTTGAGCGGGCGCAACACCAGTGCATTCAGAACGCCGAAAACGACTGCATTCGCACCAACGCCCAGCGCCAGCGTAATCACAGCCGTCGCCGTGAAGCCTGGCGATTTTCGCAACTGACGCAGCGCGTGTCGGACATCATGCAGCAGATGTTCAAGAAGCGGCAGTCCCTCCTCTGCGAGATACTGCTCTCGAATCGCCTCGACTGCTCCGAGTTTGAGCATGGCTTGGCGGCGAGCTTCGGCGGGAGGCATTCCAGCTCGGACGTTGTCCTCCGACTGCATCGCTATGTGCGCCTCGATCTCCTCACGAAGTCGCGCATCGCCGCGAAGGCCCGCCGAGAAGTTCCAGATTCGCGCAACCAGCCGCTTTAGCGTTCTCATGCCAGATCCTCGGCCGTAACTTCAAAGAAGCGAGCGATGATCGATGCCGTCTGCTCCCAATCCCGCTTTTCGGTTTCGAGGAGCTTGTGCCCGACGCGGGTCAGCCGATAGAAGCGGGCCCTCCGATTGTTCTCCGATGGTCCCCAATCCGACTCAACCGCGCCTTCCTGCTCCAGTCTGAGCAGGACAGGGTAGAGAGTCCCCTGATTCACGAAGAGCCGGTCGCCACTGATCTGCTCAATCCGGCGCGCAATCCCGTAACCGTGCAAGGGTCCGAGTACATCAAGTGTCTTCAGCACCATCAGGGCCAGTGTCCCCGGTTGTACGTCCTTCTTCGGCTTCATGGAATTTGGCACCATGGTCCTGACATTTTGGCTACCAACAGGAGCATTGCCACATTTCCATTGGGAAAGCAACAGGAAGAGCGGAGAAGGGGGATCGCAGGGGAGGCTCTCAATTGGCGTTCCGGCCGACGACTTCCGGCCAACCGATTCGTTGAGCGCCGGTTACGATAAATTCTCGGGATTACTCCTATGAAACGCCCTTATCGCCATCAACTCCCGAATTGTCGCCAGTTGGAAGTTGAAACTCTGATTCCGACGCAGGCCATACCGTTCGGAATTCCTCGACAGGGAATGACGCGCTAGAACATCAATGTTCGGGGGCCCCTTCCTTGGCGCTTTTCAAGCAATCACTGAGCCGTGATCCGTTTGTGATCCGTTAGCACTGCTTACTACTGCCTTCTACTGCTTTACGGTGCCCGCCGTGCGCTCTATGTTGTTGAAACTACGTTTTCGAGTAAATTCGAATCCCACTCTCTCCGCCAGCAAGTCTTAGCTGCAGCCAATTCCCGCCATCCCTTGCCTGGAAATCCGCGAATTATGCCCGTTTTTCGCGATAACGCCCAAACAAAACGGACAGGAGAGAACGCGCCGCTCAGCCGTTAGCCGATCAATGTACCGGCTTTTCTCTGCAAGGCACATCGGCAGTACGCTTTCGAGGGTTTCCTAAGGCGAATGCAATGCGATCACAAACCGAATGGTTTGCGAAGCGGACTTGACTTCGTTGACCGCGGAATCGTCCTTTCTCACTCTTCTTCAACTGTCTGACGGCCGAACAGTCCTATCTTTTGGCCAGTACCAGCCGTGATAATCGGCTTTATCGGTTCCTTGTTGTACGCTTCGCGAAGGAAGTGGTTCGTAGTCGCGCATCACCGGTTCGCGGACTCCGCAGTCTAGGCAGCTAGAACTCAATTTCTTATGGCTGAACAGGACTGGAACACGAGCAAGAAGAACGAAAGCGAGTCTCCCCGCGCTGCGAAAAAGCAATATCAAGACCCTGCATTCCGGCACGAGCGGGTTTTCGAGACGATGGCGCTGTCGTGTGGCAAGGTCCAACCGACTAACTTTCAGTGCAGGTTCCACCGGATGAACTCGTAGGGTGCGGCCATCTATGCCGTCTATGCCATCCAGGCCGGAAGATCGCGACGATCCCAAGCTTGGTCTTGCGACCGAGATGCTTCGCTGCTACGGTACCGTTTACCTCAAGGCATGGGGAACCAGCATGCTTCCCTCGGTGTGGCCTGGCGATCTGCTCACTATTCAAAGCGCAGCCTACGACGAGGTCGTTCCCGGAGACATCGTGTTGGTTCTGCGCATGAATCGCGTCTTTGTTCACCGGCTGATCGAAAGGCGACAAAGCCAGGATCGCGTTTCGTGGATCACGCGAGGTGACGCACTGCCGCACAACGATCCTTCCGCAAACGCATCCGAACTGCTGGGCCGAGTGGTTGGTATTCGCCGTGGCGATCGCAGTTTCGTTCCGAGCCGACGAGTGTCGCCATTCCATTCCGCTCTCGCGCGGATGCTCTGCCGCTGGGACCGATGCCGCAATCTCACGTTGCGCGTTCATGCGTCGTGCCTGCAAGCAGGCACGACGCGTACTGGGCAGTTCCTCCGTGCCGTTTTCGGTGCAGTGCGCGGGATTCCCGGCATTTCTCCATCTCACACTTCTCATCAATGACAACTACCCTCTCCACAACCGCGAAAGAGGCCGTATCCATCGAGATTGGCGGAATGGCGATTGCCGTGCGCACCCACGACCACTCATTTCGTCGGCTGATCGAGAATCGCTACGAGGGTTTCGTGGGGACTTCTCCGAGTTCGCAATTCGAGTTTGACATCGATCTCTACGAACCATCGGAATCCGCCCCCGCCGACGATGAATTGGAGGTGACAATCGAGGCCGGAGAGTGGTTGCTGAAGCGGGGCGACTTCCGCGCACACTGGAATCCGGACGCCAGCCATGGTCAGATCCGTCAATCGCGCACCCCCTACGCCATCGATTGCGTCTTGCGCATCGTTCACACTCTCATCCTGGCGCGGCAGGGAGGTTTTCTGGTTCATGCCGCCAGTGCGATTCGCAACGGGAAGGCTTTTCTGTTTTCCGGGGTTTCCGGCGCGGGAAAGACGACGATCTCCCGCTTGGCGCCGCTCGACGCAACGCTGCTGACCGACGAAATCTCCTACGTACGGCGCGAAGGCAATCGGTATATGGCCTGCGGGACGCCTTTTGCGGGAGAGTTGGCACGGGTTGGCGAGAACCAAACCGCCCCCCTTAGCGCACTGTTTTTGCTTGAGAAAGGCTTGCAGAACAAGATCGAACCGATTGGCCCAACGGAAGCCATTCAGCGACTTCTGAGGAACATCTTGTTTTTCGCCGATGATCCTGACTTGGTGGAACTCGTTTTTCAATCGGCGTGCGAGTTTGCAAGTTTGGTTCCCATCCGCCGCTTAATATTCGTTCCCGACCGGCGAGTGTGGGACATCATACGTTAGTTACCGGAGAACCATGATGGCCGAAAAATACATTGCGCGAAGTTCGGCAATCGCCGCTCGCATGCTGGGCGGCGAAATGATGGTGATGTCGACCGCCGATTCGACTTTTTTCACCCTCAATGAAGTCGCCTCCGCGATTTGGCAGGCAGCGGACGGCCACACGCCGCTGTCGGAAATCGTCGCTGACAAAATCTGCCAGGAATTCGATGTCGAGCAGGAACGAGCGCAGCGCGGCGCCGACCGCTTCGTCGACGAACTCTCACAACACGGCATTCTGCTGGTGTCGGATCAGCCATTGGTGGATTCTTCCGCATCTCCGGAGAGCCGATGAGCCTTCTAGCCGAGATGAATCAAAAAGCGCTGAGCTTGGGCCTACCTCTTAGCGTTCACCTCGATGTCACCTACCGCTGCAATGAGCGCTGCGTGCATTGCTACCTGGATCATGACGATCATGGCGAGATGACGACGGCGGAAATAGCCGATGTGCTCACCCAGCTCGCGGATGCCGGCGTCTTTTTCCTCACTCTCAGCGGGGGCGAAGTTCTGATGCGCCGTGATTTCTTTGAAATCGTGGAGCGGGCGCGGCAACTGTTGTTCAACGTAAAGGTGAAGACCAACGGGGTGATGATCCGCGAGAAGGAGGCCGCAAGACTTCGCCAGCTCGGCGTCGAGCAGGTACAAATCAGTGTCTATTCGCATCGGCCCGAAGTGCACGATGCCATCACAAAACTGCCGGGGTCACTGAAGCGAACCATCCGGGCGATTCGATTCTTGAAGTCTCAGGGGCTAAAGGTAACTATTGCCAATGTTCTGATGGCGGGCAATTTCTCCGACCAGCAAGGCGTGATCACGCTGGCCAGCGAACTGGGAGCAGCCTACACGCTCGACCCTACCATCACGCCAAAAATGGACGGAGATAGATCGATTCTCGCCCTGCGAATACCTGGGTCTGACCTCAAGCAAATCTTCCATAACGAGGAACTGGTGGGCAACGTGGAAGAATTCTGCGCTCCTCCGCCCGCGCCTGGCGAAGAAATCATGGACGGTCTTCCGTGCAGCGCCGGTCACACTGCATGCTACATTTCTCCGTATGGTGATGTTTTTCCCTGTGTGCAATTCCCTCTTCCCAGCGGCAATGTGCGGCGACAGAGATTCCTCGACATCTGGCGCCACTCCGCGCAGTTGAAGGAGGTGCGCTCGATCCGTGCCAGGAATCTTCCGACCTGTTCGACGTGTGCCCACGTAGGAACATGCACTCGCTGCCCCGGCTTGGCCTACATGGAGGGCAACATGCGAGGGCCGTCCACAGCAGATTGCGAGAAGTCTTTCCAGAGAACAGGCATCCCCTCGGCAAACATGCCGAGTCGGGCGCGAGCACGTTCCGCGGGTCCACTGATTCAAATCCAGTCCCTGACTAACTCATTCCAACCCGACCGTCTGTTGGGAGAGGATAGCCTCCTCAGCGCCTGAAAGATTTACGGAGAGAACTGAGAAGGACGGGATTCGGCTGTTCGTTCCAGATCGGACGATGTTGATTGTGACCATACACGTCGGTCACCACGCCAGAATCCGGTGGAGCGTTTTGAGTTACGAAAGTAAGCTCCTAGTCTTCCCAAATATAAGCGAAGATGAGAATGGGATAAGAACGGCACAATGGTGCACGTTAAGGAGAAAAACGATGTGGGGACAGGTGTTCCGTTGGTTCTGTTTGGCGGCCGGGTTGCTACTCCTGGGCAGCGCGCTGTCGGGTCAGACAGGGGCGGACGGAACCTCACCGGATGACGCGAGGGAGGGCCAGACGCACCTGGGGTATCCGCAGGACTGGAGTGCGCGACACTTGTTGATGCCGGGCATGCGAGCCGAGGAAGTGCTGGCTGCAGGAGAGCGCGACCCGCGTTATGTTTACAACATGGTGATGCGGCAAGTGGCCATTGAAAACTTCCGCCATAGGATGCGTCGGCCTCGGCGTGAAATGAAGATCGACTGGGCTGTTTCGCTGGAGAACGGATACGTGCCGCAGAACCAATTTCCGGCGAAATACCAATTTGACGTAGTCGCGGAGAATTGCATCTCTGATTACGTTGTGTTTGGGCTCACTGTGACTTCAGGGACGCAGGCCAATCTGGTCGGCATCAACAACCTGTACACGGGAGCGAGTCCGCCCTGCAATAGCGGATCGCCCTGGGTCGCATTCGCCTTCCACGCGCTGATACATGGGGGTCAAATCAAGACATCGCCCGTGCTGTCGACCGATGGGACGAAAGTGGCGTTTGTTGAAAGCACCAGCGGGGCTTCGTACTTCCACGTTCTCGTCCTGCCGAATCCGCTTCCGACGCCGCCGTCTCAAAATGGAACGGTGTTGAGTCCGCTCACCCCGTTTCCCTGCACCAATCCTACGACCCAGTTCTGCATGACGGATCTGATTATCGAAAGCAGCGCGAGCAATTCGAATTCCTCGCCCTGGGTGGACTACAACACGGATACGGCGTACGTAGGTGCCGACAATGGCCTGCTTTATAAGGTCAAACCCGTTTTCGGAGGCGGTGCACCTGCGCTCGTCAACGATCCCAGCAATTGGCCGGTCACGGTCTCGACCAACAAACAGAACACGGTATTGACCGCTCCGGTTGTCGATGACACGTCCGGTCTGATCTTTCTCGGAGACGGGGAGGGGTACTTGTATTCAGTCAAACTGACGAGCCCAGGTAAGACGTTCGCAGCGCAGCAGACGATCGGGTGGGCGTTCGTGGCAGGACAAACAGGGAGCGGAGGCGCAGGAACGGGGATTGTGGATCCACCGATTGCGGTCACGGATCCCGCCAATCCCACAACCGACCAGGTGTTCGCTTTTACCGGATGCAGCTTTGTGCCGGGCATCGGCGGGGCGGTCACACAGCTTCCGGCGAACTTCACAACAGGGACGCCCACAACGAGCAACACCGTGGACCTGGGATCGGCGACAGGGACCGGAGACTGCACGGGGAACAACGTACACTCGGGAACGTTTGACAATGCCTTCTGGGTGAATGGGTCGACTTCAGGACACATGATCGCGTGCGGATTCGTACAGTCCGGCGGCGCTCCAGCGGATCCAAAGATGTATTTCTTCCCGTTCGCCAGCCACGTCATCACCAGCACAGCCTCGTCCGCCTTTCAGATAAACACAACGAAGGGGGACGAGTGCTCGCCGCTGACCGAGTTCTACAACGGAGCAACCGATCGGCTGTTCTTTGGAACGGGATCGAGCGATGGATTCCTGGAAAGCTCGACAATAACAACCTCGCTGACGACACCCACCTGCACCGGCGCACCGACATCCAGTTGCGTGACGTCCCCCAACGCTCTCGGAGGGACCAGTGGAATCGTGATCGACAACCAATTGTCGAACGGTGGGACGAACATCTATTTCTCGACCCTCGGACAGGGGTCGGTGAATAACCAGAAGTGCAATGTGTCCGGCGGAGCTGCAAACCCCCATTGTGCCGTGAAGCTTACTCAGTCGGGCTTGCAGTGAGGGTTTTGATTGTCGTGTGAGAATTCGCTTTCAAGCGACTCCGTGAAACCAAATACTGGAGAAACCGATCGACTGCAATCGTGGGATCCTCTTCGTTCTCATTAACCCCGTGAGCACTGTCATAACCCGTGTTTGTGGTTGCCCGGTTGCATAGCTGCACAGCGCCATAGAGGAGAACTCGCGTTGTGCGGCATTCGTGCATCTCTGCTGAAGGATGAAGCAGAGTTGCCGTAGGACCGTGCCTTTGGATTCGTGCGTTGCCTGGTGCGCCCAACAGCGCGCCGCTCGCCGGATTTCCTCTAACGAGACATCTCGCATTTCGGTTAGCTTCAGAAGACGCACTTCTTGTAGTAATTCAGCGGAGAGATTCCTCAGCGCCTTACGGCTCGTACCTTGTTGCTGCAGGTGGCTGAGGAATGACTCTCGTTCCTTCAGCAACGGTGCCTGTCGGTGACAATTCAGGAAAAAGGGATGTTCAAGAAACGCGGCTAGCATTTGTGCGGGCCTCCATCCCGCGACCGATGCTAGACGGCAGACCCGGCTGACGGCACTTACGTTTTGTGCAAAAACCGGAGACCTCGTGGCCCTTGCTGAAGCGATTGCAGGAATGAAAGAATGCTCTCGCTGTGCAAACTGCCGTGATGAGAAGATGGAATCGTAGGTGCTTCAATTCGACAACCTGTCCGCATCGTTTAGCTTGAACAGTGCCGGATGCAAACTCAACTGTGCTGGAGGCCGACACAGCGGTCTCAACGGTCCACAACTCTTGTCGTTGAAGATTCACTTTTGTAGGCGAACTGTAGGTGGCAGTTTAGATGAAGTCTGTCTTTCTAGATTGAACGAAGAATGTAAGCGTGAGAAGCAGGACGACTAATACCAGTTCACTGAACAAGAGTACAACCGCAGCGCTGTTCCAGATCATGTTGGCCCCGTTCATCCTCGCAGCGATGCTCGGGATCTGGGCGACGAAATACCCTACAGCATTGAAGGCGACGTTACCCACTATGATGGCTGCGATTGTCCACGCTTGGGACTCTGTCATGATGGCGACGCAGAAGACCAGGCAGTTGCTGACTAGAATTTCGGTACACATGATGGAGACGTACGGCGCCATGCCGTGCGGGATCCCCTTGAACGCCAGGATCACGGTGAGGCAGCCCAGCAGGATGGCCGTCCATGGCAAGAGAAACGCGAGCTGATTCGCCAGGATTTTCGCGGTCGTGTATTCGCGAAAAGAGACGGGAAGGCCCATGATGAAGCTGAGTGTCTGCTCCTTGCGCTCATTGATTACGGTGGAAATTGCCATTTGGGCGCCCAGAGCGACCAGGACGGTCACGAGCAGCATGATGCCCAGAAAGAAACCGGCCTTACCCATCGTGACAGTAATGGCCAGCGCCAGCAATCCGCCCGGGACCGAACCTAGAATTATCCAGCGCTGTAAATACCAGTCTTTGAGCATGAGGATCTTTACCATCGAGTAGTTCATGCGTGTGCCTGCTCCCTCTGGCTTTCCACGTTGGTGACGAAGATTTCTTCGAGCGTCATACGATCAATACTTTGCACGGTCGCGCCCGCGTCCTGGTAAAGCGCGGCCATGGCTGGATCGAACTTATTTGTGGTCAAGACTGCAATTCGGCCTGTGTTTGCGGTTGCCACGGTGCCAGGAAGCCGAGGCAGCGCCACACCCGGAGGGACATCCAGTCTCAGGCGACGCCAGCGGTCGAGATAGCCCTCCTTGTCACCAGAGTCGATGATCCTTCCTTTGTCGATGAAGGTGATCTTGTCCGAGATCTGCTCGACGTCCAAAGTGTTGTGCGAAGAGAAGAGGATGGTGCGGCGCTCGTCGGCGAGTACCTCCATCAGTTCACCCAGTACTTCACGACGCGCTACTGGATCGAGGCCTGTTGTGGGCTCGTCCAGTACGAGGAGACGTGGGCGCCGGGCGAGGATCAGCAACAGCGCTGACTTTACGCGCTGTCCATGGGAGAGTCCCTTGATCTTCTGCCGCGGGTTGAGATCGAACCGCCGATAGAGATGTTCTGCGTACGCCTGTTCCCAGGTCGGATAGATTGAGCGGATGAGTTCCATATGCCACCCGATGGTTGCAGAGCCGTAGAGTCGCATGTCCTCTGAAACGAAGCCGATGTCCAGCTTGGCGGCAGCCTGCTGGGCAGGCATAGGGTGGCCGAGAACGTGAACCGTACCGCAGTCCTGGTGCACCAAGCCCATGAGAATTCTGATGGTCGTAGATTTGCCGGCGCCGTTCGCACCAATGAAGCCCATGATGCTGCCTTGTTCAAGTTCCAGGTTTATGTCTTCGAGAGTGAAGTGGGGATACTTCTTACTCACACCCTCAAAATGCACTGCTAGATCAGTGTGTTCGGTCATGCGTGCTCCTTCATAATTCGGTCCATTGCTTCGCGCAGCCTGAAGGCTAGTTCTTCGAGTGTTAGCCCAAGTAATTCTCCAAGCCGCACAACCTGATCGATATGTTCTGCGAGTTCCCGGTCGTTGAGGCGAGGGCTTAGATTGGGATCAGTGGCAACCGTCGACCCCTTGCCGTGCTGGGTCACGATGACGCCTTCCCGATCCAGTTCCAAATAGGCGCGTTTAACAGTGATAACGCTGATGCGAAGCTCGACCGCGAGCTGACGAATGGAGGGAATCTCCTGTCCTGAACGCCAATCGCCGACCGCAATGCGCTGCTTGATCTGCTCCATAATCTGGAGATACATCGGGCGGCTCTCGGACTGCGAGATTACGATGCCACTGTGCATATTGCTAGACTGAGTATACACAGTTTGGGACGATGACCAGTCTTTTCTTCTGAAAGTATCAATTGGCCTTGATTGGCCCGAAGCCCGAAAGGTTAGTCCACCCCACCGCAGTCGATTCCGGGAGGATAACGGGCAACCCTTCCATAATCCGGTAAGGTAAGGTTAGCCGACGACACGTCCACAATCCTCGCAGCCCTCCGCGAAGCACTGTGCAGGCTATAATTGCGCGCAGAGTTGGCTCTCACCTCTGGCTTGTTTTAGACCTCCGCCGGTGATAATGCCGTAACTTGAGAGGGCTACGGCGGTGCGTCGATCCAGGGCTCATCGCGACCGTTAGAGACCGCCCGCAGTTTGTTCAAGGATTGCCATGAACATCAGGAAGGTCGCGATCCGCGCGGGGCTGGTTCTCATTGGCCTGCCTATCGTGTTGGTTTTGATTCTCTTCGGGTTTTTCTACTCCGTTTTCTACTTCCCGAATTGGACCAGCGCCACCACCGGTACCATCATTTCCTCCGGCCAGAAGCGGGAGTACCTGCTGTACGTCCCCAAGAGTTACGACCGTACGAAGCCGGCGCCACTGGTCATTACCCTTCACACCTCGATGTCATGGGATAGCTCCGCGATGGTCATTAGCCAATGGAATTCGGTGGCCGACGAGAACGGGTTCATCGTCGTCTATCCCGAGGGAACCGGTTTCGGTCCCAAGTCATGGGAAATGACTGGCAGCGAAACGCCATCGCGTATGCCCGATGTCATCTTCATCTCGGAGTTGATCGACCAGCTGGAGTCGTCCTACAACATCGACAAGACGCGGATCTACGCAAACGGAATGTCGAACGGCGGAGGCATGGCGTTCGTGCTGTCGTGCACGCTGTCGGACCGGATCGCTGCGGTCGGGATGGTTTCGGCTGGGCTCGACCCGGGGTGGGACTGGTGCACAGACGACCGACCGGTACCGGTGATTGCCTTTCATGGAACTGCCGATCCCGTTTGTCCCTACAACGGCGGCTGGTCAAAGCTTGGCGCCGCCACATTTCCGAGTGTTCCCAGCTTTATGGCGAATTGGTCTCGGCGAAACCAGTGCAGGCCGAATCCGATCGAATCTACCATCGCTGCGGATGTGATTCGCTTGCAATACACGGACTGCGCTGACAACGCGGGCGTGCTGTTGTACACGATCAGGGGAGAGGGCCATCAGTGGCCCGGCGGCAAGCGGGTAGCGGCGGAATGGATGCTCGGGCGGTATAGCCACAGCAGCGACGCGACGAGACAGATGTGGGCGTTCTTTCGTGAGCATCAACTTACGAGGAAGTAACCTCGACGACGGGTGCGTCGAGAGGCGAGTGCCGGGAGATGGTAGGGGACCGCGCTCAGTGTTCGAGGCCACAATCGGCCCCGATGAGATTGGCCGTTTAGCAGAGCTTCTGGACAGTCGCGAAATCCGGTCCCTTCGAAGAAGGTATCTCCCAAGACACGCCCGATAGACTTCTTTTTTCGCAGAAATCGCTCGAAATCAATCGACCCGATAAAACTCAAGAAAATCAGATTGAGAACTTCTACCCTTTTCTCGACGTGCATCAACCCGTCTATCCGACACCACTCGTTAAACTCGAATGTAGTTTGCAGAACATCGAGTCAGTGGCAGCAAAGCGTCCGCCCCCGAAAGATGAAATCGACTGGTGCGGAGCCATCCGCGATCAGAGCGGCCCAGCCAAAACTGAATGCCGGGACGACGCAGCGCAGCCCAGAATCGTTGCGGGTGAAGGATGGGGGCCTGTTCGCATAGGCGCTGCTTTGCAGGCGGTCGATGACTTTCTGGGGGACGGACAACTTCAACGCAGGTATTCGGATGTCTATTTCACGGACTATACGTCGAAGGGAGTTCAAGTCTCGTTCGAGAACTCCAGCAACAGAGTCCATGCCATTTACTTCTACTACAACGGGCAACGCGACAGCGAAGAGATTGGGGGTTTCTGTGGGCGGACCGACAAGGCCGTCAACTGACAGTCATCCGTTGACGAAGTAAGAAATACTTATGGCCATCCAACCGGCGAGTACTCTGGCACTGATCCGGGAGGGACTTGGCAACGACTAGTGTTCGCGGGCATCGATTTCCGGTTTTGAAAACGGAAAGCTGGTTAGAATTGGCATCCCCGGGGCCTAAGTGTCGAAATCAAGGCGATTTCACTCAAGACCTCCCGATTCATCGGGTCAATGCATTATGAAAAAGCGCCCCGCTTCAAAGGGAGGCGGCTGTGACGGGCGCCGCCTGCGCTGCGGTGTAGGCGGTGGGAAGAACTGCAGAAGGGCATAGGCAAATCGTCTGGAGAATGGCATTTTACCTTGAGGGAAAGACAACCGTTGGCACGAATGATCTTTCCCCCCAAGGAGGCAACTCAAAATGAGTCACGACGTCAAATATATCGGAATGGACGTGCACAAGGAAGCGACCGTGATCGCTGTGCTGAACGGCACGGGGAAGCTGGTGATGGAGTCGGTGATCGAAACCAAAGCCAGCAGCATTCTGCAGTTTCTCCACGGTCTACGGGGCGAGCTGCATCTGACCTGGGAAGAAGGCACCTGGGCGGCCTGGCTGTACGATCTGCTGCAGCCACAGGTGCAGCACATTGTGGTGTGCAATCCGCGGCGCAATGCCTTGTTAAAGGAGGGCAGCAAGAGCGACAAGGTGGATGCGCAGAAGCTAGCCGACTTGTTGCGCACCGGGATGCTGCGACCGGTCTACCACGGGGAAAACGGACTACGAACCTTGCGCGAGCTGGGGCGGAGTTATCAGACCATCAGCAAAGATTTGACGCGCGTGATGAATCGCCTGAAGGCGCTGTATCGCGGTTGGGGCATTCCTTGTGCCGGCACCCAGGTCTATGCTGCGCGCGCTCGAGAGGAATGGTTGAGCAAGATTCCGCATGCCGGGGTGCGCCGCCGGGCGGAGCTGCTCGATCAACAGCTGGATGGATTGCAGGCCTTGCGGCGAGAGGTGCGGCCCGAGTTTTTGGCCGAGAGTCGAAAACACAAGGCCACGAAACTGCTGCGCCAGATTCCCTGCATTGGTCCGATTCGAGCCGCCCGCTTGATCGCGCTGATGCAAACCCCGCACCGGTTCCGCAGCAAGCGGCAACTCTGGCCGCGGGAAAGTGCGGCGAGCCAAAGCGACCAAACCAATAACCCCTCTAAGAATGAGGTGAGGAATGAGGTGGGGCTGGATGTAAGTCACCACGCCCGCATCTCTCAGAAAGGGGCGGGGAGAAGCTTTTTTACTTGACATCCCTTTTCATAGGATGAGTGATATGGGGATGTTTCACCAACTCACAGATTGCTTCAGGGTTTGCGAGCGGTCCAGAATTCGGCCTCCGAATCGGGTAGTTGGGGTCGACTTGACAAAATATAGGTTCGGCTTCACACTCTCAACCGGTTGATTCGACCCATCAGGTCCCCCCTCTCGGTTCAACGACCCAAATCCTGAGCGGCTCCACAAGTCCTCGCCTGCCAACGAGGAAACGTGCATCGCAGGCCGTGGGCGTACTTGGGCTCTACCCTATTGGACGCACTCGTGCACCGTTAATTGTTTCTCGCTTGGAGTCTACTCGGGCCCGGGAGCCGACATTGTTACGGAATCATTTCACTCATATGGCTTTGCCGCTTCGGTGGCCTGTGCGAACATGGTGCCATGCCGAGGCGTCTAGTCCGTGGGTCATCAAAGCCGTAGCGGGAATTGCTGTTGTGGTCTTTATCCTTGCTCGATTCACAACGAATACCGGAGTGCTTCTCCTCGTGGGCTCAATCGTCGTGCTTCTCGTTTGCTTCGGTCTATTGAAGCGCTTGGAGGGCAATGATGAGAACACTGGCTATTGGTCCCGTGACCCGAAGCAGTAATGCGCCCGGGGGCGAACCGATGACCAACGATCATGGGGCATGCCGAGTTAACGGCACCAGTGCAGATAACCGGCTGTTCTAATACTGTTCTTTTCGCGAACATAAGTCTCATAACGACCTCAAGAAATCCAGCAATTGCTGTTGTTGTTGTGTACCCAACTTATTGAAATTGCTTATTACTTGATTTGCTTCTGATCCTTGACTGGCATGTTGCTGTATAGCCTTCACTAAATGGCTCCATCTATCTGAATGACGCAGTGGACGTAGGTGGCGAAAGTGGGCGCTATCACATCGGCTCACTGTGCCTGGGAGTGGCTTCAACAGGCAGGAGCTGACTCAGCGTTCAAGTGTCAAATCGAGCTATGGGACATGGCCGTAATCCCAGTTCACAATCTCTAGTCCGCGGGCTGGAAGAAAAATGTTAGAGGAAGATTAGATCGTGTTTTCAGTGGCGTCAATAACCGGAGGTGCATACGTACCGTGTCGGAAGGCCATACCGACATTACGCAAGGGGCCATGAGGAGAATTCGCGGAAGGACAGTAGCTCTTCACGATGAACGCTGAGATTAGCGGGCTGCGGAAAGACTCCGCTCGAACGGGTCTACTTCGGCTGACTTCGGATGTACGGTTCGCTCAATTTGAACCATCCGGGAATGCATAGTGGGATAGTTCTTTGGAGCAAAGGCGCAGTTCAAGCGTTCGAACCGTGGCTTGAGGATCGCAGTTAGACTGGTGAGGCGAACGTAAGACTGTGTAGCAGGGCCGTCATTGCTCGCTGATCTTCGTGCTCTTCACTTTTGCCAGCAGCACAGGCGGCGACAAGGATCTATGCGGCACTGGAAGATCTGGAGTTGAGTTCACGACCAAGTGCAAACACATAAAAGGTGTCGTGAACTGGTTTGGGGGCTACTGATTCTTTGAGGCTGGCTGGCCGCTTGCGGCGGAGGTCGTCGATGACCAGATTGCGGGAGATGGTGAAAAGCCAGGTGCTGAATTCATGGCGGCCGTCGTACTGGCAGCCACGTTCGAGCACGCGGATCCGAGTCTCCTGGAAGAAGTCCTCGGCCATCTCGCGGCGCCCGGTCAAGTATAGGAGATAGCGCAGGAGTCGGCGTTGGTACTTCTCGATGAGTGGTCGAGGAGGTCGGGATCGCGACGTCGAAGGCCACGAGCGATCTCAGTGTTTTCGTCGGCCATCGCACTCACGAAATAGCAGGCAGTCGCGTTCATGCTACCCATACATACGCGGGAATGCCGCAAAAAGACGCAGGGCCGCGATATTGAATTCTTCTTCTTTCTTCTAAGTCATTGACGAGATTGAAGAACTGGTGCTGCGTCGGTGCCATACGCGCCAATTTATTTGCTAAGGCTACTGCAACGACGTTACTGTGGCCGCGGGTTGTGAGTTGGGTCGGCCAAGCACCCGATCTGCCGGAATTTCAGCAAAAGACATCTATCCTAGACCTGCGCACGGCCGGACGAAACACGTGAGCGCGGAGGGGCGATGAAGATTTTGGTAATTGGACTGTCGGACTGCCGGCTTTCTCGCACTTCCTAACTAATTCCCGACTGTTGTTGCGCCAAATGTGTTCCGGGTCTTGCGTCTAGCCGCGACTGGCTTATGATTTAGCCGGCCGGACCCCACGGCGAGGTCAGTTCCAAGAATGACGCCTCAGAGTGGCCCAAAGGATGTTCTGATTTGACTACCGGCCAGGTGGCTTTGACGAGACCCTCGCCAACAACCGATGCCAGTCCCTGAACCATTCCAGGAACCTTGATGTCTGCGAACAGTGGGACCGCACCGAATATGGCGAGAGGCCTTTTTCCTCTGTCATGTACCGGGCGAAGTCGCTGAGTTGATCCGCGAACCGCATCGGCGGAGTACTCGGGAGCTTGAGCCGCCCATGGAATCGCAGCCACTTCTTCGCCGCATATATAAAGGATGAAGCAGAGTTGCCGTAGGACTGTGCCTTTGGATTCGCGCGTTGCTGGTGCCCAATAGCGCGCCGCTCGCCGGATTTCCTCTAACGAGACATCTCGCATTTCGGTTAGCTTCAGAAGACGCACTTCTTGTAGTAATTCAGCGGAGAGATTCCTCAGCGCCTTGCGGCTCGCACCTTGTTGCTGCAGGTGGCTGAGGAATGACTCTCGTTCCTTCAGCACCGGTGCCTGTCGGTGACGATTCAGGAAAAAGGGATGTTCAAGAAACGCGGCTAGCATTTGTGCGGGCCTCCATGCCCGCGACCGATGCTAGACGGCAGACCCGCTGACGGCACTTACGTTGTGTTGCAAAAACCGGAGACCTCGTGGCCCTTGCTGAAGCGATTGCAGGAATGAAAGAATGCTCTCGCTATGCAAACTGCCGTGATGAGAAGATGGAGCCGTAGGGGCGATTAGCCTGAATGCGGAGCAAACAGATGGAAGCTGGCGACGTGCAACGGTTTCGTCCGGTATTCGCGAAGATCAAGTCTCGTTTTGATGAGGGAAACAGCGGTGGTCTCATTTGCAAGCAGGGATTCTACAATGATTGTTCCGTAGTGAAGCTCCAAAAGGCCTCTTGGACTAATGATCGAATGGATCGCGTACAAAACAAGACAGGAATCTTTTTTTCAGTATGGATTGATGAAAAAGCCGCGAGCAAGAGTCGGGCGAACTACAACATTCATGCTTTGAAACTGAGGCAACTGGAAGGCTATTCGATTACCAGTTGAGGCTTCGCCAACGATTTCAGAGCCGGCTTCGCATCCATGCGCAACGCCTGGCCACACGTGAGCGTGGACTACAGACCACTGACTCTGATGCAGGGATGGATTGAGATTGTTGCGCATGATTTCGAACAGGACATGCTGGTCTTGCTGGAGCGTTTCAAACCCGTCAGTCGGCTGATTGATCGCCTCTTAGAGTCGCGCTGCAATTAAGAACCGGCGCGATTGCCAACCGGAAGGCGGCGTTGTCCTTCACTAATCTTACGTTCGCTTCGCGCTTCCGAATCGGCGATTGTAGACTAGCGGCAAAGCGCACAATTTGGATCTGCGCAGGTTCGAATATTGGGAGAACGGAGAGCTGATGGCAACAACATTCCATGCTGGGGCCGTTCTATACGCAAAGAACCTCGCGCTCGTTCAAGCGTTCTATCAAGGCGTTCTAAGTCTTACGGTCGAGCACGCAGAGACCAATCACGTGGTTCTTGCTTCGCCAGCGTTTCAACTTGTCGTTCTCAAAGTACCAGAGCGCATCGCATCTTCAATCGAAATTGAAAGTCCGCCACGGCGCAGGATCGAGACACCCATGAAGCTTGTCTTTGAAGTTGCAAGCCTCTCTGCGGCCCGAGCAATGGCGCGCCAGCATGGCGGCGACCTCTTCCCACCTGAGCGGGAGTGGAATTTTCAAGATTATCGCGTGTGTGACGGTCAGGATCCCGAAGGCAACGTCGTTCAGTTCCGTCAATATCAGCGTTAGCATTTCGTTCCATGGGGCGACCGCCCTTGAAGGCTGACTCTTCGAAGGACGTTATCTTGAAGTTTTCGCCCGTACCAAGAAGGCTGGATTGGACGACATACGGCAATCAGACAGATGTATTCTGATTGACGTGCTGAATTGGTGAAGTGCATCGATCATCGGAGCTGTTGGGCTGGCCGTGGCCATCGTCGCTATCATCCTGCGAAAATCGAAGAAAGAGGCACACTCTCTTGTGGCCAAAGCCAGCGATAGACCGGCACCAGTCCCACCTTGCATCTTCTGCGATAAGGAATCTGGCAGCGAAGAACACCTATGGCCGGATTGGGTTCACCGCTTCATAAGAGAACATGGCATCGATCTCGGCGGCCTGCGGGTTCAGGAGGGGATAAGTCCCGAGATCATCGATGATGATCTTGAGAAGACGATCAACACTGTTTGCCACACTTGCAACAACGCATGGATGAGCCGCATCGAAGACAAGAATCGTCCACGTTTCATGCTCATGCTGCAGAATATTTCTCCCGGATCACAGGCGACCACACAGCCACAAAATTCTCCGGCCCCCCCGGCCCCCATCTGGGCTCGGAAATCGAAAACGGGAATTCTCGATCCAGGGGCTAGTTTTTCAGATCGGCGCGGGCCAGTTAAGCACGAGGGGCACCGGTTCTCCGCCTTCTTTCCGGTCCCCCGAGGTTGACGAGAAATATGGCGTGCGATAGGGTCAGCCCGGGCTGTCAGCGACCGGAGGTAATCGAGAACAGGATACAACGTTGTTTCCGTTGGCGCGTCATGTGACGAACGGACGCCCTCGTCTCGAAATTCGAGAAGGAATCCGGATGCTAATTTGTCGCTGGGCCAGCGGTTCGTGCCTTGGCCTGCGCGATCAGGGCGGCGAAGCGTGGGTCCCGGCGCAGGGACTTCAGGTCTTCATCGTTGGCCATGCTGGCGAGGTCGTTGTCTCCAAGATCCGCGGCTTTTTGGAGGTATTCGATGGCCTGGTCGCGATGTCCAGCGACGGCGGCGGCGCAGGCGTAGTTGTACCAGACATTCTCCAGAAGCGATTTATCGGAGGAGTGCCGCGCCGCTTGCAGAGCTTGCTGGAAGAAGGTTTCAGCCTTGGCGTACTGGTTCTCGTACGCATAGAGGATGCCGAGCCTCTCCATGTTGTCGAGCGTGTCGGCGCTGTCTGGACCTTGCAGGCGGGTGTAGATCGGCGCCATTTCCTCGCGCAGTTTCTCGGCTTCAGAATGTCGGCGGTCCGCGACCAGCGCATTGGCGAGCCCATTCATCCCTACCACGGTTCTGGGATGCTCCGGCCCGTAGGCAAGGCGCGCCGCGTCGATTGTGGTGCGGTACAACTTCTCGGCCTCGGCATAGCGGCCTTCGTGGGTTAACGTGTCGGCGAGGCTCATCTTGGAGAGCAGAGTATGCGGATGTTCGGGGCCGAGCACGCGGTCTTTGATGTCGATCATTTCACGCTGCAACTTTTCGGATTCGGCGTAGCGGCCCTCCTGATCGAGAACGATGGCCAGGTTGGCGTAGCCGCGAAGAGCGTTGGGATGTTCCGGTCCAAACAGGCGGCGGAAGCCGTCGGCTGATTCGCGATACAACTTCTCGGCTTCGGGGAGTCGACCTTCATCGTGCAGCACCAGGGCCAGCGAGTTCTCGGCGTTCAGCGTGGCACCGTCGGAGGGACCGAGGGTGCGAAGATCCGCCTGGAACTCCTGCCGAAGGAGTTTTTCAGCTTCGGGGTAGCGGTGCTCGTCATGCAACACCAGGCCCAGGCCGTTCATGGACACGAGCGTGGCGGGATTGTCCGGGCCCAACAGGCGCTGCCGTCGATCCAAGGTCTCACGCCAGAGTTTTTCTGCTTCTGGAAAGCGGGCTTGCCAGCGAATCGCCTCAGCCAGGTCGTTCATGGAAGCGAGCGTGTCGGAGTTATCGGGACCGAGGACGCGGCGGCGAATTTCGAGCGAGCGGGCCAGCAGAGACTCCGCGCGAGGATAGAGGCCGAGGCCTTCGTAGGTGTTGCCCATGATAGCGAGAAGGCGGGCCTGCAGGACGGCATCGTTGGCCAGGCCGGTATCGGCTTCGTTGGCTGCTTTGTCGAGGATTTCGCGCGCGGTGACGCTGTTCCCGCGGGCTTCGCTGGGATCAGAAACCTTGAACATGCGCGCCATGAAGTCGGCGACGCGCTGGGAGGCGGCGGCTTCGCGGTTGGCGCGATCGCGCTCCTTGGCGATGCTTCGTGCCTGGACGGCCATGGTGACGGCGAAGGCAATCAGCAAGAGTAAGGCGGCTGCGGCCACGCCTACGCCGAAGCGATGGCGTCGGACGAACTTGCCGGCGCGATAGCTGGTGCTTGGCGGACCGGCCAGCACTGGCTCATTGTTCAGATAGTGCTGGATGTCGGCCGCTAGTTCGGAGGGCGAACCGTAGCGGCGAGAGCGCTCCTTCTCGAGCGCCTTCATGGTGATCCAATCGAGTTCGCCGCGCAGGTGGCGGCGCAGGGCTTGCGGCTCCTCCTGTCGTTTGGCCGCGGACTCATGCGAGGACTGGCCGAGCGCCTTGATCTTCGCGCTGGGCAGTGTGGGTTCCTCGGCGCGGATCTTCTCCAGCATGGCGGGCGTCCCCCCGTCGCGCAGTTCCTGCGAATTGAACGGCAAGACGCCTACCAGCAGTTCGTAGAGGATGACGCCGAGCGAGTACACGTCGGTGCGGGTGTCAATGTTGCGCTCGGTGCTGTCGGCCTGTTCGGGGCTCATGTAGTCCGGCGTGCCGACGATGCCGCCGACTTCGGTGTACATAGTGGCTTCGCCGAGGCGTGCGCCGGTGGCTTTGGCGAGGCCGAAGTCGATGATTTTGGGAACCGGTTTCTGGTCGACCTCGCTGATCAGCACGTTCGAAGGCTTGAGATCGCGATGGATGATGGCTTTCTGATGCGCGTGCTGGACTCCCTCGCAGACCTGCGTGAAGAGCGCCAGGCGATCATGAAGCGTGAGGCGACCCTTGTCGCTGTAGGTGGTGATGGAAAGCCCCGGGACATACTCCATCACGAAGTATGGGCGGCCTTCGGGCGTGGCGCCGGCATCAAACACCTTGGCGATGTTGGGATGTTCCATGAGCGCCAGCGCCTGGCGTTCGGTCTCGAAGCGGGCGACGACGGCACGGGTGTCCATGCCGGCCTTGATCAGCTTGAGGGCGACGGTGCGATGAAAGGGCGTAGTCTGCTCGGCGCGCCAGACTTCTCCCATGCCCCCGACGCCGATCCTCTGCACGAGCCGGTAAGGGCCAATGGTTGAGACAGATGTCTGGTCAGCGGACGAGGTCTGAGTGTTGGCGTCAGAGGACTGGGTCATGCGGGTTCGCGGTTCGTAAGACAGTCATAATATTTAAAGAGAATCGCGGAAGAAAGGGTAAGAAAGAAAGTAGAGACCCAAGACTCCGCGACATCTTAGGGGAATCCCAGGGCCAGTGCAACCGACAGGGTGACGGCGTTCTTGTGCAGCCGAATCATCGGCCTCCGGAAGTGGCCAGCTCCCGTTCCCACAGGATTAGAACCGGCAAGTCCGGTTGTGATGTGTGATTGTGTGGTCGCCGGTCTCCAACTGCTGGATAACGGGCTACCCTCAAGTAACCGGATTGGGTAAGAGTAGCCGAAAATAACCGGAACAAAAGAGAGAGCAACGGACGGTTGTGCACTGATCTTGCTTCCCTATAGCCGCCCCACATGATCCGGGTACTTGGCCTGGTACGAGCAGAACAATCAGACTGGCACCTTGATCCAAGGAGAACAATCTGTCGTATTTCCAGGAGCGCCGACGGGCTACGTGTTTCCCGGCGATGACCAAACGTCACCGCAGACGTAACGGTGAAGCTCATCACCACGCCCGGCAATCGCTCAATGTCCTCGCAGCACCGCCGTATCCTGTCCACAGCTCAGTGGATAGATGCGTTGCGCATTCCCTGAGATCTCGTGAACGAGCTCTAAATCGTCCAACGCGGTGGTGTCTTAATTTGCCATGCTCACGGTTGAGTCGTTGCGTGAATCGTGCTCCGAATCCACTCTGAGACGTTTTGACTGCTAGCCTTGGCTCGCACCGCGATAGCCTTTAGATCGTCTGCCGTGAAACGCAAAGGCACAATCTGCCCTTCGCTTCACCCTTTGGTAGCTTGGGCCTTCCCACTTTCCTAGCTTTCTTCAGCCGTTCCAAGGTTCTTAAACTCCTTCATGAGAGCGACGCGTACGGCATCGTGCGCAGAGTTGATTGGGTGCTTGTGAAGTACCGTTACATGACGCCGTGGATGTTTGGGATCGTCAGTATCGTGCGCCCACGCATATACTCGAAACGCTGTTGGGTGATTCTTTAGATCGAAAACCTCAACCACTCCGTCCCACACCGTTGCACCTTCAAACTTCTCAATTACTGGCACGCTTCCCACGTACTCAGAGTCCGAACCATGCAAGCGTCGAATCGTGTCCTGCAATTCCTCCAGATGATTCATAACTTGACGCCGAACATCAGATGCTCAAGTGCTTTCCTTCTGACTTGCCACAAATCATACTCTTTGCCGGAGATGTTTAGCCTGCAATCACCATTATCATTTAAGCCAATGGTCGCCTCAAACAGCATTCTCTCGTGATCTTTCGCGGATATCGTTTTTGGTGTCAGGGCAAACTCCACGAAAACATTGTCGAGGGCAGATTGTACATGTCATGCCAATACAGCCGGATTGTTGCGCCCCTTTCGGCAACCTTTAGAGTCGGCTTGTCCGTAAGGCTTGAAGTTCTGTGTGTTTCCGGCAAGCATGCGTGACGATCACTAACTCGTCCTGGTACTTTCGTTGAGCCGCCGAAGAGCGGCCGAGGGCGAGTCGCATGAGCGCAGCAGTCATTCCTGAGCCGATCGCGCAGTTCCAGCTCCAACTGGATGAGATTCGTAGCACCCAACCACGGGGAAAGAGACTGCCGGATTCGGTGTGGCAAGCCGCAGTTGAACTGGCCCGAGAACACGGCGTGTATTCCGTCGCGCGTCATCTGCGGCTGGACTATACAGGGCTGAAGAAACGGCTCGGCGGAGTTTCCCATCGCCGACGAAAAGTACGCAAGCCAACATTCGTCGAACTGATCGCGCCACCTTCAGCGATGCTGGGAGAGTGCTTGATCGAGTTCGAGTCATTGCGCGGAAGCAAGGTGCGGATTCAGTGGAAAGCTGCCACATCGCCCGATTGGATCAGCCTGCTGCGGGCCTGGCGGGAAACCGAGCGATGATTCAGATCACGCCGCAGATGCGCGTGCTGGTCGCCATCGAGAGAGTCGATGGACGAAAAGGGATTGATTCTCTAGTGCGACTTTGTCAGGAGAAACTGGCAGAGGATCCTTTTTCCGGCTGTGTGTTCGTGTTTCGGAGCTGCGGCGGCACAACGATCCGGCTACTCAGCTATGACGGGCAGGGATACTGGTTGGCACAAAAACGTCTTTCACGAGGAAAATTCGTGTGGTGGCCGGAAGGATCCGGAGCCGCCAAGCCCCTGGAAGCCTATGAGGCGCAGTTGCTGATGGCGGCGGGCGATGTGTCGCGCGTACGAGCGGCGCCGATGTGGCGGCGAGTGAACGTGCTGAAGTGATCAACTCTCACGACAAAAAACACGGCGTTACCCCTTGCGTTCCAAGAAAAACCAGTTCATACTGCTGGTCGATGATGGTCGAGTTCAGATATCGGGGCCGGAAGATCAGCCAGGAAGACATCCTTTGTATACGCGCACTGATCGAGCAGCACCCGCAGGAAAGCCGCCGCACACTATCGACCAAACTCTGTGAAGCCTGGCAGTGGCGCCAGGCGAATGGAGCGTTGCGCGACATGGTGTGTCGCGGCTTGATGCTCATGCTGGACCGTGCCGGCCAGATCAAGTTGCCGCCGGTGAGTTACGTGCGGCATAACCCGCTTGCCAATCGAGCCAGACCGGAGCCGGTAGGGATCGATGCCACACCGATCGAAGGCCCTCTGCGCAACCTCCAGCCGCTGGAGTTCGAGCTGATTCGTCGCACCGAGAAAGAGCCGTTGTGGAACAGTCTGCTGGAGCAGCATCATTATTTGCGCTACGAGCAGCCGGTTGGAGAAAACTTAAAGTACTTGGTGTTGGGGCAAGGGCGGCCAGTGGCCTGTCTGGCTTGGTCCTCGGCCCCGCGTCATCTTGGTAGTCGCGACCGCTACATTGGCTGGAGCGCCGAAGCACGTCGTCGTAATGTCCGCTTCCTCGCCTACAACACACGATTTTTAATCTTGCCATGGGTCAAGGTGGAACACCTGGCGTCGCATATCCTGGGCCGCATGGCGTTGCAGATCTCCGCGGACTGGCAGCGGATCTACGGACATCCGATCTACTTCCTGGAGACGTTTGTGGATCCGGAACGATTCCGCGGAACCTGTTATCGTGCGGCCAACTGGGTGGTGCTGGGCCAGACGACGGGACGTGGTAAACAATCGAATAGCTACGTGCCGAACCGGTCGATCAAACAGGTTCTGGGATATCCATTGACGAAGCAGTTTCGCGAACTGCTCATGGAGCGCGGATGAGAACTGCGAGACCACGACTCGATGTAAATCTGGACGAGCTGGACCGGGTGTTGGACGGAGCGCGGCAAGCGCCGTTGAGCGAGGACGATTACGAGAAGCTCAAGGAGGCATTGCATGCGCTGGCGGCGATGCTGGTGCGGCCGCGCAGCACGGAGAAGACCAGCGCGGTGCTGGGAAAATCGGAAGGTGCGGAAACTGACGCCGGGACTGAGCCGAAGAGCAATGCTTCCCCAGCGCCCGGACATGGACGCAATGGTGCAGGGGCGTTTGTCAGTTCGCGGAAGATTGCGATTGCGCACCCGCGGTTGAAGCACGGGGATCGTTGCCCGGAGTGCGAAAGAGGCAACGTATACAGGCAGAAAGAGCCTAAAGTGCTGGTACGGATTGTTGGGCAGGCGCCGCTGGCGGCCACCGTTTTCTCGCTCGAACGGCTGCGCTGCGGTGCCTGCGGACAGGTATTTACCGCACAAGAACCGGAAGGAGTAGGTCCGGAAAAATACGACGAGACCGCGGCGGCGATGATCGCGCAACTCAAGTATGGCAGCGGGACGCCGTTCTATCGGTTGGAACAACTCCAAGGTCAGCTGGGGATTCCATTACCGGCGGCGACGCAATGGGAAGTGGTCGAAGAAGCAGCCGAGTTACTCAAACCGGCGCGCAACGAGTTAATCCGGCAGGCGGCGCAGGGTGAGGTGGTACACAACGACGACACCAGCATGCGAGTGTTACGTCTCACGCGCGAACCGTCGGACGAGCGCACGGGCGTATTCACCAGCGGCATCGTGTCCACCAGCCAGGGTTGGGAGATTGCGCTGTACTTCACCGGACGCCAGCATGCCGGCGAGAACCTTGCCGAGGTTTTGAAGCAGCGTGCCCAGCACTTGGGCCCGCCTATTCAGATGTGTGACGCACTCTCGCGCAATGCTCCGAAGTTGGCTGCGGGGGTGGAGATTCTGCTGGCAAATTGCTTGGCCCATGGAAGAAGACAAATCGTAGAAGTGGCGGAGAACTTTCCCGATCAATGTCGCTATGTACTGGAGATGCTGGGCGAGGTCTATGGTCACGATGCCGAGGCGCGGGAGCGTGGTCTGAAGCCGGAAGAGCGCCTGCAGTTTCATCAAGAACGCAGCGGCCCGGTGATGGCGAAACTCCATGGGTGGCTGGAAGCGCAGTTCGCCGAGCGCAAGACGGAGCCGAACTCGGGGCTGGGCGAGGCGATCACGTACTTATTGCGACACTGGCGGCCTTTGACATTGTTTCTCCGGCAAGCCGGAGCGCCGTTAGATAACAACATTTGCGAAAGGGCGCTGAAGCGGGCCATTCTTCACCGGAAGAATGCCTTGTTTTATCGGACGCTGAACGGAGCGGAGGTGGGTGATCTGTTCATGAGCTTGATTCACACCTGTCAGTTGTGCGACGCCAACTCCTTCGACTACCTGACCGAGTTGCAGCGCCATGCTCAGGAAGTGGAGTCTAAGCCCGCGGAGTGGATGCCGTGGAACTACCACGAAACCTTGGAACGGAGCGTTCCCCTCTCCGATTCCGCGTAGAGTCAGGATGAATTAATCATGGCCGGAAACAAAATTTACTGATTACGCAGCCCTGCCGAAAGGACACGAAGTTCTCGCTTCTGCATCCTTCTAACTCCTAGTCTAGCCGGCTGCTGAAAAATTGACCGGTACAGTATTGCCCTTGCTGTTTTTCATCGTGAGTTACTGCCGGGGAGGAGAAGGAGCACTTTTTCGCGGCCTTTCCCCTCGATTCCTGCCCCGTCCGACACACTTCGGCCCCGGCTTACACCGCCGGAAGGGGGAACATTCTTCCGGACATGGTCCTCAGCTTGCGTGTGTGTATGCAGTTGTCCAGGCGCAAGGAGGTATGGCTAGGATTTCGGATCGTGCGGGAGCTAGCAATATTATAACTTTGTCGCTCCCGGTCGACGTCCTCCGAGCGACATTGACGTGACAAAAGTCTGGACGGTCACACTGTGCGGGTGAGACATCGTGAATGATGATGGGTACGTCTGATTTAAACCCTGGGCACTTGCTGCCGGGGCTTCGATCCGCGTTTACGAGCGCCGATGTTGAACTGCTTCATCACACGACGAATCACTTTCTCGCTGACTCCGAACTCCTTTTCGATTTGGATGTAGGTCAGGTCGGGCCGACTAACGAGTACCTCTGCCAGATGGGCATCAAAGTTGAGGCGAACCCGCATGAGTTCGTCTCTTAGATTGACCTGCTTGATTTGCTTGATCGGCACTTCCGGTCCTCACACGGTGCAGATCGGAATCTGTATCTACCCTCACGACGCGGCCCCGAATTATACGTCTTATCAGTCATCTCGGTTGCTTGCGCCGTTAGTCCAAACGATTCTTGATCTACGCGCAAGGTGAAGCGAAACCGAGTCAAAATGGAGAGGGTGGGTTTCTCTTTTTCACTGACTGCGGCGTCCATTCTTGATCCATTTTCCGCCGTTTCGCGCTTCTTCGTAAGGGAGGATTAGCGCCGGTTCGGGGCTCAGGTCTGTCGGATGAGACCCCAACCGAGCAAGAGCCCCTGGCTGGCCGGCAACCCGACCCTGCTTCAGTTGAACCACTTGGCTTCGATCCACGGGCGGACACTTGAAGGCTCACAATCTGCAGGCCCGGGAGTACCAAATTGTTGCCGGAACACGGCTCTGGAACGTCGCGCCCCCCGTTTTGTCCGATGACGATGTAAAAAAAATGTAAAAAAAATGTCGACACGCTCTTGACTTTCGCCCGACGTCAATAGTAGCGTTCCCTCCCGGTACGGTGGTAGGACCTCCGGGAATTTTGGAGGTTCTCCTTGAAGCCAGCATGAGGGATGGGGTCCTTCAGTTGCGCTTCTCATGGCGTTTCTTGCATTTCGCATCTGTGGGATGCGGCTTTCAGTTCAGTTGGAATCAATTCGCTTGAGGAGTGCGGCATGCGCATCAGTACGCAGTCTCGCCTTTGCGCCAGATTTCCCCTTGGAACGACTTTTTTCACTGTTACTCTGGTCACGGTCTTCATGGTCCTGAGCGCAAGCGAAAGTGCAAGTGCCCTTCCCGCATTTGCTCGCAAATATGGCCTTCGCTGCTCGGCGTGTCATGAGTCCTGGCCGATGCTGAACTACTTTGGCCAGAAATTCAAAGACAACGGCTATCAGCTCATGAACGACCGAGATGCCCCGATCTGGCAGAATCCGGGTTATTGGCCCGTTACTTTCCGCATTACTCCAATCTGGCATCGAGTCAGCATCGGCAAGGTCGCGGTGGATCAGGGCTCGGGAATCTCCCGCATCACGACTTCCGGCTTTGACCTGAGCGGTTTGGACTTCCACACCGGTGGTACCCTCGAGAAGAACTTCTCGTTCTATGTGCTACCGTCGTCCGACCCGCATGCCTCCTTCCACTTTGAGACGGTCATGGCTCGGCTCGACAACCTGTTCGGCAGCCCGTGGCTGAACCTGAAGCTCGGTAAGTTCGAACTCGACAACCTCCTCTCTGAAAAGAGAATCCTGACGCTCACTGCAAACGGTGGCATCTATCAGCTTTACCATTTCACGCCCGTCGGCGACGGCAACATCTTCGGCCACATGGGCGACAACCAGCTCGGCGTGGAAGTGATGGGACATTCCTACAACGATCGCACTCGATATTCCGCGGCGCTCCTGAGTTCGGTAGACGGAAACGTCGGCATACCGTACGGAAATGCCTACACCGGGTTCTTCGCGGCAAGTCAAGCCTTCGATACCGGCAAGCTTGGCGTGGATCGTATTGGTGGTTACGCGATGATAGGAGAAGCCCCGACCTACTACTTGACTTCCGGCGGCACTCCGATCTCGGGTTCTGGAATCGGCAACAAGTCGTTCGAGCGGGCAGGCTTCGTCGGGCAGTTCTACTTCGGCCAGCACTTCGATCTGCAGGTCGTAACTCAACACGGCTCGGATAGCGCGTGGTTCGGCCAAGGCTACGGCGATCCGATCGATACCGCCGGTGCGCCGAACAACTTGCCGGGTACAGCTCTTCCGGCCGGTTCGCAGGCACCGACCTGGAACGGCGTCCTCTTTGAGCCGCACTACGTATACAGCCCGCAGCTCATCTTCCTCGGACGATATGAAACGATTCGGATGTCGCGCCAGGCAACTCCTGGTACGGCTTCCAATCTTGGAAATATCTCCACCTACACTCTCGGATTCCGTTACAACCCGTTCATGACCAGCCGCGCAGGTTTCGCCTGGCATAACGAGTACAACTGGCTTCATCAGGATGGCACTGGACCGCTGGCTGGGCTGAACACCACCAACGTAAACACCAGCGAAGTCTTGACCGGCTTTGACTTCGACTTCTAGATCTCGAACTTGGAGAGGACAGACATGCGGACAAGATTGCAGACGTGGTTGGTTCTATTGGGCGCAATCGCAGTTTTGGCGGTTCCGATGACTTCCTGGGCGCAGCTCACACAGTACGACCTGCAGACGCGGATGGGCATGGAAAGCCATATCGGGAATATGACTGGTCATGCCAAGGACGCTAAGACCGACTACCGCCGGTATTGCGTTGGTTGCCATGGCGATCTGGGCGATGGAAATGGCGAAAGCTTCCCTTGGGTGGACCCCAAGCCTCGCGACTTCCAATTGGGTATCTTCAAGTGCCGCTCCACTCCGACCGGAACTTTGCCGACGGACCAGGATCTTTTCGACACCATCGCTCGCGGTCTGGACCGCTCCAACATGCCGCAATGGAGCACCTTCACCAAGCAACAGAGAGCAGACCTAGTGGCCTGGATTAAGCACTTCTCGCCACGCTGGGTGAACGAAAAACCGGGAACTCCAATCCAAATTCCTCCCGAACCGGAAGTCACAGCCGAGCGGATCAAGGCAGGGCGCGATGTTTTTGCCAGAGTGCAGTGCTGGAAATGTCATGGCGTACTTGGCCAAGCCAATGGCCCCTCCGCTTCGACGCTTCAAGATGATCTCGGACGGCCGATCGCGGCCTTCAACTTTACGGAGGGAGCTCGGCCAAAATGCGGCGATACGGATCGAGATATTTACAGGATCTTCATGACCGGTTTGGACGGCACGCCCATGCCGTCGTTTGCCGACAACATTAAGCCCGATGAGGCGTGGGATTTAGTCTTCTACCTGCGCACACTTATGTCTCAGAAGAGCAAGGAAAAGGAAATGGCGAAACAATTGGCCCTCAAGCCAGTTGATCCCAACGCCCCGGCGGGGCAGCAATAAAAGGTGGGCAGCATCGCAACCAAGCGTTTGGCAAGGTATCTGATGACGACGCCCATTGATGTGTCGCGAGCGAAGTTCAGCGTGATGCTGCGCCCGCGACAAGCAGACTCGCGATTGCGGTGCGTCCGGAACGATGCCGCGCGTCCGAACATTACCGCGACTTTTCCGGAAGATGACAATTTGTTCATGCAAGAACTATTTCCGCACTTCCATTTGAATTTGGACTATGATTCGGCCCGTTCCGTTGTCAAAGGCGAGGAGTGCAGTGAAATGCATTCGTCGGAGGGCTCAAGCCATCTTCCTAAAGTTCATCAGCGGCACGACGGTTTGGGGGCAGACCCTCAAGACCAGCCAGCAGAACCCGCTCTACCACTATCAAATCCGTCCCAATGTCAGGGCAATGCACGCTGTGCGGAGGCTTCGACACAATGGGTGTAAATTGGCTGCCGTTTTCTCGTCAAGAAAAAGGGGATTGCGGCTTAAGGAGACTTGTATGAATCGACACAAAATTGCTGCGGTACTGTCAGCTCTATTTCTAGTGTGCTGTGGGGCGTTGATTCTGGGTCAGAAGGTCAACGCCGCCGGAGAAGGCAAGATTACCGGGACAGTGAAGCTCGACGGTGCGGCTCCGCACATGAAGGGCATCGACATGTCGAAGGACCCTTACTGCTCGAAGGCCCACGCCACTGATCCTGCCCACCTCGAAACTTATGTGACTGGTGCGAACGGAGGGCTGGAAAATGTGGTTCTTTACATCTCCGACTGGAGCGGCGGCACCCAGACCTCTACTGCAGTCCCGATATTCGATCAGAAAAATTGTATGTACACGCCACACGTGTTGGCGATGGATGTGGGCCAGACCTTCAAGGTGACGACTAGCGACAACACGGCTCACAACATTCACCCCAACCCCAACCCAATGACCGGCAATATCCCGTGGAATCAGTCTCAGCCGCCGGGAGCACCGCCAGTCGAAAAGAGCTGGAAAGCTACAGAGTTTATCGAAGTAAAGTGCAATATCCATCCCTGGATGCACGGTTGGTTCGCGGTAGTCAAAGGGCCTTATGCAACCACTGATGCGAACGGCTCCTACACCATCAGCAACGTGCCTCCGGGAAGCTACACTGTCACGGCGTGGCAGGAAGCCGCTGGCACCCAGACGCAAAAGGTGACGGTAGCGGCCGGTGCCGCGGCAACTGCCGACTTCACATTCAAGGCGAAGTAAAAACCAGGAGAGCTGCTGAGTTGTTGACGGAACAACCGAAATCGCTGCAGCCAGAACTGCAGCGATTTCCAAATAGAGCCGGATCAATCCCGGCCAAAGGCGGGGCGATATGGCGAAGTTACTAGCGGTGACGATCGTTGTGATCGCGATTGCTTCGGCGATTCCCATCGTGATGCACATGTGGCCGATGCCACAGGACATCTCCACTCACGGTCATCTGATCGATGAGCAGTACGCCGATACCATGTGGGAGGCCGGTATTTCCTTCCTGGCGTCTCAGCTTCTGCTGGCTTTCTTCATCTGGAAGTTCTCGATCCACAAGCCCGGCGATAGAATTAAGAGTTTGCCTGGTGGCGCTGCGGGATTGGTGATCGCTGCCTTGCTGTTAGTAGGCACGGAGTGTTTGGCTCTGGGCGTGTTCGGGGCAAAGGCATGGGCCAGCGTCTACTTCACGCCTCCTGCTGCCAACGCGCTGCCGATCCAAGTGCAGGCAGGGCAGTTCGCATTTTATTTCCGCTATCCCGGTCCGGATGGAACCTTCGGCCCGCTGCACGCCGACAGGATCAGTGAGGCCAACGCGAACTTCTTTGGCCTCGATACTACAAACGACCAGGATTCCAAAGACGACATAGTCACTGCTGAGATGGCCATCCCGGTGAACCGCGAGATCCACCTGCTCATGCATTCCAAGGACGTGGGGCACTCCTTCTACGTCCCCGAATTGCGCGTCCAGCAGGATTTCGTCCCGGGGTTGGACGTCTCCCTTCACTTCACGGCAACCAAGGTCGGCAAGTACGAAATCGTCTGTACCCAGCTCTGCGGCCTCGGGCATTACAACATGAAGGCTTATCTCGAGGTGAAGTCTCAGGAAGATTACGATAGCTGGATTAAACAGCAGGCAGCGTTGCAGTAGCCGTTATCTGTGCAGGATCATACAATACATCTCGCTTGAGGTGAGCCCAATGCACGACACGTCCGCACCGGCGGTACACCACGCTCCCACCAGCTTCATTCGGAAGCACGTCTTCAGCCTTGACCACAAAGTCATCGGCAAGCAGTATTACGCGCTGGCCTTGGTCGCCGCCCTGGTCGGAATGTTCCTTTCCTGGCTCATGCGTATCCATCTCGGATTCGGCAGTTTCGCCATTCCCGGGCTGCACCTGCTCTCCAAGAACGGCGCGCCCGGTGACGTAATGACGCCGGAGTACTACCTGCAGCTGATGACCATGCATGGCACCATCATGGTCTTTTTTGTGCTCACTACCGCCCCGTTCGCGGCGTTCGGGAATTTCTTTTTGCCGATCCAGACCGGCGCCGAAGACATGCCGTTCCCGCACTTCAATATGATGTCGTTCTGGGTCACGTTCGCGGCCTTCTTGCCTATCGTTGCCTCGTTTTTTGTCAGTGACGGGCCAACTCTGGGTGGCTGGACGCAATACGCCCCACTGAGCGCGATCGGTTCCGCTGGCGGTCCTGGCGAGGGTTGGGGCGTGGTTCTCTGGGCAACTTCGATCGGTCTTTTCTGCATAGGCCAGTTGCTGGGTGCTTTGAACTTCATCACCACCACCCTCGACATGCGCTGCAAAGGCATGTCCATGATGCGCCTCCCGCTCAGCGCCTGGGCCTGGTTCATCACGTCAGTCATGGGCTTGACGGCATTTGCGGTGCTGATGCCCGCCTGCATCCTGCTGATCCTCGATCACGTCGCCGGAACCAGCTTTTTTGTGGCCTCGAACCTGGTGATTAACGACCAGATGTTGCCGCACTCAGGCGGATCGACTCTGCTGTGGCAGCACTTGTTCTGGTTCTTCGGCCACCCTGAGGTCTACATCGCCATCGTCCCCGGCATGGGAATCGTTTCCCACGTTCTCATCACCAACATGCGTCGGCCGATGCTCAGCCACAGAGTACTCATTTATTCCATGGGAGCACTGGCCGTCCTGAGCTACATGGTTTATGGGCACCACATGTTTGTCAGCGGGATGAATCCCATCTCGTCGCTGGCTTTCTCGTTTCCCACGCTGGTGATCACCATTCCATCCACCATCGTCGTGTTGATCTGGCTGGGCAGTCTGTATGGCTCCAAGTTGCGGATCAACTCGGCGTCGCTATTCGCTCTGGGCTTCATTTCGATGTTCATCAGCGGCGGCGTGAGCGGCTTCTTCCTAGCCCAGCCTTCCATCGACATCATGTTGCACGCCACCTATTTCGTGGTTGGCCACTTCCACCTGGTCATGGGAGTCGCCGCCATGTTCGGCATCTTCGCTGGAACCTACTTCTGGTTCCCCAAGATGGCCGGCCGCATGATGAATGAGACTTTGGGCAAGGTCCATTTCTGGATGAGCTTTGTGGGCGCCTATTGTATCTTTATGCCCTTCCACTATCTCGGAATCGCCGGCAACGTGCGGCGCTACCAGGCTTTCACCGACGATTACCTGATCCCGCTGATCCCAGTGCATAAATTCATCACCATCGCGGCTTTGTTCACCGGCTTTGCCCAGTTGATTTTCCTCTACAACCTGATCCACAGCCGGTTCAAAGGCGAGATTCCACCGAACGATAACCCGTGGGAAGGCACCTCGCTGGAGTGGAGCACGGCCACGCCGCCGCCCCACAACAACTTTGGCGACAAGATGCCCGTGGTTTATCACGATCCTTATCAGTACAGCGTCGAGGGTGCGAGCAGCGACTTCATAATGCAGACCTCGCCGGAAAACGTTCATAGTCCTGACGAAGAGAAGTAATCTTCCGGGGCAGTCAGTTCCAGCAGGAGAGTAGCAATATGGCGACTACAGTCCACGAACCGCCGAAAATCGATCTCGACCGTTTGCCGAGCCAGGGCTCCGGCAACGGCGGCGGGCGGAATCTGGTACCCGCTGACGGAGAATTGCGCCGGGTCAAGGACTCCTCTCCTCCTCCCGCCAGCACCGGCATCTGGGTAGGTCTGGCCGCCATCGCCATGAGTTTCGCGGCCTTCACCAGCGCTCTGATTGTTCGTCAGGGTGCCTCGCCGGATTGGCGGCACTTCACGTTGCCGCCGGTTCTGTATCTCAACACTCTGGTGATCATTGCCAGCAGTGTCACACTGGAGCTGGCCCGCCGCCGCATTGCGGCCTTCATGAACGGCCTGCAGGACAGAAGTAAGGTCCGGGAGAATCCAGCGCGGTGGCTCTATATAACCTTGTTCCTGGGCCTGCTCTTTGTCGCCGGACAAACTTTTGCCTGGCTGCAACTCCAAGCACAGGGATTCGGACTTGCCAGCAACGTGAGCTACTCGTTCTTCTACGTGCTGACGGTTGCTCACGCTCTGCACGTCTCCGGCGGTCTCGGCGGTCTGGTACGAGTCATCTGGAAACTGAATAGATCCCACCTGCAAAGAAGCACGCTGGACGCCACTTCGCGTTATTGGCATTTCATGGGTGTGCTGTGGCTGTATCTGCTTTTGCTGCTTTGGATGAAGCTCTGAGCAACGACGCTCGAACCCAGTCAAAGGTAGGAGGCAACGTGAGTCAAGCCGATCTTTCAATTCACGGGCAGGTGTCGCGAACAGGCGCGACGGAGATAATGACCGAGCCCGCATTCTCGGTCTCCGCCAAGAAAATGGCGATGTGGCTGTTCATCATCGCCGACACCGCGACATTTGCCGGTTGTCTCTTCGCCTACGGATTTACCCGCAACGCCACTCCCAACTGGCCCAGACCCTTTCACAGCATCACGAACGTGGCGGTGATGACGTTGATTCTTCTCACCAGCAGCTTGACCATGCTGATTGGGGTTCGCTCGGCCGAGGCGGGCGACAAGGCCAAAGCCTTCCGCTGGACTATGATTACTGCGGTTTGCGGCATCATGTTCGCCGTGCTGCACATTAGGGAATGGATGGGAATGATCGCAGAAGGCGCAACGCTGTTCCATAACCCCTGGGGCACGCCTCTGTTCAGCTCCTTGTTTTTCAGCATTACCGGCTTGCACCTGTTGCATGTAACCGGCGGAGTGGTCGCTCTCATCGCAGTGGGACTGCGCTACCAGGGTGGCCGCTACAAAGCCGATGACCTCGAGATCACGGGACTCTACTGGCACTTCGTGGATCTGGTTTGGATGTTTGTCGTGCCGCTGGTCTATCTTTTGAATCTGGCTCACTGAGACGAAAAGAGGCAGGAGCGAATCTCTATGACTACCGCCGAAACACACAGGAGTAGTGGAATGACGAAAGACCTGATCGTCTTCGTCTGCATATTGGCCCTCGCCGGGATCCAGTTCCTCATCGCCTATCAGGACATCAGCGCGTCCCAAATGTTTGTTCGCATGCTGTCCGTCGCCCTCATTGAGGCGGCGCTGGCGCTTTTGTTCTTCATGCACTTGTCGGAGAATCGCGGCTTATTGTGGTTCGTCGCAATCTCCACCGTCTTTGTGCTCCTCGCCATGCAATATGGATGGACGGACAGCTTCCGCCTTATGGATGGCGTACCATGGGCGAAGTGATCGAGGCGGCCATAAGGGTCTGGAGGCCAATCACTATCTTGGGCGTTGTGCTAGTGGGACTGGTGGTCCTGCTGGCGCCAGAGTCGGCCTTTGCCCAGAGTTGCGCGCTTTGTTATACCCAGGCTGCTTCCTCGGGCTCTCGAATGATTCAGGCCTTGAAGAGCGGCATCCTGGTTCTTGTTCTTCCTCCCACTCTCGGATCCATCGGCATGATTTTTGTTGTGTATCACAAGCGCAATCAGGTTAGGCGGACCGAGTCCGGAGTCGAATCCCGGCAAGACTGGTAAACGTGGCGACCAATAAATTGATAGCGAATCCGGTTTCCCTGCGGACCCTCAGGTCCAAGCTTCGGGACTACTACACTCTGACTAAGCCTGAGGTGAACCTGCTCATCCTGATGACAACCTCAGCGGGCTATTACCTGGCCTCTCGGGGTCCCCTGCGCATCGGCGGCCTACTGAACACGCTCCTGGGAACGTTGCTTGTAGCCAGCGGGACAGCAACGTTGAATCAATGGATGGAGCGGGTCTGGGATGGCAAGATGCGGCGGACGGCCGCTCGTCCGCTGCCTTCTGGCAGGCTCACGGGCCGCGAGGCCCTGGCATTCGGCATTCTGCTAAGCGTCACGGGAGGCCTCTATCTGCTGCTTGCAGTCAACGCATTGTCGGCGCTGCTGGCGGTTTCGACCCTGCTCTCCTATCTGCTCGTCTATACTCCGCTCAAGCGGAAGACGCCGCTGTGCACGCTCCTCGGCGCCTTTCCCGGTGCCATGCCTACCCTGATTGGGTGGGCCGGCGCCTCGGCGCACATCAGCCGGCAAGCTTGGCCTCTCTTTGGCATTCTCTTTCTTTGGCAGTTCCCTCATTTTCTTGCCATCGCCCTCATGTACCGCGACGACTATAGCCGGGCCGGGTATCACATGCTACCCGATTTCGATCGGGATACTCGCTTTACTCGCGGCGAGATCGTGAGCTTCAGCCTGATCCTGGTGCTGGTTACAATGTTGCCACTGGTGGGTCGTCCTAGCCTGCTCGCTTGGGCTGGTATGTGCCTGGCAGGAGTGTTTCTGCTGTATCACGTAGGTACACTCGCGGGATCAGGGACAACAATCCGGGCGAGCCGCCTCCTTCATGCATCGGTTCTCTATCTGCCCGTCGTTCTGGTGATCATGGTTGCCTCGAAGAAGTGAAGTCAGGTTGCCATGTGGCCTTTCAAATTGGGTCTCAGTGGAAATTATTTACGCACTCCTTCGCCGTTGGTGCGCGGCTGGCTGCGCTTAACGCTGGCCGTTGGTGTGACTGCGGTCGCGTTACTTGCGCTCGGAACTCCGTTCGCCACTACCCAAACACCGCCTCCAACGAGACGTTCGGAGATACTGCGGACGCTACCCATCACTAAGTTCTATGAGACTCCTTCTCCGTTGCCCGCGGGCAAACCAGGAGAACTAATTCGCTCGGAGGAGTTCGACCGATACGAACTCCCCTTCTCCGTGTCTGCCGTTCGCATTCTGTACCACTCGCGTTCCGCTGCCGGGGAAGATGTGGCAGCGTCGGGGGTCGTCCTGATCCCTAGCGAAGGGAAACCGCCTGGCGGAGGCTGGCCGGTGATCGCGTGGGCACACGGAGCTACGGGTGTCGCCCGTTCATGTGCTCCCTCGCTGATGAGGAATGTGGGGCACGGGCCGTTCTTCTCGATGTATGTGAACCTTGGATACGCCGTAGTTGCCACAGATTACACGGGTTTGGGAAGCGATTTCCGAAATGCATTTTTGGATGGTCCCTCCAACGCGACCGATGTCATTACTTCCATTTCTGCGGCCCGCGCCGCAGTTCCAGAGCTAGGCGCGAGGTGGATTGTCATGGGGGAGGCGGAAGGAAGTTTAGCGGCTGTGGCAGTCGCGGAAAAGGAGAACGAGCTTCGCGACCCAAGTTACCTCGGCAGTATCGCGATTTCGGGTGTTCCTAGTGCAGAAGAAATCTACGAGCATTCCACTCGGAGTTCTTCCAGCTTCATGCTTACGTCCCTGGCTTATGGGATTAAGACGGTTTACCCGCAGTTTCAAGAAACTGACTTACTCACAGAAAAGGGGCTTGCACTCTATCGCCACATCGAGCAGATGTGCTCCCAGGCAAGAACGATTCCCGAATTATCCCCTGCTGAAGTAGCGAAGCTAAACTGGGAGAAGAATGCGTTCGTCCGCCAGTACTTCGCTCGAAACAATCTCGGCCAGACGCGGGCGTACGGTCCAATCTTGGTAATCAGTGGCGATGCCGATCAAGCGACCCCGCCAACGATGACGGCTCAAGCGATTGCCCGCATGTGCAAACAGGGCGATCGGGTTCGGTGGGAGCGATATCACGATCTCGACCCGGAGCGCGTGATTGGCGACTCCGTGAGGGACCAGATTGGATGGATTGAAGCCCGGTTTGCCGGTCACACGTCTACGACGAATTGTCATTAAGCTGAAGGAGACGATCATTCGTCTCTCAATACTGCTCGCCCAAGCGGGTGTTCCGATCGCGAAGAAGGGATTGAAGTGGAAGAATGCTGTTTCGACGCCTGACGGACAGGTCTTCAACCTGGTGGTGACGGCGGATGGCGTTCAAACCGAATCGGCGAAGCCCCTTGTGGAGCGCGACCCTGACGACCCGAAGGTGCTGCACGTTACCGTAAACAAAGATCCCGAGAGTCGCAAACTTCTCAAGCAGTTTTCCAACCCTAAGAAGTTTGCGTTACAAGCCGAAACTCCTGGCAAGCCGGCCCGAACACAGGCGTCGAGCTTCAATCTCGATCTCAATAAGATGGTCGGTTTGACGGCTCTCAAAATGGTGCTCTCCGCGGCGACGCTGGTGTTTCCGGATGAGGTTCCGAACTTCGCAACTTCGCAACTGCGCGGCTTGATCTCACTAATACGGATGAAAATTCGAGGGTGAGATCAGTCGTCTTCGATCACCGGGTCCACCATTCCTTGGATGGCTCACGCGATCCTCTGTGCCACACGATTTATCTAGAGGAACAGGAAGGCATCATCCACGGAGTGGTGCAATTCTTCGGGTGCTTCCAGGCATACATCATGCTTTCGGATAAAGCCTCCCGTTCCTACAAAAACGGATTCTTAGCGACGCTCGACCCCACAACTGGCGAAGAGAGATTCCATGAGATCCAGCGCCTAGGGATTGACAGGTGGACCGGCAACGATATCGCCGATCAGCTATCGCTGATAAAGAAGTTCAACGCCTACGCCCGGCAGCGCGGTGCGAAATCTGATGCGTTGGATGTGAGCAGTGTGAGGGGCGAGGATGGTGTCGAACGCAGAGCAAAATGGTCGATCCCAGGCGTCTCATGGACCGGTGATATTCCGGGACGCAGGAAATGAGTCGCGCTCCCAAGTGATCGGCAATGCGGGAAACTGGGGGGTCTTGGCTCGTCAGCTGACGTAAGATCGCCATCGGGAGTTCGGCGCAGCCAATGTTATTAGCATGATGATTAAGACCCGACCACCAGCCCTCAGCGCGATCTTTCAGGCTCTCGCGTGATCGTAAGTTATTGAATATGCGCGGCACGCTCGATTGCATGCGTTCTTTTAAAGCATGGGTCGCTAGCGAGGGTTCGAGGGGAGAGTTGATGTCATGGCGGCGATTCTAGCGGGCCGAAGGCTGGCTCAACCGATCGCGAAAAGGGCGTCCCTGGAAGCAGGCATCGCTAACATCTCCAAAAGGATCTAGTTCCCGCCGAAAATGAGCAACAATATCAAGGAAATTACCACAATTTCTTAATTCTCGACGCGTTTCCGGGAGAGTTTTGTTTCGAATTCGGACTGCACGCTATGCAAGGCATCGTCGCTAACCCCGCGCCCGCTGCAGGAGTCCACAGTGATCGCTATTAACCTCACAATCGTCTCCTGTTCGCCTTTGCGGTGGACTGAAAGATCGGGGCGACATCCCTAATTCTCTATTTGAGAAAAATACAATTTATCTCTGAAGGGAATGGAGTGCCCTCACGCGGACTACAATCCTTTTCAGACCGTGTAGATGAAGTTTATCCACGCGATCGGATGATTTTCGTCGTGTGGCGGAACCTGTGACAAGGCTCCGCCGTAGCGTCTCATTGGGAGGGCAGGATGGAAGAACAGCTTTCAGAAGTGACTACGCGCTCAATGAACGGTACTGCGAACGCCACGCGCATCGCATATGAGGGTGAAGCTGTCGATCTTGTGGGTATTTGCCGTCCTCAATTACATATATGCGGATGTCTTTACGGCACTGGATCCATCGCCCACTAACGGGTCCGTCCCGATGGGTCACGGGATAATGCTGGGCGTCGCGGCGTTTATGGAGACCGCGATCGTTATGGTTCCCGCAGCTCGCCTCTTGAAGTATCAGGCAAACCGGTGGGCGAACGTTTTCGCAGGGATCATCCATACTGTGGCTGTGATTGCGTCGTTGTTCGCGACAGGAAAATTGCCTCCATCCTATTACATTTTTTTTGCTTGCGTTGAAGGTATGACCACTTCGGTCATCGTCTGGTATGCATGGAGATGGAATGAAGTTCCTCTCGACTGACTGAGCGTTTGTGAACCGCAGGCTATTGCGTTCGCGTTTTCGAGGAACCGCTTGCTCAAAGCGGGCGTACCACATGGCAACACCAGGTAATCCGATGAATGCAGGCACAGCACAGCAATACGCGCGGTGGATCGGAGTTCTGTATCTCGTCACGATCGTGGCAGGCGGATGGGGCGAGTCCCATGTACCCAATATGCTGCTCATAGCCAATGACTTGGCCGGAACGGCGCAACGGATGGCCAGTTCGGTGGGACTTTTTCGCTACAGCTTTGCCGCTTACCTCATCGAAGCTGCATGCGACATTACGCTCAACGTACTGCTCTACGCGCTGCTTCGGCCGGTGAGCCGCAATCTGGCGTTGCTCGGTACATGTTTCGGGCTGATGGCGACGGCAGTCTTTGCTGCGGGAGAGATTTTTTACTTTGCCGCCGCGCTACCGGCAGTGGATGCCGATGTTGCCCGGGTCATCTCGCCGGAGGCCAAGGTGGCGCTTACCTATCTCTGTCTTACGATTTACGGATACGTCAACGGCATCTTCGCCGTATTTTATGGCACCGCGACGGTCGTGCGCGGGTACCTGATTCTGCGTTCCGGCTACCTGCCACGCGCGCTGGGCGCGATCTTTATCTTTGGAGGCGCCAGCTTCATCGTCAAGAACTTCCTGGTTGTCGTCTTACCGCAGTACGACTTGCCATATGTGATTGCACCCCTGCCCCTGGCGTTGGTCTCCATGGCGCTCTGGCTGCTAATCAAAGGCATCGATCGTCCGCAATGGGATCAAAGCGGGCGGCGCCGGCAATTGCTGGAAGATGACCGACCATACGGCTCGAATCCATGAGCCGGACTTCTGAAGATCCGCTTAGCTGACCCGATGAATTCGGTCCGTGTGAACTTCCCGCTATCTCCGTTTGTCACTGCGGTGAACAGAACGGCGGGATGTACTTTTCGCTAAAAGGGCTGCACGCCGGTATTACCGCGAAATTACGAAAGGCTGTTCCCCGCAGGCAGATACTGAAGCCGTATCGAATTCTTTGCGAACAAATGAGCCGAAGCGAGGTCGTTCCTCCATGCTTTCCCTAACCATTCTGAAGGTTCTACTTGGTCCCATCCTGCTAATCCAGGGTCGGCAAACCAAACGAACCGCGCTTCGCCTGCCGGAAGCGGAAGGGCAGCGTCACGGCAGCGTTTCTCTGGAAGGCTGCGATGAAACCTTGCTGTTCGTCGGTGACTCGACTATGGCCGGTGTAGCAGTGACCAATCAGGCCGCGGCACTCGCGTCCCAAACAGCAGACGCAGTTTCCGATCTTCTTTCTCCCCCTGTGCGCTGGCATCTAGTCGCGAAGTCGGGTTTGAAAACTAGCCAAATGCTTGAACTCACTCGTCAGGAGGAGTTCTTCCAAGCCGACGTGCTCATCACAGCGCTCGGAACCAACGACGTTCTCGCCCAAACCAAGCCGCGTCAATTTGTCAGCGCCTACGAGGAATTAGTCGATGGAGTCTTGCCCAAGGTTGGACCGCGTCTCGCAATCATCAGCGGATTGCCCCCTCTGCACGTCACGCCAGCCGTTCCACAGCCACTCCGTTGGTTCTTCGGTAAATATGCTCACCTGTCGGATCGACATCTCCGTGAATGGATCAGATCGCAACCGAGCATCTCCTATTTCTCGCTTCAATGGGCCGCTGATCCAATGAAGCTGGCAAAAGATCGCTTCCACCCTGGCGAAGGTCTTTATCGCGAGTGGTCCGATCGCATAGCGCAGCAAATTGCCAGTGCTTATGCCGCAGTTCAGGGTTTGGCGTGACCATATGCTTGTACTTAATCGTCCGACTCGGATCGGCCACGCGAACATCTCCACTACCCGCCTTTACGTGCATACTGTTGCGGAGAATCAGTCATCATTCCCGGGCTTGGTAAAGAAGTTGACCGTTGCATTGCTGCTACGGTCGGGGCCTGCGCGATGCCCTGACCTTGCGCGGACTGGATGTGCTTCTCTCCTTGTGAAGAGCATGGATTAGAGCAAGAAGGGCTTGAGCCGCAGCGGCCAATTCGGAATCCCGCTCGCGTTTACTGATTGGAGTTCCTCGCCTAGGGTCTGGCGTCTCCCCTCGGAGTCGGGCTTGACTTCCAACTTGTCTATCGCCGCGGCGGGTTCGCTTTGGCTGCCGAACTTAGGGCAAAGCAAATTTCTATCGCCAACAGGTGCGGATGCCAGCAGCGTCCAGATAGCTGGATACAGTCTGTACTGCCTGCGACCATCTGTGCTCTCGGTATTTCTTTGCTTGAAGGTGAAATGGAACTGTTATCCAGAAGTCGCGGCTGCTGGATCTTCAGGAAAAGATTTCCCACCAAGCGGCACACGACCAACACGACCGCAATCTGCAGAACCAGTGTGAACATGTTTGGCATTAGTGGGCTTCCTTCGCTTTGGCTTGTTCGTCGCGAATTCCGCGAAAGTCAACGGCGGAGCATCCGGGGCAGTCCTGCACGCGCAGCATTCCTTGCAACGATCGTGGACGTGCCTTGGTATCAACCGTCGCGGTGAGCGACAGAGAGTGTTCCCCGCATCCATTCTCTTTCGCGGCGACGGCAGAGGGAATCAAGGTCGCGCTGATCGTGTTTCCCTCGACTGTTCCGGTGGCAGCGGACAAGGCCGAGTTCGGTGCGTTCAGCGTGAAGGCTCTGCCAGATTGCGAGATGGTAAATGCCGCATTCGGGGCCAGCAGAGACTTTCCGCAAGGAAGCGCGGCGAACTGATCCTGATTGGCGTTGACTTTCCAAAGCCCGACGACCGACATGGGTGCAGGGAGATTTCGCCCGCTTCGAAGTACTCCGGCGAGCCCAACCACTGGCAGCGCCACCAGAAGTACATAGGCGAACACGAAGTTTCGATTCGAATGTGTCACGAGGCTCCTTTGCCAAAACGGAAGTTAGAACGGAAATCTCACCGACGTCAGGTACGTACGATCCACAGTGGGGAAGTGCGTGACCGGAATCTGCACGCCGCCTCCCACCGCGCACCCGAGCCTTCTCCAGAGGTGGAACTTGCCCGCAATTAGGCCCGGGGAGAGGAAGACCTGCTTATCTCCGACCTGCGAACCATTCATCCAGAAGGTGGAGTTCACCTCCACTTCCGGCCAGAGCTTTCCCAGAACCCGGTACTGGAATGCGACGTTGTGGGCCAGGGGCGTGCCCAGTTTGTCCATGTGGTCCATGGGCAGGGCAATCCCGAACGTGGTCTGAAAGTCGAAGTGTCCCCAGCCTTTACCCGCGGCAATTGTGGGTGTGACGATGGCATCTGTGGCGCCGTTCGAGTACGTGCCCGTAGGAACGCTGGCTCCAAGGAACGCGGTCACAATGTAGTTCCCGCTCTCTTCGTTTCCGGAGGCGACGCGATACTTGAGCAAGAATGACATGTCGCCAATGCCGTCCTGCACACCGGGTTTATCGTGGGTCACGTACGGAAGCGTGGTGATCAGGATTTCGGTATTCGCGAACGGGATAAGCTCCAACCCTTTGCCCCCACCGAAATTCGTGGTTTCGAATCCTTTCTTCGGTTGCGTGGCAATATCGAAGCGGAGTTGCTCCAGTAGACGCGGAGTGGTGGTGAACAGAGGCGCGATCCAGTGTGGTTGTTCGGCGTCGGCGTGTGCAGAAACTTGCAGACGGTCCTGGATGAAGCTGCTTTCACTATCCTGCGCTGACGCCTGGCTCGCCAGTGCGGCCATGGACAACATCAGCGCTGCCATCAGAGCCTGAAATTTCCTGTGTCGGATCACCCTTTTTCCTCCCGAGTTGCAGTCTGACTTGAATAGCCGGGCCACACCTGTGAACCGCTGAATTGCACGCGGTCCACGTCCGGCTCTTTGTTGAATCGAACAGGAGAAGGGGGTGTCTTCGGCGCCGCTGATTGCTAGGCGGAACGACCGAAGCACTGGGCTAGAAAACAACTTAGCGGGAGGGCTGGAGAGGATCAATCACACGCTAGGACGGGCGACTAATACCTTTGGACAGTTTGGGAAGTTTATCGGCCATACGGACGAGGTCGGCAAGGGATTCCGCCCCCATCTTCCGCATAACCTGCCCGCGATGGATCTTAACCGTCGTTTCACTTGCGCCCAATTCGGCCGCAATCTGCTTGTTCAGCAAACCCTGTGTCACCAGGGCCATTACCTCGCGTTCCCGGGGCGTTAGGTCTGCGTAGCGCTGGCGCAGTTTCACAACCTCCGCGGATTGCTCCCGCTGCTGGCGATCCCGATCAACGGCCTTGTGGATGGCATCCAGCAGCTCCTGTTCGCGAAACGGCTTGGTTAGAAAGTCGACCGCGCCCGCTTTCATGGCTTGCACGGTGATTGGGATATCACCATGTCCGGTGATGAAGATGATCGGGATCTCAACGCCGGCCGCGGCCAATTGTCGCTGGAATTCCAGACCGCTCATGCCCGGCAGCCTTACATCGAGAATCAGGCAACTCGGAGCGTCCGCGGGCGTCTTCGCTAGGAACTCAGCGCCGGACCCAAACGTTTGCACATGAATGCCGACCGACTCCAACAGATTCTTGATGGCGTCGCGAACTGCGGCATCATCATCGACAACAAAGACAATCGGTTCGATCTTTTTCACGTTCACGCCGCCTCGCCTGTGGGCAAAGTAAATTGAAAGCTCGCGCCAGGTCCGGTGTTGGGGCTCGCCCACAATCGGCCGCCATGTGCTTCGACAATGCTGCGGCTGATCGACAGTCCCATGCCCACGCCTTCGGCCTTCGTCGTGTAAAACGCTTCAAACACCTGTTCGAGATGTTGCGCATCGAGCCCGGTTCCCGAGTCGCGCACCGAGACCAGCACCTGCCCCCGGTCATCGATGTCAGACTGGATAACCAGTTCGCGCGACCTGCCCGTGACATCGGCCATCGCCTCAATTCCGTTCATGATCAGATTCAGCAACACTTGCTGCAACTGCACTCGATCTCCAGTCACCCGCGGCACTTTCGGTTTGAGTTCACAGGTCAGGACCACTCGGTTCTTCACCAACTCTGTTCCAATCAGCGCCAGCACATCCTGAATGACTTCGTTGATCTCCAGAGGCGACTTGTGCTGGGAAGCCTTCTTCGACAGCGCACGAATGCGCTTGATGACTTCGCTGGCACGATTTCCTTCGCTGATCACGCGGGTCATGGACTCGCGTGCGCGCTCGACGTTCGGTGGATCGGCGCCAAGCCAACGCATCCCGGCCGCACCGTTGGTGACAATCGCGGCCAGCGGTTGATTCACCTCATGCGCAATCGATGTGGCCAACTCGCTCATCGTCATGACTCGAGTCAGATGGGCCAGGTCGGCCTGAGTCTTGTGTACGGTCTCCTCGGCACGCTTGCGCTCGGCAATCTCCGATTCCAACTGCTCGTTGGTCTGACGCAACTGGGCCGTGCGCTCCTGCACCTTGGCGTCCAGATGATCGCGCGCTTCCTTCAGGGCAGTCTCGGCATCTTTTCTCTTTTGGTGAACCATCCGCTGAGAAGGGCTGGCAATACGAACTGCGCAAGATACGGCAGGTCGGCGGTGCGGATCGCGAATCCGCGAACCGGCGAAACGAAGTAGAAATCCAGAACCAGCGTGGCGAGAACGATCGCCGTGAGTCCGGGCCCTGTCCCGCCAAACCACGTGCTGATCACGACTGCAGCAAAGAACAGCGGCGTGGGGAACACCGTAGGCTTCAGAGATTGCGTGATGACAAGCGCGGACGCGACTGCCAGGGCCGCGAGTCCGTATCGATAGAAACCTGATCTGATCTGGCCTTTGAAAGTCGCGGGGGTGTCCATTGGTTGCTCTGCAACCGGCAAATGGCAACAACAACCCCTGAAGATTACCAGATTAGCTTCTGACTGGAAGCTAACCTTAGAACGGGGTGAACTGTTGTAACCTGGCGTGGGTGTTGAAAAAGTGCCTCAACAGAACGCTGCGTGTCAAGGGAAGACGTCGACGCGCTCGGCGATATGATCGCGAGCACGGGCAGGAAGCTTACCACGATTTTCATCACTCACGGGCACGGAAGCCACTTTTTCGGAAGCGATTGTCTCATTGCGCGATTTCCAGGCGCGCGCGCCGTGACCGCCCCGGGCATCGTCGACTACATCAATTCGCATATCGAGAGTGATGCGCAGCTATTTTCGTCTTACTTTGGCGACACCGTCTCGAGAGCGACCTCGCGGCCGTCGCCGCTCGATCGCGACATCATAGAGCTTGGAAGGGCACGAATTGCGCGTGATTGAAGTTGCCAGGGCGATATCGCGCCGAGTGCCGTGCTCCACATTCCGTCGCTCGATGCCGTCGTGGCTGGCGACGTCGCTTGCAATCAAATCCACCAAATGCTCGCACTCGGAGGACCGGCCGAGTGGGACAAGTGGATCGCAAGCGTTGGTATCATCGAGCGTCTTCATCCCCGAATCGTCGTTGCAGGTCACAAGAAACCTGAAGCACCCGATGACGAAGCAGAGAAGATTCTCAACGGTACTCGTTCCTATATTCAGGATTTCGCCGAGGCAGCAAGGTCGTTCGGGACGGTCGAAGAGATCGTTGGTGCGATGCGATCGAAATATTCCAATCACGGAAACCTAGCCACTTTGCTATTTTCAGCGAACGCCGCGGTCAAGGCCAAAGCCTCTTAACGGGATGACGGCCCGAGAATGCCATTACGAAATCTTCGGAACAAGGGTACAGCAGTTCTATCGCGCGCTTCCCAACGAGCTCCTCTTGAACCAGACGACTCTGTTGCCAACGTCCGTCATGGGCTGACCCTGGCCGGCGTCCTCCACGGAGTGAAGACCCGCCCTCTCGCTCACTGGCACGTAGCCCAGAATCTTGCCGGTCCTGCGATCCAACTTGACTACCCATCCGGGTGCTCCGGGAGGCGCATTCAGCGGTTGCATTCCCGCCCATAGCGTCCCATTCGCGCCTAGCTTTAGCGAATACGTTCTTCCCAGGTTTGGAATCTCGCCCAAGAACGTTCCATCGAGGTCGAATTTCTCAATCCGTCCGTTCTCGCGGTCAGCGACATAGAGTATGTTGTTCTCATCCGCCACGATGGAGTGCGGCAAGTGGAACTGGCCCGGACCCGCGCCTGCACTGCCCCACTCGCGAACCTTCTTGCCATCGGCCGAGTACTCAAGGATGCGCGCGTTGGCGTAACCGTCGCTGATGAAAATCCGTCCCTTTGGCGCAAATGCAATATCAGTCGCTCCGCGGAAAGGGCTGATCGCTGGTTCCGGCTGCCCGCCCACGTCGATCTCAAGCAGCTCTTTGCCCTTCGGACTAGACTTGATGACTGTCGAACTGCCAGCGTCGACCGTCCAGACATTGCCCTCGGGGTCGAGCCGGATCGCATGCGGGATTGTGTACAGTCCTTTACCAAACGAGCGCAGGACGCGGCCTTCCTTGTCAACCGCTATGACCGGATCCGCTTTGTCGCCCCGCTGTATGAGCCACATCACACCAGTCCTAGGGTCGCGCGCCAGCCACGAAACCATGCCCAGTTCCTGGCCCTTGGGTAGCTTTATCGCCAGGTCTGTCTGTTCGAGCGGGAGTTTCGGAGACGCCTCAATGAGCGCCCGAAGCTTGGCGGCGCCATCGTCTCTCGCTTCGGTCTCAGCGGGAGTCACGGTCGGCCCGCCCTGGGCGAAAAGAGGCAAGCAAAACAGCCCGATTAGCAGCTTCCGAAGACACATCGCGCAATGATCTTGGAGTTTCGCGCTCTCATTAGACGTGCCGACAACCCGCAGGTAAGAAAACATCCTAATTAGAATTCCCCCAGCGACAATCGTGAAGTGCGCTGCATTCGTGCAGACGCTCTGAGCTCGGCTTATTTAAGCAGGCAAAGCATCCGGGATGGCGGAACTCCGGTGACGAAGCTCCGCCCGGGCCATCTCCCTATCGAGGGGGACTGGTTTCCGCGAAGTCTCGGTAGCGCGATTGCCAACAACGTGATGCTCAATAGATTCTCGTCCACTTTCCAACGTTCCCGCCAGACGACATCGTGAGTCATGGGAGGCCCAGGGCGACTGGCGGGTTCTTACTTTGAACCGGGCGGCCACTTGGTCGCGGATTCGGACGGAGACCCCTCACCTCTTCGATGTAGACACGGAGAATCTCGGCTACGCTCCAAGCCTGAGCAATACATCCGCAAGGACGATGGGGCGCGTCACCTTCGAAGATCTCCGAGATATGACCTAACCCGGCTTCCGCGAGGTGAGACTCGAGTGGAGACAACCAGGCTTGCGCTTGGCGCCTGGCCTCCTCGCTTCCTCCATGCACCTTTATATACGCGGTAATGAACGGTCCTAGCAGCCATGACCAGACCGTTCCCTGGTGGTAAGCTCCATCACGCTCCGTGGAGACGCCGGTGTATCGTCCCAGGTATTGCGGGTCGTTTGGTGCGAGACTGCGAAGTCCGAAAGGGGTCAGCAGGTGTTCTTCAACTTTCTCCACCACGCTTCCGGCGCGGTCGCTGGGCAACATGCCGTGAGAGAGGCTCACAGCGAAGATCTGGTTGGGTCGGATGGATGGATCGGGCGGACCGCCGTTTACCACGTCGTACAAGCAACCGAGTTTTTCGTTCCAAAAGAGCCGGTTGAAGCTCCACTGCGCGACCGCGGCCATGTGGCGATATCGCTTTCGGGCAGCCTCGTCCCCGAATCTGCTGGCCAGGTCTTCCATAATGCACAGCGCGTTGTACCAAAGAGCCTGGATTTCAACAGGCTTGCCTCGGCGCGGTGTCACCACCCAGTTGCCGACCTTGGCATCCATCCACGTGAGTTGAACTCCCAGTTCGCCAGAAGCCAGCAAGCCGCTGGGATCCACTTTGATTCCGTACCGTGTGCCGCGAGCGTACCAGGTGATGATGTCAACAAACACGGGGTAGAGTTCGTCGCGGACGAACTCCAGATCGCTCGTGTACACAAGGTACGCGCGAGCCGCTTCGAAAAACCAAAGAGCGGCGTCGACCGTGTTGTATTCCGGTATTTCGCCCGCGTCAGGAAAACGATTCGGCAACATGCCCTGATCCACGTGTTTTGCGAAGGTGCGCAGGATACTACGCGCGACATCATAGTTGCCGGTCGGTAGCGTGAGGCCTGGAAGGGCGATCATGGTATCGCGACCCCAGTCGCCGAACCAGTGGTAGCCGGCGATGACCGTTTTCTCATCGCCACGCGAAACCAGGTATTGGTCTGAAGCAGCGGCGAGGCTTTGGGCAAAACTATCCTCAAGGGGGGATGCCACGTGCGCTTTTCGGCGACGTGTGATTTCCGCCCGTCTATATTCGACCGCTTGGCTAACATCACGCGGCTCGGTGGAGGCGATGATCGATGCCTGGCGGCGCAAGCGCAGATCGAAACACAGTACAAGGGGATTGAAGAGGTCTTCGGACCAATCGAGCCCGCGTTCGCGCTCGGCGTCATATTCAAGGTTGCGATACCAATCGCCCGTTCTCCGTAGCTTGATAGCGTTGTGCGCCAGGTGTAGGCTAGGCAATCCGTGATAAGGAGTGACACTTGCCGATCGGGAGCGTTCTTGCACCACTGGGGCAATGACGCCGTTTTCGTGGGTCGTACCGTGATAGTCGCGGAATGCAATCAACGGACGAATTTCTAGCCGCAGGTTCTTCGGCACCTCCGGACGATTGCTCTTCCTCAGTTCATAATGAATCACCGTGCTGTTTTCGCCATGAATCATGAACACAGACTTCTCGATCTCGATGCCGTCTACTCCATAGGTAAAGACTGGAAACGGGTCGAGGCGAAACTGTTTGAGATAGTGGAATCCTTGCGGGTGAATAACACCTGGATAGCGGTTGGCGGACAGATCGAAACGCTTCCCATCGATCCACAGCGTCTCTTCGAGCTTGGAGAGGAGAACCAATCGGCCGACAGGCGGTTTGGTGGCGGCCACCAGAAGCCCGTGGTAACGGCGGGTGTTCAAACCAACGATTGTTGACGAGGCAAAGCCGCCGAGCCCATTGGTTTCCAACCACTCCCGGCGAAAAGCGGCCTCCAAGTCACTCCATGTGTCCCGCTCGAACTGAATCATAATTGGTCCTTGCCTTCACCGGTGGTAACTGCGGAAATGTGACAGCGCGGGTGCGTATCTATGTTGGTACGGAAGCGCCGTCCCACGATTCAATTCCGCTCGCCGGTACAGTGGCAGCCGTTGGCTCAGTTTTCTTGCCTTCCCGGAATTCGCCGCTTTGTTGCATTAACTTGGTGACCAGGCCGGTCCATCCGGTTTGATGACTGGCGCCCACTCCGGAGCCGGAGTCTCCGTGAAAGTACTCGTGAAACAGAACCAAGTCGCGCCAATGAGGGTCCGTCTGGAACTTCTCCAAGTTGCCGAATACCGGTCTGTGGCCCTTTTCGTCACGAACAAAGATGTTCGTCATCCGGCGCGACAGCTCCCCAGACACGTCCCACAACGTCTTCATGTTTCCCGATCCAGTCGGGAACTCAACCTTGAAATCGTCACCCAGATAGTGGTGGAACTTCTGCAAGGATTCGACCAGGAGAAAATTCACCGGGAACCAGATCGGGCCGCGCCAGTTCGAATTACCTCCGAAGATTCCGGTCAACGATTCACCCGGTTCATAGTCCACTCGGTGCTCGGTTCCGTTGACGTGGAGTACGTAAGGATGTTCCCGGTGGAACTGGGAGAGCCCGCGGATCCCGTACGGCGACAGAAACTCACGCTCGTCCAGCATGTAGTGGAGAATGCGGCGAAGCTGATTCTCATTCGCGATGGAGAACAACCGGCGTTCACCCATCCCCTCGCTGCGCATGCAGGCGAAATTTTCTGTGAGATCGGGACGGTTATCGATAAACCATTCCAGACGTCGCTTGAAGTCGGGCAGCCGATCAAGCACTTCCGGCTCCAGAGTCTCCACTGCAAATAGCGGGATCAATCCCACCAAGGAGCGGATCTTCATTGGAAACTGCGAGCCGTCAGGTAGCTTCAGTACATCGTAGAAGAAACCATCTTCTTCGCTCCAGAGTCCGATACAGTTGTGGCCACGATGGCTCATGGCATGTGCAATGTAGACAAAATGTTCCCAGAATTTGCTGGCCACATCTTCATAGCAAGGCTCTTCTTTGGCCAGTTCCAGTGCGATAGCCAGCAAATTCAGAGTGTACATGGCCATCCAACTGGTTCCGTCGGATTGTTCGAGATAGCCGCCGGTAGGCAGAGGAGCGCTGCGATCGAACACGCCGATGTTGTCTAGTCCGAGAAATCCGCCCTGGAAGATATTCATGCCCTCGGCATCCTTGCGGTTTACCCACCAGGTGAAGTTCAACATCAACTTGTGGAAGATGCGCTTCAGAAATTCGCGGTCGGCTCGGCCTGTGCGCTTCTTGTCGATCTTGTACACGCGCCATGCAGCCCATGCATGCACGGGCGGATTAACGTCCCCCAAAGCCCATTCATAAGCGGGTATCTGCCCGTTGGGGTGCATGTACCACTCGCGGAGCATCAGCGTGAGCTGCTCTTTTGCGAAGTCAGGGTCGACCAGGGCAAGCGGAATGCAGTGGAATGCCAGGTCCCAAGCCGCATACCACGGATACTCCCATTTGTCCGGCATGGAAATTACGTCAGCGTTGTACAAGTGAGTCCAGTGATGATTGCGCCCTTTCCTTCGCTCCTCGGGTGGGCGTGGGTTGTCCGGGTCGCCTCGCAGCCAATCCTTGATGACGTAATGATAGAACTGCTTGGACCAGAGCATCCCCGCAAAACCCTGGCGCATGACGTTCTGGGCGTCTGCGGAGAGATCCTGAGGAATCACCGTTGCGTAGAATTCATCCGCCTCACGCCGCCGGAGCGCGAACGTTTTGTCGAAACCGTCAAACGCGTTCGTTCCTTTGAAGTCCGACTCGGCAAGTCGCATCCTTATTACAACCTCCTCACCCGAACCGAGTGACAATTTGTAATGTGCGGATCCTTTCGAGCCAACATGTTCGGGATTGACCGCTTCCTTGACACCGTGCACGATATAGTCGTTGATCCCGTCCTTGACGAAGCGAGTGAGATTCTCAATTCCAAATAGCCTTCGAGCATTCGTCTCGTTTTCGGTAAAGAGAAGTTCCGGAGAGCCTTCACAATGGAGCCAGCGGGTATTGGACTGAGTTTGGTTCACTGGAGAAAGGTTCAGTTCGATGACGGGATTGGGAGCGGCCCACGCTTCGTGCAGTTTCGGACGTCGGGCACGATTTCCCCACGACCAAGTATTGCGGAACCAAATTGTGGGCAGAACCCGGAGATTAGCAGCTTCCGGGCCACGATTTGTGACCGTGATCTTGATCAGAATGTCCTCGACATCGGCCTTGGCATATTCAACGAATACGTCGAAGTAGCGATCTTCGTCGAATACACCCGTATCGAGCAGTTCGAACTCTGGTTGGCGCTTGTCGCGGCGGCGGTTTTCCTCCACTAGCTTCGCATAAGGAAACTCCGTTTGCGGGTATTTGTAGAGATACTTCATGTAGGAGTGCGAAGGCGTGTTGTCGAGATAGAAATAGTATTCCTTGACGTCCTCGCCGTGGTTGCCTTCGTTGCTAGTTAAACCGAAGATACGCTCTTTCAGAATCGGATCACGTTCGTTCCACAGCGCGAGGGCAAAGCACATCATCTGTCGGCGATCACTGATCCCGGCCAATCCGTCTTCGTTCCAGCGATAAGCGCGGGAACGGGCGTGATCGTGCGGCAGGTATTCCCAGGCATTTCCGTGCAAGCTGTAATCTTCACGCACGGTGCCCCATGCACGTTCACTGAGATAGGGCCCCCAACGCTTCCAGTGGTTTCTGCGTGTGCGAGATTCGGTCAGTCGAATTTCTTCTTTTGTCATGAAGGTCTTCGCATTTCAAATCAGGCTTAGCCAACGAGCAGACTCATGCGAAACTTGCAAATCACCGTGCCGAGGGCCGAGTCCGGTATCGTTCACCGGGTCGTCGATGCTTGGATCGCCCTGTGGAGACTGGAATGGCAGATCGTGGACAAGATCAAGGTGCCGGTCGTTTCTGGACAACGCGGTGTGGACGTTGCTACTCACATCTCCTCCTACTTATCCCCGATTTCGATGGCATCGCCATCGGGTTGGCGCAGCAGAACGCTCTGTAGAACCTACGCTGTCAGTCCCTGAATCTTGTTTCAGGAGATTTGCTTAAGGATGTATCGGTTTTGACCTTCACGAGTTGATAACTAAACGCCAGTCGCTCTTATTCCCTGCTTAGCGTTATCTTTTCGAACGAAGCCTCAGGACGAGTGCAGGTTCAGCCTCCAACTGTCGCCCTGGCGTTGAAGGTTCTGTCGGAGAACCGGACTAAGCCGACAGCACAACCGTTCCTTCAGCCCGGCTCACACAAGGCAGTACATATCCAGCATTTCTTTGCTCAGCCGTCAGCCCGGCTTCGACGTCCATCTGAACGGTGCCGCTTAGAACCCGCGTAGCACACGTACCACATTGGCCCTGGCGGCAGCCAAACGGAATCTGGACGCCGTTTCGCTCCGCCAGATCCAGCAGCGTGCTTCCGGAGGAAACCTGGCAAACCTTTTCCGAGTGAAGAAACACGACAGTCTCGACTGTACCGGCTTCCAGTGGACGAGACTCAGTGGACGGTTTGCGCTCCCCAAAACTTTCCTGAAGGATCCGGTCCTGGGTTACGCCGAGAGTCAAAAGAACGTGGCGCGCGTTGTCCATGAATCCATTGGGACCACAGAGAAAGAAAGTAGGTGAATCTAGATCGGTCACGCTCTGGGAGACGAATTCCGCAGTCAGGCGCCCGCTGCGTCCCTTCCAGGTTGGATCCGGTCTCGACAGGCAGACTTCATACTTGAAGTTGGGAAGAGACCTGCTAAGCCTCGCCAGCTGGTTTTCGAAAATGATGTCCGCACCCGTGTGCACACAATAGAGGAGCGTCACAGGAGCAGGGAGTCGGAGATCGTCGATGTAACGCAGCATCGACATCATTGGTGTGATCCCACTTCCGGCCGCAATGAGAACTATGCTTTTGTGGAGTGTCTCGTCAAAGTAAAACTGTCCGTATGGTCCGCTTGCTTCCACCGCGAGGCCAGGCGTGGCCCGCTCATTGAGAAAAACAGATACACATCCGTTTTCCATGCGCTTGGGCGTGATTTCCACGTAGTTCTCGTGGACCGGAGAGGAGGAAACGGTGTAAGACCGCCGTACTCGTTGGCCATCAATCGTCCATTGGAACGTCAGAAACTGCCCTGGCTTAGCACAAAAGCGTCTGTCGTCTAGAATCTGGAAGCGCAGCGTCTTGGTGTCGTGCGTTTGCTGCTCGGTCTGCGACAGCAGAAGACGCATTGGGCTCTTCGCGTTTTCGTGGTTGGTTAATGGGGTCAGACGCGTAGGAATCTCAGGAACGCCCGATGACTCCACAGAAGGACGCGGCTGCCTTCTCTTCCTAAACACCAAGGCGCACTGGACCAAGCACACTGCTACAACCAGGCCCGTTGCGAGCCTCAGCCCCAAGCCCTCAGGGTTCGAAGAACGAAGAAGTTCCGAGAGCGTGGGGATCGATACAAGCAAAAACGAAATCACAAAACTGATTATTCCTAGCGCCTTCAGTGACGAATGGCTATGCTTGTAGCGCCGTGCGATCAGTATTTTCAACAGAAGCAGGGGGACGAGCACTAGCACAAGCACAATGTGCAGAACCAGGTGCGTAGGCAGATGACCCGTTATCCCCAAACCAGCAAGTCTGTGACTCATGCTGTAGGCCATGATGCAGAGCAGAATCACAAACAAATACCCACCCGCCCGGTGAGCCGCGATCAAGCGGCTTCTCGCAGCTGCCCTGCACGAGGGCTGAGAAGCCTCCAGCATCGCCACAACGTTGGCGGCGGCCAGTGTGACGAAGGCAACGCCAGCCACGATAGCTGACATATTTGACATAGGCTATCGAGCTTTGCTGTCCCCCGAAAGCATTTCTACTGACGCTTCTGGGACTGTGTGGAGAAACTTTAGGTCGAGAACAATTGTTGTTTGGTTACCGGTCGCAGGAGTGCATTGGGGACCGCTGTAATCTTCCCCCACGGAGGCGGGCATGTGACAGTTGTCATCGCCAAGTGTTGCAATCAATGTTCCAGTGCATACGGCCCCGCTATAGTCCTCTCCCACCGTAGATGGCATGTGACAGTCTTTGTTCTGCACGACAGGTGGCCAATTCGTGTCTTTTATGACAGTTAACAGTTCTGGAAACTCCTCACGGTCGACGCGCGCTGCCCCTTTAATCTCCAGCACTCCTTTTGTCTGCTGCACTGCTGGAGTCAAAGGCCCCGATACATGCGCAGCGCTCGCACTCGGGAATAGAAACGTGATTTCACGAGTTTCATTGTGAATGACCGGATCACCGTACACTGGCTCGGCATAGTCTTCAGTTGGTGTCGCTATGACGCTGCGCTCTACGCGGGTCAATGTAAGATCCCCGATGACTGCCAACTGGCCGTTCCCTGTCCTCAGAATGCGTGTGGACTTGAATGTCAGCAGGGTCTGATCCGTCGCGTCAGGGGCGTAATCGGTCGGCAACGTACTCTCAGGACGGAGTGCGTGCCCCCAGTCCTCATCCGCGGGATAGAAACTGAGCTCGAAGAACGACGTGTCCAGATCGTTTGAGTCCAGCTTTACTTTCCCCATCACGCGTGCGACACCGGTGTTCACTGAATCAGACATCGCATTCGAGCTTTGAAACAATCGGGCATTGGATGTGCTGGAGTCGAGAATCCACGTATCGCTGGCAAGAGCTAGAGAAGTAACGAAGAAAGCCGTAGACGCAAATGCTATAGCTCGATATTTCATGTTGTATTACTTCCAGTCCTCGTTCGAAACAATCTTACGTTGCGCGACACGAGCTTCTTGCGCCGCTTCGGCGTTAGGGGACATGTGCCCTCTGTCAGTGTTAACTGGATCGACCGCGATTTATTCCCGAACTGCGCGTGTGTTAGTTAACTAGACACTCTTTGAGATGTCGCCAACGCAGCGGGTTTCGGTCAGTCCGTATGGACCAGTCGAAGTGAAAAAGGCCGCCCAGGTGAGTAGGACGGCCTTTCGGCTCTTCCAACGTTGTTTGTTTAGCTTCCACCGCCGTCGGCTCGTAGGGCCGCAACAATCGAGCCTACGATACAAGAACCGATCAGTAAAGACAGAGCCCCCAAGAATAGCCAGCCCAGCAACTCAACAATGCTTTCCAACATTCGCAGTCCTCCATCTCTAGTGGCGTGTGTGGCCGCGGCCCGCGTATTCAAGGAATAGGCGTATCGAGTGCTTACTCACTTCACCACGACCTGACCGGTCATTTTCGGATGGACCGAGCAGTAGTAGGAATACGTTCCTGCCTTGGTAAACGTGTAAGAGAACTTTTCGTCCGTGTCCATCACCTTGGACTTGAACACGCCGTCTGGGCTCACGGCCGTATGAGGAATGTCGTCACTGTTTGTCCAAGTAACTGTTGTTCCGACGGGTACCGTGATCGCCTGCGGCCCAAAAACGAAATTATCGATTTTCACCGCCGCGTTTCCTGCGAAGGGTTGGTCACTTGCTGTGACGCGCGATGATCCCGCGACCACCAGCAGCATCGCAATTATCACCGGCATTACCAGACCTGCAATCCGCACATTTTTCTCCGTCATTTGTCTGTCTCCTTATATTTGATTTTCTTGCTTGAATCCTGAGGTGTATCACTCATCCACAACTAGTGTTCCTTTCATACTTCTATGGCCTATGCCACAGACATTCGAGCAGCGAAATTGGAAAGTGCCAGCCTTGTCAGCGGTGAAGTCGACGACAACCGTCGTTCCCTTAGGAATTTCCTGGTTGATGTTAAAGTCGTGCAGCTTGAATCCGTGATCGTGGTCCGTGGCGGCCATGACTAGCTTGACCCGCTCGCCTTTCCTGACGCGCAGCGAGCCAGGGCTAAATTCGTACTTCCTGAGCGCGCCACCTGGATTTCATGTAGCCTTCGCGTCGACGTTCTCGAATCTTCACCTGCTTGCGCAACTGTCCTTGCCGATGCTGCGGACAAGATCGTCAGTCCTATTAACATCATCCTCAGTCTGTTCACATCGAATTCCTTTGCTTGTAAGCCATGTTGTCTCTCTCACTAGAGATAACGAAAGTGTTGATCTTTTATTCTGTACCCCCCGAGTGTGCATTTCACCAGGTACGCTGCAGTTGTTTGGGAATTCTCATATCAGGTTTGTTACCGGTGGGTTGATTAGGGCTATCTGTCTTGTCATGCGTGAGTGCTGTCTGAAGAGAGATCGGCTTATTAATTTAGGTTGTCGCCAGTTGACGCAGTCGAGGCCGATCAGAGTTCCTGCGGAGGCGGGTTTCCCGGAGCGGAAGATGGCATTCTCGATTGCACCTGGGGGCCAGCGTCCGCACCGGCGATCCAGCGGCTAGTATGTCAGTTTCGCAGCGCATAGCCGCCGAGAGTGCTCTAGTTTTGCAAGAATTGCGGGGAATATCGGGAATATTTCCTTCGATCGCGCGTTCTTAGTAACAGTGGAAGCACGCAACGTAGAGGTAAGCCCCCATGCTAGACGACTGGGATGAGCGCGATGACGTGGTGGCGGCAGGGTCGATTTGCCCGGTTCCCGACTGCGGCGCATTGGTAGTTTCCTATAGGCCACCAGAACGCACGGGACGCGACAGTGCCAGATCGTGGTGTGAGTTCACGTGTCTGCATTGCGGTATCGACTTTAGCGTCCCTGAAGATGAGCTGATTTTTCAGTCAGTGCCGAAGGAATGGCTATTGGCAAGAGTCCAAGCCGCATAGACGGGTAGTACGTGCGTCAACGGAAGGACAGTCAACCACTACCTACAACGCGGGTACCGTGACGAACGTTGCCTGCAGTCCAGTGTTTGACAGGCTTTTCCCAAGTGGAGAAATCAACTGCCCGATAACAAGGTGCCGAGCTAGTCGGCTATTTTGCAAGTCGTTCAATCTCCACAGTTGCATCGGCCCAGGTCACGGCTCGCTTTGTTATGGTCAGCCTCTGCTGCGATTCTATAGCCCAATACACCTCATTCGCCTCCTTCTAAATCAGCTCGAAACCATCGCCCAGCTAGGCTGATTTCTTTGTCTGCGAGCAAAACTCGATGACCTTTCCGCGCTGTAGCTGAGGAGCCCACTTCAACGGCTTCCGGAAGTTCTTCGGTACATAAAACTCAATCACTTTTGCCATAACGATCTCCTTGATCTTGTGATCTCTGCCCAATCTGACGCGCCAGTCCTCAGGCGTCAATTCACTGAGGCTTTTCTCCTCATACCCGGTTCGCAGCTTGTCAAGTAATTGATGGCGAATGAGTTAACTCTGCAGATATCCTGGCTGGTCTGACGCTGGGGTCTGTGAGAAGTGCTAGACTTCCGTGCGAAGCCCAAGTGCGCTATGGAATCCCTGCCTCCCCATTCCGTCGTGCGATTCGGACTTTACCAGGTTTCTCTCCAGTCGGGCGAAGTGCGCAAGGCGGGTTTACGGATCAGAGTGCAGCAGCAGCCGATGAAACTGCTGGAGATCCTGCTGGAACATCCGGGGGAAGTCGTCACCCGTGAGGAATTGCGCGGCCGGGTCTGGCCGAACGAAAGTTTTGGTGATTTCGATCAGGCTCTCAATATCGCCATCGGGAAGTTGCGGAGTGCCTTGGAGGACTCGGCTGAGAATCCGCGATTCATCGAGACTCTTCCAAAACGTGGCTATCGCTTTATTGCGGACGTGTCAGTTCTCGATGCAAACGCCCGCTCAAGAAGGCCGGAATCTGTAGCTGGAGATCTGCCTGAGTCACGAGAAAAGAAGACAGAGCCTGGGCATAAGCTTCAAGGCGCCAGATTGGCGGTTGCACCCAAACGCCGGCTGTGGCCGACGCGTCGGGTCTTTGTCGCCTTGGCGCTCGTCGTGTGTTTGTCGATTCTCGCTGTCTGGCTATTTCGTTCGCGGGGCCCTGCGCCGGCGGGCATCCGATCCTTGGCGGTGCTTCCGCTGGAAAATCTTTCTGGTGACGCTTCACAGAATTACTTCGCTGACGGCATGACCGATGAGTTGATCACGGACTTGGCGCAGATCAGCGCTTTACGGGTAATCTCCCGCACCTCCGTAATGGTTTACAAAGGAGCGCGCAAGCCTCTACCCCAGATCGCTCGTGAGCTGAACGTGGATGCCGTGGTAGAAGGCACCGTGCTCCGTTCCGGTGATCAGGTCCGTATTACGGCGCAGTTGATCGAGGCCTCTACGGACAAGCACTTGTGGTCCCAGAGCTATGAGGGTGAGTTGCGGGATACCTTGGCGCTCCAGAACAGGGTGGCTAGCGCCATTGCAGATCAAATTCGGATCAACTTGACTCCGCGGGAGCAAGCTGCGCTAAAAAGCGCAAAGGCCGTTAATCCGGAAGCCTACCAGTCCTATCTCAAGGGGCGCTACTTCTGGAATAAGCGAACGGCGGATGGCTTGAAAGCCGCCTTGGCCTATTTCAACCAGGCAATCGAAGAGGACCCAAAATACGCCCAAGCCTACTCTGGCTTAGCCGACACTTATGCATTGTTGGGAGATTGGCAGTATGGGGTGATGAGCTTCAAGGAAGCGCTCCCCAAAGCGAAGGCCGCAGCGATCAAAGCTCTTGAACTGGACAGTTCGCTGAGCGAAGCTCACACCTCACTTGGATACAGCTTGCGCGCCTTCGACTGGGATTTCGACTCCGCCGGGAAGGAGTTCCGGCGAGCCATTGAAATAAACCCAGGCTACGCCACCGCTCACCATTGGAATGCTATGAATTTGGGGCTATTGGGTCGGCCCAAAGAGGCTCTTGTGGAAATGAGAAAAGCGGAAAATCTGGATCCGCTATCCCTGATCATCAACGCTGATTTGGCGGAGTTTCTTCTCCTTACGCATTCTTACGACGAATCGGTAGAACAGGGCCGCAAGATCATCGAAATGGATTCTACTTTTGCCATCGGACATAAACAGCTTGGCGATGCCTACCTGCTAAAACAGATGGACAAGGAAGCAGTTGCGGAACTTCAAAAGGCGGTCCAACTGTCCGGGGGCAGCCCGATATGCATCGCCGATCTCGCCCGTGCCTACGTGGCATCCGGCAAAATGAACGAAGCGGTGAAGCTGCTGAGCGATCTTAAGAAAACCTCAAACACTAGTCTTACAAATGCTCCACAGATCGCCATGATCTATGCATCCATGGGGGATAACGACCAAGCCATGCATTGGCTCGAAAGAGCGTACGAAGAAAGATTTAATCCAAGCATTCTACTGCGCTCTGGATTCGATCCTCTCCGCTCGGACCCGCGCTTTGAAGAGCTTATGCGCCGCATTGGCTTGCCCGAATGAGATTTGCGCTCTTGTGCCGTTACGTAAGGGTTGATGTTCGACGGGTTTAGCGTAAACATGAGTCCAGCCACTGCGATGATCTTCCAAAAGTGCATCAATACATGCTGCCATTTCCACCGGCTTCCTTCGACACCGAGAATTCCAAACCTGCCATAAAGCGCCCTTCGAGACGTGGTGCCAGTGACCGCTCGATGTCCTTCCGCAAGATTCTCGACCCGAAATACGTTGGCGATGAGCACCTAGCGGGAGCGGACAGATGCGGAAGCTGCAAGTTACGGGGGCCGCTGGTTACAGGCTCATGAGGATTCTTGCAGCGATGAGTTGTTTCTGGTTTGCTTAGCGGAGACCTCGTGGCTCTGGACAATAGCCGAAATGCCTCATAGGCCGGCCCGCGTCGTTTGCGCGAACGGAAGTGCAGCTTTTGTGCCATTTGTCGGTGCGGTTACTTTCTTTCGCTCCTGCCTCCTTTCCGATACCGAAGATCCGAGGATGATTCACTGATCCCCAGCCAATTCATGCGAAGCATCAGTTTCTCCCTCCTGATGCGTAGCGTCGAGTTCCGCCGCGAGTTGAGACTTGAAGCCGCGGCTAGCCTCTTCGAACTGGGCTTTAGCCCGCGCCACGTGTCCCAACAACGAGTGCAGCTGCTTCGGACCCAATACCAGGAGTCCGAGCATAACTATGAACAGGATTTCGGTACCCAAGCTCACGAATCACCCCCTGGTAACGCTTCGGTCCTGGGCAACGTTGGCTGTGGAGCCGACCGGCTTCTCTTCCTCAGCTTTCATGGCTGACTTGAAACCACGAATACTTTCCCCGAGTCCTTTGCCCAGCTCAGGAAGCTTCTTAGGTCCGAACACTAGCAAGGCAATTCCGAAAATCATTAGTAGATGCATCGGCTGAAACAGACCTTCGAACATGTATGCTCCTCAATTTCTCGTCGGAAGACGCGTAAGTAACAGATGGTTGGCGAAAGGCAGGCGCTGTAACCATCTTTCAGATACGGCGCCTACCGGCTAAGCAATGAGCAATCCGTAGGAAACGGACTGTTAGGGTTCAGGTTTAAGGCAGCGCTAAGCGCCTGGCAGAGTCAGCTGCGACAGCCAAGGCGAACAGTACGTCGAGGAACTGCTGGCTTTGGCCGAAGAAAAGACCATCGGCGATGAAGCTCTTGATCGTCGCCACGGCGCCCCCAAACGTATCGGTCAGCGGACGAATAATCGAGACATGAGGAAGATTCGGCCTGAACTCGGTGGGCACGGGGAAGATCAGGCTGGGCTGAATCAGCGGATTGAGCGGGCTGAAGAAATTGGGAAACGTCAGGCCCGATATAGAGTCCGTAAACGGCGCCACCGGGGCTTGCACTCCGTTACCCGAAAAATCAACCCATTCCAGAAAGTGAGCGATCTCGTCTCCGCCGATGCCAAGCGTTATCTCAAGCACTTCCGGATCCGTCACCTTTTGGCTCATGGCTGCGTACAGACTCGAACCGCCTTGCTCAATGTATCCGAAGTGAAAGCCCGCTACATTGGCGATTGCCTGAATATGATCGTTGCCAGGAAAGTTGGGGTTGGAGGCGCCGTCGAAATCGGCATCGGTTCTGGGAATGGCGGTAACTCCTTTGAGAGTGATCGCCTGCGGAAACGTGGCGCCGAGATCAGGATTGGTTGCGCTGCGGTAGCGAACGTACCAACTGGTGTCGACGTTGAGATTCATGAGGTTCGTGAGGCGCAGTTTACCGGACGATCCTTTAGCTTTGCTGCCCGGCAAAGTTTCGAACTGGGTGAAGTTGACCGGCTGGGCTCCTCTGGACTCGAGATAGGCATTGAGGAACGTGGCGTGGCTCACTTCATCCAGCGTGTTGCTCGTGATATATTGCGGCCCATCGGAATCCAGGTTCGAAAGGGCAACCTGATACGGATTCAATGGTTCGTTCGGGTCGACCTCGATCGGCGGAAGATCGCCGATTCCGCCCAGTTCCGCATACTGCGTCCAAAGGTCTGACTCGATCAGCTCTGCCGCCGCCAGAAAGCGAAGAATGGCGGCATCGCCCGGATTGAGAGGACCGCTTTCTTGTGTCTGGGCTTGTGCGCGGACCAACATTCCATCGGCTAACAAACCAGCGCCCGCTACTGCGCCTCCTACCAGCAGACTACCTTTCAGAAAAGAGCGGCGGTCAACTGGACGACTAATGCTGTATGGGTGAAGCTTCTTTTTCATGTTTGTGCTCCAATTTCTTCCTCATGATTTTGTTCCAGCAGTACTGTGCGTTAGACGCAGCGATCAGAGCCGAGATACGTCGCGGATGTCATTTGATTGTCAACTTCTTCTAAGCAAGTTGATCCACTGTGATGTTTCAACATCCGAGTTCGCTTTGCGCCCAGATTCGGTTTCACGCTATGTAAAACTCAGCTCAGCTGTCGTTATTCCAGGGATTTTGAAAAATAAATACCTCTCGCCGCCGACAGCGCGACCCCTGATCCCACTTTTTCGGTGGAGTCAGAGGCAACGTGAGCTGCTTCATCAGTGGGCATCGATGTCTTGCTCGATCGCCAGAGTCCCACTCGTACCTTGCGGCGTCGTCCCCTGCTCCACGCCTTCCGCTCCCGAGCAATTCGTGATTGCCGTCAGCGTGTAGGACGTGTTCGATAGCGCGTTGTAAAAGATTTGCGCTTGTGCCGAGCTATTGTTCTGCCCGTTGTTGCAGACGAAGCCCGCGATGCTCACCGTGGGAAAGGAAACTACGACTCCCGGCTGAATGACGCTTTGTGCCAGCCACGCGGAATCCTCTGTCGTCGTGTTGTTCGGCGGCAGGCATTGCGTGCCAGTGAAGATTGAGACTCCAGTCTCGAACGTCCCGACGTACTGCGGCGTGTTCGTGAACGATGCTCCATTCGTTGGCTCAACCGTGATCGCCGCTGCGCGCGGAACCTCGCATCCTTGCGAGATGTCCGACAGTGGCGGGCCAGCCAACAGCGAGACGTGCGTCACTAGATTCGTAATGCCCTGATACCAGATCATGGCGTAGGCGATCGCCGCGCTGCCGGCACTCTTGCCGATTAAGCGCAGCGGCCCGGGCGAGATCGACGCCATGTAGTTGATCAGCGTTGCCTCGCGGCACGCGCCAGTAAAGATGTTCGGCGGCGAAGCTTTCTCCCACGCAGTCGGCCAGGTGCGCTGCTCGATATCGAAACCGAAGTTATTCAAATCGGTGGCGATTTGTCCGTCAATGATTTCGGTTCCGCTCGAACCGGACAGCATCGCGACCGTCCCAAGGCCGGTGCCGCTCTTGTGCCCGACGTTGGCCGCAAGGTTGGTCAGTCCCGGACATCCGATTGTTACGGACTGGCAAGATGAACCAGCGAGGAATCCGGCCGGACACTTCTCGGACTTTACGCTAACGACCGTGCCGAGCGGCAGGTTTTGAGCACGAGCGTGGAGAAACGGAACCAGCGTCAGCACGAACGCCAGCAAGAAGAAACGGGTGTGCGTTGCCATAAGGGTCAACCTCCTGAATGTGATTCCTGCGGTAGCGAACGTACCAACTGGTGTCGACGTTGAGATTCATGAGGTTCGTGAGACGGAGTTTGCCCGACGATCCTCTAGCTTCGCTTCCAGGCAAAGTTTCGAACTGGGTGAAATTGACCGGTTCGGCTCCTCTGGACTCGAGATAGGCATTGAGGAAGGTGGCGTGGCTCACTTCATCCAGCGTGTTGCTCGCGATATATTGCGGGCCATCGGAATCCAGGTTCGAAAGGGCAACCTGATACGGATTCAATGGTTCGTTCGGGTCGACCTCGATCGGCGGAAGATCGCCGATTCCGCCCAGTTCCGCATACTGCGTCCAAAGGTCTGACTCGATCAGCTCTGCCGCCGCCAGAAAGCGAAGAATGGCAACATCGCCCGGATTGAGGGGACCACTTTCTTGTGTCTGGGCTTGTGCGTGGACCAACATTCCATCCGCTACCCAACCAGCGCCCGCTAGTGCGCCTCCTACCAGCAGACTACCTTTCAGAAAAGAGCGGCGGTCAACTGGACGACTAATGCTGTATGGGTGAAGCTTCTTTTTCGTGTTTGTGCTCCAATTCCTTCCTTGTGATTTTGTTCCAGCAGCACTGTGCGTTAGACGCAGCGATCAGAGCCGAGATACGTCGCGGATGTCATTTGATTGTCAACTTCTTCTAAGCAAGTTGATCCACAGTGATGTTTCAACATCCGAGTTCGCTTTGCGCCCAGATTCGGTTTCACGTTATGTAAAACTCAGCTCAGCCGTCGTTATTCCAGGCATTTAAATAAATATTCCTGTCGTCAGCCGAGATGAAGCTAAGAGCGATCAGTAGATGAAAGTAAGAGCGGTCAGTAGGAGTTACCAGTGAGGCGCTGGACACAAATGGGCGGCCCGGGGAGGGCCGCCCTAAATAAGTTCGCTCCGTTTAGAAGACGAACTTGGCCTGCAGCTCAATTACTCTTGGCGACGCGTCTGCACCCAGGCCGGAACCATAAATCGTAGTTGGCTGGCTAACCGTCTGGGTAATTTGTCCAAACTGGCCGCTGTCCGCATTTGTGTTTGGGAAGGCAAAGTTCGGGTGATTGAAGAGGTTGAAGAACCTTGCACCAACGGAGAACTCAGCCTTTTCCCACCTCGACACAGCAAAAGCCTTCTCCACGTCGAAGTCCGTGTCGAAGTATCCAGGGCCACGAAACTGGTTTCGGCGCTGAGTGCCGAAATCGCTTGTCGGATCCGCGAAATCGGCCGTGTTATAGCAGGGATTTGGCTGCCCGTTCACGAGCAGTGCAGCCGATGCACCGCAGTTGATGTTTGGCGAGCCGACGACGTTGGCGAGTACCGCGGTCGTGGTGGCAGGGGTTGTGCTTCCGAACAAGCTCCCCTGCAGCGTGGCTGTTGCGTTGCTGCTCCAGATCGAGTAAGGGAACCCAGTGTGTTTGAAAATCGTTCCCGAAAGCGTCCAACCCTTCATCAGTGCATTCGGACCTCGGGCCGTCAGGTGACGGAGGGCATCACTCCAAACGTAGTTCATGGCGAACGACTGCCGTATATCGTAGTCAGCATTGCCGTAGTTAAGCTGCCGGATATTGAACGGATTCAGCGGCGTGACGACGTCAACGTTGCCGTTGCTGTTCAAGCCGAAGGGATTCAACGAGCTGTTCGAGATCTCGTCCAGGGCGTGACTATAGGTATAGGACGCCTGGAACTGGAAACCGCCATTCACGGTATGCGCGGCAGTCAGGGTGATGCCGTTATAGTTCGAGTTGCCGACGTTTTGTGTCTGGGCAACCACTCCAAACCGCGCGTCGGAAATGGTAGCGGGCAAACCGCCGAATGCAGCACCAGTCGGGCTAAAAGCGTTTAGCGCAGGATTGGTGATCTCTTCATGCTCTCCATGATTTCCCACATATTTTGCGCTCACCGTAGTGTGCCAACCTATGACTTGCTGTATTTCCAAATCCCACTCGTTATAACGCGGAATTTGCACTGCCCCAGGATTGAAGAAGTTGAAGGCTGGCACAGCACCTCCGTTGGCAAAATTCGCGCGGAAAGCTGTATTGGCAGCCGCCGCTTGCCCATTCAGGCTTCCCGCGGCCGCGGGGGAGAGCGCACCATTGAAAAGCACAAACGAAGGATCATTCGGTGCGTTGGTCAGGATGTCATCAATTCCACCGGTGGGAATGGCATCACTGAAAATGCCGAACCCACCTCGGACCACGGTGTTCTTGGCTCCGAAGGGCGACCATGCGAAGCCGATCTTGGGCTGATAAACGACAGACGTTACCGAGGGAAATGCGGTTTTCAATCCCGTAGTCAGGGCCTGATTCACCGGCGCCGTCCGATTCAGGTTCTGAAACGGTCCCGACAGGCTTTGGAAGCAATTGGTCTGGCAGACTGGATTCGACAAGTGGTCAAACCGCATACTGAGCGTCAACTTCAAGTTGGAAGTAACTTTGAACTCGTCTGATGCATACCATCCAAGCTGGTAGAGCGCGATCGGCACATTCGTATTCAGAGGAAAACTCTGAGATACCAAATTTCCCACGCTCGTGGTGCCAGGTGCGACCCCGCCAAATGCGAAGTCGTTCAGTGAAGTTTCTTGAACGAAGGGAATCACGCCGGTGAAGTTGTGGTCGCTCACATCGTCACGGCGGAAATTCACTCCGAAGCGGAGGCCGTGTCTCCCGCGTGTCCAGCTGAAGTCGTCGACAATGCCGTACTGGGTCACCGACCGGCCTTGCGGAAAAACGGTACCCTCATTGTTCAAAGGGAATAGCGAGTTATCTCCGAATGCAATCGTCTGCGGAAGAGTCTGGAATTCGGCAGTGGGGCTCGACATGGTGAAGAGCGCGCTGTACCACTGCAGTGAGGCGATGAAGTTATTTACCTTGTTGTTCCCGAAGGTGTGGGTTTCGCTCAACTGGCTTTGCCATTCCGGCTGAGTACTATCAGCATTGAAGGCAGGGCTTAGAGGGTCGGTGTAGGTCGCCTGCTGACCGCTTTCGTGTTGCACACGAACAAACAGCTTGTCATTGTTGCCAATGTTCTGATCGTAGCGGCCCACAATCAGATAATCGTTGGTTGCCTGCGACGTTCCGCCCTGCAGTTGGGTGGCGCACGGATTGCCGGCCCCAAATGCAATTCCCGCCAGGCTAGTAACGTTCGAACAACCCCCACCCGCGAAGGTGTTCTGAGCGCGGGCCGCACCTGGAGTCGCATTCCAGATGCCGAATAGCTGGTTGTAAAACGGCACCGAGGCTGGGCTGACACTGTTGAGGTTAGCGATGACCGCATTCTCAAACTGCTGAGTCGGCAGGGGCACCGAAAAGAGTGACGGAATGACCAGCCGGATGCCTTCGTAGTCGACAAAGAAGAACGATTTGTCTTTCTTGATTGGTCCACCGAATGAGGTTGCATACTGATTCGCGTTCACAAACGGCCGCGGAGCGACATCGCTCCCGGCAATGGCATTCGCCTGATTCCGGAAATAGTTGTTGGAGTTTAGAGCTCGGCCGTTCCACCAGTACTCTGCATTGCCATGAAAGGAATTAGTACCGGACTTCGACACGTAATTGATATTCGCTCCAGCCAGACCGCCAAATTGGCCGCTGTAGCCATTGGTCACCACACTGGTCTCTTGCACGTCGTTCAGCCCCAATGTTAGGTTGGTCGCCCCAGTATTGTTAACGTTGAAGTAGGGATCGTTGTCATTGGCGCCGTCATACGTAAAGACATTGGAGTTCGACGGCAGGCCGAAGAACTCATAGTTACCGCCGCCAAACGTGGCCCCTCCGGTTGTGTTCATTACCACTCCAGGCGCCGTTAAGGCAACAGCGCTCAGGTCATTTCCAGGATTCGGCAAGAGGGCAATTTGCTGGGCATTGAAGTTCGTCTGAAGATTGGCGTCTTCGGTTTGCACACCTGTCACTTCATCGGTTACGTCCACGGACTGGATTTGCGACGAGAGAGATAGTTGCAGGTTCACCGTGGTGCTGGTCCCGAGCGTGACGGTTACAGTCTTGGTGACCTTCTGAAAGCCGGCGACATTCGCTGACACCGAATAGTTTCCCGGTTGCAGAAGAGAGAAATTGTAAGATCCTAGCCCATTGGTTGTCGTGGAAGTCGAACTGCCAGTATCAACATTCTTTAATGTGACAGGCGCGCCGGAGACGACGGCCGCTGTTGGATCTGAAACAACTCCGCGAATGTCTCCTGTTGTTGAAGTCTGTGCGCCGACTCTGACGGCCGCCATCAATACAACCAATAGCAACATCAAGTGTGCTTGCACGAAGGTATTCGACCGCTGCTGCCGATCACCATTTTTCATCGTTTTGCTCCCACTTCTCTTGGCGTTTGATTTTGCTCCAACTAGAACAGAACTTCTCAGATCCAGTTTTATTCCCCACTCGGAGAGAAATAGTTCTCTTTGACATAGAAGGCTCTTGGGATTACTCGTCACAGACGAGTGCTTGATTAGCGGCAACCAAGGGTGGAACGGTTATTCAGTTGGGCTAGGAGACTCTTGTGCGTCCACGACGGGCTCCCACCAACCACGCCACGCCGATACTGATGGCGTAGAGCGCCATCATCGGGGCCGCGAAAAGACACATGTTCAGGATGTCGGCGGTGGGTGTGATGATCGCAGCCACAATGAAGATGACAAGGACGGAATAGCGAACATTCCGCCACATCCATCTCGCCGTAATCACTCGCATCAAGGCCAGGAAGAATACTAGGATCGGCATTTCGAACATCAGCCCGAGACCGATGATGATTGTGGCAAAGAGCTTCGTATACTCTCCAATCGTAATCATCGGCTGGAAGCGTCCGCCGTAACCGATCAGGAAGTCCAGGGAGGCCGGATAAACCATCTTGTAACCGAATAGTCCACCGGCAATGAATAGTCCCACCGTACTGATTAAGAAAGGAAGGACATATCGCCTCTCCGTGCGGTATAGTCCGGGAGCGATAAACAACCAGAATTGATAAAACACAAATGGCGAAGCGGCAAATAGCCCAAGAACAAGCGCCACCATCAGATAGAGATTGAAGGGGTCGGTTGGATTTAAGTACACTAAGCCCCCTCCGATGCCATGGTGCCGTAACGCTTGAATAATCGGTCGCTGCATTAGGCCGAACAGACGGTCCGCGAACGACCAGCACAGAAGAAATCCGACAAGTATTCCCAGAATTGAAAAGATGATCCGTCTCCTCAATTCTTCCAAGTGGGCCAAGAATGGCATGGCGCGCTCATGTATGGGCAGGGCGGAAGCAACAACGCTAGCCATTTAGAGCCCCCTCGTGTTCCTGACCCGTTAGCCCGGCGTTGCTGTCCGCAACGCACGTGCATCTCTCAACACCCTTCGGATGACGTAATTCTGCGTTATCCATTGAGCGAGACAAATGTTTGTCGCTGGACGACGCCGAGTCGTCTTTGCATGCGAAACAGAACACAACGAGCAGTATTGCGACTAGTGCTGCGACCGCATAGAGAGTAACACAGTTAGATACTTGTCGACATACCTATCCAAGCGTATTGCTGGGGCATGGAAGACAGCGGAAAAGTTCAGGTTCGGTTGTCCAAGTTGGAGCAGGAGCAATTGGACGAATTGTTGAGGGGTGGTCTTCAACCGGTGCGAACGGTGCTCCGCGCCTTGGTGCTGCGGCAACTGGCGGACGGGCAAACCATCCGCAAGGTAGCCCGCAACGTGGGCTTGACTCCGAAGACGGTGTGGCTGACCAGCCAACGCTACCAGCAAGGCGGGCTGGATCGGGCGTTGTACGAGCGGGCGCGGCCCGGAAAAGAAGCGCGGTTGGACGCCCAACAGCGGCAGCGCATCGTGGCTCTGGTCTGCAGTCCGCCGCCGGAGGGCCGGGCGCGGTGGACGGTGCGCTTGCTGGCGGAGGAGGCGGTGAAGCGCAAGCTGGTGCCGGGGGTGGGACGAGAGACGGTGAGAATCCTGCTCGAAAGCCACGACCTAAAACCGTGGCGGGAAAAAAATGTGGTGCGTGGCCGAACTCGATGAGCAATATATCGCGCGCATGGAGGATGTGCTGGCCGTGTATGAAAAGCCGCTCTCGGCGCGGGAACCGGTGGTGTGTGTCGACGAGAAACCGGTAGTTTTGCATCAGGAAGTACGGCCTCCGGTAGCGATGCAGCCGGGACGGGTGGCCCGTCGGGATGGTGAATATCGGCGTTGCGGAACGGCCAATGTGTTCTGCGGTGTCCAACCGAAAGCGGGGCGGCATTTCACCAAGGTGACCGACAACCGTTCCTCACCCCAGTTTGCCGACTATCTGTTGGACATTGCTGCCGCTTATCCGGAGGCCGATACCATTCATCTGGTGATGGACAACCTCAGTTCGCATACCCGCAAGGCGATAGTCGAACGCTTTGGTGCAGAAGCCGGCGATTGGCTGTGGAATCGGTTCACCGTGCACTACACCCCCAAGCACGGCAGTTGGTTGAACCAGGCGGAAATTGCGATCGGCCTATTCTCTCGGCAATGCTTGGGCCAACGTCGCATTGCAGATCGAACTTCTCTGCGCCAAGAAACTCAAGCCTGGAACCGCCGGGTCAATCGCGACCGGGTTATGATCCAGTGGAACTTTACTCGCAAGAAGGCTCGCCAAAAGTTTGGCTACAAAATCACGCGGTCACGGTACTAGTCCTGTGAGACCGTATGACGCGAATTCCAGCATTTGCGTTCCACTCCTCTCATCTCGCCGCCTCGCTTAGGTAGCCTCTATTGATGAGAATCGGCACTCCTAGGGCTTTATGGAGCGCGACCGGTTTAGGAATCGGAGCAAGGGCGTCTTGAAAGTACGCCCTTGCCAAGATTCGGGCCTTAGTTGACGGTGACGCTGACGGGTGCACTATGGCTCAATGCACCCGATGTGCCCGTCACTGTTAAGGTCGTTTGAGCGGCGACGGGTGCTTGTTTGCCGCTGCTACTCCCGCATCCGAGAGTGAACAGCGAACTTAGAAGCACTAGGCTCAATATGGTCATCCCCATAAGACGGTTTCGCGTGAGAGGTTTCCTTCCGGGAGCGATAAGCACGGTTCCAAACAATCCCAGACCAGGCAGCAGGGCTGCCATGTAGGGGTAGCCTCCAGTTGGAGCTGTAGAGGCTGCAGAGACCGTTAAGGTGGAGGATGAGGCGCTCGACCCCGGAGAGATCGCTGAAGGACTGAGAGAGCAGGTCAAACCTGCGGGTGCCGAACAGGTAAGTGAAATCTGACTGTTGAATCCGCCAACCGCACTGGAGCTGATCATTAGGGTCGTCGAAGCGCCCGTCATGACGGTCGCACTCGAAGCTGAAAGATTCAGCGAAAAATCTGGCCCGCCGACCGCGGCCGCAGGAACGAGGCTCGCGAACACGGCGGTTGTGCTTCCTCCGGTGGGGAAGTTAGGCTGGTTGGACCCGCCTGCAGTCAGGTATAGAGTTCCGGGATCTCCGGAGGTGCCGCCTCCCCCAAACGTCATATCCCACAAGCCAGGATTCACGAGCACCTTGTTTGAAGAGTCGGAGAGCTGGCCGAGGAATTTTCCGGTCGTGTCAAACGCGTTGATGGTACCGTCGCCGAAGTTTCCTACCAGGATTGCGCTGGGGAATTGTCCGAAAGTGGCAGGCGTCGCGACAACGCCCCAAGGCGCGTTGAGTTGCCCACCTGCACCGACAAAAGTGCTCACGAAATTGCCATTCGTGTCGAAGATATCGACCTGCCCCATGCCGGCTCCGGGCTGAGCGTCGTGCTTGGCAGCATCTTGCATGGCATAGGCGACATAGATCTGGTTTCCGATGACGTGGATGCCATGGGGAGCGAAGCCCGCGGGAAGCTTTGGATCGGTGAACGAACCGCTCAACGAAGTGAGGTTAAAATTGCGATCGAAAATGTCGATCTTCCCGCTATTGAAATTCGCCGCCAAGAGAAAGGTGCCGTTGAGCGACGCCAGACCTTTATAAACTGCGCCGCTGGCGGAGTTATCGAAAGCCACGGCCGCCGTGTTGCTCGCGCCGGTCCAGCTTGCGATGAGTCCATCTTCAGTGTCAAAGATGAACTGTCCGCCGTTGAAATAAGCGCCGTTTCCGTTCGACACGTTGCCCGTGGGACAGCCGGGGCTGCAATTACGATTCGGATTGTGTGTTGCCCCGGGTATCGTCACGACGAGGCTGGCATCCTTATTACCCTGGTTATCATAAAGAGTGGATGTGCCGCTGTTATTGTTAGCGATCCAGAAGTCTTGTCCGGGGAGAATGGAGATCCCCCATGGGTTCAAGAGTTGAGGATCTGTTGTATTGGCCACGCCGGCAGTATTGGAGACCAGGTTGGTCTGGGAATAGCCGGCCTGCTGAGCAAGCAATCCCGAGGGAATTGCTAGCGCCATCAGCAGTCCGATTAATGAGATTGCTCTGTTCATCTTGTCCTCATAAACCTTGCTTTTGAATTTGTGCGACTCTGACTCCGACCGATAGTTCACTGTCGAACACGCGGGTTGGACAGAGAATCTAGAAACAGATCGATAATTCCTAAGTCTCCAGCTCTCTGCCGCAACCGCGTAAGCCCGACATCTTGATCCCGACCTAACGACCGCCTGAGGCGGATGCGCCGGTTGGGCTTGGAGTGTTCGCCTGACCAAGCATGACCATCTCCCGTGGCGTCGGCATGGTATAGACGCCGGTCCGTGTTTTGATTTTGCTCAGAAAGTACTTGCCACCGACATGCTCGAAGCTGAGCGTTGGCTCACTGGCAGGGCCGTTGTCGAATGCCAGAGGAAGCAGAAATGCGCTCCCTTTGTTATAGCCACTGATGGCTAACTCCGGACTTACACCAGGACTAACGCGCCTTACCCGGTATTCTCCTGCTGGTAACGCAGCGCCTCCCGCCACGAACTCGAATGGAACACTCACGACGACTGCATCGGCGTCTTGAGCACGGGCACTCACCCCAACTCCAAGTAAGCACGTCAACATAACTACAGCTGCCACGTACAACTTATTCATAACTTCTCCTTATTGATTTAGGTTGACTCTTTCATTATTGATAACTGCGTTCGTGATGGTTTTATTCCGTATGTGCCGCCGCGCACGCTTCGGTCATCTACATACATGTAAGCGTCAATGGGTTAGACGCGAACGTGTGCGATAAGATGCCGCATCGATGTCATTTGATTGTCACTTGCGTGTCGATGGGTTGTAACTAGTGTGGGCTCTGGTATTTAATGTCCAGCGGACTCTGACGTCGGGGGACTTGAGTGGTTGTGAGTGGTCTATTGCAAGATCGGGGGCAGCTCGGGAAGGGGTGCGTTACCTGGCGATGCTGGTTGAGTATGTCCGAGGGATCGAGTGACGAAGGCAGTCAGCAAGAAGGCCTAGAATCGTTTTCGTCACTCTGCTCGTTGGAGCGAGCTCTTCGGGCGCTAAGCTAGTCCGCTCGTCGAAGTATCTGTTAAGGCGTTCGCGAAGCTGTAACCGTACTCTCCACAGCCGCGCCTTCACCGCCGCCTGGCTTAGGTTTAGCACTTGTGCGGTCTGCGCGATTGAGAGTCCCTCGACGTCACGGAGTACAAAGACCGTCCGCAGGATCGGGCGCAGTTCTTCTACGGTTCTGACAAGGATGTCTCGTAATTCAGATGCCCAACATAGTTGTTCCGGATTCGGGGCTCGATCGGGGACGTCCAGTGGAAGCACATCGCTGTCCATCTGGAAATCCTCATCCAAGGAAACCTCTTTTGGGGTTCGCTGCTTTCGCAGCTTCATAAGCGACTGGTTCACAGTGATGCGAATCAGCCAGGTTGAGAATTGGGAATCTTCCCTGAATTCCGCCAGATTCTGGAAGGCCTTCAAGAGAGCTTCCTGGACGGCGTCTTCGGAATCTTCCCTGTTGCGCGTGACGGTTTGAGAGATTCGGAGGAGTCTGCGGTGGTGCCGCTTTACGAGTTGCTCGAAAGCGGCAACGTCCCCTTTCTTGCAGGCGTGGACTAGCTCCAGGTCGTCGCTTGCGACTTCCCTCACAGCGAATTGTGGCGAGTTTGCAGTCATATTGGTGCACAGCGTTTGGAGAACAACCGGGCTTGCAACGGCAACATATCCATCCGCTTCAGGAAGGCTGTTGCCGTACACTGCCGCGGAGCAGCCTGAGCTCATTGCACGACGACCTTGCCAGTCATCTTCGGGTGGATCGTGCAGTAGTAGGGATACGTTCCCGCCTTGGTAAAGGTGTAGGAGAATTTTTCATCCGTATCGAGCACCTTGGATTTGAAGACACCGTCTGTGCTGACCGAGGTATGGGGAATGTCATCCTTGTTTGTCCATGTAACCGTCGCTCCCACGGGTACGGTGATTGTCGGCGGACCAAAAACGAAGTTATCGATGTTCACCGCCGCTGCCGCGGAGGGCTGATCATTTGCCGCGACGCTCGGTGATCCCGCAACGAGCAGTACGATCGCAATGATTACCGAAGCGGTGAAGCTTGCAACCCAAATACTGTTCCCTTTCATTGTTCTGTTTCCTTTGTAGTTTGATTTTCTTCCATGAATTCCGTTTGTTAAGGGACCCGCTCTCCGGCGATCCCCGTAAGAGTTGAGTTAGCTGCCTCCAGTGCCGTCATTCCCTGAAGGTGAAGAGCCCGAGTCGCCGAGTGGCGAATCGACGATTGCAAGGCTGCGACCACTGACCAGATAGTTCACATCGGTGATTCCTAAGACCCGCTGCAACTGATCAGCGGGCACCTTCATCGGTCCGGCCGAAGGAGCTGTTCCGGGCGCAGGTTGAGGAAAAGCAGTCGACATTGCCGTGTGGAATGAAACCTTCCCTTCGACTTTCTGCATGATCTGGTGAATGTGCCCGTTCAACACCGTCACGGAACCGAAGCGCTTGACGTAAGACAAAGCTTGTTCGCTGTCGTCGGTTCCCCATCCCCAATCGGGATAGATGGTCCACAGTGGAATATGAGCAAAGAGCACAATCGGAGTGCTCGCGGAACGGCCCTTGAGATCGTCCTCTAGCCACTCCAGCTGTTCGTGACCGAGCGACCCCATGCCTCCAGCTTTCAAGTTGGCAACATTCACGAGACCAACGAAATGCACGCCTTTGTGATCGAAGCTGGACCAGCCTGTTCCTTTTGTACCCTTCCCGTAGCGCTGGAGATATTGCTCGCCGTTGTCGGTCAACATGTCATGCTCACCCGGCACAAAGTAGATCTGTTTTGCGGATGCCCCCTTTAATACCTGGTCCAGCGTGTCGAACTCACTCGGCTTCGAGAGCTGGCTCAGATCACCGGTGTGAATGATGAAGTCTGGCTTGTGGGGCATCGCGTTGATCTTGTTAATCGCAGTCTGCAGAGTGGCAGTGACGTCTGGGTTAGCCGGTTTGTTAAAGCCGATATGGCTGTCGCTAATCTGTACAAAGGTAAAATCGCCGCCATTGTCACCACTTCGATGCGCGGTCTTGGCGAAGGCCCGAGATGATGGAATGCCACCGCTCATAGTCCAGACCAGGCCGGTACCTGCCCATGCCATGCACTTCAGAAATCCCCGACGATCGACGCCGTCGTTGTTGAGATCTTGCAATTTCTGATCGATAAGATCTTTGTTTTTGTCCGTCATCTGGCCTCCGGGTGTTTTTGTAGCGTTCACAGTTGATAACCGAACTGAGTCGGTTTTATTCCAAGTAAAAATAGAAGGGGCGGTCATAAACGTCCACTGCTCCCCGGTCTCAATTGCCGACTTGTATAGTTGGGAGAGCGGACTACGATGGTGCTGTCCTCGGGTAGGGATGGCATCTGAGAAAGGGGACCCGATTCAGATCTGCCTTCGTGGCGTCGTCGGGGGCAGGATTGGGCTTCGCTGAGCGAATTAGACGCGGCGGGTGTTCCCGCACCCCCCGCCCGCACGTCGGGCCGAAGTAGGAATCCGCCCTGATCGTTGTGTTGACAGTCGGCGCGAGTAGGAATGCAGGTAGTGAAGGGTTCAAGAAGAATCCTTCGCCCACCTGCCTCCCCCCCTCTAACTGCCGATCTGGCTAATTCCCCAAGTAACGCGCCACTGTTAACGTAGTGATGCCCGTCTCGACATTCACCTGATTGCCTACTGCAACGATTTTTTCGTCCGTCTGAATAAGCAGACCGGTAACCCCAAAGGCAGTTGCAAACGATCCGTCGGTAGCGAATGCAGTGTCCAGTACGCCGTTGGATTCGAATCGCGCCAGACCACTGCCGCCGCCCACCACGATTTGCCCATTCGATTGGAGAGCGATTGCCGCTGGCTGGTTCTGCTTCCCTCCGCCGAAGGTGAACTTCGTGGAGGAAAAAGTAGGATCAAGAACTGCTGTTTCGCTGAAACGAAACAGTTCGCCGGCAGTCTTCTGGAATCCGTTACCCACAATCGCAGCCTCAACAAAGTCGCCGTTAGGCTGGAAGACAATCGCTTCGGAGGATGGTGACGACGGGTTGGACGCCACCACTGTTTCGGGCGTCACGGTCGATTGCAACACTCCCGTCGAGCTGAACTCTTCGGAGCCGGCGCCGCTAACGCCCAAATAGGAACCGTCGGAGAGCTGCGCCAATGCTGTGGGAACGATAGGAGTGGGCTCCTCCACAATTCCTCCCGCGCCAAATGTTGAATCGAGACTACCGTTGGGGTTATACCGAACCAGAACCGTTGGAGACGGAACTCCTCTCAGACCCGATCCCGCAGACCCAGCCACCAGTATCTGGCCGTTAGGCTGCACCAGGAGTGCAAATACTGTAGGAAAAACTCCCGTGGGAACGGTCGTCACCAATCCAGCTTGGCCAAAAGTAGTATCCAGTTGGCCAGTGGGCAAGAACCGCGCTAGCGCGAATTCAGTGGCTGCCGTAGTTCCAGTAGTTGTTCCTGCCACTACGATGTCGCCGTTGGACTGCATAGCGGCCGCAACCGGGATACTGTCGCCGTTGGCGAAGAACGACGCGGTCGTCTTGCCCAGCAGCTTCCCGCTGGATGTATATCTGAGCAAAGCAAAGGCTTCGATGCCGGGAAAACCGGTCTTGTTAAGCCCGGCGACGACCGCGATGTTGCCGTTGGATTGTTCGAAAGCGGTTAAGGTCGTGGCAGTGAGGCCGAGATTTGCGGTTACCGTCCCGCCGTTGCCGAAGGTCGGGTCAAGAGTGCCCGCCTGGGCTTGCGCAAAATTGGTGCCAAACACCAGGCCAAATGCTAATAGTCCGGCGATCGCATGAAAATTAGCTTTCTTCATTGCTTTTCCTTTGTGTTTTAGTTTTCAGAGCAACCGTTCCAGCAGGCTCGTGCTTCCCGGCTCGAACCGAATGTCTGTCAGTGTTGATAACTAGCAACCAATGAATTTATTCCAGGCATCTTTGCGATAAGTCGTTCGTTGTCTGTATCTTGTCTTCACTTTGTCTGCGGGAAGTAAAAACTGTGTAGGCTCTTAGGAAGTGCTCTTCGGTCGTTCATGGTGTGTTTTCGGGCCGGCTTGAGGTGGTGAAGGGTGCAAGTGTTCATAGATTACGAGCTTTGTGCGACGCGAGAGGGCTACACGCAGAATCGCTAGGAATATTAGCTTTAGAGTGTCCGCCGCTAGAAGGAGTCTGGATAACATTTTCGTTTGCCGGTTTACAGTGCGTACACACTGTGGAATGTGAAGCAAGTTAGCGGAGCGGAGAAGTCGACCTTCATCACCTTGCCAACCACCAAGCGAGCGCGAGCCACAACGGCATCACTGTCAGTAGCGCACTTCTGATTCCGTGCGCCAAAGCCCTGGCGTCGGAGCAGGCTATTTCACTATCCCGCTCGTCGCAGGCGCGCCTTTGCGCAAAGAATTCCAACAGCTCGACCTCGCCCGTGCGCATCGGGGACTTCCGCGATGTAAATTCCCTATTTACCGGCATAGATGACTCATTCCTATTACCCGATGCGTTGCCATGTTCTTGTATCTATTCCCGAGCAAGATCTCGTCGGAGCACCCTTAACCAGGGAGATTCACACCGCTCAAAAAGCCGCCCAAGTGCCCCGTCAATGCAACGAGGCTGACCGCCAGAAGTTCTACCGCCAGACGGTAGCTTGGCAGATATACAGTCCGCTTTCGGGCGCGGAAATGTATCCACCAGACCAGCCATATCATCACGCTCGAGACGCACGCGAGTACCAGGTGCAGCAAGAGAATTCCCTTCAGCTTCTTTCCCTCGAGTTGGAACTGCCACGCGAGTAGCCCAGTGGCGAGAACCGGCAGCGTTGAAATCGCCGCCGCCAGCAAGTTGTAGTAGGCCGCCGTTGCCAAGCCGCGTTGTTTCGTCCATTGCGCGATAAGGTCGAAAGCCACCGCCGTAATAAACAAGGCGATTGGAAAGTGGATTAGCACCACGTGTTGCGCGTGTTTCGCCAAAAGCGCCGTCTTGAGATCGAAAGGATTTAGCATCACCGTACCCCTCAAAGATGGAATGAAATTGCGGGCTGCGACCTGGCGTGAAGAAGCCAGGTCCGCCGCGACCAACCGCGTGTTATTACTCCGTCCCTGGCGAAAGAGTCGTTTGAGCCTGTGCGTCCTTGGGCCCGCTGCCATCCACGCGCAAGAGCATCGCGCTGCCCTTGTCGACTTTTACCGATTTGCGGTTGGAGGCCAGCGTGACTTTACCCAGCGGCTCGGCGCGTCCGGATTGGAGAATTTCAAGGTCGCCAAATCCGTACGAGCCGCAGGCATTCACGGAAAAGAGCCAAAACGCTTGCGGTCGCGCATTACTGTCAATCGTGACACCGCATGGAGTCGCCAGATTTTGGTCTATATTGGCCAGCACGCCGTGACTGGTATATTTCCCCACAACCTGCGATCCCACCATGACTGGCCCACCTTCACCGTAGGAAATCTGGTCGCCTCCGATTTCCACTTCATAGTCGGTAACCTCGCTGGAGCTTGGCTGAGGTGAGGCCTCCAGTACGGCATGAGGCGACGCCACCGCGCGCAGGTTGGTAGTAATTGGGACGGTTCGGTCGCCAAGTTGAACCTGATCGAACTGGAATGAGATTCTCGCCTCGTCCGATCCCCTTCCCGAAGGAATGGCGTCGACCACATGGCCCGTCAGTTTGGATCCTCTACGTAGCGTTTCTCCCCTGCCCAGCGGCACATCCTGCATCACCGTCGCGGTGACGGCAGTTCTGCTTCCGGTCTTATCCGAGCGCAAGGCAGAATTCAAGCTGACGGGAATAATGGTGCCCGCAGGAATAGGTTCTGCAGATCGTGCGTTTTGGCCTTGGGCGGGTTGATAGGCCGGTTTCAGATCCTGTCCTGTTCCAGCATGCAGGCACATCGGCGGCATGCACAGCGCCAAACTAAGCATTCTCAAATTGTTTTTCATTTGTCCCTCCTGGGAACAGCTGTAAGAGCGCCCCGGTTCTTCTGCACCAGCATTTCCTCGGTGACTCCAGTACGCTCTGTGACTCGTTGTACAGAACGGATCGCACTCGGTTTTTATTCCGAGGTATTTTCTTGTGGGCTTTTGGGAATAAAAGGATCGTCGGCGGGTTTACCACTGTGTGAAATGTCGGAGAAAGCCTGCCATCGGAGTCGTTCGAGCAACGAGCCATGACTCACTTCGAGTGGCTCGATAGCCCGCGCCACTCAGTTTTCCCAACAATTTGTTGTTTTGAAGGGAATAAATCCGAGACTCCGAAGTTCACATCATGTGGATCTGTCACGAGCGAATCTCCAACTCAACTCGTTCGAAGAACTGGCCATGCCGCTCTTCGATCAGCTTTACAACTTCGCTCACTGGCTCACGCAGAATCGCGATGAAGCTGAAGATTTAGTTCAGGAAACCTACGTTAAAGCGTTAAAAGGGTTCCCGTCTTTTCAGTTAGGTACAAATTTCCGGGCGTGGATCTATCGCATCTTGCGTAACACGTTCCTGACCTCTCGCAAGGGCCTGAAAGTTACAATGACCGAGCCCCTCGATTTCGACGCAGATGAGGAGGTCCCGGAACCTGCCATTGAACACAACACGCCAGAGACCGTTCTGTTGGCTAGATCGAGCCACGAATCTCTGCAGAGTGCGATCAATGAACTCCCGGTGCATTTCCGAGAGATCCTTCTTTTGTGTGAGGTAGAGGAGATGTCGTATCAAGAGATTTCGGACACGCTTGCGGTTCCTATCGGTACCGTGATGTCGCGGCTATCGCGTGCGAGGCAAACTCTACGGAATCGATTGCGGCCACATTTGCAACAAGGAGCAGGGCTTCGAACTGCTAGGGAGACAAACTATGGTCTGTGAATCATGGAAAGCAAGACTCGACACCTACCTGGATGGAGAGCTTCCGCAAGAGGAGCTGCGAACTTTCGACGCTCATGTGCGCAATTGCCCCTCCTGCTCTGCCGACGCTCTTTCACGCGTACAGTTGAAACGCGCGATTCATCTGGCTGGGCAACGTTTCACTCCTAGCGCTGAGTTTCGGAAGCGGATGCTGCAGAATATGGCTCCCAAGCCGCGCCGCAGTTTCCGTCTGGGATGGATGTTAGCGGCTGCTGCAGCCCTCCTCCTGATGGTCGGGACTTTGACCTTGACATACCTCGGAAACCGATCTGGCAGAGACCAGGTGTTCAGCGAGATCGCTGACCTGCATGTGGAAACGCTGGCCAGTTCATCGCCGGTCGATGTGATCTCGACCGATCGGCACACGGTGAAGCCCTGGTTCCAGGGAAAGATTCCTTTTGCCTTTAATTTGCCGGAGCTCCAGAATAGCGAGTTTTCTCTGCTGGGCGGCCGGATGACGTATCTCGAGCAAACGCCGGGTGCACATCTTATTTACGACGTGCGGAAACACCACATTTCCGTGTTCGTATTTCAGGAACGGTCCTTGCCAGCCAGGTTGAGCGATCGCTCGCTCCAGCCGAGCAAATTGTCGTTCAACACAGAAACATGGAGTCACGGAGGACTTCGCTATTTCGTGATCGGCGACGCGAGTGCCGCGGACATCGATAGTCTTGCAAGACTGTTTAAAGCTGCGTCATAGATTGGGCGCCCGTGATTCTGACGAGTTGTTCCGTTATTGAGGATGCGATCTCCAGATCGAGAACCCACGCCGCTGATCGCGCAGATGGTAGTGCATCGCGTTGAGGCCTAATATTCCACCTAGGCAATTCGACACGATGGATTAAGGAACAAACTTATAGCCCAGGCCGTGCACTGTGAGGAAATGTGACGGGTGCGAAGGGTCGCTCTCTAGTTTCTGTCGTAGCCTAAGCATGTGGTTGTCCACCGTCCGCGTGCAGGGGTAGCTCTCGTACCCCCAAACTTTGTCCAGGAGTTCATCGCGCGAGATCACGCGTCGAGCGTTCTTCGTCAAGAACTCCAGCGTCTTGAATTCTTTTGGAGTAACTAAGATCTTCTCGCCTCCACGAGTGATCTCGTTCTTGTAAGAATCCACCATCACATCCGCAAAGACATATACAGCCTCCGAATTGAAGCGGGACGCGCGTCTAATTACCGAACGCAAACGCGCAACCAGTTCCCTCGGACTGAACGGTACGGTCACGTAATCGTCGGCGCCCATTTCCAGAAGGAGGACCTTGTCCGTAACATCTGAGCACGCGCTGAGAATCACAAGGGGCAGACCAGGAATCAAATTTGCAATTTGTTTGCAAAGATCACATCCTGAAGATCCCGGGCGAGGTAGATCGAGCACGACTGCGGCGGGCACTCCTTGGCGAAGCTTCTTCAGACCACCAGCGGCATCGGGAGCGACATCGACCTCATATCCTTCTGAGGAGAAAAGCCGGCTCAGAACCTCCCGCAAAGCGCCGTCGTCTTCGATGACCAAAATCCGATCCGTTGTGGTGAGTCGTTCTGATATTGGGATGTTCAAAGTCGCCGTCACGGGAGCAGTTGCCATAAGCCTTTCTTCTTTCTGCGGGATCGCCGCTTGACTCAAGCCTCACATATCACAGCGCCAATTCATCGACCCTCCTAGTGCGTCTCGATGTCGTGAGACAGGTTTCTCGATAGCGGCACACTTGGAGGGCTAAGCAATGACTCGCGAACCGTCTTCCGCGCTCTCGCTAGGCGCGACATAACAGTTCCTATCGGGATCGACAATATTTCCGAAATCTCCCGGTAAGATGCATCTTCGACATCGCACAGTAAAAGGACCTCCCTAAAGATGACCGGCAGATGCTCGATTGCGTTCCGAACGGCATTTTCTTGGGAACGTTCGATCAACAGGGATTCTGGAGTGGCAGAAGTTACGGGCAGCTCCGGGACGTCGACCTCCGAGTCGATCTCAACAGTGATGCGTCTACCGAGGGCTGAGCGTGAACTTAGAAAAGTGTTCCTGAGGATTCGAAACATCCAGGCCCGGAAATTGGTTCCAGGCTGAAACGAGGCGAAACTGCGCAAAGCCTTCAGGTACGTCTCTTGTACGAGATCCTCGGCACTGCTCTTGTTGTGCACAAGCCAGCTGGCGAAGTTGTAAAGGGAATCGAACAGGGGCGTGGCTAATTCTTCGAACCCTGCCGACAGTCGATCGTCCTGGGAGGACGAAGCCCCGAATCGGACCGTCCCTTGTGAGCTAAGTCCAATATTCCCCATTTGCCTTCTCCTGAATCAGCTCGAGCCCCGGTGCAGCCCAATCTGACGTGCAAGTCGTTCGGCGTCAATTAACGGAGGACTTTTTCCACATTTCCAAATCGTTTCCTGTTAAACGATTGGTGGCTAATGACTTAGCTCTGCATATATCCTGGACTCGGGACTCTCTGTTGCGCAGAATGCTAGACTTCCGTGCGAAGCCAAAGTGCGCTATGGAATCCCTGCCTCCCCACTCCGTCGTGCGATTCGGAACTTACGAGGTTTCTCTCCAATCGGGTGAGGTGCGAAAGGCGGGTTTGAGAATCAGAGTGCAGCAGCAGCCGATGAAACTGCTGGAGATCCTGCTGGAACATCCGGGGGAGGTCGTCACCCGTGAGGAACTGCGCGGCCGGGTGTGGCCGAACGAAAGATTTGGTGATTTCGATCAGGCTCTCAATATCGCCATCGGGAAGCTGCGGAGTGCACTGGGAGACTCGGCTGAGAATCCGCGATTCATCGAGACTCTTCCAAAACATGGCTATCGCTTTATCGCAGACGTGTCAGTTCTCGATGCAGACCCCCCCCCAAAAAGGCCGGAGTCTGTGGCTGGAGATCTTCCGGCTCCAGAGCCTGGGAATACGCTCCAAGTCGCGGGGTTGGCAGTTGCGCCCCAACGCCGGCTGTGGCCGACGCGTGGGGTCATCGTCGCCGTGACGCTCGTCCTGAGTTTGTCGATTCTCTCCGTCTGGCTAGTTCGTTCGCGGGCTCCTGCGCCTGCGGGCATCCGATCCTTGGCGGTGCTTCCGCTGGAAAACCTTTCTGGTGACGCTTCACAGAATTACTTCGCCGACGGCATGACCGATGAGTTGATCACCGACTTGGCGCAGATCAGCGCTTTACGGGTAATCTCCCGCACCTCCGTAATGGTTTACAAAGGAGCGCGCAAGCCTCTACCCCAGATCGCTCGTGAGCTGAACGTGGATGCCGTGGTAGAAGGCAGCGTGCTCCGCTCCGGCGACCAAGTGCGTATCACGGCGCAGTTGATCGAGGCCTCTACGGACAAGCACTTGTGGTCCCAGAGCTATGAGGGTGAGTTGCGGGATACCTTGGCGCTCCAGAACAGGGTGGCCAGCGCCATTGCCGATCAGATTCGGATCAGTTTGACTCCGCAGGAACAAGCTGCGCTGAAAAACGTGAAAGTTGTCAATCCAGAGGCCTACGAGTCCTATCTCAAAGGGCGCTACTTCTGGAATAAGCGAACGGCAGACGGTTTGCAGGCCGCCCTGGCTTATTTCAAACAGGCAATTGAAGAGGACCCGAAATACGCCAAGGCTTACTCCGGCCTAGCCGATACCTACGCTCTATTGGGAGACTGGCAGTACGCAGTGATAACCCCCAAGGAGGCGTTCCCCGAAGCGAAGGCTGCGGCGATCCATGCTCTCGAGTTGGACAACACGCTCGGCGAAGCCCACAACTCGCTTGCTTTCGTCTTGGATGGGTTCGATTGGGACTTGGATGCTGGCGGGAACGAATTCCGGCGAGCCATCGAACTGAATCCAGGATACGCAACCGCTCACCATTGGTATGCTTGGCACTTGAGTCTATTGGGTCGGTTTGACGAAGCGATTGTGGAAATGAGAAAAGCGGAAAATCTGGATCCGCTCTCTCTTATCATTAACGCTGATTTGGCAGAGCTCCTTGTCCTCGCGCACTTTTATGATGAATCCATACGACACAGCCTCAAAACGATCGAAATGGATCCTAATTTTGCTCTCGCCCATAACCAACTCGGACAGGCGTACCTGCAAAAACACATGTACGCTGAAGCGGTCGCGGAACTGCAAGAAGCGGTGAAGCTTTCTGGGGATAGCCCGACATGCATAGCTAATCTTGCCCGCGCATACGTCGCTTCCGGCAAGAGGAGCGAAGCGGTAAAGCTGCTGGACGATCTGAAGAAGCGATCAAGCACTGGATATTCGAATGCTTCGGAGATCGCCATAATCTACGCATCTCTTGGAGATACGGATCAAGCCATGAATTGGCTCGAAAAAGGCTTCGAAGAGCGATTTAACCCCGGCGTCCTGCTCCGGCCGGGCTTCGATCCCCTCCGCTCCGACCCGCGCTTCCAAAACCTTCTGCGCCGCATTGGCCTGCCGGGGTGAGACGACCTGCGTCCCCTGTGCTGTTACCAGGACTTCTGGTTCGACCGGTTCAACATAAACATGAGTGAAGCCCAGCACTGGCGCGCTTCCGACAATTCTGACAAACGTCGGCGATCAACGCCCGCTCAAATCGCAAATCCGTTCAATTTCGATCTATTAGGTCTGCAGAGTTCGATAGCATAAATACTCGAATCGAGATTTAGGGCGGGGCTCGTCTTGAACTCAGCGCCGGGGAACTCCCCGACTGATGTCCATCGTAAAATCGAAGTCTCGCGCCGTTTTGAGAATTACAATCAAACCCAGTCCTGTCCACGGATAAGGAGCAACGCAGTGGAACGCAGCCGCCGCACCGCCGGTGCCGAAAAAACTTTTGCGATCCTTGGCATGTCTCTGTTCGCCCTGGTCATCGTCGCCGCTCTCGTGGAGGTGTCAGCGTTTATAGCCCTTCACGCTTACCACAGCTTTCACCGCGATCCACTCGCACCGCAAAAAAGCCCTGTGTACGATAGCGAGAGCTGGGGCCGTGAGTTTTGGGCCGAGCAGACTTCCTTCTGGGCCAAAGCGCGGAGTACTTACCAGCCGTTTACAGTTTGGGGAGTGAGGAAGTGGCACGGAAAATACATCAACACCGATGATATGGAGCTAGGGACTTGGCGCAGGACCGTTCAGTCCATGGGGCAGGACTGTTCGAAGGCGGGAGTTCGGAATGTCTGGGTCTTCGGTGGGTCAACCGTATTTGGAATAGGCACGCCGGACTCGGCGACTATACCCTCTTACCTGTCCAGGGAGCTGAATGTCCATCCCACTGATTGCGTCGAAGTCACCAATCTGGGCGCGGAAGGGTTCGTTACCAACCAGGAACTGATTCTCCTTCTCCAGCAACTGAAAGCCGGACGTCGCCCGGACATCGCGATTTTTTACGACGGTGTTAATGAATCGCTCGTTGGAGGATTTTCACCTGGGGTTCCGACCGAGCATTGGAACTTTGAGCTGATTCGATCTAAATTTGAAAGCTCCGGCCCGACCCGGTTGAGCTGCCTGCGTCTGCTCTATTCTGCTCAGCTGGTCAGTCTCCTGAGGGAGAGAGCCGCGTCGCAGAACCAAGCGACCATTTCAGACGCCGAACTGGCGGCGAGAGCACAAGCAACACTACAGAATTACGAGGCGAATTTGAAGTTCGTGCAGCTTCTCGCGAACGAATACCGGTTCAAGGCCTACTTCTTCTGGCAGCCCGTGTTGGCATATGGAGACAAGCCACTTGTGCCGTTCGAGCAAAAGTTGAAAGAGGCTCGTACCCAGGAACTACAGGGTCGCGTATACCGCGGCCTGCGGGCCGTTTATGAGCAGGCCGAAAGGGAATCCGTGGCTTCACACAAATTTGTTTTTCTGGGGAATGCCTTTGAAGAAGTGAAGGATCCGATTTATGTCGACGAATTTCATTTGGATCCCCGTGGCAACGAAATCATCGCTCACACAATCGCCGAGACGGTAGATCCTGTTATTGGCGCTCACTGATTGCCTTGGGATGCCCAGACCACCTTAAGAGATAACCAAAAAGGCGCACTACGAATTCCGCAGCCTCACCTGTGATTTGTCGATCCAGAAATTTTCCAATACAAGCGAGTCCATTTCGCTGTTGGAGAATGTGTGGAATGCATCGGCAGGCTCGTTCACGATCGGCTCGCCTTTTAGATTAAAAGATGTATTAAGAACGACCGGAACTCCGGTGGCTTGCCCGAAACGCTCGATCAATCGGTAATAACGCGGGCTCTGGTCGCGAAACACCGTTTGCAGCCTGCCCGTCCCGTCTACGTGAGTAATCGCTGGCAGCGCGCTGCGGTGGTTCTCGCGGACCGGAACGACGTAAAGCATGTACCGGGCCGGATGATGGCATTCCGCCTGGGACAAATCGAAATACTTTTCTGCACACGGAGCAAGAACCGAGGGCGCAAAGGGACGATAGGGTTCACGAAACTTGATTTTTGTATTGACGATATCTTTCATTCCCGGGTTTCGTGGATCGGCGAGAATACTTCGGTTCCCCAAAGCTCGCGGGCCCCATTCGAATCGTCCCTGAGACCATCCGATCACGGAGCCTTGGATCAAGCGTTCGACCACGTGATCCAATAGCTTGTCATCGTCATCGAAGAACTGGAAAGGGACATTGTTCCGCCGCAGGAAGTCACTTATATCGGCATCGGAACTCGAACTCCCCCAACAAGCATGCTTCATGGTGAAGCTGCGAGGTTTGCCCAGCAAGCTGTTGTAAGCCCACAAAGCAGCTCCCAAAGCGCCGCCTCCATCGCCGGCGGCGGGCTGCACAAACAACCGCTCGAAGGGAGTCTCCTTCAGAATGCGGGCATTCGCGACGCTGTTTAGTGCCACTCCCCCAGCCATGCAAAGGCGCTTCAATCCCGTCTCGCGGTGCAGTTGATTCGCCATGTTCAGCAGTAGTTCTTCTGTTACGCGCTGAATGCTCGCGGCGATGTCGGCATAATGCTGATTTTCGTCGCAGAGTTCGTTGTAGTTCCCCGGCCGAGAACCGAAATAGCTTGGGTAGCCAGATGCCCTGGTAAAGAACTTCGTCTTGTTCGATCGAGGCGGGCCAAAAAGTCTTACGAATGCTTGGCTGTATGTCTGGTCGGTCGAATGGTGAAAATCGAAGTAGTCCATATCGAGCGAAAACGAGCCGTCTCGATTCATCTGCACCAATTTCCAGACCTTGTCCACGTACCGAGGCACACCGTAAGGGGCCATCCCCATGACCTTGTATTCGCCCTCATTTACTTCAAAGCCGAGGAATGCAGTGAAAGCGCTGTAGAGCAATCCGATCGAGTGGGGAAACTCCATCTGCTTTGAGAGCCGGATTTCATTTCCCCGGCCAACACCGGAAGTGGTAGTGACCCACTCGCCGACACCATCAACAGTAAGAATCGCCGCTTCTTCAAACGGTGAGCACAAAAAGGCGCTGGCGGCGTGTGAAAGATGATGCTTACAGAACAGAATCTTTTCTTTGCTTACGCCGAGTTCGGTCTGGAGCGTTGTGCGGACCCAAAGCTTGTCGATCATCCACGAGATCATCGACTCGCGAAACACTTTCCACGACTTGGGATACGTCTGGAGAACCGTCATCAGAATGCGGTCGAATTTGCGGAACGGTTTCTCGAAAAAAACGACGTAGTCGAGATCCTTGCGCTCGATCCCGCCCTGATGGAGGCAGAATCGGATCGCATTCTTGGGAAAGCGATAGTCGTGCTTAACCCGTGAGAACCGTTCTTCCTCGGCCGCCGCGATGAGCGCGCCATCCTGCAGCAGTGCTGCGGCGGCGTCATGGTAATAACAGGAAACTCCAAGTACGTACACGATTCACTGCCTTTTGGCCCACGGCAGATCGTGGGTTTCGTCAGGATGGTTGAGCCAACAGGTAGGCCTGGACTTGATTCGCAAAGGGTCTGTGAACCATCGTGCAAAGAGTCCAAATGGAAGGACGAGAACTCCGCAAAAAATGGTGAGCAAGACACGCGCCTGGAAAGTTCCCACGGCATGAGCGATTCTTTTCCAGCCCTGCCAGGCTCGCTTCAGCACATTAGTGTCCTAGAACAGCGTGTAGATGAAAGGCGCGATCGCGGAGCTTTGCGCCAGCACGATAAGGGTGCCGATGAGGAAAAGTGCGACTAGCATGGGTATGAGCCACGATCGCTTGTTACTCCAAAAAAACGAAAACAATTCGCCAACGATGCCGAAACGACTGGCGGCCGTTCGCGCAAGGCTCATCACGCCCATCGGGGTCTTCCTCCGTCATACCGCGATCGCGAACCAGGCGTTAATCGTACCAGCACAGTCGATCATTGGTCCCCGCCTAATTGCGAATGAAAATCACCCCGAAAGTTAGAATGGCTGGCTCCGCTAGTTGTCACAGTTTTGTAATAAGCTCGTAAACTACAGTATGAAAGGGGACCAATGTGCTGAACTCGGAGGTGCCAGATTAAGCGAAATTCCTTGCCCGGCTGAGTCAAGAACCGATTTCTTCTTCGGCGGAGTGGCGGTTTGTTCGATGAGTTGCCAAGCGGTGTCTTAGTTCAGATTTCTTGTGTCAGTGAGGTTGTCAGGTTCTCAATTCTACGGTCGGAGGGAGAGCAGTCCAGAATCTCGATCGGAGAACGTTGGTTCTGGTGGTTTCGCATAAGCGTTAGTATTGCCCTCGTGGTGCGCCACTGAATCTTCGGAAGCTCGGGGACTGGGGCGCCAGCCAGCATGTAGGTGATGCCAGGGACCGTGTTCGTCGGTTTCAATTTGTGAGCTTTGGCATCGTCGTACCACTGCATTGCAGCCGCATCGACACACATTGGCGGTTGGCCAACGACTTTGAGATTCCCTGGCATGCAGGTAAAATCGTTGTTCCTTTCGCGCAACCCGCAAAACGGGTGAGCATGTCTTGCGCCGCGACCGTCTCCTGACTCAGGCGCGCCGCCGTGGCCTGCACTCCGACGATCACACAACTGTCGTTATCCACCAGGTAATTGTCGTAGTAACCGAGACGAGCGGGCGTGCCGCCCTTGGTGGCATAGGTGGAATCGGGATCGGTGGTCGATACCTGATCCTGCTTATGCACCGGCTCTTCGGTGGGATTCTGCTGCTCCAGTTCCACCAAGTACTGGCGCACGGTTTGGTTCACTTGCGCCGCTTCCCCCAACTGCTCGCGTGGAATGCGGCTCTCCTTCGCCGCATTCGCCTCTACGAAACTGCCATTGACCGACAGGTGCTTGCCCTGCACCAATCCCACTTCCACACACTGGCGGACGATCTGTTCAAACAGTTCCTCGAACAGCTTCGATTCCTGAAACCCCCCGTGACGATTCTTGGAAAAAGTGGAGTGATGCGGAATCTCCTGATCGAAGCCCAAGCCCGTGAACCAGCGCCTCGCCAGATGCATGCGCAACTCTTCCACCAGTTTGCGCCCACTGGTGATGCCGTACAGATACCCGATCAGCAGAATGCGCAGCAGTAGCTCGGGATCAATCGAGGGCCGACCCGTTTCACTGTAACTCTGCTTCAACTTCTCGCGCACAAAGTCAAAGCTGATGTGCTTCTCGATCAGCCGCAGCAGATAGTTCTCGGGAACCTGATCCTCCAGGCGGAAGTAGTAGAACAGCGCTTCGGAGCGGTCGTGTTGCCCCATCATGATCAGGCCTACGACGATCGGAATCAAACAGAGCATGGCGAATGCTTCCTTCTAACGTGCTTCTGCTGAATGTCATCCTGCTAATCGGAGTGACTTTTTCAACACCCACGGGATTTTGCAACAACAACCAAAAACCAGACGGAAACTTCAGTATCTGATCTCAAAATCTCAGAAACTTCGAAACTGCTTTGACTTTCACTTCCGCGCATCCCTAACATTCTCTGCCGAGGGTGAACCCATGCGAACAACCACACTCAGGATCGGCTGTCGGATGTTGATCAGTCTTGCCGGCATCAGTTTGTGCGCCTTTTTCTTGTCGGCCCAAAACTCGCCGGACGACCGGCAGATGACCGACCCCAAATCGGTTGTCTCCGCTTCGAACGTGGCGGCGGGGCCGGTGCCGATTCCCCAGCTTTATTACACGCGGAGCACATATGGTGCGGCGTGGTCGCCCGATGGCCGTGACGTGGTGTTCACCACCAATCTGACGGGACGTGCGAATCTATGGAAGGTTTCGGCCGCAGGAGGATTTCCGATTCAACTTTTGCAGTCGGATGATCGGCAATCAGGCGCGGTCTGGTCGCCGGATGGAAAGTGGATTGTCTTCGAGCAGGACTTCGGTGGAGGCGAACTGTATGACTTATTCGAAGTCTCAAGCGATGGCGGCGAGGTCGTGAACCTCACTAACACGCCGGAAATTTCGGAGAGCGGCGCGCATTGGTCTCCCGATGGCAGCATGCTGGTACTTTCCTACCGGCCGAAGACTTCATCGAACGTAGATATTGCGGTGCTCGATTGGAAGACAAAGAAAGTTCGCAAACTCACGAACGAGCAAACCAAGAACCGCGAATGGTATAGCGCGACCTGGAGTGCAGATGGAAAGACCATCTACGCCGACCGCGCCAATGCAGGCTTCACTGACTCTGACGTCTATCGCATTGACGTGGCTACCGGCAAACTGGAGAATCTCACTCCTCATCAAGGCGACGTCGTGAACAGCGTGTCGTCCTTGTCTCCTGATGGCAAGACTCTGCTAGTCACTTCGAACGAAAAAGGTGGGTACGACAACGTCGCATTATTGGATGTGGCGAGCAAGCAGCGAACCTGGGTCACCGACCTGAAGTGGGAAGCTAGCGCCGGAGCATTCTCTCCCGATGGCAAGAGTTTCACTTACACCCTGAACGCCGACGGCCGCACTGACATTTATGTCGTGGATCGCAACTCGGGACGGGCTACGGTGCTGCGATTTGCCGCAGGCATCACGGTTCCCGTCGGCAATCCGCGGGCCTACTCGCCCTCGGGTGATCGGCTGCTGATTTCGCACCAGAGTTCGACCGAGCCCGCTGACTTGTGGGTCTATGACATGGCGGCTCACACATCGCGGCAGTTAACATTTTCGGCGCCGGGCAGCTTGAGCCCCTCACGCTTGCCTGCCTCGCAGCTGGTGCACTACAAGACATTTGACGGAAAAACGATCAGCGCGTTTCTCTGGGTGCCGTTCAATCTCGAGCGGGACGGAACCAACCCCGGGATCGTGCTTCCGCACGGCGGACCCACGGGGCAGACGGTAGACAGTTTCAACAAGGCCGCTGCCGCTCTCGCGTCGCGCGGCTATGTTTGCATTGCGCCCAATGTTCGCGGCTCGACTGGCTACGGAATGGAATTTCAGCGGGCGAATTACAAAGATATCGGCGGCGGCGACCTGCAGGATGAAGTCTACGGCGCGCATTTCCTAGCTGCCACCGGCTATGTCGATCCGGCAAAGATCGGCATTACGGGCGGCTCTTATGGTGGATACATGGCCATGATCGCCATCGGTCGAACGCCAGACGTGTGGGCGGCGTCAGTCGAACTTTTTGGCATCACGGACTGGCTCACTGAACAGGAGCACGAAGAACCCGCGCTTCAGCAATACGATCAGTCGATCCTGGGAGATCCAGTGAAGGATCGCAAGTCTTATGAAGATGCCTCGCCCATCAAGTATTTCAAGAATGCCAAAGCTCCTCTGCTGATCCTGCAGGGAGCGAACGACATTCGTGACCCCAAAGAGGAGGCGGAGCAAGCGGAAACGGTTCTGAAGAAGGAAGACAAGATCGTGGACGCACACTACTATCCCGACGAAGGCCACGGCTTCGCGAAGCGCGAGAATCAGATTGACGCCATGCAGAGAACAGTCGATTGGTTTGATCGCTATCTGAAGAACAAACAGTGACCAGAAGGCTCAGCTAACCAAAGCCGCTTGGTTTGTTTCTTTGGGCGACTCGGCTCTTCTTTTGCATCATGCAAAAGGGAAGCACGACAACTGCCGTTAATAGGCGTGGCTGTTGAAAACCTCCCGTTTTGCCAAAATAGCCGAAATTTTGGACATAGAAAATATCGAACAAAACGGAGATCGTCGTTCGTGGGGCCTCCTATCGCCAAGTTTTTTCGGCGATTTTCCGGTGAGTGAGTTTTTCAACAGCCACGCCTGTCATCTAGGGCCTTCGGCCCGCCAAAGCTCATGAAAGTCGCTCAGAGCATGTTTCCAATAGGTTGCGCGGGGATGGAGAACTGACTTTCGACCCTGATTACAACAGCTTGCGTTCTTAGTAAGGTATGCCACCCGACAGCTCGATAATCACGAGCGCCCCCCAAAATCCCAGTGGACCTAGGACTACTCTCGATGATCACGGCGCTTCGATGAATTCCCGAGCCGAGAGCACCGATGCACGGGAGGGGAAGAACTTGTTGATGAGGTCATCATGGAGATTGGAGTCGAGGTCGGCGCAGCAGTCCTTAATGACCGCCAGACGGAAATCGGCGTCGGCTGCTTCGACCAGAGTGGAAAGGACAACGCCGCTGGTGGCAATGCCGTAGAGAACTAGCGTGTCAATGTCATTGGCGCGGAGGATCATCGCGAGATCGGTGCCGGTGAAGGCACTGACGCGACGCTTGGTGATGACAATTTCACCTTCTTTCGGAGCGATGACAGCGGGGATCGCTCCGAGCGGATCCTGAAACAATTTCTGATGCTGCACCGAGGATTTAATGGCACCGAAGAGAGCGTTTCGAGAACTGACCTCCGGGAACCCGGGACGAAAGCCGACCTGGACATGGATCACGGTCATGCCGATGGCACGCGCGTGATTGAGGACGCTTGCGGCACGCGTCAAGAAGGCTTCTTTGGCGTCTTTGGTGTAGATGGAAACGATGCCGGTTTGGCAATCCATGGTCAGGACGGCGGCGTGAGCCGGATAGATCGGAAATGTAGCGGCCAAATTGCACCCCCTGCGGCAGAAGTCCTGCCTGATTCCATCCTAATCCCATCGTAATCCAGCGCGACTTACCTCGGTTCATTGCTCGCGACTTCAACGAGTTCATTCGAATCTCTGGAATGACGCATGTCCGAACATCGCCCTACTATCCCCGATCGAACGGCAAAATCGAGCGTTGGCACAAGTCGCTCAAGAGCGAGTGCATTCGGCCGAGGACACCGCTTTCCCGGGACGATGCGCTTCGTCTGGTTCAGGGTTACGTCGAGCATTACAACAACACCCGCTTGAACAGTGCCATCGGTTACATCACGCCGATGGACATGCTGGCTGGACGCCAGCAAAAGATTCACAGCGAACGGGACCGGAAGTTGGCAATCGCCAGGCAGCAGCGGCAGATTCGTCGGCATTAAGACAAAGAAGGAAGCTTGAGATCTTGCATTGCGCCAGGAGGAGAGCAAACCAGTTTTTTGCTAACCGACGCTTTCAGGGATAATCATGTGCCGGGCTTGTACAAAGAAGAAACGGGTCGGGGCAACCCATGAAAAGGAATCTTGAATATGATCAGACCAAAAAGCATTTTTGTTCTTCTGGCTGCGCTGACTATAGCTCAGCTCTCTTGGTCCCAGGATTTGGAAGGCTAGACGGATTCTTACATAAGGGGGCTTGCCCCTGCAAAACACTTCAGCGGGACCATTGTGGCCGAGAAGAACGGCCAAGTGCTTATAAGAGTTACGGCGCGGCGGTCGAAGGATGGCAGATCCCAAACTCTCCGGAGACGAAATTCGAGATTGCATCGTTGAGCAAGCAATTCACGGCTGGCGCAATCCTGAAGCTCGCCGACGCCGGCAAATTGAACGTCGAGGATCCGGTCAGCAAATACTATCCGGAAAGCCCCCCAGCGTGAAAGGGGATGACGATCCATCACCTTCTGACCCACACGTCGGGTCTCCCCGAGAACGAATGGGAGAACTTCTACAAAGGTAAGGCCGCGCCCTACACAACGGAGGAACAGGTTAAGACTTTTCGTGACCGCCCCCTGGGTTTCCAGCCAGGTACCGCATGGAAATACAGGAACACGGAGTACTACCTGCTGGCTTACATCGTCGAGAAGCTATCTGGAGAATCGTACGCAACGTATCTGGCTCATCATATTTTCGAACCCTTGAAGATGACTCATTCAGGGTTTGCAACCATGGCAGCCATCGTGCCCCAGATGTCGGAGGGATACTCACGCGAGGGCAGCACTCGGATTCGCCGAGAATATTTTGACCGCAGCATGGAAACAGGCGCCGGAGGACCCTACACCACCGCAGAAGATATGCTCCGCTGGAACAAGGGTCTGGATTCGCCAGGATTATTAAGTGCGCAGGCACTTGACTTCATGTTTACGGCTCATCCACCAGGCAACTACGGAGCTGGCTGGTTTATTGAAACTTCGCCCGGCGCAAGATTTATCACGAAGGCGGGGACCCTGGATTTGCCGCTTTCGAGGCGCGCTATCCGGATCAGCATGTCGTCATCATTGTGCTCGCGAATGAAGATGATTCTCCGGTCAGAGACATCGCGGACGCGATGGCAAAGCAATTGTTTGGCGACTGAAGCAGAGCGCTCCGGAACTCATTTCCCATGCACCAACGTGGATTGGGGCTACAATGACTGCGCCAGGTGAAACGGAAGCGGGCCATGCAGGGATGCAACCTATCTGAGGGATAACCTGGCGGGCTGAATCGAGACGACGGTCAGCAGCGCGGAAATCACTTTCTTGCGCTGCTTTCGAACCTCATCGGATCGAAAGACCCCGATGCCTTGAAAATCCCCGCCGCAGGGCGGAATACTCACTAACGGAGAGCGCCTCCTCTCCAGTTTAGGCTGAACCAAGACAAAACGGGCTTCTGGGAACAGTGCGAGCCATAGAGATTTCCTCCTAAGCTTTTCAGATGGCGGCACACTGCCTGAATACTTGGGCGGCCCACAAAGCAGGTGTTTATCGGTAGGTCAGGGAAGGATTACCTCGTGATTTGCGGCCGAGCCTTTGTGCGCTCGATGCAATCCGCCAGAGCCACTTTAGAAAGTCTCCTCGATAGCAGCAAGCACATCATCGCCCAACTCCTCCGCACTGTGCAATGCTCCCTGATGCAGGGGTTCCAGCTATCGGCTTTCCAGCTGGGATTTCCGCTGGCCTCATGCATCGACGCCGCACCAGTTCTTCAATCTCGTCAATGACTTAGAAGAAAGAAGAAGAATTCAATATCGCGGCCCTGCGTCTTTTTGCGGCATTCCCGCGTATGTATCGGTAGCATGAACGCGACTGCCTGCTATTTCGTGAGTGCGATGGCCGACGAAAACACTGAGATCGCTCGTGGCCTTCGACGTCGCGATCCCGACCTCCTCGACCACCTCATCGAGAAGTACCAACACCGCCTCCTGCGCTATCTCCTATACCTGACCGGGCGCCGCGAGATGGCCGAGGACTTCTTCCAGGAGACTTGGATCCGCGTGCTCGAACGTGGCAGCCAGTACGACGGCCGCCATGAATTCAGCACCTGGCTTTTCACCATCTCCCGCAATCTGGTCATCGACGACCTCCGCCGCAAGCGGCCAGCCAGCCTCGACAGCCTGGCGGATGAAGAGGCTGGCGCCCCGTTCGACCTTCCCGCCACCGGGCAGCCTTCGGCGTTTGATGCGACGGTTCAACGCGAGCAGAACCAACAGATTTCTGCAGGCATGCAGCACATCGCAGCCGAATACCGCGAAAGTCTGTTGCTTCGTTTTCAGGAAGGGATGTCACTGGAAGAAATTGCTACCGTAACCGGCGCTCCTTTGGGCACGGTGAAATCGCGCATCTATCGTGGCCTAACCGCTCTGGAACCGTGGGTGAAGGGAGCCCGCTTGTGAACCCTGATTTTACAAACAATGATGCTATCAATTCCGATCCGCATCAACGGGCGCGACTTCTCATCTCTCTGTCTGGCCCAGAAGCCTCAAATCCAGAGGGATCGTGGCTTGCCGCACATCTGGAGTCCTGCCCATCCTGTCGCGAGTTCGCCGACCGCACGGGCCAGACCATTCGCTCGCTGCGCGGGCTCTCCATTACCGCCGGCGCACGTCTGGTGTCCACGACCCAATTGCGCGTGCGCCAGCGGGCGCTGGACTTGCAGCGCCGGCAAGAACGGTTCTGGATGATCTGTACTTGTTGTGCAGCGGTAACTTTCTGCAGCGCCATCACCGCGGCCGTACTGTGGCGCGGGTTTGCCTGGATGGGCCAGCAGGCCCGCTTGCCCGCGCCGCTTTGGGAGGGTGGCTTTCTCGTGATCTATCTAATGCCCGCGATTCTGGTGGGAATTCTCCTCCTGGCACGGGGAACGTTTCTGGCAGATTACAACGGCTCATATCAGGATTGGTCGTAGCTTGCATGACCCGCGAGCTGCACAAGAGCGCAGTTGATTTGCGGGAGGACACGAACTTTGGAGGTTTGAAATGCCAGTCAGAAATGAAACTTCGACGCGCTTTATGGATGAGATCCGAATCATCTCGCCGTGGGCTTACTTCTTCGCATTTCTCGGCTTTGCCGCAGCGGGGGCAGCGATCGTCTTTGCTACTCTCACCGACAAAACCGGCGATCGTTTTTATACGCTGCCAGTGTTGCTGCCGCTCGGACTCCTCGGAGGAATTATCATCGCCTGTTACGTCCTGCTGATCGGCTACGTCAACGGCGACGCTGCTCGCCGCGGCATGAGCCGTCTGGGTTGGACACTGCTCGCAATTTTCATCCCCCACGCTCTCGGCATCGTTCTGTACTTCGTTCTGCGGAAACCCCGGACTTTGAACTGCCCACAATGCAGCGCGACCGTCGAACTCGGCTTTGGTTTCTGTCCTCGATGCCGGTGCCGATTAAGTGCCGTGTGTCCGAAGTGCCAGCGCGGCGTGAATGCTAGTGACAAATTTTGCCCCTATTGCGGCTGCGACTTTGGGGCCAGTGTCAACCATGTTTCCGTGCCGGTTCCCAGTCATAGTTGAGGGGGAAGAATGCGATTGCCAATATTGGTGTTTCATATTTGCGCTGGGACCATAGGGCTGCTGTCTGGCGCCGTCGGGATAGCCGTCCGCAAAGGTTCCCGCCAGCATCGTGTGGCTGGCAACGTATTTTTTGTGTCCATGCTGAGCTTGGCCGTTAGCGCGGTGTACCTGTCGTTCATGAAGCACCAAATCAGCAATGTTTTTGGCGGCACCCTAACTTTCTATATGGTTGCGACGGCATGGTTGACCGCCAGGCGCAGAGAGGGAGGTACGGGCATCTTCGATTACGTTGCTCTCCTGGTTGCGTTGGCGGTCGGGGTCTGCGAGGTGACCTATGGATCAGAAGCAGCGCTTAGCCCAACCGGATTGAAGGATGGGTACTCCCCCGGGGTGTACTTTGGCTCTGGGTTCGTGGCTCTGCTTGCCGTCGCGGGCGATGTTCGCATGATCGTGCGTGGTGGCATTTTCGGTGCTCAGCGCATCGCGCGACATGTCTGGCGGATGTGCATTGCGTTGTTTGTCGCCTCGGGATCCTTTTTCTTGGGACAGCAACAAGTATTTCCGGCGGCCGTTCGCCACACGCCCATACTTCCGATCCTGACTTTCCTGCCAATCGTAATCATGATTTTCTGGTTGCTTCGCGTTGGCCTTACAAAGGCATACAAAGGAAAAAAGTGGATGCCGCACGGAGGCGATGGTTCCTCCCTGCAAACCTAGTGTAGTGTAGGTTGATCGGGTCGGACGATCCTGCCGACATCTGCCGGCCAATAATAAAGTCTGTCGGGTGCAGTGCAAATTTGCAAGGAGATCTCACATGAGGCGGATAATCGGGTCGGTTGCGATTTGTGTTTTGTTGCTGGGAGTTTCGATTCAGGCGCAGGCTCCGCAAGGACCGCCGAAACCTGGACCAGAGGTGAAGCGGCTCGCATATTTTGTGGGCAACTGGAAAGAAGAGGGCAAATCTACTGCGCACGGTATGACCGGACCGGTGTCGTCAACTCAAAGGTGGGAATGGGTGTCCGGAGGATTTTTTATTGTGGGTCATTCGGACAACAAGTCACCGGTGGGCGACTTTAAGATCATGGCCGTATTGGGATATGACCCGGAAACAAAAATGTACACCTACAACGCATTCGACAGTTGGGGCGAACTGATCACGGCCAAAGGAAATGTCAGCGGCGACACTTGGACTTGGATAACCGAGACGATGATGCAAGGTAAGCCGATGAAGACGCGCTTGACCGAGAAGGAAGTTTCCAAGACGCAATACACATTCAAATATGAATCGTCCACAGATGGCGGCAGCACGTGGACATCCGATCTGGAATCGACGTTTACGAAGGCGGTGGCGGCGCCGGCTGCGAAGTAAGAATTGGTCGAGATGATTTTAGGGCGCGTGGCGGATAGGCTGCGCGCCTTTTTTATTTGCAGACTTGCGCCTAGCGGAGACTGAATTTCATACGGACCGACCTTGACTCCGGGGACGAGGACCATGAGTAGCGGTGATTATACCTTTGACATGCATTTGCAAAGTGCCTCTAGCTCCTTACTCTTCAGGGGAATGACGTTGTGTTGCGGGAGAAGTTTATCGCTAGCAGCCCGTGGTGCAAGTCTGGATACGTGAGACAAAAACTGATGTGATCCACAGGGATAGTTCGTAGAATGCGGGCATGGCGATGAGCAAGAGGAGTGGCGGGGAGAAGCAAGAAGACATCTGGATCGCGCATACGGAGTTGGCGGTAGCGCCCGGGCATCCTTTCTATAAGCGGTTGAATGAGTTACTGGAGGGTGCAGGGTTCGATGAGTTGGTGGAAGGATTGTGTGCCGGTTTCTATCACGCGCGACTGGGACGGCCCTCGCTGCGACCTGGGATTTACTTTCGGGCGCTGCTGATGGGATATTTCGAGGGCATCGATAGCGAGCGTGGGATCGCATGGCGGCTGGCCGATTCGCTGGCGCTACGAGGGTTTCTGGGGATTGGACTGGACGAGCAAACCCCGGATCACTCGACGATCTCGCGGACCCGGCGCTTGATCGACATCGATAGGCATCGCGAGGTGTTCGCGTGGGTGCTGGGATTGTTGGCCGAACGGGGACTGCTGAAGGGACAGCGGATGGGCATCGACGCGACCACCTTGGAAGCGAATGCGGCGATGCGGTCGATTGTGCGGCGCGATACTGGCGCTAGGGTGTTCCGGAAAGTTTTTGAAAGTGTGTGACAGAACAAATGTGGGATTCTGGGCGGATGACGGGCCACCCGACGGACGATAACTTTCGCCCTGCCCGTGGTCCAGGCGCCACCTGAGAGGCAGCGAACAGACATAGCCGTGAATCCCCAGCCCCGATCCCAACCCACGTCCTTGCTGGTTCCGCGGGGGTTGCGCCTATAATTAGGCGTCTTCTGAGCAGCATACACAAGAGCATGTCCTCTGACCGCATCCCGTGGTGGATTTGGTTGGTTACAGCGTCTTTCATCGCCTGCTTCCTGGTGGGCTTTGTCTATTTACCTCTCCAACTTCCTGAGTCAGATGGAATCAGCTTCAACTTTCGTGACAACCGAGTCACGAGTGTGGCGCGGGAAAGCCCCGGGGACGTCGCCGGAGTGAGGCAAGATGACCTAATCGTCAATGTAGATGGCCGATCTGTACAAAACGCAATCGATTTAGGGAAGGAGTTGAGTAACACGAGGTTCGACCACGTGGTCTCCATTGTGGTATTGCGCGGGAGCCAAGAAGTTCATTTGCGATTGATTCTCGACAGGACGCTGACGCAAGCCTGGACATCGAAAGAATACCTGGGCTGGTGGGTGGAAACCGCCGTCAGCCTGATTCAGTTGCTGGTCGGTCTGCTTGTGCTCATTAGGAAGCCGCGCGACCTCACGGCTGTGGCCGCAGGCATATTCCTGTGCAGCCTCGGTACAGGAAATTCTTATTTTGTGTTCCCGAATTCTGGGGTGTTATGGAGAAACCTACCGCTAGTCGTTCAGTGGTTTACCTTCCCAGCGGTGATACTCAGTGTCAACGGCTTACCCGTCGCGCCCATGCTCTTCTTTTCCCTTTCATTTCCTAAGCCGCTGTTGCATCGGCGATGGGCAAGAATAATGCTGGCGGTGCTCGCCGCCCCTGTGCTGAGCTCCACGAGCACGATCGATTACATAGTGCTGTTCTCGCCAAAGCGCGCTGCGGGTGCCCTCCCGAGTTGGCTGGGTGGGATCCTGGCGATGGATTTCCTGGCTGCTTTTCTGGCCCCCATGGTGATACTGGCAGTGAACTATTTCAGGCTCCGGGATGTGAATGAAAGGCGCCGGATACGCCTGGTGATCCTGGGCTTACTGCTGTTCTTTCTGGATTTGCTTTCGGTGTTTCTGTTCTCCCTGTTTTCAAAAACGTTCTGGCTCTCCACGCTTGCTCTCTCGCCCCTGGTGTTTGGGCTGGCGCAGGTTCCTTTCACAATTTGCGTGGCATACGCGGTTCTAAAGCAACGGCTGTTCCAGGTAAGTTTCATCGTCCGCCAGAGTCTGCAATACGCTGTGGCTCGCGGAGCCTTGCTCACCCCCATCCCAATCCTTGCAGGGATCCTGATCTTCGATTTGATTGCGCACAAAGACCAGCCCTTCGAAGTTTTGCTCCACGCACACGGCTGGGCGTACGCGCTTATTGGAGTGGTGGGACTAGTTGCTCACTCGAAACGGTCGCAATGGATGGAGATGCTGGACCGTCGTTTTTATCGCGAACACTACAACGCACAGCACATGCTGCTTCAGACCGTGGATGAGATTCGCGCCTCTTCCAGCCTAGCAGACGTTGCGCCCAAGGCGGTTGCCCGCATAGAACAGGCGCTGCATTCAGAGTTTGTGGCAATTCTGATGCGCGAGGCCAGCGATCCACTGTATCGTTGCATCGCTTCGGCGCCACCTGAAATTTATCCCCGCGGACTGAGCGCCGAGAGCAAGCTCATGGCGGTATTCCGCCTATTTGCCAAGCCGTTGCAGATCTCGCTGGCTGAAAGCGGATGGCTCAAGCAGCAGCTTCCTTCCGACGATACGAACTTCCTGCGGGAGGCGCGCATTGATCTGATGGTACCGATCGCGATTGCACCTCACGGCCGCGAAGCGCTTATAGTCCTGGGTCTTAAGAAATCGGAGGAGCCCTATGGAAGCGAGGATCAGGAATTACTCTCTGGCATTGCCAGCGCGCTGGCTTTGCTCTTGGAACGACCCATTACGAGTGCGTTCAGCGGATTTGAAGAGTGTCCTCGTTGTGGTTTGTGCTACGAGAGCGGCATGGGCCGCTGCGGCAACGAAGGCGCGCAACTCACACGAGTTCCTTTTAAGCGGCTGCTGACCTCGCGCTACCGGCTGGAGAAAAGGCTGGGCCGGGGCGGAATGGGCACAGTTTACAAGGCCACGGATACGTTCCTGGAACGCTCCGTTGCGGTCAAGTTGATACGGGAAGATCTCGTCGCCAGTAGCGATGCGGCGGAACGCTTCCGGCGCGAGGCCAAAGCGGCAGCCTCGTTCTCACATCCCAATCTGCTTACTGTGCACGACTTTGGTGTGGATTCCGACACACGCGTGTTTCTCGTGATGGAGTTGCTCGAAGGCTTCACGCTGCGGGAACGATTGGAGCAGCAAAAGAAATTTGCACCACCACAAATCCTGCAGGTTCTTGGCGGCGTGTGTGCCGGTCTCGAGGCGGCTCACGAAAACGGTTTAATCCATCGCGATCTGAAGCCGGAGAACATTTTTCTGGCCCATAGCGCCGAGGGTGAAGTGGCCAAGATACTGGACTTCGGTTTGGCGAAGTTTCTAATTTCTCCGACCGACTCCGCCGCGGCTACGGTTGACACGATGACAGGTGTTCTGATGGGTACGCCGCAGTATATGTCACCGGACCAGCTCAACGGTGAAACCGCATCTGCTGCGTGGGATATCTGGGCGCTGGCGGTCATTAGTTACGAGATGCTGACCGGGACGCATCCCTTTCCTGCAACCTCAGTTGGCCAGATGCACTATGCCATAGCTAACGGCCGGTTCACTCCGCTATCTACTCATTTGCCCGATGCGCCTGTTGAATGGCAGCAGTTCTTCGAGCGCGCTCTGAGTCCCAAAACCGCCGTACGGCCGCAGTCAGCAAGAGAATTTGTTGGCACTCTGGGAAAGGCGTTCGCTTTGATCGGGGAGAGCGCTTCACCATAACCCTGCATACCTGTTATTCCGCTCCTTCCATTGACCCTTTGGTCGACACAGTTCTGTATCAGAATCATTTCCTTTGGGAACAGGCAAGAAGGATCGACCAGCCATTGACAGAATGGAACTTACCGGCCTCGAGTTCGGTGGGTTTTTGGAACGGAGCTCCCTATGCTCTCTGGGCATCTGCCGGATGGAAGTCGCGTTGACTGTTGGCAGCGCTCGACCCAAGGGGAATACGTTAGGTGGAGGAATCAGTCTCACGATGTTCGGTTTGGTCGTTGCCTTCTAGGGGGTTTCTTAGCTGATCGAACAGCGTGAACATCGTTGCTTTTTCGTAGCACAGCTCGGCCAGATTTTCGAGGATGCTTGCCTCGTGTTTGAAACCCATTTCGAACAGCACGCGCGCCTTCGAGGAACACTCGTCGTACTGCCTAAGCTCGTAGTCGATGTCTGTGGACAAGGGAACCGCCTGTCGAGGATGGAATTTCACCTCAAAAGGCGCGGAAAAGCCAAATCAAAAAAGCGATGGGGTCTAGAGGTCCCACGCTTGGTGATCCGATAAGGTTCTTACAGTCGGCTGGGAATCGAGAAGTCATCTACTATTCCCCCCCCTATTTGCGGCGATCCCGCACTAGACGACAATGAGCATGCGGTACTTCGACTATATGGATAACGAACTTTTACCGCAGGAAGTCGACGTTCGCTGTTCCAAGTGCGGAGCAGAAATTGGGCAACCCTGTCGGCTACCCTCCGGTGGAGTGCGCTATACGCCACATCGAGACAGGAAGCTGCCAGCGTTAGATAGCTTGGAAAACGCAACAGAAGACGCGAAAGCTGCCGCTTTAGCGTGGCTCATGAGTACTCATCGGAACACGTGAGTTTCCCCAGTCCTTCCTGCCACGAAAGTCCAGGCTGCTCGTTTCCGTGGACCGAGTAGTCTTTACAACCCGCAAGTTGCAATCAGGTCCTAAGGCTCTCCTCTGCTGTGTTTTGCGAGTTTGGTACAGATCGTGCATGGGACGGGCAAGCGCTGCTCCGGGAAACGACGCAAGGAGCAAGTATTCATGCGCTTGTTCGGCGACAATTGGAGGAGTGCGATGCCCAGAAGACCGCTAGTTCTATGTGTCGATGATCAATGGAATGGACTTGAAGGTCGCAAGATGTTGTTGGAGGAATCTGGATTGCAGGTTCTGATCGCCACCGGCGGAGCAGAGGCTTTGCAACTATTTGCCTCCAACCCCGTAGATTTAGTGCTACTCGATTACCATATGCCGGGAATGAATGGGGATGTCGTCGCAGAGCACATGAAGGCTAACCAATCTGATATTCCAATCGCTCTGTTGTCCGCAGATGAGGGTCTACCAGAGACGGCTCTGACATGGGTCGATGCATTCGTATCCAAGAGCGAGTCGCCCGCGAACCTGCTACAGATTGTCGAACGTTTGCTCGAACTGCGTTATTTATTTGCCCCCATCGATGGACTAACTGGCGGACGAAGAAGACGCGCCGCATAAGTAAGACAGAAGAGCACGATTCAGAACCGAGTCCGGTTCCAACATCGCAGTCGAGGAGGCCCCGCTGTTTTGCAATTCCACCGTTGCGATCATCGAATCCGTCATCTGCACAAATCCTCCGCACTCGAAGGAGAGAGCGATTTGGGTAAAGCGGCAGGGACCAAGAGACCCCCCGATCTAAGGCGATTCCTAGCCACTGCCGCGTCCAGAGCGTCAAACGTATCACTTCGTCCGTTTCATCTCCCCTACAGAGAGTCTCAGTTCAGCAAGGTGGGTTGAACGGAGCGAAGCGAGACAGGTTCCTTGCCCGGCTGCATACCTGACAAGAAAAACGAAGCCCTACAAGACCGTTTAAGAAGTGCGGCTAGCGAACAAGCCGCCGTTTGCGGCGGCTCCAAGTGCGAACGGCGGCTTGCCCCCTCAACCCCCTGCGCTTCCAAGGAGCCATCCAAAGCGGCGCCAGATGCCGAGAGTGCGGCGGATGCTTCTGACTTCCAATGACTTTTATGGAAATGCGCCCCACCCCTTTAGTTCAATTCCGAACGATCTAACAAGTCTCGTACCATCCGACTGAGATCCGATAACGAATAGGGTTTTTGTAGGAAGGCCGCGCCCTCTCTTATTTTGGAACTGAGCATGACTGATTCCGTCGTATGACCGCTCGTAAAAACCACGGGAAGATCAGGCCTGATCTCCCACATTTGAAGGTAGGCTTCCGTTCCATCCAGGACGGGCATTACGACATCTAGTATCACCAGGCTAATCTTGCTCTGATTCGTGGTGAACTCACGTACAGCCTCCTCACCGTTGCTGACCGAAATTACACGATAGCCCAGCCCTTCTAGGGTCCTAACAGTCAATTCCTGCAGTGCTTCATTGTCTTCCGCCAAGAGGATCGTTTCTCGACCGCCGCGAGCGTGGTTCGTCCGCGGAGCTTTCGGCGCTTCTTGGACTTCGAGAGAGGCTGGAAAGTAGACAAGAAATGTGCTGCCCCGCCCCAGTTCGCTGACGACGTTTAGAAAACCTTCGTGTTGCTTGACAATCCCGTAAACCGTTGCGAGTCCGAGTCCGGTTCCTCTTCCCAGTTCCTTGGTTGTAAAGAACGGCTCGAACACGTGGTCTAGGGTTGCTGCGTTCATTCCGACGCCTGTATCGGAGACTGAGAGCAAGACATATTTACCGGGCTTTGCATAGGGATACGTCTTGCAAAAATCTTCCTGGACCTCGGTGTTTTGCGTTTCCAACAATAACCGTCCGCCCTGCGACATGGCGTCTCGCGCATTCAGGCAGAGGTTCATGAGGACCTGGTGAATCTGGGTGGGATCGGCACGAATGCTGTCTAGATTCTGCGCCAGCGCCACTCTAAGTTCTATGCGCGCTCCCACAGCACTCTGCAACAAGGTTGTCGTTTCTGATACCAGCTCATTCAGGTCGATATTCCGTGGTTGCAAGATCTGGCGACGCGCAAACGCGAGCAATTGTGACGTCAGACCTGCCGAACGTTCCGCTGCCTTACCGATCTTTTGAAACGTCTCTCGAAGTTGCTCTCGGGAAACAGTCTCCGCCTTCTCATCTCCGAGTTGCGCCCATCCGAGAATCACCCCGAGGGCGTTGTTGAAATCGTGAGCTATTCCTCCCGCCAGCCTGCCAATGGATTCAAACTTCTGTAACCGTTGGACCCGCTGCTCTAGATCCTTGCGGTGCCGTCTCTCTTGCTTCTCCCGAAGCTCCCTCTGAATCGCCGGGATCAAGCGTTTTAGATTGTCTTTCATGAGATAGTCTTGCGCACCCTGCTTCAAGGCAGCCACGGCCGTCTCTTCACCAATCGTCCCCGAGAGGAATATGAATGGCACTTCCAAATCCTTAGCACGCAAGAGCTGCAGCGCATCAGTTCCCGAGAAATGAGGCATTGAGTAATCGCACATGACAATGTCCCATTCCTTCCCGGACAGGGCTGCGTCCAATGCCTGCCGCGAATCGACCCGTTCAAATGTAACGTCGTAGCCACCACGACGCAGTTCTCGAACCAACAGAACTGTGTCGTCTTCGGAGTCTTCGACAATCAATACGCGTAGAGGTGTGTTCATCGGCGTACACTCACCGGAGGCGGGGGCTCGTTTAAGATCAACCAGTAAAGGCCAAGTTGCCGGACCGCCTCTATGAACTGGGCAAAATCGACAGGCTTGCGGACATAGCTGTTGGCTCCCAAGCCGTAACCGTTGATCCGATCCTGCTCTTCATTGGAGGAAGTCAAGATGACGACGGGAAGCAGCCGGGTGCGTTCATCGGCCCGCAGTCGCCGGAGGACCGCCAGGCCGTCCACTCTTGGTAACTTCAGGTCCAAGAAAATCACCTGAGGCATTTCGGTTAGATCACGGCCAACATGCGAGCCGGTGCCGAGGAGATAATCCAAGGCCTCAACTCCATCATGCGCTACCACGACATCATTCTTGATATTGTTCTTCCTTAGCGCCCGCAGAGTCAGCGCTTCATCGTCTCGGTTGTCTTCAACTAGCAAAATCATGCCGCACCCCCCGGTAACGTCGCGTCTACACTCTTCATCACATGTCAGTGACCGTGCCGATTTCAGCTCTCGCGGACTCAGAGACTCGTCTTGGCGACGCTAGCCGCTCGCGGGTTGGTGCTAATAGGAAATAGAAGGTCGCGCCTTCTCCAAAGGTACTTTCTGCCCAAATACGGCCTCCGTGCCGATTGACGATGCGTTGAACCGACGCCAGTCCAACCCCACTTCCTGGGAATTCGCTACCGTCATGTAGCCGCTGGAAGGCACCAAACAATTTGTCCGCATATCTCATATCGAATCCAGCACCGTTATCACGGACGAAGTAAACCAGCTGATGGTCCGCTTGCACCCCAAACTCAATGCGTGCGTCCGCCCGCTTCGATGTGAACTTCCACGCATTCCCGAGCAGATTCTCCAGCATCACCCGCAACAGTTGCCGGTCGCCTTCAACTGTCAGGTTGGGCGCGATGATCACGGTTGGGTGACGCTGCGGCTCCGCCATCTGAAATTGGGATACGACTTCCGCCACCAGCCGGCTCAGGTCCACGCTTTCGCGAACCAACTCACGGCGCGCGGTACGCGCCAACCCCAGCAGATCGTCGATCAGTTGTCCCATGCGAGCCGTCGCTGCGCGAATCCGCTGCAGGTGCTCTTTCTCTTCTGGTCCAAGCTTGTCCTGAGCATCTTCGAGCAGAGCCAGGCTGAAGCCATCAATCGATCGCAGTGGTGCTCGCAAATCATGCGAGACGGAATAACTAAAGCTCTCCAACTCCCGATTGATGGCGATGAGATCAGCGTTGCGACGTTCCATTTGCGTGTTTAGATCCCTAATCTGGTCTTCGGCGCGCTTGCGCTCGGTAATGTCGCGGATGGCGCTCGAAACTAATATTCCTCCCTCCGTCTCCAGTGGGCTGAGGCTGATCTCGACCGGAAACTCGTGTCCGTCCTTGTGTAACCCAAACAGTTCCAAACCAGCTCCCATGGGTCTGACTCGTGGTTCGCCGAAGAAACTCGTTCTGTGTCCAGGATGCCGTCCCCGGAACCGTTTCGGCACCAGCATCTCGATCTCCTGCCCCAACAGCTTCTCCCGCTGGTAGCCAAACACCCTTTCCGTTTGCGCATTGACTAACACGATCTTTCCCCCCTGGTCCACCACCACCATGGCGTCCGGGGCCGCTTCCAGAAGACCGCGGAACCTCACCTCAGCCCGCTTACGCTCGGTAATGTCGCGGATGGCGCTCGAAACCAATGTTCCCCCCTCCGTTTCCAGCGGGCTCAAGCTAATCTCTACCGGAAACTCACGCCCATCCTTGTGTAACCCATATAGCTCCAGCCCAACTCCCATGGGCCGAACTCGTGGTTCGCCGAAGAAACTGGTTCTGTGTCCAGGATGCCGGCCCCGGAACCGTTCCGGTACAAGCATCTCGATCTCTTGCCCCAATAGCTCCCCTCGTCCGTACCCAAACACCTTCTCTGTCTGAGCATTGACCAGCACGATCTTTCCGGATTGATCTACCACGACCATCGCGTCCGGGGCCGCTTCCAGAAGACCGCGGAACGTCGCCTCAGCCCGTTGACGAGTCTCAAGTTCTCGCCAAAGAAACCTATAGTGCAAGCCCAGAAACACCAGTGCCAGCAGAAGAGTTGCGCTCCACATGGAAGCAGAGAAAATGAGGAGATGCTTGGACGTTCGCGCCCGGACGGCAAGACGTTCTCCTTCTTCCCGTCGCATCTCGTCTGTAGTTACCGCGACTTCCGAGGCGACGGGGATTCCTTCTTTCGTTATCTCACTCTGTCCATGCTCGTCCTGCGAAGCTGTTTTCTTGAGATCGATAGACTTCCGGAAGAGCGCGATTCGGGAACGTACGAGTAGTTGGAGGTGGCTGCAAAGTTGCTGTTGTTTGGGATTGTCCTTGGTGAGATACGCGATTCTGTCGAGCTTCTCTTGGATGTCGGGAATCGCAGCGTCGAATGCGTGCAGGAACTCCTCACTGCCAGTATTGACGTATTCAGCCCGCGCACGTCCAGCCTTTCCCGTTGCGGCACTCAACTCTCCAATTGCAGCTTCTACTTCAAGGGTGTGGATCATCCAGCTTTGGCTCTCCACAAATCGGGTCATGACGAGACCGGTTGCCGCGCCGCTCCCTATGAGCAAAGCCACAGTACATACAAATGCCAGCTGCGCTCTTCGCTGACGGGACACTCTCTCAAACGTCAAATACATTTAGATTCCGATAAGTCCAAAGAATCGCTAACCTGATCGCGATCTCTTGTCTACGGTGGCAAAGCGTAACTTTCCAGGAACCAAGTCGAGCGCTGGTGGTGTTTGTTTTGATTTTCCGACCCACTCGACACCAGAATTAGATTTGAACTGGCTTAAAGTAGAACCCCAGGCAACGATGAACTTGCCGAACTGCAAGAACATCCAGTTGGAGAGCATGTCCCGTCTTCCACGAGCGAAACAAGAAGGAAGGGCAAAGGGGATCGGCAGGTTAGGCAGAAAGGCTAGAGCCATCGAGCCGAACTGCAGCCTGGTCAGATACGCGCCCCACACGCAGCGTTGGGCATGCCAGATCAAGTCCTGAGTCGTAACTAAGCGGGGACCTAGCAAGGAGGTTGCAGCAATCCCTGCAACGATACCTGTGGCGAGGAACGCGAGATTTCGATTGAGAACTGGACGAGTAGATGGAAGAGGAGGAGCGGGTGAGGTGGCTACCATAACGACCCCTAAGTTTTCCCCAGGCCGGAAGCAGATGTAGCTCCCGGTCCAGACTCGGAAACTTCTAGGCCAAGACGAGTAAAAAAAACCACGCCGTTAGACCAACGAAGCTTTTCTGTCCGTTCTGGTCTTGAGCATCGCCTGGTGCATTTCCTCCCCCTCAGTGGAAAATGCCCTACAACAAGGCGATGTCTAATTTTGCCACACCTTTCTCCCCACAAACAATAGCGATCCAGGAACCACAAATCGAAAGGCCTTGCAGTACAGCGCGTGAAACCGTGTCCCAGCGACGAGTCGGAGTCTCCATCAACTTTCCGGTCGCGGAGGGACGCGAGCACAATTTCCCAGGCTTCCAACAGGTACCCTGTTCGTCTACCAAGCGATTCTCTGCCCTCGGGCCTCACGCGCTCTCATCCGTTCGTTCTTCAAGTTTCATCTTGGACAGAAATTGGTAAATAGTTGCCCGCCCGATCCCCAGGATTTCAGCAGCTCGTGCTTTGTTCCCCTCGACTCCCTCCAATACGTGCATCACGTGGCGTTTTTGCACTTCGTCAAGCGAGAGAAAATTATCGTCCATCAAGGCTCCCGCGGTAAGGGGGCCGCGAAGTCTTTCAGGAAGATCGCCGATGTCAATCAGGTTTCCATCCGCCATCATGCAAGCATTTCCGATTACGTTTTCAAGTTCGCGGATGTTGCCTGGCCATGGATAGGCCGACAAACGAGTCTGCGCTCTGCGAACGATACCCGCCATTGGCTTCTTGTACTCAGTCGCGAATTTCTCAACAAAGTATTTCTCCAAGAGTGGGAGGTCTTCCCGTCGATTGGCCAGACTCGGCAGCGTGATTTCCACAACTGCCAGTCGGTAATAGAGGTCCTCACGGAATTTGCCCTCGCGCACCATGGTCTTCAGATTGCGATGGGTGGCCGCGATTACACGCAGGTCTATGTTGCGAGGAACAAGTGATCCGACCTTTCGCACCTGTCGGTCTTGCAACACTCGCAACAACTTGGCTTGTGCCGCCGGAGAGAGTTCCCCAATCTCATCCAAGAAAATGGTTCCACCATCCGCATGTTCGAACAACCCGACTTTGTCCTGAATAGCACCGGTAAAAGCGCCGCGGACGTAGCCAAACAATTCGCTCTCCACCAGGTTGTCCACCAGCGTCGAACAGTTACACACCACGAATCGGCCTCGCGCAACAGGACTGAGGCGATGGAGGGCAAGCGCAGCCAGTTCTTTTCCCGTACCTGTCGCGCCGGTCACGAGCAGAGTTCTGAAATGAGGAGCGACTCGCCGAATTTTTGCGAAAACATCCAACATCAACGGACTGCGTGCGACCATTCCTTCAAACTGACAGGCATCTACCAGCCTTTGATCCAGGTGTAGCGTCTCCTGACGCGTGTCCGCCTCCCGCATGAGACTCGCGATGCGGCTGCGGAGCTTTTCCACGTCGAGAGGCTTGGTCAGGTAGTCACAAGCGCCCTTCTGAACTGCCTCAACCGCTGAGTCAGTCGAGTAGTGAGCCGTGATCAGAATGACATCTACTCCCGGATCGATGCTTACGATTCTTTCCAATAACTCCATTCCGCTAACTTTTGGCATGACCAAATCAAGCAAGACGATTCTCGGCCGAACGCGCACGAATGTCTCGAAGCCGATCTCGGGGTCGCTTGCCGTCAGGATTTCCAAGCGTTCATTTGCCAGCGTTGCGACAATAAGCTCCAGATTCTCTGGATTGTCGTCGATGGCAAGCAGTTGGGGAACTCTTGATCCGCTCATTGCGCCCTCCAAATGCACCATGTTGTAACAGTTCGAACGAAGCTCATGAAAACGACAGCTCCTCATCCACCATTTCTCTGCTACTGGTTCAAGACAGTCCGCAATTCGCTCAACAGACTATGTTTCGTGAAAGGCTTCTGAATGAATGCACTGCCCGACATGAGCACGCCGTGATGAGCGACAAGATTGCCGGTATAGCCGGACATGTAGAGAACTTTGAGTTCCGGTCGAAACTCCTTGATCCGCCCTGCCAGTACGGTTCCGCTCGTGTTCGGCAGCACAATGTCGGTAAGTAACACATGAATCATCCCCCTGTGTCCTTGTGAGATCGCGATCGCCGACGGGCCGTCTTTTGCGGCTAGTACGCGATAGCCCTCAGTCTCTAGCAATTCGACGGTGACTTCACGAAGGTCCTGCTCGTCCTCCACCAATAAGACAGTCTCAGAACCCTTTGCGAAGATTATCTCGGGGTTCGTTCGAGGCAACGCTTCGGAAGCTTCCTCGATTCGTGGAAGGTAGATTTTGAAAGTGGTGCCCCGACCCGGCTCGCTGTAAACCCAAATGTATCCGCCACTCTGCCGTATCACTCCATAAACCATAGAAAGCCCGAGGCCGGTACCTTCTCCCGGAGGCTTGGTAGTGAAGAAGGGTTCGAAGATTCTGGAGATTGTCTTCGAGTCGATCCCGGACCCCGTATCACTGACCGAAAGCAAAACGTATGGTCCTGGAATTACTTCCCGATGAGTGTTGCTATAGGTTTCGTCAAGTTCGACATTTGCGGTTTCAATCACAATTCTCCCGCCTTGCGGCATTGCGTCACGAGCATTCACTGCAAGATTCATCAAAACCTGCTCGATCTGTCCCAAGTCAGCCCTTACGCTGCCCAGCGAGGGCGTCGGAACAAACACCAGAGAAATATCCTCGGCAATCACTCGCAATAACATCTGACTAATATCCTTCACAACGTCATTGAGATTGAGAACACGTGGTAGCAACAGTTGTCGCCTGCTGAAGGCAAGCAACTGGCGAGTCAACGTGGCAGCACGTTGTGCCGCCTTCTTAATTTGACTAGCGTCTCTTACAGCGCCTTCCAGACTCGGGCGGCCTTTTAACAGGTCGCAATATCCGATAATGACGCCCAGCATATTGTTGAAGTCGTGAGCCATTCCCCCGGCCAGGCGCCCAACCGCTTCCATTTTCTGCGCCTGCCGAAACTGCCCTTCCAGGCGTTTAGCTTCGGTTACATCGTTTGTGATAGCGAGAACACAAGGAATTCCGTTCAGTTGGATGAGCTCCGCAGAGACCTGAACACTCCGCTCTCCGTTCGTCCGCGACTTGAATACAGTCTCTAGGGCAGCCACTCGGCTATCCCGATCTAGTCCTTCGACCATTCTTTTACGGTCTTCAGGAACAGCCCACACGTTTAACTCATTTACAGTATGTCCAACTATCTCCTCCCAAGGTCGGCCCATCATCCTCAGAAATGCCTCGTTCGCGTCCACGTATCGCCCGTCCGCCCGGGTGCTGATGGTTATGGGCAGCGGACTGGATCGGAAAGCTTTCGAGAACCTTTCCTCAGATTGCCGAAGTCTTTCCTCATGCTGCAGGCGCTCAGTAATGTCCCGCGCTTGTGCCAGGACGGCTTGCTGTCTGTAAAAAGAGAGTTCGTGACTGGTTATCTCTACCTCGATCAGGGTTCCGTCCTTCTTGCGATGCTTCCATCTTTCCGCATCATAACGACCGCCAGCACGCGAACTCACAGACTGCCGCACTGCCGGAATGTCTTCGGCGGGAAGCATATCAAGGATGGTCATGCTGAGAAATTCTGAGCGGGAGTAACCGTAATGCAGGACTGCGGCTTCGTTTACCTCAAGGATTTCCAGCGACGCGCTATCGAACACCAACATCGGATGTGGATTAATTTCGAAGAGCAAGCGGTACTGCTTTTCTGATTCGCTCAGTTCCTGCTCTGCCTTTCTGTGCTGTCGCCGTAACTGCTCTTCGTCCAAAGCACGGCGCACTGCGACAGTGAGGCGTTCTAGCCTATCCTTGATGACGTAATCGGTGACCCCCAGCTTGATGCATTCGACTGCAAAATCGTCCCCGAGAGTGCCCGACACTAGAATGAAAGGTAAGTCCTGTCCCTCTGCTCTCAACCATTGGAATGCTTCCATACCGGTCCATCCCGGGAGTCGGTAGTCCCCGAGAACGATGTCGTATGTTCTGGAGGTGATCCGCTCCTTAAATTCATCCGGGGTGCGAACAATATCCGCATCGACCTGAAAACCGTCCCGCCGCAATTGTCTAAGCGACAGCTCGGCGTCGGCAGGATTGTCCTCCAGAAGGAGGACGCGGATGGACTTCTGTCTTGAAACGTCGTCGGGGACACTCATCGTGCGCACCACAGCTCACTTCCTGTTAGTTTTCTTCTCCTCTTTAACGTTTTGACCGCGGGGCGGTGGCGCAAGATTCACCTGCAGCCAATAGACTTCTATGTTGCGTATGACATAACAAAACACATCGAACTCAACTGGCTTCTGTACATAACTGTTCGCACCAAGCTTGTAGCACTCACAAGTCTCCGCCTCCTGGTTGGGGCACGTCAGAGTCACGGCGGGGGGTTGCTTGAATAGCCGGGTTCTGACATAACATTCCTCCACCAACATCTCTATTTCTCGTCCGAGCACCTCTGCCCGCGGATAGCCGAACAACTTCTGCACCTGGGCATTGACTAGAACTATCTTGCGTCTCGGTTGACCACATGGCGTCCGGCGCCGCTTCCAGTAGGCCTCGGAATCGCTCCTCGGTCCCCTCGTGTTGGGTGGGTATTGACATAAGTCCTTGTAATCACATGACTGCTGGATCGCGGGGATCTCGGCACACATACTCGACTTTCAGCCAAGAGCACGAAGAAGTGCTGGCCGGCTGTAGCGTCGCTTCATGTGGCCTGACGACGTCGCTGAGATCAATTTCTGGCAGTTGACGCGGTGCTTGGTCAGATGGCGTGGCACCGTCGACGAACGGCAGGGCTTCAGGCGTAGCGTCCAGCGAGGGCAGAAATTCCTTGGCGGCGCAAGCTGAATCGTTTGCCTGCGAGAAGCTGTGCCTATCCTTACGGTCCAATGCCCAAGCCGCCAAGGATACGTCCCGAGGCTCCCTGCGTGACGAGATAACACGAACACTCCTTGGGGGAAGGAGAGCTACTGCTAGGATAATTGCATTAGAATCCGAATTCGAGGTCTTCGTCAATAGTCTACTTCGTCTGTTCGGAAATCGTAAGACGCTCAGCGGAACGCTTCTTCGCTTAAGCTCCGTGTAAGCGTTTTGTCCTTGTCCCGAGTGCCTATCCATTGCCGTGGCCATCGTTTGTGTTAGCTTGGTAACCTCCTTCATGTACACGCGTAAGCCGCACATCAAGCTAGCACCCGGCGTGGCGATGAATCTATTGTGCGTTGGTAAGGGAAATGCTACGTTGGTAAAGGGATGCTTTTAAGGACCTCTGTTAGTTCGTGGGGATGATGCCTATTTTGTCGCTCATTCTGACAAGGTCAGCCGTGGATGCGGCGCCCATCTTTTTCATAACCTGGCTGCGCTGGACTTTGACCGTCGCCTCGCTAATTTCGGCTGCTATTTGTTTGTTGATCCGACCGGAAACAACCAGAAGCAGGACCTTCTGTTCACCAGGTGTCAGGGATTCAAAACGTTCCCGCAGAATGGCAACTTCTGCCTCTTGTACCCGCCGGGTCCTGTCTCGTTTCAACGCTAGCTGAATGGCATCCAGCAGATCTTGATCGCGGAATGGCTTGGTGAGGAATTCAACGGCGCCCGCCTTCTTGGCTCGCACCGACATGGGGATATCACCGTGACCCGTAATAAAAATGATCGGAACGTGGATGTTGGCCGCAGCCAACTCGCGCTGAAGATCCAGCCCGCTTTCTCCGGGTAACCTGACATCAAGGATCAGGCAGCTCGGCGCATCCGGTCGCTGCCTTTGCAGAAATTCGCCTGACGAGCCGAAGAGCTCGACTCTTAGACCCACCGAGCGGATCAGGCTCTTAAGCGCATCGCGGATCGATACATCGTCATCCACGACAAACACGATGGGCGGCTGCTCCGTCATGGAAGTCGGCTGCCTTTGGCACGGTGAATCGAAAGAGTGCCCAGGTGTGAAGACCCGGAGTAAAGAAGGCGCCTCGCGCGGCAAAATCAAAAGTACATGGGGACAGTGGCCAATTCCATTGTGCGTTGGCAAAACTTTCTTTATTTTAGTAAAGGTTGGCTCAACGAAGGTTTATCGCCTTGAACTTCATCGCTCGGAACCGAAGATGCCAATTTTCTCAGCCATCCTTACCAGCCCTGGCAGTGAATCGGCACCCATCTTCCTCATGAGTTGGCTACGATGGACCTTCACGGTCGCTTCGGTGGTTCCGATTTCAGCGGCGACCTGTTTATTTTGCAGGCCTGAAACTATCAGGGGTAGCACTTCACGCTCGCGCGGTGTCAGTAACTGGAGACGCTCCCGGAGCATTGCGGTCTCGGCCTGGCGTTGTCGCCCGGCGCGGTCCCGCTCCAACGCCACTTGAATGGCATCCAGCAGATCCTGGTCGCGGAATGGCTTAGTGAGGAATTCTACGGCTCCCGCTTTCATGGCCCTTACCGACATGGGGATATCGCCATGGCCAGTGATAAAGATGATCGGAATGTGGATGTTGGCATCAGCTAACTCGCGCTGAAGATCCAGCCCGCTTTCCCCAGGTAACCTGACATCAAGCACCAGGCAACTCGGCGCATCTGGTCGCTTCGCTTGCAAAAATTCGCGGGGCGATCCGAAGAGCTCGACCCTTAGACCCACCGAGCGAATCAGGCTCTTAAGCGCATCGCGGATCGACGCATCGTCATCCACAACGAACACGATACTAGGCGGCTCGCTCATCTGATGTGTGTGCCTTTTGCACGGTGAATTGAAAAACTACCCCGTGTGAAGGCCCCGGCGTGAACCACAAACGGCCGCCATGAGCCTCGACGATGGAACGGCCCACCGAGAGTCCTATACCAATACCCTGGGGCTTGGTGGTGAAGAATGGCTCAAAGATGTGGTTTGCTTGTTCGGGATGGACTCCATCTCCCGAATCATGAACCTGGATCAGCACACCATCGGGGTGCTTCGCAGACTTGATGCGTAACTCCCGCGGTCGATGGGTAATCGTTCTCATAGCATCGATGCCGTTCAGGATCAAGTTCAACAAAACCTGCTGTAATTGAACACGATCCCCGAACACATTGGGAACATCCGGCGCCAGGTCTATCTGAACCGCAATACCACTGCGCAGAAGTTCGTTGCCGGCCAGAGTCAGTACTTCCCGGATAACGACATTCACATCAAGTTGCTCCATCTGAGGCGGGACCTTTTGCAACAGTGCGCGAATTCTCACGATTACCTCGCTTGCCCGATTTGCGTCCCGGACGGTCCTGTCGATGGCTTCCCGAGCCTCCTCCAGATTGGGCGGTTGCCCAGCCAACCAGCGCAGAGATGCACTCGCATTCGTGACCACGGCCCCAAGGGGCTGGTTGACCTCATGAGCAATAGCAGCGGCCAGCTCTCCCATGGCAACCACGCGGGACACGCGAGCGAGTTTCTCCTGTGCCTGACGCAGTTGTTCCTCGGCTCGCCTCTGCTCGGTCACGTCAAGACAAGATCCAATATAACCAGCAAAAGACCCGTCCGGATTGAATCGTGGCACCCCGATGTCGAGAACCCATCGAGATTCGCCGTCGTGCCGTCGGAGGCGGTACTCCATCCTGAATGCCTCTCGGCGATCAAAAGCCTGAATGTACGTATCCATGCACCTCTTCAAATCCTCAGGATCGACCCCCTCCGCCCAGCCGTTGCCGAGCTCTTGGTCAATCGATCGCCCGGTGAAGTACAGCCAGGGCTTGTTGAAGTAGGTGCAGAGCTTTTCAGTCCCCGCCATCCAGATCATCACCGGAGCGCTATCGGCCACCAGTCGAAAGCGTGCCTCACTTTCGCGCAGTTCTTCTTCCGCCCGCTTTCGCTCTGTGATGTCTCGCCCGATGGCAATGCTCGTCCCGTCCGAAAGATGTACCACCGAAACGGCCAAATCTATGACCCTTCCGTCCCTCACCCTCACTTTTCGGTCAATCCACTCACCAGTGGATCTGGCAATGAAATCCTGAACCATTTGCCGGTACTGCGGGTCGGGATAAGCTTCAGCGAAGTAATCCAAGTTTTGTGCATGGATTTCTTCAAATGTCCAACCCATCGTGCGCTCCCATTGCGGATTGACCAGTTCGATGTGGCCGTCCGCGCCTACGAAGCTTATCGTCACAGGGATATTCTCGAATATCTTCTGGAAGACCTCCTTCTGCTTTCGCAATTCATCCTCGGCGCGCTTCTTTTCGCTGATGTCGCGGATAAAGCCCGTGAATACTTTGTGCCGGTTGCTGGTCATTTCTCCGAACGACACTTCCACTGGAAATTGCTGGCCATTCTTGCGCAGGGCGGTAACCTCGGCACCTTGCCAGTTGAGATGCCGTTGGCCAGTCGCCAAATATCGCCTGAACCCAGCCTCGTGCAGCTCCCGCATGAATTCCGGCATGAGTACGGTCAGTGGTTTCCCGGTCAACTCGACCGGGTCATAACCAAAGATTCTCGCCGTGGCGGGGTTAGCAAGCACGATGCCACCACTTTCATCCATGCTGATCACAGCATCGCTGGCTGCCTCGACAATGACGCGATGCCTCTCTTCGCTGCTCTTGAGCTCCTCCTCGGCCCGCTTCCGATCTTCAATGTCGGTAGCGGACCCGTACCACTTAACGATGCTGCCTGTTTCGTCGCGCAGCGGCACTTTCCGAAGGAGCATTAGACGGTATTCGCCGTCGGCCCGGCGAAGTCGTGCTTCAGCTTCGAAGGGTCTGCCGGTCGCCACCGACGAGCGCCACTTGCCCGCGACGTCAACAACGTCCTCGGGATGAATTACATTGGTCCATTGCCATCCCCAAAATTCTTCCAAAGCAACCCCCACATATTCCAACCAGCGCTTGTTGAAGAAATCGACATAGCCGTCGGGACGAGCGGTGTGCAACATCGCGGGAGCCGTATCGATTACGAGGCGGAAGCGGTCTTCACTTCGGCGTCGGTCCACAGATGATGTTGCGATGGCTGCCACAAACACGATCAAGGCAACGATGACAACTCCAGAGTTGCCAACGGGGGGGATGCTCACGGCGTAGGAAAGGTCCGGAGGCGAAGCGGGGATGAAACTTGCGGCAGCCATTCCGGTGTAATGCATCGCGGAGACAGCGACTCCCATCACGGTTGCGCTGCTCAGCTTTCGTGGAACACTCCATCTGGTCTCCTCTCGCAGACCGAACGCCATCAGCAACGCGATTAGAGAGAACAAGATTGCGATAACGATGGAACAGGCCACCAGGAGGGTAGAAAAACGAGTGACGGCCGGCAATCTCATTGCGGCCATGCCGATGTAGTGCATGCCGGCGATGCCCGCGCCCATAAATATGCTGCCGGACAGGGCCGCAACCGGCCCCATTTCCCGGCGGCTCGCGACATACAGCGCGACCGCGGACGCGAGGACGACCACGAGGAGTGAGGCTAGAACTGTTGGCCAGTGATATTCGACGGGCACTGGCAAGTGGAAGGCCAGCATCCCCTTGAAGTGCATCGCCCACATGCCGATGCCCATCGCAATAGCGCCACCGCTCAACCAAGCCAAGCGAACCCGGCCGCCAGCGTTTGTTACGCGTCCCGCGAGATCGAGCGCCACATAGGACGCGACGATGGCTATAAATACTGAGCGCGCCACTTCGCCGTAGTCGTAGGACCCTGGGAGCGCCGTGGGTGCGGAGATCATTACGCAAGATCTCCTTGGCTGGTTAGATAGGAACTCCAAGCTTGACGGCACGAATCGGAAGGTAGAACTCGGTCCTTAGCTCTTTCGCAGCCAATCGGACGGTGGGGAAACGCCCCCATAAACGACCCCCTCTTGAACAGTGATCCCCTTGGGTGGCTCAGCAATTGTACTCGCGGTGTCCGGGACCGGAAATACCGACACCTAATTCCCGAATACTCGGCAATACGAAAACTCGAAATTTCGTGGATTACGCAAACGGTCGTGAATCGCCTCGGCCAAGAATCCGCCTCCCAGTACAGGTGGGAGGTCGGAGAAACGCTGACAAAAATCTTCGAGCGGGTGCGACTCATCGCAGTGAGGATGCGAGACGGTGACTGACCTGCTCTGGCACCCATCCTCATCTGCTTCTTTGCGATAGCTTAAGCGTTTGTTGCACCCGCTGCGGAGCGCCTGGTGGGGTTGCGGTCAAAGTCTCCAGGGGAGGGTAGGACTGCGGAGTGGTGAGAGTTCGGATAGGCACACTGAGCCCATCGCGGATTTGTTTGACGACCATCTCAAGGGCCAGACTGGTGTTGGGTGGCACGATGACCGTTGCGGCCAACAGTCCGCGCCGAACCCACGCTTGACCTATCTTGCGCAAGCCATCACATCTGAAAGGCAGGCGAAGACACCGTTCCGCGTCATACTCCCTTGGGAGCGCCTCACGAGATCCCAAGGCCATGGAATCATCCTGCGCTAGCACGCCGCAGAGCGGGACTTCGCGGGAGAATGAATGACCTTCAGCAACTGTTGGCTCTGGGTAATTGGATCGTTGTCTGCATAGACGAGCTGCAACTCGACTCCGAGCCGAAGGGCAGCATCGTGGGCGTCTGCAGCCAGCTCGATCTGGTAATCGTTATCCAGAGTTGTCAGCGAGATCAAAATCTTTGGCCTTTTCATAACACACTGAGGTTTTCCGCCCCAACCCGCGAAGGAAATAGTTGAGTAGACTGTCGCCAGTGTTACAAAGTCGCCCCTCTGGGCCGAGCTAGTGCGAGACGGCGCGCCCGGAAAACGTTGAACCACGACTCTCCTTGGTGCAACCGGCGTGCGAAGCGGACCTTGGAAATAGTCTGCAAGTTGTTGAAGACGGCGCAAAAAGGGGCGGGCTTCCGCACACCCCTTTACCCCCTCTTTGACTTTTCTAGCTACAGATTTCAAACTGCTACACGACCTCCGTGTTCGATGATCGCCACCCGGTCGCACAACCGCTCGGCCTCCTCCATGAGATGAGTGGTCAGGAAAACCGGCTTGCCACGCTCGCGGATGCCGCGCACCAGGTCCCAGATGGCGCGCCCGCTGGGGGTCCAGCCCGGAGGTTAACTCGTCGAGAAACACCAGTTCCGGATCATTGATCATCGCAAGGGCAATGAACAATCGTTGCTTCTGGCCGCCCGACAGGGTCATGAACCAAGCATTCCGCTTGTCGATAAGGCCAAGCTGTTCGAGCAACCGTTCGCCGTCGATCGCATTCCTCTGGTAAAGGGATGCCCAGAGGTCTACCGCCACTCATCGCGAGATCACTTCCCTATGCTGCCGTCCTTAAGTTTCAGTTCCCAGGTCTCAGCCGTAAGATCCTTCCCGAAGCTGTGATGCTTTTCTGCGCGGACGACCTGGAAACCTGCCTCTTTGTAAATGTGTCGTGCTGCGTGCAGAATGCTCTGCGTCCACAGTGTCATCTTCTGGTACCCGGCTTGCCGCGCGAAGCGGACGCATTCCGCAACGAGCCGCTTGCCAATTCCCAGCCCACGCGCTTCCGGTTCAACGTGCAGCAGACGCAGCTTTGCGACTGTGTCTGATTCCTTAGCGACAAAGACCGCTCCAACCCTTTCCCCATCCTTTTCTGCAACCCAGGAGTGTTCGCGCTTCGGATCGTAATTCTTGATGAATTGCGCCACAACTTCCGCCGCCAGGCCCTCGTATGTTCCATCCCACCCGTATTCCTCGGCATAGAGAATTGCCTGGCGGTGGACAATCCAGCCCATATCACCGGGCTGGTGCGGTCGCAGCAAATACGGGGTCCTTGGTTCCGCTGTGTCACCCAGCAGTGTGTGGACCGTTTGCAAGGCGTCAACTACGTGCTTCCGCTCCGGGGGCGAGAGTTCTTGGAGCATGGCGGCCACATTGCGATCCGAACGCTCGTCAAGTGGTGCGAAGGCTCTCCGACCCTTGGCGGTCAATGACAAGAATCTCTGTCGTTCGTCCGACTTGGACTGTTCCCGGGTCACGAGCTTGCGGCGTTCGAAATCGCGCAGGATGCGGCTGATGTATCCGGCATCAAGCCCAAGCTCCTTGCGGATGTCGGTAGCTGTGGACTGCTCGCGATTCGCGAGCTCATACAATACGCGGGCCTCAGCCAGAGAAAACGGGTTGCTTGCCATTCCATCGACCACGCCGATCTTGCGAGTATAAAAGCGCGTAAACGCACGAATGGCGGCCACCTGTTTGTCAATGCTAGGCTCCAGCATAGCCACCTCCGATCAAATTGACATTAGCATACATCTAGTTGCCGTTGTCAAGTACATCAATTACGCCGAAATTTGGGATGGAAGACCCGGAAGATGGTTGCCAGTAGGTACGCAGGTCGGCACCGGCTTCGAGCAGATGCGTGGCAAAGCAGTGGCGCAGAGTGTGGGGATGGATGCGCCTGTGCTCAAGACCGGCGCGTTCGGCGGCCTGCTGACAGGCGTTCCAGAGAACCTTGGTGGAGACCAGATGACTCGCCGTATGCCATGGGTTGCCGGGGAACAGCCAATCGGTGGGCTTGCGTTTTCAGCCCACGCCAGTAGACGCGCAATGCCTCGAGCAGCTTGGGACTCCGGTGACTCCACAGAAGCACGCGGCTGCCTTCTCTTCCTAAACACCAAGGCGCATCCCCCCATGCAGTTTTGCAAGGCGCAGTTGCGTGCCGTGAAGCTAAAACTGACTGATTGGGGATTAGTTTTTTCGATCGGCGAAGGATGGCTGCGCCGAAGGCCGAATCGGTTGGCCAGCGAGGGGAACGGCCCTGCGAAGAGGAGGAAGGTCATAGTCTCGGAATGGGACTTGCGTGAGACACGATAAGCCGGATGGTCTCAACCCCATGAGACGTCAAGTTCGGGTAGTGCATCGGGGCTTGTCAGGATGTATTCATGACGATCGAGTTTCGTGCCATCGAGGCAACGTGTCGCTGCTTTATTTTCAACGCCTACCTTCTGGAATCCCAATTTCTCCACGATGCGCCGACTGGGCTCGTTTCCGTCGAAATAGCCGATGCTGATTGCCTTCGCGCCAAGGTGGCCGAACGCGTACCGAATAGCTGCGTTTGCCGCCTCCGTCGCCATGCCCTGTCGGGCGTATTTAGGCGCCACCCAGTACCCTGTCTCATAGACGTCTTGCTCATCGGTAAGATCCAATGCGGTTCGAACGACGAAATCCCGGTTGATCCGATGGAATCCGGCCAACGCGATTCCTGCTTGATTCTGGTAATCCATCACTCGCCGAATAGAATCTTCCATCGCATGCCGCGACCGTTGGTTGTCGAAGGCCCAGGACATCCAACGCTGCAAATCGGGCCACGCTTCCTCCTTGGCGGTCTGGATCGAATCCAAATCGCCAAGCGTTGGCGGACGCAAGATCAGGCGCGGCGTAACGATCGGCATCAAATGGCGCATAGAGCGGCTACGCTGGAATTGTAGCGGACCTGGTGAAGACGAAAATGCGCATTGCCTGCATGCAGTGCTCCGTCCACGCACCACCCAGAGATCCGTATTTGGGTTCGCCGGCTCGAAACTTTCGGTTCTACTCGTGTCCAGGTTCTTGCCTGCCTCGAAAGTATGTCTGTGGTGTGGTTCCCAGCATCGTCCGAAACATTTCAATGAAGGCACTTACACTGTCGTAACCCACTGCGATCGCGACCTCCGTGACAGATTTCCTCTGTGCCAGCATCTCAAGGGCAGCAAACAACCGCGCCTGCTGTCGCCAACGGCCAAATGAGATGCCTACCTGAGCCGAAAACGCACGCATGAAAGTACGGCGGGCCATTCCGGCAACATGCGCCCAAGCGTCCAGCGTGCGGTCATCTGCAACATCATCCAGCAGAGCATCTGCAACTCTGGCCAGTCTTTCTTCTGTTGGTATGGTCAAACGCAAGGGCTGCTGGTCAGGCTGTCGAATCTCATCACGAAGCGTTGTGATTAAGTGCTTCTTCGCCGGGTTGAGCGGTTGGCGGAGGTCCCAACCGACCATACGATGAACTATGGCGAACAATAGCTCCGATGAGTTGAACATGCAGGGCGTCTTGGGCAGTCCGCGACACATCTCCGGAGACAAGTCCACCATCGCGCCAGCAGCGCCCCCGACAGAACGCGCCGCGTGCTTACAATTTGGTGGCGTCCATGCGCAACGCCGGGAGGGAAACATCCATCGTTCGCTTGCTGTTTCCACGATGAGCAAGCCCTGGGTCAGTGCGACGAGTTGCCCGCGCGGGTGGCTGTGCTCTGGCGTCCAGCCCTCGACCGTCCGCCTCTTGAAGGCATATGCCAGTACTGGCGTATCGCTGTCGTAGAGACGGCGCAGTTCTTCCATATTCTTCAGGGCTACGAACATGGATTTGCGAGATTGACCCTTTTCCGACATATATCGCCACTTTCCCGTTAGCGGAACAACCGAAACCCAGCTAGAGTACGCGGCAGAACAACGAAAGACAACAAGGGGGTAGTTCACATTCGAAAGGCGGAACGAAAATGAGCCCGAAGTTTTTGGAAAGGCAAAGTACACGGCGCGAAATGTTGCGCAATTCTGCGGCGTTCGCGGGAAGCACCCTGCTGGCCCAGCTGTTTCCAGCAAGTCTTCTAAGCGCCGGCGTTCCTGATCCTCGGCAGCAAGCGGCAACGGCTTCAACTGACCATCTGGCGGCGATGCGGGCGCAGATGGGTAGTGCGCCTATCCAATCGCAACCGATGGCGGACAATCTAATGTTGCTTTCCGGGCCTGGAGGAAACGTTGTGGTGTTGAACGGGCCCGATGGCAAAATCGTGGTCGACACGTTTCTTATGCCGGCCTGGCCGAAGTTGAAAGAAACGCTCGATGGGCTGGGCAATGCGCCGCTGAAGACGGTGATCGACACGCACTGGCATTTCGACCACACGGACAATAACGCCAATCTGCACGCCGCGGGCGCCACAGTGCTGGCCCACGAAAACACCAAGACGCGCATGGCAGAGCCACACGACAGTGCGGTTTTGGGTTTGCACCTTCCGGCATCGCCTGCGGATGCTTTGCCACAGCAGACATTCAGCATCAGCCAAAAACTGCAGGCCAACGGTGAAATCGTGATGCTGCAATATTTCCAGCCGGCGCATACCGACACGGACATCTACATTCACTTCCAGAATGCCAACGTGATTCACATGGGCGATACTTTTTTTAACGGCTTTTACCCCGTCATCGACGCCAGCACCGGCGGAAAAATCGACGGGATGATTGTCGCCGCCGACAAAGTTCTGCCCTTGGCCGACAACAACACCAAGATCGTTCCGGGGCATGGCCCGCTGGGCAACAAAGCTGATCTGACCAAGTTTCGGGACATGCTGGTTGTGGCGCGCGATCGTGTGCAAAAACTGAAGACCGCCGGCAAATCGGCCGGCGAAATAGCGGCGAGCAAACCGTTTGCGGACCTGGACGCCACTTGGGGCAAGGGCTTCTTCAACGGCGATGTTTTTGCGCAGGTGGTGTATTCGGCGCTTTGAGTCGCGGTGCTCAGCGAGGCAAAGGCGCGGTCGGTCTGCGGTGCGCCCCCTGTGGCTGATCCAAGTGAGGCTCCGATGAACCGCTGGTCGCCATACTTTTGAGCATCGTAAGTCAAACTTTCATGAGCGCGGGCGCGAGAGAGGGGTCAGGACAATTCTAATGAGAAATGTAATCTACGCAATCAACCTTACCCTGGATGGCTGCTGCGACCATACCAAATTCAGCCCGCCGCCCGATGACGAAGTACTTGAACATTTCACGCACCTCTTGCGAGATTTTGACCTGCTCGTCTATGGGCGTAAAACCTATCAATTGATGGTTCCTTATTGGCCTGATATCGCAAAAAGCCAGTCCGAGACAAAAGCGGATATCGAATTTGCTCAAACCTTTGTCTCCAAGAAGAAGATTGTTTTTTCACGATCGTTGGCCAGCGCTGAAGATGAAAATACGAGAATTGTTCGTACGAACCTTCGCGACGAAATCCTTAAACTGAAGCAAGAACAGGGCAACAATATTTTGGTCGGCGGTGTAGATGTTCCTTCACAACTGATGGAGCTTGGCCTGATTGACGAATATCGTTTTGTCGTTATGCCAACCATTGTTGGAGAAGGCAGACGATTGATGGAGGGCGTCAGCCTGCCCGAGAAATTGCAATTGAAGCTGGTTGAGTCGAAGCCTTTTAAATCAGGATGTGTTGCGCTTCGCTACTTGAAACAGTGAGAGAGAACTCTGCAAGGCTCTGCCGGCGCTTAGCAGACTGGCGTTTTTCGCCCGCGGGCTGGCGCGCTTCTGCTGGCCCCCGCATCACGCCGGAGACGCGAGCTCCATCGCTGCACCCACTTTTTGTGGGCCAAGCAACGCGAGAGCATGTAAGACAGAAAGAGATACTTCTCCGTTAGGATCCCTGTAGAACTCGGAACCCGTGCTCTGTTTCAAGGCAGAGACATTCGCGCCGCTTGGCATCTGCCCCCGCCCTTGAGCGTGAGGACAATGCGAGTCTCGTCAAGCCTTCTTAGACCTCGCGGGAGGAGTCAGCGCGACGGCGGCCTCGGTAGTGAGCAGAAGGAATGTGAATGTCTCCTGCAAGTACAAGCGGACAGCGGCATCGGTGTGGCTGAGATAGCCGATGGAGACGTCCTGGCCCAGGTGCAGTTCGAAGTCGCCGCCACGGGTGGTCAGCACGAAAGCGCCGGCAAAGGCGGGCGCCCAGATGATTTGATCCTTAACCAGCCGCTTGACGTGCTCCAACACCGGGTATCCGTGATCGCTGGTCTCGGCGAGCGCGGTGTAAGCGTCGGCGCCGAGCAGCACTGAGTAGGGGCCGTTGACTCCGACGAGACGCAACCGGCTCAAGCTTTGGGCAATCGCATCCGGATATTCGCGCACATCTGCGGGAAGCCTCATGATGGGGTTGCTGGTTCCTTGTCGGATGCCGCCAATGCCGGCGGCGGAATAGCCCTCGAATATGGCGGCGTCCTCGGCGAAAGCGATCTGTCTCGCGGCGTCCTTCGCGGGCCGCCAGTCCGAGTCGTTCGCGCCGCGATCGACATCGTCGATCGCCTGGCGATCCAGTTCGAAGGGAACACGCAGCTCGACCAGCGCTTTCACTTCGCGCTGGCTCGCGATGATGCCTTTCGCCGAGGCGGTGATTGTCCGCAGATGGCCGGTGCCGACGGCAGAGAGGCCAGTTCCGGCGGGCCCCTTTAGGTCGACGACACGCCTTCCTGCGAGGTAGCGCTTGAGCGTGCGCGATGTTTCCTCCTCGATCTGAGCCCATGCCGAGTCGGAAATGGGGGCAAGCTCGCGATGGAGATTATTCATGTGGTAGGTCTCCTTTGAGCGAACCGATGCCGAGCGAACCGTCGCGCACCGATGTGATGGAAGAAGAGGGTTCGGCCACTGGCATCGCGGGGGATTCCGCAACCGAAGACGGACCCTTGATAGTTTGATCTTCGGGGATGTTCTCCAGAAATGTCGCCGATGGCACAAAGAACAGGTTTCCGGTGACGGCGCGGCTGAAATCGAGCAACCGATCGTAGTTGCCGGGCGGCCGTCCGACAAACATGTTCTCAAGCATTTGCTCGATCGTTCGGGGTGAACGGCTGTAACCGATGAAATAAGTGCCGAACTCGCCATGCGCGGGGCTGCCGAAGGGCATGTTGTCGCGCAGGATCTTGATCTCTTTCCCGTCCTCGACGATGGTGGTGAGCGCGCTGTGTGCTGAGGTTGGCTTGACGGAATCGTCCAATTCGATGTTGGACAGTTTGGTGCGGCCGATGATGCGTTCCTGCGCTTCTGTCGAGAGCACATTCCATCCGGCAAGATCGTGGAGATATTTTTGAACGATGACGTAGCTGCCGCCCGCAAAGTCGCGGTCTTCATCGCCAATGAGGACGGCGTCGGCGACAGCCCCGCCCCTGGGATTCTCTGTCCCGTCGACGAACCCTATCAGATCGCGATCGTCGAAGTAACGGAAGCCCTGGATTTCATCGACCGGGGAAACCGCATTTCTTATACGCGCCATCACCTGCGTGGCCAGCTCGAAGCATAGATCCATGCGCTTGGCGCGGATGTGGAAAAGCAGGTCGCCCGGGGTGGAGACCGCATGCCGCACTCCGGAGTGAATCTCGCGAAACGGGTGAAGATATGACGGTCGGGGCGGCCCGAAGAGTCGGTCCCACGCGTCGGATCCAAATCCCATTACGCAGGAAAGGCCTCCTTCCAGGTCGCGAAATTCCACCGCGCGGGCCAGCCCGGCCAGGTCTCCGCAGAACGAGCGCAGGGTGGCGCGATTGTCGGAGCCCGGGTTGAGGGTCGCGACCAGGAAGATCGCAGCGCGGGTAAGTGGCGCAGCTACTGCCTGTGACACAACAGCTAATCTACGTGTGGCGTCGGCCGCCATTATCGGATCGGTCTTCATGGGGTGTCGGCGCTGATCACGCGCGCGGATTTCGTCTTCCGAAATGCCACGCTCACCTCGCGTATGAAAGTTTGCCCTGAAAGCTTACCATCACCGGCCAAACCTGCAACCGCCTGCCCACGGGAGGCTATGGTTGCGAAGTCGCTCTTCATATATGTCGAATGTCAATTTTAATCGTGTCCACCGCCGCTCGCTTGGAGAGAGGAATATGTCTTTTCTTGCTTTCTTTCCAGAGCCTGCGGAGGTTCGCACGGTCCTGCGTCTGGACGGCTACTTCCGGGTGGCGGCCCTTGTCTATCCGGCCAATGTCCTGTCCGATTGCAATTGTCTCCCCGTGGTATTTTCCAGTCCTAATCTGACCGATTTCGCGCGTGGACTCCAAACGGCACCACGACCCTTTCCTCGACAGCAGCGACAACTCGCGTTGGTTGCTGGTAAGATTTCGGTCCAAGTCCGCCGATTAAGGAGTTCCTCTGTGAAGGTCCAAGTTCTCTCGTGGTTGCTGCTGCTCTGTTTTCCGACGTGCCAGTTGGCCGCCCAAGGTACTTCGAATGCCCAGAAATTCAGCCCGCCAACCCGCACCTTCCGCTTGACCTATAACTTCACCGTGAAGGATATTCCCCCCGGAGCGAAGCGAGTGCGCGTGTGGATTCCGGTGCCGCAGACTGACCGGCATCAGACCGTACGCGTTCTGGCGGTCAAGGCTCCGGGCAAAACGCGGATGACGCAGGAGCCCGAGTACGGGAATCGGATGATGTATGCCGAGATCGAGAATTCTGCCGCGGGCAAAGCAGAGTTCACGCTCGAGTACAAGATCACGCGCCGCGAATACTCGCGGGGCGATTACGCGCAACTCAAGCGAAAAGATCTGCACCCCGGCGTGGTGTCCGCGTCGATGAGCCGCTTGGTTGAGCCTGACGCTCTGATTCCTACAGACGGCAGGATTAAGGAACTGGCGGTCGAGGTGACCGGATCCCAGACCGGCGCCGTGGCAAAAGCCAAGGCGGCCTACGATTACCTCTTCACGAATATGCGATACGACAAGACGGGCTCAGGCTGGGGACGCGGGGACGCAGTGTGGGCCTGTGACTCCAAGCGCGGGAACTGTACAGACTTCCATTCTCCGTTCATTGGCATGCTGCGGGCTGACGGGGTTCCTGCCCGCTTCGACATCGGTCTTCCTCTGCCCGAAAACAAGGACAAAGGAGATATCGCCGGTTATCACTGCTGGGCTGAGTTCTACGCACCCAAGACCGGATGGATTCCCGTTGACATCTCAGAGGCGTGGAAAGCGAAGGAGAACGGCGATTATTTCTTCGGCAGCGTTGACGCCAATCGCGTGCAGTTGTCCACCGGCCGCGACATCGCACTGTCTCCCAAGCAGGCTGGTCCGGCGCTTAACTACTTCGTCTATCCGTATGTTGAGGTCGACGATAAGCCGTACGACAAGCTCGACAAGCAGTTCACCTTTGAGGAAGTAAAGTCTTCGGAGTGAGGCGCGAGTTCGACCCGCCTCGGCTCTCACCTTGGCAAGCCTGGCGCGGCGTGCCGAATCCTTTACCGCCTAAGCGACAATTCACACCATCGACACACCAACGCGAGATCCCCGATGAAGGCTCGAGCACACCGTGTCTCCGCACAAGAGGAGTTCAACCAGATGCGGCTCGATGCCGCGGAAATCTCGCATCCCTTCGCTTGCGCGGTTGCATCATAAGAATTACGGTAATCAAGTGATCTTTCCCCGGCGCAGTGGAATCCTTCTCCATGTCACGTGTTTGCCCGGCGGCCACGGTATCGGCGATTTCGGAACTTCCGCTCAGGAGTTCATCGATTTCCTGGCCGGGGCTGGACAGAAGATCTGGCAAGTGTTGCCGCTGAATCCCACGGGATATGGCGATTCGCCTTACCAATGCTTTTCAGCGTTCGCCGGAAACCCTCTGTTCGTAAACTTGGAAACTCTTCGGGAGGAAGGTCTTCTGTCCCGGCAGGACCTCGCCAATGCCGCTACCTTTTCAGACGAGTATGTGGCCTACGACCGCGTAACCGCCTTCAAGAGCGAAGTTCTCCATAAGGCCTCCCGTGCTTTCTTTCAAGACGCGGGCGAGGCCGACCGTCAGGCCTTCGACGCTTTTTGCCAAAAAAGCAGAGCATGGCTGGAGGATTACGCGCTCTTTATGGCTTGCAAGAAGGTCTACAAGGAAGTGGCGTGGGTCCACTGGGACGCGGGAATACGCCAGCGGGATCTCCTTGTGGTGAAGGAATGGCGGAACAAATTATCGTCGGAATTGGATTTCCACAGGTTTGCTCAGTTCGAATTCTTCCGGCAATGGGAGAATCTGAGAGAGCGCTGCAGGCGTCATGGCATCAGCGTCATGGGGGACATTCCAATCTACGTCGCTCACGATAGTGCTGACGTGTGGGCTCACCCGGAGTTGTTTCGACTGGATGAGCAAGGGCGTCCCACCGCAGTGGCAGGCGTTCCGCCCGACTACTTCAGTGCGACAGGTCAGCTTTGGGGAAATCCTCTGTATAGGTGGGACGTTTCCGCAGCGTCCGGTCACCGCTGGTGGATTGAGCGCTGCCGGGCATCCCTTGAGATGTTCGATCTTGTGCGACTGGATCATTTCCGTGGCTTCGAAGCTTATTGGGAGATCCCATCTGCGGCTTTGACGGCGGCTGAAGGGAAGTGGGTGGAAGGCCCGGGCGCGGAGTTTTTTCGAGTCTTGCAGTCTGACCTCAAAGAACTGCCGTTTGTCGCCGAGAATCTCGGTGTGATTACTCCGGGAGTCGAAGCTCTTCGCAAGGAGTTTGGATTTCCTGGAATGAGCCTTCTCCAGTTTGCTTTCGGAAACGATCCCCAGGGTCCCAGCTTCCGCCCCCACAATTATTCTCGGGAGCTCGTAGCGTACACGGGCGGGCACGACAACGACACGACGGTAGGGTGGTGGACGAGTTCTGGTGTCGGGGAAAGTACTCGAACCGAAGATGATATTCGCAAGGAACACGATTTCACCCGCGCATACCTTGGCTTGCAGCATGAGGAGATCAATTGGGTATTCATTCGTACCGTCATGGCCTCTGTGGCAAACACCGCCATCATCCCTTTGCAGGATGTATTAGGTCTTGGCAGCGAAGCCCGAATGAACTTGCCGGGAACGGTCAGTGGAAACTGGAAGTGGCGTTGCAAAACGAATGCTCTGACGAAGGAAATTTGCGATCACTTACGAACGCTAGCGGTTCTATACGATCGCTAGCGTCTGCGACTGGCATCCTATAAGGGTGAGAGTTCGTCTTCGTCTTGTTCCTTTTTTTCGCGCACGAATTTTTCCTCCAAAAAGCGCTTCGCGATCTCCCGGCCACCGATGCCGAAGGCGATCGCCAGGCCGAGCATCAGCGCTCCGAACGCGATTCCAAAGGCCACCAGCATCGTCTGCTGTGCGAGACCCAACTCTTCAAAGGCGATCGACAACACGAAGATGATAATGATGCTGCGGACGGCAAGACTCAATAGCCGCGGGGAAGGTACGCTGGCGTTCACCGCCGCCAGTAAGGCAGCGCGGGAAAAGAACCCGGCTGCGAGCAGTCCAAAAAACAAAATGAACACGGCCACGAAAAGCCGCGGGACGAACAGGAAGAAGTTTGCAATCTGTTCCTGCAATCCCAGGATTCCGAGCACGCTCACGCCCAGCAGAATGAAGCCGAGCCAAGTCACCCAGAAGACGAACCGACTCAACATCTCTGTCGCGGAAGGAAGCGCAGCTTTGTTGAGCAGTTGAGAAGCGCCAGCATTCTCTGACAGCTTGTCGAACTTGATGAGCCGCAGTATGCTGCGCAGAATCACTTTGACCACGTAAGCGATCAGCCACCCTATAAACGCCAGGATGAGCATTACGATGAGACGAGGAAGGTAGTGGGCGAAACCTCTGGCAAGGTCGTGCAGTGCCTGAGTCAGTTCGCTGATAATCATTTCCCGCATAGTTGCCTCACTCTTTCGATTTCCATATCTCCAGCAGATATGGTTTCAATCGCTCGAACTCAAGGCACAGGCCTTCGATGTTGTTCGCGACGTCATTCGCCGATCCGTTGCGGTTTTCGACCAGAAACGTTAGTACCCTTCCGCGAAAAAGAGGCGCGAGGGCTTGGATAATATGATCGCGATTGATCACAGACTTACGATAGGCTGCGGCGAACTCATATACCGTCCTGACCCATAATTCTGCGGGGTAACGAAACTCCTCGTCTCCCATGCCGGCGATCCGGTGTAACTCCGCCAGAGTGGAAGGAGCGAGAATCGACTGAAAGACGGAGCCCAATTCGTTGACGCCGGTCGTGAACATCTCGCGCAAGCGCTTTCGGTTCACCCGCAAGGGATCCAGCAGGACCTCTTCGCCGCTCCCGGTAGTGGGCACCGGCTTGGAACCAGACACCGCGCTCCAGGCCTGGAAATCGGACTCTAGCGCGGAGAACAGAACGCCCACGGTTTGCCGCAGCGTAGGCACCAGATCGGCGGCGCGCCGTTCGACGTGCTCCTTATCTCCGAGGAACGACTGGCAGATGCCGAATCCACCCGTGATGGCCGCCAATGTGAAGCGGAGTTCGATTCCGTTTTCGCCGATTCCCTCATGCCAGCCATTCTGACTGAGGAACTGGCTTCCCAAACGGCCGGAAAATCCGAAGTCCGGCATATAGGCTTCGCGGACCCGGATGCCGTACAGTGCCCGAACCATCGGGTACAGCAAGTTCGTCATCAATAATCCGTCGAATTTGTGCCTGCGATAGGTAGGTGAGACGAGATCGAAGCCCTCGTTAATAACGGGTCGGAGAAGACTGGAGATCCATTCGGGCTGAACGTTCTCGGATTCGGGGGAGATCACGATGCACGCCTTGGCACGGAGCAGTTCGGCCGCAGCCAAAATTGTCCGCAACGCTACTGCACTTTGAGGGGCGCTCGCATATTTCGTGCTGATCGCGTGCAACGTGCGCAACGCATAAAGGTTAGAAACCGGGCGCGCGTCGTCGATGGCGAGGGCTCTGACCAGTTCAGGAGTGCCGTCACGCGAACCCCCATCGGCATTAATAATGACCGCCCGTTCGCGAGGAAAGCTGCGCAGAATGCCGCTTCGAATCGTCTGAACGATCGAGCCCACGGTCCGTGCATTGTTATGAGTGGGGAGGCCCACAAGGATGTCGACTTCGCCCACGTTGATCAGCTGGCGAAGAAAATCATCCGTTAGAAACGTTCCGTCTTCCAATTTTCAGCTCACTTCTGAATAACGTTTGACGCTAGACTCTCCGCAATCGAAACCAGTAAGACTGGTAAGCCCCCAGTGTTAGCAGATAGGGCAGGTCGCCGACGCGTGGAAAGAGATTGTTGCCGAACATCTCGATCAGGACATTTCCCTTGTAACGACGCAAATCCAGTTCGACAGCCTGTGCAGCACTCGAAAGATTGTTGACGACCAGGATGTTTTCGTTGCCCAGTCGCCGCAAATAAGCCAAAATTCTGTGATTTGCGGGATAGAGAAACTCGATCGATCCTCTGCCGAACACCGGAGTCGATTTGCGGACCGCGATGATGCGCCGCATCCAATGAAAGAGGGAATGCTCACTTTCCCTTTGCGAGACGACGTTTACGGCGGGATATCCGTACACCGGATCATGAATGATAGGAGCATACAGGCGTTCTGGGTCCGCAGTGGAAAAACCGGCGTTCCATCCTCCACTCCACTGCATGGGAGTCCGAACTCCGTTGCGGTCGCCCAGGCTTATGTTGTCGCCCATTCCGATCTCATCCCCGTAATAGATGATGGGCGTTCCAGGCAGCGACATGAGCATACCGTTCATCAACTCGATGCGCCTGCGGTCATTATTCAGTAGCGGAGCCAGCCGCCTCCGAATTCCCAAATTCAGCCGCATCGTTTTGTTTTGGGCGTATGTGTCATACATGTAGTCGCGTTCCATGTCGGTGACCATTTCCAGGGTCAGTTCGTCATGGTTGCGGAGAAACAAGGACCATTGACACGAGGGCGGGATCTCTGGAGTCTGCTGCAGGATTTCAGTGATGGGTTTGCGGTCTTCGAGCTTCAAGCCCATGAACATCCGGGGCATCAGCGGAAAATGAAACGCCATGTGAAATTCGTCGCTGTTCCCGAAATAGGGGCGGAGGTCCGCAGGCCATTGGTTGGCTTCTGCCAGCAACACCCTGCCGGGAAATTCTTCATCAATCCTTTGCCGCAATTCCTTGATGATGGCGTGAGTCTCTGGCAAGTTCTCGCAATTTGTGCCTTCGCGTTCGACTAGATAGGGAACTGCGTCAAGGCGGAATCCATCCACGCCCATCTCCAGCCAGAGCTTCATCAAATTCCACATCTGTTCTCTGACTGCAGGATTGTCATAGTTGAGATCGGGCTGGTGACTAAAGAAGCGATGCCAATAAAAAGATTTCGAATCTGGATCCCATGCCCAGTTGGACTTCTCAGTATCGAGAAAGATAATGCGGGTTTCCTTGTACTTGGTGTCGGTATCGCTCCAGACGTACCAATCGCGGCGGGGATTATTCTGCGAGCTGCGCGCCTCCTTGAACCAGGGATGTTGATCAGAGGTGTGGTTCAGCACCATTTCGATGATGACCCGGATCCCGCGCTTGTGGGCGGAGTCGAGAACCTTGCGGAAATCGTCTAGCGTTCCGTAGCTGGGATGGACCGATTCGTAGTCCGCGATATCGTAGCCGTCATCACGCAAGGGCGAGGGGAAAAACGGCATCAGCCATATCGCGTTGATCCCGAGTTCCTGGAGGTAATCGAGCTTCTGCTCGAGCCCCAGGAAGTCGCCGATTCCATCGCCGTTGCTGTCGTGGAATGTGCGGACATGGACCTGATAGATGATCGCGTCCTTGTACCAAAGCGCATCTTTACTTGAATTCAACCGCTTTCTCCTGGGGATACGCCCGTGATTTCTGGGCAGAAGCTGCCAAAGTGCAGTTTATATGAAGGGAAAGGCGGAGAGCGTCCAGGGCTGCCACATCTCGTGCCTGAGACTCTCTGGTGCTCTTTTAAGCACAGATGTACAGGTGAGCGCCTCGGATCGCCTTTAGCCAGCTTGTTTCCTCAAGCAGTTGGGCGAAATCGCGAAACGCTGCGGGCAGAGGATTGGGAGAAGTCTTCCACGCGGAAGGCAGGTCATTTCGGCTTCTGGGCATCCATGCGCTTGGGCATTTCCAAAAAGCAACGCATCACGTACCAGAATTGTTGCCGGTTTAATCCAAGCGCAATCGAATGGGAGGCACCCGGAAGGATCGCAATTTCCCGGTCAGGAACGGGAAGTTTCCGGAAGAAGTTGAGCAAATCGTCTTCGGTAGCGATGCCGTCGTATTCGCCGCGAGCGATCAGCACGGGCACCGGTAACTTCAGAGGATCGACGATGGGCAGGCGAGTCGTCATATCGAGATAGGATCCGGTGGGCACGGAGTCGCCGAATTTCAACTCCGCATCTGCCATCGCTTCGGCAACTGCGGGGTCGGACGTTCCTGGTTTGTCTCGAGTAAAGATGCTGCGAATCATTGCTCTATCCCGAGGACGACGGTTGTGGGTGCGATAGTAATCGACAGATTCCGAACGCTTTGAAAGCGTCGGAGAGCCCTCCCCGGTGTAGGTAAACGAAACTAGAACCAGCCGCTCCACTAGTTCGGGATGCGCCATGGCGAACGATCCGGCACGCAGAGCGCCGCTAGATTCCCCCATGAGGTGAAAGCGAGGCTGGCCGCTCTCGCGCTGAATCACTTCAGCCGCAGCCTTGATGTCCTCTGCCCCTGTGGCGATATCCGAATTGCCAGTCCCCACTCCAGACTTGCCGTAGCCCTCGAAGTCCATTGTCCAAACGTCGAAGCCGTATTCGGCGAACTTGTCCATCAGCGAGTAATCGTCGTGACCCGGAACTGTGAGATCGAAACTCGGTCTCGACGACACGGAAGAACCGTGGGCGAGGAAGAGAACCGGCATTGCCGGTTCCCCCGGCCGCGGTGCGCCTAACCTCTTTCTATAGATAGAGAGCGAGGTTTCGCCCTTCTTGGTCCAATATTCGTTGCTCCACACTTTTTCGTGACCAGAGGTGCCGTGAACTGTTCCCTGAGTTTGCTCCGCCCGAGCAAACGTGTTGGCGGAGAACGCCGCTAGACCTCCGGTAAGCGCCGGGGCAACTCGGGCAACGAGAGCACGACGGGAGAGAAATGTCTTTGTCAGATCCATGAATACCTCATCTTTAAACTGCAGACACCGGCTATGCGGCTGATCGCGCAAGGTTTTGCTGCAGAGTCTTGCGATCGAGTTCATTCTCCCAGCGAGCCACGACCAGCGTCGCAACTCCGTTGCCGATCATATTAATCAGCGCCCGGAACATACTCATAAAGCGGTCCACGCCGAGAATTAAAGCCATGCCAGCGACCGGGATGCCCGGGATCACCATGAGCGTACCTACGAGGGCGATAAAGGCCGCGCCCTGCACGCCACTAGCCCCCTTCGAAGTCAAAATTGCCACACCCAGAAGCGTGACTTGCTGCAACAATCCAAGATGGGTATTTGTGGCTTGAGCGACGAAGAGCGCCGCCAAGGTCATATAGATACTCGTCCCGTCGGTATTGAAGGTATAGCCCGTCGGAACTACCAAGCCAACCAGCGACTTGGAACAGCCGAGTCTTTCCAACTTCTCCATCAACGTGGGCAAGGCGGTCTCCGATGAACTGGTAGCCAGCACCAGGAGTATCTCCTCCTTTATATATGCGAGGAACCTGACGATGCCGAATCCAGCAAGTCGGGCCACGCTTCCCATCACGACCAGTACAAACACGATGCAGGTCAGATAGAAGGTCAATACGAGCTTGGCCAATGGGCCGAGCGAAGCGATGCCGTATTTTCCCACCGTAAACGCCATCGCCCCGAATGCGCCCAGAGGAGCAAACCTCATTAAAATGCCGACGATTTTGAAAACCGCCTGGGCCAGCGTTTCGACCAAATCCACCAGCGGTTTGCCGCGCCGGCCCAAGGCGGACAACGCAAATCCGAAGAGCAGCGCCACAAACAGAACTTCGAGGATGTCGCCCTTGGCGAACGCGTCCACGATTGTGTTCGGGATGATGTGCATCAGGAAGTCGGGAAGACTTTGCGCTCTGGCCTGACCGGCATAGGCAGACACTTCGTGGGCATCGAGGGTAGCCGGATTCGCGTTGAACCCCCGACCGGTCTGCACTACATTTCCCACGATCAATCCAATGACTAGCGCCAGCGTCGAAATAATCTCGAAATACAACAGTGCCTTGCCGCCGACTCGGCCGACCTTCCGCATGTCCTGCATGCCAGCGATACCGGAGACCACCGTGCAGAAAATGATCAAAGTGATGACCATCGAGATCAGTCGGATGAAAGCGTCCCCGAGCGGTTTCATGGCAACCGCTTTGGCGGGGCTGATATAACCGAACACAACCGCCAATGCCATGGCCAACAACACTTGGAACCACAGGCTGGCGTAAAGTGGCTTCCTCGCGGGTTCGGGCCCCGACTTGGTCGAAGATGGTAGAGACACTGCCGTGGGACTTTCCGTGGTCAAGACTCGCTCCCTCACGCCCAGAAAATCGGTGCTACTTGAACAGGTCCGGCCGATAGGCCGCAAGATCGGCATATTGCACGAATTCAACGAAATTACCTTCCGGATCCTTGGCAAAGATAGCGGTGATCCCTTTGCGTATTTCGACCGGTTCCTCGCTCATCAACGCGACTCCGCACGCTTTCAGTCGGGCCGTAACCTCGTGGACATCGGCGATGACAAAGGTGATGTACGCAATGCCCTGTCCTCCAAAAACCCATTCGGGCACCGGACTTCGATCGGGAAGGACTTTCTTCGGCTGAACGAGCTTGATTCTTTCTCCATAGGGAGTCTGAAGACGAATAATTCTGAAGCCGTTGGGAGACGTTCCAAACTCTCTACTCATCTCGGCGGTTGCCTCCGCATCGGACACAAACTTGAGCCCCAGCACTTCCGTATAAAAAGCGAGCATTCGATCCATGTCGAGACACACAATCCCCGGCTCCAGCGGCGAGACCATCTTCAGGGACCAGACTTCTGTGGGCTGAGTATTCATGTCAGAATTTCGATTATTCTTCCGCGCGCCTCCGCTGCCCATACGATCAATCAGGTTTCACTTGGATCAAAGCTGAGCGGCTGGCGCGTCATGGTGAAGCAAGTCAGCGCGGCCACGAACAACAAAAAGCCGGCTAAATAGAACGCGATGTCGAAGCTCCCGGTCCACTCGACGATGTATCCGGTGGCAATCGGAACTAATGATCCGAAGATATTGCCGCCCAGAATAAGAAAGCCAATCGCGGTGCCTACCAGCGCTGGATTCCAGACGAGGTCGTTCGTCAAAGCGATATTCAACGACAGGGCGCTGGAAATGCAGGCCAATGAAACTGAAATCAGCAATAAGAGCAGATATTCATTGCCAACCATGTTGGTCAGCAGAACGACGCCGGAAAGCAGGATGAAAACGATCAGCAGCGTGCGACGCTTGCCTTGCCGGACATCCTCGCGGGACAGAAGACTGTCACTCAGTTTTCCGATACACAATCCCAATATCACCGCGACCACATAGGGCAAAGATGTAAACCAGCTGGCCTTCACCAGCGACATATGACGCGATTGCACAAGGTAAGAAGGAAGCCAGAACAGAAACAAAAGCATGGTGTAGGCGCAACATCCCTGCGTCAAGAACAGCCCCCACATCGTCCGTCGGCCGATGAGCCGAAGCAGGGCGCCCTTCGGGGGAGCGGCGGTCTTCGTCTGGGAGTCGGTTTGCGAAGCAATGTAGAGGCGCTCTTCCTCGGGTAGCCAGGAACATTGAGAAGGGGATCGAAAAAATACGAGCCATAAAGCCACCCACACAAATCCCAGTGACCCAGTGATCATGAACGACATCCGCCAACCTTCTCTGAGCAACAACCACGCAACCAGCGGCGCTGAGAATGCCGGACCGGCGAAGGTTCCTGCATTAAAGATTGCGGTCGCGAGTCCGCGCTCACTAGCCGGAAACCACTGCCGAACGACTTTTCCTGAGGTTGGAAACGAAGCCGCCTCGCCGGCCCCCAACGCCAATCGTGTGGCCAACATACTTCCAAATGTCGCTGCTACGCCGGTGAGCATCCCGGCAATCGACCAAATTGTCACTGACAGGCCATTGACCCAGCGCGTCCCCATTCGATCGGACATCGAGCCCCAGACCAGGAGGAACAAACAATAGGTCCACTGGTAAGAAGAAAAGAGGAGGCCCATTTTCGCAGCGTCCCATCCGAAATCTTTTGCAATCGCCGGGGCCGCGACCGACAGGTTGATGCGGTGCATGTAATTGATGAACAGATTCAGGAACAACAAAACGGCGACGTAGAAGCGTTTGCCTGACCACAGCGAACCGGCCTTAACGCTCGCGAGTGGAGTCACTGGTGGCATAGCAAGGCTGAATCCGTTCGTCATGTTGTTCTAGCGCTCTATAGCCAGACTCATCCCAGACGCAGAGAGGCTGAGTTAAGAACATCTGAAGCAGGTTGAGAGGAGCCGGAGGGGCGTGATGCCTACGCCGGTCACTCGTCTTCGCCCCATCCGAAATTCGGCATGGGATGAGCGATTGGTGGCAGATCCCAACTGCCGGTTGCCAGGGGACGTATTTCACGGTCAATGCGTACGTCGAGAACAGTGGGACGGCTGGATGCAATGGCTGCTTCAAGCCGGGGAGCGAGATCAGTTGGCTTTTCGACCGTTTCCCCCACCGCGCCCATCGATCGGGCCATCATGGCGTAGTCAGCAGAGAACAGGTTGCCGCTCACGTCGGTAAAGCTGGTTGCCAGTTCCCGGTCATTTCCGAAGTAGCCCCGTTGTTGATCGCGGATCGCGCAATAACCGAAGTTGTTCCATACGAGCCAGACCACGGGAATCTGATACTCGACTGCGGTGAGGACGGCGCTGGCGTTCATCATGAAGGCGCCGTCGCCGCAGAGGGCAACCACGGGCTGATCGGGAGCCGCCAGTTTGGCGCCGAGCGCTCCGGCGACGGCAAAACCCATGGAAGCGAATCCCCAAGTCTGGAGGAGCGTTCGGGTCTTCCATGCCTCGTACTCTGAGACGAGCCAGTTATGATGGATGCCGACGTCGGCAAGCACAATTCCATCGGCGGGCACTACTTTTCGTAACTCGGCGACTGCACGTTCTGGACGGATCGGAACTGCGTCCGATGTTCGAGGCGATACGGTTGCCTCATCCCATCGCTTTCGCCATCCCGCAATTCGTTCGAGCCACGCATTCCGGCCCCTGTCGGCTTCGGTGCGGTGGGCTGCGAGCAGCTGTTGCAGGAACAACTTCGCGTCGCTGATGACTCCGATCTCGGGCCGGAAGTTCCGTCCAATCTCAGTGGCATCGATATCGACGTGAATCAGCTTAGACGGAGGTATGTTGTAGGTAAAGCCGGGGAGCCACGCGCTGGTCGCTCGATCGTCAAAACGCGTTCCAAGCGCTAGGATCACGTCGGCGTTTCGACACGCCGCATTTGCCATGTAGGAACCGTTGCGGCCCGTCGGGCCCAGACTGAGGGAATGGCGCGGATCGAATACACCCTTTCCGAATGGCGTCGTCGCCACTGGGATGCGCGTGGCTTCCGCCAACATCAGGAGTTCCGGTTCGGCCCCGCTGAGTTCGATTCCATGTCCGGCAACGATTACCGGACGCGCCGCGCGCCGCAGCAAACGCGCCGCGTCATCCACGGAGGCAGGATCAGGCGCTGGTCGCGACCATTCATTTATCGGCCAGTGATTGTCTGGCTGCGCAGCAGCCTCATCGACGAGTTCCACAAACACATTGAGCGGTATATCGATATTCACCGGTCCCGGCCTGCCGTTGGTCATCAAGGCGAAAGCTTGACGGAGTGCGAGGGGCAGCATGTCAGGCCGCGTAGGTTGAAAGCTGCGCTTGACGTAGGGACGCAGCACATTGACGAAATCTCCCTGGAAATACTTTCCCGTCTCCTGAAATGGACCGCGGTTCCATTGTCCGGTAGGAACATTGCCGGTGATGTTGAGCATCGCGGACGAATCGGCGAAGGCGGCTGCAATCGCGAGAATAAGATTCGCCGAGCCTGGGCCGCACGAAGTGTACGTGGCTACAGGTTTTTGTGTGATGCGGTAATAGGCTTCGGCCATGAACCCAGCTGCAGATTCGTGGTGCACCGAGATGGTTTTGATCTCGTTCTGCCGGTCGAACAATCCGTCGAGCAGCCCGAGGATGCCGTGACCGCACACGCCGAAGACATATGGGACTTTCTGTTGAACCAGGAAGTCCGCGATGTATGCGGCTCCCTTCGACGCAGGCTTCACGCGAGCCGTCCGCACTTCGCTGTTCGCCATATCACTTCCCCTGTGGAATTATTTCGCTATGCTGAAGCCGCCATCGAAGGTGTCGGACATGCTCCAAAACATGGTCTTCACCTGTTGATAGGTTCTGATCCCCTGCAATCCTTTCTCACGGCCAAGTCCGCTGTCTTTGAATCCGCCGAAGGGCGCAGCGGTGGAGAATTGTTTGTAGGTATTGATCCAGACCATGCCTGCTTCCAAGGCGCGCGCTACTCGCCAGGCCCGTTTGTAGTCGGCGGTCCATATCCCCGAAGCCAGACCATACGTCGTGTCGTTGGCTTGCTGAATGAGGTCGTCTTCGTTGTCGAATGGCATGGCGCACAGCACTGGGCCAAAGATTTCCTGTTGGGCGATCGTGGATTTATTGGTTATGCCGGTGACGATCGTGGGCATATAGAATGCGCCCTTTGCCAGCCGCGGATCAGATGGCCTGGAGCCTCCGATCAAGATCTCGGAGCCTTGACTGCGTGCGTCTTCCACCATCTTCTCGACGAAATCGCGTTGCGCAAAACTGGCGCTCGGTCCGAGCTGCGCGCCCGGCGCGTCGGGCAAATCGACGCGCAACGCGCGGGCTCTTTCGATGATCATGGAAAGCACTTCGTCATAGATCTTGTGCTCGACGAACAAGCGCGACCCGGCGGTGCAGGATTGACCCGTCCCTTCAAAAATTGCGACCGTGGCGGCATCAGCCGCTGCCTTCAGGTTCGCGTCGGCGAAGACAATGTGCGGGGACTTTCCTCCCAGTTCCAACACTGCTGGAATGATCTTTCGGCCTGCCAGTTCCGAAATTCGCCGCCCAACGTCCGTGCCTCCCGTGAAGGAGACCATCCGTACGAGCGGATGGGTAACGAGTGCGTCGCCAATCTTGCTGCCTGCTCCTGGCACAACGTTCAGCACGCCTGGAGGTACGCCTGCATCAAGGGCGATGCGCCCCAACTCAATTCCAGACGTCGGTGTATAGGAGGCGGGCTTGAGGACTACGCCATTGCCAGCAGCCAATGCCGCCGCAATCTTGTTACAGGTCAGGGTAATTGGAGAATTCCAGGGAGTAATCGCTGCAACCACGCCCCACGGTTCGTAAACTGTCATGCTCAAATAATTTCCGCGAGGCGGCGTGATCTCGGAGCCAAGGGTCTCGATCGCGGCAGCGCAGTACCGGAAGGTTGCCGCTCCATTCATGACCTGGTTCTTGCATTCCTTCCACACCTTGCCGTTCTCGACCATTTGGCAGCGAGCTAGCAGGTCGGAACGCTCGATCATCAGGTCGGCGATCTTGTTAAGGATTTGCGCGCGGTTGTGCGGCAACATGCCGCGCCAGGCTGGCTTGCTGGCGGCAGCGTGAGCGGCGGATACTGCCGCATCAATGTGCTCTTCTGTGCCGGCACAAACCTCGTAGTTGACCTCCCCGGTGGCCGGGTTCACATGGGTGATGTGAGAAGGCGTGTCCTGAACCCATTCCCCTCCGATCAGAAACGGCACTGGGTTCACTCCCGCGACTGTCGACATTTCCAGACTCCTATTGCTTAGCGTGTGAGACGATTCGGCGGTGACACGTCGTGGTGGCCGCGCTGCCACGGTGTTGCTCTGATCGAGGGTATCGGCGGCGACGCATCTGGCCTCACCCACCTGGCCGATCAGAAAATAATCTTCAATCCGAACTGAACTTGCCGGCTCGTAGTAGCTGTGGAATCGAGCGGAGAGCCGTTCGGGCTTCCGTCCTGGTTAAACACGACATTGTTGACGAGAGGAGGATTGAAATTGGCGCGATTAAAAATGTTGAACATCTCCGCGCGGAACTCCACTTTCATCTTTTCTCCGATCTGCGTGTCCTTGACTACTGAGAAGTCGAAATCAACGAGGCCCGGCCCATACACGTCGTTCTTGCTGCCATTGCCGAGCAGGTTTTGGCAATAGATCTGGCCCGACGGGGACGGGGCCGCAGCATTGCCGAAAGAGCCCGGAGTGCATAAAGACTGCTGCGCCACAGGCATCGTCGGCAGCGCAAAGCAGTTTATTTTGATGTAATTGAGAGCATTCCGTGAATTCACCGGGGCGCCGCAGCCTGATCCGGTCAGTCGATTGGGATAGGCGAAGGGAGCAGAGTCGTTCAAGCCGAGCGGATCGCCTCCGATCAAAGTCGTGAAAGGGAGTCCGCTTCTAACCTGCGCGATGCCTCCCAGTTGCCACCCTTTTGCGAGCCATGCCCGCGGGCCTGAGAACGAGCCCGTCGGAATATTCCACAAATAGTTGATGGTGAGATTGTGGGTGATATTGAAATCGGCGGCGGTGCGCCGGTACCTGGGAAGAAAGTAAAGGAGCGCAGGGATCGAATTCAGGAATGCATCGCTGGCAATAGAGCCATCTCCCCCGTCGATGGCCCGGCTCCAGGTGTAGCTGCCTCCGACCTCGAGGCCGTGACTCATATGTTTTTGAACCTGGGTTTCGAGGCCGTCGAAGTAGGAGTCGTTGTTCCAAGCGAGAGCGTCCATTCGGCCGATGCTTGGACTGATTGGGCTTGCGGTTCCCGCCACGGGCCAGAGATAGGGCGGGGTCGAACCGTTGATCGGTTGTGTCGAGTTGATATCATCGGCCCGGAAAAGCTGGTGTACGCCGCGAGATCCCACGTAAGCCGCCATCGCGGTCAGGTCGGGAAGAATTTCGTGCTGGATGTTAACGTTCCATTGCATTAAGTAATCGCGCTTGGGGTTGGGCTGAATGTAGGCGATGCGCAGGCCAAGATCATTCTGCGCAGCGGATGCGAGGATGTTGAACGCCTGCGTGGGAAACGAACCGGCAGGCAAATTCGTGGCTGTGCCGTTTTCGGTGAAAGGCGCGGTGTTGGTGGCGAACTGGCCTAGCAAATAGGGGAGGGGAAGCACATCGAAAATTCCGAAACCGCCGCGAACCGAGGTCTTGCCATTCCCGAAAGGATCCCATGCGAATCCCACCCGAGGCTCAAAGTTGTGATAGGTGGGATTACTGAAGACCGTCGATGCAACGACCATACTTTGGAAGGTCTGACCAAATGGGCTGTGCAGAGCCGACAGGTGACCGTGGACCTCCGATGGAACGGTCGACATCTCGTAGCGCAGTCCCAGGTTCACAGTGAGTGTCGGGCGCACGCGGATGTCGTCTTGAACATATCCTCCGAAAATGCTGGAGCGGAAATTAAAGTGAATAAACGGCGCACTGGGTAGCGGGGCAGAAAGATCGATCGGATTGTTAGTCAAGAAGCCGTTGTTATTGGGATCGGCCAGAGTACCAAATTGGATTTCACCAGCCGGAGCGGGATCGAAGGCGTTCAACTGCACGCGTTCGAAGGCAAATCCCATTTTTAAGCTGTGAATGCCCCGCGTCCAAAAAAGATCATCGTAGCCCTGGTACGAATTCTCGAAGAAGTCGAGTTTCTCAATCTGGTTCAATCCTGGCTGCGCCGAGTTAAAGCCTGAGATGTCGATTTGCGGGTTATCAGCGCCGGGATTCTCACCCAAAGCCAGGTTGGAAGCCAGCGGGTTGATCGCGCTCACGCCGATTGCGGTATGAAGGGACCGATTCAACCCAAAACGAGCGGAATTGACAATCTGCGAGTTGACGATGTGGGTCTCTTCCAATGCAACATAGGCTCTACCCGTGGTGTTTCCCACCAAGACGTCGTTATTGGGATCGGGCTGGGTAAGCGTAGCGGAGTCGTATTGATAACTTCCGAAAAAGCTATCCTTGTCGGAGAAACGATGATCCAGGCGTCCCACGCCGAAATTTTCGCTGGTGATGTGGCCGCCAACGAAGGAGTACGTGCCCATGTCCCCGCTGTTGAAGTACGGGAGATTCGGATTTTCCGGACCCCACAGTCCAAGGAACGGCAAGACCGATTGGTCGATTCCGGTCGTAGGATCGGGATTGAAGGCACCGGTGACCTGGTGAGGGGTGCAGTTCGACCCGGGGACTGGCCTCGAACATAGGATTCCCTGCCGCGCTGCGACGGAAGGAACGTTCACCTGGGTGGTGATGTTGTTGTGCTCGCGAAACCCTTCGTAGTCAGCGAAGAAAAAAGTCTTATCCTTGATGATCGGTCCTCCCACCGCAGCCCCGAACTGATTGCGGTGGAACAACGGGATCGAACCCGCCTGGTCAAAATAGTTCTTGGCATCTAAGCCGCTATTGCGAAAAAACTCATAGACGTCGCCATGGAAGTTGTTTGTCCCGGCCTTGGTCAGCGCATTGACAATCCCGCCGGCTGTGCGTCCGTATTCCGCTGAATAATTGCTGGTCAGCACAGAAAATTCCTGGACTGCATCGACACCCAGCGTGGAACCCACGACGCTTCCCGGACCGCCGTTGGTGTAGTCGTTTACGCTGATGCCGTCGATGCGGTAGTTGTTCTGCGTGGGCCGTGTGCCAGAGATGGTCATCTGCACCCCATATCCGCGGCGAGCGCGGTCGGGTCCGCCGGTATTTGCCTGAACGGAGCCAACCGAATCAACGCCCGGTTGCAAAGTTGCCAGAGAGGTCCAATCGCGTCCGTTCAGCGGAAGCTGTTCGACAGTATGCTCGCTGACTACGCCGCTAATGGTCGAACTGGATAACTGAACCGATGGGGGAAGGTCCGTTACGATCACTTGTTCATTGATCTGCCCAACTTTCATTTTGACGTTGAGAGTTTGCTGGCCTCCGACCGTCAAGGTAACGTCCTTCTGAATCGCGGTGGCGAATCCCGAGGCGGTGATTGTGACGTCGTATGTGCCCGGCAGCAGATTGGGAGCGGAATAGAAACCTGCCGAATCGACGCTGACGGCTCGGACCTCGCCCGTGGCCTCGTTCTTAATCGAAACCTGGACCGTGGCTATGACCGCGCCTGTGGAGTCAGTGATTGTGCCAGAGAGAGTTGCGCCGGAAACCTGGGCGTGGGCACAAATGGGTAGGAGGACGCAGAGGACGATTGCGACGAACATAACAATCGCGCTGGAAAAATCTTCCCAACTTCGATCGCGCACGGTGATACCCCCCGATTTTGATTCACCTTGAGATGCGACGGCCCAGTTTCGGAATGCCTGAAAGAACCTAGAGTCTGTCGCCGATGCAAGATCCCGAGTTCGGCCGCACTTCCGCGGAGCCTGGATCGCTGATCAGCCGAGCTTCCGGTGACGCATTGGGATTCCCCAAGGTTTCCGGTTTTTTCCCAGGCCGCAACTGAGCTATAATCCCATCCCCGGGAGAAGAACTTTCCTTTTCCAAGGCTGCGGCAGGAACCCTAGCGGTTTAGCCGCTTGAAAGTCTTGTGGAATCGCCAAAAGAAATCTTAAGAATTTCTTTTTCTGATAGTAATGGCAACTCCTGTCAAGCATTTGTATGAGTTCGGGCCCTTTCAGCTGGATCCCCCAGAGCGCCTTCTCCTCTGCGAAGGCCAGGGTGTCCCTATGCCCCCCAGGGCTTTCGATCTGCTGGTTTTCCTTGTGGAGAGGCAGGGACACCTCGTCGAAAAAGAGGAATTGCTGAAGTCCGTCTGGCGCGGCTCATTCGTAGAAGAAGGCAATCTCTCGGTGGCCGTATCCGTCTTAAGGAAAGCCCTCAACGACGATCGCGGCCAGCATCGATACATCGAGACGGTATCCAAACGAGGCTACCGGTTTGTAGGCGAAGTCCGGCAGGTCGGTGAGCCCGAAAGGATAACGGCTCAGCCCAAATCGGACGAGTCCGCGGGTGGCCAAGAGGAGGGTGTGGCTCCGGAGCTGCCCTCGGCGGTTTCGCCCCAGGCGCCCCCCGCGCCGAAAGGAATTTTGCGGTGGAGTATTGTTGCAGCAGTAGGCTTGGGTGTCTTGCTGCTCTTGTTCCGAGTGGTTCCTCGCCACGGAAACAGCACCAGTCAGGTTCCGGGAGAAGTAGCGATCCACTCGCTTGCCGTTCTTCCTTTCCAAGAGCTGGGCGCGAAGCGTGGCGACGAATATCTGGGTCTGGGGATGGCCGATGCTTTGATCACCCGCTTGGGAAATACGGGGAAGATCATCGTGCGGCCGACGAGCGCGATCCAGAAATACACGGGAGAAGAATTGAACCCGCTGGCTGCCGGTCACGAGCAGGCGGTCGACGCCGTTCTTGACGGCCGCATTCAGCGAGAAAGTGATCGAGTTCGCCTGACGGTGCAACTGATCCGCGTGCGCGACGGCGTGCAGTTGTGGGGAGAAACGTTCGACAAGGAATTCACCAACATCTTTGCCTTGGAGGATGCGCTTTCCGAGCGTGTTGCTCAGTCTATCCGGCTGCAACTCACCGGAGAAGAATCGCGCCGGTTTACCAAGCGTAGCACCGACAGGCCCGACGCCTATGAGGCCTACGTCAAGGGCGGCTATTTCTGGAATAAGCGAACCAACAAGGGAATGGAAAAGGGCCTGGACTACTTCCGCCAGGCGATTACCCTCGACCCAACGTTCGCCGAAGCCTATGTCGGTGTCGCGGACTCCTACGCTACTCTTGGCCTTTACGCGGTGATCCCGCCTAAGGACGCTTTCCCGGTCGCCAAGGAAGCGACGAAGCGCGCTTTGGAAATGGACGACGGGCTTGCCGAGGCCCATGCCAGCCTGGGTTTCATAAATTTCTACTACGACTGGAATCGAGTTGATGCGGAGAACGAATTCCGCCGTGCTCTGGCGGACAATCCCAACTATGCTATGGCTCATTCCTGGTACGGGGAGAGCCTCGCGGCCATGGGACGGTATCCGGAGGCGATCGCCGAGGCGCAGCGAGCGTTGGATGACGATCCCCTTTCGTTAATCATCGGCAGCAATGCAGGTTGGACTTTGTCTCTGGCAGGCAGAGGCGATCACGCCATCGAGGTTCTGAAGAAAGCGATCGAGATCGATCCCAGTTTCCCGCGCACTCACTTTCGGCTGGGCAGAGCCTACGAGCAGAAGAAGTTGTACGAACTGGCGATCTCCGAATTGGAGCAGGCGGTCAGCCTGTCGGGGGGCGATACCTGTTACAAAGGCTCACTTGGTCACGCCTATGCAGTTTCCGGAAATTTGAGCCAGGCGCACACGGTGATGCAAGACCTCGAAGGACATAGTGGGCGAAAGTATGTGCCTGCGTATGCCATTGCGTTGGTCTATGCCGGACTCGGCGAGAACGATCATGCCATTGATTGGTTGCAAAAAGCTTACGATGACCGATCTACCGCGATGGTGTTTCTGAGATCGGATCCCGAACTGACTAATCTTCGCTCCGATCCGAGATTTCAGCAGCTTACCCAGCGCATCAACTTCTAACCAGTTGCCCGTCTCCCACAAACCTGGTCTGCTCAGGACATGCGTTCCCTCGCCCTGTGTTTTCAACCATCAGAACTTGAGTTCGACGTCGAGTTGCATGCGCCTTGGCGGCTGTGCTGCGGCGGGCTTGCCAAACAATGGGGAAGATATTGTTCCGATGTAGGTGACGTAGTTGGGATGGTTGAAAACGTTGAAGGAGTTCAGCGAAACGGATAGGACCTTGGCGTCTTTCTTTTGCTTCGAGAGCGCGAAGTCGTGAGACAAGTTGAGATCGAGATTGATGGTTCCCGGACCGCTCATCGTGTTGCGCGCATATCCCGGGGGACGATCGTTGATGATGCCGTCGTTATTGTTGTCAGCACCCGTCGTGACGTCGACGGGCTTACCTGAGTACAGCGAGAGCGCGGCTCCAAAAGTGAAGAAGCGAGTCGGTTGACTGGAGGCCAGTAAGTCGAACTTGTGCAGGCGATCGTTGTCAGAGCGTCCCCAGTCGGCCGAGGGATCGTAACTATTGGCGGGGAAAAAAGTGATGCCGCTGGTGTTGTTGTCGGTGCGGCTTAGCGTGTACTGTACCTGTCCGCCGAAATACTTGCTGGGCTTGCCTCGAAAAGTCAGCTCCAACGCATTGCCCTTGAGGTATCCCTCCGACTGAATCTGCCTCACCTGGCCGAGAGCGGGATTGGGATATACGTAGCTCCCCCCGATCAGCGCAGGCGCGTTGGCGTCGATCGAGCGGAATGAATCGACGCCGCGGTTGCCGATGTAGGTTGCGCTGAACGTGCTCTTCGCCGTGACTTGCCGTTCCACTCCGATGCTGTATTGGAGCGCGTAAGGAATGCGCGCGCGGGAATCGAGCGTGACCAAACTGGTGGGAGTACTGGACAACTCACTCGGCAGGACAGGGTAATGCGACGATTCGACAATGAAGCGCAGCAGGTTCACTCCGTCGAAGTGGAGCAAATCTCCGATGGGGCTAGGGCCGGTGCGATCGTAGAAGACCCCTCCGCCTCCGCGAATCACAGTCCTTCCGCCGGCTTTGGGAGCGTAGGCGAAACTAGCGCGCGGGGCAAAGTTGTGCGGTTCGTCGTGGAAATAATTCTGGAAGTAATAGCGCACTCCCAGGTAGAGGGAGAAATTCGGCTTCAGCCGAATGTTGTCTTCCACAAATGCGCAAACAACTCGTTCCAGAAATGTCACGTGGCCGCTGCCGGTTTGTATCAGATAGGTGGTGGCAATCGGAGTGGGCGCGCTGTAGTCGGCCGTGCTGGCGAAGGTGTAGGTGCCGGCGCGGTTGGTAAAGTCGTCAAGGCCTCGACGGCTGATGTCAGGGATATCGACTCCGAAGCTCAGTTGGTGTTTGCCGCTGGCGTACGATGCGAAGTCGGTTCCGTCGAAGTGATATTCCGTGCGGCGCGAATCGGCTTGAGCGCCGCCGGCGGTGAATAGTCCGGACACTGCCACTTGAGGGCTGCTATCGATGCTGGTCACTGGAGAATCAAAGTGGCCTACGAGAAACCTGAGCTGATTGAGCCAGTGGGAAGAGAACTGGTGCAGGTAGCTGACGTTGACCTCGTGTTCGAGAAAACGGGCATCGGTGCCGGCCGTTGGCAGGATAGTTCCGCCGATACTCTGATTCTGGGTGGAGCGGTGTTCGAAGGAGTAGCCGATCCAGAACTGGTCCCCGTTGACCAGATCGTGGAAGATCCGTCCTGAACCGAAGAAGTGATGGGTGGGATTGGGCACGGTTTGCGCGAAGGCGCCGAACCCGAGTGACTCCGCGGCCGCGATGGCCGTGGGATCGATGACTGCCTGTTGTGCCTCGAGATCTTCATCGAGGGCAAGCAGAAAACTGGTGCGCTTCCCGTGACCGATGGGCCCGATGATCGAGCCTTCGTAGTATTGGCGGCGCTCGGGAGGTTTGACCACGGCGAATGCGTTGCTCGCGTCGAAAACCGAGTCGCGGAACATGAAATTCAACGATCCGTGATAGACCTGTGATCCGCCCTTGGTGATGATCTCAAGACGGGCGCGGCCGGGTCGCGAGAAGCGCGCCGAGTAAGGGTTGTTGTTGATCTTCACTTCTTGCACAGCCGAGGGAGGAACGCCGGGACCGTTGGCCTCGATGCCGTTCACCACCAGCGTGACACCGTTCGTGCCCGTGGCATTATCATCGAGAAACCGTGACATCGTGGTGATGTAGTCCTGGTCGAAGACAGGAATTCGGTCGAGGGCGTCTCGGTCGATGGTGTTTGCGTTTTGATTCTCCGATGTTTCGGTGGAAACGAGTGGAACGGAGATTCCCGAGGCTACGGTCACACTCTCGGTCTGAATCAGGATCTGCAACGTGACTCGCACCAGCGTGGGACGTTTGCCGCCCAATGTCGTGTTCACGCTTGTTTCGCGAAAGCCTTCCGCGCGAAATTGAAGAACGTACTTGCCGGAAACAACGTTGTCGAAGTGGAAGGCGCCGGTGTTGTCGGTGGAGACCTGAGCTTGGGCCTTGGAGTCGGGGTCCAGCAGCGAGACGTGAGCGTTTGCGATGGCAGCTCCGGAAGGATCCAGAACCGTTCCGCTGATCAGGTGAGCCGTCGCGCCAGCCTGGCGATTGGACTGCTCGTTCGCATCCGGAGGACTGTCAAAACCCTGAGCACACAGTCTGGCTACGGACGAGAGGCCCACCATCGCGAGCAGCAGCGTAAAAAAGAGATGAAGTCTCACGTAATCCTTGGAGAAGGCGCTCTCTGCTTCGGGTTCGGCCGACTCCGGTGCAGGATTAAGTACAAATAGCACAACCACATGAAAGGTTTCTGAAAGGCGGCGGGGACTCGATTGGAGCGGAGCATCGGGCCCGTATTTCCGCAGGAAAAAGCGCCGTGGCGGAAGGGAGAGAAGCAAGCCTCCGCCGGTCCGGCGTAGGACGGCGATCAAGAACAACCAAGCAAGACGCTAATGTACGTTCTTGTCGAGCCAACTCATGAAAAATTTCGCGATACCGGCGCTGTTCCTTTCGGACATCATCTGGTGGCCATTTCCCGGCAAGCCAACATCTTCGAGGTTCACGTACTCCGTCTTCACGCCTGCCTGATTGAGCCACTTGGCAATACAGTGCGCGTAGGGACGGTGATAGCTCGCCTCTCCCGAGACGTTGAGTACTGGGATTCCCTCGAGGTGGATGAGTTTTCGCGCCGGTTCCTTTTGGATCCAGCAAGGGTCAAGATCTGGCCCATCAGCTTTTTCCTGGCGCACAGTCTGCAGTTCAGAGGCATCTTTGATCGGCGGATCGTAATGAATCGGGAAATTGGTAAGACCCCAAATATGGCCGGGACCTCTCGCATCCAATTCCGCATTCTGGATTGGCGGTCCCCAGGGTTCGGCCGCAATGATTCCTTTGACGAGTTTCGGCCGGGCATCTGCGAGCAGCCAGCCTGATGTTGCTAACCTCGAGTGCAAAAGCAGAACGACCGGTCGGCCGATCAGGTCGACTAATTGCACAAGGTCATCGGCGGAAAGCTGTTCCATGTCGTCGGCGGATGGAAATCCAAGTTCGGTCTTCGCAAAATAATCGAACACCGGGTCGCCTATCTTTCCCTTGTTTGGTGCATCGCTCGGCCACTGCGCATATTTCTTGGACTGAGGCCAGTAGCGCTGCGGATTTGTAGGCGGATGTCCACCGGTCCAGACCTCCTCCATCACTGCACCGGAGCGCGGCGGAGTCAGATCGCCGTCGAGACCCGGAATGTAGGCGGCGCGCCCCCGGCCGGGAAAGTCCATCATGTAGACGGTATAACCCTGGTTTACGAAGTCATAGGCCCATCCCGGTCGCCCGTCCGGAGTTTGCAGCAACGCGATGTCGGTCTGACCGCCTCCGCCCTCGATGAAAAGGATCGGATACGGATGCCGGATCTTCTTCGGCACCCACACATCAACGTACATGGCGCCGCGCATCCGCTCCTTCCCGGGTTCGCCTACCCATTTGCCGCCGACATAAAAGTGGCCCTGGCGTCCGATGTTCTCGGTAGAAAAAGTTGGAACCGACGTGATCGGAACCGATACCTTGGCCTCGTTCGCGTTCACTCTGAGTTCACCGATGACGGCAACAAGGGCGAGCGTCAGGAATACTGCAATCGATATTTTGATCTTCATGGATCGTAGGATCCCGGGAACTGCAGATTTAGTGTGCTCCCCGCATTGCAGTTGGAGTCTGCACAGCGAGTCACGTTGCCTTTGTTAACTACCGTATCGCTGGGACCGATGTCAATCATCAATAGCCGCGTGAGGCGTGAGTCTCACGGCTCGGTCTCCCGGAAAAAGTTCGGCTACACTGTTCGTTATGAGCGAACGACTGAAGAACAAAACAGGGATCGTTACCGGCGCCGGTAGCGGGATTGGGCGCGCTTGCGCAATTGCTTTAGCGAAGGAAGGAGCGCGGGTGGCCCTGGTTGGGCGCAGAAAAGATCACCTCGAAAAGGTTGCGGATGAAATCGGAGATCTTGCATTTGTGATTTCCGCCGATATCTCCGAGACCTCCGAAATTAGCAGATTGCTCGAGGAGACAGTGAACCGATTCGGCGGGCTCGATTTCCTGGTGAACAATGCGGGTGTTCTGCACGTTGGAAATGCAGAGCAGATTACCGAAGAGCAGTGGGACCATACCTTCAATCTGAACGTTCGCTCGGTTTGGTTGCTGTCTCGCGCCGCGTTACCGCACATGAGAAGAACCGGCGGCGGTTCAATCGTGAATATGGCTTCCGTACTTGGTGTTGTTGGTGCCCGTAATCGCGCAGCGTACGCTTCATCCAAGGGTGCGATCGTCCAGTTGACGAAATGCATGGCCATCGATCACGGCCATGAAAATATTCGTGTCAACGCGATTTGTCCCTCGTTTGTCGAGACCGAACTCACGGCTCATTTGCTCGGACAAGTCGCCGATCCAGAGACTTTTCGTCGGGAAAGGACGGCTGCGCATCCGATCGGCAGACTCGGTCGTCCTGAGGACATCGCCGGGCTGGCAGTTTACCTGGCGAGCGACGAATCGTCGTGGGTCACCGGCGCTATCATGCCAGTGGACGGCGGATATGTTGCGTTGTGATAACCGCTCGCGATCAACTCCGCTTTCACTTCGCGAGTTGACCGGGATGTATGCCTTCGCCAAGAACAAACGTCGATCCCACCGTGCCCACAACCGCCGAAGAGCGCGGCAGAGCGAGTCTCTCCCGGATGCGATACACAGCTTCAATGCCGGTGCAATGGGCCCCCATGAGATTCGCCACTTTGAACTCTTTCATCTTGTCGGCAGTCCAGTTGAGTTGATCGTCAGTTGCCGGGAAGAGATGTAGACCGCCGATGACGGCCTCAACCGGTTCGTTCGGATATTGCTCACGGGCAAACGTAAGAATGTTAATGATGCCGGCGTGCCCGCAGCCAGTTACCACGACAAGTCCTTGCGGCGTATTGAGTACGAGCGATTGATCCTCGGGAATTGTGTCTTCGACCAGACCAGCCGGTGTTTGCACTTTTCCGGTGCTGCTCCAGTTATGTTCCGGATATTTGCGGGGCACAGGGCCAGTCAGCCACCAGCCGGGAAAGATCTCCGAAGCCTCATCATGCTCGATAAACTTCCCGCCCGTCGCTTCGTATTCCTTTTTCAAAGCGATCATTCGATTGTCTTCACCTTGTGGTCCTGGGCGGCTGTAAAAAATTCCGCGGGCGACATGTACGACCGACAAAGCCGCTGGATTTTTCTTCATCATTTCTTTTCGGAGCGTGATCAACCCGCTGACGTGATCCCAGTGGTTGTGTGTGAGGATGACTTCCTCAACTTCCAAAAGGTCGATCTTCAAGTCCCGCGCATTCTGCAGCACGGTATCGGGATGAGATCCGGTATCCAGTAGCACGCGACGTCCATCGGACTCGATCAGCGCGGAAAAGCCCCACTCACCGATTCCTTTGACATCGCCCACCAGCATGGTCGAGAGCAGAGTCACTGTCAGGCTGCGAACCTGGCCGACGGATTTCTTCGCACTCGCTGCACCATCGCCCTGGGCGCTTGCCGGATAGGCGGCAATAGAGAAGGCGAGCGCGGCAAGCACGACGGCACGGCGTATCCGCTGAAGGTTCGAGACTCTGTGCATGTGGTTAGGGCCTTTCATCTGATTTTCATGAAGTGTTGATACAAGCTCACAGCACGGTAATAGTATCGCAACATCGGAAATGCCGATGGACACCTCAACGTCTAGGAGATGAAAAGTTTCGTGACGAACACCGTCGATTTGATATAAAGGCGGAAACCACCTTTGAGGTTTCCTTGCCGTTTAGGAAATCAAAGAGCCGTCGAAGCCTCACCCTGAATTAGTATTTCCGAAAGGAAGGACGAATGTCAGAAAGCGCGAAAAACGACACCTATTCGAGGCGAGGATTTCTAGGCATGAGCTCCGCAGCACTCGCGGCTGCGGGAATGCTGCCGGTAGCGGACGCAGCGGGGCAGGAACAGAAACCCTATCCCAGCAAGAGTGATCGGAGCGCGAGCGCTCCAGGCCCGGGCAATCCTGCTGTGGATGCGCAGAATCCCGACTCCTTCTTGCCGCCACCCACGGACGCTGGTGGAGTGCAAACGTTCAAGTACCCCTTCGGGCTCTCGCACAAACGAATGCAGGAGGGCGGCTGGTCGCGAGAGGTCACGGTTCGAGAGCTTCCTGCTTCGAAGTCGATCGCCGGCGTCGATATGAGATTAACTGCAGGCGGCATCCGCGAACTACACTGGCACACGGCAGCCGAATGGGCGTTGATGTTATACGGAAACGCGCGCATCACGGCGATTGATCTCGACGGCAAGAGCTTCGTCGCCGACGTGACGGAAGGAGATCTCTGGTACTTTCCGACAGGAATTCCTCATTCCATTCAAGGACTGAACCCCGACGGCGCCGAGTTCCTTCTGGTGTTTGACGACGGCAACTTCTCGGAATACGAAACGGTGCTGCTCACCGATTGGATGGCTCACACGCCACACGACGTCCTGTCGGCAAACTTCGGGGTGAGTCAACAGGCCATCGAAAAAATGCCGCGCAGAGAAAAGTTTATCTTTCAGGCCGCCGTGCCGGGCCCGTTAGTTGAAGACCAGAAAGCAGCCGCTGGCTCGCTGGGCCCATCGGCGCAAGACTTCGCGTTTCGTGTGTCGCAGCAGCCGATTTCCAAACGCACCAAGGGCGGAGAAGTGCGCATCATCGACTCAAGCAAGTTCAAAGTTTCCACGACGATAGCCGCGGCGATCGTCACGGTTCATCCGGGAGGAATTCGTGAGCTTCACTGGCATCCCAATGCTGACGAATGGCAATACTTCATCGGTGGCACTGGAAGGATGACCATATTCGCAACCGGAGGGCGGGCACGCACAGCGGATTTTCAAGCAGGAGATGTTGGCTACGTACAAAAAACTCTGCCCCACTACATCCAAAACACGGGAGACACCGACCTGAAGTTCCTGGAGATGTTCAAGAGCAACGTGTATCAGGATCTGGCGCTATCGGAATGGCTCACACATACGCCGGCCGAACTTGTGCTTGCACATCTGGGATTGGATAAGGCTACGCTCGATGCCATTCCTCGGGAAGGTGTCGCCGTCATGCCGAAATGAAATAAATTCTGGTCCGCAGAACAGGCAGGCCCGCTCGCGGCGAATAAGCCATGAGGGTTTTTTGTGCAGCAAGTCGTGCCGGCGACCCTCTTTATTCCTTAAACCACAGCCACAATTTCGCTGGATGAATTTTCAGTTTCACAGGGAGTTGTGGGAAGATGAGCGGCGAGAGGCCGCTGTGCAAATCGCGACAAGTGATTGCCGGGGACGTTGGGACGTCAGAGTTCGCCGCGCTGAAGAACTACAGGGTCAACATTCTGCCATTGCCAATGCATTGTGCTTTTACCAGGCAACGCTGGAGTTCCAAGCTGACCTCGCCTGTCGGTCCAGTGTGGTGATCGATCCGGCAATGTCGCTGCGCCCGCAGATCGACTTGGCTGCCGTCTGTTCTACGATACCTTCGATTCTGTCCTTGGGCGCCGAGCGCGGACCTGATCCATTACGCTTCGAGGCGCGAAGAGTACAGCAAGCGGGGGAGGAGCGCTGGCGCCAGCTAATCGAGACAGCGCTGGTACCCGGGGAAGCTTCTTCCGTCGCAGCTGAGGATTTCTTCGTGCGGGCCTGTCTGCAGCCGATTGCGGAGAACTTGCAGCTGCAGTTGCCGAAGGATCCGAACTACAACCAGAACGTTTGTCCCGCATGTGGCGGGCTGCCGCAGTTGGCGGTGCTGCGGCCGGAAGGAGAAGGCGTGAGCCGCTCGTTGGTGTGCTCGTTCTGCTTATGCGAATGGCCGTTCCGGAGAATTATCTGCCCGTGGTGCGGAGAAGAAGACAAGGAAAAGCTGCCCCACTATTCCTCCGAGGCGTGGAAGTATGTTCACGTGGAGGCGTGTGACAATTGCCAGCGCTACTTCAAGGCCGTTGATATGAGCATCGACGGATTGGCTGTACCGCTGGTGGATGAAGCTGCGCTGGCGGTTCTCGATGTCTGGGCGAGCGGTCTGGGGTACGTTAAGATCATCCGGAATATGATCGGGTTTTAACCCAGCTTTCGCATTCAGGCCTTATAGACATTATCTTGATCTTGGAGCATCTACATCAGGCCTTATAGACATTGACACCCTGTCGCCGCAGGGTGTAGCTTTCGTTTCAAACTGTGGGTGTGCGCCACTCCCCGCAAGTGCATCAAAAACGTTGTTTCCAGTTAAGTCTTTGCCTCCGGAGACCTGAATGGACCTCTCTCGACGTTCTTTCCTCAAGACAGGAGTAGCCGGCACCATCGGACTTTCAGCGCTAGGCTTCGATCTGCAGCCACTCGTTGCCCAGACTTCCAGCCTGAAGATTTCGCGGACCACCCAAACGCGCAGCACGTGCCCGTACTGCTCGGTGAGTTGCGGAATCATCATTCATACGATTGGGGATGGCGCCAAAAATGTTACCCCGCAAGTCGTGCACATCGAGGGCGATCCGGATCACCCGATCAATCGCGGGACACTTTGTCCCAAGGGCTCGTCTCTCCTGCAGGATGTGGTGAATGATCGCCGCTTGCTGAAGCCGCAAGTGCGCCGGCCGGGATCGGATCACTGGGAAGATATCGGATGGGATCAGGCGATCGACGAAATCGCGACGCGGACGAAAGCGCTTCGCGACTCGGATTTTATTGAGCAGGATAAGGCCGGTAAGACGGTCAACCGTTGGGAGAGCATGGCCTTCACCGGTGGCTGTACCGATACCAACGAGTTCAATTATCTGGTGGTGAAGTCGATGCGTGCGATGGGGGTGACGTGCCTGGAAAACCAGGCACGTGTTTGACACGGTCCCACGGTCTCCAGTTTGGGGCCAACATTCGGACGCGGCGCGATGACCAACGGCTGGGTCGACATCAAGAACTCCGACATGATGTTGATCATGGGCGGGAATCCGGCTGAAAACCATCCGTGCGGATTCAAGTGGGTGGTCGAGGCGAAGCGGAATCGCAATGCCAAGGTCATTGTCGTCGATCCACGATTCACGCGGACGGCGTCGCAGGCCGATCAGTTCCTTCAGATTCGTGCGGGATCAGACATCGCCTTTCTCGGCGGTCTGATCAACTACGCACTGCAGAACAATCGCTTCAATCAGGAATACCTTCTCAACTACACGAATGCGGCGTTTATCGTGAAGGACGGATTCAAACTTCCGGAAGATGGCTTGTACTCCGGCTTCGATCCGAACGCGAAAACGTACGACAAAACCACCTGGAACTACGAAGAGGGCGGAGCCACGTCACCCGTGGGTGCGAGTTCTCATCCGAGTGGTGCGGCCGAACATTCGCAGGGAGAGGGAACTGCGAGCAGAGCGGAAGGCCAGGGATATCAGGCTCAGGGCCCGGCTGGCGCGAAGGGCATGGGGGGCGGTCCAATTCCTCCGCCGATGCTGCCGCCCGACGTGGCTTACGATTTTTCGCTGCGACATCCACGCTGCGTTTTCCAACTACTCAAGCAACAATATTCTCGTTATACGCCGGAGATGGTCGAGCGCATCACCGGCATCCCGAAAGATCAGGCGCTCAAAGCCTGGGAGGCCTTTACCTCGATTCGCCAAAACGGCGACATGAAGAAGGCGGGGACGATCATCTATGCCGTCGGATGGACGCAGCATTCGTCAGGAACGCAGACGATCCGGACGGCGGCAATGATCCAGTTGCTGTTGGGAAATATTGGTCGCGCGGGAGGCGGAGTCAACGCCCTGCGTGGGCACTCCAACATTCAGGGCGCGACCGACATGGCTGGCATCTTCGACGTATTGCCCGGTTACCTGAAGATGCCGACGCCGGCCGACACAGATTTGAAAGCCTACCTCACGCGCATTACTCCAAAATCATCGAAGCCGAAGGAGTGGGACTCGTTTAATTATTGGTCGAACACGCCGGCGTTCACGGTGTCGTTGCTGAAGGCGCTCTACGGAGACGCCGCTACCAAGGACAACGACTTTGGGTTCAACTGGCTCCCCAAGATCGACCGCAGGTATTCATGGGTGGAGATCTGGGACGACATGTACAACGGCAAGGTCAAGGGGATGATGGCGTTCGGCATGAACGGCGTCATGATTGGGCCGAATGGCAAGAAGAATATCGAGGCCCTGAAGAAGGCAGATTTCCTCGTCGTCTGCGAGATCTATCCGGACGAGACCAGCGAATTCTGGCGCGCTCCGGGCATCACCGCGGACGACATGAAGAAGATCAACACCACGGTCTACCGGCTGCCCGGTGCTGGTTTTGCCGAGAAAGACGGGACATTCGTCAATTCAGCCCGTTGGTTGCAATGGAAATGGGCAGCGGTTCCTCCTCCTGGCGATTGCAAACTCGATCAAGAAATTCTCGCGCGCATCTTCCTGAAAGTTCGTGAGAAATATCAGAAAGAAGGCGGGAAGTTTGCCGATCCGATTCTGCAAGCGTCGTGGAGTTACACCGACCCCTACAATCCGTCGCTTTCCGAGGTTGCGAAGGAACTGAACGGCAAGGCAGTCGCCGACGTTACCGACGCCAAGACGAACACCACAATCAAAGCGGACCAGCAACTTCCCGGTTTTGCATTCTTGCGCGCCGACGGTTCAACAATGTCCGGCAACTGGATCTATTGCGGATCCTGGACCGAAGCTGGAGCGATGACGCAACGTCGCAATCCGGAAGATCCGTCGGGGCTGGGAATTCATCCGAACTGGGCTTGGTCGTGGCCGATGAACCGTCGTGTACTCTACAACCGTGCGTCTTGCGATGTGAGCGGCAAGCCATGGGATCCAGACCGCAAACAAGTCTGGTGGAGCGAGTCGAAGCAGAAGTGGGTTGGCAACGACATCCCAGACTTCAAACCTGATTCCGATCCGAAGGCTCACATGGGACCGTTCATCATGAATCCGGAAGGAGTCGGACGTTTATTTGTGCCGATCGGCGCGGTCGCCGATGGGCCCTTCCCCGAGCACTACGAGCCGACGGAGAGTCCGATCGCAAATCCTCTGCATCCGAATCAATCAAACAATCCTCTTGCCAAGAGATTCAAGACGGATATGGATAAGTACGGAAGCGTCGACCAGGGATTCAACATCATCTGCACGACCTATCGGCTCACCGAACATTATCACTACTGGACGAAGAACAATCCGATGAATGTGCAGCTCGTTCCGGAGCCGTTTGTCGAAATTCCGGCTGAACTAGCCGATGAAATGGGGCTGCGCGGCGGCGAGAGGGTCAAAGTAACCAGTGCTCGGGCGGAATACATCGCAAAAGCGATGGTGACCCGCCGCATCAAGGGAATGATGATCGACGGCAAGAAGACGTACCAGATCGGCATTCCGATCCATTGGGGATTCCGGGGCATTGCAGAAGACGAAGGCAAGACGGCGAAGACGCCGGTCAACTATCTTTCCCCTGCTGTGATCGATCCGAACGCGTACACGCCCGAATTCAAAGGCTTCCTCGTGAAGCTTGAGAAAGCATAGAGGAGGCCTGCATTGAGCGATCGCAAGACGCTGCAAGTGCAAAGAATCTCGGGCCATCCTGGGCCGGTAGCAGGCGAGGGAACCCAGCGCCAGGAAAAAGTCTGCAAACTGATCGATACCACTACGTGTATCGGATGCAAGGCCTGCGAAGTCGCCTGCGTGGAATGGAACGACATGCCATTCCAGCCCACCATGTTCGACAACACCTACCAGACGATGCCGGATACAAACTGGAATTACTGGAACCTGATCAAGTTCAACGAAGTCAGCAATGATGACGGGTCATTTCAGTGGCTGATGCGAAAGCATCAGTGTATGCACTGCGCCGATCCGGGCTGTCTGGCAGCGTGTCCGGCGGATGGCGCGATCGTACAGTATCGGAACGGCATCGTTGATTTCCAGGAAGAGAACTGCATCGGATGTCAGTTCTGCGTCTCCGGGTGTCCGTTCAATGTGCCGAAGTTCAATCCGTCGACGAAGAAGGTTTATAAGTGCACGCTCTGCTCGGACCGGGTGGACTCGGGATTAGAGCCAGCTTGCATTAAAGCATGTCCTACCGGATGCCTGCATTTTGGCACGAAGGACGACATGCTCCAACTTGCCGGCAAGCGCGTAACGCAACTTCAACAACATGCCGGGCTCAAAGATGCGGGCATTTACGATCCGCAGACCATTGGTGGGACTTCGGTCGTATACATCCTGCACGACGCGACCAACCCGGAGAAATACGGTGGGCTGCCAAAGAATCCGAAGATCCCTTTAGCCTTCACTCTTTGGAAGAGCTGGTTCAAACCGTTGGGACTGATCGCTTCGATGATGACGTTTGCGGGCGTCATTCTGCATTATGTGACAGAGGGGCCTCGCCGGGTTCAGCCGCAACTCCCGATCAAAGAAATCGATGGCGGGGAAGCGAGGAAGGAAAACTAAATGGCTACCCCTGCAGAGCGTCTCGGCCGCGGCCCGGATCATTTCATCAATCGCGTCGGGTTGACGGTTGTGTATGCGGGCGAATTGTTGCGTCATCGCGCCTACACTCGCTTCCTGCACTGGGCGTATGGAATTTTTTTCTTTCTCGCATTGGTGTCGGGCTTCGGGATTTACATGCCGTGGATCTTCCGCTGGTTCACGCCGTTGTTTGGCGGCGGCGCGATGACGCGCATGCTGCATCCGTGGTTTGGGCTTGGTTTCGTTTTCTTTTTCGGCCTACAGGCGCTTAACTGGCTCACGGTAATGGCTTGGGGCCCCGGCGATACTCGCTGGATGAAACGAATGAAGGACTACGTGACTCATCGAGACAGCGTTGAACCGTCCGACGTCGGATTCTTCAATGCGGGGCAGAAGGGGCAATTCTGGGAGATTGTTGGCGGCGGCGTCGCGTACGTCATCACGGGGTTGATCATGTGGTTTCCGGAAATTTTCGGGCGCATTCCGGTAGCCATCAGCTATGTGATCCACGACATTTCGGCGCTCGTCATGCTCGCGGGAATCTTCATCCACATCTATCTCAGTACGATCGGCGAGCCGGGAACGATGCAGGCGATGACACGCGGCACCGTTAGCGAAGCATGGGCGTGGACGCATCATCCGGCTTGGTACAAACAAGTCACGGGACGGGACCCTAAGCAGGCACTCGAAGAGGCCAGCAAAAAGATGGGATCGGCCCCACCACGCAGTTCTGATCTGTGAATTCAAGCCTCTGGGGCACATAAACCCTTTCAAAAACAGACAAAATTTTACAGTTGCGTCGAGGTGATCCGGCTATGATCCCTTCAAGGACCGCGGCGCCATCGCGGGCGCGAATGGTCGATGATCACATTGAGCGGGCGGATGTGTCGGTGTATCTGGCTGAGCCTTTCTTTGTTGCTCGCGCTGACTCGCGTTTCTGCCCAGATTGAACCTGCCCAGGCTCAACCGTCCTCGCAGCCTCCTCCGCCTGCAAGCGGAACGATTCACGGCGTCGTGAAAGCCGGCAACATGCCGATCCCGGGCGCGGCCGTTTCCATCTCTGTCGAATCCTCTTCGCAGAAAATGTCTACCTGGACTGATGTGGACGGCAGTTATTCCGTGACGGTGCCTGCCTTTGGTGCTTACACCGTGACCGTGCAGATGATGGCATTTGCGAATGGGGTGCAGCACGTCGTTGTCGATGCTTCCCATCAGAATGTGGTGGCGAATTTTGAGGTGACGCTAGTGTCGCGCACACACGAGGCGAGCTCGCAGCCGCGAAGGCCGACCGGGCAGGCAAGTGCGCAACGCGGATTTCAAACCCTTTCCGCGCTGCAGAACATGGCTGGTCAGGACAACGGCGGTAATCCGGTAGGTGATGTTGTGCCTTCCGGCATGCCCGTTCCGGGGATCGATCCAAACAGCGCAACCGAGTCGATTGCGGTCTCGGGCAACACGTCGAATCCCTTCAACTCGATGAGTGGGGACGAGCTTCAGCAGCGGATCAATGATACTCGCCAGCAAGGCGGAGGTTTCGGGGCGCAAGGCGGATTCGGAGGCCCGGGCGGCGGGGGCTTCGGCGGCGGAGGTCCCGGACGGGCGATGACGATTACTGGTCGCCGGGGTTTCGATATCAACCATCCACACGGCTCTCTCTATTACGGTATCGGCGACTCGGTCTTGAATGCCGCGCCGTACGCGCTCGCCGGCGAGCCAGCCACGAATCCAGCGTACGTGCAGAACAGTTTTGGCGGTTCCATCGGCGGACCGCTGAATATCCCGAAAATCTATCACGGCGGCGCGAAGACTTTTTTCTTTGTCAATTACAACGGAAAGCGCGGGGAAAATCCGTTTGACCAGTTCTCCACCGTGCCGACCCTGGCTGAGCGGCAAGGTAATTTTTCCGGGACGACTTACACATCGGGACCGCAGACAGGGCAGCCGGTTCAGATTTTCAATCCCGGTACAAACGCGCAGTTCCCCAACAACACGATCACGCAGATCAACCCGGTTGCCGCTGGATTGCTCGCTTACATCCCTTTGCCGAATCTGACTCCGGCGCCCGGGAGCTACCAGAATTTTCACTTCGTGACCTCTGCGAACAACAGCAGCGACGATCTGAACGTACGCATCAATCACACATTTGGTGCTGCCCCCGCCGGAGGTCGGCGTGGCGGAGGGCGTGGTGCTCCGCGCAATAATCTTACGTTTGGCCTGCATTATCACGGGGCGGATTCCACCATCACGAATCCTTTCCCGAGTGTGGGTGGTAGCACGAGCGTTCGCAGTTTCGACGTGCCTATCGGTTACATTCGGAGCATCGGCAAGCTGACCAACAGTCTCCGCTTCGACTTCAACCGCAGCCGCACCCATACACAGAATCTGTATGCGTTTAACAGCGACATTGCCGGCACGTTGGGAATTAATAGTGTCTCGACAAATCCGTTCGACTGGGGGCTGCCGAATCTTTCATTCAGCGACTTCACCGGTCTCCAGGACACCAACCCGCAGCTTCTGCGGAATCAGACGTATACCTTTTCCGACAGCGTGGTCTGGACCCATGGCAAGCACAGTTGGCGCTGGGGCGGCGATTTCCGTCGGGTGGAACTCAACAACGAGGCCAGCAGTAACGCGCGCGGTTCGTTCATCTTCAGCGGCATCAATACATCGGAGATTGTCGGCGGCAAGCAAACGACTGGTACCGGATACGACTTCGCCGATTTCCTCCTTGGCTTGCCGCAGCAGACTTCAGTGCAGTTTGGCCAAAACAACTACCACTTTCGCGGCGACTATTGGGATCTGTACCTGCAGGATGAGTGGAAGGTGCGCGGGAATCTGACGCTCAATCTTGGCGTCCGGTACGAATACGTGTCGCCGTTTACCGAAGAGAACGATCGAATCGCGAACCTGGATCTCGCGCCCGGTGTTCTGACGCAGCAACCAAACCTCACTACCTCGGCGGTCGCGGTGGTATTGCCCGGACAGACGGGACCCTACGACGGCAGCGTTCCCGCCAGCCTGGTCCGGCCCGACCGCAACAATTTCGCGCCACGCATTGGGTTCGCTTGGAAGCCGTTTTCGAAGACGGTGGTTCGCGGCGGCTACGGCATCAACTACAACACGGGTGCCTATCAAGGGATCGCGCAGCAGTTGGCGTTTCAGCCGCCATTCTCGACGGCGCAAACGAATATCGAGTCGGCAACCTGCAATCCGACGCTGCAGAGCGGATTTCCGACAGCGTGCTCTGCATCCGGCATCACCAACAATTACGCAGTGAATCCGAATTACCGGCTGGGATACGTGCAGATTCGAAACCTGGACATACAACAGCAGATTCGTCCGACGTTGTTGCTGAATATCGATTACACCGGCACCAAGGGCACGGACCTGGACATTCTGGAAGCGCCAAACCGTACCGTGTCGCGGCTCGGAGGCTTTCAGATTCTGGTTCCGAACGTCCAAGCGTTCACCTACGAGAATTCGGTTGGCGACTCCGAAGCGAACGCGGGATCAGTGCGCTTGCGCAAGCGCTTGGCGCAGGGCTTCTCCATCGGCGGGATTTACACGTTTTCCAAATCGCTGGATGATGCTTCGTCGATCGGTGCGGGAGCTACAGTCGGAACCGGAAGCGCCGGCCTGGGCGCAGGCGGAACGGGCGCAGGTGGCGGAGGCACGAGCGCTTCTCCCGGCAGCGGAGCAAATACCGTCGCGCAGAATCCGTCGAACCTTTCGGCTGAGCGTGGTCTTTCCAGTTTCAACCAGACGCACAAATTTACAGCCGACTATTTGTGGGAGCTTCCGTTCGGACACGACAAGCGCTGGCTGACTGGAAATACTCCGCTGCGCGCGATCTTCGGCGACTGGCAGTGGAGCGGCGATTGGACCATTGCGTCTGGATTACCCTTTACGCCCCGCTACGTAGACCAGGCCAGCGAACTCAATGGCGGAACAAGCGCCACACTCAGGCCGGACGTGGTTCCGGGACAATCGATTCAGCTTTCGAATCGGTCGGTTGGGGAATGGTTCAATACAGCTGCCTTCGTTCAACCGCCTTCGACGAGCCCTTACGGCGACGCTCGGCGGAACAGCATTATCGGTCCGGGTAGTAAGGTGTTTGACATGGCGTTCACTAAGGTAATCCCTTTGAACGAATCGCGAGTGCTGGAGTTCCGGGCGCAAGCCACGAATATCTTCAACCTCCCGAATTACTCGACGATTGATACTTCCGTGAACTCGCCGACGTTCGGCCGCGTGACCGGAGTGGGCGCGATGCGGCGAATCACGATGACGGCCCGCTTCCGCTTTTGAGGAGAACACGGATGACTTGCAGGCTGAGCCAATTCGCGAAAAAGACCCTGTCGACCCTGGTGGGGCTGGCTCTGCTGTGTTCCTCTGTGCCTGCGCAGCAGCAGGCGGACTATACCTTCCGCGTGCAGAGCGATCTGGTGCTGGTTAACGTGACCGTCAAGGATAAGAGTGGAAACTTTGTCCGCGGTCTCAAGCCGGAAGACTTCACGATTCTGGAAGACAGCAAGCCGCAGAAGGTGGTTTCGTTCGATGTAGAAAACATCGATGCAGTAGTGACGCAGGACGTGGCTCAGGCAAAGGCTCTGCCCGGGACCGTCGCTCAATCTGCGCAACCGGCCAACGCGATGCCCGCCGCCTTGGACGCTGATCGCTTCAAGGATCGCCGCCTTATCGTTCTCTTCTTTGATCTGTCCGCGATGGAGCCCGATGAGATCGATCGTGCCATCACCTCGGCCGAACACTATGTCGACACACAGATGGCTTCGGCGGACTTGGTGTCGATCGTTTCTCTGGGAAGCTCGCTGCTGGTGAATCAGGACTTTACAGCGGATCACGATCTTCTTAAGAGACAGCTTCGGGCTTTCAGCACGGGAAGCGGACAAGGCTTCGAAGAAGGCACCACGGGCTCGACCGAGGGTACTCCCGACACGGGCCAGCCATTTACCGCGGACGACACCGAATACAACATTTTTAACACCGATCGGCGTCTGGAGGCACTGCGATCAGTGGCGGAGAAGTTGTCTCGCATGCAGCAGAAGAAGTCGCTGATTTATTTCTCCAGCGGGATGGATCGAACCGGTATCGAAAATCAGTCAGAACTGCGAGCCGCCACCAACGCAGCCGTGCGCGCCAATATGGCGATCTACGCCATGGACCTGCGCGGCCTTCAGGCGCTCGTTGCCGGCGGCGAGGCGCAAAATGCCAGCCTGCGCGGGACCTCCGCGTATTCAGGCCAAGCGACGATCAATGCCTTGAACTCAAACTTCACAACGCAGGAAACCCTAGTCACTTTGGCGAGCGATACTGGCGGCCGCGCTTTCCTCGATTCCAACGATTTCAGCCAGGTCTTCAAAGGAGTGCAACAGGACACATCGACGTACTATCTGCTTGGATATCACAGCAGCAATCTGGGCAAGGATGGGCGATACAGGCGAATCTCAGTGAAGGTCAATGCTCCGGGCGTGAAGGTCGAGTACCGGCGCGGGTACTATGCGCCGGCGGACTATCGTCACTCGACCAAAGAAGATAAAGAATTGCAACTCGAAGAAGAGCTTGCTTCTGAACTGCCGACGACTGATTTGCCGCTCTATCTCGGAGACGCTTATTTCCGGCTCGAGGCCAACAAGTTCTACATTCCGATCTCGCTCGTGGTGCCGGGTTCTGAAATTCCATTCAGCCGCAGCAGCGACCGCGACAAAGCCACTCTGGATGCGATCGGCATGGTGCTCGACGCCGAGCATCATCCCGTAACCAGGATTCGCGACACCGTCAAACTGGCGGTCGATAGTTCGTCGGAAGTCCGCAAAAAGAATGTGCAATACGACACCGGGATCAGCCTGCCGCCGGGAAAATATCACCTGAAATTTGTGGTCAGGGAAAATGAAACCGGACGCATGGGTTCGTTCGAAACTGATCTCGACGTGCCCGATCTGAAGACGCCGTCATTGAAGATGAGCTCGGTGGTTCTCGCAAGCCAGCTGCAGCCGGCGAAGAAAGGCGCGACCCAAAGCCCGCTCATTCGCGACGGCTCGGAGATTATTCCAAACGTGACTCACGTCTTCTCCGCTACGCAACACTTGCGGCTTTATTACGAAGTCTATGATCCGGGCCACGCGGCTGCTTCGCCAGATGTGGCACAGAGCAAGCCGGGCATTCGACTCCTGACGAATGTCGCATTCTTCCGCGGAAAGTCCAAAATCTTTGAAAGTTCCATGGTGGAGCTAACGGAGTTGAACGCTCGAGACCGCAAGGCGGCCGTTTTCCAACTCGACCTGCCGCTGAGCCCGCTGAAGCCTGGGTTCTACACCTGCCAGGTGAACGTCATTGATGACGCGGCCGGACAGTTCAGTTTCCCGCGGCTGGCGCTGCTGATCCGTCCCGAAAGTTCTGCCACCCCTCCGCAACCTTGAAGTGAAGTCGGCAACGAGCGGGAAATAGTAAACTCGAAGAGAAATGCCCAACAATCATTCGAACTTATTTTCTGCGCTGAAGGCCGTCATTTTTGACTACGGAGAAGTCTTGTGTCACCGGCCGAAGCCCGAAGAAATCACTCGCCTTGCAAGCTTTTTTGGAGTGACTGTCGAGCATCTTCCCGAGATTTGGGAGCGAAACCGTGGCGCGTATGATCGCGGTGATCTCACTCCCGAAGCCTATTGGTCGATGCTGGCGGCGGATGCCGGCGGCCGAATTGGTCCGCGAGAACTGGAAGAAATCTGCAAGCTGGACTTGGGCATGTGGAGCAACATCAACGCCGACATGATCGATTGGACGCATCGCCTTCGCGCGTCGGGATTGAAGGTTGGCCTTCTATCCAACATGCACTCGACCATGGTAACGCACTGCCGGGCGCAATTTGACTGGCTCAAAGTCTTTGACTTTGTCACATTCTCGGCGGAAGTCCGAATGATCAAGCCGGATGCTGCGATCTACGAGCACACCCTTCGTGGTTTAGATGTACAGGCGTCGCAAGCACTGTTTCTAGATGATCGCGAGATCAACATTCAGGCCGCGAGAGCCTTGGGGATCCATGCGATCCGCGTTCAATCGATGGCACAGCTCCGAAGTGATCTGCAGAATGCAGGGTTCAAGATTCTGCCCGAGATATCCTGAGCTTTGGTTACGGTTGATTCGAGCCCTTAAGTTTTTGGTACTCCTGCATTTCTTTTTCTGCTTGTGGGGCCTTGCCCTGCTTGCGATAAAGCGCGGCGAGAGCAAAGTGCGTCTGTGCGGAGAGTTCGCTTTCCTTCTCGACCGCAAGCAGGGTGAGCCAGCATTTCTCGGCAGCGGCAACGTCGCCTTCGAGCGCGGCAGCTTTTCCCAGCGCATATAAGGTCTCCGGCATTTGCGGCTGCAATTCGTCGGAGCGCTCAAGAGCTGCCCGCGCATCGTGCGTCTTTCCCTCGTGTAGAAGAGCGTCTCCGAGGCGGTAAGCGGCCTCCGCGTTTCCCGGCTGAAGTTTCGTTTCGGCGCGAAATTGCTCTTCCGCCTGCGGCCAGCGCGACGTCATGGCGAATACTTGACCGAGTTCGAGATGGACTTTGGGAGTGTCCGGGCGAGCCTGCAAGGCCAGTTCGTATTGCTTTTGTGCTTCGTCCATCTGGCGAAGCACAAAATAGTTTTCTGCCATCGACTGATCGGCACGAGCCGATTTTGGATAGGCAGCCAACAAAGTGTCGACCGATTGCTTCGAGAGCAGGCCCGCGGCGCGCCCAAGATAATAGAGCAGGTCTGGATCGGTCGGCCGTTTTTGCAGCGCCGCTTGCAAATTCTTGATGGCATCGGCGAACTGCCCGGTTTCGAGCTGGGCAATTCCAAGCGCACCGTCTTCGTGAACACGCTCCAGGTGCGGAATGGACTCGGCGGCGTAGCCTTGCGCCAGCAACGCATAACCTAGTAGCTGGTGTGCCGCAAGCAGATTGGAGTCCAGCTGAAGTGCCTGCCTCAACGGAGATAAGGCGGCCGCAAAATCGTGTGCTTCCATAGAGGACTGGCCGAGACTGACAAAGCCGCCCGCAAAAGTCGGATCGAGCTCCGTGACTTTGCGATATTCGGTTACGGCTAATGCGAAATTCTTTTTGGTTTCAGCTTCACGGCCTGCGTTCCAGTGCTGGGTTGCTTCGGGCGAGATCGTTTGTCCAATCGCGGCCTCAATTGCCAGCGACTGAAGCGCTATCCCAAGGACCAAGGCGGCTCGCAGGGCTTGGCGTCGGATACCGGTTAGGCGAACCGGCGATTGAAAAATGGTAGCCAGACAGATCGCAGGCGCGCAGAATCTTTTTCTTTGACTCATGGGTGCTCCGGCTCGCGCACTTGAAGAAATTGGTCCGCCGTCACATTGTTCAACACCTGATGCGTTCCAGAGGGCCAGAATACTTCTACGGTTGCGGTTTTGGTTGTCCCCAGCCCGAAATGCAAGCGCTTGTCGTTGGCCGACTCATAGCTGCCGGCCGTGGTGGCAAAGCGAGTTTGCCCATTCACGAGCACGCGGGCTCCAAGGCCGTCGCGGTTGCTGCGGGTGCCGCGCAGAGTGACGGTGAGCCAGTGCGCGCTGCCGCCGCGATTCATGAATACTTGAGGGCGAGCCCCGAGAACCGTAGTGATGGCGTCAATCCAGCCGTCGTTGTTGAGGTCGCCGAATGCTGCTCCGCGGGCGGCCACCATTGCCGGAGTTCCCGGATCGATGGATTCAAATCGGCCCTCATGATTCAACGCGAGTAACGTCGGTTCGAGATAATGCAAGGATGGATCTATTTTCTCCACATTGTCGAGGACATGTCCTTGGGCAACAAAAAGATCTTTCTGACCATCGTTGTCGAAGTCTTCCAACCCCACACCCCACCCCGCAGTCACGCCCGAAAGCATGGAGAGGCCGGTTTGAAGTCCTTGATCGCTGAACGATCCGCGGCCATCGTTGTGAAACACTCCGTAGGTCTGCCGCGGCAGTGTGGTGACGATGACATCGGGGCGTCCATCGTTATCGTAATCCTGAAACACAACGCCCATGCCTGACAGCGGCCCGCCGTCGGAATTCAGTGCGGCTCCAGCCTCGAGCCCAACTTCTTTGAACGTTCCATTGCCGTTGTTGTGAAACAAATACTGTTGCATGCCGTCATTCGCGACGTAGATGTCGGTGAATCCGTCGCCGTCGTAGTCGGCAAATGCGACTCCCAACCCGTGTCCTTTCTTGGCGGCGATGCCTGAACGCTCACTCACGTCTTCGAACGTGCCGTCGCCGCGATTGTGATAGAGAATGTTGGTCGTGCGCGGAAATTCCCCGGGCGGACAGTAGGTGTGATAGTTCCCGCCACAGTCCTTGCTATGTGGCGTGTCCCATGCCATGTAGCGAGTGACAAACAAGTCGAGCTTTCCGTCGTTATCGTAATCGAAGAATCCTGCTGAGACGGACCAGCCCCCAGCGGCTACTCCGGCTTTTGCAGTCACGTCGGTGAAAGTGCCATCGCCGTTATTGTGGTACAGAACGTTCTGGCCATAGCTGGTGACGTACAAGTCGGGGTAGCCATCGTTGTCGTAGTCCCCGACGGCGACGCCCATGCCGTAGTTTCCATCTCCAGCGTTAGCCAGGCCGGCTTGCTCGGTCACGTCGGTGAAAGTGCCATCGCGATTTTGACGGTACAAACGATTCCAAAATCGCGGATCGTGGCGGTCGAAGTTTTCAGGCATGGTTACCGGGCTGCTGATGCGTCCGCCATTGACGAAGAAGATGTCCAGCAGGCCATCGTTGTTGTAATCCAGCAGGGCGACCCCACCCGGCATTGTTTCGATCAGATACTTCTTTGGCGTGGGAGAGTTTTGCAGGATAAAATCGATGCCGCGAGGTGAAGATATTTCGAGTAACGATACTCCACTCGCGGCGATGAAGCCGATCAGGGCAAGACTGCGCGCCAGCTTTAATAGCACATTCACAATTCAACCGGCTCTGACATTTCGAGACAAGGCTGACAGCCCAGTCGTCTCTAGAAAGAAACCTTCAACGCAAACTGCACCAGCCGAGGGTTCGTTCCCGGCGCCGTACTAGTGACGAAACCGAAATTCGCGTTGTTCGCAGTACAACAAATTGTATTCGGTGGACCAAACTGGGTGCGATTGAAAAGGTTAAAGAATTCCACTCGCGTTTCAAAACCCGCGCGTGCATCGGGGCCAAAGAAAATACGCTTGAAGATTGCGAAATCAAAATTATTTACGCCATCCGAGCGCAAAGAGGAATCCACGCGCGATTCGTTTCCGAAGCTGAAATTTGCCGGAGCACTGAAGCACAAGATATCGAACCATCCATCGAGGCGATCGATACGGGCCGCGCCAGATGCTTTGTTGCATCCGCCAACGACATCTGGCCTCGGATGAGCTCCAAACAGGCCGGCGTCATTCGATTCGCCGTTGCTGAACACTAAGGGAAATCCTCTCTGGAACGTCGCCACGCCATCGATGCCCCAACCGGCAACAACACTGTTCATGACGCGCGTAGCATTCGACAGGAATCTTTTTCCCTGTCCGAAAGGAAGATCCAACACGTAACTGACCACGAGGCGCTGCGGCACGTCTTGCGAAGAAAGAGATCGTTCACCGCGCAGATTATTGTTGTCTTGGATCCCGCCGACGTTGGTTTCGAGCCACGAAGTCAACGTATCAGTATTGCTGATCAGTTTGGAATTCGTGTAAGCGATCTGTAGGGATCCTGCGCCGGCGAATCGCCTCTGTGTGGTGATCTGGAGTGAATGATAAATGCTGGCGAACGAACCTTGTCCGGCAAGTTCAACGCTCGTGTACTGCGGAAACGGGCGTAGAAGCTGTCCGACGGTCGTAGTGGGCGCGCCGAGGGCGAGCGGTTCACCATTCACGAAAAACGGATTGGGCACAGACTGCAGCAACGTGACGTTCGAAACTCCGCCCGCGGCGAATTGATTCGCTGCCTGCTCCAAGAGAGCGTCCGAGATTTGATTGCTCTGCAACGAGTACTGTTGCAGATGTGTGCCCTTTGATCCAACATAAGCGACCGAGAGTGAGAAGCCCGCGGGGAGTTGTCGCTCGACGCTCAGATTCCATTGCTGAACGTATCCTTCCGGATGATGAAACGGCTCCACCTCGGTGATCGACTGCACTACTTGGGTAAGGAATTGCTGCGTGCCCTGCGTTCCGAGTGCGCGTCCGGGAGGCGGTGAGATGCCGTTCGGAAAGGGCAGGGAAATGCTGTTGTAAGGATGCGTCCCGTCGACCGTGCCCGTATAAGTAGTGCCCGGGGTGTTCACCATGTCGTTAATCGGATTCAAGGCGAAGGAGACGTCGGTGGGTATCCAGAAGATTCCGTATCCCGCGCGAACGATGGTCTTCGACGAGAGTCCGTAGGCCAAACCAAGACGGGGTGCGAAATTTGTTTTCGAGAGCGGTAGGTTACTGCGCGATCCTGGAGAAACAAGAAATACATCTCCCATCACTGGCGGCGTGCCCGGTGCCAAGTATTGATTGATGTAGCTCGGTACATTGGCGTTGAAATAGGAGAGTCGGTCATGGCGCTCCGTCCACGGATTCTGCAGTTCGTACCGTAAGCCGAGATTAAGCGTCAACTTGTCGGCGAGGTGCCAGGTATCGTTGAAATACACCGCGTGATAGGACTGTTTCCCAGCTGTGAAAGCGGGGACTACCGCCTGCGCAAAGAAGTGATTTTCAAAGTTGCTGAAGTTGTCGGCATAGCCCAGCAGGAAATCGGCGAACGGGAATCCGCTGAAACAAGGTTGAGTGGAGGCACAGAAGTCGAAGGAACCGGTGGCCACGTTGGTCTGAGCGTAATTGTCGAAGTCCGCCTCGAACTGAAAACCGAAGTGGTATCGATGATGGCGGCGCACCAGGGTTATGCTTGGCGCCAGATTGTACTGAGTGTCGTGATCCTGAATAAAGCTCTGCCCCTGTGTACACATGATGTTGTCTGCGAAATTTGCAACGCAGGGTGTAGGCGGTGTCCGCATGATCGCCGGCACAGCTTGGTTGTACGTCGCCGGCCATCCAATGGAGGTCAAGTCAAAGCCGGCATTCTTAGGCGATCGGTTGTACTTGAACCGGCTGAGACTCGCGTTGAAGTCGAGAATCGTAGTGGCGCTGTAGTTGTAGTTGTAGGCAACAACTGCGGCATTTGTCGAATAGTCCTCCGAACATCGATCTGAGCAAAGTCCGTCTTGGAGTGGATCGATCGGCAAGTCCGTGACATTCCAATGACTGAATCGGACGAAGAGCTTCTGCCGCATCGTGATCTCCCGGTCGATGCGGGCGACGATTTGATTCTGGTTGCCACCCGTGGGAGTCACTGTATTGAAATTGTTGATCGTGCCCGTGCTGGTCACGGTACCGCCGGTGTTTGCAGCAGGCCAAAGATTGAGGAGGGCTTTGGAAGTCGGATTGATCCGATTCGCGGGGATCACATTGCCAGTAAATTGGACCGGCACAGCGTTGCTGCCGGGGCAAGCGCCTTCGGGCCCGACTACGCCGGCGCAGGGATCCATGATCGGCGTAATGATCATCGAGAAATCACCCGACCGTTCTGCCGTCGTGGGTACGGTTGCGGTGAAGGGTTCTCCAGTTCGTAAACGGAAACCTTCCCAGCTCCCGAACCAGAATGTCTTGTTGGGCCCGTTCGAATTAGGGAGGCGCAACGGTCCCCCAGCCTCACCACCGAATTGATTCTGCACCCAGGGCGGGCGAGGCTTGCCTGCGGCCTTAAGAAAGAAATCATTCGCATTGAAGATGCGGTTTCGAAGATATTCGTAGGCATCACCGTGAAACTCGTTGGTCCCACCTTTCGTGCTCAGGTTGATGACGCCGCCGGCGAAGTGACCCCATTCTGCGCCGAGATTGCTTGTCTGCACCTTGAATTCCTGAATGGAGTCCTGGGTCGGGATTAAAACCGGCAGATTGATGTAGCCAATGTTCAATGGCTGACCGTCGAGATATTCAGCACTTTGATTCGCGAACGAACCGCTGACCTGATAATTGCCCCAGCCGAAGGGATTTACACCCACCGGAGTGCCCGTCGAACTGCCCTGAGGGATCACCGATGGGGCAAGGGCGACGAGGTTGAAGACGTTGCGGCCGTTCAGCGGCAACTCATTTGCTTTTCGCTGCTCAACAATGGTGCCGACCGTGACTGACTCTGTATCGACGGGAAAATATTCTCCAGCGACAGTCACGCTTTCGGACGCCGATCCTAAGGTCATCTCGAAGTTCACTTCCAAGGCGTCCTGCACATGCAGAATCAATCCGGACTGGATGACCGCCTTGAATCCGAGCTTTTCCACTTCGATGCGGTACCTGCCTGGGGGAAGGTCCGTCACGTAATACTCGCCGGTTTCGTTGGTGAGGCCCTGGTAGTGGATTCCGGTGCCTGTATTGATGACGGTGACCGTAGCGGCCGGGATGACCGCCTTATTCGGATCGGTAATCCGCCCGGTCAACGATGCGAGGGTAGATTGGGCGCACAACTGAATCCCAAGAAGCAGCAACGACAGAAACGCCGGGAACACGGTGCGCATGAGGCCCTTGATTTGTTTCGTTCTTACGCCCCTCGAAAATCGTTCGATTCTAAGCAACTGGCCGGTCGTCAGGCGGGCATCAGCAGCGTGCTCGATCCATAGATACGCTTTTTGCGGGAAGCCTGTACCAATCGGAACGAATCTTTTTCGAGCCTTAGAAAAATCGTTTTATTCTGGAAAACGGATTACCTTCTGATGTATGTTCCCCGCAGGGTTCTGGTCCGCTGGTCAGACATACTACTCCAACGGCTTGTCTGGCTAGCCATTTGGGCTTCTTACAAACTGCTGCTGTTAAAAGCATGAGCTCTCCTCCGAACGGACGCGCGTTGTCATTCCCCCTGGTTTGGGGATCCCCTAAGGAGGGAAGTGCCGCCTCGCAACAGCCCGTCGAACTCCACTCGTCCACCGATGAGGATCTAATGGCCCGGCTGCAGGGCCAAGATTCCAAGAGCCTGGATCTGCTCTATGCGCGTTACGCGCGGCTTGTGTTCGGAATCGCTCTCCGAATCCTGAGAGACGGGAGCGAGGCTGAGGAAGTTGTCCAGGAGACTTTCTTCTCTTTGTACCAAAAGGCCGCACTATTTGATCCGACGAAAGGCAGCGCTAAGGGGTGGTTGATTCAGATTGCGTTTAGCCGTGCCCGGGACCGCAGAGACCATCTATTGCGAAGAGGCTTTTACTCTGGTACAGATATTGACTCGTTGGACGATACTATAGCGGGGCGCGACGATATCGAAAGAGAAGTCGGTCTCAGAATCGATTTCTCCCTCCTTCGTCCGGCATTTGAAGATCTGACAGACATGCAACGGAAGACGCTGGAGTTATTTTACTTTCAGGGTCTCGAACTGAGAGAGATAAGTGAGCGGCTTGACGAGCCGATTGGGAATGTCCGTCACCATTACTACCGTGGTCTCGAAAGGTTGCGCAGGAGTCCTGCTGTAAAGAGACTCCAGGAAACACAGAATGAAAACAAACGAACGGCTGGGTGATCACGAGAGGTTCAAAGAACTAGCCGCGTTGGCGCATACTGGGGCGCTCAATGAAAAAGAACGGCTGGATCTAGAACGTCACTTGCTGGTCTGCAGCTACTGTCAAGAAGCTTATGCAGGCTATGCCCTCATAGCCAAAGAGGGCATGGAATTCCTTGCGGCGTCGTACGGCCAAATCCAGAACGAAGTCGATTGGGACGAGCGGCCGGCGCGAGACAAGCTTTTTGCGCGCGTTCGACAAGCGGAATCGGACGGCGCATCAGGGACAAATGTCGAGTCGAAGAGCCTGCCACGGGCATTTTTCCTGCCGCCGGGAATAGCGCCTTGGGCGGCGGCCGCAACTTGTCTCATCGTTGCGATCGGGGTTGGATCTTACCGGCTTGGCGGTCGCGTCAAAGCTTCCCTCGCACCGTCCGCATCCGTATCCACCGTTCAAGCGCAGAGTCCCGAGATCGATCGCGAAAGGTCAGATGAACTGATCGCTTCCCAAAAAATGCAGTTGGCGGATCTGCAAACCCAGGTCAGCCGGCTCCGAACTGCGTTACGGGCTGCGGACGCACGGTTCACATCCCTGTCAGCCATGAGCGGCCAGCGCGACAAACAGTTTGAGCTTGTATCGGAGGAACGCGACAAATTGACGGGCCAACTGCAAGATGCAGAACGATCGTACCAGTTGGTCCAGGCTGAGTTGACCACTCTGCGTGCCGAACGTGATCGCGCGCTGCTGCGAACGACTTCTTTGGAGTCGAAGGTCGACGAGCTTACGGCCGCCGGTCACGATCAGGAACGCAGGTTGAAAGACAGCGAGCAATATCTTGCCTCCGATCGAGACATCCGCGAGTTGATGGGTGCGCGAAAGCTTTATATCGCGGATGTGTTCGATGTTGATAGCGGAAGTCGCACGCGAAAACCTTTCGGCCGCGTCTTTTACACGGAGAGCAAGTCGCTGATTTTTTATGCGTTCGATCTGGACCGGCAGCCGGGAGTGCAAAATGCCAGTTCCTTCCAGGTATGGGGCGGGAAAGACGGCTGGACAGGAGAGAAAAATCACGCCACGAATCTTGGCATTCTCTACATGGACAGCGAATCAAACCGCCGGTGGGTTCTTCGTCTGCAAGACCCCAGGCAACTCGCCGAAATCGACGCCGTCTTCGTAACGGTTGAACCTCATGGCGGCAGCCAAAAGCCAACTGGCAAGCCCTTCCTGTACGCGCTCCTGCGCAGAGAAGCGAACCACCCGTAGCGGAAATTTCACAACAAACCTGTTTTGCTCCGTTTGTTTAACAAGCTGACTCCAAGTACTCCCGCATCGGCCTCATTACCCCCTCCGGACATTGTTTCGCGCTCGGTGGTACAGATCTTCTCCTGTCAACGTAATTGAGGTTAAGGATGCTCAGGAAAGTCGTCCGTCTGATTATGTGGGGAAACTTCTGAGCGCTGATCCAAGAATCCATTCCAAATTATGGGGGAGACCATGTCGTCTCGACGTTTCCTGGCTGTCGTATTGTCGGCTGGCATTTTGTGGTCACTGTCGTGCCTGTCGTTGTTTGCACAATCGACCTATGGCTCGATTTCCGGGACGGTCACCGATGCATCGGGCGCAGCGGTCACCGGAGCAAATGTCACACTCACCAATGCCAGCACATCTGAAAAGCGCACGGAGGCCAGCGGCGACGACGGCCATTACACCTTCGTCAACCTTTTTCAGGGTCAATATCGAATTGACGTCGAGAAGCAGGGATTCAAGCACTTCGATCGTCCCAATGTGATTGTGCAAGTGCAGCAGGATACGCACGTCGACGCAGCCTTGACCGTGGGACAAGTGAGCGAAACGGTCGAAGTCACTTCAGAGCCTCCCCCGTTGCAGGCCGAAACTTCGTCGCTAGGGCAAGTTGTCGAACAGCGCAAGGCCAATGAATTGCCCCTCAACGGACGCAACATCTTCAACCTGATCACGGTTTCTCCGGCTGCCGTTGCCCAAGGAGGATCGGGAGGCACCGCCGTCGGCCAGAACCCGTTCAGCTGGGGGAATTATCAGGTTGGAGGTTCGTTCGCCAATCAAGGCGCGGAGTATCTAGACGGCCAACCGTTGAACATCGGTTACATCAACTTGCCGGTCATCATTCCTATTCAGGATTCCATCGGCGAATTCAAAGTTCAATACAACAACCTGGGCGCTGAGTGGGGCAAGTTCTCTGGCGCCGTCATGAACTTCAGCACGAAGTCAGGAACAAATAAGTTCCACGGCGAAGCCTACGAATTCCTCCGAAACAAGGTGTTGAATTCGAACGAATACTTCTTCAAGCAATCGGAACTCGCAAGCGGCCTTTCGAACACCCCGCCCCCATACGTTCAGAACCAGTACGGATTCAATTTTGGCGGCCCCGTGATTAAGGACAAAACCTTCTTTTTCGTGAATTGGGAGCAATTCCGGTTGCGCACGGGTTCGGTTGTCACGACCGATGTGCCGATTGCCGCTTTCCGGAAGGGCGACTTCTCCTCACTGTTGTCGCAGGGAATTCAACTCTACGATCCGTATACCGTCACCGCGACCGGAGGCCGCACTCCCTACACCAACAATCAAATTCCGCAAGCCGAATGGAGCACCGCCGCAACCGCATTGTGGGATAAGTACTACACCCCCGTTGCTCCGAATATTTTCAATATCAACAATCCTGACAACTTCACCTCGGCGGCCAGCAGCGGCGGGAATACGAATCAATTTGTCGCGCGCGTCGACCAGAATATCGGACAGAAAACGCGCCTCTTCGGGCGCTTTACTTACAACGGGCTACTCGACCTTCCCACCAACCCCCTTGGGACCGGCTTGTGTCAGGATCGTTGTGCTGAGGATTATCACACCAAGGCACTGGTGGTTGATGTGAACCATTCCTTCGGCTCGAACCTGATTGGTGATTTAAACGTGTCCGGAAGCCGCTTCATCTACCTGCGTTCACCGATTCTGGCCGGATACAATCTGACGGACCTGGGATGGCCTTCGAGTTACAACGTCCCCTCGATCATGCGGACGCCACCTACGCCGGCGTTTCCGTTTCCCAACGACGTGGGTCGAACGCAAGGCAACAGTGCCATTGGCGATCACAATACTCAATACAACATCACTCCGTCACTTACCATTATTCGCGGCAAACACACAATTCAGGCTGGAGTTCAGTATGAGCTCGGTTTGGATAACTATTACCAGACCAACATCGCAAGCGGTGCTTTCGGCTTCCTGGGGAGCTGGACGGCCAACACAGGCCTACCGTCAACCACCAATCCGGCTACAGGTGGCTTCGCGTACGCCGACTTCCTGCTCGGCTTGGCGCAGAACGGCCCTGCATCTTTCGTGAACCAGACCGAAGGCGCGGCTCAGGTTCCGGCCCAAACCGCCGGGCGTCAGACCTATCGCGGATTTTATGGAGATGACACTTGGCACGTGATTCCCAAGCTGACCTTGAATCTCGGACTTCGCTATGAACTGGCGGGCACGTGGTCCGAGCGATACAACCGTCTGAGCTATTGGAATCCCACCGCCACCAACGCTACGGTCACGGGATGCAGCGGCGTTGCCGGATCGCCCTGCACGGGCGACGCCATGCTGGTCGGCACCGGTCCCAATGGCAGCAACAACAACCTGCCGTTGGATAAGAAAGAATTCTCACCTCGACTCGGATTTGCTTACAGCCTGGATTCGAAGACGGTGATCCGCGGAGGCTACGGAATCTTTTTTATCCCGAACTACGTTTCGTTCGGGCTCAATCCGGACAACGATGTGATCAACCTGGCCACGACACCCTTCCACGCCAGCATAGATCAAGGCTTGACGCCTTCGTCGACGCTGGATGCCAGCAATTGCTCCTTTGCAGGAGGCGTGACTGGCACGCCGCAGATCTTCACGAACTTCACCTGCACCACTCCGGGCCCTTTCGGAGCGGCTGGAATTCTGCCACCTCCGGGTCGAGTCGGCGGAAACGCCGCGCTATCGAATTTCGTTGCAACGAACGGATCGCCTACCTTGGCCCCGTACACGAGTCCGAAATTCGGATATGTGGAACAATGGAATTTCGACATCCAACGCGAATTGCCGGGCGGATTCTTTGCCGATGTCGCCTATGCGGGTTCGCATGGAGTACACCTGCAGCAATACTCGACGAACATCAACCAGATTCCGGATTCTTTCGTTGCCCAGGCTGCGGCGCAAGCGGCTACCGGAGCGACCCCAACGATCGCGACGACTTTCGCAACAGCGGGCCTCACGAATCCGCTGAACAGCCCGGATCCTTCCCTCCAAGGGTCGACCGTCGTTCTAGGACAATTGGATCGGCCCTATCCTCAATACGGTGGGCTGAGTTTGGCCGGATATGGCTGCTGCGGCAGCAGCTACAACTCGTTGCAAGCGACCGTGACGAAGCGATTCCAGGGTGGCGGCACCCTGCTGGTCGCTTACACGAACGCCAAGCTTCTCAGCAATACCGACACTCTCACTAGCTGGCTTGAAGGGCCGACCGGTGGAGTCGGCAGTGTGCAGAACTACAACAATCTGAAGGGTGAGCGTTCGCTCTCTTCCCAGGACGTGTCGCAGCGTCTGATCATCAGCTACGTGCTTGACCTTCCATTCGGTCACGGCAAGAGATTTCTCTCAGCCGCGTCCGGTGCGCTCGATCAGGCGGTTGGCGGGTGGGGAATCGATGGCATCACGAGCTTCCAACGAGGCTTTCCGTTGAAAGTTACCTGGTCTGGATCTTCAACTCCTCTGGAGAACGCCGGTCTAGGCATCAGCAACATTCGCCCAAATGTGGTCTCTGGATGCGACAAGGGCTCATCATCCCACAACATTACGGAGTGGTTTAACGTGAACTGTTTCGCTGCACCGCCAGCGTGGGGATACGGAACGGAAGCCCGCGTCGACCCCACCCTGCGCGCACCCGGTATCAACAACTTCGACTTTGCCGTCTTTAAGCGATTCACATTCCAGGAGAGGTTTGGACTTGAATTCCGCACCGAGTTCTTCAACCTGTTCAATCACCCGCAGTTTAGCGTTCCGGGAACTGGATTCAATCCCACAACCGATCCGGTGACCGGAGCAGTCAACAATTCAGCAAACGGCTTCGGCGCGATTACGAGTACGGTGAACAATCCACGCCTGATCCAATTTGCGGCGAGACTCAGATTCTGAGGCTTGCTGGCTAAAGGACGGGGCTGAGCATTACGCTCAGCCCCTTTTTCGTGGTGGTTTCCGCGAGATTCAGGAACGCGGGCTTGTCCATTCTCTTTCCGCCTGAAACTCAGGTATTCTTCCCAAATTATGATAACGATCCAAACCATCGATTACTCGGAGGCGAAGCGCGCGGTGGACCTCATCGTGGAGAAAGCTTCGCGGATGCAGAAAGCAGTGGTGGTCGCAGTGGCCGATTGCCGCGGGGAGCTGATCGCCTTTGCTCGCATGGATAACGCATCGGTGCCGTCCGTAGCCATCGCGATGAACAAGGCGTGGACGGCGGCGCGAGCCGGCAAGCCGACCCAGGAGATTGGCGAGAAGGTACGACATCCGGAGAAAGGGCACGACATCGCTTACTACGGCGATCCCAGATTTGTGGGTTGGGGAGGAGGCATCCCTGTCCAGAAGCACGGCGAGGTTGTGGGTGCGGTTGCTGTGAGCGGATTGTCCTCCAAAGAAGATGCCGAATTGGCAAAGCTGGGGGCGGAATCCATCGAATGATTGATTCGGGATTACTGCAGGCGCGTTGTTAGACTTACACGGAATTCCGGGCAAATCCGGCTACGGAACCGCAACCTGGATCGGGCTCGAGTAAGTACTTTCCTGTCCGCTGGAATTGACCGCCGTTGCTGCATAGTAGTACGTTGTGGCGGCAGCAACCGTGTTATCCGTGTACGTCGTACTCGGGTTCAGGGACGTGTTGATCTTGGAGTACAACCCGACCGCGGTGCCGCGATACACGTTGTATCCACTGACCGAAGACGTGCTGGCATTCCACGAGAGACTGACGCTGTACTGCGGAGAAACACCGGTTCCACTCAATGCCTCGGTATTCTTCGTGCTTGTAGAAGTCGTAAACGTCAGCGTGGAGGATGCTGACCCGCTCGTCGTCGGCGCGAACACGATATTGACGGATGCGCTCTGGCCCGCATTGAGCGTCAGGGGAAGCGATAAGCCAGAAATTGAGAATTGGGAACCGCTGCTCGAAGCCGAGGAGACGGTAACACTTCCTCCGGTCGCAGTGATGGTCGAAGCTTGAGTCGTGGTGCTACCAATGTCCACGCTTCCGAAACTCATCGAGGTAGGAGCCACGGTCAGCTGACCGCTGCTCGAAGTGCCAGTTCCATTCAAGGAAACGCTGAGGCCCGGCCCCGGAACAAAGATGCTTCCCGTCAGGGTGCCGGAAGTCCGCGGAGCGAAGGTGACGCTCAGAGTAGCGCTTTGACCTTTATTCAGAATTAGCGGGAGACCAGGACCGCTCACCGAGTAGCCGCTTCCCGTGGTTTGGAAGGCGGTCAACGTTTCGATCCCTGATCCAACATTGGTCAGCACGACCGAAAGAGCTGAGGTGCTTCCGACTGAGACCGACCCAAACGAGAGACTCGCTGGAGCTGCAGTCATCGGGTCGGTGCTCACCCCATTGGCGTGGAGCCCGATTTGAAGGTTGGAATTCGACGCTGTGCTGGCTACCCTGACTTCGCCGCCAACCCATCCAGTAGAGGTGGGCGAAAAATCCACGGTTAGGCTAACGCTCTGTCCGGCCGCCACTGTCGCGGGCAGGGTTAAGCCAGAGACGCTGATTCCGGAACCGTTTGGTGTGATCGCCGAGATCGTAAGGCTGGTCGTGCCGTTATTCGACAGGGTGACGGATTGACTCTCCGACTGGCCGACGACAACCGAGCCAAATCTCAGGTTTGCCGGCGAACTGCGCAACTGTTGCGAGCTTTCCCGGGCGTGCAAAGGGAGCATGGCAGCAAAAAACAAGAAGAAGACGAGAAAAACGGCACGGATGGGGAGGGCTTGACCGCTGGACTGGGGGAGTCTCATACAGAGAGTTTGCAATGTTTTGTAACGGGCGCACAGATGCCGATAGGACATATCCCACCGACCACCAGGCCGATGCCCTGAACGGGAATCGGTCACGAACAGGGGGCGGATTGAAGCAAGAAAGAGCAATCCGACTCGCTCTTAACATTCGGGTCCAGGCCTAGGAGGATTCCATCCTCACGAATTCCTTGGGCATCCAAACGGCTGTTCTGCGGACGTTGCGGGCGGGTTTCGCTGGTGCGGGACCGTCTCTGGGAAGCGAGGTTTCTTCACAAGGCTATACTTTGCGCTGGAGGGAAATCCCTGTCCATACCAATCGAAGACTACGCGATGATCGGCGACTGCCATACCGCTGCTTTGGTCTCCAAATACGGCTCGATCGACTGGCTTTGTCTCCCGAACTTTGATTCCCCCGCATGTTTCGCGGCCCTTCTGGGAACTCAGGAAAACGGCTTTTGGTCGATCTCGCCCGTGGAACCGGTCCGGAACGTTCGCCGCCAGTACCGGGATGGCAGTCTGATTCTGGAGACCGAGTTTGAGACCCCCACTGGATCCGTAACGCTAATCGACCTCATGATGCCTCGCGAACCAGTGCCTGAACTTCTGCGTGTTGTGGTCGGCACCAAGGGCCAGGTTCAGATGAAACTGGAATTGGCGATTCGATTCGACTACGGATCGGTCGTCCCGTGGGTTCGTCGAACCAACCATGGGATTTCCGCGATCGCCGGGCCGGACATGATCCGATTGCGCTCCGATACCCAGCTTCATGGGAAAAACATGAGGACTCATTCCGAGTTCACAGTCGCCGAAGGACAAAAAGTGTCCTTCAATCTGACCTGGTATCCCTCATACGAACATGAACCTGAAGAGGTGAATGTCAGCTCGGCAATTCAGAACACGGAGAAATGGTGGCGAAAATGGTCCGATCGCTGTGCTTATCAGGGTAAATGGAGGGATGCGGTCCTGCGCTCCCTCATCACGCTAAAGGGACTCACGTTTCTGCCCACCGGCGGAATCGTTGCCGCGCCCACGACTTCCTTGCCCGAGTTGCTCGGCGGCGTACGCAACTGGGACTACCGATTTTGCTGGGTGAGAGACGCGAGCCTGACCCTGCAGGCTCTGATCCAAGCCGGATACCTCGACGAGGCGCGCGACTGGCGGGAGTGGCTTCTCCGAGCCGTCGCCGGTAGTCCTTCGGAACTCAATATTCTTTACGGATTGCGTGGCGAACGAAGGCTCACGGAACTGGAACTGCCATGGTTGCAGGGATATGAAAAATCGACGCCAGTCCGAACCGGTAACGCTGCTTATACGCAATATCAATTGGACATCTTCGGCGAGGTGGCTAACACCCTCTTCCAGGCACGCGAGGCGGGGTTGGGACCGCCGAAACACCGGCGGCACGAAGTCGCCTTGGCGATGTTGGAGTACTTAGAGACGGGTTGGGAACAGCCGGATGAGGGTATTTGGGAGATGCGTGGTCCGCGCCGACACTTTGTCCACTCCAAGGTGATGGCCTGGGTTGCTGTCGATCGCCTGATACGATCGGCCGAAGTTGGACGTTTCGGGACCGACGTTGCTCGATGGAGGAAGCTGAGATCAGACATTCATGAACAGGTGTGCCGGGAAGGTTATGACGCAGATCTGAATTCTTTTGTGCAGTATTACGGAGGCAAACATCTCGACGCGAGCATTCTGATGATGCCCCTGGTCGGATTTCTTCCACCCACCGACCCGCGGGTCATGGGCACGGTTCGAGCCATCGAGGCGAATCTCATAGAGGATGGTTTCGTGGGGCGTTACACGCAGGACCCCGCCGTCGACGGACTGCCGCATGGTGAAGGCACCTTTCTGCCCTGTTCTTTCTGGCTGGCAGACAATTATGAATTGCAGGGCCGCCATGATGATGCAGTCCGCATGTTTGAGCGCTTGTTAGCGATCCGGAATGATGTTGGTCTTCTGTCGGAAGAATATGATCCAGTCGCAAAACGTCAGTTGGGAAACTTCCCGCAAGCGTTCTCTCACGTCGGCCTGGTGAATACAGCGTTTAATCTGACTTGCGAAACTCAGCTTCAAAAAGGCCGGAAATGAGTGTGGTTTGAGCCACGATGTTGGGTCACAAAAGTATCGAAGAGAGCTGCCGGTGCCGTGTATGCCGCGCCGCCGTAAACCTTCCTCACGCGTGCGGCAGAATCGAGGTAACACTGATTAAGAGCAAATACTACGCGGCAGGAATCTGAATGTTGGTGACGATATTGGAGTAGCCGCTTTCTTCGCTGCTGGTATTCACGGCGGTTGCCGCGTAGCAGTAGGCTTTGCCGTCGGTCACGGTGGAATCCGAGTAGAGCGTGGTCGTGTTCAGCACCGAGTTGATCTTCGCGTAAGAGCCGCATGAGGTGGTATACACGGCTCGGTAGATGTTGTAGCCGGAGATGTTCGACGACGTGCTCGCATCCCAGGACAAGTTAACCGTGTGTGTCGGCGCTGCCGTGCCCGTGCCGGTGAGCCCTTCGCTCGAAGTCGTAGGCGAAGCGTCGCTCGTGATGGTCAGCGTGGCGCTCGCGGCTCCGGTGGTCTGCGGGCTGAAGGTGATCGTGTACGGCAGGCTCTGACCGGCTGCGATGGTCACTGGCAGGGATAGCCCGCCTACGGAGAACACCGAATTGTTCGTGGCTGCGGAGGTCACGGTGACATTAGCACCCGTCGCCGTCAAACTCCCTGAGGCCGATCCGCTAGTCCCATCGACCACGCTGCCAATGGCGAGCGTTGACGGAGACACGCCGAGCTGTCCAACGGCCGTTGTTCCACTTCCAGACAACGAGATGGCTAGCGTCGAATCCGATGCATCGGAGGTGATTGTGATGCTTCCGCTGTCGCTCGTTGCCGACGACGGAGCGAACTCGACTCCGAAGGTCGTGCTCTGCCCGGCGGCCAGCGTCAGCGGAGTCGTGATGCCGGTCAAGGTGTATCCAGTCCCGCTGATTCCCGCTTGAGAAATCGTTGCGCTCGATCCACCAGAATTGGTGATTGTTTCTGACAGAGACTGATTTTTCCCAACCGTTACGCTCCCGAAGCTAAGAGAGGTTGACGAAGCTCCGAGTTGCGCGACGGCATTTGTGCCGGTTCCCGACACTCCAATCATCATACTTGCATTGGAGGCATTCGAAGTTACGGTGACGTTCCCGTTCGCGCTGCCTGCAGTGGTTGGGGCGAAGGTGGCGCTGAAAGTAGCGCTCTGCCCCGCGGCCAGTGTGATAGGAGCGGCCACGCCGCTCAAGGTGAATCCCGTGCCAGTAATCGTGATCTGGGAAAGGGCGACGCTTGCGCCGCCAGAGTTGGTCACCGTCCCGGAGAGAGACTGACTCTTTCCCACAGTGACGCTGCCAAAGTTGAGGCTAGTTAAGTTTGAGGCCAGTGTGCCCGCAGCGTTCGGAGAATTCTTAATGCCGGTGCCGCCAGCGCTGATGCCCTGGCAGCCAACCAGAAGAGCAAGGGATGAGAGAAGCAGCACACTGAATCCTGCTCTCCAAGCGTTTTTCGAGGTGGTAGTTCTCGCAGCTGATTTCATCATGGTGAGCCAAGAAACCGCAACGTATGGTTCCACTGACCGACTGACCGGGGGACGGCTCATCCCCAACAGTGTTGCCCGACCGGCCGCATTAGGGTAGATACCCGAGGTACACACGGGGAGCCGCCGAACGGCCAGGTGCAATGGCCATCGGGAATGTTCCGATAAGGCCGGCGTTTCAACGGCTGGCGCAAGCGGCCATGTCCCTTGGGACGTTGTACTAATTCCAGCTGTCGGTCGAAGGAGTTAAAGAAGTAGGATCAGCGCATGCATTCGACCCAAGGGCCCCCCACCTCGTATACGAAAGCGAGAAAGCACCGCCGATTCGATCTGCAATTTCCGGTCTCCCTAAGCTTCGCTGCCAACGGCGCTCCTCGCGAGATCGACGCCGTCAGCAAGAATGTGAGCGTTGGAGGCGTGCTGATCGAGGCTGACGATCAAGTTCCATTGCGCACGCAGGTGAGCTTGATGATGAATGTGGTCGGTCCCCGGTCGCGTCGTCCAGTCGTCCTGCTGGGAAAGGGCGAGGTAGTGCGCGTGGAGTCGATGGGACCGGGATCGGGGTTTGTCATTGCGGTCGAATGCCGGCAGCCCATCACAGAGATCGAAGAGCACCTTCATTAGAACTCACGCTCGTAGTTTCGGGCACGATTAAGCTTGACCCCGACTCCCCCTACCTTCAATTGACGGACACTTCGATTTCGGACGGGAGGAATTATGTTGGACGGGTTCAAGAAGTTCGTTCTTCGCGGGAACGTAAGCGGATTTCGCTTTCGCCGACATCCCGATTTACAAACAAGCCAAAGCAGAGGCCGCGAAGCCGCAGTGAGGGCAAAACCTTAGCGTCAATGCCCACTGCCTGCAAGCATCGTTAATAAATGGCGGCCGAACCGCGCACCTGGGCTCGAACGTTCTTCTAAAGTAGCTGGTGTTTTGGTCTGACAAACCGCTCCTCCTTCGTCTGACCGACAAGTGCTTCCTCCGCAAAAAATCCTTCCGCGGTGATCAGGTTCCCGATCTCCTGTCGCGTTTCTAGATGTTGAAGCACGAAATCGCCGAATTCAGGAGAAAAGTCATGCTGAAAAGATCTTCGCTTGTAGCTACTTGCATCGTATGTCTGGCCGCGATCGTGGGCGCGCAAACGTCGCCCAAGCCACTGACGAACGCAGATCTCATCGTCATGTTCAAAGGTGGTCTGGGCGAAAGCACCATCGTCAGCGCCATCCAATCCCAAGACACAGACTTTGATATTTCCGCAACCGGCTTGCTGCAACTCAAAAAGGGTGGGGTTCCGCCCAAGGTCATGGACGCCGTGATCGGAGCGGTTGGCAGGAAGAAAGCGGCGAGCGACACGGCCGCGGCAGCCGCGGCGAAATCAGAAGCCGAGGCGAAGCTAAAGGCGGGTCCGCTGGTTCCCGCCGCCATGCTTTCGCCGATTCCCGGGCAGCCTTCCGTCGTCATGGTCCAAGGGGGACTGAAGCAACTCATTCCATTGGCGCACACGCAAATTGTTCAGACCAAGACGAAGCCATCCACTCTCGGAGCATTGGCCACCGATGGAGGCCTTGCCCAAGCTATGAGCGGTATGTCGCAGAGCGTCGCCGCCGCGGGAGCGATGAAAGGAAGTTCGAAAATAGCGAGCACGGCCATGATGGCCAATCCGATGGTGGGAGGAGTTTTGATGGCGGGTAGTTTCTTGGGGCATCGTAAACAGACGGTGACTGATGTTTGGGCGGTCCCAGGCCTGAAGTCCGAAACCCTCATTCACAATACCCAACCCACATTCGAAGTGCACTTCGACAACATCCCAGGCGTTAATCCCGAAGATTACCAACCCATCCTCTTGAAGCTGGAATCCACTCCGAACAACTACCGACTTGTCGGCGCCACGGAAGCTAAACCGGACACGCTGCAAAGCTCCACCACGGACTGGGGAATGTATTCGTCCTTCGTCGAAGAACTGGCTCCGGGAAAGGCCAACAAGGTCGCTGTCGGCAACTTCCAGTTGCAGGTCAGCTCGGCGCTAGCTCCTGGCGAATATGCCGTAGTGCTACGCCCCACGAACAAGGACAAGAAGTTTTCCGGCGGCAGTATCAGCCAGAACACCGGCGATGGACTGATCTTCAACTCGATCTGGTCCTTCGAAGTTGCTGAGTAAGCAGGCAATTCGCGAAATTCACTGAGGAGAGACTTATGAAAACGCATGCAACGATTACGGCCGCACTGGTGATGCTGCTGTGGCTTCCGCAAATTTCCGGGGCTCAGGCAAAGGCTCCGCTCACCGACGAAGATGTCATCCAGATGGTCAGCAACGGACTGCCGGAGAACGTGTTGATCGGCTCTATCCCCGCAAACGAGGTCAACTTCGACGTCTCGCCGAGCGGATTGCTGACCTTAAAGAAGGCGAATGTCAGCGACAAGGTCATTGAAGCGATGCTGTCGGCGGAAGCGAAGAAGCGTGATGCCACACACCCAGTAGCCGCACCAGTCCCTGCCTCCGTGAATTACGCTGTCGCGCCGCGTACGGGTGCCATGGGAGTTCCGATCCTGAACTCTCCAGGATCACAGGCACCGATCCAGTTGCCGAAAGTCACACTCGTGATCGGGGAGCACAAACTGCCGCTGCAGGCTTCGTCCACGGAAATTGCCAACAGTAAAGGCAAAGGCGGCTCGAAAGCCGGAGGCATTCTCAAAGGCTTTGGCCAGGGAATGCTCCAGGTGGGGGGAATGCCACAAATGGGCGGCGGAAGCAGGGGAGGCGGGTTACCGCGCGTTGCCTATACCTGGGCTCTCCCGGGACGGAACTCGCAGTCCGTGATCCCCACGCGGACTCCGGGCTTTGAGATCGAATTCTCCGACATCCCTGGCATTGATCCTGACGGCTACGAACCAGTCATCGTCAAGCTCATCCAGACAAAAGACAACTGGCGTCTGGTTGAGACCTCGAAGGACAAATTCGACAAGCACGGCAACGATACCCGCTCCACGAAAACCGAAGGTCAGGTTCCAGTAAACGTAACGTCCATGGGACGTGGACGCCTCCAGATTGCGCCCGTGTCGGAGCTTGCTCCCGGCGAATACGGTTTGGTGCTTCATCCGCGAAAGGACCAAAAGGAATTTGCCGGCGTTCCCGCGCCCAATGTGGAAGCGCTCTTTACTTCCGTTTGGGACTTTTCCGTGTCGGCAGTGGAAGCTGCGTCCACGCAGCGGTAGTGAACTCGTCCGACTGAAGGAGGGACTATGCGAATCCCAAAGGCAATCACGGCCGTGGTCGTAGGGGCGGTCATCCTAGTAATGATGGGGTCCATCTTCTCCTACAAAACGGCGAAGTGGGCTCTGGGGAGGGTGCGGCCGAGCTTCGTGTCGGGAGCGCCAGTCCAGTCCGCATCGGCGGGTGTTCATGCGGTTCAGGTAAGTTCGCCCGAAACGACCGCCAAGCCGCAGTCTCCTGCCCCAAGAACAGACGCGATGGCGCAGGCTTTCCGCACCGGTAAATTGCCGTCGCCATTGTCAGTGCCATCTGGCAGTCCAGACGATGCGGCTGCCGACCTTGCAAAAAAAATCGCCGCTGCTGACGAACAATCTACCGCGGCTCTCATGACCGCAATCCAGATGTCGGGTTTCAGTATTCGGGGGAAAGATGGCTTGATCCGCGTAGCGCCTCGCGGCCCAACTCAGGGTATGGCGTTTGATGCTTTCTCCGTAGCTGCCATCGCCAAGCTGTATAACGACGGCTGGGCCATGTCGCTTGACGATTTGAGTGCCGTTTTAGACAAGGCGCTCTCGGGCGGACCGAAGCGGCCGATTACTCAAATTCTGCTCTCAGGAATCACCAAGGCGGCTCAGGGGGACCAGCCTGTGCGCTTCTGGGCACGGATGATTGTCGAACTGGGGCGCCAGGCAAACCCTCCATATGATCTGACCGACCCGAAACTGGACCCTGCAACGGCTCAACTCAACGCAATCCAGGTTAGTTTCATTCTGCAGCGCATTGCAGGCGACCTCTCCACCCGCTCCCACCCCGCCGCTCCAGGCAAGACCGCGGTTTACCGGCCGCAGGGCAGAAACCGGGCGCGACTTGAGCCGGCGGTGTTTCATCCCACCGCCGACGCCCATCTCACCCTTGCAGGTGACTCGGGATCCAGCTTCGGTTCGCCCTGCGGCGAGGACGTTGAAACTTTGATGGATGCCATCGCCATCCTCAAGTCAACTGTGTTCAACGATCTCGAAGAGGGGGCAATCGGGATGGGCCGGGTCAATGCAGCGATGGCAATCTTGCGATTTATTTACATCTACGCTGCGATGAACGTGGAAATCAAAATGGACAATCCGCCCCTGGTGCGCACCACCGAAGGCCCAGACATCCAAGACAAAGGAGAAACGCGCACTCTCACAGCACATGTATGGTTCGATATCCATGAGTGGCCTTGTATCCTCTGGCTCTTGATGCGGGGGGCCGCGGGCCGCAACGATCTGGATGTAGGAAACCTTCCTCACAACGCGGAAGGGATCGGCGTGGAATGGGAACTGATCAAAGGTGGGGTTTCGAGAAAACTGACTTCACGGGACCCGGGTTTTCTTGAGTCTCAGCATTCCGCCATTGTGATGTTCGACAACGGCCCGGGTAGCGATGGCGCAACGTGGAACAAGGAAACCGATGCCAACGGCGATAGCCCCATCAAAGTCTCTGGACGCCCTCAGCAATGGGACATGACGCATATGAAGAGATTTCCTAAGATGAAAAAGATGTCCGTGCTGGTAAAGATTGCCTATAAACACAATGGCAGGTCAGACAAGCTGTTATCGGAGCTCCTGGATGTATTGGGTCCGGCGCTTGGTTTCGCGAAGGGCGATATTCTCGGCGGACTTGTCGGTGCGATCACCGAAACGATGTTTCGCATGCACTGGTATTCGTCTGGCGAATATGAGTTCCCGGTGCAGGACTGGGTTCCGTGTAAACAAGGATGGGGAGGAACAGTAACTTACACGAGGTCTTTACACCAGATTCATCAGACCACGTCGAGCAATGTCCAGAGCACAACGGGCGACGACTTCACCGACAAAGCCACGCTGGTTCTATCCGGCGGCGAGGTGGGGACGGTTAGGGCGGGGACGTTCGAGGGAGAATCCGCCGCTAGTTGGTCGGAGGACTACAGTCGGCGCCAATTTCTCCAGGCGCATGGATCTGGCTCTACGCAGGGATGCAGTAAGACGTTCGAAACCAACAACGAAAGCGCGACACACGGCTCCGGCGAAGGAGAGTTGCAGGTGAGCGTAACCGCCGGACCAAACGGGCCATCGGAATGGCGATATCAACTGGTACCGTTCTCGGACGGTACGCCAAGCTTCCAATTGAACGGCACCTGGAAAAACGGCGAAAGTATGAGTGGTGAACGGCCAGCACCCGATGGCCGAGGCTGCGTCTCCGCGGCATTTAACTCGCAGGACGTGAAGAGCGGCACTCTTCCTGAGCCAGCTTTTCTCATCCTAGTACAAGGCCCCATGGATCCCAAGAATCCAACCGAGATCCACGACTCCCAGACTCAGACTGACCCGATTTCGGGCATCACGAACCAGATCAACGTCGATCTTATGCGCTGCGAGAAGTAAGCAAACAATGACCGATCTCCGCGGTTTCCGGCGGTTGTGTGGAACATCAAAAAGATGACAACACTCAGCATTGTGCACAGTTTGTCCGCTCCAAGTGCAGCCAAACGCTGACCTCGTTGTCGTCTTGGTCTCGTTGCATCCAGCCTTCCACGGCGCCAGCCTTCGCTCGAATGTTGCTGGTGCCTTTGCACATTGGACGGGCTTCCACAGCGGCCTCGCACTGCTTGTCCGCGAGCAGTACCGAGATGAAGAGATTGCTGTGTGGTTTTCCGCCCGGAAGTGGTTGTAATTCACTCTGGTATGGTTTGTGGCGGAGATTCCGTGGACGGTTTGCGTCTCGACTGGTTGCTGGAGGGGCGGAGCCGGTCGAGCGGTAGTATGTACGGTCGTGACCTGGCAGATGCCGCTGCCACAGCCTGGGTCGCCGGTCAGCCTGGCAGGTCTTATTCAAGAGTAAGAGAGGCAGCCGATTAGGAGACTGCTTGCGTGCTTGCTGCACGCGACCGACCGCCGAGCGGCTGCGACAAATGAATTTCAAGAACTCAGACGCACAGCCGTATGATGGCAATAAACACCGGTTGCGGTCACGCTTCAGCCCACCGCACAAGACCAAGACGACGATGTGGTTGTCACTTTGTGAGTGTGAACTCTAGCGAGCTCGACCCCTGCCATGTGGTGAATTCGATCGTGTTCTTGCCCAGATACTTGGTGCTCCCGCGGCCCCATCGCACATCAACGAAATAGACAAAGTTGCGGGTATCCTGGCTCAGCCCGGACATCAGCATGCCCTCCAGCACGAGTGTCTCACCGTGCATGATCTTGTATGTGCCCAAGTACGGGGACTGCTCATCCGTTCCAAAGATCACCGCCTCGAACCGTGCGGGTAGGGCCACGGACGTGGTCTTGGTGGGGATGACTGCTCCCAGGATCGGAACGACCATCGTGATGCCCAAGATGCAGCAGTGGATCCTCTTCGAGGGCGCGCCCGCATTTCCATTGGGATTCGTTCCTGGCGGCGATGCGGTCTGTGGCTTATTCAACACGAGCGTGACGATCCACTTGCAGTCGGTCACGCTGGTGATGTAGAGCTCGTATTGCCCTGCCGACAGAGTCAGGACCTGGTCGATCTTCCACGGGATGACGTCGTCTGAGGAACGCGAGATGTAGGTGCCAAGCGACCACGAATCGTAGGTCGGTGAGGTTCGTTCCAGCATTCCTGCGAACGAGCAGGACCTTGACCCGGCAGAGTAATAGCCCCGGATCGGATATTTCGCAATCACATAAAGGTCGTACTCCCCGCCGATGAGAGGAAACGACTTCTGGAAGCCGCCATCGCCCTCGAAGCTGTAATTATCGGCATGAGCCGGGCCAGCAAGAGCCCCGAGCACGGCGATGTTTGCGAGAGTTAGGAAGAACATGCGCGCGAGTTTCATGACAGCCTCCAAAGATGAAAGCGTACGGCGATTCCTGCCGCTGATCAGGGAATCAGTTCTCGCAGCAAAGCTGTTTGGTCTATGCCCATGGGCCGTGCCACAGAAGGCGAGTCCGACGGCTGAATCAGTGAATCACTTCGTACCGAACGCCGTTTATATACAGAGCCTGGGGGTTGGTCCCTGCGGCGCCGGGATCGGCCCAAAACGCAAAAGTCTGCGAGGAATTCGAGAAGCTAAGCTGCAAGGTGTAGTAGCCGACGCTATATCCTCCGTCCAGAGGCCGGTCCAGGCAAAGGTTTCCGGCCCGAGTGAGCGCACGTTACGCCGCGCTGATCAAAGCTTTCGCTACCTTTTACTTCGTGAGTATGAACTCTCCGGAGTTCGAGCCCTGAGGGGTAATAAACTGGATCGTGTTCCTGCCTAGATATTGCAAACCGCTTCCGTTCCAGTGCACATCGACATAGTACATATCGTAAGAGTTATCGGCGCTCCGGTCGGGCACGAGCCTGCCTGCCTTGACAATGGTTTCGCCGTGCCGAATTTGGTAGATACCGAAAGCCGGGTTCTTAGGGTGACTAGAATGAGGGCTAAACGCTGTGAACCGCACGGTTTCGCTCAGAGACGCTGTCCCGCTGGGCACATACTTTCCTCCCGATATCTTGAGCATCGCGACACCCGTAATACAGCAGGGTTTCGCGGGAGTAGGCGCACCGTCTGATTTGGCGGGCTGGTTTGGTTCTGCATAGAGTGTGAATGTCCAGTAGCAGTCGCTTTCCGGTGAGATCCAGAGTTTGTATTTCCCGGGCGACAGGGTGACATTGTGATCGATCTGCCACCTCGGCGACTTGTCGTCGTCGAAAGGTTCCAAGATGACTGCGCTTCCCAGGGAAATCCTCTCGTATGGGTCCGACATGGCGGTCAGCGATCCGGAAAAGAGACAAGACGGGGCTGAGGACCCGAGTTCCATCCGCGCTAAGACGTAAAGTTCGTAGTTGCCGCCGCTGAGAGTGAGTATTTCGCTCGCGCCGCCCGCGCCGCCTTGGAAATTGTAATGGTCGTAAGCCCGCGCTGGGGTCGCGAGAAAAGAGAGTGCCACTATTCTGGCGAGAACCGCGAAGCTGATCAAACGATGGCTTTTCATATGTCCTCTCGGAGCAAAGCTGTTTCGTCTATGCACATGCGCCGTGCCACAGAAGGCGAGTCCGACGGCTGAATCAGTGAATCACTTCGTACCGAACGCCGTTTATATACAGAGCCTGGGGGTTGGTCCCTGAGGCGCCGGGATCGGCCCAAAAAGCAAAAGTCTGCGAGGAATTCGAGAAGCGGAGCTGCAAGGTGTAGTAGCCGACGCTATATCCTCCGGCCAGAGGCTGGTCCAGGCAAAGGTTTCCGGCCGCGTGCGCGCTCGGCATCCCGTTGTTGTAGCTGAAATGTTGCCCACTACTGATGCAGTTGGCGACGAGCCCCTGCTGATTCATTCTGCCGTCAGGAGCGAAGGTGATAAACGAATCGTCCTTCACCGACTTGTAGGTGCCCTGAAGCTTGAGTCCGGTGCCTGGGTCCAGCAGCACGTAGGTGCGGCCCTGGATTTCGAGGATTTGCGGATACCGGGCGATGTTGATACTCCAAACCTCCCGATCGGCGAAAATGATCTGGCGCTGACCGTTGGTAAGCAGGTATGCTCCCCAACGCTGCATGCGCGGGGCCACCCCCGAGCGAAAATCCAGCTGCATCCAGAAGCTGTCATCCCATCCCTGCAAGCCTTGGCTGGGACGGTCTCGGAGCACGATACCGTCACCGAAGAAAACCAAATAGGAAAATCCGTCTTCAGCCATGCCCGGAGCCGTAGCCAGATTATTCCCCTCAGTGCGGTACACCCCAATTAGCGTTTCCATCTGGCGCATACCTTTTCCCGGATTCTGCGCAGCCGCCAGTTGGGACAGAATCACGATCGCGAGTGTCACGAATCTCATACAAAATGCTCCTCCCGAAAGGAATTTTGAATTCCTCATCTACTGACTAACGCGACGAACGATCGTGAATTTGATCACCGCTATATTGTTTTCAATCGGATCACCCTGCGAGCGCCCCCTAGGTTGGAACCCGGGCGAGGGCTCAACGTCCACGGCTTCGATGTGCTACACGTCTGCTGTTCTCGGGCTGCCCTGTGCCTTGGGGGACCGATCCTTTCTACTTCTTTCTTGACTCTAATTCCCTAAAGCGCAAAGATGTCGCAACGCAAACACCGTTCGCTGGGGAGCGGATGTGCCGGAGACTACCCCCAAAAGCATTACCCAACTTCTTCTGGACTCGAGCCAAGGGGATCAACAGGCCCTAGAGGTCTTGATGCCGCTGGTATACGAGGAACGCCACCGTCTCGCCCGAGGTTACATGCGTCGAGAGCGGCCCGGACACACTCTGCAAACCACGGGCCTTGTACACGAAGCCTATCTGCGTCTCGTGGGCCAAAATGCGAATTGGACCAACCGGGCTCATTTTCTCGGAATTGCCGCCCAGATGATGCGTCGAATTTTGGTGGATCACGCCAAGAGCAACCGCCGAGCTAAGCGCGGAGGCGGAGCAATAAAAGTCACGCTCGACGGTCCGGCACTCGTATCGAAAGACTCCGACGCCGAGTTGGTGGCTCTTGAAGAAGCACTCATCCGCCTTGAAAAGTTGGATCCGCAGCGAGCCCGGATCGTGGAACTGCGTTTCTTCGGTGGGCTTTCAAACGAAGAAGCTTCGAAAGTGCTCGGAATCTCCACGGCGACGGTTCAACGCCAGTGGGCAGGCGCCAGGGCCTGGCTCTACCACGAGATCAGAAGCGAGGAGTAGACATGCCGACCATACCCTGGGAGCAGGTCAGAGAGGTGGTCGACGCAGTTCTGGACCTTCCGCCCGAAAAGCGTGCCTCATATCTTGATCAGGTGTGCCCAGAGTCATCTGTGAGGCGATATGTGGAATCGCTGGTTGTTTCTTTCGAACACGCGAACAAATTTCTGGATGAACCGGCAGTCGCCCATTGCCCGGAGGGAGTCGAGCCAGACGATGTTGAATCCTGGAACGGCCGCCGCGTCGGACCGTATCAAGTTGTTGAAGAGATAGGACGGGGCGGGATGGGCTCGGTCTACCGAGCATTACGCGCCGACGATCAATATCAAAGAGAAGTCGCGATTAAGGTTGTGCGGGGCGGAGTCCACACCGGATTGTCGCTGGCTCGTTTCAGGGCAGAACGGCAGATTCTGGCCGACTTGGACCATCCGAATATCGCTCGCCTATTGGAAGGTGGCAGTACTGAAGATGGTCAACCCTACTTTGTGATGGAGTACATCCAAGGGGAACCCCTGGATCTCTACTGCGACAAGTACAAACTAACGGTTACGGGACGGCTTGAACTATTTCGCACGGTGTGCTCGGCAGTGCAATACGCACACCAGAAACTTGTGATTCACCGCGACATCAAACCAAGCAACATTCTTGTCGCGAAACAGGGCATTCCGAAGCTGTTGGATTTTGGCATTGCAAAGATTCTTGGACCGGATTCTGGATTGTCGTCCGCGGACAGAACCAACACCATGGTTCGGCTGCTCACGCCCGAGTATGCCAGCCCTGAGCAGTGGCGCGGCGAGACGATTACCACGTCGAGCGATGTCTACTCGCTTGGAGTAGTCCTCTACGAACTCTTGACTGGGCATCGGCCCTACTCCTTATCAACCCAACGGCCTGATGAGATGATCCGTGTTGTCACCCAGACAGAGCCTGAGCGGCCCAGTAACGTTATCTCTCGGATCGAAAATGCGATCGAAGCGAGCGGCAAATCTTCTCCGTTGACTCCCGAAACTGTCAGTGCCACGCGGGAAGGCACTCCCGAAAAATTGCGGCGGCGGCTCGCAGGCGATCTCGACAACATCATTCTGATGGCGCTGCGCAAGGAGCCGCAACGTCGCTACGCTTCAGTAGAGCAGTTCTCCGAAGACCTTCGTCGCCACCTCGCGGGTTTGCCGGTAATCGCTCGCAGCGACACGGTCGCCTACCGCAGCGGAAAATTTATCAGGCGGCACCTGGCAGGAGTGACAGCGGCTGCTCTCGTGGTATTGAGTCTGACGGTCGGACTGGTCGTTGCGGTACGACAAGCGCATATCGCACGCATCGAGAGAGCTCGCGCCGAGAATCGGTTTAACGATGTGCGAGATTTGGCAAATTCACTCATATCTGGGGTTTACGATTCTATCGAGGACCTGCCCGGATCCACTACTGCGCGAAAGCTAATCGTCGACAAAGCACTCCATTATCTCGATAGTTTGTCGCGCGAATCGCAAGGGGACGCTTCCCTGCAGCGCGAACTCGCAGCCGCTTACAAGCGGATCGGCGATGTTCAGGGTAATGAAGCATCCGCAAACTTGGGGGATTCGGCAGGATCTCTCAAGAGCTACCAAAAGGCTCTGGAGATTCGAAAAGCGTTGATGGGGACAAACCCTGGCAACGTGCCCGACGCCCTAAACCTGGCGGAATCCCTCCGTCTGGTGGCCGGCGCCCTACTGTTGAACAACGAAACCGCACAGGCGTTTCGATACAGCAAGCAAGCAACTGAAGTAGCCGAATCTCTGGACCGAGCGGATTCCAACGATCTGCTGCTCTTGAAGGAGTTGAGCCAGGACTATTCCACCGAGGCCTCGATTCTGGGCGGAAACTTCAACCTTTCTAATTTGGGCGATACCGCCACCGCTCTTGCGGTTCGCCAGAAAGAGGTAGCCGTTGACGAGAGAATCGTTAATTCTGCTCCGAGCGATCCTGCCGCCAAGCGGGGCCTTGCCGTCAGTTTGGCCCGGATGGGAGATCAGTTTCAGCTTTCGGGCCAACGGCGCACGGCACTGCAGCATTACATGCGGGCAGAGAAGATTTTCGAGGGCCTGGCTGCTGGTTCAGCCAGCAGGAAAGCGCTGGAGGCGCTGCAATCTATTTACAACCGCGTTTTTTTTGCCGAGCAAGCAACAGGGAACAGGCAGGAAGCTCTAGCAAACGCGAGAAAGGCATTGGAGGTCGCTCGAAAACTGGCTCGGCCGACCCGAGTGACATTCGCTCCGGCCTTTCGGTCACGATCGATTATACGAATTTGGCGGACATTCTCTCGGCAACCGGGCACTTGGCCTCCGCTAAGTCAGCGTTGAATGAGGCGCTCACCGCCCTGGGGCGATTGGTAGCGAGCAACCCAACCAACGGGGAGCTACCGGGCGTTCAGGCTTCAGCCTATGTGACTGCTGGGGACGTCTTCCGCCTTTCAGGAGAATATGAAAAATCCCTTCGCTATTATCGGGATGCGCTCACCATCCTTTCTCGGATCCATTCTCAGGATCCTGATGACAAAGACGGTGTCTTACAGCTAGCTGGTGGCTACAACCAAACGGGAAAGGTCTTGGTGAGAAAGCGAGACTTTGTGGCTGCAACAGAAATGTTTCGCAAGGGGCTCGCTCTTTCTGAGCCGGAAGAACGGTCAGGACATCCTAACGAGGAGACTCTCTACTCGGTCGCGGATTCCTACACCGGTCTGGGAGAAGTGGAGGCAGCAAGAGCTAACCTTGCGCAATCGCCAAAGGACAAGGCGGAGCATCTGACCCAAGCGCGTTCATGGTACGAGCGGAGCCTGACGGAGTGGAGTCAGATCAAGGAGCCAGGCTTCCTCAGTCCAGAAGGCTATGACAGCGTCCCGCCGTCTGCTGTAAAGCAACACTTGGCGGAGGTGATCGAGGCGTTATCGCAAGGGTCCGGGAAAATGCAATCTCAGCCGTGAAGACCATGCTGACGCACACGAGTGCTTTTTATTTTGCCAGTGGCGATCGCGCTGGGCACTATCTACAGGCCAGCTATGGCCGCCGATGCGACGTTCGGCGATCGGACGCATTTTATGCGCCGAGTGCGTTGCCGCCAGCGTTACACGAGTTTATAGAACAAATGTGGACCGAAGGAGCATGCCGATGCAGCATTCACGATTAAGCGAGGGAAGAGGTCGATTTGACCGCCGGGCCTTTTGCAAAGTTGCTGGCGTGGCGACCGCTGTCGGGGTGGTGGAGGCAAGCATGGGGAGCGTGTTCGCCCATGCAGACCTCACCCAAGAGCAGCGTGACAAGATGACAGCGGACGAGATCATCCAGGAGATGAAAGCTGGCAACGAACGCTTCCGATCGGGCAAGCCGCAGCACCGGGATCTCATGCGCGAAGCTAAGGCGACTGCGAAAGGACAGTATCCTGCCGCCATTGTCTTCAGCTGTGTCGACTCGCGAGCACCCGCCGAGTTAATTCTCGACTTCGGTATCGGCGATATCTTCAGCGGTCGTGTGGCAGGAAACGTTGCTGATGAAGACATATTGGGCAGTATGGAATTCGCTTGCAAGGTGGCAGGCTCGAAAGTGGTGCTTGTCATGGGCCACACCGCCTGCGGCGCGATCAAGGGTGCGATTGACGGGGTGCAGCTTGGCAATCTCACGGGGTTGTTGGCGAAAATCCGTCCGGCTGTGGAAGCCACGCGCTACACCGGGGAGCGCTCGTCCAAGAACTATTCGTTCGTAGACGCCGTGGCGCGGAAGAACGTCGAACTGACGATCGTCAACATTCGGGAAAAGAGCCCTGTGCTTCGCGACCTCGAATCCATCGGCAGCATAAAGATTGCAGGCGCGATGTATAACCTCGAAACCGGAATCGTTGAGTTTCTCGCGTAGCGGTGATCTTTAAACTGTGGGTAGACCGGCTTGACTTGATGCGTAATAGCTCCGCCAGCTTGCGCGCGTCGATCCGGTCACCCCTGCTGCCCTTCTTTGACAGAGCGTTCTTGCGCGGATCGCAGAACACCAGCCGGCTGACATGAGGTCTCAGAAGGTCGTGCAACCAGGCTGCCGAGGTTCCTTCCTCAAACGTCAATGCCAGAGTTCCCTGCATTCCTTGAATGAACTGCACAATGGTTGCTGCTTTGGTCTCCAGCAGGCATTTCATGATCAACTTGCCCTGTGCATCTATCTACGTCGCATGCTGATCCACGGTGCCCGCGCGGTACTGCTTCGCGTCAAGTACGACACAGGAGGATTCGGGCAGGTGGGTGCATCGGCTGGCTCAGCGTGCTCCGCGCAACAAAGTCGTGGTCGCGATCGCGAACAAACTGGCTCGCACGGCCTGGGCTGTGTTGTCCAGCGGCCAAGAGTATCGACATCAGCCGCTGCAGCCGGCGGCGGCTTGATGGCCGTGGAAAAGACGCTGCGCTTGGAAAGCACAGAACGCTTTCCACTTCCCACCGCCACGACGACGAAGATGGAGAAAGTTCCACCATCTGCTGAGGAGAGAAGGAGACGAAAGAACAGTCCAACGGCGTGCCGGAAAACCTGGACACTCAAACGCGTCCCTGGTGACCGAGGGATTTAAAAGGACCGGCACGTGCGGATCATCATCAACTTCCCGGAGAGCGATTCTCCACTAAGAGGCCGGATACATTTACGCAGATGTCCCTTCGACTAACTTCAACCCCTTGCAGTCCAGCGGCGGACCATACATTTGAGTGAAATGGCGACGATATCTCAACAGTCCTAGATACGAAATCGGGCAGTCGGAACAATGAGCTTGAATGGGTGTAAGATCGGTGCGCTCTAAACAGGAGATTGTCCGTGCGCACATTATGCCTTCGCGCGGTGCTCCCACTCCTCAGCCTGCTCGTCAGTTTCTCGCTCTGTGGCGCCCAGAATTCTGCATGGAATAACCTTAAACAACTCAGCGCCGGAATGCAGGTCCGCGTCATGGCCAACAGCAAGAAATCCTTCGATGGCCAGTTCCAATCCACCACCGACGATGCCATCATCATCAGGTCCAAAGGAGCAGACCAGACTCTTTCCCGCGCTAGTGTGCAGAAAGTTTTCTCACGACGCGCGGGGCATCGTGGGCGGCACACCCTCATTGGCGCAGCTATCGGGGCGGGTGCGGGCCTCGGAACTGGCGCCGCCATCGATAATGATTGTTCCCCCCATTCCATCGTCTGCACCGGCAACAAGGGAAAGGCCATACTCACGCCAGTGTTTGGCCTTCTCGGCGCAGGAATAGGTGCTCTTCTCCCCGCGGGGGGCTGGCAGGAAGTTTATCGCGCGAACTAGGCGAAGCTAGGTTTCCTTTGCGATGGTGCGGTCGACTCGCCCACCGGCCCGGTCCGGTTCAATTAGCGAAACGGCGATGTTCGTGCGCCGGGCTAAACCGGCATGAAGGTGTGTCCAGCGAAGGCTGGCGCATTCAGTAGGAAACAGCCCCACCAGGGTAAGAGTCAGGACCCTGTAGCTTGGATAGTCAGGAGGAAGGAAACCGAATCCTGAAAACCTATCGACGAAACCATCGGAAGGATGGTGAGCGAGTCATCGGGCCGCAACGAGTAAATGCATAAGTAGCCTCGAAACGGAAACCCCAGAGGCCGAGCCTTTCTTCATGGGGCGAAGGCAACATGGCTCGCCGCAAACTGACCGAAGCGGCGAGGCACTCTGGCGGGGTTGCAGCAGCAGCACGATGGCAGGGATGTGCTAAGCAACTGGAGAAGTCCTCCTCGCCCCGTCGCGAAATCGGCGGAGAAGGAAACCGTATAACCGGTGACACCGGGAAGTCGGTGGAAAGGCGAGAGGATGGCGGAGGGGTCCGCAGTAGCGACGAAGTCCGGTAATGCGGATGGAGCGAAGGGACCTTGCTGTTGGTAGCGACTCTGACGACATGGAAGGCAGGGGTGAAATGATAAAAGCACCCATCAATCTGCAGGCTGAGAAGGAGTCTATACGTCAAGGCGAAGGCTGAACCTGCCTGGCGTTTCTGGGGGCTGTACGTCCATGTTTGCAAAATGGAAACACTCCACGAAGCCTACCGGATGGCGAAAAGCAACAACGGGGCACCGGGCATTGACGGGGTCACGTTCGAGGCCATCGAAGAAAGCGGAGAGGAAAGTTTCCTGAGGCAAATCAGGGATGAACTAGTCACACACACGTATCGGCCCATGCGAGCACGGAGAAAGGAAATTCCGAAGGACGGGGGAAAAGTCCGCGTCCTGTCGATCCCTGCTATCCGGGATCGCGTGGTCCAGGGAGTGCTCAAGCTCATCCTGGAGCCGATCTTCGAAGCTGATTTCCAATCGGGGTCGTACGGATACCGACCGAAACGGACCGCGCATCAAGCGGTGAACCGGGTAGCCAAAGCCATTGTTGAAGAGAAGACTCGAATCATCGATATCGACCTGAGCGCTTACTTTGATAACGTCCAACAGTATCTCCTGTTGGAAAAGGTGGCGAGACGGGTAGGCGATGACGAGGTCATGCAGGTACTCAAGACAAGAAAACCGGCGACGGCATGCTTGCAGATGAAAGGGCGTTCCGTTGAAGGACTTTTTCAACACCCACGGGCGATAGCACTCAAAACCCCCAACCGGCGGTTCAGTGCGTGATGTGGGGATGTATCGACAGCTTGACTCGCCTTCCTTGCGGGAGCAGAATCAAGTTAATTCCTGGATGGTTCTCAATTGAAAGACTTGGCGAACTGGTCCTGCGCGTCCACCCCGCTGGACCCATCGCAGAAGTGAGGGATGCGCATGGCCGTCTATACCAAAATTCACGAGGAGCATTGGCTGCGCGATAAGCTCGACGCAGGCAGAATTGTCGTTCTCGAAGACGAATCCATATGGGAGGTTCATCCCTCGGATCGGGTGGTTACCAGACGCTGGCTGCGAATTTCGACAATTACCGTGAAGCACACTCAGAAAGAAGTCTTTCCGTATGTGCTTTCGAACAGTACCGAGCGGGAGAACGCACGAGCCAACTATCTTGGCGCAGATGCCTCCCAGATAAGCAACATCCCCGAAGTAGCCTAATCCAGGGCCACAAAACCAAAGGTCAATGAGTGTAATTTCGTCAACTCACGCGTTTCCGATTTACTATCAACGAATCTTGCAGCCATGAAGATCGTAGGACGCAGTGGAATATCTTGAGACGACCAGATCAATCTCCCCTCGGTCGCTTGAGCTCCAGCCTGCGGCGCACGTCAGGCATCTTTGCTGGGTTGCGATGCTGACCGCGTTCTTGTTCATCCCGATCATCAGTGCCGCTCAATCGGTATCGCCCGCGAAGCCTGCGGATCCAGTCCCTGAACCAGCTATTTCGGCAATCCTTGCCGCTTTCGACAAGTACGAAGTCGTCGGTCTGCCGCAAGGGCATGGAATGCAGGGCCTGGACGATTTCATCTTCTCCCTCATCCGGACTCCGGCCTTTTCTGAGAAGGTGAACGACATTGCGTTCGAGTGCGGAAATTCGCTGTACCAACCCATCCTGGATCGTTACATAGCAGGAGAGGATATCCCGTTTACGGAAGTCCAGAAGGTTTGGCGGAAAAACGGCCAGCCGGCGTGTGGGTCGTCGGGATTCGTGGAGCAGTTCTTCCCTCTGGTGCGAGCGTTGAACCAGAAACTCCCACCCGGTAAGCGGCTCCGGGTATTGGCGCCTGACCCTGCCGTTGATTTTGACCAGATCAAAGGCATTGAAGACCTCATGAGACTCCATTATGACCGCGAGGGCAGCATTGCTTCTGTGATGGAGAAAGAAGTCTTGTCAAGACATCGCAAGGCTCTCATGTTGTTCGGCACATTTCATCTAATGCATCGGGCTCCTGACGCTGTAGAACTGATTGAAAGAGAGTATCCGAATGTCACGTTTATCGTGGGCGATCTCGGCACATTCGATACCGATCTGCCGTTGCTATTCGACAGCAAGTTCGTGAACTGGCCAATCCCGTCCATCGCCCGCGCCAGGGGCACATGGCTGGGTGCCTTGGATCTAAATCACTTTCTGCCGACACCCACGCGGATCGATCAGGACTGCAATGTACATCACGAGTTCCCCAAGCCGCTACAGAGACCGATGGAAGAACTGGTGGATGCGTTCCTTTATCTCGGCCCCCAGGATTTAAGGCTAAGGGAAAAGATCCCCGCGGATATCGCTTTGGATGTGAACTATCGAACAGAATTGCAGCGAGGGGGTGCCATGATTGGATTTCCAAACGGGGCTTCTGAAACGCCGAAGGAGTTTGACGCGGAAGTTGTGAATAGTGCGGCCGATCCTCTGTTTGTGATTGCCCAGCCGAAGGACCCAAGCCTGCCAGACCCTGAGCTTTCCAAAGCGGTTCAAACGTGCCTCGACATGAAGGGTCGAAGCAACACACCTAAATAGGCAGGGCACGACGCCATGCTTATTCGCGCAGTGCGAGTCAACTGACGTTATCAGATGTTTCAATAGCAATCCTTCCGACGCATCGCCAACTCCCCCGCTCTCATTGACTTGCCCGTTTCACAGACGTAGGATTCAGCTCCAGTGATCGGCCAGACCATCTCGCACTATCGCATTCTCGACAAGCTGGGCGGGGGCGGGATGGGCGTTGTCTACAAGGCCCTAGACGTCAAGCTGGACCGTTTCGTTGCCCTAAAGTTCCTGCCCGATGATGTAGCCGAAGACCCACAGGCGCTCGGCCGCTTTCAACGCGAAGCCAAGGCTGCTTCGGCTCTCAACCACGCCGGCATCTGCACCATCTACGAAATTGACGAGTCCGATGGGCGAACCTTCATCGCCATGGAGTTGCTGGAGGGCGAGACGCTCCGACACCGCATCGCCGGCAAGCCGATGGAGATGCAAGCGGTGCTCGATCTAGGTATTCAGATTGCCGACGGTCTCGACGCCGCGCATTCGAAGGGAATCATTCACCGGGATATCAAGCCGGCGAACATCTTCGTCACCAATCGCGGCCAGGTGAAGATTCTCGATTTCGGGCTGGCCAAGCTCTCCCCCAAGCCGGGCAGCGATACTTTGCGCGGCTCGACCGTCGACTCAGCGGACAATCTGACGAGTCCGGGAACTGCGCTGGGAACCGTCGCCTATATGTCGCCGGAACAGGTCAAGGGGAATGAAGTCGACACCCGCAGTGATCTGTTTTCCTTTGGAGCGGTGCTGTATGAGATGTGCACGGGCGCCTTGCCCTTTCGAGGCGAGACCACAGGCGCGATGTTCGATTCCATCTTGAATCGAGCGCCTGTGCCGCCAGTTCGACTGAACCCTGACACCCCGGCAATGCTGGAAGAGATCATTAGCCAGGCGCTGGAAAAAGACAGAAGCCTGCGCTGCCAGCATGCCGCCGAGATAAGTGCCGATCTCAAACGCGTAAAGCGGAACGCAGCTTCCGGAACACCGGAGGCTCAAGCATTCACTCCCCAACCGAAAGCCCGGCGAACGCGAGTGCTGCTCCTCATCGCTGTGCTTCCCTTAATTGCGCTGGTCGCAACGGCTATTTATCTGCGCTCGAGGAAAATCGGCGCCGCAATGGACTCCATTGCAGTCTTGCCTTTCAGCGATGTTGGGACCGACCCGAACACGGAATATCTGACCGAAGGCCTCACCGCCAGTCTCATCGACAATCTCTCGCAACTGCCGCGCCTCACCGTGATGTCCCGCAATTCGGTTCTTCGCTACCGGGGACGGGAAATCGACGCGCAAGCCGCCGGCCACGAACTCAAGGTGCAGGCAGTTCTCACTGGCCGGATCATTCAGCGCGGTAACGATCTGTCGATCGAGGCGGAGCTGGTCAACGTCGCCGACAACAGCCATCTCTGGGGTGCTTCGTACAACCGCAAGCTCGCCGACCTGCTTGCGATCCAGCAGGAAATCACCGGGGACATCTCCGACAAGCTCCGTCGCAAGCTCAACGGGGAAGATGAAAAGCAGTTGGCCAAACGCCAGACAACGAATCCCGAGGCTTACCAGCTTTATCTCAGGGGACGCTACTTCGCGGAAAAGCTCACCAAAGATGGAGTGAACCAGGGAATCGGATATTTTCATCAGGCCATCGACCTCGATCCAAACTACGCCTTGGCGTACGAGGGGCTGTCTTTTGCCTACTACACCAGTAATGATTTCTTCTCAACCCCCCAAGCATCCATGCCTAAGGCCAGAGAGGCGGCCAGAAGGCACTGGAACTGGACGACACCCTCGCCGAAGCTCACGCCGACATGGGAATGATTCTCTTCTGGTATGACTATAACTGGAACGCTGCGGAGGTGGAATTCAGGCGTGCCATCGACCTGAAACCCAATTCTGCCGACGCTCACGCTTACTACGGCTGGGAATTAATCCTCGCTGGACGGGTTGATGAAGGCATAGCGGAAAGTAAACGAGCCGTCGAGCTCGATCCGCTTTCCGCTGAAGTGACTGAAACGGTAGGCCAGAATCTGTACAATGCCCGTCAATACGATCAGGCCATTGAACAACTCCGCAAGACCCTCGACATGGACCCCGATTACTGGCTTGCTCGAATGCTTCTGGGATCGGCCTATGACGCGAAGGGCGACCTTCCCCGTGCAGTCGCAGAGTACGAGAAAGCGCGCAAAGTCGAGTCCACCATACCTTGGCCTTTAGCCGAACTCGGCCGCTCCTATGCACTCGCAGGAAGGAAGGGCGATGCGGAAAATGTCTTGAAAGAGCTGGAGCGCTGGTCGAAACGGAGTTATGTGCCGGCGTATAACTTTGCTGAAGTTTATGTCGGCCTGGGTGACAAAGAAAATGCTCTCGCGATGCTCGAAAAGGCGTATGCGGACCGCTCCATGCTCCTCACTTTCGTTGCGGCCGACCAGGAATTCGACACCTTGCACTCGTCGCCCCGCTTTCGGGACTTGGCGCGACGCATCGGTCTTTCAATGGGAAACCCGTCAGGCATGAAATCAGGCGGGCCGAATGGGGCTAGTGTTCTGATCAGCCCCGACATTCCTATCCTGAAGCAAAGCCAAACACAGTACGCAAAGCTGCAATGAGCGGGTAAAGATCCTGCCACGTTGCTTGCTGTTTTGCCGATGGTTTACGTAATCGGGGCGTTAGCAACTCATTGACCCTCAAAAGAAAAATGCGCCAGGAGTCCTGGCGCATTCGATTAGCAACTGAAGTTTCGTTAGTAACTCATCGAGGAACCCTTGGCGGCGGGAAGATCCTTGGAGGTCATGTCGAACGTCAGCAGGAAGCCGTTCGTTCCTTTGAACTCGTAGGCTTTTGGACCTTCCCGGTAAGTTTCAATTTCGTTAGGCATCATGATGAAACCGTCGTTGCGCGGCGTGCCCCAGTACTTCACGTTCCTGAGTACTGCCGGATCGTCGGTCATGCCCTGGAAACGCTTGAGTTTGATTTCCGCCGTCTTGCCGCCGTTGAGAGTCGCGTGAGCCTGGTCTTTGTCAAAAGTCCAGGTATCGATGTCGCCCTCGGCAGTCTGAAATGACTTCCACTTCACCGGAAAAACGTGGCCCAGGATTTCCCCCAGCGCCTGGCGTTGTTCGGCCGACGTCCCTTTATCGAAAGTAGCTACCACCCAATCCATCTGACCCTGCGAGAAATCGCCTCCCAGATCGCCATTGAGCCAGATCTTGGCGCCCGCGAGATCGATATTCCCATAATGTCCCTTGTTCACTTTGTAAGCGTTGTTGAACTTGCAGAAGTGTTCAGTCTTGCCATTCTCGTGGTGAGCGGCCGGATGTGCATTGAAATAGCACATGCAGAAGTGAGGACAGCTGCACGCCTCGATCGCTGTGGCATTAATCGCCCAGTCGGTCGATGGCGGAGTGGTATGCCCCGCGGTGATGGTAAGCAGGGCAAGGACGAACAGCAAAATCATTCTGTGCATAGGAGCACCCCTGATGCGCGAAAGTATGCGCCCTGGGGTTCGCGGGAGCAAGGAATAATTTGGCGGGAGGTCAGTCACAAATGCAGACACTGCTCAGAAACGGGAACCTGTCCCGTGTGCAAGAGTAATCGGCATCTGTGGTCGCCTCCGAGGAGCGATGGTTGGCGAAATCAGGGTCGAAAGTCAGTTCTCCATCCCCGCGCAACCTATTGGAAACATGCTCTGAGCGACTTTCATGAGCTTTGGCGGGCCGAAGGCCCTAGATGACAGGCGTGGCTGTTGAAAAAGTCTAGTTTCTTCCCAAACAGCCAAACTTTTGAATGGCGTTCGTGCTATGCGTAGCCGAAGGGTCTTTCTTCGTCACTCGTCCAGAAGCAGGCGAGGATGATCACACTTGCGACTGCCGCGTACGCACACCAGACAGAGGTAAATGCGTAACGCTTAATCCCCATTACGACCAGCACGATCGCGAGATTGGCCACGCCGAAAACCACCATCATCCTGATCTTTGAGAAAAACAGCGAACCGCAAGTTGCAATTACGTACAGCACAGCAACCGCAGTGTTATTGGTCGCTTGATTGATGTACACGATACTGTTTCCCTTGACGTAAACCTGCAACGGAAATGCGATCAACGCCCACAAGATGTATAGCGTCGTTGCCCCGCCGAGCACGAGGAAGGGCAGCATGCGCCTGCGGCTGTTCACATCCGGCTCGAAGAGCAAGACGCTGAGCGGCAAGAGGAAAGGAAGCAGGCCCTGCGCATAAAGCATAAATGCTGCACCCATGTCGTGAGTTACGGCTGGCGAGAGAACTCCATCCAATCCCAGCCATACGAACCCCTCGATGAACTGATGCAGCGCGAATAGCACGGGCAGAGATGCGAACAGCAGTTCGCGCCTGTGTTTAACCTTCGTTAATGTAAAGACACCGATAGTGCCCAGAACCCCGCTGCCCACAAAATTCGCCGTGGCTGAAAAACACATTGCTGTTTTCTCCGTGGGGAGGATGTCACCTATCGTCTTGGAACGCAAACCCTCCTCACTCAGTCTTTCGGGTTTACGGGAAACCGGGCCAATGGACTAAGGGTTTCAGGAATCTGAAACGAAGACAATTTCTTGGCGGTGAGCCCATTTATGGAGAAAGGCCGCCGAAAAATCAGTAGATAAGCTATTCTGGTGACATGGATCATCTAGGGGTTCTTCGGGAAAAGATTGGAAAGCTCCGAGCGGAGATCGCCAACATTCACGACTTAAATGAGCAGTTTCGACGCAGCGGTCGGATGGGATCCGATGCTCAAGGCGAGCACGGACAGAGGAATGAACGGCTGCAAGCGATCCAGCTTGAGCTGGTGCGACTCGCGGACCTGGGCCGCAGAGTTATTTCGACTGAGCAGATGAAAGAAAAGCAGCGCTCCAAGATGCATCTCGTCAAGCAGAGACAGGCTTCGTAGCTTTCTGAGCACAGCGGAGCGGCACCCTCAACACGGACCTGCGCCGCTCTGCAAATCGAGGGAAGCGCCAGAGCAAACAAATGGTTGGTACATTGAATCCGGATCCAGCAAATAAGATTCCAACTCGTCGGGCGGCATGAGTCCAGCAATGCGGAAGTTTATTGATGTTCTCGGTCGATAAAGAACCTTCCACTGACCGGCAGAATCATTCGTCATTTCCGGAGAGATCTTGTCGTAAGAAGTCAGATCCGGTGGCAGGATCGGAGAATGGAAGTTGGAACAAGATTGAATTCTGATTTTTCCAATTCCAAGATCCATCCGAACGCTCCGATCCCCTCGTAGTCGATCGAAGCAAACAGGTTTCCCGACTTATCGACTATCAAATCTCCGACGGGATAAGTCGGCTGACCACCGGCGTAGTAGATTTCCTTCCATTGGCCGCCCACTGGTATTTCAAAGATGCAGGTGCACGCATGGTCCGTTCCGAAGACGTTGCCGCTTGAATCGAGAGTTACGGTCTGGGGCTCAGCTCCCGAAGAGTTGTAAAGAGTGGACAGCCTGTAGGTCGCTCCACTCTTGATCAGTTCGAAGACTGTACCTGGGGAAGTTCCAAGCTGCGCCGTTCCGTACAAATTCCCCTGACGGTTGTCTCGCGTGAGGCTGAGTGCCCCCGCTCCATCGGTCCCGTTGAAACTGTGCAGGAGGGTCAGTACGCCTTTCGGCGAGAGCTCAAAGACGGTTCCATCTCCAAACTTCCCGTATAAAGGTGTGCCGTATAAATTACCCTTCGAATCGAGAATCAATGACGTGGGCTGGGATGGATCCGTACCATTGTTCTTGAAGCTGTACAAAATGCTGTATTTATGCGTCTGAGCAGTGGCCGGCAGGGCAAGAACGAATGCCAGAACGGAAAGCGTGACTAGCGAGAGTTGTTTCTTCATCTCTTCCTCCGTCAAAGTGGCGGCAGACTTGTAGCGGGCGCTTGTAGTGGGAGGTCCCAGCTTCCTTTCAGCCTTGAGCACTCATCCCGGCGTCGCGTCCGAAAAAGCACTAGCGTCAACCGCCCACGTCGCCGGTAACCCTGACCCGCCCGTCCGACGGTTACTCGGAGCGCAACGCCTGCATAACATCGACGCGCGCTGCGCGTGCCGCGGGCAGCACCGACGCGACAATCGCGACCGCCATCAGTACGAACGCAGAGACAAACACCGGCAATGCGCCTGGCATCTTGATGTCCAGGAAATATCTGCCCGCCAAACGCGCCAGCACGAACCCGAATGCCGCGCCTGCAAGGACGCCCGCCGCGGCAATCACGGTGCCCTCTGCGATCACGCCCTTGAGGAGTCGCTGCGGCTCCGATCCCAGGGCCAGCCGGATGCCGAATTCGCGCGTCCGCGCGCTCACCGAAAACGCCAGTACGCCCGCGACGCCCACCACGGCAATCGCCAACGCGACAGCCGCGAATACGCCGAATACCAGCGAGTTTAAACGGTCCGGCGTGAGCACCTCTGCACGAATGTCTTCGAGACTGGCTGCGCGTTCAACGGGCTGATCGGCAGACACGTCGTGAATAACGCGCGTAACCGGCATGACCAGCGCATAGGGATTTGCACCCGTGTGGATGAAGAGGCGACCGCCGAAAATCATACCTTCGTTAAAGGGGCTGTAAATAGTGAGCGTGGGTTCGGGAACGACGTGTCCATCGTCAATGTCGGCGGTGACGCCGATGATGCGGTGCGGCGCCATCAGACGCGACTTTTCGAGATCGGTCCCAGGAAAGAATTGCAACACCGGATCCGTCCAATAGACATGCCGATTGATCGCATCCTGATTAGGGAACATGCGTTGTGCGAGAGTCTCGCTGACGATAACGACGCGCTCCTGATTATCATCCTGATCGTCGAGCACATTGAAATCGCGGCCGGCAACGATAGGAACGCCAAGCGCCGCAAAAAATCCGGGAGAGATGGATCGCGAGTGCGCCCGGGGATCCTCTACTCCGGCGGCATGGACATGTCCGTCTCCGGAGAACTGCAGAGCGCTGCCGGGGCCGCCACCATCGCGCCAGGGAACGACGTCGCCGAACGCTGTCTTACTCACGCCCGGCAGGGCATCAATGCGACGGATCGCTTCCTTGTAGAAATCGACCACCTGCTGCGGTGTCTTTCCATAAGACATAGCAGGAACATCGATAGCGAGGACGTGCTGCGTGTCCAGACCCGTCTGCGTCCTCTGCAGTGCGATCAGCGTAGTGATCAACGTACTTGCGCCGGCTAGCAACACGAAGGACGCGGCGATTTGTGTCACCGCGAAGATCCGCTGCCGGCGGCTCGTGCTGCCGGTGATGCGCACACTTCCGCTTGATAGGCTTAGTCCCCTCGGAGTGCCAGACGTGCCGGAAGAAGAGGGCAGGCGCGGGACGAGGGCGAGAATCACTGCGGCGACGACGGCCAGCGCCGCTCCGACCCAAAGCAAGCTGGAATCGACTCTGAAATCGAGCGCGCGAATCGAAAAGCGCGAGGCGTAGCGGGCGAGAACAGCCACCAGTGGCTGCGCACTCAGTACCCCGAGTGCGGCGCCCGCGCCACAGAGCAGAAGGCTCTCGGCCAGCAGCATGCGGCGCAACGCGCCTCTGCTTGCGCCCAGCGCCACCCGGACCGCCAACTCGCCTTCGCGGCGAACCGTCCGCGCCAGAATCAGATTGGCGACGTTGGAACACGCGATGATGAAGACCAGCCCTGACGCTGCGAGGAGCACCAGCAGCACGGTTCTGGCGCCCGACGTGATTTCGTCACGAAGCAACTTGGTCCCGATCTGGAAGTTCGCTTCCTGCGCATAGGCTTCGGGGTGGTCCTTCTTCATCGCGGAGTAGGCGGAGCGCAACTCGGCGCGAGCCTGCTCGAGGGTAGCTCCGGGAGCGAGGCGACCGAAAAGCTCAGTCATGCGATGGATGCGGCCAGTGACCATGGTGGCGGAAAGATGATGCGGGCTGGTGACGATGTTGGAAATAATTTCGGTATCTTGCGGATATGGGACGCAAGGTTCGAGGACGCCAATGACCGTCGCAGAGCGATCACCGATGCTACCGAGGCGAACGGTTTTGCCGAGGACCGAAGGATCCTTGTGAAGAGCGGTCGTCCAGAAACGGTACGTAAGAACAACGACGCCGGCAGCTTTAGGACCGTCGTCTTGAGGTCCGATGAGGCGTCCGAGCACGGGATGAAGGCCCATCACATCGAAATACGTGCCGCCAACAACGCCACCTCGAATGGAACGAGGCTCACCGAGGCCGATCATGGTGAAGTCCATGGCGGAGAAGTCGCCAAACGCGCTTAGGGTTTTCACGCTTGCGCGCAGATCGTCTAGCTCGGGAACGGAAAATGCCGCGTTTTCCTCGCCGATGCCGGGGGCGCTCTGTCGGAAATAGATCAGCCGATCCTCGTCGCGGTTGACAAGGGGCTTGAGCAGGACTCCGCGCACTAGCGTGAAAATGGCAGCGTTCGCCCCGATACCAAGCGCCAATGTGAGAACTACCGCGATTACCAGCCCTGGAGTCCGAATTAACGAATAAGCCGCAACTCGTAAATCGCGAACGAAGAACATGTTCTTAGTCTCCCTGCCGGGCATCTGCATCACGCCTACCAAAACTAAGCGCCACATTGTAAACGACTTAATATGCGATGGGTGAGTCCGTGCCGTCCGTTTCTGGACGCCGCTATAATAAATTCGGACACTAAAGCGCAGCCTTTGGGACTCGGACAGGCTTGTTCTCATTTCAATTTCGCGGGTTGTCGGCAACTCTTCCTTTATAGGATTAGGGAAGAGTTGCCCGTCACTCGCCCGGAGCGTGGTCCGACACTTCCTCTAACGGGACTTGAACGAAGCCTAACGGCGGACGCTTCGCGTGTCTGCAGCCGACCGTGACGCAACAGGAGTAATCTGTGGGTCACAAGGAGGCCCCTGTGACCCATCTACGAAAGCGGATGCTGGAAGAACTCCAGGGTCGCAATTACTCTCAATCTACAATCGAAAGCTACCTGCATGCAGTCGAGGATTTTGCTCGTTACTTCGGCAAGCGCCCGGATCTGCCGAACCAAGAGCCCCCTGACGGAGTCAAGAGTGCAAACGACAGCTAGCAAAAGATGTAATCCCTGCAGGCGGTCATGCAGAACGTCCTCTACACAATGTTGCTCAAAGCCAGCTGCAGCTTGGGGGTCGTTTCCAACCATTGGCTCAAATTGAAACTGATGAACGCAATTGATTGCCAGCTCGTGCGGGTCGAACCCCTCGAAGCGCTACCGCCGATCTAATTGGTCTCGGCGAAGATGTATTCGTGTTGGCCGTCGCGAACGATGAGGGTGCGCTTGCCCTCCTTCTCGCCCCTCACGAACTCGAAACCAGCCAAAGGCGGGTCGGCTTCAACGAACGAAATCGTTCCGTCATCGTTCTTGCGAGTGGCCATGCTGCTTTCGCCACCGTCCAGGACAAAGGTAGTGTCGGCGCCGGACCTTTTCACTTGAATGTTGCCGAGTTCGGCACTCATATAGCGGGGAGCGAGTTTGGCGGCTTCGGCGCCATCGGCAGGGTAGACGAGGCGCGCCCGTTCTTTCGCGACTGCCTTTCGGTAATTAGCTGCGCCGGTATCAATGCTGGCAGCGGCTTCGGGCTTGCCATCGTAGACAATTTCAACGAGGCGGCGCATCAGAGGGCCGAGGAGACTGCCGCCGTTATCGGAGTTGGTGAGGAGCACGGCGCCGATGCCGGATTCGGGAAGGATCATCCAGTCACTTTTGTAGCCGAAAAGGCTGCCGCCGTGGTGAACGATGGGAATGCCCCAATGATTGTTGACTTCCAGTCCCATGCCGTAGGTTTGGTCCTCGCCGATAGGGATTTGCGGCTTGCGGCGCATAAGGAGGTTTTCTTCAGAGACAAACTGCTGGCCGTTGGCGAGTTTGCCGCGCCGGATTTCGAGCAGGGCGTATTGGGACAAGTCGTGCGCCGAGGTCCAAACGCCTCCGGCCGGGCGGAAGGGAACTACTGAATAGTTTTGCTCCATCCTGATGAGTTTGGTTTTGCCATCAATATCGTCCGAATGGGGCTTGGCATAGTTTCCTTCCTGGGCCTTCTCCATGTCGAAGGTGGTATCGGCCATACCGAGAGGGTTGAAGATCTCTTTTTCCATGGCGCGATCATAGCCGGCGCCGGGTTCGGTACCGGGCTCATACACGTTGGCCGCGACGTAGCCGGCGGCGGAGGCCATGAGGTTGCTGTACTGAAAGACCTCACCGAACTTACTGGTGGGGCGCATGCCACTGAGCAGCGTAAATGTGGAGGCGGGTTTGTAGTTCTTGTACTCGAAGAGCCATTCGAAGTCCTGGCGGGGCAGGCCGGTGCAGGCGCAGATGAGATGTCTGATCTCGACTTGTTGCGTGATGGCTGCGTCGGCGAGTCTGAAGCTGGGGTAGACCTTGGTGACGTGCTCATTCCAGTCGAGCTTCTTTTCATCGACGAGTTTGGCGAGCAGCAGCGTGGTCATGCCCTTGGTGTTGGAGGCGGCCATAAAGACCGTGTGGGCGTCGACTGGATCGGACTTGCCGAGTTCTTTGACGCCGATGCCGCCTTCGTAGACGACCTTGCCCTGGTCGATTAGGGCGAAGCCGGCGCCGGGGACATCAAATTTCTTCATGGACGCTTCGACGAAACTGCGTAACGCTTCGATGCGTTCGGGGGTGAGCGGCAGGGGCTTTCGCCCGGCGAAGGACTCGCGCTGGTAGCCGCCGGGGCGAAGGCTTCCCACGATTAGGCCCGCTTGTGCGCCGCGTTTCTCAAAAGTGGGTTCCGCACCATCCAGAATGACAACGCTCCAGATGTCGCCGGCGCGGCGGGCGAGAGCGACCACCACGGCGCGCTCATTAGGGGAGGTCTCGTAGACGAACCGCTTGCCGGCGGCCCAACCATCGCGATCGGGAACATCGACGGAGATTCGTAAGGGCCGCGAAAACCCGGGCTTGTATGTGGCCCACGCTTGGGTCACGGCGGTGGCGGCGTCAGACGCTCTCTCATCGAGGATGGCAATGTGCGTATCTCCTTCGGGCGCGAGAAGCGCGATCGCCGCGGGAGCCCCGGAGACGGACCAGCCGGCAGGAGCAGTGAAGGTGACGCCGGCAGCTGTGGTCTGAGGCGTATCCTTTTCCAAGGGCTTCGCGGGTGAGTTCTGGGGAAAAAGGTAAACAGGAGATCCGATTCCGAGAAGAACAGAGAGCAACAGGGCGCGGCCGTTGTGCAACATGGGGCTGATGTTATCAAGCAAATTAGGACGGTCGCAAGACCTAAGCGGTCCAGCCGAAGCGGTCAGCCTGATCTGAGCGGTTTGGAAAAAGAACGGACCTGTGGGAGCGCTCCGGCGTGTTGCCGCCGTCCTCGCTAGATGTCATCAGGATTCAGATATCCGGTCCCACCCGTTGCTTCGGGCCGAACACTGCCCTGCTCGAGAAAAAGAAGTTGGGCGATTGGTTGTCCACCATTATGTCCTCGGCGATCCAGTCGCTCCGATCGCCGCTAACCCAAGAGAATTTTTCGCTCATACTCCGCTGCTAACTGCGTTGAAGAACATGAAACGTCGAGGATGTGTCGTCCGCCCTCTGGGTGGATAGTCGGCAACCCTTCCTTACCGGATTATGTCAGGGTTACCCGTCACTCAACCCAAACGGGGGAACTCTGCGCAGGTTTGGCTTATTTAGAGTTCAGCTTCTTTAACATCTCGGTTGCGTTCGGGTTTCCGGGGTTGAGCTGCAATGACTTCTGGTAGTTCTGGGTAGCGAGATTCGTGTCGCCATTGTCCATGTAGGCTTCGGCGAGGCTGTCGTAAGTGTTGTAGGAATTGGGAAACATTTCGACGCTAAGCTTGAAGACTTCGATCGCCTCTGGAAGTTTTTTTCCATGGATGAGTTGATAACCGAGACCGATCAACTCGTTTTCGCCAAAATCGTATTTGCCGGGCTGAGCCGCCTTCAGCTCCCGATATTGCTGGATCGCAGGCGCGACATCTTTTTCCTGGATCGCCTTCATCATGACTTCCGAGATTGGCTGACGGCTAGCGAGGGCCTCGACGTCCGCCAGCATTTTGTCGAGATCGGACCGCGACAATACCCTTCCACCGTAAATCACAGAATCGATCTTCCGGGTATTTGAAATGTCGTCAAGTGGGTTGGCGTCGAGAAGGAGAAGGTCTGCGATTTTGCCCTTCTGGATGGTGCCCAGATCTTTTTCCTGATCGTTGAAGCGAGCCGGATTGAGAGTCGCGGTCTGCAGCGCCTGCATGGGCGTGAGGCCGGCGTTAACGAGCAGGCCCAGCTCATCGTGCAGGCTGAATCCCGGCATGCAGAACGGATTGGAAGCGTCGGTGCCTGCCAGAATGCCAACGCCGGCCTTTTGCATGGCTCCCACGAGTTCCAGATCCTTTTGGAATTCCTTCTTGGCGAAAGCGAAGTCTTCGGGCGTGCGCGGCCCGTAAAGGTAAGGAGCTTTGTCCGGTGTCCAATCTTTGCGAGCCCATGGCGGCATGTATTTTATGCGGAGATCGTTGGTGAATGAAAGATCATCGACGTACGCGAGGGATCGGAGCACGGTCAAAGTCGGAACTTGCCAGGTGCCGTTCTTCTTGAACCCGGCGAAGAGAGCGGCCGCACGTTCGGGGCTGTAGTTGTCGATCTCGGCCTGACGCATCGACTTGTAACGGGAGCCCCAGAAGGTGGGTTTGCCGGTAGAAAGTTCCTCGGCCAGGTCGGCCTGTGCGGCCTGGAAGAATTCGTCGCTTCTGCTTGGACAGGCGGGCAGGAGACCCATCAAATGCTCGAAAGACTTCTGTCCGGCACGGGATGCCTCCTCGGGGGGCACCGAGAAAGGGATATGCCCGGCGAATGGATATCTTGCTTCTTGGTTTCGTCGACGATTGCGAAGTATTCTTCGCGGGGAAGGAAGGAGTACACCTTCACAAAGTCCGCACCATCTTGTTTCGCCGTGAGGACCGCCTGGCGCGCTTCGGCTTCGGTTTTCACACTGACGGAGCCTGGCCAAAACGGTTTGGGGCAGTCGATTAGGGCGCTCGCGATAACGAGATGAGGAGCGAGCAAGTGACCTAACTCACTCTGGCGCCGCCATTCGTGGTGGCGGGTGTGACCCCACATGATGCGAACTCCGGTGATACCGTTAGCAAGAAACAAAGGCAAGTATTCAGTGTCTCCCCAGTGCACGTGCATATCCCAGAGGCCGGGGATCAGGAACTTGCCTCGGGCCTCCACTACCTGAGCATTCTGGGGTATTTGAATCGTTCCGCTTCTCCCGATCTGGCTGATGCGGGCGCCGGTGATGATCACCGTGACGTCCGGCTTAGCTGCCGCGCCAGTCATGTCAATCACGGTCACATGAGTGAGTACGAGCGCGGGCCCGCGAGCGGGAGAGCTTTGTTGCGCATGCGACAGGCACACCAGGAGTGGAAGAAACAGCGATCCTAAGCTCTTTTTCATGCAACCCCGCAGGCAAAGAGTGGACTGCAGGCGTCCAAGCGAACGCTTTACCTGGGGCAGTATACCTCTCAGACAGCCGGGGAAATTCACGGTAGTTCCCGGTTGGTCGGCGACCGCTACCTTACGGGATTATGGAAGGGTTGCCCGTTAACCGCCTAGAATCGCTGTCAAGGATTTATGGAACTGCCATTTGCGCCAATGATCGGTAAAAATCGCAGATAGGCTGGCCGCCTGTTAGCGTGAGAGTGCGGGCATCTTCCTACCGTCTCTTTCCGTGTGTACCTTAACCGATAGGCTACTGGGTTTAACCGGGAAGAACGCGCCCTTGCCCATCCAGAATTCCGCGAGCGATTTGAGATTTTTCTTGTAAGTGCGGGTGACGGTATATTCCTTGCCGCTCTCGACTCGAAGGGAGTATTCTCCCGTCGAAAGCGGCTTGATCTCTTCCACAAACGAAGTGTTCACGAGCACAGATCGGTGGATGCGGATGAATCCATGGGTTTCGAGTCTTTCAGCCACCACCGAAATAGACTCACGCAGGAGGTAGGACCTCGCATTCTGCTGGAGCAACACGCATTTGCCCTCAGCCTGAACGGTGACCACGTCGTCCAGATTGATAAAGAGAATCTTCCCCCGGGCTTTGATGGCCACGCGGAGAGACTGTGGCTTCGCAATCGCCTGCAACCCCGGGTATGTCTCCATCGATCTCGCCATTTGTTCTCCCACGTCGCGTGCTATGACCAAGGGCGCACACGAATGCTGCGCCGCGCGGTCAACCAGAGAATTGCAAGCGCCTTCTGGATTCGAGACAGCATGTTCGGCTGAACCCATCTTCAGAGTGTTCATCGTTGTGTCCTATATTTCTGGGGCAGGCGTTCCATCCGACCACTTGCCAACTGGTACTAAGAAAATGGTTTCCGGCTCCGGAACAAAGCGGGGATCCAGCACGACCGGGGAGTCGTCAAAGTCCGCACCCCAGCTCGCTGGGTCTGTTTTTGGAATGTGAAACCTCAAATGGGGACACCAATGCCCGACCTTATCGCTAAGGTACGATTCCTTCGACAACATGTAGGACATCGCACCCGGTTCCGGGGTCGGCAGTTCCTTTTTGTCAACCGCCGCCTTGATGCGGTCGAGAATCTGAGGGTTGGTCAATCCAGCCAATACCAACTCCGTCCTCTTAAACGTGTACGGCAGGATGGATCGCGCGGCGGCCGGGTTGTAGCAGATGGGACTCCGATTCTTGGGGTTCCAAAACTCCGGGTGGTCAAATGGCGACATCCACGCTCGTTCCACGATGCACACGAAGCCGTTGGTGCCCTTGGCGCCAGGCTCGTAGCCATGGCCCGTGAGAACCACGACCGAGGCGTCGGCCGATATGGATTTCGGGGCGGCGGTGCGCGCCAAAGCGATCTCAGCATTGCGATCCGCCATGAGGTACTGCTCGAGCGGGGCCATGCTGGGATACGGCGATTTAGCATCCTGTGCTTGAGCGTTCCGCGCTTGCATCAGCCACGCCGCGGTCAGCGCGACAATCAGCGCGAAGGTTCCCAACCGGATCGTCTTGACCATCGTTCGCTTCATCAGATTTTCTCCGGTGCACATTGGGATCGGTTCACTGTTTTTTCTCCAAGTTTCGAGAAGTCTCACCTCGATTGAGTTTGGCAAAAAATAGTCGAATGTCCTGCACCATCAGATCGGGTTGTTCGAGTGCGGCGAAGTGGCCGCCCTTCGGCATTTCGGTCCTTTGCACGACGTTGTAGTACTGATCAATCCAGCGCTCGGGCGCAACTGCGACTTCCTTCGGGAATACGGCATAGGCCACCGGAGTCGTCAATTTGGGCCCAGCTTCGTCGCTTTCGGCGAGCCGGTGCTCGCGATAAATGCGCATGGAGGAGCCCACCGTCCCAGTGACCCAATAAAATGTTACATCGGTGAGGAACGTGTCACGATCTACCGAATGCAGAAAATCTCCGTCATTGTCAGTGAGATCCTGGAATTTCACTGCCAACCAGGCCATCCACCCCACCGGTGAATCGGTCAGAGCATACGCAAGTGTCTGCGGTTCCCTCGACTGAAGGTTGAAGAACGCACCCCCCTGGTCCCACCACTGTGAATAGCGCCGATGCTCTTCCGCGGTCAGTCCTTTCATTGCATCCGGGGTGGGAGGTGGAACGGCAATAAGGTTCAAATGGAGTCCGATGACACGGGCAGGGGCCTGGCGCGCCATCTGTTCCGCAACCGCAGAACCCCAGTCACCGCCCTGAATCCCGAATCTGGAGTAGCCCAGACGATCCATCAGGACGTTGAACGCTTTGGCCATCCGCACCGTGTCCCAACCCCGGCTTTTCGTCGGTCCAGAAAATCCAAACCCAGGAATGGAGGGAATAATCACATCAAACGCCGGTGTGCTGCTGTCCTTGGGATGCGTGAGCGGGTCGATCAGAGCAAAGAATTCCAAGACCGAGCCCGGCCATCCGTGAATCAACATCAGGGGGATTGCATCCGGTCGCGGCGATCGTTCGTGGATGAAGTAGATCGTCTGTCCGTCGATCTCGGTGGTGAACTGATCGAATCGGTTGATTTGGGCCTCTTGCGCGCGCCAGTCATAATCTTTCTGCCAATAGTTTGCGAGTTCGCGCACTTTGCTAATGTCAGCGCCGTATTCCCAGGTCGTGCCCGGCAGTTGATCGGGCCACTTGGTTTCCGCCAGGCGGCGCCGCAGATCGGCGAGCACGCTATCCGGAATATGAGCCTTGAAGGGCTTGATGGCTGCAGGATTTGCGGCTTCGGTCTGCGCGCGACTGGGCTGAATCGTAACGAGTACAACGAACGCCGCGCCAACGGCACCAATTGTCCGACGTTGCAAGATCATCGATTCTCCTTTCGCGACAAAAGGGCGCCCGGCACTCTTTGAGGCTGCGTAAGGTTCTCCTGCGGTTGAGTGCATATCAGTGCTGTCCTCTATCAGGTATCAGGAGCCGCTTCTCGTTCGATGCGATCGCATACGCACCGGTTGGTATGTCACCTCTGTAGAACTATTTCTTAGCACCGACGCGATCAACCCGCCCGTCGCTGCGCCTACACGGGTCGCAACCAGCCCACGATATTTCTGATTCCGATGTCTACACCTTGGTATCTTGAGCATTCTTTGCCAACAAGACATAGCCCTCGTTCACTGCGAGCAGAAAAAAGCCGGCCGTAGTTACTTCTGCCCAGCGCTCACTGCTGACGGAAAGGTGGATTGCGCGCCGAAATAACACTCAATGGATTCCAACTTTCCGCTCTTGATTCGGAGATACTCCACATTCCGGAATGATTTACCGTTCTTGGTGTGGCAAAGATACTTCACAAAAGCATCGTCCGCACCGGTGGTGAGCCGCTCCAGCTCAAAATGTCCAATGAAATCAATCTGTGTGTCCCAGCAACGTGTTTTGAAAGTGCTCTTGCTGATGTGGTCGTCGCCGGCGGCGCTCGTAAAGGTGAAGTCGTCGGCGAGCAGTGCATTGAACGTGCCCAAGTCCTTCTGTTCCCACGCCGCGTACCACTTCCGGATGATCTCCTCGTTCGCTAAGTTCTGCCCTCCCAATGCGCTAGCGCTTGCCGCTGGCGGCAGGCTTACGGCACCAACCAACGCCCAGGCTCCTGTTGCGAGCAGATTCCTGCGCGACACTGTGATCCTTCTCATTATTCGTTCTCCTTTTTAGTGATGTAGCATGAAACGCTTCGCCCGATTGATTTGGGGAGGGCATGTTTTGGTTGCAGTTGCGATGCGAATTGTCCAAGCATACAAACCGGTCGGTACGTAGTACACATCACTTTAGAAGCGATGCGATCAGCCACGCTTGTGGTTGCCCGGCGCCCGAAGAGATCTTAGCCAGGCCACGATATTTCTGATTCCCATATTCCACACCTTCGCGTCTTGAGCATTCTTTGCCAGCACTTCGTAGCCTTCGACCAGCGCGATCAGAAAGCTCGCAATCTCTTCCGGAACCAAGTCGCGGCGGACCGCTCCCTGAGACTGCGCCCTCCGGAAAGCCGTGGCAATTTCGTCTTGCCAGGCATGAAAGATCCTCTCCAATCGCTCGCGGAATTGCTCGTCGAGTGGAGACATCTCCTGCGCCAAATTGACCAGGGGACAACCGCCCTTTACGTCTTTTGGCCGAGCCGGTATCGCCCGGACAATGCCGATCAAAGCATCGATAGCGTCCTTGTCTTTGTCCTTGCTCCGCTGCAGCGGACGTACCCACCTGTCACGGGTAATTTCTTCGACGATCTCTTCGACGATGGCATAGCCCAAGGCTTCCTTGTTTTTGAAGTGGTAGTACAGCGCTCCCTTGGTGACTCCGGTTGAGGCCAGAATTGTGTCCAGGCCGGCGCTTTGAAAGCCCGTTCTGTAGACCTCGCGGTATGCCGCCTGCAGCAAGCGCTCGCGCGTGCGCTCAGGATCGCGCAGCCTGGTCGCTCTAGGTTTCGAATTCTTGCGTGCACGCATAATACCAACCAGTATGTATGTTAACCATCGCAGCGTCAAGCGAAACCCGTCACGCGTTCAATCGCGCTCCGGTTTTTAATATCCATTTATCGCTGACCTCTGTGGTTTGGTAGATTTCCTGGTCAATTCAGCCACTCCAACGCTTGGCGCCAATTCGAGAATCGCGTCAGTCCGTTGCCTTGGCTTGTACGCTCATTCCCCATGCCACCACGCCCGAGGGTCGGGCCTTACACCAATGAAACCTGTGGCCATCCGAATGCACTCCAGACGTGGTGTGCGGAGGGTCCTCAGTGGTTCGAGGACTGATCCAGAGAATTTCGATAAGGGGAGATCAATGCGATTTAAGAAATCAAGCGTGCGCGTCGTGCTGATAGCAGTTACGTCTCTGCTGCTATCCGGCTTGGCATTGGTTGCCAATGTTTTCGCTCAAGAGACTACCGGCGGATTGCAGGGGACCGTGAAAGACGCCAGCGGCGCCGTCGTTGCCAAAGCATCGGTCGTGCTGACCGGCACTTCGCTGGGAGGCTCGAAGAGCTTGGAAACCGACAGCAGCGGCTACTATCGTTTCGCCAACCTGCCACCGGGCGCTTACACAGTGATGGTGAAGGCCTCGGGATTTTCTGAATTGCAGCGCGAAGGCATCACCGTTGAAGTAGGACACCTTCCTACTCTGGATCTGACTCTGGCGGTGGGCGCAGCCGGCACCGTGGTCGAAGTAAATGGCGAGGCGCCGGTGATTGACGTCACCACAAACACGAATCAAACCAACGTCACCCAAGACGTAATTAATGACATTCCTCACGGTTACTCGTTCCAGTCGGTCATTCAATTCTCTCCAATGGCTCGCAACGAACCTCTTATGGGTGGGACGGCCGGCATGACCGGCAACTCCGGCGGTTCCCTGCCGGGCAGCAATGGCAACGGACAAGCCGTCGGTTTCTCGGTGGGTGGAGGATCGGATTCGGAGAACCAGTATCTGGTGGAAGGGCAGGACACCGAAAACATCGCCGGCGGAGCTTCCGGTGCAAACGTCCCCTTCCAGTTCATTCAGGAAGTCCAGGTTAAGAGTTCAGGCATCGAGGCGGAGCATGGCGGCGCTCTGGGCGGCGTGGTCAACGTCGTCATGAAAAAGGGCCAGAACGCTTTTCATGGATCGTTTTTCGGTACGTATGAAGGCGACTCGCTGAACGGCTCTCAGAATGCCACTTTGCGTTACAATCCGCTTGGAGCCCCCTTCGGAGCCACTGCAACGGCGCCTGGCTTTGACGACGATAGCCAGACGTATCAGCCAACAAGAGACCATTACCGGATCGCTCAAACGGGTTTCACCGTTGGCGGCCCGATCCTGAAGGATCGCTTGTTTTTCTTTCTGGGCTTCGCGCCGCAGTCCAATTCCCTGGGTAGGGTCGTGGATTTCACTAATACTTTAAACCCCTCGAATCTGGGCCTTGGCCTGGGTGCCCAACATTTTACCCAGGACCAGCAGACGTACTTCAGCACGGCCCGCATTGACGCAGTTGTGACGCAGAAGATTCGCGTCTTTGGTTCGTGGCTATACCAGTACCAGCGTGAAAGCGGAGACAGCTTGCCGGGAGCAGATCCGATTGCGTCCCAGGCAACCAATCCGAATTATCTGAATGAGTTTATCAATAGCCCGATCACTCAGTATTCGCACGGTCTTGGTTTCTCGAACCCGAACGCGACTTACAACGTTGGCGCCGATATCACTCTGACCCCGAAAATCGTCGCCACCACCCGTTACGGCTACTTCTTCAATAACTATCACGACTTTGGCTGGCCTACCACCGGCGTAGACCTTAACTTTCAAACCAATGGCGTAGGCGTAAACGATAACGCGGGCCATCCCCTGCCGGCCACTCTGTCGGTACCTGCCGGAACAACTACGGCTCCGTTCGATCAATCCTACACTGAGGTCAATGCCAGCAAGCACTACCAGTTCAACCAGGACGTGGCATTTTTCAAGGGCGGCTGGTGGGGCACCCACAACATCAAGGGTGGCTACCAATTCAACAAACTGTCCAACGTGATTAATCAACACGGCAACCTCCCCTTCGTCAACATGAGTGAAGGTGCTGGGAACAGCTTTCGTCCAGGAACAGCCTTCGGCGGGGCAAACTGCGCTACTCTGACGGCGGAATGGGGATTCTGCGCGGGCCAGTACGGCTACCTTAATGTGAGTGACTTCGCAACTGTGCTGAAAAATGCGGATGGCGTGCCCGTACCCGCCACCGACCATAACCATGCCTTATTCGTGCAGGATGCCTGGACAGTTGGGCATGGTCTAACCCTCAACCTCGGCATCCGTGTCGAAAAAGAAACCCTGCCTGCCCCTGCGGGAATAGGGATCGCCAATATCAAAACCATCAACTTCTCGTGGGCCGACAAGATTGCTCCTCGTTTGGGAGCCGCATGGGGATCGCGGGACGGCAAGATGAAAATCTTTGGCAGCTATGGCGTTACCAACGACGTCATGAAGCTGCTGCTGGCCCAGACCTCGTTTGGCGCACAGGGATTTGACAATTGCGGCTATGCCCTTGGCCCGGATGGGACGCCCGCTGGATTCAGCAACTCTGACATAAGTCTTACCTTCGTTAACGGCCGCGCTTGTCCGACGGGCGTCTCCACTGTGGGAGCCAATTTTGTGGGCGGCGTAACCCCGCCATCTCTAATTGACCCCAGCGGTGTTTCGCTGATTGAAAATACCAACCTCCGCCCCGAGGAACCGATCGCGCCGGGGTTGAAGCCTTACCGCCAGCACGAGATCGTTGCGGGCTGGGATTACCAGATCAACAAGAACTGGGCGTTCGAAGCTCGCTATGATCGCCGCCGCCTTGACCACGTCATCGAAGACGCATCGTTGGCCGACCCCAGCGCTTTCGAAATCTACAGCGTTGTCAACCCGGGCCAGGGTGTGAACAAGACCCTCAACGGTTACGCTAGCTACCTGACCTCTCTTGGTGACGCCTACGGCCCGGGCACAGCCGCGTTTAACGGCAACCCCTTGACGCCGTTCGGCACGTGTACCGGCTGCCCAAACAATCCCCAGGCGATCCGCGACTACGATGGTCTGGAATTCCGGTTGACCAAGACACAGAGCAGGGGTTTCTCCGGAATGTTCAGCTACACCTGGAGCCGCCTGTGGGGCAACTATGCCGGCCTGACCACCACCGACCAAACCGATTCGGTCGGACGCAACTCGCCCGACACCAGCCGTTCGTTCGACGAGCCGTTCTACTATTTCCAAGCCAATGGCAAGTCCAATGCTGGCCCTCTGCCGACGGACCGTCCAAGCGCGTTCAAGGGCTACGCGTACTACGCGATGCCCTGGAAGGGCGGCTTTAGAAACAACACCACAACCTTCGGACTCTTCCAGGTTGCCTACCAGGGCAGCCCAGTGAGTTCGTACAGTGACTTGGGTTTAGGGGTCGCAGCTGGCGCAGGGACTCCAGCCCCTGTCGAGTCCACGTACCTCTTTGGCCGCGGCAACTGGGTCAACGTAACCCAGGACGCGGTCGGGAATATCACGCTCGGTACTCCCTATGCGCGGCGCACGCCGTGGTATACCCAAACTGATTTCAACCTTCAACATTCCATCAAGGTCAACCATAACAATGAGTCCCAGGTGCTGAGTTTTAATGCAAACTTCACCAACCTGCTGAACCAGCACTCCGTCACTGAGTATTGGGCGGGATTCGACTCGAGTTACCTGGGTACGGCGCTTTTCCCGTACGAGGTGGCCGTGGCTGGCATCGATGGCGCGCAGTTCTACCAGAAGGTGGAGACCGGATACAATCCGCAGGCTGAGATCAACTCTCAAGCGGCGGGAACCTGCACTGCCTGCGTGGCCTTTGGGCTTCCGCTGCCCGTGGTTAAGAGCTCACTGTACGGGCAACCGAACCTCTGGCAGATCTCACGCCACATCCGCCTCGGGGCGACGTTCACCTGGTAGCGGATTGCATGGCCAAAACTCAGGAGGCCCGCTTGGGCCTCCTTTTTTTTCCGCAGGCGCCACACCCATTGGCACACTGCCGAATATGAATTCAATGAATACTCCAGGGGGCCAGATGACCTCCCGAGAACCACTTGAAGTCATCGTGACCGACATGCGCGGTCGCCCTTGGCCGTGAGAGCTGCAACTAAGAAAGTAACCGGGGTCTCATGAATACTGGCGCTCCGAATATTCAATTGATCGTCAAGTTTGCTCACGAAGAGTTACAGCACCCTAATCCAACAACGCCTCGACATCACCAAGCGATGCCCGCCTTGAAAGCGGACTGCGCATTTGCCCTCCAGAAAAATGTAACGGTCAACTCCCGGATGGTCGGCAAACCTTCCCATACCGGATTACGGAAGGGTTGCCCGTGACCCGCTCCGAATTGGCACCCGCCTATGAACCCACTCAGACCGGCGCTCCAAACCAAGTAAAATCTCCCAGATGGAACTCAAGGTGGTGTTCAGTGAAGATCCCGCGTTCGTTTTGAGCAGGGCTGGAGTTTTCCTTTCCTCGCAACCGGTTCTCCACAATCTGGTTCTCTCCATCCTGCACGCGCGCGTTGCACACAGCGATCCGGGCCGCTATTGGATGGCAATTCAACGGGAAGCCGTTGTTGGCGTTGTACTGCAGTCGCCCCTAACATTTCCAGCGACGCTGACACCGGTGGAACCACCGGTAACGACGGCAATGGCCGACGCGATTGCGGATGCGGGCATCCCGTTGCCAGGAGTCAATGGCGAGGCGGCGACAGCGGCGATTTTCTCGGGCCAATGGAGCGAGCGTTCCAAATCGGCAGCCACGCCTTTCCAGGGGAACCGCCTTTATGAACTTCTGGAGATCAGAGAAGTTCCCGATATCGAAGGCACGTTACGGCAGGCAGGTCCGAAAGATCGCAGCTTGATGATTCTCTGGAGCCGTGCTTTCCAGCATGAAATTGGTGAGTCTGCTGACGATACCGAACTGCGTGTGGATCGAGGGTTGGCGGCCGGACAACTGTGGTTGTGGGATCGAAACGGAGAAACGGTCTCTATGGCTGTTGCCCGCGAGCCGGTAGATGGAGTAGTCCGCCTGTCAGGCGTCTATACGCCCCCAGAAAAACGAAAACACGGTCACGCGGCGGCGTGCGTTCACGCTCTTTCGAGACGGCTGCGTGACGCTGAATATCGCTGCATCCTCTACACTGACTTGGCGAATCCCACATCAAATTCCATCTACCGGCGAATTGGATATCGAGCTGTCGCAGAAGCTCTTCGCTATCGCTTTGAGTGATGCGCAGGCGGAACGCGTCGCAGCTAAAGCCGATAAGTGATGCATCGTCGGCAAACCTTACCTTGGGATTACTTCAGGGTTGCCCGTCAGAACTAAGCCGCTGGTGCGGCGGAAGGAGGGTGGTGGTGTAGCCGAGGTGCCGCACCGCTGCACTCGGTGGACATCGAGATCAGTGCACACGATGCGGCCATCAGGCTATCTCTTATAACTCGTGTCGCAACCGGCATTGCCCAAAGTGCCAGAGCAATGCTCGCGATCAGTGGCTTGGCAAAACGCCAGCAGGAACTGCTGCCCGTGGGATATTTTCACCTGGTCTTCAGCGTGCCGCATTCCCTCGTTCCCCTGATCTGGCAGAACAAGAGATTCCTGTTCAAACTCCTGTTCGAAGCCCGCGCTGCTACGCTGCTCGAAGTGGCTTCCGATCCCAAGCGTCTCGGCGCCCTCATCGGCTTCCTCTCCATCCTCCACACCTGGGGACAGACACTTCAATCCCATCCCCATATCCATTGCGTCATCCCCGGAGGCGGACTGTCACCCGACCACTCTCTCTGGATTCCTTCGCGCTCCCGCTTCTTCCTACCCGTCAAAGTGCTCAGCCGTGTTTTCTGCGGCAAGTTTGTGGCTGGATTGCGTCGTGATTTTCGCAACCATCAACTCGCGTTCTATGGTGAGTGCCGATCCCTGGCAGAGCAGAAGAACTTCGACGCCTTCCTGCGCACCCTGTTCCAACAGGACTGGGTCGTGTACGCCAAGCCGCCCTTCGGCGGACCGAAACACGTCCTTCACTATCTGGCCCGCTACACTCATCGCGTCGCCATCTCCAACCACCGCCTGCTCTCGGTCTCTGATTCCGAAGTAAGTTTCCGCTGGAAGGACTATGCCCACGGCAGCCGGTCACGCACCATGACGCTCTCCTGTGAGGAGTTTCTGCGGCGTTTCTTGCAGCATGTATTACCCCGAGGCTTCCCACGCATCCGCTACTTCGGCTGGTTGGCCAACCGCACACGCAGCCAACTGCTCCCACTTTGCCGTCTTCTCCTTCAGCAGCCGAAGCCAGCCACGGAGGCATCGTCCGCGAACAAGCTCGCCACCTGGCAGTGCCCTCGCTGCCAAGGCCCGATGTACATCATCGAACGACTCACTGCTGCCCAACTCCTATTCGCGGAAACCAGACTCGCATGTTCTTATGACTCGTCCTGATCCCTCGCTGAACCCGGCCACTCTCGCAGGCCTCTCGCCATGCTCCCTGAACGTGTGCCCCGCTCTTCAGAACAAACCATCTTGCCCTGCCATCAACCCGCGCTCCATGGCTTGGGTGCTGACCCGATGTGCACTTTCCATGTCTTCGCTGCTCTATCTGTGGCGCTTCTCGCCAGCCACACCGATGATCGACGCGGTTGAAAACCCATAGCCTCAAACATCCTGCTCCGACCGCACCACCGGCTTCCTTCTTACGGCTCTATCCGAACCGCTCCCCGAAACGGAGTCTCTCAATGGGCGATTTTGAAGGGGAGCGGTTCCGATAGAGTCCTAACGTCACTCGGCAGGTTATGTCAACGCTGCTTACTCGCATCGCAGTGCTGTCGTAGGATCGACAGCCAGGGCTCGTAACGCGGGAACTAGACAGGCCAGACCGGCTACCAAAATCACCAGCAACGAGACTCCAAGCGCAAGCAAAGGATCGTGCGTCCCGTTTTGTACCCAGCGCGTGATGACCCTGCCCAGCCCGAGGCTCAGTGCCAGCCCGCAAGTAAGGCCGAGGCCCACGCTTACACTTGCGGATAGCGCCACGATGCGCAGTACATCGGCGCGTCGCGCACCTAATGCCATGCGGATACCGAACTCGCTGGTCCGCTGCGCCACGGTGTAGGACACGACACTGTACAGGCCCACTCCAGCCAGCACCAGGGCCAACCCCGAGAACGCGCCAAACAGAATGGAGATCAATCGCGAATTGGCAAATTCAGGTTCGTGGCGGATCCACGTATCGAGATCATCGACCTGCGAGTAAGCCTGCTGATCGGGGTTGACGGCAGCAATCTCCTGACGGATGCTGTGCAGCATCGCAAGCGGTTCTCCCTGGGTCCGGACCAGAATTTGCGTTCCCATCCACATGTTCACGGTGTAGGGGAGATAGATCGCCGGCAAGATGGGCTTGTCCAGCCCGTCATCGAGCGAGTCGCCGACGACACCAATGATTTGCGCCCAGCCGTCACTCCCCGTTGCATCCAATCGGTTCGGCGGTTGACTTGTCAATCGAGGGACACGCACCGAGTGGTTCAGGATATCTTCGCCGGGAAAGTAGCGGCGAACGAAGGCCTGGTTGACTACCGCAAGCGTAGCCCCCCGAGCAACTTCGCTTTGCTCCCACAGGCGTCCTGCAACCAGGGGGATGCGGAGGATCGTGAAGTATTCCGGACTCACAAAATTTGTCCGCGCATCCTGCTGTTCCGACGCGTTCTTGCCCAGGATCTCGAACGGCTGCGTCCACCCACTGCTCGGCGGAGTGGCATTGGTGGAGATGCCCGCTGCGATCACTCCTGGCATGGCGGCGACCCGGTCCCGAAGTTGCTTAAAATAAGTGGCCCGTTCCGCCCAAGTGTTGAAGGTGTTTTCGTGGACGGGGATGCCGACCGACATCACGTGATGAGGGTCGTAACCCAGGGGCCTGCGCATCATGCGGGAAAATCCCTGGATAGCCGCACCCGCCGCGGTCAGCAACAATAATGTCAGAGCAATCTGCCCGGCAATCAATCCCCTGTGCATTCGCTTGCCGCGAACACTGCCGGCAACTTTGTGCGTTCCGGCCTGGATGGTTTGATTGATCTCCCGCCGTGCGGACTCGAGCGCGGGAAAGACTCCGAAGAGCACGCCCGACAGCACTGCCAGACCCACGCTGAAAAGCAGAACGGGCAAATTGACGTGGAAATCGGCTTCGTGGGGAAAAGAATATTCGGGCAGCCGGGCTACGATGAATCCCAACGCCCGATATGCCAAGAGCACGCCGAGCCCTGCCCCCACCAGAGCGAGCAGCAGCGACTCGGTCAGCAACAGCCTCACAATGCGAACCCGGCTTGCTCCGACCGCGGATCGAATCGCCAGTTCGTGCTGGCGCGCGGTGCCGCGTGCCAGGAGAAGGATCGAAACATTGCCGCAGCCGATCAACAACAGTAAAGCCACCGCACCGAAGAGCAAGTACAGCGTGCTGCGCAAATCGCGCACGTAGTACTCAGCCATCTTTCGAACCGCGATTCGGAATTGTGCGGGATAGTAATTCGGCCTCTCCTTATCGAATTGTTGTAACAGGGGGCCAAACTCCGCCTCGGCAGCTTCGGGACGAATGCCTGGCCTGAGCTTGAGAAATGCCGCGTACGTGACGTCTTTGTCCTGAGACATCTTGAGCGGGAGATACACGTCGCCATCCCTCCAAGTGAAGCGGGGTGGCAGGACTCCCAGGATGGTGTAGTCCTTGTGAACGAGTTGGATGCTCTTGCCGACAATCTTTGGATCGCTGTTGTAATGCCGCCGCCAGAAGTTGTAGCTCAAAACCGCCACGGGCTGCGGATCTTGCCCGTCGGGCGCGTCGGAAGGCTGAAAATAGCGGCCGAGAATCGCAGGCATGCCGAAAAACGGGAACGCGTTCCCAGTAAAGTAGACCCCTTTCACGTCCTCCGGGACGTCGCTCCCGGTGATGATCAGGTTCCAACCGTTAACGGCAATTACGTCATCGGTCGTGCGTGTCTCGCGCAGTTGGCGAATCTGGGGCCCGGTAAAACCAGGCTCGCCTTCGTCGCCGGACTTACTGATGGTGTTGATCTGGCAGACTCTGTCGAACCCGGCATAGGGCCAGGCGTTGAGAATCGCATTGTAGATGACGCTGAATACCGAAACCGTCGCGCCGATTCCAAGCGCCATTGAAAGGATCGCGGTCAGGGCAAAGCCTGGAGTCCTCGCAATCTGGCGAAGGGCAAAGCGCGAGTCTTGCAGCAGGTTCTGCATCGAAACCTCGCTGGGAGAAAGCCAAGGGCTGATCGGGGCTGATCGGTCAGTGAAAAGCAATTCGAACACCGCCGTCTTGGCAGATCAAGTTGCTCATTCTATTAGGAAGGCCGTCGTCAAAGCGGGGCTGGACTGTCCGCTTCCCACATCGGCCGTTCGAAAATGGACAACTCGCTTTTGAGTGGCGAGGACAAGCACCTGGCATTTACGCCGACCTCAAAATCAAGAGTCGGTTCGACCTATCGTCAACGACGTATGGATCGTTGCCACAGTGTTCTTTACCGTCTTTACCGTGGTTTGAGCCTTTCGAGGAAAGATACAGTGATCTTTTGCCCAGCGATTGCAGAAGCGGTAGTCATCAGGGTTATAAGATATTTGACTTTACACCCCAGAGTTCGCTCAATGCTTCTTCCACATTGCAAACGCCTTTTGCATGCGCGGATCGGTAAAGAGTTTCACGCAAACCTCGCGCCCGACCGGCCCAGCCACAACACATTGCAGGTCGGTCCGCCGGGCTACCTCTTTCGCCGGAATCCTAATCTGTGAAACGAACCGGCCCGCATCGGCAATCGTGGCACCGAAGACCAGTCGGTCTAGGCCCGACCAGAGAGCGCAGGCCATGCACATCGCACACGGCTCGCACGTCGTATACAGGGTGTAGCCTTTGAGGGATCCCGAGCCCAGCTTTGCGCAAGCGAGTCGAATTGTCAGGGTTTCGGCATGCGCGCTGGGATCGTGGTCGGGACCCACGCGATTCACCGCGCGCATCAGCCGCTCACCGGCAGCCGTGCTCACAATGTCTGCGCCGAACGGCATCGGCTGATCCGTGCTCAGCGTCTCCGCCGTGAAGGCAGCGACGGATCGCATCCGCTCGCGATCAATTGCGCTCACGCCATCCGCAGCCAACGCGTGTGTGGCCAGAATCCCTGTGCTGAAGGACACCGCGCCAGCATGCACCAGAAAACTCCGCCGATTTACATTCATGCGCTCGTCTCGATAGCGGCCATGCAGAATTCATACAGTCTGGGCAATTTCCCTAACCAGAAACGACCAGCTCGCTTGTAACGAATCACTGACCACAAGACGCCTTATCGTTACTAATTGCAAGATTTGGTCCTCTTGTACCATTAGTCCTCGCAAACGCGGTTATCGCCATCAACTTTCAGAATCGTCGGCAACCCTTACCTTACCGGATTACGGAAGGGTTGCCCGTCAACCACCAGGAATGGACCTTTTGGTCAGAGAATCAGCCGTGTGGGGTCAGTGGCCTCTGCCGCAAGGGCAGCCGACCGCATTGTCTTGATCTGCTCCACGAAGACGGTTTCAAGCTGAATAAGGGTCTCCGTCGGCGTCATGTCCGTGAACTCTCCGAAGTCGTGGACCATGTGCATCTGGTCGTAATATCCGAACTCGTGTGCTACGTCGGTCCAGGACTGGGTGACGCAACGCGCCTTCGTCTCAAGAGCCGCTTCGAACCTTGCTATCCTGGCCAAGAGCTTAGGGCGCATACCCACGCGCTGAATGAACCTCCGCTCGAATTGGCGCATGCTCAACCCGGCTCGGTCCGCGAGAGCCGCGATCTCCAGTCGGCCGCCACTTCGAACCAGACGATTTGCTGCATCGGAGATGCCATCATAGCTGCGCGAATCCATGGCGCGATGCACTAGAAATCCATCGATGCATCGCGCCCGCTCCTCCAATGTCTTACATCCGCCAAGGTGCGATTGGACCCGTGAAACGAAAACACCTAGAACGGAAGAGCCCTCATAGTCTCTGTTGGTCAGTTCGTCCATGGGGATGGAGAAAAGCCTGTGCAATCCATCTGGCTGGAACATGATCACGAAAGACTTCAAGTTCCCCCGCAGTTGCATTTCGAGTCTGCGACAGGTCTGCGGACCCACGACAACAATGGCAGGGGACTTGCGCTGCCCTAGTTGCTTATAGTCAAGGACATTGATTGGATCACCGAAATCAAACTCGAGCAACGGTGCGGCGCGTGCAGGTACGGGATGCACCAGTGCGGGGCCGCGAATCTGGACTTCACGCTGGACGTAGAAGCGAACGAATTGCTCGAGGCCCGGCGCGGGCCTGTGGAAACGGACGCGAAGCACAGCCCGACTCCTTTCTTGGGCGAATGTGGAGGGAGCTCGTCGGCTATTGTGCCAGATATTCGGCGTTATGTGCATCGCCCAGCGCACGATGCTACCGACTGAGCCAGCTGGCAAGGTGGTGCCACGCTGTGCTCGAACCAATAGGGCCCGCCTCAAGCGGGCCGGAGAGAAGACGCAAGAGCGCCAGTCCCCATGTGAGCGGGTGAACTCGCTTCGCCAGCAGGGCGTCTCTTGTGACTGCGGCAACCACGAACATCGAGATAGGAATCACGATGATCGCCGGCGGTAGTGATGCGAGCCCTGGAGTGTGACCAATCAAGTGCGCCAGCGGAGCTGGCATCAACTCTATGTTCGCAAACAGTATCAGGCGTTTGTGTATCTCTGGCGTGCGCCGATAAGCCAAGGCTGCGATGACCAGCAGCGAGAAGATAGAGATATTGCAGAAGGGAAAGACGGATTCGTAAAGCGGGTCATGTCCGATCCTTAGATCGCCGCTCAGATCGAATGCGCGTCGCACCATTGCGACGGTCGTTGCATAGGCTAATGAGATCATCATCACCAGCACGAGAACAGACGTGAGGCCGAGCTTTCGGTGGAGTGCAACGTGCCCGCTCGCGACCAGACTGCTCTGGATTAGAAAAATCAGAAGCCAGGCGAAAAATACAATTCCGTGGGCGGCGGCGAGTGGTGAAATGGGCGCACGCCGTCCCGCCGTGTGCAGCAACGAGGGCATGAATCCCGCCATCGAAGTCGCGAGCATAGCAAGCGCCATACCAATAAAGAACCAGCGCTCCACAAAGACCTTTTGTCGAAGTTCTGGTGAGGCCTGATACGACGCGATGGCCATCATTAGTCCTCGTGCTGTCCAGGAGGCTACCTGCATCCCCAACCTCGAAATAGTAAAAATGCGACATTTGAGATTTCTGATCCCAACGTGATTCGACAAAGAGTCTCTCGCGGATTCGGGTGTCGGTTGACGTGACAGAGCCTGGATGAACCAATGGCCTATTGGGATCTGCCAATCGCAGATTCGTCTAATTCCTGAGTTGTCGGCAAACCTTACCTTGCGATTACTTCACGTTTGCCCGTGACTCGGGAGCAATCGCTAGAGTGCAAGGCACACGACATTCTCGGTAAGTTTTAAGGAGTCTGCAAATCGAGCGCGTAGATCTCTTGCGTGCCGATGTCGCGCAGCAGGAGTGGTGAGTCGTCGGGTGCCAAACCCATCCAGATCGCGCCACGGAAACCGGTTTGGCGCACGTCCCTCAGGCTGGCCATCTCCTCCGTCTTCCGATCGGCGATTCGCACGCGAAACACAGCAGGCTCTCGCCCTCGGCGCAAGTAGTAGACAGATTGCCCGTCTGCCGACCAGTTCGTAAAACCGAAGTACACTCCCCTTGCCAGCTCCGTCCAGGTCTGTGTCTCGAAATCGAACAGCATGAGCGCCTGCGAATCCAGCGATCTTGCAACGACATAACGACCGTCGAGTGACCACCGCGGCACCCATAGGCCGTCTGAGCCCGGCAATTTCTTCATGTTTCGGGTTCTAAGATCAACCTCAAATACACCAAGTTTTTCCGGAGGGGCTTTCTCGAAAATAGGAAAATAACTGAAGATCAAAGAATTCCCGTCCGGCGACCAGTTGGGGTCCATCTCGTATCGCTGTTCGTTTAACAAGGGCTCAGGCGCGCCGCCATCAGCAGAAATCAAATAAATCCTCCAGGGTTTGCCCGGGGCAGCGTCAAAGAACGCGATTCGTTTGCCATCGGGAGACCACCGAGGGACGGTTGCCTGTACAGGCGGCAGCGTAAGTTGTAACCGCTCGGTTCCGTCGACTTTGCTTCGCCACAGACTATGCGATGGAAAGGCAACATAGGTGACCCATTTCCCGTCGCGAGAAAAATCGACAAATTCTGCCGATATCCCCGACAGGTAAGGCACAAACTCCCCGGATTTCGAATCGTGGCGCGCCAGTTCACCCCGCAATTGCTGTCCAATGACAAACAGCTTCGTCCCATTCGAACCAACTGTCGGGGCTAGGGAATCGATTTGACCTGCTGTCAGTTGCACAGGCTCCCCTGAGCCTCGTGAGAGCAACCCTTGTTTATCCTTGATCCCCCAAATTTCCGTCTTGCCGTCGCGAGTGGACTGAAAAACGAAGTATTTACCGTCCGGCGTCCAATTGCCGCAGCACTCCGACGGCGCTGGATTCCATCCCGGCAGGATAGGATGGAGCATCTTTCCATCGGCCGATATTTCCCATATTGACGAGAAGCCCGTGATGTTTTCGGTCAGAGTGAACCGGAGCCGGGTTCCGTCCGGCGACCAACGGGGCCACGAAGCGGCGCCAGGCAAATCTGCCAGCTTTGTTTCTGCGCTACCATCATTGCCTGCGCGATACAACGCATTGCCCCTGACATACGTGACGCCCCGGCCATCTGGGGACCAGATGGCATCATCGGCCATAACTCCACCGGCGCGACGTACTCCACCTGCGGGAAGGGCCAAGACCCAGAGGGCTGGGCTGGAGGTTCTCGATACGATCGGCTTGTTGGAGTCGGGATTGTCTGAGCCAGGATTAAGAGAGCCGACCAAAAGTTGGTCTCGGCGCGGGGCAATGTCCATAAGGGCGGGCGTTTCCAAAGGGTTTGAAAGAACCGCGGTCTCTCCGCCTGAAGCAGAAACCTGCGCTAGCGTCCGATGATTCTGTGTCCCCTCGTTGAAATACAGGCGCAGCCCGTCCGTGAGCAGGGGGCCCTGTTTGGCCTGGCCATCGTTGGTGAGCTGCACATAGTTCGAGGCGCGGGGCAAGCCCGCGTCCGAGCGCATGAAGTTAAGGCTGAGAACGAAAAGGCTCGTGACCGCAATCGCCAGAACCGCCAAGAGCCAGCCCTTTCTCCCCCGTTCACTGACCGCAAAATCCGCGCTTCTGCCGCGATCGGGTGTGTTCGAAGAGGAGCCCGAGTGCGCATTGCTCTCAAAGCCCAGTGGATGGGTGGAGGATTTTAGAACTTGTTCTTCGGTCGGCGCGTCCTGCGCAGCAGCCGCACCTACGGATTGAGCCCCTGACAAGTCCTTTCCAGCGGCTGAGGAAGCCTGCTGGACCACTTCCGCGATGAACCGGTATCCTCTGCCAGTCACCGTTTGCACGAAACGAGGCTGGGCTGGATCGTCGCCGAGCGCGAGGCGAATCTTTCGGATTGCCGTATTGATGGCATTTTCCGTGTCCAGGTAGACATCTTTGCCCCACAGTTTTTCGATGATCTGTTCCCGCGTGACTAACTCCCCTGCCCGCCCGGCCAGCAGCAACAGGAGCTCCATTGGAATCTTCTCCAGCTTCAAATTTGCCCCGGATCGACGCAAGCAATAGTTGCGCCCGTCCAGCTCAAAGTCTTCGAATCGGATTAGGTCCACGGACATCAGGGATTTTCTCCAATGCCGGCTCGATTCTACATTCTCGCCAGTCGCCTCGGCCAATACCTGCAGGCTCAGCAGGTTGAGCCGACCTGAAGCTCATACACAGCAAATAAAGAATTTCTCAAGGTCTCCTCCATTGCAATCAGCGCCTGCATCCGGCACGCTGCGCTTCGAGTATTCGGTCTGTTCTCAAGGAGGACACCCATGAATTTTTCCCTGCGTAATTGCGTTTGGCCATTCGCTCTGTCTGTTCTCGTCGGCGGAAGTGCGTTGTTCGCCTGGCCCCACACGCAAGTCGAGCAGTCCGCGGCTCCCGTGTCAGTCCCGCACGTTTGGGACGATCAGGCTATCGTATCCGTTGAGGTCCCGCTCGCAAATCCGGTTGGCTCTCCCAAACACATCTCTTCCGACTACTACTACAAGATTCCCGTCCGGCCGATCTACAAGAGCTATCCGGTCTATGCGCCGGGCCACGAGCCGGCGGGCTACATGGAATGGTTAAAGGCACAGGAACCCGAAATTGTGTGGGACGATGCAGGTCACAAACCTGGGCTCAAGACCGAAGCCGACTGGATCCGGGCAGGTGAAATGGTTTTTGACACGCCGATCTATTACACCACCCACCGCGTTGTGGCCCTCGAGGACGTTCGCAATCCAAGCTGGTATGAGAAGACGGGCGCTCCCATCGCCAAGGATGGCACGCTGCCGTATGTTCGCTACGTGATCCGCAAGAAGGGAGAAGTCGATCTGGGGGATTTTGCATGTGGATTTTGCCACACGCGCGTCATGGATGACGGAAATGTCTTAAAAGGCGCGCAGGGCAATTTTCCATTCGAAAAAAGCAAGGCCTGGGGTTTTCAGAAACCTTCCGCTACACCGGATCAGCATGCAAAGAAGGAAGCCGCCCTGCGCAGGCTCGACCGTGGTCTTTTCGCGGCGCCGTGGGTCATCCCGGATCCGCTGAAGCCTATGGACGCCCTAACATATGACCAGCTTGTCTCCGCTCATGAGGCGATGCCCGCCGGCGTTCTTGGACGCCATCGAACCAATTTGTTTTATCCCATCCAGGTGCCGGATCTGATCGGCGTCAAAGACAGGCACTATCTCGATCACACGGGTCTCCAAAAACAACGTTCGATCGCCGACCTCATGCGCTACGCCGCGCTCAACCAGGGTGCCGACGACCTTGCGAGCTATGATGGATTCATGCCGGCCGAGACGCTTTACTCAACCACGCGACCCGAACCAACCGATCCCATCGCCGTCGCTGGCCGGTACAGCGACGAACAACTCTACGCCCTAGCGTCCTATGTCTATTCATTGCAGCCGCCGGCCAATCCCAATCAATTTGACTCGCTCGCAGCCAGCGGCCAAAAGATCTTTTCGGATCAGGGCTGCGCCATGTGCCACACGCCTCCCCTCTATACCAGCAACCAGCTCACCCCGGCGGAGGGCTTCACCGTGCCGGCTGACGCGCGCGCAAACTTAGAAATCCTGCCTTTCTCCATAGGGACTGATCCCAACCTGACGATGAAGACCCGCAGAGGTACCGGCTACTACAAGGTGCCCTCGTTGAAGGGCGTGTGGTATCGAGGGCTGTTCGGACACAGCGGTTGGTGCGCCACGCTCGAAGACTGGTTCGACCCGAACCGCCTACGGGATGACTATGTGCCGACTGGCTTCAAGCCCTACGGCGCCAAACCTTTCGCCGTGAAAGGTCACCCCTTCGGACTTGATCTATCAACGGAGGATCGCAAGGCGCTTATCGCCTTTCTAAAGACGCTCTGACTCTATGTGCGCGGGCGCCTGGCGACCTAAACCATAAGGAAAGTCCCCGCCCTCCGAATATAGGCAACTGGGACACTTCGCATGGACGAAAGACGTGCCGCTCGAAGAAGGACTCTCACTTATGGTGTCGAGTCGAACTGCCGCGCGAGATAGCTCCTGGGTCACCGAGTAGCCGGACGGGATTGCTCCCGTCCAGCCCTCTAAGAACTGTGCATGAAAGTTTCCTCTCACACAGCTCAAGCCCTTCAAACGCCTCTTTCAGGGAGACGCGGTTTCGAGACAGAAAGACGTTGGTGGTGAACCCTGTCATGGCACTCCGGATGAAGTAGAACGCGGTTCTCGGCGCTTTGCGAGCCACCCAGCACACGGGAAACGCAGTGGTGAAGGCGCCAGCCCGTGATCCGAGTGATTTTGGTATTGCACAAAGTGCAGAGCCCGCGTTGTTCATGCCAGAGAAAGCGAAGCGTACGAGTGCCCCGAAACGTTTCCTGCATATGGCTACCTTCGCGTTGTTCGAAGTAGATTTCATACGCAGGGTCATAGGGGTTCGCGTCACCTTTGACTTTAACGTGTCGCCGGATGGGGGTGCTACGGGCGTGGCGCAGCCACACTATACTGGGCTGCCCCTCGTCGTCCCACGTTTCACCGAAGAAGGACCAGTCACGACCACGATGCCGTGCAAAGTACTTCTGTTTGCACCAGCGCGTGTTCTTGTTCGGGTGTCTTCGTCGTGCCCATCGCCACAGACTAGAGAAGATGTGGTGATCCACGCGGGCAAACGTGCGTGTACTCACCACGTGCCGATGATAGTTGGCCCAACCCCGGATTTTGGGGTTGAGCTTATGGATCAGATCGGCGGCCGACATGCCCAGCGCGGCTTTGATGGTCTTCCGGATGCCGTCCAGGAAAGTCTTGACGTTCTTCTTGGAAGGCTTGATGAGCAGTTTCCCATTAGGATACTTGCGCACGTTTTGTCCGAGGAAATCAAAACCTTTTTCCACGTTGGTAATGACCGTCTTCGCGGGAGAAAGTTCCAACCCTCGTCCTTGCAGAAACTGCTCGACGAGGGGCTTGATTTCTCCTTCCAGTAGTTTCTTGGTTCTACCGGTGATGATGAAGTCATCCGCATAACGGATGAGATTGACACAGGGAAGTTTACCTCCGAGGGAGGAGAGAGGCTTGTTTGTCGGAAACTTTTCCTTCAAGAGCCGCTCCAGTCCATCCAACGCGCAATTGGAAAGCGCGGGTGAGATGATTCCGCCCTGTGGAGTCCCATCCATTGTTTCGTGAAGGACGTGTTTATCCATATACCCGGCTTTCAGCCACTTTTGGAGAATGGCTCGATCCATGGGGACGTGAGCCAGAAGCCAATCATGTGAGATCCGGTCGAAACAGGACTTGATGTCACCCTCTAGAATCCACTGCGGATTTGGTTTGGACAGTGTCTTGAAACACTGTTCAATCGCGTCAGCGCAGGACCGCTGCTGGCGAAACCCATAGGAGTTCTGGTCAGCAGTGGTTTCCACCACGGGGTCGAGTGCAAGCAGATGCAATGCCTGTTGGGCTCGATCTTTCATGGTGGGAATTCCGAGCGGGCGCATCGTTTTGCCGTCCGATTTCGGGATGTAAACCCGTCGAAGAGGCTGAGGTTGATAGCCTCTACGCTTGAGTTCATGTACGGCCTGTATCTTCTTTTCTGGTGTGTCCCAGATCTCTTGGTCCACACCAGGGGTTTTCTTGCCTTGGTTTTCCGTCACTCGTCGAACGGCTGAAACCTTGCCGCTATACGAGTGGGTCAGCAGGTGTTGCAAGGCTCGCACCTTGCCCCATCTGCTTGCCTTCGTTGCCTGCACGATACGCACTTGAAGTCGGCGAACGTTGCGGTTGGTGGCTTGCCAGTCCATGGCGTACCATTCTGCCGCCTCGCGTGAGACTGCACCAACAGCTTGCGCTGTCGTCATCTGCTTTGCCTCATATGCCGATTTGCCCAGTTCTCTCGTGTGAAGCACCTGAAGGAAGTCAGCCCGCTTTCGCGCCCGGTGATGTGGTCGATGAACTGACGCCACCGGTATCCGTTCCATTACAGAGCGGCATTCGCTTCCTCCTTCCTCTCATGTCCGCACCGCCATCGGCCCATCTTGCGATGTGCTTTCCCTGGTGGGGAGCGATACGGATTTATCCTGTTCCGTTGGAATGACGCGATAGGTTAGGTCCGCTCTATGCGCCGGCAGTGTAATGTGACCATGACGGAGCAGCCGACACGTTCCGTGCCCACTGCAAGAAGAACCGCGCAGCATCTTAGGTTCTCTAAGGTTTACGACGCTTGCGAGCATTCGTATATTCTGACCTTGCTATCAAGCCTAGGCCCTCTCCACCTTGTGCTAGCAGATGCACCGTCGCCTCGCGGTTCCGATGCTACCCCTGCGGGTATGGGTACATTGTCCAAGGGCTTCGAACGGTTTGTTGCCGCCCCGCTCCTACCTCGTAGGCTACGTGCGATGGTACGCACGGTCTGGTAGTGTTTTGCTTCTCCTCCTTCAGACAATCATTCCAACAGCTTTCAGGTCGCAGGTCGGCAAACCTTACCTTGCAAGATCAGGGAAGAGTTGCCCGTCACTCGCTAACAATCGCCTCGTGTTCAGGAGTAGCCCTTTCGCACCGCTAAATACTTGATCTACTCACGTTCATGGCATAATCTCTGCCCCAGCAGACGTACACGCTGCACGGGAACCTCTACGCGCGGGTATTTTGAGATGTGGGGCACTAGGGAAGCAACCTGCAACTATTCGCGGTGGTCATTCGCGAATTTCCTGAGGATTCGAGATGTCTCTATTCGAGTGGTGCCAGTGGCTGCAGCACACGCGTTTCGCCACAGCGATCAGCGAATCGGACTGGCTGTTCCCCCTGATCGAAGGTAGCCACATTCTGACCCTTCCCTTCTCGGTCGGTATGATCGTGATCCTCGATCTTCGCCTGTTGGGGATTGCCTTTTGCGATGGGCCGGGGGCGAAGCTGGTGCTCAACCTCATGCGGTGGTGCAAGATCGGCTTCGCGATCATGTTTCTCACGGGTGGTCTTCTGTTGATCACTCAGGCCGGCAAGGCTTACGGCAATACGTTCTTCCGCACGAAGTTGATCTTTCTTCTGCTGCTGGGAATCAATGCCGCGGTGTATCAAAAACTTTTTTTCCCGAAAATGGCGCAATGGGATTCGACCCGTGGAGCCCCGGCGGGCGCGAAATTCTGCGCGGGCGTTTCGCTGCTCCTATGGATCGGCGTCATTGTTTGCGGACGCACTATGGCTTACCAGTTCTGATATGAATCTTCTCCTCCTACTGCAACCATGGTCAGACTGGGCGCCGTTGATATTCGTCCGCGACAGTAAGTACGGCATGCCTGTTGTGCAGTCATTCCATTTGATGGGTCTCACCATGCTCTTGGGGACAGTGCTCTTGCTGGACTTGCGGCTGGCTGGCCTCGGCATGAAGGACTATGGGCTCCCCTGGCTGGCGAGGCAGTTGAAGCCATGGACTTTGGGTGCGTTCGCGGTTGTGATTTCATCCGGACTTCTGATCTTTCTAGCTACCCCTGGAAAGTACGTTGACAGCCATCCGTTTCGCCTCAAGATGGCGCTTCTTTGCAGCGCAATCCTGTTTCAGTTCGGCGTGGTTCGCAGATTCACCGCGGCCGACTCCGTCGCGCGTCCATGGGCGGTAAATGCCTTCGTGGCCTTTCTCTCGCTTACCCTTTGGTTCGGAGTGGGCTGGGCTGGGCGGGCGATTGCCTTTATTCCTTAGACGCGTTATGCTGTGCCGATTCCCCCAGGAGGTATCGCATGACTTCCAGGGCTAGGCTGTTGCTACTCATGTTCGCCGTGCTGCTGGTCGGGCAGGCTTCGGCGCACCACAACATGACAGCGGTCTTCGACTTCAATGATCGCGTTACCGTTACTGGTACATTGACCGCGATCGATTGGCGCAATCCCCACACCTACTTCACAGTCGAGGCAAATGGCGCCGGCGGCGCGATCGAGAGCTGGCAGATTGAGGGCCCCTCACCCAGCTTTTTCCGTGTTCGCGATGTTGGCAAGCCTGATTTCGAGGCCAGCGTTGGAAAGACTGTGACCGTGGAGATCAGCCGCGCGCGCGACAAGTCGCGCTCCGGGCTCATCCGAACATTCACATTGTCCAACGGGAAAATCGTCTCGGCGTGCCCGCAAAACTGCTAGCGCAAATCGCGGGGCACGCAAGCGGGGTTTTTCTATGAAGATTTTTGCGCAGATTGCGGTCATGTTGACCGCCGCCTCTCTCTGTTGTGCTCAGAACTCCGGCCAGGTTGTGGGCCAGGGCCTGAGCGAGGAAGCAAAGTCCAAAGACGTCGCCGAAGCCAGGGCAAAGCGGAACGCCCAGCAATTCCAGAACAAAGCCTCGGTCCTTACTTTCCTGGACCGCTACGGTAAGCGCACCGGGCAGATCGGCCAGCGGGCGATGTATGACAGCGCGGTCTTGTCTCCGGACGGCAACCGGGTGGCCGCGACCAAGCAAGACCTCGACAACGAGAGCCAGGACCTCTTTGTCTTCGATGTGGCGACAGGCGCAGAAAAACGGCTCACCACCAGCGCCAGGAGAGATTTCGTCTTTGCGCCCGTCTGGTCGCCCGACAGCAAGAGACTGGCTTACGTCGCCTTGCGCGCGGGGAAGGAGGGGATCTTTGCGCAAGCCCCGGATGGCCAAGGCTCCGAGGAACTCCTGTACAACAATCCCGGCGCCTTCCTGGATCTGAGCGACTGGTCCCGGGATGGCCGATTCCTGACCTTCTGCATTTCCGACATCAAGGGAGGATCTCTCTACATTCTGAAGCTTGAGGGCGGCCCGGACCGGAAGCCAGTCGAAATCGTTCACAGCGATTTGCGCATTTTCGAATCGCGCTTCTCTCCCGATGGCCGCTACCTTTCCTATATGCAGTTTGACAAGGCGGACAAGAGCGAGATTTTCGTCCGGTCATCCGATCCTACGTCGAAGGAAGGCCCGTGGCAGATTTCAGACGGCAGCTTTAGCCCCGGATTCTGGGTGGACGGCGGCAAACAGCTGTACTACATGGCGCGCGACCATGCTGTGATGGCCGCCGAGGTCAGCACATCGCCATCCTTCTCGTTCAAGAAGGCGAGGTTGCTGTTCCGAGAGGCTGTTCCCGTTCCAGCCGACCTCATGTACATCAGCGCCAACGGAGAGCGCTTCCTCGTCACTCCACCGCCGCGGGGCCAGCTGCTCCAGCAGATCACGATCTTCGATCGCAAGGGACAGGTGCTCAAGAAAGTGGGTGAGCCGGCTCTGTATTCCCAACCAGCATTTTCCCCTGACGGCCATCGCGTGCTGGTGATCAAGCAGGACATCATGAGCGGCCAACGGGACCTCTGGGTTGTTGATATCGACACGGCCAAAGCTACCCAGATCTCCGACGACACGCGGTTTAAGGTCACACCCCTGTGGTCACCGGACGGAAAGTACATCTTCTATTCCGCATTGCTGGACGGTGACTGGCCCGTCTATCGGAAGGCCGCTGACGGAACCGGCAAAGAAGAACTGTTGTTTCGCTATACGCCCGGCGCGTTTGTGGGTCTCAGTGATATTTCCTCGGATGGGAAATTTCTCGTGTGCGAGTCCGGAGGAGTCGTCCTGCTCGTACCGCTGACGGTGAACGATGCGGCGGCGCGCAAACCCATCGACTATCTCCGGGACGAGTTTGCTAACGAGACCGGCAGGCTATCTTTCGATGGCCGATTTATAGCGTACCGGTCGGACGAGGCCAAACCGGAACGCTTCGAGGTTTATGTTCGCCCCTTCGATGCTGCAAAGCCCATGGACGACAAGAAATGGCAGGTGTCGAAGGGTGGTGTGCCGGGGATGTCGAACGACGCCGTTGTTTCCATGCTGTACTGGCGCGACGACGGCATGGAGATTCTCTTCCGCGGGCAGGAGTTGGATTCGGACGACGTGGTGATGATGGCCGCTGAGATAGAGACTGCCCCAACGTTCCAGGTTGGTGCGCCCAAGATGCTGTTCAGGGTCCACGGCCCCGTCGAAGACAACCTCGGCGCGGTCAGCCGCGACGGGCAACGGTTCGTGCTTGCCATCAATGTGCCTGCGGATCAGACCGAACACCCTTCCGGCGGACAATGAGGCGAACGCGATCAGCCGTCCGGTCACAAACGGAATCCACGCGACCGTTGTCGTTGTTTTCAGTTTTGGTTTGCCTCTTTTTCTTCGTGAGCTGCGCGAAACCGAAGCCTGAGGCCGAATACCGTCCGACGACGACCATCAGGGACTTGATGGACGGCATGGTCGATCCTGCGGCGGACACAATCTGGAACTCGGTCTCGACGACTATTACGAAAAAAGGTACGGAAGAGAGGGCGCCTCGCACCGACGAAGAGTGGGGGATGGTTCGCCATAGTGCCATTGCATTGCTCGAAGCCTCGAACCTTCTGCAGATTCCTGGCCGTCATGTTGCGATGCCCGGACAGAAGAATGAGCAGGGCATCGAACTCCAGCCGGAACAGATTGAGAGCTTAATCAATCAGGACCGCCAGGCTTGGATCACCCTTGCTCACGGTCTGCATGACGCCGCGACACAGGCGCTTCACTCGGCAGACGCCAAGGACCCAGCGAAAGTGTTGGAAAGCGGTGATGCCATCGACAACGCCTGTGAGCACTGCCATCAGAAATATTGGTATCCGCATCCGGGGCAATCCCTAGCCAAATAGTCGCCTCTAAGATGGTCGCGAGGTCACATGCGTCGCTCACCTAATCGGGTCAGTTGCCGGTTGGTCGGCAACCTTACCTTGGGATTACTTCAGGGTTGCCCGTCATCCGCCCAGAGTCCGCAGATGACAGACTCAGGCCGATGATGGGATCTTGTCGAAGAGTGGCTTTCAATGCGTTAGGTATTGCTTGCGCGTTCATCCGCCGCAGACAAAGCGGTTTCCGTTGGTTGCCCATCACCAGAATTCTCTCAGCCACCACTGACGGCGGGTACGATCGAAATCTCACATCCGGCCGAGACAATACTCGCGAGTCCACCCGTATAGCGGACGTTTTCGTCCCCGATGAAAATATTGATGTGTTCCCGCACTTGCCCTTGCTCCGTTGCGATGCGATCTCGCACTCCTGGATGCAGTGTCCAGAGCGCCGACAACGCCTCGCCCAAAGTTGTAGGCGACTGTTCGATCTCGACTCTACTTTGTCCAGCAGTAAATTCTCGCAAAGCTCCCGGAATGTGAAAGGTGATCGGCACGGTATCAGCTTTTCGATCGTAACTTCGGTCGTAAACTGGAACGCCCCGTCTTGCTTTTCGACAGAGACTTGGTCTCGCGTGAAAGCGCGGTCGCTGTCTTAGGCAATGCCGGCCGTAAACCGCCAGAGGCGTCCTCGACGACTGCATTCCGCACGCAGACCACTGACGGCAGCCCTTCGAGTATCTTGTGCCATGTCCTTCCCTCATCGCGTGAGCCAAAGAGCTGCCCGCTCCTTGTACCGAAGTAAATTCCGACTGGGTCGAATGAATCCGCTGTCATGGCATCACGCAATACCGTTTCGTAAGCGCGTTTCTGGGGCAGTCCGCGCATGAGAGGCTCCCACGAGGTGCCACTGTTGCGGGTTCGATAGACGCGTAGACGGCCGTCGCAGGTGCAGCGAAACTCGTCAGATTCAACCGGAACGATATACACGCACTCCGGATTTCTGGGATGCGTGAGCATAGCAAAGCCGAAATCCGATGGCACGCCATTAGCAATGTTTAACCAGTTTTCAGCACAGTTGTCAGAGCGATACAATCCCCAATGACTTTGCAGAAAGAGGCGCTCCGGACGAGCGGGGTGCATCACGATTTTGTGCACGCATTGCCCGAATTCAGGATACTTGTCGGGCATGGTCATAGCGCGGATACCCTGGTTTTGCGCAGTCCAAGTACGTCCGCCGTCGATGGTCCTGTAAACGCCGCCGGCTGAGATTGCCACATAGATGCGCTGATTGTCGGTCGGGTCGAGCACGATGCTGTGCAAAGCCAGCCCGCCGTTTCCAGGCATCCAGCGGGGACGATGCTGATGATCGAACAGCCCGCGCACTAGCGACCATGTTTCGCCTGCGTCGCGGGTTTCGAAAAGCGCCGCCGGCTCTACGCCGCAATAAAGCACGTTAGGTTCCTCGGGCCGGCCGAGCGTGATCTGCCAGATGTTCTTCAAAGAGACGCCGGTGTCGGAGGGAAATCGAATAGGTGCCTGCTGCGGATTGGTCCAGCTCTTTCCGAAATCGTCGCTGGATCGCAACATGGTGCCCCAATAACTCTGCGTCGAAGCCCAAATGCGGTGTTGGCCATCGCGGCCATCGAAGGCCATCGCGTAAACATTGTGCCCGTGGAAATAGGGGCCACCGACCTCCCAACGGCTGCGCTGCGCATTCGAGCGAAGGATGAATGCTCCTTTCGTCGTTCCCACCAACAATAGAAAGTCTCCCTTCCTTACTTGAGCGTGTCGCACGCTGTGCAAGATGGTAGTCCGCGGCGCATTTCGATCGAGACGGGGACCAGCTGAAACAATCCCAGCAGACTGAACGGCTTCGAGAGCCGCCTGAACTTCACTGGCGCGTTGATAACGCTGTATCGGTTCCTTAGTCAGGCAACGTAGAATAGTGGCCCATAGCCCGGGAGGCACCGGAGGGCCGAGCGGCTTCGGCATTTCGCGCAGGATAGCCGAGCTGATCTCAAAGCCAGTGCGTCCTTCAAAGGGCAGGCTCCCGGAAGCCGCTTCATAAAGTACAACTCCAAGCGCCCATAAGTCAGTGCGGTAGTCGGCCGCATCGCCACGCAGGATTTCGGGCGCCATGTACGGCAAAGTGCCACTTACGCTGGACGACGTATTCTCTATGCTTGCTAAGGACCGGGTAGGGCCTTCGAATAAGCCGCTACCGACCTGTTTTGCTAAACCGAAGTCGAGGACTTTAACCAGACCATCCGCAGTGATGACGATGTTCGCCGTCTTCAGGTCCCGATGAACAATGCCGCGGTCATGAGCGCGGGCGAGGGCGCTTGCGATCTGCACTCCATATCGCAGGACAGATTCTGGTGCCAGCCCGACAGTTCCGCTCATCGCAGCCAGAGACTTGCCCTCGACCAGTTCCATCACGATGTAGAGCTCGCCCTCATTCTCGCCAACTTCGTGAATGGTGCAAATGTTCGGATGGGCGAGAGAAGAAGAGGCACGTGCCTCCTGCAGTAGACGCTGACTCGACGAAGCATCCAGACGAGCATCCTTCTTGACGACTTTTAGGGCCACGTCGCGGTGCAACACCTCATCGTAGGCGCGATAGACAACCCCCATTCCTCCTTCCCCAATCTTGGCCACTACGCGGCAATGACCGAGAACCTGACCGACCACCGGGCGCTCCTTGAACGCCCAATGTTAGGCTGCACTTTGGAACCCGTCAATGAAATGGGAACTTCGATGCGAGAACCGTGATCGCGGACCGCGCCTCTTGCAAATTGAGGATTGCGGATGTGTGGTCGGCAACCCTTACCTTGGGATTACTTCAGGGTTGCCCGTCAACCGGGAGCTAGGCCACGCTGGGCGCTTCCGCCTTACAAGTCCGGGTCGCTGATTTCACGGTGATGGCAGCGGGATGGCGGTTAAACACTCCTACTCAGTTACGGTTTAGACTCTTCTAGCAGAACCACATCCGAATCCGTATGCCCCCGCACCATCCCCAGTTTGCTGCCGTCGAACGACCAGTGAAAGTCAATGATCTGTTCCGATTTGAAGTTGGTGATCTGCTTTCCCGGCGAGCCGTCGAGCGGCTGCAGCCAGAGGTTTTCCGAGTCCTGGCCAGCTAAAGCATAGACCACAGCCTTGCCATCGGGCGTGAAGCGGACCTCCCCATACGACTGCGCTGGGCGCTGAAATTCTATAAGTTTCGCGTTCTGGGGAGAATCGACTGGTACCAATGCCAGCTCTTTCTTGCCGTTGCCAGTCGCCGCAAAAGCTGCCAGCTTGCCGTCTGGAGAAATGTCGAACGCGCCATAGTCAGGACGCTCGGAGAGTCTTTCCGGCTTTCCTCCGTCCAAAGGCGCCCTGGTAAGCCGCGCGGTGGTTCGATCGAGGTAATAAACCCATTGCCCATCGGGTGAGCAGACTGGGTATTGATCGCTCTGGCCGTCAGTGATCCGTCTGAGGTTTCCCCCGCCGGCGTCCATGCGCCAGATGCGGTTATTCGTCGGCTCGCCCCGGGGCAACATCGAGAAGACAACGTAGCGGCCCTTCGCGCATGAGGAAGGTTGTACTGCCGAACCCTCCTGTTGCGTCGAGGTCAGCGGCGTTTGGTTTCCAGTGTCAAGGTGAAACAGGCTCAGAGTGCTCTGCTGATCTTCGAGAATCACCTGGCCGTCCGGTGTCCAGGCAAACCTGAGGACACCGGCGCTGGAAGTGAGCTGCTGAGCCTGGCCGCTGTTCAGATCCGATGCAGGCGACACAAAAAGGTCATAGCGATGCTGGTTCAGGACTGCCGCGACCACGCGCCCGTCGGCAGAGACGCTCAGGTGGGAATAATCGTTGATGTCGTGGGTGATTGTGCGAGCCGTGTGATCGCGAAGAGAAAGTTCTGAAATTTGCCCGCGATGAAAATTGGCGCCCCTTCCGTAAAATGCAGCCAGTAAACCACTGCCGTCGGGCAACCACTCGGTATCAGCGATAAACTCGTCGTACTCAAAGACAACGGTTTGTTTGCCGGTGATGGCGTCCACTGCCACCAGGGCGCTTTGGCCGCTTCCCCGATAGGTCACGCACACGATCGTCTTGCCGTCGGGCGACCAGGCGGGATAGAGCAAAGCGTGATCTTCAGTGCCCAGGGCCAGCGTCTTTCCTTCGCCAGTTTCCAGTGAATAAACCACCAGGCGGAACTTTCCGATTTCCGGGTTGTTATCCACGAAATACGCCAGCCGGCGGCCGTCGGGAGAAAACGTGATGTTCAAGTCCACGTCGGCGATGAGCATTTGCGGAGTGCCGCCCAGCACCGGCGCCCGGTAAACATTCTTCGCCGGCTGTCCCGGCTCTCCGCGCACAAAGTAAAGGTAGTTTCCATCGGGAGAGAACCGCAGCCCGAGGTACTGCAACGGTTCCGGCGGCATGACCTGCGTGTTGCTGTTGGTCGGAACATTGCGCAGCCACAGGCTCTGCTGCCCTTTGTCATCCACGACGTGCAGGATGTATTTGCCATCGGGAGAGATGGCGACCAGCTTGGCTTTTCCGGTGTCGGTAACTTTGTTAACGGAGAAATTTTGAAACGGAACCGTCCGCGCCCGAAAAACGAAAGAATAAAGGCCATAAGCGGCCCCCGCCACGAGCAGGAGCGCAATCACGCTGGCGACCTCAACGCCCAGTTTGTTCTGCCGCGCAGCAGCCACCACTGCCGAACTGCTGGTGTGCGCAGGCTGAGCCTGAGAAGGCTGGGCGACTGCTGATGCTGATGAAACTCCCGATTCCGCGCTCACAGTCGGCGCCGAGCGGCTCGAATCCGTATCCCGCTTCAGTCGCAGCAGTTCCGCCCGCATGTCGGAGGCATGCTGGTAGCGCAGATCACGGTCCTTCTCCAGAGCGCGGTTGATGATGCGCTCCAACTCCCCCGGCACATCAGGATTCAGCCGCGTAGGAGACACCGGAGGCCGGTTTAGGACTGCATCAAAAATTATCCCCGAGGTGTCGCCGCGGAACGGCAACATCCCCGTGACCATCTCGTATAGCACCGCGCCAAACGAAAACAAATCGGTGCGCGCATCCAGATCCTTCCCACGCACTTGCTCCGGCGACATATAAGCCACTGTCCCCAGCGCCGTCCCTGGACTAGTCAGATGCGGTTCGTCGGCGGATCGGGTCATCGTGGCCGCGGCCGCAATCTGGCTCGACGAACCGGCCAGGTTCGTAACCTTGGCCAGCCCAAAGTCCAGAACCTTGGCGTGTCCCCGCTTGGTCACAAAAATATTCGACGGCTTGATGTCGCGATGAATAATCCCTTCCGCGTGCGCCGCATCGAGCCCGTCCGCGATCTCAATGGCCAGCGAGAGGGTCAGCTCCGTTTCCATCGGACGCCCCGCGATCCGGTGCTTCAGCGTCACCCCGTCCAGAAACTCCATGGCGATGAAGGTCTGTCCGTGCTGGTCGTCGATCTCGTAAATCGTGCAGATGTTGGGATGGTTCAGTGCCGACGCGGCCTGAGCTTCCCGCTGAAAGCGGGCTAGCGCCTGCGCATCTTTGGAAATCTCGTCCGGCAGGAACTTCAAGGCGACGAAGCGGTGCAGCTTTACGTCCTCGGCCTTGTAGACCACACCCATCCCGCCGCCGCCAAGTTTTTCGACGATGCGATAGTGGGAAATAGTCTGGCCGATCATGGTTGAGGGAGCAGGTTATTCCGGTCGCTACATCTTAGAGACGTGCCAGCGGCCAGTCAACGAATGGGTACACTCGTTGCTGGAGAGCCGCCGGGGGTGTCCGCATAACTCCTGGTTAGTCGGCAACTCTTACCTTGGGATTACTTCGGAGTAGCCCGTCGTCCGTCCAGAAGACGGTCGCCCGCGTAGTTGTTGTGCGCATCTTCCTAGAACGGGAATTGTGGGAATCAACGAGATTTCATTTGTCCGATTCGCGCGTTTAATCGGGCCCTGGCCGGTTCACTCGCAAAGCGCATGGCGCGAAATCAGAAGCCTTCGAGTTCCCAGGCATTGTTGCCGGAATTGAAGCGCAGGAAGGCGAGGTGCTTGCCGTCGGGAGAGGGAATGCCCCAAATCTCTGTGAAGAGGCCTGGCTCACGCAGGAGAATCGTGGCGTTACCACCGAGATCCACGTACAGGAGCGTGCTGGCCAACGCCAGTTCACTGGATACATACCAGCCTCTACCGTCGGCAGCCCAATTTACGTGATTGAGACTGTTCCATCCCTTCACGTCAACGTCGCGGTGCGAACCATCGAGCAGGGAGATCACCCGGATCTGCCCTGCAAGCATATTTAAGGATACAAAGGCGATACTCTTACCGTCAGGTGACAGATCCAGATTCGGTTCTTCCACATCCGCATTGACCGGAATACGGACGAGCTCCGGCCCCCGGCCTTTAATCGGATCGAGAGCGTAGACGATCAATTCTTTGGGATGCAGTACACCTGCGATGCAACGATTGGAGTGAGGTCGTGCGCAGCGAACTACATAGAGGCCCTGTTCTTCCATAACGGTTTCGGTAGGGCCACCTGCAAGGGGGACGCGAGAGATCCGGAGACGTTCGATCCGGGCATTTCCCGGTGGATCGTAGTAGAGCACCCAATTGCCGTCGGGACTCATTCTCGGGCGAGTTTTCACCCGTTTGTTTTCGACGAGAGCCTGGGCCGTGGTTTCATCAAGGAATTGCCGAAAGACATCGTAGGCTCCATTGCGATTGGAGTAAAAGAGCACCGACTTGCTGTCCGGCGTCCAGTCGGAAGGTTCGTCATCAAGATCGTTGAGCGTAAGGCGTCGCTGGGTAGTGAGCACCTTACCATTCTGGTCCAGGTCTCCGACGTATACATCGCCTTGAGGGTTGCTTTTGAGAAAAACCAGGCGTTTTCCGTCGGAGGTGACGCTGAGATCAGAGATTCTGGTATTTTTCCATTGCGTGAATGTGTGAGTGCCGCCCGCGGCCCGTCCGCTCTTCAGATCCACGGGGACTTCCCACAGACTAACCTCTTTGTCGTTGCCGGACTCTCCGCCAACGCCATAGAGCAAGCGACCGTCGCGCAGAAATACCGAGGCAACCAAGCCATCAGTCGAAACTACGATGGCCGGCTGGCCGCCATCCAATTGCAGAGACTCGACAGCATTCGGACCGACCAGTGGAAATCTAAGAAACAGAATCCGCTTGCTATCGGGAAACCAGGCAAGACTACCGAAGGCGTCCTGTGCAGCGCCGCTCAGAATTCTTCCCGGCTCCTCTGCATTAGAACCCATGACCCAAATCTCTGATTCCAGCTTGGTCGTGAAGAGAATCTTCGAGCCGTCCGGGGAAGGGATCGCTTCCTCAACATCCTCACGCAGTTTGCGGAAGGCCCCACCCAGCAGTGAGAGGGACCAAACGCTGGGAATCGGATTCTCGGAAGTGATGCCGGTAGCTAGGATTTTGCTTCCATCCGGGAACCAGGAAAGTCTGTAAATTCTTGCGGCACTCGGCACGGGTAACGAATGAGTTTCACCGCTTACGGTCTGGCGCACATAGAGGCCGTGCTCGTCGGCGAAGGCGAGGTAATTGCCGTCGGGGGAAATGGCTGCGGCCGCCAAGGACGCTTCCGCAGAGTTGGTGGTGACTTGCATCTCCCGGAGGGCTGGCGGCGCCGATTTGTGCCGAAGATGGAGGGCGAAGCCAATTGCCAGCGCCAGCACAACTGCCGCCGCGTACACGGCGATTCGGAGAGTTGGGAAGCGCCGGCGTGGGAGCGCCGAGCCCTGATTTACGTTAAATGGCACAGCTGCGGCAGGTAACTCAGCCGGACCTTGTTGTTCGTGCTCGGCCACCTCGGAAACGAATCTATAGCCCACGCCGGGCACGGTAAGGATATAGCGCTGTCCGTCCTGGCCATCGCCAAGGGTCTTGCGCAGAAGAAAGATGTTCTGGCTCAGGTTGCCCTCTTCCACGAAGCTGTCTGGCCAGACGGCCCGCATGAATTCCGGTTTCTCGATGACACGGCCGCGATTGTCAATCAAGAACAATAGAACTTCAAAGGCCCTAGGCGGGAGGGGGAGCGTCTCAGAGCCGTGCAGGAGCAAGCGTTTCTGGCGGTCCAGCTGAAACGGACCAAAATCGAAGAAGCGCTTTCTTTGCTGTGTCATGCGGCGATCCTGAGAACCGTGAGAAAAATTGAGCCCATCCCTAAAGACATTGAACAGCCACTCCGCGCAGGATGCAAGCACGGTGACCCAGAGGGCAGGCAAGAACGAGCCTAATGTGCCGCCGAATCTATCGCAGGAACTCGCGGGAATGCATAGTCAGCGGGCTCCGGGAAAATCAAAGGAGACGGTCCATGAAGGAGCACAGACTTTTGGTTGGTTTGGTAACAGCAGCTTTGTTTTTGGGAGTTTCAAGCCTGCAGTCCCAAGTCGCGCAGGCTGGAAGCGGGGCGGCGGCGGATGATCAGACGACCCGGGAGATCGCGGAACTGATCAACAAGCGCCATGCTGCACTGGGGAGTTTTGATCGGGGCGCTTATAGCGGGTTTATCGATCAGTCGGCTGTATTTGCTGCACCAGGCGACCTCCATTACGGAACGCAGCAAATCGCCGAAGCTCACCCCACGGTCGGCTACAAAATGGTGGTCGAACACGACAGCCCCAAGGTGACGAGCTTCGGCCAGACAGCGGTGGCGTTCTATCGTCAGAGCCAAAAGGAAATATACGGCGAACAGTCTCTAACTAGCCGCTGGACGGTGCTGGATACCTATATCAAGAAAGACGGCAGTTGGGTGCTGATCGCCCACTCCCAAATGCCAGAACTTTTGAAGAGGCAATCTGTCAAAGTGAATCCCGCTGTCTTTACGCAATATGCCGGGCAATACGAATGGAGTCCGGGGTTCGTGGACACGGTTTCCGTGGCTGGCGGAAAGCTGATGTCACAGCTGACCAACGAGGACAAGCCGGATGAGTTGCAGCCGCTGAACGAGACGACCTTTTTCGTCGATGGCGACGACGACGAAGGCCTGATCATCTTCGAGAAGGGTACGTCGGGCAGCGTGTCTCGCTACGTTTATCGCACGAAAGGCCAGGACCTCAGCGCGAAGAAAATCAAGTAAGAGCGCTGCCGCAGACTAGTGTTTCTTCAAGAACCTCAAGAACTACTGCAAATGTCCGGTGCTGGGCTCGGGGCGCATCCGGGGTCAGCACCGGAACTGTTTCTGCAGGAGACGTGTTTCGATTAAATACATTGCGCGCCAGCCGCGCCAGCCTGGCTTCAGACTGGCCCGTGGGCAGTGAGGGTTCCGGGCGGATGGTCGGCATAACCTTCCACAACCGCGCACCCAGCTCACGGATTCGGCTCGATGCCAATGCGATCATTGACGGCTGATTCGAATCCGCTGCTTGCAGCCAAGGTAACGTCAGTCGTTTGCACCGAAACGTGCCCCAAGAGAAATTGGATCTGCTCCAACTCGCCTCCCGACGCGTGGCAGAGCCGAGTCCGTCGCAAATCGTGCGGCGCCAACTTCGCCACGCCGATGCTTCTGGCGGATTCCTTCACAATATGCCAAACCGCCTAGTCCCGAGGGAGTCGCCAAGCGCAGATCTACGCTGTCAGGCGAAACACTCCAAGGCGGCGCATAGTCGAAGCATTCTGATTGTTGACGGGAACGGCGAACAAGGCCGCTGGGCAGGCGGCCTTGTTTTGTTTTGCAGAATCTTCCGTCGTCTGCTATTGAGCAAGCGCAATTTTTCCGAATGTCCCGTTCACATTGTTATTCGGACCGGCAGTGAAGAAGAGTTCGTTCTTCGCCCCGTCTCCCGAGGACCCTCCGCCAAATTCAATTCCCCAAAGCTGATCGATCTGAATTTTGTTCCCGTTGGCGTTTTTCACTGCTCCTACAAATTGCCCGGTCAGGGCGTTAAACCCGTTGATGGTACCGCTCGTGTTGACATTGTTCGAAACCAGGAGAGCATTGCTCAGCGGACCGAAATCTCCCGGCGCAGCAGCCAGTCCCCAGGGTTGATTCAGCGGAGATCCCTGCGCCACCCGACGCACAAACGTCCCGGCCTCGGTGAATGCGTCGATGTATCCGCCGCTACCACCAGACTGCGAGGCAAACGCCACATAAACGATTCCGCCGATATCGTGGATCCCGAACGGCGCGAATCCTGCGGGCACGGTTGAATCCGTGAACGACTTCACCCACATGAAGGTCGCGTCATAGACATCAACTTTATTATTCGCTTGATCGGCCGCGAACAGAAAATTTCCCGATGCGTAGCTGGTGATCGCGAGTCCTGTATAAACCGCGCCCGGATTGTTCACGCCGACGATCGCGACGGTGGGATTCGATTGCGGCGCCCAACCGCTGATCGTTCCGTCGAGCGTCGCAAACAAGAAGATTGAAGCCCATCCCTGCACCTGGAAATCCTGCGAACCGTTGAAGACGACTCCTGTCGGCGATCCCACCCCGCTTCCGCTCGCCGATGGAACCACGACTTCCAATCCCTGATTCACTCCCGCATCGTTGTATAACGTGGACCAGCCGGTACCGTTGTCGCTGACCCAGAATGGACCGCCCGGGGCGTACGTCAATCCCCACGCATTCACCAGCAGAGGATCCTTATGCTTGGCTTTTCCGGCCTGGTTCGAAACCAGGTTGGTAAGCTTGTATTGCGCCACGGCTGCGCTCGATACGAACATCAGCGCCAGTCCCACGGCAAGGCTAAGTACAGTCACGCGTCGCTGCATTGTGAAATCTCCTTGTGGCCCGTCAGAGGGTAATGTCAGTGAAGGCTTCGAACATTTCAACTCTCTGTTAGCCACAGCGATGCTAGGCTGCCTGGACTGGAAACAATGTCAGTGCGATGTCACAAATTTGTCGAATTTCAGGAAGCCTGCCGGACGATTCCCGCGTAGGGGATCACCATGAGCTGCCGAGTTTCTCAAGGGTGCAAAAGTATATTCCTGCGGGTTAGTTGGTGAAAACTCCCCATTACCGCAATATAAAAAGGCGCCCACTTTTGCGGTAGGTTGAGATTGTTCGGATCGCTAGCCTTCGTTTCCGGTGCTCCCTATCGGCGTGCTGCCACAAAGTTATGACTTATCCCAACTTACAGGCAGAATACGACGTTATTGCAACTTCGCGTACTCCGCTTTCGCCTGCTTGAAGATGGGGATGTTTGGGTCTGCGTCCTTCCATAGAGTGAGGAAATCTTTGTAGGCAGCAACCGCCCGGACGCGGGCAACATCGGCGTCCGCTCCTTGCGAGGTTCTCGATTGCAGGGCGTTGGCGCGAGCCACTCCCAGATGAGCTAACGCTCCGGTCCAGCAGTTCCAGACGATTCCGCTGTGGTCGAGAATCTTCTGAAACTGGGCGGCGGCAGCATTGCCCTGCCCGGCTGCCAAATAGGCCTCTCCGCGTACATAAATCGGATAAAGACACGAAATGTTGGGGACGAACAGTATATTTCCTAATTCGACTGTTGAAGCTGCTTGCAGGGCATCGATGGCGACAGCCGTATCCTTTTTGTCCAGTGCCAATTGTGCCTGAATCGCTGGCAACCAAAGCGACTGCATCTGCGTGTCCAGCGGGAAGCGTCTCCCTAAGTTTTGTGCCAAGGATTCGGCTCGTCCGGTATCGCCCGCGATCGCGAACGCAAGGGCTGCCTCGGCTGCGGCACCCGAATTGGCCGGAGCAAGCGTCAAAGCCTCTGCCGCCGCGTGCCGCGATTCCGCAGGATTGCCGTAAGCGGCTTCCCGCTGGGCAGCAATCGCCTGCAACAGCGCCCCATTTTCTTTGTTGTCCGCCCGTATTGCAGAATCAACCGCCCGCTTGGTCAATTCCCGAGCCTTGGCAAGATGACCGCCATAGGCCTCGGCGTCAGCTGCGAGCGCAAGTCCATAGTTTTCGTACGCGCGCTTGCTGGCAAACCACTGTTGTTGTTCCGCCATCGCCCCGGAGTTCGACTCGAAAAAGGCGAGAACATAAAGAACACTGTGGAGTGTGGAATCATCCATTTTCTTGGCGTACGCCTCGTGGATGATCTGCCGTGCTTCCTCGAAGCGTTGTAACGCAACGCTGTAGATGGCGAGATTCTCGTACCAACCTACATCATCCGGCGCGAGGCGCATGGCTTGCTTAGTGGCCTCCGCAGCCTTCTCGTACTGCCCCTGTTCGGCGAATTCATTGCCTAAACCGCCGTACGCTCTGCTTTCCCTCGGGTAGCTCTCAATTTCCTCTTGGTAGATCTGGGCCGCTTTATCCACTTCTCCGGTTACACTCCGATAATAGTAGGCAGTGATCTCCAATTTTTCGCGTTCACTGGCATGCTCCCTCAGCTGGAATGCTCTAGTAAGGTACTCGCTGCCACGCCCTAGTTCGCCGAGGCCGATGTAGTCCTCGCCAACTATCCAGTACCCCATGGCAAAATCCGGATCAAGCTCGACGGCACGTTGGTTGTAAGGCAGGGCTGCGGCGGGACCTTTCTCGTTAAAAGCCTTTTGTCCAAGGCTATACGCTTTTAGGGCTTCGAGCGAAGACGTCGTAGCCTCTGCCAGCGGAACATCAAACTTCTGCACCGTAGCCAGCGATTCGCCTAACTCGGTGCGCATCTTTGAAGCTGCTTCACCCAGCCTGTCCAGCACCTTTTCCTTGGATGCCGCCGTGACCTGTTCCTCGACCAGCATGTCGCCGCTTTGGCAATTCACCGCCTTCAGGCCCAGCACATATTCGCTGCCCAGACCGCCAACTGTTCCCGCAAGGTACGCCTTGCTGCCAGCCCGCTGGCAGAGCTCGCGCGCTATCTCCGGCCTGAGTTTCGTGCTGGCCGGACGGGTCATCTCTTGCAAGATCTTCGCGACCTCGCTGTCTGAGAGCACGTTCAAGAAAGGCGATTGCCGCAGAGAGACACTGAGCGCAGTCTTCAGCGTGTCGTCGAAAATGGCGTCGCCCGTGCTGTTGGCAAAATCGGCGAGAACAACGGTGTCCTTATCGGTCAGGGCATGGATCTGGCGCTGTGATGATCGTTGATTCACTACCCAGACTCCCGCGATAGCCACCAGGGCAAGCACAACGACGACCGCTGCGATCGATTCTTTATGTCGACGCAGAGCTTTGCCAGTGCGGTAGGACGCAGTGGGCTTACGAGCTCTGACGGGCAAACCTGCCAGGTGGCGCTCGATGTCCTCAGAAAACTCCTTTACACTCGCGTAACGGCGTTCGGGCTCTTTGCGCAGCGCCTTCATCGTTATTGTGTCGAGATCGCCCTGCAGTCGGCGCTGCAGGGCGACCGGATGCAAGCCGCGCTGGGCGCTGACGGACTCAGGAGTGATTGCAGTCGCTGCATCGCCTTCCTGTGATCTTCTTTCTTCCGTCTTACAAATGACTGCGCTCGGCTGTTCTGGATCCTCTTCGCAAATCAGCCGCTCCATCTCCAGGAGAGACTGGCCAGTCGACCGGTATGGCCGATGACCGGTCAGCATTTCAAACAGCAACACTCCCAAGGAATAAATATCCGTTGCAGTCGTAATCGCCTGGCCGCGAATCTGCTCCGGGCTTGCGTATTCCGGCGTCATGGGACGCGACTCCGATCGCGTGACGAGCGGAGTTTGGAATAAGTCCGGGTTCAGCAGTTTGGCAATGCCAAAGTCCAGAAGTCTGGGAATACCACCTTTCGCGATCAAAATATTGGCAGGCTTGAGATCGCGATGTATCACCAGATTCTCGTGAGCGTACTGCACTGCCGAACAAGCCTCGCGAAACAGCCGCAGCCGCTCGTCGATGGAAAGCTTGTTGAGGTCGCAGTACCGATCAATGGCCGAGCCTTCCACATACTCCATCACCAGATATGGCAAGCCATCTTCGCTGCTGCCGCCGTCAAGGAGCTTCACGATGTGGGGATGGTCCAGTGCGGCGAGCGTCTGACGCTCATTGCGGAATCGGTGAAGGATTTGTTCGGTATCGATACCGGGCCTGACCATTTTTATCGCAACCTGCTTTCGATAAACTTGATCGTCGCGCTCGCCCAAATAAACTACCGCCATGCCCCCCTGCCCGATCTCGCGGATAATGCGGTAGGCCCCAATCCTTGTTCCCGTCATCGCACGAGACTGCGCGGATAGCAAATCAGCGGCAGGACAATCCTCCAGAAAGCTGACTGCCCCATCGAAACTCGACAATAGCGATTCTATTTCGGTTCGCAGCGCTTCATCGCCAGCGCAGACTTGACGCAGGAAAGTGCTGCGCTCCTCTGGGTCTTGCTCAAGGGCCAAGGTGAACAGCTCCTTTACCTGGTCCCAATTTTCAGGCATCTTTCTGATCGCCTCGGCGGAGTTCGCGCGCCAGCCAAGCTTTGGCCAGGTTCCAGTTGCGCTTCACCGTGGTGCGGGAAACTCCCAGGGCTCCGGCTGCTTCCTCGTTGCTTAACCCGCCAAAGAAACGCAACTCCACAAGGTGGGCTTGTTGCGGATCGAATTCGGCCAGCCGGTTGAGAGCGTCATCCAGCGCGATGACATCCGCCGCCTTTCCGACGGAAATGTTCGCCGCTTCGTCCAAGAAGACTTTCTCGAAGCCCTTGCCGCGCTTTTGGGCGCCGTGGCCGCGGCTGTAGTCAACCAAGATACGTCGCATCAGCTGGGCAGCGACGCCCAGGAACTGTTCCTTGTTTTTCCAGCGAACTTCTCTCTGATCGGTCAGGCGAAGGTACGCCTCATGCACCAAAGCGGTGGTTTGCAAGGTGTGATCACTGCGCTCCCGACGCAAGTAACGAGACGCCAAACTTCGCAGTTCCGAGTAGAGCAGCACGACCAATTCGGCCACTGCCTTGTCATCACCGACGTCGAGTTCCCCAAGAAGGGTGGCTACATCCGCTGGCATATCCATAAGAACGTTCGAACGCGACGACCGGAACGACCAGGGCGTCGATGGACTTCGCAGTCACAAACACACGAACTTAGAGAAATAGAAAAGATGAAGGCCAGGAGGATCCGATATCGGTTCGCGACCCTTTTCATTTCCCCCAAGAGTCGCGATCTATGGGCCTGAAGTATATACGCCGCCGAAAGCAAAGCCAACGGTGTTTAAGTCCTTGGTTCTTAAGTGCTTGGGTCTAGTTGACGTCAAAAACCAGAGCCGTCCAGGCCCTACACCAAAGAAATATGGACCTCTTCACCGAGTTTCTTCGCGTTACTAGATAGAGCAGTAATTCGAACTGTAGGGACAGAAACGGAAAGTGGAGGATCGAGGTTCGCGATGTCTGGAGCGGCCCTTCGAGTCTCTGACAGAAAAAAGGAGCAAGTATGAACGCGCAGCCCAATCAAATATCGAGTTCGGCAGTGCCGTCTCCGGGCACAATTCTAGTCCCAGCGCGCAAAGGCTGGTTTTCGCGTAACTGGAAATGGTTGGTGCCTACGCTTCTCATTATTTTCCTAGGTCTGCCGCTTGCGATTCTGGGAATGGTCTTTGCTGCGATTAAGAATTCGGATGCTGCGAAGGAATCTTTCCTTCGAGCCCAATCAAACTCGCTCCTTGTCGAAAGGATTGGTTCGCCGATCGAGGAAGGCTCGCTCGTAGCCGGGTCAATCAACGTTGCAGGAAGTTCCGGCGATGCCGATCTTTCGATACCGATCTCCGGGCCTAAAGGCAAGGCCACCGTCTATGTCACAGCCCGCAAGATCGCAGATACGTGGAATTACATCCAAATGATTGCCGCGATTGAGAGCAGCGGCGAGAAGATTGACCTGCTCGCTGGCGACCGCCCTGTCGAACCGCACTCGAAGCCGCCGACCCCGGCGCCGGTAAGCCCCGAAACTCAACCCACTGAAACAAGATCCCCAGAAGTCCCGCCAACCGCCCCGCAACCCGGCGATCCTTCACCCAACTCGTCTGCTGCTTTGAGCTCGGACGTGATTCAGAGTCAGGACACAAGCATCCAGGGAGTGGTTGGCGAGCTCATCCAATGCAAGAGATCCGAGGGCGTTCTCAGCGTCAAACTCCGCTTTCACAATACGTCGGGCACTTACGTTCGTTTCGTCGTTGCCGCGAACGGAAGTTATGACAAGTTCTACCTTGCCGCCGCAAGTAAGAAGTACTTCATCCTGAAGGACTCAGACGGCACCTACCTGGCGCCTGGTGGTGACTATTCCTGTGGCGACCAAGGCGTCTGCGAGAAATTGGCCGCCGGACAATCGAATACCTGGTGGGCTAAGTTTCCAGCCCCTCCCGCCAGTGTGACGAAGGTCGATCTGTTTACCACAGTTACACCACCATTCGAAGATATTCCGATCACTGACAAGTAAAGTCGGGCTGCGAGGGAACCATGCAAACCCATCGTTGTTGGAAATCACTGTTGCTGCTGCTCGTCGCATGCGTGGCTACGGCTCAATCGAAGTACGCTGAACCCGATTCCCCGGCCACAGATGCGGCGGCTCGCCAGGCGCTGGGACACGCGCAGATCCTCAACATTATCGGCATCACGAGTGGTATCCAGGGCGTACTTCAAGATCTGGGAGCGAAGGTAGTCGGGCAGGAAGTCAGAATCGATTTGGCGGCCGACGTGTTATTTGAGTTCGACAAATACTCGCTTCTGCCCAAAGCCAGCGATACCCTGCGAAAAGTTGGACAGGTTGCAGATTCCTATCCCGGTGCGCCGATCTTGATCGAAGGACACACCGACGGTAAGGGCACGCACCCATACAACATGAATTTGTCCGAAAACCGCGCGAACTCAGTGAAGACATGGCTGGTGCAGAATGCATCCGTTGCAGGATCGAGAATCAGTACTCGGGGCTGGGGCGAAACCAAGCCCATCGCTCCAAACAAGAAACCGGATGGCTCGGATGATCCTGAAGGACGGCAGAAGAACCGGCGGGTGGAAATTGTGTTAACCAAAGTTGGACCAGTGCCATAGCGCGCAAACTTACCGCGAGAGTTGGGACGAATCATTCAGAAAACGATTTCGTTCGGGGGCTATCTCGATGAAAAAGATTCGGTCGCTCTTGCAGCGCAGAATTGTCTGGGCGTCAGGTGCTGCGCTGCTTGCGCCGGCGGTCGTTGGTCTCTTGCTGAAGGCTCTGGGCTCGGTTCACGGTGTTTCGCTACACACGTGGCTGCTCGACGTCGGCCAGAATGTGGACGGAAATGGTGCTACTGGGTCCGTCGGGTCGGGAGCTGGAAGCCTCGGCTGGCCGGGTGGCAAGGATCCTTATCCGCTAGTCGGGTCAGGTGACGACAATCCGGGCAAGGGCGGCGGAAACGGACAAAGCGGATCTGGCAACCCCAACGCACCGCCCTGGTGGCAAAACTGGATACCCTCGAACTGGAAAAGCGTACCGATAATAGGTCCGGTTTCCTTCGACCTCTCGAGCGGGCGCTTCGCTGCAGGCGGCGGCGTCAACACGGGATCCCCCGAACTTGGCATCCCCAGCTTTGGCGTCTCAGCTAGCGCGAACGCCGGCGCAGCACCCGGGAGCGATCCTCGCGGCCCGCTGGTTAATGCGAACGGCACCGTCAGCATTCAGACACCTCTCGGAAACGTGCAAGTCACCGGCTCATCCTCGGTGGGAATAAGTCAGCAGGTCCAACAAAACGCTTCAGGGCTAAGTTTAGGAACTCAGTCCCAATACATCGATGGTTTCTAGTAAACGGTCATGAGCAAACATGCGTTTCTCTCAGGCGTCACCGGGCACGCGGGGACGGAGGTCCTGGATGCGTTGGTGCAACTCGGATTCGAAGTCACCGCGCTTGTTCGCAAGGCGGCGCAGATTTCAAACTGTCATCTCATCGTCGGCGACCTTTCCAACCCGGGGCTATTCGCCGCCTACGCGGAAACGAGCGACTTGATCGTGCACCTGGCGAGTTCCCGCTCATTCGGGCAAGACGAGGTACTTGGCGACATCGCTGGATCAGCGGGCGTCATCGAGCACTGGCAGCGCGGCACATTCATTTGTCTCAGCAGTGGATCGCTGTATGCCGGCACTCACATTCCTTTGGATGAAGGCATGCCTCTCGCCGTTGAAAACGGATATGCGTTGGGCAAGCTGTGCAATGAATTTCAGCTGCGGACGGCCGCCGGGGTCGGGCAGCGCGGCCCGGGCATCGCCTTGCGACCAGGGAATTTTTTTGGCGCCGGCCGGCGACGCAATGATCGGCAGATGCTCGGGAAAGTATACGAACGATGCCGGTCGAACGCGAAATTCCTGTTTCGCTCGGAAGAGGGGCTCGAGACCTTTGGTTCTTCCTTCATCGGAATGTCAGATCTTGGGCGTGCCGTTTCTGGCTCGCTGGCGCTGAAAAGCTCAGGCGCGTACAACGTCGGCGGTGGCTTCTGCACATGGCGCCAGCTGATCGAAACCATCAATCGTTATGCGGGAACGCGGGCCGATTTTCTGGTAAGGCCCGCGCCGCCAAGCGCTCCCGACGAGTTTGTCTTGCCGCAGTGCCGCCGCCTTCTCGATACGGCTAAGTTTAACCGAGCTACTTCTTTTGTGCCCCAGCAAACGCTGGAACAACTGGTCGAGGAGTACGTACGGGCAGAGCAGACGACCGCGCGATGCTGAACAAGCAATTTGCCATTGAAAGGAGAAAACTTGACCAAGACCGCTGCCGCTCCTTACACCCAAGGTTGGGGAACGATGACGTTGGGTGGGCGCCAAATAGCCATTCGTATGATCGTTTTTTGGGCGGGCGTGATCTTCTGGCTCGGCAACATGATCGTGAACACAGGTTGGTCGGGTATCGCAGAACTGCGGGCATCCCTTTCTTTTCTTGCCGAGTTGGTAGTGATCACCAGCGCGACGCGCACGATTTCTCTCGATCTCGTCGCTAAGTTCTACTGTATGGGCGGGACGATGATGGGGGTGATGTATCTGTTCTCACTGGTGTTCACCGCCTTCGTGCCAAGCCCAGACGCGGTCAGCCGCCAATTTGTCGTACCCCTCTTAGAAGAGTCGCTGAAACTTGCGCCTGTCGTCTTCATCCTGTGGCGGCATCGCGAATTTCGTTCCTGGACCATGGCGACGAGCGACATCATGTTGATGGGGGCAGCGAGTGGAGCAGGCTTTGGGTTGGTCGAAGAGGCCTACTTTCACCTTCACAATGGTCCAACCCTTGCCCTTGACTGGTTCCCACTTACTCGCATCAACGGAGCTACTCTGACAGTGGGGCACGCAACCTGGACGGGTCTTGCTGCCGCAACCTTAGGTCTCGAGCTGCTCTGGCACCTACGCAAGCCTCTGAACTATCTCCTCGCCGGGGCTGGGATTTTCTGGTCCATAGCCGATCACAGCCACCACAACTACGGAGTCGATCGGACGGGATTCAGCGTCGACTTGTTCAATTTCGTTACCGGCCATGGCTGGAGCGCTCTTTATTTATTCGTGCTGGCTGTCATTCTGGTCGTGGCCTCCGACCTGTACGTTGTGCGCGGAACTTTGTCCCGGAGTCCGGAACTGATAATGCCTCGAGTGACCGGACCGGAAGATATAAAACGAGTTTGGCATTTCCTCTTGGCAAGACGTGGGCTGGCCTACCTCATGTTCAAGTCGCGACACGTTCCGGGTCGGCATCGCGCTGAGCTGATTCTTCAGGGATGCAAGATCGATCAATTTCTGATCTCGTTCCATAGCCGGCCCAGCAGTCCTCCGTTGCTCGGTGCCGTAAAACGAGTCACTAACGGCTAGTTCGGAGGGGCGCATCCGTGCGCGGTAGGGGGGTACGCTAAGAGATCGCGCCGCTCTCGCTCATTCGGCAGCACAACCACGAGAGGTTTTTCTGAGAAGGGAAAGGACGTTGCAACGATGAGGAACACGGCCTGGATTTTCGTTGTTTTGTCTACACTTTCCTCTTCATCGTTTCTCTGCCGCCCCGCACATGCGCAGGCATCACCGTCTTCGACCGAAGCGATCCTCAACTACCACAGCGACATCCGTGTCAAGCAAGATGCCTCACTGCTGGTCCGGGAGGAGATTCGCGTGCGCAGTACGGGGGCACAAATCCATCACGGCGTTTACCGTGACTTTCCAACCCGCTACAAAGATCATCTGGGTAACCGTTACGTCATTCATTTCGAGGTGGTAGAGGTGTCCCGCGATGGACAACCTGAGAAATTCCACGTTGAGGACCAAGTCAATGGCGAACGGATCTACCTGGGGGATGAGAACGTCAGCCTGACGCCTGGGGAGTACACCTACGCGCTGGTGTATACGGTGAACCGGGAAGTCGGATTCTTCGCCGACCACGACGAGCTCTATTGGAACGTTATCGGTACTGGGTGGCTTTTTCCGATCGAGCACGCATCGGCGACCGTGACGCTCCCTGGAAACATTCCCGTTTCATCCTTGCGAATGGACGGCTACACCGGGCCGCAAGGCGCTCGTGGAAAAGCCTTCACCTCTTCGATCGCGAGCGACCATTCCGTCAGCTTTGTTTGCACTCAGCCCTTACTTCCAAGTGAAGGGTTCACCCTAGTCATCTCCTGGCCCAAGGGCTACATCCAGGAACCAAGCGCCGGAACTCGTTTCCGCTATTTTCTTGAAGACAACCGACCTACCCTGGTCGGCGCTGCCGGCCTGCTAGTTGTGTTGTTGTATTACGTCATTGTGTGGTTGCTGGTGGGTCGAGATCCACCCAAAGCGTCGATCATGCCGATTTACGAGCCGCCGGATGGAATCTCCCCCGCAGCCATGCGCTACCTGGTGCGTATGGCTTTTGATGACAAGATTTTTACTGTCGCTATTCTTGATATGGCGGTGAAAAACTACCTTTCGATAAAAGAGACCGGCGGCACTTATACACTCAAGCGGACCAACGCCGCGAAGCAAGCCCTGACTGCGGAAGAAAGCGCACTGGCTCCCAAGTTGTTCCGCAAGCAAAGCAGGAACAACGATGAGGCAGACGAGGCTGGCCATGCTGCCACCGAGATCAAGCTGCAACCCAAAAACCACGCTATCCTCAATGAATCCATAACCGCCTTGAAGAAGGCTCTCCGCGCAGCCGAGGACAAGATCTATTTCGTCACCAACCAGCGCTACCTTATCCCGGGGGTGATTTTTTCTGTAGCAACCCTGGGGGGCATGGCGGCTGCGGAGGCGGGGGACCGCAGGTTTATTCTTGGTTTCTTCTGTGTGTGGCTGACTGGGTGGGGTACCGCGGTTTTCTTCCTGGTGCGCCAGAGCCTGAACCTATGGAAGGGGGCACGGGCGGCCAGGAGCACGAACCCGAAATTGGTGAAACAAGCGCGTTCCAGCACGTTATTTGCGCTCCCCTTTGTCGCGGCGGAAATAGTCGCTCTGGTTGTCCTTGGCTGGTTGTCTTCCGTGCTGGTGTTGTCGATTCTATTTGCCTTCGTCGGTATAAATTTGGCGTTTCACTGGCTACTCAAGGTGCCCACTGCGGCAGGGCGCCAACTTCTTGACAAGATCGCAGGTTTCCGCATGTTCCTCCGAGCCGTAGATGGAGACCGCCTGAACCGGCTCGTGCCACCAGACAAGACGCCAGCTTTGTTTGAGAAGTACTTGCCTTATGCAGTGGCGCTCGACTGCGAGCAGGCATGGGCCCAGCAGTTTTCCGCAGTGCTCGAAGACGCAAGGCAAACCACTGGTTATTCATCGACCTGGTATGTCGGGAGTCGTGATTTCGCCATGAATGCCTTCGCATTTTCTCTTGGCGGCTCTTTTTCCAACGCTATCGCTGCATCCCTTTCAACGCCTGGCACAAGTTCTGGAACCGTTGGGGCAGGATTCTCGGGAGGCGGTGGAGGTGGCGGCGGTGGAGGCGGTTGGTAGGGCCGATCGGATGATCCCTTATATAAGCTAACCGATCACGGGGGCGGTTTCCGCGGTCTGGACCCTGTTTCTTCCAGAATTCTTAGCGGCATACAAGGCTCGGTCAGCCGCTGCAAGAGTCGAATCCACATTCCACTCTACGCCACTAGCGATGGCGATGCCGAAGCTGCAGGTCACGTGAAAACTTCTGGCATCAAGGATCGATCTGAAAATCTCCTCCATGATGCGCACCCGAATCCGCTCTGCAATTTCATTCGCCATTGCCGCGTCGCAATTGGGGACAACCAGCAGAAACTCCTCGCCTCCATACCGACCAACTGCGTCATAGGGCCGGAGGGCGCCATTGAGAATTTCAGCGATCTTCGTCAGCACCGCGTCACCCGCTTGGTGTCCGAAAGTGTCGTTGACCTTTTTGAAGTGATCCACATCTGCAAGAATGAGTCCGATCGGCGATCGTTCCCGCAGGGCACGCGCCATCTGCCGTTCCAGGTATTCGAGTGTGGATCCTCGGTTGGGCAGTCCGGTGAGTGAATCGTGCTTCGCCTGGTAGGACCTCAGGCGATAGGCTTTTACTGACATCCAGAGCAGCGCGGCCAGAATGGCGATGATCGCCACTGTAAGAATCCGGGCTGCGTTCTCCGCCGTCCACCAGGACGCAGGCTGGATCACTTTAACGTTTCCGGCAGAGGGCAATGCGATCCTGAATGAGTTCTGATTCGTTCGTCCCTCAGTTTGAAGAATGCCGGTCACCGCAAGCACGCTCCCGCGACGCAATTCCGGCGAGATCCTCGCGCCCTGCAGCCTCGCTCGCAACACGAGCGAGCCGGTTCGCAGGATCAGAGTGCTTTCAGGACCGTCAACCCGATCGAGCAGACGGCCTTCCACGGTTACTAATTGCGACCTGTACGCTGTCGTTATGTCTTCGTCGGTCAGCTGGATGGGCAGGACTTGCGAGGTCTCGTCGACCGCATGGACTGCCGCATCTTCCAGGTAGGGGCCGTCAGGACCGGCAACCGCAAACCCGGAAACTTCAACTACTTGTCCCGTTCGCACTTGTGCCTTCTGCTCGGCCACGACGTAAATCCCTGCGCTCGCGTCCTGCACATAAAAAGACTGCTCGCTATCCTTCAAGGTCACAGTCCCGCGCACTGTCGTGCGGTGAATCGAAAGGTTCACTGGATCGAACCGCAGAAGAGTAATGATGGGACGAACGCTCTTGGCTTCCGCGGGAGCAGCCTCCACGATCTCAACGTACTTGGCATCCGGCACGAAGAACTTCAGCCCCACCAATTGGCGCTTCTCGTTAAATACCGCACCACAAACGCCTCCGACGCGCACCTGTGCGTCCAGCAAGCCGTCCTGAATCGTGCTTATGTTCGCCGAACGTGGCAAGTCTACCGCGTAGCTATTGCCAGCAACGACTAGCTTGAACGAATGCAAGCTGTTCAATTGCGAGACCGAATGGACCATCCCGACGATTTCCACCCAAGTAGCGTCATTATTCCCCGATGCCAGCGTTTGCAACGACAACGTCAGCGGCTTCGGCATTGGGCCGTGACCGAGACGCGTGATCGTCGGGCGAGTGATGATGGGAGCGTAATCTCCGGGGCCACTGACGCCCCGCACATGCACAATATCGCCCGCTTCGACGTCGGGGCTCCCGCTGTGGACATCCACGTAGGCCCCAGCGGTCTGGTCTTGCACAAACAGCAGACTGAAGAACGGATCGACATACGTCACCGTAGCTTGCACATCGACGGGAAGTTGCTTTGCTGCAGTCTCCACAGATAAAGACTTCAACTCACGAAGCGTTCGCAGAGATCCTTTGATTTGCGACTCCTCCAGCGGTGTTCGCGGAGCGACGATGCGAACGATGGCGTCTTCGATCTCATAAGCAGGTGACGAGCTGATAAATCCGAGCAGTTCCACGGAGTCGCCCGCCACCATTTGGGAAGCGTCCGAGACGAGCGCCTCAACCTTCGCGACGCCATCCCTTACAACCAGCACGCGATCGGGTTTTTGCTCGACCACGGTTCCGGCAAGGTGCACCAGCTTTCCCACCTCACGCCGGTCCATCGCCGTCGAAATCGACTGCGGTTTGCTAGAGAACGGATCGGTCAGTTTGCGACTCCCCACAAGTTTAAGTTGATCCAGCGAAGAGACAAATACCTGTATGCCGGTAGGGTTGCCCTTTTCGTCCATGGCCGCGGCAGAGACTCCTGCTACTTGCACTTCGGCGCCAACAAAGTTGATCGGCCGGACTTGCTTAGGAGCTAGAATCCGAGCTTTCGTTCGATGGGTGCCGTCTACCACGGTGATAGTGAGCCGGCCGTCTTGCAGCGAAGAGGCGCGAACCGTCCCATGTAGTTCCACCCACTGCGAGAGCCTTGCCTGCGATGGGACAGCCACATCCGGCACAGGTTGAGGAGTCGGCATCGGCGCAGAACCGAGCAACCGAAAATCAGCATCATCGATACCTCGGTTGCCAGGCGCCAGCTTGCCGGATACTTCGACAAGTCGACCGATGTTCAAACCCGGTACAACATCCTTGAGGTCGACGAAGAACCCGCCGCTCGAATCCTGCAGAAACAACAAGTGCCAGTCCGGATCGCAATACGTGACGACTCCCGTGATTCGAACGGGTTTGCCATAATTGCTGGGATCGGAGGCAGCCAGGCGCGCAATTTCGGCTTTATCGAGCAGGGAGGATTTGCTGGACGTTGTTCTGCACGCCGTCGCGGACACAAGAATGCACGCCATCAGCCAGCAAACTCGGAACGAAGATAGATGGTTCTTGCCCATGTTCCTCACGGAAAGCGACGGGGGTGAACCCCACCGCTGGTCTGCTTGGCCCAGGAAACTGCCATAAGTTGCTACCCAATCTTGATGGTTCTCCTTGAGAACAGCCTATCCCGTGGTCAACAGGACGGCAACGCACAGAGTGGAAACGGAACCCGTTTAGGTAACAAACGGATGAATCGAAAGTGTCGGAGCACCTCAAATCGGTGCCGGTCTCACCTCGGATTCCGGCTCCGCACGAATCCTGTGCTTGTCCGCAGTAAAGGACACTCGAGGGCGTCAAACGAACCCGCGCTCGGCCCGTGTACAAAGGCGCCGATACGCAGTGGATTGCGTTCGATTCAAGATTCGAAGGTGGGAACAGTTGCAGACGGGGCAATGCGCCAGCCACAGAGAGTGTATCCCAATTGACTATAGTTTTCGTCAGCGCTATGTCAACAATTCGTCAAGTTCCAGCTGCTTCCAAGTACGCTCGCCGTTATCAGAGAATGTCCATAAACACCGAGATAAGCAGCGTGTGGAGTTGCGATTGAGCCGTCTCGCAATCGCGATTGTGCCTGATCGCTGCCAGCCGCAATGCCTCCAACGCAGGGGCATAACTCAGAGCGTGCCGTCTAAGAGTCCAAACCTTCCAGCGTCAGAGAGCGAATCCGCTCGTCGTTGATGTCAGAAAGCTCAGGTGGCGTTTCAAGACCGGAGGAACCGGGCGAGCTCTTCTTCATTTTGGACAGCCACACGGTGGCCTTGTGTTTGGCTTCCTCCATTTGTTCCGGTGTCATCAACTTTGTCATGAATACGCGCGAGAGCAGGGCACGCTCCGTGGCAACCAGATACCACATATAGGCAGAAACAAGGTCCTGAGGATCGCGCCTGCGAACGAAGTAAAGTTGTGCCAAAGCGAGTTGCGCGGCTGGAAGCCCGGCCTCCGCCGACTTTTCGAGCCAGGCAGCTTCGTCGCGGGAATACCCGTTTGCTGCTGGGTTTTCCGATGTACGACTGGAAAGTGGGGGCACGGGTTCGGTTTGGCTCAAAGTCATGAACAGAAGCTCGATACGGCTGGAGACTCCCAGCTTGTCAAAGATCCTGAATAGATAGTTCTTGATCGTATGCGGACTGAGCTTGAGCTGCTCTGCGATTTCCCGGTTGGTCAACCCCTCCGCAAGGCTGCGAACGACCTGCAGTTCGCGCTTCGAAAGCAACTTCATTCCATTCGCGTTCGATGACCGAACCGAGGGCGAACTAGCCAGAGCGTCGACGGCCACCCCGAGGGCGTGATGGTTTGCCCAGATCTTTCCCTGGTACACGCTACGAACGCACTCACCGAACTGTTCGAGCGGATCGTTCTTGCTGAATAATCCTCTTGCACCCGCGCGAAATGCCTTCAGAACTAGCTCATCATTCGAAGAGCCCAGCAATAACACACAGCGAGTCTCACGATGAGTCGACCGCAGTTCGTGCAGGATTTCGAAGCCCCGGGATGGGAGCTCGTCGAGTGTGGAACTGATTACCAAAACATCAATGTCTTCGGCGACCACGGTTGCGACTAGAGCCGAAGAATCGGCTTCAAAAGGGGTCACGTCCAAGAGCGGATCGCTCTTGAGTGCGTCTGCAAGCAGACGGGAATGGATACGTGAATTCTCTGCGACGAGAACTCGGATCATGTCTTCTCCTAGAGCGCGATGACGACCAATCATCGGGGTTCTATCTGAGGGAGTGGAATGATTTCTTGACCCGCAGTCCAATATCTGGGAGGAAGGACAGTAAGGACTGATGCCTCGACCGATGATACGCAACTCCCCCCCTCTGTGCAAGAGTTTGTGACTTTTGGAGTTGCAGCAGATTGCATATATCGCAATAAATTTCACACCCGAGCGGGACCACGGAAGTGTCTGATTTTTCGAGCTTGGAGGCGCTTTCGGCAAGCTATTACGACCGGCAATAGTCAAGCTGGGTGTGAGGAGTGGCGTTGGTCAAGCGGTCGTAGTCTCAATCCCTTTCCGGGCCAGCATAGAGATGTATGTCTCTAAGGATAAACGCTCACATGTTGGGATGATCATCTCCAAGCTATTGGAGAATCGTAGTGTTGAGAGGATGTACCTCTTGCAGCAACATGCAATCGACTGTACTTTTACTCACCAGTGGGCCGAACCCTTTCGTAACTGTCCGTTTCTTCCCCGCCGTCTGAGAATAAGCGTCTCTGAACCAGATCAACGCAGGGTTAATTGTTGACCTAGGGAGGCGAATCTTTACTTGACGGGGGATTGATCGGTATACTACGATGTCGATGTAGATAGTAGAGAATTAAAAACTGGCCGGCGAAAAAGACTGCGCGGTTTGGGCGGTAAGGTTGCAAGAATTTGCGGATGTATGAGAGGCAGTGCAGTCACGATGATGTGTACTCGAAATCACAGACCGAATTGGCCGTGGTAGGCTAGTATCGCGAAGAGTTTGGAGCTTCCCGTTTCGCTAGAAATCCGTTTGAATGGGCGTCTCATCCTCCCCTAGCCCCCAGGAGACGCCAGTTAGCGGCAATGAGCGCCGAACAAAGGCAGCGAGCTTAACCACCCCCGGCAAAACAATCAGTCCCTCCCCCCCTAATCGATCTCGTTTCCGAGATCGCGGCGTCACCAATCTGTATTTTTTGGGGTCACTCTACACGATGTGACCTAGAGGGCGAAGCTATGGCCACCAACATTACGAGCTGGCAATCGGACACTGTGCTTCCCGTCGCTACGGGCGACGAGACCTGGTATGCGCTGCACACCCGACCCCGGCACGAGAAACTCGTGGTCCAGCGGCTCGAGGAGCGGGGCGTGAAGACGTTTCTGCCGATTGTCACGGAAGTGCACAAATGGAGTGATCGCAAGAAGCAAGTCCAGCTTCCACTCTTCAGCTGCTACGTGTTCGCCAAGTTTGCGCCGAAGCGAGTCGAACGTTTGAATGTCCTGCGGGTCGGCGGCGTGCTCGGTCTGGTCGGCAGCAGTGGCGAGGGTACTCCCATCCCCGACGGACAGATCGACGCTGTTCGTACTCTGATGGACGGCCCGATTCCGTGGTCTTCTTACCCATTTCTCAAGATCGGGCAACGAGTTCGCATCCGTGGCGGGGCCCTGGAGGGTCTTGAGGGAATATTGGTTGCGCGCAGCGGAAACCAAACGCTCGTGATTTCGATCGAAGCCATTCAGCGATCACTGGCAGTTCGCGTGGAAGGTTATCAGGTCGAATCGGCCTGAGATCTCGTTCCACTTTCCATTCCATTTCTGTACTTCGTCTACCTCTTCGCTAAGCTCAAGGAGCCACTGACCTGTGGCAGAAAACATAACTGAAACTGCACGCTTGCTAGTTGTGAGCCGGGAATCGGCTGTTCTTCGCCCACTCTGGTCTGTGGCGGAGCCCAACTCATGGCAGGTAGAAACTGCTGTGAGCGCATGGGATGCGATCGAGCGGTTGCAATCCGGCGCCACCCCCCATTTGCTATTGTTGGACCTTCCCCGCGGCGACGACGATTGCATGCGCATCCTGCGCTGGATGCGGAGGCTTCGTCCCGACCTTCCCGTCATCGTGATCTGCTCTCCTGAAGATGCTGGCCGGAAGAAGGAAGCCACGCGACTGGGAGCGCAGGAAGTCCTGCTCAAACCATTTGACGAATCCCGGTTGGAAGCTGCCATCCAACGACACCTGGTCCGATCGGGCGACGAAGATGCTGAATTCTCCAGCGAGCACATTGAACAGCTCGGTCCGGATTCGTTCTTCGTGAGCGCCAGCGCAAGCACTCAAAAACTCCGCGCTCAGGCGGAGTTGCTCGCCGAGGCTGACGTTCCGGTTCTCATTTTCGGGGAGCCGGGAAGTGGCAAGCACACGGTTGCCAGGCTGATTCACAAGCTTTCCGTGCGCTCGGGTTTCCAATTCCTCCGAGTGAATTGCGCCGACATGCCGGGCGACCTGCTCGAGACAGAGTTGTTTGGGAGCGAAAGAGTTATCTCTCAGGCCGGTCGGAATGGGCTCGGAAAAATCGAGCGCGCCGAGGAAGGCACGATCTTCCTCGAAGAAATCACAGAAATGCCGTTGGCTCTGCAAGCGAGATTCATGCAGGTTTTGCAGGACAAGATTCTGCTTCGGCCGAGCAGCGAGAAAACGGCTTCTGTGAATGTTCGTATTCTCGCTTCGACCAGCGCCAGTATCGATCGAGCGCTCGCAGAAAAGAAGCTGCGCGAGGATTTGTACTACCGCTTAAGTGCATTCACCGTTCAGGTTCCATCGTTGCGCCAGCGCCGGAGTGAGATCCCGGTTCTGCTTCAGCACTCGATGCACCAGCTGGCGAGGCATTACGGCCTTCCACCTCGTGAGTTCTCTTCGAATGTGGTCACGGCGTGCCAGAACTACTCTTGGCCCGGGAACTTGCGCGAGTTGGAAAGCTTCGTAAAGCGGTATCTCGTAGCCGGGGACGCAGAATTTACCTTCAACGATGTCCGGTCAAGCTTCGCCAGCAGCGTCGGTGCAGGTATCGGCACGATCTCGAGCCAGGGGACGTTCTCCTCGCCCGTGACATGTGCTGAACCACAGTTAACAGCCCCAAGATCGCTGAAATCCTTGATCCAGAACGTAAAGTCGGAAGCGGAACGAAACGCGATTGGAACCGCCCTGCAGAAGACGGGTTGGAACCGTAAAGCGGCCGCGCGTCTTTTGCAGGTCAGCTACCGGACGTTGCTGTATAAAATCGATCAGTACCACATGAGTTCCTCGGAAGCCTTTCTTTCGCCGCTTCCCGCCAGCAAGTTCGCGATGCTGGGTACCACGACAAGAAGCAACGGAAAAGAGTAGATACCGTGAACAACAGCACCCGCTGGATCAGACGATTTTTCGTATTCTTTGGCTGTCTGGTTCTGACCTGCGGACTCTGGGCGCAAGCGCCTGCTGAGAAAGCACCAGCGCAATCTGGAACCAGCGGTCAGGCGGCGAATTCTTCCGGAACGCAGCCCCATGACGACAGTTTTGTAATCGGGAACGACGACGTACTGTTGGTCAACGTATGGAAGGAACAGGAGATTTCAAAATCCGTTCCGGTTCGCTCGGACGGGAAGATTTCTCTACCGCTCGTCGGAGAAGTACAAGCGGCCGGGCAGACTCCGCTGAAGCTCGAGCAGGCCATCGCGGCCAAGCTGAAGAATTATATTTCCGAGCCCGAAGTCACGGTGATCGTTCAGCAGATCAACAGCCAGAAATTCAACATCCTCGGACAGGTAACCAAGCCGGGCTCGTATCCGCTCACAAATTCTCCGACTGTGCTCGACGCGATTGCAATCGCCGGCGGCTTCCGAGACTTCGCGAAGAAAAAATCAATTTACGTTTTGCGACAGAATGCGGACGGAACCCAGGCGCGACTTGCGTTCAACTACAACGAGGTTGTGAAAGGCAAGAATCTGCAGCAGAACGTGAAGTTGCAGCCTCGCGACACCATCGTCGTACCGTGACAATGAAGCTGGCTGATCCAATCCGGGCGGGCCTAATCATTCCAAGGTTCGCGATGTTAGGGCTGAGCGTTGTGATCGCTGCTCGAACAGCTTGGTCGCAAACGGAGAGCACCCCTCCACAGGAGCCTGTGCCCGCAATGGTTGGTTTGGACAACAGCGCAGCACCCGCCGCGACCTATACTGCCGATACCAGCGAAGATCGGATGACGACTCCACCTCCGGTGAGTGGACAAACGTACCCCATTGCGTCGACATCCGAAGAGCGAGCGAATTACCTGCGCGGAGGACTATCGTTCACGAGCGCGTATACAGATAACGCAGTCGGGTCGGTGAACGGTCACCCGATCAGTGATATCAGCTACTCTGTCGCGCCTATGATCGCGCTGGACGAGACCACACCTCGGCTCCATTACCTTCTGACTTATGCGCCGGGTTTTACCTTCTATCAACGGACCAGCGCTCTGAACTCGGCGGATCAAAACGCATCGATCCAATTTGAGTACAAGCTCAATCCTCACGTCAGGTTTAGCGTGAGAGACGGTTTTCAAAAGACCTCGAACGTTTTCAACCAACCGCCTGATCTTGCGTCCGGCGGAGTGATATCGGGTGGAGCACAGGGTGCGAATTTCTCGGTCATTGCGCCGATTGCGGATCAGCTGAGCAATTCAGGAAGTATTGGCATCAGTGATCAGTTCGCCTTGAACGACATGGTCGGCGCTAGCGGAACCTTCTCAAACCTCCATTTTCCGAATCCGGCGCAAGTCCCGGGCCTTTATGACTCGAACTCACAGGGTGGTGTGGCGTTCTATTCGCATCGCGTTGCGAGGAAACAATACCTTGGTGTCAGCTACGGGTACCAGAGATTGATTTCGTACCCGACCCTGGGGATCAACGAAACGCAGACGCACGCGGTGCTGCTGTTCTATACGTTTTCGCCGTCATCGTCGAGATTTTCGTTCTCGTTTTTCGGCGGTCCCCAGTATTCGGATACGGTTCAGCCGCCTTTACCTCCCCAGCAGTTGCAGTCCACCGCTACACGGTCATGGACTCCTGCCGGAGGCGCTAGTCTGGGCTGGCAGGGAAGGCTGAATAGCTTCGCTTTGAGCTACACGCACCTGATTTCAAGCGGCGGAGGCCTGGTTGGCGCGGTGAAGTTGGACAGCGCGACCGCGTCGGTGCGTCAGCTGATTACGAAGACCTTAAGCGCTTCATTGACTGGTGGGTATACCCAGAACAACGTAATCGGCAACCCATTGCTCGGCCCGACGAATGGGCATACGATTTCAGGAACGGCGTCTTTACAGCAGCAATTAGGGCAGCATTTCGGCGTGCAACTTGGGTACACACGGCTGCGCCAGGACTACAGCAATATCGCCGTTATATCCGCGACGCCGAATACAAATCGTGAATTTGTTTCCATCTCGTATCAGTTTTCACGTCCGTTAGGAAGATAAGCCATGGTCGAGGATTTAGAAGAGCAAGGCGGGGAAGGGCTCGACGTTCAGCACTATTTGGGAGTGGTGCGCCGACGCCATTTCCATTTTCTGATTCCGTTGTTCATTGGCTGGGCCGCTGTCTGGGCTGCGAGTTGGGTTCTCCCGCCGCGGTACCAGTCAAGCACGCTGATCTTGGTCGAGCAGCCGACGATGCCCAAAGACTATGTAACTCCCAACGTGAATGATGACCTGCAGCAGAGGATGCAGAGCATCACGCAGCAGATTTTGAGCCGAACCAATCTCCTGCACATCATTGATCAGTTTAATCTTTATACGATCGAGCATGCCCAGAGGTCAGCGGACGACAAGGTCCAACGCATGCGAAGAGACATTGACATCCAACTCGTTCGCGATGGACGAGATCAGATCACCGCCTTCAATGTCGCTTACTCGTCTAACGATCCGCGGATTGCCCAGCAGGTTACCGGTGAACTGACCAATTTATTTATCAATCAGAACCTCGAGGTCCGTCAGCAGCAGTCGCAAGATACCACCCAGTTCCTTGAGACACAGTTGGAGGCCGCCCGGAAAGACCTCGCAGACCAAGAGGGCAGGATCCGCCAGTTTAAGGGACAGCACGTCGGGGAGATGCCGGGCCAACTGACGAGCAACCTCCAGATTCTGCAAGGCTTGCAAACCCAACTGCAGACGGAGGAAGATGCTCTGAATGCTGCCCGTCAGCAGCATGTCTATCTGCAGACTCTCGCGGACCAGTATCGCGCACTGCAAGGGCAAGCGAAAGGCACGGACGGCGCTGCCGTAGGATTGCCGGCGCTCGATCAACAATTGGAGAAGCTCCAGGGACAACTTGCCGACCTTAGCTCTCGCTACACAGATAACCACCCCGATGTTCGCAAGCTGAAAGAGGAGATCGCGAAGACCGAGAAATTGCGGGACCAACTGCTGTCGAGCTTGAAAAACAAACCTTCCGATGGGGCTACGGACGGTGGCGACAGTTCAGGCCCGGAAACAGATTCCACCCAGGCGTCGCTATTGGCTCCGATCCAAAGCCAGCTGCGATCGAATCAACTTGAAATTACCAACCGAGAGAATTCCATTGCGGCCCTGAAGTCGAAGGTTGACGGCTATCAGGGAAGGTTGAATACGGAACCCATTCGGGAGCAGCAACTGGCGGATCTCACTCGCGGCTACGACCAGAGCAAGGCCAACTACGATGACCTGCTCAAAAAGAAGAATGAATCGAGCATGGCCACAAGTATGGAATTGTTACAGCAGGGCGAACGGTTCCGCGTGGTGGACCCGCCGAGTTTGCCGCAAAAGCCTGAGTTTCCGAATCGTCTGAAATTCTGCGGCATCGGATTGGGCATCGGTCTGGCCTTGGGCGGGGTGGTTGCTGGAGCTTTTGAGGTGTTCGACGGCCGTTTGCACCATGCCAAGGACATCCGGAAGTTGCTGCCGGCGGATGTCATCGGCGAAATTCCGGCGATCGTGAACGCCGCGGATGCTCAAATGTCAAGACGAAAGCTCTGGTTGGGATGGGCGACCGCGGCAGTAGTCTTTGCTACCATATTGCTAGGTTCGGCGTTCAGCTATTTGCGCGGATAATCCGCCCACTATGTACAAACGTTTCTACAATCTGCAGCGCAACCCTTTCGATATCACGCCGGATCCGTCGTTTCTGTTTCCGACGAAGAAACACAACGAAGCGCTCGCGGCGCTTTACTATGGCGTGAAGCGGCGCAAGGGCTTTGTCGTCCTCACAGGCGAAGTGGGCACAGGAAAGACCGTGCTGGTGCGATGCCTGCTTCAGATCCTGAACCGTGCCAACGTGGCATTTGCGTACGTCTTCAATCCGGTTCTGAGCCCGATGGAGTTTCTGCAGTACGTCGCGGGAGATCTCCGACTCGAGACCGCTGGACAGAACAAGACTGAGCTCCTTCTCGAATTGAGCAGTTACGTGATCGCTCGCCATCAGAAGGGGCTGACCACTGTTCTGGTAGTCGATGAAGCGCATCATCTTTCGACCGAGGTGCTGGAAGAGATTCGACTCCTCACGAATTTGGAAACTGGGGAATCTAAGCTGCTGCAGATCCTCCTCGTGGGGCAACAAGAATTGGATGAGAAGCTGGACTCTGTCAATCTCCGGCAGTTAAAGCAGCGCATTGCCCTGCGCTCTCACCTTGCTTCGCTTGATTTGGAAGAGACCTGCGGCTACGTCTATCGCCGCATGCAGATTGCGGGCTGTGCGAATCCGGCTGGGATATTTCCAATGGAAACGGTGGTCGAGTTGCACCGACAATCCCGAGGACTGCCGCGGCTCGTCAACACCATCTGTGAGAATGCGCTCATTCACGGATATGCCCGGCAGGTTCACAGTATCCCTGCGGAGGTAGTTGAGGAGATTGCTACCGATTTCCGGCTGAACGTTTTGCATCCCGGTACCGAGGAAAGCGAACTGCCGGGGGACGCTTCAACAGAGGTCGGAAGAGCGGCGAAAACTCTGCTGGATTTGTATGCGCATCTACGAAGTACACAGGAAAGCAAGACAGACTTGAGGATGATCGTCGGGGGGATTCGCAAGAATGAGCCGTATATTTGACGCGCTGCAGAGATCGGGCACCGAGCAATCGGGAGTTGAATACCCGGATATGGTGTCCGTGGCGACGGCAGTCTTCGAAGTGCCCCGCGGCCAGGAAACTGTCAGTGGATCCGAAGCTGGGGTCCGAACGGCGGACCCGGCCACTCTTCCTCCACAGGACCAAGATGCAGCCGCTGAACTCCAGACGAAGGAAAATGCCAGCCACGCTCCTGCGTTTCCCTCCTTGGAGGTATCTGTCACGTCGTCGAGCCGTCTCGTGTTCTTGACCCAGCCGGAGAGCTTGGCAGCCGAGAAATTCCGTTTCCTGGGTGTTCGCCTGCGCCAGATGCGGCAGGGCCGGTCACTCAAGAAAGTGCTTGTCACAAGCACCATCCCGGAAGAAGGGAAGAGCCTGGTTTCGGTGAATCTTGCAGGAGTGCTGGCCCGTCGGAAAGAAAGAGTGCTTTTGATCGAAGGGGACATGCGACGACCCACTCTGGCTGAGCAATTCGGCCTGAGACGATTAGCAGGGCTGGCGGAGTGGCTGAAGGGCGGGCTTGAGAAGCCATCGAATATCTATCGTCTCGAAGGCCCGGGCTTCTGGATCATGCCGGCTGGGGAACCGCCACCCAATACTCTGGAACTAATGCAGTCGGGAAGTCTATCCTCGCTGATGGGACAGCTTACGACCTTATTTGACTGGATCATCGTCGATTCTCCGCCACTTCTGCCGCTCGCAGACACTACAGTTTGGGCCCGGTTAACCGATGGAACCCTGTTAGTCGCGCGCGAAGGTAAGACTGAAAAGCGTCCTCTGGAACGTGGGATCGAGATGATCAAGAAATCCGAGCTTCTGGGAGTCGTGTTAAACGGCTGCAGCAAAGCAGATCACGACAGTTACTATCAACGGTATTCACCTCCCGGATCGAAGTAAGCTCCGAATCTCGGCTACGTTCCGAATGTTGTCCCTTCATCAGCCGACTCTAAGCTGACAGAGGTCGGAACTCTTGATTGTCAAAAGGGCTTTTTCGGAGACCGCGCCATTTTTTCTTGTCGTCATCGCACCGGTAGTCTTTTTCACCGCGTTGGCGGTATCATCTCAGCGCTTTTAGCGCAAAGCGCCCCGTGGGCCGCCCAGACCAGTCCTCCATCGTCACGATGAAACGGGTCGTAGATTCCTGGATCATCTTTGTTCAATGCTCAATAACCTCCACGTCATGCTCCATTGATTTCGCCATCATGAACCGCAGCCTTACCTTTGCAAGCCCCGTTCCTTTGTCGATCTGGTTGACAACAGGCCACTTGTCGGCAGCAGGAAAGCTGCGAGACAGTCGGATTCCATCCATAAGCGTCGGAAATCGGGCGGTCTTTCCTCGCCCCGATGCCCATTTTGAACTCTAAGAATCGAAATCCCTTTCTAAGCCGAAGAGCCAAGACTGAAGCCGCCTTTTTCGATCTCATGAAACCCTGCGATAGCCTCAATCAAGTAGCCTTCCACCGAACGATTTCGACCGAGCAACGCAGAGCCGACCGAGGGCACAAGTCCTTCTTGTTGATGCTGCTGGATATCGGCGAACGTGCGATTTCACAGGACACCGAACTTATTCTCAGGAAAATTCAATCCGTCCTTCGTCTGAATCTGAGGGAGACGGATATTGTCGGCTGGTATAAGGAAGGTTGCGTCGTGGGAGTCATATTTACGGAAATACCTTCTAACTCTCCGATCTCCGTTCCGGCCATCCTAACGACCAGAGTGAGAGAAATACTGAGTCGCCTGCTGTTTCAGGAGTTTCAGCATATTGACGTATCGTTTCACCTCGGCCCCGGAGATGAGCAACTTGATGGTGATTCGCAAAGCGCTGGATTGCCGGTCTGTTGCGTTGAATCTACACCCGGTGGCCGACCGCAGGACTCTGCTGTAGCCCGAAGTCAGTGAATGTAAAACCGAACCGTGAGCTAGTCCCGTTTTCCCTGGCTGAATTCTTTCACCTTATTTAAACCCTCCCCCATTTACCAATACTGATTCTCTTCAAACGGAGGCTGGAGTAGTGAAACCGACCGTCTTGATTGCTGCAACATCGCCTTGGTTCCCGACTGCTCGTTTGTCGATGTCGCTAGCAAACGCTGGATTCGTCGTCGAAGGAGTTTGTCCAGCTGGTCACCCACTCCGTCGGATCGGCGCTGTCCGGAGAACTCACATGTATTACGCCTTGGCGCCGCTTGCGTCGTTGACGCATGCCATCGCGAGTGCCAAACCCGACGTGATTATTCCTGGTGACGACCTTTCTACTCGTCATCTGCACAATCTCTATCATCGCGAGCGGCGGCGCGGGCAAAAAGGAATGCAGATCTGCGCGCTCATTGAGCGCTCGTTTGGTTCCTCAGAGAGCTTCGCAATCGTTTATCAGAGAGCGACCTTTATGCAGGTTGCTCAACAGCTGGGCATTCCTGCACCGAAAACGGCGGCGATCGCAACCCTCTTGGACCTTCGACGCTGGACTATCGAAATGGGGTTTCCCGTTGTCCTTAAGGCGGACCGCACCTCGGGCGGAGAGGGGATAAGAATCGCGCACACTCTGAAGGAAGCTGAACTGGCTTTTCGACAGCTGCAAGCTCCGCCGTTGCTGGCGCGCGCGGCCAAGCGGGCTTTAGTGGACCGGGACCAGACCTTGGTCTGGCCGTCCCTGCTGCGTCGTCGCTACGCAATAAGTGCTCAAACATTTGTAAGTGGGTGGGAGGCGACCAGCACGGTTGCTTGTTGGAAAGGAACAGTACTCGCTGGTCTGCATTTCGAAGTAATCCAGAAAAGGTACGCGGCTGGTCCAGCTACTGTGATGCGTCTGACCGAGAACACTGAGATGTCTCGTGCTGTCGAAAAAATGGTCCGTCGCCTTGACCTTTCAGGTTTGCACGGGTTCGACTTCATGATCGAGGCTGATACAGGAAGACCGCACCTTATCGAGATTAACCCTCGGACTACTCAAGTCGGACACTTGACCCTCGGACCGGGCCGCGACCTGCCAGCGGCGCTGCATTCGGCCGTGTCCGGAGGATCTATCCGACCGGCGAGGAAGATAACAGAGAATCACACCATCGCATTATTTCCTCAAGAGTGGATGAGAGATCCGGCCAGTTCATTTCTTCAATCCGGCTACCACGATGTCCCTTGGGAAGAGCCTGGACTCATGCGTACCTGTATCCGCAGCGGCCATAAGCGAAATGTTTGGCCAATCCAAGAGATGGCGACTGGATGCGTGTCGCCAGGTCGGGGATCCGGCAACGCGAGACCCACCGAGGGAGCAGCTTGTGCGACGACAATCTCGCGGCAAAATTAAGTCTGAATCTTGATAAGAATCCTCGCCCTGACAGCGGTGTTCCAGAGCGCCAAGAAACTCGCTTAGCCAAGCACTGGTGAACATAGCGCTCCAACCAGAATTGATAGTCAATTGAGTCAATGCAAATGGCAGATCCGATGAGTTCGATAGTCGATGGCCTTGCTGTGTCGTCGGGGAACAGGGCGAGTAATTTGCCCCACACAGAATTCGGAAAGGAACAAGATTCCCCAGTTCTCGACGAAATGTCATTCCGGCGAGTGATCGCACTCGAGCGCAAACGAACTGAACGTTCGCGAAAGCCGATGTTACTCATGCTAGTGGGTGCGGGGAAGCATATGCAGGTTGACAAATGCAGGACGGCCCTCGAAGGCATTCGCTCTGCGCTATCAATCTCTATTCGTGATACCGACGTGTTTGGTTGGTACAAGAGCAGCACGGTAGTCGGAGTGCTATTTACTGAAATCAATGTAGAAGAGCACGGCGCGATCCTAAGCACTATGATGCGTCGAGTAAATCAAACTTTCCAAGATAGCGTGAATCTGAAGCGGTTCAGCCAGCTCACAATATCATTCCACGTTTTCCCGGAAGATTGGACTCAAGAAGCAGCCGTGGCTAATCCGGTTCTTTATCCCGATCTTTCCCATCGCGATCGTATGCGGTCGTTCTCTTTCGCAATCAAGCGATTGATGGATATTGTAGGCAGTTTGACCGCCATCGTGTTCTTCGCTCCTCTATTCCTCCTCGTGGCTGCTCTTGTCAAGTTGAGTTCAAAGGGCCCGATACTCTTCAAGCAGGAACGCATTGGCCAGTTCGGGAAGCCTTTTGGGTTCCTAAAATTTCGATCGATGTACGCGAATACCAATCCGAAAATCCATCGCGACTTCATGAAGCGTGTGATTAGGGGAGGTCATGACAAAGGGAGCAAGATGACAAACGATCCGCGTATCACTCGGATCGGTTCTTTGCTACGCAAGTTAAGTCTGGATGAACTCCCACAGTTCTTCAATGTCATAAAGGGTGATATGTCTCTTGTCGGACCGAGGCCGCCTTTGGGATACGAATGCCTAGAGTATGACATTTGGCATCGGCGTCGCGTTCTCGAGTTCAAGCCAGGAATCACCGGACTGTGGCAAGTCATGGGACGCAGCCGGCTCCGTTTTGACGACATGGTCCGCCTTGATTTGCAGTACGTAAGCAGCTGGTCATTGTGGTCTGATATCAAGATTTTGTTGAAAACACCCCCCGCTGTAATTCTAGGCCGAGACGCCTTCTAAAGTCCCAGGGAAAACCGCTCAAACTAAGGAGCATTTCAGTGGAAAGTCAAGTGCAAATCCCTATCTCTCTCGTCCAAATGCCAGCCAGGAAAACCAGCCTAGCGCACGCGGAGAGGATGCGAGCTAATGACAGCTCGCGTTCTTTGGAAGTGGTGCGCAGAACGAAGAGTCGACTTTGGATCGATCTGGACAATTCTCCGCATGTGCCTCTGTTCTTGCCGATCATCAATGAATTGGAGAAGCGCGGCATCGAGCTGGTGATTACCGCTCGTAACATGTATCAGGTTTGCGAGTTGATCGATTTCTTCAAACTTCCCTGTAGGGTCGTTGGTGGCCATTGGGGTAAGAATAAGATTCTGAAAGTGTTGTGCAATTGCGTAAGGGTCGCCCAGTTGGTCCCTATCATTCGCCGCGAGCGTCCACATCTTGCGATTTCCCATGGTTCGCGAGCTCAGGTCCTCGCATGCAAGCTCTTGGGTATTCCCACGATCATGATGCACGACTACGAGCACAGCATCAAGACAGGCTTCATCGAGGCGGATTGGGTCCTAATGCCCGATGTGATTCCGGCGAAATCGATGAGCAAGAAGCCTGATCGAATTCTTCAGTATCCGGGCCTGAAGGAGGACGTTTACATTCCGAGTTTCCGCCCCGATCCGTCAGTTTTATCCCGGTTGGGAATCTCGTCCGATAAGCTAATTGTTACGGTGCGCCCACCGGCGACGGAGGCTCATTACCACAATCCAGAAAGCGAAATGCTTTTTGCAGAAACGATGCGACTCTTGAGTTCTAATCCCGATGTCCGCGCTGTGACATTGCCGAGAAATGGACGACAGCGTGAAAAGTTGCAATCGCAGTGGGCAGATTTGATTGCTGCCGGTTGCATGATAATTCCTAGCGAACCGGTCAATGGTTTGAATTTGCTTTGGTTTTCGGATCTGGCTGTCAGTGGTGGAGGCACGATGAATCGCGAGGCTGCCGCTCTCGGAGTGCCCGTATACAGCATTTTCCGTGGGAAAATCGGCGCAGTAGATCGCTATCTCTCCCAACAAGGACGACTGACACTGATTGAATCGATCGATGACGTGCGGAATAAAATTAAACTGGTTCGCTGGAATCGTCCACTAAAACCCCAAGATCGCAATATTCCCGCGCTCCAGTGCATCGTCAGCAACATCATTTCTGCCCTGACCTATCACCCGCGATTGGTCCATGCAATGGCTGTGGAGACAGACTTATCTCTATGACTATGTCATATGCACCATGTTTCGACTATTCGCGGGTCTCAAATCCCCGGTTCACGCCAAAAGCAGCCCATTGGTTCAATCCACTGAATGACACTCGGTGGGACACCTTTTTGCTGAGGCATCGGAGGGCATCTCTTTTTCATACGACGCCGTGGCTGAGGGCTCTGCAAAAGACTTATGGCTACGATGCGATTGCGTGCTCAACTTCCGATCCGGACGACGAGTTGGGAAATGCGATCGTTCTCTGCAGAGTGAAGAGTTGGTTGACTGGGGACCGTCTTGTTTCGTTGCCCTTTTCGGATCATTGTGAGCCCCTTGTCGATTCGCGAGAAGATGCGGATGTGCTCGCCGCAGGTCTAGAGGATGAAGTTCGCCGAGGGGGTTTGAATTATGTGGAAATTCGTCCGCTCCGGCGCTTCGACCTTAAGGTGGCGTTTCCTCGAACAACAATTACCTACGCCTTCCATAAGCTGGACTTGCGCCGCAACCTCGAAGTCATCTTCCAACGTCTTCACAAGAGTTCGACTCAACGAAAAGTCCGACGCGCCGAACGCGAAGGTCTGTGGTACAGCGAAGGCACCTCGAGCGAGTTTCTAGAGCAGTTTTACCGACTGTTCGAACTTACCCGCAGGCGTCACCGGTTGCCTCCTCAGCCTAAGGCATGGTTTGCAAACCTGGTGGATTGTTTCGGCAACGCCCTCAAGATTCGCCTGGCCTCATTCGACGGATTGCCCGTTGCAGCAATAATGACAGTTGCGTACAAGGACACGCTCGCATACAAGTACGGCTGCAGTGACTCGCAATACAACAATCTTGGGAGCATGCATTTGCTCCTATGGCATGCAATCCAGGAGGCACACTCCGATGGTCTGCACTTCCTAGATTTTGGACGGACCGATGCCGGTCAAGATGGCCTAGTCACATTCAAGAATCGCTGGGGTGCTTCCCAGTCGATTCTGACTTATTCGAGGTACGGAAACTCGAAACGTTCTACGCACGCGTTCGACCTATCGGCGACGAGGTGGAAGGCTAAGGCGGCAAAGTATGTGCTGTCGCGACTGCCATCCAGCCTTGTTTCAAAGGTTGGTCAGGCGCTGTACCGGCATGTGGGGTAGTTAAGTCTGATCGGCTAGAAACTCGTTGTTATGATTAATTCCGGAGTGCTTCCGACAATGACAGATGTAAGCGTTGCATCGATTCAGCAGAGTGAACTTCAAGACGACAACGTACACCGCTTGATTATGTTGGCTGTCCACGGACTGGCACCGATGTTCGATCGGTACCGTCGGTTGTTCTGCTATCGGCTGAAAGACACAGAGCGGGGTATGGTGCCGGAGGGGATATCTCGTCGGTACACGATGATGACTCTTATGGGCCTTCATCGCCTCGGGCAGCGCGGTGTGGATTCACGCTTTGACACCAACGACATTCTTGAAGGCTTACTTTCAGATCTTTCGTGGATCGATAACCTCGGGGATCTGGGTGTACTTCTGTGGCTGTGTGGTGTGGCTTGTCCTGAGCGGTTTCCAGCTCTGGCGTCTCGGCTCGGTCTTGAGACTGCTCTGAACCGCTATCAAGGAGGTAAGCAGGCAGTTACGATGGAACTCGCCTGGTTTCTTACTGGCCTATCGTATTGTGGCTCATCTGAACCAGAACACTTGGCTCGAATAGAGCAGGTAGCGTTCGCCACGTACAAGCTCCTTAATCGCAATCAGGGTGACCGCGGTTTTTTCGCCCATCTGTCAACCTCGAAAAGTCTCGCCGGTGTAGTTCGCGGCCGAATCGGCAGTTTCGCAGATCAGGTATATCCGATTTACGCAATGGCGCAATTCTCGAAAGCTTATCAACACGAAGAGGCCGCGAAGCTCGCACTGAAGTGTGCTCTTGAGGTCTGCGCAGTGCAAGGTCCCATGGGACAGTGGTGGTGGCACTATGATTCTCGTGGAGGCCAAGTTGTTGAGGGGTACCCGGTCTACTCGGTTCACCAGCATGCTATGGCTCCCATGACATTGTTCGGACTTGGAGACGTCGTTAGTCACAACTTCGATGAGTGCATATACAAGGGCCTAAGCTGGATAAACCTCAACAATGAGTTGTCGTTTCAGATGGAAGACAGTGCTAAAAGGGTGATCTGGCGATGCATTCATCCTTCCGGTCGATCGATCGGTACATACGTCGCTGCGACGTTGGGAAGATACTCAAAAAAGATGCAACACGATCGCCCGGGAGATTTGAAGGTCTTATTTGAATGTCGTCCTTATGAGTTGGGCTGGCTTCTCTATGCATTTGCTTCACGCTGCCGGAAACTCTCTTCGAACCCGTCATTGTAGCAAGAGAGAAATATTAACTTGGTAGGCTAAGAACTTAAGGACAACCGGAAACATGAAAATCTCAGTGATTGGCGCTGGTTATGTAGGATTGACGACCGCTGCGTGTCTCGCCCAAATCGGACACGACGTCTTTTGCAGTGAAAGTGACGTCGATAAGCTGAACAAACTGCAGAGTGGGATTATGCCTTTGTTTGAACCGCACCTTGAAGATGTCATCAAATCGGTGCGAACGTCGGGCCGGCTGACCTTCGGATCCACGACAGATGCGATTGACCATGGTTTGGCCATTTTCATTTGCGTTGGAACCCCCCCATTGCCCAACGGTGATGCTGACCTCTCCGCCATCGAGAGGGTCGCTCGTATGATCGCGAAGCGCGCACGCGGTTATCGGCTCGTCATCGAAAAAAGTACAGTACCAGTCCAAACCGGCTCCCAGCTTCGAAGGCATCTTTCATTGCACGCCTCGAACGAAGCTCAGTCTGACGTTGTGTCGAATCCAGAATTCTTGCGCGAAGGGTCAGCGGTGGAGGATTTCCTACACCCGGATCGCATAGTCGTAGGAGTTGAGTCCACTCGCGCCGCCGAGTTGATGCGCGAGATCTATGGCCCTATTCTTCATGGGGCATTCAATTGTCCGGTCCATTCGAACTGTAGAGCATCAAAAGAGCCCTCCCTCTTGATGACCGATACTAACTCCGCTGAATTAATCAAGCATGCATCGAACTCTTTCTTGGCGATGAAGATATCATTTATCAACATGGTTGCGAATTTGTGCGAAGTCGTCGGTGCCGATGTGACCAGAGTTGCCGAAGGGATGGGGCTGGATCCTCGAATAGGATCAGCATTTCTAAGTCCTGGCATAGGGTTTGGAGGATTTTGCTTCCCTAAGGATGTGCAGGCGTTTATCCGAATAGCTGAGAAATCCGGTTGTGACTTCTCTTTGCTTAAAGAGGTAGAAAAAATCAATCACGGTCGGATCACTCATTTTGTAGAGACGATCCGAAGAGAGCTGTGGGTCCTGCGAGGCAAGAAAATAGCCGTTTGGGGGCTCGCATTCAAGCCAAATACTGATGATGTGCGGTTCGCTCCATCGCTCGCGCTAGTCAGGATGCTGATGGATGAAGGTGCAGTCATCAATGCATATGATCCGCAGGCAACTGAAAAAGCGCGTGAGCTGCTTCCTACCGTCAATTATTGCGCGGATCTGTATAAATCAGCGGAGGATGCAGATGCAATTGTGATTGTTACCGAATGGGACGAGTTCCGCAATGCGGATTGGCGCCAACTATTGTCGATTGTGGAGCATCCTTTGATCGTAGATGGGAGGAATATGCTCGACTCGAAGGAAATAATTCGTCACGGGTTTCACTACGTCAGCGTGGGACGCTCTCCTGAGGGACCGAATAAGGAACGATTGGCGGAGGACTTGGTTCGGACGCAAGACCTGGCGTCTGCACATGCCGATCCGAGGATCTGACTAAGCAACTGGAATCGGCAACGTCGCGGTTGATCAAGTCCAATCTTACCTCTAAACTGTGGGCAATCGATGAAACTCTCTATTGTGATCATCTGCTGGAACGACTGGAAAGTCCTTGAGAATTGCCTGTCGTCAATTTTCAATGGCACGAAGGAAATGGAGTTCGAGGTCATTGTCTCGGACAATGGGTCAACGGATGGTTCGGTTGAGAATATCGGTGCGCAATTCCCCGCTGTGCACATAGTAGAGAATCGTGCAAACCTTGGTTTCTCCAGGGGGAACAATGCTGGTATCCGCGAAGCTGCCGGGGAATATGTCCTGATTCTCAACCCTGACACAATCGTGCATTCTGGCTCACTCGACCGCTGGATGAAGTTTGCAGACAAGCATCCAGAGGCGGGAGCTTTTGGCTGCAAAGTGCTGAATCCAGACGGAACATTTCAGGGCACAGCGCGTCCTTTCCCGACCGTTCGGCGCGCTTTGATAGCGGCATTTGGCCTCCGGCCTCTCGGGCGTCTCGGGCGGGCTTTTCTCTCGGACAAGTACGTAGGTTGGAATGGGGATCGGGAGCGCGAGATCGATTGGCAATCCGGCTGTTGCGTACTGCTGCGAGGCGATCTTCTCCGGCAGTTGGGCGGCTTCGATGAAAGATTCTTCTACCATTACGAGGAGGTTGATCTCTGTCATCGCGTATGGGAATCTGGTCATCCAATCCGATATACCCCGGACGTGACGATCACGCATTTGGGCGGTCAATCGGTCGGCCGATTTCCAGTTCGTTTTGCTATTGAGACAAACCGCAACTGCTATCGATATTATTACAAGCACTTCGGAGCGGAAGGGGCCCGACAGTGCCGTCAGGTTATGCTCGCGCACTTCCGCGTGCGACAAGTTGCCTATGGCTTGATGTGCTGGTGGAAACCAACGGAGAGTCTAAGACGACGTCTCGACATGTATCGGGTTGTAGCGAAGTGGAACGCGATGCTGGATCCGATCAGATTCGTTGAAGACGGTGCCGAACCGCCGATCCTTCACGGAGATTCGGTCCCGGCATCCTAAGAAACGAAAGCTTCTGGGCATCCTAATCATTTAATTCTTGAACGAAAGGTGCTACAAAATGCCGACATCATTAGTCACCGGCGGGGCTGGATTCATGGGTTCACACGTTGCAGATCACTTGCTTGGGATGGGGCACGATGTGGTTGTCATGGACGACCTGAGCGGAGGCTTCCGGGAGAACGTTCCCAGTAGTGCCACATTCGTAAAGGGATCAGTAACAGATCATGACTTCGTCAACCGACTGTTCGAACGCCACTCTTTCGATTACGTCTATCACCTGGCTGCGTACGCTGCGGAGGGATTGAGTCATTTCATAAAGCGATTTAACTATAACAATAATCTGATCGGCTCAGTGAATATGATCAACGCTTCCGTCAACCGGGGCGTCAAATGTTTTGTCTTCACATCATCGATCGCCGTGTATGGTGCGGGACAGAGCCCCATGTCAGAAGCCATGATCCCGGTTCCGGAAGATTCCTACGGCATTTCAAAGCTGGCGGTCGAGCAAGAATTGCGTGTAAGCCATGAGATGTTCGGATTGGATTACATCGTCTTCCGTCCGCACAATGTCTATGGCGAGCGCCAGAATATCGGCGATCGCTATCGCAACGTAGTGGGCATTTTTATGAACCAGCTTCTTCGTGGCGAGCCCATGACGATCTTTGGCGACGGAGCTCAGGAAAGAGCGTTCACGCACGTCGACGACATTGCTCCCACGATTGCCCGGTCCGTGGAATTCCCGGCGGCGAGAAATCAGATTTTCAATGTTGGCGCCGATGTTCCTCACACCGTGAACAACCTTGCCCGGATCGTGGCCGACGCCATGGGCAAACCTTACAATATATCGCATCTCGCCGCGCGCAACGAGGTGAAGATCGCCTATTCGGATCACACGAAAGCGCAACGCGTGTTCGGGGAGCACGAACTAAAGTCCTTGCAGGATGGCGTCAAAGGAATGGCAGAGTGGGTCCGCCAGCATGGCGCTCGAGTAAGCAACATCTTCGATGGGATCGAGATTCAAAAGAATCTGCCCCCGTCTTGGGCGAATGTCGCTCACTCGAAGGTGTAAAGGTTAAGCGCAAGTCTTTCTGCGCTGGCTCAAATCCCGAATCGCTTTAGTTCCTAATCTTATGAGGTTACGTTCCGTTCTCGGAGGTGTCCGCCGAAGCTTCCTTTGCACCTTTTGTCGTCGGTTGGTTCCTTTGGGTGACCAGGGCCCTATAGTCTCCTTCGCGTTTGACGACTTTCCTCGCACGGCCCTTTCCGCTGGAGGAGCGATCCTGGAACGGTACGGAGCGCGTGGCACGTACTACGTCGCAGCGGGTCTCGCAAACAGTTCTGGCGAAGTTGGCGACTTGTTTGCCGAAAAGGATCTTTACGAGGTGCACGAAAGAGGTCACGAAATCGCTTCTCAGACTTTTCATCACAGTTCCTGCCGCTCAGTTTCCATCTCAGCATTCCAAGCTGACGTCAGAAAGGGACTGAAAGCAATTGAGCATCTTACGGGCGGTGACCCAGTCAATTTTGCCTACCCATACGGCCACGTTACATTGCTTAGTAAGAAGAGGTTGGAGCCATTTCTTCTTAGTGCCCGAAGCATCATTCCCGGTTTCAACGGTCCAGAGATCGATTTGAACCTGTTGCGGGCGAACAGCCTCTACGGCGGCCTTGACGGCTCGAGACGCGTCGAAGAATTGATTCGGCAGAATGTGAACCAGAAGAGTTGGATTATTTTTTACACTCACGACGTCAGGCCGAAGCCATCGAAATACGGCTGCACTCCAGAATTGTTTGGATTTGCGGTCTCCCACGCGCTGCGCAGTAACGCGCGGATCCTAACAGTCGGCGAAGCGCTGCGAGATGCGGGGACCGAGCACCACCTTCGCCCGCAACTGCAGCATGAGCACGTTTAGTATGGACACCAGACGGCTCAAACTTCTCCTCATCGCGCCCAGCTGCGGCAGCGATGGCATCGGAGAGGCGTGGAGTTCATTCCAGTGGGTTAGCGGGCTGGCAAAGCGTCACAACGTCACGCTCTTAACAACAGGGGACGGTCCTTCACCGTCGAGGAATGCCGATTTCCGAGATCTGCAGGTTGTCGAATGCCCGAAGCTTCACCTTTTCGAGAAATGGGAGCGATTCAATGCCATGGCGAAGCCAGGTTATGTCAAGTTCTATTTTCACGCGCGACGATGGCTGATGAGTCGGCTCCAGTCCGGAGAGTCGTTCGACCTCGTGCATCAGATTTCGCCCCTTGCCCTTCGATATCCAAGTCCCGCGACAGGTCTCCCAGTCCCGCTCGTCATCGGACCGTTGGGCGGAAGCCTCGACAACCCCCCTGGGTTCAATAGAGACTTTGGAAAGACTCCCTGGTACACGCAGCTAAGGAGGATTGACAAGTGGAGGTTGAGACACGACCCCATGTTACGGCGCACTTACGCTTCCGCCGACTGCATCGTCGCGGTGGCGCCGTACGTCAAGGACTTGCTGCCGGGGTTGCCCGGTGAGTTCGAGCTGATGAGCGAGACCGGGGTGACGCAGCTCCCACCGCCGCAGATGGGGACAAAGGGCGTACGCAGCATGAGGATGCTATTCGTGGGTCGCGTCATTCGTTCGAAGGGCGTTCGCGATGCGGTCAGGGCGATCGCGAAGCTGACTGACGTACAAGGTTTATCGCTTGATGTCGTAGGGGACGGCGATGACCTTTCCGCATGCAAGGACGAGGCGCAGACGCTTGGTGTCGCAGATCGAGTTTTGTTCCACGGGCGTCGGCCGCGAAATGAGGTGGACAAGTTTTATGCCGGTTCGGACGTATTCCTGTTTCCCAGCTTTCGTGAGCCCAGCGGCAATGTGGTGCTAGAGGCCATGAGCTACGGCCTGCCGATGATCGTCGCTGACCTTGGGGGCCCGGCCTTCGTGGTCGATGAGAGCTGCGGATTCCGGGTGCCGGTGCTCAATCCAGATCAGTTTGCGTCCGACATTGCAGCCTGCATCGGCAAGCTGACGCAGAACCCGGAGTTGATCGAGTCCATGGGCGCCGCTGCCAGAGAAAGGATCCGGCGGGACTTTCTGTGGGACGTCAAGATCACCCGAATGACCGAAATCTATTATCGGGTTCTGGCGAAATGCGAGGCTGCCCATTCTCTCGGATTGAAGGTAGGAGGTGAACTTGCTGCTGGATAAGGTTCGGATGAGACGGATCGGTAAGGCGGTCCTCCCGGTGGTCGCGCGTCCATTTGCAAATGAATTCGGAAACAAGATCGTTCATTCGATCGAGCTAGGTTCGTGCCTCATCCAAGGAAAGGGGAGCGGCTCGGGCTGGGACATTTCTTCAGAGATCTCTGTCGCTGCCAGCTTTATCAGAACACCTACTCCAGTTCTATTCGATGCTGGTGCCTATGTAGGGGATTGGTGCACCAGGATGCTGAAATTGTTTCCACGCTGTGCGAAGTTGGCGATTGTAGAACCGCAGCGAAAGTGCCGTGAGCTGCTTTCAGGAATCGAGTTTCCGAATAAGGCGATGTTTCCCTGTGCCCTGGCTGATACGCCAGGGGAATTGACTTTCTTCACAGCAGAGCAAAAAGAAGGATGGGATGGTGCCTCTTTCTTCCAACGGTTTGACACTGTCTATTCGGGGGTGGGTCAGTGCCAGGTGACCGTGCCCACCAGAACGCTGGATGACATAATCGAGGAACTGGGGAATCCGACGGTCGACTTCATGAAGATGGATATTGAGGGAGCGGAATTATTGGCGCTGCAAGGCGCCGGGGCAAGTCTCCGAGAGGGCAGGATCAGGGCATTCTCTTTTGAGTTCGGAAGCGGCAACATAAACTCCAGGACCTTCTTCAGAGACTTTTGGACGCTTCTCACTCCCCTCAACTTTAAGATCTTTCGGATTCTACCGACAGGGAAGCGTCTCAGAATTCTCGAATACCACGAGAGTCTCGAGTGCTTCTATCGTGTCACCAACTACGTCGCGAGTATACAGGCCACCTCAGGTTAGTGATCGGGAACGGACTCCAGAAGCATCCTCCCGAAATGGTCCCCCCAGGATCTATAAGCGTCAATGAGATAGAGCACCTCGGCATCGAGCCAGAGGTTCACTCGCTGTCTGTACGAATGGTCTACGTACTTCCGGGATATTGGCGGGAAGGAGCGGCCTCTATACCATTGTCGGGAGAAGCGGGGCTCAGAGCCTTGCTTCAGAACGTTAGATCGGAGACCCATGAGACGCCCCTTCCCCCTCGTACTCGTGACCGTGATTTCCTGGATTGTGTTTGTCCAGAGCGGCTTTGCCACATCCTTTTACATCGCGGCCAATGGCAGCGACTCCAACAACGGGACCTCCAAAACCAGTCCCTGGCTTCACGCCCCAGGGATGCCCGGAGCTACTGGGCAACCTGCCAGCTACTCACCGCAGCCGGGCGACAGTTTCGTACTTCGCGGGTGTGACACCTGGGTTCTTTCCGGGCAGTGGAATGTTCAGAGCTCGGGCTCGAACGGCAATCCGATAACCTATGGCGGCCTCGATCAGACTTGGTACAATGCGTCCGTTTGCCCCTCGGCTTGGAACCGCCCAATTCTAAGCGGTGGCGGAACGTGGCCGGGAACGACCAATGCGACGGCGTTTGAACTGAATGGCCAGTCTTACATTGATGTGGAGTGGACCGAGTTCACGAATTTCTATTACAGCGGTGCGACTGTTCAAATGATTGATCTGAGTTCCGGTACCCACATGAATGTTTTCGGTAATTACATTCATGGTTGGCAAATCGGCACGATTAACAGCAACGCATCCTTCTGGGGCATTCACCGGCAGATTGGGAACGATGGTGACCAGATTCAGGTCTACCAGAATGTAGTCGACGGGTCGGACGCAGACTCGAACTCGCAGGGCACGGCGATTGGCATTTTTACTTACCTAAACGGCCCACTGCCGGGGGGCGCGGTATACCAGAACTATATGGCCAACATGTCTAGTTGCTTCATTAATGGGCCACAGACTTTTCATGACAACGTCCTTTATAACTGCGGGTTGAATCCTACGCCCGGCTCCGGCCAGCACAATAATCTCTTTGAGAGTAATACTGACCGCCCCAATATGACGGTTTACAACAACCTCATCATTAACGGGAATACTGGAAACTCAAACAACACAACGCAGAACCAGATGGCTCCTATGGCTGGGACGACCAGCTATGCGTTCAACAATGTCATCGTGAACTCCAACCCGGGTGCCGACCACAACCTAATGTGCGAGCCCGCTCTTAGCAATCCGGGCGGAAACTGCATGTGGTTTAACAATACGGTGGAAGGCGGGGCCGATAGCCAAGCTCCTGCAAGCGCAGGTTCCCCCCCACACTATAGCGCAGGAGTGGTGGCCAGTGGAACGGCAACGCTCGCTAACAATCATTTCATCACGTCTTCGGCAGCACCAGCGTATGACACAGCGGGCGGATCCATCTCTGGGTCTCCTGTCGGTGAGGTGATTCAATCTCAAGCTGCTACGAATGCGCAATCTTATAGTCTTACTCAGACCTATCCGTTCTCACCTGTATCTGGGTGTACGAGCAGTACGTGTTCCACACTTCAGGCGGGTACGAACGAAGCCTCGCTGTGTGCGACGATCAGCAACTTCGATTCCGCGGCTGGAGCAGCTTGCCAAAATGACACCACGCTGGGCGTTACCTACGCGAGCGGTACTCATACAGTCAGCTTCCCCGCGAGAGCGTCAAATGCACGACCGAGTTCGGGAAATTGGGATGCGGGAGCGTACCAACTAGGATCTGGCAGCACAGTAGCTCCGCCGACGGGTCTTGTGGCCGCAGTACAATAAGGCTGGGCAACCCCGAACTTGGATCGGTGACGCTTCGAGATCTCTTGGCTACCAATCAAGAATTGTTCATGGCTAAGCACGAAACTCGAACCGTCACCTTCCTTTTGTCCGGAAGCGGAGCGGTACCAATGGGCGGCTTCAAGGTTGCCTACGAATACGCTAACGGACTGGCTGAGCGCGGATGGAACGTCCGAGTTGTCCACCCACGCGTCCTGAGTGCGGATGAGATCGAGTTGGTTCGCTCATCTCCCTTCTTGCGCACCAGACGGTGGCTCGGCTATCAGCGTTCGAGGCTGACAGGCGACTACCGTCCGGACCGTTGGTTTCAGGTCAGCCCTAAGGTTGAGCTCCTGTGCACCAGAACGCTGGAACCGCGGTTTCTTCCTCCATCGGATGCCTGGGTCGCAACTTTCTGGGATACGGCGACATGGGCGAACACGCTTCCGGGCGCCCAGCTCTACTTGATTCAACATTTGGAGACCTGGTGCGGGCCAGAGCAAGCGGTCATGGCGACCTGGAAGCTTCCGCTGCGCAAGATTGTCATCTCGCGATGGCTTGAAGATGTGGCGAACCGTCTGGCAGAGCCCTCGGACTACATCCCCAACGGGCTCGACTTCAAGACCTTTGGCATGGATGTCCGCCCGGAAGACCGCGACGCAAATACAATCGCGATGCTCTATCATCATTCGGATTGGAAAGGCTCGGCTGACGGTGTGAAGGCAATCTGTCAGGTGAAGGCAAAAATTCCCCAGCTGAGAGTACGGCTTTTCGGAGTCCCAGGTCGTCCTTCGGGTCTACCGGATTGGGTGGAGTATAATCGGAACCCGCGGCAGGGAAAACTTCGAGAAATCTACAATTGGGCAGCGATCTTCATGTCCCCGAGCTGGGCGGAAGGATGGCCTCTGCCGCCTGCTGAGGCCCTGCAATGTGGGGCAGTGTTGGCCGCCACAGATATTGGGGGACACCGCGAATACGCGATTGATGGTGAGACAGCGCTACTAAGCCCTGCCAAAGACCCGGGCGCTCTGGCGGCTAACCTCCTGCGTTTGCTTGAAGACCGGGAGCTGAGAATTCAACTCGCGCACCGTGGACAGCAGCACATCCAGCAGTTCACCTGGGACCGCGCGATCAGCGCATTTGAGTCAGTCTTGCGCAAGGCGCTTGCCACTACGGCAGCACGCCGTGACCAGACAGCCAACTTTCGGAAAGTCCTCTGAGGAAATCATAAAGTGAACGAGGAAGCTCTAAGGCGCCACAAAAAGGGCGTCACTGGCCGGTTCTTCACGAACACGATCTTGAACTATGTCGGCCAGGGCCTTGTGATGGTGCTGACGTTTGTCACGGCACCTTACACAGTTCATCATCTGGGTCCTGAGCTGTTCGGCATATTGGCATTGGTTCAACTGACCGCAGGATTCGCCGGCTTGCTCAACCTCGGAATCGGTCGCGCTCTCACTAAATATGTGTCGGAGTTGTATTGGAAGAGTGACTTCCATGCGATCAATGAGCTGTTTCAAACGGCTTGGGCGACCTGTGTGTTGGGGGGGGGAGCGGGTTTGGTCATTTTGATCGGCCCGAAGGAAACCATCGGCAAGCTCTTCTTCCGTGGCGGCCCTGAAGTGAATTCGGTGGTAGGGTTTGCGATTTTTATAGCGGCATTTGGGCTGTTTACTTCGATGTTGCTGGAAGCAATTACGGCCCTCCCTACTGCGCTGCAGCGGTTTGGAGTCTGCAATGCCGTTAACGTTGTTGCTGGCGTGGTCAGATCCGTCGGCCCTGTAGTCGTGCTCGCCTGCGGATATTCAATTCGGGCTGTGCTGCTGGTGACGCTCGCGTCGAATATGTTGGCGGTGGCGGCGTTTGGCATCATCAGCCGGCGGCTGATACCCGGGTTGAGCCTTTGGCCGAAATTTAGCCCTCCCGCGTTTCGGAAGCTGTTTTCCTTTTCGCTTCCATTGCTCCTGTCTGCGCTGTTCTCTCTGATTATTGTTCGCGTCGATCGTTTCATCTTGGCTTATTACATGCCACTCGCCGCGGTAACGTTTTATACTTTGCCATATTCGATCTCAGAAAGGGCTCAGGTTGGGGTGGCCAACATCACGTCGGTGGTCTTCCCATTTACCAGCGAACTGCATTCGATGGGAGCTTTCGACAAAGTGCATGAACTCTACCTTCGCTCGACCAAGATACTGATGCTGGTGACCCTGCCCATTACTGCCATAATCGTAACGATGCCGGGCCCGATCCTTCGCTACTGGTTGGGGCCGGAATACGCGGCGCAGGGAGCAGTCGCGCTCACATTGCTGGGATTAGCGACCTTCATGAATGCTGCGAGCGCCATCGCGACCGTGAGTTCACTTGGGGTTGGACAAGCTTGGCTCCCTGCGGCTTCTGCGTTCGTGACATCTGCTATAAGCTTGGCGGCAAACTTGGTGCTGATTCCTCAATATGGCATCAACGGTGCTGCTATGGCAGCTCTCATTCCGCAGGCTGTTGTCGTGCCTGTGTTCGTCTATGTCATCACGAAAATGCTGAAGTTTTCGTTGTGGGAGCTGATCTCGCATGGCTTTTTGCGGCCTCTGTTGTGTGCAGCCGCTCAAGGAGGAATTCTCCTTTTGTTTCGTTCGTCTGTGAACAGCCTCTTCACCCTAGCGCTGGTTTGCCTCTTATCCCTCTGCGTATTTGGTGTGCTCTCGTTCTTTGGGGCGATCACAAAGGGAGAACGAAAAGCTCTATTTCGCATACCGCTCTTCGCTGCGAACAAGCAGAGAACGATTGTGTCCGGATCTACGGCAGACTGAGAAAAGTCGAACTCCTTGGAACCGCAAAATATCAGATTCGGAGGTGGCGTTGAGAGAACGTTTCTCAACCCGATCGTCATGGTGGCGATTGTGATCGCGGGCGTGCTGATATGCGTTTCCGGGCGAAAGAAAGCGCTGGCTGCATTTCTAACCGCTGGTGTCTTAATCCCAACTGACCAGATCCTCTACCTTGGTGCCGTTCATTTTCCGATGCTGCGCATTCTGGCTTTCTGCACACTTGGGCGAATTTGCTGGGCCAAGCTGTCGGGCAGAGGTCGAGTATTCGAGGGTGGGATCAATGGAATCGACAAATCCATGATGGTGATGGGCCTATTCATATTCATTAACGGGCTGCTGCTGTGGCGGGTTTGGGCGGAATTGGTCTTTCAATTGGGGAATCTATCAACAATTCTCGGAGTTTACTTTTCTTTGCGCTTTCTGATTCAAGACTTTGAGGATGTAAAGCATGGTATCCGAGTCTTAGCCGGAGTGACGGCGGTTATTGCGTTGATCATGGCGTACGAGCACCTGACTGGCGTAAACCTCGTCTACGCCACTCTTGGAGGAGCACGAGCGTCAGTTCTAGGAACGTCGATCAATCGGGACGATCACCTGCGAGCGGCAGGAGTCTTTGGGCATCCCATCCTGGCGGGCACATTCGGCGGAATCCTGCTGCCGCTGTTCGTAGGGTTGGGTTTGGCGGGCAAGAAGGATCGCAAGTATGCTGCCTTAGGTATTGCCGCTTCCACAGTGATGTCATTCGCCGCGAGCTCGAGCACAGCGTTGTTTGGTTTCTTGGCAGGAATAATCGCTCTTTGCTTCTGGCCGTTGCGGCGATGGATGCGAATGATCCGATGGGGAATCGTAGGTGCCCTGTTTGCTCTTCACCTTTACATGAGGTCGCCGGTGTGGCACCTCATCTCGGACATAGACCTGACCGGAAATTCGTCCTCCTATCACCGGTATCAGTTGATCAATCAATCCATCGTCCATTTCTGGGACTGGGTCTTGGTAGGAACGAAGAGTTATGCGAGTTGGGGTTGGGACATGTGGGACCTGTGCAACCAATATGTAGCCATCGCGGACCAGTCTGGGCTGATTCCACTTCTTAGCTTTCTCACAGTCATCGTTCTGGCGTTCAAGTACCTCGGTAAGGCTCGTCGCTCGGCCGAGGACAAGCAGCAGCGCTTGTTTATTTGGGCCTTAAGCGCATCCGCATTTGCCAATGTAGTGGCTTTTTTCGGAGTGTCGTATTTTGATCAGACGATTGTTGCCTGGTACGCCTTGCTGGCGATGATCCATGCGACAGTGGTCTCCGTGCGCAAAGCGCGGCGCGAAGGCGCTCTGAGCGAACCGGATACTTTACGCGTCACAGCCGTCGACAACCATCGGGGACCAGCTGTGGAGGTTCCTTCTCTTGTAATCAAGTCTTGATTTGTATGCCTTCTGCAGCTCAGAATTCTGCGCAAAAAGCAATCACGTTCGTCGTGTGCGTAAACAAGAGGGATATTCTGGAGACGAACTTTCTGGCTTCTCCGTGCCTGCTAGCTCAGCACCCGCATCAGATCATTATTCAGGAGGGTTTCAGCTCCGCGACCGCGGCATACAATGACGCGATCGACAAGAGCGTAAATGACTTGATCGTGTTTTGCCATCAGGATATGTTTTTTCCAGCATCGTGGATCCCGCAACTCGGGATCATTCTTGACTGTCTGCGAAACCGAGACCCCAATTGGGGAGTACTGGGTTGTTGCGGGATAACATCTGATGGCCGACTCCGCGGTTATGTGTATTCGTCAGGAGTGGGAATCATCGGAGAGCCGGCTGAACCTGCAGAAATTCAGACGCTCGATGAGATTGTGCTGATCTTGAGGAAGTCCTCCGGCTTGAGATTTGACGAAAGACTACCCCATTTCCATCTTTATGGAACCGATATCTGCCTTCGAGCGGCAACGCGTGGAATGAAGAACTACGCAGTATCGGCGCTGTGCATCCACAATACATATCAGGATTTCGATCTACCAAAAGAGTTTTTTGAATGCTGTCAACACGTCAAGCGTGAATGGCGTCAGTTCTTACCTATCAGAACCACCTGCATCCGGATTACTACTTCAAACATCCCCATCTACCTGCGACGATGCGAGCAGATGTATTTCAAACACATCCGGCGCCGAGACAGAAGAGTCTTTAGAGTTGCGGACGTAACTCGGTTGTTTGAAGAGGTGACCCGCACCCTTCGAACATCGAACTAGTGCAATCATTTCCCAAAGGATTAACCACAACCTAATGCCATCAGTACCACAACGGTCTGGGCCTTATGTCTTGATGACCGCGGCCTACAACGAAGAGGCGTACATCGAGAAGATGATCCAGAGCGTTGTCGATCAGACTCTTCTACCTCAGGCATGGGTCATTGTCAGTGACAACTCCACCGACCGCACGGATCAAATAGTTCAGAGCTATCTCGTCAAATATGACTTCATAAAGCTATTACGAGTTACCAAGAAAGAGGGCCACAACTTCGGCGCGAAAGTTGTCGCTTTACAAAGAGGTGCGGAGTTATTGCGAGGTATAGAGTACGAATTCATCGGCAACTTGGACGCCGATATCGGGCTCGAGTCGAACTACTTTGAAGGATTGATTCACTGTTTCCGGGCAAATCCACAACTAGGACTGGCAAGCGGCTTCGTTCATGAAGACGACGGGACGGGATTTCGTAGTCGTTGGTTCAACAGCTCCAGCAACGTTCCTCATGCGGCGCAACTGGTTCGCCGCGGGTGCTATGACGAGATTGGCGGCTATGCGGTTTTGAAATACGGCGGCGAAGATTGGTATGCCCAGACCTGCGCGAAGATGAAGGGATGGCAGGTGGAATCAATGCCGCAACTGAAGATTTTCCATCTCCGGCGGACAGGAGCAGGAGCGCGACCTCTCAGAAATGCGTTTCGTCTTGGACGTTTGGATTACTCGTTTGGCAGCGATCCGATTTTTGAGATCGTGAAATGCGTCTCTAAGTTCAGGGATAAACCCTGCTTCTTTGCCGCTCTCACCCGGTTCCTCGGATTTTTGTGGTGCTACCTCTCGGGAGAGGAAGCAGCTGTTCCGCGAGAATTTGCAGCTTACCTTCGCGCAGAGCAAAGGGCGAGGGTTTCGTCGTTGTTCAGCAGTTTGGTTTCCAGCATTTTTCCAGATGACAGAAACAGGCAGGTTCAATGAATCACATTCTTCATGTAGTTGGGGCCCGTCCGAATTTTGTAAAGGCAGCACCGGTCTTGCGTTCGATGCGCGACGCAGGCTTGCGGCAAACCTTAGTGCACTCGGGCCAACATTACGATCGCAACATGTCTGATGTGTTCTTCACTGAGCTCGAGATTCCAGAACCAGATTTCAATCTTGAAGTGGGCTCCGGCAGTCACGCTTCGCAGACAGCGGAGATCATGCGCCGTTTTGAATCCATAGTGGTGGAGCGCAAGCCCGATGTTGTATTGGTCTATGGCGACGTAAATTCCACCGTCGCGGCCGCATTGGTTTGTTCCAAGTTGCTGATTCGCGTTGGACACGTTGAGGCAGGGCTTCGTTCCTTCGACCGGACGATGCCGGAGGAGATCAACCGCATTGTTACCGATCGCCTGTCAGATATTCTGTTTACTCCATCGGAAGATGGAGATCGGAATCTGAAACACGAAGGCGTTCCAGAGACAAGTATTTATCGCGTTGGCAATGTGATGATTGATTCTTTGATAAGGCAGTTGCCGGCGGCCAGGAGTTTCCCCAAGAACGGATTCCCCGATCGGTTTGCCCTCGTGACGCTGCACCGACCTTCGAATGTGGACGACAGCGACAGCCTGCAGAAGGTGCTGCAGTCTCTTATAGATGCGAGTGGGCAGTTGGACATCATCTTCCCTGTGCATCCTCGGACACGCCAGCGCATAGCCGAATTCGGGCTTAAGACGGACAAGTTGCACCTCCTAGAGCCAGTTCCTTATATCGAATTCCTCTCTCTGCAGAGCCGCGCAGCCGTCGTGATTACCGATTCGGGTGGAATTCAGGAAGAGACGACCTATTTAGGCGTGCCCTGCCTCACCTTGCGCCCTAACACCGAACGTCCGATCACGGTGGAAGTCGGAACGAACGTACTGGTTGGCGACGACAAGGACAAGCTGGAGTCCGAATTGAACAAGATCCTGGTGGGTAAGGGCAAGAAAGGCAGTGTACCTACGCTGTGGGATGGGCACACCGGAGAGCGCATAGCCAAGATTATCGCTTCTCTTTGAATGCTACCAACCTGTTTATTATCAATCGATGAGCAGATATCGTCCCGCCCGTCGAACCCTCGGAAGTGTGGTAGAATAAAGCTTCCCAGAACTCTCTCCCTCATTTGTTCGATTCTTCGAACTTGGCCAAATTAATCTATGACAGATACAGTAATTGTTGGAGCAGGTCCTTACGGACTTTCGCTGGCCGCGCATTTGCGCCGTGCCGGGGTTTCTTTCCGCATTTTTGGCCGTCCGATGGACAGCTGGGTCTCGCACATGCCAAAAGGCATGTTACTGAAGTCGGACGGTTTCGCTTCGCACATCTCCGATCCAGCTGGCGATTACACGCTGCGACAGTTCTGCGCAGAGAACGGTATTCCCTATAGGGACAGGGGTATCCCGGTCAGTCTCGAAACTTTCGCCTCGTACGGGCTCGCATTTAAGGATAGGGAGGTACCCGAGCTTGAAGATAAGACAGTTGTCAGCATCGATCCGGACACCGCCAGTTTCACGATCGGACTTGATACCGGAGAAATGTTTCCTGCGCGGCAGGTGATCCTGGCCATTGGCGTCACCCATTTCGGTTACGTACCCGAGACACTCGCTAGTCTTCCGACGGAATATGTATCTCACAGTGCCCTGCATTCTGATGTTACGCGGCTTCGTGGGCGAAACGTGATCATTATTGGTGCTGGTTCTTCGGCGCTCGACCTTGCTGGGTTGATGCATGAAGCCGGTGTCGACGTGCAGTTGATCGCACGAAAGCCACTGAAGTTCCACAGCAAGAGCGACAAGCCGCGTCCGTGGTGGGATCGGCTGCGTCGGCCTCCGTCGGGCCTGGGGCCAGGATGGAAGTCCTTCTTTTTCGCAAACTATCCCAACGTATTTCACTACCTGCCGGAAAGCCTACGCATCGAAGCCGTTCGTCGAGTGCTGGGACCCTCGGGCGGCGCGTTCATCCGGGACAAGATTGACGGAAAGGTTCCCACTCTGACCGGGTACTCGACAGTGGCAGCGCGCATCGAGGACGGCAAAGTGAGGCTGACGCTGGCCGATGGATCCGGAGTAAAGCGCGAGGTTATCGCGGATCATGTTATCGCCGCGACCGGTTACAAGGTGAACCTGGAAAAACTGAAGTTCCTGAATGATGAAACTCGTTCCAGGATCAAGACCGTTAGTGGCTCTCCTGCATTGTCGTCGGCGTTCGAATCTTCAATTCCGGGTCTGTATTTTGTGGGGCTAGCGGCGGCCATCAGTTTTGGTCCGGTCATGAGATTCGCATTTGGAGCAGACTTTACGGCGCGCGCGGTCACCCGGGCTGTAGCGAAGGCGGCAGCTCGTGAATCGGTGACTCTTACTGCCAAAGCGGCAGTCGCCGCTTCGAAAGCGAGTACGCCTTCCACACCTTGACAAAAGCATGAAGCCAGAGACTATTGCGATTCACGTAGGCTACGACGGTGACCCGACTACTAAGGCCGTAGCTGTTCCTATCTACCAGACTGTGGCCTTCGAGTTTGACAGCGCAGAACACGGGGCAGCGCTGTTCAACCTCGAGGTCCAGGGGAACATCTACACTCGGATCGGAAATCCGACCAACACAGTCTTGGAAAAGCGCGTGGCTGCTCTCGAGGGTGGTGTTGATGCCCTCAGCGTAAGTTCCGGGATGGCGGCGATTGAGTATTCCCTGATCAATATCGCCGAGTCTGGCGACAACATTGTTTCCCTTCCTCAGCTTTACGGCGCTACGTATACACTGCTCGCACACATTTTCCCGAAGAGAGGCATCAGTTCGCGATTTGCGCCGACCGATCGCCCCGAAGATGTGGAGAAACTGATCGACGAGAATACTCGGGCGGTCTACTGCGAGAGCGTTGGCAATCCCGCGGGAAACGTGGCTGACATCGAGGGTCTCGCACGCGTCGCAAAGAAGCATGGCGTGCCGCTCGTAGTCGACAACACAGTGGCGACGCCGATACTGTTGCGGCCCATCGAGTACGGCGCTGACGTCGTTGTGCATTCCATGACAAAGTTCATGGGGGGGCACGGGACCAGCATCGGTGGCATGATCGTTGATAGCGGAAAATTCCCGTGGCGGCAGTATCCCGATAAGTTCTACATGCTGAATCGACCAGAGATCGCCTATCACGGCGTCGTCTACGTCGACCATTTCGGGGATGCCGCTTACGTAGCCCGTTGCCGCACTGTGTGCCAACGAAACACCGGTGCTACGCTGTCTCCGTTTAACGGATTTCTATTGTTGCAGGGGATCGAGACGATGGCGCTCCGCGTGGAGCGTCACGTGGAAAACGCGCGCAAGGTGGCGGAGTTTCTGCGCGCTCACCCAATGGTCCAGTGGGTCAATTACGCTGGCTTCCCGGATAGCCCGCTCTATCCAATGGCGCACAGATATCTTGGCTCGAATTTCTGTTCACTGCTGACATTTGGCGTGAAGGGCGAGTACGAAGGCGGGAGGAAGTGCTTCAACGCATTCCGTTTGTTCAAACGGATGGTCAACATGGGAGATGCCAAGTCGCTGTCATGCCATCCGGCATCGACCACGCACCGGCAACTTACTCCGGAAGAGCAGGCGAGAGTTGGCGTGACCCCCGAGATGATTCGGCTCAGTGTGGGGATCGAGCACATCGACGACATTCTCGAAGATCTCGGACAGGCTCTGCAAGCAGCGGCGAAATGAAGATCGGCAAGACGGACGGCACCGACTGGGGAGGTATGACATGCCACTGATCATCGAAGGGGGTCGAGTTCCAAGTCGCTGGCTGGAGAGAGGGACTCCACTCCCGGCGCTCTCGATCGATAGTCGCGCCAGACATCCAGAATGTCTTCAGCTTGCATTGATCAACAACATGCCCGACGCTGCTCTAGAAGACACCGAACGACAGTTCTTCGAACTGCTTGATACTGCTTCTGGTGACATTCCAGTTGTCATCAAGCTCTATTCCCTAACCGGAGTTCCTCGAACGGATCGGGGACAGAGGCACGTGAACAGCTTTTATTGCGACTTAGGCGATCTGTGGAACAATCGTTTCGATGGCGTGATTATCACGGGCACAGAGCCACGTGAACCGGATCTCCGGGACGAGCCCTATTGGGGTCTTATGGCCAATGTCTTCGATTGGGCTGAGCAGAACACATCTTCGACAGTTCTGTCTTGTTTGGCGGCGCATGCAAGTGTGCTCCATTGCGATGGCATCCCGCGCCATCGATTACCTGACAAGCAGTTTGGTGTTTTTGAATCCGCGAAGACCCTCGATCACGCCCTGATGGATTGCACTCCGAATGTTCTTCGCTTTCCTCATTCTCGGTGGAACGAAGTGCAGGAAAATGAACTGACGGCAGCCGGTTACGTCGTGCTGACGAAATCGCGGGAGGCTGGCGTTGATTTGTTTGTGAAAAAGAAGAAGAAAAGTCTCTTTGTTCACTTCCAGGGTCATCCCGAGTATGCTCCGCAGACGCTCCTCAAGGAATATCGCAGGGACATCAAGAGATTTGTCCGTGGCGAGAGGGAAACTTACCCAACGATGCCGTACAGTTATTTCGACAGCTCCGCGGCCGCACTGCTTGAGAGCTTGCGAGACCGTGCCCTGTCCGACCGGTGCGAGGAAATCATAGAGTCCTTCCCTGAATCGGTCGTTTCGGGGCTGAAGAATGGCTGGCAGACGTCGGCAATCGGCGTATACCGGAATTGGTTGAACTACATCATTTCATGCAAGGTTGAGGCGCGGGCGTTTTCGAGCTTTGCCCCTGCCGGGCGTCAAAGATGCCAACCCCCCGTAAACAACGAGATCGCTTAGAGAGAGGTACTTTCATGCATGAACCGCCAAATCGGTTAGCATCTGGAGCCTCCCATGGCCTCGTTTGAGAAAAAAATCACCGCCGCGATCTTGTCAAAGATTAGGGCGCGCGGGGAGGACCACTCTAATCAAATCGGTGATGTGTGCGCCAACTCCGCTCGGGCGGTCGCACCGGCTAGGCTTCGCGAAGCGCGTTTCTCAGATTTCCCAGCTGTGGCAGAGTTGAAGCGACGGTGGGGGCTGGGGGCAGATTCCGTCGAGAATTGGGAGCGTCTGTGGCATCATAATCCGGCGCTGGCGCAAGTGCCGAGGCAGCGCCCCATCGGTTGGGTTTTGGAGGCGAGAGACGGCATAGTTGGCTACATTGGGAACATCTCTCTGCTCTGTCGATACGGTAATAGAACTCTCAGCGCAGTTACCGCACAAGGTCTCGTGGTTGAGCCCCCTTATCGTGGAATCGGAGTGAGTTTGAACGCCGCATTTTTTCGACAGCAGGCGGTCGATCTCTACGTTTGCACGACCACAGTTCCAGCGGTCGGAAAGATTTCGCGTGCGCTCAAGTCTGACCCGCTTCCTCAATCAGATTATTGGACTGTTCTCTTCTGGGTACTGCGTCCATCTCCGTTTGCCGGCGCAGTGATGAAACGGCTGGCAATCAACTCGTCTTTTTCGAGGATAGGAGGGGTGGTGGGTTCACTGGCGATTGCGGCTGATACGAAGGTCCGTGGACGACGACCCAAGAAGTCTACAGCCGATCTTCAGGTGACCGACATCAGTATCGGAGAGATCGGAGATGAATTTGACGAAGTTTGGCTAGACAAAGTGAAAGAGAAGACTCAGTTACTTACAGATCGAAGTGTGGCGACACTCCGATGGCATTACGAGATCCCCGGTGATCGCGGCAACACGCGCGTGCTCCGCTGCTCGAGAAATGGGCGATTACTCGGATACGCAATGGTCCGAAACGAGCAGCCGGACGAGAATGGGCTACGGAAATCCATCCTTGCGGATCTGCTCGCGAAAAAAGATGAACCGGCGGTGGTAGAAGCTCTCCTAGCGTCGGCCTACAATCAGGCCATTCGGGCTGGAAGTCACATTCTGGAAGTCATGGGCTTTCCGGAAAGTATCCGGCGTGTGTTCGCGCAATCGAAACCGTACCAGAGACAGTATCCAGCTTGTCCCTATTATTACAAAGCTGCCGATCCGATATTTCACAAGACGCTCTCCGACATCGCGGCCTGGTATGCCTGTCCGTACGATGGAGATGCGACGCTGATTCGGCCCTCCTATTCGGGTTCTCGTCAGCCTGGCAAGGCTGGAGTGCGGGCGGAAGACAATCAACCTGCGATTCCCGATCATGTCGTTGAGGGGAGCGAACCGAAGTATTTTGAAGTGGACACCAGTCCTTCCCGCTGAATTTCAGGCGCTCCTGAAAACCCACAAAGAGGTTATGCGATTGATGCAGACAACAGATATCGAACGCGACATCCGAAGCTATGTCGTAGAGCACTTCCTTTCTGGCAACGCTGGCAAGCTGCGTGACGACGGGTCGCTACTAGGGGATGTGATTGATTCCACGGGAGTCATCGAACTCGTCGCTTATCTTCAAGATCATTTCAACTTCACCGTGGAAGATGACGAAGTGGTTCCAGGCAACTTGGATACGATAAAAAATTTGGTGGTGTACGTTTCGAGGAAGCTTGGCACCTAGAACGACTGAGCGGAATTTCTCCACGATTGGAAGTGGTCTGTCCAACGGAAATGCTCCGGCAAAATGCCCACGATGGAAAATCCCTTGACTGACATCTCGGCGACTCTCCCCACCCGCATCAGCGATGTTGTCAAGCCGTGGGCCGAGCATTCACCAGATCGACCGGCTCTCGTGGACAGCACCGGTACCTGGACCTATCGGCAACTAGCTTCGGCAATCTCTGACACGCAAGAGTGGCTGCGCGAGTTGGGTGTGCGTCCTGGCGACCGGGTCATGATCGTTGGCGAAAACTGCCGCGCCTTCGTGACGCTTTTGCTGGCCTCGGCCGGAATGGACGCGTGGCCCGTCTTGGTGAATGCTCGGCTCTCGCACCGCGAGATTGACGAGATCCAGAATCACTGCGGTGCGCGACGTATTCTGCACACAATCAGTATGTCGCCGAGCGCAGCCGATCATGCTAAACGACGCGACGCGGTGGTCGAAGAGAGGGACGGGTTGGGTTCGGTTGGAGTCGATCCACTCAACGAAGAGGTGGAACCGGAACCGCTCGATGCGAACATTACGGGCCGCGTCGCCGCTTTGATCTACACGTCCGGCACGACGGGCGTTCCCAAGGGCGTCATGCTGTCCCACAAGAATCTGTTGTTCATGGCAAATGGGTCAGCAAGGGTCCGCTCGGTTAGACCGGACGATCGACTTTACGGCGTGCTGCCGATGTCTCATGCAGTCGGTCTTTCCGTAGTGTTGTTGGGTTCATTGATCGCCGGCGCCTCGCTTCATTTGACGCCGCGTTTTGATCCGATGACGGCGCGTGTGACGCTGGAGAAGGAGCGTCTAACGTTGCTTTTGGGGACGCCAGCCATCTTTAACCAGCTTCTCCAGTACGCAAAACTCAGAAAGATTTCTTCCCTGACGTTTCCTTCCCTTCGGATCATCTCTTCTTCCGGTGCTCCGCTCGACCCTGCTACCAAGTCGGGGATCGAAAGCCTTTTCGGCATGGTCCTGCACAACGGTTACGGTGTAACCGAATGCTCTCCTACGATTGCCCTGACACGGCCGGAAGCACCTCGCACTGACACTTCCATTGGCGCGGTGTTTCCGGGAGTGGAGATCAAGCTCGTTGGCAGCGACGGCCAAGCAGCGCCAGCCGGGGAAGTAGGTGAATTGTGGGTGCGTGGTGCCAACATAATGAAGGGCTACTACCATGCGCCTGAAGAGACTGCCGCGGCGGTCGATGCCGAGGGGTGGTTTAATACTCGCGACCTCGCGCGGTTGAAAGAGGGAAATCTTTTCATTGTCGGACGCACGAAGGATTTGATTGTTCATCGTGGCTTCAACGTGTACCCGGCCGAAGTCGAGGCCGTGCTTAATGCTCATCCTGCGGTTGTTCAGTCTGCTGTCGTCGGCCGATCAGTAGAAGGAGACGAGGAGGTCGTCGCGTTTGTTCAGCTGCAGCCCGGCTCGACTCTCACGGGCTCCGATCTCGCAGAATATGCCGCGCTGCATCTTGCGCCATACAAACGACCTTCCCAGATTCTCGTGGTTCCTATGATGCCGGTGACTCCTACCGGAAAAGTTGTAAAAGGCGAACTGGCAAAGGCGGTAGCACCCGAGAGTACAGATGTCGCGACAGCCTGACGGATGTTGCTCAGGGGCTAGCAGATGAACTGTTTCTTGAAATCGGGCTTGGTCGAGGCGATCTTGGCTTTGTGTGCCGCCACGTTGATTCTAGTGCCGCCCTTAAAGTCGGACGATCTTGAGTCAAAGGTCGACCAGTATCTGAGAAGCAAAGTAGCGATAAAAAAGTTCAGCGGCAAAGTGCTGGTGGCCCGCGGAGACGATGTGCTCATAAGGGGTGACTACGGTCTGACAGGACGAGAACATGGAGCACTGAGTAGTAGTCGAAGATTCAGGTTCCCGGTGGGAGCCGTTGCGGAACAATTTGTCGCTGTCGCGGTCCTAAAATTGGGGGAGCAAAGGAAGATAAAAATCAATGCGCCGATATGCAATTACCTACCGAACTGCCCGAGCAACTGGAAGGACATTCAAGTCGTCCATCTCTTAACTCATACTTCCGGACTGCCCTCTCTTGAGCAGCCCTTCTCGGATCAGATAAATTTGTCACCTGATCCCCTGCAAGAACTACTTGCTGCTATGGCTAGGCAGCCTCTAGAGTTCAAACCTGGTTCACGCTTCAATTACAGCAGGCTCGACTTCGTGGTTCTGTGCCTTGCCGTACAGAACGCTTCGGGGAGCACGCCTAAGGAATACATCGAGACTGAGGTCTTCCATGCGCTCAAGATGACTGATACGGGATGTCTGAGTGCGACTCTTGAGCAAGCCTCGAACGACCCATTAAAACCAGCATTGAAGAAGAGTTCTAATCGAGCAGATCAGGGACTACACCTGTGCGACGATCGTAGCTATTCAACGGTCGAGGATCTTTATCGTTTTGATCGCGCCGTCGAAAAGGGTGTGATTATTTCTCATGACTCTCTCGTGCAAATGTTAACGCCCTACAGAGATGGGCATGGTATCGGTTGGAAGATCAACAAAGAATTTGACAAGAGACTTGCGCTGCAGAGCGGTCAATCGGATGGCATTTCTGTTTCCGTCCGGCTGTATCCCGATGATGATACTTATATAGTCCTTGTAGCTAACGATAGTAGTATCGATTCCGTAGAGCTCACACATGATATAGCTGCTATATTGTTTGGAAAGCGTTCTCCGGGTTCCAGGAATGCTGTGCCGTCTCCCATTCCGGTAAAATAAAGTCTAACCGATTGTTCTAGCCCTGCCACCTGCCGAAATTTTAACGCCTGACCGGCCGGATTCATCGAGACCCACTGTCACGCGGCAGCGCTGCCACTTGTATTCTCCACCCTCTCGTGCCATTTGAGAGGGATCACTGGCTTTGTTATTTTCTCTCTCTCATTTCTGCTGGCTTTGCCTCCGTGAACGGAGATGAGACTCAGGACTCAAATGTTGATCGCTTCTGGTTCCGATGTGGAATTGCTGCGGTGGGAACATTTCGAGTGAGGGTAGTCTGCTGAGATCTACCAACCAGACAAGCCGGTTTATCAACTCTGACATTTTCGTATTGTTGGGAGAAACCTGTCCGCTTGCTAGGTTGCGAACGATCGAATTGTGGGATTTGAGGTGACCTGTTGAACACAAGATCTCGCGCTATTTGCCAGTGCTCGTTCTTTCTTTGTGTCGTTATTCAGACGTGGTCCCAAGTCGCGATCACTACTGAGCGCTACGACTCTTCACGCACGGGCTCGAATCTCAGCGAGACAACCTTGACGACGTCGAACGTCAACTCCACTCAGTTCGGGAAGCTCTACTCCTATTCCGTGAGCGGTTCAGTCCAGGCCCAGCCGCTATATGTCCCAAACCTAACTCTGCCAGGGCTCGGACCTTACAACGTCCTCTTTGTGGTAACGATGAATGACGTTGTGTATGCGCTTGATGCAGACTCAAATGCTACAAACGGCAATGGCGTGCTGTGGATGAACAACCTCACCAACCCCGCGGCGGGCGTAACGCCGATACCGATCGTCAACATCGTGCAATCGGATTCGCTCAACATTGTTGGAAACGTCGGGATCGAGAGCACACCAGTGATCGACTTGTCTTCGAACACTATGTACTTGGTTGCGAGGACAATGGAAGTGTCTGGGACGACAACCAACTATGTCACGCGGTTGCATGCTCTGGATATAACGACGGGGAATGAGAAGCTTGGTGGTCCCGTAGTGGTACAGGGTTCGGTATCCGGGAGTGGCCAGGGCAGTTCAGGAGGAGTGCTCACTTTTGATCCATTGATTCAGAATCAGCGCTCGAGTCTGGCTCTTGTCAATGGCCTCGTCGTGTTCTCCTTTGCCTCGCATGAGGACTTTTTCGACTGGCATGGTTGGGTATTTGCATACGAAGCACAGACCCTCCAATCCGCAGGTATTTTATGCACTACTCCGAATGGTCAAAATGGTGGCCTATGGATGTCAGGACGTGCCCCCGTCGTAGATTCCGCTGGCGACATTTACTACGCATCGGGAAATGGCGACTGGGACGGTGAAACGAGCTTTGGGGACAGCGTCCTGAAATTGAGTGCGACTGGGGGGAATCTATCTGTAGTGGATTATTTCACGCCGGATGACTATGCCTCTTTGCAAGCCTCCGATACGGACCTCGGTTCTTCCGGACCTCTTCTCATACCCGGCACAAGCCTCTTGATTCACGGCGGCAAGGAATCAATCCTCTATCTCATGAATACGTCCAGCCTTGGCCACGAAGCTTCAGGCAATGGTCAGATTGTTCAATCCTTTGCGACAACACAAACCGGTGAGATTCATGGCGGGCCGGTGTTCTGGAACAGGACAAGCAATGCTGGCCCAACTATGTACATCTGGCCAAATAATGGCGGGAGCATGGAGGCTTATCAGTTCAACGGCTCCACCTTTAACACCACTCCTATCTCCCAAAGCACGATCGCAGCGCCTGAAGGTCAATCTGGCGGCGTATTGACACTCTCCGCGGACGGCAGCACGGTTGGCAGCGGAATCGTGTGGGCCTCGATGCCGATTAGCCTCGATGGTGACCACGGCCTATCCCCAGGCGTTCTCCGCGCATTTGACGCCAACAATCTGACCACCGAATTGTGGGACTCGCAAATGAACTTTGCCCGGGACTCCATGGGAATTTGGCCGAAGTACAGCCCTCCCACCGTCGTAAACGGCAAGGTTTACATGGCTGCATTTCCGAGTGATGGTGTCAGCAATGGAGCAATTTCCGTCTATGGATTGCTGACCCCGAACTTCTCCATGTCACTTTCACCGAGTACGCAGACGGTGGTAGTGGGGAATACGACGACTTTTACCACGAGTATTGGAGCAGTGGAGGGCTTTAGTGGGGCAGTGACGCTGAGTGCGAGCGGGCTGCCGACGGGGGCGACGGCGAGTTTCGTGCCAGCGACGGTGACCGGGACGGGGAGTTCGACGTTGACGGTGACGACCAGTTCAACGACTCCGTTGGGGACCTATCCGCTGACGATCACAGGGACCAGTGGAAGCTTAACCCAGACGGCGAGTGTGAGTCTGGTGATTGCGGCCACCCAGCCGCCGCCGAACTTCACACTGACGGTGACGCCGAGTGCGCAGACTGTGGTGGTCGGGAGTCCAACTACGTATACAACCAGCATCGACGCTTTGTACGGTTTCAGCGGGGTAGTGACGCTGAGTGCGAGCGGGCTGCCGGCGGGGGCGACGGCGAGTTTCTCGCCGGCGACAGTGAGCGGGACGGGGAGTTCGACGTTGACGGTGACGAGCAGTTCTACAACTCCGCTCGGGACCTATCCGCTGACGGTCACAGGAACTAGTGGGAGTTTGACCCAGACGACGAGTATGGAACTGACGGTAACGACTCCGGCTTCGATTGGGATCCAGTTTGTGGGCCAGGGCACGGCGATGGCGAGTACGGAAGTGGCCGGAGTGGTGGCACAGTCGAACTGGAATAATGCGAGGGGAACGACCAGTACGACTCCGTCGGCTTTGCTGGACCAGAATGGAAACAGCACGAGAGCGACGGTGACGTGGAACACGAACGGGATTTGGAGTGAGCCGATCGCCAACACCCCGGGCAATTACCGGATGATGCTGGGGTATCTGGACACGGTGGGAGGGACGACGACGGTGACGGTTGCGGGGCTGCCGGCGAATGCCGGCGGATACCAGGTGTATGTGTACGCCGACGGGGACAATCCCAGTGCCACGCGAACGGGAGGGTATCAGATCAGTGGGACGGGGATCACGACGACGAGTGTGAACCTGACAGATGTGGCGGGCGCGTACTTCAGTGGGACGTTTACGCGAGCCAACAATTCGGCAGGCAACTACGTGCTGTTTACGATCACCGCCACTGGCTTCACGATCACGGCCACGCCGGGGGCATCGAACGATGCGGATCCGCGAGCGCCCGTCAATGCCATTCAGATCGTGCCTCTGACGCCGACAACGCCGACCTTCAGTCTGACGGCTGCGCCGAGTACGCAGACCGTGGTGGTGGGGAACCCAGCGAGCTACACGGCCAGCATTGCGGCGGTCGCCGGCTTTAGTGGGGCAGTGACGCTGAGTGCGAGCGGGCTGCCGACGGGGGCGACGGCGAGTTTCGTGCCAGCGACGGTGACCGGGACGGGGAGTTCGACGTTGACGGTGACGACCAGTTCAACGACTCCGTTGGGGACCTATCCGCTGACGATCACAGGGACCAGTGGGAGTTTGACGCAAACGGCGAATGTGAGCTTGACGGTAGCGGCAGTGCCGCCGCCGCCGAACTTCACACTGACGGTGACGCCGAGTGCGCAGACTGTGGAGGCGGGGAGTGCCACGACGTCAACGGCTAGCATCGGGGCCTTGAATGGATTCACTGGGGTGGTGACGCTGAGTGCGAGCGGGCTGCCGGCGGGGGCGACGGCGAGTTTCTCGCCGGCGACGGTGAGCGGGACGGGGAGTTCGACGTTGACGGTAACGAGCAGTTCTACAACTCCGCTCGGGACCTATCCGCTGACGATCACAGGGACCAGTGGGAGTTTGACGCAAACGGCGAATGTGACCCTGGCGGTGACGAATGTAGCCTCGATTGGGATCCAGTTTGTGGGCCAGGGCACGGCGATGGCGAGTACGGAACTGGCCGGAGTGGTGGCGCAGTCGAACTGGAACAATGCGACGGGAACGACCAGTACGACTCCTTTGGCTTTGCTGGACCAGAATGGAAACAGCACGGGAGCGACGGTGACGTGGAACACGAACGGGATTTGGAGTGAGCCGATCGCCAACACCCCGGGCAATTACCGGATGATGCTGGGGTATCTGGACACGGTGGGAGGGACGACGACGGTGACGGTTGCGGGGCTGCCGGCGAATGCCGGCGGATACCAGGTGTATGTGTACGCCGACGGGGACAATCCCAGTGCCACGCGAACGGGAGGGTATCAGATCAGTGGGACGGGGATCACGACGACGAGTGTGAACCTGACAGATGTGGCGGGCGCGTACTTCAGTGGGACGTTTACGCGAGCCAACAATTCGGCAGGCAACTACGTGCTGTTTACGATCACCGCCACTGGCTTCACGATCACGGCCACGCCGGGGGCATCGAACGATGCGGATCCGCGAGCGCCCGTCAATGCCATTCAGATCGTGCCTCTGACGCCGACAACGCCGACCTTCAGTCTGACGGCTGCGCCGAGTACGCAGACCGTGGTGGTGGGGAACCCAGCGAGCTACACGGCCAGCATTGCGGCGGTCGCCGGCTTTAGTGGGGCAGTGACGCTGAGTGCGAGCGGGCTGCCGACGGGGGCGACGGCGAGTTTCGTGCCAGCGACGGTGACCGGGACGGGGAGTTCGACGTTGACGGTGACGACCAGTTCAACGACTCCGTTGGGGACCTATCCGCTGACGATCACAGGGACCAGTGGGAGTTTGACGCAAACGGCGAATGTGAGCTTGACGGTAGCGGCAGTGCCGCCGCCGCCGAACTTCACACTGACGGTGACGCCGAGTGCGCAGACTGTGGAGGCGGGGAGTGCCACGACGTCAACGGCTAGCATCGGGGCCTTGAATGGATTCACTGGGGTGGTGACGCTGAGTGCGAGCGGGCTGCCGGCGGGGGCGACGGCGAGTTTCTCGCCGGCGACGGTGAGCGGGACGGGGAGTTCGACGTTGACGGTGACGAGCAGTTCTACAACTCCGCTCGGGACCTATCCGCTGACGATCACAGGGACCAGTGGGAGTTTGACGCAAACGGCGAATGTGACCCTGGCGGTGACGAATGTAGCCTCGATTGGGATCCAGTTTGTGGGCCAGGGCACGGCGATGGCGAGTACGGAACTGGCCGGAGTGGTGGCGCAGTCGAACTGGAACAATGCGACGGGAACGACCAGTACGACTCCTTTGGCTTTGCTGGACCAGAATGGAAACAGCACGGGAGCGACGGTGACGTGGAACACGAACGGGATTTGGAGTGAGCCGATCGCCAACACCCCGGGCAATTACCGGATGATGCTGGGGTATCTGGACACGGTGGGAGGGACGACGACGGTGACGGTTGCGGGGCTGCCGGCGAATGCCGGCGGATACCAGGTGTATGTGTACGCCGACGGGAACAATCCCAGTGCCACGCGAACGGGAGGGTATCAGATCAGTGGGACGGGGATCACGACGACGAGTGTGAACCTGACAGATGTGGCGGGCGCGTACTTCAGTGGGACGTTTACGCGAGCCAACAATTCGGCAGGCAACTACGTGCTGTTTACGATCACCGCCACTGGCTTCACGATCACGGCCACGCCGGGGGCATCGAACGATGCGGATCCGCGAGCGCCCGTCAATGCCATTCAGATCGTGCCTCTGACGCCGACAACGCCGACCTTCAGTCTGACGGCTGCGCCGAGTACGCAGACCGTGGTGGTGGGGAACCCAGCGAGCTACACGGCCAGCATTGCGGCGGTCGCCGGCTTTAGTGGGGCAGTGACGCTGAGTGCGAGCGGGCTGCCGACGGGGGCGACGGCGAGTTTCGTGCCAGCGACGGTGACCGGGACGGGGAGTTCGACGTTGACGGTGACGACCAGTTCAACGACTCCGTTGGGGACCTATCCGCTGACGATCACAGGGACCAGTGGGAGTTTGACGCAAACGGCGAATGTGAGCTTGACGGTAGCGGCAGTGCCGCCGCCGCCGAACTTCACACTGACGGTGACGCCGAGTGCGCAGACTGTGGAGGCGGGGAGTGCCACGACGTCAACGGCTAGCATCGGGGCCTTGAATGGATTCACTGGGGTGGTGACGCTGAGTGCGAGCGGGCTGCCGGCGGGGGCGACGGCGAGTTTCTCGCCGGCGACGGTGAGCGGGACGGGGAGTTCGACGTTGACGGTAACGAGCAGTTCTACAACTCCGCTCGGGACCTATCCGCTGACGATCACAGGGACCAGTGGGAGTTTGACGCAAACGGCGAATGTGACCCTGGCGGTGACGAATGTAGCCTCGATTGGGATCCAGTTTGTGGGCCAGGGCACGGCGATGGCGAGTACGGAACTGGCCGGAGTGGTGGCGCAGTCGAACTGGAACAATGCGACGGGAACGACCAGTACGACTCCTTTGGCTTTGCTGGACCAGAATGGAAACAGCACGGGAGCGACGGTGACGTGGAACACGAACGGGATTTGGAGTGAGCCGATCGCCAACACCCCGGGCAATTACCGGATGATGCTGGGGTATCTGGACACGGTGGGAGGGACGACGACGGTGACGGTTGCGGGGCTGCCGGCGAATGCCGGCGGATACCAGGTGTATGTGTACGCCGACGGGGACAATCCCAGTGCCACGCGAACGGGAGGGTATCAGATCAGTGGGACGGGGATCACGACGACGAGTGTGAACCTGACAGATGTGGCGGGCGCGTACTTCAGTGGGACGTTTACGCGAGCCAACAATTCGGCAGGCAACTACGTGCTGTTTACGATCACCGCCACTGGCTTCACGATCACGGCCACGCCGGGGGCATCGAACGATGCGGATCCGCGAGCGCCCGTCAATGCCATTCAGATCGTGCCGAACTAATCCGCGATGACGACCAGAGAGAACGGAGAGCAAGTGCGAGCGTTTCGCATTAGGTCGCTATAGGTTGCACTTCGACTTAAGATGTCAATTGGAGTTTAGAGCTAACTCATGTTGCCGGGCCGTAGGTTCGATTTTTCGGCTCGGCTGATGCGGACTGCTGTTTTGGGTTCAGATACGTAGGGTTAGTGGCAGGCGCTTGTTTTGCGGATTTCGGTCACGAACGTTGTCCTGTCCAAAGGTTGCACAATCGAAGTGCTGCTTGTCGCGCCTAGCCAGCTTGGCTAGTTCGATCCGCCCACTCCACTTCCTTGAGCCGTTTTCTCGCTTACGACGGCAGGTGTTCGAGAATCGACATCAGGTAGTACGCCTTCCGCCTATCCAAAAACTAGTAAGCCGTCCCGGTGATTTCGTTAATGCGAATCCGCTTCTGAGGATCGGTGTAAGTCCAGCGGAAAGGTTTTGCTAATTTGGCATAAGCTTCGATGTACTTGCGTAGCTTTCGTGCCAAATCCGCAACGGAAGTGAAGATTCCGCGGCTGATCACGTCGCGCTGGATCTTAGCGAACCACAACTCCACTTGGTTCAACCAAGAGGAATAGGTGGGAGTGAAGTGGAAACGAACTTTGGGATGTTGCGCCAAGAATTCCTCTACTGCTTTGGTCTTGTGGGCCGAAAGATTGTCCAGCACGATGTGGATTTCCTTCGCCCACCGCGTCTTGCTGAGCAACTGATTCAGAAAGGCGATGAACTCGGCGCTGGTGTGCCGCTTGGCGGTTTTGCCTTCTACTTTGCCGGTCTTCACATCCAGAGCCGCATATAACGAGAGCGTGCCGTGACGGTAGTACTCGAAGCCATGCCGTTCCGCTCGGCCTGGCGACAACGGCAATACCGGGTCGAGCCGATCCAGAGCCTGAATCGCCGTCTTTTCATCGAGGCAAAACACGGCTGCATGCTGCGGCGGATGCAAGTATAGACCGATAATGTCAGCCGCTTTGCTTTCAAAATCGGGATCGTTGCTGGCCATATACCGTTCCAGTCGGTGCGGTTTCAGTTGCGCTTGGGCCAGAATCCGCTGCACCGTGGACTTGCTGAGCGCCAACTCGCTCGCCAGTTTTCGGCAGGACCAGTGCGTGCTGCCGTCCCCTGGTGGTTGCTGCACTCGCCGGATCACGCGGGCTTGCACCTTCGGCGTCGCTGTCCGCGGCTTGCTGCCCAGATGACGGCCTTCCAAGCCCGCCAATCCGTCTCGTTCGAAGCGCATCTTCCAGCGGGCGATGGTGGGCAAACTAGTTTTTAGGCTTCTGGCAATCTCGCGATACGTACTGCCATCGGCTAAAGCCAGGATGAGTCGCGCGCGAAACACATCTCCGGCAGGCAGGGTTCGTGATTGCGCCCAGCGCTGTAAGTCCTCTCTTTGTTCGGGCATCAGTTTGAGCAAGCTTCGATTATCCGTCATGCCGGATAGACGGTCGAAACGCGCTTACGTTATCACTGGGACACTATACTAGTCGGAGGACCCGACTAGCAGGGCCCCGCCAGAAAGCCGCCGTCGAGGATTAGCGACTGGCCTGTCATGAACGATGCGCGGTCCGAGCACATCCACAGCACAGCTTCGGCGACTTCCGACGGTTTTCCAAAACGGCCGATGGGATGACGACCCACAACCGACTTGTGAACCTGTGGAGCGCCAAAGAGCCGCTCAGACATCGACGTCTCGATTGCTGCCGGACACAGAGAGTTGATCCGGATTCCACTGCGAGCGGTTTCGAGCGCAGCAGATTTGGTGAGTCCAATCACTCCATGTTTGCTTGCACTATACGCTGCTGCTCCGGCAGAACCCACCAGGCCCATCGTTGACGCCATGTTCACAATAGCCCCGCCACCGCCCTGCTTGAGCATCTGCTTAATCTCGTACTTGAGGCAAAGCCAGACACCCTTGAGATTGATGTTGACGGTCCGATCGAAATCATCTTCCGATTGTCGGACGATGGGGGCCCATGCACCCTCAGTGCCGGCGTTATTGAAAGCGACATCCAAGCGGCCGAATCTCTCCACCGCTTTCTGAATGAGCGCCTCAACCTCTGAGGCCTCTGAGACGTCAGTTTTTACGAACAGCCCGTCGCCCTCCGCGGCACGGATTAGTTCGACCGTTTCCTCACCTTCCATTTCGCGCCGCCCCGCAACCACCACTTTCGCTCCCGCCTTCGCAAAAAGTACGGCGGTATCGCGGCCAATCCCCGACGTTCCGCCGGTCACGAGCCCAATTTTTCCTTCCAATCCCGTTGCCATAAATTTCCTTCGCGAATCCGACCTCCCAAGGTAGACCCGCACAGCTTGGACTTTGCGGGACGCTTCCGTCAACAGGTATGCTCAAATACCTTCAGTGAGAGTACCCGTGAGTGTCAAGGGAGAATCAGGAATGAGATCTGAGGGGTTGGGGCACGCAAGCGCCAAACTTGTGGGCACGTGGAAACTGGTATCCGTATCGAGCACGACGAAGGCTGGGGATCGCGACGACGCTCCTTACGATCTCAACCCGGTGGGCTTTCTCACATATTCTGTGGATGGCAGAGTGACCGCAATGATCAGCTATGGCGGACGGAAGCCGCTCTCTGTCCGCGCAGCTACGGAAGAACAAGCGGAGGCCTTTAAGACTTTTCTTGCCTACGCGGGATGTTACACGTTCAGCGGTGACAAAGTAATCCACCACATCGAAATCTCGTCGATTCAGAACTATGTCGGGAAGGACCTGGTCCGCAGCGTCAAGTTCGAGGGGGATCGAATCACATTGATTACACCCCCGACGCCGGTAAACGGAAAAAACCAAACAATAGAATTAATTTGGCAGCGTATACCAGAGAACGCACCGTGAAGGCGAGAGTGAATCAGATTTGGACTAGGTGTCCGTGAGGGTCTCACAGAATCACGGCAAGACTCTTGAGCCCCCTGAATCCAAAGGTAGATACCCATTCTGGGCGCGGTCCAGCCAACTTCATCCGTGGAAAGCGCTGTACCAGATTCAGGATGGCAATCTGTCCCTCGAGCCGGGCGAGCTGTGCTCCGATGCAAAAGTGTAGTCCCGCGCTGAATGCGAGGTGCTGGTTGTTCAGCCTCTTCAGGTCTAATCGATCCGGCTCCTTGAATTGTTTCGGATCCCGGTTCGCAGCTCCAAGCATGCACAGAACCGTCCATCCTTTCGGTATATGCTGGCCACAAATGTCGATGTCCTCCTTGAGCACCCGAGCCGTGAATTGCACTGGGCTCTCAAAACGCAGCAGCTCCTCAACGGCTGAGCGGATCATCTCCGGCTTTTCTCTTAGCTCCGCTGTCTGTTGAGGATTCTGGAGAAGAGTGTACATTCCGTTGCCGATCAGATTTCGAGTCGTCTCGTGCCCAGCGAAAAGGAGCGCGATGCACTGGGCATATAGTTCTTCCTCGGTCAGCACTTCTCCTTCTTCCTCGATGTCTATCAAGAGGCTGATGAGGTCGCTTCCTTTATTACTCCTTCGTTCCGCTACGGTCTTCCGGAAGAACTCGGTCAGCTCAATGAGAGCGTCTTGTGCTGCGCGCGCCTCTTCTACAGTTCGATTTGGATTCCCGCGAAATACCGCGATCGCCCGCGATGCATTGACGAATGTGCCATGCAATGCCTGGGGTACTCCGAGCAACTCCGAAATTATGCGCACCGGCATCGGGTTTGCGAATTCGCGCATGAGCTCGACTTCCGAGCCACGCTCTAGCGGCTTGAGCATCTGATCAACGATGGCCTCGGCCTGGGGCCGCAAACCTTCCACTGCGGCCACCGAAAATCCCTTGTTTAGAAGTTTTCGAAGTCGGGTATGCTCAGGCGGATCCATGAAAATCAGCCACAAGCTCAGCATGCGCGCTAGTTCGCTGAACTCGGCCTGTCTGCTTAGGGGCAGAGGCAATAACATCTGCTTCGCGCGTTTGGCTGAAAGCCTGGGGTCCTTGGCGATCGAGGAGCACTCGGCATGGCTAAAAATCGACCATACGGCCCATTTGCTGCCAACCTCTACGTAATGCAACGGGCCTTCCCTATGCAGCCGGGCGTAGGTGGGATAGGGGTCCTGCAGAATGTCGTCGCTAAAAAGAGTTTTTTTTCGTGAAGCCATAGCGTCGGACAATCTCCACCTTCTCGAGAGTCAGAATTCGGTCAAGCAGCAACGATGTCGGTTTAACTCCGAGGACATGGCGCAAAGTCAGAGCGGCACTTCGATCAGACTCGGCCCATCGCCCGCAAATCCTTTCCGTAGCGCTGTTGCAAACTCCGATATAGAGGTTACTTGTTCCCCAGGTATACCCATACCCATTGCCAGACTCACCCAGTCGAGATCGGGGCGTCCGATCTCAAACATGCTGAGCGCTCGGTGGCCGGGCTCTCCACGGCCCAGAAAAGAGAACTCGCGCTTGAGCACGGCATAGTCGCGATTGGCGAAGACTACGACCGTTACCCTGAGACCTTCGCGAGCCATCGTCCACAGCGCCTGCAGAGTGTACATGCCGCTGCCGTCGGCAGTCAGGCACAACACGCGCCTCTCTGGGCAAGCCACCGCTGCCCCCACCGCGAGAGGCATAGCGATTCCAATCGACCCTCCTGTATTTCCCAGCCAATCATGCGGCGGGGCACTCTTCGTCGCCGCCATCATCCCCCGTCCTGAAGTCATCGATTCATCTACAACAATCGTATTTTCCGGGAGGAGCGCTCCCACGACGGAGGCCAGACCGCCCAATGTGATCGCTCCCTCCGATACGACAGGGCGCTCGACCGTTGATTTCGGACGCCCCTGGTCCTTGAGAGATAGTGTTTCCTCTAAAGCTAACAACGCGCCAACTCGATCTTCAGTCGGCGAGGCCAGCGTGTGGATCTGGCACTCGGACGCGGTAAACTCACTCCTTTTGCCGGGGTAAGCGAAATATGCCGCGGGTGGGGCCGCGCCCACCAAGACCAGTTGCCGAAAATCCTTGAACTGCTCGACTCCGTGTTCGAGTACGTATGCGACTCTCTCTACCGTGGGTAGCCCGGCGCCTCGTTGAAGCCGAGTCACCGGGTACGGAGCGAACAGTCTGGCCCGAGTAGCGGCGGCAATCCTGCCCGCGACCGACAGTCCCTCACCGTATAGCCCGTTCCCGTTGAGAAGGATTGCACTCGGCAAACCAGAACGGAGCACGGACGCTGCTTGCTCGATGGACTTGGCAGCCGGCATAGGCTCTCGAGGCAACGAGGTGAGCGCGGATACAGATCCGCCCTCACTCCAAGCGACGTCAGCAGGAACAACCAGCGTAGCTATCTGACCGGACGCAGTGTACGACGCAATTATCGCGTCAACGGTGTCGGTACCGACCTCCGATAGAGCTTTTGACGTTCGCAGCCACTTCGAATAAGGCCTCGCGATGCCTTCAATGTCAGAGGTCAGCGGCGTATCGAGCGCAATGTGGTAGCTCGCGTGTTGGCCGACAACGTTGATAATGGGTACTTGGGCCCTACTCGCATTGTGCAGATTAGCGAGCCCATTTCCCAAGCCGGGGCCGAGATGAAGGAGCGTGCACGCTGGCTTACCCTTCATCCGAGCGTAGCCATCCGCCGCTCCAGTCACCACTCCTTCGAAAAGACCGAGAACACACCGCATGTCCGGGATCTTGTCCAGCGCTGCGACGATGTGCATCTCTGAAGTTCCGGGATTCGCGAAGCAAGTATCTACGCCTCCCGCCAACAGCGTCCGAACTAGGCTTTCTGCACCGTTCATGCGAGTTCATTCGCCGTTCCGTTGTACTCTATCGCAAAATACCGCGAAGAGCGAGGCATCAGTACGACTTAAACACAGAACGCAACGGAGTTCCAACAGGGAATACCTATCGGGATGAATTTCTCTTGAGTCCTGATCTTCGAAGGCGGTCTTGCCAGGCCTTTTTTATTTTTTGGAGGAACCCGCTCCTGGCCAGGAGTTTCTTGGCGGTGCGATCGAGGAGACACGTTGTGGACCTGAGCAAATTCAACCGGAGCCCTGGCCATGAGAGTGCGTAAAGGTAGAGTGGCCCGTCTTGGCGAGAGTGATTGCAGACGATGCGTTTGTATTGACGATCCCCCCACCCGAGATCAAATTCTGTCGCTCGCATGTTCGGATCGAAACATTCCTCGATGCTATGCATCAGAACGAGCAACCCCGGGGAGTATTTTCCGAACTTTGGATCGAACCCCATGAAAAATCCGTGAAATTTGTCCTTGTACTGTTTACCGATAAAGAAAGAACACGGATTTTCGTCCACAGAAAGCACGCAACCTCTCAGTCCTCCCTTGCGAGCAGTTATCCGCAGCGACTCCAAAATCTCAGTGTCAAGCTGAAAGCCGACACCAAGGGCTCTCTGATAGGTTTTCGCTGATATCTTCTCAACCTCTTGAGCCAGCTCGTTCACATCTTTTTCGTGACGATAACAGTGGATGTGAGTCCTGCCGGCGAAATCATCAGAAAGCTTCTTCTCGTGGCGGCGGAGTTCATGCCGATTCTTGCGCGAAAGTCCTCGAAAGAATTCTTTAAAGGTACCTGGAAGTTCAAGCCAGCGATGTTCATGAAGGGGTGAGAAGTGACCTCGACTGAAAAACCGAAACTGCAACAAAGCAGAACGGTACAGCTCCGAAGCTTTCGTCAGCCGGGTCAACTCTATGACATCCGCTTCGCGATTCTGGAGGTTGCGTTTCAGTTCCCGAACGAGCAACCGGCAGTTTTCTGCGCACGGATTTCCGAGAACTCCCCCTTGTAGAAAAAACAGCTGTTTGGCCGTTGGTTGGAACAGGATGGTGTAGCCCACTTTCAACTTCAGGCAACTCCGTTCTAGCCGCCCCACTAGCATGCAATCTGGCCGCCCGTTGCGGTACGCCACCATTACGTGCGGTCGGACAAAATCCGATCGGTTCCGAGCCGATGCGAGATAGAAGTCCATGTCCGCGGCAGGGTCATCGCACCACAGGTCCCAAGTCTCTCTCAGTCTCTCTAACTCTTGAATGGTTCGGAAGACGCGAACGGTACCCAACGTGGCCTGGTCCGTAGAGCTTCCAGGATCGGAAAAGAAGGTCTGTTGCTCTGAGACTTTGGCATCCGAGACTTCTATTTTGAGACTTGCCATGAGGTCCTTTATTTAAGGCTGCGCAGAAAGAATCGCGGGGAGGCGCGAAGGGGAGGGAGAACAACTATTTCCTGAAATATTATCGCCGGGTTAGCTAGGCAGTTCTGTGATCGCCATCACGTCGATTTGAGCTGAACCTTTATTAAGATTTCTGGACGGAATCCGTACCAGGTAGGATCAGGAATGGATACCGGAGTGGCACTTATTGCGCGGTGTGATGAGATTCAGCTCGGAATCGTTTGCGGACTGGCTGCGAAACTGTTGATGATGGACCTCAAGTTCGACATTGTTCCGCACGATTGGCAGAGCCAGCGGTCCGCTTTTACAGCTATGTCGCTTTGGGCTTTAAATCGCTTCAAGGCAGCCGTTCAGCACGTTAGCCAGATCCCCAGAGTGGGTGTTCAACATCGTTAGATGGTCCCCGGGTACGGTCTCGACTGAAAGGGTTCCTAGGAGTTGAGACCAAACTGCGTATGGATCTTCCGGAAAGTTTGAGACGGTCTCAGCGCGAATGAACTTTACTTCTCCAGGGTAGAACTCTGGTTTGTAATTCTTCAGTGCGGTGTACGCAGAGCTTCGAACGCGATCGAACGAGGGAGCAATGGAGGCAATCGCATTCGGGTCGGTCGGATCTTCACTTTTTGTAGTGTCCACCGCGCGACCAAATTTTCTTATCCGCTGCTTGATTCGTTGAGCGAGTAGACGCAATTTTTGGCCGGGCGACAGGAACTTGAGGTGAAGATAAGAATCGATCATGACCAAGAGCGCGACCGCTTGTTGGCGGGCAATCAAGGTCCGCGCCATTTCCAAAGTGACCAAACCACCCAGCGAATACCCGACAAGAATGTAAGGGCCTTGGGGTTGTGACTGAAACACGCTTTGGAGATAGTACTCGGCCATCTCTTCAACGCGGTAGCAAGGGGAATCCACCCCGTGCATTCCGCGTGGCTGCAGCGCGTAAATTGAGCGAGACCCCTCGATGTATTTCGCGAGTGAATAAAAGTCGGCAGCACTTCCGCCGATACCAGGGACTAGGAAAACGGGCGGATTTTGGCCACCAGACTTTAGCAAAACCACCGGAGACGGATCCGGCCTCGATCGGCTCTTAGACACAGGTGGATGGGCTCCCAGGTATCAAGTTCGGCAATTATCGCCGAAATGTCTGCCCGACGCGGCGGCACAAACACGAGAGAGCGTCGTCACCCGTCATTTTGCCGTTTTCCCGCCCGAAAAGACCAAAAAATGGCTGTATGAACTCACTTGCGACAGTTGCAAAAACTATCATCTTGACAGAAGTTCAAGACGGCTCTTCAATGGGGTGTTGGCTTAGGCTGTTCGAGGACCTCGGCGAACGTTCCTCCCCTCGGGTGCTTAATGAGCTGTAAAAAGGGAGTGCTCTAATGATGAAGGTAAGAGGGCCCAAACGCTGGCTAGCAATCGTAGCTCTGGTTTTGCTGACCTCGGTCTTCGCGGTCGCACAACACCGGGCTCCTGTACGCGGCGGAGATGGTTGGGGCAACGGCGGTGGATGCGGCAATAACGGAGGAGGCGGATGGGGTAACGGCTGGAGCGAGAATCGCGACCACCACAATCCCTGTCAGTCCGTCCCGGAAGGTGGTTCCACCTCCGGGTACCTTCTCGCCGTCGGTGCCACGTGTCTGGGAGGCATATTCGTTCGCTCTCGGCTTAGCAAGCCCCGTCTCTCCTAGCGAGAAGCGGAAATACTTAGCCCGCCTGCCCGGAAAAGGGCTGGCGGGCTTTTTGTTGGCTGCACACCTCTTCTTTTCGATTCCGATTAGACTTCGGATACTGATCGCTATTGCTTCTGTGGCTACTAGCTAGCAGTCGGGAACGTCCGAGACTGGGAGAGGCCGGAATCGAGAAATTTCTCGAACTCAAAGCAATTTTCTCGGGTATGCGGACTCTGAGAATTGAAGTGGAGACTTCTCACACCTGCATCTTAAGGGTTGGCTTGAGGCCGATGAATAGACGTGTGACAATGGGAGCACAAGGTGATCAGATTCTGCTCGGAGTCCGTTCCGGAGTGGCTACGGAATTCCTGATGATGGACTTCCAGGTTGGTCATCGCGCCGCAGGACTGGCAGCGCCAGCCGTCTCGACGTTCGAGATTCCGTGCGCGACGTGGTACGGGTTCCCGCGGGGTATCGCTGTACCCTCTGCCGTCGGTCGCTTCCTTCCAGATTCGCGCCATGCCCAGAGTCTAGGGCAACAGCATTGGGAAAGCCAACTGACGTAACATCTCTATTACGCTCAAAACCCCCAAAGAGCGAAATCTGTTTTCGTCAATTGTGAAAGCTGTGCAGATTATTTCAGCTTGACAATTGGCTAAGTTAGTTACATATTGCCGTCTTCTGCGAGAGTCCAGTCGATGGCCGCGCAGAGCCGCGCTTCACTGACACCGAAGCATCCCATCTCCCCTCGAGCCAAGCATTAATTCCATTTCGCAAGGAGGAATCCATGTCTACTCAGTCCGCCCCTTCCGACAAGAAATCGTCCTCGAACCGTCTCAATCGCCAAGTCGGGATGTATTCGCTAGCAGCCGCCGTGGCTGGAGTGAGTGTGCTGGCTTTAGCGGAGCCTGCTGCAGGCGAGGTGGTTGTCACCAAGAAAACAATACCAATCCCACTGGCGCCCAATGATATGCCGCGGCCCGTAAGAATCTCTATTGCCAATAACGGTAATGACGACTTCACCTTCAATCTCAGTAGTTCCCCTGCTTCACCTTTTAACAATTTCCCTGACCGAGAACTCTTCATGCGTGGCGTCACCCAGAATGACGGCGTAAGTGTCAAGGGCTTTAGCTCGTACGCTGTGAACTTGGAGCCTGGCGCACGAATCGGTCCCAGCAAGTCCGCTTATTTCAAGTACGGGTTTACCCGCATCGAAGAAAGCACAAGCTTCCCGAGCGGCAGAAACTTCGTTGGATACTGGGGCGGAAATCCCAAGGACAGATATCTCGGTGTCCGCTTCCTAATCGACGGTGAATTTCACTATGGCTGGATACGACTGACCGTGACGACAAGCACACAACTGCATGGGCCGGTCATGTCGGCAGAGATTACGGCTTACGCATACGAAACCGTGCCCAACAAGCCCATCTTCGCCGGAAATACTGAGAAGGCAGCATTGGCGCCTCAACTTCTGGAGAACATCCAGAGCCAGCATGGACCATCGCTCGGCATGCTAGCCGCAGGCGCGGAAGGCGTGCCACTGTGGCGGCGCAAAAGAAACAGTTCTTCAGTAAAGCAACGCAACAACGTGATTGAGGCTTAGCGGCTAACTGTTGAAACATCACCATAGCACTCATTGACCTTTCAAAAAGGCGAAGCAAAAGCGCAAGCTTGTAAGAACGCCTGATTACATCAACAACTCTAGTGCATGCGGCTGTTTGACATTCAGGTCATGGGGCATTGGTGACCTGCCGTGACTAGTCTACCCATACACACGTTTAGGCTATGCCGTGAGTTTGTATGTAACCGTCCGGGCGCGACGCATTGACATCGCTGAGTTTATGGAAGTGTGAGTGTTGAAATAAGTGTCCACATAAAATAAGTGGACACTTATCTCGAGGGGTTGGTGATTCGATTAGGCAGCGGTTGAGTGAGTCGGTTCTGCCGGGACGATGTTCCAGGGCAGCAGGTCAGCGATCCGGTTCACGGGATGGTCGGCGATCCGCGTCAGGACCTCGCGCAAGTATGCCTCGGGATCGAGTCCGTTGAGTTTTGCCGAACCAATCAGGCTGTAGATGGAGGCCGCACGCTCGCCTCCCAGGTCGGAACCTGCGAACAAGTAGTTTTTCCGGCCCAGCGCGACTACGCGCAATGCCCGTTCCGCGGCGTTGTTGTCGATTTCCAAACTACCATCGTCACAGTAACGCGTCAGCGCCGGCCACAGCGTCAGCGCATAGCGGATGGCCGCTGTCGTATCCGACTTGCGGGAGAGTTTCGGCAGCGAAACCTCGAACCATTCGTGCAGCGACTCGATCAAGGGTCGCGATCGTTCTGTACGAACTCGTTGCCGTTCGTCCGGTGGTCGTCCACGAATCTCTTTCTCAACGGCATATAAAGCTGCGATTCGTTCCAGCGCCTCGCCAGCAATGGGCGAGCCATGCGCTTGCTGCAAGTCGTAGAACTTGCGCCGGACGTGCGCCCAGCACGCGACTTCCTGAATGCGCCCATCCTCTTTATAGAGCTGGTTGAATCCGGCATAGGCATCTGCCTGCAGCGCTCCCCGAAACGTGCGCAGATGTTGTTCGGGATGTTCGCCCTTGCGATCGGGCGAGTACCCAAACCATACTGCCGGCGCTGCCGTGTCACCCGCCGGTCGATCGTCGCGCACATAGGTCCATAAGCGCCCCGTCTTCGTCTTGCCGTTTCCGGGCGCCAACACCGGCACCGGCGTGTCGTCGGCGTGCACCTTGCCCGCCGCCATCACGTATCGACGCAGCGCTTCTACCAGTGGATCCAGTAACTGACTGCTGCCTCCCACCCAATCCGCCAGCGTCGATCGTTCCAGTTCCACTCCGACGCGCTCATAGATCTGAGACTGCCGATAAAGCGGAAGATGGTCGCAGTACTTGCTGACCAGCACATGTGCCAGCAGCCCAGGGCCAGCCACTCCACGAGCAATCGGCCGACTTGGTGCCGGCGCCTGCACGATTCGCTCGCAGTGCCCGCAACTCAGCTTCGGCCGCACATAACGAATCACCACGAAGTTCGCCGGCAGGTAGTCCAGTATCTCGGAGATGTCTTCTCCGAATTTCCGTAACTCGCCGCCACAATCTGGACAGGTCGTCGATTTTGGTAGATGCGTCTGCGTCGTCCGCGGCAGATGTGCTGGCAACGCACGTCGTGCCGGTTTCGCTGGAGTATCCATCGCGGTGGACGCCGTCGCCGATGGCTGCGGACCTTCGCTCGCCGGGGCGCTCTCGGAGGGCCGACTCTGTTGCAGATCTTCCAGCCGCAGTTCCAGTTGCTCGATCTGCCGCTCCAGTTTCTCCGACTTCCGCCCGAACTGCATCCGCCGCAACTGGCTCAGCAGCAACTTCAGATGTTCGATCTCGGACTCGCGCGATTGCAGCCGCGCGTGCGTCGCGATGTGTTCCTGGTGTTCCGCTACCAGCATCGCTTGCAACATTTCCCGATCCAGCGTGCTCAGGTCGGGAAGTGTGGGAACCAACATGACGCGCAGTATGCCACGAACTGGATTCGTGGTGCGAAGAAAAAACAGTGGAAATCCACAACCCGTATCTACACCGACATCTGCGGATCCCACGTCCGCTCCGGTCGACGCCAATCAATGCCTTCTAACAGCATCGAGAGCTGGGCTCGCGTCAGATAAACAACTCCTTCCGAAGCTTGCGGCCAAACAAATCTTCCTCTCTCCAGACGTTTGCAAAATAAACATAGGCCGTCTCCATCAAACCAGATTAGTTTCACCAGATCGCCTCTTCGGCCGCGGAAGATGAATACTTGGCCTGACATCGGACTCTTCTCTAACTTGGTTTGCACCAGCGCACTGAGTCCCGTGAAACCTCGCCGCAGATCGGTTACACCTGCGGCAATCCAAATCTGCGTGTTGGCTGGCGGCTCTATCATCGTGCCAGACACTCCAACACCACCCGCAACATCTCTATGTCTGCTTTACCTTCAATCCGTACTCTTCCCTTCGCCAGTTCAATCTGGATGGCGCTTGCCGCCTTCGGAGCAATCGCAGCTGTAACCCCGGAACCTCTTGCCACCATCGCCGTCGTCTCCGCACTCTCGGAAACCTTCACCGGCAACAGTCCTCCAGCCGGCTGCACCTTCCCTCCCAGCAATCCACGCTGATACAGTCGACGCCAATGAAACACCTGGTTCGCATTCACTCCATGATCTCGCGCTACCCGCGCTACCGATGCTCCCGGAGCCAGCGTCTGTTCCACCACTCGCCGACGCTCGGCGACACTCCGCCGTCCTCGCTTCGACTCCGGCACCACCGTCCCACTCGCCGACACTGTGCCCACCGCTTCCGTTCTGGAACTCTCCATCTATCTCCTCGCGGACACGATTACACCTGTCCCGACTCGGAGCATCTCCTGCTTTTAATCCATTTTCCAGATGGTCAGACCGTACGCTTACCCAAAGAATGCCACGAAATAGCTAGTTTGTTGCTTTAGAGGTTCCCACTCGGTTCATGCAATTGATTGCAATTTTTTCCGCCTTCGGCATCTGGATGATCAACCCGTCATAGCTCATGAATTCTGGCAGCCATTTGTCGTCCGGATCGACCCTTCCGTAGTGCAAAAAGGCTCTGCAAACTGCGTTCATGTGTTCCCACGTCCCCATGAACCGAACATCGTTGCCTGCTGAGTGAACTCCGTCGCAGCACCATTGTGGAATTGGTTGCGGGTCTTTCCATCTGACTCTGGCTTTTTCGACGAGTTCCGAAACCTCGGCGCTGCTGACTGGATGGAGCACATCAGCGATGGGGCTATTGCCGCCAGCCAACATCCAAACCGCCTGACACAAGAAATTGTTGTCGCTCGATAGGGCTGATCTGGCGCTCAGGTGAACCTGACCGAGTCGTTCGGCCATTTCGTGCCCACTTTTCTGGGCCAAAGCTGACAACAATTCTGCCTGCTTGCTTCCTCCCATGCGTATTTCTGCAAGTCCGAAGACTCCCGCTAATGCCGTAGCCTTCGCTTGTTCTGCGATTCCTTGTTCGATCAGCCTCGGGATGGATTCTTTTTTGGTTGTCCCCGAAAGATGGGCGAGCTTGCGGTGCCCCAGCATCCCGGAATAGATATAGTCGTGCCCTCCGGTGCTCGGATGCCACCAATTCGGGACCTTGCAAATCCTCAGAACTTCAGCGGCGAGTTCTTCGAGGTGAGCTTGGACTTTGCTGATTCTTCTAAATGAATCGCCCACATGTTCCATCGCAGCTATCGAATGACCATCTTCTGCCGACCCGATCAAAATTCGACGCGCCGTTCTGAAGCGATGTTCCGGCTCTTTGAAAGTGTCCAGATAAACCAACCAGTAGATGGCTTCCTCAATCTTCCTCAGTCGAATCGACTTCACCATCCCTGAGAGCGCTTGTGAGAACGTCGGGTGACTTCTTGCAACGAATGGCCTCTGTCTGCTGTAGATGCCGAAGGCATTAAGATGCTTGCAAGGTACACCTGTTGAAAGGAACCGGTCGCAGGTACAAGTTCTATTGTCGAGCGAGATGCTGTACCACTGATCTCCGGTAAAGGATTTCAGTCGGACCGTTTTGCCCGAGGGGATTTCCCAAAGCATTCCAGAAAAAACTGTTTGTTTCATTAAGAGTCCCTATTTACTTAGACTCTGGAGATTCTGGAGAGTTGCGCTTAAGGGCAAATAAAATACGAAACAATACGCGCAAACCTGTTCGCTGGAAGAACGAGTGGCTTAATGCCGTCCGCTGGAGCCTGCGTTGGTGATAAGGGAACGGGGAGGTCGTCGTAATTCGCGAACAGAGGGAGGGAGCGGCCCGTCGTGCTGCCGCCGAGTCATACACATTTCCGAAGGAGAGCGGAATCGAGGGTCAATGAGCGTAATCGCGATGTTTCAACAGCCAAGTTCGTGTGGAACGTCGAATAAAGTTCATTCTGGAGCCCGAAGTGGGAAGACTCCTCTCCTTGTCCACACTCCTGAATGATCGCTGGTCAGAAGCCAAATTTCAGCAGCAACACATTTGAGAGGTAGTTGACGACGGAGCAGTTCCTCAACTGCACTCAGCGTCTGACTGTCCACGCGATCGGCCACCGTCAGGTGTGGAACTATGTTGTTGTGAGCCCCGCCATACGGTTTGCAATCAGGCCATCGCTGCGCGAAAGTCTCAGTAATTCGAACAAACGCTTCTGACTTGTCGGGATGCAGATAGGCGGTTGCCGAAAAATGTCGAACTTCAGTGAATGCGAACGTGAACCTCTCGATAGACTGGCACACATCCCTCAGAGCTTCCGTTTGGCCGACGGCGGCCTGTATTGAGCAGAATGGGTAAAGGACGGTGATGTGCGCGGGGACACCGAGTCGGGCTGACCCGTCATACCTCAATCGTAGGGGGCCGACAAGGGGTTCGGCCTCCGGGATCGGAATGATAATTGCCGACTCATTTCCCATGAGCCAATCGTACAAGAACTCGTTTGATTAGCTGGGAAACGCAAAACACGCGATTGATTATGCCATTGTTGACGCAAGCAGGCGATTTCACTCATTGACCCGGACCGGGGAGTGCCCGAAATCCTCAATGAGTGAAATGGCGATATTACGCCAACTGATTGCCTCGGTGTCAGTCATGCGGAGCTTCGAATAATTACCGGAGAGATGAAAGTCTAAATCTACGAGGAATATGGCGACCCATGGAGGAAGGGAATCCTGTAAACGACGGAGTCGTATTTTGGCTTCTTGAGGTTGCCTATGATATCGCCGTGAAGATACTCAGCGATGCGCCTGCTGGCGGTATTTTGTACGGCCACTGGATAAAGGAAACTCTCTTTGCCAAGAGTTGCATGGCCCCACTCAACAAGCGCGGCCACGACTTCCCGGCCAAAGCCCTGCCCGTGCGCGCTTTCCTTGAGCCAAAGGCCGAGTTCGGGCGAAACAGAATCCGCGCCTTCGAATGAGGCCATGCCAAGGCATTCCCGGTTGTCGATCCGCCGGATGACGAAAGAAAAACTGTTCGGATCGGGAGCCTGCGCTCTCTTCTCGCATCGCGCCACGTACTCGCTCCACGATGGCGGCTCCCACGGCATGAATCTGGCGATGGCAGGAGTGATGCATGCAAAAACCTCGCGTGCATCGATCATCTGGAACTGGCTCAGCTGCAACCTTGGGGTCTGGATGACAATCATTGTGTCAGCCTAACAACGTTGGATAATACGTGAAAGTGGTAGCTGGCGAAACCAGGCGATTTCACTCAAGTGCCTCATGCGCTAGTCCGGCAGTTGGATGCGATCCGCATGCTTCCGTTCCCGTTCGTGTTCCTCGGCAAGAACCTTTTTCGAGCCAGAGCGCTTGGCGCATGGCGACACCGTTGTCTGCGACCGAGGGATCATGCCAGACGATGAACTCGTCACCGCAACTGTCACAGCGCAGCGTGCCCATCTCCTTGAAAGCTGGTGCCCGCTCTCTGGTCTGACCCTTCTTGATCGCCAGCGCTTTCATCATCTGACATTTTATCCGGCTGTGCGGCCACTTTTCTCACCGATGGGGCCGAAGTTCCCGCGAGAACCAAATAGGTGGCACCGCCGATGTTCGCCAGCCGAAACAGGTCGTTCACTGGGTGCCCTAGATTCTGCTTGCAGCCGAGGTAGCGTTCTGTAGTCTGAACAGAGGCATGGCCCAGCAGGAATTGAATCTGCTCGATCTCGCCGCCACTGGTGTGGCACAGCTTGGCACAGGTCCTTCGCAAATCGTGCGGCGCGATGTGCTGTAGCCCAGCCCTCTCGCAGCAGCCCTTGACCACGTACCAGACAACGTTTTGCGAGATGCCATCGCCCCATATCTTCCCGGCGCGGGCGACAGCCCGGAAGATTCTCCCCTCGATGATGCCCGCTGCCGCCGTCCAGTCGTCCAGCGCGGCCTTGACCCAGTCGGGGATCGGGACGGTGCGGATGTGCCCGCCCTTACCGATCAGGTCCACGACAGCCCAGTGGCCTTGGCGCATCTGCAGGTCGTCCACCTCCAGCCCGACAAGTTCCGATCTCCGCAGTCCGCAGCCAAACAACGTGGCGAGCATGGCGTAGTCGCGCTTCGCGCGCATGCTGGGGCCCAAGGCGCGGCGCAGCACCTCTGAGCACTGTTCCGCGCTCAACCAGTTCCCGGAGCGGAAGCCTAGCTGCTTCACACCCTTGACGCGGCTGATCCCGGCTGCGAGTTCCGGACTCAGGAGGCCCGCATCAGCGGCTTCGTTGGCGATACGGCGCACCGCTGCCAGTTGCTGGTTGATGGTGTTGGCTGCCAGCCCTCTCGATTCGAGGTGCATGCGGTAGCGAGTGACCACGATCCGGTTGAAGGCGAGCCGGGGTTCCGAGCAGTACCACGCAATAAACTGATCGAGGGCGTATTCGTAGACGCGGCGTGAACCGAGCGAGCCGAGACTGTTGAGCACTGCCAACTTGGAGTGATCGAGGTCTGGCAACCGGAGGGTTCTGCGACGATAATTCGGCTGGGCTTTCTTTTTGCGCATTGAAGACGGCCTCCCGTGCCGCAGCATTGGGAGGACGGCAGACGCCACCACGTTGCAACCACCGCGCAGGAGGATGTTATGGAGATCGACAAAGAGAAAGTGGACGAGATGACGCTGGCTTTGCTCTACCTGACGAAGTTCAAGGACAGGCACGGCCTGCGGGCGTGGAAGAGCCATGACTGGGATGTTCTGAATCGGCTGCACGCGGAGGGCTACATTGACGACCCGGTAAGCAAAGCGAAGTCGGTGATCCTGACGGACGATGGCGCGGAGCGGTCAAAGCTCTTGTTTGAGAAGCACTTTATGAAAAAATGAGTGCCGCTTTTCCCCGCCCGGCCCTGTGCCCACTCCCACCCAGCGCTGCCACTTCAGCGAAATCGCCTGATTACGTAAACAATCGAGAGCCCCGGGCCTATTGCGGTGGGCGACTGAATGAGGTGATCGCCTCACTGAGTTCCTGAGGCCTGTTGGATGGCTGTGCGCATCAAGGAAGCCACGGCGGAATTATTCATCTCCTTACAGAACGGGGCGAGAGACGGATCTCGGATTCCTTGGCATTCTCTAGCGTTCTGTAGGAGGGGTATCAGAGCGATCTCTCCCCCCCAAAAGTGCTTCATTTTCTGATTCAGCGGGCCCATGGGACTCGGGTTCTGCCCGAGCTCTACTGGAAAGTAAACTGGTTTGCCGCTGTTGATTGGAGCCCATGAGCGCCCTTCGTTGATCTGGACGCTAAAGTTCGAGAATGCCGCAAGGATACTGTATTCGCAGGTTGGCACCATCTCCGCATTCGGGTCGGTGATGGTGAACGAGTACCCCCTCCAATTCCGAAAGCCCACAACATTGTGAGTCGAGGATGAAAAGGAAAAGTTTCCGAAAACGTCGCTCCTCGTCACTTCGCTCCGCACTACTGTATGTGTTCCCCAATCCAGGACGTACGCCTGTAAACACACATCCATTCCTGCGACAGGCTTGCCGCTTATGGCATCCACGAGTCTTCCCGAGATCGGCGGCACGACCCCCACAAACAGCGGGGCGATGATCACCAAGAACAAGACCAAGACTACAAAGCATACGATGAATAGGCCACACCCCAGATACACCCACCATTTTCGTTTTGGCCGACGGACTGCCATGAGCCTATCGCACACTGGAGATGGTGATGCGTCAAGATTACTTCTAGGTATTCTTCAGTGCGAGGCTGCTAATCAGACGTTCGCTGTTACAACATCGCCACTACACTCATTCACGGCCAACAGATGAATCGCCAGACGGCCAAATTCGACAACGGCGATTTTCGGTGCCTGATCGCCCGATGTGGGATTCGCGTAGAGTCTGCGTCCAACGAACGGAATTCCGATAAAAAATGAGCTTCCTCAGGGGTCTACAACTTGGATCGGTCTTGGTGTAGAGAAGTACTTTGCAATATCGTGCAATTGATTGCACAAAGTTCGTCCCCTGAGGATTCGAGTCAGACACCCGCACTACAGGTCCCTCGTTGGTAAACGAGCCGGGGATTGAGATCGAGAAGATCGTAGAGGTTTCGTTGATGCACTAGAAACGTCGTATTTGCGCTTGAAATCATGGTGGTGAGGGATTGAATAGCATTGTTGCTGATTCGTCTACAAAACTTCGGGACACACAATTGACAGCCGCGAACGGAGGGTTTTTCCGCAGGCCCAGCCTTGAATCGTTAGTACACTTTGAAACTGTTGAGCAAATGCATAAATACTGGATCATCATGAGCGGCGACGATGCTGTGTTTCGCATCGGAGACGCTCAGGATGTACAGGGCCGCCTGACCAAAGATGTAGTAGTAAGGCACCGCATGGTACTCGGTGCAGCATTTCGATCTCAAAACCACTTTCGCTTTGCTCAGATCAGGGTAGCCCGATGCCCTCAGCCATGTGTCGAGCCCCTCTTTGTACTTCAAATTTGTCTTCGCGGCCACCGTATAGTCGAAGCCGTGTTGCGTGAAGTGTCGAGAACAGCTAAGGTCGGTTGAATCGAATCTATCATTCGAGAATTCAATGGTAGTTTGCACGGTTGCGTATTCGGGATACTCGTAGATGCCCCCGCACATGCCGTCATGGAAGACTTTCCACCCCGAACCATCTTTAACGTCGCCCACGAATCTGAACGAATGGATCATCCTATCCATAAGCTTGGCCACCTTCGTTGAGTCAAAGGCTTTGATCGCGCCCGGATCGAATGCGCCGATGCTTACTTCTGCGGTTGCTTCAGAAAGTTCGAAACAGACATTCTGGTGGAAGGCGCGGTACGTAGTGCCGCCTTTTGATTGGCTCATACCTCCTTCCCCTGTCATCCCGTAGTGAAAGTGGATGCCATTCATGGTCTCTGTCTTCGCGGGAAATGATCCGGTGTCGATCTTGGCACAGTCTTTTTCTGTCTTGAGGTCTCGAAGCACATTTATGGAAAGACCTGCAGCTTCGAAGGTTGTTCCTTCGTAATCCTTGCCGTTGTATTCGAAGCACGCGACGGTGGAGTAGTCGCAGATTGGGATGTACGAAAGCGCCGTCTCTCCGTAGTCAGGATGACCCGGATAAAACGTCATATTCGCGGGATAATCAATCACGAATCCGAAATCAGGGCTGCGATACGTTTGCCAGCCACCCGCAGTTTGAGAGACACAAATCGCAGAGAATACAGCCATAACTAGGAGCAGTCTGACCTGAAGGGTCAACACGATCACCTCTCTGAGCCGCCGCGCAAGGCCATTATGTCATCGCATGCGGTCTGGTTTTGCTCAGCATTTATTTTCCTTTGCTCGGGTGTGATTCCCGGGCATCAGAAACTCCAACTCCGAATCTTGGTGTTAATCACTTCGTAAAACCTTCATTGCCGCGCTAGAAACGTCGTATTTGAGCTTTGGATCATGACCGTGTGGGCTGTGGTCGTCTTTCGTCTGCTATCCCGCGAGGCATACAGCCTCTACAGTGCAAGGAATTCCTTCTTCATCCGGCTTAGCGGCTGTCCATGGACCATATTTCTCGGTAACCACATACTCCCAGCATCCACCCGGGCCAAAGCGTTTCCACCACTACGCTGTTTGCTGGCCGGGCGTTAAGGTGAGAATTGTGACTTTATTCGGGTTCCTGAAATCGTCGCTCATGATGTTCCTCCCTCTCTTCAATGTGATTGCCACGTAGAACGTTCATTGCCGCGCTAGAAACGTCGTATTTGAGCTTTGAATCGTTATGGTGAGGGATTGAGTGCCTGCGCGAATTAGCGCCAGAGTTGCGCCTTTATCGTCTGTTTCGGCGGCACTATCCAGCGAGCTTTAGTTCTATTTCGCAAGGGATGCCTTTCTCTGCCCACTTCGCAGGTCTCCATTCCCCATACTTCTCAGTGATTGCGTCGAAGAAAGCGTCATAGGATTCATCTCCCTGCAAGAATGCCATTACTTGGTCGTTGGTGAGTTGGATGATGGCCATTGGTTTTTTCTCCATGATTTTTGTTTTTATCTTGGCTGCCTCCATTTCCGCTGCTTTCTTTTTGGCAATCGCTTGCAAATGTTGCTGAGTCATTGAGAGGGCAATGGCCTGATATTTCGCCAAGAAACCGACATTAGGTTTGGCCGGAAGAGCTACTGCTCCGCCGATTTCTCCAGCTCTTTTCACAAAGCTGCCCCATTCATGCAGGACGTATTCAATCACTTCTTTGGCGTTTTCATATCCAAGGGATTTCTTCAGTCGTTTAAGTTGTCCGTGTTGTCTGTCAGTTAGTGTCTGCTGAATTACCCACAATGCAGCCACTCGGTTTAGCCAAAAGGCCGACAATCCGGCAGCTTTGATCGAGCTGATGGCAAATATCTGCTTGTCGTTTGGGACCATCTTTGTTTCCATAAAATCGTCTCCTTTTTCTGTGAGGGTTGATATGTTCCTTGCGTGTACCCCAGCTCGCTGGCGCTCGCGACAACAGCTCGCATGCGCTCGCCAGATCGGACCAGAAGTCTAAAAACCCAAACCCCTACGTCGTAGCATTGATGCACTCACTTGCAATCTTGGTACTGGCTTGTATCGGTTTAGCATGGACGAAGTGCTGGAAACGAGCTTTATGTCTGCGCAGATTTCTGCGTTGCCGACCGTGGAGGTCTTGTAAAGATCGGGCCTCAGGATGGAACAGATGCAGGTTTCTGAATGCCCAGTCCCCCTCTGGTTGGTTGATGAACTTCAATACGTATCTTGCACCGTGATGGAACCCATTGTAGGGTTCGACCATCGCGCCGGCATCATCGCTGCGATTACCTGCCATGCCCTGCCACATTTGCTTGACCCACAACGGATGCATAGGAACTAGGCTGGTCATCAAAACGTGGAAATGCCGGGCACTCCCCGGAAGCCCACAACCTGAGAATCGTTTTTCGTCGCCTCGAACGTAACAAACATCCGTTCCAAGATGGCGTTCCGTGCGGTTAATGAATTCGTCGAAGATTTTTCTGGCCCGGATATCGTCGACCTTCCAAGCGAATGTAAATGTACAAAAAAGCTGCCAATCGATCTGTTTGACCCAGTCCGCATATGCATTTGGAATCTTCCGGTTTGAGTGGTAGGGCGCATTCCCATGGCCTGCGATTGACATGGATCGTTTTCCTTCTCTGACCTCATGGGTGAGCAGCGTTGGCATCGGCATATCGGGCTTTACAGAGGCTTGTTTGAGGGCTTCCAAAGCCTTCAGCGCCTCCATCCTCTTTTGCGTGATGATTGTCACTATTTCCTCCTGAGTTGTATTGGCTGCGATCTTTTTGAGCATACGTTCGTCGTCTCCGCGAATGCGAAGCGTTTTTGATACGTGGACAGACGTGTGCCTATGGCCAGTTCTCCACCGACCCTGTTGCCGTCCTAATTGTCAGAATTGCTTTTAGATACTTTTGTGTGCCGTCAGTGCCTTTTCGTTTCTTGTGTTTTGTTTTCGGGAGGACTCGAAGCCGCCGATCAGTGGGAGTCCGTGTCCGCGAGTTTCCTCGCTACGGACCGCTGGGTCCGTTGATCAATAAACGAACGTGGGACATTGTATTTCCGTCGAACTTCATTATTCTCACCTCAACTATGTGCTTTCCTTGGAGTATAGAGACCGCCCGGCAGTATTGCCGGTAAGAGGAAAGACTCCGCCATCCATTCTTGACGTGTCTTAGCGGTCCATATGACTCCATCGCGTTGGACGCGACGCTCCTCGACGCCCTGCGTGTGTTAGGTGCCAGTAAACAATCCGTGACAGCAGGGCAGCGACGATGAGGTCACCACCTAGCTCAACATATTCACGCCGGATTACAAGTGGGGTTCGAACGGCAGAGGCTTGACTGGAAGCCGTAGGACGACATATTCTAAACATGGTTAGACCTTTCTACAAAATGATATGGAGGCCCACCTCACGAGTGGGCCTTTTTGTATTACGTGAACCTAAGAGCGAAAACCGCGGGTCTGCTTGTCGTGTTGGTCGTGCGAGAGGGTATGATTCCTATTCGGGCGAGAAAATTGATGCTCTCTCGATGATAGCCACTCCCGCACTGAGTTAACGTTGTAGAGCACCGTGCGGCCAATGCGAACGCGCGGCGGGCCGTCGCGCAACGCCTGCCATCGATCGATTGTGCGGGGGCTGCAACCGAGTTGCCGGGCTAGCTCCTCACGGCGGAGAAATCCATACAGAACGAGAGAATTATCAGAAGCGAGAGTTATATTGTTGAGGATTGGTGTTTCAGAAACAGTTGCACAAGGCTCTTGACGCGGTTCGCTTAGCCCGCTTTATTCGTGAAGGTGAAGAGATCTGAAGACAAAAGAAGCCTCCTCTGTTACAAACATGTTGACTAGACAATGTTTGAGAAACAAAAGAGGCTTCCTTAATGTCAGACGATAGCACAACACAGTGTGTGTTGTTCCCAGGAATTTGTCGCAAGCCAATCGTTGCCCAGTTTGATCAGCGCGAGGGCAGTTCCGACGGTGGGGCTCTGCTCCTGAAGGCCGCGGATCGGCACTATGACTTGGTGGCTGGACTGAGTTCCTGCCTTCGAGATGATCGGCAAGCGGGCAAGGTCGATCATTCGTTGCGCGAGTTGGTGGCGCAGCGAGTGTTCTCGATCGCCTGCGGCTACCCGGACGCCAACGATTCGGCCCGCCTGTCCGTGGATCCGATTCACAAACTACTTCTGGATCGCGATCCGATCGAGGGTCGCGACCTGGCTTCGCAGCCGACGTTGTCGCGTTTCGAGAACGGGGTTGGGGTCAAGGAACTCTATCGTTCGGGCCAGTTCTTGGCGGAGAGCGTGATCCGACGCCATGCCAAGCGGCTGCGCCATCGCGCCTATCGCGTCACCATCGATCTGGATCCGACCGACGATCCCACGCACGGCGCGCAGCAGTTGTCGTTTTTTAACGGACATTACGACACCTGGTGCTACCTGCCGGTGATGGGTTTTGTCAGTTTCAACGACGAAGCCGAACCGTATCTCTGCGCCGCGGTGTTACGGCCTGGCAACGTGGGAGCAGCGGTGGGCGCGGTCGCCCTCCTGCGGCGTTTGGTGAGGATGATTCGTCACCATATTCCTGGAGTACAGATTCGGGTACGCCTGGATGGCGGGTTCGCGCATCCGGCCCTGCTCCAGTTTCTGGACGCCCAGCCAAAACTGGAATACGTGGTCGCGATGGCCAAGAATGCGGTGTTGAAGCGCGTCGCCGAAAGCGGAATGCGGCGAGCGCGCCAGCTCTCGCGGCGCAGCGGAAAGACCGAACATATTTACGGGGAAGTCCGCTACAAGGCCGGGAAGTGGCCAGGTCTGCGCCGCGTCATCATCAAAGCCGAGGTCGTCCGCGCCGCCGACAAAGACCCGAAAGACAATCCTCGTTTCGTCATCACCAACATGAAACAAAGTCCACAGTGGATTTACGAACATGTCTATTGCCAGCGCGGTGACATCGAGAATCGTATAAAAGAGCTGCACAAGCTCGACATCGACCGCACCAGTTGCACCAGCTTCTGGGCCAATCAGTTTCGCGTCCTACTCACCGCCGCGGCGTACGTCCTGATGCAGGAGTTGCGCTTGCGGGCTGCCGGTACCGCTTGTGCCCGCGCTCAAGTTGACATGTTGCGCGAACGACTGCTGAAGCTAGGCGCTCGGGTCTTGGTCTCGGTACGACGCGTCGTCGTCCATCTGCCCGCTTCCTTCCCGTTTCTACCCGCCTTCCGTCGTGTGGCTCTGGCGCTCGGCGCGGCCACCGGCTAAATCCCTTTTTCGGTTTACCAACTCAACCCGAATTCCACACCGATGACGGTCACGGCGCCGCTGTCTCTCCATCCGGCAACTTGAGCATCCCGCTCTTGGAACTCTTCGATTCCTTTGCTCCTTTGCTCGACCAACCCCAACTATCGAGACTTACAACCCACTTCCCACCAATGACTGGGCGCTCGCGATGTCTTCACGAATAATGCGGGTTAGCAGCTTCAGCATTAGCCATCTCCGGAATGATAGATATCGCCTCCTCACTCCATTGAGATCGTGCAGGCTGCTGTATGTATACCAGATGTGGTATCGAGTGTCAAGTAATTTAATAACTCAGAGTCAAAGGCAACATATTCGCATGATTGCAATTCAGTTGCACCATAAAGCTTCTTACGCTGCTGCATTCTTTCTACTTATCAGCGGCTCTAAAGATATCTCCGAAAATATTGCTCGCGTCTCGCAAGGATTGATGAGCAACATGGGCGTAACGCTGCGTGGTCTGCGCTTGCGAGTGCCCTAGTAGTCGGCCCACAATGTGCAGGCTCACTCCGTTTGAGACCAGATAAGAGGCATAGCTATGTCTAAGATCGTGTACTCTGACATTTGCTAGTCCTGCGGCTTTGCAGACCTGAGACCATGCGACGCGCAATGTTGTGCGGGGCTTGCCATTTAGACCAAGGAACAAGAACTTGCTCCCATTATTTTGCGATTTCATTCGGGTCAGCAGTTCGAGCGCCTGAACGTTCAACGGGACGTGTTCGATTTGCTTCTCCTTCGTGTGACTGGAAGGCTTAGTCCACAGACCGTGTCTTAAATCGAACATTGACCATTCTGCCGTCAATACCTCACTTTTTCGTGCCCCGGTCAACATCAGTAACCGTAGCGCGTCAGCAACATTTTGGTTTGGGTAGGAGTTCAATGCCCCTATGAATCGTTGCAATTCCTCTTGCTGTAGCCACCGTTCTCTTCTGTCTTCATGGAAGCGTAGTATCCCTTGCGCTGGATTGCTAACCGTCCACTGCCAGTCAATTGCCAAATTGAACATTTTCGAAAGGAGAGCAAGCACTCGGTTAGCCAGATAGGGCGTTGCTTTCAAAGAAGCGTGAAGCTTTGCGACGTTCTGCCTGCTGACGGCGGAGATTCGGAGATCGCCGATCTTGGGAGCAATGACTCCCGCAATCATCTGCTTATCGTCGCGCACACTGTGGGGCCGCTTGTGCACGAGGGCATGATGCTCCAAATATTCGGCGCACAAGTCGTTCAGCGTGGGCTGAGAACGGTCGTTTTCTCTTTCCTCTAAGGGGTCGATACCCTCATTCACTTTTTTCCGTAGCTCCAGAGCACGGTTTCGTGCCGCGACGATAGACCACTCTGGATGCTTCCCAATCGTGAACCGTCTTTCCCTGCCGTGGATGTAGTAATTGAGAACGAAACTGATCGCACTCGCAGCCGTAATGCGAACACCAAAACCGGGAATCTGTGTGTCGTAGATTATCCGATTGCCGTGGTTGGGCGGCTTAAGATGTTTGATACTTTTCTCGCTAATGTTCCCCGCCATCAAAGTCTCCCGTGTCCGTGCTGTGTCCGTTAAGAAAGCGCACGGGTGGCCTTCAGTGTCGCTCACTGTCAGTGGATCGTCAACCTATATCTCTGATTAAAAGCAGCATAGTGGAATGCCGATTTAAATGCGTGTCCGAATAGTAGGATTCTTCACTGACTCTTAATCAGTAGGTTGAAGGTTCGATTCCTTCCGCGCTCACCATCTTTTCAATCGCTTACCAGCTGTCTTCGCATTGATTTTTCCAGGTGTGCCGCAAAGTGTGCCGTAGCCGGACGAGACTACGTGCCCACTGGCGGCACTCCTGGTTCTGTGTCGTTCAAAGCGGAGCGCACAATATCGAGCTTCCGGGTGCTGGTACTTCATGGCGGTCTTGACGTCAATGTGTCCCATCGCTTGCATCACCAGCTTCAAATTTCCCGTCTTCTTTAGAACCCGGGTGCCAAAGTCATGACGACCGCAATAGAGCACTAGGTTCTTCGGTAGGCCTGCTTTCGTGCGGGCCTGGCGGAACTTGCCGGCTATTGTGGTGAGATGCCCCGCTCTAGAGCGTTTGGACGGGAACACCCAACCCTCCCGACGCTTCCCACAACGGATCCGGAGAAGATCGAGAGCCCGGTCGCTCATCGGTACGTCTCTGATCCCGCTGACGGTCTTGCTGTCCGGCACGAAGATCAGCCGATGATCCCAATCGATGTTCTCGATTCGGATCTGATACAGCTCCTTTTCGTTCCGCATGCCGGTGTCGCGCACGAGGATGACAACGTCGCGGAAACGCTCGATCGTCGTGGGCCGCCAATTGCATTTCGCGGCCCCAGCCAGGAGTTTTCGCTCCGCTTCGTCGTCCAGTCTTAGTGAGCGTTCTTTTTCTGGCAAGAGTTTGAGCTTCGGAGCTCTTCGGATCAACGTGTCCTTTCGGCAAAGCTGCGTAATCAAGAAATTGTGTTTCCGGCCAGGTGCGATTCGCCTAGCGTTATGCGGAATCGGAGAGAGGAACGGTTCGTTCCAAGGTTTCCCGGTAGTTCCACGGCATCCACTCCGCGGGCTTAGACTCCACTTCCTGAGCATGGCGCTGCAACTCGGTCAGGTAGTCGAAGGAGTTGGCGTCGCAGAACTGACAAGTGTGAATCAAACTCATGAACAGATCGCCCACATCCGCCCCATTCAGCGTCCGATAAAACAAGGCATTCTTCCGGTGAAGAATGGCCCGCTTCAGCGCCCTTTCGCAAATGTTGTTATCTAACGGCGCTCCGGCTTGCCGGAGAAACAATGTCAAAGGCCGCCAGTGTCGCAATAAGTACGTGATCGCCTCGCCCAGCCCCGAGTTCGGCTCCGTCTTGCGCTCGGCGAACTGCGCTTCCAGCCACCCATGGAGTTTCGCCATCACCGGGCCGCTGCGTTCTTGATGAAACTGCAGGCGCTCTTCCGGCTTCAGACCACGCTCCCGCGCCTCGGCATCGTGACCATAGACCTCGCCCAGCATCTCCAGTACATAGCGACATTGATCGGGAAAGTTCTCCGCTACTTCTACGATTTGTCTTCTTCCATGGGCCAAGCAATTTGCCAGCAGAATCTCCACCCCCGCAGCCAACTTCGGAGCATTGCGCGAGAGTGCGTCACACATCTGAATAGGCGGTCCCAAGTGCTGGGCACGCTGCTTCAAAACCTCGGCAAGGTTCTCGCCGGCATGCTGGCGTCCGGTGAAGTACAGCGCAATCTTCCAACCCTGGCTGGTGGACACGATGCCGCTGGTGAATACGCCCGTGCGCTCGTCCGACGGTTCGCGCCTGAGACGTAACACTCGCATGCTGGTGTCGTCGTTGTGTACCACTTCACCCTGCGCCGCTTGCCGGATTAACTCGTCGCGCGCCGGTTTCAGTAACTCGGCTGCCTCTTCGACCACTTCCCATTGCGTCGCCGCCGGTAATGGAATCCCCAGCTGACCTTGGAGTTGTTCCAACCGGTAGAACGGGGTTCCGCTGCCATACTTGAGTTGCGCGATCATCGCTGCCGCGGTCTCGTCGTATTTTTCCGGACCAACTCCTTCCGGTTCTTGTGCGGTAAATACCTGTCCGCAGGCACCGCAGCGCAGCCGTTCGAGCGAGAAAACGGTGGCCGCCAGCGGCGCCTGCCCAACCATCCGTACCAGCACTTTCGGCTCTTTCTGCCTGTATACGTTGCCTCTTTCGCACTCCGGGCAACGATCCCCGTGCTTCAACTGCGGGTGCGCAATCGCAATCTTCCGCGAACTGACAAACGCCCCTGCACCATTGCGTCCATGTCCGGGCGCTGGGGAAGCATTGCTCTTCGGCTCAGTCCCGGCGTCAGTTTCCGCACCTTCCGATTTTCCCAGCACCGCGCTGGTCTTCTCCGTGCTGCGCGGCCGCACCAGCATCGCCGCCAGCGCATGCAATGCCTCCTTGAGCTTCTCGTAATCGTCCTCGCTCAACGGCGCTTGCCGCGCTCCGTCCAACACCCGGTCCAGTTCGTCCAGATTTACATCGAGTCGTGGTCTCGCAGTTCTCATCCTCGCCCCATGAGCAGTTCGCGAAACTGCTTCGCCAACGGATATCCCAGAACATCTTTGATCGACCGGTTCGGCACGTAGCTATTCGATTGTTTACCACGCCCCGTCGTCTTGCCCAGCACCACCCAGTTGGCCGCACGATAACAGGTTCCGCGGAATCGTTCCGGATCCACAAACGTCTCCAGGAAGTAGATCGGATGTCCGTAGATCCGCTGCCAGTCCGCGGAGATCCGCGACGCCATGCGCCCCAGGATATGCGACGCCAAGTGTTCCACCTTTACCCACGGCAAGATTAAAAATCGCGTGTTGTAAGCCAGGAAGCGGAGGTTGCGACCGCGCTCTTCGGCGCTCCAGCCAATGTAGCGGTCGCGACTGCGCAGATGACGCGGGGCCGAGCACCATGCCAGGCAGGCAACCGGCCGCCCTTGCGCCCACACCAGGTACTTCAGGTGTTCTCCCGCCGGCTGCTGGTAGCCGAGATAATGATGTTCCTGCAGCAAACTGTTCCACAACGGCTCTTTCCCGGTGCGACGAACCAGTTCGAACTCTAGCGGTTGGAGGTGGTGCAGCCCGTCCTGAATGGGCGTTGCATCAATCCGCACCGGCTCCGGTTTGGCTCGGTTGACCAGCGGGTTATGCCGCACATAACTTACTGGCGGCAACTCGATCTGGCCGGCACGGTCCAGCATGAGCATCAAGCCGCGACACACCATGTCCCGCAACGCACCATTGGCCTGGCGCCACTGCCAGGCTTCACAGAGTTTGGTCGATAGCGTGCGGCGGCTTTCCTGCGGGTGCTGCTCGATCAGTGCGCGTATAGAAAGGATGTCTTCCTGGCTGATCTTCCGGCCCCGATATCTGAACTCGACCATCGCTCCGCAGTATGAACTGGTTTTTCTTGGAACGCAAGGGGTAACGCCATATTTTTTTCGCCGGGAGGGTTGATTACTTCAGCACGCTCACTCGCCGCCACATCGGCGCCGCGCGCACGCGCGATACATCGCCCGCCGCCATCAGCAGCTGCGCTTCATAGGCTTCCAGAGGCTTGGCTGCTCCGGATCCTTCCGGCCACCACACGAATTTTCCTCGTGAAAGACGTTTTTGCGCCAACCAGTATCCCTGGCCGTCATAGCTGAGTAGCCGGATCGTCGTCCCGCTGCGGCTCCGAAACACGAATACACAGCCGGAAAAAGGATCTTCTGCTAGCTTCTCCTGACAGAGTCGCACCAGAGAGTCAATCCCTTTTCGTCCATCGACTCGCTCGATGGCGACCAGCACGCGCATCTGCGGCGAGATCTGAATCATCTCTCGGTTTCCCGCCAGGCCCGCAGCAGGCTCATCCAATCGGGCGATGTGGCAGCTTTCCACTGAATGCGCACCTTGCCGCCGCGCAACGACTCGAACTCGATCAAGCACTCTCCCCGCATCGCTGAAGGTGGCGCGATTAGTTCGACGAATGCCGGCTTGCGTACTTTTCGTCGGCGATGGGAAACTCCCCCGAGCCGTTTCTTCAGCCCCGCATAGTCCAGCCGTAGATGATGCGCGACGGAATACACACCGTGTTCCCGGGCCAGTTCGACTGCGGATTGCCACACCGAATCCGGCAGTCTCTTTCCCCGTGGTCGGGTGCTCCGAATCTCATTCAGTTGGAGTTGTAACTGCGCGATTGGCTCAGGAATGACTGCTGCGCTCATGCGATTCGCCCTTGGCCGCTCTTCGGCGGCTCAACGAAAGTAACAGGGCGAGTTAGCGGTCGTCACGCACGCTTACCGAAAACTCACGGATCAACTTCCATTCTTCAGCTTTGTGCAAAAGGCGCCGCAGAGTCCGCAACGCACAGTTTGTATTTGCCGCTGAGCCAGTGAACCGCAATCGCTCGGCGACATCATTGTTGATGGCGTCAAGCCGCATTCCCAGTATGGAAGTAGTCATCAAGAGACGCCAGCCATCCTTATAGTACGTCTTGGTTTTCGGCACGAGTCGCGCCCACTCGACCCACTCTAGGAAGCGCTCCGAACCCTTACGCAAAGTCGGCGCCTTCCTCGGCAGAGGGTCATTGTTCTCGCAAGCATCCGCGAAATTAAGGGCCGCGATTTTGCGCGCCCTGCCTTGATTCGTCTCCTTAGTCGATCCCCGAAATCGTTCTCCGCGGACCGTAAAGTCAAACCAGTAATACTTCGAGTTCCTTTTCTTAAAGACCTTCACGAGATTCCTCCACTGCAGCCCGCACGGAAGGCGCTCGTGTGTTTTGTCGGATGTACTCCAACAGGACCGCAACATCGTAACTGACTCGCCCCTCCATTTCCACGTAATCCGGTCCGACACCTTCATACCGCCAGCGCTTGATTGTCGCCGGCGAACGGCCCAGGATTTCGGCAGCTTTCCTGGTGTTGACCAGCTGAGGGATTCGATCTGGGCAATTAGAGCTCACGATGTTTCTTCACCGGCCGATTCTGACCCCCGCGCAATCTGTTCGCGGATGACATTTTCACCGAACCCCACACAGAGCACGCAGACTCGGAGATCGGGCCAAGGCAAGCGTCGGACCATGGTTTCGCCCGCTTTGGGAACTTCCGCCCGTCGAGGAATTGTCTTCACTTTTAAGCTCACCATCTTCCGACTCTGTGAGGACCTTCAAAATCCACCGATTCCATTGCGACCGCTATCAAATGAACCGGTTTCAAGAAAGCGCGGGACTCAATATCTGCTTTGTCGTTAGTGCGGGGAATCTCCCGATTCTCGAGGCCAAGAATCTGTCGGATACCGCGACCGGTTATGAAAGCAGTCGAGTGTCGTCGCCGCTTGTTTTCCTCATTTTCATTTTGGCGGCGCTCTGTGACAATCTGACACGCTTTTGCTTGTTATGATCTATTATTAATTGTCAAGCTCACATCTGTGGGAGGCTAACGTGCGTGCACAACCCTTAACTACCCCAATCTGGGCTGAGGAAATACGCGTCGAGCACACGGGCGAGCATCTCATCGTTAGCGGGAAGAATCACAAATCATTGCCGGTGGCTGGCGTTGCTGTCGAATCCGACTTGTTGGAACAATCGGTCCCACTGGCTAGGTGGGGTGAGAACCGCAGAAAGAAGCCGCCGCACATCGAGTTCGCAAACGCGACCACGGACTCCAAGCTGGTCGAATTTTGTCGGAAATGGGGACCTTTTGACGGCTCGGCAGAGGTCCAATTTCGCGCACCCGATTCCACCCGCGGCCGGAAGCTCGTCGTGAGAGAGAACCTTTGCGAGCTACGAGTGCGTCAGAAGTTCTTTTCAGGTATGGCTCGACTCATCGCGGAAATTCAGAGTGAGAAGCCCAATCCCGAGCGACTCTTCCAGTACTATGCCCAACTCTCCGTTCTTGCAGACAGGAAAATATTTTTCGGCCTCGCCCGAGGTCTGGACCGCCTTTCGCCGACGAACGCCGCATGTCAATATGCACAAATTGTAGTGTGTGGACTTCTTGACCAGTTCCCTTTGCGCCTCCATCCGACAAGCGAACGGCCGGTAGAGTTGCCAACGCTGGACATATGCGGACGAGGTGTGAAGGACGTGCTCTATGGCTTCTTGCGCCTTGAGTACCTCCGCAAGAATCGACGAGGACTCGGTGTGTGTCCGAAATGCAATGAGGTCTTTGCGAAAGAACGGCAGGGCACAGTTTTTTGCTGTGAGATTTGCTCGAAACAACATCGAAGCCTGGAGTACTACCGCGAGCAAGGGCGAGCCAGACGGCAGGAAAAGGCAGCCGCCTCCGGATCCCGCTCCTCTCCCAAAGCACCATCGAAACGAAGCAGAATCTAGAGCTGCCGGAATTAATCACAGCATTAGCCCGTCGCGACCGGTAGACGATCGCCCACCGTACTCCATAACGAGCTGAGCCCTTCGTGCCTCCTGTGCTCGACAAATAATCATAGTTCTTAACAAGCAACAGTGAGCCTTCATCCCGCACTTCCGTTCCGGTCGACGGCGGACGGAACGGCTCGACCACCGCGAAGGAATCAAACTCGATCGCTTCCTGCTCTTTTCGTTGTTGCCTATGCTGACTTTTCCTTTTCCACAGTTGGTGGAACTCCGGGCTCGATAGGAGACGAGGAATGGACGCCGACTTCAGATTGGCAGACTCATCGCGGCCCATCGAAATACGAGTCTCTTCCGGATCTCCAAGCTCCTCACGGCACGACCGCTTTGGCGGGTCAAGTTCTAAAACTCAACGGCGATCCCTTAGTGCATGTCACTTTGGAGCTTGGCAACCGGACGGTGCAATCCGACAGCACCGGTAGGTTTCTACTCACTGATATCCCATCGGGTCACCAAGTTCTAGTTATTGACGGTGCCACCGCCAATTCTCCCGGCAAGACATATGGCCGTTTTGAATTTGGTGATGAAATCAAGGCGGGTCTGACCAATAAGCTCGATTTCAAGATTTGGATGTCGCTGCTAGCTAGACACTGCTCATGAGTTGACGATCGCCTCCCCAACGACAAAGGAAACCGTCCTAACCACACCCACCATGCCTGGCCTGGAACTCCATCTGCCAGCCGGAACCGTCATCACCGATGCGACCGGGAAAGCTGTCACGAAGATCACGATAACTCCGGTCCCCACGGACCGACCGCCGTTCCCGTTGCCGTTCGTTGTTGTACCAACGTATTTCACGATTCAGCCGGGAGGGGCATATATCTCGGTGAAGGGCAGCGGTCCTCGGGGAGCCCAGCTTTTCTATCCCAATAGCGAACACAAACCCGCAGGAGTTCCCTATGCCTTCTGGAATTACAACCCCGACCACAATGGGTGGTACGTGTACGGCGAAGGGTTGGTCAACAAAACACGCACCCAAGTTGTGCCGAAGCCCGGAGTTGTTATCTACGGTTTTTCCGGAGCCATGGTTGGCTCAGGGAACGCCGGACCAGGAACGCAAGGAGCCGCCCCAAATCATTCGAAAGCCGGCGACCCAGTTCAACTGTCCAGTGGACTCTTTGTCTACAACAAGACAGATTTGGTTCTTCCAGACGTAATCCCCATATCTCTCACGCGCACGTACCGGCCAAATGACAGCTGGTCGCGACCGTTTGGGATCGGGGCGACCCATCCGTACGAGATGTTCCTCGGAGGCGATGGCAATAATTACGGGACGACGGCGTATATAGATCTGATTCTCCCTGACGGTACTCGCATTCATTTTGTCGGCGATGGCCCGGGTCCGTCATATACGACGTACCTCAATTCGTCCGCCGGGACGCCCTGGTATGGAGCCCTGATCTCAGCTACTCCAACCAACCCAAATGGATACACATTGCCTGGTGGCTACTATTTGCAAACTAACCCGCATTATTCGTGAAGACATCGCGAGCGCCCAGTCATTGGTGGGAAGTGGGTTGTAAGTCTCGATAGTTGGGGTTGGTCGAGCAAAGGAGCAAAGGAATCGAAGAGTTCCAAGAGCGGGATGCTCAAGTTGCCGGATGGAGAGACAGCGGCGCCGTGACCGTCATCGGTGTGGAATTCGGGTTGAGTTGGTAAACCGAAAAAGGGATTTAGCCGGTGGCCGCGCCGAGCGCCAGAGCCACACGACGGAAGGCGGGTAGAAACGGGAAGGAAGCGGGCAGATGGACGACGACGCGTCGTACCGAGACCAAGACCCGAGCGCCTAGCTTCAGCAGTCGTTCGCGCAACATGTCAACTTGAGCGCGGGCACAAGCGGTACCGGCAGCCCGCAAGCGCAACTCCTGCATCAGGACGTACGCCGCGGCGGTGAGTAGGACGCGAAACTGATTGGCCCAGAAGCTGGTGCAACTGGTGCGGTCGATGTCGAGCTTGTGCAGCTCTTTTATACGATTCTCGATGTCACCGCGCTGGCAATAGACATGTTCGTAAATCCACTGTGGACTTTGTTTCATGTTGGTGATGACGAAACGAGGATTGTCTTTCGGGTCTTTGTCGGCGGCGCGGACGACCTCGGCTTTGATGATGACGCGGCGCAGACCTGGCCACTTCCCGGCCTTGTAGCGGACTTCCCCGTAAATATGTTCGGTCTTTCCGCTGCGCCGCGAGAGCTGGCGCGCTCGCCGCATTCCGCTTTCGGCGACGCGCTTCAACACCGCATTCTTGGCCATCGCGACCACGTATTCCAGTTTTGGCTGGGCGTCCAGAAACTGGAGCAGGGCCGGATGCGCGAACCCGCCATCCAGGCGTACCCGAATCTGTACTCCAGGAATATGGTGACGAATCATCCTCACCAAACGCCGCAGGAGGGCGACCGCGCCCACCGCTGCTCCCACGTTGCCAGGCCGTAACACCGCGGCGCAGAGATACGGTTCGGCTTCGTCGTTGAAACTGACAAAACCCATCACCGGCAGGTAGCACCAGGTGTCGTAATGTCCGTTAAAAAACGACAACTGCTGCGCGCCGTGCGTGGGATCGTCGGTCGGATCCAGATCGATGGTGACGCGATAGGCGCGATGGCGCAGCCGCTTGGCATGGCGTCGGATCACGCTCTCCGCCAAGAACTGGCCCGAACGATAGAGTTCCTTGACCCCAACCCCGTTCTCGAAACGCGACAACGTCGGCTGCGAAGCCAGGTCGCGACCCTCGATCGGATCGCGATCCAGAAGTAGTTTGTGAATCGGATCCACGGACAGGCGGGCCGAATCGTTGGCGTCCGGGTAGCCGCAGGCGATCGAGAACACTCGCTGCGCCACCAACTCGCGCAACGAATGATCGACCTTGCCCGCTTGCCGATCATCTCGAAGGCAGGAACTCAGTCCAGCCACCAAGTCATAGTGCCGATCCGCGGCCTTCAGGAGCAGAGCCCCACCGTCGGAACTGCCCTCGCGCTGATCAAACTGGGCAACGATTGGCTTGCGACAAATTCCTGGGAACAACACACACTGTGTTGTGCTATCGTCTGACATTAAGGAAGCCTCTTTTGTTTCTCAAACATTGTCTAGTCAACATGTTTGTAACAGAGGAGGCTTCTTTTGTCTTCAGATCTCTTCACCTTCACGAATAAAGCGGGCTAAAGACGCCACAATTTATGCGTTCGCAGCTTCCCCCGGACTAATCAATCCAGGCTGTCAGGCGTTGATAGGCATTATCGATCGCTATGGCAATCAGGTGAAAATCGCTCGGAACACTGATGCAAATTGTACGATCGCGCAGATCACGTCCCCCAGCGGCCGCTATGTCCAATTCACCTACGACAGTTCCTATCGGGTGAAAACAGCCACAGACAACATCGGCCGGGAAGTGCAGTACAGCTACGACGCAAGTGGGCGCCTCCAAACGGTCATTGACGCCAATAGTGGAACCTGGACATATGGCTATGATTCTTTGAATCGCATGACCACGATTCAGGACCCGCGCCTGATCACCTACCTCACGAACGTCTACGACAGCAGCGGCAGAGTTTACCAGCAATACCTCGCCGACGGAACGAGCTTTTATCAATTCAACTGGACGCCGACCTCTAACACGCAAAATGTCACTTTTACGGCTAATAGCGGTTCCGGCGGACCGCCTTCTTATTCAGTTCTGAACTTCCGCAATTGTTCTACCTGTAGCGAAGGATTTCAGCCGCTAATTTCACAAGTGGATGTGATCGATCCGCGAGGCTACGATCGACGTGTTATCTTCAACCAATATGGATACCCGAGCAGCGATACAATGGCATACGGGAAGCCGGAGCAGGAAACCACGACATTTGCCTACACACCGGATAACCTGATCTCCAGCGTGACAGATCAACTAGGTCGTGTTACGGCCTACGGTTACGATGTGCAGGGCAACACGACCTCGCTCACGCAGTTGAGCGGAACATCGAACGCCATTACAACCACCGTCGAATACGACAGCATCTTCAGTCAGCCGATTCTAATAACGGATCCTCTCGGCAACAAGACTACTTTGAGCTACGATACATATGGCAATGCCACTACAGTGAGCGACCCGCTCGGCCATCAGATGTCTTTCGCATATAACGGGATGGGCCTTCCAGTTTCCTTCACAGATGCGCTACAGCACACGACAAACTTCTCATACGATTTCGCCGACCTCGTTAGCGAGACCGACCCGTTGCTCAACACGACGTCAGTATTTCGCGATGGAGCCGGGCGAGTCGTCTCAGCGACCGATCCCCTCGGCAACACGACGAAGTACCAGTACAGTCCCTTGAACCAAATCACCCAGATAACCGATCCGCAACAGGGGGTGACTACGTTCACATATGACGGAAACGGAAATCTGAAAACAGTTCTGGACGCTCGGCAGCAAGGCACGAACAACAAGACCGAATACACCTACGACAACTTTGATCATCTGCAGACGCGGACAGACCCCTTGACTCGGCAGGAAACCTACGTTTTTGATCAACTCGGCAATCTCGGCAGCTTTACCGACCGCCGCGGAAAAGTCACAACTTATCAGTACGATGGAATCAACCGGCGGACCTTTTCTGGCTACGGCACACTTCCGGGCCCTACATACGAGAGCACAGTCAACGACACGTACGACGGCGGCAACCGTCTGAGCAAAGTCGTTGACTCGACATCGGGTACCATCACGCCTGTGTTTGACGGACTGGATCGATTGACTTCGGAAACGACTCCGCAGGGAAGTGTCGCTTACCAATACGACAATGACAGCAATTTGAAGACGGTCACAGTTACCGGGCAGTCCGCCATTAATTATTATTATGACAATGCCAACCGGCTCTACAAAGTCATTCAAGGAAGCGCGAGTACTCTCATTAACTATGACAATGCCAATCGTCGCAGCTCATTGACTCTCCCCAATGGCATTGTGTTGACCTATGGCTACGACAATGATTCGCGTGTCAACAGCATGAGCTACCAATTAGGAACGACCGCGGTGGGAAGCCTGACGTATCAGTACGATTCAGACGGTCGTCGCACACAGGTTGGAGGCAGTCTCGCCGCGACCGGGTTTCCGTCGCCCACGAGTTCAGCTGTCTACGACGTGGCCAACGAATTGACAACCTGGAACGGAACGGCAATCAGTTACGACTCCAACGGAAACATCCAAAACGATGGTACCGCTGCTTACAGTTGGAACGGACGTAACCAGTTGACCGGGCGAGGAACAACCAGCTTTCAGTACGATTCGCTCGGGCGACGAACGCTCAACGCCGCAGGAAACAACTTATTGTATGAAGGTTGGAACGTGAGTCAAGAGCTTTCTGGCTCAACCCCCGTCGCAAATCGGGTACTTGGAGGGATCGATGAGTTCTTCAGTCGTACAGATTCGACCGGAGCACTAAGCCCGATATTCGACGTACTGGGAAGTACGCTTGCACTGACGAATTCGTCAGGGAATATCACCACACAATACGGTTACGATCCATTCGGAAACACAACGACATACGGATCGACGAGCAGCAATGTTTTCGAGTACACTGGGCGCGAAAATGATAGCAATGGACTCTATTCATATCGGGCCAGATACTACTCCCCGCAGTTTGGACGCTTCATCAGCGAAGATCCGATCGGCTTCGCGGGCGGAATCAACAAGTACTCCTATGTCGGCAACAGTCCGACGAACTGGACTGATCCGTTTGGCTTGCGCCCTGGCGACAAATACCCAAGTGACAGGTGTGCTGGGTGGCATGCGGAAAATGACTACGATCCCATATCCAGGCGGCGGAACCTGGAGTACGGAGGATTCACGTACCAGAATCCTGACGGCACTTACTCATACACCGACCCGAGCGCAAACAACAACGCTGGCATCGGGACAGCAGACTCGCTTCCTAACTTCTGGGATATAACGATTCCGGCAGGGACGACTCGCGCAGGCTGGTACCACACACATGCGGCATTCGATCCCGCTATGAACGGACAGGGCAATCCAGCACCAGGCGCTCCTGGTTACAACTGGCACCATGATGGAAACGAGGTTTTCTCCCCGGACGACATGGACATATCGGACATGATTAATGGATCTGGCTATCTGGGCACACCACAAGGCACCGTTGAGGAGTACATGCCTATTCCGGGCCATCCGCGTCACGGAAATACAACAGTCATGTCTGGCAGAAACTGCGGATGCCACTAAGAGAGAGGACCCTTTGGGGAGGATTATGCGGCGACTTCTAGGAGTGGTGTTGCTCTTGACAATGGTTGCGTTTGGAAGAGACTCAGGAAAGACCACGCCCCATCCTGACTATGTACCCGATGAAAAGACCGCAGAACGCATCGCAGAGGCAGTGCTCATTGCCCGGTTCGGCCAAGAACGGGTTAACGCCCAGTTGCCCTTGCGCGTTGTAAGCGCGAGCAATGACCAGTGGATGGTGCAAGGAACCGTTTTAGACAAGGAAGGTCGTCCTCCAGTCGGCGGTGGTGGTTTTTTTGTGTGGATCAATAAGCACACCGGGTGTCTTTCAGTGGTCGAGCATATGAAATAGGAGTCGAGGCAGACGGCGGAATGAAGCGGCTCGTTTACGCCTATTTGATCGGGCTGGCCGCGTGCGTTATCTCCATCTTGGTTGCGTACCGGCCTCAGGCGGGCCGCTGGAACTTTCTGTTCGTGGCGGTTCTGGGAATCTCTTCGAGGCTGACGGGGGCCGCGGGCCGTCCTAGTGACCTGCCCCCAGCTTTCGTTCACGTAAGAATACGACAAGTTACAACTGCCCGATCTCCGGTTTGAGCGGGGATGGGGGTCTGGGGCAAGGGGCCGGCGTTTGAGGCCTCTTGCCCCTGACCTGCTCCCCGGTTTCCGCACAAAGCTGAGTATGATGTCGAACAAGCTCAAGAAACAGGAATGCCTCGTACCCTTGAGACAGACCGTTGAACTCGACCACCATCTCACCGTTGATCTTCGTTCTGCTCTTGACTCCAGTTCAGATCCTGAGCCAAGCCGATCTCTATCCTCACAATGCCGTCACTTGCTACCGCTGCCACAACGAACCCTCAGAATTTGGCTCTAGCTCGATGACCGTTCTGCGACAGGGGCAGTTGTTGCACGGAACCTTCATTTTGTCTGCCGAAGGCGGAATTCACCATCGAAATGGGGAACGGTCTCCGGCATTCGCCTCCGGAAAAGAGATCAGAGGGGAGCGTGTCTCGCTCACCTTGCTCGGTGACGGATACATCGAAGCCATAGACGGCCGTGACATTGTTGAGAATTCGATGAGGCAACGCCAAGAAGACGACGAAGTCAAAGGCGTGACAGTCAATGCTCCGGTGCTTGAAGCGAACAGTAGCCATCCAGTCATGCAGATGGGGCGATTTGGGTGGAAGAGCCAGCACAGTAGCTTGATGTCCTCCTGCGCCGATTCTCTACGCAATGAACTGGGCATTCGGAGTCGACTTTACGCGGACGAATATCCCACGCATGCAGTGGGCGATGTGCCTACTCCGTTCGAGAGTCCAGACCCAAAAACCGGGAAAACCGAACTGCAACGCCTGGTCGAAGAAATCCGTCAAACCCCCCTTCCGCCTCGGGATGCGAGTCTCGCGGCTACTCCGGCTGCTCAGGAGGGAGAAATGCTCTTTACCGAAATTGGCTGTGCCGTCTGCCATGTGTCGACGTACAAGACACTGAGGCCAGGAACACCGATCAATGGCGGAACATACAAAATCCCAAAATTTCTGGGCAGCAAAGTCATCCACCCCTATAGCGACTTCCTTCTACACGACGTTGCCACGGGTGACGGGATCCCACAAGCCGCCAAACCAGAATTCCTCGATCAAAGGACGGCTAACAAGTTCCGGACGGCACCGTTGTGGGGTCTCCGCTTCCGGATGACCAATCTCATGCATGACGGCGACACTCCAAGCTTAGAACAGGCCATCAAGCGCCACGGCGGCGAAGCGACAAAGGTGCGAGATCGCTATGAACGACTGACTTCGGAAGAGAAGCAGGAGTTGCAGACCTTCCTGCGTTCGCTCTAGGAAGAGTTTGGCCGCCGGGAAGCTCTGCATTCAGTAGCTCGGAGTTCAAAAGCTCCTCACCAGACTGGACATCGTCGCATCGACGTGTCAGGCGCTCGCGATCACCTGCAGGGGGTTACGATTCCTGTCTCGCGCTTCGCAATCAGGCCGTCTACAAGCGAGCAATGAAAACGCCCAAACTCATTCCCGTGAGTCTGGGCGTCTCTCTTGTGTGCCGAGCATGCTCGACAGCTTGGAGGTGTAAGTCCTCTACCCAACCTGATGGAGGTGAAGGGTTAGCGAAGCGCAAGGGTGAAATAACACTCGCCGCGAGGCGGGGCCTGAAAGAAGCGTGGAGCAAAGACGCGAGCTGATGAACAAAAAGCGGATATGAGGCCTACTGTGGCGGGCGAGCGAGCAAGTGATCGCGAAGCCCATATCCATCAAGTCCACTGGTGGTAAATCCTACGGTTGCGCGTCGAAGGCGGTCGAACTTACCTCGGGAGATCTGCGGCATGTCACGAAATCGTGACTGAGGGTGAAGCGATTCACCCTGACCGTGTTGCAGAAGTCAGCAGAGGGCAAATTAGGTCATGCAGTCGGCGGGGATATTGAGGCACTCCAATGCCGAAAGGCGGAGAAACGGATAGGCCAAGCCGGGAACGATGATCGAAGGCCCGAACGGTACCCCGCAAGGGGAATAAAGGGAAAGGCAAATAAGCAGTGCGATCTCAGGGACGACACGCGGCAGAAAACCAATATTGTTTGGCCTTCCCGGAGGCAAGTAGGGGTGAAGCCCCGAGGGGCCTCCAGGAAGGGACCGAATCGTCTCCTGGCGACGCACTCTGCAGAACGCCTGGCTATTCACACAGAGCTCAACCCGCCGAACCGCCGTATGCGGACCCGCATGTACGGTGGTGTGGGAGGGGAGGACGAGTGATCGTCCCCCCTATCCCGATTACGCCTGGAGAGAATATCGGTCAAGCCGTTTTCGTTGCTCTTCTTACCTTCGCCCATCGAGCGCGTTGTGCCGCAGCAATTCGCTTGCGCGCGGCGGCGGACATTGTTCGCTTCTTAGGCATCGTGCTGCTCCCACTGTTGCCTTTCACCTTCGCCCATCTCGCCCGTTGAGCGGCCGCGATCCTCGCCCTTCCTGCCGCCGACATAGTCCGACGAGTCCCAGTACCATTCTTGTACGTTGCGCCGAAAGCTGCTAGCGCAGCCGAGACTCCCTGAAGCTGGTTCGTAAGTCGCGCGTGTTCCTTTTTCAAAAGCTGAACTACACCACCAAGATTTGTCATTCTGAGGACCCCCTCCTCGGTTGGGATTGTAGCAGGCAGTCGATACGACCCCGTCCGCGAGCAACCTCTGAGTGCCTTACCGCGGTGGAACTCACGCCTGGCATGAGCCCTAGTTGGCACGGCGAGCTGTCCCAAAATCCCCGCAGAGGGTTTGGGTCCTCGGACCTGCCCTGAACCCCTCGGAAAGCCGAATCCTCTCCCGAACGACTTCGCGTCGCTATTCACATCCTGATCCTCCATCGGACTCCGCGCCTGGGAGCACCGGTCGCATCAATTCTGTCAACTCAAGCGGCGTAAGATCGAGATTAGAGGGAAAAAACAATGCAAGTGGTAGCAGGAGTGGATCTCGGCGGAACTGCCATCAACTATACGTTGGTGAACCGGGAAGAACAGTTTCTGATCGAGGCGTTATGCGAGCATCCGGCACTCTCGAAGCAAGGACCGGAAATCTGTCTACAGCAGATCGCAGACGGTCTCGAGGTCGCCACTGACTTGGCGGGTGTTGCGCTTGGCGACGTAGTCGCCATCGGCCTCGATACTCTGGGCCCGCGAGTGCCACCGGGCAGCTCAGCGCACGAGGTTCGACCAACTTTGTGCATCCCAAGTGGGCGGGATTCGATATCCGCGAGGGTCTGGAGCACAAGCTCGAGATACCCGTGTCCTACTTAAATGATGCCAATGCAGCTGCGCTCTGGGGACACTATTCGATTTTCGGTGCCAACAGCCGCGAAACATCGGTTTCCGACATCGTCGGTACGGGCAACGGCGGAGGCATCATCCTCGACGGCAACGTTGTGAAGGGCAAGAACGGATTCGGTGGAGAACTCGGCCACGTGCTGATTCCGTACCAAAGCATCGTCGGCATCACGGGGATCAAGCCACTCTGCAACTGTGGACGAATCGGCGACCTCGAGTCGCTCTGCTCTCTAACCGCGATCGAGAAGACTCTCCTGCCGTATTATTTGCAGCAATACCCGAGCCATGAGTTGGCCAAGATGGAATCGCATCAGGCAGCAAAACTCGTTCGCGGGCTCGCGGATCAAGGCGATCCGATGAGTAAAGAGATTTTCCGGGTTCAAGCCCATGCCTTAGGACTCTTTTTCGACGAGATGGTGAATACCTTCGACCCTGATGCCTTGATCATTGGTGGCGGTGTCTTGGAAACCAGTCTTGAATTCCAGCGTTGGTTCGTCGCAGAAATTCGCGTCGGGATGCCGACGCAGCGGGCCGAGCAGGCCGACATTCCCATCCACGTGATGCCCAATGGCGACACCGCCGGAGCACGAGGCGCGGCATTAGAAGCCTTGAAACATGCGAGGCGAAGAGGTCTCGCATAGTCGGCGGTATCGCCGATCCGCGCGCAGAGGCCATTGGGTGGCGAAACCTAGCGCACCGGAACAGCGGAGGCTGCCGCCATGCGTTCCTGCATATGTCGAGTCAGGTGCGGCACGATCCCTAACATCCGTTCGATCAGCATCAACTGGCCGCGATGATGCATCTCGTGTTCCTTGGTGCCCAGCAGCATCTCGAAGCGGGTTTTAGTTGGCGGCGTCATGCCGGCCGGGAAGCTGACACGCTCCGCGAGAAAGTCGTCGGATTGGCTCTCCAGCCACTTTGCCCAGCGCTCTCCTTCGTCGCGCAGAAGGGCGATGATCTGCGCCTTGCTGCGAGGTCTATGTTCCTCGGCCCCAATGCTCCGCATCAACCCCGGAAAGTCGAATCCTTCTAGCGTGGTGCGCTTCTCTATCGAGTGGATCTGTTCCGGCATCCTCGGCACAACGGCGATATGGGTGAGTAATTGGCCTACAGTTCGGGTTTCCGGCGCTGCTTGGAAGCCGTAGCGGTCTTCGGGGATTTCCTCGGCAATGATGAGCGTGTTCTTTCGCACAGTGCGAAAGGCGTCAGCTAAGTCTTTGGCTCTGTGATAATTCATGGATGATCTCCTCTGATCCTCAAGTCTGAAGCTCAAGTGTACGCTCTGGTCGGCAACGGACTGTGCACGCAGATGCAACTCGGGTGATGCTTGAGGTCGGGCCTCCATATCCTGGCGATACGTGCCGAAGCAATCAGGAGAATATAGCGAAATGGCTGACTCAATCGAACTGCATAATCCGTGTGATCCAAGGATCGGTGCCGAAATCCAGGCGCTACTTGAGCGCCACGTGGGCGACGAGGCCGGGGGGAGATTGGCGCGTGTCGGTCGTTGGTTCTCGGGAGAGTGATGGTTGGGAAATGAAGGTCTTGGGACCTAATGGGTTTGAGCGAACATACACATTGGTGGGAAGCGCGGGGGAGCACCAGGCGTGATGATCGGGAGCGTGCTGCTGAGACGGCTGCTAGCTGAGAGGATGGAGGGGTGAACCATCAGCGCAGCCGAAACAGAAATCCCAAGCGTAGCTCAACGAAGCTCTAGCTATTTCCTTTCAAGTCTTCCATCCAAAATGAGCCGCTTGCGATCAATGTGTGCCGCGGAATGTGCCGTACGCTTCGAGCCGGTATGCGCCAATACGGGCTTTTTCGCTACTTCAACAAAGTGCTTCCGTGCGGGCTAGGTTGTGGGCAAGTGCTTGATTTCATACGGTGATCGCTGCTGCTCGACCTGCTGAGGTGCAACAACTCTTAATCAGTAGGTTGAAGGTTCGATTCCTTCCGCGCTCACCATCTTTTCAAGCACTTGGCAGCTTCGGCTCGATCCCCATTCCACCGATTGTGTCCTTTTTGTGTCCTTACTGGACTCGATGGCTGGCTACCTCGGCCACCTCATCGATGTTTTGGTGCTGGTACTTCATGGTTGTACTCACGCTGGTGTGTCCCATGACATTCATGACCGCAAACAGGTTCTTGGTTGCACGGTACATCTCAGTTCCAAAGCCATGACGCGCGCAGTAGAGGACGAGGTCGTTTGGCAACCCGGCCTCCTTCCTGGCTTTTTCGAACTGCTTAGTGACCGTTGTCAGATGCCCTTCCCCGGCGCGCTTGGAGGGAAAGATCCATCCTTCCTTTTGCTCCGAGTATCGTGCCAGAAGTGCCTGGCGAACACGCGGACTGATTGGCACGAATCTCCGTCCCTTGGGCGATTTGCTTTCGTAGACGAAGTATCGTTTGTTGCCCCAGTCCAGATGCTCCCATCGCATTCGGAAAACTTCCTTCTGGTTTCGCATCCCCGAATCACGCATGATCATCAACACATCGCGAAGCGGCTGTTTGCAGAAAGGCAAAAGCTTGGCTTCTATTTCGGCGTCGATGACGCGCTCCCGTGCGTGCTCCTGCATCAGCTTGATCTTCGGAGAAGCCTTGATGACGTTCCATTCCTCGGCTTTTCCGAGCATCCGCCGCAGGGTACGCAAGGCGTTGTTGTGATTTGAAGGACCACCTGGGAAGGTGAGTCGATCAGCATCATCCTTGGTGATCGCATTGACCCTCATGGCCACTACGTCAGTCTCTTCAAGCAACCGCCAGCCGTTCTCGTAATAGTCCTTAGGTTTTTGCTTGAGTGTCGTGTTGCCTTCTATCCATTCAAAAACCGGATCTTGAAGTCACGCAACAGCGGGCTTCGCTTTCTGAGAACCACATCTCCTTTCTCTTCGGCTTCGGCGAGCAGCAGCGATTCCACTCGCCGGGCCGCCGCCAGGTTGGCTTTCTTGGTAGATCCACGGTAGCGCGTACCGTCGACCCAAAAATGGTAATGGTAGATCCCGCCTCGTTTGTGCAGAGCCATTGCTCTAGCCTCCATGTGCCCGCACGGACGGCATTCGCTTGTTGGCTCGGACGTAACGTTCTACGTCAGCAAGATCATACTGGATTCGTCCTCCCAATTTCACATAGGTAGGACCGATCTCCGCACAACGCCAGTAGCGCAAAGTGCTTTCTGGGACACCCCAAATCTCTGACAATTCCTTGGTGCTGACGAGTTGACGACGCCTATGCTGGTCCGCAGGTTCAATCCGGCCAGTTGGCGACTGGAAAGGAAGGAGTGTCCACGAGAGGTCGACGTTGGAAGGCTCGCTGCAATCGCCCAGCGTTTCAGCGTTTGCACCCAGCTGACGCAAAATACCATTTCCCATGTTGCACCTTTATTCACGGCTGCTCAGTTTCCGCAGGGCTGGTGATGTTAAGCAATTTGCTTGAATCCTGCAGCCGTGTCCAACAACTTCTCGTCCGCGTGATATTCCTGCCGGGAATATCAGACAGGAGCAAACCGATTCGTCACCTCACATTTCGTTGAGCAAATCACTTCGCGGATGTGCAGCGGACGTTTCGGAAGAACTGAGTCAGTCAAATCACGACAGCCACCATCTGCCTCATCGGCAGGCACTTGGGCGCAGACTTGCGGGGAAAATGACTATGCGCCCGCCACCACAACGATATGTTAGGGGCGCCTCATTAGACCCCCTCCGTGTACCGGTATCCGAGTCGCATTTGCCAACCAATCGCCTTGCGCAAGTGTCGCGCCCAGCGACGCGATCTAACTGGTCGCGAAACCATGTTCGTCTGTTATTCCTCCCGGGAATAACAGAGCGACGAGGAGTTGTCGGACATTGTGACTGAGGCAGGTTACGTTTGCGCCACGAGCATCCGATTTGAGGTCCGGCGGGAGGAGACAAATGACAGGTTGGTTCCGAGTCTATGTCGTCAATCAGATCGAGCGCTTTCTTGAGTCGAAGTGCGCGCCCAACTGCGGTTGTTCTTGCCTTGTTTCTCCTGATGCCCATTGCCGCGCTAGCACAGGGTTCACCGTCCGCTGGTGCGCACGTGGCGTCTTCTCGAAGGACCACGACTTCCAATATTCTCCGAAGACGCCACAGGCTAAGCAGTTGCTTCTACATCGCGTGTGCGTGCGGGGCGAGCAATGGCGCATCGGAGGAGCTTGCAAAAAAGTCTGCAGCCGGGGTGGAGTCCACGGGTTCTGCGCAGGTATTGAAGGCGCGATCCTGCATTCAATTGCGTGTCGGAGCAAGAACGGTGCTTCGCACCGGAAGAATTGTGACACTCCACCCCTGATAGGGAACTGCCCAGATACTTTGGTATCTCGGCAGATACCGATGAAAACAGACGATCTTGAAGTGAATCGGTATCTGGAGAGATACCGCCCCTGGCAACTGACGGAGGTTCGCGTATGGCTGACATTGACATGATCGAGGAACGAGTTTCCGAGAAGTTGCGAGGCCGCGCACGGCGCTCTTGCAACCTCAGTACCAAGCTCACGGCAGATGAGGCGAAGGCGGTCCAGGAGGCCGCGGCGCGAGCCGGAAAAACTCCGAGCGAATGGGCGCGTGATCTATTGCTGAGCAGTGTCGTTGTCGGCAGTCACACGCAGATGGAAATGCACATTTTCACTGAACTTGTCGGCATTCAGATGCTTCTGATGAACACGCTGGAACCGTTACTGCGTGGCGACAAGATCGCCCAGGAACAGCTCACCATCCTGTTTCGCCAAGTCCAGACAACCAAGGCCACAAAGGCGCAGGAACTCCTCGCCAAGCGCTGCCAGAGCAAGGAGAAATAGCCATGCCCACGATCCAGCAGTGGGGCCATCGCGAGTCGATTATTTGGCCGCCCCGGCATTACTCTTATACGCTCGGCGCAATCTTTCTCTCGCTAGTCGCAACCGGCCCCTTTGTTTACATTGGGTCAAATTCCAGAAGAGCGAAAAATCTGACCTATACCAAAGGCGCACACTTCGCGGATTTTCTCCGGAGATAATGTTCTGCCTTGTGCCATGCGCGAGGCCTCACGCACGTCGTCAGTCACTTGCCCAAAGAGAGTTTCTCCCGCCGCCTCCACCTGCCGGCGGGCCTTCGCATGTAACTGGGGCGCAATTTTCTCCCGCCAATCCGCTTGCAAAGCAACGAGAGCGGCTCCAAATGTTTCCAGCGCGTCATGGATGTACAGCGTATCCTTGGCTCGTTCCTCGCGGTTTCGCTTCCCCTGGATCAGAAGTTTTTGCGAGATAAAACTTGCCGGGTTCGCTACCGATATGGACTTTTCTCCTTCCAGAGGAAAGCCACTGGCACGTGACAAGGTGACAGTCCAGGGCGCATGCAGCAACAGATCGAGGTGGCGCAGATTTTGCGACACTACGCCACCGAGTTGGGTCGTCCCTTTGCTCTTGCCGCCGCGTTCATGGGCGCTGCCCACCATAGGTGTAAGAAACTCCGCGTAGAATTCGCCGCGTTCTGCAGTCAGATGATAGTGGGTCGCAGGCGGCTTGTGTTCGCCCAGAAACTGCGCTTCAAACCCGTTTGCCTGCAGGCGCTTATAGATGTCCTGGCCTTCCACCTTCAACTCGATCGGTAGCGCGACATCGGCGTCGAGCGTTGTAAGAGGAGCATAGTCCAGTGTCTGCGCGGCGGGATGAAGACGATGCAGGCGGTGCGCCCAGCCCCCGATAATCACCACCTGGTCCAGCCAGGGGGTGAGCGACTCGATCAGTCGAGTGAAGGCTTGGAGGTCGGCTCCTGTCGAAGTCATGCGTCCTTCCCATCCAATAGTTGCGAGAGAGCTTTCTGAGCAATGATTTTGGCCTGGTCTTTGCCGCGTGCCGGATGGTGGGAAACATCGAGCCATACCTGAAGAATGTCGGCGACGGGAACGCCATGGCGTTCGACGGCCGCGCGAAAGATGGCTTCCGCGTTTTCTGGAATTCTCACGAAGGCGTCCGCCTGATGCTGAGCGTCTTCCATGGAGAGGCCAAGTTGCGCGAGCACTTCCCGATCCAAGCGTTCCAGGTAGAGATGAGGCAGCGATCCATGTACGAACTTGAAACCCAGGGCCTCGGCAGCGGCAAACAATCCCAGACAGATCCGATTTGGAGCCTTGGATAAAGGTCCCTGGGCTGCTCGCTTGTTCGGCGAAGGTTTTCTGGCAAGTCTCGAAACGTACGCATGTACAGCATCCGCGAGTTGATTGTTTGATCCGCGAATCACCCAACGCACCGGAATCTCGCGGACACGCTGCTGATTCGCCGCCAGCCAGCGTTCGAGCAATGCTTCGCGGCGGACCACCCGCAAGAATTCATTTTCTTCGAGAAAGCCTTCGCTCGAAAGTTGGCGGACGAAGCGGAACGCGCTCATCACCGACACCTGGGCTGCCTCGGCCAGTTGGGAAGCGTTTTCATATTGCTTTCGTGGGGCCGAGAGCATGGAGTCGGGGACGTCTTTGGCAAGCAATACTTTCAGCATCCACTGGTTCAAGTCAGAAAACAGATAGGCAGGAGAGGACGGTTTCTCCGGCGCGCGCGCGTCGCGCGAAGGTGAACCTGCTGAGTTGAGCCATTCCATACCGGGCCCGCGAAACATACGAAAGCCACTGCCGTCGATCAGTCCGATAGCCATGTTCGGGGCATTCTGTTCGACGAAAGCCTGCACGTGCTCGGCCAGTGATTTTGAGACATGGTCAACTGCAAGGACGGCGACGGGAATGGCAGAGCCCGGTATTCGTTGTGCCGCCGCCTGGGCTTCGAGGATGGCTTGCGACAGGAGCGGCACCGCCCGGTCTCTTCTAGCTTCCGAGGACGCCTTGATTTGGACGACGTATTTCTGGTTTCCCTGCTGGGCCACGAGGTCGATGCCTTCATCGAGGTCTTTCGCCTGGCGTTGCACGCTCCATCCGGCCCTCTGGAAGAGCTTGGCCAGCAGGTCCTCGTAGGCCTGGCCACGGCTGGCGGCGACGATGGCATTGGAAAGGGGCATGAACTATTTTACCACGGCCAAGATAATTAACATGGCCGTGATTATTACCATGGCCATGGTAAGACGAGCAGCATGCGGTGGTTACCGTAAGTCTCTTACTTGCAGCGGGATACGCGCCGGGAAGAAGAAAAGCGCCGCGCGGAAAAGACTGCGCGGCTGGGGGAACGGGTGATCTCCGATTTTTGGCTGGCGAGTGTACGGAGCGCGGGAGGCCAGTCAAGGCTCTGCGCTTCGCTCCGACCGCTACGCGGCGCAAAAAAATGCGGCCTTGACTAACCTCCCTCTCCGCTCCTGTCTTGCTTCCAGCTATCGAAAAAATGTGAGAAACAAATGGGACCCGAGGAAATGATCTGAGGGGAAGACAGCATCCCTCGCGCCTTCGGTGCGCGCACAGCCGGGGTGCACAGTGGATCCGGTGACTGTCCGGGTTTGTCCGGTGCACATCCGGTGTCTGTCCGGCGTCGCGGGATGTCTTTGGCGGTCGACCTCATTCGTGGTCTAAGTTATCGTCGCTGAGATGACAGGAGCGGAACCCAAGTCACGGTTCACTATCCTTGCATGCCGCCAGCACAGCCAGCATCGCAGAGCGATCGCTAGATTCGGCCACTACACGTTCGCCAGGTCATCCTGATTTCAGGGCAGGAGAAGGTGGTTAACCCGGTGTCCATGGTGTGCATTAACCTCGGATTTTGGTTCTACGAGGTTGAAAAAGGCGACACAGCTGGCTGACCCCATTTGTTCACGGTTTTCCCAAGGCTTCGGTCAGCAGCCGGGTAGTAGAGATTTGAAATCCCGGCGGCGACTGCATTTCCCACGACGCGAACGTAATCGAAATCCAGGTCACCGCATCGACCGAGCGTGATGGCCCGAGACGCGAGACTTAGAGCTTCTTGTAGCGTGATTCGCCCATTCCCATTCCGCAAGCCAGTTCCTGCAGCATCTCCCTTCACATTGGAATTCCGACATTCTTCCCCCGCATTGCGGACAGACTAAGTTAATGATCGACGAGATGATGCTCGTGTTCGATTCGCCCGGCAGAGTGTCAAGGGTTTTCATAACGCTCTCCTATCCAGAACATCAGACAAATGCGCGAGGGGCAGACACGGGCCACAAACAACGGAAATGTGCCGCGCGGGGTTTTGTACGCTCTGTGACATGCGCTCCGAACTGGTTGGCTGCGGAGTCCGTCCCGGGCCAATGGCTGCCGCCTCGCTCAATCGATGAGCATGCAAACTCAATGCCAATCCCGAAATGCGAATAAGAGCCGATAACAAAGCTGTTCGCGAGTGCGGCAGGTATCGACAGCCGAACCTCGTTGCCAAGTATTAGGCATGTGTGCCCGGATGTGGTCGCAACTCGGGAGTTGAGTGGGTGACCCGCGCAACAGGGCAGGCGGCAACGACATGAAACGACAGCCTCGTTGAAGACGTAAGCGTACGGTCTGACCATCTGGAAAATGGATTAAAAGCAGGAGATGCTCCGAGTCGGGACAGGTGTAATCGTGTCCGCGAGGAGATAGATGGAGAGTTCCAGAACGGAAGCGGTGGGCACAGTGTCGGCGAGTGGGACGGTGGTGCCGGAGTCGAAGCGAGGACGGCGGAGTGTCGCCGAGCGTCGGCGAGTGGTGGAACAGACGCTGGCTCCGGGAGCATCGGTAGCGCGGGTAGCGCGAGATCATGGAGTGAATGCGAACCAGGTGTTTCATTGGCGTCGACTGTATCAGCGTGGATTGCTGGGAGGGAAGGTGCAGCCGGCTGGAGGACTGTTGCCGGTGAAGGTTTCCGAGAGTGCGGAGACGACGGCGATGGTGGCAAGAGGTTCCGGGGTTACAGCTGCGATTGCTCCGAAGGCGGCAAGCGCCATCCAGATTGAACTGGCGAAGGGAAGAGTACGGATTGAAGGTAAAGCAGACATAGAGATGTTGCGGGTGGTGTTGGAGTGTCTGGCACGATGATAGAGCCGCCAGCCAACACGCAGATTTGGATTGCCGCAGGTGTAACCGATCTGCGGCGAGGTTTCACGGGACTCAGTGCGCTGGTGCAAACCAAGTTAGAGAAGAGTCCGATGTCAGGCCAAGTATTCATCTTCCGCGGCCGAAGAGGCGATCTGGTGAAACTAATCTGGTTTGATGGAGACGGCCTATGTTTATTTTGCAAACGTCTGGAGAGAGGAAGATTTGTTTGGCCGCAAGCTTCGGAAGGAGTTGTTTATCTGACGCGAGCCCAGCTCTCGATGCTGTTAGAAGGCATTGATTGGCGTCGACCGGAGCGGACGTGGGATCCGCAGATGTCGGTGTAGATACGGGTTGTGGATTTCCACTGTTTTTTCTTCGCACCACGAATCCAGTTCGTGGCATACTGCGCGTCATGTTGGTTCCCACACTTCCCGACCTGAGCACGCTGGATCGGGAAATGTTGCAAGCGATGCTGGTAGCGGAACACCAGGAACACATCGCGACGCACGCGCGGCTGCAATCGCGCGAGTCCGAGATCGAACATCTGAAGTTGCTGCTGAGCCAGTTGCGGCGGATGCAGTTCGGGCGGAAGTCGGAGAAACTGGAGCGGCAGATCGAGCAACTGGAACTGCGGCTGGAAGATCTGCAACAGAGTCGGCCCTCCGAGAGCGCCCCGGCGAGCGAAGGTCCGCAGCCATCGGCGACGGCGTCCACCGCGATGGATACTCCAGCGAAACCGGCACGACGTGCGTTGCCAGCACATCTGCCGCGGACGACGCAGACGCATCTACCAAAATCGACGACCTGTCCAGATTGTGGCGGCGAGTTACGGAAATTCGGAGAAGACATCTCCGAGATACTGGACTACCTGCCGGCGAACTTCGTGGTGATTCGTTATGTGCGGCCGAAGCTGAGTTGCGGGCACTGCGAGCGAATCGTGCAGGCGCCGGCACCAAGTCGGCCGATTGCTCGTGGAGTGGCTGGCCCTGGGCTGCTGGCACATGTGCTGGTCAGCAAGTACTGCGACCATCTTCCGCTTTATCGGCAGTCTCAGATCTATGAGCGCGTCGGAGTGGAACTGGAACGATCGACGCTGGCGGATTGGGTGGGAGGCAGCAGTCAGTTACTGGATCCACTGGTAGAAGCGCTGCGTCGATACGTGATGGCGGCGGGCAAGGTGCACGCCGACGACACGCCGGTGCCGGTGTTGGCGCCCGGAAACGGCAAGACGAAGACGGGGCGCTTATGGACCTATGTGCGCGACGATCGACCGGCGGGTGACACGGCAGCGCCGGCAGTATGGTTTGGGTACTCGCCCGATCGCAAGGGCGAACATCCCGAACAACATCTGCGCACGTTTCGGGGAGCGCTGCAGGCAGATGCCTATGCCGGATTCAACCAGCTCTATAAAGAGGATGGGCGCATTCAGGAAGTCGCGTGCTGGGCGCACGTCCGGCGCAAGTTCTACGACTTGCAGCAAGCGCATGGCTCGCCCATTGCTGGCGAGGCGCTGGAACGAATCGCAGCTTTATATGCCGTTGAGAAAGAGATTCGTGGACGACCACCGGACGAACGGCAACGAGTTCGTACAGAACGATCGCGACCCTTGATCGAGTCGCTGCACGAATGGTTCGAGGTTTCGCTGCCGAAACTCTCCCGCAAGTCGGATACGACAGCGGCCATCCGCTATGCGCTGACGCTGTGGCCGGCGCTGACGCGTTACTGTGACGATGGTAGTTTGGAAATCGACAACAACGCCGCGGAACGGGCATTGCGCGTAGTCGCGCTGGGCCGGAAAAACTACTTGTTCGCAGGTTCCGACCTGGGAGGCGAGCGTGCGGCCTCCATCTACAGCCTGATTGGTTCGGCAAAACTCAACGGACTCGATCCCGAGGCATACTTGCGCGAGGTCCTGACGCGGATCGCCGACCATCCCGTGAACCGGATCGCTGACCTGCTGCCCTGGAACATCGTCCCGGCAGAACCGACTCACTCAACCGCTGCCTAATCGAATCACCAACCCCTCGAGATAAGTGTCCACTTATTTTATGTGGACACTTATTTCAACACTCACACTTCCATAAACTCAGCGATGTCAATGCGTCGCGCCCGGACGGTTACTTGAAGACTCTACAAGCGCTTCGAGCTTTGGCATGTCGATTGCGTTCTAACGCGAAGGTGAAGAACAAGCTCCTGACTTGGTAAACAGTCATTCACGGTCCGGATGGCCGGCCTAGTAGGAGCGCGAGGAGTGAAGAATGAAGAGGCTAATCGTTGTAGTCACGTTGTGCTTACTGACGTTGGAGGCTGTTGGCCAGTCCACATCAAAGTATCAAGTAGCCATTATCACAGAGGCCAAGGCTCGTCAGGTTGGAGGCGATAGTGCATCTGATACCACCAGCTATGACGTTTCCGTCAAGGTCGGCGACACGATCTACGTCGTACTGTACAACGCCGCCATTGGGCGAACTGCCGCCGAAGTACGCAAAAGGGCATGAGCTGCTGGTATTGGTCGGAAAGAACACAATTACCTACAACGACATGTTGGGTCGGTCGCTGCAGGTGCCCATAGAAAGCCAGCGACCCTCCACGGATCACAAATAACTCAAAAGACCTTGTGCTGGCAGCGATTTGGTGTGCGGAAGAGTTAGCGCGATCAGAACGCGATCAGCAGCAGACCTATTAGCATTTGCAGTTCGCACGAGGAGCACCGATGAAAACTCGACAGATCCTTATTGCCATTTTGATTCTCGCAACAGCGTGGCATACGGCCGCAGCCCAGCCGAAGAAAAAGAACATCCAAGCAGAAGCGCCCCCCGTGGAAAGCATTCTTGGGGGTACAAGCTTGCAGTCCAATCCTGTTCGATCCGATTTGATTGCGCTCAAACCCGAAATGCCCTTAGGCCCACAAGACGTTCTCAAATCCTACGAAATTGCGATGAGCATGGTGGCAGACAAGACATCGGTCGATTTCTCTGTAATCGTGCAGGCGCAACAAGCAAATCAAATTACCCGCGAACAGGCCGAATATCTTTTGCAGCAGAGGTATCAGATGGCAATGATGCAGTATCAGGTGCTTTGCGCACTCCATGATGTTCTGAAGCATGAAGTGGACGAAGCAGCAGCGCAGCAGGCAAGGCAGCCGCTAAAAACGACAAGCTCCGATACGGTTTTAGTGGTTCCATTCCCCGGCCACGCCCCTGCATACAGATGACATCGAAATTCCAGTTCGCTGGGTCGCATGGAACTTCACGTGCTTCGCTGGCGACAGAGGAGTCGCGAACATAACATGACGTTCCTGGGAAAATTCATAGAGCCCATTGAGCTTATCGCCTTGGAATCGGAGACGCCTTCACGTGCACAGATGGCGTCTGTTCTGTCGCAGTGCTTACCGTCTCTTCATCGATACGCCTATAGGCTTTTGGGAAACCGAATAGATGCCGAGGATGCGGTGCAGGACGCGCTATTGGCGGCTTACAAGCACCTGAACCAATTCAGAGGTGACGCGCAACTTTCGACGTGGCTGACCACTATTGTTATCAATTGTGCAAGAATGCATTTGCGCAAGCGGTCACGCCATATCCACGTATCCCTCGATTCACGAATCGGAGAAGAGCAGGAGTATCCGTTGTCCGATATTTTGGTGGACCATCGACCAAATCCCGAGGACGAGTGCCATAGGTCTACGCTGAAGGCGAGGTTGATGAAATCAACAGCACAGCTATCACCGACTCTGCGGAGAACGTTTCACCTTAGGTTTGTGGATCATCTTTCCATCGGCGAAACAGCTCGCGTTCTGGGAGTTCCCACCGGAACGGTGAAAGCGCAAACCGCCCGCGCCAAGGCTAAATTGCAAACGTTAATGAGAGGAGTATTCCACACGGGATCTCGGTCTGGTGGACGCCGCCGCTAGCACAACCATTCGATACCGGCGCTGAAGTTGTCTGAAACGATCTTCCTCGCATGAGCCAATCCGCAGGCCCAATCACTCGCGCAGACCGCATTTGCTTAAGCCGAGCCGAGAATGCAAAGCTCAGTTGAAAACCGGACGCAATTTCCTGAGACACAGTGCTGAACTATCCGCGGGATCCATGGTTTCCTCGACTTAAGAAGCAGATCACGCGCTCCCTGACCTGATAGGGTCAAGCCCCAAGCACAGCTGACCTCACCTGCCCGTATTCGGGCACGCCGTGCCCTGATAGTGTCCAGATCGTTCGGGTCATCACCGCAGCGCCTTCGCAAGTCATTGACGCTCCTAGCATTACTCCCTACCCGCTAAATGGCCTTACGCTTGCCATTAACAGTTTCGTGTTGATCTTAGCAATTGTCCCTCATGAAATTCGGGGCATTTTGCAGAAGAGGATCCGACTTCGTGCTGAGTGGCAAAACCAACAGGATCGATAAGCCGGATGTCAACATTGTCGCCAGCAACCATGGCGCTCTGGCGTCTTTAATGGGCCGCCTTGATATCGATTCCTCCCCCGCAGTACGCGACCAGCTTATCGCCCTTTTGCACGCACCACATCCGAGGACAGTGAGCATCGACTTGTCGGGCGTCACCCATATCGACAGTTCCGGCGTTGCCACTCTGATTGAAGCGCTAAAAATCGCACGAAACTGTAATACCGAACTTAGGCTGCAGGGATTGCATGATCGCTTACATCGCCTGTTTGAAGCGACGGGCATTCTATCCCTGTTCAATGAGGGCATTCGGAAATGAACCACTCTAGGTGCGAGGCGATCTGATGGCCAATCTTCTCGAAATTGCCGGCAGAGAGACTCTCAGTCAACTCGATTATGTTGGGAGTTTAAACATTCAGTGGTGGGAGACACTGAGGGGGATGCGTGCGGCTCTGCCCATGATTGGAAATCGACATCGGTGGCGAGCAGCCGTTCACCAAATGCTTGAAATCGGGGTTGACGCGCTGCCGATGGTTGCCCTGATGGCTATGTGCAGCGGATTCATCCTGGCCATGCAAGGAGCGTCTGAGCTGCGGCGGTTCGGGGCCTTGCACTTCGTCATCGATCTGGTCGCAGTCGCCTTCACACGCGAACTTGGTCCGCTGCTGACCGCGATTGCCGTCAGCGGACGCTCGGGGTCTGCATTTGGCCGAGATCGGCACCATGAAGGTGACGGAAGAGCTCGATGCTCTCAAGGTCATGGCCTTCGAACCAGTGGAGTTCGTGCTGGCGCCGAAGTATCTAGCGGCACTGGTGGTGGTTCCGTGTCTCAGTATCGTCTCTGCCCTCTTCGGCATTCTCGCCGGCGGGATATTCATGTTCTTCAGCACGCACCTTGGTCTCGTGCTCTATTTCCGATACGTGCTGACCTCGATCGTATTGCGGGATGTGGTCGCAGGGATGATCAAGAGTGTGGCATTCGCCACCATCATTACTCATGTGGGATGCCTTGAGGGACTTCGGGTGCGCGGCGGGCCCGACGCTGCCTATCCATAATGCTCTCCTCCCGCATCCACTGATATCATATCCCGATTCGGCGTGATTCACCTCAGGAGGAGGATTTCTGTGCGATATATCGGTTCCATCACCCTTTCATTGTTTGTGGCAGTCTGCTTATGTCCGGCTATGGTGGGTCAATCGGCGCGCCGCATCGAATCGATGAAGCTGCTGACTGATAACGTTGGATGGGCCGCCACTGACAACAGGGTCTTCTGGACCACAGACAATGGTGCGAACTGGAAAGACATTACTCCGAAGTTCAAGCATCAAGTGCAGATGGTGTCGTCGGTGTTCTTTCTGGACACGTCCACAGGCTGGGTACTGATGAAGTGCGCCGACGACAAGGACAATGTCGCGGACGAGGGATGCTGGGAAGTCGCGGCAACATCAGATGCGGGTCAAAGCTGGGAGGTCCTACACGAGAATATCACCGTTCCTTTTTCCAGAGAGCAGGTGGAAGAAGGACATAACTTCTCTGGTATAAGCTGGCTTGAGTTTATCGATCCGCAACATGGCTGGGAGATACTAGACATTGCCACCAACTCTGCTAATCCGAGCGCAGGCGAGATGCTACGCACCGTAGATGGAGGCAAAACGTGGATGCCAACCAAGGGTGCGCCGACCTCGGATCATTTCCACTTCGTATCCACGACGGACGGATGGATTGCTGGCGGCAAGGACCATGAATTGTATGCCACACATGACTCCGGCGACTCATGGAACAAGGTGTTGCTACCAAGCCCTGCAAGCACCGAGCCTAACCTCGGTGTTGACTTCGGGTTACCGTTATTCGAAGGTACACGTCGCGGTTATATTCCGGCCGAGTACTCAGTCGGTCCGGTCGTCGGACCTTACTTGACAACAATTGTCCTTTTTGTCACGGATGACGGTGGTCAAAGCTGGAAGCAGGATCGCATCCTCCCAAGATTACCAGGCACCTTTGTTGTCGCCATGGCGGCTTCGAACCTCATTGCCATACACAGTGAACCTAGCGCGCCCGGCAAGGCAACGAAGCTTCAGCTCTACACCGAGGGGACTGGCCACGCAGAGACCAACAACACTGCAACAATCTCATCGCGCGGGTCCGCGCGGCTGCTGAGCTTTGTAAATAGCGCTGAAGGGTGGACCGATATGGCCGACAACCTTTTCACTACAAAGGATTCTGGGATTACATGGATCGAGATCACGCCGCCAAGTGGCTCTAATGGTCTTCGTCGAAGAGGCCAAGAGCGAAGCGCAAATGCAAGTGAAGAGACGCCTGAAGTAAACATAGATGACTCGCGGTCTCCATTGGCAGGCATTGCTCCGGCTTCCGGCAGCCCTATAAGCCAGCATCTCGGGTTCGACGCCTACAACGTTCCCGCATCTACTCCCACGATGTCGGCTTGGATGTCGTCTAGTCCTTTTTATGATATTGGCGTGTATCTGCAGGGTTCCAAGAACGGGCATAAGGATCCAATCCTCGGATCGGCAAATGGGCCAGCATGGGTCTCCACTGTTGAGTCCCAAGGCTGGGGGCTTATCCCGACCTGGGTTGGGGAACAATCGCCATGCGCATGCCGAACCGTAAAAGGCCAGTGTGTGCAGTATGCCTCCGTATTCAGCTCGAACCCGAACTCAGATGGTACAGCTGAGGCAGATGCCGCCATTCAGAGCGCCCAATCTCTCGGGATCACTACACCGATTATCTACAAGGACATAGAAAACTACTACGGGAACACAGCTCTATGCAACGCCTCCCAACAGGCGGCCGCAGCTTTGGCTGTGCAAGCTTTCGTTGGCGGATGGGACAATGAACTACATCTGAAGGGTTACAGTGCGGGAGTTTATGGGAACGCCACACCAGCAAGCAACGATTTTTCAAAGGCCAGTCCGATACCAGACGATGTTTGGATCACAAAGACTCCTGCAAGTGGTAAACCGCCGCAGGTCACAACTTGGAATATAGGACTTAGCGATCTACTCTGGCCGAACGGTCAACGAATGCATCAGTTCCTGATTCAACAGCCCAGCGCCTCATTCGGCGGTCAGGGCCTAAACGAATCCATGGACTATGACATCGAAAATGCCACAATCGCAAATGCCAATACGATTGCGAAATCCTACACATACACTGCCACTACCATCGATTGCCCTGGAACGATCAGCACAATTCCCACTGCCATGAATGACATGAGCGGCACGGCATTTATTAATGGCCCATCGCAAATGGGAACCGTGATCGGTACTTATCAAGCTTCAATTGGAGGCGCGATTACGGCCTTTCAAAACAACGGAGGCACGTGTGCTACGATCAGCGTTGCCGGGTCCAATAACGTCGAACCATTTGGCATTAACAACCTAGCCCGCTTTATTCGTGAAGGTGAAGAGATCTGAAGACAAAAGAAGCCTCCTCTGTTACAAACATGTTGACTAGACAATGTTTGAGAAACAAAAGAGGCTTCCTTAATGTCAGACGATAGCACAACACAGTGTGTGTTGTTCCCAGGAATTTGTCGCAAGCCAATCGTTGCCCAGTTTGATCAGCGCGAGGGCAGTTCCGACGGTGGGGCTCTGCTCCTGAAGGCCGCGGATCGGCACTATGACTTGGTGGCTGGACTGAGTTCCTGCCTTCGAGATGATCGGCAAGCGGGCAAGGTCGATCATTCGTTGCGCGAGTTGGTGGCGCAGCGAGTGTTCTCGATCGCCTGCGGCTACCCGGACGCCAACGATTCGGCCCGCCTGTCCGTGGATCCGATTCACAAACTACTTCTGGATCGCGATCCGATCGAGGGTCGCGACCTGGCTTCGCAGCCGACGTTGTCGCGTTTCGAGAACGGGGTTGGGGTCAAGGAACTCTATCGTTCGGGCCAGTTCTTGGCGGAGAGCGTGATCCGACGCCATGCCAAGCGGCTGCGCCATCGCGCCTATCGCGTCACCATCGATCTGGATCCGACCGACGATCCCACGCACGGCGCGCAGCAGTTGTCGTTTTTTAACGGACATTACGACACCTGGTGCTACCTGCCGGTGATGGGTTTTGTCAGTTTCAACGACGAAGCCGAACCGTATCTCTGCGCCGCGGTGTTACGGCCTGGCAACGTGGGAGCAGCGGTGGGCGCGGTCGCCCTCCTGCGGCGTTTGGTGAGGATGATTCGTCACCATATTCCTGGAGTACAGATTCGGGTACGCCTGGATGGCGGGTTCGCGCATCCGGCCCTGCTCCAGTTTCTGGACGCCCAGCCAAAACTGGAATACGTGGTCGCGATGGCCAAGAATGCGGTGTTGAAGCGCGTCGCCGAAAGCGGAATGCGGCGAGCGCGCCAGCTCTCGCGGCGCAGCGGAAAGACCGAACATATTTACGGGGAAGTCCGCTACAAGGCCGGGAAGTGGCCAGGTCTGCGCCGCGTCATCATCAAAGCCGAGGTCGTCCGCGCCGCCGACAAAGACCCGAAAGACAATCCTCGTTTCGTCATCACCAACATGAAACAAAGTCCACAGTGGATTTACGAACATGTCTATTGCCAGCGCGGTGACATCGAGAATCGTATAAAAGAGCTGCACAAGCTCGACATCGACCGCACCAGTTGCACCAGCTTCTGGGCCAATCAGTTTCGCGTCCTACTCACCGCCGCGGCGTACGTCCTGATGCAGGAGTTGCGCTTGCGGGCTGCCGGTACCGCTTGTGCCCGCGCTCAAGTTGACATGTTGCGCGAACGACTGCTGAAGCTAGGCGCTCGGGTCTTGGTCTCGGTACGACGCGTCGTCGTCCATCTGCCCGCTTCCTTCCCGTTTCTACCCGCCTTCCGTCGTGTGGCTCTGGCGCTCGGCGCGGCCACCGGCTAAATCCCTTTTTCGGTTTACCAACTCAACCCGAATTCCACACCGATGACGGTCACGGCGCCGCTGTCTCTCCATCCGGCAACTTGAGCATCCCGCTCTTGGAACTCTTCGATTCCTTTGCTCCTTTGCTCGACCAACCCCAACTATCGAGACTTACAACCCACTTCCCACCAATGACTGGGCGCTCGCGATGTCTTCACGAATAATGCGGGCTAGGCCAAATTGTAGGCTTCTTCGAAGATACCAGCGCTAAGTATCATCGGTTTCAGCTGAATCCTGGAAAATCGCCAGTACAAATTGATTATCCTGGAGCAATAGCGACTTACTTGTACGGGGTCAATGACGCCGGACAGATTGTGGGCGTCGCTTATGCTCCCATTAGCTTCTATTACCAAACATTCATATATTACAGCGGTCAGTTTTATCCACTAGGAATCAGTGGTGGAGGAACATTCGAATATACGCTAGGATACAGTATTAATGGTGATGCCACCGTTGCAGGACTCTATTACTACAACGGGGTTACCGAGGACTACCAAGAATCCGCAGTTCCACCATCTTGGACCGGAATTGTTCTAGCGCTTACCCCTGGGGGAAACCCAAACACGGTGACCCACGGCATTAATTCCAACGAAGAGATAGCGGGGTTCTACAACTCTACCGCATGCAACGACAAAAGCTTCCAGTGTGGATTCGTGTGGACCGGAGGATTCACCTTGGATATCCTTCAATACGGCACCACAGCTAACGTCGCATACGGCGTGAACGATTTTGCCGAGGCTGTGGGCCCATACACCGACTCCAACACTGGGTACTCTCATGGGCTGCTCTGGTCGCACCAATAGCCGTTATCTCCGACCTTGTTCGAAGACCGGTGGCGAGGTGGTTGATGCGGGAAGCGTGATAGATCGTAGGAGGAACAAAGTCGTAGCAAGGTAATCATGGAGGACCCGAGAGTTCACTAAACTTGCCCCCGCCAACTTCCTGTCCCGCGCGGCGAATTGTTTCCAGCCCCGCGTTACGAATTCACTGCTCGCTTTTTTTAATTTCGAGGGTGACTGCTTAATGGAGCCTCGACCGGCCACGGCGGGTGAACGCTGAGGGATCAAGGCTGCCATCGGCGAGCCTTACCTGCTTCTCGCCTTTGGTCCGTCGTTTTCAACAACGCGCCGGGCCGCGATTTTCGCCATCCCCAACAAAATCCCCGAATTGCTAATGACGGCGTCAGGCCATAATTTCTGCGCAGCTCTTTTCAGTAGCTCGAAATCCTCGGCATTCATCTTCACGTTGACCTGAACCGTCCGTTTTCCGCTCGATTGCATGCTTCATGTATCGGCGCTCACCCATGGATAAGCAACGATACCAAGAGTACTATGGGTACCTCACAATGCGATCCTCAATTTCGCGAGGAACTTTGCTTAAGACCACAGTCATTCTCCCATCCTTAATAGTCACGATCTCCGCCATCGGTCTCGGGCTTTACGCGAATGAGCTGTCAAGACAGGCGCGCGCACGGCGCGAAGCCGATGAAAATGCGCGCGAGGCGGCCCGTGAAGAACGGCGTCACGATTTGTACAATTCCCTGCACACGTACGAAAGAGCCTCGCAGACCTTCTGCCATCCAGGAAATGAAAAAATCACGCCGAATGTGAATGCAAATCCGGGAACTCCCGCGTGGAATAGATGGCAATGTGACTTCGCACAGGCACGGCACAGAGACGTCGAGCGGGAGATACGCGGCATGGAAGCTAGCAAGTAGCCTGGAAGCGGATCACAGGCTGATTCAAGCGATAAAATTTGAGGCGCCGGCCCATGAGTTTAAACCGGCGCCTCTAGTTGGCCCACTCGCGGGTGAAGAGGCCGCTACTGCCAGGAACCGATCAGTTCCCGGCAAAGGAGCGCAGGCCAAACTTGCGTTAAGATTTCTTTGCGCTGGACGTTGCAAGATTCCCGTAGATGTCCTTTTGCACTTGTCCCACAATCAGCCCGAGTTGCTGTTGCAATTCGTAGAGCTGGTCCGTGTCCAAATCCCCGCTGCGCTTCTCTAGGCCGTCCGCTGCTTTGACAAATTCTTCCAGCATCTTGCCGACATCCGTCGGAGACTTCTTCAACAGTGGCTCCGCCCGCATTTCCAGGCCCGAATCACCAAATTCTCCCCTTAAAGCCATCCTCGATCCTTCCTTTCAGTTCACGCGCGGTTGCTTCGCCGCGTTGGGTCCAGAAATCCGAGCCCATTGTTCCTTCTGCTGACTAAGCGCGTCGGCTTGTGCATCCGCGGCCAGTTGATCCAAGGCGGCTTTCCACAAAAAGAAACTCTTGTTGGTGCGGTCCCGCGCCTCGACCAATTTCCGGTCGGCCTCTTGTTCCTTTATCTGATCCGCCTGGTGTTGCCTCCTGAGTTCTTCAATTCTGCGTTTGCGCTCTTCGCGCTGCTCCGTCTCCAACAACTGCTGCAAGTTGGGAGACAGTTCGGCGCGGCTGGCTTCGAGTTCCGCCAGCGAAATGGCAACGCCTTTGCATTCCCGTTCTAGTGACGCACGCTGCTCGACAATCTCCGTCAAACTCTTGTCAAGCTTCTTCTTGTCGCGTGGATCGGCCTCCGCATACAAACGGACCTGCCGATTTTCCTTCTCGATCAGCTTTGCGACTTCCTCCCTTAGGTTCGCCAGTCGCGGGCGTAGACTTCCGATTTTCTCGTCGATCTCACGGATACGCGCGCCGAGGGCCTCGCGATCTTGCGTTGCAGTTGTCATATCTCAATCTCCGGTAACTTATCAAAATTGATTTCTGGAAAAAGCGGGGCCCGGCTTTCGAGCGGAAGGATTCGAACCGCGATCTCTCGGGCAGCGGAGGGTTCGAGCCCGTTGTTGCACATTCGGATTCTGACTCTTCCGGGCGAGAGGACCTTGCTGTCTCCGACCAAGAACTCGGCAGGGAGGTCCTCATCCACTAGAACTCGGACCGGAGTTTCCGGCGCCGCCAGGCCCGTATCGGTGGGAACATCGATCTCCGCCCATTCATCGACCGCAAGATCGCGTAGATGAATAATCACCTCACTCGAGGTCGAAGGATTTCTCCTTCGACCTCGGGTGGTGCCGGGGCCGAGGCCGGAAGTCTTTGAGGTTTTATTAGCGTCACTCACTCCGACTACCGTACCCCGCCTGGGGGGGCAGTTTCCATTTGACGGATGTTACGAACGTATTCGCCGAATCTAAGCACCGCGTTTTCAGCGATCCGTGTCGCAAGTTCCAAGAGCGGCAGAATCTGGCCTCAGTGCGTCCCAGAGTTCGTTCGCGCCATCACGATTGCTGCGGATGACGGAACCATCCTTGAAGACGAAGGTCACACCACAGTGCGGACAATTCAGAATGCAGAGCACATCCGGATTAGTCAGGATCTCTTCCGCAGTAAACTCGCCGCCCGTCGGATATCGGCCTGAAAGCTCGATGGTGGCGGTCCTAGGACGCTTAATGCGTCGGGCGATTATGTTCCTGAGGACCTTCATGCCCCGATTGTCTGAGAACAGGATCTCCCCGGTATCTACGAACAGCACCGCGGGCCGCTCGAAAAATAGGTCCAGCCTTTCCGCCCTCCTCGCCGCCTTTGCGGCGCGATTGCGTTCGATTCGATCTAGCCGTTTTGCTAGTTTGTTCTCTTGCTTTGCGGGAACCTTCTCATTGGAAAGGCCTGGCCGATCTGCATTCGGCAAGGTATCCCATACGATGGGAGTCGACGTCGGTGCGACGGCTCCTCGTCGCCTCCTTCTTTCTAGAGGCGCGAGCAGGGTGCGTTTGTCCGTACCGAGGACGCGGCACAGAGTTGAAATCTGCTTTCGTTCCGCCCGCCAGTCCGACGGTGTGGACGCTGTGACAAACATGGTGCCGTCCTCGCGCTTATAGACCCGGTGCTTTTTCTGACGCGCGAGGTCGAAACCGTGACTTTTGAGAAGTTGCTCGATTGCGGTCGTGCTCATGGGATTCCTTACTCTGATTCTTGCGACGCATGGAAGAGTCGGGTCCGTCTGTCTCCGGGCTCAACGTCCATAGCTGCTCAAGGGCATGGAGACAGCATGGGGTACGCAAAGAGTAGGAGTCCGTTTTACGTATTAACATTTTGTGCGGAGCGCGGAGGTCGCGTAAAGGCAGATCGCAGTTTTCACGGTTTGGATTTCGCTTACGAATGCCAGAAGTAGATTATTTGCGAGTGACCCCCGCGAATGACCCCCCTGGAGTGCTCCTGTTTGCTAAGGCTTATTCGCCATCGGTGTGTAAGTATTGGGAAAGAAATAAGTTAGGGCAGATAGTGGCAAACAGTGGCGGCCGAGAGTAAATCCTTTGTTTGCAATGTACTTGCAACTCTTAATCAGTAGGTTGAAGGTTCGATTCCTTCCGCGCTCACCAGATTCTCCAGTATCCATGCTGGTTTCAGAAACCCTTAGTCAAAAAGTTGACTAAGGGTTTTTCCTGCGTCCGTCAAGCGTCCGCAAAAATACCTTGACACGTCAAGGGACATTGGCGTACAGGACAGGGAAATATCATCATGATCTCGTCGATCGCTCTTAAGGTCAAGGGCGCGAATAGCTGAGATTGCCTTGTTGACTTCGAGGATGTCCGGGGCAGGCACTAATGCGCTCCTTGGAAGTTCCCACCGTAACGATGCATCACGAAGCAGACGCGGGATTGGACATCGCACACAGGACGGCGCGAGAAGCGACCGAGCTCAGGGTCCGCCCTAAATTGATCGGAGGGTCATAGGTGGGCGGCGTCGCGTTGGGAGTCTGCGCCCACGTTCTCCATGGGTTGCGCGGCGAACCCCAGCTTGGCCCACAGCGGGGCTTCGGCATACTCGTCATCGAGTAGAATCGACCAGAAAAACGGCCTGTTTGCGGTCTTTTGTCGCTAGCCGGAAGTTATCTGCCATTGCTGCAAAGACGGCACCCTCATCGCACCCCGATTCTCTGCTCCGCAAACTACCGTTAATGTAAGAGCCCCATGCGCTTGAGCAAGCGCCATAACATTCATGGTCGGGAAATGAGTCCACGTGGGTGAAGCGGACCTCGTTTTTTCCATTCTTTTTAGCGATTTCCCGAAGAATGCCTTTTGGAAAACGCCTCTGTTATTGGCGTTCGGCTTTTGTACCAACACTTGAGATTTCTCTTTCTCGCAACCAAGTGAAGATCACCGGAGTCACAATCAGCACATGAAGCAGCGAACTGACCATGCCTTCCGAGTACAGGGGTGGCGAGCGGCTTCATCACTTCCGCCCGCAGCCGGGCTCACGAGAAACACTCGCGAACGGGAGCTGCTGATCGAGCGGGCGAGAGCGTGTAGCGGTGACTATGTGCCCACGCCTCCGCGATCACAGTGGCGGGGTTTAGAATTATTGAACACACGCGATCCCAATCAACCTTCAACTTATACACCTGAGAAATGAGACAAAAGGAGAATCCCCAATGCCATACGTGAACGTTGGAAAAGAAAACTCCAGTGACATCGACCTCTACTATGAGGACCACGGCTCCGGTAAGCCCATTGTCGTAATTCACGGCTATCCGCTGAGCGGCGCTTCCTGGGAGAAGCAGCTACCAGTTCTTTTGAACGCAGGCCACCGGGTCATTACTTATGACCGCAGAGGGTTCGGCAAGTCCAGCCAGCCCACCACGGGCTATAACTACGACACGTTCGCCGAGGACCTGCACAAGCTGGTGACGCACCTCAAACTGCGGGACTTCGCGCTGGCTGGTTTCTCGATGGGCGGCGGTGAAGTGGCGCGCTATCTGGGGAAATACGGATCGAAGGGGGTGAGCAAAGCGGTAATCGTCTCAGGAGTTCCACCGTTCCTGCTGAAAACACCGGACAACCCGGAGGGCGTGGACGGGAGCGTCTTCGAGGGAATCCAGAAAGCCGTCGCCGCGGACCGTTACACCTTCTTCACCGACTTTTTCAAGAATTTCTACAACACAGACCTTCTGCTGGGCAAGCGGGTCAGTGAACAAGTGGTTCAGGCAAGCTGGAACGTCGCAGCCAGAGCCTCGGCCACGGCCAGCCTCGCTTGCGTGCCAACGTGGCACGAGGATTTCCGCAAGGACCTGGCCCGCATCGATGTACCCACGCTGGTCTTTCACGGAGATGCGGACCGGATTCTGCCGATCACTGCGTCCGGGCACAGGACTGCCAAACTGATCAAAGGAGCCCGCTTAGTGGTGGTGAAAGATGGGCCACACTGCATTACCTGGACCCACGCGGAGGAAGTGAATTCTGAACTGGTAAACTTCCTCGCGAAAGGTGCTGCACAGCGAGCAGGCTCTGCGCCCCAGAGCAAAGCAGTTGCGTAGCGAACCGTTCTTTGAGTGCTATTTCACAGAGGGTGCCGTCTCGGCGCGGCACCCGCCCACAATACAACCGAATCCTAATTTTGCAAGCCGCCACCCAGGGCTTGGTAGATTTGAACCAGAGAGACCGTCATGTTCATGGCCATCCTTATCTGCATCTGAAAAGGTTCTTGATTACGCCGAAGTCGCTAAACATTGAGCAACTAGCAGCTCAATCAGGGTACTGCGGTGGTCATCCGGTACCGGTTTTTCTGAGCTGGCAGGCGGCAGTTGCATGGAGTGCGATGCCATTGCGCTTCCAATTCGCTCGAAAGCGCGATTGCGCCCGGCGACCACGTCCCGCCGTGCGCAGCCCAGTAGAAGAGAACAATCTTGATCGGAGTAGCGTTCCAGAACCGTCATTACGTAGACAAAGCGCTCAAACGGCTCGAGCGCAAGAACTGCGGTAATCTCGACCTGCGCCACCTGCGGTGTTTTGCCATTGCTGCTGACCGGGGCCGAGCTCGAACGGCCATTTTCTTCCATTGGCCGCGGATTGATTGCCCTCACGGCGTTTACGATGATCACTCGCCGAGCCCAGGAACGCGCCCATTCCTTGAAAACCGGGTTGCCCTCTACCGCGTCCTCCAGTCCGGAGACAAAACACTGCTCCGCCTTCTCATGATCCGCGGTTAGCAGAAACGAGAGCAGGAAGAGGCTGTTCATGTCCTGGTCAAAGACCCGGCGGAAATCGTCGCTGCTTGCGTACGCCAAGGGTCTCGTGATTTGCTTTGCCTCCGGCATATTCACCTCCGTCTTTCATGTATTAGTCGTTTGAGCTTGGTGAAAATCGACAACCAAGATATTTTTCTGATGTGTTCCGCATCTCATTCTTTCTTTTCGAGTACTCGCGACGGTGCGCATCGGCATCTTTGGGCAAGTCCCTTCAGCACGTGTCGAGTAAGAATGCCGGCGCAGGAAAACTTTGCGCCCTGCTTCATAAGATCGAAAATCGCATCTTCTCCCTCGCGGCTGATGACGGTCAGGCTGCTCAGGTCTATAACCACTTTCCGGCCATCTAAGTCACGGCTCGCATTTCGCCAGGTGGGGCGAAGCTCAGCGACCCAGGGTTCGCACAGTTTTCCTTCCACCACCAGCTTGCGTTGACTTCGGGTATCGACGATGGAAATCTTGAACATATGGGTCTCAGGACGGATTAGTAAGCGCAACGCGCATGCCAAAGGCGCAGGCCTGCAAGATGTTGAAACTATTGGCGGGACCAAAATCGTCGGAGGATTGTGTCAACGAATGTCAAAATCAGAATTGACACTTGGAGACATTTGGAGGCGAGAGATGTGAGCCCGAGAGTAAAAGGATAGAGAAGGCTCAAAGCAAGGGAAGTGGCAGACACTCAATGAGATCTAAGGGTCTGCAAACCTTGGTTAGTCTAGCGAGTGCTGTCGTGAGGCTCGACGTTGTCTTAGCCTAATGACGCCCTTCGCGGGTCAACGCCCAGCTTCTTCATGCGAGCGATGAGAGTGGTTCGCTTGAGGCCCATACGGGACGCGGCCCCGTCGGGGCCAGCTACTCGTCCGTTGGTCATTTTCAAAATGCGGACCATCTCATCGCGCTCATTCGCCTCGCGCGTCCCTGCAACTGGAGTGGTCCTGCCGTTGTTGCTCAGTTCGGCGATCGGAGCCTGCAAAGCTGTGCCGTGAGTGAGGATCACCGAACGCTCAATGAAGTTTTCCAGCTCACGAATATTCCCCGGCCAATGCCAACTCGAGAGCTTCCTCATGGCTGCGGTGGGAATCGATTCGATCTCCTTGTTCATGAGGCGGCCGTACTTCTGCGTGAAGTAGCGGACCAGCAGAGGAATATCCTCCGGGCGCTCGCGCAAAGGTGGGATGCGGATGGGAAAGACATTCAGACGATAGTATAAATCGCTGCGGAACTCGCGATTCTCCATCATTTTTTCGAGGTCGCGATTGGTCGCCGCGACCAGTCGAACATCGACCTTTTTGGTTCGGTTGCTGCCCAGCCTTTCAAACTCACGTTCCTGCAAAGCTCGCAGCAATTTGGGCTGGATCTCGACGGGGATGTCCCCGACCTCATCCAGGAACAGCGAGCCCTGGTCGGCCAGTTCGAGGCGGCCAACCTTCTGCGCAATCGCGCCGGTGAAGGCGCCTCGTTCATGCCCGAAAAGTTCACTCTCGAGCAGCCCGGTCGGAATCGCAGCGCAGTTGAGCTTTACGAACGTCCGATCCTTACGCCGGCTGCGTTCATGGATCGCCCGCGCGATTAATTCTTTTCCGGTGCCGGTCTCGCCGAGAAGCAAAACCGTCGAGTCGCTGGGAGCCACGGTTTCCACGAGATTCAGAACATGGCGGAGAGCCGAACTCTGCCCCACAATTCCTTCGAAGTCCATCTCGCCGCGGATTTCCTCTTCCAAATACAGTTTTTCCTGTGCGAGTTTATCTTTGAGATCAGCGATCTCACCGTACGCCAGCGCGTTCTCCACGCCGATCGCGACCTGCTGCGCGACTTGGGACAGAAAGGTCGTCGCCTCCCGATCAAAAGCATTTTCTACCCGGCTCGCCAGGGCGAGCACGCCAAGCGAGCGATCCCTGCTGATGAGAGGCATGTCGCAGAACGAATTGATACCCTCGCCTGAGGCCTTTGCGTACATCTCAGGAGGCACCTCAGCCGGATCGAGTCGGTTCAAGACCCAGGGCTTGCCGCTTTGGTAAGTTTCACCCGGAATCGAATCCGCGATGGGAATCAATACCTGCTTTGTGAAAATTCCCCTGCTGTCTGGGAAGTCGAGAGCGTGCACTCGCAAGTGCGCTCCGTCTGGCTCGGGAAGCATGATAGCAGCAGCGTCACAGCGCATGACCTGGCGAACACTCGCCGAGATGGTTCGCAGCAGTTCCTGAAAATTCAGGTTCGAGACGACCTGGTTGGTTAGGTCAAGGATGAGCTTCAACCGATCTTGGGCCTGCCGCGACAAGTAGAAGTTCACCGCAGCATCAATGGCTAGCGCAATCTGGTTGGCAACCAGAGAGAGGAAGCGGACTTCCTCCTCGGGGTAGGCATACGCGTGGGTGCTGCCAATGCTCAGCGCACCGAGCCGGCGCTCGCCTCTCGCGAGCGGAAGCACGCAAGTAGAGGCGATACCTAGTTCATTCAGGAATTCCCCATGCTTCGCAAACCGCGCCTCCGCTCTCCAGTCGGTCGTTACGAGAGCCCGCTGAGATTCATGTACCCACGCAATGGGCGTATCTTCCAGAACAACATCCGCCTCGGGCACATCGTGCTTTCTGCCATCTGAGTAGAGCAGATGCCACCCGACTGTCTTGGTGTCACTCTCAAACGCGACCAGCTGCAGGTAGTCGAAGGGAACAACCTCGAGCAGCGTCTTCAAAAGCATGTCAGCGACGGCATCGCAATCGCTGCACGTCCCAATGGAACTGGTCGCGCGCAGCAGCGCCTCATAGCGTTGGGTGTAGGTCTCTGAGATAGTTGCTGCCAAACTGCCCATAGACTTGCTCGCTTGTCACATCAATTAGGAACACCCCACGGCTGACGCCCCCCAAAGGGCGCTGCCGATTCGTGGATATGTTTGATCTGATGTAGTGAAGCGGTAGAAAGCTTCGACAAAATGTCGTTGCCTTCGCCACATGTCAAACCACGTGTCGGGGCGCTTGACAGACCGCATAGTCAACTTTCGGCTTCAGGTGCGTAACCTGCCCTCGCTCAAGCATTTCAGGACAACCGCGCCATGGGCACAACTTTGGCACCTCAGATGCCAGTATCGAAGTCGAGACACGATTTACGAACCGTGACATCAAGGTCGCGGAATCGTAGGCACAGATTCAAATATGGAGGAGTCACATGATGCGACGAACTGCAATTATGCTTGCAGGCTTTCTCATGCTATTAGCTCTTGGCGCCACAGCTCAAGAGAGCCGGTCGGAGATCAGTGTGCAAGGCACGGGCTTTTTCACGAAAGATAGTAACGGCCAGGGAATCTCGCGGACGGCAACAAATACCGGCGGGTTTCTCGTTGGCTACCGTTATCACTTCAATCGCTGGCTGTCCGGCGAAGCGAACTACGGCTACGACCGCGATACCCAGAGGTATTTCTCTACTGGCGGAGTGTCGCGAGTTCAATCCGACGTGCACACAGCCACGGCCGATGTGTTTGTAGGCCTTCCTTTCAGAATAGCCAGGTTGAACCCTTATGTTCTTGGCGGAGGTGGCAGCCTGGTGTTTCATCCGACCGGCAACGCGGGGAGCTTTGTCTCCGGCGCTGATACCCAGGCGAAAGGTGCTTTTCTCTATGGCGGCGGGGTTAACTACGCGCTGACCAGACACTTGTCTTTGCTCGCTGAGTACAGGGGTTACGTTTACAAAGATGCCGACTTTGGTGTCAGGGCACTCAACACTGACAGCTGGACGCACACGGCGCAACCGTCCGCTGGAATTGCTTTCCGATTCTGATCGTAAGGCTCCTGGCAGGCAGGGTTTTCCTGCCTGCCACGGCGCTTTGATCGTTGCCGAGAGTGTGGCCAGTCGATCTGCCTGGGACCTCGGGCGAACACCATTAGACTTAGACACAGAGGGACGTGCGCATGCTGGAAACCACCGTTGAGTTGCTGGGCGGTCTGTGTTTGAGCGCTCTGACTGTACTGATCGGGTTTTGTATCGTTGGCTCGATTGTTGCGGCCCTAGAAGCGGTCAGCCGGGGAAGCGCCACTGTGAGTACGAGGAGAGAGGTCCTCGGTTTCGGAGCAGAAGTGACGGTCGGGGATGAGCGCAACCGCGATATTCCTACAGAAGCCAAGTGTCCGGAGGAAATGCAGCATGGCTGAAAGAGAGCGCAAGAACTGGAGAGAGTTGTGCTACGCCGCGCTGGGAGCAAAAGATCCCGATGAGTTGCTGAAGATCGTTCAGGAGCTTAACCAAGCCCTAAAACGCGAAGAACAAGTCCGGCGTGATTTCAGGGAGGCCATGAGAGCGAACAAGGCTTCCGCCTAAATAGGTCGAGAATTGAGAAATCAGAGTGACAGAGTGACATCTAGGCAAAAAAGTGGAAACCCGATCGCGCAGGCGTCCAGAGGTTCCCTCCAAGGGCTGAGAATGAAAACAAGGAGGGAAGACTCTCTTGCCGTAACCAGGACTGCGTTCAGCCTGTCCGCTTTGATTCGCGACAGCAAGCGGCGCGGAGGCCCGTCGGCATCGTAGAGCATTCTGCACGCGGCGCGACACATTTACAAAGAGGCGGGTTTCGGGGTCATCCGCGAAGAAAAACATCACAGCTTCGGGAAGGATTTTACGGCTGGAACTGAAACTTAAGGACGGCAGCACAGGGAAGTGATCTCGCAATATGCCAACGACGAATACATTCGGAATACATCACGTAGGCTTCTCCGCAGGTGCAAACTTCTTCATCTCTGCAGATTTAACAATCTAGTGACAATCCCTTTGGCGCCCCGCTCGCAACATAAGCTTTGACTGCGGTGAGCCGTACTGGCTCGTTAGTCAGGGCCCCACGATGCAGAACCACGATTCCAGGAGGTCATCTGACCATGAACATTCTTGCTTCACTCTGTCGGACTCGCCCTTCGCGGGCCCTCATTCTTTTCTGTGCAGTCAGTGCACTGCTGAGCTCAGCCTATGCCACAACCCTTCAAACCATCGCTTCCACGGTTCCAAGTAATGGCGATGTGAATCCGTACGGACTCTTTGTCGTACCTGCAACTGTTGGTACGCTTACGGCAGGAAACCTTCTCATCAGCAATTTCAACAACAGCGCAAATCTGCAAGGGACCGGCACCACGATTATGCAGATTTCGCCGAACGGAACCGTCAGCCAGTTCGCCCAGATCAATTCCGCGACGCTGCCGGGGCGCTGCCCGGGCGGAATCGGCCTGACCACCGCGCTGGTGGTGCTCAAGACCGGCTGGGTCATAGTGGGAAGCCTGCCAACCACCGATGGAACCTCTGCCACCGCCAAGGCTGGGTGCCTGCTCGTTCTGGACAGCAACGGCACCCTGGTCGAGACATTCTCCGGGCACGGGATCAACGGCCCCTGGGATATGGCGGTGTCCGATAGCGGCATCACTGCCTCACTCTTCGTAACGAACGTGTTGAATGGAACGGTTGCCGGCGGTGGCAATGTCGTGAATCGAGGGACCGTTCTGCGGCTGAATCTGGCGATTGCAAACGGATCCATGCCGAGTTTGCAGTCCATGACCACCATTGGTTCTACATTCTCCGAGAAAACCGATCCTAACGCGCTGATGATTGGACCGACAGGGGTTTACTTGGGCGCAGACGGTTCGACGCTGTACGTTGCCGACAGTGTCAATAACCGGATTGCTTCTATCTCCAATGCGCTGAAACGCACCACTTCTGCTGGAACAGGCACACCCGTCTTGAGTGGTCACTCGCTGAATGATCCGCTCGGACTCACGGTTACGTCCACGGGGAACATCATCACGGCCAATGGAGATGATGGCTTTATGGTGTTGACCTCCCCTTCCGGCACGCAAATCGGAAAAACGCTGTTGGACAGTAGCGGGAATCCGCCTGGGTCAGGCGCCTTGTTCGGCGTGGCATTCGTCACCAGTGCGGGACTCTACTATGTGGATGATGCGACGAACACTTTGAGACTGTTTCCTAACAAGTAGCGTCTATTTTTCTAAAAGGGGACCCGATCGGCTCGATTCGGTTGGCTCGCCCTCGCCTTTTACGCTGCATCCCTGGTTATAGTGCTTTGTTGGCTGTATCGCCACATCAAGCGGGAGATACGCAGGCGCGGCAAATGATCTTCTAACTAGAGCGAAATGGCGCGCTCCTCGGAGTGCACGGGTTAGTACGCTCGCAAAGAACTTGACAGCGCCGACATTGTTAGAGATGGCGATTTTTTCGCCAACCATGGGCGGATTACGTTGCCCAACGTGTCGGCTTGACGGGCGAATTTCATCTTTCATTTAGAATCTCTTCCGTTGTCCAGGGCATGCCGGAGGCAAGATGAAAGCTTGGAAAGCGTTCATGCTCGCGTTGCTGCTCCTCTTGGTCATAGTTGCAGCCGCTGCGGCACTTTTGATTCACCGTGGCTTTCGTGCCACAAATCAGCCGTCCGCTCTTGAGACTGCTGCCGCCCGCGCAGTGCGCAATTATTCAATACCCAGCGCCGCCCGAACCGAAAAGATTCTTCTTAGTGCCACTCCGCAGAACCTTCAGGATGGGCGCGATGCATTCCTTGCCAAATGCCAAGCTTGCCATGGCCATGATGGAAGCGGGCTGACGCCTGTGGGGCAGTCGCTCTATCCTCGCGTGCCCGATCTTCGAGCTGTGCCAACACAGAACCTTACGGATGGTGAAATCCACTACATCATCGAAAACGGCGTGGAGCTAACCGGAATGCCGGCCTGGGGCAATCCACATCAGGCGGAGAACGACGATAGCTGGAAACTTGTTCTTTATGTTCGCAGTCTTCGGCCCCTAAAACAGCAGGAGCAGTTTCAGCAGATTCAAGCGTCCGCTTTGGCGCACTATGTCGGCTCGCAAGCTTGCGAAAAGTGTCATGCGGAAATTTACGAGCATTGGCAGAAAACGCCGATGGCCAACGTTGTCCGCGATCCGCGTCAGCATCCCGATGCAATCATTCCTGACCTCGCAACGAACAACGTGTACAAGTTCTCTCAAGATCAAGTTGCCTTCGTTTACGGCAGTATCTGGAAGCAGAGGTATTTCACGAAAGTCGGCGATGATTATTTCCCCCTCCCTGTGCAGTGGGAAGTCGTAAACAAAAAGTGGAGCAAGTACCAGGTGCCGCCGAGCGGAGGCGATTGGTGGGTATCCTTCTATCCGGGCGACAACATGCACCGTCCAACAGGGCCGCTCTGCGACGGATGCCACTCGGTTGGCTATGACATTCACACCAAGCAAGTAGCTGAGTGGAATGTGGGCTGCGAACGCTGCCACGGCCCCGGCAGTGAACATATCGCGCATCCTACACGCGATAACACCCTCAATCCGGCGCACATGAATTATGTAGCGGCCAGCGACACTTGCATTCAATGCCACTCGCAAGGCCAGCCGCTTTCAAATCCAATCGAAGGAAAATATTACGACTGGCCGGTTGGCTATCACGTTGGACTGAAGCTCACCGATTATTGGACGCTGGAAGATCACGCCCTTGGTGAACCTCAGAATTTTCTTTATTTCCCTGATGGCACGGCCCACAAAAACCGGATGCAGGGCAACGACTTTGTGCAAAGCGTGATGTATCGGCGTGGCGTTACGTGCTTCGATTGCCATGACGTTCACGGCACTTCGAACTACGCACAACTGCGCAAGCCTGCTAATGCACTCTGCCTTGATTGTCACGGACCATCATCACCGAACGGTCCACGAACAGCGACTCTCGAGGAACACACGCGCCACAAGGACGGAAGCGCGGGTAGTCAGTGCATCGCTTGCCATATGCCCGCGATTGAAACGGAAGGCCCGGCAAATACGACGGTTCACGCGCATACTTTTCGATTCATCACACCCGCGATGACGGACAAATACAAGATTGCCAATCCCTGCACATCGTGCCATACGGATAAGACAACGGCGTGGGCGAGCGACACGATGCGTCACTGGAACGAGCGCTCACCGTGGCGAATCGGCCTGAATCCGTCGTCGAACTAGAGTTGGGATTGAACCGGTCTTGCGACGCGAAGTTACACGTTGCCTATCGACGTTCTCCAAGCAATATCGTCGTCGATGCAGTCGCATTGTTCGCAATCGACAAGTCGGAGACGCCATCCCCGTTAAATTTGCCAATCACTGCGCAAAGCGGATCTTTGCCCGCCGAAAAAGTGAGCGCTTTGGCAAATAGTCCGTGTCCCTGTCCGAGAAGCACCGAGATCGTATTGCTGCCGGCATTCGCGGTCACCAGGTCCGGTTTGCCGTCACCATTGAAATCCGCAACCGCAACCGTCTCAGGAATCGAACCGGTCTGCGGACTAGCCGCCGTCGCTTTGAATCCTCCCTTTCCATTCCCTAGCAGCACCGTGACCGTCCCTAAATTCGGGAACCCGTTATTCTGGTTCGAGACGACAAGGTCCGAAATTCCGTCGCCATTAAAATCGCCAATCGCGACCGATAGCGGCTCTACTCCAGTGGACGGCTGAGACGTCACCTGCCTGAACGTGCCGTCTCCGTTCCCCAGGAGGATCGTCACCGTCTGGCTGACATTATTCACTACAGCAAGATCCGGGATTCCATCGCGATTAAGGTCTCCCACCGCAACGGCCTCCGCTCCTCCCGAGAGCACGATATGGCCCGACGCTTCGGAACCGCCCAGCATCCGGTGCCCTCTCTGTGGCTGGTCGCCCCGCAAGGACAACTTATGGTCCTCTGACTGCGGGCACTTCTGGAACACGTTCGATACGGGTGGAGTGTGCCCGGCGTGCCTCCATCAGTAGACTTCGACCCAATGCCTCAAGTGTGGCGGGTGGTCGCCGCATTCGGAGTGGTATGCGCAGTGATCGCCCACGGCGAGTCTTGGGATTTGCTACTTGCGAGACTTCACATCCTGAGTTGGCCGAAACCTTAGAGCCGACCAAACTTCATCAATGGCGATCTGCGAAACTGGACGCCACCCTGTCCCCTCCATCGCCGCCCAGACAACTTCGCGGCTGAGATCGCTATCCACACGTGAGCTTTTCTTGGGGTAGCTGATCCAAACCAAGGCACCGGGATCGGCGGCCTCCAACAATTTCTTCTTCGATTTCTCTATCTCTGCTTTCTTGCTCGCGAAGAACTGCACGAACCCGTGGTTGCCATCGACTGTCTTCGAGACGACCACTCCGTCCGGCAAGGGCGCAAGGGAGTCCAGATAGTCGGATGGTGCACCAAGCACAAGCGCCCGCATTCCCGGTTTCAGTCCAAGTTTCTTCACGATCGAGGTCATAGTTCGTTCCTTCTCACGGTTCGTACTGCCTACTTGCTTGAAAACACGAATACGTTTCCGTCTGGGTCTTTGAACTTGGCCATCGTTCCCCAGACTTCCTTTTTAGGCTCGGCAGCGAGCTTCACCCCGCGTGATTTCAACGCTTCGGCTGTCGCAAATACGTCGTCACAGCGAAACGTCACTGGTTGGAAGCCTCCTATCCGATTCTCAAACCCCTCCGGAGTGAAAAGGGCAATACGACTCTCGGCACCGGGAATGAGCAGTTCGATCCAACGTTGTTTCCCATCGCCGAAATCCTGATTTGTGGCGACCTTGAACCCCAACTTTTCCGTGTAGAACTTCAGCGCGGTGTCTTGGTCACGTACTGGAATAGTGACGATATCGATTGCACGAATCATCGCGATAATCCTCCGAGACGAACAATCGCAACATAGCGCCTCATTCGCGATTGTGCAATGTGTGAGATATTGCTATATTAACGGTCGGTATAGCATGGTAAAACTCGACGAATACGTTCTCGATAGCCTTATGCGTGATCTGGTCGGGCATGACCGCAGACCAGTGAGCTACCTCGTATATTTGTGGCTGGCTGCGGAACAGCAGGGGCAGAACAAACCTGTGAGTATCAGCTATAGCGATCTCGCTGAATCAGTGGGAGTTTCGAAAAGCTCCGCTCAGAGTGCAGTCGCTTGGTTGATCCACCGCAAGCTGATTTCATCAACGAAAGCGAACGTGACCGCAACCCCGAACTACGCCGTGCAGACTCCATGGAAAGCCAACTTGCAGAGGACAGGTTAGGACATTTTCGCGGTCGCCGAATTGCACATCTGTGGTTGCTGCGATTCCCAGCGTGATTGCAGAGCAGGAGGAGGCTGAGCGTGCGGACCAAGAATCTTGCAGCTACGGGGATTGCAAAGAAGTTTGTAGACGCGATCAATGCCCATGACGTAGACGCCTTGACCAAGCTCATGTCCAGCGATCACGTACTCGTTGATTCTTTGGGGAACAAGTTCCCAGCTTCCGCTCTTCGGAGTGGTTGGCAACAGTATTTCACAATGGTGCCCGACTACTGGGTAGAGGTCGATCAGATCGCCTCAGATGGGGATGTGATTTTCTTGTGTGGCAGTGCCGGAGGGACGTTCTCCCCGAAGGGTGGGACAATAAAGCCGGAAAACAGATGGAAGACTCCTGCGGTATGGCGAGCACTTATCAAGAACGGAAAGGTAGCCGAGTGGCAGGTGTATTGCGACAACGAGCCGATCAGAGAAAAGATGAGAGCCGCTGCATCGGAGGGAACTGGAGGTTAGCTCTCGATTTCCCTAGTTGGAGCACTGGGGACTCGGTTCGGCAACATACGCCATACCGCTGCCACAACCGAAACCACGGGCTCTGCGCGAGCATTTCGTCGTGCCTTCGATTTGCAGCAGAAATGTCGGTTGCGCTGAGTGGTCTAATGTCCGGCGCTTCGAACATTTCCTGTAGCTGCTCGATGTCGTCAATGATGGTCCAACGTCCATTCCGTCTCAATATCCAACACCAGCATGGCAATCGACAAACCGAGCCACATCTGCATGTCGAGCCTGAGAGGGTGTCCTGCACCCACCGGGGCGCTGGAAGGGGTATCTGGTAAGAAAGCCGTGAATTCAATGCCTTGTTTCTCGATGATGTGATCGCAATGTTTGTCGAAAAGGGATGGAAACCCGTCGATGCGGAATGGGTTTATGCTTATGGCGCGTATGATCGTCAGCCGAACGCCTTGCCAGCCGGAGAGAGTTTGATATGGGCGCTCGCAAAAGAGACGGCCAGTAGCTAAATAACCTGCACAATGGTACAACCAACCTCACGCCGCCGTTATCTAAACGGGGTGTTCCGGTGTGATTACCGTCGTCACGTCCATCCTCTTGCTTGCGGCGATTCAATTTTTATATGCTACAAACAACGAGGCTTTTGAACTGCTCTTGAGATGCCACTGCTAAACCATTTCGAAGATCGCCGGCTCCCGGGGTGGTGCGCGGCGGTCATTTTGGTGGCCGTATGCTCGTTGATTGTGAGCGTGGCGACGCGCTATTCTTACACGGGCGATGCTTCGTCCACCACGGTAAAGGCCGCCCAGATTCACACATCCCCTGAGGCGAAACGGCAGCGTCTCGCCAAGGATGCAGCTGACTGGATGCCTCCGGTGATCTACTTCAGCGTTTTGCAGTCTCCTAGTGGTTATCCTCGAATTGCGCCGGCCGGGCCGCCGGTACCAGGCCTTCTTTTTGAAGAAAGCCTCTACAATCGGCCCCCTCCATCCTTCGAATCCCTCTCGTAAGTACCTTCGCAGCTAGCCTTGCGTTCTTGCTCACAAACCTGTTGAGAGGGTGTTTCCGCTTCTCGGCCTATGCCGCTGGCGGAGCAGGTTCGAATCAGAACTCTCGATTCCAGCGCAGGGGCTTGCCCGGCGTGTTTTGAAACCTGCACACCCACTGGCCAGAATCTGTGAAAAGTGTGATAAAGCAGGCGGTTTCTGGAAAGTAACGACGAGTCCGAAAGGATATGGGCATGCCAGTCGCACCTTTGTTGACCGAAGAAGAGCTTGACGCCCTTCGCCAGTTCGACACGTGCATGGTTGCAAACGCGATCGAATCGTTTAACGTCAGGCTGCGGAACACTGGGTTCACCGATGCTAGAGTTCGATGCATGTTCGAGGATGCTCCTCCGATGGTGGGTTATGCGGCCACCGCCCGCCTTCGCAGCGGGGAGCCGCCGATTGGCGGCGGCACCTTCCACGACCGCGCGGATTTCTGGAACACTATCCTCACGGTTCCCGCACCACGCATTCTCGTACTAGAGGACATGGACGACCCACCGGGACGGGGCGCCTTTATTGGGGATATGCACGCCGCCATTTTGAAGAGTTTGGGGTGCATCGGCTATGTGACTAACGGTGCGGTGCGCGAATTGCCGTCCGTGCGCAACATGGGCATTCAGTTGTTCGCTGGAAATGTAGCTGTGTCCCACGCCTATGCCCACATCTTCGAGGTCGGAGCCACTGTCAGCGTGGGTGGAATGGAAGTGCGGCCTGGAGACTTGCTGCACGGGGACCGCCACGGTGTGCTGACGGTCCCGGCGGAGGTTGCGGCCAACGTTCCCGTCGTTGCAGACCGGTTGCAACGGACAGAACTAAGGATCATCGATTTTTGTCGATCAAAGGATTTCTCGGTGCCGAAGCTGCGGGAGGTTATGAAGACGCTGAGTTAAGAAATCGCCAGGGAATGCTGGCCAAGGGAAACACGATGACTCAAAGTTGCAACGGATTCCGCAAGATGCGCGCACGCAGATCGAATGAGCTGCTCTCCTATTCGCTCACGACCGTTGTTGTCGCGATGGCTATTGTTGCGTCGTCCTGTTCAGGGAATGGAAACGGACGAGTTGAAGCGGACGGCCCGATGATCACCGTCGGTGTGACGAAGGTGGTCAACAAATCGCTCGGGAGGCAAATCACTTTGTCTTCCGAACTGGTGCCGTTTCAGGAGATTGACGTGTATGCAAAGGAATCCGGCTATGTCAAGAAGCTGATGGTCGACTACGGCACGCACGTGAGGGCCGGTCAAGTAATGGCAGTTCTGGAGATTCCTGAGTTGGAGGCGCAGCTTCAGGAAGATCAGGCGGAAATCAAGAATGCCACGAACCAGGTGAGCCGCGCCCAACACGAGTTATCCCGCTATCAGGCGCAGTACAAGGCGCTACATCTGCAATATACGCGCCTGAACAGCGTCTTCGAGAGCCAGCCCGGAATTGTGGCTCAACAGGAAGTAGACGACGCACAGGGCAAGGATATGGCTGCGTCCTCTCAGGTTGATGCTGGGCAGGCGGCTCTGGAAGCGGCTCAGAGCCAGCTGTCCGTGGCCAGAGCGAAACTGACGCACGATCAAAGTCTGTTTGATTATTCGCGGATCACGGCGCCTTTTTCCGGGATCGTCACCGAGCGCTACGCGAATCTCGGCACGCTGGTGCAGGCGGGCACAGGGTCGAGCACGCAGGCGATGCCGATCGTGAAGCTTTCCGAGGATGATCTTTTCCGACTCGTCATACCGGTTCCGGAAGCCTACGTTCGGTACATTCGCGTGGGTGATCCCGTGGACGTTCGTGTCCCCTCGCTCAACCGGACGCTCCCCGGAAAGGTGGCGCGATTCTCCGTGGATGTGCAGGCGGACACGCGGACCATGCATACCGAAGTCGATGTTCTCAATCCTCAGCGAGTTTTGCTGCCGGGTCTGTATGCCGATGCCGAACTTCACCTCGACCGGAAAGACAATATCCCTTGCGTTCCGGTGCAGGCGGTAAGTCACCATGGCGACAACACAACTGTTCTCGTCGTGACTGCGGACGGAACGCTGGCGCAACGAGACGTGGAGATCGGACTGGAGACCAGTAGCGACGCCGAAATTCTTTCTGGATTGAACGAAGGGGAGCAGGTCGTAGTCAGCGATCGCAGTGGACTGAAGGCTGGCCAGAAGGTTCATCCGCAAACCGTGGTGACACCTGAGTACCATGAGGGGGATGCGCAGCAGTAGAGCAGGGGATTTGTCGCAAGTGAACGGGTTCGGAAACAAGAAGATTGGATAGGTCTATGCCAGGGTTTTCAATTCGTAATCCGTACTTCATCATCGTGATCTGCCTGGTGCTCCTGGTCATCGGTGTAACCAGCATTGCGCGCATGCCGGTCGATCTGTTCCCGCCGATCAATTTGCCAGAAGTGGTGGTGGCGACGTTCTACAGCGGCATGCCGCCGGAGGACGTCGAGACTGACATCACCGATCCTCTGGAGCGGTTTTTTACGCTGGCCGCGGGCGTCGATCATTTTGAATCCCGATCGCTTCTGGGCGTGAGCATCATCAAAGTGTATTTCCAGCCTGGAACCAGCGCCGACGCCGATGTTACCGAGCTTTCCAACCTTGCTCTGGCGGACTTGAAGCGTCTGCCGCCGGGAACGCTTCCGCCGGTGGTGCTGAAGTTTGATGCGTCCAGCTTGCCCGTGGCGCTGGTCACGGTGAAGGGCGAGGGGCTCAGCGAAACGCAACTGCACGACTACGCCCAGTTCCAGATCCGCAATCAGATCACGACGGTGCCCGGTTCTTCAATTCCCGGCGTGTTCGGTGGAATCTACCGCCAGATCATGGTCTATGTAGATCCCTATAAGTTGTCGTCGCGTCAGCTCAGCTTGATGGACGTGGTTGGAGCAGTCAATAACTCGAACCTGATTCTGCCCGCGGGCGACGTGAAGATGGGGCCTTACGATTATTTCGTTTACTCGAACAGTCTCGTCGACAACATGGACGAGTTGGGCAAAGTCCCGCTCAAAATCAACGGACACTCCTGGGTGACGGTGAATGACGTTGGAAAAGCCGAAGATTCCCACCAGATCCAATACAACATTGTTCGCATCGACAGCCAGAAATCCGCCTACATTCCCGTGATGAAGCAGGGGGGCGATACAAACACGATCGCTGTTGTGGATGGGGTTCGCGAACTCATCAAGCATCTGTACGACATCCCCAAGCAGATGGTCACCAGCATCGTGTTTGACCAGTCTGTGTACGTGAAAGAAGCGAGGGATACTGTGTTGCACGAGGGAGCGTTAGGCTTGATTCTTACCAGTCTGATGATCCTGATTTTTCTGGGCAGCTTTCGCGCAACTTCGGCGGTGCTGCTGTCCATTCCGTTGTCGGCGCTGGCAGCATTTGTGGTGCTGGCCTTGATGGGCGGCACGATCAATACGATGATCCTGGCAGGAATGGCTCTCGCCTTTTCGCGAGTCATCGATAATTCGGTGATCTCGCTGGAAAACATCTACCGCCATCTGGAGATGGGAGCCACCCCCATGATCGCCGCCGAAGTTGGCGGGTCGGAAGTGAGTCTGGCCGTGCTGGCGGCCACGCTGGTGGATGTGGTCGATTTCTTCCCGGTGGTGTTCCTCTATGGAGTAGCCAAGTTTTTGTTTACCGCTTTGGCGCTGGCGTTCTGCCTCTCGCTGCTGGCCTCGTATGTGGTGGCGATGACGGTCATTCCCTTGTTCTGCTCGCGCTTTCTGAAGGCCAAGCCGCACGGTGAAGTTCACGATAACAAGGAATACGACGCTACCGTGAAGAGTCCCTCCAGAATGGACAAGTTCAATGAGCGCTTCAACCGGATGTTCAACAAGGTGCTGGATTACTACGAATACTGGGTGAGAAGGGCGCTGCAGCGTCCCGGGCTCACGGTTGCGATTCTGAGCGGCGTATTTATCGCGAGTCTGACGATCTATCCCTTGCTCGGATTGGCGTTCTTCCCCAAGACCGATGCCGGGCAGTTCACCATCAACCTGAAAGTTCCCACCGGGACCCGCATCGAAGTGACGGACCAGTACGTCGCGAAGGTAGAAGACCTGATCCGGAGCACGTTAGAAGGCAAAGATCTGCGGAGGATCGTTTCCAATATCGGCGTCGTGCCGGACTTTTCTTCGCTATACACAACCAATTCCGGTCCTTACACAGCGACCGTTCAGGTGCAGTTGAACGATTCACATCGGCTGAGCAGTTTCGAGTATATGGACCGTGTGCAGCAAAAGATGGCCAGCCAGTTTCCGGAGATTCGCACATTCTTTTCGAGCGGTTCGATGGTCGACGCCATTTTGAACTCGGGGATGCCTGCTCCGATTGACGTGCAGGTGAGCAGTTCGAATCTGGAGCAGATCAATGGCATCGCGCAAAACCTGGCGGCAGAGATTCGCCAAGTGCACGGTGTTGGGCAGGTCTACATTCCACAGGACATGAATTATCCCGCCTTGCGCCTGGATGTAGACCGCGTGCATGCCGGCGAGTTGGGACTGACGCAGAAGGATGTGGTGGACAACGTCATCACAGCGCTCAATTCGAACTACATGATCGCTCCCAATTATTGGGTCGATCGCAAGAGCGGCAACGACTATTACCTGACGGTGCAGTATTTCGAGAAGGGGCAGGCGGCGATTCATAACATGGCAGACCTTGGACAGATTCCGCTACGAGATCCGAACGCGAGTGCGGATATGAACTGTGGCCCCAGCGGACATCCGGCGCTGGGTAAGGCGCAGCCCGGCTGGTCCTGCGCTGGAGGTGGCAGGCCAACAACCGTTCTCAACAATGTGGTCAGTGTGAAACAAGTGCAGACGCCAACCGAGGTCGACCACTATCAGATTCAGCGGGCGATTGATATCTATGTGACTCCCAAGGGAGAAGACCTGCAACGCGTGACCAGCGCGATTCGCGACATCCTCGCGAAGAACAAGAAAAGCATTCCCGACAATGTGCGAGTCAACCTGCGCGGCATGGTGCAAGGCATGGAAGCGTCATTCAAGAGCTTTGCCTTCGGGTTCCTGATTTCTTTTCTTCTGCTGTTTCTGATTCTGACCGCTCAGTTCAAGTCGTTCATCGATCCGTTCCTTATCATGCTGGCGATTCCTATGGGATTTGTGGGAGTGCTGATCATTCTGCCGCTAACTGGGAGCACGCTGAATGTGATGTCGCTGATGGGAGTGCTGATGCTGGTGGGGATCGCGGACTCGAACAGCATCCTGATTGTTGATTTTGCGCACAATCTGGAAAAGCAGGGATTGACGCCGGCGGATGCGGTCATTACGGCATGCCGCGTGCGTCTGCGGCCGATTTTGATGACGTCGCTGGCGACCATCATCGGCATGATTCCGATGGCGCTGAAACTGGGCACAGGCGCTGAACAATATGCGCCGATGGCAAAGGCCATCATCGGAGGATTGACCTCATCGGTTGTGCTGACGATCTTCATCGTGCCAGCCGCATATTTGCTGGTTTATGGAAAGAAAGATAAGCAATCTCCCGAGCCGGAGCCAGTTCAATGAGGGCAAAAATATTGTTGCTTCGTTCGACTCTCCTGGTGCTGTGCATATTTGTGCCTCAATCCTTTGCAGCACAGACTCCTGACAATTCGGGGATAACGGAAGACCTGCCATCCGCTCCGCTGCCGCAAACGGTACAACGCAAGACCCCGGCGCGGCTAGAAGCGAATCTGAGATTCGGGGCAGATGTACAGAACGCAGAAGACTTGCATATATTGAGCTCCGAAGTTCCTCAGACAGGCCAGGCTGTTCCGGCTCCGAACGCCCCGATGCGACTAACCCGCGTGCAGGCAGAGCAGTTGGCGCTGAAGAATAATCCTCAGATCAGCGTTGGCCGCTTGGTTGCTTTGGCCCAGCATCAAGTCTATCGAGAAGCTAGGTCGGCGGAACTCCCGAACTTCAATGGCGCTATCACAGCCGTGGACGCGAACGAAGGCAGCCGCATTGGCGCCGGAGCCCTCAATACGCCTCGCCTATTGGAACACGCAGGAGCAGGAGTGACACTTGGCCAGTTGCTCACGGACTTCGGGCGTACCGTAAACCTTGTTGCTTACTCGAAGCTTCTGGAGAAGGCTCAAAATGCCAACGCCCTGGCGACTACCGAAGATATTGTTCTGGCTACCGACCAGGCTTTTTACAACGCTCTGGAAGCCCAAGCTCTGCTCAAAGTTGCAAATCAAACCGTAACGACCCGGCAATCCGTTCAACATCAGATCGACGAACTGACCAAGGGCAAGCTGAGGTCGAATCTAGATCTCTCTTTTGCCGACGTGAATCTATCGCAAGCCAAGCTGCTGCAGCTCGACGCCCAAAACAACGTTGACGCGACGGTTGCAGCGCTCACCGCGGTGCTCGGTTTCGACAAACAAGTGAACTACGAACTGAGCGAGGAAAACACGCAACTGCCTTCGCCGCCACCGGATGTAGATATCCTGATCAATACGGCTTTGCAACAGCGGCCTGATTTGCAGGCGTTTACCTACAACCAACAGGCCGCGGAGAAATTTCGTCGCGCGCAGCGGGACCAGCTTCTGCCTACAATCAGTGCGCTCGGAATGGCGGGAGCTTCGCCGGTGCGTCCTGACTGCTTTGGTGGCTGCTTCCCCAACTATTTCGTCTCGAGCTGGTACGGAGCCATCGGAGTGAATATGACCGTCCCGATATTCAACGGGTTTCTTTTTACTGCAGAGGCCTCGGAAGCGAATTATCGGGCGAAGGCTGCGGCGGAGAATACGAGAGATCTGCGCGACCGTGTGGTACGGGACGTCCGAACCGCATGGTTATCGTCGAATACAGCCTTTCAGCGCGTCAGCGTAGCTGAGGAATTGGCGAAGCAAGCCGATCTCAGTCTGAACCTCGCCCAGCAGCGCTATCAGCTCGGTCTGGGCTCCATCGTCGAACTCAGTCAGGCGCAGTTGCAGCAAACTGATGCCGCAATCGGATATGTGAACTCGCAATATCAGTATCGGCTATCTGTCTCAACCCTGAATTTTGAAACCGGAGTGCAGCCCTGATACGAGCGGTTCCGATTCGATCTTAACGAACCGTTCTTGGAGCGTTCGGCTTTCGGTAAGGGTTCATCTCGCGGATCGTAGAAGCGGAACGTGTCGTAGTTCATGAAGAGAAGTCGGAAGCGCTTGAATCGGCTTCTGCGCGACCTCGCCGGAGGCGATGAACCTCGAAGCAGACTTTTAGGTGACCAAGATTCATGAAGGTAAGGAAAAGGAAGAAGAAACAATCATCGTTCACTACCCTTCATGGCCTTGTGCTTTCGCTGGCGATTGCAGCACTCGTTGGTGGGATATTTGTGTTGGTAGTGCTCTACTATCACCCATCACCCGACTAATAGATAACGGAGGAGGCCTGCAGTGCCGTAGAGATTGCCGTTGGAATCAAGCGTTGCGGCACCTAGCTGCGGGTCGGCGGTATTGGAGTAAATCGTGGAAAAGGTGAAGCTGCCATTCTTCCCGAGCACCATCTTGAACACGGTGCACGAAGCTGTGCCGTAGAGGTTTCCCTGACGTATGTCACGTGCGAGGCTGTTCGGACCGAGCCATCAGTTGTTCGGGTGAAACCTGTGTAAGACCGTCAGGGCGCCTTTGAGTGTGACCTTGTAAACCGGTCCCGAAACCAGACTTGCCGCCGCCGACAGAGGTCTCGTAGAGATTCCCAGAATTGTCGATGATTAGCGATGACGGGCCGGATGGACCTCCAGCCTGGAAACTGGCGAGGGTGCTAAACGGATAGGTCTGAGTGTGCGCGACCGAAGCGACACCAAGTAAAACAATAACCAGTTCAAAACCTGGGTCGATTCCGAAGATTCTCCGCATAAGATCGTCGCCTCCGGAAGTTGTTGATTGGCTCGGCCCGAGAAGCGTTCAGTCGAAGAGGGGGAACAAACAAACGATGGGGGATGACGGAACTCGAGAAAATTATCTCCCAAAACTTCTGCTATCAAGGCAAATCGAAAACTGGTTGCTTCAGCTAGTCCGGCAATTCGATCCGGTCGGCGTGCTTCTTCTCGCGTTCATGCTCATCCGCGAAAACCTTCTCCAGCCAGTGTGCTTGTTGCTCAGCGCGCCAACGATCCGCTACCGCCGGACGATGGCATATCACGAACTCCTCGCCGCATGCATCGCACCGGAGGACGCCCATTTCTCGAAAATCGGCAGGCGCCTTTTCTAACGTCTGGCCTTTCCTTACTGCTAGAGCCCTCATCTTAAGACGCTCCAAACCGCGGCGCGAGAGCGCACTCACTTCGTGCCGTTTTTCGCGTTTGCTCTTTGCATTCGAACTCTTGCCGCAGCCTTTGATGCCTTCCGCGCAACTTACGATCGCCTGCGGCGGTCAGTTTCTTCGCTCGAGTCTGGCCGCCAACGCGACCGGTTTCCGCGAACTGGCGCGAGTCGCCGACTATTAATCGAGCGTAAGGCGATACAGCAGAACAATTGTGGAACTACCGCGTACAATTACTTGAGTCGCTCGGTATCACGTGCCCGTCATTGTCGGCAACCCTTAGCTTACTGGATTATGGAAGTTTGCCCGTCACTCGACAGTATTGAGAGACCACAGTCCTGCTACGCTCACAGCTCCCCGATGTCTGTAGGTGGTGGCCTTTATGTGCCCATCGCGCTAGCGCTTAAAGCGCAAGGTCGTAGTGTGGCCACGGACGGATTCCGGCCGATTAAGGTGGTCGTGTTGGACGTGCGTGGCGAATACTAAGTCAGACTGAAGGATTTTATGATATGGCTTAACCGGGCGGGAACACCCCCAAAGGGTAATCGACAGACAGAAAAGTACGGGCTATCCTGGGGCTGTCAAGTTCGAGCTAGCTCCATGCCCCGACCAGCCCAAACGGCCCTCAAGCACCTAACCGCCGTTTCTCTTCTCCTGACGTTGTGGACTCTGACCACCAACGCTCAAGCCGTCTACACCACAAAGAAACAGCCGGACGGAAGCATCGCCTATCTTGATCGTGACTTTATGGTCTCCTTCCGTCTCCCACCTCGTTGCGTCCCGTTCCAGTCAGTTCGCTGGTGGGATCGCGGCTGGGAAGGAGAAGGTAAACCAGAGCGAGCCACCACGATTTACTTACGCGACTGGCGAACCTATACGCTCATCAGCTTGTACTATCGTCTCTTCGATAAGCTCACCCCGCTGACTCCCGAAGAGATGGACGACGTGCTAAAGGCGGATGTCGATTCCAAGGTTTCGCAAAGGAAAGAGAAAGACGGGCTAAAGGAGTACCGCGTCCGTTCGAACAGGTACGATTCGCGGGACATTGCCGGGCAGCGCGCGCTTTTCTGCGTCGCTGATTACAAGCAGGGCAAAACCAGTATGGTCGAGTATCTTGTCTGGATTCGTAACGAGAAATCGATTGCCGAATTCTTCATCCGCGTACGCGCAGTCCAATTCGATCAAATTCGTCAGGACGTAGAACCAATCATTCGAAGCCTTCGGTTGCCTTAGCCAATGATGTTTTTCGTGCGCGTACGATAACTCCCGGTTGGTCGGCACAATTCGGAAACTATCCCGAAAACGGGCTTCGCGGAGATCTCCTCGAAACCGCCTTCCGGCCCGTGTCGTTGAGAGTCCGCCCGGGGCATAACTCCCCCTTAGCCTGTGATTCGGGCGTAATCTCCGTGCGGCGTTGACGAATCCGCGACGACCAGTCCCGATGTATGTTTCGGATTCTGCACCAACCCATCAGGTGTAACCCCCGTCGACTCAGTCAGCCGAGTCGATAGCGGCGCAAGCCATGCGAGTTAGAGTCGCAAGGATGGCTCCCTGGGTGTGTCCGGCCCTGGCCAGCGCGTCGTAGCTCTCGAAACTGGTGAGCATACTGAGAACGTCCGCGGTTAGGTTCTGTTCTTCCGGGGTCAGCCTTTTATTCCTGGCCAGTACGGTTCGTCTGATAACCTCGCGAGCCGCATGCTGGCGGCGCGCGTCCCGGGCGCGGATGCCTTGATCAATCTCGGCGTCGAGTATCGCCATTCCTCGGAGCCGCCGGATCACGACCGGATCTGAAGACCAGAAACCGACGAACGTGAGGACCAGCTTCTCCAAGGCGACTGAAGGATCCGCTTCGTGGAACACTTCAGCCATGCGTCGCATATTGCCGCGGATGGCGAGGTGATCATAAAGAGCCACCAGGAGACCAGGCCGCGACTTGAATTGGTAGTAGATGGTAAGCCGTGAGACATCCGCTCGGCGCGCGATTGCCTCCATGCTCAGGTCGGTTTCCGATTCATTCGCAAGGAGTTGACGGGCGGCTTCGAGGATGCGTGCACGGGTGTCGGCGGCAGCCGCTTGGCGCTTACCCATACGGTAGGGACGAGGTAACATAGTTTTATGTGTGAGTTCGCCAGTCGAACGCACCTGCAAGAGAAACTTCCTGTCCGCGGCCGACTTCGTTCGTGCGACAACTTGATTGCGATCGGCGATCTGGACCGTGGCGTTTGGCAGAGCATTTCCCTGGGGATCGACAACACGCCCCCGCAAAACGATGCCCTGCGCGCTCAGGACGCAGGGCAGGAACACGAGGACCAAGCTCACGATCTTGATCACGCGACGAATGCATCGGATAGGGAGAATGCCCTCCACTCCTGCACAAACCGAACCTTTATCGTGCGGCCCTTGTCTTCACGCTTGGTGTATACCAGATCGGAGAACTCCACGCTCTCTCCTGGATCACAGGCGGATAGGAATCGGGCAGTTGGGCCTTGGTTTTGAGAGCATCATAGGTGCTCCAACGGCATGTGGGGTTTTCCAGAACTCGCGCATAATAGAAAGCCCGATCGGACGGTGTGAAATCTGGATCGCTCCAGGTCGTACTGAGTTCAGTCGCACCCTTGTCTTTCGAGTAGCTGCAATCGTTCAAGCTCACCTTGGCTCCATTGTCGGCGCAGCGATGAGTGGTGGCATCGGGTTTCTTACCGTCGGAACAGACTACATCGTAGACTTCTTCATGGGTTTCGCCTGCTTCAGCCCATCCTTTAATGATCTGGATCTTCTGTAGATTGGCACTGTTTGGATCTTTGGTTGCCCAGATCACGAAGCGTGGGGCTTTTCCGCTTTCGGTTTGTGAAGGCAAGTCGCCTCCCATGGGGACACCGTTCTTATAGGCTTGGTCTAGAAGATCCCGTTGACGGTGAAGGTTTGCGGGATAATTCCAACCGCCAAAGAATCGAATGCGAATGCGAGTGCCGCTGGTAGCGAAGGTTTCGCGGCGTTTCAGGCCGTCGAAAATCGACTCGCGCGTATTCTCTTCGGCCCACACCCCGGCCAAGCCTCCCGGGTTGAACATGATGTCTCTCATCGGGACATTTTCGACCAGGCTGACATTCAGCCGTTGCTCGGGAGTGACATCCGACAGCCCACCTCCTCCATTCCAGCTTCCTTCGTCGGTTGAACCCGGAGCACTGGAATGCGTGTCTGTGCTGCCGATGAATCCGTACTTGAATGGATTTACACCATACTTCTCTTCGATGACCAGACCGCGCTTGACGGCGTCGCGAACATAGTCCTTGGCGACCGCGCAGAATGCATCCTGGCCCGGCTTGCACGCCTTCCATAGCTGCTCGAAGTCACACTGTTCATCGGTCGTGCCCAGACCGGGCGCACATTCGGAATTTCCTTTGATCTGGAAAATCTCGGCGAGGGGCTCTGCCTTGGCCCGACGCGCTAGTCCTTCGGTGGTAAAGGGCGTGCCGTCACTGTTCTTCGAATCGAGTGCGATGCCCCACCCAAAGTTGGTGTTGTGCGGAATGGAGATCACCTGGCAATCGCCGGTGCAGTCCTTCTCCAGCCACTGCCAGAGACGCTCCGGAGAGTTGTTGAGGTCTGCGGCGCTAAAGATAGAATCGGGATATTGCCCACCTCGGAAAATCACGTTCCGATGAAGCATCCCCAGGCGCTTGAAGCCGGCTGTCCACTCGAACCCCGCGAAGGTAGTAAATTTGCCGGGCTCGTAGAATTCGTCGGCGTTCTTCTGAATCTGCTGCCACACGCTGCGGGCGCGCTGGAAGCACTTGTTCTTCTCGTCGGCTACAACGCTGTTGCAGATCTCTGCACTGCGCTCGGGCGGATTTTTCCAAAGTCCGCCCGCCAAATTCAACATTGACTTTGAAGAGAGGGTCGGATGTTGCTCCGAGGAACGCAGGTCGCGGCATACATCGGTGTTGTAGGCCGAGTCGCTGGAATCATTGCAGAGCGACACTTCGCCCAGCCAGATGTCATGGTCGGTTACTGCCATGAAATCGAGCGGAGTACGCACTTGACTCTGAATGCCGCCGGGGAGGGTGACAGCTACACCGCGACCGTAGCGGTAGGCGGCGCGCGGGTCGTTGCGATTGCCAAAGCTGTAAGCGTCTAGCGAGTAGCTGGTGTGAACATGAAGATCGCCGAAGTAGGCGTTGCGCAACGGATTAGGCGCTGGGCGCGACGCAGTTTGCGAACTCTGCTGACTGTGCACTGTTGTCTGGCAGAGCACAATGCCAAGAAGGCAGATGAAGAAGCGGATCATCAATTGACTGAAGGCCACTGAGTCTCGACTGGGCACCACGCTTATGTTTTTCAAAGCTTTTCCCCCTGGGACGAATCGTTTGTTCTCTCTGTTGCTTTTGGGCGATGGCGGCTTGCTTTCCGCAGTCATTGCCTCAACGGCCTTCCGGCGTGTACCAGATCGGCGAACTCCAGGCACGTTCCTGAATCGTCGCCGGGAACTTCGCCGACAAAGCTACCTTGGCCTGCACAGCGGCTTCCGTGCTCCAGCGGCAGGTGGGATTCTCCAGCACGCGCGCGTAATAGAATGCGCGATCCGACTTGTCGAACTCCGGATCGGTCCAGGTCACCGACAACTCGGGGGCGCCTTTATTTGCGGTAACACTGCAGTCGCTAAGATTGACCGTGGCACCGTTGTCCGGGCACTGATGGGATTGCGGATCAGGCCTCAGACCGTCCGAACAGGCAACGTCAAGAACCTTCTCGAAAGTCTCCGTGCCCTTGGACCAGCCTTTGACAATCTGGATCTTCTGCAGGTTCGTGCCGTTGGAATCCTTCACCGCCCACACCAACAGTTTCGGAGCCTTTCCGTGGGCGCCATGAAGTTCGCCGCCCATCGGAACGCCGCCCTTGTAGCCCGCCTGCACGAGGTCTTGCCGTTTGTCGAGGCCGTTGGGATAGTTCCATCCAGCGAACAGCCGCACGCGAATGCGCGTTCCACTGGTGGCGAAGGTTTCGCGCCGTTTCAACGCATCGAAGATCGACTCACGCGTATTCTGCTCCGCCCACACGCCCGCTAGCCCACCCGGATTGAATGCGCCGCGGTTAATGGGAAAATCCTTGTTCAATGGAGCATCGTCTTTTACCGGAGCGCCGTACCCGAGCTCACCTTTTTCCTCGGTTGCGCCCGGATTGCTCGAGTGCGTGTCTGTGTCGGCGATGAATCCGTACTGAAACGGATTCACGCCGAATTGATCGCCCAGCAGCAGCCCAGTCTTTAGAGCATTGCGCACATAGTCGCGGGAAACGGCGCAGAACGCGTCTTCACCCTGCTTGCAAGCTTCGAAGAGTTGCTCGAAAGAACACTGTTCATCGGTGGTACCAAGGCCCGGCGAGCATTCCGAGTTGCCTTTCATCTGAAAGATTTCGATCAGCGGTTCCGTCCGGGCGCGGCGTTGCAGGATCTCCTTTGTGAACGGAGTGCCATCGCTGTTTTTCGTGTCGAGCGCGACGCCCCAACCGAAATTCGTGTTGTGCGGAATGGACAACGCCTGGCAGTCGCCGGTGCAGCTTTTCTCCAGCCACTTCCACAACTGCTCCGGCCGGTTGTTCAGCTCAACCGCGCTGGCAATGGCATCGGGAACCGTCGTGCTCCGGAAGATCACGTTCCGATGCAGCATGCCGATACGTTTCATGTTGGCCGTCCACTCAAAGCCGATGAAGGTTGTGAACTTGCCGGGTTCGTAAAACTCCTGAGCGATTTGCTGCAGTTCATTCCAAACGGTCTTCGCGCGCTCGTTGCAGCTGCCGGCCGCGGTATCCGGACTACCGCAGATACGCGCGTCACGCAGGGCGGGATTTTGCGCTGAGAAATGGCCGAAGTCGAGCGGCGATGCTGCCCCCGGATGCTTGGCGTATTCTCGAATCCCCTGGCAAACTTCGCTCCCGTACACCGCTTCCTTTGGGTCGGTGCACAAAGACACCTCGCCCAGCCAGATGTCATGGTCGGTGACTGCCATGAAGTCTAGAGGCACACGGAGCTGATTCTTCACGCCTCCGGTAAGAGTGACCGGCTCGCCTCGGCCGAAGCGGTACGCAGCTCGCGGATCATTGCGGTTTCCTCCGATGTAGGCGTCCAGCGAATAGCTGGTGTGCACGTGAAGATCGCCGAAGTACGCGTTGCGCAGCGGATTCGGCGCTGGACCCGGCGCCCGCGAACTCTGCTGACCATGGACTGCTGTCTGGAAGACAGCGAGGCCAAGAATGCAGATGAGGAATCGAACAACGACATGGCTGAAGGTTACTGAGCTTTTGCTGGACACGCACTCGATTGTTTTCACAGTTCTTCCCCTGGGCGAATTCTCGTACTCTTTAATTTCAATTTCCTTCCACCTACCGGAGACCTAAAACGAGGATGCTCACAGCTGCGATCCAACTGCCGACCACTCGAACTGCGATCTGAGTCCACTCCCATTTCAGGTTGCGTACCAAGCCGTTGCCATACACGAGCAGAAGCAGCCCAACCAGTGCGAGACCCGCTATGAATCGAAATCGAGATGCCTGTCCAACGAGTTCGGCGGCATTCGCCCAGCCCGCAGAGATGCCGAGCACGGCCCCCAGTGCAACCAGAAGCCAACTCGGCACGCGGCGCGCAAACGCGACCAGAATGCCGAAGCCTGCGGTCAGAATGAGTTGCACAATACCGAGGAAAGACGGAGCATCGCGTGGCGATGCCAGAAGTGCACCAACGATAAGCGCCGCGGGAAATGCCGCGAGGAGATGGATTGCAGTCTTACGCCGCTGCTGGCCAGCCAGCAGACTCAGGGCAACTATCGGCAGCACAGTTTCTATGGTGACGACTGGGTGCAACATACCGGCGTAGAAATCGCTCACTCCCTGCATAGGGTGAGCGAGTGCGGGCAGGGGCGAAAGCGTGGCAAGGCCGGCGGCGGCAACGATTGTTTTCTTGACCGTGCTCACGCGTGGGTCACCAGGGCTACGAGAAGAATAAGTCCAGTCGTGGCGATGAGTCCCCCTGCGGTGCGGAGCAACCTGCTTCCGGCGGGCCACAAATCGACCAGGCCAATCAGGATTCCGGATACATGAAGAAGTCCAGTCGCTAGAACGAACCCGAGCGCGTAGGTGAGCGGCGAGGCCGCCTTGGGAAGCTCGGTACCATGCGCATATCCGTGGAAGATAGCGAATGCCGACACGATGAAAGCCGCGACCCACAGGGGCGGTCGCAGTTCGAGGGCGATCACAATACCGAGAACAACCGCCGACGCGGCGACGCCGATCTCGACGCCGGGAAGCGGAACCCCGCGCATGCCAAGCAACCCGCCGAAAGACATCACGAGCGGAAAAGCTACGGGCAGAATCCAGATGGCAGGGCGCCTGAGTTGGGCCCCCCAGATTCCGACGGCGACCATCGCGAGAATGTGGTCGAGTCCGGATAAAGGGTGAAGGAAGCCGGTGACGAATCCCTGCGCCTGGCCAGGAGTCGTGTGGGCGAACGCCGGCGTGGTAAGGGCGGCAACTGCCGCAACGGTCGCAACCCATCGCCGGGACGCCGTGTGACGAGTTCTTAGAAAATGATTGCGCATCTTTGTATGAACCAGTAGGAAGCTACCGAGCCGATGGCGTAAGCCGGGACGCGCTGCGCCCAGCCTGGCCAGCGGATTTCCAGGCTTCGCAAGGAATAAACAAACATCAGAAATACGGCGACGAACGCGATTTGCCCCGCTTCCACGCCGAGGTTGAAGAACAAGAGAGCCTGCGGAATGTCTCCCGAGGGAATGCCAAGCCGGGACAGCGTTCCAGCGAAGCCGAAGCCATGCAGCAGGCCGAAAGCAAAAGCCACAATCCAGGGTTGGCGATACGTCAGCCCTTCTTTTCCCCGATGATGCTGGACCAACTCCACCGCGAGAAAAACGATGCTCAGCGCGATGACCGCTTCAACCGGGGCGGGAGCGACATGAACCACCCCGAAAACGGCCAAGCCAAGCGTGATGGTGTGCGCGACTGTGAAGGCGGTAATTGTTCTTAGCAGTAGTCCCGTGCCGCGGACAATGAGCAGCAACCCCAACACGAACAGAAGATGATCGATGCCATAAAGGATATGGCCAACGCCCAGGCTGATGTAGCCCCAGGTATCGATTCTGTTCTTGCCATCTTTGTGAACGATAAAGGAGGTCTCCAGCGGCTTGAGCATATGCTGGACGCTGGTGCCGTCTGCAAATGTGATTCGCACTAGCACGTCAAGAATAGTAACGTTGAGACCCGAGATTGCGATGGCTGCACCGGTGAGGCCCTTGGCCCCGCATTCGACGCTTCCGCGCTCAATGATCGCGCCTGCCGCCTGCTCTGCAACCAGGGGCTTCGACATCGCGCAGTTGACCGGAAACACTGGATAAATGGCCGGGGGTGGCCCTTCCGCTGTCGGTACTTTCCAAACCAGATCGAATGATCCCGGGCTGGTCTCCTGCAGTGCCAGATACCCGGGGAGGCTAGTGTGCGCGCGAGCCTGCAAGGTGCCTACAAACAATAGAATCAGGACCAGTCCCCAGGCGGGCAATCTGTGTTTTCGCCTGCCTCGGTGAAAGTAATCAGTCAACATCTGGCACCATTGCTCCCTGAGACCCAGCGCTGACGGATGAGGAGGACTTCTGTGACTCGGCTGCCGCGAGGGCGGCTTTGTCTACCTCGACTTGATAGCGCCGGCGTAACTGCGAATAGAAAGCCTCACTCGCAGTTTGCAGGCGGCGATTCTTGAAATCTGTCAGCACCTGGGTCCGCACTTCGGCCAGTTCTGGCACGCGAGAGGGAAGCTTCTGCAGGATGCGGACCAAATGAAATCCATAACCGGATCGCAAGGGGCCTGCCCACGCTCCCGGCTCAAGCTGAAATACTTTTCCGGCGAACTCGTCTCCAAAGAGTTCCTCGACCTGCTGCTCGGTTTGCAGCGGATACTCGTTTTGCAGCATGAAAGGATCCCCCATACCGGCAAACTGCGCTACAGAAATCCGCCGCGAACTGAGCCCCACAAGCGCTCGACTGGCATCTCCTTCCGCAGTTGAGCCTCGCTTCGAGGTGCTGAAATAGATATGCGAGAAAGCGACCTCCCCGGGAATTCGGAACTTTTCGCGATTCGCCTCAAAATACTCTTGAAGAGCGTTCTCGGATGGCACGGCTGATGCGAGTTCCTGAGAAAGAAACTCCATCTTCTCAACCAGTCGCCGCCGGACAATGGTGTCGTCTTTGTCGAGGCCAGACGCCAAAGCTTCCCGGTACAGAACCTCCTCGCGAACATAATCATCGATCAAGGTCTGCATCTGCCTGGAATCAGGAGCGCGTCCCCACTGTCGTATCCACACTTCCCGGAGACGTTGAATTTCAGGCGCCGATACTTGGATTCGATTTGCGTTATTGTTCGCATTCGTCAAGCGCTCGAAGAGCGTCGCCGCTCCGAGAAGCACGGTTCCGGCTACAAGAAAATGAAAGAGCGGCTCACGGAACAAGCGATGGAGCAGCACGGATCGGCCGCGGCTCACAACCGGGCGCTTATGAGCACTTAGCCCGGTACGCGCAACCCCAGCGGTCTCAGTCGGAAGGTCGAGTTGCTCAGCGATTGAATGCACTTCATGTCCTCCAAGATTGTCCGCGCCCTACACTCGCTGGAGCGGTGGCAGCCTGTAAGACCCGTTAAACAGCGCTGGCTTCGGTTGATAAGTCCGCAGAATGAGCTGATACGGTCCCGCTGGAGCCGGAAGCCAGTTGGAGTTTCCCTGCCCGGGAGGTTGATTTTGAATTTGAATCTCCAACGAGCCGTCCGGACCGTAGACGAGGCCCGCTGTGCGGTCTCCGATCGAGTAACGGTTAATGGAATTCTCGACCAAGGCGAAATCCGCCGCGTTGTAAAGAGTAAGGGACCAAAACGCATCGACGGGGGGAAGGGCACCGGCACTGAATTTAAGGGCGTATTTATTGGCGCCGCTCAAAGGCTGCCCTTCCGGCTTTGCGCTGAAGTACAGGGCTTCCTGGGCAATGTGCGCCGCTGGTCCGTACTGATTTACAGATGCCCGAAGCAGCGGGTCCTTGATGAAGTTGGTTATTTTGTAATTGACGCTCCAGCCATTCAACTTAGTTGAGTAGTCCGCCTTCCTGATCCGAGCGTCCGCCGCAGGAACCGCTTCCCGCAAGGCGGAAAGAATCGTCTGGTCCTGCAACTGGGAGGGATGACTGGCGGGCTTGATGCCAACCTTGGCGAACCGGCTCACCGAGGCTAGATCGTCCGCCGGTGGTGGCGCGGTGGCCAATCCCGCGGCAAGGTCGTCAAAGAACTGAATGCCAAGGAGAGTACTAAGGTGGGTTATTGGGAAAAGACTCAGATCGGCGTCGGCTAGCTCATCGGGCGGAGTGATCCGGGGATAGGCGCTGAGCGGAGCCAAAGCATATTGCCGCTGGATGGCTTGCGCCGCCGGTAAGTCTGCGTCGCCAGCAACTAAGGTGCGAGTAAACGCGAGCCCTATGTTGCTGGGAGCATCAATTCGTTTGACACCAGCCGGCAGAGCACCCTGCCAATTCGGTCTGACTATCGCGTAGGTGCCCTCCTTGGTGCCCGTGGCGCGCCGTCCGACGTAGGCATACGTATTCGCATACGCATCCAGCAACTGGATCGAGTAGTACCGATCATTCGTATCTGGGACATGAAGCAGTTGGGGTTCCTTCGTCAGGTCCAACCACGAATATCCGTACAACGTGTCGATGTTGGGACCTACGATCTTGTCCTCGGGTCTCGACAGGTGCTGCTTTCCGACAAAACGGTTGATGGGAACGTTCTTCTGGTGAGCCAAATCAAAGTACCATTGAACCAAGACCAGTGGAAAACCCCAGATGTAAGCATCTTGCGCGATGGCCGATGCGTCCTCGGGCGCGGTCGCCGCAGCGAATCGAGGAAATGACATCGCTCCGACGCTGGCAGCACCAACTCCAGCCAACCAGCCAAAGCGCCGGCGGGTGATTTCGAATCTATTCGACATACTGTTCTCCTTGAGTGTCTGAAACGTTTTTACGTAACTTCTAAACTCACCGCCTTGCGGTCTTGGAGTCGCTCCCGACCGGAGTGAACCAGATCGGCGAACTCCATGCCCGCTCCTGAATCACCGGAGGCACATCATCCGGCAACTTTGCGCTCGCCCGGTGGGCGTCATCAGTACTCCAGCGGCAGGTTGGGTTTTCTAGTACGCGGACGTAATAGAAAGCCCGGTCCCCCGGCTTAAAATCTGGGTCCATCCAACTCGTGGAAAGTTCCGGCGCGCCCTTGTTGCTGGAGTAACTGCAATCCGTCAAGTCGACCTTTGCGCCGTTGTCGGCGCAAAGGTGAGTTTTGCTGTCCGGCTTCAGTCCGTCGGAGCAGACAATGTCATACACCTTTTCGTAGGTCTCAGCGCCTTCGGCCCATCCCTTGACGATCTGGATCTTTTGCAGATTTGCGCTGTTGGGATCCTTCGTCGCCCAGGCGACGAAATGAGGCACCTTAACCTGGCTTGGCTTTGCCGGAAGATCCCCGCCCATCGGAACTCCGCTGCGGTAGGCCGCTTCCACCAAATCGCGACGGCGATGCAAATCGGGTGGATAATTCCATCCGCCAAAAAAGCGAACTCGAATGCGGGTCCCGCTGGTCGCAAACGATTCGCGGCGCTTCAGTGCGTCAAAAATCGATTCCCGAGTGTTCTCTTCCGCCCATACTCCGGCCAGCCCGCCGGGATTGTTCAACACCGACTTAACAGGAAATTCAGGGCCCACGTTGTGGTTGAGGCGCGTCTCCGGCCGGTTGTCGCCCAGCGATGTAGCGCCGGGCCAGTTTCCTTCGTCGGTGGATCCGGGAGCACTGGAGTGCGTATCGGTGCTGCCGATAAAACCATACTTAAACGGGTTCACACCGTATTGATCTTCGAGTACTAATCCAGTCTTGAGTGCATTGCGCACATAGTTGCTGGCCACCGCGCAGAAAGCATCTTCGCCTGGTTTGCAGGGCTTAAAGAGTTGCTCGAAGTTGCATTGTTCGTCATTCGTTCCCAGACCCGGCGAGCATTCCGAGTTGCCCTTGATCTGGAAAAGTTCGATCACGGGTTCGGTCTTGGCACGGCGAGTCAGGCCTTCGGTCGTAAATGGAGTTCCATCGCTATTGTTGGAAGCAAGAGCGATTCCCCATCCAAAGTTGGTGTTGTGTGGAATGGAAATTACCTGGCAATCCCCGGTGCACGCCTGCTCCAGCCATTTCCATAGCCGCTCGGGGGAGTTATTCAAATCCACGGCACTGTAGACAGCCTGCGGGACTTGTCCGCCACGGAAGATCACGTTGCGGTGCAACATTCCCACCCGCTTGAATCCAGCGGACCATTCGTATCCGGCAAACGTGGTGAATTTGCCGGGCTCATAGAATTCATCCGCGTTTTTCTGAATCTGCTGCCAAATGCTTTGTGCCCGCTGGAAGCACTTATTGTTCTCGTCCGCTTGGGAGCTGCCACAAACTTCGGAACTGCGGCCGGCAGGATTTTTCATCATTTGAGCCGCCAACCCCCACATTCCCCTTATCCCTTTCTCAGGGTCCTCCGTAGAAGAACGCAGGGTCTGGCACGCGGTGGTTTTGTAGGCCGGGTCTTCCGGGTCCTGGCATAGGGAGAGTTCGCCCAGCCACACGTCATGATCCGTAACGGCCATGAAATCGAGGGGCGCTTTTAGATGGCTTTCAGCGCCACCCGGCAAAGCAATGGTCTCGCCGCGTCCAAAGCGGTAGGCCATACGAGGGTCATTGCGATTGCCAAACGCGTAAGCGTCCAGCGAATAGCTGGTGTGAACGTGAAGGTCCCCAAAGTAGGCGTTGCGCAGCGGGTTCGGCGCCGGACGCGCGTTTCCTTGCGAGTGCGGCTTGGAGCCATCGGCGCCCCAAGAGGCGCACACAAAAAACAGCGCGAGAAATAAAGCCAGACTGAAACGTTTCACATTCACTGCCGCTTCCGATTTGCCTTCGAATTGTTGCGCCATATGCGCATCCTCTGTTTTTCTTGATTTCAATGCTGCGTTCAGCTGGAACTGCCGGGTGCGGCCAACAACGTCTTGAAGAAAGACAATCGCGGGCCGCGCCAGGGGTAACTCAGAACGTCAAATGCAATGCCACTTGAATGATCCGGCTTTGGTTGCCGGACTGTAGGCCGGTTACCTTGCCGAAGAGTTGGCTCCCAAACGTAGTATTGGGATTGGCCCAGTTCGGGTGATTGAGAACATTCAGGGCTTCCGCACGGAATTGCAGATTCGTGCTCTCCTTCAAGCGGAAGGCTTTCAGCAGCGACGCATCCACCTGCGCGGTGCCCGGTCCGGTTCCAAACGTTCTCGGAGCATCCCCAAATGTGTAGGCGGGATTTTGCTGGAAGGCTGCGGTATTGAACCACTGGGCTGCGCTCCTCTGGCTGTTGCTGAGCACGGGATTACTCGCCAGATTCGGCCGCACCCCGTCAGAGAATGAACCGGTGTTGTTTACCGCATCGACCGGGCTAAGGGGCGTCCCCGTATGCAACTCGGCAATGGTGCCGAACGACCAGCCTCCGATGACTTCATCGAGGACAGTCGAGTCGGGAGAAAATCTCCTGCCTCGTCCGAAAGGCAACTCATACAGTCCGCTCACGACCAGGCGCTGGCGAATGTCGCTTCCGGAAAGACCCCAGCGCGCTCGCGGATTGTAGTAGTCGGTAAAGCTGTTGTCTCCGGGAAATCCAGCTAACTCGAGATAACTGTCAGCGTTGTCTTCAAACTTTGAGAAAGTGTAGTTGGCCTGAAACTGCAGCCCTTGCGAATAACGCTTCTGAAGCCCAACGTTGACGCCGTTATACTTTGACGCGCCGATGTTCGGATCGAGGATCTGAACGTTCTGATACTGCGGGAAAGGCCGGAGGGATTGTGCGACCGCTGGATTTGCGGCCACCAGCGGAAGATCGGCGTCCGGAACCTGATTGATACTGTAGCCGGTGTTAGCGCTCCAGGCGGGCATGCTGTGGCCGAAGGTTCCGAGGTAGGTTACGTCCAGCAGCAGGTTCGGGCCGAACTGGCGTTGAATGTCGAAGCTTGTTTGATAGAGGTAACCGTTGACATGATTGTGAGCCCAGTAAGTGACAACGGTATGGGCTGGTTGTCCTGGGGCCGCGGCGCCAAATCCAGGTGTCAGTTGGGCTGCGGCCGGCGTGGTCCAGAAAACTGGGATGGAGCTGATTTCGAAAGCCGGAGTAAGGATCCCGGTGGTGGAGTTGTAGACGCCGGTGGTTGCTCCGGAGGTTCCATAACCCAAATTGCCCTCCTGCGGAGTTCCAGAGGCGTACTCTCCGGTGTAGAGGATGCCGAAGCCGCCCCGCACCACCCACTGGTCGCGGGGGGACCAGGAGAAGCCTATGCGCGGACCGAAGTTGTTCTTATCCCACTGATTGGCGTAGACGCTCGCTCCATTGAGGCCGGAGAAGATGAGCGATCCCGGCGTGCGCGAAACAGGGTTAATTGCCGTTGGGTTGAAGGCGTTTTGCCGATTTGGATCGGTCTTGCGCGGCGAATCCACATCGTAGCGGAGACCAAGGTTCAGCGTGAGGCGCGGCTTTAGCTTCCAGTCGTCCTGGATGAAGCCCGAATACGAATCGGCGATGGAATGGATCGTCTCGAATGAATTGACCGAAGCCGTGTATACATTCCCCAGCAGCAGATTTGCGATCGAGCCCGCAGCTGTATTCGTGCTGGTGCCGTCATTATTGAACGTGAAGTTCCCTCCCGCCGACTGGGGAAACGTCGCGTCCATATACGAGGTACGTACTTCTACTCCGAACTTGAACTGGTGCGCACCGCGCACCCAGGAAAAATTATCCACGTAAGAGTTGCTGACTGCGGGAGTCTGCGTGTCTTCCTGGGAGCCCTGTCCGAATCCCTCCAGCCCGGCAACATTCACGGTAGGGAAAAAGCTCGGATTGAACGTGTTCAGGTTGATCTGTGAATCGAGCGTGGAATTTACTCCGCCCTCGTATTGCAGGTACTGCCGGCGAGTGTAAGTGATGCGGAATTCGTTGATCTTGTTCGCAGAGAAGTTGTGGAACCAGGTGGCGGATGCGTTGTAATTGTAGTCGTGGACCAAACCTCCTAACGGGTCGGTGCCCGCTGTGGGAAACACCGACGCCGTGAGGGTGTGATCTGTGTCCGCCAGAAACCTGCCAAAGATACGGTCGTTTGCGCCAATGACATGATCAATGCGCGTGACATACTGATCCACAACCGTGGTTGCTGGGTCGTTGACGACAAACTGGGCTGTTGGACTGGTGCCATTGATATGTGGATAGAACGCCGCCAGTTTGGAGCCTACCGGATCCAGAACTGGGATTTGATTGTTGAGAAATGGCTGCCCCGTCGTCGGATCTTTGACCACAACCTGTACGCCAGTCTTTGGATCGATAATCCCGTTGAAATTGCCGGTCAACTCCTGCGCGGTGGGAACAGTCAACGATTCAGGAGTGCCGATAATCTGGCGCCTGCCTTCGTAGTTGAAAAAGAATTGTGTTTTGTTTTTCTTGATGGGACCGCTTAGGCTGGCGCCAAACAGGTTGTAGTGCAAGGCCGGTACGGTTGTGGCGAACTCCGGTTGCTCCTGCAGAACCGTATTGCGAAAGTATTCGTAGGCGGAGCCGTGGAAGGAATTCGTGCCCGACTTGGTCGTCATCTGGATCACAGCCCCGCCCGAACGCCCCAATTCGGCGGCGTAATTACTGATCGCCACGCTGAACTCCTGAACCGATTCCGCCGGCGGATCGAACATAAGGAGGGGCACTCCCAGCAGCAGGTTTTGCGCCGTACCGCCATCGATGAGGTAGTTGGCGTTATCACTGCGTCCGCCCGCGATGGCAAAGGATGCGTTCGCACCGGAGTTAGTTTGCACCACAAAGCCATTCAGCCTCTGCAATTGGGACGCGCGGCGGTCAATCAGCGGTAAATTCGTGACGCTCTCGTTCTCCACCACCTTGGCGACGGCGGAAGTCTCGGTTTGCAGCAGGGGCACGCTGGCATCGACGTTTACGACTTGGGTCTCGGAGCCGACCTTCAGGGTTACGTCAACCGCGCTGACGCTACCTGTCAGGACGAGGATGCCGGTGTGCGCTTCCGCCTCGAAGCCGGCTTTCTCCACCTTCAGGTCGTAGTGCCCCGGCACCAAAAGCGGGAAGGAATAATAGCCTTCTTTGCCAGACGTCACTTCGCGGTGATCGCCGCTTTCCACGCGAGTCAGCATGACCTTCGCGTCTGCGATAGCGGCCTGGCTGGCATCGCGGATTTGCCCGGAAACCTGTGAATCCTGCGCTTGCAGAGTGGCGGCTGCAATTGCAGCCAACCAGATAAACAGCAACATTCGCCCCAATATCTTCATGACCGTCCTCCTTATTTTCTGCGCCGCCACAGGCACAAAATTTCCTGCGGTTCGCGAAATCGTTTGCGAATCGTATCTGCTGATAACTAAATCTCAGGGACTACTAGTGCGCGAACCTGCCGCCGACCTCTGTATCCAGTGCGACCAGGCGCTCGTTTACCAGGCGTATGGCCGGGATACAGCAAGGCGGCAACGTGACGGGGGTGGGCATAAACTCAACGGAGCGCGATTCACTGAACCCTGTGATCGCGCGTTGGAAAAGGACGATATATCACTATGCCTATTATGTCAATAGACATTCTACTAAAAATTGCGTTCCGTCCGATCGAAACTTCTTTGGAAGCCTTCTGGCCTGCGAACCTGAAGAAAAAAGACCCCAATTCACGCAGCTACGCAACGCTAAGTCACGAGGGAAATGCTGTTGCCCGCTCCGTCGAGGAGCCAACAATGCGCTTGACTTGCTCGCTTCGAGGATCGTTCGGCGCTTCCCGCAGGAACTGACTAAACTCATCCGCTGCTTCCTGGCTGCGATCAAGGCGTTGCAGTATGTTCGCGCGAACCAGATGCACATCGGGAAAATCATTGCTTAACTCGTCCATCTCGCGCAACGCCAGGACGAACCGTCCCTCGCCATAAAGGGCCTTGGCTATCTCCAGTCGGCCTTGCCAGAAATCAGGGCGCCTCCTGAGAGCCTGCTGCGCAGCCGCCTCTGCCCTCTGGAATTCCCTAAGTGAGTTGTACGCGGTTGCGAGCGCCACGTAAGCATCCGCTTCACCCGAATCAAGGGCCAAAGCGCGCGTCGCATCTTCGATCGCTCTGCTCGGATCCCTCGAAGCCAGTCGCAGAAGAGCCCGCATGGAGAACGCTGCTGCACAACTCGAATCGACCTGCAACGCCTGGTCGATCTCCCTCTCAGCTCCGGCAAAGTTCAACTTGCTGAACTCCTGGTGTGCCAACTTCAGATGTGCACGCACCTTTGCCGGCACACGCAACTCTTGCGCGGAAACCGTGTACGTCTGCTGCGACATCTTCGCAGCGCTCCCTGTGGTAATCGGTAATGCGATTGCCACCTCACGATCCAGTTGATCAAGAGTGATCCGCTTGTCCCCTATCTGCAACTCCTTCGCCACAAGAAGGACGTATTCGCCGGCCTTCGCCGTCGTGGTGAAGGCGAACTTTCCAGCGCTATCCGTAAAGCCGGCCGCTATCTTCATGCCACGGAGATTTCGCACCTCGACCGTAGCACGGTCCACTGGCTGTCCCTGCGCTGTCAGGATCAAACCATGAATGAGGGTAGGACGGCTCGCATCCGGAGTCTGTGCAGAGCCGGCGAGAGATGTTAGAAGAAAGAGAAGCGGGAAGACTAGGCAGGCAAGAGATATTCTTCTCTCAAAGGCAAGGCAACTAAGTTGATTTACTTTCTTGCTATACGACCCGCGGTTGGTACGCTGGTGACAGATCCCGAAACGACTAAACCGGGAGTCCGCAACCATCTCGCGGCCTCACAACTTCACGGTTGGCGCCGATCACCACTGCCCTCCAAATTCGCCACAGGTAGCATACTCCATATTTGACCTGATCAATGACAAAATCAAAAGTCCGAGCGGGCTTGGGATTCAACCGGGCAAAGACTAGACCGCACCGGGTGTCCGAGGCGCGCTCCGATTCAAGTCAGACTGGCGTGAAGTCCTAGTGTTGTATCAGAAGCGACCGCAGAGGAGAAAATTGGTAGCCTCATCAGAATCTGCGGCGGTCGCTTTTGATACAACGACTTGAAGGAAGCCGCCCCGCGGGGCGATCGGGTGCGGATGGCTATGGGTTTTCAAATGGGGTCGATGGGCGGCATGAGGTAGGCGATGGAGCAGTGTGCTTGGTGGGAGAAGAGCAGGGTGGCTTGCACAGGTTGATGGAAGTAGAAAGTGATCGCGGTTGGAACAGATTCTGGGTCAGGGAGAGGAACTTGGTTCGGGGACAAGGCGCACGAGGGCGGATCGAGCCGAAAGACGGATCGAGGTTTGCGGTTTTGGGAAATTGGTTTCATGCGGCGACTCCGTCGATAGAGGGCGGAGAACGGAGTTGGATCTGGGCAGCCGTAAGTCTCTCGATGACCACGATGCGGCCGCCGCATTTGGGACAGCGACAAAGAGGGCTGAGTTGCTTGGCGGGGGATGCTGCTGGTTCTATCTGCGGTTGTGG
>CAVPFM010000002.1:0-938537 GCA_963703735.1 uncultured Acidobacteriota bacterium
CATCTCCGGGAGTATCTTTGACGCGGAGAAGGTCCGTCCGCAGCTAGCCGAAATTGAAAAGCAGGCCTCCGACCCGAATCTCTGGTCGAATCCCCGAAGCGTTCGCAGCAAGTCATGCGCGAGAAGAAGCGCCTGGAGCACGTGCTCACGACCGACGCCGACCTGGGGCGCCGCGCCGAAGACATCAAAGCTTACTTCGACCTCGCGAAAGAAGGCGAAAACGTCGATGCCGACCTGCAGCGCGAGATCGCCTCTCTCCGTGACCTGATCGACAAACTGGAAACCGAAACCCTGCTCTCCGGTGAAAACGACGCGCGCAACGCCATCGTGACCATCCATCCCGGCGCCGGCGGTACCGAGTCGCAAGACTGGGCCGACATGCTCCTGCGCATGTACTTGCGATTCATGATCCTTTACGCAGCGTTGACTCTAATTGTTACTACTGGAAACGGACTAGATGACTGCCGGAGCAAGCTGTTTCGGAAGCAATCATTTTGTGAAGAATGCGTGGCGAAAGACCTGACTTAGATTGGGACTCAGACCCGACGTGCGCTACCGAGTGGAATGGTGCACATATGCTCGGCAAGTGATTCCTGGAGCATTCTCAAACTCCCTTGTACCCTGGGATGTAGCTGGCGGGGCGAATCAAGTTTTTCCCCTTTCTCGGCGCACCGCACCCAGGGGTATCGATATTCTGAACAATGCCTGGAGCAAGGTTCGTGAATTTCAACTCCTTCAGTTACATCTTGCTCTTCCTACCGATCGTTTTGGTTGTCTGCCGATTGGCTCGCCGGCTTCCGGTCAAAAGAGCCCCCCAGATGTGCGTTCTGCTCGCCTCAATATTTTTCTACGCATGGCCGAGGGGGTCGCACGTGGCCTACCTGCTCGGTTCCATCCTTGTGAACTGGAAGCTCGCGCGCTTGATCGCAAGCGCGACACCGGAGTGGCGCAACATGTATCTGCGAGCCGGCCTGGTGCTCAACATCGGCTTCCTTTGCGTTTTCAAATACGTCAACTTTATTATCGGCAACATTCCCTATTTTGTTCACCATCATTTTCACGCGCCGAACCTTGTCTTTCCCCTCGGTATCAGCTTCTTTACCCTTGCGCAGATCATGTATCTTGTAGATTGCTACGAGGCGTTAATCCCTACCAGCAGCCTCCTCGATCACGCCACCTTCGTCTCATTTTTTCCCTACGTCATTTCCGGTCCGATCAGCCGCGCCAAGCGCATCCTGCACCAGTTTTCCGCGCTGAACGGCCCCGTAGGTCCCGGCGCTGACACCGTCGCCCGCGCCATGTTCCTCTTCTCGATCGGCCTGACCAAGAAGATAATTCTTGCCGATGCCTTCTCGAAAAGCGCAGACTACGGCTTCACCAACATCGCGACTCTGTCGGCACTCGAGGCCTGGTGTGCCGCCAGTGCGTATGGGCTTCAGCTTTATTTCGATTTTAGCGGCTATTCGGATATGGCCATCGCCTCGGCTCTGCTTCTCGGCATCGACGTTCCGCGCAACTTCGATGCGCCGCTTCGGTCGCTGTCCATTATAGAATTCTGGCAGCGCTGGCACATCACGCTTTCTTCCTTCATTACAACCTATCTCTACACACCGATTCTGAGGTCCTTCCATCGCGCGACTCTAGCCACGGCCGCAATCGCGACCTTGCTGGCAATGATGATCGCCGGCCTTTGGCACGGCCCAGCATGGGGTTTCGTCATCTTCGGAGCTATCCACGGTGTGGGTCTGGTGGTGAACCAATCGTGGAGAAAAATGAAGATGCCGGTGCTGCCAAACACGGTCTGCTGGCTGCTGACGTTCGTGCTTGTGGACATTGCATTCGTCTTCTTTCGATCGCCAAATCTGCCGACGGCAGCGCAGTTTATCTTCCGGATGTTCAATTGGCATCACTCACTCAGCACCGTAAACCTCTGGCAGATGAACAGCGAAGGCTTAATTGGGGGCATTATTGTTTTGGCCCAGACGAGCGGAATCATCGCCGCGTACTTCGGCAAGTCAAGCGATCAGCTGGCCCGCGAGTTTAAGCCAACAGGGTTCAACTATGCCGTCACGGTGGCCTGCGCACTAATTGCATTTCTTTATCTCAACTCCAACGTTGCAAAACCATTCGTCTATTTCGGATTTTGAGGATAGAGATGACTGGACGTCGGTGGGTTGTCCTTACTCTTGCAACGATCATGACCGTGGTTGGCATCGTCTTCGCCATCGGCTTTGCGATCGATCCGTATGGCCTTCTGCGCGACCCTGGCGGGCGCAAATTGGCTGTTTACTTCTCTGAACGGAGGGCAAAGTTTTTGCTGAGTAAGCGCTACGTGCCCGAGAATTTCGACGGATTGCTTATTGGCTCTTCAGAGAGCGCCAACTGGGATGTTCCGACGCTTGGGGGCGCCAGGATTTATAACGAATCACTGCACGGCGTATCCGCAACTGAAGAACGCTTCGTGGTGAACCAGGCCTTAAACAAAGGACATTTCAAGTTGGCCGTCATTATGCTTACTCCCTCGTTCACGCACGGACACGACTTCAAGGAAGGGCTCGATACCGTTAGGACGAGCGAGGCGATAGGTAGTATTCATGCCATCGTGAATGCTACGGCACGGGTGCTTGTCCAAATGCATGTAAAGTTCCGTAACAGCGAGTCAACTCCCTTCGGCGCAGACCCGTTTGTTGCATCCAAGAAAAGGATCTATTCTCTACGAACTCTTGATCCCTCTTTTTTCCAGCCGGACTTGATCGCGCTAGAGGATTTGCGGAGTATGGTCCAGTCACTGCGTGATCGTGGTGCCCGAATCGTGTACGTTGTCCCGCCCGTCTATAAACCTCTCTACGATCTGAATAGAGCTGGTTACGGGAGTTACCTGGAGATAGTGCGCCACGCACTTCCGCCAGGGCCTGTTATTGATTTCAATGCTCCTGAGTACGCCAGCCTAACAAGTGATTGGAGTATCTTTTTCGACGTCTATCACCCGAAACCGAAGGGTGCCGCCGCATTCTCCGCACTTCTTGTCAAGCTTGTGCCGGCGGAATTATCTCCAGCCACTGAGCTTGCCGCGCGCCGTTGAATTACAGATTGTGAAAATCAACATGGAGCATTTAGCCCCATTCTTGACGGGGTGAACTTATGCGTTAGGTTTACACATACGCCTGCGAGTGTAGCGGGTGTGCGCATGCGAAAGTGTGGCTATAGATTCTTTCCGACGGATTCTAGGCGGGAACATTTAGACCAGGAGGAAACTCATGAAGAACATTGGATCCTTAACCTTATTGATTACGGCAACTCTCTTGTTCATGTTAGCCTTTCCGGCGGCAGCGGCTGGTCCCAAAGGGCCGCCGGTTGCACGTCCGCGGTTGGAAAATGCGCTCGGACTGATGCGAGAAGCCCGCAAAAATATGGCGAACGCCGAAGGCGAATTCCATGGTCATCGCGACAAAGCGGTCGAGCATCTTAACGCGGCCATACACGAAGCTGAGATTTGCGAGCAGGAACCTTAAAGCCTCATGGGCATTTCCGCGGAGAAATCCGCCTGTCGCGCCGGGTACATCACCGCTGCGCCATCGTAGACACTGGCGCAGCGCTGGTGCGAAAACGGACACGGAGTTGACCTCTTGCAGTTGCTGGGGGATCGCGTGTTCTACGAAAAGTGTCGATGAAGAGAATCTCCACCCGTCTCGTTGGGCTTCTACTCCTCCAACCTCGTGTAGTCGGCGACGACCGCGGCTTTTTTCTTGAAAGTTATAATCAGCGCACGTTTGTCGAGATAGGGATTGTAGAGCCTTTTGCGCAAGACAACCATTCTTTTTCCGAAAAGAATGTCATCCGTGGCCTGCATTATCAGATTCGCCAGCCACAAGGGAAACTCGTGCGTGCGATCGCGGGTGAGATTCTCGACGTGGCGGTCGACCTCCGCCGCAACTCTCCCACTTTTGGAAAATGGGAAGCTGTGAAACTGTCAGAAGAGAACAAACACATGTTATGGATTCCGTGTGGATTTGCCCACGGTTTTCGTGTCGTCTCTCCGACGGCGCACGTGCTCTACAAGACGACGGACTTTTATGCTCCCGAGTACGAACGCACGGTTTCATGGAACGATCCGGCGTTGGGCATTGGATGGGAACTCGATGGAGAGCCGATCGGTACCGCGGCTACCGCCGCGATTGTCTCGGCAAAAGACCAGCGTGGCGTGTCCTTTGGGGCAGCGGAAACCCTCGACTAGCTCCGCTGATTGAGCTGCAACTCGATCGACAATCGTCTCGAGATCGACTGAACCTCTAGCTGAAATCACAGTATTAGTCAGGAGCGCAACTACATGCATGTTTTGATCCTAGGAACCCGTGGTGTACCGTCACAGCACAGTGGATTTGAGACGTTTGCACAAGATTTCGCTCTATTTTTGCGGTCCCGTGACCACGAAGTCACCGTCTATTGCCAGGTGGCAGAGGGTGAGGCGGCTCGCGAGGATACCTGGAACGGAATACGCCGGGTGCTGATCCCGGCGGGAGAGGGTTCCGTCGGGACCATGCAGTTTGACTGGAAGGCCATCCGACATTCGCTGCACGAGAACGGTGTAGTGCTGACGCTTGGATACAACACAGCGGTTTTCAACCTTGTGTACCGATTCAGCGGTATGTCCAATATTATGAATATGGACGGCATCGAGTGGATACGGGAGAAGTGGTCGTTGCCTGCGCGTATATGGTTTTGGTTTAATGAGTGGGTCGGCGCACGAGCGGCGAATCACTTGGTGGCAGATCATCCGGAGATTGGGCGGCACCTTTCCAGACATACTGCGCAGAACAAAATCACCGTCATCCCGTATGGAGCGGATTCTGTAACCTCGGCCCCGGTGAGCTTGATCCAGAAACACGATCTGAGTTCAAAGGGCTACTATCTCCTGATTGCCAGGCCCGAGCCGGAAAACTCCATTTTCGACATCGTGCGGGGCTATTCGCGCCGACAGCGAGGGATGCCTCTGGTTATATTGGGAAACTACAGGCGCGATGGAACGCGCTATCAAAAGAGGGTGTTGGATGCGGCAGGACCGGAGGTCATTTTCTTGGGTGCCATCTTCGACCGCGACATTGTCAAGGCACTGCGTTTCCATGCGCGCGCGTACTTCCATGGGCATCGTGTCGGCGGGACCAATCCATCTTTGGTCGAATCACTCGGGGCCGGTAACGCCGTGATCGCCCATGACAACCGGTTCACTCGATGGGTTGCGGGAAAAGGTGCGTGGTACTTTAGTTCTTCCGAGGATGTCGATGGAATACTGAGTTCGCTGAACGCGGACCCCACGCAATTGCTCACTATGGAAGACGCTAGCCGAAAAAGATACCGAGAATCATTTACCCAGGAGAAGATCCTCACTGCCTATGAGAACCTACTTCTCCGATTCGCGCCCGCCGCTCCGGTTGCGCAACGAGCGGTCCGCGCGCAGGAATCGGTAGCATCGTAGGGTCCTTGCGATTTCTTCGTGTCTCGTGAGTGCCGTCTCGCAGAAGCTGTTACCCGGACTGCTCCTCTTATTCCGCTGATCTCAGTAAATTCGAACAAACGCAAATTCAACATCTACAAACCATGGTAGCCGCAGCCTGAACAACAGCAGTATCAATTTTCCTGTCTAAATGAAATGACCGGGAGGTGTTTGGGGTTAAGAGGGATCTGAGCATCGCATGTGCCCCTGGAGAGAGGATTTTGATGTCGTCAACAATTATGGTCCCACGGTATGCACTGAGGTCGCAACATCCGCTGTACTCAAACCTGGATCTCGTGGAGTACCGGCTATTGTAGCATTTTGATCACTTCCGGCTAACGGGAGACTGCTATGGGTTCCGCAAACGGCAGTTTTGTCAGTGTTCTTGGGCAAATTCTGTCAGTTATGCCGAAGCAGAAAATGCTTTTTGCTCTTTCGGCTACCTATCTTGCGGTGGGTGCGGTCAGTTATTGGATTGAATTTGCCGCAGAAAAGCAAACATTGTCTTTCCGTTCATTTCTGAACTATTGCTTTCCTTGGAGCGAGTGGAAGCGCGTTTCAGTACGCGTCGACGTGGCCATCTACCTCATTGGGAAACTGATTGATCCCGTAATTCACGCGGTGGTGTTGACATTCACTGGGGCATTGGCTTATTACGTTGGGCGTTATCTGGATTCTTTTGGCTCCCCGGCAACGAAGGCGAAGGGGGGTATCCTGAATGTCTTAGTATTGTCGGTTCTCTTCCTTGTCGTTTGGGACTTAGCAGAGTATGTCTCTCACTTGCTTGAACACAAGATCCCATTTCTCTGGGAGTTCCACAAGGTTCATCACTCAGCCTCCATTCTCACGCCTTTAACACAGGCGAGATCTCATCCGATTGAGAGAATTCTTGGTGGTACGTCTGTCGCCTTATTTGTTGGACTCACTGCCGGTTTCGTAAGACACTTTTATAGCTTCTCGGTGGTGGAGTTGATGAGTATGGCCGCAACGGCCAGTTCGATCGGATACCTGCTCGTTCTGCAATCCATACAACACACGCAGTTTTCCGTAAGCTTTGGTCCTCTGGAGCGCGTGTTCATGAGCCCCCGAATGCACCAGCTGCACCATAGCACCAAACTGGAGCACTGGGACAAAAATATTGCCAACAAGTTGTCCATCTGGGACTGGTGTTTCCGGACGGGATTCATACCCAAGAAAGGTGAACGGTTGCAGTTCGGCACCGGCTATGCTGATGATGACGCAGCGCTTGAGTCAGTCCTAAGCTGCTATCTTCTTCCGTTTATCAAGGTATACCGCAGGTGCCGCCCGTCGCCCAGTGGTGCGAACCCCGTGTTCGGGGGAACGCAACCAATGGAAACCGAGGAGAAAGGCTGAGCAGAGGATAGCTTTCTTCCCAATAGGTGGGCGAGCGTCGGATGCCTGGGATTAGGACTTTTGGGGTGCGGCTTGTCGGCTCTTCTTGGCGAAAGCCCGGTGTCGTTTTTCCCTATAGTCTTTTTGGGCCGAGCGGCTGGCTTCTGTGAGGTCGATCGAGCGTGGCCTGCGCGGCCCTGAGTGGCGCACCGGCGGTAGCCGCAGCCACCCCTGATCGCGCAAAGGTTCCAGCAACCGGCGGCATTCCTGGTCTTTCAGTCGTCCGTTCGCTAACTTCCACGGCAACAACTCACAACGGTGCGTGCGATTTCCGTAACTGCCAAACCGGCGTAGTCCCGTGCCATCTCACGCATGAACTCCAGCTCCTGCCCGGAGAAAATGCGCCCACAGAAGCGCAAGGCAACAGGAACACGTCCAGGTTTTTCTCGGGACGAAGCAGCATACAAGTCTAGTGTCATGGCTGAACCGGGATGGGGACGCTACCCACCGCAGTCGGCTGGGCATAGCAAGCCAACAACTCCCTGACAACTGTCTGCTCGGTCCTCGCTGCTGCTCCGCGGGTGGGCGGCACCAGAGCCAGGATCTTGCTCTTATCTTTACTCACCAGTAATTCGATCAGCACATCCAGCTGGTTCTTTCCCTGCCGGCGCGCGCTGGCCAGGATGCTGCTGAGCACGGCTTGCGCACGAGCTTCTTTCCCGGTTCGGTCCCACCCCAGTTCTGGCGCGCCACCACCAGCGGGCGCAAGGCGCGCTCGGCGGCATTGTTGGTCGCATCCAGACCCGGGCAATAAAGAAAGGTGAACAAGTATGGCCTCTCCCGAGCCAGCTGTTTCGCCAGCCTGCGGTTGGCCGAATCTCGATAGGATCGCGCTAACAGCCGATCCAACTCGGCCTCTAATCGTCCCGTAGCCGTCCAGTACCCGTGACGCGAGATCTTCCGCTTCCGGTATCGGTCCCGCAAGGCCAAGCCTTTTTCCAGAATGGCTTGGACTTGCAGCGGGTTCGAGGGTTGTGGCGGTTCTTGCTGCTGCAAACCGCGATCCGAATCGATTCTCCGATCCGGACCGTCTGGATTTGTTACGCCCCGACAACCGTCATCTGGCATTTGGCTGGGCGGCTCATTTCTGTTTCGGCGCACCGTTGGCGCGGCTGGAGGGGCAGATCGCCTTTAAAACGCTTCTGCGCCGGCTTTCGAGGCCCGCTTTGCTCGATCAAACATTGGATCGGCGGGCTAACGCCGGATTGCGCGGATTGACTAAGCTAAACATAAGCTTCGATCATGGACGTCCGACAACTGCATCGCTATAGAAAACCAACCAAGCTCACAGCTCAAGAGGTGCGGCGCCTCCAATCCTCGATCACTTGCTTGGACTGACTCAGCACCGCGAGTCAATGCACGTCCAACACTCACTGGTTTTCAAGGAGCATGGGCATCTCGTCTACGGTTAACTGCGACGGCAGAGGGTACAAATTGTTTTGTGAGTCGCGGTAGATGGTTAAACCGAAGCTTTCGGGGACCGGGACTGAGATGTTTGCCCCAGTGCTACTCCAAAGCACCCATGCGTCATAGCCTTCCGGGCGTTGTAGTTCACACGCCCAAAGCCCATTCTCGTATTGTGTGCAATGGGTAAGATTCGCTCCTGTAAGCCAACTCTCAACCATACTATATGCCTGCCCGGCAGAAGTTAATTCTCCCACAGGCCCTGGAGAGGCATTTGCAGGACAGGACGGAGACGACCATAGCGTCCCCCAAACACAGAGATCGTAGGCATACCAGATAGATCGAGACACGCCTAATGCGGATTGAACTAGGTGGTACCGAATGACAAAAGATACTTGTGATTGGGTCGTTATCTCAGAATCATACTCAAAGCTTCCTTCTGTATTCCACAAAGGGAGATTGCCCAGACCATGTTGAGCGAGTAGTTGCTTAAAAGCAGGCATGTTCGATGCCAGTGCCTCTGGGCTTTGGTATTTGATTCCTTCTGAATTCCACCAAGGTACATAACCGTGAAAGGCAACTATGTCCGCGTAAGGATATGTTGTCCCAGCGGAAGCCAAGTACGCCCCAAGCCATTTGAGATCGTTCCAGGGCTCTCCGTAGATCCCGGTGATAGGCGGTAACAAAACCCGATTGGGGTTAGTACCACCACCAGGGGCGCAGACTCCATCTGTGCAACCACAATTGGCAGGGTCCTTCGCTATGTGATAGACGTGCTGTGCGATAGTCAACAGTTGAGCATTAGTCCCATCCCAAAATTGAAGATTATTGGGCTCGTTCCAAGGCTCGTAGTAGGTGACAACCCCACAGTAGCGCTGAACGACGTGGGTGGCAAAATCGTCAAACGCATTCATGTCGGCAGGAGGAGAGCAAGATCCGGCGGGTATCCATCCCTTGGTACACGGGTCCAAAGGACTCGTTGCTGCCCACTGTGGAACCAATCCGAATGTGTAAATAAAGTCCTTTACATTGTTCTGTTTACCCAAATTTATTGTTCCGTCCATTGCGGTCCAGTTGAATACCCCGGAAGACGGTTCCAGGGTTAGCCAGTAAGCCACTCCCCAAAGACGTAAAGTATGAATCGGAAAAGATGGGAAAGGTGTGGTTCCGGTCAAACTGGTAGCATCATGCGGATTAGTAGCATAAAGGATTGTCATTCCAAACAAATCGCTCGAAATGGCCGCCGAAGGATTGGGCGGCACAAACGCGGTTGTGACCGCGCTTCCTGTGTATGTGAACGGTTTTGAAGCTATGCCTGTGCCACTCAGGCTGATCACCGCCGCACTGCCGGTAGAAGAGTTGCTGGTGATGGTCAACTGACCTGCGGCTGCCCCTGCCGTGGCGGGATGGAACTGGACACTCAGCGTCGCTGTTTGGCCCGGATTCAGCATGAGCGGGAAGGTGGTTCCCGACACTGTGAAGCCAGTACCCGTCACTGCCGCCGTATCGATCGTTAGGGGCGCAGTACCCGTCGCATTAAAGGTCACAGACTGCATCGCTGATGTGTTCACGGCCACATTTTCGAAGGCCAAGCTGGTGGTATTGATGCTCAGCGTTGGTATCGTTGGCTTTTGTATCGTTGCATTCAACTGTAGGGTAAAGATCTGGGAAGCGCTTCCCGCACTGGCGGTCAATCTCACCGCCTGTTCGGTCTTGACCGACGACACGTTCGCCGTGAACTGAAGGCTGGTCGCGTTCGCCGGCACCATCACCGTGGCCGGTAACTTCACAGCCGCACTGTTGCTCGACAGACTCACACTCCGTCCGCTGCTCCTTGAAGCCGAATTCAACTTCACCGTGCAGGTATCCGTCCCGGCTCCCGTCATGGCAGCGCTGCTGCAGTAGAATGCGCTTAACGCCGGCACTTGCGCCTGTGTGCCTGTCATTCCGGTACCGCTCAGGGTAGAAGCACAATCCACACTCACCACTATGCAGAGTAGTGTTGCGAACAAGCTGACAAGACGAAGGTGACGCATGGTATCTCCTTGAGAGTTACTAACACTGCCCGTCACTCCCTGGGCTAATAGATCGGCATTAGCGGTAAAAAACTTTTAGCGTCCTGATCTACCTTCTTCGAACCCTGCGATAGACTGGCCCGGACGGCAACAACGGCCACGCCGTTTCTCCGCGATATTCGGAGAAGAACGACAGCCGGATAGGCGTCGGGACTGCGCTGACGATAGTGACTCCACCGCGAAGAACAGGAGCGCGACTGAACTACGACCAAGCTAGGTGTGGCGGGAGTTTCATTTGCACTAGCAGCATGCTAGGCGCAGACCACGCACAAAAGCGAGTTACGTCAGTCCAGGCCGGTTTCGCAGCGGCACATTGGCCAGAAGTACTTCTAAGATTCGGTGCCGTTTTGGGAAATGACTGCGCTGGCTAATGGTCCGTCGGATCGATATGTTGAATGATCTATTAAAGTCCGTTGCCATTAAGATATTTACCAAGCTCCGGTTCAAGGGGCGAAGCATTCGGGCCGTATGTCACTTTGGACAGGTCGGAGCAAATCTGTTTTCTTCCGACTGACGAAAACGCCTCAACGCCAAATGGCAGCACAATCCGTGAATCACGCGTTGCGCTGCGACGTGTCCGATTTTTTTCTCATTACGATGGCTCAACAGTTAGACCACTAATCATGCGTTGAAGGGATCGGGCGTTGGTTTTGGTGAAGCGAAAGTAATAGTAATAATCAAGGGGAGACAAAGATGCGCATAGCGGTAATTGGCTCAGGTTACGTGGGTCTGGTTTCGGCGGCTTGTTTCGCGGAAATTGGGCACGATGTGATTTCCGTGGACAACGACTGCGCGAAGATCGCCGCGTTGGAGCGGGGAGAAGTGCCGATTCACGAACGCTTTCTCCCGGAGTTGTTGGCGCGGCATCGGGGCGGACGACTGCGCTTTTCCACGTCCGTCAAAGAAGCAGTCGGTGAGTCCGAGGCTGTTTTCATCACTGTGGGAACGCCACAATCGGAGACCGGGGAGGCCGACCTGTCTTTCGTTGAGGCAGTCGCTCGCGAGATTGCTTCCGCGGTTCAGGGTTCAAAAGTGATCGTTGAGAAAAGTACCGTGCCGGTAAATACCTGCGATTCCCTACGCCAGACGCTAGCGTTGAGCGGCGCTCCTGCTGGTTCGTTCTCGGTGGCTTCAAACCCGGAGTTCCTGCGGGAAGGCACGGCAGTAACTGATTTTCTTTATCCCGATCGCATCGTGATTGGAGTCGACGACGAGCTCAGCAGCTCGGTGCTGAAAGACATCTATCAGCCCCTGACCAACGGCAGCTACTACCGTCAGGGGACGGTGATTCCATCTAGCGGATATGCACACGAGCAAGCTCCGCTGATCGTCACTAATGCAAAGAGCGCGGAGCTTATCAAACATGCCTCGAACGCATTCTTAGCTATGAAGATCTCTTTCATCAACGCCATCGCAAACATTTCAGAGAAGGTAGGAGCCGATATTGAGCAGATCTGTGCCGGCATCGGATCCGACTCCCGAATCGGGCCAAGATTCCTCAATGCGGGCATTGGCTACGGCGGCTCGTGCTTTCCGAAAGACGTGCAGGCCTTTCGTGTAGTGGCCAGCCACTGTAATTATGACTTCGGGCTGCTCACGGAGGTTATGCGAATCAATACGGAGCAGCGACTTCGGTTCTTGAAGAAGGTCAAGAGCGCTGTTTGGACGCTTCGAGGCAAACGATTGGGCGTACTGGGGCTCGCATTCAAGGCAGATACTGACGACGTTCGGGAGTCGCCTGCGATCGCAATCATCCAAGCTTTGCTCAATGAAGGAGCGCAGATTGACGCATACGATCCGGCCGCGATTGCAAAAGCAAAGGCTGTACTCCCCGGGCTGGGTGTGAATTATGTTAACAACCCGTACGAAGCGGCTGCCAACTCAGATGCTCTGCTGATCTTAACGGAATGGAAGGAGTTCTCGAATCTCGATCTTCGCAGGATCCGCTCACTCCTGAAGCATCCGATTGTTATTGACGGACGTAATCTCTATCCGATCGACCGAGTGACCAATGCTGGCTTGATTTACCACAGCATGGGGAGGGCAGTTGGCGTTCCGGAATCTATGTCTTACGCTGAGAAGCATCGCGACGCCGGGTTACAGTTTCCCCTGCCGACGGTCATCCGACCAGCGGTCGCGGGATGATCGTTTCGCTCGACTCCCCGGTCCGATTCGACCACTCTCTTTAGGCAGAGAGAACTGTAAATATAGCCTGACCTGGCCCCTGTTTCCGTTCGCGGGAATGGCTACGACCAGTTGGACTCAACTCCCTTAGCCGCACAGATGCGCGGAAAACCACCGCCTACTTCCTCAGCGGCGAGTTCAATTCGGATTCGACCCCAAAGCAACGCTCGTTTCCTAGCGGTAGCTCGATCACGGGTGTTTGAACTGGTGGTTCTCCTCCACCATCTGCCGTTTCCCTCCACACTTCACTTCACTTCGCTTCCCTGCCTGCCTTTCCGCCGTGCTCACCCTTCCAGCTTCCAGCGGTAATACTCTCGCATGATTCCGCGCGACGGCACATTCTCCATTCACCAATCTCCGCTTCTCCCTAGTGCGTAAGCGTCCGGTTCTGACCGTCTGGAGCGACCGCCAAATATTGTTCCCCGCTAGGAGCCCGCGGGGTCGGGGGCACGAAAACACCAATAATGATGAAGAGGAGGAAGCCCTTGACATCCTATATACTGAACCCTTTCCTGACTCCGGCGAATCGAACTCCCTTACCCGCATTCTTATGCATGCATTGCTCTCCATCCTGGCCCGCCACGGCTATGCCCTGATCTTTGGACTGCTTCTCGCCGAAGCCGTGGGCTTTCCCTTCCCAGCCGCGATCGCGCTCGTAGCAGCGGGAGCTGGGATCGCTTCGCACACATTGTGGGCATCTGGCGTTCTGGTGGCAGCGATGGTCGGGCTGATGATCGGGGACACGGCGCAGTTCTGGCTGGGACGCTACTCGGGTTGGGCGCTGCTTGGATTTCTCTGCCGCCTGTCCATGAATCCGGAGACCTGCATGCTGCGGTCCGCAGAATCCTTTTACAAGCGCGGCAAGCTGACACTCGTGATCGCCAAGTTCATTCCCGGGATCAACACCATGGCTGCGCCGCTGGCCGGCAGCATGAAGATGCGCTTCGCGCAATTCCTGCGGTTGGATTTCGCCGGCGCATTGCTCTACTCGGTGAGCTACTTGATGGTCGGATTTCTGTCGCGCGATTTCCTGGCAGCGACCCTTGACAGCTTTCATGCTGCGAGCCGCGTTATGGAAGTGGTGCTCACCGCGGTCCTCATCGTGTACGCAGTCTATCGCGTCGTCCAAGCTTTCAAATACCGCAAGTATAGCGTTGTACCGCGGGTGCAGGTGCAGGAACTTGCCGCTCGTTTAGCAGCAGGCGAGGCGGACTGCCTCCTGATCGTCGATGTGCGCAGCCATGGCTATTACGACATCGGGGCTGAACGAATCCATGGCTCGATTCGCATTGAACCGAACAATCTAGACGAGGAGATCAAGAATCTCCGTAAAGATAAGGACATTTATCTCTACTGTACTTGAGCGCGCGAAGCGACTAGCGCCCGGGTGGCGCATCTACTGGGGGAAAGAGGATTCAATACGTTCGTGATCGTCGGCGGGCTCACCGCCTGGCGCAAGGCCGGGGGAGCGTTGGAGTCTATCCCAAAGGATGATTTGGTGAAGCTGCCGACATTCAGTTAGTCGTTGGTCGGTCGTCGTTGGCCGCTTGCTGCCAAGTTACGCGCCGAATTGCCGCAGGTGATGGTCGAGGTGTTTGTACATTCCGCGGCTCCAATCCTGTGGTGACAGGTGTCCAAAGAATGGATGCGGATGCCGAGTGCACTTCGCTTCCCCGCCCTCGTGAAATTCTCGCACGCAAACCTTGAGGCGCTCCCGTTCCCGCTGAAAATCGCGCTGATCTGCGATCAGCAGTTTCTTGTCCGTCGGATTGTTCTGCGAGAAGGGCTTTTCGTTGGTGTAGATCGGCTTGACAAGTGGCCCAAGCAACCTACCGATGAGCATCCGCTGCGGATTGATCTTTCCAGAAGCCATATCCATGGCCGCGGCACAATGGGCCAGCATCTGGGCCACGTTCATCTTTCCCCATTGGCGCTGGGAGGCGGGCCGCAGGGTGTCGAGCCGCACAATCACTTCGTCGACTGTCTCTCGCTCGAATAGATTTTTCATACCGCCCTCGCCTGGATGCGGATCGCTGAAAAATGATAGCACTACCGCACCGACAGGTGTCCGGTCACGAATCTTCGGCAACCTGCGGAGATGGTGTAGCATTGTCCGGCTTCTCACGATGACTGCTAAGACCACGCAGGGCGCCACACGAAGCACCGGGATGAATGGCGTCCTTTTTCTGATGAGCCTTTCCGTGCTCATCAACTACATCGATCGTAGTAATCTGTCGATCGCCGCCCCGCTTCTGCAGAATGAGCTTCGCATCTCCAACACGCAGCTTGGCACCTTGCTATCGGCATTTTTCTGGACCTACGCTCTCATGCAATCGCTCACCGGATGGCTGGTCGACCGATTCGATGTAAAGTGGGTCTTCGCGGCCGGATTTTTCGTGTGGTCCTCGGCGACCGCAGTTACGGGCGTACTCCACGGATTCGTAGCACTGCTGCTCATTCGCGTAATCCTCGGCGTTGGAGAGTCCGTCGCGTTCCCCTCTTATAGCAAGATCCTCAGCACGCATTTCCGGGAGGAACGTCGGGGTTTTGCCAACGCGATGATCATCGCAGGACTGTCGCTCGGCCCTGCCATCGGCATGCTTGTCGGCGGCCGCGCCGTCGGACGGTTTGGATGGCGGCCCTTCTTTCTCGTGCTGGGGCTGGCGGGATTGTTCTGGTTAGCCCCTTGGCTCAAATGGATGCCGCGACGACCGAAACCGGCGCACCTGCCACCCTCTCCATGGTCGGGAGTCCTGCCGCTTGTTCGGCAACGATCGGCGTGGGGTACGTGCCTCGGGCAATTCTGCGTGAATTATTACCTGTATTTCCTGGTGACCTGGTTTCCTTCCTACTTGGTCCGAGGCCGACACCTTTCCATGAATACGATGGCCACCGATGGCGGGCTGCTCTTCCTGATGTGTGCGATCGCGTCGAGTGTGTGGGGAAAACTTTCGGATCGTTGGCTGCGAGCGGGAGCGTCCGTAACACTCGTGCGGAAGAGTTCGATGGCTGTGGGATGCACGGGCTTCGGAATTTCTGTGGCCTTGCTGGCGATCGCACCCGAACCGTTATTTACGTGGATGCTCGTACCAACGGGAATGTTATTGGGAATCAGTTGCTGCGCGACCTGGGCGATTCCACAGACACTCGCCGGGCCCGAGATGGTCGGACGCTGGACCGGGATGCAGAACTTCGTCGGGAACTTTGCCGGCGCGGTCGCACCGGCACTGACGGGATACCTCCTCGACAAAACGGGTCTTTTCGACTGGCCGTTTTTCATTACTGCCGGGGTCGCATGGCTGGGCACGTTCGCATGGACGGTCGTGATCGGGCCGATCGAAGAAGTCCGCTGGAAGCATTTGGTGCCGAGTTCGATCGCGATTGCCTCATCTGGAACTCCCCAATCGTCGCAGCCGTAATACACTCGTTGCATGGCGCAGGAAATCGAAATCAAGTTTCGCGTCGCTGACTCGCGCGCGTTGACGCGGAAGCTGTGTGCCGCCGGATTTCGCCTGGTTACGAAGCGCGCGCATGAAATCAATACACTCTACGATCTGCCTGGAGACGTATTGCGAAATCGGAAAGAACTGCTCAGAATCCGGAAATACGGCGCAGAGTGGACTATCACGCACAAGAGTGGCACAAAGCGTGGCCGCCATAGCAGCCGCGTCGAGTTAGAAACACGGGTGGTGGACGGAAAGGTACTGGATGCAATCCTGCGAGCCCTGGGATACACGCCGACTTTCCATTACGAGAAATTCCGCGCCGAGTGGACCGATGGCAAAGGCCAAGTCGTCGTCGATGAAACGCCGATTGGAGACTTCTGCGAGATCGAAGGCGCTCCACGCTGGATCGACGCGACCGCGAAAAAACTGGGAGTGAGCGCATCCGACTACATCACGAAAAACTACGCGACGCTATTTTTGGATTGGAAACGCGAGGCGAAGAGCGACGCACAAGAGATGACGTTCAAAGCGCTGCGATAGTCGAGGGTGCCCCACCCTTGTCCCTCTGTCTTTGGAGGGACAGGGTGGGGATTTTGACGTTCAGGTTAAAGTCGACCGATAAAAAGTCAAAAGCCCCACCCTGTCGCACAAATCGCGACAAGGATGGGGCACCCTCTCATCTGCGTACCCATCATCTGTAGGGGATTAAGAGCCGTGGCACTTCTTGTATTTCTTCCCCGACCCGCACGGACAGGGATCGTTCCGGCCCACCTTTTCCTGTCCGCGAACGACCTGCTGCACCTGCGGAGCGTCGCCTCCTCCGGCCATGCGCGCCTGCTCCAACTCACGGCGCTTGCGGCGCATGAAAGCTTCTTCTAATTCGTCGGCGGACGTAGAAACCATCTTCGGCAAACGCCGCCCGTTCCCATCTCCCTCATGCTGCGATGGGCCTCCGGAGTCCGGTCCTTGTCCACCGGGGCCTCCGGGCGGCGGCCCTCCAGCACCGGTGTCCGGCGGACGCTCCGGCCGCTCCAGAATCTGCATCAGATACAGATATCGGACCGTATCTTCCTGGAAGCGTTGCATCATCGCTTCGAACATCTCGAACGATTCTTTCTTATACTCGACCAGAGGATCATGCTGGCCGTACCCGCGCAGCCCGATGCCTTCCTTCAAGTGATCCATGCTGAGCAGGTGATCTTTCCACTGCTGATCGATGACGCTCAACATGATCATGCGCTCGTGATGGCGCATGGCCTCGGGCCCAATCAGTTTCTCTTTTGCGTCGTAGCGCTCTCTGAGCTTCTCGAAAATCGCGTCGCCTAATTCCTGGCGATTTAGCGACTCGGGCTTTACGCCTTCAGCAAGAAAATCGACGCCAAAGCGGGTAAAGATCGCGTCCTTCAGGCCTTTTATATTCCAGTCGTCGGCATGCGCCTTCGGCGGGCAATACTGATCCAGTTGATCGCTGAGAATGGCTGAAACGTAATCCTCGAGGATCATGTCTTTCTGATCGGTGCCTTCGAGCAAGCGGCGGCGCAGGCCGTAGACGGCCTCGCGCTGCTTGTTCATCACGTCGTCATATTCGAGAAGATGTTTGCGCGATTCGAAGTGCTGGCCTTCCACCGCTTTTTGCGCCGTCTCGATGCGGCGAGTGATCATCTTGGACTCGATGGGCACGCCCTCTTCCATGCCTAGCCGCTGCAACAGAGTCGACACCCACTCCTTGGCGAAGATGCGCATCAAGTCATCTTCGAGCGCCAGATAAAAGCGCGAGGAACCTGGATCACCCTGACGGCCGGCGCGTCCGCGCAGTTGGTTGTCAATGCGGCGTGATTCGTGGCGCTCGGTGCCCAGAATATGCAGGCCTCCGACCGCAGTCACCTCATCGTGCTCTACGTCCGTCTGTTGCTTGTAGCGGGTCAATGCTTCGGCCCATTTGTCGGTCGGAACGGTGTATTCGTTCCCGTTGTAATAGAAAATGGAGGTCTGGCCGTCTTCCTGCGGACCTTCGATCTTCCCCTGCGCCACGCGGAGCTGCTGCGCAATTCCCTTCTTCACCAACTCCTGCTTGGCCATGAATTCGGGATTGCCTCCGAGCAGGATATCCGTGCCGCGGCCTGCCATGTTCGTGGCAATGGTGACCATACCTTTGCGCCCGGCCTGCGCGACAATTTCGGCTTCGCGCTCGTGGAACTTGGCATTGAGGACGACGTGCTTGATACCCTTTTTCTTCAGCAGATCGGAAAGCCGTTCCGATTTCTCGACGGAGGTGGTGCCCACCAACACGGGCTGACCTGTCTCAGCGAGTTTCTGGATTTCGTCCGCTGCGGCAAAATACTTTTCTTTCTCCGTACGGTAGACGATGTCCGGATTTTCGACGCGCAACATCTGTTTGTTCGTCGGGATCACGACGACTTCGAGTTTGTAGATCTTGTCGAACTCGGTCGCTTCCGTTTCCGCCGTACCGGTCATGCCGGCCAGCTTCTTGAACATGCGGAAATAATTCTGGAATGTAATGGTCGCGAGCGTCTGATTTTCGCGCTCGATCTTGACGCCCTCCTTGGCTTCAATCGCCTGATGCAAACCGTCGGACCAGCGCCGTCCCGGCATCATGCGCCCAGTGAATTCGTCGACGATGATGACTTCGCCGTCTTTGATGACGTATTCCACGTCCCTTCGATACAGCGCGTGCGCCTTGATCGCGGTCTCGACGTGATGCTTCAGCGGCCAGTTTTCCGGATCCGCAATGTTGCCGATACCGAGCAGTCCTTCAACTTTCTCCCAGCCTTCGTCGGTAACTGTGATGTTCCGGTGTTTCTCGTCGATCACGAAGTCGCCGGTAAGCTGCGCAGGCTCGCCGGGCGCGACTTCGAGTTCTTCGCCCTTTTCCAGCTTCGGAATAATGCGGTTGACTTTGTAATACTTGTCGGTGGATTCCTCGCTGGCGCCGGAAATGATGAGCGGGGTGCGGGCCTCGTCGATCAGGATGGAGTCGACTTCGTCGACGATCGCAAAATTGTGCCCGCGCTGCACACAATCCTTGATGTCGAACTTCATGTTGTCGCGGAGATAGTCGAATCCGAACTCGTTGTTGGTGCCGTAGGTAACATCGGCGGCGTACGCTGCCCGCCGCTCCTCGTCATCAAGATCATGGACGATCACGCCGACGGTCAATCCGAGGAAGCGGTAGAGACGGCCCATCCATTCCGAATCGCGTTTGGCCAGGTAATCGTTGACCGTGACCACGTGAACGCCGCGTCCGCTGAGCGCGTTGAGGTACACCGGAAGGGTGGCGACCAGCGTCTTGCCCTCGCCGGTCTTCATCTCCGAGATCGTGCCGCTGTGCAGGACCATGCCGCCGATTAACTGCACGTCGAAGTGCCGCATATTGAGCACGCGGCGTCCAGCTTCGCGGACCACGGCAAAGGCTTCCACCAGGATGTCTTCCAGAACTTCCTGCAGGGCTTCGTATTCCCGTTTTTCGAACTGCTTCTGCTCGTCGAGATCGGAAGCGTCTTCGCCTTCTGGGGCTGGGGATTCAGTCTGCGGACTCTTGGTGACTCGGCTCAGGCGCTCCTGAATGCGCTGCCGGAACTCGTGCGTCTTGGCGCGCAGTTCGGCGTCGGTAAGTTTCTGAATCTGCGGCTCAAGCGCGTTGATGGCCTGCACCTTCGGCATCAGCGCCTTGATCACGCGCTCGTTCTTGGTGCCGAAAACCTTGCCTAGCAAAGTGTTAATCAAACCGGAAGTCCTTCAGCAAGCAGAATCCGCCCGAATACTATCTCTAAAAGCCTAGCATATTAGATGCCACCGCAGTCCTCAGCGGACGCAAGGGACACCTTTCAGTATAATGGTCGGCGTCCGAAGACGGAGTCACTTATGCGGATTCGGCTCGCCTCGCTGCTGGTTTTGACCGCCCTTCTAACCGGCCCTTCCGTTGGTAAAGACAAGAAGAAGTCCTCCCTGCCGGAATACGTATTGAGAGCAACGACCGCGCTCGTCGTCATAAACCCCGATGCGTCGGACCCACTCGATCAGCCCCGATCGAACGCAACCGCGCGCGACAATGTGGAGAAGGCCCTCATGCAGTGGGGACGGCTGCGCCTCGTCCCGGACGGTCAGGAATCCGATCTGGTCATCGCGATCCGCACGGGGTCTGGAAACTCTATGGTTCCGGCTCTCAAGGGCACTCCCGTGACGAACCGCCCTGGCGTCATTCAACCCACTGACGACGGAGTTCGCCTGGGAGGGCAGCACGGACCACCCCCTCCGAGCAGCGACCCGAGTATGGACCCAAATAATCCGCGCATCGGCAAGAATGACGGCGGCTCCGAAGATATGTTCGAGGTATATCGCGGTGGTCAGCAATATCCCCTCGATGCGCCGGCAGTCTGGCGCTACGTCGCCAAAGATTGTTTAAGAGCGCCCAACGTTTCGGCGGTAGAGGAGTTTCGCAAAGCCGTCGCTAACGCGGAAAAGCTCCAGCAACAAACCAAGAAGCCCTGAACACTCGAACTCGCCGCAAGCTGTGCTTCCAGAGCCGATTTTCGTGTATATTCCCCTCGAAGCATGCCCACGTTCTACGACCGCTTTGTTGAATGTTCGGAGCGCTGGCCCGGTAACGTGGCGCTCGAGCTCCAGCGTCACGATCACATCGAAAGCTGCACGTATGCGGAACTCCACCGGATGGCTCAGTCTGTCGGCCGGTGGATCACCGAAACCAAGTTTGACCGCGGCGCCCGTCTTGCCATTTTGGCCGACAATCATCCGCGCTGGGTCGCCTCCTATCTGGGAACCATCGCCTCCGGCTGCGCGATCGTGCCGCTCGATACTGCTCTCCACGCCGATCAGGTAACGAAGCTCTTGAAAGACAGCGGGGCCTCGGCAATTTTCTGCGATGTTAAGCATCTCCAGGTTGCGCGCCCTGCGGCCTCTGAACTGAAGCTCGGCATAGTTCTGATGGATCCCGACCGCATGTCCGCCGACTCCGGCGCCGAACGATGGCTCGGCAACTTGCCTGCGATCTTCCAGGGCGGCCCGGGCAATTTCAAGCCCGCCGAGGCCAAGAACGAAGACCTCGCTTCCCTGCTTTACACGTCTGGGACAACCGCTGACCCGAAAGGCGTGATGCTCACGCACGCCAACTTCCTCGGCGAGGTAGAAGCGGTCTTCAACTGGGTTGATCTCGGGCCGACCGACGCGCTGCTCGGCATTTTGCCCTTGTTTCACGTCCTGGCCCAAATGGCCAACCTGCTGCTTCCCCTTGTAAAAGGCGCCCGCGTTGTCTACCTGGAAACGCTCAACACGACGGAACTGCTGCGGGCGCTCAATGAGCGCAACATCACGGCCTTCGCGGTCGTGCCCCAGTTTTTCTATCTGATTCACGAGCGCGTCATGCAGGAGATCTCCAAGCGCGGCGCGCTCACCCAGAAGATTTTCTCTGTGATGGTCGCGCTGAATCGCATGCTGCGCAAGGTCGGAATCAACGCCGGCCCAGTCCTGTTCCGCAAAGTGCATGACACGCTGGGACCGAAGATGCGCTATCTGGTCACCGGCGGATCGCGTTTCGATCCGGCAATCGCCCGCGCGTTTCACGACCTTGGGATCGATGTATTGCAGGCCTACGGCCTGACGGAAACCACCGCAGCGGTTTATGCGAACTCCCCCCGCGACAATGAAATTGGTTCGGTCGGCAAAGCGCTGAAGGGCGTCGAGGGCAAAATCATCGATCCGCAGCCCCAGGAAGAAGGTCCGCCGGTCGGTGAAGTTGCCTTGCGTGGAGCGTTGGTGATGAAAGGCTACTGGAACCGTCCCGACGCCACGGCGGCCGTCCTCCGCGATGGCTGGTTTCTAACCGGCGACCTTGGATACTTCGATTCGCATGGCCACCTGTTCCTCACTGGTCGCAAGAAAGAGGTGATCGTCCTCAGCAACGGGAAGAACGTCTATCCAGAAGAGATCGAAGCTCACTATCTAAAGTCGCCGTATATCAAGGAAATCGCAGTGCTTGGGCTCGAAGGCAAACCCGGCGAGGGCGGAGATCGACTGCACGGCGTGATCGTTCCGAACTTCGATGTCTTGCGGCAGCGCAAAGTAGTCAACGCGAAGGAAGTGATCCGCTTCGACATCGAGAGTCTCTCGCCCGAGATCGCCTCCACCAAACGCATTGTTAGCTACGAGATCTGGCAAGACGATCTGCCGCGCACTACCACGCGAAAGATCAAGCGCTTCGAAGTCGAGAAGCGCGTGAAGGCAAATCAGGATCGGAAGCTTGACGATGATTCGGACCTTCCCGCAGAAAGGCCACTCACCGAGGAGGAGGCTGCGTGGCTCGATCAGCCCGATGTTCAGCGCGGATTAAAAATCATTCGCGAAGCCGCGCGCTCGGCTCCGCCTACGCTGCGCCCCACGCTGAGTCTGGAGTTGGATCTCGGCCTCGATTCCATGCAGCGCGTGGAAGTGCTGAGCCAGTTGGAAGACGAACTCGGCGGCAACGTCGAAGAGTCTCAACTGGCGGAGATCTACACAGTCCGCGACCTAGTGGAAGCGGTCCTGCAAAGCGCGGCCACAGGCGCGGGAAGCGCCGGCGCCCGCACGACCTTCGCTGGATGGAAAGCTATCCTGGCTGAGGATCCGAACGATCCAGACGCGCTCGCCCTGGCCCATCCGAATCGCCTCAACGACACGTTCTGGTATTTGTTTTCTAGGCTCGCTCAAGTCATCGCGACCGACCGTTTTCATTTGAAGGTGAGCGGCCTCGACAAACTGCCGAAGACTGGGCCCTTTATTCTTTCTTCCAATCATCAGAGCTATCTGGATCCGCTGATCCTGGCATCCGTTTTGCCCGAAGAGATTTTCCGGAGAACCTTCGCCGTGGGCACCAGTGAAATCTTCGGCAAAGGATTCATGCGGCGTCTGGCACGTTCCCTGAAGGTCGTCGTCGTCGATCCGGACGCGAACTTAATGCCAGCTATGCGCGCCGGAGCGTTTGGTCTGCGGCATGGACTCGCTTTGATTCTTTATCCCGAGGGCGAGCGTTCCATCGACGGCATGCCAAGAATCTTCAAGAAGGGCGCCGCCATCTTGTCCATTCAATTGCAGGTTCCGATCGTGCCCATCGCGATTGAAGGTTTCTACGAGGCTTGGCCGAGAAATAAGCCGTTCCAGAAATTCGCTCCGCTCAAGATGATTATCGGTGATCCTATCCTGCCCCCTCCGGAAGCGGAAGCGTCGGAAGCGGCCTACGAGAAACTAACCGCCGACCTCAAAGCGCGAACTGTTGGCATGTGGGAGGGTCTTCGAAAAAGTTCCTGAGGTTTGCAATCCCAAGGTTGCAACGTTTCAAGGTATCTCATAATCAGAATCTTTCGTTGCAACTCTGAAGCAGGCGCCTACTTCGCGCGCGGATGAGTTTGATCGTAGACCTGCAGCACATGCTTCATCGAAAGCTGCGTATAGCGCTGTGTCGTGGCGAGCCGCTCGTGGCCGAGCAATTCCTGGATGGCGCGCAAATCCGCGCCTTCTTCGAGCATGTGAGTGCCGAATGCATGCCTTAGTGTGTGCGGATGTACGTCCGGCGACAGTCCTTTCGCGACTGCGATCCTCTTGATAATGCGTCCGACGCTGCGCGTAGTGAGGCGTCCGCCGCGCTGGTTGAGCAATAGCGCCGCCGTATTTTTCTTCGTTTCCGCGAGTAGCGCCTGCCTTGCCGACAGATATGCCGCCAGCGCGCCTTTGATCGCTCCACCGAATGGAACGTAGCGCTCTTTCTTTCCTTTGCCGCGAATCAGAATCGCTTCCGCGCTCAAACGGATGTCGTCGATATTAATGCCGGTTAACTCCGAGTTGCGGATTCCGCAGCCGTAAAGCAACTCGAGCATCAGCCGGTCTCGTTCGGGAAACGAAGCGGTTTCGGGCATCTGCCCATCGAGTACTGAATTCATCTCTTCGATAGTCGGAACGCGAGGCAGTTTCTTGGGCAGCTTTGGCGTAGCCACCAGCTTGGCGGGATTCTGCTCGACGACTCCCTCTCGCGCCAGCCAGCGATAGAGCGACCGCACAGCCGCAAGCGATCGCGCTACGGATGTCTTACCCAGCCCCTTTTCGTAAAGCTGCGACAGGAATCCGCGAATCGCGATGTGATCGATCTGCTTCCATCCGCGTGAACCGACGTACGCGGAGAAGTTCGCAAGATCGCCGCTGTAGGCTTTGATCGTGTGCGGCGACGCATTCCGCTCCCGCAAGTGATCGAGGAAATCGGATACAGCCCCGCCGACAGTTGTGTTCGCTTTCGTCATTGGTTGGTTCTCATTGTCTGATCGTGGATTGCAGAACGCGTCCCGCCGCAACGGGGTTGTTTATTCAACAGTCACCCATCAACCATCAATAATTGTCTTACTTCGCCTTCGCCCTCGGATGATGCTTCTGGTACACCGTCCTCAGCCGGTCCAGCGCCAGGTGCGTATACACCTGCGTGGTTGAAATGTCCGAGTGGCCGAGGATTGTCTGCACGGTTCGCAGGTCCGCGCCGTTTTCGACCATGTGCGTGGCGCAGGAGTGCCGCAACATGTGCGGGGAGGCGTGCCTTCCCGACGCCGCCGACGCCTCTCCGACCATTTGCCAGATTCGCTGCCGCGTCAGCTTGCGCCCCCCTCGTGCAATGAAAAGCAGCGGAGAGGTTCTCGCGGTGGCTGCGCTCGTTCCGCTCTTCGGTTTCGACGCCGGTCCAGATGCGAGCACGGGACGCGCCTTCACAAGATACTCAGTCAGAGCATCCTGCGCTGGTTTTCCCAGGGGAACAATACGTTCTTTGTCTCCCTTGCCGCGAACCAGCATGTAGCCGGTTTCCAGCTTCAAGTCTTCGAGCCCGGCGCCTGCTAACTCGGAAACTCGCAGCGCCCCCGCATAAAGCAGTTCCAGCATGGCGCGATTGCGAAGCGCCAGGGCCGCTGCGTCTTTTGTGTCGCGATGCTTTCCTTCGAGCGATGCTACCGGAGCCTTGAGCGTCGCCTCGACCTCATCCTGCGCCAGCGACTTCGGCAGGACTTTCCATTGCCGCGGCGTTTCGATATTCAACGTCGGATCGTGCTCGATTCTCCTGTCCAACAAGAGATAGCGGTACAAATGGCGAAGCGCAGAGAGCTTCCGGCCTACGCTGCGTCCATCAACCTGATGGGAGAAAAGCTGTTGCAGAAATTCCCTTACGTCTGCGCGCCGCGCGTTCAGCAGAACGTGTTTCCTGTTCTCCAGAAACTCCGCAAATTGCAGGATATCGGTCGTATAAGCACTGATCGAAAGCTTCGCCAGCCCTTTCTCGATGCGCAGGTAGTCGAGAAAGCTGGAGAGGACGGCGGAATTAGCTTCGGGAGCCATGGATAATGAGGAGGAAGTATTATGCGCGTTATCGGACGTACGAAAAAGTGATGAAGGAGATGCCGAGCGCACCACATGAGTCGAGACGTTGCTGGCAACGTCTCTCTCGCCACTCACCAGCCGCTGACCAGCAAACGGTGCGCGGCCCGAATCCCGCACTTCTGATACTTATCGTAAGCTCCGGCAGCCCGATCGCGAACCTGTTCGTTGCCCTCACTCGCAATCCAGCCATCGAGCGCGCTTTTGAGCGTGTACGCCTCGGGAGCCATCAAACCTGTCGTCCACAGCAGCGGAAAAGCTCCGGAGGCTCGAACTGGATTCGCGAAGAACTGCTTGCTGGCGCATGCCAACACAATCGCCTCGCGGTGGGCTTCATTTTTCTGGGCGGGGAAACGGGGCAACCGGAAATCCATCAGCCCGTCATGACCGATGTAAACGACAACGTTTGCGCCGCCGCGGATCGGCAGCTTCAGCGTACCCGCCTCGCTTGAGATGCTGACCGTATCTACGCCGTCACCCGCAGCCGAATCGAGAAAATCGAGAATCGCCTGCCGGATTTCCATTCCGCGGTACGCGTCGGCGACCAGATATACGTACGCAGTGCGATACTTGAAAACGCAGCGCTCGAGGATTTCGCTTTTCGGCTTCAGTCCACAGACGATGCGCTGCCACTCGGTCGCGCGGCTGAAGAACGTCTTCACGCCATATGCTGATCCCCAATAAAGATTGCGCTCCGCATCTTCGCCGTTCCCCAGTTTCGGGGACACCGGAACGATTCCCTGATGCTCGTTGTCGGCCAGAGCTACGAAGACATGCACAACCCGCAGGCCGGAGACCTGAGCCCAAACTCGTCCGCAAACCAACAACGCCAAAGACACCACAAGCAAAGCCGAAACGCAACGGCCTTTCACGATCGCTCCGCACCGGTCACTTCGCGCAGTAATTCCACCGCGTACAACGCCCCTTCGGGCGTCTCTTCATGCTTAAAGTACGCAAAGACATCCCGCCCCTCGGACACATGCTGACGGATGCGATCGATCATTGATTGCCGCTCCTCGCCCGTGTAACTCGGCTTGCGAAAGCGGTAATAGACAAACGCTGCAGTGACGAGATCAGGGGTGGTCACCGTCTCAGTCTCGGCCACGCAGAGAGCGACATTGCTCGACTTCAGCAGGTCCCATGTGGCGTCCGTGAACCACGAGGCCTGGCGGAACTCGAAGGCCGCCGGTACGGAACGCGGCAGGACAGCCAGAAAATCCTTCAGCAGCGCAGCATCGGCTTTCAGATTCGGCGGAAGCTGAAAAAGCACGGGCCCGAGTTTGCCCGCGGCCGCGAGCGGCTCGATAGTCGCCAGAAACCGCGGCATAAAATCTTCCGTCCCCTTCAATCGCTTAATGTGCGTGATGACCTGGTGCGCCTTGATCCCGAAGCGGAAGTGCGCCGGGGTGTCTTGCAACCAGTTCTGGATCGTCGTTTCTTTCACCAACTGCCGGAAGGTGAAATTCACCTCCACGGTATTCAACTGGGTCGCGTAGTGGCCGAGAAATTTCTTCTGCGCCAGCTTCTGTGGGTAGAACTCAGGCTTCCAGCTTGGGTACGCCCATCCTGAGGTTCCTGCGAAGAGTTCTGGCATGATTCGAAATAAGTTCAAGAAATGTGATCCAAATGAGCTGGATCGTTCGGGGATTGTCGCTCGCGATTATACCTTGCTCTTTTTCTTTCGAGACGCGCTCCTCCGAGGCTTCGGCTTACCCGGCTTCTGAGAGGGCGCATCCTCGTCGGCCTGCGCCGCAATCTCGATGGGCTTCGGTTGCTGCGCGGCAGCCGCCGCTTTCAGGTCCGGCAACTTCTGCTTTAACTCCAGCACTGGTTCAAACAAGTCGCCCATCTTCTCGAATCGGGCAATCGTCTGCGCTGCCTCAAAGACGAGCAAGTTTGCGTCTTTCTTTTTCAGCGTGCGCTGCACTTCGTCCCAGCTCACCGGCGTTGAGACCGTAGGATGCTCTCGCGCCCGCAGCGAATACACGGCGATGGTTGTCTTGTGCTCATCGTTCTGGCTCCAGTCGACGAAGACCTTTCCGGTGCGCAGATTCCTTTTCATATCCGACAGAACCAGGTCCGGATGATCATGCTCCAGCAACTGCGCGAGCGCGTGAGAGAGCATCTTGGTCGCTTCAAACGTGGTCGGAGTATTGAGCGGAACGTAAATCTGCAGTCCCTTCGACCCTGAAGTCTTGGGAAAACTCTGCAATCGAAAATGATCGAAGATCTCGCGCAGCCAGATCGCGACCTGGCAACACTGCACAATGTTGGCGGGCGGTCCGGGATCGAGATCAAACACCATCTCGGTCGGGCACTCAATGTCCTCCGCCCGCGCTAGCGACGGATGCAGTTCCAGCGCTGCCAGATTGGCCAGCCAGACCAGGGTCGCCAGATCATTCGCCAACACGTAGTGGACCGTGCGTCGATTGCGGCCGCTCCAGATCGGAGCCGTCTTCACCCAGTCTGGCTTGTGCATGGGCGCGTTCTTCTCGAAAAATGGCTCGCCATCCACTCCATCGGGATAGCGCTTTCGAGTCAGAGCCCGTCCCGAGAGATGCGGCAGGATGGCGGGAGCGATCCGCACGTAGTAATCGATCACATCTTTCTTGGTGAATCCGGTGGCGGGATAGAGAACCTTCTGCAGGTTCGACAGCTTGAGGTTCCTGCCCTGAATTTCGACGGCCGCGTCGGTCACATGATCTCCGCCCTGACATTGTGCCTGAAACTGAACGGTGCGCAAAATACAGCATTGTTCTTAAACCGTCGCTTGAATCCCGGTGGATCGTTTGACAACGTCCTGTCTGCCCACGTACTTTCAAACTTCTGTCCTGCTGGTTCGTCCAATCTAGGTGTTGTCGAAGATGTGCGCCCAGCCGCTGGAGGTTCGATGAAACACCGCACTTTGAAAATTACCTGCCTTTTTCTCATTCTCTCGGCAATTGCGCTCGCCCAGGATGTGGCTTCGTTTGAAAAGCGCGTCACGGTCAAGAAACTCCCGAACGGCCTGACCCTATTGATCTGCGAGCGCCCGGAAGCTCCCGTATTCTCCTTCTTCACGTTGGTCGATGCCGGCTCCGCGCAAGATCCCATGCTCGCCACAGGCCTCGCCCACATGTTTGAGCACATGGCGTTCAAGGGCACCGACACGATCGGCACCACCGACTACGCCGCGGAGAAGCCCGCTCTCGCGAAAGTCGAAGTCACCTACGCTGCTTACCTGGCCGAGCGCGACAAAACTGTCGGGCAGGATCAAGCCAAGTTAAAGCAACTCGAAAAGGCCTGGAAGGACGCAATCGCCGAGGCTGACAAGTACGTCAAGCCCAACGAATTCGGCAAGATCATCGAACAGAACGGCGGTGAAGACTTGAACGCCTTCACCAGCTACGACGAAACTGGATACCACTATTCCCTGCCGGAAAATCGCCTCGAACTTTGGGCTTATCTGGAATCCGAGCGCTTCCTTCATCCCGTGTTGCGCGAGTTCTACAAGGAGCGCAACGTGGTGATCGAAGAACGCCGCATGCGCACCGACAGCAATCCTTTCGGACGCTTACTCGAACAGTTCACCGAAGAAGCATTCGCGGCGCACCCCTATCACCGTCCGACGGTCGGTTGGATGTCGGACTTGAATCACTTCTCCGCTACCGACGCTCAAGTATTCTTTGACAAGTATTACGTTCCATCGAACATGGTCGTGGCCGTCGCGGGAGACATTAAGACGGCCCAGGCCATGCCGATCCTCGAGAAATATTTCGGACGCATTCCCTCGCATCCTCATCCGGACGAGATCACGACCGCCGAACCCCCGCAGAATTCCGAACGCCGCGTGGTTCTCAAAGAGACGTCGCAGCCGATTTATATCGAGGGCTACCACCGCCCCGACTATCGCAGCAAAGATGACGCCGTCTTCGACGCGATCAGCGATCTTATGTCCGAAGGCCGCACCTCTCGCCTCTATCGCGCTCTTGTGCGCGACAAGAAAATTGCATCTTTCTCCGAAGGACTCACCGGATATCCCGGAATCAAGTATCCGCATCTGTTCGCATTCCTGGCCGTGCCTTTGCCGGGACACAAGCCCGAGGAAATGGCGGACGCAATCCATGCGGAGATCGACCGCCTGAAGAAAGAAGACATCAGCGACGAAGAACTGAAAATGATCAAGACTCGCAGCAAAGCGAATCTGATTCGCGGCCTAGCCGACAATGAAGGTCTGGCCACGCAGCTTGCAACCTACGAGACTCGCTACGGCGACTGGCGCGAGTTGTTCCGCTCGGTCGACCGCATCGATCAAGTCTCCAAAGCGGACATTCGCCGCGTTGCCAACGAAGTGTTCGTTGATACAAATCGCACCGTCGGCATCATCGAAACCGGCGGTGGCGGCGCTACTCCCGGTGAAAACAATCAACCGTCAGGAGATTCCACCGGTCAGGGAGGTGGACAATGAAGCGCACGCCCATCCTGATGCTGCTTGCCGCATCGTTTTTCGTCCCAGGACTTCTGACCGCGCAAACCCAAAGCTGGAAGCAGATTCCCATCCCTCAACTCCCGGTCTTCAAGCCGCAGCAGCCGAAGCGGATCGAGCTCTCGAACGGCATGGTGATCTTCCTCCAAGAAGATCATGAACTGCCGCTCATTGATGGCACCGCCCGCATTCGCGGCGGATCGGTCAACGAACCCGGCGACAAAACGGGATTGATCGACATCTACGGAGAAGCCTGGCGCACCGGCGGCACCAGGAATCAAACCGGCGACCAACTCGATGATTTCCTCGAAGTGCGAGCCGCGAAGGTAGAAACCGGCGGCGGACCGGACTCCACCACTACCAGCTTCTCGTGTCTGAAGGGAGATCTCGACGACGTCTTCAAGGCCTTTGTCGACGTGCTGCAAAATCCTGAGTTCCGCGGCGACAAAATCGAGATCGCGAAAAAGGGCGAGGGCGACGGCATTTCGCGCCGCAACGACGAGGTCAGCGAGATCGCTCACCGCGAGGCCGTGAAGCTGGCGTATGGCGCCGACAATCCGTATGCCCGCGAGCCGGAATATGCAACGGTGGCGGCTATCACGCGCCAGGATCTGATCGACTGGCACGGCAAATACGTCCACCCGAACAACATCATTCTCGGCATCAGCGGAGATTTCGATTCCACGGCGATGGAAGCCCGCCTGCGCGCTGCCTTCGATTCCTGGCCGAAGGGGCCGGCGATTCCCAAGAACGACGTCAAGTACAATCCGGCGAAACCCGGCTACTACCTCATTCCGAAAGAAGATGTGAACCAGAGCAATATCCGCATGGTCGCGCTCGGCACCACGCGCGACAATCCCGACTACTATGCCATCAGCGTCTTCAACGAAGCCTTTGGCGGCGGATTCTCTTCGCGGCTGTTCAACGACATCCGCACCAAGCGCGGCCTCGCCTACGGCGTAGGCGGAGGCATTGGCGCCAACTTCGGACATCCCGGTCTCTTGCAGGTCTCCATGGGCACGAAGAGCCAGAGCACCATCGAAGCGATTCAGGCAGTTAACGAAGACATCGACAATCTCGCCAAACAGCCGATCACGGACGACGAAATCCAGCGCGCCAAGGACGCCATTCTCAACGCCTTCATCTTCCGCCTCGATTCGCCCGACAAGATTCTTGGCGAACGCATGACGTACGAGTACTACGGATATCCTCCCGACTGGCTCGACAAGTATCAGACGGAAATCAAGAAGGTGACCGCCGCCGATGTGAACCGCGTAGCGACCAAGTATCTGCACAAGGATCAACTGGCCGTGCTGGTCGTCGGAAACACGAAAGATTTCGACAAACCGCTGTCATCACTGGGAGCGGTGAAAAATATCGATATCACCATTCCGCCACCCCCCGCTGAGAAGGATGACACTAAGCCCGCGACTTCAAATACGGAGGGCAAGGCGCTCGCCGCCAAAGTTGTCGCCGCCATGGGCGGTCTGCCCAAACTGAAGTCCATCAAATCGATGCACGTCAATATCGCAGAGAGCGATTCCGGAGGGCCACCGTCCGCGGTTGACGTTTACCTGGCTTTTCCCGACAGCATGCACGTGGACATGCAGATCCCTCAGGGGACTCTGACGATCGTGGCCTCTCCCGATGCCGCATTCATGTCTCTTCCCGGTATGGGCTCGCGCAGCATGCCTCCCGCGCAGAAAACGGAAATGATGTCTCAGATGCATCATGACCTCGTCTACATCGCTCAGCATGTCGATGATCCAGCCTTCACCTTCACCGGCGCGGGGACTGAGAAGATAGGAGACGTCGAGGCGGCGATCGTTGATGTCGGCGGAGCCGTTCCCTGGGTGCGCTGGTACGTCGATCCGAAGACCGGCTACGTCCTCCGCGAAAAATACAAAGCTACCGGGCAGTCCGGCCCCTTCGAAGGCGAGAGCGATCTGACCGACTGGCGCACCGCCGACGGCTTGGCCATGCCCTACAAGCACGCCAACAAACAAAATGGCGAGCAGACGAGCGTAGCGGAATTCAAGAAGATCGAACTCAATCCTCAACTGGATCCCAAACTCTTCCAAAAGCCTGCGGAGACGTCCGCGACACCGCCTCAATAGGCTGGTGCGCCACAATTCAGCCGTGAGGCGTGCAACTGCGTCCGCCGTAAAATGATCTAACTCGTCCAGGGCCCCGTGCTCAGACCGCAGTCAAAGGATTCTTATGAATCGACTGTGCCGTGCCTCACTGCTGATCGCCCTTGCCGCGATCCCCTCGCTTGCTCAGGTCACCACTTCGCAATATGACAACTCTCGCACTGGCGCAACAATTCACGAGAAAATCCTCAATCCGCGCAACGTCAATGCGAAGGAGTTCGGGAAACTGGGCGCATTCAAAGTGGACGGAGCAGTCTACGCCCAGCCTCTCTATCTGCCGGGCGTAGACGTTCCCGGCAAAGGCACCCACGACGTCCTCTTCATTGCCACCGAGCACGACAGCGTCTACGCCTTCGATGCCAACCGCCCCGGCGACGCTCCTCTTTGGCAGGTAAGCTTTCTCGACAAGGCACGTGGCCTGACGACGCTCTCCGAAGATGACGCGCAATGCCCGTTCATCCGGCCAGAAATCGGCATTACCTCTACGCCGGTCATCGACCCCGCGTCCGGCACGCTGTATGTGCTGGCCCGGACCAAGATTCGACATCGCGCCACCGCCGACGCATATTTCCAGCATCTGCACGCGCTCGCCATCACCACCGGCGTAGAAAAGTTCGGAGGACCGAAGCTCATCACGGCCTCTGGTGCGGGCAAGGGCGCCGGCGCCTCTAATGGACAAGTTGGCTTCGATCCCCTCAAAGAAAATCCTCGGGCCGCGCTTACGCTGACGAAAAACACCGTCTACCTAGCATGGGCTTCCTCCTGCGACGTGGATCCTTATCACGGCTGGGTGATGGCCTACGATTCGCAGACGCTCGCCCAGAAGGCGGTGCTCAATGTGAATCCCGACGGCAGCGAAGCCGGGATATGGCTCAGCGACACCGGTCCTGCCGCCGACGCAGACGGCAATCTTTTCGTTCCCACTGGGAACGGCACATTCGACGCGGGCTCGGGAGGCCGCGACTACGGCGACTCCGTTCTCAAACTCGACGGCGCTTCGCTCAGCATCCGTGACTACTTCACGCCGCACGACCAGGAACGCATCAGCAACGCCGACTCCGACATCGGCTCCAGCGGACCAACTCTCCTGCCCGATCAGCCGGGCGCGCACCGTCATCTGTTGCTGCAGCCTACGAAGGACTCTACGATCTACGTGATCGATCGCGACAATATGGGGAAGTATCACCGCGACAGTGACGCGCTCGTCCAAACCGTAACGTTAGCCGGAGGAGGTTATGGCGCGATGGCGTACTGGAATGGTCACGCGTTCTTCGCCGCCAGCGATGACGCCCTTCGCGACTACGCTATTCGGAACGGAAAGCTCGTACTGAGTACATCTTCGAGCATGAAGTTCGAGAATCCGGGTGCGACACCTTCTGTCTCCGCCGATGGAAACAAGAACGCAATCGTCTGGGCGCTTACGACAAAAGTGTGGAACGGCGCCGACAACCGGCCAGCTGTGCTCTATGCCTTCGACGCTACGAGGCTGGGCGCTCCAATCTACACGTCGGAGCAAAATGCGGCACGCGACCGAGCCGCCACAGCCACCCGTTTCGCTATTCCCATTGTCTGGAACGGACGCGTCTACTTTTCCACCCGAGTCGAAGTAGAAGTCTATGGCCTTCTGAAGTAGATCTTGCGAAGAACTTTACTGCACCATCTTGGTGCGGGACCCATATCGCCTGGAGTTCCGGAAGGTAATCTCATTCAACTCCATCTTCCGGTGCGCCTTCTCCAGTCTCACGCTCGAGAGCACGGGCAGCAAGTAGTCGCGTCCGGAAATCGCGACGTAGTCATAGTCGACCGTCATCGATGCAGCTCGGACCGCAAACGATCGCGGTACTCCATCCGCCTGCAGCGTCACCCTCCGCACACCGCTCGTCGCAGTATCAATATAGACGACCCGTGAAATCCGACCGCTGTCTCGTCATTGCCCTGGCTGAGCACGATGTTGGCGTTGGAGCGATCCACTCGATAACTCAACACCTGCACGGTTGCACCTCCGTCGCCAAGACCCGCAGCTTCCTTCCATTCGAACGCGGTCTTGGATGACGGCTGAAACACCTGACTGAGCACGGCGCCGAACTCTCCCACCGAGAGCGGCGATTGTAAAACCTCGATGATGGCTTGACTACTTCTCTCCCGCACCGATATGATGGCGAACAAAAGACGAATCTATGTCGTTTCCGCCCTTGCCCATTTTCCCCGAAAAGCCCGCTCTGGTTGGAATTGCCCGTCTGGCATCCGAAGCCGAGTCCCTGCGCGAGGGCCACAAAGTCGAATATTTCACCCTGACCGCGAAATCTCTGCTCAACCGCTGCGTCAGCAAGCGCGCCATGCCCTTCACCTGGACGATCAATCCTTACCGCGGCTGCGAGTTCGGCTGCCGCTATTGCTATGCTCGCTACACTCACGAATTCATGGAAATGCACGACGGTATGGAGTTTGAACAGAGGATATATGTGAAGCAACACGCCGCCGGCTTATTGCGCCATGAACTCCGGCGCGTGAAGAGCGACGAAGCCGTCGCCCTGGGCACGGCAACAGATCCTTATCAACCTGCCGAACGACGCTACGAAATCACGCGAGGAATTCTCGAGGAGTTCGCACGGCATCGCGGCTATGAGCTTGGCATTGTCACCAAGTCCAATCTGATCGAACGCGACCTTGAGCTCCTCCAGCAGGTCGCGCAAACGAACCAGGTGTCAGTTCATGTCACCGTGACCACGCTCAATACTGAACTCGCCCGGATTCTGGAGCCTCGCGCTCCCCGGCCCGATCTGCGCCTCGACGCAGTTCGAGCTCTCGCTCGGGCGGGATTGCGGGTCGGAATCAGCTGTTCTCCGGTTATTCCTGGCATCACCGATTCGCCGAGGGATATTGAATCTTTGATTCAGGCGGCCGCCGATGCCGGAGCCGATTACGTCTTCGCGAATCCGTTATTCCTCAAGCCTTGCTCAGCGGCGGTCTTTCTTCCCTTCCTGGAGCAAAACTTCCCGCATCTGACCGAGAATTATCGCCAGCGCTATCAAGACCGCGCCTTTCTTCCGCCTGTGTATGGAAAACGCTTGTCGCAGTTGGTGGCGCGCCTGCGTGAGAAGTACCAACTCACCCGCGCCCATCGCCGTGAGCGTTCCGCCTTCGCAACCAAATGGCCCGTCCAGGCGTTCGATGAGCAATTGAAGCTGTTCTGACTGGTTCACGGCGGAAAACGCCAAGATCGCCGAGACTTGGATATCTCTCAGTCGCAGTGGCCTCGATTTTTGCTCGGCGACCTCTGCGGGCTCGGCGCTGGAAGACAATCTTCTATAATCGTTCAGACTCCTGATGGCCACAGCCTCCCCACCCACCGGACAGCCTTCCGCTCAGCATCTGCCCTTCGGCATGCGCTTGCAGAAATTCTGGCGTCGCGTGACCGAAGGCCTCGAAGTGAGCCAGTTGTGGTCCCAGTTCGAATCCGAAGCGCGTGCGAGTTACCGCCTCTACTCGAAGGATGTCGCCGCCAAAACGCCTGAAGGCCTCACCGATCGCGGCCGACGCCTGCATGTGGTCAAGGAATTCTTCTGGGCCGTCTTCGAAAAGCTGTCTCCGGCCCGCCGCGTGCTTCTGCTCCTCGCGTTGATCTTGCTGGTAATCCCTCATGGCGCTTTCGAATACACCGGCGAAACGGGAAAAGTGCATGCCGTCGAATTCGATCTCCACTTCTGGGCAGCGCTCGTTTTGCTGTTGCTGCTCATGCTTGAAATCGCTGATCGAGTCGTTATGAAGCGTGATCTGCAAATCGCGCGCGAGATCCAGACCTGGCTGTTGCCCGGCGTGCCTCCACAAATACCGGGCCTTGCCATCGCTTATGCCACCCGACCCGCCAACACGGTGGCCGGCGACTACTACGATGTGTTCCCGCGGCCGGGGAAGACGAATGAGGAGAACCGCGTCGTGCTCGCGGTCGCCGACGTCGCCGGCAAGAGCATCCCCGCCGCAATGCTCATGGCGACGTTTCAAGCGAGCTTGAAAACGCTATCGACCGCGCAGGTAGCCCTGCCAGAGTTGGCGTCGAATATGAACCGCTACGCCTGCACCAACAGCCAGGGCGGATTGCGCTTCACCACTGCATTCCTGGCGGAATACGATCCCGTGCAGCGCACGCTCGACTACATCAATGCCGGCCACAACAATCCCATCCTGCGCCGCGCCAGCGGGCTCATTGAGCGCCTCGATATCGGCGGCTTGCCCTACGGCATTCTGCCCGACGCCAAATACGAATCCGCAAGCGTCACGCTGGCGCCCGGGGACTGGCTCATCATCTTCACGGATGGATTAGTCGAAGCGGAGAACGCGCGTCAAGACGAATATGGCGAGGCTCGCCTCTTGGCAGCTATCGACGCGAACCGATCCGTCGAGCCCAGTGAGATGCTCAAACGACTGATGGCTGAGGTCGACCTGTTTGTGGGAAACACTCCGCAGCACGACGACGTTACTTGCATGCTGCTGAAATCGGAGTAGGCGCGGCTAGGATTCTTTTTCGCTCTCGTCGGCGATGCCGATTTTCGAGAGACGGTAGCGCAGGGCGTTTCGCGAGAGTCCCAGCAGCCGCGCCGCCTGGCTCTTGTTTCCGTTCGCGCGGCGCAACGCCTCCTGCACCATTTCGTCTTCCCATTGCTCGAGCGTCATTCCATCGGGAAGAAATCCGGGCGCTCCGTTTCCGGCTTTCGAAGGACGCACGTCGAGATGAATGTCCCCGCCTTCGAGCACGTTCTTCTTAGTAAGCGCGCACGCACGCTCAATCACGTTCTGCAGCTCGCGAACGTTTCCCGGCCAGTGATAATTCACCAGCATCTGCATGGCTTCCGGCGTGATGCCTCCGATCACCTTGCCGGAGTCTCCCGCGAAGCGTGCGATAAACAGATTCGCGAGATCGGGAATATCTTCCTTCCGTTCGCGCAGCGGAGGGATGTCGATCGGCACAACATTCAGCCGGTAGTACAGATCCTCGCGGAACGTGCCTTGTTCGAGCGCCTGACGCAGATCGCGATTGGTGGCTGCGATCAAGCGAACATCGACCTTGACTGTTTTCGTTCCCCCGAGTCGCTCAAACTCACGCTCCTGAAGAACCCGCAGCAACTTCACTTGCGTCACCGGAGGCACATCGCCAATCTCGTCGAGAAACAGCGTCCCCTTGTCGGCCAGTTCAAATTTTCCCGGTTTGCTGGCCACCGCCCCGGTAAATGCTCCTCTTTCGAATCCGAACAGTTCGCTCTCGAGCAGATTCTCCGGAATCGCGGTGCTATTGATCTTCAGGAATGGTCCCGTAGCCCGCCGCGATTTCTCATGAATGGCGCGAGCGATCAAATCTTTGCCGACTCCGCTTTCGCCGCCCAGCAAAACAGTCGCATTCGTGGGCGCGACGCGCTCCACTGTCGCCAGAACTTCCTGCATTTTCGGACTGCGGGCCACGACGTTCGGATGCGAATAGCGCTTTCCCAGCGCCTCGCGCAGCGACCGGTTCTCCTCGCGCAGATCGCGAACATCCAGCTCCTTGTGGATCACCATCCGCATCTCGGTCAACGAGAACGGCTTCAATACGTAATCACTCGCCCCGGCCTTCATGGCTTCAACGGCGGTTTCGACACTGCCAAATGCCGTCATCACGACCACCGGCATTGCCGCGTTTTGCCGTTTTATAGTTTGCAGAAACTCCAGGCCATTCATGCCCGGAAGCTTTAGATCGGTCAACACAAGATCGATGGGATTTTCGCTTAGCAACTTCAGGCCAGTCTCCGCATCGCCGGCCGGGAACGTCGAGAAGCCATCCTCCCCAAGATTCAACTCGAGCAGGCGCCGCATCTTGGCTTCGTCTTCGACGATTAAAATAGCCGGCATCAGTTGTTCGTCCTGGACTCTTCTAGTCTCACGAGATCACCAGATGAGCCGTACCTACGGGGCTCGTCTCACTCACCGCAGGAAAAAATATCACGAAGCATGCACCCGGCCCTTCAGCACCGCCGGTCGGAGCATTCTTCGCAGTCTCAATCCGGATGGAGCCATGATGCCCGTCGATGATTTTCGAGACAATCGACAGGCCAAGTCCCACACCCGCTTTTTTGGTGGTCACGAACGGATTGAAGATCTGTTCTTGCAGTTCGGGCGAAATCCCTGCTCCGGTATCTGCGATCCGTACTTCGACTCCTTCGACGCTGTCCCCATTGCGGCCGTTTTTTCGCGCGCGTTCTGCCGTGACCCGCAGCACGCCGCCATTCGTATTCATGGCGTCGTAGGCATTTTGAATGATGTTCACAAAAGCCTGCTCCGCCAGACTCTCATCCAACGGCACCGCAGGAAGATTTTCCTGGTAGTGCTTTTCAACTCGCACGGGAGCGCCCTTCCAGAACTGGGCCACATCGTTCAGCGCGCGATCCAGCACCGAGGAGAGATTTTGCGGCGACAAATCGGCGTGCAGCGGCCGCGCGAAATCGAGAAATCGGGTGACCAGGGCGCTCAGCCGGTTCGTCTCGGTCGAAATGTATCCTGCAAGTTCCGTGGCTAACGGATTTGATTCTGCAAGTTTCTGGGTCAGCATCTCCGCCGATCCCTTGATCACGCCCAAAGGATTGCGAATCTCGTGCGCGAGCCCCGCCGAGAGCTGTCCCAAGGCGGCGAGTCGTTCGGATCGTCTCGCCTCAGCTTGCGCCTGCTCCAGGCGGCGGTTCGCTTCCGCCAGCGTTTCCGCCAGTTCCTGATATCTCTGCGTCTGACGCCGACTGTCAACCACAAATCTGTTCACGACCATGGCAGCCAGGTAGAAGAACAGAATGCGGATCGCCAGCCGACCATAATCCTCTTCTGTAATTTCAAACTCCTGCAACGCCGGATAAAGATAGGAACAGTAGGCAGCCGATGCCAAAGACGTCCACAGCAATGTAGCCCACGGCCCGAAATATTCAGCCGCCGTCACCGCAGGCACAAAGTAAATCGGATAGTAATAGCTGTTGATTGCGAGCTCGCCCGTGTGATCGACCAGCATAGTGGCCAGGGCGATCTTCAGCAAAACGAGATAGGCTGGACCTCGGCTCGGGAGGCGCCCAATGATCCAGCTCTCTCCTAACTGGATTACTCCGAAGGCAAGCAGGATCAGCTGCTTGTGGATTTCTCTTTGTGGCGGCAGCACAGCCAGCGCGGCCAGAAGCACAAGCCACAGGAGATCCATCCAGTTGATGTTCGGGCGCTTCGTCTCGCTCATCGCTCCGCCGGGAAACGGCTACAAAAAGTGACGCCGGGAGTGCTTGTGCCGCTCCCGGCGTTGTCGTTCCTAGTTGCTGGCTCGCAAAAGCATCTCATGCGAACCCTACCATATTGCAAGGTGCCAGCGTCAACGGGCTACTTTTTCGGCTTCTCCTGCCTCGGCTCCGGAGCCCGTGGCTGTGGCTGTGGCTGCGGCCGCGCCGGAGGCGGAGTCGGCCGCTGCTGGTGCCATTGGTTAAATTTCTGCTCCTGCTGCTGTTCCTGTTGCGGAGTCCGCTCCTGTACCGGAGGCGTTGGCCTTACCAGCGGATGCGACTCTTGCGGAGTCGTTTGCTGCGACTGACGGAAATCGCGGTTGGTCGGTTGCATTCGATTCTGCGGAGTCTGCGCGTTCCCGTTCTCGGTCTCCGAACTTCCCTGCTGCTCGAACGTTCGGGGCTGAGCTTGCGGCATCTGGCGAACCTGGTTGTTGCCGCCACTGTTATTGTTCGTGGGCTGGCTGAACGACCGGAAGCCTTGCTGGTTCTGCTGCGACCCCTGATTCATCTGCGCAGGCCGCGCCGGCCCTGCCGGATGCACCAGCGACTGCTCATTCAGATGTCCTCCAGCTTGCGACTGCCGTTGGTCAATCGAACGCGGCGGCGGCGGCGGAGTTCTCACCGCGACCACCGGGCGATTGATGACTGCTGCCGGAGGCCGCACCGACACCGGACGTCCCGCGCCGACCACGCTGCCACGCACCGGTTCGACTGACGCTACACGGCTCACTGGCGCTGCCAATATTTCGCGTTGATCCACTCGCATCACGTTCTGCGCCACCGGACGCGCATTCACAAACGCGTCGTGCGACACCACCGTCACGCCATTGTTCACGCGCTGATTTACATAGGTGATGTTGTTAATTGTCGTGCTCCGGTTGACAATCACCGTGTTGTACACGTTCGTCACTCGAGTCACATTCACTGATGTGTTCGTGATGTTCACATTATTCACGTACGCACGGCTCACGTGATACCCAGGCACGTAGACTTCTCCCGGAGCCAGCGGGAACCATCCCACGCCAACGCCAGCCGAGAAGTGAAAGCCCGGTCCACCGCCGACAAACGCCACCATTGCAGGCGCCCACACCGGACGCACCACCATCGGTCCCGGCACCCAGAACCATCCGCTGTTCACGAATGCCCACCGTCCATAGTGGAACGGAGCAAATCCCCAGGGCTCGTCTTCCACCCACGTCCAGCCCCACGGCCCAACATAAGCCCAGTGACCATAGCGATACGGAGCCCATCCCACGACCACCGCCCGCGGACGCCAGCACTCACCGTAGCCGGCCACATAGCTCCAGTCGCCATTTTCATCAAGATCTTCATATCCCGTCATTTCGCGGGACACGTAATTCGCCGAGTCGGCCCGATCTTCGCGGTCATCGCGTTCAAACGCCCAGTGGTCAAAATCGTCCTGGTCGCCAAGTTGCTGCAGATCGTAATCCAGATGCTGCTCGTTGCCGGTAAAGGTAGCCGTCTGACCCGCAACCACGGTGTAAGTGAGGCCCCCGCCCGTCACGCGCCCGCGCCCGTGCCACACAGTAGTGATCGTCTGGCTTCCGTCCTCGCTCACGTCCAGGCGATATTCCCCGGGTTGCAGCAGGCTAAACGCTAGATTCGGCGTGTCGACCTCATAGTTGTCGTCGTCATCCACATGGCGCACTCGCAGAATCAGCGATCCCTGCGCCAAGCGAATCTGCGTGGTGTGGTCATCGAGTGTGAGGAAGGTGATTCCCGTCTTCGGTCCCAAGCGCAGCGCGGTCGATCCAACATGGACTTCGGCACGCGAATTCTCGTCCGCCCACAGATCGTCGCCCGTCACCATCGGACGGTTCGGCACCGACGTGACCCAGTCATCTTCACCGGCGGGACGAAACGAAACCGAGCCCTGCGAAAAATCCAATCGCCCGACCCGCGCCGGAGGATCCGCCGCCTGGTCGTTCTGTTCATCCTGATCTTGTTGATCTTGCGCCTTAGCGAGAGTGGAAAATTGCAGAGCGAACATAACGCTCGCGATTAAAACGATCCAAAACCACAACTTGCGTGTTTTCATAAATGTCGCCCCAAGCGTGAATAGAATCTATGCCTGTCGATCTTACCTTCATTCTCTGTAAACACGATAGAGACGCTTTAGTTTCCTGCCGCCGCGAAGTGACTGGAGAAGAGGCACTTGGAGGAAGGAAGATTGAGAGGGTGGCCCACACTAGCCGCGGTTTTTGTGGCTAGTGTGGGGATCTTGATTTAGTGGCAGCTGTTCCGAAACTCAGTTCTTCAGCTTCGGCCTCTGGCAGGCATCGACAATCTTCGTGGGATCGATGGCGTCCTTGTCGACTTGGACTTCCGCTATCTTTCCATCTTTTCCGATCAGGAAGTTGACGCGGCGCGCCGCCTGATACTCGTCTTTATAGATTCCGTATTCTCGCGTGGTTTTGCCGCCCCAATCGCTGAGTAGCGGGAAGGTAACTCCAATTTGGTCGGCGAAGGCTTTGTTGGCGAAGGGACTATCCATGCTCACACCCAGGACCTGGGTGTCGGTAGCTTCCAGCTCTTTCAAATGTTGCTGGAAGTTTTTCATTTGCTGCGTTCAACCACCAGTAAATGCGAAGACGAAAAATGCCAGCACGACATTTTTCTTGCCACGGTAGTCGCTGAGTTTCACATCTTTACGTTCGGTGCCATCGAAATACTTCAGAGTGAAGTCGGGGGCCATGTCCCCAACCTTGGGCATCGATCCCTCGGCCTTGGCCTGCGCAAGTCCCGACGCGCTCACGCCGAGCATGCTGGTCAACAGCAACGCCGCCGCCAGCAGCCTCGATTGTCGTTTCTGCATTTGAACTCCTCCCACAGAGTATGAAACCAGCATACCCTCACCGCGCTTCAGGCGTAAATCAGGATGCCTGTCGGTAACCTCCCCCGCTCCGTTTCACATTGCTCAAACCAACGCTGAAACAGTACATTTCATGAAAAGCAGTTTTTCCGCGACTGCACGGAGTTGGGCCGGACCGAAGCCATGAGTATCGCCACGCTGAACGACATCTTCTTCACCGCGCTCGAACGCAATCTCGACCGCATGTTGCTTTACCGCGAGGCGGGAAAATGGCTGCCGATCTCTTCGCGCGAATTTGGCCAGCGCGTCGCACGGATCAGCCACACGCTTCGATCCTGGGGCATCCAACCCGGCGATCGGGTCGCGATTCTCAGCGAGAATCGTCCCGAGTGGCCCATGGTCGATATGGCCACGCTTCTGATCGGCGGCGTGACCGTTCCGCTCTACACCACGCTCACACCGGAACAGACCGCCTTCGTGCTCAACGATTCCGGTTGCCGCGGGATTTTCGTCTCGTCTGACCAGCAGTTGCACAAACTGCTTTCCATCCTCCCGCAGACAAAGATCGAACGCATCATTGTCATGGACTCGATCGAATTTGCCGGGGATCTGGCGCCCTTCGCCAGCCGCTGTGTGACCCTCGATCGCATTGGACCCGACGGCCCTCAGATCGAGGCGCGTGCCCGCTCCATTTCCCCGGACGACCTTGCCACCATCGTTTACACCTCGGGCACTACTGGCACTTCTAAAGGCGCCAAGCTGACGCACGGCAACATAGCCTCCAACATCCTCTGTTCTCTGCTGGGCTTCGACATGCAGCCCGGCCTGGTCAGCATTTCATTCCTGCCGCTCTGCCACATCACCGCGCGCCACTTGGATTTCGCGATGATTTATCACGGCGTGACACTCGCCTACTGCCCGTTCGTCGAGCGCCTGCCTGAGGCCTTGCAGGAAGTGCGCCCTTCATTGTTCGTCGCTGTGCCACGTGTCTACGAAAAAATCTACGCGCAGGCCGAGCAGAAGGCCAAAGGATTTCCCAAGCGCGCCATCTTCAATTGGGCGCTCTCAGTCGGGCGCCGGAACAAACCAGAAATTCTCGCGGGACGCACTCCGAGGTCACCCGCCTGGAAACTTGCCAACAGACTCGTCTTCTCCAAGATTCGCGAAGGCATGGGCGGCAAGGTCGAAACGTTCATCTCCGGTGGCGCTCCGCTCGGCCGCGAGCTCGCCGAATGGTATGCCGCCGTCGGCATCCGTATTCACGAAGGCTATGGGCTTACTGAGACCTCACCGGTGATCGCGCTGAACACGCCCAGGAATCACCGCATCGGGACGGTCGGCAAGATCATGCCGAACCTCGAAGTTCGTATCGCCGAGGATGGTGAAATCCTCGTGCGCGGTCCATCCATTTTCAAAGGCTATTGGAATCGCCCGGATGAGACTCATGCTGCATTCACGGGAGACTGGTTCAAGACTGGCGACATCGGCAACGTCGACGCCGACGGATATCTCTCGGTCACCGACCGCAAGAAAGACTTGATCAAGACATCGGGCGGAAAATTCATCGCGCCTCAGCCGATCGAAAACTCACTCAATCTCAATCCGCTCATCGGAGTCGCCGTCATCCTCGGCGACCGCCGCAAATTTCCCGCTGTGATCGTGTCGCCGAATTTTCCACTGTTGGAAGAATGGGCGCGGACGAACGGAATTCCATTTGGTTCGCGTGGGGAGCTAGTCGCAAATCCCAAGGTGCAAAGCCTGTACGACGGAATCGTAGAAGGCATCAATCAGAATCTGGCTCGCTTTGAAAAGCTGAAGCGCGTAATGCTGGTCGCCGACGAATTCACCGCCGACAACGGCGCGCTTACCCCAACCCTAAAGCTGCGCCGCCGCGTGATCGAAGATCGCTACCGCCAGCAGATCGATGAACTCTACGCGCAAGCGGAAGCTGCGACCGTTTCTTGAAATGTGGGGACAGCCGCCATCGGCTGTCCGTCGAGCGAAGTCGACAGTTTCGCGTACCCGCCTTCATTTCATTACAATGATTCCATGTCGGACTCATTGATGATTGCCGGACGTTCTTTCCGCTCCCGGCTGATTGTTGGCACGGGAAAATACAAATCCTTCCAGGAAACTGCGCGCGCCCTCGAAGCCAGTGGCGCGGAGATGGTCACCGTCGCGGTGCGCCGCGTCAATCTCGACCGCAGCAAGGAATCGCTGCTCGACTACATCGATCCCAAGAAATACTTTCTGCTCCCTAACACCGCCGGCTGCTACACCGCCGACGAAGCCATCCGCGCGGCGCGCCTTGGCCGCGAAGTCGGACTCTCGGATTGGGTCAAGCTCGAAGTCATCGGCGACCAAGCCACGCTTTATCCCGATGTGCAAGCCACGCTCGAGGCAACGCGTGTTCTGGTCAAAGAAGGATTCACCGTCCTTCCCTACACTTCGGATGACATCGTCTTCGCCAAGCGCATGATCGATGCCGGAGCGGCAACCATCATGCCGCTGGGCGCGCCGATCGGTAGCGGCATGGGGATTCAGAATCAGGCTCACATCCGCATCCTGCGCGAGATGATCAGCGGAGTGCCGCTCATTGTCGATGCAGGCGTCGGCACGGCTTCAGATGCCGCCATCGCGATGGAACTCGGCGCCGACGCAGTTCTGATGAACACTGGAATCGCCGGCGCCCAAGATCCCGTCTTGATGGCGGAAGCGATGCACCACGCGGTAATTGCCGGACGCCAAGCCTATCTCTCGGGACGCATGCCGAAGAAGTTATATGCAACGGCAAGCTCACCGCTGGAAGGTGTGGTGCGCTGATGTCGTGGAGGCACTGCTCAGCGTCTCTCTCATCGTCATTCAAAATGCCCGCGGCTAGGCATAAGTTACGTTTCTAAAGAAAACAAAGGGCGGCCAAAAGGCCGCCCTTCAAATCTTAATCAGACTCTCTCTACAGCATCTTCACGCTGTCTACTTTGATGGAGTCTTTTCCCACAGTGCCAGTAACGGCGACATGATGTCCTTCGTGCCCCTTCAGGGCATCCGGGTTCTCGACGGCCAGCACTTTCGAATCGCCATCGGTCACCACAACCATCTTCGCGCCGGCGGCGAGGCACTTCTTGGTGCAGGCTTCCGCGCCCGCATTCGCGCCCTTTGCGCCGCACTTGTCGTCGCTCACCCATCCCTTGACGGTTGCGCTCTTGCCCATGTCGTCAAACGCCATAGCGGACAAAGCAAACACGAAACATACTGCCAGACAGATCGCTAGAACCTTTCTCATGGCCGGTTGTTCTCCTTTGTGAAATTCGGATTGCGGCCCCACACCGCAACTACCCGTGCGTCGGGAACAATGTCGTCTCTTGGGCAACAAATCCCGGCTGAACTGGAATGAGGCAGGGCAAATATACCACAGGGAAACGAGGCGATTGTCAGCGGCAGCCGGCGACTGAGATCGAAACTTGCACGCGGGGAAAATTCGTTCCGCTACTTTTTCGCGGTGTGATTCGCGGGTACAGCTGGTTTCGCGGGTGTCGGCGGGAGGTACACGTACTCTCCCGGCTTGGCATAGCCGAGCTGCTCGCGGGCTTCTTTTTCGATCGCGGTCCGGTCACTCTTCAGCCCTTGAATCTGCTGCGTATACCGGTCGTTCTCCTGCTGCTCCTGCACGATTTGTTTGCGCAGCGATTCGTACTCGGCACGTTTCTGCTTATAGACGACCATCCCGTTCGCGCCAAACATAACGTGGACAAACAGCGATCCGGCCAGCAGGGCAACCGCGACCGTTGCGATGCGCCGCCGGAGCGCGTAAATGCGGGACGCCAGCGGACGCGCGCGTTCGATCCATGAGGCTGCGAAAGCCTCAGCCTGCGGAGCACGATCGACGACGGCGCGAAGACCATCCTCAGGGCTTGGAAAGCGCGCGATTCTGGGCAAATTCTTCAAGCGATCCTTTACTCGAAAATCCAATTCTTAGCTGTGGTGCTAAGCTTTTCTAACCCACGCTCGCTGCGAGCCTCGGTATAGACGCGAACTACCGGTTCCGTCCCCGACAGGCGGTAGCAAACCCACGATCCGTCGGAGAACACAAGTTTCAGGCCATCCTTGCGGTTGACCTCGATTACGGTGTGGCCACAAAATTCGCGAGGATCAGACTTCAGCTTCTCAGTGAACTTCGCCTTCACCTCCGGCGTCAATCGGAAGTTCTGGCGCTCGGGATAAAAGGAACCAACCTGGTTACTGATCACCTTCAATTGCTCGCCCAGCGACTTCCCTCTCTTGGCCACTGTCTCGCAGCACAGCAGGCCGGCAAGCAGGCCGTCCTTTTCCGGAACGTGGTGACGGATGGAGAGACCAGCGCTCTCTTCCCCACCGATCGCGATCTTGTCCTGCATGATGAGTTCGCCGATGTACTTGAATCCGACGGGAGTTTCGTACAATTCCACGCCATGCGCTTGCGCCAAAGCGTTGATCAGATTCGTCGTGGCCACCGATTTCGCAACTCCGTTCTTCCAGCCTCGGCTTTCGACCAGATAATCGAACAACAGCGCAATCACGTAGTTCGGTTGCAGAAACGTTCCATCGGCGTCGACGACGCCGAAGCGGTCCGCGTCGCCATCGGTGGCGATGCCGATCTGCGCTCCGGTCTCGCGCATCTTCTTGCGTAGGTCTTCGAGCAGGTGATCGTCGGGCTCGGGCGCGTGTCCGCCAAACAGCACGTCGCGATAATCGTGCAGGGTCGCAACCTGAACGCCCGCGTTGCGCAGCAACTCGTCCGAATAGCCGCGCGCAGATCCCCACATGGGGTCGAACGCCACTTTCAACCCGGCCTTGCGAATTCCTTCGAGGTCGATAATCTCGCCGAGCCGTTTCAGGTAGGCGGGCTTGGGATCGAGCGATTCGGACGCGGGAGAGGCGTTGCTCGCGGCTTTCGCAGACGGTGCATTGTCGGCGGCCACAATCTCTGCCTCGATCTTCTTCGTGACCTCGGGCAACGCGGGACAGCCATCGGGCGTCGAGAACTTGATGCCGTTGTATTCCGGGGGGTTGTGCGAGGCGGTGAAGTTGATGACGCCATCCGCCTTGTTGTGAACCACAGCGTGGGCAAATGCCGGAGTCGGAGCTGGTTCGGCGACTACCAAGGGAGTAATTCCTTGCGCGGCCAGGATCTCCGCGGCCATCGAGCAGAAGGTCTCTCCCAGAAAGCGGGGATCGCGGCCGACGATCACGCGCGCGCCCTTCGGCTTTTGCGAAGCTACGTAGCGCGCAATGCCGCCAACCGCACGGCGCACGTTGGCCATCGTGAATTCGTCGGCCATGACCGCACGCCAACCCGACGTCCCGAACTTGATTTGCGTTAGCATGTCGACCTCATTGGATTGCCCGAAATGCTAATCTTTCCGTCAACCCGCCGAAAGGGTTCGGCTGAAAGCTGACGGCTGATTTTATATGACTGACAAGCGAATCGTCCTCTCGACTGCGGGCTCGGAAGAAGAAGCCCGCAAGATCGCCCGACAGCTGGTCGAGCGGAAACTTGCGGCCTGCGTGAATATCGTCCCTCAGATCGAGTCCATTTATCGCTGGCAAGGTAAGGTGGAAGAAGCGCGCGAATGGTTGCTGCTGATTAAGACCACTGCGGAACGATTCCCGGCGGTACGCGACGCGCTGCGCGAGTTGCATTCGTATGATCTGCCGGAATGCGTTGCGATCGCCATCGAAGACGGCAGTTCCGGCTACCTGCAATGGATCGGGGAGTCGGTTAAGTAGCGTCAGGCGGCGCGTCCCCGCAGATTCAGCCGCCAGTAGTCGAGGCAGAATGGTGGATCGTCGGAACTTGCCTGTTCCGTCAGCCGCGCCATGAACTCCCAGCGTAACTCCTCGGTCGGCAGGTTCTGAAGATGCCGACGCAAGACGATGTTGCGCACGAACTCGCCGTAGTGATCGGCACTGTCGAGAACGGTTGGCGCTGCCTCGACTGAAGTCTCAACGTCGACAAATCCGGCGCGTTTCAGCGTCGCTGCTCCGCCTTCCGCGCCTTCGAAGAGCCAGGGCTCGTGGAAGCCTTCGAAATAGGGCGAAAACTTCGGGGTCGAGGCGAGAGCGTTAGCGCGCTCGCGAAGACGAGCGACGTTCGGACCACCTCCACATTGGGCTTCCAACCAGCCTCCGGGGACTAGCGTTCGATGCAGATTCGCGAACAGTGTGTCGTGATCGCGCACCCAATGGAATGCAGCCGTGCTCACGATGACGTCGAACGCCGCGACGAATGGCAGATGAAGGAAGTCACAGGCAACCAAACGTACGCGTGCGCCGAACTGCCAACCGAGATGCTCGCAAGCGGAATGCAGCATGTTCTGCGAGAGGTCGACGCCGACTACCTGGCCGTTGGGCAACGCTTCGAGCAGTTCCGCGGTCAGACGTCCAGTGCCGCAGCCTGCGTCAAGGACAACTTCGTCGCCGCGCAACTGCAGCCGCGACAGGACTTTCTTGCCCCAACTGACTTGCGGTCCGGAAAGGCGGTGGTAAACCGCGGAATTCCACTCGCGCGAACCAGTTTGTTGTTGGTTACTCAAGAATGATTCTGAAATCCCTAACTCGTTCTATCCGTCAACATCGGTTAAATCCGTGGCCAAGGGTTAGATCGCCTTCAGCGCCTGCTCGAGATCGTCGAGAATATCGTCAACATCTTCGATGCCGACCGAGATCCGAACCAGACCATCGGTGATCCCGATTGCCTTTCGTCCCTTCACGCCGAGCGCGGCATGAGTCATGGTCGCGGGATGGGAGATCAGTGTTTCGACTCCTCCCAGCGACTCGCCGAGCGAACAGACGCGGCATTTCTTGAGCATCTTGTTGGCGTTCTTGAGCGATCCGGTTTCGAAGGTGATCATCGATCCGAAGCCGCTCATCTGGCGCTTCGCCAGCAGATGCTGCGGATGATCGGGCAATCCCGGATAAAAAACTCCCTTCACCTTTTTGTGCTTTGAAAGGAAATCAGCGACGATGCGTCCGCTGCGGTCGTGAATCTCCATGCGCGCGGCCAGTGTCTTCACACCACGCAGGACGAGAAAACATTCAAATGGCGACAGAATCGCGCCTGCGGCCTTCTGCAGAAAGGCCAACTGGTCGGCGTGCTCTTGCTTTGCGCAGACAACGACTCCTCCCAAACCATCGCTGTGACCATTCAGGAATTTCGTGGTCGAGTGCACAACCATATCCGCGCCAAGCGCGAGCGGCTGCTGGAAATAGGGCGACATAAACGTGTTGTCGACCACCAGCAGGACTTTCTTATGGCGGCAGATTGCGGCGATGGCGGCGAGATCGCTCAGCCGCATCATGGGATTCGTGGGCGTCTCGATGTGGACCATGCGCGTGTTCTTGCGGATGGCACGCTCGACGTTCACGGCGTCGGAGGTATCAACGTAGGAAAATTCCAGGCCAAAGTTCACCATCACGTTGTTGAACAAGCGCGGAGTTCCGCCGTAAAGGTCGTCGCCACAAACCACGTGGTCACCCGATTTCAACAGGGTGACGATGGCGTTGATGGCGGCCATGCCGCTGGCGAAGACGCGGGAGGCGACTCCGCCTTCGAGGGAGGCAAGGTTTTCTTCCAGGCGCGCGCGTGTGGGATTGGAGACCCGGGAATATTCGTATCCCTTGTGCTCGCCGATTCCCTGTTGGACGTAGGTCGAGGTTGGATAAATTGGTACGGTGACAGATCCGGTGAGCGGATCGGGTTCCTGACCGGAGTGGATGGCGCGAGTGGCAAATCCAAAATCTTTCGCTTGCTTCATCGATTCTCGTTTTGGGAAGTTCTGAGCTTTGAGGGGATACCCCTCCCCCTGCGGGTCTATTGAAATCTTTGAGTTAGTGGCAAATCGTCAAAATAGTCTATGTGCTGCAATAAGATAAGGGCAAAATATTGACTCTAAAGGAGTTACGATAGTTCCATCATCATAAGTCCTTTGGAATCAGTTCGCGGCTTGATGATTTCCACACAAAATCTTGAGCGGTTGGGAGTCAGAAGTTCTTGCCGTATTGCGCCTATCATCCGCGTCCCGACACGCCCGACCTAACAGGGTCAGGGAGGGGTCAGGGTGAAGTCAAGTACATCTGAGCATTCGGAGAGTTATTTCTGTTTAAAAGCCGGGGGAGCGCCGTCCCTCTGGGACTCATTCTCTTCTTCGAGACTTACCCGGGACTTACGTCCCCGGCTAGTGAATGCCGCCCTTTCAGGCTGGGTTCTGGAAACTCGCGGTGGTTGCGCCATTCCTGCAGGCATCAGCCTGATACGAAGCCGCAGCTGTCTGTCGCGACGGCATCCTCGAAAGCGCGATGCTGCAAGGCATCGCATCGCATCGTATGAAACTAGATGCCGCCTTCGAAGATGTTCTTGGAGAGGTAGCGCTCGGCGGAGTCGGGGATGATGGTCACCACGCGCTTGCCGGAGCCGAGTCGCTTTGCGACTCTCAGTGAGGCCGACACTGCCGCGCCTCCGCTCGAACCGGCCAGAACGCCTTCCTGGGCGGCGAGGGTTTTCACGGTGCCGAAGGCATCGTCGTCCATCACCATGAGGACTTCGTCGCAAACTGAGCGGTCGAACGTCTTCGGGATAAAACTGGCTCCGATGCCTTCCACTTTGTGCGGGCCGGGCGGGCCGCCGCCCAGAATCGATCCCTGAGTCTCAACCGCGTAGGCCAGAGCGTTCGGAAGGTTCTCTTTCAGGTATCGAGCGACGCCGGAGAATGTTCCGGAAGTTCCGCAGCCGATCACGATAGCATCGATGCGTCCGTCCATCTGCTCGAAGATTTCGCGGGCGGTGGTCTCGTAGTGATAGTCGGGATTGGCGAAGTTTTCGAACTGCCCGGCCATGAATGCGGTGGCGTCGCTGGCGACCAACTCCTTGGCTTGCCGGATGGCGCCCTGCATGCCCTCAGCGTCGGGAGTGCGAGTGACTTCCGCGCCGAGGGCGCGCATGATCTTGACCTTTTCCTCGGAAAAACGCTCGGGCACGAACAGCTTCACTTTGTAGCCGCGATTGACGCCGATAAGCGCGAGGCCGATGCCGGTATTTCCGGCGGTGGCTTCGACGATGGTGCCACCAGGGGAAAGTTTGCCGTCCTGCTCGGCTCGGCGGATGATCCCGATGGCTGCGCGATCTTTCACGCTACCGCCGGGGTTCAGGTATTCGAGCTTGGCGAATACGTCGGCAGATCCAGCCGGGACCAGGCGCTTGAGTTGCAACATGGGAGTTTCACCGACCAGTTGGGTGATGTCGTCGGCGACGCGCAGGCGGGACATTTCTTGATTCTTCGAAGGCACCTTACAGGGTACGAGCGGAGTTGGGAATCGTCAATGCGGTCTCTGAACCCCTGTCTCTGAAGCCCTTCTGTATTTCGATGCCTATGCGGCATGCCTGAAGGCAGGCCCGGATGGGAAACGGTGCGAATCCGGGGGAGGAACGGGTGCGAATGCCCAAAGGCTTAACCACGAAGGACACGACGTTGCACCAAGGAAGACAATCCCACTTTGCCTTGGCGGATATAATTGGCGCCCACCTCTTAGTTGAAAGGAATTGCATGCGACGCTTCGCCGCTGTGGTGCTGGCTTTTGCATTGACGATCCCCTCGGTATCTCTTGGGGCGGATACCGCTCCGCTTGCAGGATTTTCGGCGCAGTCCAGCCAGGCCGAGCGCGATTGGGAGACGAAGTTTCGCGCGATCCCCGATCCTGCCAACCTGCGGGAGACCATGCGGCTTCTGAGTGCGCGTCCGCATCACGTGGGGTCTCCGTATGACAAGCAGAATGCGGAGTGGATTCTGGCGCGCTTCAAGGAGTGGGGATTTGACGCGCACATCGAGACGTTCAACGTATTGTTCCCGACTCCGAAGGTGCGACTGCTGGAGATGGTGGAGCCCACGAAATTTACTGCCAAGCTGGAGGAGCCGGCGCTCGCGATCGATCCGACTTCGAAGCAGAAATCCGAACAGCTCCCAACGTACAATGCATATTCCATTGATGGCGATGTGACGGCGCCGCTGGTGTTCGTGAATTACGGATTGCCCGAGGACTACGAGAAGCTGGACCGGCTGGGCATCTCGGTGAAGGGCGCGATCGTGATTGCGAAGTATTATCACTCGTGGCGCGGAGTGAAGCCGAAAATTGCGGCGGAGCACGGCGCGATCGGATGCCTGATCTATTCCGAGCCGCAGGATGATGGATACACACGCGACGAGGTTTTTCCGCAGGGACCGATGCGCAATCCGGATGGAGTGCAGCGCGGCAGCGTGATGGATTTTGCGGCAGTGAGTCCGGGAGATCCGTTGACGCCCGGCGTGGGCGCAACTCCAGATGCCCAGAGGCTGCCGTTGAGCGAGGCCAAGAGTCTTACGAAAATTCCGGTTCTGCCGATCTCCTATGGCGATGCTCAGCCGCTGCTGGCCGGGTTGAAAGGCCCAATGGCTCCCGACGAGTGGCGCGGCAGTTTGCCGATTTCGTATCACGTTGGCCCCGGCCCCGCGAAGGTCCACCTGAAGGTCGCGTTCAGCTGGGACCTCAAGCCCGTAAACGATGTGATTGCGAAGATTACGGGCAGCGTAGCTCCCGACGAATGGGTCATTCGCGGCAACCATCATGATGCGTGGGTCAATGGTGCGGAAGATCCAGTGTCCGGCCAGGCGGCGCTGCTCGAAGAGGCGCGCGGACTCGGGCTGCTGCTGAAGCAAGGATGGAAACCAAGGCGCACCATCATCTACGCGGCGTGGGATGGTGAAGAACCGATGCTGCTGGGATCGACCGAGTGGGTCGAGACGCACGCGGAGGAGTTGCGGCAGCATGCGGCGGTGTATATCAACTCCGACGGCAACGATCGCGGGCTGCTGAACATGGGCGGATCACACAGTCTCGAGCACTTGATCAACGGAGTTGCGCGCGACATCGAAGATCCGGAGACCAAGATGACCGTGTGGCAGCGGTTGCAATTGTCGAAGATTGCGCAAGCCAAGTCCGCGGATGACAGGAAAGAGTTGCGCCAGCGAGGGGATTTGCGCATCGAGGCGCTGGGTTCCGGCACGGACTTTACCGGCTTCCTGGATCATGTGGGTGTCGCGACGCTCGATCTCGGGTATGGCGGCGAGGACGAACAGGGGATTTATCACTCGATCTACGACGATTTCTACTGGTACATGCATTTCTCGGATCGCGATTTTGTGTATGGACGGGCGCTGTCGCAAACGGCCGGAACCGCTGTGATGAGAATGGCGGATGCGGAAGTGTTGCCCTACGACTTTGTGGACTTGGCGGACACGGTGCAGGCTTACACGAAAGAGCTGGAAAAATTGCTCGCCGACAAGCAGGAGGAAATTCGAGAGCGGAATCTGGAGTTGGATGAGGGAGTGTTCAAGGCAACCCTGGATCCGAGACGACCGACGATTGCGCCGGCACGCGAAGAAATTCCTCCGCACTTGAACTTCGCGCCGATGCAGAATGCCGTCGACTCACTGACCCGCAGCGCCGAGCGCTACCGCAAGGCGCTGTCAGAAAAACAATCGGTGATCACTGAGAGCCAGGCGGATTCGTTGCGCGCTCTGAACGCGAAGCTCATCGAGAGTGAGCGGAAGCTGACGAATGAGGATGGATTGCCGCGCAGAGCGTGGTACAAGCATTTGCTTTATGCTCCCGGCGTTTATACCGGATATGGAGTGAAGACAGTGCCCGGGGTGCGGGAGGGGATTGAGCAGAAGAAGTATGCCGAGGCTGAGGAGGAGACTGCACGGGTGGCTAAGGCTCTGCAGGAGGAATCGGCTTTGATTGAGTCGGCGGCGGGGTTGGTGGAGCAGGCTGGGAAATAGTCGGGATTCAGCATCCCCGACTTTGACAAATTCAAAATCGCCAATCTTTCAAAATCCCACTCTAACGTCGCAAAATGCGCGACGTTAGAATGGAGCACCCTCGAGGACCGCTGGGACAGCCGATGGCGCCGCTGTCCCCACATTGTCCTCTCTTCTCTTTTTTGCTTATTTCGCGCCGGCAACGGAGGGTTGGGCGCCTGCGTAGTATCCAGTTTTTGTGCGGACCATCAGCCTTCCGTGGCCTTTGGCTTTTGCTTCGACGCGGATCTGGCGGAAGCCGCCAGCTTGTTGGGGATTGGTAGGCTTGTAGCCGATCGCGTACTGATTACGAATGTCGTTCGCGATCGTTCGGCTGATGGCATCGACCTCATCGAGAGTCTTGGGGAAGAAAGCGATACCACCGGTGCGCTGCGCGACGATCTCTAGGGCCTTGCGGGCGCGTTTGGGATGCTCCTCGTCTCCAAGGATGCCGATCGCATAAACGGACGGACCGTTCTCCTGCTGCAACTGCTTCACGGCCTGCTCGAGCGTTTCGCTGCTGGCGTTGTCCTCGCCGTCGGTTACTACCAAGATAACTTTCTTTTCCAGACGCGCATTCTGCTTCAGGTGATCCGCCGATGCTACGACCGCGTCGTAGAGAGCCGTGCCTCCGCGGGCGTCGATCTTTTCGAGCGCCTCTTTCAACTTGAGCAGATTGTTGGTGAAATCCTGGTCGAGATACTGCTCGTCGTTGAAATTGACGACGAAGACTTCGTCCTGCGGATTGCTGGACCGCACCAGGTTCAGCGCGGCCTGATTCACCTTGGCGCGCTTCTCGCGCATAGAGCCGGAGTTGTCGATGACGATGCCCATCGCGACGGGAATATCGACGTGGTGGAAGGAAATGATGTTCTGCTGCTTGCCGTCTTCAAATACGGAGAACGCGGCTCGGTCGAGATTCGTGACGATGTGCTGCTTGTCGTCGATCACGGAAGCGTGCAGCAGGACTTCGTCGACGTCCTTCTTGAAAACGAAGACGCCCTGATCGTTCAGTTTCTTGTCGTCGACGGGCGGAGCGTTGGTGACCGGAGGCTTGTCGGGCTTTTGATCGGGCTGCGCCTTTTGCTGCGCAGGAGACGATTGGGCCCGCGCGGACAGAGGTATCTGTGTGGCGGTCCAGATCACAAACGTGAGAAGAAACAGAACCCTCGCGGCCCTATTCCGCAGGTGCGTAATATCCCGTCCTGGCATACACCCGTAGAGGCGGCAATCCTTTCGGTGGCAGCAACTTCACTTTTATCTTACGCCATTTGCCGTCGCGCACAACTTTGGTGGGACGGTATCCCAGCACATATTGATTGCGCAGTTCCACGCCGATTTTGGTGGCGACGTCACCGAGGTCGTTTGGATTGTCGATGGTGAAGGCGCGCCCACCAGTCAGTTCGGTAATGTCGCTCAGCAGTTGCGGACCGAGACGCTCTTCGACGGCCGAAGCGTAGCGGTCAAAGATTCCGATCGCGTAGATCATGACGTCGGCTTCCTTCACCAGCGACTTGATTTCGTTCTCAGTGTAGCGGCTGTGGTTGTCGCCACCGTCGGAAATGATGAGCAGAGCCTTCTTCGGATACTTGGCCTGCCGCATCTTGCTCACACCCATGTAGATGGCGTCGAGCAGGGCGGTGCGACGCTGGGGCACGGCGAAGACCAGCTTGTTCTGGATTTCGTCGACGGAACTGGTGAAGTCGGTCACGTCTTCTGGTTCGTCCGAAAACGTGATCATGAAAAACTCGTCCTGCGGATTGGCGGTCTTGAAGAATTCGATAACCGCCTCTTTGGCGCGGTCCATTTTGCTGCTCATGCTGCCGCTGGAATCGAAAATTACGCCGAGAGAGACGGGAGCGTCCTCACTGGAGAACGAGCGGATCTCCTGGGAGGAACTGCCTTCGTAGAGCTGGAAGTTTTCTTTTTCTAGTCCGGTCACCAGGCGGTTCATGGGATCGGTAATGGTCACCGGGACGAGTACGAGATCGACGTCAACCTTGAGCGGACGCACACGGGCGCTAAGCCCTGCGGTAGAGGTCGGCGTAGCGGAAGACAGCAGGTCGGGCTTCGACGAGACGAGATCGGGCTTGGGAGCGTCCGGCGGCTTCTCGATTTCGCGGGGCTGAATGTGGACGTCATTGACGTCGCTCTGGGCGATCGCAGGAAGGCCGAGGCACAGACAGGTCAGCAGAGTCAGGAAAACGAATTGTCCGAGCGCGGTGGGAGTCAGGACCGCATTATTTTTCCGCAGGAAGTCGGGAATCGGATCCCAGGGGAGAGCCGAACAGGCAGATCGAACTAGGGCCGTCGGGTGAGATGACCGAACCTTCTTGAAAAGGTAGGCCATAAAAACCTCTTATGCCGCGGATGTTAGCACAGCTTTTGCCAGGCGCAGCATAGTTTTTGTCAAAACTTGGAGACAAAGTCCCAAAACGTCCACCGGAAGCGGCATTCGCGGTGATTGAGCTGGTTGCTGCGTTGTGTGTGACGACATTTCCACTGATCAAACGCCGCGATGCTCTTCGCTATCTTGTTACAATCAAAGGTTTCCTATGGCAGACATACTTCCCTTTCGTGCTGTGCGCTACAACTTGCAGCGAGTTTCCGCGTCGCAAGTCGTCACTCAACCCTACGACAAGATCACGCCTGCCATGCAGGACCGCTATTACGAAGCCAGTCCGCATAACCTTGTCCGGATCATCCTCGGTCGACGCCAAGCCGCAGACAATACGGTGGAAAACGTATATTCGCGGGCTGCTGCGTACGGCAGGGAGTGGCGGGCAGAGGGAATTTTGCATCAGGATTCGGCTCCGTCGCTGTACGCGTATTCGCAAGCATTTACGGCTCCTTCTGGCGCCAGCTTCGAACGCCGCGGCTTTATCGCACTCGGCCGCGTGGAGGATTATTCGGCCAAGGTTGTCTTTCGCCACGAACAGACTCTGGCCAAGCCGAAGGCGGACCGCCTGGACCTGCTGAGAGCTACGCGTGCGCACTACGAGCAGCTCTTTCTTCTGTACGAAGACTCTGGGGAAATAGATTCCCTGCTTTCGCCCAAGGCCGGAACGCAGCCCACCATCGATGTGACCGACGAATACGGAGTTGGGCACCGCGTGTGGCAAATCTCGGATCCAGCAGCGATCGCCTCTGTTCAGGCGAAGATGAGAGGGCACCAGTTGGTGATCGCTGATGGGCATCACCGCTACGAAACGGCGCTCAACTTCCGGAATGAATGCCGGGCAGGGGCGGGAGATCCGATGGGAGTTGGCTATCCGAATGCGCCGTACGAGTTCGGAATGATGACGTTCGTCAACATGAACGATCCGGGATTGCTGGTGCTGCCGACGCATCGCGTGGTGCATTCGCTGGCGGCGTTCTCGGCGGATGGGTTTGAGAAATCCTGCCGGGAGTTTTTTGACGTGCAGGAGGTGGACGCTGGTCTCGACGCCGCGAAGGCGATGGTGTTGCTTGAGGAGCGGGGACGGAAGGGGACGGCGCTGCTTGCTATGACTGCCGGGCGGAGCTTCCTGTTGCACTCTCCGAAACCAACGACTTCAAAATTTCTTGGCGGACTCTCTTCGCAGCAGCAATCGCTGGACGTGGTCCAGTTGCACAAGTGTCTGCTCGAAGGAGTGCTGCGGCTCTCGGAAGAATCGATCCGCAACCAGGAGAACCTGTCATACTTGCGCGATGCAGGCGAAGCAATTGGGCAAGTGCGAATCGGCGGTGCCAATATCGTTTTTCTCATGAATCCATGCCCGGTGCGGAAAGTCCGAGACGTGGCCCTCGCCGGTGAAGTGATGCCGCAAAAGTCCACCGACTTCTATCCGAAGCTCCTTAGCGGACTGACGGCGTATGCCCTGGACTAGACGAATCCAGAGCGGAGCCACTGTAGTTCCGCGTAGCTCCAGCCTCTCCTCGGCTTTTGCGGGAGCGTCTCGCTCTCCCATCCTGTCGATCTCAGTCGTTGCTCCGATCCTTCTATCCGCCCTCTTCTCCTGCACGCTCTTGCTGTCGGGTGCGCCCTCCGAGAAGCATCTCTCGGTTTACTCCACGGTCGCGAACTATTCTTTGCCGCTGGTGCAGCGCGAGGAACGTGACTATGTCGGCCTGCTCGAACTGCTCGAGCCTTTGGGAAAGGTGAGCGCGAAATTGGATGGGGCGCGCTGGCGGCTACGCTACAACAATGTGGTAGCGGACTTCCAGGCAGGCAAAACGCACGCCCAGATTCAAGGACGGGATGCCGACCTTGGCGGTAAATTCCTGTTCGAGAACGGGCGCGGGATGGTGCCGGTGGGTTCGCTCGGCGCGCTCATGCCGCGGGTTCTCGGAGGACCGGTCGTCCTACATGAGGAATCGGACCGCGTGTTCATTGGAAGTGTAGCGACGCATTTCACGGCATCGCTGAGCGGCGATCCGTCGCGGCTCATCTTACATTTCACCGCGCCGGTGAATCCCAGCGTGGCTACGGAACCGGGAGCGCTCCGCATGACGTTCGCGCACGAACCGCTGGTAGCGCCGGCTTCTCCCACGCTGACCTTTGGCAGCAAGAGCATCCCTTCCGCGATTTATAGCGAGAGCAACGGGATGGCCGTTCTCACGGTGAACGCTGCGATTCCGGTAATGGCTTCGTTTGGAAATGATGGACGCACAATCACGGTCTCTCCGGCGGCCGCTCCGGCGAGTGCGACGCCGAATCCGGCCACACAGAATATTCCGCCAGGGGCGACTCCCGCCCCTGCGACGCCGGCACCTGGACAAGCAGCTCCGGCAGCGCCAGCCGCGGCTTCCGCCAGCCGCCGATATTTTGCGATTGTCGATGCCAGCCATGGCGGCGACGATCACGGCGAAACTCTGAGCACCACGCTGCTTGAAAAAGATGTGACTGTGGCTCTGGCGCGCAGCCTTCGGCAAGAACTTGAAAGCCGGGGCATTACGACGTTGGTGCTGCGCGACTCCGATGCGAATCTGTCGGTGGATCAGCGCGCGGTTTTCGCCAACGCGGACCGCGCGGCCATCTACATCGCATTGCACGCAGCGTCGAGCGGGCACGGGGTTCGCGTCTACACATCGCTGCTTCCCATTGGAGACAACGATCGCGGACCGTTTCGTTCGTGGAGTACAGCACAACATTCTTCCTTGCAACTGAGCCAGAGTACGGCCAGCCTGGTCGCTGGAGAGCTCCAAAAGCGGCAGATTCCCGTGCGGGATCTGGCGGCTCCGCTGCGTCCTCTAAACGATGTGATCGGTCCGGCGATCGCGGTCGAAGTCGCGCCGCAAGGCTCCGACGTTTCGCAGCTGACCGCTCCCGATTACCAGCAGTTGATCACCAGCGCAGTGGCGACGGCGATCGCCGCGGCTCGTGATCAATTGGGAGCTACCCCGTGAGCCCGGCTGGACTTAAATCGGTGTCCGGGAGGGAGCAGCGATGATCCCACGCCATCTCAAAATCGGCATGGTGGTGCTGCTGCTGGCAGCCCTGGGACTGGGCGTCTACGCGTGGCGCATGCGCAAGGCGGTCACCGCGACGGCGGTTGCGCCGACGGATGCGCGGCCACTCGCGCCTCCGGTGGCTGGTCCTATGGAACGAGTGGTTCTATTCGTAGCGCACGATGAAGACGGCACGCTGCGTCCAGAGTCGGCGCAGATTCCGATGCCTTCCGGCCGCCAGCAGCGCGCCGAGGAACTGTTGCGCGCGTTGCTTTCGATATACCTCGATAAGACTTCACCGCACGTGCTCGGGGCCGGCGCGGAAATCCGCAGTGTGTTTCTCGTCGATCCGGGAGTCGCGGTGATCGATCTGAACGCGGCCTTTGCCAACACACATCGTTCGGGCGTGCTGGTGGAAGAACTTACAATTGCATCGATGATCCACACGATCTCGACAAATACCCCCGGGATTTTGAAGGTTCAGATCCTAGTCGACGGCAACGAGCGAGACACGCTCGCGGGCCACGCCGATCTTTCTTCGTACTACGACGTTTCCCTGATGAATCAACTTGCCGTGCAGCTGCAGCCAGGGCAGTAACCATGAACGCCACGGATTTTCACCGATCTCACGGGTTAAGCCTGAATGCTTCGGGAAGTGTCCGGGTTAATCCGTGGAGCTTTTGGCTTACGATTTTTCCGGGGTCTTGAGTATTGAGTCCAATCCGAGGCGCTGATTTACAATCCCTGCATGTTCTATCGGTCCGACAATCGTTCCCCCGATCAGCTACGTCCGGTGAAGATCACGCCTGACTTCATCACCACCGCCGAGGGATCGGCACTGATTGAGGTGGGCAACACTCGCGTCATTTGCACGACCTCGATCGAAGAGACTGTGCCGCAATTCATGCGAAACACGGGCAAAGGATGGATTTCGAGCGAATACAGCATGCTGCCGCGGTCGACCCTGACCCGCACGCCGCGGGAAGTCTCCAAGGGGAGGCCGAGCGGGAGGACGCATGAGATTCAGCGGCTGATTGGGCGCTCGCTGCGGGCGGTCACCGATCTGACGCGCCTGGGCGAACGCACTTTATGGATCGACTGCGATGTGATCCAGGCCGACGGAGGGACGCGAACGGCGTCGATCACTGGAGCATTCGTGGCGCTAGGACTTGCTCTCGAGAAATTGGTTGAAGCCGGAACGCTGCCTGCGGTTCCGCTCAAGGATTTTGTCGCGGCCGTGAGCGTGGGAATGGTGGGTGGCGAGATCCTGCTCGACCTTTGTTACGAAGAAGACTCCCGCGCCGACGTCGACATGAACTTCGTCATGATGGCCAGCGGCAAGATGGTGGAGTTGCAGGCGACGGCCGAGCATCAGGTATTCGACGATGCGCAGTTGGCGAAGATGATCTCGTTTGCGAGGAAAGGCGTGAAGGAATTGATCGCGCAACAGCAAGCGGTGCTAGGCGCACTGACGCTAAGGGCGAACTAACGGGTCCTCGCTATTCTAGTTGTGGAACGCTCGGATCTAGAGCGCTCGTTCGCGAAGCCGACAAACTGATTCAACTTCCAAGGAGATCCTCTAACAGTTCGTTTCTCTTCGCGGCGAAGGGATTCGTCACCGTCACGCCATTCCAGGTGAATCCCTCGTGCAGGTCCTCGGAGAGGAGCAAGCGGCATCCAGCTGCTGCGGCGGCGGATAAGATCACCGCGTCCCAAATGCTGAGGTCGTCGTCGGCACTGAGATCGATTGCGGATTTCAACACGGATGGTGACGTTTCAATCTGTGGAAAGGTGTCTTGCCAGCTAAGGATCGCCGCCCGCGCCCGTTTTGGAGGAAGCGCCGCTTTCCGCACAAGCACATAGAAGAGTTCTCCTAAGACCTGGATGGGCAGGAACGTGCTTTCGGCTGGAAGTTTCTCGACAATTTCCAGCGCCGACTTTTTGCGCGAGATCCCGTTGACGCCCTCGGCATAAGCGAGAATGTTGGTATCGAGAGCGACTCTCACTCGAGGCACCTAGTCGTACAGCTCATCGCGCTTCCATCGTCCGACATTAGTGACAGGTTCGGAGCGCAGACGCCGCAACAGAGCGCGCCTGGCGCTCGCGGGCTCGTGATCCGCGCTAACGGGAGCAATCCTGGCCACGGGCCTCCCATGGCTGGTAACCACATAGCTCTTGCCTTCCCGCACGTCCCTGAGGACCTGGGAGAATTTCCGGTTGGCATCGGCAGCTGAGATAGCCTTTTCCATAAAGTAGTTATATTAACTACTTTATGGAATTTTGTCAAGGAGCCGCGATCGGCGGTAGTGTGCTAATAGTGCGGTTGCTGTAAACTGTTTCGATAGGAGACTGACATGGAAACCGCCCGATTCATAGCCATATTTGTATCCATATTTGCAGGCTTATTTGCAGCCTTTTTCTGTATGTTTATCAGTGCCTTTGATCTAAGCGGAGAACGAAGAAAAGCTGAGCGGGATAAGCGTATGGCTGAGCATAGGATGAATGCAAGACTCCTAAGACTCGACATTTGAAATCCTAGGCCGCCGCCAGAGCAGCAACGCACTGTTAGGACACTACCCGATCGGCTGCCTCGTCGACCGATACCAGTTCGCCAGAGCGGCAGCCGATCTTGTGGGTTGAAAAGCTATTTCTGCTCGGCCTTCTTTTCCGCAGCTTTCTTCTGAGCTTCCACAGTCCATGGCGGAGCGATGCCGTTCTCGCGCGCGTAGGCCACAGCCTGACCGAGGTGCTCATGGGCATCGGCGACCAGGATGTACACCACGTCTCCGGCATTGGCTTGGGGACCGAGTTTCGGCAGCAGCTTGGCGAAATCGGCGTTGGTCATGTTGTTGATGTTCTTCTGAGCGTACTCCCACGATTTGTCGAGTTCGGCGACGATGCGAGCGCGGTCGGTGGTGGATTTTTCGAATCCCTTGCGCTCGAAGCCTGCTGGAGCCTCGGCCCCCATCATTCCGAGAATTCCGTAGCGCTCACCAGCCACGTGCAGGAAGACTTCGGCAAAAGAACGCGCGTCCGCCGACGGACGCCATGTGAGTTTGTCGGCGGGGATGGCGTTCGCGAGATCCACAAACTTCTTCTGAACAGCGGCCAAGTCGACCAGAGCCTGTCCTTTCATGTCATAACTGGGAGCGGTATGATCGGTGGCGGCTGCGTCGGCAGTCTGCGCCGGCTCTCCGATCGCGCTCGTGCAGAGCCCCACTAAGAGAAGTACCAATGCCAGAAACACTCTTTTCATATTCGTCCCTCCTTGGGAGACGCTGCCTGCTTGGACGGCACAACCGCGGAAAGGTTGACGGAACCGGAACCTTATTTTGGTGGACTCGAACCTGCCCGCCTCCGTTGGTCCCTTGGATCGGCAAAGCAGGAACGTTGGCAAGGCGATCGCGGCCCTCCGCCAGGGCGCCCCGTTTCGGGAACTTCCCAAAAGCGGAAACTCTCCCCTCACCTTTGAGTGTCAGCTCGCGATTCCACGGTTTACTGACCCATCCAGCAACGCTAGGGTTAGAACAGCGTTATGGACAACCTCCGCAGCATCGATCGGCGACGGGAAGCACGAAGAGAAGCGGATCTGCCGGTCACCGTGTGGGGCGTGGATACCCATGGTGAGCGGTTTCTGCAGCAGGCCCGCGCGAGAGGGATCAGCCTGAGCGGCGCGTTGCTATCCGGACTGGACGTCGAACTCAGGTCCGGCGATGTGCTGGGCATCCTGTACACCGGGCGGAAAGCTCGCTACCGCGTTGTGTGGGTGCGATACGGCGGCGACGGTCAGAAGATTCAGGCTGCGGTCCACCGCATCGAGCCGGATGTCTGCCCCTGGCTCGAAGTTATCGCGCAGGAACTGGCAGCCACTGCCGTGCAGGTGGATACGCCTTCACCCTAGCCGGATTATCGAGCACTCGATACAGGACTCCTGACTGGGCTGTTGAAACTGAGACACCCTGCTATTTCCTGAGCGAGGGCAGGATGCCCTCGCGACAGCCGAAAGGACACCGGCGCTACCGACCCTTCAAGCGATCCAGACGGTTTTGGCGTTGAGAAATTCCCTGATGCCTACCGCTCCCATTTCACGGCCGTGACCCGACGCTTTAACGCCGCCGAACGGAATGCGCGGGTCGGAGGCGACCATCTTGTTGATGAATACCATTCCGGCTTCGAGTTCGTTGATGAAGCGTTCGCGCTCGCGGTCGTCGTTGGTCCAGGCGCTCGCGCCAAGGCCGAAGCGGACGTCGTTGGCGATCCGGATGGCTTCGTCCTGATTCTGCACGCGAAAGATGGACGCCACCGGACCAAAGAACTCCTCGCCGTACGCTGGAGAGCCTTTCGGAACATTGGTGAGAACCGTCGGGGCATAGAAATTTCCCGGGCCTTTGATCGGATGTCCGCCGGTGAGCAGTTTGGCGCCGGCATACACCGACTTCTGAACATCGCTGTCGAGGTCTTTCACTGCATCAGGAGTGGCCAGCGGGCCCACGTCTGTTTTCTCGTCGAACGGGTCACCCACCTTCAGACTCTGCATCTTGGCGACGAACTTTCGCTCGAATTCGTCTGCAATGGACTCGGCCACGATGAAGCGTTTGGCCGCGATGCAGGATTGCCCGTTATTTTGCACGCGCGCGGTCACCGCCGTGGACACCGCGGCGTCGAGATCGGCGCTCGGCATCACGATAAACGGATCGCTTCCGCCTAATTCCAGCACCACTTTCTTGATGCGCTTGGCCGCACCGACTCCGACTTGAATTCCTGCCTGCTCGCTGCCGGTCAAGGTTGCGGCCACGATGCGGGGATCGTTCAGCAGCGCATCGACCTGGCCTGAACCGATCAGCAGTGTCTGAAATGCACCCTCGGGAAAACCGGCCTCTAGAAAGAGGCTCTCGATTGCCAGCGCGCATTGCGGCACATTCGAAGCATGCTTCAACAGTCCAACGTTGCCCGCCATCAAAGCAGGGGCCGCAAAGCGGATCACCTGCCAGAAGGGAAAATTCCAGGGCATCACGGCCAGGATTGGCCCGATCGGCAGGTAGCGGATGAAACTCTTCTTCGCTCCGGTTTCGACGATCTCGTCGGCCATGAACTGCTCGGTCTTTTCGGCGTAGTAGCGGCAGGCTGTCGTGCACTTCACCGCCTCCGCCACAGCGGACTTGTAGGTCTTGCCCATCTCCAGGGTCATCAGGTGCGCAAACTTGTCTTTGTCGCGCTCCAGAATCTCGGCGGCCTTCAGCATGCGGTGGGCGCGGAGGGAAAACGGCGTCTTGCGTTCCGCCTTGAACACGGTCACCGCCAACTGCAGCTTTTTTTCGATTTCGGCTTCGGAGAGCGCGGGGAAAGTCTTAATGACTTCCCCGGTTGCGGGATTGATGGTCGCGATTGGCATAGTGACAGTTCCTTACCCGATCAATGGAGCGAGCGCAGCGTACCGCCTGCAGAAGCTCGTCTGATTTGAATACGGGATCGACGGTTGCTGACGCAAGTCGGAAGCGCGAGCCCAAGCGGTCATACCACTATACCACTTGGCGAGTGCGGGCGTTCTTGAGCGATCTCGAACCTTGCATCCGCGAGCATTGCCAGATACTGCCCTCGCGCCGTTGTTGCAACGAGAAAATATGGTATTAACTGCAACGAGACTCTGTCACCTTTTGTCGATTAAGTAACGGCCGCTTCCGCCAGCTTCGTCCGGGAGAGGCGGCGCTTTCCGTAATCACCTACGGGGAGTTGCTTTACGGTGCGGCGAAGAGCAGCCAGCGGATCGGACCCTCGAGCGATTGCGCGACCTGGCGCGACTGCTGCCCGCGCTTCCCTTGCCCGAGGACGCAGCTGAAACTTACCGCATGATTCGCGCCGAGTTGGAATCCAAGCGGGAAATGATTGGCAACAACGATCTCTGGATCGCCTCTCACGCGCTGGCTGCGGGGCTGACGCTGGTGACGAACAATGAGAAGGAATTCCCGCGAGTACGCGGATTGAGAGTGCAGAATTGGGCGAAATAGGTCAGACCTCGGGACTGAAGTTCGACGGCTGATCTGGGCACCAATCACCGCTTTTCCTTCCTCCTTGGTTTACAATGTTCGGTACTTCCAAGCACTCATCTTTCATTCGCATTCCGAGGAGGAAATCTCATGAAGCTCACCCCTGGCAAACTAGCCGGTCTCAAGAAAGTCTCGAACGAACGCGGCGTGATTGCGGCCGCTGCCATGGACCAGCGTGGCTCGCTGCAAAAGTCTCTGGCTAAAGAAAAAGGCGGCGAAGTGACCGACGCCATGATGGAAGAATTCAAATCCCTGGTCACGGAAGTTCTCACTCCGCACGCAACCGCGATCCTGCTCGATCCCGAGTGGGGACTGCCGGCCTCGAAGCGCCGCGCCAAGAACGCCGGCCTGCTGCTGGCCTACGAAAAGACTGGATACGACAAGACCGGTCCGGGCCGTTTGCCGGATCTATTGGATCTGTGGTCGGCCCGCCGCCTGAAGGAAGCCGGCGCGGACTGCGTGAAGATTCTGCTGTACTACACACCGGACGATCCCAAGCACGTCAATGAGATCAAGCACGCCTGGGTTGAGCGCATTGGCGACGAGTGCCGCGCAAACGACATTCCGTACTTCCTGGAATTCGTGGGCTATCAAGAAGGCGCGGACGAAAAGGGCCTCGAATACGCCAAGAAGAAACCTCACATTGTCACCGAGAGTATGCGCGAGTTCAGCAAAGACCGCTACGGCGTCGACGTGCTCAAGGTCGAAGTGCCGGTCAATATGAAGTTCGTCGAAGGCGTAAAGTGCTTCGGCGGGACGAAGGCCTACACCAAGAAAGAAGCGATCGAACTCTTCCACAAAGCAGCGAACGTCGCGACCAAGCCGTTCATTTATCTGTCGGCCGGCGTCAGCAACGCGGAGTTCAGCGAGACGCTGGAACTGGCGGGCGAGTCGGGCGTGAAGTTCAACGGCGTCCTCTGCGGCCGCGCGACCTGGAAGGATGGCATTCCGATCTACGCCAAGCAGGGCGCAGCCGCGTTCCGCAAGTGGCTGGAGACCGAAGGCGTAAAGAACATTCACAACGTCAACGACAAACTGAAGGCTGCGACCAGCTGGCACTCGATCTACGGAGTGGAATTGGTTCACGCGTAGAATGTGGGGCGGACACTCTTGTCCGCCGGGTTTCGCACGTGGCGCGGGCACGATTGCCTGCGCCATTCTTTTCCTGATCACAAGTTTAGCGAGTTCATATCACTTTGAAACCGAAGATTCTTCTCTCTTGGAGCAGCGGTAAAGACAGCGCGTGGACGTTGCACATGCTCCGCCAGCGCGGCGAGGTGGAAGTCGTCGGTCTGCTCACAACCATCAACACACATTTCCAGCGGGTTGCTATGCATGGAACGCGCTACGCTCTGCTGAAGGCGCAGGCTCGCGCGGCGCGCTTGCCGTTGTGGGAGGTTCCTTTGCCCTGGCCCTGTAGCAACGAGGTCTATGAAGGGGCAATGGCGGATGCCTGCGCTTCGGCCGTTAAGAAAGGGATCACTGCCATTGCGTTCGGCGACCTCTTTCTTGAGGATGTGCGGCGCTACCGGGAAGATCGTCTGCGCGGCACTGGGCTCGAGCCGATGTTCCCTATCTGGGGAATAAACACTCGCAAATTGATTGCAGAAATGCTCGATGGCGGTTTGCGCGCGCGCATCGTTTGCGTCGATCCTGCGAAGCTACCCACTGACTTTGCGGGACGCGATCTCGACTACGATTTCTTGCGCCGCATGCCTGCAGCAGCGGACCCTTGCGGCGAGAACGGGGAGTTCCACACATTCACTCACGCCGGCCCCATGTTCTCTGAAGCGATTCCGTTCGAAAGCGGCGAAGTGGTTACGCGCAACGGATTTGTCTATGCCGATGTCCTGCCCTGTTCCGAGACGCCTTCAAGCCCTGTACCCACCAGGGCCTGAAGTCCATGCGTTTCGGAAGTTCTTCGTCGGTGACGTGCCTACACTCCACTGAGGAAGATCCTCCGGTCAAACCTGCGCTGCGCCTCCGTCCACGAACAGTTCGACACCCGCGATGAAGCTGGCATCGCTCGATGCAAGGAACACCGCGGCTTTGCCGATCTCATCCGGCTGGCCCATGCGGCCAAGGGGCACGATTGACGTCAGGTAATCGGTGATTCCCTTGCGCTCTTCGTCCGTCTGGCCGAGTCCGTCGAGGATCGGCGTCTTGATTGGTCCCGGGCTAATGACATTCACCCGAATCTTGCGGTCTTTCAGATCCGTGGTCCAGCTGCGCGCAAACGAGCGTACCGCGGCCTTGGTCGCCGAATACACGCTGAATGCCGCCATGCCCTTGATGGAAACAATCGACGCGTTCAGGATGATCGAACCGCCATCCGGAATCAGCGGCAGTGCTTTCTGCACGGTGAAGAGCAATCCCTTCACGTTGAGATTGAACGTCTTGTCGTAGTGCTCTTCGGTAATTGCGCCGAGCGGGGCAAGCTCGCCTCCGCCCGCGTTTGCGAAGACCACATCCAGGCGCCCCTTCTCCTTCTTGATCTGCGCGAAGAGGCGGTCGAGGTCGGCCAGGCTCGACGCATCCGCGCGAACGGCCGTAATGTTAGATCCAATCTTTTTCACCGCTTTGTCGAGCTCGCTTTGGCGACGCCCGGTGATGTAAACGTATGCTCCTTCGTTGACGAAATTCTGCGCGGTGGCCAGACCGATTCCGCTGCTGCCGCCGGTTACGAGTGCGATTTTGCCTTCCAGTTTGCCTGCCATGTGCTTCCTTCCTTTCGGGTCAATTGTGGACCGTACGGTACAGATGTGTCGGCCCGGGCCGGGGATTCACGTTTTTTGAACTGGATGGTATAAAAGTGCATCCAAGTATCTATGGCGTCGGACACCACGCACGCAAAGATGGGGCGACCCCGGGCGTTCCGCGAGCAGGATGCGCTCGACGCAGCCATGCGTATTTTCTGGGAGAAGGGATACGAAGGCGCCTCACTCGACGATTTGACCGAGGCAATGGGGATCAACCGGTCCAGCCTCTACGCCACGTTCGGTGATAAGCAAGCTTTGTTCCAGAAAGCCATCGAGCGGTACCGGGAAGGCCCGATGGGCTTCTTCCACGAATCGCTGCAACAGCCAACCGCTCGAGGCATGGTCGAAGCGCTATTTTGGGGCACAGTGAAGTTCCTGGCCGATCCGACACATCCAAAAGGATGTCTGACGCTGCAGGGAGGCCTAGCCTGCGGAGCCGGAGCAGAGAACGTCAAGCGATTGATGATTGACTGGCGAAAGGGCGGACAGTCTATGCTGCAGAAACGCTTCCACCGCGCCCAGTCCGAGGGAGATCTCGCGAAAGATGTGGATCCCAGGGATCTCGCCCGCTACGTCGCGATCGTGATGAACGGGTTGGGAGTCCAGGCCGTCAACGGGGCAACTTCGGCTGAGATGAATCGCGCGGTGGAGCTTGCACTGCGGTCGATGCCGATCTGACAAGTTAGGCCTGGGATGGCTTCAGGCGGACAGCAGGTTCCTCGCTGCGCTCGGAATGACAAGGCCGAAAAGAGGGCGAGTCCACACCGAGAAGAGGGCGGCGCAACCGGCGTACCGCCAGGCGGAACGCCGTTTACAAATCGCGACGTTCTTTATGCAAACATTTACCCGTACCGTTGATGCCCTCGGCGAACCTACCGAGTCCAATCAGCGGATGGCGGGTTCACAGAAGTAGATCCGCTGCAAATCGAAAGCGCCACTTCAAAGCTTTCGAGGGGAGGTGCTCATGCCGTACCTTCGCTCCTGGTTTCAATACCGTTCGCCTCAACACCCTTCGTCAATTTTCACCGTTGTCACAGTCAACAACCGAAACCAACCGGCCGCTGCTGCTCTGGCAGCTTTTCTGCTCATCTCACTTACGTGCTTCGCGCAAGACCAGTCCCAACCCGGCGACCAGCAAGGCTCTCAGCTCGGTCAGTCTCAAGCCACAAGCTCAACGGTGACGATTCCCGCCGGAACTCAACTCGCGCTGGTGCTCACGCATCCAGTTCAAAGCAGGGTCATCCATCACGGGGACGACATCTACGCGCAGATCACCTCGCCGGTGAATGCCGGGAACGAGATGGTGATTCCACCCGGGACATTTGTTCAGGGAACCGTCGACAAACTCGAACAACGCAGAGGGCAAAGCGCGGAGCTGCATTTGCAATCGATGGCCATTACGTTTCCGGACGGCTATGTCGCTCCGGTTTCGGGGCCGATCACGCTGCAGAGCAACGAGGGGTACGCGATCAAAGATCCCGGATCGGGACGAGCGATCGCGGCCTTCGCGTTGCCGGCTGCTGGGGCAGGAGTGGGCGCGCTAATCGGCCACTCGGTAGGAGGTGCACAATCCACTACGACCAGCCCATTTCCACCTGGCTGCATCGGAGGGCCGCCGTTCTGCACTACTACTTCGACGCCAGTCTTCGGCACCAAGGGCAAAGACGCCATCATCGGCGCCGGCGTGGGTGCCGCAGTTGGAGCGGTCGGCTCCATCGCGCTGTTGTTCGGTTCGCATCATTTCTTCCTCGACGTGGGATCGCCGCTGGAAATGACGCTGCAGCATCCGATCACATTGCAGCAGAGTGAAGTGGCTGCGGCTGTAGCACAATCCGCGCAGCACCCGGTAGCAGAACAGCCTGTGGCCCCGCGACCCGTGGCGCCTCCACCGCCGGATATGCCGGTGAATCACGGCACGTGTTTTACGCCAGGCACACCCGGGACCCCGTCAACCGTACTCCCGGGAGCGCCGGGACCCGATGGTATACCCGGGCCTCCGACGATCATTCCTGGCACGCCGGCGACTCCTGGGACGCCTTATCCGTGCCCATAGAAAACCAGTCGACATACTGAGCAAGGATTGGCCTCCGCGCTTTTTGCGCGAAGCCCAACCGCAGTCGAAGGACCCCAATACAGCGCGCGTGCGCATTAGAGCGTCAAGGCATTCTGGTCGGAACCCGCCTAAGTCTGTTGTACTCTTGATCAGCGAACCCGGAAGCCTACCCCATGCCGACTCTGATCACCCAACCCACGCGCATTCAATCCGCGGGCAACAAGCCAAAATTGATCGACGAATACGTCGGCCGTGTCAACTCGAAGACCTCGGCCACGAGCGTCGCTCACATGCGTAGTCCCGCGGGATGGCTTGAACCCGGCCAGACTCCGGAGTTTGACGAATTCACGATCGTGCTGAAGGGGATGTTGCGCGTCGAGCACAAGCGCGGATCGCTCGACGTCCATGCCGGACAAGCGGTCGTGGCGCACGCGGGCGAGTGGGTACGCTATTCCACTCCGCAAGAAGAAGGAGCGGAATATATCGCCGTGTGCCTGCCCGCGTTTTCGATGGAGTCGGTCCACCGCGACGAATGAGCGCTCCCGGATTCCGCGGCTCAGACGACCCGCCTTTCAACAGAACCGCCGAAACACTTTTCTGTCTTTGTTCATTTCTGGACAATGAAATCCGCGAGTGGACGCACCGCAAAGCGGGCGTAGGCGCCAGCGGCCTGTTCGGTATTGGCAGCAACAGACTTGGCACACGCCCGCGAGTGGCTCGCCACTTGCACCCTTCACCGCAAAATCCAGGCTGAGGTGTGGCTATGGGGATTTTCTGGAAGGACTTGCAGCTTGCTATTCGAATGCTGGCGAAGAAGCCGGGATTCATTGCGGTCGCGGTCATCACTCTGGCGCTGGGCATTTCGATCAATGCCACCATGTTCAGCATGGTGAGCGCCTTCCTGTTGAGGCGTCCGCCGGGCCGCCATCCCGACCGCGTGGCGGTCATCAGTTCCATCGATCCCGCACAGGGATTTCAGGCGGATACAAGTCTGATCTCCGTGCCCAATTACCTCGCCTGGCGAGAAGCCAACCATGTCTTCACCGACGTCGCCGCCACTGACGAATATCGCAATGTCAGCCTGACGACGCAGGGACAATCTGAGGCGTTCCGCGCCGCGGCCACGACGGCAAACTATTTCGGCGTGCTTGGCGTCGTGCCGCAGATCGGCCGTGTATTCGACGCTGGCGAGGACCAGTCCGGCCGCGATCACGTGGCCGTGCTCAGCCACGAACTATGGGCAAGCCATTTTGGTTCCGACGCGACGATCATCGGCCGCACGATCCGGCTCAACCGGGAGGACTACACCGTCATCGGCGTGATGCCCGCGAGCTTCCAGATGATGGGCTACACGCCGCAGCTTTGGATTCCGCTCGCCTTGACGGCTGCCGACCAAACCGTTGCCGCCCGAAAGGACCGCAATCTGCATTTGTTCGCACGATTAAAGCCCGGAGTCACCATCGAACAGGCCCGTGCCGAGGTCGTGACGCTGGCGCGACGGTCGGAAGAAAGTTTTCCTGAAGCTGAAAAAGGCTGGGGGGCAACAGCACGAACTCTGCCCGACTTCCTGATTTACGACTTCGGCATTCGCACCGCGCTGGCGGTGTTGATGACCGCGGTTGGATTCGTCCTGATGATCGCCTGTGCCAACGTTGCAGGTCTGCTGCTGGCTCGCTCGGCGGGACGCAGGAAAGAGCTCGCCATCCGCTTCGCGCTCGGTGCCGGTCGCATCCGAATCATCCGGCAATTGCTGACCGAGGGCCTGGTGATTGCGGTGCTCGGCGGTGGTACCGGATTGGTGCTGGCTTCCTGGGGTATCAGGGTCGTTCGGGCGCATATGGTCTTCAACGATGCCGTCAGCGCCGTGCCAGTGATTCTCGACCGTAATGTCGTGCTCTTCGCCGCGGGCGTCTCTTTGTTTTGCGCGGTGCTGTGCAGCCTGGCGCCCTCGCTGAACGCTTCACGAACCGACATCACTACAAACTTGAAAGATGAAGGCCGCACGGCATCGTCCGGCCGCTCAAGCAGCCGCCTTCGCACCGTGATGGTGACCGGCGAGATCGCAATGGCACTGTTTCTTCTGGTAGGAAGCGGTTTGCTCGTCCGCGGAATCTATTCGATCGAGCATCAGAACCTTGGCCTCCGTGCCGATCATCTTCTGACGGCCAATGCAACGCTCGATGAAGCGCATTACAAAGACGCGTCGCGGCAGGTGCGCTTCGTACAGGATGTGATCCCCAACCTGCAACATCTGCCGGGTGCAGAGGTAGCCGCGGTCGCCTCCGATCTACCAGCCACTGGTGCCGGCAGCATAACTCTGCGTATTAAAGGCCAGCCGGACCCTCCAGCGAACCAGCGCCTGACGGCACTCGACTTCGTTGTCACTCCAGATTTCTTTCAGACTTTTCGCATATCTTTGCTGCGCGGCCGGACGTTCGCCGAAGCCGACAGCACGACAACGACACGGGTGGTCGTTGTGAACCAGGAGTTCGCCGATCGCTATCTGCGCGGCGAGGAGCCACTAGGAAAGCAGATTCAGCTGGACGTGAGCGGCGCCACCGTGTGGAGCGAGATCGTTGGAATCGTCGGCAACGTCAAGGTGTTCTCCGAATCGACGCGCGAGGCTCCGGAGGTCTACGAGTCATTTTTCCAGCGGCCTGTGGGGTCGTTCTCGATGGTCGTCCGGGCGGCTTCCGATCCGGCCGCACTATCTTCCGCCTTGCGCGGCGCAGTCGCACAAGTCGACCCCGACATTCCTCTGTCACACGTAATGAGCATGCCCGCAGTGATCGACCGCCAGCGGGGCGGCGATACGTTTTTCGTGAGAGTGCTCGGACTATTCGCGGTACTAGCACTGCTTCTTGCCGCAATTGGAATCTATGGGCTCATTGCTTTTTCGGTGGGCCAGCGAACGCAAGAAATCGGCATCCGCATGGCTCTGGGGGCCAGAGGCCAGGATGTGCTGCGCATGATCATTGGCGAAGGATTGAAAATGGCCGCGATCGGAGCAGCGATCGGATTTGCGCTGGCCTTGCCCCTGCCGAAACTTTTCGCCGCGATCTTCTTTGACCTGCGGGTGAACGAACCCCGGCTTTACTTCATCGTTCCGGTCGTCGTTCTCGCAGTTGCGATGCTTGCGGCGTATGTTCCGGCGAGGCGAGCCGCCCGCGTGGAACCTATGAATGCCTTGCGTCAGCAGTAGACTGAACCTTGGCGACGTTCTGCCGACTGCCCCACATGGTCCGTGGAGAACCTAGCTAATGGCTCGACGCTGCCTTACTCCCACTCGATCGTGCCCGGCGGCTTCGATGTGACGTCATAGACCACGCGGTTGACGCCTTTCACTTCATTCACGATGCGGGTGGAAATGATTTTCAGGACTTCGTGCGGAAGCGGGACCCAGTCGGCAGTCATGCCGTCTTCGGAACTCACGGCGCGGATCGCGCAGGTATAGGCGTACGTGCGCATGTCGCCCATCACCCCGACTGACATGACGGGTAGCAATACGGCGAACGACTGCCAGATTTTCGTGTAGAGTCCGGCTTCTTTGATCTCGCTGACGACGATGTCGTCGCACTCGCGCAGTAGCGCAACGCGTTCGGGCGTCACTTCGCCCAGCACGCGGACCGCAAGCCCTGGCCCCGGAAACGGCTGCCGCTGTAGAATCTCTTCGGGCATACCGAGATCGCGGCCGATCTTGCGGACTTCGTCTTTGAAGAGATCTTTCAGAGGCTCGATCAGCTTGAGCTTCATCTTCGCAGGCAGGCCGCCGACGTTGTGGTGGGACTTGATCACTTGGGAGGGTCCACGCACCGATCGCGACTCAATCACGTCGGGATAGAGCGTGCCCTGCACCAGCCACTTTACCTTTCCCTCGGTCTTCTCGATGCGACGCGCTTCCTTTTCGAAGACTTTGATGAATTCGTTGCCTATGATCTTCCGTTTCTTCTCGGGATCGGTGACGCCTTTGAGTTTTCCTAAGAAGCGAGTGGTCGCATCGACCGCCTCGAGATGCAGCCCCAGCTTATCGCGTAGCGTCTTCTGTACTTTCTCGAATTCGTTCTTGCGCAGGACTCCGTTGTTGACGAATACGCAGGTCAGGCGCGACTTCCCTTTCGCGTCGCGCATCGCCCGATCGACCAGCACCGCCGCGACGGACGAATCCACACCTCCAGACAGCGCGCAGATGGCGCGTCCGCTGCCGACCTGCTGCTTGATCTGCTCAATGGCGGATTCGATGAAGTGGCGAGGCGTCCAGGTAGGTTTGGCGCCACAGATTGGAAACACAAAATTCTTCAGGATCTGCGTGCCCTGCGGCGTATGGTGTACCTCGGGATGAAACTGGACCGCGTACCACTTCTTCTCCGTATTCTGAATGCCGGCGACAGCGTGATGGGTCTTCGCCATCAACTCAAAGCCGGGAGGAAGTTCGAGCGCTTCGTCGCCGTGCGACATCCAGACGGCCAGTTTTTTGGCCATCCCCTGGAACAACACCGACGCGGAAACGACGTCCACCTCGGCGTGTCCATACTCACGCTTCTCGGCCGGCCTGACTTTTCCACCGAGCGTGTGAACCATGAACTGCAATCCGTAGCAGATGCCGAGCACGGGCAGTCCCAATTCAAACAAGCGCACGTCGGCTGGAGGAGCGTCTTTGTCGTAGACCGACCACGGCGCGCCCGAAAGAATGATCCCAACCGGGTTATGGCTTTGTACTTCAGCAAGCTTGGCCGTGCAAGGTAGCACCACCGAGAAGACGTTTTGCTCGCGGATTCGGCGCGCGATGAGCTGCGTATACTGCGCTCCAAAATCGAGGATAACGATGGATTGATTCAGCAAGGCTGGATTTTTCGAGGATTGGTTCGCCACCAATGAGTTTCTCAGATTCGGGGAGAAGGTGTAAAGAGACGAGCAGCCTTTCTTATAAACGTTGAAGCTACGTTCCTGCGGCTAGACCGGGCAAATCGCTGAGGATGGTTTCGTCGCGGTCGATCGTCGTTTGAACAGGAGGCGGCGCCGGCGTCGGTGGCTGCGGCACAGGTACTACTTCTGGCATTTCGGTGATGCAGACGTATCCCGCCAAGCGAGCTGTGTACAGCCAGTCGGCAAAGGCGAGGTAGGCCAGTGTCACGAAAACCGCGCAAAGGACGACCAGCCGCCACGGCAGAACGCTGGCGAATCCGATAAAGGTTGAAACCACAGTGGTCGCGACCACGAAGGCAATGATGTGGGCCAGCCCCGTCCACGTGCTCACTGCGAAGACGGCGCCCGCGCGCTCGCGGTAGAGAGTCACGGCGGCGGAAATCGCGCCGATGGCGTCTTCTCCGTCACGGACGGCGAACATCCCCGCAAGCGACAACAGCCAGTTCAGCGCCCACGTGATCAGGCAGATTAGCGCGGCGAATGGAAGGAAGACGAGGAACGCGAGACCGGGTCGAGGATCGGAGTCGGGCGTGACGAAACTGGCCAGAATTACCGCTCCCAAAAATCCGAATAGCGCCGCCATGATCAAGGCGGCGCGCAGGAAATGAATCCGAAAGAGCACAATCGCGTTCGTCGAGACGGTATTTCCGGCGTCGTTCTCACGGGCATCGGAAGCGCCTTCGGCAGAGACTTTGCCAGAAACATCTCCACGAAAATACTCAACCATGGCCCGAACGGTGGCGATCCGGCCCACCGATGCGGCGATGATCCAAAGCAGACCCACCATCGATCCGGCGACGATCCAAGACATCACCACGCGATTCAGGGTTCCACGCAGCATGTGCGCAATCGCCTGCCACACAAGATAAGGCTGGCGCGTCCGCAGCAGGAGCAGTTCGCCGTTGGTAACTGGAAGCGTGTCGAGATATTCGAAGAAGCCGAAGAGGCCGAGAGCGAGAGCCGTGGCGCCCACCACCCAGCGCCAGGTGATTTCTGCCATCGTTAGCGAGGGACGGCGGAACGCTGCGCGGAAGCCTTCTAGGGTGGGAGAGCGGGACATACGCAGTCAAGAATACCTCAGAGCGACGACGGAAGCGTTTGTCATTCCGAGCGGCGCGAGGAATCTGCTCTCTGCCAGCGCAAGCAGACAGCAGATTCCTCGTCGCTTCGCTCCTCGGAATGACAAGAGCTACTTCACCACGAGGTTGACCATCTTGCTGGGCACATAGATCTTCTTCACAATCTGACTGCCGGCGATGGCGGCTTTTACTTTCTCGTCAGCAAGCGTGCGTTCGAGGACGAAGCTCTCCTCGGCATCGGCGGGCACGACGATGCGGCCGCGGAGTTTGCCATTCACCTGCACCGGAATCTCGATCTCTTCTTCTTTCGCGAGCGCGGCGTCGTACTTGGGCCAGGGCGCCTTCAACAAATTTCCCCTTTCGCCCAGCATCTCCCAAAGCTCGTGAGCGAGATAAGGAGCGAAGGGCGCAACCAACAGGACGACATCGCGCTGCACTTCCGCTAGAAACGGCACCGGCACCGCATTCTTGGCGATGGCCTCTTCCGCACCGTACAACACGTTCACCAACTCCATGATCGCGGAGATGCAGGTGTTGAAGTGCCAGCGTCCCTGGAAGTCGTCGCTGACGCGCTTGATGGTTTGATGCAACTTGCGTTGAATCGCGCGCGCTCCCGGCGACAATTCTGCCGGCGCCGCTTTGCGCCACTCCGGATGATCTGGCTTCGCGTTGCGCACGACAAACCGGTACACGCGTCCCAGAAAGCGCTGAATGCCCTCGATCCCGGAATCCTGCCAGTCGAGATCGCGGTCCGGAGGCGCGGCAAACAAGCTGTACAAACGCGCCGCATCCGCTCCGTAGCGAGCAACCATCTCGTCGGGAGAGACGACATTACCCAGGCTCTTCGACATCTTCGCGCCGTCTTTAATCACCATGCCCTGCGTGAACAACCGCTCGGCGGGCTCGTCGTTGGTGATCATGCCGAGGTCGCGCATGAACTTGGTCCAAAAGCGCGAGTAGATCAAATGCAAAATGGCGTGCTCGACGCCACCGATGTACTGGTCGATCGGAAACCAATATCCGGCAACCTTGCCGTCGAAAGGTGCGCGATCATTGTGAGCGTCGGTGTAGCGATAGAAGTACCACGACGAATCGACAAACGTATCCATCGTGTCGGTTTCGCGGCGCGCCGGGCCTCCACACTTCGGACATGTTGTGTTCACGAACTCCGGCACTCGACCGAGCGGTGAACCTCCGGTCAGCGTGATGTCCACATTCTCCGGCAAGATCACGGGCAGATCTTTTTCCGGCACGGGGACGATGCCGTCCTTCTCGCAATACAGCATCGGGATCGGAGTGCCCCAATAGCGCTGCCGCGAGATGCCCCAATCCTTCAGCCGATATGTGACCTTAGCCTTGCCGAAGCCTTTTTCTTCGGCGTATGCGGCCATCTTCTTGATCGCGTCGGCGCAACTCATGCCGCTGTACGCACCCGAGTTGATCACCATGCCGTCGTGCGCCGTGAAGGGCAACTGCGGCTCGGTCATGGTCTCTTCGGGATCGTTGGAGATGGGCAGAATCACCAGCCGGATCTCAAGTTTGTACTTCTTGGCGAACTCGTAGTCGCGCTCGTCGTGCGCGGGCACGCTCATGATGGCGCCCGTACCGTAATCCATCAAAATATAGTTGGCAATCCAGATCGGCACCTTCTCGCCGCTGAAAGGATTGATGGCGTAGCGGTGCGTGTTCACACCGTGCTTCTCGATTTCGCCGATATCGCCCGCTTCTTTGGCTTTGCGCTGTTCGGCAATCAACTGCTGGACCGATTCGCCGAGAGGCTGGTTGTGGCGAGTAAAGTCGACGACCAGCGGGTGTTCCGGCGCGAGCTGTACCGACGTCGCGCCAAAGATGGTGTCGACGCGAGTCGTAAAAACACTGATCGTCGAACCGGCAGGACCGGCGGTTCCATCCAACTTGAAATCGACCAGCGTGCCTTCGCTGCGGCCGATCCAGTTGCGCTGCATGATGCGGACTTTTTCCGGCCAGCCGTCGAGCTGGTCGAGATCGCGCAGCAATTCCTCGGCGTACTTGGTTGTACGCACGAACCACTGCTCCAATTCGCGCTGTTCGACGAGCGTGTCTTCGTGGCGCCAGCAACATCCGTTGACGACCTGCTCGTTCGCCAGCACCGTCGCACACTTCGGACACCAGTTCACCTTGCTCTTCTTGCGATACACCAATCCCGATTCATAGAGCTTGAGAAAGAACCACTGGTTCCAGCGGTAGTAATCCGGCAAGCACGTCGTAACTTCACGCGACCAGTCGTAGGCGAAGCCCAGCCGCTTCATCTGCGACTTCATGTTCGCGATATTGCGCAGCGTCCACTCGCGCGGCGGTGTGTTATTGGAGATCGCCGCGTTTTCCGCGGGCAAACCGAACGAGTCCCAACCCATGGGATGCAGCACGTTGTAGCCGTTCATCCACATGTAGCGAGCAAGCGCGTCGCCAATAGAGTAGTTGCGCACATGTCCCATGTGGAGCGCACCCGACGGGTACGGCAGCATCTCGAGGACGTAATACTTCTTCTTGGCCGAGTCGGCCTCGGCGGCATAGAGCGAAGAGTCCTGCTGCCAGCGCTCGGACCACTTGGTCTCGACACGCTTGGGATCGTAGCGCTCGTCGTTGGGACGATCGGCTTGGGTGATGGCTTCCATTTTTTCTTCTGGCGGCATAAGGGGCTAAGCGGGAAAGCTGAAACCTAGATTCTACAACGGACAGCAGGCGCCTGCCTTTACTAACCCTGCCGGCAGAGACGCAGCGGCTACGTCTCTACAACGAGTTTCTTCAAAGCGTCCACATTCCTTCGGTCGTCGCCAGGCTTTTCGATCGGAGTCTCAGCTATGAATGCAGCGTGGGCCAGGCGCAGATCGTTCAGCAGAATGCGAAACGTTTCCTTGCCGATGGTTCCCTTCCCGATTTGCTGGTGACGGTCGAGCTTCGATCCACGTGCCGCTTTGGCATCGTTGCAGTGCCAGACTTTGATGCGGTTCAGGCCGAGGGTCGCGTCGAGGTGCTGCAATGTCTGATACAAGCCTTCTTCGCTCACGATGTCGCATCCGGCAACGTGGGTGTGACAGGTATCGATGCATGCGCCGACGGGGACGATGCCGTCGAGGCGATCGATCACCTCTGCGACCTGTTCGAAGCTTCCGCCGAGGGAAAACTCGGCTCCGGCGGTGTTCTCAATGAGGATGGTCAGACCGCGGGAAGCAAGATCAAGGTCTTGCGTCGACGCAGCGATGGCGGCTGCAGTGCGGAGTAGTCCTTGCTCACGATCGGCGCCGCGAAACGACCCGGGATGCAATACCAAATAGTCCGCGCACAGGGCTAGAGCTCTCTCTACTTCACCGCGAAAAGCCTCCATCGATTTGTGCAGGAAGAGCTCATTCGAGCTGGCCAAGTTCACTAGATAGTTGGCGTGAATCACGAGCGGCTTCAGATCGTAGCACGCCCGGAGGCGGTTCATCTCGTCGCATTGCGGCGCGCCAAGTTCATACGGCGCCCACTGGCGGGGGCTGGAAGAGAAGATCTGGAGCGTGTTGCATCCCAGCCGATAGGCGCGTTCGGCGGCATTTTGAACGCCTCCGGCAGAGGAGGTATGAATGCCGATCCGCCGGGAGGTCAGACGCGGCGGCTTTCGGGGCAAACGTTTTGCAAGAATGTCCTGCTCGCGGGCGATCGACCGGGCCATGACGAGAGTATAAAGTGACACAAATATTCGTGGAGGCATCCCAAAATGACGCCTCCACGATGGTTTTTTTCGTCCGGTCTAACCCTTTGTGTCCGACAACTTCCGAAACTCGTCGGGCGTCAACTTCACCGAGGCAGCCGCAACATTTTGTTCGAGGTGTTCGACTGAGGACGTGCCCGGGATGGGTATCGTCACAGGCGAACGCTGCAGCAGCCACGCCAGCGCGACCTGAAGGGGTTGTGCGTGATGCGCCTTGGCGACGGAATTCAGCGCTTCGTCTGCGGCCTTGCCGGCGCCCAGCGGGAACCACGGAATGAAAGCGATCCCACTCTTCTCGCAATAATCGATGACCGAATCCCACTCACGGTCGGCAAAGCTGTAGCGATTCTGTACCGAAGCAATCGGGACGATTTTGCGGGCGCGCTCCACGTGCTCGCGGGTTACGTTTGAAAGACCGATCATATGGATCTTGCCTTCTTTGCGCAGTCCGGCGAGAGTTTCGACCGATGCATCGAAAGGGGTCACCGGATCAGGAGCGTGCAACTGATACAAGTCGATCCGCTCAACCCGCAGCCGCTTCAGGCTGCCTTCGATTGCCCTCCGTAAGTGCTCGGGGCTGGCGTCGTGCGTCCACTGATTCGGTCCAGGACGGTTCCATCCGCCTTTGGTTGCGATCACCAGGTCTTTGGGATACGGCGTCAGAGCTTCCGCGATAAGTTCTTCGCTGACATGGGGGCCCTAGGAGTCAGCCGTATCGATGAAGTTCACGCCGAGTTCAACGGCGCGGCGCAGCACCGCCAGAGCGCGGGCACGATCTTTCGGCGGACCCCAAACACCCTCGCCCGTAATGCGCATCGCGCCAAAGCCGAGTCGGTTGATGGTTCGTTCACCAAGAAGAGAAAAAGTTCCTGCAAGAGTTGCTGAAATATCTTGTACTTGAGAGCTCACGAGACCTCCTGAATCTTTCGAAGAAAAGGTTAGATGCAACGGAATGAAGCGCTGAAGAGAGCATTTCCAATAGCGAAATGACGGCTGCATCTATAGATGTGGCGGCAGGCCAAGCCGATGCAGAAAGCCAGTTATCGTTTGCTCCTCTTTAAAGTAGCGGATAAACTTATTGGTTTGACCGCTTAAGGGCATGTCTTTTGCCCGCTACGAGCGGCAAGGCCCTGAGGAGTTCTTATGCTAGTCGTCATGAAGGCGCAGGCCAGCGAAGAGCAGGTGCGCGCCGTTTGCGAAAAAATCGAGAAGCTGGGTTATCGTGCGCATCCCATGCCGGGCGCGACCCGCACCGCCATCGGCATTACCGGCAACAAGGGAGAAGTCGAACAAGGCACCCTGGAAGAAATGGCCGGTGTGCAGGAAGTCATACAGGTCTCCAAGCCCTACAAGCTGGTCAGCCGTGATGTGAAGGAGGAGAACACCGTCATACGCTTTCCGGGAACTACGGCGACCATCGGCGGGCCGGCACTGGCAATCGTGGCGGGGCCCTGCGCGATCGAGAGCCGCGACCAGGCGTTCGCCGTGGCTGCGCGCGTGCATCGTGCCGGAGCGCAGTTCTTCCGCGGCGGCGCCTACAAGCCCCGCACATCGCCCTACTCATTTCAGGGACTCGGCGAAGAAGCTCTGCGGATCATGGCGGAGATCCGCCAACAGTTCGGCATGAGAATCATCACCGAAGCGATCGACCACGAATCGCTCGATCTGGTCGATGAGTACGCCGACATGATCCAGATCGGCGCCCGCAACATGCAGAATTTTTCGTTGCTCAAACGCGCCGGACGCGCCCGTAAGCCCGTTCTGCTCAAACGTGGCATGTCGGCCACGCTCGAAGAATTCCTGATGGCCGCCGAATACATCCTGAGCGAGGGTAACTATAACGTCGCGCTCTGCGAACGCGGGGTGCGCACCTTCGCGGATCATACCCGCAACACGCTTGATCTAAGCGTCGTACCCGCCGTACAGCGGCTCAGCCATCTGCCGATTCTGGTTGATCCCAGCCACGGGACAGGGAAGCGGAATAAAGTCACGCCACTCTCGCGGGCCTCGGTCGCGGTAGGCGCCGATGGTTTGATGGTAGAAGTCCATACGCAGCCGGATCAGGCGCTCTCGGACGGCCCGCAATCGCTGTTCCCGGATCAGTTCGACGAACTGATGAAGCAAGTCCGGCAGATCGCGGCGGTGGTCGGACGAACCGTGCCGACGATTGAGGTCAGCGAACCGGCAGTGGTCAGCAAATAGGAGTTCATGAAGATTGGTGCCCCCATGCTTGTCGCGTAGTTTGCAACAAGATGGGGCCTTTGATTTTCTGAAATCCATTTGGGAGTGCCGCGACACTCGAATCAAAATCCCCACACGGTCCCAGCAAAGGCGCAGGCACGAGGATAGGGCACCCCACTCTGTAGGTTCTGCTAAGCTTTCTGTTCTCTAGTTGGATCTGCCTTTGAAAAAGCTCCTCTTCATCGCTGTATTGATTCCCATCCTTGGCGGTCTGGGGTGGTGGTATTTCCGCGAGGAACCCTTCCTCGACTACGGACCGGCGTTTCGCGAGTACGCCTACGTCACCAACGGCAAAAGCAACACGGTCAGTGTGATCGACCTGCGAACGTTTGCCTTGGCGAAGACGCTGCATGTCGGCAGCGAGCCCACCGGGGTTGCAGCGAACAATAAGAAGAACGAAATCTACGTCGTCAACACGGGATCAGACAACGTCAGCGTGATCGACGCTGAGACAAACACCGTCGTGGCGACCATCGGCGTACACGGGCGTCCTTACTTTATTGATGTTTCGGAAGACGGCAAGCGCGCTTACGTGGCCAACTCAGGATCAGCGAACGTGAGCGTGATCGATCTAGAGAAGCGCCTCGCGATCGGAAACGTGCGCGTTGGCGCTTCCCCGGGATTGGCACGGGTTTCGTCCGACGGATCCACAGTCGTGGTGTCGAATCGCGGCGACAATACCGTTTCGCTCATCGATGTGAAATTCCTGCGCGTGCGTGCGACTCTCCCGGTTTGCCAGCAACCCGAAGATATCTCAATCCTCCCGGATTCCAGCAAGGCATTCGTTACCTGCTCGGGCTCGTCGCAGGTGGCTTCCATCCAGTTGAAAAGCGCGCAGAAGGACGACCGGGTGCTCGCGCTGCTCGATGTCGGCCACACCCCGGTCAGCCTCGCGCTGAAGCCGGACGGCGGAGAGATGATGGTGTGCAACTTCGATTCCGACAGCATCTCGATCGTCGAGACTGGCAATGACGAAGTCGGCAGCAGCCAGGAGATCGGCCAGCATCCCTCGCGCGGCGTGGTCACACTCGACAACTCACGGCTCTACGTATCGAATTTCGGATCGAACAGCGTCGCCGTTTACGACATCGATATGGGACGCCGCATCGACACGCTGGCCGTCGGGAGCCATCCGGACAGCATGGCGCTCACACCCGATCAGAATTACTTGCTAGTCGTGGATACGGAATCTGGAGACGTGACCGTTATCCAGAAGCGCAAACCGCGGCGAACGCTGGAAACCTCGGAGTATTCGCTCATGACGCTGATCCCAGTAGGCATGCAGCCGAACGCGATCGCAGTGAAGGCGTTCACGATGAGCACAAAGAAATAAGAAAGAATTTCCCGGTCGTTTGTCCGCTTCATTCCGAGAATCTTGGCTATTGAGCGGACCCTTGTCATTCCTCGCGTAGCGAGGAATCTGCTCTGGCCGGCGCCAGCACCGCGGATTCCTCGTCGCTTCGCTCCTCGAATGACAAATAGCTAAACGGCGGATTTGGCGCAGAACCGGTCGAACGCCACCTTTAGATCAGCCGCAATCGCCGGGGCTTCGCGCGACTCGATGTCGCGGCGCTGCATCATGTAGACAAGTTGCCCGTCGCGCAAGATGGCAATCGACGGCGAGGACGGCAGATATCCCGTAAAGTAGCTGCGAGCGCGCTCAGTTGCTTCTTTTTCCTGTCCTGCAAACACGGAGAAGCCTTTGTCGGGCGTGACCGAGTTCTGCATCGCCACGCGAACGGCCGGACGCATCCGGCCGGCAGCACAACCGCAAATGGAGTTCACGACCACCATGGTCGTGCCCGGACGATTCTTCAGCGCCTGATCGACCTCTTCGGCGGTGTGGAGTTCTTCAATTCCCAGCCGCGTGAGTTCCTCGCGCATGGGCATAACCATAATCTCAGGGTACATCGGCATAGTTAAATTCCTCTTGGGTAGGTAGGAATCCATTGTATCGGATCACCCTCGTAGAGATGTAACTTGTTACGTCTCTCCCTCCACCAGCAATTCGCCGACAGCAAGTTAGCCCCCCGCGAAGACGCTGTGTATATTGAAGGCGGCTCCATGCTGCTCCAGGAAAATGTCCCGCTCGCACCTCTAACCACCTTCCGACTGGGAGGCCCGGCAAGGTTCTTTGTCGAGGCAAAGTCGCGGGCCGACGTCGCCGAAGCCGTTGCTTTCGCGCACTCAAAAGACCTGCCGCTGTTCGTACTCGGAGGCGGAAGCAACCTCATCGTTTCCGATGCCGGCTGGCCTGGACTCGTGTTGAGGATCGCAATCGACGGAATCGACCGGCAACCCGGCGAGGTGGATGGCAAGGTTGTCTTCGATGTCGGCGCCGGCGAATCCTGGGACCGCTTCGTCTCGCACGCCGTCGTCGCCCATTGCGCGGGAGTTGAGTGCCTGAGCGGCATTCCCGGCAGCGTCGGCGGCACGCCAGTTCAAAATGTCGGCGCCTACGGGCAGGAAGTCGCCGAGACGATCGGGTCGGTCGAGGTGTTCGATCACCAAGACCGTCAGGTGCGTGAGCTGTGCCGCGAAGCCTGCGGGTTCGCCTACCGCTCGAGCATCTTCAATTCGACCGAGCGCGGACGCTTCATCATATTGCGCGTGACGTATGCTCTTGTGTCCGGAGGATCTCCGAGCTTGAAGTATACGGACCTGAAGCAGCACTTCGCCGGGAGGGAGACTGCGCCCGATCTTAAGGAAACGCGCGCGGCAGTGCGCCAGATACGCGCGCGCAAGGGGATGCTGATCGTCGACGGCGATCCCGATTGCCGAAGCGCCGGATCGTTCTTCAAGAATCCGGTGCTTTCGGAAAAGCAGCATGAAGAATTGGTCAGCCGCGCCAGATCCCAAGGGCTGACAGTGCCCGCCTATCCCGCGCTTGAAAGCATGAAGAAAGTATCCGCCGCCTGGCTGGTCGAGCACTCCGGCTTCGCTAAGGGCTATGGCTTCGGACATGTCGGCATCTCGAGCAAGCACGCACTGGCGCTCGTCAATCGAGGAAACGCCACGTCCGCGGAAGTTCTTGCCTTGAAAGATCAAATCCAGCGGCGCGTCGACGAGACTTGGGGCGTGCGACTGGAGCCGGAGCCGGTCCTGGTCGGCTTCTAGAAGCAATTGGACTGTGATCAGTGATTAGCGACTAGGTTCCAGCCTCCTCCTTCACCCCTTGTCATTCCGAAGCGAAGCGAGGAATCTGTTTCGTCTCGCCAGCTGCCAGACCGCAGATTCCTCGCTCCGCTCGGAATCACAAAGATCTACAAGCGACGCAAGTACCTCCCACCCCGCCGTTCTCCTTCCAGAAATTCCTGAACAAATTAACGCTCCGGGCGGTCTTCATGATTGAGGGCAGACAAGTGGTGGCGGGAGAGGCGATCCTGAGCGGCGCAACCACTGATCGCGGCAAGCTCGACCGAATCGCCGCTGACCCTGGAGCCGTCGCGAGTACAAACCAGATGGTTGAAAGACTGGTGAGAGAGCACTCGCGGCTTGTCTACCGCATCGCTTACGCCGTACTGCGCAGCCATCACGACGCAGAGGACGCCACACAGGAAACGTTCGTGCGCGTGCTGCGTTACCGCGCGAAACTCGCGACGGTCGAAGATCCGAAGACCTGGTTGGCACGAATCGCGTGGCGAGTCGCCGTTGACCGCAAGAAGCGACCTGGGCGGGCACGCGAGATTGCGCTGGACGATCCCGACAACCCGATTGTGGAAGTAGCTTCCTCGGAAACGGCGGCGGATCAAACGTTGCACGCCGCACAGGTCGGCGCAGTGCTGGAAAAGCTGATCACGGCCCTCCCCACCAAGCTGCGCGAACCTCTGATTTTGTCGGCGATTGAAGAGATGTCGCCGTGGGAAGTCGCCGCGACATTAGGCATCAACGAAGGGGCGGTACGGTCGCGAGTCTTCCGCGCGCGGCAGATATTGAAAGAGAAGCTGGCACAACGGGCGAGCAGTGAGTGAAGGCAAACCATATGCCGGAGAAACACGAAAAAATCGCAAGCGGATCGAATCAAGCAATTGGCCCGATCGATCCCGTACTGGATGCGGCGCTGGCACAGTACGCCGCTGTCGAGCCGCGCGCGGGTCTGGAAGAGCGAGTGTTGGCGAACTTGCGAACTGAACCGGCACCGGTTACGGGTTGCGCGTGGTGGAGGTGGGGGCTAGCTGGGGCTCTGGCGGCAATCGTGATTGTGGCGGCGGCTCTTACGTGGACAGCGGGCGGGAGCGCGCATCTGCCAATGGCAAATCATCCGACGACCACAGAACAGATTCGCCGGGCCGCAAACCCGCCGACAGCAACCGCGAGCGAACGCCTGTTCGCAAATGCTCCGACCAGAGTCGCGCACAGCGGGGGCGCGATTGCAGCGCGGAGGGTAGCACCTCGGGCTCAAGCAGTCGCCCAGGCAGATCCGAAACTGGATGTCTTTCCATCACCGCAGCCTCTGAGTGAAGAAGAATTGGCACTCGCACGATATGTCCGAAATTTTCCCGGCGATGCGAAGCTCGCCGCACAAGAGCAAGCAGCTTCCGAAAATAAACTTTTGGCCAAGATGCAAGCGCTGGCCAGCGAATCCACTGAATCCAATTAAGAAAGGTTGAACCGCATGCGAAAACGAATGGTTCTGGTTGCAGTGTTGTCATTTATGATCGCGGCCTGCGGATGTGCACGAACGGTGAGCGCGCAAGAGGAATCCAAAGAATCCGGTACATCCAAGACCGCCAGGGCTGAAGATTCAGTCGATGCTTATCGCCTCGATGTTTCTTTCAACGAACTCGAGGATGGCAAGAAACTGAACACCCGGCATTACTCCATCGACTTGACCGGCGGAAGGCCAGAAGATATCAGAATCGGTTCCAGGGTCCCGGTGGTATCCGCCAATTGCAGCTCCTCTTCTGCATCGTCTCCGTCGGGCGGCGAGCAGTATCAATACCTGGATCTCGGGACTCACTTGAGCGCACAGCTGATTAGCCACGGGAACGAACTGCATGTCTCCGGTGACATCAGCAGCGTCGACACGTCGGCCGGAACCGAGACAAGTGCAAGGCTGGGTCCCGTCATTCGCCAGATCCGAATTGAAGGCAGTACGGCGCTCGCCCTGGGAAAACCCATCATTATCGGCAGCGCCGACGATCCCAACTCCCGGCGGCAATTCGAACTGGAAGTCACGGTGACCAAGCTGAAGTGAGCTGTCAACCACCACCTGTGTTCCGGTCTTGCTGACGGCTGAGAGCTGAAAGCTGAGAGCCGAAAAGCGCACCCTAAGTCCGGTCCCTGCTTTGTCGGCGGTGACCGCGTTCGAGGGGAGAGTCGGGGTCGATCTATGGGCGGCGCCTCGATTCACTGATCGGCAAGTTTTGCCGCCTGCCTGAATATCGCCATAAACATTTCGCGCGTGAGTTTCCCCGTCTGCGTGTTCTGTTTTGACGGATGATACGACGCTAGTAACATCTCGCCGTCAGGCATCGAGTAAGTGGCTCCGTGCTTGAACACGTAGTCCTTCTTACCTGCAAGCGATCCGCGACGCTTCAGATAGTTCAGGTAAGCGTCGAACCCGATCTTGCCAAGCGCTACGACAACTCTTACTTTATCCAACCCAGTAAGTTCACGATCGAGAAACGTCGAGCAGGCAGCAAGCTCGCTAGGCAGGGGTTTGTTGTCGGGGGGTGCGCAGCGGACCGCTGCTGTGATGTAGAGATCCTTCAGTTTCAGGCCATCGTTGCGATCGGTCGCAGTCGGCTGATTGGCAAAGCCCGTCTCGTACAAGACGGGGTACATAAAGTTTCCCGAAGCGTCTCCGGTGAATGGCCGCCCGGTGCGATTGGAACCGTGCGCTCCGGGAGCCAGCCCCATGATCAGCACCCGCGCCTGGGGATCGCCGAAACCCGGCACCGGCTTGCCCCAGTAGTCCCAATCGAGATACGCGCGCCGCTTCACGCGAGCGACTTCCTGGCGATAAGCCACCAGCCGCGGGCAGCGTGTGCAGGAGACAACGTCGTGATTCAGAACAGTCAGCCAGGACATCAGTCGGTGGTGGTTCTCCCTTTGTCGTTGATGGGCTCCTAAGCAGTACGCAGGTTCGTCGCCCAAACCTTGGGAGTAAGCAGAATGTACACCGCTGGCCCGGTTTGGGCCAACGACCAACGACGAACGACCACCGACGGGTTTCCTCGTTTGACGCTGCTCTCCCTTAGTCTTTACACTCAAGATTAACGGCGTGTGAATCGAGCGGACAGTTATGCTCCGCCGCCACCCTCCAACCTAGTGACCGGAAGTTGTGAAAGTACTCTGAAAGGCTAAACGTGAGTCCCACAGAAACAGTCGACGCGAAGAAGCAGGACGGCGTCAAACGCGAAATCTCGGTCGAGATTCCCGCGGAAGAAGTCACCCGCGAGACGGAAACGATCGTCCAGAAATATCAGAAGGTGGCCCGGCTGCCCGGATTCCGCGCCGGCCATGTGCCCGCCTCCATTATCCGGCAACGGTTTAAGGAAGATCTAAAGAGTGATGTGGTCGAAGCCCTGGTTCCCCGCTACTTCCGCAAAGAAGCGGAAAAGCTTGGGATGATCCCGGTATCCCAGCCGCGTGTTACCGACCTGCACATTCATGATGGCGAGCCGCTGCGCTTCAAGGCCAGCTTCGAGATCATGCCCGAGATCAAGGTCGAGGGCTACAAGGAGTTGCGCGCCGCCCATCCCGAAATCGTCGTAAAAGATGAAGAAGTCGAAGAAGCGCTGAACAGCGTGCGCGAGCAGCACGCCACGTTCACCTCGGTCGAGGGACGTCCGCTGGCGGACGGAGACTTCGCACAGTCCTCGATGGACGGACGGCCGAAGGATGCCGACGACAAGACCCAGCCCGTCCATATGGACGAAGTGCTGATTGAGATCGGCGGCAAGAATACGGTGCCCGAGTTCACTGAAAACCTGCGCGGAGCCAACGCCGGCGACGAGAAATCGTTCGAGGTCAGTTATCCCGAAGACTCCAACGACAAGCGGCTGGCTGGCAAGACGTTCGTTTATACCGTGAAGATTCAGGCGATCAAGCAAAAGAGCCTGCCTGAGTTGAACGACGATTTCGCGAAGGAACTGGGAGAATTCACCAGCGTCGACCAAGTGCGGAAGCAGATTCGCGACAACATGGAAGCCGAGCGCAAACATACGGCCGAGCGAGAAGCCAAAGACAAACTTGTCGCCGAGCTCGTGAAGCGTAATGATTTCGAAGTGCCGGAGTCGCTCATCGACCGGCAGATCGACCTCCGTCTGGAACGTGGCTTGCGCGCTCTCGCAGCACAGGGCATGAAGATGGAAGACATGAAGAAAATGGACCTCCCGCGCTTGCGGGCAGGCCAGCGGGACCAGGCGGTGCAGGATGTAAAGTCGTCGTTATTACTGGAACGCATTGCGGAGCTGGAGAAAATTGACGCCGGCGAAGACGAGGTCAATCACGAACTCGAAGCGCTGGCTCAGCAGACCAAACAGACTCCGGAAGCGGTCCGCGCTCGATTGACACAGGATGGGGGCCTCGATAGAATCCGGAACAGAATCCGCAGCGAAAAGACCCTCGATTTTCTGTATCACCAGTCCGCGTAAACGCAGAAGATACGCGGACATTTCGAATCCTCTCCATGCAAGATCAGCGTTGCGTCGGGGCGGAGTGTGACAGGTAAACATGAAGCCAAATGATCCACAAATGATGCTCGTACCGATGGTTATCGAGCAGACCGGGCGGGGCGAACGCGCCTACGACATCTATTCCCGGCTGCTGCGCGACAACATCATCTTCATCGGCACGCCGATTGACGACAACATCGCCAACCTGGTGATCGCCCAAATGTTGTTTCTGGCTCAGGAAGATCCGGAGAAAGACATCCAGCTTTACATCAACTCTCCGGGGGGCTCGATCACGGCCGGCATGGCGATCTATGACACCATGCAGTACGTGAAGAACGATGTCATGACGTTGTGCGTCGGCCAGGCGGCATCCATGGCCGCGTTACTTTTGGCATCAGGCGAACCCAAAAAGAGATTGGCACTTCCAAATTCGCGGATTCTAATACATCAACCTTCCATGGGAGGGTTGTCGGGACAAGCCACTGACATTGACATCCACGCTCGGGAAATCCTGCGCATGCGCGAGATTACCAACCAGTTACTTTCGAAGCACAGCGGACAGAAACTGGACAAAGTGGAGAAAGATGTCGAGCGCGACTTCATCATGAACGCGCAACAGGCTAAGGAATACGGAATCATCGACGATATCATCTACAAGACGGCAAAAGCGGTATGATCGCCCTTCGCGCCTGACGTCAGAACCTAAGCGGCATGAGGGACGGTTCATGAAGTAAGGACCGGGATCATGCTGCGGAACCGCTGAAGGAGTAGAGCCGAGTGAAAAACAAGTCGGGAACCGATGAGATTCTGCGTTGTTCGTTCTGTCATAAGTCGCAGGACGCCGTAGCTAAACTGATCTCGTCGCCAAGCGATTATCCCCGCGCTTATATTTGCGACGAGTGCGTTGCGGTCTGCAATTCCATCCTGGAAGACGACCGCACTGCAACGCCGCAGGCCAGCACCCCCAACCAACTGCCCAAGCCCCAGGAAGTGAAAACCTTCCTCGATGAGTACGTCATCGGGCAGGAGCAGACCAAGAAGAAGCTGGCGGTTGCGGTTTACAACCACTACAAGCGCATCTTCATGAATCGCCAGAAGACCGGTGACGGCATCGAGTTATCCAAGTCGAACATCATGCTGATCGGCCCCACCGGTACCGGCAAAACATTACTGGCCCAGACGCTGGCCCGAATGCTGGATGTTCCCTTCGCGATCGTCGATGCCACCACTCTCACCGAAGCTGGCTACGTCGGTGAGGATGTGGAGAACATCATTCTGAAGCTGCTGCAGGCCGCCGACGGCGACGTCAGCCGCGCTCAGACCGGCATTATCTATATCGACGAAGTCGACAAGATCGGGCGCAAGGACGAGAATCCGTCCATCACCCGCGATGTCTCCGGCGAGGGCGTGCAACAGGCGTTGCTTAAAATACTGGAAGGCACGATCGCCAACGTCCCACCCCAAGGCGGACGCAAGCATCCCCACCAGGAATTCACTCCGGTCGACACCACCAACATCTTGTTCATTTGCGGCGGAGCTTTCGTCGGTCTCGACAAGATCATCACTCGCCGGATGGGCAAGAAATCGCTCGGCTTCCGCACCGGCGAGGATGCCGAAAAAGAAGAGGCCGTCACCTCTAAGAAGCGCAGCCAGGAGCTTCTGCAGGAAGTTCAGCCTGAAGACCTCATCAAGTTCGGCCTGATTCCTGAATTTGTCGGCCGCCTGCCGGTCGTCGGCATGCTCGAAGATCTGGACGAATTCGCCCTTATCGAAATCCTGACCCGCCCTAAGAACGCGATCGTCAAGCAATACCAGCGTCTCTTCGAGTTCGAAAACGTCCGTCTGAAGTTCAACGATGAAGCTCTGCGGGCAATCGCGCGCCAGGCCATGGCGCGCAAGGTAGGAGCCCGCGGATTGCGCATGATCCTTGAAGAACTGATGCTGGATTTGATGTTTAACCTCCCGAGTCAAAAGAAGTTAAAGGAATTCGAAGTCACCCGGGAGATGGTGGAGAAGCGTACTGCCTCGTTCGCCACGGTAATGGAAAAGGCTGGGTAGGATCGTCGTTGGTCTCCAGTCGCTCGTCGTTGGCTCGGAAGCTTGCGATTCTAGAGTATTCCCCAACGACCATCGACTATCGGCCACCGATGGGTTCCTACAACTTAAATGCCATTTCACCAGAGCATCCAGTCAGGTAGAATCGCGTAGGTGTTCGTTTTGGCCGTCATTCCCAGGGAGACTCAGTGACTACATCCAAGGAAAAATACGAATCCAGAAAGTTGCCCATGATGCCCATTCGGGACGTGGTCATCTTTCCATTCATGATGACTCCGTTCGTCGTGGGCCGCGAATCGAGCGTTCGCGCTCTGGAAGAGGCTCTGGCGGCGGATAAGAAGATCTTCCTTGCCACCCAGCACGACGCCTCTATCGACGAACCCAAGGCCAACGAAATCTACCAGGTCGGCACGATCGTCAATATCGTGCAGAGCCTCAAGCTACCCGACGGCAACATTAAAGTTCTGGTTGAGGGAATCGAACGCGGCAAGATTCTGCAAGTCGTCGACACCGAGGGATTCATGCAGGCGACGGTGCGCGTCGCCCGCTTCGCTACCGAGACCAATCCGGCCCTCGAAGCCAGCATGCAGCGCGTGACTTCCCTCTTCGAGCAGTACGTGAAGCTTTGCCAGGCACTGAACTACGAGACCATGATTTCGGCTGTGCGGATGGAAGATCCAGCGAAGCTGACCGACGTGATCTCCGCCAACCTCCAGCTTTCCATCGAAGAAAAACAGGAACTGCTGGAGATTTTCGATCCAGCCGAACGCCTGACCCGCATTGCCGACGTGCTCGACATCGAGATCGAGAAACTCAACGTCGATCGCACTATCCAGTCGCGCGTCAAGCGCCAGATGGAGAAAGCCCAAAAAGAGTATTACCTCAACGAAAAGATCAAGGCCATCCAGAAGGAACTGGGCCGCGGCGAAAAGAGCGAATTCGACGAGCTGAAGAAGAAGATCGAATCCGCCGGCATGCCGAAGGAAGTCAAGGACAAGGCTATTCAGGAGCTAAAGAAGCTGGAAGCCATGCCGCCGATGTCGGCCGAGTCCACCGTTTCCCGCAACTATCTCGACTGGCTGCTGGCGGTACCGTGGAAGAAGCGCTCGAAAGAAATCCGCAATATCTCTCGCGCTGAGAAAGTTCTGAACGAAGATCATTATGGCCTGGAGAAGATCAAGGAACGCATCCTTGAATTTCTCGCCGTACGCCAGCTCGTCAAAAATCCCAAGGGATCGATTCTCTGCTTTGTCGGGCCTCCGGGCGTTGGCAAAACTTCGCTGGGAATGTCGATCGCCAAGGCCACTGGACGCAAGTTCGTCCGCATGTCGCTCGGCGGCGTGCGCGATGAAGCCGAAATCCGGGGCCACCGGCGTACCTACATCGGGGCTCTTCCCGGCCAGATCATCCAGATGATGAAGAAGGCAGGCACCAAGAATCCGGTCTTCATGCTGGATGAAGTCGACAAGATGTCGATGGACTTCCGCGGAGATCCGTCGGCGGCTCTACTCGAAGTGCTCGATCCCGAACAGAACTTCATGTTTGTCGACCACTACCTGGACGTGGAATACGATCTCTCGCAGGTCTTTTTCGTGGCCACGGCCAACGTGATGCACACCATCCCCGCGGCGCTGCAAGACCGCATGGAAGTGCTTCGGCTGCACGGCTACACCGAGCAGGAAAAGGTCGAGATCGCCAAGCAGTTCCTGGTCAAGAAGCAGATGCTGGCCGCGGGCCTGTCGGAAAAGAACATCAAGTTCACCGACGAAGCCATCACCGGCCTGATCCGCTCGTATACGCGAGAAGCTGGCGTGCGCAATCTGGAACGCGAGATCGGCAATGTCTGCCGCAAGGTCGCGCGCAAGGTGGTGAAGGAAGGCGAGAATTACTCGAGCACCATTACTGGAGCCAACGTCAACGACTTCCTGGGCGTGATCAAGTACCGCGACACCCTGGCCCACGAAAAGTCTGAGGTCGGCCTGGTCACCGGCTTGGCCTGGACTGAAGTCGGGGGCTCGATCTTGAGCACCGAAGCCAGCGTGGTCGATGGCAAAGGTAAGCTGACGTTAACCGGCAAGCTTGGCGACGTTATGCAGGAATCGGCTCAGGCAGCCATGTCGTACGTTCGATCGCGCGCCCACCGGCTCGGACTGACTCGCGACTTCTACCGCAACCTCGATCTGCACGTCCACGTGCCCGAAGGCGCAATTCCGAAAGACGGTCCCTCGGCGGGCATCACCATCGCCACCGCGATTTCCAGCGCGTTAAGCAAGATCCCCGTGCGCCGCGATCTCGCCATGACAGGTGAGATCACATTGCGAGGCAAGGTTCTCCCCATCGGCGGCTTGAAAGAAAAACTTCTCGCGGCTCATCGTGCAGGATTGTTCGAAGTGATCCTGCCCAAGGATAACGAGAAAGATGTCGCCGAAGTTCCGGAGAATCTGCGCAACGCCATGAAGCTGCACTTTGTGGACACGATGGATCAAGTGCTCCAGATCGCGCTTGAGTCGCCGCTTCCTAATATTGTGGAAGAAACGACGCAGCCGATCGCGCCGCTGACCACCGGCAACACGAACGCGCCCACAGCTCATCAGTAAACAAAATCGAATTGCCCTGAGAAAAGGCCCGCGCAAGCGGGCCTTTCGTTTTCCCGTGTGATCCTCGGGGTCCCCCTGTGGTGATGAGGTCGTAGAGCCCTAAGCGCAAGCCGCCCGAATCCGCTCGCACAGCCTGGTCAACGAGCGTTCGACACATCCCGTCAGCCCTTGCTGTAACGCTGTGCGCTGGGCCTCGGGGATGTATCTGAAGTGGACGCCGCACCCCGCCGCCATCGCCCACACCACGGTCCCCGAAACATCGAGCGTCCCACCAGTGCCGGGGGCAGCGCGAAGCGCAAACGAATTTCCTCCCCGGCGCCGAGTGACGATTCCAGATTGGAATCCTCCGGGTTCGACCCCAGCCGAACTCCACCTTCGCTCAGGTTCACCACCACCGCTTCCGCCAACGGCTGCGTGCGGGTGCTGATCAAGGCCACGATGCTCACCGGTTCCCGATGCAACTTCCGCCTCTGGGCCACCTGGCGCAGCAGGCGGCCCGCAGGCAGCGCTCGATCCGGACCGCAGATGCGGGCTTGTGAATCAGGACAGGAAGTGAACTCCCGCCGCGAACGACTGCCGCAGGTCGAGCAAGTCCCGCACAATCGCGACGAGCACGCAATCCCGGTTCAGCGTCGAGCGGCGCATGGCACAGAGGAAGTCGGCCAGATTGTCGAGCGCCCGCCAGTCCACGATCATGACGTCGAATTCCTGCTCCCGAATCTCGCCTAGAGCAGATTCGCAACTCCCCACGATCTTCGGCGTTACTTGCAGCTGGTTTGAGACCGTCCGGGTAATCCCCAGGAATTGGACATCCGCGCAAAGCAACAGAGAATGCATGTCCAGCGTCGTTCTGCGAGTGCCTTCCATGTCGTTCTCCGTGAAACCTTTGCTACAGTTTCAATCGGCGTGGAAGCGCTGAAGTTGAATCCGAATCCGGCACGCGGGAGAATGACGAAAGTACCTACGTGCGGCGCTGGGATAAAGGTTTCACCGAAGCGAGTAGGCTCCCCGGAGTTTGTGTAGTAGTCGGGGCCTTTGTTCTCGGAAAGTTGCCAACCCGCCAGCCCAGTAGGGGCGAAAGTACTAAGGATAGAGCTAGATGACGGTAGGTCGAGCTGAGCTCAACCACCCAAGAAAGTATTCGCCGCCAAAAATTCTGGTTAGCCCGCCTCCTCCGGCACATTCTGTGCAACGACCCAGGCAGCCGCCCCGAATATCCACGAGATGAAGAACGCTGTCCAGTTCAGCCGGGTCCGAGCTCCTACCAGCGCGGGCAGCCACACCAACAACGTGTAGAGCGTGATTTGTCCTGCTTCAGCCCAGGCGGCAACGCGCGGAAGAACGTTGAACAAGACTCCAAGACCGCTGGCAATCTGTCCGGCTCCGGTCAGGTAAGCCCATCCCGTTCGAAACGGCAGCCAATGAGGCACGTAGCCAGCCGTCACCTCCGCGTAAACGATGTGAGAAAGGCCGATCGGCACAATTGAAATCGCGAAGAGGATTCGCGCCGCGCGAACTCCCCGCTCACCGGAAAGGAAGCCGGGTGCTGATCCTTGCGGAAGGTTGCTCAATCGGGCAAAGAGCGTCGATCCCCCGGAGAGCAGCAGAGTGAGTTCCCCAAGCCCGAGCCACGAACCTTCGATACCGGGCTTGCTGACAACGTCCGGCACTTTGAGCAGGACCCACAGGATCAGATACGGAAAGAGAATGCGCGCCGACCAGGCCCGCGTTTGCGGAGCCAGCAGTCCAGCTCCGAGGAGAAGCATGAGAACACCGGAGGCATACGCGACAGCGGTCCGCGCTGGAATCCATGCGGGTACCGGCTGCCACACGAGCGCAAAATCGCCGTAGATGAGAGCCAGCACACCGAGCGCAAGCAGGCCAATGACGAATAAAGTCAGTGCAGGTTGTTGACCGTTATTCATGAAAGTTGGAACTGATTGTAGTTGAAAATGACTGCAGGTTTCCCCGCCCTTACGTCGCGATTTCGGCGACGTAGGGTGGGGACTTTGACTTTCACTTCATAATCGACACGGTTCGAGGTCCATCGCGGACGCGGCGAATCTATTTCGCAGGGACCGAGAGGTCCTCGAGCTTGGCACCTTTCTTGGCGATATAGAAGGCCAACGCTTTGGCGGGCGCTGTGCTGCTGGCATTCTTTACGTTGTGCACTTCACCAGCGACGGTCGTGAAGGCTTCGCCCGGTTTCAGCGTCACGGCCGGTTTGCCCTGCGCTTCAAAGATTACCGCGCCTTCCTGTATGTAAACGATTTCGTTTCCGCCTTGCGTATGCTTTCCGCTCTCTACGCCGGGCGGCAACGTGCGCGCCACCAAGATTGCTTCCCATCCCGGCGCGCCCTTCAGCTCCGTTCGCTGAAGAATCGTGCCGCCTTTCAAATTATCCTGCGCACTCGACATCCGGCTCCCCAACCCACACAGCACCACGCCCACTGCCAATGCAACCCCAAGCAATCCGTAGATGCGCTTCATGGAGGCTCCTTTCAAAAGCCGACGAATACTACCATACGTAGTAGGAAACTGGGCGGATCGCTGGAAGAGAACCGGAATGACGCTACCCGATCTCAGCCGCCTCCCTTGCCATTTCCCTCGTGCCGTTGCACACTTGAGCATGAGGGTCTTATCGCGGTTCATGGCGGCGGCGACCGATGCCGCGCACTTCCCGGTTCCTTCCGTGCCCGAGATCGCCTTTCTGGGCCGTTCGAATGTCGGTAAATCCAGCGTCATCAACTCGCTGGTCGGCACCAAGATGGCGCGTACCAGTTCCACCCCCGGTCGCACGCGCAGCATCAACTTCTTCGAAATTCGGTTCCCTGGAAGGCCGCGTCCCGAGCTGATCTTCGCCGATCTCCCCGGATACGGGTACGCCAAGCTGTCCCGCGAGATTTCCCAGGAATGGCCGAAGTTCATCGAGCCCTACTTGAACGACCGGCCCACGCTGGCCCTGTGCGTCGCACTGATCGACGTCAACGTTCCGCCGCAACAACCCGACCGACAATTGCTGGATTTTCTCGCCGCTTCGGGCCGGGAGTTCCTGCTGGTGGGCACCAAGAGCGACCGCCTCTCGAACAATCAACTCCACAATGCGCTCCGAACGCTGGGCCAAGAATATCCGTCTGCCCGCCTGCTTCCCTATTCGTCGAAAACGGGGGCCGGACGCGAAGAGCTCTGGAAGCACATCCGTCAAGTCGCCCAGCAAACCGCTGAAGAGCCGCCTTCGGCCCGGTTGGGTTAGAGTTTTCTGATCCCCGCCGCCCCTCCCCTAATATTGAAATTCGTTCTGCCGATAAGGACGACAGAGTTTCGGAGTCTTTATGGCGCAAGAAACCAACGCCAGCATCTCCTACCTGATGGCGCTCAAGCGATCCGGCGCCGGCGAGGACAGCCCCACAAACCCAGCCGGTGACAGAATCCCGCCGCTAGTGTAGGCGATCGATTCAAGGGCGCGGAGAAGCGCCGCAGCGTCCGCTACAAGTGCGAAGGCAGTGCGGAGATCCGCGAAGAAGGCTGCGACGTTCGCACCTGGGCCACCTTCACCGACGTTAGCCTGCAGGGATGCTACGTCGAAGCGCAGGCGACTTATCCGGCTAATACCGTTCTCCGCCTGAAGTTGGAAACCAACGGCATCCGCGTCGAAACTAAGGGACAAGTGCGCGTCAACGATCCCTACCTTGGAATGGGCATCGCCTTCGCCGATACGTCAGAAGAGAATCTGACTCGGCTGAAGCCGGTGCTGGCCACGGTCTCGCATCCCTCCATGATTATGGGCCCGGGCATCGCATGTTTGCTTCCGGCCACCGATCCACTGAAATCCGTCCCGCTGATCACCAGCCCCGACGCCGCCCTTCAGGCCCTGATCGAGTTTTTCGAGAACCGCCAGCTGCTGATGCGCGACGACTTCCTGCGAATCCTGCGGCAGAGTCAGGTCACCAAATAACGCTGCAAGTTCACCCCTCCTCAGCCAACCCAATCACGTTCCATTTTTGACCAAGCGTTCATTCTCAAGAACCGCGTACCGTCTTCCGATTCGCTATGATGTTGGGACATGGCGCTCTATCTGATTACTGGCATTGGCGGATTCATCGGTTCCTGCCTCGCCCGGGCTCTGGACGTTATCGGAGAACAAGTGCGCGGCGTCGACAATTTTTCCACCGGGAGGCGCGAGAATCTCGCGGAGATTCGCGACCGCATTGACTTCCGTGAAGCCGACATCCTTGACCTCGACGCCATGCACAAGGCGTGTGACGGAGTCGATTTCGTTCTCCACCAAGCCGCGATTCCTTCCGTGCCGAAATCCGTGCTCGATCCGCTCGGCAGCAACCGCGTCAATATCGACGGTACGGTGAACGTTCTGGTCGCCGCCCGCGACGCCAAGGTCAAGCGCGTCGTCTACGCCGCTTCTTCTTCCGCCTACGGCGACACACCTACGCTGCCAAAACAAGAAACGATGACGCCCGACCCCATTTCCCCCTACGCGGTCGCCAAGCTTGCCAGTGAGCGGTACATGATTTCGTTTTACCGATGCTACGGTCTCGAGACTGTATGCCTACGCTACTTCAACATCTTCGGGCCCCGGCAAGATCCCTCTTCTCCTTATTCCGGTGTGCTCGCCAAGTTCATTACGCAGATGTTGCGTGGCGAGCAGCCCACTGTTTTCGGCGACGGCGAGCAGAGCCGCGACTTCACCTATATCGATAACGCAGTCTTCGCGAATGTGCTGGCCTGCAAAGCGCCCGCTGACAAGGCTGCCGGACAAGTATTCAATGTCGCCACCGGCCGCCGCGTCACACTGAATGAAACATTCCAGTTATTGAAGGGACTCACCTCCTACACCGGCCTGTTGAAGTACCGGCCGGAGCGCGGCGGCGACATCAAACACTCCCTTGCGGATATCTCGAAAGCCAAAGCAGGACTCGGCTACGAGCCGGTTATCGATTTTGACGAAGGACTGCGCCGCACCGTCGACTGGTATCGCACATCGCTCTCCTAGAGACGTTGCTGGTAACGACTCTCTCGACAAGACCCCAAACACCGAGGCTCCAAGAGACCGACCCAGCGAATCGACGTCTCGAATTGAGTCGTCCGCCAGGTCGTCCGCAAGCCGTCATTACGTTAGTGATCTACGCCGCGATTACCAACACCACTAGAGTGAAGGCATGACACTTTCCTCGATGGTGGTTTCGCGCGACTGGCAGGAAGTCAGCGTTCTCGAATGCATCCTCGGCGGCCTTCAAATTGATGTGGCCGTGGAAAAGGAACCGCACAAAGCTTTGGAGCGGCTCGGCAAATCGAAGGTCGACGCGCTCATCGTCGATTGCGATTTGAACGGCAGTTCCCAGTTCCTCCGCGAACTGCAGCGATCGGAGAATGGCCAGAGCCCCGTCCCCCTCGTCATTATGGGATGCCACGAGCGCACCCCCAGCCTCGATGCTACCGGTGCGTTGTTTGCTTTCCAGAAACCAATTTCCGTCGATCAGGCAGTTCGCACATTTACCGCGGCACGCAGCATGATTCTCGACGGACGCCTGCGCTACCATCGCGCCGGCTTGCAGGTCCCGGTTTCCTTGAAAGGCAAAGGGCGCAAGGCAGTGGAAGCTGTTCTCATCAATATCAGCCAGGGTGGAATGCTGGTTCACGCACCTCAGCCGGTAGAAGCTTCGGCAGCGCTACAAGTCTCGTTCGCCTTACCCGGGGCCAGCTCAGAACTGAAGGCACGGGCGAAAGTCGCGTGGCACGACGATGGCGGAAACTTCGGCATCCGCTTCGTAAAGATGGCGTCCCGGCAGCAGCGGACGCTGGAACTCTGGCTGGCGCAGCAATTCTTGGCAAACTAAGGTAGTTCTCAGTTCTGAATACCAGTTACTCGCTCTCAACGGAAGCGCGCTCCACTCTCTTCCTCTTCTTCCTGCGCGTATCCGGCCAGTCGGGCCAGTCGTGCGCCCAGGCTGCGTCCTCCGAATATCTGGAAGAAGATCCAATAGAGCGCGGCAATCACAAACACGGCGCCGCCTGCCATCTGGATCGGCCAGCGTGGGGCCTCCCCGGTGATAGCCAGAAAGACCAGCGCGAAGAGCAAAATGCCCGCTAATACCACCAGCGTGTGAACCGTCCACGCTAATCCACGGCCAGAAAGCGGTTGCGAAAGCCAGTCCAGTTCATCTGCGGCTGCCTTCCCCATCGCGCCGCTGTCCTCATAAGCGCCCTCCGCGTCAGAAGCCGGGGGCGTTTCGCGGCGGCTAGGCAGCTCGATCACCTTGACCGGAGTCGCGGAAACCATCAGTCCATCGTCTACCGCGGTCTTCGGTGAAACCGGCATCGGCGCCGCGAACATGGATTCCTCGGGGTCCGCATGAAGCGAGATTCCCTCCAGCAGATCGCCAAAAATCCATTCGTTGATCTGCCGTCCTTGCTGCGGAGACAGATCGAGAAAACGGATGCCACATTGTCCGGAGAAGGTCGCCCAGACTACTTCTCCGCGGGTTTCGACGCGCAGACGGGGATAGCGTAACTCGAAGCGCACGCGCAACTGCTGGCGTGGACGGACTCCGGCCACCACCTGCGCCCCAATTCCCTCGTGCGTGAGATTGCGAACGACGCCGCCGTTCGTATCGTCCAGCGTAAGGTAAATCAGGGTATGCAGTTCATGACGATGCTGAGCTCGCGTTTGTCGCGCGGGAGATAATCCTGCGTCCATAAAACACCGCCGGAAGTCGCTACCAAGGCCAGAGCTTCGTTGTGGAAATCTTATCCTCAGAGCCCCCACCCTTTTAGTAACCGGGCTGGTTCAGTTCGGGTAAGCCCGGCGTGGAGACGCAGCTGGCTGCATCTTGCCGACGCCATTGCTGCTCTTGACGGGAGAGTAGAGAGCTCGCTATCGGAAAAGCGAAGAAAAAGAGAAGCGACACCAAGGTTCATGGCCAAAGGGGCACGTCCGGGCAATTGCAAGTACAGTTAAAGACCGATAACTTACTCATGAGCTGTGCCTGATGGCGGCGCCTACCACCAAACCGGACTTGGAGTTGACGGATTCCGTACGCGGGATTAGTGTACCTGCCTGGCCGATGTCGCACAGCGCAGCTTCGTCAATCTCAGAGCAGATTGGTACCGAGGCCTTTCCGGCGCCCTCTCCGCAGGACGCACTGCAGGCTTTGCTCGCTTTTTCATCTCTGCACGAGCAGGTGCGCCGTCGACGGGCGCTCGCCGCGCGGCACGCCATATTTGACTCCAAGACTCCTCTCCCGGAATTCGAACCCACCGAACGGTTCGTTCTCGATGATGTTCTAAACCTAGTCGCCGAGCGGGCTCTCACCATCACCGGCGCGGACGGCCTGGCAATTGCGCTGGCCGAGAATAATGAGATTGTGCTGCGTGCCGCTGCTGGAATCGTTCGTCCCGACGTCGGAGCACGCATCGACCGCGATTCGGCCTTCTCCGGAGCCTGTTTCCGCACAGCACAGGTCGTCAACTGCGACGACACCGAAACCGATCCGCGCGTCAACCTTCAGGCGTGCCGCAAATTAGGAGCGCGTTCCATGGTCGCCGTTCCATTGTGCGGTCGGCGGCGCGTGATTGGAGTTCTGGAAGCGTTCTCATCATGGCCCTTCGGCTTTAACGATAGCGATATCCGCAATCTGAGCCTGCTGGCGGAACTCGTCCTGGCTGCGCTGAAGCCAGAAGATGAAGACCGCTTTGCGGAGTCAGCGCAGGTTGCCGCTACCAAGCTGGAATCGTCCAAAGAGTCGACTGCACCAGCCTTGCGGCCCTCATTTGTTGCTTCGGTCGAAGCTCCTGCAACTCCTCCACCCGCCAAGCCGGCGACGTCCCCGGTTCCATCGGCAACTCTTGCATCCGCGATTCTTGCGTCGGTCGATCTTCCCTCTCTAACCAGAGCGCCCGAAACTGTCCCTGCGCTTGCGGTCGAGCCCGTGTTAAAGGAGCAAGGACCCCTGGTAGAAGCCGCTGCCTCCGAGCAGCCGGCCATCGCCCCTGAAGCCGCGGCCATGGCTGCAACCGAAGCCGAGCCCGCGCACATGTTCGGGCAGCTCGAGGCCGGGCGCGCTCCGCGCAACTTCGGCAAGCTGGGACTTCTGATTGGCATCGTGATCGTCGCGGCCTTCGCCGCAGGATTCTGGTGGAAATACAGCAACGCGCAACTTGGCAACGCGGTGGTTCCCACCGGGCCTTCCGTGACGAAGCCGATCAGTCCGGTAGCGCAGACCAAGCCGGCGGAGCCCGCTTCGTCACCGGCAAGCGCGACTTCCACGGCTGTCGCCCCGGCAGACAACGTCTCCGAAGGAACTGAGTCCAATGATGCTCCGGCGGCTCCGCAGGAGCTATCGAAATTTCCGCGAGTCACGGCCGTGCGGCACTGGTCGTCGCCGGACTCGAGCACGGTCGTTCTCGACCTCGAAGATCAGGTGCAGTACGAAGCTCACCGCCTGACCGGACCCAACCGCATTTATTTTGATCTGCACGATACCCAGCTGGCGCCGGATCTGCTTGGAAAATCAATCGACGTAGGCGACACGCTGATCAGCCGCATCCGAGTGGCACAGCCGGTTTCCGGCATGACGCGCATTGTGCTTGAGACTAAGGCTGATACGAATTTCTCGGTCAGCCTCGAGTCCAATCCGTACCGGCTCGTCGTCGAAGTCCGCAAGATTGGGACGAATCCTAAGAGCACGGTGAGCCTGTTTCCAAACGCTCCGCAGACGGACAAGGCCAAGCTGGCGATCGTGATTCCCCCGCCGACCAAAGAAGATCTGCAGCTGAAGGCCCGCGTGCCCAAAATGCGCATCGTGGTCGACGCCGGCCATGGCGGATGGGACCTCGGCACGGTCGGACGCCGTGGCTTGCTCGAAAAAGATCTTGTACTTGAGATCGCGCAGCGGCTGGGCAGGCTGCTCGAAAGCCGGCTGGGAGCGAGCGTCGTCTATACGCGCCAGGATGACAACTACATTCCGCTCGACGAACGCGCGGAGATCGCGAACCAGTCTCAGGCCGATCTGTTCGTCTCCGTGCACGCTAACTACAGTGATCTGCCTTCCGCTCGCGGAGTTGAGACGTACTACACCAACACCTTTTCCGCACCCGGATCGAAAGAGGCCGGCTCAAAAGACGCGGATTCGCACTCCGTCGCCGGATCTTTGAAGAACGCGATCGCGCCCGCACTGTCGCCGGCAGACCTGCACGATCGTATCGAACAGTCGCGGCGCCTCGCGGCCAGCGTGCAGCGCTCAATGTACGGGACATTGTCAGTGCAGAATCCGGGCCTGCGCGACCGCGGCATCAAAGAAGCCGGATTCGTCGTCCTGACCGAGAGTGCTATGCCGGGAATCCTGGCGGAAGTCTCCTTCGTCAGCAGCCCGACCGACGAACAGAAACTGCGCAGCGACGGATACCGCGAGCAAATCGCCGAAGCCCTCTACAAAGGCATCGCCCGTTACGCAGCCAGTTCCCGCGGCGTAAAAGTAGCCAGTGCGGCAAAGTAGCAGCAACTCCCTTTTGCGATTACCGAATTATCCTTGCTTTTGGAACGGATTCACGATCCTGACTCCGTCGACCTCGCGTGCCCCTGGCATGTCTTCCGACAAAAGCACGCTGCATCCCGCCTGTTTGGCTGCGCGGAGAATCAGGGCATCCCAAAAGGAAAAATTGTGAAGGCGGTGCAGATCGATCGCAGCCAGAACGTCCGCGACTTCCGGAGCGGCAACATCGAACTCAGCCAGCAGTTCAACTTTCCGGCGCGCGATGCTCGCGTCCACGTGCAATTTTCGCGTCACCGTTACGAAATACTCTTGCAGCACTTGCAGCGAGACTACGCCCGTTCTCGCTCGCCTGTGCTCAGCCACCAGATCCAGAGTCCTCCGTTGTTTCGACGGAGAAGACCTGTCGTCCGAGTAGACAAGGACGTTCGCGTCAAAGAAGAGCACATGGTTACGCGACCACGGAGCGACGCGGATCGAACTCTTGCCGCTCGACAGCGACCAGGCACAGTTCCTCGCCAGCCGGTTCGCCCTCAGCACTTCGCAGCCGAAGAATTAGCGCTCGCTATTCCAACCTAAGTCGCGGTTGCCCCATCCTTCTTTCGCGGTTTATGCGAACGAGGACGGTAGTTTTTGACTTTGCTTTACTGTTTCTGAGCGCTTTCCTTCTGATACTCGGCACTCAGCGTCCCCTTGCTCTTCGCGATCGGCAACAAGGTAGGATAGAACTGGACGAAAGTTGTATCGACCGCCGCGTGATCGGCATGGCAGGTGTAGCATTCCATGTTCGTTGGGACGATCTTGGCGGTCTTAGCATCGCCGAAGATGAAGAAGGCCCACTTTCCCGGAAAGCGCGCCTCATCCTTCACATGCGCCTCGATCCCCATGATCTCAGTGCTTTGATAATTTCCTCTCTGGTTGATCGACCCTTTGCCTTCCGCCATGCGGCCTTCGAGGACGAGTACTGTCTTGTCCGGCCACGTCCCCGTCTGTTGAAACACCTTGTAAGCCTCTGGACTCGCGAAGACGTTGTCGAACATGTGATGATCCATCTGCATGGCAGTCGGGTTGTAACTCATGTCGAAGCCCGACGTCAGGTACGTCCACTGGCGATAGTTCTCCGGCAGCTTGAGCTGTGCGTCGCTGGTATATTCCGGGCCGGAACCAGGCGGCAACGTTGCGGACTTCAGTAGCACTACCGCGGACAGAACCACCATCACCGCGAGGAGCGACGCGATCTTCTTGTTCATCATGCGTTTCAGTATCGCTGAGCGCCGCCCGCATGGCCAGTCCATCCGCTGCAAAACTCCGGCGATTGGCTGCATTGTTGCCCATTCCAGCCAATCGTAGAATACGATTCTGACTATGGACGCCACGCCCACACGCAGTGACTCGCCGCGATGGTTCTGGATCGCAGCCATCTGGGGCGGAATCGGCCTGTTCGACGCCACGCAAACTGTATTTGTTATGCGTGCGGAGGGCATGCATCACTTCTGGGGACGCCTCTTTTTCACGCTGCTGATCTCGTGGCTTCCGTGGATGCTGGCGACGCCGATGGTGCTGCGATTGAGCCGCCGATATCCCCCGGCGCAATGGATGCGTGCTTCCACCTGGGCTCTGCATTTTGCCGCGTGCGCTGCAATCGGCGTGGTCTATGCCGCGTGGGTCGCGCTGTGGGAGGAGTTGCTCAACCCTTGGGCTCTGCCATCACCGCCCGATCCGTTTCTCGAGCTGGCGTGGCATAAGTGCACGAACGGACTACTCTCTTATGTAATCCTTTACAGCCTGATTCTGCTCGCCGACCACATCCAGCGATCGCGGGAGCAGTTGGCCTTCCAGCAAACCGAGACCGCGCGCCTCAACGAGCAACTCTCCAATGCCCAACTCAACGCGTTGCGGCGTCAGATTGAGCCGCATTTCCTCTTTAACACGCTCAACGCCGTTGCTGGCCTAGTGCGCGAGGAAAGAAACGATGCGGCCGTGAGCATGATTGCCGGACTCAGCGACTTTCTGCGACGGGTGCTCGAGAATTCCGACCGGCAGCAGGTTCCGCTTGCGGAAGAACTGGAGTTCACGCAGAAGTATCTCGATATTCAGAAGGCGCGATTCGCCGAGCGCCTGCAGTTCACGGTGGACGTTCCCGCGGAACTTCTTCCAGCTCAGGTTCCAAGCCTGATCCTGCAACCCATGGTCGAGAATGCCGTGAAGCATGGCATCGCCAAGCGCGTGGAGGGCGGAGCGATCCGCATTGCGGCATCTCGCTTGAATGGCACGCTGACGCTTCGCGTGTACAACGACGGTCCAAGTTTGCCTGCTGGATGGGAAACGAGCCAGTCGGGGATCGGAATCTCCAACGCGCGCACGCGCCTGCGCAGCCTCTACGGAGATGCCTTCGACTTAAGCTTGCACAACCAGCGTCCAAGCGGAGTCGAGGCATCCGTCTCGGTTCCTTTTCGCGTGTCATCGACCAGCGAGTCCAAGGAATAATCTCGTGCGCGCGGACGAGCACTCTTCAAAAATACGTGCGCTGATTGTCGACGACGAGCCGCTCGCTCGCAGTAATCTCGCGGTGCTGTTGCGTCGCGATGCGGACATCGGAACCGTTGCGGAGTGCGGATCAGGCGCGGAGGCGATCGGCGAGATTCGCGTCGCGAAGCCGGACCTGCTTTTCCTCGACGTGCAAATGCCCGAGTGCGATGGATTCGATGTGCTCGAGTTGCTGGGAAACGATTTGCCCCCCGCAGTCGTGTTTGTCACCGCGTACGACCAGTACGCACTGCGCGCCTTCGAAGCCGGGGCGCTCGACTACCTGCTGAAGCCCTTCAACAACGCGCGTTTTGCGCTGGCGCTGGAGCGCGCCAAGCAAAGAATCCGGTTGGGACACGATCGCAGGCAGCGTCTGGAACGCGTCGCCGTGAAGAGCGCAGGGCAGGTTCATTTCGTGAGGATTTCGGAGATTGACTGGATCGAAGCGGCCGATTATTACGCTTGCCTGCATGTCAGGTCAAAGAGTCATTTGCTACGACGCAGCATGTTGGAACTCGAGGAAGATCTGGATCCGAATGTATTTTGCCGCGTTCATCGGTCGAGCATCGTGAATCTGGAGCGCGTGCGCAGATTGCAACTTCGCGAGGACGGGGAATACGAATTGCTGCTCGACGATGGCGTGAGCGTCCGGTTGAGCCGCAAGTATCGCAAGCAGTTGCAGGAGCGGATGGGCGCCCGCGGGACATCACTCGAAGAATGATGGTCCACGGATCTCAATTTTAAGCCTTGTTCTGAGTTTTTACGCATCAACGTGGGCGAGGACTTCACCTTCGATCTTGGACTTGTTTGGGAGCGCTCTGGAGGGCATCACTCCATTCGCACACCCGCGAAAAATCAGCCATCGATCCGGGTAATCTGCGAAGTAGTCCATGAGGTGGGCGCTTAAAGAAATCTTGCCGGGCGGGTTAAGCTTCTGGGGCAAGGCTTGAAAAGAAATCGGGTGGCACGTGCTCGTTGCGTCTGATCGACACACCTCGCCCCTCTAACAGAAAGGAGTTAAGGTTATGGAGCGGTCTCGATCGTCCTGGACTCTGTCTTTCCAGTCGCCGCCACTGCCGGTCCAGTACTTAACCGCCGAATGTACAGTCGCGCCCAGATAAAACAGAGCCGCCAAGGGCAGGGTCAAGGCCCATGCGGGGTTCAGTCGATAGTAGCGAACGATAGTCGAGTACGTTAGCGTCATGACCGCCCAGGCCGCAGCACCCATAAAGATCGCCAGCCTGTTGGGTGTGAGCAACAACAGTGGAGGCACGAGATAGGTGATCACCATGCCCGCAATGGTGCCCGTCAGCAGCAGCGAGGAGTGTTTCAATTGGTTGAAGGCCGTGCGCGAGACCATGCGCTCGACATCGGAGAACGTCTTGTGTCGGCGCAAACTTTGGCTTCGATCTGTTAATCCTAACCACAATCGCCCGCCGTGCTGCTTCAAGAGCCCGGCCAGTGAGCAATCGTCAATAAGGGCGCCGCGAATGGCCTCCAATCCTCCCGCGCGTTCCAGAGTTTCTGCTTTTACAAGCATGCAGCCCCCGGCCGCGCCGGCGGTCGAGAGCCGGGGGTTGCGAATCCAGGCTGGCGGGTAGAGCATGAAAAAGAAATACACGAAGGCGGGAATGAGCAGTTTTTCTGCAAGGCTCTCGCGATGCAGCTTCACCATAAAGGAAACCAAGTCGTAGTCACCTTGCGAAGCGATGCGACCCAGATTCGCGACTGTCTCTGGATCGTGCAACACATCAGCATCCGTGAGCATGAGCCACGTGGGATTCAACCCGCGTGCGCGCTCAATGCCCTGGTGCATCGCCCACAATTTTCCCGTCCACCCTGCCGGCAAGGGCTTGCTCTGAATCACGGTAAGCGCGTCGGCCTTGCCTGCTTTTTCTGCAGCGCGTCGCGCCACATCCGCTGTGCCGTCTGCACTCTCATCGTCCACGAGGAGGACGGCCATAGCCACGCACTGATTCAATAGGGATGTGACGACCGGTCCGATCAGTTCGGCCTCATTGCGGGCCGGAACTACGGCAGCGACGCTGCCCGAAAATCCCGTCTTGCCAGTGGCTTCGGGCTCAGCGCCTTGAATACGCCAGAAGGCTCCTCTAGCCAAAGCGAGGTAAGACCAGATCACGGCTGTAAGCGCAGCGACGCTCGTGGCAAGCACCGACATCGGCGTGAGCGCGAGAGTACAACTTAGCAAGATGTCAGATCAAGGCTTGATGAGCGTAAGAAGATCAGGCTGAACAGTCGGACAGTCTGTCGACGCCGCGTTGGACCGCCTCGGTGAACGTCATGCGGATTCCGTGCTCCGGCCGCAAGATCACCATCGGGCGTGCTTCGATGGTCTGGCCCGGTACCAGACGGAAATCGTATTTTCTGAGCAGAACATTCAGAATCATGAGGATCTGCAGCATGGCGTAATTGCCGCCGATACAGCCCCGAGGGCCAGCCCCGAAGGGCAAATGAGTAAAGGGCGTGTGAAGCTTCTCCTTCACTTTGGCGAAGCGTTCCTCGTCGAAACTCTCCGGATTCTGCCAGTACTGCTGTGAATGGTGCGCGCCGTAAATGAACACAACGACCGTCGAGCCCCGGGGGATATCGACATCGCCTGCTCGGTCGTCTGCGAGCGCCATACGATCGACCATCCAAAACGGCGGATAAAGGCGCAGCGCCTCCAGTATGACCTGAGTTGTAAACTCGAACTTCGGAACGTCTGAGTAACTCAGAGGCCTATCGCCCAGCACAGAGTCGAACTCCTGCCGTACCCTCTCGACACACTCCGGACGCGTGCTTAGCAGGTAAAGAAGCCACGACAAAGCATTCGACGAGGTTTCATGGCCGGCGACCAGCAGTTGCATGCTCTCGCTCACGACCAACTCATCGCTCATGCCCTGGCCGTCGCTGTAGCGAGCCTCCATCAGGATCTGCAACAGATCGTTGCCGGGAGCTTCGTTGCGCCTCCGCTGGAGGTAGTCGCGCAGGACGCCGAAGGCGCGGTTTCGCATGTCCTCGTGTCTGCGCAGTTCACCCGAGACGGCAAACCAGGGATTCAGATAGGGCTGAATGGTTTGCCGAACCATAAACTCCTGAACCGTCGAGATGGCCAGGCTGATGAGGTCGATATCTTCGTCTTTCAAGCGGGCGCCAAACAGAGATCTGCCTACCATCGCGAAGGTAATCTTCATCATGAGGGGGTAGATATCGACAGGGCCGCTACGAGCTTGTCGGTCGAAATCCCGCAGCGAGTCGGCGAGGGAGTCCTGCATGATAGAGGATAGAACTTCGAGCTGCTTTCGTTCAAAGCCCGTCTGGATAAGGCGCCGTTGTGTGCGCCAGGCTTCCCCCTCAGTGGTGAGAAGGCCCTTTCCCAGGAAATGGCCCATGCGCTTCTTTTGAATCTCGGACTTGTGGTAGTTCTCCGAATTCGTCTTCAGCACGTGCCGAATGACGACGGGATCGGTGGTGACAATGGCCTCCTTGACCCCGCCAAAATAGAAGCGAAACGTGTTGCCATGGCGTTCGGTGTACTTCGAGAGAACCCGTACAGGGTCGCGGGCCATCGCGCGCGAATCCAGGAAAGAGCGGGATCGGGAGACGGCAGGCACGCTTTGCCGCAAAGTCACGCCTCGCGATCCAGGAGCGTGTGGAGAACTGCGGGAAGTCCTGCTTGATCTGCCTGAATGAATAGTCTGTTCATCTGTATGAATTTAGGTGCTCGAAAATTGATCCCCGCTCCCCAATTGCTTCAAGAGTAGCAGATGATGTTTGATCGCACGGCTCATTGTGGCGTGTTGCCGGTAAGGAATGCCGTACTCTTCGGCGGTCTGCTTCACAATCCGGGTCAGGGGAGCATAGTGAGTGTGGCACACAAAAGGGCACAGATGATGGACGATATGGTGATTAAGCCCGCCAGCGAGCCAACCGACGACAGGGTTGGTGGTCGCGTAGTCGGCCGTAGTCGCGAAGATGTGATAGATCCCGTTGTCAAACTCACTGCGGCTCAAGGGAAAGTACGTACTGTCGACCGAGTGCGTGGTCTGGAATACGAGGGCTACGGTCAACCCGATGATCAAATGGGCGAGCACGAAAGATAAGCCGACCAGCAGAAGCGATTTCCCCAGCAATACGACGGGCAAGACGAGCATGTAGGTGAGGTAAAACCCCTTGCCCGCAAAGAGAATGGCGTACTCTCGGAACGGATGCTTCGTCTGTTTCAGATAATCGTGGGAGGGGAAGAAAAAGCACTCAAAGTCCCTTACGAACACATAGTCCAGAGAAAATGCCGCGTAGAGGAACAACGCATAGATGTGCTGGAACCGCTGCAGGGGCGCCCGGGGTTCGTGGGGTGTAAACCGAAGGATGCGGCGTCCTGTAAGCGCGTCGTCTTCCCCGTGGAGATTAATGCAGGAGTGGTGGCCTCGATGATGAAGGATGCGCCACATATATGAACTGATTCCGCAGACATCGAAGACATAGTTCAAGGCTTTGTTTACAGATCGCACCGACGAGATGGCGTTGTGGTTGCTGTCGTGCGCGATGTTCAGCAAAAGGAATGTCTGTGCGATGGCATTTAGAAGGTAGAGCCCGACAAACTTCCATGAGTCCGGCTTGAGTGCAAAAAGAGCAATCCAACTGCCCGCCAGCACTGCCAGCCCAAACGCGATTTTGACCCACATGGTGCGGTCGGCTTTGGGAGAAACGTTCCCGTCGGAAAAAAAGTCGTCGAGGCGGCGGCGTAGGACTTTTGGAAACGAAGACGGATACGCGGGATCGACCACAGAGTGCCGCAGCGAGGCCTCCGATGGGACAAGATCATCAATTTCCGGCTTCAGAGTAATACCCGCCTCGTCTCGGACGTATTGACATCAATGACGTTAGGTCGGCATGTTGCTTCCCGGCCCTGGTTTGCACAAGTTTAACCAGACTAGTTATAGATTCCTGTTGCCGGTGCACCTGCTTTGCCACAAGCCACAAAAATCGATGTTAGCTCGAAAACTTTACGAAGAGCAAGGGAATTTCGGATACGCGGACCCGGCGCAACAGCACATGTTCCCTGAAGTGACCGCGGTGACTCTCCTTCCCAGTTCTCAGTTTTCAAAATCTCTGCTAGCATAGGCCGCTCAGTGATATCAGACCAAGACGCTTTGAGTCGGGCGCTCCGACCCCCGGCAGGGTCTACGCAGGACTGCTTCGTCTCGCTTCCAGCGGGACTTGGCCTATATGGGCCTCGAGGTGCTGCAGCCGCGTTCGACTTTGGAAGACAGCCTCCAAGGCCTGACTTCCAGCGATGGGCGGCTACAAAGGTTTTCGCAGAATCGGCGAACGTGACGTCGGAGATCCCAAGCGACGAAGCCGGCGATTCAGCCCGCCAAAGGTTTAGCTCGTACCCGTTCTGGAAGTCGCTCTGCCCTTGTGCACAGGACGCAGCGGGACTTTTGTTTTCCGGCGGAATTTGTTCATTCAACCAGGAGGTTAGCGCATGGTGGTGCTACCGCCATGAGACCGATCCGAATCTATGATGGCTTCGATTTTAGACAAGCTGGATAGTCTGGGGGATCAGCACCCGCACCGGGTTCTTTATTCGTACATTGACGTGAACGGCAATCCGATTGGAGGCTATTCTTACGAGTCGTTTCTCCACCGGACAAAGGTGATCGCCGGACACCTGCGGAAGGAGCAAGGGTTTAAGGCGCAGGACCGTCTTCTGCTCGCCTACCCGCCGGGGCTCGAAATGATTTGCGCATTTTTTGGGTGCGTGCGCGCGGGATTGATCCCCGTACCCGTCTATCCCCCCAGTTCTCGTGGCTTCCAGGGCGCCCTGTACAAGATGGTCCACATCGCCAAGGATTGCCAGGCCACCGGCATTTTAACCAGCAAAGACTACCTCGGATCCCTGAAGACAAATCTTGCCCGAAGCGGAGTCTCCTCGTCCGCAGTCGACGTCGACTACATTTCCGCTCTGCGTTGGATTGCAACTGAGGACTTCGTCGAGACGGTTTCGGACGAAACTTTCAATGGCGCTTCGAAGATTCTGTTCCTCCAGTACACGTCGGGGTCGACTCGAGATCCTAAAGGCGTGATGGTCACGCACGAAAACATATTGCATAACTGCCCGCTCGTGATCGACCATCCCGAACCGGTAGTCGTATCCTGGCTTCCGCAGTATCACGATATGGGGCTGATTGGATGCTACCTTTATCCCGCGCTTACGGGCGGCACGACCTACGGCTTCGCTCCCACGGATTTCATTCAGCGCCCCACTCTATGGTTCGACGCGATCAAGACCTATGGCGCCAGCGCCTCAGCAGCGCCCAACTTCGCTTACGACTATTGCTTGCGCGCTGGCCGGCTTTCGAGGGAGAGTCTGGAGACCTTCGATCTTAGCTCGCTCAGGTTGCTGATGGTTGCCGCGGAACCTGTCAAACCGGACACGTATACACGGTTTCTGCGGGCCTTTCAGCCTCATGGACTCAAGTCGGAAAGCTTTTTTGTGGCGTACGGGCTGGCAGAGAATACTTTGGCAGTTTCGCTCGGTGGCCGGAACATTATTTCAGTCAACAAGAACGCCGTGGCCCTCGGGAAGGCCCGCATGACCACCGAGGTATCCGAAATCGGCGCGGCCACTCAGATTGTCAGTTGCGGAACTCCTCTGCCCGGACTCACGGTAAAGATCGTGGATCCGGAGAAGCACGTCGCTCTGGAGCCCGGTCGAATCGGCGAGATTTGGATCGCTGGAGGGAGCAAGTGCCCGGGGTTCTGGAACAATCCTGAACTGACGCTCAAGCTGTTTCACGCCCGGTTGGTCGACGACAGCCCCTATGACGATGGCTACCTTCGCACCGGCGATATGGGTTTTTTCCACGACGGCGAACTCTTCGTCTGCGGCCGTATCAAGGACATGATTATCCTACGCGGGCAAAACTATTACCCACAGGATATCGAGGCGGTGGTGGAGAAAGCGTCCGGCCTGATCCGGACGAATTGCGTTGCCGCGTTCCAGATCAATGAAGACAGCGAGCCTGCTCTGGCAATCGTCGCTGAGGTGAAAAATCTAAAGGCGCTGCCGGATCCGCTGCAGATTGCAGCCGCCGTCCGGAACTACCTCAACGTGGAAGTGGCGCTGATCTCTTTTATCGCACCCCGCGCGATACCGAGAACCAGTTCGGGCAAGATCATGCGCCATAAAACCAAGCACATGTGGCTGCAAGGTCAATTTACTGTTTTGTCGGAGTTTTCGCGGGAAAAGGACGAAGGACCTTCAACCTGCGGTTCTGGAGGCCAATCGCCCTTCGAGGTGTTGAAAGCCCGTTACAACTTGACGGGCACGGAATCGTACAACCTCGTCGAGGCGGGGCTCGATTCCCTGGATCTTGTTGTATTCATGCATGAGATCAAGGAACTCCTAAAGAACAAAGACGCCGATATGCTGGCGAGGCAGGTGGATATCGGTCTCATTCAGCGCGTGAGCGTGGCTGAGTTGTTTCAACTGGCCGAACAGTTGGAGCACGCTCCCGAAGAAGCACTGGGCCCGCTGCGGCAGTCCTTGGCGGCTTTCCGTGAAGAACAACGCACGGCGGAAGAGCGGATGATGAAGAACGACAGGAAGCTCATCTTCGAACCCCCGGCACCGGCGTTATTGCCCGAAACACCCGTCCTGAATAATGTCCTACTTACGGGCGGTACCGGCTTTATTGGACCGTTCCTCGTAAAAAGTCTGCTGGAACAAACGGACGCGACGATCCACGTTCTCGTCAGGTCTTCCGACGAGCATCAGGGCAAACTAAGACTAAGGGCGGCAATGGAATCGATGGGGCCTTGCCCGGCGGACTTGATGCAGATGTTCGACACTCGCGTGATTCCCGTTTGCGGAGACCTTGGCCAGAAGGAGTTGGCGTTGACGCGGGAAGCCTGGGATTTGCTCGCGGATGAAATCGATACGGTGTTTCATAACGGCGCAACCGTAAACTACTTGCTCAACTACGACCGGATGCGTGACGCGAACGTGCTGGGGACGAACGAGGTCTTGAGACTGGCGTTCGAAGGACGGTCCAAGAGCTTCAATTACGTCTCGACTACCTTCATATTTGGCTGGGCGGTTAAGAAAGTTCTATTCGAGACCGACTTCAACGAGAATATGGAGCTTCTCGATTTTGGATACAGCCAGTCCAAGTGGGTATCGGAACAAGTGGTGATGGACGCGCGCCGCCAGGGGCTTACGACGCGGATCTTCCGGCCCGCTCTGGTCAGTCCCTCCATTACCGGCGGAGGGAACAACTTCGACATAGCCGTTCGTTTAGTTGCGTTCATGGTGAATCACGGCATTGGAGTCGATGCTCTAAACCAGGTTAGTTTCGTCCCTGCGGACATAACGGCGAACAATATCGTTGCGATTGCCACGAGTCCGGGCACGGGGAATAAGACGTATCACGTAGTGAGGGACGACTACGCGAACATGCTGGATATTACTGGACTCATTACAAAATCGACTGGACGGCAATTTGAAGTGTTCAGTCTTCCCGACTTCGTTCCCGAGCTGATCAGAAGATGCAGAAAAGAAGATCTGCTCTTTCCGCTTCTGGACTTTCTGGTGAACTCTGTGGACAACATCTCGGCGATGGAGTTCAAACGCTACGACAGTTCCTGCTATCAAGCGGCTCGGGATGCCTCCGCGTGGGGCAAGCCGGATCCGTCTCTCGAAGACACAGTCCATGGCATTCTGAAATTCATGCAGCGCAAGGGAATCATTTCGGTTGCACCTCGTGAGTTCAACACCGTGGGTAACTGCCGGTAGGCGGTTTACGTGTGCCGATGCGTCGGGCGCGGCGCAGCAATGTCACGGTTTCCGAAATACCATTGTCTCTCTTACTTGCTGACCGGTTTCCAGCGTGCCCGTGACCGTCAGCGTCATCTCTGCTCCGTCGGCGGAAACTACCCAGCGATCCCTCTGAGCGATTTGCTCATCTCGGCGGTAAGTCGAATCGACCGTGTGGGCATCGACGAGTTGGAGGGTCACGGTATCGTTGCTCGAGTTTCTTAGGTCGTACTCCTTGCCGTCAAAGCGGGCGCTGTAACTGAAGTCACCCGAAAAGCGAACCCCGTCTTTTCCGTCCGCCTCGATCTTGAGTGTCATCCCCTGTCGCAATCGAGTCTTGCTCAAATCCTGTGTCCATTCACCGGCGAATAGGTCAGTGACCGACCTCTTTCCTCCGCTCCGCGTCCACACGGTGATCTGGTCGGCGTGACCGTTCTGTGAAGTCGTGCTGGTTAACTCGTTGCCTTCTTTCGACAGTTTGTCACGAATCGTAGCCACTACGGCTCCATCCTTTTTCTGTGTGACTTCGACCTGATGCTTATCGATCCTGCGCAGCTCGATTTGATTGAATGCCGGATTGCCTTGCACAGCCGATTCATGGCCGCCCAACTTCGCCGTAAAATCGAGGTGCTTTTCGCCTGAAATCACTACGTGAACTGCACCATGGATAGACGTAATGGAAAGTTTGTTGGGGGGGGTCAAGGTAGACTGCGCAGAGATGAGCGTCCAGGAGCCGATGCGAGGGTCTGCAGCACCAAGTTGAACGGCGGTTACCAACACCAGCAACGCGAGTTTGCGCATTAGTCCTCTGAGAAAACGTGTATCCTTAACACACCATAATAACGAATCCATCCGCAATGCGAGCCCGCCCACACCGGTTTAGTCGGAAACAGAGCCTTCCAATGAAGATTGATCCGGAAGTCCGAACCGCGCCCGCGCGGGATACGAATCTCTGTAAATGCAACGATTCTTGCGGGACATTATGAATCTTGTGCATGTGCGCCGTTTCTGGTTGGCCGGAGTCGTCCTTGTCGCTGTCCTTGCGCTGCTCCCATTTTCCTTTCACGCTGAGCGCCATCTGGAAACCGCAACCCGCATCGAAGGCAGCGAAGGGGGTAAGGTCCCGCAGGAGTTGGCCACTCGCTTTCGTTCGCCATTTGTTGACCGCGTGGTCCTGGTAGTTCAGGGACTCCCTCCTGCCGATTCGGAGGAGGGCCAGCAAGCGTTAGCAACCATCGAAGAGAAATTGAAAGAGGAGCCCGGCGTATCCGGGGTTGTTTCCAGTCTTGATTTTCGCGATCCGATTTTCCTCGGCAAGGGAGGAGGAACTTTTGTTCTGGTGGGACTCGCCTCGACCCAGGGTCCCGTGGAGTTGCTGGTCCCGAAGCTCCACGAACTGGCGAGATCTCTCCAAAACCAACTGCGGGCCCGCTATCCGGCGGTGAAGCTCGAACTGACGGGAGAGACGCCGCTTAATTTCGACATTCGGAAAGCCAGCGCCGACGACGTGCGCCATGCCGAAAGTCTGGTGATTCCTGCCACCCTGATACTCCTGCTGGTGGCTTTCGGAAGCCTGGTGGCGGCCCTGATTCCAGTTGCGATTGGTCAGCTCGCCATCGGGACCGCTCTGGCGATTGCGGGATTCCTGGCTTTGCGTTGGCACTTGTCGATTCTGGTTCAGAATCTGTCCACGATGCTGGGGCTGGGCTTGGGAATCGACTACGCGCTCCTCATGGTCAGCCGCTTCCGGGAAGCGATTGCCGTCGAGCCAGACGGACTGAAAGCCGCGGTCATCGCGGCACGTCAGGCAGGTCGTACTCTCCTGATTTCAGCCTCGACGGTGGCCATCGGATTTCTTGCGCTCTTGACCGTCCCCATCAGCGAAGTCCGTTCCATCGGTTTGGCTGGAGTCCTGGTGGCAGGAATGAGTGTGCTGTTGGCGAATACCCTCGTTCCGGCACTGTTGGGAGCTCTCGGTCCGCGAATTAACGCGGGTCGAGTGCCCTTTATTGCGAGTTGGGATGCACATCGGGCAGCTCGCACGGAAAACCGTTGGAGGCGATGGGGAAAAGTGATTGTGGCTCATCCCTGGCCTGCCATCTTTCTGGCAGGAGTCCCCTTGCTTCTGCTTGCGTCGCAAGCTGCGCGACTCGATACCGACGTGCCCAGAGGGGATTGGCTGCCGTCAGCGGCGGAATCGGTCCGCGCGCTTCACACTCTTGAAGAAATGGATCGGGCTGGCATGGTGTACTCGTTGCGAGTGATTCTCGAACTCCCGACCGATTCCATTGCGCAAACGGACGCGGGCTGGCATGCACTCGATCGTTTCAGCAGGCGGCTCGCGAGTGACCCTCGTTCGTTCCGCGTAATCTCGATAACGACGATGGCGGACAGTGACCGGTCTGGCCTCGGCAACCTTCCGCGTGAGACACGTCGAACGTTCCTGAGCCGCGACGGGCGGGCGGCGCTGGTTGAAGTGCTTCCTGCGACCTCCGTTTCGGTGAACGATCAGGTCAACTGGGTGCGGGAACTGCGGAAGACCGGAGCTGCAGCTCTCACGGGAGTACCCGGTGCCACGCTCCGCATCGGGGGCATCCCGGCGCTAACCGCCGATTATCAGACGATTGTCCGGGACCGGTTTTTTTCGGTAATCACGCTGGTGGTGGTAGGGACGCTCATAGCGCTTCTCGGTGGGTTCAGATCGCTTTTCGCCGCAGTCAAGGCCATTGCTCTGAACTTGCTCTCGGTTGCGGCCTCCTTCGGAGCATTGGTTCTGGTGTTTCAAGACGGACACGGAAGCAGCATCTTCGGACTTCGTGAGGGCACGGGAAGCATATTTCCTATTGTGCCTATCGTCGCCTTTGCCATCGTCTTCGGACTGAGCATGGATTACGAAGTGTTTTTGGTCGCGCGGGTTCTAGAGGCGAGGAGAAGCGGTCTGAGTGAATTGGAGGCCATCCCGGAGGGGCTAGCCAAAACTGCAGGACTGATTACGAGTGCCGCGGCCATCATGATTGTGGTGTTCGCGGCATTCACGTTCGGCGGCTTCCTCGTGATCAAGATGCTCGGATTCACTCTGGCTGTAGCCGTGTTAATTGACGCAACCTTGGTTCGCATTGTGATTGGACCTGCGCTTCTTCGCGTTGCAGGCGATTGGAACTGGTGGCCAGGAGGGCTCACGGCTCCCAGTGAGTCGGTCATCGCCGGCGAATGAAGCAATCAGCGTTCATGCCGACGGCGGTTGCATCGGTCCTTCTGCCCCGCAATAGCGCGGGCCTCAGGATGCCATGGCTCGCGAGTTGGGATCAGTTCGACGCAGAGACGCCGCCGTACTTTTCCAGCCACTTCAGTTCTTCGCGAACTTTGATCTTGCCGTGCCAGGGATTCTTGCCGAGGCCGTGGCCTTCGCCGGGGAAGATCAGCAGCTTGTTAGGAATGCCGAGCGAGTAGAGCGCGTGCTCGAGCAGGTAATCTTCGAGCACAGCGACCCGGATGTCGTCGGCACCGGCGACCATGTGCGTCGGCGTTTTCACTTTGTCCATTTGGAAGATGGCGGCTTCGTCGTGATAGCTCTGCGGGGCTTCCCAAGGACGTCCGCCGAGAAAGTAGGCGTCGTCGTAAGTGGTGTCGTCGTTGCCCCAGTTGCCGATGTGCTCGACGGCTCCGGCGCCGGTGACCGCGGCTTTGAAGCGCGTGGTCTGGGTGATGAGCCAGTTAGTCATGTATCCGCCGTAGCTATAGCCGCCGATGGCGAGGTGCGTCGGATCGGCGACGCCATCTTTCACCAGCGCATCGACGCCTTCGAGAATGTCTTTGCCAGGACGCGAGACGATGACAGGAACGATCTCGAGCGCGAACTTGTCACCGTATCCCGTCGAGCCGCGGTAGTTGGGCTGGAAGACGAGCCATCCTTGATTGGCAGCAAGCGTGGCCCACTGGTACCAGTCAGCTTCGAAGTGGTTGCCATCGGCGTCGGCGGGGCCTCCGTGAATCAGCGTGAACATGGGAAGGTGCTTCGCCTCGAATTTTCCGGGAGGATAGATCAGCATGCCTTCGACGGTGGTGCCGTCGTCGGCTTTCCATTGGTAAGGTTTGCCTTGGGGAAGGTCGCGCTCGGTGAAGAGCTTGTTGAACGACGTAATGGCGCGGGCTTGATCGAGGCTGTCGGCGGATTTTGCGAGATAAACTTCCTCGGGCTTGCCGAGCGATGAATAGACGAATGCGACGGCGGTCGCGTGGTCCGCGAGGGAGACTGTGGAATAAGTTCCGGGCCAAGCGCTAATGCGGTGCAGGGCTTCGGAGGGCTTCGCCGCAGAATACATTTGGATTTCCGTGCCGAGGCGCGCGGAGGCGAGGACAGTGGCCCCTGACGGATTCGTCGGGGGAGCGCTCGCTTCGCTTGCTGGGCGGACGAATGCGTCCGCCCCCACACGACCAATGACGGCGTAGTGCTCGATGGGACCGAGGAAGTTTTTGTCCCACTGCTCGATCTTGGCCGAGTCGGTATCGACCCAGTAGAGGTGCGGCTGTACGTCGCGGTAGGGGCCGGAGACCTCTCCCTCCTGGATTTCGAAAAAGATGTGACGGCTGTCGCTGGCCCAGCGTGGATGGACTTCGACGCCTTGATTGGTAGTGATGCGGCGGGGAGTAGCTGGCGCGCTGGCAGTTGTTCCGCTGCCTGCGTTGGCAGACAAGAGTGTCCGCCCCACATCTACGACATAAATCTCTACGTCTTCGTATTTTTCCTGGCGCTGGTTGATGGCGTTACTGACGAATGCGAGCTTGGCACCGTCGGGCGAGGTGACGAGACTGTCGACGCGCAACGGAGTGGTGGCAACGGTGCGCACGCCAGGAGTGAGGTCAGGCTGCTCCTCGGGCTGTCCTTCTTTCTTCTCTACCTTCGCTGGAGCGGCGGAGCGACGGGCGAGTGCTGAGGGGAATTCGAGCGCGAAGATCGTGTCACCGCGCTCGGCGGTGCGGTATTGCACGACATCTTTCCATGCTTTCTTGTAGTCGTCTTTCTGCGCTTTGCTCCAAGGCTGGCGCGTGGCGAAATAAATCGTTTGCGAATCGACCGACCAGGAGAAGGCGTGGACTTCTTCTTCGCCTTGCGTCAGCGGGATCGCTTCGCCGCCGTTGGGAGAGATGACGTAGATCTGGCTGGTCTCATCTTTGGCATTGGAATCGGAGTCGGAATCGTCGGCCTTCCCTGCCCCAGTCTTGCGCTCGGAGAGGAAGGCGATCCACTTTCCGTCGGGCGACCACTTCGGTTCGGAATCGTGGCCGGATTGCGTCAGCGGAATCAAAGAACCGCCCTTGGCGTCGTCATGGTAGAGCCAAAGATCGCTGCGGAAGATTTGCTGTTCCCAGTCAGCGCGCTCAGCGGCGATCACGACGGAGGCGCCGTCGGGAGATAGTTCGACCGACGGAAAGCTGACGGAGTTGAAGAATTCGTCCAGCGTGACCTTCGGTTTGCTTTGGGCGAGAACGGCGAGCGAGCAACAGAGCAGGATGGCGGCGGGCAAGGCAAGCTTTCGGATTTGCATAAGGCCCCAGCGGGAAGAAGGGTTATACAACGTGGGATTCGTCGGAGGCAAGTTTGTGACCCGGGGTTCCGGTGCGGTATAGAGTCCACAAGATTGCAGCGAAGACTGGGACGGACAGCTGAATATGGGTCCAGCGCGAGAGCGGGCCGAAGAGCGGCAGGACGAAGGCCAGGTAGAGAAACAACTTCAACGGCGGCGAGGAACAATCTTGTTTTTTCGCCAGAGCCCAATCGGTTGCTAGTAATAGGACCGGAGCGAGGGCGAGCAGATCGTAGACGAAGAGGTGAGGGTTGATCAGAATCGCAGCGAGAACGAGAGCAGAGAATCGAAGCGCAAGCTGAGATTGCGATCTCCAGATGACTAGCGTTATCGCGAGCACTGCGGCGGAACTTAGGGCGTAGAGCGCGAAAGCGATGGTCGGCGAAGGGACCAGCAGCGACCAGAACGAGCGTAGGGAATGCATCTGGATCGGAGCGAGGCTGAGTTCGGCGGCGCTGATCCAGCGCAAAGGATGAAGGAGCATTTCGACGTAAGCGTGCATCACCGAGGCGCCGAAGTAAAGACGGGTGAGAGCGAGTTGTCCTGCCGCGGACAGAAGCAAGCTGACGAATGGCTTCCATGCGCCGGCAAATAGAAGGACGAGCGGGATCGCGACGAGGAATTGTGGCTTCAGGACCAGGAGCCCTAGCGCGGCGCCAGCCAGCCAAGGGCGGCGGGATTGGAATGCGAGAAACGCAACGGTGAAGCAGGCAAGGACGAGAGCGGAAATCTGTCCGCGAACGAAGACGTGGAAGAGCGGAGGAAATGCGACGGCCGCGAGTGCGACGATTTTCCGGTGGAAGGCCAGGCCCGGGCAGCTTCTCCAGATGGCGTAGAGGCAGCCAAAGTAGAGGATCAGGCTAAGGGCGGCCCAGACTCCCGCGGCGACATGAAAAGACAGGCCCGCCAGCGGAGCGAACCAGAGCCCTACCTGCGGTCCGTAGAGATTTGGGATTACTACACGGTTTGGACGCTGGACGATCGACTGCATCTCGTCGGCCTGAATTTTCTGATCGTAGAGATCGCCGGCGCGGTGTTGGGTGACCAGTCGGGCAGACATGTAGAAGGGCAGAAAATCCTGAAACTTGATGTTGCCGGCACGGTCAAACAATCCCGGAGTGGCGAAGTCGACGGCGCAAACTCCCCAGAGGCAGAGGGCGAGAACGATCGCCTGAGCACGAAGGCGACGCGGGGTAAGCCACGTGAGAGACGAAAGTATCCACCCTGGCGCTGGTTGGGCGGAACTGGTCACGACGCGGGCTCGGCGTTCTTGAGGGCGTCGTCCATCGACTGGCCGGGTCGGGCTGCAATGGGGACGATGCGCCAGCCGTCGTCGTACTCGCGAAATCCCACGCTGGATTTGTAGTGCAGTTCGCCGGAGTAGAGGGCGTCGCCGACTTCATTGAGCGCAACCCACTTCCATGAGAACTCGACATCAGCAGCGCTCCCCTGCTTGCTGATGCCGGTTACGGCGACGAGTTCGCGCTTCGCGGCCGGAATGGCCATCGAAGGCTTGCTCGCATCCTCGGCGGAGACGAGGTTACGAACTGTCTCAACGCCGGAGGGAGTCAGCAGCACATCCCAGCAGGGCGGGGGTCCGAAACTGGGGGGACAAGCGGCTGAGGTGGCCGAGATCCATCCGTGACGCTGAAGGACCAGGTATTCGGGAGAAAGATAATCCTTGTTGGAGACGATGCCAGTCCGCAGCACAAATTGCTGCTGCGCATTGAAGGTGTCGGAGGCGGCGATGAGATCGGCGGCGAGACGGCGCGTGAGGTAGTCCCGCGGAGAACACGAAACGGCGAAGAAGAGACCGAGCAGGACGAAGATGAGTTTCTTTCGCATGCACTCAGGTATTGCAGGGCGGCCGGACTTCGCCCAGGCCGGACGGACGAATGCGTCCGTCGCTCCATGAGCATCAACGACTTGTGATTGTAAACAAACGGGAGCGCTTTTGCGGAAGGAAAGGGCGAGAGGCGATCTGGCCGTCGAATTCAGGCGCCCAGCGGCCGGGGATTTGGCAGGCGCATCGCGGGCATCGGCCTTCGGAACTCAGGCGATATTCTTCGATCAAATATCCGTGGCGGCGAATCAGAGTCTCGCTGCATTGAGGGCAGCGTGTGTCTTCGGTGCGCCCGACCATGCCGGGAAGATTTCCGGCGTAGATGTAGCGCAAGCCGGCCTGCTGACCGATCTCGACGGCGCGCAGCAGGTCTTCTGCGCTGGTGTTGCGCTGGCCATCGCCCTGCATCTTGTAGTCGGTGTGGAAGGCGGTGACGTGCCACGGGATGTCCGGTGAAACCTCGGCGACAAATTCAGTAAGACGTTGGAGTTCGTCGGGCGAGTCGTTGAAACCAGGGATGAGCAGCGTCACGATCTCGAGCCACAATCCCATGGCGTGAATGCGGCGAATGCTGTCGAGGATGGGGCCGATGCGTCCGCCGAGCTCGTGGTAGTGGCGATCGTCGAAACTCTTGAGGTCGACTTTATAAAGATCAATCCAGGGGCTCAGATACTCGAGGACTTGCGGCGTGCCGTTGCCGTTGGAGACGAATCCGGTCACGAGACCGGCCGCGCGAGCTTCTTTGAACACGGCGACGGCCCATTCGCTGGTGATGAGCGGCTCGTTGTAGGTGCTGACCAAGACCTTCGCGCCTTGATCGAGAGCATCTCGAACGAGAGCTACAGGGGAACCTTCGAGCGGAGGCGAGACGGCGTTGGGATCGCGCAGAGCTTGCGAGGTGACCCAATTCTGGCAGTAGCCGCAGTGCAGGTCGCATCCGAGCATGCCGAAGCTATAAGCGAGAGCTCCAGGATAGGCGTGGAAGAACGGCTTTTTCTCGATGGGATCGCACTGCATCCCAGCGGTATATCCCCAGGGCGCATAGAGCGTCCCGCCGCGATTGAAGCGAACTTTGCAGACGCCGGGCTGGCCTTCAGGAATCGGGCAGCAGTGGCCGCAGGAAAAACATCGGACGCGATTATTTTCCAGCTTCTCGTAGAGAGAATGGTCGGCTTCGCGGACTCTCTGATCGAGGATGTCGCGCAGGGTGGGCACAGAAACCTCTTAGCATGATTGTAGCGCTCAGGAGGAGCGAGCGACATGCGGAGAACTAGTTGCGGGCTTTCAGTTGGCCCGCGGCCGGCTTTTCGTAGGGACGGTGTTGCTGCAGCCAGCGATCGGCGTCGAGTTCGATGGCGGTGACCTGGCCGCGAGTGAGCCGTGCCCGCACAAACGGCGAGAGCGTCTTGCTGGCTTCATCTCCCCCTAAGCGAGCGACCACCATCCAGAAATAAGCGCGATTTGGATCCGGCGGAACGCCGCGGCCGCTGTAATAAATCGATCCCAGCTTGGATTGCGCAGGAACGTTACCCTGCTCCGCCGCTTTGGTAAACCAGCGAACGGCATCGTTTTCGCTTAGTTTCACGCCATCTCCTGTGGCGTAGCGAAGGCCGATGGCGTTCTCAGCAACGGGATCTCCGTTTTCCGCCAACTGGCGAAGTTGGTCGAGAGAAGCGGCTTCGATCACGGGAATGCGCTGTGTGCCCCCGGATCCGCCCTCTGACTTCGGCGGCTTCGAAGAAGCAAGTACGGTCGGTAATTGCGTTTGCTCGCGAGCGCGAAAGCGATTCATGATCCACGGGGCGACATCGCTCTGCAGCACCGGAGCGGCGTAATAGCCGAGCAACAATGCGATCGTCGCGGCTGCGCAGATGAGGATGATCAACTGCGAGCGAGGAAGGCTGATGCTCGAATCGCCTTTGTCTTCCGATTCCGGCTGCTTCACTTCTGCTTCTTCATCACCGGAGGCGAAAAGCACACTGCCCTGCGGCGAGGAAAAAGCTGGAGCGGTTGCGGCTCCGAGCACCGGCAGATTTTCCGCGCGCGCGGCACGGTTAACGGCGGCTAAGACTGTATCGGCCAGGCGCTGCAAAACGCGCCCATCGATTTCTGAAAACGCGTCGGGCTGGGCGGAGAAAGCTTCGATCAGGCCAACGGATTTGTCGTCGACCCGCACCGGAGCGGCGAGGATGGAACGAATCCCAAGTGCGCGACAACTTGCAGCGTCGACACGAGCATCGACCTCGGCGTCATCGCACCGCGACAACATTCCAGTCTTAACGCATTCTCCAGAGAAACCTGAGCCGACCTGCAAGCGCGCTCCGATTGGCGGCGCATGATTCCCTGAACTGGCGCGGCATACCATAAATTCCGGACCTTGCTCGGCCAGGGCGACGGCAACTCCGGAAGCACGCACCAAGGCTTGCGCACGTTCGGCAATTAAGCGCAGGGCGGCGGAAAGATCGGAACCATGTGCCTCCACTTGCCGCTGCACGACCGAGACGGCGGCGAGCGCATCGGTATAACTAGGACGCGGGGGACCGTCTTCGCGCGCGTTGGACCGCATCGCGATTTCGGCCTCGCCGTTCGCGACCCCAGCCATCACGTTGACGAAAAGCCATTCGCGCAGGCGCGACAAAGAGTCCGCCGGAAGGTCTGAGAAGCGCAGACCGGCGCGGCCAGAGTCGTTCGACCATATGACTTGGCCGGTGGTGTAGATGTGTTCGGAGCAGTCAGCGAGGTCGAGGCAAAGATTCACGCGGGTTTCGGCGTCGAGAGGCGAGTGACACTGGATGGCCATTCCCTCTTCGCTGATGTCGACGATCTCGTGCAGATCGAGCATCGTGCCGTTGGGATCGGCGGTAAAACTCGCATAAGCGGGCGTTTGGATTTTGTGTCGCACGCGGCGGCGACGATTGGGTGCAGCAGGAGCCAACGTCGAGGTTATCGAAGACATGAGGAGCCCAAAAGCTTGTTTCTTCATATTAGCGCGGATTGTGAAAATGTCAGCAAGGAATCCCATCTTTAGGACATCGCTGATCACATTCTGGGAAAAATCCGTAATAGGTGAAGACTGGACCACTATCCGGCGCGGCGCAGGACCTCTTCCCTGTGCAGGCTGGAGATGCGGGAAATCGCAGCGACCATCATGCCCGAGAGCAGCTGCATGGTGGCAACGTCACGCTCGTCGAAGGCGCCAGGAGACGTGGACAGTACCTCGAAGACTCCCAGAGTGCGGCGGAAATGGCGCAGAGGGGATACCAGGATCGACCGGACGCCGAGGCGGCGGCAGCTGGCGAGGTCGACGCGCGGATTGCGCTCGGCATCATGGCATAGCATGATCTCGCCGGATCGAACGGCTTCGGCGGAGATGCCTGCATCGGTCTGCAAGCGTACTCCAAGGTCAGGGGCGGTGCGGCCGGCGCGCGCGCGGCAGACAATCTCGTCGCCGGCGCGGAGCGCGATTGCGGCTCCGGTAGCTCCGGTCAGATGCTGGGCGCGCTCGGTAATGGCGCTAATGGCGGGCTCCAGATCGAGTTCCGCAGGATGGATTTCGATTTCGTCGCCGGGGGTGACGGCACGGAATCCTGAGACGGGATGCGCAGCATTGGCAACTCGGAGCTGGCTGCGCTGAGCCAGCGCAGGCATTCGGGTATGGTCCGCCATCGTCAGAACTTGGGGGTCGGGAACGGTGCGCAGCAGGTCGCGGACGAGATTGTCGAGCTCGGAATCCGTGATCAAGTGCGCGGTCTGCTGGTTACGCAGCGATCCGCCAAGCACGCGCGACAGGCTTACTAAGCTCTGGCTTCCGCAGGCCAGGCAGTAAGGCTTGTTGTTGGTGGAGATCAGTTCACATTGAACGCAGAAGGAGGCGGACTGCAAAGGGACAAAATTGACGTCCTTGAAAGTCGTGCCATAAACACTCTTGCCAAACATGATTGCTGAATCCTCGCTTCCGTCCTGGGTGCACTCGAAAGTAAATAGAGAGTTGGGAGCGTGAAAGTAACGGGGGTGGTTCCCCATGTGGAAAACTGGCTTAAAACTCAAGCATTTACGTGCGAACGAGGCCTGCGGGTGCTAGCGGCCACAATCTCTCACCACGGGGGGGCATAGAGGCCCACAGAGGCTGCCTCGAGGTGTGCACGATCTTGCAACCTCATACGCGACGAGATGCAAGAATCGAGGGAGAGTTTGGCGGCAAGATTTTATTGGCGGCCATTGCCTAGGGCTTGCGCTTGGGCTATTCTGAAGAGGAATTTCACGGTCCTACTTGGACCGCTGGGGGATTTATGGAATGGACTGCACCTGCTTTTGAAGAAGTTTGCCTGAACTGCGAAATCAACTCTTACGCTAGCGCGAAGCTATAAGCAGAAGCCCTTCCCTGCAATTATGACTGGGCTGAGCATCGCACAATGACTTGTGCGATGCGTTCGGCTGCGTGCCCATCCCAAAGGGGTACGGTCGGTGTAGATGTCCCCTTCTGTTGTTTGCCCTGATCGATAATTTTCTGAGCCGCCGTGCGCAGTTTGCGCAGATCGCGCCCGACTAGCTGATTCGTGCCCTTCTCTAAAGTGATGGGCCGCTCTGTATTCTCGCGGACTGTGAGACACGGGACGCCCAGAAACGTCGTTTCTTCCTGAATGCCTCCGGAGTCGGTGATCACTATCGCAGCGCTTTGCTGCAGCGCCAGGAACTCCAAATAAGGCAGGGGCTCCAGCAGGCGGAGTCGCGCGTTTGTCGTTGGCGACGGAGTGAGTCCATTAAGACGCTGTCGCGTTCGCGGATGGACGGGAAAAATCATGTTCAGGTGACTGCTTAGGTCGGCGAGCGCGGACAGGAGTTCCTTCAGCCAGGCAAGATCATCGACGTTGGAAGGACGATGCAGAGTCACTAGCGCGTAGGGCAGAGGTGTGTTGGCGGGAAAATGTTTTTTGGCGCTCGGGAGCAGCCGAATGAGCGTGTCGATCATTACGTTGCCGACGCGATGAATCCTAGAGGCATTGATCCCTTCGCGCAGCAGATTTTCGTCTCCATCCGCCGACGGTGTAAAGAGCAAATCAGATATCTTGTCAGTGAGGAGGCGGTTGATCTCCTCGGGCATGGTGCGGTCGCCGGATCGCAGGCCGGCTTCGACATGGCCTACCCTGATCCCGAGTTTGGAGCAAACGAGAGCGGCGGCGACGGTCGAATTGACATCACCATAGACGAGAACGAGGTCCGGCTTACGAACGAGGAGAACGGGCTCGATCGCCATCATGATGTGAGCGGTCTGCTGCGCATGCGTGTTGGAACCGACCTCCAGGTTGACGTCCGGCTGCGGCATTTCGAGTTGCGTGAAGAAAACATCGGACATGTCCGCGTCGTAGTGCTGGCCGGTATGGACCAGTGTCTGGCGAACTCCGGGATGATCCGACAGGGCGCGCAGAACCGGAGCAACCTTGATGAAGTTCGGACGCGCGCCAACGACGTGAAGAACGTGCATAGGGAACTAGTTGGGAAGCATTGAGATTGTATCTGGTTCGAGGAAGGAAACCGTGCCGCTATCCGGCTTGGGCAGTGATGAATGAGGCGTCTTGTTGCGGCAGGGCGATCAGGTCGGCCGATTGAGCAAGCGTACGATCCAGAGCGTCTGCTAGAACCATGGGGAATTCTGCCGTCAGCAGATTGACGTCGAGTTGCAGATTGCGGCGGGAGTAAAGGCGATGGATCATCAGCGTGCCGCAGCGGCGGTTGCCGGAGCTCAGAAGATCGAGAGCGATCGTCCAGACGGCCGTGCCGTCGAGACGCTGGGAGACACCGGGCTTATTCCAGCGGAATGAACGGTCGCTGCAGCGCGACCCGGCTTCGATTATCTCGAAGGGAATGAATTCTCCCGCAAGGACGTCGAGTTTGAGCTCGAAGCTGTCGAAGTCATTGCTGCCGAACGCTGCGATAAGAACGCGCCGGACTTGATCGTAATCGCGAGCGACCTTTAGCTCTTCGGTAGCGCGGCGGATAGCGAGATTGTTGACGAAGATCTGCGGTTGATCGAGCGTCCGGTGCGCGACGCGGGCGATCTCCCCGAACTCGAGATAACCAAGGTGCTGGACGCCAATCCAGATGCCGATGCCGAGGACGGACAACACCAAGCCGAGGGAGCTTCCTGTCGGCCACAGAAGGAACAAACTCAACATGGCGAAAACGGCGGATACGCCATAGAGGAGGATCACAACTTGGCGATGGGTCAGGCCATGCTGCAAGAGCTTGTGGTGGATGTGCTCGCGATCGGCGGTGAAGATGGGACGTCCGCTGATCAGTCGACGGATCACCGACAGGACCGTTTCCAGAATCGGCAGGCCGAAGGAAACGATCGGAATGGCGACCGCAACAATTGTCGGAGCCTTTTGCGCGCCGGAAAGAGCGAGGGCGCTGAGCAAAAAGCCAATGAACAAACTGCCTGAATCGCCGAGGAAGATGGTCGCGGGATTGAAGTTGAAGCGGAGGAATCCGAGAATCGCGCCTGCGAGTACCAGCGTCATCAGTTCAACGAGATTGGGACCGTTGAGCAGGGCCACGACGAAGACCACCATCGTGGAGAAGAGCGCCGATCCGGCGGCGAGGCCGTCGAGGCCATCAATCAAGTTGAAGGCGTTGGTGATGGCCAGAACCCAAATGACGGTGAAGAGCAGACCGACGTACCAGGGGAGGGCACGATCTCCGAAGACGACGGGGATATTCACGATGCGGAGGCCGCCAGCGTAGAGCATAGTGGCGGCAATTCCCTGCACCGTGAATTTCACGTATGGTCCGACGCCGCGGAGATCGTCGTAAACACCAAGCAGGAAAACGATCGCACCCGGGACCATAATCGTCGACATGGTTCGCAGGAAGTGCGGCGAATGCAGCTGCGGATGGCGCAGAGCCCAGACTGCCGCCAGACCCATGCAGCAAGAAAAGCTAAGGAAGATAGCGACGCCGCCAAGGCGCGGCAAAGGGCTGGAATGCAGGTGACGTTCTTGCGAGGGAGCAGCAACCCATCCGCGCGCATTGGCAAAATCGCGGACGTACCGGGTTAGTACGAACGACGAAAACAGGGCCGAAAGAAACAGTCCCAAACAAATGACAGTCAAACTACGCCACCTCGACGTGCGATAGGGGGTTCAGCACGCACTTTACGCAAACCGTTTACGCAAACCGTTCAAACGCAAGTATCGCAGCGACGTCCTGCCGTTAGTAGTAGTTGAAAAGATTCCTGTTGGCTTTTTACGGTGATTTGAATCTAGCAGTAGCGGAGCCGTAGTTTCAATCAGTGGGTAGCAAAAAACCTGTGGAAAACTAACACAAGGGTTCCAGAATCCATGGGATGTAAGCGCGTCTGGCTGTGCTAAACTTCAGTGAATTTCACGCGAGAGGTCAGGGGTCTATCTGATGAAGTCGGGCAGCTCGGGTTTCCCTCGCCGCGGCCACGCTTGGATGTGCGAGTTCGCGGCATTTCTGATCCTGACGGGACTGGCTGCCGCCCAGCAACAAACAGAGACAAGTAATAGTGCGGGACAAAGCAGCTCGCCCGCCAACTTGCCTGCCGCAGAGCCGATGTCGCATGTGACGGTAAGCGCATCGACCGGACAGGCGGCGAAGACCCAGGATGCCGCGAAGATTGTTTCCGATGAAGCTGCGGTCGCCAAATTGGGACCTGGCGACCTGATCGAAGTCAGTGTTTACAACGTCCCCGAGTTATCGAGCAAGGTTCGGGTGAGCAATGCGGGAGACGTTTATCTTCCGCTGATCGATTACGTTCACGTGGACGGACTGACGCAGGAAGAAGCGCAGACGTTGATCCAGAAGAGGCTGGAGGACGGAGGGTTCGTCCGCAGCCCGCACGTGACGATCTTTGTGGACGAAGCCGCGTCGCAGGGCGTGACGATCCTCGGCGAAGTGGGAAAGCCCGGAATTTATCCGGATACGGCGAGTCATAAGTTGTATGAAGTCATCTCCCAGGCTGGCGGATTCTCGCCATCAGCCTCGCGCAAGATTGCCGTCCTTCGGCGAAACCAGCCGGAGCCGATTCACATAGATCTACCGAGAAATCTTGCGGACGACGTCAGCGGAAATATCGACATCCTGCCCGGCGACACAATTAATGTGCCGCGGGCACCGATCGTTTACGTCGTCGGGGATGTGGGACGACCTGCGGGATTATTGGTGGACAACGGCTCGCTGACCGTTTTGCAAGCATTGGCTCTGGCGGGCGGGACGAACCGAACGGCGAAGCTGGGAGCGGCTCGCATCATCCGCAAAGGCCCGACGGGGATGACGGAACAAAAACTCGAAATCAAGAAGATGCTCGAAGCCAAGGTTCCGGATATGACCCTGCAGGCGGATGACATTTTGTTTATCCCGGTCAGCGGCGGGAAAGTCTTAGCCAGCCGGACCTTTGAAGCTGCAATGAATGCCGCAACTGCGGTCTCCATTTACGCGGTTCATCCATAACGAATTCCACCGGAGAACGTTCAGAGCTTAGCCTTGCGCTACGGGCGCGGATGGTCCAAGAGCGTGGAAAGAACATCGATGTATTTTTCTGCGGTGCTGCCGCGAGAAAAGTTCTGCAGAATGTATGCCCTTCCGTTTTGGCCAAGCGCTGTTCCGAGTTCAAGATTCTCCGCTAGCTGATTGATCGCCTGGACCAGCGCGTCCGCGTTCTCTGGTTCGATCACGATTCCTGCATTGGCTTGTTCGACGATCTCACGCGCTTGTCCGTCGACCCCGAGAATGACCGGACGCGCACACGACATAAATTCCAGCATCTTGGTGGGGATGACGGTTTTGAAAACATCGGTCTTCTTTAGGAGAACGAGGCAGGCATCAGATGCTGAAATAAAAGACGGGATCCTTTCGCGTGGCTGCTGGTCGAGAAAACGAATGTTCGCGAGGTTACGGGATTCCGCCAGACCTTTGATGCGCTGTTTTTCCGCGCCTTCACCGATGAGAAGGAACAATATGGAGGCGTTTTCGTCCTGAAGTCTGGAGGCGGCATCAAGCAGCGTTTCCAACCCGTGCGCCATCCCCATGGTGCCGACGTAGCAGACTAGAAATTTGGACTCCGCACCGAGTTCGCGGCGCAGCATCTCGGTGGTTGCAGGTGAGGTTGGAGCGAAGAGATCTGTCTCGACTCCATTTTCGACGACGGCGATTTTCTCCTCAGGAATACGCCACCTCTTGATCAAGTGATTTTTGAAGGCCGGCGTAACCACGGCGATCAAGTTAGATCGCTGGTAGAGGAACCCTGCGATCTTCGCCAGAGTCCTGTGCAGCAGGGAATTCTCGTTTCCCGCGCCGACTGCGACGAGGGATTCGGGCCAGAGGTCGCGCACTTCGAAGACGAATGGAATTTGCTTGGAGAACCCGATCCACCAGCCGGAGAGTCCGACCAGCAACTGCGGTGACGAAGCGATGATCACATCGGGGTGAGGAAGAAACATGCCGCGCAATGCGGCGGATAGGCAGAATGAAGCATAGTTGCGCATGCGCTCGTGCGCTTTGCGGTTGGGAAGCGGCCAGAGCCAGGTGCGGTAAACGTTCACTCCGTCGATGGTCTCGCGATAAGTGAGGCGCCGCAAGCGGGCGCGCCATTCCGGTGGAACGACTCCGGTCGGATGATTCGGAAATCCCGTCAGCACCGAAACGTCATGTCCGGCGCGGACCCAGTGCCGGGCGAGTTCGGAGGCACGAGCGGCGGGCGCGCCCATCTCCGGCGGGTAGTATTGCGAGACGTAGAGGATCTTCACGCGATCTAGTAGTAACAGAGTTTAAAAGCGCTTTTATAGCAGAGCGCTCGAGTGCGATTCGTTGGGCTGCGGCTGTAGTTTTCCCAGCGATCGGCGACGCGGGCGAACTGGTCTTCTCCAGTGAGGCGATGCATGATCCGCAATTGCACGATGTGCAACTGGTGGTAGAACGGGCTGGCGACCATGGGCAGCCGCGTGCCGGATTGCTCGTAGAGCGACCAGAATCCGAGATCGTAGCAGTCTAGGTTGTGAAGGAGCGTGCGCACGCCGCGAGAGAAAAGCTCATGCGCGGTCTGGTCGCGTGTGGCGAGGAAGTAGTCGTAAAGTCCCCACAGGGCCCAGATGAAGCCGTTCAAGATGTGGGTTGGCGGCGACACGAGGTACTCCTCGAACCAGAGATCTCCGGCTGCGTCGGTGAAGGCTACGCCGCCGTTTTCGATTGGCTGCTGAAAGCTGGCGAAGGCACGTTGCGCAGCGTCGAGGTAGCTAGCGTCGCCCGATTCTTTGTAAGCGCGAACCAGAACCGAGATTCCCTGCCCTTGCGCCAACGCGGAGTACCACGGGGCTTTGAGCGTGTCGCGATACTCCCAGTCGAAGTGGTGGTTCCAGACCCAGAGTCCGTGAGTGTTCTGTTCAAGGTGCGAACTCAGCCAGGCGGCGATCAAGAAGAACTTCGCCCGCCTCGCCGGATCGCCGGTGCGGTGCCAGACGTTGTAGTTTCCCAGTCCGAATTGCGCGATGGCGATGGGGTTGTACTGCAGGCCGATGAGTCCGTGATAGTCGAGTTGGGGAATGCCGGAGGAGTCGTAAGCGCCCTGGTAGTCGGCCTTCTCAGCGAAGAGCATGTAGTATTCGCCGAGTTCGTTGGCAGTGGCGTTCGGATTTTCCACGGGCGTCTCGTGCCAGAAAGTGAGATGGCTCTTGCCGCCCAAAAGATAGGCGCTGAAGATGCGACGGTAGTAGGCGAGACGAGGCAAGAGAGACTTTCAGACTCAATCCATATTACGGCAGCACTGCATTAAGGATTTACCGAGTAGAGCGACGTGACCATGTCGTCGGAATGAACCGCGATGGTCGTGACAGCGAGATATTGCGTCGTGTTGATGCCATCAGGCAGCAAGGCATTGCCGTACTGAAAGAAGCTCATCGGCCAGCGATCTTTCTGCCATGAGACCAGAGATTGCCACAGGTCTGGACGATGCAGGCTCGCGGCATAAACACGAACGGCGCGATCGCGGTTGACTTCACTGGGCTCGACCATCGTAGAGAAAAACAGTTGAGCTCCCACGCGGCAGCCGTAGATCGAAGAACTGCTGATGGCGGCAAGCTGGGATAACGTTCCGGCGCGATCGAGGCGGTAGATGAAGTTGGGCTCCAGCGGCGTGTCGGAGGAGAAGTAGAGGCCATCTTCAGCAGGAATGGCTGCGACTGCGCGCGACTGCTGTCGGCCTTGCAGCACGGTCTCAACCTTCTTGAGGTCGCAGGTGGCACGCAGAACGCGGCACTCGGCGCCGATGTCTCCGGTCAGTATCCACAGACAATTGGCGAATGAATCGTGCACGATGTTGTGGACGTGGCGAATTGCGCCTTTTGGGAATGTGTAGGCCACGTCCCATGTTGAACCAGCGTCTGTCGATCCGTAGATGTGGACTTCATCGCGGGACGGATTGTCGAAGTATTCTCCCCAGAAAATCGCGCCGCCGGGTACGGTCGTGATGTGCAACGGGCGCGTGCCACGCGTGATGGCGTGCGCGCGGCGGAATTCGTTGGCATTCGGATTGAGAGTGAGGATTGATCCGGGCACCGCGGCGACGAATCCACCGTTAGGCAGCACCGCGAGAGCGTGGTAGCCGTCACGGAATAGTCGCGCGCTGAGATTGTTCGCGGCGGAGAGCGTGCGCTTCCATCCCGGGCGGAATTTCGCCACGGATTGCCAGGTCATTGGTTTGGCTGGGTCTTGAATCCGGGCTCGGAAGAGTTCGTATCCACGAGATGCGTAGAGCAGGTCGCCGGACCATGCGAGCGCGCGGAAGCCTGGCAGCCTGGCGACCCGTGGAAGCTGGCTCGTGAATTCCCGATTCGGCAATGTGGTCGAGCGAACGGAGGTCAAAGTGAAAGCGTAAGTCCCCCACACCTTCGACTGCACTGAGGGCTCTGTCGCAAACTGCGCGACAAGGTTGGGGCACCCTCAGGATTCCAAAGAGATATTACGGCAAGAAGGTCTTCCGTCAGAAACAGCGTTCAATCTTGACCAACGATTTCGATCCCAGCTCTCTTGTGTTGCAAAACGCCACGGAGTTTTTCCCACTGATTGCGCGCTTTCACGCGATGCATCGCGCCGCCCTTCGTCATCAGGGGTTTTTCTGATCGACGACATCGAAAGAATTTGGTGGACACAGCAGGACATTGAGCATACGACTGATATCGGCGAGCAGGTATATGGTGCGCTCAATGGGAACGCGACGCACCTTCGGCGGCGTTGCCGAAGTATCGGCACAAAACGTATGAACGTGCAATACGGACGCTTCAGCGAGACGGAAAATCCTGAGCGGCAACTCAGGAACGTCGGTGGCACGAAAAGTGCTATCCAGGAGGAATCTACGACTGTTTGCCGACAGTCGCGAAGTGGATGGTGGAATCATGTTGAGCCGATGCGCGAATGCCGAATGCTGCAAACCTTTTCTGCGCTTGCGAGATGGAAAGCTATTCCTCGTGGAAACGGAGCGCCTGGCGAAACCGGGAGTATCGACTGCGCCTCCTTTCGTTCGGGCACGGCGGCAGCAGCGACTGGTGGAACACTACTGGCTGTGCGACAAATGCGCCACCCATTGGACGCTGGTGTATGACCAGGGACGTGGCATTGCGCTCGCGCCGTTGCCACGTCCGGTGGCCGGGATCGCTCGGGGGGTTGGCGCTCCGCGCAGCGGCGCCGCTTAGCAGTAGCCGCGAACTCTACTCTCGTTAGTCCGGGCCATCTTTCCGCCAAACTTCCCAATCCGCGAGGACAGATTTCAACATCGCTTCGGTCGCGCGGTGCAACCATCTGCGCTTCTGCTTTTGCATGTGAGCGAGGATCGGCCTGCGCGCGTTGGGCGTCCCCAGATGGACGTTTGCGGTTTCCCATCCCATGGCGTGGAGCAGGCGCATTTCTTCCCCTGCCGCTTTCAGAGTCGCGAGTTCGATGCGTGAACAATGCGGACTGAGGCGGCGGACAATCCAACGTCCGCGCAACTGAACGAAGGGGTCAGGACAGCGAACCGCGCGGCTGACGATTGTCTGATACAGAATTTCTGATGCGCCTTCATGACCCTTAGCCCAATAGCAGCCGGAAGCGACGAGCGCTTTGGCCTCGCGGGCAATACGTCCGCCTTTCCAGTCGGCGATCGCAACATAGCGGGCGTGGCCGAGGCTTCCCAAACCCGCAACTCGGCGGGCTAAACGGTACTCCAAGCCGCGCGCCGGCAGAAGGTGCTCGATCGCATCGACGGCGCTGATCGGGATTTGTGCTTTCACGGTGGGCAGCGCGTCCATCTTGCCCCAGAAGTGAATCGGGTCGCGTAGTTCGCTTTCCGCAATCTCGCGCAGCCACTCATTCTTCTCGCCCAGAACAAACGGCAGACCTTCCGCCCGCAAAGCTTCCCCGTAGCCATCGAGAATCGAGTCGCAGATATCTTTGCGCCTCAGCGGCAAGTGGCCGGCTTCGACGGCAAGATGAGCACTCACGGCCAGGCGGACAAGGTCATTGGCATAAGCCATGGGATAAGCTTCGTCAAAATCGTTGACTCCCCAGATCAGGCGGCCCTCGACGTCGCGCCAGGTACCGAAATTTTCTACGTGGAGATCACCGACTGCGAGCACTTGCGGAGCTTCGGCAAGATCAGGACAGACTTCCGGCCAGACTTGCGCCCAGCGGTAGTAGGTGGCTCGCAGGAACGGGAAGACTCCCGTTTTCATGCTGGTGTGCTTGAGGCGGAGATCTTTCTCGACAAGATCGGTCCGGTGGCCGAGCCACTCTTCAAAGTGGCGCGTGGCTTTGACAATGTTCATGCGCCCGCAACGATAACGGGGCGGGATCGGGAAGTCAATCCAAGGAGTGCCGGACAGCGATGTCTCTAGGGTAGAGCACGAACGAATCCAACGCGACTAATGCGGCCCTGAAGGGCCACTTCCACCCACGGCTCTTTCCCGCACAACTCGCTTGTCCGGCGTGCTGGACAGGAGGCGTCAGTCCTTGTCGATCAGGCATCCGCATCGATCAGTGCTTGTAGAAGGCGGCGTTCTTCTCGATGAATTCCTTTTTGTCTTCGGGCACATCTTCGAGTGCGTGGATCGAGTCGGATGTACAGGCCGGAATACAGGCGCCGCAATCGATGCAGCCTTCGGGATCGACGTACATCTGGGTGGAGGCCTCGAAGGCCGGCTCGTCCTGCTTGGGATGAATGCAATCGGTCGGGCAAACCTCGACACAGAGGGAGTCTTTGATGCAGTTGTCACTGATTACGTAGGCCATGATAGGGCGATCTCCGGAAATAGGATGAGCATTGTGGCTCGCTCACTTGTGAGTGTAAGAACTGGGCGCCGGACAATCGGTGATCCTGATCACAGGCGGATGTGAGTTAGGCGGATTGCGGGGCTCAGTCACGCAAGAAAATTAAGCATCTCCAGGCACGAAGGGATGCCGAAGACTCGTGGGCTTGCTGCGTCAGGCAGGAGACCGGTTTGGGCGAACTGCAAGTAGCGATTCTGGGATGAGGACGATCACGCGCAACTGTGACGGAGGTCACAGAAATAGAGGGTCGCCAGGTCTTAAATAAGCACAATTGAACTGGGCCTTCTAGTCATAGGATCGCCCGGCCGCACCCACAGAACCCCACAAGCCGTTACCCCAGACGGCGGCGGCCGGGCGCTTGAAGGCACTCGATAACAGCCTTCCCCACCTTCCTTTGTCGTCCTCCGCCTGCTTAACCAATCGACTCTTCAAGCCACGGGATCGCCCGAACCTGTGTGCCGCTAGACACACTTGTCGTTTTTTCCCCACAGAAAGCCTGATGAGCGACGCACATATCACTCCTATTTTCATGTAGATACGATCCGGCACCGGCGGTGCTCTCTGTAATTGCGGTTGCAGTTTCGAGAGGGACACATGAACCGCTGGGACCTGAGAAAGCTGACGAGCCGAGTGCGGGTGCAGGTATTCATAACCTCCATCATTGTTCTTGCAGCGCCCTCATTTGCATTTGGGCAGACAACGGGGACCCTCAACGCTGGACGCGCCGTCCGGGTTGCTGTCGTCAGCATTCCAGACCGCAAGCTCGCTGTGATCGAAGGTCTAACCGTCATCGCGACATTCGAGGTCGCGGTCGGCGCGGCGGCCAGTCCGAGCCCAACCGGTTCGTTTCGAATCGTGAGTCGCGTGGCCAATCCCACGTACTACCACCCGGGTTCGGTGATCCCCAGCGGCAAGAACAATCCGATCGGCACGCGCTGGCTGGGGCTCAGCCAGAAGGGATACGGGATTCATGGGACCAATGCGCCGAGGTCGGTGGGCCATGCGGCCTCGCACGGCTGCATCCGGCTGCGCAATCGAGATATGGAGCGGCTGTTCACCATGTTGCGGACGGGAGATGCGGTGGAAATCCACGACGAGCGCGACGAGCAGGCGGCGCAGGCATTTGGAACGGTTGGAGACGACGCCGTCATCGCCGGTGAGCAAATTCCGGCGCAGGCAGCCGACTAGTAGTAGTTCAGCTGATTGGAGAAGGCAGTAAAGATCGAGTTCGAAATCTCAGGAGAATGTTATGCAGATGGCAATCACATTCCTGGCAGTGGTGGCAGGAATGGTTTTCTCACTGGCAGTAGCGCTTCTGGCGGAAGAACTGATTTTCGGACAGGTCTTTCGGCTGTTCTTTTCGCAGCAGGTGGCACCCGCAAAAAGCGAACCGAAGCAATGACGGGCGGGGTGCGACATCGCATATAAGGCTGGCGGTGTCCAAACAGTACAGAGCAGCCGGCAGTGGATCGATGTGCGGAGCAGTTATAATTTGGCTATCCCAAACGTCATTCCGAACTCAGTGAGCCGCGCTCCTCGCTTCGCGCCCAGCCCTTACATCTTGGCGCCAGTTCTTGTCCTGATCCTTCTCTCGTCGATGGTCGCAAACGGCATGGATTGGAGCGTTCCGGAGCAGCAACTGGCGCGCAAGATTGTGGCGCTGGCGGGGAGCGCTCCGATCTCGTTAACGGTAGAGAATCGGTCTTCTCTGGGACGGCGCGACAGCGAGATCATCCAGAACGGCCTGCGCACGGCGCTTGAGTCGATGGGCGTCCGGTTGGCTTCGGATGATCCGGCAGCCGCGGTCGTCACGATCTCGCTCTCGGAAAACCTGACCTCTTACGTGTGGGTGGCGGAGGTTCGGCATGGTTCGAACGAAGCGGCAATCGCGATCATATCGGCGCCGCGGCCGGCAGGTGCAACGTCCGGGCACGATTCGGTGCCGCTGAGCCTGCGGAAGATTTATCTGTGGAGCCAAGCTGATCGCATTCTCGACCTCGCCGTTCTGGAAGAGAATGCGACGCCGACTCGAATCGCGGTGCTCGATCCCGAGACAGTTTCGATCCACCGGTTGCAGGGAGGCAGTTGGCAGCGAGAGCAGGCTCTGGAGATCGCGCATAAGAAGCCGTGGCCGCGCGATCTGCGAGGGAGAATCATCCCGAGCAGAGACGGACTGGACGTTTATCTGCCTGGCGTCGTCTGTCATAGCGCTGCGGGAGGATATGCGGCTCTGAATTGCCACGACGGAGATGATCCCTGGCCCCTCATCGCTCCTGCGATCAACGCAGGGTTCTCAGGTGTCGGGTCGGCGAACAACCTTTCCGCCGCCATACCGACGCAAGGGTTCTTTGCACCCGCGCGCAACTTCTTTACCGGTGATTTGACTTCAGCAGGAGGCAAACTCACGACAGTCCCGAAGTTTTATTCAGCGGCGTTGCTGCCGAGCGACAGGACTCCGCTTTGGATCTTTGCTGCCGTGGATGGTCAAGTCCACGTCTTCGACGGGGCCACGAACCGCACCGTTAGGTTGAACTGGGGCAGCGATCTCACCAGCCTAAGAACATCGTGCGGGGCGGGGTGGCAAGTACTGGCGATTGTCCCGACCGATGCTTCGGATTCAGCGCGGGCGTATGAAGTGCCGGATCGTGATCCGGTTCCAGTCAGCGCGCCTGTTGATTTTCCCGGCACGATTTCAGCCTTATGGACGGAAGCAAGAGGCGACAGTGCCGTCGCAGTCGTTAAGAACCAAGAGACGGGTAACTATGAAGCATTTCGGTTGGCGGTGGCTTGCAGCCAGTAGCCTGCTGATTGGCGCATTGCCCGCAAATGCAGAGACGCGGCCACAATACGGAGGCACGCTCCGCGTGGAGGTGCGTGCGGCGCCGACGTCGCTAGACCCTGCCGATCGCAATGTTCCCGATTCGCTTGGACGACGCAGTTTGACCGCGCTGATCTTTGACACGCTGGTAACAGTGGACGACTCCGGACGCATTAAAACAGCGCTAGCGGAATCATGGCAGGCGGTACAAGGAAATCAGCATTGGCAGTTTCGGCTCCGGCACGGCGTGCAATTTCAGGACGGGACGGCGCTCACAGCGGAGGTCGCGGCATCATCGTTGCGTTTTGCAAATCCATCCTGGAACGTGCGTGCCGACGGAGACGCGGTGGTCATTGATCGCGGTGCGTCTGAACAGGATACGGCGGCGAGCCATCTTCTCGCAGAACTGGCGCTGCCACGAAACGCGATCGTGAAGCGGAATGCTGATGGGACCCTGAGCGGCACGGGCCCCTTTCATGTAATGGAATGGCAGCCTGGACGCTGGGTGACGTTAGCAGCGGGGGAGAACTGCTGGCGCGGACGTCCCTTTCTTGATGGGATCGAAATTGAACTGGGAAAAAGTTTTCGCGATCAGATGACGGCTTTGCAGATGGGAAAGGCAGATTTGGTGGAGAAGGCTCCGGAGCAGGCGCACCGCGTGTCGCAACAAGGCCAACGACTGGCAACATCTCTTCCGATAGAGCTGCTCGCGCTGGTATTCGTCCGAGATGTTTCGTCTCCGGAAGAAAGCTTGCTTCGCGAGGCACTCGGATGGAGTGTGGAGCGAGGTTCGATCCGCGACGTTTTGTTGCAAGGCTCGGGCCAGCCGGCTGGAAGCATTCTTCCTACATGGATGAGCGGCTATGGTTTCGTATTCTCCTCGGGGGCAGACATGCCGACGGCACGCCGACTGCGCGGTCAAGCGCACTCTGTTCCCAATTGGAAACTGGGTTACGACAACGGCGACCCGCTGGACCGTTTGTTGGCGGAGCGAATCGCTTTGAATGCCAGAGATGCCGGGTTGTTGCTGCAGCCGATTGCTGGGGCCGGCGCCGATCTGCGACTGGTGAGGATTCCGCTGTCGTCTTCCGATCCGTGGATCGCCATGCAGGAATTCATCGCTCAAGCGGGATTGCCCGCGGTGAAGAGCAAAGTTGGTTCGGTCGAGAATCTCTATGAGTCCGAACTGGCGGTGATGGCCACGGGACGAGTGGTACCGCTGTTCCACTTGCCGGTATCGTATGCTTCCGCGACGGGATTGAGAAATTGGGGTTTGCGCGCCGACGGAGCGTGGGACTTGTCCAATGCGTGGCTGGAGAACGCAAAGCCATGACATTCCGACGCAAACTGCTGGCTGTTTTCACCATTACGGTAATTATGTCGGTTGGTGCGGTTGCATGGCTGGTACAAGCGGTCACGCGCAACGCATTTGACAAAACGGAGAGCGAGCGGACTGCGGCGCTCGTCCAGCAGTTTCAGCGCGAGTTCGACCGCCGCGGCGACGACGTGGCGCGACGAGTCGAAGGCATCGCCGTTTCCGATGCGGTCAGCCGGATGGCGACGACGCTGAGTGGCACCCCCGCTGATTCTGCCGAATATTTCGACCTTTCCCGCTCGATGGCAGAGACTCAGCAACTCGACTTTCTCGAATTGCTGGACGAGCGTGGAGTCATCATTTCTTCCGCGCAGTCGCCGGCAAAGTTCGGATACGCCGAGTCCGGATTTGACAATCTGGCGGGGCTGAACCAGCAAGGCGCTTTTCTGAAGCTTGAAGAACTCCAGGATTCAACGGCTCTCGGATTGTTTGCTGTGCGAGCCACTCGTGTGGGGGATCATCCGGTCTATGTCATCGGCGGGCGCCGGTTGGACAAGGCTTTTCTCGCAGCTTTGGAACCGGCTCCGGACATGCGCGCGCTGCTTTACCAGAATCGAGGCGATCGATTTTCGGCGGATCAATTGTTGAATCCGGCCAATTCCGAAAATGCTATTAGCGGAAATCGTTTCGGGGAAAAGTTCCAGCCTTTGATTGATGCGGTTCGTCGTTACGATCAGGAAATGACCGGTGTCGTGAGCTGGGCGCCGGATCACGCGGATGACGAGGTATTTCACGCCATCCCGCTGTGGGGCGTGGGGAAGGATCGTCCATTGCTGGCGATCTTGTTGATCGGAGATTCTCGCCGGCAATACCTCGAATTAAAGCGCCGTATTCGCGATTCAGCGTTGCTGGCTGGCGGAGGTGGAATCGTGCTTGCGATTCTGCTCAGCAGTTGGGCGGCGGCTCGCGTGACGCGTCCCGTAGAGCAGTTGGCTCAGGCTGCTCAGGACGTCGCCGCCGGAAATTGGAATTCGAGTGTGGAAGTGCAGGGGAACGATGAGGTGGCCCAACTAGCAGAGTCATTCAATCGCATGACCACCGAGTTGCTGGCTCAGAAAGAGCGTCTGGTACAAACCGAGCGGGTTGCGGCCTGGCGAGAACTGGCGCGGCGTCTGGCGCATGAATTAAAGAACCCCTTGTTCCCTCTTCAACTCACCGTCGAAAATCTGATTCGTGCGCGCACGCAAACTCCGAAACAGTTCGAAGAAGTATTCAGTGAAAGCTCGCGGACGCTATTGGCGGAAATCTCGAACTTGAAGGGGATCATCGGGCGCTTCAGCGAATTCTCGAAGATGCCGCAACCGCAATTGCACCTGGTGCAGGTGAATGAAATTGTGACCGCGGTTCATCAACTGTTTCAGGCGCAGCTTCAAACTCCGGGACGCACAGCGATACTCTGTAATTTGCGGCTCGATGAACATCTGGAACCGATCTATGCCGACGCGGAATTGCTGCATCGGGCGCTGTCAAATCTCGTCCTCAACGCGATGGATGCGATGCCAAGCGGCGGCGCGTTAACTCTGCGAACTCGCCGCGAAGGCAGCAACGCTGTGATCGAAGTCGCGGACACTGGCTCCGGCCTGACGCGCGAAGAATGCGAGCGCATCTTCACGCCATACTACACAAGCAAGCAGTACGGAACCGGACTGGGACTAGCGATTGTGCAGTCGGTGGTCAGCGATCACGGCGGACGAATCAGCGTGCAAAGCGAACCGGGACGCGGAACCACATTCGTGATCGAGTTGCCGAAGAATCCCGCTCAGGGATAAGAATCGAGGAGGAACGTTGCCGCCTAAAGCGCATCTTTTGATCGTCGACGATGAAGCCAACACGCTGGCGTCGCTGTCGCGCGCCTTCCGCCTGGCGGGGCACGAAGCCACCGTATGCGACAGCGCGGGTCGAGCTTTGGAACTTGCGAAAGGACAAGCCTTTGATCTGATCCTTTCTGATGTGGTGATGCCCGGGAAGGATGGCCTGACGCTGTTAGAAGAATTGAAACAACAGGGAGTCACCGCGCCCGTAGTGATGATGTCCGGTCAAGCGCACATCGAGATGGCAGTGAAGGCAACGCGACTGGGCGCCCTCGACTTTCTGGAAAAGCCGATCTCTACCGACAAATTGTTGTTGACCGTCGATAACGCGCTGAAGCTGCAGAGACTGGAAAGCGAAAACCGGCAACTCCGCCAACGACTGGGCAAGCACGAAATTGTCTGGAAGGGCGAGGCAATGCGCCGCGTCATGGCGCAACTGGAGCGGGTTGCAGCCAGCGAGTCCCGGGTGTGCATACTCGGCGAGACCGGCACGGGCAAGGAGTTGGTGGCGCGCACAATCCACGAACGGAGCGCGCGATCTTCGGGTCCATTCGTGACGTTGAATTGCGCAGCGGTGCCGGCCGAATTGATTGAGTCAGAACTCTTCGGGCACGAGAAAGGTTCGTTCACCGGGGCATCCGGACGCCACATCGGAAAATTCGAGCAGGCCGATCAGGGAACGATTTTTCTGGACGAGATCGGCGACATGCCCCTCAATATGCAGGCGAAGCTGTTGCGCGTACTGGAAGAAGGCGAAGTCGAAAGAATCGGCGGAGAGAAGCCGACTACGGTGAACGTTCGAGTGGTAGTCGCTACTCATCGTGACCTGGAAGCGCGCGTGCGGGAAGAGAAGTTTCGCCAGGACCTATTTCATCGGATCTATGTTTTTCCTCTAGTCCTCCCGCCGCTGCGCGAGCGGCGCGACGATATTCCAGCCCTGGTCGAACATTTTGCCGAGCAGGTGTGCGCACAGAATAGTTGGAAGCCGGTTCCCTTTTCCGGCGACGCCATGGAGGCGCTGCAATCGCATGCGTGGCCAGGAAATGTTCGCGAACTGCGTAATATGGTCGAACGCTTGATGCTGCTGGCGACCGAAGGTCAGGTTGATCTAGCCACGGTGCAAATGGCTTTGCCGAAGAATCCCGCGGGGGCGTCGGTCTTTGGAGCGGCAATGAGTTCCGGACCACTTTCCGATCGAGTGCAGTCGTTTGAGCGAGAGGCAATACTGGCTGAGTTAAAGCGCACGAACAACAACATGAGTCTGGCAGCAAACGGTCTTGGCCTGGAGCGCAGTCACCTGTATAAGAAAGCGGAGCAGCTCGGAATCGATTTGCGCGCCCTGCGCCGCGAACAGAGTGGCCCAGACTGACTGCGGGTCACGGTCGCACTCGGAGACAGCTTTGGCAAAAGCAACTTGGATTCTCTGCCTGATTTTCATTTCCCCTTCTTCCCTCTGCGCGGTCGAATCACCGTCACCGGCCATTTACGGAGTCCGCATGGAGCAAGCTTGGATTCCGATGAAAGATGGCGTACGTCTTGCGGCGACCTTATACATGCCGGAGGGGGCGACGGCCGGAGAGAAGTTTCCTGCCCTGCTCGAATACTTGCCATATCGCAAAGATGATGGCACCGCCGCCGGAGACTATCCCAAGCACTCGTATTTTGCGCGTCGCGGTTATGTGAGCGTTCGCGTCGACATTCGCGGATTTGGTGCGAGCGAGGGAGTTCCGCCGGAACGCGAATATTCCGAGCAGGAACAGCAGGATGGCGAACAAGTCATTGCGTGGCTAGCTCATCAACCGTGGTCCCACGGAAATGTGGGGATGTTCGGGATCTCATGGGGCGGATTTACGGCGTTGCAGATGGCGATGCGGCACGCTCCAGGCCTCAAAGCAATTGTCGCCGTGCATGCCACCGCGGAGTTGTTTCACGATGACGTTCACTACATCGACGGCATCGCCCACATCGACGAGTTCGAACTAAACATGGACATGGCTCAAGGCTGGGTCGGCGCTCCGGATTATTCGCTCGATCAGAAGACTCTGGAGCCGCGCTTCGACTCGCCCCCGTGGTCCCTGCTCTATTTGAAACATCAGCACGATGGCCCGTTCTGGCGCGACCGTGTGCGTCCTCTCAGCGAAATCACGATCCCAAGTTTTCTGATCGGAGGCCTGCAGGATGGCTACCGCGATAACGTGATCGACATGCTGCTGAAGTCCAAGGCGCCGATTAAAGCAATTGTCGGGCCGTGGAATCATTCCTTCCCGAACGACGCCGACTTCGGGCCACGAGTAGAGTGGCGCGATCAGGCGGTCCGCTGGTTCGATTACTGGCTCAAGGGACGCGACACGGGAGTTACACAGGATCCTCGACTGGTCGTCTATATGCAGCACTGGCATACGCCAGATCCGAATCTGCAGAGCGTGCCTGGAGAATGGCGTCGGGAAGATGTTTGGCCCCCGGCAAATGCGCAGGCCACCACATTATTCTTGCAGGCAAACCACGCGCTGGCGGATTCCGAAGGGGCACGAGAAACTCACAAACTGAAATATATTCCGACGGTGGGAGTGGAGGCAGGCTTTTGGTGGGGAGAATTGTTGAGCGATCCGAGGCCCGTTGATGCCTTCAGCCTCGTCTACGACTCCGCGCCGCTGGTACAGGATGTGGCGATCCTAGGGCGCCCTCGTGCTTTGTTGCAAGCTTCCGCGACGGCGACGCAAGCTAACTGGTTCGCGCGATTGTCCGACGTTGCTCCCGACGGCACAGTCACTCAGATCACAGGCGCGGGAATCAACGGTGCGCAGCGCGACTCGATGAGCGAACCGCGCGATCTGGAGCCAGGCAAAGTCTATCCTCTCGACATCGAGATGCACCTCGCTTCGTGGGTGTTCCCGAAAGGCCATCGCATTCGCGCGGCGATCTCAAACGCGCTTTGGCCAATGATGCTGCCGACCCCGTATGCGATGACGACATCGCTCGAACTCGGCGGACCCGGTGGATCGCGTCTCGTGTTGCCTGTCGTATCAGAACACGGAACGCCCGCCCCGGAGTTTTCGGTTCCTCAACCAACCGAAGAGAGGACTGATATTAAGAGTGAAGGATTCCCCTGGCCGGGCGAGTGGATGGTCGAGCGCGACGAAGCGCGCCAGAAAACTACCGTGCATTGGAAAGGGAAGGACGGGTATACATATCCGTGGGGCAAGCAAGACGACTTTGAGAATCTCACATACGAGGGAGATGACGCCCATCCAGAAATGTGTTCGGTGCGCGGCGAAGCGGAGAGCGTATTCACACTAAAAGGCCGTACGCTAGTGTGGCGCGGACATCTTCTGGTCACGACCGATCAGAAGAATTTCTATTACAAATACACGCGGGAGCTGCTGAAAGACGGGCAGAAGCGGAAATCAAAGACATGGCAGGAGACGATTCCGCGAGATCACCAGTGATTCTTAGAGACGCTGCTTGCAACGCCTGCCGCCAGCGCAACGAGTCGTGAGGGCCACCGAGACGTACCGAGCTACGTCTCTAGGAGGACAGCCGAGTTTGCCTTCAGGTCGGACGCCAGGAGGCGGTGGAACAATTGTTCTCCCGCTTCACGGCGGACCGAGAGGCGACCTGCTCCGTAGGCACGAGACTTCAGCCCGCGCTGCACGTCTTCACAAATCCCGAGGTCTTCATCCTGGACGCGGTTACTTACATTAACCGACTCGGTGTTGTAGGCGTGGCGAGCTTCGCTCACATCGCTGAAATAGAAATCGAAAATCACCGTGCAGTGATCCGCGTCGACGGGGATGACATAGTTCGTGTCCATGTATCCCTCGTAGCAGTTGATCATCAGGTTGGGATACTGCCAGAAATACCGGGCGCGATCGCCCTTGCGAGTCGCTCCCGTAGCAGCATCTTCATCCGACGCCACCATCGGACTTGACTGCAGGCAGTAATTGTCCTCGTTCTCGATCGTGTATTGCTTGTAATCGAGTACCGAACTGAGGCCTTTGTGCAGGTGAGGCACGTGATACCCACCGTCGAGGTAGTTATCGATGTAGACCTTCCAGTTGCACTTGATGTCATAGGTGCGACGGTCAAAATAGTGCAACTTGCTGATGCCGAGAGACGCAACGCGGCAGACGAGTCCACCGAGAATTTCGTGGAGCGAAACCGCATCGGGATCGAGATTCACAAACACGAAACATTCCCAGGTCTCAACGCGGATGGGAAGCAGGCCGTTCTTTGTGCGATCGAAATTCTCGACGCCCTCGAATTCGGGCATGCCCTTGAGCGATCCGTCCAAGCCGTATTTCCAACCGTGATACGGACACTGCAGAATGGCGGCCTGACCACAGGGTTGCGTCACGACCGCTGCGGCGTGGTGCCGGCAGACGTTATAGAAGGCACGCAGTGCGCCGTCGGCGCCCCGGACCGCCACGATGGGTTCGCCCGCGAGCCGCGTCGACACGAAATCTCCCACATTTTGCAGTTGACTCGTACGCGCGACCAACTGCCACGTCTTGCCGATCACGTTGATCCGTTCAAGCTCTGCGATTCGCGGGTCGACGTACCAGGGCGCGGGGATGGTAGATGCCTCCGACAGTGGGGCGCGGTCGTTGTAGCTGGACAGAATCTGCTCGATGGATGCCTGCATATTTACGCTCGGTGATGATTTCACGACTGCACGAAAGAATACCGCACATGAGCGGCGCCTATCGGCGATAATTTGCCCGCAACTTCGGGCGCGCACTGGCCGCGGCCATGCGTGGGGTACCGATCGCTCTTTGTAAAACGGATAGGAACTGCTGAATCCTCGCGTCCTTTTTCTCCGCCAACTCCCCCTGGCGTCGAAATAATCCGGGATCGAGTTCCGCAGTCAGCAGAGCATCCTGGAAACGCTCAACCATCCAGTCGATGATGGAAACCATCATCTCGATGTCGAGATCATCGCGCAGCTCATGCCGCTCAATGCCGAAGCGGACAAAGTTGACGGTGCCGTAGGGATCTTCGCTGATCAGGAAGCGATTGATCTCACGCTTCAGAACGAGGTCGGTGCCGTAATTTCCCAGCAGCGAAATGCGATACGGAATCCAATCCTCGTGTACGAGATGCTCGGTGCGCACCAACCAGTAGCGCAGCACTTCGAAGAATCCAGTCTGACGGATCTCTGCGGGCGCGTCCAGATAGCGGGCGAAGGAGCGGACGGCACGCTTGTAGACTTCGAAAAACAGACCGTCTTTACTGCCGAAATGCTGAAAGATGGAGCCTTTGGCGATGCCCAGCGCAGTGGCGATGTCGCCGACTCGCGCGGAATGGTAGCCATGCTCCGCGAAGTGAAGCGTGGCGGCTTCCACAATGCGATTGCGCTTCTCTTCCGACCGGGGACGCAACTTCGCCTGACGTTGGTACAAAGGTGGCGCAGAGCGGTTGCTGGCAATTCCCGGCATAAATAATGACTTAAAGTCACGCCAGCATACCGTAAAGGATTCTGTGTTTCAATTTCATTATTATTCACTTGTACGGTAAGGTTATTCGACTCTGAGCAACTATCATGACTCGCAGTCAAGATCGAGAACCCAACTCGCAATCCATCTACGACGCCATCGTCATCGGCGCGGGCCATAACGGGCTCACTGCGGCCGCATATCTGGCTAGGGCGGGACTTTCCGTCTTGGTGCTGGAACGCCGAGACATTGTTGGGGGCTGCTGTGTCACCGAAGAAATCGCGCCCGGCTGTCGGGTCTCTACGACCTCTTATGTTGCGAGCATGCTGAGGCCAGAGGTGATTTCGGAGTTAAGGCTGGCGGATCACGGGTTGCGCATGATTCCCTGCGATCCCGCTATTCAAGTTCCCTTTCCGGATGGTCACGTCGTGCCGTGGTGGGCGGACCGCCACCGCGCGCGGCAGGAATTCTCCAAGATTTCCACCAAAGATGCTGCGCGCTTTGTGCAATTGGACGATCAACTGAAAAAGCTGGCGCGCTACCTGCAGCCGTTCTTTATGGAGCCGCCGCCGGAGATTGACACATCGAGCCTTAAAGGTTGGAGTGACCTGTTCCGCACCGGCAAGCGGTTTCGGGGTATCTCCGGCGCTGAGATCTCGCAGCTGGTTTCTTTCCTGACCGGCAGCCTCGGAGAGTTTCTCGATCAGAATTATGAGTCCGACAAAATGAAGACCATGTTCCTCGCCAACAATGTTTACGGCAAGCATGGCGGCCCATATCAACCCGGAACCGCGATCGGACTTCTCTTTCACCTGCTTAGCGGAGGTGAACATGAGCTGCAGGGTTTCTATGGCCACGTGATGGGCGGAATGGGATCGATCACGCAGGCACTAGCCGCCGCCGGCAAGAAACTTGGAGCCGAGATTCGCACCGGCACATCGGTGGCGCACGTCGACGTTCGAAACGGTCGCGCACGCAGCGTGGTTCTCGAGGACGGCACGGAACTTCGGGCTCGCGTGATTCTCTCCAACGCCGATCCGAAGCGTACATTCCTGAAACTCGTCGATGCGAAAGATCTGCCGGAAGGTTTCCTGTTTGCCGTGCGGGGAATCAAGATGCAGGGACCATGCGCGAAGGTAAATATGGTCTTGTCCGAAGAACCAAGGTTCACAGGAACATCCGCCAGCGCCACGGCTCTGGAACGGACGTTCTACACGCTGGTTCCATCGCTGGAATTCGCTGAGCGCTGTTACGACATCGCCAAGTTCGGCAAAATTCCCGAAGAACTCTGGGTAGATTGTGTCATCTCCTCTAATGCGGATGCATCGCTTGCACCCGCCGGCAAACACATTCTGACGTGCTTCGTGCAGTACGTACCCTACCATCTGAAAGAGGGCAATTGGGATGAGAAGCGGGAACTGCTGGGTGACCGCGTAATAAAGAAGATAGCCGAGTACGCGCCGAACGTTCCTGGTTCGATCGTGGCGCGGCAAGTCCTGACTCCACTCGATCTTGAGCGCACCTACGGGCTCACTGAAGGCAACATTTTCCATGGAGATCTGCGATTGGAACAGCTCTTCTTTATGCGCCCCGTGCCTGGATGGTCGCAGTACCGCACGCCCATCGATGGATTGTATTTGTGCGGGGCCGGGACCCATCCCGGAGGCGGAGTGACGGGAGCGCCCGGCCGCAACGCAGCACATCAGACTCTACGCGATTGGAGAAAGGGACGTTTGCGGGAGGCGGCAGCATGAACGCCGGCAACGGGCATTCCAATTCGCTACCCAAAAGGGCCGATGTCGTAATCCTCGGCGCAGGGGTTATGGGAACCTCCATCGCGTTCCAACTCGCGAAGCGTAATGCGGGCAAGATCGTCGTCATCGACAAAGATCATGTCGGCCGCGGGGGCAGCGGGCGTTCTTCGGCTCTCGTGCGAATGCATTACAGCCGCCCTGCCGAAGTGCGGATGGCGTAGATCAGCCTGAACATGTTTCAGAATTGGCACGAAGTCATCGGCGCTCCCGGAGATTTCCGTACGACGGGGTTCGTCGGCATCGTGCATCCGAATGAAACTGAGCGGTTGAAGCTGAATATTGAGATGCAGCGGAAGCTGGGCGCGGTCGTCGAAGTGATCGAAAAGCATCAGTTGCGCGAACTGGAACCCGATTGGAAAGTTGACGACGTCGAACTCGCCGTGTATGAGCCGGACTCCGGATACGGCGACGGCGCGGGCGTTGCGGGTGATTTTCTGGCAGCGGCCCGTAATTTGGGCGCAATGTATCTCTCCCGAACAGAAGCGACGGCTTTGATTGTGGAAGGGCATCACGTAAACGGAGTCGTCACTTCAGGCGGGACAATCTCAGCGCCAAGCGTCATCGTTGCCACTGGCCCGTGGACCAGGCCTCTGCTGCTGAAGGCAGGGTACGACCTGCCCATGGAGTGTGAATATCACCAGGTTGCGATTCTTCGAAACGCTCCCGACATGAGAGGCGGGGGTTGCGCATGCATCGACTCGATCACAGCAACCTATTTTCGATCCGATGCGCACGACAAATTCCTGGTCGGTGATTTCTATGGCAAGCGCCCCGTCGATCCGGATGATTATCCGCAGAGCGCGCCTGCCGCCGGATTCCGAAACTTGAAGGAGCGGAAGTGATGCGCGGCGTGACTGGCGTCTACGTGGGCTGCATGTGTGCGCAGGATTTTCAGGCATGGGATTCAAGATTTCTCCCGCTATTGGCTTGGTGATGAGTGAACTTGTGCTGGATGGAGAGGGCAAGAGCGTTGATATCAGCGCATTCCGTCCGGATCGTTTTGTGGAAAACCGCCCTATCAAAGCGGAATACGAGTACATCGACGACTAGCGATTAGGAGCAAGCATGAAAAAGAAAGGCATCCTCGAACGATTGAAAGAAGGGCCGGTCCTCGGCGACGGTGGCTACTTACTCGAACTGGAAAAGCGCGGATGGGTGCGTGCGGGCCCGTTCACTCCGGAAGTCGCGTTGACGTATCCGCCCGCGCTCCGGGAACTGCATGTGGAGTTTCGTGAGGCGGGTGCCGAAGTGCTGCAGGCGCTCACGTTTTACGCGAGCCGTGACAAGCTAGCAACGGTTGGGCTCGAAAATCGATTGGAAGAACTCAATCGATCAGCTGTTCGTGTGGCGCGCGAGGTCGCGGGCGATCAATGCCTGGTCGCAGGCAATCTCAGCCTCACGTGGATGTTCGAGACCGGTAGCCCTTCCGCGGCGGACCGCGTCCGCAAGACTTTCGACGAACAGCTTGCGGTGCAGATCGACGAAGGAGTGGACTTCATCATCGGCGAAACTTTTTCCTGGCTGGGAGAGGCGTTAATCGCAGTGGAGCGAGCCAGAAAGACGGGCTTGCCCGCGATGGTGACGATCTGCTTCGAGAACAAAGATGAGACGGCGGAAGGCACAGGCGCTGCGGAGGCCGCGAAAACCTTGTTCGACGCGGGTGCGGATATCGTCGGCATGAATTGCCTGCGTCCGCCTGAGCACATCCTCGGCCCCATGGAGGAGATGCGCAAGGCCGTCGACGGATATCTCGCGTGCCAGCCGGTCGCTTATCGCACTCCGAAAGACAAGCCTGACTTCACCAGTCTTCCAGAGTTTCCCTACGCGTTGGACCCTCTCCAACTGACGCGCAAAGACATGGCGGATTATGCCCTGAACGCGCGCGATCTGGGAATCAACTTCATCGGGGCCTGTTGCGGAACGGTTGCCATGCATATCCGGGAAATGGCGCGCGTCCTCAACAAATTACCGGAAGACTCTCGCATCTGGAAAAAGGGAGGCGAGAAGCCCATGTCAGCATACGAATACTACGATCACGACAAGGTGGAGAGCACGAAATAGTTGTTCAAAACGAACGCAGGCCCCAGCAAGGGCCCGCGTTCGTTTCCAGCAAGTCCACATGAAAACTAACCAGCTTTTTTCATATCGGGATCCTGCGCGTGCACAAGTGGCATTGCCACGAGATGCTCACTCAGGAACCACACCTGCAGCTCGTTGGCGCGGAGCACATCGCTGACGACCAGATCGTTGGTGCCATCGTCGCCCAGTTCGTCCGCACGTTTCGCCAATTCCCGGCAATGTCCAATGACGATCTGATGAGCGTCCAGAAGACGCGAGATCTGGACGGGAACCTCTTCCCTGCCTCGCGGCGGACGTTCGATGCGAGTGGTCTCGGCGATGTCGGCGGCCATGGCCAGCGATACTCCTCCGAGCAGCTGGATTCGTTCGGCAATCGTGTCGACAATCTCGACTTGCTCCCCGTAATGTTTGTCGAACAGAAGATGGAGTTGATAGAAGGTGGCTCCCGCAACCTGCCAATGGGACTTCTTATACAGATCACGCAATGTCATGGTATCGGCGAGCAATAGATTCAGCTGTTCGGTCATCTCCAGACGCACCGGTTCCTCCAATTCCAGCGGCAGAGCATGCGAAACCGTACCGTAGGCTTGAATTTCTCGGGCGCGCTGGTGCAGTCGAGGTTGTGCGTTGAGCATGGTTTGACGGCTGGCAAGTTCTTTCTTCGGCATATGAAGTCTCCTTACTCTTGAAGCTTGCTCGCGCGCCGCGGAAGAATGCTTTCGGCGCAATCCGGGCAACACGCGTTGGATGCCGCGTCACCAGATAGGATGCCAGGCTTTCGGGATTCGCGGGAAATAGACAAGCAGGCGACCGGCGAACCGCCCTGCCATCTAGAGAGAATCTGCTGCTTCATCCCCTGCAGAGACGCCAACCCCGGATCGAAAGTATTCGTGCCCCGTTTGACGTGCCCATAGCCGATTGCTATGATCGAACTGCGGGGTGGAGCAGTCTGGTAGCTCGTTGGGCTCATAACCCAAAGGTCGGTGGTTCAAATCCACCCCCCGCAACCAACGCAATCATAGAGGTTACGGGCCATTGGGCACTTGCAGCAACTGTCCAAAACTGTCCAATAAGGGGAACTGGCACACAGTTCCCCTTATTTATTGAATGGAGACCTCTTGATTGGCAGGCCTTTGCAAGAGGCGTTGCACAATGGGCCGATTGGCCTTGCGCTTGGCCAAGGCCGAGGCATTGCCGTACTGGTCCATTGTGGTTGAGACGTGCGCGTGTCGCATGAGTTTCTGCTGTACGCCCACGGGTGCTCCGGTCTCGTCCAGCCAAGCACGATATGTGTGACGGAACGTGTGAAACCCGATCCTGCCAAGTCCCAATTTCAGACCTGTAGGAACCAGGTAGTCGTTGCGCATCGAGTCGGCATGATACGGTCGACCCGTCACCGGGCTCGGGAAAAGCCAGTGCTCTTCGGTATCGAGACAGAGCGCTTGCCATTTCTTGAGTTCGAGGATAAAGCCCCGTTCGATTGGAACCTCGTCCTGCGAATACTCCGTCTTCAACTTGTTGAGCCGCTTTCCGACCGCTGATCGTTGAACCAGAACCACCGATCGCTTGAAATCGAAATCCGTCCAGCGCAAACCCAGGATTTCGCTGATTCGCAAACCGAAACACAAGCCAATTAGCACGATGGTTCGAAAGGGCTGAACCAGCGCGTCGAGCATTTGCCAAGCATCCTTTACCTGAAGGACGCGAGGACGTTTCTTGCGCTTGCTGATGCCCTTCACTTCGACCAAGTCCATGGGGTTTCGTTCCACATTCAGCAATTCCCAAAGCATCGCCTTGTCGAAAAGACGATACATCAGGGATCGAATATGTCCCTTGTACTTGGGCGAGAGGATGAGCTTGCGAAGCCATTCCTGTACCAGAGCGGGCCGAACGTCTTCGAGACAGACGTCGCCCCACTTGGGTCGGATGTGTTGGCAAATCATACTGCGGTAGGAGGCTAGAGTATTGTGAGTGATTTGTTCGGCGTCCTCTTCCTGTTTCTGATCGAGCAGGAAACGGTCGAGGATGCCACAGAAGAGAACCGGATCTCGGCGCAAGCATCCCATCGTTGATCATCAGCCGCATGCCTTCTGCTGCTTTCAAGGCGTGGGCCTCCGTCTTGTATTTTTCGACGGTTCCGACGGTGAACCCTCTTCTGGTCCTGCGACCGTCTGAAGTCGGTTCCCACCAACGATAGAGCCATACGTCCGGTCCTGTTACGCGTTTGTTGATCTCAACACTACCGTACTGATACCGCGTTCGCTTAGCCAATGTAATCTCCTTGGGGTTGGCGACGCGGGTGGCTGCCTGAGATTACCTGAGAACGAAGCCACTGGTCTAGCTCCGAGAGGTAGAAATGCCAGCGCTTCCGACATGTCCCAACCGGATGCGCGGGAAGCGAGCCCTCGCGAGCCTTGCGGAGTACCGTCTTCGGATGAAGATTGAGGAAACGTGCGGCGTATTGTTGGTTGACGGGTGCTTCCCGAACCGAGCGTAGCCGCTCGCGTGGGGGAATTCGAGTGGGCTGGGTCGACATAGAAGCCTCGCTACAATGCGGTTTCGCGCGCTATTGGATATTGCGCGGAACCGACGATGTCAGCTAATTTGCTTCGTTTCTTCGACCGTGTCCAACAACTTCTCGTCCGCGTGATATTCCCGCCGGGAATATCAGACAGCGATAATCCGATTTCTCACGTCACATTTCATTGAGCAAATCGCTTCTCGGTTGCGATCTGGCATTGCAGCAGAACCGAGTCATACAGGTCGCGACAGCCTCATCTGCATCATCGCTAGGCACTTGGACGCAGATTTGCGAGCGAGGTGATTGCGTCCCCGCCACCACAATCGTATCTCGGGCCAAGTAGTTAGGCCCCTTCCTTGTATTGAGTCCCGGGGGCGCATTTGCCGACAAATCGCTTAGTCTGGAAGATTCATTAGCGAGCGGAAGGCTCAATTTACTTGCTCGCGACACCATGTTCATCTGTTATTCCTCCCAGGAATAACAGAGTGACGAGAAGTTGTTGGACATGTTGTTTGAGCAGCGTTACGTTTGCGCCACAAGCAGCCGATTTGAGGTGCTGCGGGAGGTGCAAATGCCCCGTTGGTCGCGAGCTCATTCCATCCGCCAAATCGGAAGCCTTCTTCAGTCGAAGCGCGTGCGTCCAGCCACAGTTGTTCTTGCCGTGTTCTTCCTCATTCCTGTGGCGGCGCTGGCACAGGGTTCACCGTTCGACACGGGCTTTACCGCTATCCAAAGTCTTTTCACCGGCACCATTGCAAAGGTTGCAAGCCTCGTTGCGATCGTGATCGGCGGCTACGGTTTCGCCCACGGCGAACCCGGCGCAAAGAAGGCCTTGGCCGGCGTCGCCGCCGGAACTGGGATTGCCGTTCTCGCCGTAAACGTCTTGAGTTGGCTTTGGGGCGTGTAGGAGGCCCTACCCGCCAAATTCAACAGATGCTGAACGAGTCCCTTATGCCACTCAACACAGAACAGAAACATCGTACAAATCGAGTCTTCAAGAGCATGCATAAACCGCTCACCTATCTGGGCGTCGAGCGCACTCTGTTCTACTTCGTCTGCGTTGGCGCGGTGGGAGCATTCAATCTCTTCAACTCCATCTTGGCCGGCATCGCCGTGTTCCTTGGCGGTTTTGCTTTCGGTCATTGGGTAACGAACAGCGATCCGGCGTTTCTCCGCATTCTCGCGAAGTCTGAGCGTTACAAATTGCGCTACGACGCTGCGAAACAGCAAGTCCCACATGTAGAGGTGGTGTAATGCTGCGTCTCGACAAAGTCATTAAGCCCTGGAAAGAGAGCGCAGCTCTCAACGACCACATCAATCTCTACGGCTTCTGGAATGAGACGACCTTCCTCACCAAGAGCGGCGATGTAGGAATGGTCCTCAGTATTTCCGGCGTGGACTACGAGAGTCTTGACCGCTCGGAGCAGGAGTATGCCGTCAAGCGACTCGAAGCGGCGCTCAAAGCCTTTGGCTCAGGCTTCCACGTTTACCAATATCTCTTCAAATCGAATCGCCCTGACATCCCATTCGCAACGTATGACGACCCTGTCGTGGATGCAGCGATCGATCAGCGGCGAAAGTTCTTTGAACGGAAGCGCGATCATCTTTATCAGGTTGAAATTTTCTATTGCATCCTGCTCGAAGGTGCCCGCTCGAAGACCGGCGTAGGTACGGCGCTTGCTCGGCTCTTACATGATCCAGAAGGCGCGATTGCCGAACTCAGATCGCAGTTCACCAACGACGGCATGAAGACGCTATTGCATAGGCATATCGAGCACGATCTTCAACGGCTCGACCAGCACGTCCAAGCATTCGCTCGCCAACTAGCAGACTTCATGCAAATCGAGATTCTGAATCAGCAGGGACAGTTTAAGTTTTTCCGACGCCTGCTGAACTATGACGACTGGCGTATTGCCGGCAGGCCGCAGTCCACACAGTTTCTCGACTATCAGGTGGTGAACTCCGATATCGAAGCGGAGCGCGATTATTTGCGCATAGGCGATCACATTGTCCGAGTGCTGACGATGAAAGAGTCCATCACCGAGACGCGTCCCCTCGTGCTCGACGCACTCCTAAAGATTCCAGCCAACTTCTATGTCGTCACGGAATGGACGCAGCTCCCCGCGGACAAGGCCCGCAAGGAAGTAAACAAGCGCCGCCGCCACTTCAATATGTCGAAGACAGGGTTTGTCTCTCAGATGGGTAACGATGTCACACAGACGAACCCGCGCGATGTGCTGGTGGATGAGTCCAAGCAGGCTGACATCGAAAATCTTGGGGATTGCCTGCGTGCTTTGGGTGACGGCCATTCGCTTGGTGATCTCTCGCTCACGATTGTGCTCTATGGCCGGGCGTCATCCGGTCAGGCAAGAACGGAAGTCGACCAACTGGTGGCCGAGTTTACTGGCGTCTTCACCAATGCGGACGGCAATCTGTTCGCGGAAACCTACAACCAACTCAACGCTTATTTCGCAACCGTGCCGGGCAACTACGCGCTAAACCTCCGCAAGATGTATCTGCTCAACACGAACTATGCTGATCTGTCGTTTCTGTTTACGATCCTTCCCGGCGAGAGGACCAACGCGCATCTAGGAACGGAATACCTGGCCGCGCTTGAAACCGACAACAGCACGCCCTACTTTCTTAATCTGCATAACGGCGAGGTTGCCCACACTCTGATTCTCGGGATGACGGGGAGTGGTAAGTCGTATTTTTGTAATTTCCTTTTGCAGAACGCGCAGAAGTACTCACCACTGACCTTCATCTTTGACATCGGCGGCAGCTTTCAGTCGCTTACGACGATCTTTGGGGGCTCATACCTGAACGTCGGCCAGGAGGCGCGGGATTTCACCATCAATCCCTTCTCCCTGCCTCAGACCAAAGAGAACCTGCAATTTCTTTTCAGCTTCTTCCGTGTGCTCATTGAGGGCAATGAACTGCGTTACCGGCTCGACTTCAAAGAGGAACGCCGGTTATGGGATGGGATAGAGCGCATGTACGTGCTTGAGCCGAACCAGCGCACGATCTCGAACTTTTGCAACATAATCGGCGAGTTGAAGGAACGACTACACCGCTGGACTCGCGGTGGACAGTACGGCTTTCTGTTTGACAACGGTGAGGACACACTTTCGTTCTCCCGCTTTCAGACTTTCAACTTCCACGGCTGGAATGATGCGCCCGAAGTTCTTGAGCCGCTCCTGTTTTACGTTTTGCATCGCGCGTCGAACGAGATCGCAGACCCACAAAGACTCGCCACATTCAAAACCTTCCTGCTTGATGAGGCGTGGCTGTTCATCAAGAACGAGACGATCCGCAATTACGTGGTGCAGGCGCAGAAGACGTGGCGCAAGCACAACGCCGCGATGATCCTGGCAACGCAATCTATCAAAGAGTTGGAGGAATCGGGAATGCTGGCGATTGTGGCCGAGAGTTGCCCCACGAAGATCTTCTTGGCCAACCCGGAGATGAACCGCGAAGTTTACCGCGAAGCGTTTCATCTGAACGACACGGAACTGGACCTGATCGGTGGCCTTGTTCCGCCGGGGCAAATGCTGATTCGGAAGGCGCAGACTTCAAAGAAAGTGCACTTGAACGTCGATTCGGTCTCGCATTGGATGGCAACCAATAACGCCCGCGACAACTTAAAGAAGCAGGACTACTTCGATCGCTTCGGTGTTGCGGATGGGCTTCGCTATCTGGCACAAGATTACCCATTCCAGCCGCGCACGCTGGCCAGATCAACCCCTACAGCGAACCACAAAGGAGAAATGCTGTGAACCACCTGAAATGGATTATCAATTGTCTGTTGATCGTTTATTCCATCGGCCTCGTAGCGCAAGATTCCGCGCGCACGGTGCAGTATCACTCCCAGGACATCATTCCGATTCGCGCGAAGTTGAAATACACAACTCTCATTGAGCTACCCACCACCGAAAAGATCATGGAAGCGGCCACTGGCGACAAGGATTTCTGGATCGTGGACGTGGTCGGGAATTTCTGCTTTGTGCATCCAGCAAAGCAAGGCATCAGCTCCAACTTGAACCTCATTACGGATAAGGGCAACATCTACAGTTTCACACTCCAAGACATATCGGGCTCGACCCCCGCCACCGGCCCTGACCTGAAGGTGATCGTGGAACCCGCCGACCGTTCCGCGATTGTGGCCGCGAGCGGCATTCCACAGTTTGTGCCGGCCGCCCAACTCGAACAGTCTCGACAGCAGCTTGCCGCTCTGCAATCGCACGTTGAACAGGCCGTTGACGAGTACAAGAGCGCCTATCCGACCCAGCTCAAGTTCGACTATGTCTACAAGGCAAACGAAGCTCCTTTCGATATCCAGTCGATTTATCACGACGACAAGTTCACCTACATCAAGACGAAAGCGCCTGAAAAATTCAGCGTGTATGAAATGAAGGACGGCAAGCCCAACCTCGTCACCTACGACCTTCGGGAAGGGACATACATCATCCCGAAGATCATGGACAGCGGATATGTAGAGTTGGGCAAAAAAAGAATGGAATTCACGCGCAAGGGATAGCCTCCATGACCGACAACATTCTTGGTTCCCGAACCAACGCGCAGACCGAACCTCAAGGCGATCCCACGTTGCGTCGCAACCTGGAACTGCCGAAAGGAGTCTTGCAGAAAAACCTCAAGACCTTCGTTTATCTCGGTGCGGCATTGCTCGTTATCTTGGCGGCGCTCTTCAGTTCGTCTGGCAAGAAGACGCCAGGACAACAGGCCGGTGCTAAAGGCCAGTCGCCGCAACCGACGTTGCAGGACAACACCGACAGCAACGTGCAGGAGCTGAAAAATCAAATCGAGGCCGAACGTCAGAAAGAGCGACAGGCAACGATAGCCGCTGCTGCGATGGAAGATCCGGCCCTTGCGTCTGCGACGCCCGCGCAGCGAACAGTCGCCGCGGGCTATGGCCCCACCGGCATTGCTGCCCCCTGTGTTCCCGGCCAGCCTTGTTCGCAATTACAGCAGGGCGACACGCAGATGCAACCAACGCCCCTACAACAGCAGGCGCAGCTAATCGCTGCGAAAGAGCGGGAACGCGCGGACAACTCACGTTTCGCTTCCAACCTTGTTTTTTCCCGCTCCGTCGAGCAGTCGCAACAACAACAGGCTCAGGCGACGCCCGCCCAGTATGGGCCCACCGAACGGCAGGCAAACGGTGGTCTTGTCGCGCCAGAATCCGAGGCAAAACGCGAAGATGCTCCCGGAGGCTATAAACGCCCACTGGAGGCTAATGTCGATTCAGCCACCGGCCAGCCTTATCTGATTTATGAGGGCTCCGTGCTCGACACCGTTCTGATGAACCGCCTAGATGGGGACGCAGTAGGGCCCGTCAAAGTTCTTGTCTCAAATCCGCTGTATTCGCACGATCATCAACACGTAATCATTCCCGAGGGGACAGTTGTTCTCGGTGAAGCAAAGAAGATTGGAGCGGCGGGCTTTGGTCAGCAGCGGCGAATGGCCGTTGTTTTTCACCGCCTCATCATGCCGGACGGTTACTCCGTCGATCTCGACCAATTCCAGGGTCTCGATCAAATCGGGGAGCAAGGGCTAAAAGACAAAGTCAATAATCACTACCTTCAGATCTTCGGCACCTCGATCGCGTTGGGTGTAGTCGCCGGGGCCAGCCAAATCACGCAGGGTGGCGGCACCATTACCACGAGCGGCTCCCAGGCGTTCACGAACGGGGCTGCAGGCAGTGTTTCGCAATCCGCGGCGAGCATTCTTGACCGTTTCATCCAGATACCACCCACGATCACGATTCGGGAAGGACATCGCGTGAAGGTCTATTTCACGCAGGACTTGCTTCTTCCTGCGTACTCGAACCACACTATTCCACAGAGCTTTTAAGGAGCCGATATGCGCAGAATCATCGTTGCCGCTGCATTGCTCTCCACTCTGTTCATCTTCAGTTGCAAGAAGCAGATTGCCTGCGACCCTGCCGATTCAGAGGCGGTGTGCAAAGCATTCCAGCAGTGTCTTCATTCGGATACCTCGGCTGAGGTCTGCCGGATGGGAGAGCAGGACGCTAACAAACTCGAAAAAAACAAGAAGCACTGATTACCCAACAAGGAGGTCTCCCAAATGAAACGCACCAGTCTCGCCCTCGCCGCAATATTGTCCATCATGCCCGCCGCCATCGCGCACGCGCAGTTCGGCTCGGGGATTGTATACGATCCCACTCAATCGGCCCACGCCATCACCCAGATCGAGCACGAAGAGCGGTCCATTAGCAATCAGGTGCAACAGATCGAGAACGGCCAACAGATTTTCTCAAACACTGTCAAGATCGCGAGCACGGCACTCCAAACCTACAACCAGGTGAAGCAGCAATACAACCTCTACCACCAGATGATCCTTGCGCCGCGGATGCTCTATTCACGATTTCTCTCGCCGACTTCGGACTTGCGACTGCTGCAACAAATCTCGAATACCTACGGCAACTCGGGAGGCTGGGTCAATTCTGCCAACACTGGCAATGGAGCTTCAGCCGCCTACCAACAAGTGAGCGTTCCCGGTACCAACAGCATGATTCCGGGCTACGGTGGAATCAGCGTCTCCGGGCAGCAACAGATTGCCGCACAGGGCGCCACCGTCGATATCGGCGATTCTGTACTGACAAACAACCTCGAAATGCTTGGAACGATCCGGGCCAATCAGACGGCAAGACAGACCGACCTCGCCAATCTGGAAGCTGCGACGCAAACCCAAGATCCAAGCCAGCAGACCATCATGGCGGAGCTTCAACGCATCAACCAGGCCCTGCTTCTCCAGTTGCGCACCATGCAGGATGCCAACCAGATCAACGCCAATCTTGCGCTTCAACAGATCGTCGCCCAGAAACAACAGCAGGACGCACTAAAGGCGGGATTCCAGGACACTGCGAGCTTCGGGAGCACCTATCAGACACACGTTGCGCCCGCCTACAACGGTGGCGCACAAGCCCTGACCTATTGATCGTCGATTTACCCGCGCGAGGTGATGTATGGGAGTGCTGAATTGGATCACGCAGGGATGTGACGCGCTGACCGCCACAGCGTCGCCCACAATCGATGCTTTGGGGGTTCGCATGTGCATCGCGCTCGCGACCATCATGCTCGTCTGGTTCGGGGTGCAGGAATCGCTGGCCTCCACCCATGGAGGCCAGGGTTTCCACATGGGGAAGTTCCTCAGCTTCTTCATGCTGATCACCTTCGCCTATACCCTCGTGCGGTTCTACGACAGCAGCATCCCAGGTGTTGGCCAATCCTTCCGCGGCTTTATCAACGGCGGTGCGCAGTACCTCGTGTCGGTCATCGGCAACAATAGCATCACGAATATTCAGAACATTCTGAATCAGGCTCAGGCCACGAGCGGTCCCGGCATGGTGAAAGCCCTGATGAACCCCTACTACGCCATTGTGTACGTCATTATTCAAGTCCTGATTGCCACCTTCTCCGCTGCGGTCAGCGCCATCGTCGCCTATGGAGCAATCGCCAGCGCAGTCGTTGGCCTCCTCGGTCCCGTATTCATCCCGTTTCTTGTCTTTGACAAGCTGGAGTTTCTGTTCTGGGGATGGCTGCGGGCATTCATTGGGTTCTGCTTCTATAAGGTGCTCGCCGCGGCCGTCCTGAGCATTCTGGCACACCTGCTCGCGCAGTATTACACGGAGCTGGTCAACTTCTCCGATCCCGGCAACATGGTGAAGGAGCTTCCGCTGCTGATCTTGCTGGTACTTGTCAACATCTACATACTCTTCAAGATTCCTGCCATGACGATGAGCATTTTCTCTGGTTCTGCAGGCGGGCATGGCGGGGGTATCGGGCTCATTGCCACAGCGATTGTGAGATCGAAATAAGTTAGGAGTTGCAGAGCTTATGAGCAAAAAGACGGAAGGCTCCCCGCAAATCACCCGAGCTGCAGAACGCTACCTGGAGCAGTATGGCGATCCGCTCGTAATGAACACGTACCTTAAAGTGACGATTCTTGTGCTCGCTGCCGTCTGCTTCACGTTGGCGGCGCTCACCTTCAAGAGTCAGACGGCGTTAGCCAATATGCACCCCATGATTGTGCGGATCAATGACGTGGGCCATGCGGAAGCGATCGACTACCGGAACTTTCAGTATCGCCCCCAGGAGGCGGAGAACAAGTATTACCTGACCCGCTGGGCCGAACTGTATTTTGACCGCAATCGTTTCACCATTGAACGTGATCAAACGCAGTCACTCTACTTCCTGAATAGCGATGTCCAGCGCGCCGTCATCGACCAGGAGCGCAAGGACAACAGCATCCAGAATTACGTCAAAGACAGTACCTTGCCTTATGTCGATGTCGAGATCAAGAACGTCATCCTCGACGACCTTCGCCAGTCTCCATATTCGGCGCGCATCGAATTCGAGAAGGTTTACACCAATCCCGCGGATCACACCGAACTCAAGCGGGAGCGATGGACAGCCAGCGTTACGTATGTCTTTCGCGAGAACGTGAAGAACAATGAGCTTGCCGTGAATCCTCTCGGTCTGACCATCGTGCGTTTCCGGGCGGACCAGGCGTTCAGCTAAGGATACTTACAGAATCCCCGAGACGAACGATGTCCATTTCTGCTGCCAATCCGGCTGGCCTGCCCCAAGTGTCTCTGTGCGTAGTGGGCCTGGCGAACGAGAGCGCTCCGAGATCCAACGGAGATTGCGAGCTACACCTTTCTTGCACCGGACATGCCAACTCGGAGCGAGCACTGACCGTGGTCGCCTTCCGCAGCCAATCCGCGACTAAAAACGTTGCTCTGACGAATGTCTGCCGTTATGTATCCCGCCTTCGTTCGGGCACCGCTTCGGGGCTTTTCATGCGCCCTGCGGCAGCTCGCTCTTCTGCTTCGGCTGAGCCGCCCTGCGGGTTACGGTTTCCCTCCAAATCTTGTTCGCAAAGAGCGCCGAAAAGATTTCTCCGGAGCCTCCGTAAATGCAGAGCTTCGGCACTTGGGAGCATGGCCCACTCGCTTAATGGTGCCCCGATCAAGATCGGGAAATTCAACAAACGGAGACAATCATGTATCAGAACAAAGTAACTCTCATCGGCTTCCTCGGCAGCAACCCAGAAGGGCGTACAAACAGCCCGGATTTCAGCGTCACCGCCCTTTCGCTGGCAACGAAGTCCTCCTACAAGAAGGATGGCAAGTACATCTCGCACACCGAATGGCACCGTTGTGTCGTCTTCGGCAAGCTCTCGGAATTCGCCAAGACGCTAACCAAGGGTGCACATATCCAAGTGGAAGGCGAACTGCGCAGCCGCGAGTACGACAGCAAGAAAACGGACTCGAAGCGGCGTGTCTGGGAAATTCGAGTCGCCTCGATCCTAAAGCTGGATCGCGCTGAAAAGGCCGCCGCCGAGGATCAGGAACACGATGAATCATCCCAGGAGGAAACGGCCGCATAGGCCCTTGTTCTTCACTCTCGGAAGCCCGGCTACCCGCTGGGCTTCCATCGCTGTGAGGTTCCTACTATGAGCTTCGAATTGATCCTTCCGTTCCTCCGCCCGATAGAGCCGTTGCTGCTAGACGACAGCATCAGCGAGATCATGGGCAATCCCGATGCTTCTTGGTGGTACGAACGTGACGGGATCATGCGCCAGGACGTAACCATTTCTTTCAACGCAGGCCAACTCCGCACCGGACTAGAAGTAATCGCCAATCAACTCGGTAAGAAGCTAGACGAAGACAATCCCTTGCTTCACGCGCAGCTCCCAGACGGAAGCCGTCTGGCGGCAGTGATTCCTCCCGTTGTCCGCCCGGCCCCCGCTCTGACAATCAGAAAGTTCACCAGCCGGCATTACACGATCGATGACCTGATCACTCGTGGCACGCTGACACGGCAACTCGCGGAGTTCCTGGGGGAGCAAATCCGCAGCGGAAAGACCCTGCTCATCAGCGGTGGAACAGGGACCGGCAAAACCACACTCTTGCGAATATTGGCTGACTTTATTCCGGATCACGATCGGATCGTGGTCATCGAAGATACTTCGGAGCTTCACATCCAGAAGCCGAACATTGTGCCGGCAGAATGCCAGACCGACACGTTCAAGGCCAACATCTCTTTCGATGACCTTTTGAAATCCGCTCTCCGCTGGAGACCAGATCGGATCATCCTGGGCGAAGTACGCGGAGTCGAGGCGAGAACGCTGCTCGATTCCTTCAACACCGGCCACGCCGGTTCGCTAGCGACGATTCATGCGAATTCCGCGGAGAAAGCGCTCCGCCGGTTCGCCAATCTGGTCATGCGCAACCACGCGCAAACGACCTTCTCCGACACAGAAGCCGAGATCGGGGAAGCCGTTGATTTTGTCGTCCACGTTGAGCGGCAGCCAGGATGCCGCATCCTCCGCGAAGTGCTGGCGATTCGTGGATACGACCGGGACGCAAAACGCTTCCTGATAGAGCCAGTTTTCGAGGTGAAACATGCCACAGCCTAATGCTCAGAATGCAACCGTCACGGCTGCTGAATTCCTCACTCGTTGCTTTGCTCCGGGTGAGACCATCGCTCTGTTTCTACGACGTGAGGTCCCCCGCGCGACGATTCAGAGAATCGTCCAATTGGAGACTGCGCTCGCGCCTCGCTATCTCGCCTGGCTCGCACATGAGAACGTTGCTGGCGCGAACGTCTACGTAGCTGCCAATCCGCTTCGCTCGGACAGCCGCAAGCGCACCAAAGAATGCATCGCTGGAGTACGGCATCTTTATCTGGACTTAGATACCGATGGGGAGACCCGACTCTCTTCGCTCCGGGCCTCGGACGCGGTTCCCACCCCGAATGCAGTCCTCTCGACATCGCTCGGTAAATACCAGATCCTTTGGCGAGTTGACGGCTTCACTTTCGAACAACAAGAAAGCGCCTTGAAACTGCTTGCCGTTACCTTCGGAGGAGATCCGGCATGTACCGACTGCAACCGGGTTCTCCGTCTGCCCGGATTCTTCAATTGCAAGTACGATCCGGCATATCCCGTAACGGTCGAATACCCCGGCGATTCCACTTGGCATTGCGATGACTTCCGGGTCGACATTCTAGCGGCCGATGGCCTCCTTCCGACCCATCCAATCACAGCGCGAAAGCGTACATCGAACCACACCCATTCCGAGCACGATTGGGCATGGGTTCTGCATGAGCTTTCCCGCGGCAAAGACGCCGCCAAGCTTACCCGCAAGCTGGCTTCGATCCGCGCCGATAAGCCCAATCCTCTTTACTACGCTCAGCGGACGGTTGACGTTGCGTCGGCCAGACTTTGGCTCATCGAAGGCATTCCGATAGACGACGTTGTCACGTTGCTTGAAGTTCGTCGTCGATTCGAGCTTCCCATCGCACTTTGCCGCGCTCGTGCACGGGAGATCGCACAGACGGCACAAAGAATGATTGCTCGCAGAAAGATTGCCTGATTCCACCACCTATAAGGAGAACAACAATGCCATTGCTCGAAATCAACCAGACCCACTACATCAGTGCTTCAGTTCGGCTCGATGAGGCCACCGCCGAGCAGGTCGATCAGTACGCCGCTTTCGTCCACGCATCCGCAGACGATGTTGTGGACAAAGCGCTCAACTATGTCTTTTCGAAGGACCGGGACTTTCAGGACTTTCTGAAGACGCCCCAGGCAAAGGAGGTTCCTTCTACGTTGCGTGTCCGCAAGGGTCCAAGCAATGGCGCGTCGGAGGAGCCGGCCAAGAAGCTCGTAGCCGGGGTGGAGTCAACGCCTTCTGTGCGGGCGGTGAAGGCGTGATCCGGCATTCAAGTTCGTGCCGGAGCAAGAACGGTGCTTCGCACCGGAAGAATTGTGACACTCCACCCCTTATAGGGAACTGCCCAGATACTTTGGTATCTCGGCAGATACCACTGAAAACACAAGATCTGGGAATCGACTGGTATCTGGACGGATACCGCCGAAACAAAGCAATCGAGGCCCCCTGTGGGTGAGACCCAAACGATCGACAAACGAAGCTCGGAGAAACTCCGCGGGCGTGACCGGCGCTCTGCCAACCTCAGTACCAAGCTCACGACAAACGAGGCAAAGGCGGTCGAAGAAGCTGCCTCGCGAGCAGGTAAGACACCGAGCGAATGGGCTCGTGATCTATTACTGCACGGCGTGGTTGTCGGCAATCACACACCGATGGATTCGCACATCTTCACCGAACTCGTCGGCATTCAGATGCTTTTGATGAACACGCTCGAACCATTGCTGCGCGGCGACAAACTTTCCCAGGAACAGCTCACCGTCCTCTTTCGCCAGGTCCAAACCACCAAGACCGCGAAGGCGCAGGAACTCCTAGCTAAGCGCAGCCAGAACAAGGAGAAATAGCTATGCCCGCCGTCCAGCAGTGGGGCCGCAAAGAATCGATCATTTGGCCGCCCCGCCATTATCTTTACACCCTTGGCGCGATCTTTCTCGCGCTGGTCGCGACTGGATTCTTTGTGTACGTCCGCTTTCAATTTGGTCTTTCACCGCTCGAACGCTACTACCTGCCGTACTATCTCCGCACCGAATTGGCAGGTGTCACACATTCCAGTAGCAACTATCAACTGCTCTACGTTTCCGATCGCAAATCACTCCCCCGGACTGCGCTTGAAGGCGACGTGGAGACAGGAGCGACACCGCAGCCTACGGGTGGTCCGTTGCCGCTTGTGCTTTCATCTGAAGCACGGCGGAAAGGCTTTAGCTCGCTGCTTCGCGAGCAGCCGCACAGATACTCGAACAAGGCTCTTCACACTTGGATCTGGCATTGGATTTATGCGGAGGTTTCTCTTACTCAGCTCTTCAAGATGCAACTGATTTTTGGTCTCTCGACCTTCGCGCTTCAGCTTCCATTTTCCGTTCGGAAGGATATCCGGCGCATCAAGGCACTTCGCTACGGGCGTCGCCTCAAAGGCCCCGTTCTCGTGAATGCCAAGGACTTCACCGAAGCGGTCAGCGGTAACGGCATTGGCATCACGACGAACGATTCGAAGCTACCCTTGCGTATTCCGCGAGATGCCGAAAACAAGCACTTTCTGATCGTGGGTGACACCGGTTCCGGCAAGTCGAGCATCATTCGCCAGATGCTCTATCAGGTGGACACCCGTGGCGATAGCGCCATTGTCTATGATCCCGCCTGCGAGTTTGTGAAGCAGTTTTATAACGAGCGACGAGGCGACATCGTTCTTAATCCGCTCGATGCGCGGATGCCCTATTGGAACCCGTCGAAAGAACTCCGCCGCAAGGCGGAAGCCAAGGCACTGGCCGTGTCACTCTACCAGCCGGAAGGCGTGACGAATCGCTTCTTCGTTGAAGCTCCGCAGAAGATTTTCGCGCATCTGCTGACCTTCCTCCCTACGCCGGAGGAACTTGTGCAATGGATGTCCGATCCTGCCGAAATCGACCGGCGCGTCAAAGGAACCGAGTATTGGATGCTGATTGATCCGAAGGCCCCGCAACAGCGGACGGGAGTTCTCGGTTCTCTCAATATGAGCGCTGACAGCTTCCGGCTCCTGCCCAAGCCAGAAGAGACTAGCTCTGTCTGGACGGCAACCAATTGGTCGGAAACACGGCGGGGTTGGATCTTCATTACTTCGCGCCCAACCATGCGCGAGGCGCTTCGCCCGTTGATTAGTCTATGGATTGATACGCTCGTGTTGCGTCTCCTAAACGAACCCATGCCGGACCAAAAACCCGTCTGGTTTGTCATCGACGAGTTGGCCAGCTTGCAGAGACTGCCTCAGTTGCATACGGCCATCACCGAGAATCGCAAATCGCAGAACCCGGTGATCCTTGGCTTCCAAGGCCGGAGCCAGATGCAAGCCCGTTACGGAGAAGACGCCGAAGCCATGCTCTCGCAGCCCGCGACGAAGATTTTCCTTCGGACCACCGAGCCGCGGGCTGCCAAATGGGTCAGTGAGGCGATTGGCGAAATTGAGATAGAGCGGCTCCGTGAAACGCACTACGAGGGCTCACGAGCGGGACGCAACTTCGCACTCGACCGGCAGACGGAACCACTTGTTCTTCCTTCCGAGGTTTCGGGTCTCGACGATCTTCGAGGCTTTCTCAAATACGGCAACCATGTCGCGCGATTTTCGTTTCCCTTCATCGCCTTGGAAGAGAAGAATCGCGGTTTCGATGAGCGGACGATGGACGACTTGATCGTGCCCAGCACGCCTCCCGCCGCGGACCCAGAGGAGACGCAGGGCAATCTTCTTAGTCCCGAATCTGTCCTCCAACGGCACGAGAACCAAGTGGAGTAGACGATAATGCTGACCATTTCAAAACCACTTTCCGCAGGCCAGGCGCAGACTTACCATCAGAAGGAATTCACCGCAAAAGAGCAGAACTATTGGTCGCAACAAGGCGTCATCGCTGGGGAATGGCAAGGGCGACTGTCAGCGCGGTTCGGCCTCGCCGGCGCTGTCTCTGCCGAAGACTTCGCGAAACTCAGCCAAGGCCAACATCCACAGACCGGAGACCAGCTTGTGCGGCAGCGAGCCTCCTACGAATATCAGGACGCCGAGGGGAAGACCATCAAGACGATGGAGCACCGGGCGGGTTGGGATGCGACCTTTTCCGCGCCTAAATCCGTCTCACTCACCGCGCTAGTCGGGGGCGACGAGCGCGTGCGTGAGGCTCACCGTGAGAGCGTCCGTGTTGCCCTAGACCAACTCGAAAACTACACGCAGGCCCGCATCGGCGGTAATTATCCGCCCGAAACCACGGGTAAGTTTATCGCCGCCAAGTTCGAGCATGATACTGCCCGTCCGGTTGACGGCTATGTCGCACCGCAACTACACACCCACGCGGTCGTTTTCAACCTCACTGAGCGCGACAACGGCCAGCCTCGTGCCATCCAGCCGCAAAGCCTCTTCGCCTCGCAGCAGTTTGCCACAGCTATCTATCAATCCGAGCTGACCTACAAACTGCGCCGACTCGGTTACGAAATTACTACAGGCAGGAGCGGTGCCCCGGAGATCAAGGGCTACACCCAGGAATACCTCGATGCATCCAGTCCCCGGAGCCAACAGATTCGCGAATACCTCGAACGAACGGGGCGCTCGGGGCGGGAAGCCGCCGAGATCGCGGCGCACTCCACGCGCGACCGCAAGGAAATTCATCCACCGGGAGAGGTGATGGTGGCCCACCGAAAGTTGGCCGCTGATTTTGGACACCAGGCCGACGCAGTTGTCCGAGCCGCTCGTGAGCCGTCTCAACATCAGGAGAAGCCTGTCAACTCGCTTGATCGCGTTCGAGAATCTCTGACCTTTTCTCGCGACAAGAACTTTGAACGCGAGGCAGTTGTGGATGAACGTGCATTGATCCGCGACGGACTCCGCCGCGGCATGGGTGAGATCACCCACGAACAGGTCCGCGCCAATCTGTCCGCTCGATTGGCTTCCGGAGAATTTCGAATCGTGGATCGGCCTCAGGGCGTTCCGGGCCGTCAGTTCACCACCGCGAAGACTATCGAAGCGGAACATGAAATTGTCCGGAGAATGCGTGAGGGACAACACCATGCTGAACCGGTTTTTTCGCGTTCGGATGCAATCGCCCTTGCCGATCAGCACCGGCATCTTAACCACGCGCAGAAGAGGGTAATCGAGGATGTTCTCAGTTCACCGGATCGCATTCAGGGAATCCAAGGGTTCGCTGGTTCAGGCAAAACGACCGCCCTGACAGCAATTCGCACTTCGCTTGAGACACAGGGCTACCAGGTCGAGGGCCTCGCCCCGACCTCCCGCGCTTCACGCCAACTAAACGAGGCCGGAGTCCAGGCGGGAACTCTCCAAGGCTTACTCGCCCGCGCGCCAGATCCAGACGCGGCTGGACAAAAGTGCTTCTACTTCGTCGATGAATCAAGCCTTGCCAGCACCAACCAGATGCGCGAGTTCCTCGCACGGATTGGCGTAAATGACCGTGTGCTCCTGATTGGCGATATCCGCCAACATCAGGGTGTCGAGGCGGGCCGCCCCTTTGAACAACTACAGGAAGCCGGAATGCGGACAGCCAAGCTCGATGCGATCGTTCGCCAGCAAGACCCGGCCTTGAAATCCGCCGTCGAACTGCTCGCGACGGGGCAAGTCTCCGCTGCACTCGATGCGCTTCAGCAGCAGGGTCGTGTGAAGGAAATTCCTAGCCGAGAAGATCGCATACGAACCATAGCCAAGAGTTATGTCGAATCGCCGGAAAACACTCTCATCGTCTCACCCGACAATGCTTCTCGCCGCGAGATGAATGTCGCCGTTCGCCAAGAGCTGAAGGCCGACGGAACGCTTGGTTTGGAAGATCATAAATTCGGCGTGCTAGTTCAGCGTCAGGACATGACCGGAGCCGAACGATCATGGGCAAGCCACTACGAGATCGACGACGTAGTTCGCTACACACGCGGCAGCAAAGCCATCGGAATCGAAGCCTCCGCCTACGCATCCGTTGTCGCGATCAACCCATCCGCGAACGAACTCACGGTCAAGAAAACGAACGGAGCGCTTACGACCTACGATCCCCGCCGCTTAATAGGCGTCAGCATTTATCGGGAGATCGAACGGGAGTTCTCCGTCGGCGACCGCATTCAATTCACCGCCCCCGACAAATCCCTTGGCGTTGCTAACCGCGACCTCGCTACCATTGAATCGATCCTTCCCGACGGTTGCATCGCGGCCCGTTTGGACGGACGCCGCCAGATCGAGTTCAACGCCGGCGAGCATCGTCATTTCGACCACGGCTACGCCGTCACCAGTCACAGCTCACAGGGTCTCACGGCCGAACGTGTGCTTGTTCACGCCGATACGAGCGTCCACCCGGACCTGCTCAACTCACGCTTCGGCTACGTCTCCATCTCCCGTGCCAGCCACGAAGCCACGCTCTTCACCGACGACCTGGCAAGGCTCAGACCCCAATTAGGAGCCGATGTCTCAAAGACCTCCGCTTTGGAACTCAGTCAGGTGTCGCCAAAGGCACGAGGGATGGGGCTAGAAATCTGACCGTGCCAACTATCAGAGATGTTGGATCAAGACCGCCACTGTGTACTATGAAGTCGGACGCCGAATTGTTACACTCCGGATCAAGATACTCAACCGATCGTTGCAGCCGCTCAAGAGCTGAGCTCGATCATCTGACCACCGGCTTCTACCCCCAACTCCGCAAGGCGCCTGTGGTGAGTGAAGAAAAGGACCTGTGTGCGTTTCGCCAGATTGCCAAAAACCTGCAAGGCCGCTGATGCTCGTGCATCGTCACTGTTAATAAGAATATCGTCAAGGATCACTGGGCAAGGAGACACCGTCTGGACATGGTGTTCGATGGCGGCCAGTCGCAACGCAAGATAGAGTTGATCGCGGGTGCCGTCGCTCAATCCATCGACCTGCACCTGCTCTCTGTTCTTTCGAATCGCGACTAAGACCGGTTTGTCATCATCACCAAAACCGGTTGTCAATCCGCAATGATCCCCGAGGGTAAGACTAGAAAACACCTCACTCGCACGACTCAAAACCGGTCCCTGATGTTTCTCGCGATATGATTCAACCGCACGCTGAAGCACCTCTGAGGCGACCCGAAGCCGCAGGTACTGTGAAACCGCTGGACGAACCCGCGCCACCGCATCTTCGGCTTTCTGAGCCTGAAGGGTAGATTCGTCACTACTTTGCAGGCCCTCGAACTCCTGCAGCAACTTGCCGTGCTCACTACCAGTCTTGAACACCTCATCTTGAAGGGCTTTCTGGCGATCCTCGCCAGTTAGGATTTCTGACTGAACGGAATCCAATTCGTATCCGGAAGTTTCCTCTTCGATCTGTCCCACGTCGGAGAGAGAATTACGCTCGATCAGGCCGACCGCGATCCGATCATATTCGTCTCGCTTTTCTGCTCTTTTCTCCGCAGCCGTAATTGTTGTTTCAAGTTGATCGTCGTCGTCGCACTTGGCAAGTTCCTTCAATTTGTTTAGGGTGTTCGCGGCCATTTGGGCTTTATTGACGCAGCTCGACATCACCGCCTCATCTTTCCTGTTCTCAGTTTCAAGTTCTTCGCGCTGACTCTCTGCCTTACCCGCCTCCACCAGCCGCGAGTGCAGTTGTGTAACCGCCACTCCAGCGGAAACGGGGCCGAGGGATGGGTCAATCGCCGCCACGAGCTGCGAAGCTCTTTTCTCAAACTGCTCGATGTTATCTCCGATTCTTTTCAACCGGTATTGCAGGCGGTCGGCGTCTTTAAGGTGCTCAAACACCTTCTCAAGAATGGCGAGCGCTCCTCCCACCTGGTCGGGAGTGCTGCTTTCTGGCAGCAGCAACGCACTCACAAGGGGAGTCCACTCTTGCGACCAGGCTGACAGCTGGGTTTCACAGGCGGCCACCTTTTCTTGGCGCTTTTCAATTGCGAGTAAGTGCAAGCGCCTGCGAATGTCCACGATGAGCCGTGTCTGCTCCTCAAGTTTCTTGGCAAAGCCTTCACCGACCTTGATTACCACTGCGAGTGGCTTGTCCTCACACCCGGCCTGCGATCCCACTTCAACCAGACGCGCATTAATGTGAGCAGCAGCCTTGGAAGCGCCTTCCTGCAAAATGCGGATATCGTCCTCTTTTTCGCGAACTTGTTCGAGCCGATCCAGGATGACCTGTCGGGATTGCATCCACTCTTTCATCTCTGCAGGCGACAGGAGCCCTGAGCCGACCGGACCCCATTCCTGCGTCCAACGTTGCCGCAATTCGCGGTCCTCACCATCCACCTTCGCGAGTTCTCCTTCGATCCTCTGCTGTTCGTTCCGCGCCAAATTGACCTCGTTCACTAGCCGATCGTGAATTGCGACGGACTTGGCGTTCGCGAACCGCAAGTCCGCGATGTCATCGGCACGACGAAGGTGCTCCAAAAAGATCTTCCCTAGGGGGGCAGATGAACCGGACTGTTTCTGGGCATCCTGGCCAGATAAAGTCCCATCAAGAGCCGAAGCACGAATTAGTTGCCAAAGCTGATCGCGGCGAGTGCGGACCTCAACGAGCTCATGCTCACCAGCTTCACCGACCTCAGCCCCTAACCGTCCAAGTTCAACCTGCTCTCCCTGAATTGTGGCTGTGATCTCGGATAGTCGCGATGTCAGATCTCTTCGCGCACCCGCCACGACCTCCCACTCGCGCCCATACTTGTCGATGGTGGTCAGTAACGGCGTTCTTAGACTCTCCAGTTCCTGAGTACTTCCCGACCAAGGGCGGAGTGCTTTGAGATCGCGAGCGGCGCCAGTATTCACGCGCTCAATATCAGACTTGAGCTTGGCAATTGCGTGTTCCGTGTCACCGAGGGACTTTGCTTGTTCTATGGTTGCAATAAGTGCCGCAGGATCTGGAGGATCGGCGTACAGAGCCAGTTCTCCACAAAGACGCTCCTGTTCCTCTTTTCCGATCCGTATTTGCTCTTCAGCCTGCGCAAAGGTAGTGCTGAGCCGAGCATGTTCCGTGATCAACGCAAGGATCTCAGGTTTCCGGGAATACGCGCTCCTTAGCTCCTCCGCCTCTGACACGGGACGACGGTGCCAGATCTCCTTCCACTCCAATTCTGCTAGCCGAATTGCTTCATCTCGCTCACTCACCCTCTTAGGTTGATCCGTCACGCTGCGAGTGTAATCACTCGTTCCGGCATTGAGTTCCTCAATTTCCTTTGCGTGAACTTTAAAGAGGCTACTCACAGGAAATGCTTCAATTCGATTATTTCGCCCGGCGATGTGTTCTCCTATTGTCTTGATCTGATTCGTCGCGTCCGCCAGAGCAGCAACTGTCTCGTCGCGCTGCTTGCGAATGCCGGGCGGCATCACCGGAACGACTTCGAGAGCCACAAGGCCGGCTCGGAGCTCTTGCAGCCGAGCTACGTCAGGTTTGTTACTCGCTATTCGTCGTAAACGAACCAGATCGTGCTGCAAAGATTGCGACTCGATCTTCAATTTTTCGAGAGTCTCTTCTGCAACATCCAGTGCGGCCTGCTTTTGCTTCACCATCCCCGCAGAAATAGCCATTCTCCGCATCTCGGATCTGGCCTGTTTGTATTCGTCAATGGCACGACTGATTGTTTTCGTGCGCGACTTGGCCGTAAACAACTCCTTGGCTTCCCCATCTAGTCCGTCAAGCAGGCTTCTCAGGTCCAAAAGCCCGCTGGCCTGGAACAAGGCACTGCCAATGTCGCCCTTGCCAAGAAGGAGTTCTTCACCCCCTTCCCGCAAGCGTTCATGATTTAGCGCAAAGAACTGTTCAAACCGTTCGCGATCCAGCTCCCGCAAAAACGGACTGAGAGCGTTATCTTCGATCTGCGCCTCATCGAGGGTCAGGAGAGTTCCGCTAGTTCCCTTACGACGACGAAAAGAAAAAGTTTTCTCCCCATCCGAGATTGTCGCGCCAATTCGTAGCTCGGAGCTTTTGCAACTATGCACGTCCGGGGTCCGGGCGGGCACTCCAAAGAACAAAGAAGAAATGCCTCTGAGGAGGGTCGACTTGCCAGCTTCGTTATCACCGTAGATCACGTAATAGTCTGCCTCTGTCGGGGAGAACTCCATCCTGCGGTTGACAAAGTGTCCGAAGCGAATGAGATCGATACAATCGATTCTCACAGAACCTCCGAGGCTAACAATCGAGCCAGCAACAGCCCCTCAGCTTCTTCAATAGCTCTCCTCAACGTGTCCAGATCTAATTTGATCGGCTCCGCTCCTTCGGCAAGCTCGGCAGGCAACTTGTTCTGTAGATCTGCGATTGAACTCCACTTGCCCACACTTGCGGCGTCAGCACGCAGCGCCTCAAGAATTCTCGCGACCTCCCCAATCGGGTCATCTCGTTTAAGCAATTCTTCCTGATCCCAACGCGGTTGAGTTGCGAGCTGCACTCGCTCTACCCAGAACAGACCATCTCCAAACTCGCTCGCGATGCTGATCACCTCGTTCCGAATTTGTTCGGCGTCGCGGTTGAGTTCAGAGTGCGCATCGGTGGCGCCAACGATCCGCACACGCACAGCTGTCACGCGATCTTTCGATTCCGAGGACAACTGTCCAAATCGAGTCCGGATCTTTTCATATACGTCGTCTGCGGTCTGGCAACTGGACGCATCGATCTCAGCCTCAACCCACGGCACTACTGAAGTGAAGAGTTTCTTGATCGAGATTGTGCCCGTCTCGGATACAGTCACAATTTGGCAACTCTTCTCTCCCTGCTCCTTTCCGTTACGGCCCTGAATATTACCCGGATACACGATGTAAGGATCGGTGCAGAGAATCTGCCCGTTGTGCACATGGCCGAGGGCCCAGTATTGGTATCCCTTATTCTTTAACGTTTGTAGCGAGCACGGCGCATAATTCGCATGCTCGGAGACGCCACCGAGATTCGTGTGCAGTATCCCGATGTTGAAAAAGTTGGGAACCGGCGGCGGATATTTCTCGGCAAGATCCTCGGTAACCTCAGGAGTCGCAAAGCTCTGGCCATGAATCGCAACACGCAATTCCTCATTCAATATGGTTTGCGGCTCGGTTGAGCGAAAAATCTTGACGTTCCGAGGCGGGCGAAGTTGTTTGACGAGCTTGCTGGCAGCATCGTGATTTCCGTGGATAAGGTAGACATCAATGCCGGCGTCCTTTAGGCGCGCCATCTCCTTATTGAAAAATAGGGCCGATTCAAAGCTCTTAAGCCCGGTATCGTATAGGTCACCCGCGATGATAACGAAGTCCACTTTCTCGGAAATCGCGGCGTTCAAGACTTTCTCGAACGCGCGTCGAGTCGCATTGCGAATCTCGTCAACTGGAGCACCAGGGTATTGAGCCAGCCCCTGAAGAGGAGTGTCCAAATGAACGTCTGCGCAATGGATAAACTTCATCTTGCCTCAGTCCCTAGGTCGCTTTCGTTGCTATCAAACGATTAGGATCGTATGACCCGGACTATATAGACCGATTTACTGGGAAAGCAAGCTCCGAGTGTTTCAAGCAACAATTGCACTCCCGGCCCAGATGGGCGAGAATCTGGGGTTCCCCATTCGTACTGAACTCGCGCCAGTTCAATAGGTTGGCGTGCAGGAGCGATAGTGCCGACATTTCAGTCTCTCGATGAGTTGATCGCAAACAAGGCAGAGGAATTCGCCGATCAGATCAAGGCTGCGGCTGCGATGGCGGATAAGGAAGAAGAGATCCGCATCGAAGCCGAAAAACAGCTTGCGTTCATTCAAAAAGAGGCTGGAATCAAGCTGGAGGGCAAGCATGAATTCACGGTCGCCAGCGGTCGTGTCGATTCCGTATACGACCGGGTCATTATTGAATATAAGAACCCGTCATCTCCTGCAGCTAGGATTGGTCCCAAAGCCGATTCGCCGGGGACAAAGAAGGTCGTTGAGCAGATTAAGAAGCGTTTTTACGACCTACGCCAGGAGCACGGCCAAGCGTTAAACAGCCTTTTTGGCGTCGGTTTGGACGGAAACCATTTCGTATTTGTTCGGTATCGGGACGACAAATGGCAGGTGCAGGACCCCGTTGAGGTCAATAAACACTCCGCACAACGCTTCTTATGGGCACTGTTCAATTTGGGTTGGAAGGGTAAAGCTTTTTCTCCCGAATACCTCGCGGGCGATTTCGGGTCTGAGGCAAAGCTTGCGCAAGACGGTATTCGAATTCTCTACGAAGCAGTGCTTTCGAGCACCCATCCTAAAACTCAGACCTTTTTCCAGCAGTGGAAGATCTTATACAGCGAAGTGTGCGGCTATGACGTAGACAATCCGTCGGACAAGATGAAAGAACTCGCAGAGTTCTATGCCATTCCCGTGAAAGGCCTCCAGCCGGCCGAACTCCTGTTTGCCCTTCACACCTATTACGCGATTTTCATGAAGTTGCTTGCGGCGGAAATCATTTCCTTCTTCCGGCAATTACCGAGCCCACTCCAGAAGATGATACAAGCACCGACCAGCAATAAGCTGCGGAGCGAGGCAGAAGATCTGGAAGCTGGCAGTATATTTCGGCACTTAAATATCACGAACTTTCTTGAAGGTGACATTTTCGCGTGGTACGTCTCCGCATGGTCAGAACCAGTGGAAACACTGATACGCGGGATGGTCGGCCGGCTCGATGACTACAATCCAGGCACTCTGTCGGAAGACCCTTCTGGGACACGCGATCTGCTCAAGAAGCTCTATCACGAATTATTCCCCAAAAGTGTGAGGCACGATCTGGGTGAATACTACACGCCGGATTGGCTTGCCGATCATGTGCTCGATGACCTCAAGTACTCCGGTGAGCCAGACAAGAGACTTCTAGACCCTGCCTGCGGTTCAGGGACATTTCTGGTAATGGCAATCAACCGCATTCGTCGCTGGTACGAGGAACACCGGGAAGATTGTCACTTTGACGAGGGAGACCTCGGACGCAAGATCCTCACGAACGTCGTGGGTTTCGATCTTAATCCGATTGCGGTAATGGCAGCTCGAACCAATTACCTCATAGCGATCCGGGACCTGATCCCACGGCTCGACAAGGTCGAAATACCTGTCTATCTTTGTGATTCAATCGTGACACCAACCGAGTACGGCGATCTTTTCGCTGGGGCAGAAAAGACCGCAAAAGTCCCCTGCTCTGCATGCAAACCTCCCCATTTGCTAGTGCCGAAGGAAATTGCCGCCAGCAGTGACCTTGTGGCTAAATACGCCGACGCTCTTCAGCACTGCATTGAAGTGGGACTGGCTCCAGATGATTTCATTCAGCATTGTGTGGATGAAAGCATTCCGGTTACGGAGTCTAATCTGCATCGGGTGCTGTACCAAGAGCTCCTTACACTGCAAGCCGCCAACAAGAATGGCGTATGGGCTCGCATCATAAAAAATGCTTTTGCCCCTCTGTTTGCAGGGCGATTCGACTATGTCGCTGGAAATCCCCCATGGGTGAATTGGGAGCACTTGCCGGCAGACTACCGAAAGCTCAGTGCAGGCATTTGGCAAAAATATAAGCTCCAAGGGCCAGTTCCCATTAAAAAACGACAACAGAGCGATCAGGCGAAGACCGATGTTTCCATTCTGATGACTTATGTTTCTGTTGATAAATATCTAGCCAATGGTGGCAAGCTCGGATTTGTCATTACCCGATCGGTATTTCAGTCAGAATTGGGAGGCTGGCATTTTCGCAGTTTCAAGTTGCCGGACGGTACTCCTCTTCGAGTCAAAACTGTCAATGATTTGAATCCACTGAAACCCTTCCAAGGCCAAGCAGGCAACGTGACTAGCACGTTCGTGCTGCTGCCGGGCAAAAAGACTGATTATCCGGTACCGTGGAAAGTTTGGCGACTGAAAGAGCCCGGATCAGTTGACGAAGATACAAATCTCTCAGACGTGCTCACTCGCACCGAGCGCCTTCCTTGGACTGCGCGACCGATAGATCCTCACCAGAATCAGTCGGCCTGGATCTTCGGCGACGAAGTTGCAATTGGGATTCTATTTCGAACGCTGAAACCGTCTTACTACGCGCAGTATGCGCGTGAGGGTGTCAACACCAGAGGTGCGAACGGAGTATTCTTTGCCGATGTATGGCTGAATGGCCAGCATTTGTTGATCGCAAATCGCCCGCAGGATGGCGACGATTCGCACCTGCAGCGCAAGGAGCAAAGTATCGAAGCCGATTACGTGTATCCGCTCCTTCGCGGCAAAGACGTACGGAGATGGTATGGCAATCCATCGCAGCACATTCTAATGCCGCACGATGGAGATTCCCCGACCGATGCCGTCACTTTCACCACTCTTCCCAAAAAGACACAGGAGTTTCTATCCAAGTTCAAGCAAAAACTGACAGGCCGCAAGAAATTCCGAAATTTCGATCCCTCCGGGAAGGATTGGTACGGCCTCTACAGCGTGTTAGATGCTACATTCTCACCATACAAAGTTGTCTGGCGGGAAATGGCGGGTGGCGCCATCGCCGCTGTGATCGATAATGCTAAGCTTCCGAACGGCGATGTCAAACTCGTAATTCCTGATCACAAATTGTTCTTGATCCCATGCAAATCCCTCGCTGAGGCCCATTTTGTTTCAGGGATCTTCAACTCCGTGATAGGAACGTATCTCATCAAGTCTTATGCCATTTCGACCGGGATATCAACGCACGTTCTCGACCGACTCCCAATCCCGGAGTACGACCGCGACAACAAACTCCACAAAGAAATCTCCGCTGCAGCAAGGCACTGCGCTTCCGCAGCTGAAAAGGAAGACGACCTTCAGGAACTAGAGGACGACTTGGATCACCTTGTAGCCAAGCTCCTTGAGATAACTGACAAAGAGTTGGGCACCATTCACAAGGCTCTGAAGGAAATTGCCGGGCCTGAACAAGTCGAGCAGGGTGCCAATGCCTGAACGCAGTAAACACCCGGAGAGCTTGGGCTCGGACGAACGTGGGGAACCGGAAGGTGTCACCTCGCTAACAGAAAGCTCGCTCGTTCGGAGTACCCAGCCCATGTATGCGCCTTATGGTATCGGGCGCGTTCAGAAGGTTCGCGGGGCCCAAGCCAAAGTTGAGTTCAACCCTTCCGTGTTCATGCAGCCGCCATATCGATCCGAAAACAAGATTCTACAGGTGGCCGAACTAGAGCGCGTTGATTCTCCCCTGGATCGCGCTATCCGAGGAGAGTGGGGAGAGGTGTGGCGCTGTGAATTGAAGCTGCTCGCCGCCCGCTTTCTAACAGGAAACAAAGGCGGACAGCTGTCCAACGCGCGCACAGAAATCTTGCCTCACCAAATTTTCGCAGCGCACCGAGTTGTCTCTAGCGCCAAGCGTCGGTTTCTAATGGCTGATGAGGTTGGCCTAGGAAAAACCATCGAAGCGGGAATGGTGTGGCAAGCACTGGCGCAACGCGGGCAAGCCAAGCGAACCCTTATCATTTGTCCCGCCGGCCTTACGACGCAGTGGCAGGAAGAAATGCACGAGAAATTTGGGGCGTCTTTTGAGATCTTCGGGCGCGATTTTAGAGCCGTCAATCCGCGCATCTGGGATTTGAAAGCTACGGCCATCGCCTCCATCGATACCCTTAAACGCCCCGAACACAAGCGGGCGCTATTGGAAAATCGTAAATGGGACCTCATCGTATTCGATGAATCCCACCGGTTGAGTGCAATGGACTACGGGTCGGGAAAAGTTGAGAAAACACAAAACTATCGGCTTGCTGAAGAGATTCGGCACAAACAATATTGTGACTCCATGCTTCTCCTTACGGCCACGCCACATCAGGGCGAAGCAAATCACACACGATTCAAGAATCTGCTGCTACTTCTCGAAGACAACATCGATTTCACGGGTCTTGAAAATGTAACCCTCTTTTCGGGACAAGGCCGACGTTTCACGGAACTTGTGATTCGGACACCTAAGAAAGACGTCACCGACGCCCACGGTCAGAAGGTATTTAAGGGCCGACAGACACATCGGATGGTCTTCAAGATGTACGAAGATGAGGCGAGGTTTTACAAAGCCGTGGCCGAATACATCCGAGATGGTTACAAGCTCCTGGAGCGCCTAAATGACTCCACACAGCGCCGTGCCGCTGGCTTTCTTCTGACCACTTTCCAGAAATTGAACGCAAGCTCCACTGCCGCAATCAGATCGGCGCTTGAGACACGGTTGCGTCGCGTCCAAGGACAGCTAGCCACAATTGTCCAAGAGCACGATGAAGAGGATGGTTACGACGAACGCTACGAAGGCGAGCATGACGTAAATGAAGCTCTCAAGGGCGACCAGCAGATCATCCAGGGTGAGATTGACATCCTCGGTAAGCTCATCGGGCTAAACGTATCGCGCGACCGCAAATTGGATGAGTTGCTGGGCCTGGTTGATCACATCTCCCATGAAAGCGCCCGCCGTGATGAAGAACGCGTCCTCATCTTTACCGAATACAGAGAGACGCAACGCCATCTTGTCGAACAACTAGAGGAGAAATATGGCAAAGGCTCCGTGGTCGTAATCCACGGAGGCATGAAGCTGGAACGCCTCGAAGAAGACGAGCAGGATATCGACTCAATCTGGGCACCATTTGCGAAAAGCGGCGCTATAGGCACACCGACGACAAAAAGAACCAGCCAGCGCCTATTCCGTGATCATCCGAAGGCTCGATTCATGGTTTCGACGGAAGCCGGGGGCGAAGGCATCAATCTGCAGTTCTGCCATATCTGTATCAACTACGACCTGCCTTGGAACCCTATGCGGGTCGAGCAGCGGGTCGGCCGCGTTTACCGCTTCGGCCAGGATAAAGTCGTACAGGTCTATAACTTTTTTAACAAAGGGACAGTCGAAGACCAAGTGCAGTCCTATTTCGAGGGCCGTTTGGAACGTGCGGCGAAAGCCATTGCCGAAGTCACTGGCGAAGACCCCGAAGAAATAAAAGGTAGTCTTAACGGCCAGTTGGAAAGCGAAATTGATCCCGTCAGAATCTACCAGCGGGCGATGGTCGAAGGTGACCTAAACAAGCAAACACAGAAGGAGATTGAAGAAGCGGTCACCCGCGCGAAACATGCCTATGAAATCGCTACTCAAAGCCTGTTTCGAGATGTTTCGAGCTATTCTTTCAATTCCTATCAACGTGACCTCGCAACGGACCTGTCCCTATCTGATCTGCAACGCTTTACGGAGAAGTTCTTGGCCCGCCATCGTCGGCAACTTCAAAGGAAAGAAGAATTTGTTGACTTCTTGATACCCGACGTACTCAAACCATACGGATTGTCTGACCGCATTCGATCGGCGACGTTTGATCGAGAACTTGCGATTAAGCGAGGCGACGTGGATTTCCTTGCCTTGGGACATCCCTTCGTCGACGCCGAGCTCGCTTACGTTGGGTCATACGATTTTGGTGGGCTCACAGCGGCACGACGCATACCGGGTACTGCGTTGAAAGGCAAAGCGGGATATCTATTTGTCTTCATCGTCCGAAACCGGGTGACCCGAGAGGACGGGGATGAATGCCTGTTCAGACTTGAACCCGTCTTTGTAGATTCCTCTAACCGCGTGGACGAGGAGGCTCTGCTACCCGCCTTGACGGGAGAAGGAACGGATTCGAACCATCCACAACCGACTCTCGGTCCTGTTCCCGCTTTCGAAACAGCGAGAAGCCATCTAGAGAACAAGATCGGCCTGTGGGACTGGACCGATGACGTTGAATTCATGTCTCTGAGCTGGGTCGAGTTCGATTGAACCGTCTTGTACATTCGGTTCGAGCGAATGATGCGGTGCTTTGCACCCCTTTAGCTAGAATCTCATTCGGAGCAGCGCATGTACAACCTGAATGTTCGCGTTGCATGGCACGATAATAAGTGGGACGGCACAGTCTGCCGCAATCCCTGTGCGAACTCTTTCTGCGTAGATCTGGATCGCATTCGGGCAGAACGCGATGATGCCGCCGAGCAGCTCCTTGCGGGTAAGCACTTCGCGGAGCTAACGCCCAACCAGCATCCGCCGTGCAAAGCAGAGAGCGGTGGATTTATGAACGCGCGGGAATGGATCCGCGAATTTAACCATCCCTATCAGGCTCTCAACAAAACGCAAGCGACACACGGTCAGCTCAAGCCAACGAGGATAAAGGTCGAGCCGTACAGTACGTTTGCCGTCCCATTTCTCTGGATGCTCCGCGAGCAGCAAGAAAAGATTGACAATTCACTTCCGCAGCTGCTTCCCCCCGATGAGGACTCACCATTCAACTCTTCTTGGGTGTTCTCCAAGGCACGGCAGGAGGCGCTGTGCGAGCTTTTCTTCGGTAGGCTTACAGCCGGAAAGTCGCTCGTCTTCTTCTACACAAAATCCGGCCATCCTTTGGGCGAAGCAATTTCTCGTCTGGTAGTTGGCGTCGGCACGGTCGAACGGATTTCTGATTTACTGAGGTACGAATCGACGACCGCGTCGACGTATCCGTTGTGGGATCGCAAGTTCCGACATTCTATCCGTCCCGATGGCCATGAAGGATTTCTCATTCCCTATCACGATTATCTAGAACCCACGGGGAATGCAGACGAGGATGTCGCTCGCCGGGATCGACTGAAAGAGATCACCGTCGTCCCGGAACTGAGTCAGACAGCTTCATTTTCCTTCGCCGGCGAACTCGGCACGGCGGATGTTGCCCTATCGACCCTAGTCAAGTGTCTCGACGTTGTCCGCAAAGTTCGTGAACATGGCATTGCCAAGGGCCCGTGGGAACGGCGGGAGGAGTGGCTCAACAAAAGAATTGCCGAGACATGGAAAGAGCGCGGTGCATTTCCCGGGACGGGAGCAGCACTTGAGGCCCTTGGGATGCGATTGGGCATGTCGCTGGTTCTCGAACTCTTCAGTCGCGGTTCTATTAAGCCAGCAGACGATCCATGGCTCGTGCTTGATGGCCTGCTACGTGGGGGCACGCCACTGAAGCAGGCATACGCTGCCGATCTTAAGGCGGTCGCGCCACTTTGGGCCAGCATGCCTGATCAGCGTCGCTCGCTTTTGAAGCTCCTCTCTCGATTTGACCTAAGCCCTGCGCAGGTTTTGCGATGGTTCGATCCGGCCAAACGCAAGAGCGCAACGCGCGTTCCGGTGGACGAACGTGCCATTCTCGAAAACCCGTATCGAATGGCGGAAACGGATCTCGGTGACCCTGACGATCACCCGGTATCGCTCGGCGTTGTGGATCGAGGCCTTATGCCGGACTCAACCATAGCTGCGGCACATCCTGTGCCGGAGCCATCTGCCGTAGGCTCGTTGCTTGATGCGCGCCGGGTGAGAGCGGCGTTCGTGACAGTGCTAAGGCAAGCCGCTACGAACGGAGATGCCCTCCTCTCTGAGTCGGAAGCGTGCACGGCGCTGTCAAAACTCGATTTGTCCCACCCGTGCGTCGTCCCTGCCGATTGGCTGACAGCCTCGCAATCGTTTCTCGACCAGGAAATTAAACGCGTCGAGATTTCCAAGAACCCCGACGAGAGTTCGTCGATCGCGTGCCTGCAGTTATCCGATCTCGACCAAAGGGAGGAAAAACTGACGAGCATTCTCGGGAAGCGCTGTGCCACAGCACTGCCGAGCTCTGGCGAGAAATGGCGGGATCTCCTGGTCGAGGCAGTGAAGGAGGGTGGAGGCAAGATAGATCCGATCAATCCAAGACATGACATGGCCCTCAAAGAGCAAGCCGAGGCCCTTGAGAGGGTTACGACCCGCCGACTCGCGACGCTCGTTGGCCGAGCGGGAACCGGGAAGACGACGGTTCTTGGGGCTTTGTTGAAGTCCCGGCATCTTTTGGACGGCGGAGTGCTTTTTCTGGCACCAACCGGAAAGGCACGCGTCCGCTTATCGCAAAAAGCAAACGCGGAGGCTATGACCATCGCGCAATTTCTGTACAGCCTCGGTCGGTATGACGGATGGCGCCAACGGCCACTGTTTGTTGGCAAAGAGCAATACCGCAAGGAGAAAACGGTGGTCATCGATGAGTGTTCGATGCTGACACTAGATGATCTCTATGCGGTTCTGATGGCGTTAGATCTGGGGCATGTCCAAAGACTCATCTTAGTGGGAGATCCAAATCAACTTCCACCGATCGGCGTAGGTCGTCCGTTCGCCGATCTGGTTTCGTATCTTGACGAATGTAAGGACGAACAGGCAGCGGCTCTTGCAAGGTTGACGGTCGAACTGCGAACTAGCGCCGGCGCGCCATCGGACAGCTTGAAACTCGCTTCTTGGTACACGCGAGAAGCACAGCCCATCGATGCTGATCGTGTTCTCAGCGACCTTGAACTCGGCCAGCCGTTCAACGATCTCACGATTCGATTCTGGGAAAGCCCTGACGATCTGAGAAGTGCTCTTGAGCAGGAATTCGTGGCTAGGTTTGGACTAACGACTTCCTCAGATGTAGTCGGATTCAATCAAAAAGGTCTTGGTCTTACATCCGAGGGATGGGTTCCTTTCGAGGATCATGACGGTGCTGACAAATTCCAGATCCTATCCCCAGTGCGATTACATTCCTATGGCGTTCACGATCTCAATCGCTGGATTCAGAGGAAGTTCCGCGCCAAGCAACTGGAATCATCTAGACAGCCCTGGGGACTCAGTCTCGGCGATGAAGAAATTGTTTGGGGGGACAAAGTTATCTTGGTTCGTAACGGCAAACGTAAGGGGTGGAACGGCAAAGCGAAACAATCCGTGGAAGAATACCTCGCGAACGGTGAAATTGGCGTTGCAGCGCCGCCCCCAGCCCAAAAGCGATTCCTGAACGTTGCATTTGCCAAGCGACCGGACGTTCGCTTCGCCTTTTTCCCTAGTCAATTTGGCGGAGATGGAGCGCCGCTCGAATTGGCCTACGCCCTGACCGTGCATAAAGCTCAGGGCAGCGAATTTGGCATCGTTTTCGTCGTCTTACCTAAACGCACCCGCCTACTCAGTCGCGAACTGCTCTACACTGCGCTAACGCGAGCGCAGCAGCACTTGGTGCTTTTGATCGAAGGCCACGATGCCTCCGGACTCTATGATCTTACCCGGCCTGAGCGATCCGAAACCGCGCGCCGCAACACTAGAATGTTCACACCGGCGGTTCGTGAACAGGCTGACGACGTACCGTATGCGGCCCACTTGGTGCACCGAACGCGAAACGGAGATATGGTCCGCAGCAAGTCTGAACTCGTTATCGCCAATCACTTGTTCGACGTTGGGTTACAGTACCTTTATGAACGGCCCCTGGAAGGAACGCTCTCTCCGGGCCGGTTGCGCCCAGATTTTTCCTTCGTGACCGATGCTGGCGACGTGATCGTCTGGGAACATCTAGGGATGTTAGACCGCGATGACTACCGCCGCGGTTGGGAGTGGAAGCAGGCGTGGTATGAGAACAATGGCTTCAAGCTCGGTGAAAACCTGTTCACGACGCAAGAGGACGAACGAGGTGGTCTCGACTCTCGTCCGATAGAGGAGACCGCCGAACGCATCCGTAAGCTACTGTAAGACGGCGCCGACCAGTGGCGTCCGATTCGCAGTTCCAAGACAGGTGCGACCGCTTGGACAATTGCTTTCTACAAGTTTCACAACAATCATGACGACCCGCAACGACGAACTTCTAGGGTAGCCGCGCATCTTCTTTCCACTCCGCCTCTCCCGGGTGAACGCCGCTCAGCCGCGGCTCGGACGGGCGTTTCGGACTGCGCCGGTTTCGCGCCAAACTAACCCCAACCCCGTTTGGCACTCACCGCGCTTTCACTCACGACCTGCCACCCTCCCTCGGTCTCCGTTCTGTCCCTTCGCCCTTGTCGTCTTGTTTTTCCTCGCTGCCGCTCTGGTGAAAGAAAAAACAAGCCGACACCGGCAGAAGGGAAAAAACATGAAATTAGAAGAAGTCAACCTCAAGACCAAAGAAGCCGTGGATTTTCTGGTGCAATCGCTGGAGTCCGGGCAGAGTGCAGTTCTCACGCAGTATCTCGGAGCGATGGCCAAGTTTCGCAACTATAGCTTCGGCAACATCATGCTCATTGCGAGGCAGAAACCAGACGCTACCCACGTTGCGGGATACCGCACTTGGACTTCGCTTGGCCGCTTCGTCCGGCGTGGCGAAAAGGGCATTTTCATCCTCGCTCCAATGGTCGGGAATAAGCGCAATAAAGAAGAGAGCGCCGAACAGACAACCGATGCCAAGGAGAATCAGCGCACTTTGTACGGTTTCCGAGGCGTGTATGTGTTCGACGTTACTCAGACCGAAGGCAAAGAGCTTCCGACCCTGACCGAAGTCAACGGCGACGTGAGCGGATACCGCGAACGACTTTTCAAGTTCGTCGAAGCGCAAAGTGTCGAGCTTAGTTTCTCAGAGAGAATTGCTCCCGCCAAGGGTCTTTCGTATGGCGGCAAGATCACGCTGCTTTCTGGGATGCAACCCGCCGAGGAGTTTTCCACGCTCGCGCACGAGATCGCCCATGAGATGTTGCATCGGGGCGACCGTCGCACCCTGACGACCAAGCAAGTCCGCGAGACCGAGGCAGAAGCCGTGGCCTTTGTGATCTGCCAAGCAATCGGGCTTGAGACCGGAACCGCATCCGCCGATTATGTTGTCTTCGCATTTATGTTGGGGTGGCGCGCGTCGTGGCATGGTTGCGGGGTTGTTGAGTTTTCAACACAACATAAGTGTGGACAAGAGAATTTACTTGTACCCAAATCGTTGTTCTTGCGATTATTTCACTGTCCTATGCGCATTCTTCTAATTGGCGGGGATGGCTTCATCGGGCGGTTCGCCGTGAGCGCACTGACGCAGAAAGGACACGCACTGGCGGTGTTTCACCGCGGCACGACGGCTGCGCCCGCCGGCGTGGAGGAGATTCGTGGCAATCGCAACCAACTCAGCGGCAGCGCTCAGGAACTGAAGCGCTTCGTTCCCGATGTGGTGATCGACCTTGTCATCAGTTCGGGTGCGCAGGCAGAAGAGCTGATGAACATCTTTCGTGGCGCGACCCAACGGGTGGTCATGCTCAGCAGCATCGACGTGTACCGTGCAGTGGGCATTTCGCACGGTACTGAAAGCGGACCGCTGCAGGAAGTGCCTCTTACGGAAGAGTCGGAACTGCGGCGCTGTTTGCATCCCTACCCACCCGAGAACTTGCAGCTCCTACGCAAGACTTTCGCTTGGGTGACGGACGATTATGACAAGATTCCAGCCGAGCGCGTTGTTATGAACGACCGTGAACTGCCCGGCACGGTACTCCGGCTGCCTATGGTGTATGGACCCGGCGATCCACTGCGTCGTTTTTATCCCGTAGTGAAGCGTATCGCCGACGGACGGCGCCACATCATCTTTCCGGAGACTCTGGCCGCCTGGCGCTCGCCGCGGGGCAACGTGGAGAACGTGGCCGCAGCCATTGCGCTGGCTGCCACTGATCATCGCGCAGCACGACGTATCTATAACGTGTGCGAGGAACCATCGTTTAGCGAACTCGAATGGGCGCGAAAGATCGCCGCCGCGATGCGGTGGGATGGGGATTTTGTCGTCCTGCCCACTGAGCGCACGCCGCGGCACTTGCTAAAGCCCGGCAACGCCGCGCAGCATTGGACGGCAAGTTCGACGCGCATCCGTCAGGAACTAGGGTACGAGGAATCGGTGACGATTGAGGAGGCAATCCGGCGAACGATACGCTGGGAGCGGGAAAATCCGCCAGCCGCCGCGCTCCCGGCTCAGTTCGATTACGCGGCAGAGGATGCGGCGGCAGCGGGACAACAACCTATGAGTTGATGACTGGCCTTCCTCCCACTAGCAAATCAAAATCAGGGTTTTCAGCAGCTTGCTAGCATCGGTCGCGGGCGTGGAGGCCCGCACAAATGCTAGATGCGTTTCTCGAACATCCTTTTTTCCTAAATCGTCACCGGCAGGCACCGCTGCTGAAAGAACGAGAGTCATTCCTCAACCACCTGCAGCAACAAGGTACCAGCCGCAAGGCGCTGCGGAACCTTTCCGGTGAATTACTACAAGTAGTGCGCCTTCTGAAGCTGACCGAAATGCGAGATGTGTCGCTGGAAGAAATCCAGCGAGCGGCACGCTGTTGGGCGCGCCAGAAGCGCACGAATCCCAAGGCGCGGTCATACGGCAACTCCGCGCCATTCTTTACATATACGGCGAAGAAATGGCTGCGATTCCATGGGCGGCTAGAACTGCCCAGCACGCCACCAATGCGGTTCGCCGATCAGCTCCGCGACTTCGCCCGCTACATGACCGAGGAGCACGGTCTCTCGCCGTATTCGGTGCGGTCCCACTGCTGGAAGACATCGAAGTTCCTGGCCTGGTTTGGAGAGCGGCATCGGTCGTTGGTGCGGGTGAGCGTCGAAGACGTGGACGAGTTCCTTGCGATGAAAGGCGCGGCCGGATGGAATCGCAAATCCGTTTCTGTGGCTGCGCAGGCGCTGCGGGCTTTCTTTCGGTATGCCGAAACACGCGGTTGGTGTTCGGCAGGTTTCGCCAAAGGCATTCAAGCACCAAGAATCTACCAATACGAGGACTTGCCCGAAGGCCCGACCGAGAAAGAGGTGCGACAGCTCCTGCGATCGGTGAAAGGTTCCAGTCAGGCAGCGTTGCGGACGCGAGCGTTTCTGGCGCTGTTCGCCGTCTACGGAATGCGCAGTGGCGAGGTGTCGCGGCTGCTGTTGAGTGACTTCGACTGGCGCCAAGAGGTGTTCGTTGTGAACCACTCGAAGAGAAGAGGCTCTCAGCGCTTTCCGCTACGGCGCGAGGTCGGCGATGCCATTCTGCATTACCTCCAAGAAGCGCGCCCGAGGTGTGCCTGCCGACACCTGTTCGTTACCCTGTATCCTCCGTATCGGCCGGTTGGACCATCGGCCTTATGGTGGGTAACAAGTTCACGAATCAAAGCGGCCGGACTGCGGTTCCGGCACAACGGCCCACATAGTCTGCGGCACGCGTGTGCAACGCGCCTGTTACTGCAAGGTGCTTCGTTCAAGGAGATCGGCGACGTGCTCGGACATCGAGGTCTTGAGTCGGTAGGAATCTATGCCAAAGTCGACCTCAATGCGCTGCGCGTAGTGGCGAACGTCGATCTGGGAGGGCTGCTATGAAGCTCTCCCAGGCGATTGACCTCTACGTCCGACGCAAACGAGATGCCGGTGCGCGGTTCAACGCTCCCGCGAAACAGCTGCGCTCATTCCTTCGACACTGTGGTGATATCGATCTGCACCTGATCGCACTGCCGCAGGTCACTTCCTTCATCGACGGTGCGGGGGTGAGACCTAGTACCTGGTGCCAGAAACGAGGAATGTTGAAAGCGTTCTTCGAGTACTGGGCTGTGCGTGGTCGGCTGAAGGTTCCTCCGCCGCTGCCGCCGCGCGCTCCCAAATCCGCACAGACGTTCGTCCCTTATATCTACTCCCAGGCCGATTTACGCCTGTTGCTCGACGCTGTGCCACGATGCCAGCGAGTCTCGTTCTGCGTCATGTCTGGAGCCACATTCCGCACGCTGTTGTTGCTCCTCTACGGAACGGGAATGCGACTGGGGGAAGCGCTGCGACTACGGCTCATGGATGTAGACCTGCGTGTCGGCTTGGTCACGATACGAGGCACGAAGTTTTATAAATCGCGCCTAGTGCCGCTTGGGCGGGATGTCCGGAAGCTGGTTCAGCAGTATCTCGAAATGCCGGCGCGACAGAATCAACACTATCGACCTCTGTTCCAGACGAAGAGTTGCAATCCCATCAGGCTGCAGGTGGTCGAAAAGTGTTTCGTTCGCTTGCGACGGATCGCGGGCATCGCGCGTCACGATGAATCGTCCTACCAGCCACGCCTTCACGACCTGCGACACTCGTTCGCGGTTCATCGAGTGACGGCGTGGTACAGACAGAATAAGGATGTGCAGCGTTGGCTTCCTGCTCTGTCCACTTATCTTGGCCATGTCGATCTGAGTGCAACCCAGCGCTACTTGACAATGACGCCGGAACTCCTCGAACAGGCAAATCGTCGTTTCGAGCACTATGTGCGCGGAGGCGGCGATGAAAAATAGCCCCGCCCTGGCGCCCTGGATCAAGCACTTCCTGCTGGAGTACCTTCCCACAGATCGCAATTTTGCTCGAAACACACAACACAGCTACCGTGATGCACTGCGGTTGCTGGTTATCTTCGCAAGCATGGCGCTGCACAGAAAGCCGGATGAACTGTTGGTGGAGGATCTCAGCGCCGATCTGGTGAGAAGGTTCATGCGCCACATCGAGGAGAAGCGAAAGTGTTCGGTCTCCACACGTAATCAACGACTGGCCGCGGTACGCACGTTGGCGGCCTTCATCGGTGAGCGCAGTCCCGAACATCTACTATGGTGCACGCAACTTCGCTCCGTACCATTCAAGAGATCGGGGCACAGGCCGGTCGGATATCTGGAGAAAAGCGAGATCGATGCTCTGCTCGCGGCCCCTGACCGCACCGGACGACTCGGATGCAGAGACCACACACTGTTGCTGTTCATGTACAACTCGGGAGCGCGTGCCGACGAAGTGGCTCAGCTCACGGTGGGCGATCTGCGGCTACACGCGCCCCAGGACAAATCCCAGTCGTTCGTGCAGCTACGAGGCAAGGGGAATAAGATCCGGTTGTGTCCTCTGTGGGCATCTACCACTGCTGCCCTGAAGGAACTGGTGAGCGGACGCGCAGACAAGGAACGCGTGTTTCTGGGGCGCTCTGCCCAGCCGATGACCCGCTTCGGCGTGCACGACATCGTCACTCGCTACGTGAGGATCGCGCGCGGCCATCGGGCAACATTACGCCACAAACGAGTCGGCCCGCACACGATTCGCCACACCACCGCCACCCACCTGCTGCGGGCAGGAGTCGATATCAACACGATCCGCGCATGGCTGGGGCACGTCTCCATCGATACAACAAATATCTATGCGGAAAGCGACCTTGAGATGAAAGCGAAAGCGCTGGGGATGTGTGAAGCGAGACTGCCGCGAGATCGAAGACGCTGGCGGGACAATCCCGATCTGCTCACGTTTCTGGCTCAACTCTAACCAACTTATGTGACGTTCGGTGTAGCTGAAACCCGCTGTCTATCTACCGCCAGATTCTGAGCGTCACATAAGTACGAAGACAACATAATCCTGGTTATGTTGGGCCCAACATAACCAGGATTACATCCAGCTCTGGCATGGAGACGCCGATCTTCTGCGCGAGAGTTTGGAAGCCGTCCAACAGACCGCTGCTGTGATTCTCGGGGGCATTGCCCCCGAGCCAGCGGCGGTTGCCGCTTAACCCAACACAAAACTCTAGCTCAAGAACAACTGTGCGGGTCGTCATGCCCGACGTGTGACGGCCACAACCCAACCACTACCGAGGAACAAAACAATGAAAAGGAGAATGGTCATGCAAGACGCGCAGAACACCGCAATCAGTAACGAATATCGCAACGTTCCAATTAGCATATTGGTGGAGTCCGCCACCAACCCGCGAAAGCGATTCGACGAAAAGAACCTCGAAGAGCTTGCCGCCAGCATGAGAGCGCAAGGAATTCTCGCCCCTCTTCTGGTGCGGGAACTAGAGGAAAGCAAGTACGAAGTTGTCGCTGGGGCACGTCGCCTAAGAGCGGCAAAGCTGGCGGAACTCAAATCAGTTCCCGTCCGCGTGGTCAAACTGACGGATGCGGAGTCCATCGAGGCCCAGGTAGTCGAAAACCTACAACGCGAGGACATCCATCCGCTTGAAGAATCTCTCGGTTTCAAGTCACTCTTTCAACTCGGAGAACCTACCTACACCATCGCCAGCATCGCGGCCCGAGCGGGAAAGAGTGAGGCTTATGTGCAGGGACGCATCAAGCTGGCGGATTTAATTCCATCAGTGGCTGAGGCATTCCTGAAAGACACAATTGCCATTGGCCACGCACTCTTGATCGCCAAACTGCCGGACTCTCAACAACAGGAAGCCTTCAACGCGGCGTTTCGAGGCATGTGGACGACCGACGGCAACAGCCAAGTGCTCATCCCCGTGCGCGAACTCGCGGCATGGATTGAATCCAACATCCTGCTACAACTCGCGTCTGCCCCATTTGACAAGCAGGATGAAACCCTCGTTCCGGCGGCAGGTTCGTGCAGCAATTGTCCCAAACGAACCGGATACAACAAGCTGCTTTTTGCCGACGTGCGCAAGGACTCTTGTACCGACCCGCAATGTTTCCGTGCCAAGATCGACGCGCATGTGTCGAAGGCACTCGAAACCAAACCTCAACTGGTGCAAATATCCTCCGCTTGGAACACCCGAGAAGGCGCTCCATTGGGGAAGAACCGTTACGTGGAGCTTGAAATCAAGAAGGCCAAAAGCAACGGCACAGGTTCCAAGGTTGCCCCTCAACAGAAGCCGTGCCAGAAGATGACCGAAGCGGTGGTAATGGACGGTGGAAGGCGAGGAGAACTGGTTAAGGTCTGCGCCGATCCCTCGTGCCGGGTGCATCATCCCGACACCCCCTCACCTGAGCAAGTTGCCAAGGAACGATCTGAGGAACGCAAACGCATCGAAAAAAGCAAACAGGCCATCACCATTCGCCATTGCTTGTTAGCCAAGGTGCTAGAGCGTGTGGCTGCGCCCTTAAAGAAAGCCGACCTGCTCACTGTCGCGCTATACACTATCGGTCATCTGTCCTACAACCAAGTTCCGGCTCTGGCGAAACGGCACAAGGTCGAGACCTCCAAAACCACGAAACCGCCGCAGGAACTGTTGGTGAAGAAGATCAGCACCTACGATGAGGCTGCGCTCTCGCGGCTTCTGCTCGAAATCAGCTTGCTAGACTCGGCTTATCAGCGTGGGGATGTATCGCAAGACCTGCTCATCGAGGCAGCCAAGCGTTACCGGGTGGATGTCGAAAAAGTAGAGAAAGCCGTTGCGGCGGAATTCGCGGCGCAACACGGCAAACAACCAAAGGCCAAGACAAAGCCAAAACCTAAGTCTGTGGCGTAAACAGCTCGTTGCAAGACTCCGGCGGGGCGTTCCAAGCGCCCCGCATTTTTTTGGGCACTGTATACATAACTCCCTTGCAAGGTTGGCCTAGCGATTCGGCTTCGGGCGACAATCAAACAGACCCTGCTCAACCGCAGTTCGCCCGGACACGCCACCGGCAAGTAATTTCAGCCCTTCTGTAAATTCGGTCGCTCCAAGGTAGGCGGGATGAGGCAGGGGCGTGTAAACGATGCCTGTCGAGTCGAGCAATCGCTTGGCCGTTTTGCCGACGGCAACAACTTTCGCTGACGGAAATGCTTCAACGAGTATCAGCAAGGCAGGTTTGCCAAACTTAATAACCTCATCGTCGAAATCTGGTGTTCGATTCGACTGCTCGTTTCCCAGGTCATGAGGATGCATCTGAAGTGCGTTCCACAGAATTGTGCGCTTCTCAATGCCCGAGTTGTACAGCGCCTTCCAGACTATCGTGGCAGATCGTTCTTTGTACGGACGTTCCTTGACGGTAAGTCTGTCAGCCATGAGAGGAATGCGAGGAATCGCCCCGCTCAAAAGAAGACATTCACTAGTAAACGCGATCCCGCTGTGTCTGCACCCGCGATGACTCGGCGCTTCGCCACAAAGAATAAAATCCGGTTCACAGGCGAGATGAGCCGCCAACCGGGCTAACTTTGCATCCGGACTATTGCAGGGCTTGCAGTCGTCACACTCGTCGCGCCATGGGTTGAAGAGCGTCCGCGAGAATGTGGACTTCAGCGTATCGGTCAGGCGTCTGGCCAGTTCGGTATTGGACATCAATGCCCTAATATGGCTTTTCCTTTCTGGATTATCGGAAATGGGAGCTAAGTATATTGCGATTCTGACCGACATGCATGACCGAATGCCGGTCATTCTCAAACAGGAATACCATGATCGGTGGCTTGATCCGGGATTCAAGCAAGTCGATGACATACTCGATTTGCTCAAACCGTATCCAGCAGATTCGATGCGCCGCTACCTAGTGAGTACCCGGGTGAACTCGCCAACAGAACGATGATCCGGCTTGCGCCGAGGAATATATCCTTGTGACGCTGTTTTACAGAGTGATCCTCGAAAACGGGCCCGACTTGTCAACCATCTCGGACCGCGTTAGCCCCATGGCTTCAAACGAGACATTGGCATGTCATTGCACTTCGTTTACTTACCAGTCGAGGAGCCGCTGCCGAGAGGTATTCGGATGCTGATTGCTGCCCCTGGCTTCACACCCCAGGTTGTCGTTGTTGGCGGGGTGCTGTATTTTCCCAATGAGCCACCCGGTATCAGCCCGCCACCGAGTTGCGTGTCGCGACCGATATCGAAGAGCATGCTCACAGCGAATGAACGATACGAGTAGGTCGCACCCGCGCCAAATTCTACCGCTTTCGTCGAGGAATTGACGCCGACGCCGCCAGTGAAAAAGAAAGCGGACGCTTGCCTTTGGGTCGGCCATTCCGCCACTCGATAATTGACAAAAGCCATTGGGACGACAACGTAAGTCGTCGTCTCCTGCACGATGGCATTACCGCTCGCATCCGATCCTTTTGCGTAGCTGTGATAGGGCGAGAATGGAACCATCAATCCCGTGGAGAGCTCCACGCGGGATGTCGATTGGAACTGAACGGTTAGAGTGACGACCGGCTGCTTATTTGGGGCGTCCGCTATGCCGCTAAAGTACAGCGCTTCTTCGGGCTTCAACGCATCCGCGGCGACACGCTTGGCAATTGGGAGCAGCTTGTTGGAGTAATTCAACACCCATGTCTCGTTCTGGTAATTCTTATCGTCCGGGGCGGCGTCAGCTATTGTGGCATTGCCTTCGATACCACTGTCTGCAATCGCTATATTATTTAGTCCATCGGCCAGCGCCTTGATCTTCGCCGTAGGATCGTCGATGTTGCCATCTAGGATTTTCTGATTCTTCATCATTAGTTCGACATTCTTCTTCTCGACGTCAGTTGAGGCAGACTTTTCCAACACGGCGATATTCGCGGCTAGCTTTGCCTTCTTGTCTTGAACCTTTTGAAGGATGTCGACTTCTTTTTCCAAGGCATCGTAGGTCTCCTTCTGCCACGCCGCCGTATCCTCCCACGGTCTACCTGGGTGGATGGAGCCTCCCGGTGGCGGTAGCAATGCAAGCTTTATCTGGTCGACTTGGGGTTTAACATCCGTAAACGGATGGATATTCCCCAATCTCTGCTGTGCCTCCATGATCGTCTGAGCAGTAGTACACCCAGCGGGTGCGTCTTCACAGATAAATGGTGCGCGGCCCCCACCCCCAAGGACGGTGATCGCTCCTAAACTGGGCGAAAGCGCGGTGAACGCTTTCTGGAACATATCTGGCGGTAGAACGATATTAGTGGACTTCCAGTCCAAGGTAAGGCGCTCAATCGGATATGCGTTTTGCACGACAACGTAAACCGAGCATGCAGGCTTGACATATATTGTCGGGGGTGTTGATGGATTCATCCGATTAATGGTCACTTTGCATGAGTTGTTGGTCGTGGTATAGGAGCACGCTGGCAGCGCGTTGACCAACTTGGGATTCTTGGGATCGGAAGGATCGCCACAATCAGCCACCGCTGAAAAAGAGAACGTGCTCAGAAACAGCGCAAGAGCGAAGACAGCAGAGATCTTAGACATAGACAGCCTCCAAGGGAATAGCTGGGCCCGTAGATCGAGTGAACTTAGGCGCTCAACAAGACAATGCAAACTGTATAGAAAGTTTCCGAACCGGATAGCCGACCTGACCTTCATCAAAGCAGTCGATGGCCGAGCGTTTCCGGCCTTTGGAATGAGTCTACTTGCCCAATTTGTTCAGCTGATAGCTCGCTAGACTTACAGACCCGCTCGTGGTCACGGGTCCGACCATTACAACCTCGCCACCCGGTGACATCGCCTTTGAAAAAGGTAAAGAACCCTGTGAAGGAATACCTACCAGAGTCTTCCACTTGATTTGAGCTATTGGCTGACATTCGTTTACAACCGTCAGCAATACAGGATGGCTCTGTATTACGGGAACGCTATAATCGCCGCCACACTGTGTGCTCGAAAGATGTTCATATTCGTTAGCTTTAAGAACCACTCCCATTGAGGACCCCCAATTGTCAACGTACCCGGTTGCCACCAATCCATCGGAACTGACAGATCCCGGGCCCATAGACAACCACCCGCAGTTTCCTGGATCGCTGCAGCCCATGACAGCGTCCGACAAAAATCTCGGCTGCGCGGTCGAAATGGTCAACGTAGTTCTGGACTGGCAGTAGTCCCCATGTTTCCCGCTTTTGTTGGTGCAATTATCGCTTTTGTTCTCATTGTTATTGGGAGTAACTCCAGAGACACTTCTTGGGCCCCGAAGCGCGTCTGTTGTCCCAACATATGAAAGCGTCAGGACAGCATCCGCCCTTTTGAATGTTTGTTGAAAAGGGGAAGACCCGTCTGAAGGTTTGACCGTGACCGTCGTTTCCGAACTTCCGGCGGACCGCTTGATCGTGAAACTCTTCTCCTCATTTACGCCCCACTTGTTGCCATTGAATGGCGAATACCAGGGTCCCTTGTTCCATATCATGCCAGTTGGCTGCCCATCGACACTTCCTCCCTTTACCGTACCGATTAGCTCGATTTCCTTGACGTTGGCCCCGTTGATGTATTTGACACGTAACTCTATGTCATTCATTGTCTCGCGAGACGCCCACACTAGAAGCGCCGGTCCTGTGGCGATAGTTCGAAGGCACGCTTCATAGGCGCCATAGGCTCGATCACTCGTAGTAATCTGCAGGATGTCGATAGCCTGCTGTTGACTCCGGCTGTAGTGCAGGTTCTCAAGGTACGTATGGCGCGATTCGTCGAACTTGTTGTAGTCATTCTCGCCGCTGAACGCCCCACCATACGCTTGGCCTTTTGACGTAATGTCCGTCTTCGCTTGTGCGTAGTCCCCTTCGTCGATGGATCGCAAATAGTCTTCCTGTAAGTTGTTTTTCATCGCGTAGGAGTAGTAGTCCTTCGTCAGAACTGGGGCGCAGTCTCTCACGTTCGAGGCCTGCGCTCTAAGGACAGAACTTGTCGACAATATCGTACCCGCAATTAGCAAAAGGTTGAGAATTGCTCGCATAGGAAATTCTTTCTTAATGAGTCCACGCATTCGCGTCAAGCGCGCTGACACTGACCGCCCCGGACACCTCGTCAACAGTGAGCTTCATCGTAGCGACGGTGAAAAGCTTCCCGTGACGTGGGCCGTTGTCCTCGGGGTGATCTTCCGACGCCCGTAGAGGTGGGATCAAAGGAGTACCGTCCATGTGAGTCAACTGCAGAGTATAGTTCCACCCTTCGGGAAGATGACCGCCCAAGCCTTGAATGCCTCCCGTGAAGCTCCGCTGGTTATATACCTTCACCACCACATCATTCGATCCTCCTTCCAGGCGAATCTGTTTGTCATTTGTCCCGTTTTGATTCCAGTCCAGTACCTGCTGACCGTTCACGGTCATGAGGGCATCATCATCTGCCGACAGAAACTTGGCTTTGATGAAAACAGGATCGCGAAGAATAACGTCGGAAGTCAATGAAGTGTTTTCCCAAGGCACCTGAATGCCATCTGTGTTAGTCTCCACATCCGATCGCACTTTGTTAAAAAGCTCATTTACGCTCTGTCCCGGCTTGCGAATATATTTGAGTAAGGCTCTGGTGTACGGAGAGTGAGTTCCTTCTCCGTCTGCAGCTACGCTTCCCGGTGATGTTGAGAATGCGATCAACGAATTCGGTGGCGGATTGTTCGGAACCGCGAGCCCCTTAACCCACATGTCCGCGGGGCCAGAAGCGAATGGATTGACCCTGCAAGCGTCCACAATTAGAACATTGGGAACAGCTCTAGCTCCTAGTGCGTTGAAGACAGTCTGCAATGGAAGGGTTTTCGTTGATACATCTGCGGCTGCTAGGGACTCTACATCTATGGGCACGAGATAATTTTCTCCATTCAATTGAATCCCGTGACCTGAAAAATAAAAGAGGGCGATTGTCCCGTCGTTGCGGGCTGCATCGCCGAATTTCTGAACCGCCGAGGTGAATTGCGGCAAGCTGAGGTTCGACTCAAAATCCACTTCGAATCCGAGGTCTTTGAGGGCTTGCGCTACACCCTTCGCATCGTTCGAGGCATTGGGCACACCGCCAACATGGTAAGCTACGTTTCCGACTACGAGCGCTTTACCTCTTGAACCGGGTTGCTGTGCTGAAACAACTGCGCTAACTGCAAGAAGCAAACACCACATTACGAGTGACGACAGAGGGAACCGTGCGAGCGAAAAGGTCATGGCACTTTGCTCCAATATGCGTGCAGAAAGTCTGACCAGTGGTAAGCATCGACGAATTCGACGGGATAATAAGTGTTGCCCTTTTCATACCCGCCTTCAGCGTAGGGATCGTTAATGTGGTCGGTAGCTGTTGCAGGAAAGTAGATTGCAATGCCGTACGAGCCGTAGGAGCCTAATCTATTGGAGGCCGCATACCGAGCTAGTACTGCCGACGTAATCGCCGACTGGGCCACCGCTATCTTCGCGGCCAACACTGCATCAGTGGTGTGGTGCCTAAGAGTATCGAGAAACTGAGCGATGTCCACATGGTAAAACTGGTAGCCCGGTGCGTAGGTCGAGGTTGCGTTTCGAGCTATCACAATCGCCTGCAAGTCGGTGTCCAGGTTCGCCATCAATTGATCCGCAACTGCGGAGACGGAGGAGGCGGTTGTGGAGATTTGGTTGAGGTCTATCGCCGAGAGCGTCGTTGAAGCCGTAGGATCATCGGTCGAATTGTTCTCATAGGCGGCTTTGTACGATTCAACTGTCATGCGCGCCAACGTAGGCCCATCCTGTGGTACGTGTCCTTCGATAGATCGCAACCAGTCATCGTATTTCCAGCCTGGCCCCGGCTCTAACTCCTCACTTCCGACTAGAGTGTTTCCTACGTCGCGCATAGCATAGCCCACTTCAAGCATGGACATAAGGCAGGCATCAAAGCCTATTACATCAAGTTTCTTACCATTCAAGGCCGCCTTAAGTCCTGACTCGATTTCGCTGTCGTAAAGAACATCTTGGTTCGTTTCGTCATTTGAAGCAGATCGAAAGGTAGCGCCAGGAGCGCTGATTAAAGGGGCACTATTACCCTTGGCGTCTGCCTGGCCAAATCCCGATCTCAGTGCGGAAGCAGCAGCGATCTGACTTTGCGCCGTGTCAGTTGGTGCAAACGCCCGTGCATGTCGCATTGACCTCTGTTTTTGAAGGATCGTGTTCAGAAACAAACGCCACCCCTGGCCGTGATCCCAAATAATTAGCATGTAGTGCTTAGCGGGAAATTTGTTCTGCCCCCACACAACAAAATCTCGGAGAGTTTGCGGATCTCCCATGTTTGCCTCTCCAATATCCTCCAGTGCGTTGGATGGAAGTGGTTGCATTCCGCGTGTTACACGAAACCGCAACGTCTGTGCCCAGTCGGGCTGCGTGTGTGCGTACTTAGCAATTCTGTCAAACTGAACGACGACATTGACATCGTTGTTGCTGCCGACTTGCGCAAGCTGCCAGAAGTTTAACAATGCATCAGGTTCCAGGTTGTTATCGCCGTTCATGAAAATCAATATGGTCCACTGCGCACCTGTGGGTGGTGAGCTGGCCTGAGCGCCCAGCAGTCGCTGCGCGCCAAGTAGGACAATCAGGAGGGCGAGCCTGCGAAGAACATATATGGTAAAAATCATAGTCGTAAGTTCCTCGACTTCCTAGTCTCTCCGGCTGCGACAATTATTCTTGCCAATGCCCAGCCAGTTCCAATGCCGTTACAGGTTCCCTAGAATGTAAAGAACGAACCTGTGCGCTGTGCCTAACGAACAGGCAACCCTTCTCTTAGTGGTTCTTGCTACACCTGTAGCGGGGATGGTCGGCGAATAGAAGCCCCCTCGGATGAGAAGCATAACGCTTCATCCTTCACTTCGCCGAATGGCGGTCAACATATTCTTCTTTGTAGCAATTGTCAAGCCGACACTTGGACAGGACACTTGGCGGCATCCTCCGTGTGCTGCCACTTAGCAAGACCGATTTAGGTACTTCGCTGAGGGCATAAATTGGGAAGGACAAGTTGCTATCTACGCTGCGTTAGAGTATTTGGGCTGCCCTCGGCGCTTTGAATCGTGTTAAACACAGCCATCGTCAAACTCCTAACCCAACCGAGTTCACCAGTCTCGATGGCGGCACCGGGAAACTAGCGACTGCCCTCGGAACTAGCTGGGACTCACATTCGTCAAGACGCTCGACTGACGAGAGGTTTCGGGTCTACGCTACTTTGCTTTTTATTCGGAAACTGAGAAACTATGGGGAAGGTTTCGGGTTTTAATCCGCAATCGCCTTCGTCTTGCACCGCCTCGTCGCGACCACGTCGTAGATTCCACATTTGTGTGGTTTCCGTATGCACAGACGTGTCTCAATACGGGCAGGGCTTGCAGCCGCTGTAGTACTAGGCCTCACGGCTGCCTCGTATTACTTCGTCACTGCTTACCGTCGGGAGACAGCGAGGATTCGCCTTACTTCCGCTGATCTGCAACAGTCAGTGAATCCTCAGGTATTGCTCAAAGCCGCTGATCGTTTCTACTTTTTGAATAATGGACCCGCAGCTGCCCCGATCTATGCCAGAGCTGAAAAGCTGTTCTCAGAGGGTGGCGATGCGCGAAATGAACTTCACGCCAAGGTCGGCCTGCTTCGATCAGAAGCGGAAACAATGTCGTTTGTTGATCTTTCACGTTTCTTGAACGAACAACTCCAGAATCCCATTGTGCAGGCTGACAAGGAACTGCGACTTTGGTGCCTAATCGCGAAGGGCTACACGGACATCGAGATTGATTACCGGGCCTCAAAGCGCGACTGGGTCGAAGCGCAGGAGCTTGCAAAGAGTTTGGGCGAGGACCAATGGGAGACGAGGGCATCTGGCGAATTGGGTCTGATCGGTTTCCTTGAGGGGAATCCCGGACGCGCGGCCAGGCTTCTGGGCGGCGCACTTCTTTCCACGATTACGAATGGTGACACCGCGGGCCAAGTACGCTTTCTTGAATTGCTTGGTAGAGGCTTCGAGGAAGTCAACCGCCATGCCGAAGCGCTGAAATTCTTTGAGAGAGCCATCAAGCTAGCCGAGGCTGATCCTGACTGTGGACTTCCTTTCATGGGTTATGAAGGAAAAGCGCAAGCCTTGGTCTCGCTCGGCAGAACCGACGAGGCGAAGGTCGTACTTGAGAATGCGCTCACCAAAGCGCGATTGCAAGAAAAGCGGGGACATGAGGCGCAATTGCTGATTCTTCTCGGAAAACTAGCCGCACAGAAGGGTGACCGACAGCAAGCGGTGAAATATTTGGAAGATGCCGGCCAATTCGCGACCCAAGCTCAGTTCTACCGGATGGAAGCCGACGCCATGTTCGAACTGGCTCAAATCTATCGTGATGCCGGGGATCTTGCCACAGCGGAGGACCGTGCTACACAGGGTCTGGCCGCAAGCCAGCGGGTTGGTGATCGCTACTACGTGCCTCGCAACTTGACGATGCTCGCTGATTTGAAGGCGCGTCGTGGACACTTTGCCGAAGCGAACGCTCTCTACGCACAGGCGGAAGATGTGATTGAGGGAATGCTCATCAGCGTCGATGAGCCATATTGGAATAGTTCCGTTGCTGCAGCGATGAGCGAGACCTATCTCCGACACTTTGAACTTGTCACCAAGAATGGTGACGCGCCAGGAGCGTTCGCAGTTCTCGAACGCGTTCGAGGCCGAACTCTCGCATGGGCTCTAAAAGATAGGAAGGCGCAGCCCGCAACGGAATCAGATCAGACAGCCGCGCTGGAAGGCGATATTGCAGGTCTCCAAGCCCGACTGATGCAGACTAGCAGCACTTCCGAACGAGAACGATTGCTAGACAGCCTCGTTGAATACGAACGGCGGCTAGGTCTGGCGTGGACCAGAGAAGACGTTCCAGACCGACGACTTCCTTTGCAGGCAGCAGCGTTGACGGCGGTGGAAAATGACCTGCATCCAGACGAAGTGCTTATGGAATATGTGTTGGATGATCCAATCTCCTACTGTATTTCGGTGACGCACCGGGGTGCACACGTTCAAGCGTTACCGATCGGGCGCAAGGAAGTCGAGAAACTTGCGGAGCAATTTGTTAATGAGGTACGCGCAAAGGGCTTGGGGGAAGAAACCTCAAATCATCTGTTCCGAGTACTCCTGGACCCTATCCCCGAAGCGAAGACAGCAACAAAACTCATTGTTGCGCCGGACGGGGCCTTGAACTTGCTTCCATTTGAAGCACTGCGCGATAACCAAGGCGAGTATTTGTTAAAGTCTCGCGTCATAAGCTACATGCCTTCCGGAACTATCCTTGATGTTTTGCGTCGGGCGAGCAAGAACGAAAGCGCGGCGAGTCCGTTTCTCGGTGTAGGCGATGTTGCCTACGAGAATCAAGGCGGAGCGGGCGGGAGAATCCCTGCTCCAGACACCGTCCGCGGACGGGTTCTTCGCGGCGTGGCAGACTTCTCCGGGATGCGTCTTCAAGATCTTCCTCAAACACGGGAAGAGATCGAGAAAATCGGTAAGATTGTCGGGCCACGCGCGGTAATCTTGCTGGGTAAGGACGCCACGGAAGCTGCTTTCAAGAAGGAGCCACTGGACCAGTTTCGCGTCTTGCACCTGGCGGTCCACGGGTTCGCGGATACGCAGTATCCGGAGCGCTCGGCACTGGTCTTGGGGACGGACCCGAAGTCCGGTGATGATGGCCTGTTGCAGGTGCGCGAGATCATCAGATTACGACTGAATGCAGAACTGACTACGCTATCCGCTTGCGACACGGGCGTGGGCAAACTACAAGGACAAGAGGGCGTTAGCAGTCTTGTGGAAGCCTTCTTGGTAGCAGGTTCGAAGTCGGTCGTCGCAAGTTTATGGAGCGCCGACGACACTTTCGCGAGCGCCCTAATGGATCGCTTTTACTTGCGACTCGGTCAGGGCGAGGACACAGGTTCGGCTCTCAGAGACGCGAAGTTGGACTTGCTGGCAAAGTATGGTGAGCAGGTGAGCCCGTTCTATTGGGCGGCATTCGTCGCTGTCGGGGAGACCTCGGCACCGATTGGGATCAAATAGCAATGAACTTGACTCTAGAAGAGCGCACAAAGATTTTCGACAAGGTTTGTCGCTTGGTGGAAACCAAGCACTTCGATCCCGCTATGAATGGAGTGGATTGGAACGCGCTTGCTAAGAACCGGCGCGACCAAATTCTCACGGCCGCTGACGCAGAGGTATTCGAGAAGGGAGTTCAGAACCTAGTAGCCGAGCTTAAAACCAGCCACACAGGCTTCCGACATGCGGGAATGCGAAACATCCCGGCGCGGAACGCCATCAATGCAACCATGCAGCGCATCGCCGTGAATGGGAATGAGCGCTGGATGTTTCAGGATGTGCACCCAGGAGGCCCAGCCTATTCTGCGGGGATACGGCCTGGAGACTTGTTGCTCGGCAGCCGAGAGCGGGACATTCGACCTCCAGATGGTCTGACATTTTCGGTCGGCGAGTCGGCGAGCCTACTGATCGAGAAGCTTCACGGAGGCCAGGAGACGGTTAAAGTCCAACTGCCCATCCCCAAGTCAAAGACACATCCGGTCACCGCGCCCGAGGCCGTTCGGGCTGAGAAGCTAAGCGATGAAATTGGCCTGCTCAAAGTCGCCATGTTCCCTGGAGTAATCGGGATTGACGTGGCGAAAGATATTGACCGTGGAATCGAATCTCTCGACGGTTGTAACCGGCTCATCGTGGACTTGCGCGGAAACACTGGTGGCGGAATTGGCGGGCTACGCTTGATGAGCTATTTGACGCCGGGAAAACTTGAGGTTGGCTACAGTCTCACGCGGAAACGCCGCGAGCGCGGTTATCGTCGTGAGGAACTCACTCGATTTGGACGCATTCCATCCCACAAGGCGACTCTCTTATGGTTAGCGGCCCGATATGCACTCGTTGAAAAATCTATCCTCGTGGTCACCGAAGGACTCGGCCAGCGACGCTTCCACGGTCGAGTCGTGCTGTTGGTAAACGAACACACCGCAAGCGCCGGCGAGATGGTCTCAGCTTTCGCGGAGGAAAATAGTCTTGCAACCATCGTGGGAACTAAGACGCCCGGCCGTCTCTTGAGCGGCAGCGCGTATAAAGTTGGCCAGGGATATATTCTTGGCTTGCCGGTCGCCGCTTACCTAACTTGGCAGGGACGGATGATTGAGTACAACGGCATCGAGCCAAAGTTTTCTATCGAGCTTTCGCGAGAAGCATTGAAGCAAGGAAGGGACACGCAACTCGAAACCGCAATCGAGGTGGCGAAAGCTCTCTAATCGCAGTATGCCTCTGCCTGATTCACGACTTCGACTACCATTTTCATAGACACTCCCGAGTTTATTGATGCCGACTCTGTGCCTCATGTGGCCAAGGGTCTGAATCTTGAATAGACTGCTTGTGGCGCGATCCTAAGACTCGCCTTCCTCGACCTATGGCAAAACGAGACCCAAACAAATCGGCGCGCAATCGCCTTATCGAGAGCCTGAAAAAAGAACTGCGCGAGTTGCTTCCGACTGCCCTGAAGGAGACTGGTGAACGCAGCGAAGCGGGACTCAACGCTACTCTGGGGAGTAAGAACGACGAGTTCTTTGACCTGAAGAACGACGTCATCTATAGCCAGGACCAGTTCGTGAATCAGTGGATGACAGGCCTAAAGAAGGCCGCTCTTGCCGAAGAAGGCGGTGCTGTCGTCTGGCTTTGGAAGGCACTGAAGAAGTATCCGAACTTCCGGAGGTACACCCTGCTCTTTCTCAAGCGCTCGTACCTCAGGCATTTTGAGGAGCTGTCCAAGAACCGACCATCATTGGACGAGTCCGAGTTGTGGATCGGTCAAAAGAACGCACACTATGGACTGTTCGTCACACCTCGGTTTGCCCATGGGCAATGGGAAAACGACAAGAGCGAGATTCGCGCTCTCAAGGTACCGTACTTCACGATCGGCCACGTGCTTCAAGCCGGCCTCGTCATTCCCGGCAAGAACAGCCGTGTGATGTTCAAGGACGTAGAGCAGTACCTCACATTTTTCCAAGACACACTTGTGCGCAACTCAGGCTCTCAATACGAATATGATCTGGCCGCGCTCTATTGTGATTACGTGCGCGGTCATGCTAACCCACTCGAAGTCCCGCTTCTGATTCCCGAGTTTCGGTACGATGGGCTGGCGGTCAAGCACGTTTACCGCCTCGATTTTCTGGTCATCAATCCCTATACCTTTGACAAAACAGGCTTCGAACTGTCCCCGTGGTCCACTCACGGCTATCTCTACAAGACCAAAGAACTGACGCAGGCCCAGATCAACGCGATGGCATCGGACAACTTCGCAAGGGAGATGAAGAAACATCGCTCGTTCTTCAAGAAGCACGAAGTGATGTGCCTGATCTTTACGGATGAGGACTTGAAGGACATTCCGCAAATCTTCGACGAGTATGTCCTTCCGTGCTTGGAGCCCGAAAGGCCCAAAACACAGCTCTCCTTCCAGATTATGGAGGAAATGCTTGCGGACACATAATTGCTGCCCCACACAGAAGCGGGGAATCTTCGAAGCGAGTGAGGCTATATAGACAAATCGGAGATCAATCCTGATAAAGTCGGGGTAGCGCCACCATTCCAGGAGCAGATGCCCGATTGATCTTGCTCACAGCATCGGCTGGTATTCCAGCCCGATGCCGATACGCACACGATTTACACTTTGGATGTGAGCAAGAAATACAAAGGAAAGCCGTGTGTGTACTGCGTCGAGGCGACAGCGACGACCGCTGATCACGTCATTGGCAGAAAATTCTTCCTTGCTACTCGCCGGGATAGTCTGCCGATCGTCCCAGCCTGCCAGCAGTGCAATCGGGAGAAGGCGCGCCTTGAAGACTACTTGATGGTCGTTCTCGGTTTCGGCGGACGGCATCCGGACGCTACAGTTAATCTCGACACGCTGGTGCGGAAGCGGCTGGAGAAAAACGCTAAGCTTCGAGCAGAACTGAAGGCTGGCTTCGAGCGAAGTGGTGGTACCGCAATACCTCTCGACCATGTTCGCTTAAACAAATTGTTCGCGATGATCGCAACGGGACTCCTCTGGTATCACTGGCAAGTGCTTCTTGGAGAGGGCTATTCGGCCATTGCTGCCATCTTCTTGGATTCCGGCAGGCCTTTCTTTGACCAAATGCTCTCTGGTTGGCGTACCCCCAATCGTGTCACCGTGGACCTCGGTCAGGGCACGTTCTCCTATCAGGGTGCACAGGCCACGGATTCTCCACCCACGAGCATCTGGAGTTTCTCGATGTACTGCGGAGTTACCTTCGGGGGCGATCCTAAGATTCCTGGTCCTGCGTCGTTGTCGGTATCGGTGACTGGCCCGGAGGTGTTAATCCAGAAGCTGCGGTCGGGCATCTTCGCTGAGGATGTGAGATAAGCCATTTTGAGCCTTATAGCGAGCGAGAGGAGTTTTCTTGGTCTACGTCGTGGGATGCAATCACGGAATTCAGCCGGTAGATCCAGACCTTTTTGACAACGCGAGCGCCCTACAGCAACGGGCACACTTTCGTGAACTCTTGTCGAAGCTGATTACCGAAAACAATGCTCAGTTTGTAGGCGAAGAGTGGGGGCTTGAGAAAAAGACCATTGCCCATGCAATCGCAGACGAAAAGGGCATTCTCTGGGAAAATATCAATACGTCTCACGAAGACCTTGATGCTCTGGGTATATCGCGCAACTACGCGAATGAGGGACACTCCGCAGGTCAAATGGAGAAATGGAGCCGTCAATGGGTATTCCGGTGAAGGTGAACATCGATTCCGGAGGGAAGCCGAACGGCATTCCGGAGCGAAGGTGAACAGCAGTCGGAGCGAAGCGACGCTGGCACGGTGATTGTGGAGGAAGTGTTCGGAATCGTCAAGCGCGATTTTCCGGAGCGAAGCGGAGGCAGGTTCGGCGGGGATTTGGGGTGCAGGGGAAAGGGGCAGCAGCCCCTTTGCCCCTGCTTCCTCGATGTAGAGGAGTATGCCATCCGCTTTTCAGCTTCGGGTGTGACGGTTTTGTCTGGTTTTTGCCGATAGCGTTTTTCCCACAGAAAATATTGCGCCAGGATCGCTTACGAGCGACGATGCTTAACTCGGTCGACCTAGGACATCCCCCCTTTGGCTATTTTTCGCCACCTTGCATTGGTCTCGAGTCCGAAGTGGTTTCATGGCTTCTTCTCGTCCGGGGTTGGGTTGCGGTTTTTTCGCATGGACTCTCCGCGCATGTCGATGCGATGGGCATTGTGGACTAAACGATCGAGGATGCCGTCCGCGATGGTGGGATCTCCGATCTGCTCGTGCCAGCGCGAGACCGGGAGTTGGGAAGTAAGAACGGTAGAGCGAGTTTGATAGCGATCCTCGCAGATTTCCCAGACCTCGCGGCGCTCGCTTTCGTTCAGCGGCGCCATGGCCCAGTCATCGATAACCAGAACCTCGATGCGACTGAGTCGAGCCAAGAGGTGGCGCAAACTGCCGTCGGCTCGGGCCAAGGCGAGTTCCCGCAGTAAGGCAGCGGCGCGAAGATAGAGCGCCGAGTGGCCGTCGCGACAAGCTTTCTGTGCCAGAGCTGAGGCGAGAAAGCTCTTACCCACGCCGCAAGGTCCGATCACGAAAATGTTCTCGTGATTGCGGACCCAGGTGGAATCTTTGGCCAGAGCGCGCAGGACCGACTTGTCCAGGCCACGCGCCGCCCGGTAATCGATGTCCTCCACGCAGGCCGGTCCTCTAAGCTTGGCCGCTTTCAGTCTGCGCTCCAGCGCCTGGTTCTCGCGCCAGTTCCATTGTTGATCGACCAGCAGCGAGAGTCGTTCGAGAAAACTGAGTTCGTGGATGGCCCGATCTTGTTCTTGCGTCTTCAAACCTTCGACCATGCCTTGCCAGCGCATGGCCAGTAGTTTTTCCATCAGCGGTTGGCTCAGCATGAGGTCGGTCCTCCTTGGTCGAAGTACTCCGCGCCGCGAACATTGTCATGGGTCAGAGGCGGGGAGCCGGGGGGTGGTGGAGATAGGGGAACCGTGTCCAGCGAGTTCTTTAAGATCGACTTCACGCTCTGATAGCGACAAGCCTTGGCGAGCAGTGCCCGTTCTGCCGCGGCTTCCACGCGTTGCGCAGAGTACTGCTGCGCCAGGCGAATGATGCCGAGACAAGAGCGGTAACCCATTTCAGGGTGGGGCTTGGCGTTCAGGATTCGCTCGAACAACTGAGCGGTGTTGGGACCGATGCTGCGCGCCCAGTTCGCCATCCTCGAGGGCGTCCATTGCAGATGGGCCTGATGACTTTTGGGACGGTGCTCGTTCAGGGTGACCGCTTGATCTCGCCGGCGATCGCGCAAGTGGGAAGCGATCCGGTTTCCTTTATGAAAGATCTCCACTGTGGTCGGAGTAGAGCGGACTTCCACGAGCTGCTGCACCAGGGTATACGGCACGCTGTAAAAGTTCCCCTCGAAGGCAATGTGGTAATCGATGTTGACGGTGGCCCGTGTCCACTGACTCAGGTCGAAGCGCTCGGCCGGTAACGGGCTCAGAGCCGGTTTCTCCAGGCTGCGAAACAGACTGGACCGCGATCCGTCCCGCTTGCGGAAAGGACGTTCGTTCAGTCGCACCAACAACTCGCGGATCGCCTGGTTGAGTTCCCCCAGGTGAAAGAACTTCCGGTGGCGCAACGCTGCGATGATCCAGCGTTCGCAGACTTGCACTCCGCTCTCGACTTTGGCTTTATCCCGTGGCCGGTAGGGACGCGCCGGCACCACTCCCATGCCGTAATGCACGGCAAATTCTTGATAGGTGGGATTCAGGTCCGGATCGTAGCGGCAGGCTCGGGTAACCGCCGTCTTGGTATTATCGGGCACCATCAAAGTTGGTGCTCCGCCGTAAAATTCCAGCGCGTGGACATGCGCCTGGATCCAGGTCTGCAGTTGCTGATCGCGAGTCGCTTCCGCGTAGGCGTAAGAACTGGCCCCCAACACGGAAACAAACAGCCAGGCCGACCACGCTTGCCCAGTCGTCGCGTCATAGACAGGAATCGTTGCTCCCGCCCAATCGACGAACATCTTCTCGCCGGCTTTGTGTTCCTGACGCAGCACCACATCCAGGTGCTGCCGCCAGTGCTGATAGCGCTCGCAAAACCAGCTGTAGCGATATCCCTCAGGATGCGCTTGCCGGTATTCTTCCCACACCAACTGCAGAGTCAGATGACGATGCTGTTGTAGTTGCTCATGGATGCTTTTCCAGTCCGGTTGCGGACGTTGCCTCGCCGCTGGGATCGGAACCGGTTGGTTTCCAAACAACTTGGCTTCCAGTTCCTCTTCGCTCCAGCCTTCGGGCAACGGCCAACCGATGCCGGCCGCTGCCGCCCGTTCCAAATAGTCGTGGACCGTGCCCAGCCCCATCCCGCAACTACGCGCGATCTGCCGCTGCCCCAGCCCCAACTCAAACTTCAACCGCAGGACTTCCTTCGTTTTCCGCATGGACATTCTCCTAGCCGGCACCCTGTTCTCCTCATGGATGGAGTTTCTTTGCCGGGTAATTGTCCAGCGTCGCTACGTCCTACTGCGATTCGCCTGTGGAAAACATTCCGCTCCAAGCTGAACATCATTCCGGTAGACGAACAAAACTGTTCGCCTTCCCACCGGAATTGCGTTCACCTTCAGACCGGAATGCTGTTCGGAATCACAACGGAATGGCGTTCACCTTCCCACCGGAATCGCGTTCACCTTCGACCGGATTCCCCAGTCAACGTGAGGGTCTAATGATCAAGAAGATTATGGACAAGAAAGGCGATGCCGGGAGTTTCACTGTCATATGTGGGTTCGACCATCTGAAGCCGTTAACGGAGCTACTTGGGGAGACTTGCAGGGAGGTAGAGTCCGTGGATTATCGGCAACTTGATTGGTATGAACAGGTGTTTGCAGAATGACCACACAATAGCTATTGTCGCGCGAGATACCTGGACCAGGTCGCGAAGAACAGCTCTATCATGCAACAGGAGGAAGCATCAGATGAAGAAAACGGTGATCACTGTCGATTGCCCTCTATGCCACAAGCCGATTGACGTGAAAGAAATGTTGAGGAAGATTCTTCAACGCGCTGGGCATCAACCGGGAGACAAATCTTACGCTGAGATCATGGAGAAAATAAGTTTTCCGGGTGAATGAACGGGATGATGCCTGCTTTCATTGTTGCCGGATATTTCTGAAAGGATGACCTGAGATGCGTTCACGGTTCTCACGTAGTCCGCTTAGCGAAACTGCATACAGGTTTGCTGGAAACGGCGCCAACTCTCATGGCGAACAAAAGGAGAATCTGTTAAGCTGTCGTGCGTGGTCCTGCGAACTTGCACGGTTGCCGTAAAGGATATTCGAGACGTTGAGCACTCCACAGAAGTCACTGCGGAGACTCTCTATGAAGCGATCGCCATGGCTCTCGCCGCCTTGCAGCAAGATAACTGGGTAGGAGAGATCGACCAGGGATTCACGACGGTGACTGTTGTTGTCAAGCAGCCGCCCGTAAAACACGCAGTCAAAATGAAGGATTTTGTCTCATGGCTCGGACGCCAAGGACGCTCTCCCGCAGAGGTCATCCTGAAGCAAAAGCTAGAGAAAATATTGGGCAAACGAAACCACGCGAGGACGTGACCGAACAGGCTAAGGAAACAAAACAGCAGGAAGAGATTTCCGAGATCTCATTGACTCGGAGTTTTTGCCGCTTTATGGGAGTGCGTAGGTTGTTGCCCCGCTTGCGCAGCAGTAGCTTTCATGGCGGAAGGTTGCGTGATGGCTGCACCTCGCGCAAAGGGATCCTTTCCTTGAAGCACGGAAGATGCAACGAATCCAACAAATATCATCCCGCTCAGCAATCCCCACACTAGAACGACCGGCTTCCAGGGAACGAGAACGTACATAGCAGACCTCCGCGGACGAAGAGCGGCTCAAATTACCGTTATTATACTGCGAAAAACGCCAGATACCGTTCGTGAAATGTCGTGCTCGTCAAGACGACGAAAGGCGTTCTCCGCCAGAAAGTTTGAGCATTGATGGGTTGTAGCTTCAGAGCACCCGAATAGGAAATCGCATCCACTCCAAACCTCGCTGACGCAAGCCGAGGAAATACGACCCAGGAGAGATGCCGGCGAAATCTAGATCAGCTCTTAGGACGACAATGTGGTCTTCGAGTTTAGCCGTGGCGCTCGTGCGGAGGAGTTCAGTGCCACTCGGATCGAACAGCGCCACTTCATACGGCCCTTCGTTGCTCCCGATTGGCAACTCCGAGTTCAGAGTCTTGGCGGTACGAGGAACCTCCAATGGCAACTGATTGATCTGGGGTGGGTTTTCTCCGCGAACCGTCGCACGGTCGCGCAAATCGAGAAGCACAACCACCGCAGTTTGTGCCGGCGGCCTCGTTCGTACCCAGAGCCATCCCGCTATCGCGAAAATGAGCACAGCCGCCGCAGCCAGCCAAACTTGGGTACGGCGCCGTTCAACTGCCTGCTTACGGAATTGTGTGAAGTCTTGAAAGCACGGGCTGCAGGAGCTGAAGTGATTCAGCCAACGATTCGCTTCTGATAGTGGCACTTTGCGGAGGGCTATGCGTCGGAGCAGCGCAGAGTCGGGACACCCGACACGTTGCGGGTTTGGAAAATCTCGGGATAAACCTTTCCCCAGGAGATCCAATATCCGCTTTTCTTCGCCGTTGAATTCTTCTTGTGCCTTCAGAACTTACCTGCTTCCAGTTGAAATCGTCTCACGAATGAAAAGCCAAGTTTAACGCGACCAATCAATGCAAACCAACGTAGCGCGACGCGCCGATCACGTTGGGCCGCCCAGTCGAGCACGGAGCTTACCGATTGCATAACGAAACCGAAGTTTGACTTGGGGTTCGGTCAGTCCCAATTGTGTCGCGATTTCCTTCCATGAATATCCGTACTGTCGAGCAGCCCAGACCTTGCGGGTCCACTCCTCCATATTCCGAACGGCCTCACTTAGCTGGATCGATTGTTCCAGATTGCGCACCGCTTTTGAATCGTGGGCCTGCACCAAGCGCTCCAGATCAGGGTTCGTCGGAAGATGCTGTATCGTCTGTAGTCGTCTGCGCTCCTTCTTTAGAGCGCGGTTGAATCGGTGATGGAAAGCACCGAAGAGGTAGGCTTCCATATCCCTTATTTTCCAGTTTCTCCCCTTGGATCGCTGAATCGTTTTGGCGACCGAGCGCAAGACTCCCTCCCAGACCTCAGAAGCAAAATCAAGAGCCTCATCAGAGCTTTTTCCCGGCTGCTCTCTGTCCGCATGAGCCTGAACACTTGGCCACAAGCGCCTCGCGACGGTAATCAATTCGGTTATCTCGTGCTGGGGAGCCGCAGTCGGGGGGATAAAACTCGAAAGAACCCATTCCGGGCTCAACTCGCGGCTGGACATCTGAGAGGGCCTCAACCCGACTCACAAATTAGATGGCCAGAGTCAAATCGTGTCATGCCGCCTGGTCAGTGTCAAGCAATCTCCTTGTCCAGCGGCCCTTTCGGCCGATTGGAAAAAATAAATTGTTTTTTTGATACTTTTCCCGCACTGCCGGTTCCTTGACTAGATGTAGGGCATTGACCAATCTCTGCCGATAAGGAAGGGAGCTGGAGAAGTGTTCCCCAGGGTTGAAGTACGTCACTTGCACGCCGTGGTTGTTTTGGCAGAAGAGCTGAACTTCACTCGGGCCGCCGACAGATTGAACATCACCCAATCTGGATTCAGCAAACAGATAAATGAGATTGAAGCCTTACACAGATTTCATTTATTCATTCGCACGAATAAGAAGAATGTGGAACTCACAGAAGTGGGCCGCATCTTTGTCGAAGAGGCCCGTCTAGCGCTCTGGCACATAGATCGAGCCATTCAGGCTGCTCGCGAGGGGAGCGATAGCATTTTGACCATTGGGCACTCACCTGACGCCGACCTAGCCTGGATTTCAGCGCTTCTCTCAATCCGGCTGCCCATGTTCCCTAAACTCCGCGTTCAGCTTATTAGCGAGTTTTCCAGCGAGTTGGTCCGGCGCGTTATGGCAGGCGACTTGAATATGGCATTGGTAATGGCACCGTCGGAGAACTCACGGATCACGGCTGCGGCATTCGCTCGAACGCATCTCTATGCCGCACTGCCGCAGGCCCACGCGGCTGCTCAGAAGGAAGAAATTGCTTTCCAAGATTTAGCAAAAGACGAATGGATTCTGTTTGCCCGGCGATCTCATCCCGTGGTTCGCGATGCAATCATGGATGCGGCACAACGTCAGGGCATCGCACCGAAGCACGCACACGATATCCTTACCGCCCAAGAAGCAATTCACCTGGTATCCCAGCACGTTGGAGTGGCAATCGTGACCAAGCCTGCCTCAGTCGGCCCCGGCGTTGAAGGTGTTGTTATAAGGCCGCTGTCGGATCCATCTTTGTCTTTCGAAACATGCTTGATTATGAGAGCCGACGAAGATTCGCGATTGGCCAACGATTTCGGTCGATCATTTCTCAAAACATGTGCACCGCGGCGTCTGCCGCCGACGCAACTGACTCTACCGCTGCCTGCTTAGCTTCAATACACAACACCGACCGAGGCTAACATGTTCGGATCGCCAATCCTCATAGTGTGTAAATGCCGAAAGCAACATGAGCTTTTGACCTGTTTGCCCCTCGCATCGGAGTAAAATTTCGATCCATGACGAAGAGACCTTACACAAAACACGGTCGATTGGCGGACGTGCTTGCCTTAATTCAGGTACTCGCGTTCGATCCGCACACACATCGGAGTGAAGCACATGTAATCGACAAGGAAATCGGGACACCATGCTCAGCGAAGGGTTGGGTTGAGCTTGCGAAAGAGCATCCTGAAATGTTTCGGGTCTCTGACGAAGCCAAGCGCCCGCTGTCGCTAATTGCTCGTCACGTGCAACCCGTGATCCCCGGCGATCCTGAAAAGAAACGGCAGCCACTTACGTCCGAATTCACGCAAACCCTACTCAAAACAGCCATTGACCTACATGATCGCCAAGTCGAGGAAGCGAAATGGTGGAAACACCTGACGCCTCTTTGGGCTGCACTGCTTGCCGGAGTTCTCGCAATCGTCTCTTCAATCGGCACGCTGCGTTATGGGCATCCTTTGACATCAGGACGTTTTGTTCATGCAGGCGATTCGTACCCCGACGCAATCTTGCTGGACACGGCTAGCGGACGGTACTGCTACGGGGATATTGTGGGCCAGAAGAATCCTTCCAACATTCCCAGTTGCAAGGACCTTCGTTAGTTAACTGCCGGGCCTAGAGGCCGACCGTATTCGAGAATTTGGCAAAATTCTCACGAAATTTAGCGCCCCCTCCATTCGCTGGGTGCCGAGTAAAAAGCTCATATCGATGCCCCCATTTCGTTAGGTATTCTTCGGAGATGTTACCGATCGAGAGAATAGGTCGGCCTGGAAACAGCCGGAGAAACGCCTCCAATACGGGACGATTTCTGAGGATTTCATCCTCTCTGGGCGGTCGATTGGTCAATTTGTTCGTGTCTTGGTGTGGATGAAATCCAAAAAGATTCCACAACACGATCTTCTTCGATAGTCCACGATCAGCCATAGCGCGCCAGACGTAAGCCGCAGTTGGTTCGCAAAACCCTCTCAGGATGACCGATTGTTTACTTGACGCTTCGGGGCGGCTCGTTCGATGGCGCTCGATAGCGTCATCGAAGACATCTCCAGTGGAAACCCAAGAGCGATGGCCCAAGAGTGTTCGCTCGCAGGTCATTGCGATTCCTGAAAATTTGGCTCCCTGGTAGCCGGGGGCTTCGGCGATCAAAAGGGCCTCTGCTGTACTCACCCGCGCGCTGAGATAGGCACGCAGATGATTGGACCTATGGCGCGGTGCGTGTTCATCTCTGTCGAAATCAGCGTCACGATCTGCCCAAGGGTTTACGACCGCTCCCTTGGAGCGATGCTTTTGCAACAGGTCAACAAACTGATCGACGTGTGAACTCATCCCCTATCAATCTCTTTCTCGATCCCCATACTATTTCTTGGCCGTACTTCGGAATGACTACGCACAGTCCCGGGTCCAACAACTCTTTCATCCGGTCGATTCGAAAAACAGTAGTGCGGGCGAGGGACTTGAAACCCTGACGGGCCGTTTAAGCCCTGCGGATTTTCTTACCGGCTACGGCTTTCGCCGCCCTAACGTGACACCCGTAGGGGCTCACGCCAGGTTTGCATTCAAGTTTTCCTTAAGTCCGCTGCGTATGCCATTCCGCCACGCACGCGCGCTGATGACTGCATTTCTATCATAGGGCAGATTCGCCGGGATTTATACTCCAGCTGATTTACAGATCTTCATGCAGTCGCTCGCATAAAACGAGGGGCGAAGATGGCCGAACGACACTCGATTCTTGGCGGAAAAGTTTACGTCTACAAGCGGCCGAACAGTAGCCGCTGGCAATGCTCAAGCTTCTTCGCGGGTAAGAATCGTCGCACCAGCACGAAGGAAGAAAGTCTCGCAAAAGCCAAGGACGTCGCCGAGGACTGGTATCTACAGCTTCGGGGAAAACTTCTCACTGGAGAGCTCAAGGCCGAAAAGACCTTTCGCGAGGTGTCTGAACAATTTTTACGCGAATGCGAGATCATGACGCGTGGAGAACGTAGCAAGGAATACGTGAAGGGCCAATATTTGCGGTCGAGCGTTCACTTGGTGCCCTTCTTCGGAAGCACGGACATCTCGAAGATCACCACGGGAAAAATCGTAGATTATCGAGTTCACAGACACCAACAAGCAATTGCGAAAGTCGGCAAGCCGCCGGCACACAGCACCATGCACCACGAAATCGTGACGCTGCGCCAGACCTTGAAGACCGCGCTGTGCCACGGATGGCTCGACCGGCTTCCAGATTTCTCTGAGCCGTACCGGCGATCATCGAAAGTCTCCTACCGGGCATGGTTTTCGCCAGAAGAATACGAGAAACTCTGTGAAGCGACTCGAAAACGCGCACTGGAGCCGAAGAAAAAGGGCTTCAAATGGCAAGCGGAGCAACTGCATGACTATGTCCTCTTCGCGGGCAATACCGGGCTGCGGCCTGATGAGGCACGGCGCCTTGAGTTCCGTGATGTCGAGATCGTTGACGACGAGCCTTCAGGCGAGACGATTCTTGAGATTGAAGTGCGCGGAAAACGGGGATTCGGATATTGCAAGAGTATGCCCGGCGCAGTGAGTCCATTTGAGCGACTTAGAAGCAGACTCCGTCCCAGGCGTGTTGAGGGCGTGCGCGGCCCCACCGAAGAGTCCGAGAATTCTGATGTCCGAGGGGAGGAGTGGCGCACGCCGGAAGCGACCGACCTCATTTTCCCCAAATGGCAGAGCGAGCTCTTCAAGACAATCACTGAGGAGGAGAATCTTCGGTTCGACAGAGACGGCCGACCACGTACGGCGTACAGCCTACGGCACACGTATATCAGCATGCGGTTGATGGAGGGAGCCAACATCTATCAGATCGCTAAGAACTGTCGCACGAGTGTCGGAATGATCGAGAAATATTACGGGGTGCACGTCAAAAACTCGCTTAACGCGGCTGCCATCAATGTGGTCAGCTCGGGTAAAGACGAGATGGCGGAAGAAGAAGGATGAGCGCGATCACGGCTATCGGCCGCTTTTCCGAAATCATGCTTGCTTGCTCGTCCCGAGTACCGGTATCCGACGCCCAATATATTGGGTTATTGGATTCATTTTGCCGTGTTAGCCTTGTATATTAGGTGCATGTTGCCCCTGTACTTACTAGGCGAGCAGATCGCCATCAAACGCAAATCACTCGGCCTGACGAAGCCCACTCTCGCAAAAAAAGCTAGGGTCGGACTCTCCACGCTCGACGCCCTGGAAAACGCACGGATGGGCGAACTGGGATATTCCAAGATCACCAATATTCTCGCGGCGCTGGGGCTGGAGCTGAAACTGCAAAAAGCAAGCGCGCGCCGCCCGACCCTTGAAGAACTCATGGAAGAGGGACGGGATGATCAAAGTCAGGGCCGACGCCGCTGAGTCGGAAATACTCGAACGCATAGAGGCTGCGATTGCGGACACATCATCAAGGAGTTGCACGCCTACATTAAGCGCACGCGGAATTCATGGAGATAAGCAATCGAATGCCAGCAATGGGAGAAAGGTGTCGCACTTTCGCTTAAGGTGGCCCTGAACAACCTGCTGCAGCGCAGAAGCAGTTCGGCAAACCTGTTAGACCTGATGATAATGTTTGGGCATGACAAGGCGCGTTCCTTTGCCTGAGCCCGTCGCCCGGATTTATAAGGCTGCCGCTGAGCTTGAGGCTCTTTATCCGGGCAGAAAGTTTACGCCCGACGGCCACTTGGTCGGCTCCATCGGAGAAGTGATTGCTGCAGAAGGTTTGGGCCTGACTCTCTACCCGATGTCCAAGCCAGGACACGACGCGTTCGACGCGAATGGGGACGTTCAGATAAAGCTAACCGCTGGGAAAAGCATCGCAATGTACGCATGTTGCGTTCGCCTCGTTGTGCTCCGGATCGTCTCACTGGAAGAGGCTGAGATCGTTTACGACGGGGCCGGTCAACCCGCTTGGGACGCGGCCGGTGCGGTGCAGAAAAACGGACAGCGCGCGATCAGCCTGTCTAAGCTCCGCGCGATTGCTCCGGCATCCTCCACGGATTAGAGAAATCGATTTCGATGATCGACCGTCCCGTGGGTCCCATGTGGTTGTAGATCAACCACGATCCATGTTGGCGCATGGTCGCTCGCGTTTTCTTGCCGGCCATAAAATTGCGGGCTAATCCTGGCACGTTGGACTCTTGAAGCTTAGGCTACCAAATCGGCACTTTCCTTGAAGAAATGTGAACGAGAGGGATATACCCGATTGACACTGTCCTGTCCGCTTTATAAGCTGACAGTCATGGAAGGAATCGGGCCATTTATACGCAAGCGCCGCGATGAACTGGATCTTTCGTTGCGGGAACTTGCCAAAAAGCTGGACTGCTCACCTGCATTTATTTCCGACATAGAACTCGGCCGAAGACATCCGTCTGACAAGGTATTGATCGAAATCGCTAAAATTCTGAAGGTGAAGGCAGGCGACCTCCGGAACATGGACGTTCGTCCGCCTATCGACGATATCAAGCGAGTCACACAGGACGATCCGACCTTCGCGCTCGCATTCCGCACGTTCATCGACAAGAACATCAAGGCGGACGAATTGCTCGAGTGGATGAAGCACAAGGAGGGAGAGAAGAAAGGCAAGGACAAGAAATGAAGCCATTCCGCCCCGGCCAATCCCAGAAGCCGCCATACTTTACCCCCAGCCAGATCAACAATATGTGCTGCGATGAACTTCGCGGCGTCGGTCTGCTTCCCGCTTCACCCGGGCCCATCCGAATCGACCGTTTCATCGAAAAGCGCTTCAACGTTTCCCCGCAATATGAAGACATGCCGGACGGCGTGCTGGGATTTACACGCTTCGGGAAGAACGGCGTGAAAGCGGTAGTCATATCGGCCGTGCTGGACGCCGAAGGCGGGAAGGGCGCCCCGCGACGCGTGCGGACGACAATTGCGCATGAAGGCGGCCACGGCCTCCTGCATGCCCATCTTTTTGCGCTCGACGAAATTCCCCTCCACCTGTTCGATCAAGACAGCCATTCCGGAGATCAGATTCTCTGCCGGGACGTGCATGGCGATGAGAAGAAGACGCATCGCTACGACGGTCGCTGGTGGGAAGTACAGGCCAACCGCGCGATGGGCAGCCTGCTGTGCCCCAAGCCACTGATGCAGGAAGCAATGAAGCCATTCCTGTCTCCCGCAGGCCTGCTCGGAGTGGAGGTTCTCACGGAAGCCCGCCGCGAGGAAGCCGCCCGAGCGCTGGCAGAGATATTCGATGTGAACGCTGCCGTCACCCGGATACGGATCGGCGAGATGTATCCGCCGCAAACCGGCCAGTTGCACCTCTAAAATTTTTTGTTGACTGCGTTCGCTACGTCCGCTTACACTGTACAGATTAGTAGTACACTAGTGTTATGGCATCCTGGCAGCAAAAGCGCCGCAGCAAACCGACCGCATCCCCGGCCGCCGCTGCATCTCCGGTCGTCCGCGTCAGCCGCGGCATCCGTGACCTGACCCGCCTGCTTCTGGTGGTCCGTGCCGGCGGGCGCTGCGAATTCGACGACCACAACGAATACCTGCTGCAGCATCCGCTCACACTGACTCCGGGGAACTTCGCGCAGATGGCGCATATCGTCGCCTTCAAGGAGGACGGGCCGCGCGGCAAATCTCCCTTCCGTCCCGCGTACATCAACGATGTCTCCAACCTGATGCTGCTCTGCCCGCAATGCCACAAGCTCATTGACGATCATCCCGACCAGTATCCGGTAGCCGTTCTCCAGAAATACAAAGAATCCCATGAGGATCGCATCCTGCACGTGACCAGTCTCGGCCCGGACAAAAAAACGACCGTCGTGCAGCTCAAGGCGCGGATTGCGGGGCAGGCGATTGCCATCCCCGTCGCGCAGGTCACGAACGCGGTCGCTCCCCGTTATCCGGTGGACGCCAAAGGCCACCTGATCGATCTCACCGCCATCAACGCGGAGGGGAAGGCCTTCATCGAGGAGGCGGCACGCTGCATCAAGCAGAAGGTCGAGCGCCTCTATGAACCGGGCATGGACGTCCATGAGACCCGGCATATCTCTCTGTTCGCCCTCGCGCCAATCCCGTTGCTCATCTATCTCGGCAGCCAGCTCAGCAACAAGGTGCCGGTCGATGTGTACCAGCGGCACCGCGACACAGAGGACTGGGTCTGGAAGGATTCCGGCACGCCGGCCGAGTACAAGTTCGAGAAACTCCGCGAGGGCAGCGGCCAGGGGCGGATCGCCTTGATCTTGTCGCTCAGCGGCAAAATCAAGCCCGAGGCACTTCCTTCCAGCATCGACGAAACATTCACTATCTACGAACTGACGCTGGCGAATATGGAACCGAATCCGACCTACCTGCGCCAGCGCGACGACCTCACGCGCTTCAAGGATGCGTACGAGGCGGCGCTGCGCACCATCGCGCGAGAGTGCGGCCAGTGTGACGCCATTCATCTTTTCCCCGCAGTACCTGCTCCGGTCGCCGTTTTCTGCGGCCGGGAAATTCTTCCCAAGGTCGATCCCAAGCTCGTCGTGTACGACAACGACAAGCGTCAGGGCGGCTTCATTCCGATTATCGAGGTGAACCAGATATGACTGCCGACGAATATTTGAAGAACGTACTTGCCTCCCAAGCCCTGGGAGAAGACAGCAACGAGGTGAAGGCTTTGCAGAAGCACCGCGCCGACGTGGAAAAACTGATCCGCGACAGCTTCAAGGATACGGCGCTGACCATTCGGTACGCGGGCTCCAAGGCCAAAGGGACGATGAACAAAGAGTCTTACGACCTGGACATTGTCTCCTACGTCTCGTCCGACGATAATACCGCCGGCGAGACGCTTGAAGACATCTATAACAACCACAAGTCAGCGCTCGCCAAGAAATACTACGTCGACCCCAGGGGCTCAGCGCTGCGGCTCAAGGGATGTGACGCCGAAAATCTTGGCGTGGATTTTCATATCGATGTGGTGCCGGGACGATTCACGGATGAAACTCAGACTGATGCCTACCTGTATCAGTCCGGCGGTGACAAGAAGCGCCTGAAGACCAATCTCGACGTGCATCTCGATCATGTGCGAGACAGCGAGGTTATCGACGCCATCCGGCTGGCGAAACTCTGGAAAGTGCGCAACGCCTTGCCCATCCGGACGTTCGTCCTCGAACTCGCGGTCATCAAGCTGCTGGAGAAAAAGAAAAACAAAAGCCTGTCGGCGCAGATGGAGCACTTCTGGACGGAGCTGCGCGACAACTCCACCAACCTGACGGTTGAAGACCCCGCGAATCCCAACGGAAACGACCTTTCCAGATGCCTTGACGACAACCTGAAGAGTCAACTCGCCGCCGCGGCAAAACGCACGCTTGAGCAGATCGATTCCTCCGAGTGGGAAGCCGTCTACGGGAAAACGGAAGCGCAGCAGAAGGCGGCACGCGTCGAGATCTTGCGACGTGCCGCGGCTGTCGCAACGCCGTCACGGCCCTGGCTTCCGGAAGAATGACGTGGCATCGCAATGATCCGGCGCTCTATGAAAAGGAGAAGGCCGAAGTAGAGGCATACTTTCCCGATCTGCATTTCGTGGTCGAGAACGACATTGTCTATGTTCGTGGCAGCTTTCCCTTGATATTTGAAGGGCGCGTGCTCGATCGCTACTCGGTTGAACTACAGCTTGCCCGGAACCATCCCGCGGGACTGCCAATTGTTCGTGAAACAGGCGGCCGCATTCCGCGTCATCTCGATCGACACATCCTTTCCAACGGAACCGCCTGCGTGTTCATTCCGGATGAACGATGGCGACTCTGGCCGGTCGGTACCTCCTTGCTGAAATATCTGACCGGTCCACTCCATAGCTTTTTTCTTGCACAGGCTACGGTAGAAGAGGGTAAGCCCTGGCCATTCGGCCAATGGGCGCATGGAGCAAAAGGCACTTTCCAGTTCTATCGTGAGCTGCTCAACACATCCGATCTTCGCATGATGACAACGTATCTCGATTATTTAGCAGCGAAGAAAGTCAAAGGCCACTGGCCGTGTCCTTGCAGGAACGGCAAGAAGCTGCGCGACTGTCACGTCAACCAAATCAGGGAACTGCGGGAGAAGATTTCGCGGAAAGATGCGGAGAGGTCGTTCGTGATCCTCAAGGTCGCAGGAGAATCGGCCATCGAAATGACCGAGGCTAATGCACGTGAGTAGAACGCCATCAAAATGTCAGTCCTCCCTCGACACAAAAAGATAAAAATGGTACAACGTAATAGGATAATAACAGCACAGCGCAATCGTATAAATACGGCGCAACGCAATCGGATAATGGAAACACGAAGCCAAAAGGAAGTCGGCCATGGCCAGACCCCCTGAAAAACTCGCGCAGTCCCTCGAAGTCCTACGAAAACTTCAGACAACGGAAGGCGCGGGCGCCATCCGGGCGCGCGACTTGTCACGCACGCACCGGGAGCGCCTCCTGGGCAACGGCTTCCTGCAGGAAGTCATCAAGGGCTGGTATATCCCGAGCCGCCCGGACGAAGTGAAAGGCGATAGCACGGCCTGGTACGCATCCTTCTGGCGTTTCGGCGCCGCGTATCTCGAAGCGCGTTTCGGCGCGCGCTGGTGCCTGTCGCCGGAGCAATCGCTTTCGCTTCATGCCGGCAACTGGACCGTGCCCGGCGAGCTCGCGGCGCGGTCGCCGCGCGCGGGCAACAAGGTCACCAAACTCCCGCATTGCACGTCCCTGCTGGAGCTTCGCATCGCGCTGCCGGGTGTGGCGGATCGGAAGGAAGAGGCCGGCCTGCGGCTGTTCTCGGTGGAATCAGCACTGATCGCGTGCTCCCCCAACTATTTTTCGAACAACGCGACGGATGTCCGCGCGGTGTTGCCTATGATACGGGACGCCTCCGGCCTTCTCCGCCGGCTCCTTGAAGGCGGTCACACGGTGATCGCCGGACGTTTGGCCGGAGCCTTCCGCAACATGGGACGCGACCGCATTGCGGACGATATCGTGAAAGCGATGACGGCAGCTGGCTACGCCGTGCGGGAGAACGATCCCTTCACGGACAAGCCCTCCCTGGTCATTGGAGCCCGTGAAACCTCTCCTTACGCAAACAGGCTGCGGTTGCTCTGGCAGAAAATGCGAGAGCCGGTCATCGAACGCTTCCCAAAAGCGCCGGGCCCGCCGCGCAACATCGACGCGTACCTCAAGCGCGTCAACGACGCCTACGTCACGGACGCCTACCATTCGCTGTCGATCGAGGGCTACCGCGTCACGCCCGCTCTCATCGAGCGCGTCCGCGGCGGCGCATGGAAACCGGAAACCGACGAGGGCGACCGCGAACAGCGGAACGCCATGGCGGCGCGCGGCTACTGGCAGGCCTTTCAGGCTGTTCAGAAAAGCCTCGGCAAAATTCTGAAGGGGGAAAATCCGGGAGAGGTCGCGGACGCGGACCACGGCAAGTGGTATCGAGAACTGTTCGCGCCGAGCGTCACCGTCGGCCTGCTGAAGCCCGCCGATCTCGCGGGCTACCGCAACGGCCAGGTCTATATCCGCAAGTCAATGCATGTGCCGCTGAACCGAGACGCGGTCAGAGACGCCATGCCGGCGTTCTTCGACCTCCTGCGGGAAGAGCTGCACCCGGCCGTCCGGGTGGTGCTCGGGCATTTCATCTTCGTCTACATCCATCCTTATATGGATGGCAACGGCCGCGTCGGGCGCTTCCTGATGAACACGATGATGGCATCGGGCGGATACCCGTGGACGGTCATCCCGGTAACCGACCGCAACGCCTACGTGAACGCTCTCGAAAAAGCGAGTGTCGGCGAAGATATCGCGCCCTTCGCGGACTTCCTCGCCGGCCTGGTGAAAAAACGACTGGCGGGTGAACCGTTGCCAGCGGTGCCGATCAATCCTCCAGCGGCGATGTGAAGCACAGCGGATTTTAGCCAAGTGAATTACTTTGGCGGCGGCAGCCCGCTGCACCGTAAGGTCGTCGTCTGCTCGCCGGGGCGAACTTGTCAGAACGGACTAAAATGTAGTGATGATCCTGTCAGACAACGAGACAAAAGTTGATTTACTAAACAATGAAGCTATCGCCAAGACGATAGTCACGTTGCTGCGGGAACGGCCCGAACATCCGATCACGATCGGCGTCCATGGAGATTGGGGCGCGGGCAAATCGAGCGTTCTCGAAATGATCGAAGCGACGCTCGAACCCGATGACACCGTCCTGTGCCTGAAATTCAACGGCTGGCGGTTCCAGGGCTTCGAGGACGCGAAGATCGCGCTAATCGAGGGGATCGTAACGGGTCTGATCGAAGAGCGATCGCTCCTCACGAACGCCGCAGAAGCGACAAAGAAGATTCTCCGCCGCATCGACTTGCTCAAAGCTGCGAAGAAGATTGGCGGGCTGGCGCTGACCGGCTACGCTGCGATGCATGGCGCCCATGCCCTCGCAATTCCTGGGATCATCGCGACGCTTGAAGGATGGGCATCCGATCCGAGCAAGATTAAAGCCGAGGATATAAAGGGTGTCATATCCGGTGCGAGCGGCCTGCTTAAGCCGGCGGACAAGTCGCCGAATGTTCCCGAAGAGATCGCCGCGTTTCGCAGGGAATTTGATGATCTTCTCCATAAAGCTGGCATTAAACAGCTCGTCGTCCTGATCGACGATCTCGACCGCTGCCTTCCGGATAATGCGATCGAAACCCTGGAGGCGATCCGCCTGTTCGTTTTCACGTCGCGCACGGCATTCATAGTGGCGGCCGACGAGGCGATGATCGAATATTCCGTTCGCAAACATTTTCCCGACTTGCCGGATACAACCGGGCCACAGACCTATGCGCGGAACTACCTCGAAAAACTTATTCAGGTGCCCTTTCGTATTCCCGCACTTGGCGAGACCGAGACCCGCATTTACGTCACCTTGCTCCTGATCGGAGGACAGCTGGAGGAAAACGACCCGGACTTCACGAAGCTCATAGCCGCGGCACGAGAGCAGCTCAAACGCCCGTGGACGGCTGCGAACCTGGACCAGGCGAAGATCAAAGCGGCACTCGGCGACAAAGCCGCATCGACCCGCGACGCCCTGATGCTGAGCGAACAGATCGGACCCATTCTCGCGAGCGGCACAAAAGGCAACCCGCGGCAGATCAAGCGATTCCTGAATACGCTTTTGCTCCGGCGCGCGTCCGCCGAGGCGCGGGGATTCGGAGACGACGTGAGGCTTCCGGTTCTCGCCAAACTGATGCTGGCGGAACGTTTCCTGTCCCGTCAGTTTGACCAAATCGCGACTTGTGCTGCATCGTCTCCGGACGGTATTTGTCGCGACCTCATCGCCTTGGAAGAAGCAGTGCGGACGACGCCCAAACCTGCAAGCGAACCTGCGCGGGTGAAGCCGGTGCGTATGAGAGCGACAGGTGATGCTGAACCGCTATCGACGGAAGACGCAAAACCGCCCAGTGTCCAACTGAGCGAGTGGATATCTTCCGAATTTGTCCGCGCGTGGGCGAAGATCGAGCCTTCGATCGGTACGGCAGACTTACGGCCCTACCTCTTCGTCGCCAAGGATCGAAAGGATTACTTCGGCGCGACGACCGTTCTAGGACAGGTTGCCAGCATCGCCGAAAAACTTCTCGGCTCAAAGTTCTCGGTACAGTCACTTGAAACCGAGCTGCGACAACTGGCGCTTCCGGAGGCAGCACAGGTTCTCGATCTCCTGCGTGCCCGGATCGTGAGCGGCGACACTTTCGACACGGAGCCCGCCGGCGCGGCCGGGATCGCAGTGCTTGTCAAAGCACAGTCAGCGTTACAGCCGCAGTTGCTGGATTTTCTTGAAGCCTTGCCGGCAAGCCGCCTCGGTCCTTGGGTCTGCAGCGGTTGGGAAGGCGTAATAAAGGAACCGGAGCAAAGCAGACGGTACGATCAATTGCTGGAAACCTGGAAGACTGACGGCGCCTCCATGCTGAAAGCGACGGCGGCGGGTGTTCTGAAAACTCGTCAGCAAGGCGGGCGACGTTAATGGGCACATCCAATGCAAATGGCGGCCAAGGGGGCGACACCCCACTCGTGCCGAGTTGGCTTCCGCCAGACGGCCCTCCCGCGCCGCCCCCGCCTCCTCCTCAAGTGCCGCCGGCGGCGCCTCCAGAACCCCCCGCACCGCTTCCGGACGGCACTCTCGTACCGCCCGCCCTTCCCGCCCCACCAGCTATGCCCGCGCCGCCGCCCCTGCCGCCAATTCCCGCCTTAGGTGCGGCCGACCGATTCACGACGGCCAGAACAAACTTCACGCGATTCGCAAAGTCTGGGGGTAGCGACCGCGCCAGCCTGGGCCGCGCGCTATCCGGATATGTATCTACCGCATCCGGCGGCCGGCGAGCGGCCGCGCAGCGCATGGGATCCGCGCGAGCGGCAGGGTCCCAACTGCTCGGCGTCCTCTCTTCCACCGTGGCCAATGGCGCGCGCGAAACGCTTCGCGCCCTCAACCTCGAACGCCTTGTGGGGCAACCCATCGAAGAGGTGTTCCTCGGTCTGATGGATTATGTCTGCCCCTTCGATGGCGGCACCGTCGACGAGGGCATAGCCCGGGACGCCTTCGTCGAAACGATCGCTGATCTGGCCAAAAATGGAATTGTCGATTTCGACAGCCTGACGTTCGATCAAATGCAAGTCGTATTTGAACTCTATGCGACCCACGCGATCGAGACCAGAATCTGCAACGACATCGGGATGAAAGCCGTTACCGTTCCCGCCGACGCCGCAGCAGCCGCAACCGTGCAGAGACAATTGCTGGACTTCGTTCGCCGCAGCGTCTCGGACTCACTTACGCAGGCACGCGAAGCCTTGCAGGCATTGACGCCCGACAATATAGGCAAAATCGTTACGGGAATCTATGAACAGGCATTCGGCATCCTGCAGACGCTTGCCGAAGCGGAGGCGGAGGAATGAAAAGACACCTCATCTTTGGCCGGTTCGGAACGACTGACGACGACGTAATTCCCAATGCGGAGGGAGAACAGCCGACGCCCCTGCCGTTTGTGGTCGCGAACCGACGAATCGAGCACGACGTCACCGACTCCCTGAACTCTCTTGCGAAGCTGGGCGTCTATCCGTCCGAATGGGGCGTCGACCTGCTCATCCTGGCGGCGCACGTACAGGCCGCCGATACACATATCTCACGCGACTCCGAATCCCAAGATGGATGGACCCGCGAATTGCGGATAGTGGTACCGGTAAGCGATCCGGCCCTTTGGAACGCGTCGATTCCGCTGCTTCAGCGGCTTCTCAATTTCCTGACCGGTGATCGTTGGACCGTCGGTTTTCGTGCGCGGCCGGAAGGATTTGAGAAGATCGCACTGGCCAGACCGGCGCAGCTGATCCCGCCGCCGTTCGATTGCCTCACTCTGTTCTCCGGGGGGCTTGATAGCCTCATCGGTACCATTGATTTTCTTGATCAGGGGAAAACTCCTCTTCTCGTTAGCCACGCGGGCGACGGGACGGTTAGTCACTCGCAGAAAATCATCTATGAAGAACTGAAGAAACATTATTCCAAGCAAAACTTCGATCGCCTGCGCGTGTGGATGGATTTTCGCGGGTGGAACGTAAGCGGCGTAGATCTCGACAAAAAAACTCGGGGCAGATCGTTCCTGTTTTTTGCGGCGGGGGCTTTTGCCGGCAGCGGGTTCAGCAATCAATTCGTTCTTAATGTGCCGGAAAATGGTCTGATTGCGCTTAACGTACCGCTTGATCCGCTACGACTCGGCTCTTTCAGCACCCGCACTACCCACCCGTTCTACATCGCCCGTTGGAATGAACTTTTGCAAATGGTCGGCATTCACGGCCATGTCGAAAATCCCTACTGGAATAAGACTAAAGGTGAGATGGTCCGCGAATGCGCGAATCCGACACTGCTGGCATCGCTCGCTCCCCAGTCGTTATCGTGCGCGTCCCCGACAAAAGGACGATGGGCAGGACATGCCGCGGGGCATTGCGGATTCTGTTTGCCGTGCCTAATTCGCCGGGCCTCGCTGCGCGGCGCCGACCAAACACACTACACGCTTGCCGACCTCGCCGCAGGCGAACTCGATACGAATAAGGCGGAGGGACAGCAGATTCGATCCTTTCAGTTTGCGATCAACCGGCTCAGGGCGAATCCATTGCTAGCCCGGCTGTTGATTCACAAGCCTGGGCCTCTATCCGACGAATCAGCCGCCAGGCAGGATGCGCTCGCTGATGTTTACCTGCGAGGCCTTGCCGAACTCGATGCCTTGCTCGCGGGCGTCAGAACAGCCCCGGGCTAGGCCGAATGAAAACAGGCTTCGTGGATTTTCATTGTCACCTTGATTTGTTCAAGGATATGGATTCGGCGGTAAGGGATGCCGACGCCGCAGGAATTTATGCGCTCAGCGTGACGACCACCCCAAAAGCGTGGCCGCGGAACTACGAACTCACCCGTCACACAAGGAGCGTACGGGCAGCTCTCGGCCTTCATCCACAACTCATCGCGGAGCGTGCCGCGGAAATATCGCTCTGGGAAGAATACCTTCCCCAGGCCCGTTATATCGGCGAAGTCGGTTTGGACGCCGGCTCAAAATATTACGGATCGTTCGATCTTCAGAAAGATGTCTTCACGCGCATCCTGAAAAAGTGCGCGGAATCTGAGGGCAAGATCCTGAGTGTTCACAGTGTCCGTTGTGCGAAGATCGTTCTCGATTTGATAGAAAGCCATTTTCCGAGTAAGCGAGGCATTGCCGTATTGCACTGGTTCACGGGCTCGAAGTCCGACGCCCGACGCGCGGTCGAACTCGGCTGTTATTTTTCGATTAACGCGATGATGATGAAGAATGAGCGCGGCCGCGATCTTGTCTTAAGCCTTCCCCGCGAACGATTGCTCACGGAAACTGACGCCCCTTTCACCCAGATCTATAATCGGCCCGCAGCACCGGTTGACATTAAAGCTACCGTCAGCATGCTCGCAAGCCTGTTTAGCCTGGAGCCGGATGTCTTGGCGCAAAGCATTCTCGCTAATCTGTGCCAAATGCTCACCGGTGTGGGTCTTTCGGGGGCGGATGAGTAAGAGGATGTTTCGTCAGGGCAACGCTGCGCTAGTTCTACCTCCAAAACTGCGGAGCAACGGAGCTAATATGGCGACTGTCCTTTAACTGTCCAATAAGGATTCCTTAGCGCTTCTTACAAGGTTTTTCAGGGGCCACCCGCGTCTTGTAAGTTGTTGAAATTACTAGTACTTGTGGGCTCATAACCTAACGATCCTTAGGATTCCTTATTGCTCCCTAAGTGACTCTCGCACACAGCGCATGTATCGCGCGTGTCGATCACGGACCAACCATTTGGCGCACGCAGCAAGGGAAATATAGGGCTGGGTGGGACCATCGTTGCCGACAGACGTTTCATTGATTGAGCAAGTTGTTTCGAAAAAGGAACTGCACGTCGACTGTCCGATGGCTGTCCAATAAGGAGTTCCAAATCGGAATGGGATGATAACCCAAAGGTCGGGTGGGTCCGCGAGGTTGGGATTGCATTCACTGGGTAAGCGCATTTTGTCATTGCCAGGAGCGGCATTGACCTCTGCCGTGACAGCGAAATCTTCAACCGTAACTAACTGAAAACACGCGGTACAGGTGGCGCTACAAAAACGTTTTAATGACCCTCGGAAACAGTTCGTGGACTATTTAATGGACCATAATTTCGGGACTGCTTTCACAGGGCCAGAGGCCGGATGTTGGCGGTTGCTCAGGTAGTCGATGAGCCGCATCAACCGTTCACGTCGGGGGTAGGGTAGCTAATGTACCTTCTCCCACTCAGCTCTGGCTTGTTTCAGGATTGAGATTTCCGGATCGGCATCCTTCCAGAGCTTCAGGAAATCGTCGTAGACAAACTTGGCGTGCGTCCGATCATCAGCCATCATGTATGCCCGCGCCAGTTGAAGGCGGGCCACCGCGCCGATCGGATCGCTGACCACGATTCCGCGATGATCCAGAATTCTCTGGAACTCAGCCACCGCTTCCACTCCGCGGTGCGCCGCAAGGTAGGCTTCGCCTCGAACATAGCTCGGATATAAATTTCCGAACAATCCGGCGAAGCTGGTGCGGTGTGCGCCCAGTTCATACGGTGCCGCGGGCTGCAATAATTCAAGCGCTTTCGATGGCTGGCCCTGGTTGAGTGCGATCATGGCTCGAAGGGCAGGCAGGTAACTGAACCGCACCGATGTGTCTTCGGGAAATCGTTTATCTAGATCGGCGGCCAAGGTTGAGGGCTGCGATGTATCTCCGGCGATCGCGAGCGCCAGTCCCGCGCCATACTCTACTTCGCGGTCATTCGACAGTAACAGCGCTGCCTTGGCGCGCTCGCGGGCAGTAATCGCGTTTCCGAAGAAGGCTTCCCGCAGGGCTGCGCCCGCCTCGAATATACCCGCTCTTTCCCGGTGCGCTGCCTGCTCTGCTGCGTCCCCAGCAGTGCGCGATATCTGCCTCGCTTGTTGTAGATGTCCGGTATATGCCAGCGCAAAGGCTTCGCGGTTCGCGATGCGGGCCTCGCCTCCCGGGCCGGACTTGGCCACGGTGACTTCGTGCTCCATTTCGCCGGCATCACCTTTGAGAAAGGCCATGTCGTATCGCAGCGCCGCAAATTGAGGGCTATCCAGCTTTCGCGCTGTGCCCATGGCGATGGCATTCTCGGCATCATCCACGCGTTCCAGCGCGATGTAATCGGAGGCAAGAACAGCGTAAGGGAATGTAGAATCCGGAGCGATCTGCATCACCTTTTGCGCTTCCTCAATCGACTTCTCGTATCTGCCGGACGCGGGATAAATAAATCCCGCCAGGAAGCTGTGGGGGAGTCTCTCCCGCGGATAGGTCTGCATCCACAAGCTGCAAGTCTGTTCCGCCTTCTCCAGATTCCCTGTGGCGCGCCCGTCGTAGTAAGCGAGAATAAAAAATTTCTCCGCGTCGCTGGCGCGATCCCGCAGTTCGTAGGCTTTGCTGATGTTTTCCGCGGCCAACGCCGACTCACCGCCGTCACCATACATCAGTCCCAAGGCCGCGTAGGCGCTGGCGAATTTTGGATCGAGATCAACGGCGCGCTTGAAAAACGGGATGGCTGCACCAGACCCTTTCGACCACGTAACCTGCCATCCTGCGCTGTAGGCTTTCAGTGCTTCCATAGAAGAGGTCGTCGCTTCGGCAAGCGGCGTGTTGTACTTCTGAACCGTGGTCAACGATTCGCCGACCCAAGTCCTGAACTTGCTGGCAATCTCGCCGAGGGCGTTCAGTACATCTTCCTTTTTCGCCGCTTGAACCTGTTCTTCCACCAGGACGTTGCCACTGCGGCAATCTTTCGCCCGCAAACCTACAACATACTGGCTCCCAAGGCTGCTGATGGTGGCGTCCAATACCGCAGCGCTGCCGGTGCGTTCGCATACGTCGCGCGCAATCGCGGGCGTTAGACGAGCGTCCGATGGCTGACCCATCAGGCGGAGCTCGGCCTGGATGCGCTCTTCTGAGATAAGACTTAGAAACGGCGACTGTTCGAGCTGCACCGCCAGGCCCTGCCGCAAGGTTCCGTCAAACACCGGATCGCCGGTTGTGTTCGCGAAGTCCGCCAGAACGATCGTGTCTTTATCGGTAAGCTTGGGCGGCGGACGATGGAGATACAAATATCCGCCAACACACACGACCAACGCCGCCGAAACTGCAAGAACAACCGATATCCCGCGTTTCTTCTTACGGGCCGAGATTCCAGAGGTGGCTGTCGCCGGCAGTTGCGCTGAATCCGTGTCGCGCCTCAGCCGTCGGAGATCTGCCCGGATTTCCGAGGCGTGCTGGTAGCGAAGATTCAGGTCTTTCTCCAGACATTTGCCAATGATCCTCTCCAGTTCGGCCGGCAGATCAGCATTCAATCGCACAGCAGGAACCGGTGCGCGGTTCAGAATGGCGTCAAAAATCAAGCCTGTAGTCTCGCCACGGAAGGGCAGTGTTCCGGTTGCGGTCTCGTAGAGCACTACGCCGAAGGAGAACAGATCAGAGCGAGAGCCCAGTTCCTTACCCCGCACTTGCTCCGGTGACATGTATGCAACTGTGCCCACCGCGGTGCCCGGATCGGTAAGAGATTCCTCCAAAGTCGAGGCGCTCATGTTCATGCCTTCGTCTTTGAGGGAAAGCTTGGCCAGCCCAAAATCGAGGACCTTGGCATGTCCGCTCTTGGTCACAAAGATATTCGCGGTCTTGATGTCGCGGTGCACGATTCCGGCGGTGTGCGCGGCGTCAAGAGCGTCCGCAATCTCGATGCCCAGCGAAAGAATTGGCTCAGTCTCCATGGGACGTCCTGCGATGCGGTGTTTCAGAGTCGCACCATCGAGGAACTCCATGGCGATGAATGAGCGCTCGTCCTGTTTACTGATTTCGTAGATGGTGCAGATATTGGGATGATTGAGAGCCGAGGCCGCGCGGGCCTCACGGCGGAAGCGTTCCAGAGCTTGCGGGTCGTGGGACATTCCCTCAGGAAGAAATTTCAGGGCGACAAAGCGACCCAACTCCGTGTCCTCGGCCTGATAAACGACACCCATCCCACCACTGCCGAGCTTTCCCACAATGCGGTAATGGGAAACGATGAGGCCGCTTGAGAACTGTTCGTTCCCCCGCGGATCTTTGTTCTGTTTGGCGATCGCCATCGCAGCTGCCTCGATGGCGGGACTTTCGAGGAAATTTCCAGACTTCAGCTGCGCCTTCAGCAACGAGCGGACTTCGCGTTCCAGCGCCTGATCGCCGGAGCATGCCTGACGCAGAAATGCTTCGCGCTCATCTGGACGGTGCTCCAGCACCGACTGTAGCAGGCTGTCGATCTGTTTCCACCGTTCAGGTTCCATCGCTCGTCCCGCCAGTCAGTTCTCGGTAGAGCCAGGCCTTGGCGGTGCTCCAGTCACGCATCACGGTGACGGGAGAAATTTTGAGCACCTCCGCCGTTTCCTCCACGCTGAGTCCACCGAAGAATCGCATTTCGACCACCTGTACTTTGCGGGGATCGACTCGCGCGAGTGCGTCGAGCGCGTCATCGACGGCGACCAAGTCGGCAGCCCGATCGTTGCCTACTTCGGCGGTGTCTTCAAAGGAAATGTGCGGCACGTCGCCGCCGCGCTTCAGGTTACGACGCCGCGCGTGGTCAACCAGAATACGCCTCATCAGCTGAGATGAAACCGCGAAGAAATGGGCGCGATTCTGCCACTGCATCCTCTTGTAGTCGACCAGTCGCATGTAGGCTTCATTTACCAGAGCGGTTGTCTGCAGGCTGTGACCGGGGCGCTCGCCTCGCATGTAGCGCCGTGCGAGGCGTCTGAGTTCGTCATAGACGATGGGTGTCAGGCGGTCAAGCGCGGCTCGATCCCCGTCGCTCCATGCTCGGAGCAAGCCGCTCACTTCCGCATGAGCGGGAGCCTGCGCCGCCTTGTTCACCGGCTGCTCTGAGTTCGCCATAGCCACCTGCACGGGGAATCATACCTTGCTAAGCCAGACCTTCATAGATAAAGAGATTTCCGGATGATAGTTCCGCGCTACAGATTGCGCCTACCTAGACAAGGGCGAAATGAGCTCAAAGATCAACCGCATACAACGCGGACAAAACTTAGGAGGCCACATGAAATCCCAATCTCTGCTGTCGCTTTCGGCGTGGTTATTCGCAGCGCTGGCGCTTCCACTGACAATTGCCGCTCAGGACACTCAGCAACCTACTCTCACGCAATACACCGTGACCGATCTCGGCACTTTGCCTGGCGGCAATTTCAGCCAGCCGTTCTTTATGAACCGGTATGGACTGATAAGTGGCTCGTCGAGCCTCGCGGACGGCAGTCAGCACGCAACTTTATGGCTGGATGGGCTGATGGGGGACATCGGCGCGCCCGGACTAGGCGGACCCAACAGCATCGCGTTCGGCGACAACGAGAGGTTCCAGTCCGCCGGTGAAGCGGAAACCTCTACTCCGGATCCTAACGGTGAAGATTTTTGCGGATTCGGCACTCACCTCACTTGTTCATCTTTCCTTTGGCAGGACGGGAAAATGGTTCAGCTTCCGACGCTCGGTGGCAACAACGGCGCGGCGAATGCGATTAGCAATCGGGGGAAAGTCGCCGGATTTGCCGAGAACTCGACCGCGGACCCGGGATGCCCGTCTCCGCAAGTTCTCCAATTTAAGCCCGCCGTCTGGGAAGGAGGAATGATTCACAAACTTCCTACGGTCGGGGGCGATCCCGATGGCGTCGCCTACAACGTCAACGACAACGGAGAGGTGGTCGGCGCTTCGGGCACTTGCACAACTTTCAATCCGAATTTCCTCAACAACCTGCTGGCGGTTCATGCCTTGCTCTGGGAAAACGGCAAAGCGATAGACCTCGGAAATCTCGGCGGCCAGACCGGACAGGCAGGCGGAAACGCTGCCTATGACGTCAATAACCGAGGTGAGGTCGTCGGTGGCTCGGACCTGACGGGAGACACAACTTTTCACGCTTTTCTCTGGACCAGGAAAACTGGGATGCAGGATCTGGGCACACTCTCTGGCGACCTGGCCAGCAATGGCATCAGCATCAACGAAGGCGGCTCGGTGGTTGGCGTGTCCCTGGATGCGAACTTCAACCCGCGGGCGTTTCTGTGGCGGAAAGGCGTGATGACCGACCTCAACAGTCTGGTTGCGGGGAATTCTCCCCTTTATCTGCTAACTGCCTGCTCCATCAATTCTCGCGGAGAAATCACCGGCCTGGGCCTAACCAGCGCCGGTGAAATTCACACCTATCTCGCGGCCCCAAAACACAATGCTGGGATCGGTGAGGCTGCTTCGCATGGAGTGGTCAGCCGAAGGATTCTGAGCGACGATGCCCGCAAGCAACTTCAGCAACAGCTGCGCTTCGGCCGAACCGGAGTTGGGCCCATGGGGCGGCAATAGTTGTTATTTCTTGCGGGTGTCGGATGTCTAAGAAGGATGAAAGGTGGCGTGGTTGAGAGAGCAGGACACATCCTGCTCTCTCTTCATTTTGCGGCGCCCATCGCAGAACATAACCGGCGTCTAAGGCATTGGCCCCGAAAAAATTCTAGTTGAATGATAGTTCTACCTCGCCGTCCGCGCCTATTGGATTGAGGGCGAATTGAGTCACCCGACGGGACCGCTCTGGGTCAAACGAGTTTTTCAATTTTAGAGAATTAAGCGGAGAGGAAGCCATGAGGAAAATCACGACGATGCCGACGCTCAATGCCAATCTGAGTACAGAATCTATGAAAATGAGGGGCGCGCAGCGTGCCGGAATTATCCTGGCACTGGCTTGCTTCCTGATGCTGGCTTCGAGCGCCGGCGCGCAATTCACACCCTTATACAACTTCGGAACCCACGTCGGCGACCCGGCGCACCCCAACTATCCGGGATTCGTCGTTCAGGGCCGCGATGGGAACCTCTACAGCACTTCCTACGATGGAGGAACCGACAATGCAGGTACAGTTTTCAAGGTCACTCCTGCGGGACAAGTCACCGTACTTTACAGTTTTGACGGAGTAACCGGCGCCTTTCCTTCCGGCGGACTCACGCTCGGCTCTGACGGAAACTTTTATGGCACGACGTTCGAAAATGGCCCATCGAATTACGGGACTGTCTTCAAAATCACTTCTGGCGGGAAACTCACAGTCCTGCACGCCTTCGACAGCACCGACGGCGAGGGCCCATGGGGAGCGCCGGTCCAGGGCACGGACGGTGCGTACTACGGAACTACTGAACACGGGGGATCGGCGGAATGCGGCACTGTCTACCGCGTTACTGCCGCAGGAACGTTCAAGACTCTTTATAACTTCGACGGACCCCACGGTTGCCAACCCCTTGCGCCACTGGTTCTCGGGACCGATGGAAACTTCTATGGCACAACTCTGGTTCTGACTGGGGTAACGAATCCTAATCTGGGTGCAATCTACAAGATCACGACCGCGGGCGCGATAACTCTCCTGCATACCTTCGACGGTACTCACGGCGCTGAAGCGTATGCCCCATTGATGCAAGCCAGCAACGGCAATTTCTACGGCGCAACCGTCAACGGCGGCCAGTATGGAAACGGCGTCGTCTTTGAAATGACTCCGGCTGGGGTCTTCACCGATCTCCATGACTTCGACCCGAATACCGAGGGCGGACAACCATTCTCCGCTTTGATTGAGGGCACGAACGGATTTCTGTACGGGACCACGGCCTACGGGGGAACCTACAACGTCGGGACGATTTACTCCATTCCTCCGGGAGGTGGAAACCCTGACACCTTGTACAGCTTCGATGGTACGACGGGTACATCCCCGGGTGCGCCGCTGGCGCAGCATACGGACGGAACTTTCTATAGTGACTCCGCATGGGGCGGCAGCGATGATCTCGGGACCTTCTACTCATTCAGCGCCGGCCTATCGCCGTTCGTCCGGCTTGTTACCGCCTCTGCAAAAGTTGGGAAGACCGTCGAACTTCTGGGCCAGGGATTCACTGGCACGACTGCCGTTTCTTTCAATGGCACATCGGCGACTTTCCACGTTGCCTCGAAGACTTATCTCACAGCGATAGTACCGATCGGAGCGACCAGTGGATTCATCAAGGTGACGACACCAGGCGGAACTCTTGAAAGTAATCAGGCGTTCCGGGTGACCCCATAGCGCGCATGATTTGGATCGGCGTGGGGCAGCAACTTGTTCCAGTTCGAGTGCGAATGAAAAAACAATCTGGAGCGTGCCATGAAAAAACCTAAAGTCTCAACTGCGGGTTCTTCTGCTCAGCCTAGGCTGTTTGTTGAGCGGCGCCTATGCAAAACTGACGCCCAGCGCGGATGCCTACACGAGCACTGCCGCTCCGACCACGAACTACGGAGCCAAGACACTGCTCGGCGTCGAGAGCGCCTCGCAAACGACGTTCATCCGATTCGATCTCTCGTCGATCCCAGCCGACTACGCGAAATCTTCACCCGTAACTAACTGAAAACACGCGGCACGGATGGCGCTACAGAAACGTTTTAATGACCCTCGGAAACAGTTCGTGGACTGTTAATGGACCATAATTTTTGAACGTGCTCCGATAGAACTTTTCGAGACCGTCAGTGCGTCGTATGGCTGTTCCCGTCTTATTGCCCGAATAGGCCTGGCTGATCGTCTAACGAGGGTGAGGCACTGATACCTCTTCCGCGTGTGCTGGCAAGTCCGGGACCAGCCAATCGAAACAACAGCGTCGCGGTCAAATCTTCTCGTAGAACTCATTCAGTTTTCGTCGTTGTACAGTTCTACGGGGCCCTGGCACTCAGCACCCAACTCCGCTCTGTAGCCAGAATTGCGAGGACAAACGAGGGTGCGGGGCAGGCTTTACTGTGGGCCATCGGCCGGATGTTGAGCTAACTCCGCAGAGGGTGCTGCGGCATTCGCTGTTTTGCCGTCGCGAGTCCCTAGCCCTATCAACATCGGCATGTCTTTCGGATATACGACATCGCGTCCTCGCGCCAGAAAATGATAATAGATAGACAATGCCGCTCCATACGATCCAAACCCGGCCGACACAACCCGGGAATGTGCAGCAATTCCCACAACCATCCCTACCAACTTAAATCCCGATGCACCACTCACCGCACCGCCTCCCGCTTCGCCCACGCTCTGGCCTCCCTGTCCTGCATCGCGATCCGGAGAAGCTTGCGAAGCCGCCAGCATAACTTGAATTCCGGTAATCAAATACCTCGTTCGCGGAGTAGTCACCTCTGCCCCACCCTCATCGTCAAGCTTTAAGTGTTCCCCCTTGGCGACCGCTACGCCCTCCAAAGTTGTCTCAACTTTCTGCTCGATTCCATTCGGTGGCGCAACCTCGTGAAACAGAATTCGTAATCGTCCGTTGCGTCCCATTCGCCGCGCTGGCTGCGCCTGTAGCACCGAGCCCTTAATCACGCTTCCTTCAGGAAGAATCAGGTGATCCGAGATGACTAGAGGCTCGGTGATAAGCGCCTCTACCAGGTCTCCCTGTTTTGCGGTCGACGAACTCAGAGCTGTCACCAGCCGCACATGCACCACGCTCCCGTTAGGGGGCGGCGACCCAATGTCCGTAAGCCGCGCCGGTTTCACCGCCTCAGTCCCAAAATCCAGAGGTTGCAACAAATCCGCATTGAAGCTCGTCCCCGCATCAATATATTGCGGATGCACCGGCAACTGGGCCAGCACGATTCTCTTTACCTTGTGCATCTTTCCCGGTTCGTGGATCTGATTCTGTAAATCGTTCCACTTCTGGCGAATCGCCTGGCGCGTCGCACTCACCTGTTTGGAAGCTGCATCCTGCACCTTGTTTTTCTGTTCTGGCTTTTCCTTCGCCGACACAAACCGCAGCACTCCATCCGGAGCAGGAGAAGCCACCGTTTGCAGGGGCAGACGCCGCCCATCACCCATGACCAGTTCGTCGAACTGCACATGCACCTTCCGAGGTGGAGAAAAGTTCCCATTCGCCGCCTGCATCGTTCGTACCATCTTCGGTACCGAATCGATCGCCGAAACTTTCCCGTTCACCACCGTTCCGACCGGAATCAGCAGCTTGTCAAACGCATACACTGGTTCCGTTGTCCTGCATCGGATCGCCTGACCTACTTTCCGCACTCGCACGTCTGAGTCAATTGCCACCTTGATAGGAGTGCCAACCCCAACGCTCATCGGTATCGCCATCGGTTCAGCGCCCACGCTTTCTGACACGTTCTGCGAGGCAGGCATATCTTCCTTCTGCTGGTGTGTTGCCGCCGGAGGCCGCTGCTTCAACGTCTGCGCGACACTCACGGCACTACACAACCCAGCCGTCAGCACGATCAGCTCGAATACAAGTCGTCTCATTGCTAATAACTCCGATTGTTGTCCGCTGGGAAGGAGACAGTCCTTCTAAGGCCGCGTGAAACGCAGGTCGGCTATCGGGATACCAGATGCCCAGAGAAGCCAAAGAACCGTGTCTACTATGAAGCTCCAAAGACGGAGATGGTTGCAACTCCGCCGGTAGTATCGAGTAAATCGTAAGCGTAGACGGGAGTGGAAAAGGGAAAATGCTCCAGGATGAACAAACTGTCATCTTCTAGAAAGGGAGCGGTAATGTTCCGGTCGTATCGTAAAAGTGGGCTGCCGGCCGTGGTGTGCCACGCCAGCGTCACTCTGAACTCGGCTTTAACATGTCCTTGTGCGTGTTCGATAAGAGTCGGGGCCGTCTGTTGATCTTGCTATTGGCGAGTATTTTGCAATCGACATTGGCCGCCTCGCAGGAGTTGCCGGACGCTCCATCAGCGGTCATGCGTACGAGCTTTTACGCGGCTGGAGACTCGGCTACTTCTGGCGATCCGCGGCAATCGTCTGCCGGGGCATCTGCGGATTCGAGTCGCGACAAATTTCTCACTCGATGGGTCAAACGTGGGCTTCGTGATCAGGCTGATATTTATACAGCTCCTCTCCATCGTTCTGAAATGAAGTGGGTGATCGGACTCCCTGTTGTCACGGCAGGCCTGATCGCGATTGACAAGCATGCTTCGGGCGCGCTTCCGAGAAACCCTTCGAGCGCAGGTGCTGATATCTCCGACGTTGGACTGTTCGCTACCGCTGGTGCGGTGGGAGTGCTTCTCATCGACGGAAAGACCCAAGGAGATTCTCATGCCTTCGAAACCGGAGTACTTGGGGCCGAGGCGATGGCCAACAGTGGCGTCGTGTATGCCGTGCTGCAGCTCATTGCGGAGCGTGAACGTCCTTTACAAGGAACGGGTCAAGGACATTTCTTTCAGACGAGCGGCTTGGATAATTCATTCCCCTCCGGCCATACGATCATCACGTGGACAGCTGCCAGCACAATTGCGCACGAATACCCAAAACCTTGGGTAGAGTGGCTCGCTTACGGAACCGCAGCGGCCGTTTCGGTGACGCGATTCACTAGTCTGCAACACTTCCCCTCCGATGTTGTAGTGGGAAGCACACTTGGGTACTTGATCGGACGCCACATCTTCCATGCTCATTGCAAGGTTGGTCTCAGTGCGGCATGCAGTGCGAAATAGTTCAGGGAAACACAGTCTCTGTTTCTAGAAAGCGCGAGGTGACTGATGTTGAGGAATGCATTTGGCAATTGGCCTGGTGCCATCCCTTTCGGCCTAGCTATTTGTCTGCTCCTTCAGCTTGTACCTTCACTGATCGCTCAGACGGCCGGAATGGGTGTGCTGACGGGCAGGATCGTGGATTCGTCCGGGAATCCGGTTGCGAACGCCACCGTAACAGTGACGAGCGTGGACAACGGCCAGGTACGAGGCGCCACGACGGGGACGGATGGCTCTTATAGATTCGACGATCTGCCGCTGGGGAGTTATCGGATGAAGTTTGAGGCCGCCGGTTTCCCGACTTTGGAGATTCCGTCCGCGACTGTCGATGGAACTAAGCCATCAATTGTGGACGAGAAGCTGCAGGCCAGCGCGCCAACCACCACCAAACCAGGGCTAGAGCAACATGATAATTTGCCGAACGCCCCATCCAGCAGTACAGCGCCTTCGCTTTCGGATTTGGGCCTTACTCCGGAACAGACACAAGGAAACGCCCGTGAGCAGGCGCTGCTGGATAAACGGACGCACATGCTGAAGATCCATCAACGGATGGGTTTGATCACGACGATACCGCTCATTGCGACGGTGATCCTCGGTCCTGGCGCTGGCGGCAAAAGTGAAGGCACGGTTACTCGCGATTTGCACGTTGCTCTGGGTGCGCTCACCGGCGACCTATACGGGATCACCGCTTATTACGCCATTCGCGCTCCCAGAATCCCCGGAACGAAAAAGCGCGGTCCGATAAAATTTCACGAGGCGATGGCTTGGATTCACGGGCCGGGCATGATCGCCACGCCCATCCTGGGAATTATGGCGTTTGATCAGAAGAACAAAGGCGAAAAAGTTCATGGCGCCGCCTCCGCGCATGGACCAGTGGCCATCGTGACCGCTGGCGCGTTTGGGGCTGCTCTTCTTTCGGTGTCAGTGAAGTTCTGAGCACAGTTTATGAATAAGAAAATATTGATCGTGTTCTTGCTCGTAACCCTCCCCACGTTTGCTGCGGACAGCCAATGGGTCCTCAAACAAAGCACTCTCACCTACCATGTGGCGCACCCACTGCATGAGTCCGAGGGTGTAAGCCATGCAGCGCGAGGCAAGGGCGTTTGCCACGATGGACAGTGCGATTTCTTGATTGCGGTAGCCGTGAAGTCGTTTGATTCTGGGGACAGTAATCGCGACCTTCACATGATTCAGGTTACGCGCGGCGCGGAGTTTCCTATGGTGACCGTACGCACCCGCCTGCCCGAATCAGCTGCCTCATCGGCGACCATCAATGCTGATCTGGAGATTCAGTTCGCCGGCCAGACTGTCCAGTACAAAAAGGTTCCTTTCAAAGTGGAAATCCAAGGCGGTGAAACTCACATTACGGGCACCATTCCGGCTACGCTAACGGATTTCAAGATCGACCCGCCCTCGCTCCTGACGATGCCTGTCAAGAACGACATCCCGGTGCGGGTCGACATGACATGGCGTCCGCAGTGAATGCTGGATTTGCTGGCTTAGGTAAGTTTCCAGGATCGTGTTTCGTGCATCCCACTTGGAGGTGTAAAGTCTTGAACTGACGGGATTTCTCCTATGCGATTGCTGTTGGTAGAAGATGATGTGTCCATTCAACAGTTTCTCAAACGGGCACTGACGGAGGCGGGATATCTCGTGGATGCGGCCAGCACCGCGAGAGCCGGAGAAGCCAAGGCCTTGGAGGGTATCCACGATGCCTTCATCATCGATCTAGGGCTTCCGGACCTGGATGGATTGGACTTAATTGCCCGCTGCCGCGCCCAAGGAAGTTCAGCGCCAGTTTTAATCCTGTCCGCACGCCGTTCCGTTGACGAGCGGGTCAAAGGATTGGAGCAAGGCGGCGACGACTACCTCACGAAGCCATTCGCGCTTCCGGAACTACTGGCGAGACTGAGAAATCTCCTTCGCAGGCCTGCGGTTCCGCAGAATGAATCCATGCGTTTGCAAGCTGCCGACTTGCAGCTTGACCTGGTGCGTCGCGAAGCGCGAAGGGGCGAGCAATTGTTGCAATTGACCCCGCAGGAGTTTTCATTGCTGGAATACCTTTGCCGCAACGAAGGGCGAGTGGTGACCCGGACCATGATCTTGGACCATGTCTGGAAGATGAGGATTGATCCCGCAACCAATGTCGTCGATGTTCATATTTATCGTCTGCGCAACAAAGTGGATCATGACACCCCGCGACCGCTGATTCACACAATCCGTGGTGTTGGCTACGTTCTCAAACATGCCTAAGAATTTGCGCTCCACCGCCGCTTGGCGGATCTCGGTTTGGACAACTCTGGCGTTCGCGCTGGGGACAGCTGCGGCTTTCTCCATAGTTTATTTCCTTGTCGCTCAGGGCATTCGAGAGCGCAGTGACACCTGGCTTAGCGGCGAAGCAGAGGTTCTGGCTCAGGTTTCAGCTGATACTCCAAGCGATCGTCTTTACACGAGGATCGTGCGAGAAGTGGCTGAACTTGCGACCCAGGAGGTACCGGATGAGCGCAACGCTCGGGGTGAGAGACTGAATTCTGTATTCTTCCTGGTCACAGATCCGATCAACAGCGGTTCTCCCTTGTGGGTAGGGCCCAGTTCTCAAGACGCTTTTGTTACGGCGATCCGACGGTCGAACCTGGTTCCGGGACCTCCGAAGTCCATAACGGTTGAAGGGTATCGACAAACGTTTCGAGTGGTTGAGAAGGTGCAAAGCGGAAAAACTGTTTATCTCGGCCTATCGGATCATGGCGCCCAGCATGTGCTGCACACATTAGCTCGTCGTTTTCTGATGGTTTGGGGCGGCATGTTCCTGCTCGGTTTTGTCATCTCCTACTGGAGCGCGCGCCGTACACTGCATCGTGTCGAACGAATCACGGAAACCGTCGCGCGAATTGGGACCGAAGACTTAAAGGAACGGTTGCCTGAACCTGTAAATTCAGATGAGATTTCGCGATTGGCTAAGACTTTCAATAACATGCTGGACCGGCTCCAGGCTTCGGTGAATCAGCTTCGCACTGTCACTGGCAGTATCGCGCACGACCTCAAGAGCCCGGTGACCTTGATTCGTGGAACGCTGGAATCGGCATTATGTAATGAAGGAAATGATACGTGGCGCAACTCGGTTGGTGAGGCGATCGAAGACCTGGACAGGCTCTTGCAGTTGCTGAATACCACGCTGGACCTTGCCGAAGCGGAAGCGGGTGCTCTTCACATCGATCGCCGCCCGGTGGACTTGTCCGATGTCGTGCGACAACTGGTTGATATCTATCAGCCAGCGATGGCCGAGCGCCATCACGAAGTGACGACTGACCTCCAAGAACACGTGGTCGTGGACGCGGACGTGACCCTTCTGAATCGTGTGGTCAGTAATTTACTTGAAAACGAATTGACTCATTTGCCAGCGGGATGCCGAGTGATCATCGGACTCCGTTCGCAGCAAGGATCGGCAGAACTAGTGATTGAAGATAATGGTCCGGGATTCTCGCCCGATATCGGCAGCCAGGTTTTCAAACGATTCGTGAAGGGAAAGAATTCTCCCGGTCATGGTCTCGGACTTGCCTTTGTGGATGCAGTTGCCCAGGCGCATGGGGGCAGAGCACGGGTCTCCGAGCGTCCTGGAGGCGGTGCCATTATAACTTTATCGCTGCCGGCGAGCGTGCTCCAAGCGGCATAACTGCATTTCTAGCGGGCTTCGAGAATGCCTCAATCAAGAAACGACCGGCGAGAAGTACCGAAGAGAGTTATGCACTCACTTCGCTGGTGACATCTGGTACCGCGACGGGTTCGTACACATCTTTCGTGTCCGGATTCGTTGGTCGCGTCCGACGGCCGAAGAAGGCGTCTCTCGCCAGTCTAAGAATAGTTCGGCGGTTTTGGACGACAACCTTGAGCCATGCCATTTTCCCCATCATGGGGAAATATATCCCGCGGAAACACAGGCGCGCGAGGAAGATATTGATCCGATAACCCAGAGGTTGGTCATCGAGCGCGTCGACCGCCTGAGCCAGGGCCTCCGGGCTGTACGCTTGCTGCCAACCATATTTCACTTCGGCATGAGCTTCTTCAACGGTCATCTTGAGCGGAATGTGAGCCATTGCAAACGGGATGAATTCCTGCCAGTGCTTGGGGCGCGTGAGCCGGCCCGAGGTTTCGAGGCGCTTGTAGAGCGGGGTTGCGGGCAAGGGCGTCAGCAGGCCGAAAATGGGCAGACCCGGAGGCCAAGTTCGGACTTGCGTCAGTGTGCGCTCGGCCACGCCGGTGGTGTCGTTGTCCATACCGAAGATGAAAGATGTGATCGCATAGACGTTGCGTCGGGCGAGCCGTTCGAGCACAGCCGCATACTCACTCGGCTTGTTGAATCCCTTGTTCACGTCTTTGAGATTGGTCGGGTCAATGGATTCCATGCCGATGAAAACCCATTTGCCCCCGGAAGCCGCGATTAGGTCCACCAGTTCCTCGTCGCGCAACAAATTAGCGCTGATCTGTGCGACCCAGTGCACCTGGGCTTTGGCAGCGATGATGTCACGAAGCAATGACTTGGTGCGCTTTACATTGATAGCAAAATTGTCGTCGATGAAAAAGACGGCAATCTGGCCCTTCTCACTGCTGGCGCGCGCCTTCAACAGTAGCAACTCATTGACCACGCTCTCATTGGTGCGGAAGCGGATTGAGTCACCGAAGAATCCGGTCACGGTGCAGAACTCGCAGCCGTAGGGACAGCCACGTCCCGATTCAACTGGAATGATGCGGAAAGAGCCCCAGCCCGTGCCGACACGGTTGAGTAGCGGCGCGACGACCTTTGGCACGAGATTGAATTGAGCAAGATCGATCGATTGCCAAGGAATGACCGGGTACTCCTTTAGTGACGGCTTCTTGTCTTTCCCCGCTGCATCCACGGGCGCGTAGATGGGTTTGAGTTCGCCGCGGGCAGCGTCACTCACAATCTGCGGCCAGGTTTCATCGGCTTCGCCTAGGGCCACAGCGTCGGCGTGGCATGGTCCGCCATCGCGACCGAGGGCCTCGTCGGCCAGTTCGGTGACGTGAGGACCACCCATGACGACCGGAACACCGGTGGCGCGAATGGCATCGGCGATGCGATACGCTTTGGCGATCATTCGGGTCATGGCGCCAATGCCGACCAGTCCGATGTTCTCGTCTCGAACGTATTGTGCTATCTGAAGCTCGTCCATCGGCTGCGCGTTGCCATCGATCAGCAGCACTTCATGTCCGGGAGGAGTCAGAGATTTGAGCAAAAACATCCAGAGGTGCGGCATGAAGTTGCGAGTCACGCCGTTGTCGGGGTTGTAGAGCAGAATTTTCATGACAGTTCCTTACTTGAATCGTCTAGGATTCATCGCACGGGACCGTCACGAGCGATGCCGATCTGTTGATTTTTGTTTTTCGTAGAGCATGCCCAGAACGGCTCTTGGTACTTTCTAAAAGGTGACTCGGTTCACAGTCTTCAAAACTGCGGTTCCAATTGCACTTCTGGCGTTTGTGCCTCTTCAGGATCGCTGGAGCCGCGCCCGGACGGAGTCACGGTTCGTAACCTGTCTGGCTCCGCGAGATGCAGCAACGCTCGCATTCTTGTCTCCCCAACATCCTGCCGCGAGCAGCCAAGCAGAACGGAGCAATCCTGATCCGAGTATTTTTCAAGGACGGACATCACGAAGACAAAGCGTTCGAAGTGTTCGAGCCGGAGAAGGCGGGCGATTACATAATCGGTATCCTGCGTCCGTCCGAAACTGCAAGTGACCGCATCACTCGGTGCGTCTGCGACGGTCGAGTGGTTCTTGCGGGGCGCCAACATGCGAATTGCATTCTGGATGATCGTCCGCCGGGCCCAGGATTGCGCCCAGTCCCGAAACACGTAAGTTCCTTCGACGCAGTCTTCCAAGCCAGAAACAAAACACTCCTCAGCCTTCGCCAGATCGGCTGTGAGCAAGAACGAAAGCAAATGCAAATTATCCATGTTTTCTGCGAACACTCTGCAAAACTCGATGCGCGTTGCGTATGCTCGCGATGTCTCATTAGAGATCGGGGGTCTTCGTGGCATGGTCACCTTTGTCCTCTCGGCTCTCCATTGCCCCTCAGCCTTGACCAGGTGTCAGCGTCACGCGAGCGCTTAATGCCTAAACATTTTGTTGCGCACGTCGGGCCAGAACTCTTTTGCCACATTGAACAAGGTATCCAGGGCTATTTGTTGTCCCCACTTGTTCGCGGTATTTCCAAATGATCGATTCACGGCCGGATAGTAGAGGTTAGAGATGCCTGCGGCCACTGCATTTCCGGCCAGTTCTGATGTGTTGAAGTGGTTGCGGCCATCGTCGCCGCGAGTGATGACTTCCCGGCTCATTGCATATCCGGTTCGCTTCCAAAATCCCCCGGTGCCTTTCACGAAATATCGAGGGTCCTGGTGCAGAGCGACTGGAAATAGCCCTTCACTCATGATGTTGCCAATTGCTTGATCTGCGAACGCTCCTCCGTAGTATTTGCCAAATCCCTGCGCTCCTATTCCGAATGAGCTGTACTGCTTCTGGGCCATGGATAGTCCGGCAAAAATACCAGCCACCAGAAACGCTGAGGGATCAAAAGAGTCGTCCAATGCAACTTTCATCTTCTCGGCAGGCGTCAACGGTTTGATCTCCGCAGCGTTCTCGTCCGAACGATAGTTGGGGATTATCCAGAAGATGTGATTCTTGCTCGGTTCATGCTGCGGCACGCTCTGAGTAACGCTGGATGAACTCGATTGAGTCTGACTCGCGCTTGGCGCATCTGGGAGCTCAGACGGTTCCTGTCCAATCGCCACAACTCCTCCCACCAACAAGTTAGCGGAAACCAGTACACGGCAGACCATAGGAACAAACGAAGATGACGGCAACCTCCTCATGCTACTAAGGTTGATGCACGTTGGAGCGCCTCCCGAGGCAACATGAACAACTTGTCATGTGTTCGCCACGATGTATTCATCCTGTAGCTGATAACCTTCCTCATGGGATCTCGTGAATGCGGTCGCACGGTGCGTTACCGACAACTCGCGATCGTATTTCTAATCCTCACCTTTGCTGCATCACTCAGCCGTGCTCAAGACAATTACGAAATCCAGGTGTACGGGTCTGACCTGGTCGACCCCCGACACACAATGGTGGAACTCCATAGCAACTTCACGATTGACGGCTCAAAGACAATCGTGGATGGCGTTTACCCCACCAATCATGCCGAGCACGAAACCGTGGAGATCACGCACGGCTTCAATGACTGGTTCGAGTGCGGCTTTTACATCTTCACTTCCATAACCGAGGGCCAGAGCTGGCAGTGGGTGGGTGATCACATCCGCCCGCGCGTTGCCGTCCCTAAGAAATGGCACTGGCCTGTAGGTGTGAGCATCTCAAACGAAATTGGCTACCAGAGGCGGCAATATTCCGTAGACACCTGGACGTGGGAAATCCGCCCCATCGTGGACCAAAAAATCGGCCGATGGTATTGGTCCGTGAACCCCACGCTGGACCGATCGTTTCACGGCGAGAGCGTGAACCAAGGCGTCGTCTTTTCGCCCGACTTCAAGTTCAGCTACGATTTCACGCCGAAGGTTGCCGGAGGTCTGGAATATTACGGTTCCAGTCGGTCCGGCAACGGGATTCGATGCGGTCTCGCAGCAACAGCACCAGATTGTCCCTGCGATTGATTTGAATATCGCTCCGCAATGGGAAATAAATTTCGGACTCGGGGTGGGCCTTACAGGTTCGACCGACCACCTGATTGCCAAGATGATTCTGGGGTATCGCTTCAATTTCTGATAAAGAACGGAGCGCACAAGTGATCAAGGGCATCGTGATTGGGTTCATTCTGGCAGTTGCGATATCAGTGGGTTGTGTTTTCATCTACTTTTCTACTGGCTTGGCGCCAGTCGCAACGGCCGATCCACCTATGCCGTTTGAGAAGAAGTTCGCGAATATGGCTCTGGACGCGCATATTGAGAAGCAACACATTCCTCCATCTTCCGTGCCCGCAGACGAACCTAATTTTCTTGCCGGTGCGAGCGTTTACAAACAGCACTGTGCCTTGTGTCACGGACTTCCAGGGCAGTCACCCATTGACTATGCGACAACGATGTTTCCGAAACCTCCACAACTGTTCCGTGGCAAGGGTGTGACCGACGATCCGGCATCGGAGACCTACTGGAAGGCAGCAAACGGAATCCGTCTTTCGGGAATGCCCTCCTTCAAGACCAAGCTATCCGATACACAGCTATGGCAGGTTAGCCAACTGCTTGCGCACGCGAATGAAGTTTCTGAATCGGTGAAGCGGGTACTTATTCCAGATTCACCCAGCGTAGTATTGACGCCTTCGCTTCCTTCAGCATCGAGTACGACGTCTAGTACGCAGACGCCTTGAGGAGCACGAAAACCGCGTGATTCACGATGCTGCTGATGAGAGAAGCGGACAAGAACACAGATTTCTGACTATCCTCGATCAAGACTTGTCAAGACCGGCTCGGTAGTTGCCGCTCGCGCCTCGGAGAAAAAATGGCGTTGAAAATAGAAGGCCACGTTGACCAGAGCGATCATCACCGGCACTTCCACCAAAGGGCCAATTACCGCCGCGAATGCCGCTCCTGAGTTGATGCCAAATACCGAGACTGCCACCGCGATGGCCAGTTCAAAATTGTTGGATGCGGCCGTAAATGCCAGCGTCGTGGTCTTGGAATAGTCCGCCCCCACTTTCTTGCCCATGTAAAAGGACACCAAAAACATCAACACGAAGTAAATTAACAGCGGCACGGCGATGCGCAGGACGTCCAAGGGCAGACGGACTATATACCCACCCTTCAGGGAGAACATCACCACAATTGTGAACAGCAGAGCAATCAGCGTCAGTGGGCTTACGCGCGGAACGAAGCTCCGGTTGTACCACTCCTGGCCTTTGGCGCGAATCAGGGCATTACGAGTCACGAATCCCGCGAGAAACGGAATTCCCAGATAAATAAAGACACTCTTCGCAATTTCTGCGATGGACACATTGACGACGGCACTGTGAAGACCGAGTTTGGCGGGAAGGACGGTAATAAAAACCCAAGCGTAGAAGGAGTAGAAAAAGACCTGAAAAAGAGAATTGAAGGCCACCAGGCCAGCCGCATATTCCGTATCGCCTCGCGCCAGTTCGTTCCACACGATGACCATCGCGATGCAGCGGGCGAGACCGATCATGATGAGTCCAGCCATGTATTCCGGATATCCGCGTAGGAAGATGATGGCCAGAACAAACATCAGAATCGGCCCTACAACCCAGTTCTGAACGAGCGAAAGGCCGAGCACCTTCTTGTTTCGAAAGACCTCGTGCAGGTTCTCATATCGCACCTTCGTGAAGGGTGGATACATCATCACAATTAATCCCGCTGCAATCGGAATAGAAGTCGTTCCGATGTTGAAGCGATTCAGAAACGGCACGACTCCGGGCACAAGCCAACCCAACACAACGCCGCCGATCATGGCCGCGAAGATCCAGGCGGTCAGATAGCGGTCCAGAAAACCGAGACGACTAGTTGCCTTCATTTTGTGATCCTAATAATGCGGCAAGCCACGAAGGGTGGCCTCGTTGTCGAAACCCACCGCTATTCGTGGGTGACGGGGGCCATAGTCTGGCCGATGTTGTCGAGTTCCCTCTTGAGTGCAAGGGTGTCCAGAGTCTTCAGGGGGAGACAGAGCAATAGACTGATTCTGCGCTCCAAAATAAAAAATGCCTCGCGAAACGCCCGTTCGATTTCCGCTTCGCTACCGTGAACGGCCGCTGGGTCGGGAACGCCCCAATGGGCGGTCATCGGCTGTCCGGGCCAGATTGGGCAGACCTCTTTCGCCGCGTTGTCGCAAACCGTGAAAACAAAGTCGAGCTTTGGAGAGCCAGGTAGAGAGAATTCATCCCAGGCTTTGCTGCGCAGGTCCTCGGTTGGCAAGTGCGCCATTTCGAGCTGTCTCAATGCTTCCGGTCGAACTTTTCCTGCGGGATGGCTTCCGGCGCTGTAGGCCGTGAAATTGGGGCGCCCTTTGGCGTTGAGGATTGCCTCAGCCATGATGGACCGCGCGGAATTGCCTGTGCACAGGAATAGTGCGTTGTAATGTCCTTGCATACTGGTTGTCTCCTAGTTGCAGCAGGTCGGTCCACAACACGCTTTCGCCCCTGAGTTTGCGGGCTTGACGGCCCGAATGAAGGCACTCAAGAATTTGCCATCTATCTCTGGTGCAATCGCGTCCACATCGACGCCAGCAGCCGAGAGAAATTCACGCGCATCTTCTGCCCGATAAATTCGCGTTGGCTCGATGTCGATTTGCTCAAAACCCGCTGCGGAGAGTTTGCTGCGATATTCGTAATCTACGAGCGCCCCTGCCACACATCCGACCCACAGAAGCACGCTTTGGCGGATTTCTGGCGCGACTGCGCCTCGGGTAACGACATCGGAAACCGCAATACGGCCGCCGGGTTTTAGCACGCGAAAGGCTTCTCGCAACACACGATCTTTGTCTGCCGAAAGGTTGATCACACAATTCGAGATAATCACGTCCACCGAATTATCTGGCAGAGGAATGTGCTCGATCTCGCCCTTGAGGAACTCGACATTCGCGGCGCCAGCCTTGCGCTTGTTTTCATTGGCTAGGGCGAGCATCTCGTCCGTCATGTCGAGACCGTAAGCCTTGCCAGTGGGCCCAACCCGCTTTGCCGAAAGCAGAACATCTATGCCACCGCCCGAGCCGAGATCGAGAACAACCTCTCCCAGACTCAACTTTGCCAGCGCGGTCGGGTTTCCACACCCTAACGAGGCGAGCATGGCCTCTTCAGGGACTTGTCCCGATTGGGAAGAGTCATACAGATTGGACGTGATTGGGTCGCAGCCTAAGCCGCTTGACGGGGTCGCTCCGCAGCAACTACTACCACCAGTCTTCACGCGCAAGGCTGCCTGGCCATACTTCTCTTTGACTATATCCTTGATGTCGGTTGTGCTCATGATGGCATCTCCTATTTACAAAGCTGAACGATATCTTGCGGTTTAACTGCCTTGTTTCGAGTGCAGCATTCGGCGTAGAGGAATTGCAGAAGTTCCTGGAGTGCTTCCGTATTGGCCGTGTAGCGCAAAAAAGTGCTTTCGCGGCGCACGTTCACCAACTCTTCATTTTTCAGTTTGTCCAGGTGGTGCGAAAGCGTGGAATTCGGAATATCAAGCTCGGACTGGATATCGCCTACGACCAACCCCTCCGGATGCGCGGAGAGCAGCAATTGCATAATTCGAAGGCGCGGTTCGGTGCCCATCGCGGAAAGCATGTCGGCGAATTTTGCAACCTGATCGGTATTCTTCTTACTTGAGGCGGCTGACATATTTCGATAGTTGCAGAACTATGGGCAGACTGTCAAGTCGAATCGAAGAGTGGTCGACTAGAAGATCCAAACCTATCGCGAATGGTTGGCGCTTCTGTCCAAAACGCTTGCGTGCGGAATAAACTACTCGGAAACGAGAGTCCACAGTATTTGGAGACACTTTGTGGGAAAACAACTACCCGGACGCCGGGACTTTCTCAGAATGACGGGGATGATAGCCGGTGCTGGAGTGCTCCGCTCCAAAAACCCGCTGAGCCTAGGGGCTGCGCTCGGATTGGAGACTTTCGGATCGAGTTCTTCTCAGACCGATTCGAACCGACCCGACTACGTCTTACGAATTTCGGCGAGTCCGGTCGAGATCGCCCCGAAACACATCGTTTCGACGATCACATACAACGGTCAATTCCCAGGCCCCCTACTGCGTTTCAAAGAAGGTCAGCCGGCCACGGTCGAAGTCCACAACGAGACCGACACTCCTGAGCAGTTGCACTGGCATGGTCAAATGGTCTCCACCGACGTGGATGGCGCTGCCGAAGAAGGAACGCCTTTCATCCCGGCGCGCGGAGTGCGCCGAATAGTTTTCACTCCGCGCCCCTCAGGCTTCCGTTTCTATCACACGCATAATCGGGCCGGCGCCTATCTTCACGCGGGACAGTACAGCGGGCAAGTCGGCCCCGTGTACATCGAACCCAAGGGGGAGGCGGGGAGTTATGACCGGGAAGTCTTTCTGGTTCTAAAGGAGTTCGAACCGTCTTTCAGTCAAGGCGGCGATATGGCTCAAGATTTCCTCTCTCCTTCCACGCGAGTGAAGGAACTGGAGACGAATGGTGAGTCCGCGATGAAAGCCTCGCTCGCCAAGGGGATGCCGCACGGATATGAAGTGGGCTATCGATATTTCACGATCAATGGTCGCATGCTGGGACATGGCGAGCCGGTGAGGGTCAAACAGGGCGAGCGGGTGCTGTTTCATGTTCTCAATGGCAGCGCAACCGAGATTCGCAGCTTGGCGTTGCCAGGGCATTCTTTCAAAGTTGTCGCGTTAGATGGCAATCCAGTCCCGACGCCTACGGAAGTTCCGGTGCTGTGGTTGGGAACAGCTGAACGCATTTCTGCCATGGTCGAGATGAATCATCCCGGTGTGTGGATCATGGGTGATCTTGCGGATGATGACCGGAGCCATGGTGTGGGTATTGTCGTGGAATATGCGGGACACAAAGCAAAGCCGGTGTGGACACCGCCGAAACCGTTTCACTGGGATTATTTGCTTTTCGCAAAACCCGGAGCAACTGCACTTTCGCCGGACGAGACGTTCGAGATGATCTTCGCAAAGAACAATGCCGCCGAAGCAGGTTTCAACCAATGGACGATTAACGGCGTAGCTCACCCGATGACCCAAGAAGTAGTCCCTGCCTCATTTCGCTTGCAGCAAGGCAGGCGCTACCGTCTTCGTATGCGCAATGCCAGCGACGACATTCACCCCATCCACCTTCACCGTCACAGTTTCGAATTGACCAAACTCGCTGGCAAGCCGACCGCTGGCGTGATGAAGGATGTTGTGATGGTGGGCGGATATCAAGAGGTCGAAGTAGATTTTACGGCAGACAATCCTGGCCTCACACTGTTCCACTGCCATCAACAACTGCACATGGATTTTGGCTTTATGACCCTGTTCGACTACGTCTAGCCTGTTTAACTTGATGCTAAAACTATTGATTCTAGCGAGGAGATAGCAATGCCCATAAAAGCGGACTCACTCTGGGAGAGCCGTGCGTCGAAGGCCGTCATGCTGATTCGCGTCCTAGTGGGCTGGGTTTTCCTTTCCGAAGGTATACAGAAATTCTTGTTCCCCGACTCCCTCGGAATCGGACGCTTTGTGAAAATCGGAATCCCGTGGCCGCAGGTCATGGCCCCGTTTGTAGGAGTGGTTGAGATTGTTTGTGGCTCTCTGCTGTTGATAGGACTTGTTACCCGGCTGGCAACTGTGCCACTTCTCATTGATATCGCGGTTGCCATATATTCAACCAAAATCGTCACTTTCGCAAAGAACGGGTTTTGGGGAACACTGCATGAAGCCCGCACGGATGTGAGCATGTTCCTGGGTCTCATCTTTCTGCTGGTGGTGGGTGCTGGCGCGTGGTCTCTTGACTTGTGGTTAGCGGAAAGACGGGCCGCGACTCATGGCTGAGCAGCCAGCCCGTGAATCTCCAGAATCTATTTCCCAAGAGAAACAAGTTCCTCTCGATGAGCTCGCTTTGTTCTTTCTCCGGTTGGGCACGACCGCGTTCGGGGGACCAGCGGCACACATCGCCATAATGGAAGACGAGCTAGTCCGCAGGCGGCATTGGCTTTCTCGCGAGAAATTCCTCGATTTGATCGGCGCAAGCAATCTCATACCTGGACCCAGTTCAAGCGAAGTGGCGATTCATATTGGATATTTGTGCGGCGGTTGGAGAGGTCTGCTGATTGCTGGTATCTGCTTCATTCTTCCAGCAGCCTTGATGGTCGCCGGTATTGGATGGCTATACGTCCGTTTTGGCAGGCTCCCCGCGATGGCAGGCATCCTCTATGGAATCAAGCCCGTCGTCATCGCAGTCGTCCTTCAGGCCCTCTGGAGCCTTGGACGAACGGCGGTAAAGTCAACGTTTCTTGGATTTGTGGCGGTGCTCGCTCTTGTGCTATTTGTTCTCGGTTTGCATCCGCTGCTATTGCTTCTGCTGGCCGGCGGAGTGGCGTGCGCGCCTGCCTTGAGAACATCGCGTGTGTCCTTGTCGGTGCTTCCTTTCCTGACGATTGGAGGCGGCATCCTGGCGACCACAGCATCGTTCAGTCTAGTTTCGCTTTTTCTGGTCTTCCTGAAACTAGGAGCGACCGTATTCGGCAGCGGCTATGTGCTATTGGCCTTCCTGCGTGCCGATCTGGTAACTCATCGAGGCTGGTTGACCGACGCGCAGCTTGTAGATGCCGTTGCGGTGGGGCAAGTAACGCCAGGACCTGTTTTCACAACGGCTACTTTTATTGGCTTCATTCTTGGAGGAATTCGCGGTGCTGTCATTTCCACCGTTGGCATCTTCCTTCCTGCGTTTCTTCTAGTAGCGGTGAGCGGTCCACTGGTGCCGCGTATTCGAAAGTCCAAGCCTGCCGGGGCTTTCCTTGATGGTGTGAATGTTGCGTCACTCGCGTTGATGGCTGCTGTCACTTGGGAACTTGGGCGAGCATCGCTTGTTGACACTCTTACTGTTCTTTTAGCCGTGGTATCGTCAATCGCACTGCTTCGGTTTCGCGTGAATTCCGCGTGGCTTGTCCTGGTCGGCGCCGCCATTGGCCTGATAACGAGCGGACTTCACCTTCGATAGAAGCGCTTATTGTTCTCTCAAACGCCGGAATCCGCAGTCAACGCGCGGCTAGCTTGTATCCCCAGAGTGTCCTCGGTGTGGTGGTCCGCGATCTGAAAACGAAGAAAGTCGTGAACCGCCTTCAGCGCTTCCGGGTTCGTTGTCTTAATCCTCACCCTGCCACCCGACGGCAACTCTTCGAAGGTGTAAGAAATCTCAGCGCGTTTTTCTTTCATCACAAGTACGCCGGGCGGCACCTGGTCATGGATGAACATTGGAATGGAGAATTCTCCATTCGAGAACATCGTGACAATATGTGTCAGATGCGACCGAATTGCCAGCAGGTTCTGGGAATCCTTACTGTCGTTCACGGTCACTTCGATTGCGCCACCATCGGAGTACAGACGGAAATGATGGGTCGTTTTGTCATGCGGAAATCCCATCGCCTCATCGCCGTGCTTTTCCACATCGGCCTGGTGCTGCGCAGCCTCTTTCATGTGTTCTTTGTGCATGGGGCAAGACTGCATGTCTTGTGCTGCCAACGGCAGCACGCCGAAGATCAGAAACGCGATTACGGTTTTCATGTTAATTTCTTCCTCCGAAACTGATTTGCTGGAGTGCCAGCCTTCCCTACCGCGTCAGTGAGCGAATAGAGCAAGTGCGATTTCTCTCCCGAACCCGCATTCTCAATGCGCTGTTCCCAGTCGCACAAAACTTTCTTCACATATCGCCTAGTGCGCTTCAGTGCCTCAATGTCTGTCTCGATACCCTTGAGCTTGTCCTGGGCAAGTTGGTACACGCGACGGCATGGAGCACCCCCGGCATCACGAGCTTTCAGAACCTCAGCCAACTCGGCCAGAGTGAATCCAATCCGGAGTGCCCGTTGCACGACAAGAACTCTCTCCAACGCGCTCGCAGGATAGACTCGGTAACCAGACTGCGTTCGTGAGGCTCGTGGCAGAACGCCGATCTTTTCATAATGTCGAATCGTGTCCGGACTCACGGCCGCCAGCTTCGCCAAATCACCGGAATAGAGAGTTTTGGAACCGCGGCTTTGCACCATAGGAATTATGAAGCCTGGAATGCATTCCAGAGTCAAGATGCATCGGTGTCATAATGCTCCTCAATGGACTCCGTACTGCCAATCCCCGCAGGCACCACGATCCACCGAATCCGTCGCATTCAAGTGATCACGATTGCCTGGATGAGCGTCGAGGCTGTTGTATCCCTCGCGGCAGCATGGATGGCTCACAGCCCCGCTCTGCTGGCTTTTGGTGGGGACAGTGCCATAGAACTCCTCTCCGCGGTAGTCGTCTACTGGCGGTTTGGGTCAAAACGTAGTGACGAGCGGGCAGAGAAGGTTGCAGCCAGAATCGCGGGAAGCCTTCTGTTCGCATTGGCAGCATACGTGGCGCTCGTCGCCGCGTTGGCGTTGCTCGGACATCGTGAAGTAAGGCCAAGCTATCTTGGCATCGTCATATTACTTGTGGCGGCGATTGCGATGCCCGCGCTCGCACGGCAGAAGCGCCTACTATCCGCGGTGACCGCCAGTGCGGCGCTGAGAGCTGATGCAGCGGAGTCCGCGCTCTGCGGCTACTTGTCAATCATCGCCCTCGCAGGTCTGGTTGCGAATGCCTTCTGGGGAGTAACTTGGGCCGATCCCATTGCTGCACTGTGCCTGATACCGCTGGTTGCTTGGGAGGGCTGGCAAGCTGTTAAGGGAAGGCCGTGCGAGTGCTGTTGAGAACGGTCATCCTCGGGTGACCTCTGCAGGTTCCGCGCGGTTGCCTCTAAGACCGAGATCGAAATCTTTGGTGGTGCGCGCCGCCCGCGCGAAGCGCAGTTCCATAGCGACCCCGCCTTTTAGGTAGTAGATATCGATGACACCTTTCTCGATGGCGCTCTCCAGAACGCCGCAAAGTGCGAGAAACGAGACCCAACGGCGCAGCCGTTCCTGATCGAGACCCTGCTCGCGAGCCACACGTCCAAGAGTCTTCTCCAACCGCTCAACCTGCTTCGGGGTCATGAGCTAAACTCTCCCCACGTTCGCCTCTTGTGTCCCTTTCGCGTGTACGTATCGATTGAGACGGCGAGTGAGCGCTGAGGCTTTCTCGGCGCTAATGTAGCCTTGCTTGCGCGCATCTTTCAGAGCGCCTCGCGCCAATCCGACACGGCCGGTTTCTTCCACAAGTTGGGAAATGGCTTTTTCGATCGTGGTCACTGGAAGTCCTTCGCGATTGACGATGTCCGATGCCCGCAAATCAGCATGATGAATTTCCACCCACTTGGGACGGCGGCGGCGGAGGCGGGCACTCTTCGGCACTGTGATCTGCACGCGTGACGGATTCGCATCAGAAATGCCATAGACCGCCAACGCGGTCTCGTGGGATAAGGCTATTTTTTTCGGCCCACTGTCAGCACGCGCCCACAGGATCGCTTCGCGATATTGCCCCAAGCGATCCGACGGGAAGTAAGGAATTCGATACACTCCGCGCGCCACCCGTTGAAGTCTTCCCCGTTGGGTCAGGCGCGCCAGGACTGAATCCTTGATGCCAAGGCTGCGTGCCTGCGCCGCTGTCACGAAGCCCTCGTTTTCTTCGGCAAACGGCAGCAGTTCATCAATGCGAGATCGCATGTCTCTAGTATCAGCAGCAGTAGCGGATTTTGTCAATATAGTTCCATAATAGAACTATATTGACAGGTTAGGATCGAGAGGATGTAACTGTCCTTTAACTGTCCAATAAGGATTCCGTAACCCTACTTACAAGGCTTTTCGAGGGCCACCCGCGTCTTGTAAGTTGTTGAAAACACTAGTCTTCTTGGACTCATAACCTAACGATCCTTAGGATTCCTTATTGCTCCCTCAGTGACTCTCGCAGACAGCGCATGAATCGCGTGTGTCGGTGAATGACCAACCATTTGGCGCACACAGCGAGGGAAGTATACGGCTGATTGGGATCATCGTTGCCGACAGACGTTTCATTGATTGGGCAAGTTGCTCCGAAAACGGATCTGCACGTCGACTGTCCGATGGCTGTCCAATAAGGAGTTCCAAATCGGAATGGGATGATAACCCAAAGGCCGGGTGGGTCCGCGAGGGTGGGATTGCATTCACTGGGTATCACGTTGTGCGGTACGTCGAGTGTGCACTGTTTTGCACATAATCCACGCGCATGTAAGGATTTAGGGATGACTTTATTGCTGCCTTCCGGCTGTGACAGAACAGAATACGCCAGGGGGTTGGAATGAGAATCGCCGCGGAGCTTTTGCAATTGGGCGTCCGGCGCAGCAATGTGCCGGAAGATCACTCGTCAAAGTCGGTGGAACCTACGTCGCGGAGCGATAGGGCAATGCCGAACCAAGCCCCTGAAACTAGGGGAAGGCTTAGAGACTGGATGGCGAGCATCCCTCTTGGATGAAGGTACAGTCCGACTCTCATCGAAAGGTGAGTCAGATCGCATAACCCAAAGGTCGGCGGTTCAAATCCGCCCCGCGCAACCATGAACGCCAAAAATGCAGTGGCGTTCGCCTCTTACAGAAGATTCCGTTCCCCGAAAATTCGACCTCTACTGTTCGGGATGTCATTGACTGGTTCTTGGGTGCCACGGTCCGACATCCTTCTGTTCTTCCTTCGAATAGGGCTCACTAAAATACGGGAACTCGGTACGGATCCAATTGCGATCAGGGGCAACGCCGCCCTGGAGGGGCCTGTTTGATGCCAATGTAAGCATCACATCCACAACATTATCACCCAGTGCCCTCCCATTGAATCCCGCGAGATCAAATGCAGCCGCCGTTCCTAATTCATAGGGCAAGGTGATCGGGCATAGTCGAGAGACCATTTGCCTTCCGTATTCTTCCGGGTTCATGTCAGATCCCGCATAGGTAGCCATCTTCTGCGTAAAGTCTGCGATGTACCCCGACAATAAAGCGATGTCATCTGATGGCACTGATTTGTAGTAGGTTTCTTTCATCTCTTGATTGCCGGGATCGTTGAGAAAGAGGTGCGTCATGAGCGGAAGACCCCAACGTGACACCTGCATCTCGGGAGCATGGCCGTAAAGTGACACCGTGGCCCAGGCATGAACCGTTCCCTTGCCGATCAGATGGTTTGGGACTTCGAGGACAATCGCAGTGATGTTGCGATTGTTGAAGAAGTTCTGGCGATGGCGCAGGAACGAATCGCCGTCATGCCTGTGTTCCCTGTAGAAGGCGTTCTGAAGATTATGGAATGCGTCAGCGTCGACAGCGAACATATCGGGAGCGATTCCGACCAAGGCGCGAATACCAGACTTGCTGTGGACTCTGCCCGTATCGCCTTCTATCAGAAGCTCGCCTTGTCCCCGCCGACAGCCTCGCCAGTGGCTCTACGGACCTGAAAGTTCTGAACATGGACATGCTCGTCCCCGTTGGCATGTCTCGGTTCGTTGAACCTGAACTTGAAGACAACGTCTTCGCGAGCGTCACCCGTCAGGTCCAGGCGGAAGGCATACAAACCCTCAATATGAAAGGTATCCGGTGCAGAGAGGACGACATCAGGATTGACGGTCATCGCCATCACCGTGGTGTCGGGAGCGCCCTGAAACAGATAGAGATCACACACGTTCAGACTTGGGTCCTCTTTCGCAAGTTTGGTATCGAAATGATGGGACATAGGTTTCCTCTCTGCCAATCGTCGCTCGCCAACCAGCGGAGATAGATACCGAACTAAAGAACAGTCTTATAAAACGGCGGCGATACAATCCACTTCAATATCAAACCCGCCGTTCCAAGCAGGGACATTAATTAAAGATGCGCGCGGGGCGGATTTTCCGGGAAATAACACCTGTACACGGTATTCACCGCAGGGAACATGTCTACTGAGGTGACGTAGACATTCAGCTTCAGAATGTTTTCCAGAGAAGAACTTTTAGTTTTCTTGATCTGCCTGTTAGCCTTCCGAATCACGTTCTGAACGAACGGGTAGAGGATAGCGTCCCAGTCGCTTCGGAGTTCCGGGGAGAGGTCGCGATAGTTAACAGCGGATTACCCCACTACGACCAGTCTTCCGGTTCTGCGCCATTCAGAGGTCATCGCCTTGAGTTTCGCAAGATGGGTTCGTAGCCCTCCTCATCCAGAGATTTCAGTTCAAGAACCACGTCAATCGAGAGAACTGCACAACACCGGAAGAGATAATCCGCTAGCTGCTCGCCAGGGGTTTTGGCGGGAGGGATACGCTCGCCCCCGAGTTCTTTGATGAACTCGGCAAATCTCGCTTCAAATTTCTGATTCATCGGGACTTTTCGCGCCGACAAATGGGCACCCGACAAAACTGGCTTGACTCAGAGCAAGACGTGGTGCGGGCGGAGGGACTTGAACCCTCATGGGCCGTTTAAGCCCTGCGGATTTTCATACCGTCTACGGCTTTCGCCGCCCGGACGTGACGCCCTTAGAAAGCTCACGCCAGGTTTGCGGTCTGGACTATCCCTTCACCATCCCCGAGAAGATCCGGAGCTTAGGTGCTGCCCGTCTAGTCTCTACACCTTCCCGGCTGGTGTCTCTCCGGGCTTGGCTCGGGATTGCCATTTAAGGTTTCCCCGAATTTGAGCAGTTCTGCATCGCCGGTTTCCCAGACGAGCACTCAAGTTTTCCTTAAGTCCGCTGCGTATGCCATTCCGCCACGCCCGCGCGCGGCTGCCTGACTGCATTTCTATCATAGGGCAGATTCGCAGGGATTTACACGTCCGTCACCACAACGAAATATGGGAGGCTCGCGAAATGTTCACATGACGCGGCACTGTGCGACTAGCGGAATTCATTGAGGGGAGCCGCTTTCGGACCGATGTTTTGCCTTGATGAAGGCACCAGAGGTAGAGGATGCGGCCCCGCGGGCTTCGGGGAAATTGCTCCGACGATTTCCGTTTGCCCCAGTGCGGATGCGAAATTGACACGAATGCATAGGCGGGCGGAAAGGGCAACTCTTTATATTGCTACGATGGTCAGACAAAAAACTCTGGCTGGAGCCTCGACTCTGGTTTAAAGATCAAGCACTATCCATGTTGGCGCATGGTCGCTAGCATTTGTCTGTTCGCGGGCCCATCGGGCAACCCCGCCGGCCACGAGTCGGTCTGACAGGTTCGGCGAAAGCAGAAAGTGATCGAGGCGCATGCCTTTGTCCTTCTGCCACCGTTCAAATTTGTAATCCCAGAATGTCCAGAGCGGCCCGTCCGGATGTAGCTTCCGCATGGCATCGGTCCAGCCTTGAGCCAGCAAATGCGCAAAAGCATGTCGGCTCTCGGGTTGGATTAACGCGTTGTTATCCAACGATCGAGTCGGATAGATGTCCTGCGGTGTCGGCACGACATTGTAGTCACCGGCCAGCACCACGGGTGCGCCGCTCGCCATGAGTTCGGCGGCGTGGGCAATCAGGCGATCAAACCAGGCCAACTTGTAATTGAATTTCGGTCCAGGCTGCGGATTGCCATTGGGGAGGTAGAGGGAAGTGATCAGGACTCCCTGAACAGCCGCTTCAATGTAGCGAGCTTGGTGATCTTCAGAATTTCCCGGCAAACTTGTGCGAGTCAGCACGGGAACCTGGTTTCGCGCGAGAATGGCCACGCCGTTCCAGGAGCGCTCGCCTTGCCAGACTGCTTCGTAACCGAGAGTCCGAAGGGCATTCACGGGAAAGGCTTCCTGCTCTGCCTTTAGCTCTTGAAGACTAACCACGTCGGGTTCAGCTTTCGCCAGCCAAGCCAAGAGATTGTCGAGCCGCTTGTTGATGTTGTTGATGTTGAAGGTGGCGACTTTCACCAGGTCCCTTTCCGCGGTTCATCTTCTCTGCCACGTGGTTTCTAGCAGCGACGAAAGCTTCGACATCACCCGGCGAGTCATCGCACAAAAGGTCTGCAAGGACTACGAATAGATCCCAGGCGCCTCATGTCCAAGCTTCTGCACGTACTCAACGTACGACCCAGGATAAACAGTAGGATGGCGCTCCGTGCCGCTTTCGCCCCCCAGCTCCAGCACACGTGAGCCGAGACCGCGAAGGAACATGCGGTCATGCGATACGAAGATCATGGTGCCTTCAAAGTCTTTCAACGCGTCCACCAGCATCTCCTTGGTCGCAAGATCCAAGTGATTCGTCGGTTCGTCGAGCACCAGGAAGTTCGGCGGGTTGTAGAGCATGCGTGCTATTGCCAGCCGAGATTTTTCTCCGCCGGAGAGTGCGCGGATCTTCTTATCCACGTCTTCGCCGGAGAACTGGAATGCTCCCGCCAGGTTCCGCAGCGACCCGAGCCCGTCCTGGGGAAAATCTTGTTGCAACTGTTCGATGACGGTGAGATCGGAATTGAGCACGTCCAGGGATTGTTGCGCAAAGTAGCCCATATACAGGCTGGCGCCGAGCCGCACACTTCCGGCATCTGGAGCACTGGCCCCGGCAATCATTTTGAGCAGCGTGGTCTTGCCCGCGCCGTTTCTTCCCATGACGGCCCAGCGTTCTCCGCGGCGGATGGTGAGATTGAATCCTTCATAAATCACGCGCGGGCCGTAACTCTTGTGCAGATTCTCAAGGACGGCCACCTGTTCGCCGGATCGCGGGGGGACACGAAACTCAAACTTCACCACTTGGCGTTTCTTGGGTAGTTCGATCTTCTCGATCTTGTCCAAGGCCTTAATTCGGCTCTGCACCTGGGCTGCTTTGGCCGCGTGCGTCCTGAAACGATCAATGAAGCGCTGCTCTTTGGCAAGCATGGACTGCTGCCGGGCAAATGCTGCCTGCTGATTGCTCTCTCGCACCGCCCTTTCGCGCTCGTAGAAGTCGTAGTCACCCGAATATGTGATGATTTCGCCGCCATCAATCTCTGCGATCTTCGAGACCAGACGATTCATGAACTCGCGGTCGTGCGAGGTCATGAGCAGCGCGCCAGGAAATGACTTGAGAAACTGCTCCAGCCAGATGATGGATTCGATGTCGAGATGGTTCGTCGGTTCGTCCATCAGCAATACATCCGGCATTCCGAGCAGGACGCGCGCCAGCGCAACGCGCATTTTCCATCCGCCGGAGAGAGCGCCCACGTCGCCGTCAATCTGATCGTCTTTGAATCCCAGACCGTGGAGCACTTCACGGGCTTGCGATTCGAGCGCGTAACCTCCCAAATGTTCATACTCCTCCTGCACGTGACCGAAGCGATCAAGAATGCGCTCCATGTCATCAGCCTTGTCAGGGTCGGACATTTCCCGCTGCAAGGCTTCGAGTTCGTGGTGTAAATCGCCGACGCGTCCACTCCCTGCGATCGCTTCATCCAGAACCGAACGGCCCTGCATTTCCTCGACGTCCTGGCGAAAGTAGCCGATCGTCAACTTCTTGGGGACTGAGACCGCGCCCTCGTCGGGAGTTTCCTCGCCGACCACCATACGGAAGAGCGTTGTCTTGCCCGCCCCGTTGGTACCGACCAGCCCAACTTTTTCGCCGGAATTCAACTGAAACGAAGCATCCACGAAAAGCAACTGCTTGCCATACTGCTTATTGATGTTTGAGAAAGAGATCATTTTGAAGGAGCAACTCGCGGCACCGTGCCTCTTCCAGTGTAGCTTGGTCAGAAAATTGCCGGCCAGCGCTGGCACGTTGGATTATTGAAGGTTTGCCCGAGACTCGGGCAAGGCCTGTCAAGCGTTGATCTTGCCCTGCAAGCAGTAGGACCTAACCCAATATGGGTGCGATAATTTCGGTAACGAATCCTCCTGCAACTTATGAAGCGCCACGTCCTCATGTACGGGTTGATCGGTGGAATCTTGATTGCTCTGCTCCGGTGGACCGAATATCAGTTCCTGGTCGTCGAACATTCCATCGAAATCTACGGCGGACTGATCGCCGCGACCTTTGCCGTTCTTGGCATCTGGCTTGGCCTCAAGCTGACAGCAAAACGCCAGACAGTTGTTGTGAGGGAGGTCCCCGTCCGTGCCGAGGGACCGTTCATCCCTGACGAAAGAAAACGTGAGGACCTCCATATCACTCGCCGTGAGCTTGAGATCCTTGAACTGATCGCCCAGGGCCTGAGCAACCGCGAAATCGCCGAGAAGCTTTTTGTGAGCGAGAGCACGGTGAAGACCCATTCCAGCCGTGTTTTCGACAAACTCGGGGCGAGACGAAGAACGCAAGCGGTGCAACTCGGGAAGGAATTCGGCCTTCTCCCCTGATTTACTCGCGCACGAGCACGGTTCGCGCCAATAACCGCTCCCCCAAACGAATGATTTTTCTCTCCGCCGCCAAAATCAGCCAAAGGGATGACGACACCGACCCCGCCTCATGCGGTATGTTGAGCCGCTCAATACGAGCGAACATGAAGTTTGTGAAAACATGAACTTCTTGAAAAAAGGAGCGAACATGAAGACTCTGAATTCGATGAAGGTCTTTGTCGTGGGTACCCTGTCGATCGGCTTGTTTTCAAGCACCGCGCTCATTCCCGCAACCGCCCAGGAACTCCCCCGGGTCTACGACGCCTCCATGCCACGTGACCAGCAGATCACACTCGCTGAAAGCGCTGCCCCGGCCGAGGTATCCAGTAAAGCCACAGTTTATGTTCTCGGCCCCAAAGGCTACGAGAAAGCGCGCGAAGGCACCAACGGCTTCAGCTGTTTTGTTGGCCGGCATTTCGTAAAGCCCGCAGAAACAACCATTGAGCCGCAGTGCTTCGACGCCGAAGGCAGCCGCACTCTCTTGCTTGTCTACATGCACGGTGAAGAGCTGCGCACAAACGGCAAGTCCGAGGCCGAAATCAAGGCAGACGTCGCCAACGGATATAAGGACGGCCGTTACCAGTATCCGAGCAAACCGGGGCTCCTCTACATGATGTCCAGCCGTAACCGCTTGAGCGCGATCCCCGAGCACGGCACTGGCATTTTCCCTCCGCACTTGATGTTTTATGCGCCGAACATGAAAACGAAAGACATCGGGTTCGACGCCGAACCGAACCTCGATTATCTTGGGATGACTCACCCCGGAGCAGGCGATAACCTGATCGTAGTTATCCCAGTGGCATCCAAGTCGCCAGCTGACGTGGCTGGTCGCTGAGCCCGTATGAGCATGGGGCCGGCAACATACGTGGAAAGGTCAGGATCGGATAAAAGACATTACCAGGATATGAGAAAGATCATCGTCACTTTCGGGCTGATTTCCGGCGCTATCTCCTCGCTGATGATGATAGCGTTGGTGACCTTCGGCGGCAGGATTGGCTTCGACCGCGGCGCGATCATCGGCAACACCTCTATCGTGCTCTCGTTCTTGATGGTGTTTGTCGGCATCCGAACCTACCGGGACAACATCGGCGATGGCCAGATTACCTTTTTAAAGGCCTTTGCCGTCGGCCTCTCCATTACGCTGATATCCTGCATCATCTATGTCGTAACCTGGGAAGTGATCTACTACAACTTCCTGCCTGGTTTCTGGGACGCATATGGCGCTCATTTGGTTCAGAAGCTCACCGCCTCGGGGGCGAGCCCGGCAGCCGTCCAGGAAAAACTTCAGCAGGTCAGAAAATACAAAGAGCTGTACAAAAACCCATTCTTCAATGCAGTGCTCACGTTCATTCATCCCTTCCCGATTGGGCTCGTCATCACGCTGTTCTCCGCGTTGGTCCTGAGGCGAAAGTCGCAACCGCAACCCGAGCAATCGCCCCTGCCGGAATCCTGATTCTCCTAAGCATGCCTTCGCCGGCACTTATCCGAGATTATGGATAGGATCGCTAAGGGACCGAAAGACGTGAAAAAATCAGCTAGGGTCGCAGATGGGCTCCCATGAACGCGGATAACCTACGGTGTTTTTTATCGGCGTTCATCCGCGTTCATTGGTGCACCCACTGGATTCGCCCTGGAAAGACTACGAGATGCGAAAAGGGTTTACGAGAAAACCACAAAGGGACGAGCCCGCGACGCCAGGCAAGAACTACATCACGCGGAGCGGGCTGCAGCGCCTCAAAGATGAGCACCAGTTTCTGCTCACCAGGGAACGCCCGGCCGTGACGGAGGTGGTGGCGTGGGCTGCCAGCAACGGTGATCGCAGTGAAAACGCCGACTATCAGTACGGCAAGCGGCGGCTGCGACAGATCGATGGGCGGATTCGCTTTCTCACGAAGCGAATCGAAGCCGCGGAAGTGGTGGACCCGGAAGCTCCGAGAGCGGGGCAGGCGGCGACGAGGGCATTCTTCGGAGCGACCGTGCGCTATGCCAATGCCGCGGGAGCGGAGCGAGTGGTGAGCATCGTGGGCACCGACGAGATCGATCTCAACCGCAACCACATCAGTTGGGTGTCACCTCTGGGGCGCGCGTTGATGAAGTCGGCAGCGGGTGACAGCGTAGTCCTTCAATTGCCGGGCGGTACAGAATACCTGACCGTGCTGGAAGTCTGTTACGAGCGCATTTCTGTGGAACCGTTCCGTGAACCACCTGGGTCCGAGGCCTCGGCAAAGGGACTTCCTCGCCGACGCTAATGCACCTAACGAAGGATATCGACGCGGCACATGGAAATCCAGGCTCGAGCAAGGACGAATTGTGAGCCGACTATAGAGCTGGTCCTTCCGCTACGTCCAACCACAGTCAGAATCGCTCGCGTGTAACGCCGTAGCGTTAGCGCGCTTGTTTGTCTGCCTTGTCAGCAAAAGGTGCCGAAAATGGGTACTTGGGAAATCAGTCCTGATAAGTCGGCACGTGATGCGGTCAAACGAGATCGACCTTGTAAAGCGTGAGGATGTTGTTTAAAAGAGGCCGATTCGCCGGAGCCATCAGTGACCCCAGGGACGCGACCTTGAATGAGGTCGCAGGTCGCGTGAAAATCGCGTACGCGATTCTCGTATGGTCGTGTCGAGAGGGATACCGAATGCCGTCCGGTTTGCAAGGGTGAGCTCGCAATGCGGCGGACCACTGCTGGGCGATCTTGTGAGACCCCGTGAAGAGACGACCGTCCGCTCCGACGCGGGTCAGCCCGCCAGTTTCAAATAGGTCGATGAAGCGAAGGTCCTCGGTAAGTTCGAGGGTCGCGATGGCTCGGGCGTCCAAGTACGCACCTGAAACTGCAGGGACACCCGTTGTTGATCCGCAGGATTCGTAAAGCAACACTCCGGGTCATGTCCGGCGTACATCACGCCGAAGGCATGACCTGCAGGGCAATCGGGATCGTCGAAGCGGTTATTGCCTTTAGTGCCAAAATAAATCGGATCGAATGCAGCTTCATAATGGCGATAAAGAACGTGTCAGCAATCCCGGATGTGGGAGAGGGTGGTCTCCCGGTTTATCCGTCATAGAGCTCCTTGTTCGCCATACCCTACAGCAACATCTCGCACTTCTTTAGCAAATCCTTTTTGGAGTGCTTCGATTGGAGTCTTATCATTCAATCTCTCGTTAGGACTTGTGAAGAAAACCATTTGCATCCAAGGATCAAGCTGTTTGAGTTCGGATAAGACGTCTTCGAGCCCACTTATTGTTCGGTCCTCGTCGAATTGAAAACTTGGATAGCTGTAGCCGCGCCTTCCCTGAGTCAGGGCAAGGAGTTGATTCAAACCGCGCCGTTTGTCGACACCTTGTCGTGAAATACCGAGCACCTTCGCCACTTCCTCCGAAGTAAGCGCACCTCCCGCCGTTTCGATCATCTGTTTCTTTCGTTTCAAACCTCGAAATTTCGCCGCTATAAACGGATCTTCGGCAACAAGCTGAGAAGTTTCTAGAGAGGATGTCAAAGCCTCAAGAGCCACCAAATAGTCGGTCGGAGCGGCCGTCGCTTCGTCAATCAAAGACGCCGGAAGATCATCTTCCAATCTCCTGAAGGCACGAAGAATCCTTGAGTAAAACGCGGGATGTTTCGTGCTCGCAAGTTCTCGGAGAGCGAAATTGAAATATCGGTGTGTCGATTCTGGGCTGCTCTCGATCCAAAGGCAAAACTTGTAGTCCCCAAACTCTGTCGTCAGTAGGAACTTTTCGAGATTCAAATTGAGGCGCCATGTCTTGGCGATGATTTGAACCAGTTGTTGCCTGACCTCGCATCGGATGGCGCTTGAAGCATAAGAGACGAAACAAAGGCGATTCGACGAGCTCGTAGGTCGATTCAGGGAGTACGATGGCTTCTTGGCCTTTGCGGGATCGCCCAGTTTGTTCAAAAGGCTCAGTTGGATTTGATCCAATGTATCCGGGTGTTCAGAGTAGACGATCATCGCAACCTCCAGTTGACAAGTTCATTATCTATTATTTTTATGCCACCTCGTCAACTTTCGAATCAAACCAGATCGGTTTTGCTCTCCAATCGGAGCCAATTCTGAATCCACCCGATCCAACGAACCTACTTTCAATAACTTGGAGCTTCTTGGGTGCTGAGGAGCCGTTCCGTGAACCGCCTGGATCCGAGGCCTTCCCACCTATATACCCCGACTGTGGCTGGAACGTGAGTTCGCAAAGGCAATAGTTGTTCACTGAGTTTCAAAATCCGCGGACAGAACCACAAGGTACCCTCCGCCGAACCCAATTTCGGCGGTTTTCGAACTGACCGACGTGCGATCGCCACTGGCGACGTTGAAAACGCAGCCAAGGAGGGAGCAAACGGGAGCGCGTCTGTTACGAACCCATACCAGGATGCGGGTCGGCTCCTGCGGCCTTTGGGGGGCGGCCCAACAAAGCTAATCCTCGGCTCCTGCCATGATTCGCAGCCGAATGTGTGTTTTCAAATCCCGAAATCCCAGCCCGCACGGGTTCATATTGCAGCATGTAGGTTGTGCCCAGAGTCGGCACTTCCCCGATCGTATTTTCATCACAGCGCTTGATGACTTCATCCGCCGACATCGTCAAACGCGCCCCTCGCATGGAACCTGACAAAGCTCCACATCGATGTAACGTGCCAACATTGGCCAGCACCTGTGGACAAGGCCACAAATCAAGGTAGGTTTGGACGCGGCTTTTCCCGCTTGGCAGACCTCCTATTTGAAACGCAATGATCTGCCATTTTCCGTGCAGCCAAACGCCTGTAAATCGAGCGAGAGAACTGCCCCTAGACCGATGCCCCGTATGCACGAAATCGCCTCGTTGCAACCATCACTGCCTGTTGCTAGAATGGCCAACCTTGCGAGGTCTTTGTCGAAAAATGCTGAGTGACGAGACTTCACGCCTGCTCCGTAAATTCATTACTGGTCTCGTTTTCTTGCTTCTCTGCTTGCTCCATGGTGTAGGTCAGAATCCCAATAAGCGGATGGTCACTGGACGGCTACTCGGTATCGACGGGGAATGGCAACGGAAGGGCACCACTGACTTGATCAAAATCGGCGACGCTGTGTCGGAAGGGGATGTAATCACCCCGCACGGCGAAGCGGATGATCTTTACATCAGCATTGGTTTGCTCAACGGAGATATTCTGGGATGTGATTCAAGGCACCGCTCTCAATGCAACGAAATTAAGATTCCCTCTCTGACTGGGCCTGCCACGAACTGGTCGGCACGGATCATTCAAGCCTTCGACGCCATTATCAGCCAACGGACTCCACCTACAGTGTTCATGCTCGCCCGAGGCGTCGGCCCGAACCCGAATGAAGCCGTGCTCCGTTTCTCCAACGGGAAGCTCGACGTGAGCCCGGCGCTGAGGGACATCGAAACGGGCAACTACACGGTATTTCTTACCGACCCTGATGCCAAGTCGTCGACCGGCGCGATCAAAGGCAACTTTCATTGGGCTGGAACCGGCTCCTGCGAAGTTCGCGTGCACCCTCTCGCAGGCATTTACGGGTTTCAAGTGGCAACGTCGACAGGCGATCACGTGGGATCGTCGGTAACAGTTCTTGTCACCGACCAAGCGACCTTCAAACAAGCGAGTGACAATTTCCACGACGCATACGTTGCCGCCGAACCCTGGAAAAAGCAGATGCGGCCTACAACCTGGCACTACGTTCTATCTGTCTATCTGTACGACTTGTTCCGAAAGAACGCTGGCTCTTCATCAGGTATGTCCGACCGGCATCCATGAGATCCAGCTCCAAAGCCGGGCATCATCAGGAGCGCTTCTGGTCGTATTTCTTGCGTGGTGTTTTGATTGTTTTTCTTGCCACCCTCCTTGCCTTTCTCCTTCACAGGGCGGGGCTTCTTGATCGCTTGGAATCTGCCAGCCTTGATATGTGGATACTCCAGAAGAAGCCGGTTTCCTCCCAGCACTTGCTCCTTGTCACGATAAATGCAGCTGATTATGAGAACCCTCTCCTGTTTGACGGCCAAAGCCCGTTGAAGCAGCGGGAAGTGATCACAATCATCAACGCAATTGCCGCCGCCAAGCCGTCCGTAATCGGGGTCGATCTTGACACATCGACATGGAACCCGGACCTTAACGAAACGATCTCAAAAGGAGCACCGATTGTTTGGGTTCGCGAGGCCCGGCTGAGTGAGGCGGAAGCCAAAGACCTGCAATGGCCTGATTCCAATGTCAAGTTAAAGAAACTACTAGGTGGAGATGACGGCAAGGGGAACTGTTGGGGTCTACCGGCGCTTGCGCCTGACGCTGATGGAGTACTCCGTCGGTATTTGACGGAGATCCCGGAGGAAGGTCTTTCGGACAAGGCTGGGACGACACCAAGAACCGCTTTTGTATCCTTTATAGATGTCATTGATGAAGTGTCTCGGAAGGCTTCCTGCCCGACTCCTACGCGCCCGATCTCTACTAAAACCAGCGAAGAAGATCTTCGGCCACTCATCGACTTCGTACGTTGGAAACTACCTCGTTACAGTGGATCTGCAATTCTCGACTTGGCGAGGGTCCCCGACTGGCGAGACCATCCGGAAAAATATCCTGAGATTAACAAGAAAATTGTTCTGCTGGGTGGTGCTTTCGAAGAGAGCCGAGACTACTATCGCACTCCGGTTGGATGGCGGTACGGAGTCGAGATCCTTGGAAGCGCACTGGAAACAACACTGAATGGCGGGCTTCGAATTGCTAGTGATCTGCGACTGGCGGTCGTTGATTTTCTCGTTGGCCTCGTCCTGGTATGTCTCGCCTATCGTTTTAATAAGTTGTGGATGCTTCCCTTTGAACTGGTCCTTATTCCGCTAGCGGCGATCCTGCTGAGTGTTCTCCTTTTCAATACAGCGCGCTATTTCGTGAGCTTTTTCCCCATACTGCTAGGAGTGGCGTTACACGAAATCGTCGAACATGGATTTGAATATCGCGATCTACTCAAACAAAATCGCGACCTCGAGGCAAGATTGGGAGAACTCGAAAGGGCCCCTGCAAAACAAAACGACACTTCGGAGTAACACCGCTATGCCGAAATCGGCTGTTCGCTCGAACATTCGACGTCTATTCGTCTGCACGAGTCATTTCGCTATTCTCTTGGTTTTCTCGGCTGGGAGTTTCGCGCAAGATCCAGTCCTCAAAACTCCACTTCTTCGGATCGAAAACGGAACTCATCAGGCAAAAATCGACCGAATCGCCGTCGATCCACGCGAGACGTACCTCGCGACTGCTTCGGAAGATAAGACACTCAGAATGTGGGACGCGAGCACAGGAAAACTGCTTAGAACCCTTCGGCCACCCATAGGAGACGCAGATATTGGGGCTCTTTGGGCGGTTGCCATCTCACCCGATGGGCAGACGATCGCCGTAGGAGGAAATACACCTTCAAATCAACAGACATATGTGATTTACCTCTTCGCAGCCCAGACTGGAGTCTTCCTGAAGCGTATTCGTGGGCTGCCGATGGGGATGTACGACCTCGCATTTTCGCCTGACGGACGCTATTTGGCAGTCGCGTTAGTACGTGGAGGCGTCATTCTCATCGAGTGGCAGCATCTCTCAACCGCGAAAGGAGATGGGGCGTACACGCAGGACACAACTCGTGTCGCGTTCGTCGGTTCAAATAAACTGGTGACTACTTCGTTTGACGGCTTCGTGCGACTCTATGCGATTGGCACGGACGGGACGCTGCGCATCATCGCAAAGCGCGCAGTTCCCCAAGGCCATGACGGATTTGCTATCAGTGCTTCGCCGGATGGGTCGAAGATCGCCGTGGGTTTTTATGAAACGGGCAGCCTCGCTGTACTTTCAGCAAATGATCTTTCGGATATCGTTTCTTTCGACGCTTCCTTCGAATGGTTTAGCTTCACATGCGTAACTTGGTCCCTCGATGGCAAAGTCGTCTTTGCCGGTGGCCGCAATCGCTCGGGTTCGGGCGAGCTTCTGATCTGGACACTTCCAAAATCATTCGGCATCATGGCGGTCGCCGACAATACTCTTCTTGACCTACGCACATCCAGCAACGGAAACATCTTCTTTTCATCATCGGATCCTGCCCTTGGAATCCTTGGCGCCGACGGGCGGAGGAAATTGTTTGTACGTTCACCTACGATCGATTCCCGACGCCATGAGCTGGCCATCTCAGCGAAGGCTGATGCTGTCCAGGTGTGGTATGAAACCTCCCCCGCGTCAACCGGGTTCTTCTCCGTCTCCGATCGAACGCTCTCCTCAGTCCGACCCGAACGCCTTGATTTCCGGCCGCCACGAACTGAAGCTCCGGGATTGAGTATCGCAAACTGGCATGGCGCACAATCGCCGACATTGAACGGCAAGCCTCTCGCTTTGTATCCTCGTGAGCTTTCCAGATCTTTGGCGATTGCACCCGACGGCCAGTCGTTTGCACTGGGGACCGAACTTATGGTTCGTCTCTTCGAAAGTAGCGGCACACAGCGTTGGGCAGCTGTTACTCAGACTCCGGCTGCCTTCGTTAATTTCTCGGCTGATGGAAAGCTCACGCTCGCCCAAATGCGCGACGGAAGCATCCATTGGTATCGTTCGTCGGACGGAAAAGAGTTGCTGGTCCTGCTGGTTCAAGCCGACCAGAAGCGCTGGATTCTGTGGACTCCCTCCGGATACTACGACGCTTCTCCCGGCGCAGAGGACCTGATTGGCTGGCATATTAACGATGGAATGGATCATACCGCGGACTTTTTTCCCGTCGGCCGCTTTCGATCGAGGTTTTACCGGCCAGACGTCATCGATCAGATCCTCGTCGCCGGAGATGAAGACGCAGCGCTCCGCCAAGCCAACGAGCTGGCCGGACGATCGGGAACAAAGCCGGTTTTGGAAGAAATGCTTCCGCCCGTGGTCCAGATTGTATCTCCAGGTGATTCAACCTCATTCAACGAAAACAAATTGAATCTGCGCTACACAGTGCGAAGTTCGGCTGCAAGTCCCGTTCAAACCGTGAGGGCATTGGTCGATGGCCGGCCGTCGGGAGCGGAGATCAAACTCCCGCCAGGCGCTCCCGGCGATGGCGAACTCTCATTTAACGTTCCCTCGCGTGATGTAGTGGTTTCGATCATCGCAACCAATGGATTTGGTGCGAGCGTGCCTTCGACGATTCACCTGAAATGGCAGGGGCGGGCGAACATCGACCCGTCGGAAGCCAAGCCAATGCTGTACGTTCTCGCGGTCGGAGTCGCGAAGTATGCGGACCCAAATCTGGAGCTGTTGTTTGCCGCAAAAGACGCTGCAGATTTCTCGGACGCTATGAAGCCTCAGGCGGGATTGCGCTACCGAGACATCAAGTTCCAGATGCTCACCGACGAGAAGGCAACCAAGGCTAACGTGTTGGCCGGTCTAGATTGGATCCGAAAGCAGACGACGAGCCAGGACATCGCCATGGTCCTCCTCTCCGGACACGGGGTTAACGACCGCACGGGCGACTACTTCTTCCTGCCGTTTGACGTCGATCTGAAGGCTCTGGCCAAGACTGGAGTTTCATTCTCGTCGATCACCGACACGATCGCGAAGCTGGCGGGAAATACTGTGATCTTCATTGATACATGTCATTCGGGAAATATTTTTCGTGGCCCCAAGGCATTCCGCCACGACATCAACGGAGCGGTCAACGACCTCACAAGCCCCGAGAATGGTGCGGTCGTGTTCCTCTCTTCAACAGGTCGTCAGCTCTCTTTGGAAGCAGAAGGATGGAAAAACGGCGCCTTCACAAAAGCTGTGGTTGAAGGGATTGAGGGGCGTGCCGATTTCCGGGGAGAAGGTCGAATCAGGTTGAGTGGCTTGCAGTACTACGTTTCAGGGCGGGTCGAGGAATTGACGAACGGTCAACAATCACCTACGACTGCCATGCCTCAAGCAGTACAAGACCTCACAATAGCGCTATCGAGGTGAACGGAAATCCATGGTCGCCCACTTGTTCCCTCCCTCCGAACGGTCGTAAGGTTCCGAGGTCCTTGCGACTCGTGCAACTGATGGTAAGCGTGAACTCTCATCTAGTTTGGGCGCTGTGCGTTCGTGACAGTAACAAAAACATCGCTTCTTGCGCAGATTTGAAACAAGTTCGGGGCGAAATCAATAGACACGAACGCCGCTTTCGCCCCGCACCCTCGTGCAGACAATTCCCGCTGGCCTAATGGTCAACAAATTAAGTGCAAGTTCCGTTTAGAAAGCCTGAGTGGTCAACTTGAAACCCAAAGATCAGGAAAGAAAAGCGCGGAGCCTCAATGAACGAAACCCCGCGCTGACCGAGCCTTCTTTCTGAAACTTCTGTCAGACTGATTTTCGAATAGGAGTGGAGATTGATGCGACCCAAGCACTCAACTGGCTTCCACTGAATCGCCACAGCTTCCCTACTTTCACGCATTGTATTTGGCCGGCTCTAGCCATTCGCTGCAGCGTTACTGCGTGCACGCCAAAGAGCTTCGCGGCCTCTCTGGAATTTAGTAATGGTTCGAAGACCTGCTCGCACGGACTAGTTTTCATCGGATATCTCCTCTTTCGTTGATGATTGAATCGTTGCCGTGGCAGAAGCCCAAGAAGTAGTTTTGCGCTGCTCCCTTTGGGCTCCCAATCATCCAACCTCAGTGAAATGAATCGGCTCCCAAATCTGCCATCCGTGCCGACAAGTTGTTTATTTTCAAACATGTAGGCGAACTCATAACCCATGTGGGTTCCGAAAATTCTGGCACGCCGATTCCGGAAATTCTGGCACGTTCTGCAGCAGGCGGCAAGGGCTCCTCTAAGTTCAGGTGACGGGTGCGCCAAGAGGGCCCATCGAGGTGGATAACGCGTCCGCGCTCGAGAATGCGATCTAGAATGGCCGCTGCCAGGTCCTCGTCATGCAAAACCTTTCCCCATTCGCTGAACGGCTTATTCGTGGTAAAGATCATCGGTCGTTTTCTCAAGTGGCGATTGTTGACCACATGAAACAAAACATTGGCGGCATCGGGACCATAGGTTAAATAACCGACCTCATCGACAATCAAAACGTGAGGATGCGTGTAGGTTAGCAATGACTCCCGCAAGCGTCCCTGCTTGCTGGCATTGGAAAGCTCTTCCACGAGCTCTGCGGCGTTGATGCACAAGGTCTCGAAGCCATTCTGGATGGCGCGATAGCCGATGGCGACAGCCAGGTGAGTTTTCCCGCGACCCGCCTTGCCACAGAAAATCAGTGAGCGACCCTCGCTGACAAAATCCGGCCCGAGGTAGGAGCCGAGCAGGGACAGACGCAGTGTCGTCTGCAGACTGAAGTCGAACTCGTCAATGGTCTTGAAGAAGGGGAAGTTGGCCTTGCGGGTAAAACGTTGCAAGCGGGTTTGCTTGCGATGGGCCACCTCTTCGGCCAGCAGAAGAGCAAGAAAATCACGATAGCCCCAGTTTTCTTTCTCGGCTCGATCGGCCAGATCTTGGTAGATACGACGGGTATGTGCCAGGTTCAACCGTCGGAACAGAGTCTCCAGTTGCCCTTCCGAAAGGTTCGGCATGGTTGAGTTCGAACTTTGCTTGGGATGACTCATATTCTTGCTCATCCTTACTCCTCCGTCTTACATCTTGAGAACTAGGTCTTTTCCCCCCGCGCCCCAGTGTTTCGCAGCGGTCCTCGCCGTCAAGGGTTCGCTTCGCCGCGCCTGAACAGCGGCGCGCCCTGGACCGCTGCGGGCCGCGGCAAGGGGCTCCGCTAGGGAGGAAAAGCAACAACCAAAAGACCTCCCCGAGTTTTCTTCGGAGGCAGGATCTTTTTCTGGTTTTGTGCTCCCGTCCCGTTTTCCATAAAAAATATCGCGCTAGGATCGCCTACAAACGACGTTTTCCACCTCGGTCGATCCTTAGCATCCCCCGTTTCGTCCGTTTTCATTGCACCCCCTGCGGTAAGCCCAACCCTGGTTGAAGTGATCTCTCGACATAAAACGCACCATAAATCTGCTGTTTCAATCCTTCTTCCATGGCATGCCGCAAAGCTTCCGGACCGTGGCTCTGCAGAATCTGGTGCAGCCGATCGACATCCTCGTACCACTGCCGTGGTCGGCGATGCACGATCTCGGTGAGATAGCGAATCGCCGTCTCGCCCAGCTCCAGCAACTGCTGCCGTTTCAGATAACGCTTGCCCCGTTTCCCCGAGACCGCCGCTACCATCGCCGCGCGGTGCTCCGGCAACGAGGAGTTCTCCTGCGCTCCAAACTTTCGAGGGTGTTCCACTTCATACCGCGCCGCCACAATGCGCACTCGTCGCGCATACAAGTACATCGTGGCCGGCATGCTGATTGCCTCCGGCGGCATGGAATACGCATGGCCGTCGTGCAGCACCGTCCCGGTGGGGCCGACATAGACGGGAATCCGTAGCGCCAGTTGCTCCGGTTGCACTTTCAACGCACGCAGTCGCGGTGCTTCTTCCGCCAGTCGCAAGGCCGGAATGATTCCGGTCGCCCGGCACGGACGTTCCTGGTTCACCTCGCGATGCCAGTCGCGCAGTTGCTGGCGAAGATCTTCCTGGTCGTGAAACCGCCGTACTTTAAAGAAGGAAGACTTTACGAATCCAACCAGGTTTTCCACACTGCCTTTTTGCTGGGCGCGATACGGCCAGCACAACTCCACCCCCACGCCCATCTCCAACGTGGCGTAAGCAAAGATCGGATTCCATTCCGTCACCTCTCCATTCTTGTGCCACTTCAGAGCGATCGTTTTCGGTCGATCAAACACACACAGCAGCGGGCGCCCGCCCCAGCTGGCCAGATGCTCGGCCAAGGTGCGCACCAAACTTTCCACCGCCTCGTCCACCACCACACTCACCCGTACCCAGCGCGAGTACTTCAACCGGGAAGCGAAAAAATGGATCCGCTGGCTTGCACCATCGAGGAACTCCACTTCCACTTGCCCAAAATCGTGCTGACTGAACTCTCCGGGAAGACCTTCGAAGCGCACCAGTGGCTTCACCCGCTTCGGGCGAAGCGAGGCCACCAGCGCGTAGAGCGCGGTTTTGCCCCCTGCGTAGCCGCTTTCCCGAACTCGACGCAGAATCTCTAGCGACGCCAGATCCGGCGTTTCCTGCACGATCTCGATCACCTGTTTCCGGAAATTCGTGACCGTGCTGGGTCGCCCGATCTGCCGTTTAACGCGCTCCTTCGCATCCTCAACATGCTCCACCGGACTCTCTTCCGCGATCCGTTTTACCGAGCGCAACGATACCCCGCTCAAGCGCGCTACCTCGGTCTTGGCGTGACCGGCCTTCAGCAAAATCTCGACTTCGTGTCGTTTTAGCATGCCCAACATCCTCCTCCCTCCGCTCCCGGCATAGCCGGAGCATAGGGAGTTTTCTAATCTTTTTTGTGGTTATTAGGCGTGCCAGAATTTCCGGAATTAGGGAGGTCAGAATTTCCGGAACTCACAACCCAAAAGTCGCTGCACCAAATCCACCCCCCGCAACCATGATCACACACTGCATTTTCGGCAGTTGTGAGTGGCCAGGGACGGAGTTGAACCGCCGACCTTTGGGTTATGGTGATTTCTGAATGACGATAGCGCATGATCACGGGGGCCCGCGCATCGCTCTGGAGTGCTCCTTGCCAAGCGAAGTAACTGCGATTTCTCCTTTCGTGGACAAACTCATGCTCTCGCTCAGGAATTGCAGCTGTGTTCCTGAAGGGGTGAGCGACGTTGAAGTCGCGTTGCGGGAAGCCATGGCAAACGCCATCATTCACGGAAATCATGAGGATCGTAGAAAACACGTCCATGTTACCTGCCGCTGTGAGCCTGGCGACGTCTCAATCGCTGTAAGGGATGAAGGAGAAGGATTTGACAGCGTTGCAGGATAACGACCCTCACGCAGGTAGACGTCGATCAAGTTCACACCGGCTGCTGCAACGCGTACCGAGACCTCAGAAGCCTTCGGCGTTGTGGATCCCAAATCTGAATACTCTAAAACCTCAGGGCCACCATTTTGACGTACTTCAATTGCTTTCACTGCAATCTCCCAAAATAATCTGTTCCCGAATACAAGGGCTGAGTCCTTGTATAGCGTTCTGCTACAGCCCTCCGACTAAACAGCAATAATGTCGAACTCAACAAGGGAGAGCAACGACTGCGACGGTGGTACGAGCGGGATACGGCTTGTCAAAGTGCTTTCCGTAGATTTCGTTGATCTTTGGGGATTCAGCGATGTCTGTGAGGAACACAGTGACCTTCACAACATGGGAGAGATCCTTCCCAGCCGCCCACAGAATGGCCGCAGCATTCTTGAAAATCTGTTCTGTCTGTTCAACCACCCCGCCTGCTACAAGCTTTCCTGAACTCGGGTCTTGTGCAACTTGCCCGCTGAGATACAAGAGCTGGCCTGTTGTGACTGCAGCAGAAAACGGACCAACCGGCTGCGCAATCTCGTTTGTCACAATTTCAGGTGTCAGTCGAAACCGGCGCGCTGTCACTAACTGGCTGCCTCCTCGGTGTCGCTGTATCTTGGCCGGCTTCTCGACTCATCAGCGACTCGGTCGGATTGCCCTTCGTGTTTGACCGTGGAACGGCAGCTTTTGCCTTCGCTGCCGCCATGACGATCGATCTTTTCTTTTCTGTTTTCCCTTCTCGCAAGGCTGCCTCAGTGAGCCCAATGGAAGCACTCGGATACGAATGAAATGTCTGCAACCTCATTGTTTCCGGGGGGGACATCGGCGCACACCTCGGGCGTGGACGCCAACGGCCCGGTTGTTTTCGGTTATGCGGCTGCGGTCACCACCGCAGGGTCAGGAGCGATGCCCTTCATAAGCGCTAACTTAAGGAATAGGTTTTAGTGTTCGTCGACCTGTTCGTGGTGGATGCCTATCCTCGAAGAAGAGTGAAGGTGCTAACGCCTTCTGTTCCCACGGCATCCGCAGCAAATGGCTTGGTAGTAAGTCCGATTCGAGCGCTTTCGTGGGTTTCCATCATCTGACGTACTGTCGCATACGATCTTGATGGACATGTTGGCTAGAAATTGCCTCGAATGGTTGAGCTTCCCTGGCGTGAGTGCAGCCGAGCCAATGCGCAGACATGACCTATCCCCACTCACAATCCACAACGTAAGCTAACTGCTGTTCCGCGTTCTCCCGTACCTGCACCTACCTTTGGGAACACGCTTCCCTACAAAACGCTTTGAGTGATTCCATCCGGTGGCGTTGTCGCAGGATTGCCGTAAATCTGACAACCCGCGTCCGAGATATGGAATATATGTGGCTTATCGGCGGAGATGTTCGGGTGTGGCGCCGGGGTGAGAACGGATTTGCTGCTTATACAGGAATGGAGCAGGTCGGGCCAGAAGCAGTGGCGCGAGCGATTAGACAGGATATCCGCCCTATTTTCCAGAGCTGCGGAACCCTCCCGCTAAATCTTCGCAAGAAAAGTGTCCGGGGCCGTGGTCATCGCACGTTGTATAGCTGAAACACCCAAGATCACATCAACTCAGAAGGAGCATCCAAAATGGCTATTCATCAAGAAGTCAGCTTCGCAGCGGCGCCCCAACAAATCTACGCGCTCTTAACAGACGGCGAGCAGTTCGCTGCCGCAACTGAAAAACCGGCCGAGATCGAAACGGGAGACGGTGGGAAGTTCTCCATCTTTGGCGGCTACATAGAAGGACGGCACATCGAGCTGATCCCCGGCCAACGTGTCGTCCAGGCCTGGCGCGGTGTCGATTGGGCCCCCGCAGCCTATTCGATTGTGCGGATCAGCTTGACCCCAGTGGGGAACGGCACCAAGCTCGTGCTGGATCATGACGGATACCGTGAGGGCAAGTCGCCCATTTTCCCGACGTGGCATGAGCACCTCTCCTCCAACTGGCCGGTGTTTTACTTCGGGCCGTTCGCGAAATACCTCGCGCGGTAGGGCGGGCGCAATCACACATCCAAGGTAAGGAACCACCAAAAAGGAGAAACGGTATGGAATCGCAATCAACGATCGCAGAAGCTAACAACACGAATCGCTCGGCAATCCTGAAGGGAAAACGGGCAGTTGTATTCGGGGCCGGGGGATCCATCGGCTCCGCAGTCGCCAAAGAATTCGCAGCCGAAGGTGCGGAAGTCTTTCTGGCAGGCAGGACGAAGACGAACGTAGAGGAAGTGGTTGCGCAGATCACTGCGGCTGGCGGCCGCGCGTATTCGCAAGTAGTTGACGCCACGAATGATGCTGCCGTAAGCGATTACATCGCAGGCATCGTAAAGCGAGTCGGAGGTCTAGACATTTCATTCAACGCCGTTGGACCTCTTGCTGCGGAGTATGGAAACACAAGGAGCGCCGTCGAGTTGCCGATCGAAGAGTACATGTTGCCGCTTACGACCGTTGTGAAGTCACAATTCATCACGGCGCGCGCCGCCGCTCGCCACATGGTAAAACAAGGCTCCGGCGTGATCATCTTCCTGACCGGCAGCCCGGCTCGCGGTCACGTACCAGGCGCAACCGCAATTGGCAGCGCTTTTGGCGCGATCGAATCCCTCACCGAAAACCTGGCGATCGAAGTCGGCCCATCCGGAGTGAGGGTAGTTTGCCTTCGCACAACTGCTAACGTGGACAGCCGCACCATCCAGGAAACGGCGGAAGTTTTGGCCGGTAAAATGAACGCGAACAAGGATCAGATGCTTGCTGGCATGGGCGACTTTAACTTCTTGAAGTCGACTGCCAAGACTTCCGACACTGCCAAAGCGGCGGTGCTGATTGCGTCCGACCGGGCACGCATGTTCACCGGGACAGTGGTGAATGCAACGGCCGGAGCCGCTCTGGACTAATTGTCTTGCAGCGCAGGAGTCGGGTCAAGCGCGGATTCAACTTGAGCGCGATTTGAAGCGCTCAACAAGGAGCGATCATGGCAAAGGTAGCTTTTGGAAATCATTCGTCGGTCATAGTTCCGCAGCAAGATCGGGACAACATTCGTAAATTCTATTGCGATGTTCTCGGTGGCAAAATCACGAAAGAGCAGAACGATCGGGACTTCCTGCGCCTGGGGGACGACTTCTATATCGTCTTCCTCTATGGGGATGTCCCCGATGAGAGCGAGTTCCTGCGGACAGCGAGATCGGTCTGGCTGGAAATCAAGTCCGACAAGGTGGAGGAAATGAGCCGAAAAATCGTCGAGTCCGGTCTCGTAAGGAAGCTTGACATGCCGGATCCTCTCCTTTACTTCCAGGCTCCAGGAGGTCAATGCCTCAGGCTAGTCGGAATCGACGAGGACCTCTCATTTTATGAGGGCGTCGGCGATGGTCCGAACGTGGCCAAGGTTAAAGAGGCCCTTCGAAAGGAGGCATCGAAATGAGCTGTGGAATCAATCGTTAAGGAGAAACGATCAGTCCGAAGAAAAATGTCCGGCAACCGCCGACTGAAACGTTAATCACGTGAAGCGCCACCAAAACGAAGGAGAAACCAAATGCCAGTGAAGAATGAACCATCTACGGCCTCCGCTCTCTCCCGTGCGAAGCGCGAAAGAGTACCTCCGCGGGCTGTGACCGACGGGGAAACCATCCTCGCGACGGCTGACATTGCGATGACTCCCGAACGCGTGTTCCGCGCGCTTAACACCAATGAAGTTGAGAGTTGGTGGGGTTCTGAGGACACGTACCACATGACGAACTGGGCTGCCGATCTTCGTGTCGGTGGCCGGTGGAGCGTCGTTCCCCGTACCGCGGACGGTTCTACAACTCCCGCCAGCGGTGAGTTTCTCGAGATTGAGGGGCCACGCAAGATCGTGTTTACGCGCAAGTACGATTGGGACTTTCCGGTGCTGGGGCGGCGCGAGACGACCGTCACCTATCTTCTCGAGCCGATTGAGACGGGAACACGCGTAACGGTGCGTCAAGACGGCTTCAAGGGTTTGGAAGTACCAGCCAGATTGCACGCAGAAGGCTGGGAGCGCGTCCTGGGCTGGCTGGACTCGTATGCGAGCGAGTTGGCTGAAAATAACAGTGACGCTAAGCGCCCTTTTGCTTGAGCTTTAAGAACTATCCGAAGAAAAACACTCAGATTGAATAAGGAGAAACACAATGAGCGAATTCACCTATCTGTTTCGTGGCCGCGAGGTAAACGCCTCCGCCGAGCAAATGCAGAAGACGATGGAAAAATGGGTGGCCTGGTTCAAGGACCTCGGCGCGAAAGGACATATTAAAGATCCCGGGCATCCGCTAGAGCATGCCGGTAAGGTGGTTTCCGGCAAGAAAAAAGTCATCACCGACGGCCCTTTTGCTGAGGCCAAAGACGTGGTGGGGGGCTACATCATCGTCGAGGCCAAGGACCTTGCCCACGCGGCCGAACTGGCCAAGGACTGTCCCATCCTTCAGGTCGGTGGTTCGGTCGAGGTGCGTGCGGTTCAGAAACTGAACATGTAGATGGAGACCACGGACCATCTTTTTCGGCACGAAGCGGGGCGCATGGTTTCGGTGCTCACCCGTATCTTCGGAGTCCACAACCTGGCGTTGGCAGAGGACGTCGTACAGGACGCCTTCTGCCGCGCGCTGGAAATGTGGAGCTTCCGCGGCGTGCCGGAAAATCCCGCAGCCTGGCTGATGGCCGCCGCCAAGAACCGGGCATTCGATATTCTGCGCCGCGAGCGCACCGCCCGCACGTTCGCCCCGGAATTGGGCCGCCTGCTCGACAGCGAATGGACGCTGGTTCCGGTCGTTAACGAACTGTTTGGTCCGAATGAAATCAGGGACGATCAAATGCGGATGATGTTCTCCTGTTGCCATCCGCGCTTGCCCGAGGAGGCGCAGGTAGCGCTCATTCTCAACATTCTCTGCGGGTTCAGCGTGGATGAAATCGCCAGCGCTTTCGTAAGCAGCCACTCGGCTATCGAAAAGCGGATCACGCGGGCAAAGCACGTTCTTGCCAAATCGAAGAAGCTATTCGAGGCGACGGACCCGGCAGAGTTCTGCGCTCGACTTCCGGCGGTGCACCGCGCCCTGTATTTGCTGTTTAACGAGGGCTATCACGGCGCGTCCGCAGAGTCAGCCGTCCGCACCGAACTATGCCGCGAAGCCATGCGCCTGACTGCGATTCTTCTTGAACATTCGCACGGAAAGACGCCGACAACCTATGCCCTGGCAGCCATGATGAGTTTGCATGCGGCGCGACTACCCGGCCGAGTTGATGCATCAGGCAACTTGTACTCCCTTTCCGATCAGGACCGTTCACACTGGGATCGCCAACTACTGGCGGAGGGGGCGACGTTTCTGGATCTTTCCGCCACGGGCTCGGAACTCACGGAGTATCACGTTGAAGCCGCAATTGCATCGATTCATGCGCGGGCCGCTCGGATTGACGATACTGACTGGAAGACCATCGTTTCACTCTATGACACTCTGGCGATGATCCGCCCATCGCCGGTGGTCGCCCTCAACCGCGCAATAGCCGTCGCCCGACTCGATGGACCCGAGCGCGGACTCGAGGAGATCCGTCGGATTGCCGACTGTGATCGCCTTGCTGCCTATCCGTTCTATTTCGCTGCGATCGGCGAAATGGAACTGCAGCTTGGAAGAAACGAAACTGCCCACGAACACTTTCGTGCCGCGCTTACACTCGCGCGCAATCCAATGGAGCAACGGTTCCTCAAGGGGCGCCTACGAGCGTGTGAACCCAGCGATATCACTTCCTTGGCCACGGAGCCCGAGATAAGCTGAGGAATATAAGCGGAGGATACGGTGTCGCCAGCAAAGATGGGCGTACAGTTCTCGGCGTGATCTCTGGTTATCCAACAAATGCAGCCCAGGTCGGAGATGGGTATCGCCGCGCAACACTCTAACGCTGCAGACCTCTGCCGTATCTCGCAACAACAATGCCAACCACGATCCAGAGTGACAGTGCATACATCCCGTACCACAGAGTCTCTTGCGCGGCACTCGCCCGAGGCGGGCTGAGGACCACGAGCGCTCCTGTGGAGCTCGCGTGCATCAACTGCGCCAGCAGAACGCTCTTCGTGTTCACGTAGAGCCAGCAAATGAGGACCCTCATCGCAACCATCGTGGCCGTAAAAGCAAGGAAGTATGGAAGCCAGAATGAACCATGAGGCGTTGCCGTGCCAAGATAGTCGACCACAGGAATATGCCAGGCTCCCCAAAACAGGCCGAGAAAAATGGCTGCTGCGAAGGCAGTGCGCCGCTTGGCCATCGCAGCAAAGGCGTAGCCTGTCCAGCCGATTTCTTCAAGGAAACCGGCAATCGCCCCAAAGCCGACGCCAGCCAGGAAAAAGTTGGAAGCGAATGCCTGCGAGACGAAGAGCCTGAGGAACAGGAGGACGCTGCCGATCAGTATGGGAGGGATGAAAAGGAGGGCGTACCACTTTGGCGCGACTGCGAATTTTCGCATTCGCAACCAGAGCGATCGCAAGCCGGTTCCGCCTCCGGAAATCCATGTCAACGTCACTCCTGCAACGCACGGGCCGAGCAACATGACGGGAAAGATCATCAATCCGGTGAACTTTGGCACCACCTCACGACGGACAAGCCAGGGCATGACTACCAGGAGAGCTCCCGTCCAGGAAAGGACAAATGCGAGAACGAAGTACGTGAGGACCGAATGGATGGATGTCCATCGCGCTGGTGGGCGGACAATCTCATTAGCATAGGATTTCATAGCTCCCACTTACTCGGTGGCCCCCGACTGGACGCGAAGCGCAAAAACGCTGCGGCTGTTCAACTGCAAAGCTTGAGTGATGGCCGCGTTTGCGCTCTCGGTGTCACCCTTCTTCCGATGCGCAATTGCGAGCCAGACAAAATCTTCGTCGTTGCGCGGATCGAGAGCGATAGCCTTCCTGAACGAGTCGATCGCCTTGTCCAGGTCGCCGCCAAACCCCCTTGGTGCGTAGAGATACTTGCGTCCCACGACGGCGAAGGCTTGGCCGTTGCTCGGGTTCAGTTGGAACGCCCGCTGAATTTCGGCGTTCGCCTTTGGCCCGAACTGAATTCCAGAAAGCATTCCGGTAATCTTAGCGCCATACAGGTCCGCCAATAGGGCATGCGCTTCGGCCATTCGATCGTTCAGCTCGATGGCGTGTCGCACATCGGTGATCGCCGTATCCCTCCATTTCTTCGCGGAGTCTTTGTCCTTTTGCGTTTCCTTTGCCCTCGCTAAGTAGAAGGCAGTGCGTGCCAAGCCGTAGAAACAGACAAAGTTGTTGGGATCTCGTCGCACGCATTCTTCAAAGAGACCTCTAGCAGTGCTCAAGGCCGACACTTCGAGCGTGCTTCGGCCGTCGTCGAGTCGGCGCTCTCCGTTCTGCACGAGCGAATTCGCGTCCTTAGGTGCCTGGCACGCGGAACTCCTGACAAAAGCCATGCCCGCGAGTGCGATAACCGTCAACAGCCAAGGCGCAGGACTGAGTGTTCCCCCTAGAGCCCTACCCTTAATCTCAAACGCCATCAATTTCTCCAAAGATCGTTTTGAACCAGAGGCGCCGCACGAATTCACACTCAAATTTCAGTCGGGCATATTGCCGCGCCGGGCGACGCTCTCGCGCTTTCAGTCAATCCGACATTCCGGAGTCAATCCATCGGCGAAACACCTCGACTTTTTCCTTGGGCCAAGCGCCATCGCAGGGCATCGTCCCGCTTTCCAGCCGCCTCAGGATCTCCGGTGCATGCGTGCGCACATCGCCGTAGGACCACAGATCGAACACGAAGCTCATCGACTCTCTGTCCATTCTTCGGAAGAGGGGCTTGATGTGCTGGGTGAACGTCACCGGATCATTCGGACCGGGGAGAACGACGGGTTGCAGGTGATCCGGAGGCGGAGCCAAGGCGGAGATTCTGGACCCGGGCTTCGCATTGCAGACCCACCACCAGCGCGGTACCGGCAAGTTCGGGGGCGGCATTGCACCTTGCTGGGAGTTCTCCTTGCCGATCCGCGATCCCCATTCGAGATACGCAACGAACGCTGCCCGAAATTCGGGGTCGCTCGGAAGCATGGCATCCTCAGCACTCTGACAAAGCATTTTTACCCAACGCGCGCGCTGCTCCTCGGTGATGCACTTGCCAACGTGCTGCGAGATCATGCGGGAGTAGCCGCCGTACTGCCGAGAGTAGAAATCCGGCCCACCGAAGACTTCGCTGAGCCATGCGGCAACGCGTTCGGGATGGTCTGGCGACATCCTCGCAAACAGCGGACCGACGAGAGAGTCTTCGGGCACGTACTTGGAATAAAAGATGCGCGTCATGCGCAGCAACGCGGGAAAGCCGCCTGCCCACTCAAACAAGGTGGGTTCGTGATCTTGGGAGGGCACAGGGTCTGCAAACTTCACATACCAGTGCATCCCACTGCAGAACGGTTTGTTCTGGGAGTGCCCGCAACGGCACAGACTGAAATGCTCCAGTGAAGAACCTTCAGCTCGGGGCACATCGTTTCCATTTTCGTCGACAAGTCGGACACCGCCTGTGATCCTGTACGGTCCATCTTTGGAAACATCAATCGATGCGGTTCGATGCTGGTCAACCTGGTTGCGGGCTTCCACTCCGTCCATGCCGTAACTGAGGGCGCCGGAGGGGCAGGCGCGCACTGCCTTGATGATTTCGTCGAGCCTTCCGCCGCTGGGAGCAATGAAGGGCTCCTTCCCGGTGTGAAAGACCGAGGCCAGGTGGTCGGTGCAAAAGCCCGAGTGGGCGCAGATTCCCCGGTTGTCGAAGATCTGGACCTGCACGCCGTCGTACTCGTCGCGCTTGTCTTGAACCCGCTTCGGATCCTTCGCGCCCGAGAAGTTCGCCTTGGCGTGGCTGCCGTCGCAGAACGGCTTGTTCGACGACTGCCCGCAACGGCACAACTCCATCTCGGGCTTGAGGGGAAGCTCTTCCCCAAGCCAGTTTCTGAACTCAGGGAGATTCCTGACGACATAGGGACCGTCGAGCGAGACTCGTATCTCAGGTTCAGGGCCGGACTGCTCAGGCACTAACTCTTCCATTTTTCACCTCAGACTGTTAGGTCACATGCTTTTGCAGGCAACCGCGACACCATGGTTGCCGTATACCAAGTTGTCCAACTTACATCTGTCACAGGTCGAGCCTCTTAACAACCGAAACATGCTCTTGATCCGGGACCGACGGCAACCACGGCATCCTCCTCGCCATGGCATTCACCCCGTGTCTGTCGCCCGGCCTGCGGGGACCAGGTAAAAAACTGCCACCATAAAGTAGATTATGACGCTGACTTGCGGGAACCGGAGGGCTGTGACCGTTGCCGCTGGATAGGCCAAAGCTCCCACAATGTTCCGCCTGAAGCGCGTGCGTGCGCGCTTCGGGTCCATACGGACCGAGCTCAGCCCTTTGCCGGATATGTGCCACCAGAGGAGACTGTACGCGAAACTGAGCGCTGTAAGCGTGCATCCATACAGGAATGTACTCGAAGGCAATGCGCCATAGCGGCTCAGAACCGCGGTGGGATAGGGGATAAACGTCACCACAAGCAGGAGCAACAAATTCAGCATGAGGGTCCTATGTTCCACCCGCTCGACTGAATCGAACATCGCATGGTGGTTGAGCCAGATGATCCCAATGGTGGCGAAGCTCGTCACATACGGCGCCAGTTGCGAAAGGGCCTGGAGCAGCGCGACACGCAATTCGGCATCGGTCACGGTCCTGAGGCTGGGCACCTGCACGCCCAGCACAAGGAGCGTAATAGCAAAGCCGAATACTCCGTCGCTAAAGGCCTCAAGCCGCGCCTTATTCATAAAGCGTCCTTCATTCTCTTGGCCGATTCACTCTTTCACAAGCTGGTTACTGCATTCAGGCGTCCCTGCAATTTGGCGATCGCCCGAGGGTTCACTGGAACAAGGCAAGGTTCTCTCCCAAAAATCGATCGAACGAGATCGGCGCTCGTTTCAAAATTGTTTCGACGGCGGGCGACACCTTGGCCGCATCTCCAGCTTTGGCAAACTGGAAGAGCCCCAAAAGCGATTGGACCATCCAGCCCGGCAGTCCCGCGTTGGTCATGGACTGTTCGGCCTGCCTTTCGTCAACGTCGATGTAGCGCACGTCCTTCCCAAGCGCATTGGAAAGCTCCCGGGCAATATCCGTGTTCGAAAGTGCTTCCCCGCCGGTGATCTCGTATATCTTGCCCTCATGGCCATCTTCGGTGAGGACTGCTGCTGCGACAGACGCGATGTCACGCACGTCCACAAGGCTGACCTTTCCCTCTCCCTGAGGCATGTAAAACGCGGAATCGCTTTTGATACTCCCGGCATTCATCGCGTAACTTTGCATGAACGTATTCGGTCTCAGTATTGTTTGGGGAATGCCGGAAGCTTCGACAGCCTTCTCGACAGCGCGATGGTCGCGTCCCATCGTGATTCCTGTTTCGCTCGCCCCAATAAACGAGGAACGGACGATCCGGCGAACTCCCGACCGTTTTGCTGCTTCAACTGCGTTGATTCCGAGCTCCACCAGGTTCTCGACAAATGGGGTGACCGAAAAGAATCGCTCGATCCCATCGAAGGCCGGAATCAGAGATTGAAGGTTCGCCATATCCGCTGGCACAACTTCGATCTTGAGTTCCTCCCACTTCGAATTTGGCTTCGCTGTCTTTGTCAATACGCGGACGGCAAAACCTTTGCCGGCAAGTTCCTCCGCCACTTTATCTCCAATGTTTCCACCGGTCACAAGCACCGTTGTCATTTATCGTCTCCTTTCATGCATTCGCACTTCATCTCACTGTGATGAAGTGATGGGTGGCCTTTCCATCCTTGACAACGAAAGCCTCATCCACGATGGCATTTCCGAGGTTGCTGAGGACGCTTAGCTCGAAAAAGAGTGTGTCGGCGGTCTCCGCAAAGTGATTGACGGAAGTAACCTCTAGCTTGCCGAGCGCCTGCATGTTCTTCTTGAAGTAACTCCGCAAGCTGTTATGGCCGTTGGCCACGTCCTGAAATGAGATCAGAGTCGCATCCGGGTGGTAGTGACGATCAATCAAGTCGTCGATCCGGTTCGCCTGCAAGAGAGCAATTTGCTCCCTGTAGAATCGTTGCGCCCAGGTCTCCTCCAACGCGCCTTTATCTGAAATCATGCTGCCTCCCGTTGTTGATTGCTGCATCAATTCCTATGTGCCGTCAATTTTTAATCGTCACGTCTGTTGCAAGAGGAAGCTGCAAGTTGCCACTGGTTCCGCCCGTTACCAACACTTGTGGCATTCGTCTCCCCGTCACCAGATTGGCCACGCGCCAAAGCCCGAAGCAAATGCCAGTTGATGCTGGCCGATAAACTACACTCCAAGCGCCTCGATCACGAGCCTGGCAACTGCGGCGCCAGAATACTGTTGCTGTCCCGTGATGAGATTTCCATCGCGCACCGCATGGGCCTTGAACCGGCCCAATACGATGAAATTTGTGTTCTCCAGTTTCTTTGCCTCGTCTTCGATCCAGAATGGCTGGATACGCTTGCCAACGAATTCGTCCGCGAATTTTTCCTCGGAGTTGGCAAATCCTGTCCAAGTCTTTCCGTCCACCAGGAGTTTTCCATCGACAGCAGCCTTGAGCAGAATGCACGTGGCGTGGCAAAGGACAGCCGTGATCTTTCCCGCCGCGTAGCATTCCCCTGCCAAGGCGTGAACCCTCGCATCGTTATAGAAGGTGTACATGGGGGCTTGCCCGCCCACAAACAGTATGGCATCGTAGTCCGCAACTTGGAGTTGGCTGATCGGCTTGGTGCTCTGGACAAGTTTGAAATGCTCGGGGGAACTCAGAAATCCAAGCGATATCAGGTCGTGCGAGGAGTAATTGCTCTCGTCCCGAGGATCGCTCCAGGTGTCGGCTTGAAGCGCGCCTCCATCGGGACTGTAGATATCGACCGCGTAACCGTGCTCGACGAACTCCCAATATGGATGGGCCAATTCGCTCCACCAGAACCCGATCGGCCATCCGGTTTGTTTCGAAACGGCAGGATTGGAAGCGACGATAGCAACTCGCTTCTGCGGGCTGAGAATATCGATTGCTGCGCTCATTTGAATTCTCCCTTGATTGAGTTTGACTATTCGCTAACGATTGGGAACGAGGAACGGACAAGACCGCGATGGGATGGCCCACTTGCACCATTCATTTGCGGCCAAAGGGTTTGCCCGTGCGAACGAGCACGGCGAGACCGAGAAAGTTGACGCTGCGCAAGTATTGATCGTCCTGCCGGATGTAGGACGCTTGAAACGTCAGGTGGCGGCTGGCCGGCAAGTCCACTCCGGCTACGACCCAGTTTCGCCGGAGCCAGTTCCCCGATGCAAAGTCGTGGTATATCTCATCGAATACGAAGGGGGAGCAACGGTAGGTTCCGACCGCGATCTCTCGCCCGACGAACACCTTGTTGCGATACCGGTCGACATCTCCCGCGGGTGTAAAGCGTCGCGCATACATGTTCCTTTCGGCGAAATTGAAGTGACGCCAGGAAGTGGAGAGCGTCGCCGACAGCCGGAACTGGTGTTCCCGGTAGCCGGCGTTCTGAGGTTCTTCGGTCAGGAGCGCAAGTCCGCTGGCCGGCACTTTGATGAATAGGTAGCTGGGCACGACCGCAAAGTGGTTCGATAACTTGGTCGGGATCTCGATAAGCGCAATGCCCGCCTGCACATTGCCGAGATAGAATCCGTAAACGTTCGCGCCGACCTTGGCGGTTAGCAGCGTCGAGATTTCCATATAGTCGGCAGGGGAGAAGAGCGCGCCCGCGCCTTTGCCGTTCCCCTCTACCTCCTGTGAACCCAAAGGAGGCACGGCGAAAATCACCAGTAAGGAGCAAAGGCCCATTTTCAGCACGGTCGATCGAAGCTTGGGGGCGATCGTCATGGTGACTTAGGTCTCCGGGGAAGGTAAAACAGCCGGTGTTGACTTCAGCATAGTTGAGAGGTGGCAAGTACGCCCTCGCCTAACCGGGTGGGCTTTCGCCTACCCAGTTAGGTAGCTGTCCATGCTCTGCGCCGATCTCAAATCCATTGATGTACGGTGACAAGATGCCCAGTTCTCCTAGTATCATAACCATCATGTTGCAGCCTTCCGTTTCGGGAACTTCGAAGCGAGGGGCGAGGAACTCGCACATTCATAATTGTTTCTCTCCTGGGTTTAGTTGGGTTCTTCAACAACAATGCAGGGATGGTTTTCACCCGCATTTCGCGTCGTTGTACCTGGTTTATCGCCTATGCAGATTCTTCCGACCAGAACTTGTGATAGGCGTCGTTGTTGTAGACGTGAAACCGCGCGAGCTTTCCGTTGTCGATGTTCCACACGTGAACTGGCTGGAACTCGAGTGTCTGGCCGCGGTATATGGCCGATTCGCTTGTCAGGACGGCACCATGCTGATCATTCGCCATAACGTCGAGGATCTGAAGTCTTAGAGTTCCCTGATAAAGATCCATCGTCCTTGCAAAGAATTCAAGTACTTTGGCCTTGCCGAAATAGTCGCCCGCGATGGGGCTTTGGCCGGAGATGTGCCATTGAATGTCTTCTGAAAGGGAATTTAGAAGCGGGTTGACATCGCCACGCGTGAATGCTTCGTAGTTGTTCCTGATCATGTCTTCGTTTCTATGGGACATAAATGTTCTCCTTTGGATGATTACGTTGCTTCTCCTGAGTTTTAGTCGGGTACTTGGGTAAAGAGACCCTAGCAAGAGGGCGGCCCCGCCTTCTACGCACCTTCAGGTAAGTAGTGGCGCCGTACGGCGCAAGCGAGGTAGAAATGTCCGATGCCATGCATTTTCGTGAACGCGCTTTGCAATCGAAGGACGCGATCGAGTTGCTCGCCAACAAATGGCGCATTACCATCCTGCATATTCTGAGGGAAGGGTCTCTGCGTACTCGCGAAATCCAAACAGCCATCCCCGAGGTCTCCCCAAAGATGATGACCCAGGCCCTGCGCGGCATGGAACGCGATGGGCTGTTGGTGCGTGAGGTTCGCACCACCGGAACCCGCCACGTCGAATACCGCCTGACCACCATGGGAACCAGCCTGATTCCGCCGCTCCAAGAACTATGCCGATGGGCTAAGGCGAATGTAAAAAGTCGCGACCATGCCCGCGAACGCTTCGACCACTTGCAGAACATGAACTCATAGATTTCGTTGCTCGAAGCCGTGCCGCTTCGCCCGTGAGGCGAACTCGCCGACACCATATTAGGTTCCGAATGTATCTCTCTGCTTGACGTTGGCTTTACCATTCGCGGTTTGAGCAAAGAGGATCGTTTCGTACGGGGTGTCGTTGTGGAATATCTTCAAGGTCAACGCCACAACCCCATCTGATCTGTAGACGGGATTATGGAGCAGAACGATTCGGTCTGTGCCGATTCACGCACAGACAGTAGCGAATTTCGCAAGGCCCCGACAAAAGCAGCAGGATTGCGATAGAGAAACTCTGGCGTGAGCGGTTATCTTGCGTCATGGAGATCCGGAACCTACTCGTAGAACCGGATCCCATTCCGAGGGAAGGCTTCGAATGGATGGGCCAATTCGCTCCACCAGAAACCGATCGGCCATCCGGTTTGTTTCGAAACGGTTGGATTGGAAGCGACGATGGCAACTCGTTTCTGTGGGCTAAGAATATCGATTGCTGCGCTCACGTGGATTCTCCTAAGATCAGCGGTTATGACGAGACCGGCGATCCGATCTCGTTCGTTGAGGCTCATCGTGCGCTTAGAGACTGGATAATTTCGGAGGTGGAGGAGAGGATGATCTCCCCCGTTTCTTTCATTGTCGCGAGCGACCTTTCATAGGTCTCCTTAGTCTTCGAACCGCAGGCATCGGAGGCGACAACTGGAATGAGATTGAGATCTGCCCCGTGGCGTACCGTGGGTTCGATACCGACCTCCAATGCGATGCCCGCGATGATGAACGATTCGAGCTTTGCGTCCCGCAGCGCGAGGTTCAGAAATGTACTCTCAAACGCGGACATGGTGATTTTGTCGATGACCACCTCGCCCTGACGGGGTGCAAGTCCGGGCACGATCTCCCAAGCAGGCGAGCCTTGCGTCATCATCGGGTTGGTCTCGACCGGGTCCGTCTTTCGCTGCCAGATCATTGCGCGCCGCAACTGTCCAACGCCGCTGCTTCGGTTCGGAAGATAGAAGTGTCGAGTAAAAAACACACGCATACCAGCAATGCGCGCGGCTTCCAGCAAAGTCTGGCAGCCGATTACGATGCGCTGTCCATCCACCAGCTGCGGAACGATGCCGGCCTGCATGTCATAGATGATCAGGGCGCAGCGTTCGGTGGCGCAGATCTCCTTGAGTTCCTGTGGAACGGACACCCCAAAAGCTTGCTTCATTTCGCCTCCTCAGCGTGTTTCGTCGTCCGGTCGAACGGAGGATTCAAATCCAGGCCTTCGCGGAAGAGTGTTTCAATCGGGAGAGGAACCTGAAGGGCGATGAAACTCCATTCCAGGAGGCCGGCTTTGCTCAGTGGAAAATCCTCTGTATAGGTCCTGGCGGCGGCAACGTCCTGGACTTCGAACACGATCACCACGCCTGGCTCATCGGCTCGCGCGTAATTTTCGCGCACGATTCCCGCCTTCCAGAGCCGCCAAACATTTGAAACTTCCTCTGGCAGATAGGGGGTAATCTGTTCCATCGTCACCCCCGGACGAAACCGGTCGTAGGCTATCACCCGCATAGAAACTCCTTTTGCGATTCGCCGGCGCAACGAGGGTGCCGGGCTGCGAACAAAGTAGTACTACAGTTTGAATTCAAACAAATCACGGATGCTGAAGCAGCTCAATTGCACCCTGATGTTCGGTAACAACCGCATTTGAACTCTGTACGAGAAGCCAACGTTTTCCCTCTCGTTTCCAGATCGCGGCAACTCGGACGGGTACTGGCGGCCGCCCCCCGACCGAAAATGGGATGTCAAAGAAAATTGAAGCAAAGGAATGATTCTGTACAAGACTGACATGCTCCATTGCTCCGAAGTGGGCCGACCCTCCCCACAATTGCTGATCAGCGGCGACGAGTTTGAGTAGAGCATCCGATCCATGGACGATTTCGGTCGCGTCGCTTCCGTACATCATGATGTTCTCTTGGTCGATTAAAGTGAGGATCACTCGCCGATCCCCGCGTATATAGGCATCCAGAAACACCTGAGTATCCTTCTGGATTTTCGAGTCTTGAGCCCACGCAGGCAATACGAATCCGGTGAGTAATAGTGCCGTTATTGCGCGAATCTTCAACAATTTCATATTTGAACCTTACGGAAAGCAGCCTTGATCCGTTCCACGCAACTTTGAAAAACATCATGTACGGTCGAGTGGCCTGAATCCCGCCTATCCATGTCTGGTCCGGTCTCAAATCCAGTGTTGTACGATGACAAAATGCCCGGCTATGCGAGTACCGTAACCACTTGTTGCAGTCGTTTCGAAATCTTTGACATGGTGGCTAGTAACTCGCACATTTATTTGCCCCCACGGGTTTTAGTCGAGCACTCAGGAAACAGAATCTATCAGGAAAGCGGCCCTGCCTTCTACGCACCTTCAGGTAAGTATCGGTGCGGTCCAGTGGCGGCGAGGTAGAAATGTCCGATGTCATGCGTCTTCGCGAACGCGCGTTGCAATCCAAGCACGCGATTGAGTTGCTCGCCAACAAATGGCGCATTACCATCCTGCATATTCTGAGGGAAGGGCCTCTGCGTACCCATGAGATCCAATCGGCCATCCCCGAGATCTCCCCAAAGATGATGACCCAGACCCTGCGCGGCATGGAACGCGATGGGCTGTTGGTGCGTGAGGTTCGCACCACCGGAACCCGCCACGTCGAATACCGCCTGACCACCATGGGAACCAGCCTGATTCCGCCGCTCCAAGAACTATGCCGATGGGCTAAGGCGAATGTAAAAAGTCGCGACCATGCCCGCGAACGCTTCGACCACTTGCAGAACATGAACTCATAGATTTCGTTGCTCGAAGCCGTGCCGCTTCGCCCGTGAGGCGAACTCGCCGACACCATATTAGGTTCCGGATGTATCTCTCTGCTTGACGTTGGCTTTACCATTCGCGGTTTGAGCAAAGAGGATCGTTTCGTACGGGGTGTCGTTGTGGAATCTCTTCAAGGTCAACGCCGCAACCCCATCTGATCTGTAGACGGGATTATGGAGCAGAACGATTCGGTCTGTGCTGATTCACGCACAGACTGTAGCGAATTTCGCAAGGCCCCGACAAAAGCAGCAGGATTGCGATAGAGAAACTCTGGCGTGAGCGGTTATCTTGCGTCATGGAGATCCGGAACCTACTCGTAGAACCGGATCCCATTCCGAAAGAAGGCTGCCAGGGGATGCAAGGCGAGAAATTTCCAGACATCAATTCAAATGTCGATTTGGTCGTTCTTTTCGTCGTACCAGTAGCATTAAGCAATTCGCGAGTTCAGAGAGGTAGGACGATGCCTGGTATGACTCAAGCCGATAGGCAGCGAGTGACAGAGTATCTCGCCGAAACACAGGCGCGAGTTCTGCAAGTCGTGCAGGATCTCTCTGCGCAGCAACTTGATTTCAAATCTAAACCTGCTCGGTGGTCCATTTCCCAAACCTTGGAGCACTTGAGCACCGTCGACAATCTGACGCTCACTCTGATCGAGGAAGCGCTCTGCAAGCCGGCAGGGCTGAAGCAGAGTGCATGGAAAGATCGCGATGATGCTCTCCTTGACCAAGTTTGGAACCGAGTGCTTGCCCTAAAGGCGCCGGAGGTGATTCAGCCTTCGGAAGCAACCGACCACGACGACGTATTCCGCCGGCTCAAGGAGGCTCGCCAGCGACTGCTCGCATTCGCCGCCAGCACCGACGCACCGCTAAGGAGCTTTTGCGTCGCTCATCCGGTCTTCGGTGAGTTGGACTGCTTTCAGTGGCTGCTCGCAGTGGGCGCGCACTTTGAACGTCACCTGGGACAGATCGATGAAGTGATTGAATTGCACGACTTGCTGCTATCTCTGAGCGGAGGGGCTTGATGGCCAAGAACTACGAAGTCGGCGGACGTGCGAGATGCTAAGGAGCATTTCATGGTATGTCTTCTTGATCGTTGGAACAATCATCGGGCTCGGCGCATTCGGACACGGCTACTCCGCGGTCAGAGTTTGCGAGGCGATCGACCAATTTCCGATCCCCCGGCCCATTTATCAGACGCTTTTTGTCGTTTGGTACTTTGTGAGCGGCGCGATGTTGGCATTTAGCGCGATGATTGTTTGGATCTCGTTTCGCCTCAAGGCAGGTGACCCGAGCGCACTGTTTATCGCATATGTGATCGGCGTTCTTTACTTTGTTTTCGGAGTTGGTGCATTGATTTACCGTCGCGGCGATCCCTTCTGGGTTCTCTTCGTCGTCTTGGGCGTTTTACTTTTGGGTTCCTCTGTCACGTTGAGGAGCAGTAATCCATTCGTAGGTCGCCATCCCGAGCAAAAGGACTCGAAGCGATTTCATGAGTAGGGTGTTCGCGATAGAAGGCGGGAAACGGTTACCAAATCGATCTGCCTCGGTCATAGCATTGCTCAGTGTCACATTGACGGTTCCTCAAAAGGCGTCTACGCGCGTGTGAACCCGAGGATGTGACTCCGGTGGCCACAGAGCGTGGGATAAAGAGTTGATCTGCGGGTTGCGGCGAATGGGAGGCAGATTTGTCGAAAGTAAGGGTAGCCCGTATCGTTCTCGGCGTCATCGCCGGCTATCTCACGAACGCCGCCCTGGTCGGAGTCACTGAGGCCAGCTATGGCAGGTGGATGGACGCCCGCAAGTACTTCATAGTGGACTTGGTAACGCAAGTCGTCGCGACGATCATCGGAGGGTATCTGTGTTGTTTGATCGCACAATGTGGCAAACGCATGGCCGCAACTGGCGTTATGATCCTCGGTCTTTTGATTGGAGCGGCATCCCTCTTTACTTCATGGAAGGCCGAGCCACACTGGTACGGAGTCGCGTTGCTCGCTGTCTACTCTCCCTGTGTGTGGACCGGGTACGCGCTTCTGCTGTGGCGAAATCAGTTCATCGGTAGGCGCGATCAAAATACAGACCACTTCCCGAAGACGGAGAATGAGGCTGTTTGAGAATTCGGAACCCACGACTTTCGCCCAACATTCCGGGGCGATTGCGGGCAATGAAGGCATTGGTGCCAATCATGAAGCACTCGTCCGCGCCTTCGCCAATAATCTGGTCGACAACATCCTTATCGCAGGTGCCGGGCATTTTGTCGCGGCGGAGCGCCCGCTGGAGATCACTGCAGCTCTGCGGAAATTCCTGACCGCAAACGCGTGAAAGGCTTTGAGCAGCGGAAAGTGGCAAGAAAGATTTCTCAGAGAGGTCCATAGATCAATGGCCTATGCAGTATTGCACTTTCGAAGTTCTGGGTTGCCCGACTTGTTAAAGGAGCAACAATGAGCGCTACGATTCTGTTCCGGATTGCAGCGATCGTATTTCTGCTCTTCGCGCTTGGGCATACCTTCGGATTTCTCACCTTCAAACCACCCACGGCACAAGGCTTGGCCGTCCGGAAGGCGATGAGCGATGTTGAATTCAAAGTTGGCGGATCCAACCTTTCTTATGGAAGGTTCTACAGAGGCTTCGGACTGTCGTGTACGGTTTCCATGTTGTTCTTAGCGATACTCTGCTGGCAACTGGGAGCACTGGCGGCGGTGCATCCTCGAGCGATCGTGGGCGTGGCATGGTCGCTGTTCGGCGTTCAGGTAGTTGGTGTTGTGCTCTCAGTCAAATATTTCGGTTTGCCGCCTGCAATCTTTTCCGCCGCATTGACAGCCCTCCTGGGTTGGGCAGCGTTTCTGCTCACCCATGCGGCGTAAGGAATGGCCATGGTATTCGCCAACAGATGAGGCAGTATTCGTCTCGGCATGAGGCTAAGTCGGCCCATTTCGTTCAGGCGATTGAGGAGCCATCAACGTGGATTTTCCGACGAACCCGTTCGCGATCCTGACGTTCATCTCGGCCCCAGCGGTTCTGACCAATGCGTCCTGCGTACTTCTGTTTGGGACCGGGAATCGCTACGGTCGCGCCATCGACCGGATGCATGAGTTGTCCGATGCGGTCGAGAAAGGGGCGGGTCTTGAGGAGGCCGAACTACGGTTGCGCATTCGCCAGTTGGAGTCGGGCGAGACTAGAACTCTGCTGATCGTGAGAGCGCTGACTTGCTTCTATACGGCGGTTGCTGGCTTCGTGGCGAGCACCCTGGTGTCATTGATCGGGGCTGTGCTCGTTTCCGCGCGGATCGAGCGCGGAGTTTGGGTCAGCTTTGCTCTTGCCTTTTTCGCAGGAACCATCGGGGTCTCCGCGATGATCACGGGCGCGGCCATGCTTGCTCGCGAGACAACGTTCTCCTTCCAGGTGCTCCGCGAAGAAAAGAACTTCATTGCCGGACGAGTGCGTGAGCGCGTAGCCAAGCTCGTTGAGGCGACGGCCGCAAGAGGACCTAACACGTAGTTCACAAGAAAAGGAACAGGTTTATGGATAAGCCAAACTCAAGAATCAACCCGCAAGACACGATCATTCTCTTCGCCGATCTGCAGGCTGGGATCGTCGAACTCACTCAGACAAATCCGCTGGATCGATTGAAGATTAGGATCCGGGCACTCGCAAAACTTGCGATGCTTCTCGACATTCCCGCCATTGTTTCGGGAGTCCTCGGCGAGGATGGAACTCCGGCAAAAGTGATATCCGAGATTGCGGACGGTCTGGGCGCTCTCCGCACCTACCATCGCACCACGTGCGACTCCTTTCTCAATGAAGAGATCGTTTCCGCGATCAAAGCCATGGGGCGAAAGACACTTCTGATTTCAGGCGTGGCCACGGAGCTTGCCGTGCAACTTCCGGCGCTGACCGCCGCCGATCAGGGATACAGAGTTTATGTTGTCTTGGACGCGTGCGGCGGGATGAGCGAGCGTACCGAACAGGCGGCGCTGCTCCGCATTGCGAAAGCAGGGGGTACGACGGTTTCAGTGATGACACTCGCGGGCGAGTTGGCGGGCGACTTCCGCGAGGCCAAGGCTCAACAGGCCATCGGAATTCTGTATGAGATGGCAAAGTCGTGAAGAACCCCAGCGTGTTTCGTTCGCCGACCCGATAATCTAATGAGACCAATAGCCTTGTTGTTTTGTTTGTTCGTTCTGACCGCACTGGCAAAAGCTCAGGACTTCCAGCTGTGGGACGAGGTCGACCTCACCGCTTCATGGCGGACTGTCGACTTCCTGGTCCCACTGCTGGCGCGAACCGACACTCGCCTGCCTAATCCGCAGCTCGCTGCCACTGGAATCACCGCCGACCTTCTTTTGCCGTGGCACGTGACTCTGACAGGAGGTTACTTGTTTGCGGACCTGCCCCAGCTTTCCGACAAAGTGCACCTTCCGCTGATCGCGTTGTCGAAGGCGTTCCGAGGGAGGCGATTTACGATCACGGATCGCAATCGCTTCGAGGAGCTTATCGGATACCCAACTTCACCCGTCCGCTATCGCAACCGTCTCATGGTTGATCGATCCTTCGGAGTGCACGACGGGTGGCACCTTTTCGCAGACGATGAAATCTTCTTCAATCTCTCCACTAGCAGCTGGAACCAAAATCGCTTTCAGGCTGGCGGTGGCGCACGTCTTAACCACCGCCTTTTTCTTGATGGTTACTACCTTCAGCGGAATCCGAGCGGAAGCGCCCCTACAACCCGCGTCCTCGGAACTACCTTGAGAGTAATATTGACTCCCAAGTCAGGAGCACAGCCGTGAATGCTGGAAATCTTCGACAGCCTGAGCCGGGAATGTATGTCGATGAGTGATTCGTAGCAATCGTCATTTGACGTCTTGCACGCAGACAAATCGCCGACGGTTCGGCATGCTTGGAAAGCTCGAAGTTGGTATAGGTTGACAGCACCGTAGAAAAGCTGCGGTCTGGAGCGCAAAGAATACGGTAGGAGCAACCGGAATGGCGGTGGTAAGTTCGCCAGAATCTGCAACCGCGGTGTCTCGTCCGCGCCTGCTCTTCATTGATAATCTCCGCTGGGCGATGATCATTCTGGTCATCAGCATGCACGCTGCCGACACCTATAGCCCTCTTGGCAACTGGTATTACGTGGACCGGAGGCCGATATCGGAGGCGGCTCTGTTCACTTTCGCCGTGTGGCAGATGTATCTTCAGTCGTTCTTCATGGGTCTTTTGTTCTTCATCGCCGGCTTCTTCGTCCCGGCTTCGTTTGACCGGAAGGGGCCGTCGCAGTTTCTGCGCGAACGTACATTCCGGCTAGGTGTTCCTGTGTTGTTTTACATGTTCGTCCTGGGACCAATCACGGAATACTTCTGCTCTCACTCCTGGAATTCGACCGAACCCACATCCTTCGCCAACGAGTGGGTCAAGCACATTCTCAATCGGGAGTTTCTCCAGGAAAACGGACCTCTATGGTTTTGTCTCGCTCTGCTTATTTTTTCGGTGGTATACGTTGTGTTCCGGGCCTTACGCCCAACTATCAAGGACACGAATAATAAGGGTACGCAACCACCGAACAATGAAAGGTTGGTCGGGTTTGCTCTTACCATGGCCGGGTTCACGTTTGTCGTGCGCCTTGTCCTGCCGTCTGGCACCTCGTTTCTGAACATGCATCTCGCGGATTTCCCACAATACGTTCTATTATTTGGCGCAGGCATCGTGGCCGCTCGCGGACAATGGTTGCTGAAGCTCAGTTTTCAGTGCGGAATTCGATGGTTAATGATCGTTTTACCGGTCGGATTCGCCGCGTGGCTCGTTATCCTGGGGGCTGGCGGCGCACTCAAGGGAAACGGCGCAGCCTACTCCGGCGGCTGGCAGTGGCAAAGTGCGAGCATGAACCTTTGGGAGTCATTCACTGGCGTCGCTATGTCTTACGGTCTTCTAGTCATCTTCCGTGGAAAGTTCAACTCGCAGGGACATCTGGCGAGGTTCCTGTCGGAGAATGCTTCCAGCGTTTATGTTTTTCATCCCCCAATCGTCATCCTGGTGGCGCGAGGGTTGCACCGCGTCTCATGGCCGGCGATCCCCAAGTTCCTCGCTCTCACCTGCATCGCTGTTGTCGTATCCTTTGCATTAAGCGCCGCCGTGTTTCGTCGAATTCCTTTTCTTCGTGCAACCCTCTGAGTGATGGTCGGTCAAAAAGCGGCCCAGTACGGCTCTCTTATCGAACTTGTCTACTTATCTGACCTGCAAACTTTGCACGCGAGACATGTGTTTGTTCAATTGCAATAGCCGCTTCCGCGGCCTTTCCGGCACGTCCTGTGCGATCTGATTCCAACAGCAAAAGAGTTTGCTGCAAGCAGAGCTATGGTTCGATTACCTGCTGGATCTGGTGAAGTCCGAAACTGAATTCTCCGGACGGGCTCTCAGTACACCGCCGCCGAGAGAAAGTAGCTTGAGGGGGAAACTCGCGCCCGATTCGGATCAACTTTTTGCCGCTCGACGACTACCTTTTAGCTTGACAGTGCTCCTCAAATCTTGCATTATACGTCGTATACGACGCGTCGTGTACGACGTATCGTTGGAGGAAGTAAATGAATTTACATTCCGTTGTTGGATACGTGTGGGGAGCGCTAGGAGTGATCTGGTTGATTGGCTTGCCTTTTACCAAACGCGCCAAGCGTTTGCAGTCCCGCACTTCACGGCTGTTTCAATTGGCGCTATTTGCATCGGCGCTTTCGTTGGTCGGCTTCGATTGGTTTCGGCGCGGCTGGCTGGGCGCCACATTCAGACCGGAGAGCTATTCTTATCAGGTTCTCGGATTAGTTTTGACAATCGTTGGCTGCCTGTTCGCGATCTGGGCACGATTGATCCTTGGCGGCAATTGGAGTGCACAGGCAACATTGAAAGACCAGCATGAACTGATTGAGAAAGGTCCCTACAGTCTGGCGAGACATCCCATTTACACTGGGATGCTGCTGGCGACCGCAGGCACGACGTTGGTGTTTGGAGAGTGGAGGTGGGTCCTCGCCCTAATCATAATTGTGTTCGCGTTAATTTCGAAAATGAGGCAGGAAGAGAAGTTGATGATGGACGCATTCCCACAGGCGTATCCAATGTACAGGCTCCGGGTAAAGGCAGTGATACCTGGGCTCTTATAGCCTCCAGGAGAGGACTTCGCGATAACGATGAACCAAAGACTTCAGACACGAACCGAAATCGCTTCCCTCGTAGCACAGATCGAACGGCATTTGGGGGGCATTCGTCACGCGATGCGAAAACCGCTTGAAGCGGCAGTCTCAACTGGGGAACTTACGATGCCACAAAGGGCGGTGATGCAGGTGGTGGTTCGCAACCCGGGAATAAACTTGAGAAGTCTGAGCCAAGAAGTCAGCCTGGCACATTCTACCGTGAGCGGCATCATAGACCGCCTCGAGAAACGTGGAATGGTCAAACGTCGGTCCGACGCTGCAGACGGCCGGGTAGGACAAATCTATCCGACTGCGGAAGTACAGAAGTTTGTCCGCGATCTCATACCCAAGTTGACGCGAGGACCGCTGGAAAAGGCCCTTGAGAAAGCGTCTGTGCAGGAGAGAGCCACAATTGAACAGGCGTTGCGGCGATTGCGAGAGTTGCTGGAAAACGCCGTTTGATACTCACAAGAGTGTGACCGGTTGGCGAGAACCAGCGCTTGCCATCCGCAGCACGCCGATTTTCATTGACAAGGCCGGTTCGAATCCATAATCAAGTCCCCAGTATCGACCTGGCCAAAAACGATGCTGATTTTACGGCGACCCAGGATCCTGGCGAAGTGTTTGAAGTAGGACGGCACTCCCTGGGATGGATAAACAGCCCCGTCCGTCACGTTGAAGTGCAAATGAGGAAAGAGCGAGTCGCCCGAAAACCCAACTTTACCGAGAAATTGTCCCGCCTTCACGTGATCGCCAGTTTTCACTTGAACGGAATTCGGTTGCATGTGTAGCAACCAGCTCACGCGCCCATCGGCGTGGCGTATTGTCACATGGTTTCCGAATCCCATCGGGTCCTTCGCCTCGATGGTTGACGGAACTTGTGCATTGCCGTCTGCCGCGAAGGTGCTCTCAGGGACGTCTGAAACTGCATCAACGACCCGTCCAGAAGCTGGCGCAAAGATCATTGCGCCATACGCAAGCCAACTCTCTTTCTTCGTAGGATCTCCCTGAAAGAGCGCCCCGTCTGACGTCGCGGTCAGAAAGTCATAGGCATACAAATTCGCTGACACAGCGGAACTTGGATTTGCTTCAAATCTGTTCGCCAGATCATATCTTCGATGGTGCGAATAGAAATCGTGGCCGTCATGAACCAGGATGAGCCCGTGTAGCGGCAGGCAGTAGGCAGCCGGAGCGTATGGTCTTGGTTGCACCTCGATGGTTGCGGCCGCGTCTGCGTGGATGACGATCGGCGGAGCCGGATGTTCCTGTTCCATAAACAGGAGTTCAAACCGCATCACGCTTGCATCCACTTCGGGCCCGAAGGAGTTGAACGGCTGGTAAATGTCCATGACGCTGCCCGGTTTGAGAAACCTGTCGCCAACCAAATCAAGCGCCGGTGGTCTTCCGTTCTCATTCAACTCCCTCTCAATCTCAAGGCCTCCGCTTCGGTCATATACTCTTAGCCGGATACATACCAGCCTGTAGACTTTCTGCCCATTGGCCCTCACAAGCAGATCGAAATTGATGTGCTGCTGGTCACCACGCATTTCTATGAATGGGCGCCCTGGCGCGGCGGCAACCGTTATCTCAGGTGCGGGGCCTTGTAGCTGCTGTGTCGTCATCATTCCCGCTGCTTATAGCGCGAGGAACGCACAGAGAAGCGAACCGATATGTCCGAACGTCATTGCGCTCTTTCTCCGTTCCGTAGAACTACGCCTGCCAAGTCATCGTCTACGCCCTCCTTTTGCGCGCCGCTGCCGTATGCAAGTGTCAAGGTCAATGCCGCAACCTTACCTCATCATTGGACGTCTTTATGGAGTAGAACGATTCGGTACGTGCTGATATACCCACCAACGCCAGCGAATTTCGCAAGGCCCCGACAAAAGCAGCAGGATTGCGATAGAGGAATTGGGACGGCATGCAGCCCCTACCGCTTCGTGATGTTGCGGCGGATTGAAAGGGCACAATTCTCGCTTGAAAAACCTCACTCCCTTTGGCACACATAGCTCTCGAAGTCGGCATTGTAAGCCAGAGTCATTTCACTTCAGCGTTCCGCCGCGAAATGCGAGCCACTCCGGCATCCTACCGGTCAGCGTTTCAAAACTCGAACTGTCGAAGGATTTCCTCTTAAGGCATTGCCTCCATTTGTTCAAATTTGCGTGGAACGAACCGAGGCTATTTTCCGTACGGTACAGGTATGTAACTTATGAAGCTTCGCATTCTAATGCCGTTGTTGCTGGCCGCGTTTGTATCACCCACCTGGGCTCAGGACTCCGAGATCCAGAAACATACTCAGGCGTTTCTGGATGTTTATGCACTCGGAGATCGTGAGGTGATCCTCACCTTAATCGACCAAAAGAACGTCATTATGTTCGGAAGCGACTTGGCCGAGATCGTCCATGGGTCCGACGCTCTGCTCAAACTCCTGACCGCTGATCAGCGATTGTGGGGAGGGACGGCCCACTTCGGAGCAATGGAGCATGTCAGTCTTGTGCAGAATCACTCCTTCGCTTCAATTTTCTTTGACATCTCATTCTCGGTCGGAGGGCGACCACCAGTGCCCGTCCGAGTTGCTGCAGTTTGGAAACAAGAAGGAAAACGTTGGCTTCTCGTACAGAGTTCAAATGCGTTGGTTAGCGAACATCAGAGTGCAATTGAACTGCTGCAGCATCCGTGACAAGCGGCGACGTCCTCGCGCCGCGCACTTGCAGATCGACTTTGAGCACTGGTCATATCCTGCCTATTTTGCTCGTTTGGTCTCGGACACATCACGCCGTTCAGCACCCTGGATGAGCCAAGCGGTAGTCGGGAACCAGGATTTTGTGCCGCAGTCGGTCTGCCAATTGACAAAGCTCGCATCGAGTTCGAGGTCGCCGAGATCGAGGGGATGGATGGAAAGGGACACTGGTTTTTCTTCCGTTCGATTGAGCGCTAACCTTCAAGACCGTGGCTGGCCGACGACATTCGCGAACGTTCAAACACTCTGGACTCCTTGTTAGGCGGCGGCTCACTTTGATGAAAGCACGAAGAATGAATCCCGTTCTTCTTTGATCTTCTTGTTTTCGTCCAGCATATAGAGGCAAGCCCTCGCCATGGTCACCATGATCCCCCCAGGACCCATGCCTATTCTGAAAGTGACCAGAGTTAGCGCATTAGTTTCATCGCCAATCGTTCCGATCACCTGAACGCTACCTTGCTCTATGAGCTGCGCGGCCTTTACCTTGAGCTCCATGTACTTGTCGATGCCTGTAAACTCACTGCCACTCAAATTGGGCATCGTTGTCGTTACCAAAGCGTGCACATCAGGCGCGAGTAGTTCTTTTGTCTTATCCCAATCATGACGACTCCAAGCGTCTATATGGGCAAGCGCTACTTTGACTGCCGGTGAGTCTTGCATCTTCGCCCCTCCAATATCGTTGAAAGCAAGTAGGAATTCCGAATGACTAACCCGCATTATTCGTGAAGACATCGCGAGCGCCCAGTCATTGGTGCGAAGTGGGTTGTAAGTCTCGATAGTTGGGGTTGGTCGAGCAAAGGAGCAAAGGAATCGAAGAGTTCCAAGAGCGGGATGCTCAAGTTGCCGGATGGAGAGACAGCGGCGCCGTGACCGTCATCGGTGTGGAATTCGGGTTGAGTTGGTAAACCGAAAAAGGGATTTAGCCGGTGGCCGCGCCGAGCGCCAGAGCCACACGACGGAAGGCGGGTAGAAACGGGAAGGAAGCGGGCAGATGGACGACGACGCGTCGTACCGAGACCAAGACCCGAGCGCCTAGCTTCAGCAGTCGTTCGCGCAACATGTCAACTTGAGCGCGGGCACAAGCGGTACCGGCAGCCCGCAAGCGCAACTCCTGCATCAGGACGTACGCCGCGGCGGTGAGTAGGACGCGAAACTGATTGGCCCAGAAGCTGGTGCAACTGGTGCGGTCGATGTCGAGCTTGTGCAGCTCTTTTATACGATTCTCGATGTCACCGCGCTGGCAATAGACATGTTCGTAAATCCACTGTGGACTTTGTTTCATGTTGGTGATGACGAAACGAGGATTGTCTTTCGGGTCTTTGTCGGCGGCGCGGACGACCTCGGCTTTGATGATGACGCGGCGCAGACCTGGCCACTTCCCGGCCTTGTAGCGGACTTCCCCGTAAATATGTTCGGTCTTTCCGCTGCGCCGCGAGAGCTGGCGCGCTCGCCGCATTCCGCTTTCGGCGACGCGCTTCAACACCGCATTCTTGGCCATCGCGACCACGTATTCCAGTTTTGGCTGGGCGTCCAGAAACTGGAGCAGGGCCGGATGCGCGAACCCGCCATCCAGGCGTACCCGAATCTGTACTCCAGGAATATGGTGACGAATCATCCTCACCAAACGCCGCAGGAGGGCGACCGCGCCCACCGCTGCTCCCACGTTGCCAGGCCGTAACACCGCGGCGCAGAGATACGGTTCGGCTTCGTCGTTGAAACTGACAAAACCCATCACCGGCAGGTAGCACCAGGTGTCGTAATGTCCGTTAAAAAACGACAACTGCTGCGCGCCGTGCGTGGGATCGTCGGTCGGATCCAGATCGATGGTGACGCGATAGGCGCGATGGCGCAGCCGCTTGGCATGGCGTCGGATCACGCTCTCCGCCAAGAACTGGCCCGAACGATAGAGTTCCTTGACCCCAACCCCGTTCTCGAAACGCGACAACGTCGGCTGCGAAGCCAGGTCGCGACCCTCGATCGGATCGCGATCCAGAAGTAGTTTGTGAATCGGATCCACGGACAGGCGGGCCGAATCGTTGGCGTCCGGGTAGCCGCAGGCGATCGAGAACACTCGCTGCGCCACCAACTCGCGCAACGAATGATCGACCTTGCCCGCTTGCCGATCATCTCGAAGGCAGGAACTCAGTCCAGCCACCAAGTCATAGTGCCGATCCGCGGCCTTCAGGAGCAGAGCCCCACCGTCGGAACTGCCCTCGCGCTGATCAAACTGGGCAACGATTGGCTTGCGACAAATTCCTGGGAACAACACACACTGTGTTGTGCTATCGTCTGACATTAAGGAAGCCTCTTTTGTTTCTCAAACATTGTCTAGTCAACATGTTTGTAACAGAGGAGGCTTCTTTTGTCTTCAGATCTCTTCACCTTCACGAATAAAGCGGGCTAATAGATAATCCAAACCAGGCAAGCTGTCCAACAATTGCGCGCCGAGTGTGGAGAGGAATCACTGTCGGTACGTATGTCGGCTGTTCCATTGAAATGCAATGCTCCAAAATCGTTCTCGCGAAACCAGAATGAGCGCCCCTTTTGCCTTCCGATCTCCATAGCTCATTTTTTCCGTGCCTCTTTCGTGAGGGCCTCTTTTACCTTGGCCACATTCGGGCCTTCTCCCGCGCCCTCGTAAAGTGAGAGGTCCTCGTCGATTCCGACTAAGCGGAGGCATTGGCCCCCTGGAGCCTGAAAATAAAGGTGAGGGTCCGGCATCTCAAGCTTCCTCACGAGACCAGACTCGAGAATCTTGCGTGTCACTTCTTCCACGTTGTCGGACTTGATTTCTAGCCACACCGATCTTGCCGTCCCCAAGAACTCGCTCTCATCCGGGACATCCCCATAGAGAAAGACATAGAAGTCGTCTCCCAGGCGAACGAAGTCCCTATCGCTTTCTCCTTTGGTGATGTGACCACCGAGAACATCGCAATAAAACTTGCGAATGTTGTCCCGTTCTTGCAGCCGAACGACAACCGACAAATGATTTCCAAAAATTACCTGTGCCATGACTACTTCTTTCTAGTTTGGGTGCCGCCAATGCGATAGGGAACCTGCAAGACGATAGAATCTGTCTCGAGTAAGGACTTCAGGTTGGATATGACCATCGGCCAAAGTGTCGCGAGTCAGTACGGACAGGAACGCGATCAAGCGGCCCCATGAATCCCGGGCCGCCCGCTCGATCGCGTTTTGGGCATCTGTCATTCCCCTGCTGGCCCCAACAGTGCCGGACGAATCTCGACAGCTCATTTAATGCGAAGCCCGAACTGCTCTACCACTACTGCCGGTACCGGGAACGAAACACTTTGGGTGTCAAGCCAGTTGACTTGCGAAACACGGCGGTGAAATGGCTTTGGCTTTCGTATCCGACCTCGTGAGAGATCTCCGCAAGAGGACGAGACGATTCCATGAGCAGGTCCCGTGCACGTGCCACCCTGCGACTGATCAAGTATTGATGCGGAGAAACACCCATTCTCTGGCGGAACAGGCGCGCGAAATGATACGAACTCATCCCGGCAATCCGTGCCAGTTGGGCAAGAGAGATATCGCTGGAGAGATTGGCATTCATGTACTCACATACCTGCCGAAGCGCATATCCGGTTAAACCGCCCTTGTGTTGAGTTTGAGCGAAGGCATGGTCCGAAAAGCAATGCATCAACCGCGCCGCTAATGCTATGTACAACCCATCGGTATACAACCTGCCGCTTTCCCCATCCATTGCGGCTTCATTCTCGAGCAGCTGGCAAAGCTGGAGAAGAGCCTGGTCTCGAATTCCCCATTTCAGCGACGGTTCGTTCTGTTTCCAATGGAGATGCTCGTCTGCCAAAGCATCCGGCTGGTACGAATTGAACCAAAGTGACAGAACCGACGATGGTTGACGCACCGCGGTATCCGCCGACAAGCCCTCGGGACTGACGCTGATATCCCCGCTGACCAGACGCTCTATCAAAACTCTTACTTTTTCTTCCATAACAATCGCATTCCTTCGATGGAGATGCACCTTGAGGTTCGGTAGTGGCTGCGCCGGCTGCAAGGTTGGCAAATGGAACAACCTGAACTTGCAGATCCCCCATCCAAGTTCCAACTGGAAGGCTCTGGGCAAAACCGAACGTATTGGGAGGATTTCCATTGCCTACCGGACCGTGCTCCACGGCGACCCTTCCGCCGGGGGCGTAACCGTGGCCCAGCGTTCGGCAATCCGACCGCCCTCGAAACGCCAGAGAACGAAGCCGTGAAACTGCAATTTCTGCCCAGACTTGGGGTCGGTAAATCGCCAGATATTCCGGCACACCACCTTGTCGCCCTCAGCGATCATGTCTTCGATGGTGAGGAGCAGATCGGGCATGGCCGCATACATGGCGACCATCATTTGCTCGTCGCCGTCCACCCCCGTTGGTTTCCCGCCCGGCCCATCGTGGTCGTAGAAGTCCGGAGTCATGTTTTTGTGAATCACCGACGCGTTACGCTTGTTCACAAAATCTTCGAAGTGATTCCGAACAAACTGCTCCATTTGTTCGGGCGTCAGGTGAGTCGGCATATCTATCCTCTTTATACGATCCTGCCGCTGGGCCGACATCCAAGGATCAGGCTGCCGACGAACTAATCTCACGGTATAGCAAACCGTGCGCTTTTCGGCGTGAAACTGCCGTTCCGTTCTTGTGAAGCCGGTCCCTCACGCGTGCGCCTGCTCGTTAATCGGCGCCGGCAGCTTCTGCCGGGAATGTTAGACTGAGAAAAACATCAAGGACTGAGGATGATCCCACTGTGTGGCTCTTTGAAGCCTTCCGTCTGGATGTTAAGAACCAGTGTCTGTGGCGCGGCGACGAGCAGGTGCCGCTCCCCCCGAAGCCGTTCGCGGTTCTCCAGTACCTGGTGGAGCACGCCGGATGTCTGGTAAGCCAAGACGAGCTTTTGGCGGGAGTGTGGCCTGACGTACACGTGCAGCCGGAGGTTCTCCGCAGGTACATCCTGGAAGTCCGCCGGGCGCTGGGAGACCCCGCAGGCGCACCGCGATTCATCGAAACAATTCCTAAGCGCGGTTACCGGTTCATGACCGAGGTCACCTCAGTCGATCCGGTAAAGGTGGACGCCGGGCCGAAAAGATTCGGGGCGCCGACATTCTTCGCGATTGCTGCCGTTATTGTGGCCCTGCTCGTCGGCGGATTTCTTTTGCTACGATCGCGACCGCCGAAGCTACCTGAAAACGAGACGATCCTTCTGGCTGATTTCGCCAACAGCACGGGAGATCCAGTTTTCGACGGCTCGCTGCGCCAAGGGCTTGCCGTGCAATTGGAGCAATCGCCCGTTCTGAGGGTTGTTTCGGAGGAGCGGGTTCAGCAGACACTGAAACTGATGAGGCGGCCGACCGAGCAAAAGCTAACGCCGGACGTCGCCCGGGAGGTTTGCCAGCGCTCCGGCAGTTCGTGCCTTATCGAAGGGTCGATTTCCCGGATCGGCACGAAATACAGCTTGATTCTGAGGGCCTTCAACTGTGCGGATGGAGAATCGCTGGCGAGCGCTCAGGCCGACGCAGACGATCGAAACCACGTTCTGGAGGCGCTCGACCGGGCTTCCTCAGATGTTCGAAAGAAACTGGGCGAATCGCTCAAGACGCTCCAGCGGTTCGACATTCCGCTGGCGCAGGCCAGCACATCCTCGCTGGAAGCGCTGCACGCCTATAGTCTAGGGCGCCAGGCGCTATACGGACGCGGCGACTCAGCCGAAGCCCTCCCGCTGTTCCAGCGGGCCGTGGCGCTCGATCCATCATTTGCGATGGCTTATGTCCTCCTCGGCGACGGCTATTGGAATCTGGGAGAGGATACTCTCGCGTCCGAAAATATCCGCAAGGCGTACGATCTACGGGGGGCAGTCAGTGAGGGGGAAAAACTGCGGATTGAATCCGAATATCATTCTCTCGTCACCTACAACTTGGAGGAGGCACACAAGGCGGTTGGGGTCTGGGCACAGACCTATCCAAGAGATCCGGTACCGCAGAACCGGCTGGGAAACATTCTCTGGGCGCTCGGACAGCCTGACAAGGCGCTGGCGGCATTTCAAGCGGCCCTTCGCCTCGAGCCGGAGAGCAGCCTGATTCGCGGCAACCTTATTGATTCCTATCTCGCACTGAATCAGTTTGAAGATGCCCGCCGGATTGTTGGCGATGCAAAAGCGAGGAACCCGAGTGCTCCCGGTTTGCGAGTCCACTTGTATCGTCTGGCTTTCCTCGAGAAAGATGACGAGGAGATGCAGCGCCAGGTAGACCTGAGCCGGGGCATACCGGGACTCGAAGACGAGTTGCTCTGGAATGCGGCCGCTACTGCAGCATATTTTGGACAGCTCACCAAAGCGCGGAACTTATACGGGCAGGCCATCGCCGCCGCCGAGAGGGCGGGTGAGATGGAAACCGCGGCAGGCTATGAAGCCGACGCGGCATTCCATGCGGCGCTCTTCGGCCAGGCGAGAGAAGCGCGCCAGCGGATCGTGGCTGCCCTCCGCTTGTCGGGAGGGCCCGATGTACAATACTGGGTCGCTCGGGTTCTGGGCCTGACCGGAGGCGCGATTCGGGCACAGGCACTGGTGCGCGAGTCAGCCACGAGATTTCCCGAGTCGACATCCATCCGGTTTATCGACGTCCCGATTGCAAACGCGCAAGTGGCGCTCGGCCAAGGAAAAGCCGCGAAAGCTGTCGACGCTCTTCAATCTGCGCTACCCTACGAATTGGGAGCAGCGCTCTATCCAGCCTATGTGCGGGGCCTGGCCTATCTGGCCTTGCGCAAAGGCAGCGAGGCAGCCGCGGAATTCCAGAAGATCCTAGACCACCGGGGGATTGCATTGAACTCGCCTATCGGCGCGCTCGCGCGCCTCCAACTCGCGCGGGCGCTCGCAATTCAGGGCGAACTACCCCAAGCCCGCGCCGCCTATCAGGATTTTCTGACGCTCTGGCAGAATGCTGACACGGATATTCCAATTCTCGTGCAGGCGAAGGCGGAGTCGGCAGGGCTGAGTCGGTAGCACATGATATGGGCAGACAAAACACCATCTGATCCGTGAAATGACTCGCAGCCACGAAATAACTGCGCGAACTCGACTGTCGACACACAGATTATCGTCAACAGTTGGTTCCCAGTGCCAAGGCTTCGAGAAGGCAATCTGAGTCAATGAGCACGATGTGGCATTCGCATTCAGCGCGAGGAAATCGAGCCGCGCCAACGCTCCTATACTGCCAGCCAGATGCAAATCGCGTAGTGGGTCAGTCTGACAGCGGATGTTGCCGCGACTACGACGCGAATCCCGCCGTACATTAGTACCGAGCTTTCTCGCCCAATGGGAACAAGACCGTCTTGACTTGCCTCGACGAATCGTCCCAGACCGGAGTTGTTGTCCCACAGCCGAACAAGAGCGGCTATTGTCGAACGCTTCGCAGTTCTTTGACAACGCTCGCCAAATCCTGATGATCGATTTGGAACACAATCGACAGTGCGTCTCCGTTTCCTCGCACCAGAATGTAAGTTGCAAATGTGTCCAAAGTTCTGCTGCCGGTTGAATTCTGAAGCTTCATTTTCCATGCCACCTTGGCGAGCAGATATCTGGAATCTATGGGGCTTGCCTCAACAGACTCAAGTTGGGTCTCGGAGAGCCCCATCGAAGAGAAGTAAGCCTTCCTTTTGGGAACGACTTTGAGAAAGTCCCTCTTATTGACCGCCTGGGCGCCATTGGGCCCGCCAAACATGAACGTATCCGCGTATAGCGCGCTGATTCCCGATACATCAGAAGATGAATTTGCTCTCTCGTACTGCAAGAAAAACTCTTTGACTCGTTTCTCCATCTGTTCCTCCGTTTTGTGCCTGAGCATCAGTTCAGCATCGCTCTTGATTTCGGGATTCGATGTTGGCTTTGCGAGAAGTAGTGGATGACAAGTGCCATCGGCGCTACTCGAATAACTGTTGCGACAACCACGATGCGGCTTATGATTGCTCCGGAAACACTTTTCGTTCGAATTACATTCCGATCGGCGATGGACGGTGACCGACGATCTGCTATTTTAAGTTACTGCGCTAGGGTCTTCGAAGCCTAGGACACTAATCAAACGCGCGGAATAACTTCATGACCGGACCCTGAATGCGGAGATTCGAACGCAGGGGGTACATCTACGGGGAGAGTATCGAATGTGAAGGGGATCAGGTTATCCTAGAGGGACGAAAACGAAGAAGATCAAGACCGAGAGCGCCAACGCGCAGACCCAAGCAAACCAGTCGCCGAACTGTGCGTAGAGAGTTTGGACTCCTTGGCTGGGAATCTCGGCGACGAGAGTTTGATCGTGCGAGACGGAGGCGTCCAGAGTCGCAAGCGGATTCCCTTGATAGTCGTATGCGGCGGAAAAGCCAGAATTTGCCTGTCGTACTAGGTTGAATCCCTGTTCGATCGCCCTGAACTGCGCCATTTGCGTGTGCCTCGGGTCGATATCGGCCCAGTCGCTTGCAGGACTCAATAGGATGTCGATCTTCTGCTTGCCTGCCTGCGCGAGAAGAGATGGAAAGTCCATGTCGTAACAAATCGCAGCCGAGAGCCTGCCAAAGGGCGCAACGGCTATCGGCAACCTGCCATCGGAGACCTGTGCCATCGCCTCTTCCGGCCCGGGCGTTGGGTGTGCCTTCTGGAATTGAAATGCAGTTCTGCCCGAAGGATCGATCAAGACAAGCTTGTTTTCCAGAGGATGTCGCTGGCCGGCTGTCCAGACAGCAAGACTGAGACCTAGAAACAAGTGATCTTGCAACGCCAGGGCCTGGGCCTGCGCTAGAAGTTCGGCCTCATGCTGTTTCAACACGGTGGCTCCCTCTTCAGACCAGAAGACGACTTTTGCCCCCGCGCGCGCTTCGCGATTCGTTCTGGAAAGAAGCTCCTGTTGACCGGCGGTTGCCAGAGCCTCCAGTTCGCGAATTTGAGCGTCGCTCGCACTTCCATGAAGGAAGGCATCAAGCAGAGAGTCGGAGATGGGACGGCCATTCTGCAATGGAGAAAGTGACGCAATTCGTATTGTCATCGACGAAGGACGGAATAGTGACAGCCTTGAGGCGCCCCATAAAATAATCACGAAGTACACGCCGGCGAAGAGCGCCGCGCTCCGCAAACCGGCGCGCGATCGCGTTCCTTGCTCTAGCCATTGATTGAAAGTCGAAGCGAACCAGCCAACAAGAAACGTGATGCCCCATAAGCCGAATACAGAAAGAGACTGAAGCAGAGGTAAGTTGCCGGCTTGCGTATACGCGACCGAACCCCAACTGCCGTGAGCGCCATGGGAGTTTGCGAACTGGACAACGACGAAGGTCACAGGAAAGACCAGAACGCTCCACGGGGCATGCAGTCGTCTCACGGTAACGCGGTCCATCAGGTAAGGCACAGTGGCTAAAAGAGCAGCCACCGCGAGAAACAAGTAATAAAAGACCCCTGGAATCGGAATCATTCCGCGATAAGTGAATCCTCTAATGATGAAGAAAGCGACGTATGCCAAGCCGATCCCACGCCACGAAGGCTGCGTGCGAGTGAAGCGCAGCAAACAGGCCGGCGCAATCCACGCCGCTGGCGCAATGGTGAATCTTCCATCCGCGAACAGCATTGCCATCCCCGGCCCCAAGGAGCCACAACCGCGATTCCCAGGACACAGGCTTGCGGGTGGTGCTCGATCGTGCTGGATCTGCCGTATCGCAAATCGACTGCGGCCAGTTCATTTGGACTGCCCTCGTTTCGCGGTTTTTCCCATAAGGCCGGAAACGGCGGCATCAATGATCCGAGTAATCAGCTCTTCATGATCGGCCCAGGGAAAGGATGGTCTTTGGATGAGGAGCGAAGTGATTCCATGGACAGGAGCCCACAGCGACTGCGCCATCATGTCCGCGTTTCCGTCAGGGAAATACCCTGCGGCGATACATCTGCCGATTCTGCTTTTCAATCCTTCGTATGCGGAGTTGGACGCTTGAGATCGATTGTTGTTCGGACGTTGAAGGACAAAAGCGAAGCGGTAATGGTCGGGGTTTTCCAACCCAAAAACGACGTAGGCCCTCATGCCGCGTTTGAGGCGTTGTATCGGATCTTCGCCTGGAAGATCCTCGACGCTTCCGGATGCTCGCATTAGAACGGCGAAACTCTCCTCTATCAGACAGTCAAAGACCTCCGCCTTGTTCGCAAAATGCTTGTATATAGCCGACGGCACACAGCCCACCTGCTCTGCCAGCCGCCGCATAGAGAAGCCTCCATACCCCTCGTGCACAAAGTGTTCGCGCGCCAAGCGCAGTATCTCGGTCCGAATTTCGTGCTTGTACTTTTCGCGAAACGGAGATATCGTCATGGAGGTGAACAACATTCACTATAGAGAACATTGATCTCCTCGTCAAGTGGAATAAAACGCGGATGTCTACGGGCGGGATTAAGGTGACATGATTCATCGCGACCACGCCCGACCTGCCACGTGGGAGAAAGCGGGAAATTTCAAATCGAGGAGGGAGCGATTCAATGTCACTTGAGAGCAGGACAAAATCCAACATTGCCACGATCCCGTGGTGGGTGCGGTTGATTGTGATTCTGGGTGCACTTCTCACCACGGTAGGTGCCGTCATTGCTCTCATCCATCCGGCAATGCTGGTTTCTCCGCATGATGAGATCAACGGGGCTGTACGTATTTATGCGGGTTACCTGGCTGCGAGGAATCTGGCCCTTGCGCTGATGCTTACGGGCCTGCTGCTAGTTGGCGCGAAACGGCCGCTCAGCCATCTGATGCTGCTGGTGGCGTTAATTCAAATTCTGGACGCCTGCATGGATGTGGCGGAGGGACGATGGGTAGTCGTGCCCGGCGTCCTCCTTTTCGGCGTGACATTTGTGGCGGCGGCTGCGCGGCTCTCCGACGGTACTCCGTTTTGGAAAATCGAGGCTTGGGTGCGATGACAAGCCATGGGCTTTCCGCGACTGACAGCCCACACGATTCCAGTGGTGAGTATCGGTCCGTCCGTCCGCCGCTGTCCGATTGAAGCCAGCGCCGGCGGTTTTCCATTTTCGTTGGGTTCGCGTTCAACTTCAGCCTCCCGGTTTGGATCGTCATGCTCCAACCGTATCCCCTGTAAATGGTTGAACCATTCACAGTAGTTCTGTCTCATCGCAGCTTCAACAGACCGATATTGTCGTCAATCGCAGAGTCTCTACTTCCATCCGTCGAAAGGCCGCCTGTCTCTGCCGCCTCGACAACATGATGCTTCAACCGCTGGAGTCTGATGCTCCAGAAGTGCCGAATGGCATCACTATCGTCGCTCCCACCTGAGGATGGTGGAAAGTCGTCGATCATTGTGCCTTCCAAGCACGGGTTCGACCGCGCAAAACCAAATTCCGTCTAGGAATCTGAAGACAGATTAATGACGGTTGATGCTCTCTTCTCGACCGTCATTAGTTGTCGTTGTAAGTACTCTCTTCCGATTCGGTTCACCGCCGATGCAATAGTCCGTCGGTAGGATGGCACTGCGAACATCTAGTTCGGGTGCTAAGGCCCGTCAAGGTGGCCCGGATATCCTTTAGGATTGCGAGGCGAGAGAGCTCTTAGTCGATTATGCACCTCGAAACGAGAATTTTGTTCTCGTTGTATTCGTTAAGCAGCGGTCTTGAGGCCGACTGCGGATAAAAGAGCGTCGAGATCGTCAGTGACGCGTTGATAGAGGCGGTCCAGTTGACAGCGTTTGTCCTCGGCGAGGTTGCGATCGCCGGCGAAAGGCTTGAGGAGACCCGCGGTGAGTGGAGCATAGATGCGCTCGAATAGCTTGAGGAAGAGCACGCAGGTGGAATAGCCCTTGTTGGCGAGACGGTAGCGACGAGAGTGGGGCAGTTTGTCCAGAAGGTGCTTGGCGCGCAGTTTGGAGAGGTCATAGCGCAGCGATGCCAGGGAGTATTGGGACTGGGGAAGTCCGAGAGCGTCCAACACCGACGGGTAGAGATCGGCGGTGGTGAAAGTGGAGCCGGCGGCGATGTTGGCATAGCGGACCAAAGCATGCATGACCGCCAGTTGCCGAGGGTGATCGAGCTTAAGGCCCGGGATGCGCTTTCCGTTGGTCAGGGTGGTGGGCGTAGCCAGTTTTTGGAGTTGGCCGCGATCGATGAAAGTTTCCAGGATGTCTTGCTGGGCATCGTGGTAGTGGTCAATGATCTCGGACATACGCTGGCGCAACTGCGGCAGGTTCTCGACGTTCTTTTTGACCCCGTAGTCGGTGACGTCATTGGTGGCCGGCTCGGTTCGTAGTAAGCGGTCATCGCGAACGTATTGCTTAGCGAATCCATGGGCATAGTGACTGCGAATGACGGGATTGGGAAGATCGAGGTCTTCGAGCTCGGTTTGCAGTTTGCCCTTGTATTGCTTGGTCACTTTCCGGCCAAAGATGAGAGTGATTTTTTTGGGTTGTCCGATGGTTCGGTTCATATCCAGCAAGCGCTCGGCGAACTGGTCGACGGCGGCGCGGAGGAAGAAAATCAGATTGTCGCAAAGCTCGACCTGGGAAAAGAAGAGCCGGTGTTGGCAGCCAGCCTGTCGCCGTTCCTGGGAGGTGAAGAAGGGAGTAAAGGCGGCCAGCCATTTCTGCCCGCAGCGCAATAAATCTTGGGCGGTCAGAAAGTCGGCGAGTTGTTGCAACCGTTCCGGGTTGGAACATTGCAAGAAGGCGTTCTTGCATTGTCGAAAAGCGATGCCCTCCTGGCGCATGCGAAGAGCTAGCCAATGGTGCTGATTGAGGCACGCGCGGGCGGAGAAAGGAAAGTAAGGACACATGCGGACAAACATGGGCCCCCAGTGTTTGTCGTTGAGATAGAAATTGTATTGATTCACCCAGCGCTGCTTCAGTTCCAGATGAGGGCATTGGTTCTGCTTTCCGCCAATGGCAACTAGGATGCGAGCGGGTTCGCGAGCCTTCAGAATGACGGCCACATGATCGGCTTTGGTCTTTTGCAAGTACTGCAGCACGAAATCGTCGCGCCGCTCATGCTCCGGAGCTTCGACGATGGGTGCTCCCCATTTCTCCGAACGATTGATAACCCAATTGTGGAACTGGTCGGCAATCTCGGTGAGGGTCCGACGGATTACCCGTTTCCCATCCCGATAGGTGTTGAAGAACCCCAGTACCCGCTCCGGTTGTTGGAAGGGTTGAATCAGTCCGTTCAGTAGGATCCGATCGAAACATCGATATCCGAACTCGATGCTACTCTTGTGGTGCTCGTAGAAAGCGTTCATGGCGATCTCCTGTGTAGTGGAATACCCAGAAGACTACCGCCATGAATGCTTCTACGGCATCACCCCAAAGCGCTACGATTCGATGGGATATCAAGGGCGAAGCCCTTGACTAGTTAGGGTCTGCAAGATCGGTCTGGCTGGAGAGCGAGTCCGACAAAAGTGGAAGAGCTGACGCGGGAGACTCTTTTACCTTAGCGACATTCGTACCTTCTCCGGCTCACTCAAGAAGGAGGCACCGACCAAGTGGGCCACGGAACTTTGAAGCCGCCCGCCACCCGATTCTTGATCCGTTTTCTGGGGATGATGCTGCGTGCGAATAAGTTCGGCTCGAAAGGAGAAAATCGCTCATGGAATTCGCTGCTAGCTTACCTTGCATCCGGTGCTGTCTTAGACATTCCTTCTAAACGCAAAAAGCCTGTTCGATGTCGCCGATCAGATCCTCGGGATCTTCCAGTCCTACATAAAATCGAACGAGACGATCTCCGTATGCGCGAGCGTTCGGCGCCTCGTCCAAATCGGGCGTCACGACCAAACTCGATACACCTCCCCAGCTGTAGCCCATTTGAAACAATTGGAGGCGGTCCATGCAGCGATGAAGATCCTGGCGAGAAAGCGGTTGGCGATACACAACCGAGAATAAGCCGGAGGAACCCGTGAAATCACGTTTCCAAATTTCATGTCCGGGGCAAGATGGCAAGGCGGGATGGAGTACAGTTTCCACCTCAGGGCGCCCAGCAAGCCATTTCGCCACCCGTAATGCCGACTCCTCAATTGCCTTTAGCCGGACATGCAGCGTCTGCATCCCCCGTAGGGCCAGGAAACAGTCTTCCGGCGACGGTACCATCCCAAGGTGCTGAAAGGCAGTTCCTATTCGTTGGTAAAGAGGTTCGTCGCGGACGGTCACTGACCCCAGAAGGAGATCACTGTGGCCGCCGATGTATTTCGTAATAGCTTGCACCGAGAGGTCGACTTTGTGCCGGAAGGCGTCGAAAAGCACACCCGCTCCCCAGGTATTGTCGAGCGCGACCAGCACGCTCCGTGCGTGGGCCGCCGCTATGATGGCGGGGACGTCTTGTATCTCCATCGTGATCGAGCCCGGACTCTCACACCAAATGAGGCGAGTGTTGTCCCGGATCCGCTTGCTTACGCTTGAACCGTCGAGCGGAGGGTAGTATTCCACTTCCACGCCATAGCGGCGGAGTACCTGGTCGGCGAACGCTCGGCTTGGGCCGTATATGCTTTCGGGAACGAGGACGTGCCCGCCGGCGGACAAACAGGCCATGTAAATAAGAATGAGGGCCGCCTGGCCTCCAGGTGTCACGAAAGACTTGTACCCGCCCTCCAGTTCGGCGACACGCGTGGCCAGTTCCAACGTCGTGGGAGTGCCGTAGGAACCGTAAGTATAGGCAACGTCGTCGTGATTCCACGTGTCGACAATTTCCGAAGCTCGGCGGAATAGCGTCGTTGAACCGCGGAAAACGGGAGTGGCGAGAGACCGGAATCCCTGCGGCACCTTGCGCCCTGAATGCATCAACTTGGTTCTCCAGTTCATTGACAATCTCCGTGGAAGTGATTATCCGATCAAAATGCCGATCGACAATGTCACCATGCTACCCGATGGCAGAACCGGAAGGCCTCACAACAACACAGGGCGGTTGGCCGCGATGATGGATTTATCGGACGACCCGAATCGTGGAATGAAGCTTTGTGGTGATGGCATCAGAACAGATGGTCATGCGCGACCTCTCTTCTCCTGAAAAGCAGGTTGACGATTATAGCGGTCGCGTCTCAATCCACAGTCCTCAGGAAGCGGTGCCGCGGTCCGATTAGTTGCTGCCGCGCCACTCGTCTGAGGTTCGCAGAACCAGTCGATAGTCAACGTACTCGAATCCCAGAGCGTTCGACCGATCAAGGGTGGCGAGTCAATTCCGCCGCACTCTGATGCTCCGACAGTACGGCATTGGAACTCTGAATAAGAAGCCACTGCTTTCCCTCACGCTTCCAGATTGACGGAATCCTATCGTTTCCGTAGAACCCTGGAGAAGAAGAAAGGCGGCAAGAACTGACTTACGACACCGGTGGTATCGCGCAACCCCAGGTTCGATCCCGGAAAAACAAAAACGCGGCGGCCGCCGGGCTGTGGAAAAAGCCGGTCCGTGGAAAGCGAGGAAAACCAAAGACAGGTTTTCCTCGCTTCCCACCGCCCTTGGAATCCCGCACAACCCGCGGGATTCCACTTTTCCCACAGCCCCGACTGCTACTGCTACTAATAACCACTAATGATCTGGGGAGCCAAATTAGATGATCAAAGTGGGCCAAGTTAGGTTGACGGAATCAAGCGTCCCCCGCAAGCGCGTCAGATCTGAAATCAAGACAACACCAGCCTGTTCAAGGCACGATCACTGCTGAACCATCCCCAGTTTCCTCTTTCACAGTAAGAAGGGCCTGGTGATCCTCCCCCGATGAATCACATGCGGCGGGCGAACAAGGACTTATCGGGAGCGCACGTTCAGATGGTCTACTGCGAGTGCCCATGGAGAGCTTCTCAATGCGAGCCTCCAGGACTCGCAAACGCCCGATCGCCACTGCGCCAAGAGCGAATGCACCGACCGCCAGTGCGCGCATCGCAGTGCTGCCCGGATTGATTGCACCTGTAGCATTCTTCGTCTGCATCATAAGTCCTTGTCGTTTTTTCGACGTTGTGCTTCGCCGCGAATATCACTAGCTCAGGATGGGAGCGGCAAGAGCTTCGTCCACTCCATGTGCTGCCCATATTTGCAAAGATGCGGCAACAAGTTGAGAGTCCTCGTTTGCATCGATATCGAACACCTTGCCCCAACGCATGCGAATAATGTGAACACCGTGGTTATTATAGGGTGAGCGATCCGGGAGATCCTGGACTGCGGACCACCGCATGATGACGGTCGTATTCCAGGGGCCGCCTTTCACCCATACATCATGAACTATGAGCTGCAACGTGGGAGCCAGCCGGCCCAGCCGTTCGAACCATCGCCCCAGCGCTTCACGATCGTGCCGCTCGCCGCCGAGTGCGTGATGCCCGCCGAACCGATGATGAACATCTGAGGAACAGCCCTTCAGGATCGGGGCGTAGGCCTTCTGATTCACTCGCAGAAAGTTTTGCAGAGCAATCCGTTTGACAATCGCGTGATACATACGTGCCTCCGTTCCAACCTTGAAAGCTGTGTCTGTCATCCGACGGAAAAACATTCTTTCCTGCGATTAATCACGTTTTCAAGTGGTCGCCGGTACCGGGTTGGGCAGCAACTGGTTCTTGTAAGCCTTGCCGAACCGCACGCGGAGGAACCAGTAGATCAGCAGGGGTAGCGGCAGAAGTGCTGGTACGGTCAGGAATATTGAGCCGCGCAGGAAGGACGGGAAAACTTGCTGCTGACCCAGGAAGAAAGAGCCTGTCGCGATGAAGAGTCCGTAGCACATGCGCCACAGGTGCCGAGTGAAACGCTGCCGTCCTGAAATTCCGCCGCGTGCGAGCATTCGGATGTCCCCGGCAACGGCGAGCAGCAGGATGGCGCCGAAGAAAAAGCTCATGCCGGCTGGGGCAGTAGTTTTGTCGACGCCGGCGGGGTTGTGAAGGGTGTAAACGCCTAAGGCGATAGCCGCACCTGCGCCGGCGAAACCGATGAAAAGCGCACCCCAGTCAATAAGATGTGTGCGTCCTCCGCGGCGTCCGGCAAGCCAAGCCGTGCCGATTAGATAGAAGGTGCCAACGCTGCCGACGATGTTGCCCTGCTGAGATTTCAGGATGGCTAGGCAGAAGGCGCTTGTGGCTAGCGTCAACATGGCAACGGTGAAGACGTTGCCGGATGCGCGGTGAAGCTTGCCGCCTTTGCGCACAGCCATGGCGACCGTGCCGGTCAGCAAGCCGATGCTCCCAGCGAGAATATGCAGAATCAAGAGCGGAAGCCGCACTGTTCCCATCCTTATCCTACGGGTTACTGTTCCATGCCGCGAGTTGATGTGCTGAGCAATTCGAGACAGTAATTGGAAGCCTCTCGCGTAACACTCGGACTGATTACCAGTCTTTGCGGCATCTTTGCCTCATTTCCGTTAAGTATCTTGCGCCATGCCTATCGCACACTCGCACTTCGAGAACCCAGCATTCCATCGCAGTTCCTCCGCTGCGCGAGCGGCACGAGGACATACCGTCCCCACCCACTTTGCGACAGCCGCAGCCTTTCGTCCCGGTCGCGTCCCGTCATGCATCAGTACGGCAAGGCGCACACAAAGAACTGGAGCGAGAAAATTGCCGCTTTCGACGCCTACATTTTCGTCACCCCCGAATACAACCATGCGACTTCGGCAGCATTGAAGAACGCGATCGACTTCCTTTATCACGAATGGAATAACAAAGCGGCGGGATTTGTCGGATATGGCTGTGCAGGCGGTGTCCGAGCGGTGGAGAACTTGAGACTCGTGATGGGCGAAATCAAGATTGCGGGCGTGCGAGCGCAGGTGGCCCTCTCGATGTGGACAGACTTCGAGAATTTCACGACCTTTAAGCCGCACGAACGGCACGACAAGGCTGTGCACTTAATGGCGGACGAGGTGATTGCTTGGGGCGCAGCAATGAAGACGTTACGAACTCAGTGAGGAAGACTTCCACACAGTCCGCGCTCGGGGATCGAATGTGCGCGGTTCACAGATGTCAGGAGTAACAAAGATGCAGATCGGTGTCGACAGCTTCGGAGCAGTCATTTCTGACCCGGCTACGGGTCTGACCGTGAGCGCTCTTCAGCGCATGGACAATCTGCTGGAAGAGATTGTCCGGGCCGACCAGGTCGGCCTCGATGTCTTTGGCATCGGGGAACACCACCGCAGCGAGTTCGTGGATTCGGCTCCGCCTGTGATCCTGGGTGCGGCCGCTGCCCGCACCAAGAACATTCGCCTAACAAGTGCGGTAACCGTTCTCAGCGCCGCCGACCCCGTCCGAATCTTTCAGGAATTCGCCACTCTGGACCTCATCTCCCATGGGCGCGCTGAAATTGTTGCGGGACGAGGTTCGTCAATCGAGGCTTTTCCGCTCTTCGGTTTCGATCTGCATGATTATGATTCACTTTTCCAAGAGAAGCTGGAGCTTCTTCTTAAGATCCGCGAGAACATACAGGTTCACTGGACGGGGAGGCACCGCGCTCCTCTCACTGGGCAAGCGGTCTATCCGGGTCCGCTTCAGGATCCACTGCCTATTTGGGTCGGCGTCGGTGGCACTCCAGAATCATTCGTTCGCGCCGGCACGCTCGGGCTTCCCCTGATGGTCGCCATCATCGGCGGCGAACCCAAACGATTTCGGCCCCTAATCGATCTTTACCGCGAGGCTGGGCGCCGCGCCGGCCACCTCGCCGAGAAGCTGGTGGTCGGACTTCACGCAATCGGGTTTTTGGGAGACACCACGCAGGAAGCTGCCGACGATTTCTATCCAGGATACGCTCACACCTTCACAGAGATCGGTAAGGAACGCGGCTGGCCCCCCGCAACTCGGGCGCAGTTTGACGCTCTGCGCGGGCCCACCGGTGCACTGATTATCGGAGATGCTGAGAAGGTGGCGGAGAAGATACTTTACGTGAACGAAGTCCTCGGAGGCCTTTCTCGAATTACCTTCCAAATGGGTGTCTCTGCTCTCCCGCACGAAAAGATGTTACGGTCGATCGAATTCCTGGGAACCGGCGTTGCTCCGATCGTCCGGAAACAGCTCACAACTGTCTTGTCGCATGGCGTATTCTAGACCGATAACAAGCGCTTCGGAGCCCATGACAACCCCTTTGCTGGCGAATTGGCGGGCTAAAGGTGTGGTCTGCGAGGAAATAGCGGATACCCGATCGATTGTGTCGGAAGTCGGTGACAGGGCAGACTGCAGCCAGAGTTACGAGGACAAACGAGGTGTATGGTTAGGCTTACTGCGGTTCGTCCGCCTGATGTTGAGCTAACTGCACAGCGGTGCTGCGGTATTAGCTGTTTTGCCGTCCCGAGTCCCTAGAGCCCTATCAACATCGGCTACCGTGAAGTATGTCGTGGCCTTCGGCGGGCGGTTGTTGGAATGCTTTCGCCGGGCCTGATCACCTGAGCTGATAGGAGCGATTGCGGAAAATCCTTCGGATTCAGTGTCACAATGAATGCTGCCAGGCCAGTTTCAGCGCACGCGCAGAAGGGATCGTCTCCGGGATCGGGAGAGATGTTTCGCAGAGCAGCGGCAGGAACAAGTTCCGCCTCTTCCCGTAGCAAATTGACGATCTTCCCGATGAGGGGCCGGCGGACGGCTAGCCTTCCCAAGACTCGTTTGTATTCCAGAAGAATCTCGTCGCTCACCAGCCAGACAAACGTATTCCCTTCGATCCAGTTCCGGAGGAGGTTGGCGCTTGGATTCTTGGGAGCGATCTCAGGAGACTTGAGTCCCGCGATTCCCGCTACCAGGACGGACGTATCGACGACGCCTCTAGGCCGTTTTCGTTTTGGTCCGGGCAACGACAGTGATCTCCGGCGGCTTCTTCCGTCCCGAGCGGTATTCACGAACGGTTTTCAGAATCTGTTCCTCTGAGATATCGCCCAGATTAGCAGCCGCTTTCTGAGCGCTCCGCAAGAAGCTCTTCTTCCATCCAGCTCTCTTGCGACCCTTAGGTAGGTCCTTGTAAACGGAAGCGAGAGGGATCTGTTCCCCCAGTTCCCGAGCCAACGAGCGAACTGGAATCTTGATTTCTACGGCACTGGTGCCGTTGAGCGGACGAGAGCGAAGGCAGATGTCTCCCAAATCGGCCATTTTGGCTTTTCCAAGGTTCTTCGAAAACGCCTCGGTAAATCTGGCCAGGAGATCACTCGAACTGCCGAGGGTCTCCTTGAGATAAAAAGCCACTTTCGCTTCTAACAGGAGATTCGTGTCAAACCAGCACACACTATTGCGGCGCACAGGACGGATGACCCCCAGCTGGACCAGGTTTTGAAGGTCTTTTGGCGGCACTCCCAGTACGGCGCTGGCCTGCTTGAGTTTGAGTGTAAGGCTTTGCATTGGATTAACCATCTAAATATTAGATTGATATTAGATGAAAAGCAAGCCTTTCTTAACGAGAGCTCGGTGCCTTTGTTGCGAGCGCGATCGAGTCAACCCACGCGGCCTCGTGAAATGGCGAGTAACGCATCAGAAAATCCAGTGAGCCATTTGGGGGGGCACCCTCGGCGGACTCTTAATCAGTGGTTATCCTGCGACAAATCACAACACGAACGGGAGTTGGAATGCCCCGAAACTCTACTGTCCTTTAACTGTCCAATAAGGATTCCTTAGCGCTTCTTACAAGGTTTTTCAGGGGCCACCCGCGTCCTGTAAGTTGTTGAAAATAATAATAGTTTTGGACTCATAACCCAAAGGTCGGTGGTTCAAATCCACCCCCCACAACCAAATTCTCCATTTGGTTTCAATGGGTTGAGCCAATCCCACAGCTTGCCTTGGACTCGGCTCCGCGAAATCCAGGCGGCATTTGCATCGGCTTCTACACTGACTTTCCAGCGAGCTTTCTCGGCTGCGACCTGGCATCGATTTAGATTTCATTCTGTATAATTCCCCGTCTTCCATCATTGCCTCAATTGGAATCCCGCACATGCTTCTTAGACTTTTCAATGACAAAATATTCTTGGGAAGGGCGGCAGCCGAACAGGCCGCGACCGCAATTCGGTCCGCCATCTCAAGACAGGGACACGCGCGGATCATTGCTGCGACGGCTGCTTCTCAAATCGAGTTTCTGGATGCTCTCACCAGCGCCCCGGCAATCGATTGGACATGTGTCGAGGTTTTCCACCTAGACGAGTACATTGGATTGCCGATTTCGCATCCTGGAAGTTTCCGAAAAATGCTGACGGAGTTGCTGGTCGCGAAAACGGGAATCACGCGCTATCACCTCCTCCCGGGCGATGCTGCGGACCCGGCGGCGGCGGTTCGTGATATCGGCAAACAGCTCGCGTCAGCGCCGATCGACATCGCGTTCCTCGGCATTGGCGAGAATGCACATATCGCGTTCAACGATCCGCCTGCCGATTTCGATACGGAGGAACCCTATATCATCGTCACTCTCGACGAGGCTTGCCGCCAGCAGCAAGTGGGGGAAGCCTGGTTCGCCGATATTTCCCAGGTGCCCAAGCGGGCCATCTCGATGTCGGCGCGCCAGATTCTCAAGGCGAAAGAAATCCTTGCGGTAGTTCCTGACACCCGCAAAGCGCAAGCGATAAAAGCGTGTTCCGAGGCAGAGATCAGCCCCGCGGTACCGGCATCAATTCTGCGCCGGCACTCGAACGCGACGATTTATATCGACAAGAACTCGAGTTCCCTGCTCGGACCCGCCCTGCAGAACGTATTGGCCCGAGGTTCTCAGGCGGTGGTGAAGTAGTCTCGCGAAATAGTCTCGCAGTGGCGAAGGTCTCGGCGAAGATTTATGGTTTCGGGGATTCTCCGCGCGGTCCCGTCAACGTGTTCACAGGATTAACAGCAAGCCAACTGACCGCTCCCACGCCACACAAAGCAGCGGCGACGAGGAAGGACGCCGTCCAGCCATAGCGCGCTGCAATCCAGGGCGTGAGTGAGCCGGTCACCGCTCCGCCTATTTGGCCCCCCATATTCATGAATCCCGAGACCGATCCTGCAGAGCCGCCCGCAATGTCCGCCGTCAAAGACCAGAAAGAACTCTGGGATAAATAGAGCGCTCCAGCCCCTCCCGCGAGCACGACGCTGGCCAGGCGTACGCCTTGAACCTGCGAGCCAAATGCGATAAAGACTCCCGCAAGAGCCATTGCAAACGCGGCCAGTCCGCAACGCCCGAGCCGCGGGCCCTTCCACTGCGTGAGCCGGTCGTTGATGGTCCCTCCGAGCAGGCAACACAGGAGCATCGCCAGAAACGGCAGCATGGAATATACCGCGCTCGACTTCAGATCAAGGCCGCGCACTTTCGCAAGATAGCGATAGAACCAACTGAAGAAAATCCACGCAACATATCCATAGCAAAAATAGCTAACGGTGACGGCCCAGACTTCACGGCTCTGCACCACCCGCGTCCAAGGCACAAGCTCTTTGGCCGGCCCCCCGGCCCCAGAAGATGACTGGCTATTCGCCTGAGAGATCTCGAGTCCGGACTGGATCACAGCGAGTTCGGAAGCGGAGACACGCGGATGCTCGGATGGAGTGTCGCGAGCCGCAATGAACCAGACTGCTCCGGCTAGAAATCCAATGGCCGAACAGACCAAGAATGACGATCTCCAGCCGTAGTGAATCATGAGGTAAGTGATGAGCGGCGGTGTGAGCCCGGCGCCGGCACCCACGCCGGCAAAGATCCAGCCGTTGGCAATGCCGCGCTCGCGCACCGGAATCCAACGCGCCACGAACTGATTCGCCGCCGGATAGATGACTGCTTCGCCAGCGCCGAGAAGAAAGCGAACCGCAACAAACAGAATCAGTGCGCCGCTGATATTAGGCGGGACTAGCGCCGTCAATGCCGTAAAGATCCCCCACCAAATGACTCCCCCAGCGAGTACGCGTCGCGGGCCAAACCGGTCAGCGAGATAGCCTCCGAGCGTTTGAAACAGCGCGTAACCGGCGACGAGCGCGCTGAACACCGTGCCCAACTGCACATCGGTCAAATGGTATGCATCGACAATTAACCCGCCGGCGATCGATATGTTGACTCGGTCCAGATACGATACGGCACTCAAGAGGAACAGCCAGAAGACGAGGAACCAGCGCACATTGCTCTTGTCTCTAGCGATCACCGGCACCTCGAAAGGAATAGAATTGCCAAACGCCGGCGTGCGGGTTGCAGCATGCGCGCGAATCTCCTGATCACGCCTTCACTAGAGACGTCCGAATTGTTTCACAGCCTTTACGATGGATTTCAATTGTTCGATGACGGCATACATTGAGTGCTCCTTGTAGTCCATCTGCTGCGCCAGCGTGAGAACGCTCTGCGCCTGCGCTCTTGGCACAACGGCAACGCCGTCGCTATCGGCGACGACGATATCGCCGGGACTGACAGGAACTCCACTACACACCAACGGAATCTGCGATCCCCCAAAGCGGTAGTGATGCACCGAAGTGGAGGGCACGATTCCCGTAGCAAAGACGGGAAAGCCGATTTTGCGCAGGTACGCCACGTCCCGCACTCCGCCATCGATCACCGCTCCTGCATATCCGCGAACCGCCATCGCGGTCCCCATCAATCCGCCCATTCCCGCGATGTCCTCTCCGTCTTCGACCGCCATCACGTACACCGAATCGGTTGATCCCTGATCAATTGCTTCCAGCATCCCCGTGAGAGCCTCCGGGTCTTTGTTGCCTTCGTCTTTCTTGAGCCGCACCGTGCGCGCAAATCCCGCAAATTTGGCCGTGAAGATCGGCTGCATCCGATGTGTCATATACATCTTGTTGCCGGTAATCTGCTCGATGGCATCGGACACAGATGCAACTTCGACTCTCCGAAATTGTGCGATCAGTTCATTGTCAGTTAAAGAGGATGCAGCCGCAGGGCTGGATTGTGCCTTCGCCAACCGGCCCCCAGTAGCCCCCGCGGTAACTAGACCCAGCGTCCCGAGAATGATGACGAGTATGCGTGTTTTCCGGTACGCGAAAGATCGTTCCATTCCGTCCTCCTGATTGTCGGTGACTCATACGAGTACAACGATTGTGCTGCCAGCAGTTTCGTCTCAGCGCTTGTCCGGGATGGCGACGGGTACTTCCTGAATCGCGCCGCGATCTACACCCGCCTGGTCCACGAGGTGAAGCGAGAGCCGCCCCGGCCTTGATGGAGGAGAGATCTCCGACTCGAGCGAGACTGCATCGGATGGATTCACATCCAACACGCGCACTGTTCCCAGGTTCTTTCCATGGTCGTCGTAGAGGCGCGCCTCCAGGACCCCGGAGAAGAACACTCCAAACGAACCGGAAAGACTGACTTTCCCATTCTCTCGAAGTAGGGCTCGAAGCGGGCGGATCACAATTCCTGCATCGGTCACGCCATGAAATTCACTTCCGGATCTCGTGGGAAACCACTCCGTCTCGAAATTGCAGCTTTCCCCGGGACGCAACCGGCACATCGGGCTATTGAGCTCAGCCTCGAGATAATAAGGACTGGCGTCTGGATCCGCGCTTACCGAAGGATTCCCTTCCTCGTTCAGCCTCATCTCTGGACCGTTTGTCCAAAAAATGACGGAAGCTTTGCCCGGATACAGCATAGTCTCTTCGTATTGAAAGCGTTCGACCATGGCGTACTTACTACCACCATCAACGACAGCGAGCCATCCTTGTTTCGAATCGATCCATAGCTCGGCAGCCATGTGCACATAGTGCACATTAAAGAGACCATCGTTCCTCACCGAAACCGCAGGGTTTTCAGCTGGACCAAAGCGAACGTGATAGCGGTTGAGATAGCTGCTGGACGCGTTCGCCGGAGTGTACGTCCAAAAATCGTGGTTGATATGCGCGGGGCCGCCTTGGCTCTGCAAGGTATTCTCGGAAGTGTCGTATTGCGAAACGGACTGCATCGACCATTCGAGACTGTGGCCCGTCACGTTTTTCATCGACGCGTGAAAGGCGATGCGCGGAGAATCGGCGTCAATGCGGATCGTTCGTATAAATTGAACTCCCGTCTGCAGATCGGCCGGACTCGTAAGTTCGATTTCACAGCGTTGTCCTTCCGAAAGCTTTCGAAAGGTGAATAGGCCGTCGTCGAGCACGTCCGAGTTCCCGGGCCAGTGCTGTTCGTCGTCGTTCCCTTCGGGTAAGAGCCAAAGCTTGTCGCCACCATAGTTGAACCATTGGCTGGTGCTCGGTGGCAGGTATTTACCCGAGAGTTTTGGATTAACAAACAGGTAGGAGTGCCCGGCAAAGGTCACCTGCATCAGGCGCCCGCCGTTCTGAGGCACCACAATCAGTTGGACCCACTGGTTCGAAATCTGTTGCGCATGCCAGCCCTTATAATCCGCGGCTTCCACGCGGCACTCCGAGTTCTTGGCCGGTGTTGACTGACCGCTCGCCCGAACGGCGCGCATCGTCATTCCGATTACCATCAGAGATAAAATCACGACGAACCGCCGCATCCGATTCGCCCCACGAGGATGTCTTGTCATGAATTGCATCTGGCTCCCAGGAATCGACGCGGTTGAGGGTAGCATGCACTCAGAAATCCTCAAAACGGCACCTCGTTTTCAGGGAACGAAATGAAACCCAATAAAACGAAATAATTCGATTTGCGTCAAGCAAATTGTGTGGTATACCAACTTCTCCCATGAACCGGGCGCGCGGACGCAATGCAAGTGTGAGCCTCAGAGCAGTGCTGCTATTCCTGTGGGCGGCCTCGAACCTGCTGGCTCAGGATCGCAAGGTGGACCCCACCTGGCTGCACCGGTACATCCCACTCTCCAGTCCGGCAAAGGTTGATCAATCCTCCGGCAGTTGCCAATACACACCAATCTTCGGCGAGGGCGACGCAGAGAATCGAATCCTGCGAAGTGTCACGCGATTCGAGGAGCTTACTCTTGCGGCCCGAGGTGAGTGTCAGAGTGTTCTCAACGATCACGAGGAAGAACTCTACTTCGTCCTCGAAGGCTCAGGCCTTCTGCACTATGGGGACGAGACCCATTCATTGCGCCCCAACGACTTCACTTACCTCTCGCCCGGCGCAAAACATTCGATCGCCAACAACTCCGAAAAGCGCCTGCGAGTGCTGGTGATGGGTTTCAAAATCCCGTCGAAAACGTCGGTCGGCAATCCACCCGCGCATCCTAAAATCGTCAATCTGGAGGATGTCAAAGAAGAGACCGTCGACGGTCACCCCAATTCGGTCTTGTACAAGCTCATGGAGGGTCCCCGTGGCGCGAAACGCGACGCCATTGACGATGCCTACGTGGTGACTAGTCTTTTCTGGATGGACTTCGCCCCCGGGAGGCACGAACTTCCCGCACCATCATGAGACCGCGGAAGAAATCTACATTGTCCTCGACGGTCAGGGCGACATGGTGGCGGGCAGCGGAATAGACGGCGTCGAAGGCCGATATCCGGCACATGCGGGAGACGCTTATTACTTCCGCGCAAACTGTACGGTAGGGTTCTACAACCAGAACAAAGCGGGGGCGAAGGCCCACATCCTGGCAGTGCGATCGCGGATTCCGCTACCTGAAGACGACGACTAGGCCGCGGCAGCTTCACCGCCGTGGCGAAGAGTTTGCAACAAAACAACGTTTAGCATTGAAACGGTCCCTGAGGAGGTTTTGCGATGCGAGTTCAAAATTCCAGCCGGCGATCATTCGTAAAATTGGTGGCGGCGGCTCCGCTGCTGGGTCAACTTGCCGCGCGCGACCTTTATGGTCAAGCCGCCACCGCGATTGGTAAAGATCCGCGGCAGAACGTCTACACCCGGCTCGGCGTGAAGACCGTGATCAATTGCCGGGGCACGTGGACCTACCTCAGTGGCTCGCTCGAGTTTCCGGAAGTGCAGAAGGCGCAGTTGGAAGCCGGAGAATATTTTGTGAATGTGATCGAATTGCAGCGCGCGGTGGGACGCCGCCTGTCTCAGCTCACGGGAGCCGAATCCGGCATCGTCACTTCAGGCTCTGCGGGTGCAATGGCTGCAGCCACTGCTGGATGTATGGCCGGTACCGACGACAAACTTATCTGGCAACTCCCGGATACAACTGGACTGAAAAACGAAGTAGTCATGGTGGGAGGCCGCAGCGCGTTCGATAGCGCGATTCGGCTGACCGGGGCCAAATTGGTTCTCTCGTATTCGCCAGAAGAACTCGCGAACGCCATCAACGACAAGACCGCCATGATCTACGCCACCGATCTGGGGGAAAAGCTGCAGAAGGTGCTGGCCATCGCCAAAGACCACAAGGTCCCCATGCTGCTCGACGATGCCGCGGGCATTCCGCCCGCCGACAACGCCAGGCTCTATGCTCGGATGGGCATCGATCTCTATTGCTTCTCAGGCGGGAAAGGACTGCGCGGCCCGCAGTGTAGCGGCTTGCTTCTGGGTCGAAAAGACTTGGTCGAAGCCGCACTTCTCAATTCCAGTCCGCGGGAGGGCGCCGTCTGCCGTCCGATGAAAGTCGGAAAGGAAGAAATCATCGGTTGCCTGACAGCCCTTGAGACTTGGCTGAATCTGGACGAGAAAAAGCTCTACGCCGAATGGAATGGCCGCATCGATCGAATCCGGAAGTTGGTCGAGACCGTGCCCGGCGTGAAGACCGAAACATACACTCCGGATGATGGGAACCGTTATCCAACCCTTAAACTCTCCTGGGATCAACAGGCCTGGCGATTCAGTATTGCCGATTGTGTCGGGCAGTTGCGCGCGGAGGATCCTGTGATCGAAGTGCTCGGGCTCGACAATCCGAGCCTGGTGAAAGCAGTTCGCGAGGGTAATCCGAATCACAAAGAACGGAAGGGCCCCGATCACATCGAACTTGTCTCCATGACCATCAAGCCCGGAGAGGAAATGATCGTCGGGCAGAGGCTGCGCGCCATTCTCGGCGCTGCTCAGAAAAAGGCAGCGTAATCCCGCGAGTGCGTTGGTTCCGAACAATCTGGATCCGAAGGTTCCTATGCGATTGCTACTGGTTGGAATTTTGCTATCGTCTACGCTCCTGGCGCAAGAGCAAGTTCGCGCCGTCGTTCCCGCTCAGATGGCACCTCACGCGAATCACGTCTATTCGCCTGGTGTGAATGCGGGAGACTACGTCTACATTTCGGGTCAGGGGCCTCTTCGCCCGGATGGCAGTTCTCCGGCAACGTTTGCCGGACAAGTGCGGCAGGCGCTCGACAACGTGAAGGCGGTTGTCGAAGCTGCGGGATTGACCATGGACCACGTCGTCTACGTTCAGGTCTACCTGCCGGATATTAACCAGTACGGCGAAATGGACAAAGTCTTCGCTGAGTACTTTGCCAAAACTCCGCCCGCACGCGCCGTGTTGGGCGTCGCTCGGATTCCCGATCCTTCCATTCGGATCAATGCCGTTGCGGTACGCAATTTGAAGGACAAGCATGCGATATACCCGGCGAACTACAAACCAGAGACTTCTTTTTCGCCCGGCATCCTCACGCACGACCGGCTTTTCATATCCAGCATGACTGGCAGCGATCCGGTAGACGGGAGGGTTCCCGATGACCCAGCGGCGCAAGTCGATCTGGCGCTCGACCAAATGGAAGCGGTCCTAAAAGCGGCCGGCCTTACGCTAGGCAACATGGTATTCGTAAATCCTTACCTGACATCCGACATCCCCATGCGGATCATGAATGAGCATTACGCACGGCGGTTTGAGTTCGGCAATACTCCCGCGCGCGCCACCATCGAGGTATCCAGTCTCCCCGGCGGCGCTCATATCGAATACACGGGCGTGGCGGTTCGGGACCTTCAGCAACGCAAAGCCGTGCGGCCCAAGAACATGCCTCCCAGTCCCACGGCCAGTCCCTGCGTCTTCGCGGGCGATACCTTATATTGCTCGGCGAAGAGCGGCTTCATCCCTGGCCCCCATGGCGGTGTCTATGCCTCGACCACCCCGCACCAACTCCGGCAGACCATGCGGAACCAGCTCGACAACCTCGAAGAAGCTGGCATGGAGTTCAGCCAAGTCGTGTCGACAACTGTGTACCTGGACGATCTGGCCGATGCGGCTTCGTTTGATGAAGTCTACGGCGAGTACTTTGGCCCGACGATGCCGGCCCGCACCATTCTTCAGCAGATTGCTCCAACGGAACGCAAGGCCGACAAAGAGGACCGCTTCCCAGACTTGGAGCAGGTTTCGCTGATCGCCGTTCGCGGCAAAACTGCGAATTAGGTATTTCTGTTATGGGAGCGGCAGGCTTTTCAATTCCGGCTCGATCTCATACGCCCTCGAAAACTCATGCTGCGCCTCTGCGCTTTTCCCTTCCTGTCGAAATGCCAGGGCGAGATTGTAGTGCGCTTCGGCGTAGCGTGGTTTGAGCCGCGCCGCTTCCGCAAACTCCGCTTCTGCCTTACGAATCTCCCCGGCCTGCAGCAGCACCAGCCCAAGGTTATTGTGACCTTCCGCAAATTTTGGGTCTCTTCTTATGAGATCTCGAAAAACGTTGACGGCGGCAGCGGGATCGTTGTTTTGACTTAGCGCCAATCCCAATTGCACTCTCGCATCCACGTTTTGAGGATCAAGCGCGACCGCCTCCGTCAGTTCGCGAACAGCCTCCTGCGGACGCTGCAATTGAGCGAGTGCGATCCCGAGGTTATAGTGCGCCTCCTCCAAGTCCGGATCGCTCATCACCGCCTGCTGAAATTCCTGCAGCCCTCGCGTCTGGTCTCCCGCTTTCCACAAAAATAATCCATAGCTTGCGTGCGCCTGCGCGTAGTCCGGCTTCAGTTCCAGCGCTTTTTCGTACGCTTCTTTCGCGCTCACCGCTTCATTCTTTCCTTCCCATGCAAGGCCCATATAGTAGTAGCTGGTGGGAAGTTGAGCCGTCAGCTCGGCGGATTGCTGGAACAAGTCCACGGCGTCATCGAATTTCTGCTTTTTGAGCGCATCCACGCCTTGGGTGATCATCAGCTTTGATTGCGCCAGCTTCGAGCGGAAATTATGCAGCCCCGACAGTTCATCGAATTCTTTTTTGGCATTACTTGCGTCTCCCTGCGTGCGCAAGGCGACGGCAAGATTGTAGTGCGCTTGCTCCAGGTCTGGTTTCAACTCGATCGCGCGACGAAAGGCGGCGATGGCCCCAGCAGTGTCGCCTCCCGCTCTCAACTCGCGGCCCAGGTTGTATTGGGCATCCGCGTCGTTCGGATTGAGCGCCACCGCCTTCCTGAATTGCTCTAACGCGCCGTTGTGATCCGCCTGACGCCGCAAGGCAATCCCCAGCATCAGGTGCGCAGGGGCAAGCCCGGGGTTGATGCGTATCGCATGGCGAAACTGCGCGGTAGCCTCATTGAGTTTGCCGAGCTGTCCTTCAACAACTCCGAGCTCGAGGTGAGTCTCTGCGGAAGGCTTCAACCCGAGGGCCAGTCTCAGCTCGTGCTCGGCGTCTTCAAGGTTGCTCTGCTGGGAGAGAATTCGGGCCAACAGTCGATGAGTAGAGGCATTCGCAGGATCGAGGGTCTCGGCGGTGCGCAGTTCTTTTAGAGCAGAAGCTTGATCCGCCAGATCGAACCAGATACTCCCTAATCCAAAGTGCGCGTCGGCCGACTTCGGCCGGAGTTCAACGGCTGCCTCAAACTCTTTGAGGGCCGCGCTGGGCTCTCCTTTGTACTCAAAAGCCAAGGCTAGGTCATAGTGGGTAGCCGCGTCATTCGGCTCGAGTGCGAGGGCACTGCGGTAGTTTGCGACGGCATCGTCCCAGGACGTCGCCTGTGCCAGTTCGTTCGCCCGTTTGCGATAGTCTGCCGCGGTTTGCGCGATCATCTGCGGGGCAAATAGGATTCCAGCCAGGAAGGCAGCCGAGAGCCAATGACGGATCAGATGGGTTTTCCCGCGGAGGTTGCCCTGCATCCCAACACTTTAACCCAAAGTAGGAAAGGAACGGCGAGCTGATGCCGTCCCTTCGCAGAACGTCCTTGCGCTACCAGATGAATTTGGCGCTCACCTGCCCGATGCGCGGATCACGGGCGCTGGTTACGTTGCCGAAGGTCCCGCTGCTGATATTCCCACTGGGATTGAAGAATTGAGCATGGTTGAAAATGTTGAAGAATTCGCCCCGAATCTCGAAAGCCTTTCCCTCCATGACGGGTATAGTCTTTTGCAGTCCGAAATCCGTGTTGGTAATACCAGGTCCATGGAAGAATCGCCGATTGGCCGTACCGAATGTGCCGCATGAACCGACCAAAACGCCGTTCGTCAGACTACAGTTGTTGGTGGCGAATGAGCTCTGATTGAAATAAGTAAACGCGCCCGTGCTGGCTGTGTCGCGGGGGTTCATGATCTGAATCGGCCCGACAAGATTGGGCATATCCGTGGACGGACTGCCGGCAAGCGAGGCGTCTCCCACGCTCTGGTTCATCTGGATGGGAACCCCTCCGGCGAAGCGAGTTATGCCCTGTAACTGCCAGCCTTCCGTCAACCTTCTCGGCCCCTGGAAAGCGCGATGGAACGGAATGGCCCAAACATAGCTGGCTACGAAATTATGGCGCACGTCGGTGGACGAAAGCCCGCGACTCAACCGTGGGTTGGCAAAATTGACCAGGTCGCCAAACCCGGAGGAGTCGTCCAAGGCTTTAGCGAAAGTATATGCCGCCAACAGCGTCACATCGCCGGCCTTGCGTTCCACAGTGACCTGCGCTGCGTTGTAAATCGAATTCGCGGTGAGGTGGGTAAAGGTATTGCCATAGCCAAAGCACAAGGTCTGCGCCCCGGGACAGTAATTCGGGTTGAGCAGAGTATTCCTTGTTCCGTAGACCAACGGGCCACTGCCAAGCTGGAACGTATCCTGCTCGGCATTTGGTCCGCATCCGAGGGCACCCGCTGAGACGTCGGTATAGCCCTGCGCCGTGAGTTGCATGCAGAAACCTGCATTGCCCGGGTTGGCTTCCTGTTGCGTTATGAGCCTGTGACCTTCAGTTCCAACGTAAGCTAGTGTCAACACGGTCGACTTGCTCAGCTCGCGCTGGATGGAAAAATTGAAATGCTCGGCATAAGCAAGCTTGTTGTGGACGTCGTATCCGGGGAAATAGGACATCGGCTCGTACACTGAGAAACTGAGCGTCTTGTTTGCCGGGCTCCCCGGAATCGGTATGGTGAACGGGAAACGCTGTCCCTCACCGTCGGTACCTCCGTCCAGTCGGTTTCGGAACGGTTCCGTAAACGAAACCGGTCCCGGACTGCTCCAGTACAAGCCAAACGGGGCATCGGCCACCTCGTAAAATAGATTCAGATCTTCCACCGATGTGTAGTAGAGCCCGTAGGCCGCTCGGATACTGGTCTTGCCTGGACCGCCAAACACTTTACCCAATACTCCCTCGTGGAAACCGGGCGAGTAGGCAAGGCCGAGGCGCGGCCCGAAGTTGTTGTATCGAGTGGGCGCTAGCGTCTTGGGAATGCCCGGATCACCCGGAAATACCAGTCCTGTGGGAGAACCTGGAAAGACCACTGACTGCTCTCCCTTAACCCAAGTCTGTATCTTGCCCTGCGTGTCATACCAGGGCATGCTTACTTCCCAGCGCAAACCGAGGTTCAAGGTGAGGTTGGGCTTTGCTTTCCATGTGTCTTCCGCATAAGCAGCGCCGTAGCGAGTTCGTGAGTCCAGCAGCTGGAGAGCAGCCTGCGTGTAGCCGGCTTGGCCCTTTGGCGTTCCAATAAGGTAATCGGCGAAATCAACGCCGGTCACACTGCCGTCGAAGACGAAAGCTCCGTCCTGGCTGGCTAAATTGCGTTCGTTGACTTGCAGATATCGGAATTCTCCCCCGAACTTCAGGGTGTGCTTGGTCACGACCTTGGAAAACCCGTCCGATACCATGTAGGTGGTGTTGGGCTGGAACGTGATCAGGGAGGGTGCGCCGATGGCGAAGTTGTTGAAATAGACTTGGGGCACATACTGCGGATATCCGGGATAGGCATCGGGGATTATGCCGAGACTACCTGCACCCGTCACGAAACCGAGGGAGGAAAGCTGCGCCTTGCCACCCTTCGGGTTGTCCAAGTGAGTGGCGGTGCGGAAAAAGCTGAGGCGCGCCTCATTCACCGCAGTGGGCCCGAGCGTTTTGGTATTACTCATTACGAACTGCTGGGCTCTCGTCGGCGTCTGCGCGGGGAAGCCTGGAACGGTTGCGCCGCCGCTGGGCAGCGCGCTTAAGACCGTCGAATCGTCGAAGTGGTAGTAGAACGACCAGTTGCCCGTCTTGCGGTTATTGAAATCGACCCGCTCTCCGATCTTGTTATCCGTAACAGTATTTCTTTGGCTATTGTCAGAGTATGTACCCGTCGCAGGATCAATGTTCGGCTGCGGGATATATGGGAGAATTCCAGCCGCCGCTGGTGACCACGCACTCTTCGGAATTACGCCTCCCGGAAACACGCACACGCCGTTCTGAGCATCCTGCAGCGTCTGGCAAGCAGGAGTCCAGTATGGCTCGCCACTTGTGACTGTATAACCCAGCCGTTGTGAGAGCTCCGTCGGCCAGCCACACGCGGGACAAGCGCCGCCCGCAGTACCATCGACTGCGCCGCTCAACGTACAAGGTGAAAGTGTCCCGTTAAGAAGGCACGTCGTCCCCGGTCCAAAGTTCCCCTGAAGCTCGCTGGCAGTCGGCAGGGTAACGATGCCGGTTTCCGCGCCCTGCACCTGTCGAGTTCCTTGATAATCCGTAAACCAGAATAGCTTGTCCTTCCAGAAGGGCCCTCCGGCCACGCCTCCGAATTGATGGCGCCGCAGTTCGGATTTGACGGGTGTGAAGAAGTTCGAGGCATCCAGTTTGTCGTTGCGCAGGAACTCGAACACATCGCCATGGAAGCCGTTGGTACCCGACTTGGTGATGGCGTTCATGACCGCGCCACTGAACTTGCCATACTCGGCGTCAAAGCTGTTTGTGATCAGGCGAAACTCTTCCACCGAATCGAGATTCGGAACCAGTCCTGCGCCGAGATTTCGTCCCTCGCTGACATCGCCCCCGTTCACCAGAAATGCGTTGGCTGTCTCCCGCTGACCATTCACTGAGACATTGCCGGCGTTTTGAATGTAACCTGAAACCGACCTTGCGCCCGTTCCAGAGTTGCCACCGATAGTCACCGAACCGGTCGGCGCCACCCCCGCTTGCAGGCCGAGCAGGTCCAGATAGCTGCGGCCATTCAGCGGCAGGGCGAGCATCTTCTTGGAATCGATCACATCGCCCAACTGCGTGCTCTCGGTTTCCACCTGAACCGCGTCGGCAGCGACGCTCATCTCTTCCTTCACATTCCCAACAGTCAGCGCAATATCGACGCGCAGTTGATCGTTCACCTTGACGACAATGTCTGTCGCGTTGAATTGTTGAAAGCCAGGGTTGGTGGCGTTCAGTTTGTAGGTTCCGGCGGGCAACGCAAGAAATCGGTAGGACCCGTCCTCGGCCGAGACCGTCTCCTGTGAGAGGTTGGTTTGCGTGTTCGTGACCGTGATCCGCGCTCCCTTGATCACGGCCTTGGACTGATCACGAACTACGCCAAGGACAGAGCCCGTGACATCAGCCAACAGACTGGTTGGAACCAAAAACAACGTCACGATGACGACAATCGGAGCGAAGAATCTGAATCGATTTCTCATCACCCATCTCCCCAGGCGGCAGTCTGAGTCGACACGCCTGCCCATTGACCTTTGCTTTTGGAATTCCCATCTACAGCCCCGTGCTGGCTAGCCTCATGATTTCCGCAGAGTCATACTCCCGAGCGCGACACACACTCCCATGGCGCGAAAACATATTCCACTGAATGAAATCTGTCAACACAAAGAATTTCTGTCTCGCATCACTTTGGATCATTGATCGGGTACGGCACAAAACCCGAAGCATTCGTCTTCAACTTGTAAATCGATGTAGTAGCCGTGATGTACAAGGTCTTCAGGTCAGGATCTCCCCACGCCAAATTTGCGGGCTGTTCCGGCACTACGATCGTTCCCAAATGATGCCCGCCCGGATCCCACACCCAAATTCCCTGCGGGCCCGTGACGTAGAGATTCCCCGCGCGGTCGACTTTCATCCCATCCGGAACACCATCTCCCTTGGCGCCCGGCTCTTCACCGAATATGTGGCCGTTGTGGATCGTGCCATCTTTTTTAAAATCGTAAACTCGGATGTCCCTCTTCTCGCTGTCGTCCACATACAACCGCTTTCCGTCAGGAGAAAAGGCGAGACCATTCGGTTGCGAAAGCTCTTTCGTTAACAGCGTGACGCTTCCTGCGGCATCCAATCGAAATACGCCCTGAAAATCCAGCTCCTGCTTTTGTCCTTTTGGCAGATCCAATGTCGGATCGGTGAAATAGAACGCACCGTCCGGACCCATTACCACATCGTTCGGGCTGTTGAATCGCTTGTCCTCGTACTTGTCCGCCAGCACCTCATACGTTCCATCACTGTGGACGCGGATGATCGCCCGCAACACGCTCGCACAATCAATCAGTTGTTGGTGCGCGTCATAGGTGTTCCCATCCGGATCGCCCAGCGACACCAGTTCCTCTTTGTGGCCGTCGGGATAGATCCGGAATATCTTGTTCAGTTCTTCGTCGCTGACGTAGGAGAAACCATGTGGATCCCAGACGGGACCTTCTGTAAAGCCCAGGCCGCCTGCCAGAACTTCCAGCTTGGCATCTTTGTTGACGAGTTTCCAAAATTCCGGCGATTCAGCCTGCAACTGGAACTCGCGGCGCGGACCTTCGCCTGCTGCCGCCCATGCGAGCGACACCAACAACCCGAACCACACTGCGAGTTTGAGCTTTCTCTCCACAGTCACTCCTCGTCCCAACTCTTTTTTCTCGACTTGCCGGTGACGACACCTTTCGCTTGCTGCTTGTGGGCAACAGTCAACAGGTACGCAATCAAGTGATCCAGCTCTTTCTCACTGAGTTTCCTCGCGTAGTCTTCTGGCATCAGAGGCTTCGAGCTATAGGTAAGATCAGCGAGATCCGACCTCGCCAGAAGGTGCAAGGCTCCATCCAGCGACTGCAGTTGCAAGGAAAAGTTATCTTCATTCCTAACCAGGCCAGATACCGTCTGACCGTCTTTGGTCGTTGCTTTGGCCAATGCTTTGCGCGAACCCGGTCTTTTTCCTGTGTTCACGATAGCTCCGCGCATATCGCTGACGGAGTGACTGGCTCCGTAGCTGGAAAGATCCGGCCCAAGAAATCCCCCGAAACCCTCAACCATGTGGCATTCCGAGCAACCAGCCTTCCCCGCAAAAAGCTCTTTGCCTGTCCCAGCATTTCCCGGCAGGGTCGGTGCAACACCCTTGCCTTGCAGGAGCCGCAAGTGTTTCAACGTGGCAGACAGGGTCGCCCGACCGAGCGCGGCAAATGCAGGCATCCCCGCCTGAGGAATTCCAGTCCTTAGTATCTTCAAGATTTCTTCGTCGGACTTCCGCACGACTTCAGGTTTGGTAGCGATGTCGGGGCCGCGTTCGCCTCCCCGTCCATCTAAGCCGTGGCACGCCGCACAAGTAGATTCAAATGTCTGCCGCCCGATCTGCGATCCCGCACGGGTGGGCTGCTTTGCTTTTTCACTAGTGCGATTGGTTTCCTGCGCGGACGAGCAGCTGATCGCGACGGCGCAGAAAAGTAGCGCAGCCGTCGCTCCTCTGCACTGCATGCTGGACCGCATGATCAATGCCCCTCGCCCCTTCGCAGTAAAGACTTGTCCCCACCCGACGCGGACTGACCGTAATCCGTTCGGCAACAGGCTATGCAGATTTCATGTAATGAAAAATGACTTTGACTGCGACAAAAACTGTTGCAGTTGAAATATCGCACGCGGCACATCACTGTCAACTTGTTTTATCGTCACAATCGAAAGGGGATTCTTTCGTTTGCCTCGCCGCCCCTACGCAAATGCCAAGTTTTCGGGGCATCGCTGGGGTGCTGGACTTCCGCGAATCGCTGTGATATCTACTTTCAGCTGCTGAACTCTACTTTCATTCAAACGTATCTTTCTTCAGACCGGACGGTAGCGCTTCTGATGGCAAAGACACTACGCGAATACAACATCACCTCGTTGCAGCGCGGACTTCGTATGCTCCAGCTTCTGGGACAGACGAGCCGAGGGCTGCCTGCATCGGAAATTGCGAAGCGTTCAGGATTACCAGTCAGCACTGTCCATCGCTTTCTGGTGAATCTGGAGTCGGGCAACTTCCTGATGCGCGACAACGCCGGGAACTATCACCTCGGTATCGCCTGTGTTTTTCTGGGACAAGCAGCACGCGAACAGTTGGACGTTCGCACGGTGAGTTTGCCGCATCTTGAAGTCTTGAACCAGCGCACCCGCGAGACCGTTCACCTCACGGTCCGTCATGGTCTCTCTGCGGTTTACATCGAGAAGATCGATTCGCCTCAGCCGTTGCGCATTTACTCCCGGATTGGCGCCAGCGTCCCGCTTTACTGCTCAGCGGTCGGAAAAGTTCTGCTTGCGTACATGAATGAGACGGAGAGGGATCGACTGGTAAGCCAACTGGATCTGCAACGCTTCACGGAGAATACAGTCGGCAGCGTCCAGGAACTCCAAACCGAACTTGCGAAAGTTCGAAAAAACGGCTATGCGTGCGACCTTGAAGAGCACGAGCCACACGTCCGCTGTGTCGCAGCGCCGGTGTGGGATCACAGTGGGGCTGTGAATGCCAGTTTAAGCGTTACAGGACCAGCCGTTCGAATGTCGACTGCGCGCCTTCGCGAAATCGCGCCATTAGTCCGGCGGGCCGGCATGGAGATATCGGGTGAACTCGGATACAACTCCGGCTCTTCGCCTTCGCGATACGCACCACGCGGGGTGAACCCGGTGCGCCGTGGTAAGGTTGCGAGCAAGTGATGCGTATGGGCCGCCGGATTCGCGGCTGCACTAACCACATTCGTGCTTTGCCCGAGAGCTTTTGAAACGAACGATGACGCCGGCAATCCATACAGTGCTCGCAGCTGTCCTTATCGGGCTTTCAGTCCTGCCCGGAAAAGCCCAGACAGCAAGCTCATCAGCCGCGGGTGTCAACGTAGATGTTGCGCCGCAGCGCTTGTCTGCTCAGCCATTGGGCGCGGATTGGCTGTCTTATAACGGCGACTACACGGGCCGGCGTTACACTTCTCTCGATCAGATCAATGCAGGCAACGTTGCCCGTCTCCATCCCCAGTGGGTATTCCATGCGCGGAACTCAGATGCACTCGAAGTGACTCCCGTCGTCTTCGAGGGCATCATGTTCATCACCTCGGCAAATGACGCGTATGCAGTCGACGCCCACACAGGCCGCACGATTTGGCACTATGCCCGTCCTATCACGGAGGGATTGATTGACGACGCGTCGCAACATCACAATCGCGGCGTCGGCCTTTGGCACTGGCGCGTCTACATGGAAACGGACAACGCGCATCTTCTCTGCATCGATGCTCGCTCCGGCCATCTGCTTTGGGACGTTGCCTACACTGACGGCAGTCCGAACTACGGAGCCACTAGCGCGCCTCTGGTTGTAAAAGACAAGGTCATCGTCGGAACGTCCGGCGGCGATGATGGCGTCCGCGGATTTGTTTCGGCCTACGACGCCGAAACCGGAAAGCTAGCCTGGCGTTTTTGGACCATACCCGCGCCGGGCGAGCCCGGTTCAGAAAGTTGGCCCGGCAATTCTTATCTTCATGCCGGCGGCACGACCTGGATGCCCGGCACTTTCGACCCCGAACTCAACACGATTTATTGGGGCACTAGCAATCCCGCGCCCGACTTCGATGGCAGTGTCCGACCGGGGGACGATCTTTACACCGACTGCGTACTCGCGCTGGACCCCGACACCGGCAAATTGAAATGGCATTTTCAATTCACTCCGCACGATCTTTACGATTTCGATGCCACCGAGACTCCGGTCCTGATTGACGCCGAATATCAAGGGCATGCACGCAAATTGCTGGTCGAGGCCAATCGCAACGGCTTCCTCTATGTTCTCGACCGTGTGGATGGCAAATTTCTTTCCGCTGCACGCTTCGCAGAGAAAATGAACTGGGCCAAGGAGATTGGTCCAGACGGCCGTCCGATTCGCACGGGAGTGCAGCCGTCCGCTAGCGGAACCCGCGTCTGTCCGGGCTTTGCGGGCGCAACCAATTGGTACGCGCCCTCCTATAATCCATCGACCGGTCTGTTCTATTTTCTTTCTCTGGAAAATTGCAATCTGATGTTTCAGGCCCCTGATAAATATGCTCCCCGCCATACTTACTACGCGACCGGATCGAAGAGCAGTCCGGACGACGGCAGCCAGAAAACTCTGCTCGCCTTCGACCTCGCCACGGGTAAATTGGCATGGAAGTACCCGCAAATCGGCTCCGGCCGCTCGAGCGCCGGCACGATGACGACAAGCGGCGGCTTGGTCTTCTTTGGCGATGACGCTCAGTCTTTCGAAGCGGTCGACGCTCGCACGGGCTCTCAACTTTGGCATTTCAATACGGGGCAAACAATTACGGCTTCTCCCATGAGCTTCTCAATCGCCGGCAATCAATACGTGACCATTGCTGCCGGTAGCGACGTTTTTTGTTTTGGATTGCTATAAGGAAAGACTTCACAACTCAGGAGGACTGATTATGTTTTCACCGCTTACAAGTCGAAGGACGTTCGCATCTCGAGTTGCTTCCCTATTCACGGGCGTTGGGCTCGCGGGCTTGATCGGCACTTCGTCAGTCGCTGCTGCCGAAGATCAGGCTGGCGTTCGCAAGTTGGACTACGAAGGGAAACCCGCCGGCACCGGCTTCATCACGCCGCTGATCATTCACAACGGAGTCATCTACATCGCAGGTCAGGGCGCGCACTCCCATGATCCAGACGGCAAGTTCGCCACCGACATCGAGACTCACACCACGAAAGTGATGGAGAACGTGAAGACCTTGGTCGAAGCCGGAGGCGGCGCGATGGACAGCATTCTCCAACTGAGCGTTTACCTCACGAGCATTGACAACTACGACGGCATGAACAAAGTCTTCAAAACTTATTTCCCCAAGGGCGGTCCGGCCAGAACGACGGTCGCAGTGGCAGCTCTTCCCGGCCAGTCGCTGGTCGAAATCAATTGCACGGCGGCGGTGGTTCGCAAGTAATTTTGCAAGTAAGTTCTCGAAAATGACTCTTCGCAAATAGCTCAAGGAGCGCCCGCCTATGGATATCAGCTCGAAGTGGCCTCGCCGCAGTTTCGTCACCGCTGTCCTGTCGTCGGCCGGCGCCCTGTTGGCTCCGCGATCGTCGTGGGCACGCCCCAAGGAGTCTTCATCTCCCACTGCGGCCCCGGCCCTTTCTGGCTTCGGCCATACCGGCAATGTGTACGAAGAACTCGGAGTCACCACGGTCATCAACGGTCAGGGCACAATGACGGTGCTTGGAGGATCGTTGATGCGGCCTGAGGTCGAAGCAGCGATGGCTCTGGCGGGACGCCACTTTGTGAGCGTTCCCGATCTCGAAGTGGCGGCCGGCAAGCGCATCGCCGAAATGCTGAAGCTTCCTGAAGGCTACTCGGCACTCGTCACTTCTGGAGCCGCCGCTGCGATGCAATCAGGCCTCGCCGGAATCCTTACCGGCGACAACCCGCAATTTATCAAGCAACTTCCGGATCTCACTGGCATGAAATCCGAAGTCATCATTCAGAAATCACACCGCAACCCGTTCGATCACCAGCTTCGTGCCACCGGTACCCGGCTGGTTGAGGTGGAAACCCGCGACGACATCGCCAAGGCTGTCAGCGACAAAACGGCGATGATGCACTTCAGCAACTTCGCTAATCCCATCGGACAAATCAAGGTGGACGACTGGGTTAAACTGGGCAAGCAGTACAACGTCCCGACCTTCATCGACGCCGCTGCGGACACTCCGCCTGTCTCCCATCTTTGGGACTACGCGCAGATGGGATACGATCTCATCGCCTTCAGCGGAGGAAAAGCAATTCGCGGCCCTCAATGCGCGGGCATGCTTCTCGGGCGTAAGGATCTTGTCGCATATGCGCTCCTCAACAACAGTCCTCATGAGGACACGCTGGGCCGCAGCCAGAAGGTCGGCAAAGAAGAAATCATCGGCATGGTCAAAGCGCTCGAGTCCTACCTTAACGAGGACCACGATGCACTCAACCGCGAATGGCAGCGCCGGCTGGATTTCATCGCCGGAGAAATCGGCAAAATTCCAGGCGTCACAACGTCATTCTCAGTGCCCGAGGTTGCCAACCATGTTCCTCACATGGAAATTCATTGGGACAAACGCCTGTCTCCCACGCCGCGCGAAGTCGCCAGGTCTCTGCGCCAGGGCAAGCCCGCAATCGTCCTTGCCGTCGGCGAAGAGAAGGAAGTTCTCTCCATGAACTCGTTCATGTTGCAGCCGGGCGAAGAAAAGATCGTCGCCAACGCCCTCGTGTCATTCTTCAAGGCGCATATGGCCTTAGGAGTTGTCGTCAACCGCCAACTCTCTCACAGAGCTCCCACTTGTTAATTCTCGATGAAAATTATCGTAATGTATAGTATGTCAATGGACTTTATTATATAGTGAACTCGTTGGGAATCTGACTTCGAGGGAATCGCCTATGTTGGCCTTCTTAGGACAGACCTGGTTTCTGTGGTGGCTGTTTGCGGTGCTGGCTATTTTGCGCTGGTTCCACAATGTCGCCGCTGATGTCTCTGAGGACGTCACCGCTTACGAGGACGACAGCGACGATGGAAACCGCGCCGCAGGAAATCCGGCCCAATCTTTTTCGTCCTAACCCCATCGCTCGGCGGACGTCTAAAAGCTGAGGGCGCTGTACCCAAACGCAGCGACAGATCCCAATTCTTGGAGGAAAACACAGTATATGAGTCAAATTCTGGCTGAAGTTCTCGAGTCGAATCGGAAATACGCCGCCAATTTTGGGGAGAAAAGCAAACTGGCATTACCGCCGGCTCGATCCTTTGCCATTCTCACGTGCATGGACGCCCGGCTCGATCCCGCGAAGTATGCCGGCTTAGCCGAAGGAGACGCACACGTCATTCGCAATGCAGGTGGACGCGCCAGCGATGATGCCATTCGCTCCCTTGTCATCAGTTACAAGCTGCTTGGTACCCGGGAGTTCTTCGTCATCCACCACATAGACTGCGGGATGGAATTCTTTTCCAACAGTGTCATCCGAGGACTATTGACGTCGAGCCTCGACACTGCGGAGCTCACGGCAAAAGGCTTTCGCGATGTGGGAAGGGGTCCCGGTTCGCGCGCCGGGGAATACATCGAGTGGCTCACGATCGCCGATCAGGCCCAAGCGGTCGTTGACGATGTTGAGCGCATTCGCAATCATCCGCTGGTGCCAAAGTCGATTCCGATTTACGGCTTCGTCTACGACGTTGGCTCTGGACGACTGCTGGAGGTGGAGAGCGCAACCTCCGTCGGGAAAGCTGCGTGAGCCGGCATCCCGTGAGGTCCAGCAGGATAACTAAATCCTTCGTCTGATATTCCCCCCAAGGGCGCTGGCCACGTCCGCGACAAGCGCGAGCCGAAACCGGCTCGCGCCTGTCGATCAAAGTGGACAGCGAGCACGAAGCAGGACGGTAATGTTCGGGCCTGGATTGTTCGTGTGCTCACCGTGCTCACCGTGCTCACTGCCTTTTGGCTCGACTACATCCAACGTGGCGAAGCAGCTCTTTGACTACATCACCCTCGAACCTGAGCCACTAGCCGCATACGACTCTCACGCCAACGTGTCCCCGCCGATGGCTCGTGATACCCTTCGGGAACAACCCTGTTTGAGAGAGATCGTTCATGAAGGAATTACGGCGCAGCACCCGTGTCCCGTTGAAGGTTGTCATCACCATAGAGGGAGCCGAAAAGAGTTCGACGTGCGACGCTGAAACCATCGTCGTCAGCCTGCATGGAGCTCTGATCGCAACCGCCGTCCAATTGCAGATGGGAATGAAGATCTCAATTTATGTTTATGTGACAGACAAGAGTGCCGCGGCTCGGGTGGTCTATCTCGATCCTGAGAACCCGATGTACTGTGGGATTGAACTGGATGAGCCACGAAACATTTGGGGAGTATCGCTGCCCCCGTCCGACTGGGAACGAGCCGCAAGCCTGGAAAGCGGGCGCTAGACTCAGGTCCTCCGCGTTTTGAGCGCAGCAGCCGAACATTCCTGAGGAGTCCTCGTCCTTACTTCTAGTCAACAAGATCCCCTTTTGCGCTGGACATTTCAGATCACATCAAAATCGCGTTGATCCCTAGAACAGAAACTTCAGCGCCACCTGGATCACTCTCGGGCTAACGTCTGACTGGATCTGGCCAAAGGTCGGCGATTCAATATCGCTGACCGGCAAGCGGAAGTTGGTGTGGTTGAGGACGTTGAACAACTCCCCACGAAATTGCAATTCTTTCGATTCCGTGAGCCGAATATTCTTGAAAGCCGAAGCGTCCCAGTTCACATATCGAGGCCCCAGAACTGCGTTGCGTCCTTCGTCTCCGAATACCTCGAAACGGCCCAGCGGATCCGACTGCAGCTGCTGAAAGGCGCTCGTGTTGAACCATTCGGCGACGGTGCGGGGCCCGGAGTTCGCATTGCCAATCACGTTTGGGCGGTTGCTCGAAAATCCGGAAATCTCAGGCGCCTGCCCTTGCAGCGAAACATCGTTGGCATCAAACACCGTGAACGGCGTGCCGCTCATGGCAGTCATAATTCCGTTCAGCTGCCAGTTGCCGAGAACCTTGCTGTACCACGCACTCGAATGCTGTAAGAACGGAATGCTCCACTGATAACTAAGCACGAAGCGGTGGCGGGCATCGAACATCGAAGGACCGCGCTCTGCTGCAAGATTGAACGGATTCTGCGCCAGATCATTTTCTCCTGCTACGGGCTGCGAGGCCGAGCCGGTAATGTTGAACGAAGACACGTCATCGATGGAGTGCGACCATGTGTACGAAGCCAAGAACGAGAGCCCGTGACCGAAGCGCTTGCGCAGGCTGGCTTCCAATGCGTTGTAACTCGAGTTCGCGATGCTGGCAATTTCACCCACCGAGCTGTAGACGCAGTTATTGGGCTGCGCCAACGTGCATCCCGAATATATCCGCCGCTGGTTCACATTATTTTCGTTCGACAGCGGGTTACCGCTTCCGTCGACGCCAGGGATAAAGGCGGCCGGATTCCCTTCGATGAATCGCGGAAGCCTCACGCCGGTCGTCCCGACGTATCCGATCTGCAATAGCCAATCCTCGCCAAACGACCGTTGAATATTCAGGTTCCAATCCTGCGCGTAGGGCAAATGCAAGTTGCGCGCGACCACCAGCAACGTCATTGGCTCGGGGAACGCCTGGCCAAACGGATTCGGCGGGTAAAACGGATTGGCAAATGAATTGACCGGAAAACTTATCTGCTGCGTCTTGAGATAAGGAGGCGCGCTGACCGGATCTTGCAGCGGGCCGCCCTCCCCTGTGTAGTAGGGCTCATAGAAGATTCCGTAAGCAGCGCTGACCACTGTTTTGGAATCTCCCCGCGGGTCCCACGCCAATCCGACGCGCGGCGCAAATGCGGTCTTCTGCGTTGGAATCAAACCTGCCGGCACTCCCGCATCGCCGGGATAGAGTAGCCCTGCCGGAGCATTGGGAAGAACCCTCGACTGCGCTCCCGGTACGAAGAGATTCACCTGGTTATTGTTCTCGGTCGCTGGAAACGGCAATTCGTAGCGAAGACCCGCGTTCAGGGTCAGGCGGGAATTAACCCTGTAATCATCTTGCGCGTAAGCGTCCAGCGCCCGGTCACGGATTTCGCGATCAAAGTTTCCGCCGCCTTGCAGAAAGACCACCGGGTTCCCCGATAGAAAGCTGGCAAATCCGTCGCTATAGGGAAAGTTCGCAAATACAAAGAAGCCGTTGCTGGCGATTCCCTGGAGCGCGTTGATCTGGTCGCGTCGATACCCACCGCCAAATTTGAAATCGTGACGTCCGTGAATCCAGCTCACAGAGCCGGAAACATCAAAAGTGTTCTGAAACGTGTTGCGTGGTCCCGTGATGGGGTCGCCCACCGAAGCGTATCCGCCAACCTGTATAAATGGGGGCCCTGCGGCCGAAGGCAGCGTAGGAGTGTATTGAAATCCCAAGTCCGACGGCGACTCGTGATCCAGGTGTTCGTCGAGCAGGAACTTGTTGCGGAGATAGGAAAATCGCGCCACGCCGATGGTGTTGGACGAGAAAACGCGTGTCTCTTGCGCGACAAAGTTCTGCGCGCGATCATCCTCTCCGACCGGAAAACCGGGGACATTCGCTCCGACCGGCGAAAGCGGATCCGTCGTCGGGCCGCTGCTGTACATGTACCGGAAATTCAGGGTGTCAACGCGGGAAAGATAATGATCCAGGCGTATGCCGAACTGGTCGTTATTCTCAATCAAGGTCTGCGTGGCGATGAATCCATTCGCTCCTTGGTTCGGCATCGGGAAGAACGGCAGGATATTCGTCGCAATCGGATCAATGGGCGTGAACACAGTCATCTGGTTGAAAGGCACAGGAGTCCCGAAGAACGTGAGTTGCCCTTGCGGATTGCTGCACAGACCAGTGCTTGAATTGAACGAAGCTCCGGCGAGATTCGTGCACTCCTCGGCGAAGTTGCCTTGTCTTTCCGCGACAGAGGGCACAGTCGCCGGAACCGTTTCGCCTTGCCGGTTGCGGAAGCCTTCGTAATATCCAAAGAAGAACGTCTTGTCTTTGCGGATCGGGCCTCCGAACGTCGCACCGAACTGGTTTTGCTTCAAAGGCTGAACGCTTTGTGTAAAGTAATCCGACGAATCCATGGCGTCGTTGCGCAGAAACTCCCAGGCGGCGCCGTGAAATGAGTTGGAACCGGATCGAGTGACGATGTTAGTGGTCGATCCCGTGTTGCGGCCAAATTCCGCGTTCGCGTTGTGGCTGAGAATTTTAAACTCGGCGATCGCATCGATCGGCGGCTTGAGAACAAATCCGCCATCCACCGAGCTCACATTGTCTGCGCCGTCGATCAGGAAGTTGTTCGATTCAGGACGCTGGCCATCCACGACATATGCTTGATTTTGTCGCGCCGGGCCGCCCGCTTCGAGCAGTCCGGGCGTTAACGGCACCACTCCGGGCTGAAGCGTTCCCAACTGCGAGAAGCTCCGCCCATCCAGCGGCAAGTCTAGAATCTCGTGCTCCATTACGGTTTGCCCGAGGCTGCTCACCGTGCTTTGTACCAAGGCCGCATCTGCACTCACTTCCACCTGCTGCGTCTCCGCTCCGAGTTTGAGGTGAATTGCTACCGTCGCTGTTTCGTTGACGTCCAGAGAAATTCCTTGCTGCAAGTATTTCTGAAAACCTTGCGCGCGCACTTCGAGCTGATAATGTCCGATCGGGAGTTCAACCAAAACGTACTCTCCCTGACGATCTGTAACCGCAGTGCGAGTCAAACCGGTCTCGGTATGCTTCGCCGTGACCGTCGCCGCCTGCACGATTGCCCCGCTCGGATCCAGCACCGTTCCGCGAATGCTGGCCGTAATTTGTTGTCCTGCCATATTTAAACTTGTCAGAAAGGCCATCAAGAACAACGTCAGAGCCTTCACGCTAGGCATGCTTCTCCCCATTTGTCCTCACGACTCAGAATTTATCTTGCAAAAACAACTTCTCGTCGAGCATTGGAACGCACGCGAGGGTTCACCCACAGATTGAAAGTGCGCCGATTATAGGGATGGCTCCTAGCCAGTCAATAATCTGAAAGAAGTAGTTGCCACGATCGCCGTGTCAAAAAGACATCGCCAATAATGTTTTCGCATTATTGCGTCGCAACTCCCTTGCCCGCTAACTTATCGCCACTCCGACCTGTCTCCTGAGGGCGTCTTGCCGGGCGGTTGGCGCGAGATTGGCATCCTGGAAGAGGAAAGGCCACGAGAACGAATTTAAGATGAGTGCAGACCAAGACCCCAAGCAAAGTCCAGATTCAGGCGGCATTCCATTCAAGAAGTCGGCTACCAAAATCAGGATTATTGAAGATGCGGAAGCCACCGGAGACACGGCGGCGGCCTACGACTTTTGGCGAGCAGGTTCGGGCAGACAGAAAGTCCCCGGCATCATTCAATGCTTCGGAGCCCGGCCTGACTTCCTGCGCCGCGTGATCGAACTAGGCAACACGATCCATTTCTCGGAAGGGCACCTTTCGCGCCGTCACAAAGAGATGATCGCCAGCTAGTCTCCTACCTGAATCGATGTCCGTATTGACTGGACAGCCATGCTTACTTCCTGCGGGTCCAGGGAGCAACCGATCAATGCGTACAAGCCATCGTCGAGGGCAATCTCAACGAGGCAGGACTCACGGCAGCCGAATACGCTCTGTTGCGATATGTGGAGTTGATTACTCGCGCTGCCTACCGCTCTACTGCGGAAGACGTGGAGAAGTTGCGCATCACTGGTTGGGAAGAAGAACAGATTTCAGAGGCCGTATACATCGCCGCCCTGTTCGCTTTTTTCAATCGTGTCGCTGACGCTTTTGGTGTTCCTTCGCAGGACTACCTTGCCACAGGCAAAATGACGCCTTGACGTCATCTCGAAACATTTTGCGCGACTTTCATTTTCGACAACATCTCGTAGATCGTTGCGCGGCCAATGCCCAGCACCTCTGCAGCTCTCGCCTTATTGCCTCCGACGCCTTCCAAGACGCGAAGGATATGGCGTCTCTGGACTTCTTCAAGTGAGAGCAAAGTGTCATCTGCTGATACTTCGCCAGCAAAACGTTCGCGGAAGCGCTCGGGGAGGTCGCCAATATCGATCAGATTGTCGTCTCCCATCATGCACGCATTCCCGATCACATTCTCCAGTTCACGCACATTGCCAGGCCACGGATACGCGGCCATCCTGAGCTGTGCCCGGCGTGCCAGTCCTGCGATCGGCTTTCTATACTCGGCGGCGAATTTCTCAACGAAGTGTCGCACGAGAAGCGGAATATCTTCCCGGCGGCTTGCCAGCGCCGGTAAAGGAATGTCAATGACCGCCAGCCGGTAAAAAAGGTCTTCGCGAAATCGCCCTTCGAGCACCATGGCCTTGAGGTTGCGATGAGTTGCCGCGACCACACGAACATTCACGTTGCGCGGGGCCACGGCGCCCACCCGCTGGATTTGTCGATTCTGCAGGACACGGAGCAGCTTCGCTTGTGCATTCAGAGACAGTTCACCGATCTCATCAAGGAAAATGGTTCCACCGTCGGCGTGTTCAAAGAGCCCTGCCTTGTCTTGGATTGCCCCGGTAAACGCTCCGCGCATATGCCCGAACAGCTCGCTCTCCAATAAGGTGTCGACTAGCGCCGAACAATTGCAGACAACGAACCTGCCGCGAGCGGCTGGGCTCAGCCGGTGGAGCGCCTGGGCAATGAGTTCCTTTCCCGTTCCCGTGGCACCCGTCACCAGTACCGTTCTGAAGTGTGGCGCGATGCGACGGACCTTGGCGAACACCTCCAGCATCAGCGGGCTGCGGCCGACAATGCTTTCAAAGCTGTATGCTTCTACCAGCTCTTGATCGAGGTGCAGAGTCTTCCGGCGTCGCTCAGCGTCTGCCAGCAACCCAACTATTCGCGATCGCAGCCGGTCAACGTCCAGCGGCCGCGTGAGGTAATCGCAAGCACCCTTTTGAATCGCCGCGACCGCCGACTCCGCAGAATAGTCCGCAGCCATCAGAATCGCATCAAGGCCGGGATCGGCTGCGAGCATTCGCTCCAGGAGTTCCATGCCACCTATCTTTTCCATCTCCAGGCGCAAGACGACAACCTTTGGCCGGACTCGAAGAAATGTAGCGAAGCCTTCCTCGGGATTGTCAGTGGTCAGAATCCGAAGGCCGTGCTGCTCGAGCGCCTCCCGAACCATCTTCAGATTTTCCGAGTCTTCATCGATCACCAGAACGGTAAAGGAATCACTTGCGTTCATCTAGGCTCCAGGCATTATGACTCTTTCCCACGGAACCCATCGTCTGCGTGGGTATGTCTCAATTTCGCGCGAAAACTGGGCATTGGAGCGAGAGCGGTCGGAAAACTGGGCTCGCGCCGAATGCGGGGCCGATTGCTTCCTACCTTGGAGGCTCTGTTGCGGATCGAACCATCCATCTCGACGTGCAGCAGAAAAAAGCCGCACATCGCATGCACCTTTGTTGCCCTCCGGGGGAGAAGGGTTTTCGCGAAAGAAGTCGCGGAATGTCCGGCGAGACTTACACAAAGGGAGGCTGCCAGAAATGAATCGCGTTAAACGACCGACCGGACAATATCGAGGTCATGGACACCTCGATACCTTCAGCGCTTGATCGCGTCGTGGCAGCGCCCCTGCTTACAAAGCTACTATCACTTTACAGACCGCCACGCCCGGGCTCGAGCCAGTAGAGTCTTCTGTTACGAAAACCGAACACCGCGATTTCAATTGCCCCTGACTTGCAGATTACACTCGATTTAGTCGCACTTTATAAATCGACTTGAGCCGCCTCGAGTCGTTCGGCTGAACCTGACTTATAACTCCGTTTTGACTCGGAACAGCGTCAGGTCTAATGCAGGATCGCGCGTTGACATCCATTTGCGTCCCTGAAGCACCCTTTTCGTCGCTCCTGCAGCGCCTCCGGGTGGTGTCTAGGAATTGGACATCGTCTCTAGTTCAGACGATAGATTCCTTAAGTACCATGACAGATCATATCCGGCTCGACGGTCTTTGGGTTTAGTCATGACGCCGAGGTTGTCGAAGTGATGAATCAAGTCCTGAGCACTTTCTCGATTCAGACCGAGGTTTGGCAGGAGTTCGGAACCGCCTTCGATGCGGTAACTCATGGAAGGCTCGGCGCCATCATCATTGATTGGCAAGATACCGACACCACGACGCGCATCGTCCGTTCGGCGCGAAAATCCTCCCCAAACAGTAACTCCACAATCGTAGCTTTGGTGAATCCTGGAGCCGAAACTCATGCTCTTCTCGTCGGCGCCAATTTTGTGATCCATAAGCCCGCCGACCCAGAGCATGCGGGCCGCTGCATGCGCGCGGCCTACGGTACGATGCCGCAGAACCGCAGGCGCGCAGCGCGCGTACCCGTTGAGATCCCAGTAACCGTCCGCGTAACCGACCTAGGACTTGTCGGCGCGCGGATCAGCGATCTCAGCATCGGCGGCCTGGCGCTGGCTGGCCACCGAGTTGGCAAAGCTGGAAGAATGCCGAAATGCCTGTTTCTATCTAAGCGCGGCGCAACCGAAGCCATGCCGCTAAAACGCGATCGACGGTAAAACGTCATGGCCTCTGGAATCTGCCAGAGATGACTCTTCTCCTCGACACTCCGTAGACAAATCGTCACTGTTCAGCTACGGGACAATATTCCTGAATACAGACGATTCCACAAACTCCATCATCCCCTCAAAATAATATAAGTCTAACAATCCACGCATGTTATTCGCCTCCTCCCTGTTGCCGAGAGCTGGCACAGGCCTTGCAATGTACATCTTGCTTGTTGTCGTTGCGAGTCACCCTTCCCCCTGAATTATCCAACGACGTTCGGGCAAGAGCATTCAAGTACCTCCGCCACCTATAGGGGATTCACGATGAGCATGAAAACTATTTACACGATTCTTTCGATCGCACTCGCAGCAACTATATGTCCGGCACAGCAACCCAGCCAGGTTGCTACCCAAGGCGCTCGTTACGGCCAATTGCCGTTGACCTTCGAGGAGAACCGTGGCCAGACGGATCCAAAGGTGAAGTTTCTCTCGCGCGCCAAGGGGTACACCGCCTTTCTGACTGCGAACGGCATCGTGCTTAGTCTGCGGCCCACGGAAGTCGTGAAAGCCGTCAACGGCGCCAGCCCTTCCTCTGCCCAGCACAAGCAGCCATCTAATGCTGCGCTGGAGTTCAAGCTTGTTGGAGCTGGCACGAATATGGGGACGGTAGGAGAAGATCCTCAACCCGGCGTCGCGAACTATTTCATTGGCAACGACCGGACAAAGTGGCGCACAAACGTCCGTACCTATCGGAGAGTGCGCTACACGAACGTTTATCCCGGAATCGATCTCATCTATTACGGAAATCATCGGCAACTGGAATACGATTTTGCAATCGCCCCGCATTCGGATCCGGCCAGCATTCAATTTGAGATCAAAGGCGCGAAGCAGCTTGAACTCGGTGCCGAAGGCAACCTGATCGTCAAGATGGGCGACGGTGAACTCCACTTTCACGCGCCCGCGGTATACCAGGAAGTGAACGGACTACGCGCTCCTTTGCAGGGCGGATATGTCATCAAGAGCGCAACGCGCGTGGGATTTCAAGTTGCCCAGTTCGATTCCACGAAACCTCTGGTCATCGATCCTGTGCTCGATTACTCGACTTATCTGGGAGGCACCGGAGACGATACGCCCACAGGCATCGCGGTTGATGCCAGCGGCAGCGTGTACGTCACGGGATATACGGACTCGGCCGACTTCCCGCTCGCTTCGCTGGGATCGCTGCCCCCGGGATCGGATCATGTATTCGTGTCAAAGTTTGACGCAACCGGATCGAATCTTGTGTACTCGGACTATATCGGCGGCAGCAATGAGGATTTCGGCTATGCACTTGTGCTCGACAGTGCGAACGACGTCTATGTCGCCGGCAGCACCGGATCGAGTGACTTCCCTGTAGTAAATGCCTATCAATCAACGTATCCAGGATCCTTCAATGCGTTCCTGACGAAAATCTCCAGCGACGGCTCCTCGCTCTTGTATTCGACCTACCTGGGCGGAAACGGCTCGGATGTGCCCAGCAGCGTGCAGATCGACAGTTTGTCGGATGTACTGGTAGCGGGAACCACGTCTTCGACCAACTTCCCTGTCGTCAATGCCTACCAATCCACCGCGTCTCCTAATCAAGGCAACGAGTACGGCGACTATGGCTTTGTGACGAAATTTACGCCGGACGGCTCTTCACTCGTTTACTCCACATACTTCGCCGGCAGTTCCAACCTCGCCAACAACTGCAACGGCAGCCCATGCTGGCCCCAGCCGGTTAGCGGCATCACTGGGATGGCTCTGGACTCGGCCGGCAACGCCTATATCGCCGGCGCGACGAACACTTACGACCTCCCTGTCACCTCTGGCGCATATCTAGGCACTGACTCGACTCAAATGAACGCTTCCGTGGGTTTCGTCAGCAAGATCAGCAGTTCTGGAAGTCTTCAATATTCAACTTACTTCTACGAGCCGTCGGGCTTTACGGACATTCATGGAATCGCCGTTGATTCCTCCGGCTCGGCGTATATCACGGGACTAACGTACAGCAACGGAACGTTCCCGATCACCACAACCGGCATCTGTGATCCTTCCGTCTCTGGCGTCGCCTGCAGCTACGCCTTCGTCACCAAGTTTGACGCAACGGCATCGTCACTCGTTTACTCCACATTCCTGGGTCCGAATAACTATGCGGCCCCGGCTGCGATTGTTCTCGATCAAAGCAACGACGCTTATGTGTTGACCACCACTAACAGCAACTCCTTCAACACGGTCAATGCCCTCGAACCCTACGCGGGTGGAAACGATGTCCTGCTTGTAGAAATCGATCCCGTGGCAGGCTCCCAGCTGTTCGCAACCTATTTGGGAGGAAGTGCGGACGAGACCGCTGCGGCGATGGTGCTGGATGCAGCGGGCAATCTTTACGTAACCGGCTCGACCGACTCTACGGACTTTCCCACGACCCAGCAGGCGTTCCAGAGCCAGCTTGCGGGGGACACGGACGCGTTTATTACGAAGATCGAAGCCGTCTCTGCTCCATTGCCATCGTTTACACCTAACAGCCTGCAGTTTTCTTCGCTGCAGACTGGGTCCACGAGTTCTGCCCAGCAAGTCGTTCTGCGTAACATGGGCGGTGCGGCCCTGACGATTGCGTCGGCGTCAACCACTGGTGACTTCGCGGAGACTGACAACTGCGGATCCAGCGTCCCCGCGGCCGGCAGTTGCACTCTCTCGGTTACCTTCACCCCCACGGCAGCAGGTCAGCGCATCGGCTCAATTGTCGTCAACGACGATGCTGCAGGATCGCCGCACGTCGTCAGCCTGAGCGGTAATGGCTTGGCCGCAGTCGTTTCCCTGTCTCCGACGACCCTTCAATTCTCTGGGGTTGCGGTTGGCGGTTCCAGCTCGGCGCAGGTCGTGACGCTCTCCAACCTAGGGAACGCCACTTTGAACATCCGCGACGTTCAGACAACGGGAGACTTCGCTCAGACTAATAATTGTCCGAGCACTCTTTCTGCTGGCGATTCCTGCACCGTGAGCGTTACGTTTGCGCCGACCGTCTCTGGGAATCGCACCGGCACTCTGACGATCACCGACAATGGCCCGGGAAGTCCGCAAAGCGTGGCACTTTCTGGGGCGGGATCTGATTTCATTCTGACGACTTCGACGAACTCCACCTCGGTCAAAGCGGGAGCAACGGCTACCTTTGCTTTGACAGTTTCCCCGGTGGGCGGATCCTTCAGCAGTCAGATTCAGTTCACTTGCAGCGGGGCGCCTGCATCTTCCACGTGCAGCGTTTCGCCGTCGTCTGCTACGCCAGGGTCGAATCGTACATCTGTAACTCTTACGATTGCGACGACCGGGACTACAGCGAAAGCCTTACTGTTTGTGCCCCAGCACCGGCAGCCCGTGTATGCCTTCTGGATCCAGATTCAAGGGTTCGGGCTCTTCGGAATGTTGCTGACTTCAAAGCGCTGGAGGAAGAAGGGTTCGGTTCTGATTCTGCTCGCCCTCCTCATCCCAGCTATGTTGTTTATGTCCGGCTGCGCTGGCGGGACGGGCATTACGCCTCAGGGCACCACGGGAACCACTGCAGGAACCTACTCAATCACAGTTACTGGAACCTCCGGCAGCTTGCATCACTCACTGCCTCTGACTCTAACGGTCCAGTAACTCGCAGCCTCGGAGCTTTTGCGCAGCCCCTAGTTGCAGACGATCATGTTTTGAGTCGTACCCTGCAGACTCGAGATGGCGTTTCCGACTAGGGGCACGCTCCACAGCTTGCTGTGGTGCTTGCGAAGGTAGTACGAGGCGGCGATCGATCCCACACTCTTCACTGAAGCCACCGCATAAGCGCGGGCAACCGTGGGGTGAGTTCCATAGAGGTAAGCGGACTCAACTTCAGCGTTGCATACGCCCTTCTTTCCAGCCAGCCAGTTCTCCCGGGCAAACAGGGTCGTATAGGAGTCAGCGAACGTGCTGCCGGCAGAAACCACGGCTAGCGCGATGAACGTCTGGTCCACTACCTTGTTTTCGGTGCGAAAGTTCGCCATACGCTTCGGTTGCATGGGCGGGGTCGCAATCGCGATCGCCGGCATGGCGCTCATGACGCTGCTCGGGGCCGATGGCAGTTCGCCAGCCATGGAGCTTGCAACCAGGACCAATGGGACGAACAGAGAAGAGAGGGCGCGTTTCATATGAGTTCCCTTTCGTAACCTTGCACCGGAAGTAAAGCTGCCTTGGATGCGCTGGCGGCCGGCGATAAATGAATTTGTGTAACGCATCATGGTTAGAGAGTACTGTCTGCCCTGAACCCGCACCATCGCCAAACCGTGCAGGATCGCGCTAGACCGTAACGGAACTTAGTAACCACAGGTAACCATCCACTAGTGCTATATGTCCCATGACCAAAGGGCATGCCTTTTGCGCCCAAGCGGACATGAACTTCTATCGGCTTTTCGTGCGATGTCATGAGTCGCTGGCATAACAGAGAGCAGGCGGTCGGCTCTTGGAATCCCATTCGCATCCGTCCCTGAGTTTTCAAATGATCTTGAATGGTTAAGGACGCGACTGTCCTATCCTGACGCCCGTCCCATGTGCCGCGTTCCAACGCGATCCCCGAACCGCGAAGATCACCTCCTGTCGGCTCCGTTTCGTTTTTCGTAAAAGCCTCCCTTTTCGGTTGATGAGCTTGACCGGAGGCGTTAGCATGTCGCCGCGTTGACGCTCGACTCCGGCAAGCCCTCTAACTTTCCCTCGTGATTGCCGGACCGGTCCAAAAACAAGGGTCCCCTATGTTCTGGTGAAATGCGGTCTGATTGACGGCGACCAGCAGGTGAATGTGCAGGGTTGCGTTCTCTGCTACCAGTCGATGCGGAAATTGTCAAAACAGATTCAGGGCACTGCCGAGCGCGCATTCACGCTCAACGTGGCCGAGCCCAGGGGCAGTTGGACATCACAAAATTGAACTGTGGTTTAGGCCCGGTAGAATTAGCGTGCGAAAGCGAGGAACTACGATGAATATGCAAAGTCTCCCGCAAGTGATAACCGCAATCGGAGGATTAGGCACCGCAGCCTTCGGCCTGGTCGATGCAAGTAAAGCGCTCTGGGGCGGAGTGAATTATATTGGCTTCGGCGGGATCAAGGCTCTCATCCGATCGCTGACGCCGGGCGATCCCGTGAATGCGTTATCACAGAGCAAGATCGTAGCAACTCTGCAGGCGAACTGGTTCAACGGAACGGATTTGAGCAGCCAGAAGGCGATTGCAAAATCTCGGGTCAAGTTGAACCTCAACCCTAAGAATGCCGCGGCCCTGGCCACGGCGACTGGCGTGGATGCTGCAACGCTCAGTATGATCGCTGCAAAGCTTTCCGCGTCCAAGCCGCTCGATACCACCCAAAGCGACGTCTACGCCCGGTTTGACCTGATTCTTACGGCACTTCTCGATGAGACCTATCAGCGCTCGGATGACGTATATCGCAACTGGACGAGAGCGCTTGCGGGGATGGTTGCGATTGCGCTCGCCGTTGTCGGCAACATCACAATGAATTCTCCGCTCAGCATCTCGGAAGCCGTATTGGTGGGATTGCTGGCAACGCCGCTGGCTCCCATCGCGAAAGATCTCTCAACCGCGCTGGCAACCGCCGTCAATACGTTGCAACTGGTCAAGAAATAGGTAACCCATGACACGCTTCCTCGACGTGCGCGTTGATCCGATCGGCGGCGACTTAGCCACTACGGTCGCCATCAGCCAGGGGACAAGCCTTGCCAACTATCAGAGCTACGATCCGTTGCAGTTGCGAAACGACATTCGCGGCCGCAACGTGCTGATTGGCACTCACGGCTACAACGTCAGCCGGCAGGATGGAATCGCGTGCCTCTCGAACTGGGAGGGACTCTTGCAACTCGCTCCGCCCTCGATTTTCCTCGGACTCCTCTGGCCGGGCGATTCAATCTGGGCACACGGCTTGGACTATCCTCTCGAACCGAGGGTCGCCAACGACGCCGGTCAGCTCATTGCTCCGTTTATCGACGCTAATTTCGGAAACGCGCCGCAAGCATTTCCTTCGCGTCACACAGCCTTGGGGCGCGGGTGATTCTGCAAACAGTTTTGAAGATGACTCTCCCGGTCCGGCGCGTCACGCTCATGGCCGGAGCCATCGACGACGATTGCCTGATTACAGAGTTCCAAAGCGCGGCTGCGAAGATCCAGACCATCTCCCTTCTCGCATCCTATAAAGATGATGTTCTGGCTGGGTTATTTCCCCTGGGAAATTTCGTAGGAGGCATCATCGCCGCGGGCCATCCTTGGTGGCATCCGGCACTCGGTCACTGTGGTCCTGCCAACCCAAAGCCTGGCAACCTTCAAGCACCATTCAAAATTCCGGATGCTTGAAATTTCGGTCACCATAACTATATCCAGGTCGACTCTCCGCCGTCACCCGCGATCGCCATCCCGGAAGATGTCCCGGACGCGAATTGTTCCGTGCCGGCCGCGGGTGCTCAAGGTTGGCAAGAAGCATGGTCCGCGGCATTTTGTCCGACCCGTTTTCGCTAGGCCGGAATTCTGGTGGGTGGAACGCTGCAACTCGTTCTCACGCACGGGGTCGTTCACCCCAGTTTCATCGCATCGGGATCCCACTTCACAACAGCCTGGCGCTCGAGACTCAGATTGCTGAGCAGCGCGGCTCCTGCGGCCCGATACCCGAACACCGGGTCTTCCACAACCGGCTGCCGCGATCGAACCGCCGCAAAGAAATTTTTGAAGTGATCATAGTTATCGCGGTATCCCTCGGGTGCTACATACTTCTCAAATCCCGCCGCCGGCGGCCCCGACGGATGCGTGACCGGATACTTCTGCCGATAGCTTGCCAAAATTTGCTTTTGCATCGCTTCGGTGAAAGTTCCGACCGTGTAGCCCGGCTCCTTCTGCAATGGCGTACGGCCTACGCTGACCGTGTTGCCGGCAATCTCCAACGTACCTTCGGACCCGGTGAAGACCAGACCTTCGCTCTCTTCACCCCCATCGACGAAATTCACGCGCAGGCTCAAGTTGAATCCTTCCCGGTAGTCGAACAGGCCCAGCATTACGTCGGGGGCGTCTCGTCCGTCCTTCCAGAAGCGTAGCCCTCCGGTGGCCATGGCCCGAGTCGGACCGTTGGTCCCCGTAATGAAGTGCGTTCCACTGAACAGATGCACGAACAGATCTCCAGCCACGCCGCTGCCGTACGCTTTCCACTTGCGCCACTGGAAAAAGTGTTCGGCATTGAATGGAATCTTGGGCGCTGTTCCCAGAAAGCGCGGCCAGTCGCAGGTTTCGGTCGAAGCATCGAGAGGAACTGTGTAGTTCCAGGCGCCGATCGAAGAATTGCGATCCCAACGCGCAGTCACCATATTGAGTTGGCCGATGGCCCCCGACGCGAGCAGTTCCTTCGCCTTCGCATAAATAATCGAACTCACGCGCTGGCTTCCGATCTGGATAATGCGGTTTGTCGCGCGCACCGTCTCGATCATCTCCGGCCCATCTTCATAGAGATGGATCATCGGCTTCTCGCAGTAGACGTCCTTGCCCGCCTTCATTGCATCGACGGCGACCTGTTTGTGCCAGTGGTCGGGCGTGCCGATAATGACGGCATCGACATCCTTGCGCGCCAGAATCTCTCTGTAGTCGCGCGTCGTGAAGATGTCGTTGCCCCAGAGTTCCTTGCTATGTTGGAGCCGGCCGTCGTAACAGTCTGCGACCGCAACCAGCTTTACGCCTGGAACTTGCACCGCAACTTTTGTGTCCCCCTGCCCTTGAATGCCGGCGCCAATCAGCGCAAATTGAATCTGATCGTTGGCTACAGCCGGCGCGGCAGGTTCAGGCTGGGCCGCCGCCAGCGCATGAACTCTTGCTCCGAGGGCAGTCCCCGCGGTTGCCGCTCCCGCCACCTTCAGAAAACTTCTACGATTCAACATGGTCCCCATCCTCAAGATGAAAGTGTGCCTCGCCGTCAAAATTCGGTGTGCCTAGACGTAACCCAGCCCTGCCAGCACGCCTCGCATGTAAGCAAAGCTGCCGATCACTCCCGGCATTGGATCCTCCGGATGAATCTCATACTCCAGATCGACGAAGCCCTGATATTTCGTAGTGAACAGCGCTTCAAAAATCTTCCGCACCGGCATGATGCCGTCTCCCACCGCCACCTGGCTCTCTTTACTCTTGAAGTCGGTCAAATCCTTCATGTGAATATTGAAGAGCCTCGGCCCGGCCTCCTGAATCGCTTGGACCACATCGGTCCCAGCACGAACTGTATGGCCGACATCGATACAGCATCCAATCCTCGGATCCATGCCCCTGACCGCCTTCAGCACATCGAGCGGCGATGGCCACACTTTATCTTCTGGCCCGTGATTGTGAATCGCGATGCGGATATCGTATTCCTTTACGAACTTCTCGATTCGCGGCAGAGTGGCCGGCGCGGGATCGCCCGCCACAATCACTGAAATACTTGCTCGCTTGCAGTACTCAAACTTGCTTCGGATATCCGCATCTTGATCTTTCGCAAAATAGATCGCCCCGGCGGCGTGCAGTCGAATTCCTGCCGCAGCGTAGTCCGCCAACGCAGCCTGCTCTTCCTGCGGGTCCGTGAGGAGATGGTCTTTCACGTCTTTCGCATTCAGAGCCAGCACATTGACCTGCTTCATAAAGCCGATCAATTGCGCGCGAGTGAAGTTCCGGAATGTATAACTGGCCAAGCCCAGACGGACAGAATGCCCCTCATCCACGGCTGTCAGTTTCTGCGCCAGCGAGAAAACGCCGCTCGGCGCCGCCAGCACTGCTCCGGCCAGCGCACCGGAAGAAACGAAATCGCGACGGGAGACATTCCTCTTAGACATGTAGCTCCCATCCTGGCTCGTACTCTCGTCCCCACATCTTCATCGCTTCCGCATCGTCCAGAATCTTTCCGTCTTTCGTATCGAGATGCAGTTCCCGGTTCACCTCCCACGCTATATTCGACAGCTGCAGCATGGTAACGGCAACGTTCCCAACAGCGACCGGAGCGTTCAACTTCTCGCCCTTGCGGATTCCGGCGATAAAATTCGCGAAGTGCGCATCCGTCATGGAATCGCGGCCGAGCAGGTCGGACGACAGCGTCTTTAAGCCTGTCTTGAACTCGTTCGTCCTCTTTCCTTTGAGATCGTAGATTTCGTATCCATCTCGATCGATGAGCACGGTGCCGTTGGTACCCATGATCGTCGCCCCGCGATCACGCCCGTAGAATTTCATTCCCTGACAGCTCTTCCCTTCCCACGAAATCACCTGGTCGTCGTACTCAAAGCTGGTCACCAGCGTGTCATAAAACTGCCAATCGTCCTTGAATTGATACCGTCCTCCCGACGCGGTCACTCGTTTCGGATAGTCGACGCCCAGCGCCCACCGGCACACGTCAACCTCATGCGTGCCGTTGTTCAATGTCTCGCCGGTGCCGTATATCCGGAACCAGTGCCAGTTGTAGGGATGGACATTATCCTTATAAGGCCGCCGAGGCGCCGGGCCCTGCCACAAGTCCCAATCCAGCTGCGGCGGCACCGGCACCTCCTTCCCCGTTCCAATCGACTTCCGATCATTGACGTACCAGGCTTTCGCGAAGTAAGGCCGGCCGATCGCGCCTCCACGAATCTTTTCAATGGCCTCCATCGTGTGCGGGGACGATCGCTGCTGCGTGCCCATCTGCACGAGTTTCCCGTACTTCTGTTGCGCTTCTACCAGCAGCGCTCCCTCGGCAGGATTGTGGCTGCACGGCTTCTCGACATACACATGCTTGCCCGCCTGCAATCCGGCGATGGCCATTGGCGTATGCCAGTGATCGGGACTCGCGATCGTGATCGCGTCCACATCTTTCTTATCGAGAATCTTGCGAAAATCCTGATCGGCAGCAGGAGCTTCGCCCATCTCCTTTCCTGCGACGTCAGCGAACTTCTTCAAAATGTTCGTGTCGACGTCGCAGACATGCGAGATCCGGGCCGCGCTCTTGTTGGCCTTGAGCGACGAGAGATGAGCGTAGCCGCGCCCATTCAAACCGATTACCGCAAAATTGAGGCGATCGTTGGAACCCATGATCTGGCCATAGCTCTTCGCCGTAGTCGCGACCGCCAGTCCCGCCGCACCAGTCGCCAGTGCATCCAGAAATTCACGCCGTGTAGCCATCATCCCTCCGTGACCGCCCCGTCCCGGCACAAGCATAGTTTCTGATGAGGCGGCGCGTCCAGCACCCACCCTCCTCCTAAGTGACACAAACGCCAAGTCGATCCGCAAGTTCAGTCCAACTGCCGAAAAAATCACAGGCGAGCGTAATAATCGGGCCTCCGGACACGTCTTTAGTTATGAGAAGCGATATTGGGAGGCGTAATCTGCAAATCGCACCGAAAGAAGAGCCGGGTATCGCGATTCCGACTGAACTAGAACTCGCGTTTCGGGCGCATGACGGCATGGTCTACCGCACCGCGTACCGGATTACGGGGAACGCCGCGGATGCCGAAGACGTGCTGCAGGTCGTGTTTCTGCGCCTGCTTCGCCGAGAGCCGAATGCCGAATCGCTCGACAACCAGGAAAGCTATCTCCGGCGGGCGGCGATTAACGCTTCGCTGGATGTGATTCGAGCGCGCCAGGCGGATCGCACCGTAGAGTTGACCACGGATGTTCCGCACGACGAAACACCCGAACTGCGTCAAGCTCTGGGACGCGCGTTGGCGCAACTTCAGCCGCGGCCGGCAGAAATCTTTACCTTGCGCTTTCTCGAAGGCTTCACGAATCCGCAGATCGCAAAGATGCTGGGCATTTCCCAGGTGCTGGTGGCCGTCATCGTCCATCGCACGCGGCAACGGCTCCGCAAGGAGCTTGGCAGCTACTTAGGAGACAGGTCATGACTAATGAAAAGTTCGATCGTTTGCTGTCGACCATTCGAAACGAGCACGTGGACGACAAGATCGTCGCCCAAGCCAGCGACCGAGTGTGGGGAGGGATTACCGGAGATTCTCCGAGCGCGGGAATGGATCTGCATACGCTTCGGAGCTGCGACGATTTTCAGAGCCTCATCCCTGCCTACCTCGGAAACCGGATGGCCGCGCCCCGCAAGCTACTCTTTGAAGATCATGTGCATTCCTGCGTAGCCTGCCGCCACGCCGTCGAGCGTGCTCGCGAAGGCGACCGCCAAATTGTCTGGCGCGTCGAACCCAAGTCTCAGGCCTCCCGCCCATGGCGCTGGGCGCTGGCATCGGCTGCCGTCGCGGCGATCGCATTCGTCGGTATTTCGTTTAACGACGGTCTTCTTCCGGGACAACACCCGGTCCGCGGCGCTGTGGAGAGCGTGAATGGTTCGCTCTACGCGGTATCGGGTGATGATGTACGGCTCATCCCTGCCGGATATCAGATCAACAGCGGCGACCGGGTCCGCACAGCAAAAGGGTCCACGGCGATTCTCCGCTTGCAAGACGGTTCTCTCGTCGAGATGGGCGAACGGGCCGGCGTCTCGGTCTCGCGCGCGTGGAAGGGCACGACCATTCATCTGGATGACGGCCAGGTCATTGTGCAGGCAGCCAAGCAGCACACGGGCCATCTCTATGTCGCAACCGACGATTGTCTGGTGTCGGTCAAAGGGACGATTTTCTCTGTCAACCACGGCATCAAGGGCTCGCGCGTAGCTGTGATCGAAGGCGTCGTGCGCGTCGATTCCGGCGAGAACACCACGGAACTACACCCTGGCGAGGAGACGACTTCCAGCGCCAGCGTGTCCAAAGTTCCGATACCGACTGAAATTGCGTGGAGCAAGAATTCAGCGAAATATTTGGCCTTGCTGGGAGACTTCGCGATTCTGCAAAAGCAGTTCGCCGCGATCCCCGGGCCCGGATTGCGCTACAGTTCCGACCTTCTACCGTATGTTCCCGAAAACACGGTGATCTACGCGGCAATTCCGAATCTCTCGAACACTCTGAGTGAAGCCAATCGGCTCTTCGAAAACCGGCTGCGGCAAAGCCCGGCGTTGCGCGATTGGTGGCGGCAGCAGCAAAAAGGCAACGGACCGAAGCTGGACGATGTTCTGAACCAACTGAAAACCTTCAGTAGCTATCTCGGAGATGAAGTCGTTTTCGCAGTTGGAAAGACTGGCAACACCTACAACGCTCCGGTCATTCTTGCTCGAGTGCGGCAACCTGGACTGGAGGGCTCCGTTCAATTGCAGGACTTTCTTCAAAAGGAGGCTGCGCGCCTAGGATCGAATCGTTCCCAAGTCCCGCTACAGATTGTGCATGATCCTTCTTTGGTAATGACTGCCCCCGGAGGCACGCTGCTGGTCTACGTCGATAACGACTTGATGATCGCCAGCCCGGCTGCGGCGGATCTACAGCAGGAGGCAGCCCGTGTGAAACAAGGCGCAACCGGAACGTTCGCCGCGACTCCCTTCCATCAGCAGATCACCCAGGCCTACCAGCAGGGCGCGGAATGGCTTTTTTCTGCCGACATGGAACAAATTGTCGTGCAGAACGTACATGCTGATGGCGGCATCAATCACTTGCCTTCGGGGATGTCCGACGTGCGCTACCTGACGATGGAACACCGGGAAGTGGGCGGCAAGACCGACAATCAAGCGGCTTTGACGTTCGCGTCCGAGCGGCAAGGGGTAGCTTCGTGGCTCGGCGCCCCGGCTTCCATGGGATCGTTGGAATTCGTTTCCCCGGAAGCCAGTATGACGACCTCGGCAGTCATCAAGAATCCCAGAAGTATCCTCGAAGAGCTCTTCAATGCGATCGGAAGCAGCGATCCGAACTTTAGCCAGAGCCTGGTGGAATTCGAAGCCAAGAGCGGAGTGCGTGTGCTTGACGACATCGCCGCCCCACTCGGCGGAGAAGTCACCATGGCGTTCGACGGACCCATGGTCCCAACCCCGCGCTGGAAGCTGATCTTCGAGGTATACGATCCGGCGACTCTGCAGGCGACGATAGAGAAGGTCGTCGGCGCTTTCAACCGGGAGAATCATCAGGGTCACTCGCTGCAGTTAACCAAACGCCAGGTGGGTTCGCAAACCTATTTCGTCGTTCACTCCTCGAATCCGCAATCTTCGGATTCTGCCTCTTCTTCGGAGATTGATTACACCTTTGTCGACAACTATCTGATCGCAGCGCCCGATGTGGCCACAATCTCGCGGGCGATTCAGATTCGCCAGGCCGGATACTCGCTGCCTCATTCGTCGACGTTCCAGGCGCTGCTGCCGAGCGACGGATACACCAATTTCTCCGCGATCTTCTATCACAATATCGGACCGGTCGTGGGCCCACTCGCGGAGCAGCTGAAATCGAGCGGCGCGCTGACCGCACAGCAACGTCAATCGATCGACGCGCTGACGGCGAACTCCGCTCCCGGCTTGATCTACGCTTATGGAGAGAGCGACCGGATCGTCGTCGCCAGCAACACCGGATTCATGGGATTCGATCTGGGCACGCTGTTGACCATGAGCCATAATGGGCCGTTCCTGCCACAGATGCTTTTGGGGGGCGCGGTAACCCGCCCGGCTCAACCAACTCAGTGAGCACTACGACACAAGACGGAGCGGCAACCGCCGAGATTCAGACGGCAGTCGCTGCTCCGCGCACGCCTCTGATCGAATTGCAGAATCTATCGGTGCAGTTCGGTAACCGGGAGATCTTGCGCGGCCTCACCGCTTCGCTGAAGGGACGTGCGATCGGCCTTCTGGGCCCAAACGGCGCAGGCAAGTCCACGTTGATCAATACTCTTCTGGGCTTCTATCCGGCTCACGGCGGCTCGGCGTGCGTCTTCGGACACGACATTCGCACTGGGAAAAGAACGATTCGCGGCCTCGTCGGCTACATGCCCGAGAATGATGCCTTCATCTCGAAAATGACCGCAGTCTCGCTGGTAAGGATGATGGGAGAACTTTCCGGATTACCGTCCGGCGTGGCTCTCGAGCGAGCGCACGAGGCGCTGTTTTACGTTGGCCTCGCCGAGGCGCGTTATCGCCCGCTCGGAACTTATTCCCTGGGCATGAAGCAACTGGCGAAGCTGGCGCAGGCCATCGTTCACGGGCCAAAGCTGCTCATCCTCGACGAGCCCACGAACGGACTGGATCCATCAGCCCGGCAACGCATGATTCGCATGATTCACGAAATGCGCGACAGCCAGCAGGTGCGGATTGTCCTATGTTCGCACTTGCTGCGCGATGTTGAAGATACGTGCGATGAAGTCCTGATTCTCAAGCAGGGGCGAATCGCCCACTACTCCGATCTCAACGAAGAGCGCAAGGCGAACCAGCGATTCCTGGAGATGGAATTCTACGGCGCGAACGGCGACTTCACCGAGGCAATCGAAAAGCTTGGTTGCGAGTGTGCGATCCGCGCCAATCGGATGAAAATCATCCTGCCCGAAGGAATCGAAACTCGCGACATTTTCCGCCTGGCGGCGGAGCGCGACGTCCGCATTCGCAGACTGAATTTCCGGCGCGATACGCTGGAGGACATTTTCCTCAAGGCAATGGAAAGCTGATCGCAGAGCAAGTTGATATGCACCGACTAATTGGAGAAATCTCGATCCCGGAAACCTGGAGCTCCGATGGCCGTTTATAGGCGCACCTACGCCTCATACACCGGCGCGCTCACGCCCGGTTGGTCGCGCTGGCTGGTCCTCTTCCGTTATGCCAGACAGAATCTGTTCCGCTCGAAGTTTCAGACGGCATTGTTCGCCGCCTGCTTTTTCTACCCGGTCCTGTGCCTGGCGATGATTTATCTGGCTCACAATCTGGCCTTCTTGCAACAGATCGGCGCGCCCAGCCAGGTGCTGACCATCGACAAAAAGTTCTTTTTTTATTTTATGAACGTGCAAGGAGTACTGGCCTTCGTCTTGACGGCTTTCGCCGGCCCCGGGCTGATCTCGCAGGATCTCGCGAACGGCGCATTGCCGTTGTATTTCTGCCGGCCGCTCTCGCGACCCGAATATGTTCTGGGCAAAGCCTCCGTACTCGGAATTCTGCTTTCGCAGATTACGTGGATCCCCGGACTCATCCTCTTTGTTGTGCAAGCCACACTCGCAGGGCCGAGTTGGACCTGGGAACACCTCTGGATCGCAGGCAGCCTGATCGTCTCGTCCCTGATCTGGATCTCGGTTCTCTCTCTTCTTGCCATGGCGCTTTCCGCGTGGGTCAAGTGGAGAATTGTCGCGGGCGCTCTTTTGCTGGCGATGCTCTTCTTCGGAGCCGGATTCGCCCAGGCGATCAACGCGGTCATGCGCACGGATGCAGGTCACTTCGTGAACCTGGCCTATCTGATGAGCACGGTGTGGAATTCGCTGTTTCAGATCGACCTGGAACACGCGATTCCGGTCGCCCAGGCATGGATCGCCATCTTCATCTATTGCGTCATCTGCCTTGGCCTGTTGCTGCGCAAAGTCCGCGCGTATGAGGTGGTGCGATGAACGATCGCATCGTCCTCGAAGATGTGTCGAAGTTCTATGGAGAAATTCTGGGAGTAAACCGGGTGAATCTCTCGATCCCTCCCGGAATCACCAGCCTTGTCGGCCCAAACGGCTCGGGCAAGACGACGCTCATGAACCTGATGACGGGCCTGATTCGTCCTACACGCGGCCACATCCAGGTTCTCGGCTGCCAGACCAACGATCCGGAGAACCTGTTCAAGATCGTCGGTTACAGCACTCAGTTTGACGCCATGCCCAAGGGTCTTTCGGGACTGGAGTTTGTGAATTCCTATCTGCGCTTGACGGGAATGGACGCAAACAGCGCTGAGCAACTGGCCATGCGCGCCATCGAGCGCGTTGGCCTGACGGAGGCAGCAAACCGCAGCATCGCCGGCTACAGCAAAGGAATGCGGCAGCGCATTCGCTTGGCGCAGGCGCTGGCGCACAATCCCAAAATTTTGATCCTCGATGAGCCTCTAAATGGACTGGATCCCCTCGCCCGCTCCGAAATGATCGCAATGTTTCGCTCGGCGGCATCGGAAGGATGCTACGTGGTGATCTCCAGCCATATCCTTCACGAAGTCGATGTGATTTCCGATCAGGTCATTCTGATGAGCAACGGATACGTCGTTGCCGAAGGCGCGATCCAGGATGTGCGCAGCGAAATTCGCGAACATCCTACGCAAATCCTGATTCGGTGCAAGCAACCGCGCGAGCTAGCAGCGAAAGTCTTGTCGTCGGAGGACACCATCGAAATCTCCATCCACAAAGATGGACGCGGACTGCTCCTGAAGACCCGCGACGCAGACGGTTTGTACCTGACGCTCAACAAGATTGCAACAAATGGAATCGAGATCGAATCCGTCGCCCCGGCCGATGACGACGTGCTATCTGTCTACGAATACTTGATTGGCAACGACGAGGTTGTCCGATGAAGCGCATCTGGTGGGCACAAATTAAGGCGGTCGTCCGGCTCGAGCTTCGCAAGACATTCTTTGCCCGGCGCGGTCTTTGGATTTATTTCGTGGCCCTGCTTCCGGTCCTGCTTTTCATGGGATATTCCCTCGCGAACACGATCCAGGCAAAGCGAACCGCAAGCATTGCGCGGCAGGGCGAGAAGCCTCTCACCCACCAGGATCTGCAGGCGGTCAGAACTGGCATGACGAAAGACGAAGTAATCGCTCTGCTGGGTAAGCCGCCAGTCGTCTTCCGCTGGAACGAGCGTCGTGACCGAGATCAGGACCACGTGTTCGAGAAATCGCACGAGGAATACCACTACTCGGATGGTCTGAACGATCTATATGTAAACATGGTCGATGGAACAGTCGAAGGCATTCACATTCAGGACGGCTACAATCTGGGCCGCGACTCCATCATGTTCGCCGGAGTCTTCCAATTCTTTTTCCTGCGCTTAGCGGTCTTTTTCGGCTGCCTGGGAATTTTCATGAACCTGTTCCGCGGCGAGATTCTCGACCGCAGCCTTCACTTCTATTTCTTGGCCCCGATTCGCCGCGAAGTTCTGATGGCGGGGAAATTCTTCGCGGGCCTGCTGGCGACTTGCGTGATTTTTGTGAGCAGTGAACTCCTGCAAAACATCGCGTTCGTGTGGCACCTCTCTCCAGGCGTTCGCGATCTTTACCTCTACAACAATCATGGGATGGAGCACGCCGCCGTCTACCTTGCCGTCACCGTTCTCGCTTGCGTCGGATATGGCGCGTTCTTCCTCGTCGCGGGCATGCTCTTCCGCAATCCGATCCTGCCGACCGCGGTAATTTTGATCTGGGAAGCGGCAAATCCATTTCTTCCGGCTTTGCTCAAACATTTCAGCGTGATCTATTACCTCAAGGCGTTGTGCCCGGTGGATATTCCTTCTCCGCCCGGTATGCCTCCGCTGCTCGCATTGCTGATCTCCAATCCTGAACCAGTTTCTGCGCCGCTCGCGGTCGCCGGACTGCTGATCGTGGCCATGGTGGCGCTCTACGCTTCGAGCCTGCAGGTTCGCCGCATGGAGATCAACTACACCACCGAATAGCCGCTCCCCCGCCACCTCTTTCGATTTCTATCCCGAAGTGAACCACCGGAACCGGTATTCCATGCCAGGCGCGATAGGTACTTCTACGAATTGAATTCCCTGTGCAATTGAGCGAGTCTGAATCATTCCCGCCATTTGAGGATGAGCGATGGTATGGACCGCGACCGGCCCATTTGGCCAGCCCATCGGCACAGCGTCATTGGAGGTCTATTGAAGTCGGTGTCGAGCGTCAGGTTATGCGCTATGTTGGTGGTGCTTGTCGTCCTGTGCGCCGGTTCGGCGATTCAGATCTTCGGAATTCACGGCCACTCCACTTTCGCGCGGGCCGCGAGTCGTTCAGACGCTCACCGCCAGCAAAATGGCATCGTCACCTACCAGCAGTCACTCTCGCAAAGCGGGAGGCTCCCCGAATTCCAAAACCTTAGCATCGCGCTGGCTTATGTCCTTAATTTCGTCCTTCTCCTTATCGTTATCCTTCTCCTGCGCCGCAACGGGCGCTATCGGCAAAACCTCTTCGCCAAAGCCTTCCGATCTAGTCCGCTCTCGATCACGATCAGCACCCTTTCCGACGGAATCTACGTCGACGTCAATCATGCATTTCTGCAGATGCTCGGTTTCGAGCGCCGCGACGTAATCGGTCGAAGCTCCGCAGAACTCGGAATCTGGGTCGACTCGCAGGATCGCTCCCGATTGTTGCAGCAACTGACCGATTCGAGCGTGAGCCGTGGGCTCTACACCAAACTGCGCGGCAAGTCCGGCGATGTCCGCGAGGCGAACATCACGGCGGAAGCCATCGATGTAGACGGAACTCCGTGCGTCCTCGCCGTGACTCAGGATGTCACCGAAGCGCGGCGGCTCGAAAATCAGCTTCGGCAGGCGCAGCGCATGGGCGCAATCGGACGCCTGGCCGGAGGCGTCGCCCACGACTTCAACAACATCCTGACGGTCATCATCGGATACAGCGAACTTGCGGCCTATCGTCTCGGTGCAGGTCACGGAGTTTCTAAACATCTCAACGAAATCAAGCTGGCTGCGGAACGGGCGGCGTCCCTAACTCGCCAACTGCTGGCCTTTAGCCGGCAGCAGGTTCTCTATCCGCGCATCCTCGACGTGAATGCCGTCGTCAACAATCTCACGCAGATGCTCCTGCGCATGATCGGCGAAGACATCGCGCTCTCGTTCAAACCGGGCTCTGTCGGCTCCATTCGCGCCGACCTCGGGCAGATCGAGCAAATCCTGATGAATCTTGTTGTGAACGCTCGCGATGCGATGCCGCAGGGAGGAATGATCGCCATGGAAACCTCCAGCGTCGACCTTCGAGAGGGTTACGTCGATTCGCATTTATCCGTGCGTCCAGGTCGCTACGTCTTGTTGTCCGTCAGCGACACTGGTTGCGGCATGGACGAAAAAACTTTATCGCAAGTTTTTGAGCCCTTCTTCACTACCAAGGGACCCGGCCAGGGCACCGGGTTGGGACTTTCGACCGTCTACGGAATCGTGAAGCAGAGTGATGGATACATCTGGGTCTACAGCGAACCGGACCGCGGCACGACTTTCAAACTTTATTTCCCCGAACATGTTCATGCGACGCAACCAGCCGGAACCCTCACCCCATTGCTCGACATTGTCATCGGCGTGGAGACGATCATGGTCGTTGAAGACGACGACGCTCTGCGCAAACTCATCACCGCTCTGCTGGGAAGTTGCGGTTACAAGGTCCTCGAGGCTGCGGACGGTCAACAAGCACTCCGCCTGGTTCAGGAAAACAGCGAACAAATTGATTTGCTGCTAACGGACATGCTGATGCCCTCAATGACCGGCCTGGAGCTGTCCGAACAGCTCCGGGAACTTCAGCCTCAGGTGAGAGTCTTGCTGATGTCCGGCTATGCTGGCGACTTGATTCAGCGTTATCACCTTTCAACCACGGAGATCATGCTGATTGAGAAGCCGTTCACCCGGCACAGTCTTCTATCCAAGATTCGGGCCGCGCTGCAATAACGAATCGCAGTGTGCGCTGCGAACGTCGCAGCGACATGGCATCGGCAACCTCACGGCTCAACAATTTTGTTCCGTACCGCGTACAGGACGAGTTCTCCGACGGATTGCACCTTCAGCTTCTCCATGATTCTGGCGCGATGGTGATCGACGGTGCGCTTGCTGATGTTGAGAGCTCCGCCGATTTCCTTATTGCTCTTGCCTTCGGCGAGCAACTGGACGACTTCTCGTTCCCGCACGCTCAGCCGGTCTCCCGAAGTGCGGGCATCTTTTTTCGAATGGCCTTGGCGCAGATGGTCGAGGATCACCGCCGAGGCAGCCGAAGTGAAAAACGTCTTGTTATGGAGCAACGCATCGACCGCAGCGATCAGATCCCTCTCGGCATCGGACTTCAGCACATATCCGCTCGCGCCTGCGTTGAGCGTCTGCTCAATCAGCGCTTCGGCCGCGTGCATGGTCAGCATCAGGATGCGCGTTTTGGGATTCGCCTTGTAGATCAAGGCTGCGGCATCCAAGCCGTTCAGCTTCGGCATGCCGATGTCAAGGATCACCACTTGCGGGCGAAGACTGGCGGCCTTCTCCACCGCCTCCCTCCCATTGCCTGCTTCCGACACAACGTGCCACGCAGGTTGCGTCTCGAGCAGAGCTCGCAGACCGCGGCGCACGACCGCATGGTCGTCCGCGACCAGAATCGAAACAGTTTGCACGCCGCCCCCTCCCGTACCGGGTTGACGGTTGCGTGAACTCTCCCCATTACATCCGAGTTCAGCGCCCGGTACAGGCTTCGGCAAGTTCGCGCCTATTCTACTCTCGCTCTGCAAGCCCGGTGGTAGAATCGGCGTACTTCGGCCGGCCCGGGGGACAAACATGAAGTGCCGGCGTTTCTGCTCAAGGCTCGCGACATTACGCGTGTACTGGCGCGTCCGCGAACTTCTTCGCGCAAACTTCGCAGCTTGCCTCGTTTTTCCACTCATACTCGGTATCGTCGGCTGCCGTGCTTCCGCTCCTCCGCCGGCCCCCGTGACCATCACCCTGCTCGATCCCGGTTGGCTCGACAAGCAATTCCTTGTCTGGCGCGCGCATGAAGAAGAGGACTTCATGCGCGAAACCGGCATCATCGTGAAGGACTTCCCTGCCCCCGAAACGGCGATCGATCAGCTCGCTTTGTTGCGCAAGCTCCTGCAAAATTCCAGTGACGCTCCCGACGTCTTTGCTATCGACGTAATCTGGCCCGCAGTGACGGCGCAATATTCTCTGAACCTGAATCCTTATCTCGCCGACACGGCCCAGGATTTTCCCAACCTTGTGGCCAACGACACGGTGGACGGCCAACTCGTCGCTATGCCGTATCACGCCGACGCCGGCCTCCTTTTTTATCGCTCTGACTTGCTCCACGAATACGGCTATTACGCTCCTCCGGCAACCTGGAACGAATTGGAAAAGATGGCGGCTCGCATTCAGAAAGGCGAGCGGGCGAAAGGCAACAAGCAATTTTGGGGGTACGTCTGGCAGGGTGCGCCCTCCGAGGGACTCACCTGCAATGCGCTCGAATGGCAGGCGTCGGAAGGCGGAGGACGAATCATCGAGTCCGACGGGAAAATCAGCATCAACAATCCCGCCGCGATCCATTCCTGGGAACGAGCCGCGCGATGGGTGGGCTCAATCTCTCCTCCCAGCGTGATTGCCTACCGTGAGTGGGACGCCCTCAATATCTGGCGAGCCGGAAATGCTGCCTTCATGCGGAATTGGCCCACCGCGTACTCGACCAGTCAAAGCCCGGATTCCGTCGTCCGCGGCAAGTCTGCTGCGACCATGTTGCCCGGTGGACACTCCGGACCCGTCGGCACCATGGGCGGGGCCAGTTTGAGCGTATTCCGTAACTCTCGCCACCCCGCGGAAGCGATCGCGCTCGTTCGCTATCTTTGTCGGCGCGACGTGGAACGAGCTCGTGCGCTGGCAACTTCGCAACCATCGGTGATGCCGGCTCTGTATGACATCACGGAAGTAGTTCAGACCTTGCCTCATTTCGCGGATCTCAAACAAATGTTCCGCAGCGGCCTCGCGGTGCGTCCCTCGACCACGACCGGAGCGCGCTATGGGCAGGTCTCGGAAGCGTACTTTGAGGCGGTCCATTTAGTCTTGACGAAGCAGAAGTCTGCAGCGCAGGCCGCCGCGGATCTGGAACAAGAACTGATTCGCATTATCAGACTGCCTTCATCGGATCAAGAGGCCGTCAAGCATGGAAACTGATTCCGGTTCACGCTCCTCGGAACGGCCGCTTCCCGAGTCACTGCGGGCACCATTGAAACGATTGCACCGTCCCCGGCAACTCAACATCGGCGCCCGATTGACGCTCTGTTTCGTGACGATCGTGGTGTTGATGATTGCCAGCCACGCCTTTACCCTCTGGCAGTTTGATCAGGTTCGCCGTCAGGAAGAATGGATCCACAATCTCGACCTGGAATCGCATGCCGTACTCAACGTCCACGCCAGCCTGCTGATTCTTCGGGACAAGCTCGAGGACCTGGCTACGTCCGCCGATTCCCACCGTTTCTCCGAAGAGAGCGGCGCCCTGCGCCGTCAATTCCTGGAAGATGTGGAGCGCGCCGACCGCGCCCTCCGCACTCCCTCGGATCTCCTTGCCCGGGATCCAACTATGATCAGTGCGCTCGATACGATCGAGAGCGCGCTGCCTGCGCAAATCGACGCCCTGACCGACTTGGCCAATCTTGGCGACTGGCCTGCGGTCCGCCTCCGTCTACAAAATCAACTGCGCCCGCTGAGTTCATTAACCTCGCTGCTCGTAGAAAAAGTCGATCTCGAAGTTGCCGGGGAGCGCAGCCGGACCCAGCAAGCCATTCAACGCCAGGAAAAGCGCGTCTTCCTGATGCATGCGCTCACCGCTCTCTTCACTCTGATCGTGGCGGGAGTTCTAGGAACTATCGTTACCCGCAGCATTACTCAACCGCTCGCGCAACTCGACGCCGGCGCGCAAGCTCTGGCTCTCGGCGACTTCCAGCAGCGCGTCTTCGTGGAGGGCGACGACGAGCTGCAACTTTGGGGCGGGTCTTCAACGACGCAACTCTTCGCCTCAGTGGGCTCTATGGAGCGTTGAAGACCAGTGAAGAACGCTTTCGCACCGTGGTCGCGGCAGCTCCAGTTGGAATCGCAGTTCTCGACAGCAAAGCGGCCATCCAGATTTTCAATCCGAAATTCCTCGAAGTCGTGGGCGTTACCGCCGAGCAGGCAGCCGTGATGCGCCTCACGGATCCCGCGCTCGAAGTGTTTCGTGAGGATGGAACTCCCTGTCCGACGGTGGAGCGCCCGAGCCAGCGAGCCATTGCGACCGCAAAGCCGGTGCTCAATGTGGTGTTGAGGAATTTCCACCCCGCCACCGGCGAACGCCGTTGGGTCTTAACCAGCGCGTGGCCGATTCTGGGTGACGATGGCAACGTTCGCCAGGCCGTGGTAACGCTTACGGACATCACCGAGCAGAAGAAGGTCGAAGAAGAATTGCGCTCCGGCCGCGAACTGCTCAATCAGGCTCAAAGGGCAGCCCATATGGGCTCTTTTGATCTCGAACTGCAAAATAACCACGTGTCATGGTCGCCCGAACTCGCTGATCTCTTCGGGCTTCCCGAGGGTACAGTAAACGGGACGCACCAGGAGTGGGAGGAACTCGTATTGCCCGAGGATCTTGCCCAAGCGCAGGCGAAGGTTTCAGAAACACTGCGGAGTGGCGAGTCGGTGGCCGAATACCGCATACGCCGCAAAAATGACCGCGAGATCCGCTGGGTCGAATCTCGGGGGCGTGTCTGCTTCGACAAGAACGGTGAACCGCTTCGACTCGTCGGCCTCACCATGGACATTACTGCCCGAAAGCAAGCGGAAGAAGCGCTCCGCCGCAGCGAGGAGGAATTTCACATCATCTTCGATCACGCCGCCATCGGCATGGTGCTCGTCGATCCGGCAGGCCATCTTCTCCGCTGCAATCCTGCGTTTTCCGGCATCGTCGGCTACACCGAATCCGAACTTCCCACGCTCACATTCGAAGGCATTACCCATCCCGAGGACTTAGCTCTCACCCGCTCGATGTATCGCGAGGTCATCCAAGGCAAGCGGGATCGATATCAGATCAGGAAGCGTTACGTCCGAAGGAATGGCGAGATACGCTTCGGCCGCGTTACCGTTTCGGCGCTTCGTGCCGACAGCGGCGAATTGAAGTACTGTGTCGCCATGGTCGAGGACATTACCTCGCAGGAGTTAGCCGAACACACGCTGCTCCAGATGTCCGAACGCTTGTTGCGTATTCAGGAAGAAGAGCAGCGGCGGATCGCACGGGAAGTGCACGATTCCACCTCGCAGGAAATGACGGCCCTGACCCTCAACCTGGGAGCGTTGATGGCCGCCCGGCGTTCCCTGCCGGAAAAAGCTCAGAAGCAGGTCGCGGAGTCGCTCGCGCTGGCGAAACGCGTCGCCCGTGAGATCCGAACCTTCTCCTATCTTCTGCATCCTCCCATGCTCAACGAACTTGGCCTGTGGGCGGCCATGCAGATGTTCGTCGAAGAGTTCCGGGATCGGAGCGGCCTCCGCGTAAAGGTCGAAATTTCAAAAGAGCTGAAGGAGACGAATCTCCATCCCAATCAGGACATGGCGATCTTTCGCTTCGTGCAAGAGGCGTTGGCCAACGTTCATCGGCATTCGGGAAGCGAGACCGCCGCTGTGAAGGCGCAGCGGAGAGATCGAATGGTCGAAGTCGCTGTAATCGACACCGGCCACGGTTTCCGACCCGATCTGCTCAAGGAAATCCAGGCATCGAGTGGCTTCGCGGGCGGAGTGGGCATCTCCGGGATGCACGAACGGATTGGCTACATCGGGGGACGCCTGGAGTTCCGTAGCGACGAACACGAAACCACCGTCGCGGCAATCATTCCGGTCGACTACCAAGCTCCTTCGTACGAACATGCATCGGGATCGGCGATGTTGCGTGCCGCGCCTGCGCGCCTCCCGTTAGAAACGCCCGAGTAGGACTGCTTCTCGCCTCAACCTTCCCGTATGTATTTTTCCTCCCGCATTTGAGGCACTTTTGCCTATTGCAAAACTCTGCCCGCTGGCCAAAGATGCATACATAAGCGTGGGGCAGAGGCGGGACAGTCCTCCCCGAGCATGCTCAGCCTGACGGCTGCCCCACGCGACCTTTCACAAACGGATGCATGCCGTGGAGCGCTGGTCGCCGCAGATGAGGTGTTTATGAATTGCTCTGAGTGTCGCGATCTGTATCGGGTCTTGGAACGCAGGAATGCCCGCTATGTCGAAGCCCGCTCCGCGGCATTCTTCAAGATCAGTCCGAGGCTCGCGGCTCGAAAGCACGTCGACGTGCAGCGCGCCCTCAGCGACCTGCAGGAACATCAGGCAGAATGCCCCTGGGCCATCGCGGCAGAACAAGTAGGCGAGCGCCTGCAAGCCTGACCGCGTCTAGCGATTCGCGGCTACAAAATTCACCAGCGTTCCGATTCCGCCGATCGCGATCCGTATCTCGTCCCCCGCTTGCAACGTGAACGAGTCGGGCGGCACAATCCCCGTCCCCGTAAAGAGAAAGCATCCGTTGGGAAACTGGTTGTCCCGGTAGAGATACTCCACCAGAGTCGAGAAATCCCGCTTGATCGCGCCCAGCGTCACCGACCCAGAGAAAGCACTCGCACCACCGCGTAAGATCTCCAGCCGGATTTCCGTCGAACGCGCAGGCGCCTCCGCAGAAACCAGCACACCAGGGCCGAGCGCGCAGCTTCGGTGATAGACCTTGGCCTGCGGGAGATATAAAGGATTTTCTCCCTCGATATCCCGCGAGCTCATGTCGTTGCCGATCGTATATCCAATAACTTTCCCCGAAGGACTGATGAGCAGCACCAGCTCCGGCTCCGGCACCGACCAGTTCGCATCCTTTCGGATCGCAACCTCACCGCGATGTCCGACCACACGGTTCGGAGTCGCCTTAAAGAAGAGCTCCGGTCTCTCGGCGTTGTACACCCGGTCGTAGAAATCGGCTCCGCCAGCCGATTTCGACTCCTCCATCCGCGCGTCGCGGCTCCGGTAATATGTCACGCCTGCCGCCCAAACTTCCTGTAAGCCGATCGGAGCCAGAATTCCAGACTCCTCCAGGTTGGAGTGCACGGGTCCGCCGCCGCTGCGAATCACTTCCCGCAGATGCGATTCCAGATCGTCACGCGTGATCAACTCGTCCCATGATCGTGCGTCTCCGGAATAAAACCGGCCCTCCTGCTCGATGGCATAGCCAGAAGAAGTTCGATACAGCCTGATGGATGGTTCCGGCATCAGAAGTGATTCCTCAAGAATCGATGTTGGCGCTCGAAACTAGACGGGAAACTTAAAGACTCTTTCCATCAGCAGCCACTTTTCGCCGGGCCTCGCTTCGGGCAAAGGCCGCTGAAACTTCCACATCAGCTTCTCCCACTCCTGCACTTTGGGATTGAGGCGGTCCGCTTCGCCCTTCGCCTCAAACGAAAAACTCGCACCCACTTCCATGATCATGAACATCCGCGTCCCGAGCAGATAAATTTCCATGTCCTCGATGCCCGATCCTTTGATGCTCTGGACAATCTCTGGCCACACACGCTCGTGATAGCGCTTGTACTCCGCAATCAGCGCCGGATCATCCTTCAAATCGAGCGTCAGGCAGTACCGTCGCTTCATGAAATCTCTCCAGCCGGAACGCCCAAACTTGCCGCAGCGCACGGCGCCGGACGGTATCCGCTCATCGCGAAATAGAGGATGTACGCATGGCAGACCAGCGGCACCACAAACGCATATTGAATATTCCACGCATCCGAAATTCTTCCCATGATCACCGGGCAGACCGCGCCTCCGATGATCGACATCACCAACAGCGATGACCCCAACTTCGTGTACGGCCCCAGGTTTTTCAAACTCAGCGCAAAAATCGTCGGAAACATGATGGAGTGAAAGAACCCGATTAACACAATCGCCCACACCGTCGGGCGCCCCGTCCCGAACAGCACCACCAGCAACGAAATCAGCGAACCGCCCGCGAACAAGCTGAGCAGCCGGGACGGCGCGACTTTCTGCATGATGGCCGAACCGGCAAAGCGTCCAATCATGAACCCCGCAAGGTGTGCCTGCAAATAGTGCGCGGCCGCTTTCTCGCGGGTTCCCGGCATCGTGAATTCGCTGAACCGGATGATGAAACTCGCCACTCCCACCTGCGCACCCACATAAAAAAACTGCGCAATCACTCCTCGAATCACGTGCGGATGTGCAAGCGTGCCAGCCAATCCCACCTTCTCGGATCCCAGATCTTCGCTGCTCGTCTCCCGAATCTCCGGCAGCTTGGTCAGAAAAATCAGCACCGCGATAAACAGAAAAATTCCCGTAATCACCAGGTACGGCGTCTTCACCATGTTGGCTTCCGACGCGCGATACGCCAATAACTGCGCGGGAGACATCGCCGCCAGCTCCGCCGGACTGTGCTCAATGCCGGAGAGAATAAATTTCGATCCAAGCAGAGCAACTAAAACCGCTCCAGTGGCGTTGAACGATTGCGCCAGATTCAGCCGCCGCTCCGAACTCTCGGCCGGACCCAGCGTGGTTACGTACGGATTGGCCGCCACTTCCAGCACCGACTGCCCGCATGCCATCACAAACAACGCAAACAGGAAGAATCCGTACACGCGCACCGAAGCGGCAGGAATAAACAGAATCGTGCCCGTCGCGCAAATCAAAAGCCCAATCAGGATTCCCCGCTTGTAGCCCAGCCGCTGCATCAGCCATCCGGCGGGAAAGGCCGCCAGAAAATATCCGCCAAAAAACACCATCTGGATCAGCGACGACTGCGTGTCCGTCAGCCCGAACGCTTTCTTCAAATGCTGAATCAGCACATCATTCAGGTTGACCCCGATCGCCCACACAAAAAACAAGCTGGTCACCAGCACCAGCGGCACCACGTAGCGGCGTTCTGTGATCGGAGCTGATTTCGTCATTCGGATTTCTCTTCGCAATTACGTCAGAGCGCGGTCCAGGTGCACGTACCCTCCATCGACAAATAAATGCTGTCCGGTGGTGTGGCTCGATTTTGCCGATAACAGAAAGACAACCATCGCTGCAATTTCTTCCGCCGTCGTCATTCGCTTTTCAAGAGGAATCTTCGACAGGATTATGTTGAGCTTCTCCGCCGGCTTTGGAAACGTATCCAGCCAGCTGCGATAGAGCGGCGTCATCACTTCGGCGGGAATCACCGTATTCACGCGAATCCCGTAGGGCAGCAACTCCGCCGCCCATTCGCGCGTCAGTGCCATGATCGCGCCTTTCGACGAGGCATACCCCGAGGTGCTCCCTTGCCCAGTCACCGCGGTCTTCGAACCGACATTCACAATCGACCCGCGAGCCCGCTTCAGATGCGGCAACGCATAATGCGCCATGCTGTAGTAGTGAACCAGATTGCGTTTGAGAGATTCCACGTACTCGCTGGGATTTCCTTCTTCCAATCCCACCTTGTCGTTTCGCCCAGCGTTGTTTACCAGCGCGTCGAGACGCCCGAACTCTTTCACAACCTTCGCAACGGATTGCTCGCAGCTCGCAGCCGTCCCCAACTCAACCGTAATCACTCCGCAACGTGCGCCGCTCTTTTTCAGCTCGCCTTGCAGTTCCTTCGCAACATCCCCGTCCCGCCCGACGATCACCGGAATCGCACCTTCCGCTGCACACTCGCGGACGATAGCCGCTCCAATGCCTTTCGCTCCGCCGGTCACGATCACGACTTTATCTTTCAGCTGCAGATCCATGCGTTATCCCCGCAGATTGAAGAATCCGCCGTCCAGCGGATAGTCCGAGCCAGTAATAAATGACGCTTCATCGGAGCACAAGAATAACGCCAGAGATGCCACCTCCGCCGGTTCGGCCATTCGCCCGATCGGTTGCGACTTCGCCAGCTTGTCAAACATCTCCGGCTCGCGCCCCGGATACGTCCTCTTCAGATAATCGTCGACGAACGGTGTGTGGACCCGCGCCGGGGAAATGCAGTTGCAACGGATGTTGTGCGCGAGATAATCGCGCGCGACCGAATACGTCATTGAGATGACCGCGCCCTTGGTCGTCGAGTACGCAAAGCGGTCTGCGAGTCCCGTCGAGCCCGCAATCGACGCCATATTCAGAATGACGCCGCCGCCCTTTTCCTGCATGTGTCCCACCATGGCATGCATGCAGTTGTAGAAGCCTTTGACATTCACTCGAATCAGCCGATCAAAGTCGGCCTCCGTAGTGCTTACGACGGTCCCGATATGCGAGACTCCGGCATTATTGACCAGAATGTGAACGCGCTCGCGGCGAAACAACTCCGCAAGCGTCGCCTTCACCTGCGCCTGATCGGTTACGTCGCAGCGATGCGCCGACACTTCGCCGCCACTCGCGGCAATCTGCTCGCACGTCGCAGCGGCACCTGCGTCGTTCACATCGAGCACCCGGATCGCCGCCCCATGCTCCGCAAAACGTAAAGCGATCGCCTGTCCAATACCGCTGCCGGCCCCGGTCACGAGAGCTACCTTCCCATCCAACCGGAAATCGCGCGGAGAGTTCGCTTCGGTTCTCAGAGCGACACTCCTCGTTTCCACGGAATGAAGTCTTCCTGCGCCTTCACCTCAGCTTTCGTGTGCTCCCGGCCGCCCGCCACCTGCGCCAAATAATCCAAAATCTGTTCGCCCATCTGCTGGATCGTGGTTCCGCGATCGATGATCGGACCGGTATCCACGTCGATGATGTCGTGCATCCGTTCCGCGAGCGCCGAATTGGTGGAAAGTTTCACCACTGGAGTTATCGGATTCCCCGTCGGCGTCCCCAGCCCCGTCGTGAACAACACCACGCTCGCGCCCGCCGCAACCTGGGCAGTCACGCACTCCACATCGTTCCCCGGAGTGCATTGCAGGTTTAATCCCGGCTCTGTCGAATATTCTGGATAATCCAGCACCGCAGTCACCGGGGATGTTCCGCCCTTCTTCGCCGCACCCGCCGACTTCATCGCATCGGTGAGCAATCCATCGCGCATGTTACCTGGTGAAGGATTCATCTCGAACGCCGACCGCACTGCCACCGCCCGTGCCGCATAATCCCGCATTAATTGAATGAACCGGTCGCCCACTTCCTTGTTTCGTCCGCGATCGATCAGTCCCTGCTCGACGCCACACAACTCCGGAAACTCCGAAAGAATCGTGCGCGCTCCCAATGCCACCAGCAGGTCCGACGTCTGTCCGATCGCCGGATTCGCTGAAATGCCCGAGAATCCATCCGACCCCCCGCATTTCAGCCCCACGCACAGCTTCGACAACGGCGCCACGGTACGCCGCGCCTTATCCGCTTCGACCAGGCCGAGAAACGTCTCTCCAATCGCTTCCCGCATCATCGCCGCTTCCGAACCACTCTTCTGCTGCTCAAGAATAAATAGCGGCTTGTCGAACTTCGGATTGCGTTTGCGAATTTCTTCCCGCAGAATTTCGATCTGCGCATGCTGGCATCCGAGGCTCAGCACCGTCGCGCCCGCCACGTTGGGATGATGAATGTATCCCGCGATCAGGCCGCAGAGATTATTCGAATCTTCGCGCGTCCCGCCGCAGCCGCCCTCGTGAAGAAGAAAGCGTATGCCATCGACATTCTCAAATAGCCGCTGCCGCCCCGGCGCTGCCGCACCGTCGGTCGCCCCATGATGCCCGGCCTCGCTAATCTTTCCTTCCCGATACAGCCGCGCCAGTTCAGCCACCTGCCGCCGGTACACTTGCGGCGCGGCAAATCCAAGCTCCTCTTCAAACGCCTGCTTCAAAACTTGTATGTTTTTGTTCTCGCAGAAAACCAACGGGACCACGACCCAGTAATTCCGCGTGCCAACCTGCCCATCGGATCGTGCATATCCCTGAAAAGTCCGTTCGCTCCAGCGCGAAATATCCGGAGCAGTCCACCGAAAGTCCTGCGACTTTTCATGAAACGGCGACGCCTGATGCTGGATGTTCCCCGTGGTCAGCACTTCTCCCGCGGCAATAGGCTTCGCGGCCTTGCCGACGAGCCCGCCGTACATCAGAACGGCGTCGCCCACCGCTAAGTCGGCAGTCGCGAATTTGTGTTTCGCTGCCACATCGGTTTGCAGGCCGTACGACTTGCCCCCAAACTCAATGACGTCGCTCTTCTTGAGATTGGTGATAGCGACCAGCACGTTATCGCGAGGATCGAGTTGCAGCACGCGGGAATTCATCGTGGAATAGCCGTAAGAGAAGCGGTTCCCCGGCAGTGTAAACGGTTACGCCACCGCCCGCAATTCGCCAAGCCAACCGTATGGGCGGTCAATTAATGCACCACCTCCAGTGGCGGGAAGGCTGCAATAGCGATAACCTGTGCCGGAGGCACATCCGAACCGGCACTCATAAATGATCACTCTCAACGACATCCGCGCCGCCCAATCCCGCCTCGAAGGCGTCGCCGTCCACACCCAGCTGATTGAACTCCCCGAACTCATGTGGGGACAGCCGCCCTCGGCTGTCCGCCGGGCGCAGCCCGGCTCTTCCCCATCAATCCTCTTCCTCAAACCGGAAAACCAGCAGCCCATCGGCGCCTTCAAACTCCGCGGAGCCTACAACAAGATTGCCTCGTTATCCGGCGAAGACCGCAAACGCGGCGTCATCACTTACTCCAGTGGCAATCATGCGCAAGGAGTCGCCTACGCCGCTCGCGCGCTTGGAGTGAAGTCCGTCATCGTCATGCCCAATAACGCGCCCACCACCAAGCGCGAAGCCACAGCCAACCTCGGCGCGGAGATCGTCGTGGTCGGTCCCGGCAGCGAAGAGCGCAAAATCAAAGCTGAAGAACTCGCCGCCCAGCACGGATACGTCATCGTCCCTCCCTACAACGACGAAAAAATCATCGCCGGCCAGGGGACGATTGGACTGGAAATCCTCGAAGACCTGCCCGAAGTCGAAGCCGTCTTCGCGCCCGTGGGCGGCGGAGGACTGATCAGCGGTTTGGCCGCCGCTGTTAAGCTGACGAATCCAAAGATAAAAGTGATCGGCGTCGAACCCGACCTCGCGGCTGACGCCCAAGCCAGCCTCCGCTCCGGAAAAATCGTTGCGTTTCCCGCCGAGCAAGTCTCCCGCACCCTCGCTGACGGACTCCGCACCCAACGCATCGGTGACATCAACTTCGAACACATCCGCAAATACGTCGACGACATCGTGACGGTCACTGAAGAAGAAATTCGGCGGGCGATGCAGCTTCTGGCCCAAAATCCGAAAACCACAGCCGAGCCAAGCGGAGCCGTTTCGGTCGCAGGTTTTCTCTACCACGCCGACCAACTCCCAAAAACGACGTTCAACGTGGCCATCATCAGTGGCGGCAACATCGAGCCCTCGATGCTGAAAGAACTGAGAACCTGACGTGAGCTTTCCCCTGTGCCCCTCTGTGCACCCTGTGGTGAGGAGGTTCTCCGCGGAAAGATTCCTCTGACCGAAGGTGTTTCCTTCGTGTCCTTCGTGTCCTTCGTGGTTAAGAGGGTTCCCCTGGGCGCCTCATTGCCCCCTGTGTTGAAAGGGTTTTCGCAAATGTTCAAATGATCTTGACTTCATCCACCCGAACGATGATCCTGATAAAGAACACTGAAAAATATGATGAACGACCCGCAGAGCGACCGTAAGTCCTTCGCGCTCAAGATTTTGCCCGCAACCGCATGTAGCTCTAGGATTTTTTATCGATTTCCCCCTAACTCCTTGATTTCAATAGACCGGGGGGGAGGGGAGGTACCCACCTCACGGCCCCGATTTCCATTTTGGGAACGAGCAGTTTTTCTCTCCGCACTCGCTTTCGCGCTCATCTTTTCCACGGGCCACGCCTTCGCCCAAGCGAAGCGCGGAACGGTGATCCACGAGGAAACTATCCGCGTCTCCCCGAGCGCCGATTCCGCCAAACTCGGCCAAGCCGGTCGCGGACACGAACTCGTCATCATTGACGCAAGCCGCGACTGGACGCACGTCGAAGCCATCATCCGCGAGCCTCGCAAAGACTCTGACGAGGATGACCCAGAATCCGAAGGAAAGACCATCACTGGATGGGTTCCGAATAAAGCTCTGGTCAGCATGACCACGCAGGATGGCGACAAGATCATCTTCGGCGAAGCCGCCAATTCCGAAGACGAAGCCAGCCGCCGCCGTGGACGCCGCGACGCCGCGCAAGATGCGATGCGCCTCTACTATCGCATCTATGATCTTTTTCCCGCTTCGCCTCTCGCCGCTGAAGGCCTTTACCGCGCCGCCGACATTCGCTGGCAAATGGAGCGTGCCGACGTGATGACGCGTCCCTCTGCTCGCGAACGTGAAGCCTACATGCGCGGCCAGATCGACGAAGAGTGGATGAAGCTCGTCATAAAAAAATATCCCAGCACGAAGTGGGCTGATCTCGCTGCATTTCACCTGATCGAAAACAAACTGTGCGGCGATTGGCAAGCGGCCTCGAAGTGTCCCGAAAAAGAAGCTGACATGTACGAGAAGTACGCCAAAGAGCATGCACAGTCGCCCGCCGCGCCGGAAGCGCTCTATGACGCCGCGTGGCGCCAATCCGCATTGATCGAGATCTACAAGACCGAAGCTAACCTAAAGAAGTCAGGAGAGGCGAAGACCCGCGCTCTCGATCTCGCGCAAAGAATTGTCAGCCAATACGGACAGAGCGACTGGTCCAATCGCGCTCAAACTCTGATCTTCTACATGCAAAACAGCGTTCCCACGTACGGAAACGCCACCGACTAGATCCAAAATCCTCGCTCAGTCAAAATTGTTGTCATCCCGACCGGAGCGCAGCGCAGCAAGCGAAGTGGAGGGACCTGCTGTTTTTCTGCCGAACTCCGAACTGTAACGCTCGCCTAAACTTTTTCTGAGATACTGTTTTCTTAATTTTGCGGAGGAAGATTGAACGACTACTTGCTCTCGTTAATCCTGGGAATTGTCGAAGGCCTCACCGAATTCCTTCCCGTCAGTTCGACCGCGCATTTGCGCCTCTCAGAAGCGCTGCTGCACATCAGCCTCTCCGATGGTTATTGGAAGATGTATTCCATCGTCATCCAGCTGGGCGCAATTCTGTGTCTCCCGGTTTATTTCTGGAGCCGCATCACCAAATTCCTCTCGACCTTCCCCCAGGGCGAAAGCGGAAACAAGACGGCGTTGACGCATCCTCTCGGTCTCGTAGCGGTCGCATTCGTCGTGACGGCGATTCCGTCCTTTCTCCTGACGAAGGTGATCGGCAAGCATCTGGAAGACATCATGATCATTGGCTGGTCCTTACTGATCGGCGGAATCGTGATGTGGATCGTCGACGCGATGCACGCGAAAGCCGAAGCCGCAGGTCCGGTGGCAAACAGCAAGATCCGCACCTGGAAGATGGAAGACATGAGTCTCGGACAGTCGATCTGGATCGGCTTCTGCCAGATCTTCTCGGCCGTCTTCCCCGGAACATCGCGCTCGATGTCGACCATCGCTGCGGGACAGATCGCGGGCATGTCACGCGCCTCGGCCCTCGAGTTCTCCTTCTTCGTCTCCATTCCCACCATGGCCGCCGCTACACTTTACACCCTCTACAAATCGCTTCGCGGAAAAGGCGAGAACCCGATCGGCGTCGCACAGATCGATGCCCACGGATGGATCGTCCTCGCCATCGGATTCGTCGTCTCGTTCATCGTTGCCTACGGATCAGTCGCGTGGTTTATGGCCTACGTCCGCAAACGCGGCTTCGCTCCCTTCGCGGTGTACAGAATTATCGTGGGAATCCTGGTGCTCGTGTTCGCCGCGAAACTGGCTTAGCAACTTTCGGCGTAGCACAACTGCTTGTGGTCGCGACGAGTTGAACGCCACCCGCTGCTCCGATAACCAGATGAACACTGCCCGAGAATTCCGTCATTGTCGGAACCCTGGCTTCTTGGCATAATGATCTGGCTCTGGCCGCACGCGGCGCCGAAGACGTGTCTTCGGCGATGAATCCGGCCTTCATGGATTATCTGGCAAAGATGTTTGTCCCCACAGGGAACCGTCGGCTCAACGAGCTTGTCGGATTCCTGATGTGCGTCTCCGCGCTCCTCCTATTCCTTGCGCTTATTTCGTATTCTCCGCTCGATCCCTCGTGGGATAGTGCCTCGGTTCTAACCGGCGCGCATGCCGCCCGCAACTGGATTGGCGTTGTCGGCGCGTACATGTCCGACGCCGTGCTGCAGTTTTTCGGCGTGGGCGCATTCCTGCTTGTCATCTTTCCGGTGATGCTCGGCATCCGCTGGTTCCGCTCGATGAAAGTGCAGTCACCGCTGGCGAAGAGCCTCGGCGGAATCTGGCTGGCGATGTTTGTTCCGGCATTGCTCGCGTTGTTGCCCGGACAGATGCGCTGGATGGGAGTCATCCCCATCGAAGGCCTGATGGGACGCGTGCTTGGCGACGTCCTCATCCACTATCTGAATCTGGCTGGCGCTTATATCGTGTGCGCGACCGTTCTCGCCGTCGCGCTGTATCTCTCCACGGCGTTTTCGTTCTCGGCGATCCGGTTGTGGGCCCCGACGCGGTTCGCCTTCGTCACCGCCCTGTGGAATCGCTATCAGGACTGGAAGCAGGAGCGGCTTAAGAAACGGCAGCAGAAGGAACTGGAACAGCGCCGTATTTCGAAACCGATTGTTAAGACGCAGCTCATTCCCTCCCGTCCATCAACGCCGGTTGCGCAGGTTTCGGAACCGCGCCGCACGGGAATTGAGCGGATGCTGGACGAAGAAGCTCCAGCTCCGGCGAAGTCCACGACTGGCGGAATTTTGGCAGAGACACTGCCAACTTCCTCTGCAGTTGCTCCCGTAGTCGTTCCGGAAGTTACGGAACGCGCCGACAGCAGCAACAAGGCGAAGACGACGATGCCGCGCATCGCCGGCGGTTACAAGCTGCCGTCCAGCAGCCTGCTGCAACGTCCCGATGAGCAGCAGGCGGTCGATGCCGACGAACTCAAACTGCTGGCGCAGGTTCTGACTGAGAAGTACGCTGAGTTCGAGGTTCACGGGCAGATCACTCAGATTAATCCCGGTCCTGTGGTCACAACGTTCGAATTCAAGCCGGAAGCCGGAATCAAGTACAGCCGCATCACGAATCTCTCGGATGATCTCTGCCTGGCGCTGAAGGCTGAAAGCATCCTGATCGAGCGCATGGCCGGAAAGAGCACCGTTGGAATTCAGGTGCCGAACCGCCAGCGCGAGATTATCTGGCTGCGCGAGAACATCGAATCGCAGGAGTTCATGGGATCGAAGTCGAAGATGACGATCGCCATGGGCAAAGACATCAATGGCCGCATCGTCACTGCGGACTTGGCTGGAATGCCGCACCTTCTGATCGCCGGATCGACCGGAGCCGGCAAGAGCGTCGCGATCAACGCGATGATCATGTCGATCTTGTATAAAGCGACGCCCGATCAAGTGCGGCTGATCCTGGTCGATCCAAAGCGGCTGGAACTGGGCAACTACGAAGGCGTTCCGCACCTCTACACGCCAATCATCACCGAGCCGAAGCTCGCAGCCAACGCGCTGCGCAATGCCGTGCGTGAGATGGAGCGGCGGCTGAAGCTGCTCGCGGCCAAGGGCGTGCGCAACATCGACCAGTACAACAAGCTGTTCGATCAGAGTGGCACTCCGAGTTTGTTTGAGGAAGGATCGGACGAGAAGCCAATTCCCTACATCGTCATCATCATCGACGAGTTGGCCGACCTGATGATGCTGGACTCGAGCAACGTGGAAGAGTCGATTACGCGCCTGGCGCAAATGGCGCGCGCGGTCGGCATTCACCTCGTACTTGCGACGCAGCGGCCCTCGGTCGATGTCATCACCGGATTGATCAAGGCCAATTTCCCGGCGCGTGTTTCGTTCCGCGTGGCGACGAAGGTCGATTCGCGCACGATTCTCGACGCCAACGGTGCAGAGGCTCTGCTGGGCAAAGGCGACATGCTGTATCTGCCCTCGGGTTCGGCGCGCGTGCATCGCCTGCACGCTCCATTTGTCACGGAGAAGGAAATCGCCGCCGTGGTCGAGTTCTGGAAGTCGCAAGGCCTGGCAGAATATCAGCAGCAGTTCCTGGAGGCTCCAAAGGGAGAGCGCGAGGCCAGATCAGAAGGCAGCGCCGGAGAAGGCGGGTCCGACGGCGAAGCCGAAGACGATCCGATGTATGGCGATGCAGTGAAGCTGGTTGTGGAGTTCGGCAAAGCGTCGACTTCGCTACTGCAGCGGCGCTTGCGCATCGGCTACGGCCGCGCAGCGCACCTCATCGACCTGATGGAACAGGATGGAATTGTTGGTGCGGCCGATGGTCCCAAGCCGCGCGAAGTGCTCAAGCGTCCCGACTGGATTTCTGAGATCGAAGAGACGATGCGGTAGCGTGGCGGAGCTTCGCTTGCCTCACTCAGTGCGATTCCTCCTAAGCCAATCTGGCAGCCAACTCTTGTAGCGCAGGTTCAGTTTTGCATTCACATTCTTCGACGCGCCGGGATCGAACCGGTTGCTGAATACAACATAGTAAGTACCTGCTCCCTTTGGGAGGGTCTGATGCATCGTCCCTTGAGAGATTCTGCCGCTTTCGTAGGCCAGGCCGCTCGTCGCTCCCTTCTCCCAATCGGCGAACTCCGACTCATTCATCACGAAGACTTCGATGTTGCTGCCGAAATCCTGCGCTTTATCCGCACTATTGCTTGCCGAATTGCTGTTGCGGTCGTTTGCCGCGGATGACGTGAAGTGCCCGACGAGCGCCACGTTCTTCGATCCTTCGGGTAAGTCGAACTGATAGTAGCGGAAGCTGCGAGCCGCGACGGTGAATTGCTTCTCAATGACGGGATGATCGGGCTTCGATCCCAAAAGATCTTGAAATCCCTGCGCGAATGGATTGTTGCTGACAACGGCCCAGACGATTGTGGCGAGGAATAGAACAAGCAGGGTCCACAGCACCTTTCGCCGTCGCTTCATCATTGCGCGTTCCCCGTGCGCAACCCGCGGAGAGCGAGAATCGCAAGGGCCAAGACCGCAAGCAACATGGCTCCCCAGAGGATGACCGTATGCTGTTCTGACCAAGGCCTTGCGTCGGGACGCCCCGAGTATTGCGGATTGTGCGCGCCTGGTCCTAGCTGCGCCTCGGAGGGAACGGACTCCATATGAAAGAAGCGTGCGTAGTCGTAAACGGGCGCGGAAAGTTTTTCGTCGCCGTAATAGAGCATCAGCAGGGATTTGTCTTGCGGATCGAAATAAACACGCCGCTCGAGCCCAAAAGGATCGGCAGCCGTGATCGGCAGCGGCGGATTATCTCCATTATCGACGACGATCGTGAACTGGCTGGAATTTCCAGAAACATTGATCGAGAGAGCTTCGGCGGTAACGAGCGTGCCGGCACGATTCACACGCACGCGGCTGATCTCTCCACCGGCGAATTCAGAGCCTTTGGCGTCCTCGACGCTGACCGCTCTGCGAAAGTTTACCTGCGCCGGCTTAATCTGAAACGAGATGCGGCCGAGCGGAACTCCGTCAGGGACGGTGCAGGAAATCAGTGTCAGATGCTGCTTCTGTTGCGGAGCGGCGCACGAGCCGAATTTCGTCCAAGCGGCCTGCTGCTCGTGCAGATTGTAGATCGCGGCTCCTTTCACCTGTTGCGGACGGATGCCCGGCGAGAGCCTGACGTGGAGATAGCGGAAGCTGGAAGCCGGTAATTTCAATTGCGACTTGGAACCAAGCTGTTCCTTGGTGAAGTCGTAGAGCGTCGACGGTGGCAGTTCGACGTCTGTGGCTTTTCCGGGCGCCGTGCCTCCGGAGACGGACGCGGTCGCAACGAAATCGTGCGCGTCGAGACGAAGGCGGATGCGGTCATACTCGGCCAAGGACGTGGCATCGAGATCGAATTCGGTGTGGCCGGCAACACTGCCGAGATTGAGAATCTTCGCCTCGACTTCCTCGGAAGAGATTCCGGCGCGCTGCTCCGACAAGGCGTACTGCTCGGGAGAATCGCCATCGTACAAACGGAGATCTCCGAGATCAGAACGGGAATGGCTCCACAATTCCTCGTCAACGATGAAGAAGTTCTGACGGCCCGCTTCCGAAACATGGACTTCGCGGACGTTCGTGAAATACGGAATTGCCGGTTCCGTCCGGTTGGGAAGATCAGCGAACATGCCCAGAAGGAACAAGGATTCGATGATTCTCATGCGCCGGCGGAATTCCCTTCTGTGCGGGAGCGCGATCGCGTCTTAGCGGAGAGCTGCAGCCAGTCGCGCTGGTAGACGAACGAAATGGCCAGCAACAACACGCCGAGGACGACGAAGCTCACGATCCGATAGCCGCGATCGAGTTGCGAGACGTCGTAGACGAATACTTTGGCAATCGTGGCCGCAATGAGGATCAGGGCCTGCCAGCGGACGAAGGCACTGCGGCGCAAAAATCCGATGACCATCAGCATGGCGCCATAGGCCATCCAAAGAGCGGAGTAAGTAAAGTCGCGCTCGATGTCGATGCGATGAAGTTCCGTGTAGGCGACCCTCCCTCGACTGTAGAGCATTGGCCGAAACGTAACCGTCTGCCGGGAATAATAGTCTGCCACCTCGCGTGTGAGCGCGATCAGGGCGAGGACATTCAGAGCAACTACCGCGACAGCCGCAACCGTGACGGCCGACTCATCTTCGCGCTTCGCCGCGTACCAGGCGACGGCTCCGAGGACCGCGACGGCAATGGCGTACGTGGCCATGCGCATATTGAAGACGAGTTGCGTGACCTCGAAATTGTCGATAAGAAGCAAGCGCACAACGCCGAGAGCGAGTGCACCCAGGGCTAGCGCGTTGAGAAAATCCGATTCGATGCGGTCTCCCACCCAGAGCAGGACACCAGCCTCGACGAACCAGCCGATGGTGATCCAATGAGCGTCGAGACGAATCGGAATCGCGATCGTGATGAAGCCGATCGCCACGGCCAAATGCAGGTAATAGAGCATCTCGGAGGTTCCGGGTGCACGATGCCTGGCGTGGACTTGCCGGCTGAGGAAGATGTAGATGGCGGCAAGCACCAGCGCGAACCACGCCATGTAGGTCCTATCGACTACCTCGATCATCACGTAGGCCTGCAGGAAGTACACTCCGGCATTGACGAACGCGAGGACTGCGGGGATGGCGGCGAAAATCGGCATTTCCGCGTCCGGATGCAGCGTGACGAGCGGAGCGATCGCGAAGACAGCGAAGAAGAACGTAGCGAACGTCAGCGTGAGAGCTAGTTGGCTGCGGTCGTAGAACTCCGAATACCAGCCGACATACAGCAGCAGTGTGCCGGCGTAGCTCATGACGAGAAGGCGGCGCCATGGCTTGAATGCCACTAGGATGAGCGTCGCTACGTCGAGAATAGCTACGTAGCAGAAGAGGGCCGCCTCGCGGTTCTGCCCGGTCGAGAGCAGCAGCGGTGTGCTGAAGCCGCCGGTAAGAGCGAAGGCGGCGAGGATTTGCGCGTCCTGGGCCAGTGCCATGGCCGCGGCGGATGCAGTGACGATGAGCATCATCGCGAACGCGGCGCTACTGGGAATCAAGCTGTATCTCTGGAACGCTGCCCAGATGGAGAGATACAACGTGCCGATGCCAACGGCTTTCAAGGAATAGGAAAATGCATTGTATCCCGTGGCGCGGAAGCGCTCACTCCATAAGACGACCGCGATGCCGGCCAGCAGGCCGATGGTGACGCGTCCGGCTGGACCGATCCAGTTGTTGTCGAAGGCGAATTTCAGGAAGTAGGAAACCCCGATCAGCAGCGCGGCGATCCCGATGCGATTGAGCCAGTGCGAACCGATGCGGGATTCGAGGTCGATCTCGGGCTGAGCTACTGCGGGGATTGAGGGTCGCGGCGGAACTTGCGGCACGGGCGCGAACTTCGGCTCCGGCCTCTCCGGCGTTACCGCGGATGCCAGGGCTGATGGCGGTGGAGTCGGAGCAACAGTCGGCGGCGGAGGAAAATTTGGTTGCGCGGCAGGCTGGGCGTCCACTTCAAGCCTGCGCTCAATGCGATACACCCGGGCTGTGAGCTCGGCCAGAATCCGCCGGATTGCTTCCAAATCGCTTTGCGATGAGTCCATGGCTGGACAGGGAATTATCGGCGAAACCAGTCAGGCATGCACGCTATTTTTGATCTGGGACGGATGCGGAATTCACGGTTGCGGCGCTTCCGTCTAGACCTAATTCTTTCGCGATCGGCTTAAGGGCTTCGATGCAGAAGGCGATGTGTTCGTCGAGGTCGACGCCGAGGTCGGCAGCGCCGTTGATGATGTCGTCGCGGTTGACTTTGCGGGCGAAGGCCTTGTCCTTCATTCTCTTTCGCACCGACTTCACATCGACTTCGGCCAGTGACTTGCTGGGCTTGATCAGAGCGACGGCGGTGATGAATCCCGCGAGTTCGTCGCAAGCGAAGAGGGCTTTTTCCATCGGCGTGTCGCGGGTGACGCCGGTATATTCGGCGTGCGACATGATGGCGCGGCGAATGTCATCAGGGTAGCCGCGTTCCTTGAGGATCTCGTTGCCGCGATACGGATGATCCTCGAGACTGGGCCAGCGTTCGTAGTCGAAGTCGTGGATGAGGCCAACAATGGCCCAGAGATTTTCTGCTTCAGGAGATCCGTCACCGTATTTGCGCGCTCCGGAACGCATGCAGGCTTCGACCGCGAGCGCGTGCTTGCACAAGCTCTCCGATTGAGTGAACTCAGTTAGTAAACACCGCGCGGACTCGCGATCGATCATGAATTCCCCTGTTATTTCCGTGTTTCACGATGTGGCTTTGGGAGATGCTACCGGAATTGCCGCATTTTTTGTGCATTTTAATCTTGACTTCCACAGGGCACATGCCGCAGATTGTCCGTGCAGTTGCCTCTCCCCCAAAAGAGATTCTGCTTTGTAGGCTGTAAGGAGGGCCCGCTCTGGCACTCCCACAACCCGATGGCTACGACTCTTGCCCCAGTAGATTCAAGGGAAGTCGTTCGCTGTGACCACTGCCTGTTAGTTCAGTTCCGCACATCCAACAACAATTGCCGACGCTGCCACGCGTCTCTGGACGCGGAACCAGAGCCCGAACCAATTATGGTGGCGCCGCCTGTGCTGATGCCCATGCCGGGCACCGGCCGCGGACACCTGAACCTCGCGACCTCCATCCGCTCACTGCGCCTGCGCAGCGGGCTTAGCCAGCGGCAGCTCGCCGGACGAATGGCGGTGCCGCGCACGTACGTGTCGAAAATTGAAAACGAGAAGGCCACGCCTACGCTGTCGTCCCTGGAACGGCTGGCGCGTGCACTGGAGGTTACTGTGCCCGAACTGCTCAGCGGCGGAGAACGCAGCCGTCAGGAAGAAATCAACGAACTGATGAAGGATCAGTTCATCGCCGAGCTCCTGCCGTTTGTCACGCAGCTGAACGGGATGCAGATGTCGAGCATTCTGACGCAGGTGCGGGACTTGACGGTGCGGCCGAGAAGGAGCGCGTAGGTAAAGTTTCTAAGCTCTGTGCCGATCTGGTTGGGTTCGGCACATTTACCGATTTTTATCCGGGCAACCAGCCAACTCTAGTGCCGGGACCATCCTCTGGTCCCGGCTTTTTTCGCCTAGACTTCCGGCTTCCGGGTTGAATCCTAATTAGATTGATCGTCATCTATCCATCATGAGTTTGGAAATGGATAGTGGAATTTTCTCGGCAGATTCTGGAGCTTCCTCTTCCGATCTGGTTTCGGAGCAAGCCGCGCTCCGAGAACCCTCGGATAGCGACCGAGGATCCAACGCTTCCGATTCCTCCCTGCTCGACGCTTATTCGACTGCGGTTACGGGCGCGGTGGAGCGAGTCAGCCCATCAGTCGTGCATATTGAAGTGCATCAGGCGGCCGGGCGCACGCGTTCGGGTGAGCCTCGCGAACGACAGGGCGGAGGCTCCGGCTTTGTGTTCACGCCGGACGGGCTGATCCTCACGAACAGCCACGTTGTTCACGACGCGGTGCGGATCGCAGTGACATTGGCCGATGGGCGGCACATGGCCGCCACGCTGATCGGGGATGATCCGGCGAGCGACTTGGCGGTGATTCGGCTGGAACAGACGCGCTTCGATGAGCCTGGCTTGAATGTGGCCGAACTGGGCGATTCGCAGCGGCTGCGCGTGGGGCAGATTGCGATCGCGATCGGCGCTCCGTATGGATTTCAGTCGACAGTGACGGCCGGCGTGGTGAGCGCGCTGGGGCGGTCGCTGCGGTCCTATTCCGGGCGGCTCATTGACGACGTGATCCAGACCGATGCTGCGTTGAATCCGGGGAACTCCGGAGGGCCGCTGGTAGATTCGGCTGGGCGGATGATCGGCGTGAATACGGCGACGATCTTGCCCGCGCAGGGAATTTGCTTTGCAATCGGGATCAACACAGCGAAGTTTGTCGCCAGCCGGCTGCTGCGCGACGGAAGGATCCGGCGGAGTTTTGTGGGCATATCGGGACAGACGGTTCCTGTGCACCGGCGCGTGGTGCGGTTCTACGATCTTCCGAAGGAGACCGGAGCTCTGGTGCAATCGATCGAAGACGGCAGTCCCGCGAAGCGAGCTGGCTTGCGGGATGGGGACATTATTGTGGCGCTGGAAGGGCAACCTGTCGCCGGCGTCGACGATCTGCACCGGCTGCTGACCGAGGTGCGCGTCGGAGTGAGTTGCACGCTGACGGTGCTGCGGTGGACCGAGAAGCTGGAGTTGAAGGTCGTGCCGGAAGAAGCACGGTAGAGCGTTAGTTCACACTCGATTCCTTGGGCACTTCCAGAGGTCCTCCACCGCCGCTGCCAATGATTAAGGGAGTTACATGAGAATTCGACTATGCGATTCTCGCCCTGCGCACGAACTCCGTCGACGGATCTCATCAGCAAGAGGCCGCATCCGCTGCCTCTAGACAGAAATGTCGAAACCCTGCTGCCTCCTCCAGACCTCTTTTTCCTGAAACTGTGTTTTTAGCAGAGTGTAAGCATGCAGGCGTTCGCTCGCGCTAAGCTGGATGAAAAGCTCACGAATTCGTTCCGCATTCTTGTAGTCGACCATGAAAAAAGCGGTCCTCGATCTTGCCAACCGAATCGACTCTCGGGCGCACAGTTTCTCCCATGATTGCTTATAGGCTTTAACCTCGGTAGGCCTCAATCTCGCCGTCAACGATTGAGGCGCCGTTGCTTTGTCGTGGTGCGCAAGACAGAGCACCGCAAGGTTTTTGTCGTCGTTGTTTGAGGGGTCGCCATCAATGTGGTGAATTTGGACGTCAATTTTTTGGCACACGCAGCAAGAGTGTCGCTTGGCCAGAAGTGCACTGGTCTGGACGGCATCCGGGATGCTCTTTCTGATCACCTTTACCCCTGGTAGTTTACGCGACCAACCGAGATACAGCCGGGCGGGGCGCCCCCGCCACAGCCCCCTTTCCAGCCCCCTTTCCAGTCATTGCCATCCCTTGCCTGCTGTGTTAGTCTCTTTTTGAGAGGTCACTTTGCAACACAAAGTACCCCAGGGACTGGACCGCAAGGAAAGCGAAGTCTACCGCAAGCTGGATCCGGCACGGCTCCCGAAACATATCGCGATCATCATGGACGGCAACGGGCGCTGGGCCAAGCGCCGTCACATGCCGCGCGTCGCCGGACATCGGGCCGGCGTGACATCGGTGCGTTCGACCGTGGAGACTGCGGCGCGCATTCATCTGCCCGCGCTGACGCTCTATGCGTTCTCGGAAGAAAACTGGAAGAAGCGTCCCACGAGTGAAGTCGGATTTCTGATGAGCTTGTTGAGCCGCTATCTGAAGGCGGAAGTACCCACTCTGAACAAGAACAATATCCGTCTGGAATACATCGGGCGACAACATGAATTGCCGGTCGATGTGCAGGAACGCATGGCCTGCGCGCGCGAGGCGACGTCGCACAATTCCGGCATGGTGCTGACGCTGGCGCTTAACTACAGCGCACGCAGCGAACTGGTGGATGCGTTCCGTTCGATCGTGGATGCGGCCTCGCAGAACGGCGGAGTCGATCATCTGCGAATTGATGAGGACACGGTCTCGCGACATCTCTATACGCGGCATCTGCCGGATCCTGACCTTGTGGTGCGGACTTCGGGCGAGATGCGGCTCAGCAACTTCCTGCTGTGGCAATTGGCGTATGCGGAGATTTATGTGACGCCGACTCTGTGGCCGGATTTCCGCGGCGTGCATTTGCTCGAGGGCATCGCGGAGTATCAAAAGCGCGAGCGTCGGTATGGCGGGTTGAACCACGACGCAGCTGTGCCGCTTGAGACGGCGTTAAAAATTTAGCCACAGAGGTCACGGGGGAACACAGAGGAAAAACAACGGCTCTGGGTTCTGTGTTTATAATTGCGCGTTCCTTCAACGCGATCACTTCCCTTGCTCAAACGAATTGCGACCGCAGTCGTACTCATTCCTGTCGTGCTTGTGCTCATATTGCGGGCGCCGGTCTCGGTGCTCGCCATCGTGGCGGGTGTGGTCGCGCTGATTACAATTCACGAATTTCTGAGGCTCACGGAATCGTACGGCGTGAAGCCGCTGCGGCTGCTCACTTACATCTTTTGCGGAATTTTCTTTGTTCTGCTGGCGCTCGATGTTGGGAATGAAAAGCCGCTGCTCTCGACCGCCGTCTTTGTTTACTGCCTGGGATTTGCCGCGGCCATCGCTCCTTTCATTTTTTTGGCGCGCGCAATGCGCAACGAGGATTTGAGCAGCGGATATCCGGCGGCGGCAGCTTCAGTGTTTGCGTTCACCTATATTGCACTGCCCATGGGGATGCTGGTGCAACTTCGGCAACAGTGGGCAGGAGCGTTTTACCTGTTGTATCTGCTGCTGGTGGTTTGGGCGGGAGATATCCTCGCCTATTTCGTGGGCAAGTCGATCGGGCGGCACTTAATGGCGCCGCGTATCAGCCCGAAGAAAACATGGGAGGGTGCGGCGGCTTCCGTCGTGGCGAGCGTCGGGGTGGGGTGGCTTCTCTTCCATTACTCTCTGCCCTTGAGTTCGGCTTTGCTGCGCGCTGGACTGATCGAGCGGCGGGATGGACTGTTTGGGCTGGAGCAACCGGCGATCGGGCCGATTATTTTGCTCACCGTAATTTTGAATGTGGCCGCGCAGTTGGGAGATCTGGTTGAATCGCTGATCAAACGCGGGGCCGGAGTAAAGGATTCCGGAGCGATTTTGCCGGGGCATGGAGGCATGCTGGACCGTATCGATGCGCTACTCTTTGCGGCTCCGGTGCTGTGGTACTATTCGGCTTGGCGCGTGATGCAGTAGCCCTCCCCCAGTGCCATCCCGCAGGCAGGCTCAGAACCGCGTAAAATAAGTCTGTACCTTCATGAAACGCATTGCCATCCTGGGGTCGACCGGATCGATCGGACGCAGCACTTTGAGCGTGGCCGAGTCCTATCCGGATCGATTTCAGATTGTCACTCTTGCGGCGGGAAACAACCTCGAAGCCGCGTTCGAGCAAGCGCGACGCTGGCAGCCACGCGTAATGTCGATGGCGACTGAAGCGGATGCTGACGCTCTGAGGGCTCGTCTAAAAAAAGAAGGGCTGGGCAATATCGAAGTCGTGCATGGCGCAGTTGGAACGGTGCGCGTCGCGACCCATACAGACGTCGACTTCGTCGTGAGCGCGATCGTGGGCGTTGCCGGACTCGAAGCCACTTACGAAGCTGTGCGCGCGGGCAAGACTCTAGGATTGGCGAACAAAGAGTGCCTCGTCGCCGCAGGAGAGTTAATTACAGCCGAGGCCCGCAAGCAGGGTGTCGCGCTGCTGCCGATCGACAGCGAGCACAATGCAGTGCATCAGTGCATGCGCGGCGGACGCATGGAAGAAGTCGAGCGCGTGTGGTTGACCGCCTCGGGCGGGCCATTCCGGAATACGCCGCAGTCGGAGTTCGCATCGATCACTGTGGAACAGGCTCTCAATCATCCCACGTGGAAGATGGGAAGACGGATCACGATTGATTCAGCAACTCTGATGAACAAAGGGTTCGAGGTGATCGAGGCTTGCCGGTTGTTCGATATGCCGCCAGCAAAGGTGGAAGTGATCGTTCATCCACAATCGACCATCCATTCGATGGTGGAATTTGTGGATGGCAGCATACTTGCTCAGTTTTCGGTAACGGATATGCGGCTCCCGATCCTATACGCCCTAACATATCCCCAGCGAATTCAGTCAGATATGAAGTTCGCGGTCAGTGACTTGCGTCATCTGGACTTCACCCCGCCAGACCTGAAAAAATTTCCCTGTCTGCGTCTGGCCTATGAGGCAGCGGAAGCGGGCGGTGCAAAAACGGTTGCGCTGAATGCGGCCGACGAAGTAGCCGTTGCGGCGTTTCTGGAGGGTAGCATCCGGTTCGACGAAATTCCCAGGGTGATCGAAGCAGTGCTTTCGGAAGCAAGTTCTGGGACTTTGGGTTCTATTCAGGAAGTGCTGGAAGCAGATGCGGAAGCTCGCCGCGTTGCCGCGGACCGCATTGCGGCAGTACCCAAGGCCCGACGGCCGCGGGCAACATCTTTTGTGTAGTTTTGGAATCTAATCAGTGGGAGTGTACGTACCTTCGAATATGTCTGATTTCCTTACCTCTCTCGTCGCCGTAGTTGCGGTCCTGGGCTTCATGATCCTGATCCACGAATTTGGCCACTACGCCGTGGCCAAGTGGCTGGGTGTGCGGGTGGAGCAGTTTGCCATTGGCTTCGGCAAGCGGCTGATTGGCTTCCGAAAGGGTGAGACAGACTACCGCATTAACGCGATTCCTCTTGGCGGGTACGTCAAGATGAGCGGCGAGAACCCGATGGATTCGCGTACAGACGATCCGCGGGAGTTCATGAATCACTCGCGCTGGCACCGCTTCCTGATCGCCATTGCCGGGCCGACGATGAACATCCTGCTGGCGATTTTCCTTCTCACCACGGTTTACATGGTGCACTACGAATATCCCGCGGTGGACGATCAACCTCCGGTCATTGGATGGGTGCTGAAAGACACGGCCGCGGCAAAAGCCGGCTTCCAGGTTGGCGACCGCATCACGCGCGTGGATGGAATCGAAAATCCCACATGGGAGCAAGTCGGGCTCAAAGAGATGATGAGCCCAGGCCAGCCGCTTGACGTGCAGATTGATCGCGGCGGACAGACTCTGGACAAGACAGTCACGCCGGAAGCGAGCGGGGTCGACCAGATTGGATTTGCTGGTTGGGCGCCGAAGGAACAGACCGTCACAATCACAGACTTGGTCGAAGGCATGCCGGCAGATAAGGCCGGGCTAAAAGAGGGCGACAAGATTCTGGCAATGGACGGAAAACCGATGCCGGCGTTGGCGGCGATGATCGAGAGCCTGAAGGTCTCCAAGGACAAGCCGATCACTCTCACCGTCTTGCGAGACGGCCAAGAGAAGACATTCACGGTACAGCCGGTGCTTTACGACAAGTCGTACCGCATCGGAATCGGCAGCTTGCAGATGAAGGTAAAAACGCTGCCCTTCGCGGAAGCGCTGAGCTTGTCTCTGCACGAAAACCGCCAGAATGCGTTGCTGATTCTGGAACTGGTCAAGAAGATGGCTCAGCGGAAGATTTCCATGCGCTCGATTGAGGGTCCGATCCGAATCGGACAGGCTGCGGGCGAGGCGGCACGGCGCAAGGGCTGGACACCGCTCATGAGTCTGACGGCTGCCATCAGCTTGAATCTGGGGATCTTCAATTTGCTTCCGATCCCGATTCTCGATGGCGGCGTGATTCTGTTCCTGCTGATCGAAGGCCTGATGCGGCGCGACATCAGCATGAATATCAAGGAACGCGTATATCAGGCTGCATTCGTCTTCCTCGTCTTGTTTGCGGTGATGGTGATCTACAACGATCTGATGAAGACGATTCCGGGGCTGGCGGACAAGCTGCCATAAGAAACGAAGGACTTGTTCCGGGAAAAGACAGCCGACGGCTACAGCCGTCGGCTGAATTGTTTATACCGCCATTAAATGGTTATGGTGTCGAAGAGGCTTCCGCTTAACGGTCCTCCCACGCGCAAAGGCCCGTTTTTACGTGATAAACTAGAGGTTCCTATATGGCTACGATTCAACGCAGAAAGACCGTAACGGCCGTGGTCGGGGGTGTGCGGGTCGGGTCGGATGCACCAGTTGTGGTGCAATCGATGACCAACACCGATACCGCCGATATCGCTTCGACCGTGCAGCAGGTGGCCGCGCTGGCCCGCGCGGGGTCCGAACTGGTCCGCGTGACCGTGAACAACGATGAAGCGGCGGCAGCCGTTCCTCACATCGTCGAACAGCTCGACAAGCAGGGCGTGCGCGTGCCGATCATCGGCGACTTCCATTACAACGGCCATGTTCTGCTGACGAAGTATCCGGAGTGCGCGCGCGATTTGGCGAAGTACCGGATCAATCCCGGCAACGCCAGCATCGGCAAGACGGGCGACTCGAATTTCCGCACCATGATTGAAGTTGCAGTGAAATATCAGAAGCCAGTTCGCATCGGCGTGAATTGGGGATCGCTCGATTCCGTGCTGTTGACGCGGATGATGGACGAGAATTCGAAGCTGGACGAGCCGAAAGATGCGCGCGAAGTGACGATGGAAGCGATGGTCGTAAGCGCTCTGAATTCGGCGGATCTGGCTCAGAGGTTTGGCTTGCGGCCCGATCAGATCATTCTGAGCGCGAAAGTAAGCGGCGTGCAGGATCTGATCGACGTCTACCGCGCGCTGGCGGCACGGTGCACTTATCCGCTCCATCTGGGATTGACCGAAGCGGGGATGGGGGCCAAAGGAGTAGTGGCGTCGAGCGCGGCGATGGGCGTCGTGCTGCAGGAAGGGATTGGCGACACAATCCGCGTTTCGCTGACTCCCGCTCCGGGCGGCGACCGTACCGAGGAAGTGCGGGTGGGTCAGCAGATTCTGCAATCCATGGGCATTCGAAGCTTCACGCCGCAGGTGACGGCATGTCCGGGCTGCGGGCGGACGACCAGCACGTTCTTCCAGGAGATGGCCGAGCAGATTCAGACTTACCTGCGCGAGCAGATGCCCGCGTGGAAGGGGCAGTATATCGGCGTAGAAGAGATGAAGCTGGCGGTCATGGGATGCGTGGTCAACGGACCGGGAGAATCCAAGCACGCCAATATCGGCATCTCGCTGCCGGGAACGTTCGAGGAGCCTAAGGCTCCGGTGTACGTCGATGGTCGCCTCTTTACGACACTCAAGGGTGATCGCATTGTGGCGGAGTTCATCGAGCTTCTCGATGAGTACGTCGATTCGCACTACGCGGCGCGAGAGGCTGTGAAGGAAGAAGTTTCCGCCAAAGTTTAAGCTCCCACGCCGGGGCTAAAGCCCGTATTTCCTCAACACCTTATCGCGGCCCTATAAGGGGCCGCTCTTCCACTTTGCGGGCGTCTCTTAGCCGATGGTTCCGGAGGGAACAATCAGAAAGAGCTATTGACCCGGCAGAAGGAAGATCGGTGTTTGCGGCGGTGTCAACGGGACGGCCGTCCCTGAATCGGCGGTTGATCCGACGTTGGCCTGAGAAACCACAGCCTCGAATTGCGTTGCAGACAGGCCCGTCGCGAGCACCGTGAGCGTATGTCCATTCAATTGCGTGCCCGGCGTACTGGTCAGCCCAGAGATCGAAACCTTCACTCCAGGAATGAAATTGTTGGCGCCCTGGAATGTGACTATGTTGGACGTGATCGAGAGCGACGTAATCGTGGCAACCGAACTGCAGGTTGTTGCGGCGCAGCCTCCGAAGGGCGCGATGATGTCGGCGATCAGCGTGTCGGGGGCATTGCTGCCTCCAGTAGTAATTGAGCTTGTGGTGGCGTCGATGTCGGCGATCGTTCCGGCGTCGCAAATGCTCACGTACACGTGACTGCTGTCCGTCGAGGCTGCGGTAAACATGCGAAAGCGCGTGCTGCCGGGCGCATAGGTTGTTGCTGGCGCGCATGAGGTGACAGGCGCCACAGCGTACTGCGTTCCCGTGAATTGCGGCGTGCTCAACAGCGATAATGAGGGAGTCGGCGAGAGCAAGGATGAAGGCGGAGATTTAACCGTCATGCTCAGAGCGTCGAACACGGTCAGCATGGGAATGATGCAAGGATCGGACGGTCCCACACTGGGATCGGAGCAGGCCGTTTCCGAGGCGTAGCTGGCAACGTAAAAGCGTGAACCGTCCGCCAGCGCGGCCACCGAAACCGGCGCGCAGCCCTCGGGACAAAGTGGGTTCGAGCCCGCCGTCATTACGATGGTGGACAACAATAACGGCGTATCGTTGGCTGTCCCGCTCGAGTCGACGCCGCCGGTCGTGGAGTAGATGTACACCGTGCTGGTCACGGGGTTGGTGACGTAGAGACGGTTTAGATTCGGATCGTACAAAACGAAGTTCGCACCCGCTCCCACCGAAAGATTCGTCTGACTGGTAAGTATGGCGTTACTAGCAACATCGATTGGAACGAGCGTTCCATCCCCCTGCGTTAGAACATACACGCGCTGATTGTCGGAGCGCGCGACCGCCCATACCGGAGTATTGCCGACTGAGATCGTGGCGATCGTGGAAAGGTCGGTGGGCGAAAGGTTCACCACCGTATTGTTCCCTTCATTGACGACGTAGAGATTCTGGCCGTTCGGGGTTTCCGTCAGAGCGACAGGGTGAGCGCCCGGAGGGAGGTAAGCGATGTTGGTGATGGAGCTATTGGCCACGCTGAGGGACGCGACGGAGTCCGTGCTGCTCTGATTACAGTTCGATCCCCCTTCGGTTCCATAGTTCGCAACGTAGACCGCAGTATTCTGCGTGGTGGCTACAAAGTCAGGCAAGTATGAACAGAACGACGGCAAAGCCGCCGCACCGCCCGAGGATGCCGCAAGTCCGGTGACGGAATCCTGATATTGGACTATGGTTCCGGTGACCGAAGTGATTGGGAAGCTGCCATCATATCCGGCCACGCTAACGCCCGCGACATTGATGATCGAGCCGACCTGAGCCGCCGCGATCGCGGCACTCAAAGTCATCGTTACCACGTTTCCCGCTTCACTGATAGCGGTGATATTTGACGATGGACCCGCATTCGTCCCTGGGAACGTAAACGTGGTCGGGGTGCCCAAGCCGATCGCGACCTGACTATCGCCTGCCGGAGTAAATGCGGTCACCACGTCAGAATCTCCGGCATTGAGACTGCCGGCGCTCGTCACAAACACCCGCGAATTATTGGGCAGAGCAGCCGCGTGGGTAGGATTGACGCCCATGTTGGCACTCCCAATGTCGCTGTCGCCGGAAACGTCAATCTGAAGGGCCGCGCCGGGATTGAAAGGCACGTTGTTGCTGATGCCAAAAACGGCATGGAAATTGGCAGGACTGGGCGGCGTCGGGTTCACCGGAATGACCACGGGCCGATAGACTTGACCGCACGACATCTCAAGAATCGTTGCCAGCGCCAGCGCGGCCAGCCCACCCACACGTCTAAAACTCATCGGCACCCCGAAGCAGAAGATCTAGTCCAAATGACAGAATTGAGTATTGTAGCGGTTGCTCGGCTTATGCGCTAGGGAAGCAAGCAGTTCTTCGGCTTCCAGCTTCTAGCTGAAGATGCGTGCGCGGTGCGTGGGGGATGCCTGAGGCGTACCGCAGAAGCAGCAGGAGGTTGAGCCGGCCTATCCCCGGACTAGACCCGGCCGCGACGGGATTTCGCGGGTGCCGCTTCGCGTTCTTCCGATTTGATAGTCGCTGCGGGCTTCTTTTTGCCTTCCATTTGGGCAAGGCTCTGCTTCAGAGCGGCCATGAGATCGACGACCGGAGCGAGTTTCTTCGGCTTTTCGACGGCAGCGACTTCTCCGCCTTCGAGCTTGGTTTCGATCAGTTTCTTCAGATTTTCCTGGAAGGTGTCCTTGTACTTCTCGGGATCCCACTCGTCGGCGAGCGCCTCGATCAACTGGTGCGCAACCTTCACTTCAGCTTCTTTCAGTTCGACGTCGGGAGCACCGAAGCCTTCAACCTTCTTCACTTCTTCGGCGTAGTACATCGTATGCAACACCATTCCGCCCTCGTGCGGGCGCAGGAAGACGGTGTACTCGCGGTTGTGCATGGTGATCTTGGCGATTGCGACGTATTCACTCTCTTCGAGGGCTTTGGTCAACAGCGCATACGGACGGCGGCCAGCTTCTTCCGGCATCATGTAATAGGAAGACTCGAAATAGACCGGATCGACGTCACCGGTTTTGACGAATTCAAGAATTTCCATTGTCTTTGCAGTCTGGGGCTCGATCTTCTTGATCTCGTCGGGCTCGATGACGATGTATTCGTCTTTGCGGAATTCGTAGCCCTTCACGATTTCGCTGCGTTCGACGACTGCACCGTCGGCCAGGCAAACGTACTGCTGCCTGAGCCGGGACTTGTCGGTCCGGTGCAACATGTTGAAGGAGATGCCCGAACTGCGAGCGCCGGAGAAAAGGCGCACAGGCATGGAGATAAGTCCGAAGGTTAAGTGACCAGACCAGACCGACGATGGCATAGTTCCCTCGAAGGCATTCCCGGCGCGGCCTGCCACCGGGCCCGGGGTAGTTGCTAAACTCAACCGGCAGAGAGAGTTTAGCCTAGAACTGACATTTGATGCATCAAACCTGGGGCACGGGGAATCGAAATTCCAAGCCGGAGCAGATGGGGTCCCAGGAAGATCGACACTAGGGCTTGTAGTTAACTGATGGGATTCCTGGCATCCGGCTCACGTAATCTGAAACGACGAGGCGAAATGAATGTCTGATCTACGCTTTCCAATCGGCAAGTTCCACTACGAAGGACAGTTATCCGAAGAACAGAAACAGGCTTTCTTGAACGATATCGCTCAGGCGCCGTCGAATTTGCGCGCGGCGGTCAACGGGCTTTCGGAGACGCAGCTCGACACACCCTATCGTCCCGGTGGATGGAGCGTTCGCCAGGTGGTCCACCATGTGCCGGACAGCCATATGAATTCCTACATGCGATTCAAACTGGCGCTCACCGAAGATGAGCCTACGATCAAGCCGTATGCGGAAGACCGCTGGGCCGAGTTGAAGGATAGCAAGGCGACCCCAGTGGAAGTATCGCTGATGATGCTCGATTCCTTGCATGATCGGTGGGTACGACTGCTGCGATCGCTCACTCCAGAGGAATGGAAACGGACATTCCGCCATCCGGAGCTTGGAACAATGACGCTGGAAAAGACCCTCGCGCTTTACGCCTGGCACGGGAAGCATCACGTGGCGCACATTACCGAGCTTCGCAAGCAGATGTCGTGGTAGGGGTTAAGAGGCTCCATGGAACAGCGATTAAGCATCATCACACTCGGAGTATCGGATCTCAACCGCAGCAGAGAATTCTACGAGCGCCTTGGCTGGCGAAGATCCATGTCTAAGTCTGGCGGGATCGTATTTTTCCAGACCGGCGGCGAGGCTCTTGCCTTGTACCCACGAGCCGAACTTGCGAAGGATGCAAAGGTTGACGCAGACGGCCAGGGATTCACCGGATTCTCTCTTGCCTATAACGCTCGAAATCGCGACGAGGTGGACTCGGTTCTGGCCGACGCGAAGACCGCAGGCGCGAAGATTCTGAAGCCGGCCCAGGAGGCATTCTGGGGCGGCTACTCGGGATACTTTGCAGATCCCGACGGATTTTTGTGGGAGGTAGCCTGGAATCCATTTTTTTTGATTGCAGAGAACGGAGCGATCCAAATTCCCGACTAAATCAAGAGAGAGCGTGCCTGCAACAAGAGAGAGCGTGCCTGCAAGAGGTATCGGCGTGATGTGATCTAAATCACGTAGCAGTCGGATCATTCCCAGAGATAGTCAGGTATCCCAAGTCAGAACTTTGGTCATCTTTTCCGACCTGTACCTGCCCCATAGCATGGATGCGATGCCGTGTCTCAGTCCAATTCTGCCGCGCGCGCCAAGATGGTTGATCGTCCTCATTGAAAGCCTAGCCCTCATCGCGACGGCGGCAGCACAGAGTGCCGCTCCGGCGTCTCAATCTCGGCCTCCGACGACCTCCGATAATTCAGACACGTCCATCGCAGGGGCAGCGCGGGACACCAAGGCGCAAAAGGCCACACACGCCAAGAAAGTTTTCACCGACGAAGATATGGAAGCTTCTGCCGGACCGCTGCCTCGCTTGAAGATGGACGGCGCAGAAAACGCGGATGAAGTTGTCGCTGCGATCACGACCTACAAATCCACTCACAGTGCTGCGCAGACGGAACAGGCGATCCGAATCTGGTATGAGCGATACGACGAGATGCTTGCCGCCGCGATCCAGGAAAACTCGGATATGACCATGCTCCGCAACGCCAATTCAAGCAATGGTTATGACCTTTGCCAGGAGGGCGGCGATTATCAGCAATGCCGCTACCGGCAGATGGCAGAACAGCGGGGAGCGCGCAACGATCAGGTCAAGATGATGAAGAACAACCAACTCGAGGTGCGGATTCAGCACGCGTTCGGGAAGGTTCGAGGCGGCCTGATGCAGAACAATCTGCACTACGACTGGTTCAAGATCCGTACCACAAACGGGATCGATGTCTTTTAAGTGATTCCCTTTCCAGGCCGCTCGTCTACCTGGCTCCCATTCTCCACAACAAATAGCTGGCGGCCTCACGCAGCGAAGCCACCGCGCGCTGAAAAATGCCGTGCGGCGTCGAATCCGGCCGCGGCGCCATGTAAACCGGGCTGATTCCTTCATGCTCGAGCAGCTTGCGAATCCGGAAGACGTGATAGGCATCGCTGACGGCGACACAACTGTGCAGGCCGTTGGCGCGCATGATCACGGCAACCCGCGCCGCGGACTCAGACGTGTCGCGGCCTTGCGTTTCGGCGATCAGGCTGCGCTCCGGGACTCCGTGGCGCATCAGGTAATCGCGTCCAACACCGCCCTCGCTAAACGTAGGGTCTAACGCAGCTCCTCCGGTGGTGATGACGACCGGGGCGAGTCCGCGGTGAAACAAGTCGAGAGCGTGATCGAGCCGCGCGCGCAGGACTGGTGACGGATGTCCGGAATATTCCGCCGCGCCGAAAACCACGATCGCATCTGCCGGGTGGAGTTCCTCTAACCAAGCCGTCCGCGTTATCTGGTACGCGGTAAAGATCAGAAACGCGGTAGGCACAGCCACCACAAGAATCAACAGACTAAGCCACCAGCGCGTCGAGCGAGGCCGGTTGGCAGCGTCGTCGGTCATCCTTGGGCGAAGAACTTCGAGATCTCGTCGGCGGGAATCGCCCCTTCGCGGATAATCCGCCAGCGCGAGGCTTCGTCGCTGAGATCAATGATGGTCGAGGCTACGTCGCGGGGCGAATCACCACCGTCGACGATGATGCTGATGCGCCCCTGGAGCTGGTCGCGGACCTGCTCGGCGCTGGTGCATTCCGACGCGCCGCTCAGGTTGGCGGAGGTCGCCGTGATCGGGATCGCCGCCGCCGTTACGACTGCGAGAGGAATTTTGGCATTAGGCACGCGCAAAGCAACGTTGCCGGTATTCGCCGTGACCTTGAGGGGCAGACGGGAACCGGCCTTCACGATTAGGGTTAGCGGTCCGGGCCAGAATTTGCGAGCCAGCGCATAAAATTCCTCGGGAAGCGGCTTGGCCAGTTCTTCCGCCTGATCGGTGCTCTCGATCAACAACGAGAGCGGCTTATGGCGCGAGCGGGTTTTGATGTCGTAAACCTTATCCACCGCGCGCAAGTTGAAAGGATCCGCGGCTAAACCGTAAAAGGTATCGGTAGGCATGCCCAGCACTTCACCGGAACGGATCTGATCGGCGGCGTATTTCACCAGGGATGATTCAGGATTATCGGAACTGATTTTTACGATCTCGGCGCGCACAGCGCTCCCTTCCCTATTTGCTAGAGGCTCGGATGAATTTGAACGGCGAAACCTATCATAATACTGCACAAGGCTCAATGCGAGGCGGGGTATGATGCAGGTCACTGAAGACTTGAGAGGATTATGACGCGTAATTCAGAAACCGCGCCCGCCCGGCAACGCCTGCGCCGCATCGAAGGCCGCCACAACGCCGCAGCCAAAGAATTGCGGGCGGCTTTTGCGCACGCGGAACGCACCGAAGATGGGCATTGCGCCATCGAAGGGCTGCGCATTGTGGAAGAAGCGATCCGCAGCGGACTGCGCTTTCGATCCGTTTTCTTCAAGGAGTCGGCGGAGAATCTCGCCGAGAGACTGCTTCCCCAGATCGGCGCGAATGTCGAGACTCTGCTGCTCGCCGAAAAACTTTTCGATGCCACGGTACCCAGCGAGACGCCCCAGGGCGTAGCAGCGTTGGTGCGGATTAAGGATTTCGTCCTCGACGACGTGATCGAGCGTCTGCAGGTTGGGCCTGTGATCGTGGTGGTTGGGCTGCAGGATCCAGGAAATCTTGGGACGATTCTGCGCTCAGCGGAAGCATTTGGCAGCGCGGGAGTCGTGCTGGGAGAAGGCACTGTGAGTCCTTTCAATTCGAAGGCGATTCGGGCTTCGGCGGGATCGATCTTCCGCCTTCCGGTGATTCTGGCGAAGGCGGCTGGCGGGTTGGAAGATGTATCGGCCAAGCTTCGAAAAGCAAATGTGCGGTTGATCGCAACCTCGTCGCATAAGGGGACGCCACTGGATCAGGCCAGGCTGACCGGCGCGTCGGCTGTGTTTATCGGAAGCGAGGGATCGGGCTTACCGCGAACGGCGATGGCGCAAGTCGATGAGTTGGTGGCGATTCCCCATGCGGCACAGGTGGAGTCTTTGAATGCGGGCGTAGCGGGGAGCATCGTGCTGTATGAAGCAGCACGGCAGAGACGCTAGGGGCATAGTCGCTACGTTGGAATCCGACCCTACTTCATCGAGCGCCCAAGTCGCATAGTTTCACTGCCAAAACTCTCAATACCCCAGCCTCAGTCATTTCGCATGGTTCGTGGTTTGCAGTGATTCAACTATTGCATTTCCTGTTGTTTCAGTATATACTGAAACAACAGAATTAATGCGGGCGTTTCTCGAATGGAGGAGCGATGATGGCCGCAAGAGTCAGTGAACAAGCGGTAAGCCGGCCAGGTTTCGTTCATTCTGTTGAACCACCAATTGGGCTGGTACAGTATTACAGCGAGGCTGGGCCGGATTATGCAGCTTGGAGCCGCGAATTCAACATGCACTTCGGCTACTACCGCGCCGGGGCGAATCCATTGCACCGCGAAGCCATGCTGGAGCAGATGAATACTGAGGTGCTCTCGCGGCTCCAGTTGGACGGGATCTCTGAGCCGCGCCTGCTCGACTTAGGCTGCGGCCTTGGCGCCACCTTGCGCAGCTTTGCGCGTCGTCTGCCTGGCGCGAGACTGACTGGCGTCACGAGGGTTCCGTGGCAGGTGGAACATGCACGGTCTTTAAACAACGCGTCCGGCTGTGGCGAGCGCGTTTGCATCGTTCAGGGCGACTACGAAGACGCTCCGCTTCTTCCATGCGCCAGCTATGACGGCGTGTATGCGTTGGAGAGCAGTTGCCACGCACACGGCGCGGACAAAGGCCTCCTGTCAAGGGAAGCGCATCGCTTGCTGCGACCGGGTGGACGCATAGTAGTCGCAGACGGCTTTCTTACCAGTGCCCGTTTCGTCAGCGGGCTCCAGGAACGCATCTACCGCAAGCTATGCGAGTGCTGGATCATCCAAGAATTGGCGCAGCTTGACATTTTTACCACAAGGCTGGAACAGCTCGGCTTCCGGGATATCGCCGTAGAACATCTTCAGATGCGCGTGGCGCCTTCGGTTGCGCACATCCCATGGGTCACTCTGAGGTTTCTGCTCATGGAGGTTCTGATTGGCAGCCGGGCGATGACTCGCGCACGCTGGAACAACGTGCTCGCACCGGTATTACTGCCGCTTGTCAGCGCACCTTTGGGGCCTATGATTTACTGCATGATCACGGCAACGAAAGCCTAGTCCGTAAGCGTCAGCGTAGCTTCACGGGGACGGTCTAGTTGGTGGAAGAACGCTTTCACCCGCTAATCCTTTTCACTCGCTTACCCAGGACATCAAGCCTGTCTCACGCCAGTCCGCCGCCATCAACGACGAGCGCCGCGCCCGTGATCCAACTCGACATTGGGGTGGCGAGGAATAGGACGGCATTCGCAATATCTGCAGGAGTGCCGACGCGAGCTAGTGGACGATTGGCCGCCTCTTGCATGAATTTCTCGGCGCCTTCTCCGAGCTGAGCGCATTCGCTGCGCAGCATCGGCGTATCGACGTCTCCGGGACAAACACAATTCACGCGGATATTGTGCTTGCCGTGGTCGATGGCCATGGCTCGGGTCAGATTAACCGTCCCACCTTTCGCGGCGCAGTAAGAAGCCGCTTGCGGACCGCCTTTGAGCGACCATCCGGAACCGATATTGATAATGCTGCCTCCACCGGCGCGCATCATGTGGGGAATCACTTCGCGCGAGAGCAGGTAGATTCCCTTGAGCGTCACATCGAGGACGCGGTCCCATTCTTCTTCGGCGAGTTCGACGACGTCTTTGCGGATGGCGATGCCGGCGCAGTTGCAGAGGATGTCGATCTTGCCGCGGCTTCGGATGATCGCGTCGACGGCGTGCCGGCAATCGCTGGCGCTGCGGACGTCGCACTTCAGGAAGAGAGCTTCGCTTCCCCGCTTTTGAATCTCGGCAGCGGTCTCTCGTCCCTTGTTTTCGTCGATGTCGAGGACGGCGATAAAGGCTCCCATCTCGGCCAGGCGAAGCGATATGCCGCGGCCGATACCAGAGGCGGCACCGGTGACCACCGCCACTTTGCCTTCGAGCGAAAGAAGCTGCGCTGCGCGCTCTTCGATCTCCCTTGATTGCGTCCTCATCGCGACGTGCCTGCGGAACCGAGTCCGTACCGCTGACCAAATTCAGCCCTGATCGTGCCGACATACCACTCGTCAAGGGAAGGAAACGAGTTTTCGACCACATAATTTCTCGTGAGCGTCACGAACTCTTGATCGTGCAATCGGACTGCAGAAAGAAATGTGCCATCCATAAATATGTAGAGCCCCTGAGGAATTCCCGCAGCAGCGTCGTGAACATTAACGGACTCGATGTCGTCTCCTACGAAACCACCTTTCGGAACCGAGCGAACTGTCGGACGCAGAACGGTTTCCTCGAACACATCTCCGCCCCCTGTTATCTCCCACAATTCGATGAGGTCGGGAGGGAGAACGAGCCGCTCGCATCGCGACCAGTTTTCGAGTTCAGGCCGCGGAATCGCACCAAACCACTGGAACGGCTTTGGCCATCGCTCTGCATCTTGAAGAAGAATAAGCATCGAGATCTCAGATTTGTGGACTAGCCACTTTTCTCCAGCGCCTTGCTTGCCGCCTCAAGCGTGAGATCCACGTCCTCCTCAGTATGAGCCAGCGTGACGATCGAATGCAGCGCCGCAGACGGCGAAGCATAGACGCCGAACGGAAACAACGACAGAACAAACTTCTGGAAAGCGGTCCGGTCGACGTGCTGGCAGAAGCCGCGGTAGTCGCGAATGGCCGGTTGATCGGTAAACATCAGTTGAAACATCGGGCCGACATTCTGCACCAACACCGACCGGCCTTTTTTATTGCATAATTCACGGTACCCTGCACACAGCCGCTCCGCAATCTTCCACGTGTGGCAGAACGACGCATTGTTATCACGTGTCAGCACGCGCAGGTTGGCGCGCGCGGCATGCATGCCGATACGCGAACCGTTGTGCGTGCCGTAGTGCAGAACGCCTCCCCATTGCAGGGCATCCATGATTTTGGCGCGACCGACGAGAGCGGCTACCGGCAAGCCACAGCCCAAGGCCTTGCCGAAGGTCACAATATCCGGAGAGAGCTTGTAGTATTCCTGGCAGCCTCCGGGAGCGATGCGGAATCCGGTCACGGTTTCGTCGAGTATGAAAAGAATTCCGTTGGCGCGAGCTAGCTTTTGCAACCCTTGCAAATATTTATTTGCCGGAGGAATCACGCCCATGTTGGCCATGATGCCTTCGGTGATGATCGCCGCGACCTGTCCTGGATACTTCTCGATGGCACGCTGCAGCGCGGGCAGGTCATTCCAAGGAACAACGATGGTGTCGTCGAGAGCAGTTCGGTTCAGACCGGAGCTGTCGGGAACTTTTATCGGATCGGTACGCAATCCGAGAGATGCTGGCGGCAACACGTTTGAACTGACGAGCAAATCGTCGTGCCAACCGTGGTAGTGTCCCTCAAACTTCAGAAGCTTCGGACGTCCGGTCACACCGCGCGCCAGCCGGATCGCGGCCATCACGGCTTCGGTTCCGGTATTCGCGAAGCGAACACGCTCGGCGTTCGGAACGATCTTCTGGATCATCTCCGCGACTTCGAGTTCCACCGAAGTCGCAGTGGCGAAATGCGCGCCGGTAGTTGCGGCCTCGGTGATCGCTTCGACGACCTCAGGATGCGCATGGCCAAGCGGCAACGCGCCGAACGCCATCATCCAGTCGATGTATTCGTTGCCGTCGACGTCGTAAATGCGCGAACCGCGGCCACGCTCCATGAAGATGGGGTACTTCCCGAAGTTCGCCGGACCTCGGGAAGAGGAACTGCTGGCCTCGATCAGCACGCCCAGCGTGCGTTCGTACGCTTGTCTTGATTTTTCGGTGCTGAACGTCAAACTGAGCCTCCGGCGGGCGACCCGCGCGACCTGCCATGGTATCGCAGAAGACTTCTCCCGCGGGTGATCAGCAGCGAGTGCCTGAAGTAACCGGCGTGAAATTCCCCGCAATATTTCGACACCTCGACATTCTTATCTCAGGGCGCCGCTGCCGCTGACCGATCCCCCACCCAAAGAAGCGGATGCCCGGAGTTATTGAGTGAGGGTTGAACCATGAAAATTTCGATTCTCGCATTCGCTTCAGTAGCAAGGAATTTCGTCCTGCGGTCATTTATTCCATGGCTCGCGGGTGGTGCTCTTCTCTTCGGAGCCGCCGTTTGGGCGCAGGAAAAGCCGGTCGAGTCGTCACACAACGCGGGATGGGTCGTCATTCCAGTCGAAGAATATCGCGTGCTGCGGGCAAAAGCCTATCCCGTTGAGCACGATCCCGAACCACCTCCGCTGGACGTAACTTTGACTCGTGTTGATTACGACTTGCGCGTCTCCGGGGAGTTGGCCGCAGGACGCGCGAGTCTCACCGTCGATGTGCTGAAGGATGGCTGGGTACGCGTGCCTATTCCGGCGGGGCTGCTGGTTCGCGAAGCCCGGCTTGACGGCAAGCCGCTATCGCTGGTGCCGAGCGCTCAGGGCAAGAGTGGAAGCCATCTTTCGGCGCTGCTCTCACATGCCGGGCGGTCGGTGCTGGAGCTCGATGTCGATGTACCTGTCGCGGTTTCGACCGGAGACGAAAGCCTTTCGCTTCCCTCCACCGAGTCCGGCGTGACGCGCGCCTCGGTCCAGCTTCCGCGGAAAGGAATCGATCTGCGAGTGGGCGGCGGACTGATCTCCGAAAAATCCGAGACTGCAGAGCAGACCAAATTTCTCGCTTACGGGCGTGGCAACGAAGCGCTGACTTTCACCTGGCGAAAGAAGACGGAAGATCATCACGTGGACTTGCCGTTGCGGCTCCGCGGGTCGCTGACACAACTGACCAGCCTCGCAGAAGACTCGACTTCGATTTATGCCGAGGCGAATCTCGAGGTCGTGCAGGGTGCTGCCCGTAACGTAAGCATTCAGCTTCCGGAAAAGATCACCGTGAACCAGGTTTCGGGCGCGGTCGTCGCCGATTGGGAGATGAAGAATGGTGAACTGACCGTCACCTTCCTCGAGCCGGTAGAGCACAGCGCTCGGTTTACGATCGGCGGCGAGGCCCGGCTACCGAAGGATGGAATCATCGACATTCCTTTGCTCCGGCTCCTCAACACGGAAAAGGACACCGGAGGCGTTGCCGTGGAAATTCTGGGCGCAGGCGAAATCAAAGATCAAAAAACTGAAGGGCTCGAAGACGCCGACGCAACTGATCTCGGTGAGATGGTGGCCAGCCGGCAGTCACCCGCGCTTGTCGCGTTTCGTGCGCGTCCAGGCGAAGCGGGCGCAACGCGCACGTTGAGCGTCAACGTTGCCCGCTACGACCAGCAAGCGGTATTGATGGCAAACATCGAAGAGGCTCGCTATCAGGTGCTGATGAGCTCTGACGGAAAAGAACTAGTGCAGGCACGGTATGCGGTACGCAACAATCAGCGCAATTTCGTAAAGATCGCGTTGCCGGCCGGAGCTATCGTGTGGAGCGCGTCGCTGGCGGGACGGCCGATTCGTCCGGGCCAATCGCCGGACGGAAGTTTGCTCTTGCCTTTGGAGAAAGCAAGAGGCGGCGACGATGCGCCGCCGTTTGCGATCGAGATTCTATATGTCACCCGAGCCACCGCATGGGATCAAAAAGGACGGGAGAAAGTAACGCTGCCTTCGCTGGATCTTCCGATTTCCCGCACAGGCCTGTTGCTGTACTACCCACCGATGTTTCGTGTAACGGCAGAGCCGGGAACATTCCGCGCACAGGAATTTCAGAATCCGGTTTCCTCGGCACTCGTTTCCTCAGCCGGAATGATTGGAGGCATCGCCGCTCCGATGGGTGGCCCCATTCCCGCCAAACAATACGGCCAACTCATAGCCAAGGCGCAACCCCAGGATGAGAAAGACGCTACGCAAGCGCTGCTCGACACGTTTAAGGCAAAGTCACTCGGAGGAAGAGTGACCGGCATCTTGCCCGTCAGCGTTTCGTTCCCTGCATTTGGTCCATCGATCTTCCTCGTCTCTGAACTCACCAGCGAGAACCAGTTTCCAGCAGCGGAATTCAGCTTTCAGCGCGACAAAAAGGGAGGTGTGCGATGAAGCACAAATTAGCGATGGTATTGGGTTTCGCTCTATGCGCGTCCCTGGTTTGGGGAGCGGAAGAAAAATCCGCGCTCCCGTTGCCTGATTCTGGAAACGTCACGCTGACGCTCGATGAATACAACCGGCTGATGGAACTTGCCAGCAAGACGCCGAAGAGGCCTGATGTGGCGCCACTTCCCTATTCAATCAAGCATGCCGACGTGAAGCTGAACGTTGAGAACGACAGAGTGCGCGGCACAGTTGAACTGCAAGGCGAAGTGTTCCGCAAAGGAATCAGCAAAGTTCCGCTCACGAGTGGAATGACGATTCTCGACGCGCGCCAAAACGGCAAGGGTGTTCCGCTGCTCCAGGAAAACGGCACGCACGCCGCGCTCTTGCCGGGGCCGGGAGAGTTTTCCATCGCGCTCGACACCGGTTTGCCACTGCGGATCGAGGCTGGTCGAGCGTCCTTCAGCATTCCGGCGCCAAGCGCGGGAAGCGTTCAAGTGTCGGTGGTCATTCCCGGCGATCACACGATCGCCAACGTCAATTCCGGTCTGATTACCAGCCGCAAGTCGGAGAACGGGCACACTGTGATCGAAGCAACATTAGTCCCCGGGCAGCCAGCCACTTTCTGGTGGGCGACGCGGGAAGTTGTCGCTCCAGTCATGCCCCGCGAGGTTCGCTTCCTCTCCGATGCCAAGACCCTGGTGACGGTCAGCGAGGCGGAGATACGCGTGGCCGTCTTGGCAGACATCACCGTCGTGCAGGGAGAGCCGTCTCAATTTCGGGTGGAACTGCCTGCTGGATACGAAGTAACTGGCGTGACCGGTGCAACGCTCGATTCCTCCGAAACACAATCTGGAGTCATGACGCTGAAAGTGAATGCGCCCGGCCAGCGCTCACATGAATTCCTGATCTCAATGGAGCGGTCGATCCGCGATGCGAAGTCCGACACGCCATTCCTCCGGTTCAAAGGAGCACAGCGCGAAACCGGAGAAGTGCTGGTGGAAGGCGCGGGCACGATGGAGATCACCGCAGAGGAAGGCGGAGGCCTCAAGCGCATGGACGTGACCGAGGCAAATCCGTATTTGCGATCGCTGGCACACTTCCCACCACAGGCGGCGTTCCGATATCACCGCCAAGAGGACGAAACTCCGACGTTGGCTCTCGACTGGGTGCGATTTCCTGACGGAAGCGTGCTCGCGGCAGTGGCCGAGAGTGCGGTGGTCACAACGCTGGTGACTTCGGAAGGTAAATCGTTAACCGAGGTTAAGCTGATCCTCAAGAACCAAGCACAACCGTTCTTGAAAGTTGCGCTGCCCGCAGGCGCGGTCATTTTGTCGGCGGATGTCGCCGGAGAACCTGTGAAGCCGGTACAAGGCGCAGATGGCAACCGCGTACCCTTGCTTCGGTCCGGATTCCGTCCGACCGGCGCGTACACCGTTTCGTTCGTGTTCATGCACTCTGGCGCTCCATTCGCGAAGAAAGGTGGCGCGGAGCTCAGCCTTCCAAACATGGATATTCCCATCAGCATGCTCTGTTGGGAGGTGTTTCTGCCGGAGCAATACAAGGTGAAGGATTTTGGCGGAGATGTCATCGCGTCCAATCTCGTGCCAGCTGCATTTCGAGGCGATACGGTTGCGTACTCGTATCCGGCAGACAGCCCGGCCGTTTCAGCGGGCCCCGTGACCGTCGCGAATCTGTATCCGGGCCAATTGGGTGGCGTTCTGGCCGATCCTTCTGGAGCTGTCGTTTCGAACGCGCGCGTGACGGTTCGAGAACCGACGACCGGATTCGCGGTGACAACAGTTACCGACCAGCAAGGGCGATGGGTTGTGTCCAACGTGCCGACAGGTCAAGTCAAGATCCAAGCAGAAGCACCTGGGTTCAAAACAACGGTACGGGATGCAAACTACGACGCCGGGCGGCCGTCTACGTATAGCTTCGCTTTGGGTCTTGGGGTCGCCGCGGAAACTGTTGAGGTGATCGCATCGACAGATCTTCCGTCGAATGGGCGCAACTTCACGGAATTCGAGCCGCCGCAGAAGAAGACACCGCAGCAGACGACAGCATCGGAGAATGTTCTTAACCTGCAAAAACGCGTTGCGGGAGTCTTGCCCGTTCCCGTGGATGTACCGCGCATGGGCACTTCGTTCAGCTTTGTGCGGCCGCTGGTGCTGGATGAGGAGACGAAGGTGACCTTCAGCTATAAGAGCCGCTGATGCCCTGGCTTGACTGAGCACGATCCGTCAATATTGCGAATATGACGCGCTCCGGCGAATGGCATAGAATGATGGTTCGCCGGAGCCCTGATGAGCAAAACCGAGGCATGGAAAACCTGGGAAGGCCGCGTCGTGAGCGGGAAGTTTCCGCTGCGCCAGTGGCTGGGCGGCTCGGATCACAGCGCCGTTTTTCTTACCGAGAGGCCAGGAACAGCATCTGAAAAAGCCGCAATCAAACTGATCGAGGCGGAAGGGCCTGACGCAGAACGGGAAGTCACGCGCCTGCATGCCGCGGAAGGACTGTCTCATCCGAACCTGATTTCCATCTTTGAAGCGGGACGCGGTCAGATCGACGGCACGCCTGTTGTCTACACCGTGATGGAGTATGCGGAAGAGGATCTTTCACAGATCCTGCCGCAGAGGCCGCTGACGCCCGGCGAAGTTTCCGACATGCTGGCTCCGATGCTGGACGGGCTCTCCTACCTGCACGGCAATAGATTAGCGCATGGCCGGATCAAGCCATCGAACGCGCTCGCGGTCGGAGATCAAATCAAGCTTTCGGCAGACTCAGTTGCTCCGGCCGGCGAACCCAGCACTGCCCGACGTAGAGTAGGAGTCTACGATGCTCCAGAAACTTCCTCGGGGACACTCTCACCTGAGGGGGACGTGTGGTCGCTCGGCGTGACGATTATCGCTGCGCTCACTCAGAAACCAACTGGCGCGGCGCAGGGATCGCAGAGCGATCCGGGCCTGCCGGGAGGCATTCCTGAGCCGTTCCAGGGCATCGCACGCGAGTGCCTGCACATCGATCCGAAACGGCGTTGCTCGCTCCGGGATATCCGGGCGCGCTTGCAGCCCGCGGGACGTTCCGTGCCAGTTGAGTCGGAGGCGGCACCCGTTGCCCAGTCCTCTGGGAATACCCGATCGATCCTCATCGGAGTAGCTCTGGTTGTGGTCGCGGTGATGGTGGTGTGGGGCCTTCTCCGGTCGCACGGAAAAGAAAATTCGACTCAGACGCCGGAACCAACAACACAGCAATCCTCGCCTGCGACGGCACCCGAGCCCAAGCCTGCGCCGATGGTCCCGGAAGCGACTGAACCGGCAAAGAACGCAGCCTCCCCCGGTGGCGCAGTTCTTCATCAGGTGATGCCCGATATCCCTCCTAGCGCCGAGCACACCATTCGCGGCACCATCAAGGTCGTCGCGCGCGTGGAAGTGGACGCTTCGGGAAAAGTAAGTTCGGCGAAACTGAAGTCTGCGGGGCCCAGCCGGTACTTTGCGGAACGCGTATTGAAAGCTGCGCAGCAGTGGGAGTTCGCTCCGCCGGAAGTCAATGGACAGCCAGAGGCCAGCATATGGCTGCTGCAGTTCCGGTTGCGACGCGGCGGAACTCAGGCGTCCGCGCAGCGACAGACGCGTTAGCTCTTGCCGGGCAAGCGCAACTTCCAGACAATCTGCCGCAGCATGCCAAGAAGAAGTTTGGCATCGTAAGCTTCGAGTTTGAACCGGAGCACGAGTTGCCGTGTCTTCTTCTCGAACATTTTGTCGGTCCCTGGCTTCACATAACCGCTGATCCGGAGAGTTTCGAAGAGCAGTTCCGTGATGTGCTCGACTTTGTCCGCTGTCGCTAATTCCACGTTCTCTTCCGTTGGAGCAACGGATGGGGTCCTCGCCATTTCATACAAGCAAACGGCGACCGCCTGACCCAAGTTCATCGAGAGGTTTTCGGCGTGAGTGGGAATGGTCATCAGCCAGTGGCAGTAACTGAAATCATCATTGGTGAGACCGATTTTTTCCGACCCAAAGAGAAGTGCCGCGCGACCGTTTGTTAGCGCCGTTCGAACCAGGGCACCCGCATGTTCATCCAACGTATGCAGTGGGTGTTGAAGGCTGCGATCCCGTACCGCTGTGGTTCCAACCACAAGCGAACAATCGCCGACGGCCTCGGCAACCGTCTTGAATTCTTCGGCGTTTTTCAAAACATGCGCCGCGCCGACCGCGGAGCGGGCCTCGCGAAAAGCGAGTTTGTACGGGTTGACCAGCCGTAACTGGTGACTTCCAAAATTCGTCATGGCGCGGGCTGCCGCGCCAATGTTCAGCGGATTGCGCGGACGCACTAGAACGACGACGAGGCTGTCGAGATGGGAAAACGGCAAGCGATCAATTCTAACGGAATTCATTGGGAAGGATTGAGGGCTTTCCCATTAGCAAGTCGTCTTCCGAGTCACTTTTAACACCAATTTTGAATTGTAAAAAAAATGTCAAAAAGGCTGCTTGAGCGCATAATAAGGGGCAGGTCGATGTAAGCTGCAAGAGTCGAGCCGCTTCCGAATGGGGCACTCCAGGGCGGGTTTTGGAAGCTCTCCCCCCCCCGAATCAACAGTTAGGAAAATCGTTATGGGGAACCTTGCCACTCCACTTACTTCCGGAAGAACCGTGAATCCGGCACCGTCGATCAAACCAAACGGCCGCATCCTGGTCGTCGAAGACGATCCGGCCGTGCAGAAAGCCCTCCGCCGACTTTTCGAGACCGAGGGATACGCCGTCGAGACTCAGTCTGACGGAAGGTCGGCCATCGATAGTTTCCAGTCATCGGCGCCGGCCGCCGTCGTCCTGGACCTGCGTTTGCCCAAGGTGTCGGGACGGGACGTCTGCAAGGAGCTCAAAGCCCTATCCCCGACCCTGCCCATCGTTGTGCTCAGCGCCGCCAGCGATGTCTCGGACAAAGTTCTTCTGCTCGAGCTAGGTGCGGACGACTACGTGACCAAACCGTTCAGCCCGCGCGAACTGCTCGCACGGGTCCGGGCAGCCCTTCGCCACACGGCTCGCGCCCCCGACGTGCAACTCGTCAGCTTCGACGGCATCACCGCCGACTTCAAGAAGATGGAAGTGAAGCGCGATGGAAACGTTGTTGTCCTGACCGCGCAGGAATTCAAGACTTTCCAGTTTCTGGTGCAGAACGCCGACCGCGTCATCAGCCGCGACGAATTGCTGAACGAAGTCTGGGGCTATCAGAACTATCCTTCCACTCGCACGGTGGACAACCATATCCTCAAACTCCGCCAGAAACTGGAGAGAGACCCATCGAGCCCGGTACATTTCCGCACGGTCCACGGTATGGGCTATAAATTCGTTCGCTGATACCCGTGAAGCCGCCTTCCGAGCCCGCGCGAAATTCTTCCCCGACTGAGTCCGGCAAACTCGTACCTCGACTCCGTCTGCGTACACGCTTTTTGCTTTCCATGCTGTTGATCACGGCCGGGCTGACCACGACCAGCCTCCTCCTGGTGAGGCACAGCGTGGAAACCAACGTCCGCCAGAGCATCGCCGTCAATCTACGGAATTCGGTCGCAGCCTTTCAGGATTTTCGCCACGAGCGCGAGACGATGCTGACCAGCGACGTGGCCCTCCTGGCGGATCTGCCCATTACCCGTTCCATCATGGGTGCGCCCGATGCCGTTACCATCCAGGATGCTTCGGGGGCCATTTCCAGCATCGCAAACAGCGATCTTTTTGTACTGGTCGATCGGAGTGGGAAAGTCGTTGCGCTGCACACCAAGACTCCGGGATTCACTCAGGACGCAGCCGAGAAATATTTTCAGCAGTCTTTCGACGAGGATCGTGGAGAAACCAGTCACTGGTGGCTGGGCGGTCATCATCTCTATCAGACGTTTATCGAGCCTATCTATCGGGGCTCGCGGACCGACGGCGTTCTGCTTGGATTCCTGGTCATCGGATATGAGATCAACGATCGGCTGGCCGGCGAGGTCAGCAAAGTGGCCGGCAGCCAAGTAGCGTTTTCCTGCGGCGACGAAGTTGTAGCCACGACGCTGCCGCCAGCCCAACTTCAGGGCCAGAACATTCAGTCGCTGATTACTGGATCAGTTCAGGAAGAGCCTCGCGATATCGAGATCGGCAAGGAACGATTTCTGGCGGCTTCTCTCGAATTATCGGGCTCGCGGACGACTCCGGTTCGCCTCAATGTGCTTGGCTCGTACGACCAGGCGACCAAGTTTGTCGACCAGCTAAATCGCTACCTTCTACTGCTAAGCTTGGCCGCGATTGTGGTCGGCAGCGGATTGGTGTTTTTCATCTCACACACTTTTACACGGCCACTCGCTAATCTGGTCGAAGGCGTACGCGCTCTGGAAGGCGGCGACTTTCACCATCCGCTGGATTCGCGCGGGAGCGATGAAGTCGCCGAGTTGACTCGCGCCTTCGACCGCATGCGTGCCAGCTTGCTGAAGAGCCAGCACGATCTGCTGGAGTCAGAGCAACTCGCGACCATCGGGCGGATGGCAAGCTCTATCTCGCACGACCTCCGTCATTCTCTCGCTGCCATCGTCGCCAACTCCGAATTTCTCTGCGACAGCCACTTGACCCCAATGCAGCGAGAAGAGCTGTATCAGGAAGTCCGAACCGGCGTAAATCTGATGACGGACCTGCTCGATTCCCTGCTCGAATTTGCTCGAACGCGAGAGTCCTTGAACCCGGCTCAAGGGAATGTTTTAGAAACGATCCAGCGATCGGTACAAGCGGCCCGATTGCATCCACGGCATCACACCCGTTCCATCGATGTGCTGTGCAATCCTCAGGTCTCAGGATGGTTTGACCAACGCAAGCTGGAACGGGCTCTTTACAACTTGCTGCTCAACGCCTGCGAGGCTGCGCCAGCCGGAGAAGGAAAGGTCGAGGTCACGGCCGGCGAAGTGTCGGGCGCGATCACGATTTCTGTCGCGGATAACGGTCCGGGCATTGCGGAATCCATCCGCGAACGATTGTTCCATCCATTCGTGAGCTACGGCAAAGAGAATGGCACGGGGTTGGGGTTGGCAGTCGTGCAAAAGATTGTGCAGGACCATGGCGGCGAAGTTTTTGTGGAGCGCACTGCGCAAGGCAAGACCATCTTCCGCATCGTTCTGCCTGGCCGCGTGAAGGACCCTTTCCGCGGCTCCGGAGACACTGGAGTGGAGGTGGCTTCCCTTGTGTCGGCGCGGCAGAGCGACGCCAGCCACAATTCGATTTCGCGTCCGGTTCCGTAGGCACGACCCTAATCTTCGCCAGTGCCGGGACGCCGGAAAGTGCAGGAGGACGGCGTGAAGAGTCATTCGATCCCAGGAATACGTGGGACGGCACTGGTAGTTGCCGCTTTCGTCTTGATCAACCTATATGGCCGAGCGCAGGACGCGCCGATCTCGTCTCCGGGCGACACGGCCGGTGCTGTGCGTGACTTGCAAGACCAGGTCCGTCAATTGCGGACTTTGGTCGACGAGATGCGAGCTGAGAATGCTCAGTCGCGGGCCGAGATGCACCAATTGCGCCAGGATTTGCAGGCGACGCGAGCTATCCTCGAGCATCCGGCGGCGGCTACAGACGCTCAGGTGACGCAGTCTGTGTCCGCTGAGAGAGGATCGGCAGCGACGCCTGGCACCGCTTCCGCAGCGTCCGGCGATTCTGGTGCTCTCGAAGAACGCGTGCAAAAGCTGGAAGAGTCCACGTCCCTCATCGGCTCAAAGATTGACGAGCAATATCAGACAAAAGTCGAAACTGCTTCGAAGTACCGGGCCCGTCTGCACGGCATCGTCCTGATGAATGCGTTCCGCAATGTCGGCGGCTTCGACAACCTGGACTTTCCCAGCTACTCCGAACCCGTCCCCGCCGGCACGCCGCAAACCACGCTCGGAGCCACGTTGCGGCAATCCGAAATCGGTCTGGAGATCTTTGGCCCAAACATCGCCGGCGCCCGAACTTCCGCCGATGTGCAGCTTGATTTCTCAGGAGGCTTCGCTGGGACCGGCAATGGCGTGAACTTCGGACTCGCCCGACTGCAGACTGCGAACTTGCGGGTCGATTGGGAACACACTTCGGTCGTCATTGGACAGGATTCCTTATTCATCTCACCGCTGTCCCCCACTTCGTTCGCCTCACTTGCGACTCCGGCTTTCGCGTTTGCCGGAAACCTCTGGGGCTGGACGCCGCAGTTGCGCGTGGAGCATCGATTTACGATCTCCGATCAGCAGTCCCTCACCATGCAGGCTGGAGTTCTGGATAACTTGGATTGGGAGTACCCCACCAATCCCTTCTATCGTTCTGCGCAAGCCGGGGAGCAGTCAGGACAGCCTGCGTATGCATTCCGCACCGCATGGTCCCGCACGGTCCAGGAGCGCCCGCTCAGCTTCGGAGTTGCGGGCTACTATGGCCGCCAGAACTGGACTTGGGGACGCACGGTCGATGCCTGGGCGGCGATGGCTGACTGGCAGGTTCCGATCGCTCCGCGGCTTGGGCTCTCTGGCGAGTTTTACCGGGGACGCGGCATTGGAGGCCTTGGCGCTGCCATCGGCACCTCTATTGTCTACGGCGGCGATCCGACTTCTCCGTTGACGCCGATTCGTGGTCTGGACGCCGCGGGCGGATGGACTCAACTCAAGTTCCGTTTGACTTCCAAGGTGGAGTTGAACGGGGTGATTTCCGAAGATGACGCGTTCACTGGCGCTGTGCGGGGCTTCGCCACGGACCAGAATAACTTTGGCCCGATCCTCGGACGAAACCGCGGCGCTCTGGCCAACATCGTGTTTCGACCGCGTTCGGACTTGGTGTTGTCGGCGGAACTTCGCCGGCTTAATACGTTTCCCATCTATAGCAGCAGCAGCGTAACCAATCAGCTCAACCTTTCCGTGGGGATCCTATTTTGAAGACCAGGTCAATCCAACACGGGTTGCTATGCATCTTCCTGCTGATCGCCACGGTCGCCAACTCGCAGCAATCAGTACGAGTGCACGTGGACTTGACCCGTGGTGGTCGGCGCATGAAGGACGCTTCGAAGGCTGTCGTTTGGCTGACTCCAGTCGGTACGACCGTCGATCCTCCAGAGCAAAAACCTTCCGAAATTCCACAGCTCGTGCAGCGGGATAAGAGGTTCCGTCCTTCGCTCATCGTGATTCCTGCCGGCGGCAAGGTGGAGTTTCCCAATCACGATCCTTTCTTTCACAACGTGTTTTCAGTGTTCGACGGCAAGCGATTTGACCTTGGGCTCTACGAGAGCGGGACCACGCGCTTCGTGAAGTTCGACAAGCCCGGCATCTCATTCATCTTCTGCAACATTCATGCGGAGATGAGCGCGGTCGTGATCGCGCTGGCAACCCCGTACTATGCCATCTCGGATGCGCGCGGAGACTTCAGCATTCCGAATGTGCCGCCCGGGCGCTACGAAGTGCAGATTTTTCACTCGGCGGTTGCGCCCGATGCTCTGCGGGCGCTCAGTCGCGAGATCACTATCGCTCCGGGTGACGCTTCCATTGGAAGCTTCACGCTAGCCGAATCCGATGTAACAGTGGCTCACAAGAATAAATATGGCCGCGACTACGACCGGCCAGAGCCGGATAGTCCCGCGTACGCGAGACCCTGAAACCGTCAGCGATCGGGATAGGGGGACGATCACTCGTCCTCCCCTCCCACACCACCGTACATGCGGGTCCGCATACGGCGGTTCGGCGGGTTGAGCTAGATGTGGTAGCCGGGCTTTCGATAGAACGCGTCGCCAGAGAACGATTCGGTCCCTTCGTGGACGCCCCTTGGAGCTTCACTCCGCCTGGAATCCGGAAGGCCAAGCGATTGGATTTTCGGCCGCGGGTCGTTCCTGAGATCGCGCGATGTACTCGCCACTCCCTTCCGTTCGGGCCTTCGATCACCGTTCCCGGCGCGGCCTATCTGTTGCTCCGCCTTTCGGCCTTGGAGTGCCTCAATATCCTCGCCGACTGCGTGACCTACTTTGCCCTCTGCTGACTTCTGCGACACGGTCAGGATGAATCGCGTCACCCTCAGTCACGATTTCGTGACATGCCGCAGATCTCCCGAGGTAAGTTCGACCGCCTTCGATGCACAACCGCCGGATCTACCACCAGTGGGCTTGATGGATATGGGCTTCGCAATCATTGGCCCGCTCGCCCGCCACCGTAGGCCTCGTATCCGGTTCTTGTTCATCGGCTCGCATCTTTGCTCCGCGCTTCTTTCCGGCCCCGCCTCGCGACGAGTGTTATTTCACCGTTGCGCTTCGCTATCACTTCACGTCCATCACGTTGTGAAGAGGACTTGCACCTCCAAGCTGTCGAACATGCTCGGCACACCAAAAAAAGAGGCGCGCCTTTTGGCACGCCTCTCTTGCCTCTGTCTTCACTTCGTTTACATCAACTTGCTGCTTCGAAAAAACTCGGGCAGACAATTGCCGACAGCTTAGCGGTGTCCGCCCCCACCGGAGTGGCCACCAGCGCTGCTGTGACCTCCTCCGCCTCCGCCACTGGAGTGACTGGCACTGCCTCCGCTCGGGGCATGACCGCCGCCACTGTAGCTAGGGGTGCTGCGCGACCCGCCATAGCTGGGCGCGCCGTGATATCCACCGTAGCCTCCGCTATATCCACCGCGCGAAGAGCCGCCGTAGGACGGACCTCGAGCGATCGGCTGCCGCATATCGAGTTGCGGGCGCGAGGCACCACCGCCGTAGCCACCTGCGGATGAGCCGTAGCTGCGCGATCCCGTGGAACTCGGTGCGGTGCGGCTCCAATAGTTGCCACCACCACTGCGAGCTGCTGACGCGCCTGCTTCGCCGCGGGCCGCCGAACTACTGGGCGGCGGAGTGAACGGACGGAATCCGCCACGATCCACCGGCTGAGACGCGGTACCATGAGCCGTCTCCGAAGAGCGGCCGGCATTCGTCGGTGGATTAAACGATCCGGATCCGCCGCGGTTGCCGTTCTGTGCACCCGAAGGCCCATTGGAAGCGTTTCGGTTTCCCGGATTATTCGCTTCCCGATTTCCTTGAATTCCCGCGCTCGGCCGTTGCATGGAGTTCTCGTTCCCGCCGCGTGCGCCCAATTCAGTTGAACGGCCGCCCGCCGGAACGGCTCCTACATGGCTCTGCTGCATCGACTGCCGCAAGCCTGCGGTCTCCTGCTGGAACGACGCCGGCCGCGACAGGTTATTGTGCGTCCCAAAGTAGCGTTCCGATCCGCTGTTGCGGACCGTGGAAGACGCCGCTGCGCGTCCGCTTGCGGACAAACTTGCCCGCGATGGGACCACGGGCAGATTGCCCGCCATCATGCGTGCTCCGCCCAGTTGTTCACGGGTCGCTGCCACAGCATTGACTCTGCCGGCTCCGAAGTGTCCGGCATTCACGGTCGACATCGCTCGGAACACGTGATCGTTATGGAGGTTGTTGATGTTCGAGAAACGCGTGCCTCCGTGCAACGGAGCAAATCCGCCGTAACGGCCATAGTTGCCGAATCGAGCGTCGAATACGCCGAACCGGCCACCGTATCCACCCCACCACGGATGGAACCAGTCGCACGGACCGAGCGGCAACCAGCCGAAGCCGCCCCACCCGCCAAAACCAAAGCCGAATCCGAAACCGCCGCCCCACCCCCAGAAGGAGACATAGGCCGGCGCCCAGAACGGGTTGTAACCGGCATACACTGGGCCCGGCCACCACGCCCACGCGCTGCCATAGGGGAGCCAGCGCCCGTAGTGGTACGGCGCCCACCCCCACGGCTCATAACCTACCCACGTCCAGCCGTAGTAGGGCTCATACACCCAGTTGCCGTTACGATAAGGAGCCCAATCTGCCGACTCATTCGGAACCCACACGTCGCCGTAGTCGGGAACATTCTGCCAGCGACCGTAAGCATCTAGATCCTGCGTTCCGGTGTAGCGCCGATTCGTGTGACGCCACGAACTCGCATCTCGAATGATATGGTCGCGGTCGCTATTCCATCGGTCCCAGTCATCACGATCGGGAGCAGAAGAAATCTTGTATTGCGCCGAGTCAGCGTTGCCGCGCACCGTCGCCATTTCTCCCGTGCGAACTTCGGTGCTGCCCTGCGGAGTGGCAATCTGCGCTTCGCCCTGACGAACGATCACAATCGTGTCGCCATCCGGCCGCACTTCAATTCGAAATATTCCGTCCTGATGCGCTGGATGCACCGCAACATTGGGCGTATCAATCTCAGGCTCGGCTTCGCCGTCTTTTGAAACTGAATAGTTCGCGAGGCCCTGGCCCAATTGAATTTGAATATTCTTGTGGGTGAGATTCGCGATGTTTGCTTTCGAACCGGGCCCCAGGCGAAGAGTATTGGCGAAGTCGAGTTGCAACTCGGTACGAGCGTTGTCGCCGGTCGAAACTTTGTCCCCCGTCATGACCGGTTGATTCAACGTGACCGCCGACCAGTCGCCGGAGTCGCCGCGCTGCGTCGAAACGTCGCCGTGAATCAGGCTGACGCGCGCTACGCCCTGATCCGTCTTTGCTGGACCTTCCCCGGACGGTCCGCCCGGCTGAGCTTCGGTCGGCTGCGCATTGGAGTCCTGTATGTCTTGAGACTGTGGGCCCACTGGCTGGGAATCCTGCGGCTGTCCTTGCCCAACCTCCATCGGGGCGCTCGGCTGCTCCGAGGGACCGGGCCCTGGGTCCGTCGTTTGCGCCAACGCGCCTAGAGAAAGAGCACCCGACAAACTGAAAACGAGAATTGCCGATTTCGCGATCAGTCCATTCTTCATAATCCACCTCTTCGACACCGAAGCTGCCCTGAAAATCCCCATAGAAGTCTGACTTGGTAAGGGCAACTGGCATGCCAAAGAAGGTGGGATTCTTGAACTGTAACCCTTTTGTTTTCAATGAGGAATTCGTTGCGCCGGGAGCGGGAGCGGCCCGACTGGCCCACCTCAGCCAAGAGTGGTGGTTTTCGGCCATGTGACCGCGATTTGCGAGTCTTTAGTCCGCCATCATTTCCGCATACATGCGGTGGAACGCGTGAACGCCCTTTTCCTGCTTAACGCTGAAGCGGCCACGCGAGTAACTCCGCGAGCGCAGGTTCTTCTGTACGGCTTCGCAGATCGCGACATCTTCCATTTGAATCTGATCGCTGAACTCTACGGATGCCCTGGCCGCCGGTGCGCCGTGATCCTTCTCCGGTAGATACCATTCAAAGATCGCCAGCGAGCGCTCAGGCTCAATGGGCAGAACGATATTCAGCGAAACATTGTCGGGATAGCAGTTCAGCATCCAGTTGGGAAAGATCCAGAAGTAATCGATTGTTAAGCTCTCGCGAGTTTCCTGATAGCGCCTTGGTGTAGCGTCGCCCGGTTGCGCTCCGCGAATCGGGCTGAACTGCCGTACGTGCCGGGAATAAGGCTCCACGACATATGCGTTGTAATCGAGTTCTCGATTGAGCCCGGGATGCACGCTGGGCAGGTGATATCCCTCGAGATAGTTGTCCACGTACGTCTTCCAGTTGCACTTCATGTCGTAGGTGCGGCGCTCGAAGAGCTTCATTTCAGCGAATGGAAATTTCTCCGCCTGCTGCGGTAACTCTCCCAAACTCTGTCGCAATGGCGGAGTCTGCGGATCCAGGTTCACGAAGACGAGATTGAACCACTCTTCAGTTCGTACCGGCACGAGCGCGAAATCTTCCGCTCGGAATCCCTCGACGCCCTCGATCTCGGTAGCGCTGATCAGCGCTCCGTCCAAGCCATAGGTCCATCCGTGATATCCGCAGCGAAAAAGTTTGCGCGATCCGCATCCTTCTGCTGGGGGTCCCGCACGATGACGGCACACGTTATAGAAGCCGCGCAGTTTTCCGTCGGCGCCGCGTACTAGAAGCAAAGGTTCTCCAACGAACTCCGTGGTGAAATAGTCGCCAGCATTCACAACCTGCGAGACATGGCCCACGACTTGCCAGGTTCGTGAGAATATCTTTTCTTTTTCCGCCGCGTAGATCTCAGTAGACGTATAGAGACTGGAGGATAACGTCCACGCTCGATAGATATCAGCGTCGACATGCAGTGGATCGTGATCGGATGTCATGGAGAATTGGCACTCGGAACTCGCGAAACATTCTACGGTAAGCCGCGCCGAAGCGAGTCCATGAACCAATTTGAATTACCCGTCAAACGTTGCACGATACGGGATTACCTTGGTGCATTACCTCCGCATTTGGCTGATCTTTCCTATGTTTAAATGATCGTTATGTCGTCTAATTCCACTGAATCGAATGCCTCGTCGCGCCTTTCGCGACCCATCCTGTTCGATTCGCTGGAGAAACGCCGGTTCGTTCTTTCTCTTGTGCTGATCGCGATCGTGCTGTTGCTCTACGGACAAACCAATCACTTCTCTTTCCTTAACTACGACGACGGAATGTACGTCCTCCAAAACCCGCATGTCCGAGCGGGACTGACCTGGAGCACCGTCACCTGGGCGTTCACTTCGACCTACGCCAACTGGCATCCGGTAACGTGGTTATCGCACGCACTCGATTACGATCTGTTTCGGCTGAACCCGGGCGGCCATCACTTTACGAGCGTCTTGCTGCACGCTTTAAATGCTTTTCTGCTTTTTTGGCTGCTGGCGCGCGCCACCGGTCGTCTCGGAGCGAGCTTCGTCGTTGCCGCCTTATTCGCGGTGCATCCTCTTAATGTCGAATCGGTCGCATGGATCTCAGAGCGCAAGAACGTTCTGAGCACAACCTTCTTCTTGATGACTCTGGGCGCTTACGGTTGGTATGCCCTCAAGCCCGGTGCGAAACGCTATCTCGCGATCGTTGTGTTCTTCGCGCTGGGACTGGCGTCCAAATCGATGTTAGTGACGCTGCCCTTCGTCCTATTGCTGCTGGATTACTGGCCGCTAGCGCGTTTCTCATCGGAAAACTCGGAGGGTCCGATCTCCTTCTCGCGGGCACCGGCGTGGAAGCTTGTGATCGAAAAGCTGCCGCTCTTTCTGGTGTCTGCCGCAGACTGCATCCTCACAGTTCTGGCACAACGAAAAGCGGGAGCCGTCACTACCTTGGAGCGATTCCCTTTCAGCGTGCGTCTCGAAAACGCGATCTATTCTTACGCCGCATATCTCTGGAAAGCGTTCTGGCCAGCCCATTTAGCGAATATTTATCCCCATCCCGGCAGTTCGCTCTCGGGATGGATGGTCGCTGCGGCAGCCGCGCTCCTGCTGGTCGCCAGTTGCGTCTTCGTCAAATTGCGATCATCCCGATACCTGATCGTCGGGTGGTTCTTTTTTCTCGGGACGCTCGTTCCGGTCATCGGTCTGGTGCAAGTCGGGGATCAAGCTATGGCCGACCGCTACGTTTACATTCCGCTGCTTGGCATTTTTGTGATGGTCGTATGGGGTGTGGCAGAAATCGACGCGAGATTGTCCAACAAGGCATATCTGCAAGCCGCCTTGTCGGCGATCGTGCTGTGCAGTCTCTCGATCGTCACCTACCAGCAGATCGGCTACTGGAAGGATAGCATCACGCTCTGGTCGCACACGCTGGATGTCACCCAGAATAATTTTGCCGCTGAAAACGGGCTGGGCGGTGCACTGATCCAAGCCGGGCGGCCCGATGAAGCATTTCTCCACTTTCAGCGAGCTTCAGCCATCGCCCCAAACGATCCGCTCTCCCACGCGGATATGGGCACCTATCTGCACCAGAACGGTCGTTTGCCAGAAGCTATCCAGCAATATGAAACCGCGGTGCGCCTCGCCAACAATCCGGGACTTCTGGCCAATACCTACACGAACTTGGGATCTGCTTACCGCCAGACTGGCGATTACACGAAGGCACAGCAGAATTTCTCGCGGGCGCTCCAACTCGATCCCGCGAGATTCAATATCTGGCTCCAGTTTGGGAAACTGGCGGCAGACGAGGGGCAATTTGATCTGGCCATCCAGGATTTCGCGCGCTCGATCGAGCTACAGCCGACCTCCGAAGGATATTTGCAACTCAGCCGAGTATTGGACCTCGCAGGCCGCCACCTCGAAGCGGTGAAGGCTGAGGACGAGGGGCTTCGGCTTTCCAATGACAAGGCGGCGGCCGAGCAGGCCGCACGCTCGCTTTCCGTGGATCGTTTCTGACCACCACGACAACATCTAAAGAAGAGTCGACGTTGCCACTGCTTGAGACCAGCCTTCTTCTATGCGGAACGTGCGGCATCCAGCCCTTGCCGGCTTTTGACAGAAAGTGGCGGAGAGTTCGACATAATTTGGCAATCTTTGGGCTCAAAATCGTCCAAAACGCACTCGGAAGTTTGGGTACATGATGAAAACAAAAGCCTTTCGAATGGCGGCCTTGGACCTTAGGTAACTAGCGAGTTTGGCCCGGCAAGTGCCAATATCATGCCGACTGCGTCATACGTGACCAGACAAATTCAAAATAGATCCAACGAGGGGAAAAAATCGAGATGCGTAAACAGAAGGGTTTCTCGCTGATTGAGCTGCTGATCGTGGTGGCAATCATCCTGATCATTGCAGCGATCGCTATTCCGAACTTGATGCGTGCGCGTATGTCAGCCAACGAGTCTTCGGCCGTGGGCTCCGTCCGCAGCATCAACACTGCTGAAATTTCTTACAACGCCGCGTATTCGAACCTGGGCTTCGCGACGTCGCTGCCTTACCTGGGTGGCCCTGCCGGTGCGGCTTGCGTTCCGTCGACCAGCAGCGGTTGCTTCATTGACAGCGTTCTGTCCACCGGCACCAAGAGCGGTTACGTGTTCGCTTTGGCGGTTGGCGGCAGCGCGGCTGTGGGTGGCGTTGTGCCTTCCTACAGCATCATCGCTTCCCCTCTGACTCCGAACCAGACCGGTGTCCGCTACTTCTGCTCGTTTGAAGATGCGGTCGTCCGTTCTTCGACCGGCGCGATCACGGCTCCTTGCGCCGCGACCACCACGGCCCTTCAGTAAGCGTGGTTTAGTTTTGGCGAAGTACCTGGGGGAGGGTACAAAGCCGGAGCAGCGAACGCAAGTTCGCTGCTCCTTGTTTTTTGTGGCCGCCGCTAGCTCGCCTCAGATCGCTGGCGTCAAAGGACTTCCAACCACCCAATGACCCGCCGAGAACGCCAGAACCCCCGTCCCTAAGCAGATTTCCCATGCAAGCTACAGCTTCCCGATCATTCTGTCATGGTAAAGTGTCGAAATTTGGCTCATTATAGCTGTCGGCAACAGAATGAGATCGGCTTAAACGAAGCATCCAACGCCTTGTGTCCCGAAGAAGCCGGCCTGGAATCGCTCACATTCCACGGGAACGCGAAAATCGAGAGGGTCAAAATCATAATGCGTAAACAGAAGGGTTTCTCGCTGATTGAGCTGCTGATCGTGGTGGCTATCATCCTAATCATTGCAGCGATCGCCATTCCGAACTTAATGCGCGCCCGTATGTCGGCGAATGAAGCATCGGCCGTGGGCTCCGTCCGGAGCATCAACACTGCCGAAATCTCCTATAACGCCGCGTATTCGAACTTGGGCTTTGCGACGTCGCTGCCTTATCTGGGCGGCCCTGCCGGTGCGGCTTGCGTTCCGTCGACCAGTAGCGGTTGCTTCGTTGATAGCGTTTTGTCCACCGGTACCAAGAGCGGCTATGTGTTCTCGCTCACGGTCGGCAGCAGCGCGGCGGCTGGAGGTATGGTGCCCTCGTATAGCATCCTCGCTACACCCCTGACTCCGAATCAGACGGGCGTTCGCTACTTCTGCTCGTTTGAAGACGCGGTGGTTCGCTCTTCCACCGGCGCGATCACGGCTCCTTGCAGCGCAACCACCCCAGCGCTCCAGTAGGGCCTCAGCCGGAGCAGCGAACTCAGGTTCGCTGTGCTCTTGAATCCATGCCGTGAGATTCGCTCCCAAAATCTCGTCCGCTCTGGGACTTGCGAGTTGCCATTCCGCGGCCTCGGACTGCCAAAAACTGTCACTCTACCGGGATTTTCGCCGCAACCGCTAGGCTCCTGATCCTTTGGTCGAGATTAACACCTTTAAGAATAAGCGACTTACGGGTTGCCTGAGGGAACTTAGGATCGGCAGGGAACATGCTCTCAAGATAAGCAGTCTCACATGCAAGACCAATTTATTCCCCGCCCGCGGGCGGGGACCCGACGACCCGAGAGGATCAGATCATAATGCGGAAACAGAGAGGTTTTTCACTGATCGAGCTGCTGATCGTAGTAGCCATCATCCTGATCATCGCAGCGATTGCAATTCCGAACTTGATGCGCGCCCGTATGTCGGCGAATGAAGCTTCCGCCGTCGGCTCCGTTCGTAGCATCAACACCGCCGAAATTTCTTACAACGCCGCCTATTCGAACTTGGGCTTCGCCACATCGCTGCCGTACCTGGGCGGCCCTGTTGGCGCAGCGTGCGTTCCTTCGACTAGCAGCGGTTGCTTTATCGACAGCGTTCTTTCCAGCAGCACGAAGAGTGGCTATAAGTTCAGTCTGACGGTTGGCAGCAGCGCGGTTGTGGGAGGTGTAACGCCTTCGTATAGCATTCTCGCTACGCCGATAACTCCGAATCAGACTGGCGTGCGCTACTTCTGCTCGTTTGAAGATGCAGTCGTCCGTTCTTCGACCGGTGCGATTACGGCTCCTTGCACCGCTACCACTACCGCGCTTCAATAGGTCTCAATTCAAAGTCTGACGTAATGAGGATCTGACAGGACGGAGCGGCGAACGAAACGTTCGCTGCTCCCTTCCTTTTCCAGAAGCCTCACTGCCACTCTGCGGGACCAGGATGACAAAAACTGTCATTTTGGGCGGGTATTTACCACGGTCTGCCCATTCTCCGTTGTGCTCTTATGCTCCATAGCCCTCTGAAAATGAGTGACTTACGAACATGCAGAAAAAATTGACAGTGGCCCAAGAGGTGCAGACAGAATATCGTTCGAGACGAATGTCAAGATTCATACGCTCCTTTACGGGGAACATGAACAGACGGCAAGGGGACCAACTTCGATGCGAAAACAGAAGGGTTTCTCACTGATCGAGTTGCTGATCGTGGTAGCGATCATCCTAATTATCGCTGCCATCGCCGTACCTGCCCTGACGCGCGCACGGGTATCGGCCAACGAATCGTCCGCAGTGGGCTCCGTTCGCAGCATCAATACGGCGGAGGTTTCCTATAACGCTGCATATTCCAACATCGGCTTCGCCACCAGCCTTCCCTATCTAGGGGGCCCGGTCGGAGCAGCCTGTGTGCCGTCAACCAGCAGCGGCTGCTTCATTGACAGCGTTCTATCCAGCGGAACTAAAAGCGGCTACACTTTCGCCCTGACGGTTGGCTCCAGCGCGGCAGTGGCCGGTGTGACGCCCTCCTACAGCGTGATCGCAACACCGCAGAACGTGAACTTCAGCGGAGCGCGATATTTCTGCTCGTTTGAAGACGGAGTTGTGCGATCCACGACCGGGGCAATTACTCCGCCCTGCTCGGCGGCTGTTACCGCCCTGCCGTAATCTGGGTACCTTGAGAGCTCAAGGCAGGAAGTGCAAAGCCAAGACTTCCTGCCTTAACTCTTTTTGAAGTTGAATTTCTGCTAATCAGCCACCGGATTCAAGCTAGCGGAGACAGGTTACGTCCGTACTCCGCTCGTCCTCCCTGCCGTTCGTTTGATACCTTCCCAACTCGTATAATTTTTCTGTGATGGGGACAAGGTCCGAGGTGTCGCCAGCAACCGTGCTACTGCCAACCGCTGAACCCGGCCGCACGGCGCGCGGGATATTTTCATCCGCACGGACGCGGAGCCTGGTCCTTTCCCTGCTGCTGGCTTTGCTGACCCTCGCGGTCTACCACCCCATAGTTCACAATGCATTTATCAACGTCGACGACAACGGATATGTCACAGAAAACATCCACGTCCACGCAGGGCTGGGTCTTGCAACGTTGAAATGGGCTCTGACCACATTCGACTGTGAGAATTGGCACCCCGTAACCTGGCTTTCCCACGTGGTGGACTGGGAATTATTCGGCAAGAATGCCGCCGGACACCATTACATGAGCGCTCTGATCCATGCGCTCAATGCGATCCTTTTGTTCCTGCTGCTGCAGAGAGTGACCGGCTTTACCTGGCGCAGCCTGATCGTCGCCGCGCTGTTTGCGATACATCCGGTCAACGTGGAGTCCGTGGCCTGGGCCTCCGAGCGCAAAAACGTTCTCAGCATGACGTTTTTTCTGCTCGCTCTGCTCGCCTACAGTTGGTATGCGGAACGCCCGTCCGTTCGCCGTTACGGTTCGGTGGCGATTCTTTTTGCCATGGCCTTGATGGCAAAACCGCAGGTGATTACTTTCCCGTTCGTCCTTCTGCTCTGGGACTACTGGCCGTTGCAGCGCTATGGTTCGCGCCGGACGATGGATGGTCCCTCTCCGTTTGCCCCGGCATCGTTTCGACGGCTGGCGCTCGAAAAGATACCTTTACTGGCCCTTGCGGCCGGCGACGCGCTGCTGACAATGCGTGCGCAACACAGTGCCGTGCATGACGCGGATTATTCTCTTCCCATCCGGCTGGGGAACGCATTGATTTCCTATGCCCGCTATGTTGGGCATGCATTCTGGCCCATCCATCTTTCCCCCGCGTATCCGCACCCCGGAAACTCCATCTCTTTTTGGCAAAGCATAGCCGCCGGCGTATTTCTGTTGTTGGTCACGATTCTCTCTATCGCTTCCCGGAAGCGCTACCTGCTGGTCGGGTGGCTATGGTTCCTCGGAATTCTGGTGCCGATGATCGGAGTGATTCAGGTCGGCGATCAAGCGATGGCCGATCGCTACGCCTATATCCCATTCGTCGGACTGTTCTGGATGGCCACATGGACCATCGCGGAAGCGGCCAAGGAGTGGCAAATTTCGTCCCGTTGGCTCGCCGTAACGGCGTGTCTGGCGATCGCCGGTGCAGCCGCGATTACCCCGCGGCAGGTTACCTACTGGCACGATAGTGAGACCCTGTGGCGATATGCCCTCAGCGTCACCGATCACAACTTTATGGCGCATTCCTATTTGGCGGAAGTACTCACCAAAGAGGACAAGCATGAAGAAGCCATGACGGAGTATCTGCAGGCTGAGCAGTTGCACGCCTATCCGCTGACCCAGGTGGTTTACTTCGCTGACTACGAATTGCGGCACGGGCACACGGACGGGGCGATCGCAGATGCGCAGCGCGTCGTGCAAGGGACGAAAGACCGTATCGCACGCGAGATGGCGTACCGGGATCTGGGAATCGCGAACACCCAACTCGGCAAGAAACCTGAGGCGAAAGAGGCCTATACCCAGGCGCTGCAGCTCGACCCCAACGATCCATACGCTTTGATGGGTTTAGGGCTCCTTGCCTACCGCGAGGCAGATTTTTCGACTGCCGTCGAATTCTTTTCCCGCAATGCGAAGGCTGCTCCGAGCGATTTTGATTATTTACTGCTGGCTACTGCCCTACAAAAGTCCGGCCGGCAAGCCGACGCCAGCGCAGCCTATGAGCAGGCGGAGCGCGCCTCCAAAGACTGGACGCAGGCACAGCAGAAAGCTCAGTGGTTCCTAACAAACTAGCCGTATTGGCTGGCTCCCCCCGTTTCCCATCTAAGAATTCGAGTGACTCTCGTAACTCTGGCGGAGCTCTCAAAGCGCGAGGCCTTGCATATAATTGTTGTTGAGAATTAGGAATAAATGCGCGCCGGAATGCGCGCTACTACGCTGCTCTCACTATGTCTGCTATCGAAATCCTTGGGCTCGAAAAGACTTATATGGTAGGCTTCTGGCGCAAACGCCCCAAGCGCGCCCTGCAACCGCTTCATCTGACAGTGGAAGAAGGAGAAATCTTCGGCTTTCTCGGACCCAACGGCGCGGGCAAAACAACGACTTTGAAAATGCTGATGGGCCTGGTGTTTCCAACCGCCGGGAGCGCCCGCATTCTGGGCCGCGATTGGATGGAACCCGAAGTAAAAGCTCAGATCGGATTTCTCCCCGAGCAGCCGTACTTCTACGACTACCTCACTGCACACGAATTGCTGGATTACTACGGCCAACTCTCTGGAGTGCCCGCCAAAGATCGCAAGCGTCGGATTGAAGAAGTGCTGCAGCGCGTTGGGCTCACCGAAGTGAAGGGCGTGCAGCTGCGAAAGTTTTCCAAGGGCATGCTGCAGCGCGCCGGAATCGCGCAGGCAATCCTGCACAAGCCCAGACTAGTGTTCTTCGATGAGCCAATGTCAGGCCTGGATCCGCTGGGACGCCGCGAGGTGCGCGACCTGATGGAGCAACTCAAGCAGGAAGGCACAACGGTATTTTTCTCGACTCATATCCTTTCCGACGCAGAAGCGCTTTGCGATCGCGTAGCCATCATCCATAAGGGAGAATTGCGTGGCATCGGAGCGGTGGAAGAATTGACCTCCAACGTTCAGGGGAAGGTGGAATTTATCTGGCAGGGTACGCACGTTCCGCCGTCAATGAAAGCCATGGGCGCCGACTGCCGCGTATCCGGGGATAAGGTTCGGGCGGTGATCTCTGAACGGCGGCAGGACGCTGCTATCGACGCGCTTCGTCGCGAACGCATCCGGCTGATCTCGATTACTCCGCTGCGCACGTCCCTCGAAGCTTACTTCGTGGAAAAGCTGCAGCACTCTCAAACTACAGCCGGGACCCTGGCATGAACACCCGCATCTACTCCATCGCCTCGAATACGTTCCGGGAAGCGGTCCGCGACCGCGTCCTTTACAACCTGATCGCTTTCACTTTGCTGCTTTCGGGTGGCGCGGTGTTTGTGGGACAAATCTCGATCGGAATCGAACGCTTGGTGGTGGTCAATCTTGGCCTGACCGCGGTGTCGCTGTTCGGAATCGTCATCGCCATCTTCATCGGCATCGGCCTGGTGTCGAAGGAAATCGACAAACGAACGCTCTATACGGTGCTGTCGCGCCCGGTCCGCCGCTGGGAGTTTGTGGTCGGAAAATTTTTCGGACTCGCCGGCACGCTCGCCGTAAACACATTCTTTATGGCCATCGGCGTCTTCGGCGCCCTGCTCTATGTGGCCCACAAATTCGCCGCGACGGATGGCTATATCCTGGTCGCGCTTTACTTCATCATTCTTGAATTTCTGATCGTTTGCGCGATTGCCCTGCTGTTTTCGTCGTTCTCGTCTCCGTTGCTATCTGCAGTCTTCGCTTTTTCGCTATTCATTGTTGGAAGCTTCGGCGATGATCTCCGTGCCTTCGCCAGCCTGACTCACGGAGTCACCCGCTGGTTCGTCACCGCGGCTGCCTACCTTGTTCCAAATTTTTCGGCGCTCAACGTGATCAGCACCGTTGCCCACCAACAGCCTGTAGCAGCACATCTCATTCTGCAAAACACCGTCTATGCGATTTTCTATACCGCGATGGCGCTCAGCGGAGCGGTCCTGATTTTCGAGCGTAGGAACCTGAAGTGATCGTGCCGATTCCAGTCCGGAGTTTGGCTCGATGACCTCCCGCCAACGCACTACCGTTTTTGCTGCGGCGTGCCTGACGGTATCGATGGCCGCTTCGGTGCTCACGCTGCGCAGAATTGACGACCTTCGTCCCGCCGAGAGCACGGAAGATTCTCTTTACATCAGTTCTGCGAACTTCGTAAAGCGAGCCAGCCTCGGCTTTGACGGACTCATGGCCTGCATCTACTGGACGCGCGTCGTGCAGTACTTCGGACATCGCCATCACGAGCATGCAACCACCTATAACGAACTTGCGCCGCTGCTGGAGATCACGACAACGCTCGATCCGCACTTGATAATCGCTTACCAGTTCGGAGCCAGCTTTCTCGCGCCCTATCCTCCGAATGGAGCGGGCGAGCCCGCCCGCGCCATCGAACTCATGGAGTACGGGATTCGGCAGAATCCCGACAACTGGCGTCTTTATTACAACCTTGGTTTCGTTTACTACACTGAGTTTAAGGATTACAAGAAAGCCGCCGAAGTGTTCTTGCGCGGGGCGAAAGTTCCGAACGCGCATCCCTACCTGAAGCTGCTAGCGGCCCAGATGAACGAGCACGCCGGCGATTACGCAACGGCTCGGATGCTCTGGAGCGCGACCTACGAATCGGCCCAGGAACCTAGTGTTCGCCAGAATGCGGTCGAGCACCTGCGCTCCATTCGGGTCGATGAAGACGTGACCAACTTGCAAGCCGGGGTGACGCGCTTTGGGGAGCGCACGGGACGCCTTCCGACCAGCATTACAGAACTCGCTCACGCCGAACATCTGCCCGGCGTCCCCGTCGATCCGGATGGCAATCCTTACCAAATGAGTGCCGAGGGACGCATTCTGGTTCAGAAGCCGGACGACTTTCCCTTCATCAAAAAGGGGTTCCCGGCGGGATACGTGCCTGCAACTCTGCCTAAGTTTCACTCCAATTCATAAAGGGTCACAGACTAAGGTCCCGCCCTCACTCTCTTACTCAACTTGATTCGGCGCATTTTCGTATCATGGGCTTGCGGCACTGAATCGCTCATGGCACTGTCCACTCCATCCGACCTTCGCATTCTTCCTGCTGCGCGCCACTACTGGAGAGATCTGGCTTCGCGCTCCGGGCCTGTCGCTGCGACCCGAGGCTTGCTCGCGGCTCTGTGGGAGTTCGCTCGCGACTCTACGCCGTCACGCTTGCGGCAACGATATGGCGACGCGGATTATGACTGGGACTATCGCGTCAACACTACCAGCGGCGCGGTGGCTTGGCGTGATCGCCTTCTGGGAGTTCTTTACTCGCCTTACCAGCCGACCGAGCCTGCGCTATTCCATGAAATGATGTCCGTGCTCAGCCAGCACACGAACTTGAACTTCGCGGATTTCACTTTCCTGGATCTGGGTTCCGGGAAAGGACGCACCCTCCTGATGGCCTCCGACTATCCTTTCCGCCGGATCCTAGGAGTGGAGTTGCTCCCAGCGCTCAATCAAACCGCTCACGAGAACTTGGCAAAGTATAAAGCGGAGTCGCGGCAATGTTTTGCCTTGGAATCGGTCTGTGGCGACGGCAGCACGTTTCCTTTGCCGGACGGACCGATCCTGATCTATCTCTTCAATCCTTTTCTGGAATCGGTTCTTAGGCAGGCGCTCGAGAACGTCGGACAGACTCTGCGTGCCGATCCGCGGCCGATCTACCTGCTTTATCACAATCCGCAACTCGAGCGGCTTCTCGTCGAGAGGAGCGAACTGCGGAAAATCGCCGGCTCTCACCAGTATTCGATATTTATTTCTGCATCTTGATTGGCGGCAGCGAATAGATTGCAGCTCTCAGAAGACGAAACCGACGCCGCCAACGATGAGGTTGCTCTTCCAGTTGTAGAGACCATTGGGATTATTCTGATTTTCTACGAACTTGAAGTAGCGGGTTTCGTACGTTGCCTTGGCATACCACTTGCCGAAGTTGTATCCCACGCTGCTTCTCACAAAATATCCGTGGTCCAGATTTGGGTTCGGTAACGGAGCCAGCGAACCAGCGGAACGATAGTGCGGCGCAAACTCGGGGGCTCCCTGCGCCTGGATGAACGCCCGCTTGGCGGGACCGAACACATATTTCAAGACGACCGGAATCTCAAGCAGTTCCATCTTGTCCCGAACGAACACCTGATTGTCGACATTCGCCGGAGGAAGGTAGATCTTACGGATTTGCGCCTCGACTCCAATTGACAGATTGTGGAACTGAAAGTTGGGCCCTCCGAACACCGCGAACTCCTTCGCGTGATTCTGGGTGTCAGTCGGAAGGCGGATCTCTCCTCCGGCGACGATAGCGGGACGCCCAGTCTTGGGGTTTGACGGGAACACCGTGAATTGACCCTCGACATCGGCTTCCAGGCCTGAAACCGCAGAGAGTGCGCCGAACTTATCCGACGTCTGGCCAACATCGACACCGACAGTGCCTCGTTGGCAATAGGCCGGAACCGCAGCCAGAAGAAATAAACACACTTGCACCAGATGCGTTTTGCAGCGCCTCATCCCTGCTAACCCCCCTTGTCGGGAAAAACGTGAACACTTCCGCGGATGCCACCAGACTGAGAGTAGTGGTCCCTAGAATTTTAATTCTTTTTCTGAGATGCGGGTGGGGGCGGAATCGTTTTGTGTATCCGCCCCGAGCCAAGGCAGGAAAGCTGTGGGACGCCCGGCGGAAAGGAGTTTGGGCAGGCCGAGGGCTCGTTCGCTGTCCCGAAGGGCACGCCGACCCGCCGCTCGCGCGGGCTAGGAACCCTGTTTTTCGAAGACGAATTCGGCTTTTTTCGCGGCTGTCTTCTCTTTGCGGTAGGCGCGAGCTACGTCGCCCAGTGGCGTAGGCACGGAAACCGGGCCAAACTGCCACAGCGGCTGCTCTCCTTGTGCGTAGCCATAGCTGTCCGACGCCCCTCCGACCAGCGAATTCTCCGTTGCCATCGCATGAATCTCTGCGTGCTGATTGTGCTGGCTAAACTGAGTGATCGAAGGCTCATTGGAGAGAACTGGCGCGCTCTGACCGAAGGCAGCTGCGGCACACAGAATGAAGAGTACGAGCAGTGTAGTTTTCATATTGTTTTGTCCAAATCCACTCCATACAACAGCAAGCCCCACTCCAAACATATCTGCTTATTTATCAATTGTTTACAAGAAATTCATCAGGCAACACGCAAGACTTTGCATATTCATGGAACGCATTTCGGACACCGGAGTTACGCCGCTGACCCGGTTTGCTCCGCCTGCAGTCGCGGGTGTATGTTTCCGCTGAACGAAACGAGGCCCACTGCACTTGATAAATGGGAACGCAAAAAGAGCGTGGGGGCGAGTCGCGTGTCTCATCGCATGGCTCCTGATCGCCTCTGCTTTCGCAGCCGAGGCGAACGCGCAAACGGATTGCGCCGACGGCAACGACATCCTCGATACGGCGCCGCCCAAATCGACGACTCCTCAGGAGCTCATCGAGAAATTCAGCGCGCAAGAAACCAAACTGAGGGAACTCCGTTCTCACTACTCCTACACACAAGATGTCCTCGTGCAAACTCTCGACGGGACGACGGTCGATGGGCAATTTCATCAGATCACGCAGATCTCGTACGACGACAAGGGAAAGCGTGTGGAGAACGTAACCTTTTCCGAGGAGCCCACCCTTCGGATCAAGCTTTCGGAGAGCGACCTGCAAGACATCCGTGTATTCATGCCTTGGCTCCTCACGACGGACGAGGTCTCGCAATACAACCTCAGCTACGCCGGGCAGCAGCATGTCGATGATCTCGACACCTACGTTTTTCACGTCGATCCAAAGAAAGAAGAGAAAAATACGCGCTATTTTCAGGGTCGCATCTGGGTGGACAACCGCGAGTTGCAGATCGTCAAGCTATGCGGCAAGAGCGTCCCCGAAACCGTCCATCTAAAGAAAAATCAGCCGTTGGATATTCGCCCGACCTTCGTCAGCTACCGGCAGTTTATGGACGGAAACTGGTTTCCGGTTTACGCCCGGGTGGACGATACGCTGCATTTTGGCGTTCAGTCGATTCACGTCCGGGAGATTGTGAAATTCACCGGATACAAACGGGCAGGCGCCGCCAGCGCGGCATCCAGACCGTAACTCCTTAGTTCCGCTAGAAAATCAGGACGACACTTGAACCCCGGTTTCGGGTATGCTGTATTCCTCTTATGGCCGATGAAAAGGAAAAAAGTCGCAGCAAGGACATCGTTCTCTGGATCATCACGGTAGCGCTGGTGGCGCTGGCGATCTTCTGGTACAAGAAGTAGTCTCGACCCGCCCGCGATCCAGCGCAGAGATGCTTCGCCCCGCGTTGCTTTTGATCTCCGCTTCCCTGCGCGCGATTCGAGGGTAGCCTCTTGTCCTGGCCAAGCACCTTCGGGAACCGGTCCTGAATTATTGACATCTGATCTCGGAAGACCCTCCTCATTTCTCTCTGTGTTCACTCGACTGATCTCGACCGGCGAACCCAGCGAGTACAAAAAAGTGGACGTGTTTCGATTAAGAATTCCACGCGGGCGGAAAATTTTACCTGCTGGTGACAATTTGGAACTTAATCGGAAATATCTTTGTCGCCCGGTACATTGAAATGAATGTTGCAAAAACATTCACGGTTGACAGCTAGAGTAAAGGTAAGCAGAATCGATGCCATCTTTTGTCCCCTGTGTTCTGGAGAGTGTGGATCTCTCCAGACTTCAACCAAAGCCTCTGGCTCTTGTTCCAACAACTCGATTGTTCAATTGACCCTAAGGAGAAGCGACTTACTATGAAGCAAAAACTCAGTGTGCTCAGCCTGCTGGCTGCGCTCACAGTGATTGCCTGCGTAACAGGCGCGGCATTTGCCCAGGAAGCAGATACCATGCCGGCGCATCCGATGTTCGAACGTCTGAAGCCAGTTCTGCGGAACGACGTTGCTAAGCCTGCAACGCCGCTCACCACCTGGAACGGATCGTTCGTCTACAACAAGACGACCTACAACTACAACATGGTGGGCGCTGCTCCTTCAACGGGCAAGTCCACGACGATCCCGGTGTACATCATCCCCGTGGTTCTCAAGTTCAAAGGCAAGAAGAGCACCACCACTTTCAGCCCATTGACCAAGCTGAAGAACGGACAGACGGCGGTCACCAGCACCACGTCTTCTCCGATCTACAACAACCTGGACTTCAAGTCGGGCGGCGTCGATATGGGCACCACCCAATACGAAGACGCTTTCCAGCGTGGCAACTTCTGGAGCACGGTGAAGTCGAAAACTGGATACCATCTTCTACTGGGAAAGCCCAAAACTCTCCCCACTCTGACTTTGACTGTTCCGTCTGCGGATGGTGCGGTCGCGACCGAGTTCGGTATCACGGTGGGAACGGCTGACATCAACTGGTTCGATGGTCAGCTCCAGACCTACATCAAAGGCCACTCCCAGGTCGTTCCCAATTCTCTGCCTGTGTTCATCATCTACGACTCCTACCTGACGGAGTTCGGTGGTTGCTGCATCGGCGGATATCACAGCGCTTTCGGTAGCTCTTCGGCTCCGCAGGCCTATGCCGCCTTCAGCTACATCAGCACCCCTGGCATCTTCGCCCAGGACGTTTCGGCTCTGTCGCACGAATCTGGAGAGTGGATGGACGATCCGCTCGTCGTGAACACCAACGGCAACACGGTCGCCTGCGGCATTCTTGAAGTCGGCGATCCCGAGGAAGGCTTCGCGAACTATGGAGCGTTCCCCTATACGTTGGGTGGTTCGACGTACAACTTGCAGGATCTGACCTATCTGCCTTACTTCGGCGCTCCAGCGAGCACTTCGGTAAGCAACGAACTGACCTTCCAGAGCAATCCGTTTGGTCTGTCGGTTTGCTCGAACGGGGGCTAGTCGCTGGCGTTTTTCAGTAAGAAACCCGCTCCGCAAGGAGCGGGTTTTTCTTTGTGCTTGGAAAAACCTTTCCCTTCGATATCGAGGACATCGGGAAAATCCTGACTCCGTTCTCATGGCCGCGAAATTTACGAAAGACGAAAATGCGCGCGCGATTTACAAAAACAGAACAATACAACGGCTTAGAACATTTTGCACATTGACTCGCGCTTTACTCAGGCCTTAGAAAGTCTGCCCCCGAACGCATCGGGGCAGTTTGCACCGCACCACTTGATCAGAAAGAACCTCCCAAGGAGATAGCTCGTATGACTAGAAGAAGAAATGCTTGCCTGATTTCGATTGCTTTGCTGTGTCTGTTCACGTCCCCAGGGCTGATCGTCAGTGCAGCAGGCCAAGACGCCAAAGTCGCGAAGCCGCGCGCGATGTACACGGTAATGCCACCCCATCTGCGCGACGACGTGTTCGCGCCCGCCGCTCCGTTGCAGAGTTGGAATGGATCTTTCACTTACAGTGGCAAGACCTACACCTACAACATGGTGGGCACCGCCCCCTCCACGAACTCCACCGCCACGATCACGACTTACATCATCCCGGTCAAGATCGTTATCACGGCTCGAAACGGTTCCCAAACCACATACGATCCGTCCCACATTCTTTCGAACGGAAACTCGGTGACGACCAATACTTTGGACTCGCCCATCTTCGACTCGTCCACAACGTATACGCAGGGCGGCGTAGATGTGGGCACCACGCAGTACATCGATGCTTTCCAGCGCGCCAACTTCTGGGGGACAGTGAAGACCGACACTAATTCCCACTTGCTACTGAGCGCGACGGTTCTGGCCGAACAGACGTTGAGTCCCTCAAGGACCTACGGAAAAACCGGGTCCGTGTTCGGATTTACTGCGGCCGAGGTCGATATCAACTGGTTCGACTCACAGATTCCCGGCCTGATCAGCAAACTGGGGATCACGACTGCGCAGTTCCCGATCTTCCTGCTCTATGACACTTACCTCACACAGGGTGGGCAGTGCTGTATCGGCGGATACCATAGCTCGGAAGGCAGCACGAGCAATCCTCAGTCGTATGCCGAAGCGACCTACGTGGATCACGTTGGCGCTTTCTCGCAGGATGTTTCGGCACTCTCGCACGAAGTCGGAGAGTGGGCCGATGATCCTCTCACGGTCAATTACAACGGAAACAACACCCCGTGCGGGATTTTGGAAGTGGGCGATCCCCTCGAAGGAAACGCCAACTATGGCGGTTACCCCTATTCTCTGCACGGATTCACCTACAACTTGCAGGATCTGGTCACCCTGCCGTACTTCGGAGCTTCCCACAAGCACCTCGGTCAATGGATGGTTGAGCTTCCAAGGCGAATCACTTGGCGTCTGTTCAAACGGGTCATAGAACCCGGCAAGTCCTTCCCCGATCGCGAGCCCGCTCCGTCAGGAGCGGGCATTTTTTCTGTGTCAAAATTTCTTCAGGAACTCTTCTCAGCGACACGGTGTCTACGAATTCAACTGGGATTCCAAAAAATCACTTCTAGAGGAGTCGCTTATGAAGTCATGGCTGGCAGTCTTCGGGTTGGTGGCTTGTGTTTCTCTTTATACCTTCGGACGTCCGAACGCTCGAGCATCCGCTGCGAGCATGGGGGAAGACGATTTCCGGAAATTGGAACAAGCATGGCTGGATGCCGCCTCTCTTCCAAACCTGCCTGCGCTGCGGCAAATGCTCTCCGATGACTTTATGGGAACGTCATTTGGCGGAGGCGTGCTCAGCAAGGACGATGTGATCCCTCCTGCAGGTGTTGCCGCGAACCACATGCCGAAATGCACGTTGAAGGATTCCACAGTAAGGATATTCGGCGACACAGCTGTCCTAATGGGTCAGGTCGAGATGGAGATTCCGTCAAAGCCGGAACCTTTTCGCATGACCACCGTCTTCCAGAAGAAGGCTGAAACCTGGCAGGTGATTGCGGTGCACATGTCAAAGGAATAGAAACTGAACAAATATTCTCGGTGACGCTGCGCCGGAGGAGCGGTTCCGCTTCCAGCGGAGAGCGGCTCCCACCGAAGAACAAACCTCGCCTTCCCGTCGGGAGAACTCTCCCTTCTCGCAGACCACACTCTAGGGATTTCTGCCATTCATCGGGTAAGATACTTCGGCTGCAAGTGAGACGCTCTCAGGGACGCCTCTACGACCGGCCTTTCTCATTCACGATGAATCGCGAATATCACAAAGCTTACAGTCAGGAACTGCACCGCGACATGGAGGCCCTCGTCTTTGGACACGCCGGAATGCCGTTGCTCGTCTTCCCTACCTCGATGGGGAGATTTTTCGAGTACGAAGATCGCGGAATGATTGGCGTGCTCGCGACCAAGATTGATCGCGGCGAGCTACAAGTGTTCTGTCCGGATGCCGTCGACACCGAGAGTTGGTACAACAAGGGCGTTCATCCGCGGGTGCGGGTGCTGCGGCATTTGCAGTATGAACGCTACCTCCTGCACGAATTTCTGCCCTTCATCCGGTGGAAGAACCAGGCTTGGCAACTGGCCACGACCGGCTGCAGTTTTGGCGCCTATCATTGCGTGAATTTTGCTCTCAAGCATCCTGACGTTGTCACACACTGCGTCAGCATGAGCGGGGCGTTCGATATTCATCAGTTTCTGGACGGCTACTACGACAACGATTGTTACTTCAACAATCCCCCAGACTTCATACCCAATATGTCGGATGACTGGTTTCTCAGCCGCTACCGCCAGATGAAGATCGTGCTCGGCTCCGCCGATTGGGATATCTGCCTCGACCAGAACGTCAAGTTTTCGGCAATCCTGAACAGCAAGGCAATTCCCCACTGGCTCGACGTCTGGGGAGACAACTCGAAACACGACTGGCCGCTATGGCTGAGGATGGTGGAAAAGTATTTTTAGAGACTCGCAATCCGGACTGGCATAGGTGGTTCTCAAACGGCAATGGAGGAACTGTGAAAAAACTTGAGTTCGTGTTCTTCGGGTTACTGCTCAGCGCCATCTCATGGGGAGCATCCGACCAAGATCCATACTCCGTGAATGTTCATGTCGTGTCTTCGCATTGGGTCGTGTGGCCAGGATCGTCAGCTGCGCAAGCGCTCAATACTGTCATCGACGGGAAAAAATATGAGTTGGAGGCTCCGGCGAGCCCTAACCTTTTCGATGCGAATTTATTGGCGCCCGGGGACTACAAGGCGAAGTTAGTCCGAGATGTGCACAAGACCACGTATGAGTCTTCTCAAACCTACGAGTTTCTATTCCCCGACAAGAAAACAAGAAAGTTCACAGTAGTCGGGTTAAGCGAGTGACCTCACAGATTAGGAATGGAGAACCAGTCGTGAAGAAAATTGGAATTCTGTTCGGGATGGAAAACACCTTTCCGCCGGCGGTCGTCGAAAAGATCAACTCGATGAAAGTTGACGGCGTCGAGGCGGAATTTGTGAAGATCGGCGGCATCCGTATGGATGGGCCGAAGAAATATGACGTCATCATCGACCGGATTTCCCAGGACATCCAGTTCTATCGCGCCTATGTGAAGAATGCCGCCCTCCACGGGACGATCGTCGTCAACAATCCATTCTGGTGGACGGCCGACGACAAGTTCTTCAACTACGCGCTGGCCCACAAGATGGGCGTCGCGATCCCGCCGACGGTGATCCTGCCCCACAACAAGCATCCGGAGGGTACGACCGACAAGTCGATGCGGAACCTGATTTTCCCGCTGAACTGGCAGGAACTGTTCGACTATGTCGGCTTCCCTGCTTTCCTGAAGCCTTATTCCGGCGGCGGATGGAAACACGTCTACAAGGTGCATTCGCCGGAGGAATTCTTCCACCACTACAACCAGACCGGGGACCTTTGCATGACGCTCCAGCGTGGCGTGGAGTTCGACGAATATTACCGTTGCTATGTCGTTGGTCAGGAAAAGGTTCACATCATGAAGTACGACCCCAAGGCGCCACATCATGAGCGCTACGTGAAGGGCAATCCACCGCCGTCGACGCCGGCTCTTCGGGAGCGTATCGAAAAAGACTCCCTGAGCCTATGCCGCGCGCTGGGTTACGACCTGAACACCGTAGAGTTCGCGGTTGAAGGCGGAATTCCGTATGCCATCGACTTCCTGAATCCAGCTCCAGACGCCGAGATCACCTCGGTCGGTCAGGAAAACTTCGACTGGATTGTAAACGCCGTAGCCGAGATGGCCGTCAAGATGGCACTGAGCGGCGAGAATTCGGTAAAAGAGATGCGCTGGGCAGAGTTCCTAGCCGGCACACCCGCGGAGAAACCCGCGCGCAAAGGAGAACCGGAGTGGGTCGCCGCCCGAAAGCGCGGCAAGGGCGCGAAGTAGTGCTGTCATGAGAGGCAAACCGGTACCGAAGACCGTCGAAGAATATTTGGACGGCATTCCCGAGCCCGCTTGCAGCACACTCAAACACATCCGCAAAGTGATTCAGTCCGTCGTTCCGGCCAAGACCACCGAGGTCATCAGCTATGGGATGCCCATGTTCAAGCTGAACGGGATGCTGGTGGGGTACGCGGCGTTCAAGAATCATTGCAGTCTGTTCCCAACGGGCTCTGGTGTCCTCGATCAGTTCGAAAAGGAGCTGCGTGGCTACCGGACTTCCAAGGGAACGATTCAGTTCCCACCGGATAAACCTTTGCCCGACGCGCTGGTGAAGAAGATCGTGAGAGCGCGGGTGGCGGAAAACAAGGAATGGGACTGAGGAATCGTCTAGTTTTTCGGGGCATTGTTATACTGTTAGGACCTTCCGGCGCGGGTACGCTGCCGGCAGAGAGCAGATTCCTCGCTCCGCTCGGAATGACAAGCACATGCAGCCGACCTTCACTATCGGAATTGAAGAGGAGTATCAAACCATAGACCCCGAAACTCGGGATCTGCGGTCGCATATTCACGCCGAGATCCTGGAGAAGGGCAAGATGATTCTTCAGGAGCGCGTCAAGGCCGAGATGCACCAATCGGTCGTCGAGGTGGGAACGAACGTCTGCAAGGGCATCAAAGACGCCAAAGCCGAAGTCAAAAAGCTGCGGAGCAACATGGTCCGGCTCGCCCGAGAGAACGGGCTCCGCCTGGCGTCGGCGGCGACGCATCCGTTTTCCGACTGGAGAACGCAGGAGATTCATCCCGACCAGCGCTACAAGAACATTGTCGAGGACTTACAGTTGGTGGCCCGGGCCAACCTGATCTTTGGCCTGCATGTGCACATCGGCATCGAGGATCGCGAAACCGCGATCCACATGATGAATCACGCCCGCTATTTCCTGCCGCACATCCTTGCGCTGTCGACCAACTCGCCCTTCTGGCTGGGAATGAATACCGGGCTGAAATCCTACCGCTGCAAGGTATTCGACAAGTTCCCGCGCACCAACATTCCCGACTATTTCCCCAGTTGGGGCGAGTACGAAAATTTCATCAAGCTGCTGATCAAGACGAACTGCATCGACAATGCCAAGAAGATATGGTGGGACATCCGGCCGCATCCATTCTTCAACACCATCGAGTTTCGTGTCTGCGACATCCCGATGCGCGCCGACGAGACCATCGCGATCGCAGCTCTGATTCAGGCAACCGTCGCCAAGCTCTATAAGCTCTATACAGCGAATCAGGGATTCCGCCTGTATCGCCGCGCCCTGATCATGGAGAACAAGTGGCGCGCGGCCCGCTACGGACTCGACGGCAAGTTGATCGATTTCGGTAAGCAGAAGGAAGTTCCGGCTCGCGATCTGGTCCACGAGTACCTGGAATTCATCGACGATGTTGTCGACGAGCTCGATTCCCGCGAGGAATTGAACTACATCCACGAGATTCTAGAGCACGGTAGCGGCGCTGACCGGCAGCTAAAAGTCTTCCAGGAAACCGGAGATCTGAAGAAAGTAGTGGATTACATCATTGAGGAGACAGAAGCGGGGCTGGCAGAAAGGGAAGAGCCGGCAGCCGCCCGAAAAATAGGTTAATGAGCATTTCCGTCGATCCCAACCACATCCAACTGAACAAAGTTCCCTTCGACGCGGAATTTACCCCCGGCGCCTACAACGCGGTGAATGTTTGCCTGCGCATCCAGCCGAGCGAGCGCGTCTGCGTCATCACCGACGAAGCGACAATCGAGATTGCCGCGGCGATCGCGGCCGAACTCGAAAAACTTGGTGCCCCATATCACGCCTGGGTGCTCGAGGAACTGGCGGATCGTCCCTTGAAGGATTTGCCTCGCGAGATTCTCGACGATCTTGAGACGAGCCAGGTTTCCATTTTCGCGGTACAGGTCCAGACCAACGAATTGCGCTCGCGCATTCAGATGACTGACGTGGTGAACCGGCGCAAGATTCGTCACGCGCACATGGTCAACATCAACCGGCAGATCATGCTGGAAGGAATGCGGGCGGACTTTCAGCGCGTCGACCGCCTGAGCCAGAAAGTCGTGGAAATGGCGCGCAAAGCCTCGACGATTCGCGCAAAGACCGCGGCCGGAACCGATCTCACCGCGGACATGAATCCGAACTACAAATGGCTGAAAACCAGCGGCATTATCTCTCCCGAGAAGTGGGGGAATCTTCCCGGCGGTGAGATCTTCACCACTCCCGGCGAAGTGAATGGCACATTCGTGATTGACGGCGTCGTCGGCGATTATCTCTGCGCAAAGTTTGGCAGCCTGAAGGAAACGCCGCTGACCGTGCGCATCAAGGGCAACCGCCTGACCGAGGCGCACTCGGCAAACCGCGAACTGGAAAATGATTTCTGGAACTACACTCACACCGATGCGAACAGCGATCGCGTCGGAGAGTTTGCCATCGGCACCAATGTCGGACTCAAAGAGCTGATCGGGGAGATCCTGCAGGACGAAAAATTCCCCGGCGTCCATATCGCCTTCGGCAATCCTTACGGCGCTCACACGGGCGCAGACTGGGATTCCACCACGCACATCGACGTCGTCGGCCGGAAATTCAACATCTGGGTCGACGACCAGCAGATCATGCAGGACGGCAAGTTTCTCATCGAAGCTTAGCTACCCCGCAAGTGAGTTGAGGATCGCGATCATGACGGTTTCTTCCAGCACATCGCTTCTGGAACAGGCGTACACATCCTTCAACGCTCGCGATCTCAAGGGCGCCCTTGCCACTATGACGCCCGACGTGGAGTGGCCCAACGCCATGGAAGGTGGAACCGTCCACGGCCACGAGGGCGTTCGCGCCTACTGGACGCGACAATGGGGCATGATCGATCCGCACGTCGACCCGCTAGGCTTTCGGGACGACAGCGATGGCTGCATCATCGTCAGCGTCCATCAAGTCGTGCGCGAACTCTCGGGCAACGTCCTTCTCGATCGCATGGTCGAGCATGTGTACTCGCTGAAAGATGGACTCATCAGCCGTATGGAAATTCGCGAGTGACGCCGCCGAGACCATCAAAGGAATTGAGTAGTCGAGTAAATTTGTAATCAGGTAAGCTCTCCAGTCACGCCAAATGGTTGGCTTTCGTTACCAAATTACAAAATTACCCTATTACAAAATCCCCTCTATGATTCCTTCCCTGCGCCAGCAGTTCAATCGCGGCTTCACTCCCGCCAAATACCAGACATTCCTGCGCCACATCGACGAAGCCTGCGGAACCCACGTGCAGTTTCGGCTCTCCGAGACCCCTTGTTTTTTTCCTAAGCCGCTGATCGATCGCATGGCGCGCGATGGCGAGGAACTGATTCGCCAGCTCGTCGACAATCCTGAGTATCGAGCAAAATCCGAAGAGGCCGTCCCAACCGAGTTCAAGGTTCCCAATGAGGCACCGCATCCAATGTTTGTGCAGGTGGATTTCGGGCTGGTGCGCGACACCCAGGGCGACCTACAGGCGAAGCTGGTCGAGTTACAGGCCTTCCCTTCTCTTTACGCCTATCAGGGACCGCTGGCACAGGCGTACATCGACGTATACGGCTTATCGGCTCTTGGGCCTCTCAAATATCTCTTGAGCGGCCTCGACGCAAACTCCTACCGCGATCTCCTATTGCGAGCCATCGTTGGCACGCACGATCCTGAAAACGTCATCTTGTTGGAGATCCATCCTCAGGGCCAGAAAACTCTGCCGGACTTTCTGCTCACTGAAAAAATGCTGGGCGTCCGCACAGTCGACATTGTCGACATCAAGAAAGACGGCTCGCGTCTCTATTACGAGCGCGACGGCAAGCGCATCCCCATTCATCGTATTTACAACCGTGCGATCGTTGACGAACTCGAACGCAAGAACGTGAAGCTCAACTTCGATTGGCGCGACGATCTCGACGTCGAGTGGGCGGGACATCCAAACTGGTACTTCCGCATCAGCAAGTTCTCCATTCCCTACCTCAAACATCCGTCGGTCCCGAAGACATGGTTCCTCGACAGACTGGAGCAGATTCCTTCTGACCTGGAGAACTACGCCCTGAAGCCCCTCTATTCATTTGCAGGCCTGGGCGTGGTGATTGCGCCAAAGAAGGAAGACATCGCCGCGATTCCGCCGGAGAAGCGCCCGTATTACATCCTCCAAGAACGGATGAACTTCGAGCCCGTCATCGAGACTCCCTTTGGTGCGACGAAGGCGGAGGTACGCGTAATGTACGTATGGCTGGAGGAACTGACGCCTGTGCTGACCATCATCCGCATGGGCCGCGGATTAATGATGGGCGTCGATCAGAACAAAAACATGGAATGGGTGGGCGCATCCGCCGGCTTGTACTTGGACGAACTCCGGTAAACGTGACGTCGGGTCTCTACCGCTGTCAGTCCGAGGCCGTCTCCAGACGATGGCTGGCGAAAATTCCCGCTGCAATCAGTGCGCCGGTGAGTCCTATAAACAACGCCAGCCAACCCCAATGCTGAAAGGGATGACGGATCACGCGTAGGAAATGACGCCCGTAGTGAGCAGCGATATATGCAATGCCGAAGTACCGCACGGCCCGACACACGGCGACAATCGCAAGAAATCTTCCCCGGGGATAATCGGAGGCGCCCGCTGCCGCGAAGAATGCGCTGGTCGGTGTTGGAATCGGAATGAGCGTAGATGCGGCCAGGGTTCCGGTGCCCCACTTCTTGAATAGCTTCAAGAATTTCGCCACCCGGCTTTTCTTGAATTTCTTGTCCAGATAAGCTGATCCGGCCTTCCGCGCTAGTCGGAACGTGAAATAGGCTCCGATCACCGATCCCGCCGTCGCCGTGGCGGCGTATTCGTACCACAACGGATGGTGCGCGGCCGCGAGCACCGCTGTAAGAATGTCGGGGCCTCCGAAGGTCGGTAAAGGAGAACTATCGAGAATCGCCAGAAAGAATAGTCCCGCAGCGCCCAGATGCTGCAGCATCGAGGCAAAACTCTGTCCGCCTCGCCGCCTCTGGCTCTGCACAAGCAGATTCAACATCTTCGCAATATACCAACTTCATAAGGAATGAATCCTCTTGGGCAAGTAAAGATTAGAAAACATTCAGCCTGTTTTCCTAACAATTCTGGTTTCCAGCTCCTTCCCGTTTGGTCGCCTGACAAACATTTTGTCCCCCTCGATGCGGACCGGGACGGCCGCGCCTGGGCCAAATTCCCCCGGAATATAGCCATCCGCAGATTCCGGCGTGTACTCACCGATATACTCGACGCCATTCATTCTGACGACGATTGCAGTCCTTCGGGCCGTCTTGGCAGCGGCGATTTCTTGTCGAATCTCCCGTTCGGCCTGCGCCCAGTTCTCCTTGTCGCGGCCAGTCATTCTGCCGTTCTTCACGTAGATGTCCTCAGCCCGGCGGCGAATGGCTTCGTGCACGTCCGAAGGAGCAGTCTTGGTGTTCATCCGCACCTCCTGCAAATTACTGCAAGGAATTTGATCCATTTCCATGCTAGTCGATCCAAACCGTAGCCGCGACGGCAAGCATCTTACAGAGGGACGTAGCCAAAGTAGTTTCGGGAACCAAGGTGCGCGGTTCGCGTAACGAGATTCGCTACTTCCCAAAGACTCCCAATCCGCCGCAGTCCGACAAGGCAGTTGACCGGATTGGGCCGGGGGCCTAACATTACCGCCGAACCAGGGCGCGCCTTCTCATGATCGGCCAGCAGGTATCTCATTACCGCATCCTCGGCAAACTCGGGGGCGGTGGTATGGGCGTCGTCTACGAGGCCGAAGACATGAAACTGGGGCGGCACGTCGCCCTGAAATTCATCCCTGAGAACCTGGCCGGCGACCCCAAATCGCTGGAGCGTTTCAGCCGCGAAGCCCGGGCCGCATCCCTGCTTAACCACCCGAATATCTGTACGATACACGGCATCGAAGACAACAACGGGCATCCTTTCATCGTGATGGAGAGGCTCGAAGGCGAGAGCCTCAAGCAGCACATCGCCGGGCATGCGATCGATGTCGACAAAGTTCTCGATGTCGGAGTCCAGGTCGCCGACGCGCTGATCGCTTCGCACGCCAAAAATATCGTCCATCGCGACATCAAACCCGCCAACATCTTCATGACGCCGACCGGACAGGTAAAGGTGCTCGACTTCGGCCTCGCGAAGCTGGTGCACAACCTGGGCGCCGAAGACGACGCTGGCGCCGACAACTCCCTCACCGCCGTCGGAGTGATCCCCGGCACCGCCGTCTACATGTCCCCGGAACAGGCACGCAGCGAGACGGTTGACGCGCGCAGCGATCTGTTTTCTTTCGGTGTCGTCTTGTACGAGATGTCCACCGGAAAAAAGCCATTCACCGGTGCCAACTCGCTGGTCACGCTCGATGCGGTGCTGCACTCGAAACCCATTCCGCCGAGGGATGTGAATCCGAAGATTCCCATCGAGCTCGAAGGGATCATTGGCAAAGCGATGGAGAAAGACCGCAACCATCGCTACCAGAGCGCGGCTGAGATGCGGTCTGACTTAGCATTGCTGAAGCGCGAAGCCGAGTCCGGAACCATCAAAACGCCCAGCGCCACCGCGAAACTGCGAGTCGCCACGCGGACATTTGGTAGAAATTCCCGGCTGCAGACGTACCTGCTGCTTGCAACGGCGGGATTGCTGGTCACTGTGTTGTCTGCCGTTGGCGCTTGGTGGTACAAGCACCGCGAAGTTGCCAATGCAGAACAGCGCAATGCGATCGCAGTGCTGCCGCTGCAGAACATGAACGGAGATTACAGCATCGACTACCTGCGATTCGCGCTGGCCGACGAACTGACCAGCGTGCTGACGTATTCGCGGACGCTCGAAGTGCGGCCTTCGTCGGTGACGCGAAAATATGTGGCCCTCGATCTCGATCCCAGGAAAGTCGGGCAGGAACTGCGCGTCGGTCGCCTGCTGCAAGGCCACTTCATGAAACAGGGCGATCTGCTGGCAGTAACGCTGGAAGCGATCGACGTTCCGACGGATCGCCTGCTCTGGGAGACCACGGTTTCGACCAAGGCCGACAATCTCATCAGCCTGCAGGAACAACTCAAGACTCAGATTCAGCGCGGACTTTTGCCGGTTCTGGGCGGCGGAGGGGGAGCCATCGAGACCTCGTCGGCTCCGAAGAACCAGGAAGCCTATGATTTCTACCTGCGCAGCGTAGCCCAGCCGCACGACCCCAAGCCGAACAAGGAAGCGATCAAGATGCTCGAGTGGGCCGTCGGCATTGATCCGACCTACGCCCCGGCATGGGAGGCTTTGGGTCAGCGATATAACTTCGACTCCGCCTATGGGGGGGCGGGCGAGGAGGTCTTCCAAAAATCGAACAACGCGTATGAACGGGCCGTGACGCTCGATCCCAATCGCGTGATGGCGGCCAGCAGCCTGATCACCAACCGCGTCGAACGCGGCGATCTGGGTCGCGCCTACGACGCCGCAACCGACCTTGTGCGCCGTCGCCCGCAGAGTGCCGATGCGCACTTCGCTCTCAGCTACGTCTATCGCTACGCGGGTATGCTGCCCGAATCTACCGAGCAGTGCAATCAAGCGAGGCAGCAGGATCCGGGTAATTTTGCCTTCCGCTCCTGCGCCTGGGCATTCCTCGAAATGGGCAAGACAGATCGAGCCATGGATTTCGTCCAGCTCGATCCGGGCTCGGAGTGGGCTGCTTGGGTCACGCCCTATGTAAACCTGGCAGAGGGAAACATTGCCGAAGCTCGGACCAATGCCAGAAATATGGCCAAGGCTCCCTTCTACCACCGCGATTTGATGGAAGCGTGCACGGCGACGCAGCGTCCGTCGGATATTGCAAAGATTGCTCGCGAGTCAGAGTCGTCGGTGATGATGGAGCCCGACGCTGAAGCCTGGTATCATGTTGGCGCTCTGATGGCATATTGTGGACAAGATGAGCCGGCTCTCCGCTTGCTGAAGGCTGCCGTCCAGCAGAATTACTGCGCGTATTCGGCGCTGCTGGACGATCCCCTGCTGAAGGATTTGCGGAAAGAGACAGCGTTCAACGAAGTTCTGACGGCAAGCAGCAACTGCCAGGCGGTGCTGAAGGAAGGCCGGCAGTGACGCTCTATTCCCGTATTTACTGGATCCCTCTCATGCGTAACCTAACGCGACGGTCGCTTCTGAAATCCTCGCTAGCAGGCCTGGCAGCTTCGCAGATCCTTCCCGTCGCATCGGGCCAAGCCTCGACTACTACGACCCGCAAGGGCCGCATCCATCAGTCCGTCTGCCAGTGGTGCTATCCCCACATTCCTGTCGATCAACTTGCGGAAAACGCCGCCAAGATCGGTTTGCGCGGAGTCGACTTGCTCCCGCCAGAACAATATGAAGTCCCCCGGCGCTACGGTCTGATCTGCACCATGGGTTATGCCGGAGGTGGAGAGATCGGCAAGGCTCTCAATCGCGTCGAAAATCATGCCGCCATTGAACAGGCCTTCCGCACCAATATTCCGCTGGCGGCGAAGGCTGGAGTGCCCAATGTCATCACGTTTTCCGGAAACCGGGCCGCAATGTCGGACGACGAAGGCGCTCGAAACACAATCATAGGACTCAATCGCGTCAAGAAGATCGCGGAAGATCACGGCGTGAACGTCTGTCTCGAGTTGCTCAACAGCAAGCGGAATCATCCCGACTACATGTGCGACCACACGGCGTGGGGCGTCCGAGTCGCACAGGAAGTGAACTCCCCGAACGTGAAGCTTCTCTACGACATCTACCACATGCAGATCATGGAAGGCGATCTCATCGAGACCATCCGGCAGAACATTCAGTGGATTGGACACTTCCACACTGGCGGCGTCCCCGGACGCCACGAACTGGACGACACGCAGGAGGTCCAGTGGGACGCTGTGATGCGAGCGATCGCAGCCACTGGATTCAACGGCTATGTGGCACACGAGTTTGTGCCTACCGGAGATCCGCTGGAATCGCTCCGCAAGGCCGCAGATTTGTGTGATGTCTAGAAGAGAACCGCAGAGTTGGCTATTGCGGGCAGGGATTTCCTGCCCGCGAGCCTCGAAGAAGTTACTTGCTGCCGCCGTTTGCAGCTGGTGCTGTCGTCGTGAGCGGACGGTTCAATTCCAGCGTCAACTGAGTGCCTGCCGGCAGAGTTGCAGAGCGGTGCTTCGCCAGCCAGTGACCGGTCGTGGCACCTGCTCCTACCGCGCCTCCAACGAGAATCCCGGCAGGGCCGCCAATCAGTCCGCCAACCAGCATGCCACTCGCGGTGCCGGCGCCTTCTTCGATGGTATCGCGGCGATCATGGGTTGATCCCTTGAATTGCCCTTCGGAATTCACATCGCCACCGCGGATATTCGTGTCGGTCAGCGTTGCGTCAAGGTAATAACGCTCGCCGGAGGGCAGAATCACGGCTTCGGGAAGAATACCGATTGTTGGTTTCCCGGAGATGCGGCGCGGCTCCGTCACCTTCGTGACTCGCCCTTCGATCGTGGCGCCGACCGGAATCACGGTTTGCCCGTTGACTGCAACGGGTTCAGTGACGCTGCCGCGGAACGGATCTCCCGCTTTGTTGCTGAAGGTGGCGAGCGTGGTATCGAGCCGGACCATCAGGGCAGTTCCTGCGGGCACGGGCGTACTCGACTGGGCTGCGACCATCGTCGCCAGCAGTGCGCAAGGCAATAACATCAGTTTCTTCATGTGAATCTCCTCGATCCGGAGCTTCTTTTGACTCTAGCCCAGGTAGCAGGCCGGGACAAGCAGCAGACAGTACATAGGGAACCAGCGGAGATAAGGGGCGAACGTATTGTCCGATTGGACGGTCCTGAAGTGGAAATTGTCCGCGAAAAGTGTGTCAGCCGTCACATTGCGTCGATGTCCATCCGATATAATCGTGAGTTTCGCAATACTCATGGACAAGATCTATCGAGGTACTGGCTACCCTACGGGCAAACCAATCGTGGTAGCAGCGATTTTCCCGGAGGCCGCGACAAGCACCGACGTCTTGTTCTCATTACTGAATCAAAGGAAATGGACCTAATCTATGTCAAATATTGCAGCAATTCATGCCCGAGAAGTTCTGGATTCGCGTGGCAATCCTACAGTGGAAGCAGAAGTCTTTCTGGCCGACGGCGCGATGGGCCGGGCAATCGTTCCCAGCGGCGCGTCGACGGGCGAGCACGAAGCGGTCGAGTTGCGCGACCAGGATACGAATCGTTTCGTCGGCAAAGGGGTATTGAAAGCCGTCGAGAACGTGAACGGTGAAATCGCCGACGCCCTGGCGAATTGGGACGGATTCGACCAGCGCGGCCTCGACGCCAAGATGATCGAACTCGACGGCACTGAAAACAAGGGACGCCTCGGCGCCAATGCCATCCTGGCAGTCTCGATGGCCACAGCGCGCGCCTCTGCCCTCAGCTTCGATATGCCGCTCTATCGCTACCTCGGCGGAGCGGGTGCTAACACCCTACCGACGCCTATGATGAACATCCTCAACGGCGGGGCTCACGCCGACAATAACGTCGATTTCCAGGAATTCATGGTGATGCCGGTCGGCGCGCCTTCGTTCTCCGAAGCGCTGCGCTGGGGCGTCGAAGTTTTTCACACGCTCAAGGGAGTACTGAAGAAGCGCGGCTACAACACGGCCGTCGGCGATGAGGGTGGCTTTGCACCGTCGGTAAAGTCCAACGTCGAAGCGATTGAAGTTGTGTTGGAAGCGATCACGAAAGCCGGCTACAAGCCCGGAGAGGAAATCGCCATCGCGCTCGATCCGGCCGCCAGCGAGTTCTTTCAGGATGGAAAGTATGTCTTCAAGAAGTCCGATAAATCCGCAAAAACTTCCGACGAAATGGTGAAGTATTGGGCGAAGTGGGTCAATGATTATCCGATCGTCTCGCTCGAAGATGGCTTGGCCGAAAACGACTGGGACGGTTGGCAGAACCTGACCAAAGAGCTGGGCGGGAAGGTTCAACTCGTCGGCGACGACATTTTCGTGACCAACATCCAGTTCCTGCAAGAAGGTATCGATAAAGGCGTCGCTAATTCGATTTTGGTGAAGGTCAACCAGATCGGCACGGTCAGCGAGACGCTCGACGCCATCGATCTGGCTCGCCGCAACGGCTATACGTCTGTGATTTCGCACCGCTCCGGCGAAACCGAAGACACATTTATCGCTGATCTGGCCGTCGCCACGGGAGCGGGACAAATCAAAACCGGTTCGGCCTCCCGCACTGACCGTATCGCCAAATACAACCAACTCCTTCGGATCGAAGAAGAGCTGGGCGGGACGGCGCGGTTTCTGGGACTGAAGGCTCTAAACTACAAAGGCTGAAGCGATCGTTATTCTTGCACGACGGAGATCTCTATGAAGTGGAAGTCCCTGCTGTCCGCGTGTCTTCTGGCTGCGTCGCTGTGTGCATGGGCGCAGACCACGGTCTCTGTCGCTCCTGATGCCGCCTCCAAAGAAGATGTCAAGAAACTCTTTGACGTCATGGCCAGCCGCGACCAGATGGCCAACATGATGCAGCAGGTTTTTGCTCAGATGCAGACCATGAACCGCGATCAACTCAAGAAGAACCATCCGGAGCTCACCGATGCAGATCTTGCCGGCATGGACCGCAGGTCGGGCGAGTTCCTCAAGAACTTTCCGCTCGATGAAATGCTGAACGACATGATCCCGATCTACCAAAAGCATTTCACGAAGTCTGACATCGACACACTGACGGCGTTCTACTCGTCTCCGACGGGGCAAAGGTTTCTCCACGAGATGCCGACGGTGGCCTCCGAGAGCATGAAGGCAGTCTATCCGCGAATCCAGGAGGCCATCGACGCCGCCCTCAAGCGAGCAGAGCAAAAGACAGATGCGCCGCAAAAGTGAACAACCAGCGGCTACCAGAAAAAACGGTGATAACAAATTTTCGAAAGTTGAGGACAAGAAATGATTAACGATCTCCTTTTGCTGGAATTTGATGAAGAAGCCAAAAAGACTCTAGCCATCCTGGAACGCGTTCCGATGAATGCAGACTTCAAGCCTCATCCCAAGTCCATGCCGCTGGGCAAACTGGCCCCGCACGTCGCGGAGCTCGCCGGCTTTGGCCTCACGATTTTGACGACGCCCGAGTTGGATTTCAGTAAAGGATCGCGCGAGCGGCTGCCCTTCGAATCGGCTGATCAGTTAGTGAAAGCCTTCGACGAAGGCGCTGCGAAAGTCCGCGCCGCGCTGAAGAACACTCCGGACGAGGCCTGGACGCAAAGCTGGAAGCTGAGTTTTCAGGGCAAGCCGATCTTCAGCGGCTCCCGCTTTCTCGCATACCGGCAGATGTTCTTGAATCACCTGGTGCATCACCGCGCTCAGCTCGGCGTGTACCTGCGGCTCAATGACAAGCCGCTGCCCGCGACGTATGGCCCGTCCGCTGACGACACGATGGGTTTCTAGCAGTCGTTCGGCACTGCGGATGAGCCCGAAATGGCGTGGCTAAATCCGTGCGAATCCGCGGAAATCCGTGGCAAAGATTTTTGTATTAGCCAAAAGCTAGGAGCTGCAATTTGTCCCGTCCGAAACCACTCGTTCTCATCATTCTCGACGGCTGGGGATACCGCGCTGAAACCAAAGCCAACGCCATCGCACTCGCCCGGAAGCCTACGTATGACCGACTGCTGCGCGAGTATCCCAACACCCTCATCCACACCAGCGGACCGTTTGTCGGTCTTCCCGACGGCCAGATGGGCAACAGCGAGGTCGGCCATCTCAACATCGGCGCCGGCCGCATCGTTCACATGGACATCACCCGCATCGACCTGATGATCCAGAACGGCGAACTGTTCTCGCATCCCGTGCTGCTCGATGCCATGGAGCACGCTCGCACCGGCGCACGTCGTCTCCATTTGTTCGGGCTTCTCTCCGATGGCGGCGTCCACTCCCAGCAAGCGCACCTCTACGCGCTGCTGAAGATGGCAAAGCAGAATGGCCTGGACCGTGTCTTCGTCCACGCCTTCATGGATGGCCGCGACACCCTGCCTACCAACGGCGCCGGATATCTCGAAAAACTGCAGCAGAAGATGCGCGAATACAACTGCGGTAAGATCGCCACCGTCAACGGCCGTTACTACGCCATGGACCGCGACCGCCGCTGGGAGCGCATCGCGAAGGCCTACAACGCGATGGTTTTCGCCGACGCCGAGGGCGGCAAGCAGGCCGCTCCCGTGCAAGGGATGAAAGATTCCTATAACAAGGGAGTCACCGACGAGTTCCTCATTCCCTTCGTCTGCACCGACAGCAGGGGCCAGGCGCTCGCGACCATACGCGACGACGACTCCTGTATCTGCTTTAACTACCGTGCCGATCGAGTTCGCCAGATCACTCGCGCGGTCACTCGCAACAGCGGCCTCAACGACAAGGGCGGCAGCGACCTGCCCGGCGCCGCCGATCTCGACGCGACCATCCCTCGCGATCGCGTTCCCAAAAATCTGCACTACGTTTGCATGACGCGGTACGACAAGAATTTCTCGTTACCCGTCGTGATTCCGCCGGAGTCGATGGCAAATATTCTTGCCAACGTCATGGGCGGGATGAACTTGCGCAACCTGCGTGTCGCCGAGACAGAGAAATACGCGCACGTCACTTATTTTTTCAACGGCGGCGTGGAACAGCCGTTCCCCGGCGAGGACCGCGTCATGGTGCAATCGCCCAAGGTCGCGACCTACGACTTGAAGCCGGAGATGAGTGCCGCTGGCATTGCCGACGCCGTAGTGAAAGCAACAGAGGACGGCACCTTCGACGTGGTGATCGTCAACTTTGCCAACGCGGATATGGTCGGCCACTCCGGAAAGATTGAGCCCACGATCAAAGCCGTCGAAACTGTCGATGCGTGCCTTGCGCGCATCGAAACTGCCATTCGCGCCAAAGGTGGCGCCATGCTGATCACGGCTGATCACGGCAACGCGGAAATGATGATCGATCCCGCGACCGGCGGACCGCACACCGCGCACACAACGAATCCCGTACCGTTTATCGTCGTTTCCGAAAACGCCAAGCAGTTCACGCTGAAGCCAAACGGCTCCCTGCGCGACATCTCGCCGACTATGCTGGGAATACTGGGCGTTGACGAACCGAAAGAAATGACGGGAGCAGATCTGCGAACCTTCCTGAAAGACCGAGGCTAGGCCAACAGCGACAGGGACACAGAGGTTCACAGTGGAATTCTCCTCTGAACCTCTGTGTCCTCAATGGTAAAAAGAAGAGTGTCGAGTTTAGTTCGACATGAGTGCCGGAGCCGTGGACAACAACCCCGCCGCCAACTCCAGGTCGTGCAGATCTTCCCGGCTGAAATCCTGCGCAAAGCGCGGATCGAGGCCTTTCCGCGAAATCTGAATCACGCCCACAACAGCCGAATCGCGGTCCATGATCGGCACCGACATCAGCTTCTGAATCGGAGCCGGAGCCGCGGGCTCATCCACGCCATCCGGGCTCGGTTTGATTGTTTCAAATATGCTGGCGTGCTTGACGCGCGCAAAGTTGTTGAAAATCTCCGCCTTCTTGCTCAAAGCCGTATGCGCGGCCACCGCTTTGCTCGACAGCGGAATCGCTCCCGTCGTGCGCAAGTGCTCCGGAAAGACGAACCGCAACAACCCGCCTTCCAAACGGAGCAACGCCACTTCGGTATACTGCACGCGAAAAATCTTCGCCAGGACCATGCACAGATCCAGCGCCGACACTCCCTGCCCCAGTACCGTGCCCAGGGGCAGCAGATGCTCCGGAAGCACTACCTCTTCTTCCATCATCGTGTGATCGTTATCTGGTGTCATAGAGAGCCTGTACAATCCATTTCCACGAAGGAACATTCACTCTATCGCACTTTATCCGCCACAAGGTACTTCCCAAAGTAATGGCTCCTCCGCTCGTAAGTGATTTGTTTTCAGAGCGTAAGTAAACGAAAGACCGCTTTTCGGACAATGCCCACCACTTTGGCGTCAGACGCAAACCAACACTCCATTGACAGTTTTTGTCATCTGCCACGGGATCGGTGCGCTTGATACCAGAGGCGGTTTCGCGCTTTTCCCCCGGTCGCCGCGACTCGTTTACACTTTGTTGGTATGAATAATCCGCAGCAGCCCAACGTCAAGTTGTCGAACGATGCCACCTACCGCGAGAGCTATGCGAACAGCGTGCAGATGCGCGTCAATATCTGGGACTTCTTTCTCGTCTTCGGTACCTTGCAGCAGCAAACCGAGACGCAAGTCGACATCCGAAATTTTCAGGGCATCTATTTGAGCCCGCAACAGGCCAAAGCCCTGCTCGGACTTCTCCAGCAAAACATCGCCGGCTATGAGAGCGCTTTCGGCGAGATCAAACTGGACCCGCGTATGGCTCCCCAAGGCCCGGTGCACTAAAACGGCTCGATCGCAGAGACGTACCCAGCTACGTCTCCGCGTCCACCGTTCCGGACGATGGGGGCAGAGGATGCGGGAAGAGCAACGTTGCCCGAACGCCCTCACCAGATAGAATGTCCTCTCTCATGCGATCGAGCCCGCACCATGCTCTGGTCTTCGCCGTTATCTTTGTTGTGATCTTCCTGCTGCACGCTCCTCTCCTGCAACTTCCCTACTTCTGGGATGAAGCCGGCTACTACGTTCCCGCCGCTCGCGATCTTTTGCTGACGGGAAGCCTGATCCCGCACACGACGATTTCGAACGCCCATCCGCCGCTGGTGATGGCCTGGCTTGCCTTGTGGTGGAAGCTCGCCGGCTACGCCCCGCTGGTCACGCGGTCGGCAATGCTGGTGGTCGCGGCCTTCTCGCTGTTGGGAGTATTTCGGCTTGCGCAGCGCGTCACAAATACGCAGGTCGCGATTGCATCGACCTTGTGCACCGCGCTGTATCCGGTCTTCTTCTCGCAGAGTTCGCTCGCCCAAGTAGATCTCGCTGCAGCCGGGTTCACCTTCTGGGGACTCTACGCGTACCTCGAGGATCAGCCCCTCGCAACATGTACCTGGTTTTCTTTGGCAGCTCTGGCGAAAGAAACCGCAATCCTAGCGCCCTTGGCTCTAGGCGCGTGGGAACTCGCGCGCGTTGTCCTGCTGCGGCGTGTCCCAACATCAAATGTGGGGACAGCCGCCCTCGGCTGTCCAGTCGAGCGAAGCTCGACGGCTTGGACGCGGCGAATCGTTCCACTTCTACTTCCTCTGCTGCCGCTGCTCCTCTGGTACGCCTTCCACTACACCCGCACCGGATACGTCTTCGGCAATCCAGAGTTCTTTCGCTACAACGTCGCCTCGACCCTCAACCCTTTCCGTTTCCTGTTGGCTCTCGTGTTGCGCCTCTGGCAAGCCTTCGGCTATCTGCATCTATGGCTCCTGACGGCAGCCATGCTGTTGGCCATGCTCTTACCGCCAGTAAAAGATTGTGTGGGAACAGCCGCCCCCGGCGGTCCGGTCGAGCGCAGCTCGACTGTTGAACGACAGCGCATCACGATCCCGGTGCAGATCGTTTTCCTGGTGGTCATCGCCGCCTACGTAGTTTCCATGGCATTGATCGGAGGCGCGGTCCTGGCTCGCTACATGCTGACCGCCGTCCCGCTGGTGATTATCCTGGCTGTATCCACGCTTCGCCGAAGACTCCGTTGTTGGCCCACAGCGATCGCCGCCATTGCAATCGCATTCTTGATCGCCTGGTTCTGGAATCCGCCCTACGGATTCTCTCCCGAAGACAATCTCGCTTATCGGGATTACGCCATCCTGCACGAAGACGCCGAGCGCTTCCTCGAAGCGCGTTATCCCATGGCGCACGTTCTGACCGCATGGCCGGCCTCGGACGAATTGGCCCGCCCCTGGCTCGGCTACATCACGCGTCCGGTGCAAGTCGTCCGCATTGAAGATTTTTCCCTCGACGAAGTTCTGTCGGCCGCCGATTTCCGCTCTCACTTCGAAGTCGCGCTGGTGTTCTCGACCAAATATGAACCCGCGCGTCCGATGCTGGATCGTTGGAGGGGTTGGACAGATCTCAAACGCCGCTTCTTCGGTTACCGCCGCGACCTGCCCGCGGCAGCCGCCGCCCAAATTCTCGGCGGTCGCATCGTATTTTCCGAAGAGCGCAAAGGTCAGTGGATCGCAGTCATCGAGATGCAAAGGGAAGAAATCGAGAACGCCCGACTAGAACTGAAGTAGCGCCGCCGTCCCGGCGGTAGTCGCCTGGGCGTCCCGCCCACGCACGGTCCCTACGCTGACTCTAACCCGTCGATCGCTGCATCAGATGGCACGAGTGCGTCTTAATCACCAGCCACACTTCTTTCCCCACCTCCAGTTGGAGCGAATCGCGCGCCGCCAAAGTCAAGTGCACTTCCATCTCGACTCTGCATTTCACGAGCGCGGAGACCATGACGTCGCGCTGATCTAGCGATTCGATCCGCCCGGGAATCAAATTCCGCGCGCTCAAGCCAACGGGCGGAGAAGTTGCCAGCAAAATGTCACCCGCTCGAATTCCCACGCGCAGCGCCGCCCCTACGCCACCACGGACGAGGGGAGTTTCCAGCGCCAGTGGACCGCCGTCCCCTTCTATCCGGCACGTCATCGTACCGCGCTCCGGACGGACTGCCTCGACGACCGCATTAAACACATTCTCAAATCCAACCAGTTGCGCAACCGTCTCCTGCTGCGGCGCTACCATCACCTCGTGTGGTGTGCCCTGAGCTACGATCCGGCCCGCATCGAGCACCAGCACGCGTTCTCCCAAAGCAAACACTTCCTCGCGGCTGTGCGTCACATAGAGGATCGGAATCTGATGCGCGCGGTTCCAATCGCGCAGATCATCAATGATGCGCGCCTTTGCAGCGGCGTCGAGAGCCGCCAGCGGCTCGTCCAGCAGCAAAACCTCCGGATCGGTCACTAGAGTCCGGGCCAGCGCCGTTCGCTGCCTCTCTCCACCGGAGATTTCCCGCGCATTCCGCTTCGCAAGAGGACCGATGCGAAATGCCTCCAGAATCGCACTCACACGGCGCGCCCTCTCGGCATGCGGCAGGTGCGCCAAACCGTACGCCACGTTCTGCTCTATGGTCATGTGCGGAAAAAGAGCGAGGTCCTGAAACACATATCCCGCGCGCCGCTTCGATGCCGCAAAGTCGATAGAGCGGGAGGAATCGAACAGCACACACTTGCCGACCGTAATCGTTCCTGAGTCAGGCTTCGCAAGGCCAGCAATGCAATCGAGCAGCGTCGACTTCCCGGCCCCGGATGCGCCGAAAAGAATCGTGAAGCCATTCGCAACCTCAAACGCTACGTCGAGAACGAATTCCTGTCCTTGCGAAACAAGTTGTTTGCGGAATTTTCCCAGCAATGTAGCAGCGCCGGTTGCAGGGACTGAAGGCGGACCAGCGGCCTCTTCGGCAGGAATGCGCGTGCTGCTCATCGCTCCTATTTTACGGGATGGATTGCCCAAGCCTTGCGATTAAGGCCGTAAACCAGCGTGAGCAGCGCAAAGCAGAGAACCAGCAGGACCATGGCAGTCTGATTCGCTCCGGCATAATCTGTGGCCTGGACTCGATCGTAGATGTCGATGGAAACCGTCCGCGTGACCCCTGGAATATTCCCGCCCACCATGAGGACCACGCCAAATTCTCCCATCGTATGGGCAAAGCTCAGGGCTGAACCGGTCACGAGTCCAGGGATGGAGAGCGGAGCGATCACTCGAAGGAAAGTACGCAATGGAGACGCGCCCAGCGTAGCCGAAGCCGCAATCAGCTGGCGGTCCACGCCGGCAAACGACGCGGCAAACGGCTGCACCGCAAACGGCAGGCTGTAGAGAATCGATCCGATGACCAGTCCGCCGAAAGTGAAAGCCAGCGTGTGTCCAGTGAGCTCGATCCACCAGCGCCCTAGAGGACTGTGTGGCCCCAGCGCCACCAGCACATAAAATCCCAGCACGGTCGGCGGAAGCACAATGGGCAGCGCGACCACGGCCTCAACCAAAAACTTCCACCGCCAGCGCGAGAATGCGATCCAATATGCGATCGGCAATCCGAGCACCAGCAAGAGAGCGGACACGGTGGCAGCCAATCGCAGCGTCAGCCAGAATGTTTGCCAATCGACTGCCATAAGGCTCGAGGTCGGAAGAAAGCCGAAGCACTCGCGAACCGCTACTGCGCGCGGCTTGCGGGCGGAATGATTCCGTTCATCCGCAGATACACCACCATCTGGCCGTAATGATCGAAACCGTGCGACGTCACTGACATCGCCAGTCCCAGGCGCGACACCGATCCTTCTCCGAACGGGCTCTTCACCGTTCCCATCACATTGCCTTCGTTAATCGTCGCGATGGCCTTATGTACATACTCGAAGGAATCCTTCAGATACTTGAGACTGTCGGCTTTTGAGGTAATCGACGCCGGACCGGATTCGTCGCCGGTGTCCACCGGTGGCTTCTGTTCGAGCAGCGCCGCTCCGAGTTCGTAGTTGACCGCGGCGACATGCATAATCTGCTGGCCGAATGTGCGTACCCCTTTGAACTCACCGCTTGTCGGAGCGAACGAGAACTTGTCCTCGGGCATCGCCTCGGCGGCAGGAATGAATTCGTGCTCAAGATTGCTGACGCTGCGCTCTAATATTTGCGTTGCCGTGCGATGTTCTTCTTTCGGTTTACCCATCTGCGCGGATGCCGCCACTGTTAACAGCAATACCCCGCAGGCAAATCCCGCCAATTTCGTTTTCACAGGTCCCCCTAATTAATCCCGCACTACTGCCGGAGTCATTTTCAGCTCTGCCCCGGTCAGTCGATGGCGCCGGATCGTGGTCAATCCCACCACCATTGCAACAGCAGACCATGCTAACGCGGCTGGCACACCCTGTCTCGCAGCAAGTTCGCCCCAAACCCCGCTGCCAATCGCCATGCCGCCCTGCAGCACCAGCAAGTACATCGAGAGCGCTCGCGCCCGCATCCACGAAGGGCACATTGTCTGCGCCACCACGTTGAAGCAGGCCAGAATGCCAATCCAGGCCGCTCCCGCGGTAAACAATACCAGACACAACCATTCAAAGATACGCACCTGCCCGGCCGCAAACGTCATGACGGCGAAAACAACCGTAGCGCCCGCCACAAGCCCGTCCACCGAATATCGCAATCGTAACTGCGGCAGGACAGCCGCGCCGGCCAATGCGCCCAGCCCGAAGCACGTCAGCAGAAAGCCGTACCCCTGAGCTCCATGTGGTTGGCAGATAACGGGCAATAACGCCAGCAGCGAGGTGGCGCCAAAGCTGAACGCTCCCGTGCGAATTAATACCGACCGGACTTGAGGCGCGCCCCTTACATAACGGAAACCTTCCACGATCGCCTCACGCACGCCGTGTGTGGGCAACGGCTCGTGTGGCGCGCATTTCCACGTGTACAGAAACAGAATCACTCCGAAGAACGATGCGGCATTCAGCAAGAACGACCATCCCGATCCTGCGGCCGCCACCACGACTCCGCCCAGCGCCGGACCAACCGCCCGAGCCACGTTGAACCCTGCGGAATTCAGCGCAACCGCCGACGCGTGGAGCTGCGGGGACACCACCTCCGGTGTAATCGCCTGCCATGCGGGATCGTTCATCACGGCGCCGATCCCCATCAAAAACGTAAACGCGAGCAACATCCACGGAGTGACGGCATTGAACAGCGTCAACACACCGAGCGCTACTGCCGCGACGATCATCCAGCTCTGCGTGAACAGCAAGAGCCTTCGCCGATCGACCATGTCGGCCAGCGCCCCCGCCGGAAGAACGACGAGAAAGACAGGGATCGCAGCCGCGGCCTGCACGAGACTCACCATCAGCGGAGAAGTTGAGAGCTGCGTCATCAACCAGCCCGCGCCCACGTTCTGCATCCACGTGCCGGTATAAGAGACGACAGCCGCAATCCAAAGCGACCGAAACACAGGTTCCCTCAGCGGAGCCCAGGGCGAGTCCGCCCGCCGAATTCCCGCACCGCCCAACGGAACTGAAACGTGATCCGCCACTGATTCTGATGTCCCCTATGTACTCAGTGTCCCCCGTGGTCAAATTCTTGCAGCTCGAAACGGCCACTCCGAATCCTTCCAAGCTCGGATCATATAAATGATCACGCCAGTCAGCAGAATCAGCGCGGCATAACGCATTTCCTTCTGCCAATTCTCCCGATTGAACAATATGAAGAGAAACCCCGCGCACGCCAGTAACGCCGGTAATGGATACAGCCACATCCGGAATGGCCGCGGCAAGTCAGGCCGCCGGATCCTCAGCACGATCAACCCGACCGCCTGCACCAGAAACTGCAGGATCAAACGAATCACCACCAGGGCCGCAATCGCATCCTTCAACCGCAGAAAACAGAATGCCGCCGCGACCACGCCGAGCGCCAGCAACGAAATATGCGGGAAGCGGTATACGGGATGCACTTTAGCGAAGGCTTTGAAATAGTTGCCATCTTTGGCCGCCGCATAAGGAACTCGGGAATATCCCAGCATCAGCGAAAAAACGGATGCAAACGCCGTTGCGATTACCAGTCCGGTGACTAACCGCGCCGCCCAGGCGCCATAAATCCTTTGCATAAACAGCGATACAACATACAGGCCGGTATTGTTCTGTCCCGCCTTGAGCATCTCCCGCCAGGGCACCACGGCTAGGATGCACAAGTTCATCATTAGATATAGACAGGCGACCAGCAGAATAGAAAGCAGCAGCGCCCGGGGAATGTTCTTTTCCGGGTCTTTGATCTCGTCGCCTAGAAAGCAGACGTTGTAGTAGCCCCAATAATCGTAGGTCGCCACCAGCATCGCTCCGCCCAGACCGGTGAAGAATTGGCGGGACAGAGTAAACGCTCCCGGTGGAAAATCGAATGCCAGCGCGGAGTTGAAGTGCGTCAACCCGGCGTAGATCACCCAGCCAATCGTGGCCATCACGCCGAACCACAAAAGCTTGGAGAGCCGCCCAATCGCCGTGATCCGCCGGTAAAGCAGCAGCACGGTAAAGAAACAAATGGCGACCGCGACCGCCGTTCCCGGAGTGACGATCCAACTGACCTGCACGGAGCCTGCCCAAGGAACCTGCAGCGCCGCATCGTGATGCGCCCACACCGTCTCCAGGTCCGGCCAGTAATACGCCGCGTATCCGGCCAGCCCAATGCATCCCGTTGCAATGGACAAAGGCGCGGAAAACGAAACCTGCCAGATAAACAGAAACGAGATCAGCCGTCCCCACTTCTGCGGCCCGTACATCTCGCGCAAGTAGCGGTACGATCCACCCGACGCGGGCATCGCAGCGCCCAACTCCGCCGACACCAAGCCGTCACAAACGGCCAGCATCGCTCCTGCTACCCATCCCAGCAGAGCCTGTGGGCCGCCCATCGCGCTCAACACCAGCGGCATGGTGATGAATGGACCCACGCCGATCATGTCGATCATGTTCAGCGCCGTGGCGCTCCAAAGCCCCATTCCGCGGATGAGACCCGGAGAACTCGCGGATTCAGATTGTGGGGAAGCAGAGTCCATATTGTAGAGACGTTGTTCGCAACGTCTTCTCACCAGGAAGAAGACAGACGTAGCCCTTACGTCTCTACGGCTGATCGCCACCCTTGGCGCTCAACAGGTTCACATACAAACGCACCGCCCCCGGCACCCCAGCCGGCAACTGCCGGAAGAATGCATATCCCGTATAGATATAAGTTCCCTTTCCGAATTGCGCGCGCAGCAAGCCGCCCTTCTGCTCGTCTTCTCCCGGATCGTGGCAACCTAGCAGCGGCTTGAAATGATCGTCCCATTTATCCATGAAGTACAACCCGCGCTCCTGCACCCAGCCATCGAAATCAGACTGAGTGATCGTATTCGGGGAATGGAAAACAGAATCCTCAGGCGCGAGGATATCGACGGGAGCCTCTTCTACCGAGACGCGTGCTCGGCTCAATTCGGCAGGATACGGCGTGAACTTGCCGTTGTTGAAATCAGCGACGCCGGCGTTGTATTGCACGGCCAGCGTTCCACCCGCGGAAACGAAATCCAAGAGCTTCTTATTGTTTGCCGCCACATCTTTTTGCGTGTCGTAAGCGCGAATGCCGAGGACGATCGTTCCGTAGTGGCTCAGGTCTTCGCTCGCCAGCTTCTCGGGAGGAACCAGCGTGACATTCATCCCGATCTGACGCAGCACGGTTGGAATGTCGTCTCCCGCACCCATGATGTAGCCAACCTTCAGATCATGCGGCGCCTGCACGTCCACAATACTCACCCGCTGCCGCGCCGGCTGGTAGTAATAAAAGCTGCCCAGGTCCTCGCGCGTGACCAGCGAGTATCCCTCGCTATATTTTTCGCCTTCGGCTTCCAGCACAGCGCGAATCGTCGCCCGCCCTTGTCGCAATCCAGCCGGAAAGATCTTGAAATGCAGTTCCTGCTTCTCTCCTCGTCGCGCACTGTCCACCGCAATCTGCGCGGGTTCCGACCGCCAGCCCTGCGGCAATTCCAATCGCAATTCGCCTTGAATCTTGCGGCCAAGATTGCAAGTCACGCCCACGGTTACTGTCGAGGTGGAACCGTTGTGCGTGGAGATCACCTGCGTCCCCGGCTCCAGCATCACGGAGAATAAAGGCACCACAGCGAGCGGACGAGTCCTCTGTTTCCCCGCATCGTCGAGGAAAGGAGTGACGACCGGCACTGTAACGCCATTCCGCGCATGAATCTTGTTGGCGCCCGCCGCCGAATACTCCACTTGCGCGCGGAGCGCTGGAGGTGGAAACGGCAACGTCGCGTACTTCTCGTCGTCGACATGGTTGATGCTTTCGACGTCGGGGTTATCCCGATGCCAGTACGGCCGCGTATACGCCGTATCCTTCGGCACACGCAGCCGGAAATTCGCGTGAAGATCGTCCCCCGGCTTCACCGTTTCCGGCTTTGTCTTCCCATTGATCGTGTTCCATCCCGCAGGAACTTCCAGCGCGACGTGATCAATTAAGAGCGGAAGTTTCGACCCGTTGTGAAACCTCACGGCAACCACAAACTCCTGCCCGGGAGAAACGGTGGTCAGCGCTTCGGCTTCTTTCGGAAGATTCGCCTTTCGAGCGTCGTCCGAGGCGACATCCGCCGAGAGACTCACTCCCAGCGCCAGATTCAACGCCGTTTCCGCCTGCTGCTGCTTCTCTGCAATCCGGCCTAGAAGATCGGCTTTCCTCGCCGCGTCCCACTCACCGCGGCGAATCTCTTCGCTGGCGGGCTTCAATCCCGTGACGATTTGCATCAACGGTGGAACCGCCGCCGACCCGTCGTTTCCCTTCGCAGTTCCTGCCGCTTGCGTAACGAGCTTGGTAATTTCTTCTAACTGTTTTCGCACCTCCGAAAATCTCCCTTGCGGCGCCAGTGCTGGCAAGCTCGTATCAATCCCGTCGAAGAAGCTCTTCTCGTGCCCATCCTTGCCTACTGTGGACGGAATCACCGAATCAACCAGCTTATAAAACGTGAACCGGTCCCCCGGGTCGAGGGTCCAGTTTGCCGCGCCCTGCGACATCTGGTGCCGCAGTCCCTGCATCGCAAACTGTATGTACGACGTCCCCAGCACATCATTCCGCTCACCGGTGTTGAGCCGTATAGTCCAGTCCGCGTCCGGACACGTCATCGCTCCGAACCCGCAGACATTTCCGATATAAAGCTTCTTGGCCTGCCACGGCAGCAACCCTTGCGCAATCTGCTCCGGAAACCGCTTCGGATCCGCCGCCGCTCGAAACGCCTCGTTCGTCAGAATGCTCGAGGCTTGATGATTCCCGTGCCCATCGCGGTCCGTTCCCGAGAATCGTGCGACCAGCACATCCGGACGGAACCTCCGAATCACACGCACCATATCAGCCAGAGCCACATCGTGGCCGCCCCACTTGGCAAAGGTCTCCGGCGCATTTTTCGAAAATCCAAAGTCGGCCACCCGCGAGAATCGATCCTGCAAACCGTAATACTGATCCGAAGCCAGCAGTTCTTCCGACCGCAGTACACCCAACACATCCGACAAATTGCTGCCGATTTTGTTTTGTCCCCCCTCGCCGCGATTCAACGTCATCAACAGCGTATTCACGCCGTGTCCGCGAGCCTCGAGCGTCAGCATTCCACCATCTTCATCATCCGGATGCGCCACGACCTGCATCAGTCGCGCCGTGGTTCCCAGTCGCAGCAATTCCAACCGCAATCCGGCGATACCTTGGTCCTGCGGGATGTCCGCCGGGACTCCCTGATAGAGCAATCCGGGAGGATCCGGCAAAGCCTGATCCGCGAGAGGTTCGGCCTGTGATGATCGTGCAGCGGAGTGCTTTGCAGCTTCGGGTTTAGGGGGAGCCCCGGCCTGCGACGCCGCGATGACACAGAGCAGAAGGACAACTGCATGAACCCGCAATGAGGAGAGTCTTTGAAGAGTAGAAAGGACACGGCGCGCTACACGTCGCGGCAAGCTTGAGGAATATCGCACGTTACAAGGATGGGGCCTAAGCCCCTTTTGACGCAAATCCTTTCACCAAAAGTCGCGCCATTCGCATTCTCGTTTATCCGCAGCCACCGCTTCTAGGCCCCAAACAACAACTCCCCTTCGCTGACCACTTGCAATTCTATCCATCCCTCGAGCGGCAAGGAATCCACCGGCAACCGGTCCTGCCAAAGGCTGAATCGCAGCCGGAGCTTGCTAGTCGCGGGGGCAGCCGCTCCCGCAGGATTGTGTTCCGCACTTCGTTCCGGGGAAATACCGCTGGGTGTCGCCAGCAGCCATACCAGCGGCACTTTGAATTCAAAATTCCGCTGCAACGCGATCGTCACATGTACGTCCGGCTGCGCCGACGACGCCAGCACGCGCTCCGCCGATCCATTTTCGATCTTCCATTCCGCCAGCCGCCGCTCTTTGACCGAGACGCCAGCCCGTAATGTCCTCCGAGGACGCGCCTCTCCGGCCGCCCACGACTCCACGTTTACGACCACTTCAAAATCCGTCTCCGGAATCTTTCTGGCAAAATCTAGCCGCCCATACAGGTAAGTCGCATCGATGCCGGCATACACCGCATCCAGCAGAAACTGCTTGCCGTGCATCGCGCCGGCGCGATGATCTGCCGTATAGATCGCCGCTCCCATCCATTCGAAGTACCGCACCTTATCGGCCGCGACTCGGGGATGAATGTAAGCCGTCTGCGGGATGAACTCCGGACGCACCTCTGCCCCGGCGAGCGGCTGCGCCAGATAATCCGGCGGCGTCGCACCCAGTGCCTGGTACACGTTCGAAAGATGTTTTCGATAAAGCTCATCAAAGTCGCGGTCGTTGGCCGAATGATGCTCGGGTCCATACCACCAGTTCCAGTCGCTACCCTCGGCGATCAGGATTTCGTCAAACGCCAGCTTGCGTTGCGCTTCCGTCGCCCGCGCCGCATGCTGCGCGTAAAATTCGCGCGCGTGGTGCAGATAATCCCACGCCCGGTTGTCTTCCGGAGCCCCGATCCACACGTTGAAATTGGCATTGATCCACGATCCCGGTACCAGTGACGTCAGGCGATTGAAATCCTTATGCCGCGAGATCGCCTCGGAGATCGTAACCGCCTCCAGCCCCGGCTCGTGTTGCAGGCCGTCATAGAACCGCCGCAGAAATTCCCTGCCCGACTTCGGATAGTATTCCCACGCATTCTCGCCATCCAGAATGATGGACACCACGGCGTCGCGCCCCCTCGATAGCACAGGACGCGCAGCTTCCTTGATGTTGTTGATTAAATGCCGCGCCGCATCCGCCGGCGGCATCCCCGAATACACAAATCCGATCAGATCAGAGATCGTATGGTCGCGAAACACAAGATGCATCGCGGCCGACCCGTTTTCGTAATGGTGGATGTTGTAAAGCTTCTCCCCCAAATGCGCCGGCAGGCGGCCGCTCCCGTCACGCGCGAAGAACAGCCCGGCGGTGCGCCCCAGCACACCTTCGTCAGTGGCCATCCATTGCAGGCCCACGCTATGCGCGATCGCCAGCACTTCCTCCGACACGCTGCCTTCCGACGGCCATATCCCCTTCGGCCGAACGCCGAAAACCTTTTCGTGCAGATCGAGCCCGCGAGTCAGCTGCTCGCGCACATCTTCCGGATGTCGAAACCGATTTTGCGGCAGCGGCAATCCCGGCGACGACACTGCCCCGGCGCTCGTATCGCAAACCAGCGGCAGAATCGGGTGGTAAAACGGCGTCGCCGAAATCTCGATCGATCCCTTCTTCGCCGCGTCGGCATGCGCAGGCAGCACTCGCCCCAGCAGTTCCCTTTCTCGCGCAATCACAAACTTCTGATCGTCGAGCGAGTAGTCGTGCCCCTTGGCAACGAGCGCCGCAACATCTTTTTCTTCTAGGAAAAATTCGTCGAACCACGCAATCTGCGACAAGACTTGCAGGTCGGTAAAATCCTGAGTCTGGAAATATCGCTCCGCCCGTTCCGGATGGTCCCCATGGGCGCGAAACCGCTCCCACAACTCACGGTACCGCGGATACCGCCCAATCACATTCTGCGGATTCGCCTGAAACAAATACTGCAGAGCAAACCGTCGCTCATCCAGCGACAAATCTTTCGCTGGCTTGGCCGCCACCTGCAGAAACGGATCCTGTGCCGTTCCCGCGACATAGTCCTGAATCTGCACCATCAGCGACGGCACAAGATTGAAATTTTGATGAACGTTCGGGAACTCGTCGAGCAATTTGACCATCCCGTAGTAGTCCTTGAGGGCGTGCAACCGCACCCACGGCAAACGGTATTCGCCGGTGACCAGGTCCTTATAAAACGGCTGGTGTTGGTGCCAAAGAAGGATGACGCGCAGAGACGGCATGGCTGGACGAGTCAGTCTAACATGGGATCATTTTGCTGGTTACGCATGCGGACATGCAGTGATCATCCGAAATGAGGATCGCAGATCCAACGCGAGCGCTTTTGCGCAACTCGCGCGAGCGAGGCCGGAGCTACTGCAACTGTGTATGCATCCTAGGTCGAGCGCAGGGCATACCTCGGGTCTGCCTGAGCGGCACGTATCGCAGGAAGCGCGGACGCAACCAGCGCCACAATCATCATCACCAGGACGCCCGCCATATAGATGAACGGATCGGTGGCGCTCACCTCGAAGAGAAATGAACTGACAAGACGTGAAACGGTGAGTGAACCAAGGACACCAAGCCCACATCCAAGAAGCGTCAATTTCGCGGCCGACATCAATACCAGTCTCGCAATACCCGTGCGTTGAGCACCCAGTGCGATGCGAATCGCCAGCTCCTGCGTTCGTAGCGAGACCGAGAACGCCACCACCGCGTAGATGCCAGTGATGGCCAGCAGCAGAGCGCCCACGGCAAACGCCGTGATGATGTCGGTGTTGAAACGGCGCGGCGCTTCCACGTTCGAGATCGCATCCTCCATCGGTTGCACTTGCTCCAAAGCAAGCATCGGATCAACCTCTGCAACAGTTGAGCGCAATGTTTGCGTCATCTGCTGGGGAGGCAGAGCAGAACGGAGCGTGATGTATCCGCTGGCCGGATTCGTAAGCCGTCCGGCGTAATCCGAGCCGTTGAGCGTTGCTCGCTGTTCGGCAGGCGAATACCACTGATCTTCGCTAGGCTCATCGCCCGACCCCATCTTTACATCGGAGACCACGCCGACCACAGTCGCCCACGGGTACCCCTTCTGCGGATTGCCCACGTGCATCCGTTTTCCGACCGCTCGTTGACCCGGCCAGCAGTGTCCCGCCATCGACCGGTTGACGACCACGACGAGAGCGGAATTAGAGCGGTCGTGCGGAGTGAAGTACCGGCCATCCATCAGCGGGATATCCATGGCGCGGAAATAGCCACCATACACCGTCGCGAACATGGCGAACTTCAGCTTCCAACTGCCGGCGGGCTCTCCCTCAATCGTGTACGCAGCCCTTCCGAAGGAGTCGGATGCGGGCAGCCCATTCGTGCTCCCCGCGGCAATCACTCCCGGCCTGCTCGAGAGCCTCTCGATGACCTCATGGTTGAAAGTATCCGCTGCAGCGCTGGTGGAATATTGCTGCAGCGGAAGTTGATACTCCGCTATGAGGACGTGGTCGGCGCGAAATCCAAGGTCGACGGCGCGCATCTTCTGGAAACTGCGTAGGAATGCGCCCGATACGGTGAGCAGTACTAAGGCAATTGCGATCTCGGATACAACCAACGCCGAGCGCAACCAGGTATGGCTCGAAGCTCCCGTGCCCGTCCGCGCCCCTTCTTTTAAACTCTCGGTCAAGTTCGTCCGCAACGCGGCGAAGGCGGGCACAAGGCTGCAAAGAGCGCCTGTTACGATCGCAACAATCAGGGCGAACGCCGCCACGGTCACATCAATCGAAATCGAGTCAATGCGCGGCATCGACTCCGGCAGCAGACGGAGGGCGGCTCGAATGGCGACCGCCGCAAACGCCAAGCCGAGCAGTCCCCCGGCGAGGCTGATCAGTAATCCTTCGAATACAGATTCGAGGACGATCGAGCCGGAACGCGCCCCCAGTGCCAGTCTCACGGCATACTCCCGGCGCCGGCGAATGGCGCGCACCAACCGCAATCCGGCAATGTTCACGCAAGCAATGAGCAGCACCACCGAAACAGCCATGAACAACGTCTGCAGCAACGGTCGAACCTCTGCGAAGTCGAACTCGCGCAGCAGCGTGGCATCGCCCTGTATGTGGATCGCAGACATGCTGGCAGGAAAAGTACGCATGATCTGACGGCTGACGCGGTCGGCGTCCTTCGCTGCCTGCGCGAGCGTCACGCCATCCTTGAGGCGAGCGACCAGTTGGTAACCCCAGAAGCCCGTGTGCTGGTCGGAAAGTTCGTCGGAAGTCAGGCTCATCGGCACCCACAACTGCGCTTGGTCGAGGTGCCCTGCACCCAGAGGAAATTCAAAACTGCGCGGCATCACGCCGATGATGGAATAAGCCTTCCGATCGAGAACAATGGAACGCCCCAGCACGCCGGGATCTCGATGGTAGCGGTTCGTCCACAACGCATCGCTGATGACCGCGACCGGCTGATGAGCATCCTCTTCCTGTTGGGTAAACACGCGTCCCATCATCGGAGGCGCGCCGAGCGTCGGGAAGACACCCGCCGTGAACCGCGCAGCATAAACCTCTTCAGGAATCGCTCCGCTGGAGAGTTCATAGTTCGTCGAGATGTAGCCGCCTACAGCGGAAAAAGCGCTCGTCGCATTGGCGTAGGTGTCGATCTCGCGCGCCGTAACCGAAATGCCCGGTCCTTCTGCCAGATGGTCTCCCAGCACCACCAGCCGATCTGGATTACTGAATGGCAGCGGACGCAGCAGCACGCATTCCACCAGGGAGAAAATTGCCGTCGTGGCCCCTATGCCGAGAGCCAGTGTCAGGACGACGGTGGCCGTAAAACCGGGCGATTTCTTTAGCTGGCGAAATGCAAAGCGGAGATCCTGCGCGAATGCGGCCATGTGTGTCCCCCAGAAATGAGGTTTTAAGTCAGAATAATGTTTGCGGGTTCCGTTTAATCAGCAAAAACCAGTAGCCCCGCCTTTGCGCTTCGCACATTATTCACGAACTCACCAAGGCTCGAAAGTGAAAACAGATGGTGAGCTTCGATTTCTTGGATCCCGACACGCGTATCCGCGAATTTCCTGATTCGCACAAACAGCGGCCAACCCTTTCCCAGTTCCGGTAGACTATCTAGCGGACCCATGAGCCCCGAAACTACGCTCGCTGCCCCGCAGCTCCTTACTGACCAAGACCTCTACCTCTTCAACGAGGGCAGCCACTACCGTATTTACGACAAGATGGGCGCGCACCTCGTCACCCATAACGGAGAAGCGGGTGCAATCTTCAGCGTCTGGGCGCCCAACGCGCGATCGGTGTCCGTAGTCGGGGATTTTAACGAGTGGGACACTAAAACCCATCGCCTCAGCGTCCGCGGTTCTTCCGGTATCTGGGAAGGATTCGCTCCCGGCGCCAGTCACGGCGCCCTCTACAAGTTCCACATCGAATCGCAGCGCCACGGATACCACATCGACAAAGCCGACCCAATCGGCCTCTTGCACGAGAAACCGCCGCGCACCGCCTCCGTCGTCTGGGATCTCAACTACCAGTGGAACGATAACGACTGGATGCAGAAGCGCGGCGAACGCAACTCCCTCCGCGCCCCGCAGTCCGTCTATGAAGTCCACCTTGGTTCGTGGATGCGCGTTCCAGAAGAGCACAACCGCCCGCTCAGCTATCGCGAAACTGCGCCTCGCCTCGCCGAATACGTCGGCCAGATGGGCTTCACCCACGTCGAATTCCTGCCGGTTATGGAGCACCCGTTCTTCGGTTCCTGGGGATACCAGACCACCGGCTATTTTGCTCCCACCTCGCGCTACGGCACACCGCAGGATTTCATGTATCTCGTCGACTACTTACACCAGCATGGCATCGGCGTGATTCTCGACTGGGTTCCGTCACACTTTCCTTCGGACGCTCACGGCCTCGCCTATTTCGACGGCACGCATCTCTACGAGCACGCTGACTCGCGCCAGGGGTTCCATCCCGACTGGAAGACGCACATCTTCAATTACGGACGCGCCGAAGTCCGAAGTTTCCTCATGTCGAGCGCCATGTTCTGGCTCGACAAATATCACATCGACGGCCTGCGCGTGGATGCCGTTGCCTCCATGCTCTACCTCGACTATTCCCGCAAGCAGGGCGAATGGATTCCCAATAAGTTCGGTGGACGCGAAAATCTCGAAGCGATCGACTTCCTCCGCCGCTTCAATCAGGAAGCCTACAAAGAGCATCCAGAAATTCAAACCACGGCGGAAGAATCGACCTCCTGGCCCATGGTGTCGAAGCCGGTTTATGTCGGCGGTCTCGGCTTCGGCCTCAAGTGGGACATGGGCTGGATGCACGATACGCTCCGCTACTTCCAGAACGATCCCATCCACCGCAAGTACCACCACAACGACCTCACCTTCCGCATGCTGTATTCGTTCCTCGAAAATTTCGTCCTGCCGCTGTCCCACGATGAAGTCGTTCACGGCAAGGGATCTCTCATCGGCAAAATGCCCGGCGACGAATGGCAGAAATTCGCGAACCTGCGTTTGCTCTTCGCTTACATGTATGCGCAGTCCGGCAAGAAACTCATCTTCATGGGCTGTGAATTCGGGCAGGTGCGCGAGTGGGCGCACGACTCAAGCCTGGAATGGCACGTCTTGCAGTATCAGGTTCATCGCGGAGTGCAAGCCTGGATGGAGCAGTTGAACCGTTTCTACCGCAGCGAACCTGCCATGCACGTGCTGGATAACGATCCGGCCGGATTCGAGTGGATCGACGCCAACGACAACGCCACCAGCACGGTTTCCCTCCTGCGTAAGAGCGAAAATCCGGGAGACACCGTGCTTGTCGTTTGCAACTTCACGCCCGTGCCGCGCCTGGGCTATCGCGTCGGCGTTCCTCACGGCGGCTACTGGCGCGAGATGCTCAACAGCGACGCCCGCGAATACGCCGGCAGCGGCATGGGGAATCTCGGTGGAGTCCATGCCGAAGAGATCCCGACGCACGGCCGCCCCTTCTCGCTAAAGTTAACGCTACCGCCGTTGGCAGCCCTGTTCTTCAAATCGAGCTAACCTCATGCCTTCTGCGCTGGCCTGTGGAGACTTGGCTGACTCGTCTCTTCCGAATTTCTGCAAGGGGAAGCGCTGAGAGTTCACGCCTTCGCTTATCCGAATCCCTGATATTCCTTCCAAAACTCCGGCCAGGGCAGACGCGGCCCTCCACACACAAAAATGTCCGGATGGTCATCGCTCTCTTCGTTGTGAACTCCCCAGGCGTTCCCATTGTGGCCTGCCAAACGGCACGAAGTAAAAAGTCGATCCGCCTGCTTCCACGTCGAGCCCAGCACGATCAGAGTCGTTGGCGGCGGCACGGAGTATCCGCGCAACCACGACGAGTTAATCCCACTGATCGGGGGAGGTAAATGGTACGCCGGCCCTAAAATCTCTATCGCTCCTTGCTCGCCGTAGTTTCTGACCGCGATGCCCGCATTCTGCCGCCGCTCTGGAGGCAGCGAATCCCGAATTCCCGCCACCGTCCTAACCAATTCGTCCCAGCCGATCTCATCCCGCAAATCGCCGTTGTTCTTAAGGGCGAACTGCATCAGCCTGCCCCCCGATGCCACGGGAAGAATGACCGCACCCATGAGAAGCCCCCAGCCCATGAGTCCGGCGAAGAACGCGCCCTCTACCGCCCTCCGCGTAATCTTCGGCAGCGACATGACCCAGCGAGCGCCCACGACTGCGCCCATCGCCATCAGCATGGGGTACGCGCCGCCCAGGTAATAGCCTCGTCCCTTTCCCACCACGAACAATCCAAGCGGGATCAAATACATCCATGCCAGCAGACGATAATGCCGATCGCGCAAATAGCCGATCAATCCAGCGAGCCACAACGGCGCCGCAACTAGATTCGTGCAGATCCAGAACTGATCGCGCCAGAATCCGTTTGCTCGACCCTCCTCCACGTCGCGCGCATGAATGGACTGCAAGAAATGCAGAGAAATGAAATCATGCCGGACCTGCCACACCAGATTCGGCAAGCAGATCACGAATCCCAACGCCATCCCGCCCCAGAACCAACCGCTGCCCAAATAGCGCCGGCCACGCGTCAGTAGAACTCCGCCGAGAAGTCCAGCCAGGTAAAACCCCATCGTGTATTTAGTCATGAAGCCCAGTCCGATGGTCGCCCCAATCGGCAGCCACCATCGCGGGTTCTCTGTCTTCAGCAGCCGGATCACGAAGTAAGCAATCAGCACCCACCACAAATTGTCGAACGTTGTGTATTGGAACTCTGTCCCTTCAAACAGCGGCAGAGTTGAGAGCGCTACCGCGAGAGCAGCCGTGACCTGCGCGAGCCGTCCTCCGCCAAGTTCGCGGGCCATCAATCCCGACACCACCACGACCGCAGCCTGTGCAGTCACCGAAAACAGGCGCAGCCCAACCAGAGAGAGGCCGAACAGGGACATCCCTATCTTTTCCACAAATGGTGTGAACGGCGGATAGGGCACAAATCCCCAATCCAGGTGACGTGCGTCGCTCAAAACCTGCAGTTCATCGCGATGGAAACCGTAACGGCCATTCGTCAGCAGATGTGCAAGGACCATCGCACCGGCAATCGCCAGCAGAGCCAGCGTGTCACCTCGCGAGCGTTCGCTGGATCTCCCCGCGCTGACACTCCGTGTTCCGTATGCGACATTCACCGATGCCATCGATCCCCCATTTCTTAACTCAGTACGCAGTTAAACCCGCCCCAGTTCCGCCCACCCAAAAGATTCGAACAAGCTGGCTGGCGCCGGATGGACGCATCGTCCGGGCGGTCCGCAGCTATTCTTGGCCGGCTCCAACTCCCATGCCTGCTCCATGCTATCCTCGCCTAAAGCGCTTGTCCCATGCGGATCCTCACCCGCTACATCCTGCGCGAAGTGACGGCTCACGCTCTGATCGGCGCGGCCATCTTCACGTTCGTTCTCTTCACCCGCGATCTGGGGCACATCCTCGAACTCGTGGTCCGCGCCAGCGCTCCGCTTCCCAGCGTCGCGGAAATATTCTCTTTCACTGTCCCCCTTGCCCTTACGTACACGCTCCCCATGAGCGTGCTCGTTGGCATCCTGATCGGCCTCAGCCGCCTCGCCGCCGACAGTGAAATCACAGCCATGCGCGCCAGCGGAATGGGCGTCTGGAGCTTCCTTCGTGTGCTGTCTATTTTCGTTCTTGCGGCTTGGGCTTTGGCTCTGACGAATGGCCTTTATATCGCACCACGTTCTCAAGCCGCGCTGGGCCACCTGGAAGATCGACTCAAAGGCTCGCAGGTTTCCTTCGAAATCCAGCCGCGCGTCTTCTATGAGGGATTCCCCAGATACGTCCTCTACGTGCAAGACGTCAAAAGCGCGCAGGGCGCTGCCGTATGGAAAGGCGTCTTTATGGCAGATATCTCGGACGCCGCGAATCCAAAGATCACACTAGCGAAAGAGGGTATCGTCGTCAGCGAGGGTCCCGATCGCCTGCATCTTCATTTGATCGACGGATCGGAACACGAGACCAACCCCAAGGACGACGCCGACTACCACATTTCCACCTTTCAGCAGACCGACATTCCCATCGATTTACCTTCCACAGAGAACAAAGCCGACGAGTCACTGCCCGCGAGTCTCATGGACACTGGCGCTCTGCTCCAGAAGGCCAGACGATCCGACCCCATCTCGGCCCGCTGGTATCTCATCGAATATCATCGCCGTTTCGCCTTGCCCACAGCCTGCCTCGTCCTCGCCCTGGTCGGCATTCCCCTCGGCCTCTCCTCCAAGAAGAGCGGCAAGTCCGGCGGATTCGTTCTCACGATCCTGCTGGTGTTCGTGTACTACGTCATTTCGCTCGTCGGAGTTTCGCTCGCCCGCCAGGGCCGCGTTGCTCCCTGGTTCGGCGCGTGGCTCGCCGATCTCGCCTTCCTCGCGCTGGGCCTGTTTCTCTTATTTCGCGCCGAGAAGCGTCCCATCGAGCTGGCCTCTTTCCGCTTTTGGGGGAAAAAGAACGGATCTTTACTGCAGCCAAGCGTCGGACGCCGCCGCGAGAATGCCTTTGAGCGCGCTTCCACCCGCCGCCGCGTTTTCAGCGCCAGCTTCCCCACTCTGATCGACGACTACGTCCTGCGTGACTTCTTCGTCTATCTGGGGATGATCCTTTCCACATTCCTCGTGCTCGTTCTCGTATTCACGCTGTTCGAGTTGCTTGGAGATATCCTTCGCAACCGCGTTCCCGCAACCGTCGTCGCCGAATATTTGTTGAATGTCACGCCCTATCTGCTCTACAACGTGGCGCCTCTGGTCATGTTGCTCGCCGTTCTCGTCACCTTTGGCCTGATGCAGCGCTCGAACGAGATCACAGCCATCAAGGCCACCGGAACCAGCATCTACCGCATCGTGACGCCGGTGATCGTGGCCGCCGCCATGCTGGCCGTCGGACTTTTTTTCGCTGACCAGTTCTATTTGCCTCACACCAACAAGCGTCAGGAAGCGCTGCACAACCAGATCAAAGGCAAGCCGCCGCAGACCTATCTGCGTCCCGATCGCAAATGGATCTTCGGCCAGAACAACGACATTTACTACTACCAGTTCTTCGACCCCGATCGCGATCAGTTCGGAAATATCACTGTTTTTCAGCTCGATAAAGCCAGCTTCACCGTCACTCGCCGCATCCACGCCGACCGCGCCCGCTGGGCCGAGAACCTCAATCGCTGGGAATACGAACGCGGCTGGGAGCGCACCCTCAACAACGTTTCCGCGATTGCCAACTACCGCCCGTTCGAGGTCGCGACCTTCCCCGACTTCCCCGAGACGCCTTCCTATTTCAAGAAAGAAGTGAAGCAGTACAGCGAAATGAACTACGAGGAACTCCACCGCTACATCCGCGACTTGCAGCAAAGTGGATTTGACGTCGTGCGTCTGAGAGTCGAGCTTCACAAAAAGCTCTCGTATCCGCTGATCACGCTGATCATGGCCATCCTGGCCATCCCTTTCTCGCTGTCGACAGGGAAACGTGGGGCCATCACGGGCGTGGCGGTCGCGGTGGGAATTGCAGTGTTCTATACGGTAGTGTCGCGCTTGTTCGAGGCCATGGGCGACCTCAGCCAGCTCCCGCCAGCCCTGGCAGCCTGGTCTCCGGATCTGATCTTCATGCTGGTCGGAGGCTACCTGATCCTGAAAGTGCCCACCTAGAGTGAAGGATCAGAGGCGAGAGCAATGGACGGCTAATGGTAGCGAGTCCTAAACAGGTCTTAGCACGCTAAATCACGAATCACTTTTTCCTAGCCCCGGGCCTCACTTTACCGCCAATCCCCAAGGATAGTTGTCCGTCGGAATCGCTGGTTCTACCGTCAGCAGGCCCGTGGATGGAGCGATCGAGTATTGCGACACCGTGCTGCCGCCCAGGCTCGTGTTACCGTAATTCGACACAAACATCCAGTTGTCGTCCCCTCGAATCACGATCGAAACCGGCCCCACCCCCGTTGCTACAGTAGGCGTGCTGAAAGCCGTCAAAGCGCCCGTGATCGGACTGATCTTAAATGGCGAAATCGTGTTGGAAAGAGTTCCAAGGGTATAGACGTAGTTTCCGTACGGATCCACGACGATCGGTCCGGGCTTATTCGCGCCCCCCGCCAGCAGAAACGGCGAACCGGCAATCGGAACTAAACTTCCATCCGCGACAATGCACGTCGGCTGCATCACAACGCTGCAGATCTGGTACGCGCTGACCTTGTTGGTCAGGCTGTCGCTCACATACGCAAAGCGATCGCAAGGATCCACGGCTACGCCCAGCGGTATCTGGTCCGCAGCAAACAACTGCACCGACGCTTGCCCTGGCGGATTCCCTAGCGCTCCACTTGTCGTGTCGACAGAGAATTCCCACACTACGTAGTTCACTGAGTCCACAGCATAGAGAAATTGCGACGTAGGGGGATTGTTGCCCGGCGCGGAACAGACCGCATTTTGCTTTCCGTTGACACCGATGGCTGGGAAGATCGTCGGTGTTGGTGCTAGCGCGACGATGTTCGGCGTCTGGAACCCCGCTCCGTTTACAAAGCTGAAAGTCGCCGGAGCGGCCGTCAATGTGGCCCCGCTTCCAATCACGTAAGAACTGACTAGATTGCCGTTGCCATTGGCGCCCTCTGCTACAAACAAGAATTTTCCGGCGGGATCCATGGCTAGCGCGACAGGATTCGGATCTGAAACAAGACTCCCAACCTGCGTAATATTTCCGTCTGAACTCACCTTGAACGCCACGATGCCGGTCTTGCTGCCCGAACACGACGTATTCGCTTCAATGATCGCGTACGCGTACACACCTGCCGGATCCATCACCATCGACCCCGGCAAGCCGTTCAGCACGCAAGTCTGGCTCGATGTGTCCGCAGGCGAATTGGCGATCGCCGAAACGTGCCCGTTGCTCAGCGTAAAACTGAATGTCTCGATCAGCCCCGATCCCTGGCTTCCCACCAGCAACAAGCCGTCCTGCGAGGCGTTATAGTTGCTTCCGCAAGCCAGCAGCAATCCGATCAGCACCAACGCCCCCACCCCGAGCAGCCACGATCGTTTCGACATTCTCTAGTTCATCTCCATGTTTTTGTGAGGTTTGCGCGAGCACGCCTCGAAAACCCGAAGCCGGGTCCTTTGCACCCTGAAAATGCGGGAAATCTCAACCCAATTTGTGTATCAGGAAAGCGCGGGAAGAGCAATCTCCCACAAACACTGATTGGAACCTTGAGAGCTCTCGGGAGTTGCCCGTGTCGCCTTAAAGGACAGTATACGAGATGTCTCGGCCAATCGTCAGGCCGCGGATGGGCTACACGTTAACGTTGCGATCAACCACCACACTACGTGACCTAACTCTGGCCGCACTACAAGGGAATCTAGAGATTCACAGAGTAAGCTTTCTTCTGTGTAACCCTGTGCCCCCTGTGGTGAAAGGTTTGCCCCAACTGCTCGGGATCCCGGTAACGGTATTTACGCTCCGCGCACCGCCGAAACTGCCTCAATTTGTTTCGGAGCCAGGGGCGCTCCTGCAATCATCGGCAAACGTATCTCCACCATCAACCCGCCGCCCTCGCGATTGAATGCCGAAACCTTCCCGCCATGGAAGCGTACCGCCCGCTCCGTAATCGCAAGCCCCAACCCCACTCCGCCTGTCAGGCGGCCGCGCGCATCGTCTAAACGGTAGAACGGCTCAAAGAGTTTTCCCAGCGCATTCTCCGGAACCCCCGGCCCCGAATCGCTCACGCAAACGACCGCCTCCGAAACTCCCGGCCTCGTCTCGCGTTTCAATTCGATCTCGACAGAAGTTCCCTCTTGCGTGTAACGGATCGCATTACGGACTACGTTCTCGACAGCGCTGTGCAGCAGAGATCCATTTCCCCGCACCTGCCAGGTCCCATCCGGAATCTTCGTATTCACGTGGCAATGACGAGCCTGCGCTTCAAACTCGGCATCCTCGCTCACGCTCACGATAAGCTCGTCCAGCGGAACCGGAGTCTGCGGCACCAGTTGCTCACCATCTTCCAGCCGCGCCAGCGTGAGAATCCTACCAATCAACTCATTCAGCCGGGCGGCTTCCAATTCGATCCGGTCCAGCATGTCGACGCTTTCCAGATCGGTACGCTGACGGGCCAGTCCCAGGGCCACGTTCAAGCGCGCCAGGGGAGACCGCAATTCATGCGAGATATCGTTCAGGAGCCGCGATTGCGCCTTTAGCAGTGTTTCGATCCGTTCGGCCATGGCGTCGAAATCACGCATCAGTCCTGCCACCTCGTCACGCCTCTTACTGCCAGGCGCTCCAATTCGTGCCGTTAAGTCTCCAGCCGCCAACTGCCGCGTTGCCGTGCGCAGCCGGACGATCGGTTTGGTCAAATACCACGACAATAGATAGCAGACTAATCCGGACGTAATCACTCCGATCAGCAGGCCCGTTCCTGGTACGCCGCGCGGTCCAATAAACACTCGCGGTCCAGGAGGTAATCCGAGCACGATCGTGTAGCGATGCTTGCCGTCCGACGAAGCTCGCGAATCCCGTTGCACCGGCGGCGCCGGAAACAGAAAGCCATCATGAGGCGTCCGCGGCCCGCCCGATGCCACTCGGATGGCCCAGTCTGGGGCTCCTCGCTGCGAGACTTCTGTGCCATGTTCATCAAACAGATACGCCCGCACATGCTGCGTGGCATCCGCATTGTCCAGATATTGCCGAAGGGCCTGCACCCCGCCATCTTCGTACGCATTGACGCCTTCGTTCAGTACGGTCGTGCGCAGGGCTTCCCACGTCGCACTGCGCGGCCGGAACGCAACCGTCACCAGGATCGCCAACACCACGAATAATGCCTGCGCGATCCAGAAGGACAGGAAGATTCGTACGAATAAGCTTTTCATATGGGATTCAACCTTCCGCGCACTGCCGCTTCGTCTCTGAACTAAAACTCGAAGGGCACGGCTGCTCGAAGCCGTGCCACAAATTCTTGTTTACCGAGCCGCTGCTCGGCCTATTTTCACTCTGCCCGCTGCCGATCTACGCCTTTACCTTCTCCCGCGGCCGCGCAAAAATATAGCCTACACCGCGCACGGTCTTGATGTGTTCATCATTCTCCGTGTCGCCCAGCTTCTTGCGCACCTTGCTGACGTGCATGTCGATGCTGCGGTCAAACGGCGAAAACTTCCGGCTCAGCACCGCGTTCACCAGCCGTTCGCGCGGGACCACACGGCCCGCTTCGCGCAACAGCACTTCCAGCAAATTGAACTCAACGGATGTCAGTTCGACCGGCTTCCCTTCTAGACGAACCGTGCGCGTCGCCGGGTCCAGCTCCACATCGCCCACGCTCACCACGTCCGGCGCCGGAGATCCGCCTTCGCCCCGCGTCCTCCTCAACACCGCGCGGATGCGTGCTACGAGTTCCCGAGGATTAAAGGGCTTCGGAAGATAATCGTCGGCTCCAATCTCCAGTCCGACGATGCGGTCCACATCTTCTCCCCTTGCCGTCAGCAACAGCACGGGAAGTCGCGAGGTCGCACGAATGCGGCGCAAAACTTCAAATCCGTTGATCCCCGGCAACATCACATCGAGCACGGCGAGCAGATATTCTTCCGCGGTCGCTTTTTTCAGCCCGCTTTCGCCGTCGTGTACGCACTCCGCGGCAAAACCTTCCGCGCGCAGATATTCGCCCACCAGATGGCAGAGCTCGACGTCGTCGTCAATGACCAGAATTCTTTCCATGTCTGCCTTAATTGTGCACCAACACAACGACCGCCCGTAGTAAAGAATTGTCAAACGAGCAACGCTGGCCTCTGGCCGACAGTCGCGGCCGCGTCTCGCCCCCTCCCCCGAACAGCTCAACCAGCCCGTAGGATTTCAAGAGCCCGCTCCAGCCTCTGCGGTTACAAAACTTTACTCTGGTTGACCGACTTTTTACCGCTTTTTCGCGACGACTCGTGTTCCTATCAGTGTACGCAACCCCCGGACACCCGGACGAACTAGGAGTCACAAATGAAATCCATTCGTTATCGCCTGCTGATCGCCGCTTTGGCGGTGTTATTCGGTACCGCGATTGCCAAGTCCCAGACCGCCGCAGATGCTCCGCCTCCGCCACCCATGCACGGCCACGAATTCGGCCTCGGCGGCCCCATGATGGGATTTTTCGCGAAGCAGTTGAACATCACCGACGACCAGAAGACGCAGATGAAGGCTGTCCTGCAGAAAGAACATCCGACGATGAAGCCTCTCATGGAGCAGCAGCACCAGCTCGATCTCCAGCTTCGCCAGTACGTCGAAGGCTCCTTCGATCAGGCCAAGGTGCAGGCTTTAGCCGCGCAGAAATCACAGGTGCAAGCGCAAATCACCCTGCAGGAAACTCGCATTCATAACGAACTCTATCAACTGCTCACTGCCGACCAGCAGTCGCAACTCAAGCAACTGGAAGCTCAGCACGAAGCTCGCATGGCCCAGCGTATGAACCAGGCGCCGCCCGCTTCGACTGAGGAATAGTTCTAACCGGAACTCTTCGCCTGGGACGGATGGGTTCCCGGTTTGCCGGCGCAAGGCTGTTCTCTCGGGCGCCTCGCGCCGGCCGAGGCGGTAATCAGGGGTCGGCCGCAATGATTAGTGACTCTTTTCTCTCCGATGCCGGATGGCTCTTCTTCGCGGGTTGGAGCCTCGTGGTCGCCGCTGTGAGCATCGCCGCCTTCGGCCGCGATTTATTGCCCTCGAAAGCCCCTCTCGATTCGACGCAAAAGGCGGCTCCCTCGGATCAGCCTCGAACCATTACCCGCTAGCTCTGAGCGCGTTCAAAGGCGGCGCCTCCTCCAGCCTCCGCAAATGTGAAAAGGTTTTCATAAGGCGTTTCTCCGAGACGAGAAACGCAACCCCTTTGTATGCATTTTTCTGCATTCTTGACAGCGTCCTCGTCTCGCATGATACTTCCGCAAATTCTCTTGTAATGCTTTCCCGGCTCGCATCCCGCAGGTACCGGCAAATCTGAATGTTAATCGAGAGGTTTATCGCTCCGTGAGCTCTACACCGGTCCTTCGCGTCTCACGAGACTTCACCGGCGGCGCAACTTCGCCCGGCCAGAACCCGCGACCACTGCCGATTTTGGCCCGTTATCCTGAATGCATCGGATCAAAATTTTTCTCGGAAGCCCGTTGAAAAATAAGAAACACCTACGTATGATGTCGCTCACGCTGGTACGGTCTTTTTCTCCAACTTGAAGGTTTGCCCGTCACAAATTTCATCGCCACCAGGCATAGTTCAGGAAACCATAAAGAGACTCGCTCTCGACCTCAGCTCGGCTCCAAATGATTTGCCTATTCTGATGATCGCTTTAGGAGGCTGCACATGATGAATTTTCCAAGACTGCGTGCATTGCCCTTGGCCGCTGCTTGCGTTCTCGTCACTCTCGCTGTGACCGGACTCGCGTTCGCTCAAGACATTTCTTCCACTCCGAGTTCGCTGAAATTCGCCAACACTTATGTCGGCAAAGCCTCCGCCAACAAAGTGCTGACCATCAATAAGGTCACCAGTGGGAAAATTACGATTTCGAGCCTGAGCTTCGATTGCGCCGGCTACGGCTTGGCCTCCGGAGTTGCTCCTTTCGCGCTTGGCCCCAGCCAGACCCTCACTCACTATTCCGTATTCTTCCAGCCCACCGCCTCCGGAAGCTACGACTGCAATTTCGTCCTCGACCTCAGCGATGGAACTACTTTCAAAGTTCCTCTCACCGCCTCCGCGTCGACCACCACCGCTGCTTCCTCGGTCACACCTACCTCACTGACTTTTTCGAATCAGACCGTGGGCCAGAGGAGCGCCGCACAAACGGTTACCGTCAAGAACACCGGCACGCAGAGCATGAAACTGACGGGGATCACCTTATCTCCGCCGAGTTTCTCGACCAGCAACGTGACCTTGCCGACTACTATTTCGGCCGGTGGCAGCTTGTCGTTCTCGGTCTACTACACGCCGAGTCAGGTCACTTCGGAATCGGGTGTGCTTGACCTCACCTACGACTCGGTCCCCGACAGCGGTTCCAGCCTCACTGCCAACGGAGTTGCCTCGAAGTCGCTGATCATTTCAAGCTCTGCCACGCTCCCGCAGGCTACGCGCAGCGCCGCCTATCAAGCCACACTCGCCACCAGTGGTGGAACTGGTCCCTTCACATGGACGGTGTCCTCCGGTTCATTGCCCAGTGGATTGTCGTTGTCCTCCGCCGGAGTCGTTAGCGGTACGCTGAATTCGTCCGTCGCCGCCGGCAGTTATACCTTCACGATCGAGGCCACGGACTCGACCAATGCCACCGCCAAGACGGCTTTCACGCTCGGCGTCTTCTCTAATCTCGGCGATAACTGCGCCGACATTTCCTATAACGTCCCCGGCACTACCACACCGATCGTCGCGCTCAACGATCTCGGCACCGGAACGTTTTTGGGCTCCGAAGGTGGCCTCTATCCCAGTGGCAGCAACATTCGCCCCGCATCGCACGACTCCGACGGAGTCGGTTTCGCGCAGGGCATCCAGCCGCTCGATTCCAACGGCAACCCTGATCCCAACGGAAAATATGTATTGATGGCCATCGGCGAATCGACGGCGGAGAACGAGTTCAACCGTTTCCTGCCGATCGCCAATGCCGATCCAACGAAGAATCCGTCGCTGGTCATCGTTAACGGCGCGCAAGGCGGCGCGACTCCGAACAACTTCACCAGCACGACGTCCGCGTACTGGGCAACGGTCATGAATGACTACCTGCCGCAGAACAACGTCACCGCGCAACAGGTCGTCGCCATCTGGATGGAAGATACCGATGGAATCGCCAGCGGCACCTTCCCCAGCGACATCACCACGCTCCAATCCCAATACGAAACCATGATGCAAACCATGCTGAAGCTCTTCCCGAACATAAAGCTGGTCTATTTCTCATCACGGGTATACGGCGGATACTCCAACGGCGTCGGCAGTCCCGATAACCCGGAACCGTACGCTTACGAAGTTGCCTTCGCTGTAAAGTGGGCCATTCAGGATCAGATCAACGGCAAGGCCAGCTTGAACTACAACGCGGCCAACGGGCCAGTGCTGGCTCCGTGGATGTCATGGGGACCGTATTACTGGGCGAACGGCATGCTCGGCCGCGCTGACGGTACCGAATGGGATTGCGAGGACTTCTCGCCAGATGGAACCCATCCGTCGTCGACATTCGGCCAGCTGAAGGTCGCGACTCCGCTGCTTCACTTCCTGCGGACCGACGACACGACCACGCCCTGGTACCTAGCGCACTAAGGCAGATCAAGAGCGTAGTCAGTGAGTGGGTCAGTTTTCGAACTGGCCCACTTCTTTTTGTCCACGCAAATGCGCGCGATCAGCGACTTGGAGTACAGCCAACTACCTCCTTTGCCCCATCGAGGATAGTGTTCGCATCTGCATGTGTCCACGGCCCTTAGGCTGCTCGGCAGTGCCTTCCATTTGCCCAGGGATAATGAGAATCCGACGGGCAGACCGTCGAATCTAAGACTCGATGCGCCACCGAAGAAGCATAGCCGCGTTTATCGTCGTTATTCAGTCCTTTCTCTTTCTCGCGCACTTCTTTCTCTACAAAACCTGGACGATCGGTCAATCCGGCTCTCAGGCCTCCGAACATCTCTGGCTGGCCGCCGCTCTCGGAGTGCTGTCGATCAGTTTCGTCGTCGCGTCGGTGCTCGCGTTTTCTCACACCAACGGCCCACTTCGGGCGCTCTACAGGGCCGCCGCAGTCTGGATGGGCCTGCTCAGCTTTCTCTTCATCGCCGCGGTCTTCGCCTGGATTCTCTTCGCCGTTTCCGCCCTCGCCGGAGCGCACATAAACTTCCATGCCGTCGTTCAAGTGCTGTTCGCGGCCGGTGTCATCGTCGGATCCTTCGGCCTTTTCAATGCCAATTGGACGCGCATTACGCGTATCCGGGTGCGGCTCGAGAATCTTCCCGACGCGTGGCGCGGCCGGACGGCCGCGCTGGTCAGTGATGTCCACCTTGGGCACGTGCGCAATGGCAACTTCCTGCGCCGCCTGATTGCGAAGATTCTTCGCGAAGAGCCCGACCTGATCTTCATTGCCGGAGATCTATTCGACGGCACCGCCATCGACGCCGCCCGCGCCGCCGCGCCCCTCAGCAAGCTCACCGCGCCGCACGGAGTCTATTTTGTCGCCGGAAACCACGAGCAATTTGGGGATGACAGCAAGTATCTCAACGCCGTCGCCGCCACTGGAGTTCGCGTCCTCCACAACGAACGCGTGAATGTCGACGGACTGCAGGTGGTTGGCGTTCCCTACCGCAACGCAACCTCCAGCGGCGATCTGGCGTCATCCCTGCGCGCCGTTCCCCTGGACCGCAATCGCGCCAGCATCCTGCTGACTCACGCCCCGGATCATCCTGAAGTCGCCGAGGCCGCCGGTTATTCCCTTCAGCTCTCCGGCCACACTCATCTTGGACAGTTCGTTCCGTGGAGTTGGATGGCGCGCCGCATGTACCGCCAGTTCGTCTACGGGCTCAGCCGCATTGGCAAAATGCAGGTCTTCACCTCGAGCGGCGCGGGGACGTGGGGACCACCCCTCCGCCTTGGTTCGAATCCCGAAATTGTTGTTTTGGAATTTGACTAGCGGAGTCGGACCTAAAGACGAACCCCCGAGCCTACTGTTGGGGCTGCGGCTGTTGTTGCGGTTGGGCCTGCGCCTTCGCCGGCTCCTCCAGCCTCTTCAGATGCGGATAAAACGGCGACACCTCGAACGGTCTTTTCTCCGCCGCCGACTGCAGTCGCGCCGACTGCCCCTTCACCATCTCAATCCGGTCGGACCACGGATCCAGCGAAATCCGCGACCCCAGCGGCAGGGCAGCGATCTGCTCCACGTTCTCCATCTGCAGATGCTTCCCCGGATCGGCCAGCGCCTTCATTCCCACCAGATGGCTGCTGCCAAAATCGTTGCTGAACCGCCCATGAAGCAGGTTCGGCAATTCCGGAGACCGCGCCTCCAGCGCTTCCACAAAAAGTCCCGCCGCGGCAATCTTGTCCTTATACGGAGACTTCGAAAATAGCTCCAGCCCTTTCTTATCCGCCGCTTCTTCCTCTGCTGGCTCGAAGTGAAAACTCAGATGCGCAAAGATTTCCAGATCGGGGAACGGCAACGTGAGTCCCGCCATGAATTTATCGCCCGTCGAGTGCTGCAAAATGATGTGCGCTAGTTCGTGCGACAGCACTGCCGCCAGCGTCGCCTCATCCGGCAATACGTCGATCAGTCCGCGGCTCAGCACGATCGTTCGCCCCATCACGAACGACTCCAGCGGAGTTGTCAGCAACACCCGGCAACGCACCGCAGGAATATCGAGATCGTTGGTCACAAGGATGTTGTTGACCACCGTTTCGAGGATGCGGTTCACCTCGCCGCTGGGCGCCATCAGCCCCGCCAGTTGCAGCCGTTCCACGACATTGTCATCCGGTGTGTACGTCGTCTTCCCAACGGTGTAGTCCGCACTCAGGTTCTGCGAAGCCTCTTTCCGGTTCGGATCGAGGGCCGCCGGATTGTCCGTCAGCCGCTTGGCGTATTCTTTGTGGTCCCCGGCATTCGCCAGATCGTAGCCCCACACCCGCGTCTGCGCTTTCAGCCACACGCCGTGTCGCGAAGGATCGTGCGGGTCCGACTCCTCGGTATACACATACGCCGGCGTCCATACGATGCTGATCGTATTCAGCCGCCAGCTGTCGAAGTGAAACGAGCGCTTCGAAAATGCTTTCGACCTGTACGTCCCCGTGAAACGCACGATGTTGTAGTTCTGATCTTCCACCCAGATCCGTCCCAGAAATCCGCGGTTGTCCGATTTCTCGTGTGGCGCCACATTCAAGGCAGCGCAATGCAAATCTCCAAGATTCTCCCAGCGGACGAATTCAAAGTCGTAATTCTCGCGGTCAAAGTGTTCCAGATCGGGGAACAACGCCTCCGCAAACCCGCCGGCCTGAAACGCCTCCGCATTCCTGAGCGATTTCTTATCGCCCTTCCCGCGTTCTTCGTCCGTGAATGCCAGCGCGGTCGCAGCTTTTCCCGTGACGTCGAGCCGGCTCAAGAAATAATCGTCCCCCTTCGGCGACGTCCCCAGCGCAGCATCCGGCTGTTGTTCCTGAACATAGGTCTCGACAATCGGATGGAGATTGCGCATCAGCTCGATCATGCGGCGCTCCTGCCGCGTCGTCGCTTCGACCAGCTCTCCCAGCGTGATTGTCTTGCGCGCAGGAGCGGCCTGAGCCGCAGGAGCAGTGGGAGCCGTTTGCCCAGCCTCCGGAGGCATTGCCGGATCCCCGGCACTCTGCCCCGCCGGACTCGCCGGAGTCGTGCTCTGCCCGGTTGCGAACCCCACCGCCAACAATCCGAAAAGTGCCCCCGAAATCCGCCAGTTTGTTTTCAGTGCTGACATAGCCTCAGTTTAAATCCTGCTCCAACTTCACCTCGCCGGAAACTTAAAGATAATTCGCAATGAATATCCGACTATCTCCTCTTCCGGGCAAAACCGCATCCAACTTTGCCAGGGCTTAGGAGCCGCCCTTTCGAGTGGATTATCTTGTCGTTCAAAACCCGGCCACTTTCCCCTTAAGAATGAGCCATTTGAGACAACAATTGCGTTCCAAAGTAACCTTCCCGGTTAAGGTTCCGCCATACTATTCTTGAAACTACAGGCTGCCTTCGGGGTTAACCTCTGTTCTTGCGCATCTACGGAGGCACGCCCCGCCGCGCGGCGTTTTATGAATTCGGTTTGCGGCAAATCTTTGGACGGTTTGGGGCCACACTCGTCTGCCGGTCCAGTTGAAGGTTGACTAATCCATGGGAATGAAATTTGCACGAAAGCTTTCATTGTTTTTCTTTTTTGCACTCAGCACACAACTTTTCGCGCAGGCTCCCGTAGAACAGGCTCCCATGGGAAACGACCGCCCCGCGGGGTCCCTTGCCATTTTCGAAGCCAGCGGCGGATACGTCTTCATGAGCATGACCTCGCCCTCCACGTCGCGGATCAACTTCAATGGTGTTGACGGCAGTGCGCTGTTGCATTTCACTCCGCGCTGGGGCGCGACTCTCGACCTCACCTTCGCCCATTCTGGCGTCTTGCCCGGCACCAACCACAGCGACAACATGTTCTCCGCCTTGATCGGCCCTGTCTATTACCTCAAGGACAGCGGTAAAACCGGAGTCTTCGTGCACGCCCTCATCGGCTCGGCCTGGGTCGACAGCGCGGTCCCCCTTTCCCCAACCACTGAATTCAAGGGCTATGAAACTCGCTTCTCGTATGCCTTCGGCGGAGGCGTCGAACGCGCCCTCCGCGGCCCGTTCTCCCTCCGCGTCACTGGAGACTATCAGCGCACGAGCTTCGTGAACCCGTTCCTCGCCCTTGAAGGCCAGAACAATCTCCGCGTCACCACCAGCCTCGTCTACCGCTTCGGCAACCGCTGGTCCCGCTAGAAGCAGTAGATCGAGACGAAGATCTAGTAGGCAGATGTACGACAATGGGTGCCCCAGCCTTCGCGCGCCTTTCGCGAAGGCTGGGAAACCACAGACCTCAATTGGTAAAGCTCATCGCCTTTTCCTCAGCTCGTTGTGACATCTGACCTTGTCCCCGAATCGGGAAAAGCAGATCATCGCTGTGGCGAATGGGGTATCCGCAAAATCCCCGAAAGCAGACGTAACCCTTTTGCTTTGGCATAAATATACTTGACGAATCAAGATGATTCAGTCAGGATGTTGATGCCGGAAAGCGAAGTGCTACATGCAAGATCCGGTAGTAGGGTTGCCTTACGTAAAGACTTTCGTTAATACAGGCGACTCGATTGACAGTCGCGGCGATGTGATTTCACGTCGATTTGCGTCCTGCCGCGTGCGTAGTTTGGCAGACATTATGAATATGTTTTACGTAACTGGATTCGCCTACGTGATGCATGAAATATCAAGGGCGCGACTTGCCTTCATTATGATTGAACAAACCGGGCATGGGATGGATAAGCCTAGCGGCAAGCCCGCCGAGATCATGGGTATTGTCCTGAGCAAGCTTGGGAATATTATTCCGTCGGATATGAAGGATTGTGCTCGGGCATGGAAGGCGGCTCAAGGTCAATGGGATGATCCATTGCTGAACGTCTCAAGAGCCGCACAGATCGCCTCGCGCTTAGAGGATGATCTGGTGGCAGGAACTTTGAATCGCCAATTCTTGTGGATAGCCTCAGACAGAGAGAACTTGGCCGATGAGGACAAATTATTCGGGGATGAGGTTTTCGATAAGTTTCCATCCGCAATCAGGGATATCAAAGAAGCTGGCAATTGCCTTGCCGCCGAATGCTCAACAGCTTGCGTTTTTCACTTAATGAGGGCCTCTGAGATCGGTCTGAGATCTCTCGCAAAGGATCGCGATATGAAGTTTCCAGATAAACCTCTGGAGTTGAGTGAGTGGGGAGCAATACTGCCAAAGCTGGATTCCATCGTGTCCGACATGCGTAAGGACAATGCTGCCAATTGGACTGATCCCCAGATCAAAGAGGCTCAGGTCCGGTACTACAACGAACTTAGTCAGGAATTACGAACGTTCAATGAAGTCTGGCGAAGACATATTTCCCATGCGCGTGAAGATGGATTCTATGAACGGGATTATGCGAAAAGTGTAATGAGTCACGTGGAAAAGATGATGCAGAAATTAGCTACCAAAATCACTGAAAACGAGATAACTCCAAAATACTGGACGGCCAAAGAAGCGAAACTATAGAAAAAGCTCGGATGTCAGTCCGGGGCTATGGATACGGCAATCGTTTCAGGATCTCTCGGTTTGCCTTCGTGACCGAATAATAGGATTGGTTCCAGTATTGCGATGACTGCCAAGCAATGTCTTTGGTATCGGACCTGAATTTTAGTAGTCCTACTTCGTGACACTGGTTTCCGATTGTATATATTTCCGCATGGGACAGTCCTCGAATCTGTCTCATGCGAGCCATACTTACTTCCTCATCATCAAGTAAAACAAATTTAATTAGCTCTTTGCCTTTGTCTCCGACTTGTCCAAGCAGCGCGGCCACATGTTCGGTCTGGGCCTTGTCGGGGAGCTCCAGGCGCAATGAAAGAGTATCGATTTCTATTTTGCGATCGTTATCTAGTAAAGCAGTGGCTCGAAACATATTTATTACGAATGCACCCACGACGACGGTGACGTACGAACCTGTGAAAATAAGCAAATCGCGGAATAGCTCGGCCCATATCCGATGCTTCGCTAGCTCCCAAAATGCCGAGCGCACGAGTATGCCCATAAATGCGCTCATCGCAAGTTTCCTTCGGGTAAAGGCTGATGTCTCTGCTTGGGCTCTGGCACAGATACGGCGCAGATATGATGGGTTATCGGGCATTCGCAATTCGCTTGCATGAAGCACACTCCAACTATTACCATTGGATTGCGCTCCTAGATGGTTCCGCCAAACATCCCGACGGGAATCGGGATGTTTAACGTTTGGTCGGAAATTTCCTGCAATTATATCCTCACGGTTGCCGAATGGCCTCGGCTCATTCTCTGCCAAGTATCTTGATAATGCGATTCAGCTTAAATTCAACGATCACAATGCCATAGATTAGAATGGCGATGGCTGCACAGATGAGGGCGTTTGTTTCCCGCATTGCGTCTTCTCCTTTGCGTTATGATGAGCGCATGAAGTCTAATCCGAAACCAGACTCGCCGCTATCGCCCTTCGAAAACTTTACCAGGGCTGTAGATGGACTCATGCGCGTGCCTCACTCGGAAATCAAGAGAGCTCTGGAACAAGAAAAACGGGCCAATGCTGGAAAGCCGAAACGCGGTCCTAAGCCTAAACTTTCTTCGGCTTCCGACCGCGCTGGCGACGACGAGGATTAGAACGGCTCTTGCGTTGTCGTGGCTCCCTCCGCAGTTTTCCCTGTCAATTCGGCATAGGTCAATCGCTTGTGGGCGATCTGCGTCAATGCCAAGCTGAATCGGTCTGCGTCGGTCAGTGGGTTCTCCTTTGTAGCGCGATTGTTATAGCGGAAAATCTGTTCGTCCAAGTAACGATCCAGATGGAACGGCTCGACTGCTACGTATGTGCCGCGCAATGTCCGCTTGAGTAGCGACCAGAAATTCTCGATTCCCTGAGTGTGAACCTGCCCATTGACGTATGTTTCAGAGTGTTTCACCACGTCATGTACGTAGCGGTAGCGGACCTCGTTGTATCCATACCACTCGTCGGTATAGACCTCAGAGCCGAGTTTCACGTTCTTGAGAATTTCCGCTTGTAGCGTTTCCCGCTTCACGTTCGGAATCACTTTCGCCCGAACCTCGCGGAGATTGCGGTCCAGCATTCCCATTACGACCGTCTTGCCCTTGGTCCCGGCAATATTGTCGTACCGAGCGCGACGGGCCTTGTGCATGTTCTTGAGCGATCCGCCGATGAAAGTTTCGTCTACTTCGACTGGTCCGCCTTCGGGTCCGCCCATTTTCTTGCGAGTACCGAACTTTTTATTCTGTAGCGACATTCCAAGGCGAATCCGATGCAACATGAACCAAGCTGATTTCTGAGTAACACCCAAGGCGCGATGCAGTTCCCAGCTAGAGATGCCGTTCTTGTCGTTCACAATGGCCCAGATCGCTGGCAACCACTTCTCTAGGGGGATGGGCGAATCTTCCATCACGGTTCCGATCTTGATCGAGAACTGGCGATAAGGATGGACCGACTTGCATTGCCACTTTCCCTGCTTCTCTAGGAACTTCGCATCGGTGCGCTGGCATACGGGGCACACTGGCGTACCGTTTACCCAACGTCGGAGCGCAAGGTAATCAATGCAGCGATTCCGGTCTGCGAAGTAGAGAATTGCCTCTTGAAATGTCTTCGGCTCTTGCATAATGTAATAAATCTACAAGAGTGATTCTGATTTGTCAAGTATATTATTGCCTGCAAGACGCGCGCCAGTCAAGGCTTTTCGAGAGGGTAAGGGAGGGGGGATACGCAAGAACCGCCAGGATTTCCCAAATCGACACAGGCTGAAAAGCTCAAACCAGCCTTCGAAATCTAATTTAATTGCGGCAAATTTCCACAGACGAAATTTAAGCACAAGCAATGTGGGGACAGCTGCCCTCGGCTGTCCGTCCGGCAAAGCCGGACCGTTCTCACCTCCACGACCAAAATCGCTTGCACCCTGCTTGCTACAATTTCATCTACTGACTTTGCATGTTGCCTAAAAGCCTGCGACCGCTGCTTCCGTACCTAAAGAAATATCGCTGGCATTACGCATTCGGCACCGCTTGCGTCTTCCTCACCAACGGCATTTGGATTCTGTTCCCTCTGGTCATCGGCAAGGCTGCGGACGATCTGCACGAAGGCGTCACGCGCCACAAACTTCTGGTTTACGCCGGAATGTTACTCGCCATCGCCGTCACCAAAGGAATCTTCCAGTTCCTCACCCGTTGGGTCGTGATCGGCATCTCGCGCGACATCGAATTCGACCTGCGCAACGACCTCTTCGCGCGACTCGAAAGCCTTAGTTACTCCTACTACCAGCGTCATCGCACAGGCGACATTATGGCGCGCGCCACCAACGACCTCAACGCCGTCCGCATGCTTCTCGGTCCCGCGATCATGTATTCCGCCAACACGATCGTCTACACTGCAGGCGCGCTGGCGTTCATGATCTCCATCAGCCCTTGGCTGACGCTCTTCACCTTCTTGCCGCTGCCCGCCGTAAGCATCGTGATTCAGACCTTCGGACGCCGCATTCACGAGCGCTTCGAGCGCATTCAGGCAATGTTTTCCGACATCTCCGCCCGCGCGCAGGAGAACTTCTCCGGAGCGCGCCTGATTCGCGCTTATGTGCAGGAAGAGGCCGAGATTCGAGCCTTCGAACGCGAGAACCAGGAATACATTCGCCGCAGCCTGAAGCTCGTTCGCTTGATGGGCATGCTTTGGCCCACGCTTGAACTCATGTTAGGTTGCGCCGTCGTGCTCGTGCTCTGGCTTGGCGGATGCGAAGTGATCACCGGACATTCCACGTTCATGCGCATCACCACATTCCTTCCTGCGTATCCCGGAATCACGACTACGCTGAAGCTCGACGGATCCATGAGCGTCGGGCAATTCGTTTCGTTCAGCACCTACATGATGCAGCTCACCTGGCCGATCATCGCGTTGGGATGGGTCATCAACATCTTCCAGCGCGGAACCGCCTCGTTGATCCGCATCAACGAGATCATGCATGAGCAATCTGAAATTCAGGATTCACCAGGAGCGCCAGATCGCGAGATCGAAGGCAACATCGAATTCCGCTCGCTAAACTTCGCGTATGACGGAAAGCAGGTTCTGCACGACGTCAACTTGCGCATCCCTGCAGGCAGCAGCCTTGCCATCGTCGGTCCAACCGGTTCAGGCAAGACCACGCTCGTCGACTTGATTCCTCGCATCTATGACGCGGATCCAGGCATGGTTCTTATCGACGGTCGCCCAATCCGCGAATACTCGCTGTCTTCCTTGCGGCGCAATATCGGATTTGTGCCGCAGGAAACCTTCCTGTTCAGCGACCGCATTCGCGAGAACATCGCGCTCGGCGTCGAAACCGCAACCGATGCGGAGATTCGCATTTCCGCCGCAGCAGCGAACATCGCCGCGGATATCGAAAGTTTCCCTGAAGGCTACGAAACCTTGGTAGGAGAACGCGGCATCACGCTTTCCGGCGGACAAAAGCAGCGCACCGCCATCGCCCGTGCGCTGATCCGCAATCCTCGCATTCTGGTTCTCGACGACGCGCTCTCGAGCGTGGACACACACACCGAGGACAAGATTCTGAACCATCTGCGCGACGTGATGAAGGGACGAACCACCATCTTCATCTCGCACCGCGTTTCCACCGTCCGCAACGCCGACCGCATCGCCGTCCTTCACGGCGGAAGAATCGTCGAACTCGGCACTCACGACGAACTCCTCGCCTTGAACGGTTACTATAGCGACCTGTATAACAAGCAACTGCTGGAAGAAGAGTTGGCCGAAGTCTGAGTAGATTTCGAATGTTTCCGAGCACGCAGTTGACACGCCTTTGACAGACGCTCCTCATTAAGCCTTTACACTAAGAGTTTTGAGCTGAGTACTACTGAGCCATGCAGCGAACCAACTCGGAGGAAATCCTCGATTCGAACAATTGCCCTCCCGCGGAGGTTCAGGCGTCGCTCCGCGATATATGCCGCATCAACCGTTGGTTCGGAGGAATTGCGACGACGCGGAAGCTGATCGAACGCGCAGCTGACGCAACCGGGAAGAAGCATTTCTCTCTGCTGGAAGTTGCTGCGGGGTTCGGAGAAGTACCGCGAGCCGCTGGCCGTGAACTGGCGGCGAAAGGAATCACGCTGGATGTAATCGACCTTGATCGCGCGCCCAACCACCTCCAACCCAGCCACCGCGGGTTAGTAGCCGACGCGCTCGCGCTTCCCTTCCGCGACGGCAGCTTCGATCTGGTGAGTTGCAGCTTGTTCGCGCATCATCTCGAACCGTGTGAACTCGCTCGCTTCGCCGGCGAAGCCTCGCGCGTCAGCCGCTGCGCCGTCTTGATCAACGATCTGATTCGCCACCCGCTGCACTTGGCGCTGGTCTATGCGGGCTTCCCGCTCATGCGCAGCTACGTCTCGCGCGTCGACGGAGTTGCGTCTGTCCGCAGAGCTTACACTCCAGAAGAAATGCGCAATATCCTTTCGAACGGAGCAACGCCTCGGCGCAAAATCGAGATCTCACAGCACTATCTGTTCCGCATGGGCGCGATCGTCTGGGTGTGAAGCCGCGACGCCACTCGCATTCTGCAGCGAACTATTTCGATTGCACTTCGATCGGCTCCGCGACGTTCAAAGGCTGTCCCGGCTGACTGCCGACTTCAATCGTTCGTCCATGCTTCGCGTATGCTGCGATCACACCAGGTTGCGACCAGTCCAATTCCCATCCATTCTCAATCGCCAGGATGGTGTAGGAGCCTGGAACTACGCCGCGCATGCTAAACGTGCCGTCCAAGTCGCTTTGATCGCGATGGAAAAGGTCGCGGTGCTCTTCCGGATCTTTCGGTACCAAAACGACCATCGCTCCAGCGAAAGGCTTTCCGGCTCGCTGCACCGCTCCCTGGATTTCTCCGCTCCCAGTGGTCAGAGTAATCGCGAGAGATGGCGAACCACCCGCTTTCACAATCAGCGTGTGCGCCGCAACTTCCGCGCCCTCCGCTGACATGTGCAGGATCGAATAAGGCTTGCGCGCCCCCCAGACCAATACTTCATACCGCCCCGCAGGAATCTCCGTGAGTTCGGCTTCGCCCTTGGCATCCAGTTTCTTCCAGCCGGCGATGACTCTGCCTTTGGATCGCAGGCCGACTGAGAGTTGCGGAGGAAGGGTGGCTTCGCCGGAAACATGCGCCGACACTTTGACAGTGCCAAGTGGTTCAGCGGCGGAAACGTCAATCTCCTCTCCATCTTTGGTGAGATCGGCGTTCATTTGCGATCCGCCGCCGCTTCCTTGCAATCGGATGTGGTAGTGACCTGCGGGAATTCCGGTCACCTCGAACACTCCCGGCGAAATCATGCGCCCGCCACCGGTTTGAACGAAGGTGGAGTCTTCAAAGGCAGGTTGCTCAAGCCGAGGAAACGTGTATCCGGTCTTGGTATCGCCCGGCACGTGGAAGACTAACCGCAATGCTGGAACTGGATTCAGGTGGATGTCCACTTCCAGGCGCTCGCCGCCGCGAACAGGAATCGGCGTTGCGCTGTCGGCATCGGGAACATCGGCGTAGTAGGTAGTTGGATATGCCACGTCGAGCGACCGATCGACATCCGTCGCCCGAACGTCGCCTGCACCTCGAACTGAATTCACTGGTTCATCATGCGGATGAATCGCATACCATGGCGTCGTGCTCGCGGATAGAAAATACGCGCCCGGTATCAGCGGCGTTATCTCATAAACGCCTAGATCGTTCGTTTGTTCGACGCGAAAGCGCTGAATCTGATCCACGCCTTCCGAGTGATTGTCGTAATACAGGCTCACCATCGCGTGGCGAACTGGGTCCCCAGCTTCGTCCAAGACTTTGCCTGAGATCACTGCCCCAGGAGCGAGCTTTAAGAGGAGGGTTTCCGTATCCAATCCCGCACCGGTGACAATGGCGGTTGAGAAGAAATCGTGCTGATCGTAAGTCGCCGGGATGAATCCCTTCTTTGACCCTCTCAGTGAATATTTTCCTGCAGGAATACCACTGAACTCAAACTTGCCGCCTTCGGCAGTAATCCTCGTCCCGGACTTCCGGGGATTCTTCACATCGACGAGAAGGACTCGTGCCCTCGAGAGCGGATGACCATCGATCTTACTCACGACCGTTCCGGCGATTCGATAACCGCTGGCGGAATCCGTTGATGGAGGCGCGCTTGCGCTTTGCGCCGGAGACGGGAGGGCAAGCAGGGACAGCGTGATCGTCAACAGGAAAAGACGAATCAGCGTTCGCGTCATGCAAGGCACGCTTAGTACGCGCCAGATCCTTCGCTCCGCCGGAAAAGCGGCTCCACTCAGGATGACGCCCGTGCGATTTGAGGACGTTACACTCAGACTGCTCTCCCTTTAATCAGAGCCCGAAATCAGTTGCACTTGTACGCTCGCCTTCTGTCCGGATGTCAGATGAATCACTGGGCCTTTCGTTTCATACGCCTTCATCCCCTCAGCGTCGTGATAAGGAAGGTTCGGCTGCTGCGTGGCGAAGGCGAGGACGCGGTATATTCCCGGCGCTATGGTTGGGTAATAAAACTTGCCTTCGGGAGAAACGCCGAGCTGCTGAAACCGTCCCGGGCTGTCGGGTAAAGGGACAAGATAGACGACCCAAGCCTCGGGCGACAAAGCCCCAGGAGCGCCTGCAGCAAGCGTTGCGGTTCGATCGGCGAGGGCTGTGACAGTGCCGTCGATCTCCGCACAGTCGTCGCGCAGCTTGATCTCAATGGAAGTACTCGCACCAGAACCGACAACGAAGGGCTCGTGCAGCAGATCAACGCTTCCCATGGTTGCCGAAGCCACATATCCACGCGAGGAACGTAGTTCGAGCCAATATCGCCCCGGTTGCACATTCTCCAAGACCAGAGAGTCATCGTTCGGTCCCGTGGGCAGACGAACCGATCCGCCTCGCGGCTGCGCAAAATCGTCGGCAGCGACTATAAAGGGGCGCAGATACAGCCGCGCGCCATGCACCGAGAAGGTGCCTTTATTCGTGGTCATTGTGCCGGATCCATTCCACGTGGTGTCGCTGAATTCCTCCTTCACATCTAAACTGATCGACGCGTTCCGAACCAGCGTCACAGGCGGGCCTTCGGTAGGCCCACCCTTGACGTTGAGATTAACGGCGCCGGTCGCCGACTCGATGCCGTAAGTCGAAGCTTCAACTGCGTACGACCCGTCCGGCAGCGTGCCTTCGATTCTGTGTTCGCTTGCGTTATAGCCGAGTGAATATCCGGGTCCGCGCTGTCCCTGCACGGAAACATTCACGCCACCGCTGATATCGCCATTGGTGACTAGGATCTTCACGGGATAGTAGGGTTGATTAACCAGCGATATATCAGCTTCAACAGTCTGCCCAGACCCGAGTTCAATGGTCGACGCCGCGGTGAAATCCGCCGCGCCCGGGAAATAGACGGGCGGAAATCCGTAGAGAGGATCGCCCGGAAGAGTAGCTGCTGGGTCGTTGTCCATGAACTCGCGCGTCGCAAGTTTGTATGTGCCGCGGGCCAGTTCGGAAAAACGAAATTCCCCTGCCAGGTTTGTGCGCACGGTTCCGGCCGGGTTCCATCGGGGGCGGCCTTCGCGTATCTCTCTGGAAAAGATCTCTACGTTGACACCAACGGCTGCATCGTTGGTGGAAAGAGTCACTCGGCCCTTTATAAGAGATTCGGGAACGAGGGAAATCGTGAGATCGGAGCCAGGAAAAGCCTGAAAGATCTGAGGTTCGACACGATCGATCAAAAAGCCGGGCTTGCGAGCCATGAATCGGTATAGATTGATCGCGCTGCTGTACGAACTCGATGGACCCGGGCCGGAGAAGGCAGTTGCCGCGTTTGCGTTTTCATTCTCACTTTTTGTTTTCGGTATGGTGAATTCGAAGCGGCCCTCGCTGTCGGTGAGCATCGCGAAACGCTGGTCGGGAGAAAAGACCAGAGCGCGCGGAATGGGCGCCTGAGTGATTGAGTTGATGACAGTGCCGCGAACGGTATTCTTCTGCTCGTCGGCCGACCCAGCTTGGCCGGAACCTCGCCTGGCGACTACCAGAACAATCAACAGAAGGCTCGCAAACCGGCACGAAAAAAGTAAAGATCGACGGAGGCTGTGGCGCTGCGGCGATCCGTCGGCTCTTCGAGAGAAAATCACTGCTGCTCCCTGCTTCAGTAAAAGGGCCGTTGCGAGGGCAATTCGCTAGTTTTATTTGACTTCTTTCAAGTCGTCCCGTCAATCCCCCTGCGCGGTGCGGAAATTGACCCGCGGGTTCGACCTTCGCCGATTAGTATGGGTAGACTCGAAGATCGGATGAGCTAATCCATGTGCGGGATTTTCGGAATCGTTTCCCACAATGCGCGCGTGCCGGAGGGCGTGCTCGAACGCGGCACGCAGTCGCTTGCGCATCGCGGCCCGGACGATTCGGGAACGATCCTGCTGCACGATTCTGCATGGGGTGCGGTTGAAATCGGTTTGGGTAACCGGCGGCTGGCGATCCTCGATTTATCTCCGCTGGCGCACCAGCCGATGCACGACGCCGAGACCGGCAACTGGATCGTCTACAACGGGGAAATCTATAACTTCCGAGAGCTCCGAGCCGAACTCGAACGGCTCGGCACGATATTCGTCAGCCATTCGGATACGGAAGTTGTACTCAAGGCCTATGCGCGCTGGGGCGACGAGTGCCTGGCGAAATTCCGCGGCATGTTCGCATTCGCGCTCTGGGATGCCAGGCAGCACTGCTTGTTTATCGCGCGCGATCCGATGGGGATCAAGCCGCTGTACTACACGCAGAGCGGCTCGTATTTGGTCTTTGCGTCGGAAGTCCGTACGCTGCTTGGAACCGGACTCGTTGCTCCTCGGATAAACCACGCAGGACTCGCGAATTATCTGACCTTCGGGTCGGCTTACGATCCGCTTACTTTGATCGAGGGCGTGAGGGCTCTTCCTGCGGGCCACAGTTTAACGTGGGAAGGCGGGGTCCTCCGGGAAGCACGTTACTGGGATCTGGTGGATGAGGCTCCGGGCGGTACGAGCGTGAGTTCTTTGCCGGCTGACAACGAAGCGCTTGCGATCCAGCAATTGCGACCGATGCTCGAAGATGCAGTGCGCATGCAATTGGTCAGTGACGTTCCAGTCGGGGTTTTTCTTTCCGGCGGAATTGATTCGAGCGCGCTGGTCAGTATTCTAAGCCGAAGCGGAGTCACTCCGAGCACGTTCTCCATCGTGTTCCGCGAAGCTGATTTTTCTGAAGCCGAACATTCGCGCGCCGTCGCCGCGATGTTCCGAACGGACCATCACGAGATCAACGTCTCGCAGGAGGACGTGCTGGCGGCGATCCCCGGCGCGATGCGTGCTATGGATTTACCCACGATGGATGGTGTTAATACCTTCTTCGTCTCCCGGGAGACGAGAAAGGCGGGAGTGAAGGTGGCGTTGTCCGGTCTGGGCGGCGACGAAGTATTCGCGGGATATTCGACCTTTCGCTCGGTCCCACGTATGGAAGGATTCGCGGACAATTGGAAGCGCGTACCGGGAATGATTAGAGATCCGCTGGCAGCGGCGTTCCGCGCAATGGCTCCAGACAGCGACCAGAGTCGCAAACTCGCGTCGCTCGCGGGGGATAACGGTCGCGTGCTGCATCCTTATTTTCTGAGTCGAATGCTATTCGCACCGCCGCAGCGGGACCTGCTTCTGCGCGGGACTGAATCAGAAACGTGTGAGAACGCCGAGGCTGCGCAACGCGAGAAACTCCAGCGCTCTTTGTCTCTCGATCCGGTGAATCGCGTTTCGTATCTGGAGTCGCGCTGTTACATGCTGAATACGCTGTTGCGCGACTCCGATTTCATGAGCATGTCACAGGGGCTGGAAGTGCGGGTGCCGCTGATTGATCATCAACTGGCGAAGGCAGTGCTCGGGCTTCCCGGCAAATGGAAGCTGGATGGAACTCCAAAGAAGCTTCTCGTCGAGGCGCTTGGAGGGTCATTACCGGATGAGATCGTGCACCGCCCGAAGCGCGGCTTTACTCTGCCGTTCGAACATTGGATGCGTCAAGAGCTTCGCGCCGAGATTGAGCCGGTCCTGACCGAGAAGCGAATTGACGAAGGCCCGCTCGGTGGACTGCTCAATGGCAGCGAGGTGCAGCGAGTCTGGAGAAACTTTCTCGACGACTCGGTCTCGTGGTCGCGTCCGTGGGCGCTCTACGTGCTGCAGCGGTGGTGTGAACTGTACTCGGTCTCTGGATGATCAGCGCAGCGATCAGGCCGGCTTCTTGGCAGAGATCAGCAGAAATAATCCCCAGCGGCGTCCGAAGTTCCGGACAAGCGCTCGCGGAAACAGCTTCCAAACCAGACGGTAGAATCCCGACTGAAAGCGTGCCGAGGGCTGATGCCGCAGCAGGTCTCCTGGGCTGAAGACCACTTGCATCTTCACGTCGGTAAAACCTTCGAAGAGAGTCAGCGCTTCTTCGCGCGTGTAGGTTTTCGTGCCCGGGCTCTCGAGGTGATCGAACACCGTCTGGCGAAGCGTCTTGCCGCGAAGTAAGCCGTAGCGCAACCACAGCATGAAGCCGGTGATCGACGGGTGGTGATATACCATGATCCTCGCTTGTCCTCCAGGCTTGAGCACGCGATACGCTTCGTGAATGCATTGGGGCGTGTCGGGACTGTGGTGCATCACGCCGTAGGAATAAACCAGGTCAAACGATCGATCCGGGAACGGTAGTTGTTCGGCATCCGCCGCTCGCAGGTCGGGCTGATAGCCAGCCGTGGTGCAGCGCCGCCGCGCGTTTTCGAGAGAAGCGTCCGACAGATCGACTCCGCTGGCCTGCGCTCCCCCCTTCAGCCATTCCAGATAGTCGGCGCCCATTCCTACTCCGACTTCGAGCACCTTGAGGCCGCGCGCCTCGCGAAACCTCGCAAAATCGAAGATGTACGGCTCGAGCGCGTAGCGGGTGCGGGCATGCGCGTCGAAATCTTCTTTTCCGTCGAGATAGCGCGAGCCGCAGGGGTCGGCATTCCAGAAATCGCGGACGGTCTCTTTTTGGGCGGCGATCGAGTCCATGAGAATTTCGAATACCAGTATAGCCGTGACATCCGCATAGGCATTTGAGCCATACTCCGAAGGGGTGGCTCAGAGTAAAATACTAAGAGCCTCTGACTCGCAAAATGCCTGAACTGGAAGAATCGAAACAAGTGCGGAAAGAAACCGCCGCGTCCAGCCTTCCGATCACCGTAATTGTTGCCGCGCGTAATGAAGCTCGCAACCTGCCGCGTTGCCTGCAGTCCCTGCGTGATGTCGGAGAGGTCTACGTCATTGACTCTCAGAGCACAGACGGGACGATCGAAATTGCGCAGGCGCACGGAGCGCACGTGGTGCAGTTCCATTATCAGGGAGGCTGGCCGAAGAAGCGTCAGTGGGCGATCGAGTCTCTGCCTTTCGCCTACGATTGGATATTTCTGGTCGATGCGGATGAGGCACTGACTCCGGAACTGGCGCAGGAAATCCGGCAGGCCATTCAAAATCCGGATTGCGATGGTTATTACGTTGCGCTGCGCATGTTTTTCTTGGGTAAGGAGCTTCGGCACAGCGGTGCGAGTTTTTACAAGCTCTCCCTGTTTCGTAGAGGCAAAGGCCGCTTCGAATGCCGGCTCAAGGAGCAGGATCGGTCGATGGCCGACATGGAGGTGCACGAGCACATCGTGATCGAAGCGGACGGAGGGCCGGGGAGAACTGCGAGGCTGCGGCATCCTTTGTTTCATCACAATGTCGAGTCGCTTTCCCACTATATCCGCAAGCACGATGAATATTCGAACTGGGAAGCACGCGTGTGGCTCGAGGGCGAAGACAACGCCAGGGATCTGGTACCTTCGTTTTTTGGATCGCAAGCGCAGCGGAGGCGGTGGCTGCGGAAGAAGTTTTTTGCGATCCCCGGCTCGCCCGCACTTTTCTTTTTGTATAAATATATTCTTGCTCTGGGATTTCTCGACGGCATCCCAGGATTGATTTATTGCGGAATGCAGGGCGTGCAGTTTTTCCACATCAAGGCCAAGATCTACGAACTTAAAGCGCAAGGCGCGCTGCAAAGGAACTGACCGAGCGAATGTGCGGAATTAGCGGTGTAGTGAATTGCGGAGATCGAGAAACGCTGGCGCGGATGACCGACGTTCAGGCGCATCGCGGCCCTGACGACTCCGGCCTGTGGGATCGGAAGTTTCCGGATGGAGCGTATATCGGATTGGGCAGCCGACGTCTCGCCATTCTGGATTTGTCTCCCGTCGGCCACATGCCGATGTGCAACGAAGATCGAACGGTCTGGATCACTTATAACGGTGAGATATACAACTTCTCCGAGCTTCGCCGCGAACTCGAGAGCAAAGGACACCGATTCAATTCCCATACTGACACCGAAGTGATCATTCATCTCTACGAGCTGGAAGGTCCCGATTGCGTGAAGCGCCTGAACGGAATGTTCGCCTTCGCCGTATGCGACCTGCGCTCGGGAACGCCGACGCTGTTCGTCGCCCGTGATCACTTTGGCGTCAAGCCTTTCTATTACTTTCACAGCGGCGAATCGTTCGCGTTCGCATCGGAGATCAAGGCTCTTCTGCAGGTGCCTGGCATTGAGGCGGAACTTGACGTGGACTCGCTCCATCAGTACCTGACGTTTCTCTGGGTTCCCGATCCCAAGACGATGTTCCGCCGCATCTTGAAGCTTCCAGCGGGGCACTCCGCGATATTCCGCAATGGCGAACTGAAGATCACGCAATACTGGGATCTGAAATTCCCAGGAGCGGATCAGGTCTACACACGCTCAGAAGACGATCTGGCAAATGAGGTTCGTGAGCGCTTTCGGCGTTCTGTCGAAGCACAGATGGTCAGCGACGTTCCGATCGGAGCATTTCTCAGCGCTGGGCTTGATTCTTCGTCGATCGTTGCGATGATGAGCAAGGCGACGAATCAGACGGTGCGCACGTACACGATTACTTTCCCGCGGAAGTATCGAGTCGGCGAGAACACGCTGGACGATCCAGAGGTCGCTGCGCGACTCGCTCGCAACCTGGGCTGCGAAAACGAACGCATTGTGGTCGAGCCCGATGTAACCGACCTGCTGCCGCGGCTCGTCTGGCACATGGATGAGCCCACTGCGGATCCGGCAATTATCCCTGCCTACCTTGTTTGCCGCGAGGCTCGCCAGCAGGCCACAGTGCTTCTTTCGGGAGTGGGCGGGGACGAACTGTTTGCCGGATATCGCAAACACGCGGCGCATTACTGGGCTCAGGCCTACGGACGCTTGCCCTCGCGCGCGCGCCGGATGACCGAGGCTGGACTGGCTGCATTGCCGAGCCTGCGGGGAACTGCGGCGAAGGGCGGCGTGAGGCTGGCAAAGAAAATGGCACGCAGTGCATCACTCGACCCGGTCGATCGATTCATTCGGAACGGAACGTATCTCGACCGCGATCAGAAATCAGATCTGTACGACAGCGGATTCGCAGCATCCGTATCCGATCCGAGTGGATCGCACCGTGCGGCGTTCGATTCGGTGCGCGACGCTGACTTCCTGCACCAAATGCTTTATGTCGACTCGAAGATTTTCATGGCGAGCCTGAATCTCACGTACAACGACAAGATGAGCATGGCCTCGTCCGTCGAAGTGCGTGTGCCGTTCCTGGATCGCGAACTCGCTGAATTCGTGGCCTGGCAGGTACCGCCAAGTCTGAAGCTGAAGGGCCGGTTGCGGCCCAAGACAAAATACATTTTCCGGCGGGCGATGCGCGACATCCTTCCGCGCGAAGTGTTGCAACAACCAAAAGCTGGGTTCGGCGCTCCGGTGGACTACTGGTTGGCTCACGATCTCAAGCCCATGGTGGACGAACTGCTGTCGTCGTCGCAGGTTCGCAAGCGCGGCATTTTTCGGCCACAGGCGATTGAGCGCTTCATCGAAGAGCATCGCAGTGGACGCCGCGACTGGTCGATGCAGCTCTGGCAATTCCTCACGCTCGAGCTATGGATGCAAACATTCCTGGACGGCGGGGCGCAAAGATTTGAGGCCGACCCACTCCACGCGAGGCAAGCCGCTACCGCATGAAACAGGTCTTGCAGCACGCGCGGACGGGCGACATCTCGGTGGAGGAGGTCCCTGCGCCTCAGCTTCTTCCCGGTTGTGTGTTGGTACGAATTGCCGCGTCTGTGGTGTCGGCTGGTACGGAACGGGCTTCCTCTGAATTTGCCAAGAAGAGTCTGCTGCAGAAAGCGAAGTCCCGACCGGATCTGGTTCGCGATGTCATCACCAAAGCGCAGCGGGATGGAATCTTGTCGGCCATTCAGACGGTGCGAAGCCGGCTCGATCAGCCGCAGAATCCGGGATACAGCAGCGCGGGAACCGTCGTCGCGGTCGGCCAGGGAGTGACCGACATTCATCCGGGCGATCGCGTGGCGTGTGCGGGCGCTGGGTTTGCGGTGCATGCGGAGATGGCTTGTGTGCCGAGGCTGCTAGTTGCGCGAATTCCCGTGCGCGAAGGTGTTGGCAGAGATGCGGTCCCGTTCGATGAAGCTGCCTTCGCGACGCTGGGGGCAGTTGCGCTTCACGGAATTCGCACGGCCGAAGTTAAGCTTGGAGATATCGTCGCTGTGATTGGATTGGGCCTGATGGGCCAACTCACGGTGCAGTTGTTGAGGGCTGCAGGCTGCCGGGTTGTGGGAATGGATCTCGACGCATCCCGCGCGAACACGACCCTGCATCTAGGCGCGGACGGAGTGGAGAGTTCGGGCGAGGCATTTCGCAGTTTGTGTTTTGAAATGTCCCGCGGCGTGGGCGTGGATTCCGTGGTCATCACGGCCGAAACTCCAAGCAGCGATCCAGTGAATCTGGCGGGGGCGATTGCACGCGACCGCGCGATCGTTGTGGCCGTGGGCACGGTCGGCATCGACATCGAGCGGAAGGCATACTACGAGAAGGAACTGGACTTCCGCATCTCACGGTCTTACGGGCCCGGACGTTACGATTCCGTGTACGAGCAGAAGGGGCGAGATTACCCGATCGGCTATGTGCGCTGGACGGAAGCTCGCAACATGGAAGCGTTCCTGCAGATGCTCGCGGACACGAAGATCCAGGTTGGACCGCTGATCACGCACCGGTTTGCGATTGATCGCGCTGAGACTGCGTACGAGTTGATCACGGGTGAATCGCGCCAGGCCTACCTGGGAGTAGTGATTCAATACCAAGGAGATGCCGACGAGTCGCGGACGCTCACGTTCGTTCCGGAAACAACGTCGTCTGACATGCCTTCCGCTCCGGTCGCGGAGCTTGCCGTCGGGCTACTCGGGGCGGGAGGATTTGCTTCGTCCACCTTGATTCCGGCGATGAAGTCCTCGCCCATCACCTCTCTGGTTACCATCTGTGCGGCGACCGGGGCACACGCACAACACGCCGCCCGCAGATTCGGATTTCGATGTTGCACGACCGACGAGGGGGAAGTCCTACAGAATCCGAAGATTAATACTGTAGTCGTGGCCACGCGTCACCACCTGCACGCAGTCCAAGTCGAGGCCGCCCTCGCAGCGGGCAAGAATGTGTTTTGTGAGAAGCCGCTCTGCTTGTCGGAGAATGAACTGCGATCCATTCTTTGTGCCTACTACGGAGCGCCCGAACGGCCTGCTCTGATGGCCGGGTTCAACCGCCGCTTTGCGCCGATGAGCTTGCGCATGAAGTCGTTCCTTGCGCCGATTTCCGAGCCTTTGGCGCTGCATTATCGAGTCAACGCGGGATACCTTCCTCCCGACCATTGGGTTAATGACCGCGAACAGGGCGGTGGACGAATCCTCGGGGAGGTCTGCCACTTTGTCGATCTGCTGATGTTCCTAGCCGGATCTCCGATTGCGGCGGTCGAAGCACGAGCTGTGAGCGGCGGCCCGCGATACAGCGGTGACAATGTGCTGATCTCGCTGCGTTTTGCCAATGGCTCGGAAGGAACCGTCAGCTATCTCGCCAACGGCGATCGCTCTTTTTCGAAGGAGCGGATCGAGATTTTTGGCGGAGGCAACACCGCGGTGCTCGAAGACTTCCGGCGACTGGAACTGGTTCGAGGCGGACGCAAAGAAATCATCCGTTCGCGATGGCGTCAGGACAAAGGACACCGCGCCGAGTGGGAAGCATTTGTGCAGTCCGTGCGACAGAGGAACGAACCTGCGATTCGGCTCGAGGATCTGGTTTGCTCCACGTTGGCGACATTTCTGATTGAGAAGTCGGTTGCCACGGGAAAGTGCCTTGAATTGAACACCGCCGCATTCCTCGAATCGAGCCGGCGATCAGCTACCCTTGGCTCCAACCTGCACGAATGATCCGCCATCGCACGCGACTTCACGGGAGATATAGCTAGTTCATGCTCATTTTGGGCCTCAATATGTTTCACGCGGACGCCTCCGTGGCGATCGTTGTCGATGGAGAAGTGAAGTTCGCCATAGCCGAAGAGCGGTTAAACCGACACAAACATTTTGGCGGCTTCCCTGCTCTTGCGGTCAAAGCCTGCCTGGATGCGGTGGGCGCGCGCATTTCGGATGTGGAGCATGTCGGTGTCGGCCAAGACAGCGATGCGAACCTGGTCAAGAAAGTTCAGTACGCACTCACGAATCCGGCAAGACTTCTCAACTTGATCCGTCTTCGTCAGCGTAAGGAAGCCATGAGGGACGTGCGTTCACTGCTCGCGAAAGCGTTGGACGTAGATTCGGCACAGTTACGTTTTCAGGAACATCATCTTGAGCATCACGTAGCGCACATCGCCAGCGCGTATTACTGCTCGCCGTGGGAAAAGGCAGCAGGATTCAGTTACGACGGATCGGGAGATTTCGTCTCGACCATGATGGCGCGATGTGAGGGCAACGAGATTGAAGTCTTGGAGCGCGTGTTCCTGCCGCACTCGCTTGGCAGCCTCTACACCATGATCTGCGAATTCATCGGGTACTCGAAGTATGGCGACGAAGGCAAAGTCATGGGCCTCGCTCCGTACGGAAAAGAAATGTACTGCAGCGAGATCAGTAAGATCGTAAATCCAAAGAATGGCGGCTTTCAGTTAGACCTGAGCTATTTCAAGCCGCTCGGCAGCAATCAAGGCATGCAAGTGCTGCCGGATGGGACCGTGCGCCTAGCCCGGCATTTCTCCGATCGGATGGAGAAACTGTTCGGAGAACCGCGCAAGCCGCATACTGACATCGCGCAGCGCGATATGGATCTAGCATTTGCGTTGCAGCATCGCTTCGAGGAAATCTTCTTCCATTTGCTGAATAGCTTGCACTCACGAGTACCCATGGACAATCTGGCGATGGCCGGTGGATGCGCGCTCAACAGTGTGGCCAATGGCAAGCTCTTCGATCGCACTCCGTTCCGCCGAACCTACATTCAGCCGGCTGCGGGCGATGAAGGCCTCGCTATCGGGGCGGCTCTTCATACGTATCATTCTGTCTTGAAGCAGCCTCGGCGCCACGAGTTGAAGCATTCGTATCTTGGTCCGGAGTTTTCTGAATCGCGGATTCAGTCAGCGCTGCAGAGCGTGGGATTGCAATATCGCAAGCTGGAACAAGGCGCGCTACTCGATGAAACAGCGGAGCAGATTGCGGCGGGAAATGTAGTTGGATGGTTTCAGGGGTGCATGGAGTGGGGGCCGCGGGCGCTGGGGAATCGGTCGATCGTTGCGCATCCGGGATTGCCCAACATGAAAGACGTGCTCAATGCGCGAATCAAGCATCGTGAATGGTTTCGTCCGTTTGCGCCGTCGATCATGGCGGACCACCAGCACGAATATTTTGAACATGATCATCCATCGCCGTTCATGCTGCACGTGTACAAGATCCGGCCTGAGAAGCGGAAAGAACTATGCGCGGTCAACCATGTGGACGATACAGGGCGGTTGCAGACCGTGACGCGTGAGGAAAATCCGATGTATTACGACCTCATTTCCGCTTTCCATCGCAAGACAAGAATACCGGTGATCCTCAACACGAGCTTCAACGAGAATGAACCGATCGTATGCACGCCGGAAGAGGCCATCGACTGCTTCCGGCGCACGCGCATGGACGTGCTGGCAATTGGGCCGTTTCTGGTTGCGAAGGCAAACGCAAATCTAGACACAGTGGTTGCGTCTTCGGAGACGAAGCGTGGAGACGTCTAAGCGATTTCGAGTGCGCTCAATGCAGGAGGGGAGCTGTCGCGGAGACGACGATACCGACCACTCCCAATAAAATGCCGAGCCACCAGAACATCCTGCGGCCCGAGAGCAACGTGATCGAAGTGATCACCAAACCTATCTCGAGGAATACTTCCGCCAAGTCGTAACGATCGGCGCGATTTCGTTCGGTAGCGACCTCCGCCTCCATCTCGTGAGCCTTGTCTTCGATTTCCTTCTGCTCATCCTTGTAGCGCGAGGCTTCCTGAGAATATTTGTCGCGCAACTTCGCCAGGGCTGGCGAGTCGGTAGTGGCTTCCACGGAAGTGAGGTCCGTGAATAGCTCGTCGGTATGGCGCCGAATGTTTTTCGCTTGATAGTAAGCCCACTGATCTGACGCCTTCGCCTGCAAGACCACTTCTTCCGTGTGGGCGCGGTGTCCCAGCAAGGAGACCACGGCTACCAGCACGGCCAGGATGGCCATGGTCACTGATACCGGAGCGAGCGTTGGATCTTCCTTAGCATGCTCGGCGTGCTCCTGCAGTTCGTTCAACTCTTCCGACATGTCGTCACTCTCCCATAACTTTGATGATGACGCGCTTGTCGCGCTGTCCATCGAATTCGGCGTAAAAGATTCGCTGCCACGTACCGAGGTCGAGTTTACCCGAAGTAATGGGCACGATGACTTCGTGATGAATGAGCAAAGCTTTCAAGTGCGAGTCGCCGTTGTCCTCGCCGGTTTCGTGATGCTTGTAATTCTTGCGAAACGGTGCCAGATGCTCCAACCACTGATCGATGTCTTCAATTAGGCCGCTCTCATTGTCGTTAACGTAGATGCCGGCGGTAATGTGCATTGCGGAAACCAGTACCATACCTTCGTTGACGCCGCTCTTGCGGACGATCACTTCCACCTGTGGCGTGATGTGTACGTAGGCGCGGTGTGTCTTGGTATGAAACTTCAGGTACTCGGTGAGCGTCTTCATCGGGACAATATCCTGCAGGAATTAATGTAACGACTCTGCGATCTCGCCGGTGGCCAGGAGTTCGGCAATGCGCGCCAAATCGTTATACATAACCCGGTCCTTTTCCATAGTCGGGCACACGGAGCGGATTGCCGCATGAGCAGCCTGGCCGCGCTTCGAGGTCTTCAAGGGAGCCAGGAAGTCGAGCGCTTGCGCGACTGCCATCGCTTCAATCGCGAGCACGTTGCGGGTGTTGTCGAGAATGCGCTTGAGTTTAAGCGCCGCCGTCATACCCATAGAAACATAATCCTCTTTATTGCCCGACGTTGTGATCGAGTCGACGGAGGCCGGGTGAGCCAGCACCTTGTTCTCGCTGACCAGCGCCGCTGCCGTAACCTGCGGCATCATGAAACCGGAGTTGAGGCCCGCTCCTGGTGCTAAGAATGGCGGCAATCCCTCGCTGAGCGCAGGATTTACGAGTCGCTCAATTCTCCGCTCGCTGATGCCCGCGAGCGCGGTGAGGGCAATCGCCAGGAAGTCCAACGCGAACGCCAGCGGCTCGCCGTGGAAATTACCTCCAGAGATCACGTCCCCTTCCGCATTCTTTGCGTCGGTGATGAACACGAGCGGATTGTCGACGGCAGAATTGGCCTCGGTTTCGAATGTACTGCGGCAGAACTCCAGAGTGTCGCGCACGGCGCCGTGAACTTGCGGGATGCAGCGAAGAGAATAAGCGTCTTGCACGCGGCCGCAGTCGCGGTGCGATTCGCGGATCTGGCTGCCTTCTAGCATCCGCCGCAGGTTGGCCGCAGTCTTGATCTGCCCGCTGTGGGGACGCGCCTTGTGGATGCGTTCGTCGAATGCGGTGTCCGTGCCTTTGAGCGCGTCACAGCAGAGGCCGCCGAGGACGTCCGCGGAATCTACCAGAATTTCTGCCGCCAGGAGCGATAGAGTGCCAACGGCTAGCATCGCCTGCGTCCCGTTAATCAGGGAGATGGCTTCTTTCGACTCGAGCACGAGAGGCTTGATCTGCGCCCGCTTCAACGCTTCGGCACTGGGGATGCGCACGCCCTTGTCGTCGAAGCATTCGCCTTCTCCGATGAGCGTGAGGGCCAGGTGCGCCAGTGGAGCCAGATCACCGCTCGCGCCTACACTGCCTTGCGAAGGCACACATGGAGTGACGCCGCGATTGAGCAGTTCGCAAAGGGTATCGATGACAAGAGCACGCACTCCGGAGTGGCCCTTGGCCAATGAATTCGCGCGAAGTAACATCATGGCGCGCGTCTCGGACACGGAGAGCGGCGCTCCGACTCCGACGGCGTGAGATCGGACGAGATTGACTTGCAGCTCGCGAATTTGATCTCCAGCGATGCGGACATCGCTCAATTTGCCGACGCCGGTGGTGATGGCGTAAGCGACTTTATTGCTGGCGACGATCTCGTCGACCACCGCGCGCGCCTGATTGACGGCGTCGCGTGCATCCGGCGCTAGAAGCACGGCGCGCCGGTCGACGGCAACTTCGCATACGGCTTCCAGCGTCAGATCGTTTCCTGAGATGTGGAGTGCGTTCAAGAGGCTCCCGAGTTTCTTACTTCCCTACCGCAGCGCGGAAAGCGATTAAATATTTTTCCGGCAGAGTTGATGCCTTCATGTTCGAATCCGTGACAACGTGCGTCGTCTCGCCTTCGGCCAGGAGCGCACCTGTCTCAACCCGGTTGAGCTCGTAGCTAAAAACGACCACGGACTCGCGAACGGTCTTGATCCTGGTACGCACCAACACTTCTTCGTCGTAGTACACGGGCGCACGATAGCGACACTTCACCTCGGCAACGGCAATGAAGCGCCCGTCTTCCTTTTCCATCTCCCTGTACGAGAAACCCATTTCGCGCATGAGTTCCACGCGGCCCACTTCAAACCAGATCAAATGATTCGAGTGATAGACCACGCCCATCTGATCGGTTTCCGCATAGCGCACCCGCAGACGCGTCTCGTTCCAATGACTGTTCTTTGAGATCATTTGCCGGTCCACACCGGTTTACGCTTCTCCAGAAATGCTGTAATGCCTTCGCGGAAGTCGGCGGTGCTGCGAATGGCGGCATTTTCGCGAACTGCGGCTTCAACCCGCATATCCAGTTCGGCGCGAGCGTGGTCTGTGAGCAATTGCTTCGTAGCTCGGAGCGACGCGGAGCTGTTGGCCATCAAGACCTCAGCTAATTCCTGGGAGCGGACAAGCAGATTCTCCGGAGGAACGATCTCGTTGATCAGTCCCATGCCTCGCGCCTCTTCGGATCCGAAGAGTCTGCCTGTCAGCAAAAGGTCGCGGGCCTGTTTCTCGCCGACCTGGCGCAGCAAGAACGTCGAGACGATCGCCGGAACAAAACCGATCCGAACTTCGGTGTATCCGAACATCGCCTCGGGGACAGCGAGAGTGAAGTCGCACAGAAGGGCCAGTCCGGTGCCTCCCGCGATGGCCGGCCCGTTTACCGCGGCGATCGTGACCTTGGGAAACTCGTAGAGCGCCCTGAAAAGCTCGACCATAGTTTGCGAGTCATCGAGATTCTGTTCTAGCGTTCGACCGAGCAAAGACTTCAGATTTTCGAGATCCATTCCTGAGCAAAACGCTTTGCCCGCTCCGGTCAGAATCAGCACGATTGCGTCTGACTTCGAGATCTCGTCGAACGCTTGCAACAATTCGTCAATCAATTCGAAGCTGATCGCATTGCGCTTGTCGGGGCGGTTCAGTGTGATCGTGGCGATAGCGCCTTCGTACGCGAGTTGGATGGTTTTATAGGTCATGCTTAAACTGGCCACGGATTTTCGCGGATCATCACTGATACACCAAGAACTGCCATCTCATTTCGATTGCGTTGATGTGTGGTCTGTGGAGATCTCGGCTTTCTAGTCCGCGGCTTGCGATTCCGAATATTTTGCCACCATGCCCGCGGTCGCCTTCAGAAGAGTATCGAGTGGCTTAAGCGCTGGCAAGTCCGCGCCGTGCTGGCGAAGGGTCTCAATCACTTTTTCCGTCGGGATATTGCCCACTAGAGCGTCTTGGGCGAAGGGACATCCACCCAACCCGCCCAACGCCGAGTCGAAACGCCGGCAGCCTGCATTGTATGCAGCGATGATTTTCTCGTCCGCTTGCTCGGGACGGCTGTGAAGATGCACGCCAATCTCCAGGTAGTCGAACTTCGCCATCACAGTGCCGACCAGATCGCTGATTTGTTGGCTGCTGGCCATTCCCACGGTATCCGCCAGCGAGATCATGCGCAAGTTGTCGACCTCCATCAGCGAGATGGCCTCGATCACCTCGTCTGGATTCCATAGGTCGCCGTATGGATTGCCGAATGCCATCGAAATGTAGACCACCACCTCAAGCCGGGCGGCGTCGGCCTTCTTCTGAATCTTTTCCAGTTCTTCGAGCGCTTCTTCGGGAGACTGATTCTGATTCTTGCGAAGGAACGTCTCGGAGATCGAATAGGGAAACCCGATGGTCGAGACCGCTTTCGTATCGATGGCCCGTTGCGCGCCTTTTTCGTTGACGACGATGCCGATGATCTCGACATCATCTGGTGGATCGAGGTCCTTCAAAACTTCCTCGGAATCGGCCATCTGCGGGACGGCCCTGGGCGACACGAACGAAACGGCGTCGATGTGCTTGAAGCCAACGCTGATCAGGGCTTTGAGATAGTCGACCTTCAAATCGGCAGGGATCATCCCCTTCAGCCCTTGCCAGGCATCGCGGGGACATTCGATTAATTTCACTGGCGCATTCATATAAAATTCTTGGCCACGGATTTACGCGGATCGCACGGATTAAACAAAACTATTTAGAAAGCAGCGTCAATCCGTGTGAATCGATGGCCAAAAGGAGTTGCCTACGTCTGCAGAACCCCTACTTTAAACTCCGCCACGTCCGGGTTCAGGGCCGCTGCTTCCAAAGCCTGCGTGATCGCGTCTCGCGTCTCGATCGGATCAATAATCTTGTCGATCCATAGGCGGGCCGCGCCGTAGCGGGGATCGGTTTGTTCGTCGTAAGTGCGCTTGACCGAATCGTACAACTCTTTTCTTTCTTCCTCGCTCAACTTCTTCCCGCCGCGCTCGAGTTGCTTGACCTTGATCTCGACCAGGGTGCCGGCGGCTGAGTCGCCGCTCATCACCGCGTAACGCGCCGTGGGCCAGGCAAACACAAAGCGCGGATCGAAGGCCTTTCCGCACATGGCATAGTGACCGGCCCCGAACGATCCGCCGACGATTACCGTAATCTTGGGCACAACAGAATTTGAAACGGCGTTCACCAGCTTGGCGCCGGCTTTGATGATGCCGCTCCACTCGGCATCGCGTCCCACCATGAACCCGTTTACGTCATGGAAGAAGACCAGTGGAATCAAATTCTGGTTGCAGTCCATGATGAAGCGCGCGGCTTTCTCGGCGGATTCAGTATAGATGACTCCGCCGAACTCAACCCGTTTGTGGCCTTCGTGATCGGTCTGCTGCGCGTGCAGTTTCTGATTGGCAACGATGCCGACCGCAAAGCCACCGATGCGGCCGTAGCCACAGATCAACGTCTTGCCGTACTCGGGCTTGTACTCATCGAAGCGGCTCCCGTCGAGCACCCGGGCTAACACTTCCTTCATGTCGTAAGGACGCGCGGGAGACGGATCGTAGATGCCGTAGATTTCTTCGGCCGCCAGCGCAGGCTCAACGGGCTTCTTTCGGTCCCACGGAGAAAGACGGCGGTATCCCCACTTCTCGACGATCGAGCGAATCCGCGCAATGCAGGCCTCATCATTGGGCTCGCGAAAATCGACAGTGCCACTGATCGCCGAATGCATCGCGGCGCCGCCGAGCTCCTCCGCCGAGACTTTCTGTCCGATGGCCGCCTGCACCAACGCAGGGCCGGCGAGAAACAGACCGCTACCGTCGGTCATCAAAACGTGATCACACATGACCGGCAGATAGCCTCCGCCAGCCACGCACATGCCCATGATCGCGGCGATCTGGGGGATGCCCATCGCCGACATCACGGCATTGTTGCGGAAGACGCGTCCGAAATCGTCGGTGTCGGGAAAGACATCTTCCTGCAGAGGCAGGAACACTCCGGCGGAATCGACGAGGTAGATCGTGGGAATGCGATTCTCGATGGCGATATTTTGGGCGCGGATGACCTTCTTCGACGTCATCGGAAAAAATGCACCGGCTTTCACCGTGGCGTCGTTGGCGACGATCATGACCATGCGCGTGTGCACCCGCGCCATTCCCGTGATCACGCCAGCCGCCGGAGCCCCGCCCCATTCCTCGTACATGCCGTGCGCCGCATAAAGTCCCAACTCGAAAAAGGAATCCGGATCGGCAAGCAATTGAATGCGTTCGCGGGCGGTCAACCGGCCTTTGGCATGCTGGCTGTCGATCGCTTTCAGGCCTCCGCCTTCGCAGATTTTTTCGCCTTCGTTCCGCACTTGCGACATCAGATCGGCCAGGAAACGCATGTTGGCCTCGAAGCGCGCCGAAGTTGGATCAACTTTCGTCACCAACACGGTTCCGGCGGCCGAGGAGTTTACTGCGAGAGTTTCGTTGCGATTCGACATGGATCGAAGGAGCGGACTGACTACGGTATAACACGCGGGCAGAATGGCGCAATGCAGGGGAGTCCGGAGCATCGCTCGGAGCGCAGAGCGGAGGCTTGCGGGTTTCGGGCGATCATTGCGCAATCCGCCGAATCGCTTCGGCGACCGGATCGGTGGCAATCGTGTCGACTAATCCGATGCGAAGCGCCTGGTCGGCGCTGACTTTCTCTGCCGCAACGAACATTTGCAGGGCGCGGCCCTTGCCGATCAGGCGGGGCAAGCGCTGCGTACCTCCCCATCCAGTGATTAGACCCAAGGCCGCTCCGCGATGCCCGAAGACGGCGCTGGGAGATCCGATGCGGCGGTGGCACGCGAGGACCAGATCCAAGCCTCCACCCATGCAGTATCCGGAGATCGCGGCGCAGACTGGCGCCGGAAAGCTCTCTATCGATTCCATCAGCGCTTGCCCCATCTTGGAAAATTCGTAGGCGCTTGGACCGTTGAGGGCGGCAATCTCTTCCAATTCCGCTCCGGCAGAAAAAAATCGGGCGTTCCCAGCGATAACCAGTGGCTTCGCATCCTGTTGCAAGCGGGCAATGTCATCGGCCAAGGACAGAACGCATTCGCGCGTCAGGCGGTTCGTCCCATCTTCTGAGATCAAGCGCAAAACGCGCACGCCGTTGAGCGACTCGATCTGAAATGAGGAATTAGACATCGACAGGAACACAGGGCGGAGAGCTCGAAACAATCATGGAGCTATGGGTTGCGTACGATCCACTCTGCCAGCCGGCAGCCGTCCTCCTCCAGCAGAAAGGTTCCAACTCCAAAACACTCGCCAACAATGCGCTGGGACTCGGGATCGCGGACGGCGCGCGTGATCCATTGCTGCCCGACGCGGTATTGGGAGGCGGTGAACCACTTCTGCGGCAGCACCTCGACCAATCCGGCCTGCAAGTAGAAAACGAAAAGCGCGAATGCCGGATCGTCGTTCGACATGCCTTTGTAGCTGGTAGGAACGATCAACTCGTCGACGGCTGCAAATTCCGGCGGGACCTGAATCTTGTGCGTGCTAGGCCCAAGCGCCAACGGAATCTCGAAATCGGCGATGGGAGGAGTCGCGGCGTAGATGCGCTCGGAAGAAGCTTTGAACCATCCTGCGACCTCGGCGAGATCGAACGCCTTGAGCTGATCGGGATCGAAACATGCCATGCGAAGGTTGCGTCCCTCTGGACACCAGACGCCGAGAAAATGAGGCGGCACCAGAATAGGACGGCAATACGTATTCAAGGCGAGACGCGCTCTTTCGGGTTCCTGTTCAAGCCCGAGGGTAATGAGGTGCCCCAATGGTCCTTCTGATCCGTGATGGGTCCAGCGAAAACGCTGGCCAGCGAGCGATTGGAACGACGGAAAGGTTTGCCAATACCACGGAGCGGGGCCGACAGTTTGGGAGAGTATCTTGCTGGCGCGAGACGCTTCGATGCCGGACATTACCCGAGCGCCGGCACGCCGGGCCCCTTCACGTGACTGCGGATGAACTGAACAATGTCGTCCATGGCGGTGCCGGGCTGAAAGATTGCGGCCACGCCCGCCTTCTTAAGGCCATCGATGTCCTGGTCGGGGATGATGCCGCCAACAAGAACGATGACATCTTCCATTTTGTTCTGCTTCAGCAAGTCCATTACGCGGGGAACGATGGCATTGTGCGCGCCGGAGAGAATCGAGAGGCCGATCACCTGCACGTCTTCCTGCAGCGCCGCGCTCACGATCATCTCTGGAGTTTGGCGCAGGCCGGTGTAGATGACCTCCATGCCGGCGTCGCGCAGGGCGCGGGCAATGACTTTCGCCCCGCGATCGTGTCCGTCCAGGCCCGGCTTCGCTACCAGGACTCGAATTTTGATGTCAGGCATCACAACCATTTAACCACACAGGAGACTGGGGTTCACAGTAGCCCTGTTGGAATGGGTTTGAATCACAGCGTTTTGATGTCCAGACTCCGCCACATGTACCAACAGGCAACGCTGCGGTAAGGCTCCCAGGCTCGGGCGATTTTTTCCATATCCTTCGGCTTCGGCAGCTTGCGTTTCTTGTAGTGCTTTTTAACCGCTACTTGCACGCCGTAATCCCCGGTGGGCAGGACGTTTGGACGCTTGAGGGAAAACATCAAAAACATGTGTGCGGTCCAGACGCCCATGCCTTTGACCTGGGTCAGATGCTGGATGACTTCTTCGTCCGGTAGGTCGGACAGGCGCTTGAAGTCTAACAATCCCGCCGCAGTCTTCGCGGCCAGGTCTTTCAGATAAGACGACTTCTGCTTTGATAGACCCACACTGCGGAGTTGCTCGTCGGTCAATATCAGAATGCCTTCCGGGGTGAGGGGGTCGCCAGCAAGCTCGGCAAAGCGCTTGAAGATGGTTGCGGCAGCCTTGCCATTCAGTTGTTGATAAATGATCGCTTCGGCCAGACGACAGAAATCCGCCGGCGCAAATTGCATGCGGCACGGACCGACGCGCTCAATGATGTCGCACAGAACCGGATCACATTTTCTGAGATGATTTACGGCCTTCCGCATGGCCTATACGTTTATCACAAAAGGGTCCGTTGTGGCGAACAAAATACGAATCCGCTGTGGGAAAGTTATGTTTACTTTTTCACCGCGATTCCCAACACTTCGTATTTTCCCCCGCGCAACAAAGTGGCAACTCCGATGAACGCCCGAGCGGGATAGTCGCCGGGGAAGTAGGTTTTGTAGACGTTATTGAACGTCTCGTAGTACTTCAGGTCGGTGCAGAAGACTTGCACCGTAACCACATCGTCCATGGTCAGGCCTGCTTGCTCAACGGTCGACTTCACGCCCTCCATCACCAGGCGCGCTTCGTCATCCGCGCTGGCGGGCGGCGTGCCGGTCTTTGGGTCCAATCCAATATGGCCGGCGATGTAAAGAGTATTACCAACCAGCACGCCGTCGCTGAACGGCAGAGCCTTCATGTCAGAGGCTCGCGGCTTGACGATGTATTTGCGGTCGGCCGCTCCGGCGGCTATACAGAACACGAGCAGCATGACTCCCACGACAATGCGATGTACCTTCATGGTGTTCCTCAGGGGTGAGATTAAATTTCGACTGGAGGCTATCACGGTCAGCGCCAGAGGGCCAGCAGCAGCCCGGCAATGCCTCCGCTCAGCACAACCCAGGCCGGACTAACTTTCCATCGTAGGAGGACTGCAAGTGACGCCAGAGCGAGGACCCATGACATCCATCCCCTTAACGCGTCGGATCCCAATTGGAATGTCACTCCCGCCATCAGTGCCACCGCACACGCATTCACGGAATCAAGGAATGCGGCGATCCACGGCGACTTGCGCAAGCGGAAGAGAACCGGTGCCAGCAATGCGACGTAGACGAACGATGGCAGAAAGATTCCGACGGTTGCCACGGCCGCTCCCGGTGCGCCGCCGAGAATGTATCCAATGAAGGTCGCTGTGGAGAGAACCGGGCCCGGAGTGAACTGGCCGATCGCCACCGCGTCCAGCAATTGCTGACGCGTCAGCCACGCGTGTTGCTGCACCAGTCCCTGCTCGAGGAACGCCAGGAGCACGTATCCTCCGCCATAGAGGACCGCGCCGACTTTAAGGAAAAATAAAGCGATCTTTCCGATGGTGGGTCGGGCTGCCGCCGCTCCCGCCGCGACCGACACGGTCGCTACCAAAGTCGCCGAGCGCAACGACCCGATCCGCAGGCCTTTCCAGCCACTTGCGAAAATGCGAGATCGAAGTACGGCCGAGACGGACATCGCACTGGTGCCGCGAAGATCCACGGCCCGCCGCGAGAGCATTCCGATCAACCCGCCCCCGAACAAGATTGCGATCGGATTCACGCCGAAGAAAAAAGCTGCCAGCGCTACGCCTCCGAGCACTGCCAGGCCCACATCGCGTACTGCCGCCTTCCCGAGCCGCCAGATCGCGATTGCAATGACGGCAATGACCGCGGCCTTGATTCCGGCGAGCACCGAAGCCGCCTGCGGCAAGCTTCCGAAACGCACATACGCCCAAGCGAATGCGCCGGTAATCAAAGCTGCAGGCAGGATGAAACTCGCCCCTGCAACGCAGAGCCCCGCCCAGCCCGCGCGGACGAATCCCACGTTAATCGCCATCTCGGTAGATGTTGGCCCTGGGATAAGATTTGCGGCGCCCAGCATGTCGAGAAACAGCTGCTGCGTTACCCACTGCCGCCGGCGGACGATCTCCTCCTGAATCAACGCAACGTGTGCCGCAGGTCCGCCGAAACTGATGGTGCCAAGCTTCAGAAACAGGGACGCAAGCTCCCGCAGCCGTGCAGAGAGTGAGGCGGGTGGGAATTCCGGCTTCATCCGTGGGAGTTCATCCAAGGTCAGCTTGCCTTACCTCTCGTCAGATTCTGAGCGTCGATGAATTTCCGAAATCAGAAGGAAGAGCAAACACATGAACATGGCGAAGTCGGTGCGCGCGTCGCTGACCATGAACCAGAACCCTTGGCCGGGACGGGTTAACTCAGGAATCTTTGTCGTCACTATGGCGGTGGAAATTATGATGAGAAGTGGAACCACAGCAAACCTGGTGAAGAGGCCGAACAGAACCAGCAATCCGCAAACAAGTTCGAACGTACCCACGAAATGCGCGGTAAACGCCGGATGTGGGAAACCGATGCGCGTGAACCGCTCGACGCCCATATGTGGATCGGTGAACTTGAGAATCCCCTGAGTGAAGAAGATCAGGCCAACCGCAATACGAATGAGGATTACGCCCTTCGATCGGGTCCGCATTTGGTGGTAAGTCATGGCAGATCCTGCACTCTCAGGCGGCTTTGTGCTCGCCGCTACGGAGGTTCTCGATCAGATGTTCGGACGTACGCAGCGAAAACGCCAGAATGCTGATGGTGGTGGTCTTGTCGGTGCAATTAAGAAACACGCTGGCATCGCAGACATACAAGTTCGGCACGTCGTGGGCTTGGCCGAAACGGTTGGTCACAAAATTCTTCGGATCATTCCCCATGCGGCAGGTGCCGGCCTCGTGAAGGCTGAAGCCGGGAATCTCGGGAGAATCTCCCGAGCCCTCCAGCACGCCGCCCGCGGCACGTAGAACTTCAGCGCCGCAAAAATGGCAAGCCGGATGTCCCTCATGGGGCTGCGTCAGCTGCGCGCAGCGGTCCGGCAGATAGGGCACTCCGACCTTTTCGCAGCCTGCCTGCAAGATAAAGTCGAGACAGCGAAACTTAAACGGCGGCAAGTACGTCCCATCCGGATTGCTGGGACGGTTCTGCACCGTGCTGGCCACGCCGATCATCTTTTCAACCCGTGTGTAGAACGGGCTGATCTCGTCGTAGGTGAACGGCCATTCGACATCGTAGCCATCGAGCGATGCCGCGCGGAAGTCAATCTCAGTGAAACGAGCTGAACTCCGTCCCCAAAAATTCGTCTTCCCGCCCACAGCATTGCAGCGCGGCCACATCCATTTCGTTCCAGGCGCGACCGTGAAGGGAATTTCGTGGTCCCATGCGACTCTGGTGTACTCATTATCCATGTAGCCGAAGGACTCGCCGCGCCGCTTCGGATCATCGAGTCCGCGAAACTTCATGTCCCACGGCATGCGGTGGTAGCGAAAGTCTTTTTCGGGATTGAGCCGCTTGCCTGCTTTCAGCGCACACACTTTCAAGCTGGCCTCGCACAGCGTCTTGATCGCCATGCCGCCGCCGCCGCCGGTTCCAATCACGATTACGTCGTAGATTTTCTTGGCCATAGTTCCTACGTCGGAACTTTGTTATGAAGTTGTAGATGTAAGGTGCTGGTGTTCGCGATCGTCTTTATGAGGACACTCCGGAGACTCGGAATAGAACTTGAGTGCCGGATTGTCGATCTCTTTGAATCCGATCTCGCTGGTATAGAAGCCGGTCACCGTGTACTCGCGCATCAGCGCGAAAAACTTCCGTCCATCTTCTTCCCCGGGACGGGCTTTGTCTTTGAAGCCGTGGGGGGTGAGCAACGAAATCTGCTGGTCGGCGGTCAGATTGGTAAATGGCTTCCCGTAATTTCGGGCGCTGTGGACGTTCAGCCACGCCAATCCTAGGCGGAACAGATACTGTGGGTCGGGATCGTTCGCGACCATGAAATCGATAAACTCCGCGACGCCTGCTTCTTTCGCTCCGGGAGTGGCATCACTGGGAATGATGATGTCGGCGAGACGCTCGACAGTCGCGTATTCCGGCGCAGTGAAGAATTGCGGACGATAGACCGCAGGCTTTGTCTGCAACGCGGCGTTGCCGATGTGCCCACATGCGAATCCCCACTTGCTGAAGCCGGGGAACTGCGCCGCAGCGGCTGCTGTCCCCAGAATGCGCAACACCTCCCGCCTCTGAATTCCCTGCCCGGCCATAGTTTTCTCTTTTCCCGAATCCCCATTTGGCTGCGACAGCAGATTCCTCGCTTTGCTTGGGGGAATAACGTGCCGGCTAGCTCTGTAAATTTTCGCCGGCTCCTACGAGAGGAATTCGATGGTTTTTTCCACCAAGGTCGCCGTCGGCTTGTACGGATCGGCTGGCGCATCGTACTCGATCGAGCAATAGCCCTTGTAGCCATGTTTTTTCAGAATGGCAAACGTCTTCGCCAAATCTACATGACTGGCTTTGCCCTGATCATCAACCTCTCCGTCTTTCACGTGGCAGATTCCGTAGGCATGGGCGAACATCGCTTCCAGTGCGCGTTCGTTGAACTCCTCGTCGCGCGCGGCGAGAGAGTTGCCGAAATCCGGCAGTGCGCGCAGCCACGGACTGTTGACCTTCTCAATCACCTGGACGATGAAAAACGGATCTTCGCTGACAGGATTGTCATTTTCCAGATGGACCACGACATTCTTCTTCACCGCGTAATCCGCGACGCGAGCGAGGGTATCGGCACAGCGCGCTACATCTGGTTTGGAATCTTTGGCGCCGTCAATGTGGGTGCGAATGCTGGGAGAGCCGAGGGCAGCCCCCACGTCAATCCATTGGTTGCTCGCGGTCATAGCTTGCACGCGCTCGGCCGGGTCCGCCGCATACTGGCTGTGTCCACCATCCACGGCTATGTCAACCACAGCTGAGCGAGCTTTCTCAACCGCTGCGCGAAATCCCTCGAGGTATTTTGGATCGGTCGACGGGAAGATCGGGCTCCACGGCTCGATCTTGTGCACGTTAAACTTTTCGGCGACGTGCACAGCGAAATCCTTTAGCTCCATCTGCTGGGATAAGGGGACGGTACTGGGAGTTTTTCCGTCCCATCCTTTCCATCCAACGATGAACTCGCGGAATGGATACGCTGCTACCGAAACCCGCTCTCGCGCCGCAGACGGAAACTTGACCGAGGGACCGGAAGACGCCGCTCGCGCGAACTCGGGGATGAACCACGCTGTGGCTGCCGCTCCAGCACATTGGCCAAGAAATTGTCTCCGTGTCGCGCTCATGGGCGCCAGTGTAACAGGAAATTATCGAGGGAGCGCGGGCGGCAATCAGACGAATAAAGGGCGCGGCTTTTCAGCCGCTTCCTCGCTAGTTAGTATGAATACATCAGTATCTCGAGTTGAGCTCGAATCTGCACGTGAACTCGCACCAAACCTTTAATTTCCTCTTACTGCAGCGCCATGGAGATTAGGAAATGAAGCGGTGTCTTCGATCCGCAGTATTTTGTTCCCATCGGTGCCGTAGATGTTGTTCAAGAATCACGGGACGCACGCTGCCTGCTTGCCGGGTCGCTGTAGGATGATGCGATGAGTGATACGGCGGTCTCATTAGGGGCGGAGCAGGCGATCTGGCGTCCCGCGGGCAATCCCTGGCTCATCGCGGTGACCGTCTCGCTGGCGGCGTTCATGGAAGTGCTCGACACTGCCATTGCGAACGTCGCCTTGCCCCATATCGCCGGCAACCTTGGCGCGAGCAACGATCAGAGTACTTGGGTGCTCACGTCGTATCTCGTGGCCAACGCTATTGTTCTGCCGATCACGGGATGGTTGGTGAGTTTCTTCGGACGCAAGCGATTCTTCATGGCGTGTATGGCCATCTTCACCCTCAGTTCCCTGTTCTGTGGAATCGCTCCCAGTCTGGGCTTTCTATTGCTTTTCCGCGTAATCCAGGGCGCTGGAGGTGGCGGCTTGCAACCCATGGCACAAGCAATTCTGGCGGATACGTTTCCCCCGGAAAAGCGCGGCCTAGCATTTTCCATTTACGGGATTACCGCGGTTTGCGCTCCCGCAATTGGGCCAACCCTGGGTGGTTGGCTTACGGACAACACGTCGTGGCGATGGATATTCCTGATCAATCTGCCAGTTGGTCTTTTGACCCTCGCGCTCGTACTTCGACTGATCGAAGATCCCCCGCAGATGGTTCGGCGGAAGCGATCGGAGATCAAGCTGGATTACGTCGGATTCTCGCTGCTCGCACTGGGCGTGGGCGCGTTGCAAATCATGCTCGACAAGGGACAAGAAGACGACTGGTTCGGATCTCATTTCATAACGACCCTTGCCATTACCGCGGTAGTGTGCCTGACAGTGCTGGTCGTCTATGAGTGGTTCCACAAAGATCCAATCGTCGATGTCCGCCTTTTCAAGAACGCGAACTTCGCCACCGCGAACATGATGATGTTCATGGTTGGCGCGGTCTCGTTCGCGACGACCGTGTTAATGCCACAGTTTCTTCAGACTCTGATGGGCTACACGGCGCAGTCGGCGGGTATGGTTCTTTCGGTGTCGGCCATCCTGCTGTTGGTCGAGTTGCCGCTCGTGGGACGTTTGATCGGACGATTCCAGTCGAGGTATCTCATCGCGTTCGGGTGGATCACGCTGGCCGTTGGTATGTATATATCGACCCAAAGGATCGATTTGTTAATCAGCTTTCGTTCAGCCACGTTGCTTCGCATCGGACAGTACTTGCCGATGGGATTCATCTTTGTGCCCGCGACCACTGCGGCTTACATCGGGATCCGCTCCGAGAAGAGCAACGCGGTTGCGGGCCTGGTGAACTTCACCCGGAACATCGGGAGCAGCGTCGGAACTTCGATTGTGACAACGATGATCGTGCGGCGATCGCAGTTTCACCAGTCAAGGCTGGTGACCAGTACAAGTATGGGCAACACAAGGTTCCAAAGTGCGATGGACGGGATGGCGCAGCAACTGGTCCATTCAGGATTGAGCCTGCACGAGGCGCAACGGCAGGCTTTCGCGCGGATCTACGCTTCTATCCAGGCGCAGGCCGCCGCGCTGGCATACATCGACACGTTCTGGGTGCTGGGCATTGCGGCCATCGTCATGTTTTTCCTGTCGTTCATTTTAAAGAAAAACAATCCCAGCGTGGGCTCTGGCACCGTTTCGGCGCACTAATTTGCGCCAGCGCGCATCTCGAATACAGCCGCCGCTGGTTGACATTGTTTTCGTTCAACGAATTTGCTTGAGTGAAAGTCGCTGCACGCGCCCGGGGGCTACCGCCAAGTGGGCGGCGAGTGTCACCGTGCGAACGGCAGAGGCTGCGCAGAGATAATCCCCTTGCCTTCCTGCACCGTGGTGAATTGGTTGGCTTTTACGTTGGAGACGGAATCTTTGTGGCCGCTGGGCCAGACGATCTCCATGCTTACCGTCTTCCCTGCTTCTGGCCTGCCCAGCCCGAAAGTTAGCGGAAGCTCGCTCTGGGATAGGTAGCTGGATCCCGTCTTCACCATGGCGAAGAGACGAGTACCATTGGCCGTCTTTACCGTGACTTTGGCGCCGATGCCGTCGCGGTTTGAGCGCGTTCCGATCGTTTTCACGCGGAGCATGTCATTCTTGTTCCCGTTGTCGTTCCTCAACAATCGGGCCGGGCCGTTATTCGCGGTGATCACTAGATCGAGATCGCCGTCGTTGTCGATATCTGCGTAAGCCGCACCACGACCCACGATCGGATGCGGCAATGCTGCCCCTACCTTCGCCGTCGTTTCTTCAAACTTATTGTTGCCGAGATTGTGGAAAAGATGCGGCGGCTGCGCGTACTTGACATTTGGCTGCACGACGCTGATGTCGTCGGAAACGTGGCCGTTGACGGCGAGAATATCGGGTAGTCCGTCGAGGTCGTAGTCGAAAAAGAATGTACCGAACGTGAGCGACTTGTTCGACATGGTCGCGATGCCCGTCTTGGGGGCTTCGTCGGTGAAAAGCCCCGACCCGTCATTGTGATAGAGAGACATGCTCTCGTTGGTGAAGTTGCCGAGAACGAGACTCTGCCAGCCGGAATTGTCGTAGTCGGCCGCATCGGTGCCCATGCCGGCGCGCGCGGTGCCGGCTTCGCCATACGCCAGGCCGGCGGCCACTCCTACGTCAGTGAAGGTGCCGTCGTGATTGTTGTGATAGAGCTTGTTGGGTTCAGTGTCGTTAGAGACAAAGAGATCGAGCCAGCCGTCGTTGTCGTAGTCGAGCAGGGCGACGCCGAGCGCTTTGCCGGTCGGGTCATAAAGGCCGGCTTTCTTGGTGACATTCTCGAATGTTCCATTGCCCTTGTTGCGGAACAGCGCTGAGCTTTGTCCCTTGAATCTCTGGGGAGTGCAGTAGGACTTGTTTTTGTTATCGAGAGAACAATATTGATCGGTATCGATGGACCACTCGATGTAATGGGCGACGAAGAGATCGAGCTTGCCGTCGTTGTCGTAGTCGAACCAAACGGCACTGGCGGAAAATCCGGGATCGGCAACTCCGGCCTTCGCGGTCACGTCGGCAAACTTTCCGTTGTGGAGATTGCGGAACAAGTGATTGGATCCGACGGTAGTGATATAGATGTCGTCGTATCCGTCGTTGTCGTAGTCGCCCACGGCGCAGCCAAGTCCGTACATTTCTATCGCGAGTCCAGCCTGGCGGGTGACGTCAGTAAACGTGCCATCTTTATTGTTGTGATAGAGAGCGGGAAAGGAGTTACCGGATTTGTGTCCAGGCCAGTCCATGGAATTGACGAAAAGGATGTCCTGCCAGCCGTCGTTGTCATAATCGATGAAGCAGACACCGCTGCCCATAGTCTCCGGGAGATATTTCTTTCCGAAGGCGCCGGTGTTGTGTTTGAAGTGAATGCCCGCTTGGGCCGTGATGTCGGTGAACTCGATTGGACCGGAGGGACGCGCCGGAGTTGCCGTGCTCGGCGCAGGCGGAGTCGATGTTGGGACTGAAACTGGCGGCGATGTGGAAGTGGGTGGCGCAGGGCGCGACGCATCGACTGGCGCAGTTGTGGCCGGTTCGTTCGTAGGCGCCTTCTTACACCCCACCAGAAAAGAGATGCTGGCAAGAAGGCACAGCGCCATCACCGGTTTGCGCATACGGGTTCCGGAGGGGCCAAAAGAAAGCAGGTCCCGCCACTCCGCTCGCTGCGCTGCGCTCCGGTCGGGATGACAAATGCTTCTCTTCGAGAACGACGGAACGATTTTGGACGATCCTCCGACTGTCACTACGCGGCAACCGCCTTTGCCGTACTCTGACGGCGCGAATCCAGCCAAATCTCGACCAGCATCGCCGCCGGTCCCACGATGAAGAGGGCGTAGAACGGGGCGTAGACAAGCTGACGCAGGCGCAACACCATTTCCAGCAGAGCCACGAGAAAAACCACGATGCATTGTCCGCGCTTGGATCGAACCGTGGTTTTGGGATCGGTGATCATGAAAAAAATGAACAGTTGATACATTGGGCCGGTGATGGGCGCGACCTCGGACTGCCAAGGGCTGCCGGTCATCCAACTGCGCAGGAGGGCAAACGCGAGAAACGATGCGACATAGATGCCCGTGATATGAAAACGATGAAGGCGCGCAATAATGACCGATCCCAGCACCCAGATGACGAGCATCGGCAAAAGGTAGTTGCCCCATTGAATGCTCAAGCTCGCGACTGTGTCAGCGGCGAGAAACAGCAGGACCGAGATGCCAAAATTGGAAGGATTCCAGATGTGGCGGCCCTTCACGCGCAGCACATACTTCGATGTGATGGAAATCGCGGCGCAGAGAGCGTAGGGCCAGTACGCAGGCGAGCGAACGAGAATGCCGACGCTGATTCCAGAAATGTAGGCGCTGGCGGGATTGAGCCACTTGTGCAAGAAGATGCGTCCCAGCGCCAGCTCTAGCGCGATGCTGGTGACGATCGCGAGCAGCGTCTTCGGATAACTCTCCAGAATGCCGAACGACAAGTGGCCCACGAGCAAGATGCAAGTGATGAACGCCGGCGCAATGTAGCGATTGTCGAGACTGAACCACGACTTGCGCTGGACCGGCGCCTGCAGGGGTGAGAGCGTCTCAGTTGTTGGACTCATACAGGCTCCTTAATCTTATGCAATTGGTGCGGAGCGGGCTGGTCGATGGTCTGAACTTTGCCCGACGGCCAGCGGATCACAGCCTTTTCGATCTTCGGAGTCTTGCCCAGCCCGAAATGCAGGCGGCGATCGTTCTCCGCAGAAAAGCCGGCCCCTCCCGAAACTTCTTGCGCCTGCTGCTCGCCATTCCAGAACAGCGTAACCTTCGCGCCAATCGCACTGCGATTACTCGCCGTTCCTTCCAACTGAAACTCGATCCAATCGTTCTCTGGCGCAACCGTATTCTTGTAGACCAGCAGAGGTCCGTTTTGATTGGCGACCACCACGTCGAGCACTCCGCGATTCCACAAATCGGCCAGAGCAACTGCGCGCCCGTCGTAAGTGTCGGTGACGCCCACCGCCTGCGCCACGTCGATGAACTTGCCGGCGCCATCGTTCAACCAGACGCGCTTGTTCTGATAACCCGAAAGGCTGCGGCCTTCGAATGCCGGCCAGTTCTTCGCATCGCCGATAATCGTGCTGTTGCCTCCGGCCACCTTGGAAAAGTCATACCAGTAGCTGCGGTTGCGGTCGAGTGAAATGTAGCCGTTCGCCAGATAAAGATCGAGAGTTCCGTCGTTGTTTAGATCGCCGAACTGTGCGCCAAAACTCCAGCCACCGAGTTCCACGCCAAAGTCCCGCGCAAGATTTTCGTATTGAATCGCGTCTCCGGCGGTTCCCTGCTTCGGCACCCAAAGATTGTTTCCCTGGATGAGAACGCCATCTTCGGAGATGTTCGACACGTACACCGCGTATTGTCCTTGATTTAGGATGTCGCCAAAGGCAGCGTTCATCCCGCTCTTGGGGGCAAAACCGATGCCGGTCTGCTTGCCTACTTCGTGGAATTGTTTGCCATCATTGAAATAAAGTTCGGAAACTCCATAATCGTTTGCAACAAAAAGATCAGGGTGCCCGGTGCCGCGCATATCCGCGGCTGACGCCGCCAGAGCCCAGCGGTGGCTGTCAATGCCGGCCTTGGCGCTGACTTCTTCGAACTTGCCGTGGCCCAGATTGTGAAAGAGATATTTTCGGCCGCCGTTCTTGGCGTACTCGAAACTGTCGGGCATGATGCGCGTCGTCGTGAGGTGCCACAGATCGATATCTTCGGCGTAGTAGCCCCCGACAAACAGATCGAGGAGTCCATCGCCATCGTAGTCGAACCATATTGCGGTATCGGCGTTGATCCATGCGGGGAGTCCGGCTTGTTCGGTGACGCGCGTAAAGCCATGTCCCTGATCGTTGTGGTAAAGCTCAGGGCGACCCCATTTGATCAGGAACAGGTCTTCGTAGCCGTCGTTGTCGTAGTCTCCCCATACTGCGCCGGTGGAGACGCCAGTGCCGGGTTGGTTGACATCGGCAATACCGAGATCGCCCGCTACGTCTTTGAACGTGCCATCGCCCATGTTTCGGTAAAGGCAATTCTTGCTACCGATGGCGCTGTTGACGACGTAAATATCGGGCCAGCCGTCGCGGTCGAAATCAACGATCGATACGGAAGCGCCCATCGAAGCGACTTCCGGCATGATGGGCTCGAGTTTGGGATCAAGCGCTGGAGCCTGGTGAACGAAGTTGATACCGGCTGCGTGAGAGACTTCCTGCAAGTAGAACCCATGCCGAGCCAGGGCCGTGGCGACATCGACTCCCGCTCGATTGAGGTCGCGCCGCGCCGAAATCCGCTTGATCACCAGCGGAGTAATTATCAGACCGACGAAGAAAACACCTAGAAGAACTCTCGCGATGCGATTGCCGCTCATTGGGCCTGCGCACTCCTGACAGGTCCGATCGAACTGCGATCGCGCAAGGCATTCTTGAAGACTTCTGGCGTCACGTAGCGCGTGTGATAATTCTTCCAGTCATCAGGATGCTGGCGGTACGTCCACTCATCTTCCAGCGCGCCCGGCCGCGCGGTGTATTCATTCTTGGCGTGGTAGGGCAAAGGCAGCACGGTCTTCGAGAATGTCGAATTGTAATCGCCGTCCTTGATCCAGCCATCGCCCTTGATGACGAAATCGCGGACCCAACCCGCGGGAGGCGGAGGTTGCTCCGCGAATCGCATGGAAAGTTCGTCGCCTGAATTCACAATCACGTAGCGGTCATCGATGGTCTTCAACAGTTCGCGGACATCGCCATAGCGGGTGTAGTAGCCGATCAAATCGCGCCAGCGCTGCTTGGTCCCTTCGATGACGTTGTAGTCCGGGACCTCTGGCGCTCCCGCTCCCACCGGCATGTGCATCACCGAGTAGCCGCGATAGTGCAGGTCGGCTAATGTCGGATCTAAAGTCACCTCTTTCAGCGGCGCGTCGGGCGCTCCTTGTGCCCAGTGGATCGCGTCCCAGTATATTTCCAGATTCGTGCGCAGGCGCACCCGGCGCGGCGTTCCGGGCCGGAAAATATTCGTAAGGTTGAAAAGAACTGTCTTCTTGCGACCGGCAGGAAAACCGAGATTATCTTGCGCGGTGACCCAACCGCCGTGGCCGTCGGGCACTTCAACGCTCAGTCCGTGAGCGTGCCAGCGGCTGCCCTGCGTGATCGCAACGTTCACCGACGATTCGGTGTCGTGGATAGACCCCTGCGCAATGAGATAACGTGGGCCGCTCTTTGGCGCGTCGTCGCCGAGATCGACCTCCAGATAGTGATCTCGCGTTACACCCTGGAACTGGCCACGGCCGAAACTGCTCACTGCCTTGCCGTCAAGATCGCGAACGAGATCGGTCACATCCTGGCCGGTGTCATCGGTGGCGCGGGCGATGTCATGTGGAGTCGAGACCATGGTGATGCCAAGCTTCGCCGGGGGAATCACGAATCGCTCGTCGACGAAAATCTCCGTGCCCGCGGGGTGATCGATGGCAGTAAGTGCCAGATGATCGTAGTAATACACTTCCCAGAGTTCCGCCGTCACGCGGATGTCGTAGTAACCGTCATGCGGCACGAGTTGCTCGCGGCCAATTTTGTACCACTCTCCCGTAGCCGCGATTTGCGCGGAGCCGAGGGTATTGATACGCAGACCGATCGCGGAGCCCCAAGGAACTGCGTCTTTGACGAACTCCATTTGCTTGCCGTTGTAGGCAAACAAGAATGGACAAGAGGCTTTGAGGCGCTGCTCGGTCACGACATCCTGATCGGCTTTCACCCCAAACTCGGCGCGCACCGTGCCATTCGGCCACACGACACGCACGACTTCAGCCTCCGTCTGTTCCCCTAAGCCGAAGTGGAGTTGGGGGCCGGTGATGGGTTGCTTCTGCACCAGCAAACCGGAACGGACTTCGATCTCTCCGCCCACGCCAAAGGGATTGATGCGCTGGTCACCGACTGCCTGCACCGCGTGCGGGCGAACGATCTGCCAGTGATAATTCTTCGAGCTTTGATTGACCGCCCGGATCGGCTGTCCGTCGGCAGAGAGGCCGAGGAGGTCGAGGTGGCCGTTGCCGCTGAGGTCTGCGGCCGTGAAGACCAGCGCCGGTCCCACCGGCCTACTCAGCGGCACAAAGGCGCCCTTTTCGTCGCCGAGCCAGAGGAGCGCTCCGCCGCCACCGCCGCTTGTCGGTGAAAGCATCAGATCGAGTGCCCCGTTGTTGTCGACATCCGCAATATTCAGGCGCACGTCGCCTGCGAGATTGTGAGCGGCGTCCGGAACTCTCGCGATCTCAGCGGTCTCCCAGCTTTGGCCTTCATTCTTGTCAGAAATGCGGATGATCGCGCCGTCTTCTTGTACCGCCAGCAGATCGAGTGTGCCGTCATTGTTTGCGTCGGCTACAGCGATCGCTTTCGCGGAAGAGACGTTCGTTGGCAGCGGCCGTTCGCGGAACTGGCCTTGCCGTTCATTCATGAAGACGTGAAGGCGGCCCGCGCCGTCGATGATCGCCGCGTCGGGATTGCCGTCCCCGTCGAAGTCTGCCCAGGCGAAGCTGCACAGACCGGAGATTCCAGCAAAGGGATGGATCGCGAGGAACGTGCCGTCGCCATTGTTACGCAGGACAGCCGGGACTCCGTCTTTCGATCCGAGAACGATGTCGAGGTCACCGTCGGCTTCAATGTCAACGGCCCAGGCTCCGAGGTAAGCAGCGTTAGTCACAGACTTCGGCAGCTTGCTCTGCGCGGTCACATCAGTGAAAGCGGTCGGACTGTCCTGGCGCATCAGGCGTACGCCGCCTGCGCCGGCAAGCACTAAGTCAGTCTTGAAATCGTAGTTGAAATCGACGGGCAGAACCGCCTCGGGCTGCGGCGGGATGGCGGATGGTCCTCCGGGAAAAGGAAATTTCGCTCCGCTGGACAGTTGCACTTGGCGACCATTCGCTTCCGCAACCACGGCAGCGCCCGCACTACCAAGGGGGATGGCCCCGATCCAATTCCAGTGGTCGCCACCAGCATTTGGCAGCGACTGCGGATTAAATGCGAGCGCCAGGTCCGGCGGCGCAGGACGGAAAACCGGAGTTTCAAGCAACAAGAAGCGAGTAAAGGGCTCGGCCTCTTCGCCGGGCGCAGCTTTGATGGCCCTGAGACTGAGACGGTAATCCGGCACGCGCATCAGGACGTTGCGAAGAAATGTGGTTTGAGTGGCGGCCAAGCGGAGATCAGCACTGGAAACCGCCGTCTGGACCGCGGTCAACTGGCGTTGCACTTCAGGCGGCCAGCCAGAAGATTGCACGCCGATCTGCGCGACTGCCGACTTTACTGTGGCAGCGTCGCCCTGTTTCGCGGCGATGCGACTCAACTCGAGCAGGGCGGCCAGATTGTTCGGCTGTACGGCGAGGATCTTTTGGACAAGCTGCTGAAATTCCGCTTCGCTGTTACCCGCTCCCTGGCGCTCGGTTTCCTCCGCGAGTTGATAAAGAGCTCGCAGATTTTGCGGATTCAGGTCGACGGCCTGCCGCAAGTCGGCCAGAGCCTGGCCGGAATTGCCGCGCTGGCTCTCAAGCAGTCCCATGAGGCTGTACATCTGGTCGTTCTTGGGAGCCAGATCGTGCGCCTGCTGAAATCTCTGCGCCGCAGCGTCATAGTTTCGTTGACGCAGTGCGAGAATACCCCAGTTGGCCCATCCAGCGGGCTCTGCCGGCACAAGGCGGGTCACTTCCGAAAGCCTGCTCTCGGCGTGGACGTCGTCGCCCACCTGCAACGCCGAGAGACCTACGTAAAAAGCCGAGACCACATCCGAGTAGGCCTTTGAGTTTTTCTCGGGAAATTTGGGCGCCGAATGACACCCGGGAGAAAGTACGACCAGTGCTCCCGTGAGCAGGAGGAGTATTGCGTTTTGAAAACCGATCCATCGACCCAAGCGCATGGCTAGAAATGGCGCGCAGACATCATGCGGCCTGCAAGCTCCTGTTCTTGTTTTTGTGGCGGCGACGCCGCGACATGCCCCGAAACCACAAGAAAGCAACCGCCAGAAACGGTAAAAGGTAGAGCAAAAGATCCCACCGGCCATAGCCAGGAGGCGTCGCCTCGACTCGCGAAAGCGCTTCTTCCATCCCTTGCGCGCTATGCAACACGAGCCGTACGCGATAGAACTCGTCACGATCAAACTGGGCCGAAGCGTTGTATTCAACCTGCCCGCGGCTATCCTCGCGAACCGCCGGGTACATCACTTCGGCGAGGCGTCCGCTTTCCGGCTGAATGCCGATTTCAATCCTTAAGTCGTCGGGAATCTTGCCTCCCGGAACCGGATCTAGGAGAACGAAGAACGTTCCTGTGCCAATGTCGGGGTGAGTCCAAAGCGAGATAGTGCACCCTGCCATCTTGTGATTCTCGATGATGGGGAATGGGGGACCGTTGTGCGCTTTCGCCGGCAGCGCGACGAGCAGCGCCAAAGCGACTATGAACAGCACCCCAGCAATCGAGATGGACCAACGATCCGACATTGTTGTTCAAGAACCGAGGGCTAAAGCCCGACTGTCTCGTCCGCTCTATTGCGGCCCTGAAGGGCCACTCTCCATCTTCCAATCGCCTTAGCCGCTCATGAGGGTGGCGCGCATTTCCATGGGCTGGAATATCAGCCACAGCGACGCGCTCAAGAGTACGGCACAAACCAGCGCCCATGGAATGAATGCCAGAAGCGGCCGGTCGGGAGAATCCTCCTCGGCCAAGCCGTGACTCACTGCCAACGATCCCGCAAAGCCAAGCAGGAGAAATCCAATCTCGATGACTTGCACCGCGTTCGCGGGTAGGCCGGTCAAGGTCCAACGCGGCTGTCCCAGAAATGGCCAGCCCAGACTTGCAAACATGTTCTGCGTCACCGGAATGATGGTATAGAGTCCGGTGAGAAAGTGGAAACTGTAGTGGGCCAGCCACATGCCGAAACCGAGCGGAACCAAGCCATAGGAATAGCGCACGACAAGCGGCAGGAATGCGCGCTGGACGCCGCCCCAAGCATGCGACCACCATGCGGCTCCGCCTAGTAGCAGCACCGGTTCAAGAATCAGAAAGACGGCGAAGATCACCCCGAGAACCGGGGCTTCATGGCGCACGTGCAACATTCTGCCGAGCCAGTTCTCAACGGCGAACACCGGGCTGACCATGCCGAAAGCATTCAACAAGGCTCCAAAGGTAAAGACGATTGCGAGCGCGGCGAGATCCTTGCGATGGGAGAAATAACCGATCCCTGAGCGCAACGGATCGCTAAGCAGTTCACTCCCTGGCAAGCGGCTCAATATCCCGACATTGTCATGCGGACAGGCATGGACGCAGTCGAGGCAGAAAGTGCAGTCCATATTGCCGACCTTGCGTGGCTGAAATAACGCCAGTTCGCATCCACGGATCAGAACCAGATCGGAAGCTGTATCGCGCCTGCCGCGAATGCAGTCTTTGGTCATGCATCTCGTGCACACATCCTGATCGGTCACCTTCACTTCAAAGGGAGAGAGCGTGGACGCGACGAAGTTGAACTGCCCGATCGGGCAAACGAACTTGCAGAACGAAGCGTGCTTGAAGAGTCCGTCCACGAGGAGCGCCGTCAGGAAGTAGCCGATGATGAGCCATGCGGTCCACCACGGCGAAGACCAGAGGTCGAACAGTTCGTAGGTGAACAGGATGAGCACAAACAGCGCGACCGACAGCCATTTGTTGCGCAGTGCCCGGGGCCAAGTGAACCTGGGCCGAAAGAAACGCCGCGCCACCTGACGAACCAGCATGAACGGACAAGCCAGACAGAAAAAATTCCCGGCGCACAGCAGAACCAGCACGAGAATGCCTCGAAAATGCAGCCAGCTCAAGGTGGTCGCTAAATTCTTCGGCGCCAAGGACGGGCCGAACAATCCATGCAGGATCATGGCCAGGCTAAAAACCAATAGCGGGATCTGAAGGAAAGGCCGTGCGTAGCGCCAGCGGAAAAGAGATCCAAGAACCGGCACCTGCATCAGGTCGAATGGCGGGGACTCGATATTCTCTTCGGGCGGGATAGATGGTTGATTCACAGCTTGCCTAGTTGGGCCGGACATCTCTTACATCGAATTGCCGTTCCAGCTTTTCTCCGTTGGGCAGCGTGCCGTGCAACAGTATGACCCAATCTCCAGCCATCCCGAAGGAGAGTTGGGACTGGTATCGCCCGGTCTGCACTTCCTTCGCTTCCGCAAACACGGGACTCATACCCGCGTGCGACATGTCAGCCTCGACGGCCAATTGAGCCCCGGTCACTGGATGGGCAGCGGCATCGGATAACACGAGGGAGATAAAGACGGGACCGACCCGCGCTGGCTGCGGCTTGATCTCAAACTCGACTGTTACGACGCTCGATGGTCTGGGCGGCTTGTGACAGCCAGTCCCGAACACAATCGTGACAACGACCAAAACGAGGCGACGACGTCTCAAACCAGCAGCCCCGTGAGCCACGGATCAGGCTGCGCTGGGCAATTCATTCCGGTGCCAGACGCAAGTGCAGGTTGCCCGCTCCTTTTCATGGACCGGCGGGAACATGTGGTAGTACATCGCAATCACCATGGGAATAAAAACGATCGAGTTGTAGAACAGGTGGAGTTCAACCCTGGGAAAGATCAATTGCAAAACGCTGCACGGAACCGGCCTTCCCCAGAAATTGTGGTGCGTGGTCGCCTGGTAAATGAGCAGGAAATGCTCGATGTGGTGCCAGAACTGAATCCAGAACGCCACCATCCACCAGGTGTACGAAACTCCAGTAAAGCCTTTCCGCAGGAACCAGAGGCAGATCAGCATGACCAGGGCATAACCATAATGCAGAGTCTCAGACTTGATCAGCCACGGGTACCACAAACCGATCAACCCGTTGGCTTTCGGGCGAGGCCATCCCATCACGTAAATCTGATAGGCCTGAAAAAGGTGTTCTGCCCAGTGAGCGAGCACGATAAACATGAATACCTGAAGGGCGCGTTCGTGCCATTGGGAATTCAGTTTTTCGAGAAAGCTCTCACCCCCGGACGAGGCCGTGGAGACATTAGGCATAGTACGACTGGCTGTCATAGGAATCCCACCCCCATTTGTGGGACTTGCCAAAAACGATGGACAGGATGATCCCACGGCTAGAAAGGGAGGTTCAATAGTAGATTTACATTATTGTCTCCTAAATCGCCCGCCGTTAGCGTCTCCATGCGAATCTGGGAGCCCCGCCGTCGACTTTTGGGATGGCGACTCATGGGGTTTCGGAATGAATCCGGCAATCGGGGGGAACCGGGATCATGCGACTGCTAGAGGGATTGTCCGAAAATAATTACCCGGCGGTGAGATCGTTCCATCCTCTAATCGCCAATTCCGAACTCGGCGCATCTTCCTTCCAGCTGGCCAGCCTTCTCGAACAGATTCAGCGTGCCACACACGAGGCCAAGAAGCTTGCGCTCGGCCGCACGGCGTACGACCTTACCAGCAGGTTGGAGCCAGGATCCTGGTCTGCGGCGGAATGCCTGGACCATCTCGCGCGAACTACGCACTGGTTTCTCCCGGCGATATCGAAAGCCACTTCAATCGCTCCCAAGCTCACCACGAACCGCCCACTCCGGACGGGGACGATCGCGAGGTTGTTGATTCGCAATCTGGAACCGCCTTACCGGCTTCGGTACAAAGTCCTCCCCCAATTGGTGCCGGAGGAAAAGAATCTTGAGGCAGCATGGTCGACGTTCGAGGAGTCACAATCTCGGCTCTCGGAGTCCGTACTCTCTGCGACCGGTCTCGCCGTCGACAAAGTGAAGGTCCAGTGTCCTGTGTACGCGCACGTAACCTACAACGTTTATGGAGCTTTCCGCATGCTCACCGCTCACGAACGCCGCCACCTGTGGCAGATCGAGCAGATTCTTAAAGCGCTCGACGGAAGACGGGCGCTGCAGACTGCAGTTTAGGAGCAGCAAGGCGCACCGGAATCCCGCAACCGAGCACGAGCCAAATCCTGCGACAATATTCGAAACACCTTAATCGGGACTGAACGAATGCCACCTCAAGCCACCACCAGCGCTTGCGATGTAGTTGTCATTGGCGGAGGTTTGGCCGGGAAGGCAGCGTCGCTTCATCTCGCGAGAACCGGCCTGAGCGTCATTTGCCTGGAACCGGCAGAAGCCACACGACCGGCGATTGGCGAATCGCTGGACTGGTCTGCTCCCGACTTGCTGAAGGCGCTGGGGCTGCCGATGGAGCAGTTGGTGGAAGGCGGCATCGCGACCTGGAAGCGCCACGTGACTCTGCAACTCCGCGACGGCTGCTCCGAACAATACGTTCCCTCGGACTGGCTCGCCCGCGCCCCTTTCCGCGTCGAACTGCGGACGCTGCACGTGGATCGATTGCGGCTGGACGAAGAGCTGTCGAATATGGCAATAGCGCAGGGCGTCAAGCTGGTCCGAGACAAAGTTGTCGGTGTGGAGCGGGAAGGAAACAGGATTCTCTCTGTCAAAACCGTTGGCGGCTCGATCTTCGGCGCCAAGTGGTTCATCGATTCGTCAGGATTTGCGGCGCCCGTCCTGGCTCGCGAATTCAATCTGCCCGCAATCGAATTTGGACCGCCCAAGGTCGCTTTTTGGACCTACTTCACCGCGAATCAGGCGGTGGAAGGAACTACCCTTTACATGGATCCCGAGCCGTCGGAATACCTGGATTGGGTTTGGGAGATTCCGATCAGCCCCGATACGGTAAGTGTCGGATACGTGACTACCGGAGCAGCGACCAAGGTAAAACGGGATCATGGACTTTCCGTCGAAGAGATTTTCGATCAGCAATTGAAGAAGCATGCGCACTTTGAGCCAATGTTGATCGCCGGATCGCTTGGCCCGCTGAACGTAACGTCCTTTCGATGCCGGGCGCATGAAGGAGTGGCCGGGCCGAACTGGCTGATCGCCGGCGAAGCCGCGTCAATGGTGGATCCCGTCACCGCCAATGGAGTCACCGCGGCCTTGCGGCATGCGGCAGAGGCAGCCTCGCTCATTCTAAAATTTCGGAATCGCGGCGAGTTGCCAGCGCTGGCGAGAGCTTTGTATAGCAGCCGAATCCTGCAGTTTGCGAAATTCTTTAACAGTGGGATCGAAGGAATCGTCTACGAGCCGAGCGTCAGAAATCGCATTGGGGTACGACAAGCAGGAACCCTCTACACGAGCCCGGCGTGGACGATGAATCTGGTTTATGCCCGTCTCAAACCGCGGGGCGTATTCTCCACACTTCTCTTCAATTCCGTAATCGGACTCTTTCGCTGCGGCGCCTGGGCCTTCTATCAATTTTGCCGCCAATTTAAGGACACATCGAGTAGGTCTGGCTCGGCGTTAAAGGACCCAATACGGTAATCTGTTTCCCTATGGAGCAATCGGAAGAAGGGCTCATCGCTGGGCTGTTGGATGCGCAAAGAAAGGCCGAGGCGCTATTCGCAGAGCTCCAAGCGCAGAGCCTGATTCGGCCTGGGGCCAAGGAAAGCGAGATCAACGAGAGTGTCTATGCACTTGCCGGGAGCATGTACGGAATCTCGCGCTACTGGCACAAACGCATCGTGCGTGCGGGGCGCAACACCTTGGCTCCCTACGATGAGAATCCGCCTGACTTGACGGTGGGTGAGGATGACATCGTCTTTCTGGATTTCGGCCCTGTATTTGAGGAATGGGAAGCCGACTTCGGGCGGACCTACGTTGTAGGAAACGATCCGCTGAAGCACAAGCTCTGCCGCGATATTGAAGAGGCATTCGCCCGCGGCAAGCAGTATTTTTACGAACATCCCGAGATCACCGCAGCCGAGCTCTACGCGCACGCGGAACGGTTGGCGGAGCGAGCTGGCTGGGAGTACGGCGGTCCCATTGCGGGCCATCTGATCGGCGTTTTTCCGCATGAGAAGATCGCTGGGGACAAGATCACTCTTTATGTCCACCCCAAGAATCACAACCAGATGCGTTTGCCGGACGGTTCTGGCCGAAAGCGACACTGGATATTGGAGATTCACTTCGTCGATCGGGAACGGCAAATCGGCGGATTTTACGAAGAGCTGTTGACGATCGGGTAACTCGTTCATCAAGTTAGACTGAAACGATGGCACTGACTCCTCTGAGCGTGCGTGGCATAAACCTCGATTCGCAAACCCGTTGCGAGCATTATCACGGGCCAAATGACATCATCGCCATCAAGATGAAATGTTGCGGCCTGTACTATGCCTGCAAGGACTGCCACGAGGCGCTCGCCGATCATCCGATAACAGTCTGGCCGGAGAGTGAATGGAACCAGCAGGCGATTCTTTGCGGCGCCTGCGGCGCAATGCTAACCATTCTCCAGTACATGCAAAGTGATTCTCGCTGCGCGGCGTGTGGTGCACAATTCAATCCTGGGTGTCGCAATCACTATCATCTTTACTTTCAAATCCAGCAGGTTTCCGAGCCGCGTTGAGAAGCAATGGGAAGAGGTCATTTTTGAGCAAGAAGGCGAACATTACGAACCGGAAAACGATTCACATCGAATGGGGCGATTGCGATCCCGCCCAGATTGTCTATTTCCCGCGCTATTTCGCTTACTTCGACGCATGCACGGCTGGATTGTTCAAGAAGGTGGGCCTGCCCAAGCGGAAGCTGCTCAAGACCTACGGCATTATCGGAATTCCGCTGGTCGACCTGCGGGCATCATTCATTGCGCCGTCGCGATTCTCGGATACAGTTGTCGTCGAATCTGAAATAACCGAATGGCGCCGCAGCAGCTTTTCTGTCCGCCACAGGTTGTTCAATAAGGGTGTCCTGGCCGTGGAATGTTTTGAGATCAGGGTCTGGGCGGTGACGTCAGAAGTCGACCCAGAACGAATCGAGAGCAAACCCGTGCCGCGCGAGGTCGTCGACATGTTTTCTGCCGAAAACAATAACCGTGCGGTTCGTCAGAAATCGCGGCGGAATAAACGATGAGAATACGCACGCAGGTTGGGATTGTGGGGGCTGGACCCGCGGGGCTGGTCTTGTCGCATATCCTGCACCGACAAGGCATTCACTCGGTCGTCGTCGAAGCTCGTAGTCGGCAGCACTGTGAGCAGCGGGTGCGAGCCGGTGTCTTGGAGCAAGGCACTGTCGATCTTCTGCTGGAAATGGGTTTAGGTGAGCGAATGAAGCGGGAAGGCCTGATTCATGACGGCGTGGAGATTCGCTTCAGAGGGCAAGGGCATCGCATCGATTTCAAAGCCTTGACGGGGCACGGGATCACCATCTATGCCCAGCAGGAAGTTGTGAAAGACCTCATCGCGGCACGACTCGGAGCAGAGGCTGAGATTTTCTTCGAGGCTGAACGTGTCACTGTTCACGACTTCGATTCCGAAGCACCGAAGATTCGGTTTCACGACCATGGTGAACCTTCAGAGGTCCTATGCGACTTCATTGCTGGCTGCGACGGCTTTCACGGAGTGTGTCGCCCGAGCATAGAAAGTGCTTTAACTATCTACGAGCGGGTTTTCCCGTTCGCTTGGCTCGGCATTCTGGCGGCTGCCCCACCTTCCTCCGAGGAACTGATCTATTGCTACCATGATCGCGGTTTTGCCCTGCACAGCATGCGGACTCCGGAGGTCACGCGATTGTATCTCCAATGCGCCCCAGAGGAAGACGTCACCCAGTGGTCCGATGAAAGAATCTGGGGAGAATTGCAGACGCGCCTAGCGACTCGCGACGGGCGCAGGCTAACCGAGGGGCCCATCTTGCAGAAAGGCGTTACCGGGATGCGCAGTTTTGTCGCGGAGCCGATGCAATCCGGCACGCTCTACTTGGCCGGGGATGCGGCGCACATCGTCCCTCCGACCGGCGCAAAAGGCCTGAATCTTGCCGTTGCCGATGTTCGGGTTCTTGCCGCCGCGTTTGCAGAATTCTACGCCTCTGGAAACGACCAGCTGCTCGATAGGTACTCAGAGACTTGTTTAAGACGAGTATGGCTGGTGCAGCGCTTTTCTCTGTGGATGACTTCCATGCTGCACCGGATTCCTGGGAACGACAGTTTCGAAGAGCACAGACAGCTGGCCGACTTGGATTACCTAACGAGTTCCCGTGCAGCGGCGCAATCCTTTGCCGAAAACTACGTCGGGCTTCCAATGAGCTGAATCAACGTACAATCTGTAGCGACAAAGTGCGAGTGGGTTTTCGGATTTTGAGAGAAACATGTCTTCTTCACAAATTCAGAGCAAGCGTGACAATTCAAAGAAATCCGTTGTCCCTTTCCGACGGCATGAGCAGGGGACTCAGCCGGATTATCTGTTTCCCGAGTACCGCGCCACGAGGCTGCGGGCGCCGTCCCAGGCACTGATCTACGTGCCCCACACTCTTTCTGAAGTCACCGGGCCCGCCTTTGGCCATTCCAGCGTTCATCCCAACGATCGAGACCTGACGCTTCAGCATGCGGGGGAACCGGTGGGCGAGCGCATCATTGTGCGCGGGCGAGTGGTGGATGGGGATGGCCACGCGGTGTCGAACAGTTTGATCGAGATTTGGCAGGCGAATGCGGCGGGACGATATGCGCACGCGAAAGACGACCATCCCGCCCCGCTCGATCCGAATTTCACCGGGACAGGAAGAACCCTGACCGACAACGACGGATTCTACAGGTTTGTGACCATCAAGCCGGGTGCCTATCCTTGGCGCAATCACGACAATGCTTGGCGTCCGGCACATATCCATTTTTCTTTGTTCGGACCGGCCTTCGTCACGCGACTGATCACACAAATGTATTTTCCCGGCGATCCGCTCTTTGCTTACGATCCCGTTCTGCAATCGATTCCTGACGAAAGAGCACGTCAGCGTTTGGTTTCGAAATTTGACCTGGAAACGACGAAGCCGGAGTGGGCTCTGGGCTATCGCTTCGACATCGTGCTGCGGGGCCGTGAATCAACGCCATTTGAAAAGTAGAGAAAGATAACGATGGATTTGACGCCGACACCTTCCCAAACCGTTGGTCCGTACCTGCATCTGGGCCTTACCGATGCACGGAGTATTTCGTGTATCGCTGGCGATGGAGTGAAAGGGGAACGGGTGTGGCTCACTTTTCGTGTGCTGGATGGAGAAGGCGTGCCGGTTCCGGATGCGATGATCGAGCTGTGGCAGGCAGACTCCGAAGGGAACTTCGCGCATCAGGACAGCCATGCAAACGGCGCAGCCTTTCGCGGTTTTGGACGATTGGCAACGGCGGAAGACGGCTCGTGCACATTTGAAACAATTCGCCCAGGATCCGTGGCAGGGCCGGGCGAAACAGTTCAGGCGCCGCACATCAACGTATCGATTCTGGGTCGAGGCATTTTGAAGAGATTGTCGACACGAGTTTACTTCGCCGGGGAGCCCGCGAACGCGGCAGATCCGATCCTGGCGCTGGTGCCAGACAATCGGCGTGCGACGTTGTTGGCCCGGCCGGATCCGACTCGCTCCGGCAATTGGATTTTCGATGTGCGCTTGCGTGGAGAAAGCGAGACGGTATTTTTCGATGTGTAACCATTCCAGGTTGAACAGCCGACCCGAATCGGCGCGACTCGCGGTGCGGAGCCGGTCATGAGCGGACGCTTGATTGAAAGCCTGGAAACCACGCCAGCCCTGGCCGCGCTGTTTTCCGACGAGTCGGTTCTTCAGGCTATGTTGGATTTCGAAACCGCGTTGGCACGCGCAGAAGCTCGGCACGGGATCATCCCGACGGAGGCTGCAGACGCGATAGCGGCCGCCGCAGTGCCCGGCAATTTTGATATCTCCATTCTTGCTGACGCCGCATTTCGCGCTGGAACACCCGCGATTCCTCTGGTGAAGATGCTGACCGAGCAGGTGCGAAAGGCCGACCCGGAGGCGGCGCGATTCGTTCACTGGGGAGCCACCAGCCAGGATGTCGCCGACACCGCGATGTCGCTACTGCTGAAGCGGGCAGAACTGATTCTCATTGCGGATCTCTTGCGGCTGGAGAAGGTTCTTTACGGTTTGACGGAGCGTCACAAGGACAGCGTTATGCTCGGTCGGACTCTGCTTCAGCCGGCTCCGCCGGTCACCTTCGGACTCAAAGCCGCCGGATGGCTGGCATCAGTTCGCCGTGGAAGGCGGCGTGCGCAGAAAGCATTTCGAGTTGCGGCAGTGCTGCAGTTTGGCGGAGCCAGCGGTACGTTGGCGTCGCTCGGCGACCGCGGAATTCCCGTGTCTGAAACTCTGAGTACGGAACTTGGATTTGGAGACTCCGCCCCAACGCCTTGGCACACTCAGCGCGATCAACTGGCGACGCTGATCTGCGCTTGCGGAGTGTTGACTGGATCTCTCGGCAAAATGGCGCGCGATATCAGTCTGCTCATGCAGAGCGAGGTGGGAGAGGCAGCCGAGTCCGGAGGAGAAGGCCGCGGCGGATCGTCAACCATGCCGAACAAACGCAATCCGACGGGCTGCGTACTGACCCTCGCAGCAGCGCATCGGGTGCCTGGCCTGGTTGCTTCTTTTCTTTCTGCAATGCAACAAGAGCACGAGCGAGGCGTCGGCGGCTGGCAAGCGGAGTGGCCTATTGTTGCGGCCACAGTTCAGTCGACTGGCGTGGCCATAGCCTCGATGGCGGAGGCGACCGAAGGGCTCTCGGTTGACGCGCAGAAGATGCGTCTCAACATCGAGAATACGAATGGAGCAATTTTTGCGGAGCGCGCCATGATGATGCTTGGAGCTAAGCTGGGACGAGATGTCGCTCACAAGGTCGTTGAGGCGGCCGTTCGAAAGAGTGTCAAAGAGGGCAGGCATCTCGCTGTTGTCCTTACCGAGACTCCTGAAGTAACGACCCATCTAGGTCGTGCCGAACTCAAGGAGTTGGAAACGCCGGAGCAGTATCTTGGATCGGCAGAGGTTTTCCGGAAAGCTCTGGCATCAGAGTCCGATCGCGAAGACCACGACAAGGAGCAATGAAGTTGCCCTTCGCAACCATTCACAATGCGCGGATGTTCTACCGAATGCAGGGAAATGCGGGACTGCCCGTCCTGATCCTGTCTCACTCGATCAGCACAGACCACGCGATGTGGGACCTTCAAGTAGAGAATCTGCTCCCGCATTTCCAGATTTTGCGGTATGACACGCGAGGCCACGGAGCCTCGGAAGCAACATCCGATGAATATTCGATTGCGATGTTGGCCAAGGATATTCTCTCCTTGACCGACCTATTGGAAATCTCGCAGTTTGCCTTCTGCGGTTTGTCGTTGGGAGGAGCCATCGGACAGTGGCTTGCGGCGCACGCACCCGAGCGCGTCACGCATCTTGTGCTGGCCAACACGTCGCCGCAGTTCGTACCGCGCACTAATTGGGAAACCAGAATTGCGGCAATCCAAAAAGGCGGGATGTCGGCAGTCGTTGATGTGGCCATGCAGCGGTTCTTCTCACCCGAGACGGTGGCGAAACAAGATCCACATGTCGCTTCGATTCGGTCCGTCTTCTTGGGAACAGATCCAGTTGGATACCTGGGATGTTGTGCAGCCCTCCGCGATATGAATCACGGAGATATCCTCAAGCAGATTAAGACTCCTACTCTGGTGATCTCCGGTAATCGCGACGTTGCAACTCCGTGGAGCGGGCATGGAGAAAGGCTGGCGCAGGAGATCGCAGAAGCGAAGGTGCTTCACCTAGCGGCGGCGCATCTCTCTAATATTGAGCGGCCACACTCATTTACCACGGCGCTGCTTGAGTTCTTGCTGCCACAACCGAACGAAAGCGCAGATCCCCTGCAAGCAGGATTCGAAGTCCGTCGGGCCGTGCTTGGTGACGCTCATGTCGATAAAGCAATCGCAGCAACGACAGAATTTACGCGCGAGTTTCAAGAGTTGATAACCCGTTATGCCTGGGGAACGATCTGGTCTCGTCCAGAACTGGACCGGCGCACCCGACGGCTGCTGGCGCTGGCGATAACCGCATCGCTTGGACGGTGGGAGGAGTTCTCTCTCCACGTGCGAGCTGGGTTGGCCAATGAGCTCGAATTATGCGATTTGAAGGAAGTACTCTTGCAGACCGCTGTGTACGCGGGCGCTCCAGCTGCGAATACTGGATTTCACATCGCCGCTGAACAAATCAACAAACATGAGTGAGCCCAGAATCTCAAGGCTTTTGTAGATTTGCTATCTTGTCGAAGCGATCGCGCACCACCTCTGCTCATGCAAACTATACCGCACCCCCTTGCCATTTCCTCGCTACGCCGCTCCTAACTCCCGAGTAGCCCGAGACTCGGGAGCGATCAGCTGTGCTTGCCAAGAAAATGTGAGGAGCTCTGTCGACTCTATGTGGGCGCGCTCGCGCGACACGAGTACACTGCGCCGCATCCCGCCTCACCTGGAGATGCAATGCCTTCACGCGTCGAGTCTGGTTCCCGCAGCGACACTCATCGTTTCAGGTCCGCGGGCCAGTTGGTGATCAGGGTGAGCGGTTCGGTAGTGGTTTGCGGCAGGACGGTGTTCATCACGAATTTCTTGCCGTCCGCGGAAACGGAGTAGGGTCCACTGGGACCGTTCACGGTAGTAACTTTGAACAGAGCTTGGGGCGCGCCCAGCTGCAGGCCGGCGCCGTTCTGGTTAACGTCCACAGCCATAACTTGCTGATCAACATTGTTGAAGAAGAAGAGTTCTTTGCCGTCCGTCCGCCAGTTTGGTCTCGATCCCCCAGCTGTCGATACTTGCCACCGGCCAGCGCCGCTGGGAAATGGCTGGATGTATACCTCCATGCGGCCAGTCTCATCGTTGGCATAGGCCAGCCGTTTGCCGTCGGGCGAGAAAGAGGGTGTGACGTCCGCGAAATTCGTGGCTACCAGCGAAAACGGTTTTTGGTCGCCGGACTTATCCGGGAACATGGGGAGCGCCCAAATATCAAAACCAGCATTCGATTTTGGATCGCGCCGCATGTAGGCGATGTAGTGGCCATCGGGGGAGACGGAAAATGGAATTGCGCTTATGCCGGGGGTTTCCAGCAGCTTCTCCTTGTTGCCTGTGCCGTCGGCGTTTTGACGGTAGAGAGAGTTCCCAGCAGCACTTGCCCCATAGCTGAAGACAATCGATTTTCCGTCCGGCCACCAGATGGGATACCCGCTGTATTGCGGGCCAAAGGTGATGCGGGTCTTGGTATGGCGTGCGAGGTCGACCACCCAGATGTCGGCGATGCCGTTGGTTTCAAGGTCAAAGGCCAACTTGCTTGCGTCGGGGGAAAGCGTGGGCTGGTAGTAATCGGCGGTTTCGGGCAGCACCGGCTCACCCGGCTTGCCGGATGCGTCGTACCAGACCAGCTGAGAGCCGCCACCAGCCGCGCCGTGCTGGTAGAGCAGTTCGCCGTTGACCGAGGCCGTCAGGACACTTCGCCAGGTGTCAGTATTGACGGCGACATGGTCGGCCAGAGGCTTGGCTTCACCCTCCAATGCGAGACTGCGCGAGGTTGAAACGTTGCGCCATCAGCGTGTTGTCGCGCACGAACAAAAGATATCCCGGGGCTGCGTAGATCGCGTTGGAATCATTCCGCAGCAGCAGCTTGCGCTCTTTGGAATCGAGCGCTGCCAGATAGATGCCGCTGTCTGAGCTCGTCGTCGTGCCGTGGGCGAAGTAGAGAAAGTGATTGCCGTCAGGAAGAAAATCGGGCCAGCGATGGGAAGTCTCACTTGGCGTCGAGGGTGGTCAAGGGCGACGCGCGCGCCCCCAGCGGCATCGACGCTCGCCAGGCCCGAAGTGGTATCCGGAGTGAAAACGATCGTGCCGGTGCTGTTCCAGCTTCCTCCGCGTCCGGCGGGAGCGTCGCAGAGGGCCTGCGGGGGACCGCCGCTGACGTCAACCTTGTTCAGCTTGGCCGCGGCGAAGAACGCAACGTAGCGGCCGTCGGCGGACCAGAACGGATAGGTGGCGCCCTCGGTTCCGGACATGGGCTGCGCGACCGCGGAGTTCAGCGGCCGGATCCAAAGCATTTGTTTGCCGTCTGCGTTCTTGGCTACGAAGGCGATTCGCAGCCCGTCCGGCGAGAGCACCGGCGGTCCGGCGGTGTTACCGGTCAGCAGGAAAGTCGTTTTCTCGGGCGCCAGGATGTAGGAGTGAACCGAGACCTGCGGTGTGCGCAGGATTGTAAGTAGGCGAGCGCGAACGCGATGGCGGCAATGGCAAGCACTCCCGCCGCCGCCCACGGCAGCCAAGTCCGCCGTGCACGGCACAACGACGGGTGCCTGCGTTGTAGTTAGCGGCGCTTCGACAATCGCCTGCAACTGGAGTTTCAGATCGTGCGCGGTCTGGATGCGCTCGTCGGGATCTTTATCGAGACAAAGGCGGATGACGCGGTCCAGCCCCGGCGGTGTCTGGGGACGCAGAGTGCTGACCGAGGGCGGATCCACGGCGAGAATCTGCCCCACGATGCTGGCCTGCGTTTTGCCTTCGAAGGTGCGCTTGCCCGTCACCATCTCGAACAGCGTTACGCCGAAGGAGAAGATGTCGGAGCGGGCGTCGGCCTCGATGCCCTGGATCTGCTCGGGCGACATGTATTGGACGGTGCCGATCACCGCACCGGCGGTGGAAAGCGGTGTGGCGGGCGAAGGGGAAGGCATGGTCTGCGTGAGGGCCGCGGCGAAAACGGAGGCCGAAGAGCCGCCTCCGGTGCCGGAGGCGACCGTCGCGTTGAGCGGCTTGGCGAGACCGAAATCGAGAAGCTTGGCGCCCGATTTGGTCAGCATCACGTTGCCGGGCTTCAGGTCGCGATGCACCACTCCGGCGCGGTGTGCTTTTTCCAGAGCATCGGCGATTTCGATGGCGATGGTCAGAATTTGTTCGGGAGCGAGAGGCCCCTTCCTCAATCGCTCGGCCAGAGACTCGCCTTGCAGGAACTCCATCACCAGGTAGTCGATGGGGCCTTCGTTGCCCACATCGTGGAGCACGCAGATATGTGGATGCTGCAGCTGGGAGATGATCTTCGCTTCACGTTCGAAGCGGGCGCGCAGTTCAGAGCTTGCCACGAGTTGCGCGTTCAATACTTTGATGGCAACCGTGCGTTCCAATCGCGTGTCGCGAGCGCGATACACTTCGCCCATGCCACCCGCGCCGAGCGGCGATTCGATTTCGTAGGGGCCAAGTCTCGTGCCAGAGGTCAGTGCCATGCGCGGGCGCAATTATAGCCTGAGCTGCACGTCAGAGTGGACGCGACAATTCTGAGCGTGTGGTCAGCAAACAGAAACTTACTTAGACCCTGCCCTAGGACCGGCAGTGCGAAAACCGATCATTCACTTTCTCCCCGGCTCTTCCTGCCAGAAACGAATCCGATCGTTCGATTGATTTGTACTCGGCGAGAAGGAAACCGCGAGAGAAGTCCGGCGGAGAACCCGCCGCTGCAGATCGCTGTTGTATGAAACTGAAATGCGCCAAGTAGATCACTGACAACAAATGAGAACTTGGTGGAGGCGGCGGGAGTCGAACCCGCGTCCGAAAATGTTACTGGTCAAGAGAACTACATGCTTAGTCGTGTTCATGCCCCAGGCATTACCCTGGGACGTTCGCGGCCCGCGCTCAGAACCGACAAGAAACGCGTTCCGCTAGCCTGAGGTCTTAGCCTCCCGCCCCAGACGTAGACGGGAAGAGCAGCCCGCTGTGTGACGTCCTTCGGAGGCCCACGGGCGAAGCCTCCTCGAACGGCTGCCTAAACTAGTTAGGCTGCGTATGCCATCTGTTGATTGGCAATTATCATTTTGCACGCGATTACGGGTGTGTGCACCCCGGCATGCCTCTTGGCCGCAAGCATCTCCGTCGAAGCCGTGACGCCCCCACTGGTGGGATTGGCCTTGCAAAGAACCACTTCCAATCTAGGGTTCGCCTGACAGGAAGTCAATTCGTTAGATGACTGTGGCGCCCCAAGGTTCCACGTTGACGGTATACCCCACCCTGAATTCTTCTGATATCTACTCGTAAAATATTGAATTGATTCCATTTAACGCATTCTGATCCAAGAACGCTGGTAAAATAATTGGAGAACAGTGACTTATAGGCAACATATTCCAAAATAAGGACTTAGCCAAATCACTTCGAAGGCTAGACGCTCCCAATTCCGGCGCCTCGTCGCATTTCCTTGTAGAGATCGCGGGCACGTCCCCCAATTATTCGAAGCTCTGACCCTGTTAGTAAAGGTTCGTCACAACCTTGCCAATAAAGCTGTGGAAAGCTTATTTCTCAAGGAGACTAGCCCATACAATTAATAAATAAACTTTATGACCTTGACAAAATTAACTTTGTTAATTAAAAAATAGACATAACTTAGATTTTATGGACAGCGATATCAATTCTTCAAAAGATTGGCAGGAGTTAACCCAGATCACTCAGGGCCAGCCGATCACAGTCGAGCGCGTCAGGCTGGCGAATAAGGGGATTGCGATTGAGGGAAGGTTCGAGCTTCCCCAACTGGCGCGGCTCTCGATGGATGACCAGATCTTCATCACGGCGTTTGTGCGGTCCCACGGGTCGATCAAAGAAATGGAGAGGGTCTTCGGCGTCAGCTATCCGACGATCAAGTCGCGACTCACAAGGATTGCCGACAGCCTGGAATTTGTAGAGACAAATGCCGCCCCTTCGAAGGGCGAAATCCTGGAGCGGCTGCAGCAAGGCGAAATCACCGCGGACGAAGCGATCCGCGAGATGGAGATGTTGAAATGATTCCGTTTGTCGCTGTCGTGAGCCTGCGCAACCAACAGAGCCGCACGTTTCGAGTCTGGATTCCTCTGTTTCTGGTTTGGCTGTTGCTTCTGCCGCTGGGCATTCTGTTGTCGCCTTTCATCTTCATCGCCTGCCTGGTGTGCCGGGTGAATCCATTTCGGGGAGTTGCGGTGCTGTGGCAGGTCCTGAATGCCCTGACCGACACGAAGCTAGAAGTCGAGCACCGCAGCGCGGGCATGTCATTCCACATTCTTTAGGAGTTCTATTTATGAGCGAACACCGCCGACAAATTTTGCAGATGCTGTCCGAGGGAAAGATCAGCGCGAGCGAAGCGGAGCGATTGATCTCAGCCGTCGAACAGCCCACCGGCTCGAGGTCCGCGGAGGCGGACGCGGCGCCAATGAAGAGCCGGCCGAAATATCTCCGCGTGGTCGTGGATTCGGAAGATGATGGCGGGCACGACGGGCCGACCAAGGTCAACGTTCGCGTCCCCATGCAACTGTTGCGCGCGGGAGTAAAGCTCGCGGGGTTACTGCCTGCGCAGGCTCTGCATAGCGCCAATCATGCCATGCAGGAGCAGGGCATCCCCATTGACCTGACGCAAATCAAGCCTGAAAACCTGGAGGAGTTAATCGAGCACTTGAGCGATCTGACGGTCGACGTCGATCAGAAAGACGCGTGCACCAAGGTGAAAGTCAGGGTCTATTGCGAATGAGGCCCAGTCTGCCGTGGAAAACATCCCGGCATCACACACCTGGATTGGCCATCTTCGAGCCAATCAGGACTGCATCCTGCATCTGGCGGTAAAGATCGCTGACCGCTCCCGGCGAGTGGGACATCAGAATGGTGTTGCTCCGGTCGTTGCTCCCGATCTCTTTCATCGTGTCGAGATACTGAGTCACCAGCACCAGCATCATCACATCTTTAGGAGTGGAGCCTTCCACTGCTTTTGAAAAGGCTTCCACTGAGTCTTTGAGCCCTTCAATAATGGCCTTGCGCTGGTTAGCAATTCCCTGCCCCTGCAATGCCTTGCTCTCGGCTTCGGCCTCGGCTTGCTTCACTTTCAGTATTTTCTCGGCCTCGCCGCGGGCGGTGGCGGCGACCTGTTCACGCTGTGCGGCGTTGATCTCGTTCATCGCCGCCTTGACCTTGTCGTCGGGCTGGATGTCGGTGACGAGCGCCTGGTCGATGGCGTAGCCGTAGGTCCGCATTACATCGTCAAGTCCTTGCTTGATCGCGACGGCGATATCGGATTGCTGCAGGAAGGCGTCGTCGAGATTCATCTTGGGGACGTGGCCGAGGATGACGTTGAAAACGTAAGAAGAAATCTGCTGCCGGGGATTGGCCAGCTTGTAAAAGGCTTCAAACACGTGGTCGGGGATTACGTGATATTGCACCGACACAGGAATCTTAACGAAGACATTGTCTTTCGTCTTCGTCTCTACGTCGAGCGCAAGCTGCTGGACGCGCAGATCGATTCGTCCGGCGATCTGATCAAGCCAGGGCAACTTGAAATTGATGCCAGCGCTGGCGACGCGCTGGAACTTGCCCATGCGCTGCACTACGACGGCTTCGGCGGTGTGCACCTGGAAAAATCCGCTCAGGATCGTGCCGAGCGCGAAAACCCCCACGATCAGTACTAACATCACTGACAAGGTCTGTGTGCCGTCCATCAGAATCCTCCCAAGCAACGATGCGGTTATCGGGTTGATTCTCGCACCCGGACGCCCGGCCGGGAATCGCAGACTTGATACCGGGTCAAGTTCCTTTTCATTGCTAGGGATGCGGGCGGGACAGGCGGGCCTCGAGCTTTGCCTTCACTTCCGGCCACTCGTTGTCGAGGATGCTGAAGTAGACGGTATCGCGCACTCGTCCGCTCGATGTGAGCAAGTGCCGGCGCAACGTGCCTTCTTCTTTCGCGCCAATGCGCAGGATTGCGTTTCGGGACTTCTGATTGAGCGCATCGGTTTTTAGTTCCAGGCGAATGCACTGCCAGACTTCAAACGCGTAGCGCAGCATCAGATATTTCGCTTCGGTATTCGCCGCGGTGCGCTGCCACTCTGGAGCGATCCATGTGGATCCGATCTCAACGCGCTGGTTCACGCGATCGATGTTCATGAAGCGGGTGCTTCCAATCGTCCGTCCGGAACCGCGCTCGACCGTGGCGAAGACAATCGACTCACCGCGCTCTTGTTCCTCAATAGCTTTGCCCACGAGCCTGCGAAAGTCGGCTGGCATTTTGACGGCATAGGGAATCCAGCGGAAGATGTCGTCGAGATCGTTCTTCGCGACCTCCCAAAAAAGCTCCGCGTGGTCAGGGCGGATTGGTTCAAGGCGGACGACGGCGCCCTCCAAGGTTAGAGGGCTGGTGATTTGCAGCGGACTGGATATGTTTGTCATTGACGATGGATCGATCTGGCGACCCGATCCCCTGCATTTGCCTTACATGCCGGGCTTCCTGCATCATATCTTGCATCCCGCCACAGTTTCCTGCATCTCAAGTACGGCGCCAGTTTCTCACCGATCATGAACTCGCACGTCCAATACACATCGACACAACAATGTCAGGAGAGCCGTCAGTGAAGGCGCACTGTCTACCGTTCTCGCAAATCCCGCACACCACGCGACTTTTCACCGACTTCCTGGCATATTCCTCCAACGTTCAGCCGTTTTATCCGCAATCTCCCTATTTCAATCGGTGGGTAAAGGAAGAATCGGGGAAAATCTCGTACGACAGCTCACGCCGGAAAAGTGTGGCTGCGGTTCTTGAGCGCCAAAACGAGTCTTACGCGTCCTCTTCAAGAACGCTGGCCAACATTGGCCGACTGCGCAACGGTGCGGCCGCGGTGCTCACCGGGCAACAAGTTGGACTTTTTGGCGGACCGATGTTCGCCATCTACAAGGCTCTGAGTGCGGTGAAGCTGGCGGAAGAGGCGACTGCGGCGGGCGTGGAAGCCGTGCCTGTTTTCTGGCTGGCCACTTACGATCATGATCTGGCCGAAGTCAATCATGTTTCGATTCCCGGAGCGGATGGTGGATTGCAAGTTCTGTCTACGTCGGCCCATGATGTTCCAGGAGCGCCGGTGGGCGTGGTCCATTTTACTGATGAGATCACACCGGTCGTGGAACAGGCTGCGACACTGCTCGGAAATTCCGAGGCAGCTCAGTTTTTGCGTGATTGCTACCGTCCCGGAGAATCGCTGGGTACCGCCTTCGCGCGTCTCTACGCACGAATCTTCGCGGAGTGGGGCGTGATCCTGCTGGATGCTTCTGACGCTGAATTCTCCGCGGTCGCAGCTCCGGTGTATCGCTCAGCAATCGAGCGCGCGGACGAACTTGCGGCTTCCCTTCTTGCGCGGGGCAAAGCGCTGGAGGCAGCGGGATATCACCAACAGGTGAAGGTGACGGAGTCGTCGGTGCTGCTGTTCACGCTGCGGAATGGAGTGCGCATGCCGATCCATCGCCGCGGGAACGGAGATTCAGCGGAGTTCGTCATCGGCGGCGAGACGGCGCACGAGAAAGTTTCGAAAGCGGAGTTGATCGCGCAGATTGCGGCTCATCCGGAACAGTTCAGTCCGAACGTACTGCTGCGGCCAATCGTCGAGGATTTTCTTCTGCCCACTCTAGCCTACACAGGAGGCGCGGCCGAGACAGCGTATTTCGGGCAGGCGGGCGCGGTATTTGAAGCGCTTCTGGGCCGCGTGACGCCGATTGTGCCACGATTCTCGGCGACGCTCATCGAGCCCAGGACGCAGCGACTGCTGGAGAAGCACGGGATCGCCGTGACCGACACTTTCAACGGCCCCGACGCGCTACGCCAAGAAATCGCGTCCCGAAGTTTGCCCGCCGATCTAAAAGATGCGTTCGAATCCGCGAAGGAAGCGTTCGATTCGAATCTTTCTAAAGTGAAAGAAAAATTGGAAAGGCTCGATCGAACGTTGGTGGATGCGACGGAGACGGCGCGTTCGAAGATGCAACATCAACTGGAGAAGCTTTATGCGCAGGCGGCGCGGGCGGAAGCGCAGAAGGGCGAACTCGTAGCGCGCCATGCGGACCATCTGAGTCAGGCGCTCTATCCGGACAAGGGACTTCAAGAGCGGGGCATCGCGGGGATTTACTTCGTCGCGCGCTACGGACGGGAACTGCTGCATCAACTTTACGAAACGATGCATTCGGACTGCCACGACCACCAAATCGTGGAATTGTAGGGCGCCAGCTCTATTTCTGGTCTTACTTCTGATCCAGCAAGGATTGAATCTCCGTACGCAGCGTGGAATAGCTCGCGTCGGTGAATGGCCCGTGGATCTGGTGAACAAGTTTTCCTGTACGGTCCAGTAGAATCAGATAAGCATCATCCGCTTCCTGGTAGTTGACGGCTTTCTTCAGCTCGGCTTCTCCTTGTAGTATCGGCACGAAGTGGTCCCGCGCATTTTCGGGGATGCCTTTCTTTATCCCGGAAATCACCATCCCACGAAATAACCGTGGAACATCTTCCAGCACCGGCAATTGATACAGCTCGAATCCGGGACGAGATCCGAAGTCCGCGGAGAGTTTCCTCGCCCATTCGCTCGTGGGGGCCTTCGAGGCTTTGGTAAACCCGAGGACGAGAACGGCGATCTTCCCTCCGGTTACATCCGGGAATACGACGCGACGCCCCGCGAACGATTCCCCCTCGATCTTCGGCAACTGCTGGACGGACTGAGCAGCGGCAGAAACGACCGCGAGGCAGAGACAGAGTCGCAAGAGCGGGACAAATGTTCTCAACATGATTCTTGAGGTCTCTTTTTGGATGCTTTTCAGCGGCGGATCAGTGGCTGTCGCTGGTCGCCAGATACGTTCCTAGTCCTATCATGATCGCGCCCGTGGCCATTCTTTGACGTCTGCGGAATTTGGCGGACGAACGGATACGCTCGCCCAGAGGTCCGGCCATCGCGATAACGATCAGGTCGGCGGTGGTGTTCATCACGACTGAGATGGTTCCCAGCGTCACAAACTGCAGGAAGACGTGGCCATTGGCGCGATTCACGAATTGCGGAATGAAGGAGAGAAAAAATAGCGCGGTCTTGGGATTCAGTACTTCAGTAGCAACGCCCTGCCATAGCGGATTGCGCGCCGACTTCGTCTCTTGCGGAGGCGCTTCGGACGTGACGTCTTGTCGGCGAGCTTCGAGGATCATTTTGATTCCCAGAAAGCACAGGTAAGCCGCACCGACGTATTTGACCGTGGCGAAAGCCATGGCGGACTTAGCGAGGATGATCGAGACACCTAGCGCCGCAGCGAAAACATGGACCATGCCTCCGAGGAAGGTTCCGAAGGCGGAGAGCACGCCCTCGCGTTTGCCCCCGGCGAGACTGCGCGCGAGTACGTAGAGCATTCCCGGTCCGGGCGCGATCGCGAGCAATATCGCAGCCGTGCAAGAAAGGAAGAACCTGGTTGTGTCAAACATGCCGATCTCGACCTCCTGTTTTTGAGCGCTAGTGTTGGAGCCAGGTTTCTAGTTCTGTCAGGGATTCGACGCGCGCGCATTCTTTGTCGCGATAGGCGCCTGCCACGTCGAACAGAACCGCCTGCATGCCCGCGTTGCGCGCGCCGATATAGTCGACCGAATAAAGGTCGCCGACGTAAAGGCTGTCGGCGGGATCGGCACTCATCGAACGCAGTGCGGCTGCGAAGATAGCGGGATGCGGCTTCTCCAGACCGATGGTTCCGGAGTCGGTGATTGTGGCGAAGCAATCGCAAATCCCGCAGCGGCGGAGGACCGCGTCGATCCGGCCGTCGGCGTTTGAGATCACCGCGATTGAATACTGCCGGCGAATGCGATCGAGAGCCTCGCGGGTTCCGGGGAGAATCTGATCCCAATTGGCGGAGTTCTGTGTGTTCGACACCAGTTTGTCACGCACCGCTGCGTCAAATGAATTGGCGTCCTGCAACAGGTAGGTGTGGAAGGTCCACCAAAAGCCATGATCGACTTTGCCGCTGGTCAAGCCCTGATCAAATTCCGCCTTCGTGCGGCGCTCGAGGGCTTGCCAGTTCACGAGTGTGGGATGTTTTTCTTCCGGCAGGGGCGCGAGCATCTGCGCCCGATTGGGAAAAAGCAGGGTGTTGCCCACGTCGAAGAAAATAAAGCGGGGATTGGCCATAATCCATATTAACCAACAGTTGTGAGTTGCGACGCCCCGTGACTAGAAGGTTGCCTGTGGCTTGCGCGCTCGTTGAACCGGGCCGGAAACACGATAAGATCCATTTCACGGTGCGGCCCTTCGCGTGACTGGGCCGTGTTCTGCCAGTATGGCGTTCGTCTCTACAATGCTCGTCAAAGGCCTCACGCGGAGCGCACGGGTTGCGCTTTGGATGTATCCGGCTGTGCGCAGCTACGCTGTTATGTCGTTTAGCGTGGCAGTCGCTATCCTTTATCGCGGATCGCGGCAGGATGTTTACAACATTCTTTGGGCCGTGGTTTTCGGATTCGCGACTCTCAATATTCTCAGCCTGGCTGCCCGGCGGATGGAACCTGCGCGCCGTGGAATGACCTTCGGCGAACTGCTGGCAGTGATGGTGGTGCTCATATCAGTGTTTCTGCTGGGGTGGGAAATGCTGACGATCTTCCATATTTTTCCTATCAAGGTGCGGCACTGATCCGAAAAGGGAAATTCTCCGGCGCGGTTCCACGATGCGGCGGCGTGCCACCCACGCTATAGCCGGCACGGATGCTACCTAGCGGACTACGAGCACTTCCCTCACATTGTCACGGGCGAGGAAGAACTTGATCGAGGCGAAGTCGCGGAAGAGAGTCTCGATGTGGCGGTTGTTGAAGACGCGCTGCAGGTGGAAGCCATCGCCGATGGCAGTATGGACGGCGCCAGTGGGCCCGCGGCGGGCTTCGCGGCGCAGTACGATGCGCTGCATCTCGAGCACGTCCTTGTCGAGGATGTGAAAGCGATAGCAGGGTGAATCCGGACCGGCATCTTTGGTGTGGAAGAATGCGAGCAGCATGCCTCCGGGCTTCAAGACCGACCAAAGGCGTCCCATGACCGGACGCACCAGGCTCTCGTCGAGGTAGTCCGGCAAATTCCAGCAGAGTACGACGTCAAAGTGCGCAGCCGGGTACTGTAAGTTATCCGCAAGAAATCTACGGCTGTCGAGGACGACATTTCCCTGCTCGTCTTTGGTGACGAGGTGAGCCTCGGTGGAGGCAACCAGCAGGTCCTCGCTATAGATTTTGTGGCTGCGTTCGGTGAAGAAGCGGATATTCGACGGAGAGGTGGAGCCGAGATCGAGAACGCACAGCGGGGTATCGCTGTCCCAGAGCCGGGAAAGTTCGCCCAGGCCGCTGGAACGGCGAGTGAGTTTTTGGGCCGGCTGCGGGGTCTGCCCCTGTGCGCCGCCCGACGAGCCACGAAAAAGTTTCATGAAGTTCTGGGTGACTGATGCCATCAGACCTACTCAACCGAGTCCGAGGCAACCGGTATTCTGGGAACTGAAATCGACGTTTGCAGACAAACTGTAACTCGCGACGCGAAACGAGCGGGAGTTACTTGCCTGCGGCTTTGTCCGCTTTACCCTGAATATCCACTTTGCCTTTCAGGTACGCACCTTCTTCGATGGAGATCCGTTGTGTGGAAATGTCCCCGGTCACAACCGCGGCTTTACGCAGTTCAACGCGGTCGCTGGCCTGGATATTGCCCTCGAGCTTGCCCTGCACAACCACGCCTTTGGCCTCGACCGAAGCCTTGACCTGGCCGTGAGGACCAACAGTCAAGCTGTTATTTTTCAGCGAGATAGTGCCCTCGACCTGACCGTCGACATAAAGGTCTTCGCTGCCTGACAACTCGCCTTTGATGACCACCGATTTACCAATCTGCGCTAAATCTGCCGACAGTGGAGCACTCATGTTTTTCTCCTTTGAAACGGATACTGCACCACCGAGACACTAGGAAGGCGGGTACAGGACGGCCGCGTCGCTGCATCGACTATACCCAACTCGACGAACTAGCGGCAAGCGAGCAACCTGATCCAAAGCCAAGTAGGGCGGCAACTGCAACCATTTTCGGGCGATTGCTACACTAACGGTTAGAGATGTCGCGCGCGAACTTAAAACGAGTGGCGGCGCAACAGGCGCGTTGCTTTGCGGCAATTGTGAGTGCCGCGATGGTGCTCCAGGCTCAGGATTCGAACGCACCACAGATCCCGGCTGGAGAACTGGTCCGTCAGACCGTGGCGCGTGAGGTGGCCGCTGCTAACGACGGAAGCATCAAGCACATGTTCCTTTCGCGAAAGCGAACCTCCAAAGGATCCCAGACGCGGCTGTACGTGGAGACCGACGACGCTATGGCCGGAATGCTGGTTGCGGTCAACGATCAGCCGGTCACACCTCAACAACAGCAAGCAGAAGCGGGCCATCTGGCGTGGTTAACAGACAATCCCGAGCAGCTGCGAAAAAAACATACGCGTGAAAAAGAAGACGCGGAGAGAACATTGCGCATTGTGAAGGCGCTTCCCGATGCCTTCCGCTATGAGTATGACGGCACGGAGGCAGGAACGAAGGAACTTGGCAAAGCCGGAGACGAGCTGGTGCGCCTGAGATTCACTCCCAATCCCGGTTACTCGCCCCCGTCGCATGTGGAGCAAGTTCTGGAAGGAATGCAGGGATATCTGCTCATCGACCGCAACGAGCGCAGGATTGCGAAGATTGACGGGACATTGTTCCGGGATGTTTCATTCGGCTGGGGCATCATCGGCCATCTCGACAAGGGCGGTCATTTTCGCGTGCTGCAGGCCGACGTCGGACAGGGTTCGTGGGAACTAACCTCGATGAACCTTAAGATTACGGGGAAAATCCTGATGTTTAAAGGCATCAGCATGGTTTCCGACGAGACCTGCAGCGACTTCCAGCGCGAGCCCGACCATCTCTCTTTTGCGAGAGGTGTTGATCTCTTGAAGGCGCAAGAAGAGAAACTCGCGCATATCCACAACCCAGCATCACCCGAGCCTGATAAAACCCGGTAGTGACGTTCAAGCCCGAAACGATTCTTTCCTGACGGTAAGTTTCTCAATCAAGTCAGTTTTGACCCGGTAGCCCGTACCGGGATCATCGTTGATGCGGATCATTCCTTGCGGCGAAACCTCAACTTCGGGATCAATGATGTCTTCTTTCCAATAGCGGCGGGAGGCGGAGACGTCGCCGGGCAGGCTGAAGTTCGGCAGCGTCGAAAGTGCGATATTGTGGGCTCGACCGATGCCGGTTTCGAGCATGCCTCCGCACCAGACGGGGACCTTATTCGCTTGGCAAACATCATGAACGCTGATTGCCTGGCTGAAGCCGCCCACGCGTCCTACTTTGATGTTGACGATGCGGCAGGCTCCGGTCTCGACCGCGAAAGCGGCGCTGCGGGCGTTGACGATTGATTCGTCGAGGCAGATCGAAGTGCGGAGCTCTTTCTGGAGGCGAGCATGATAGTAGATGTCATCGTTCCAGAGAGGTTGCTCGATCATCAGAAGATTGAATTGGTCGAACTTCCGCAAGTGTTCGACCTGGTCGAGCGTATAGGCAGAGTTTGCATCACAACTCAGCGTGATATCGGCCCACCGCGAGCGAATACGCTCGAGCACGTTAGTGTCCCAGCCGGGCTTGACCTTCACTTTAATGCGGCGGTATCCGGCTGCAAGTTCAACCTGGATTTTGTCGAGCAACTGCTCGACGGAGTCTTGAATGCCGATGGAAACGCCACAGGGAATCTCGCGGCGGCTGCCACCGAGCAGTTTCCATAGTGGCTGCTTTTTCTGCGTGGCCTCGGCGTCCCACAGCGCGTTTTCCAGTCCCGCCTTCGCCATGCGGTGGGCGCGCACTTTTGCTAGCAGAGCCGGACACTCGCGGGCGGACTCCAGGCGTTTGCCCAAGAGCATGGGAATCAAGTAATGGGTTAGCGTAGGCCATGCGCCCTCGATCCACTCGCTGCTGTAAAAGGGATCTTCTCCGACGACGCTCTCCCCCCAGCCATCGATTCCTTCGCTGTGCACGGTGATGAGCAGAATGCGGCGGCTGTAGGTGCGACCGAAGCTCGTCTCGAAGAAATGGACGAGTGGCATTTGGATTTCGCGGAGCGTGATGGCTTCGATTTTCATGGTCAAGGTTTCAGAGTTTCAAAGTTTCAAGGTTTCACAGAATTCAGCGCGATTCTCAGAGGCTCTTCCATCACAACCCTGAGACGTTGAAACCTTGAAACCTCAATTTTGTGCTTCTGAGGCGTACGACCACTTCTCGTCCCAGCAACCTAACAAGAACTCGCCATTGCCTTCAGGATCGCGCTCGTAGCCCAATACCGCTAACCCTTGGGAGAAAGCGCGGAGAAACTCTGCCCGGTTATTCTCTTGCACCTGCTGTGCTTTGGCGCGCGTCTCCGCAGCCGCCTTCCACTCGTAGATCTGCGCCGGTACTGCAATGGACCCTTCGCTTTGGAATGGTGGATTCTTTCCTTCTTGCAGAAGAGTGTTGACGCGCTTCGAGTTGAGCCACCACTCGGCAATCAGGCGGTCGCTGGGCAGACCTCCCTGAAGAGGAGAAGAAGTGATTCCATATTGGTTGATGTTGTAACGGCGGGCGATGGCGCCGAGCTTTTCGATGTTGAGATAGGCGTTCTTGATTTCCAGCGGATCGAAGGTCCACTCGATCAGCTCAATGCCGCGAGCGATTGCGTCTTCGCGCTGCATCAGCTTTAAGCGGCGGCCGAGGCCTCCGTTGCGGTGGTCCTTGCGCACGGCCAGCATGTGCGAATGCAGATAAACGTGACCGGAGCGGGTTCCGGGAACGGAGAGCGCGAAACCGACGAGTACTTTGCCGTCGAAGGCGCCCATGACCTGGCCGCCGACTTTATCGGCCACCACGAACATGCGTAGCGGAACGAGTTCGGCGTCGGTAAAATTCCAGACTTCTTTTTGCAGAGCGACGCAGGCGCGGAACTCCTCGATGTCGTGACAGCCGCGGAGTTCGATAGAGCCAGAGGTCACGCGGACCTCTCCCGCGAATGATCATTGGCGATCTTCTCCTCGGCCTTCGCCTGTTGCCACAGAGACTCGAGTTCTTCCATGGAAGCCTGATCGGCAGAACGTCCGGACTCGTGCAGGCGAGCCTCCATCCACTGAAAGCGGCGCTTGAATTTGCGGTTGGTCTTGCGCAGCGCGGACTCGGCATCGAGCGACAGGTATCGTGCGACGTTAACGAGAACGAAAAAGAGATCGCCGACTTCCTCTTCCAGCCGGTTCTGAAGATCTTCCGGAACTGCAGTTCGGCCAGAGGATGCAACGCCACGCCCTTGTGGACGCGGCCCCGGGACAGGAAATTCTTTCAGCTCCTGGCGCAGTTCGTTAGTCTCTTCATGCAGTTTGTCGAACAGGCCGTCGATGGTCGGCCAGTCGAAGCCTGATTGCGCGGCGCGCGAACTGAGCTTGTGCGCTTCCATCAGCGACGGCATCGCCGAGGAGACTCCGGCGAGAACAGAATGTTCTTCGTCTTTGCGTGCGGCAGGGCCAGCATCCGTCCCGTCGGTGTTTTGCCGCTTCTTCTCTTCTTCCAGCTTTTTTTCTTCCCGCTTGAGGGCGTCCCAATTGCGCTTGACCTCGGCTGAGGTATCGGCTTTCACGTCGCCGAACACGTGGGGATGGCGGTTGATCAGCTTGGTCGAGAGCCGGTCGATCACATCGTCAATCGAGAATGAGGACTGCTCTTTTGCCATCTCGGCATAGAAGAGAACTTGCAGCAGCAGGTCACCGAGTTCGCCCGCCAGTTCCGGCCAGTCGCGGTTATCGATGGCTTCCAGAACTTCGTAAGTTTCTTCGAGCGTATAAGGCTTGATGGAATCGAAGGTCTGCTCGCGATCCCAGGGACAACCGCCGGGAGCGCGCAGGCGCTCCATGATCGCGACCACTCGTTCGAAACGTTCTCCAGTGGTGAGCATTCGGCAACCAATGTAAACGACTGCAGACGCAACAAGCAACGCTCAGGAGCGCCAAGTAGCTCGTACGTTTGCCCTGAAGGCAAAGGAACTTTAACCACGAAGTATTCCGAGGGAGTTGGTTGGCACGGGCGCCCTTGAGTCATTCATGAAGATACTCAATTGACCCACGTCCCCTTCGTGAATGTTTTTGGGCCACCCGTAACGCTTTCACCAACCGCCTGGCAGTGGAGAGCATCTTAGCGAAGCCGAAATGAAAGAGCACTTTAATAAACACAATGTACCTCGAACCGAAATTCATACAAGGGAGGAAACAAAATGGCGAGCGCTACTCTTCAAGGAAAGAAAGTTGCAATACTGGTCACCGACGGATTTGAACAGTCCGAGTTGATGGAACCGAGAAAGGCGCTGGATGAAGCCGGCGCGAAGACCGTTGTGGTTTCTCCGAACGAAGGTAGGGTCAAGGGATGGAATCACACAGAGTGGGGAAATGAGATTCCGGTTGACGTTTCCTTAGGGTCGGCGAAGGCCGACGACTTCGACGCGCTGCTGTTGCCGGGAGGAGTGATGAATCCCGACCAGCTTCGTATGAAGCCCGAGGCAGTCCGGTTCGTGAAGCACTTCGTGGACGCGGACAAGCCGGTGGCAGCCATCTGTCACGGGCCCTGGACCCTGCTGGAAGCGGGCGGCGTTGGCGGACACACGATGACATCGTGGCCCTCGCTGAGGACGGACCTTAAGAACGCGGGAGCCATCTGGGTGGATAAGGAAGTGGTCAGCGACCGCAATCTGGTGACGAGTCGAAAGCCGGACGATATCCCCGCGTTCAATCGCGAGATGATCCGCTTGTTTGCCGACGATCGATCACGAACGCTAAACCTGAAAAAGACCGCGTAGATCGAGATCGTGTCAGATTCGCGCGCAACGTGATTCGCAGCCAGCATGCAGCCCGGCGTCATTGACGCCGGGTTTAGCTTTTGGAGCGGAAAGAAATCACCTTTGTCACAGCGCACTGACGCGGCAGGTTACTTTCGGTATCATTCTGGTTGCGAAGCTGCGGGAATCGGCCGGTCAGGTACGTGGACCAAGGTGACCTTCATCGGGATCGATAAGCAGCGCAGAATTATGTTGGATGATCGCGTTGTTGGGCCGGACTCCAGGTCTACTGCGGACCCATTGTATCTAGCTTTAAAATATGACCTTAGCGGTCAAACCTCGGCCATCGATTGAAGGACAGCATTTTCACGTCGTCGTGATCGGCGGCGGGATCAATGGTGTTGCCGTCGCGCGGGAATGCGCCCGTGCCGGGAAACGCACCCTGTTGGTCGAGCAAAACGATTTTGCTTCCGGAGTGACCAGCCGCTCGACCCGCATCATCCATGGCGGACTTCGGTATCTCGAGCATGGAGAGATCGGGTTGGTCCGCGAGTCGGTGCGCGAGCGGGAACGGCTGTTGCGGGAGAGATCGCACCTCGTGCACCCGGTGCAATTTCTATTCCTGCTGAATGAGCAAAGCCAGCGCAGCGCGATGAAGGTGCGCGCCGGGCTGTGGCTGTACCAGCGGATCGCGGGGCGGGCCGCCAGAAAACCGAGCGAGATTGAGTTGATGCGGGTGCAACGGGCGCTGGATGCAGGACATCAATGGCTGCTGCTGAATTATGAAGACGCGCAGTGCGAGTTCCCAGAACGACTAGTCGCAGAATGGATGACGGAAGCTGCGGCGGCCGGAGCGGTGGTCCGCAATCATTGCGAAGTGCTGGCCGTCAACGTAGGACAGGGGCGGGCGCGGGGCGTACTGCTGCGGGACAGGCTGACAGGGAAAGACGAGCGCGTCGATGCGGGATGGATTATTAACTGCACCGGTCCTTGGGCTGACCGCGTCTGCCAGCGGTCGACAGTCCGCACGGGTAAGCCAATGTTGGGCGGCCTGCGTGGATCGCATATCGTGCTGCCTCGATTTTCAGGCTCTCCGACCACTGGTCTCTATACGGAAGCCGCAGATGGCCGCCCGGTTTTCGTTCTGCCGTGGAATGAGCAGGTGATGGTGGGTACGACCGAAGTTCCGGACTCGGGAGACCCGGCCAAGACGGCGCCCTCCAGCGAGGAAGTCATATATCTGCTACAAACAGTTTCGAAGTTGTTTCCGAAAGCGAAGTTTTCCGCGCACGACATCAAGTATGCGTTCGCCGGGGTGCGTCCGTTGCCGAACTCGGGCGATAAGCCGGCGTCGGTGACGCGTCGTCATTTTCTGCATGACCATACGGATGACGGGGCGGCGCGCCTGATCTCTGTCATTGGCGGCAAACTCACGACTGCCGCTTCGCTGGCGCGAGAAGTCGCGCGGAAGATTGGCCTGGCGGTCGAAGAACCCAAGGCGGTCACGATCGGACCGGGCAGTTCGCTTGATCCCATGCTCGATCAGGAAGTTCTGGAGATCGCGCGGGCTGGATCCGTCAGCGAAGAGACCGCGCGCGGCATGATGGAGTGGCACGGGCAACGTGCCATGGATATCGCACGGATGGCGTTGGTCAGTGCTGAGTTGCGCGCGCCGATCTGTCCGCATACTTCGCACATTGTGGCTGAGGTGATTGAGGCCTACCGGAAAGAGTCTGCCGTCACTCTGGGCGACGCACTGCTGCGCCGGGTACCGGTGGCGTTGGGAGCTTGCTGGTCGGAATCGTGCAGTCGTGAAGCCGCGTTGCGCGTCGGCGCCGTGCTTGGCTGGAATGACCAGGATTTGGGAGCAAACCTGGAATCGTTCGAAATCGAGCGAGCCGCTTTTCTGCAGAAGCCAGGGCGGAGTGGGTCGGCACTGGAAGCGGCCGCCGACTGAGGTCCCTACATACCCTTCGGGATTCGGGCAAGAAGACCTTCCCAACCTAAGTCAGCAGAGTCTGACACAGTAGGCCGGTGTCGTCGGAAATGATGCCATCGACACCGGATTCCGCGAAGTGCTTCATGTCTGCGGGAGCGTTGACGGTCCAAACCAGGACTCTCTTCCCTGCTGCTTTCAACTCGCGTAGGAGAGTTGGTCCGACCAGCTTGTGGTGAGGAATTACGTATTTGACCGGGAGTTGGCTCCAGACGCGAAGTTCGGCGTGCTTCTCACAGATCAGGGCCAGGGGAATTGTGGAGTCTTGCAAATGCAATGACTTCAATGCTTCCGGAATAAAAGAGGAAACGACAAATCCACGCTGTGGAGGATGCTTTTCCAGCAGAGCAGACGTGATCTCCTCCAAACCGAGAACTTTGAGTTCGATGTCGAGGAAGGCGCGGTCTTTGTAGGGGGCGAGAATATCTTCCAACCGTGGCAGATTCGGTAATTGATCGGCTGTTGCGCCAGCAATCTCGATACCGTCAGTCTTCGGGTCGTGGCATACGACGGCAAACCCATCGGAGGTAAGGCGCACGTCGAATTCGAAGCCGTCGCAGCCGTCAGCGAGCGCGCAGTCGAATGAGGCCAGAGTATTTTCCGGGATCGACTTGATCGCACGAGCGCCTCGGTGGCCGAGAAGTAGGGGACGATTCATGCTCGGCTGACCAGGCATGAATCAGTCGAGATCGAAATCTCGAATTGGCTTGCCCGTATCCGGACTTTCCTTCGCCTTCTTCACCGCCTCTTGGAATTTCTTTTCCAGCAGGCTGGATGCATTCTTCTGGGCTTCGACCGACTGCTGGAAGATCGATTCGCGGCGGCTGTCCTGCTCGCGCATCGCTTTCGCAGCGGCTTCCATGTCGCTGAACATTTTGGGCTTCACGGCCGCCGTGTGAGCGATGACTGCCCGGGTCTCGGCGTCGATTTTGAGCACGGCGCTGCAGCAGGGGCACGTCACTTCAAAGTTGGGACTGTTCTTCGCCATTTGAACGAATGATAGCGCAAACAAACCGTCAATGAATTCATAAAATCGCCATCTGAAAAAAGATGGCTTTCCGGAAAGCAACAGCTTGAGCTATGGGAAGCCATCCTTTGGCGCAGTTTGAAGCGGTGAGTCAAGCCGAATGGCTGCTCCCTTAGAGTGGGCTGGGGGGATCATTGGGTCGAGTCCGCTGTGGTGACGGTTTGTCGGTTGGGCGCATCTGGGGCGCCGGGGGCGCACACATCGTATGGAGCACGCCCTCTTTGGCGAAAGCTCAGACCATAGTTCAGCACCCCTTCCGCACGGCGCCCCAGCTTTTGTTCGGCTTCCGAAAATGTGTCGTTCCGTGTTATTTGGGCGGAAGCCAGAGAAAGTCAGAATGCCGGTATTCCTCTAACACGTTCACTGGCTTGCGTGTGACGGCTGACTGACAGTGGTAACCCAATTCCCGAAGCAGATGCCACGCGGTTTCGCGCCCGACATCAGAACACTCCACAAATAGTATGGGCATAGCGGCGGCCAAGGTGCGACGCATACCGAGCAGCACCTTATCCTCTGCTCCTTCGACATCAATTTTTACGAATCTCGGTCTCATAAGACCGCCGGACCCTACGAGATCGTCGATCGAAACAGTCTCAATTTCCAGCTCGGTCGCCGATGCGTCTTGCTGATGCCAGACCAAACTCGCAGTGGACAAGTTTTCGGTGATTCTTATAGTCGCTTTTCCGGGTCTGTCAGAGGCCGCACTCTCGAAAGTCTGGATATGAGCCAGCCCGTTGATTTCCACGTTCTTGCGCAAGCAAGCAGCGTTCTGCGGCACTGGCTCGAATGCGATAACCTTCCCTCCTTCCCCGACGCGCTTCGCTAATGAAAGGGACACATAGCCAATGTTCGCGCCGATGTCAAAAACAACATCACCCGCCGTAACGTATTCCCTAATAATCTTTTGAAGGTGAGGCTCGGCCGTCCCCAGCAGATAGGCCAGATGATCGGACGGTGAGACGCAAATCCAATAGCCTGCCGCCAGGCCTCGAAGTATTTTGCGTGGCTTGGATACCCGTCCCAGAAGAAGAACAATGGACCGTTTTGCGAAGTTGCGCAGGGTGGCTCTAGACATTCGATAGCACGACCATTTGATCGACTGCAGTGATTGGTATTGTATGATCCCGTTCTCGGGAAGAGCGGACAGGGTTAGACTCTGCATTTCCTGAACCCCCAGGTGTTTTCTTAAGGGAAACGGTCATGAGAATGAGCCTCAAACATTTTTTCATCATTGTTCTCGAAATCTCCTTCACCAATCTCTTGCTTCAGCAAGTTCCACCTGTACGAACCACTGTTCTAGCGATGAATTCGGCTGCAAGCGCGGCCGCGGCGGTCAGCACGAAGGCCGAAGATAGTGTGGAGGTGAAGCGTTTCAACAATACGCGCGTCGTGCAGATAAGCGACAACTGGTCGGTTGCTAGCGTTGGAACGGCATTGCCTCGAGGAGAGGAATCAACGGTAGTCATACCTATAGGACCGGTTGGCGTTGACACTGGTGGGACGAGTCGTTTCGGTGGCCCGTGGGGACAATACCAAATTCGCGTCTCTGACGGGGCAAAGAGTGAAACCGTTTATGTCACGGGTGGAACCTGCGTTCCAGGCGCGAAGGACTGCACGTTGATCTTCACACCGTATTTTTCTCACTCCGCAAACGCGTACGCGCTCGGATCTGCTACACAGGGCATACAAGAAGCTATTAATGACGGTTGCGGTTTGCCGAGTAAAGCGGCGGATTGGGCAAACGTCAGTGGTTGTCATGTTGTTATTCCTCCCCGTGGCCAGCCCTACGGTAGACCCGAGTCCTATTCCGATGACTACAACATTTATGGATCCATCTTCTTTCATACCTGTCAGTCTAAGCTTTCAGGTGATGGTGCGGTTATCAATCACTACGGCCGCGGCCCTGGCCTAGTGGTAGGGTACCTGACCTCGGCGAACGCTGATGGCGCAGTCATTGCAGGATTCCCGGCTACCGCTCCGTCTAATCTCGCTCTCGACAACACTATCGAGGGCATCTCCTTTCGTTCAGCAAGTGATCACTCCGCCGATCCCGCTTATGCTGGCTCGTTGATCACTTCGGTTGCGTACTCGACCACCACACACTTGAATACGATAACAACAGCCGCTCCCCACGGGCTGCGGACCGGAGACATGGTGACGATTCTCTTCACCGATCCCTCGCAATTTTGGGGTGACGTTCCGAGCGTCACCGTAGTGAACGCAAACACGTTCACGTACTACCGGAACTCGAGGATTGACTGGCCTGTTCAGGCCACTCCGGGCGTCGTGGCACTGGCTTACGAGCCTATCCTCGACAATGCTTCCGGCACAAACTTCCTGCAAATAAAGGGGGCGATTGCCTGGGAACTCGGAAGGTTCAACAATTGGTTTGACTTTTGGGATGACGAGCGGAGCCTTGTTCAAGGGTTCGATAATGCGGGCATACCTCTAAATGCGAACGCTAACTGGACCGGCTCATTCTTTTTTAGCGGCGGCGCTTTCAACCTTCCTGTTGCTAAGCAGCAACTCGCACCAGTCGTGACGGTCGCCGATAGTAACCTCACGGCGAACTATTCGAACGGGTTTTCGTTCTTCAACTCGAACGGGTTGTATGTGCACGACACCGTCATTCAGGCACAGGGCTTATGGCAGGCCAACGTCTCGAATGTGACCGGAAATTATCAAGGAGCGTATTTCGAGAACATCTATAGCGAAACCGGGCCAAGCCTGAATCCACTCGATTCCCCGAAGTCTCCCTGGCCGGGCACGGGGAATGCGGGCCTGATTGCCGGGCCATCATCTGGAGCGGCCGAATTCAACATTAAAGGCGCGGCCATGGCAGGCTCGCTGCCGACCTACGGTGAGGGATCGACTCAATACGTGTATTCGATCGTCGTTAACGATGTGACTAAAGGGGTTCACAGCTCACCGCTACCGGTGATGTTCGGGCGCACAAACCGATCCGCAAAGATACCAGTCCGTTGGCCCAGAGTGGCCAATGGCCGGGACAAAATAACCTACCACGTCATACGCAACCCGGCTCCGGCAGGACTCTCTGCTGCGGCCGGAGGGTATGTGGCTCCTGCCTCCACGAACTGCGGCGGAGGCCGTATCGACGCTTGCGGCACCATTTCCGTGGACGTCCCACAGTGTCCCGGCTTCGTGTGCACTTCCACTGACGAGGTGACCCTCGCGACCTTGCCGATTGTTGACGATCTCGCGGCGCAGAATTATCAAGGGAATTTCTCCTTCTGGCCCGCAATCGGCGTAATCACGTCGAGCGTCCCGATCATATCGGACGCGGAAATTAACACTGTTGGAGTGGGCGCCCAGGCCAATACTGGCTCGCCAGTACCAGTAAATTACGCTGCGCGGTGTCGAGGCTCCATCAATGTAATCGGTGGCTACACATCGTGCGAAAACTCGACGGATACGACGAATGGTACGAATTCGGCAGTCCTATTGAATGACTACGTTCACGCGAACTCGATGGCCAAGGGACGGCTGAATTTCATGACACGAGCACGATCACAGGAAATCATCACATTAGCGGATGCGGATGCGCCCTCGACCCTTGCCACGACCGGGTACCGGCCGAAAGCCGATGCCCGTGATGCATATATCGGCTTTGACGGAACAAATGGAGGATTCAACAGGAACGCAGCCCCCGTAGCTTTTGGGTCGCCGGTTTCGATCTCCAACTATATTGGAAGCACTCCGGATAACAACGCGTGGAAGGAACGGCTAACGCTAGATTCCAAGAAGCTTAAAGTGCCCCTTGATTTCCAATCAGGAGTCGTTCATGAGATCTCAGGACCTGAGGTTGCGAAGCCGTTGCCGCCCGAGTCCGGATTTGAGAAAGCCTACTTCAAAGCTGGGGCTGGATTATGCACGATCGACTCCACGGGAGAGGAGAAATGCATGGGAGGAGGCGGTGCTAATCCCGCGCCCGACACTGCGGACACTCCCTGGTTCACGGCGATGCACGTTGGAGAAAAGACCACGGTGTTCCCCAGCGTCGCGAACAAAGCGGCCTTCTTCGGCGTGATTCTACCTTTTCCAAAAATCACGAAACAGTTGACGTACGCAGTCGGAACTGCGGACGTGTCTTCTACCACTTACGATATCGGAATTTATGCTGGGAGCCCCGGTGGCCCATGTATGCTCCTGGCGCACACTGGTCCGAAGCCGGGCAGTATCGTCATGACCAGCGGATTTCACACACTCGACTGGAAAGAGGGAGCTGTGAACCTTCACACGGGCCGCTATTACCTCGCCATTACTGCGAGTTCTACCAAATCGGTAGCGACCCTCGGCGGAGAGAGCGATCAGCTCACATTTGCGGGAGGCACCTCTCAGGAAACGGTCGGAAATGTCGCTGTCACGGTCCCTGGTCAGCTAGATGCGACACGAAACTGTCCTCCGGATTCTTATCGGGCGGCAATTGTACCTGCCTTCGTAATTCACTGAGTGACGATTATAAGTGTCGGCGCAGGTCTACTTGAACGCTTCGACGAACAAAGAATGCGGCAGTCCTTCGGCATCTCCGGGTTCAAAGGCAGGAGCCGCATTCGCGTACAACCGGCTCTTCCCTTCAGTAGATTCTTCGATCTGCTGGAATCCGGCCTCGCGCAAAACTTCGTGCAGGTATTCAAAATCGAAAGCGGTTCGGTGCTGTCCGTCGCAGAAAACAAAATTTGAAAAGCGGCCTCCCAGTGAATCAAAGTGCCGCGGGAACGAGTCATAAAACCAGTCCATGCGCTCCTGCTGATACGCCGAAATGGCATTTCTCAGACTGGGCACAACCAACCGCAGACCGCCCCCAGGCTTAAGCACTCGCTTGCATTCGCGAAGAAGTTGCTCAAGCTCATCGGGATAAAAGTGCTCAATCATGTGGGTCGAGTAGATTGAGTCAATCGAATTCGAGGCAAACGGCAATCCGCACCGAACATCCAGCCAAATATCAATCTTCTGTTTCGGGTTCGCATCGATATTCACAAAACCGGGAAGATACTTGGGGCCGCAGCCCAAGTGCAGATGCAAAGGCTTGCCATTCCGCGGATGCAGCGCAGACGCAAATTTCCTGATCCAATAATTGGGTAGCGTGGCTTTGGACAGGCCGAGGAAGTATAGGTCTTTGTAACGCTGATGCAGCATTTTCCGGTGCGGAGAATTATACGACACTCGAATTCGTTTCGCGCACTTCGCCCGGGCAACGGGTTAAACTTGCCGTGTTGTAGACTCGCTAAGTGTGCGGGGTTCTACAGGTCCAGCATGAAAAAAATACAAGTACCATATCTCGATTTGAGAGCCCAGTATCAGAGCATCAAGCCTGAAATTGACGCGGCCATTTCTGGCGTACTCGACAGCTGCCAATTTGTGCTCGGCAGCGAGGTTGCGCTTTTCGAAGAAGAATTCGCCCGCTATTCCGGCGCTTCGGAATGCATCGCTCTGAACTCGGGAACCAGCGCTCTACATCTCGCCTTGTTAGCCGCGGGCGTCGGGTCTGGCGATGAAGTCATCACAGTACCGTTCACATTTGTCGCGAGCGTCGCTGCGGTCTTATATACGGGGGCGCGCCCGGTGCTGGTGGACATCGATTCGCGAACTTTCAACATGGATCCAGGGGCGATCGAAGCTGCGATCACTCCACGCACGAAGGTGATTCTGCCAGTCCATCTTTACGGACAGACTGCCGACATGGACCCGATCATGGAGATCGCTCGCCGGCGCAACCTGGTCGTGATAGAAGACGCCGCGCAAGCGCACGGCGCGGAATACAAAAGCCGCCGCGCGGGCAGTATCGGCGACATCGCTTGCTTCAGCTTTTACCCGGCGAAAAATTTGGGAGCGTACGGGGAGGGTGGCGCGGTCACAACTAGCAATCCGAATTATGCGAAAGCGATCCGCATCCTGCGCGATTGGGGACAGGATCGCAAGTATCACCATGTTCTGCTCGGATTCAACTATCGGATGGAAGGCCTTCAAGGAGCGATCCTGCGAGCCAAACTCCGGCACCTCGAAGATTGGACAAACCGACGCCGTGAACTAGCCCGAACCTACAACGAGTTGCTAGCGGGCCACGATTCGCAGTTGCCGCTGGAAATGCCTTGGGCTCGCCACGTCTATCACCTCTACACTCTTAGGAGCAAAGATCGCGACGGTCTGCAAGCAGCTTTGCGGGCGGAAGGAATCCAGACCGCGGTGCACTATGCAGAGCCTGTCCATCTTCAGCCTGCATACGCTGATTTAGGGTATGGGCTCGGAGCATTCCCGGATGCAGAAAGGGCTGCGAACGAGGTTTTGTCTCTGCCGATATACCCTGAAATGACTCACGGGCAGGTTCAGCTTGTCGCGCAGGCTTTCGACAACATCGTCGCGACCAGAGATGCAAGGTAAATCAATGGGAAAGTGCTGGTTCCGCAGGGCGCGTCCAAGATTCGAGCCATCCGGCGCCAGTTCTACACGGACAGCGCAGGATTGTTCGGCGCTGTTCTTTTTCCGGCTTCTCCATTCCTCGGAGCGTTCGCGCCCAACAGCTTTTCGCACTGTTCCAATATCTTCTCGACATGCGTTTTCCATGAGAACTGGCGCGATCGTTTCAGGCCGCTTGCTGCCATGCGTTTTGCCCTCTCGGGTGACGATATGACCTCCGCCACCATTTCTGCCAAAGCTTCCGGCGAGAATGCGGGGAAATAGACTGCCGCATCCGCGCAGATCTCGCGATGCACCGCGAGATCAGAGGCAACTACCGGCACGCCGCTCGCCATGGCTTCCACCAGGGGATGAGCGAAGGTTTCCGTGTAGGACGGGGTGACGTAAACGTCGGCTTGAGCGTAGAGCGGGTAAAGCTGTTGGTAAGGAATCGATCCCAGTTCCACAATCATGTCTTCTAGACCAAGTTGTTGGATCAGGTTTGCGGCGGATTCCGGATGATAAGCGCCAGGATTATTCCCAGGAGTGAGGTGGCACGTCAAGAGAAGTTTGACGGGACGGTTCACAAAACGATCACGCATTAGCGGAAGGGATCGAATCAGAGTCTCGAAATTACGGTAGTAGTTGTAGTGGCTTACGAATAAGAGTTTCAGAGCTCCTTCTGATGATCGGAGTTTGTCTTCTACTCCCGGTGACAGAGAGGTTGATGGCCGGATAAACGAATCACGATCGAATCCATGATGGATAGCCAAAACGCCGGAAGCTGCCCAGCGCATAAGTTGGGCTGCAAAAGCTTCACTCGGTGCCACGGTAAGGTCAGCCCATTCGATTGACTTCCGCACGATGACCGCCCTCAGGTGAGTCTCCAACCAAGCACGGTATTCATGGCGCGAGCGCAGGTCGCGATAGAAATCTTCCGAGAGGTAAATTGAGTTACGAGAAAGCAGGATCTGAGGCACCGGAGATCGCATCAGCGCAACATTGCCCGTCGAGAGCAGCACGTCCGCGCGGCATCGTCGAATGATGCGGGGGATCTCTATCTGTTCGAACCAAAATCTACGGCCGACCGGAACGGCTACCTCCACGAAATCAATCTCGCTGCCGAACCGAAACTCTTCGCGAAGACCTGGGGTCAGAGCAACCGTAACGTGCAGGTTGGGGTCAGCAGCTAAATGCGGCAGTACATTGCGGATGTAGGTAAGACCTCCGCCCGCGCTGGCGGCCACCGAGTTGATGAACAAACGCATCATCCATTCGGAACGGCAGCACCCAGGTATTGCTGTGCGGTTTTGGCAGGCTTCACGAAGGCAGGGGCATCAGCGACGGGCAGCGACATCACTTGGTCGACGAAGACGAATGCCATACTCCAGTAAAAAACACAGAGGTAGTAGCCTGGCGCAAAGAGCCAGTCTTCAAAAGCGGCATGGACAAGTCCGGCAATCATTATGATCGCGAGCGGGAAGGCGGGATGATTCGGATTGGCTGTTCGAAACATCCATAGTACGGATTTAAGGGATTTCGCGAGGAGTACTCCCAACAGCAAAGCGAAAGGCACAACTCCAAGCAGGCCAACCCAAGAAACGATCGCCAAGTAGCTGCTGCCGTGTTCTGTGGAGGTTGGACTCGAACTGGCAAACCTGCCGATGCTTTCAGTTCCTTCTTGCTCCGTATCTGACGTGCCGAAACCGGTGCCAAACCAGAAATTGGCTCGAATTGTATCGATAGTGCCTTGCCAAGGGCTTTCGCGGGAGCTCAATACTCCCATGGAAGGATCTTTGTCCTTGTACACAACCTCCGAGGTAAACGATGAGACAGCCCTGGAAAATGCGTCTGGGGAAAGAATAGCCCCCGATGCAATGAGAATCGCAAGAACTCCAACTCCCTGCAGCAGCAGCGAATACTTGCGCAAAGCTAGGCAAAGCAATGCGCACGAAATCAACACAGCCAGGATGCCAGCCCGGGCATGGCTGAAATATATGAGGTACATGGAAACGACGTACAACAAGAGGCGTCTGCGGCGGGCGAGGAGTCCCTGCTCCAACATAGTTCCCCACAGCAGAATCGGGGCTATGACGACTCCCATCACCGCGCCCAAGGAGTTGGGATTGCCCATCACGTCCCGGCCCAGGAAGTAAAAGGCGGCTACGACAGCAACAAAGATCTCGCAGCCAACCAATAAACTCGCGAGAAAGCGGTTCTCGTGGTTCGCCACCGCCAGCCTCGCTCCGGTGCCTCCATAGACGAACAGCAAGAACAGGCTCAGAACTTTTAGGGCTGACACGGTAGCGTGGGCAGAGACGGCCGCTGACATGAGAGCGGCGAGCACCGAAAAGAACGCGAGAACGTGGAACAGACCGAATTGGGATCGGCGTTCCTTCAGAACGAGCACGAGACCAACTAGGGCACCCACTCCGAGAACGACCCATCGAGCCGTCGTCCAACCCGAGCCGACAGACAGATCCATGCCGGCTAACAAGAAAGCTCCGATTACAAGCGGAAAGAATACCCTTCGATAAAAACAGACAGCGGCAACCATGACCTCCAAAAAAACCAGGCCTGCGAGATTGGTTTGATTGGCGAAATAGCCGGGACGGGAATATCCGAAGTACGCCAGCACGAGCGCAATCAGGACAATGGAAACCACAAACAGAGCTTTAGTCGCGCCCTTATTCACGAATTGGCTCCGCTTCTTCCGTCATTCGCAGGATCCCTTTTGACCATTCCATTGGCGAGTAAGCCGCGATACGCTTCAGACTATTGGAACCCATTGCGGTACGCAAATCGGGTCGACTTGCCAGATCTGTCATGGCCGAAACCAGCGACGTCACGTCTCTCGGAGGAACTACACGGCCGTTCCAGTCCTCTGTGACGAGATTCGCTGCGCATCCGGCTGCTTGGCTCAGGATCACCGGCAGGCCGCAAGCCATCGCCTCATTCACGACCAACCCCCACGGATCGGTATGTGTGGGTAGAATCAGCGCCTCAGAAAGCGCGTAATACGCCGCGAGCTGCTCCCTGTGGACAAAACCCGTGAATCGAACTGAACCCGGAGAGATCGAAGCCGCCTCTCTTTCCAATTGCTGCCGGGCAATGCCATCGCCTGCGAAGACCAAACCTACTCGTCGGCGCATCGCTTCATCCAGTTTGGCATAGGCGTGTAGCAATTCAAAAACCCCTTTTTCGGGCACGACGCGTCCCACGAATAGAAAATATCGATCGGGCAAGCCAAGTGATCTTTGCTGGCTGTCAGCATTTTTTCGAACTGCCACGGCTGCGTTGGCGAAGAAATCGTTGTTGACGGCATTGGGAGCAGTAAAGATCGCTTCTGACTTGATTTTGTGGTGCCGGAGATATTCCGCGGCCGATTGCCCTGGCACTACAAATCCACTGCAACGGCGAAGAAACTCCCTTTTCAGGAGTTCTACGATCGCGCGACCGCGACGCATGTCCTGGAGATTGCTTTCAGACCACAGAAAGAACGGAACATGGTGACGACGAGCCCAAAGAAGTGATCGCCAAGACGCGACGTAATTGTAGCCCCCGCATAGAATCGAATGGGGGGCTGCTTGAGTTAGGGCGCGTAGGTTGCCAACGTTTAGCAGCAGATTAAACTTGTCGATGCGCATTCGCCAGGACGGAAGAACCTGATACGAGAACCGGATCTCTTCTTTGTAGACCTTCCACTGACGCAATGTAGGGTCGGTTTCGGCCAGAAAGATGACGTGCAGGTCGACACTGTCACATTGCGCAAGCGAATTGAACAGAGGAATGCGGTAGGGAGAGATGATTTCGGTGAGAATCACGAGCCGGTGTTTCATGTCGCGGACTCTCTGTAAATCCGCGCGAGGGTTTCCGCCTGTTGCTCCAACGTCAGCCGTTCGAGAATTGTCTCCCGCGCCGCCGCACCGAGGTTTCGCCGCCGCACTTTGTCGCGAATCAACATCTCAAGCGCTAGTGCCAGTTCCCTCTCGTTGTCCGGCCCGACCAGATAACCGTTCGCCCCCTGCTGGATAATGTCAGCGATACCTTGTCCGCGGCAACCGATGACGGGCTTGCCGACCGACATGGCTTCGAGATAGACGCAGCCCAGTCCTTCGTATCGGCTTGGTAATGCGAATACGGTGCATCGACGCATAGCTGCGGCAACCTGATGCCGTGACTGACGTCCTAAAAAGCGCACCCGGTCGCTGATCTTAAGCTGATTGGCCAAGGACTGAAGGCTCGAACGCTCCGGACCGTCACCGATGAGTTCCAAAGAGAGAGTGGGAAACATTGAAGCCAGCGAAGCAATGGCGCGGATCAGCAGGTCGATCCCTTTGATCGTAATCAGGTTGCCGACGCTGAGAATGACCGGCGATTCCGGCGAGGGCTCTCCTCCTGGCGAAAACAACTCCGGATCCACTCCGTTGTATACAACTGAAGTCCGGCAGTTCAGCGCCATTCCTTCAAGAACCTGCTCCCGCACCCGCTCGCTGACGCAAATCACGCGGCGTGAGAAGGTGAACGTCCGTTGCGAGATGCGCCGACAAAACTGGCCGGACCACCCTCCGACCTGCACATCGGAGAACGCGTCGAGTCCGTGTACTGAAACCACAAATGGGATTTTCAGTTCTTTACTCAGAAGCATTGCCGCGTGACCACATGGCAACGCTCCGTGGGCGTGGATCAAATCGATGCGCTGCTCGCGGTGAAGCCTCCGCACTCGAGCGACGATTCGGGCGAAGGCAAATGCGCCAGCGGTCGAAAGTCCTAAATTGCCGGGAAGCGCGACGTACCCCAGCCGCACAACTGGCACCGCTGACCCACCGTCACGCCGGCCAGCGCGATAAGTCGGGTGCATCAGAAATACCGTATTGCGCACACCAGCCTTCGCGAGCCACTCAAGCGGTTCGGAGACAAAACATCCGCTCGCAGGATCCTGGCTTGAAGGATAAAACGGCGTCAGAGTCAAAATGTGTAGATTAGCCGCCATCGGTTCCGGAAAGAGTTTTGAGCATTCACCGCGACGCCTGTTATTCACCCTACCTCAGCAGCGGCTATTTCGAGATAGGCATTCTCCCACCGTTTGCTGATTGCATCCCAATCGAATTTTTCCGCGTGCGTGCGGGCGGCCGCTCCCATTTGTTCTCGCGCGGAACGGTCGGCGATGAGCTTTCCTAACGCTTGCATCATCTCTTCGACACTTCCCACCTGGAAGCCGGTGACCCCGTCGACGACCGATGGCGTTTCGTAGTCCCGAAATACAACGGATGGCAGTCCGGTAGCCGCCGCCTCCAACGTAACTTTAGGCATCCCCTCCAGGCGAGAGGGCAGAAGAAAAACGTCGCTCTCCTGCATGATACCGACCATTTCCGTCTGGCTTTTCGGGCCGTCCAGTCTTACATTTTTCAGACCTAACCGTCTAATTGCTTCTTGCACAACTTTTTCGAATTCGTCACGGCCGGCTCCGACCAGACGAAACGTTGCGTCGGGAAATCGAGCGGCGGCATCAACCACATATCGTGGTCCCTTTCGTTCAATGATTGTTCCCGCAAAAAGAACGCCAACCGAGGAATTCGCACGTTTCGGAGGAGGACTAAAGAGTCGCGTATCCACTCCAACCGGGAGAATATGGCTCGCCCTGTGCCCAGTGTTCCTGTGAATATCCCGAGCCACGAATTCTGTGATTCCAGTGTAAACGTCGCAATTCGGATAGATACCGTTGAACAGGAATCGCAGAGTCAGAGATGGATTTACGAGCTGAGCAGCCGGGGCTTCCACATGAAGCACTGCCTTTGTCCGTCTTCGCAGCATGCGCGGCAGGTGAACGAATGCGTAGCTCGCCGGGCTAAAGTCTGCATAAGCGATGATGTCGTAGCCGACCAACATTTCGCGGAGGACCCGGCTCGACCTTCCATGTGAGGGCAGTTTTAGCAGGCGAATATCCGGTCGCTGCAGCAGTCGCGGGTCGGGCTCGTGCGCATACCACAGAGTACTCTCGATGCGCGCAGAATCAAGGCGCATCACGATTTCTCGAACGTTCAGGCTTTGGGCGTTTGTGTTGGCCGCGTCGACCACGGGCAAGAACAGCACACGAATTCTATCCATCTTTCTGCAATCTCAAGAAATCTTTGCTCCGGTGGCTTAGCGGTCAGCGCTCGCCACCGATGCGGAATAGAACTGCCAATGTGCGCCCTCCAGTGCCAAGCCGGAAACCAAGATTCGGACATTGAAATTCAGTCTATCCTATTGCCGACTCATGGAGTGGCTCTTACCAGAGTCTCCCGCGGTGCACAACTCTGTATAATGCGAGAATTGCTCAGGTCTTTGCAGAAATAATCGGCGGTCGGATACCATCTGACAGCGCGGCGCTCGGGCAATAACGCGCATAGCAGCCTGATCCGGCGCCTTCGACCCGTGGAATGCGAAAACTCTCGGTTGCGGTCCTGCTCTCCGGCAGGGAACAATTCAGTGTGTACTACGGCGGCGCGCTAGCTCGGTGGACATACGAAGTGTATAGTCGCCTGCAGGAGCAGGTTGACGTAAAGGTATTCGGGTTTCCAACCGATCCAGAAACCGCATATCCTCTCGCTCATGAATCGAGTCGGTGGTGGAAAGTCTGCGCCGAGATATCGCGTGTTCCCGTCTTGCGTCGCTACGAAGATCATTTGTGGCTACGAGTTCTAATGCCGCATCTGCGCTCCTTCGCGATCGTCCACATCCACAACCGGCCCCAATGGGCAACCTTGCTGCGGTCATTGGGATATCAGGGAACGGTAATCGTTCACCTGCAAAATGATCACCTTGGACATTGGGATTCGACGATGCTCGACGCCTTAGCACGCGAACTCGATGCGTTGGTCGTTTGCAGCAGCTATTTAAGGACCAGGTCCATCGGGAATTCCAAAGCGTTGGCGTTGAAGACGAAAATAGTATTCAACGGCGTAAACACCAAACTATTCTTTCCGACGGAGTATCTGCGCGAGCCAAGAAGCATCTTTTTCGTGGGAAGCTTTATTTCGACGAAAGGCCCTCTCCAACTCACGGAAGCCTATGCCCGCCTACTACGCACTCTCCCGGATACAAAACTGACTATCGGCGGAACTGCGAGTTTCGGTACGCACGAAGAAACGGACTACGTGCGGGAGGTGCGTCGGCTTGCGGAATCCATCCGGAAGCAGCACGGTGTTTCGATTCAGTTTCCCGGTTATATTCATCACGATCGCGATCTCCCGCAGTTCTTTCGAAAGGCTACGCTGTTCACGAGTCCGTCTCTCTTTCAGGAACCATTTGGACTTGTGAATGCCGAAGCCATGGCTTGCGCCACGCCGGTCGTCGGCTCAGATCGAGGCGGGATTCCGGAAGTACTGGGAGACACGGGGAGGCTGATCGACCCTGAGAATGTCCCCATGTACGCCGAGGCTCTTTCAGGGCTGCTCTCAGATTCTCAGGAGCGAGCGCGCCTGGGCCGAGCCACACTGGAGCGCTGCCAAAAGATGTTCGACTGGAGAGTGATAGCAGAAACCTGGATGTCGCATCTGCAAGACCTAATTGGAGGACGTCTTCGAGCCACAGAGTGTGCGTAGCCTGGAGCTTTTATTGTTTCAAGGACCAGCGTGAATCCATCCGGAACACCGACGCGCCGCAGCGCTCCGGCCTGACCGATGTAATATGGCCCAGTGGACAAGCCCTTCGTGACCCAAACTAGCATGCTCAAGACCCTCACGCCGCGGTTGTTGCTCGCGGCTGTCTGGTTGTTCAGTGCGTTCTACATGGCTAAGGAACTAAGGCGCGGTTGGCTCCCTCACGACGAGGGGGTATTGGCCCAATCAGCCGAACGCGTGCTGCATGGTGAACTTCCGCACCGTGATTTCGACGAGCTCTACACCGGGGGGCTCAGTTTCTTGAATGCTGGGGCGTTCCGCCTGTTCGGAACCAATCTCGCGAGCATGCGCTACGTGCTCTATTTCTTTTTCTTGGCCTGGGTTCCGTTTCTCTATAGCGTGTCTTCCCATTTCGGTGCACCGTGGGTAGCTGCTTCGTTCACGCTCCTAGCAGTAGCATGGAGTGTCCCGAATTATTCGACGGCTATGCCATCTTGGTACAATTTATTTTTTGCGACCTTCGGCGCAGCTGCCTTGTTTCATTTCATTGAGACAGGGCGAAAAAGATGGCTGTTTGTCGCGGGCCTCTGCGGCGGTATGTCCTTTCTGTTCAAGCTGAGTGGAATGTATTACGTGGCAGGATCAGTTCTCTTTCTGCTTTTTTCAGAAGGTAAGGGTCATAGGCTTGTCAGTCGGGTCGAACGTTGGGGTTGTATTGCACTAGCCTTGTTTTGCGTTCTGGCATATGAGGCTTCAGTTTTATCTCTACTCCAAAAAGCATTCTACCCAGGATCGTTCTTTTATTTTTTCTTGCCGGCCCTAGCGATTGGTGTCGCGGTGATGTGGCGACGGATTCAATCCGAGGATCAACCCGCCAAAATTCAGCAAATGCTAGCCTACCTGCTTCTGTTTGGGGCAGGAGTGGCGGTTCCCATCTTTCTCTTTCTCATACCCTACGCACGGACCGGAGCGCTCGCTGACTTTGTTCGCGGAGTCTTCGTTCTGCCAGGCAAGCGCTTGCACTATACGGTGAAAACCCAATCCCTCCCGAGATTCCTGGCTGGCACCGCATCGGACCTGCTTTTCTCGCTAGCGGTTTTCAAGACCCCCATGAGGTTTAGGAAGGCACTGGGAAGCCTGCTCGCGGCAGCCTCATTGACAATCATGATGGTGGCTAGAAAACATCCGACAGTTTACGACGCGGTGTGGGTGCCGATATGGAACACGATCCCCGTCGTCGTCTTGGGAGGACTTTTTCTTTTGATGGTTAATGCCCGTGAAATCAGCCCCGAACGGCGGAATAAAATCTTCCTGTTATTAGCGGTGACTGGCGCTTGCAATCTGATCCAGTTTCCCTACAGCGCTCAAATCTATTTTTGCTATGTGGCGCCGTTGCTTGTCCTCTGTATTCTAGCTGCGGGAACACTGCTGGAGGGCGCACCCCGTTTGGTTCTGTCAGGTTTATTCTGCGTCGCTTTGCTGTATGCATTGTTCGTCGTGACTCCCACGTTCTTGAACAATCGGGGCGAGTTGATCGTGCCAAAGGACGGCGTTGCCGATTTCGTTCTTCCTCGGTCCGGTGGGTTACTGTTGTACGGAGAAGACGCCAGGGAAAATGCAACTCTGGTCAGCATAGTGACACAACATGCCCGCGGAAAATATATCTACGCCGGTCCAGACTGCCCACAGGTCTATTTTCTTTCCGGCTTTCGAAACCCCACTCGCACGCTGTTTGATTTTCTGGATGACCAGACCGGACGAACGCAGCGAATCCTCACCGCCATTCAGGCCCGCGACGTTAACTTAGTCGTAATAAACAAGGCAGCAGGCTTTTCGGGTTCCCTGCCGCAAGATCTGAGGGAAATACTCGAAAGGGAGTTCCCGGAACAAACAGTCACGTCCAATTATGAAGTGCGTTGGAAACCTTAATCGAACTAACGGAGACGTGCGTAGCACCATGAAGAGGATTCCCTCATTAGACGGATTGCGTGCGATTTCCATCGCAGCAGTTGTCGTGGGTCACATAGCGAAAAGTTTGCACTCCCAGGCGTTATGGGGAGCTTACGGGAACACCGGGGTAAGAATTTTCTTTGTCATCTCCGGATACTTGATCACCAGGCTCCTGCTTAGTGAGCATGAACGAACCTCCGATATCAGCCTGCGGGAGTTCTACATTCGTCGAGCGTACCGCATATTGCCAGCCGCACTGGTATTTATCGCTGCTGCCACTCTAATCGACTGGCACGAAATGAAGTGGTATCACATCGGGGCGGCCATCTTTTATCTCGCCAACTACGATTATTCGCTTCCTTGGATTTTCGGGCACCTTTGGTCATTGAGCGTGGAGGAGCAGTTCTACCTGTTGTGGCCCGGTGTCGTCAAGCGGTGGTACGAGCATAGAGTTACTATTTTGCTTTGCGTGATGGCAATCTCGCCTGTTTTGCACCTCGTGCTCTACTATTTTAAGGTTCCTGCTGGTGGAGACGGCCTGTTCCCTGTTTTGGCTGACAATCTGGCGATTGGATGTTTGCTGGCCATGCTCGAATCGAGAATTCCAACGGTTCCCGGCTACGTCGCTCTAGCAATGGCGCTCGCGATTTTGCTGATTCCTTTGTACCCAGCCCGAACCGTTACCCGCACATTATTAGCAACACTCGTTCTGCATCCGATATTTCTCGCCTCCATCGCTGGAGTCATTCTGCATGTGGTCCGCCGACCATACCGTTTCTTAAACTGTGCCCCCATCGAGTGGCTCGGCCGGATCAGTTATAGCCTTTACCTCTGGCAAGAACCTTTCTGCCCCAACCCGAGATTTCGACCCGCGTATGCGATTGCATTCGCATTCGCCGCCGCGATCATTTCATATTATGCCGTCGAGCGACCGGCGTTGAATCTGCGAGATCGCAAGTCAAGAAGGGAGATGACGGCAACAGTCCTAGCCGGGATTCGCTCAAACAACCCTGCGGCTTGATTCCGCGGGAGGATGTGGGTCCGAAGAATCTGGATATAGAGGTTTTTGCCAGGTCGCCCTTTTCGTCGGCAAGGAGAAATCGTTACTTCTATGGAACTCAGGAACTTGAAGGCCGCCAATCTAGCCACCACCCTGCTCGAACATTCCTTTGTTTACAGGGCGTGGCAAGCCCCCTTCGCAGATCAGAAGTTCGCGCCAATACTGGCGCATAACAACCTGAAGGGCGCACGCCGGGTACTCGACGTTGCTTGCGGACCCGGCACGAACGCGGGGCACTTTGCGAATTCCGACTATCTAGGGGTCGATTTGAATGAACGCTATATTCAGGATGCCCGAAAACGTTATCGGCGAGATTTCCTCGTGGCCGATGTCTGCACATACAGAGTATCGGCGGACCAGCGGTTCGATTTCATATTAGTTAACAGTTTCCTGCATCATCTCGGGAACACTGACGTAGCGAATATCCTCTCTCATCTTCGGACGCTTCTGTCCGAGGATGGGCACATTCACCTCCTGGAACTCGTTATGCCCGGAAAAGCATCCCTTGCACGTCGCCTCGCGCGGTGGGATCGAGGCAAATTCTCGCGCCCACTGCAAGAGTGGAACAGGATATTCACAGATTTCTTCGATCCCGTCGTAGTAGAACCTTATCCGTTAGTCGGATTCGGAGCTACACTGTGGAACATGGTTTACTTCAAGGGAAAGAGGCCCGACTGAGGATGCAGTCTGTCGGTCTGATGCGAAACCGGGCGTGGGAATCCCTCAATGGTATCCAATGATCTAAGCACCAAGCAGCGTTTGGGCCGTCCCCCGCGCGTTTCTATAGCCATTCCCGTTTATAACGAAGAAGCGGTTGTGCCGGAATTGCTTCGCCGCACAATCAGCGTGTTGGACGATCTTCCAGCCGGACCTCACCAAATTGTCTTTGTCGATGACGGGAGTTCCGATCAAACTGCCGTGTTGCTGGAAGGCGCCGCGCAAGCTGATTCGCGCCTAGTAGTCGTAGTGCTTTCCCGCAATTTCGGCCACCAGACGGCCCTGGCTGCAGCATTGGATCACGTCTCTGGAGATGTCGCGGTTCTGATGGATGGGGATTTACAGGATCCCCCGGAAGCAATTCCGGTATTGATCGAATCTTACGAACAGGGATATGACGTAGTTTATGTACGGCGGATGAATCGGAAAGAAGCGTGGTGGCTCCGCTTTTGCTACTGGCTTTTCTACCGCCTTCTGGCGACCCTGTCGCCTATCCAAATGCCGCTCGATTCCGGCGACTTTGGGTTAATGTCTCGACGGGTGATTGACGAGATCCGCAAAATGCCGGAGCATCACCGCTATTTGCGTGGACTCAGGAGTTGGGTGGGCTTCAAACAAATCGGAATTCCAATCGAACGATCCGCGCGGCATGCAGGCCGCACCAAGTACAGCCCTTTGCGTCTTCTCAAGCTGGCCTCAGATGGTATTTTTGCTTTCTCGATCGTTCCTTTGCGAGCCGCGTCAATGGTAGGCGGACTCGCGGTCATTCTCTCTTTCCTCTTCTCCCTGTACTCTCTTTATGCCAAATTCTGGCTGCATTCTCCGCAAGGATTCACCGCGCTCATTTTGGCTATCACATTCTTGTCGGGAGTTAACTTGTTCTTTCTCGGAATCATCGGAGAGTACGTGGGGCGAATCTATGAGGAAACAAAGGCCCGGCCTCACTACGTAGTCGATAGAGTCGTGAGTCGTAAGACTGCCGGCAGGCCTATGGCGCTAGGCACGGCCCAGGTTTGGCGCCGTGGCGCAATCTCAACCGGCAGTGGCTAAACACTATCCACGAAGACTGAGAACCCTTTGAATCCCGAGTATGGCGAGCGATATCGTGAACTCTATGAGAAGCATTGGTGGTGGCTTGCGCGCACAGAGTTCATCGTGGAGACTTTGCGACGTCTACAGCCACAAAATGGTTGGAAACGAATTCTCGACATAGGTTGCGGCGACGGTTTGTTTTTTCCACGACTACGGGAGTTCGGGGAAGTAGAGGGGGTGGAGCCCTTTTCTGAGCTGATAAATCCGGCTAACCCAGATCGAAATAATATTTATGTCTGCCCGTTCGACCACAACTTCCAGCCCAGAAAGCAGTATTCCCTCATTTTGATGCTGGACGTTCTGGAACACCTCGAAGATCCAGTTGGCGCTCTTCGCCACGTGCGAAGCTTACTTCAACCGGATGGGGCAGTTCTGATTACGGTTCCCGCCTTTATGGCGATCTGGACCAATCATGATGTTGTTAATCACCACTACACCCGTTATATTAAGGCGCGGCTCGTGAGCATCACTCGTGAGGCAGGCCTCCGAGTCAAGAAGGCGCACTACCTGTATCATTGGGCATTTCCCACGAAAATGATCTTAGGAATTGCGGAACGTTCGCTTCGGCTTCAGCCAAAGCCAGCTAATTTGCCCGGTAGATGGGTCAACGCGACGTTATTCCATCTTTCGCGACTAGAGCAAAAGACTATCAGCAGGTTGCCGATGCCCTTCGGAAGTTCGCTAGTCGCGATAATTGAGCGCGCGGCAGCCACCCAGATATAGCGATCGGATGAGTCACATCAGCTTAATTAGGAAATTAACCCTCGGCTCGAGAATTCCGAACAGGGGCCGGCTCGGCCACCCGCCTGCCATACAGCATGGACTGTTGTAGTCTCCTGACGTGCAAACCCAATTCGAATTCGGCATTTCGCTTCTGCTTGGTTCGTTGCAGATGCGCATGAGCCACCTGCAAGAGTTGTCCCCGTTCCCGCCTTAGAGCTCCGTCGGGCAACGGTGAGCGTTCTTCGGGGTCTGTCTCGAGGTCGTAAAGGTAATCCCTATTCTCGCCGAACCGAATGACAAGTTTATACCGCGCATCCCTAACGCTCATGACGCGGTGTGTCATTCGTTCCTCCCGCCGAAGAGGATTATCCCCCGTACCGACCGCCTCTGCGATCGCAGGCTCGCATCGCAAGATCCCATCCTGAATCTCGCCCCAATAGCTTCGGCCTTGAAAACTGTTAGGAATAGCAACTCCCATAGTCTCTAACAGGGTGGGAGCTAGATGAATCAAGCTAAACGGAACGTTGGAAATGCGCCTCCCCGACAGTTCTGGCGCACGGAGCAGGAGAGGTACATGGATAAGCTGTTCGGGTAAGTTCATGGGAGAGTGATAGCGTGCCCCATGTTCGAGGAATTCTTCACCGTGATCAGCGGTCAGTACAAATATCGTTTCTTCCCAGCGCTGGGACTGCCGGAGAGCGCTCACGAGCCGGGACATCTGTTGATCGACCCAATAGATTCCAGCGTCATAGAGAGCAATAATTTCCGCCAAGTACCCGCGCAATCTTCGCGGATCGATCGTACGTCGGTTCCAACAGGAATTTAGAAAGCGAGCCCGCCGAGCCGTGATCTGCGATTCGCCAATAAAAGACAGCGCTTCCAACGGAGGACAGTAAGGATAATGCGGATCCATCAGGTGGATCCAGAGAAAGAAAGGCTCGTCTCCGAGGCTGCCCAACCAGGAGCAAGCCCGATCAATGATGAAATTTGCAGCTGGATAGCGGCGCGAACTTTCCATCTCAACGTTCTCGCGTGACGTAAGCAATTGGCAGTACCAGAAGTAAAGTTCGTCGTAGGCGGCCGCCGTGAACCGGGTTCCCCTCGTGGCTGCTTGCAAGCGACGATTCAAGCTTGACTCGTGCATGGGGCCGGAAGGCAGTGGTCTCACCGATTCTCCGGACTTCAAGTCTTGAAAATCCTCAAACGTATCGAAACCCTGATCGTAGCCGAAGCGCGGACTCAGATATGGATTACCAGCGAGAAATGCTGCGGTCCTGTAGCCTGCGCCCCTTAACGCAGTTGGGATGGACGGCTCATTGGGTGCAATCCCGAGAACATCGCGCCCCAGGCTCAGCGGATAACGCGAGGCGAGAATGGCGGGAACAGAAAAATACGTTGGAACGCCGGCCACAATCGCATCCGAAAAAATGGCACTGTCTCTCGCAAGCGAGTCGAGAAACGGAGTCACGGGGCGCGAATATCTCTGAAAGCCAACATGGTCGGCTCGCAAGCAGTCCACCGTGACCAGCACTAAGGAGCGTTTCTTCACCGAGTTGTGAGTCAAACTAGAAATGGCCTCGCGTGTAGATCTTCCTAAAGAAAGGGATTCGGTCCTATGAGAATTTCATCTTCTCACATGTACCCGAGGTCCCTAAGGCGCTGTTCCAACATCTCTTGCTCGGCCTGATCGAAACGTGTTCCATCGCCCCTGACGATTTCCTGCAAAAGAAAACCAAGCATAGCTTCGAGGCTCTCAAATTGACCCGTGATCGATCTTTCCACCGTCGCGCAAAGATCCTCCGGCAGTCGTACTGTCCGGTATTCGGTCATCTAGCGTTCGCTCCTAGACTTTGCATGCCGCTACGTAGTTGCCGCCAAGCGCTCCGAGCTATCATTTTATCGTCTGGGTCGAGCGCAAATCTGAGAGATAAGCCGCCGAACACCAGATAGGAGAGCGCCAGTGCGAGTGGAATGCCTAACCAAGGATGCATAATCAGCGGCCTCCAAAGATGGACTAGTACCACCGTAACGGCTGTGAGTGTAGTGGGAATGAGAAGCGCATAGTAACTTCGATTATAGGGGGAAATTTCAAGCGCCTTGCGAACCTCAGAGAGATTCCACAAGTTTCCCGCCACCGTTACGCAAGCCGAGGCTAGTGCGGCGCCCACAATCCCAAAGACGGGAATCAGCACGAGATTCACGAGAACCGAGATTCCCGCCATGGCGAATTGCACCCGCATCAATCTGCGTTGGTTTCCGGACATAAACAAAAGGTAACCGACCGATCCGGTGCCACAGTTCACTACCTGGCCGATCGCTCCGATGACGAGAACTGGCCAGCCTGGTTCGAATCCAGGACCGAAAATCCGGATCAATGGACGAGCAAAAGCAATTACGACAAAGGCCAAAGGAAGCGTCAATCCCAAAACCCATTTCGTAACCGACTGAAACACCTTCTCTAAAACATCCCGCCGGGATTGTGCATGCAGATCAGCGATGACCGGAGCGAATATCTGATTGACCGATTGCAGAATCATTGCAATCAATCCAGACAACGTAGAGGCTAAAACATAAATGCCGACGAATGCTGGACTCAAACAGAGTCCAAGAACTATTTTGTCCGCTTGCGACACCAGAAAATCGAGAATACTCATTCCAAATGCTGCGCCAGCGAAGGCCCTTATCTCCGGATCGAAAGGGGGCAAGGGCGCCAATGAAAAACGAGCCGCACGCGGGGTTAGCTTCCAAGCGACCGCCACAAGCAGCGTCACCACAACCGCGCCATTGATAATCTGCGCCGCCAAGTAGCCGCGCATCCCGGCGCCTGAAGCCAGGAACGCAACCGTCAGAGAGATAACCAAAGAAGTGCCGATGAAGTTTGTGATTACGGTGCGCTTTGCAACATCCTTGAACCCCGCCAGAACCTGGCAGTAAAAAACGTTCAGTGAACCCAGCATCGTCAGCGCGGCAAAAAACGTAATGTATTGGCTGAGACTAGGCGCATGATACAGGGACCGCGAAATCCAGCGTCCACTGAAGATCAATCCAGTTGAGACGATCAGGTTCAAGAAGACAACGATTCCGACGCTCCGCGTCAGGAAGCCACGCAGTTCGTCATATTTTCCTGTAGCGTTGTAAACGGCAACGTAACGTGCGGCGGTTCCGTGCAATCCGAGAAGGCCCGCTAATTGCGCCAGGCTAACTAACGTCAATCCCAGCGCGTACAGCCCCAACTGTTCAGCCCCCAGCATTCGCGCAACGTAAACCTTCACCAAATATCCCGCCACCATAGTGAACAAAGTGCCCAGAAAGAAAGTGAAGGACTGGCGTGAGATCTGTCCCATGTTCCGCCGGAACTCGACGCGCAGGACTTCCGACGCCTCCTGGGGCGTCGTCACTGGGGATACAAGCGCGTCGTTGGAAAAAGCCATCATGGAATATTGTTGTTCTTTAAGAGAAACTCTTCTACGGAGCAGACACCGGTGCAGCGGTTTCTTGGGACGAGGACGGGGGGCCCGATTCCTTGCCCAGGTTGAGATAGAGGATTCGCTTCCGCTTTAGGGAGAATTTGTACGTAAATGCAGTTTTCTCAATCCCTCGCAGTGACGCTTGGTTCGTCGCAGCTCCGAAGATCCAAACAGCCTTGACCTGAGAATGCAGCTGATCGGCCAGAGCACTGATCGCCTTCGCAAAGAAATGACGGCCTCTGCAAGAAGAAGGAGTAAAGCAATCGAAAATCATCAGGGCATCCTTAGCAGGCGAGTGCAAAGTGCAATCAAGCTCAGCCATTTCGAAGCCTTCGAAATCCGTCACCCAGCAGAAATGTACCGGCGTTCCATCGTCGGCGGATAGTGCAAATCCCTGACCTTTCCCTGATTCCAGTCTCTGGGCCGACCGCATCAAATACCCTAGCGCGGCGAGGTCATCGGCATAGAGGATCCCAGCCGCTCCTATGAGATCGGAGTTAAGTTCGTGGAGCGAGTGGCCGGATCTTTCGGTGTTTTGGCCTCCCGCTGGCCATTCAAAAAACAACACACGATCGAAAGCGAATAACGAACTCCAGGTCCGCCGAACCATCCAGCTCGAGAGATTCCAAAGTCCTGATTCGCGAAGGTGCTTTCTCAAGCCTCCGGCCTGAGCAATCATGGAACGGATCGCGGACTCAACGCGAGGCGACACCTGTGCCGCAGCGGCTACACGGTTGCGTACCTCGGTTTGTAAATGCCGAGAAACGGATGCGCTCATTTCGCAGTATAGAGTCTGACGAGTTGCGGTTGCGAAACGATCCTTGTAGTCTTCAGCTCCCAGACCAAGATCGACGATATCGAAATCGGGAGAATCGCAACTCAGTTCAATGATTTTTGCCAGCAGACAATAACCCGGCGAGAAGTCCCCATACCTGTTGCTCACCGTAGGTTGGTACCAAAACCAACTTCCCCCAAATCGAAATCCGTAGTTCCACGCCGCGGTCACATCCCCAACTAGCAGGCGGCTCATCGCGATCCATCCCCCTGCTGATAGTTCCTGAGCTAGTACTGTGAGAAATGCGCGACGTTCATCGCGAATCAAATTGCTTATCTGGCCTTTTTCCAGGAAGCGAGCTACGTGAGCTCGAGTGAAGGATGGCAGAACCGGCTCAATCTGCTCCCAACTGGTCTCATGCAGAATGCGGACCGGGCCACGCTTGGCTAGTTCACGCATGTTGCGCCGCAGCCTCTTCTTGCTGCCAACCGTCTGCTTCACAACCGCACGTTCCTCGACCGATCCCAGAACAACACGCGCGCAAAGATAAGCGACACGCAAGTGCATATGATAGCCATGTGGCGAAGCGCTGCTCGAAAGTGCGGCTGAGGTATTGGAATCTGCTGGTAGGTTGGCTAACGTGATTTTTGCAATCTTTCGCTGACTCAGCTCCAAAAGCACGGCTTGCACAAAATCGTGTCTCTTGGCGGGGTTGCTCAGGAAATCACAATAGTCGGCGGTATCCGCCGTGAGGAAAACAACCTCGTCAGCGTGCGCCTTTTTTTTTCTCGCGAGCGCAACCAGACCTATCAGAGAGTCGCCATCATAGCCGGCCAGAACGAATGGTATTACCGAACTCTGATAAGCTCGCTGAACGGCGACTGCCCACTCATAGGTATAGAAAACCTCTGGCTGCTCCATTTCCAGGGCCAAGTTGTTCCATAACCGGCGCAGTTCCGGGTCCGCCGGTATCTGCTCCATCACAGCGATCCGCACGTTTCATCGTCTCCGCAGAATTTGAGTTGGAGAATACATCGTAATACCAGTCGCCGACACCCCTGACACAACGCGATTTGTCATCATTCAAACTCCGAGGAAAGGCGCCATCGAAGATCGGTTGCGCTTCGACGAGAAACCGCAGCACACGATCGATCATGGCTCCTTTGAATGTTCGCGGCTCGGACTGAGACGGTACCCTCTGTTCACCTTTCTATCAGGCAGAGCTCGCGTCCGGCCTGAAGCGACTCCGAATCGCATCGTGGAATCCTGAGATATACGCCTCGTACACAGACAGTGACATTTCCGCCGAGACATGCGCTCGTGGAAGCGCGAATCTGGCTGACAGTGGGTCCAGGGTTCCGCCGACATTCACGAACCCGCATTCATATCCCGCCTCCTCAGCCAGCTGAAACTCACGTGCGCCAACAGAAGCGGGATCGCCAAAGGGATAGGCAACCGCCCAAACTTCCCTCCCCAGACCCTGCTCCAGCGCGTCACGACATTTTGAAATTTCAGCGCGAGCCAGATCTACGGATTGCTCGGCGAGCACCGGGTGACTCAGAGTGTGCGCTCCGATGGTCATCCCAGCACCCGCTAGCTGCTTTAATTCCTGTGATCGCAACAGTTGAAAACGGTTCCGCAGCAACGAATCCTCAAAATAGCGCATCGCCCATGATCGCGGCATTCCTAATTTTGCGGCCGCATCGTCCAAGAAGCGGCGTCTCGCGGCTGCATCAATCTTCGACAGGTTTCTTACCAACGAGAGCCAAGCTGACTGGCGCTGCCTTGGATCCCCGGACATCGGCGGAATGACGTTGCCTTGCAGGTGAAAAGGTTCGTCCCGTGCCGGTGCCTGATCGAGCAAGAGATAGAGCTCCACATGCCACAGCATCTCGGGTGTACTGCCCAGGCTTGAGCCAGTTACGAAAAACAGGCACTTCAGGTCCTCTTCCTGCAGCACCGGAAGCATCACGCTGAGATGATTCAGCAATCCGTCATCACAGGTCAGCAAAATGGCCTTGGCCGGCAGGTCTCGTCCCTCACGAAGCCAGCGCAAGAAATCTTCGGGCGAGATTAAGTTGTAATGCTTCTTGAGCAACCGCAGCTGGGATCGGAACGAGTGTTCGCTCACCAGCGTATTGTCCACAAAGTTGTCCCAGCGTTTGTATCCCTGAGACAGCACTCCGTGATAGGTGATCACCGTGACAGGAGCGAGTGGGCGGGACCGGAAATATCCCATCGAGCCGAGTACCGGATAGACCACGCGGTGAAGCATCGGGCTTAGCACGCGCATTTGCTTGAAGTGAATACCTCGCTCGGACCGAAAAGAAGGCGATCCAGACGCAGATCGTCGGTGGACTGCCAAAGCCGCCGAACGTTGGAACGATCAGCGGAAAATTCGCCTAGCCTTTGTGGGATCGAGAGAATTTCGTCGGGAGCGCTCAGCATCTCCCCAACGCCGAAGCGAGCAAACTGGGGCATGTATCCTAATCCGTTGAAGTCGAGCCAGCCGCACATGAAATACGGAATCTCTCGTTGTGCACACTCGACTGCGACACTTGAGTCCAGTCCTATGCCGAAAAACGTGCGCCGAAGGATCTCGGACGCAGGCGCACTGCTGATTTCGACCGTTTCGAGCTCATCTGCTGATAAGACCGAGTGCAACATGCGTGCCCGTCCTCTAGCGCTTTCAAATGGATGAAGCTTTAGAATGATTTTGCGCTTCAATTGCTGCGCCACTTTTACCAACGGCGGAAGAATCTCCCGGAAAATACACCCTGCGCGCCCACCTGCCACTTCATAGGGTTGAGAAAAAAGTACGATTTGGTCCGATGCAAATTGGTCCAAGTTCTTCAGCCCGGCATCGCTCGCGCTTTCCACTGGTGCGGCGATCTCAACTGTTTCCGGTAGTACGTCGCTCGTCAGCAACGTGTAATCCCGTTCCATTTCTCCCTTCACCAGGTGAACGTCAGCATAAGACTTCTTGAATAGCAGTCCACCATCCAGCGCTCCGTGCGAACAGTAAACGGCTCTGCAGCCCGCACTTTTCGCCAGAATCAACGGGAGACGGGTGTGGTAGTTAAGATCGTCCCCGCAAAGGACTCCCGTCACCGGCTCCGACGACATCAGAACGCGCCATGCGTCCCGCAAGCGCAATCCGGTCTCTAGATCGGCGTTAATGTAATCCCAGAGATTCGCATGAAACGCCTCGCGAAGCGTCTCTCCTTGTCCCAGTTCCCTCTTTAACTCGTTCCAGGCGGCGATGAGATCTGCAAGTTCGATTTTCGTTTCGGCTAAAGTTTCGGCATAAGCCGAAAGCGGAACCGATTCAACGTTGACGGGCAAGTCGCTCGACTCTCCGCTGCGCCTAGTGGTAGCCAGGAGAAAGCGCCTCTGTCGCAATTGTGCGGCATAGGCAAGCTGCGTGCGTGTGACATTGGAATATGCAGACGGCAGTAACATGACCGGCTCTTTCAGTTGCGCTCGCCTCTGCTTCGTTATCATGCTCCTCACACGGTAACTCGTATCCCATTTGTCGAATGCGATCTCGACTAGCTGAGACGGACGCAGGTCTCGCGTTGCCGCGAAAATTCGCGAAAGATAGCTTGGCTTACTCGAATTCGCTGAGACGAGATAGTGCACCGGCTGGCCCGTGACGAGGCTCAACAACCGAGCATGTGGATGAACCCGCGTAGCGAATAGTTCGAACGGAACAGACCCAAGTTCTCGCCGCAGTTGCTCAACCTGATAGAGTGCCGCGAGTTCCTGATAGCCGCAGGGGGCGAGAATCTCCCACCAATCGAGCCCCATTCCGTCCAATAACCTGCCCTGTCCCGCCGCCAAACACTGCTTGATCCAACGGTAGGTCGCCTGGCTGTCGAACTGATGCAGAGTGATGACACGGGACCCAGTCTGCCGGGACCATTCCTCGTAGACGCTCGCTCCCGCGAAGCCCAGATCAACGATCAGGTCCCAGCGCGAGCCATCGTTCTCGCCACGCCATGGGACATCTTCGGGATGCAACAAAAGAATTCTCATTGAACTCTCAGCATCTCGCGTCGGTCGGTCGCGCTCATCGGAACAGAAGCTCCAGCCCTCATGAACGATCTACAAGGTCCCAGGCCATCGGCGTACCGGTTTCGATATCGCGCGAGGCGGTTCGACCTAATATTTCGCTCAGGTGGCGGGGATGCAATCCATTAGCGGGACGAATGGAGCGAACGTTCTGCTCAGTAAAAGGATCGCCTCGCTTGACCGCATTGACTACAAACAATGACCGGCGATATGGACGAGTACGAGCTTCCCGCGGGCTCACGCCATAGTGGACCGACCCTAATGATTTCTCGGTCGACCGCACTGCTTCGACCAGGGTCTTGAACTCATGCGGCTCGAGCGAAAATCCGCTATCCGGTCCACCCTCTGAACGAGAGATCGTCAAATGCTTTTCGATCAGCACGGCGCCCAAGGCCACTGCCGCGATGGACACCGCGATTCCGGGCGTGTGATCCGACAGTCCCACTGGCAATCCGAATCTCTTCGCCAAATCTGGAATCGACCGGAGATGCATCTCCTCAGGATCTGCTGGATATGAACTCGTGCAGCGGAGAAGGGCGATCTGGGTCGCGCCGGCCATTCGTGCCGTCTGCAACGCCTCGTCAATTTCCTCAACGGTCGCCATGCCGGTTGAAAGAATCAGGGGCTTGCCCGTGCGCGCCATTTTTTCTATGAGAGGGATGTCGACGAGTTCAGGAGAAGCGATCTTGTGAACCGGCACCCTCATGTTTTCCAGAAAATCCACGGCGGATGGATCAAATGCACTGGAAAACAAATCCATTCCCAACTCCTTCGCAATCGCTTTCAACTTGGGCTGCCACTCCCACGGCGTGTAGGCTTCGCGGTAGAGATCGTATAGGGTACGTCCGTCCCATAGCGTCCCGCCCGCAATGCGAAAACACTCGCGGTCGGACTGGATCGTAATCGTATCGGCAGTATAGGTCTGCAGCTTCACCGCATCGACACCCGCCTCTTTGGCAGCATGAATGATGCGCACCGCCTGCTCGAAGCTCTGATTATGGTTCGCAGACAACTCGGCAATGATGTACACCGGCTGATCGGGCCCGATGACGCGTTCGCCGATCTGTATATTCTTCCAGGTCATACCCCAATAGCCTTTCCCACCTGCAATGCGACCTCTTCAGGAGAAAAAGCGGGGCCTCGCCCGTTCCGCATGATCTCAAGAGAACGGCCGCCTTCGTTGAACAACAAATCCAATGCGCTGGCGTGCGAAAGAAATGGCGGAAACAGCTGCCGATACTCTGGATGCTTATAGTTTTGAAAAACGACTTGAACGCCGCAATCTCTGAAACAGATCAATTCTTCCAAAAGGTAGACCGCCGATCCCAACGGAGAGACGTACTCGTTCGCACAGAGTTTCCGACAGATGTTGGCCAGCAGCTCAGTCCTCTTCCCTTCCTGCCCCAGTGACGACGCGAACACTAGAGATGTCCCAATACCGAATACTTTCATAAACCAGTTGAGAAGCTGCACGTTCAAGTCGGCGAGACGGGTTCCCGGCCGACACTCTCGAAGAATCGACGACACTTGAGCAAAGTAGTCCTCGAAAAATGGGGCGCGCCCATAATTGACTTCGATCCCGCGCAGGTGCTTCCGCCAAAACTCGGTGTCGCGAATCTCAACCTCAAGGATCTTTTGCCCAAGCAAACCGCGAAACGCCACCGGCACTGTAAGCCATTGCAGGCCGGTCGGCGTTTTGATTCGATTTCGCTGCTGCCACGACTGCTTCTCAAATTGCACTGAATCGAGAACTACAAACGCATCCACCTGATCGATGAGGTCGAAGTAGCCGAGCCAAGGCAGGTAGGTTGGTTGGGTGATCGCGATTCTCATGCTCAATTTCCGTTGCGGTACGCGGCCTCCGCGTGGCGTGTCGTCAGACTCAATCGATTGACTCGCGCCCTCATCGACGATCGGTGTTCGGCCCGATGCAGCACATATTCTCAACTACCCGCCGCGCGCCTTCACCGTCGACCATACCGCCGGCTTTCTCACCGATTTCTCGGCGTAAGCTACGATCGCAAATTACGTCGCGCAACGACTTCGCCAAACCATCTCTGCTCAAAAATCTAAACCATCCCGCTTTTACGGCCGCCTTGTTTTGGCAATAGGCTTCGACTGCCTGTTCTTGATTGCTCGCAATTGTGATCAGGAACATCGGCACCCTCAAGAATGCCAGTTCATCGCAAGTTCCGCCCCCGGCCGAAACTGCAAGGTCCGATTCGGACATCAACTCGGGCATATTCACAACGTTCATCAGTATCCGGGACGGTTGTGAACACAGGCGTAGAGCCCGCTCTAAAGATGCCCTATGGTGGTTGCTAGCTCCGAGCACCACGGTCAATTCAAATTTCAGGTCACCCAATTCCTGCAACGCTTCCACCACTTGCAGTGTCACATTGTTGGGGTCGGCCCCCCCCAATGTCACGAGGACCCGGGTAGCCCCTTCGGACGCCCCCTGACTTTTCCTCTTCATCTGCAAGAACTCCCGCCGTAGCAGAGCATACTTGGAACCGATTAGAAAACGCGTCTTGCCCTGGCGATTTGGATACATTGCTTCGGAGGCATAAGCGTTCGTGTTTAGCACAACCTCACAATCGTAGGGGGCGAACGCTCCGTGATCGTCCACCAGTAACAGATGAGCGCTCGCACGCCTGACTCGATTGCGATATTCCTCTGAGAAATGGTAGCCGTCCACAACCAGCCAGTCCGCTCCATTTTTCGCTGCTAACCGAGCAGTTTGCGCGGCATCCGCTGCACTGCCGCTTCCAGCAGAAATTTCGCTCACCTCGAAGCTCTCGAAACGAAGGCGTTCGTGGATTTCTGTACCACCAGGCGCGAGAAGAAAAGTCACGCTTCCGCCTCGGTCTCGCCAAGCCTGCGCTAGCGCCAGGCAACGCATAACGTGTCCCGTCCCAATCTCAGCGTTTGCATCGGCTCGGACGATGAGGGCTCCAGTCGGCATTAAGATTCAAATCGGAAACCGCTGCTCAGACGGTAAAGATGTAGTCGTACCTGAACGGAGAGTCCACAACCTTACCTTCTTCGTCGACTTCCTGGTGTCGAAAATAAGTCTTTAGTCGGAGCCCGCCGACATTCGCCAAAGAGATCATTTTCTCGGGTCCCGCGTAAAATATTCCGGCGGAATTCAAGATAATCTGCTCGCTTCCAAGGGACGCCTTCAACCAGAGTCGTATCATTCCGAGGCAGGATCGGAGTCCGTTATGCCTCAGCAAATGCTTCAAATAGGCAAACATCGAATGCCCGCGATACATCTTGTAGTGCGCATATTCGTCGATCTCAGGAATTTCGCCCACCCAGATCGTGGCCCCGGGTCGGGAAATCCGCGACATCTCTCGAATAGCCGCGAGCACGTCACTCTCACCGGGAAGATAGAGCAAAGTTGTGTTACAGACCACCTTCGACGCACTGTTCGAGTCCAGGGGTAGTTTCTGAGCATGACTCGCCACAAAGCGGCAATTCGGGAACGAAGACTCCAATCTCAGTTTTTCCTCCAGCGTAATCACGATACCAATACGTTCCGAGGCCTGTCCGTCGGCCATCCTCAGCAGGGATGCGTCGCCACAGCCGATATCCACCAACACATCATCTGATGCCAGATCCAGAGCTTTAAGAATGCGGCGATTCACGAATTCTGTCACAGCTTTCCGGTTCGGACGTGCTGCTAATTCGTGCAGATCCTCACAGGACGCCCTCAGCCGATAGTCGTCGATGTAGTTATCGATTCGCAACACCGGCATCTATAAGTCGCTCCCAAATGGCCGTGCGACAACGACTACCAGGCTGTCCACCCACCGTCCACCGGCAGATTGACGCCCGTGACGTAAGAAGAAGCATCCGACGCCAGGAACAATACAGGGCCCTGCAGTTCCGCCGGATCTCCAGTTCGGTACATCGGATTCTTGGCTTTCAGGCGACCAAGGAACTCTGGATCACGCTCCAGATACTTAGTATCCGGAAATGGTCCCGGACTGATCGAGTTCACACGAATCCGTTGGGTGCCCAAATGACATGCCGCGTAACGTGTGAACTGGATCAAAGCCGCTTTGGCCGCCCCGTAGTATGGCGGGTTATTCGCTCCGCTGGTTCCGTAGATCGAAGGATCCGGACTCACGGTACCGTACATCGAGGCAATGTTGATCACGGATGCGCCTCCCGGTGTCCTCGACCCAGCCTCCTTCAGCAAAGGAATCGCCAGCTGAAGAAGCTCAAAGGCTGCAACCACATTGACCCGGTAGAGTTGCTCAAAATCGGCGGAGGTTGCACTCTCGATCGAGCCAGTCTTTGCCACACTGGCATTGTTGACCAACACATCCAGCCGCCCGTACGTTGCGCCGATCAGTTCCATGTTCCGCCGAGCTGCTGCCTCGTCGGTCACATCAAAGCAGGCTATGGATGCGCTCAGACTAGCGCTCTTCAACTCATTTGCAAAGGTCTCAAGAGCGCCCTGATTGCGTCCGTTCAGCACAACATGAGCGCCCGCTGAAGCGAGGGCTCGCGACATGGGCCGGCCCAGATGACCGGCCGCTCCCGACAGGAAGACTATTCTTCCGTCGAGGCGAAACATCGATAATAAATTGCGCTCGCTATTTGGCAGACGGTTCATGAACTAGGTTCCATCGAGCCGGATTTAGCAGATTCTCGGGGTATCTCGGTAGCGAATTCTCTAGGGTGGCGCACTGTTCCACGTTGAGGTGCGGCAGCCTGAACAATCTCAAATTTTCATTCAACTGTTCGAGCGTCTCGCATCCCACAACCACACTTGTAATCCAGGGCTGAGAACGTACATAGGCGAAACAAAGGTCCGTTAAACTCTCGCGGCAGAATTCCGCGACGAATCTCTGCAACAGATGGAGAGAAGAAGAGGCGTCGTAGCCCGCCTCCGTAGGCCACACCGCCAGTGTCGAAGACGTCGCCGGGTTGGCGAGCAATCCCTGCAAGAGGGCACTTCGGGCGTGCACAACCAGATCCGGACGATCGACTAAGAACTGATCGATGCCACTTGCCTTCCACCGCCAATCCAGAACATTCATCGGAATCTGCAAATGCCCAATCTCCGGGTCCTGCAACAATTCGAACGCCTCCTGCGGTTGATAGACGGAAGCCCCCAAGGTTGCAATCGTACCCTCTTCGCGCAATTCCAAAAGACGGCGCCAGACCGCCGCGTTCCAAGTTCGATAATGGTGGGAACGATGCAACAACAAGGTTGACAATTTCTTCGTTCGCAGAGCGTCGCACGAGCGACGCACGCTGGCGTCAACCGCGGCGCGAACTGTGCTTTCGTCAGCGTCGTAGGCCAAAGCACCCAATGGATCAAGCTTGGTAATCACTCCAACTCTCGACCGCCACGCGCCGGCCAGCGCCTCTCCGAGCACCTCTTCCGACTGACCGTAAGAACGGGCCGTATCCAGCGTCGTAACCCCATGAGCAATTGCTCGCCGGATCATCTTCATCGCCAGCGGAGGCGACGGCTGACCAGTCCGGTTCAGGACGCCGTACTCCATTCCCAATTGGGCCGTGCCGAGTGTTAACTGACTGTGGATCATTCCCGAACAAACGCGGTAGGGGACCCGAAACTTCGGCTCTTCGGGAAGGGTCGCTAATTTCTGCATTAACTCGTACCAGCCACAATGTACGGGATCTGCGATACCTGCGAAAAGGCAACAAATCCTTCGATAGTCCTCTTCATCGTCAATCGTGCAACGCAGATGGCTGAAGTCAGCACCTTGTAAAACCCGAGGGATGTGAATTCTCACTCTGCAGTTCCGCTGGATCCAGGGAGTGACATGCTCGCGATCGAGCGCACTTGTCGCCAGAGCGTGCGCTCGCCTCAATGTTCCTACCGTGAAGACTTCCCCCCCCAATCCGTACGGAAGGCGGCTCTCAGGACAGTCCTGCGCCAGATATTCCACGCCCGACTCGAGGAAGGCCGCGACGAGTTCCCGCACCAGCTCGCCATCCGGGACCACGTTATCGCCCGTGAGCCGAACCACAAGGCTGTCCTCAGAACATGCACTCGCCGCTAGAGCATATCGCGCGAGAACGTCTTCCAGCGGCCCGCGGGTCACTCGGATCCGATGCGTCTTGAGGAGCTCCGCTAGAGCATCATCGGAACTCTCGTCTGAAGTCGCGACCACTGTCTCAAGCGCGAGGTTGCGCGCACGCAGCGCAGCCAGCACAGCGCTCGGATATCCGCATACCGGCAGCATCGCTTTCCCCGGCAAGCGACTGCTGTTCGTCCGCGCCTGCATGATGATGCACGTCTTCATTGAGTGTTGAGTCGCGGACCTGACAACTAATCTCGCCCGAACGAGGTCACAACCTTGCGGACCGCGCTGATTACGTCCTCCGCATCGCTGTCGCTCATCCCATGGAACATCGGCAAGCTGATCAGCTGCGAATAGGCGCCTTCGGCGACCGGGAGCTCGCCGGCTTTGTATCCAAAATGTTCACGATAGTAAGGATGAAAGTGCACGGGGATGTAATGCACATTGACGCCGATATTCTCCGCACGCAAAGCGCGGAAGATTTCGGCACGATCCGTCGTCAGCTTTTCCAAATCCAGGCGAACGGGATACAGGTGCCAAGCCGGATTCGTCTCCGGACGCACTTCCGGTGGAATCACGCCGCGGATTTCGTGGAAGGCAGCGGTGTAACGGGCGGCAATCTCCCGTCTCCGCGCCAGATTTGCGTCCAACTTGTTGAGTTGCTGCATTCCCAACGCGCACGCGAAATCGGGCAAGCGGTAGTTGAAGCCGAGCAGCACCATCTCGTAATGCCACTGCCCGGCGCTCTGCCGCTGGCGCGCATCGCTGGAAATTCCGTGATTGCGAAAGCGTCGCAGCGTCTCCGCAAGCTGATGATTGTTTGTCGAGACCATGCCGCCTTCCCCGGTCGTGATGTGCTTCACCGGATGAAAGCTGAACACAGTCATGTCGGCGACACTGCCCACCGGGCGTCCGTGGTATTCCGCGCCGAGAGCGTGGCACGCGTCTTCAATGACGACAAGCCCATGTCTCTGGCTGAGTTCGATAATGGCATTTAGGTCTGCCGGATGTCCGGCGTAGTCGACGGGAAGAACGGCGCGAGTCTTCGATGAAATCCTTTTCGCGAACTTCTCAGGGTCCAGATTCAGAGTGTCTGCGCTGACGTCGGCAAAAACGGGAGTCGCGCCCTGATACAGCACGCAGTTTGCCGACGCGGCAAACGTCATGGGCGTCGTGATCGCTTCGTCCCCCGCTTTGAGCTCCGCCGCAAAGGCGGCCGCGTGCAAAGCCGCTGTACCGGAACTGAAGCTGACGGCGTGTGCCGCGCCGACGCGCGCTGCGAATGCCTCTTCAAACTCTCCGACTTTCGGTCCAGTCGTCAGCCAGTCGGATCGCAGCACGTCAACCACGGCCTGAATGTCGGCTTCATCAATCGATTGCCGTCCGTATGGCAGAAAGGTCGTGCGCACGGGAGATCCCCCGTTGATCGCGAGCGCCTGCGGGCTGACCGAAGCCGTGCTCATGATGGTTTATTAAGCGGGAATTCGCGCCGGTACCTGATCTTCATGCGCCGAAGGAGAAACCAAATCTTGAAGTTCCCGGTTCGTGAGCCAGCGGTCGTTTGTGTCGCTTGCGTAGCGAAATCCCTCGGGCAGAGGGGTCCCGTTCACCCAGTTCTCACGCCGCCACCAGGAATGCGCGGGCTGAATGACGTATCGGTCCTCGACTTCGAGTGTGTTACGAGCTTCATCTTCCGAAACTAGCACTTCATGAAGCTTCTCACCAGGACGAATGCCGATGGTTTCGATCTCGCAGCCGGGCGCGATCGTTTCCGCAAGATCGACCAACCGCATGCTCGGAATCTTGGGCACGAAGATCTCTCCACCGTGCATCTGCTCAATGCTGCTCACGACGAAGCGAACGCCGTGCTCGAGGGTCAGCCAGAAGCGGGTCATCCGCGGATCGGTTAGCGTAATGCGGCCGGCGAGCTTTTGTTCTTGGAAAACGGGAATCACGCTTCCCCGACTTCCTACCACATTCCCGTAGCGGGCACAACTGAAACGCGATTCCTGCTCCCCCGCGTACGAATTCGCCTGCACGAACATTTTCTCGGCGCATAGTTTCGTCGCGCCGTACAAATTGATCGGGTTCACGGCTTTATCGGTGCTGAGCGCGAGGACGCGGCGAACTCCCTGATTGATGGCTGCATCAATCACATTTCGGCCGCCAATAATATTGGTCTGAATCGCCTCGAAGGGGTTGTATTCGCAGGCAGGGACCTGCTTTAGCGCAGCCGCATGCACCACGACAGTCACGCCGGCGAAAGCGCGCTCGAGTCTGCCTGGATCCCGAACGTCTCCCAGGAAATACCGGAGGCTGGGATGGTCCATGCCTGAGGCACGCATGTCGTGCTGCTTGAGTTCGTCGCGGCTGAAGATCACTAGGCGCTTCGGCCGGTACTCACTCAACATGATCTCGACGAACTTCCTGCCGAACGAACCCGTGCCACCGGTTATCAAGACCGACTGTTCCGACCAATTCATCCCATCCGCCTCATTACGATGTTCGTGAAATCCGGCAGCGTCCGGCGACGCCGCTTCGTATCTTGTTCCGCATTTTTCGTTTGCAGGCCATCCTGAAACGCAACTGGAAGGGACGGCTGCCGGCTGGGCATCGCGTTGCCGCTAGTATAGCGGAAGTTCTCGAGACTCGCCGGTCGATCTCGCTGTGCTCGCACGCTCGACAACAAAATTGGCGGCGAATTTTTTCTGCTCCGGTGCTAAAATGACCGACGAACTCACCAGCATTCGGTTCGAAACAAATCCCTGCGCGATAGACCAGCTTCTTCGACCCGGGACTCATTCGGAAGTGTGCAATACCGGCCCCTCGGGCTTGGGAAAGTGACAGAATCGTTGAGGAGCAGGCATGGATTTTGGATCCCTCGTACCAGCGAATAATCAGGTCATTCGCGAGATGCAGCCAACTCAGGGGTCGGACCTGGGCAGGCCGGGGGGACCACAATTTTATCCCAATCTCCCGTCCCAGGAATCAGCGCTGGGCGAGTCGGTCCGGATTCTGCTGAAGCGCAAGTGGGTAATCGTTGCGTGCCTGGTGACAATTTTTTCCGTCGTCGCCATCGCTAGCCTCAAGATGCAGCCTGTGTACGAGGCAGGCGGAACAATTGAAATCAACAAGCCCGACGCCAGCCTGAACTTTCAGAACTCCGCCACTTTTAGCCTCGACTACTACGATCCCACCGAGCTGGATACGGAACTGAAGATTCTGCAGAGCGATCTTCTAGCGACGCAGGTCATCCGGGAGTTGAATCTCGACCGGCAGCCGGAGTTTGCGGGCCAGGCGCCTGCGCCTTCGGCATCGCTCGACCTGACTCCAGACTCTTTACAGAGCGATCCTTCGCGAATCTCAGCCATGGTAGGCGGCTTCAAGGGAAACCTCAGAGTGGCGTTGAGTCCGAATACCCGGATCATTGAGGTCCACTATCGCAGCCCCGACCCGCAGATGGCCGCCAACGTCGTCAACACTCTGATGCAGACCTACGTCGAGAATAATTTCAAGGCCCGCTTCGAATCGACGATGCAGGCTTCGGACTGGCTCTCGAAACAACTCGTCGATCTGCAGATGAAGGTCGAAACTTCTCAGGAAAAACTCGTCCGGTATCAGAAGGAGCACGAAATCCTGGGAACCGACGAAAAGCAGAACATCATCATGGAGAAGCTGGACGAACTCAACAAGCAACTCACGGCCGCCGAAAGCGAGCGCATGGACAAGGAGTCGCTGTACCGCCTGATTGAGTCCGGAGATCCGGACGCTATCGCCTCCAGCGCCGGCGGAATCGAAGACGGAGGCGGCGGCTCGCAGTCGGCCTCGCAGTTGATGGACACTCTTCGCACCAAACAAGCAGAACTCAAGATCCAGACCGCAGACCTGAACACCCAGTTCGGCCCTTCATATCCCAAGCTGACGCAGCTGAACAATCAGCTGAAGGAAATCGACATTCAAATTCAGGCAGAGATGAAGAAGATCGCGAGCAAGGTTCGCGGTCAATACACGACGGCCTTGCAGCGCGAGGGAATGCTCCACGATGCGCTCGAGAAGCAGAAACAAGAAGCGAATAAGCTCAACGAAAGTGCGATCAATTACAACCTGCTGAAACGTGATGCGGAGACATACCGGACGCTCTATGAGGGAATTCTGCAGCGGCTCAAGGAGGCCAGCGTCTCCGCCGGACTGAAATCCAACAACTTCCGCATCGTCGACAGCGCCCGCCCCCCAATGGGGCCGATTGAGCCGAATGTCCCGCGCAACCTGATGTTCGCGATCATCTTGGGATTGGCTTCGGGTGTTGGTCTGGCTTTCCTGCTCGAAGGGTTGGACAGCACCGTGCGCACAACGGAACAGGCGCAGATGATTTCCGGCCTGGCATCGTTGGGAATGATTCCGCTCGGTTCCAAGTCCGCCCGGGAAGGACCGAATCCCAAACGGCTCGTGATTGCAAGTTCGAAAGAAGCTGTGGAGCTTGTGACACAAGTCCGTCCGCAGTCGCAGATGGCGGAATCGTATCGTGCCCTACGTACTTCGCTCCTTCTGTCTAACTTGGGAGCTCCGCCTAAGGTCATAATGGTCACAAGTGCTTTGCCGCAGGAAGGCAAGACAACAACTAGTATTAACACTGCGGTCGTGCTAGCTCAGAAAGGCGTGCGAGTATTGCTGATCGACGCTGATCTGCGCCGCCCTAGTATTCACAAGACACTCGGCATGGGCCCGCACAGCGGTCTCAGCAACGTGTTGACCGGCAGCACGACGCTGGAGAAGGCGATCACTAGTAGCAAGGTTCTTCCGAACCTTTTCGTGCTTCCCGCCGGAACTCCACCGCCCAACCCGGCCGAATTGCTGGCGTCATCCAACATGAGGGACGTGCTCGGCCAGCTGCGGGAGCAGTATGACCACATTGTCATTGACACGCCTCCGTCGCTTTCTGTTACCGACGCAGTCGTGCTTTCGCCGCGGGCAGACGCCGTCGTACTCGTGATCCGATCCGGCCAGACCACGAAACAAGCTTTGCGACGCTCGCGCGACATTCTCATTCAAGTCAACGCGAAGGTGGTGGGAGTTCTGCTCAATGCGGTGGATCTCAGTTCGCCGGACTACTACTACTATTACGAATATCAAGGCAAATATGCGCGCTACTATCGGGACGAGGATTCGTCCGGACGTGAGGAAAGCGACGATACAGAAGAAAGCGCGCCGTCGTCGAGCAGCGCGTAGCGCGTAGCGCGAATTTTCAAGCCACAATATGAAGATTCCCTTTCACAGCCCCACGCGAAAATGGCTGACCGCGGTTTTTGCCGCCGCGATGGCAATCGCCTACGTTGGAGTGGCAGCGAGCCGGTTCGTCGCTTCGTGGCTCGCGAATCGTGCAGAGTTAACCAGCCTGCAGCGGGCAGCGCGGCTCGACCCGGGCAGTGCTGACTACCGCAATCACCTGGGCCGGTACTACGATCTTGTGGCTCGCGACCCGGTCGCAGCCGTTACCCAGTACCGAGCGGCGGTGCAACTCGATCCTCACTCGGCACGCTATTGGTTCGATCTTTCCAGCGCGTACCAGGTTCTGGGGGACACTCCAAGTCAAAACGCCGCCCTTGAGCGAGCGATTGAAGCCGATTCCATGACACCGGACGTGGCGTGGGAAGCCGGAAATTTCTATCTGGTCCAGGGACAGACGGAAAAAGCGTTGCGCGAATTCCGAGTCGTAATCGCCAACGATCCATCCCTGGCCGATGCAGCTCTTCAGTTCTGCTGGCGCATCGAACCAGATGTGGACACGCTTCTTCGAGACGTCGTACCGGATCGCAGCGACTCGTATGTGAGTTTTCTCAACTTGTTAAAGTACAAAGAACAGACTGCTGGCGCGGCCAAGGTTTGGAATGCGTTGATGCTCAATCGTGGAACTTTTGAGTTGCCACAAGCCTACGACTACATCCGATATTCGATCAAGCACAAGGATGTCGATCAGGCAGTGCTGGTGTGGCAGCAGACCGCCAGGCGGTTTGGTCTTTCCTCTTATTTGCCGTCACCCAGTAACTTGGTCGTGAATGCGAATTTCAGTCTCAACATTCTGAACGCCGGGTTTGATTGGCAATACGCAAAGCAGGATGGCGTCAATCTAAGTTTGGATAACAGTGACTACCATACCGGCCGCCGCTCTCTGCAGATCACCTTTGACGGCCCTGGCATTATAGAAGCCGGAATTTACGAATTAGTGGCTGTACAGCCCAACACCACCTACCAGTTCAACGGCTATTACAAGAGCAGAGAAATTGAGGGCGCGGGCGGCCCTCATTTCACAGTGCAGGACATGTACACCCAAGCGGTTTACTACGAGAGCGAAGAGTTGAAGGACGCCGGATTCTGGAAGTCGGTGGACGGTGAATTCACCACGGGCCCGGACTGCAAACTCGTCGTACTGCATATACGGCGTCTTCCGGCAGGCAGTCCGATCCGGGGCAAGCTCTGGGTCGATGACTTCCACCTCACCCCAAAAGCCTCGTCAGGGAGCGCGAGTTAGATACGATTTCATGAAGGCGTACAAGAAGATAAGCGACTCGGACCGGCAATCTCGATCGGCAGAAATCGGGGCGGTCGTCCTTTATGGCACCTTCGGATTGCTCATGTTTGGCCCCCTCGCATTTGGTGCGGTCGAACCGTGGTCGATCTTCATGGTGGAAACCGGCGCGGTGATTCTTACCCTCCTCTGGCTCGCGAAACAATGGATCGACGGGGAGATCGACATCGTTTGGAACCCGCTTTTCCTGCCGATGGGTGGATTCGCGGTCCTGATATTGACCCAGCTCATTTTCGGAGTCACCGCATACCGGCACGACACCATCTCGCAAGCCATGTTGTATTGCGCGTACGCGATGCTCTGTTTCCTGGCGACGCAGACTCTGATTCGCAGTTCGCAGGCGCGCAAGATTGCCGTGACTCTGGCATTCTACGGTTTCGCGCTCGCCGCCTTCGCGCTGCTCCAGGGCGTTGCGCCCAATGGCAAGCTCTACTGGCTTCGCGAACCGCGTATGGGGGGATGGATCTACGGCTCTTACGTGAATCACAACCACTACGCAGGATTAATGGAACTGCTCATCCCGATTCCGCTCGTCATTTCCTTGTCCCAGCTCGTTCACGAGAAAGAACGACTCATCGCCGGCGTAGCAGCAGCGATCATGGTAGGAACCGTCTTCCTTTCCGGTTCCCGTGGCGGAATGATCGCCGTCCTCGTCGAATTGATTGTTTTTGCCATCGTTGTGTTTCGTAAGCAGAAGGGGATTCGGATTGCTATCGGAGCGGTGGCTTTCGTGATTGTGCTCGGAACCTTGCTCGCCTGGCTCGGTGGAAAGGAACTGACAAACCGGGTTTCGAGTATCTCGACAGAAGCTCACAGCGAGATATCCGGTGGCGTGCGACTCTCCATTGATCGCGACGGCTTGAAGATGTTCCGTCAGAAGCCAATCCTAGGATGGGGGCTTGGAAACTTTCCGGTAGTTTACCCGCAGTTCCGCAGCTTCTATACCAACTTTTTTGTGAATGAAGCTCACAATGACTACTTGCAACTCCTGGCCGAGATGGGCTTGGCGGGGTTTGGCCTGATGATCTGGTTTGTGATCGTGCTTTATCGCCGCGCGCTGCAAAAAATCAAGAACTGGAACTCCGATGTCAGCTGCGCCACGACCCTGGCCTGCACCTTGGGCGTCACCGGAATACTGGTTCACAGCTTTTTCGACTTCAATCTGCAGATACCCGCCAACGCCGCTCTCTTCTACGTGTTCGGCAGCATTGCGGCGGCGCCGGCGCTGCTCCAGCGCTCGAAGAAACGCAGGCCGGTCACCGCCGACGAAGAGGAATTCCTTCCGGCGTCTGAAGTCGTCTAGCGCAAGAATGGCTCGAACTCTTCTGAGGTCTAACAGCGCACAATCTTTGGACTGTTGATCCCGCGCGTGGCGTTTCTCGTATCCACCACGAGTTGCGATTCCTGAACAATTCGCCGGTAGTCATAGTCGGAATGATCCGTCACGATGACCACGCAATCATACTGCCCCAGACTGTTTAGATCGGCACACTTCATCTGCAGATCGTACTTGCGGCCTTTGCCGATAACCGGGAAGTAGGGATCGTTGTAGCTCACCACCGCGCCATCCTTCTGCAACAGTTCGATGATCGTCAGGGACGGAGACTCCCGCAAATCGTCGATGTCCTTTTTGTACGCCACACCCAGCACGAGTACGCGAGCGCCGTTCACGGCCTTCTTGTGGCCGTTGAGTGCACCACTAACCGAAGACAAAACGTGGTAGGGCATGTTCGTATTGATCTCCCCGGCCAGTTCGATGAAGCGGGTGCGGAAATCCCACTCTTTCGCCTTCCAGGAAAGATAAAAGGGATCGACCGGGATGCAGTGTCCACCCAGGCCGGGGCCAGGATAGAACGGATGGAAACCGAAGGGCTTGGTCGACGCGGCCTCGATTACTTCCCAAATATCGATGCCCATCCGCAGGCACAAAAGCTTGAGCTCGTTGACTAACGCAATGTTGACGCAGCGGTAGATGTTCTCCAACAACTTGGTCATTTCCGCGGCAGCCGGAGATGATACCGGAACCGTCCGGTTGAAGATCGCACCATAGAGCGCTCCGGCAAGTTCCGAAGCCTGGGGATTCAGGCCTCCGACAACCTTGGGGATGTCGCGGCGGGCAACAGTGGTGTTCCCTGGATCCTCGCGCTCCGGCGAGAACGCGACGAAAAACTCCTTGCCAGTGAGCGCTTCGTTGCGGGCAGCTTTGAGCCCAGCCTTGTTTTCCTTCTCCAAAATCGGAATCATCACCTCTTCCGTAGTCCCGGGATAGGTCGTGCTTTCCAGCACGATCAATTGGCCTGCCCGCAGGTGCGGCGCGATGGAGTGCGTGGTGTCGGTGATAAAACTGAGATCGGGTTCGTGATACTCATTCAACGGCGTTGGAACGCAGATGATGACCGCATCCATCTCCGAGATTTGCGAATAGTCGGAAGTCGCGGCGAATCCCTGCGCCTTCGCCGCCTGAATCTCTTCCGCTGCAATGCGGTATATATACGAACCGCCCTTGGCGAGCGTGTCCACCTTCCGGGCGTCAATATCGAAGCCGGTCACGCGGAACTTCTGCTCGCTGTAGAGCAGGGCGAGAGGCAGTCCAACATAACCCAGCCCGATGATGCCCACTCGGGCCTGGCGTTCACGAATCTTGGTCTTGAATTGATCGACGGGCGTATCTGCGGCAGAGTAAGTGGTCATAGAAAATTCCGGAATCTACGGGAGTGTACAGCACTGGAGGAACAGCTATTTTAGCACGCTATAGCCTCATAAACTGCGGCCCGATCAGTTTCGCCTCGCTGCGAAAACTCTGGTTTTAGGCGCGCTGAAACCATTTGAATTACCGGGGAAAGATCTGATGGGACGCAGACGCATATGGTTCCTTGCAGGGTCGGCAGTTGTACTCGCGAGCCTGATCACGTTTGCCGCAAACGCTGGCAGAATTCTGGTGGTGGACGCCCCGCAACCATCGGACATCATCGTGGTGCTGGCTGGAGAGACCGATGTGCGCCCGGCTCACGCTCTGGAGTTGCTGGATCAAGGATACGCCCACCGAGTGCTGATCGACGTCCCCGCCGCTGCCAAGATCTACAAGATCACACAACTCCAGGTGGCCGAAGAATACATACACGGCTTGCCGGAGGCGACAGCAATCGGACTTTGCCCGATTGAGGGACTTTCCACGAGAGATGAATCGCACGACGTTGAAAAATGCCTTGCCCACGAACAGGGCTCACGAGTCCTGATCGTCACTTCCGACTTCCACACTCGCCGCTCCCTCAGCATCTTCCGGAAAGAGCTTCACGGAAAAACCTTTTCGGTCGCGGCCGCACGAGACGCAACGCAATTTGGTACGCGCTGGTGGACTCGGCGGCAATGGTCCAAGACGTGCTTGGACGAGTGGTTGCGGCTCCTTTGGTGGAACGCAATTGAGCGTTGGCGTTGAGCAGAATCGTTGTTCGGCGCGGGAAGTACAGCTCATCACCTTGATGAGTTTTCCACCGGAAAATGGTTTTTTAGGCACAAAAAGCATTGACGGACAAACAACGAGGAGGGTACGATTTCGCTCACAGGCACCAACAGAGTTATTAACGGAGTGTGGGAATGGGCAAGTCCGCTTTACGCGGTATGGTTAGTTGCGTGCTGATGATTTTATTCCCCGGTTCCTTATTTGCCGCCGACTCCAGTGCGGCAATGCTTCATACCAATGGCGCCGCATGGGTCAATGGCACGCACGTCCCCCGGGCCTCCTCGTCAATTTTCTTTGGAGATCTCTTGCAGACGCGCTCCGACTCCATGGCCAACATCAACGAGCCGGGATCAAGCATCACAGTCTTGTCCGATTCGCTGATCCAGTTCGAAGGTGCCTCTCTCGATATCCAACATGGCGGAGTAATGGTTTCCACCTCCCGTGGAGTCAGTACAACGGCGGGCGACATCAAGGTTTCACCGGCTTCTAATTCCTGGACAGAATTCAACGTCACGGATGTCGACGGCACGGTCCGGATATCGGCCCGCAAGGGCGACCTGACCATCAACGACGGCAAGCAAACCGTGACCTTGGCACAGGGGCAGGATACGTCTCGTGACGACTCCTCTCCAAGCAATGGCGACCAGGATGGCAAGAAGAAAAATAAGAAGCGGCAGACCGGGGCAGTCCCCGCAGCGGGCGGTGGAATATTGAATTCGCCGTATGCCGTCGGAGCCGGTGCGGCGGCGGTTATCGGAGTGACGACGTGGGTGCTGGTGCAGAATAGCAATCCTGCTAGCCCCTCGAAACCGTAGCTTCAAGACGAGATTTCCCGGTGGTCTTTCCTCCCCTTTTGGCCAATTGTTGGAAATCTGTCTTCGCCGAGTGTAGTTTTTTGCATGACACGCGTTCCAGATCAAATTTTGATCCTCCCTCAGGAACGTAAAACTTTGATTCTGAAGTAGTTCGGACTTTGCTCCCGGCGCTGGGAATGGCCTCTCCCGTGCAAGATCAGGGAGGGAAGAGTACACTCTCTTCTAGAAACCCTGCCCTCCCGGCGCTCAGGAAACTGGGGAAACTTTATTACCTTAACCGGTGTTGCTACACCTGAAGCACCAGGCTTACTTATTATGACGTCGCCGCAGTCAGAAGGCTCAATCTTGTTTTCTTCACTTCCGAAATGGAGAGCTCCGTGGAACGAATTCGTTCTTAGCTACGGAACTCAAGCCGTAGTGATCGGGATTCTTATATGGATCCCAGTTCTTCACCCTGAAATTCTGGAAGCGCCCAAGAAGGATTATCACGCCATCGAGCTGGTTCCGACACCGGTACCGGTGAATCACACGCCGCAGCGTCAACTTCCCAAGCCAGTGTTGCAGGCCCGGCTGGATCCGCCTCCGGCAGCGTTGCGTTTATCTGCTCCACAGCCGCAGCCGAAACCGCGGGTCGAAGAAACTCCGGTCCCGGAAGTAAAGCTTGCCGCTACAAAGAAACTCGACCCAATCCCAACTTCGGCTCCGGTCATGCCGAAGCAGGCTGTGAAGACCAATGTGTTCTCCGCGGGAAGCTCGGCACCGCAGACCATAGACCGCGCGCCCGAGAAGGTTCAAACCGGCGGGTTCGGCGATCCGAATGGCATTCCTGCGAAGACAACTCAGACCCGCGCCGTGAACATCGCACAATCCGGCGGATTTGATATGCCGACAGGCCCCGGTTACGGCAACGGGACCGGTGGTGCGAACGGTGTTCGCGGAGTGGTCGCCAGCACGGGATTCGGCGGTGGCGTTGCGACCGGCACCGCGCGAACCTCTTCCTCAGGAGCAGTGCGTCAGTCCGGATTTGGCGATGCGGACGTTCCCGCTCCGCCTACGGTACAATCGCGTCCTGCGGCGCAAGCGGCAGCGCGGATGGTTCCGGCAGAAATCCTTTCGAAACCAGTTCCCAGCTACACAGAAGAGGCTCGCAACAAGAAGATTGAAGGCGAGGTTCTTCTCGAAGTTGTTTTCGAAGCATCAGGCAAACTACGCGTATTGAGGGTCGTGCGCGGGCTCGGTCACGGTCTGGATGATTCGGCAGTTCACGCCGCCGAACAGATTCGGTTCAAGCCCGCATTAAAAGACGGTCAACCCTCTGACTCGACGGCCGTCGTACATATCATTTTCCAGTTGGCGTAATCAAAAACTCCCTGAAGGTTCTTATGCGAATCACTCGTTCCAGTTCGGGATTGCTTCTCCTCCTTTTGTCCTGCAGCTTCGTTGGCGCTGCGCAGGACACTCCGCCCTCGGCAGCTTCTCCTGAACAATCAGCGTCGAGCCCTGCACCGGCATCGCCCGTGACACAGGCGCCCGCAGACGCCGCGCCCCAAGCCGCGCCGGCGACAGTGTCTACGACTCCGGCTCAAAGCACCGAATCAGCGCCACCGGCCGCCACGCTGAACGACGTGCTGGACCGCGTAGTGCAGAGGGAACACTTCTTCATCGCGCAGATGCGTCACATGCATCCCATGGTGGAGACTTACCTGCAGAATCTGAAGACGGATAGCTCCGGATATTCCGAGCCAATCAGTGACGAGTATTTTCTGGGTCGCCTCGATATGTCCGAAGGTCCGGAAGACATTTCGTTCGTCGGCCAGCCCGGATTCGGCCGTCGTATGGTCACGAAGCTGACGGGAGTGTATTCGTTGCACTTCCTCCCGATGGGCTTCGCCCAGATGGTAGTGCTCGACACAGACTTTCAGAAGAAGTATTACAAGTTCAATTTCGTTCGGCGTGAGTTCCTCGGCGAAGTTCGTTGCCTCGTCATTGATGTCCAACCAAGGGAAGGCGACAAGACGGCGCGCTTTATGGGCCGCATCTGGGTGGAAGACCAGGACTACAACATCGTCCGCTTTAACGGAACGTACTATCCGCAGCCCAAGATCAATTTCTTTTTCCACTTCGATAGCTGGCGCTTGAACATGCGCCCCGGAGTCTGGCTCCCCGCGTACGTCTACACCGAAGAGTCCAATCTCAAAACGGGCCTTACGAAGACTCTTCACTTCAAGGGACAGACTCGTCTCTGGGGTTACGACCTCAAGGGTCTTGGGAAAAATGAGGAGTTCACCCAGATTCTGGTGGATGCTCCTCAGTCAGTGAAAGATCAGAGTGACGCTGCTGCCGATGCAACTCCTGTCGTCGCGGAGCGCATGTGGGAGCAGCAAGCCGAAGAAAACGCCATCGAGCGCATGCAGAAGATTGGCCTGCTCGCGCCGTCCAGCGACGTCGACAAGGTCATGGCTACGGTAGTCAACAATCTGCTGGTCACGAATAATATTGATCTGCAGAGCGAAGTCCGTTGCCGCGTACTTTTGACCTCGCCTCTCGAGTCGTTCACCATCGGTCACACGATTGTGATCAGCCGGGGCTTGCTGGACGTTCTGCCGGATGAAGCCTCGCTGGGAATGGTTCTGGCCCACGAATTGAGCCACATCGTTTTGGGGCACCCGTTTGACACGAAACTAGCCTTCAACGACAAGCTCTTCTTCCCTGACCAAGACTCGTTCCGCCGCCTCGACTTCCGGCACAATGCCGCAGATGAAGAAGCGGCTGACGCGAAGGCGTTGGAGCTCCTGAGAAATTCTCCGTACAAAGACAAACTCGGAAACGCTGGCCTTTTCCTGAAGGCTTTGGAACAGAAGTCGCCCGATCTTCCAAACTTGATTCGTCCGCACCTGGGTAACGGCATCGCGGGATCAAAGAGCGTTCGCATGTCGACGCTCCTTGCGTCGGCGCCGGCGCTGGAACAGAAGAAACTGGATCAGATCGCCGCCTTACCGTTGGGTGGCCGCATTCGTGTCGACCCGTGGAGCGATCAGGTTGAACTCTCCAAGGCAAAGCAGGTTGCTCTGACATCATCTCGCGAGAAAATGGAGTTCGAAATCACTCCATTCTTCCCGCACCTCACCCGGCTGTCGACCGGTACGGAAAAGGTAGCGCTCACGACGACTTCGCCGTCGTCGGGTAATGAAGCAAAATAGATTGCTGTGAAAACTGTCAGGCGGGAAGGTTTGGGGGCCGGGAATCGGTTCGAAGTTTGGCCGCAACCGTTCGCCGGCAGTCAAGCAAACGGCGGTCTGAGGCTTATTGGATCGCGCTGCCAACTTGCGAAAACACGTTGTTGGCATTCGAACCGATGAGGCGGATGGTGCCCACGACGATGACCAGAATTACAGCCAGCATAACTGCGTATTCTGCGATGTCCTGACCGCTCTCATCATTCCAAAGCTGTTGAAGACGTTTTGCCACGGGGCTCCTCATTTCCGTTTCTTACCCTTGGCCTTGATTCCCAAAGGTACAGACAGCTACCCTGTGGTGCGTGGATAGGCTGGTCTGTATGAAACATCGTAAATCCGGCACGGTGTCCCGCCAATGGCCCGTAAGTGCCACGCTCCACCGTCGGTAACCTATTGTCACGCAATGCTTTTCAGTGGTAACGCCTGATTTACGGCGAATAGAGCAAGCTCGAGGCGAGTCGACACTCCCAATTTGTCGAAAATGTTGCTCAAGTGATGCTTGACTGTATCTTCACTGATTTTGAAATACTCCGCGATTTCCTTGTTGGAATACCCTGCCACGACCGCCGACACGATCTCGAGTTCTCGGGGTGTAAGGCCAAATTTCTTCTGGCGGGCTTCGTCGTGCGACGATTGCATCAGGGTACGAAGGTACTGAACCAGGTTCGAAACACTCTCTCGCCCAACCCAGTATTCGCCGGCCATCACGGTTTGAATTGCCTTGAGCAGCAATTGCGTGGCGGAGTCCTTTAGCACCACACCACGCGCGCCCAGTTGCAACGCTTCCACGATTTGGCTTTTTTCTGCCGCAGCCGTCAGAAGGATTACGCGCACCGGACTTGCATTCGCGGGCAAACTCAACTCCCGCAATGCCTCCAGGCCGGGATGCTTGGGCATCGACAGATCAAGCAAGAGAATATCCGGCTTCAGCTGCTTGGCCAGTTTGACAGCTTCGGCGCCGTCCGAGGCCTCGCCCAAAACCTTGAGGTCTGCTTCGGCTTCGAGCAACCGCCGCAAGCCATCGCGAAAAATCGGGTGGTCGTCAGCAATTACCAAGCGAACTTGTTGTGTCTTTCTAAAATTCATGCGCTACTTCCCCGTTTCGTGGCACGGTAATTTCCAGCCGCGTTCCCTGTCCGGGATTTGATTCTACCGTGAGTTCGCCGGCAATCAACCGTACGCGTTCCTTTATGATCATAGGCCCTTTCCCGTCCTCATCCATCCGATCCTGATTGTATCGGCCCGTGAAAGGGAACCCTTTCCCGTCGTCTTCCATGGTCAGGCTCCAATGCGCCCCATTCGATCCCAGACGCACCAGAGCGTGTCGGGCTCCGCTGTGCTTCCTTACATTGACTAATCCCTCCTGCACGATGCGCAGGATTTCTCGGCACACCCGTTGCGGCATGTCCAATTGCGCAAGATCGGTGACAAATCGCGCGCTGATTCCGGTCTCCCGCTGGAATCGTTCGACGGTGTCGTTCAAGACCCCGAGCAGCCGCTGCGAATCTACATCAATCGCCTTCATCTGCTGCATCAGTTCGCGCAACTTCAGGACTTCCTCGCGCAACAATCCCTGGATACGGCCCAGTTCCCCCTCAATGGGCTTCGCGGCCTCGGCCTGCCGGCGAATGACATCGACCTGCATCTCAACGGCAATCAGCGACTGCACTGCCCCATCGTGCAGCTCTCTTGCAAAACGTGCTCGCTCAGCGGCTCCAGCACGGCGGCGCAACCGGTGCAACAGATATACGTTGTAAATCGCAGGTCCGACCTGACGGACCAGATCGAGCAAGAACCGGGAGCTCTTCCTGCTTGTCTCCCCGCCAGGAGGGATTGAAAAGAAAAATTCTCCCTCTCCACTCGCTTCCGAACAGAAACTCAACCGTGACCAAGGAGTCAAAGGTGTGGGCGCTTCGCAATTGAGAAATGGGGGCGGTATCGCCCACAGGGACCAAGTTGCCGCCGGCGTCGATCGCGAGCGTGGTCCATCGATCCCCATTGTATGAGGCGTAACAAACTTCTCCGGGGAAATCATCGAGATAAGTCTTGGCGTCGCGCGAGCCGGATTCAAGCCAGCGAAACTCGGATGGAGCACGGCCATTGGAGTTGACGAGCTCACCCACAAACACGCGTTCGCTGTGGATCTCCTGCGACGCCACCATCACTCCGGACGCGCGGTACATCGAAATGAGTTCACCAAAGATCTGCTGAATGGTTCCGGTCAATCCCAACTCAACCCGTACTCTCGAAAGGATGCCGGTGACTAGGGCCTTCTCCGCCCGCAAATGCTTTTGTCGCTCCGCCAGATACCCGAGAAGGATACCCATCACGATGAGGTAAATCGACAACATGAAAAGCCGTTGCGGCTCGAAACCCTTGATGTTGACGTTCAGGCCTGTCAGGGCCCGCAGACGCATCGACCCTCCGGGCCCGAGCCACATATGAAGGACAACTAGATTTTCGACCCACAAGAGAACGACTTCGGCCGCAGCAGTACCGAGCGTTTCCCACAAGCCCCATCGGTAGGCGGACGCTGCCAAGGCAAAGAAAAAGAACAGGAAAAAAGGCGTTCTTGGGCCTTCCGAAAAAACCGAAATTACCGCGGGCCAGAGAATGTCCCCGGCATGCACAAGAACGCGGAAGGCGGCGGTCGATTCCTGCCTCCTCCGCAGCAACATCAAGATCAGGATCCCGTTCGCCATATAGAAGACGAAGAGACCGTACGCTGCCCACGAATGCCCCAGCTCCGTGGGGTCCATTCGAATTGCTACCAGCGTTGAAACTGCCAAAAAGACGCGTGCCGTCGCCAGCCACCGCTCAATGCGGCGCGTCTCCCCAGGATCCTGCGGGATTCTGAGTCGCCAGGAATGTCGGTAGCGCTCAACGTGAGGATTCAATTGCGTGGCTCTCCACGGGCGAGGCGGCTAGCTGCACATTATTGAATAAGAGTAGCTTAACGGCAAGTGAGACTCTGGAGACACTGGCCATCAATCCCGGAGTCTCTTTATGATCGCTTGGGGGCTAGGTTACTACAGTAACCGCTGTGCCCATGCAATCCTGTCTAAAATATCTCCTGAGGAAGTGTGCCGTTGAGCCGGAATTCTAAAATCTGGTTAGCATTGACCGCCACCATGCTGGGCGCCTTGATATTGGCGGCCCTCGTGCTGCCGCGCTCCTTCGGCCTGACTGCGTTCAGCGACATCGTCCAGTCGTTATTATTGGCTTCGGGAACTGCTGCATTCGCCCTCGTCGCATGGCGCTCACAAGGGAGGGTCCGGCTGTTCTGGTGGCTCCTCACACTGGGCGCTGGCTTTTGGCTTTCGTACCAAACCTATTGGACATATTCCGAAGTTGTATTGCGTCGCGATGTACCCGATCTTTGTACCTGGGACGTAATTCTCTTTCTCCACATCGTGCCGCTAATGGCGGCTATGGCATTGCGCCCTCATGTTCCGCGAGACGAGTATGCGGCTCGCGTGGGGCAACTCGATTTCGCGTTGTTGCTCGTGTGGTGGTTCTATCTCTACGTTTTCGTCGTTATGCCGTGGCAGTACGTGATGCCCGACGTGGAGACGTATAACGGCAACTTGAACGACGTTTACCTGGCAGAAAAGCTCGCTTTGTTGGCCGGCCTGGTGGCCTGTTGGATCACGAGCCAAGGGCAATGGAAAAAGCTTTACGCAGTGCTGTTCGGGATGAACCTCTGTTATTCCGCTAGTTCCACGTTGGCAAACTGGGCGATCGCCCGCAAGTCCTACTACAGCGGCAGTCTGTACGACATACCTCTCGTCGCGGCCATGGCATGGCTTACCTGGATCGGTCTGCGCAGTCGGGTCGAGAAGCCGGACCCTGTCGCCGCCAGCGGTTCCACCGTGTATGGCGTCTGGGTAGCGCGCTTCAGCATGATTGCTGTGTTTTCCTTGCCTCTATTCGCCGCCTGGGCAATGTCAGAGAATCAGGTTCCCCCGCGAATTCGAGTGTTCCGCATGGCCCTGACGCTCGTAGCCGCTTTCTTGATGGGGATCATGGTTTTTGTCCGTCAGCGGACGCTCGATCGGGAATTGATCCGGCTGTTGCAACATTCGCACGACTCCTTTGACAATCTCAAGCGTCTGCAGGCACAGATTCTTCAGTCCGAGAAACTAGCATCCATCACCCAACTGGTTGGAGGCGCAGCCCACGAACTCAACAACCCGATCACCGCCATGCTCGGCTATTCTGACTTGCTGCTGAACACTTCTCTTACCGATGCACAGCAGCCACTGGCGGCAAAGATCGGCCAGTACGTTCGCCGCACCAAATCGCTGGTGGCAAGCCTGATCAGCTTCGCGCGCCAGTCGCCTGCTCCCAAGACTCCTCTGGACCTCAATACTCTGGCGCGCACGGCTGTCAAACTCACGCAACCGCAATGGGAAGCTCTCGAGATTGAAGTGCGAACACAGTTCGACGTGAACCTGCCCAAGGTCTTAGGGGATTCCAACCAGTTGCTTCAGGTGTGTTTGCAACTCGTGGCAAACGGCCTGCACGTGTTGAGTGAGGACGGCGGAGACATCCTGACTTTAACTTCGGAACGGGACGGCGGGAATTGCGTGCTTCGCATCGCCACTCCGCCGGCGCGCTCCGCCGACCAATCCGTAGCGGGAGCATTAGCTCACGCCGAGGACGGCCTGGCCTTGAGCGCTTGTAAGGGAATCCTTCAGGAGCATCACGGACTGCTCTCGTGCGAGTATACGGAAACGGGTGCTGTGATGCTGCAAGTGAAGTTGCCCGCTACCGACTTCGTTCCTGCAAAGAGCAAAGACGCTACGGTACCGGTGCTGTGGCAATCTCGACCGTACGCTTAAGCTGTCCGCATGCCGCGTAGATGTCGCGCCCGCGCGGACGCCGCACAAATGCCGGAATCCCCGCCTCGCGCAGAGTCGTTTGAAATGCCGCGACCCGCTCTGCGTCCGGAGTCGTAAACTCGATGCCCGGTCCGGGATTGAGTGCGATCAAATTCACTTTGCAGCGGAGTCCCTGTAGTAGCTGCACCACTTCGTTCGCGTTCTCTGGTGCGTCGTTCACGCCGCCCAGGAGCACGTACTCAAACGTGATCCACTCCCTGGTTCGCAGCGGATAGGCCCTTGCCGCTACCATCAACATGTCCAAGTTCCACTTCTTATTCAGCGGCATGAGCTGCGTGCGCAGCGCGTCGTTCGATGCATTCAATGAAATGGCAAGCTTCGGCCGGATCTTCTCCTCGCCAAGGTCGCGAATTCGAGGCACGATTCCCGCCGTCGATACCGTCATCCGCCGTTCCGCGGTGCCGACTTCTTCGACCAGCAGTCGCGCCGCCTTGGTGAAGTTGTCATAGTTGAGAAAAGGCTCACCCATCCCCATAAAAACCAGGTTGATACGATCCTCAGGAGGCGAAACGCTCTGGTCTTTGAGCACCGCGCAAACTTGCCCCACAATCTCGCCCGCGGTTAGATTCCGCTTCACTCCGAGGAGCGCGGTCAGGCAAAACTGGCAATCCACGGCACACCCAACCTGACTGGAAATACAAATTGTCGAGCGACCTTGATTCTGCCCTTGCCGGTGACTGCGGCGACTCTTCGAGAGTGGCAGCCCCTCTATTGATACGTCGTCGGCACTCTCCGCGAATCGTTCCGCCAGTTCCCCAGCCTCGCTGCCATCCCCCGCTTCCCCGCCATCACCCTCTGGCATCCACACGGTCTCTACACTCTGTCCGTCGGTGAACGCGATCAGATACCGAACCGTGCCATCCTGGGATACGAACCTCTGTTCGATCCAGGGAAGTCCGACTGAAACACCATTCTCCGCCAGCTTCAGCCGAAGCGGTTGCGATAAGGTCGAGATCTGTTCGATCGAATCGACCCGCTGCCGGTAGACCGCATCCAGCAATTGCTTGGCACGATAGGCGGGCTCGCCCAAGCTGTTCACCAGCGAGGCGAGTTCCGCCCGATCGAGCCCGAGCAATGCGAATTGTGGCCGATCTGCCATAATCATTCCGATTGTCGGATTACCAACCGTCCTCAGGCAAACGCGCTCTAGCATTCAGACGCTGGAAACGAATTTAACCTGTTGATTCTAAACAACTAAACTATTCTCGCACACCGATTCCCGCTATGTCAGAATAGATGAGATCGGATCTGCACCCATCCCTAGGTTAACTGAATCGTGTCTACAATCGAGAGCAATGACTAAAGAAGTACGCAATATTCGCCGTCAAAAGTTGCCCAACGGGCTGACCGTTATCACCGAGCAGATGCAGCATATTCGCTCGGCCTCGATTGGCATTTGGCTCCTGACGGGTTCGCGCGATGAAGCCCCTGAGTGGAACGGCATTTCCCACTTCATCGAGCACATGGTGTTTAAGGGGACCAAGCACCGCACTGCGGAAGAAATCGCGCGCCAGGTTGACTCTATTGGCGGCAACATGGATGCATTCACCGCCAAGGAATGCATCTGCTTCAATGTCAAAGTGCTCGACGAGCATGTTCCAACCGCTCTCGACATTCTCAGCGATCTGGTCCTGAATCCGGTTTTTGATGCCGCCGACATTACCCGCGAGCGTGGCGTGATCATGGAAGAGATCAAGATGGACGCGGACAATCCCGACTATCTTGTCCATGAAATCTTCACCCAGAATTTCTGGAAGGATCATCCTCTGGGAAAGCCGATCCTGGGCACGAAGGAAACGGTTAAGCGTTTTGACCGCGAGCCGATTCTCGATGCCTACGCTCACCGCTTTGCCCCAGGGAACATCATCGTTTCGGCGGCCGGCAATCTGGATCACGACCGCTTCGTCGAGTTGGTCACGAAACACTTCGAGCACATGAAACCGATGAGCAATGGCTTCCACTCGACCGCGCCAAAGATTGTTTCGCGCATCACGCTTCGCAATAAGAAATCCCTGGAGCAGGTGCAGTTGTGCCTGGGTGTACCCGCGCATCCCATTGCGCACGAGAAGCGCCATGCAGGCTACATTCTCAATACGCTTCTCGGCGGAGGCATGAGCTCGCGGCTCTTCCAGAATATTCGCGAGCGGCAGGGGTTGGCGTACTCGATCTACAGCGACCTCAATCCCTACCGCGACACCGGATGCTTAGCCGTCTACGCCGGCACTTCGCTTGCGTCTGCAGCAAAGGTTGTGCAGTCGGTGGTCAGCGAATTCCGCAAACTGAAGACCGAACCTGTGCCGGACGAAGAACTGCGCCGCTCCAAAGCCCAACTCAAGGGCAGCCTGATGCTGTCGCTCGAGTCGAGCACGTCCCGCATGTCGAATCTTGCGCGCCAGGAAATGTATTTCGACCGCTTCTACGATCTGGACGAACTAATCGCGCGCATTGAAGCCGTTACTGCCGAAGACCTGACGAGCCTGGCGAATGAATTCTTCAAGACGGAATCGGTCGCAGTCACGGTGCTGGGAAATCTTCCCGGCTTGAAGATTACGCGCGATCAACTGGCCTGCTAAGCTTCCCGGAAGCGATCCTCTGCCTACTGGTCTGGATATTGAGTTTTCCGTTGTAACTTCCGGACGCCTTACCCATCTCATCTTTGACCGCAGGCAAGCACCTGCCGCTATCGAAACTCATCCGAGGAGAAACTATGAAAAAGATTTCCAGCATTTTGATGCTTACGTGTGTTCTGACCGCTTCCATGGCAGCCTCCGCTCAGGATCAGATGAAGCAGGACGACATGAAGAAAGACGACGCCCAGCACGACACCATGAAGAAGGATCAGCCGAAGAACGACAAAAAGAACAAGAAGACCGCAAAGAAAGATGCGATGAAGAAAGACGACATGAAGCAGGACAACATGAAACATGACGACATGAAAAAGGACGACGCGAAGAAAGACGAGATGAAGAACAATTAGGCCGCCAAGAAGTGAGGCGCGGACTCTCAGTCCGCGCCACTTTCTGTTTCCAGACTCGTCTTCATCACTTCACTTTCTGACTTCATCGACCGCGCACACCATCTTCCTCAGCATCAAGCGATGAATCAGCTTCCATTTCGAGGGCGATGCGTCCGACCTCCGCGGTCTGCAAATATCTCCTCAAGCATCGCACGCAGGGGACATACCCTTGCTCAATGGCTTCTTTCGCGGTCAAAGTCCGCTCTTTGTCCTTATTGTGAATCACACCGCAACCCGGCGCGTGAAAGTCTTTCGCTCCGGCCGACACTACCACCACCATATCCGGAGGAATATCGCGGCCTGGCTGCGCGTGCTCCGACTGAAGCGGGTGTGGAACGGTCAGTGAATTTGCCACTCTCAATCCGCCGGCAATCAGTACCAAAGCCGCTGCCGGAACCAACCACGCGGACCATGTCGACCATCCCCGGCTGCGAACTCGAGTCCCCTGAACCAGCCGCCGCTCCAGCCTCCTTCCAAATCCCGCCGGCACCTCGATCATCCGCTCGTCGCTGTAGAGCTGGATTACATTGCGCGTTCCTTCCAGCACCGCCTTGCACTTCTGACATGTATGGAAGTGCTCGTCCATCGTCGCGCGCAGTCCGGGGTCAACATCGCCCTCGAGATAATTCGAGATCTCGAGCCACACCTGCTCGCATTTCACGTCTTTTGGGCTCACCATGGCTTGCTCCCCTTCTCGAAAGGCAGGCGGCTGAACCAGCCCCGTTCCCACCCTCCGGCGAGCAGATCGCGCAACATCAACCGTGCCCGCAGCAGCCGCGTCTTCACCGATGCCACGGAAATTCCCAACATCTCAGCTGTCTCCTGAATATTCAATTGCTCCATATCTCGCAGCACGAAAACTTCGCGGTATTTGCGGTCGAGCGTCGCCAGAGCCTCGGCCAGCTTCTGACGCACTTCCTTGCGTTCCAGAGCCTCAGAAGGAATCTCGCGCCAATCGGCAAAGTCGCGCGGAGTATATTCGCCTTCGTCGTCGCGGCGATCGTCGATGCCTTCCATGACTACGGTTCGCTCCCTTCGTCGCCGCATGAGCGCCTCGTTAACCGTGATCTGAATCAGCCACGTGCTAAAGCGCGCCTCAGCGCGGAATTGCCGGATATTGGCGAGCGCCTTCAGCATTGCCTCCTGCGCCACATCTTCCGCGTCCGTCTCATTCCTCAGAATGGCGAGCGCAGCGGCGAACACACGCCGTTCGTAAGGCCGAACCAATTCATAGAACAACTCCGTCTGGCCGCGCTGCACCCGCGCGATCACGTCCTGCTCGCGCGTCGTGTCGGACCCCGGGTTGTTCAGGACTAAGTTCGGTTCGGCCATCTCGCTCCGCCGCTTCAGTACTCCGGATCTTTCTTCCAACCCGTCAGCATGGAAACGAAATTATTCCAGCCGTGCAGAATCACCATCACCAGATGCCCGAACACAAATCCCAAAATCGCCCACATCACCACGAAGTGCAACAATCGTGCCCAGTGAAAACCACCCATCAGCCACGCCAGCCAGGAGAGTTGCACCGGCTTCCAAACAGCAAGGCCCGTGAGCACGGAGAGCACGCCGAGGCCAATCACCGTCGTGTAAGCATGCTTCTGCAGCGGGTTATACGCTTCATGCACTTCCGGCTTCGGACCGAGGAAGAAGTAGTGCCGCACCATCGGCCAGACTCCGGGAATGTCACGATGCGTGAACAACACCTGCCGGTAGTTGCCGCTAAAGACTTGATAGCCGAGATAAACCAGTCCGGTTGCGATGTAAATCCACATGAACGTTAAATGCCACTGCAGCGCTCCACCCAGCCATCCGCCGATGGCGAAGGCCTTCGGCCAGTGCAGCAAGTCCTTTTGTGGAATCTTGGCGCCGAAGCTTGGGAAGGCACGGAAGATCTGAAGTCCGCTGCCCACCATCACGAACAGCGAAATCGCGTTGAGCCAGTGACAGAGGCGCACGAGCAGCGGATGCTCATAGGCAGCCAGTCCTACCGCCTCGGTTTCATCACCTTGCGTCCGAACAATCTCGAATACTACCCCGCTCATACTTGTTCCTTAGGTTCCAAGGTTTCAGAGTTTCACGGTTTAAGGTTTCAGGTTCTCAGGGTTTCAAGAAGATCGAGTTGTCACGAATGAAAGGTTCGAAACCTTGAAACGCTTGCAACCTGCTGCATTACAGCCCGTAGAACGACGAATATCCCTGATCTTCCCAGTAGCCAACCTTCTCCAGAACGTTTGTCACTTTCAGATCGGTAAGATACTTCGCCTGCTTGTATCCGATCTTCGTGGGAACATTCAGGCGCAACGGCGCGCCGTGCTCGCGCGTGAGTGGCCGGTCATACATCTCGTAACAAAGAAGTGTCTGCGGATGGAGCGCTGTCGCCATATCGAGCGATTCGTAGTAGTCGTCGGCGCAGCCCACCGTGATGAATCGCGCTGAAATGTCGGCGCCGATCATGCTCAGAAAGTGGGAAAGCCTCGCTCCGCCGAAACGTCCGACGACATCCCAACCCTCCACACATACATGCCGCGTATTCTGTCGAAACTTTGCCAGAGCTTTGATTTGATCGAGCTTGTATTCGCCCGGCCTTTGCACCGCTCCGCTGACGGTGAGCGTCCAGGTCTCAAAAATCACGCCCGGATCGTCAACGTCATAGTCGTTGATGGGAAATTTCTCAAAGGGAGTGAGCTCTGAATCCGTGAAGGTCGGAGCCAGATGTCCCGGCCGGAACAAACGCGCCGAAGCCCAGTCGCTCAATGCCATTCCTTTTTTCAGGAGCGGCTCTCGAACGCTTGGGATGGCAAATGCTCCCAAAACAAGCACCGGGGCCAACTTCAGCAACTCTCTTCGGGAAACCTGGGCGAGTTTACGCTCGCTGATCGTGTGACCTGCGCCTCTATATCCGACAATCGCTGCCGCAGCCAGAGGCGGCGCCGATATTTTCTCGTCGCCGATTTTCGAATTCACGCCTTCAGCAGCCTTCGCTTCTGTCGGCTCCGCCGCATCGGGTTTCTTGTTCTCTGGCTCCATACCTTCCACACTCCAACAAGCTCTTCCCTATCGGATTCGACAGAGTCTAAAAAGTTACGGTCAAGATATCACGACGTTTTCAGGTGACCTTCGTAAGGGCCAACTGAGTAACTCTGAACCTCTTGATTTTGTGGTTTTTCGATGTTTTTCAGCGCATACTATGCCTTTGGTTTTCCACCCGAGTCCCAGTTTTAGGTTTTCAGAAATGCCCGAGTCCAAGACTTTACTTACCAAAGTCGGCGATCTGTTTTCCTCGCCTCCGAACGAGCCATCGCAGGAACCGAAGCAGCGGCGCTTGATGGCAGCTGCCCTCAGCCTGCTTCTGATCGCGCTGGTCTTTGTCCTCTACCACGATCGTGATTTCTGGTTTCCCGATGCGCAGGAGGCTGAGGACCAAGCCGAGCAGGTTGCTCCAGTCACCGCATCGAAACAGCTTCGCGCCGTTCAGTCGGGACCGAGTGCTCGAAGGAAATCTCATCCCGGCAAGCCACAGCTAAATGCCAGCGCTGAGGCCGCAACTTCCACGCCCCCCATCGTTGCAACCGCTACCAGAACCGTGCTTCCTCCTCTCGAAGTCGAAGTCGTCGCCGGTGATTCGCATAGACAGTTGCAGCCCACGACCAATGCGGTACAGGTCGAAGTGCAACCCGACACATCGGACGACAGCGCCGGGGCCGCTCCCGCGATCGCAGAGGATTCCGCCGCCAAGGTAACCGATAGCGCGGTGGAACACGTTCAAATGTCGGCCGATACATCGGAAGCGGTCAGCGCACCGGCGAAGCCCGGGTATCCCTTACTGGCGCGCCAAATGAAAGTTCAGGGAGCGGTGATCCTGCTGGCGTTGATCAGCCGAGACGGACACATTCAGGATCTGCGCGTGCTCAGTGGGCCTCCGATTCTTGCCGGAGCTGCACGCGAGGCTGTAAAGCAGTGGCACTTCAAACCGCATTATGAAGGCGCGGACACCGTGGAAACAGTGGCGAAGGTCACAGTGAATTTCACGATCTCAACGAACTGAACCAGCTTAATTTGCTCCCAAAATAACGAGCGCCCTGGAACTCTTTCGAGTTCAGGACGCCCGGGCAGCCCTCCCCCAGAACTGCTCACCCAAGAAAATAAAACGCGGGTTTCCTCCTGCCTATGGCACTTCCGGGCTATATCTACCCAGAAAGTGCCATACCGCGTATCCCGCTGAAACTTATGTCGTTTCGCTAACTTTTTCCATAAAACGAGTTGAAGCCCGCCTGAATTCTGCGCGATAGGCCCCATAGCCAGAAACTTCTTTTCAGGCGGCCAGGATGTTCTCTTTTGGCGATTCTGAAATCTATTGCGGCATTCTGGAAAGCCTGACGACCGGACTCTGCCTGGCAGACATTCAAAAAACAAACGTGCTCTGGAGCGACGGCGCGGAGCACATCGCCGGACATTTGCGGCATGAGGTTATCGGCCACTCTTGTATCGGAGAGCCTCTGCTGCACTGCGACCAGCCCGGTTGTGAATTCTGTAGTGAAGAGTGTCCCGTCGCGATCGCGATGAAGACTTCACGCCCAGCTTTGGTGTCAGGGTTTCTACATCGACAGGCCGGACACGAAGTTCCGGTCCGCATTCGGGCCGTTCCGGTTCATAACCAGCACGGTTCGATCATTGGCGCTGTAGAAACCTTCGAAAATCTCCAGCAGGCTACTAACCCCGATCGCGGGGAAGTCCGGAGGCAACTCAGCGATTGCGTTGACGGCATGACCGGAGTGGCCAGTCACGCCATGCTGCAATCGCACCTACGCCAGGCTCATGCATCTTTTACAGACGTTCAAATCCCCTTTGGCGTGCTTTTCTTCCGCGTCGAAGAATTGCCACGCTTTCGCGCCAGCCTCGGTCCGGAACCGGCCTCGTCCCTGCTTCGTGTAGTGGCGCGCACTCTCGAAAGTGCCGTTTGGATTACCGACTTCATCGGACGCTGGGCTGACGACCAGTTCCTCGTCATCTTGAATGGCTGCCGTGAAGAATCGCTATCGGTCGTGCGCGAACGCGTGCGCCGTAGGCTCGCCAGTGAAGGCATCGAATGGTGGGGAGAACGCCGGTCCCTCCCTGTTTCCATCGGCGAAGCGATCATTCAGCCCGAAGAGACGCTGGAAGCAACGCTCAGAAATCGCTAGACGCAGCTTCGGCGTGGCGCACTCGCTCTTCCGTTGCGGTCGTCAACCCGTCTGGGAGTTAGGAATGTTTGCGATTATCGGCATTGTCGTCGTGTTCGGTTGTGATCGTCGCCGGCTACCTCATGGAGCACGGCAACTTGAAAGTACTCATCCAGCCCGCGGAATTGATCATCATTGGCGGCGCGGCTGCAGGCACTTCGCTGGTCGCCAACCCACTGCACATTATCAAGAAGATCGCTGGCGGAATTGGCGGCGTCTTCGGCGGCTCCAAATTCGGCAAACAAACTTATTTCGACACCTTGAAAAGGATGTACGACCTGCTCAACAAGGCTCGCAAAGAAGGATTGATGGCTCTTGAAGCTGACGTCGAAGAACCCGAGAAGAGTCCCGTCTTTTCCAAGAACCCGGCATTTCTCAAGAACCATCATGTTTGCGATTTTGTGTGCGACTCCCTGCGCATGGCCGTCACCGGAGTCGACGCCTTTGATCTCGACCAGATGCTCGATCTCGACTTGGAGGTGCACCACCGCGACGCCATCGAGCCCACGGCAGCCCTCAGCACGGTCGCCGATTCCCTTCCCGGCCTCGGCATCGTGGCTGCGGTTCTCGGTGTTGTCATCACCATGGGAGCCCTCGGCGGGCCGCCTGAAGAAATTGGTCACAAAGTTGCCGCCGCTCTGGTCGGAACATTTCTCGGCATCCTGCTGTGTTACGGACTGGTCGGCCCGATCGCTGCCAACATGACTAAGGCCGCCGAAGAGGAACACGCATTTTCTACGTGATGCGGGTCTTGATGGTTTCGGTCCTGAAAGGCAGTGCCCCAAGTATGGCCGTAGAAGTGGCTCGTCGTGCCGTGCCCGGACATGTGCGGCCATCCTTCAAGGAACTGGAACAAGCCTGCCGACACGGAGGCGCGGCCGCCGCTACGGCAGCATCTTAAAGCTTCGCCCGCGAGAACTATGGATAAAACGCGCCCCATCATCATCCTGAAAAAAAAAGGCGGACACGGCGGCCATCATGGCGGCGCGTGGAAAGTTGCTTACGCCGATTTTGTCACCGCCATGATGGCGCGGTTCATCGTTCTGTGGCTCCTTAACAGCAGCAAGCAAGTGCAAGAAGCAGTTGGCGGATATTTCAAGGATCCTACCGGAACGTCCAAGAAGGTCGGCTCGAACATGATCGGCGCCGGCGAGAACTTCGTCCTCACCCGCGACAACATGCCCAAGCTCAAGGAGCAACTGCAGCAGGCGATAAAGCAGATGGCCGATTTTCAAAAACTGCAGAGCCACATCGAAATGACGGTCACCACCGAAGGACTGCGCATCGAACTTTCGGAGTCCGCCAGCGGCACTTTCTTTGACACTGGCAGCGCCAAGCTCAAACCCGAAGGCGCCAGCCTTCTTGTCACATTGGCGCAGGAAGTGGGCAAACTTCCCAATAAACTTTCGATCGAAGGTCACACCGATTCTCAACCCTATGCCCCTTCTGCAACCTACGGCAACTGGGAACTATCGTCCGATCGCGCCAATGCCGCGCGGCGCGTCATGCAAGCCAACGGCATCCGCGCCGACCAGGTAACTCAGGTCCGGGGATTCGAGGATCAGCGCTTCCGCAAGCCAGACGCTCCACTCGACCCCGCCAACCGCCGGATATCTCTGATTGTCCAGTACATCTTGAAAAACAACGGCGATGAGGACTCCCGCGTGGCAGCCGGAAGAGAAGAGAAATCCTCTGAGGGAACGGAACCGCCCCCTCACCCCGAATCCCCCGCAAAGCCCTAATTTTTTGCGACCCCTAAGCGCTAAGAAGCATTCCGATTGACCCTCCCAGAGCGCTGTGCCAAACTGCTCACGGATTCTGCTATGACTCGCAGCCACGCCATGGCGTTGTGCTCTCCGGCCCGGCTGTTCTTTCCCTGCTTACTTCTTTGCGGCCTGGCTTCCACCACGCTGGCGCAACGCGGTGGTCTGAATGATGCACGGCCCCTGCAGGACTTTTCGGTCTCTTACAACACCGCTCCTGGGACCGGAGTGCTCGTCTTCACAGTCTGTGGCGAGCATAGCAGCGCTCATCTGGACCGGCAGGCCATTCTCAAACTCGTAAACCAAGCTGACCACTCAGCTACATGGCAAACCACCGACGATACCGCGCATGGCGTTTTCACCAACATTCCATTCGGCAACTACGACGTAGAAATAAGTGCAGTCGGTTACCTCAGCGCTCATAAAGAATTGCCCGTGATGAGCTCGCTGCGGCCGTCGCAGATTGAAATCGTTCTGCATCGCGATCCTGCGGCCATCAATCTCGATCTGGCGGACACCGTCATGTCTCCCAAGGCTCGCAAGGAAGCGAAGCACGCCATCTCCCTTCTGAAGTCCAATAACCTGCCTGCTGCGCAGAAGCAATTGGACGAAGCCTACAAGCTGGCTCCGTCGAGTCCCGATCTGAATTTTCTGCTCGGCTATTTGTACTTTCAGAAAAAAGACTTCACGCAAGCCGGGACCTACCTGGGCACAGCCGCAAATTTGAGCCAGCACAATGCCCAAGCTTTGACGCTTCTCGGCAGGACCGGCTTGGAGCGCGAGGACTATCCCGCTGCCCGGTCCGCATTAGAGCAAGCGGTGCTCGCGGACGCCGACAATTGGCTTCCACACAACTTGCTGGCCGATGCATATCTCCGCCAGAAGAGTTACGACAAGGCTCGGGATGAAGCTCAGACTGCAATCAGCAAAGGAAAGGATGCGGCGAGTCCGGCGCAGCTCGTCCTCGGAGAGGCGCTCGTCGGGCTCGGCCACGATCAGGAAGCCGTTCGAGCGCTGAACCTATTTCTGGAACAGTCCCCGCGCCATCCCATGGCCGGGCAAGTCCGTTCACTCGTCGCGGAGATCAACGATCGCAACACGAATCCATCGGCAGCGCCAACGGCGTCGATGTCCGAGGTACACCTCCCCGGCGTCGATCCTCTGGCCGCGCTCCCGGCGCCTGGACTCGCCGTGAAATCCTGGCAGCCTCCCGGCGTGGACGACATCAAGCCGGCAATCGCGCTCTCCGTCGCGTGTCCCTCATCTCAGGTGATCGAGCAATCCGGACAGCGCGTTCAGGAGCTAGTAGCGGACGTGGCGCGCTTTGCCGCCGTGGAAGATTTGTTCCACCAGGCGCTCGATACCTACGGCATTCCCATCCGCACGGAGAATCGCAAATACAATTATGTCGCCTCGATTTCGGAGCCTGAGTCGGGATTTCTCTCAGTCGATGAATATCGCGCCGACAAACTGTCGCTCGCCGGCTATCCCGATCAGATTGCCAGCACAGGATTTGCCGCACTCGCCCTAGTCTTCCATCCCCACATGCGGGACAACTTCGACATGACCTGTGAAGGTCTCGGCGACTGGCGAGGACAGGCCACCTGGCTCGTCCACTTCCGACAGCGCGATGACCGCCCCAATCGCATGCACAGCTACAAAGTCGGCAGTCAGATTCATTCCGTCCCGCTGAAGGGAAGGGCATGGATCAGCGCGGATAAATTCCAGATCGTGCGCATCGAAGCCGAGATGGTAACCCCGATGCCCGCGATCCAACTCCTCAGCGAGCACCAAGTCGTGGAATACGGCCCCATCCCGTTCCCCAAGAAAAATACGACTCTCTGGCTGCCCAAGAGCGCGGAAATCTATTTTGATTTCCGCAAACACCGCTACTATCGCCGCCACAGCTTCGATCACTACATGCTCTACTCCGTCGATGCCGACGAAAAACGCAAAGAGCCAACGGTGAAGCCTGCGAAGCAACCTGAAACACAAAGCGAGAAAAAATCGTCTTAGAGAGTAGACCGTATCCATCGGCAGCGACTGGTATAAACGTCTCTTGCGGCTGGCGCCCCCTAGTGCGCTCCTTGTGTGCTATTGATGGTCGAAGCATACGATCCGTCGCCCGTAGCGCCTGGTTGTCCGCGCTGCCCCACAGCTTGAAAATATGGATACTGATCCTGCGATGGCAAATCGGTCGGCGGCTGATCTGTCGGTGCTATCGAAACACTCCCCGTGGTACAAACTCCTGTGTCCGGCACTGTGAGCACGCAGTAGTCCGGATCATAAGCGAGCAAAGCGTCCAAAGCGTAAATCTCGAGAATTGTCATGTGCCTTTCAACGGCAAACGGAAGCAAGGGCCGCAGGTCGCCCGTTAAGCTGCTGGTGAGACCTAGAGGATCTGACAGATCACGTTGCTGCAATTCGAGATCAGGAATGGTTTGATAGTAAGTATCGAACGTGCCACACCAGTCGGAGGCGCAATAGGCTGGCGGGTTCTGAGCATAGTTCGTAATATCCGTGGCCCGCATTCCTTGGCTGCCAAAGCCGTTCACGTTGCCAGTCGAGTTTTGGTGGACAACGGCAATCTCCGCTTCGGCGGTTCCATACGAAGGATCTGTGGGAGAGCCCGCTTCATTGAGGGGATCCAGGATTTGCATCTTCGGATTGTAAGCCTGCACGAAATCGTCGATGTCTGTGAAGTAATCAAGCCATCCTGACTTGGTGTAGGTGTTTGGCGACGAAAGCAATTCGAGATTCGCGGTGCAGTAAGGGTACGCTTCGCCTCCCACCGACCGGCCAACCCGCATGTAGGCAATCTGCGATAGGTTCGGAGACGCGTTAAAGTGAACGATCGCAGCCGCGATGAATGTTTCCCACGCGGTCTTATACGGCATCTCATATGCAACGTCCCAGGACTGCTGAGCGCTGATCACCGTGCCCGCAACCGTCGCCGTGCCCGCCGTTAGAATCCCTGACTGGTATTGGAATGTATTGGCCGTGGCATTCTGAACTTTCACTCCCTGAGGGCTGGCCGTCCCGGCCGTTTCTGCTGTTGGTCCGTAGTTCGCATGCGAAAAATTCGCCGTAAATTGCGTGGCCGTTGAGCTCAAAATCGTAACGGTCTGTCCGTTCAGGAAAGTTGCCTTTCGCAGGTTTTGAAAAGTGACTTCCATGCCAACCGGAAGGCTGTTGGTCGCCGTGATTGTGAGAATGTCCGACGCAACCCGGACATCGGTGATTTTTTCCTGAGCGATGTTGTAATTCGCCGGAGTGCTTCCGCCTATCCAAATGATGTCCCCGTCCAAGTACCCGTGGCCGCTTTCAGTAACTGTCACTAGGCCATTCTGATCGCGACTCATGGAGGTAGTGAGACTACCCGCATAGCTGCTGCATCCGTCCTTGTTTCCGTTCAGAACGTCCTGCACGGTCGAGGCTGTGTGAGCCGCCCAGCTCGAGGTGGTGACGTAATACGGAGTGTCGCGGTTGAAGCAAGTGTTCGTGGCCGCACAGATGGTCGAAGCCCCGGTCATTCCAAACAAAATCATATTGACTTTTTTCGTGCCGGATTGCGCCGCGAACCATGGCGCGTTGCCGGAATCGACCGCGGCCCAGTCGTACGTGTGAGTCCACCCGAATGCATCCTGCTGGCAAGTGTCGCTGCCAACCGGACTGCAAGTTCCAGGCCCGGGCGTACCCGTTTCTATTGTGGCCCATGGAATAGGAACAGTGACGCCTTCGATGGCAGTTTGATTCATCACCGAGCTCATGAAATGCGAATTATTCACGCCGGTGGCAGGAGGAAAGACAACATAAACATGCGTGAGCTGGTTGGCGGTCAGAGTAGTCGTGCCGTTGATCGCGCCCACGGCTGCCTGGATAGTCGTCTGTCCAGACCCGACGCCACTCGCGAGGCCGGCTGGGCTGATCGTCGCCACGCTCGGAGCTGACGAACTCCAACTCGCTGTGTCGGTGAGATTCTGTGTGCTGCCATCGCTGTAATACCCCGTGGCCGTGAACTGCAGCTGTGTGCCAATCGCGAGCGAGGGATTCGCCGGCGTTAGCGCAATTGACACCAACACCGGGCCGGACGCGGCAGTGACGGTTAAGACCGTTGTGCCCTTGATTGTTCCGTGGCCTGCCGTGATCGTGGTCGTGCCTGAGGCCACTGCAGTTGCCAGACCTTGCTTGCCTGCGGCATTGCTGATGGTCGCCACCGCTGTCATGCTCGACGTCCATGTGACCGATTTGGTTACGTCGCGGGTGCTGCCGCCCGTGAACGTGCCGGTAGCTTTGAATTGTTCGGTCTTACCTGCCGAAATCGAGGGATTGGCCGGTGTAACCAAAATGGAAATCAGTACGCTCGCGGAGTCTGATACGGTCGCAGCTGGCGCCGAACCTGCCGCGAGCAGCGAAAGGCACAACAAGCCGGCCAGCAACACCAGATGGCATGAGCAGAGTTTGTCGATTGTTGAATTAAGACAGAAATTTGAAGAGGAAGAGAAGCCAGACGGGGAACTCATGATGACCTCCGCAACAGACAGATAGCCCGGGGCGGCCGATCCCGTCGCTAGGAGGCAAGCTCGCGAGCCGCGTTGCCTTCAGTGGAAACGGAACGGTTGCTCGTGATTTGCAGTGTAGTGTAATGGCCGAGAAGGGGGCACACCGTGACCGGGATCACTGATCCACCCGCTCTCAGAGCGCTTCGTGAAAAGGCAGACCCCCGAAGACTTGAAATAACTTTACAATTTCTCGAAACGAGCCCGTCACCCTCCGGCTGTATAATCCCCGATTGATTTCCACTCAGGAGCCCGCCATGAAGAGGTCTGCGCGACTCGTCTGCTGTATCCTCGTCCTTCTGTTGTCTGTCCCCGCACTTTTCTCCCAGGAACGCCAGGAGAAAGTCGATCTCGAAACCATCTCCCGCATTCGTTACGAAGGATTCCACAACTCGCAGGTAATGAGTTTTGCTTCCGGCCTCATGGATTCCATCGGAGAACGACTCACCGGATCTCCCAACATGAAGCGCGCCAATGAGTGGACCCGCGACAAGTTGACCGAGATTGGACTGAGCAATGCTCACCTCGAACCCTGGGGGCCCTTTGGTCGCGGATGGGCAAATCAGTACGTCAACGTCCGCATGACTTCGCCCGATGTCGTTCCTCTGATCGCCTATGCCAAGGCATGGACGCCCGGCACCAACGGCGTCGTTACGGGAAAATGCGTCCGCGCCAATATTGAGAAGAAAGACGATTTCGACAAGTATCGCGGCAAGCTGGCGGGCATGATCGTGATCTTCGGTCCTGATGCTGAGGTGAAGCCCATCAGCGAGGCTCCCTTCAAACGCCTCACCGACGACGATCTCGCCAAGATCGGCGAATACGAAATCCCCGGCGAGCGCCCGCCATTCCGCATCTCCGAAATGCTGCGGCGCCGTCAGTTCATGAAGGATCTCAACCAGTTCCTTGCCGACGAGAAGGTCCTCGCCGTGATCGATCACAGCCGCGGAACAGCGGGCGGAGGCACCGTGTTCGTGCAGTCCGGCGGCTCGTACCGACCGGGCGAAACGACAACCGTTCCGCAACTCACCCTGGCGTCGGAGCACTGGAGCCGAATTGCTCGCCTCCTCGATCAGAAGAAAGACGTCTCTCTCGAGCTCAACGTCAGCAACACCTTCTACGACGACGATCCGATGCAGTACGATACGATCGCCGAAATTCCCGGCACCGACAAGAAAGACGAAGTTGTGATGCTCGGAGCCCATCTGGATTCATGGCACGCGGGAACTGGCGCAACCGACAACGGAGCGGGCACCATCGTCATGATGGAAGCGGTTCGCATCCTGAAGGCACTGGACGTCAAGCCCCGGCGCACGATTCGCATCGGCTTGTGGAGCGGAGAAGAGGAAGGCCTGCTCGGCTCACAGGGCTACGTGGAGCAGCATTTCGGCTCGCGTCCGCCCATGGACGATCCCAACATGAAAGGCATCCCGACATTGCTACGCCGCGAAGCTGGTCCGGTTACCGTGAAGCCAGAACAAGCAAAATTATCCGCATACTTCAATGTGGATAACGGCTCGGGCAAGATCCGCGGCGTTTACATGCAGGAAAACGAAGCAGTCGCGCCCGTCTTCGAAGCCTGGATGAAGCCATTCAAAGACCTCGGCATGACTACGCTCACCATGCGAAACACCGGCGGCACCGATCACCTTTCCTTCGACGCGGTCGGCATCCCTGGATTCCAATTCATTCAGGATCCCATCGAGTACGAAACTCGCACGCACCACTCCAACATGGATGTTTACGACCGGCTGCAGCCCGAAGATCTCAAAGAGATCTCGGTGATCGTCGCCAGCTTCGTCTACGACGCCGCGATGCGGGATCAAATGCTTCCGCGCAAGCCCATCGAAAAGCCGCTCCCCCCGGAACCAGAGAAGAAAGCGGACTGACGCGCGCTGGCTCTTGGGATCGGCTGCGCATGAAAACGGCCCGACTTCCGTCGGGCCTCTAAATCCGCATGAATCCTGAGCGGCTTTGGTCGTTAGGAATTTTCTTCAGAAGCGGAAGCTGACTCCGATCGATGGCTCTGCCGTTTGCGTAACGGCATCTGTCGTCAGTGCGCCGAAGCCAAAATCAGGAGTGCCGTAAACCAGTCCCCGGTATTCCGCCCTCAAAGAAATATCCTTGCGAATCGCGTAGTTGAGTCCCGCTCCGTAGACGAACACTCCTTTCGTCTGAGTTTGCGCCCCGGAGAGACTATTGAATTGGTTACCGGTCGGATCGAAAATCAGCACGCCGCCTCCAGCCAGAAAATAGGGACTTATCCTGGAATGACCGCGCGAGGGCAGACCGAAGACCAAGCTGCCTGTAAGTTGGTTCACGCCAGTCTGAATGCGAAATGCCTCGGACGACAAGAGATACTTCTGAGTATTGCGATCGTATCCGTAAGCCCCCTCGACCGAAATCCAATGATTCAAGTGATAACGATAAGTGCCTAGCACTCCCCCGCTCTCAGTGGCGTTATATGCCGCACCATTTCCGCTCGTACTGCTGCTGAAGAATCCTGTGCCCTGCAGACTGACCTCCGAACGGCTCTCTTGCGCCGTCGCCGCCAGAGATAAAAGAACGATACCGCCCAGTGCTAAGACAAATTTATTGCGCATGTTAGAACACTCCTTCGCTTGGTACGGCAATTCAGAAACCAGTGCCGTGGGCTTGCAATTGGACGCCGCTCCACACACGGATAGCCGCGCGCGTCTGAGAACTGCACGGTCTGGAGTTTGATCACTACGAGTCTTTGACTGGCTGAGATGCTGGCGCTCTTCGACGACGTTGCATTTCGCCGCTTAGAGATTCGTAAAGCATAAGTAAAGTTTTGTTAGCGACGTGATCAAATTCGAACCGAAGACTCACACAGGAAACGAGGAACAAACTGTCTCCACTCTTCTCGGAAATCTGTGCCAAACTGATTCTGTAATTCAGGTGAGGTCCCCTTCCCAATATGTTCTCTCCGCAACCGATCGGGCACGTTCGAAGTCCCCACAAAGAAACGCACCAGATTCCAAAAGGCTTGGCAGCCCAGCACGAGGCAGAAGGGATCCTCGAAATCCTGCCGCAGTTCGAAGCCGGACTCGCCGACATCGAGGGCTTCTCCCATTTGTTCGTTCTATGGGTTTTCGATCGGGCCGGAGGATTTGAACTGGTGGGGACGCCGCCTGCCGACAATCGACCGCACGGCGTCTTCGCCACCCGTTCGCCGAAGCGCCCCAACCCCATCGGATTGACGGTGGTTGAACTTCTTCGTCGGGACGGCAGATCCTTGCACGTACGTGGAGTCGACATGCTCGAGGGGACGCCGATCCTCGATATCAAGCCTTACTTGTCCGGAATTCCGGCCGAGAAGCTCCGCCGCGGCTGGCTGGCTGACGCCGAAACTCGCCGAGGAAAATGACACATCAATTCCGTTGCGGCTGCCTGCACGCTTTGACCACCTCCGCCCTAGAAGCCGTGTCCAGAAGGGCTTCTGACGGGTCGGGACACCGAAATCTGCGACCAGCGGCCCAATTCACGTGGTCACCCCCCCGTGCAAATCTGGAGAGCAGGAAGACGTTCACGGTCAGCGAGCAATAGAGAACGGGAAGGTTTCGGCGAGAACTCAGTAGCGAATCTTGTCGTCTTTTTCCTGCCACGCTTGGAACGCGGCCAGCGCCCGCTCACGCATCATCGGGATCATCGGAATCGATCGCTTTCGCAGCGATTGCGCAATCTCGCGGTAGATAAAAGAATCGTCAAATCCGATCTTCGAAGCATCGGACGCAAGATTTCCGTAATAGACGCGAGCCAGGTGCGCCCAATAGATCGCACCCAGGCACATCGGGCACGGCTCGCACGAAGTGTAGATCTCACAATCCACCAATTCAAAGACTCCCAGCTTCGAGCAAGCCTCCCGAATGGCAACGACCTCGGCGTGCGCCGTAGGATCGTTTGTGGCCGTCACGCGATTGACTCCCTCAGCAACGATCTTGCTGCCCTTCACGACCACCGCGCCAAACGGGCCTCCCTTGCCCGAAAGAACGTTGTCGAGCGACAGCTCAATCGCGCGGGTCATAAAAGGGTTGTCCATGGGTTTGGCTCGGTCGTCGGTTCGAATACCTCGGAAGGGGAAATCGCGAATTCCCGCTGGCCGATCGGCGTGGAAACGTTCGCAGCCATTCGCTGAGTTGGGAGTATAACCGAATCCCGGAAATCGTAGCCCGCCCCTGTCCATCCCAAGACCGCTGGAGATTGAAAAGAACAGCGCTTCCGGATAGGCTTTACCTCCAAGTGTGGGGGCATCTACGTTGGGGTTGCAGGCCTTTCTTTCGCGTCGTGTCGTCACTCTGCAGGGAATCCGGCCAGCCGCCGTCCTGGTGGAAGACGAACGCATCCGCGCGATAGTTTCGCCTTCGGAGATTCCGTCCACGGCATCGCGCCTGGATTTTGGCGATTTTGCTCTGCTGCCCGGTCTGGTCGATTCGCACGTCCACATCAATGAGCCGGGCCGCACCGAATGGGAGGGGTTCGAGACCGCCACGCGAGCCGCCGCAACCGGAGGCTACACCATGCTCGTGGATATGCCCCTGAACTGCGTTCCTTCGACCACAAACGTTGCGGCCCTCGAGGCCAAGCGTCACGCCGCGCGAGGCAAGTGTTCCGTCGATTGGGCCCCTTGGGGCGGAGTGGTTCGCGATAATCAGGAAGAGATCCAACCACTCGCCGAAGCCGGTGTGCGCGGATTCAAGTGCTTCTTAGTCCACCCTGGCATCGAAGAATTCACGATGGTCAGCGAGTCGGACCTGCGCCACTCTCTGCCGCACATCGCGCGAACTGGACTACCGCTGCTGGTGCACGCGGAACTTCCAGGTCCGCTTGATGCCGCAACGGTACGATTACAGAACGCGGATTGGACTCGATACTCGACTTACCTGCAATCCCGGCCGGACGAAGCGGAGCTGTCAGCCATCCGGCTGATGATCTCACTCTGCCGCGAATATAGATTTCATTTGCATATCGTGCATCTCGCGACCGCTTCAGGGCTAGAAATTCTGCAATCAGCGAGGGCTGAGGGGTTGCCCATCACCGTGGAGACTTGCCCGCACTATCTTCACCTGGACGCGGAGTCGATTGCTGACGGCGCGACCCAGTGCAAGTGCGCGCCTCCGATCCGCAGCCGCTCCAATCGGGAACAGCTTTGGCAAGGCCTTAAAGACGGCGTGATTGATCTCGTAGTTACAGACCACTCGCCATGTCCGCCCACCATGAAGCGAGTGGATGAGGGGAATTTTCAGACCGCGTGGGGAGGCATCGCCAGCCTCTCCATGGCGCTTCCAGTCATGTGGACCGAAGCGCAACAGCGCGGCTTTGCGCTAACCGACATCGCGCGCTGGATGACCGAACAGCCTGCGAAGCTTGCTGGATGTCACGCGCGCAAGGGACAGATCGCGCCAGGCTATGACGCTGATCTCGTCGTGTTCGACCCCGACACAGAATTTCGAGTAACGAAGGATCGCCTCCACCACCGGCACGCGGTGTCGCCCTACATCGGCGAGACTTTGCGTGGTGTCGTGAAGAGAACCTATGTTCGCGGCAAACTGGTTTTCAAGGATGGAGAATTTCCCGGACAAGCCGTGGGGCGCGAGTTCTCCGCGCGATCCGGTGAGCTGACTGTTCGCTGAAAATGGAAGTAGATGAAAACTGAGAAGATTATCGGCGCGCCGGTTCCCCGTAAAGAGGGACGTGACAAGGTGACCGGCCGCGCGCAATACATCGACGACATGACCTTACCCGGCATGCTCTTTGGCGCAACCGTGCGCAGTGGCGTCCCGCGCGGGAAGATCAAGAGCATCGCCTTTGGCCCCGGAGTCGATTGGAATGAATTTGTCGTCGTCTCCGCGCAAGATATCCCCGGGACAAACTGCGTCGCTCTGATTTGCGACGATCAGCCGTGTCTGGCTGACGGAATCGTCAATCACCCCGAAGAGCCGATCCTTCTCCTGGCGCACTCGAACCGTCATGTCTTACGGAAGGCGGTAGAAGCCATCACCATCGAATACGATCCTCTCCCGGCTTTGTTCACGCTCGAAGACAGTGAACAACAGAAGCAGATCATCTGGGGCGCCGACAACGTATTCAAACACTATCTGATCGAAAAGGGCGATGTGGACAGTATTTGGGCCGCCGCCGACTACATCATCGAAGGCGAATACACAACCGGAGCGCAGGAACAGCTCTACATCGAGAACAATGGAGTTATCGCCAGCTTTGATCCGGCCAGCGGAATTACGTTGTGGGGATCGCTGCAATGCCCGTACTACGTCCACAAAGCGCTGATGAAGCTGTTTCACTTGCCGGAAGACAAAGTCCGCGTGGTGCAGACAGAGACCGGCGGGGCTTTTGGAGGCAAGGAAGAATATCCGTCGATGATCGCGGGGCACGCGGCGCTGCTCGCCATGAAATCGGGCAAGCCGGTGAAGATAATCTATGACCGCATGGAGGACATGACCGCCACCACGAAGCGGCATCCCTCCCGAACACGCCACCGCACCGCCGTGGACCGCAACGGTAGAATTCTGGGCGGCGAAATCGATTTTGCGGTCGACGGTGGCGCCTATGCCACGCTCTCCTCAGTCGTTCTGTCCCGTGCCACCATCCATGCAGGAGGCCCGTATCACTGGCCGCATATCCGCATACGGGCGAAAGCCGTAGCCACCAACGCCCCGCCACACGGGGCATTCCGCGGATTCGGCGCGCCGCAGAGCCTCTTCGCGATGGAACGCCAGATGGATCGCATCGCGAGCACGGTCGGTATCTCTCCCATCGAGGTCCGGCGCCGCAATTTCCTGAAAACAGGTCAGGCAACCACGACCGACCAGATCATCCACGAGCCGATTGATCTCGATCAACTTCTGGAGCGCGGATTAGCGTTATCGGATTATCGGACCAAGAAAGAGCGCTTCGGCGTCGAGAACAAATCCGCGACACACAAGAAAGGCATCGGCATCGCCACGTTCTTGCATGGAGCCGGATTCACCGGATCGGGCGAACGCTACCTCGCTTCTGTCGTAGGCGTAGAAGGCCGCGCCGATGGCGGTGTCCGTGTGCTGGTCTCCAGCACAGAATTCGGCCAGGGAACAAAAACAGTCCTCTCCCAGATCGCAGCCGAAGCCTTGGGACTGCCTTACGACGACGTAGAGGTCGCACAACCGGACACTAAGAAGGTTCCAAACAGCGGACCCACCGTGGCTTCCCGCACGATCATGGTGGTGGGCAAACTGGTGCAGTCGGCGGCCCACGGCATCCAGCAAACTCTGATCTGTGCCGGATTTCTGCAAGATAGCTATACGTGTGACGCGTTCCGCGAAGCCTGCGCGAAATATATTGCCGAACGAGGCGAATTGAAATCCTGGGCGCGCTACGAAGCTCCGTCCAACATTTTTTGGGACGACGAAAAATATCGTGGCGAAGCTTATGCCGCATACGCATGGGCCGTTTACATTGCGGAAGTGACAGTCGATCTGACAACCTACGGCGTTACGGTCGATGATTTCGTCGCGCTGCAGGAAGTTGGTCGAGTTCTGCACCCTGTCCTGGCTCGCGGACAGATCACTGGTGGCGTCGCTCAGGGCATCGGATTCGCGCTGTACGAAAAAGTGATCTGGCAAAATGGCCGCATGCTCAACGGACAGATGACCAACTACATCATGCCGACTTCCGCGGATCTGCCTCCGATCCGTGTGTACTTTGAGGAGCTCGGAAATGTACACGGAGCTTATGGCGCAAAGGGCATCGGAGAACTGCCCATGGACGGCCCAGCTCCCGCCATCGTGAACGCGATCGCGGATGCGCTTGGCACTCCATTCGACTCGATCCCACTGCTGCCAGAAGACATTTACGAAGCCATGGAGTCGCGCCCCGACCTCGAGGATTCACCCTCTCCGCAAGGAGTTCGATGAGCACGCCGGCGGCTGGCTGTGAGATATCTTTCACTGTGAATGGAGAAGCACGAACCGTCCACGCCCATCCCATGGAAAGGCTGCTCGATGTCCTCCGCAATCAACTCGCACTCACCGGCTCCAAAGAGGGCTGTGGGGAAGGCGAGTGTGGTTCGTGTTCGGTTCTGATGGATGGCGCTCTGGTCAACAGTTGCCTCGTGCCCGTGTTGCAGGCCCAGGGTGCAACCGTGGTCACGATTGAAGGGATCGCGCAGAAAGATCAACTGCGTCCGCTGCAGCAGGCTTTTCTCGACTGCGGCGGCGCGCAATGCGGAATCTGCACTCCTGGAATCATCATGGCGGCCTGTTATCTACTGAGCGAGAAACCTCAACCTACACGCGAAGAAATCAGGGAAGGATTATCAGGCAATCTTTGCCGCTGCACGGGCTATGCGCAAATTCTCGAAGCGGTACAGGAAGCCGCTGCCCGCGAGAGTTCCAGATGAGATCCGATCCGGCCGATTACGAGTTGATCGCACCCGACAGTTTATCGGCTGTGCTGTCGCTGCTAGCCGACCAGCCCGGCGCATGGCTTCCCATCGCTGGCGGCACCGACGTGATGGTTCAATACGCCGCGGGCAAGCTCACAGCTCGCAAACTCATAAGCCTCTGGAACCTTCCGGAACTAGGCCAGATCGATGCGGCGGAAGACGAATTGAAAATCGGCGCTACCTCCACATACTCCCAGATTCGCGCGAACAAAGTCGTGAAGCGCGAATTCCCATTGCTGGCGACTTCCGCTAGCTGGACGGGTGGCATCGCCAACCAGAATCGCGGCACGCTCGGAGGAAATATCGTCAACGCCTCCCCCGCCGCTGATTCCCTGCCAGCGCTTCTCGTCTACGAAGCAGAACTGATTCTAGTTTCGGCTCGCGGAGAGCGCCGCATCGCCTACCCCGACTTTCACACCGGGTACAAGAAAACCCTGCTTGCCGCTGACGAATTGATTCGCGCCATCTGCCTTCCGCGGCGCTTTTCCGGGTACGTTTCCTACTCACGCAAAGTGGGAGCGCGTAACGCGCAAGCGATTTCAAAAGTATGCGTCGCAGCGTTGGGGCGACTGTCAAACGGTACGGTCAATGACGTTCGTATCGCAGCCGGGAGCGTCGCGCCCATGCCTCTGCGCTTGCGAGAAACGGAGCGAGTTGTTCTTCGAAAGACAATCGATGATGCACTCATTCAGCAGGCAAAGAAGACAGCGTCCGGCGAAGTCCGTCCCATCGACGACATCCGTTCCACCGCTGCGTATCGCTTAGAGGTCCTCGGGAATCTCGTCGGAGAATTCCTGCAAAAGCTTGCCGCCGGTGGGCAAAGCGTATGAGCGAGGTACTGACCCGCTGGAACCAACTTCCCGAGGAGGAAGCGCCGCAAGAAATCCTGCCCTGCTGCGGATCGGTAGCTTGGGCCCGCGCTCTGACGAAGCGAAGACCGCTTCCCGACGAGGCTTCTCTGATGACGGCTTCTGACGAAATTTGGCATCATCTTCAAGCACAAGACTGGATGGAAGCGTTCTCGAAGCATCCTCGCATTGGCGAACGAAAAGCTCCGCAAGCAGCATCAGCACAGTCGGCTTCGTGGTCGGCGCAGGAACAGCACAAAGCAGCAGCCGCGGATGAAGAAGTACTGTCCGCGCTGGCCGAAGCCAACCGCCAGTACGAACGCAGATTCAACCGGGTGTTCATCGTATGCGCTACCGGCAAGTCGGCGTCTGAGATGCTCGACATTCTCCGGCGCCGCCTGCAAAATGACGACACAGCGGAACTGAGGGCCGCCGCCGAGGAGCAGCGTAAAATCACGAACATCCGATTGAAGAAATGGCTCTCTCAATGAAACGCATCTCAACTCACATCCTCGATCTCTCCCTCGGCAAGCCGGCTGGCGACGTTCCTGTGCGGCTGGAGAAACAAGAACCGGCAGGAGACTGGCGTCCGCACAACTCAGCGCGCACCGATGCAGACGGCCGCTGTAACCAGTTGCTCGCGGGAGATGATTTACCGCTGGGCATTTATCGCCTCGTGTTCGATACGGGCAGCTACTTCGGCGCGATGAAAATCGACTCGCTGTATCCGATAGTCGAAGTGACGTTCCAGGTACGCGACGGCGAATCCCACTTCCACATTCCGTTATTGTTGACCGCAAACGGATACACCACGTACCGGGGGACCTAAGGTGGATTTTTCGATTCGAGAATGGCTGAATCTGAGCTTCCGCTGGTTCCATGTGTTTGCCGGCATCATGTGGGTTGGCCAGACCTATTACTTCACCTGGCTCGACGGGCAATTCACGCGCATGGAGAAGAAAGCGGCCGCGGACGGAACGGCTCTCGAAGTCTGGATGGTGCACAGCGGCGGATTCTACTCAGTCGAAAAAAAGAAGTCTCTCGGCGTCAGCGCGGATCAAGTCCGCTGGTTCCGTTGGGAAGCGCTCATGACCTGGCTTGGCGGCATGGTGCTCCTATTCCTCGTCTACTACATCGGCAGCGGTCTGATCGATCCCGATGTTGCCGAAATTTCGAAAAATGCCGGGATAGCGATCGGCCTGGGAGCCGTCGCCGCTGGATGGCTTATCTACGATCTGGCAGTTCGTTCTCCGTTAGGAAGCTCGCAGCCAGCGTTCGTTCTATTCGGGTTGGTCGCGACCGCTGCTGCTTCCTGGGGGCTGCTGCATGTGTTCAGCGGACGTGCCGCCTACATCCACGTCGGCGCTATCTTCGGAACCATCATGACCGCGAACGTTTGGTTCCGGATTCTTCCCGCGCAACGCAAGATGATCGCGGCCGCCGCAGCCGGAACGAAATTCGATCCTTCGCTTGGCGCGCAGGCGAAGCTGCGATCCAAGCACAACACGTTCATGGCAGTTCCGGTGGTCTTTTTGATGTTGAGCAATCACTACCCCGTCGCGACCTATGGGAATCATTACGCATGGCCTGTCCTGATGGCGCTCGTAGTCCTCGGATTTGGAGCGGCAAAGCTCATCCGCGAGGCCTAGCATGACCGCTACAATCGGAAGCAAGTGAAACAGGAAACTGCAAAACGCGCACAACAAGTGATCGAGCGGTGCAAAGCGCTCGCTCTGTTCTCAGAAGACTCCGGCAGCACGCGGCGCACATTTCTGTCGCCACCGATGCGTGACGTCCATCGCTCTCTCGCCAGTTGGATTGAGCCACTCGGAGCAACGATCCGCATTGATGCGGCCGGAAATCTGCGCGCCCTCTATTCGGCGAAAGAAGACGAAACACCGAAGCTCCTCATCGGATCGCATCTCGACACCGTACCCAACGCCGGCGCCTACGACGGAATTCTGGGAGTAGTTCTGCCCATCGCATTGCTGGGAGCTCTCGACGGACACAGGCTTCCCTTTGCCATCGAGATCGTTGGCTTCTCGGAAGAAGAAGGCGTTCGCTTCGGCACGCCGTTCATCGGCAGCCGCGCGTTAGTCGGCCGACTCGACGAGTCTTTGCAGAACCTCCGGGACACGCACGGAATTTCGGTGCACAAAGCGATCGAAGAATTCGGTCTCAATCCGGCCGAAATCGATCAGGCGAGTTTGCACGGCGACGTACGCGGCTACTTGGAATTTCACATCGAGCAGGGGCCGGTGCTCGAGAACCTGCATCTCCCGCTCGCCGCAGTCGAAGCGATCGCCGGTCAGAGCCGGTTGGATTTTGTGTTCAACGGTCGCGCCAACCACGCCGGCACGACGCCAATGGATCTCCGCATTGATGCAGTCGCCGCTGCGGCGGAGTGGATTATGACGGTCGAGCACGTGGCGAAAGCAATTCCCGGCCTCGTTGCCACCGTGGGCTCTGTGCAAACCAAGCCCGGAGCGACCAACGTCATCGCCGGCGAGGTCAAAGTGAGCCTTGATGTCCGCCACAGCGACGACGCCGTCCGGAACCATGCGGTGCAAGATCTGGTTCGTCACGCCGACGAAATTGCCCAGCGCCGCGGTTTGTCGGAACGCTCTAGCCAGCGTATGAATCAACCGACGGTACTGATGGACCCGTTCCTAGTCAATCAGGTAGCAGAGGCAATTGCCAAAACCGGTTGCAAGCCGCACCGCATGGCAAGCGGAGCCGGGCACGATGCGATGATCATGGCTGAAAAACTTCCGTCAGCAATGATTTTTCTGCGTACTCCCGGCGGCATCAGCCACGACCCGGCCGAGTCCGTCGCCGTCGGCGACGTGGCCCTGGCCATCGAGTGCGGCCTGCATCTGTTGGATCAACTGGCCTCGGCCCCCACATTCCAGACAAGGACACTCCGTGCATAATCCCGCTCTCAACGATCTCGGACAGACGCGAAGCTCGCAGCATCGCAATCACCTGTTGCTCACTCCGGACACTTTTGTGCGGACTCCGCTCCCCGGCATGAAAAAGTGTATGGCCGTCGTGCACGCTGGATCGGCTATGGGCGCGGCATTCACCCAGTACACGGCCGAATTCGAATCTGCCGGGGAGTTGGGTAGCACAACAGCCGAGCGTTTCCTCTACGTCATCGAGGGCAAAATCAGCATCGAGCTCGATGGAAAGAAAACTCAACTCAAACCGCGGGGATACGCCTACGTTCCCGAAGGGGCGCGGCACCACGTGGTCGCCACCTCTGCCAGCCGCGTAACCGTTATTGAAAAGCATTACGAGGCCATCGCGGGGACCGACCCTCCCCGCGCTATCGTCTCCAGCGAAGACTCCGTCTCCGCGCACGCTCTCAACGATGATCCTGATCTCCAAGTCAAATGCCTATTGCCGGACGAGATGAGTTTCGACTTCGCCGTGAATACCATGGTCTATCCGCCCGGAGCCGCACTCAGCCAGGTCGAGATTCACATCATGGAACACGGCTTGATCATGCTCGAAGGTGGAGGAATCTATCGGCTCGGTGACTCCTGGTACCCCGTCTTTGCAGGCGACTTTATTTGGATGGGCCCGTGGTGTCCGCAGTGGTTCGGCGCCATCGGCAAGGTGCCTGCAAAATATCTCATCTATAAGAATTGGAACCGGCATCCGCTTACTGTCACTCGATGAAACTGGCAATCGATCAAGATCGTTTGACCTCTGAGATTGAGGCTCTTGCCGTCTTCTCAGATGCTGAACCGCCTGCCGTCACTCGCGTTGTCTTCACTCAAACCGAGCGCAAAGCGCGCGACTGGGTCAAAAAGCAGTGTGCGGAGGCAGGACTCGTTCTGCGCGACGACGCCGCTGGCAACACGTTCGCGCGCTGGGTTGGCTCCGATCCGCAAGCTCCTGCTCTCGGAACCGGCTCTCATATCGATGCGATTCCGAACGCCGGAAAGTATGACGGCGTGGTGGGAGTACTGGGCGGGCTCGAGGCGATTCGGGCACTGCAGCGGTCAGGATTCCGCCCGAAACATTCGATCGAATTGCTGATCTTCACCTCCGAAGAGCCAACCCGATTCGGAATCGGTTGCATTGGCAGCCGCTTGTTGTCGGGAACCCTCTCGGCCGACGCCGCACGAAAACTTACAGACAACGACGGCGCGTCCGTGGAAGACATTCGCCGCAGCGCTGGATTCACTGGTGAATTGGAGGATGTAAAGCTGGCGAATGGCTACTACAAAGCTTTCGTCGAACTGCATATCGAGCAAGGCCCAATCCTTGAGCGCGAGCGCAAACCGCTCGGCGTGGTTGAAAGAATCGCTGCTCCCGCTAGTCTGCGCATCATGATCGAGGGAAGCGGTGGACACGCCGGCGGAGTATTAATGCCCGACCGTCGAGACGCTCTCTGCGCCGCGGCCGAACTGATTCTTGCGCTTGAGAACGGTGCGCGAACCAGCGGCGCCGCCGACACCGTAGGTACAGTTGGAATCTGTGATGTCTTTCCCGGTGCCGTCAACAGCATCCCCGCCAGAGTCCTCCTCAGCGTCGACGTTCGCGACACCGACCTTCGGCGTCGCGACGCTGTTATGCGCAAGCTTGAAGAGTCGTGCAACGCAACGTCCGCCAAGCGGCACGTACAGATTCACTCGGAATTGCTGAATGCAGACGCACCGGCAGAATCCGGGCCGGCGATCGTATCTGCCTTAAGCGACGCTTGCAGGAAGCATGAGTTCGATTTCCTGACCATGACGAGCCGGGCCTATCATGATTCGCTCTTCATGTCTCGAGTCGCGCCCGTAGCGATGTTGTTTATTCCCTGCCGCAACGGTTATAGCCACCGCCCGGATGAATACGCTGCGCCGGAGGACATCGCACGCGGAGCTCTCAGTGTTGGCGGAAACGCTGGCGACTCTAGCGGCCTGAATGCAGCCCCAGAACCGATGACGCGGTGCACTCACGGAGTATGCGAAATCGCGTTTTGCCGCTCGGCCCAATGTTCGACAATGTCGCGCACGACTTTGTCGCCGACCGTCTGAGCGGTTTCCAGGGCAGGCATGTACGCCGAGTAGTTGCCCGAGACCATTTCTTTCAAACTATCCGCAACGGCCATACCTGAAGGCTCGCGATCATAATTGCTCACCGTCCGCAACACTAGGACCCGCTGCAAATCGGCGCGTCCTGCTTTGCTCAGAAACGTCAGGGCCTGCATCGTGCCGGTATCTTCCATGGCCGCGACCATGTAGTTCCCTTTCCCGCCGGTGTAGTAGCGAGTCCAGGCATTCGCCCATTCGTCAAGCTTCGAACCATGCCAGAAAGTCCCGGCCGACAGCGTCGCACCTCGCGTCACAAACGGCGGCTTGAGCGCATTGGGAAAATCAGCAAAGCGCGAGCGAAACTGGCGGAGCTTCTCGGAGTCGGGGAGCGCAACGTGCTCCGTCAGATGCAGCGCCCAATTCACCAGTTCAGGGTTGAGCGCGTAAGCTTCGCCGTAGTCGATGGTCATCGGCTGCTCGTACGGACTTCCCTTGCGAAGCGGCACGTATCCTGTGGGCCAATTCTCCGGAATCTGCCGCCCGTCGATCTCAAACGACAAATCTCCATCCACCACGTAGTCGGCCCAAACCGCCGATCCCAAAGACACGTCGGCCGGATCGCCTCCTCCAATTCCAGCAACGATCCAGTATGCCTTCGTCAGATCGAAGCGCGGATCAAGTCCAAGAGCCATTACCGAAGCCGCCGCCTTTGCCGTACCAACTCCTGTGACCATGCCCAGCACGCCATCTTTGTTCATGCGGACATGGCGATATCCGGCGGGCAGAGGAAAAATCTGGTCGAGATGCTCGCGCTCCACCCACAGCTGATATTCACCGGGAGCGTCGCCCGTATCTTCCCCGCGCTCGAACATTGTGACCACAACAACCTTGACTGGGATCGGCTGCGCTGCGCCTCCTGACTGGGCGATGAGAGGGCACGCCAGCGTCACCGCGAGCAAAACCCAAGCGAAGGCCCCTCGACGAATGATCCTCATTTCGCCCTCTCCTCCCGAATCCGCGCATATCCGGGCTTGATGGTTTTGTAGATGATGTCGCAGCGCTGGTCGTAGGGCAGGAAGGCGCTCTTCATCGCGTTAATCGTGATCTTTTCGAAGTCGTCGAGGGTGAGCCCGAAAGTTTCAGCAGCGGCTTCAAACTCCTTCGTCATGCTCGTGTCGCTCATCAACCGGTTATCGGTGTTTAAAGTCACTCGAAACTTTTCCTGGTACAGAATCTTGAAGGGATGCTGCTCAAGACTCGGAGTCGCCCCGGTGTGAACATTGCTGAGCAGGCAGATTTCCAAAGGGATTCGCTTATCCAAAACGTACTGCGCCAGGTCGCCTAGCTTGACGGCTTTGCCATCCGCAACGGCAATGTCGTCAATCAACCGCGTGCCATGCCCGATGCGGTGGGCACCGCAATACTGAATCGCCTGCCAAATCGACTCTTTCCCGAAACCCTCGCCTGCGTGAACCGTGATGTTGAAGTTTTCTCGCTGAATGTAGTGAAAAGCGTCGACATGTTTCTTCGGAGGATAGCCACCTTCTTCGCCCGCCAGGTCAAAACCCACCACGCCGCGCTCGCGAAAGTCGACCGCAAGCTCCGCCATCTCCAGCGATACATTCATATTGCGCATCGCGCAGATGATCAACCCTGACTGCACGCCGAATTCCTGCCTTCCGCGTGCCATCCCCTTGAGTACGGCCGAAACTACCTGCTGATGCGTCAATCCTCTCTGCGTATGAAAAAGCGGCGCAAAGCGCGTCTCGTAATACACGACACCGTCGCGGCTCAAATCTTCTGCCTGCTCGTAAGCCACCCGCTCCAGCGCTTCTTCCGTTTGGGTGAGGGCAATGGTGTGCTTGAACCCTTCCAGATATTTCGCGAGACTCCCCTGGTTTGCGCCTTGATGAAACCAGTACGCCAGCGCTCCAGGGTCCGACGTGGGAAGATCGCCGTAGCCAACGCTGTTGGCCAAGGCAATGACAGTCTCCGGACGCAGCACCCCATCCAGATGCTCGTGGAGCAATACCTTCGGCAGGGTTCTCAGCAGAGATCGATCGAGTTTCATCGCAAACCCCACTTCGCAGTGATACAAACAACAAATTCGAGAAGTGAGGAATAGTATCCCACGCACCGGGAGCGCGCACGAACGCCTACCGGAATGGCCGCCCTGTCACGATGCCCTCACCCTCGCGGATGGTCACCAACTGATCCGCCGCGGCTGCCCCGTGCGTTTCGCTCGCTCCCCTAGGCCAGTGGATTTCGATCTCTGCAGTAGCGGCCGCTCCCAGACCGAAATGCAGCCGCGGATCGAACCTCACGTCGAACTCGCTGCCCTCTATTACCGCCTCCACCGTCCCGAAGACGGTGCCAAAGATCGCCAGATCGTCGATCAGATCACCGCCAAGCAGCAGGCTCAAGTCAGGGAAGTAAGAAGTAAAGTAATATGTGGCGCGGACCTGACCTGAGCCAGTCGAAGGGCCCCCAGCCCGCGAAATTCAAGAGCTCACCCTATTGCGAAGTCTCCGTGAACGGCAACGCCACCGGATGCCCCAGCCCATACGGCCCTTCCGCCGTCACGGTGACAACCTCCGCAGTCGACGGTAGCGTAAGCATGACCGATGCCACTCCCGAGCTATTCGTCACCGCAATCACCTTCAAACCGCTGGTGGTCCCGCTGGAAAGCGATCCGGCACTCGCTGTAAACAAGATGCTCGCACCCGATGCACTCCCACCAGACTGTCCCGCACTGAGCGTGACCGTCAGCGCCTGCGGAAGTACGGCCCCATGCGTTCCCGTCTGGCCGTTGCCGCTGGTATTCGCCAGGGTCGCCGCCGGACTCCCGACGACGATCCATCCGCCCTGCGTTTGCGTCACGGTCCCGTCGCTTCCGGTGACCGTGAAATGGCAGAACCCTGGAGTACTCCCCGCATTCACGGTAATCTCGCCGTTCGCCGTGGGGGTAATCGTCGGAGTGCTCAGAGTAAGCGTTCCACCCGTACACGCCGTGGATCCCTCATAGCTGTCAAACACCGCCGACAATAGCGAGACTCCAGCCGTTCCCTTGGTGATGGTTGGATTCATAGTCACAGTGCCATTTGCCGGGACCATGATCGTATCCGGATTCAAATCCCACTCGGTGCTGGGCGTGTTCGCAAGACTGCCGGTGACCACCAGCAACGTCGCGGCGTACGGCGCAAAAGTTTGGGTCGAGGACCACGACTTCGATGATGACGCCACAATGGCTGTCGGCGAGCTCTGCGACAGCGTGTACGCCGTATAGCTGCTCGGCGTAAACCCGGTGGTCGTGAACTGCACCTGAGCCGCATTCGCCGGATCTTTGTTCAATACCAGAATTGTCATCGCATTATCCGCAGCATTGAGCGCCGCATACGTGCTGAACAAATCCGGATCGGCATTGTGCATCGCCGACACCGACATGGTTCCGAACCCGTGATGCGCTCCGTCATAATTCGTGAACAACTTCAGCGCCTGGTAGTTCGGATTCGTTGCGATCGGTGCGGTCCACCGTGATGCCAGTGACGCCCGTTCCCTCCCCAGCAGCCCGTACGCGTCAGCATCTCCCAGCGCCGTCGAGAAATCCTGTTCGCCCGCAAACGCCGCACTCCACTCCGTCATGGCCAGCGGCGTCCCAGGATAAATCGAATTTACGATCGCCCGCATGCGCGGAATTCGGAACGGAATCGTCTTGTCCGGCTGAATCTGCGTAGTCCACACCTGATTGATCGTGGAAGACGGGCTCAAATACGTCGGATCCCAGTAGTCGCGGTAAATGCTCACCGCCAGCGCCTGTTTCTGCGCCTGCGTAAAGCTCGTCGTGTCTGGCCCATCCGGATACGCATGGATATCGAACATATCCAGTGATCGCGAGCCCACGATCTGATCCTGCCAATAAACTTGGTTCAACCACCACGGGAGGAAATCGATGCCCGCGTGCGCGCCTTTGTCGTTACCGTTCGCTCCGTTCCAGTAAAACCACCAGCAGCAACTCACCGGACCCAGGCGAATCGCCTGCGGATCCCAGCCCTTCAGATTCCGCGCCTCCGTGAGATATGTGTTCGCCAGTTCGTCATATCCCGACGGACTGGGATGAATATCAAAATGCGTTCCGCCCCAAATATCGATCTCGTTGTCCATGTCATAAAAGTGGCAGGACGTGATCGAAGAGTACGGGATCTCGCAGGTACCGCTCCCAAACGCCGCAGCCATCGCTGCCGCCCACTGGTTGCGATACACACTGCCGGCCGGATCGCTCGTGCCCGGTTGATCCAGCAACGGAACATAGGCATCGTTGGGATCATTACCCGAAAGGTTTGTGCTGCAGCTGGAGTTCACTCCATTCCCCGCATCGTTGTTATATTGATCGAAGCCGCACTGCGCCCCGTATTTCGCAACCGAGAAGCTCCAGTGTCCGTTATTCGAACCTCCCTGCTGCGCAGAAGTTTCCTGGCTCTGCGCCACCCACGGCAGCATCACCATCGTCATCAATGGCACACTCCCAGCCGCCTTCACGTCGTTGATGTATTTCACCGAGTCGCTGTCGCCAATTTCCGAATAGTTGAAATCCTCGAAGTACCAGTCGTTGTCGGCGTTGTTCGTTCCCAATTTCCAGTTGTACGTCGATGTCGCGTTTCCCCCCCATCGCACCACGCTCAGCCCGCTGTCGGTAATGGTCGACGCGCTCGCCGGATACGATCCCCCATACACATACGGGCTGATGGCGTGCCGGTTCGCCAGCACATTGATGGTCGCCTGAATGCTCGTGCCCGTCGCCGAGCCGGCCGGAGTCGCCGAAGCCTGGCTGGAGTTCGCGCTCTCACCCGCCGTATTCACCGCCGACACCACGTAGTAGTATGTCGTCCCGTTTGTCAGGGCGGAGTCGATATAACTCGTCCCGGTGGGATTCGCCGCCTGCGTGTACGGTCCACCCGACGCCGTCCCGCGCTTAACGTTGTAGCTGGCCGCTCCGCTGCTCGCGCCCCATGTCAAACCAACTTGCTGATTTCCCGCCGTCGCCGCAAGCCCGGTCGGCGTCGGTGGGACCGTCCCCTGTTGGCCACCTCCAACACTCCCGCTGCCCCCACTGCCGTTGCCACTGTTCCCGCTGCCATTGCTCGACAACGAACCGGACCCTCCACACGCCGCCAGCGATAAAAGAAAACAACACGCCCACACGAGCACGCACACCCCAAAAGAAATGGACGAACGACTCTTAGCCATATCGTTCATGTTAATCAACTTAATCCGCTCCGAAACAATCCATCGTGCTAGATCAAAGAGCGAAAAGGACCGATTGGTCCATGTCCAGTCGTACAAGCATCTCTAGGACGCACTCCGCGAACCACTGCAAACTTTCCACAAGAATTCTGCCCGCAGTCGTCCCACACGGGACAACGAAACCCAATCTCCTCGAATCTTAATTCTTTAAGAGTTATGCAAAAATCCTCCCGCGAGGCCGTCGGGGACTCAATTCCGAGCAAATTGACACTTGGCCGCGTGCCTTTTAAGATGTTTTTTCGCCCCACACTTTTCCAGTGTGGCTCGGCCACAACGGTTGCGTTATCTCACTGTTGAAACAATAACTTATGATTTCCGTCAAAGACCTTACCAAACGGTACCCACGCAACACCGCTGTCGATCAAATCTCGTTCGAAGTTGCTAAAGGCCAGATCGTCGGGTTTCTCGGCCCCAACGGCGCGGGCAAGACCACGACCATGCGCATGTTGACCTGCTTCCTGCCCCCCTCGGCTGGAACCGCCCAGGTCGCCGGCTTCGACGTCCTCGAGCAGCCTCTCGAGGTTAAGAAGCGCATCGGCTACCTTCCCGAAACGCCGCCCATCTACCCCGAGATGGAAACCGCCGAATACCTCAGATTCGTCGGCAAGCTGAAAGGCCTCTCGGGATCCAAGCTGCAAAAGCGCGTGGACTACGTTTCCGAACGCTGCGCCGTCGCCGACGTGAAAAATAAGCTTCTCGGAAAGCTTTCCAAAGGCTACAGGCAGCGTGTCGGCCTCGCCCAGGCCATCATTCATAATCCCGATGTTCTCATCCTCGACGAGCCCACATCCGGTCTCGATCCAAAGCAGATCAACGAAACCCGCGAATTGATCAAGGACCTCGCCGGCGAGCACACCATCATTCTCAGCACGCACATCCTTCCCGAAGTTGAGCAGACCTGCGAGCAAGTCGTCATCATCAATAAAGGAAAGCTGGTCGCCACCGATTCCGTGCGGAATCTTCAAGCCCATGCCCGCGGCGCTGAGTCCGTTCTGCTCGAAATCGCCGGCAGGAACAGCACTCTCGAAGCTCCAATCGTGCAGCATACGCTGGAGCAGATCCCCGGAGTCAGCCGCGTCCACTGCCGCCAGCATGTCGACAACCGCGCTCTCTTCGAAGTTGAAGGCCAGAAGGGGCGCCTGGTCCGCGGCGATCTTGCCCGCACCGTCGTCGAGTGTGGATGGGATCTCAACGAACTTCGCCCCTCCGCCATGAGCCTGGAAGAAGTCTTCCTCCAACTCACCGGAAGCCAGCCGTCCCCGCAGCAAGAGCCCGTGGCCACGGACACCCAACAATGAGAAATGCCTGGATCATTTGCCGCAAAGAATTGAGCAGCTACTTCTCCTCTCCCGTCGCCTACATCCTGCTCACGATGTTCGGCTTCATTTGCGGTTTCTTCTTCTGGACCGCGCTTCAATTTTTCGTCGTGGAAGGCGTTGAGATGCAGATGCGCGGCCAATCCTTCCCGATGAATATCAACGAGCAAATCATCCGGCCGCTGCTGTCGAACGTCGCCGTCATCGGACTGTTCTTCATCCCCTTGATCAGCATGCGCCTTTTCGCCGAAGAAAAGCGCACGGGCACCATCGAGTTGCTGGTTACGTCTCCGATCCGCGACCTTGAAATCATTGTTGGAAAGTGGTTGGCCGCCGTGATGCTCTACGCCTGCTTACTCCTCTTCACCGCCTTGAATTTTGCCTTTCTGTTCAAGTACGGCAATCCAGATTGGAAGCCGCTGGCGATAGGCTATCTGGGGCTCTTGCTGCAAGCGGGCGCGTTGCTCGCGATCGGCACTTTCATTTCCACTCTCACCAAAAATCAGATCATCGCCGGAGCCGCCACCTTCGGTGTCTGCCTTCTTCTGTGGATCATCGGTTGGGTGCAGGGATCTGAGACCGCAACCTGGGCTCGCGCGCTTGCCTACATGTCGGTCATTACTCACTTCGAGTCTTTTGGCCGGGGCGTGCTCGATTCCAAAGACGCAATCTTCTACATAACCTTGATATTCCTGGGACTCTTCTTCACCGCCCGTTCCATGGAATCTCTGCGCTGGAGGTCCTAGATGGCCAGTCAATGGCTTAAGGCGAGACAAACTAAATACGCGGCCTACGCGTCGACCTACATCCTCATAGTGATCGCAGTGTTCGTCGTGGCCAACGTTCTCGCCGATCGTTACAACAAGTCTTACGACGCCACCGCGAACAAGCGTTACAGCCTCTCTGAGCAGACGGCAAAGATCGTGAAGGGGTTGAACCAGGACGCCACCATCACGTACTTCAACCAGAGCACGCACTTCAGTGAAGGCAAAGATCTGCTCGACCAGTACTCGAATCTCTCGCGCAAGGTGCACGTCGAATACGTCGATCCCGACAAGAATCCTCAGGCTGCGCGCGAAGCCGGCATCCGCAACTTCGGCACCGCTGTTGTGCAGATCGGGTCCAAAAAAGACGAAGCGAAAAGCATGACGGAAGAAGGCGTCACCGGAGCCTTCATCCGCGACTTGAAGAACACAACCCGCACCGTCTGCTTCGTCTCCGGCAGCGGTGAACATCAGATCGACAACAGCGGCCGCGACGGCTTCTCGAACTTCAAAGATCTTCTCTCCAAAGACGATTACGAGAGCCAGTCCATCGACCTGTTACAAAACGCCGAAGTCCCAAGCACGTGTACCACGCTCGTCGTCGCCGGTCCGACACGCAATTATGAGCAGCCCGAAGTCGACGGCATCAAGAAATACGTGGAGGGCGGCGGCCGCGCCCTCTTCATGCTTGATCCGCCTCTGAAACTTGGCCACTCCGACATCGCCGCCAACGACGCCCTGACTAGCCTTCTCGATAGCTGGGGAGTCTCGCTCGACAAAGATCTGATTATCGATATGAACCCCCTCGGTCAGGTCGTCGGACTCGGACATGAAGTCGCGCTCGTGACCAACTATGGGCCTCAGCCCATCGTCGAAGGAATGAAAGGAACCGCCACCGGATTTCCTCTCGCCCGTTCCCTGCAGATTCACGGCACCGACAAGAGCAATGTTCAGAAGCTCATCGAAACCTCCGCCAACAGTCTGGCGACTCCGAACCTGGAGTCAGCGGCCGTTAGCGTGAACGATCCTAAGAACAAAAAGGGACCCCTGACGATCGCTGCCGCGGCCAACTACACCACGGACAAAGAAAACACTCAGGGACGTTTTGTAGTCGTCGGTAGTTCGTCCTGGGCGGTCAACGGCTTCATCAACTTCAACGGCAATAGCGACCTTGCTTTGAACACCATTAACTGGCTCTCGTCGGATGAAGACTTGATCTCGATCCGCCCCAAGCAGCAAGATGACCGTCGCATCATCATGACCCGCGCGCAGCTTAGCTGGGTCCGCGCCACCAGCCAGTTCCTGCTGCCCATGATCGTAGTGATCGCCGGCGTCTTCGTCTGGTTGAAGAGGAGATAATCTGAGGGTGCCCTACCCTTGTCGCGCCTTTTGCGACAGGGTGGGATTTTGACTCTAGTTTTTCCTAGCAACTTCCATGAAACTTCGCAGCCTTATCCTTGCATCTGTCGTTCTTCTCGCGCTCGCCGGCACCCTGTACTGGTCCGAACACCACAAGCCCGCCGACGAAGCCCCTAAGTCATCCGACTCTTCCCCGTCGATTCTCAAGCTCGACGAATCCACCATCACCAAAGTTGAACTCAAGAAACAAGGTACCGAGCCAGTCGTCCTGACAAAGAGCAGTTCCGGCTCTTGGCAGATCACCGAGCCCAAGTCGTTCGACGCCGATCAGAGCAACGTTTCCAGCACTCTGTCCTCTCTCTCCGCCCTCAACTCCGAGCGCGTGATCGACGACAAGCCTTCCGACCTCAAGCAGTACGGACTCGATCCTCCAGTCGTTGAAGTCGACATCACCACCAAAGACAATCAGTCGCACAAACTGTTTCTTGGCGACGACACTCCCACTGGAAACTCCATTTATGCCACGCGCTCCGGCGATCCCCGTGTCTTCACCATCGCCAGTTACCTCAAGAACGCGATTGCCAAGAACCTCAATGATTTCCGTGACAAGCGCCTGCTCCCGGTAAGCGCCGATCAGATCAGCCACTTGGAACTCATCCGCAAAGGTCAAACCATCGAATTAGTCCGTAACAAAGAAGAATGGCAGATTCTGCAGCCCAAGCCCCTTCGCGCCGACAGTACTCAAGTCGGAGAACTTGTCAGCAAGCTCACCGACGCGCGTATGAATCTTTCCGGAGCCAGCGATAACACCGAATCCCCATCCGCTTTCGCCGCAGCGACGCCCGTCGTCACCGTCAAAGTGACCGATCCTTCCGGCGCGCAGGAACTGGAAATTCGCAAGAGCAAGGACCTCTACTACGCCAAGTCAACCGCGGTCGACGGCATTTATAAGGTGAACACCGGGCTCGCACAGGCTTTCGATAAGGGCCTCGACGACCTCCGCAACAAGAAGGTTTTTGATTTTGGCTTCGCCGATCCCAACAAGATCGAAATCCACGCCGGCGCGAAGGCCTACGAGCTGACCAGAAACGGCAGTGACTGGTTCTCCAACGGAAAGAAGATGGACGTCGACGCTGTGGGATCGCTCATCTCGAACCTTCGCGATCTGTCAGCCGACAAGTTCGTCGAGTCGGGATTCGCCAGTCCCGCGATAGAAGCGATCGTGACATCTGCCGACGGCAAGCAAGTAGAAAAAGTTTCCATCGCCAAATCCGCCGACACCTACCTCGCCAAACGCGAAAACGAATCCACCGTCTACCATCTCCCGCCGAGCACGGTAGACGCGCTCGAAAAATCCGCAGAAGACCTGAAACCGGCGCCCACGCCCAGCAAATAGGCAGAAAGTTGCCATGATCTACTCTGTGTTCCTCTGAGCCCACTGTGGTGAAGGGTTTTAGTCCGTATCCACCACACACCGAAATCCAACAGTAGCCGACCGATCCATGCTCGGCGCCATCAGCAGCAGTTTCCCGTGCTCGCTCAACTTGTAAGCCTGCGGAAAATACCAGATCGATCCCTGCGCCTGGTAGTAACTCCCACCGCGCACAATCCCCGCCCGCGTGTGCTCGTCGACAAACTCCTCCGTCCACTGCCACACATTCCCCACCAGATCCATCACTCCAAAAGGACTCGCGCCCTTGGGATGCGCATCCACCGCATCCGGCCCGCGCATCGTCCGTAACTTATCCGGCACCGGTACAGCGCTGGCATCCCACTCATTCCCCCACGGATACAGCCGCCGATCCGTCCCTTGCGCCGCATACTGCCACTCCCACTCATGCGGCAACCGCTTCCCGGCCCAGTTCGCATAGGCGCGCGCGTCCTCCAGCGAAACCCACGTCACCGGCCGGTTCTCCCACGCTTGTGGATACATCCCATTCTTCCAGTCCCGTAGAAAATTCAAATCATCTTTCGGATGGTAGTTTGCCGCATCTACAAACTTTTTGAACTCCGCATTGGTCACCGAATACTTGTCGATATAAAACGAATGCATGTGCATCGCATGCGAATGAAAACGCCGTGGCGAATCCTCCCAGGGATACTGCACATCCAACCCAACCTCGTTCAGTCCTTCAATCTCAATTCCTGCCACCTCGAAATCAAAATCGCCTTCCGGAATCTTCACCATTCCCTGTGGTGAACTACTTGCAGCTTTCGTCGGGGCAATCGGCACAATCTGTTGCGGCAGGAACTTCCATTCATGCGAATAGCTTGCCAGCGGCGCGCTCGTCGTCGTTTTCATCTTTGCCAACAAAGCCGTCAGCCCGGCATCCGGCGCATTCGGAATTGCCAGCACAGCGCCGTATCCGTTCGCCTCTATCGAAAAACGCAGGGTCGATCGCCCTGCCTCCCGTGGCTCCGGCGTCAACTCCACGCCGTGATAAAGATCGCAATAGCGCATTCCGGCCGCGGCATCGACTTCCATCTGATCGCCGTCAACGTCATACTCATTCCGGTTCACGATCGTCCATAGAGTTTGATCTCCCATCGGCCACCAGCTCGCATAAATTCCGTAGCGCAGCATCGGCGCCATCGGCTCCCAATCCTTGCTCACCAGAAACCGCGCCATCCCTCGCTCGATGGTCGCAACTCTCCGTGTCGCCTCTGCGTCACGCGGCGTAATCCCATTCCATATTCCCCAAATATTTTCCCAACTCTCCCAACCAACTCCGTTGAAGAACGCAAACTGCAGATCGCTGGTCTTGTCCCGGTTCCACCGGTCCGAGATGTTCACCATGTGCCGCGGCTCCAGCCATTTGTACTTGTCGACCAGCGGCGTGAACGGAAACTGATATTGCCCCCACGTCATCAGATTCCACGCCAGCACCTCATCCGAAGGCCCGTCCTCCGGCTCAAACACCAGCGGATGCCCACTCTGATCGGCCGCCAGGGAGAAAGTCAACGGCACTCCATCCTGCGTGTCGCCATTAATTCCGTCCGCGCCAATCTGCGCCATCAGCCCAGCAATCTCTTCCGGCCACGATTTCTCCGGCGCCCGCGTCCCCTGATCCCACATCATCATCGGAAACAGCACACGCACCCCGCGCCGGTGAAAATCGGCAATCATCTGCCGCACGCCCGCGACTCCGCCCGGCATGCTGCGAATCAGATCGTGCTGGTTCCGGTTATCGATCCCCATATTCGGATACGTCGGCCAGATCAGCACCGCATCGATTCCTCCATATCTCTTCTCCAACTCGTCGAGATAGCGATCGACCGTATACTTCGCCGCCACCGGATCATAAAAATAGCGGTCCTGCACCATCATCTGCGGCTGGATGAAACTCGATTGCGTCCACTTGAACTCCGGCCGGTCGTAACGCGACCCGTCGTATCCAACCCGAATCCTCCGTTCATCTCTCCAATGACGAATGTCCGCCAGCCACGCTTCATGGTCCCCCGGTCCGCAAACCTTCGACCCCGGAAACCACAAATCCTTCACCGCCACGCCAGCGCACACGGGCACAGGAATCTGCTGCTCGTTGGGCGAGTAGTTAGAATCTTGCGCAAGCGCTGCGCATGACAGCAAGACAAGAAACAGTATTCGCGCGTTCATGGAGGGCAGTGTACACGCATGAAGCAGGCGACGCCTGCGCGTGAAGCCCAAAAACGAAATGGCTCCTCAGGGTAGAACTCGAGTCCGCGTGACAACGTAGACAACCACATAGAAGACAGCAGACAATCTTGCGAACTCAGTGCAGAGTGGAAGACACTCATAGCTGCCATGAGAACACCTTGCGACGAAGTGGTGGCCCAATCGACAGCCACAGTTCCATGTGTGAAGGAAGCAAGAACCTGGGTATTGGTCGCTACCATTCTCGGGTCAAGCATGGCTTTCATCGACGGTACGGTCGTCAATGTAGCTCTGCCTGCGCTCCAAGCCAGCTTCCACGCAACTGTGGTCGACCTGCAATGGGTGGTTGAGTCTTATGGAGTTCTTCTGGCTGCTTTGATTCTGGTCGGCGGCTCCTTCGGCGATCGGTTCGGACGACGGCTGATCTTCGTTGTAGGTGTGCTAATTTTTGCCTTGGCTTCGGCGGGTTGCGGGGTCGCTTCCAACATTCATCAGCTGATCATTGCCAGGAGTGTGCAGGGTGTAGGAGCTGCTCTCCTCGTGCCCGGAAGTCTCGCGATTATCAGTACGTCTTTCGACGAGAGGAGTCGTGGGCAGGCCATCGGTACTTGGTCGGGCTTCACAGCGATCACTGCAGCGATCGGCCCGGTACTTGGAGGCTGGCTGGTCGAGCACGCATCCTGGCGGTGGGTGTTCTTCCTCAATGTGCCAGTTGCGGCGACGGTCGTGGCGATTTCGGTGTGGCGACTTCCGGAGAGCCGTAGCGCCAGCGCGGGGCGCATCGATTCGCCAGGAGCGATTCTTTCTACCCTGGGACTTGGGGGTTTGGTTGTCGGTTTCCTCGAATCGCTCAATCTAGGTTGGAAAAGTCCCCTGGTTTTCGGGAGTTTGATCGTTGGCGTCGGCTGTCTGGCTGCGTTCGTGTTTGTCGAGGCTGTCAGCCCGTCTCCGACACTTCCTCTGACCCTGTTCAAATCCCGAAGCTTTAGTGGCGCAAACCTGCTCACTCTTTTTCTGTACGCCGCTATTGGGATTTTCTTTTTCTTATTCCCCATGAACCTGATCCAAGTCCAGGGATACTCCACCACTGCAACCGGCGCTGCGATCCTTCCCCTGATCCTGCTTATATTCTTTCTTTCTCGCTGGTCTGGCGGGCTCGTCGCCCGCTATGGTTCGCGGGCTCCGCTGATTGTTGGTCCTCTCATCGTCGCGGTTGGCTTCGCTCTGTTCACCGTGCCGTCCATCGGAGGGAATTATTGGACGGAATTCTTCCCGGCGGTAATCGTTCTCGGCTTCGGAATGGCAGTCGCGGTTGCACCTTTGACCACCGTTGTTATGAATTCAGCCAACAAAGACCGAGTCGGCACCGCCTCTGGCATCAACAATGCCGTCGCGCGGGTCGCAAGCGTGCTCGCCATCGCAGTGCTCGGGATCGTGCTTGTGAAAGCCTTCGCCGCTCAATTGAACCCCAGCCTCGCTCACCTGGCGCTGCCTCCGAGTGTCCTGGCCGAGCTTCAAGCGAACGAGACTAAGCTCGCCGGCTTGCAGGTTCCCGCCGACCTCAGTCCCGGCATGAAAGCTGCCATCGGCATGTCGATTCGGGGAGCTTTTCTATTCGCGTTCCGAGTCGTCATGTGGATTTGCGCAGGGCTGTCTTTTGGAAGTGCGGCTGTAGCATGGTCTTGGATTCCAAAGGATCGTGATCACTGAAAGCTGCATGCGACATTCTTTCTGACGTGAACGACACAGAAAGTCTGGCAAGCGCGTCACTAACCCATGTTCTCCGTGTCCCATATCGACTCTGTTCCGTCCTCTCAAGACATTGCAGGAGCATTGGAATCGGCCAGCGGGTGCATTTCCGACAGCGGCAACTATCGGAATCGGCGTGGATCGATGGGATACTATCCTTCCTCTGGCTTTCTGCACTATCCCACTGCGCGTCGCCCCATTCTCGGGGACCAGTTGCAGCTAGTCAGGGAAGATCTAGGGGTTGCTCGGCGAGTTGTCCCAAGCGTGAATCTTAATCTCGTCCTGTAGGGCGCTAAACTCTGCGAGAAGCGGCCGAATGTCCTTGGAAGAACCAAAATCCCGGTGGGGTCCCTCAAAAAGTTCCAAAGTCGATGTCCGCACGACGCCATACCCTAGAAGGTCCATAGGCTATGTAGTAGACTATCTCGGTTTCTAGTCGAAAAACCGTCCGATCCACAGGGCGTGCAGGTCGCAAACGGCAATCTTCGCTAAGAGGTGCTCTCATGTTGTGGAAGACCGACCCAACGTTTTATCCCTCTCCCAAGCTTGCGATCCAGGCTCCGGCTGAGAAGCTCGCATATGTGGCAGCTTTGAATGCGAACGGTAATGGTCAACCCGACGCTCTGGTCGTGGTAGACGTGGATCACAAATCGGACAAATACGGCCAGATCATCGGCCGCGTCGATATGCCGAACGTGGGGGATGAACTCCACCATTTCGGCTGGAACGCTTGCAGTTCCGCGTTGTGCCCCTACGCTCCCCACCCGCACTTGGAGCGGCGTTATCTGATTGTTCCGGGTCTTCGCTCGTCACGCATCCATGTCATCGATACCAAGGAAAATCCAGAGCAGCCGAAGATTGTGAAAGTAATCGAGCCAAAAGATCTGGCGGAACGAACCGGCTATAGCCGTCCTCACACCACTCACTGCGGGCCCGACGGCATCTACATGAGTGCTCTCGGTTCGCCGAGCGGCGATGGCCCGGGCGGAATCTTTGCCCTGGATCACTACAACTTCGAGCCTCTCGGCCGGTGGGAAATCGATCGAGGTCCTCAATACTTCGGCTACGATTTCGCGTGGCACTTGGGCCACGACATTGCCGTTACCAGCGAGTGGGGCACGCCGAACATGGTGGAGGACGGCGTGAATCCTGAACTGCTCCTGGGCGGCAAGTACGGACATAGCCTGCACATCTGGGACCTCCGCAAGCGCCGCCACCTCCAAGCTTTGGATTTGGGTGCTGAGCAGCAGATGGTTCTTGAGCTGCGCGCGGCGCACGATCCCACAAAGGCCTATGGCTTCGTGGGTGTAGTTACGTCGCTGAAAGATCTTTCCAGTTCTATCTGGTTGTGGCATCGCCCGAACGGAAAATTTGAAGTGAAGAAAGTCATCGAGATACCTGCAGAGCCAGCCGATCCCAGCCAACTGCCTCCGTTATTGCAAGGCTTCAACGCAGTGCCGCCTCTGCTGACGGACATTAATCTTTCGGTCGATGATCGCTTCCTCTACGCTTCCTGCTGGGGCACGGGGGAGATGCGTCAGTACGATGTCTCTGATCCCTTCAATCCCAAACTGACGGGCTCCATACATGTTGGCGGGATCGTGCGTCGCGCGTCTCATCCTGCCAAGCCGGGTCAGCCCCTAAATGGAGGCCCCCAGATGGTGGAAATCAGCCGTGACGGGCGCCGCGTCTATTTCACCAATTCGTTGTACGCATCCTGGGACAAGCAGTTCTATCCCGACGGCATCCAGGGATGGATGGTGAAACTCGATATTGCACAGGATGGCCGCATGCAGCTTGATCCCAAACTCTTTGTGGACTTCGGCGAGCTTCGCGGCCATCAGGTTAAACTGCAGGGCGGTGACGCCTCGTCGGACTTCTACTGCTATCCATGAGTCACAACTGGCCTTGGGTCGCTTTGGCGCTTCTCGGCGCCTACCACGGTCTGAACCCAGCCATGGGCTGGCTGTTCGCGCTGTCTCTTGGCTTGCAGGAGAAGCGACGATCGGCCGTGATCGCAGCCCTGGTCCCGATAGCGTTGGGGCACGCCGCCGCAATCACGCTCGCAATTCTCGCCCTGCGCTTCGTCCAGCATTTTCTCCCCATGACTCTTCTGAAGTGGGGCGTTTCCCTCATCCTTTTCGCGTTAGGCGTCTATCGACTGTTTCGCGCGAGTCATCCGCGCGGAGCGGGCATGCGAGTCGGTGGAAAAGACCTGTTCTTCTGGTCATTCCTCATGGCCTCCGCTCACGGCGCCGGCTTGATGCTCCTGCCCATTCTGATGGGACAACCAATGCAAGGAATGACTCACGCTACAACCAGAGTGTCTCCATCCTTGAACGTCTCCGTGATTGCGTTGGCGGTGCTAGTACACACGGGAAGCATGTTGGCCGTGGCAGCCATCCTGGCGGTCTTATTCTTTGAGACTTATGAAAAAGTTGGATTGCAGCTCCTGCGACATGCGTGGCTCAATTTCGACCTTCTCTGGGCGATCGCCTTGCTCGTTGCCGGACTGGCCGTCTTGTTCCTTTGAATGATCGAGATCATCAATACTTAACGCCGAGTCTTTTCTTCCTGGCCCTGTATTGCCGGTTCGGAAATCAGGTCTGCCGGATACGCGCGAAAATTCGTTCGACTGGAGCAACTACTTTGGGGAAACTCATCCTGATTCGGCATGGACACACTCCGCTTAACAGCCAGGGCAAAGAAGAGCGCTTGCGCTCCTGGCTGGATGTTCCGCTCGATAAACAAGATTGCAGGAAGCGGTCGACATCGCGGAGAAAGTGAGTGTTTCCAGGGACCGCCATCTACTCATCGGACCTAAGGCGAGCCCGCCAGACCGCGGAAATGATTCGCCAAACCACACAAGCGTCGGTCCGATTGCCAGCCGTTTGATTTGGTTCTGAGTGGTTCGTCGGCAAACCAGAAGCATGCGCGAAACTAAATGGGAGGGTGGCCCCTCCCGGCCAAACATGCCTACTTCAACGTGAGTTTGTACACTGAGCCCAATTTCGCCGTGCCGCCGGTGAAGGTCGTGCCGTAGAGGTTTCCTGCCGCATCACTCACCAGCCCGGAATTGATTTCTACCTTCCCGAAGGAGTGGAGGACAGACTCCTTCCCCGTCGCACCGCTCAATTTCCACACTACCGCCCCATCACTGCTGGAACTGCCCAAGGTGGTGCTGTAGAAGTTCCCCGCTGCGTCCATGACTACAGGCCCAGTGGGCGAGTAACCGTCTTTGCAACTGGTCAAGGCGCAGAAACTATAAAGCACGGTTTCAGTGCCCCCGGCTTCGGGTTGCTTATACAGCGTGCCCCCTCGCCCATTTAAGTCAAAGGGATCATGCGCCCCGCCCTGCGGCGTCACACCATAAAGATTTCCTTTCCCGTCTTGGATCAAGTTGTAAAACGGATAGAGTCCATCCCCTTGCTCGGCGGCGAATTCATGCAAAACGGTTTCCACCCCTTCCGGAGTAAGCTTAAAAACGACTCCACTCAGATTGGCGCCACCAAAATTGGTTGTGCCGTAGAGATTTCCCGCTGCGTCCCGCACGACCCCGCCTTCTGGAAGCTCTCCGTCAGCACAACTCGTTTTAGAACAAAAATCGTACAAAACGCTCAGTTCGTGACTGGAGTTGATTTTGAATACGAGGCCATGGTCATCATTCGTCATCGAGGTCCCGTAGATATTCCCCACTGAATCCAGAATTACGCTGGAGGGTTCACCCCCATCCGAGCCGCAAACAAAGTTGTACAGCACAGACTCGACACTCGCAGGGGTGATTTTGAACACCGTACCACAGCCTCCACTGCCTCCTCCTACCGTGCTCCCGTAGAGATTGCCTTTGGAGTCACGGAACAGGCTGGTTTGTGGGCTTTCTCCATCCGGAGCATTCACGAAATCATGCAATACCGTAAGCACTCCAGTCTTGCTCACTTTGAAGACGGTTCCACAACCCAAGTTGCATTCAACGTGGTTACTGCCTCCACTGGAACTCGTCCCATACAAGTTGCCCGCTGAATCGATAACTAAAGCTGCTTGTGGAAATTCGGGATCGGTCGAATTGTTCTTGAAACTGTAGAGGGTGCTAAAGGTGTAGGTTTGCGCTGTTGCGGCCACGGGAATCCCGAAGTTGAGAAATGCCAGCGCGACGTACGGGATTAGACTTGAGAATCGCTTTCGCATAGCTTTCTCCTCCAGAGTTGCGGTTGGCGCCGTGAGTGCTCCGCTGCTGCTTTGAGTCGTTGCCGGCCGTAGTTCGATCAGTGCCTCTTGTGTATCCACGCGTCGAGTTGGTCTGTAGATACTCACAACGGTGCGCATTGAGTTTGCCTACCAAGTATTCCTCCGCGCCAATCCAGTCACCATAGTAGCTCTCAAGAGTAGAGAAATTGCGATGGCACTTGGCGCAGACGGCCATTGCGGGAACTTTGCCTCGTATCGCAGGACGGTAAAGGCGCGTTCTGGCATAGACTTGGACGATCGAGTCGTCACTCCGGTGAACGGGCCGATATGAGCGCCAACCTCTCAAAGTTCCCGGGTGTTACACCCGATTTGCGTTCTAACTCGCTGTTCAACACCAGGTCAAAATGACCTGCGTGAATCATGGAAAGCCGGTGTAACCCTTCCGTGCGCTCCACAACGAGTGCGTTTCGCATGAGACGATTTTGTGGTTTTGCGATTCCTTGAAATCTGACTGCGTGCCCCTTTTGATGCAGCGTCACATGGGCCGTTCTTCCGTCGGCATGGAGTGAAACGAAGTATTTACCGGGAGGCAAACTCAGGCCGTTGCACTGCACGGTATAGGGCAGAGTAACCCTGCCCTCGAAGTTCACTTTTTCAGCATGGCCAGTAGCGTTGGATTTCGATTTCGGGAGGGACTCTGTGTCCGCCGAGTCGAAGTGATCGGGATCTATCTCGAACTGAGCGTAGGCCTTTGAACCGCCGACAAATGCAGTCAACAGTACCAGTCCAACGGCGTATGTGCTAATTCGTGCTGTCTTCATTGCCCAATCTCCTTTTGACGTTCGCAGAATCATTGGCGAGCGGACTGGCTCGGCGCCACTGTAAGAAGACGCTCATACAGGGGCACATCCTTTTCTCCGATCAGCCGTGTTTAGTCCTTGCGTTTACTCTGCATTGGCCGAGTCCAATGGATGACGGACAGAGCAACAACGGGAATTCCGAACAGCAGAAACTCGAACACGCCTGAGCCTCCGTCGGATGAAAAGCTAAAGAGCTGCTCGATAAAATTCATACTGGTCTCCTCGTCCACATCGCGGTATGGCTCTATCGGATAGTGGCGCATGCGAGAAAACCGTTTCACGGATGGATGCGCGAAGGCGTCGTTCGATGCGCGAGTCAGCGCACCGAAAGAGGGACATTCGCGGAAAAGTACCTGCAATTCGGAATCGGAAAATCAACGATAGCCCCGCCGAGGCGGGGCCATTCAGATCTGGACGGTTCCGCTAATGTCCAGTGAAGCCGTGGCTCTCGTTTAACTGATCGATGTATAAACCGGTTATATGCCCGTTATTCTTGATGCGCGTAATCTGAGTACCCATAGCGCCCGCGACGTCCACCTGGGTGAATGCGCCATTCGAGTAGATGAACCCGTGGAACGCACCACTCGCATCCTCAAAATAACCCACCATCTCGTTCGAGTCGTTGATCCCGATTGCTGTCGTGCCGCTGCCAGACGGAAAGTCGAACGAACTATAGGTGCCTTTGCTAAGAAGGAAACTGTGAACCTTCATGCTGGAATCCTCCCACTCTCCCACGATGTTCCCCGCCTTGTTAACCCCTGAGGCAAGGGTGGAGATCGCGCCCGGAAAGTCGAAGTCGGTGAATGAAATTCCTCCATCCAGGGTGTAGAAGCCGTGACGGAGATTGGAGCTGTCGATGAAGTACCCAACAATCTCACCGCCGTCATTGATGTCGAATGGTGCGGTCTGGCCGACTTCGGCGCTCGGATCATCGATGTTGGTGATTACCCCGCCGCTGTCAAGGAAACCATGAGTCGTGTCACTGGAATCGGCATAGATCCCAACGATTTGGCCGGCCGTGTTGATCCCCGTGATCTCGTTTGCGAAACTGGGCGCGGTGAACAACTCGTACGTACCTGCCTTTAATGTAAATCCCGATACGTTGTCCTGTTCCTGGGTGTAACCTACGGCCTCCGTCGTATTCTCGTCGAGCACGAGCGATGTAGCGGATCCGGGATAATCAGCCGAAGCAAATTGATAGGTTTTTGCCGAACCCGATACTGCCGGCTTCAGCGGTGTTTTCGAGAATGTCCGCGGCTCATTCAAACGCAGCAGATTCCCGACGACGTCCGGCAGGTGGGATGATCTTTGACTATTTGCGGTCGACTGCGCCAGCGCGGGCACAGTGGTCAGTGCCAGCGAAAGCAGCGCCAACGGCGTAAACGTTTGGAATTTCATCTTCTTCTCCTTGTGTGCCGGCTCAACCGGCGAGGTGCGGCGATTCATTCAGATAGGCGCGAACGGGGGCAGAGAACTATCATGCGCGGTCACTTTTCTCGCAGGAAAAGAACCTGATCCCACTTACTGCACCCCGTGTGGAGGGCTGCCCCATCGATCCACGCGGACTGGCGGCCAATTCTTGCCAACTGAAAGGAACCGATTGGTTGCGACCGTTCCCGCAACGAGGCTCGCGATGCGACGTTACGGGGTCATCGGCCGGGAAATGGACTTTTGTTTGTGGGACAGAATGTCTCCTGCTAGTTGTCCAAGCGCACCCCAGCGCTGCCGATGTTCACTGGTATTGTGGTCCCGCCCTGGTTCAGGACGGATACCACTGTCCGAAACTCGTTTCCTTGGTTTATGACCACGAGCTCCAGATTGATCCACGAGCCGTCCGGGTAGTTGATGGTGGCTGTCCCGGTGCAGTCGGAATTGACTGCATAGGTACCGGTTTCGCCGGTCTCAAACCCGGATGACACTGGGGCGCCCCCAATCACGACAAAATCCTCTTGTGTGAAGGCTCCCTTTCCGTCGAAGTTGGTGATAGCGAGTCCGTTTTGGGGTAATACGATTCCGGGCCCAGGCAGAAGTTGGCCTGAAATGGTTTGGGCGTACTTGCCCTTGAGCGAAGCATTTGAGCACGCCCCCGCGTGGGCCGTGGATGCGGCCATCAGGGTGAAGCAAGCTAGTGCGGCTGCCAATGTGGTTTTGCAGAACCGGGTGTTCATGTTTTATCTCCTCGAAGATTTGCTTTCTGGGGCCCTCAGGCCTCGGTCGTTTCGTTCGAGGGCAGATTGCCGCCAACCGCCAGCATTGGCAATGGCGCGCGCCTGACGATTCGATGTTTTTTCCCTGACCTCGTAAGTTACTGAGCCGATGGTCGTTGTCCCTGAATGACGGGCCGATGAAGATTTCCGTGTTGTCGAAAAGTGTGGCCGCGGGCGGTCCCGCCGCGACCACATCAGGCTGTGAGGAGATTCGGCCCTGCCCGTTCCTTCGCATCCGCCAGCTCGACTCAGTGTTTGGAGAACCGCTTTTTTCCGATGCTGCCTGAAGCGATGATCCCTTGGCTTCCACCCGCACTGGTGACCACCGTGTCGATTTCGGCACCGTTCTCGACTACGACGAAGTTCACGACTACCGGCGGACGGCCGTCCGTGAAGTTGATGGTGAAAGTGCCGGTGCAATCGGAATTCACTGTGTAAGTCCCGGTGGCCGGGGTATGAGTAAAGTCGGCGACCACCTGCCCACTCACCGTGACGGTGTCGATCTGGGTCAGTGCCCCGATGCCATCGAACTCAGTCATCGCCACCCCCACTTGCGGACCGGTGAACCCCGCGCCCCCTAATTTGCTGCCCTGGAGGGTGAATCCATAGTTGCCCGCGATGAGTTTGTTGTTGCAGGCAGGAGACTCGCTTTGCGCATACCCTGACACCAAAGTCCCGAACATAAGCAGACCCAACGCAGCCACATTCACGAATACCTTCTTGTGCATAAACTCTCCTCATTGATTTGGTTTTCCTCAGCCTGCCCCGATTTCTCTGCGGAGCAACTGCCGAAGTGTGTGAACTCTTAGTTCAGAGCCGCAGTCCGGTCAATTGATCCGCACTAAATCCTGCCTGACTTGCTAAGCGAACGTTGCCGAAGGAGTTATTGCGTTCGCTGTACTGAGGTCTGGGGTAAAATCAAGTTCCCTTGGTGAAGTTTGATGGACCCGCTTGCCAGTTCCCGTCGCAGTGTTCGCACCGGACTCTTCGAAATTGACTTCGGCTCTGGGGAAGTCCATAAAGAAGGGCGAAAAGTACCCGTCCAAGAGCAGCCTTTTCGGGTTCTGGCGATCCTGCTGGAGCGCCCTGGTGAAGTTGTCTCCCGAGAGCGGTTGCAGGCGAAGTTGTGGCCTGCCGACACTTATGTGGGGTTCGATGAGGGTCTGAACACGGCCATCCGGAAACTGCGGGTTGCCTTCGGGGACTCCGCCGAGAATCCCCGATTCATCGAGACTGTTTCCCGCCGAGGGTATCGTTTCGTCGCACCGGTTTCCGAAGCGACTGCGCCAACTCCTCAACCTCAGCCTGCGAAGAACATCTCTCCTTCAATAACTCCCGCAGCGGCGGCACCCGACCGGATTTGGCAGACGCGACGATCGGCGTGGGCGCTTGCAGCGGTTGCCGTGGTTGTCATTCTTTCTGGCCTCGCATACCTGGCGCGGCATTCGCCGGCAACCCCACCTTCCCCACAGCGAGTGATGTTAGCGATCCTGCCTTTCCAAAATCTGAGCAACGATCCGCAACAGGAGTACTTCAGCGACGGCTTAACGGAAGAGACAATCACCGATCTGGGCCAATTGAGCCCTGAGCACCTGGGCGTCATCGCTCGCACATCCGCGATGGCCTATAAGCACACGAACAAGACGATTAGCCAGATTGGCCATGAACTGGGTGTCGGCTACATCCTGGAAGGAAGTGTGCGGCGCGAGGGTGGGAAGGCACGTGTCAGTGCGCAGTTAATTCGAGTCGGTGACCAAACCCATCTCTGGGCGCAGAATTACGAACGTGAGCTTCATGATCTGCTACAAATCGAGAGCGAACTTGGAAAAGCGATCGCGCGTCAGGTACAGATCAATCTCACGCCGCAACAGGAAATCGATTTGTCCAGAATGCGCAGTGTAAATCCCGAAGCCTACGATCTGTACTTGAAAGGCCGCTTCTACTGGAATCAGAGGAATCCCGCGGCCATCAAGGAGAGCATCGGGTATCTCCAGCGGGCGACCGAACAGGATCCTGATTTCGCATTGGCGTACGTCGGTCTTGCCGATGCCTACAATATAGGGAACATCCTGGGTGTCTATTCGCCCAAGGAAAGCCTTTCCAATGCAAGGACGGCCGCCATCAAAGCCCTGTCGCTCGATCCTTCGCTGGCGGAGGCGCACGCGGCCCTCGGCATGGAGAAGTCACACTATGAGTTTGACTTTCCGGGCGCCCAGGCGGAATTTCTGAAAGCCATCGAACTGAACCCGAACTCCGCCTACGCCCATCTCTTTTACGCCAATTGCTATCTCGCGCCGATGGGACGAATGTCAGAGGCCATCTCCGAGAACCAGCGAGCGCTGCAACTCGATCCCTTATCGTTGCCGATAAACAATTTCATGGGTATGACATACATGTTTGCCGGCGACTACGAAAAGGCCGATCAACAATTCCAGCGCACCATCGCGATGGATCCCACTTTCCCGCTTGCCCATCAGTATTTCTCCTTCCTTCTGACCGCAATGGGAAGATACGAGCAGGCGATTGCGGAAAATGAGAAGAGCGAGTTGCTGGGCGGTGCCAGTCCAGAGGATGCGGCAGGGGAGGCGGCCAAGAAGCTGCGAGCCTATAAAACAGGAGGAGAACGGGGATATTGGCAACACAATCTTGACCTGACCTTGCGAGCATTAAAGGCGCCGAACGGACTGTTCGTGTCAGCGAGCGATTTGGCTTCCTCCTACGCACTTGCCGGCGAAAAGGACGAAGCCTTCCAATGGCTTGACAAAGCTTATGCGGAACGCGACGGCAAGGATATCGCGCTGCTGAACTGCGATCCTGCTTTCAAGAATCTCCACGGAGATCCCAGGTTCGCCGATCTGCTGCGGCGAATCGGCCTGCCCACCTAGACTCACGATGCCGGTGCCGGAGGTATCCCTGTAGAATGTCTCCTCCTCAGTAAGTGGCCTCGCTATGACCGCCAACGTAGTGAAATTCGGAGACGGTCTTGAACTGGACGGGGGCGCCTATGAGCTCCGCCGTTCCGGTCGCCCGGTCAAGCTGGAGCGAATCCCCTTGGATATCTTGTTCCTGCTCGTCGAGCGCAGGGGGCAACTCGTCACCCGGGAAGATATCATCGCGAAGATATGGGGTAAGGATGTCTTCCTCGATACCGACAGCAGCATCAACGGAGCCATCCGCAAGATTCGCCAGGTTTTGAAGGACGATCCAGAAAATCCAGTTTTCGTCCAAACCGTCACAGGGAGGGGATATCGGTTCATCGCTGCGGTGACCGAGCCCAATGTTCAGGTCGATAGAGCCACAGTCAAGGGACTTGAAGCCCCCAGCACGATCGCTCAGGAAGAATCAATCCAAGTCGCGACGCCTAAAGGGCGGCGTTCCTCTTTGACTTCTTGGCCATCGCTCGCGTTGCTCGCCGCCGTGCTCGTCGTGGCTCTCGCCGCCAGCATCTATGGGTTGCGTCTACGTAGCCGGCCACAGTCTTCAGCTGACCAACACCGGGTGATGCTGGCGGTCTTGCCCTTCACCAACCTGAGTAACGATTCGGAGCAGGAGTATTTCAGCGATGGTTTGACGGAAGAGACCATTACCGACTTAGGCGAACTCAACCCGGCCCGACTCGGAGTGATCGCTCGAACTTCAGCCACGGCTTATAAGCACACGAACAAGACGATTGCGCAGATCGGGCACGAACTAGGAGTCGACTACATCCTGGAGGGCAGTGTCCGGCGCGAGGGCGGAGTCGCTCGCATCAGCGCGCAACTGATTCGGGTCAACGATCAAGTTCATCTGTGGGCGCACAATTACGACCGCGAAACCGGAGGACTTCTGGCGCTGCAGAGCGAGTTGGGCCGGGCCATCGCGCAACAGGTGCAGGTGAAACTCACTCCGCTCTATGGAACCCGATCCGGCAATAAATACGCCCCTAATCCTGATGCTTATGAGCTGTACCTCAAAGGCCGTTTTTACCTGAACCAGCGGACCTACGCGGGGATCGACAAGAGCACGGAGTATTTCCAACGAGCCGTCGAGAAAGATCCTGGCTTTGCCCTGGGCTATGCCGGGCTGGCAGATTCCTACCTCGCCAACGCCATTCGGTCTTCACAGGACTATTACCCCAAGTCGAAGACAGCGGCTTCCCGGGCATTGGAACTCGACGACGACCTTCCCGAGGCCCATGCGGCGTTGGGAGCGGAACAAGCGGACTTCGAATACGATTGGCAAGGTGCCGAGCAGGAGCTCAAGCGAGCCCTTGAACTCAACCCAAATTATGCTGAGGCCCATTTTCGGTATGCGTGGTCTTACCTGACCCCTGTCGGGAAGTCCGGACAAGCCATCGCTGAAATGAAGAAAGCCCTCGAGCTCGATCCTTTTTCCCCGATTTACAATACCGTCTTCGGTCTGACCTATTTCTATGCCCGGGAATACGGCCAGGCGGAGGAGCAATTCAAGAAAGCAATCGAGTTAAATCCAGATTTTTTTGTGACGCACTACCACTTGGCATGGCTGTACTCCCAGATCGGGCAACATGAGAACGCAATCAGCGAACTCACCAAGGGACGGCTGCTCTCCGGCGACGATCGCACGGTTAAAGCTGCCCTACCTGACGAACTTGCCTTGAGAAGCGCGTTGGCGGCAGAAGGACCCAGAGGATTCTGGGAGCAACTTCTGAAGTCGAACAAGAACTTGGTGGGTAATATTGGCGAGTTCGACCTTCCGCAACTGTATGCAAGGCTCGGAGACAAACAAGAAGCTTTGGAATCACTGGACCACAACTATGCAGAAAGAAGAGCACTGGGAACACTACTGAACGTCGATCCCGCTTTTGACTTGCTGCGTTCGGACCCAAGATTTGAAGAACTTGTTCGGCGCACAGCGCTGACTCCGAATGTTAAGGGCGAGTAGTGTGGGGGCCGAACGTGGCTTACCGGATCCTTTTCCGGTGGCTGGACTTGGAGCGAATAAAGGGCCTCAAGACCACTAACCCAACCTGGCACGAAATAATCGGCAACTGGGGGAAGTGTCAATGCCCCAATCGCCACGTCCAGTGGCTGACGGAGAAGGACTGTTTCCTCTCGGAAGCCGCTATCGCAACTTCGTGTACTCTGCCTTCGCCTGCTTCAGGACGGGAATGTCGGCGTCGGCGTCTTTCCAGAGTGCGAGGAAATCCTGATATGCCGCCTTCGCTTTGGCGTCGTCTCTCTGTATGGCATACGCTCGACCCACTTGGAGATGGGCGAGTACGCCGACGGGATCGCCGATCATAATTCCGGGGTGATCCAGAATTTTCTGAAACTCCCTGGCGGCTTCAGCGCCTTGGCGCGCCGCCAAATACGCTTGGCCACGCGCATAAATGGGATAGAGAGCCCCGAAGAAACCCGTTTGAGTGCTGCGCGGCTGGCCCAGTTCATAAGGAACGGCAACTTGGAGAATTTCGATCGCCTTTGCGGGATCGCCATGGTTCAGGGCAAGGAACGCACGCACGGACGGCAGGTAATTGAACTTAACTGACGTATCTTCGGGAAAGCTGGTTTCCAGATCCTTGGTCAGGGTTTGAGCCCGCGAAGAATCCCCCGCCATAGCCAGGGCGAGGGCCGCGCCATACTGCACCTCCCGGTTCTTGGCCAGCGCAAGGGCTGCCATTGCCGCCGGCTTTGCGGAGAGCTTGTCTCCGTAGAAGGCTTCCCACAGCGCCGCTCGGGTTTCAAATACAGCCGCCTTTTCTCGATGGGCCGCCTGCTGCGCCAAATCGCTTGACCGACGTAACATCTTCGTGGCCTCTTGCAGGTGACCGGTATATGCGAGAGCGAAGGCTTGGTGGTCGGAAATCAATTCTTCCGCTCCCGATTTTCCGCGAGCCGCAGCCACTTCCCGCTGCATGCCGCCGCTGTCGCCTCTCAAGAAAGCGACATCGTACCGCACGAGGGCTAACAAAGGGATTTCGATTTTTCGCTCGGAGGCTCTACGAACCGCGTCTTCGGCTTCTGCCAGACGGTTAAGGCTAAGAGAGCTGTAACCAACATGGACATAGCCAATGCCAAAGTCCGGAGCGAGTTCAATCGTCTTCTGGGCCTCTTCGGCTGCCTTTTCATATTCGCCGAGCACAGGATAAATGAAACCCGCTAAGAAGGAGTCCGGCCTGGACTCACGAGGATATGCTTGCGCCCACGCCTCGCAGGTCTGCAGTGCCTTTTCCTGGTTTCCGGTCGCCCGTCCATCGTAATAAGCAGTGATGAAGAACTTCTCGTTGTCGCTGGCACGGTCGCGCAATTCGTAAGCTTTTCTTATGTTTTCCGTTCCCGCTTCCGTTTCGCCCATGGAACCGTAGGTAAGCCCGAGCGAGGCGTATGCAGCCGCAAATTGGGGGTCGATCTCGATGGCATGTTTGAAGAATGGAACTGGTGCGTCCCCGCCCTGGGAGGCCATAAGTTTCCAGGCCATGCTGTAGGCTTTTAAAGCCTCCAATGACGGGGTTGTAGCCTCGGCGAGTGGAGTGTCGTGCTTCTGAACCGTAGTTAAGGATTCGCCGAGCCGGCTCCTGATCTTACTGGCAATTTCTCCAAGGGCATTCAGTACATCTTCTTTTCTCGCCGCCTGCACCTGTTCTTCTGCGAAAACATCGCCCGTGCGGCAGTCTCTGGCGATTAGCCCGAGAACATACTGGCTTCCAAGCCCGGCGATGGTTCCATCCAGAACTGCGGCACTGCTGGTTCGCTCACATATGTCGCGAGCAATCTCAGGCGTCAGTCGTGCGTCCTGGGGCTGGCCCATTAAACGCAGCACGCGCTGTATGCGCTCCTCGCTGATCAGGCTCAGAAACGGGGACTGCTCAAGCTGCACGGCCATTCCCTGCCGCAAGGTTCCGTCAAATACCGGATCACCCGTGGTATTAGTGAAGTCCGCGAGGACAATAGTGTCCTTGTCGGTCAACCTCGGCGCTCGGTGGAGGTAGAGGTAACTCCCAACCGTAAGAACCAGAGCAGCCACTCCAGCAAGACCAATGCCTATCCCACGTTTTTTGATACGGGATGAGATCCCGGTACCGATCGTCGCCGGTAGTTGCGCCGAATCGGTGTCGCGTCTCAGCCGTCGCAGATCAGCTTTTATTTCCGTGGCATGCTGGTAGCGAAGGTCGAGGTCTTTCTCCAAACACTTGCCGATGATTCTTTCCAGTTCCGGCGGCAGCCCCGCATTCACTCGCCCCGGAGGAACGGGGGACCGGTTCAGAATCGAGTCAAAGACCACTCCCGTAGTTTCCCCGCGGAATGGCAGCGTTCCAGTTGCACTTTCGTAGAGCACCACACCGAAGGAGAAAAGATCGGAGCGGGAATCTAATTTCTTTCCACGAACTTGCTCCGGCGACATGTAGGCCACCGTCCCCACGGCCGTGCCCGGGTTGGTGAGAGATTCCTCCTTCGTCGAGGCGTTCAGGTCCAGGCCCTCGTCGTTAAGGGAAAGCTTGGCCAGGCCGAAGTCGAGGACCTTCGCATGTCCGCGCTTGGTGACGAAGATATTCGCAGTCTTGATGTCGCGGTGGACGATGCCAGCGGCGTGAGCTGCATCCAGCGCTTCCGCGATCTCGATGCTCAGCGACAAGATCAACTCGGTTTCCATGGGACGCCCTGCGATGCGATGCTTCAGGCTCACACCGTCCAGGAACTCCATGGCGATAAAAGACTGCCCATCGTGTTTTCCAATTTCATAGATGGTGCAGATATTGGCATGATTGAGAGCAGACGCCGCTCGCGCTTCTCGGCGGAAGCGTTCCAGAGCTTGCGGATCGCGGGACAGGTGCTCGGGCAGAAACTTCAATGCTACGAAGCGGCCAAGCTCAGTGTCTTCGGCCTTGCACACCACGCCCATCCCGCCGCTGCCCAGCTTTCCCACGATGCGGTAATGGGACACGATGCGACCAAGCAGTAAATCGCCGTCCTCTTGTGATTCTTTGCCTTGCTGCTGCGCGAGAACAAGAGCCGCTGCTTCTATGGCAGGACTCTCGAGAAAACTTCCAGCCTGATGTTGTGCCCTCAGCAGCGAGCGTACTTCGCGCTCCAGTTGCTCGTCAGCCGCGCACGCGTGCCTTAGAAACGCATCACGCTCTTCGGGCGGACGCTCAAGCACCGATTGCAGCAGGCTATCGACTTGTCGCCACCGATCAGAGTCCATCGGTCGCCTCGCCAGTTAGTTCACGATAGAGCCAGGCCTTGGCGGTACTCCAGTCGCGCATTACGGTGACGGACGACACTTTCAGCACCTCCGCCGTCTCCTCGACGCTCAGTCCACCAAAGAAACGCATCTCGACGACTTGCACTTTGCGCAAATCGATGCGGGCCAGCGCATCCATGGCGTCGTCGAGTGCCACCAAGTCCGCAGGTCGATCGCCGCCCACCATGGCTGTCTCTTCCAGAGAAACGTGTTGCACTCCGCCTCCGCGCTTCAGATTGTGGCGTCGCGCATGATCAACCAGAATGCGCCTCATCAGTTGTGAGGAAACCGCAAAAAAATGGGCGCGATTCTGCCACTGCATGCTCTTGTAATCGATCAGGCGTATGTAGGCTTCGTTCACCAAAGCCGTCGTTTGCAGGCTGTGACCAGGGCGCTCGCCTTTCATGTAGTGCCCGGCGAGGCGGCGGAGTTGGTCATAAACGATGGGCGTTAGTCGGTCGAGCGCGGCTCGATCTCCCTCGCTCCAGGCCCGGAGCAAGCCGCTCACTTCCGCATTATCTGGAGCTTGCGCCTCTTTGCGCGCCCGTGGCTCAAAGTTCTCCATGCCCACACTCCGGGGAATCATACCCTGCCACGCGGGTCCTTCAAAGATAAAGAGATCTGCGGATGATAGTTTCGCGACGCGAATTGCGCCTACTTAGACAAGAGCGAAACGAGCTCAAAGATCAACCGCATACAACGCGGACAAAGCCTAGGAGGCCACATGAAATCCAAATCTCTGCTGTATCCTTCGGCGTGGTTACTGGCGGCACTGGCGGTTCCACTGACCGTCGCCGCGCAGAACGCCCAGCAACGTCCACTCCCAGCCGCCCATTACACCGTGACCGATCTCGGCACATTGTCTGGCGGCAATTTCAGCCAGCCATTCTTCATCACGAAGAACGGCCGCGTCGCCGGATCCTCAAACCTCGCTGACGGCTCATCTCATGCCGTTGTCTGGGCCAAGAAACAAGCGGCCACCTCGGTACGCTCGGCGGATCGAACAGCATCGCCTTCGGCGTGAACAACTCTGGCCGAGCCGACGGCGAGGCCGAAACCTCCGCCTCAGATCCCAATGGAGAAGATTTCTGTGGGTTCGGCACCCACCTCATCTGCCTTCCCTTCGAATCGGCCAACGGCGTCATGAATCCTCTCCCCACGCTGGGAGGCAACAACGGCGTGGCTATGGCGATCAGCAATCGGGGAGAAGTGGCCGGATTTGCGGAGGACTCGACGCCGGACAAAGGCTGCCCAGCTCCTCAAACTCTGCACTTTAAGCCTGTCGTCTGGGAAAAAGGAGTGATTCGCCAACTGCCAACGTTTGGTGGCGATCCGGATGGCGTCGCCCAGCAGATCAATGACTACGGACAGGCGGTTGGCGGGTCGGGTACGTGCGCAACTTTCAACATGAATTTCCTCTACAACCTCGTGCCGGTTCATGCCTTGCTCTGGGAAAAAGGCAAAGCGACTGACCTCGGCAATCTCGGCGGCCAGACGGGACAGGCGGGCGGAAACATCGCCTATGACATTAATAACCAAGGCCAGGTGGTCGGTAACTCGGACCTGGCGGGCGACACAACTTTTCACGCTTTTCTCTGGACCAAGACAACTGCGATGCAGGATTTGGGCACATTGTTCGGGGATGTAGCGAGTGTCAGCATCAGCATCAACGATGCCGGCTCGGTAGTGGGTACGTCTCTGGACGCGAACTTCAACCCGCGGGCGTTTTTGTGGGAGGAAAGCGTGATGACCGACCTCAACACTCTGATTGCGGGTGACTCTCCCTTATATCTGCTAACTGGTTGCTCCATTAATTCCCGTGGGGAAATCACTGGCTTGGCTCTCACCAGCACCGGCGAAATTCACACCTATCTCGCGACCCTAACACAAGGTGTCGCGAGCGGTGAGAGTACGTCACAAGGCGCGATGAGCCGAAGGATTCTCAGCGACGATGCCCGCCAGAAGCTTCAACAACAACTGCGCTTCGGCCCATCCAGAGCACGGCCTTTGGGGCTCCGATAGTGATGTTGACTTAACGCCAGAGTCTGATAGCCGAGAAGTGACGGAAAGTATCGCGGTCGAGAGAGCAGGATACGTCCTGCTCTCTCTTCTCTCCGCGTCGAGATGCCAACCTGACAGTTCTCCGGTAATGCAGGGCGCCCGTTTGCATCGCGGATCGCGACCGGGAAGACTGTGGGAAGGACACTGGAGTAAGACATTGTGCGACGAGCATGCGGGCGAACAAGGAGCGGAAGAAACTGGCTGAGCGATCACACGAACAATTTGGGCAGGTATTCTACGGAAACCGAACGATTTGCACATCAGAGGAGGCGGCCTTAAACCGCCTCCTCGTGCGACGAGTCTCACAATGCTTAAGCGGTGACCAGATCGCGAGCGGAAATCTTGTGGCAGGTCGAGTTGGCAACGTCAAAGTTGTGAACCTTGGGCGTTCCCTCGATAAATCTCGCCAGCGTCTTCAATACCTGCGGATAGGTATTTGTGTTGTAATTTTCTGCGTCAATCTTGTTGTCCCACAGACTGATTGCGGTCACATCGACGCCACCCGGACCAGCCAAGGTGATTTCGTCCTTGAAGCCATTCTGTTTACGAAGTAATGGAAGAACGTCTTTTTCAAACTCTCGCATGTAATCGGAGAGCATATTGGACTTCAGGTGGATAGAGATATTGCGTGCAAACATTATCAACCTCCTAAGGGTTGCGATTCGCTAAGAAGAAGAGAACTTCAGATGGGCTGACTTAGTTTCAGGAAACCTGAAAGAGGAGAAGTACGCTCACTCTGTCTGACTGGTGCACTTGAGTGGCCCCTTACCATCAGATCACAAGTTGTTGAATCGATGCGCCCCAGCGCATATCCAGTGATGCCGGAACCGGGTTCCATCGAGTACTTTTGGAGGAAAGCAAGCAGAAACGGAGCTGGGGGCGGAGCCTGCTTGAGTTCGTCAGGCTGCGTGTCTGGATTGTCATTGGTCGTCGCTGGGTCATCGGTTCGCCATAGTCGATACCGAGAAAAGGGTGGAGCGCAACGGTCCCAGTAGCTGCGCCACGAGAGGAACAACGGGCGCTTTGGGAGCGCCGCATCTGTTCCTTTGCAATCTGTTCGTCCGGGTGAAAGTAATTGTTTGGTGATTGCCTGTCTGTTCAAAATTGCTCACTTGTGAAAGACCGTTGTTGAGCACTGCCAGAGTTGGCCGAGCGACCAGAAATGTGTCTTGGCATTGGGATCAACTCATTGAACCCCGGTGGCGGGCAACAAAGAATGATCGCGCCAAACATCAATGTTCGCCGAATGCGTAAAATAAGAAACGATGCTGTACAGACATTGAGAGAGACGGGAGCGAGGGAGTATGGAAACACCGATCGAGCAGAATCCCGAGACAAAGCATGCCGACGCGGAAGCGCATATCAAGAGTGCTCACCAGATTCTGAAGACACTGCAAGAGAAGATTGGACAGCATCCAGAAATCGGCGCGGCCATCACAAGGCTGGAGATGGCGCTGAATGTTCTGGCGGTACAAACTGGCGGACTGCTGTAGTAGCGAGCAACGTCGTAGACATATCCGAACGGAGTGAGATTTAGCGGTAAGCGCAGCGAAATGGCCCCTTCGGGCCAGAAGCCGTCACGATCAGACCATTCCACAACGGTCAGCGGAGTCGTAGTTTATGAAGGCTGGCGGCTGGCACAAAAATGGCGGTGACATTAGCCAAGAATTACATGGATTCAGTGCCGGTCGCCAGTCCAACCTTAGCTTGGGATTGGATCACCAACCCAAAGAGAGTCCAATGAAGCTCCCACCAAAGAAGCAACCGAAGCCCATCCCCCTGGCTGAACGTCCAAGCCACGACGACCAAAGGCTGCGGGCTACACTTGCCGGAGAGTTGCCCATGCTGGCAAGAAAAGCTGGCGGAGGCAAAGCGGAGAGTCGAAGATTAGTGGCCACACTCGTCGAGTGGCCCAAGCGCTGAGCATACGAGTCCTAGGTCAAGCGGCTCGCTGATGGGAGTTTAGAAGTCCATATTCATACTTTCTTCCAGTCGGTCAGCGACATCAATTCATCCAAGATTTCCTGCAATCTCTGAAGCCTGCGTGCATGATCACCTGCTGCGCCGTGCAGCTTCTTGCCGCCTTGCGTATACACGCGGTTCGCTTCACTGATTTGCGCTATTTCATCTCGCAACTTGGCGATGCGTTCTTTGACGGGATTCTGCATGGCGGGTGGCTAGCGGACCCTCTGCGCGTGGAACGTGTTCCGGGAAACTTTCATCGCTACGGGTAGGCGAAGGTTGATGCCTTCGGATTCTAAATGCTTTACGCATGGAACGGTTAAGCGCAGCCACTTGCGTTGCGGTTTCGGTTCTCAGCTGACGCCACAAGATCGGCATTCTCGGTAGCGATGGCTTCAATCGCTTCCATGACCGCCCCGATTCCGTTTACCTCTTTGGAAAGAACGGCGCGGACCCCAGCCGTGGAAGCCAGTTCTGACAGTTGTGGGGCAGCAAACATCGTGTACATCAGTATGGCGCACTCAGGTGCGAGGGCGCTCAGCTCTCGGGCTGCTTCTAGCCCGTTCATCACAGGCATTGCATAGTCAAGCAAGACAACATCCGGTCTTACACTGCGAGCCAACTTTATGGCAGCGTCTCCGTTCTCTGCCTCACCGCAAACGACCCAATCTGTTTTCGTCTTGAAACACATTCGAAACGCGGCTCGCACACTTGGATTGTCATCAACGATGAGGATTTTCGTCATATTCGCTTTGCTGTGACTCGGATTCAGCAACTCACCGGAGAAGAATTGTTTCGGATGCCGTGCTGAATGGTTTCCGCAACTTCTCAATTCGCGGACGTTGTGGCGTCGAAGGACAAATGTTTTCGATCTTTCGATCTGGTGATTTGACGCTCCTTCATCGAAGAAGTAAATGGCACAACACGGGACCACGCAAGCACTAATGATGTAAGGTATTCCCCGTACGATTCTGCCTGTGAAACTCCTTTCTGCGAAGTTCCCGGAGTGAAATCGCGCCACGTTCATGAACAGATTCTATCTGCGGTCGCTGTTCGAAGACCAATGCGCCGCGACGATGCTTCACCCCTATGAGTCACAAGTGTCCTATACCACGTTGGAGCGGGCGACTCACACGTTAGGTCCATTTGCATGCCTCGAATCGTGGTCTAGAGTTGCGCCTGAAGGAGCCGTTAAGTCTGGCGGCTGAGAGACGGGACCTTAACCTCGGGGGAGGATGGTCCCGTTTTTTTGAAATTCGATGGATGGCCGGAATCATTCTTCGGGCGTGATTGGGCCGCTGCATGGATGAGATTCGAACTGTTTTACTGCGCCAAAATAAGCCGACACCTGGGCGCTGCCCGGCACCCTCGCCAATAGCGGCTAAGCTGCCCTGCCGTCACCGTTGGATGGTGGGCTGCCAACTAGATCCTGCCGGAGTCGCTCCATTTGTGCCGCTGCTTCCTTCATCTGCTCAGCATATTCGTGTCCCTGTCGTGGAAGGAAACCTCCGTAATTCTCCAGCAGCAAGCGGGAGTTCGTATTGATGGCGAATATGTTCGAACGCGCTTGGCCGGAAAGGGCAGACGTTAGTTTCGCTAACTGCAAATCCCGTATGGCAAGCTCACTTCTACTTTGAGAGGCTTCTTCTCCAAGCCGTCGCCCGTGGCGATGGATCAGCCCAAACAGACATGCTGTGAGCAAAAGCAGGACAGAATTAGCGACAATCGTTCGCGACAGCACGCTCTTCAATACGGCAATCCTCTCTGTATCGAGTCTCGCGAAATTGCTGCTCTCGGCTGAGGATAGCGAGGACGAGATGCGACGAATCTCATCCATGTAGTCCTTGCCTTCGTTTGTATTGACTAGCATGAATGAGCGATGTCGATACCCCTGTTGACGCAAGATAATAGATCGCTCCATCTCAGCCTGCTTTGATCGAGTCAAGCCCTCCAACTGCGACTCCAGTGATTGTTCGCGCTTCGTCCGATTGGCAAGCCCTGCGCGAAGACTCATGAACCCTGTTCCGACCCTGTTTTTCGCGTCCGTGTAGGGCTGCAAGTATGCGGGGTTCTCGGTTAATAGATATCCACGCTGACCCGTTTCCATATCGGTTACGTCTTGCAAAATACCCGAGAGTTCCGCTTGGACCGCTGAGCTTTCAAGTGTCAGCGCTGCAATTGTCTGCACCCGTCTTAAGTGATTGACGGCAAGGTACGCATTCAAGGCAATGAAAGCGAGTAGAGCGGGGACTCCGATTTGCAGCGCAGCTTTTCGAATCATCTAATTTTGCCGCCCTTCACGTAACGTTGAGAACACCCTCAGTTTTGATTCGGCTGGCCTTACAAATCTCCTCAGCAACCCTGACCGCTGCCTTGTTGCTGTGGACCGGCCCTTCTGCTGACATTACCGAACTGGCAGCCAGGGTGAAAAGCAAAGCATCCTCCTGACTGTCGAAGTAAAGCACCACTTGATTCGCTGCCATGTGCGTAGCTCCTACTGATTTAGGGATCATAGGCCGATTCAACGCAAGATCGAGGTTATCTGTTTTGGTGCGCCCAATTGGCGCTGCCCCAGAAGGGATTGTTGGAACAGAAACGCATTTGGATCGTCCAAGTTCTGAGTGCAATAGCCCGGTGGCGACATCTAAGTGTTCTGGACGCAAACGGCAGGCAAGGAGTTCCATATGGTCACCCGAATCTGGCATGGCGCGACCCCAGCAGCCAAAAGCGACGAGTACCTGAACTTGATGCGAACCGTCGCCATCCCCGATTACCGCTCGACCCCTGGCAACACTGGGGCCTATGCGCTATGCCGCATGGAGGGCGATACCGCGCATTTTTTGATGGTCACGTTCTGGGAGTCCGAGGAGGCGATCCGCGCCTTCGCCTGTTTGATTTCACGAGCGGCGTCGAACCCATTCATCACTGGCATCGTTACATTTAGCAACACGGCGTCAGGCATGCTCTTTCGAGCCTCTTCGACGGCCTGAGCTCCGTCCTCCACCTCTCCGCTGATCTCGAAGTCGACACGCGTTTCTAACAGCGAGCGCACCATTTTTCTTATGGCAGGATGGTCATCGGCGATGAGTATCCGAATCCGGCGCTCCGAACTCGGCACTGGATAAGCGTTCACACCTCGAATCGTCGTTGACTCAAGACACCCTCACCATCCGGCGAAGGCAGTACATTCGGTAAATTGCAAGGGTAGGCACCGCTCTGTGACCGTCACCGGCGAAAAAAGCGCCTTCGAAAATATCGCAACCGAATCTGAATGCTCCGAGCAGCCGTTCTTTCGTTTGCGATTCAAGCCAAATACGCTTACGCACTTGCCGCACGTACATTTGAAGAAGGGCTTACTGGGAAGTGCCAGACGTCCGCATCGTTCACAGAGAAACGTAAGCGTACGACCGAGACCGCGAGGCGCACTCGGTGCCCCCGATGGGAGTTGCCAAATAAAATTCCTCGCTGGATCCAGCCTTTGGCATGACTCGCGGTGCTGCGGGAACCTGTCCGATCATCAGACTTATCAGAGGATCGTGCCGGAGCTTACGGCGGGATCCCGACGCGTCGGACCAGGTCGGAGAAGCGCTCATCGGAACGCAGCGGGTCCCAGAGCGCTTCCAGTTTGAGATAGGCAAAACGAGCGAAGCGTTCGTCGTACCCCTTTTCGAGTTCCATGAACGCTTGATCCTTGTCTTGCAGCGCGGCATAAATCATGGCGAAATAAAAGGCCGGCACATAGCTCTTTTTGGAAGTCGCCTTGAGTTCCTCGAGCGTCCGAAGCGTCTGGCCTCGCTCCCCGAGCCGAGCATGCGAGTATCCGAGAAGCGCCAGCGAGTCGGCGCTGCCTTGGCTGAGCGCTGAATACTTTTCAAGTACGGGCTCGGCTTCGCGGTTCATTCCTTCCGCCAGATACGCTTGCCCAAGCACCTGATAGGCAATCGCAAAATTCGGGTCCAGGTCGAGTGTCTTATGGCACTGCTCGATGGCTTGGTCAAATTGTCTTGCCAGGTACAGCTGCACCGCCAGGTAATGGCTGGCAGAGGGGGAAGCCGGATCGAGATCCAGCGCAGCCTTCGCCAATGCCAAGGCTTGCTGGGCCATCCCGCGGGAGCTAAGATAAAGTGGATAAAAGTTGTGGGCTCTGGTAAGAGTCGGATTGAGAGCGAGGGCCTGATCAAAATGTTTTCCTGCCGCCGTCCAATCCCAGTCGTAGGCAAAGCTGATGTATCCCAGTGAAACGTGAGCCTCTGCAAGATGCTCATCGATCTCCAGCGCCTTCATCGCGGCGGCCTTCGCACTGGGCATTGCCTCGCGCGGGGGAACTACATTGAAAAACGAAAGGTAGGTATATGCGTCGGCCAAACCCGCATAGGCCAGCGCATAGGCCGGGTCTTTGCCAATCGCTTGCTGGAAATAGCCGACGGCTTTCTGTGTCCCCTCTGGGCTCCGTTTGTTCCAGTAATATCGTCCCTTCAAGTAAGACTGATACGCTTCGGAATCCACCGTGTACAGTTTCACCAGTCGCTGCTTGTCATCACCGGTCAACTTCAGGCGCAACTTCTCCGCAATCTCACTGGCAAGGTCGTCTTGGAGAGCAAGAACGTCTTCCACACCGCGGTTGAACTGGCCACCCCAGAGCTGTGCGCCCGTTTTAACGTTCATTAGTTCGGCTTGGATGATCAGCATATTGCCCTGCTGCAGCAATCTTCCCGAGAGCACAGCCTGTACGTGCAGCTCGTTCCCGACGTCTTGAGGATCGGTGTCCTTTCCCTTGTAACGGAACACAGTACTGCGCGCCATGACGCGCAAGTTCGGGAGTTGTGAAAGGTTGTTGATGAGACTCTCCGTGATGCCATCGCTCAGGTATTCGGCGTTGGAATCAGAACTGGCATTTACGAAGGGGAGAACTGCCAGCGATTGGATAGCGCCGTCCCGCGGGCGCAAGAAAAAGTACCATGCTGTAAGGGCCAACAACCCTAAGCCGGCGATCGCAATAGCAAATCCGATTTGCGCTCTCGCCCGACCGAAGTTCGACGAATGAGGGCTTCGATCTGCAGGCTCTAAGCTGTCCTGACCGGACACCAGTTCCCGGGCGCTTCCGCCCTCATCAAACTTCTCAACCTGCCCGATAAAGCGATACCCACGGCGCGGAAGGGTCTCAATGAATCGTGGGTTGTCGGCCTCATCTCCTAGTGACTCGCGGAGCCGGTTGGTGGCTCGGTTGAGACCGCGGTCAAAGTCGACAAAAGTGTCGGTGGGCCAAAGCCTCTTTTGGAGCTCTTCCCGCGTCAGAACCTCGCCGGGACACTCCAGCAACATCGCCAGGATCTCGAAGGGCTGCTGTTGCAGCTTGACCTTGACCCCCTGCCTCCGCAGTTCGCCAGCCTGAAGATCGACCTCGAAGATCCCAAAACGAATTGACGGACGCTTGAGCTCTGCCATTTCTCCTCGGCACGACGACACCGAACTTTATAGCACTTTGTCCCGGTTGAATAGAGCTGGGCCGCCCGCGGGATCTGGCGCTGCAATTCGTTGATTCTGAAGTGGTTTTCAAGGGACAAATTCATCACACGGGAGGGATATCGTCGCCATTTTAATTCCGGCAGCGCCGAGCCATGGTAGGCAAAGGAGGAACGCCGAAATGAAACTGAAACGTTCGGGTCTATGGGCAATCGCTATGGGAGGCCTTCTACTTGGCTTAGGACTCCTCAACGCAGAACCGGGGTATGCAGCGGGAAAACAATGCAGCCTGGCCACATTGAAGGGACAGTATATGGTGGCAGCGACAGGAACGTTGTTCCCGCCTGCATTTGGGGTAACAGCGCCATCGGTATCCACTGCTGCTGGATATTCAATTTTCAACGGTGACGGTACAGGAACCGACTACGTGACGTTCACCGTCAACGGCGTTAATCAGAACGTAACCTCCCCCACCGCCACAAGTTATACCCTTGAACCAGACTGCACTGGAACCAAGACGGTCCTGCCGTACGGACCACATTTCAATATATTCGTTGCGGTCGATGGCGAGAGTCTGACCGCCATCGCGACGGATTCGGGTTTCGCGGTGTCAGAGTCCGATAGTCGGGTGCAGAGATCTCACTGAGGGGGCTAGGAGCAGCGTTGGTGTAGTGCAGTCGGGCGAACTTGGCCTAGATCGTCAGGCTGCCACGCAAGGCAGCCTTGACCGATCACGCCATCGTCATTGTGGGCTCGCAAAAGAACAACGGGCCTCTCCTAGCGGTGTCGGGGATCGTCGTCGGTTTGACCGGCAATTCGGAATTCGGCTTAAGTTAGCGCCTATGGGGGGGCGCGCCCCCATCATCCATCATCCTTGTCCACCGGAGGTTTCTATGAATTACGTTCGTGTACTCGCCATAGCCCTCGCAGCGACCATCGCTGCTATGCCCCAACCCTCGTCGGACGAAATCGCTATTCGGAACATTATTCAGGAAGAGATCACTGCTTGGAATGCCGGTGATGCCGCCGCCTACTCACGTCATTTCTCTGAAGATGGTACGTTCACCAACATCCGAGGACAATTCTTCACTGGGCGTCAGGCGTTCATTGACAGGCATGATTATGTCTTCAAAGGGCAGTTTCACGGAAGCACGCTCAAACAGGACATTGTTTTCCTGAAGTTTGTCCAACCAGATGTTGCCGTCGTGGAAGTGCTAACGTCGGTCACCGGGATTCAAAAGCTGTCCCCCGGAACGAATACGGACGACAAAGGGCGGCTCCGCACGCGCTTGTTACAGGTCATAGCGAAGGATGGAGGTGAGTGGAAGATCGTCGCCTACCACAACACCGATGTGAAGTCGGACGTTCCGGCACCTGACCCTCAATAGTGGCTTCTACAACTGAAGAGACGGTGCTGAATCTGGCGAGTTCCACGGACGGGGAGTATCCCTCCTCGTCATCGGCGACGTCGTCCTACCTTTGTCCTCAAACGCAGGCCACCGATCAAAGATGAGAGCCATGCTCATCGAAAAATCGGCTCAATTGGAGCGCCAAATATCACTCCTGAAACATGGAAACTCCAGGCAAGGCAGGAAGCCCTGAGCCGTTCCAGCGGCCGGCGCGGCTTCCGACATAAGAGCGGTCGCGATGGGCAGCGAAATCAGGAAAATAGGACAGTTGACTTTCGACACTTAGGGTGAAATCATTGTGTTCATCGAGCGGATCGCAGTTTTGCGGGCAAAGATTCGCACCTTTCTTCCGCGTTCATTCATCCTTCTTCATACCAAACGTCTTGTGCATTCGCACCCTTGAAAAGGGGTCATCATGCCATTCGTATCGGCGTCCAAGAAACTCGTTAAATTCGATCCCAAGACATTCCTTTCGACCATTGACGGCGGTAGGAAGATCACGGCGCTTTCCAAGAAGCAGGCCATCTTTGCTCAGGGCGACTCGTCCGACGCGGTCTTTTACATCCAGAACGGAAAGGTGAAACTCACGGTTGTGTCGCAGATTGGGAAGGAAGCCACCATTGGCATTTTGAACGAGGGCGATTTCTTCGGGGAGGGTTGCCTTACAGGGCAATCTCTGCGACTGTGCTCCGCAACCGCGATGACCGATTGCTCGGTGATGCGAATCGACAAGAAATCGATGGTAGAAGTGCTTCACCGCGAACCTGCGTTCTCCGAATTGTTCGTGGCGTATTTGCTGGCACGGAACATCCGATACGAAGAAGATTTGGTTGACCAGCTTTTCAATTCTAGTGAGAAACGATTGGCTCGCATTCTTCTGCTGTTGGCTCATTTCGGCAAGGAAGGCAAGCCCGAGACTCTAATCGCCAATATCAGTCAAGAGACCCTCGCGGAGATGATAGGCACAACCCGCTCGCGGGTCAGCTTTTTCATGAACCGGTTTCGGAAATTGGGGTTCATCGACTATCACGGCAGTGACGATTTGCAGGTTCACAGTTCGCTTCTCAACATCGTCCTACACGACTAGAGCTTCATTGGGCTGCCTCTGACGAGAACGCTTCCGGGGGCGTTGACCGCCAACATAAAGGTGGGCATGTGGACGCCAGGTGCAGCACCGCTTTGTCTCACGCTTAAGAAGACACTCTGGAATCGCAGGTTACGAGTGTAGTGAATATCCCGGCCCTCTGAACGGTTCATCAAAAAGCTGGCACGCGATTCGGGTGGTCCGACCATCTCGGCTAACGTCTTCTGAATGGCAATGCTCTGCTCCATTTACACATGGAAAAGCCAGCCCATCTCATTGAATTGCGGATGTAGCGGAAGCGATCTTGAATACCAGGCCATCGAACATTTGTCCACCCGATTCTGCGCCACCATACAGATTGCCTTTAGTATCGAGAATCACTCCACCGGGGAACGCGCCATCTATGCCGCCACTAAAAGCATGGAGAATCGAGGTTTCCCATTTGGTTCCGGCGGGGGAAAGCTCGAACACTACGCCACAACCCACATCTGTGAGAACTTGACAGCTCTGAAGACCTCCTCCACCTGCGAAAGTGGCACCGTAGAGGTTGCCAGCCGTGTCCATTACCAATGCGGAATTCGGATAAGCACCATCCTGACGGAGCCCGGTGAAGTTGTGGAGGACGCTTGTCCGCCATATTCCCGAACTTTGCGACATCTCAAAAACCACTCCGAGTCCATTTGCTCCGCCGCCTGTCGCTGTACCGTAGAGATTTCCAGCCGCGTCCATCAACAGTGCCGCGTCGGGATTCGAACCGCCGCTTCCGGTAAAGCTATGAAGGACCGTCTCGGTCCATGTGCCCGAATCATTCTTCAGCTCAAAAAGGACGCCACAGCCTCCCTTGCACTTGGTACTGGTGCCTCCAAGACTGGTGGTGCCGTACAGAATGCCCGATCCATCTTGAATGAGAGCAGCCACTTGGCCACCCGCTGTGTTGGTCGTTTCCGCACCGTCGCGACCTGTGAAATCGTAGAGATGGATTAGGGACCATCGACCCTCGGAGATGGAGAGTTCGAACACGTATCCGAGGTTATCGCGTCCGCCAGTCGCATTTGTGCCATACAAATTGCCCGCCGCATCCAGAATCAGGGGGCTCGGAGCATTACCGTCAAGGCCACCCGTAAATGCATGAACAACAGTTGCCGTCCACCCTTCAGACCGGCTGTGGATTATCTCGAAGACATTGCCGAAATAAGTTACGCCAAAGAGGTTGCCCGCTGGGTCCATTGCCAAGGAGCCCATCGGAACGGCGCAATCGGTGGTTGTTCCGCAATCGTAGAGAACCGAATAATTCCAACCTTGTTGCCCGTTCGGCGTCAGTTCAAAGATCGTCCCCCAGTTGCCTGTGCCCCCGGAGGAGTTCGCACCATACAAATTACCGGCCTGATCTGCGAGCAACCCGCCGTAAGGAATTCCTCCACCGGAGTTTGGGTTGAAAGTGCGAAGGGTGATATATTTTGCGGCTGCTTGAGCGCAGACCGTGAGCCAAAGGGTCGCGGCTAGCCCTGCGACCAACCTCAACATTCTCGACCGGTATCTGTTTTTCATGAAGTATCCTCCTCGGACCAAATTGAGCTCCGGCTGTTGCGCCGGAATTCTTGGCCTCGAAAAGCAGGCGCGAGAAAGGCAAGATTCGGTGTGGTATGACGACTCCATTCATAACACGGGATCACGAGGCGGGATCACGGAAGCCGGTGGAATTTGGCCGGTGCGATTCACCGCAATTCTTCAAGCCGCTTGCGCATATCCTGCCCACGCAACCTTCCGTCCGGATTGCAGCTTTTGCAGTCTGGACTGTGGATTCTCAAGAAAGACAACAGGTGACAAATCCAACTTCTCGGGTTCACGACTCACCTTGTCAGCATCGTTCGGAACCGTTTCGCCCCAGCACTAACGGTTTGGAATGACTCTTCTGCCAAGATTCTCGCCCGCAGGCCATCCATCAATCGCTTGTCTTCCTCGATCACCTTTGGGCTTCTTGGTCTTCCGCCGCTTTGTATTTCAAGTAGCCTTTGCATCAACTCTGCGTAGCGTTCCATGATTTCCTCCAAGGCAGGCACGGCTGGTTGATTAGCGGAAATACTAGACGGCGCTAAGGCCGAACGCTGGTCAAAATTGAACACTTTTACGAAATTCCATGAAGCATAGTCTCCCCGTTCCCCGCCCTAAAGTCTGCCTCCCACTACAAGAAGAGTCGACTCTCAATTCTCAATGTGGATCAACTCGGCAGCCTTACGGGAAACAGCGCCCCGCGCCCCCTTAACCTCCAGGTGCCAGTGGAGCGTAGTGGACTACGTGCAAAACTGAGCTCAAGAAATTGAGTTTCTACCCGAATTCTTTACCCCACTCCAGGTCACAGACTCACCATCGGAACAGCAACGTCGATCGTCGGATCGCTTTGGTTGAATTGTTTTGAACAGGCGGAGATCGGGCTAAGAGTTTCAGAATATTGTCTTCGCCTCGAGCAGTTTTGAACAGTCTGCACCAATTGCGAAGGGTAGCATCTCGAATGTGAGGCAACTTTCTCACGTGGTCGGAGAGTTGGACTATCGAAGACGAACAGTGTCAGAAGATTGGCGGAGGATATGAGGCAGTGAAGTTCAGATTTTTGCTGTTTCTCTGAACGGAGCCAACATTTTTATTTACGCCGATCCAGAGTCCAACACAACGAAGCGTATCCATCGAGGATCACCGGTCACAGCGAACGGCGCTGACTGGTCGTCTCGTAGAGAGAAATAATGGAATATGACCCCTATCACCAATAAGCGGACACCCAAACTGCGCAAAGCTCCGCAACCGCCTCTGTCACATGCTGGAGCCCCTGCGGATGCAGACCGAGCCAGGAGACCACCGCTTGTCCAGCCCCCGGCTCCCGACTCGGAACTGAATCCCGGAGATCGCGTCGAGGGTTTGGGCAATTTTGGAAAGCCGACTGGAGAATTCGGAACAGTCGAGCAAACGAACGAAGATGACGCGCTTGTAAAGTGGGACGACGACGGTCGCGTGAGACTGCGCCAGCCGTGGCTCGCAAAGCGAGCTGCGGTGAAGTCTCATTAGGTGGCTTGTGCCGGGTCCGATCAATTTGGAGTATCGCACCGGAATGCTGGGACTTTATGGATTTCCGGCTCGTATTTAATCTTGGAGAATCAGCGTGCGAATCTTCTTGATCACCTTTGTGGCTTCGACCGTCGCGGGAACCGCCCTTTGGCAGTTTGGATTGGCCCACAAAATCTGGCCCGCTCATCCGCTTGTCACCACTATCGCAGTAGCAGCTGCCTGCGGCATCGCCGTTCAGTTGATACTGTCCCACGACTCTGCTCGCGACGATTCGAGGCTGCCTCGTTAGGTCTTGGGCTAAGGAGCTGCGGATTGGGGGTGTTCCAAGCAGCTTTCCTGTGAAGTCGCGCAATACAAAGGACTTCCAGCCGCAATTTGACAACCGCTGCACAGAAGCCTAGCCTTGTAATCGAGGTGGTTACCACCTTCTCCTCATTTCAGGTTCCCTGAACTAAGTCAGCCCATCTGAAGCAGTCTTTCTTAGCAACTCCAACCCCTAGGAGGTTGCTTATGTTTGCACGCAATATCTCTATCCATCTGAAATCCAATATGCTCTCCGATTACAGCCGGAGCCTTGAAAACGACATTCTTCCTTTACTTCGCAAGCAGAAGGGTTTCAAGGACGAAATCACATTGTCGAATCCTGGCAGCCTGGATGTGGTTGCGATAAGTCTTTGGGAGAACAAAGCGAATGCAGAGGCTTACAACACCAATACTTACCCAGAAGTGTTGAAGACCTTCGCCAGAATGATCGATGGAACGCCCAAGGTTCAGACGTTTGAGTCCGTCACATCGACCTTCCATAAAGTCGCTCTTGCGGCGTAAAAAGCTTGTAACTAGCGTCGCACGGGAAGGCGGGTTACTCCGCCTTCCCATCTTTACTCTGAAGTTCTTCCACCTTAAGGCTTTTCAACGAGAAGGCGGTCTGCCTATGCCCTTTGCAGAGATCTTGCGCGAAGTCGACCAACTCCACAGTGTCAGCACGCGACTTGAGGGACTGGCGGAACAGCACACGCCCATAGCGGAAGCACTCCTGACGATTGCAGGAAACGTTCGCAATACTGCAACCGTATTGGCTGTGCTGGTTGCGACTAAAGGTCCGAAGCCGATCTGAAGCGCAGCAGGCAGTATGCCCACGAGCCAACCGTTGGACATCGGAATGTTCCTGCCGTTAGACGCGGAACTCGACAAGAAAGATCACTTATGAACGCAGCCAACATTGCTCTTGGCTTGTTTATCGTGCTCCTGACGATCCTGCTGGCCCAGTGGCTCCGCAAGCTGAAACCGCGGGTCGCCGGAGTTCAATTACAAAGGATGTGCCCATCCTGCGGATTGATCACGTCACGATTGAAGCTCAATTGCTTGGAGTGTGGCAAGCCCTTTATAGCGGTGGTGTACTCGACTTCAAAGAAGTGATTTGATAGTGAGCGCCTCATTCTTCAGGCGTTCTCAGACAGGAGTTAGAAATGACGAATATCAAGTTTGTTGTGAAAGTGAAGCGTGGTGGTACCCGAGCACCTGAATACGTGCAGCGGGTTGATTCGACTCCCATCCAGATGACAACCGACCGAAAGCTCGCACTGGTCATGGGTAAGTTTACGGCCGAAGACGCTATCAAATCCCTCGCGAATTCCCGGTGCATTCCGGAGTTGGAATCCGTGCAGGTAAACGCCTAGCTACTTTCCGTCGCAAAAATGAGGCAGTGTGGAGCGATGGATGCTGATGGGAGAGCCAAATGTCGGGGTCAGAGTGCTCAGTTTGAGGTTACTCGAAGAAGTACTAAAACATTTGCAGTACATATTGTTTTAGTCGGGGATGTGCCCTTACGATGGCGTCCATGATCAAGCTACGACATCAACAACCATCGCTGTGGCACTCAGGCTTAGCGGCGGACATCGAGGATTTGTGGGAGCCGTGGATGCGGCTGGTGGACGGTCTGCTGGAAGATGAGCAACTGCTGGAGACAATTTATGAGGCGCAAGGCGAACGGTATCCGCAGAGCCGCAGGCGGGGCCGCGAGCAAACGCCGGCCGAAGTGGTGTTGCGTCTGCTGCTGTTGAAACACATTCGCAACTGGAGCTATGACGTGCTGGAGCGAGAAGTGCGCGCCAATCTAGTGTATCGCGCGTTTACGCGGGTGGGAGACGGGAAAGTGCCGGATGCCAAGACCATGGCGCGGCTGGGGCAGCTCATCGGGCCGGAAGTGATCGAGGAGTTGCATCAGCGGATCGTGCAATTGGCGCAAGAACACGGAGTGACGCGTGGGCGAAAGCTGCGGGTCGAGACCACGGTGGTGGAAACCAACATCCACTATCCGACCGACAGCAGTTTGTTGGGGGACGGCACGCGGGTGCGGACGCGGACGATGAAGAAGATCGAGCAGAAAGCCAGCGGCCTGAAGCAGAAGGTGCGGGATCGCATGCGGAGTGTGCGGAAGCAGGTTCTGGCGATTGCCCTATCGACCCGGTACCTGGGTCCGGAAGGAGAAGCGCGCAGAAAGAAACAGTATGGAGAACTGCTGAGTTTAACCCGGAACATCGTAAACCAAGCGCAACGCATATTAGAAGAGGTGAAGAAAGTTCCGCGTGCTGGTCGCGTTGCCCTGGGAAGCTTAGTGGAAACGCTGGCCACGATGACGGGGCGGGTGCAGCAAGTCATGAAACAGACCAAGCTGCGAATCTTTGCCGGAGTGACCAAGTCGCAGGAAAAGATCGTGAGCATGTTTGAGCCGCACACGGAAATCATTCGCAAAGGCAAGGCCAGCAAGCCGACCGAGTTTGGCAAACTGGTCAAGGTTCAGGAAGCGGAAAATCAGATTATCAGTCACTACGAAGTGTTCGCTGAGCGTCCCAGCGACCGCCAGCTGTTAGTGCCGTCGATCGAGGTTCACCAGCGGAGATTCGGCCGCATTCCGGCGCTGGTGGCTGCGGATGCGGGATTCCACTCGCAGCAGAATGAAAAAACTGCCGGTGCCATGGGAGTGCGATGGCTTTCGGTGCCGAATCAGAAGACCAAGAGTGCGGAACGCAAACGTCTTTATCGGCAGCGCTGGTTTCGTCGTGGACAACGGTGGCGAACCGGATGCGAGGGTCGCATCAGCGTGCTGAAACGGAGACACGGGATGCGGCGTTGTTTGTATCGCGGATTCCCCGGCATGCAGCGCTGGGTTGGGCTCAGTGTGATTGCCGACAATGTGATTCAGATCGGGCGTTGTCTCGCCCCACAGGCAACATGAATAACAATACGCGCTCGGCTATTCCGGTTGAGCCGAGCGGCACAAAAGTGATCACCAGAAGCGGCTCACTTCGGATCGTAAACAACCGGAAGCGTCTCAGAAACCGCATTTTTGCGACGGAAAGTAGCTATTCGCAACCAAGAATAGCCCAAGAACGCAACGGAAGCAAAAACAACATACTAATCTTAAGGAGTACCACACAATGAAAAACACAAGCCTCGCAGCGATTCCAAATCAAACATCAACAAAAGTGACACAGACCGCGCTCGACCTTCAAGAGCAAATCCGCCTTCGCGCCTTCGAACTATACGAGCGACGAGGACACGGAGGATGCGAAGAACAGGATTGGCTGCAAGCAGAGTCCGAAGTGACCAAACAGAAAGCAAAGGGAGTCGGTGCATAGAAACTTGTCCCCGGAAGTCTGCTTTCTTGGTAGGTGTGTTCAATCGTGCGCCTCGTATGATGGCGATCAGAGACGACGCGGAGCCGACTGCCGGGGAAGCCGACCAGGCAGACGAGCGGGTACATTTCAGAGTGAGAACTCAAAACTAAATAAGGAGAACTAAATGGCTCAAAAAGTTATTGACGTGGTGGGAACATCGAAAGAGAGCTTTGCGAAGGCTGCGGACACCGCTGTGGCAGAAGCCGCCAAGACGCTTCGGGGCATGAAGTGGGCGCGAGTGGCGGAACTAGAAATGGAACTGGACGGCAAGAAGATCGTTAAGTACCGAACCACAGCGAAGATTTATTTCGACATTGAAAAATAGTGCTCTCGATTGTCCGCAGGAGAGCGAGAATCGAACAAGAAAGCCAAGCCGATCCAATCGATGAGCGGGAGAGCAGGACCTGAGACAAACTGAGGTGTTATGCGCAAACGTTTAGTCGAACCGATTCCGCAGGATGCTCCGCACCTCGACGAAGGCTGGCTGGACCTCGACCGTATAGCCGTGGTCGAGGTCACATCGGAACAGAAGGAATATCCGGTCGAGTCGGCGCTGGTCTTGCGAGAAACGAGAGGCTGTCGTGCCGCCGATTCTGGCGCTCAAACGATTCGGCTAGTCTTCGATCTGCCGCAGCGACTCAGACGCATCGCACTCGTCTTCGAAGAAACCGAAACAAAGCGTACACAGGAGTTCGTCTTGCGGTGGTCCGGGGATGGCGGACGCTCGTTCCGAGATATTGTGCGCCAGCAATGGAATTTCAGTCCGCCCGAGTCCATACGCGAGACCGAGAATTATCGGGTTGACCTCTCCGAAGTCACGGTTCTTGAGCTGTCCATTGTCCCTGACATCAGTCGAGGGTCGCCTCGTGCCTCGCTCAAGAGTCTGCGACTGTGTTGACTTGCGGCCGCGAAATCCTTCGGGTTCGGCTTTGACAGCGGTCGTCTTTGTGATGATCCCTTCGTAATCTTCGCGTCGTGCAGATCGCCAGGTATTCTTTCTGCATCCGATTTCGTTCTGCCAAACAACTCCATGAATTTCCTCACGAGCATTCTTTCCTCGACCCCACTTCGCTGGTGGGTGGCATTGATCATTCCTGGTGTCGGGATCGCTGCAATATGCCTTCGGGTCTTCGAAACCGATGGGGCGCGAGCCGAACGTGCCGATCGGACTAAAAAGAAAGAATTGCGCTCGCTAGCTGAAAGAATTTCGGCCTATGGGCACGCCGTTCACCGAAGGTATCCGACCGGGGACGTGATCGTCGGCGAGCGAGACCTAGCGGTACAGCTTCGAAAGCGCCCCGCCGCAGTCGCAACAGCGCTGAACTTGCTGCTAAATGAGCAGAAAGTTCAACGCGCCCCGTTGAAAGGATATTGGAAATTGAATGTGTGAGCTTTCCCCGCGACATACCGGCGAAAAAGGACGCGATTGAAAGGCGGTCGTGAGGGTCGAACGCTGACGCTAACCCATGACCGCCAAGGTTCAGCGCAAACCTGACTTGAGTCAAAATAGCGCGGGCATCAGCGGCTGGCAATACGGCGTGTACTGTATGTGCGGTGTAGAACAGACCAACAAACCAGGATGCGTAGTTGCAACGAACGCGTCGGAGCGAACAGACCCTTTATCCCGGAAGATAACGGGAAAATCGGTAAAACGTGACGGTGGCAACGAGGACCGCAACTCGCAAAACTGTTGCGAGTCCGAATTGAATGCTTCCGTCTTTCGGTCCTTCGCTGAACAAACTCATAGACCCGGCTCCTACGGATATAAACGAAAGCGCCCCAGACTCAATCGAGTCACAGGGCGCAACGTCGAACAACCCTCCCCCGAAAGCTGCTCACAACCACTCTATGTTCCGATCCCCCCGCTGGAATGGCTCCAATGGGCTGAGTTCGGCACGACTAGGCTACCGGCTCCCTACTTGGCGGCGGAACTCACCGACTTCACCGAAATGGTGTCTCCATTGGCCGTTCCCGTAACTTTGGCCTGTTCCCAAGCCAGCTTGTTCAGTTCGTCCAATGCGGCTTGATCCGATGTGCTGAGGGTATACACCTTGTCGCCGACGACCAAGGCGTACTGAGCGCCCTTTTGCACGCAGGCTCGAACACAATCTGCTGGGGCAAGATTCCCCTCAGTGTGCTTCGCGCCGCACATCGCATCGCTAACTTTTCCGGTGAAGGTTTGGGGACTGGCTGCAGCTACGCCCGGCACGACAGCCAATCCGACAAACAGCACCGCCGTCGTCATCCCTAATCGCAACATCTTCAAACGAGACATAGATTCTCCTCCTTATCCATGCGGGTTGGATGCTCTTCCGTAGAAAAAAGGAGTCCTTTTTTGATCTTGCCAACGCCTAACGTTAAGGTCGGGACGGGAAGAAGTCTTAGCGCAGGAGCGTGGATGTGATCATGAGCCCAAGTTGAGAAAGGGCTCGAATTCTCCTCCAACAACGTTCGAGCAGTATTGACCAGACTTAGGAGCGTCAAGAGCAGACAGTGGATCATTAGCGGGATTCTGCAGATGTGAGTCTCGCGCCAAAGGAGAACTACATGCACCGTGGACACCGATATCTCAGTTCACTTGTATTGACCGCTGCCCTTGCCACACCTGTCGCGATCATGGCCGCTGCCCGCCCGCAGGACGATAGTCACCACGAAGATCGCCAAGGTGAAAACAAGCGCTACTACGACAAGGGTCACAAGGACTATCACAACTGGGACGCTAACGAGGACCGCTCGTACCAGCGATATCAGACCGAGCGCCACGAAAAGCGGGGTTTCGTTCAGCTGAATACCCGTCAGCAGACCGCTTACTGGAACTGGCGTCACAACAACCCAGATAACAAATAGCGACAATCGATGTGCGCATTCAGAAGTGTTCGAGAAGTGGATGTTCAGAGGCTACAGCATTCTCTGGTCGAGGAGTGAGACTATGGTTTACACGATGACTAAACCCTGCCCGATCTGCAAGCAGCAATTAACTAAGCAAAAACCTACGGAAACTGTGGCGTGCACCTGCGGTCAACACGTCTGGCAGGGATAGCACCGTGAAGGGCATCCGACGTTAACGCTCCCTCGTACGGGACCGGATGCCCCGCAAACCAAAATAAAACAGGAATGCCCGAAATCCTCTCGGATAACGGGCATCCATTGGTTGCCACTTTAGACAGCCTGAACGTTCTCAGCTTGCCAGCCCTTGGGGCCTTTGGTCACATCGAACTGCACCGCTTGCCCTTCTTGCAGGCTCTTGAAGCCGCCTGCCTGAATAGCGGAGAAATGCACAAAGACATCCTCACCATTTTGACGGCTGATAAAGCCATACCCCTTTGCGTCATTGAACCACTTCACTGTTCCTTGTTCTGCCATTTTGATAGTCCTATTTCTTTCTTGGATTTGTGCTGAGAAGAATCGCTGCGGGTGAGAAGGGGTGACGCTGGTTGGCGGTACCGAATTTCAACTGCTTGAGTCAAACTTAGCTAATCTCATTATACACACTGAAGGCCGCCGCTGCTCGGCGAGCAGCGGCCGTTGGGTGGCAAACTCAATCCGATTCTTTGCGAATCTTCTTCCGAGCACGCTTTCGCGCCAAGGCTTGTTTAACTCGGCGCTTCGCGCCCGGCTTCAGATAGAAGGAGTGGCGCTTCACTTCCTTGATGATGTCTTCCGTCTGAACCTTGCGCTTGAAGCGACGGAGTGCGTTGTCTATCGACTCGCCTTCTTGCAGCCGAACTTCTGCCAATCTCATCCACCCCCGACCGCTTCTGAATCACCCAAGATTTCCGCGGTGAAAACTCACTCTAGTCTCACAGCCGCCCTTGAGACTGGTCACTTTTGCACACCCCGTATTCCAGTCTGATGATCGACCAAGCAAAGGGAACCTGGAACACTTTATCTATTGCGCACGCCGCTAAGAGTGGTCGCTTCTGACCATACGCCAATAGGCGTACCGCGTAACCTGAGCATAGACGCCACTGTTAGGTCGCATCGTCAATGCGATTGATTACAAATTGGAGGAGGTGGAGAATGGCGACTCAACTATGCCAGAAATGCAAGCAAGCTCACCCCGGTCGCAACTGCGATTACAACGAAAAAGCTGATTGCGCCGAGACGATTGCCATCAATGAGGTTGCCCCACCATATAACGAGCCCTCAAGAGACGAGGAAGATTGAGGTTCGTTGCGAACCGGAGCAACTGAGCGCCCCCGCGCGACTGTATCCGCGCGGCAGGAATCAGCAAGCGAATGCAGCGCCGACTCCCTGCTGTTCAGCCAACTCTGTACGCTCGCGGGCTGACATCGTCCGAAAAACTGTTTACCCTCTTGTCACCATGACGAAAGCTTCCGACCTCCCGCCAAGAATCAGTGATGTCATGGACTGCATCGAGAAGATGCGAGAAGAACTCCTCGGCATTCAAAGATCGCTGGAGAAACTCGAACCCCGAGACTCTCCGCTACCCAAGGTCAGCAAGCACTGAACAGTCGCGCTGAGGACGAACCTCACGCCCAGATCGCCGGAGCCTTGGCAGCCAGGAAGCTGTTGGAACACGCTGAGAGTGATCCGGCGATGAAAGAGCGCATGGACAAGGCGAAGGCGTTCAGGGAAGCGTTGGCAAAAAACATCTGACGATCAACTCCCCCATTCACTGACCGGCTCTTTGAGACGTTGATCCAACGCGCTGCAAAGCTGCTCCACGAGAAGCGACAGCTTCGCTGCATCCATTTCTTTACTTGCTTGCTCCGCAATACTGAACCAGCGTTTGTCTTTGGGTTCGGGGGACATGGTAGGAACTCCTTTTTGCTGCTCCCCGATGCTAGTCAGCATCCCGCGACTGATCTGGTCAATATTGAACACCTCACCCACACGATAGGACGCAATCCCAAACTCTAACCACCACGAAGCCGAGGCTCGGGACGATCTAGCCGCAGATCGCTTCAGCCGTGTTATGGTGTGAGGTTCAGTGAAGAAGAGGTTAGCATCACGAACACCGAGCGAAGAGGCAAAATTGACGGAACCGAATGCTTTGCTTGGTTGGCTTGTTGGATATTGAGACAAAATGGACGCCGAGCAGACAATTGCCGACATCGAGTGCCTTGAGCGCATCTTCGCGGCGCCGGACACCAGACCGCTGAGCCCGAACGACCTAGCGGCTGCGAATCGAAGGCACGACGAAATGCTCGCGCATAGCCCGTGGTTTCGCCTTTGGCAGCAGTACGGGCTTTGCTGTCGTTGATACGTTTGACAGCCTAAGCTCTGCCGAAGACTTCCTTCTGACTGTGGTTGCAGCCACCTCTGACCGGACATTCGCTGCAACGCGGCTTTGACCGATTGCATAGTTCTTGACCGTGCTGCCGGAGCAACTGATGTGCCCCGATCAGCGAATCGTAGTCTCTGGGCGCCACGAGAGTGTAGTTCGATGCCCAACAATTGAATCGGCAAGCAGCTTGAGTGTCTCGCGGAATGAGGCCTTTCCATCTCCGACGTTTCTTTCTGGTGGTGGTCGGTCGGGTTCTCAAGACGCTCGGTTCGAGGTGAGTATCCGTCAATGAGATCACCCCCGTTGTGCTTCGGCACCGAGTCACCCATGACACACTATGCCTCCTCGGATAACCAGAAATAGCGATAGGCCACGAGCCTCCGATAGAACTATGGTTGCCACATAAGTATCCGTCTCGCTTGCCATGTCTCAAGACTCGATTGGCGTGGTCACCACCGGACGATGAAGGCTACGGGAATGGAAGACAACTCAGAAGCAAAAACCTCTCATGCGAATCGAGAGGCACTCCAACAGTGAAGTGGGCTGGATCTCGAGACAAAATCTTCTCGCCCTCCGGTCGAGGGAGAACTTTTTTCTTGACATCCCTCTCTCCAGAAACGTAAGCGTCCGACGGTGGCCGTCTGGACAGGTGTGTAAATGGAAGGCATGCTCTCGATGTGGACACAAGCGATAGTGTCCACTTGGAGAGATGATGGACACATACACGCAAGTAGCCAAGGGTAAGCGGCAATATCGAGGATTGGCGGAGAAGCTGCGGATAGTCGAAGAGACGTTAGCGGAAGGGGCGTCGGTGGCGCTGGTAGCGCGAGCGCACGGAGTCAACGCCAACCTGGTTTTCAATTGGCGCAGGTTGTATCAAGCGGGGCGACTGGGCAGACGCAGCGAAGCCAAGCTGTTGCCGGTTAGAGTAACTCGGGAGGGTTCTACGGAGATGAGAACGTCACTGTGCGCACCCAGCGCAACGCCCTCATCCTGGGCGGGCACGATTCACATCCGACTCAATCATGCGCAAGTGAGCATCGAAGGTAGCGCGGATCCGAGGCTGTTGCGTGTCTTGTTGGAGTGTCTGCAACGATGATCACGCCTCCAGCCAACACGCAGATTTGGATTGCCGCCGGAGTGACCGATATGCGGTGCGGTTTCGACGGGCTGAGCGCCTTGGTACAAACCAGGTTGGAACAAGCGCCATTTTCAGGACACATGTTTGTGTTTCGTGGCCGGCGCGGTGATTTGATCAAGTTGCTGTGGTTCGATGGAGATGGGCTATGTCTATTTTCGAAACGACTGGAGCGCGGGCGTTTCGTGTGGCCACAAGCCAGCAGCGGGAGCGTGGCCTTGACGCGGGCACAGTTGTCGATGTTGCTGGAAGGCATTGACTGGCGCCGACCGGAGCGCACCTGGGATCCGCACGCGGCAGTTTAGGACGAGGTTCTTTTTCACAGTTTTTTTTGCGCGTCTTCCGATCACGCAGGGAAAGTCATGGCATACTGCGCTCATGTTGGCGCCGACACTTCCGGATCTGAGAAAGTTAGGTCGAGAAGAGTTGCGGGCGCTGCTGTTGGCGGAACACCAGGAACGGATTGCCACTCACCAGCAGTTGGTGCAGCGGGAGCAGCAGTTGCTGCGGCGGGAGAGTGAGGTCGAGCATCTGAAGCTGCTGCTGAGCCAGCTCCGGCGGATGCAGTTTGGACGCAAGTCGGAGAAACTGGAGCGGCAGATCGAACAGCTGGAACTGCGGCTGGAAGATTTGCAACAAGCACAAGCCGCCGAGGAGACGCCGCTCTCCGGCGAGCGTCCTGCTACCGATTCCCAGCCGACGGTCAAAGCGAAACCGGCCCGCCGTCCGTTGCCGGAACACCTGCCCCGGCAAACCCAGACGCATGTGCCGAAAGCCTCGGTTTGTCCCGACTGCGGCGGAGAGTTAGTCAAGTTCAGCGAAGATGTTTCGGAGATGTTGGAGTACGTGCGGGCATGCTTTCAGGTGATACGCCATGTACGACCGAAGCTGAGCCGCCAACACTGCGAACGGATCGTGCAAGCTCCGGCGCCGAGCCGGCCGATCGCCCGCGGCCTGGCGGGCCCGGGTCTGCTGGCGCATGTGCTGGTTTCCAAGTATGCCGATCATCTTCCTCTCTATCGGCAATGCGCGATCTATGAGCGGCACGGAATCGAACTGGAGAGATCGACCCTGGCGGACTGGGTCGGTGGAACCAGTGGGTTGCTGGATCCGTTGGTGGAAGTGCTGCGGCGGTATGTGATGGCGGCGGGTAAGCTGCATGCCGACGACACGCGGGTACCCGTGCTGGCGCCGGGCACGGGCAAGACCAAGACGGGGCGTTTGTGGACCTACGTGCGCGACGACCGCCCAGCCGGCGACCAGGCTGCTCCGGCGGTGTGGTTTGCCTACTCGGCCGATCGTGGCGGGGAGCACCCCGCGCAACATCTGAAGACGTTTCAGGGCGCGCTGCAGGCCGATGCATACGCGGGCTTCAATCAGCTATATAAAGATGATCGGATTCAGGAGGTGGCGTGTTGGGCCCACGTGCGCCGAAAGTTCTATGACCTCGAACAGGCCCACGCTTCGCCTCTGGCAAGAGAAGCTTTGGAACGGATTGCAGCTCTATATGTAATCGAGGACGATATCCGTGGGCGGCCACCCGACGAACGACAACGAGTGCGTCAAATACGAACTCGTCCCTTGCTTCAGTCTCTGCACGACTGGTTCGAAGTCTCTCTGACGAACCTTTCCCGCAAGTCGGACACGACGGCGGCGATCCGTTACGCGCTGACGCTGTGGCCGGCACTGACCCGCTACTGCGACGATGGTCGCTTGGAGGCGGACAACAACGCTGCCGAACGGGCCTTGCGCGCAATCACGTTGGGCCGAAAGAACTATCTTTTCGCCGGTTCCAATGCGGGCGGAGAGCGGGCTGCCGTCATCTATAGTTTGATCGGCACGGCGAAACTCAACGGTCTCGACCCGGAAGCATATCTACGCGAGTTGCTGACTCGCATCGCCGATCATCCCATCAACCGCATCGAGGAGCTGCTGCCTTGGAACATCGCCGCAAGCGTACCGCCCGCAATCGAACCCGCAGCCTAGACAAGAAGGTTGTCGCCAAGGACTCCGCCGTGATTCCGATGTCCCTTCCCAACCTCGCCCACCTGATTACCTACGGCGAAATTACCGTCGGCGTTCTTCGTCCCGTTGGTTGTGTCGCCACCGCCACCGACGGATATAACAGTTTGGCCATGCTGGTCCGTCGCCGAGGTGAGACTTTGGCTCAACTACTGACCCGACTCGACCAAGCCATCGACAAAGCGCTCTCCGAAGACGTCTACACAGACGAAATCAACTCCTAAACTCGTTTAGTGTCCACATTCGTTCCCTAGTGGACAACTATCATGCCCCCGTTCAACTCATCAACACGGTCTACTTCGGACGCTTACCCAGAAACTCACTCAGCAAAGATCTCTGAATCAGGTAGTCTGGGCTTTGGCCTCGGTTAACTGGAAACCGAGTTGGGCCGTTGACCGTACTTCAACATCCGATAGACGAGTCGGGCGAGCCGATGGGCCATGGCAGTGATGGCCTTCGGGGCTCCCAGTTTGGTGCGCAAACGACGGTATTGGGCGCCCAGGTAGGTCTGGCTGCGCAGCAGCGCGTTGGCGGCCATGCGCAAGGAGGTGGCCGCACGGTTGACCACATGGCGTGTGCCTCGCCCTACTACCTTGTTGCCGGTGATCCGATTGTCTGGGCACAATCCCAACCATGAAGCGAAGTTGGCTTCTGTTTTCCAGCAACCCATATCAAGCCCGACTTCCGCCAAGATTGTTTGCGCGACCATGACGTCGATTCCATCGATCCGCGTTAGATCCACTCCGGCAACCCGCTGCAGCTCTTGCTCTAGGTTGAACCGCGGGGCATTCTTAGCCAGCTTCTTGCGCTTGGCCTTCGTCTTTTTCGGCTGCTCGTCCCCGGGCAGGTTTGTCACCGGTGCATCCGCTGCTGGCGCAACGCTGGCAAACCTGGCAAGCTGCTGTTGCAATTGCTCATCACACTCGGCAATGCGTTTCTGGTAGGTGTCGTACGGGTCCACTTCCTGTTTCACCAAGAACAGCAACTCCGGTCGCCAGTTGCCCTCCGGCTCTTAGCAACCTCCTCCGGGCTGGCTTGTATGCGCCGATCCCTGAGTTTCGCCAATTTCTGGGGATCACGTTCCCCGCCCACTATGGCGCGCACAATCAACTGCCCAGTCAACCCGCTCAGGTCGCTGATCCCATTGGCCAACTGCACATTCATCTGCGTCAGGGCTTTCTGCATCCGCTGAATGCAGCTCGCCGCCGCTTGCACATGTTCGGCTCGTTGCCGCCAATACGTCCGTAACACCCGGATCTGGCTGGCCGGCTGAAATGAGTTGTTTAACAATCCGTAGGTGTGCAACTTCAGCAACCACTGGCACTCCTGCACATCGCTTTTGCGCCCGGGCAGATTCTTGGTGTGGCGGCGTTGACCAAGTACACCTCAAAACCACGTTCTTCCAGAATGTCGTACAAGGGAATCCAGTAGACCCCGGTCGACTGCATCGCTACCGTCGTTACTCCACGACTCCTCAGCCAGTCCGCCAGCCGATGCAAATCGGCCGTGAAACACTCGAACTGGCGTACTGGTTCCGGATCTCGATCCGGACGCACCGCCACATAGTGGGAAGCGTTGCCTACGTCAATTCCTGCGGCCTGGGGGTGAATCACGTCCAGCCCCGGGTCGTTGGACTGCAACCGTCGCGCCCATTCCTTCTTCTCTTTGCGAGTACGCCAAAGCCTGTCTGCTCTCATTCCGGCTCCTCCCAATAGGAAAATGGGATCCGGTTCGGCCCGGTGACGATAAGGTTGAGGAATCTCTCCATCGGGGTCATAAGAGTCTGTCGTCTCGACGGGCTCTTGCCACCATGTCAGTGGTCGCTAGTACCGGAGCCATGCTTTTATCCGGGCTCAATCAACAAGCACCAGTGGGAAGTCGGCCTTAGCTTGCCGAACCTGATCCTTGATACAGAGTGCACCCACGCATAGCTCCATACAAGTTTCTGGTACCAGTGATCTTTCCGAAGGCACGATCGAATGCTCTTATAGAACTCATTGACGCGCAAGGCCCGGTTTGTAACCCTCTTCCCAATTACTTGCAGATGAGAGTCATAGATGGGTAGCCCTTTCCCGTAACTGTGTCAGAGTTGCTGATCGTTGCTGGCGTGGGGAGTCGCATTCAGGCAAGTCGCCAGCCCTTGGGTAGAGGCTTGATTGCTGATGGTGGTATTCACGGGGTCGGAGGTCGACCATACGCCAAGAAAGTCTGGTATTAAAGCGCAGTTGCCTTTCACTGTGGATGAGAGCGAAAACGGCACCTCATTTCCCGGTGCAGAGATTTATTCAAAGGAACAAGAGGAGAGCGTCCGTCTGATTGACGCCGTTGGCATTCAGCGAGGCGACATGCGCGAGCTTCTCAGCCGGAGCTTGGATCGCAATTGCGAGAGGGATAAAACGTTGGGGCGGTCTTCCAAAACATAAGAGAACCTATCCGCTAAGATTGTCGCCTGAGACCTTCACTCCCCGTGAATCGGATGATCTTTCGACCGGAAATCGAGATGGTCCAGTACATCGCCTATGTACGTCCTGAGTATGGCGTCGTCCTGATCGCCGAGCATACTCGCGCGCTACACGAGGTAATAGAGAGGTTGCCGGTCCGCGCTGACCAAGTCATTCTGTCCACAATGCTTGCAGGAGTTGTGTTCCAAGAGCTCGTACACATGTCGAACCGCCTTGAGGGTCGCAGAGAACTTCTCATCTTCCTCCTGAAAGATGCGGTCCGCGGGAAGCCAATCTGCGAAGCGCAGATTGGCCATGGCTTTCGCGAACTCCTTACGTACGCCGCATATCATCACCGTCACACGACGCGTCTGCATGTCATGCAGGAAGTGATCAAAGCGCTCCATGGACACCATGTCGGGATTTCGGGTGCGCTTCAGGCGCAACACGATGAAGCGAATGTTCTCGTCCCTTGTTCGCTGCTTTAGCTGCTCGAAGCAACGGTCCAGCTCCGGGGCCGCTCCAAAAAATAATTCCCCTTCTAGGTCGTAAAGCAACATCGCGGTGCAGGGAGGATCTTCGCGCAAGCGCTCGCGAACGACGCGCTCGCTGCTGACCACGAGTTCGGACCAGCGCAGAAGAGCGGCACGCGGAACAAACATCAGAATGGACAAAGCTACGCCGATGAGGATGGAGAATTCGACGCTAATAAAGACCGCCGAAAAAGCGGTAACCAAGACCAAACCAGCGTCGTAGCGCGAGGCGCGCATGGCGTAGCTCAGGCGTTTCCAATCGATCAGCCGGGCAGCTGTTACCAGAAGGAGCCCGGCCAAAGCAGCTTTGGGAATGTAGCGAGCGAAGGGCGCGAGTGCGACGACCACCAAGGCGACCGTCCCCGCCGCGAAGACGCCGGAAACACGGCTCACTGCGCCCGCCTGAAAGTTGATGGCCGAACGAGTCAGGGAGCCGGATCCCGGCAGGCACTGGAAGAATCCGCCGGTGAGATTGGCCAGCCCCTCCGCCAGGCACTGCCGGTTGTAGTCGAGCGATTGTCGCGTAGTGTTGGCGATGGACTTCGCAATTGCTAATGCCTCCAGAAGTCCAAGGAAAGCGATGGCCAACGCGCTTCCTGACAATTCCCTCACCCACCAGAACTTGATTTCGGGAACATGAGGCAACGGTAGGCTGCGGGGCACACTGCCGACGACAGATATGATCGTCTTGCCATCGAGCGTTGGCTTCGACCAGCCGAAGGCGGCAGCTACAACGCCGGCAACGATCAGGGCCAACAGCATATCGAATTGGGGCAGATGATATTTGCGCGCCAATTTTCGGAGCACGACAACGAGTACGATCGTTCCCAATCCGATGCCGAGGGCGCGCGGATTCACGTGGCCGCCACTCAGCGTTAGCCAGAGACGGTAGAGCACATGCTGCTGTCCGGTGCCGCGGTCCCGGATGCCGGTCAGGTTGCCCAATTGAGTTAATCCCACGAGCGTGCCTGCCCCAGCCATGAAACCGATCACGATGGATTCGGAGATGTAGCGCGTCAGGTCCCCGAGTTTGAAGACCGCAATCAGAATCTGGATGCTGCCAATCATGATCCCCAGCAGGAACATGGCCTGATACGCGTCAAAACGGGCGTCAGGATCAAAGAATGCGAGCGCGCTGAAAACCACGAGAGAGATCGCATTGGTCGGGCCGTTGATCAAGTGAGACGATGAACCGAAGATCGAAGCCACGAGCGTAACTACGATGGCAGAGTACAGACCAAAGCGAGGATCCACGCCGGCAATGAGGGCATACGCCATCGCCTGCGGCAGAGAGATGGCGGCAACAGTAACGCCTGCGAGCAAATCGTGGCGAACGCTTCCCCAGGAGTAGTCGAGCTTCATTGTTTTGCTTGCCCCAGTTTCGCCTCCTCCGGATGGACTGCCTTGAAGATACCGTCGTCAGCGAAAAACTTCTGCTGCGCCTCGTCCCAATCTTTGGCAAGAACGGTGACGGGGAAGAGATCGACCTGCGGAAACCGCTCCGCGTGCTTCTTCAATATTTCCGCATTGATGGGCCGGTAACCGTGTTGGGCGATGGTTTCCTGTGCCTGGTCGCTGAAGAGAAACTCCAGGTAGGCCTTGGCATAGGGTTCTGTCTTTCGGCGTAAGACGTTAGCGTCCACCCATGCAACGCTCGGCTCAGCACAAATGCTCACCGGTGGATAGACGATCTCGAGATCGCCCCGATATTCCTCGGTTTCGAGAAGAGCCTCATTTTCCCAAGTTAGATGGACATCTCCGAGCTTCTCTTGCGTGAACGCATTCGTCGCATCGCGAGCACCAGTATCGAGGACAGGCACGTGCTGGTAAAGCAGCTTGAGGTATTGCAGAGCCTGCGAGTCGGTTCCACCCCGGTAGATCACCGATCCCCAGGCGGCAAGAACACTGAGTTTTCCGTTTCCTGAGGTCTTGGGATTGGGCGTAATAACGGCGACACCCGGACGGACCAGATCCGGCCAATCTTTGATGGCCCTGGGATTTCCTTTGCGGACGACGAAAACGATGGTCGAGGTGTAGGGTTCGGAATTCTTTGGCAAGCGCTGGGCCCAACCGTCGGCGATTAGCCCCCGTTTGTGAAGGGCCTCAACGTCGGAGCGCAGCGCCAAGGTAACGACATCGGCGGGCAACCCATCAATAACCGCTTGCGCCTGACGCGACGAGCCGCCGTGGGATTGCTGGATCGTCAGTTTCTTGCCGGTCTGCTTTGCATATTGCGCGATGAACAGGCGGTTCAGATCCTGGAAGAGTTCACGGGTCGGATCATAGGAGACGTTCAGTATCTGATTCGAAGTGTCGCCTTCGATGTTCTTGACCACGACCAGCGTAACAGCGATCGCGACCGCAAGGATGGCAAACGTGTTGAGCCAGAGAGTTCGCATGAAGGTGTGGTTCGGCGACGGACGATTGAAAATCGATTTTCAAAACCAAGTGCCGTCTACGAATGGAGGAGTGGTCTTTCTCGCGGGGGATTGTCCCGGAACCGTTCGGACTTCCTCGCCAGAGACTGGTGCGTTAAGAGTTTCCGGATCCGTATTCGCAGACCACTTGTCGAACCGGTACAGAATGACCACGACAGCTAACATCCACCCAAGCGCCCAAGTCTTCTCGAAGAAAATAATCATGGGTTTTTCTCCACTTCAAACTGGCCGGACCCACCGCAGTGACAGTTTACTATATTGTCGATGGATATAATAGAGATTGAGCTGGAGTTTTGGCGAGGCTTCGTTTCGCTTGGTCTATTGCCGTTCCTGAACTCCGAGTCCAAGCGTCAGAGATGGCGACGCTGCTTCTCGCGGCTGAAAACGCCGAAAGACCGGGAGGTCTTCGCTGCGAACCAGTGGCGAGTTAGTAAACCGCAGTAAGGTTCCCTGAAAGTTACGCCCGGGTTAGGACTCTCGTTCAGGCATTTCTGCTACCCGTATGCCATAATCGCCGTTATGGAAACTTCGAGCCTCGACTTCGCATATCTGGAGAGCGACCCGAAAACTCAGGAGCCATCCGCCTGCATCTATCTGAAGACGGAAAGCCAGCAAGATTATGCCGGAGTGAAGGCCGATCGGCTCATCTCAGCCCGGTGCATGAGTTTTATAGAGCTGGACGCGGAGATCCGGCGATTGCACGCTGAACTCGACGAAATCCGGTCGCGGGCTAAGAAAAAGTTCTATAAGGCACATGCAGCCTCGGCCGGCCACTAGCAACGCCCTACCCGCTGAACCTACACGTTGCACCGCGACTTGTCCGCGTTGAGCCCAGACCATTTTGTGATCCCGAACACTCATTTCAACTGCCTCGCCGGCTCCGAACGCTCTCAAATATGAATAGAAATCCACAGGTAGCGGATAGAGACTTTAGTCCTATAATCCGCTGCATGGAAACTGCCAACCTCGATCTCATCTTTCTCGACAGTGAACCGAAAACCAAACGTCAGCTTGCTCATGTTTGCGTGAAGGCGAGTGGGACGAAGAACTATGGCGCAACCAAGGCCGAGGGACTCATCACTTCACCGTGCATGAACTTCCGTGAACTGGATGCGGAAATCCGCAGGCTGCAGACAGAACTTGAGGTTATCCGCGCGCAAGCCCGCAAGAAGTTCGCGAGAGCACAAGCCGCCGCGGCTTAAGAACCAGCGCCCGATCACTTCGGGTCTGTGACTTTCGTTCTCTTCCCGCGGCGCGGCGTAGATTTATGTCTTGGAAACCCTAGATGGGAGCGGCATTCACAAGCTTTCCTATTTTGTAACTTGACATCTGCCGCAGGGAGGCGTTACATCTCTCGGGTAATCCTCGGCCAATTGATTCTTGTGTCCAATTCTAAGACTGTGGCGAGACTCATTGATATCGCGCCAGCTTTGCGAACTGTTCTCGAACAAAACCAAAATCGCAATCTTCGTGATGTCGGTCACTGACAATGCAGGTGCATCCTTCATTACTTTTCCGACGACGAGGGTCTTGCATCCGTGCAATCGCACTCCCGATCTCTGATCGCATCCGCCAACGATTTCCTTTTTGCAATATGAGGAGCTAATCCATGCCTGAGAAAGCCGAAGTCCGTCACACTTTGAGCGAACAGCAAGCGCGCCAGCTCGCGAATGTCACCAAAACCGTCCCCATGATGGAGACGATCACGCCACGCTGGCTGGTCAGTTTCTTGTCGTGGGTACCCGTTGAAGCTGGAACTTATCGCGTTAACAAGGTCAAACCCACCCACCCCGGGACACGGACGATCGAATGCAGCCCCGATGAAGAAGTCGACCTGCCCGAAATCTATGTGGACTACGAAGAGAAGCCGCGGGAGTACACGCTGAACGCCGTCACGACCGTACTCGACGTGCAAACCCGAATCTCGGATTTGTACCGTAGCCCACATGATCAGATCCGCGAGCAATTGCGTCTGATGATCGAAAAAGTGAAAGAGCGTCAGGAGAATGAGCTGGTCAACAATGCAGAATACGGTTTGGTCAACAATGTCACCCCGGAGTTCAAGGTGAAGACCAGAAAGGGAGCGCCTACTCCGGACGACCTCGATGAACTGATCGCCAAGGTTTGGAAAGAACCATCTTTCTTCCTGGCGCATCCACGAGCCATCGCCGCTTTCGGTCGCGAATGTACTCGTCGAGGTGTTCCTCCTCCGACGGTCAATCTCTTTGGCTCACAGTTCTTGACGTGGCGTGGCATCCCGCTGGTTCCCTGCGACAAAGTAGCCGTGAAAGCCGAGAAGACCAACATCTTGCTGTTGCGTACCGGCGAGAAGAAGCAGGGAGTGATCGGGCTATTCCAACCGGGCCTTCCGGGAGAAGTGTCGCCCAGCCTATCGGTTCGCTTCATGGGAATCAATCACAAGGCGATTGCCTCTTACTTAATCTCGCTCTATTGTTCGGTCGCGGCCCTCACTGACGATGCTATTGGCGTTCTGGAGAACGTAAATGTTGACCAATACCACGAGTACAAGTGAGCGGTTAGCGGCGGACGCATTAACGCCTGCAAGCGCAGCCGATCGAGCGCAGGATACGCAGCGGTACGAGAAATTGTTCGCCGGTTTTCCGTCTCTGCCCGATCCCGCAATCATCGCGAAGCTGGCCAATGAGTTCTTCGCGGCTTTGCCAGGACAACCCACTACGCCGGTTTCGCCCCCGGGCGAGGTCGACCTCGGAGCGACACACACGACCTCTCCGCCATCCGGACCGATGCCCGAACTGCCGAGCGAGGTTGTGACGTTCGGGAGACCGCAGAGCCTGTCCTCAGGGCCAGTTGCTCCGCAATCGCCTTCGTCGTTGCCGTTCGGACCTCTGAACGAGGCAGATTTTCGGGCAATTGCCGCCTCGCTCGCAGGTGCAGCCGGACTTCTATCGCCAGCCATTCTGCCGCCGGGATTGCCGGGTTCGCCGTCCGAAGTGTTGGACGGAACAATCGCCGCTCCTTGGGCAGCAGCACCCGTGCTTCCTCCGTCGAACGAAATGTACTCGTTCCCAGCAGTTCCGGCCGTGCCTTCATCGCCTCCAACAGCAGCGCCGAGCGGAGCCGATGTGGCATCGGCGCAGCCTTTGCCGACAGTCGCTGTAGGGACTCCAGGTCCGGCGCTTGATGGGTCAAGAGCAGATCCGTTTGCCATCAGCCCAACGATTCCCGCGGCAAACGAGATGTATTCCTTTCCCCGAGTGCCGGGAGTGTCGGTGCCCGGAAGTCCGCAGCCGGCGTTGGTATCACCTGTGGCTCCGACCACGCAGAGCGTTAGTGGAACTCTTCCCGTATCGTCCGCCGATCTGCCCAAACTGTCGCCGGGACTCCCCGCATCCGCCGCTCCTTCTGCTCCGGCTGAACAGGTGAAGCCATCCGCCAGTCCGGAACAAACTGCGACCTTCAATTCGCCCACATCTTTTCCATCGGTGAGCAGTCTGTTCTCGTTTCCCGGCGTGCCGGGGGTTCAGTCGCCGCCTGGAGTTCCGGTACTGCCTTCATCCGCGCCGACGAGCGCACCCTCCGGAAGTGAGTCGGGTTCGTTTCCTGCATTCGCCGGATCATCGGCGCTTACGCCGCATTTGCCGCAGGTGCAACCCACCATTCCTGGCGACGGCACAAAATCGCCTCGCGCCGGAGAATCTGCAACCCTCCCCTCTGACGGTACAGAGTCGGTGGAGTTCCGGCCGGACGTCGTCCCTGACCTGGGAGTGGCAAAGCGCCCCCTGGATCCGCGGTTGATCCGCCAGGATTTTCCAATCCTGCAAGAACGCGTGCATGGCCGACAGTTGATCTGGCTCGATAACGCCGCCACTACGCAGAAGCCGAACGCGGTCATCGACCGCTTGTCATACTTCTATCGGCATGAAAATTCGAATATTCACCGGGCAGCCCACACTCTGGCGGCGCGGGCCACCGACGCCTACGAAAGTGCTCGCGAGAAAACACGCCGCTTTTTGAATGCTTCTTCAACGCGCGAAATCATTTTCGTTCGCGGGACGACTGAGGGCATCAACCTCATTGCCCAGGCTTGGGGACGCCGCAACGTTCAGAAGGACGACGAAGTTGTGATCACTTGGCTCGAACATCACGCCAATATCGTGCCCTGGCAGCAACTGTGTTCAGAGAAGGGGGCGAAATTGCGGGTTGCGCCCGTCAATGATCGGGGAGAAATCATCCTCGAGGAATATGAGAGATTGCTGGGGCCACGCACCCGAATCGTTTCATTCAGCCAAGTCTCCAACGCGCTTGGAACCATCACTCCGGCACGCGAGATGGTTGAGATGGCGCACCGCCATGGCGCACGTGTCGTCGTCGATGGTGCGCAAGCGGTTTCGCATATGCGAGCCGATGTTCAGGCCCTCGATTGCGACTTCTACGTCTTCTCGGGACACAAAGTCTTTGGTCCGACCGGCATCGGCGCTGTGTATGGAAAGCTCGACGTCCTTGAGAACATGCCGCCTTGGCACGGCGGCGGCAACATGATCGTGGACGTCACCTTCGAAAAGACTACTTACCAGAGTGCCCCCGCACGCTTTGAGGCCGGCACCGGAAACATCGCCGACGCTGTTGGACTCGGTGCGGCTCTGGACTATGTCGAGCAGATCGGGATTGAGAGCATCGCCGCCTACGAACACGAACTCCTGAACTACGCTACGGCGGGACTGCTCACGGTCCCCGGTCTGAGGCTGATCGGAACTGCTCGTGAAAAAGCTGGGGTCCTGTCGTTCGTGCTCGACGACGTTCGCACCGAAGACGTTGGCGCCGCGCTCAACCAGGAAGGCATTGCGGTGCGCTCCGGACACCACTGTGCTCAGCCGATCCTGCGACGCATGGGAGTCGAGAGCAGCGTCCGTCCGTCACTGGCGCTCTACAACATAGGCGAAGAGATCGATGCACTGGTCGACGCGTTACTGCGGATTCAGGCGGGCCGTGGACATCGCAAGCCGTAGGTTGTGAGGGGGCGGAAACGCTCATGTCCCCCGGTCTCCCGATCAAAGCTACGCGTGAGCACCTGTCAGGCCGCGAGCGCCGAAGTCGGAATCTGCCTACTGGCATATCGTCTGTGATCCAAATCACTTCCAAAGGTTCTGGGATTCCAAACATTGGGACAATCAGCGGCAGAAACCGAAACGGTGAGTTCCCATCGACGAATGTTATCGAGTCAGCCAAGCTAGAACTCTCTGCGGACATCGATACGGTATTTAGCCAGAGCCTCGCCGAGGCGTTGTTCAGCGGCGGTCAGTTCGCTGGGTTTCGTGGCCAGAGTGTGGATGAGCTGGTCCACGTCAGCATCGAGCGTTTCGGTGATGCAGGATCGGTCGCTTTTGATGATGCGTCGTTCGGTCAGTTGCGTTTTCACTTGATCTCTAATTAGGAGGCCGATGTTCTTCGCCACGCAGGCGCAGACCGCGAACGATTTGAAGTGAGCATTCGCGGGTGATGGCTGGTTGGGCATGGGTGAACGCCTCCGCGCCGGGTAAGCGTGGATCAGTGTAATCGAGAAATCGGAAGCTCCGGTATATCTGTTCGCCTACGTCCCCACTTGGCTCACGAACCCTTCTCTTGACAATGTTCGAAGCCCGCCTTCGCTGGACAGAAAGTATAATTCTCGACGCTATGGACGATGAACTGCGTTTGATGTTCGCGAAGCTTGTTCAATTCCTCCTCGCTCTGGCGACCAACCGCGAAACGTGACGCACTGGCTTGAGGTCCTTCCGACTGCAACCCGATGAGGCAGGTGTATTCCAATGCTCAGAGGTATGCGCGTTCTCTTCGTTTCGCTTCTTTTAAAGAGGTCCCTTTGGCTGGCAACCACCGCTCCGTTTGACGGTTTCCACGTTCTTGGGGGATATTGAGACGAAATGGACGTCGAGCAGACTATTGCCGACATCGAGCGCCTTGAGCGCATCTTTGCCGAACCGGACACCAGACCGCTGAGTCCGACCGACCTAGCGGCTGCAAATCGACGGCATGACGAAATGCTCGCACACAGCCCGTGGTTTCGCTTGTGGCAGCAGTACGGGCTTTGCTGCCGGGGGTGAAGCTGGCAGGCGAGCTACCCTTCCGTGGCACCAATTACGGTTTGTGCTCGTTCCCCTCCACAATTACACAACGCGACCCAACTCTTCTGCGTTCAATCCTCTCCCTCCCCGTATCAAAGCAACAAGTTGCGCGGTCAGAGCCGAGGGGCCACCCACATGCAGCATCCGTATGGAGTAAGCAACCTTGCTTCCTCTTTCAGGTGCCTGAACAGGGCTCAGCAGTTTGATGACGCTTGGCAGAAATGATTGATAGAACGCTCCAGTTCGGGCATTTTTAGTTCCCGTTCATGTCCACGATGCAAACGCACGTCAACATTACAGCTACTAATGAGGAGGCAGCCTTCTTTATGAAGATCAAGTATTTGCACTACCTGACAGCTCTTTCAACTGCGGTTCTGGTGTTTCCACTCGCCGTTCCGGCACAGGACAATTCACACTCGGTCGAACTTTCCGATGCCGTGCAGGTCGGTAGCACACAGTTGAGGCCCGGCAACTACAAGGTGGAGTGGCAAGGCTCGGGCTCTATGGTACAGGTGAGTTTCGAACAGAACGGAAAGACTCTGGTCACAGCACCAGCAACGTTGAAGACGGCTGACCATGAAATAACTCAAGATGCCGTCATGACGAACCAAGCAAACGCGGATATCTCAACGCTCAAAGAAATCGACTTCGGTCGGCAAAAAGAATCGCTGGTTTTTGACCAGAACCCAGGTGGCATGTAGTTGTTGGAAGCTACGAATTACTGAGACAACACTGGGATTGCCAACAAGCCCCCCGATTCGAATTGTGTCTGGGCGTTTGTTGGTTCAGGAGGTCGGCGGCCACGAAGTTGTGACGTTCCATCATTTGTTGGCGCTCCTTTCGCTATCCCGCCATTGTGGAATCGTTTTTGAAAGGTATCCTCATTATGATGAATCATCTAGGGGTTTTTAGAAACAGGATCGGACATCTCCGAATTGAGATCGCCGAGATTCAAGCGTTGAATCAGCAGTTTCGGCGTGACGGCGGGAATGGAACCGATGTTCAAGTCGCTCACGGACGGAGGAGTGAGCGGCTACAAGGAATTCAGCATGAGCTTGCGCAACTCGCAGACCTTGGCTGCGGAGTTGTTTCGACAGTGCAAATGAGGGAAAAGCATCGCTCCCACCTGCACCCCGCCAAAGAGAAGCGAGCAGCGTAGCCTTGAGCATTTCCTGCATAACCGCAGCGCTCCGGTAGCATCAGCGCTTTGAGTTCGAGTAAACAAATGAGCATAGACAGGTGGTCAAGCAGAACAGTCCTTGATAGAAGCAATACTGGGAGGAAGTTGTGCTGAATGTAACCGTTGCAAACATAGGTGAGTTAGTTGTCCTTGGGTGCGCGGGCAGAATTGTGCAGAGAGAGTCCGCTTATAAGTTGCGCGAAGCCGTGACTTCGCAAACAGGTGCCCGGATTGTTGTTCTTGAACTCTCGGAGGTGCGAGCCATCGGAGGCGGCGGTCTTGGCATGCTCGTGTTTCTGCAACAATGGGCGCGGGAACACCACATCCGGTTCCTGCTGTTCCATCCCTCCAAGTCAGTCCAGAACAAACTAAAACGCGCCAGATCAATCGCAGAGTTCTACATTTCTTCGAGCGAGGAAATGAGAGCCCTTCTGGCGTATGCCAACAGCCGATATGCGCTAGCGGCTTGAGGTGGTAAGAGCCATCAGAATTCGGTGTCTGCGAATCCCAAACTCACGCTCCTCACCAGCCAGGGTTGCTTTCTCGTTGAGGGCTGCTGGGGCACTTTTTGCCTTCGCAACCTCCCCATCCACAAGCGAACGAATGCGGGATGTCTCGCTCTAGTCAGTTTAACTGCCGTTGCGGTAGCTGGCAGGCATTGCCCTACTAGTCTGTTGAGGCTTTGACGCTTTGACGGCGAATGCTGGGTTCTCAACATTGAGCTCAATTGATTCTCTTTTCTTCGCCGAGCCAGCCAAGTAAATACGTGGAATCCTGTATCGCAAAAATTGCCGAACCAAATGATAAATGTGCCCGCACCGTGATGTGAACCCTAGTCAACAGAGCCACTTGGCAACGTGGCAACAAACATGCTTCATTCCTCGGCATTCGCACCGGAACATGAGAGGTGAATATGGCTGACGAGATGCAAAGAGATTGGCGTGAACTTTGTGTTGCTGTAACAAATGAAAGCGACTCCACGAAGCTGAGTTCGCTGGTCGAAGAATTGATTGAGGCGTTGGATAAGGGCGAACGAAGCTGGCGTCACACCTTTCGCCCACCCGACGCAATCGCGACGAATCGTGATTCCGCTTAATACCGATTTCGAGGCATTCTCCCGATCATGGAGGGCAGGCAGCTATCTCGACTCTGGGCTTCGAGGTAAAGAAACAGAACATTAACAAAAGTGACGCGGAGTCCCGGGACGCACCAGAGGATTGCGATCGCGAGGAACGCGAATGCGAGCCCATAAATGACTAGGACGTAGGGCCCCAAGCCCATCGTCCGATCCTCAACGAGTCGGAGGCTGATTCCAGAGGTTGCAGAACGCAGACCCCACAACTAGCAGGGATAATAGCGCGATCATTCAGGAGGAGCCAATGCCTAAACGTGCTCGAATTGCGCCTGTAGCACACGGATTCCAAGATGACTGCTGCCAACAGGCCACCTCACCGATTGACGCGCTAATGGGTGCTTCCTCTGTATTATGAGGACTTCCGCAGACGCGTCTTCAACCAAACGAACAAAGCTCCGCCGATGAGGGCCCAGAAGAAGTCGAAAAGGAGGCTTAGTTGGTTTTGACGGGCGATCGTCATATTTGAGTACAGGCCGACATTCATCAAGGGCCGTTCAACCAAATTTGCGAGGGCAAACACGCCGACGATCGCTCCGATCACGAAAACGAAAACATTCAGGATCGTCAGACGAAAAATCGGGACTAGCGCCAGGACAATCGATCCCAGAAGGGCGCAGCCTGCGACACCTGCGACCACGAGGAAGATCATAAAAATTCCCATGGACTGACCCCTGCCGACTTTGTATCACGTCTGGGGGCGCCCCACATTGCACGAGCGCGCCCCGACCGTTCGCATCAATCGATGCGTCTTTCGACAACGTGTACGTAAATCCCTAGTTTTAGGACACTACCCGGCGGGACAAATCGACGAACAGGCCTACTTGTGACGTTGTGAAAGGTGATCAAGCTCCGCGGGCCGAGGGCGGCCGAGTTATTTTTGTTGAGCGTGGAGCTTGTCGAGTGCACGCTTCAACTCTTCAAGCTTCTGTCCAGCTTCACCGAGTTTCCCTTCCGCCGTCAGGCGTTGGTAATCGGCAAGGTCCCTAGCGGCTTCCGCGATGAGTGCGTTGAGATTTGCTGCGGGCGAGGCGATGGAAGCGGGTGTTTTCCTCTCCGACTCCGCGGGGGTGCCCGCTGCGCTCGTTGACGGGGCGGTCAGGGACGAGACCGCTCCTCCGAAAAGGGACGCCATCGCTGACTCGAAGGTCGGCCCGTACGCAAGCCGATCTTGCAGCGCGAGAACGACGAGCCGCAACTCCGGCATCGGACTTCGTTCGGCCTGGAGGTAAATAGGCTCCGCATATAAGAGCGCTTTTCCGGTCGGAATTACCAGCAAGGCCCCGCGCCGAACATGCGAGCCTTGCTGATTCCACAGCGTCAGTTGTCCGGAGAGTTGCGCGTTTTGATCAATTCGCGCCTCGATTTGCAGCGGTCCATCGACCAGCTTCGTCTTAGGAAAGTTGTAGACCACCGACGTACCGTAATGTGCGCCATCGCTGCGCCCGGCAATCCACCCAATCAGATTATTTCGGTTCGCCGGAGTGAAGGGCAGAATTTCCACGAACTCCTCCCCGCTTTCGCCCGGAAGTTTCATCAGCACAAAATTCGGCTGCATCGCCTGGGTGGCTTGCTCGCCACCCTCGGTCATGCCGACTTCAGTGGCGACCGTCCACAGATCTTCCCGGTTGTAGAATGCTTCCGCATCGGTCATGTGGTAGAGACCGTAAACATCCGCCTGCAGCTTCAGCAACAGCTCGGGATAGCGCACATGCTTGCGCAGCCCGGGCGGCATTATGGACGCATCTTTGAACAGGCTGGGAAAAATCCGCCGATAGGCCGCGATGATCGGATCCTCCGTGTCGAACACGTAAAAGGTTGTCGTGCCATCGTAAGCATCGATGACCACCTTCACGCTGTTACGCATATAGTTGATGAGGTTGTTGCCGAGGGAATAGTGGGTCGAGTAAGGATAGTTTTCGGAGACCGTAAATCCATCCATGATCCATGACAGCCGGCCATCGTCCCCGATCACAATGTAGGGATCTTGATCGTAAGTGAGGAAGGGCGCTAACGCCGTTACGCGATCGCGTATGTTGCGCCGCATCAGGAGCCTGCTGCTCGGATTCACATCATCGCTGAATGGGAGCTTGGCGAGGTCGCCGTGGTCAAGTGCGATGATGATACGCCGCAGAAAACCGCCGAGGACTATGCCTCCGTTGCCTTCGTAGGAATTTAAGTTGTTGGTCTGGCCCTGCGGGTAGTTAAACTCCTGCTGCCGAGTTTTGACATACACGTCAGTATTCGTCAACTCCCCAAAATAGATCTCGGGGCGTGTTACTTTCAGACTGCTGACTGTGGTTTGGACCGGCATGTTGCTCAAAATCAGGGTGGGCAATCCCTCCGGCGTGAACCCGTTGACCGGGTTCATCGTAATTCCATAGCCATGGGTGTAAATCAGCTTCTCGTTAATCCAATTACGGCTGCTCTCCGGAAGCTTATCGACGTTCAACTCGCGCGCCGCTAGCATCACCTCACGGGTTGTGCCGTCAATGTCGTAGCGGTCAATGTCGATGTCCGGGAAGTCATAGTAGGTGCGGATTTCCTGAATTTGGCGCAGCGTGTCCTGGAGTGCTCGCCAGTCCCACAGTCGGATGTTCTGAAGCGTAGCCTGATTACTTGCGGGATCGACCGCCTCAACAGTGGTTTCCGCCGGAAACTCGCGCTGGGTGACCCCGTCTAATCCGTAGGCCTGCCGTGTCAACGCAGTGTTGTAGACGATGTAAGGTTTCTCACGAACCAGTTCGTTCGGCTTGACGATAAAGCTGCCGACGTACCAGGCAATTGCTTGAACAGCGACATAACAGACGGCCGCCGGAACAATCGCCGCGACCAGCCAACGACCCCGAGGGACTCGGACAGCGTTGATGAAGGCGATCAGGGCGCCCAGAACGAGCGCCGCGCATACAACAAGCATTCCAGTGAGAATGACGTGCGCGTCTGTGTAAGTCACGCCGCCGAAGATCGTATGATCATCGAGCAATCGCGCGAACCGGCTGATATACGCGTTCATCGCGAGAATCAGCAATAGAAACCCAAACGCGATGGAAAAGCCCCGCCAGGGCAATATGATATGGCGACTGAGCCGCCCGGCGAGCACGCGTGCTCCGCCCGTGACGAGAAGGAAGAGAACGGCGAGAGCACAGGTAATCAGCGATAACGTAAGCAGCCAGCCGAGGATGACCTGCCACGCCGGCAGGGCGAAAAGAAAGAAATTTAGAGGCTTTCCGAAGATCGGGTCCGCGACGCTACCAAAACTACTAGGCGCATACCAATACAGCGCCAGCGTTGGCCATTCAGCTGCCATTGCGGCCCCAGTTGCAACGGCAATGGCGAGCGAAATGCCAAGCGCGATGGGCCGCAGAACAGAATCCATGGGCAGCTTCAACGGCTGTCCGCCGATCAAAATCGTATGACCATCTGGCAGGTCCGGGAGATGGGCCCGCTTCAGAACTCGGAACCATCCGTAGAGGATGATAAAAGTTGCCCCTGCAAAAACCGTAAAGACTTCCCACTCGAGTCTCAATGTCTTAAAGAAAACGTCCCCGTAGCCAAGCGATCGAAACCAGAGCACATCCACGTAGTACGACAAAGACGTCCGACCACCAAATAAGATGATGGCAAGCACCACAAGAATAAGAAGGATAAGGCGGCGACGCCCAGGCCGCCCCGTCTGCGGCGCCGGCCAGTCTAAGAACCCAGGCATCGGTCACTCCATTTCCCAGTCAACTTCATTTGTTGTTCGCATAATACTCCCTCCGCTTTAGCAAAATTGTTGACGCTCTCCGCCGCGCCGTTTGGGGGCCGACTGGACTTTGCCGAAGGAGTCTTTACGGGTACTTGATGTATAGGAAATACAAAAATCAATTTCGCCTTCCTGAGGAGATCTCGGAACGGCTACGAAGGATATGTGGTAACCGCGCCGGCGGGAAAAAGCAGAATAAATGGCCCGCAGGTGGGGATTTTCGGCTGGGAGAGCATGGGGCCAAAGACGTGAGCCGCTATCAAAACGCTCGAATCGCAGAAAAAGCCTCTCCGAAGACGATCAACCTAGAAATAGGAACGCTGCGCGCGATTCTGCGACGCCATCGCGTCTGGGCAGAAATACCGCAAGACGTTCGCATGTTGCCCACGCTCGACGATGTGGGCCACGCTCTGACGTGCGAGGAGGAAACCGCTTTGCTGTCGGCTTGCCTGCAGAGCCGATCGCGCTTGCTCTACCCGGCTGTGATGCTGGCCCTGCATACTGGAATGCGCTAAAGCGAGATCCGGTTGCTGCAATGGAAGCAGTTGGACTTTGTGGCAAAGATGCTTACGGTTGGAAAGTCCAAAACGCGAACCGGCACGGGACGTTTCATTCCACTGAACGCGCGAATAATGGCGAAGCGATACGACCACCATCGGGAGCCAGGCTTTGCGAGAAGCTGCCGATGTTTTTGGAAGAACCAAAATTCCACAAGGGTCCCTCAAAAAGTCCCCAAAGTCGATGGAGGTAGAAGATGTCGCGGTGCAGTAAGACTATGAAAAGAAATGGCTCCTCAGGTAGGACGGTACTTTCTTAACACTCCGATTTTCTCAGTGTTGAAGGTAAAACAGTTAGCTCTACCGTAGCAAGCAAAAAGCCTATTTTTACAGTGTTGTTGGGCTTTTTGGGGAGTCGATTTTTATTAGAAAGTTGCTTAAACATTAGAAAGTATTCAGAAGGCTGCACTGAGACGATCCGTTGAAATCCTCTGCCGACATCGCTCCTCGCGCTTCGCTTGTGGCGCCTCGGCACGAACGAGGAGCACGTTTGCGGCTCCGCACCTTACTAACGCGATTGCGGAGTGTCGCAAGCCGGGTTTTTTTCGTCAGTTCCGCGTCGCCCCGCCGCAGCACCGCTTGTACTTCTTGCCGGAGCCGTAGGGGCACTAAGCGTTCCGCCGATCTGGGGAGGATTTGCCGTGATTACCGCCTTGCCCTTAGGGTTACGATTTCGGCCATCCCAAGCACAAGTGCATAGGTAGCGAACAAGAACGCGCCGTACTTACCTCCGGAAGACTCGTGAATCTTCGGCATGAAAGTCGAAAGGTTCAGGAGCACCACCGCTTCGCCAATCATCCCCGGAATAGCCAACAGGAGCATCGCTGAAGACCAGTTCGTCGCAGCAATGTGACGCCATCGCAGAATCAGAATGCACAGGATCGCCGAGACAATCGGCGACAGGATGAACCACGTCCAATATTGCACGCGCGTACTCTCCAACACAACAGCACCAGTTCTGGCATAGTGAATTGTCCCCAGTACCCAAATGACCAGACCGAGAATCAGCAGCAGCACTACCTCTTGTCCTTTCATAAGCGTTCCTTCCAATGTAGAATGTACCATCTGGTACATCAGGTTGTACCACGTGGTACATGAAACGGCAACCACAAAAACTTGTCGGGCGGGAGGAGCTCTTGGATCGCTGCCTAGCGGCCTTCGTGCGGGCAGGGACACTTGACCTCAGCCTCGATCAACTCGCTGATCGAGTCAAGATCAGCAAACGGATGCTGATTCACTACTTCGGGGGGCGGGAAAACATCGAGGAAGGCGCAATGACCCGTTTGGAAGATCGACTGCGGGCGCAATTTGTCCCGGAAGCCTTCCCCGCAGTGGTTACTCCCGAATCTGTCGTGATGGCACTCTGGGAAAGAACCATTGCCCGCGAAAATAAGGGCGTTCTTCTGCTCGTGATGGATTTGTCCCGCCGTGCGTGGAATGGGTCAGCCCGTGCAAAAGCCTTCTACGCCGAGCAGCAACGCCTCTGGATGGAACTGCTCATAAAAGTTCTGCCAGATCAGGCGACAGTCGAGGAAATCTTGCAACTATTTCAAGGGGCTGTGCTGGCGTATCTAATCACCGGAGACCCCGAGCCCGGTCGCCGCTCCTTGCTGAGTATCGTGACCACCAAGAAGACCTGATAAGCCCTTATCTCATCTCCCGATCCAGCCATTTCTCAACATGTACCGGATGCCATCCCTCCAGTGCTTGAACCAGTTCTGCAGGCGATTCCCCAGCCAGCACCAACGCCCGGTTCTCTGGCTTTAGGAACCGCTCTTCCACCGCATGGTCGAACATCCGGAGCAGCGGCGAATAATATCCAAGCACATTCAGAATGCCGCAGGGCTTCGCGTGCAGGCCAAGCTGCGCCCACGTCAGCACTTCGCAAAACTCTTCCAGCGTCCCGAATCCGCCCGGCATAGCGATGAACGCATCCGACAGGTCGGCCATCAGAGCTTTGCGTTCGTGCATAGAGTGAACGACATGGAGTTTCGTCAGCGCCTTGTGCCCGACCTCCAGAGCAATGAGGTGTTCGGGGATAACTCCTATCGCCTCGCCACCGGCCGTCAGCACGGCGTCCGCAATCAAGCCCATCAAACCCACATTGCCGCCGCCGTACACTAATCCAATGTTCCTTCGTACAAATTCCGCAGCCATCTCCTCAGCGGCAGCACGGTATTCCGGTCGGCTACCCTGACTGGAACCGCAGAAAACGCAGATTCGTTTCATGCAGAACCATTCTACGGGCTCGATTAGGGTCAGACTCGGGCCGGACCTAACTGTGACCCTGAGCACAGAATGCCATCGGGCGAACCTGCTACCGTCGTGCAGCAATCTACAGGCTTCCTTCCCCCAGAATGGAAGACTGATGCTGCGCCACGAACGTCGAAGCAAGGTACTCGCGAAACTTATCAATGCCCGATGCGAACTTGAAGATGCGTTGGAACTTTCAATTCCAGTCGCCCGATACGATCCAGTCCTGATGCCCGAGCTCACCCGCAACAAGCTCTCAGCCATCATGGATGACCTTAATGTTGTGCTCCTCCAGATCGAAGGTTCGCAGTGAGGGGAGAGTTTTGGCGCTATTCTCAGGAAGCCGATTCTGCGGCGATTTCGGCTGCCGGGAGGGGTTTGGGGCGGCTCATGCGTATCAGAGGTAGTGGCGGGCTTTGGGGCCAATCTGGCCGACAGTTCTTAGGAAGTCTAGACATCCCTACACTGATACGCCTTCGGCATGAAGTCGTATTTCGGGTTCTCCTCGATTCGGATCACGCCCCGGTCGAGATGTAGGCGGTTGAATGTTAGGAACACAATCTCCGACTCCCGTAGGCCTGCCATGAGCAATGTTTTATAAATCAATCGGTGGAGGGGTTTGCATTTGGCAAAGAATCGCTCCAAGTCCTGTTCCGAGTAAACGAAAACCGGTGGATTCTTAGTATATTTCGGTGCATCCGCGTTTGTAGCGATTGAAATCCCCCGAGCCTTCAAGAACTGGTTCACTCGGATGAATTTCGTGTTGGCGGTGCGCCGGGATTTCGTAGGGCTGTGCTGATAGGCCCAACCAGCATAGCTGAGCAAATCGAGTTTTGTGACCTGCGACAGCGCTTTTTTGCCCTTGCCCTCGTACCACTCTTGGAACTCCCGCAGGATTTGCTTCGAAGCGCTGTGCGTCCGCGGGCGCTTGCTCCCGTTTCCGACCCTCGCTTGGAGCTCTTCTAGATATCCTGTGACTGCCTCGCCTCTCGTCCCCGTGGTCTGCGCTTTCTTGGGTCGCTCGACAATACCGTGTTCCATGGCTTTGAAGAGCGCCCGCTGGCGTTCCGCCGCTGCCACAGCGTCCGCTGGCTTGGGTCCGCATTTTTGCCAAATCAGGCTCGGATTGTAGAAGGAAATGACGTAGCCGCCTTCGGTGTGACGCTCTCCGCGTCCTTTGACCGTTACCATGTCAGCGACCATCTTGCCCTTGGCGTCGAGCACCGGGCGGCAATACCGCCACTTCCCATCTGCGACACGCACGTGCTTCCAAATGCTCACTCTTCTGTTCAATCGCATCGGCCTCTCCTTCCAAATACTGAAATTGGAGAGAATCGGAGCGAAACATTAGAAAGAACATTAGAAAGGAACGTCGTAGCCTTGCGGAGTCAGCGGTTTACAAGAGAAATGGCTCCTCAGGTAGGACTCGAACCTACAACCCTTCGGTTAACAGCCGAATGCTCTGCCATTGAGCTACTGAGGAGTGTAACGGCGAACGCTGAGGGTTCGCCTGATTATCCTGATCATCATAACATCTTCGTTGCTGGCTGAAAACAGTCCTCCGGGCGTTTCTGGTACGCTGGAATTTCGCTTGAGGTGGGTATGTCGGGAGGGCGATTGCTGCTGCTTCTTACTTCTTCTTCCTTAATATTTGTGGCTGCGGCAGTTTCCGGCGGCGAGTCCAAGTCGGCGCTGTCGCGTGTTCCTGACGGGCCGCCGATGGCGGAGTCCAAGCCCATCGCCGACACGTTTCATGGAACTCGGGTTATCGACAACTATCGCTGGCTCGAGAAGCCAGATTCTCCTCAGACCGAGAAATGGGTTGCCGACGAGATGGAGTACACACGCGCTCTGCTCGATCCTCTGCCGGGTCGCGAGGCGATTCACAAACGGCTCATCGAACTACTGTCGATTGGCAACGTCACTGCTCCCGCGATCGCCGGCCATCATTATTTTTATACCAAGCGCGAGGGGCTGCAGAACCAGCCGGTGCTTTACGTGCGCGACGGCCTCGAAGGCGCCGACCGCGTCCTCGTCAATGCCAATCAGCTTGCCGCCGACGGCACCATTGCTCTCGACTGGTTTCAGTCTTCCGACAACGGAAAATATGTCGCGTATGGAACTTCTCAGAGTGGCTCGGAGATGTCGACGCTGCACGTCATCGAAACCAAGACCGGCACAATTCTCCCCGACGCCATCGAGCGCACGCGTGCCGCATCGATCGCCTGGCTGCACGACAATTCTGGTTTCTACTACACGCGCTATCCGAACAAGGGAGACGTGCCTCTGGGGCAAGAGGTGTACAACCGGCACGTCTTCTTTCATCTGCTTGGAAGTCCTGTCGACAGCGACGATCCGATCTTCGGCGAGGGCCGCGATCCCGAGGACTGGCCCAGCGTGTCTTTGTCCAATGATGGACGATGGCTGCTGATCAACGTCTCGCAAGGATGGACCAAGTCTGAGCTTTATCTGCAAGACCTCAAGTCCGACAAGGCTTCAAGCCGACTCACCACCGGCAAAGATTTTCTCTACAACGCCGATGTCTATGACGGCAAGGTGTACATCACGACCAATGAAGATGCGCCGCGCTATCGCGTCTTCGTCACTGACGCCGGAAATTTCGAGCGCGAGGCGTGGAAGGAAATCATCCCGCAAGCAGACGCCGTTCTGCAGGGTGCGGCTGTCTTCGGCGGAAAGCTCTTCGCGCAGTACGAACAGAACGCTTCGTCGCAGTTGAAGCTGTTCGATCTCGACGGGAAGAAGCTGAACGACATCGAACTTCCCGCGATCGGCACCGTGTTTGGCACTGGGGGAAAGTGGAATCATGACGAGGCGTTCTTCGGATTCCAGTCGTTCACGGTGCCGCCGGGCATCTATCGGATCGATCTTAAAGATCATCCTCGGGGGCTAAAGCCCACATCATTGTCGGACGGTGACGGCACGGCTGGAAGCCGTGCCCTTTCCAAACTGCACGACGCTGGCAGCACGGCTCAAGTCGCTTCCTCCCAAGAGATCGCGGGTCAAGAGAGTCAAAATCCCCACCCTAAACTCGCAAACAACGCGAGTTTAGGATGGGGCACCCTCGAGAGTTTTTCTGACAACATGCAGCCTGTTCTCTGGACGAAGGCTGACGCGCCCTCGATCGATCCCTCCGCTTACGAAGTCGCGCAGGAATGGTTCAAATCGAAAGATGGCACGCGTGTGCCGATGTTCATCGTTCACAAGAAGGGGCTGCAGAAAAACAGCAAGAATCCCACGCTGCTCACCGCGTACGGAGGTTTCAACGTCAGCCTGACACCGAGCTTCAGCCGCACGGCTTATTTATGGATGGAGCACGGCGGCGTCTTCGCGGTCGCCAACTTGCGCGGCGGCGCCGAGTTCGGAGAAGACTGGCACCGCGCCGGCATGCTCGAAAAAAAACAGAATGTTTTCGACGACATGATCGCCGCGGCCGAGCACCTGATCTCCGAAAAATATACGGACAAGAATCATCTGGCGATTCAGGGCGGCTCCAACGGAGGCCTGCTGATGGGCGCGATGATCACGCAGCGTCCCGACCTGTTCCGCGCCGTGGTCTGCCAGGTGCCGCTGCTCGACATGCTGCACTATCAGGATTTTCAAATTGCCAAACTCTGGATTCCCGAGTACGGCAGCTCGGAAAATCCCGAGCAGTTCAAGTGGCTCTACGCCTACTCGCCGTATCACCACGTGAAGGCGGGCGCGGAGTATCCCGCAATCTTATTTATGACGGCGGACACCGACACGCGCGTCGATCCCATGCACGCCAAGAAGATGGCCGCGCTGATGCAGGCCGAAGCGAGAAATGGATCGAGCAAGACGCGTCCGATCTTGCTGAGAATCGAAAGCAAGGCAGGCCACGGTGCGGGAAAGCCCGTGACCAAGCAGATTGAAGAGTTCACCGACGTGTATTCGTTTCTGTTCTGGCAGTTAGGTGTGAAAGAAGCGACGTCGGTCGCTGGTCGTTAGTCGTTCGCCATTCTCATAGAGCAACTGTCATCCCGAACGAAGGGGAGCTACGCAATTTCTGTGCGCAAGTTGAAATCGGCTGCCCCATCTGTCGTGATTTTCGACGGATGTGCACTCCAAGTGCATCGAATAATTTGTATTTACACAATGTAAATATACAAGGAGATCATTGCGCTCCAAATCATGACGATAAACTCATGCCCCCCGGTAGAAGCGGCTTTCTACAAAATAGTGGTCGCGGATTCCCATTTCGGTCATACCGGGGCCGACTCTCAACGCGTCCAGCTAATCCCACGTCCGAGCACGAAGATGAACAGCAGGCTCGCGATCGCTCCACTCACGATCCAGCCCAGGCTGCGCGGGATGGCGAGGGGTTCGTCGCGGTTTGGTTGCCACATCAGGCTGGGCAGGCTGAGGAGACCAGCATTCGCTCCCAGCGTGGACGGCAGCGCGGACGCGATCACATAGAACAGTCCCGCCGGATTCAGCAGACCGGCCACGGCCGCGAGAATTCCGTCGGTGAAGTAAGGAGTCCAGCAGACGGAGCGAAGTATCCGCGAGCGCGGATCGCGTTCCTTGAATGGCCGCAATTTGGCCGCGACCAGAAGCATCGACGCGTAATAGGAAGCGATTCCCAGCACGATGAGACCCAGGCGCCACATCCAGTGCGGATGCAATCCGGCGATGACGGCTGCCCAGTCTCCAAAGTTAGCGATTCCAGAGAATAAGAAATAGCCGGTGCCGGTAAATAAATTTCCTGCGAGGCATAACACAAGAAAATAGAGGGTCACCGGACGGTAGCGTTGCGGCCGGAGGAGAAGAATCCAGAGGACTGCCGCGGCCAGAAGATTGACCAGAGTGCCGTTCGCGGAAATCCAGCGCGTCTCGATGTCGCTTTGCAGCGCGACGGTGCTCATCGTGATCTGATGCGCTCCGCTCAGCCACGCGGTCTCGCCGTGGCCGAGGCCTTCGTGCAGAACGTCCTGCAGGATGCAAGCCAGCGCCGAGACGGCAATCATCGTGGCGCGGTCGTTCTTGACGGGGCCCGTGCTGTCGGACATACCGAGAGTTATAACACTGAGATGTTATTGCGGGATTTCAGAACTGGCTGGCGCGCGCGATCCGCACTGGCTCGGTCGTGGAACCGAGGAAGAGGTAAAGACGTTGTGAGGTGAAATCCGCAGGCGTCTCCACCCTTCGCTGCGGCGGCGCGAAGAGCGGAGCAGCCGGCATCATAACGATGCGACGGGCCTACTGGACGGAGCTGGCCACGTTCGAGAACACGTTGTTGGCGTTCGAGCCGACCAGGCGGATCGTGCCCACAACGATCACCAGAATGACGGCCAACATCACAGCGTACTCGGCGATGTCCTGGCCCTGTTCGTCTCTCCAAAGCTTGCCAAATAGAACTGACATGAGTGTTCCTTTCGCTTGCTCAAAAAATCGGCGGCTTCGGCAACCACGCTTAGCCACCACGCGACCGCGATACCTGGCCACGGAACTCGGCCCATGAAGCTTAGCAGCAACTGCATTGTCAGAGTAGGCGGGAATCTTACGGGTTGATACATCACACTCGTAATGGCCCGAGTGGTGAGAGTCATGGCACAAGCGTGGGGTGAAGGCAACGATGCGATTTGGCGGCGACAGAGGCAGGCTCACCGTAGGAGCTGGTAGTTGATTCTCAGTAGTGATCGGGGGGCCCCAACGTACTAGGATTGCGCGACGTTCATGATGCGTCTGCGCCACACGCTCGAAACAGTCGTCGCTTCCCTGCTGCTGTTAGGGATGGTGCGGGCAGGAACGGTCGAGCATCCGGGAACGCTCGCCAAGGATGCGGAGTGCTCGTCGTGTCATGAGAAGAAGGTCACCGGCAGGTCTGTGCATTCGGCGATGGCGGTGCCTTGCACGGTGTGTCATTTGACGATGACGCAGGGGGACATGACGACGGTGCGCCTGCTGATGCCGAAGAATCAGATCTGCTTCGCGTGCCATGAGAAATCAGCGGCGGTTCGCGAACATGTGCCTGCGGTGAAGGGATCCTGCGTGGAGTGTCACGACGCGCACAGCAGCGAGAGGAAGATGTTGTTGCGGGCAGCAGATGCACTGCCAGCGGCACCGAAGGAAAAGTAGCCGCCTCCGCTGCGAGGATTTGCGCGTCTCATTCTTGCTTTCCCTCCTTGCTTTCCCTCCTGCTTCCGAAAGAGAGTTATCCCATTGGCGCCGGGTTGCACTGCCTGTTGGTCGTGCCTTGCGTACAGTTTCTTGAGCAGAAACTAAGTACGTACAGAATTTCGCACGGCGACTTCTGGAGAAACGCCATTCTAGAGACTGTGAGCGGAATCCCTACTATTTAGTCTAGTAACCTTTCCGGTCGGAATGCATCCAAGTTGCGGCTTGCCAGTGTCTTGGCTTGGGGAGACAAAAACTTGCACGACCGCTCGAAAGATATCTGCAGAATTTTGCTGCTCACATTCATGGGCTCGATGTTCTCGCTGGGCGCATTCGGCCAGGGCGGACCCTTCACAGCTTTATCGTCTGCAGCGTCGGCCGATGGAATTTCCGATGCGACGCTTTCAATGGTGGCGGAGCCGCAGTTCAGCGTCGACGCCCTTCCCGCTGGAACATTCGATGAAGATGCGAGCACTGGAACGGCGGCACAGGATTCGGAGCATCACGGATTCGTTTCGCGCATGGTGAGGCGTGGATTGGAAGATCAGAAAGCGTTGTATCTGGCGCCGTTCAAGCCGTCGAACTTCAAGTGGGATGCGTTGGTGCTGGGCGGCACCGCGGGACTCTTAATTGCCGACCGCCACATTGAAAGCCACTTGCCCGATGGACATTACACCTTTTATCAGGATACTTCCGACCTCGCGATTGCGGGCTTAGGCGCTGCGCTGGCGATTGACTGGCTCCACGGAATCAAGACCGACGATCCTCACGCGAAAGAAACCGGAGAGTTGGAACTGGAAACTCTAATCAATACGTTTCTGATTTACACGCCGATGCAGTTCATCGCAGGGCGGCAGCGTCCGGGGGAAGGCAATGGGCACGGAGACTTCCTGCGCCATCATGCGATGAATACGTCGTTCCCGGGCGGGCACGCCATGTTCGCGTGGTCGATGGCCACCGTCGCGCTTCATGAGTATCACAAGCCGTGGGAGCAGGCGCTGATCTATTCGGCCGCCTTGGCCGTAACAGCAGGACGGTTTCTCGGCCGCGATCACTGGTCGTCGGATATGTTTGTGGGAACCGCTCTGGGCGTTGGAATCGGTACGCATATCTTTTACGCGCACTGTGATCCGGAGCTGACTGACTCGTGCAAGCATCACCATAATAAGGTGGAATATAGCGCGGATCAGAAGCCGGTGGATTCCAGATAGAGCGCGCGTTCTCGGATTTGATATTTCCCACTCCAAATCAAAATCCCCATTCTTTCGCATAAAACGCGACAAGGATGGGCACCCTTCTCCTCTTCCTCTCATCGAAATTCAAAATCCCCACCCTGTCTCCACAAAAAGCGCGGAGACAAGGATGGGGCACCCCTGTGTGTGGTGCCTTACTCGTTCAGCTGCGAAAGCTTCTCTTCGATAACATTTGTTGAGTGTCGCGGCCGGATTTTCTTCTTGACGCTTGCTTTCCCGCTGGGTAAAAGCTCTTGTGGTTCCGAATGCGACCTTATTGTGAAGGAATTTCGATGAACATGCTTCGTCCGGCCATCTTCTGTTTTGCCCTGCTAGCGTTTGGCGCTGGTTTCGTCGATGATCAGATGGATAGCACACCGCTCGCGTATCCCAAGGCGAAGACCGTGGATCAGGTCGACGACTACCACGGCGTGAAGGTGCCGGATCCGTACCGGTGGCTCGAAGAGACCGATTCGGAGGATACGAAGGCATGGATCGAGTCGGAGAACAAACTGACGTTCAGCTATCTCGATCAGATTCCGTATCGAGGAGCGATCCGGGATCGGATGACGAAGCTGTGGAATTACGAGCGCTTCACCGTTCCCGAACAGGAAGGCGGCCGATATTTCTTCGAGCATAACAACGGTTTGCAGAATCAGAATGTGCTGCTGGTGGCGGAAGGGCTGAACGCGGAGCCGCGGATGCTGCTTGATCCGAACACGCTGTCATCGGACGGCACGGTTGCGTTGGGGGGCCGGGCGATCACGGATGACGGCAAGCTGATGGCGTATGGAACCGCGGCTTCGGGATCGGACTGGCAAGAGTGGCACGTCCGCGATGTCGACACGGGCAAGGATCTGCCCGACCTAATCAAGTGGGTGAAGTTCTCGGGTGCGTCATGGACGAAGGATGGGAAGGGATTCTTCTACAGCCGGTATGACGAGCCGAAGGGCACGGCGTTGCGCGACGCCAACTACTTTCAAAAACTCTATTACCACAAGATTGGGACTGCGCAGGCCGAGGACACACTCATCTACGAACGGCCCGACAACAAGGAATTGGGCTTCAGCGGCGTGGTCACCGACGACGGTCATTATCTGATCATTACGGTTTGGCAAGGGACTTCACCCAAGAACCGGCTCTACTACAAGGATCTGAGCAAGCCGGATTCGCCAGTGGTGAAACTGCTCGACGAGTTCGACGCACAGTACGCATTCGTCGACAACAACGGACCGCTGTTCTGGATCCAGACGGACAACAATGCGCCGCGGGGACGGCTGATCGCCATTGATCTGGCGCGGCCGGACAAGGACAACTGGCGAATCCTGGTGGCGGAGACCAAGGACAAGCTGGAAGCGACCAGCGTGGTGGACAATGTGTTCCTGATGAGCTATCTGAAAGATGCGCGCACCGAGGTGCAGATTCACGACTTGCACGGCCGATTCCTGAAGAGCGTGGATCTGCCGGGCATTGGAACGGCGACGGGATTTGGTGGAAAAAGAAAAGATAAGGAGACTTTTTACGCCTTCACCAGCTTCATTTCAGCGACGACGATTTACCGGTTCGATCCGGCGGCGGATAAAAGCAGCGTATTCCGGCAGCCGAAGGTGGACTTCGACGCTTCGCAATACGAAACCAAGCAGGTGTTCTACAACAGCAAAGACGGTACGCGCGTGCCGATGTTCCTGACTTATAAGAAAGGACTGAAGCTGGACGGTCAGAATCCGACGCTGCTGTATGCCTACGGAGGATTCGACATCTCGTTGACACCAGCATTCTCGGTTCCCACGATTGTTTGGCTGGAGATGGGAGGCATTTACGCACAGCCAAATCTGCGCGGGGGCGGCGAATACGGCGAAGAATGGCATCAAGCGGGAACGAAAGGGAAGAAGCAGAACGTGTTTGACGACTTTATCGCCGCGGCGGAGTGGCTGATTACGAATAAGTACACGTCAACTCCGAAGCTGGCAATTCGAGGTGGCAGCAATGGTGGATTGCTGATCGGGGCATGCGTGACGCAACGTCCGGAGCTGTTCGGAGCGACGCTGCCGCACGTGGGCGTCATGGACATGCTGCGCTTCCAGAAGTTCACGATTGGATGGGCGTGGACATCGGATTACGGATCGTCCGACAACGCGGAGGACTTCAAGTATTTGTATGCGTATTCGCCGCTGCACAATCTAAAACCGGGGACGAAGTATCCGCCGACGTTGATCGCTACGGCAGATCATGACGACCGGGTTGTGCCGGGACACAGCTTCAAGTTTGCAGCTACCATGCAGGCGGACCAGGCGGGATCGTCGCCGGTGCTGATCCGAATTCAAACCAAAGCGGGGCATGGAGCGGGGAAGCCGATCTCCAAGATCATCGAGGAGACGGCGGATGAATGGGCGTTTGTGGCGCGGAATTTGAATATGACGGTGGCGCTACAGTAGCAGTCCTCAGTACTCAGTGCTCGGTGCACTGCAAGGGCCTCTTTTGCCGTTACCCGAATAGTCAAAAGCCCCACTTCTGGCAAAACCGGCCAGATTTCGGGGGATTCCGTCGCCTGTTCTCCTTAGGGTGCTTCCGTGATAGAATCCTCGCGTTTTGGGCTGAACACCGCGTCCGCCGCTTTGTTCCGGCCCCGAACCTCTGCCTGGAGGTTTCCTATGGTTTTTCGTTCCGTATTGTCCGTTCGCTTCGCTTCCCTTCTGATGATCACCTTGATTGCTGCATCTTTTGCGCCTAACGCCCGTGGGCAAGCGGCTCTACCGAACCATCTCACCAAGCGAGTGGTGGCCGATTACGGATATTGGAGCAAGTATCAGTTGCCGGCCTACGGAGCGGCGCAGATTCCTTATCACAAACTGACGCACATCAATCATGCTGGAGTGTCGTTCGACGCGAGCGGGACGCTGACGGTCCCGCAAGGATTCCTGGAGCCGGAACTCAACAACATGGCGCGTGCGGCGGGCGTGAAGGTGTTGCTGCTGTTGGGGGGCGATTTCCCCGGACTGGAAGCCGGCGGGCTGAAACAGACCCTCGTCGACAACGTGGCGGCCTTCGAAAAGCAGTATGGATATGACGGCCTCGATATCGACTGGGAGTATCCGGAGACGAGCGGAGATCGATTTTTCCTGGCGGAGTTGATGGCAGAGTTCCGGGCGTCGAATCCAGACTACGTGTTGTCGATCGATGCGGCGCCGTGGGGCGGGTATGGATACGATCTGCAGCAGCTCAAGTTCTCGCTGAGCTACGTCAACATCATGATGTACGACTGCGCGGGCCCGTGGACGCAGTATGGGCAGTTGAATTCGCCCATCTTCTGGGACAATCGCGATCCCGCGCCGTGGGAATGCCAGCCCGGTGGCAGCGCGTTCAACAGCGCAAATCTGTTCTTGATGTTGATGCCGGCCAATCAACTCAACATGGGAACGCCTTTTTACGGCTATCAATACCTGAATATCAACAAAGAATACGGGCTGTGTCCCAATACTGCATGGACGCCGGATGGCGACTGCGATAATGCCGTCACCACAGGAAATTATGGGACGAACTACAAGCCTCTGATCAACAAGAAAGGATGGCACACGGTGCGCGATCCCTTCGCGCTCGTGCCTTACATGCTTAAGGATGATGGCAGCGACGGATACATCACTTACGACGATGCGACCTCGACCTATTACCGCGTCTGGTATTCGGATTGGGTGCGCAATCTGGGCGGAACGTTCATGTGGTCGCTCGACGCGGACTACGACGGGCATTCGCAGGACCTGATGGACGCGATGTATAACGCGTCCGTGAGCCACTAGGACGGGGGCTAAAGCCCGGCTATCTTTCGGGACGTTTACGCGGCCCTACAAGGGCCGCTCTTCCACAGTTGCTCGGGGCACGGTTGATCGCGCCGGTTCCGCGGTCGCACCCAGCCGCGTTCCGCGATCGTAAGGCCGGTCTTCTACGGTCGAGTTGGTCGTGATATTCGAGGTTCGAACCCGTCCATCTCCTCATCTCGCCCGGATTGCTGACACCGTAAGTGCTAGAAATAACGATTATTTGCCCGTTATGGGACGAGGATTGCATATCCCCCATCTGTGGGTTTGACCAGCCTCATCTGACGTGTTATAAATGCCCGTTTTGCTCAGGGATGCCGGAGCTAGAGACTTATTTCTCTAGTGCCCTTTTTGACGGCATCGAGCAGTTTTCATAACCTGCGCAAGATCCGACGCGGCCAAGCTCCAACACTCCTTAGGTCTTGCGGTGGAAGCGTGTTCGGAAAAGCCTCACCTCTCGCGATCGCGGCGAGAACTGAGGCACCCTGTTTTCCGGAATGAAAGTATCTAAAACACGTTTACAGTCCTTAAAACCGTACTAATTCGGAGGATTCTTATGCGTACCTGGCTTGCCACTGCTGCGCACTTTAGCCGCAGCATGGCGATGAAAATTTCTGCCGTAGCCGCACTGCTTACCGTCGGCGCCGCTGCGGCTTTTGCGCAACCTGCCGGCGAATCGGCGGGCGGAGAAGCTTCACTGAAGCTGCCTGATCTCTCACAAGTCAGTTTCTTCAATGGCGCGATTGACGGGCACAAACTGCTGCTGATCGGGATTCTGTTCTGCCTGTTCGGGCTTGGATTTGGAATGGCGATTTTCATGCGCCTGAAGAACCTGCCTGTACATCGATCGATGCGCGAGATTTCGGAGTTGATTTACGAAACCTGCAAGACCTATCTCGTCACGCAAGGCAAATTCATCCTTTTGCTGTGGGCATTCATCGCCGTCATTATTGCGGCTTATTTTGGCTGGCTATCGCCGGTGCCGGGAAAGTCGGTAGGGCTGACGCTGCCAATCATCCTGGGATTCAGTCTGGTGGGAATCGCGGGCAGCTATGGCGTAGCGTGGTTCGGCATCCGAGTGAATACATTCGCGAATTCGCGGACGGCGTTCGCTTCCCTGCCCGGCAAGCCGTATCCGGTTTACCAGATTCCGCTTGAGGCCGGCATGAGCATCGGCATGATGCTGATCTCGGTGGAACTGCTGATCATGTTATTCATTCTGCTGTTTGTGCCGGGAGATTACGCAGGGCCGTGCTTCATTGGATTCGCAATCGGCGAATCGCTGGGCGCGGCGGCGCTGCGCATTGCCGGCGGCATCTTCACCAAGATTGCCGACATCGGGTCGGACTTGATGAAGATCGTTTTCAAGATCAAAGAAGACGACGCGCGCAATCCTGGCGTGATTGCCGATTGCACGGGCGACAATGCCGGCGACTCGGTTGGTCCTTCGGCGGACGGATTTGAGACGTACGGGGTCACGGGCGTGGCGCTGATCACGTTCATTCTTCTGGGCGTGAAAGATCCGAACGTGCAGGTGCAATTGCTGGTTTGGATCTTCGTGATGCGCGTGATGATGCTGGTATCGAGCGCGCTTTCGTACTTCCTGAATGGCGCGATTGCCAAGGCAAAGTATGGTTCGGCGAACGAGATGAACTTCGAAGCGCCGCTGACCTCGCTGGTATGGCTCACTTCGATTATCTCGATCGGCATGACCTATGCGATTTCGTACTACATCATTCCGCAGCTGGGAAGTGATGGAACGCAGTGGTGGAAGCTGGCGACGATCATTTCGTGCGGGACGCTGGCGGGAGCGGTGATTCCGGAACTGGTGAAGGTTTTCACCTCAACGGAGTCGCGGCACGTGAAGGAAGTTGTGATATCGGCGCAGGAAGGCGGAGCGTCGCTCGGCATTCTGTCGGGATTCGTGGCCGGCAACTTCTCCGGCTACTACCTGGGGCTGGCGATGATGATGCTGATGGCGATCGCTTATTACATGAGCACGATGGGACTAGCGGTGGCTGCGGGAATGCTGGCTCCAGCGGTGTTCGCGTTTGGACTGGTGGCGTTTGGATTCCTTGGGATGGGTCCGGTGACGATCGCGGTCGACTCCTATGGGCCGGTCACAGACAACGCGCAGTCGGTCTACGAACTGTCTTTGATCGAGGCGGTGCCGAACGTGGAGGCCGAGATCAAGAAAGACTTCAACCTTACGGTCAACTTCGAGCGAGCGAAGCACTTGCTCGAAGCCAACGACGGGGCCGGAAATACGTTTAAGGCTACGGCGAAACCAGTGCTGATCGGCACGGCCGTGGTAGGCGCCACGACCATGATTTTCTCCATCATCATGGCGTTGACCAACGGGCTTACCGATGCCGAGGGCGTAGCCAAGCTGTCACTGCTGAACGCGCCGTTCTTCCTCGGCCTGATTACGGGCGGAGCGATGATCTACTGGTTCACGGGCGCGTCGACGCAGGCTGTGACCACGGGCGCTTATCGGGCCGTCGAGTTCATCAAGGCGAACATCAAGCTCGAGGGCGTGGAGAAGGCTTCCGTCGTCGACAGCAAGAAGGTGGTCGCGATCTGCACGAAGTACGCGCAGAAAGGCATGCTGAATATCTTCATCGCGGTGTTCTTCGGGACGCTGGCGTTCGCGTTCGTCGATCCCTTCTACTTCGTGGGATACTTGATCTCGATTGCGATCTTCGGTCTCTATCAGGCGATCTTCATGGCGAACGCGGGCGCGGCTTGGGACAATGCCAAGAAGATCGTCGAAGTCGAGATGAAGCAGAAAGGCACGCCGTTGCACGATGCCACGGTGATCGGTGATACGGTCGGCGATCCGTTTAAGGACACGTCTTCGGTGGCGCTGAATCCGGTCATCAAGTTCACGACGCTCTTTGGCCTGCTGGCGGTCGAACTGGCGGTAAAGCTGGCAAGCGATCAGGGGACGACTCTGACGCGAATCCTGGCTGGAGCATTCTTCGTGGTGTCGTTTACATTCGTATACCGATCGTTCTACAGCATGCGGATCAAGCAGGGCGCCGAGTAGCGGAAGCTCTGGTTCAACTGGAACGCCATCCGTGAATACGGATGGCGTTTTTTGTTTCGAAGTGATTGGGCGCCTGGGGTCAAGCTTCGCTCAATTCTTCGGCTCCGTTCACGGCGGACAGCCGAGGCGGCTGTCCCCAGACAACCAATTCCATTAGTACGATTGCTTCAGTTTTGATTTCACGCTGTGGGCCAGTTTTTCAATCTGCTCGGCTTTCTTGATGGCGTCGACCGACATCACTCCCTGGTCAGACTTCAGGAGAGAGTCCTTCAGCTCTTGCGTGAGCTCGGCTATTTTATCGGTGTCGCGACGAATCTCCTGCTGACGCTGTTCGTTGGCGGCCATGGCCTGTTGCTTTTGCGCGTCGCTGCCCATGGTTACCGGCACGCCTCCCATGCCCTGACTTTGGGATACGGAGGGAGGAAGGTGGACTTGTTGTGCGCGTGTGAAACTGGCGGCGCCTATCACGGCGCCTAGAACAACGATCAGCGAACTGACCCTGGACATATCAGCCTCCTAGTGCGATGCCCCAAACTACATCCCGAGCGGGAGAGAAACTGTTGGGGGCATTATGGCGCGGATGGAACGGGGACACAACAGGATTTGGTGGGGAGAAGCGATCCAGGAGGCTTCGAAAACGATTAAGGAGGGGCAAACTCAAAAAACTCACCACAGGGGGCACAGAGGAAATCTGCTGTACGCCCTTGGCTTATCGATCTTAGCGGCGATCCTGATTTAGGTCGCGGTATTCGCGGCGGAGTTCGCGGCGCTCGTGGCGCGCGGCGCCGTAATTACCGTTCCTGAGGTCGCGGCGGAGTTCGCGGCGGTCGCGAGCAATCTTGCGCTCGTCGTGACGGATGTCGCGGTGCAGGCCGCCGTCGTAGGCTAGCGCCGGCGCCAATCCCATTCCCAAGAGCAAAAGAATCCCAGCGATCGCGCGTTTCATGGTTTTTCCTCCGAACCCGATACTGCGGGTTCTAGGAAATCAAACACTCAGCGGGGTTGGAAGTTGCTGCCGGTTAACGGCGTTCACCACTGAGGACACAGAGTTACACAGGGAAAACCTTTGTTAGTTTGGGCCTTTCATTTTGTCTTTTACGCTTTTGGCTAGTTTTTCGATTTCTTCGGCTCTCTTGATCACGTCCAGCGAAAGGACGTTCTCGTCGGATTTATCGACGTAGGCCTTCAATTCGACCGAGAGCTTCAGCAGTTTGTCGGTGTCGGTCTTCAGCGCGGCGACGCGTTCTTTGGCCGCCTTCTTCTCCATGTCATGGGCAATGTGGGCACGGGCGTCGTCCCCGTCCATGATGGGAGGATTGATCTCGTGGCCGACCGGTGGCTGCGCAGTCTGAATTGCGGACTTCTGCGCGCAACAGGGCACGCAGAAGAGGGAGAGGAGGACAATCCATCGGTAAAGTGGGGATCGCACGGCAACCTCGCAGAGAGTCAAACGCGCACTGCTCGGGAAAATTATACTTCCGGGCGTTGTCGATGCAGAAGGGCCAGCAAAAACCTTTCACCACAGGGGGCACGGGGGAATACAGAGGAAAGAAAAAGCCAGAGCTTCGAAGCTCTGGCTTTTCAATCCTTCAACCTTCCCGATCGTTCACAGCGCGCTCATGTTGGCCAGGAATTCGCTGTTTCCGCGGGTTTTGCTGAGCTTGTCGATCAGCAACTCCATCGCTTCTACGGGAGAGAGCGGGTTGAGAACTTTCCGCAATACCCAGATGCGCGAAAGATCTTCCTTGGGAATCAGGAGCTCTTCTTTTCGCGTGCCCGAGCGCTGGATGTCGATGGCGGGGAATACGCGCTTATCGACGAGCTTGCGCTCGAGGATGATTTCGCTGTTGCCCGTACCTTTGAATTCCTCAAAGATCACGTCGTCCATGCGGGATCCGGTGTCGATCAAGGCCGTTGCAATGATCGTCAGTGAGCCACCTTCTTCAATGTTGCGAGCCGATCCGAAGAAACGCTTGGGACGCTGCAGGGCATTGGAGTCGACGCCGCCGGAGAGCACTTTGCCGGAGGGCGGGACGATCGTGTTGTAGGCGCGAGCCAGACGGGTGATGGAGTCTAGCAGGATGACTACGTCGCGCTTGTGTTCTACGAGGCGCTTGGCCTTTTCGATCACCATTTCGGCGACCTGGACGTGACGGGCGGCGGGCTCATCGAAGGTCGAGGAAATTACTTCGCCTTTGACCGAGCGCTGCATGTCGGTGACTTCTTCCGGGCGCTCGTCGATCAGCAGAACCATCAATACAACTTCGGGATGATTCGTGGTGATCGAGTTGGCGACATTCTGCAGCAGCATGGTCTTGCCGGCTCGCGGCGGAGAAACGATCAGGCCGCGCTGTCCTTTGCCAAGAGGTGTGAGCAGATCCATGACGCGGGCGCTGGCGTTCTCGCGGGTGGTTTCGAGTTTGAGTCGCTCCTGCGGATACAGCGGTGTCAGGTTGTCGAACAAGATCTTGTTGCGGGCTTCATCCGGCGATTCGAAGTTAACGGCTTCAATCTTGACGAGCGCAAAATATTTTTCGCCTTCGTGCGGAGGGCGTACCTGGCCACTGATGGTGTCGCCGGTCTTGAGATCGAATTTGCGAATCTGGGACGGGGACACGTAGATGTCGTCGGGGCCTGGAAGGTAGTTGTAATCGGGAGAGCGGAGAAAACCGTAGCCATCGGGCAGGATTTCGAGTACGCCTTCAGCGAAAATGTGTCCTTCTTTTTCGCTTTGCGCCTGCAGGATTTTAAAAATCAAGTCCTGCTTGCGCATACCGCTGGCACCGGGCAGATCCAAGGTCCTTGCGATCTTGGTCAGTTCGGTGATGTTCTTTTCTTTCAGTTCAGCAATGGTCATGATTCACCTGAACCCGTGCACTAGAGCTTATTCGGTAGTGTCAGCGGGAGATTTTTAAAAGGAGGGGACTCAGGAAAGACGCAATACTGCTACCGGGCAGGAAAGGCGGGGCTGGGTTAAGCAGCCCGCCGTTGTGCTTCGGCTACGTTCTCTGGTTCCGACAAAATTTCTTGCCGCTCCGAGTCAGCGATGCGGTCCAACACGCCATTCATCGTTTCCTGGATTCTGGTGCTGGGCCGATGGAACTTACGCGTGGCCTTGGAGGCAAGCTGACACAGCATATAACGATTCCGTAAAGTCTGTAAAGCGTCAAACACACGATCAGAGCGCATGTGTCGTAATTCTCCTTACTTTATGATTGTGGCCTTCCGCCTTCTACCTTCTGCCACGGGAGGGTGACCAAAAACCCCAGAGTCCGACCTAAGTCACTGATTCCGAGTAGGTTGTAAAGGAGTTAGCGTAAAACTCACTCTTGTTGAATAGATGCGGGACCGGACCCCGAAGATGCTTGATTTTCTGGGCTCAGCTTTCCAGGGTAGGTACTTCGAATTTCGGCCTGAAAGCTTCCGGATGTCCCTTGGAACACGTAAATCTAGCTGCTAGGGGCCGGGAGGTCAAGCATTTATTTGTAAAGCGCGGGAAATATGCTTTGCAGTCCTAACCATTTTGGTACAAAGCATTCGCAGGAAAGGAGTTAGCCGTGATATGGAGGGATGACGGGAGGCCCTTCCAGTGGTTGACTCAAGGCTTGGACTGGACGGCACGAAACAGTTCCTGTTGGAAATCGGGGTCCTTATAATCGTGATCCTTATAAGAGAATGGCGATAGGAGAATGGGTACATGGACGGCATACGGATTGATGCCTGGCTTTGGGCGGCGAGATTTTTCAAGACGCGCACGCTTTCGAAAAAAGCCTGCGATCTGGGAAGAATTGTGTCCAATGGGCAGGTGGCCAAGGCGGCGCGCGAGGTGCGGAGCGGCGACAACCTGAAGATCTCGAATGACGGGGGCGATTTCGAGATCGAGGTGCTGGGAGTGAGTGATGAGAGAGGCCCGGCACCGGTGGCACAGGCACTCTACCGCGAAACCGACGCGAGTAAGGAGCTGCGGATGAAGGTTGCGGCCGAGCGAAAGGCAGCGCGGGAGTTCGAAGTTTTGCCGCAGGGCCGGCCTTCGAAACGGGACCGGCGGAGGATTATTCAGTTCCGCGGGCGCGGGTAGCTGGCATTACGTGCTTAAATTTCGGATCCAAGGCCGCCACATTCTATTGGCGGCCACCGGCAGGGGCTAAAGCCCGTTCCATAGTTCGTCACTTCACGCGGCCCTTGAAGGGCCGCTCTTCCACGGCGCTCCCATCGTTCAGGTCAATCGGTCTCCGCAGGATTGCGTTGTTCGGAGATGTGCGACTCAGATTGTCCATTATTGAAACACATGTTTCACTTATCGTATGATCTGCAAATGAGCCGGCCGGTCAACGAGAAGCGTCCCGAGGAGTTGCGAGGTGAGATCGTCCGCTACCTGGTCGAGCACGGACTCGCGGACCTTTCGCTTCGGCCGCTGGCCAAAGCCGTCGGATCGAGCCCGCGGGTGTTGCTCTACTACTTCGGCTCGAAGGAAAAGATGGTGGTGGAAGTCATCGCGGAGCTGAGGCGGCAACAGCTTGCCAGTTTCGGGCAGATCGAGGCCGAGACCTTTGCAGAAGCTTGTCACATCATGTGGAAGCAGATGAGCGCACCGGATTCGGGGCCGCTGTTCCGTCTGTTCTTTGAGGCGTATGGGATGGCGCTGGGCCGTCCAAAACTATTCAAAGACTTCTTGCGGGCAACGGTCGACGATTGGCTGGCGCCGGTGGCGGATCCGCTATGCAGGGAAGGCTATACGCGCGAAGAAGCCTACGCCTTCGCTACCGTCGTGCTAGCGGGACTGCGAGGATTCATGCTGGATTTCTGTAATACCGGCGACCGCAAACGCGTGGATCGCGCCGTCGGAATGTGGACGCGCAATCTGGACGCCATGCTGACAAACAAGAAGAGGCATACCGCATGAAGTTCAAGAGCTATGACCACGACTCAATGATCGGTGGCGCGGCGAAATTAGCCCGATCCGTGCTGCTACTGTGGTGTGTTCTTTGCCCGCTGATTCTGGCAACAACAGCCGAGGCTCAACTCGTACCAGGATCCATGAACGTTCACTGGGATGAGGGCGCCGCGGATTGCAGCAAGAGCACCCAACCCCGCCTGCAGGTGCATCCCTACAACGCGCAGACGTTCATCCTTCGCGAGAATCTTTGCGCGACGTTCGAAGCGCCATTCATGTATCTGCTGGTTGGAAGGGCAAGAGCGCTGCTGATCGATACCGGCGACATTGCTGATTCGAGACAAATGCCGCTGGCAAAGACTGTGCTGGACTTGCTGCCCGCCGGCAGCAACGGGAAACTGCCCCTGTTGGTTGTTCATACGCACCGACACTATGACCATCGCCTGGGAGATGGACAATTCGCAGGCCTGCCGAATGTTCAGGTGGTCGGATTTGATCTGGACAGCGTGCGGCGCTTTTATCATTTCACCGACTGGCCCAACGGCGTGGCTCAATTCGATCTTGGAGGACGAGTCGTCGACGTTGTCCCTACGCCTGGCCACAACGAGACGGAAGTTTCGTTCTACGACCGCGATACGGCACTATTCTTTTCCGGTGATTTTCTGATGCCGGCGCGCTTGCTGATCGGCGACGCCTCCGCGGATCTTGCCAGCGCGGAGCGGGCGGCCGCGTTCTTGAAGGACCGGCAAGTCAGTTATGTGCTGGGAGGGCACATCGAAATGGACGCCGAGGGCAAGATGTTTCCGTGGGAATCGCAATATCATCCGCACGAACACGGGCTCGAAATCTCGAAGGCCGATGTACTTGCGTTGCCGGACGCCATCCGCAAATTCAATGGCCTCTACACGGTCACCGGCGGATTTCTGCTGATGAACTCGATGCGCATTGTGGTAGCGATGGCCGTGGGTGCAGGAGTGCTTCTGATCGGATTCGTGTTCGTCGTCTTCAGATATCTCCGACGGCGACGACGGGCGAACGCCTTGCAGCGCGTCTAGGCGCTATCTTCGTGCTGCGCTGAAGGATCCTAAAATTCGTGAACCACGAAGGTCACGAAGGCGAGGGATGCAACGCACGCGATTCGCTGCCGTTTACTGCTCTCGCAACGAGCGCATCGGATCGATATTGGCAGCGCGCAGCGCGGGCACAATGCCGGCGATCATCGAAACTAACAGGAGCGTCAGCGCCACGATCAGAAATACGTACCGATCGAGCGGCTCGACTCGGAAGAGGCTGCTGGCAACTAGTCGGGTCGCGAAGGTCGAGGTCAGCGCTCCTCCGGCGATTCCGAGGCAGGCGAGGATGAGTGCGCGGCCTACCACCAGTTTCAAGACGCTCGAGCGCGAGGCTCCCAGGGCCATTCGCAGGCCAAGTTCGCGCGATCGTTCCGCGACGATATAAGAGAGCACGGCGTAGAGGCCAAGAGCGGATAACAAAAGAGCGATTCCGGCGAAGCCAGAAATCAGAAAGGCTTCGAAGCGCGGCTGGATGGCTTGCCGCTTCAGGATGTCGGACATCGTGCTGTAGCCGAAGACGGGCGAGTCCTTGTCGAAGCGCGCGACAATGGCGCGAACTGTGTTCTCGTAACTCATCGGATCGCCTGCAACTTTCATGACGACGATCGGGCGCTGGTGAGAGGGATCCTGATCGTACGGCAGGAAGAACTGCGGTTGGTAAGCCTCCGATGGATCGCCACTCCTCGTGTCCCCGACGATCCCGACGATTTGGCGGCCAAGAATTGGTTCGGTAGAGTGTTCGAAGATTGGGGTCAGATATTTCCCGATGGGATCCTCGTTCGGGAAATACGTCTGGGCGAGGCTGCGATTGATGACCGCGACGGGAGCGGATTTCGGATCGTTATCGTGCTCCGTGATGGTCCGTCCGCGAAGCAGCGGGATGCTGAGCGTTTCGAAATATCCGGGCGTGACAGCGACCGCCTCGGCTCCCGGCAAATCGTCCGGCGAGTGAACGTGGCCCGTGATCCGGAAGTTCGTCCAGACATCCCAGGTTCCATCACCTGCCAAGGGATGGCCGCTCCCGACTCGCTGGACACCGGGAAGCACCGCCAGTTCCGGTAGCAGCTTCTCGTAGAAAACTGCCTTGCCGGGGACTGGATAGCGCTTGTTGGTAAGGGCCACATCGAAGGACACGGTTCGATCCGTATCAAAACCGGGATCAAGGTGAAGCACGTTCAGAGTGCTTTTGATGAGCAGACCTGATCCAATCAACAGACTGAAACCGAGCGCGATTTCCGTGACTACAAGCGCGTGATGGAGCCGGTTCTTTCCGCGGCCGGAGGTCAGGGAAGTTCCGAATTCGCGCAATGCGTGGGCCGGATCGGAGCGCGATGTCTGCCAGGCAGGAAGCAATCCAAAGACGAATGCAGTCGCCGCGGAAATGATAAGCGCGAAAACTAGAACGCGGCCGTTCGTGGCGATGTTGTACAACCTTGGCACTTCGCTTGGGATGTAATGCGTTCCAGCGCGTAAGAGTGCGATCGAAGCCAGAATGCCAGCAGCGCCTCCGGCGAGGGCGAGCAGCATGGCTTCGATGAGCAACTGGCGCACAACTCGAAGACGACCCGCCCCCAGCGCTGTTCGCAAGGCGATCTCAGAACGTCGTGACGTCGCACGGGCCAGGAGCAAGCCGGCCACATTCGCGCATCCGATCAGGAGGACCAGTCCGACGGATGCCAGAAGAAGGGAGAGCACCGGCCGGGTATCGGAAACCGCGGCGTCGAGCAAGGGCGTTAGTGCCACGGCCTGCTTGTTGCGGTCCTCCGTATAGTGTTGAGCCAGATTGCGTTGGATGGTGTTGAGATCCGCGAGGCCTTGCGACATCGATATACCGTTTTTCAGGCGGCCGACGACTGCGACGCGCTCATACTCGCGGATGAGCGTGGCCGGATCGGGACCTTCGGCATCAATTGCGAACGTCGACCAGAAGAGGGCGGGCTCGTCGATGGCGTAGTGAAAACCGGAGGGCATCACTCCGATGATCGTGTAGGGTTCGTCGCTGATCTTCACGACCTGGCCGAGGGCGTTGGGCGAAGAAGCGAAATCTGATACCCAGAGTTCGTGGCTAAGAATCACAACCCGGTGGCCGGGCTGTTCCTCATCTGTCGTAAGTCCGCGGCCCAGCACCGGAGCAACCCTGAGCGTCGAGAACAGATTCGCGGAGATGCGAGCGCCGGTAATGACACGTGCCCCTTCCCCATCTGCCTTGCTGAAGAGGCGGGTAATGGAGTTATACGAAGCGAGAGACTCGAAGGTGTGGTTTTGTTGCCGCCAGTCAAAGTAATTGGGATAGGAGCTTAAGACATAGTTTCCGGCGGCAGGATCTGTGGGTGAGACTCCGGGCGGGAAGTTGAGTGTGCTGATCGCAACCAGGCGATCCGCATGCGGGAACGGGAGCGGACTCAGGAGAATGCCGTCGACGATGCTGTAAATCGCTGTGGTCGCGCCGATTCCGAGTGCCAACGTCAGGATCACCGTGAGGGTGAACGCAGGGCTGCGGCGAAAATAGCGGAGGGCAAATCTGAAATCCTGCAGCGCCGACGAGAACATGGCGTGATTATGACAGGACGCAGCTTCGTGGTTAAGTGTTCGGCGGTATCCATCGAACCCGGAACCACGAAGGACGCGAAGTTTCACGAAGGAAATCTTTACTCAGGACACTCCGCGAGCTGGTGATGCATGATGCTTCTCTCCGATCACCAAGGCGATGCCGGGCGACTGATGTCGCCGGCTGGTTGACCGGGGACGGTGAACCACCTAGTATTTCGGCTCGTGAGCGGCTCATCTCAATTCATCGGCCAAACCATCTCGCACTACCGCATCGTCGAGAAGCTCGGCGGGGGTGGGATGGGCGTGGTCTATAAAGCGGAAGATATCAAGCTGGATCGCTTCGTCGCGATCAAGTTTCTTCCCGAAGACGTGGTGAAAGATCCGCAGGCTCTCAGCCGCTTTCAGCGCGAGGCCAAGGCTGCGTCAGCCCTGAACCATCCCAACATCTGCACGGTACACGAGATTGACGAGGAGAACGGGCGTCCGTTCCTCGTCATGGAGTTTCTGGACGGCGCAACCCTGAAGCACCTGATCGGGAATCGCGCGATGGAACTGGACCGGGTGATGGACATAGGCATTGAAGTGGCCGACGCGCTGGATGCTGCGCACGTGCAGGGGATCGTTCACCGGGACATCAAGCCGGCCAATATCTTTGTGACCAAGCGAGGCCACGCAAAGGTTCTGGACTTTGGCTTGGCCAAGATGACGCCGGCGAAACTTGAAACGGCAGGTTCCGCGCCAACACTCACGGTGGCTGAGGAACATCTGACCAGCCCCGGCAGCACCTTGGGCACGGTCGCTTACATGTCGCCAGAGCAGGTGAAGGGGCAGGAACTCGACCGGCGCACGGATCTGTTCTCGTTCGGAGTGGTGCTGTACGAAATGTCGACCGGCACTCTTCCATTTCGCGGCGACACCTCGGGAATCATCTTCGATTCCATCCTGCACGGAACACCCGTGGCTCCGGTGCGGCTGAATCCGGATGTCAGCACGAAGCTGGAAGACATCATTTCGAAATCATTGGAGAAAGATCGGGAAGTTCGTTACCAGTCGGCTACCGAATTAAAGGCCGATCTCAAGCGGGTGAAGCGAGATAGCGAGTCGCAGAGAGTTCTCGCTTCTTCTGGAACGCGCGCGGCATCCACTGCGGGACGAAAGAAGCGCACAGGCTGGTTGCTGGCAGCCGGAGCGCTCATCGTCGTAGTTGTTGCGCTGCTGGGATATCGGGCTTACGACAGTGCTGCCCACAAATCGCAAACCAGCGCCGTGGAGTTGAAGCCGGCGACCGAGACCATCGCCGTGCTTCCCTTCCGCGATATCACCGCTGCGAGCGCCGACAGTTGGGGCATCGGGATCACGGATGCGATCATCAGCCGACTCACTTCGTTGCAAAACTTGGCGGTCCGACCAACCACGTCGGTGTTGAAGTATGCCAAGGAAGCGCCGGAACCAGTGGAAGCTGCCAAAGCCCTAGGAGTGCAGAGCGTGCTGGAAGGAACGTACCAGCGTTCTTCGAATGTGATCCGGGTAACCGTTCAATTGATTGACGGACACACCGGGACGACGAAGTGGTCCCAACGCTACGACCTGAAAAGCGCCGACATCCTCACCTTTGAAGATGAGATGGCCACGAAGGTGGTGGAGGGATTACAGATTCAGATCTCCCCCACTGAGCAGAAGGCGATCCAGCAACCGGTGACAACGAATGTAGACGCGTACAACGATTATCTGCAGGCTCGCTTTTACCTGAACGAATATTTCGTGTACTCGGGGGTCGACAGCCTTGAAAAGGGGCAGCGACTGCTCTTGCACGCGGTATCACTTGACAAGGATTTCGCAGATGCGTACGCGTTGCTCGCGCAGCTTTATTCCCTGCAGAGCGCCAACTTCTTCGTGGAGGCCAGCGCGAACGTAAAACGGGGTGAGGAGGCGGCGAAGAATGCGCTGCGAATTGACCCGCAGTCTGTCGAGGGGATGGTCGCTCTGGGAGGGATCTATAGCGAGGAGGGCCGCGAACAAGAGGCGATCCGTATCACGCGACAGGCCGTGGCCCTGGCTCCGAATAATGAAAGTGCATGGCAAATGCTGGGATATTCGTACTACTACGCAGGTCTGAACGAACTGGCGGAACAGGCCTACCGGCGCATTACCGAACTCAATCCAACTCTTCTGCAGCCGCACTGGATGCACGCACGCATGCTTCTATACAGCGGGAGAGCGGGGGAAGCAGAACAGGAAATGCGGCAAGTGGTAGCAAAGAACCCAGATCAGTACAAGGCCCTCGCATATTTTGGCGGAGTGCTTTATTACGAAGGCAAGCTCGACGAGGCGAAAACGAACCTTGATCGTGGCGTTCAACTGAGCGGCAACTCGAGCGACAATGCGCCGCGAATGCAGGCGGCGTTTCTGTTCGCGTCGCAAAATCGGCGGGAGAAGATTAGCCCTGAGTTGTTTACCTATCGGCCCGATCAGGTCATCGACGGGGACGCTGCTTACTGGCTCGCTGGCATCTACGCTCTGCTGGGAGACAAGCCCCACGCCCTGCTTTGGCTCAAACGAACGGTGGAACTCGGAGACATGAACTATCCCTGGTTTGAGCGGGACAAGAACTTCGAAAGTCTTCGGGCGGATCCGGGATACCAGGCGATCGTGGCTGGAGTTCGACAACGGTGGCAAGCTTATAAAGATGAGTTCGATCCGGCGCGGTAAGACGGGGTTGGGCGTCGAGAAGTGAAATCGCGTGGTTATAACATCCAACGGAGGCTTGGACCGCCCGGGAAGCCATACTGCCGAATTTGCTCGGGCCCGAGCTTGTCCGGTGGCTGGTGAAAATACGTCGCGAACTCGCGGACGATGCGAACGTAGGTTTTTGCGGTACGATGGGAATAGTTACGACGCTGGATTTCTTCCAGCATCTTTTTGCGTAGTTGGGTCACGGGGACCTCCTTTTTCCGTGACCCAACTTATCAATCTCTCAATCCCTCATCACTGCTGATCTCCGAACACGCGGTAGCGTCCGCCGCGCCAGCGGCTTCGTACAAATCGCCATTTCACTCATTCCCCCTTGGGTCGTACGTTTTAGACCCTGGTTGCGGCGGCGCGGAATATAATTCGCACGCCGAGTTTGCTGTTTTTTGGGGAGATGAACATGAGGGTCGAGTGCATAAGGTGTCACGCAAATATGGAGTCCGGCTGGGTGCCCGATAACACCCACGCTGGATTGCAGCGACAAAACTGGTCTCCGGGGGAAGCCCAGCCGAGTTTCTGGACGGGTCTCAAGGTGGAGAAAAAAGATAAAGTCTTTCCAGTCACCACGTTCCGGTGCCCTAATTGTGGGTACTTGGAGTCATACGCCCCACAAGCCATTCCCGACGGATAGCTGTTGAAACATCGCCAATTGAGTCTTGACGGTTCGAGGAAATTGCGGCTTTTCTGCGTTCAGCTGGGACGCTCTATCTCTGGGGAAAGGCAGTTCATTGGAGAACCATCTCTGCTGTTCTGAAATCAATTGATTAGAGCTATGCCGGTCGGATCACTTCCAGTCTGAACTGTCCCTGCAGGAGTCAAAACTCCGCTGGCGTTGATGCTGTAGATCGATATCGTGCCATCACTCTGGTTTCCCAAATAAGCGTACGTACCCGCAGCATTCAGTGCGATTGAAAAAGGCCCGGAGCCGGCCTGGACTGTCGCTGGAGCATTTGGAACCAGAGTACCGGTGCCCGCGTCGATGCTGTACATGGAGACGGTGCCATCCTGACGATTCACTACGTAGGCGAATTTTCCGGAAGGATGCACGGCCATGAATGCCGGCTGATTTCCTGCAGGAACTACAACGGCTGGGTTCTGCGTCAGAGTTCCGTTTGTCGCATCAACGGTGTACATCCAGACTTTGTCGAAACCTTCATCTGGAACATAGGCAAACTTGCCTGCTGGATCAAGGACGACTTTCCAGGGATCTATGCCCCCATTGACGCCTGCTGGGTTTGTCGGAGTTAAAGCTCCGGTCTGCGAATTTATGGAAAATATTGAAATCGAGCCGTTGTCCTGGTCGGTTACGTAGAGAAACTGCCCTGAAGGACCAACGGTCACAAAATCCGGACTTGAGAATGCAGAACATGAGGTACAAAACGAAGGCACAGCCGTTTCGGAAGGCGAAAGGGGTGTCAATAGGCCGGTACTTGTATTGATGGTGAACATGGAGACCGAATTGTCGTCGCTGTTCGCGGTGTAAACAAAGTTGCCCGAAGCCGCGATTCCCTGGTGGAAGAACCCAGTAGGAACCTGCGCTGGACTGGTTGCCGTCAGCACCCCCGTGGTGGGGTTGATGGTGAACATGGAAACGGTCGCGGCATCGGTTGCATTAGAACCAAGGTTTGCGACGTAAAGGAATTTACCCGTCGGATCGATCGCCATGGACTCGGCATTAAAGCCGTTATTGACTCCGGTCGGAATGGTCGCCGGAATCGTGGGCGTGAGAGCGCCCGTGCAAGAGTCCGCCGTGTACATAGAGATCGTGGCATCCGAATCATTCAGCACATAAGCGAACGTGGGATGGATCGAGCGTACGCAATCGGCGGTCGGACCAGATGGTGGATTTGTTGCGTTGGTCCCGTTTTGTCCGCAGCTGGTGGCAATAACTGTAAGCAGAGCGAGCAAAACAATTCGGGGAAGAACGGCGCGCATAGTCCCTCCGAAGGGTTCATTTACTCCGGATTTTATTACAAGCTAAGCGCCTGTCAATGGGACGAATCACGCGACCATGAAGGCACAGCCGTCTAAAAAATCCGAATTTCACACCCCGAAAAATGGTCGAAAAAAGTTTGCAATAGGGAGCCCCTACAAACGACGATCTCCGTTTGGTTAGACATTTTCAATCCCAAATTTCGGCTGTTTGGGAGGGAAAAGGAGTTTTTCAACAGCCACGACTGATTTCAACAGTTATGATGGGTGGCTGGCCGTCCGTCACCGATTTTCAAAGGAGTGAACCACGTTGTCCGTCGATTGGAAGGTCTTTGAGGCGGCTCTTCAACTGAGCCGCGACGGTAATATCGGAAAGCCATTTCTATGCTTTCGGCTACACGATCACTTTCTGCTGTTTCCTCCGCTCTCGATCATCCCGATTGAGGGTTCATATAGTTCTTGCTGAGGACTCGCATGTAGCTGATTCATCGGTAGTTCGTCGGGTCTTGGCGGTCCGGCAATCCCACAACAGTTCGCAGGATTTTGCACAGAGACGAAGCTCTCATTGACGCCGCATGGCGGGCATGTTTTCTTAGTATTCAGCGATTCTCTCTGCGTTCGTAAAGACCCCCGGTTCCGTGCTTGTACTCCCTTGGTCGTATTCCATCAGTCGGAGGTACTCTCGTGAGATTTGTGAGTTCTGTATCAGTTTTGCTCACTCTTGTGGTTTCCCTTTTCTGCTTTCCAGCCTTCGGCACCGTTTCTATCGAGCCTTCCGGAGTTCAGTTTCCTACGCAGGCGATCAACACCTCGAGCAGCCTGCAGAACGTGGCGGTGTTCAACAATGGCACCACCAGTTTCTCCGTTCTCACTGCGACCTCCAACCTGTCGGTTTTTACGGTGGTAGGCGCCACCCTTCCTGTTACGGTTGCGCCGAAAACATATGTGATACTCCAGGTGCAATTCATTCCGACATTGGCGAAAGCATATTCCGGAAAGCTGACACTGACGTTTAGCGGTGCGGCCACGCAGACTGTCAATCTCCTGGGGAATGGTACGAATCCCAGCGCGATTCCTGTGCTCAACGTGAGTTCGATCAACTTCGGAGATCAGGCCCTTGGATTGAATGGCCCGACGCAGGCCTTGACGATCACAAATAACGGAACCGTGGCCACGAAGTTAACCGCAGTAACGGTCACGCCTCCGTTTACTCAGACCGGGTGGACTGCTGCGACGACGATCAGCCCCGGTAAATCCTTCACCATCCAAATCGGTTTCTCGCCGGCGAATTTAGGATTGGCATCTGGAATGGTGTATCTAGGCTACGACATTGCCGGGAACCAGGGAATCAGTCTGTGGGGAACCGCGGAGGCTGCCACTACGCTGGGGATAACGAACTATCCCGCGCTGCCCGGAGCGACCCAGAACGCGGCCTACAAAGCGGTGTTGGCAGCTGCGGGAGGCACTACTCCTTACACATGGAGCCTTGCGTCAGGATCGACGCTTCCGTCAGGCTTGACGCTCTCGAGTGCAGGAGTGATTACCGGAACCGTGGCTTCGACGGTGACGACCGGAACCTATAAGTTCAGTGCAACGGCCACCGATTCATCATCCCCAGCTCTGACCGCAACGAGTACGTTCAGCGTGCTCGTGAGCAAAAAGACCGGCGCGAGCTGCAACAACATTTTGTTTAACGCGCCAGATGGTTCGGGACCGATTGTGCCCATCACCGATCTGGGGACCAACCTGTATGAGGGAGCCGAATCTGGCGGCCTTTATGCGAACGGCAGCAATGTAGACGATCCGGCGCACGATCTTTACGGCCAGGGATTGGCCGCAGGAATCCAGCCTCTCGACGCCAACGGAAATCCCAGTCCCACCGGGAAGTACGTGATGCTGGCGATCGGTTTATCCGTCACACAGCAAACGTTCCTCCAGTTCGTGCCGATGATCAGTGCCGATCCCGCCAAGAATCCGAATCTGGTGGTCGTCGACGGCGGAAGCGGTGGCGCGACCGTGGCGCAACTAACCTCAACGACCAGCAATTCGTTCTGGGAAGCCATCACCAACGTCTACTTGCCAAACGCGGGCGTAACTCCGAACCAGGTTGTTGCTGTTTTATTCCTCGATACAGATGGGGGACCGAGCGGAACATTTCCGGGTGACATGACAACTTTGCAGTCACAGATGGAAACCGTGGCTCAGAATATCCTGAAGTTCTTCCCGAAGGTCCAAATGACCTACGCTTCCAGCATGTACTACATGGGGTATTCCGTAGGGGTGGCGAATCTGGATCCGGATCCATGGGCCTATGAGTCCGGATTTGCAGTCAAGAACATGATTCAGGACCAGCTGAACGGGAACAGCAATCTGAACTTCGATCCCACGCTGGGAACCGTGGAAGCTCCCTGGCTGGCATGGGGACCGTACCTGTGGGCGAATGGATTGAGCCCGCGCAGCGACGGATTGGCGTGGAGTTGTCAGGATTACCAAGCCGATGGAACTCACCCGGCGAGTCCTGGTGGTCGAATCAAAACGTCGTCATTGATTCTGAATTTCTTCAAGACAGATGACACGGCGAGCATCTGGTTCCTGGCGCCGGGGGCGCAGCCCGCTCGGAAATAAGTCAGAGGCCTCGGGAATTTCGCGCCAATGTTTGGGCTGGACTTCAATGTCCCGCCCTCCCTTTTGACCCCACTCGAGTGATAGGCGCACCTTTGTCGTTATTCCTGAGTTGTATAACGGCGCCAGTTTCGAGAGGGGCGTCAGTGCGACGAAAGCCGATGTCCCGTGAAAGCAGCTTGCGCGAACTTCGCATGGGCCATAAGATAGCTGCGCTGTGAAACTCCTACGTCATGATCGGCCAGACCATATCTCATTACCTCATTCCGGAGACGGCGGCGGCGAGAGGGGTTTTGTCTACAAGGTGGAGACTCGAAGCTGAAGCCCTTTGTGGCGCTGAAGTTCCTTCTTGATGACGTAGCCAAAGAGCCGCAAGCTCTGACCCGCTTCCAGAGGGAAGCGCAGGCGGCGTCCGCACTGAATCATCCCAACATTTGTACGATTTACGAGATCGATGAGCACAACGGCAGTGCGTTCATCGCCGTGGAGTAACTCGAGGGGCAGACCCTGAAGCATCGCATCGGCGGCAGGTCGATGGATGTGGAGACGCTGCTGGGGATCAACATCGACGCTCTGGACGCGGCGCACACGCGGGCCGCGTCTGCGGGCGTTGGGGAACCGGTAGGGATACCCCTCACGGGGCACCCCCCGGACGGACCCGGACGGGCGCTCATTAGCGCATCCGGTTCTTCTCGCAGATGAATAGCGGCCAAACCGGTCGCTTGTCCGCACACTCGCCCACCCATGGGACACGCGCAGTCCCGCTCTGAGTCGGGTACGTGTCGAATAGGAAAGTGTTCTCCTTGAGCCGCAGCCTTCCCTCCCCAACTCTCCGCCGACGACGGCTTGTCTTTGTTCGAATGGTTCATAGGTACTACGCCGCAGTGTGACTCCTCGCAGACCTACACGCGGGCCGTGCGGCCTGAGCCTTCGCCCGCCGTCCTGTGGCTCGGTTGCCACCACAGGAGTCTCCGAGGTCTCCCGGTTCTCGTGCATGAAGTTTCTGGACGTGCCGTGGGGTCTTCGACCACGCCGGACCGACCGAGAACTCGCGCTAACGTTCCCGTCCGTGTTGCCTTCCGCGCATATTAACCACGTCGGCGTCCGGGTTGTATGTTTTCGCGGCTCAAGGTCCCACCCCGCCCATCCTCTATCTACGCTTCGCTGGTTCCCTCACGGTAGCAGCGCAAGACTCGAGGCCAAGTGGATCGCTACTCCTTTCTTGTAAGGATTCTTCCTCCTCTGGTAGGGTCGAGGACTGGCGCCCGGCTCCGTAGGTTCAGCCTAGCTGTTGCTCCCCGTTTCCTTTGGGAGTGCCTCAGTAGCCAAACCGTAAGTGGGTTTCCAGTCTCCGCCTCATCAAACCCAGCGTGCGGATTTCCCGCACTGGGCTTTCCTGTGTGCTTCATGTCCAGGTGTACGGCTGCTTCAGGCTGGAAGTGCTTTCGCTGCTGAGCTCCCGCGCTGCACTCGGTATTGATGGAATAGTCCGAGTGTCTCGTGGAGCCATTTGCTACTCCACCTTTTCCAGCCGAAGCCTTTGCGGTGCCGGGCACGCATCAAGTGTCGCCGAATCTTCTTCTCCACCCAATCTTCGATCATCGAAAAGCACCGGCTCGAGTGTCCCACGGCAAAGTAGTTCACCCATCCTCGCAGGATCGGATTGATCAGTTCGATCACCCTGCTTACAGGTTGGCTGGTAAACCGTCGGAAGATCTCCCGGAGCGTTGCCAACAGCGCCGTCCGTTTCTTGAGCTTGGGCGCAAAATGCGCTCGCCACTTCTGGTTACGGCTCAAGATGCGACGGAACTCAAAGCCCAGGAAGGAAAACTTCTCCCCCTTCGATAGATCCGCCATCCGACTTTTCTCTTCGTTGATCGCTACTCGGAGTCTGCCTAATTCCTCTCGTAGCCGCCTTTCCACCGCCCTCACCAGCCAGTCATGTCGCGGATGAGAGTCCACCAGTATCACCAAATCGTCCGCGAATCGTGCATATTGGACGTGGGTGTACTGACCGCGTCGCGTGGTGGTGATCGCCTTTTCCAGGATCCGGTCCACCTCCGTGAGGTAGACGTTACTGAGCAATGGCGAAATTACCCCGCCTTGCAAAACTCCCTTTTTCCCCGTCGCCCTCAGCATTGTCTTGAGTAACTGCATGACCTCGTCATCTTGTACCCGTTTCGCCACCTTCTCTAACAGTAAATAGTGTTGGACGTTATCAAAGTAGGCGCTCAGGTCGATATCGATGATTCGAGTCTTCTCTTCAACAATGGCTTTGGCTACCCGGTTCACCGCTTGATGCGCGGTCCGTTTCGGTCGGTATCCGTACGACCCCGATTGGAAATCAGCTTCGAAGATCGGCTCCAGGATGAGCTTGAGCACTCCCTGGACCACGCGATCCCCGGATAGCAGGTATCGACAGGACGCGGACTTTTCCCCCGTCCTTCGGAATTTCCTTTCTCCGTGCTCGCATGGGCCGATACGTGTGTGTGACTAGTTCATCCCTGATTTGCCTCAGGAAACTTTCCTCTCCGCTTTCTTCGATGGCCTCGAACGTGACCCCGTCAATGCCCGGTGCCCCGTTGTTGCTTTTCGCCATCCGGTAGGCTTCGTGGAGTGTTTCCATTTTGCAAACATGGACGTACAGCCCCCAGAAACGCCAGGCGGGTTCAGCCTTCGCCTTGACGTATAGACTCCTTCTCAGGTCCGGCAGACCAATGGGTGCCTTTATCATTTCACCCCTGCCTTCCATGTCGTCAGAGTCGCTACAAACAGCAAGGTCCCTTCGCTCCATCCGCATTACCAGACTTCGTCGCTACTGCGGACCCCTCCGCCATCCTCTCGCCTTTCCACCGACTTCCCGGTGTCACCGGTTATACGGTTTCCTTCTCCGCCGATTTCGCGACGCGGGCGAGGAGGACTTCTCCAGTTGCTTAGCACATCCTTGCCATCGTGCTGCTGCTGCAACCCCGCCAGAGTGCCTCGCCGCTTCGGTCAGTTTGCGGCGAGCCATGTTGCCTTCGCCCCATGAAGAAAGGCTCGGCCTCTGGGGTTTCCGTTTCGAGGCTACTTATGCATTTACTCGTTGCGGCCCGATGACTCGCTCACCATCCTTCCGATGGTTTCGTCGATAGGTTTTCAGGATTCGGTTTCCTTCCTCCTGACTATCCAAGCTACAGGGTCCTGACTCTTACCCTGGCGGGATTGCTTCCCGCTGAATGCACCAGCCTTCGCTGGACACACCTTCATGCCGGTTTACCCCGGCGCACTAATATCGCCATTGCACGTTTTGACCTCACAAAGGCGAAGAGACGGCGCAAGCTGGTGACATCGCCTGCTTGCGTCAACAATGGCATAATCAATCGCGTGTTTTGCGTTTCCCAGCTAATCAAACGAGTTCTTGTACGATTGGCTCATGGGAAATGAGTCGGCAATTATCATTCCGATCCCAGAGGCCGAACCCCTTGTCGGCCCCCTACGATTGAGGTATGACGGGTCAGCCCGACTCGGTGTCCCCGCGCACATCACCGTCCATTACCCATTCTGCTCAATACAGGCCGCCGTCGGCCAAACGGAAGCTCTGAGGGATGTGTGCCAGTCTATCGAGAGGTTCACGTTCGCATTCACTGAAGTTCGACATTTTTCGGCAACCGCCTATCTGCATCCCGACAAGTCAGAAGCGTTTGTTCGAATTACTGAGACTTTCGCGCAGCGATGGCCTGATTGCAAACCGTATGGCGGGGCTCACAACAACATAGTTCCACACCTGACGGTGGCCGATCGCGTGGACAGTCAGACGCTGAGTGCAGTTGAGGAACTGCTCCGTCGTCAACTACCTCTCAAATGTGTTGCTGCTGAAATTTGGCTTCTGACCAGCGATCATTCAGGAGTGTGGACAAGGAGAGGAGTCTTCCCACTTCGGGCTCCAGAATGAACTTTATTCGACGTTCCACACGAACTTGGCTGTTGAAACATCGCCATAGCGCTCATTGAGGCCCAAACAGGCGAAGCAAAAGCGCAAGCTTGTGAGAACGCCTGGTTACGTAAACTTCAATTCCCGGTTCTCGATTAAACGACAATCAACACCGGCTTGCTCGTAGCCTGCCCGAAGAACTGAGGTAATGGTAGGCTTCCGAAGAGCAACCGGAGCACCCATTTGGATCTGCGCGCAATTGCCGCCATTTTGTTCTGCCTGCTCGGTGCGTTAAGGGCGTGGTCGGACGCTTCATCTCAAGTCGCAGTTACTCATGTCGCTGTGCTCGACGTTCGCGACGGCTCCACAAAAACCGACATGACGGTGTTGATCGTGGGTAGCCGGATTAGCGTCGTCGGATCGAGCAAGGACACTCCGCTGCCGAAGCACGTCCTTGTAGTCGACGGTAGCCGGAAGTTTCTAATACCGGGCCTGTGGGACATGCACGTTCATACAGACGGAGATGGTCGCTCGCTTCGATTGCTACTCGCCTCCGGTATTACGGGCGTCCGCGATATGGGCGGAGATGTCGCGAAACTCGCTGAGTCCCGTCGTCGCATCGTCGCCGGGGATTTGCTGGGGCCCCGCCTCCTATTTGCGGGCCCTATGCTAAAGGGACCACCTGCCCAAGCTGACAGCGACGTTTGGGTCATTCATTCGCCCGACGAGGCCCGTCGGGCGGTCAATTCCTTGGCAAATTGGCACGTTGACTTCATCAAAGTGCATGATGACCTGGCGCGAGATAGCTTTCTTGCAATCGCCGAAACGGCCAAGGCGAGGGGCTTGCCTTTCGCGGGTCATGTCTCGGCGTCTATCACGCCCCTTGAAGCCTCGAATTTGGGGCAGAGGAGCATCGAGCACCTTGAGTTTCTTCCTAAACCTTGTCTCGTTCTCTTTGATCCCGAATCCCGAGCAACCCACACCATTCCGCCAGGCTGTGAACCAGAATCTTTGGATGCGCTGCTACACCGGTTCGCTGAGAATGGCACATGGCTCTGCCCGACTATTCAGAGTTTCCGGTATTTCGCGCCGACGCAGTGGGATGCGATCTTTGCGGGCTTTCTCGAAGTGGCGAAACACGTTCGGCAGAACCATGTTCTGATTCTCGCTGGCACAGACTGGAGCAGTTTCCTCGAAGAGAAAGGTGCGTCACCCGGTGGTAGCTTGCACGATGAGCTTCGATTTCTTGTCGAAGCTGGCTTCACGCCGTTGGAAGTTCTCCGTGCGGCCACCCTGAGTCCGGCACTCTTTCTTGGTCTTTCCGACTCCCTCGGAGCCGTCGAGGCTGGTAAGATCGCAAACCTCGTTCTCTTGGAGGCGAATCCACTCCAAGACATTCACAACACGAATCGTATAGTGGCAGTGATTTCGGAGGGAAGGCTTCTCGACCGAAAGACGCTGGACAGTATGCGTGCGGCAACCGCCACAAATGTCCCGACACAGTCGAGTCACTGACTCCGGTTCCTGACTTGAGACTGAGCCAATTCCCGCAGGGTCGGCCATCAGTTGACTTAACATCGCCTCTCTGACATCTCTGACAATGTCGGCGGTGTCAAGTGTTTTTTGAGCGTACTGCTCCTTGCACTCCGAAGAGCGCGCCATTTCGCTCTAGTTGAAGGTTCTGCCATACCAACCAAAGGCCCGCTCGTAATCGTTGCAGGTCTGAAACTCAGTTCGACCCATGCATCTCTTCGGTCATAACCTCGATCATGATTCCTACTTCGAACTCCCCCATGCAGAGGGAGCGGGATACCCAATCAATTACTCGATGTTTGACTTCACACCATCGCGATGTCCGGGTTGTCCCGCGTGCGAACCGAACTTGTTCAGCTGCTCGTAATCCCATTCCTTGCGCATCATCCAGTAAAGGCGAACCGCCAGTTTCCTCGCCATGGCCACCTTGGCGATTTTCCGTCCGCGCCGTATCGTCAGGTGGACATACTTACTGCGCCATTCCGGAAGGCTCCGCGCCGTTACTTGCGCCGCTTCCACCAGCAGGAAGCGCAACAAAGAGTTCCCTTGTTTCGTGATATGTCCAAGTCGCCGCCGATTCCCGCTCGAGTCTTCCAACCGCACCAGTCCCAGATAGCTCGCGATCTGCTTGCCACACTGAAACCGATCGGCTCTATCGATGATCAGCACGAACGCCAGTGCCGTCAGCGGACCCACTCCGGGATGGGTCATCAAACGCCGCGCCGCAGGACACATCTGCACTTCTTGCTCGATCGCCTGACTCAGTTCGGCGATCTTCGGGTTCAGCCGATCCAGCAACTCCAGCAGATCCTCCCGTCGCCGGCTCGCCCACGGAGCTAGCCGGAACGCCTTCAACTGTTTTCGCCCCTCTTCCCGCCACAGCTTCTTCTTCGAGCGGAGGCCTTCGTTCAGTGCCACCGCTTGCAACTGGTTCATCATCCGCGTGCGCGCCTGCACCATGCGGTGCCGGTGCCACAGCAGTTGCCGCAGATCGCGATTCTCCCAGCTCGGCACCCAGATCCGTGGAAAGTCATCCTTCAGCAGCAAACGCAGAATGTGTTGGGCATCTTGACGATCGGTCTTCTGCTTGCGTTCCCGCTTCCTGGCGATCTCGGTGGCGTCCCCGATCCACAACTCGAAGTTCAGGTCCGCCAGCAGTCGTTCGAACCAGCGCGCATGCCCGCTCGCTTCCATTCCCACGCGAACCTTCATCCCCTGTGCCGCCAGATCACGGTAGAATTTCTCCGCTTCCTCGCGGTGCTCCAGTCGCCGTTCCTGTAATTCCCCTGTGTCCATATCCAGAAACGCAATTTGCTGAAAGCTCGGGTGGTAATCGCATCCTATAATCAACATATCGGCTCCTTTTCTCCCGAGCCTTTTGGTTGGTAAGCACCACCAAGTTTACTCGGGGCTAGGGAGCCGACATTGTCATGGAATCAATTACGCTCATTGACTCGTATGTGAGGGGGGTCGTCCCTTGGCCTTGCGGCCAAGAATGTCGCGAGGTGCATCAGTACCGGCCTTCTTCGGTGAATCTCTGCTTTCTTGGCGCAGTCCTTGCCGGAAAATCCTGTCAGTGCAGCAGCCACATGGCGCTGTGATTGAAATCACAGATAACGCCTTTTCCCGCCTTTACCGTTAAACAGGAATCGTTTTCGAGACTGTGAGGGCTTCTTCCATGAGCATTGCCTCTCCGACGACCACCACGCGGATTTTGAACCCGAAACTAGAGCGAAAGATCATGAGCGCAGAGACTGCGGCGGGGCTGATCCAGTCTGGTGATCAGATTGGCATGAGCGGGTTTACCGGGTCGGGATATCCCAAGGCGGTGCCGCTGCAACTGGCGCATCGCATTGCGGACGCGCACTTCCGCGGAGAGAAATTCCAGGTGAGCGTCTTCACGGGCGCTTCGACCGGGCCGGAGCTCGACGGCGCGCTGGCGATGGCAGGTGGAATTCATCTGCGGCTGCCCTACCAGTCGGATCCCGAGACGCGGAAGCGCATCAACGCGGGCGAGATGGATTACATGGATATCCATCCGAGCCATGTCGCGCAGTTCGTGGAATACGGGTTTCTTGGCAAGCTTGATGTGGCGCTGATTGAAGTCGCGGCCATTCTGGAAGATGGGCGAGTCGTGCCCAGCTCTTCGATCGGCAACAACAAGACGTGGGTTGACTGCGCCGAGCGCGTGATCCTCGAAGTCAACTCCTGGCAGCCGATGGCTCTGGAGGGGATGCACGACATTTATTACGGGCTTGAGCCGCCTCCGAACCGCAAGCCGATTCCGCTGGTGCGGCCGGGAGACAGGATTGGGTCTCCGTATCTCAACATTCCTGCCGAGAAGATCATCGGGATCGTGCTGACTGATTCGCCGGATCGCAACAGTGCGTTCAAGGCTCCGGACGAGTCGTCGAAGAAAATCGCCGGGCACATTCTCGAGTTTCTCAGCTGGGAAGTGAAGAAAGGGAGGATGCCGGCGAACCTGCTGCCGCTGCAGTCGGGCGTGGGCAACATTGCGAACGCGGTGCTGTTCGGGCTGGAGGAAGGTCCGTTTGAGGGGCTGACTTCGTATACGGAGGTGATTCAGGACGGAATGATCCGGCTGCTGAAGTCGGGCAAGCTGACTTCGGCGTCGGCGACGGCGTTTTCCCTGAGTCCAGACATGCTCAACGAAGTGAATGCAGATATGGCGTCGTATTGCGAGAGAATCGTGCTGCGTCCGCAGGAGATTTCGAATAATCCGGGGATCATTCGGCGGCTGGGCGTTATCGCGATGAACGGAATGATCGAGGCCGACATCTACGGCAACGTCAACTCGACGCACGTGATGGGATCACGCATTCAGAATGGCATTGGCGGCTCGGGAGACTTCGCAAGGAATGGATATTTGTCGATCTTCATGGCGCCATCGTGCGCGAAGAAAGGTACGATCTCGACTATCGTGCCGATGGTTTCGCACGTGGATCATACCGAGCACGATGTGCAAGTGCTCGTGACCGAGCAGGGCCTGGCGGATTTGCGAGGACTCTCGCCGAAAGAACGGGCCAAGTTGGTGATTGAGAAATGCGCGTCGCCGGAGTACAAACCGCTTCTCAAGGACTATCTGTCGAGAGCAGAGCAGTTGTCGTATGGGAAGCACACACCGCATCTGCTGACGGAGTCGCTGAGCTGGCATAGCCGGTATCTGCGCAGCGGGAATATGCTGCCGAAGGAAGACGGGGCCTAAAGGCCATTCCATTTGAAAAATCGGTGACGCGGCCCTTGAAGGGCCGCTCTTCCACCTTTATCCGATTGTCCCGTTTCAAAAGCGAACTAGTGTGGCCAGAGCCAGCCGAACGTGCCGGCGGTCAGCAGCGCGTAGATCAATCCATCAATCGCTTCCAAGGTAACAAAGCCCCACGGCATACCTTTCCAGATGCCATTGGCTAGCGGTCCAAGACCGTATACGAGAAACGCAGCTGTGCCAACAACGCGAAAGACGGCCAGGTAATCCGTGCCCGCCGGCACCGTGTGCGCCGTGAGATACGCGACGAAAAAAGAGATGACCAGGCAGTATCCGAACCACAGACCGAGAAACTTTGGGATGAAGGGCGGGCCGCTGGGGAAAATAGTCGTCATGCCGACCGGTCCTTGCTTGTACTTCTCGATGGCTTCCGGCGTTTTCATCTCCTTATGGGTGCAGAAGGGGAAAACATAGAGCCCGCGCTGCAGTCCGGCGGCGCGGAGGGCGGGGAGAACGTTGTCTTCATCCGGGAGCTTCTTGTAATCGTTACGGTGGTAGGGCAGCGCCATGTGCATGATGGAGCTGGCAACGAAGACGATGACCGCCGAAAACAGGATCGGCAGCCAGAGAGCGGAGAGTGGCGGCATGCAGGCCTCCTTTGAGGAGTCTCGGATGAGTGACTCCGGGAGGCTACCTTGCGGGGTGCAAGAGGTCAAGAGTGTTGCGTACCTTGCCAGGGAGCAGTTGCCAAATGATTCCTTTCACGACATGTTGGTGCCAGGGCGCGATTCGTATCAGGGCATCGCTTCAGCGATGTCGTTCGAGGGAATCCTGGTATAAGGCTTTAGCCGCTGCCGCGTTGATGACGCAGCGGCTAAAGCCTTCCTATCGGAGCACGACCACGGCATGCCTGAAGGCATGCCCTGATACAAACCGGAATCGCGCCGCTTTCTTGGTTTGCAGCATCTAAGGCAATCATGACCGCCGAGACTAATCCATCCCGCGTGCAAGTCATTCATGTGGAAACTCGAACCGACGCTTCCTCTCACCTCGGGGGATGGCTCGAGCAGTTGGTCGCGCGCCATGGGAGCGATCTGCTGCTGGTGCCGGCGGCGCCTCCGGCGATTCGCATCGAGGGAGCACTATCGGCGATCGGAGAGCGTGCGCTGAACGGCGACGAGATTGAATCGGCGGTGCTGCCGGCTATGGCGGCGCATGCGCGCGAAGAATACCGGCTCAGCGGGATTGCGGACTCCTCGTATCGGATCGAAGGGCTCGGACGCTTCCGCATCAACCTGCACCGCGAGCGCGGGCGCGCGGCAGCCACGGTTCGGGCGCTGCCTTCGAAGATCCCTCTCATTGAAGATTTGCATCTGCCCGCAGGCGTGGGCGCGCTGGCCAAGTTGCGGCGCGGGCTGGTGATTATTGGAGGAGCGACAGGGTCCGGAAAGAGCACGACGCTGGCAGCGCTGGTGAACGAAATCAACCGTAACGATGCACGGCATATCGTGACCATCGAAGACCCTATCGAATACGAGCATGCCCACGACCGCAGCCTGATCGAGCAAGTAGAGATCGGGATCGACGCTCCGGACTTCCCTATCGCGCTGCGGGCGGCGCTGCGGCAGGCGCCAGATGTGATTGTCGTCGGCGAGATGCGCGATCCAGAAACTGCGCGGATCGCGCTGTCGGCCGCCGAGACTGGACATCTTGTATTCACGACTCTGCACACCACCGACGCGGCGTCGACGGTGTCGCGCATCGCGGATTCGTTCCCCCAGGAGCGGCAACACTCCGTGCGCGCAGAGATGGCAATGGCGCTAGCGGCGATGCTCACGCAGACACTGCTTCCACGGCGCAACGGAGGACGCGTGCCAGCTGCAGAATTACTGATGGTCGGATATGGGGCACGGCAGCATATCCGCAAGAATGCTCTACAGCATCTGCATCAGGAGATCACCATCACGCGCAAGCAGGGATCGTTCACCATGGAGGAATCGTTGGCGCAGCTGGTGTTTCAGCAGGAGCTCAGCCGCGAAGAAGCGATGACGCGGGCGATCCATCCGGATGATCTGGATACGGTGCTGAAGGCCAAGGGTTTCTAGAGCTTCTCGCAAAATCTAACGCTTTAGCTCGAGTGCCTCATGCAACACCGGTTCAGGATTCCGGCTGATGAAGGCAGCCTGGGAGCCGAGTTGCTGCTCCAATTGTTTGCGAGCCTGGCTGGCTGCCGCCGCTTCCCTGCCGTTAACATCCGAAGACAACAACGATTGCGACTTGAGCAGGCTCGCGTAGGCGAATCGCGGCGGAAAACCGTTGTCCCGCAAGAACGTCGCGTACATATACCAATCGACTGCCTCACTGTGCCGGTCGGCCTGTCCAGCGTCAAGTTGGAGCGCCCGCTGATAGAGAGGCAATGTCTTGCCAGTGTCGCCGAGTCTCGCCTGCAATGAAGCCTCCCCGACGTCGGCAAGGCTTTCTAATTTCATCTCTCCTGTCCGAGCGGCGAGAGTGCGAGCCATTTTGTAGTCTCGCAAGGCGAAATCAGCGTGATTCGCCCGGACGCTGCAATCCGCGAGTTTTAACGCCACGGTGATGATCGTGGCGGCGGGCGGAACATTAGATGGCGAACGTTGCGCCACTTTGCGGATGAAACTTTCGTAGTGACTGATGGCATCGTCAAGTTTGCCCTGCTTGTCCAGGTCCGCGGCCAAATACAGATCGGCCTCAGCTTGCAACGGGTCGAGTTTGAGAGCATTCTGCCAATTCTCTTCCGCCTCATCGGTATGTCCGAATTGCTGGGCGAGGATGCCATGGTTCACCAGCAGAGCCGCGTCTCTGGGCGCCAATTGCAGCCAGGTGCCAGTAAGCTGATACGCCTCATCGAAGCGCTTTTCCTGGGTCAGGTATCGAAGCCATGCATCGCGAGGCGCCGGATCCGTTGGATTCGCCTTGATCGCGTATTGCCAGGCAGCGACCGATTCATGTGGATTCCCGTCCTCCAGTGCTTTGCGAGCCAGGCGCACCTCGACTGGAGTGTCATAAGGAGCTAGTGAAGCGGCGCGCTTCAGGTCGGCAAGACTCGTGCTGTGCATGCCGAAATAGTAGTGCACTTGATCCACACATCCCCAGATCAGCAGAACGGCAGCGGCCCCCACTCGCAGAGCGCGAGCAATGGGGCTCGGTCCCGCCAGTCCGCGTAGTGCCTTCATCGTCCGGCTGCCAGCCTCCATCGCCCCTTCTGCTATCTGTGCGCGAGAATTTACCAGCAAAGCAGCGATGCGTCCGTCACGCAGTTTCCAGATCGCTCCATCCAGGATGAAGTGGTGAATGTTCACCAGCGCAGTGAAGAGCAAGAAGCTTCGCGTGAAATCAAAGTGGAAGATCAGGCTGGATACCCAAGGTCCGGGAACGAAGAGGGCAATGCCGCCAACGACGAGAATCGCAAAGTACGAGAGAGGACGCCAGAGCCGGTTAGGCGTGGTCGCCGCTTCCCGCTTGGCGTAGTAGCTTGTGATCCACAGATATTGCGCCGAGTGCATGATCGCGAGAATGCCGGTGCTATAGCGGCTCCGCGGAACCTGGAAGTGCTCCAACAGCGAAAGCAGGGTTGGCACCAGAAACCAGATGCATTGCGTAGAAAACAAGGTCAGCGAAGGAACCATCCGACGGATGCTGACCTGTCCGATGAGCCGTGACAGTCCGAAGACGGAACATGCCACAAATGCGATGGCGAGGAGTATCTGCGCTCGCGAGCTGATGACCGAGGGGATATTCAGCGAAACGAACAGAGGATCGCCCGAAGGTCCAGTGTGAAGGCTCAGCAGCAGGACTGTATAAGAGATCAGGAATGCGGCATATAAGGCTCGCCGCTCGGTGGGCGTCGGCTGGGCGCCAGCTCGGCGGGCAAACATCATGAAGAGCCCGTAGTTCTGCCCGCTGTAGTGCCAGGGACTCGCAGTGAGGTATACGGTGAAAATCCAAGGGAGGGCCCGAGGGGAAAAGTGCGAGAAAACCACCGTCAACGCTACGAGCAGCGTGATGTGGACGGTAAAGATCCGGTATTTCTCAAAATCCGCGTTCGTGTGGTAGGCGCGATAAATCGTCGCCATGTAATGCGGATAGTTGAAGAACAACGCCAGCACATAGAAGAAGACCGCCCAGGTGAGCGTGCTGGTAGCTGACGAAAAGTACGCGACCAGCAATAGCGGAACCGACCATGCACCGCATCCGACGGCCAAGTCCACCCATGGGTTATAGATCCAAACGGATTCACCACGGATCGCATTGTTTTTGCTTTTTGGCATAGGAACTGGGAGGCGCGTCAACGGGACGTACCCATCATCTTTAAAATTGTAGGGGGAACCTTGCCCGCGCCGGGTCCGCAGAGGAGCTCGGATGGTTCCGGAAGTAACCTACCGCTGCGGTTCCAGCTCGGTTGAAATCCTTCAGCCGAGGTTAAGATTTGGCCTAGAGGGCACAGTGTTCAAGAATCTAGGTGTCGGCTTCTCAGTTTTGTTTCTGACTGCTTTCGTGACGTCTGGGAGCGCTTTTTCCGGACATATGGCAAGGAGTCAGTGTCTCGCCCGACGGGAAACTACTGGCCGTGGTGTACGAATACGAAGACGAGCACGCTACTTTTATCAACATTTGCGACGCGACTCTAAGTCGTGCCCTTCCCGTTTGCCGTAAATCCTGACAAACGAGTTATTTTCCGAATAGTCTTACGCTCAGTACGTGCGGTCCAGGCTGCGGTATTGGATTGCCTCGGCAATATGCTTCGGCTCAAGTTTTGGCGTCTCTTCCAGGTCGGCGACCGTACGGGCTACTTTCAGGATGCGATCGTGGGTGCGGGCGCTCAGGCCCTTCCGGGTCATGGGGTTCGAGGAGGCGTTCGCAGTCGGCGGAGAGTTCGCAGAAAGTACGGATGTGGCGGGAGGACATCTGGGCGTTGCAGTAAAGCTTCTCGCGAGAAGAGGCGAAACGTGCCAGTTGTTTTTGGCGGGCTTGTCATGACGCGCTCGCGGATTTTGGCCGAGCTTTCCGGTTCGTTTGTCGAGCCCATCTCTTTATAGCTCACCGCGGGGACGTCGATGTGGATGTCGATGCGGTCCATCAGCGGGCCGGAGATCTTGGAGACGTAGCGCTGGATCATCGGAGTGGTGCACTGGCAGTCGCGAGTTCGGTCGTTGTGGAATCCGCAGGGACAGGGATTCATCGCGGCCGCCAGCATGAAGCGCGCGGGGAACGTTAGCGACATGGAAGCACGGGCAATGCTGACGGTGCCGTCTTCCAGAGGCTGCCGGAGAACTTCAAGGACGTTGCGGGGAAATTCCGGGAGTTCGTGTCCAGGAACAGGAGGCCGTGGTGGGCCAGAGAGACTTCCCCGGGACGAGGGATCACCCCACCGCCGATCAGACCGGCATCGGAAATCGTGTGGTGCGGAGACCGGTAAGGCCGGGTTCCGACCAGGCCCGTGCCTTAGTCCAAAACCCCGGCCACGCTGCGGATCTTCGTCGTCTCCAGCGCCTCTTCGAACGTGAACGCCGGCAGGATCGTGGGCATGCGTTTCGCGAGCATAGTCTTGCCAGAGCCCGACGGGCCGATCATGAGGATGTTGTGGCCTCCGGCGCAGGCGATCTCAATGGCACGCTTGGCGGTGTGCTGCCCGCGAACATCTTTGAAGTCGACGAAGAACTGCTGGGACTCACGCAGGAGCGAGTCGGCATCGGCTTTGATCGGAAGGATGCCGTTGCCCGAATCGACGAAGTGGATGACATCGAGAAGCGAGCGTACGGGGTAGACATCGACTCCGCCGACCATAGCCGCTTCTTTCGCGTTCGCCTCAGGGACAACCATGCGGGAGATTTTCCGTCCGCGGGCTTCGATGGCAATGGGCAGTGCGCCGCGCACACCGCGCACACCGCCGTCGAGCGAGAGTTCACCAACGAAAAGGCAATCTGGCACTTCCTTTTTTGTGAGGCCGCCATAGGCTCCAACAATGCCGAGGGCCATGGGCAGGTCGAATCCGGAGCCTTCCATCTTTATATCCGCAGGCGCCAGATTGATCGTGATGTGCGTGGGCGGAATGTCATAACCGCAGTTCTTGAGTGCGGCCCGGACACGGTCGCGGCTCTCGCGCACCGCGGCATCGGGGAGGCCGACGGTGTGGAAGCGGTCCTGATCGCACTTGATGCCCGAGCAGTCGACTTCCACCTGAATGATGTTGGCGTCGATGCCGTAAACGGCGGCGCTGAGGGTCTTATAGAGCATGAAGAAACCGATAGCACTTCCCCGCTTCTCACAAACAACGCGAGACATGGGGCACCCGGGTACACGAACTCCTGATCTGCCAGATACCACCTTACGGATTTGGGTTCAACGAAGGCTGTGACGGATGTCACCAAGCGCTGTGCAAAACCGGACGGCAATTGTGTCCCTGGCGGCAGAGACATAGCTGGCTACGTCTCTACGATTGGTTCCTCTTTTGGTGACGTCCGTTGTTCCTATGTACCAGGATGTCAATAATCTGGTTGTTTCGACAGAATGCAACCAATTAGGATGACTTTCGCCCAGAATCGGTAAGCCTCATGACTCCGGACCCCAATCAGCCCGCGCGCGCGCCCCAGGGAAATCTGGAACGGGAAGAGTCGCAGCTGTGGCGATGGGCTCTGATGTTCATGATCCTGCTCGCCGTGGCGCTGGCGGGTCTGCTGTGGGAGCGCCTCGAGAATATTCCGTTCCAACTGCGCGCAATCCCCATCGGAGTGCTCGTGCTGTCGGTCCTATTTGCGGTCTACGCCTATGGACGTCGGCGCGAGGTGAGCGAACTCAAGGGCGTGCTGCGCGGACTGCAGGAGCACGTAGGCGCGGCGCCTTCGGAAGAACAACTCGACCAACTGAGCCAAGTCATCATGCGCTCGCAGCGCAACTTCAAGGAGCTGATCGATTCGTTTGACGACCCGGCGTGCGCAGTCGCACTCGACGGGACTTTGCGCACTGTCAACAAGCGCGTAACCGAACTAACGGGACTCGCTTATTCCGATCTGGTGGGGCGCAAGATCTACGAATTTGTCGAGGAGCCGACACGCGACGAGGCGGAACGCAGCTTGGGCCGCTTTCTGGACAAGAAGCGTTGGGCTGGCACCGCACGTCTACGCCTGAAGAACAGCTCGCGACCGCTCTACTTCGACTGTGTCATCAATGGCATCATCAAAGGCGGCGAAGTCGTTGGCGCAAGCGTACTGGGGCGTGACGTCACGGAGCAGCGTGAGAAAGAGCTGCGTTTCACAGAACTCTTCGAGACTTTGCAGGAGGGCGTTTATTTCAGCACGCCAGAGGGACAGTTGCTGGACGCGAACCCGGCGCTGGTCAGCATGCTGGGATACGAGGAAAAGGGAGATCTGCTTGCGGCGGAGCCCTCTGCGTTGAATTTCGATGCAGGGAAGCCGGTACTGGGGCGGGCGGTGGATGATCGCGGTGGTTTGCGGACGCGGGAAATCAGACTGCGGCGCAAGGACGGGAAAGCGGCCGTATTTCTCGATTCGTCGCGTGCCGTGTGGGACACTTCCGGAAATATCATCCGTTATCAGGGCACGCTGGTCGACATCACCGATAAGCGGAGCATGGAACGGCAACTGGAGCAGCAGGAAGAGTTTCGGCGCCGACTGCTGGAAAGTTTTCCGGACCTCATCCTGGTGGTCGACCTGGAAGAGCGGTATACGTTTGTCAGTGCGCGGGCGCACGATCTGCTGGGATTCGAACCCAAGGACATGTTGGGGAAGAAGATCACGGACCTGGAGGACCACTCGCCGGAACTGGCTTCGCTGTATCACGGCATCGTTTCAGGTCAGGAGGCACTGGCGTCGGCGGAGTTCGGGGCGCGCCATCGGGATGGCAACTGGCGAACCATGCGTGCGTCGGGAAGTCAGTTAGTCGACGCCGAGGGCAGGACCACAGGCGTGATCATTTCCGTCCGCGATATCACGATTGAGAGGAAGCTGGAGCAGCAGGTTGTGCAGAGCGAGCGACTGGCCGCGATGGGAGCGATGATCGGTGGCGTTGCGCATGAATTGAACAATCCGCTAACCAGCATTCTGGGAGTAAGCGAACTGTTGCAGGACACCGAGACCAACGAAGTTTCGCGCAAACAGCTGGCCATGCTGCAGCAACAGGCGCGTCGTGCGGCGGAGATCGTTCAGAACCTGACCTATTTCGCACGTCCTCCGGCTCCCGGGAAAAGCAGGATCAACTTGGTGGAAGTCGTTGAGCGCACGCTGAACCTGCACGCCTATTCGCTGCGCAAGAACAACATCACGGTGGACTTCCTCAAGGAGCCGGGAGTTCCTTATGCCCTGGGCGATCCGCACCAGTTGATGCAGGTGTTTTTGAACCTGATTGTGAATGCCGAGCAGGCGATCCGCGAGGCACGAGATAGGGGGACCCTGCGGATTCGGCTGGGCAAAGGGGACAACTCCGTCTGGGTCAGCTTTCACGACGACGGGCCGGGCATCGCGAAGGAAAATCTCTCCAGCATTTTCGATCCCTTCTATACGACGAAACGGCCGGGCCGCGGGACGGGCCTGGGCCTGAGCATCTGCAAGTCAGTGATGAAGGAGCACCACGGCAGCGTCGAGGCGGCGAACTCTCCCGAGGGCGGGGCGGTGTTCACGGTGACGCTGCCGGTTTCGGCGGTTAGTTAATACCTTAGCTCCGCCGGGCTTTGCCCTGGCTTGGACGGCCGAGGCGGCCGTCGCCACATAAGTCTCTTAGCGCTCCACGGCCATCGCAACCGCATTCCCTCCACCCAGGCAGAGCGCTGCGATTCCCCGCTTCACGTCGCGGCGGATCATTTCGTAGATCAGTGTGACCAGCACACGCGCGCCACTGGCTCCGATCGGATGGCCGATCGCGACGGCGCCGCCGTTCACGTTGACCTTGTCGGGATTCAGGCCGAGTTCGCGCATCACTCCAAGAGCCTGGACGGAGAAGGCTTCGTTTAATTCGTAGAGATCGACGTCTTCATTCTTCCAGCCAGTCTTCTCCCAAATGGTGCGAACCGCGCCTACGGGAGCCATCATGACCCATTTGGGTTCGACTCCGCTGGTGGCCTGCGCGACAATCCGGACCATGGGCTTTGCGCCGAGTTCCGCGGCTCGCTTCGAGCTAGTGACCACCAGGGCCGCGGCTCCATCGTTGACTCCGGGAGCATTGCCGGCGGTGACGGTACCGTCTTTCTTGAAGGCGGGCTTCAGGGAACGCAGCACTTCGATGGTCGTATCTTGACGCGGGCTTTCATCTTTATCGAAGATCGTTGGAGGCGCGCCCTTCTTCTTTGCTGGAATCTCGACGGGTACAATCTGCGACTTGAATCGGCACTCTTTGATTGCAGAGACGGCTTTGCGGTGAGAGTGGACGGCAAACTCGTCCTGCTCTTCGCGAGTGATGCCATATTTTTCGGCGACGTTCTCGCCGGTGATGCCCATGTGGTAGTCGTTGTAGATATCCCAGAGTCCGTCGTGAACCATGGAGTCGACGATCTGCGCGTTGCCGAGGCGATATCCCTTGCGCGCTTGCGGAAGAAGATAGGGCGTGTTGGTCATCGATTCCATTCCGCCAGCGACGACGATGGAAGAGTTTCCGGTTTGCACCGCTTGCGCCGCGAGCGCGACAGATTTCAATCCGGAGCCGCAGACTTTGTTTATTGTCATGGCACCTGTCGACGGAGAGAGTCCGCCGTAAATTGCGGCCTGCCGCGCGGGATTTTGACCGAGTCCGGCGGAGACGACATTGCCCATGATGCACTCGTCCACCAAGGTGGAATCGATGCCGGCGCGCTTGACGGCTTCGCGGACGGCGATTGCGCCGAGTTGCGGTGCAGTGAAGTCCGAGAGACTTCCCTGAAATTTTCCTACCGGAGTGCGGCAGCCGGAGATGATGACGACATCGTCAAAAGAGGCCATGAATCAAGCTCCCGCGAAGATTTTCGCTCGCTTCATTATAGATGCTGGAGCGAAAGATTTGTTTCTCTACTCCGCGTATTGCCAGGAGCCGCACTCTTCGCTCCAAGGAACGAATTCGACTTGCGATCGCGAGATCATCGACGGTCAAAACGCGTGCGGAGGGAATTTTCGATGCAAGATTGCGTGTCTCGCACAAAAATTTGGTTGACAATCGCCACAAGAATTCTTCCATCGTGACTTTGGTTTGATCATTTGCGTCAATCGATCGTCATTTTTTTCTTGACTTCATTTTTCAATAACTCTATACATCAACTAGTTGCAGTAAAACACCACTGCACATTTTCCATGAAGAATGGAAGGGAGAATAGGAACAATGGCAACCAAGAAAAAGGCAAAGAAGAAAAAGAAGCACTAAGCACTTTCAGTACGAAGTAAAAAGGGGACGCTCAATGCGTCCCCTAAGTTTTTTTGGTGGGTACTTTCCTCACGATTTCCGCGTCGACGCAGCCGGAACATCTTTATAGAAAACCCGTTTCGAAGTTTCTGACGATTTCGGCTGGCACGGGGTTCTTCGCTTCGCTCAGAATGACAGATTAGTTTTGGTTGGACTGGACGGTGGCCGCTTTTTGCCGCTGTGGAATTCGCTTCTCTTTTTCCGGACAGAGGCTGCGGTAGGCGCAGAAGTTGCAGTGGATGCCTGGATCCGCTTCGAAGCGACCTTCCGCAATTCCTTTGGCCGCATCCTCTACGCGTTGGCGGGCCGCGAGCAGCTCTGAGTCCGTGCGAGCCGTGATGACCGGAACGTTCTCTTCCAGGTTGTGAAAGATCAAAGCTCCGACGTCGTATCCCCACTTCTCCTTGGCCGCGATCGCGTAAAGCGAGAGCTGGAGACTCTCGTCCGTGTTTTCCTGATCGCGAGCCTTGCCAGTCTTGTAATCGATGATCGCAACCGTGCCATCCGGGCGGCTATCGATCCGGTCGATTCGTCCAACGACCGCGGTTTCCCCTATACGAATCTCGAACGACTCCTCGGTATGCAGAACCTGCGCTGCCGGAATCGACCGGACGGATGCAAGGAATTCTCGCAGCTGGGCAATTCCCTGCTGTTCATAGAGCTCGTGCTGGTACGCTTCCTGGATCTTGGCGTCGAGAAGATCTTGCCGGAACAGATCAATCAGTTCGTCGCCGGACTTGGGGCGTCCCAGGCGCACGGAGTCGAAGTAGGTTTTGAGGACGCGATGAATCGCAGCGCCGTATTGCATGGCTGCAGCCGGCTTGGCGGGAATGCGCCAGTCGCGCTCCAGTTTGAACCGCAGGCCGCAGCGTTCGTAGGTATCGACCGCGGATGCGCTCAGGCGCTTGTGCAAGCCTTCCAGTACCGGCAACTCGAACCATGCATTCGTCTGCGATTCGTCGGGATACAGGGGAGACGCGGCAGCGGCCATGTCGAGCGTCGCTTGTGCGCCTCCGGCGGGAATCGCGCGGAACCAGGGAGCAACGGAGCGGTTGGCGATGAGTTCGCGGATGTAACCGGCGGGCGTCTTGTCGAGTTTCCCCGTGCCCTCGCGGGCGTAGATGCGCAGCGTGTCGCGCGCTCGGGTCATTGCAACATAGAACAACCGGCGCTCCTCCTGGTTGTGAAGTGTCTTGTCGTCGGCGTCGGTGCTGGAATCCGGATCACGCAACTCCCGCGGGAAAGCGACCAGCGTCTCTTTGTAGTAGCTGGGGAACGATCCCGAGTTGGCGCGAAGAATGAATACGTGCGGAAACTCGAGTCCTTTGGCACCATGGACGGTCATCAGCCGCACGGCGTTCTCAGATTCATTCGCAGGAAGCGGAATCACGCCGCCGGCCTCGCGGAAGAGCGCAAGGTAGTCGACCAGTTCCTCGAGGTCGGTGGTCTTGTTGACCTTCTTCTTTTCCCACGCTTCAACGAAGCGCAGGGCAGCCTGCAGGATCGGCGAGGACGCATCCAGCGCAAACAGCCGGACAATGATGTCGAGAGCGGCGCGAGCCTTCGCTCCACAGCGGCGAATCTCCTCGCGAGTGCGTTGCAGGGCGGACACGACGTCTGCGCCTCCCGCCACCCGGTCCAGCGCTGAAGAAAGAGGGATCACCTGGCCTTCGCGATTGTCCCGGGCGATGGCGCGCATCGTCTGACGGAGCTGTTCGGAATCCACGTGGAAACATGGCAGCGCCGCAACACGGAATAAACTGACGTCGTCTCCGGTCGAGATCACGGCATTCAAGCAAGCGAAGAGATCGCGAGCTTCAGGCGTATCAGAAACGTCCATGCTCTCGATGACGAAAGGAATGTCTGCCTCGCCCAGTTCCTGCACGACTTCGTCCCGCTGGTAATGAGAGCGGTAGAGGATGCCGAAATCGGACCACCGGCACTTCGCCTTCATCTGCGCGTCGCGCAGACAGCTGACCAAATCTGGGCCCTCTGAGTCCCGGCTGGTGAGAACGACTGCCGAGACCGGTGGCCGGGGAATGGTCACTCCCGCGCTCTCGGCTTCCTCGTCGCGCGCCGATTGCAGGGGGGCACGCCGATAAGCAAGAGCGCCGTCGGCATGTTTCGCGAAGACCGGCGGGTTTTCATTGATCAGGGCAAAAGCCGTGCGAAGGATCGGAGTGGTCGAACGTCGATTCTTTTCGAGCACGACCAGCTTCGCCGCCGGAAAGTTCCGGTGAAACAGCTCGAAGGCTTCGCTCGATGCTCCACGGAAGCGATAAATGGATTGGTCGGGATCGCCAACCGCAAAGAGGTTTCCGCCCGGTCCGGCGAGCCGCGCCAGGATTTTGATCTGGGCAAAGTTGGCATCCTGAAATTCGTCGGCCAGGATGAAGCGGGCGCCGCGGCGGGCTTCCGCCAGAACGCTCTCATCGTTGGTGAGTACATCGTGCGCACGCGTGATCATGTGGCTGAAGGTGCCGAGATTTTCCTCCTGCAGCCAGCACTCCATGGTCGTGAAGACCCGCGAGATCTCGCGGCAGCGGCCGAGGATTTCCGCATCATCGAGAGCGTTCTTGGACTTGGCGACGCGCGGCAGCGGGATCTCTCCGCGCTCGAGGCGTTCGACATATTGCGCGTAGCGCTTGGGCGTGACCAACTCGTCGTGACAGCGGCTGGCGAACTCCAGCAGGTCGTTCAGCAACTGTCCGACGTTGGCAGCTCGGATGTAGTGTTCGAGACGAAGATCCCGAATCCGGCGGCGCAGGTAGATCCACAGATCCTTTTCGTCGAGAACCCCGAAATCCTTGTGGACGCGTTGCAGCATCTTGAGGCAGTAGTCATGAAAGGTAACAGCCTGGACCGCTTTGCCGCCCAGCAGCTTGCGGACGCGCTCGCGCATTTCGTCGGCGGCGTTGATGGTATAGGTGAGGGCAAGGATCTCGTCGGGATGCGCATGACCTTCGCCGACCAGACGTTCGATGCGATGGGTGAGCACTGACGTCTTGCCGGTACCGGCTCCGGCGACGACGAGCATGGGGCCATCGACATGCTCGATGGCTTGGCACTGGTGGCCGTCGGGAGTAAATGGTGCGGGGCGAAAGTTGGACTTCGAGACCGGCATTGGGCTCAGAATAACATTTGCCGGGATGAGGAGTGTTGTGCGTAACTGGGCGACATTTTCTCAACCGCCAGCGCGACTGGCGGGGACGTCCGCCGGACCGCCGGACGCTAAAGAGTCCTACTTCCCTGCATTTTCGTCGACTTGGAAAATCCCGAAAGTATTGCCCTCGGGGTCGACGAAATATCCCTGCCAGCATGTCGCGGGTACGGCGAATTTGGGTAATGCGACAATTCCACCCAAGTGCTCGATCGTCCTCGCAGTGGCGTCAAAATTCTCGACCTCTAGCGAACAGACAAAGGCGTTCGTGCCGCTCTGTGGGGGCGGCGTCTTTGCCGGACGCTGCAAGAGGCCACCGCGCGAGCCTCCAGTTTCGATCGTCCAGTAGGCGACGGGCAGGCCCTGGATCTCGGTGAACTTCCAGCCAAATATTTTCGAATAGAAATTGATGGCGCGGGTGAGATCGTCGGCCTGGATTTCAAAATAGATATGACCGGGTTTCATAACTCGATTTTCTCTCGCTTACGGCTCGCGCCGCAACTCACTTGCCGAGTTCTGAGACAACGATCGCCAAGGCTGCGATAGCTGCAGTTTCGGCGCGCACAATAGTAGGGCCAAGACTGACCGATATCCAGCCTTGCTCTTGAAACATCCGCAGCTCGTCATCGGCCCAGCCGCCTTCAGGACCGACGGCCAGCAGGATTTCACCGGACGGCTCATTTGCGAAGACGTCGCGCAGGTGCGTCTGTTGTTCGGATTCGGCCAGAACAACCCGCATCGCACCCGGAAGGCTGACTGCGTCGCGCAGCTTGATTGGAGGGGCAATCTCGGGAGGCGCGGACCGGCGCGATTGTTCTGAAGCCTGCAGCGCAATTCTCAGCCAGCGCTCGGACCTCTTGGCGGATGCAGCGGCTAGATGCGCATCGGTGCGCCGGGCAATCACGGGGACGATCTTCTTTACTCCCAATTCTGTGCACTTCTCGATCGCCCACTCCATCCGGACGAACTTGAAGATGGCGAGCAACAGAGTGACGTCAGACGGAGCCATCGCCGGAATCTCTTCGCCGAGTTCGAAGTCGACGCGACCCTGCGCAATGCCGACAACTCGGCCGCGACGTATGCTCGAGCCGGAAGCGATATCGAATTCCTGCCCCACGCGGACGCGCAGAACCCGAATCAGATGTTCGGCATGGGGACCGGTGAGGGCAGCTTGATTTGCTGAAAATTCATCGGCGATCCATCGGCGGCGGGTCATGCGAGCACCGAGTTCCGAATCGTGAGTGCCAGGCGAGCGCGCACAATTATTGGAACATGTCCTTCATCTTCCCGAGCAAAGAGCGCAGCAGAGGCTGGTTGTCGATCTTGGAGAGCGCGTCGAGTTCCTGCAGCAATTCCTTCTGCCGCTTATTCAGCTTTGTTGGAACATGCACTCGCACCTCGACGAACAGGTCGCCCTTGCCGTGGCCGTTTAGCACCGGGACGCCTTTGTTGCGGATGCGAAATACGGTGCCCGGCTGGGTGCCTTCTGGGACTTTGAGGGCGTGGTCGCCTTCCATGGTCGGCACACGAATCTCTGCTCCTATGGCGGCTTGCGCGACGGAGATCGGGACCACGCAGTGCAGATCGTTGCCCTCGCGCGCGAAGAATGGATGATCCTTTACGTGGAGGACGACATACAAATCTCCGGCAGGGCCGCCGAACTGGCCGACCTCGCCAGCGCCGGCAAAGCGGATGCGCGTCTCGTCTTCGACGCCTGGCGGAACCTTGGCGTCGACTGTTCGCTGGCGTAAAAGCCGGCCATCGCCCTTGCACTTCGGGCAAGGATCGGTGATGACACTGCCGCTTCCCTGACACGTCGGACAGGTCCGCGCGATGCTGAAGAATCCTTGCTGGTAGCGGACTTGGCCACGGCCGTTACACGAACGGCACGTCGTCGGTCCTTTTCCAGGCGCCGAACCGGAGCCTCGGCATTCCTCGCAGGCCTCATGCCGGCGAACGGTCACGCGGGATTCGGTGCCGAAGTAAGCCTGCTCGAATTCGAGCGTCAGATCTTCGCGAAGGTCAGCGCCGCGTTGGACGCGGCTGCGACGACGTCCACCAGCACCACCACTTCCGCCGAACATGTCGCCGAATCCGAAAAACTCGCCAAAGATATCGCTGAAATCCTGGAAGACGGTTGGATCGAAGCCAGCGCTCTGGCCGCCGGCGCCGCCAAGGCCCGCATGTCCGAAGCGGTCGTACGCAGCCCGCTTGTCGGAGTCGGCGAGGATAGCGTAGGCCTCGCTCACTTCCTTGAATTTTTCTTCCGCATCCGGATTATTGGGATTGCGATCCGGATGGTACTGAAGCGCGAGCTTGCGATACGCGCTCTTCAATTCAAGTTCCGTTACAGTGCGGGTCACGCCCAGCACTTCGTAGTAATCGCGTTTTGCGTTCGTCGTCAAAGAAACCTTTCGTCAATGAAACAAAATAAGGGCTTGCTGGGGCCAGATCGCTGGCAGTTCGAGCGGTGCTATTTCCCGGGATTCTTCGCGACCTTTACCATCGCGGGGCGCACGAGGCGCTCTTTGAATTTGTAGCCGCGCTGCCACTCTTCCAGCACTTCATGGTCGGCTGCGTCGGGAGTCTCCACCATTTCGATCGCTTCATGCACATGCGGATCGAACTGTTCCCCCTTGGCGACGATGGCCTTGACCCCTAGCTTGGAAAGCACGTCCTGCAATTGCTTGTAAATCAATTCGACGCCGGCGCGAAAGTCGGCGGCTTCAGACTTCGCCTGCAGAGCGCGTTCAAAGCTGTCGATGACCGGGAGCAGCGATTTGATCGCGTCCACGGTCGCGAAGTCGCGGAAATCCTGCTGCTCTTTGGCCGCGCGGCGGCGGGCGTTTTCGAACTCGGCTTGCGCGCGGGCAAGGCGGTCGAGGAGCGAATCGCGCTCGGCCTTGACCTTCTGCAATTCCGCTTCAGTACCGGAGGCTTCGCTACTCATACTCGCTCCGGGATTCGATCCGGGCGAGTCTTGGTCGCCCTCTCCAGCAGGAAGCTCGTGCTCGAGATCAATTCCTGCGACTTCTTCCTGTTTTCCGTTTGTTTTCCGCATACCTACCTGGGCTACTCCGATTCATTCAAGATTTTGTCGAACAACCGCGCAATGTAGGACACCGCGGTAATCGTATGCTGATAATCCATGCGGGTCGGGCCGATAACAGCTAGGGAGCCCATGACCTCGTTGCCGGCGTGCGCGGGAGCGCCGATCAGAACGAAATTCTGCATCGAAGGCAGTGTCTGATCGAGCCCAATCACTACGCGGACCGCTTCCTGCTTTACATCCAGATACGCACCAAGAAGCTGGACGACCTTTTCTTTTTCCTCCAGCGTCTTGAGCATCTCCTGCAGGCGCTGGCGGTCCTGGTCACCGGTGACAAGATTCGCCGCGCCTTCCACGAAGACAACCTGTGATCCCTGCTCGTGCGCGAGTGCGCCCTGCTTGTAGAGCTGCTCGATCGAGTTCATCAGGCGGTCGTATTCGCTGCGATCAGTTTCGATACGGCGCGAGAGTTCGGATCGCATGGACTCCATCGTCCAGCCGCGGAAATTCTCGTTGATGTAGCAGGCTGCCAGATCGAGATCGGACTGGGGCAGATCGAGCCGCAACACGCGATCACGGACTAGTCCCGAACGCGTCACCAACACCGCCAAAACTTTCTGGTCGCCGAGACGCGAAAAATAAACATGCTCCAATGCGTTTTTCGGGCCGCTGGTCGCCACGGTCACGCCCACGTTGCGCGAGATCAGCGAGAGCACGTGCGAAGTGCGCTCCATGAACTCCTGCACGTCGGTGATGCCGGCGAGAGAGTCGGAGATCATGGTCTCTTCCTGCGGCGCCAGGCGGGCGCTGCCGGAAATCTGTTCGACGTAATATCGATACGCCTCGGTCGTGGGCACCCGGCCGGCGGAGGTGTGCGGCTGCTCGAGAAATCCTGCGTCGGAAAGGTCGGCCATCACATTGCGGATCGACGCCGGACTCAATCCTTCGCGGTTCGAGCGCGCGAGCGTGCGCGATCCGACCGGTTCGCCCGTTGAGATAAACGTCTCAACGATAGCGGTCAGAATTTCGCGTTCGCGATTCCCGATATTGGGGTCAGCGGGCATACGGCATTACGTCAATTATCTGAGTCCGAGCGGCTGTGGCCGGGGGAAAACCGCTTCCTATTCATTTTACCGAACTATTTTAGATGCAGGAGGTTGGGTTTTGGAGCAAAGGTGGTTCCTCGTGGGGTCCGGGACGGGGATAGTCAGCTTCCGAAAGCTCAATCCCGGCGAAAGCGCCCCCTTCTGAGGAAAGGCGTCATCCCGAAGCCCCGCGTTTTCACCAGCGGGGCGAGGGATCTCGCGTCGATCGGGCGGGGTTGAAAGATCCACGCGAGATCCTTCCCTGCGCCTGAAGAGCGGCTCCGGTCAGGATGACGTCGCTAAGAAGGCTGGTATTCTCTTGTGTTCCATGAAAGCCAAACCTCACATTGCCGTGATCGGCGCCGGAGCCTTCGGTGGATGGACCGCTCTTCATCTGCTCGAACGCGGCGCCCGGGTCACGCTGCTCGACGCCTGGGGGCCGGGGAATTCGCGGGCTTCATCGGGCGGCGAGACGCGAGTTATGCGTGGAACTTACGGTCCCGATCAGCCTTATACCGAGATGGCGGCGCGGGCCCTCGAACTCTGGGCAAAATACGAACGTCGGTGGAAACGCACGTTCCTGCATCGCACCGGAGTGCTGTGGATGGCGTCGGGGCGCGACGACACGTTCGAACGAGGCTCCGTGAAAATGCTGCGGAGGGCAAAGATCAAGTATCAGGTGTTCTCCGCACCGCGGATGAAGAAGCGTTGGCCCCAGATCAACTTCGAGGATATCCAGTGGGGTATCTTCGAGTCCGAATGCGGATATCTCGAAGCGCGGGCCAGCTGCCAGGCGGTCGTGGAAGCGTTCATCGCCGCAGGTGGCAAGTACCGGCAGGTCGCAGTTTTAGGCGACGGTTTGGAGGATGGTCCGTTGAAGAAGGGCCTGCTGCTCTCAGATAGCTCGCGGCTCAAAGCTGACAGCTACGCCTTCGCGTGCGGTCCATGGCTCGGGAAGCTATTCCCCGAGGCGGTCGGCGAACGTGTGCAAGCGACCAAGCAGGACATCTTTTTCTTCGGCACGCCTGCCGGAGATCCGCGCTTCACCGACGCGCACATGCCGTATGGGCCGATTATCGCGGACGATTCCGGTACGGAATCCCAGGTAGCAACCGCCGCGGATTCAAGATCGCCGACGACACGCGCGGGCCGGCTTTCGATCCGACGGTAGGGGAGCGCGTCGTCAATCCCGAAACATTGAAGGACATTCGCGAGTATGCCGCTTTCCGCTTCCCTGCCCTGAAAGATGCTCCTCTGATCGAGACGCGCGTATGCCAGTACGAGCAAACTCCCGATGGCGACTTCATTGTGGATCGACATCCTGCGAATGAAAATGTCTGGCTTTTGGGCGGAGGCTCGGGACACGGGTTTAAGCATGGGCCGGCTGTCGGAGAGATGATGGCGGACTTGATTCTGAAAGATCGCGAACCGAACCACGTCTGGCGGCTGGATCGGTTCGAAAACAATTAACCACAGAGGACACAACGTCTCACAGAGGAGTACCACTTGTGTAACTCCGTGTCCCGTGGTTAAGGTTCTTACTGAATCTGAATTACGTTCGCTGGCGCGTTCGCTTTGATTTCGGTCACGCGCTGGAGCACATTGCGCGCGAACTCGTAGATCGACTTTGCGTGCGGTGAGTTCTCGCCCTCCAGCACCACAGGCTTCCCGCCGTCTCCAGACTTGCGGACCTCGGGATCCAGCGCGATGTTGCCCAGGAACGCCACGTCGAACCGCTTCGCCATCACCTCGGCGCCGCCACGGGAAAAGATGTCCACCTCGTGCTGGCAGTGCGGACAGGTGAAATAGCTCATGTTCTCGACCACGCCGACAAGGTCAACCTTCATCTGCCGGAACATTTCGATCGCCTTGCGCGCGTCCTGTAGCGACACGTCAGAGGGTGTTGAAACCACGATCGCTCCGGTCAGCGGCACCGTCTGCACCAGCGACAGCGCGATATCGCCCGTTCCCGGCGGCAGGTCGACGACCATGTAGTCGAGTTGTCCCCACTCGACCAGTCCAAGAAACTGCCGAATGATCTGGTGCAGCATCGGACCGCGCCAGATAACAGGCTTATCGCCGGGATTAAGAAATCCCACGGATATGACTTTCAGCCCGAAGGCCTCGATCGGCTCGATGCGGTTGTCGCCGATCATGCGCGGCTGCGAGTTCACGCCCAGCATCAGCGGGACGTTGGGGCCGTAAACGTCGGCGTCGAGCAGGCCCACTTTGTGTCCCATTTTGGCGAGAGCAACGGCCAGGTTCACCGACAGCGTGGTCTTGCCGACGCCGCCCTTGCCCGACCCGACGGCGATGATGGCGTCCACGCCCGGCAGCGGTTGCGGACCAGGCTGCGCGGGACCTTGTCCCTGCTGATGCGGTGTATGTGCGTTCAAAGGATCACACTCCAGATTCGAATTAGCAAAGAATGGATTCGGAAGATGAGGAAGAACCCCGAAGGTCGATTATACAGGCCACGGAAGGCCGAGCGGACTTGAGACCACCGTCTCGACCGGAATAACTTCGCCGCGGATTTCACAGATTTTATGGATGTGTCCAACGATCGGTCAGACCGTGGCGCCTTTTCAGTACCCTTCTCCTTCCAGACGCACCTTGCCTTTGAACATCCGGAACAGGAAGAAGAAGTATCCGAGGGCGAGGGTCATGCCCAGAATCCACCAGGTGAATCCGACGGTCAGACCGTGATGGCCAGCGGCGGTGTTGTAGATGGTTAGATTGCGCGCGGGATCGGTGCTCGCCGGCAGCACCACAGGATATAGCGCGAACGCCGCCCCGACCAGCATACCCACGATGTAAAGAGCGGAGGCGACGAAGGCGATTTTGTCGTTGCGCTTGAGCATCGCGTGCATCATGACTGCGAGTGCGCCGAACACAAGCACGGGGATAGCGAATCCGATGGCGTGCTGCTTGTAGTTGTCGAGCGCCCCGGGACGGACGGAGACCGTCGCGATCAATCCGACGACGGTCAGCAGCAATTGCACGGGCCACGCCCACAACGCGGTCGTACGAGCTCGGCGGTTGAGATCGTTCTCCGTTTTCGTTGCGATGTAAAGTGATCCGTGCGCGGTCAACGTGATCAGTGCGATCACGCCCGTCAAAACCGTGTACCAGTCGAGGATGCCGTTGTACGCTCCGACGCGGAAGTTCGTCCAGAGCGGCTCGAAGAAATATTCGTCGGCCGCGAGAGGAACGCCGCGCACCACGTTGCCCAATGCAGCACCGAAGAAGATGCACAACAGCACGCTCGAGACCGAGAAGATGACGTCGAAAAATCCACGCCACACCGGATTTTCCATGTGTGACCCCAGTTCGATGCCAATGCCGCGCAGCATAAGCAGCCACAGGACCATCATCAGCGGCAGGTAGAAGCCGCTGAAGCTCGAGGCATAAAGCAGCGGGAAGGCGAAGTAGAGCGTGCCTCCAGCGGCCAGCAACCAGACTTCGTTGCCGTCCCAGACCGGGCCAATGGCACGCATGATGGTGCGACGCTCGCTGGGAGTTTTGGAAGCGGCGAGATAAATGACACCCGCTCCCAGATCGAATCCGTCGAGCACAACGTAAGCGGCAACCATGACTGCGACGATCATGAACCAGAGTGTTTCCATAATTCCTCGATTCAATCCACGCTAAGAATATTGTTCGTCATTTCGAGCGAAGTGAGAAATCCGCTTCTTGCTGACGGCGGCAGACAGCAGGTTCCTCGTCGCTGCGCTCCTCGGAATGACAGATATCAGTGTCCCGCGGAGCCTTCCGCCTCCGGCCCTCGCTCGATTTCACGCCGTATCAGGAACAGGAAGAAGATACCCAGAACCATGTACATGCCCATAAATCCCAACAGCGTAAACATGCCATTTCCGGCCGACACCATCTTCGAGTAGCCATCTGCCGTGCGCATGAGAGCAAAGACGAGCCAGGGCTGGCGGCCAATTTCAGCTGTCATCCAGCCAGCCGTGTTGGCGATGTAGGGGAACGGCAGAGCGAGCAGCAGTATCCAGAGCATCCAGCGGCTCCTGAACAGCTTGCCGCGCCATAGCAGAAACGCAGAGATGACCATGATGGCGATGAATACCGTGCCCAGCCCCACCATGATGTGGTAGCTGTAATAAAGAAGCTCGATGTTGCTCGGCCAGTCGTTCTGGGGAAACGCGTCCAGGCCTTTTACCTCGGCCTTCCAAGCGCGGTAGGTCAGAAAGCTGAGCGCATTCGGAACCGTCACCGAGTTATCGATCTTCCGCTCCTCGACGTTCGGTTGGCCGATCAGAACCAGCGGCGCTCCGGGTTGGCTGGCGAACAGGGCCTCCATGGCAGCGAGCGTCACCGGTTGATTTTCAGCGATCATTCGACCTTGTCCGTCGCCCGTGGGAAACAGCTGCAACACACTGAATATCAGGCCGGAAGCCACTCCTACTCGAACAAAAATGCGGCCATACTCCTCGAATTTTCCCCACAGCAGATAGAACGCTCCAATCGAAGCCATGACGAACGCACCGGTGATGACCGCTCCGCTCATGTTGTGCGCGTATTGCCACCATGCCCAGGGATTCAGCACCAAGGCCCAGAAGCTGCTGAGTTGAGCCGATCCGTCCGCTGCTTTGGTGTATCCCACCGGGTGCTGCATCCAGGCATCGGTGGCAACGATAAAGAATCCGCTCAGCCACGATCCGAGAAACACGGCGACCGCCGACCACCAGTGGCCGCGCGGACCAAGCCGCTTCTCTCCATAGAGAAAGAGACCGAGGAAGGCGGACTCCAGGAAGAAGGCGAACATGCCTTCCATGCCCAGTGTCTGGCCGATGACTCCCCCCGCAAAGCGCGAGAAGTGAGACCAGTTCGTGCCGAACTGAAATTCCATGGGGATGCCAGTCACGACACCGAAAACGAAATTGATCCCGAAGATGCGAGCCCAGAATCGGGCAGCACGGTCATAGGTTTCATCGTTGCGGCGAAGGGCGAGCGTCTTCAGCACCACAATCAACGGCGCCAAACCCATGGTCAGTTGGGGAAACAAATAGTGGAACGTGATGGTAAAGGCGAAATGGAGGCGATGAACTAAGAGGGCACTATCCATGAAGGAACCTCACAAAACAAGGAGAATAAATGCTTCGCCCAGGGCTCCAATGTGAGCAGGGTCACATTAAGTCGTGAAAGTCTACACTGCCTAGCGCCGTCGGCGCTGTAATTCGGCGCGGCGAATCTCACGGCGACGGCCAGCATCGTCATAGCGGCGTTTTTGTTCGTCCGTTTCTGGAATAACCGGGGCGACTTTCAAACGTTTCCCAGCGCCATCGACAGCCACAAACGTGAGGTGCGCCGAGGCGACATGCTGCGCCGTATCTGCAATGTAATCCTCAACGAAGACCTTCACACCGACTTCCATGGAGGTCTGAAAGACACGGTTGATCGAAGACTTGAGAATCACGAGAGCTCCGACGCGGACCGGAACGAGAAAATCGATGTGATCAACGGAGGCCGTGACCACGTAGTTACGCGAGTGACGGTGCGCCGCCATGGCTCCGGCGAGATCGATCCAGTGCATGAGGCGACCGCCGAGGAGCGCGGCCAGCGGGTTCGCGTCGTTGGGGAGCACGATCTCCGCCATCTCAGACTGCGAGTCTCGAACGGCACGGGGTGTGAGGTTCTCTTCGGACATTGGGCTTTCCTTTGATGATCGATCCGGTCCTTGCAGCCGAGTCTCAAGCCTTCTTTCTTAAGTATTCATCGAGGAAACATTCCGCCATCTTCTGCAGGCGAGCGTCGCGGTGCTGGCGCAGCCAAGTTGAGCGTAAAAAATCGAATTCGAGTTCTCCCTGCTCGACGGGGCGATGATCGCGCTCGCACGCATAGAGCAGGCGAAGGACGCGCGATGGAACGATGGTTGGCGAATGTTTGTCGGTCTTGGAGTCAGCGGGCGCGGCTACCGCGAACCGCACCGCATCCCAAGGGCGTTGCGCCGGAGCCCAGCCGCAACTGCTCGCATAGCCGAGATTGCAGAAAGCCTCCAGAACATCCTGTGCCGGCACCTCGCCCTCGTGGCCGGACGCCGTGCAATGGCCGCTCCAGCCACATCCGAGAGGCAGTCTCCCAGGATGGGGCCAATTACCATTTTCCAGTTTGGACACCGGCATGAAATACGGACAGGCCAATTCAGTTTGCCTCGGAATTGAATTGCTGGGAACCGCAATTGTAATCAGTCTCGGAAGCTCTGACCAGCGCCGGGCGCGCGTGGGTTGTAGTAATCTGCTTTGCAGGCCAGCCAATATGGATCGAATCGCAGCATTGAACGAAATTCTGACCGAGAATCCGAAAGACGCTTTCGCGCGTTACGGGCTCGCGATGGAGTACTCCAAGCAAGGTGACTTCGATCGCGCCCTAGCGGAATTTTCGATTCTGATTGAAAACAATCCCGACTACACGGCTGGATACTTCATGGCGGCGCAGACTCTGGTGAAGGCGGAGAGGATCGACGACGCGAAGAAGATGCTTACAGATGGGATTGCATCGGCGCGGCGCACCGGGAACCTGCACGCGCAATCCGAGATGGAAGCCATGCTGGCCGAACTGAGCTGATCGGAGTGAGCGAGGCTATTCGGACATCTTGCTCATTCCCCATTCCACGAGGGTCGGGAACAATTGATACAGCTTTACCGGCACGTGCATGGTCCAGGGCACGATCACTTCCCGCTTCTGCTTCAAATATCCCTGTAATGTGGCGCGTGCGACGCGCTCAGCCGTAATGCCGCGTACTTTCGCCGGACGAACCCGCTTCATTTCGCTTCCCTTCACGGCGTTTTCGCCGAACCCGGTGCGCACGTAGCCGGGGCAAACCGTGAGCACGTGGATATTTTCTTTCTTCAGTTCGACGGCTGCGGCCTTGCCGATGGCATTGAGCGCAAACTTGGAGGCGCTGTAGGTGGCGTGAAACGGCAGCGGTATGTGGCCGGCGACGCTTGAGATGTTGATGATGGCTCCACCTCCCAACTGGCGCATAACCGGAATGACGGCCTGCATGGCCGATAAAGCTCCGAAAAAGTTGGTCTCGAACAGATCGTGGCAGGCATGCATGTCCACTTGCGCGACTGAGTCGAGAAGACCGTGACCGGCATTGTTGATCCAGATATCGATGCGCTTGAAGTGGTGCAGCGTGAGGGCCAGAACGCGATCGATCTCTTCGGAATGGCGAATGTCGCAGGAGAGAGCGAGCGTACGCTCGGTGTATCCGATTCGGGCGCGAGCAGATTCGGCGCGTGCGGCATCGCGCGACAGCAAGATCACGCTCGCGCCTTGCTCGGCAAATTGTTTTGCGATCGCCTCGCCAATACCCATCGAAGCGCCGGTGACTACGACTACCTTTCCGTCGAGTTCCATGCTGGGGTTGTAATCGGTGCGGCTTGGCAAGTCAAGATGGGCGCGGATTGTGTCGTACAATCAAAACGACTTCAGTCTTCACGACGAATTGGAGATTGCGTGGCTCTGCTTCCGCTGTTCCCTCTTGAAGTTGTTCTCCTCCCGGGAACTCCTCTGCCTTTGCACATTTTCGAACCGCGATACAAAGAGATGATCGGCGAGTGCCTGGCCAACGACTCGCCTTTTGGCGTAGTGCGCGCGTTGGAAGAGGGCATCGCTGAAGTGGGATGCACGGCGGAGATCATCACGGTCACAAAAGAGTATCCCGATGGACGGATGGATCTGGTCGCGGAAGGCCGCAATCGTTTCGAGGTGTTGGAATTGAATCGCGAGCGCTCTTTCTTGCGCGCGGAAGTCTTGCTTGTGCCGGATGAACCGATGACCGCGATCCAGGAAGAGAGAGTGCGGGCGATTCAACTGCATCTGGAGATTCTGTCGCTGGCGGACGCGGTGCAAGATCTTTCAGCCGCCGATCAGAACCAGCTCTCGTTTTATCTGGCGGGATCGCTGCCTCTCGATCTCGATTTCAAGCAGAAACTGCTGGGGATGCGCTCTGAGGGCGAGCGTATTCAGGCCGTCGCGGAATATCTGGAGGGCATTCTACCAAAACTCCGGCGCGTGGCTCGGACGCGGGAAAAGGCAGGCGGGAACGGGCACAATTGAAGGCAAACGCCGGACTTTTCAAGTAGCAGGTCGTTACTTGATGCCAACGACCATCGAGTCCGGTCCGATCAAGGGTTCGACCCGGGTCTCACGGAATCCTGCTTCCTTCATCCACGCTGTGCAGTCAGCCCCGGTATAGTCGAACCCGTCGGCTGTTTCGACCAGCATATTCAGGCTCATCAGCAGGCCAAAAGCGTTCTGACATCGATCATCGTCGATGATGCTTTCGTAGACGATGTAGGCACCGCCCTCCGGTAGCGCGTCGTAGGCTTTCCGCACCAGCATTCGTTTCATCTCGACGCCCCAGTCGTGCAAGATGTGGCCCATCATCACAACCTCGGCTTTCGGCAGCGGCTGATCCATGAAACTGCCCGGCGCAAATTTTACGCGGCCTGAAAGCCGGTTGGACTCCACGTACTCTTCGAAAATCGGGCCCACCTCCGGAAGATCAAAACCGGTTCCCTCGATATGAGGATTGGCCAGCGCCACCTGGGTAATCAGGTCGCCCTGCGCCGTTCCGACGTCAACGGCAGTGTGGTATCGGCTCCATTGGAATTGACGGGCGATGGCCAGGTTAGCGCCGTGACTCACTCCGGTCATGGCTCTTAGAAACTCTTTCAAACGGGCCGGATCCGCGTACAAGACTACGAACGGGTTGGGACCGCCGTCCTTCGTTTCGTTTTGCGGAAGCCCGGTTCGCAGCGCCGTCGTGAGGTGGCCCCAAAACGGATACAGCCGGTGGTTCGCCATCTCAAGAATGCCACCGATGTAGGATGGCTTGCGCTTGTCAAGAAAGAAGTCCGTGCTCGGCGTGTTGAAGTACCGGCTGTCGCGGCGCTCGAGAAATTTCAACGACACCAGTGCATCAAAGAAATCGCGGGCCGATCTGGGATGTAGGCCGAGTCGTCCCTGCAGCGATTCGAGATCCTGTGGGTGTCTGGCGAGTTCGGTGAACAGTTCCATTTCCACGGCACTCAGGAGCGTCTTTGAAGCCCAGAATCCCAGGCCCACTTGCAGAATGTCATCGGGTCGTGGCTCGTTCATTCGCGATTCCGCCTCCGCACGATTGGGGAGTATAACAGTCCACTTGCCTTGCGGGTGATGGTCGGCAGCCGCTTCCTTGGGGTTATGTCTAGGTTGCCCGAGACTCGGGCCCAATGCTCGAGTGCGGGATAACTATTCGAGCATAGACGCGGTAAGCTGAGTCCCAAGGGGCCTTCGCGCAGCACCATAGAAAGGTCGCACGGGATGTAAGGCTGCATCGGTATGTAAGCTGTCGAGCATGAGACCGCTGGCGAATATCCCACGAAAAACGCATTCAGGGACGCAGCGTATAATCGGGTCAAGTTTTCTTTGTGGGGGTTCCTTTCATGAGTGTTCCGCGCACACTGGGTGATCTGCGCCGCAGTCCTTTCTCCGAAGGGCGTTTACATACACGGCACGTTAAAGATGAACTCCGCGAGAACCTTGTGGCGCGCCTGCGTGAAAAGGGTGACACGGCGGTTTTTCCGGGCATCGTTGGATATGACGACACTGTAGTCCCGCAGATTATCAATGCGATTCTTTCACGGCATAATTTCATTCTTCTCGGGCTGCGCGGGCAGGCCAAAAGCCGCATTCTGCGGGCGTTGACGTCCTTGCTTGATCCACAGATGCCCTATCTTGCCGGCTGCGAGATTCATGACGACCCTTACGCGCCGATCTGCCGGCGATGCCGCGAGGAAGTTGCGCGGCTTGGCGATGCGACGCCCATCGCGTATCTCACGCCAGATGAGCGCTACGTGGAAAAACTAGCCACGCCGGATGTCACCATCGCCGATCTGATCGGCGACATCGACCCGATTAAGGCGGCTCGTGGCGGGCATGAATTGTCGAGCGAACTGACCGTTCATTACGGATTGCTGCCGCGCGCCAATCGTGGAATCTTTGCGATCAACGAACTGCCCGATCTCGCGGGAAAAATCCAGGTTGGATTGTTCAACATCATGCAGGAAGGCGACGTGCAGATTAAGGGATATCCGATCCGGCTGCCGCTGGATGTGGCGCTGGTGTTCAGCGCGAATCCGGAGGACTACACGGCCCGCGGCAAGATCATCACGCCGCTGAAAGACCGCATCGGATCGGAGATTCGCACGCACTATCCAGCGACCGTGGAAGAAGGAATCGCGATTACGGCGCAAGAAGCGTGGACGCGCCGGAACGGGCACGCTATGCATCTTCCCAACTATGTGCAGGAAGTGATCGAGCGAGTGGCGTTTGCGGCGCGCGAGGACAAGAAGATCGACAAGCGGTCGGGCGTGAGCCAGAGGCTTCCGATCTCGGCGATGGAGAATGTCGTATCGAATGCCGAGCGCCGGGCGATCCGCAATCAGGAAAAGCTCGTTGTGCCGCGGATCAGCGACATCTACGCGGCGCTGCCGGCGATTACCGGAAAGCTCGAATTGGAATATGAAGGCGAGATGAAAGGCGCGGATCATGTGGGGCGCGAATTGATTCGCGCGGCGATCGCCAAGACTTACGACGAGTATTACACCGGCGCTAACGTGCAACAGATTGTGCAGTGGTTCGATCTGGGAGGCGAAATTCAGCTTTCGGACTCCGTGCCCGCGGTCGAAGCATTAGAGAATCTCAGAGGGATCCAGGGACTGATCGACAAGCTCGGACCGCTGGGCGTCTCGCAGAAGGAGAGCCCGGAGCAGCAGGTTTCGGCCGCGGAGTTCATCCTCGAAGGATTGCACGCCCACAAGCGTATCGGCCGCAATGAGGAGCGCGTGTTCAAAGCGGGAGAGAAGAAGCCCGAGGCCGTGCGGGAGAAGGCGTTCGATCCGGACGAGAAGCCGTACCGGCAGAGAAGGCAGTTTAATTAGGGCCGTCGATCGTCGATCGTCGTTGGTCGTTAGCCAGCGATGCCAGCGACGATCGACCAACGACGGTTTTATGAAGCGCATCCGTTATTCCAAATACGTGCCTGATCCTGCGGGCGAAATGAGCATGGAGGACCTGCTCGGCGCTCTGTCGGACTACCTTTTGCAGAGCGGGTTTCAGGACTCTATGTGGTACGAGATGCCGCAGGGAGAACACACGCTGGAGGACCTGAAGCGCGCGATTGAAGAGGCGCTGATGAACGGCGAGTCGTTCGACGAACTGCTGCGCGAGCAGATCAAGCAGATGATGGCAGACGGACAGCTCGACGAAGTGATCGAGCAGTTGATCGATCGCATGCAGCAGGAAGATTACATCTCGGTCGACGAGCCGCACGATCCATCGCGGCGGTCAAGCGTGGGTGGACAGACGGGCGAAGCGCAGCAGACAAAGTTCGAGATCACCGACAAGAGCCTGGATTTCCTTGGATTCAAGTCGCTGCGCAACCTGCTGGGATCGCTTGGCAAATCGAGCTTTGGACGGCACGACACGCGTGATCTCGCTACCGGGATTGAAGCCAGCGGATCGTCGAAGACTTACGAGTTCGGCGACACGCTGAATCTCGACATCACAGCGACCCTTTCGAATGCGATCCAGCGCGAAGGACTCAGCCTGCCGCTGAACATCGAATACTCCGATCTGCAGGTTCATCAGTGTGAGTATCAGTCGTCATGCGCGACAGTGCTGATGCTGGATTGCTCCCATTCGATGATTCTGTATGGCGAAGACCGGTTTACGCCCGCGAAGAAAGTGGCGATGGCGCTGTCGCATTTGATTCGCACACAGTATCCGGGGGATTCGCTGTCGCTGGTGCTGTTTCATGACTCGGCGGAGGAGATCCCGCTGTCGCAGCTGGCGCGGGTGAAGGTGGGGCCTTACTACACCAATACGCGCGAAGGATTGCGGCTGGCGCAGCGGATTCTGCAGCGGCAGCGCAAGGACATGAAGCAGATCGTGATGATTACTGACGGAAAGCCTTCGGCGCTGACGTTGGAAGACGGACGCATTTATAAGAATGCGTTCGGGCTCGATCCACTGGTGGTGAGCCAAACGCTCGAAGAGGTTTCGAAGTGCAAGCGGGCGGGCGTGCTGATCAATACATTCATGCTGGCATCGGATTATGGGCTGGTGCAGTTTGTACAGAAAGTCACGGAAATGTGCCGCGGGAAGGCGTACTTCACGACTCCTTACACGCTCGGGCAATACCTGCTGATGGATTACATGTCGCGGAAAACCAAAACCATTCATTAGCAACTTCTGCAGAAGTCCCCTCACCACTAAGGACACGAAGTGTCACGAAGGAAAAACCTTCCTTGAACTTCACCTTCTCTTTGGTTTCTTCCCACCTTTGACTGCTGATACTCTTTCTAAAGATATGGCGAACTGCATGCGATGTGGACGGCAGCTTCCCGCGCTGACGTTTAAGAAGATTTGCCAGTGGTGCGAGCAACATGAAGCGGCGCAGCGTGGCGAGGACGGCGACGATGCGAAACAGGTTGTGTTGCCGGCACCTTGGGTAAGGCGCGGCCAGAGCAGCATTTCGCTGACCCAAATATTGTTCGGGGCCAACATCGCTGTCTTTCTTGCGATGGCGCTCGCCAGCGGCTCGGTGATCGACTTTCCTGGCCAAACGATGGTGCACTTCGGCGCCAACTTTGGACCTTACACGCTATCGGGCGACTGGTGGCGACTGCTGACGTACATGTTCCTTCACGGCGGCGTGTTGCACATCGCGTTCAACATGTGGTGCCTGTGGGATCTGGGAGCACTCTCGGAGTCTCTCTACGGACGCTGGACCTTTTTCGCAGTCTACTTGATCACCGGTGTCGCCGGAGGATTGGCGAGCATTGCCTGGAACCCCGGTGTGTTGAGCGTTGGAGCTTCCGGTGCGATCTTCGGACTCGCAGGCGCACTGATCGCGTCATTCTATCTGGGCGAGTTTTCGCTGCCCAGCGTCGCCATCGGCGGAACGCTGCGAAGCCTTCTCATCTTTGCGGGCTTCAATCTCTTTTTCGGTGGGATGTTCGGTGGTATTGATAACGCGTGTCACATCGGAGGACTCGTCAGTGGATTGATCCTTGGGGCGCTGATCGCGCGGGTTGCGCCTCAGCATGACAGGCCTGTCCAGCGGGCTGGCGTCATCCTCTTTGTGGTTTTGCTCGTCGCTGGCAGCGGATTTGGGATACAACGATGGCGCGGGTCGTCGATGCGCTACGGAAGAGCCATCCTTGACGCACGAAGGAATGCCGACCAGAAGATTGCCGACCTTGAGAAGACGATCGGTCGGAACCCGCAGGATACATCCGCACATTACGATCTGGCGCGCGAGTATTTCAGGACCGGGCGGATGATTGACGGTGAGACAGAACTAAAGAAAGTGCTGGATATCCAGCCGCAAAATGTTAGTGCCCGCATCGATCTGGGCGCGGCGTATCTGAATCAAGGAGAGGCGAAAAGCGCGCAGGAACAGTTTGCGAAACTGGCGGAACTCGATCCGAACAACGCCGAGGCGCACACCGGACTTGGCATGTCGCTCGCGGACCAGCAGAATCATGCGGGTGCGATCGACGAATACAAGACTGCATTGCGCATTGCGCCGCAAGCCGCCGGAGTTTACTACCGCATGGGCCTCTCTCAAGCGCAGTTGAAGCAGTACGACGATGCCATCGCGTCTTATCTGAAAGAACGCGATCAGAATGGCGATGATCCCGACCTGGAGAATGCTTTGTCCGACGCATACGAAGCCAAAGGAATGACGCAGCAGGCGCAAGAGGCGCAGAGTAAGGCTACTCAACTAAAAAACGGTCACTCCGAGCCTTAGCGCCTGCCCACAGCGGCTAAAGCCTTGTTCCTCAGTAAGCCCCTGACGCGGCCCTTGAAGGGCCGCTCTTCCACGGCGCCGCATGCTGGCATTTCTCCGCGGCGGTGTACGACGGAGTTCTTAGGAGCGAAAGTACCATCCGTTTTTCTGCCGGCGAAGCAGCGGAGAGACATCCGCGGGAAATCGCGGGGCAGTTTCCTCGGCAACGAGAGTAACCTTTCCACGACAAGGCGCCGACACCGATGACGATTACGCCTTCGTGATTTCTCCTACGGCGCGGTACGCCTGGTTGATGGCTTCGTCAGTGTAGGCATAGGCGCCGGCGTCGGCGTTGGCGATGGCAATGCGGCCGTGGGGCTTGCGGGCAATCTCGCAGGGAGTCACGCCACCTTCAAGCCAGAACGTGTCAAAGAGAGAGTTGTATTCGTAGGCGTAGCCATGCGGCCAGCGATTTACGGTAATCGCTGCGATGTCGCGGGCGGGATCGAAGCTGCCAGGTCCCAGCGCGCGGGCTAGCTGATCGCGAATCTTGCGCTCCATCGTTTCGAATGTAGTGGTGTAGAGTTCCATGCGTCCGGCGCTGTGCTGCTGGCGCGCCGGAAGCCCCGGACGGCAAGCCGCCTTCATCATGTGAACAACGATGGGTTCCTCCGGCTTGCGGGCACATTCGTATCCACCGATGCTCACGGGTAAATCGAGGTTCACGCCACTGTGATACATACCCGGTGCGTAGATGGAACTCGCGGCAATTTTCTGGAATGACGTCCAGTTACGCACGGCAACATTGGTGTATAGAAGCGGAACTTTTTGGGCGGAGGCGAGCGCTTCTTTCTGCGGGTCCGGCAGTTCCTCGCAGATGTAGGGAATCACTACGTGCCAGCAGGCCAGAACGGAGTTCTTCGCTCTCGCTGCGTAGACCTTGCCAGCACAAGCGTAACTGACTTCGACCTCTTTTGCGCTAGCGGCATCGCCCAGATGCTTTATGCGCACGGCGGTGCTGTTCAAGCGAATCCGCACGGGTGAACCGGATTGATCGAGCCTAGCGTAGTTGGCTTTCGCGAGGATGACATCGGACATTGCATTACCGGGGATTGCATCGGGAATCAGCTTCCGAACCAGCAGTCGCGCGATCGTGGCATTGCCGTCGGGAAAGTGGAAGAAATACTCTTCGGCCTCTTCGTTCGGAATCGCGTCCCGGTTCATGCCCTTGCCGGGCGCCGGATCGAGCTTCATGCCGGCGAAGCCGGGCAAGTCGAATCCCCAAGCGTCCTGCGCAGCCACGGCATCGATTCCGACGCCAAAGAGACCATGCGGCAGGGATTGATAAAGCTTGACGATATCTTCGTGGACGCCGGCGACATCTTTCAGAAAGCCGGCGTAGCTAATGCGCGCGAGCTTTGCCTTCTTCTCGTCTGAGGTCAGACCGGGAAAATAATCTTTCGGATCATCGTATAGGCGCTGCAGGTCGCGCTTCGCTTGGTCAGCAATCGGCGCCTCGGCAAGGAATTGCTTCAGCAAGGCCTTTGATCCGGCAGCAGCGTCCTCGCTCTCATTGCCGCCTCGGGGATTAGGGTTGATCACAAGCTTGTCGGCGCCGAATGTTTCTTTGTTGAAAAAGATCTTTGGACGCAGCCCCAACGAGCGGTAGAGATTCTTATCGAAGTATTTCGAGTAGGAAGGCACATCGATCCCGAGTTCTTCAATGACTCCCTTGGCTACGGCGCTGTAGGGGGCGGGACTCTCGATGGAAAATGTGCCGCCAAACCCCAGGCGGAAACCGCTGTTCACGTGGAATTCGTTGCGCTTGGCGTGCCCGCCGAAGTCGTCGTGGTTGTCGAGAATCAGGATGCGGGCGCTGTTGCCTATCGCTTTACGATAGAAGTGAGCGGCTGCCAGGCCGCTGATACCGCCGCCGACGACAATCAGGTCATAGATCTCGCCAGTATCTTCAGGCTTCCCAGCGGAGTCCCAGAACGTGCCGTCGCGAAGTGCGTGGGCAGCGTCGAAGGATCCGGGATGGCTCCCGCGCATGCCCGTCAATGCTGGAGGGTAGTAGGAGGCAGATATTTCCGGGCCCGCGGTATCTTCGCCAAAGAGATGCCGCGGCATCATCGATGCGCCGGCGGTTACGGCCACGCCGTTGATGAAGTCACGGCGCGTAATCTTGCGATGCATGCCCAGTTCGCGGTCGCGTGAATCGTACACGGATATCCTCCGCAGAGTTCCTTCAACGATGAAACTTTCTCAACTCGATAGAAGAGCTGCGGCGCAGTCGAGCTGCCGCAGCAAGATGTCTTCAGGCTTTCATGATCTCACTGACGGCGCGGTAGGCCTGGTTGATGGCTTCATCGGTGTAGGCACGCGCGCCGGCGTCGCTGTTGGCAATCGCAATACGGCCCAGGGGCTTGCGGGCTAATTCGCACGGCGTCTCGCCGCCATCGAGCACAAACTTGTCCCACAGGCTGCTGTACTCGTAGGCGTACCCGTGCGGCCAGCGGTTGACCGTGATGGCCGCGATGTCGCGTGCGGGATCAAAACCACCCGGTCCGAGAATCTGAGCTAATTGTTCGCGGATCTTCCGTTCGATTCTGGCAAACGTTGCACCGTAAAGTTCGATGCGTCCGGCGGCGTGCTGATCCCGCGCAGGCATACCGGCTTTACACGGAGACTTGCTCATGTGGACGACAACCGGGGCGTCGGGCGTTCGAGGACAGTGGTAGTCTCCGATGCTGACTGGCAGGTCCATATCAACATGAGTGTGATAACCGCCGGGAGCGTAAATCGAATTCGCGCCCAACTTGTGAAATGCCGCTGAGTTCTGCAGAAGAACATTGGTGTATAGCAATGGCACTTTTTGCGCTGAAGCCAGCGCATCTTTCTGTTTGGTCGGAAGCTCGTCACAGATGTAGGGGATCACCACGTGCCAGCAGGCAAGGATGGAGTTCTTCGCCTTGGCGGTATGGAGCTTGCCTCCACGCACGTAGCTGACTTCCACTTGGTTTGCGGTTGCCACATCTCCCAGATGTTTGACGCGCACAGCGGTGCTGCTCAGGCGAATTCGAACTGGGGAGGACGCTTCATCGAGTTTGGCATAGTTCGCGCGTGCCATGACCACGTCCGTGATCGAAGTGCCGGGCACAGCCTGCGGAATCAATTTGCGCGCGAAAAGGCGCGCGATCGTAGCGTTGCCGTCAGGGAAGTGAAAGAAGTAACTTCGCTCGTTGCACAGTCCCTCAGCCTCAAGACCCATTCCGCTGAAGCCCGGATATCCGGTATCGGAAGCGTCCAGCGCGGCGATCGCTTCGATGCCGACACCGAACAACGGCTGCGATACCGTTTGATAAAGACGGATTACGTCGGCATGCATGCCCACGATTTCCGTCAGGAACTGGGCATAACTGATGCGAGCCAGGCGGTCTTTCTTTTGTTCGGAATTGAGCTGCGGAAGATAGTCTTTCTTTTCGCGGCAGAGACGTGCAAGGTCTTTGCGCGCCTGTTCCGCAATCGGAGCCTCGGCCAGGAAACGAGTCCATGCGTCCGGACCTGCCGCGGCAAGATCGAAAGTCTCGCCACCGGGGAACGGGTAAGGATCATCGACTAACTTGTTTGTGCCGAATGTTTGCTCGTCGAAGAAGATCTTCGGAACTCTTCCGTCAGTGTAAAGGTTGCGTTCGAGATATTGAGGGAACGCCATTACGTCGATTCCCAATTCCTCGATCACCGCCTTGGAGACTGCGCTATACGGCTCGGGGCTCTCGATCGAGTAGGTGCCGCCGTATCCGATGAGCGTTCTCTTCCCTGCCTGAAACTCGTTGCGCTTGGCGTGGCCGCCGAAGTCGTCGTGGTTCTCGAGAATGAGAATACGCGTGTTTTCGCCGACGGCTTTGCGGTAGAAGTGTGCCGCCGCCAGACCGCTGATGCCACCGCCCACAATGATCAGATCGTAAGTTTCGCCGGTGTCTTCGGCCTTGCCAGCCGACTCCCAGAACGTGCCGTCGCGAAGGCTGTGCGCAACATCGAACGAGCCGGGATGGCTGCCGCGCAGTCCAGTCAGAGAAGGAGGGTAGTAATCAGGAGACTTCTCGGGGTCCGTGGCATTCGCGGCAACGAGATACCGTGGCATCAGCGACGCGCCCGCGGTCACAGCTACGCCGTTGATGAAGTCACGGCGAGTGATCTTTCGATCCATCCCCAGTTCCCGGTCTCGCGAATCGGCCACGAGTCTCCTCCGCGACTACGAACCGCTGTCGGCCTTCTTCACGGCGAGTTCTGCGCCCTGGAAACCGATCTTGCTGTGAGTTCCATCGCAAAAGGGCTTATTCACGGAACCACCACAGCGGCACAGGGAAAACGCGGCCTTACCCGTGAGGTCAAACGGATTGCCGTTTACGTCCACCAACTCGACCGAGCCTTCTGGAGCTTCCACGCGAAACGGCCCATTCGGCCTGACGGTGATTTTGACTTGAGCCATAATTCCAAATCCTCCAACCTTACGGGTTTCTAGTAAGCCTTAGAAAGATACCATTAAGCCGCCGGAAATGTCTCCTTCCGTGACGAGGCGCGAGCCGGCGGAGTGATGGGCAGGAAGCATCTCGGCGAGGTCCGACTTCAGGCTGCCAGCGATCGATTCGCGATCAATCCGCGATAGAGTTGCAGGCACTGATCGATCATTCGCTTGGTGGTAAATCGCTCGCGGGCGCGGGTGTAGGCAAGTTCGGCGTAGGCACGGCGCATGGCGCGGTCTTCGTTGAGCAGACGGATATTCTCGGCAAGACTGGCGGCGTCATTCGTGCGGAAATAAAGCGCGGCATCGCCCCACACTTCGCGGAAGCTGGGGATATCGTTGGCCACGATCGCGCAGCGCGAAAAAGCAGCCTCCAGAGCGGGCATTCCCAAAGGTTCGTATCGCGAAGTGGCTGCGTAGATCGCTGCGCGGCTATAGAGCGCGCGGAGTTGCGAATCGGTCTGCGGACCGCGAATCGCAACAGAAGTCTGCTCGGTCGCCACTTTCACATCCGCACGAATCGGAATACGAGGCATGGGCACCGTATGTTCGGCGCCGACGATGCAAACCGGCAAAGGGTGCACCTGTTGCGTGAGCAGAAATACCTGCTTGCTGGCGTCGATCAGCCGGCCTACAGACAGTACGCAATCATCCTTGCTGACGTAAGGATTGAAGAAAATCGGATTCCGGCCCGGATAGATCACTTCACCGCGCCGAGGAGAGCCGTAACAGGCAGTGATTCGGCCCAGCATCCACACGGACGGAGCGACTACGGCATCGGCGCTCAGCAGACCTTCGCGGACTGTTTTGCGATACCAACCGAGCGAGCGATCCGGCTGCGGCGGACGATCATGCACTGCTTGAGTAAAGGTGATCAAGTCACCATTGGCCATCACCACGCGCGGCACGTCAACCGGAAGATTTCCGTAGCAGAACTGGTTGAGGTGCAGAACGTCGGGGCGCAGTTCGCGAATCAGCGACACGAGGAATGCCGAGGATTCCGGAAAGTCCTCCTCCGCTTCCTGCATCCATTCCAGACGAAATGCAGTCGGCCGGTAATCGAGGCCGTGCAGATGGTCCATCCAGCAAGTCTGGTCAGGAAGGGGGATCTCGCCAAAGCTCACCAGCGTGACGCGCACGCCGCGCGTGACCAGTCCAGTCACAAGTTCGCGGGCGTAGGTCCACGAACCGGAGAGCGAGTCGGCGGTGACGAGGACGTGCACAGAACCTCCCGGGAGCAGGGCGAAAAGTCCGCAAACCGCGCGGCCTTCTCGTATTCTAGTGCGATTTCCGTGCAGGAGGGCGAGCATTTTTGAGGAAAGCAGGTGCAAAAAGTTGCACCGTCAGCTCAGTAGCGCCGTGATCAGTTCACTTCGAGGCGCAGCCGCAGTTCCCGAGCCAGGTTATCAATGGCGCGAATCTTCTCCGTGGCGCGATCGGGCACGTCAGGAACCGACATCGCCAATTCGCAGGAGAGCAGCATCGCCGTCAAGGTTTCGTTCATTTCACAGTGAAGCTGCTCGGCGACGGCGCGACGGGCGCCCGCTTCCTCGCGCCTGCGGCGGTGCAACGCCGAGCGCACCTCCCGTAGCAGACGCTCCATATTGGTGACTGCGAAGTCAATGTAAATCGGAAAGGCAGTCCCAAGGTGTTCGATCATCTGGTCGCTTTCTTCCGGTTCGGTCTCTAACAGGAATTGATCAATCACGGCGGCTGAAAAAATTTGATCGCGGAGACGGGCAGCGCATTCCTGAGGTGTCTGGGCCCAATGAACTTCCTGACTGGTAGCAGCGTGCAAGGCTTCGACGCACTCGGTTCCGCTGTGTGACGGTGTAATGAGTAGAATCATGACCTTCCTTTAGCACGTCGGACGCCTCTGCCTGCATGCTGAAAACATGACGCTTAGTGACGTCTTCAGCAGACAGGCTTCCCGTTGCGGAACGCGCGGCTGGCGATGCAGTTCAAAACAGGGCTTGGCGATCAAGCTCCCTGTGCAGCGTAGTCCTTGAGCGTGCGATACAAGGTTGTCTTGCCGATCCCCGGCAACCTTGCAGCCTGCACCTTATCTCCGTTGAGTTCAGTGATCGCCTTCAGAATCGTCTGCTTTTCGAGTTCGGCGATGGGAACGATTTTTCAGATTTCCGTTGCCGTTTCCAGTGCTGTTTGGATGATTCGGGAACTGGCAGATTGGCGATCTCCCGAGGCAGATCCGTAACGTGGATCAGCGGACCGCTGGTAAATGCATAACAGCGCTCGAGGCAGTTCTCCAGCTCGCGCACATTTCCCGGCCAGTCGTACGCCAGCATGGACTTCAGCGCGTCGTCGCTCAGCATCTTCTCGAGTCCGGAGCTTCAGGCCATGCGCTCCAGGAAATGGCCGATGAGGAGAGGCTTATCCTGGCGACGCTCACGCAGACTTGGGATGCGCAGGCTGAGAACATTGAGGCGGAAGTGAAGATCGCGCCGGAACGTGCCCTACATTACGCCCTGTTCGAGATCGCGGTTGGTCGCCACGAGGATGCGAACATTGAGGGGGACTCGCCGCGTGCCGCCAACGGGGCGAATCTCTTTTTCCTGGATGGCACGCAGCATCTTCGCCTGCAAATCGACGCGCAGCTCTCCTACCTCGTCGAGAAAGATGGTTCCTCCTTCGGCCATCGCCATGACTCCATCCTTGGATTGATTCGCGCCCGTAAAAGCACCCTTCACGTAGCCGAAGAGTTCGCTCTCGATCAGTGTGTTGCGGCTTGGCTTGAATTCGGTATCGGGCAAGACCTGCACTCGACAATCACTGGTCGTGATCGAGATCCGGCCTCCACCGGGCATGGCGCCGCGCGCATTGAGCACGAGATTCAGAAGAATCTGTTGGGCTTGGGTCCGGTCCATCTTGATGAGACCAAGATTGGAATCGAGATGAAACGTCAGCTCGATGTTTTCTCCGATTAACCGGACCAACAGGTTGCGCATGCCCTCGGCGATTTCATTGAGCGATAGCAATCGAGGCTCGCTCCGGCTGGGCTTAACAATCGCGAGCAATTGACGTATGAGACCGGTGGCTTGCAGGCCGGCTTTACGGATTTCTTCCGCATACTTCCGTGCCCGATTATCTGGCTCAAGAGTCGCCATCAGGAGGTCGCAGTACAGCAATACTCCGGTCAGAAGATTGTTGAAATCGTGCGCGACGCCACCTGCCAGACGCCCGACGGCTTCCAGTCGATCCGCCTGAAGACGGTGTTCTCCCGTCGGAACAACTGAGAACTCTTCCGCCAAGGCCGGATGTTGTCAGCTGAGACGTTTCTGGTAGTTGCACGCCAGACGGTCCAGCGGAGAGAGCGGACTGCACTCGCTGTGGTTCGCGATTCAATCTGGAAGCGGTCACGATTCCCACTCAGGAGGTCAGAAACGAGATGCTCCGCCTCCGGAATGCGGATCAGATCGGCAAGGCCAAGCGCCGGACGAACCGCAGAACCAAGCATTCGTCGCAGAGCTGGGTTCATCGCGATCACGCGATCCTGGCTTTGGCAACGCGCCAGGCCAAAAGGCGCATTTTCGAAGAGCATTTGGAATTCGGCCCTTGGATCCTCAGCCCACTTAATTTCGGCATTTCTGCCATTGCGGCTCACTATAGAGGGACGAGCCTGTGCTTGCTAAGGGCAGATGTCACTAAAACGGGAAATCCTTCTGTGGAAACTAGGCAGGAAGAGGAAATTCGGACCGGTTAGCGAACGACATGCCCGGTGTGATTGGCGGTGTAGGCCGGTTCGCTGAGGCGAAAAGTAAGCTGACGGCCCTTCTCCAAGCGGATTTGAGAGCCGGAAGCGTCGTCTTGCGGGGATTGGCGCACGAAAAGACTCGCAGTTTGAACGGGCAGATCGTCCCCGCCGACATGCACGGATTCCAACACCAAACGGAGGTAGCCGCGATTGGGCTTCAGATTCGACGTGCGGGCCGACTCCACACGACCGATGACCGCAGCTCCGCGCGGGATCAACGTGTTGCCTCCGACTACAACCGCTTCGTCCAGGCTCGCCACGAAAGAATCGAGCACGCCAGATTTTCCGGCAGAGATTGCATCGTTCAGACGAACCATGAGCAGCGTGCCTGCGGGAAGGTCTTGGGAATCGTGAAAGGGGAGATGGTTCTCGCTGCTCTTCGAGCTATCACCAGACGGGTAGTAGTCTGCCAGCGCGGTGGAGGCCGGAGCCGCGTCATCGTGAAATGGAGTTTGGCCGGTTTGAGCGCTATCCCCTTCGGCCGGGACGCCAACCGGTCGCGAGCAGCCCGCTCCACCGAGCAGGACCACCGCTATCGCGGCAATCAAAAAAGCTTTCAATCCACAGAACCAGCTCATCCGAATCATCTTCGCGCCGCACTTCTTAGAAAAGGGAGTGGCAAGACGAATACCAGATGCGATCTCATCGAATCAACGACTTGCGACCGGAGCTGCGAAAGTCCCGTGTAGATTTTTCCGGCTGAGCAGATGGTTCGTCCTAGACAGAACGACTTCAAGAAAAAAGCGGAGAGCGAAATCAATCGCCCTCCGCTGGTTCCGAGTGCCGCTGCCAAGAGCTACTGTTTCTTCACAGCTTTCTTCTTGGGAGCGGGTTTGGCCGCCTTTTTCTCGCTCTCGCGTCCACCGATCAGAGTCAGAGCATCCGCAGCGTTGAAGGGGAACTGCCGAACCGAGTTCTCGGTCTGGCCCGCGGAGTTCAGAGTGACGTCAACCCGGCGATTGCTGGCCATACGGATGACCACGATTCTCGCCAGAGCGCGCTTGCGCTCTTCGGTTGTCAGTTCGGTGTTCTGCTCGATCGACTGTTTTACTTCATCTGTCGTCAGATTATGCTCTTTCCCCAACCCCTTGGTGTCGATATCACCAGCAGGAACTCCCTGGTCAACCAGGAAGCTCTTGACCCTGGCAACGCGGCGTTCTGTAAGCGCCTGGTTGAACTCGACAGTTCCTCGGTGGTCGGCATGACCTTCGAGCGTGATGTGTGCGTCTGGCTTTGCTTCAAGGTATTTCTTGAAGTCGGTAGCCAGGTTCATCAGGACCTTTTGCTGTCCCGGGAGCAGGCCGCCTTCCGGATTCTTCGGAGTCGGCTGAGCAGTCGGGAAGTAAACGCTGTGCAAGGCGAGTCGTGCTTCCAGAGCCTTATCCACCGGCGGCGGAGGAGGATTCTGAATCGTGACCTGGGTCGTGGCCTGAGCGTTCAATCCACGCGAGTCGGTGCAGGTCGCGTTCACCGTGATCGGTCCGGGAGGCAGACCAGCAGTATCGAGAGTAGCTGAGGTACCGCTGCCTGTGACCGTGCCAGCTGACGTCGTCCAGTTGGCAACCGATACCGGCACACCATCGGGACTCGTACAAGAGGCCGAGAGGTTGACCGTTCCGCCAGGGACCAGTTCCGCAGGACTCGCCGACAGAGAAACTGTCGGAGGATTCTTCGGCGGCAGTGGCTTGATGGTATAGCTCGCCGTGCAGGTGGCTTCGTGGGCTTTCTTAGCCTTCGGATCGGTCACGTGCGCCGTCATGGTGTAGCTGCCCGGAGCGGCATTGGTGGTGTCGATACTGGCAGTCGTATCCTTTCCGTTCACCTGACCGCCATTCCCGCTCCAACTGTAAGTAACCGTGTGCTTCGGGTTGAAGTTGCTGGGGGTCACGGTAGCGGTAATGGGTTCGCCTACCATGACTTCGCTCGGCTGCACGGAGCAAGCCGCCGCAGGAGGCACTTCCTCCGCGCCTCCCCAACTTATGACGATGCCGGTTCGTAACCGCGCACCTTCCAGGCTGGGTCGTCGCAGGGAAGGAAATTCCGGATCGGCGTAACCAGCATAGTTGTGACGGGCATAAACGTAGTCGGCTTGAATCAGCCGCCAGGCAAACTTCTTCGAGAACGGAATATCGATGCCGCCGCCGAGGATCGCGCCGATGCCATTGTTATCGTTCTGTCCAGCGGCATAGCTCAGCCGATTAAAGGCTACTTGCGCATGGATGAAGAAGTTCGGTCCTGGATCGGTACGCCACATGAATCTCGGTCCGGCGCTTACCGTCCATTCCGATGACGCCGAACTCGAGTCACGGCTGTATCCGCCATCAACTTCCGCACCCCAATGCGGATCAAAATTGTAGGTGAGAGCGGAACCGCCTCCCTTTGCCTCATTGGGAAGCGCGTACGGGATTGGACTAGCCGGGTTGCTCGGTGTAAAGGGAACCGTACCCCCAGGGGCTGTGAACTGATAGCCAGCGAAGAAATCCCACTTTGGATAGGAATCGCTCGACTTCGTTGTGGAAGCGCTCTGCGCAAAAGCAGAACTCGAAATTAGAATTGCAGTGACAAATGCAATCACACTGGCTAGCGTTCTGCCGTACCTGAACGTTAATCCCCTAGATTTCATGGAACTCCTCCAAAAAAAAGTAATCATTCGCCGGGGTGCCTGTGGAACAGACACTGATTCGGCACCAGCAAAATTCAATGAAAGTGAGACCTACCCTTCGGAACGAAAAATTCTATATCACGGCAGCCTAAAGCGAAAGCGTAGACTCGGTCTAGCCGATTTACGCAACGGTCCCGAGTGTCTCAAATTGAAATTCATAGAGCTTGGAGTCCGATCACTTTCTACGGCCCGGACGCCCGGACCTTGCCCGTTGGGAAGCGGGCCGCGTATCGTTGGGGTTCGGTCCAGTTCGGCTTCGGCGTTGGGATGCCGAGCTGCGCACCAAGAGGGTAACCAACAAAAGGGATGAGCCACGAAAAAGTACTGATTGTCGAAGACGAGGAAAACGAGCGTTCCGGATTAGCCGAAATCGTTACTTCCTGGGGATTTCGCGTCGAGACGGCCCGAGATGGCGCCGAAGGTCTGGACAAGGCGACACAGTGGTCACCTTCGATCGTTATCACCGATCTCAAAATGCCGCGGATGGGGGGCATCGAGCTTCTCGGACATCTGGCAGAGCAAGCCCAGACCATCGCTGTGATTTTGGTGACCGCCCAGGGGACGATCGATAGCGCCGTTCAGGCGATGCGCATGGGCGCCTACGACTACATCACCAAGCCGATCGACACCAATCGGCTACGGACGATTCTCTCCAACGCGTCAGCACTCCTGGGTACACGCGCAGAACTCGAGGCTACGCGGCGGCGCCTGCGCGACAGCGGCTCACTCGGCCGCTTAAGCGGGGCCTCGCGCAAGATGCAGGAGATCTTCCGACTGATCGAGATGGTCGCGCCCAGCACAGCGTCTGTCCTGATCACCGGCGCCAGTGGAACCGGCAAGGAGTTGGTAGCGCGCACGATCCATGAACTGAGTCCGCGGAAGGACCGTCCTTTTGTTGCCATCAACTGCGCCGCGATCCCAGACACGCTGATGGAAAGCGAAATTTTTGGCCACGAGAAGGGGTCCTTCACCGGCGCAGTCGAACGGCGTACCGGATGCTTTGAGCTAGCGGAAGGCGGAACTTTGCTTCTCGATGAAATTGGCGAAATGCCAATCGGAACCCAAGCCAAGCTGTTACGGGTTCTTGAGGATCGTAAATTGCGGCGCCTCGGGAGCAAGGTGGAGACCGCCGTCGATGTTCGCGTGTTAGCCGCCACCAATAAAGTGCCCGACGAAGCGGTCTCGCGTGGCGAATTGCGCGGCGACCTCTATTACCGGCTGAATGTATTCAACATTCATATGCCCCCGCTGCGCGAGCATAAAGAGGACATCGCCAGCCTAGTGCAGTTGTTGCTCGCGGAAATGAGCAGCAAGCACACCCGTAAGGTCACTGCCGCAAGCGAGGCGGTGCTCAACCAGTTCAACAACTACTCATGGCCAGGCAACGTTCGCGAACTGCGCAACACGATCGAGCGCGCTGTCATCGTGTGCGATTCAGGCATGATCGAAACTAAGCACTTACCTCCGGGATTCGGACAGGCTCCGCTGCGAACCGCAGCCAACGATCCCGATGCAGTGCGACTGGGTGTGGGTACGACCGTCGAGGAAGCGGAGAAAATGCTGATCCTGAAGACGCTTGAAGCCACGAGCAATAACAAAACACGAGCGGCGGAAATTCTTGGGATCAGTCTCAAGACCCTTCATAACAAGTTAAAGGAATACGGAAGCTCGCCGGATGCCGCTGCCGGCAAGGAAGAAGTGTCCAGCGGCTAGATTCGAGCTGCCCCAGAACCGGCTCTGTTCAACTTTCGTCATGTTAAGAAGGAAGACCATCATCGTGCTGGTCATCACCTTAATGGTGACGGTGATGGTGTCCGCGTTCTCGTATCTTTACATCTCCCAAATTCTGCGGCTGCGAATTGCGAATGCCTATGAAACCGCGACCAGCCTGACTCACCAACTGGCCTATGCAGCAGGCAATGCCGTCCCGGATTTCAGCAGCACCTCGATCGATACCAGCGACCACGCCGCCGTCAGCCGCGCCGTCGCCGAATACATGCAAACAGACGTCGATCTTAACAACCTGCTGCAGTCCGATCCCGGCGACTGGAGATTCATTTACGACGTCGCCATCGTCGATATCAATGGCAAGGCGTTGTTGCATACCAATGCGAGCATGGTCGGGAAGGTAGTGCATCCGCGCCCCGATTTCCAGCAGGTGGTTCGAGCGCGCTTCCGCGAGCAGATCCGTCTGGTATTCAGCCCGGCGGCGGTGTACGACGTGACCTATCCCCTTGAGTTGAATGGCGCGCCCTTCGGGATGATCCGCATCGGCGTACAAACGGTTTTTCTGAAGAGCGAAGTCGCTGCGCGCCTGCTGAAGGCGCTCTACATTTCGGTTGCCGTCGTGTTTGTATCGTTGCTGCTGGCAGCAGGAATTTCGAATCTGGCATTAGGCCCGTTAAAGGCGATCAGCCGCAATCTCGATAGTGTGAGTGCGGGGGACGCCGATGCAATTTCCGGCGACGACTCCGGCCACGACGAATACGGGCTGGTCACACTGAAGATCGCCAACCTTGGCCGGCAGATTCGCGATAGCAGGGAGATTTTCTCCGCCCTGAAAGACAACGTAGACCAACTGATGGCGAAGCTGCAGGATGGACTTATGCTCTTCGCCCGTGACTCGCGAGTCGTCCTCGTAAGTGCCCCCGTCGAAGCTTTTCTTGGGCGTCCCCGCGGAGAATTGCTCGGGCACACGGTGGAGGAGGTGTTCGACCGCGACACGCTGCTGGGAACCGCACTGCTCGACGCCTTCGAACGTCGGCGTCCGATTTTGCAGAAAGAGTTTGAAGCGGCAGGGGGGAAACGCGTTCAACTTTCGCTCGACTTCGTGCAGGAGAAACATTCGCAGATCGGCGCGCTGGTCATCATGCGTGACACCGAGTCGGTGCAGCGGATCGGTGACGAGATCGAGATGTCCCGCCGCCTTTCGGCGAGCGGGCGCCTGACTCGCGGGGTAGCCCATGAGGTAAAAAATCCCATCAACGCGATCGTCCTGCACCTGCAGCTTCTGCAAAATAAACTCGCGCACCAGGAACCGGACACGCGCCGTCACATGGATATCATCGACAGTGAAATCCGGCGACTCGATCGGGTCGTGCAGACGTTGGTTGACTTCACGCGACCTCGCGATCTTCGCCTGGAAGAAATCGATTTGCGCCGATTGCTCGACGATGTGGTCCTACTCGCTACGCCGGATGCTGAACAGCACGGGGTTTCAGTCGTGCGCCACCGGTCGGAGCAGCGGCTTCCGGTTAAAGTGGACGTCGATTTGATGAAACAAGCATTCTTCAACGTCGTGATCAACGGAGTTCAAGCCATGCCGGAAGGAGGCACTCTTACAATCTCAACCCGGGTGGAGAACAATGTGGTGATTGCCGACGTTCGGGATCAGGGTTCCGGAATTCCAAAAGACATGCACGACAAGATTTTTGAACTTTACTTTACGACGAAAAAAGAAGGCAGCGGCATTGGGCTGGCGCAGACGTATCAGATCCTTCAATGGCACTATGGAACGGTGGATTTCGTATCTGCCGAAACCACTGGGACAATTTTCAGTTTTCAGATCCCATTGGCAGGAGTGCCCACGGAGTCGGCTCCAGACTACGCTTCCGATGCTGCGACCTTGCAGCGTAGGGAATAAATGATCGAGATTACCAGCTGCAGAATTCGTAACTGCCGTTCGATTCGAGGCGTAAGATCAAGTAGTTTCACGTATCGGGCCACTCGGAAAGTCCGCATGACTCTGGCTGCAATTCTCCTATCCAGCATTTTCTGTACGGTACCGGCTTTTGCGCTCGGAACCGGAGTCCTGTACCCGCACGTACAGGCGTCCGCTCCCGCAAATACCTCGAATGCGCAGAATACAGACGGAACGACGCCACAGACAGCAGTGCCACCGCAGGATCCCGTGAACCAGCCGAAGCCCCCCGCTGCGAAGCCGGCACACCACAAGAAGAAAGTGGGCTCCGGCTGTCCCGCTGCTCCTGCGTCGGCAGGGTCCGCAGCCAGCACTCCTGATCAAACATCCACCGCGGCAAGCGCCAAGACGAACTGCCCTCCGCCAAAGATCGTGGTGCGCCAAGGAGGAACATCGGAGCCGGCAATTCAGCTCGGCGGGGGTGCAGCCGGGGGACAAGCCTCCCAGGAAAAAGCCACCGCGACTCAAATGCTGGGAACGACGGAAGAAAATCTGAAGAAGATCGCGGGGCGACAACTTAGCGCGACCGATCAAGATCTGGTCACGCAAATCCGGCAGTACATGGATCAGTCCAAGGCTGCGGTTACGGCCGATCCAGAGCGCGCCCGGACCTTAGCGTGGAAGGCCCAGACGCTTTCGGAAGACCTGCTCAAGACTCTGCAGTAAGTTCTCCGCAAGCCGCGATTCTGGGTACGACGAGCCGCCCGATCTCGGAAACCCGGTCGCAGGAATCGAGACCGGGTTCATCTGCCCTTCGCTCTTGCGCGATTGACCTTCGTCAGTAAGTCCTGCGACATGGCCTGCAGAGGACCGGGAATATTCACTGCCTCGGTGAGCACTTCGCGCGCCTCGGTCAATTTGTTCTGCTTGGCGTATGCGAAGCCCAAACCATATAGAGCGCGGGCGTATTGCTGGTCGTCCTGCCCCTTGAGCAACCCAGCTGCGGTTTTGAGTTCGGGAATAGCGGACGCGGTCTTTTCCTGCTTGAGGTAGGCCCATCCGATGGTGCTGTGGGCTGCTCCGGCAGCAAGCTTGTGAGACTTGTCCGCATCGGGAGCATCGGCCTTCGCGGCCTCAATCGCCTTCTGGGAGTAGCTGATCGCTTTGGCAGCACTCCCCGGCTTCGCGTCGTCCGAGTAGAAGTTTGCCAGGAGCAACAAAGCCGGAAGAGAGTTTGGATTGGCAGCGAGGATCTTCTCTCCAAACGCAACCAGACGCGCGTTGTCCTTCAACTGGCTGAGTGATTCGAGAGCCAGACTCGAAACGCTTTCCTGGTATTTTGAGTCGGGAAAGCCGGTCGTGAACTCGTCAATGGCCGACATGCGCGTCTTGGCGTCGCTCTCGCTGGAGATAACATTCACGCCTATCGTCTCGAGGAAATCGCAACTGCTCTGTACAGAAGCTTTTTCCTGGCCCACCTTTTCGGCGAAGTTGTCGTCGCTCATGCCCTCGGGCTTCGGTTGCTTCGCGATGGACTGGCAAACCTGGCCTCCCTTTGAAACGTAGTCCATGAGTTTGGAAGTGCTTTTCGCCTGCTGCGCAATGTTGGCCTGAGAGACGAGAATATCGAGGTTGTGGGGAGATCCCGCCAGAGCCTTGTCTCCGTAGTCCAACGCCTTCGACAGGTCGCCGGAAGCCTGGTAGGTCTGGGAGATCTGCCAGTTTCCGTAGGCTACGGCCTGCGGATTCGACGAGAACTTCTGTACGAAGTCTTCATACATGGCCAGTTTCTTCTGATTATCCTGCTCATTGGTGATGGCCTGGAGCGCGTGATCCTCATCGGTTCCGGCCGCAATCGTGATTCGATCGACCTGGGCGCCGGCCTGAGAAAGCGAAAATGCGATCGAGAAAAGAACAGCCAGCAGAAGGGGTCCCTTGCAGCGTGTCATAGTCCGCCTCCGCGTCCCGCGAGAGATGACTACATTTCAAATTGCACGCGAATCGTAGCGCCGAACGGGGAGCGCGCGCAAGGGGCAGGGTCACGATAACTACGGATAACGGAGATTCGCCACGGAGACACCGAGCCACGGAGAACCTAAAGTGGACTCCTCAACCGCTTCGCGAGCGCTCAGTCTCGCACTGTTACCGGCATTCTTTTTCCATTCTTCGGTTTGCTCATGTCTGCGTGTCTCCGTGGTGAATTCCCCCTTCCTCGGCTAAAGTAGAAACATGCGTGCGAGTTTCAGCCAGCGTCCGTTGCGTTTCGTCTTTGCCGCCAATCTGATCTCGATGGTAGGCAGTGGGATGAACTCGGCCGCGGTGGCCTGGTACATTCTCAAAGCCACACACTCGGAGATGGCACTCGGGATGTTTGCCGTTCTGCAGACGGTTCCCGCGATGCTGATGCTTCCCTTTACCGGTGTGGTCATCGATCGCGAAGATCGACGGCGCCTGGTGATGTGGCTGGACGCGATCCGCGCCGTGATCATCGTGATCGTGGCCATTCTCGCTTTTCAGCACCGAGTCCAAGTCTGGCAACTCTATTTGATGAACACCCTTGTTGCCGCGGGATTCTGGATGTTCTGGCCCACGATCACGGCGCTGATTCAGGAACTCACGCCCGAAGGCCAGTTCGTGCAATCGAATACTTTCCTGCTCGCCGGCGTGCAGGGTGGATTTCTGATTGCCGGAGCGATCGTGGGATTCATCTACGACCGCGTCGGCCTCGGCGGAGTGCTGACGCTCGACGTCTCGACCTACGTCGTCTCCTTTCTCTGCTACTTCGCGGTGCGTAAGGGACGTCACATTGTTCTGCGGCCACAGGAATTGCGGAAGGACATTGTCGCAGCGGAAAGCCAATTCGAGATCTTCTGGTGCGAGATGCGCGAAGGCTGGCAGTTTCTGCGAGGCCATCGCCCCGTGGTGCTCCTTGGCATCAGCTGGGCACTCTTCCTCGGCGCCATGGTTACCGGTGTGGTCGTTACTCCATCGCTGAGCGACCGCGTCTTTCACGCCGGAGCTAAGGGATACGGCTGGCTTAACGCCGGATGGGGCACAGGAGCTTTCGTCAGCGCCCTGTATGCACCCCTGCTGATTGCCAAACTGAGCGGCCGCCGTGCGGTGGCTTTTTCCATGGCGCTGTTATCGGTGTCGGTCGCGTTCGCTCCGATCTCTGGGCTTTTGTTCTTCGCGATAGCGACATACTTTGTGATGGGATCGGCCCGAGGAGTCGGCGGCGTGGCGATGAACACCATCCTGATGGAAATGGTTCCGAAACATCTGATGGGCCGAGTGCAGAACTCATTCTATTTTTTCGGAACGTTTCTACAACTTGTGCTCGCCGTGGTCGTGGGGGCAGTCGCGCAGAAAGTAAGTCTGGTGGTCGCGTTTGCAATTCTGGGCTGCGTCTATGCCCTGTCATTCGTGGCGTCAAGCTGGCCCGTGGAAGCAGCGGTCCGCGAAGAAGTCGCGGCGGAGTGACATCTTTCATCACGGAGTCACAGAGACACGGAGAAAACACTCTCACTTTTCCAATTTGCTGTTTTGCATTCTCGGTGTCTTCGTGCCTCCGTGGTAAGAACGCACCTGCGGCTGTTATTCTTTCCCATTCTCTAAGGAGCTGCCATGTCTGCTGATCTGCAAGGCCGGAATGCCGTTGTCTTTGGGGTCGCCAACAAGCGGTCGATCGCGTGGTCGATCGCGCAGGGACTGCACACCGCCGGCATGAAACTCGCGATCACTTACCAGAACGAGCGCCTCGAGCAGGAAGCGAAGGACCTGATCCTTTCGCTGCCCGGCGCGGAAGGCTACATGTGCGATGTCTCCAAGGACGAGGAAATCTCGCGTCTCTTCGCCACACTGAAGGAGCGCCACGGAAAAATACACACTCTGGTGCATTCAGTTGCCTACGCGCCCGCCGACGAACTCAAGGGCGAATTCATCAACACGTCGCGCGAAGGCTTCCGTGTCGCCATGGATGTCAGCGTGTATTCGCTGGTCGCAGTATCACGCGCCGCCGCCCCGCTCATGGAAGATGGCGGTTCGATTATGACGATGACTTACTACGCGTCGGAAAAGGTTGTGCCGCGATACAACGTGATGGCCGTAGCCAAGGCCGGGCTCGAATGCTCGGTGCGATATTTGGCATTCGAACTCGGCAGGAAGAAGATTCGCGTCAACGCGATTTCCGCCGGCCCCATTAAAACCCTCGCCGCTCGCGGCATCGCGGGCTTCGGAGACATGCACAAAGGTCACGCCGAACGCGCGCCTTTGGGACGCAATGTCGAAGTCGCGGAAGTTGGTTCGACCGGTGTGTTCCTGGCGTCCGATGCGAGCAGCGGCATCACGGGCGAAGTCATCTACGTCGACTGCGGTTACAACATCATGGGATTTTAAGGGCAGTTCTTAGTTCTTTGTTTTTTGGCTGGCTGCGATGCCCAACCAACGCTGGGTTCGGTGAGTGGTTTACGGAAGCTGGCGATAAGACATTAATTTATAAGTACTAGCCGGCGATCCGTATCCGGCGACTGTGTTCTCCTTCGCGATCCAAAGAGATTTCAAGATCGCGCTCGCGGAGCAGCCGGGGAAACTTTTCGCCCCACTCGATCAGCAAAATGCTGTTTTCGGATCGCAGATCATCCAAGCCGAGTGTGTCCAACTCGCGCGGGGTATCGATGCGATACAAATCGATGTGATAGAGATTCGCCTGGGTTCCGCGATACTCGTGTACCAGAGTAAAGGTGGGACTGGTGACATCTTCCTCCGCGGCGCCCTCGAACGCAGCGGCGATTCCCTTAACCAGCGTGGTTTTCCCTGCCCCGAGATCGCCGCGCAGAAGCACGAGCTTCGGCGGAGTGAGCAACTCCGCAAGCGTGCGCCCGAAGGCGATCGTCTGCTCCGCAGAGTGCGTGGTGATCTCGCGCAGCGTTCCTTTGACCCCGGTGCGGCTGTTCACACGAACAAGTATAGCGAGAGTGGAAGAACGGACGTGTGGGACAGCCGCCGTCGGCTGTCCGTCGAGCAAAGCTCGACGATCTCCCGTCAGTGGGCCTGCGGCTCCAGCAGAGTTCAGTACGTCGAGAACGCGCTCGTTTTAATTCCGAGCACACTCCGCGCCGCCACGTGTTCCAGAGAGCTGCGTAAGCGGCGGTGGTCGTCGTCCTCAATCGCCACGAAGCGGAACGGTTGCAGCACTCCGTCCGAAATGCTTCGCATCGGGCTGAGAATTTCCGCCATACCGTGGACCGGGCCCGCTTGCGTCTGAAAGGCAACTTCGACGAAATCGCCCTGGCCCAGCGAGTGAGACATGCGCAGCAAACCGCCGGTGGCGGAAATAGTTTGGAGTTTGGCTTTAGTGCGGCGGCCGTCTTCTAAGCGAATCGCAGCCAGAACGGAATCTCCTAGCTGGACCCGGGCAGCGCGCCTCGAAGGGTGCGGTTGGGGGAAGTGGGTCATAGGCAAATTCAATATGACACTCGCCTATGTTGAGTAATAGATTACTGAAGCCCCTCGTCCGAATTCCGCGCTGCGAGCGGCTTGTAAAGGCATCGATCATCCATCCTGCGAACAACTTACACGGGTGTTTACTGAATGATTAATGTACGAGAGGACAGTCGGTGCGGTGTGTAAAGACGGAGGCTATTTCGCACGAGGCATCCGATTGACTATGCTTACTTGGCTCGTCGGAGGGATCTATGTTCCGGAACCTGTGCCTGGCAGTCATCTCTACGGTATTTCTCTGCATGGCCTCTGTCGGCCAAACCGCGCCAGCCCAAACGCATTCTCCGCTTAAAGTCGGAATCGTGGGACTCGTTCACGGACACGTCTACGGATTCCTCGACCAGTCACGCTACAGTCCTGAGATCTCGATCGTGGGCATCGCCGAACCAAACCGGCAACTTCTGACTTTGGCGGGAGCCAGATATGGATTCGATCAAACGCTATTGTTTTCTGACCTTGAAGAAATGCTGACGAAGGCGCGTCCGCAGGCTGTGCTCGTCTATACCAATACCTACGACCACCGGCGCGTTGTCGAAATCTGTGCGCGTCACGCCGTGCACGTCATGATGGAGAAGCCGCTTGCGGTCAGCCTCGACGATGCGCTGGCCATACAGCAAGCGGCTCGCGGCAGCAAGATTCACGTGCTCGTAAATTACGAGACCTCCTGGTATCCCAGCAATCATGCTGCCTACGATCTGGTGCATGGGGGCGAGTTGGGAGAGGTCCGAAAGGTTGTCGTCCACGACGGCCACCGGGGACCGAAAGAAATCGGCGTGCAGCCGGAGTTTCTCGCCTGGCTGACCGATCCCAAGCTTAATGGCGGCGGTGCTCTCTTTGATTTCGGGTGCTACGGCGCTGATCTCATGACCTGGCTCATGGACGGACAACGCCCGCAGACCGTCACTGCGGTCACACAACAGATCAAGCCCGAAATCTATGCTCAGGTGGACGATGAGGCCACGATCGTCCTGACGTATCCGAAGGCGCAAGCCATCATTCAAGCTTCGTGGAATTGGCCCGTCGACCGCAAAGATATAGAGGTCTACGGACAGACCGGTTATGCAATTACGGTGAAGCGGGACAACGTGCGCGTGCGCCGAGCCTCGGACACAGATGAAAAAACCGTCGCCGCGGAGCCAGTTACCAAGCCTTATGACAATGAGCTTTCGTATTTCCGGGCGGTGATTGTCGATGGAGCGAAAGAGGACGCGCTGTCTGCGCTAGACACGAACGTGACGGTCACGGAAATTCTGGACGCGGCGCGAAGGTCCGCAACCGAGGGAAAAACGAGTCGACTGCCGGCGAATCGATAGGCTAACCTACCCAGCTCACGGCCTGTTCGTTCGCCGCGCGCTGCACACGTCGAAAAGCTTCCGGCAATCCGCGCAGCAGATCCGTGGCCACCATGGAATGCTCTCCGACGCTCTCTCGCATCACGTCGCCAGCAAGCCCGTGCAGATAGACAGCGGCACAAGCGGCCAACAATACATCTTTTGGATTCTGAGCCATCATAGCGGCCACCATTCCAGTGAGGATGTCGCCCGTCCCGCCCGTGGACATTCCCGGATTGCCGGTGGTGTTGACCCAGGCTTCGCCGTCCGGTCGCACGACCAAAGTTCGGTATCCCTTGAGGACGACAATCAGATTGTGTTCGCGCGCGAATTTTCGCGCCGTGTTCAATCGATCTTTCTGTACGTCCGCGATCGAGCACCCGGCTAGCCGCGCCATTTCGCCAGGATGCGGCGTAATCACCAGCAAACGGCCTTTGCTAGTCAACTCGTCGGTCTTGCCCTCAAACGCATTCAGACCGTCAGCATCGAGGACGATCGGGACGTCGCTCTTTCCCACCAGGGCGCGAACCAAGTCAGAAGTCTCGGGAAAGCCCGAGATCCCCGGACCAATAGCCAGCACGCTCTTCCCTTTCGCAAGTTCTTCAATTTGGCCCATCGCGCCGGCAGAGATGGTTCCGGCCTCCGTTTCAGGCAACGCCTCTGTCATCACTTCGGGATGAAATCCTGCGACCGTGGGGAGGGCAGACTTGGCCGTAGCCACCGTCGCCAACCCCGCGCCCGCACGCAGCGCAGACATCCCCGCCATGGCAACTGAACCCGCTTTTCCGACAGCTCCTCCGATGACGAGTACGTGCCCATACTTCCCTTTATTCGATTCCGCCGGGCGCGGCCCGATCAAAGATGCGAAGTCGGTGGGGGTGATCACATTCAGATGCAAGGATGAGACGATCGCTTCGTCAGGCGATCCGATGTCGGCGACAACGGTCGGCCCGTTCGTGAGGGAACCGAACAGATGCGCCGGACGCGGAGCCGTGAAAGTTACGATCGAATCCGCGTGTGCAATCGTTCTTTCCGGCGGTTTCATCGCATCCGCATCGGCGCCAGAAGGAATATCCACGGCGACGACCGGCATCCCGCTCGTATTCATGATCTGGATCGCTTCGGCGTAGAGATCGCTGACCGGCGGCTTAAAGCCTGTACCCAGGATTGCATCGAGATATAAATCCGCCGCCAAAATAGATCGGATTCGATCGCTCTTCAATCCGTCGACCGATTGCGCTGCGATCGGAGGAAGTGGCAGCTTGCCGAACATCGCCTCGGCATCGCCATGCAAGTCAGCGGGATCCGCAAGCAGCACGATCTCGATCGCTTTGCCTTTTTCGTGCAGATGACGGGCGGCCACAAAGCCGTCTCCGCCGTTGTTGCCCTTTCCGCAGAACACAACGATCTTGTTCGCCGCTGGGTAATGCGCGAGCACATGGTCGGCGACGGCGGCTCCAGCATTATCCATTAGAGTCAGCGACGCCACGCCGAAGCGCTCGCTGGTGGCGCGGTCGATGGCCCGCATTTCCGCTCCCGAGACAATTTTCATTTGGTTTGGATTCTCATGAGGGATTAGCAATTCCGCCAACGAAGGCTGGCACCTTGAATGGAGTTCAGCCCGCTAAGAAGACTCTCTCGCCACTGGTCACTATCCACATTTCTTATGCCCCCCGACTATAAAACAAAGCGGCCCTCCGCGCTGTGCGGAGGGCCATCATCCGTCCCCTGAGTTTAGTCCGCCATCGACTGCGCCGGCTCCCCTGCCGCTCCGTTTTCAATGGCGTTCTGCAACTTGCTATGCTTGCGGCTGTAGCCGAAGTAGATCGTCAATCCAATCACGAGCCAAACAATGAGGCGCAGCCAATTCGTCCAGCCCAGGCCGTAGATCATCGACCCGCAAACCAGTATCCCGAGAATGGATACGACGGGCACAGCGGGAACTTTGAAAGACCGCTCCAGATCAGGCCGCTTCCTGCGCAGGATCCAGACCCCTGCGCAGACGAGAATGAACGCAAACAAGGTTCCGATACTGGTCATTTCCCCGACGACGTCTTCCGGAATGAAGCCGCCGAAAATGGAGGTGAGCAGAAAAAATAAAATATTCGATTTCCACGGCGTCTTGAACCGGGGATGAACATCAGAAAAGATCTTAGGCACCAGGCCGTCCTCACTCATCGAATAGAACACGCGAGACTGCCCCAGCAACATGACAAGGATGACGGAGGAAAAGCCGGCTAAGATGGCAACAGTCACGAAATTGGCCATCCATGTGTAACCGGTCATGTACTTCGAAATGGCAAACGAGACGGAGGCTTCCTTGCCCGCCGTGCGGAAGTCCTCGACAGTCGCCACACCGCTGAGTACGTGCGAAAACAAAACGTACAAGAGAGTACAAATCGCCAGCGAACCCAAAATGCCAATGGGCATATCCCGCTTGGGATTCTTCGCTTCCTGCGCTGCGGTAGAAACCGCGTCGAAGCCGATGAAAGCGAAGAACACCACGCCGGCGGCTCCGAGAATTCCCATGATGCCGCCATACGGATGCGTAATCCCCTCCGGCGTCGTGTAAGTTGTGGGGGCAGGAATGTAGGGGGTGTGGTTCGCCGGGTTAATGAACCGCCAGCCCACGATGATAACCATCAGAACGATCGTGACCTTGGTGATGACGATCAGACCATTGACGAAGGCCGACTCCTGAGTGCCACGAATGAGCAAGGCGGATATGACCGCCAAAATGACCAGGGCTGGGATGTTGATGATGCCGTGAACTCCAGTGCTCCCCATGCTTTGAAAAGGTGAATGGCACCATTGATACGGCACGTGCAGGCCGACGAGCTGCAGAACCTTGTTGAAGTATTCGCTCCATCCAATGGCAACCGTGGCCGCGCCGACAGCGTACTCTAGTATGAGGTCCCATCCGATAATCCAGGCAACCAGTTCTCCCATGGTTGTGTAGGAGTACGTATACGCGCTGCCGGCAATCGGAATCATCGAGGCGAATTCGGCGTAACACAGCCCTGCAAAGGCGCACCCGACACTGGCTAGGATGAAAGAGATGGTTACGGATGGGCCAGACCGGTCCGCAATGGCTGCGGCGGTTCGAACGAAGAGACCTGCGCCAATGATGGCGCCGATTCCCAGTGCCATGAGAGACCATGGCCCCAAGGTTCGCTTCAGACCTGCTTCCGCACCCTGAGCCCTCAGACGTTCAATCGATTTTGTTCGAAACAATGAACTGGCCACTAGTTTTGTCTCCGTTGATGGTTAAGTTCGCCCCGGCGCACAGGGTTTCTTTCTAGCTTTCGGCGCGCTTGCCGGTTGCACTCCGCGACCACGCATAGTAGACCGGAATCCCCAGCAGCACCACGATCAGCCCCGGCCACGTGAACTGCGGTTTGTAGCGCAATAGTACGACATCGATGTATAAAGCCATCACAATATAAACGAAGGGCAGAATCGGATAACCCACAGCCCGATAAGGCCGGGGCGCGTTCGGATGCGTTCTCCGCAGCACGAACAGGCCGACAATCGTCAGGATGTAGAAGACCAGCACCGCAAAGATAATGTAGTCGAGAAGCTGCCCGTAGCTGCCGGAGATGCAGAGCACGCAAGTCCAGACCATCTGCACCATCAGCGAAACCGCAGGCGTCTTGTAGGTGGGATGCAACTTCGCGACTTTGCGGAAAAACAGGCCATCTTTCGCCATCGCGTAGTAGACGCGCGCCCCGGACAAGATCAGCCCGTTCGCGCAACCGAAGCCGGAGATCATGATGGCCGCCGCCATCAGCAAGCCGCCGATCTGTCCGAACATCTGCGTCATCACTGCTGTACCGACACGGTCTTCTGCCGCGTGCGTGATCCCGCGGGCGAGAATAGTGGCACCGCCTTCCACGCCCTCCAACGGCAGCGCGCTCAAGTAAACGAAGTTGCAGGCGATGTAGAGCGCGATCACGACGCCGGTTCCGAGCGCCAGCGATAGCGGCAAGTTGCGGCTGGGACTCTTCACTTCCCCGGCGGTAAACGTAACGTTATTCCATGCGTCAGCGGAGAACAACGACCCGACCTGCGCGACGGCCAGAATGGTTAGGGTTCCGACCATCACGGTCGGCCCGCCCACGCCAACTTGAACGGCGTGCTGGGCACCCAATCCGGCATTATGCCAAAAGTTGGCACCAAAGTTCGCGGCCAGGGCTTGCGGATTCCGCCCGAACGCAAAACCAAACGCCGCCAGCCCGAGCAACGCCGAAACCTTTGCCGCAGTGAAGACATTTTGAATCGCGGCGCCAGTCTTCACCCCAAAGATGTTGACGATCGACAGAAAGATCACCAGCAGGATCGCCATGAGGTTCTGGGTATTGATCCCGACTTCCATGTTGCCCAGAACCATCGGGCCAACGTGAATGGGCGGAACTTTCCAGAGATGCAGCAGCCAGTGAGAGGAAGAAATCGATGGAACGAACACTCCGAGGAATTTGCCGAAAGCGACTCCGACGGCCGCGATCGTGCCTGTCTGGATCACGAGAAATAGAGTCCAGCCGTAGAGGAATCCCCACAGCGGCCCCAGCGACTCGCGCAGGTAAACGTACTGGCCGCCGGCCCGCGGCATCATGGCGGCTAACTCGCCGTAACTGACCGCGGCCACGATCGTCATGAATCCGGCGACCGCCCAAGCTCCGATCAGCAAAGCCGGCGAACCCACTTCCCGGCCGATTTCCGCCGACACAATAAAGATGCCGGACCCGATCATCGAGCCCATCACCAGCATGGTCGCGCTGGTCAGGCCTAATCCCTGGACCAGTTCTTTGTCCTGATGGCTATGGATTTCCCAGTCGCTGCCGGCGGGTTGTGTTGTCGGTGTGCTCAGGAGGCCTCTCCGGTTCGGTCGTCAGTCATTGGTCGTTCACCAGGACCGGTCTGGTTACGGAATTTGGCTAACGACTGGCGACTAACGACGATTACCTTACCTCAAGATGCGGAAAAATTCCTCTGCAGATTTACGCGGCTCCCGCAGCAGGTCCGATATCACTGCCACCGAGTCCGCCCCGGCCTCAATCACGGAAGCGGCATTTGCCCTTGTGATGCCCCCAATTGCCACCAAAGGCTTGCGCGTCAGAGCTCGTGCCCGGCGGACACCTTCCAGGCCCACGATCGGGTCCAGCTTCTCCTTGCTGGAAGTGGCGAATACGGGCCCAATAGCCAAATAGTCCGCCGAAGTCAGATCAGCTTCGCGAAGTTGTTCTGGATTATGAGTGGATACGCCAAGCCAGCGATCCGGCCCGATGATCTTGCGAACGGCTTCCGGCGAGAGATCGTCTTGTCCGACATGAACGCCGTCGAAATCGGCGGCCAGACACAAGTCGGCACGGTCATTCATGATAAGTCGGACCGAGTTGCCGAGACATCTCTTCAGTTCTTGCGCCTGATTCAGCATTGCGCGGGCATTCCCGGATTTGTTGCGGTATTGCAGGAGGAGGCATCCAGCGATGGCTAGTTCCGTCGCAAACGGGACGGCTTGCTCGCCCGAGGCAGCGGTCGATGAATCCACGATGGCGTAGAGACGAGGAAGGAGAATCATGGAAACTAGAAGCGATAACAGTGCCACGAATCACATAGCCCCGGACGGATTCGTCCGGGCAACTTCCAAGAAATGCTGCCGACCCCCCAAAAGTTACTGCGATGCGCCGCATGGCTCCGCGGGTCGACGAATGCGTCCGCCGCTACGGGTGACCGTTTTTCTTCAAGAATCGCTCGATGAATCCCGTATCGAACTTTCCCGCCCGGAAATCCGGATCCGCAAGAATCTTGCGGTGCAGCGGAATCGTTGTGTAGATGCCTTCGACGATGAACATCTCGAGCGCACGCGACATTCGCGAGATGGCCTCGTTGCGGTCCTTGGCGCGCACGATCAGCTTGGCAATCAGGGAATCGTAATACGGTGGAATGACGCCTTCCGCGTAGGCGGCGGTATCGACGCGTACACCCGTTCCGCCCGGAGGATGGAACGCCGTAATCTTCCCTGCTGACGGCGTGAATTTCTCGGGATGCTCGGCATTGATGCGGCACTCGATCGAATGCCCGCGATGCACGACCGGCCCCAGCAACACGTCGCTCATCTTCGCGCCCGCTGCGATCATGATCTGGCTCTTCACAAGGTCGACGTCGGTGACCATCTCCGTGACGGGATGTTCCACCTGAATTCGCGTATTCATCTCGATGAAGTGCAAGCGGCGGTCCTGATCCATGAGGAACTCGATTGTCCCCGCGTTCCAATATCCGATCGCGGCCAGCGACTTGCACAGCACTTCCCCGACTTCCGCCCGCAGCTCGGGAGTTACCTGCGTCGACGGAGACTCCTCGAGCAACTTCTGATGGCGGCGCTGAATCGAGCACTCACGCTCGCCCAGGCTCACCACGCTACCGTGCTCGTCAGCCAGCACCTGAAATTCGATGTGCCGGGGATGCTCGACGTACTTCTCCATGTAGAGATCGCCGTTGCCGAAGGCACCGGCCGCCTCCGCCTGAGCGGCTTTAAACAAGGCCGGCAACTCTTCTTCCGTGCAGACGATGCGCATGCCGCGTCCGCCGCCGCCGGCGGAAGCTTTCACAATTACCGGGAAGCCAACCTGCCGCGCCCACTCGATCGCCTCGCCTTCCGATCCGATAATTCCGTCAGATCCGGGAAGGATTGGCACTCCTGCCCGTTTCATCGCGGCGCGGGCCTTTTCCTTTTCGCCCATCAGCCGGGTGACTTCTGGCCTGGGACCGATGAACTTGATCCCGCTCATCTCGCAAACTTCCGCGAAATTCGCGTTCTCGGCCAGAAGCCCGTAACCGGGATGAATCGCTTCCACGTTCGCGATCTCGGCGGCGCTGATCACTGCAGGAATGTTGAGATAGCTCAGCGCCAACTGCGGCGGTCCGATACAGATCGCCTCGTCGGCAAAACGGACAGGCAGAGAATTACGGTCGGCTTCGCTGTAAATCGCGACCGTGCGAATGCCCAGCTCCTTGCACGCACAAATGACGCGCAGTGCGATTTCCCCACGATTGGCAATCAGGATCTTCTTAAACATGAAATTCAGTATTCAAATTCTGTGGTATCGAGCCGATCCGCCGGACGCAATCCGGCTTCGATTCCCGACCTTTCGATAAACACAAAAAGGCGCGCGAGAAGCGCGCCCGGAAGTCCCACTTTCACTTCTTCGGCCGGATGACGAACAGTTCCTGGCCGTACTCGATGGGCTGGCCGTTGCTCGCCAGCTTCTTCAGGATTTCACCGGCAACATCCGACTCGATCTCGTTCAACAATTTCATCGCTTCGACGATGCAGAGGACTTGCCCCACTTCCACCATATCTCCGGGCTTCACGAATGGAGGAGCACCGGGCGAGGGTGCCTCGTAGAAGGTCCCCACGATTGGGGACTTTACCGTGTGCAGGCCTTCTTCCGGTGCCGGCTGTGCGCCAGCGGATGGCGCGGAAGGAGGAGGCGCGCCTACTGCAGACCCCGCCCCGATGTCGTGCGCCGTGGGCGCAGGCGGCACAGCGTAGAAGGGCGGCTCACCGTGAGCATGCACCACCGTATGCTCCCCGGCGCGCTTGATCTTGACTTTGACATCGCCCCGTTCCAGCTCGAACTCGGCGATATCCTTCTCGATTAAGAACTCGATTAGTTCTTTCAGCTCTTTTTGATTCATTCTGATCTTCGAACTGACTTACGGTGGGACTGTTCCGACATCCCGCCGCGCACCGGCCGAGGCGCGCGAAGAAGCCGGGCGTAGAGCCTGCCCGGCTGATTTAAGAAGACTAAACTGCCAGAAAATCCTTGCTGGTCGGGGTCAATACTTCACACCCACCGGCCGTGACCGCCACCATGTCCTCGATCCTCACGCCCCATTTGCCGGGGAAGTATACTCCCGGTTCAATGGTAATAACCATCCCAGGCTGTAAGATCTCGCGCTGCCCATCCGCAACTCGTGGGCTTTCGTGGATTTCCAGTCCAACTCCATGACCGGTCGAATGCGTAAAATAACGGCCTAAGCCAGCCTTCTGCAATATCTTACGGGCTGCGGCATCAACTTCGCCGACCGGAATTCCCGGTTGCACGGCGTCGATCGCTGCCTGCTGCGCTTCTCGAACCGCTTGGTAGGCCTGACGCGCATCCTCCGGCACAGAGCCCACCCATACAGTGCGGGTCTGATCCGAACAATAACCTGAGAGTATAACACCGAAGTCGCAGACCACGAACCCGCCAGCCGCGATCGCTTGTTCCGAAGCCCGCCCGTGGGGTAAAGCCGATCTTGCTCCTGAAGCAATGATCGTGGGAAAAGACATTTCCTCCGCCCCACCGCGGCGTGCCGCTAACTCCATCTCCGCGGCCACCTCGACTTCTTTTAGCCCTGGACGCAGAACTTCGATTGCCCGATCGAAGAGTTTCGCGCCCAGGACAACCGCAGCCCGGATTCTCTTCAATTCGTCTTCGTCCTTCACCATGCGAGCTCGCTCCACGATGGGAGGAGCGTCCTTCAACGTAACGCCGGGCGGCATTAGCTTGCCGAGCCGCTTCTTTTCGGCGACAGTGAAGTGATCGGCTTCGATTCCGACAGTCCATCCCTTAGCCCGCCTCCGACGGCGCCCAAGCAGGTCACCGATCGCCTGCATCACAGCCTTCCGTGCGATGACGACCTTGGATGCCTTCACCTGCTCATGCGCCTGTGTGTCGTATCGGACATCGGTGAAGAAGGTGCTTCCCGCCTCTTCGACGAGCAGGAGTCCGGCACTCCCCGTGAAGCCGCAAAGATATCGGATGTTGGGAAGATGGCTGATGAGCAATCCGCCGAACCGGGTCGTGGCAAGGTGCTCGCGGAGCTTAGCCTGGCGCGCTTGGGAATCCATAACCGCTGAGTTTAGCAAGAAGTGCCGAGTGCGGGATATCGGGTGCGGCTAAGTTGAGGGTATTCGAAAGCAGCCGGGTGAACAGCAACAACAAAACCGCCGGTTCCGGGACAGGTTCTTCGCGGAAACCGGCGGCTTCAATCTTCGAACTACGCTGCTATGTTTGAATGATTCGCGGCGTGATGAAGAAAATCAGCTCCTGGTTCGAGGTGTTGACCTGCGTGTGCTTGAACAGGTTGCCGAGCACCGGGATATTGCCCAGCAGCGGAACCTGCGTGATGTTGATCGAGTTCTGCGTCTGGATGACGCCGCCGATCACCACCGTGCCGCCGTCGGTCACCAGTACCTGCGTAGTCGCCTGCTGCGTGATAAGTTCGGGGTTGCCCTGAACTTCCTGACCGAAGTTCGGCGTGGTGTTTTCCACGTCGACGTTCAGGAAGATGGTGTTTTCCGACGTGATCTGCGGAGTCACCGTCAACCGCAGGAACGCATCGACGTAGGTTACGGTGGGAGGACCACCCAACTGCGCCTGCGTCACGATCGGTACGCGCACGCCCTGTTTTACGAGCGCTTGGATGTTGTTCTGGGTTACGACTCGCGGACGCGAGAGTACTTTCAGCAAGCCGCGCGATTCAGCCAGTGAGAGCACTGCGTCGATACGCACGGTGTTGCTGGCGTTCACGAACGTCAAGCCGCTGGTCGGCGCCGTCGACGCCAAGTTGGAGAACAGGGGAATCGAAGAACCATTTGTGGAACCACTATTCGTGCCGGGAACAGTGACGTAACCAGGAGTCAGGCCGCTGACCGTCGTCGGCGAGGAGCCTGCAGCGGAAGCGCCGCCGATGGCGCTGTGGCCGTTGCCCCAGCCGAATCCGAGCTGCGTGCCGATGTCGCGGGCAAACTGCCGGGTTGCGGCGACCACTCGGGCTTCGATTTCTACTTCCTGCGTCTTGCGATCCAGCTGCGTGAGCAGACGATCGATGATCGGAATCACCTTCGGAATGTCATTGACGATGACGGCATTGGTGCGGTCATCGGCGACGACATCACCGCGCTGGGAGAGGAACTTCTTCACCGTGACCATCACATCCTTCGCCTTTGCGTAGCTCAGGAAGCGCGTCACGGAAACTTTTTCCACGGCCAGGGCTTCGGACTCAACCTGCGCCCGGCGGCCATCGGCTTCGTGCTTCAGCGTATCCACGGTTGCGATGCGCAGAACGTTGCCTTCGAGCTCACGCGCGAGGTCGTTGTTCTTGAGCACGATGTCCAGTGCCTGGTCCCACGGCACATCGTCGAGGACGATGGTCAGGGTACCGTGCACGGTCGGATCGAGAACCACGTTCAGACCGCTGATTTCGTGGATCAGCCGGAAGAAATCCTTTAGGTCGACGTCTTTCAGGTTGACCGAGATCGGCTCGCCCGTATATTTCGGGCCGGTCGTGGAAGCCTGTTGTCCTGCCTGAGACTTCTGCTCCGCAGCCAGATTGACGGCCGGCTGGATGGCCGGGGTCGCATTCTGGGCCTGAGCCGCATGCTCGCTGACCGGAATCAGGTCTGCTGCAGTCTTGTCCGAGAATCGTTCTGCCGCTGCCTGCGCGCGAACCGTCGGTTCGTCTGCGGGCGCGTCCGCCTTCGCCTGGCTCTTGGCCTGGTACGAAGGCTCGACGAACACATAATCGTTGGGCGAAGCCGTGGCCTGGGCCGCGGGCTTCGTCGCCGGTACATCGGCCTTCACCGAAGCGGGCGAGCTGGCAGCTACCGTTTTCGTTTCGGCGGCTTGGCCCGCAGCGCCGCCATGCAAGGTCAATATGAGCTTGCCGGCCGGCCCTGGCGTCAAATCGTACTTGCACGCCTTCTCGAGATCGACGACGATGCGGGTCGCCGGATGGGCCTGGCTACCGACGCCAATCCGCACATCTTTGACTCCCGCGGCGCCGACCGCGATGTTTTTCTGCTCGGTCGCCTTAAGAGTGCCGGGCAGGTCCACCACGATGCGGGCGGGCGAGTCCAGCGTGCTGACCTTAGGCGCGATTGCGCCTTTGGAGCTCATCTCGACTCGGATATTGTCCGTGTCCCGGACTACGTTGACTCGATCGAGCTGGCTTGGCGTCTGGGCTGCCGCGCCCACCGTCAAGAGCAACGATACGAACATTGTCAGTTGTTGCTTTCGCATTTCGCCTCTCCCCACCCGCGGGCCTGGCCCGCGTGTCCTTCTGCAACTTGATTTCGGCGCCCCGGTTTCCGGAGTCTGCCGCCCTGCTTAAACCGCCGGAGTAAAGATCTTCTTCACAACTTCCCGCGTGAACGTCTTGCCCAACTTGTCCTGCACGGTTTCCTGGAACGTCACGGAGTCGCCGGTGATCTTCACCACGTAGCCGTTGAACACCGGATCGTTTTCCCGCAAAAAGTACGCTTTGTTCATGTTGTTGGTGACCACGGCGATGAAGCCGCTGTCGGACTTGATCACGCCGCGAAGATTAATGGCGCCAATCTCCAGGCACTTCTTGCCGGTCGAGCAACCCGATCCACCCTGCTGAACCACAGGGCTGAAGAATGGATCGCGCTTTCCGCTCATTGCCCACTTCTTATCTTCCGCCTTGGGCGCTTCCGCAGCCTTGACCGGGGCCGCAACCGGAGTTCTGACCGCAGGCGCGGCTTTCGCCGCGACTACCGTCTTGGCCTGCTGTTTGGGCTCCGCCTTAGCGGCAACAGGAACTGGTTTGGCATCCGGAACTTTGGCTACGGCAACTTTCGTCTCCGCAGGTTTTGCCGCCGCTACTTTCGGAGCAGCTATGGCTTTGGCAACGACTTCCTTCTGAGCGAATGGGGCTGGCGATTTGGGCGCCGGAGCCTTCGCTGCCGGAGCCGGATTGTTCTTGGCAACGACCGGTGCAGCGCCATCGGTATGGATGGTCAGCACCAACTTGCCCGCCGAACCCGGAGCGATTTCATAAGCAAGAGCTTTGTCGAGATCGACCACCACGCTGGTCGTCGGAGGAATCTTGCCGTCCATCCCGATACGGATGCCTTTGACTCCGCCGGTCCCGACTGGAATCTTGTTCTGCGCGCTGGCAACCACCGTTCCCGGCAACTCCACCACGACGCGCGCGGGCGAACTCATCTTGCTCACCCTCGGGGTCACGGACTCGCTGGAACTGATCTCCACCTGAACGCTGTCCCCACTCGGGACCACGTTCACGTGCTTGAGCTGGTTGTTCTCGGAGGAATCCGAAGCTGGCTTCGCCGTGGTTGCCGGAGCAGCCGCGACCGGCTTGAAGCCCGGAATCGCCGCAGGCTTGACCGCTGGAGCCGGAGCTCCGGGGGCCGGCTTGCCTGGATCCGGCGTCCCCGCAGCGTTCAGCGCCGCGTTGCTGTCGATTGCCTGCTTTGTCTGCAGCGATTTTGCGATGCTGCGCGCTTGATCGATAGCGTCGGTGTTCTGTGCCACAGCCTGCGTGGCCACAGTTCCGCCCACCATCATTGCCATTGCCAGAATGCCTGTCGTCAGCTTCATCGCCGTCTTCATAGGTGTGCCTACTTCGCCGCCGGCGTTCCGGGTTTTACTCCGGGGCCTGCCGCGGAAGGTGTCAGATCGTGACTGAAATAAGTGGTCGCGGTAAACGAAGCAACTACACTCTCGTTCGGCGCGTACTGGTACGTGTGCTTCACTTTCGCTCCGCTCGGGGTCTTGGTCGACGACACGGTGAGTCCGCCGATGTTAACGATTCGCTCCAGCTTGCTCACCCGGTCGAAGAAGCCCAGCATTGAGTAGTATGGGCCGTCCAGTTCCATGTCGAAGGGAACTTCCGTGTAGTACTGCTGCTGCTTGAGCTCCTTGGCAGCGTAGCGGCGCAGTTCAACGCCCGCTTTCGTCGCTTCGCCGTCGAGCATCTGGATGAACCCGTCGACTTTCTTCTCGTCGGGAACGATGCGCTGCTCGATTTCAAGCTGCTGTTTGAGCTCGGCCAGCTGCTGTTCGATCTGTTTCAGCTTCGGGCGGTAGGACTCAAGCTCGTTGTTCTCCCGAATCTTGTCTTCCAGGGAATGCTGCGCAGCCGCGTTTTTCTCATCCTGAGTCTTGAACACGGTGAAGTACAGGGCCGCCGAGACGACGGCTCCCCCGAGAATCACCGCACCCCACTGCTTGATGCCCGACAGTTCGCTAAAGTTCGCCATAGGTCCGCCTCTACGACTTTCCCTTCTCGCAGGTCAGGGTGAACTGGAACGCCTGCATGTCCTTAATCTGGTCGTCCTGGAACGTTTCCTTCACCTCAACGGTCCTGAAGTATCCGGTCTTCTGCAAATTCGCGATCAGGTTGGCTACCGCATCGGCGCTTAGAGCCGTGCCTTCCAGATTGACCGATGCGCCAGTGTCGTCCATCTTGCTCAGCCAGACGGCTTCAGTGTTGTTCACCGTCTCGCCCAGCATGGCCAGCAGATTCACCGGGCCGGTCTGGTTCTGGCGCAATCCGTCGATAACATCCACGCGCCGCTTGTAGTTGTTCGCCTGGGTCTGGCGCTCCAGGAACTGCGCCTTCACGTCGGCGAGTTCGCGGTTATGCTTCTCCGCGGCTTGCATGCGGACTGCGATCGCCTTGCTCTGATGGTCCAACCGGTACCAGTAGCCGAGGTTGCACAAGCCAACCACGACGATCACTACCAGAACCTTCAGTTTGGGCGACCCCATATCGCCCATTTCCATCGTGGGCATCGACGGGCCACCGCCGCCACCGCGTTTGCCCTTCCCTTTGGAATTCTCGAGCAGGTTGATTTTGATCATAGGGATTCAAAGCTCCTCAGGGCCAAGCCCACCGCGACTGCCATCTGCCCAGGGTTCTGTTCCACCAGTTCCGCTCCGTGTCCTTCGACCGGAGGCGTTACCCGCTGGAATGGGTTCAACAGTTCCACCGGCATTGAAAACTCTTGCCGCAACGCTTCCATCAAGCCCGGCACCTTCGACGATCCACCGGCCAGGTAGATCTTCTCGATGTGCTCTCCTGCCGCGCTGGCGCGGAAGAAGTCGAACGTCTTCTGAATTTCGAGCACGATGATTTCCGTCACCTGCTGCAGAATCGGCTGCTTCGCGTCTTCGCTCACCGTGCCTACCTTGTGGCCCAGCTTGAGCGACTCGGCGTCTTCAAAACTCAGATCCAGTTCCTTCTGCAGAGAATCGGTGTACTGATGTCCGCCCACGCTGACGTCGCGCGGGAACAGCGGCGTCGTGCCTTTCACGATGTTGATGTTCATGACGCTGGCGCCCAGGTTCAAAAGCGCCACCACCTGGCCCGGGGCCGGCTGGTAGTTGTACTCGTAGCAGTTCTGCAGAGCCAACGCATCAATGTCGACGATAGCCGGGGTTCGTCCAGCCATCGAGAGTACGTTGGTGTAGTTCAGAATCTTGTCCTTTTTGACCGCGACAAGGAGAACGTCCATCTGCGGAGTGCCCACTTCGTCGGACAGAATCTGATAGTCCAGGCTCACGTCGGCCAGGTCGAAGGGAATGTGCTGCGCCGCTTCCTTCTCGATGGTGTCGGCCAGTTCCTGGTCGCTCATCGACGGCAGCGAGATCTTCTTTACGATCACCGAGTGACCGCTGACTGCGGTGGCCACGGCCTTCGTCTTGATCTGGTTGTCGAGGAACAGTTTCGAAATCGCGCTCGATACCGTGCCCGAGTCCACGATCATCGAATCGACCACGATGTCGGAGGACAGCGGCTCGAGACCGAGGTGAGCAACTTCAATCTGCCCACCCTTCTTCTTGAGCTCCACTGCCTTAATGCTCGAGGAGCCCACATCCAGGCCAACAATGGACTTCGATCCCAATCCAAACATGTGCCCACCTTTTGTGTGGCGCGGGCATTTCCGCCCGCGACGTTTTGTTAACTCTGACCCGCTGCTTTCGTTGCCGCCTTCTGTTTCCGTTTTACCGGCGGTTCCATCTCACTCGACTTCTCTTCCATCCACTGATCCAGCCGCGATTTCTTGAAGCGCCAGCGGTTGCCCAGCTTGAACGCGGGAATTTTCTGTTCGCCGACGTACTTGTACAGCGTGTCCGGACTCACGCCCAGATACTGTGACGCCTGGCGAATATTCATCACTTCTCGCGAGTCGGCCATAGTTCCTTGTCCTCCCTCCGCCTCGTTCTGCCTGCCGCGCTTTCATGCGCACAGGTTTGCTTCGGGAGACTGCCTTACCCTCAATATCGGCTCCGAGGGCTTTCGGTGTCCCGAGCATATATCAGCCCTGAAAAACCGCAGCTCCAAGCGAATCTCCGCGTTTTATTGGGTTTTTTGCCCGTTTTCTGGAATTTAGAAAATGGCTGGGGAGGGGCCATTTCTATATGTTGTGGCTCGATTGACATCGACCACTATTAGAAGTAATTCTCTTGCACTGGGAGGGGGGTCATGCGTGCAGGGGTAACTGAAGTACTAGGCACGGTACGGAGGTACTATATCGCTCGCCCAAGCTGTTGTTTCGGCGGGTCTTGCTGGACCCGCCGAAAGCAGCGCTGCGTTACTGCACGTCCACAACTTTGCCGTTGAAGAACGTCACTTTGAGGTCTTTGTAGACGTAGATCTGTTTGGGACCGAGATTGACAATCTTCTCGGGCGTCCCCAGCGCTCCCTGCACCTGATCCATAGTCATTCCCATCTGGATCGTTTGCGGTTGCGCTTGCTGCTGGGCTTGGCCTTGGCCTTGGCCCGGTCCTTGGCCCGGTCCTTGGCCTTGTCCCTGTCCTTGGCCTTGTCCCTGTCCTTGGCCTTGACCCTGGTCTTGTCCTTGTTGCTGGCCACCCTGATCCTGCTGCTGCGAATCATCGCTGATGGCGAGCAGTTGTCCGATCGTGTCCTCCACGTCGCCGGCGCTGGCTTTCCCTAACGTGCCTTTCGCGAACTGAAATACGATCTGCGCCTTGTTGGCGGAAGGAGGATCAGTCTTGTTACACGTATCGCAGGCGACGATCAACATCGAAACCGTGTCTTTGTCCAAGTTGACGTCAACCTTGGTCGGATACGCCTTGTCGCCAATTGCAAACAACTTCGTCGTCTGCCCTTGGGACTGCGTAGTGGCAAAATGTCCGAGCAGCGATTTCTTTCCGGCCACCATCAGGGCACTCGGCGAATGCACAGTTCCACCTTCGTACTTCGTGGTGAGAGGTGATTTATCCGCACCAGGGACGCCGAGAATACCGCCCTTCTTGACTTCCAGCAAAGTGCCCGGGTCGGTGACGGAAACTCCGTTGGTGTCGGAACCCAATTTCGCCAGCTTATACTGAGCGGCAAGCTGCTCTTGCAGCGACGGCGCCTGCGCTCCGGCCTGCGCGATCATCATCAGAGCCAGCGCCAATCCTGGAATTAAAGCTTTCGACTGCTGCCACATCGTGAAACCCTCCGGCTAAGTCTGTTTTGTCTGGATTGCATGACCGCGATATTTCGCGAGAGGGAGCACCACTGCGAGTGCTCCCATCTCGATCAGTGTTTCAGCTCTTACTGACTTCCACCACCCGACCCAGCCTCCTGCTTGACCTCAGACTCGGTCTGGTCAGCAGCCGTCTGCTGATCCTGCAGCGTCTTCTCGGCGTTTTTGTCTGGCGGAGGAGCTGGGACATCGCCATCCACAGTGCTGGTGTCGGGAGCTTTCGGAAGCCCACCCGTTCCTTGTTTCTTGGCTAGTTCTCCCATTCCATCTTTCAGTCCCTCACGGAAGTGGTTGTACATCTCTTGCAGATCGTCCGTTGAGACTGGCCCTTCCTTGCCCACGGCGCAGTCCGATTTCGTGCTGGCAACGACCTTTACGTTCACGTTGCCGTCGCCGTCCGGTGTCTCGGTCGTGCGCTGAATGATATCTCCTTGCGAGAGAGGACACTCGTCACCGTCCGCCACCAAGCTCATGTCTGAAGCAACCATGAACGTCTTGAAGTTCGGATCAAGCGCGGGCGGAGCTTCGTTGGAAGTCGATGCCTGACCGCCAGATGCGGCAGCTTTACCCTTGGAGGCGTCCGCCTGTTCGGCTGCAAGAGTGGCCTTCACCTCGTCTGACAGGGCTTGCTTGACCTCGGGGCTGAGCTTCGCCGCTTCCGCTTCTGCCGGAAGGAACGGAGTCAAACTGGCAATGAGGTTCCCATCATCCGGTAACTGCAGCCATCCGGTCGTATTCGCTTGAGCTTGCGCTTCATAAGCTGCCTGCAACGTGGCTGCGACCATGAAGTCCGTCAGCCAAAAAGCTGCCGTCGGATACACCGGATACGGCGCATAATACGGACCGTAATAGCCGTACCAAGGCGCACCGCCCCAACCCCAGCCGTAATACGCCGGCGCAGGCCATGGGTTATAGGCCCAGCCGTAGTACGCCGGCTGATAGTAGTAAGCCGGATAGTAGCCGTAGTAGGGCCGGCCCCCATAGTAGTAGCCGCGATATACGCCGCTCCGGTAGACGCCGTGATAGTAGTACGTACGCGAATAGTACGAACGGCCGCCACGTACGACGTAGGCCCGCTGTACATACCCACCCCGCCCCGTGCTGACGACGCGAGCGCCGTTATGTGTTGCGATCACGGTTCGTCCGCCATGCATGCCGCGCTGAATCTGCATTCCGTTGCGATTCACGGACCGAATCTGACCGTTTGGCCGGATGCTCGCCGATCCTCCGCCGCGAAGAGAGACCTGTCGCCCCGGCGCGACGTGACCGTTGGCTCCGCGACCTCCCGCGTTGGTGTTGCCACCTGGGCGTCCCATCGAGTTGTTCGGCCCGGTCCGCCCTGTGTTGTTCGTTCCGGTACGGCCGTTGTTGTTACCGCCCGCACCTGTGCGGCCCGTTGTATTGGTTCCAGTTCGCCCCGTGGCGTTTGTTCCCGGCCGCCCCGTCGAGTTCCCGGGTGCGGTGTGTCCTTGAGTCGTGGAATGTTGTGCCGGCGCAGAATTGTGCGCGGGTGCACTGGCATGGGGCGCTGGCGCACTCGGCTTCGGAGCAGTTTTCTTCTCCTGAGCGGCAAGTAATGCCGGAACCAAAATCAGCATCGTGACTACGGCATATTTCTGCAGAGATCGTTTACAGACCATATCCATCATCCACTCCATCGGAAGCTCCTCGACTCAAAAACGTTCATTCAGTTGCCAGAGTTCGGCCGGGACGCGCGATCAATCCACGCATTCGTTGCGAAATTTTCTGGGGCCCGAGACAAAAAGAAGGCCGGCAAAACGCGCCTTGCGGAGGACGAGGCTGGCGTTTTACGGCGAACAAACGTTATCAAAACCTCAACGACCGTGCAATCGAATAATCCTTCTTGCGAACCACGGGCTGCGATAATCTATTCCGTCATTCGAGGGAAAACTCTTGCGTTATCTCGATCGCTTGCAGCCACTGGCCCTTCTCGTCATACGCCTCGCGCTGGGTGCGGTCATGGTAGCTCATGGCTACCAGAACCTTTTCCGTCATCTTCACGATCATGTGCACCTGGTGGCGAGCCTCGGCATCCCGGCGTGGCTCGGTTACGTCTCTTCGTTCGCCGAGTTCGGCGGAGGCTTGCTGGTTTTGGCGGGACTATTTACGCGGGCCGCCGCTTTCGCGCTCTGTATCGACCTGATCGTCGCTATCTGGAAGGTCAATTCGCACAACGGCCTGACGGGCGATCACGGATTCGAATTTCCTCTGGCTCTCGCTGCGCTGTCCTTTGCCCTCATCTTTCTCGGGGGAGGGCCCATCGCCATGGACCACGTTTTCCACGGCGGAGGGGGCGGCACTTCGGGCAGGCGGTAAGAGACTTATCAGCACCCAAAACTCGCCATCTGGCAGGAATCCAGGGACACGGACGCAACTTTCTGCACAGTCCCGGGTTCAGCTTTGTACGCCGTCGAGCGCCTGTTCGCTCGCCCGGTCAGAGGTGCGACCGGGTTGAAGGTTAAGGTTCGTCTGTTTGTAATTCGGTTCCGGCTGAATTTATCATGGACCTAGAACACCCAGGCACTTGCATCCAAAAGGTTTGGCGACGGCATCTCATTCGCCAGCAGGCCTAATTCACAGGAGGTTCGTCTTGAGAAAGTTTGCCTTCCTCGCTGCCATCTTCATGTTTCTTGCTGCCGCCAATTTCGCTTCCGCCCAGCAAGCTGACGCCATGTTGGGTTTCGGAACCGTCATGTCTCCCGGGGCTGCCGGTTGCGGCTCATCGGGCTTTACCAATATCGTTTGCCCGGAAAAAGGTGGGCTGTATCCCAACATCAGCGCAGATGTCATCTTTCACAAGCGTATTGGTTTTGGTTTCGACGCCTCGTGGCGAGGAGGGCAGGGGGACTTCGCGGGACTCGGTCAGCCCTACCGCCCGATCCTTTTCGACTTCAACGGCGTCTACCAGCCTCGCCTGAGCAAGAAAGTCGGCGCTGATCTGATGGCCGGCATCGGCTGGCAGAGCACCCGCTTTTACGGCTACCAGCCCACCAGCAACTGCGTGTACTTTGGCGCCTGCTACAGCAGCAGCAACCATTTCCTGGTCGACATCGGGGGCGGTATCCGCTACTACGTCTGGGGAAGCGTCTTCGTCCGTCCCGAGGCGCACTACTATCACATTCTGAACAACACCGATTTCTTCAGCTCGGGCAACGTGATCCGCGTAGGCGCATCGATCGGTTACACTATCGGTGGTCCAGAGTAGATTGCAGTTGGGCTGACGGCTGCTGAATTGTCCCGGGCGCACGGTTCGCTTCTCGCTCACCCGTAGGCGTCTGTCCGGTCTGCTTCACGGAAGTGCCGATCACGCTCTTAGGGGGGCTGGATTGAGAAGGTTCTTTTCGCTCGCATTCGCATGCGGGCTCGTTGTAACTGCCAGCTTGGCGCGCGCTCAAACCGTGGACATCGCGGTAGGCGGCAGCACAATTTGGTCTCCCAAGAATCCCACAGCCTCTGTCGGATTCCTGCCTCCTGCGGAAAAGGGTGGCGTGTATCCGACGGTGAGCGCTGAATATATCCTGCCGAATCATTTCGGCCTGCTCGCCGAAGGCGCCTTCCGCTACAAACAGGGCAACTACAACGACTTCCAGCCCTATCGCGCCATCTTCTACGACGCGAACGGAGTGTACACGAGCCATCTCGCGCGCAAGACTCGTGGCGATTTCATGGCGGGCATTGGCGCCGAATCACTGCTGTTCTACAACCAGGTAAACGATTGCAGCATTCCCACCGGAGGTTGCAGCACTAGCCTCAACAGCAATCACTTCCTCTTGCACTTTGGTGTAGGCGTCAAATATGCCGCCTGGCGAAATTTCTTTGTGCGTCCCGAGGCCCATTGGAGCTACATCCTCAATAACCACGAATTTCATTCCAATAACGTTTTCCGCGTCGGGGTCTCCGTTGGATATACCTTCGGGGAACGGAAGCCCGCTCCACCGCCGAAGCCGGCTCCCCCGACCCAGCCAACGACCCAGCCGACGGCTCCGCCAGCCACCCAACCTCCCAACCAATAAAGAAGGCAGCGTCCAAAGACGCTGCCTTTTGTTGAATCTCCTGTTTTCGACCCAGCTCTACTTCATCGATTCACAAATCTCGGCTTCGTGGATCGCCATATCCAAGTGCTTGATCGCTTCCATGCGGTGTCCATCGAAGTCATGCTCGGCAGTCTCTAGGTGATGCTTGGCAGCCCGCATCGCTTCCAGAGCTTCGTGGATGTGTGGATGCGGCTCTGGCATCGCGGCTGCCGCCGGTGCAGGGGCCGGAGCCACCGCGGGTGCCGGAACTGCTGGAGCCTTTGGTCCGGCTGCAGCTGCCGGGAAGGCGAGCGCAAAGAGAACCGTTGTCATGATGAGCAGAGTTAGAAACCCAGTCTTTTTCACATGTTCCTCCTCGTCCGAATTGCGGCTCGGACGCAGCCGGTGTGATTCATTGAGCTGCCACGGAACATTGCTCCATCGCCCCGAATGACCCGCGACACTTCCGCACAGTATAGTCTCACGACCCAACCCTCCACCCTGGGCCAATGGTTACTTCCCAGATGCCACTACGTTCTCGCTCCGTTTCCGCCACCACACCCAAACCGCAGCCAATACCACGACGATCGCAACTCCGAGGTCAAAACGTTTCACAGCTCGCTCCAGCCTGTGCCAATGCTGGCCGAACAGATATCCGGCTCCGGAGATCACACTTACCCACAAAGCGGCGCCCATGAAATTGAAGATCAGAAATTTTCTCCAGGGCATTCGCAGGACTCCCGCCATGGGCCCGGCGACTATCCGCATCCCGAAGACAAATCGCGCAAAGAATATTGTTGCTGCCCCGTAGCGATCGAAAAGCCTCTCCCCTCGCTCGAGAGTCGAGGGTCGAATGCGAAAAATCGATTGGTATCGAACGAGCAGTGGACGTCCACCGTAGTAGCCGAGAGCGAATCCAATGTTGTCGCCGATTGTGGCCGCGCTCGTAGCGACGACGATGATCCACGAAAGCTGCAGTTCATGCTGGGAATAAGCCAGAAAGCTGGCCATCAGCAGGATCGTTTCGCCCGGCAAGGGGATGCCGGCATTCTCGAGCAGCAGCGCGGCACCCACGGCCCAATATCCGTAGTGAACTAGGGCATCCCGCAACAAATCCAGAATGTATTGAGTCATGCGGTCCGGTAGCTACGATTCCTGTAGCGCCGGCATCCCGCCGGCGGTCGCGACGGCTCCTCGCCCTCGCGTCGAGCAATCGATTTCAGCGATTCACTTCGTCAGAAACTCAATTAGTGCCCGATTAAACTCTTCCGGACACTCTTCATACGGCAGATGTCCCACTCCTGGAAAAACAATCGTCCGCACATTGGAAAAACGCCGCGCCAGCGGTTCCATCGAGGAAAAGTAAACCGCGGGATCCTTAGTACCCCACATGAGCAGTGTCGGAATCGGAGCTAACTTCGGCAACAGAGTCTCCTGCTCACGCAGATCGGCGACCCAGGTCTTTACGATGCTCAACCCTTGTTCGAACAGGCCGGGAATCGCAAGTGGAGCTTTGTAACCATCAAGGCTTCCAGGTGGAATTTTGTTGCGATCCGCAAACAGCCGCGCGTGAAAGTACGGATAAAGCGACGGCCTGCGTTCGATCACGAAACGAAACGCAGCCGCTCCGACGCGCGTGCCGAAAAAAGGCGCGATCCACTGCCCGTGCGAAGAGTACGGATTGACCGGGCAAGCCAGAACTAACCGTCGAATGTGTGGTTTTGAACTCGTCGCGTCAACGCATTTCGCTGCCACCGCCGTTGCCACGATTCCTCCCCGCGACGTTCCCAGCAGGTCGAACGATGCAAGTCCCAGTTTTTCAGCAAATGCGATTACTCGCTGGGCTGTCGCTGGGACGGAGTGATCGAGACCATGCGGCCGGTCGGAAAACCCCGCTCCTAGCAGGTCAGGAGCAAACACGGTCGCGTGGGGCGCGAGCGCGGGCATGGCATAGCGCCACGAGAACGAATATCCCAGCAGGCCATGAAGCAGAATCAGCGGCGGTCCAGATCCGGCACGCAAATACCGCATCCGCGCGCCGTCGAAATCCATCCAACACTCTTCAATGCCCTCGCCCAGCATCGGAGCAGCACCGGTCGGAATCTCCTGAACGTTACTCATTCCGCTTTACAAGCATCCGCTTTACAAGCGCCGAAAATCTTCCCGCACCGAGGACAACTCTTTCCCACCTGCCGGACTCTATCTAAGTGAAACAACGCCTCTGTCGCTTCACTTTGGGGAGCTTCGGCTCCCCGTTTTTTGGTCTCGAGAATCCCATTGGGTGACCCATGCTTGTCGCGCAGTTTGCGAGCGGGTGGGGATTTTGACTTCCTGGGTCTAGACCGCGGCCTTTCTTTTTTTCCCCAGTAGTTTCTTCAGCACGCGAATCCCCTTGTCCACATGCTTCTCCTCCATCAGGAACGGAGGCAGGAAACGGACTACCGTGTCCTGCGTGCTGTTAAACAAAACTCCCTCGGCGAGTCCCGCGTCCACAATCGGACGCGCAGGAATCTCCAGCTGGATCCCTTGAATGAAGCCGCGTCCACGTACCCCGATCGCTGCTGCCCGTTTCTCCACGATCTCTTTCAACTGCTGTAGCAGGTACGCACCAACTTTGTTGACGTTCTCCAGCAACTTTTCTTCTTCCACGATGGCTAGGAATTCCAGCGCAACGCGGCAAGCCAGCGGGCCGCCACCAAACGTCGTACCGTGTTGCCCGGGAGAAATCGCACTCGCGAATTCTTCCTTCGCGATGAACGCTCCAAGAGGCAGCCCCGCTGCAATCGGCTTTGCGATCGCCACGATATCCGGTGTCACTCCGAAACTCTGGAACGCGAAGATTGTTCCCGTTCGGCCCAAGCCACATTGGATCTCATCGAAGATCAATGCCACCTTATGACGGTCGGCCAGCGCCCGGCACTCGCGCAAAAACTCAACCGAGCATTCGTAGATTCCGCCTTCGCCGAAAATTGGCTCCAACACAATCGCGCAAGTATTATCGTTGACTGCAGCCCGCAGACCTTCCATGTCATTCTGCTTCACAAACGTGACGTCATCGAGCAGCGGCTCAAAGCCCTTGCGGTGTTTTTCCTGGCCAGTGAGCGAGAGTGCTCCGAACGTGCGCCCGTGATACGAACCATCCAGCGCCACGAGCTTGGACTTCGCTTCCCCTCCAGCGCGATGCCCCGCCAGACGCGCCAGCTTGATCGATCCCTCTATGGCTTCGGTTCCACTGTTCGAGAAAAAAGCGCGGTTCAATCCCGAAAGCCCGCACAACTTTTCCGCTAGCGGTCCCTGATATTCGTGATAATAGAGATTCGAAACGTGCACCAGCTTTGCAGCCTGGTCCCGAATCGCCTTCACGATGCGGGGATGTGCGTGCCCCAGCGCATTCACGCCCAGTCCGGAAACAAAATCCAGATAGCGCTTGCCGTCGATGTCGAAGAGGAACACACCTTTGCCCCGGCTCAGCACCACGGGATACCGGCTGTAGGTCGTTAACAGAAACTGCCGCTCACGTTCTGCGATTTGTTCGAATGTATTCATAGGAAGACTTAATTTTACCGGAACGCGTGCCCGAAAACGGGCCATCGATCTACTTTCCACGTGAAAGCATCGAGATGGAGAATCCCGTCGTGCACTTCCCTCGCCCGGCATTTCATCCGATCATCTGAACAGCCGTCTCCACAAAGATTTCTCAATAGCAGAAGAGTGCGGGCTCCAATGCTCCCGAACGCAGAATCCTGTGCATCAAAGCACAACAAACGCACGGATCAAGGCTGGAGATGTTTCCTGAACGTCGAAGTTGCGTGCGACATAAAGTCAATGGTCCGGTCTTCGCCAGCTTCGATGGCGTGACCGGAGGCATGATCCTCGACCTGAGTGACCAGGGACTGTCCATGCAAACCGTGGTCCCGCTCGACACCGGACCTCAAGCTGACCGGCGGCTTCACCTCCGTCTCGATCTGCCGGATTCCAATCCGCATCTCGAAACGACCGGGTACATCGCATGGGCAGACGCGCTCGGCCGTGCTGGAGTGCGCTTCTCCGAACTTCCGGAAGAGGCGCGCCGGCGACTTGATCACTGGCTCGCACTCAACGATCAAGCCCCCAGCCGCAAGGCGCCGACACTTACAGTGGACCGAGTTCTGGGAAATCCTACCGATTCCACTAGCGGAGTCCGCACTTCCGAAACTCGCTCGATCCGCCTTGAAGCTGAGTCTGCGCAAGAGCAGACGGACACTCGCCCGCCAGTTTCCACGTCAATGCAATATGAGTTTCATTCGCTCGGCTCTGATCTCAATTCGGCACTGCGCGTCATCAGTGATCGCGCCCGCACCCTCCTGCGCGGCGCCGGCGCAGCCATCGCTTTCGTCGACCGTGGGCCCATGATGTGCCGCGCCAGTGTTGGCAGCGGCGGACCGCCCCTCGGCACTCACGTGGACGTCAATTCTGGGTTTTCGGGCGAATGTATTCGTTCGGGAAAAGCTCTGCGGTGTGACGATGCCGTCACCGATTCCCGAGTCGCTCCCGAAATCTGCCGCAAGCTGGGAATCCGCTCCATCGCAGCCGCACCCATCCGTTACGAGCGCAGCGTGGTCGGGCTGATTGAAGTTTTCTCCCCACAAAGCTTCGCATTCGATGAGGGCGATCTCGCCGTCCTCGAACGCTTGGGACAAACCGCCCTGCTGATGGTCAGTCAGTCGCAAGCGTTTCGACACATCGGGCCCCCGGCTCCGGCCTAGTTCGATGCTGACGGCCTCTTTTGGCTCCGGCTCCAATTCCATAAGGGCGCGCCCCAAGCGCCGATTGCCAGCAACGCTCCGAACAGAATGACGGCGTCAATGCTGCTACGTCCTTCTCGCGACCAGTAAACATCTTTCAGGTTCAGCCACAAGGCGAATTCGTCGAGCGTCAGAGCCGCCCCCACACCGTAGAGAATTGACATCAGCCGGCCTACAAAGATCGATGAGCCATCCGTTCCCACACCAACCTCGCACAGCCATCCGTATCCCACCAACAGAAGAATCAGTATCCCGAACACGAGATGGTGAATGTGCCGCCCTTCCATCTGGATGAAATGGAATGGTGGAATCTGGTGGAGCACTGCGAAGACCACCGCTCGCACTCCGGCGAATGTCATGAAGAAACTGACCGAGGCGATAAATAACCGCCGCCTCGGACGGTCCGGGATCCGCTCGTGCAGAGCTTGCCCGATGGATGTTCCATGCAGAATGAGCATGCTAAGCGCGGTGCTACAGACCGCCAGCAGAAGGATGAACCAGGTGTAGGCCATGCCGCATTAAACCGCAGAACCGAATCCGACGCCAACCGGATCAGGTCCGAAGCCGGCTAGCCCCCCGTTCGAAGGCCAAACCTACCCAGGAGAGGAGAAGAACTGAGAACTGAATTCTCAGTACAACCCCGGTTCCCCCTCCGGCCTGGTCTTCCACCGCCGGTGCACCCATAACCACTGATCCGGATACTTCCGCACATAATCTTCGATCACCTTGGTGTACTTCTGTGTGTTGGCCACGATGTCCGCTTCCTGATCGCCCGTGCGAATCAACTCGAGCGCCGGATCGAAGCGCAACCGGTACTTGCCCATCGCCTCATCCCAGATCGTGAAGGTCGGCACGACCGCCGCACCCGTTCGCAGCGCGATCCTCGCCAGTCCACTTGCCGTGCATGCAGGAATTCCGAAGAAGTCGACGAAGACTCCCTGCGGCGGAGTCATATTCGTGTCCATCAATATTCCGACAGTCTCTCCCGCCTTCATGGCCGCCAGCAATCCACGGACAAAATCGTCTTTGGCGACCGTCTTGTTCCCGTGCATGGTGCGGTAGTGCTCGATCATCCGGTCGAGATAAGGATTGTCCATGGGCCGCATCACGACATGCAGCCAGTAGCCATGCAATGAGTGCGTGAACGCCGAAAGCTCCCATCCGCCAAAATGCGCCGTCAGAAACAACACGCCCTTGCCGCGCGCGCGGGCCTGCAGATAGTTGTCCAGCCCGTCATACACGACGACATTGTCGACGTTCTCCAGAGTGTAGCGGGGGAACTGGCACAACTCCGCGAGTTGCCGGCCCAGAGAGGCAAAGACTCCGCGTACGATGCGCTTCCGCTCCGTCTTGTTTTTTTCTGGAAGCGCCAGCTCAAGATTGCGCAAGCCAACGCGTCGCAACCGTCCATGGAGCAAGTAAACCACCCGCCCCAGCCCGATCGCAAACCCGCGCGCCATCGGACCCGGCAACGCGCCCAGAATTTTGATGAATGGCCACGCTGCCGCGTATTCGAGTTTCCGCCGCATCAGGGATGGGGGTCATGGATCAGGCGTTTAGCAAGACGGAAGGCCGGGCGGTTGGTTGAACCGCACGCCTAGCCCCCGTTTTGCTATTTCGCTGCTTGCTGGGCCCACTTGGCGAGTGTACTGAGGAATGGATTCGCCGCCGCCGGCGGATCGACCTCGCCGGTCAGTGCCGCCTTGAAGGTCACCATGTGATCGTAAAAATCCCGCGTGCTGTCTTTGTCCTGCTTTATGACGGCCCCGTTCAGGCTGATTCCGGCAAAGATGCCGCGCGCGCGCGAATACGTCAGCACTTCGGCCCGCATCTTCCAGTCTGTGTTGCCTTCGGCATGGCGCCCGACCGGACCCGCCGCCACGGAAGCGTCCGCGCCCAGGGCAAACTGGCTCGACAGCAAATGCTGCATACCGTTCTGGTTCATGATGAGCATTACCAAGTCGACCGCCTGTCCGCCGATCTGGAATCCAAAGCTGCCTCCAGTCACGGTAAAGAATGCGGGAGCGCTCCATCCCTTCGGCGTGCGGCAGCTCGCCAATCCTCGCCCGTACTTCGCGCCGACGATGAAACCGCCCTTCAGCATCGACGGCACCACCGCTACGCATTCCGACCTGCTCAGAATCTCTTCCGGAATGCCGGAGTCCGGGGCGGACTCAATCTCGTTCAGCACATCCGCGGCAGCCTGCACACGGTCCGTGACCTTCGACTCTTTGGGTTGATCGTCCGCCGCGAAAGCCATCGAGCAGACGGACGCAGCCAGCGTCAACAGCAGCAATTTTTTCATATTCCTCACCACAAAGGTTTAACTGGGATCTGACTGGATTGTAAATGAAATCACGTCTTGGGATGCTGGCGGCAAGTGCACTTCAAAATCGTCAAATGGATGGTTCTTGAGAGTCCGGACAGGATAGAGACGGGACAAAAAAATGCGGGGCTGAAAGCAGTGACCCTAATCGCCACTCTCAACCCCGTCTCCCAGGTTCTGTGGTAGGTGAGGCGAGTATGCGTTGGGCCTGAAATTCCGGCAAGATTACGAAAGTAAGTGACCCGAAGTTACGGCGGAAGCTACGAGTGGTGAGCCGCGAGCAATGAGCAGTCAGGTTCGGCTGGCTCGTCGCTCACAGCTCACCACTCAACGCTTACTACTTCGCCGCTACCAGGGAATGCGTGATCGCGTGCACCGACAACGCAATGCGGTTTTGCACGCCCACTTTACGCATCAGTTTCGCCACGTGTGCTTTGACCGTGCGCTCTTCGATTCCCAACTGAGAGCCAATTTCTTTGTTCGAGCGGCCCGCCACCAGCATCTCGAGAACTTCTTTTTCGCGGTCGGTAAAGGTCACGCGACCCGCGGGAAAGATTCGCCCCGGCGCCGACGACACGCGCTCGATGAACATCGAAAGCACCTTGCGCGGCGCCCAGACCGATCCCTGATTCACGATCCGAATCGCCTGCGCGAACTCCGCCGGCGTTGCGGCCTCGTCTACGTAACCCTTGGCCCCAGACGCAATCGCTTTCAAAATGGTCTCTTCATCGATCCCCGAGCCGGTAACGATGATCCGCAGATCCGGCCGTGTGGCTTTCAGGCTCGCCATCACGTCAAACAGGTTTTGCCCGGAACGGTTGCCGAGCAGGATGAGATCGATGCCTTGCAGCGCGCTGATTTCGGGCAGCGCTGCGGAGACAAGTTCGAACTCCGGCTCGGAGTCGAACAGTGCGCGGAACCCGACGAACCGCAATGGATCGCTTTCCACCACCGCAATTCGGATAACTGGTTTCTTAGCTACGGCTGCTTTCATTAGTTTTCCCTGTGGCCCTCAAGTCTTCTACTCAGCATAGTAATAATTCGTCACAATGCAAAGAGAAGGTGACCGGAGGGAAATTACGGGAGTAACATGGGAAATTCAGGCGGAACGCACCGTTTGGCGCTGTATCTCGCGCCGATGCGAAAAACCTTCCCTGAAAGGCTACACCTAGTGTTTTTGATCCTCCCGGAGACGCCGTCGCATGAACCGATCAACGCCGTTGTGGGCCGTCCTCACCGCATCTTTGCTCGCCGTTTGCACTTTGCTGACGAAATCAAGTCTCGCTCAGCAATCTGAGGGCACGACGCCCACCGCGCAGACTTCGGCGCCCGCCTATACGCCCAAATTTCATGGCGACCCCGCCCGTTCCGACTCGGAAGCTGCCGCCCTTGCCTACATGCGCGTCGTGATCCGAGCCGAGAACCGGTTCAACAAGCAATATGGACATTACGCTCTCACGCTGCGCGAACTGGTCCACTCCGGAACGTTCACTCAACGCATGGTGAATACCGACCGCGGCGACTATACCGCCAGCTACAAAGGGAAAAAAGACGGCTACGTCCTCACCATGGCGCCGCAAAATCTCGATGCCCAGCACCGTTCCTTCTACGCGGAAGATGACGGCAAGATGCACGCCGACGAATCCAAACCCGCTGACGCCGACTCACCAGTGGTCAAGTAATTCAAGGAAGGTTTATGTGGGGCCTGCCGCCATCGGCTGTTCAGTTCAAGAGCAGGTGCCCAACTCTTGTCGCGTTGTAGGCGACAGGGCGGGGTTTTTGGACTTTTGAGGTCTTGTGCGATGCAGAACTGAAGAAAGTTCCAGCGTCCGAGACTATTCGCTCTCCGCCATAGGGATCGCATTCAGCTGCAGCGTCTTGCGCTCGCCTTCCCCCATTTTCAGCGCGCTTCCCTGCCCCTCATAGCTCTTGAGAAATTCGGGATTGTAGTACGCCTCGCCATCCACGCTTGCCCACGCAAACAGCGTATAGTCGGCGGGCCGCATGCCCCTCAGGCTGAAGTGTCCACTCTGATCGCTGACCGTTTTCTGATATCGGTCGAGGCGTCCGCGCATCCGCGGTTCGGGAACCGCCACGACAACGGTGTTCTCCAACGCGTTGCCTTTGCTGTCGACAACCACTCCATCCACCATTCCGCCGTTCGCGCTCATGACGAGATCCATCGCCACCGCGCCGCCATTCACGCTGATGCCCGAGTCACTGAGCTCGCGCCCGCCCGCAACCACCGACTTCACAAACCAGTCTTCATTCGAGCCGTTTGCACCGAGCAGCTGCACGTAATAGTTTCCCGGAGGAACGTCCTTCCACTCGAAACTCCCGTCGGCGGCGACGTGCGTTAGATTGCTGAACCGATCCCCGATCGCAACTGCTCCCGCGTCATCCTCACCGCCGATGGTTTGCAGCGTCAGAAAAATCTGATCGGGATCGAACCCTCGGACCGCACCTCGGCTCTCCAGACGGAGCCGCCCTCGAACCAACGCTCCCGGTTGCGGCGATAACCGCAGGCCATCCACATTGCTCGATCCGACTTGCAGTGCTTGCCGAGCTGTCATCGGCACGGGCGCTCCATCCACCGACGCCACAATCGTGTAGTTGCCCGGAGAAACATCGCGGATCACAAAGCTGCCGTCTTTATGCATCTCGGCGCCGTTCTGCACCAGGCTGAAATCGCGCGACTGGAGCATGATCGTCGCTGAGGTGCGCGGCGGCAGATTCACCACGGCCCCGCGGATACTCAACGCCGGATTCGGCGCGAGCGAAAAGTTCACTGGAAAATCGTCGCCCGCGTGCAACTGAATGGGCGCTGCCTGGCTCCGATCGGCGGTCCCGGGATAGTACGTCGTCTGATACGAAGTCGCCGCTTTGTCCGGGTTGCGTGGCTCGCTGGCAGCCACTCCGGCCGCTTCGATCAGACTCTTGAAATCCGGCGCTGGGCTGACTGAAACATACACGTTTCCTGGGGGCAGGCTCGGCACTCGAAATTCCCCCAGATCATTCGTGCGTTCGGCGCCCACCTGCTCCCAATGATTGTGTCCTGACAAGAAAGTCTGCCGGAGCACGGTCACTTCGGCGTCGGGCATAGGATCTCCATCCTCATCGGTGACGCGACCGCGCACCACCGCAGCAGCCTGTAGACGGATATGTACCTCTTTCAATTCCTGACCCGGGGTCAGCGCCAATACGCGGCCATCCATACGCGAGCGATTCTTGCCCACGTCCAACAATCCCACGCGCTCCGCGAACAGACGATACCGGCCCGGCACGATGTTTTCGATACGGAAGCCGCCATCCGTTCCGGTCACGGCCGTGTAGTCTCCTCCCTCGGTCTGATTCTCGGCGATCAACTCGATCAGAGCCTTCTTCACTGGCTGGCCGTCGGGGTCCTTGGTGACAGTCCCTTCCACCGCGGCGCGGTTTCGATTCGCCGATCCAGTTGAATTCTGCGCCAGCATGATCGCAGCGGACAGCATCATCAGCGTGAATGTCAGAACCGGTTTCATGAGGTTCGTTCGAGGAGGCATGTAAGGAGACGTCATTCTCAACCGGAAGAGCGGATCGCGGCGGCTCTATTCTATTCCCCTGTCCGGATTCTATTCCCCTGTCCGGCTTCGCCAAAGATCCCACCTGCAAGACTGCTTCCGACGCTTGACAAACCAATCAATTTACAGTATTTAGATAGTTGCCTAATTACATGATGCTCTAATTATGTCGCCCTCATCCAATGCATTCAAGGCGTTAGCCGATCCAACACGCCGCGAGATCTTGCGTCTACTACGCCGCGGGGAGATGACCGCCGGAGATCTGGCCCAGCGGTTCGATATGACGAAGCCTACGATGTCGCACCATTTTGCAGTCCTGAAGGAAGCCGATCTGCTCACCAGCCGCCGCGAAAGACAGACCATTTGGTACGGGCTCAACACGACCGTCGTGCAGGATCTGATGGCCTGGACCATGGACCTGATCGGTGGAAATGACGAAAAGAGCAAAGCGGGAACTCAGCAGAAGGACGAAGCACGATGAACCTCACAATTAATCAACGGTATTTCCTCGGAGCCATCGCTGTCATTCTTGCCACACTCGCCGGCACCCTCGTTGCTTATCCTCACCTTCCGGCTATCGTTCCCATGCATTGGAACGCTCATGGAGAGGTTGACAGCTGGGGGCCGAAGTGGTCATTACTCGTTTACACGCCTGGGATCATGATCGGCATGGTGCTTCTATTTGCGGCACTCCCCTGGATCTCGCCGAGAAAATTCGAGGTCGATTCATTCCGGCCTACCTACCTGTACATCATGATCATGTTCGTCGCGATGTTCGCTTACATGCAAATCCTGAGCTTCCTATCAGCGTTCGGTCTAGCACTCGACGTTGGACGTGCCAGCGAAGGTGGCATTTGCATGATGGTCGCCTTGCTCGGAAATGTTTTCGGAAAGGTCCGCCGCAATTTCTATGTGGGCATTCGCACTCCGTGGACCATTGCCAGCGAGCGCGTCTGGAACAAGACCCATCGACTCGCCGCCCGGATATGTTTTGTGGCAGGCCTGCTCGGGTTATTCGAGGTGATTTTGCGCGCGCCCTTTTGGCTGCCGATCGCGACAATTCTCTCTGGTCCGTTCATCCCGGCGATTTACTCGCTGGTCTACTACAAGCAACTGGAGCATCGCGGCGAACTGAACTGACCGAACCACATCTCCGCCCAAGGAGGGTCGCACGAAATGAAACGCGTCACGGCTTTTCTGATATTCCTCGTGGCCGCCGCGCTCGCGAACGCGCAGGACATTACTGGCGACTGGCAAGGCACTCTCAGCGCGGGCGGAAACGAACTGCGCCTCGTGCTGCACATCACCAAGGCCCCGGACGGCGCTCTCAAGGCGACACTTGACAGCGTTGACCAGGGTGCGAACGGCATCCCAGTCAACACCGTCACCCTAAAAAACTCCACGCTCAACCTCGACGTCGCCGCTGTCCACGGCGCATACGAAGGCAAAATTGCTCCCGACTCCAAGACGATCACCGGAACATGGACACAAGGAAGCGCAATTCCCTTGGAATTCACCCGCGCAACAGTACCGCTCAAGACCGAACACAAGCCCGCGAAGCCTTCTGATATCGCCGGCACCTGGATGGGTTCGCTCGATACCGGAGCGGTGAAGGTCCGCGTTGTCTTCCACATCCTCAACACCGAAGATGGACTGACCGCTACGATGGACAGTCCAGACCAGGGCATGAAAGGAATGCCCGCGAGCTCGGTCACGCGCAACGGCGCTTCTCTCAAGATCGAGGCGAAAGGAATCGGTGGCGTCTTCGAAGGAACGATCGCCGCGGATCAATCTTCCATCGATGGCCACTGGAGTCAGGGCGGCGGCACGCCCGACTCCTGTTGAAGCGTGTGAAGGATCAGGCGGAATTGGAGCTGAAACGGCCGCAAGTTCCAGTCAAACCCTATCCGTATCGTGAAGACGAGTCAATCCGCAAGGCTTTGGAAGAAGCCGGCAACAAGCACGTAGAGGTCGCAGAACTTCCCGGCCTGAATCACTTGTTCCAAACCGCGAAGACGGGCGCTCCGACGGAATACGCCGAGATCGAACAAACCATGTCGCCAGTAGCTCTGGAAAAAATCTCGAGCTGGATTCTGAAGCAGTAAGTTTAGAGGGTGATGTGGGGACAGCCGCCCCGGCTGTGTGGGTCGGACACTCCTGTCCGACGGCCTTCGCTAGCTATCCTTCCGATAAAGCAGATTCCGCATCGCCTCGCGCCGAGCCGCGTTCGCTCCCTTATCCGCCTTGAGAACATCCGCAGGCTTCGACTTCGGATCAGACTCCTCTTTGCTGCACGAAGGACACCGGTTGGCGAAGCCCGGCTTCCCGGGCTTCAACTCAAACTCTTCGCCACAAACTGCACAAACTTTGATTGGAAATGCCATCGATCGCTTGACCCTCTGTTCCTCTGTGACCTCTGGGGGGAATGATTTTCTCCTCAGACGTTAAAGGGAAACTCCACAAGCTCTTTGATTAGTTCAAGAAATACTGCCGGTACAACGTATCCCTCTGGGCCGGACGGAATCCCGCGTCGCGGATAATCCTCCGCAACTCTTCTTCGGTCGTGCAGTTCGTCACGCCGGCTGCGCGCACGACGTTCTCCTCAAGCATCACTGAACCCACGTCGTTTCCGCCGAACCGCAGCCCCATCTGGCAGACTTTCAGTCCCTGCGTCACCCAGCTGGATTGAACGTTCAGGAAGTTCGAAAGATAGAGCCGGGAAATCGCCAGCACCTTGAGATACTCAACCGCGGTCGCTTCATCCCAATGCCGTCCGCCCAGCGCAGTGTTCTGCGGCTGAAAACTCCACGGGATGAACGCCGTGAACCCGCCAGTCTCTTCCTGCAGTTCGTACAGCTTCTGAAGATGATTGATGCGGTTCTCGTAGCTCTCGCCGACGCCAAACATCATCGTCGCCGTCGTCCGCATCCCAACCTGATGGGCCGTGCGATGCACGTTGATCCAATCTTCCGTCAGGCACTTGAGACGTGCGATCTTGTAGCGCACTTCGTCGTCGAGAATCTCGGCGCCGCCGCCTGGAATCGAATCGAGCCCCGCATCGCGCAGTCGCAGAATCGTGTCGCGAATCGAAAGCTCGCTGTATTCGGCAATCGCAATAATTTCCGACGCGGAATAACAATGCAGATGCACCTGCGGAAAGCGCTCGCGAATGCCGCGCAGCATCTTCTCGTGCCAATCGATCTTCAGATCCGGATGCAGGCCGCCCTGCATCAGCACGCCCGTACCGCCGAGTTCGACGGTTTCGCGAATCTTGTCGTAGATCGTGTCGAAGTCGAGGATGTAGCCTTCCTTCGCCGCCGGGCCCTTCAATGGCCGGTAAAATGCGCAGAAGGTGCAGTACTCGGTGCAGAAATTGGTGTAGTTAATATTGCGGTCGATGATGTAGGTGACCACGCCTTCGGGATGAAGCTTGCGGCGAATCGCATCCGCTTCCATCCCAATGCCGATCAGGTCATCGGACTCAAACATTTCCAGTGCTTGTGCCTTCGTCAGGGACATAGGGGCTCACAGAACCTGCTTTGATTTTAACGGAGCAGGCGCCACATCGTCCAAATGCCTATGAAGATTGCTAAATCGCCACTGTAAGGAGAGGCGGTGCCAAGCTGTAGATACCAAGGCAGCGAATGCCTAAGGCGTCACCTTGAATAACACTCCGTCGCCAAAAGAGCCACCGTAAAGAGTAGTGCCATAGAGATTTCCCTTGGCATCGAGAGCTAGACCAGAGTGGGAATCCAACCCGTCGGTTCCTCCGACGAAGCTGTGGAGCACTGTTTCCACGCCCCCCGGAGTCACCTTGAATACCGTGCCATCGTTGGAAGGTCCGCCCCAGTCGGTAGTCCCATAGAAATTGCCTTGTTTGTCACGAACCAGACCTGAGAAAGAATGCTGTCCATCGGCGGGATAGCCTGTAAAGCTATAGAGCGTTTTCATGACGCCTTTTGAAGTAACTTCAAAGACAACCCCGCAACCGTTCTCATCGAGGTCGCAGAAAACGTTTGTGACATCGCCACCGGTCAGGGTCGTACCGTAAAGATTACCCTTCGCATCCCGAATCAACGGTGCCATCGGCCACTGCCCATCACTACTTCCCGTAAATGCGTAAAGAACGCTTTCCTGTCCGGCTGAGGTGACTTTGAAGACCACGCCGCAACCTCGGGTCAAGCATCCTTCAACGAAGTTGCCCCCGTACGCCGTGGTGCCGTAGAGATTGCCCACACCGTCCAGGACCAAACTGGCGCTCGGCGTTGCACCATCCGCATTCCCGGTAAATGCATATAGAACTTGTTCGTTGCCGGCAGCAGTTATCTCGAACACCGTGCCGCAACCAGAGCTGGAACTGCAGCCGGAGCCGCCTCCGGTATTCGTCGTGCCGTACAGGTTTCCGCTTGTATCTCGAACCAAGCCAGAGCCCGGAATTGCTCCATCCGCTCCTCCGGTGAAAGCGTAAAGCACTTTTTCCGTATAGGTAGCGCCGGTCTTAAGTAACTCAAACACCGTGCCGCAGCCGTACGTCCCACAGACTCCACCGGCATTGCCGCCGGAAGCAGTGGCCCCGTAGAGATTTCCCTTCGAGTCTCGAACCAAACCACCCACTGGATTGTTGCCGTCGGGGCTGCCGGTGAAGCTATAGAGTTTCTTAATCGTGCCCGCGGCCGTTAGCTCAAAGACGGTGCCGCATCCGAAATTCTGGCAAAGGCCACCGACAATGCCCCCGGCTGCGGTCGTGCTGTAAAAGTTTCCCGCCGCATCGGCGATCAAATTTCCCGCGGGATCAGAACCGTCGGCACAGTTGGCCATCGAGCAGAAGCTGTAAAGCACTTTCTCGGTTTGCGCCAGAGCCATCTGACTCAGCCCCAAAAAGATCATGACGGAAACTGCGAGAAATAACTTGCCCCTCAGGGACCCGACGGTGAGCTGAGCCGAGCGGTGTGCTGAGCACTGGAGAGATCTCACATCGCCCTCGCTGAAAGCGGCAAAAGCCTTATAAGACTTCATAGCTTCTCTCCGAAGCAATTGTTCTCATCGAACTTCGTTGAGGGCAATCGCGGCTTGCTGATTTCCGTTGCGCGCGGCCGTCTGTAACCACTTCTCGGCTTGTCCCTGATTTTTTGGAGTTCCATCCCCGTTGGCATAACGAAGCGCGAGATTGTATTGTGCGGCCGCGTTACCTTCCTCGGCAGCCAACGCAATCCATTGCGTCGCTTGGGTGCAGCTTTGCGGAACCTGGCGTCCGATCTCGTAGGCCATCCCCAAAGCCAACGCCGCGTTGTCGTCTCCGTACTGCGCCTGGCGCCGCACGGTTCGCATCTCGTAGCGGCTCAGGTCCTCCACCACGGAGGACGCTGCAGAATCGGTCATTCGCAGGTGGCTGGAGTCCAGCAGTGACTCCCAGGAGCCCTGAACCGCCGCCGGAGTAGGCTCAGTCGAGGCCTTGACCGAGGTCAGGCCCGCACGATGACTGAACATTTGGAAAAGTACGAAAACCAAAACGATCAGCAGGACCACGACCGGTCCGGTATAGGCTCGCGCGGCGCGCGTGGTGCGGCTTGGGATGATTACTCTGAGCCGCGGAAGAGACGCTTCCTTCGCCTTCAGTTTCGTCAGAATGGGAGCGGCTCGGCGGCTGATCTCGCTTACAAGGATTGCCCTCCATGCAGCCTGCTTGTGAGCCTCTGACGCGGGGAGCGGAATTGGATCTTTTTTCTTTGGCGGCCAAGGACGGTGCGGCGCCAAAACCGGCGCTCCCGCAACTTCGGTTGGCGAAGAAACCGTTGCCGGTATTGCCGAATTCGTTATCACTGAACTCGCCATCGGGGGAATCGGCATCGCCACGCTCGGAATGGCGATAGCATCGACCTGTTTGTCCGTGAAGGCGCCCGGCACCGCGAGAATCGGTTCTTTCGAGACTGGTTGAAGAGCCACGGGCAATTCGACAATTGCCGGTGAACCCGCGTCAGGCGCGGCTCCATCGTTGAGTTCGCTCAGTTCACGGTCGCGCTTGCATTGCAGAACCCAAGCTGCGTGCAGCAGTCTCTGGAAGGAATGCACATCGAGGGCAGGTCGATGATTCATAGACGATAGCGGTAAAGTGGCAGGCAGATCTGCTGGCGAAGTAGTATACCCCGCCTTGTCCAGCCCGAACAGTAGCGCGGTGCTCGGGGGGGCTTTTCAGAGTTACTGGCGCAGCCATTCGTCCGCTGTTTCTTGGGCCCGGCGAAGGTCGCTGGAGTGGAGTTCTGCCTGCTGATGGGCCCGTTCGGCGTCCTGTTCGCGCCCGGTCCCCCGAAGAGCCTGTTCCAGCAAAAGGAAGCCGATATCACTGGGCTTGGCCGCCAGGGCATATGCGTAGTACTGGGCCGCCTGGTTCCAGTCTCCGGCCTTCTGGGCCAGCAGGCCCAACTGCAGGGGATAAGGATTGTTCAGCTTGGCCGCGGCTTCGAAGTTTTCGCGGGCGCGAGCGTAGTCGTGTTGCGAAAAATAGATCTGCCCGAGGTTGGCGTAGGCAGACGCCCGGGTGCGGCTGTCGGTCGCGAACTGCAGTGCGGCCTGATATCTGGAAATCGCCTGCTTCAGATCGCCATGTTGCTGCGCGTACACGCCGAGATTGAGTTGGCTGACAGGATCATCCGGCTCAAGAGCCGAAGCTACGCGCAGATGCGCGACGGCTTCTTCGATGCGTCCCTGCTGGGCAAGAATCGCACCCACATTATTTTCGGCTACGAAGTTAGCCTGCGTGACTGACAGAGTGTGAGTCCACAGGCTCAGATCGTCGTGCCAGTACGATAGTTGAATATGGGTGACTGCGGCCAGCGCGAGGACAACGCATGCTCCGAGCGCGGCGGGAAGTTTTGCCGACGTGAGGTGCAGAGCTGCGTTCTCTGGCGCCTTCTCTGGCTCAGTTTGTCCGGGCGCTGCGAGATCCGCCATGCCCCAAACCACCATCACAAAAACACCCAGCAACGGAAGGTACGCGTAGCGGTCCGCCATCGCCTGATTTCCCACTTGCATCAGGCCGATCATCGGGATAATGGTTCCCAGGTACCAGAACCATCCGACCGGCAGGTAGCGCTGTTTTCGATACTTCAACACGAGCGCGGTAACGGTTATCAGGAACAGCGCCGACGCCAACACTTTCCATACCGGCAACGAATGCGGATACGGATAAAGAATCGCGAGACGCGAGGGCCAAAGTGCCTTCTCGATGTAGAGCGCGTAGCAAACAATCGCATTTTCAAGGCGTAGCCAGGGAGCGTTCGCCACGTTGTGAGTTACGGCTCCTCCAGCCTTTTGCGCGGCAATGGTCACCACGGCGCTGGCAACGGACATTGCGATCAGTGGAATCTTTTCCAGGCAGAGCCGCCAAATGGGCAGCTGGTTGTAGTCGCCCGAAGCGGGTAACTGAAGATCCTCAGGCGCGTCATCTGCCATCCTTCGCAGAGGCCAGTAGTCGAGCAGCAACAGCGCGAACGGAAGCGTGATCACCATCGGCTTCGACATCAGTGCCATGCCGAATGAGATAGCGACGACCACGTAGCGGCCGACACTCGGCTGGCGTGCATACCATCCGTAGGCGCACAGCGTCAGCAGAAAGAACAGCATGGCGAGCACGCTTTTGCGCTCGGCCACCCACGCCACGGACTCCACATTGAGCGGATGGACGGCAAACAGGGCCGCGACCATCAAGCTGCGTCCGGTGGAGCGCGTCACCTTTGCCAACAACAGGAACAGTAAGATGACGCAGGCAGCGTGGAGCAACAGGCTCGTATAGTGATGACCCGCCGCATGCAGCTGGAAAAGTTGGGCATCCATCGCGTGCGAAAGCCAGGTCAAAGGATGCCAGTTCGCCTCACCGAACGACGTGAACGCCCATTTGATGGTGGACCAGGTGAGTCCTGCTCGCACGTGCGCATTCGTCAGGACGTAGCGGTCATCATCGTAATTGGCGAATCCATGACCGGCAGCGGGGTTATAAAGCGCGAGCGTGAGGGCGGCGAGCAACAGACAGAGCACAAGCGTCAGTTTGGCAGGAGAGCGAAAGATCTCCGTAGGCCCCTTCGGGGCAAGAGCCGGCTTGGCGGCGGAAGCGGGCATGATGCGTTCTGGAACGGTCACCTCAGCAGCTGAGAGTCTCTCGTCATTACAGCACATTGCACGATGAAGCGATTGAAAGCAGAAGGTTTACAGGGACACTGAAGTAACGCGGTCAAGATTCCTGAGCAGACTGAATTACTGCCTCTTTGTCGGCTTCCGGGCCATCGGTTTGGTTTGGCCGTGGGATTACTGCTCGGAATTCTGGCGAGCGGTGCTGGCTTCCATCGTAATCCCATGAGATGGGTGCACGAGTTGAACGCGTTCAATTTTCCCCTTGACTCTCACTTTGGCCGGGCTTATAGTGTTTTTGAACACGTTCAACATTCGAGAGGGGGAGGGGGAACAATATGGTAACTGCCAACAACATCATCGTCGCTACTTATCTGGTCTATTTGCTGATCAGCGTCGCCTTGACCATCTGGGTCGCCCGCACCCTGTACAAGCGCGGAGCCATTTTTCTGGTCGACGCCTTTCATGGCAATGCGGAGCTCGCCGACTCGGTCAATCATCTCCTGGTCGTGGGCTTTTATTTAATCAACATCGGCTTCGTTTCGCTCGCGCTGAAGACGGCGGCGATCATTAACAACTCCCGTGCCGCCATCGAACTACTGAGCGACAAGATGGGCATGGTTCTGCTCATCCTCGGGGGCATGCACTTCTTCAATCTGTATGTCTTCTCCCGTATCCGCAGAAGTGCCCGCGCGCCGCGTCCACCCTTCTCGTCCAATCCCCCGGTCGCGCCTGACGCCGTTCTCAAGGTCGCGGTCCCACGGTGATGAAACTGGGAAGCTACCACGCACAACTGAAGACGGAGGTACGCATATGCAGAAACTCTTCGTGCTCTACGATCCGAAATGCGAACTCTGCTGCCGCCTGAAGAACTGGATCCTCGTCCAGCGCTCGTGGATCGGCCTGGCACTTGTGGAACAGGGCTCGGAAAAAGCGAAGCGACTGTTTCCGGACCTGGAGAGCGTTGCTGGCAAGGAAGATCTAGCCGTCATCAGCGACGAAGGCGCCGTGTACCTGAACGATCGCGCGTGGATCATGGTTCTCTATGCGATGGTGGAATACCGCGACTGGGCAGCCCGCCTGACGCATCCTCTGTTGATGCCGCTCGCGCGTCAGGCCTTTGCCGCACTATCGAAGAATCGCCACACTCTATCGCGCTGGCTGAGCGCGGAAGATCCGGAAGCAATCGCGGGCGAGTTGCGCAGCGTCGAACTGGAGCCTTGCGCACTGCCCGCAGCGAGCACGCCGTTATCGCATGTTCGGGAATACTTACAATGACCAACACCTCACTCAAGAATCGGACGACGCCTCGCGCCGAAGATACGCGCTGCAAAATCTACGAGGCCGCGATGGAACTGTTCCGCGAGAAGGGTTTCGACGACACCACCATGCGCGACATCGCGGCCAAAGCAGGGGTAGCGCTCGGTGGCGCCTACTACTACTTCTCCTCCAAAGACGCCATCGTGCTCGCCTTCTACCGCGAGATGCAGGAGACCAGCAACGCCCGAGTTCTCGAAGAACTGGCTGGCCATAAGAAACTGGAGGAGCGGATCCGTTGCGTCCTCGAAAAGCGCCTGGAGTTGCTGAAGCCGAATCGCAAGTTCTGCTCCGCGCTGTTTCGTCACGCACCCGACGGCGCGGACCCACTTTCTCCCTTCAGTGACGAGTCGCGACTCATCCGCGACGCCGCCATTGAGCACATGCGAATTGCACTCGAAGGCAGTGACGCCAAAGTCCCGTCAGACCTGAAGCCGCGACTGCCGTACCTGCTCTGGCTGTATCAGATGGCCTTGATCATGTTCTGGCTGTACGATCGCTCCCCCAACCAGGAGCGAACGCGGCGCTTGCTGGACAAGAGCTTGAGCTTGCTGGTCAATCTGTTAAGAATCTCCGCTCTGCCGCTCATGAAGCCACTGCGGAAGGCAGCGCTGGAACTGATGGAAATCGCGGGCTGAGTCGAAAGGAACACTATGGGGCAAGAGAGAACTCCAATCGGTACAGTCACCATAACGGGAGCATTTAGTTACACGGGTAAATACGCGACGCAGTTGTTACTTGACCGCGGATTTCGCGTGCGCACCCTAACGAATCACCCCGAGCGGAAGAATCCTTTTGGCGGTCAGGTCGAAGTCCTCCCGTATCGTTTTGAGGATCCCCAGGGTCTCAGCCAAAGTCTTCGCGGCTCCTCTGTTCTAATCAATACCTACTGGGTACGCTTCCCGCGCGGAGAATCCACGTTCAAGACTGCCGTCGAAAACACCCGCGCGTTGATCACGGCTGCCAAGAACGCCGGGGTCAAACGCATCGTACACGTCAGCATCGCAAATCCATCGGCCGAATCTCCACTTGGCTACTACCACGGCAAGGCGGAACTGGAACAGGCCGTAATCGACTCAGGCCTTTCGTACACAATCTTGCGACCGACGGTGATCTTCGGAACGGAAGACATACTCATTAACAACATCGCGTGGTTTATCCGTCGCTTCCCGGTCTTCGGCATTCCTGGAAATGGCCGATACCGCATTCGGCCAATCTATGTCGAGGACATCGCACGATTAATCGCCGGCGCAGCAGATCAATCCGGAAACTCAGTGCTCGATGCTGTCGGCCCCGAAACATTTACATTCGAGGAGTTGGTAAGCCTCATTGCTCGGCAAGTGGGGCGTTCCCCGCGTCTCATTCACATGCCGGCGGCCTTGGCATATCTTTCAACCATGGTGACCGGGTGGTTTGTTCGAGACGTCATTCTCACGTGGGACGAGTATCGGGGGTTGATGGGCGACCTCCTCGCGCCTGCCGGACCTGCCTCGGGTCAGACACGCCTTAGCCAATGGCTGGCCGAGAACCGCGACAGGGTGGGAACTCGGTATGCCTCCGAAGTGGCGCGTCACTATACCGAGGCTCGCGGGGGTCGCGTCGACACACTCAACTATGTTTGACACCCTTCCCGGCCCAACCTAGACTGCCTGTGTACGGCTTCGCGAGGACCATTCATGGCCTGGCTGCAGAACAAGTTTGAAAAGAATTTCCTGATCTCGACCGTCGATTACGTCTTCAACTGGGCGCGCAAATCGGCGGTATGGCCGATGACCTTTGGACTGGCTTGCTGCGCGATCGAGATGATCGCGTCGTCCACGGCGCGATTTGATATTGCGCGCTTCGGATCGGAAGTGTTCCGGCCCAGCCCGCGGCAAAGCGACCTGATGATCGTTGCCGGCACGGTCACGCTGAAGATGGCCCCGGTGGTGAAGCGCATCTACGACCAGATGCCCGACCCGAAGTGGGTGATCTCGATGGGTGCGTGCTCGTCAGTCGGCGGCCCGTTCAATACTTACGCGGTGCTGCAGGGCGTGGACAAAATCGTCCCCGTCGATGTCTATGTCACGGGATGCCCGCCGCGTCCGGAGAATCTTTTCTACGCGCTGCTCAAGCTACAGGACAAGATCGATACCATGACACTGGCTCGCAAGCCCACCGAAGTCCGCCTCGATCCGAATATGGTCGAACATTTCAAGCGCCAGGTGATGATCGCGCAAACGCTGCAGCCCAAATAGCTGTCGGCTCTCAGCTATCAGCCGTCAGCCAAAAGAGCTATGTGGGGACAGCCGCCCTCGGCTGTCCGGCCGAGCAAAGCTCGGCAGCAACTCACCAGGGAAAACCACCGATGCCGACATTCACGAAACTCACCACTCAATCAGACCTTCCGGCTACAAACGAGGCCAAAGAGTTTTCCTGCAGCAATAAAGAGATATGCATTGCCAATGTCAACGGCTCGTACTCCGCCATGGACAACATCTGCCTCCACCAAGGCGGTCCGCTCGGCCAAGGCATGATCGAGAGCGGAAAAGTCGTCTGCCCGTGGCACGGCTGGGAGTGGGATCCTAAGACCGGAGAAGCCACGCACAACGCCAAAGCAAAGATCGCGGTTTATCCTATGACGATTGAGAATGGCGACGTGCTGGTGGAGATTTAGCTGCGCGCACTTAACCGAGATACCGCAGGAACTTTCCGGGTTGACTATCGAATCCCGGAAACACACCGGCGATATCCTTATTGCCCATGTGGCGCACGACCGCCTCGCCGATGACCTGGCGGAAATCCGTGGTGAGCGCCAGGTCGCGGCCTTCGTAGAGTTGCGATTGATCAAGGCCCGGCCAGTGTCCATAGACCTTTCCGCCCTTCACCGGACCGCCGACGACGAACATGACGTTGGCGTGGCCGTGGTCGGTGCCCCGGTTCCCATTCTCGTGCGCCGTGCGGCCGAATTCTGACATCGTCACAACCACGGTGTCTTCGCCGAGATCGCCGAGATCGGTCCAGAAGGCCGCGAGTGATTGTGAAAAATCGCCGAGCACGTTGGCCAGTTGGCCTTCGGTCGACCCTTCGTTGACGTGATGATCCCAGCCGCCGATGTCTGCGAAGGCCACCTGGACGCCGAGATTGGCTTTAATCAACTGTGCCAACTGGCGCAGGCTGTCGCCGAAGCGGCCCTTGGGATAATTCGCGCCCGCGGCTGGCGTGTATTTTCCCGGATCGGCCGCCTTCAACATCTTCACCGCATCAAAAGTCTCTTCCCCCGTTCCGTGCAGCACGCTGTCGGACGAGTGATCGTACATGGCTTCGAAGGCGCTGGCCGCAGGCGAAGGCTTGGGACTTCTGCCTCCCACCGAGAAGTCGTTGATGTTATTCATCGCGACGGCTGGCTCGGCGCCGCTCAGAATGCGCGGCAGCGATGGACCAAGCGCAATGGCGCGAAATGGAGAGTTCTGCGACACGGGCGGCAGATGATGAAGTGATCGGTTGAGCCATCCATCTTCCGTGATCTTCACGCCCGGCGTGCCGGTCTCCATGAAATCCTGCGCATCGAAATGCGAGCGCGTGGCGTCGGGCGATCCGGCCGCGTGCACGATAGCCAAATGTCGCTGCTGCCAGAGGGGCTGAAATGAAGCGAGCGCAGGATGCAATCCGAAGAATCCATCCAGATCAATCACGGACTTCCGAGGAATGTTGATGCTGGGCCTCATGGCGTAATACTGCGATTCGGCATGGGGCACAACGATGTTTAATCCATCGGCAGCGCCGCGCTGGAAAATCACAACGAGCCGCTTGGTGCGGCCGCCATTCGCAACCGCACCAAACGCGGCACGGGTAAGAAAGCTCGGCACGGCGGCCGTCCCGACGACGGCGAGCGCGCTGTTGCGAAGAAAAACGCGGCGTGTGATCGACATGTAAACAGCTCCTGGCTGCCTGGCTCTAGACACTACCTTCTGCGACTGGGCTCTTTATTCTTCTGCGCTCTCACTCCGTGACCCAACTCTCTGCTTCGAGTTCGGGTTGCCAGGAGCTAGTAGCTAGAAGCTCGTAGCTATCTCCGCTGAAACTCCGGCGACCCCAACAGTAGTCCGGCGATCATGTTGGCGTCGGGCGGCTTCTGCTGTTGAATCTTGTTGCCCTGCCCGGGCGCACCATTTTTCGGCGGCGAAGATACCTGGGCCATGATCGAATCGTGCGTCTGCTTCGATACGTCGGCGGCGAGCAGCGTTGCTTCCATCGCAGAAAGTGTGGCGTTCGCGTCTGGAGCGGGCTGCGGTGTTCCCGCTAACTGCACAGCGTCGACTTTCACGCCGCGCACTTTGCCGGCGGTCAGCGCCAAAGCAAAGTTCATGCGGTTCAGCAGAGCCGACGAACTCACCCACGTATCAGCCTTCATGGAATATCCCGTCGGCGGCTGCGCTCCGTAAAGTGGCATGCCCATGTTGTTCAGCTGGCGCGCCAGGGGCATCGCGTCTTGCACGTCAGCGCTGGTCGCGCGTACTGCGGATGCCACGAACTCGAGCGGCGTCTTGACCTTCGCGCGATACGAGGCGTCATCCCAGAACTCGGGTGACTGGAACAGGGTCTCCAGAACTTCGCGGATGTCACCTTTCCTTTTCTCGAACGTCTTCGCCATGCGATCGACCAAGGCGGGTGGAGGATCGTCCGATACGAAACGTTCCGCCAATTTCAACGAAATGAAATGCGCGGTCTGCGGGCTGGTCGCGAGCAGATGCAACACTTCCTTGCCTTCGTCTTGCCCTTTGGGCTTGATGCGATGTCCAAGAACAAACTTTGGACCAGGCTCGTGCATCCTCGGCTCATAGCGGAATCCCATGCCTTCGAACGGCTTCTCAATCGTCCAGCCGGTAAAAACTTTGGCGACTTCGGTGACATCGCGCTGCGAGTATCCCCCATTCACACTGAGAGTATGCAGCTCCAGCAACTCGCGGCCGTAATTTTCATTCAAACCCGCGTTCTGCTTGCGCCGCGCATTCGGATTCGGCGGGAAGCGGCGCGGACGTCCATAAGGTCCATACCCAACGGGCCGTACGGGGATGCCTTGGGCTTGCATCGAGTTCGGTCCCACGCTCATCCAGTTGTCAAGGTAAAAGAGCATCGCCGGACTCTTGGCAGTCGCGACCAGCAAGTCTTCGAATTTTCCCAGAGCATGCGGGCGGATGGTTTCCTGTTCGTAATTCGTGAGCAGCAAACGCTCGGGACCTTTACCCACGAAAACATTGAAGTGATTGAACCAGAAGTCGGTCATCACTTCCTCGAGCTGGCGCTCGCTGTAGATCGCGCGCATCAGCTTGGCCTGCGCCAGTTCCTCGGCGACCACGGCCTGCGGATTATTCATAGCGAGCAGAGTTTCCTTCTGCTTCGGATTCATGTCGGCCAGAAACTCCTGCCCCTTGCCACCGCGCAGATTGTCCGCAAAGGCAATCTGCTCCTCCGGCTTCATCGCCATCACTTTCTTGTAGCGCTCATCCGGGGGCAGATCGACAAGCGACTGCACTTTCAAGTCGGCGTAGAGGCGGTCTTCCCGCGCCCGAGCTTCCGCTTCCTCCTCCGGAGTCGGCTTGGTTTTTGCCGGAGGAAGCATCGCCATATCATTGGCCGATCCGGCAGTTGCATCGCCGCTGGAACCGGTGTTCATTGAATTGTCCGACGCAGCTGGAGCGGCATCAGGACTCGCGGCAGCTGCCGCGGCAAGCTCTTCCGCAGTCTTTGCGCCTTCCGCGGCTCCCGGCTCATTTGCGACCGGCGCGGGTGAAGCAGCAGCAAGCGTGGCCTCTTTCTGTTTCAGTTGTTTCTCGTCCTGTTTTTCCTGCAGCCGTTCCATTTGCACTTGATAGATGGCTCGCCGAGCCGGATCCGAAGGCAGCGGCTTCTTGCCGTCCATCACCTGCTTCACCATCTGGTTGTCAGGAAATTCTTCGACAATTTCTTTCGCACTCATGCGCAGCGTGCGTAGAGGCGCCAGCCGCGCGTCCATCGAACTATCCGAAATTTTGTCGGGATGCAGTTGCAAATCGATCCAGCGATCGACACCCATCGCCATCACTTGCTGGACGTCACCGGGCCGGGGGCCAAACGCAAGCCGATTGAGCGCATGCACGGCGCGCTTCTGCTCGTTTGCGCCGGTGTCGGCGGGCTGGTCTTTCTTTTTCGCGAGCAATTGCGGAACCGCGCAGGCAAGGCCCAGAATAAGTAAACAGGCCGTCAACTGGGCAAATTTGGATCTCATGGAGACTCCCGGATGGAAAGACTCTCCTGATTATGAACCCTTGAGGCCGAAAAAGTTGCTATTTGCGATGGTTCTTGAGATCTCGGAAGTGATTGTGCCAATGGGAGTTGCACAATACATGAAATCGGCCCTCGAGTTTATGTGAGGTAGCTTTTTCCGCGCGAGACTCTATGCTGCAAAGTAGCGGCGAGATGATCGATATCCGTGGCGGCGATGTTGACGGACATGGTGTCGAGCAACGGCGTCCGGCTGCTGCCTACCGCGTCGCGGCGCACTTGAATCAGCAGCGCCTGCACAACGTTGGGATCAAATTTGTCGGGAGCCATCCGTACCAGATCGCTGAGCGCGCTACCTACCGAAAGCGGCGCCCGGTAGGGACGCGCGCTGGTCATGGCGTCGAATGAATCGGCCAGACCGACGATGCGTACCGACATGGGAACATCTTCCTGCAAGAGCCGGTCGGGATAACCGGAACCGTCGCTGCGCTCATGATGCCACCGAACCGCCTCAGGAATCTTCGGCCAAGGAAACTGCACGGTGCTGACGATCTGGTGGCCCACGGTCGTATGGTCCGCCATCTCGCGAAATTCTTCGGGGTCGAGCGCTCCGGGCTTTCCAAACAGACGGCGGTCGACTGCTACTTTTCCGATGTCGTGGAGATATCCCGCGCTGCGCAGAGCCGCCACCTCGCTGGGCTCCATGCCCATCGCATCGCCGATCGCCGCTGCATATCGTCCTACTCGCAACGAGTGCCCGTGAATGTTCACGTGCTTCACATCGATCGCGGTAGCGAAAGCCTCGAGAGCGTTGTCATAGAAGCCGTGCAGCGAGGCCATGAGCCGCAGGTTTTCGGAAACGCGCTGCGCGATCGTCTGCGTCAAAGCATGATTCTGAACTGCCAGTGCCACATAGCTGCACAGCAGATCGAGCGCGTCGAGTTCGCTGTCTTCATAGAGAGAGTCGCCCGGTCGCCGTCCGAGTCCGACCACTCCCGCCAGGCGTCCTCCGGCTTTGAGGGGCGCAAGGCACTTGAATAGCTCTGGAGCAACGTTGCCGTTCGAGCTAAGGAACACCGAATAGGTCGAGGAATTCAGAACGATCGGTCCACGCGCCGCCGACAGTGCATGCACGTGCTTGGGAAGGAGAGGAATGAAGGCGGGATCCGGCATCAGCGCGAATCCCAGCGCCGTCGCGGAGGTCAGCATGGCGGGCTTGTCGTTGAACAGAAAGAGCGTACCTTCGCGCGCTCCTGCCGCTTCCATTATGGCAGACAGCATCAGGCGTGAAGTTTCCGAGAACTCGCGCTCGGCCGTTAGCGCGGGCCCGAGCTCGGAAAGCGCCTCGACTGTGTGCAACAGCCGCCGTAGATTGTTGGTCTGAATCGCCACTGACGAAGTGGGAGCCAGATCGCAGAGCAGAATGAGCGTACCATGCGGCAAATACTCAGAGCTATGCCGCGTTGTTGGTTAGTTTGATGCGGTAGTGACAAAGATGAAACGATGGTGACAGTGCTGATTCCGGGTCACATTGCAAGAAGTTCTTTCACTTCTGGACGGAGGTCTTAGAAGTGTTCGCGCAACTCGGCGAAGCCGCCCACGATGAGGAGTTTTTGCGAGGCCGGGGCGGGATTTAATTCTTCATGCTCCAGAATCCATGTGTCGCCGTGAGGGACAAAGACCGCGTGCAGTCCAGCGGCCAACGCGGGATTGATGTCGGACTTGGGACTGTTGCCGACCATCCATGTGGAGCCGCGCTCGCAATCGTATTTCTCAACCATCTGCGCGTAAGTCGAAGCGCTCTTCTCGGCGACGATTTCGCTCGCGGCGAAATACCTCTTGAGTCCCGAGCGTTCGATCTTCCCGCTCTGCTCGGTGATCGCACCCTTGGTCAACAGAATCAACCGATGTCGCTCAGTGAGGTAATGCAAGGTTTCTGGAACCTCAGGCAGAAATTCGATCGCATGATTCTCAATGCTATGCGCAAAGCTCATCACCTGAGCATGCAATTCCGGGGTAACTGGATCCGGGCTCAATCGCTCAAAAGTAGCCACCAGAGCGTGGGCGAAACTGTGCAGGCCGTATCCATGAGTGACGATGCACTCGCGCTCCACATCATTCAGAACTTCGCGCACTTGTTCCGCCGAAAATTCGTGATGATTCAGAAAAGAAATGAAGCGCGCGATGGCGCGCTCGAAGTAGATATTGTTCTCCCAGAGCGTGTCGTCGGCGTCGATGAGGAGGGTTTGGGAAGACAAGCTTCTAGCTCCTGGCTGCTAGCGAATCCAAATTGAAATGTTGTAGTTCTCGAAAAGGGGGAAAGTGAGAACCCCCGACCGGATGGCCCGAAGGCACAGGGTCTTGGCTAGGAGCTAGCAGCTGATTGTTACACCCAATCCACTTTCGCTTCCGGGCCGATGATCCCAGCCTTGTGCCCCATATCCAGCAGGCGGTGCACCGCCTCGCGACCGTCGGGTCCGTAATCGAGCGTGCGCTCGTTCACGTACATGCCGACGAACTTATCGGCAGACGCGGTGTCGAGATCGCGCGCGAATTGCATTGCGTAAGCAAGCGCTTCTTCGCGGTGGTCGAGTCCGTACTGGATGCTCTCGCGCAAAGCCGCGGTGACCGTGGACATGAGTGGCATCCCCAATTCGCGGCGGATGGCATTCCCTCCCAGCGGCAGCGGCAAGCCCGTCACTTTCTGCCACCACTTTCCGAGATCGACGATGCGGTGCAATCCCGACTTGTCGTACGTCAACTGGCCTTCATGAATGATGAGTCCGGCCTCGTACTTGCCTTCGAGCACCTGCGGGATGATCAGATCAAACGGAACCACTTCGGTTTCGATTCCAGGAGCAAACAGGTTCAGGGCCAGATATGCGGTCGTCAACTTGCCCGGGACCGCGATCTTCTTCGTCTTGATTTCGCTTGCCGTGAACGGCCGCGGCGAGACCACCATTGGCCCGTAACCCTCGCCAACGCTGCCTCCGCATGCCATCAGCGCGTATTTGTCTTGCACATAGGGATATGCGTGAAATGAGATCGCGGTCACGTCGTAGACGCCCTCGCGCGCCTTCTGGTTGAGAGTTTCGATGTCGCAAAGCGTGTGCGTAAAACGCAAGCCCGGGGTCCGGACTTTATGCGTCGCGAGCCCGTAGAACATGAACGCGTCATCGGAATCGGGACTGTGAGCGACCTTAATTTCACGAAGATCGCCAAAGGCCGCGTTATATGGCGCTTTATTTGTTTCGGATACTACCGTCATCTGAAAACTCCAGGAGAATCTGCGCTTCTAATTTGATTCGCTGCGCCAGCGAGTTGCAATCGCGGCCGCGAACATCACCTTGATCACTTCCGCGGCGATGAACCAATACAAACCGAAATAAGCTGCCTTGGCCAGCGAATGAGTAAAGGTATAAAGCCAGGTCAGGCCACCCGCGAACAGCAGGATCTCAGCCGCGAGCCCGGCAGCAGCCGCCCGCGCGAATGTCTTTGCTCCCCGATCGAAGATGTAGCCGGCGAGAAATGCGACAAACGGATATGCGATCAGAAATCCACCCGTGGGACCGAGCATCTGAGCGATTCCGCCAAGTCCTGTGGGATTGAAAACGGGAAGTCCCACGGCGCCCTCAGCCAGATAAAGCGCGAGCGCGGCAAAACCGCAACGCCTCCCCAGCAGCAATCCGACCAGTAAAACCCCGAGGTTTTGCACCGTCAGAGGAACCGGCGTGAGCGGCAACAGAGGGATCGTGATGTGCGCGCACAGCGCGACAAACAGGCTCGCGCCCACGACCAGCGCGACCTGCTTCGAGGCCTCGAGCATCCGCTCTTGTGGAGTGGTCAGAGTCTGAATTGCCAACTTTGCCATGAGAAAATCTCCCAATCTCACGAATCTCAGCGGTCCATCTGATCTGCGCGCTGCTCGCCTTCCGCGCCGCCAACCATTCCGTCGTGCGAGGCGTGCGCCTTCTGCAAATTTCGCCGCAGATGCATATACAAGGCGAGCACCACGCACACTACGACCAGCGTGCTTACGCCCAGGATCAGAAACCACCAGATCATTCGCACAGCGAACTAGGATAACAGAAGCGAAGCTGTCAGCTTCTAGCTGCTAGCTCCTAGCGGGGCCGTTCAATTCTGGGGTTCAAAGCGGAATGAGGGTACAGAGGACGACTTACCCTTATTGAAAACTGATTGCCGTAGGATTCAGCAAGTAGCTAGGAGCCGCTCTTCCGCTTCTGCCGCAAGGCTTCGACGCGCTTGATCATGAACTGCAGGCGATTCTTGCCCCATTTCGTCCGTGTGACGGCTTTCTCAATACTGAGGAAAAACTCGGGATCATTGAGCTCTTGCCGCAGCTCTTTCACGAGCGGATGGATTTTAGCGTAGATCAGGAACAACTCTCCGCTGAATCCAGGCTGCAGAAAAAGCTCTTCGTGCAACACACCTTGCAAAACAAATGACGCCACAATGTTCCAGTAGCCGCTCACCTGCCGCAGCCAAGCGTTTTCCTGCGTCCCCGTCGCCCGCGCGACTTTCAGGAAGTCGTCGGCGCTCTCCGGAAAGAATTCCCCCGCCCACCACGAGCGGGCTTTGCGTATCTCCGGTTCGCGGCGAAGATCGTAGAGTTGCAGGATCAGTTGAGCATCGGCGGTCGTCGGCTTCTTGGCCATTCGCTTCCTCCGTTTGGGTTTCAGCAGGACTTCGAGCCGGATCGCCGACTCGAAGCTCTCAGGAGACTCGAAACATCAGGAACTCGCCGTCTGAGCGCTGGTGGCCGCAGGCTCAGGTGGCGGCGGAGCAGCCCGCTCGTAATCGCATTCCTTATTCGGACAAGCGATCACCGGCCCGGCCTTCAAGTTCTTCTCCACGAGATACTCGCTACCGCAACTCGGACACTTCTCGGGAATCGGCTTGTGCGCCGACGTGAACTTGCAGTTCGGATAATTTCCGCAGCCGTAGAACGTGTTACCCTTGCGCGCGCGCTTCTCGACCAGGTCCCCGTCCTTGCACTCCGGGCACTTCACGCCAATGTAATTCTGCTTGACGTACTTGCACTCGGGATACCCGCTGCAAGTGGTGAACTCGCCGTAGCGGCCGTGGCGAATCATCATATTGCGTCCGCATTTCGGGCACAGCTCGTCGAGCGGAATATCCGGAACTTTCTTGCCCTGATCCAGGCGCCGCGTGGTCTTGCAATCGGGATATCCCGTGCACGCCATGAACTGGCCGAAGCGTCCGCGCTTGAGCACCATCACCCGCCCGCAGTTTTCGCAATATTCTTCCTGCGTCGTTCCTTGAACGTCCGCAGAATCGAGGTCCGGCAGGTTGATCGGATTTTCTTTGGTGAATGTGCAGGTGTTTGGATCTTCCTTGTCGTACGTGCTGCAAGCGTAGAACGAACCATGCTTGCCCCACTTGATCACCAGCGGTGCGCCACACTTTTCGCACTTCTCGTCGGTGGGCTTCTCCATCCGCTTGATGTTTTCCATGTGCTTTGCGGCATACTTCAGATCTTTCTGGAACTTCTTGTAGAACTCGGCCATGGCATCTTGCCATTTCTCTTTGCCTTCTTCTATTTCGTCGAGTTCTTCTTCCAGACGGGCCGTGTATTGCAGATCGAAAATATCGCGGAAGTTTTCCACCAGCAGATCTGTGACTACCAGTCCAATCTCAGTGGGAATGAACTTCCCGCCGATCTTCTGAACGTACTGCCGCTCTTGAATGGTGGTAAGAATCGCGGCGTAGGTGGACGGACGCCCGATGCCACGCTCTTCCAGCTCTTTCACCAGCGACGCTTCATTGAAGCGCGGCGGAGGCTCGGTGAAATGCTGCTCCGGCTTCAGTTCTTTCAGCGTAAGTTTCTGCCCCGCTTCGAGCGCGGGCAGCTTGTGCTTCAACTCCTCGTCTTCCTCGTCCTTGCCGTCTTTCGACTCTTCGTAGACTCTCAGGAAACCGTCGAACTTCAGCACAGAACCGGTTACGCGGAACCAGAAAACCTCGTTGCCCTTCTTCGCGTCGATGTCGACAGTCGTCTGATCAAAGACCGCTGGATTAATCTGCGACGCCACGAAGCGCTGCCAGATCAGTTTGTAGACCTTGAACTCATCCTCTTTCAGATATTGCTTGATCTGATCGGGATGCCGCATCGCCGAAGTCGGACGGATCGCTTCGTGCGCTCCCTGTGAATCCTTCTTCTCTTTAAATGTGTTGGGCGTCTCGGGTAGATAGGTCGGGCCATATTCCTTGCCCACGTACTCGCGCACTTCCTGAATCGCCTCAGGCGCAACGCGCGTCGAGTCGGTACGCATATAAGTAATGAGGCCGACCGAACCCTCTTCACCGAGCTCCACGCCTTCGTACAGGCGCTGCGCGATCATCATGGTGCGCTTCACGCTGAATCGGAGCTTGCGCGAAGAATCCTGCTGCAGTTTGCTGGTGGTGAAAGGAGGCGCAGCGTTCCGGCGGCGCTCTTTCTTGTCCACCGACCGAACCACCCAGTCCGCTTTTTCCAACGCGGCTCGGATCTTCTCGGCATCTTCGCCGTTGGTGACTTCGACCTTCTCTTCGCCTTTGCCCAGGAAGCGCGCATCGAATGCCGGCGGCTTGTTCGCCGACAGATTCGCATCGATCGTCCAGTATTCTTTCTTTTCGAACGCCTTGATTTCGCGTTCGCGTTCGACGATCAGTCGCAGCGCAACCGTCTGCACTCGTCCGGCGGAAAGACCACGGCGGACCTTATCCCACAACAGCGGCGAAACCTGATATCCGACCAAACGGTCGAGCACCCGGCGCGCCTGTTGGGCGTCGACCAGATTCTGATCGATCGCCCGCGGATGTTCGAAGGCGGCCTGCACGGCGCGCTTGGTGATTTCGTTGAACGTCACGCGCTGAATGCGCGGAGGAGGCTCGACCTCGCCCTTCTTCAGTTTCTTAGCTTTTTTCTTTTTGCCACCGTTGTCGCCGAGTTCAAAGGCAAGATGCGCGGCGATGGCTTCGCCTTCGCGGTCCGGGTCAGGCGCCAGGTAGATGGCGTCAGCCGACGCGGCCAGTTTCTTCAGCTTGGCAACAACTTTCTCTTTGCCGGGAATAACGATGTAGTCGGTTGCAAAATCGTTCGTGGTATCGACACCCAGCGTGCTCTTGGGCAGATCCTTGACGTGCCCGAGCGAGGCTTCGACGGAGAAGCCCTTACCCAGATATTTCTGGATGGTTTTCGCCTTGGCCGGCGACTCGACAATGACTAAACCTTTAGACAATGTGTCCTCAATTTCTGCAGAGTTCGTTTTTTGAAGCTAGCACGAATGTCAAGCGGGGAACAAGTTACGGCCAACAACGGTTCGCAGCGGCGAGCGGTGAGCAATGAGCAATGAGCAAACAAGAGATCCGACAGCAAACAAGAATCGCAGCGTTTTCTGCCTTTTGGCCGCTCATTCAGCCACTGTGGAACCTTATCGACCACCGCTCACGACGCCTGGATCAGAGCGGAATCGCTGAATCAGAATCGTGAGCATTCTCTGTCATTCAAACGTTTGCCGAGACAATTTTCGAAAATCATCTTCGCCGAGAAATCGAAGATCGCGGGCAAGCATCACGTGATACTCCGTTTCACTGGCCGATCCTCGGGCGATCTGTAGGAACCGGCACATTTCACCGTCCGATCACCTGCCACATCCTTCAGCGATATTCGCTCCCATCGAAGCAGCCGAGCGCCTCAGTTGGCTGGTCAACCCATAAAGCTCTTCGCGCGGAAAGCCTCGAGTCGCGCAATAGACATCCAAGGTCATCTCGTGCGCTTTCTGCCATACTTTCAACTCCTTGAAGCCTTCATTTCGCCTCCTCACGCCTCGATCGCCCGCTGCTCGCCACTCATAGCTCGGGGCTCGCTTCTTCAGAAGCTTTTTTACAAAATTCTTCCCCGGCATCTGCCGGATCTTGTTCGCCAGTTCCAGTTCGAACAGGGCGGGGAAGATTTCCGAAGAAGACATGTCAGCTTCCAGCTTCTCGACGATTTCATCGATGTGCGTAGCTTCGTCAGCTTTCAGGAGGCTCAGAATTCGCTTTTCGTGAGGGAGGGAGCCCTTCGTCCGGAAATAGAGATGCCGGCAAGGAGCTTTGGGATTCAGGTGGAGAGGCGGGCGTCAACGCAAGTCGTACTTCTGCCGGGAGATCTTCCCAAACATCTACCCAGGTCGCAACCAGCTTGGCGCCCTGTTTGATGAGGGTATTCGGCCCCCAGGAATTCTTGTTGGTACCGATGCCCGGCACGGCAAACACATCGCGATTCTGCTCGAGCGCGAGCCGCGCCGTGATGCGCGTGCCGAACATTCCGCGGCTTCGACGACGAGCACTCAATCGACATTCCACTCAAAATTCGATTTCGAATGGGAAAATTCTGCGGAGCGGCGAAGCTTCCCATCGAAAATTCGGAGACTAGCGCGCCGCCGAATGCAAGAATCTGCTCCGACAACCGCGAATTTTCTTTGGGATAAATGACGTCGGCGCCAGTTCCAAATACCGCAACGGTCTTGCCTTTGGCCGCGATCGCACCGCGATGGCTGGTCGTATCCACACCGCGGGCCATCCCACCAATAATGACCAGTCCTTGCCCGGCAAGATCGCACGCCAATCGCTCCGCCATACCAGAACCATAAGGTGTCGGATGCCGCGTTCCCACCATCGCAATGCCAAGTTTCGTTAAGCCCCCCGGCTCACCCCGCACATAAAGGATGAACGGCGGATCGTAGATTTCTTTCAACCGCGGCGGATACAACAGATCGTCCATCGGGAGCACGGTCACGCCAGCATTCGCGGCTCGTGCCAGCTCTTCGCTGCGCGAGTTCCGCCGACTTTCCGGTGGCAATCGATTGCGCCGAGACCGCCGAATGCCGGTGCTTTCCAGTTCGGTCAACGAGGCTTGGAAAACAGCCTCAGCCGTTCCGAAGTGCTCGACCAGTTTGCGGGACCTTGTCGGACCCAAGCCGGGAGTAAGCGTAAGCGCAACCCATTCCAATGCGTGGGCGGCAGGAGGCGCAAGAGCGACGTTGGTCAAAATGGACTCCGAGCGGACTCTAATTAGCGCCGAAGAACAGTGTCAAGATCACATGTCACAAGCGGTTTGTTAGTATTGTGGAAATAATGAGACGGCTTCGTATTTCCGCCATTTCCTACCTGAATACTGCCCCTTTAATGTGGGATTTTGAGCACGGTCCGGCGGGCGAGCAATTCGACATCGATTACACGCTGCCTTCGGTGTGCGCACGATCGCTCGCGGCGGGCACGGCTGACATCGGCATCATCCCAGCCGCGGCCTATACACAAATCCCGGAACTGCAAATATTGCCCGATGTCGCCATCGCATCGCGCCAAGCCGTGCGCTCGATTTTGCTGGTCAGCGGGCGCCCCATTGACGAAGTCCGCAGCGTGGCGCTGGACACCTCTTCCATGACGTCCGTGGCGTTGACGAAAGTGATCTTCGAAAAATGGCTGGGCGGCGGACGTACCTTCACTCCGATGGAACCCGTCATTGAGAAAATGCTGGCGCAATGCGACGCTGGCCTGGTCATTGGGGACCCAGCGCTGCAAATTGATCGCGCGCGTTACTACACGCTCGACCTGGCAGAGGAATGGATTTGCCATACGGGCAAGCCGTTCGTCTTCGCCTTCTGGGCGGTACGCGGTGAGGCGATGAAAGAAGCGGACCCCGCGCTCGATCTTTCTGCGATTTTCCGCAATTCCCGCGATCATGGACTTGGACCTGCAAGTCTCAACGAGATCGCGCACGCGTGGGCACCCAAACTTGGCCTTACAAAATCCGACGTTCACAGTTATCTGACCAAGAACATTCATTACCGTCTTGACGCAGCCTGTATCGACGGCTTGCGTCTGTTCTATCGCTATGCCGCGGAGATCGGCGCTTTGCCCGTAGCTCCAGAATTGCAGTTCGCGGACTCCGTTCGCGAAGCCGTCCGCTAGAATTCACGAGTTTGCCATGAGCCTGTTTCAGCCCGTTCCGAATGCCGGAAATACGACCGACTCTACGCGCCCGCTGGCCGACCGCATGCGCCCGCGCACGCTCGACGAGTACGCAGGGCAGGAGCATCTGATCGGTCCCGGCAAACCACTGCGCGTGCAGATCGAGCGCGACGACTCCGGTTCGCTCATCTTCTGGGGACCTCCAGGCACGGGCAAGACCACGCTCGCCAAGATTATCGCGAACATGACCAAGGCGGAGTTCATCGAATTCTCCGCCGTCCTCGCGGGGATCAAAGAGATCAAGCAGGTGATGGCCGACGCCGAACGGGCGAAGCAATATGGCACACGCACCATCGTCTTCATCGACGAGATTCACCGTTTCAACAAGGCCCAGCAGGACGCCTTCCTGCCTCACGTAGAAAAAGGAAATATCCGGCTGATTGGGGCGACCACCGAGAACCCTTCATTCGAGATCAATGCGGCCTTGCTCTCGCGCTGCCGCGTTTATGTTCTGCAACCACTGACGGAAGAACAGATCGTGCTCTTGCTGCGCCGCGCATTGAAAGACAGCGAACGCGGACTCGGAACAATGAACGTCGGCGCGTCGGACGATGTACTCAAGACCATCGCCAGCTACACCAGCGGCGACGCCCGCAGCGCTTACAACGTACTGGAAGTCGCAGCAGGCTTGGCACTGAAGAATCAGCAGGGAGCGCTAGAGATCACCGACGCCGTCGTCCGTGACGCGCTCCAGAAACGCATTCTGCTCTACGACAAAACCGGCGAAGAGCATTACAACTTGATTTCCGCGTTGCACAAATCGGTTCGCAACAGCGATCCCGACGCCGCTTTGTACTGGCTCGGCCGAATGCTCGAAGCCGGAGAAGATCCGCTGTACATCGCCCGCCGCGTGGTCCGCATGGCCGTCGAAGACATCGGCCTCGCCGATCCCAACGCGCTTTCACTTTGCATGGCGGCCCGCGATGCCGTCGACTTCATCGGCATGCCGGAGGGCAATCTGGCGCTGGCGCAGGCCGTTGTCTATCTTTCCGTCGCTCCCAAGTCCAACGCTCTGTATGCGGCATATGGCGACGTTCGGCAGGATGTCGAGCGCACGGCGGCCGAAGCCGTTCCCTTACACCTTCGCAATGCCCCGACGAAACTCATGAAGGGACTGGGTTACGGTTCCGGATACCAGTACGCGCACGATCTCGAATCTAAAGTCGCCGACATGCAATGCCTGCCGGACAATCTGCGCGATCGCGTCTATTACCGTCCTACGAATGAGGGCATCGAAAGGCGTATTCGCGACCGTATGGATGAGATCAGACGCCTGCGCTCCCGCGCTGCTGCCGACCCTTCCGAGCCGCGAAAAAAAGAATCATAGCGACCTCACCCGGCATCTTTAACTCATCTGGAAAAGCTTAGCCAGAGGAGTATGTTTTGGCCGCACTTCCAAATCTCGCCGACCTTCAGACTTCTCCGCCAGCTCTCACGGCCGAACTCGTCGAAGACCTGCAGCGCCTGCAAAAGGCCGCGCAGAAAATCACCTCGATTCTCGATCTCGATCCGCTCATCGACAGCGTCGTGAGCGAAGTTACGGCTTCGTTTGGCTGCACCGAAGCAAGCATTTATCTGCACGACGAAGAACGAGGAGAGATGGTGCTCGCCGGAGTCGAAGGTTGCGATGCACATGACAAGGGATACCGGCTAAAGATCGGCCATGAAGGCATGGTCGGTTACGTGGCTTCGACCGGCCAAACGCGCTACGCCCCCGACGTTCGCAAGGATCAGTACTACATCGCGTGCCATGCGGAGACGCGTTCTGAGGTCGCGATTCCCCTGCGGGCCGGCGAGCGCCTGGTTGGAGTTTTTACAGCGTCCCATCCTGATGTCGACGCATTTCCTTACAAGCAACTCAGGCTGTTGCAGGCGCTGTGCGAACACGTCGCGGTGGCGGTGCACAATGCCCGACGGTTGCAAACGGAACGCGCCGAACGTGTGGCTCTTGATCGCGAGGCGGAAGAAGCCCGTGCGATTCAGCAAGCACTGCTGCCGAAGAGTTCTCCGTATATCCCCGGCTTCGCGATTTCAGGTCGCAGCGTTCCCGCACGCGCGGTCGGCGGAGACTGGTACGACTTCATTCCCTTCCCCGACGGCCGCTGGGGACTCGTCCTCGCCGATGTTTCGGGCAAGGGCACGGCCGCTGCGCTGCTCATGTCGGCAACTCGCGGCATGTTTCGTTCTCTTGCCGAAGCGTGTTGCAGTCCAGGGGAAGTGCTGACGAAACTGAACCGGTTGTTGGTCGATGACTTTCCCGTTGGAAAATTTGTGACCATGGTTTATGCGGTGCTCGATCCAGGCACGCGCACGGTCGTGTTCGCCAATGCCGGCCACCTGCTGCCCCTATTTATTGATGACGAAGGTGAGCACTTCATCGACGTCGAGCGCGGATTGCCGCTGGGTGTAGCGAGTGGAGACTATTCGGAAACGCGAGTTTCGTTGTCGCCCGGATCGCGGCTGGTTTTCTATAGCGACGGAATCACCGAAGCAGAGAACGCGAACCAGGAAGAATATGGACTCTGTCGCCTCGCCGAGCACGCAATTCGGCCGGACGCTTCGGCAGTCAGCATTGTGGATGAAGTGCGCTCCTACGCCAACGGCTCGGGTGTACGCGACGACGCCAGCGTGGTTTTCGTAGGTGTGAACCGCTAGGGCCCTCTTCGCTCAACCACCTATCTTCGCGCTGATCTTGATTATCCGATTGCCACAGCGTGCTCGGCGATATCGCAATAGCGAGAGCGGGGCAGCGTAAACACAATAATCAAAGCGAAGACCGCCAAAATCGCGAGGATAAATACGCTGCCTTCAGGCCCGGTAGCTCCACCGCTGAGGAGCGGCGGTCCCACGGGATGCGTCGCAAAGAGATGGTGCTGCGCCATCAGCCCGCTGTCAGCGACGCCGTACAGGAAGGATTGGCCCCAGTCCCACGACGTGTGGAGGCCGATGGCGAACCATAAAGAACCTGTGCGCCAAAGACTGAAGCAAAAGACCAAGCCGGCCAGACCAGCGGAGAGCAGTCCGATGGGAGATTCGCCCGGATTCTTGCCGTGTCCCAGCCCAAAGAGAATGGAAAGGATGAGGGCTGATGTCCAGAATCCAAGAGCCTTGCTGTGGCGGGTCTCGAAGACCAACTGATAAAGACCAGCTAAACCGCGGGTGAGAGTGTGCTGCACGTAGCCGCGCGTCAGGTACTCCTCGAGCAAGCCAACCAGAAAAAAACAGAACAGCCAGATCGCTCCGTATCGAAGAACGTCGCTGCCAAACAGCAGGCGGCTGTCGAAGACGAGATGTCCGGTCTTCACCAGCGTGAAGATAAGCAACGAGAGACAGACAACTCCCCAACCAAGTCCGGCGAAAAACCGTGCGGCTTTGCGATTGTCTCCGAGGCCATAAACCTCGACGGGGCGCCGCTCGATCTTCGACATGATCCAGGTCACGAAGGCGGTCACAACGAACGGAATTCCCTCCGCGATCAACAAGAAGCGGGGAGGAGCTTCTCCACCCGGCATGGCGGCCTTGGGATCGTGCGGAAGAAACTTCCGCAGGCCGACGTTCACGCAGAAGATGATGGCGGCGAAAATAGCGACGAAGATCAGCAGGCTCCAGCCGGCGCGCAGGCCGTCTTTGCCGATGAATATCTTGCGAAGAGTCGATGGCTGAGCGGCTGGGACTGGTTCTGCGGGCAGGATCGGTTCGGCTGGTGGCAAAGTTGCGTCAGGATTCAAGGGGTCTCCCCGTGCAGCTAGAGTCGAGTTCGTTCCTCGAGTTATACGCAGCCTGAGATGCCTTTGTTCCGGAACTCCGCGCTCACCGGAAACGCGCCTGGTGCTCCTTCAAGATGCAGCGGTCCATCACCACAAAAATCCCGGCTGCCCGGGCCTTCTCTGCAGCCTTTTCATGGACAACATCTTCCTGCATCCAGATTGCGGGAACTTTCAATTGGATGGCCTGATCCACAACCTCTTCCACGAATTCAGGCCGCCGGAAAATGTTGACGATGTCGATCTTCTCGGGCACCTCAATCAACGAAGCGTAAGCTTTCTCGCCGAGGCACTCCTCAATCTGCGGGTTCACCGGAATAATGCGATACCCGTGATGCTGCATATAAGCCGATACACCGTGGCTAGCACGCATCGGACTGCAAGACAGTCCGACGACTGCGATGGTTTTCGATCGCTTCATTAGGTCGGCGATCGGATCAGGCTGCGGCTTTGAGCCCAAGATTTCTCCAGCTTATTTCTTGTTCGCGGCGTCCATCTTCTGCTTGTACATTTTCAGTGCCAGGTTGCGAATCGTTTCTGACACTTCTTTATTAGCGGAAATATTCTTCAAGTCCTTGGCCAGCAGATTCTTCATCAGGCCCAGGCTGAGATCGATCGGCGTGCGCGGATTTGCCACCAGATTGCGCACGACGATGTAGTTCTTCATGAAGCGCCGCTTCAGCGGAATCTGGCGCAGCACAGCTTCGAGCACGTTTTTCTGGCTGGCGAACTTTTCCACTTCTCCGTCCGCGAGTTTCGGAGCTTCGAGCACGGCGAGCGCGACCACCTTGGTGCCGTCGCGAATCAGGATGGAGCGCTCTTCCTTGTTTCCTTTCAAGGCAAGCTGAATGCGGCCCTTCACATCGAGACCGTTAATCTTCTGCATCGTGTTCTGGCGTTCCGCCACCGGCTTGTTGGGCTGTAATGCAGGCTGCGGCTTGGAAGCTGCAGGCGCTGTCGCACTGGGAGCAGGTGCAGCGGGTTGCGTGACCTCGGCATTTTGTGTCACCGGAAAGAAACTTTCCCCCAACAATTCGACAACTCCGCCGATCGACTGGAAGGGTTTATCCCCTTCGGCCGCGATCGCAGCGGCATGCTCTTTCATGTAAGCCGCAACCGCCTCCTCATCTTCGGGGCCGGGAGGTTCAGGACCTTCCGCCCCTTCGGCGTGCTGGACGTCCGGCCCTGCCTCCGCATTGGGCACCGGCGTTGCGGCTTGGCTTACCGGAGTCGCCGGACTCGCCGGCGCGGCAGCCACAGCGGGTTTTCGCAGCGCTTCTGCTTCGTCCTTCTTCAGATACGGATTCGACCTGAGGGCATCCAGGACTTTGTTCAGCTTCTGCACGCGCTCGCTCTTGAGCATCGTGTCGATCGTGTCGCGCATTGCCGAGGTCGCGAGCTTGGCAATCTGCTGTTCCAAGACCGAAGGATTCTCCAGCAGGACCGGCAGCAGCACGGGCCGCACGTTGTCGCCAGAGATCATGTACTCCAAGACTTCGGCAGCGCTCTGTGGATCCGCTGCTACAGCCAGCGATGATTTCTCATCCCATCCCGCCAGCGTCATGCGGGCCGTGTCCCCAAATACTTTGTTGTGCCGCGCCAGATAGACCAGGATTTCGATGTTCTCTGCCGCCGGCACCTGGAGCGCGCCGCGCGCAGCGAACTGCATCAGGTTGGAAGGCAGCTTCGAAGCGCGAATTTGATCGATCATGCGCGCCATGACTTCATTCCTCAGCTGAAGAAAATGGATTGGAAGCGATAATAGCGTGGCCCGGTTGGGCCAGAGACTCAAGCTTCTTGACTGCCAAGTCCAGTTCGCGGGTAATGCGGTTCGGCTTTTTCCGCAGAAACTCGTCCTTCAAAGTCCGATAGTACCAAAGAGTGCCCTCGCGACCACCGTTGAATCGTGACCACACAGACTCACCGATAGCACGATAGTCACTAATAATGGAGCGAATGTTGTTGAGCTTGTCGGCGGCGGAAACCAAACGCGTATCGTTATTTTCCGTCTTAAGACGCCGGATGTATTTCTCTTTGCGCTCGCGCCACGGTGGCTTCGGTTCAGTATCCGCATCGGTGCAGCCGTCGACCATCTCCGCAACGTGCTTGCCAAAACGCCGCCGGACTTCTTTCAGCATGGGCGCTCCCCCGCAATCTTCGACCACATCGTGCAGCAGCGCGGCAATGGCAATGTCTTCATCGCCCCCAGCTTCCAGCGCCAGAGACGCGACCCCCATCAGATGCGCGATGTACGGAATAGTCGATGCTTTGCGAGTCTGTCCGGAGTGTTTCTCAGCCGCAAACGAAAAAGCCTTCAAAAACCGGGGCCCAAGCCTTACCGCCCTCTGTGACCTCTGCGCTCCCTGTTGTGAGCGCTTTTTGGTTGGGGTCTTCACTGCTTTTCTCCCCGCCGCGCGAGCAAGTAAGCGCGGATAAACGGCTGCAGATCCCCATCGATTACGCGATCAACGTCTCCGACTTCCGTCTTGGTGCGATGGTCTTTGATCATCCGGTAAGGCTGCAAAACATATGACCGAATCTGCGATCCGAATTCGATGTCGAGCTTCGAATCTTCGATTTTCTTCGTGGCCGCACGCTTCTTCTCCATTTCGAATTCATAGAGTTTCGAACGCAACATGCTCATGGCGCGCTCTTTGTTCTTGTGCTGTGAGCGTTCATTCTGGCAATTAGCGACCAGCCCCGTGGCAATGTGCGTGATGCGCACGGCCGAGTCCGTTGTATTGACGTGCTGTCCGCCCTTGCCGCTGGAGCGGTACGTATCGATGCGGATATCTTCCGGCTTGATCACGATCTCGATGCTGTCATCGATTTCCGGAGAGACAAATACGCTGGCGAACGAAGTATGCCGCCGCTTCGCCTGATCGAAGGGAGAAATGCGCACCAGTCGGTGCACACCGATTTCCCCCTGCAATAATCCGAAGGCATACTCGCCATTCACGGCGAAGGTCGCCGACTTCAGTCCCGCTTCCTCGCCCGGTTGATAGTCATAAAGGACGGTTTGAAAGCCTTGCCGCTCGGCCCATCGCAAATACATCCGCAGCAGCATGTCGGCCCAATCTTGCGACTCGGTGCCGCCCGCGCCGGGATGAATGGTCATGATGGCATTGCGCGCATCGTTCTCGCCCGAGAGCAACGTCTCGGTTTCGAGCTTATCGATCAGGTCGCGCAGGGAGCCAATTTCTCGCTGCAATTCGCCGTCGACATTTTCGCCTTCCTTGGCCAGATCGAAATATGCGGCGATGTCGTCGCTGCGGCGCGCCAGGTCGGCGTCGGTGGAAAGCACGTGTTCGAGCCGCTTTTTCTCGCGCATCACGCGCTGGGAATTCTGCGGATTCGACCACAGGTTTGGGTCGGCGGACTGCTTTTCAATTTCGGCTAGTTGCGGACGGAGCTTTTCCGCGTCAAAGATACTCCCGAAGTTCGTGGACCTTCATGCTCAGCTTCTCGTATTCCTGCTCGAACTCTTGAATCATGAGGAAGTGTCAGCTTTCTTGCGGTTTTCAAAAAAAGATAAGCGCGTCAGCAACGCTGCTATGGAAATTATCGCACAGGCATACGCGAACCAGTCGCCGTTGCGAGTGTAGAAAGTAGTGACGGAAGTGAGGGCATACGGTGCGACCAGCGTCGTCCGCTCTTTGCGGGGAATCCGCGCGACGATTGTCCCCCATGGATCGATCGACGCGGTGACGCCGGTATCCGTTGTGCTCAGCAGCCAGCGATTGTTTTCGATGGCGCGCATGCGCGTCTGGTTCAAATGCTGTGCGTAGGCTCCGCTATCGCCGTACCAGCCATCGTTCGAGATGTTGACGAAGACCTGTGCTCCATTCGCTGCAAATTGCCGGACGTCATCGGGAAACACAGATTCGTAACAGATGAAGAGGCCGAGTCGCTCTCCACCTGCGTCAAGAGGAGCGCGCGATGTGCCATGCTGGAACTGTCCGACCTCCTTCGTCAGCCCTCCTGCAAACGAAAAAAGGCTGGGGAACGGAAGATACTCGCCAAACGGGACCAGATGCACCTTGTCGTAACGCGCCTTCCATTCCCCGTCCGGACCGACCAGCGCAGCGGAATTGAAAAGCGCGCCGTCAGAATTCGGAGTTGGAGAATTGCTTCCGACCGCGCCGGTCACGACCCAGGCGTTGGTCTTGCGAGCCATGCCGCTAATCGAGTCGCGGAAGCGTGCATCGTTCGTGAAGAAAGGCGCTGGCGATTCCGGCCAGACCACCAACGCGACTTTAGCGGCTGGACTATTCGCCACCGACTGCCCCGTGAGGTTGGCGAGATCGCTGAGCGTCCCTTGAAAATAAGCGGGATTCCAATCCGCCGAAACCGGAATATTTTGCTGTACCAGCAAAGCCGAGCGGTCTGCTTTCGCGGGAGGAGCCTCGACCAATCGGCCCGCCTGCAGAACCGCGGCTGCAGCCAGAGCCGCCGCCAGCATCGCACCGCGCTTTGGCCGAGGGACCAGGAATGCGGCAGCCAGGGCCACATTCACCAGCACGATTTCAAACGAGATGCCATAAACGCCAGTCCATTCCGCGATCCGGCAGAGCGCGAAATTGTCGACCTGCGAAATTCCCAGCAGGTCCCACGGAAATCCAGTGATGCGTGTCCGCGCCAGTTCCACCGCAACCCACAAGAAAGGCACGGCCACTAGCGTTCGACGATAGTCGCGGGGCCGCGCGAGCAGGCTGACCAGCAGTCCAAACAGGCCGTGGTATAGGCCCAGATAACAACAGAAGAGGAACAACACCAACCCGGCCATGGGCACACTGAGGCCACCATACTGGCGCATGGTATCGAAGATCCAGTAGCACGTGCCGGCGTACCAAAGAATCCCGCAGATGTAGCCGAGCAAAAATCCTTGCCACGGAGATGCCGGCTGCAGTCGCACCGCACCCGCGACTTCGAGTTCTCCCGCCGGACGCGCTCTCAACAGCGCCACGATCAACGGTGCGATCGCCAGCCACGAAAGAATGTACACGCCGGGGAGCGGAAATATCAGAACCTGCAAGAAGGCCGACAGCAACATCAACAGCCAGGCAGTGGAATGGATTTGCCGCACGCCCAAGGATAGCAAAGCAGCTCTCAGCTCTCAGTTCTCAACCGAGTACTGTCATCCTGAGCGAAGCGAAGGACCTATGCAATTTGCGGCCAGCACCCGAGTCCGCGCCGAGTGCATCCCTCATTCCACGTGCAAGAATCGCGGTGCTCATGATGAGACTGTGCTTGTGAACTTCGAGCGGACGTAATCGATGATCTCGGGCGTCACGTACTGCGGCGGCTTGATCCGGAACACGGGCCGATCCGCCACCGGCTTCAGCGATACCGATTGCCAAGCCGCGCCGCCCGCCTCATGCAGGATCACAGCATCGGCCCGATCCAAAACTTCCCGAGCAGAATTCTTGAAATCAGCCGTAGCTGGGTCCAGCACCGTTAGGTATAGGTCAGGTCGAACAAACCTCAACACACTGTTCGATTCGATGATGACATTCCGTGCGCCTTCCAGGCGCCGGCGCAAAGCCGGCATCGCCTCGGCAAGTCTTCCCTGCTCCGTCCGCACCCAGAAGACTTTCGCGGCACCCGCGACCAGAAAACGTGACGTGTCAGATTCACCGGAGCGGTCCCGCTCTTCGGAAATCGCCCAAGAATGATCCCCCGTCGCGCAGTCGCATGCCTCACCATTGGCCGAGCAAATTCCGTGGCCGTACTGCGTGATCTTCGCCGCTGTCCATTCAAAATCGCGCAGCGCCGAGATCAATCCTGCCACTACGCTGGTCTTGCCGACGCTTCGCGAGTGCCCGCCAATAACGACTAGTGCCACACTCAATCCTTTTTCGCAAGTCGTGCTAAGGTCGCCAACTGCTTCAGATATTCCCGCAGCGGTTGCGCCGGAGTTCCCCAGAATGCGACGCCCTTCCCGCGCAAAACTTTGTTGGGCAAGACGCCACCTTGTCCGCCTAGCATGACGCCTTCTTCGATGCGGGCGTGCTCGCCTATGCCGACTTGTCCGCCGAGTACGACGCCGTTTTCGATCACGATGCTTCCCGACAATCCTGTCTGCGCCGCAATCACGACGTTCTCGCCGATCTGGCAGTTGTGCCCGATGTGAACCAGGTTATCGATTTTCGATCCGCGCCGGATGCGCGTTTCGTCGAGCGCTCCGCGATCGATGGTGGTGTTGGCGCCGATCTCGACATCGTCCTCGATCACCAACCGTCCTACCTGCGGAAACTTCTCGTACTGCCCAGTCTTCGGGTCACGGACGTAACCGAAGCCGTCGCTGCCGAGCACCGCCCCCGCATGCACGATCACGCGATCCGCGAGCGTGGTTCCAGGATAAATCGTGACGTTCGGATAGACTTCACAGGAAGAGCCAACGACAACTTCGGCGCCAATCACGCAGCCGGCGCCGACGCAGCAGCCGGCTCCAATCTGGGCGCGCTCACCGATCACGGCCCGTTCCTGCACGCAAACGCCGGGCCCAAGCACCGCCGTCGGATGAACCACCGCCGACGCATGCACGCCGCCGTGCCAGTTGCCTTGCGAGCCGTCGCGCAATATCCGCGCTGCCCGCGCAAACGCGAGCTTAGGATGCTCGCTGATCAATACCGGCCGCCCGCACGGGACTGCGGCCGCAAACTCTTTGGCGATCAAAGCTCCGGCTCGGGACTCTAAAGCCGCAGCCAGATGTTTTTCGTCCTCAACGAACACCAGGTCGTCCGGGCCCGCCGACTGCATGCTCGCGACACCGCTCATGGCAACGCTGCCGTCACCAATCAGGCGGGCGCCAACCCCTTCAGCAATCTGCTGTAGCGGACGCTTCATGGCTTTCACTGTATAGCAGCGGGACGAACGGAAGGAAGAGCCGAACGCAGCTCACGCCCCAACTCGGCAAAATCGGAGTTATCGAAAGAAATGCCTCAGCCTAAGGAGGAGTACACGTATTGGTGCCCTGGCACATGATGAAAGTCCCGGCGCCCGTACAGGCGGAATTACTGCCGCTGGTCAGGGTCCAGGTTCCTACCACAATCCCGTTGCTCAAAGTGCCAGTAGTGGACGTGGTGCCGTTGGAGGTTCCGGTGAGGCCATCTACGCTCGTCAGGGTCAGGACGTTGCCCGCAATCGTGTTTGAATTCACGGTAAAGGTTAAGCCGCCCGTCACCGCCCCCGAGCCCGCGGTGTTCAGCGTCGCCGTGCCACTTTCCGTCTCAGCATCGTTTCCGGTGGTAAAGCACTGCCCGTTGTTAAAGAATCCAAAGCCGGTAATGTCCAGCGGCTGGGGGGTAAAGCCCGTTGTGCTGGTTACGTTAAACGAGGTCACGAAATTCAGCTGGCTGGCGGGTCCGATTCCACCGATCATCTGGGCTTCCCAGTTACCGCTCGTGCTCGTGGTCACGGTAGTCAACCGCGTATTATTCCCGCAGCCACAAACCGCGAGTTCCAGCGTCAGCACGATCAGGGCAAGCTTCTTCATGTACCTTCCTTCAGTTGGGATCCTTATGAGAATAGAGAGATGCGGGCAGGCCCGTCAATGGATGTAAGGCAGTGAGCCGTCTATCCTCTGGCTGTCAGATCGATAATCCGATAGGGGCGCCTAAACCAGATGCGGAAGTCTCCGATGCCTGGTGACCTCCAGCGAGCGATTGCCGCATAGCATTACAAACCTAAAGCAGCAGGTGATTCCTTGTAGAGGCACGTATCTCATTGCATGGCAAGCATCGGAACGCCTATGCTCTCGGTGGACGTGGAGTGGTATATATTGTGATCGATATCACGTGATATACTCTGGTATCGACCGGAGGCGCTGATGCTGCGAACTGCCAAGCTTTTTCGTAACGGACGCAGCCAGGCTGTCCGGCTGCCTGCCGACTTCCGGTTCACCGGATCCGAGGTCTATGTGCGCCGAGATCCTGCTACGGGAGACGTCATCTTGTCGCGGCGCCCCGATTCGTGGGAGGACTTCTTCGACTTGACTGAGAAGATCGGGATCCCCGACGATTTTCTGTCAAACCGGCGCGACACTCCCCCGCAAAAGCGAAGGCTCTTCTAATGGCCGTTCGCCACCTGCTGGACACAAACATGGCCAGCTACGTGATCAAAGGGAATGTTCCGCACGTGCGGGAGGTTCTCCGCCGAACCCCAATGTCGGAAGTGGGTGTTTCGGTCGTGACCGAGGCAGAACTGCGGTTCGGCGTTGCCCGCAAGCCCCACGCCGGCAGTCTTCAGTTGGCCGTCGAGGAGTTTCTGCTGCGCGTCGAAACACTGCCGTGGGATTCCGCTGCCGCACGAATCTATGCCACGCTGCGCAGTTCCTTGGAAGACTCGGGCACGCCAATGGGCAGTCTTGACATGATGATTGCCGCGCAGGCTCTCGCGATCGGCGCGACCCTTGTCAGCCACGATCGCGTATTCCACCGCGTCAAGCGTCTAAAGCTGGAAGACTGGACCAAGCCGGCTTAAGCCTCGCCCACATTTCCCAAGTCCCATCCGCGACATAGCATTCGTGGGTCGCGTCCTCCCGTTCAACTCATCAGTGCATCAGTCTTCGGGACCGCCCCATGACTCCAGCGATCATAAACACAACCGACATACCAATCAAAAAGCCGCCGGCGAATTCCGTATAGCGGCCGTGTACCCAGTTGTGCAGGATCAGCCCGCCCGATAGCATGAGCAGGCCAATAGGAACCAGGCGATTGAACTTTCGATGAAGCACACTTACCTCCCTTGGAAGCAACGATGGATCGGAAGCGGCGCTTCGTCCGCACGAGCACGAAGCGTGTTTAGTCAGCGCCACCCGCGCTTTTATGCGCCGCGCTTGCTCTTCAACTCCGCCAGCAACTGCTCGATGCGATCTTCTTTTTCGAGCGCAGCCAGACGGTCCTCGATGTTGTCCGACGCAATCTCCGACTTGGCCTGGCTGACCGCTTCAGAATGCGCGACTTTGCGCTTCATCCGATCGAAGGCTGCCGCTTTGGAACCGTCCCCCGACGCCATGCGCGCGTCGCTTGCCTTACCCACGGCCCTCGCGCGGCGATGCTGCGCGATCAGCACATCCGACTTGGCCTGCGCCTCGGTCAATTTCTGCTCGAGTTGCCGCAGCGCCGACTTCAGGTTTTCCACCTGCGCCTTCTGATCTCCTACTTGCTGCGTGAAGTTCTCGCTCAGCTCGCGATAGCTCTCCACGCGCTGTAGCGAGGCCCGCGCCAGGTCGTCTTCTTTCTTGTCGACGGCAAGCTCGGCTTTGCGCATCCATTCCCTGACTTTCTCTTCGTTTTCTTTCTGCTTTTTTTCCAGCAGGTGCTGGTCGGCAATCGCAATCGCGACCTGCGTTTTGACTTGCAGAAGCTGGTTCTGCATGTCGAGAATCACCTGCTTGATCATTTTTTCCGGATCTTCGGCCTTGTCGATCAGGTCGTTGAGATTGGCCCGGACCAACGTGGAAACACGCTCGAGTAATGCCATGGTGAACCCCCTTCGAGTTATGAGCTGTGAGCTTCAAGCAGGCAAACCTTGTCTGCCGGAACTAGTTTCATCTTGCTTTCGGCGTGTTCGAGAATGCTCCTCGGGCAACGCCCGTCCCCAAAACGATTCCACACGCCGCTAATCCGACTGCCGATGTGATACTCAAAAATCCCACGACGACACCGATTGCCGCGACAATCGCTGCCACTAAAACGACTGCGGTTCCTATCCGTCTGTTCGTCGTCACAACGTCCTCCTCTGCTGCATGGCCGCATGCGACTGATGCATGGACGCGCATTGCGGACATTCCGGCTGCTTTCGCCGGATTGACGCGCCTAGCACCACTCCGATCGCTACTCCGATGGCAAGCCAAGCGCCGACGTTTCCAGCGATTATTCCAAACACCGCGCCCAGGGCGGCTCCCAGCGCGATGCCCAATCCTGCGTGCTTTGATTTGTTCGTCATCGCTAACTCCTGAAGCAGTTTTACGTTCCGGCCGGAACGGTAGAAAGTTCGCGCACCGGATTCTTGAACCAAGCGGGAACGAGCCCGGCCCGTTCCCGCGCCCCGCGCTAGGCTTTCGGCACATCGCCCGGTTTCAGGGTCTTGTCGCCGATCTGCCGCACCTTGCCCAACAACTCCGACAGCGGCATGCCCGACAGCGTTTCGAACAACGCCGGCACCTGCGCCGCTATCTTGGTGATGTCCCCGGTAATCTTGTTCATCCCCGAAGAATCGCCGTTTCCAGTGGAGACGATCGTGATCTTGTCGACGTTGGCCAGCGGAGCCGCCAGCGCCTTCACGATCTCCGGCATTCCCGTGAACAATCTGTCGATCACGGCTGCCTGGTTGTATTCCTGATACGCCTCGGCCTTCACATTCATCGCCTTGGCTTCGGCCTCGCCTTTCTTGAAGATGATCTCGGCTTCGGCTTCGCCCTGCGCACGAATCGACGACGCGTGTCCTTCGGCCTCCGCGATCAAACGTTGCTTCTCGGCCGCAGCCAGCGTCTCAATCCGCTGACGCTCGATCTCCGCCCCTTTCAGCACGGTTGCGATCAGTTCCTTCTCGCGGCGGTTGATTTCCGCTTCCTGCACCTTGACCTGCTGCTCTTTCTCGATCTGCTGCACCTTCACCTGCTCGGCGATCACCTGCTGCTGCATGATGTTGGTCTGAATGTCATACGCCTTGTCGGCTTGCGCCTGCTGCCGCTTCGTGACTTCGAGGAACTGCGCTTTCTTCACCTCGAGATCGCGCTGCGCCTCTGCCTGTTTGGCCAGCGACAACGTCTCTGCCAACACGCGCTCCTGATCGGCCTGAGCCTTCGCAACCGCAGATTCCCGAGTTGCTAGAGCACGCTTGATTGCCGTATCGCGGTCGGCTTCGGCGGCGGCCACGTCGGCATCGCGCTTGATGCGCGCGACATCCGGACGTCCCATGTTCGTGATGTACTCGTTCTTGTCACGCACTTCCTTGATCGTGAATGAGATAACTTCCAGCCCCATCTTGTTCATGTCATCGGCGCAGGTCCCGCGCATCCGGTCCGACACCATCTCTGGCTGCTTGACGATTTCTTCCACCGTCAACTGCCCGATAATGCCGCGCAGATGGCCTTCCATCACCAGTCGAATCAGACCCTGGCGCTCGTCGTCCGTCTTAGTCAGAAACTGCTCCGACGCCGTCAGAATCGATTCCGTATCCGATTTCACTTTGATCTGCGCCACGGCTTCGACGGTCACGGCTACGCCCTGCTTGGTGTAAAGATCCTGCTGGGGAGCCACGTCGAACGACATTAGTTCGAGCGACAGCTCGCGGCAAATCTGGAACATAGGCATCACGATCGTGCCGTGGCCCTTGACAACCCGCGTTCCCCCGACGCCATAGACGATCAGCGCCTCATGCGGACCGGCCTTGCGGTAAACGCCGGCGATTCCGCGGATCAGGAAAAGAATGACCATGACGCCAAGTCCGCAAAAGATCCAGATCACGGCCATGTGCGACAGTCCTACTCCGTCAAACATAACGCCTCCTCTGAAAGCCCTCAGTTGCAAATTCTCAGTCGAACTTCCGGCTTGACCCGAGAACTGACAACTGAGAACTTCTTCCCGGCCCCACCAACTCGGTATGGGCCGGCTGCGCGTTCAAACTAAACTTGATGATCGAGTAGTTCCCGTACCAACAAGAACCCAATACCACATAGAACACCACCAGCATCGGCCAGAACGCGCTCGGCTTCTGCGCACTCGCGATCAACCCCGCTACCGTGAACAGCACCAGCAGGACCGCCATGATTCCAAGCCCCAACTCCGCCGCGCCCTCTTTCGAGGTGTATCCATTCGGCTCCCAGTTCGCGTCGAAGTGCACCGCCATCCGTGCCGGCAATTGATCCCACGCGTTCCAGTAACTCAACGCAGTGGTGACCAACGCCACCCACATCAGCCCGATCAAGGCCTTGTGCCAGCCACGATTCGACGATTCCTTCTGCGAAAAATCGGTCGTCACGCGTGCCATTGCAATGCCCTCCCCGCTCGTCGCAAAACCCGTCACCTGATCCAAATCCCGAACAATTCCTTCCGGATCGCTGTGCCCCAGGTAAACGTCACCGTTCGTGGTCTTGATGTGCACCACCTTGTTCCCCCAGACATAAGCCCGGCTGCTGCCGATACCGCGAATTCCATACCCGCGCGGCAGTCCCCACGACTCGATCGAGTAGCTGACGATCTGCTGCCGGGGAATCGTCCGCAGCCGAATTCCCAGCGTTCTGATCTCCACTCCATGCCGCAAGAAACGGTATTGAAATCCGCTCAATACCAACCCCAGCGCCCCAGTTCCGATCGCAGCTACAACGAATAGGCCAAGCCGCGCCGGCCCCGTTGGATGAAAGGCCACCGAGGCTGCCGGCACGATCAATGCAGGCAGGATGAGTAAGCTCCACACCCGCCCCGAATGAGTCTCTATCGCCAGCACGTCGCTTTGTTGTGTCTTGGTTCCCATGGTTCGATCCTGTTACTTGCTCCCCCGTTACTCATTGGCCATTTCTTCCCACAATCGCACGTACGCAATTCCCTTCTCATAGCGCGTCACCACCACCTCAGTTCCTTTGGGAATCATTACGCCCTCTTCGCTGCGCGCGCCGCAGACCCGGCGTGTTCCCGCCTGCGAGTAGATCAACTCACCCGTCCCACCTTCGCGAATCGGAACCGACAACTTGCCCAGCACGCCGACCATTTCAAAGTCCGCGGGATCGAGGCACTCTTCGTCGGACATCAGCACCTTGCTGAGGAACAGAAAAATAATTCCTCCGCCCACCAGCCCGCTGATCCCCGACAGCATCAAGCCCATGCCGACCCACACCGCCGAAAAGCGCGTCAGCAAATAACCCGTTCCGCCAAACCACGCCAAAAAAGCGGCCAGCACAGGCGGATTCAATGGCGACACACTGGAACCATGCTGCCGATCCGCTCCTGCCGAGTCCGTCCCATTCGCAACTGGCGAGTGCCCGCCCGTCACCGGAGCATGCCCGACCGGAGCATGCGCCGCCGGCAAGTGGGCAACATGCCCGTGGAAATGCGGCAGATGCAACCGCCCGAAACGCGATCCGCCAAACAAAAACGAAAAGAAGCTGAAGCAAAAACCGACCGCGAAGCAGATCAAATAAAAATCAGACCAGGTCATCGGATTCGCCTCCCTTCCCCACTCGCCGCGCGACGATGATTGCCCGCGTGCGCCAACTCCGGACGCAATGCATCCAGCAAACGGTCCGCCAGTCCCGGCGTATCCAATATCGCACCGAGCAACAACAGGCAGCGCCGCGTATCTTTTTCTCGCGCGGCCTTGATCAGCACGTCGCTCACTTCCGGATCGCTCGCAAACTTCTCGGAACCTTGCAGCAGCCAAACGTCAATCTGCCCTTCCGTCGTGCGCAAATCCGAAGTCAGCTCGGTGTGATAACCCTCCGGATCGTCCACGAGAAATCCCGGATGCACTTTGAAGAACTTCGCCAGCAACGCCCGCGACGACTGCGTCATGTGCGGCCGGGCGCCATTTTCAATCTGCGAGAGATACGACTGGCTGATGCTGTTGCCTTTCCCCATCTCATCGCGAATCGCGCGCACCAGTTCCTGCTGCGTCATTGGCCGTCCCAGACCGCGAAGCGATCCTTCCACCTCGCGCAGGTACCGGATTTTCTCGCCCAGTTTCATAGCTGCCCCAACGCGTATTCCAAATCGAGATAGTTATATTGCAATTTGCGATGTTTGTCAAGATTTATATAGCCCGCAGCGTCAATGGGTTACAACCGACAATTCGAGAGCAACGAGCCATGAGCGGCGAGCAGCCCGGCTTCGCCCACTGCTCGCGACTCACCTCTCTCCGCCCAATAAAAAAGCCCCCGGTCGGCCCGGGGGCATGTAGGGACTATTCTGTGGTGTTCTTTTTTGCCCTTGGTGAAAGTCGTTACTGGCGGCGGCCGTTGTGCTTGTCGCGATAGATCTGGCGCGACTGCCGGTTCAGTTGCTGGTTGACCTGTTTCTTTTCCTGGGAGGTCAGCTTGCCGCCGTTGGCTGCGCGGTCGTTGCGCACTTCATTGTTGATCTTCGTTTCATTGTTCTCGAGATGCGCGGCTTCGCCGGACGTGAGTTGTCCGCTCTTGATTCCCTGCCCGATCCGGTCCTGCTGATTCTCTTCGCGCTTGCCAACTTCGCTCGTGGGATTGGTGTTCTGCACCGCGGAATTATGCTTGTCCTGGTAAATCTGATTCGACAGCTGGTTCTGCTGCTTGTTGATGACCTGCTTGTCAGCAGTGGTCAGCTTGCCGCCATTCTCGTTCGACATTGCATGTTCTTCTTTGTTGATGTCGGTTTCTTTCTTTTCCAGGTTGGTCGTTTCGCCGGCAGTCAGTTGGCCGCTCTGCACGCCCTGCGCGATGCGATCCTGCTGGTTTTCTTTCCGGCCCTGGATGCTTTGCGCCGTCACCGGCGTCGATGGCGTGGCTGGTGCATCCTGTGCCACAACCGGCAGCGCGAGCAGCGTGAGCGCGGTGCCGAGAAACGTGATCTTGAGAGTGCTCTTCATGGGGATGTCTCCGTAATTCCGTAATTCGTCCGATCCTTCAAATTCAGTTCTTTATTGTGGCCACGGCTGAGAAAACACGATGTGTAAAGAAATGTTGCGGAAAATTTGGGAGGCTGAGGAAAAAGGACTTAGAACCCAATAGTAGGAAGTACAACCTTCGTGATGCTTCGTGTCCTTTGTGGGGATGAATTGGAATTAGCGGAATGAATCCGAAGGGTAGGAACAAGACTGTTAGAGCCCGGCCTCAATGCGCGAACGCGGATCGAGATAGTCGCGTAGCGCGTCCCCTATAAAGTTGAAACTCAGCACGGCCAGCATCACCGCAACCGCGGGAAACAGCACAAGGTGGGGTGCATCGAACAAATGCCCCCGGCCGTCATTGAGCATGGCTCCCCAACTTGCTGTAGGCGGAGGCACTCCCAGCCCAAGAAAACTCATCGTCGCTTCCGCAAGAATGGCCCCGGCCATGCCGATCGCCGCCTGCACGATCACCGGTTGAATAATGTTGGGAAGAATGTGCCGCACGATGATGCGCAGATCGCTGGCGCCAAGCGCCCGCGCAGCTTCGACGAATTCGCGTTCGCGGGCCGCGAGCACTTGTCCGCGCACCAGACGCGCATAGCCGACCCACCCGCCGAGCGACAACGCGATCACCAGATTAAGAATTCCGGGCCCGCGAAACGCCACGAATGCAATCGCGATGAGAATCCCCGGAAACGACAGAAACGCATTCATCACCACGACGTTGACAAAGCGGTCGATGCCGCCGCCGTAGTATCCGGCGATCGAGCCGATGATCAGTCCGAGGGCGAGCGATGTCAGCACGACACAGCTGCCCACGAGCATCGAAATCCGTGCGCCCCAGATGACGCGCGAAAAGATGTCGCGGCCCAATTCGTCGGTGCCAAACCAATGCGCGTGCGAAGCCGAGTCCAGGCGGGCGGGCAAATCGATCGCGGCCGGATCCTGCGGCGCAATCCACGGAGCAAACACGGCGAAGATCACAAACAGGAGAACCAGCACGACGCCAATCGCCGCCAGCGGATTGTGCCGGGCGTTCCCGGCAACGCGCCCGCGAAATGTGATGGCAGAAGTCGACATGGGTTCAATCCCAACTACCATATCTCAAGTCGGATCTTCCGATAACGATGAATCAATTCAAAATCGGACCGGTTGGCGGTGATCAGGAGGGCACCGTGGGAACGTGCGGTCAGTGCAATCAACACGTCAAAATGCAGATCACGCAGCTTTTCGGGCGTAAACCCACATTCCGCACGCACTTTCGCCAAGATCTGGCCTGATTCCACCCAATTCTTCTCTGTCGGAGTGAGGATCGGATGATTTTTCGACAATGCTTTGAGGAACTCGCGCTCGCTGCTTGTCGTGGCGCCTCGCCACAGTTCGGCCAGAACAACAGAAGAGGTTCGGATCAGTCCCGAGAGCGATTGGATCCGTTCCTGATGACGCCCGGTTCGCAGATCATCGACGAAGATCGATGTATCGAACAGGATGAATTCACTCATCGGATCCCGCGAACTTGAGCTTGCCTGCGTTCTTCTTCATCAGCTCCTTGAAACGCTTCAGGGCGACGATTTCACGGAGCGCCACGTGAACCGCTTCAGTCCTCGATTTCGCGCCGAGAACCTTCACGGCCTCGTCGGCCAAGTCGGTGTCGAGACGGATAGAAGTCATCGTTACAGCCATAAGCTTGCTCCTTGGATGCTGTATATACAGTTTATAGATTTTGTATATATGGCGTCAACAACCGATCCGTTGCTAGCGTGGGGATCCCCTTGCGCATCAAGTTCCGGCTGCCATCATGGCTGCGGTTCAAACGAAAGCTCCCACCATGACGAAACGTTTGCCCAGTGTCACAGTTCTCATCCTGTTTTTTCTGTCCCCGCTCGTGTTCGCGCAAAGACCGGCATGGGAGCCCGCTCCCGGCCACCTGACCCTGAACCTCTGGCCACAAGGCGCAACCGGCGCTCAGCTGAACTCTCCGCCAGAGGTCAACACTACGAGCGCCAAAGACCGCGCGGTTGCGGGCAAACCGGTCATCCGCCTGGGCAACGTTTCGACCCCGACGCTCACGATTTATGCGCCGAAAACCAAGAACACGGGCGCCGCGATTGTCGTTTTTCCCGGCGGAAGCTATCAGATCCTCGCCATCGATCTTGAAGGCACCGAGGTTTGCGAATGGCTCAACTCGGTCGGCATCACCTGCATTCTCGTGAAATATCGCGTCCCCAACTCCGGGCCGTATCCCAAATCATCCGCCGCTTTGCAGGATGCCCAGCGTGCCGTCGGCATGGTGCGCTCTCGCGCGAAAGAATGGCAGATCGATCCCGCTCGCATCGGCGTTCTGGGATTCTCCGCCGGAGCCCATCTGTCCGCCGCGCTCAGCACCCACTTCGATCAGCGCCTCTACGACCCGGTCGATGACGCGGACAAAATCAGCTGTCGCCCTGATTTCGCCGTCATCATTTATCCCGGCTACCTGGCGTTGTCGGAGCAGAACATGGCACCCAACCCCGAGATCCACGTCACCAACCAGACACCGCCATCTTTTATGGTGCAGGCGGAGGACGATCCCGTGCACGTCGAGAATTCGACTGTCCACTTCCTCGCGCTCAAGAGCACGAAAGTGCCGGCGGAGTTGCATCTCTACGCCAAAGGCGGACACGGCTACGGCCTGCGCCGCACCGAACTTCCGGTCACTGGCTGGCCCAAGCTGGCGGAAACCTGGCTGCAGACGATTAATGTGATACCGGCTACTCCGTAGCGGTATCAATTTCGCTCTGTGTCATCCCGACCGAGTCCGTTGATCCGCAAAGCAGATCAACTGGCGAGTGGAGGGACCTGCTTTTCTGGCTGATACATGTGCCGCGTGAACCACTCCGCTCGCCAGGCTCGAGCTCGACATCACCCTGTCGAGTCTGCAACGGGCAGCAGCTTTGGTGGGGCGCCGGGTGGTGATTGAGTTGGTTTAATCTCTTTAGAGATCCGAAGTGGCGGTCATTCCAGCCGAGACCACAAAGAGATCCTATGATCTTTGACGACCAGCCAGCCTAGCACCTGGTGCTTCAGGAAAATAGACGTCCGCTCTGGCTTCTCCGGGTTGTAGTGGACCAAGATCTGCTTCCCTACCATTTCCTTTTCCACCGAATCGAGACTGACTTCACCCACTGAGAGTCTGATCTGCCCGGAGTAGTACGAGTCTCCAACTGAATATGCGAATCCCAACACAGTGTGCGTCACATCTCTGCGATCGGAGCCTCGGGAGAACACGTCCAGAAACACATTCTCAATCTTGGCGGCGACCGTCGGCCATTCTGCGGCCTTGCTCGCAAAGTGACGTTTCCGGAGCGCCAACGCTCCCAGACTGACGGCGGCCAACACGCCGATCACCTGTTCCGTCCTGTTAATGGGAATTTTCGAGTCTCCAAGGATCTTCACTGCCGGATCCTCGGGTTCGCCACCGAGTAGAGCACATCCGTCAGGAAGTTCACCGCGACATACGTCAGCCCGATCGCCAGGATGCAACCCTGCACGAGAAAATAATCGCGGTTGGAGATCGCGTCGATCGTCAGCCGTCCGAGACCCGGCCACGAGAAGATCTTTTCCGTCACGATGGCCCCGGCCAGCAGTGCGCCGAACTGCAGGCCCAACACCGTAAGCACCGGGATCATCGCATTGCGCAGAGCATGACGATAAACGACCGTGCGCTCCGGCAATCCTTTCGCTCGCGCCGTCCGGATGTAATCCTGGCTCAACTCTTCCAGCATCGACGTCCGTACCATGCGGGTGAGAATCGCGGCCAATGCGCTTCCCATCGTGAGCGCCGGGAGAACAATGTTCGCGAACGATCCCGCACCGGAGACCGGCAGCCAACCGAGCTTAATCGCAAACAGCAAGATAAGGACCGGCCCGAGTGCGAAGTTCGGGAACGACAGTCCGAACAGGCTGACCACGGAGAGCAGGCGGTCGTCCCAGCGATTGCGGCGTCGCGCAGAGCGCACTCCGGCGGGGATTGAAAGAATAACCGCGACGAGCAGTGACGCCAGCGTGAGCCTCAGCGTATAGGGGTAACGTTGCGCAATCAGCTTCGTTACCGTCTGGTTATACCGAATCGACCGTCCCAAATCGCCGTGCAACACGCCTTTCCAGTAGCGGATGTACTGTTCACCCAGCGGCGCGTCCAAACCGTAGAGGTGACGTGTAGCGGCAATGTCCGCCGCCGGAGCTCCTTCGCCCAGCATCTGCGCGATCGGATCGCCCGGCACGAGATGGATCATCAAGAATACGAAACTGACCACCAGCCAGATAACGGGGAGGGTATACAGCACGCGTTGGAGGAGTGGTTTCAGTTCTCAGTTCTCGTTCTACGTCTTTCTCATCACGAGTAATGTTATCCTGAGCGGAGACCGCTCCAACGAGCGCGCGGAGTCGAAGGATCCCCTGCACGCCTGCACTCCCACGGCAGGTCAGGGAGTTTCTGCATCACCCCGCGTTCTCAGTCCCCACCCTGCTTTGCAGCTTCGACTTCGCCTTCTACTTTGGCAGTCTTTTCTATTCTCACTCGCGCAATGCGGTGGCCTTCCAGCTCTTCCACGGTATAACGGCGGGCCTCATACTCAAACGAATCCCGCAGCTTGGGAATCCGTTGCAGGCGCGCCAGGATAAATCCCGCCAGCGTTTCGAATCCGGCATCGCGCGGCAGTATCAGCCCGTATTCCGTTTCCAGGTCGCGAATATTTACCGACCCTTCCAGCACCAGCACCGACTCATCTTCCAGCGCCGGCTCGCTGGGCGAGACATCGAACTCATCTTCTATATTGCCGACCAGCTGCTCCAAAATGTCCTCGACCGTAATCACTCCGGCGGTCGAGCCGAATTCATCCACCACCACGGCCAGATGTCTACGCCGCTCCTTGAACTCCGCCAGCAGTTCCGCCAGAACCTTCGTTTCCGGAACCACAACCACATCGTGCATGATCTGTCCAATGTGCATGCGCGAGATCCGTGTCGCAGTCGACTGCCCCAGATTGCTCAAACGCAGCCGCATCCAGCGCATCAGGTCTTTGTAATACAGGACGCCAACAATATGCTCCGGCCCTCGCAGCGGATCATAAACCGGAATACGCGAATGCTGCCCTTCCACCACCCGTACCAGCGCATCGTCGAGTTGCAGGTCCGAAGGCAGAGAAAAGATGTCCGGCCGCGCCACCATCACCTCCCGCACCGTGATGCTGTCCAACTCGATCGCACTGTGGATCATCTCTTCCTGAAATTCAGGGATCTGCCCGAATTGCCGGCTCGCCGTCACAATCAGCTTCAATTCATCCGGCGAATGGACGGCTCCTCCTCGGCGCGCTGCCGGTGCCCCGAACATTCGCAGAACCAGCCCGCCCGATCTCCGCATGAAGAACAGAACTGGCCGGGTAATAGTAAGAAAGGCCTCCATCGGCGCGGCGACGGCTAGGGCAATCTGTTCGGCGCGCTGCAAGGCGAGGGTCTTCGGCACCAGTTCGCCCAGGATCACATGCATGTAGGTGATCAGGGTGAAGGCAATCGCGATGGCAATGCCGTGGGCGTAGATGGCGAGATGCGGTAGCCGCTGCACGAAATGCAGGCTGCCGACCAGGCTGGCGACCATGGGTTCACCGATCCAGCCGAGCGTGAGGCTGACCATGGTGATGCCCAACTGAACGCCGTTCACCACCTCGTCCAGGTGCTGGTGGAGGCGCTGCACAATGCGGGCGCCGATACGTCCAGATTCGATCAATTGCTGGATGCGGGTATCGCGGACGCTGACCAGGGCAAACTCGGCAGCCGCAAAGAACGCATTGGCTGCCACCAGGAGCAGGATCAGAAACACCCGGAGCAGCACGAAGGCGATCATGGAACCGTAATTCTAACATTTGAAACCATTTGCTCGTCACAGTTCTAGCGCCCCAGCCGCCGCCAATCATTCTGAGATTGTGTACGCCGCATCACAAAAATCCGCCTCGGAATCGGCTATCCTTTTGAAAGACAACTGGTCTAACTGTTGGCGGCAGATAATTGAGCAACCGCCAGTCCAGTTTGAACCCAGGGTCGAACATCATCAAGAAGTCCGGAACTAAAGCAACTCTGGCCGCGTATCAACCAATGAGGGCGGCGGAATGGCTTCCCATCTCCACTTGGTGACTTCTATAGGAGGCGTTGTGAACGGTAGCAATAATGGCAAAAAGAAGCGTCGCAGACTGATCATCTGGGGAAGCATCGTAGCAGTCGTCGTCCTGCTGATTGCAGGCGGAGTCTTCGCAGCCACCCGCGGAGGCACCAAGATTGATCCTTCCAAGCTTGCCAAAGTGGAAAAGGGAGACCTCGCCAAGAGCGTGGTCGCGACCGGCAAAGTCACGCCGATCACCAAGGTCGAAGTGAAGTCCAAGGCCAGCGGCATCGTCAAGAAGCTTTACGTCGAGTACGGCGACCGCGTGAAGAAAGGCCAACTGCTCGCCCAGCTCGACAAGATCGAAATCGAGGCGCAGGTGGAGCAGTCCAAGGCCGGACTGGAAGCCGCAGAAGCAAGCTTGAAGAGTTCGCAGGCGGACTACGAGCGCGCTAAAGTGGACGCCGAAGGGCCCGATGTGCCGCTGCTCAAGCGCGCCTACGACCGGGCCGTAAACATGGCCAAAGACGGCGTTGTCTCCGCGTCCTCGCTCGACGACGCGCAGAAGAATTATGAAATGTCATTGAACAAGCAGAACGTCTCGAAGGCGCAAGTCACGGTCCTGAAGGCGAAGATTGCGCAGTCACAAGCCAATGTCGCCCAGGACGAAGCCAACCTGAAGCAGCTCGACGAGCAGCTCAGCTACACCGACATCACTTCGCCGATCGATGGGATCGTGCTCTCCCGCGACGTAGAAATGGGTGACGCCGTCAGCTCGATCCTGGTCTTAGGCTCATCGGCAACCCTGGTCATGACGCTGGGCGATACCAGCGAAGTTTACGTCAAGGGCAAGGTGGACGAGAGCGACATTGGCAAGGTCTATCTCGGCCAGCGCGCACGCATCAAGGTCGAATCCTTCAAGGACAAGACTTTCGACGGCAAGGTGACCAAGATTTCTCCGATGGGTGTGGAGAAGGACAACGTCACAACCTTCGAGGTCCGAGTCTCCATCCAGAACCCCGGCGGCGAGCTTAAGGCTGAAATGACTGCCAACGCCGAAATTATTCTGGAAGAACACAAGAACGTGCTCCAGATCCCGGAAGGCGCAATCTTGTACGACAAGGACAAGAAAGCCTCGGTTGAGATTCCCGATCCCAAGGGCAAAGAAGGCAAAAATAAAGTTGCCGTCAACATCGGAATCTCGAACGGCGCCAAAACCGAAGTCTTGAGCGGACTGAAGGAAGGCGATCAGGTGGTCCTGCAGTAAGACGGAAATATTGGGTCTTAGGTTCTTGGGTATTAGGTGCGACGCCTAAGACCTGCTTCCTAAGGCCCAAGCTTTTTGGTATCCCCATGACTCTCTCCGAAATTCTTCGACAAGCCGTTGCCACCTTCCGGGCCCACAAGATGCGGACCTTCCTCACGATGTTTGGGTTGATCTGGGGAATCGCATCCGTGATCCTGCTCGTGGGCCTCGGACGCGGCTTCGTCGTCGATCAGAAGAAGCACATGGAGAGTCTGGGCAAAGACCTCGTCATCGTCTGGGGCGGTCGCACCAGTTCTCAGGTCGGAGGCCGCGCTGCCGGCCGCGAGATTCGGCTCAACGTCGACGACGCCGAATTGATCCGTGACGAGTGCTACCTGATCAAAAACGTCAGTCCGGAATTGCGCCGCACCATTCCGGAAGTCAGCCAGTACAATCTCGCGAATCGCGGCATCGTCGGCATGTGGCCTTCGTATCAGGATTTCCGCTCGCTCAAGGTTTCCGAAGGCCGCCTGATTACCGACGACGACGAGCGCGAAGGCCGCCGGGTCCTGGTTCTCGGATCGAAGGCCTACCGCCAGCTCTTTCCCGGCCAGCCGGCAATCGGCGCCACGGTGCTGGTCAAGAGCGTTCCCTACTCCGTCGTCGGAGTCCTCGAAGAAAAGAAACAGAATTCCAACTACAGCGGTCCGGACAACGATTATCTCTTCGCGCCCTACTCCGCCGTCTCTCGCGACTTTCCTCCCCCGGAAAAACCGGGTGCAGGGATCACGCGAGGCTATCTCGACGACATCGTCTTTGAAGTCGCTGACCCCGAAAATCACGAGGAGGCAGTGCTACAGGTGCGACGCTCGATCGCTCGCGTGCGGCACTTCGATCCCTTGGACAAAGACGCCTTATTCATCTGGGACACGATGGACGGCGCCAAGCAGTTGGCGAAAATCTTCGGGGTCGTGACCTTATTTTTCGGCTGCGTCGCCATCGTCACGCTGTGCCTCGGCGGCATCGGTGTCATGAACATCATGCTGGTCTCGGTCACCGAGCGCACCCGCGAGATCGGCACCCGCAAGGCTATGGGCGCGACTAAGCGCGACATCCTCCGGCAGTTCTTTGCGGAATCCGCCATGCTTACCATCGCGAGCGGCATCCTGGGATTCTCCTTTGGCCTGGGAACCTGCATCGCACTCGAAGCGCTTCCCTTGCCCGACTTCGTTCCACATCCGATCGTTTCTCCGATTTCGATCGTACTTTCCATCCTTACGCTTTCCTTGATCACCGTGACCGCAGGCATGTATCCCGCCCAGCGCGCCGCGGACATGACACCCGTGGAGTCGCTACGCTATGAATAAAAAACAAGTTCTCTCCCCATCCCATGTGTCCAGCCGGCCGTTCCTCGGCGTCTTTACGCTCGCCGCGCTGGTCGTTCTGCTCGCATCCACCGCTGCGCTTGCCTCGACGCCGCAAGGAACCTTCGAGAGAACGCTGCAGGTCGGCGGCCCCGTTGATCTTGAAGTGCTCACGCACTCGGGTGACGTGACTGTGCGCGCCGGTGCCTCGGGCTCGATTTTCATTCGGGGCAAAATATATGTCGGCGATCGCTGGTTTGGCGGGCGCCGCGACGATGATGTCCATGCCATCGAGAAGAATCCTCCTATCCGGCAGTCGGGCAACAGCGTCCACATCGATTACGTGGACTACCACAACATTTCGGTGGACTACGAGATCACCGTTCCCGCCGACACCACCGTTCGTACTCACAGCGGCTCGGGAGATCAGATCGTCGAAGGCACGCGCGGAAATGCCGACGTACAAACCGGATCGGGCGACGTGAAGCTCGCGAATCTTACCGGCGAAATTCATCTGCAGACTGGATCAGGCGACGTGCGCGCGCGCTCAATCTCTGGCGTTGTGCATGGCGGTACCGGCAGCGGCAACATTGAGATTGAAGAAACTGGCTCCGGCGACATCGACCTGCACACCGGCTCCGGAAACGTCATCGCACGCGGCATCCAGGGCGGCTTCCACGGCGAGACTGGGAGCGGCGACGTGACCGCCGAGGGTACCCAAACCGGATCCTGGGAGATTCGGACCGGATCGGGCAACGTACATGTACGACTGCCCGGCAACGCCGCATTCGAAGCGGACATCTCGACCAGTTCCGGCAGCGTCGACGTCGGTGCTCCGATCGAAATGACCGTGCAAGGCCGCATCGGCGACGTGCACAAATCGATCCACGGCAAAGTCCGTGGTGGGGGCCCGTTGCTCCGCGTCCGCACTGGCTCCGGAGATATCCACATCGAGGAGTGAACCAACTTCGTTCGCCACGGATTTGCGCGGATAACACAGATAAAACAAAATCGGGCTCGGCAGTGGCCGCGGTCCCAAATTGATATTTGGTTTTCAGGATTTGTGTTTTCGGGTTTATCCGTGAGATCCGCGTGAATCCGCGGCAGAGATCTTGTGAGCGGCCGAGTAGAAACCATGTTCATCAAAGAACTCATCTCGCAAGGCTGGCAAGCACTGATGCGCGACCGCACCCGCTCGGCGCTGACTATGCTCGGCATCGGCTGGGGCCTGGTCTCGGTCGTGCTGCTGCTCGCTTACGGCCAGGGCCTTGGCGGATGCGTGCTGAACGCCTTCCTGAACATGGGGAACAATGTCATCGTTCTTTGGCCCGGACAGACCAGCATGCAAGCTGGCGGCCAGCGAGCGGGCAAGAAAGTCACTTACGAACTCGAGGATGTCGAAGCCATCCGCGATGAAGTTCCACTGGTTCGCGCAGTCAGCGGCGAGATCGACCGCGACTTCGGATTCAAGATCGGTACCCGCGTCGTCTCCATCATGGTGCGCGGTGTCGATATGCCCTACGGGCAGATGCGCAAACTCACATTGGCCGAGGGGCGTTATTTTGATGAGAGTGACTTCGCCGATCACCGTCGCGTTGTAATTCTCGGCTACGAAGCTGCGAAGAAAGTCTTTCAGGGCGCGCCCGGCGCAGGCCAGCACGTCGAAATCGGCGGCCTCGATTTCGAGGTGATCGGCACCATGCGCAACAAGATTCAGGACTCGATGTATCAGGGCCCCGACAACGAGAACGGATTCATCCCGTTCGCCCTGATGCGCGATCTGAAAAACCTCCGCGATCCGGATGAGATCATCATCCAGCCCGCGGCCGCCGAACTGAACAAGAAAGCTCTGATGGCCGTGCGTGAGGTCATCGGACGACGCCACCACTTCGATCCCAAAGACGACAAGGCCACGCCCGAGTGGGACACCATCGAAGACCGCAGCATGATCAACGCGTTTTCCTACGGCCTGCAGGCCGTGCTCGGACTGATCGGCATCTGCACGCTCGCGGTCGGCGGCATCGGCGTGATGAATATCATGCTGGTTTCGGTCACCGAACGCACCCGCGAGATCGGCCTGCGGAAGGCAATCGGCGCCCGCCCGCGACACATTCTCGTTCAGTTCCTTCTCGAAGCTCTCGTCCTCACCTTCGTCGGCGGCTTGGTCGGAATGGCCGTCGCCGAACTCCTCACATGGGTCATTCCACCCATGCCGTTGTACGACGAGTTCTACAAAACGGCCGACCACGAAGGCGCCATCTTCCTGCACGCTTCCATGGGCGTGATGATGATTTCGTTCATCATCCTTTCCATGGTCGGCGTCGTCTCCGGCTTCTTCCCCGCCCTGAAGGCCTCGCGTCTGAATCCAATCGAAGCCCTGCGCTACGAATAAACTGCCGACAATGTCTTGCAGGATTGTGCGCACCGTCCATTCGGGGGTAACTTAATCGCCGGACGATTCCTGCTCAACCAATGAAACGCATGCTTCGCTATCTCGCGGTTCTGACCGCCTCGCTCATCCTAGCCCTGCCTTGCCTGTCCGACGAAGGCCATCACCAGCACGAGCTCACCGCCGAGCAACTGGGTACAGTGCATTTCCCGACCTCGTGCTTCCTCGAAGTTCAGAAAGACTTTGAACGCGGAATCGCTTTGCTGCATTCCTTCGCATTCGCCGCAGCCGAGCAAACTTTTCGCCAGGTTCTCGAAAAAGATCCCTCCTGCGCCATGGCTCACTGGGGCATTGCCAAAAGCAAATGGCGCTGGGACACCGACGTCCAACGCCGCGAACAAGGCTTGAACGAGGTCAAGGCCGGCCAGCGCCTGCATCCCCCGACCAGCCGCGAGCGCGCCTATCTCGCGGCCGTGGGCAAGTTCTATGCTCATCCGAGGAGCGAAAAATGTAAGCGTGGCGAGGCCTTCAACTACGCGATGGAAAAACTCATCCGGCAGAATCCGGACGACCACGAAGCACAGGCTTTTTACGCATGGTCCCTCATCGACACCGACGACGACGATCATGCCAATCGTAAGAAAGCTGCTGCCACCCTCGAAAAACTTTTCATCGAGGAACCGAATCACCCCGGCGTAGCCCACTACCTGATTCACAGCTACGACGTCCCCGGAATGGCCGAACTCGGTCTGCCCGCCGCGCGCCGCTATGCGCAGATCGCTCCCGCCGCTCCGCACGCTTTGCACATGCCCTCGCACATCTTTGCGCGCCTCGGACTTTGGCAGGAAGACATCGACTCCAACCTTGCATCAATCAAGGCCAGCCGATCGGGCACCATCCACGGCGAAGACGAAGGGCATCAGTTCCACGCCATGGAGTTTCTCGTGTACGCCTACCTGCAATCGGGTCGCGAGACCGAGGCCCGCGGCGTGATTGAAGCAGCCAAGACTCTGCCCAAGATGCACAACATGTACGGTACAGATTACGATCCGAATATTTCAGCGATCGTCGAGTATTCTGCGAGCTATGTAACCGAGCTTCACCAGTGGAAGGATGCGGTAGCGCTGCCCCTGCTCACGAAAGAAGATGACGGCGACAGTTCCCTGACCTACAGCTCGCGCCATCGGTGCCGCTCATCTTGGCGATTTGCAGACGGCAAAGTTGAATCTGCAAGCGATCGACAACTTGCATGCCAAGCTGGTCGAGCAAAAGAAGCCAATCCCTGCCGGCGCCGTCGATGAGGACCGCCGAGTGATCCAGGCTTGGATCGATCACGCCGAGGGCAATAACGAAGAAGCCCTGAAACTATTGCACGAGATCGCCCGCAAAGACGGCGGACTGTTCGGCACTGACGGCGACACTCCCGCGCACGAAATGATGGGCGACATGTTGATGGAGATGAACCGTCCCGAGCCCGCGCTCGCAGAGTACGAGGCCGAACTGAAAGTCGACCCAAACCGTTTCAATTCTCTCTACGGTGCTGGACGCGCAGCGGAAGCAGGCAAGAACGCAGTCAAGGCCTCGTCGTATTATCAGCAGTTGTTGAAGGTTTGCGCCGCGGGAAGCTCCAGCCGCCCGGAACTCGCCCACGCGCACAACTTCCTCTCCACGATCGCGAAACAGAACTAACAGCGGGATCTAACTTGTCAGGGATACGCCGGCAGAGACAAGCCGAAGGAAGACTATCTGCGCGTGTCTGGTCGCACACCAGCGGAACTGTCGGCGTCCTGCTGTGCTTTTGTTTCTCGAACTTCCAATTCCGCCTGGCGCACGAGCGTGGCCTCGGCAGGATCGGTTCCGACCTTCTGATCGGTCTTCTCGATGAAGTAGCGCCAGCCTTCGTGGCGATCGGAAGAGATTTGGAACTCCTCCAGCTTCTTCAATTCTGATTCTGCATTCTGCTTGCCCTTAACCACCTCGACCACTCCGGCGGACTGGTACGTCCGCACGTTGTGCCGGATGATGGCGTAGGAAGAGCTGAGTTCATCGCGTGTCATAGAAGGTATAGGACAAAGGATCAAATGGGAAAAGGCGACATCCATGGACATCGCCTTTCCCTAAGATTCGCCAGCTTAGAGCGGCTGAACGTTTTCTGCTTGCAACCCCTTGGGTCCCTTGGTCACGTCGAACTGGACCGTCTGGCCCTCCTGCAGGCTCTTGAAACCACCCGCCTGGATCGCTGAGAAATGCACAAAAACGTCTTCGCCACTCTGACGGCTGATGAAGCCGTAGCCCTTGGCGTCATTGAACCACTTTACTGTTCCTTGTTCTGCCATGTTGATACCGGTGTTCCTTTCAATCGATTTACGCTGGATGGATTCGGAGGTACTGCGGGGCAGGTTACTGGCTGTTGAGGCAAGAACTGCTCACGACCGATTCGGTCTAACGCACACGGAAATCCTACGCGGAGAACGCACAATTAGCAAGCTAGTTTGTGCAAGTACGCTCATTGCAACGCTCTCGGACGCGAATAGTCCGACGATGGGCGAATATCATGAGTCACACTGAGCTCGCGGTCCGCAATGTTTCACCGCGATTCCGCCAAACAGCGTATACTTAGCTTACCAACCTCGAAGCCACGCCGATCCAGTTCCTTGCGCCTTCGCGATTGAGAGATCGAGAGGCGTTTGAAACCATCACTTTACGCCCCGACCGGGCGCAACTGCAGCCGGAGTCGCGCCTTATGATCCGGCTCATCACTCTCAGCGCAATCGCAACTCTGGCATTTGCCGTATTGTTTCGCTCGTCCCCGGACTACCGGATGGCGATCTGCATCATCGTATCTCTGGCCACCATCACTCTTTCAATTCATAGCTTCCTCACCGGAAAACTCGTCTGGGGACTGCTTTTCCTGGGAGTTCTCGGCATATTCACACCGTTCCAGCGCGGCCAGTTTTCCCACGTACTCATTTCCGTTCTCGACATGGCGACGCTGGCGCTATTCGCTGCCTCGCCCCTGATCCTTAGGAAGACCCAAAGACCGCTGGCCTAAGCGCCTCCGTAGCAAGTTGTAATCGCCCGAAGTTAGCCGTCGCAACGACAGGAGCTCATGATGTCCGCACTCAATGGTGACAAGTCCAGATTTCATCGGGAACGCAAGCAGAAGCTTGCCCGCCGCAAGCGAACCCGTGAGCTATTGAAGCACGCAGCCACGCAATCGAAACCCGCGGATCGTTCCGCCGCCACGTCCAGGTCGGTGCCGGCATGAATACTCCGATGAATGCTCCCCAGCTGGCCGTCCCGCTTCCCGTCATCGGTGAAGTGAAGAAGAAGCGCGTCCTGCTGGTCGACACCTCCAACGCCAAGCGCGATCTGCGCGCCGAGGTCATGCGCAAGCTCGGCATCGACGTGGATTGTGCCGCCGACATCGTAGAAGCTCGCTCCTGGTGGCGCGCCGCCCTGTATGACCTCGTCCTCATCAACGTGGAAAAAGGACGCGGCCATCGCGACCGCTTCTGTAATGATGTTCGCGGTGCCACGCCGCCCCAGCAACTCGCCTTCCTCGTCGGGAAGCCCGGATATCTCGCACCCGCTCCCAATTCCGACGAAGAATTTTCGGTGGAGAATGTGAACGGCCACAGCCTAGTCGGCGACGTCAAAGCTGCTCTTTCCGCGGACCTCGGTGGCTTCTCCCAGCGATGGGGCATCCTCGAAGCCTCCCGCCGGATCTCTGCTGTACGCTCCGCATCCACCGCGCGCACCCAGGCCATGCGCAACCGGCCTTCGCCGCCGCGCGATCCTGAAGGACCAACCTCGAGGCGCCCGGCCACAGCCACCACCCTCGACGATCTGCTTAGAGAGGAATTACGATGAAGAACCTTTACGTTGGAAATTTGCCCCACAGTGCCACCGAAGCTGAAGTAAGAAACGCTTTCGAACCGCACGGAGCCGTGGAAAAAGTCACACTCGTCACCGACCGCGACACCGGCCGCTCGCGTGGTTTTGGCTTCGTGGAAATGACGAACGCCGAAGAAGCTGACAAGGCAATCGCCGCTCTCAACGGTACCGATCTCGGAGGCCGGCCGCTGACCATCAACGAAGCTAAGCCGAAGACCGATCGTCCTCGCGGCGGCGGTGGTGGTGGCGGACAGCGTTTTGGCGGCGGGGGCGGACGTGGTCGCGACGACTATCGTGGCCATCCACGCCAGCCGCGCGAGCCGCGTTGGTAGAATTCAGAATGCACTCCGTGCGTTCGTTTGGGCTGCAAACGGCCCGTAAGAAATAATAAATATCTTGGGGGATCGATATGCCGAGAGGTCAATCGACGTTCACAAAGCGCCAGAAGGAACAGACACGACAACAAAAACAGCGGGAAAAATTGGAACGCCGCGCTCAACGCAAACAGGAAAAGCCCGCCGAAGGCGGCGCCACGGATGATCTTGCCGAACTGCAGGCCCACGCCGCAGAGCAGGCCGCCCTGTTCAACGTAGGTTTCGAGGACTCAGATTCCGATGACTCTTCTTCCGGTACCCGCCGGTAATTCAAAAGTTCTGGTGGCCTGAGCTCGGCGCCCCGGCCACCAGACTTGCAACTCTACACAAATACTTCACCCGGCAAAGCAGTCAGCGTCCGTGAGGCCAGGGTATTCTGAATCGCTCGCCGCGGCGGCGCTGCTGAAACTCCATCCGACTGTAGCCGTTCGATCTTCAATTTGAGCGTCCGCTCAATCTGGCGAAGCTCAACCACCTCGGCTCCCGCCACCAGGCTCGATGCGCGGCCCTGCAGTCCGGCTCGACCTGTGCGCCCCACGCGATGGATGAAGTCTTCCGCCATCTTGGGCAGGTCGTAGTTGATCACGTGGGCAACGTCATCCACATGCAGTCCACGCGATGCGACATCGGTCGCGACTAGCACCTGATAACGCCCTTCCTGAAATCCGCTCAACGCCGCGTTGCGCTGCGATTGTGAACGGTCGCCATGGATCACGCCGGCATTGAAGCCGTCGCGCACCAATTCCTTCGACAGCCTCTCCGCGCCACGCTTGGTGCGCGTAAAGATCAGCGTCTGTCCTTTTTCCGCATAGAGCAGCTGCCGTAGAACGTCGATCTTCTCTCCCGGCCGCACTTCGTAGGCCGTGAGTTGCACGCTCTCCGCGGGCTTGAGCACCGATCCGAGAGCAACACGTACCGGATCGCGCATGTACTCGTTGACCAGCCCTGCGACGGATTGCTCCATCGTGGCCGAGAAACACAGCGACTGTCTTTTCGCGGGCAGCAACGCCAGAATCCGCCGGATCGCCGGCAAGAATCCCATGTCCAGCATGCGGTCGGCTTCGTCCAGCACGAGGATCTTGACATGTCTTAAGTCAGCAAACTTGCGATTCATCAGATCCTGCAACCGTCCCGGAGTGGCAATCACCAGCTCCGAACCGGCGCGCAGGCTTTGAATCTGTCCCTTCTCGGATACTCCCCCGATCACCAGCGCCGCCTTCGGCATCTTTTGCGATCGCAGCTGCTCATATTGTTCGTGAACTTGCATCGCAAGTTCGCGCGTCGGCAGCAGCACCAGCGCAGTCGTATGCTCCGAGGGATCGCGCTCCAGCATCTCGATCAGCGGGATGAGGAACGCCAAGGTCTTTCCGGTGCCCGTCTGGGCGGTGCCGATCACGTCTCGGCCTTCCAGGGCTGGAGGAATGGCGCGCTCCTGGATTGGGGTAAGGTTCGTAAATTGAGCTGCCGCCAGCTTCTTCTGCAACGCAGAAGTTAGGGGCAGTTCTGTAAATGTACTCATTCGATTTTGATTCTTTCTGGAGGGGCCGTTTGTCACGCACACTCTGACACACGTCAAGAGCCGCAACGCCGCTCACAATCAATGTTCTTGGGTTTCACGCAAATAAACGGCGGGCAGGATATGCGGAGATAAATCTGGTCAAAAGAAGTGACCACCGCGCGGCAAGCAAACCGTGGCAATAGCGTCACCGGTAGTATAGCAGAAATGAAATCAGGATCGTATATGCGGCTATTACCTCCGTGCCTTGACTCCCAGCTTCCCTGCCAATTAAGTTCGCTGTAAGTAGTACTTTGTCTTCCAGCGAGGAAAATTTGCCGCATCGTCCGATTGTTACTCTTACCACCGATTTTGGAACTAACGATCATTTTGTCGGAGCCGTGAAGGGTGTCATTCTCGACATTGTGCCCGAGGCTGCAATCGTCGACATCTCGCACGCCGTCCAGGCCTACGATGTGCTCGATGGCGCAATTGCGATTTCGCAGACCTATTCCTACTTCCCGACCGGGACGGTTCACATGGTCGTCGTCGATCCTGGAGTTGGAACCACGCGTCGTCCGATCATTGCCTCGAGCGATGGCTACCATTTCGTCGCGCCGGACAACGGCGTGCTCTCGATGGTCTATGCAAAGGAAGAACACGTTCACGTGCGTCACGTCACATCAGAACACTATTTCCGCCAGCCCGTGAGCAACACGTTTCACGGACGCGATGTCTTCGCTCCCGTCTCTGCCTATCTCGCGAAGCTGGTCGATTCGCACAAATTCGGAGACGAGATCGAAGACTACGTGAAATTCGCCGCCCCGAAGCCGAAGCCCGCGGGCGACAATCGGCTGCGCGCAGTCGTGCTGAAAGTCGATCGCTTCGGCAACCTGATCACAAACCTGACTCCGCAGGATGCGCCCAGCCTCTTCGGCGCGAATCCCGCGCCTTTCAAGATTGTCGTTGGCAGCAAGGAGATTACCGACATTCGCTCCGCCTATGCCGAAGGAGCGCCCGGAGAAGTCTTTGGAATCCTCGGCAGCATGGGATATCTGGAAATCGTCGCCAACCGCGCTCCAGCAGCGCAAGTCACCGGCGCTGGCAAAGGCAGCGAAGTCAGCATCTTCCTGGGCGAATCCGCGGCGGCAGGAAAAGGCGCGTAAGTCGCACGAGAAGATTTCCCTTGTGCGACTCTGTGTCCCCTGGGTTGAAAGGGTTTGACTAAGAACTCTTCGGCTTGGGATGGACCCAGCGTTCCATCTCGCCGGTCCATTTCAGAAAGCGCCACAGCTCGTTGCGCTCGCGCCACATGAATTCCCAGAACTCCAGGAATCCAATCTGGGTCATCTTCACGCCCGTATAGGTTTCTATGCGCCAAAGCAGATACGGACTTCTCCACGGAGCCAGCCGATGCCCCTTCGTCGCATTCCACAGGAAGCGGAGCTTGGTGCGCATGCAGGCATATCATAACCACAAAGGACGCGGACGTACACGAAGGAATCCAGCCGACACCGCCCTCGCACCTCCATGCTAGAATCCGAATTCCGCTTGGGAAACTCTCTTCATGCCTGACGCCAACGACCGCCAAAAGGCCGAAGACCACTACTACGCTGCACTCGATCTGATGGCCGACGGAAAGCTGGAAGACGCCGTCGCTGCATACCAGCAATCGCTCGCCGCCGATCCGGACTTTACCGAAGCCATGCACGGACTCGCGCGCGCTCTGCAAGACTTGCAGCGGTACGATGACGCGATCGCCGTGGCGCAGCGCATTGTGGAGGTCGATCCCGACGACGTACTCGCTCACACCAGCTTGTCGGTGCTCTACCAGAAAAAAGGAATGATTCCCGAGGCCGAAGCGGAAGGCGCCAAGGCACGCGTGTTGGGATGGAAGCAGCAGTTGAAGAAGGGTAGCTCATAGCTGGCAGCTCCTAGCTTTTTTGGTAGTTGGTCGTTGGTCGTTAATCGTTCGCCGTTGGTCGCCGGGATGGAACGCTGCGAACATCAGAATTATGGCGTATGGAAAGCTCACCTCTTTCGATCTGCGGAGTCTGGGATGCGTCGCTGAGTGCGCCTCCCGTGAATCTGCCTACTGGTGTAGTCCATCTGTGGCAGCGAGAGTTGCCCGCATCGTCTCCCGATCTTGAGCAATGCCGCGAATTGCTTTCAGCCGAGGAACGCGAGAAAGCGTTACGCTACCGCATCGAGCGGCCGCGCAGCGATTACGTGCTCACGCGCGGAACGCTGCGTTTCCTGCTCGCCCAATATCTTCAGCTCACTCCCAGTGACATCTCGTTCCGCTACACGCAATACGGCAAGCCGTTTCTCAGCCCTGATAGCGACCTGCGCTTTAACGTCTCCCACAGCCACGGTCTTGCGCTGATGGGGTTTGTTCGGCGACGTGAGATTGGAGTCGACGTCGAGCAGGTGCGAGCGCAAGAGGACGCCAAGAAACTCGCGGAGCGGTTCTTCTCCGTTCGCGAACGCGACAATCTGCGCGATCTCTCCGGCGACCAACTACACGCGGCTTTCGTCCGTTGCTGGACGCGCAAAGAGGCTTACATCAAAGCCAAGGGCGGAGGACTTTCCCTGCCGCTCTATCAATTCGATGTGTCCATCGAGCCCGATCCGAAGCAGGCTCTGTTAGCGACCAGGCCTGATCGCTCTGAGGCCAACCGCTGGACGATTTACAACGTCTCGGCAAAATCGGGTTACGCTGCTGCGCTCGCAGTCGAAAAAGAAGTCGAACCCTGAAGTCACCACTGAGAAGTTACTGAAGATGCGCCGCTCACCCACCCCCGCAAGAAATTGCATACTGCCTCGTTACTGGGGAAGAAATCCTTCTCTGCTCTGCGCAAGGCTTTGCACATTTGGATCAAGGAGAAGTGCGTCCACAGGAAAAATCGAACTTTAACCTTTTATCCTTATCAGTTTACAGTACAATGACTCAACCCCTCGTCGGCATGGCACGTGCGTGCAGTAAGCATAATGAATTCTGTGGTGTAAACTGAGATTCAATCAGGGTCATAGACCCGCAGGACGTTGTAAGTCTCGTTAGCATGTCCCCCCAAAAGCACGTTCTGGAAGTCATCACCGATTCCTTCTGCGAGAGACATTGAATTTTACATTTGCAATAAATAAATCTCGACGAACCTGGGAGGTTCACACGCTTGTCTGCTTCCATTAGCCATCTGATTGCTCCGCACGGCGGCGAACTCGTCAATCTGCTCGTGACGCCTGAAAAAGCCGCAGAACTGAAGGCCCACTCTCGCGAGTGGCCGTCCTGGGACCTCACGGCCCGCCAGATTTGCGATCTCGAACTGTTGATCAACGGCGGTTTCTCGCCGCTGACCGGCTTCATGACCAAAGCCGACTACGAGGGTGTTTGCAAGGACATGCACCTGGCCAATGGCGTTCTCTGGCCGATGCCCATCACGCTCGACGTAACCGAAGAATTCTCCAAGAAGCTGACGCCCGGCACCAGCAAAGTCGCCTTGCGCGACGGCGAAGGCGTCATGCTGGCCGTGCTACACGTAGAAGAAGTCTGGACGCCTGATCGCGCTGCCGAAGCCAAGGCCGTCTTCGATAGCACCAGTAAGGCTCACCCCGGCGCCGACTACACCATGAGCAAATCGAACCCGGTGTATGTCGGAGGCCGCATTGAAGGCCTGCAGGTTCCTTCGCACTACGACTTCCGCACGCTGCGCCTGACTCCAACCGAGTTGCGCGCTGAATTTGCCCGTCTCGGATGGCGCCGTGTCGTTGCCTTCCAGACCCGCAATCCGATGCATCGGGCCCACGTGGAACTCACATTCCGCGCGGCCAAGCAAGTCGAAGCCAACCTTCTGATCCAACCTGTCGTCGGAATGACCAAGCCTGGAGACGTGGACTATTACACCCGCGTCCGCTGCTACCAGTTGCTGAGTTCGAAGTATCCGCAGGGAACGCAGAAGCTTTCGTTGCTGCCCCTGGCCATGCGCATGGGTGGTCCGCGCGAAGCCATCTGGCATGCGCTGATCCGAAAGAACTATGGCTGCACGCACCTCATCGTTGGCCGCGACCATGCTGGACCAGGCAAGGACACCGACGGCAAGCCGTTCTACGGCCCGTACGAAGCGCAGGAAGTCTTCAAGAAGCACGAGTCGGAAATCGGCGTCACCATGGTGCCCTTCAGCATGATGGTGTACCTCGAGGCCGAAGACCGTTACGTTCCGGACGATGAAGTCAAGAAGGGCGAGAAGGTCCTGAACATTTCCGGCACGGAATTGCGCGATCGCCTCAACGAAGGCCGCGACATTCCGGGATGGTTCACCTATCCGGAAGTGGTTCACGAACTGCGCCGCAGCTTCCCGCCGCGCGCGCGTCAAGGCGTGACGATCTTCTTCACCGGACTTTCGGGTTCAGGGAAGTCGACGATCGCCAACGTTCTGCTAACGAAGTTCCTGGAAGTCGGTGGACGTCCGGTCACGCTGCTCGACGGCGACCTGGTGCGCAAGCATCTTTCGTCGGAACTCGGCTTCTCGAAAGAGCATCGCGACATCAACATCCGCCGCATCGGCTATGTGGCTTCAGAAATCACCAAGAACGGCGGCATCGCCATTTGCGCGCCCATCGCTCCATACGATGCGACGCGTAAGCACGTCCGCCAGATGGTCGAGCCCTACGGAGGCTTCATCCTCGTGCACATCGCCACATCGGTGGATGTCTGCGAGCAGCGCGATCGCAAGGGTCTGTACGCCAAGGCGCGCGCGGGCATTCTCAAGGAATTCACCGGGATCTCCGATCCCTACGAAGTTCCCGCAGATGCCGATGTGACCATCAACACCGGCGAACTGTCCGCCGAGGAAGCCGCGCAGGAAATCATTCTGCACCTCGAACGCGAGGGCTTCATCGGTGTAAACGGAGCGGCAGCGGTCTAAGAAGAACACGGGGCAACTGGGGTAACCATGGAACTGTTGGTAGCCAAAATCCTGGTGGGCTTTGTTGTCGGCGTTCTCATCGGCTTGAGCGGCGTGGGGGGCGGCGTTTTGCTGCTCCCCGTGCTGATCTTCGGCCTGAAAGTCCCCGCGATCGTAGCTGTCGGTTCTGATGCCCTGTTCAACTTCTTCACGAAAATCCCCGCCAGCCTGCTGCACCTGAAAAAAGGCACGGTGAAGGGGAAAGTCGTCGCCGCTCTGGCCCTGGGTAGCATTCCGGGATCATACTGCGGCGTCAAGACGCTGATGCACATTCGCCATCTCTATGGCGATGGCGTGAACAACTTCATCAAGAGCGCGGTGGGCATCCTGCTCATCATCGTTCCACTGTTGTTGCTCTTCCAAAAGCGGATCGAGGAACGCGTCTCTCACCGTCCTCCGACGATGCGAGGCTTTGCCGGGATGTCGTTGATCGGTCTGGTTGCCGGCTTCCTGGTAGGCATGACGTCGGTTGGTTCGGGCAGCATCATCATGATGTTGCTACTGCTGTTCTACAGTTTCCCGCCCAAGGTCAATGTTGGAACTGACATTGTTCATGCGGTTCTTCTCACGGGAATGACCGGGCTGATGCACTTCCGGCTGGGCAACGTTGATCCAGGCCTGGTCGTAACCTTGCTGATCGGTTCCATCCCCGGCGGACTCATCGGATCGCACCTCGCCACCCGCTTACCGATGCTCTGGCTGCGGCGCCTGCTCTGCGCCTTACTGCTTATTACCGGCGCCCGCATGTTGTGGGCATAATCCTTCTTACCGTATGACTCAGGAACCCATGAACTCTTCTGCTTACGCTGACATTCTCAAGCGCATTGAGGCGGGAATCGAAGCCGCCCGCACCGTTTTTGCCCGCTTTACTCCCGGCGCCATCGAGACCGAATACAAGATCGGACACGACCCGGTAACGGAAGCTGATCGTGCGGTCGACGCCGTCCTTCGCCAGAATTTGTTGCGCGACGGCGAGGGTTGGCTTTCCGAAGAAACGGTGGATGATCTATCGCGTCTCGACAACAGCCGCGTCTGGGTGGTCGATCCGCTCGACGGCACGCGCGAGTTTGTCCAGGGGATTCCTGAGTTCTGCGTCTCGATCGGTTACGTGGAAAACGGGCGGCCTGTCGCTGGAGGTATTTGCAATCCCGCAACGAACGAGACGATCATTGGCGCCATCGATTGCGCTGTGACGTACAACGGCAAGCCGGCGAAGCCCAGCCAGCGCACCACGCTAAAGGGATCATTGATTCTTGCCAGCCGCAGTGAGGTGAAGCGCGGCGAATGGCAGCAGTTTCAGAGCGGCGAATACCAGATTCGTCCCATGGGATCGGTCGCCTACAAGTTGGGATTGGTCGCCGCAGGATTGGCCGATGTCACCTTCACGCTAACGCCGAAGAACGAGTGGGACGTCGCCGCGGGCGCGGCGCTGGTCGCGAGTGCCGGAGGTTTCGTCAGCACGCTTGAGAACACTCCACTGCAATGCAACCGGAAGAATCCTCTGCTGACCGGATTGCTGTCGAGCGGACCTTTCCTTCGCGAAGAACTGTTGGCAGCCGTGCAAGGTCACCTGCCAGTTTCGGCAGGCGAATCCCGCCACAAATAAGATTCGTAGAGTTAGTCGTTCCGACTCTACGATGCCGATGGGTTCGAATTCAATCCTGGCTGCGGCAGCTCCGGTTCCGTCACCGCGTACTTCATCAGGCAGAACAGCGCGCGGAAGCCGTCCCTCCAACCGATCTTCTTCCCTTCCGCGTACGTGCGTCCCCAATAGCTGATGCCCACTTCGTATACGCGCAGTTTGCGCTTAGCGATCTTGACCGTAACTTCTGGCTCGAACCCAAAGCGATCCTCCTCGAGACGAATCGACTGGATGACCTCGCGGCGGAAAACCTTGTAGCAGGTTTCCATGTCGGTCATATTCAAGTTCGTCAGCATGTTCGAGAGCAGCGTCAGGACAGAATTGCCAACGGAATGCCAGAAGTACAGCACGCGATGCGGCCCGCTCCCCAAAAACCGCGAGCCGTACACGACATCCGCCTGCCCGGACTCCAGCGGCCCGAGCAACTGCTTATAGTCCTTGGGATCGTATTCCAGATCGGCGTCTTGAATGATCACGTAGTCGCCCGTCGCTTCCTGAATTCCGCGGCGTAGCGCTGCCCCCTTCCCCATATTCTTCGGCTGAAGAATGACCTTCATCTGCGGCCACCGCTTTTGCAGGCCGTCCAGAATCTCGCGGGAACCGTCGATCGAGCCGTCGTCGACGCACAACATTTCGATATCCAGCCCAACCGAAAACACGCGCTCGACGACCTCACGCAGTGTCGCGCGTTCGTTGTAGACCGGCATTACTACCGACAGTTTCATGAGCGGAGATTTTGATTTTACCGGAGGCGGGTCGGATTACGAGTGTCTCGGGCGATTTCTGGCGGACTGCGCCCAACACGGGGTATTGCATGGAAAACTAAACGCGCCAGAAGAGGCAGGCGCTTAGTCCGCGGCGACGTCTTTGGGAGCGGCCAGAGTCTGCTTTGCAATGCGATTCGAGGGCAGACCGGCATCGCGGATCTTATACAGCAGCGCGCGGTAGCTGATGCTCAACGCCCGCGCCGCCTGTTTGCGGTTCCAGTGGCAATTCTGCAGAACCTTCAGAATGACTTTCCGCTCTAGTTCTCGTACGGCCTGCCGCGTCAGCTTCTTCAGCGAAATCTGTCCATCGACGGGAATCTCGGTATTGAAGAAATCGGTGGGCCGCGGCGTCAGATCCGCCGAGATTACTTCTTCATTCCCCAAGATCACGTAGCGCTTGATCAGGTTTTCCAGCTCGCGAATGTTGCCCGGCCAGTGATACTTGCGCAACTCCGCCATCATCTCGCTCGACAGCGCTTTCGCCCGGCAGTTGTATTTGCGGTTGTGATACTGCAGGAAATAATCCACCAGCTCGGGAATATCGCTGGCTCGTTCGCGCAATGCCGGCATATGCAGATTCACGACATTGATGCGGTAGAACAAGTCCGAGCGGAACGTACCATTCTCGATTTCCTGCTCAAGCTTGCGGTTGGTCGCGCAGACTACGCGCACTTCTACTTTCTTGTCTTCCTGTGCGCCAATCCGGCAGAACTGTCCGTCTTGCAGCAACTGCAGCAGCTTCGCCTGCAGCGACATATCCAGTTCAGAAATCTCGTCGAGAAATAGCGTGCCGCGATGCGCCATCTCGACTCGGCCCGGCTTCACGCCGTAGGCGCCGGTGAAGGCTCCCTTTTCGTAGCCAAAGAGTTCGCTTTCCAGTAGCGTTCCGGGAATGGCCGGGCAATTTACTTTCACCCACGGTCCGGTTCTCCACGGCGAGGCGGTGTGGATCATGCGAGCAATGATGTCTTTGCCCGTCCCGCTTTCACCCTGGATCAGCACCGGAACATTGGCGCCTGCCAGTTTGGTTAGGCGTTCGCGCACGGCTTGCATCGCCTCAGTTCGACCAAAAACGATGTGGTCGGGAGGCATCTCCCCTAAGGGCTGGACGAGCGTATTCACACTGCCAGAGGTCATGGCTGGTTTTTACCAATTGGGGGGAGAAACCCTTATGTAGCATCTGGAGAGCCATTCGAGCCTGGCTCCAACGGGATCGTCTAAATCTAGACTATCTGGCTGAAGAGGATCAACTTACCAAAGAGCCGCCCGGTCACACGCCAGTAACTGGCGCTTAACCGCAAAGGTAACCCATTTCCGTAATCGGTGTGAAAACATTTTCACACAGCGGAAAGGGCTTTCTTCTTTCGCACCCCTTCGCGGGTCAATAGCAGGGGGCGGGAGAATTTGATCCCGACCAGGTAATACCCCTGCGCGGGCGTTATGCGGGTCGTTCGCGCCCGGAGGCTCCTCGCAGCCCTTGGGAGGGGCGCTAACTCGGCTACGGGCGCGCTAGGGATCTCCAGCCGTATCTGGGCAACGGCGGACAAGACGCGTCGGATGGCCACCAGCATTCCGCCGGCGCCGACGTTGAGGGCGGTCGCAAACTCCAGGAACTCTTTGCCCTGATCATCGCGGCCACGCACAAAAACGGGAATCGCCAGCGGCAGCCGGGTCCACCGACGCCGCTCGTTCTCCGGTCGCGCCCCATTCAAAGGGATATTCATGGCAGTTGGTCTGTTGCAAAGCACATCAGTGGCCAAATTTCGGGCGATTTCCCCCTCAAACTTGATTCAAAATCCAACAGGGGCGCCTTCAAGACGGCAAAACCCGGGAAAAAACCTAAATCGTCCGCTATTTTGTTCGCTATCTATTCGCCTAAGTTATGAGCCCATCGCGATTCTGTTATCCCCTAAAAGTGCAGGCTTTTGCTACACTTGGGTAATTCCGGTGTCCTTTTTCATTGACAACCCCTACCCCCTGACATACGATTTTTCTTACCAGCACTCCTGTGGACAAGCCGAGTGCAGCTGTTCCTCTCCCCCGGCGTCACCCCTGTGGTTTTCTTCGTATGGCCTCAAACCGTAAGAACTCGTCCGTTTCTGACGCTGGAACGGCAACCGAACCGATGGCAGGCGCTGCCCTTCGCGTCGATGCCGATGTGCCCGGCCCCGAGAACCTGCTGCAGGAATACAAAGAACTCCGCGAGCGTCTTCATCGCACCACCAACGCTCTTGGCTCCGCCGCGCACGATCTGAAGACGCCTCTTTCGATCCTAAACGGATACATCGAACTTCTGCAGAGCGAGAAGCTGGGACCGATCAGCGATCGCCAGCGTGAAGTTCTGGGCGACATGCGCGAGAGCGGAAAGCGCCTGCAGCAATTCATTCAGGATTTCCTTACGTACAGCGCGCTGGAGACTGGCGGCCTACGGATGAGGTTCGACACCGCCAACATCAACGATTGCCTCTCCGGCGTGTGCCGGCTCTGGTCGAATCGCTTTCAGGAAAAAGGAATCGCGCTGTATTTCCTCGCCAACGACAAGCTGCCGATCTTTCCCTTTGACACTCCAAAGCTGGAGCGCGTCATCTCGAATTTCCTCGAGAACTCGTACAAGTTCACGCCGCAGGGCGGAACGGTTTGGCTGCATGCCGAGCCGCATATGTGGGAGCGCCGCGCCGAATCGATGCCTTCCAGCTCCGAACGCCGCCGTCAGAATCTCGCACACCCCAACTCGGTCAAGGTCAGCGTTTCCGATACCGGGCCCGGAATTCCTCCGGAGTTTCACCTCGAAGTCTTCGACGATTTCTTTCGCCTTCCCGGAACTGAGAGTCAGGACGGCATGGGACTGGGTCTCGCCATCGCTCGCCGCCTCGTCCAAGGGATGGGCGGCAAAATCTGGGTTGAGAGCGATCCCGGCTCACCTGGCTGCAAATTCTCTTTTCTCATCCCGTTCAAACCTGCTGTTGCGGCTGCCAGCAAGGGGAAAAATTCATGAAGCAAACTGCCAAAATCCTGCTGGTAGATGACGAACCGGGGATGCTGCGCTATATCAAGACCTTGCTCGAGGTCGACGATTACAAAGTTGAAACGGCGACCACCGGCGAAGAGGCTCTAGAAAAGATTGAGAAGGGCCTTCATCCCGATCTCGTGTTGCTCGATGTGCTCATGCCGGGCATCGACGGTCTTCAGACGCTCGAACAACTTCGCCAGAAACAGCCCGGCGCCAAAGTCGTGATGCTCTCCTGCGTCAACGACACGCGCAAGGTGGTTCAGGCGATGAAGCTGGGCGCGCAGGACTATTTGACCAAGCCCTTTCAGAAAGCCGAACTGGACGCGGTTATTGACCTCAGCCTGGGCCAGGGCAAGCAGACATTCAACGGAGAGGTCGAGGAGCTCGCTGACGATGTTTTCTTCATCGCGGCCAGCCCGGCCATGCGCAAGATTCGTTCGCAAGCGGCTCTGGTCGCGAATGTCGACATCCCGGTATTGCTGCTCGGCGAGAGCGGCACCGGTAAAGAAGTTCTGGGACGCCTGATTCACAAGCTTTCTCCGCGCGCTCATCGCACCTTCCTTAAAGTGAATTGCGCTGCTGTCCCTGCCGACCTTCTTGAGAGCGAATTATTCGGATACGAGCCCGGAGCATTCACCGGCGCGACTCACGCGAAACCGGGAAAGTTCGAGATCTGCAACAAAGGCACGATCTTGCTCGACGAAATCGGCGAGATGCCTCCGTTGCTGCAGGCAAAACTACTGCACGTTTTGCAGGACCAGCAATTCTCGCGCCTGGGCAGCCGCTCCGTGATCAAGGTCGACGTCCGCATTCTGGCTGCGACGAACATCAACATTCCCGAGGCCCTCGCCGCCAAGCGCCTGCGCGAAGATCTCTACTACCGGCTCAATGCTTTCACTTTGAGCCTGCCGCCGCTGCGCGATCGAAAGGAAGAAATTCCTATCCTGCTGAAGCACTCGATGACGCGCATGGCCGAGCGATATGCTCGCAACCCGCTGCCGCTGTCCCCAAACTTGCTGCAAGCCTGCCAGAACCACTCCTGGCCCGGCAATCTGCGTGAGCTGAATAACTTTCTGAAGCGCTACCTGATTCTCGGAGACGAAAGCCTCGCAGTGAGCGAATTGCTGCCGCGCCCCGACGGTAACGGTGGCGGGAATGGCGACAACTCGTCCCGAGGAGGCGATACCGGTGGCTTAAAGTCGCTGGCACGCACGGCCAAAGACGAGGCCGAGGCTCTGGCCATTACTCAGGCTCTCGAGCAGACCAACTGGAATCGTAAGCAGGCCGCGGCCAACCTCCAGATCAGTTACAAGGCGTTGCTCTACAAGATCCGCCAGTACGGAATCGCCGAAGCCAAGGGTGGTCATCATAAACTCTCGGCAGGCGCGTAAGTTCCAAGTCGTCATTCTTTCGCGAAATTGAAAATGCCCACGACGCAAGTCGCGGGCATTTTCCTTTCATCTGGACAGAGCGCCGGCTTACGGGACCGTCAGCGTCACCGATTGGCTCTTGGAATCGGTGCCCGCTGCTGCCGTTACGGTGATCGTGTAGGTACCGGCGGGAGTTCCACTGACCGGCGCTTGCGTGCTGCTGTGACTGCAGGCTGGCAGGAATACAAGCATGCCGAAGACCGTGCACAGCATCAGAACGCCCGCAATCTGACGACGTTTGCGGCCGCCGACGCACATCACCAACCCCGGAACGACCAGCCAAATTCCAAGGAACCATCGCGGAAACACAAACGCAGCCGGAGTCACGATTGGCCGCGCTGTCGTCGAAATGCTGAGTGTTGCCGTTGCTCCGCTGACACTCTGCAAAACAATCGACGTGCCGGGCGCGAAGTTGCACGTCGCCCCTGTCGGCTGCCCGGAGCAGGAAAGCGCTATGCTCGATTGGTACAGCGGATGCGGAGTTAGGTTGACCTGATAAGTGGCGGTGTCTCCTGCCGCCGCCACCGAGAAGTTGTTGGGGCCAACCGACATGGCGAAGTCCGACATCGCGGCTGGCACGGAGGTCTGCGCGAAAACGATGTTGCCCTGTCCACTGACTTGGACAGTGCCGCCGTTGAACTCGGCCTGACTTCCGCTGCTGTTCGGGGTAGGCGTCAACACGATGGTGACTGTCGCCGTCGATCCAGACTGCAGCGATGGCAGCGTGCAGGTTACGCTGCTGTTGGTTGAAACTCCGCCACAGGTTCCCGAGCTGATGCTCGCCGAAATAAACGAGAGTGGAACGCCGGTGATCGCGGAACTGAAGTTGTCCGACACCGTGATGTTGCTGGCCAAGTCCGGACCATTGTTCGTGATCGTGTAGGTAAAGTTCGCCTGGTTGCCTGCGGCGATGAAGGTTTGATTTGGACCGAGGCTCAGAACTCCCGAAATCGACAGGCTCACCGCAGTTTGAAGTTGCGTAACGAAGGCATCGTATCCGCCGTTATTCTGCGTGCCACTGACCGGTATCGGCTTATCCAGGAAGAGATCCGTTGAATTGGTTTCACCTGCTACGTAAGTATCCTGGTTGACGTCGAGCGCGATGCCCGTGCCGGAATCAATGCCGCTTCCACCAAAGTAGTTTGCCCACGAGGCAACCGTCGTCTGCCCTAACACGGCCGCCGTGTTCAGCCGAGCCACGAAGGCATCCTGCGTTCCGTTGAGAGCGCTTTGAATGGCGTTGGGATAGGGAGAGACCGGAAAATTCCCGGCCGCGCCAACGGTGGTAAACGGCGACTGGGTCCATCCGGTGATGAGCGCGCCCTGTCCAGTGTCCACTGCGATGGCGAGCCCCTCTTCGTTGTTGCTGCCACCCAGATACGAAAAGTACCCCAGTGTCACATTCGTCGGAGTTCCCGTCGATTTGGCGGGGTTACTCACCCGCGCCACGAAGGCATCTGTGGGAGCCGGGTCTGTTTGCACCGTGCAAACGACGCCGGAGGTCGTCGGCGGAAGATTATTCAGGCACTTCTGATACGAGGCGAACGTCGCCAGAGTCGTCGAGGCCACGAAGTCCTGTGAGTTCGTCGTTCCCACGACATACACGTTCGCAGCGCCCGTGTCTAACGCCACCCCCGTGCTCGAGTCGGTTTGCGAACCTCCCAGATAGGTCGACCACAACAGCTGTTGTCCCTGGGCGCCGTTCGGGTTCAGCTTCGCCACGAATGCGTCGGACGCGGTAGTGGTTGTGCTCACCGTGCAAGACGGCGGATTCACGATAACCGTTGGCGGCGCCGTGTCGAGGCACGGCTGATATGCGTTCAGGATAGGGAAATCCGTGCTCCCGCATCCCGAGCATCCGGTATAGGTGAAGTTCGTCGTCCCGCTGAAGTAGACGTTGCCGTTCGTGTCCACGGCAATGCCGCCGCCAAGCGCGATCGGCGTCGCCGTATCGAAATTCGCGCCTCCGAAATATGTCGAGTACGCAATGCTGCTCGCGCGCGAAGCAGTCGTATTTACTTTGGTCATGAAGAACTGAATGGCGGCGTTGGAAATGATTTGGAAGGCCTGCCCATCGGGCAGCGTGCTGGCCGGAAACTGAACGCCGGCGCTGGCGTTGGCTACATCCGTCGAGGTTGTCGTTCCGGTCACGAAAACATCGCCCAACGCGTCAATCGTCATTCCGCTGGCAACATCCGTTCCGTTGCCCGACAGGTAGGTCGAATACAAGAGTTCTGAAGCTGCGGCCGGCGTCGGGCCGCTGTTCAACTCCGACACGAAGACGTGAGACGTGCCGGTGCTGCCCGTCAGTGGAGCGGTCTGATACGCGGTCGTCGCAGTCGTCGGGAAGTTGGTTGAAGAAGTCGTTCCGGCAACGAAAGCGTCTCCTCCACCGTCGACCGCGATTCCCACCGGACTGTCGGTTCCGTTTCCGCCCAGATACGTCACATAATCGAGCACTGCGACGATCGAGCCCAACGGCGGAGTAATCTTGGCCACATAAATATTCTGCGCTCCGTTCAAGCCAGTCTGGATGACGCCGGGGGTGAAAGGAAGATTGGGCGAGGTCGTCGAACCCGTGATGTAGATATTCAAACTTCCATCGACCGCAATTGAAGTCGAGAGTTCGTCGCCACTGCCGCCGAAAGTACGTCGAGAAATTCGAGATTGGATCGATGATCAGCTCGCGAGAGCGATCGGAGGCACCCGACGGCGAAAGCCGACGTGCTTCTTTCCGCGCAGAACGAAGCGGCCTTCCACCGTCTGCTTCTTGCCGGAATTTCCTGATACACCTGCGGAGCCTCGAGCCTGATGCTGTCGGCGTCGCTACGGATGACCGAGGCACCGTCTTCCACTTCGAGTTTCTTGGCGCCGTTGAATTCCAGTTCGGCCTGGGCCGGATCGGCGCCGGGGGCTACTTGAAAGTCGTATTCCAGCCGTCCCTGGTTGCCGTAGCAACCAGATTGATTCCCGGGTAAACGTCTTGATATTGCACCCGCGCAAATTGTGGCACTCGCGCGCCGCCAATTCGATGGATCGTTGCCGATTAGGTAGTTGCTCTTCCGGGGCAACGGGTCGGCATGCGGTCGGAGTGAGGTTCGCATTCGCTCCCGCCAGCTTCATTTCGACTGACTCGATCCGGGCAAGCTTCGGCAGTCTTGTCCTGGTGGACGACTTTCGGCTGATCGCGCGACAGCAGGCTCAGGATCGCGCCCTGAGTACCAAGAAAAAGGCTGTAGCCGGAACCGTGTGCGACGAATTTTGCGCGTGCATCGGCGGGATCGAGGTTGCCTGTGCCCCTGGTTCGGTTCGAAGCTAAGGGGCAGTCCGGCAAACAGCGAACGCGCTTGCCGCTGCGGTCTGTGCGCCTACTGACGAACTCACGCTCGCAGGCAATGGGCCGGGCACAGATTCAGCGCCTCCCGCCGCGGGAGTATTTGCAGCCGTCGCCGGGGTCGACCGTATGTGGGCGCTGAGCCCGAGAATTCCGCATCCTGCCACCACCAATACCAACCCGGCGGCCAGAACACGACCCCGTACCACGGATGTTTCCCACCAGCGGCGATCTACGTTCACGCGTTCCTCCGATGATTCAAATCAGTATTTCGCTCAGTTCTCTTCACCCAGCCCGTTTTTTCGCCCGATCAGTAGTGAGATGAGAGATGGCGCACGAGTTGGTCTGGACCTCGCCTCGTCGTATTCCTCAGGCGAGCCTCGTCCGCAGCTTGCTGGTTCACTGGAACTGGCGGAAAAATAAATAACTACTTAAACATCTGACGGATAGACAAGTCAAGCCGACCTCACCCCGGGGTTGAGTCGCGATTCCGGAAAGCGTCGCCGCGCAACCGTTTGGCCGTTCGAATCGAGCAGACTCGACAGTTCCATCCGCTCAACTCGGCAAATTGGAGCGACACCCGCCTTCGACCGCTCCAAAATTCGTCAGATGCGTCGGCGTCCGTCGAAAGATGCCGCGCGGCTTCAATAAATGCGCAAAAGCGTTCACGCTGCCAGTGACGAATCTTTGGCGATTTTCTGCGAGGGCGTGCAGGGCTCCGTCGCAGCAGTCCGTCGCTCTTTTGCACGCCGCTGACTCGAATCGGAAAACTCCGGAATGCGAATGCGTCCTTATGGCAGGAGGGATTGCTCGCTCGCGTGTCAGCCTGCCCATAAAGTGATCTTGTTTCGGAGCCGGACGATTCTGTTCCAAATTCCGAACAGATTTGATCGAGTCAGGTCCAAGTCGCATTTTTGCTATTGCAAAGTAGTGGTTATTCTATAGATTGAGGGCAGCAAGATCACTGTCGCTCTCTCGGAATCCTTGGCTGTCGCGATGCTCGCGTTGGACTGCACTTCACGTTGTCGGGACGACCATGCAGGCAAATTCACAGGAACGGCGGACGATGCGGCGCTTCGACATGCGCCTGCCCGCCATCGTACGGCTCGAGGGCGCCAGTGAGGTGCACACGGAAACTCAAAACGTCAGTGCCCGCGGCGTCTTTTTCTACTTAGACCGCCCGGTTTCCGCCGGAACCAAGCTTGAAGTCACTCTGACCTTCCCGCCGCCATCACCTCACCGACGCCGTCCACGTCCGCTTCACCGCCCGGGTGATTCGCGTCGAGAATCCTCTGCCCTCGGCCCGCATCGGAACAGCCGCCATGATCGAGGACTACGAATTCCTCCGCTCCAACGGCAGCCCAGATTTCCTCGCCGCCCTGCAAACCGGATGGAAAGCAACCAATTAAGCTTGAGCCGCGGCCTCGGCTTCGTATCAGGGCATAGCTTCGGCTATCTGTCGGGTTGTAAAGGTTCGCATCAGGGCATGGCTTTAGCCATGTCAGCGACGCAATACCCGACGGGCTTCAGCCCCTGCGGCCCACGTCCTTCAGCTGCTGGCGCAGCTTGCTGAACCTGCGGACGAGCGTCCCCAGATACACTCCGTGAATCACCCACGTCGCGATATAAGCGGCGAACAGAAACTTAACAGCGTTCATCTTGAACTCCGGCTCAACGGCATGCTCGCTTTCGCAGAAACTCCCGCGCCCACCAACGATTCCATCGCATGCGCTTCCTCAACCTCCCGATGGAACAATTCCAGCCGGAAGCGCGACCAGCAGACCAGAAATGCAAAGCAAAGAAACGCCATCCAGCTGATGAGCAGCGTTTGCAGCATGCGCGGATCCATCGACCCTCCGCCGCCGATCACGGGTTGCGGATGCTGCGTCCGGAAAAACCAGATCGAGAAGTAAACCAGCGGCACATCCAGCGCGCCGAATACCGCCAATGCTGCCGCCAGCATCTGCGTCTGCGCACTGTTGGAGAAGCGCCGCAGCACCAGGTAGCTCACATAAATCAGCCACAGCACCAGCGTCGAGGTCAGCCGAATGTCTCCCGGCGCCCACCTATCCCCACACGGGCCGCGCCCAGATCGGCCCCGTCACCAGCACGATCGTGCAGAACACCACGCCGACTTCGGCGCTCGTTACCGCCAGCACGTCCAGACGCTGTCCGGGAAACAGCCTGCCGATCAGAAAATACGCCGCCGGAATCGCTAGCACAGTCGTCGCCACCGCGCTCGGCTCCATCCCCGCCGGGATCAGCCGCTTGGTCGGCGGCAGATATGTCGCGATGACCCCCAACACCCCGATCGCAATCACGACCCACTTCATCGCGGGTACGCAGCCGCAGGTTTGTTACTGACGAGATATTGAATCAGACGCGATGAAATTGATGAAGAAGAGCAGAAAAGCCGTCCACGCCGAGGGCACGTGGTAATAAATGATCCGGTAGACCTCGCCGGGCAGCGCGTCCGCGGGAGCGACCACCAGCGCCCGGTACAAGGCATACGCCAGGAACAGCGCCGTGAGCACAGCGAGGATTGGGAAAAGGCGCTTCATTCCGCGTGGAGAATCGTGTCGAACAATGCCAGACAAGCTGTAGTAAACACTACATCGTAGGTGAGAAGCAAT
>CAVPFM010000003.1:0-691509 GCA_963703735.1 uncultured Acidobacteriota bacterium
CGAGCAGCATCGCCGCGGCTATCGGCGCACCGCCTTCGACGCGCAGCGCGGCCGGACCGTATATCGGGTCGAGCCGGCATCGGTATCGCCGACTGCGCAGAGCTTTGTACAGGTCGTCGAACTCCCGGAGCGGGCGAGAAACCCTCATTTCTATCCCGCCCATTGCGGCGCCCGCAGGTCCTTGCCGGCGCGGTTGATGTGGAAGGTCAGCATCGACATCGCCGACCGGTAGGGCGACGATCTGCGCCGGCCGCTAGACTCGGCCGAGCGTTTCAGCGCCAGCGCGATCGCCCGCGGGTCGCGGTGTTTGAACACCCCGGCTTCGAGATCGAGTGCGTTGCTGTGCCGAGTTACCTCGCCCGACCAGCGCGGATTTCGCTTCGCCGCTGGCATGCTGTCCCTCCTCTCTGCCGCAACGGTCCCGAGCCGGCGCGAGTTCCGCCGTGGGTCGCCTGCAAACGCAGGCGCCGATGGGTCGCGCCATCAGTACCGGCCGGACGGTACAGCCAAAGGTACAGACCGGGCGCACCACATCGGCAGGGTACCCAACCCGACCTCTAAAGTCCTTGGGCCAAGGAGGAAGGTCGCCTTCGGGGCAGCAAAGGACCGGACCACGACGTTCTTGCGGCATCGGGCGTCGGCGGGCGCGGTCGGGTCGATACAAGCAGTATGGAAAGACCAGCGCGAGACGGAGCCCTCGGTCACCGAGTTATAGCACTTGAGCATCGAGACCTCGGTCGGCTTCTGCCGGGGAAACCAGTACCACTCGTGGTTCGGACGGTAGGTGAACCGGGGGTTTCGCCGACGCGGTCGTTGTAGATCTGGGTTGTTGATGATGTACGGCTGGTCGGCGAAAGAGGGCCAGGCGCACAGCACAAAGGGGAACTGCTCGACTGTCTCCATCGGCTTGGCGAGGTTGATCGACATGAACCGCCGCGACATCTTCCTGTCGGCCTCTTCCTCGGGTGAGCAGCTCGCGGCAGCGCACGCGGCCGCTGTTGACCCGACGGACCAAGAAGGCGCCAGGCCGGTCGGCCGGGTCAGGTTCATGGACGCCCAGCGGGTCAACCTGGACGGCTTCGCGATCGAGGACGCGGAGTAGGGATCACGATTGCTCATGAGCCCCTCCACGGATCCGGACGAGCGGGTTTCCCGCATACGGCTCTTGCCTTAGGTAGCAACGCCCATGCGTCGCAAAGGATAGGGATGACAGACAGAAGGCAAAGGCAGCCAGCGAGTGATGAGACGCCGCATGCGGTCCCAGAGAACGCGGCCGTTTTGGCTACGCCGCGACAGCGAGCGATGCCAAAGCCAGCCGACTCGGAACCGAAAAACTGCCAGCGCCGGTTGGTTCATCGGCACTCCGTAGTAGCGGAAGTGTCCACCTACAACCGCCCGCAGCCACTTGCCTTGCTTGGGGATGGGTTCGTGCATTCGTCGCCGAAGCTCGGCTTTCACCTCGTTCAGCTTCGTCTGCAACCTTTTCCGTATCGTCTGCCGCAACACCGTGAATCGTCCATTGCTCCTCTTCTTTACGCAGATATGCGTAAAGCCGAGAAAGTTGAACGTCTCCGGCTTCCCTTCTCCACGCCACTGCCGTTGGTCGATTGCATAGGGACCGAACTCGAGAAGTCGCGTTTTCTCAGGGTGCAGTTCCAGATGGAACTTCTGCATTCTCTCCGTGAGTTCCACCCGGAACTGATCGGCATCCGCCTTACTGTGTCGGGTAGAGCAATGGCGCGGACCGGGCTTCGAATGATGCCGACGTTTCCATCGCCCTCCCTAAGATTCCGTACGGCGGGTTTTCCCCAGTACGGCTCCAAGGCCGGTATATCAGACGGGGCCTTCCCGATCGGCGCAGGTTATTGCGTCGCTCGGTTTGCGTCCGTCCTTCGTGCTCTCCGCTTGCATCGTCGTGATCCTCGTACTGTGCCGAGGCTCGTTGCGCGCTTGAGCACCTCCGTTCGAGCGGACTATTCCGCTCTACCCCAGGGGCCCTCGCTCCGGTCTGGGTTCTATTGTCCCAGTCCCTCATCACTTACTCGGCCCCATCCGTCCCACTCGCGGGCACATCCCGACTTCACCGCATTGCGGCTTATACGAGATGCCCTCGCTGTGCGTTGCCGCCTAGGCGACCCCCGAGTGGTTCCGGGCTTTCAAGGCACGTTCCTTCTCGACATGCTGTCCTCTAAGACTGCGGGGAGCCCACCGGCTGCTTTTGCTCAGTTCTTCGCCGATGTCGCTGGCCTTCGCCCGGATTTAAAGGGCTCGGCGCTCCCAAGTGATCCCATCATCCGCTTCAGATGGGCCGTGGTTTTCGCAGCTACACTGGTTCGCTATCCGCTACGGCCTGTCGAGTTGCTTGCCTCCCTGGCGGATCTAGCTGAGCTTTTCACCCAGCCTCCAGAGACTTTTACTCCCGAGCTTTCAACGGGTCGGTCACCCTCCCCGTTGTCGGGTATAACTACGGTGGCAACTGAGCAAGCTCCACCGGTGGGACTTACACCCACTGGAACGACCGTTAAGCCTCGCTGCACTAAATCCAACCACGATGTCGTCCGCAAAACGCACCCCGATGACCTCGCCGTGCGCCCGCTTCTGACGCCACGCTTGGACCCACAGGTCGAACACGTAATGAAGATAAACGTTGGCCAACAGCGGCGAAGCACTGCCGCCCTGGGGCGTCCCTTCTTCCGTGCGTGTTCGTTTCCCATCCTCCAGCACGCCCGCGTTGAGCCATTTCTGGATCAGTCGCACGACGCGCCGGTCCGCAATCCGGTGCTCGACGAACTTCACCAGCCATTCGTGCGAAAGCGCATCGAAGAAGCCGCGAATGTCGACATCGAGCACCCAGTTCACTTTCCTCGTAAGCAGTCCCGTGTAGAGCGCATCCAGCGCTTGCTGCTGGCTTCGCCCCGGCCCGAACCCATACGAGAATCCGAGAAAATCCGTTTCGTAGATAGCGTTCAACACCTCGACCGCCGCGCGCTGGACGATTTTGTCTTCCAGCGCCGTTACTCCGAGCGGCCTTTGCCGCCCGTCGGCCTTCGGTATATACACTCTACGCACCGGCTTGGCTCGGTACGCTCCTCGCTTCAGTCTATGGGAGAGATCCTGGAGGTTGTCCTCGAGGGTCTCGCCGTAGTGCCGCCAGGTCTCACCGTCCACGCCCGGCGCCGCTTCCTTCTTCAAGCAGAAGTAAGCCTCGCGGAGCCTTTCCGGATCGTAGATATGGTGGAGAAGCGCGCTGAACCGCAACTTCTTATCCTGCTTTGCTGCTTGACGTACCCGCTCCAACGCGCTGAGCGCGTCTTCCCGGCTCGGTGTCCGGGACGCGTTTTGTTGGGGCTGGTTCCCTTTGGCCAGGCCTCTTCCCTCCATCCCCTCCGCAACCGGTTGCCCGGCGTTGTTCGGGGACTTCTCCGGTACAGTAGGTCTGTCCGACTTCCCAGATTCGTTCGTCATCGGCGTGCGTCCTTAGACTTCCCGATGCGGCCCAAGGCAACTGCGGCCCTGGGCGAACCTGGGATCTCCCGGTTCCCGTTCGAGGTGCTTCCGTACGTGCACGGGGTCTGTGACCGCGCGGGACTCTGGCACACCTCGCGATATCGGTGCACCGGATGGGGCCTTCCGCATCTCCTTACAGCGTCGGCGTCCCGGAGTGAGTTTCTTACGCGGCTGAATACCCGGCCCGCACATTCCCTTGTCAACGCTTCGACGCCGCCCTCACCAGCGGCTCCGCATGACTCAGGGCCGATGTGGGTCGCTATTTCACATTCGTATGACTCTTTCATTCACTACACCTCGCCGGTTTAACCGGCGCACAAGGAGAAAAGCGATGAGCAAGATGACGCTGAAGACCGAAGGAGATACCCACGTGATTGTGACAAGGCGCTTCACTGCGCCTCCAGAAGCCGTGTACCGCACCCATACCGATCCGAAATTAATCCAGAAATGGTTGCTTGGTCCGGAAGGACGATGCCGGTCTGCATCAACGAGGCGAAGGCCGGCGGCAAGATCCGTTACGAATGGACGAATGGCAAAGGCGGTGGATTTCACATCACTGGCGAATACTTGGAGTTGGAGCCTTATGACAGGATCGTACATGTCGAGCGCATGCACCTGCCGGATCCCACGCCAGACAACCATATTGAAACGCGATTTGAAGCTGACGGCGCAGCAACGCTGATGACCATGCGAATGGCGCTCCCCGATGGTAAGAGGCGCGCGGCGATGCTTGCAACAGGTATGGAACGTGGAATGGAAGCGAGCTACGTTCGGCTGGAAGGAATGCTCTAGCCCTTACCAGCTAGGGAGGAATGTCAAGGCCGAATATAGGGAGGTTCAGCATGATTTACAAAATATCGGGCAGTATCACATTGATGTTGGCCCTGTTGGTCCTCGGTGCATGGAACTTCCACACGACGGTCTGCGTGGAACGTACCTTCAACGCCTCTGTAGCGGACGTATGGAGGGTCTGGAACGATGCGGACTCTATTAAGAAGTGGTGGGGGCCCAAGGGCTACACCGCACTCGTCGTCCGGAACGACGTGCGGGAGGGTGGCAGCTATCTTTGGGCGATGAAATCTGCGCAAGGAAGGATGTTTTGGAGCACCGGAACCTACAAGGAAGTCGTCGCAAACAAGAAAATCGTCTCAACGATGTCTTTCTCTAACGAGAACGGGAAAACAATTCCCGGCTCGCAAGTATCGGTTCCCGGGCAGTGGCCTAAAGAGATCACCGTTATCGTTGAATTCAGTGAATCTAAGGGGAAGGCTAGAGTCACTGTTGCAGAAGTAGGCATTCCCCTCATCGCGTACGCCCTGTCGAAGATTGGTTGGGCTCAGCAGTTTGACAAGATTCAATTGTTGCTCTGAAGAAAGGTGACTCGTCTTTTGCCAACTCCCGAGTCGGCAACCCGGAAGTAGCTCTACTAATCGCCGAAGAGCAGGCGGTTTGCTCAGGCCGCCTTAAGCGAAAGCGCGACACCTTCCTCCCATTGCTGGAGCATGCGATTGCCTATCTCCATGAATTCCGCGTGCGCTTTAATGTAAGCTTGCAGATCCTTTGAGGTGTCCGCAATTGCAGCTTCTATGCGTTCGAGTATCTGCCGGACGCGGGAAGGAGTTCCTCCCATCCGCGTCTCGCCCAGTCGCTGCAATTCCTTCGTGCTCGCCCAATTCGTCGTGCCATTAAGGGTCAGCGCCATGCTGTCCTTCGGCAGATAGGCGGACGTAGTCACAAGATCATAGATAGGTGCGAGTCTCGCTTCTCCCTGAACGTCGTCATAAACAATCCCAAAGTTCTTCAGATGCGCGTCGCCATTGCGAAGCGCGCAATTCAGGACAATCAGGACGAACAGCTTTTCCATGTCCTCGCCCACATGCGTCGAGTTTGCAAACTGCCCGAATCGCTTCATGATCGAGGCCTCGTAACTGCCGCGATATTTCTCGTCGGTCCTGCGGCCGTTTAGCACGCAGAAATCCTCAAATCCGCAATAGGTCCCGTCCATGCGCAGATCGAAACGGTCAATGACCAGCGCCATGCCGTCCTCGGCCAGGCGGTAAGGGGGCACGTCGAGTCCGTATTTGCGCGCCACGGTGAGGCAGAAATACTCGTTGGCTGCCAGTTGCGGATATTCGTTGGCCTCCCACATCTTCACGATGTGGGTCGCGCCTTTGTAGCTTTGCGAGAGGCGGTGTCCCGTATGCTCCATCTCGGCGAAAGCCTTTTCGTCGCGCACCAGGATTTTGGGCTGCACTCCGCTGATCCCGGAGAACGACGCGAATTTCTCCAGCAGATACCGGAACAGGTCGCCGCCGCGTCTGCGTTCGAGAATCTCGTCCACCGACTGGAAGGGCACGTCCTCGTGCAGGTGTTCTTTGTCACCGGTGTAGCGGATGCGTCCGACCTGTGAGCGGCCGACAATGGACAACAGGTCGAATTCGTCGAAGGTGCCGGTGGCTTTCGCAAACGCAAGGCGGAGCCGCTCGCGCAGTACGCCTTCGGGCAGGTTCATCTCGAAAACCGGAAGCAGGCCAAAGGGCACGCTCCACGACTCAAGCCTCAACGGCATCGTCACCGAGACCTCGCGCGTGGGCGGAGCGCCGGGAAGGTAAGCAAACCCGCTGCCGCGCTCGCCGTGACGATCGAGTAGTCCCGCTTCAGCGGCGTCGGTCCAGACTTTCATCATGCCGTGCCTCCTCGATGAGTTCTTCAAGCGTCGGCCGGCCCGCGCTTGCCTCCTGGAGTTTCAACTCCAGCCCCAGCGCCGTGAGAATATTTGTGATCTTGGAATATCCGAGTTCGCCCAGCCGTCCGTTCTCCAGGGCGTCGAGCGTGGAGAGTCCAACCCTGGCTTTTTTCGCAAGCATCGGCTGCGTCAGGCCGAGCGTTTTACGCTTGGTGGCGATCTGCTCGCCTAAAGACAGGAGCAACATAAACCTAATATACAAGGTTTTATTATATGAATCAACAAAAAAGCCTTATATACCATGTGTTTAGGATTACCACCGAGAGAGCGGGCCGAAGTGGGCCAGAGTCAGGTGAGACAAGTACATTTATTCTCTATATTTTCCCGGCTGGTGTCGTACCGGAGGCGGCTCCAAAGTTGCCATTTAGAGTCCGGAAATTTGTGTAGTTATGGATCGCCAGTCTTCCCAAGGACTTAGGCTTTAAAGATCCGCTGCGTCTGCCGTCGAGCAATTATCTTGTTGATTTACTTAAACTTAGTATCCGCTTTTGAGTCCGCGGCGTTTGCCAGTTCCGCCATCCCGGCGTTGGAAGGCGTTCTCTATATGTACGGCAGAAGTTTTCTATGGTGAAAGTACGTTATGCCGGCTGTGGGGTCGCGACGGGCGCCGCGATCTTCGGCAACTCCACGCAAAAGGTGGACCCCTTGCCGGGGCCGCTTTCGACTCTGATAGAGCCCCGATGCTGCGTGGCAATCCATGTTGCGATGGCGAGACCAAGGCCCGCACCGCCCTGGGCGCGGCTGTGCGCTTTGTCCACGCGGTAGAAGCGCTCGAAGATCTTGCTTTGCTCTTCCGGGGCGATGCCGACTCCCGAATCCCGGACCGTCATCCGCAGGCATTCTCCCTTGGACTCGAGCGACAATTGCACCGCGCCCGACGTGGGAGTGAACTTGAAGGCGTTATCGAGAAGAATATCCGCCAGCCGGTGAAGCAGCGTTTCATCGCCCATGACGAACGCGTTGGGATCATCGACGTTTGCGGAAAAGTTTAACCCTCGGATGGCCGCGACCTGCTGCCAGCTGTCGACGACCCCACGCAGCAGCGTGCGCAGATCCACGGGCTGCATCTGGAGTGTCTCGCGACCAGAATCGGCCCGAGCCAGTGACAGGAGCTGTTCTAACAACAAGGTTGTGCGCTCGGACTCGAGCAGGATGTGGCGCAGCGCCTCCTGATATTCGGCCTCGCCGCGCGAACGGCGCAGCGCCAGTTCGGCCTCCGTGCGAATGAGAGAGACGGGCGTTCGGAGTTCGTGCGATGCATCTGCCGTGAATTGCGTGACTCGCAGAAAAGAGGCCTCGATGCGGTCCAGCATTTCGTTCAGTGTGTCGGAAAGGCGTTGCAGTTCGTCCCCGGTCTCTAGGCGCTGAAGGCGGCTGCTGAAATTGGCTCCGCTTACGTCGCGCGCGGTTCGCACCAGTTCATCAACAGGAGAAAGCGCTCGCCGGCTCATCCAGTAGCCCAAGGCTGCAGCAACTAAAAGGAGCAATGGAGCAAACATCAGCAAGTACGAGCGAAACAGATGCAAAGTCTCGACCGCATCGTCGGCCGGAGCTCCCATCTCCACGGTGAAGAGATGGCCATTCACGCTGACCTTCCGGAAAAAGAAGCGGAAGGGCTTGCCGTCGATCCGTCGGCTCCTGTTGAGAGGCCGTTTTACCTGATCCGGCGGAAAGAGGACGGACGGGTTGGCCTGCAAAACGGACGACTGATAGACCGGGTGGCCGTTTTCGTTATAGAGCGCCAGGTATGCTCCAGTGTGCTCGATGGAGTAGGTTTCGTTGACTTCCTCCTGCAGCTTGGCCGGTGTAATGTCTTTCTTTTGTGCTTCGAGGAAGCTCTTCAAATCGTCGACCTGGCTTTCAATTCCGTCGTCCACCAGGTCGTATAGATTTTGACGGAGGATGAACCACATTCCGGCGCCGAAGGCGAGCTCTCCTAGAGCAAAAATCGCCAGGTACCACAGCATTAGGCGTACTCCGATCGAGAACCTTTTCATGCCTTACCATCCGGACGAATCATGTAGCCGATGCCGCGCACGGTGTGGATCAATTTCTGGCGCCCCGGGGGATCGATTTTATTACGCAACAGGTGCATAAAGGCGTCGAGCGTGTTTTCTTCGATGTCGCGATCGAATCCCCAGACCGACTCGATCAGTGAGCGGCGGGACACAACTTTCCCGGCACGATACATCAGGCGCTCGAGCAGATTGTATTCGGTGCGAGTCAGTGAGACGTGATCCTCTCCGCGCACCACTTCCCTGCTGGCCGGGTCCAAAACCAGATCTGCGACCTGCAGGTGAGTATCTTCTGCTGCCATCGCCCGCCGTTTGACTGCGCGGAGGCGCGCGACCAGTTCGTCGAACGAGAACGGTTTCGTCATGTAATCGTCGGCACCGAGGTCGAGGCCCCGGACGATGTCGGGCACGGAATCCCGGGCCGTCAGCATCAGAATCGGCGTGCGAACTTTTTCCTGACGCAAGCGTTTGGCGAGCTCGTATCCGCTCAGCTTGGGCATCATGACGTCGAGAATGATGACGTCAAACTCGTAAGACTTGGCCAAAGCCAGCCCTTCCGCACCATCGGACGCGCAGGTTGCGGTGTGGCCTTCCTCTGTCAATCCTTTGCGAAGGAGGTCGGCCATGCGAGCTTCGTCTTCCACAATGAGCAGCTTCATTCAGTCTCGTTAAGTTCGGCCGCCGCGAGCAAGCTTCCAGAGTTTAGAGCGGGCAAGGCCTGCTCCGCCAACCTGAAGAAATATTAACGTGAGATTCATTGCCGCGTCACACCGTGTCTCTAGGATTCCGAGTCATTCGTAAAAACTCCAATGGAAACGTGGCCGGAGATGGGAATCTCGGGTGGCTGGGGCTCTGCCTCTACCTGTCCGACATTCAGCGTTTCTTGAGCCGCAAGGAGCACTGATGCAACTTCATACCGCGCGCTCGAACACTAGCATTTTCCTCCAATTGTGCCTCGGCGTCGTCATCGTTCTGACTTTCATGTTGGGAATGCCTCGCGCTTTCGCACAGGTCGATCGAGCCGAACTCGAAGGCACCGTGACTGATCCTTCGGGAGGCGTGATTGTGAGCGCCAGCGTCAAGGTGCTGGCGGTTGATACGGGCCTCAGCGAAGAGCAGCGAACGAATTCTAAAGGCTATTACCGGTTTCCTGGCCTGGCGGTTGGCAAGTATAACGTGACGACCGCGGGCAGCGGATTTGAGACCAAGGTGGTCGACGATGTCATTCTTCGCGTTGGGCAAACCCGCACACTCGACGTGCAGCTTGGCGTCGGCGGGGTCCGCGAACAGATTGAAGTCAAGGCCACTATGGCTCCGACAGACCGGGTTTCTGCTGAGGCAGCAACGGTCATCGATGAGAATCAGATCGCCGACCTACCCAACAATGGACGCGACTGGGCCAGCTTCACTCTGCTCGCGCCGTTCGCCCAGGATGACGGAGGCGGCGATCAGCGCACCATCCGTTTCGCCGGCCGAGCGCGCGATGACAACAATTTTTCGATTGACGGCGTGGATGCCGGCGGCATCCAGGAGCAGGCGCAAAAATCGCAGACTCGCCTGCAGATTTCCCAGGATGCGATTGAGGAATATCGCGTCAACAGCGCCCTCTACGACGTGGAATACGGCACGCAAAGCGGAGGCCAGATTGACGTCGAAACCAAGAGCGGGACAAACGACTATCACGGCACGGTTTTCGGCTACTTCAGAAACTCCGTCTTTGACGCCCGCAACTACAACGACTACAACCTCGCCGGCAACCCTGCGATTCCCCCATTCCGACTCGGGCAATACGGAATGACGTTCGGAGGCCCGATCAAGAAGAACAACACCTTCTTCTTCATCAGTTACGAAGGGATCCGGCAGTTGCAGTCGACCACGGAGCAAGTCATTGTGCCCGCGGGGGTATGCTGTGGCGACTTCACCGGAGCCGGAGAACCGGGTCTGGTAACGACTCCGTACCAAAAGTACGTTTTAGATCAGGCGACGAGCCTGGGCTACGGTGCACAGATGTGCCAGGTCATGCAGGCGTTCGCCTGGCGCAGTTCAGTGGGCTCAATTGACGGCTGCACACCGCGATTCGCGTTCCCCGACAGCGCCTTCCAATATCAAGGGGGCAATCAGGACCAAGTGACGTTCGCTGCCCCGACCACAGTCCATGAGGACACTTGGTTAGTACGGATTGACCACAAAATCAGCGAAAAGACCTTGCTCTACGGCCGAGCGCAACGCGATATCAGCCTGGTGGATGCTCCAAATGGAAGCAGCAGTCTTCAGTCAGACAAACTGCAGACCATCAATCATCCGGCGAACTACATGTTGGCACTGCAGCACACTTTCCGCCCGGATCTGTTCAACGAAGTGAAGTTCTACGTCAATCGCGCCCCCTTCCACAATCCGCAAGCCAGCGCGCTGCCTTATGCCGTCAGCACTAACGATTTCGTAGGCCTCAACAACGACAGCGCGGACATCGAGGTCGGAAGCACCTATGGGTTGATCGACAACTTGATCTGGTCGCGTGGGCGCCACACGTTCAAACTGGGAATGGAGTACCGGCGAGTGCGGCTGAATCAGGGGCAAACTTCCAACAACAACTTGACGTTCAGCGACGACTACTCGTTATCGCAAGCTTCGATCGCCAACATCAACTACATTGCTCCGTGGTGCTGCCACCGATTGCGCCGCAACTTCTTCATGCCCTACTTCCAGGACGAATGGAAGGCAACTCCGACCGTCACTTTGACGGCGGGTCTGCGGTGGGACTATTACGGCGTTGCCCACGAGGCAACCAATCGCACGACCGTATTCGATCTGAATCAGTTTCATGGCGTTTGTCTGGGAACCGGATCCTTCAACGTGGCGCCGAGCCCCGGCCCCATCAACACGCTGGCTTGTCCCGCGAATCCGGCGTTGTACAACGCCAGCTATGTGAACTTTGACCCACGGTTGGCTTTGTCTTGGGCTCCCAGCGCCATGCAGGGAAAGACGGTGATCCGCACGGGGTTTGGTATTTATCACGGCGCCGCTCAGAATGATGATTTGAACGCCGGACTGGAGAGCGATACCTTCCGGGTTCTCGTCAACAACTTCAACTCGACCTGCGCGAATGTTTTTTGCCCGAATTTGCAGACTCAATTCGAACAACAGGACCCCACGTTTACGGGGGTGAGCGGTATTGGCAAGCAAGCCAACCATCCAAGGGGCCTGCAGCGCGAGGGCCGGCGCGATCTCTATGTGGAGACCTGGACGTTGAACGTGGAACACCAGCTGCCCGCCAATTTCCTGGCGTCGGCTCAGTATCTCGGCAGCCGCGGTGTGCGGTTGTTTTCCAGAGGAGCGGTAAACCTGTGCACCGAACCGGTCACCTTCAATCCGGTCGACGGCGATTGCGTCCGTACGCTGGACCAATATTATCCAGGCGGCAATCCTTTCGGCTCCGTCGACTACAAGAGTGATATCGGGTCGAGCACCTACAACGCTCTGGGACTTTCTCTGGAGCGCCGATTAAGCGCAGGGCTGGAATTTCAAGCGCGTTACACCTGGGCTCACTCGATCAATGACGGGTCGGTTGGCGGGGGAGAATCTTCCGGACCGGAGAACGTGAACTGCTTGGAGTGCGACAAAGGCCCGAGCGTCTTCGACGTACGAAACAACGTCGCCGTCAACGCCGTGTACGAACTGCCGTTTGGACCCGGGAAAACGCTGCTCAACGCTCCCGGAGTTCTCGGCAAGGTTTTCGGAGGCTGGCAACTGAGCAGCATTGGCCTTTGGCACACCGGTCACCCGCTGACGGTGTTCATGGACCTTAGCAACAGCATCACCAATGCGAGTTCTCCGTTCAACGGACTGCCCTACACTTACCTGCTTCCGGACGGCAATGACCAAACGAATCAACGTCCCGACATTATTCCGGGAGTGCCGCTGACGTTGCCTCACCAGCACCCCGCGGTTGGAGGCAGCGCTGGTGCGCCTTACATCAACGCAGCTGCATTTCAGGCTCCCCCGATTGACGCCAACGGAAACTTCACCCGGTTTGGCAATGAGCCGAACGGCGTGATTCGTGCCTTGCCGTACTGGCAGATTGATCTTGCCTTGACCAAGGAAACAAAACTCACAGAGCGAGTTTCGCTGCTTTTTGCCGTGCAGGCGTTCAACATCTTCAACCATGTGCAATTCGGCGATCCGAACGCGCTCAACCTTGTTTACGATCCCACCGCCTCAGGCACAGGCTACCTGACGCCGCAGGGCGGCTTCGGTCTGATCGATACAACCGTGAATTTCAACAACAACAACGACAATGCGGCATCGCCCAACACAGGCACCGGTCTTCCGCGACAGCTTCAGTTCATGGTACGCGTCAAATTCTGAGCGGGATGATTTCCTTCAGGCAAAATTCAGGCGCGTTCATTAGGGTTGCAGCCGAGGACAAATCGAATGGCAAATCGCAGCTCTTGTGTATGCGGGATCTTCATACTGGCATGTTCGTTGTTCGCCGTTGGCGCCCCGTCGGAAGGCTACTCTGTCGTCAAGAAAATTCCTATCCCCGGCCAGGGCAGCTTTGATTACCTCACTGTGGACGAGGCTGCGCGGCGGTTGTACGTATCGCACGGAACGCAGGTGGAAGTTGTCGATATCGATTCCTTGAGCATCGTCGGCAAGATTCCAAATACAGCCGGCGTTCACGGAGTAGCCATCGCCGCCGAAGCTGGCCGCGGATTCGTCAGCGACGGTCAGGCTTCGACGGTGACGATTTTCGACTTGAAAACGTTGAAGCCGATCGCTGATGTTCCGACGGGCCAGAAGCCTGACGCGATTATTTACGATCCGGCAACTTCGCGGGTCTTTGCGTTCAACGGCGGAAGCAACAGCGCCACCGCAATCGATGTGGCTACCGGAAAGGTTGCGGGTACCGTGAATCTTGACGGCGGCCCTGAGTACGCCGCTGCCGACGGCAACGGGTATGTCTTCAACAATCTTGAGGATGAAAGCCAGGTCTTAAAGATCAATTCCCGCGAACTCAAGGTGGAGCAACGCTGGCCCACTGCGCCCTGCAAGTCTCCCAGCAGCATGGCGATGGACACGACCAACCGCCAACTATTTATCGGGTGTCGGAGCAAAGTCATGGCGGTCATGAATGCGGACAACGGACAAGTCGTCACCACGGTGCCCATCGGAGATCACGTCGACGCCACTGCCTTCGACACGGAGACGAAACTAATCTTCAACTCAAACGGCGAGGGGACGATCACCGTAATTCATCAGGATAGTCCTGATAAGTACTCGGTTGTCGAAACCGTGAAGACTGCACCGCGGGCGAAGACGATGGCACTCGATCCCAAGACGCATCGGCTCTTCCTCTCTACGATCGAAAACGGTCAGTTCGAGGTGCTGGTCGTGGGAAAATAGCTCTCACTTTGAAACTGGATCTTCATGATCATTTCGAGGCGCCGCTTTTTTGCCACAACTTTGGTTGCGGTCATCGCGACCGCCGCCATCTTCGGGCTGACCTGCTGCACCAAGAAGTTGAGCACACAGACGGCTGCGGTTGATCTGCGCGCCGATGTAAATACGCCTTTCAGCTTCGTCGCGTATGGGGATACGCGCTTCCACGACCCCGCAGATACGGAGCCGGCGAATCCCACAGTGCGCCTTGCGCTGGTGCGAGCGATCGCTGCGGTGAATCCTGCATTCATTTGCTTCACGGGAGACATCGTCTACAACGGCTTTGACACCAATGACTGGAAAGTCTGGGACCGCGAGACGAGTGTTTGGCGGGAGAAGAAGATTCCGGTTTATCCGGCGCTGGGCAATCACGACTTGCATGGCGACGCAAAAATAGCGCTCGGGAACTACTTTCAGCGCTTTCCGGACTTAAAGGACAGCCGCTATTATTCCGTTCGCGCCGCCAATGCGTTGATTTTGGCACTGGACAGCTCGCAGGACGAAATCGCAGGACCGCAAGGAACCTGGTTGGCGGACAAACTGGATCACGTCCCGCTGGACGTGAACTTCGTGTTTCTGATGTTTCATCACCCGCCCTACACCAGTTCGTCGGATGAAAAGCTGCACGGTGGTGGACACTCGGCCCGTGCTTCGGAACAAGCGCTAGCGAAGATGCTGGAAGCACGTCAAGCGCACGCCCGATATGGGATCATTGTTTTCTCGGGGCACGTTCACAACTACGAGCGGCACGAACATGGCGGCGTGACTTACTTTGTGTCTGGCGGAGGTGGAGCGCATGCTTACCCCATCCAGCGACTGCCGGACGATCCTTTCCAAAGCAAGGAGGTGAATTATCACTACCTGTTCGTTAACGTTGGCAGTCAGCAGGTGACGATCACCATGAACCGCCTGGATCTTGCGAGCGGCACGGCCGTCTGGACGCAGCCGGATTCCGTGAAGATCTCGATTCCCGCGGCCGCAGCCGCGCAAGCTGCCGGGCGCTAGGTTCGCCCAGCCCTCTGGCAGCTTCCCTGACAACTATTCTTCTGCCACGACACACCCAGCGCGTGCAGGATCAATCGATCGCAGACGGTAAGTTTCTCGGGACTCAGCACTACTTCATAGGCGTACCGAACCAGCGGATCGCAAGTGATGCACCACTTCTCGTGACGCACGACTCCAGCACAGGGCTCGCAAGAGGATTGTTCGTTGTATTGATTGCTGTGATACCAGCTGGGTGTGGGATTGGCGAACATACGGCACCTCGATTCAGGACATTGAACATATTCCCCGCGGCTAGCTGGACAGGTCGGTGGAACTGCATCTGAAACGCAGAGTACGGGAGGGCCCGATCGGCTCCTGTTTGAGGTATCACCTTTGAAGGTGATTGGGGATCACAGACAGCCGTTTGCCCCAGTAAAGGGGCATGCTTGGGCAATCTGCGATCTCATGGGTTATTCTGAATGGTTGCTCGGCGCTGGCTGGGCCGAGTGTTGATCTCGAGGTCCGGTTCGGCCCAATGCTCAGGTCAAAAAGCTAGCCGCCAGAAGCTCCCTTTATGAAAACAGGCATTATTGGACTGCCTCAGGTAGGCAAGACATCGCTATTCCACATTTTGACCAAGGCGCATTTGTCGGCCCAATCGGCGAATCCGCGTGAAGCCCACGTCGGAGTCGCCAAGGTTCCTGACGATCGCCTCGATCGCTTGGCCGCGCTATACAACCCGAAGAAGCTGACGCATACGTCCGTCGACTACGTGGACGTCGGCGCGATTGGGCAGGACGCTTTGAAGGAATCCGCCTACATCGGCCACCTGCGACAGGTGGATGCTCTGGCACACGTGGTCCGGGTCTTCGACGATCCCGCCATTGCGCACGTGGGGGAGATCGATCCGCTGCGCGACATCAGGAATGTCGAATTCGACTTGATGGTGAGCGATCTTGGGCAGATCGAAAAGCGGCTCGAGCGCCTGGAAAAAGATCTCAAGAAGATGAAGACGCCGGAGCTCGAAAAAGAATTCGAACTGCTCAAGCGCGCGAACACGCATCTCGGATCAGAGAAGCCGCTGCGCGAAATGGAGATGACTCCGGAGGACAAGAAGCGTCTTCGCGGTTTCATGTTCCTGAGCGAGAAGCCGATTTTCTATGTGCTCAACATCGGAGAGTCGACCGAACTGGGAAAAGAACTCGAAGAAGCGGTCGAGAAATACAAATTGACCGAAATCGCGGCTCGCCCCAACGCGGCTGCAACCGCGATTTGCGGGAAGGTCGAAGCAGAACTCTCGGAAATGAGCGACGCAGATGCGGCGGAATTTCTGTCGAGCTACGGCCTCAAGGAAAGCGGGCTGGTGCGGCTCATCCGGACAACGTATAAACTGCTCGGACTGATTTCGTTTTTCACCGCCGGCGAAGATGAATGCCGCGCCTGGCAAGTCCCTGCCAACTCTCGAGCGCAGGAAGCGGCGGGAGCGATCCACTCCGATCTGGAAAAGCATTTCATCCGTGCCGAGACGATTCGCTGGGATCAGCTTCTGGAGGCGGGTTCTGAAGCCAACGCCCGCGCCAAGGGCACGCTGCGGTTGGAAGGCAAGGATTACATCGTGCAGGATGGGGACGTGATGCATATCCGGCATAGCGGATGAGATTTTCACCACGGCGACACGGAGTCACAGAGAATTGCACTCGCGTTTTTCCGTGCCTCCGTGGTGAATTGTTCGGCAGGCTGGTATGATCGCGCTTCCGAACGAATGAACCCCATCTTCACCAGTGTCCTTCTGGGCCTTAGTGCCGCTGCTGCCAATATTTTCGGCGGCGCGATCATTGTGCAGCGGCATTGGGAGCGGCGTTATCTGCGCTACTTCGTGGCGCTCGGCGCGGGATTCATGCTGGCGACAGCCCTGGTCGAGATGGTTCCCAAAAGTCTCGAGCTGCGTGGTCGAGGTGCGGCAATTCTCGTATTGCTCGGCTATTTAGTCGTTCATTTCTTCGAGCACACTGTCACTCCTCACTTTCATTTTGGAGAGGAGACCCATCACGATGAATTCATTCACTCGCACAAGGGATACTCGGTTCTGCTCGGTCTGATCATTCACACGTTTTTCGACGGGATCGCAATCGCTTCAGGATTCCTGGTTTCGAACTGGCTGGGGTGGCTGATTTTCCTCGCCATCTTCCTGCACAAGATTCCCGAGGGCTTCACTGTGAGTTCGGTCATGCTGGCCAGCGGACGCAGCCGGGGAATCGCTTGGGGCGCATCCGTTGTTCTGGGCGGATCCACTCTTGCCGGAGTTCTGACGATGGCGATCTTCCGCCATCACGTAGGAGCGGGCTTGCCGCTGGCAGCGGGAGTCACGATCTATGTCGCTGCTTCTGATTTAATTCCGGAAGTAAATAAAGAACCGGCGATGAAGATGGCCCTGCTCGTTTTTGTCGGGGCAGCCATCTTCTTTCTGCTTGATCGCCTGTTCCACGGGCTTTAATTTTTGCTCGAAAAAGAAGTCCCCGATCCTCCGGGGGCTTGAACCATCCGGAACATAAAGCTTAGTTCACGGTGATGCTGACCGTGATCGAAGGAATTCCATTTGCCACAACTACCAGGGAACTTGCCCCCGTCTCCATCGTCGCTGGAACGTCGAAGCTCGTGGAGACGATTGCCGAGCCGGTAGCAACTGCCATTGTGCTGTGGTTATGTGTTTTGGCATAGAACACGTGGCCCGTCCCGATGTTGGTGATTCGGACCAGCGGGTAGTTCGTTGCCGTTTGAAACTCATCTCCGAACGCTGCGGCCTGTGATAGCCCGTTGAACTGCGTTCCGGAGATTTTGTATGTCTTTCCACGCGTCACCGAGGTTGTCACCGAGGTGATGGTGGGCGCCCAACTTGGGTCGGAGGTTCCGGTGGGGTTGTAGACCTCCGTTCCGCCAACCAGGACTTGGCCGGTGGGCAGTACGATCAGGCTGCCAGGAGTCGATAGAGTCTGCGTGAAGCTAACTCCATCCCATAGGTACGAGGAAAAGAAACCTTCCACCAAGACGTCGCCATTGGGAAGCAGTGCGGCGAAGCTGTCGCCCGCATTGTCGCCGTTGGGAAAGTCGGGACCGGCCGTCCAAGTTCCCGTTTTAGTGTCGTAAATTGCGGTGTGTCCTGCGCCGCTACCGGTGCTGGAGTTGGAACCGGTGGCAAAGACCGTACCGTCCGGACGAAGAATCGCGGGACCGATCTCCCCTGGCGGGTAGTAACAAAGCGAATTGTTGGGTCCGTAGTGGATGCAACCAAAGGGCGAAGGCGAATGCAGATCAACGATCGTACTTCCGGCTGTTGACCAGCTTTTCTTCGTCGAGTTATACCGCTCCGAATTCGGAGCATTTTTCACGTCCTCAGTGAGGACTGTGCCGTCGGGCAGCAAAGTCCAGCCCTCTTCTGCGTTGAAATCGGATTTTCCAGTACCCGGAGTCACGGTCCACTTCAAAGTCGTTGCATTCAGGCTGGCCATGCTCTTCGTCAGCTTGTTCCCGACCATGAAAGTGCCGTTCGGCAGCACGACGGAAGGCGAGTCTCCGATGTATTGCCAGGTTGCCGGAGCTGGAAGGTTCGTCCACGTATTCGCTTTGGGATCGTAAATCGCGCCAAGATTCGTCAGCGTGAAATTGCCGTTCAAATATTCGCCGCCGGTGATCACCACGCGCCCGTCGGGCAAAACCGCGGACGCGAAAGCATCGGGGACGTACCCCGCAGGCAGATTCGCCATACGCGTCCAGATACCGTTGATATAGCTCCCGGCGTTATCGGGAGTCAGTTTGTACCAATCAGATTCCGCGTTTCCTTGATATAGGACCGTGCCATCAGTGAGCAGGAAGCCGATTCCGGCTCCGTCGGGCGGCTGGTGGGCGAGTCGCTGGATGGTTTGAGCGGACGAAGCGCCGGTTATCGCGAGAAGCAAACAAAAGGCTACAAGGAGAAATCTCTTGGGCAAGGGGCGGTCCTTCTTTCTTTGGACTGGGACTACAAAAGCGCCACGGAAGGATACACCATTTCGCGGATGCAAAGAACCCGGCAGTTAGATTTCACCACAAATTTACAATTGCGCCAAAACCCGCACCGAACAAGGGCGTTCGAGCTTAAGGAAACCGAAGATCGGGAGGCCGATCTTAGTCCACCGTGTGTTTGGCGGTGTAGCCTTCCCGTGAAACAACCTCGATCTTTACGTCCTTGCCCTTCTGATCTCTCACTTTCAATTGACCACCATCCGGGGCAACGACCTGCACCTTCAGCTTGCGGTACGTTCCGTCGAGCTTCGTATTGGTCGGAGCATAAGAGATGGTGTATTGATTGCGGATGTCGCCGGAGATATCGCCAAACAATTCAGGCAACTCTCCTTCGAAGCGCGGAAAGTAAGCGCGGCCGCCGGTCATAGCAGCGAACGTTCGCATCTCATTGTCGCCTTGCAGGTAATCCATGTGTCCAACCGGAATGCCCATACCGTGCGTGTTGCGGCAACCGCCGGGATGGGTGTCACAGTATTCGCGCACGATGAATCCCACGCTGATCGGGAAAATGGTGACATCCTTCGTGTCCTTAATCTTTTTCATGATTTTGTCGAGCGTGAGCTTGCTGAAGGTGTCGATTCCCGTGGTGACCAGAATGATGTACTTCTTCCCTTCCACGCGATCCAGCCGATCCAGCGTGTCAAACAGCGCGTCGAAAAGATTCGTCTCTGCGAAGCCGGGGATACGTAACTGGTTCAGCGCGCCATACACTGCTCGCTTGTCTTGCGTGAAATCCACAAGAATGTGCGGCTGCATGTCGTAATAACTGACGGCCACCCAGTCGTCTTTCTTTAGCGTGTTGGCGAAGGCGTAGGAGGCCTGGAGGGCCTGCATCATGAATACGTAGTTGGTCGAAGCAAATTCGACCAGCAGCACGGCAGTAATCGGCGCCTGCGAGACTGCAAAGTGGCTGACCTGCTGAGACACCCCATCTTCCAGAACGCGGAAATTCTCCTGCTTCAGCCCGGGCACGAACTGTCCGTCCTTCGTCGTGACAAGAACGTCGACATTGACCAGCGGGACGTTCACCTTCAGCGAATAGTCCGGCATGTCCTCGACTTTTTTCGGGGTGACTGGCGGCGGGGGCGGCGCATCGTCCGCTTTCTTTTTCGGGATGGCATAGGGTCCGACGTTGTCCGTAGGGCCACCGGCTTCGACTGGAACATCCTGCCTAGGTTTCCCGTTATCCGCAGGAGGTGTTGACGACTGCGACGACGATGGCGCGGAAGATGATTGATCTTGCGCTTGGACCGGCAGCGTGCCGCACACAAGCGCGACACCTGCCAGAGCTGCCAAAACCGGCCGAACCAAATTCCCCAAATCCCGCCCTAAACTCTTGCCTGTCCGACGATTAAACATGAGTGAACCCCGAAAACCTCTGTGCTAGTATAGACGCAAGGATTCGCAATTGGGATGTTTGCCAGTCCCAGAACTCTCCCTCCTGGCAACGAGTCGCACTTGGTCCGGATCTAAGTTTAAGGCAGGCCCGTTGGCGGGCCCTCTCGGGGCTTTACATGAGAAAAGTTGTACTCGCACTTCTCGTCCTAGCTACATCCCTATCTACAGCAACTTTGAACGCCCAAACTACACAGCCCACAATCCCCGTGGATCAGATTCACGCCGGAATGCGCGGTGTAGCTTACACCGTGTTTGAAGGTGTGAAGCCGGAACCCATGGATGTGGAAGTACTTGGCGTTCTGCGCAACGTGAACGGACCGAAGGGCGACATTATTCTGGTCCGCCTTCACGGTACAAAGGTCGAATACACCGGCGTGGTCGCAGGAATGAGCGGCAGTCCGGTATACCTCAACGGCAAGCTTGCGGGCGCGCTGGCATTTCGTATCGGAGAATTCTCGAAAGAGCCTATCGCCGGAGTGACTCCGATTGCGGATATGCTTGAGATTAATGCGCTTGATAAAACGCCGGCGGAGGAAGCTGCGGCCATCAAGCCGACGGTAACGAATGCAGCGGGAAAGACTGCGTCTCCCGGAGACGGGACCTCCCTTCCCGCCTCGGCCCAGGATTTTGCCAATTTCCTGAAGCCCATCGACGCACCCCTGGTTTTCAACGGATTCTCGGAAGATGCGATCCGGCAATTCGCTCCGCAATTCGCGGCGGCCGGCGTTGTTCCGGTGATGGGCGCGGGCTCGGTCAGCGAAGAAAAGCAGCCCGAGCCTCTCGAAGCCGGATCAGCAGTGAGCGCGATCCTAGTCCGCGGCGACATGGATATTGCTGCGACTTGCACCGTGACCTATATCGATCCTCAGCGGCTACTGGCCTGTGGACATCCGCTGCTGCAGTTTGGCTCAGTCGATCTGCCGATGAATAAGGCTCAGGTACTGGCAACTCTGCCTTCGCCTTTGAATGCCTTCAAGATTGTGAACACCACCGAGCGTGCTGGAGTATTTGTTCAAGACCGGCACACGGGAATCATGGGCGTCTTCAACAAGCAGCCGGATATGATCCCGGTGACCCTCACCATCCACAGCAGCAGCGGCGAGAAGGATTTTCACTACGAGGTTTTAAACAATGCCCGACTGAGCCCGGTCGCCATCATGGCCACCGTGTTCAACGCTCTGCATGGCGTGAATGAGTACGGCGAGGAAATCACGTACCGGCTGAACGGGAGCATCGACGTGAAGGGCTTCGCGGAGGTTGGACTGCGAAACATGTTTGTCCCGGCCGAAAACGGACAGCCTGCGGCCATGGCTGCGGCTCTTTCGCTGGGCGAGCGTTTCGGACGCATTTACGACAATCCGTACAACGCTCCCGCGGTGAACAGCGTGAAGCTCGATTTTGATCTCGTTCGCGAACGGCGCTGGGCGCGCCTGGAGAGTGCCCGCACCGACGTCAGCGAAGTCCGGCCCGGCGACCAGATCATGGTTGAAACTGTGCTGGCGCCCTATCGCGGCGAGCGCGTGGTGCGCCAGATTCCGGTAAAGATTCCTACTTCGGCCAGCAAGGGAACGCTGCGCATCCTGGTCAGCGATGGCGAGACTCTAGATCGAGCCAGCCACACCAATCCGGCATTCGGACGGAAACTCGACCTCGCCTCCACCATCGCTCTGCTGAATAAAGAGCACTCCAACAACCGCCTCTATGTATCCCTGCTCGAAGCTGATCCAGAAGCCCGCGTCGCAGACAAAGTGATGCCGACGCTGCCGATCTCTGTCATGAATGTGATGGATGGCATGCGCGGGAATCAGGAGATGATCGTCAGCGGCGAATCGAACGTGGACGAGACAGCGACTCCGTCGCTTGATTACGTAGTCAGCGGAGCGCAGTTGCTGACGGTGACGGTGAAATAACAGAACAGAATCGATTTCAGCAGCCCCATTTCATGCTTTTCAAAGAGAAATGGGGCTTCTCAATTCCTCTTACTCTTCTTCGCTCTCGCCCATTTGCATGGTCAAATAGCGCTCGTAGCCGACTTCCTTAATCAAGTGCACCTGCGCTTCGAGAAAGTCCGCATGCTCTTCTTCATCTTTAAGCAGCTGTACCAGCAGATCGCGCGATCCGTTATCACCTTCTTTGGTGGCGATCGCCACGGCGTCGTTGTACTGCTTCACCGCTCCCAATTCCAGCGCGAGATCACTCTCGAGCATTCCCCTGACTGTGCCGCCGACTTTCAATTCCAAGGGCATCATCGACGGGCTGCCATCCAGAAACAAAATCCTCTCGATCAGCACTTCGGCATGCTTCATTTCGCCGAGGGATTGTTTCTTGATGAATTCGGAGAGCTTGTGATATCCCCAGTTTTCGCACATTTCCGCGTGCAGAAAATACTGGTTGATCGCGGTCAGCTCTTCCCGCAGTGCCTTATTCAGTTCAGTAAGAACTTTTGGATTGCCTTTCATAGCGGCCCCGAGTATGGCAAAGCCGGGGAAGGAGAGCAACGAGAAAGAAGACCGGCGAAAGCGACGGACTGAGCGCTCTACGACTGGAGGTAGTTATCCCAGAGATTCATCGAGGATTTTAAGCAGTGCAGCCCTGGTAAAGGGCTTTTCGAGCAGGCGAATACTGCTATCCAGTCCCTGACCGGCAACCAGCTCTCCGGTATAGCCCGACATGTATACGCCCTTCATCACTGGATAGGAGTCGATCAGTCGCAACAAGAGCTCGGGACCCGTCATGCCCTTCATTACGACGTCGGTGAGAGCCAGATCAACCGGCACGCTGCTGGCGCCGATCAGTTTCAGCGCCGCCTTCGCATCCTCAGCCTCCAGCACTTCGTAGCCATGGTCCTCCAGCATCTTGCGGGTAAGCTGCCGCATGAGGACGTCGTCTTCCACCAGCAGGATCGTCACTCCATCGCGTCGCGGCGGCAGCGACTCTTCCCGTCTTTCTTCGTCACTTTCGAGTTTTCTATCCGCGCTGGGGAAATATATCTTGAAGGTCGATCCTCGGCCCGGCTCGCTATAGACCAGGATGTGGCCGCCGGCTTGTCTGACTATGCCGTAAACAGTCGCGAGTCCGAGCCCGGTTCCTTTGCCTTGCTCTTTGGTGGTGAAGAAGGGCTCGAAAATACGTGCCCGGGTGGGCTCGTCCATTCCAACACCGTTATCGCTGATCGCCAGCGTGACGTAGCGGCCGGGAATCATCGGCGGATGTTCTCGAGCAAAGGCCTCATCAAATTCACCGACAGAAGTCTCGATAATTAACTTGCCCCCGCGAGGCATGGCGTCGCGAGCATTCACTGCCAGGTTAACCACAATCTGATCGAGTTGCCCGGGATCCGCTTCCAGAATGGCATTTGCTGACTTCGGCAGCAGAGCAACCTCAACATCGTCTCCCATCAACGGACGCAACAGCTTGCTCACTTCCTTGAGCCTGTGGTTCAGATTCAGCACCTGTGGCTGTGCCGGCGGGCGGCGGCTGAAGGAGAGCAGTTGCCGGGTTAGCGACGCACCGCGTTTGGACGCCTCACGGATGTTGTCGATATATTCCACGCTACCCGCGTCCACGCGGTCGCGAAGCAATTCGGAACACGCGGTCACAACGCCGAGCAGATTATTGAAATCGTGCGCTACGCCGCCAGCCAAACGGCCCACTGCTTCCATCTTTTGTGATTGCTTGAGCTGATCTTCGATCTTTTTCTGCGCAGTGATATTGCGTGCAATCGTGGAGGCGCCCACGATTTTGCCATCCGCGTCGTAAATCGGCGAAACTGATATCGAGACGTTTAGCTTCCTTTTGTCTCTAGTGACCCGTACCGACTCAAAGTATTCGACTCGGTCGCCGTTGCGAATCTTCTCGAGGATCGAAGGAATCTCGTCGACGCGCTCCGGTGGAGCGAGCACAGAGATCGACCGGCCAATCATCTCCTGCGCCGTATAGCCATATATCTCTTCCGCACCCTTATTCCAATGCGTGACAATACCGTCGAGGTTCTTGCCGATGATGGCATCCTGCGACGAATCCACGATCAACGCCAGCCGGTTCTGAGAGTCCCGCAGTTCCCGGGTTTTCCTCCGGTCGAGTTCCTCATTCGCCCGGCGCAATTCCTCCTCAATTCTCTTCCGATCGCTGACATCGCGGATGGCGCTCAGAACGATGACGCCACCGTCGACCGTGACGGGGCTGAGGCTGATTTCTACGGGAAACTCCGAGCCGTCGCGGCGCTTGCCGTAAAGGTCGAGGCCCGATCCCATGCGGCGAATCTTGGGTTGTTGGTGAAAATGCTCGCGAAGCAGATGGTGTTGCGGGCGCTGGCGCTCGGGCACCAGGATCTCGATTTTCTGCCCGATTAGTTCATCACGTGTGTAGCCAAACAACGCTTCGGTCTGGGAATTGACCTGAATGATGACACCCTGCTGGTTGACCGCCGCTAAAGCGTCGGGAATCGCCTCAAGGATCGAGGTCGACAAGAGCGCGTCAGCGATGATGTTTCGATTGGACTGCATAGTTTCTTTGGGTCAAAGCAGGCGACCTCCGATACTGGAACTTCAGTCGGCCATACTATACGTCAAACTCGTCTTACAAGTGTCGCGTCGCAAGGAGTGTCAGAGAAGGAACATTAGCTCAGGCGCAACCGACCTAACACGGCCTTATCCATATGCCGGAACCCGTCGGTCGCCACCGCCGCCAAAAACATCAATGTTGCGTTATATCCGGCATGCACGAGGAAACTGGCCGCCACGGATTTCGTCACCACCCTTACAGTAGTTAGAACGACACCCACGCAGGTGATGATCAGCACGGCTCCCCATGATCTGTATTGCAAGTAATGCATCAGTCCAAACGGGAGCGCAGTGAGCAAAACAGCGACGGTCACCCCGGTTCGCCGTTCCAGCACGGGATAAAGAAATCCGCGAAAGAACAACTCCTCCATAAGTGGCCCAAACGTGACGGCAAACGCTGCCATAAGATACGCGTCCCGTGGGCTGGCGAAGAACTGCTCAAACGGCGAAGTCTTGGGCATCGGGAGATAGCGGCCCAACAGGTCGAGAGTCACCGTGAATACTCCCAACAGGAGCAATTTCGGAACGGCACGGCCGTTCCAGTTCCAATGGATCGCTCGCCAGAAGGGCGTCCGGTATTTGCCCTCGACCAACATGATCATGTAGAGCGCGACCGCGATATACCCAAAAACTTCACCCAGCAGGTCGAGCGATGGCGTTTGCAGCAACTCCCGGAAACCGGAATGCCGGTGGAAGAACACCCACGCCCCGCAGACTGTCATGAATTCCGCGACAATGATGGTGACAATGGTGAGCAGAGCAATCAGCAGCACGTCCCAACCACTCCACGCGGGATCGCGAGGAGGGGTTGGCGCCAGCGAAAGCGTCTCCGCCTGCGAACTTATAAATTCACCGTCCGGGGCTACCCTTGGCTCGAGGGTCACGGCCGGCTGCTGTTCAAATTGGGTATCGTCGGGAGATGACAAAAGTAAGTTTCCTCTTGGCGGAATCGACACGTCGCTAACACCAGTCTACGGAATACACCGAGAATATTCGATAGGTCCCGGCTCAGCATCCTTGAATAGATCGTTGTTGAGACTCTTCTCGGCTTCGTCGAAAGACTCGAACAGGCAATGAACGTTGGTGTGGACTTCCTCCGCCATCGAGTTGCACGACAGGGGGCTGCATTCCGGTGTGCTTCTGGCGCAAAACGCAACGACGTCGAATCCTTCAAGCTGCCTTCCTGCAGCAGCTGCGACATTTGTAGGGAATGAAGGCTCTGAAACCCATGGGCGCCAATGTCCCTCGTCGAATTCCATCTCATGCGCTTCGTAGTAGAACAGTGATGTGCCTTCAACTCCGATTGAGTTTTCCCTGGAGATGCTGTTTATCACTTCCGGAGAGTCAACCAACCCATAGCCGTTATGCTTCCAGTATGGGGTGTAGTCTGCGAAATTCTTTGATAGACAATTGCTTACCGAGTACACGTCTATGACTTGTGGTGCGGCTTCAAGGAACATCCGCTTCTTACAAGCTTTAATCCAATCGAATTTCTTATACCCGCGCTTCGCCATGTATCCGACGGGAATCATATCTGCGCACTGAGAACTGACTACTGAGAACCGAGAACTGGCTTCGCGAAATATCCGAGCAACGCCTGGCCCGTATACGACTTCTTCACCCGCGCCACTTGCTCGGGCGTCCCTTGGGCTACAAGACGTCCGCCTTCCTCACCACCTTCTGGCCCCAGATCGATGATCCAGTCGGCGTTGCGGATTACGTCCATATTATGCTCGATGATGATGATCGAGTTCCCCAAGTCAGTTAGACGATGCAGCACATCGAGAAGTTTCTTCACGTCGTCGAAGTGCAGCCCGGTCGTGGGTTCGTCGAGCAGATAGAGCGTCTTACCCGTTTGCCGCTTGCTCAACTCGCGAGCCAGCTTGATGCGTTGCGCTTCGCCGCCGGAGAGCGTGACCGCAGACTGTCCCAAATGAATGTAACCGAGCCCCACGTCGACCAGCGTCTGCAACTTTTGCTTCACCTGGGGGATGTTTTCGAGAATCGGCAGCGCATCGGCGACCGGCATTTCCAGGAGATCCGCGATCGAGTTGCCGTTGTATTTCACCGCCAGGGTTTCATGGTTGTAGCGCCGCCCTCCGCAAATCTCGCAGAGAACATAGACGTCGGGCAAGAAATTCATTTCAATGCGGCGCTGTCCTTCTCCCTGGCACGCTTCGCAGCGCCCGCCTGTAACGTTGAAGGAAAATCGTCCCGCCTTGTACCCTCGCTCGCGCGATTCCGGCAGCATGGCATATAAGTCGCGAATTGCGGTGAATACTCCGGTATACGTCGCAGGATTCGAACGCGGAGTGCGCCCAATCGGCGATTGATCGATGCGGATGACCTTGTCGATGTTCTCCGCACCCGAAATCGATTTGTGGTCGCCTGCCTTCTCTCGCGATCGATAAAGCTGCCGCGCAAGCGCGCGATACAGAATGTCATTCACCAGCGTCGATTTACCGGATCCCGAAACGCCGGTCACCACGGTCATCACGCCGAGGGGAAACGTCACGTCGAGATTTTTGAGATTGTTTTCTTTCGCGCCCAGAATCGTCAGTGCTGCGCCATTCGCATGCCGCCGCTCAGGGCGCATCGCAATCGAAGTGCGCCCGGAAATGTATGCCCCGGTCAGCGAATTCGGGTCGCGCATAATCTCCGCTGGGGTGCCGTGCGCGACCAGGCTTCCACCGTGCCGCCCCGCCCCCGGCCCGAGGTCGACAACATAGTCCGCGCGCCGAATGGTTTCTTCATCATGCTCGACGACGAGAACCGTGTTGCCCAGATCACGCAAGTTTTCGAGCGCGTTCAGCAGCCGCCCATTGTCGCGATGATGCAATCCAATCGATGGTTCATCGAGCACATACAGAACACCGCGTAGCTTTGATCCAATCTGCGTTGCCAGGCGAATGCGCTGTCCTTCGCCGCCAGAGAGACTCGCGGCCGAACGATCGAGCGAGATATATCCCAATCCCACCGCGTTCAGGAACTGCAGACGCTCCACAATTTCATGCATGACGCGACCGGCAATCGCCAATTCGCGGCCGGCGAGCTTGATTCCCTGCGCCACTTCGAGCGCCCGGGAAACCGGCATCGCGGTGAAGTCAGCGATCGACATCCCACTGACCTTGACCGCCAGACTCTCCGGCCGCAACCGCTTGCCGTGGCATGCGGGACATTCCGTCGCCGACATGTGGTCCATCAGCCAGTCGCGATAACCTTCCGAGGTTGACTCCTCCAGATTCTGCTTCAGATATCCAAAGATGCCGTGGAATCCAGTCTTGCCACCGCGTCCTTGCTCGCCGTTCAGCAGAAAGTCCTGCGTCTTCTCGGAAAACTTCTCAAACGGAGTGCCCAAGTCGATCCCGGTTGCCGCCGACACAATCTGCAGCTGATGAATCAGGTTCTGCGAAGCCGATCCCGGTCCTAGGCCGCCATCGAGCAACGGCTTCGACCAGTCACTGATCACCTTCGCTGGATCGAAATCGTATTTGCTGCCCAGCCCGTGGCACTCCGGACACGCTCCATACATGCTGTTGAAAGAAAAGGAGCGAGGCTCAAGCTGCGGTACGTTGATGCCGCAATCCGGGCAAGCCAACTTCTCGGAATAGAGCAGCTCTTCTCCGCCGACGACCGCAACCTGCACCAGCCCGCCGGCCAACTTCATCGCCAGTCCTACAGACATTTCCAGGCGATGCTCGATGCCCGGCTTCACCAGCAGGCGGTCGATCACAACCTCGATCGTGTGATTCTTCCGCTTGTCGAGGTTGATGGCGACATCGTCGTCTAGACTAACCAGTTCCCCGTCGATGCGCGCCCGCGTGTAGCCATGCTTGACGAGCGTCTCCATCTCCTTCTTGAACTCGCCCTTGCGCCCCCGGACGATAGGCGCCATCACCATGACCCGGTCTTCCGGCGTCAAGGCCATGACCCTCTGGACAATCTGGTCGGCGGACTGCCGGCTGATCGCCCGCCCGCACTTGGGACAATGCGGCACTCCGATGGAAGCGAATAACAGGCGAAGATAATCGTAAATTTCAGTGATCGTCCCGACGGTCGACCGGGGGCTGCGGCTGGTAGTTTTCTGCTCGATCGAGATCGACGGGCTAAGTCCATCGATTCCATCCACATCCGGACGCTCCATCTGATCAAGAAATTGTCGGGCGTAGGCCGACAACGTCTCGACATAGCGCCGCTGTCCTTCGGCATAAATCGTGTCAAAGGCAAGCGACGACTTCCCCGACCCGCTCAGCCCGGTAACCACCGTGAGCGTGTTACGAGGAATCTCGACGCTGATGTTCTTCAGATTGTGTTGCCGGGCGCCCCGGACAGAAATCTTGGTAATGGCCATTATTCGACCTGGGACACTCGCCTTCCGTAACGTCGACAGGCCAACAGAATTGTCCGAAAGTAGAAATGCACAGCTCTACTCCGTATCTTAGTCGTCAACAGCGCGGAGCGTCAACGCGGGTAGATTTGAAAAGCCTTGATGATTCGCCGGACAAGATTCGCCGAAGACAGATATACGGTTTTTCGAGCTCTGCACCTGATAACAGATTCCGAAAAGGTTGGTTGATCGTGAATTCGCTCTTGATGCCCTTCGTCCTCTGCTTCACCGTCATCGCGTCGGTCGGCTTCGGCGTTCTGGCCGCCTACGTCGCAGTTTTCGGAATCATTTCCGCGTTGGGACGCCCTGCGCGGCCTGAACCGAGCCGCCCGCGTCTGCTGTTAGTCCCCTCGCAGAATCACGCCAGCGGCGACTAATCTGGTTGGGATAGCCGCATTCGGCTGTCGATGGTACTCCATTCCCGCAGACCCGCCTCTTACTCCACTGGCCCTACTACCTTCATCTTGCTCTCCACATGCGTGTGCTCAAACGCCGAGTTCACTAGCGAAACCGACACCTCCCGGTTGATGAAGAACAACGCGTGAATCCGGAACTCCGTGCCGAAAGTAGAGGGAAACCACACTCCGTCCTCCTGCCTCTTGTAGACCACATTGAACCCAACTCCCGGCACGTCGGTCCCTAAGAATGTCCGCACTGCGAACGGAATGCGTCGCGACAGTTTGGTAAAGACTCGCACCGGCTCGAACTCAGCCGCGTCGATATAAGCCTCTCCAGCCCAGCTGATATCGTTTTTGTCCTTGGGGCGGAAACCGATGTGGAAGACTTTGCGGCCGTCCTGCACTTCTTGACCTATGAGAGTGAATGCGTAGTCCTTCTGTCCTTCGGTGGTAAGGGGAAACAAGTCCTTCGCCAGCCCGTCTTTGGTCTTCTCATTCGATATATCCTCGCGGAAGTTGTGGATCAGACTGCCGTCGAGACTATCGGCTCCAGGCGCAGGCTCTCCCTGGAACGTGTCATACTTTCCCTGGTTCCAGTAGCGGCCAGTCAGCAGCTTGAGGTCCTTCTGCATCCCATTGGGTGTTGGGACAACGTCATAGTCAGCCGTCTCCTCACGCAACAGCCTGCCCTTCGGTTTGTGCGTCACAATGTGGGTGTGTTGGTGGTAGACGTATTGCTTGCGCAGTTCTTCACTGCGATCCTGGTTGGCGGCCACGCGCGCCATGATTGTGTCGGCAGTCGGCGGGTCTGCGGGAGGCTCGGGTTGTGGCGCGGTTTGGGCGGAGGAAATTCCGGCGACCAGCAAAACGATGAAGAGACCAAGTATCCGCATAGGCACAGAAACTCCCTCTGACACTACGGATAGACGTGCGCCGATGTTCCTTGTTAGTAGATTACTTTGAGAGAGAACTGAATCTGCCGCGATGTGCCCGCCGTCTTGCTGATGATTCCGAAGCCGCTGCCATTCACAATGTTCGATGGCAGCCCGAAATTCGGTATGTTGAAGAGATTGAAGAACTCCGCCCGGAATTCCACGGTGCCCAGCTCCGCATTTCCGCGGTGACCGAAGGGAGTGTCTTTAATCAGCGCGAAATCGTAATCGCGGTAGTCGGGCCCGCGAAACGTGTTTCTCCCGAGCATGCCGAATCGCCCGAAATTCGGACCTGTGCCGCCGGGAACGTTGATGGGAATATTGAAGAAGGACCGGTTTCCAACCGGACCCAGCCCGAAATAGTCGTCTCGCATAGCGCGGTTGGTTGAGAGGTGCGGCATCGAAACCAGGTCCGGACGATCTCCACCTCCCAGGCCAGCCCCAGTCTGCTGCACCCCGGAAAACACGGTGAATGGTGATCCCGTGGTGAGCGTGGTGATGTTCAGGAATTGCCAGCCCTTGGTGAACGTTCGGCCCAGAGGCCGAAGAAATCCTAGGCGATCAAACGGCAGCAACTGGATGACGCTGGCCGCGAAAACGTGGGTCACATCAAACGTCGACGGACCTTTCTCCGCCGACGGATCCCAGGGATTCTGCGGCACCGCCTGCAGGATCGTCCCCGTCCCACCGAGGAGCCCGCCCAATACCGAACTCGTATCGTCCAGCGATTTCGAATAGGTATAGCTCGCCTGCAATCCCAATCCGACTCGGGGGGAACTCTTCGACAGGCTGGTTTGGAGAGAGTGATACGTGGAATGCGAGCCGCTGGTCATGATGACTTCCGGGCCGAAGCCTCCCGTGGCATGACACGGTGAATTGAATTGCGTGAACGGCGCAAATCCTTCGCAAGCCCCGCCATAGCTATTCGGCGAGTAGACCCTCGCCAGATGAATTCCTGCGGTCGCTACGTACGAAGCATTGAATTTGAAGTCGCCGAAATCGTGATCGACCCCAGCAGTCCAGCTTCCGATGTACCCGTTGCCAAAGTTCTTCGCGATGCCGGTGACATTCAACAACTGCACATTGCCGGGGTAGAGCGCATCCAGATCCGCCTGGAACCGCTGGTAATCGAACACCGTGTTTGCGGGCACATCCCGCGAACGGCCGGTCGCGAAGATTGGCTGTCCTTGAATGTTGTAGGCAGTCGGCAGACTCAGGGGAACAAAAGTATTTTGAAACGCAACTGGCTCGCTCGGCTGAGCATAGATAGAGGGAGCGAAAACGTATGGAATCGCCGCAGTCAAAAAATTGTCCTGCCACAAGTTTGGAATCAAACTCGTGATCGCCCCACCCGCGTGCAGCACGGTGTGTTTTCCGACAGCGTAATCCAGCGCCAGGCGAGGCCCCCAACCGTTCCAGTCCTGATCGTAAGGCGGCTGCGGATTGATCAGAATCGTCTGCGTGGCTGTGCGATCCCCGTATCCCGCCGGCTCGCCGTTCGCTCCTGTAAAGATCGGAAGCGAGGTCCGCTTCGTTGCCTCGTGGATGCGGCTGTTCACTTCGTAGCGCACTCCATAGCTCACGGTGAACTGCGGCGTCGCCTTCCACGCATCCTCAAAGTAGAAGTTGTAGGCCTCGCGACGGACGCCGGCTTCGTTGAACTTGCCACCCACTGGAGTAATACTGGCCGCACCCATGATGTTGTAGGAATACGGCGTCGCCGTCAGCAATCCTGTGAGCGAATCCGGCAGCGGATCACCCACCTGTATGTCATGTGTGCCGCTCGCCGACGAAATCTTCACGGGCGCGTAGGCCGTGCCTCCGCCAAACTCATAAATCCCATTCGGATTGGTGCCGAAAATTGTGGAATCGCGGTTGCCCCGGATTTCGCTTCCCCACTTGAATGCGTGTGAACCACGCGTCCACGCAAAATCCTGCCGGAACTGATAAAGATTGCTGTATGAACCGAAAATCGATCCACTCGGCTGGTTGTAGGGTTGGTACAGACCGTCGGCAAAGGTAATTCCCGGTTGCGTGTGGTTGTCCGCGGGGAAAAACGGCGTGCTTCGAATGTAGCTCAGTGAAGTTTCAGAAGTCAGGTGTGGAGAGATCGTCCGGGTGTACTTCACCCCCACGTTGCGCTGGTGATCGAAGAACTGCACGCCGAACGTAGGATTGATGGCGGTCTGGTCCGGATTGGTGAGCGGCCCCGTCACCTGATTCAAACTGAATCGTATGAGCAGCGCGGCCTTGTCCGAAATTTTGTGATCGACACGAATGGAGAACTGATCCGTGGTCGTCACGACCTTCGACGAAGCCGCGTAGGTTCGATCCCCAAAGGAGCCCGCTGGCTCGTTGGGCAACGGATATCCATTCAGTACCGGCAAGACCGATGGATTCACCGGGATGGTCAGAGTGTCGCCGGAGAATGTTGTGGTATCGACTCCCTGCCGCTCCGCCGCGGTCGGGACCGGAATGACTTGCGTCGTCCCCAGCACCTGGCGAAATCCCTGATATTCGCCGAAATAAAACGTGCGATCGCGCCCGTCATAAATTCCCGGAATCACAACCGGGCCACCGTTCGTAAATCCGAATTCGTTGCGCGCAAAGGGTGGAATGCGCCGCTTTCCTGTCGGGTCTTTATAATCGAAATAATTCCGGGCATCGAGAGACGCGTTGCGCAGGAACTCAAAGACGCTCCCGTGAAGTTGATTCGCTCCCGATTTCGTGACGACGTTTGTAAAGCTCGCCGCCCCGTGCCCGACCTCGGCCGGCAAGACTCCAGAACTGGATTGCACTTCCTGAATGGCATCGACGTTGAAGTTGGAAAAGGTCGCTCCGCCCATCTCCGGATCGGTCGTGTCAAAACCGTCGACGGCGAAGACTGTCGTCACACCGCGCTGTCCGTTCACGGCAAACTGCTGGGTGAAATTCGCAGCGCCGTTGGCGTCGGTCATGGTTCCCGCGGCGAGTAAGAGCAGTTTGCTGAAGTCGCGGGCGTTCAGAGGGAGGCTCGAAACTTCCGTGCTGGAAAGATGCTCGCCACCGCTGGCGGGCGCCGCAACAACCTGCCCGCTCGGAGCGGTCTTGCCGGGTTCTACGGCTTGCGAGCCCTGAATTTGCAGAACTTGTCCGAGTGCGGAAAGCTGCAAGGACGTCGTGAGCGTCTTGTCGTCTTCAATCGCGACGGGGACAATGCCCTTCCATTCCTGGCCTGCAAGCTTCACGGAAAGCTCGTATGAGCCCGCGGCCATCACAGCAAATGCGAACTTGCCGTCCGGCGACGTTGTAGCCGTGTAGTCGCCAACTCCTGAAGCTGTATGCAGGCTCACGGTCGCAGCGGCTAATGGCTTTCCGGCGCTGTCAGTCAGCATCCCATTCCACGACGCGCCCAACAATGCCGCAGCAAAACACGCTGCGGGCAGCAGGCCGACAAAGAACAGAAGATTACTTCGAGTTCGCATGCCCCAAAACATGAACCGGGAATTATAAAGGTGTACAGTCCAACTGAAACGTTTTTGTACGCAGCCTCAGCCGCGATTTTCTCTTTCAGCGCGCTTGCTTAATCTGCCGTGATAGCATTTCCTTGAAAACCTCTCCCCTCGCGGCAGTCATGCCCAGCGCCCGCTCCATCCCGCTGTTGAGTGTGTTTCTGGTGTCGTTGTTCTGTGTCCACTCGCAGGGCGCAGAAACCTCGCCCTGGCGCGAAATCCACTCCACGCACTTCACCGTGATCACTGACGGTGGCGAGAATCGAGGCCGCGAAGTCGCCTTGCGCTTTGAGCAGATGCGCTCCGTCTTTGCGATTCTGCTGTCCAAGGACCGCCTGAACCAGTCGGTTCCCCTGACTATCCTCGCCTTCCAGGACGATAAGTCGTATTACCAGGCGGCGCCGCTGCGACAGGGGCAGCCCATCGATGTGCCCGGCTTCTTCTTGCCCGGCGAAGATCAGGACTTCATCGTTCTCAACTTGTCGGAATCGGAGCCTTGGCGCGCGGTCACGCGCGACTTTGCGCTTATGTCCCTGAACAGCAACTATCCCGCCGCTCAGGGATGGTTCGACGAGGGCCTGACCGAATATTTCAGTTCCATTCGTGTCGACAACAGGCAGTACGAGATCGGCGGCGATCCAGAGTCGTTGACGGAACTGCTGACCTCACAAACATGGCTCTCGCTGCCGGACCTTTTCACTACCAAGCACGAAGCTTCCATCGGTGGCCAAGCTTCGCATCCGACAATCTACGAAGCTGAATCGTGGATCGTCATACACTACTTGCTCCACGAGAAGAAGTTGCCGGAGACGGGGACTTATCTTGGACTGGTCCTGAACCAGCATGTGAAGCCGGACGATGCGATCCAGCAAGCCTATGGGATGAATTCTGCCCAGCTTGAAAAGGCGGTTAGGGATTATTTCCAGGCTCGCGCCGCGTCAGGATCGGCCGACCACTCGCAGGTCCCTGTTAGTCCCGAGGACTCGACGATTACCTCAAAGTCGATGCCCGAGTCCGATGTACGTGCTCTGTACGCCGGAGTGCAGGTTCGTGTCCCTGAACGTCGCGACCTTGGTCTTAAGACGTTGAATGACCTGGCTACGACTCCCACGGAAGCAGACAAGAAAGCCGAGGCCAAGCAACAGACGAAGCGCGTCGGCGAAGATGCCGACCAACTTCCCAGCAACTCTGTCGGCAATCCCCTAGCCCATCGCATCCTTGCGTGGGATCACGTTCAACATGGTGAATTCGACGAGGCCTTCGCCGAGATCGGAGATGCCGTCTCCCTGAACCGTCGCGACATGTGGACGCATTACTATTTGGCCGCCGCGAAGTATCGCATGGCGCAGGCCAAGCATACCGAGATTTCGGGACTGGCCAACATGCTGCTCGATCTCAAAGCGGTGCTGGAATGGAATCCTGAAATGGCGGACGCCTATGATCTATTGGCTCTCGCGCGCAACGCCGGTGGAACTACTACCGCCGCGATGCAAGCGGAGCGTGCCGCCATCAGCCTCAGCCCCCGCGATGAGCGATACGTCTACCATCTTGCCGAGATTTACGTTGCGAGCAAGAAATGGGAAGCTGCGGATGCGCTGTTCCAGCGTCTGAAGACCAGCAACAATCCACAGATCGTTGCTGAGGCTACCGATCTGCAGTCGAAGTCTGGAGCAGAACGCAAATACGGCATTCCCGTGAACTCAACCGCTTCCGCGCAGCCCAAATATGAGGCGCAGAAAACACCGTTCGACGTCCTCGACCAAGATGCTGCCAAACGCGAGGCAGCCGAAAAAACGCAACCCGGCACCGGGGATAAGCGCATCACAAAATTTGTGAAGGGACGCCTGGTCGCGGTGGATTGCTCGAATGCACCGGCGGCCATCCTGACCGTAAATTCAGATGCAGGCGTCCTGAAGCTTCACGCCACGGACTACCGATCGTTACTACTGATCGGGACCGACAATTTCTCCTGCGATTGGCGCAATCGCCAGGTGACCGTCAACTACAAGCCGGGCGGAGCGGTCGACGGAGACCTGGTCTCTTTAGAAATGCGTTGAGTTGAGAGAAACGCGACCTGAAATTCGGTCGCCGATCCGACAAGCAACGCCCCGCCGCTCTTCGGTGGGATTCTCAACGGTTGCCACGGTTAAGAGCGCGCGCCAGCAGTCTCGGATGGTGTGAGACAATTCTCTGCCAGTTTCCAGCATGAACCCTCCCCAGCCGATTCGACCGAGAGAGAAATCTATGCCCGCGCTCTCCGCCAGGGTGCCCGAGTTGCTCTCGCCTCGGAATGGCGCCGTCATCGCGTTGTGCCTGGCCGCAGTCGTGGTCGGCATCTACGGCCCTGCGCTGAATTTTCAATTCATTCTCGACGATCACCGCTTCACAGGTGATCCGCGAATCCAGTCTTCCGGTCATATCTGGGACTACTTTGCCAACTACGTGTGGGCGCAATTCACCGGCGGCCCTCCGAGTTTCTACCGGCCCGTCTTCCTTCTGTGGATGAGGACGAACTTCATCCTCTCCGAGTTATCGCCTTGGGGATGGCACCTGCTAAGTGTTGCCAAACATCTGGCGGTGGCGGGGTTGCTCGGGCTGCTTGCATGGAAACTGTTGCGCGACCGCACAGCAGCTTTACTAGCTGCAACACTATTCGCCTTGCATCCAGCCCAGACTGAATCCGTAGCGTGGGTCACAGTGCCGGATCCTTTAATGTCGGCTGGCGTGTTAGGCACGCTTCTTCTTTATCTCCGGCATACGGAAAGCCCGGCTCAAGATCCGAACGGCAAGTCTCGCAAAGGCTCGCGAGCGAAGTCTTCCCCACAGACTTCGTTCGTATGGCTCATGGCGGCCGCGGCTGCTTATTTCTTGTCGCTCTTGGCGAAAGAAACGGCCATCGTGCTGCCGGTGGTGATCGTTGTCCTGGCATTCTTCAACCCGCCGAGCGAGACTCCCCTACCCGCGCGAGGAAAGCGCAAAGCCGAAAGCTCAAATGCAGGTCTTCGGATTCGCCTGACGTATGCCCTTCGCCAGATCGTGCCGTTCGCTCTCGTAACTCTCTTCTACCTTCTATTGCGTCTCAATGCCCTGACGGGAAAGCTCAGCTCCCGCACGCAGCAGTTGCCGGGTAGCATCGTAGTGCTCTCCTGGCCAGCGACTCTCTGGTTTTACGCAAAAGTAGTGCTATGGCCGGCGCACTCCCACGCCTTCGCGGATTCGACGTTGCTGGACAAGTTCTCTGTCCGTGGAGTGCTGCTACCAGCGATGGCTGCGATATGCATACTTGCGGTGTTACCAGCGGCGCTGTTCTGGATTTCGAGGCAGGCGCGTCGTGATTTTGTGGCCGAGGACGCGTCTGCGATCGAGCGCGCCCTGGTGATCGGGTCGCTGCTGCTCGTACTTCCGATTCTGCCTGCGCTCGATCTGAACGCTCTCAATCCAGGAGATTTCCTGCACGGCCGCTACACGTATTTGCCCCTGGCAGGGTTGATGCTCCTGTTATCAACGGCATGGCATCTTGCGGGCAAAGCTCGCATCCCCTTGCTCGTGGCTGCGGGTGCTCTCGCCGTCGTATTTGCCGTGCTGACACTGGATCAAGAAAAGCAATGGAAGGATGACTTGACCGTTTTCACAGTCGCCAGCCAGCTCGCGCCGCATAACGCTCCGGTCGCGCAGAATCTGGCCAATGCGCGCGTGCAGCAGGCCCTGCGACTCGATGAGGAAGGACGATGCGGTGAGGCTGTCCCTATTTTCGAGCAGGTAACTCGTGACTATCCTCAAGACTGGTACGCCTGGGCGGCGCTCGGCGATTGTCTGGTGCAACTCAACCATCTCGCTCCGGCGGAAGATGCACTCCACAAGGCCGCCGATCTATCGCATGACCCGCGGGTCGTCGAGCAGTGGCAGCAATTGCACGCCAACATGGGACTGTCCAACTCGCCGAACTCTCCCAAGTAAAAAACCCTCCCGCTGGGACCGGGAGGGCTCTTGAATTGTTCGCAGGTATTATGCGCGGACGACGTTGGCCGCTTGAAAGCCTTTGGGGCCTTTCAGCAGATCGAACTCGACGGTCTCCCCCTCATTCAGGGTGCGGTAGCCGTTCTCCTGGATCGCGGAAAAGTGTACGAACACATCTTCCCCCGTTGAGCGCTGGATAAATCCATATCCCTTCGCCCCGTTGAACCACTTCACTGTACCTTTCTCTCTCACGGAAAAAACTCCTTTCACCAATCGCGAAGAATAGTTCCCCAGTTTCTCGGATTGCGCCCCGATCGACCGAAGCCCCCCTCAAAGACACTGGTTGAACTTTCGGTTGCGTCTACGATGTGCAGAGGGAATTACTTCCAAAAAGGAAAAGACTCCTTAGCTCCCCGAATGCGCTGAGCATTCGCGGAACCGCTGGAGTCCGGCAATTTGGCTCGTTTCCACCACACCCAACAAACGTCAACCACTTACTGGTCTCACCACCGGATCAATTCCCGGTATTGAGCAGAAGATAATAAGCAGTATTAAAACGTTTCGCAAGAGAAATTAGAAGGGAATCGTAATATGACCACGGGTCACTCCGGGATAACTTTAACTACGATTAAGAAATAGCCCGGTAACCGCCCCCGAAACTTCCGTTTCCCGGCTCCGCCAGCCCCCTCTGATACGATTTACATTCACATGTCCAGCCCCCCAATTCCAGCGGCTCCTGCGGCCGAACCGCCGCCCCCAACGATCCGCAGCGCCAGGCCGCGCCGTCCCAACCTGCTGATTTCAACCGTGAAATACCTGCTGCGCACGGAAGTTCACACGTTTGCATTCTCCGTCGCGGCCAATTCGATCTTGTCGTTTTTTCCGTTCGTCGTGCTGATGATGACGCTGATCCGGCGCGTCTTTCATTCCCGCGTGATGTATGAAGTCGTCCTGCAACTGCTACGCGACTATCTGCCTGCGGGCCAGGAGTTCGTCATTCGCAACCTCAATTCCATGGTGGGCTCGAGGCAGCGAGTGCAAGTATTTTCACTCATCATTCTGCTGGTGACTTCATCAGGAGTATTCCTTCCGCTCGAGGTCGCGCTCAACCGTATCTGGCGGTTCGAGAAGAATCGCTCATATCTCGGCAATCAATTGGTCTCTCTGGGACTGGCCTTCGCCAGCGGCGTACTGGCTTTGCTGTCGATTGCGCTTACCGCGCTTCCGGTCGGCTTCCTGGAATTCGTGCTGCGTGGCTACGGCAGTGGCTTTGTGCGGCTGGTGGGATTTCTGATGATGAAAGTTTTCGCCATCGCGGCCAGCATTGCCATCTTCTTCCTGATTTACTGGCTGTTGCCCAACGGCAAAGTTCCGGCGCGCGCCGTACTGCCCACGGCCATCATCATGGGACTGCTCTCGGAGGCTCTGAAATACGCCTACATCCTGGCACTGCCCTGGCTGAATTTTCAGGAAGTTTACGGACCCTTCGCACTCTCGGTGAGCCTGATGTTCTGGGCGTTCCTTTCAGGATTGCTGCTTCTCGCCGGGGCAAATCTTTCGGCGGAAGAACACCTTGGTCACGCGCTCTAGAGAATCCTGAAGTAAATATAAAACGGCCGTCCGCTTCGTGCAGACGGCCGGTCGTAAAGTGCCTGGAAAGTTTTATTTCTTCTGTTCTCCGATCGAGAGTAGCTCCACCTCAAAAATCAGTGTCTCGCCGGGACCGATATCGGCGCCCGCGCCGCGGTCGCCATACGCCAAATCGGCGGGAATAAACAACTGCCACTTCGATCCCACCGGCATCAGTTGCAAGGCCTCAGTCCAACCCTTGATTACGCCCCCTACCGGAAACGAAATCGGCTCGCCACGCTTATACGAGCTGTCGAATTCTTTACCGTTAATGAGAGTCCCGCGATAATTCACGCTCACGGTGTCGCTGGCGGCCGGCTTTGGTCCGGAACCTTCCTTCAAAACCTTGTACTGCAAACCGTCGGGCAGCGTGGTCACGCCGTCTTTACTCTTGTTCGCCGCCAGGAAGGTCTCACCTTCCTGGCGGTTGGCACCGCCGGCCTCATGCGCCTTCGCCTGCTGCTGATCGCGCATCTGCGTCTGCAGTTGTGTAAGGGCGGCGCGCTCCTCGTCTTCGGTCAACAGCGTTTTGCTGCCCGCCAGGGCGTCTCGCAATCCGCGCGCCACCACGGCGGGATCAACCGCCGCATTCAGGCCTTGCCGATGGAGGTCTCCACCGATCTTCATGCCCAAGGCGTAGCTGGCCTTGTCTTTCTGCGTCTTCAGCGTGTAGGTCGTCGCACTTTTCGTAGTCACAGGAGCTTTCTTGGCAGTCGATGCCTTGGGAGCCGTGGCCGTTGATTGTGCGGCTGCCGGCTGCGTGGACGAAGTGGAACCGGCTGCCGGAGTTCCCTGCGCCGAGGCATAGCCCAGCAACATGATCCCGGCCGCCATGAGTTGAATAACGATTGCGGTAAGCGATTTTTGCATAGACCTGTATTGTCCCATTGCGCGTAAGAGATGGGCAAACCAGCCGTGCCTGAACCAGCCGTGCCTGAACTAATGACCTGATCGAGGGTTCCCCGGTGATCGGCCGCGCTCCGCTATGGTGAATGATTTTAGTTCTTGGAGACAGCGCTCAGCGCCGCAAACTCGCGACGTGCTTCCTGGGCAGGAACGAAGTCCGCGTCAGCGTTCTTCCAGATATCGAGGAGCTTCTGGTAGCTCTTCGCCGCCGCCGCCTTGTCGAACAGCGCCTGCGCCCGAGCGGTACCCAGCAGGCAAAGGATATAGTCCGGGCCCTGCGCGTTTCCGGACGCCCCTTCTTGCAGAGATAACCCACGATAACGGGCTCCGGCCTCAAAATCGGTCGCAGCCTGTTGCCCGTTCTTCATCTCCAGGGACGCACGGCCGAGAAGGTGAGGAATTTTCGTCACCAGCACATAAGGAACGGCTGAGGTCAACAGCCCGGCAACTTGCTCGGGATGGTGCGCCGCCAAGGCTGCGGCGGCCTTCACCTCGGGCAGATAGATGTCGGTGACCAGTGTATTCGCCGGCATCTCAGCAGCCTCCCGTTCGATTTCTTTCAGGGCCGCTCCTTCCTCCCCACATAGAGCAAGGGCCAAGACAGCATCGGGAACGGTCGCCATCGACTGGTCGAGCGTCAATCCACGATGGGCCGACTGGCGGGCCGCCGCACAATTAGATACCAGCGCATCATGCAGACCTTTGATCGCGTAGAGTCCGCCAGCGGAATCTGACAGATGCTGCTGCTCCGCCTTCTGTGCCGCCTGCTCCCACTGCCGGTCCGCTTCGTGCATTTTCCCGAGATACAGATAGATCGTTGCCGCTCCGGCCTGCAGAGTGAAACCGTCGGGCCGGGGCGCCGCCCATTGCACATGCTTTTCCCAGTCCGGCCGGCCGGAAATGAATTCATCTACCATGGCGTTGCCTTGGTAATTGACGTTGTCGCCGCCGCCCTGATCGAGCGCCTCTTTCAGGTAACGCTCACCTTCCGGCATCCGGTCAATTCCCATTAACGTGCCGGCGGCGTTGTTGGCCGCCACATTGTCCCAGCGGGCGATCTCCCAGGTCTTCTCAAAGCCTGTCGCGGCCTGCTCATAGTCGCCGATGGTCTGGTAAGCCGAAGCCAGGTTGTTCCAGGCAGCCGCATCCCGCGGATAGGTCGCCACGAACAACTTGTAGGACTCCAGCGCCTTCGGCATTTCGTACTGCTGCAACGCCCACTGCGATTCAATGTACATCCGCTCTCGCTCGGTGACCCGCTCGCGCAGCTCGTAGGCCTTTTTCAGATTCTCGATTGCCTTGGCTACCGCGCCCTGGTTTCCAAACGCCACACCGAGGCGCGCGTACGCCATGGCAAAACTGGGGTCCAGCCGGATTGCCTCCTGGTAAAAGGACGCCGCCTGCGGAAAATCCCGGCCTACGCGGTGTTCATCTTCTCCCAGCGAAAACGCGTGGAACGCCTGCAGCGAGGCCGTCGTCACGTTTGTGTACGGCGTAGTCAGCTTCTGGATCGAGGCCATCGACTCGCCCAGCCGCGCTCGCATCGCTGTAGCCGCATTCGAAACGGCCTGAAGCACTCCAGTTTTGTCGTTGGCGGTGACCTGTTCGCGCGCGAACACTTCGCCCGTGCCGCAGTTCACCGCATTGATCTGGATCACATACGACGTCCCCAGAGTGGCGATGGTTCCCGCCAAATAGGCCTTTACTCCCAATCGCTGGCCCAGTTGCTGCGCCAGATCCGGCGTGATTCGCTGGTCACGCGCCTGCCCCAGATACTGCAGATTATTGTGCAGTTCGGCATCGCTCACCAATTGCAGGAGTGGAGATTGCTCCAACTGAATCGCAAGGGCCTCTTTTAATGTGGAATCGAAAACCCCGTCGCCGGTCTGATTGGTGAAGTCCGCGAGGATGAGTTGATCTTTGTCGGTCAGCAGCACGGTCGTGCGCTTCCGCATGTAGAATCCACCGACAATGATCGCGAGGGCCAATACCACCGCCACCGGAACCATCCATTTGATCCTGCTGCGCTTCGGCGTCGCTTCCTCAGCAATCCCCACGCTGCCAGACGACGCTGCGGTCACCGCGCGAGCCGATCCGCTTGTTCTCTGCGGCGAGGGCGGCGCAAGCTCGGCTGGCGCAATGGGATGCGCGTCTGACCCAGAGGCCGCTGCACTCCGTCCCGACTCCATGTCCCGCTTCAGCCGCAGCAACTCCGACTTGATATCGACCGCATGCTGGTAGCGCAGGTCGCGATCCTTTTCCAGTGCCCGATTGATGATGTCTTCGAGCTTCACCGGTAATTTCGGATTCAGCCGCACCGGCGCGATCGGAGCCCGGTTCATGATCTCGTCGAAGATGACGCCCGAAGTCTCCCCGCGAAAAGGAATTGTCCCCGTCGCCATCTCGTACAGCACGATCCCGAACGAAAAAAGATCGGTGCGCGCATCGAGCGGCTTGCCCCGCACCTGCTCCGGAGACATATACGCGACCGTGCCCAAGGCCGATCCCGGACTGGTCAAATGCTGCGGACCATCGCCCTCGGTCTTGGTCGCCTCGGAAGGGTCGAGCGCCCGGCTCGATTCCTGCGTCACCTTCGCCAATCCAAAGTCGAGAATCTTCGCCCCACGGCGGGTCACAAGAATATTCGCCGGCTTGATGTCCCTATGCACAATGCCTTTTGAGTGCGCCGCATCCAATGCGTCCGCAACGTCAATGGCGATCCCCAACAATTTCTCTAGCTCGAGCGGACGGTCGCCGATCAGATGCTTCAGCGTCTCGCCCTCAAGATATTCCATGACAATGAAGGCCTGGTCGCCCTCTTCGCCGATGTCGTAAATGGTGCAGATATTGGGATGATTCAGCGCCGATGCCGCCTGCGCCTCACGCCGGAACCGGCTGAGCGCCGCCGGATCGCGTGTCACATCTTGAGGAAGGAACTTGAGCGCCACGAAGCGCTTGAGCCGCGTGTCCTCGGCCTTATAGACGACGCCCATCCCGCCACCGCCGAGTTTTTCGATCACTCTGTAGTGAGAGATGTTCTGGCCGATCATGTTGTTCGCAGTGGCGTAGCGCGCAATGTGAATCCCCAGTCTTCGGGTGAGCCATCTTAGGGCGATAACGAGACTAAGTCAACGAAACCGGGGCGACAGACTCACTTCTCCGACTCCCGGATCAGGACAACATCAGATTCCCGGTGTCCGCGAATCACCGCGAGTTGTTTGCCGTCGAAAGAGTAATCGAAATCGCGGATGAATTCCGATTGAAAGTCGGTGAGCTGCTTGCCGGGCGATCCGTCAAGATTCTGCAACCAGAGATTGTCGGTCTCGCCGTTGCGTACGGGATAGACGATCCCTTTGCCGTCGGAACTGAAAACGACCGGATTGATAGTGTAGCTGAAGGTGAACTCCGCGCGGGGCCGTTCGAATTCCAGGAGGCGGGCGGGCTGGAATCTAGAGGAAGCAGGGCCAGCCTGTTTGCAGCAGATCTCCGGGGCGGGACAGGTTTCTTCGGGGCAGGCGCTACAGCCAATCGTGGTGCAGGTCACGGATTCCGCATCTCCACGACGCCGTCATTGCTGCTCCGGTCGTGTTTCTGGAAACCGTGCTGCGTCCCGGTCGAACCGCTCCCACCGGTGGCGGAGGAGAAACCAATTCCGGCAATCCGGCAATGCCAGTGATCCTGGCGGTCAGCCAAAGCAACGCCACTACCGCGACGGGGACGGGCTAGCCAGTATCATGCCCTCAAGCGGAGGATTCAGCCCGCCGCTCGAAGTGGACGCGTCGGTCTCTGCCGGCGCTGGCGCCATGCTCGATGATCCGCTGCAAGTCTTGCCGGCGGTGAGCAGCGGGAATCATTTTTCGGAAATCGATCTGCCGTCTTTCGATCGACGCCCGGTTGGATTGCTCTGGTGACTCCGAACAGACAGCCGAGGCGGCTGTCGCCACATGCGCGGTGCATGCGGCGTGATCAATTTCACTTCGTCCACTGATCGACCCAATCGTTGACCGTTTTGTACCAGAGCTGCGAATTCTGCGGCTTCAACACCCAGTGGCCTTCGTCGGGGAAATAGAGCATCTTCGACGGGACACCTTCCATCTGCAGCGTGGTGAAAAGCTGGAAGCCCTCGCTGACGTCGAGGCGGTAGTCGCGCTGGCCGTGGATGACCAGCGTCGGTGTCTTGAAATTCTTGGCATACTGGTGCGGCGACCACTTCTCATATGCGGCGCGATTGTCGTAGGGCGGGCCTTTGAACTCCCAGTTGTTGAACCAGAGTTCTTCGGTCGTTCCCCACGCGGACTCGGCGTTGAACATGCCGTCGTGCGAGACCAGGCACTTGAAGCGGTTGGTGTGGCCGAGGATCCAGTTGATGGCGTATCCGCCGTAGCTGGCGCCCAGCGCGCACTCGCGGTTTTTGTCGATGAACGGATACGTCTGCTCCGCGTAGTCGAGGCCCTTCATCAAGTCTTCAAACGGAGCGCCGCCCCAGTCGCCATTGATGGCGTCGACGAATTTCTGCCCGTATCCGGTGGAGCCGTGGAAGTTGATCATGATGACCACGTATCCGCTGCTCGTCGATGAAGTTGGTGACGCGAACAGTTCGGGATTCCAGCGGTAGGACCAGTCGTCTCCCCATGCTCCCTGCGGGCCGCCGTGGATTAGAAACTTCACGGGATATTTCTTCGAGGCTTCAAAATTCGGCGGTTTGACGAGTGAGCCCTCGACGGCATCATCCTTCGCACCTTTGAACCAGAAGGGTTCGGCCTCAGACATGGCGATCTGCGAAAGCAGCAGCTGATTCACATGAGTCATCGCCCAATCTTTGCTGAGCGAACAGTTTTCTTTCCCGCGATCCACATTCCCGGTCTTTGCCGGACATCCCTCGGCGGTAGCGTCAGCCCCGTAAATCTCGCTTGGGGCGGTAATCGAGTTGCGGGTGAAGACCAGCTTTTTCCCATCGGGAGCAACCGCAACATCGTCATCGAAGCCGCCGACCAGAGCACGAATTGAAGCCGCGGAATTGCCCGTGAATCCTCCAATCGCATAGATCAGAGAATGGCGCTCATGTTCAGCGCTGAAATAAATTGTCTTCGAGTCGGGGGCCCACGCGAACGAACCGACCCAGTGATCAAAGCTTTCTGACAGATTTTTCTTCTCACCCGTCTTGCGGTCGTACAGCATCAACCGGAAGCGGTCGCTCTCGTATCCCGGACGCTGCTGGGCGCGGTAGGCGATGTAGCGGCCATCGGGGGAATAGAGCGGCGAGGTGTCGCTGGCAGGATTGTCGGCGGTGATGTTCTTCGCCGCCCCTCCGCTGACAGGGACGATCCGCAGATCGTTGTTGGTGGAAGCCGCTGGATTCTTGTCGTGATTCGACGCGTAGCAAATCTCCTGCCCATCAGGAGAAAAGGCATAGTCATCCTGCCCGCCCAGCGAGAACACTGGCGCGTCGTAGTCGCCGGGGGTGAGGTCGTGCGGCACGGTCGCGAAACGGCTTATTCGATCGACGCCAGCCGCAGTTTCTACGGCAGGCACCGGATCCACGAAGATGTGAGAACGCTTGCCCCCTTTGAATGCATTCCAATGGCGGTAGAGAAGGTGATCGAAGATCAGCGCTTTCACTTTGGATTTCTCTGCTTCCTCGACCTTGGCCTGGTTGCAGAGGGCCGCCCCACGAGCATCGAGATCGCACGCGGGATCGACGTCCGAAACGAAAAGAATGTTCTTGCCATCGGGGGACCAGAGCTCGCCGCCAGCTTCCGTGGCGATTGACGTAAGTTTCTGAACTTCGATAACAGTTCCGGCTGCGCCATCAAACTGCGCAATCCAGACCTGCGAACCGGCTTCTTTCGTTGAGAGAAATGCGAAGCGCTTGCCGTCGGGCGCCCAGCGCGGGCGGTCGGCGTCCTGATCGGCGATCATCTCGCGTTCTTGACCTCCGGCTGTGGGCACGATCCAGACATGCGGCGTCTTCGTATTCGCCGCGAGGTCAACATCGACGACGCTGAAGATCACCCACTTGCCGTCGGGCGAGACTTGCGGGTCGCCGACCCGCTTCAGTTTCATCATTTCGTCGAAGGTGAAGGGATGCTTGGTCTGCGCAAGGGCGGGCAGGGCAAATGCAAACACGAGAACACAGAGAAGAAGACGGCGCATAAAGCCTCCTGCGGCAAACGGATGAGTGTAGCAGGGGGGGGGCGGGTGGCCTCTAGCTTCTGTTTAGACCTCACGCCTTGTCATCCTGAGGCCTGCGGGTTTTGCAGGCCGAAGGATCTGTGCACCCCGAACCACTTGCATAGGTCCTTCGGCGGGCAAAGGCGCCCGCCTCAGGATGACGAGGCGCCGGATTTTGCAAAGTACTGATGTTCATCCATCACAGACACGATGTCGCGTGCGATGCCAAGCTTTATTGGCGAGAAGGTAAGAAAATGCGTTCACCGAAGACTTATTTCGTCTACATCATGTCGAACCTATCTAAAACACTCTACACCGGCATGACGAACAACCTCGGGCCCCGAGTGCGCGAGCACAAGCTCGACCGGTTGGTGTATGTCGAACGCTTTGGGGATGTGCATAATGCAATCGAACGCGAGAAGGAGATCAAGGGCTGGCTGAGAATCAAGAAAATTGCGTTGATCGTTTCCGTCAATCCCGCGTGGAGAGACTTGAGCCTGGAGTGGTTCGATCAGCATGAATTTCAGCCGGACGTTGACGCGAGGCTCACCAAGTTGTCATCCTGAGCGACGTCTTTCGCCGGCGAAGGACCTATGCACTTCGCCAACAGTACCGATGATGTCGAGGACTCCACAGGTCCTTCGCCGCCAAAAGCTGCGGCTCAGGATGACAACGCTGAATGTTTTTGGGGTCGCGGGCGGTGTCACCTTTACAAAACTGCATGGATGTACGCGGCAACCTCTTATCGATGAAGGCATCCAACTGGGTGGCAGAACTGCAGCACCCTTCCCTCCGACCTCACTGAGCGGAGAGGGGTTGGAGGGTGGGGTCGCCGCGGTCTTCTGCCGCTGACTGGAGACGTAGCTTGCTGCTAGCCTCTCGTCAAACCGGGGCGTTGCTGGTTACGCCTCTGCACCAAGTCTCCCAAGATTCGATAAACTAGTCGGATGAAGGTATTCGGCCGTTTTTCGCTATGCCTCGCGCTGCTGATCTGCGGGTTGACGGGCTCGCCCGCTCTCGCCCAGGAAGCCGCGCTCGAAACGAATCCTCCCAAAGACATCACTCCCGACGAAATCATCAAGCGTTTCTCCGAAAAGGAAACGGAGTTCGCGAAGGCGCGCGACCAGTACACCTACCGCCAAGATGTCAAAGTTCAGAACGTTGATGGTGAAACGGTAACAGGCGAATATCACGAGGTCTTCGATGTCCTGTTCGACGACAAAGGCAAGCGCATCGAGAACGTGGTCTTCGCGCCGCAGTCGAGCCTGGATCAAAGCGGACTCTCCATGGACCAGGGAGACTTCGAAGATATAAGACACCGGCTGCCTTTTGTTCTGACCACGGAGGATCTTGCCGAATACAACGTTCTGTACGTCGGGCAGCAACAGGAAGACGAGTTGCACTGCTACGTCTTCGATATCGCGCCCAAGAAGATTGAGGGCAAGAAACGTTACTTCCAAGGACGCATTTGGGTCGACGACCACGATTTCCAGATCGTGAAAACCTACGGCAAGACCGTTCCCGACATCGTCGCCAAGAGGAAGGGAAACGACGAGCACCTATACCCCAAGTTCACGACCTGGAGACAGCAGATCGACGGGCAATATTGGTTCCCCGTGTATACGAAAGCCGATGACGAGCTTCACTTCAAGGCAGGCGACATTCATATACGGGAAATCGTGAAGTACGAGGACTACAAGAGGTTCGGATCGAACGTGAAGATTCTGTACCAGGGGAAAGAGATTCCCAAGGGAGATCAGAAGACGGATCCGAGCAAGACGGATCCGGCGAAACCGGATCAAACGAAACCGCAGTAGACAGGTTTCATCGTTTCAAGGTTTCAACGTTTCAGAGTTTTCAAGGACTCAGAGCTTCGATCGCCAGGCTTGTGTTCGGCGAAGGGATTCGATGAGGCGGTTCAATAGGCCGAGGACTTGATAGGCTTGCTGCGCCAAAGCTCTCTGCTGATCTGGGTTCAAAAATTGCAGATCGCACGCCAATTCTAGTTGGGTATCGAGCTCGAGCAATGAGCCTCTGGATTGCCCGAGGAAATGCAGGAACTCACCTACGGTCAGCCTGCCTTGACCTTCCGCAATGTTGACACCACAGAAACTGCGGCTCGTCGCATCTGCGATGTAAGCCCGTAGGTTTCGGCTTTCGGAAATAATTCTGTTTGTCGGTAGATATTTACTACCAAAGATCTGGCTTTCTGCCAGACCAACAACGCACGGTAGGTTCGAGCCACGGTCAAGGCTACGTTTCAAGGCTCAGAGTTTCAAGGTGTTAAGTGACAAACATTCGATCAAAGTTCCAGTTTGAAACCCTGAAACCTTGAGACTTTGAAACCTAGTAGAAGAGATACTTGCGCCATTTATCGTCGCTGCGGCCCATGAGGCGCATGATGTGGCGGCTGGTATGGAGATTGAAGGCGCGAGGCTCGCGCATCAGTTTCATCCCGGATTCCATGGGGGACTGGTTGCCCTTGCGGCGGTTGCAGGGATGGCAGCACGCAACGAGGTTCTCCCAGGTGGAGAGGCCACCGCGGGAGCGAGGAATCACGTGGTCGAGTGTGAGTTCACCCGAAGCCAGGATGGTGGCGCAGTACTGGCAAGTGTTGCGATCGCGCAGCAGAATGTTCTTCCGCGAGAGCGCGCGGCTCTGGTGCGGAATGCGACGATACTCGAGCAACCGAATGACTGAGGGCAGACGCATGGCGACGCGGGCGGAATGCAGAAAGTGTCCGTTCTCTTCTTCCGTCATCGCTACGCCCTTGAGTACGAGGACCAGCGCACGCCGGGCGGCGCAGACGTTAATCGGCTCGTAGGACGCGTTCAGCACGAGGACAGGCGCGAGAAGAGCATGGCCGTCCCCGGAGCGATGCGGCGCTGCCGGCGCGAACAGACCGGCGGCGTGCCGGGATACTGCGTCGTGTTGCATCCGTAGCGACATATGGTTAGTTCAATGTTTCAAGGTTTCGAAATCGTCAGGTTGCGATCGCTCAAGGTTTCGCTATCTTCTTCTGCTTTGAAACCTTGATGCTCTGAGACTTTGGAACCTGCTTCCCCAGCCTCGACCGGTTCAATCTCCTGATACTTAGATGCCAATTTCAATGTCCTCGCTAGGGTCGCGACCCATACCTTGGAGGCTCCGGCGCGGCGCAGCACGCGGGCGCACTCCGAGGCCGTGGTTCCCGTCGTATAAACATCATCCACGAGAAGGACTTCGCGGCCAGTGACTTCCTCGGCACGAGCAACCGCGAAAGCTCCGCGCAGATTTTCGCGGCGCTGGTGGCTGGTCAACCCAATCTGCGAATGGGTCTCGCGGGTACGCAGCAGAATATCGGGCGCAAGCTGCAACCAGTGACCGGGGTAGGCCTTCAGTGCCGCACGCGTAATCAGCTCGGCTTGGTTGAATCCGCGCTGCCGCCGCTTGTCCTTGAACAGCGGAACGGGGACGACCAGGATACTGGCCTGCTCAAATGCGGGCTCCAGCGTCGTCACAGCTTCGGCCTGCATTCTGCCCACTACATTGGCCGCTGGACGGACGCCGTTATATTTCAGCAGATGAACCCGCTCCCGCAGGCCGCCGTCGTAGCTGCCATAAGCGGCACGATCGAAGGGATGATCGATCCGCCGGCATTGGGGACATCGCCGCAGAGCGTCGTCATCGTAATCCGCGAAAGAAGAGAGGACCCGCTGTCCGCAAATAGAACACACCTTGCCGCGCACGGGATCAATGCCTGTCAGGCAGGCGGGGCACACCGGCAGCCGCGAAATGTTCAGGAGAGGAAGGCCGCAAATGCGGCAATCGGAAGGAAAGAGAACGGAGAAGAGCCCCTCGGCGGCGCGTCGGACCCAGCTGGCAGAAGTTGGTGATGCCTGTTCGGAAACAATAGAAGGCCCAACTACTGCGGTTGTGGCCTGGTCAGCCCGGATTCGGTCCTCACTACTGCTGAAGACGGCCTCCTCAATCCGCGGAGAAGAGTTCGCCGCGGCCAATCTCAATCTCTACTTTAGAGTATAGCGGCGACGAGCACTGCTAGGCAACGTTACGGTCAGGCGGCGCCGTCTGCCGCGATGGCCCGACCCGCGGAACTTCCGGCAAACGTTTGAACACCGCGGTGAAAATCAGGCGGTAGTCGCGGCGGAAACATTCTCCGCAGCGCACTGGCTGCAGAAGCAACAGGGGCAGGATAAACCGCTCGGCCAAGGTTCGTCGCCGCGAGCGAAAACCGACTTCGCTGCCACAATCGCGGCATTGGTAGGGCTGGAAAAAGGGACCATCGGGGGAGACACTCATACTTCACTCCTCGGAACGAAAGAACGCGAAGGGGCGAAAAGATTGATCCCATTCTACACCAGTGAAGGGCGAGGGATTGGAGCCTGTTTTGCACATCTGCATCCTCGCCGCGAACGTCTCTGGCAAACGGGCGTATACTGCCTGCGGCGTACAGGACGCCGCCCGTCCGCGGAGAGGACCGAGTCCACCTGATGATCTCTAAATTCACTGTTTCGACGAATCTCCTTTCGCCCGATGCCGCGGACCCCGGGCATGACCTAAAGGAGGTCCGTTATGCCGAAGCAGTTCCACGATCGCCACTTCCCTGTTCGTCCCAACCTCGAGCAATTACGCTATCAAGCGAAGGATTTACTGCGTGCCATCCGGCGAGGCGATTTCGACGCTGTCGCGGAGTTGCGTAAGCATCATCCCAATATTGATCCGGCGAGTGCCAAGCCAGCTGACGCGCAGTTCGCGCTGGCCCGAAGCTACGGACTGACGAGTTGGCCGCGTCTGGTTACCGCCTGCCGGATGACCGATGCGATCTGGCGCGGCGATGTTGATGCAGTGCGTGAGCTCGTGCTGAAAGATCCTCGATTGCTGCACGAGGCGGCACGCGGATTGCCGGACAGCAACTGGGGGCCACCAATGTCGTATGCCGCGAACGTCGGGCAGGATGCGATTATCGCGATGCTACGCGAGATGGGTGCGACGGATATACAGCATGCGTTCGACCGCGCCTGCTTGCAAGGCAAGATCGAGACGGCCTGCCGTCTGCACCCGATGGGAGCGCAGCCGACTCCAGGCTGCGTCATGGGGCCATGTGAGACGCTCAACGCGGATGGGCTCACATTTCTGCTAGGGCTCGGCGCGGAACTTGCCGATGAGCACGGCGACCGGTTTGCGCCGGTGGCGCTGCTTCTACAAACCTATTGCCGTGGGCCTCAGCCGAAACATCGATGCCTTGAACTCGTCGAGGAAAGGGGCGTTGAGCTCCCTGATACGCCCGTGATGGCCTTGCATCGCGGCCGGATCGATTTGCTGGAAGCGCATCTCGCGAGAGATCCGCAACTGCCAAGCCGCACTTTCTCGCTGGAAGAAATCTATCCGGCTAAACTGGGTTGCGGTCCGGATCATTCTTATGGGCTGCATGGCACGCCGCTGGCGGGAACGACGCTGTTGCACATTTGCGCCGACTTCGACGAAATCGAGATCGCACATTGGCTGATCGAGCACGGCGCCGATGTGAACACGAAGGCCGAGGTCGATGTCGATGGCTTCGGCGGCCATACGCCACTATTCGGTTGCGTGGTATCGCAGGCGTATCTGTGTGGACGGCAGCGGGACGCCGAGTTCGCCCGGCTGCTGCTCGATCATGGGGCGGATCCTAACGCGCGCGCTTCGTTACAAGCAGTTGCGGTTTGTGCCGGACCAGACCATGCACGAATATCGGGACGTCACGCCTCTGGCCTGGGGCGAGCGGTTTCATGGCCCTTGCTCCCCCGGTCACACGTGGATCAGTAAGGAGGCGATGGAACTGATTGCTGAACGAGGCGGACTCAGCTAAGGCAGACTCAGCTAAGAAGGAGAGGAACCGGAAGCTCCCAGGTTCTAGACGGAGAGGAAATCAAAATCCCGCACAAGCGACAAGCGCACAAGCGCACTTGTCTTGCGGCCTTGCCACGTGCTAACGTGCGCCGTTCATGTGTTTTAGCTAAGTACAAGCAACGCAAACCATTTTTGCATCCATCCCACGCCATAAAAGGATCCCGCCCATGAGCAACCCGGAAGTCCAGAGCGCACCGAAAAAACATGTTCCTTTCGTGCCCGAGAACATGAAGATGACGGAGTTCACCTGGAAAGCCATCCTGCTAGGGCTCTTTCTGACGGTCATCCTCGGAGCGGCGAATGCGTACCTGGGGCTGCGCGCTGGAATCACGATTGCCGCGACATATCCGGCAGCTGTGATTGCGATGGCGGCCGTGCGCGCCTGGAAGGGATCGCTGCTGGAAGAAAATATTGCTCGAACTGCGGGATCGATCGGAGAATCGGTCGCGGCAGGAGCGGTCTTCACGATCCCCGCCTTTCTGATTGCGAAGGCATGGCCGTCTTTCATGCCCCGGGACGCGTATTGGAAGTCCACGGCACTGATGGTGGTGGGAAGTGTGCTCGGGGTCTTGTTCGTTTCGCTGGTACGCCGTGTATTGGTGGAGGATCCAGAGTTACCTTTCCCGGAGTCAGTGGCCGCATCGGAAATTCACAAAGCGGGCCAGAGCAGCGCCAAAGCGGCGAAATATTTGTTCTGGAATGTCGGCGTCGGCGCGGTGGTCTTTATTCTTGGACGTTTTGGCTTGTTCGCTGCGGACAAGGATCTCCACTTCACCGTGGGCAGCCTGGGGCGGAGTCAAGTCCGGCTGGGCGCCGCAGGCAGCACCCAAGTACTTGCAGCGGGCGGAGCCAGCATGATGCCGGCGCCGAGCGTGAGTCCGGCCTACTTGGGCGTGGGATATATCATCGGATGGAAGCTGGCGGCACTCCAGTTTTCCGGCGGCGTTCTGGCGTGGGGATTGATGGTCCCGCTTCTCATGTATTTTCTCGGTCCGCACCTGAAACAGTATCTTCCGACCGACACACCTGACGATTGGGCTACCATGTCGATCGCGGTTTGGCGATACATTGTGCGTCCCATCGCGGTCGGAGGAATGCTGGTGGGCGCCGCCTACACTCTATTTAAGATGGGACGCAACCTTACCGCAGGCCTAGCGAAAGCGCTGTCGGACCTGCGACAGTCGGCTGACGAGCGCGCCAAGCTGTCGCGAACGCAACAATACATGAGCTCGAAAGTCGTCTTCGGCCTGATCGCCGTGACGTTTGTGGTGATGTGCGCTCTTTACATTCACATTTCAGGACTGGTGTGGCCTGCCGTCCTGGCCGCGGTTGTAATGCTGATCGTCGGCTTCTTCTTTGCCACCGTTTCCGGCAGCCTCGTGGGCATGATCGGTTCGTCGAACAATCCCATCTCCGGGTTGACTCTCTCGACATTGATTATTGCCGCCCTGCTGATGGTCTCCCTGGGCGTTTCAGGGCTGCCTGGAGTAGCTGCGGTGCTCGGTGTAGCAGCCGTAGTTTGCGTTTCGTCCGCGGTCGCGGGGGAATTGCTGCAGGACTTCAAAGTTGGCTACATTCTGGGCGGCACACCCCGCACGATTCAGATCGCTGAGTTGATCGCTGTGGTCGTGGCCAGTCTCGTCATGTACTGGCCCCTGAAGATCTTGTACGACGGCAACATCGCACATGGCGGGATCGGGTTTGGCGATCGCGGGCTCGCCGCACCGCAGGCGGGATTGATGGCAACGCTGGCCGTCGGCATTGTCGGCGGAGACATGCCGTGGCCGCTGATCGTCGTCGGCATCCTCTTTGGTATCGGGCTGATTCTGATGCAGGTGAAAAGTCCCATGCTGGTGGCGGTGGGAATGTACCTTCCGTTTGAAACGACATTCGCGATTTTTCTGGGCGGAATGTTCCGATTGCTCGGCGATGGACTCGCCGAGCGCCGTGGGTACAACGCTGCACAGATGGCGCGTGTGGAGAACGCAGGCGTACTGACAGCTTCTGGACTGATCGTTGGTGAGGCTCTCATGGGATTGGTGTGGGCGGGATTGCAACTGCTTCCGGCTTGGCAATCCCCGCACCATCCGCCGTCATTCTTCGAGCATCCTTCCTACATCGCAGGCATCGTAGTGATGATTGGCCTAGCAGCGTTGATGGCCCGGCTGCCAATCTCGAGTGCGGGCGATCCGAACGAACCGGCGCCACCGACGGCGATGATGTAGTTCATTAACCGCGAAGGACACGAAGTGGCACGGAGGAAAACAAAGGGCCTTCGTGGAGCTTCGTGTCCTTCGTAGTTTAAGGGTTTTCATGTCGATTCCTGAGAACATTGCGGCGATCCGCGAACGCATCGACAGCGCGGCACGGCGGGCGGGGCGTTCTGCCGATAACGTGGCGCTGATGGCGGTGAGCAAGACGCATCGGCCAGATCGGATTCGGGAGACGTATGCCTCCGGACTGCGCCTGTTCGGAGAAAACCGAGTACAGGAATTTGCTGGGAAGGCTGGCGCACTTGCTGATCTCGCCGGAGTTAAGTGGCACATGATTGGTCACCTGCAAACCAATAAAGCTGGTAAAGCGGCGGAGTTGTTTGGCGCAGTCGACTCGATCGACTCCGTGAAGCTGGCCGAGAAGCTCGATGCAGCCGCACGAGAGCTCGGGAAGAAACTTGGCGTTCTGATTGAAGTGAACGTTGGCGGGGAAGCAGCGAAAAGTGGGGTCGCTCCGCACTCGCCAGAATTGGAGCGTCTCTTGCTGGCTGCACAGAGATTCGAGGCTCTGGAATTTCGCGGGCTGATGACCGTGCCTCCATTCACAGAGGATCCAGAACTGGCACGGCCTTACTTCCGTAGGCTGCGCGAGTTGCGGGATTCGATTGGAGCGCGCGAGTTGCCCTCAATCCGCATGGATGTGCTTTCCATGGGGATGTCGCATGACTTCGAAATCGCGATCGAAGAAGGATCAACTTGCGTGCGCGTAGGGACGGCTATTTTCGGCAACAGAGCAGCCCTTTAACCACACAGGCAAAGTGGGGCACAGGGGAATGCTTATGATCCCTCTTTTCGAATCGGAAGGCGGTACCAGTTTCGCGGTGAAGGTTCATCCACGAGCGAAGAAGAATGCCATCACTGGCGAGCTCGGGGATGCGCTGAAAGTTTCGCTGACCGCGCCTGCCATCGAAGGACGGGCGAATGATGCCTGCATCGAATTCTTCGCGAAACTTTTGAAGGTGCCGCGATCTTCCGTTACCATTGCGTCCGGCCCGAGCAGCCGGAATAAAGTGATGCGTGTTGCGGGGCTGTCCGCTTCGGAGTTGCGCACGCGAATCGGTCGGTAACATCAGGACAGACGACCGAGTCGGGATTACTGCCGGGTTCGCGGACGGACGCCCGCCCACATGTCCACGCTATCGTCGATGCAGGAGCCACTTTGACCTTTTCCCAACGCTTCGAGGAAATCCGCACCGGATTTGAGCGGCCGTTCTGGGTCGCCAACATCAGCGAGCTCTTTGAACGTCTTTCTTATTACGCAGTGTTCGCTGTGCTCGCCCGCTATCTGCATGAAGGCTTGCATTTCGATGTGCAGCGCGCCAGCAGCCTGACCGGAATGTTTGGCGGATGGGTGTGGTTCCTGGCCGTGATTGGCGGAGCGGTCGCGGACCGCCTCGGATTTCGCCGAGCGCTTTCGCTGGCTTATCTGATTCTGAGCCTCGCTTATTTTCTGATGGGTTCGATCGGATCGCCCTGGCTCGCTCCCTTGCGCAGTCACGTGCCGCTCGTAGGGTTGGTCGCGTTCATCCTGATTCTGCCCGCGCTGGGTGTCGCTCTGGTGAAACCGAGCGTGGTCGGGACCACGGCTCGCGCGTCAAAGGAAAATGTCCGCTCGGTGGGCTACTCCATCTATTACACGCTGGTCAATGTCGGCAGTACGGCAGGGCCTTTGCTGGCTTCGTGGGCGCAAAATCACGGGATCGTGGAAAACGTGTTCCGCATCGCGGCATTGAGTGTGTCCCTCATGCTCTTTGTTGTGCTGTTGCTGTTCAAAGAACCGCGCCGCGCCGACGAGGGCGAGCAGGCCAGCCTCCGGCAAGTTGGGAAAAACTTCCTTACGGTTCTTTCGAACCCGCGATTCATGTTGTTTCTGTTGATCTTCTCAGGGTATTGGATTGTCTTCTGGCAGGAATTTATCGCCTTGCCGCTTTACATCTCCGCCTACATCGATCCCAAGGCCGACACGGCACGCATTCTCGCCACTGATCCGATTGTGGTCATCTGCTTCACCATGGTGATTGGATTGCTGACCAAGCGCATGCAAGCGTTTCACGCCGTCGTGTTGGGGACGCTGATTACGAGCCTGGGCTTTATTCCTCTGATCCTGCATCCGTCTGTATGGATGGCCGTCGTCACACTCGTGGTGATCGCGACTGGCGAGATCATCCAGGCGCCCCGCTATTACGACTACATTTCCCGCCTCGCTCCTCCGGGGCAACAGGGAACATACATGGGATTTGCTTTTCTTCCGCTCGGCATCGGATCGTTCGTTGCCGGACCGCTGAGCGGATGGCTGATGCACCACTTTGGCGAAGAACTTCACCGTCCGCAGATGGTCTGGTGGTCGGTAACGGCAGTTGGCGTTGCCACAACACTGCTGCTCTGGATTTATGACCGGCTCATTCGCATGGACAAGAGCGCCACGGCTTGACTTCCGTTTCGGCGTCTGGGATCATTCGCCCCCAGCTAGCGAATCCCAAGTAGGCTCTATGCCACATTACCAGCAGCAAGTTGCGTATTCCCAGGAAGGCTGGGGGGCCCTGGTCGCGAACCCGCAAGACCGGCTCGAAGCTGTGCGACCCGCCATCGAAAAATTGGGCGGCAAGATTGAGGCCGCCTGGTTTTCCTTTGGAGATTACGACGTCGTGGTGATCGTAGACATGCCCGACAACGTGAGCGCCGCAGCAATTGGAATGGCGTCCGCCTCGGGTGGGGCATGCAAGTCGGTGCAGACCACTCCCCGCTGATTTCCCCGGAGGAGGCCTTGCAGGCGCTGAAAAAGGCGAGGGAGTGCGGCTACCGGCCGGTGACGGCCCCCGCCCGCGCTGCCTAACCACGACACACGAGCAACTGGAGGCGGCCTGCCGGGGCCGCCTCTTTTGATCTTGGAGTTGAATTCGATGCCAGCGCGAAGGTCGAGCCCAAAGGATGTCGCTGCACTGATTCGTCGCGCACTGAAAGACGGCGGCTCCACCGAACATGCCAGCGGCGTGCAGTGGTTCTTCAAAGACGTGATCAAGTCCCACGGATGGTACACGGCCGCGTTGCGGCGTGCAGTCCGGAAGTGCCGCCGCGAGATTCTGCGTGAGCATGACTTCGATTTTCTGGTCAAGGTGGCGGACCAACTGTTTTCCGGGAGCGTGCTCGAGGAAAAGGTCGCTGCAGTTTCCCTGCTGGAGAACTTGGACGCGCAGTTCGGCGATCGCGAATTCGTGCTGTTCGAATCTTGGCTGGATCGCATCAGCAGTTGGGCGGACCACGACGGACTCGTGCACTATCTGATTTCGCCGATGGTGGTGACGAAGCCATCGCGAGTGAAAGACGCATTCCGCTGGGCAAAATCGCCGAAGCGGTGGCATCGGCGGGCTGCGTGCGTGGCGCTGGTTCGCGGCGCACGAGCGAAAAAGTTGTTTCCCGAAATCGTAAAGCTTTCCGATCTGCTTCTGGAAGACCAGGACGACATGGTGCAGAAAGGATTGGGCTGGCTGCTGCGGGAGACGGCGAAGTTCGATGCGAAGCGTACCGTGCCGTATCTGATGAAGATTCGTGGGCGGGCTCCGCGACTGGTGCTGCGGACGGCGTGCGAGACGCTACCTGAGACCGAAAGGAAGAAAATCCTAGCGACTTCTTCATGATTCATCCCACTTCGGGAATCCATCGATATCGCCGATTCGCCCAACCTCAGAAATAACTCAGCCACGCGTCGCTGCGACGCTGCCGTACTCCGGCGAACCATCGGCACAGCGGGTAAAGCGTCACCACGACGATTCCCCAGATCGAGTAGATGATGGGCAAGGAATACCCCCAGCCGGGTGGTGGAGTGACAGGAAACTGACCGAGTCCTGGCGATTCGAACATCCAATGCACTTCGCCATAGCGCGCGTAACAGACGAGGAGCGCGAGCAAGTGAATGATCGGGATGTGCAGCAGGTAGTAGAACATCGGCACTTTGCCGAAGATGAGAGCCGGGCGCAGCCAGCGGGGCGTGGCGGCATCCACAGCCCACAGAAAAAGCGTCGCCGGGCCGAGGGTCATCAACAGAAACAGCAGAGACGGCGGGTATTTTACGGTGTTGAGAAACGACAGCACGGTGAAGACCGCTGACCCCTGTGTGCTCCACGGCAGCGGATCGCCATAGTGATTGATCGCGCGCAACACACAGAAAGCGACCGTCAATCCAAGGCCGAGGCGCAGAAGGAAATGTTTTCGGCGAACGGAAGGCCAGCTATAAATTTGCCCCAGAGTATAGCCAGCCGCGGTGACGCCAACCCAGGGGATTAACGCATAGGCCACGAAGACGACGTGGCCGGGACGATTCAAAAGGAAATTGGGCGAGTGCAGGATGGTCCAAAGCCAGTTGGAGGATTGCACAGAATCGAACAGATTGTGAGTCGCGATCATCAAGACACCGAACGCAGCGACGCTCCAAGTAGGCAGGTAAACCAGAACCGATAGCACGATCATGGCCCAGCCCAGCGCCCACAAGACATTGAGCATCATCACGTGGTAATCGAAGTTGAACTGCCATCCAAAACAGCGAACCACAACCAACTCCAAGAAGATCAGCCATAGGCCGCGCGTGAAGAGGAATTGCGAGAGTTCTTTGGTGGATTTGCGACGGCGAGCGAGGAAGGCTCCGGTCCCGGTCAGCAGGAAGAATGTGGGCGCGCACAAATGGGTGATCCAGCGGGTAAAAAATAACGAAATGGTCGTCGCCGCTGGATCAGTGGGGTTGATGCCGGGAGGACCAAAGAAATCCCTGGTATGGTCAATCGCCATCAGGATCATGATGAAGCCGCGAACGACATCGATCGACTCGATGCGAGCGCGCTGCACGCGAATGGGCTCGGCGATCGCCGACATCAGCGAAGTGTAACAAAAAGGCTGTAGGCAACGGCCTGCGTTTGAAGGCATCATCCCTCGCCCGGCGCTATTCAGCGGGGTGAGGATCTCGCGTGGGCTCCCTGACGCGTTCGCCGTTCTGCGCGCGAGATCCTTCCCTCCGCCTGAAAGACGGCTCCGGTCAGGATGACCCTCTGCGCAGAAAACTGCATTCGATTCGCCCAAATCCTGCCTCTTGTTTACAATAGGGGTTTGCCCATGGACCTAGCTGCGATCCAATCTGCGCTGCGCGAACGCAATATCGACGCGTGGCTTTTCTGCGATCACCATCATCGCGATCCCATCGCTTACCGCGTTCTCGGGCTGCCCGCCAGCCTGATGGTGACGCGTCGCTGGTTCTACCTGATTCCGGCCGAAGGCGAACCGCTCAAACTCGTACACAAGATCGAAGCGGGCCATCTCGATTCCCTGCCCGGCAAGAAGGCGCAATATTCAGGATGGCAGGAACTGTTCGACAAGTTGAAGGCGATGCTGTCGAACTACCGCGACCTGGCACTGCAGTATTCGCCGAACAATATTGTTTTCACGATTTCGCTGGTCGATGGCGGCACGATCGACCTGCTGCGCGGTTTGGGAAAAAACGTAGTCAGCTCCGCGGATCTGGTCGCGCAGTTCGAGTCGACCTGGACTGAGGAACAGATTCAATCGCACTTCGCAGCGCGAGACAGCGTTGATTCCATCGTTGCCGAGTCGTTCAAAGAGATCGGAAAGCGCGTCCGCAATGGCGGGACGAAAGAGCACGAGATCCAGAAGTGGTTCATGGAGGCGTTTGCTCGCGAAAATCTTCTGACCGAGGATCCGCCGATCGTGGCAGTGAATGCCAACGCCGGGAATCCGCACTACGAGCCGCATGCCAGCCATCCGGTTCCGATTCGCGAGGGCGATCTCGTTCTGCTTGATGTCTGGGGGAAGAAAAATAGTCCCGGCGCGGTGTACTACGACATCACCTGGATGGGCTTCGTCGGTGGAGCGCCTTCGGGGCGAATGCACGATGTCTTCACCATTGTTCGCGACGCGCGGGATGCCGGCGTGAAGACGGTGCTGGATGCCATCAATTCGGGGCGCCGGATCGCCGGATGGGAAGTCGATCGCGCTACGCGCGGGCACATCCAGAAGGCCGGCTACGGCGACTATTTCATTCATCGCACGGGACATTCGATCGGGACGGACGTCCATTCCAATGGCGCCAACATGGACGATCTCGAGATCCACGACGAGCGGCAGATTCTTCCCAACTCCTGCTTCTCGATCGAGCCCGGCATTTACCTGCCCGAGTTTGGCGTACGCAGCGAAGTGAACGTGCTGGTGCGCGCCAAGTCCGCGGAAGTCACCGGGAAAATTCAGCGTGAGATTGTGACGATCTAAATGGCAAATTCCACCACAGACAAGGCAAAACTCGCTCCCGCTGAAACCGTGAGCGTAATGTCAGTGCTCGCGCCCGCCGTCGGTTGGCTGATTCCGGGTGCAGGACACATGATCCAGAAGCGCTGGATTCGCGGCGCGCTGCTGTTTATCTCGATCGTGACATTGTTCCTTCTGGGACTGGCCATGCAGGGCCGCATTTATAAGGCGAACGGCGGAGACATTCTCGACATGCTCGGCTTCGTCGGCGATGTGGGTGCGGGCGGCCTTTACATTCTGACGCTGGCCAACGACTGGGGACAAGGTGCGATCGCATTCGCCACGGCCGACTACGGAACGAAATTCATGATCGTTGCGGGCTTGCTGAACTTCATCGCTGTCGCCGACGCCTATCACATCGCCATCGGGAAGAAACAATGACCATCACTCTCAATCATTTCAGCGCGGCGCTGGTCTTCTCCCTTTTCGCTTCCATCGTCTTCGGCATCACACACCGGGAAAACGCTCGCGACATGATTCGCTACGGAATCTACTGTTTTGCGATGTTTCTGGGCGGCGTGTTCGTGGCGGGCTGGGCGATGTGGATTCTACGGAGATAGCAGTCAGCTATCAGCCGTCCGCTTTCAGCCGAACCGGCGATGACGCCCCCAAAACAAAGAAGACCGAAGCCTGGCGACATGGTGGCGCTCACCGAAATTCCGCCGGGCTTGCTTAACGACCTACCAGTTGAAGATCCAACAGCCATTGCTGACGCGGTCGGGAAGCCAATGCGCCTAAACGAATATGACGAGGATGGTCGCGCGGAGTTGGAGTTCGTGGACCGGGGCGCCACAATCCGATTCATTTACGTGAAACAGAACTTGATAGCCGGATATCCGAAAGCTGAAGGCTGAAAGCTGACGGCTAGCTTATCCTTCCCAAACAAACGCGTCAAACACTCTCTTCGAATCGAAATTCAACCTCCGATAGAGCGCGACTGCTTTGCTGTTGGCTTCCGTGACGGTAAGCGAGAGCAGCGAGAAGCTACGCTTCCGCAGATTGCTGTTCGTCGCTGCGAGCAGCGACTCACCGATGCCCCGCGATCGATACTCTGGCAGAACGCAAATCTGCGTAACGTGGCCGACGTCTTTGCGCACGCGGGAACATAGAATCAGTCCGATCAGATTCTTGGTCTTGCGATCCAGAGCCACGAAGGACGACTCAGCATCGAACACGCCGCATCCCGGGAAGCGGACGATGTTATTGAGAAACCGCAGAGATCCGCTCAGCGTGTGGTATTGATCATTGATCTGCGCATCGACATGGCCGCGATACGACGCGGTGATGACGGCGGCAGAGGGCTGATAATCGCTCTCCGTCCAGGGCCGCATTTCGACTTCGGGATGCAAAGCAGGCTTCTGTGACGCCGATTTCTCCAGCGCTAACACCATGAACAGCCGCGGATGGCGCCGAAATCCAGTCTCGAGAAACGGGCGTGAAACTGCATTGGCTTCGTGGGCCAACAATTGCGCTTCGACCCGATGAATTCCTGGCGATTGCTGCAAAGTTTCGATGACATGTGTGAGCAGGCGGATCTCGACGGGGTGGGCGTCGGGCAGGCGAGTGCCGTTGGTGACGTAGAGGTCCCCAATCACTCCCTTACTTCCCTCATACACAAAAAACGAATACCCGAAGATGCGTCCGCGATCGACAGCCGCGTAGCCGGGGAGGATTTTCGCGTCGACATAGCGCAGAATCATTTCCGCCGAGCCGGAGTAATCCCAGGCGAGCAGGCGCGACCAGACCTGCGTCTCGTCTTCGAGCAACGAACGCAGATCAACAGAAGAGAAATGCCTGAGGTCGAGAATCTCCAAGGGGCTCCTGCTGCGGCAGCCGGGCAGCGGCCAACATCGCGGCAAAAGTCCGAGTTTAGTTGGTTCGCTCGACGGAGGCAAACAAGGTGAACACAGGGCGGCAACATAGAGCGGCCAGTGGAACGTCCGGTGCTCGACGTCACAGATGCGAGTGATTTTTCTCACTTCGATAGCATGTAGCGACCGCATCGAACAACACGCGCGACTCCCCTGGACAGACTTAAGTCTTGTACCTGCATTCACTTGCGCCGGACGCATCCTCAAAATGCCTCGTGTTTCGCCTCACGGCATTCTGTGACCGTCATCACACCGCACTCTTCCTCTCCAAAAGCATAATCACATCCTGCGTTGCTGAATCTCCGGAGTGATTGGTTGCTCCGAGCCGGGGGATCGCGTGGCAAAAGGACGTGTTTCGATTGTCGTGGAGCGCTGCAAAGCTTGCGGCTTCTGCGTGGAGTTTTGTCCCACGCACGTGCTGGCGCTCTCTTCTGCTTTCAATTCCAAGGGATACCATCCGCCGCACGTGGTGCATCCGGAAAAATGCAGCGGCTGCGACTTATGCGGGATGTATTGTCCCGACTTCGCAATTTACGGAAGCAAGGTGGCGGCAAAGTCTGCTGAAACTGCAGAAGCGGAAAAGGGCGGAGGGAAGAAATGAAAGCCGATCCTCATGGCGTCTTGACGGGGACTCACTTTATCGACGGCGACCACGCTTGCTGCGAAGGCGCGCTGGCCGCGGGAGCGAGGTTTGCGGCGGGATACCCGATCACGCCCTCGACGGAGGTGGTGGAACGTTTCGCCTCCCGCGTGCCGACGGTTGGCGGCTGCTTCATCCAGATGGAAGACGAACTCGCGGCCTCGATCGCGCTGCAAGGCGGAGTCTGGGGCGGAGCGAAAGCCTTCACTGTGACCTCGGGTCCGGGCTTCTCTCTGATGATGGAGCACATTGGCTACGCAGCTATGACAGAGACGCCTTGTGTATTCGTCGACGTGCAGCGCGGAGGTCCATCGACAGGATTGCCCACACTTCCGGCGCAGGCGGACATGATGCAGGCGCGCTGGGGATCGCATGGCGATTACGAGATCATCGCGCTCTGCCCGAACTCTCCGCAGGAATGTTTCGATTTGACCATCAAAGCTTTCAATCTGGCCGAAGAATTCCGCGTGCCCGTGATGTTCATGATGGACGAAGTGGTGGGACACATGACAGAAAAGGTCGTGATTCCGCCGGCAGACCAGATCGAAGTTGTCCCTCGGAAGCACACGCGCAAATCAGTGGAAGACTACCTGCCGTACGGAACGAATGGAGACATGGTCCCGGAGATGGCGCATGCGGGCGAAGGCTACAAGTTCCACATAACCGGCCTGACCCACGACGAGCGCGGCTATCCCAACATGACGCCACAGACGCAGGACAGACTGGTGCGCCGACTGCAGAACAAGATTCGCAGCGCCGAGGACCGTATCTGTCTATTCGAAGAAGAACGGCTGGATGATGCGGACATCGTCGTCGTTTCCTACGGGATCACGTCGCGGGTGGCACAGCGGGCGATCGACGCAGCACGCGAGCGTGGTCTGAAAGTAGGCAAACTGCGGCTGATCACCGCGTGGCCTTTCCCAGAAAAGAAGATTGCAGACTTGGCGGCGCACATTAAGGCGTTCGTCGTGCCGGAGCTCAATCTGGGGCAGATGGTACGCGAGGTTCAGCGCGCTGCCGACGGCAAGGCGAGAACCATAGCGGTATCGCATGCCGGTGGCGGGGTCCATAACCCCGATGAAATCTTGAACGCGATCGTGGAGGCGAGCCGATGCTGAATATTCTGAACGACGACACGGTGAATCCGGTCGAACCGTTTCTGCGCAGCGACCGCATGCCGCACATCTGGTGTCCCGGATGCGGCATCGGCACGACCGTCAATTCTTTTGCGCGGGCATTGATCGAGTCCAAGATCGACTTGAATTCGCTGGCCCTGGTCTCGGGTATCGGCTGCACTGGACGCGTCGCAGGCTACGTGAAGCTCGATTCATTTCATACCACACACGGCCGGGCGATTCCCTTTGCCACGGGACTGAAGCTGGCGAATCCCAAGCTGAACGTCGTGGTGTATTCGGGTGACGGCGATCTGTCGGCGATCGGGGGAAATCATCTGATCCACGCAGCGCGGCGCAACATCGATCTGAAAGTCATCTGCGTCAACAATTTGATTTACGCGATGACCGGAGGCCAGACCGCTCCAACTACGCCGGGACATGCAACGACTTCGACGAATCCTTACGGGACATTCGAGCCGGCATTCAATCTGCCGCACTTGGTCGAAGCTGCAGGCGCGGTTTACGTCGCGCGCTGGACGACCTTCCATGTGCGGCAACTGGCGCGATCCATCGGCGAGGCATTCCAGAAAAAAGGATTCTCCTTCATCGAAGTGATCTCTCCGTGCCCCACTCTTTACCAGCGCCGCAACAAGATGGGCGACGGCCTTGACACGATGAAGTATTACAAGGAAAAGAGCAAAGTTAAGAACGGCGCGCCCACGAGCGAAGTGGGACTGACGCTCAACGGTGAAATCGCCGTCGGCAAGTTTATCGACCGCGACCGGCCGGACTATCAATCCATGATGCGCGCGCAATATGTCGAGTCGCTCGGCGAACGCTACATCGAAGAGGCAGAAACGGAGTGCGTATGCGGCTAACGGAGATTCGTGTTGCGGGCTTTGGAGGCCAGGGAGTAATCCTTTCGGCCGTGATACTCGGCAAGGCGGCATCGATTTATGAGAACGGCTTCGCCACCATGACGCAGAACTTTGGCCCGGAGGCGCGCGGCGGCGCATGCAGCGCGCAGCTCGTGGTCTCTGACTCGCCGGTGTTATACCCGTATGTTACTCAGCCGGACATCATGGTGATCATGTCGCAAGAAGCCTACAACCGCTTCGCGCATGAACTGAAGCCGGAGGGCCTGCTGATCGTGGAAGAGGACCTGGTGCGCGTTTCCGATCTGAAGGGCGATCCCAAGGTTTACAGCATTCCTGCGACGCGCATCGCCGAAGAGCTGGGCAAGCGAATGGTGCTGAACTCGGTGATGGTGGGATTCTTCACTGCCGTCACAAACCTTCTCAGCGCTGACGCGGTGCGGAAAGCCGTGGCGGACTCGGTCCCACCCAGCTTTCGCGAGCTGAACCTGAAGGCGTTTGAGAAGGGATTGGAGTACGGGATTGCCGCTCTGGCTGCGGTTCCGCCGAGGCAGGGACTGCAAGAGTTGACCTACTCCAGCGAGTAGAAATTGCTTCCTAAGGGGTTGCTCCAGCGGCCGCGACCCAGTAATAATCCAGCCCCTGCGGCGCGTAGTGCCCTAAGAACGATACACGCCGTCCTGCAGTTCGTTGCGCGACATTGTGCATCCAAGTCGTGGGCGCAACGAGCAGATGTTCCTCACTTGGCACATCACCTGACTCGTATCGAGCGATCACCTGGTTGCGATAGAACGCCAGCCCGTATTCGACTTCGCGCTGCACTCCGAATACTGCAACAGGAAGTTTGTGCGTCTCGACGCTCGCTAACTCGATGGCTAGCGGACGCACGGAAAGCTTCTGATCGATGGCTGCGGTCCCGAACTTCAGCACGGCCCCGACTGCCAGTACCACGGGGATGAGAGTAACAAAGCGCAGCATACGCAGGCGGGCGCGGCTGACGAGCGTCAGGGCGATCGCGACGCACAGCACGAACGCGACCGCCAGCGCGAATACCAGGGGACGCCCTGCAGGCAAGCGGTGTTTTATGACAATAAAACCGATGAGCATGGCCGGAACGACCGGAGCGGACGCAACCAGCGCGTGCGCCGCCGCCCGCCATTTCGAGACCGGTTGCTCTTGCTCCAAACGGCGCAGAAGATAATCCGCCAACAGCACAGCCCCCGCAGGAATCGCGGGAAGGATGTAGCCGGGAAGTTTCGATTGCGAGATCGAGAAGAACGCGATCGGCACGAGAAGCCAGCAGCAAGCAAATATCCGGAATTCCAATTGCAGATCCGGCTCGGTTTGGATTGATTTGCGCTCCGCCCACCACGTGGGTACTGATTCCGCAAATGCGGCGATCACGAAAACAATCCATGGCGCGAGCGCAAGAGCAGTGACCGGAATGTAATACCAGAAGGGCTCTGGATGATGGTAGAGATTGGTCGAGAAACGGGCCAGGTTGTGCTCCAGAATGAATTCGCGAAAGAATTGTGGATTTCGACTTTGAACCAGGACATACCACGGCAGGGAGACGGCGCAGAAAAGAAAGATCCCAGGCACCCACAGCGTTCGCAGAAAAATTCGCCATTCGCGAGTCACAGCCGCGAACACAACAATCACGACCGCCGCTAGAAACAGCGCAACCGGGCCTTTCGCCAGCATACCGAACGCCAGGCAGAGATAAAAGGCAGCCAGGAGAGCTCGACTTCCGTTCTCACGCCAGCCCCACCACGCCAGCATACCGATAGCGAAGGATGAAGCTAGCCCCATGTCCATGGAAGCTGCGTGCGCATACCCAACGATTCCTGCGCAGGAGGCAGTGATCAGCGCTGCATCGACTTCGACTCCGCGCCGGAACTTACGGAAGAAAAGAAATACGGCAATGACGAGGAGAGTGGCGTCGATTGCCGATGGAATCCGCGCGGCCACGTCACTTACGCCGAAGATACTGTAGGACAGCATCGCCTGCCAGTAGTAGAGCGGAGGCTTCTCGAGCCACGCATGGCCGCCGAGAACCGGCGTGACCCAGTCGCGGCGGTCGAGCATCTCGCGCGCCACCTGCGCGTAGCGTGGTTCATCCGCGCCGATCAGACCGAAGGCGCCGAGTCCGTAAAAGAACAGGAACGCGCAGAAGCCGGCGAGCAGCAGCAGATCGGTGCGGGTGCGAGCGGTCATGAGGAGGATTGCTGAATCTTGATTATTGATTGTTGAATGAAAAACCCTCAATCCACGAGGCAGCGCTTACCCAACAATCAAGATTCAACGATCAACAATTTATTGTACGGAAGGCCCGCGGTTGATTTGCAGAATCACGCCGCGAACTGCTTCGGCGAGCGGCCCGTCGACGGAGCATCCGCTGGCGCATTCGTGACCTCCGCCGCCGAAAGTCTCCGCGACCTTGGCGACATCAATCTTGCCCTTGCTGCGGAGGCTGACGCGATAGCGGCTGTCGGGTAATTCACGAAAGAACGCCGCAACCTCGACGCCGCCGATCGAGAGAACGTAGTTCACCAGCCCTTCGCAATCTTCTTCGATCGCGCCGCAGCGCTCCATTTGCTTCTGCGTGACCCAGACGTATCCGATGTGGGCTTCGAGATTCAAATTGCGAAGTGCCTCGCCGAGCAGCCGAATCTTGGCGGCCGAGTGCGCGAAATAGATCCCACGTGCGCAATGAGCGGGATCGGCTCCAGCGAGCACTAGTTCACGGGCAAGAGAGAAGGTATTCTCGTTCGTGCCCTGGAACATGAAAGACCCAGTGTCGGTCATCAGCGCAGTGTAAAGGCAGGTGGCAATCTCCGGAGAGAACTTGACGCCCGCCTCGCGCGCCAACCGGAAGACCATTTCGGCGGTAGCAACGGCGTGGGGATCGATCCAGTTCACATGCGCAAAGGGACGTCCGCTGACGTGATGGTCGATGCTGATCAGAACGCGATCCTCGAGCCCTTCAAGTCGGGTGCGGTGAATGCTGTCACATTCGAGAATGATGGCCGCCTCATAGCTGCCAATTACGCGGCTCGATTGCACGACCTGATCGGCGAACGGAAGCGAACGATAGATGCGGGGCACGCCATCGTGCAGCACCACATCGGCCTGCTTGCCCATGGCGCGCAAGACCTGGCAGCAAGCGAGGGCCGATCCGACTGCATCGCCATCCGGGCGGGCGTGCGACGTCAGCACGAATCGCTCGTGCTGTCCGATCTGCCGGAGTACATCCTCGAGCATGTGGCTACGACTTCTTTCCACTGGCTTCCTTGCGCGCCTTCATTCGCTTCTTGGAGCGCGCTAGCAATTCCTCGACCCGAGCCTTGTCCTGCTCCGCGCGGTCGAGGCGGAAAAACAACTCCGGGGCGCGTCTCAGATGCAATCGCTCCACCAGTTCGTGCCGGATATATTCACGCGCGCCTTCCAAGCCCTCGATGCTCTGATCTGCCTCCGCCTCGTCGCCCTCGACGTTCACCCAAACTTCCGCCGAGCGTCCGTCGTCGGCGATGTGCACAGCCGTTACGCTGACCAAGCCAATTCGGGGATCGGCCAGTTCGCCTTCGACCAGCGTTTCGATTTCTTCGCGCAGAGCTTCGCCAACCCGTCCGCGATGGTACTTCAGCCCGCGCTTCTCCACTTTGCACCTCAGGTAAAACGCTTGAGAATATCAGAAAAACCGGTACAAGTGTGTGATGCTGCTTGGCTATTGTCGCGTGGTTCGCCTGCCAGCGATAAGTACGGAGGTAACAATGTGTTAGGGGATGTTGGGAGGCCGTCGGTCGTTCGTCAGCGGCGGCTGGTCGGTGGTCGTTGGTCCCGCTTCGCCCCGCAGGCTGTGTGCTCGTTCCGCCGAGCTTCGCTCTGGCGGGACAGCCGAAGGCGACTGTGTCCACATGAGCAGTTTACAAATACTCCACGAATGAATCTGCGATGTCCGCACCGTGATTGTTGGCGATGCGGGTGGCTGCGCTCTCGACTTTCTTCATCAGTCCGTCAAGATAGTCACGCGAGGGCGAGATGCTGACGACGCCGATGGTTGCACGATTCCAGAGTTCCGCCGCGTCGAGTTCGGCGACAGATACGTTGAAACTGGTGCGCAGCCGGTCTTTCAGGCTGCGCACTACCTGGCGTCGGTCTTTAATGGACTGCGCAGCTTCGATGTGGAGTTCGAGGGTGAGGAAAGCGATGGGCATGCAGTCATTAGTCGCTGGCCGTTAGTCGTTGGCGAGATATTCAGTGGACCGCTTCGCGAACGACTAACGACGAACGACCAACAATGTTCTTACGCGATGACTTCCGCGGCGACCCGCGTCGTTACGAAGGCTTCGATCACGTCGCCGGCCTTGATGTCACCGTAGTTGGCGATGGAGATGCCGCACTCCATGCCGTTGGTGACTTCCTTTGCGTCGTCCTTGAAGCGGCGCAGAGAGCCCACCTTGCCTTTGAACACGACCACGCTATCCCGCAGCAGCCGCACTTCGGAATCGCGTTTGATCAGGCCATCACTCACGCGGCAGCCAGCGATCGTGCCCACCTTCGGGATGCGGAAGGTTTCGAGGACTTCCGCGCGGCCCTGGTAGGTTTCCTTGATCGTCGGCTCGAGCAAGCCGCTCATGGCGCGCTTGATCTCGTCCTGCAGTTCGTAAATGATCGAATGCAGGCGGATGTCGACTTCTTCCTGCTCGGCCAGTTCCTGCGCTTTGCGCTCCGGCCGCACATTGAAGCCAATGATGATCGCATTCGACGCCGAAGCCAGCAGTACGTCCGTTTCGGTAATGGCGCCCACGCCCGACCGCAACAGCTTCAGGCGAACCTTGTCGTTGGAAAGCTTCGACAGCAGATCGCTGAGCACTTCGACCGAGCCCTGCACATCGCCCTTGAGGATGATGTTCAGTTCCTTGGTGCCGGCGGACTTGATCTGCTCGGCAAGTCCTTCGAGCGAAACGCGTGAACTCTTGGCGAGTGCCGCTTCGCGGGCTTTTTGCTCACGGTATTCGGAGATGCCCCGCGCCTTATCGCGATCCGCAACGACAACGAATTGGTCGCCAGCTTGCGGAAGACCTTCCAGTCCCAGAATCTCGACCGGCGTCGAAGGCGGAGCAGACGCGAGAGCCGCGCCGCGATCGTCGAACATGGCGCGCACCTTGCCAAAGACGTTCCCAACGACGAAGTTGTCTCCGGCGTTGAGCGTGCCGTTCTGCACCAGCACTGTGGCGACAGGTCCGCGTCCGCGATCCAGTTTCGCTTCCAGCACAACGCCGGTCGCCGCGCGCTCGGGAGTCGCCTTCAACTCCGCAAGATCCGCAACCAGGCAGATCATTTCCATCAGTAGATTCAGATTGGTTTTCTTCTTCGCTGAAACATCAACGAATACAGTCTTGCCGCCCCACTCCTCCGGGACCAAACCGCGATCCGCCAACTGCTTCTTAACCCGATCGGGCATTGCGTCGGGCTTATCGATTTTGTTGACGGCAACGATGATAGGAACTTCGGCCGCATGCGCGTGATCAATGGCTTCGACTGTCTGAGGCATGACCCCGTCGTCAGCGGCCACGACCAGCACTACGATGTCAGTAGCTTTCGCGCCTCGGGACCGCATGCGCGTAAATGCTTCGTGACCCGGCGTATCCAGGAACACGATCTCGCGCCCGAATGCAGGAGATTCATTGTCGGTGATGCGAACTTTGTAGGCACCAATGTGCTGCGTGATGCCTCCCGCTTCGCCTTCCGCAACGCTGGTAAGGCGGATCGAGTCGAGCAGCGTGGTCTTGCCGTGGTCAACATGTCCCATGATCGTGACCACCGGCGGACGAGTAGTGACCTCGATAGCGGAATCCTCTCCGCTTCCCGCAGCCGCATCGATATCCTTCGACGCCTGCTCTTCAAACGTAATCACGTTTGTATCGGCACCGAAGAACCGGGCCATTTCGCTGGCCAGTTCCGCATCCAGAGTCTGGTTGATCGTTGCGAAAACACCGCGGCCCAACAGCCGTGAGATTAGATCCTTTGCGCGGATGTCGAGCTTCTCCGCCAGATCCTTAACGCTGATGCCTTCCGTGATCGTGATATTGCGCGTGATCGGCATCGGCTCATTCGACACCACCATGCGCGGCGGCGGCGTGTAGCCCTTCATTGGGCCTTCTTTTACGCCACGCGGAACATAGCGTTGGCCAGGCCGACGGGCAGGAGCTCCCGGACGGCTGCCCGGACGAACTGGTCCTGGAGGAGGAAGCCCCGGGCCGACACCAAGCGGACGCGGCCCAGTCGGAGCCGAACGCGTGGGATGCATCGGACGGCGCTCACCCGGACGCAGTGGCAGACGCGGCGCACCCACTCCCTGTCCTTGCGGACGCGGTCGCTGAAAAATCGGCTGGCCGGGCACTGGACGTCCCGGTGCAGGACGCATTCCTACAGGACCACTCGCCGGCGGAGGTGGAACTACGACACGCGGAGGCGGAGCCTTATAGACGGGACGAGGTCCAGTCTGCGGAACGATCATGCGCGGCGCAGGCGGCTGGGGCGGTCCCGCAACGACAGGAGGCACGGCAGGACGAGACACAATCGGAATCTGCGGTGCTGACGACGCTGTAATTGAAGGCGCAGCGGGCGTAGGCGACGCTACCACAGCGACCGGCGGCGAGGGAGGCGCTGCTGGGCGCGGTGGCTGCACTGCGGCCGGTGGCGCGGGCTGGGCGACCGGAGCAGGTGCGGGTCTCTCAGCCGCAGGCGGTGCAACAACCGGACGCGCTACAGGAGCTTGCAAAACTGGCGCGGACAGCGGACCCGACGGTGCTGGTGCGGCCGGCGCAACGGGTCTCGGCGGTGGCGGCGCAACCACGGGTTTCGCCGCAACTGGAGCTGCCGCCAATGGCGGCCGAACCGGAGGCGCAGCTGCCGCTTCCTTCTTCTGGGTAATAGCCCTCAACACGTCGCCCGGACGGGAGATGTGCGACAAATCGATCTTGGTTTTGATTTCTTCTTCGCCGCGCAGTGTACGCGCGGAACGCGCAGATGAACCCTGCGCTTCAGCCGAGCCGTGGATGTGGGCTCGTACTTTTTCTGCTTCGTGGTCCTCAAGCGAACTGGAATGGGTCTTCTTCTCCGTCACTCCGACGAGCGGTAGCGCGTCGAGAATGGCTTTGCTTTTAACTTCCAGCTCCCTTGCGAGATCGTTGATTCGAACCTTACTCATCCGGCCTTTCTTTTCTCCGCGCTAGGTCTTCATCGCAGCCCTCACGGAGTCAGCTTGTCGCACTCGCATACTTTCGAAAATATTTGCGCGTGCCATGGTTATTCGGTTGTTTCAGGAGCAGAGCCGGATTCCGGCTCATGCTCGGGATTCTCTGTGGAAGCAGTCTCTGCTTCCGGTGTTTCGGCAGGCGCGGATTCTTCTGCGCCCGCTTCGGACGCAGCCTCTGGTGCCGCTTCTTCCGCCACTGCTTCGCCTTCGGCGACCACACCTTCCGCGGCTCCAGCATCCAGGCTCGCGAAATAATTATTCACCGCAAGACTGATTTTTTCCACTGTCTTGGGCCCGATGCCTTCAATCGCCTCGAGCTGTTCCGGCGTCATATCGGCCAGCGCTTCGACCGTGGTCACACCGGCTGCGCTGAGCTTCTCGACCAGTCCATCGCCGAGGCCAGGTACATTCTCGAGCGGAGTCGTCACCTGCGGAGCCATGGCAGCCATCTGCTGCTCGACTTCCTGCCGCTTCTCTTCCTCGCTCTTGATATCGATCTTCCAGCCGAGCAGTTTGGCGGCCAGCCGGACGTTCTGGCCCTTCTTGCCGATGGCAAGCGAGAGCTGGCTGTCATCGACCACAACTTCAAGGTGCTTCTCGCCGCTGTCGATCACGGTCACGCGGCTAACTTTGGCCGGCTGCAGCGCCTTCTCGGCGAAGGTCACGGCATCTTCGTGATATTCGATGATATCGATCTTCTCTCCGCGCAGTTCGCGGATAATCGACTGCACCCGCATACCCTTCATGCCGACGCAGGCACCCACCGCATCCACGTCTTTGTCCTTGGACATGACCGCGATCTTGGTGCGCTCACCGGCTTCACGGGCGATGGCGCGGATCACCACGGTGCCGTCGTAGATTTCCGGAACTTCGGTCTGGAACAGGTGCTGCACCAATTCCGGCGCCGCTCGAGAGACTACAACGCCGGGACCCTTCGCAGCCCGTTCCACGCGAGCAATCACCACCCGCACACGCTCGGCGATGGCAAACGACTCCAGCCGAGACTGTTCCTTGCGGGGCATGCGCGCTTCGGCCTTGCCAATGTCGAAAATCACGTCCGGCCCTTCGACGCGCTTCACCGTCGCGTTGACGATTTCGTTCACGCGACCGATGTATTCGTTGTAGACCGTGTCGCGTTCCGCCTCGCGCACCTTCTGGAAAATCACCTGCTTTGCCAGCTGAGCCGCGATGCGTCCCAGAATGCCTTCGGTCACTTTCGGAATCTGCAGCTCGCCGCCGACTTCAAGGCTCGGATTGACCTTGCGCGCATCTTCCAGGCTGATCTGCAGGTTCGGATCTTCGACCTGCTCCGGCGTCTCCACCACGGTCTTAACTGCGAAGGCGTTGATCTTGCCGGTATCCTTGTCCAGTTTCGCGCGCAGATTTTCCTGCGACTTGTAGTACTTGCGCGTCGCCATGACGATGGCGTCTTCGACCGCGCTGACTACAATCTGGGGATCAATGCCCTTTTCCCGGCTCAGTGCGTCAATCGTGTTGTAAAGCTCGCTAGCCATAAGAAAACAATTTGGTAATTGTGTAATTGAATCATTTGGTAATTGAAAACCCGCAGGCCGCGCTTCAATTACTCAATTACAAAATTTGCCAATTACGCAATCCTCTTAGATCTCAGGAACCAGATTCGCCTTCTCCACGTTGGCGAATTCAATCTCAATCTTCTGCCCGGCCGACTCCCCCATCTTTTTGCGCGACTTGTGACTGGCCACGCCCAGATCCAGCGTCAGACGGCCGTCCTTGAAACTCTCCAGTCGCCCTTCAAAGTGACGGTTATTGTCCACCGGCTGCCGCGTCGTCAACTTCAAACGGCTGCCGGCGAAGCGGCTGAAGTCCGCCGCCTTGATCAATCTCCGATCAAGCCCAGGCGACGAAACTTCCAGCGTGTACGAGCCTGGCATGACATCTTCGACGTCGAGAATCGTGCCAAACTCGCGGCTGAAGTTGGCACAGTCTTCGTGCGTCACTCCGGCCAGAGGATCGACTCCTGCCGCAGGCTTGTCGAGGAACACCCGCAGCATGCGCGCCTTGCCGCCGCCGAGGAACTCAACTTCCACCACTTCCAGTCCTCTGGAAGCTGCAACCCGGTCCGCGATTTCCCGCACACGTTCAACGTCAAGCGCCATGGATCCAATAACTTACTGGCGGATGGCTGCAACACCGGACGGGGCTCCAACTAAAAAGTGGGCTTGCGCCCACTGGTGTGCTTCGCCAAATGCCGGTACACAGCAGTTCTCAGATTCTTAATATACGCCCGTGGAGGGTAAAAAGACAAACGGCGGCGGCGTACACGGTCAAGCGGGATTTTGAGCGCTCTGGCATGGTTAACAACACTTGTCCTCAGTCGCCTGTTCTCCAGAGTGGCAGCGCAATCATGGTATGATGCCGCGTTTCTATGGCTCTTTCTAGAGTAGAGATTCGGCGTCGCCCCTCAATGGCATTTTTCGCAATTCTTGCGATCGTGATGGTGATCGGTTCCTACTTTTTTGTCGCCCTCCTGGCAGCCGGCAGCGTCTACCTGCCTTACATCATTTTCTCCCGAGCACAGTCGGAACACGGCTGGGATGTCCTGATGTTGCTCTTTGGCATCATCATTGCGGCCACTATGCTCTGGTCTCTCATCCCACGTGGCGAAGAATTCACCGCTCCCGGGCCGCTCCTCGACCGCTCCTGCCATCCTCGTCTTTTTGCCGAAATCGATAGCATCGCCGCGGCTCTCAATGAACCCGTTCCTCGCGACGTTTATCTAATTGGCGACGCCAATGCTTTTGTCGCCGACCGCGGCGGAATCATGGGATTTGGCAGCCGCCGCATCATGGGATTGGGTCTGCCCCTCCTTTCAACGATGACGGTTTCCCAGTTCCGCGCCGTGCTGGCCCACGAATTTGCTCATTATTACGGCGGTGATACCAGCCTCGGTCCTTGGGTTTACCGAACCAAGGGTTCCATTGTTCGGGTCTTCGAAAATGTCGGATCGGTCGGCCGACTCGCTCGCATTGCTGTTCTAGGCTTGATGTACATGGTCGTGACTACATTGTTGAAGTGGTACTTTGTCTCATTCCTTCGCCTCAGCAACCTCGTGTCCAGGAAGCAAGAGTACCGCGCCGACGAACTTGCTTGCCTTGTCGCTGGCCGCCAAAATCTAATCGATGGGCTGCAGGCAATTCACCGCGCCGCTGCCATTTGGCCCACGTACTGGAAGCAGGAAGTGCAGCCCATGTTAAGGATGGGCTGCCTAGTTGCCATCGGGGACGGCCTGATCCGTTTTATGGCCATACCCCACGTCTCAGAGGCGGTCAGCAACAGTCTCGAGAGAAGGTTGCGCGAAGAGAGGACCGGGCCCTACGATACTCATCCGCCCCTCCGTGACCGAATTGCAGCCGCGCAAAAACTGCCCGACAGCTTCGCGCCACAAGATTCGCAAACTGCCAGCTGCTTGCTCGAGAACCTGCGAGACGCTGAAATTCATTTCGCGGAAGACCGCATCGACGACATACGGCCGGGATCCCTGAAGTACGTTCCATGGAATGATGTGGCTATCCAAGTCACGATCCCCACCTGGCAACAGTTCGTCTCGGAATATTCGGAACACCTCACAGGAGTTACTCCCGAATCCTTGCCTGATCAGGTCCCGAAGCTGCGCGAGATCGGATCCCGTATTCGCGACCCCAAAGGGATGCTCCTTTCACCGGATCAGCGCACCGCTCGCGCTGCGGGCCTTTTCGCTGCTGCTCTGGCCCTCGCGATGATCCGAAGTGGTTGGGAACCACAAGTGGAACCTGGATTGTTTCGCATGACGTGTGGCGATCGCGAATTCAATCCATTTCTCGCTGTCAACCAGTTGGTGGCAAGAAAACTCTCGCGAGAAGCTTGGACGGTCCAGTGCCAGGAACTGGGACTCTCCACACTTGTTCTCTTGCCTTCGAATCCAGCCGGGCAAAATCCAGAGCCGTCCGCACAAACAGAAGTCAGCTTACCCGCGGGGGGCGGCGTGTGACTTTGTTAGTGATCGCTCTAATTCTGCACTAACGGCCTCTGAGAAGCTCCAGAAGTTGCTCATGCGTTGACGGATGGAAATCCTGTTCGTAGTTATCGAGTCGGGTAGAGCAATGGCGCGGACCGGGCTTCGAATGATGCCGACGTTTCCATCGCCCTCCCTAAGATTCCGTACGGCGGGTTTTCCCCAGTACGGCTCCAAGGCCGGTATATCAGACGGGGCCTTCCCGATCGGCGCAGGTTATTGCGTCGCTCGGTTTGCGTCCGTCCTTCGTGCTCTCCGCTTGCATCGTCGTGATCCTCGTACTGTGCCGAGGCTCGTTGCGCGCTTGAGCACCTCCGTTCGAGCGGACTATTCCGCTCTACCCCAGGGGCCCTCGCTCCGGTCTGGGTTCTATTGTCCCAGTCCCTCATCACTTACTCGGCCCCATCCGTCCCACTCGCGGGCACATCCCGACTTCACCGCATTGCGGCTTATACGAGATGCCCTCGCTGTGCGTTGCCGCCTAGGCGACCCCCGAGTGGTTCCGGGCTTTCAAGGCACGTTCCTTCTCGACATGCTGTCCTCTAAGACTGCGGGGAGCCCACCGGCTGCTTTTGCTCAGTTCTTCGCCGATGTCGCTGGCCTTCGCCCGGATTTAAAGGGCTCGGCGCTCCCAAGTGATCCCATCATCCGCTTCAGATGGGCCGTGGTTTTCGCAGCTACACTGGTTCGCTATCCGCTACGGCCTGTCGAGTTGCTTGCCTCCCTGGCGGATCTAGCTGAGCTTTTCACCCAGCCTCCAGAGACTTTTACTCCCGAGCTTTCAACGGGTCGGTCACCCTCCCCGTTGTCGGGTATAACTACGGTGGCAACTGAGCAAGCTCCACCGGTGGGACTTACACCCACTGGAACGACCGTTAAGCCTCGCTGCACTAAATCCCCCACGCTCATAACCCCTGCCACCAGTACTCGATAGGCGTAAATCCCCTGATGCCCCCGCATTTCAATGAAGCATGGTTGGCGTTAAGTCCACGGTTCTCTCATCGCAACGACTCCCCATTTGCCTGATCTTCCGCGGCTCTCTACAATATTCGTTTACCCACAGCGCTGGGGAATTCCGAGACATTTATGATTCATTTTCCCGTTCCTGAGGCTCTTACTTTTGACGACGTCCTCCTGCTGCCTGCTCGTTCGGATGTAGTCCCCGCGACGGCCAGCACGCAAACGCAGCTCACGCGCAACATCAGCCTGAATATTCCGATCGTGAGCGCCGCGATGGATACCGTCACCGAATCGCACATGGCGATCGCGCTGGCCCAGCAGGGAGGACTCGGGATCATTCATCGCAATCTGACTATTGATCAGCAGGCCAATGAAGTCGATAAAGTGAAGCGTTCGGAAAGCGGCATGATCGTCGACCCGGTGACGATGCATGCCACCGACAAGGTTTCCGACGCACTCGAGGTCATGCGCAAGTACAAGATTTCCGGCGTGCCCATCACCGAGCACGGCAAGCTCGTCGGCATTCTCACCAACCGCGACCTGCGCTTCGAAACCCGCTTCGATATTCCCATTGACAAGGTGATGACCAAGAAGAATCTCATCACCGTACCTGTCGGTACCACGCTCGAAGACGCTGAAAAAATTCTGCACGAGCATCGCGTCGAAAAGCTCCTGGTGGTCGATGACAAGTACAACCTCAAAGGCTTAATCACAGTTAAGGACATTCAGAAGAAACTGAAATATCCCAACGCCGCGAAAGATTCACAGGGGCGCCTCCGCGTGGGCGCGGCCATCGGAGCTACGGGAGATTTTCTGGAGCGCGCGCAGGAACTCGCCGAAGCGAAAGTGGACGTGCTCGCGATCGACAGCGCTCACGGTCACTCTTCGAAAGTGCTCGAGGCCGTGAAGCTGGTGAAGTCCAAGCTGCCGCATATCGAACTGCTGGCCGGCAACGTGGCGACCTTTGACGGAGCCTGCGAACTGGCGCGCGCCGGAGCCGACGGAATTAAAGTTGGCATCGGACCCGGCTCCATCTGCACGACCCGCGTTGTAACGGGCGCCGGCGTTCCGCAGATCACCGCCATTGCTGAAGCGTATCGCGCCACCAAGGACTCCGGCGTTCCCATCATCGCCGATGGAGGCATCAAGTATTCGGGCGATGTCACCAAAGCCTTAGCGGCTGGAGCTAGCGCGGTGATGATCGGTTCGCTCTTCGCCGGAACCGATGAGAGCCCGGGCGAACTGATCCTTTATCAAGGCCGGTCTTTCAAGTCGTATCGCGGCATGGGATCGTTGGGCGCGATGGCCCAAGGATCCAGCGAGCGATACTTCCAAAGCACAGACGGCGGTGATTCCAGTTCTTCCGTCTCGGCACCCGATGGAGAATCGAACCGTCTCGCGAAACTGGTGCCCGAAGGCATTGAGGGACGCGTTCCTTACCGTGGCTCGGTCTCGATGATCATCTATCAGATGGTCGGTGGATTGAAGTCCGGCATGGGCTACTGCGGCTGCGCAACGATTGCAGAGCTATTGCAGAAAACGCGCTTCGTACGCATCAGCGGCGCGGGCCTGCGGGAATCCCACGTACACGACGTCATGATCACCCGGGAAGCTCCGAACTATGCGATCGAATAAACGCGGGCCGACGGTGTATGCGTGCTTCGTCCTCGCACTCGCCCCAGTTGATTCCCCAGGTCTGCCACGCGCTTGAACAACGACAAGCACCATGTTTTAAAGGCATGGATCGCTGCTGTTCTTTGGCTGATCGTCATTGCGATCGAGTCGACTGCCTATCTCTCCGCGCATAACACCAGCAAGATCCTCTATCCTCTGCTGCATTTTCTTTTTGGAGTGGACCGCGCGGGATTCGAACCGTGGCACTTCTACATACGGAAGTCGGGGCACGTCATCGGCTACGCCCTGCTGTGCATTTTTCTCTTTCGCGCCTGGCGGGAGACGTTACCTGAGCGAGGTGATCCCAAGTGGACGCTGCGCTGGGCAAGCATCGCAGTGCTCGGAACCGCGATGGTCGCCAGCCTGGATGAATGGCACCAGAGCTTTCTGCCCTCACGCACGGGACGATGGCAGGACGTGGTGCTCGACACTTGCGCCGGAGTTGGCGCTCAGATTCTTCTGTTTCTCCTGAGCAGATTCTTCTAGACCAGCACTTAGGTCCGCGATTTCTCGTTCCACACATACAGGAACTTCTCGTCGCTGGCGGTGGCAACAATTCGTCCCGCCTTTCGCGTCGCACGGTTGAGCGCGGAGCGGACTTTCTCCTTGCTTTCCGCCAGACCGGCCAGCGGCACCTTCAGAGCGATGCCTTCTTCCACCTGATCCAGGTCCGACAGAATCTGCTCGACGATCTCCTTATGCTTTCCATTCCGGCCTTGCGGCACATCAGGCACGGACATTGTTTTGAAGTTCATGGCATGGGTGACGCGGCGGCTCATGAGAAGACTCCGGGTTGTTTACTGGGATACGTTAAACAAACGTAGCGTAATCGTATCACTAATTATTCGTGTAGCAAAACAAAAAATGCGATAAACCAACACCGAACCGCATGTTAGCGGAATGCAGAGGCCGGGACAGGAATCGATGACTTGCCATCCCCGGCGCGCATCCCAGCAGGCCTTTGTTGCCCTAAAGATTTCGCCCGTATCGCTCGTGGCCTGTTAGGGTCGTGTCAGTGCTGAAGAGGGTGACGACCATGAGGAAAACGCATTTCGAACAGGTTCCGGTTGCTGTAGCAAAGCAAATCGCTGAAAAAGAAGTCGCCCTGTCACCGATGCAGTCCGTCTCATGCGTGATCTGCAAGGCGCCGGTTGAGCTCGAGCGATGCAAGGTCGATGAGCACGGCGATGCCGTCCACGAAGCCTGTTACGTGGCCAAACTGGCTAGAAACGGTTCTCTGAGACTGGTCAGAACGAAGCTAGAGAGCTAGTCCTGTGAACACTGGCGCGGCATGTCCGGCATCCCGCCTGCGGGCATCCTCTTCCCGAGTCACTCGGCGTCCATCCCAATGCTCGCCGCCTAGATTTCTTTTTCACGCTTGACACCAGCGCTTCGCAAATGTTACATATTGTAACGCTACAATGACTAACACAAGGCCGGTACGTCTAAAGAACCTGGGTGAAGTAGAGCAGAGCGTGATGGATTATGTCTGGACGCACGGCCCTTCGACAGCGGAAGCCTGCCGCGAAGCACTGGCGGTGTCGCGGCCAATGAAGGATTCGACGATCCGCACAGTTCTGCGCCGTCTCGAGGAAAAGGGATATCTCACGCACGAGGTCGAAGGCCGGACTTTTATTTACCAGGCCTCCGACGCTCGACAGAATGTCGCGGTGCGCGCCGTGAAGAGCATCATTGACCGCTTCTGCGGCGGTTCAGCCGAACAGCTTGTGCTTGGCATGGTGGACAACGCCGTCCTCGACCGCAAGCAGCTGGAACGCCTGGCACGCAAAATCGCGGAAAAGCAATCCAGCGAAGAAACGCCTTCGGAAAAAAAGGAAAGAAAGCTATGACACACATCTTCTACTTTCCCTGGGTAACGTCCGCGCTTTTGGGTCTGGCTGTTTCAGCGCTGCGGGCACTCGTGTTTGCTGGAGCTGCGTGTCTGGCGTTGGCCGTATTCCGGACGAAGGCGACTTCCCTGCGGCTGTTTACCTGGCGAACGGTCCTCTATGCCGCGCTCGCCATGCCGTTCCTCGGACGATTGCTGCCTCCGCTGTCGCTTCCGACTCCAGAGATCTTTCAGCATGCAAGCAGGCCGATTGTGGCGGAAGAAATGAGTGAGGTACGGCCTCCGGCAATCGTGGCCAGGTCTGGCCCGGCGATCAAAGCAGCTGCTCTACCCGTGGAAACAGCAAAGAAAATCGTGTCTGACAATCATCGCGCACAGACTTTCGTGGCGGCTTCCGCGGTGGGTGCTTCGGCTCGCCGGTCCAGCGCGCCTTCGGTTTCGTGGGTCCCAGTCGCGGCAGCGGTTTACACCGCCGTCGCTCTCTCCCTTCTAGTCCGCTTTGTCCTCGGAGTTGTGTTTTCACGCCGGTTGCTGCGTGTCTCCCAAATGATTCGCGATCTGCGAGTTTGCCAAAGGCTCACGTACGGCGCCCACGCGATGGGGCTGGCATTTGCTCCCAATGTAGCGGAGTCTGAATTGATTTCCGTTCCCGTCACGGTCGGCGCACTGCGATCAACGATTCTGCTACCCGCCGACTGGCGCGAGTGGGATGACGCCAAACTCGATGCAGTCCTCACCCATGAGATGTCGCATGTGGTGCGGCGCGACGCGCTGACGCAGCGCGTCTCTCTGCTGCATCGCACTCTCTTCTGGTTCAGTCCGTTCGCCTGGTGGCTTGACCGGCATCTTGCCACGCTGGCCGAAGAGGCGAGCGACGAGGCCGCGCTCTCTTGCGGCGCCGATCGGAACGACTACGCGCGAACTCTGCTGGGATTCTTCGAAGCCTTACACGCCTCTCCCGGACGCGTGTGGTGGCAGGGTGTAGCGATGGCGAAGACGGGCCAGGCAGAACAACGATTGGAAAGAATTCTCGCATGGAGAGGAGCTGTCACCATGAATCTCAAGAAATCCGTTGCCGTGGCACTCATTGCGCTTGCAGTTCCCGTGGTTTATCTCACTGCCGCCGTGCGTCCGGCGATTCGCAGCACGGGGTTCGCGCAGGAACCGGCACCACCTCCCCCAGCGAGCGCGCCACTCGATCCTCCGCCGGCGCTTTCGGCCGTTCCTCCGCTTCCCGCAGTGCCCGCCGTCGGCATCGTCTCGCACAGTGGCGTGGCTCCGATCAGCCCGATGGCCCCGGTGGCTCCTCCCATGCCGCTCGCACCGGTCTCGTCATGGTCTGGTCAGGACCACGGAGCGCAATCGAACGACGGTCACGGCTTTTCTTACAGCTACGGCTACGACGACGAACAGCGTTTTGTGATCGTCAGCGGCAAGAGCGATTCGCTCATGATGTCGGGCTCTTCCCAAGACGCGCGGCACGTCGAGAGGCTGCGAAAGCAAATTCCAGGAGATTTCATTTGGTTCCAGCGGGATGAGAAGTCCTACATTGTTCGCGATCAGGCGACCATCGATCGTGCCCGAATGCTCTGGGCTCCTCAAGAGGAACTCGGGAAGAAACAGGAAGCACTAGGGAAACAGCAGGAAGTTCTGGGCGAGCAGCAGGAAGCGCTTGGCCAAAAAATGGAGCAGGTTCGGGTGAACGTTCCGGATATGACTGCGGCCCTCGACAAGCTCAAAGCGAAGCTGCAGAAGCTCGGCCCCAGCGCCACCATGGAGCAGATTGGCGACCTCCAGTCCGAGATCGGAGAATTGCAGAGCAAGATCGGGGAGATTCAATCGAAGGCCGGCGAACAGCAGGGAAAGCTCGGCGAGGAGCAAGGTGCACTCGGAGAAAAACAAGGCAAACTGGGCGAGGAACAAGGAGAACTTGGCCGCCAGCAAGCTGAACTCGCCAAGAAGGCCTCCACGCAGATGAAAGAACTTCTCGATGAAGCGATCAAGAACGGCAAGGCCCAGCCCGAGACCGACGGCGGAGGCGGAGCCTCCCTTTAGATTCAAGAAACAAACCAGCCTCAGCAAACTCGGACATTGAAACTACCGTGGAAGAGCGGCCCTTTTAGAGCTTGCCCTGAGCGAAGTCGAAGGGGCCGCGTCCGCGTTCCGTGGGAGGACGGCCTTTACGTCCTGCGGTTTTGATTACGCTCTCGCGGCCGGCGCAATGAGCAGCAGCGCCGCGGAAATCACCGCAACGCCCGCCGACAGATAAAACGGAAACGCTGGACCATAGTGCTTCCACAACATTCCGGTGATGAGGCTTGCCGCCAAAGTCGCGACGCTGGTGATGAAGAAATAAACCCCGAGGGCCTGCCCGCGGATCTCCTCTGCCACGGTTTCCACCACCAGCGCTTTCAATACCGGCTGTGTCAGCGCGTAGTACAGGCCGTAGACCGCCATCGTGATCCAGATCGCGAGCGTGGACGGCGCTCGTCCGAACACGAAATAAACGCCGGCGAAAATGAGATAACCCATGGCCGCGATCCAGCGGCGCGAGAAGTGATCGCTGAACCAGCCTGCGGGCCACGATCCCAGCGTGTACGTCACATTGAAAACCAGTCCCAGCAGCGGCGCCAGCGAAACGCCGATGCCGACATTTTGCGCCCGCATCACCAGAAACATATCGCTCGAGTTCCCCAGCGAGAACAGTGTGACTGCTACCAGGACCATGTAAAACGCACCCGGCAGCGCGTTCGCCGCAGCGATTGCGACCGGCACATCTTTCTTCACGGGCACGCGATCGTGCGCAGATTTTGGGTCGGCGTCATTCGCGGTACGGTGTTTCGTCTCGCGAATTCCGAAGACGGCCACTAACACTGCGAGCGCTCCCGGAACCGCGGCTGCCCAGAAGACGCTGCGGATTCCGTAACGCGCGAGCAACACAAGCGCCGCGAGCGGTCCCGCGATCGCCCCTGCCGAATCGAGCGACTGAATCAGGCCATAGGCAGATCCCAACCTTTCCTTCCCGACCGACTCGGCGACCATCACATCGCGGGGAGCGCCGCGCACGCCCTTCGCGAGACGGTCCGTGAAGCGAATCAGGAGAATGTGCCACCACGCCGTGACCACAGCGAGCAACGGCTTCACGGCGTTCGCCACGAAATATCCGGCGACCACGAGTGGCTTGCGGCGATCGAGACGGTCGGTCAAGTATCCCGAGAACAGCTTCGCGAATGATGCGACGCTTTCAGCGATTCCCTCGATCACGCCCAATTGCGCCGGCCCGGCTCCGAGCGAAACCAGAAATGCGGGAAGAACCCAATAGGCCATCTCCGTAGCCGTGTCGTTAAAAAACGAAGTAATTCCGAAGGAGTAGATGTTGTGCGTAGCGGTGGGCTGAGGATCAGGGGAGAGTGCAGACATAAGAAGAGTTTTACCACGGCCTCGCAGGAGATACGCGATGGCAGGCAAATCGGTGAGGCGGGAAGACTAAATGACGTAAAGCAGCATCGCATTTCCGGCCGCTGCTGCGTCGGCATAGTACTGGGACAGTTGCTGGAAGCACTCTTGGGCCAACTCCAGTTCGCTCTCGTCGCGTACGGGATAGATCCGAGCGGCCATCATCGCCTCAAGATTGAAGCGCTTCGCCAGATCGTCACTTGAGATCGGAGCCAGGGCTGCCGCCACCTCGCGAACCTGCGGCGGAGTCAGAAAACGTGCGGGCCCATATCCGAGATCGCCACCGATCTCGGTGCCGCCCAGAATTGCGTTGCCCAGCGGCGCTGGCGCCTCTTCAGCTTTTCCCGTCAGGAGGTAATGCAACACGTGCCACGACTTTTCCAGATTCAATCCATTCTCGTCGGAGCCGCCCTGAAGGTTGATTCCACCACCCTGAAGTTCCTTGAGGATCAGGGCTCGCGCTTTCTCCTGCTCCGCGGGATCGCCCATCAAACCACTCGCACGTGCCTTCATCGCGATTTCCTGCGCCCGAGCGAGCGCGTCCTTCATCTTCGCGGCATTTGCCTTCGCGTTGCCGTGCACTGCCGTGTGTACCGTTTTCGGATTACGCTGGAATTCCTTTAGTTGGGATGGTGTGATGACCCGGACGTGACCTCTCATGCCCATGATGTGCTCTCAGTACATCGCGTCGTACTTGGTCACCACCCACTGTCCGCCTTCGTTCTCGACGGTGAGGGTGAATTGATCCTGATCGATCCCGGGCTGGTTGGGAGCGGCATTGCTGGGCCGCTTGCCGCGGTAGTGGAGGATCACCAGCGGCGGCGCTTCTTCCCAATCCGCCAGTTGCCAGGAGAGCAGCGGGTGCTGCGTTTCAGACTGGCAGATGTACTTGGCATATTTCTTGTGGTAATCGTGCTCCCACTTGGCGAGCAACTCGTCGCAGTGGCCGTCGCGCAAATCCCGCAGAAACTTGTTGGCAGACTTCTCGGTCGAGCGGTCGCGCAGCGGATTCATCTTGATGCTGACCGGCAGCCCCGTCAGCGGATCGTGATCTTCGGATCGCGCCAGTACCGGCCCCTGATTGCCCAGCCACCAGAGATAGCCCACAAACACCATCACCAGCAGCGCTCCGGCGCCGACAGCAATGCCGATCTGTGTTTTGGTGAAGGCCATCCCCAAAGTTTATGGATAATGACGACGCGAGAAAAGATTACCAGCGGGAGACACGGTCGTACATGTACGAGTGGGGAGGTGAGCTCGAAAGATCGTGCCACAAGAAAAAAGGCACGGCGCTAGGCCGTGCCTCATAAACCGGGAGGGTGAATCTACTCTTTCTTGTCTTCGCCCTTGACTGGGTCGATGCCGCCGTCGTGCGCAGCCTGCGCCTCGGCATCTTCCATCGCCTTCTTGGCTTCGGCCGCTTTCTTGGCGCGAGCTTCGGCACGCTTTTCTTTCTTCTCGTCGAGGACCTTCTCACTGCCGAGCAGTTCGAGAAAAGCCTTGTCGGCGCCGTCGCCCTTGTTCCAATGGGTACGGATAATGCGAGTGTATCCGCCCTGGCGATCTCCGAAGCGCGGACCAACGGTATCGAACAACTTAACGACGGCTTCATCGGTCATCAGATAGGCCGCCGCCAACCGGCGCGCCGCCAGATCGCCGCGCTTGCCCAGCGTAATCATCTTCTCGACCAGCGGACGCGCGGCCTTGGCTTTAGGAACGGTCGTTTCAATGCGCTCTTCCACGATCACCGAGGTGACCAGATTGCGCAGCAGCGAGCGCCGGTGCGCTGTGTTCCGTCCGAGTTTATATCCTGCAACTTTGTGACGCATGGGTATACCCCAGTTTCAAAGTTTCGCGTTTCAAGTTTCGAGTTGTCAGGTGGACGATCTCACGAATTGTTCGAAACCTGAAACTCGAAACTTGAAACTGTTTCTTACAGCTGGTCGTCCGGTCCGTAAGCGGACGCGGGCAACGGTACGTTCGAAGTCGGCCCGGGTACGGCGTTGCCGTGCTCGTCGATCTTCATGCCGAGACTCAGTCCCATCGACGACAGAATCTCTTTGATCTCGTTCAGCGACTTGCGGCCGAAATTCTTGGTCTTCAACATTTCGGCTTCGGTCTTCTGCACGAGCTCCCCGATCGTTTGGATGTTCGCGTTCTTCAGGCAGTTGTAGCTGCGCACCGAAAGCTCGAAGCTCTTCGACGGAACGGTTCAGATTCTCGTTGTGGATCTCAGGCTTGCGGTCGTCCGACGACGACGTGCCGGTTTCGATTTCTTCCTCGAAGTTGATGAAGATGTTCATGTGGTCTTTCAGCAGCTTCGCCGCCAGGCCGATCGAATCGGCAGGCGTGATGGAGCCGTTGGTCCACACTTCGAGCGTGAGCTTGTCGTAGTCGGTGATCTGTCCGAGACGAGCCGCTTCGACGGTGTAATTGCACTTGCGCACGGGCGAGTGAACTGAATCGATTGGAATAAATCCGATGCCGAGATCCTCGTCGAAATTCTTGTCGGCCGACACGTATCCGCGGCCGCGCTTCAGCCGCATTTCCATGTCGAGCTTGCCGCCTTCGCTGACGGTAGCGATGTAGACGTCTTTATCGAGAACCTCGACATCTCCGTCCGCTTCGATCATTCCGCTGGTCACAACCCCCGGCTGATCCGCGCGCAGGTAGATGGCTTTCGGCGCATCGCCCGCAAGCTTGAATGGAATCTGCTTCAGGTTGAGGATGATGTCGGTCGCGTCTTCGACGACACCGGGGATCGACTGGAATTCGTGCAGCACGCCTTCCATCTTTACCGCGGTGACGGCCGCGCCTTCGATCGAGCTCAGCAGCACGCGCCGCAGGGCATTGCCCACGGTCGTGCCGAATCCGCGCTCAAACGGCTGCGCCCAGAAAATGCCGTACTTGTCGGTGAGGCTGGAGGTATCAACTGCGAGACGTTTCGGTTTTTGAAAGCCCTTCCAAAGCATGTGTTTCTCCTTCGGCCGTTTGGCTCAATCCTCGCTCGCTGAGTGGTCCAACTCAGGTCAAAGCAAGGAAAGGCTGATCTGGCTCGAATGTAACGGACCAAGATCGCCGTTGGTCGTTTGTCGTTAACGACGAACGACCAACGACTATTTGCTGTAAAGTTCCACAATCAGCTGCTCGTTGACCGGCAGCTGGATATCTTCGCGCTTCGGCAGCAACAGCACTTTCGCCTTGTAGTTGTCGCGATCAACTTCCAGCCAGCTGACCGTCGTACCGTGGCTGGCGAATTCCTTAGCCAGTTCGAGCACGGTGAGCTTCTTGCTCTTCTCGCGGATCGCGATCTCTTCGCCCGCGCTCACTTCATACGAAGGAATGTTCACCTTGCGGTTGTCGACGGCTACGTGTCCGTGACGGACCAATTGCCGCGCTTGGCGCCGCGATTGGGCGAACCCCAGGCGGAACACCACGTTGTCGAGACGCCGCTCGAGTTGCTGCAGCAACTTCTCGCCGGTCACGCCCTGGGACTTCGCAGCCTTCTCGAAGTAGTTGCGGAACTGGCCTTCCTGGGTGAAGTAGATGCGCTTAGCTTTCTGCTTCTCGCGCAATTGCAGACCATAGCCAACGATCTTGGCTTTGCGGTCCTTGCCATGTTGTCCGGGGGCGAAGTTGCGCTTTTCGATGGGACACTTATCGCTGAAGCACTTTGCGCCTTTGAGGAACAGCTTCATGCCCTCGCGGCGGCATAGACGGCAGACTGCATCGGTATAACGTGCCAAGTTTCATCTCCTTTAGATGACCGGTTTACGGGTTTGGCTTCACCCTTCGTCCCGGACAAAAATCAATTATTAGCCCTCGGTCGTTAGTCGTTCGCGGTTTCGATCCTGCTAGCGACCAACGGCGAACGACTATCGACGCTTCTTAGACTCTACGTCGTTTCGGCGGACGGCATCCGTTGTGTGGAATCGGCGTGACGTCACGAATCGAGCGCACTTCGATGCCAGATGCGGCCAACGCGCGCACCGCCGACTCGCGACCGGATCCCGGGCCGCTCACCCGCACGTCCACGCTGCGGACTCCGTGATCGCGCGCCATATTGGCCGCATTCGATGCAGCCTGCTGCGCGGCGAACGGAGTGCCTTTGCGCGATCCGCGGAAACCCAGCGATCCCGAACTCTTCCACGACAGAACGTTCCCGTTCATATCGGAAATGGTCACGATCGTGTTATTGAAGGATGCCTGCACATACGCCAGCCCGTGGGGCACGTGCTTGCGTTCCTTCTTCTTGAAGGTTTTCTTTTTGCCTTTTTTATCCGGTGCGGCTGCTGCGCCGCCCGCTGCTGCTGGTTTCGCCATGAATCAGTCCTTGGTCGTTAGTCGTCGGTCGTTAGCCAAGCCGAACGATAAATCCTAACTCTGATAGCCGTTGCTCGCTGACTTGGCTATATCGCGCTCGGCTTTTGCCGACTACCAAGAGCCAACGACCAACGACGGTCCCTACGTTTTTGACGTCGCCTTCTTCTTCTGCGCAACTGTTCCCTTGCGCGGACCTTTGCGCGTCCGGGCATTGGTATGCGTGCGCTGTCCGCGGACGGGCAGGTTCCGGCGATGGCGGAATCCGCGATAGGAGCCGATTTCGATGAGACGCTTGATGTTCATCGAGACTTCCTTGCGCAGATCGCCTTCCACTAATCCCTCGGCCTCGATGACCGTACGGATGCGGTTGACCTCTTCTTCGCTCAGGTCCGAAACCTTCTTCATCGGCTCGACCTTCGCCTCGTCAAGAATGTGCCCGGCGCGTGGATGCCCGATCCCGTAGATATAGGTCAGCGCGATGCTGATGTGCTTCTGGCGGGGAAGATCCACGCCTGCGATACGTGCCATTCCGTAACTCCCTGCGCGGGCTTAGCCCTGGCGCTGTTTGTGTTTCGAATTCACGCAGATCACACGCACCACACCCCTGCGGTGGATGATCTTGCACTTGTCACAAATCTTCTTTACCGATGCTCGTACTTTCATAACTGTTCTAGCCTATCCGCCCCTCTCGAGATCCTTCGCAAAAACGCTCAGGATGACGCCAGCGGGCTCCCGCTTCGCTCACGCCCGCTTAACGGCGTCATTTGTAGCGATACACGATTCGTCCGCGATTCAGGTCGTACGGCGAAAGCTCAACCGCGACCTTGTCTCCCGGCAGAATGCGAATGAAATTCTTGCGCATCTTCCCGGAAACGTGCGCCAGCACCTGATGTTTGTTTTCCAACTCCACCCGGAACATGGCATTCGGCAGGGGTTCCAGAACCACCGCCATCACTTCAATCGCGTCTTCTTTGCTCATCGACTCCTTAAGTCAGCTTCGAGTTGCAAGCTATGAGCTTCGAGCAAACCCAGCCTGCTCATAGCTCGTAGCTCATGACTCGCAGCTTACTGCGTCAAAATCACCGGACCATCTTTTGTTACCGCGACGCAATGTTCAAAATGCGCGCTGAAGCTGCCGTCTGCGGTAACTGCCGTCCATTTATCGCCTAGCACTCGCGTCTCGGGCTTGCCATAATTCACCATCGGCTCGATCGCGATCACCATACCTTCACGCAACTTAGCGCCGTGACCACGTGCTCCGAAGTTCGGAACCTGCGGCTCTTCATGCAACCGAGTCCCGATGCCGTGTCCGACAAATTCGCGTACGACGCTGAATCCCGCCGCTTCCACGTGCTCCTGCACCGCGGCTCCAACGTCGCCAATCGAGTTTCCGATCCGCGCCTGCTCGATCCCGCGGTAGAGCGAAGCCTCAGTCACTGCAAGCAGCTTCTGCAGCTCGGGTTTCAGCCCGTTTCCCACCGGGACGGTAATCGCCGCGTCCCCGTAGTAGCCGTCGAGAACCGCGCCGCAATCGACCGAAACGATGTCGCCCTCTTTCAGCACCCGCTTTTCTGACGGGATGCCATGCACAATCTCTTCATTCACCGAAGTGCACAAAACGCACGGATAATCGTAATACCCTTTGAACGCCGGCTTCGCACCGAGTTCCTTGATCTTCGTCTCGGCGGCGCGCTCCAGATCCATCGTCGTGATGCCGGGCGCGACCAGCGTTCTGACATAGTCGAGAACCTGGCGAACGATGTGGCCGCTATGCCGCATCTTCTCAATCTCACTCGCCGATTTGCACACAATCGCCATGCTTCGTTCTACGCGTGATGATCTTCCAGTATCCGGAAAATCTGTGCCGTCACTTCGTCCACCGGCAGATCGCCGTTCACTGAAATCAACCTGCCTGTGCGCAGGTAATAATCCGCTACTGGCCTGGTCTGCTCCTGGAATGCCGTGAGTCTGGGCTGAATTACTTCCAACCGGTCGTCATTGCGGGCTTCCAGCTTCGTCCCGTGCGGTTCATCGCACACTTCATCTTTGCGGGGCGGCTGAAAGTGGACGTTATAGATCCGTCCACAGGTAGGACAAGAGCGTCGTCCAGTAATCCGGAGCAATAATCGATTATAGTCGACCTCGAGCCGGATCACAATTGGCCAGGCCCGCGTCGGACGCGAATTATCAAAGAGCTCCCGTTCTAATAACGCATCCAGCCAACCGGCCTGAGCCGCCGTCCGAGGAAACCCATCCAAGATGTAGCCACGGGCGCAATCCGGCAAAAGCAGCCGCTCCCGGACCATGTTGCAAACCAAATCGTCGGAAACCAGCTCTCCGCGCGCCATTACGGCTTTGGCAGCGACTCCGAGCTCCGTTCCACGGACTACGTTCTCCCGCAACAGGTCTCCGGTGGAAACCTGGGGAATTCCGTAGCGTTCCATGATGCGCTTCGCCTGAGTGCCTTTTCCTGCACCCGGTGGACCGAGCAGCACCACGGGACCTACTGCACGCGAGGTTTCCTGCGCCATCGGCTTGGCCAAAGCCTCCCGACCTCAATCTCCCCGGCGCCCCAGAACCGCCACCGAGGTGCAGCAACCCCCACAGCCAATCCTGACATTCCTTACCAGATCCTGCGGCCGCGCACGCGTCCACTACGCGGCGTGAATCCGTCGTAGTGACGCATGATCAACTGCGCTTCGATTTGTGTGACCGTATCCATCGCCACACCGACCACGATCAGCAGCGACGTTCCACCAAAGTAAAATGTCACACCCAAACCATTCGTCACCCAATTGGGCAGCGATTCGAAGAACCTCCCGAACACCCAGGGAAGATGGTTGAGGTGGATTCCGGTGATCAACCACTCTGGAATGAACGAAATAATAATCAGATACAGCGCGCCCACGAGCGTGATGCGCGTTAATACTTCATTGATGAAATCTGCCGTCCGCTTTCCCGGACGAATCCCCGGGATAAATCCGCCGTACTTACGCATGTTGTCGGCGACTTCGCTGGGATTGAAAACGATCGAGACGTAAAAATACGCGAAGAAAATGATCCCGACTGCATACAGCAAGGTGTACAAAGGCTCGCCCCACCCGAGCATTCGGAAGAGTTCGCCAAAATAGCGGTTGTTCCTCATGCCGTAACCAACGGTCTGGGGGAGGGTCAAAATTGAAGAGGCGAAGATCACCGGCATCACGCCGCCCGCGTTCACACGCAAAGGCAGGTGGGTGGACTGTCCGCCCATAACCTTGCGCCCCACCACACGCTTGGCGTATTGCACAGGAATTCGTCGCTCACTTCGCTCCACGTAAACGATGAATCCCACCACCGCGATCATGAAGACGATCAGGAAAACCATCAAGGGGAATGTCGCCGGTCCCCAGGTGTTGTTCTTGGCCTTGTCGATCAGATCGACCACCCCGCGCGGCAGGCCCACCACGATGCCGGCAAAGATCAGCAGCGACATGCCGTTGCCTACGCCGCGTTCGGTGATCTGCTCGCCCAGCCACATGATGAACGCGCTGCCTGTCGTGAGGGTCAGCATCGTCATCAGTCGGAAGCCCCAGCCGGGATTCAGCGCGAAGCCACCTTTTTCCAGACCGATCGCAATCCCAAACGACTGCACCGAGCTCAGAATGACGGTGATGTAGCGCGTCCATTGCGTGATCTTCTTGCGTCCGAGTTCGCCTTCCTTCTGCAGCTTGGCCAGCGGCTCGTACACCACCGTCAGCAACTGCAGAATGATCGATGCCGTGATATACGGCATAATCCCCAGGGCGAAAATCGTCATGCGGCGCAACTGGCCGCCAGAGAACAGATCAACAAATCCTAGTAGCGAACCGCTGGTGCTGCCTTGCGTAAAGAAAGATTCCAGCTTGGCGGTATCGATCCCCGGAGTCGGCAAGTGGCCGCCCAGCCGATAGACAAATAGAAGACCTAGGGTGAACAAGATCCGCTTGCGCAGATCCGGAATCCGAAAGATGTTCGCCAGCTTGTCAAACATTACTGCAAGACCTCGACCTTGCCGCCCGCCTTGGTAATCTTTTCCTGCGCCGATTTGGAGAACTTGTGCGCGCTCACGGTCAATGCCGTCTTCAGTTCCCCGTCGCCCAGAATCTTGACCGGATGCTTGGTCTTGATCACTCCAGCCTTGCGAAGCACGTCAGGAGTAATCGTGGTTTCTCCGAGTTCGACCAACCGCTCGAGGCTCACGATGTTGTATTCCTTGCGGAAGATATTGGTGAAGCCGCGCTTCGGCATGCGGCGATGAAGCGGCATCTGGCCGCCTTCAAATCCGCGAATCATGCGCGAACCGGTGCGCGAACGCTGCCCCTTATGTCCACGGGTGGAAGTCTTTCCCATGCCGGAGCCCATACCGCGCCCCACGCGCTTGCGCTTGGTCGTTGCTTTTTTCGGTGCGTGAATATTCGATAAATTCATAAGTGAATCCAGTTTCAACGCTGCAGGGTTTCAAAGTTTGAAAATCTCAAGTCTCTTGCGTTCCTGGAAATCTTGAAACTCTGAACCTTAAATTGCAGTTAGTCGACAAACTCCACCAGATGCGGCACCTTCGCCACCATCCCGCGGATGGCTCGCGTGTCAGGACGCTCAATCACCTGCTGGAGCCGGGTAAATCCCAAACCTTTGATTACCAGCTTCTGCTTGACCGGAGCACAAATCGCGGAACGCACCCACTTCAGCTGGATCTTTCCGCTGCCCGAATTTGCTTTCTTCGCCGTCATTTCTTGAACCTCATCCGCCAGTTTCTCGTTATCCCTAGAGCTCTTGCGCCGTCTTGCCGCGCATGATCGCGACGCTCTCTCGGTTCTTCAATTGCTTCAGAGCGTCGAATGTCGCCTTGATCACGTTGTGCGGATTGGTCGTCCCGATCGACTTCGTCAGCACGTTCTGCACGCCCACCGAAGTCATCACCGCGCGCACCGCACCGCCTGCAATCACGCCCGTGCCTTCCGGAGCCGGCTTCAGCAGCACTTTGCCGGAGCCGTATCGACCGAGGACAAGGTGCGCAATGCTGGTCTGGGTCAGGTTGACCTTCATCAGATTCTTCTTCGCCGACTCGATTCCCTTGCGGATGGCCTGCGGCACTTCCTTCGCCTTGCCCGATCCGTAGCCGACCACTCCCGCCGACGGATCGCCCACCACCACCAGCGCCGCAAACGAAAGATTCTTTCCGCCCTTGACCACCTTGGTCACGCGGTTGATGGCCACCACCTGATCCTTCAGCTGGTACGCCCCTGCATCGAGTTTCTTAATCACTGTTGGCATTCGTAAACCTAGCTTCTAGCCACTCAGCTCCTAGCTTCTAGCTACCACAATAGGTTGGCTAGGAGCTAGAAGCTAGAAGCTGTTCTTAGAACTGCAATCCCGCTTCGCGAGCCGCGTCGGCCAGAGCCTTCACGCGACCGTGATAAATGTATCCGCCACGGTCAAAAACGACCTTGGTAACGCCTTTGGCCTTCGCGCGCTCGGCGATCGTCTTGCCGATGGCCTTCGCCGAAGCGACGTTGCCGCCGGTGCGCCGGTCTTCCTTCTTGCCCTCGGCGGTGCTGGCCGAAACCAGCGTCTTGCCGTGAAGGTCGTCGATGACCTGTACGTAGATGTGATTCAGCGAACGGTACACATTCAGCCGCGGACGGTCCGCCGTCCCTTGCATCTTCTTGCGAATGCGGTCGTGTATATGTCCGCGCTTTTGGTTCTTTGTAATTTTTGTAAGCATGAAACTTGTCCTTGGCCGTCTGTCCTTGGTCGTTAGCCCAAGACTTCCGACGCTTGCACTTCTTCAGAACCTCGCCGGCTATCCGCCCGCGACTAACGACGGTTATTTCGCTCCGGTCTTTCCGACCTTCTTCTTCAGGCGCTCCCCAACATAGCGGACGCCCTTGTTCTTGTATGGATCCGGTGGACGCAGCGACCGCATTTCGGCGGCGACCTGCCCCACCTTCTGGCGGTCGATTCCCGTCAGAGTGATCTTCGTCTGTTTCGGATCGACAGCTGCATCGACTCCGGCTGGCAACGGATACTCGATCGGATGCGAATATCCCAGGTTGAACACGACGGTGAGCTTGCCCTTCATCTCGGCACGATATCCAATGCCAACGATTTCCAGTTCCCGCGTCCAGCCCTTCGTCACACCTTCGACGGCGTTGTTGACCAGTGCCCGCGCCAGCCCATGCACCGCCGACTGCGAATCGTTTTCACGAATCGCAACGAGGTTGCCGTCCTTCTGCTCGACCGAGATACCGGTCGGCAGTGGAGTATCCAGCTTGCCCTTCGGTCCCTGCACCAGGACCGTGTTTCCTTCCACCTTGATTGTGACGCCCTTGGGAATCGCGATCGGCTTTTTTCCAATTCGTGACATAAGCTTCTAGCTTCTAGCGCCTAGCTTCTAGCTGGCCGCTTGGGGTTTCAGCGCTGACCTTGTCAGGACTGTTTCAAACCAAATCTGATTCGACATCGCCGCTTTAGCCAAGTAGCTAGAAGCTATTAGCCAGAAGCTGCAGTTAGTAGATCTCGCACAACAACTCGCCGCCGACGCCTTCCTTGCGCGCCTGCCGGCCGGTCATGACGCCGCGCGGAGTCGTGAGGATGTTGATCCCCATGCCGCCCAGCACCCGTGGAATTTCGCTGCGGCGCACATACACACGGCATCCCGGGCGCGACACGCGCTCCACCTTCGAGATGGCCGCCTCGTTGTTGGCGCCATACTTCAGGTAAATCCGGATGACCTTGTGGCCCTCTTCTTCAGTCGGTTTGAAATTGGAGATGTAGCCCTCTTCCTTCAGGATGCGGGCGATCTCCAGCTTCAACCGCGAAGCCGGAATATCAACTTTCTGGTGCCGGGCCTGGAGTGCATTTCGCACTCGCGTCAGCATATCTGCGACCGGATCGGTCAACCTCATCGTTTGCTTCTCCTTCAGCCACCCGTTCGCTCCGCGTCTAGCGGAGAACCTGCAGCGGCGTGCTCTTCAATCGTTCGCTTTTCGCCTCTCGTCGCTGGCTTCACTCGCCGTTGCGAACTACCAGCGACAAGCGGCCAACGGCGCCTACCACGAAGACTTCGAAACCCCTGGGATCTCTCCCAGCAGGGCAAGCTGCCGGAAACACAAGCGGCACATGCCAAACTTGCGTAGATATGCGCGTGGACGACCGCATCGCTTGCATCGGTTGTGCTTGCGCGTGGAAAACTTGGGCTTCTTTGCGTCCTTCACTCGTTTTGCTGTAGTCGCCATTCAATCCTTCATATGCAACGTTGAAACTGTTGAAACCTTGAATTCGCTCAGGCCCGGAAGGGCATTCCCATATGCTTCAGCAGCGTTCGCGCCTGATTGTCGTTGGCCGCCGTCGTCACAATCGTGACGTTCATACCTTTCAACTTGTCGACCTTCTCATAAGAAATCTCCGGAAAGATCAACTGGTCGTGAAGTCCGATCGTATAGTTGCCGCGTCCATCGAACGACTTGGTCGAAACTCCCTTGAAGTCGCGTACACGTGGCAGCACGACATTCACCAGCCGGTCGAAAAACTCGTACATACGGTCGCCGCGCAACGTCACCATCGCACCGATCGACTGTCCCTGGCGAACTTTGAAAGCCGCAATCGATTTCTTGGCCTTCGTCGTGATCGGCTTCTGGCCGGTGATCTGGGTCAGTTCGTTCACGGCTGGATCGAGAACTTTCGCGTTCTGCGTTGCCTCGCCCACGCCCATGTTCACGACAATCTTGTGCAGCCGCGGAACCGCCATCACATTGGCAAGTTCAAGCTCCTTCAACAAGGTTGGAGCCACTTCCTTCTCGAACTTCGAGCGCAGCCGTGGACGCTCTTTCGCGCTGTGCCGCGCCTGGTCGGGCGCCTTCTGCTCCTGCGATTCCTTCTGACCTTTTTTGTCTTTTGCCATGTCGTCTTCAACTTCCTCTCACGGTTTCGGAGTGGTTACCGGTTCGTGAGAATTGAGTGATTGGGCGATCTCGTGATTGAGTGATTGAAAACCGGAACTGCTCTTCAATCACTCGATGACTCAATCTCTCAATGACTCGATTATTTGTCCAATGTCGTTCCGCATTTCTTGCATACGCGAACCTTGCGGTCGCCGCGCACTTCGTGGCCAATCCGCACCGGCCCGCAGGTCGGACAAACCAGTTGCACGTTCGAGATCGCAATCCGGCTTTCCTGCTCGGCGATGCCGCCCTTGATGTTGCGCTGCGGATTCGGCCGCACGTGCTTTTTAACCATCATCACGTGCTCGACCAGGAGTTTCGCGTCATTCGGAAACACGCGCAGCACGCGCCCTTCCTTGCCCTTGTCCCGTCCGGTGATCACCTTCACGGTATCGTTCCGCCTGAGATCCACTCGCTTGTTTGCAGTGCTTACAGTTCTCATAAAATTCCTTGAAACCTGAAACTCGAAACTGCCCTAGATCACTTCCGGCGCCAGGGATACGATCTTCAAAAACTTCTTCTCGCGCAGTTCGCGCGCTACCGGACCAAACACGCGCGTCCCAACCGGCTCACCCGCATCGTTGATCAGCACCGCTGCGTTCGAATCGAATTTGATATAGGTTCCATCGCGCCGCCGGGACTCTTTCCGCGTGCGCACAATCACGGCTTTGACCACCGCTCCCTTTTTCGTCTGGCCCTCAGGAGCCGCCTCTTTCACGGCCGCCGTGATTATGTCGCCCAGTCCTGCATTCAATCCGGTCGACCCGCCCAGCGGCAGAATCATCTGCAGCTTGCGCGCGCCGGAATTGTCGGCGACCTCCAGCATCGATCTCATCATCACAGCCATGGCAATCTCCCTAGCAATTCTTTGTCATTCCGGCGACTCGCGACGCGAGAACGAGGATCTGCGGCTAGCTTGCGACCTCAATCGCCGCTTCCGGCACGAGCGCGGCCTTGCGCACAATGTCTTTCAGCTTCCAGCGCTTCAGCTTCGACAACGGACGCGTCTCCTCGAGACGCACCACATCGCCGACGTGCGCCTGGTTGGTCTCGTCATGCGCGTAGAATTTCTTGTTGCGTGCCACCACGCGTCCGTAAAACGGATGCGCCTTCTTGCGCGTCACCTGCACCACAATCGTCTTCTGCATGCGGTTGGCGACCACTTCTCCCACCACTTCTTTGCGGCGGCCCTGCACCTTCTGTGTTGTTTCCGCCATTATCGTTTCTCCGTTGCGGTCGAGCGCTTGCGCTCGGCGGCGATCGTCTTCACCCGCGCAATGTCCTTGCGCAGGCCGCGCATCTTTTTCAGGCTCTCGGTCTGGCCCATGTTCAGCTGGAATTTTAGCTTGAACAGCTGGTCCGAGAGCTCGTGCTCCTGATGGCTCAGCTCTTCTCCGGTCAAGTTTCTGATTTTGTCTGCCTTCATAAATTAAGCTCTCAGCTCTCAGCGATCAGCCCTTCTTGCCTCGGCCTTTACAAAAGGCCGACGGCTGAAAGCTGATACTGTCTTTAGTGCCTCGCCCCTTCGCGCTTAACCAGGGTCGTGCGCAGTGCCAGTTTGTGCGACGCCAGCCGCATTGCCTCGGTCGCGTCCTGGAGCGATACGCCTTCCATCTCAAACAGAATCTTGCCGGGCTTGACGACCGCGACCCAGTGATCCGGAGCGCCTTTGCCCTTGCCCATACGGGTTTCGGCCGGCTTCTTTGTGACTGGCTTGTCGGGAAACACGCGGATCCAAATCTTCCCGCCGCGCTTCACGAAACGCGTCATTGCCACGCGGCTCGCTTCGATCTGACGGTCCGTGACCCATCCGGGCTCGAGCACCTTCAGCCCGAAATCGCCGAACGACAGCGTCGATCCGCGCCACGCCTTGCCGGTCATGCGCCCGCGCTGCTGCTTCCGATACTTCACTTTCTTTGGCATCAACATAACGAAGTTCTCAGTTCCCGGTTCTCAGTTCTCAGCAACGTCCTAGAATCCGCCCCCAGCAGCCGCTGGTTCGCGCTTCTTCTGAGGCAGAATCTCGCCTTTGTACACCCAGCACTTCACGCCAATCACCCCGTAGGTTGTCCGCGCCTCAGTGAAACCGTAGTCGATATCGGCACGCAGCGTATGCAGCGGCAATCGCCCTTGCAGATACCACTCCGAACGCGCGATTTCATTTCCGTTCAGACGGCCGCTCACGCGAACCTTGATGCCTTTGCATCCGAAGCGAAGGGCCGAATCTACGGCCTTGCGCATCGCGCGCCTGAAACCCACGCGCTTTTCCAGTTGCAGAGCGATTGACTCGGAAACCAACTGCGCATCAAGTTCCGGCTTGTGCACTTCCTGGATGTCGACAAAAATATCCTTGCCGCCGGTGCGCTTCTGCAGCTCGCCCTTGAGCTTGTCGATTTCCGCGCCTTTGCGCCCGATGATGATTCCTGGCCGCGCGGTCTTGATAATGATGCGCAGCTTGTTGCCGGGACGCTCGATCTCAATCGAGCTGACGCCCGCCGACTTGAGCTTTTCCTTCAATTCGTTCTTGAGCTTGACGTCCTCGTGCAACTGTTTGTCGTAGTCCCGCTCCGCAAACCAGCGCGACTTCCATGGCTTTGTGAACCCAAGCCGAAACCCGTAAGGATGGACTTTTTGTCCCATTGCTTCTCCTAATCAAAACCAGGAACTCGAACTCGAAACTATTTCGCAACCGCCTTTTTCTTGCCGGAAGCCTTCGCCACCGGAGCCCGCCGCTTACCCTTCGCCGGAGCCGCCTCTACTGTCCTGGCATCACCCGCGTGCCTCGCACCCGTTTCGCCGCTCTTCCCGCGCTCCGCCAGGACCACGATGATGTGTGCGATACGCCGCTGGTAGCGGTATGCGCGTCCCTGCGGCGCCGGACGGATGCGCTTCATGCGCGGCCCTTCGTTGGCGATCGCACTCTTCACGTACAAGTTGTCGATCTCCACGTCGAGGTTCTTCTCGGCGCTGAGAAAGTTCGCATTGTCGAGCGCCGACTGCAACAGCTTGCCCACATGCGCAGCCAAGCGCTTCTTGGTGAACATCAAGGTGTTGCGCGCTTCTTCCACACGCCGCCCCTTGATCAAATCCAGCACCAGCCGCGCCTTCTGTGGCGAGACGCGCAGGTAACGCATTTCAGCTCGAAATTCCATAGTCTTATCTCAGTTCTTGCTTGCTCGCAGCTCGCAGCTCAACGCTCGCCACTCGTTATGCCTTCGGCGCCGCAGGTGCCGCCGGAGCCGAAGCTCCCGGACCACCCGGAATCCCCGCCGGCTTCGCGGCCACTTCCGTCGCCGCCTTCATCGAATGCCCCTTGAAGGTGCGCGTGAAACTGAACTCGCCCAGTTTGTGTCCGACCATATTCTCGGTCACATACACCGGAATAAACTTCTTCCCGTTGTGCACCGCGATCGTGTGTCCCACCATTTCCGGGATCACGGTCGAACGCCGCGACCACGTGCGCAGCACTTTTTTCTCATTGCGCGCATTCATGCCTTCCACCCTCGCCTGAAGGTATCCATCCACGAATGCGCCTTTTTTCGTTGAACGCGCCATAAATTCAGCTCTCAGCTTTCAGCCGTCAGCTCCAGCCAACAGCTTCTAAAATCCTTGCCATTCCTTCACCCGCGCAAAGCGTGGGTGAAGAACCGTGCGTCTCTCGAAACCGCGGCTGCCGTAAAGATCACAACCGCCGCTTCGGACTACCACCCGGCGCTACTTGCTGCGCCGGCTCACAATGAACTTGTCGGTGCGCTTGTTGTTTCGCGTCTTGTACCCGCGCGTCGGCTGGCCCCACGGGGTCACCGGATGTCGTCCGCCCGAAGTCTTTCCTTCACCACCGCCGTGCGGATGGTCCACCGGGTTCATCGACACGCCGCGGTTGTGCGGACGCTTGCCCAGCCACCGCGACCGTCCGGCCTTGCCGATGGTGACGTTCTCGTGATCGATGTTGCCGACCTGTCCGATCGTCGCCATGCAATCCTGCGAAATCTTGCGCGTCTCGCCCGAAGGCAGCTTCACCAGCGCGTACTCTTCTTCCTTCGCGATCAGCTGCGCCGAACCGCCCGCCGAACGCACCATCTGTCCGCCCTTGCCCGGCTTGAGTTCCAGATTATGAATCTGCGTGCCTGGCGGAATGTTTCGAAGAGGTAGCGCATTCCCCACGAGGATGTCGGCCTCAGGGCCGCTCACAACCTTTTGTCCGACCTTCAAGCCTTCCGGCTGAATGATGTACCGCTTCTCGCCGTCGGCATACGCGAGCAAGGCAATCCGGGAAGAACGGTTTGGGTCGTACTCGATCGTGGTGACGGTCGCCGGAATGCCGGTCTTGTCGCGCTTGAAGTCGATGATGCGCAGCTTGCGCTTGTGGCCGCCACCGATGAAGCGCATCGTCATGTCGCCGGAGTTGCGCCGTCCGCCCGTGCGGGGCTTCGGCTCGAGCAGCGGCTTGTGCGGGTTCTTCGTCGTGATGTCGTCGTTGACGATCGTCGTGCGATACCGCAGCGTCTGCGTCGTCGGTCTGTACGTTTTAATCGGCATGTTCTGCTCTCAACTTCCGGTCGTTCGTCGCTTGTCGTTCGCAACTTCTCTCGCCGGCCAACGACTGACGACCGACGCCCAACGACGGTTTATAGATTCTGCGCGTACTCCGGCATCTTTTCGCCGGACCGCAACCGCACGTACGCCTTCTTCCAATCCGGACGGTACCCCGCGAACTTCCCGCGGCGCCGCTCTTTTCCCGGATACACGGCCGTGCGCACCGAATGCACTTTCACTTTGAAAATCGACTGCACCGCTTCTTTGATTTCCGTCTTGGTCGCCCTCGGAGCCACCTGGAACACCAGCGTGTTCTGGTTTTCCTTGATATCTAGGCCCTTTTCGGTAATCACCGGACGGCGAATAATCTGGTATGCGCTCTTCATCAGGCTACCTCCGCCGCTTTGTCATTGCGCGAGCGCCGGCGGCGTTCTTGGGTCGGCTTCTTCGCGCCTTCGTCTTCGCCCGACTTGTGTTGCCTCTTCGAAACCGAATCCTTCAGCGTCAGCTGAAGCTTCTCGATCGCCGGATGCGAGAAGATCACGCGGTCGTACCGAAGCAGATGATACGGATGCACTTCATTGCCGCGCATCAGCTCAAGGCCATGTATATTGCGCGCGCTCAATTCCAGATTCTTGTTTTCGTGCTGCGGCGCCTCGACCACCAGAACCGTTGAATCCACTTTCAGCGAGTTCAGCGCCTTGCGGAATTCCTTGGTCTTGGGTTCCTTTACGTCGAAGGCATTAACTACGATTAGCTTGCCATCGGCAAATTTCGCGGCTAGCGCCGAACGCAGCGCGCCCAGCAACTTCTTCCTCGGAAAGGCATAGTCGTAAGAGCGGGGCTGCGGACCATGCACCGTGTAGCCATGCCGCCACAGCGGCGACCGGATCGATCCAATACGGGCGCGGCCCGTACCCTTCTGCTTCCAAAGCTTCTTGCCCGAACCGGAAACTTCCCAGCGGCCCTTGGTTTTGTGGGTTCCGGCGCGCTGCGCGGCACGGTAGTGCTTCACCGCTTCCCATAGCAGATCTTCATTCACCGCGCCGAATATCTCATCGGCGAGATCGAATGTCCCAACCTTCTCGCCGCTCAAATTATGTATGTCAATCGTCGCCATATGCTTCTCGTATTGGGTTAGCCAACGACCACCGACTAACGACCAACGACTGCTCCTATGCTTTCTTCGCCGCTCTCTTCGCCGCCTTCAAGGGATCGACCGTCGCCGAACCCGCAAATCCACGGCGCTCTCGTGGCGGTTTCTTCGCCTTCATAATCACAATGTATCCGCCCTGCGGCCCGGGCACGCTGCCTTCGACGACCAGCAGGTTCTCGTCCTTGTCCACGCCTAGCACGCGCAGGTTGCGCTGAGTCACGCGTTGATGCCCCATGTGTCCCGACATCCGCATACCTTTGAACACGCGCGACGGGAAGGCCGACGAACCGATCGAACCAGTAATCTGGAACATCGAACCGTGCGACTTCGGACCACCGCCAAAATGATGGCGCTTCACGACGCCCTGAAAGCCGCGCCCCTTGCTGACTCCGACGATATCGACAAACTTCTCGCCATCGAAAATCTCAACCAGTACGCGGTCCCCGACCTTCACCGTTCCGTCGCCGGAAGGTTCAACCTCGAGCGGAACTTCACGCATGAACTTCACCGGCGGCAGATTGTTCTTCGCCAGATGTCCCTTCGCCGGCTTGCTCAGCCGCGACTCCTTCACAAACTCGACCAGGCCGATCTGGGCCGCTTCATAGCCATCCTTCGTGGCCGACTTATGCTGCGTCACCACGCATGGGCCAGCCTGCAGGACTGTGACCGGGCGAACATCACCCTTCGAGTCGAACAGTTGGGTCATCCCGACTTTCTTGCCCAGAATTCCTGCGATCTTCGTTGCCATTTCCTTCTCCATCCAGCTTGGCTCAGTGGCTATTGGCTGGAAAGCTGTTGCTGCTGTCTTGCTGAAAGCTGACGGCTGGCAGCTGAGACCTTACTTATGTTCTTTCCCGAACGCTTTGATCTCGACGTCAACTCCAGCCGGCAGATCGAGCTTCATCAGCGCGTCCACCGTCTGCTGCGTCGGCTCGAGAATATCGAGCAAACGCTTGTGCGTGCGGATTTCAAACTGTTCCCGCGACTTCTTGTCCACGTGCGGCGAACGCAGCACGCAGTACTTGTTCTTCATCGTAGGCAGCGGAATCGGTCCCGCAATCTGCGCACCGGTACGCCGCGCCGTCTCTACGATCTCGCCCGTCGACTGATCCAGAATGCGATAGTCGTAAGCTTTCAACCGGATGCGAATTCTTTCTTTTCCAATCACTGTTTCATCTCTCTAACTCCTCCCGCCGATCTTCACTAGGAAGCCCCGGAAGGAAAGAACTGGCGGCAAGCCGCAAGCCGCGTTGTTTGTTCGCGTGGGGCCGGGTCTTGGACCCGGCCGGCGGGTCGAAGACCCGTCTCCACACTTCCCTTACTGAATAATCTCCGCGATCGTGCCAGCTCCCACGGTGTGGCCGCCTTCGCGAATTGCGAAGCGCAACCCCTTCTCCATCGCCACCGGCGTGATCAGTTCGATCACCAGGCTGACATTGTCCCCAGGCATCACCATCTCGGTGCCCGCCGGAAGCTCCGCCACGCCCGTCACGTCCGTCGTTCGCAGATAGAACTGAGGACGATATCCCTTGAAGAACGGCGTATGCCGCCCGCCCTCTTCCTTCGTCAGGATGTAGACCTCCGCCTTGAACTTCGTGTGTGGCGTGATCGATCCCGTCTTCGCCAGCACCATGCCGCGCTCAACATCCTCTTTCGCAATGCCGCGCAGCAGCAGTCCAGCGTTGTCGCCCGCCATACCTTCGTCCAGCTGCTTCTTAAACATTTCGACGCCGGTCACCACCGTCTTGCGGGTCTCGCGGAAGCCCACGATTTCTACTTCCTCGCCGACTTTCACCTTGCCGCGCTCGATACGTCCCGTCACCACCGTGCCGCGTCCCTGAATCGAAAAGATGTCTTCGATCGGCATCAGAAACGGCTTGTCCAACTCGCGCGCCGGCTGCGGCACGCTCTTGTCCACCGCTTCCATCAGCTCGTCAATCTGCTTTTCCCACTTGGCTTCGCCGTTCAGCGCGCCCAGAGCCGATACCCGCACCACCGGAACATCATCACCGGGGAACTTGTACGACTTCAGCAACTCGCGCACTTCCAGTTCCACCAACTCGAGCAACTCGGGATCATCCACCGCATCGACCTTGTTCAAGGCCACCACCAGATACGGCACACCCACCTGCCGCGCCAGCAGCACGTGCTCGCGCGTCTGCGGCATCGGACCGTCTGTCGCCGCCACCACCAGAATGCCGCCGTCCATCTGCGCTGCGCCCGTGATCATGTTCTTGATGTAGTCGGCGTGGCCCGGGCAATCCACGTGCGCGTAGTGCCGGTTCGCTGTCTCGTATTCGACGTGCGCCGTCGCGATCGTGATTCCGCGCGCCTTTTCTTCCGGAGCGTTATCGATCGAATCAAACGAGCGAAACGTGTTCTTCGGATTATGCTTCGACAACACCTTGGTGATCGCCGCCGTCAACGTCGTCTTGCCGTGGTCGATGTGACCAATCGTTCCGACGTTGCAGTGCGGCTTATTCCGATCAAATTTTTCTTTCGCCATTTCCTTGTCCTCTGTACCGCCGGCGTCCCGCCGGCTGTCGCGAGAGCATTTCGCCCGCGCGAGCTTTAGTTATTTCGTCGTGCCCTGCACCTTGGCAATGATCTCCTCCGCCACCGACCGCGGAGCTTCCTCATAGCGCGCAAAGTGCATCGAGTATTCCGCGCGTCCCTGCGTCGACGAACGCATATGGGTCGCGTATCCAAACATTTCCGCCAGCGGCACGATGGCCTTGATCACCTGCGAACCCGCGCGGTGCTCCATGCCTTCGATTCGTCCGCGGCGCGAACTTAGATCGCCCATAATCACACCGGCATAATCTTCCGGCGTCACCACTTCCACCGCCATCACCGGCTCAAGCAGCACCGGAGAAGCCTTGCGCGCCGCCTCTTTGAATGCCATCGATCCTGCAATCTTGAACGCCATTTCATTTGAGTCGACGTCGTGATAGCTGCCGTCGTAAAGGGTAGCCTTCACATCAACCATGGGATATCCCGCGAGAATCCCACCTTCCAGGGCTTCGCGAATGCCCTGATCGATCGGCTTAATGAATTCTTTCGGTACTGACCCGCCCGTAACATCGTTGACGAACTCGTAGCCCACGCCCGGCGGTTGAGGGTCGAGATAAATCTTCGCGTGCCCGTATTGCCCCTTACCGCCCGTCTGCCGAATGTACTTGCCTTCGGCTTCGGCGTGCCTGCGGATCGTCTCGCGGTACGCTACCTGCGGCTTGCCGACATTGGCCTCGACTTTGTACTCGCGCATCATGCGGTCGACGATGATTTCCAGATGCAACTCGCCCATGCCGCTGATGATGGTCTGTCCACTGTCGGGGTCGGTGTGAACTTTAAAGGTAGGATCTTCTTGTGCGAGGCGACCGAGCGCCATCCCCATTTTTTCCTGGTCAGCCTTGGTCTTGGGTTCGACCGCAACCGAAATCACCGGAACCGCAAACGTAATGGACTCCAAAGCAATCGGATGATCTTCGTCGCAAATCGTATCGCCCGTTCCGACATTCTTCATCCCAACGGCGGCGCAAATGTCGCCAGCAAGAATCTCACTGATTTCTTCGCGCTTGTTGGCATGCATCTTCAGCAATCGCCCGATGCGCTCCGTTTTTCCCGTGCGCACGTTTCGCACAGAATCGCCGGTCCTGAGCTGCCCCGAGTACATGCGGATAAACGTCAATTGCCCCACAAACGGGTCCGCCATGATCTTGAACGCCAACGCCGCGAACGGCTCTTTGTCATCAGCTTTGCGCGTAATGGCTTCCCCGTTGTCGGGATTGATGCCATGCGTTTCGGGCACATCGAGCGGCGAAGGCAGATAGTCCACGACCGCATCCAGCAACGGCTGCACGCCTTTGTTCTTGAAAGCCGTTCCCACCACAACCGGAAATACCTTCAACGCGATCGTCGACTTGCGCAGCGACGCGCGCAGTTCGTCGGCCGTAATCTCTTCGCCTTCCAGAAACTTGTGCAGGATTTCATCGTCATTCTCGGCGATGCTTTCGACCAGCTGGGCGTGAAACGCCTCGGCCTTCTTTTTCAGATCAGCGGGAATTTCTTCGGTGATGTATTCCGCGCCCATCGTGTCGTCCTGCCAGACGATCGACTTCATATTGATCAGGTCGATGACGCCCCTGAACTTGTCTTCCTGGCCGATGGGAAATTGAATCGCGACGGGCTTGGCACTGAGACGCTTGCGGATGGTGTCGACGGCATGCTCAAAATCAGCACCCATCTTATCGATCTTATTGATGAAGCAAATTCGCGGGACGCCATACTTATCGGCCTGGCGCCAGACTTTTTCCGACTGCGGCTGCACGCCATGTACTGCGTCAAACACCGCGACTGCGCCGTCGAGCACACGCAGCGATCGCTCGACTTCCGCCGTAAAATCGACGTGGCCGGGCGTATCAATAATGTTGATGCGAATGTCGCGCCAGGTACAGGTTGTAGCCGCGGACGTAATCGTGATGCCGCGCTCCTGCTCCTGCTCCATCCAATCCATCGTAGCCGTGCCTTCGTGCACCTCTCCGATGCGGTGCGTCCGTCCCGTATAAAACAGGATGCGCTCCGTCGTAGTGGTCTTACCGGCATCGATGTGGGCCATGATGCCGATGTTTCTGCAGCGTTCTAATGGAACTGTTCTAGGCACGACCTGTACTCTTTCCGGGCTCCGAAATTAATTCTGATTCGATTTGGTAATTGCGCAATCGGATAATTGAGAAATTGAAAACCCAAATCCGATTGCCCCAATTACCCAATTACTGAATTGCTAAATTACTCAATCTCGTTTACCAGCGGTAATGCGCAAACGCCTTATTCGCTTCCGCCATGCGATGCACATCTTCCTTCTTCTTGATGGCGGCGCCTTTTCCCGTGGCGGCATCGAGCAACTCGTTGCTCAACTTGTCGATCATTCCCTTTTCACCGCGGGACCGCGCATAACTAATGATCCATCGGATCGCCAACGACGTTCTGCGGTCGGCGTTCACCTCGACGGGCACCTGATAGTTCGCGCCACCGACGCGGCGGGTCTTCACTTCGAGCAGCGGCTTCGCGTTCTCGACAGCCTTCTTGAAAAGCTTCAGGGCCTCGTCGCCGCCCTTGGCTTCCACGCGCTTCAGGGCTTCATAAAAGATGCCCTCCGCGGTGCTGCGCTTGCCCTGCCACATCATCGAGTTGATGAACTTCGTCACCAGATCCGACTGATACACAGCATCGGCTGGAACGGTCCGTTTTGCGATATGTCCTTTTCGAGGCATTCAGCTTCTAGCTCCTCATTGGAGTTTCAAGTTTCACGTTTCGAGTTTCAAAACCGCTACCCGAACCTGGAAACCGGAAACTCGAAACTTCTCAGCCCTTTTTCGGCCGCTTCGCTCCGTACTTCGAACGTCCCTGCATGCGGCCCGCAACACCTACCGCATCCAGCGTCCCACGAATCACGTGATAGCGCACGCCCGGCAGATCCTTCACGCGGCCCCCGCGGATCAGCACAATCGAGTGCTCCTGCAGGTTGTGGCCGACTCCGGGGATATACGTCGTGACTTCAATGCCATTCGTGAGCCGCACACGCGCCACCTTCCGCAAAGCCGAGTTCGGCTTCTTCGGGGTCTGCGTGTACACGCGCGTGCAAACACCACGCTTCTGCGGACATCCCTGCAACGCAGGGCTCGCCGTCTTGTAACGGGGCCGCTTTCGGCCTTGGGCCACTAATTGATTAAACGTAGGCACTCTTGCCACTCCTTGGCCGCACACTCACCTGCAACCGCGCAGGCAGCGGACAGCTCAAATCCACTGTTCTTGACGCACATCCGTGGGCATGGCCGGCTTCAACGCCAACCATTACTTCTCGCCGCGCAACTTCCCAACTGCAAGCCAGCGCCGCAGAGATTCTGGATTCCCTTAAGACTTACGCCGCCGACGGTGGCGCCCGGCCCTAATTCCGGGGGCACTCCGTTTCGTCAGCCTTGCCCTGCATATCCTTCCGCATAAGGGCGAAAGGCACCGCAGGTACGTTTCAGCGAGGAAAGTTTCCGAATCAGTTCAGCATCCGAAAACGAATTTCTCAACCGCTCAACTGCCAGCGCCCTGCACACAACCCGCAGAAAGCCGACAGCACACAGCAAGCCTGGATGAACTCGCGGAACCAAACTACTATAGCAAGTCGCGGTAAACATCGTCAACGGATGATTTTGCATCCCACTTCACGGACGGTCTGAGAATGGAATTGGTTAAGAACATTCCCCGCATGGGTCCAGCGAAATGCCGCCGGCGCTTGCTGATTCCGCCCTCAGCCTCTACACTACAGGTTTTCCAATTCATTCGACAGTCCCGCCTGCGCTAAGTTCCAACGTCGGCCGTCGCAAGGTGCGAAGAGGGGTGCATGGGTAGGTTCCGTTTTCGCGGTCTGTTCTTGGTAGTTTCAATCCTTTCTTTGATGGCCATTGCCGGATGTGGCAAAGGCAGCAAGGCCGGCTCGCCGCTCTTTGCGGCACGCATCAATCTAACCCCCACCACAAACACCTCCCTGGTTCTGGGAGGAACCTTAGTGTTCAGTGGATCGGCGCAGAGTGCATCGGGTACCAACCTAAGCACCACCATCACTTACACCTCCAGCAACACCTCCATTCTGAATCTCGCTCCGAACGGCGTTGCCTGCGCCGGGCACTGGGATGTCGCCTTCACCACCTGCACCCCGGGCGCAACCGGCCCCGTTACAGTCACCGCCAGCGCTCTCGGCGGTACCAGCGTTCCGACTTACGTTTTCGTTCATCCGGTAATCGACAACATCACTGTCACTGGCATTCTGATCACCGGCGTTCCGGTTCAGGAACCATGCCTCTCCCAAACTCAATCCATGACGATCGAGGCTCATGCCTTCAGCCAAGGCACCGATGTGACTTCGTCCGTCGGGCCGTTTATCTGGACGGCGAATAATCCGTCCGTCGTCAATCTCATCCCACTGGTGAACACGGCCTACAATTTCCCAACAAATCAGGCGACTGCCGTTGGGAACACACCGGGAATCACCCAGATTTATGCCACCGCCAGCGGCGTGACCAGTACTTCGTTCCAACAGCCACAGTACGCGAACTCCCAGGGCGCAAATTCGCCCATCCTCGATTTCTTTGCCACCTGCGCCATTCAGAACATCAGCCTTGAGGTCGGAACCGCAGGATCGGGACAGACCACCTTTGTCACTTCCAAGGGTGCAGGGGAAACGGTGGTCGCCACTCTAACCGACGTGATGGGAAAGAGTTCTCTGCCCAATACCAATGGTGATGTCGTTCTCGGCAAAGTCCTTCTGACCTGGACGTCTTCGCAACCCGGCGTCATGGCGATCGGTAGCAGTTGTCAGGAGTCCTGTGCGGTCTCGACCCAGTTGCCCGGATCTGGAACAGTTACCGCATCGTGTTCGCCTCCGAATTGCAACGTCGGATTCCCCTTTGTCCCGGCCACGCTGTCGACCACGGCGCAGCTCAATGCCTGCACGCAGTTCTTTCAACCCAACGCTCCCAACCCCGCCTTCAACTGTCAGGAACTCATTCCCGTTCCGGTCTACGCAACGCCTCTGTTTATTTCGTCCACCGGCAACAATACGCTGACGCCGCCGACTGGCTCTATTGCAGGAGTCGTCACCGGCAGCCCCGGCGCCGCATCTGTACTCGCTACAACCACCAACTGTGCGCATGTAATTCCCAGCACCTGCAGCACGTCCACTTACTATGTCTCCACCGCCAAGGCTGCTCCCGGCGCGGAGACGCCGATACCTGTCTCTCCCAACTCTTTTCTGTTTGATCTTGGGGGTGACAAAATCTATATGGGAAGCGACTTCGGCGCGGAGATCATCAATCCGGCGCAATTTGGCACAACGAATAATCCATTCACTTCAATCGGCACGGTGACCGGGAACATCATGGCCGTCTCCAACAATGGACTTGGCGCCGCGTTCTCAGACACGATTCACACTCCCAACCAGGTCTATATCGTCAACACGGCCAATTCGACGACGCCGGCTATCGTTCCGTTGAACATTTCCAGCGCCGCTACTGCCGGGTTCTCCCCCGATGCTCTGAAGACATTCGTCGTGGGCGGCCCGGGCGCGACCTCGCTTTACATCTATTCCTCTCTACAGGCTTTGCAAGGCCCGATCGCATTGTCCGGAGCAGCGAACTCCGTCGCATTCTCTCCGAACGGAGCTTTCGCTTACGTCGCGGAAGCAGCCAATGGCGCGGCCTCCGCCAATATCACGGCTTTTGCCAACTGCAACAATCAGGTTGCCGCGACCGTGCCACTTCCTGCCAATCCCATCCTCATGCAGGCCTTGCCCAACGTTCACATGGATGGCAAGGATTCATACGGAAACTCGATTCCCGACGGCGTGCACGTACTGGTGCTCGACGCTACGGGCTTCGACATCCTGACTTCCACCGTATCCCCGTCCGCGACCGGAACTGTTTGCCCGCAAGGGTTGACCTTCATCAGCGGTGATCCTCTTCGGCTCGCGCAGCGTGTCGAACTAGGCCAGGGAACTCTCCAGCCCGTGAACTTTTTCGCTTCCGCTGACGCCTCGCAACTGTACGTCGCCAACGCCAGCAGCTCCACCATCTTCGTCTACAATTTCCTGGTCGGCTCCGTCGTTGGCGGCATCCCGCTCCTGAACAATGCCACCCCGCTCAGTGCCACCATGTCGGTGGACGCCGGGACGATCCTGATTGCCGGCAGCGACGGCATGCTGCATGAAATCACGACTTCCGCGGGCGGCAGCGATCAGGTCCAACTCGCCTTCCCAAATATTCCCAACTACCTGAATGCCTTCTGTACGTACTCGCCAGCCACAGGTCCCTGCGCGCTGAACGTGGCGCTCACCAAACCGTAGGAAGCACAACGTAACAGAAAAGATGAACAGGAATTAGGTAGAAAGAATCGGGGAGCAGTTCGTCTCAATCCCGCTGCTGGGCCTCCTGGGGCAGCGCCGGTTAGAGCGAAACCCGGAGTACGCGATAGGGGGCAGAACGATGGCGAGTGGAGCGCCTCAGCAACAGCCCGACAGGGCGGCATTCATTAGCCCGGGACGTAAGTCCGGGGTAGACGCAAGCGGAGAAACGAGTCCCGCAGGGACGGCTCAGCGGTTGAGCCATCGCTCAAACTCCGCTGCTCTCCAGCTCTTTCCCCACGCTGTCGAGAACTCCGTTGACGAAGTGCACCGACTCAGGGGTCGAAAACTTTCGCGCAATTTCCAGAGCCTCATTGATGACTACCGCCCGCGGAGTCTCGCGATACGCCAGCAACTCCGCCACGGCCGCCCGCAGAAGATTGCGATCCACCGCCGCCATCCGCTCCATGCGCCAATGCTCGGCGTGCTTCTCGATCAATCCGTCGATTTCCCCCACGCGATCGGTGGCCACGCGAAACAGATCGTCGGCAAATCCCCGCACCTCGGCGCTGGCGGACCCGTGCTCCGCCCAAAACGTGCGCCGCACCTGCTCGGCATCCTGCTTGCCCATATCGGACTGAAACAGCATCTGCAGAGCGAGTTCCCGAGATTTGCGCCGTGTGCCCATACGACAATTTGTCAGTGATTAGTAGTTAGTGGCTAGTTTACTTCAGGAAGGAACTATCGGCGCTTCTTCGAACTTTTCTTTCGCTTGTCATTCCGAGCGGAGCCAGGAACCCGCTTCTTGCTGACAGCTGAAGGCTGAGAGCTGATAGCTTCTCCCAGCGCCACCATCTCCACCGCAGCCAGCGCCGCTTCAAATCCCTTGTTCCCCATCTTCAGCCCGGCGCGGTCGATGGCCTGCTCCAACGTATCGCAAGTCAGCACACCGAAAGCATGTGGCACGCCAGTTTCCTGCGCCGACTGCCCGATCCCGCGCGTCACTTCGTTCACGATGACGTCGTAGTGCGCTGTATCCCCGCGGAGCAGGCATCCGATGCAGATGATCGCGTCATACTTCTTTGCCTCCGCCAAAGTCCGCGCCGCTGAAGGAATCTCAAACGCGCCGGGAACACGCACCACGTCGATATCTTTTTTCGCAGCCCCTGTGCGCAGCAGACCATCGCAAGCGCTCATCAAAAGCCTCTCGGTAATGAAGGCATTGAACCGCGCCACCACAATCGCAAAGCGCTTCCCGGAAGCATCCAGCTTTCCCTCGATAGCCGACGCGGCGGCCTCCGGCACAGACTCAATCTTCAGTTTCATTTCCTCTGTGATCCCCTGTGCCCTCTGTGCCCTCTGTGGTGAACTTCAATTTGCTTCGAATCCGCGAAATCGGCGTGAATCCGTGGCAAAGAAGTTATTTTCCTTTAAACTGAGCCGCGCGCTTCTCCAAGAAAGCCTTCGTCCCCTCAGTCTTATCCTCAGTAGCGCAAGCAACGCCAAACAACACAGCCTCGAGATAGAGCCCTTCGGCCAAAGTCATCTCCATCCCTTTATTGACGGCTTCCATCGCATACTGCACCGCCAGCGGAGCGTTTGCAATAATCTTCGCTGCAATGGCTTCGGCGCGCGGAATCAATTCCGCCGTCGGGAGCACTTCATTCACCAGACCGATACGATGCGCCTCTTGCGCCGAAATCATCTCCCCGGCCAAGATCATCTGCATCGCGATCCCTTTGCCCACCAGCCTCGGCAGACGCTGCGTCCCGCCGTATCCCGGGATAATCCCCAGCTTCACCTCGGGCTGTCCCAGCTTCGCATTCTCGCTCGCCAGCCGCATCGTGCAAGCCATGGCAATCTCGCATCCGCCGCCGAGCGCAAATCCGTTGATGCAAGCAATGACGGGTTTTCCGAGATTTTCAATCAGATTGAGAACGTTCTGCCCGCGATGCGTATATTCCTTGCCCGAAACCGCATCGTACTTCGAGAGTTCGCCGATGTCGGCTCCGGCAATAAACGCCTTCTCACCGGCGCCAGTGAAGATGACGACGCGCATCGCCGCATCATTCTTGATGTCGTGAAAGGCGGCGCGCAACTCTTCCATGGTCGCCATGTTGAGCGCATTGAGCACCTTGGGACGGTTGACCGTGACGTAGGCAATCGAGTTTTTCTTTTCGAGAACAATGTTTTCAAAGTTCATAAATTCAAACCTGCCACGGATTCACGCGGACCACAAATCCAAGACATTGTCATCCTGAGTGGCAGCGAAGCCGTCGCGAGGGAACATACGCCAGCCGAAACCCGCCGCTGCGGTCGACAGGAACTCACACCGCATGCAGGCGGAATGAATTCCCTTCAACGCACTCTCACTTCATTCAGGACGTAGGGATCCTTCCAAGGGCTTGCGCCCTTCTCAGGATGACACCTCTTAGAGCTTCTGCGCCTTCGGCTTCTCCGGGTCGGCATAATCATAAAACCCGCGCCCCGACTTCCGCCCGTACCACCCCGCCATCACCATCCGCTTCAGCAGAGGAGGCGATGCAAACCGCCGCTCCTTGAACTCGTCATACATCACGTGCGTGATGTAAAAAGTCGTATCCAGCCCGACAAAATCCAGCAGCGTAAACGGTCCCATCGGATACCCACATCCCAGCTTCATCGCGTTGTCGATATCTTCGATCGATCCGACGCCTTCTTCATACGCGCGGATGGCATCGAGCAAATACGGCACCAGCAGCCGGTTCACGATGAATCCCGTCTTGTCCGACGTGCGCACCGGAACCTTGCCCAGCTTCTTCGCGAACGCGTAAGCGGTCTCGTAAACGTCGTCGGCGGTAGCGATCGTCCGCACGACTTCCACCAGCTTCATCAGCGGCACCGGATTAAAGAAGTGCAGCCCGATGAATCTCTCGGGACGCTTAACTGCAGTTAACAGCTCCGTGACGGAAATCGAAGAAGTATTGGAAGCAAAGATCGCGTCCTTCTTCACCAAACCATCGAGCGATGAATACATTTCTTTTTTCTGCGAGACATTCTCGATGATGGCCTCAATCACAATGTCGCAACCGGCCAAGTCGGACTTGTTCGTCGTCCCTTTGAGCCGAGCGCGGATGGCGTCCTTCTGTTCAGTGGTAATGCCGCCCTTCTCGACGGGGCGCTCGGCAAACTTCGCCAAAGACTTCTCAATCCCCGCAAATCCCTTGTCGAGGTACTTCTGCTCAACCTCAAGCACCATGACGTCGAATCCGGCAGTCGCGCACACCTGCGCAATGCCAGAACCCATCAGCCCACAGCCGAGAACTCCAACCTTCTTGATCTCCATAATTGCTTCCTTCATATCGAGTACTTTGTCATTCTGAGCGAAGCGAAGAACCTATGCACTTCTGCGGCACCGGCACACTGCATAAATCCTTCGCGGCGAACTGCGCCGCTCAGGATGACAACAACGCTTTTTGATCCGCGGAAATCCGCGTTCATCCCTGGCGAAAGAAGTTAGCTCATGCTCTCCACCACCATCGCAATCCCCTGCCCGCCGCCGATGCAAGCCGTCGCGAGCCCATACTTCTTGTGTCTCCGCCGTAGTTCATACAGCAGTGTGATCACCAGCCTCGTCCCGGTCGCCCCCAGCGGATGTCCCAACGCGATCGCGCCGCCATTCACGTTCACCTTCTCGCGATCAAGCCCGAGTTCTTTTTCGACTGCCAGATACTGCGCCGCGAATGCTTCATTCACTTCGATCAGATCAATGTAGTCCAGATTCAGCCCGGCCTTCTGCAGCGCAATCTTCGTTGCCGGCACCGGACCACGGCCCATCACCTTCGGATCCACGCCCGCTACTCCCCAGCTCACGATCCGTCCGAGGGGCTCCATATTGCGTTTGCGCACGTCATCGAGCGACATGATTACAACCGCCGCCGCGCCATCGACAATGCCACTGGCATTTCCCGCCGTCACCGTTCCATTTTTTCCGAACGCTGGCTTCAATTTCGCCAAGCCTTCCATCGTCGTCTGCGGACGCCGGTGATCATCCTCGGTCAGCGACTCTCCGGTCGGCTCGCCCTTATGATTGCGCAGCGTCACGGCAACCAACTCTTCCTGGATGCGTCCTTCTTTATAAGCCGCGTCTACCCGCTGCTGCGACCGGAGCGCGAACTCATCCTGCGCCTGCCGCGTAATTCCCTGCTGCTCGCCGTACAACTCGGCCGTGTTCGCCATGTACGATCCGCAATACGAATCGAGCAGCGCCACCATCAACGAGTCTTCCAGCTTCCCTCCGGGAGCCAGCGTGAACCCATCGCGGCCGCGAATGGTAAACGGTGCCTGCGACATCGCCTCCATCCCGCCTGCGAGCACCACCTTCGCCTCGTCGGTCTGGATCATCTGCGCCGCGCTCACAATCGCCTGCATCCCAGACCCGCACAGCCGGTTCACCGTCAGCGCCGGAGTCTCAATTGGAAGGCCCGCCCGCAATCCCACATGCCGCGCGCCATACAGCGCGTCGCCCGAGGTCTGTTGCGCGTTCCCGAACACAACATGATCGAACTCCTTCGGATCAATTCCCGAGCGCTCGATCGCGCCCTTACCCGCCAGCGCGCCCAACTCTTGCGCAGTAAAATCTTTCAGCTTGCCGCAATACCGCCCAAAGGGCGTACGCGCCCCACTGACAATCGCAATGTCCCCGGCTTTTAACATGATGATCTCGCAGAACCCCAACCGGACCCGGTCAGAGCCGATTCGCCAAACTTGTCAGTGTAGCAGTGCGAAAGGAGATTTGACTATCTTAGGAAACGGGGATGTCGTTGTTACGACAGGCTCAGCTGCTGGACACCTCGGGCCAGAAGCCAGGCGCAAAGAATAGCGAGTGGATGGGTAACGAACACGCTATAGACATGCCATTTGCTGTACGTGAACACCGCTTTACTGACCTCATGCAGATGCCCGTGATTCGACAGGAAAGAATGGCCGTCGATCAGCCTGCCGCTGACGGCGTCGCCTCCCAGGTAAACCGCCGCAAACCAAAAGGTGAAGAAATTCAGGATCCCCGCGAAGAGAAGAAACTGAAGTAGGAAGCGAAGCATTGCCGAGATACCTGAAGGTAGAATTCTTACGCCACCGCGCTGGTGGCCAGCGCGGCCGGACCTAGCGCTACTATTTTCCCCGGCCCCTGCGCCATCGCTTGACTCACGGCGTGCTCCGCGCGATTGATAATTTCAGTCACGACATCGATGGGATCGTACTCCGTCCGGATCACCGCTTCGGCCACCCCCGCGGAGAACTGCGCAGGCTGCCCTTGCGCGCCATCTTTTCCTGGCAACCGCACGTCCGCAATAATCTTTCGCAGCTTCTCGATCGCAAGCATCGCTTCCTTCTCCGCAGTCTCGCCCAAAAGAATCGCAATAGTCGAAGCGTCGTAGCGGAATGCCAAATCATTCGAGCGGATATTCGCGGCGAACAACAGTCCCGCTCGTTCGATCATCGCCTGCACTTCCGCCTCGCCATATTCCTTGATCAAAGCGGAGCTCTTGCCGAACTGCAGCAACACCACCGAGAGCGCCGACGAATTCTGAACGGCCCGCTTGCTCTCCGCCAGTAGCAGGTCGATATAGGAAGCCCGCTTCAGCAGCCCAGACTTCTCGTCTGTCACCGAAAGATTCTTGACCAGCCGCCGCAGGCCCGCGTTGTTCAGCGCGATCACCATCTGCTCGGCCAGCGTCTTCAGCACCACCAGGTCTGACGGCTGCCAGACGCGCGGACGGTTGTGGATCAATACCAGAATCCCGACCGTCTCTTCTCCGTCGCTCAGCGGCACTGCCAGAATTGACGAAGCCCCCAGGTCGGAAATAACTTTCTTCGCCGACTCCAAGACTGAAGCTTTCGGCGCATCCTGGATCGCCAGCGGTTCGTGCCCGTCAACTGCCTGCTGCAGGCACGCGACGAGTTCACCAACGGCTGCGGATCCTGCTTTTTTGATTCCGTCCGCGCAGAATTCATCCATCGCGCTCGGCGGCATGCCAGGTTTACCCATCGCCGCCACGCAACGCGTTGCTTCCCAGTGGGTCCCGATCTCTTTCACCGCTGTGCTCAGCACCGCGGGAGCCGTGCCCTGGTGATATAGCTTGCGTGTGATCTCCGCGACCCGAGTGAAGCTCCGAACATCGGCCGCCGGATCGGGAACGGGCAATGCCGCAACTGGTGCCGGAGCCGCAACCGCCGCCGGAGGCAATGGCGCCGATCCCGCATACCGCGGAGTCACGCCCGCCGCAAGATACAACCGCTGCAAGTCTTCGTTCCGTTCTTCCTCGCGCGGAAACAATTCTTGAATTCTTTGCAGCCGCTCGACCGCCTTGCTGCGCATCCCGTACTGCACCAGGATCTCCGCCTGCAGCATGAGGTCTTGCAGCGTTCCTGCTCCCAGTGTCGGCCCTTCCGAATGCGCCGGCTCGTCAGGAGCCTTGGCAGCCGAACTGAACCGCGACGCGATCACCTTGAAGCGGGACTCGTCGATTTTTCCCTTCAGCATGTCGAGCCGTTTCAGATGCCCCGGCTCGTATGGGTCGACCTCGGCCGCGCGATCCAGGCACTCCGCTGCTTTCGCGAACTCGCTCGTGCTGCAGTAAAGATCAAACAGTTTCAGCAGCGTTGTGCAGTAATCATTTTCGCGATTGGACGAGTTATAAAGCTCGCTGAGAAATTCCAGTATCTGCGGCGACGCGCGATGCCCCGCCGTGATGTCTTCCATGATGGCGATGAACTGCCGCCGTTCCCCGCGCCGCCGTTGAAATTGTTCCAACTTGCGCGCCAGCTCCACCGCAGCATCATCCTGCTGGGCATCGAGGAAATTCCCGATGAGCGCGATGACCTGCTGCACCCGCGCCGGATTCTGCTCAAACAGCTGCCAAACCAGTGGTTCCGCTTCGGCATAGCGCCCGGCAGCCAACAGTGCATCGGCATAGGCCTCGCGCAGCGCCGGTGTGACCTGGCCTGAATTCAGTTGCGGTTCAAGAATGAAGATGGCCGCGCCCGCCTGCCCCTGTCCGAGCAGACTCTTGCCATATGCGAGCGCAATGTCTTGATCAGAAGAATCTTCCTGATACGCCCGCTCGTACCATTGCGTGACATCTGCGCCTTCGGCTCCGGCAAGCTGCGCAATCCGCTGGAAGGCTCCCGCGGCCGCTTTCCGATTTCCCAGTTCCGACGCCAGTTCCGCCACCCGCAGCAGGTTCGCCTGCGTTGGCTCGATCGCGACAACGCGATCCAGAATTTCCGCTGCCTCCTGCTTCTTACCCAGCTTCACCAGATCCTGCAGCGCCGCTTCATAGGTCCCGACAGCCAGTTTCTTGTTCGATCCCTCAAGCAGCTGCCCAAAGCGGAATTTCTGCTGCCATGTCGGACTTCCATGACGGGCCAGCTTCTTATAGGTCAAGCTGGCACGGGTCGCGTCCCCAGCTCCCACCTGCCGCTCAAACAGCTCGCCCAACAGCTTCACGGCCTCGGCATTGCGGCTCAACGAGAGGCACAAATCAGCCGCAAGTTGCCGCACTACATCATTTTCCGGATCGTCTCGCAGGACGAGCAGATACTCTTCGAGGGCATCGGCGGTCTTCCCTTTTTGCAGGAGTTTTTCCGCACGCTCCACGCGCTTCCCTAATTCGGCTCGGTCCAATCGTTTTGTAAGCTCAGGCATGCAGAGTTCGGGGCGGAGTAAACCCTGCTTCGATTCTAGGAGCGCCCCCCACCCCCAGCAATGCGGTAACGCCCCCCCGCGATTACGAAGGTCACCCCCCTCAATCTGTTGCCGCCCGCGGCAGCTTGTCATTCCGGGCGCAGCGAGGGATCTGCTGTCCTCTGGCCCGACCACCTACCCCTGCGTAGGCTCACCGCGCGTTCCGCGAAAATACCGCGCCGACTCAGGCCGCAAAAGCGCCCACGCAATCACGGCGCTGATCAATAGGTGCATGGCGAACTCCTGAGCCGCGTGAAACGCACTCAGCACGACGTGGAAGGCAATCCACGCGATCGCTCCCCATCGGGCCCAGTTCAAGCCCCGCAGCATAAGCGCGCCGCTAACCATTGCCACCAGTTCGACGAGTTCGACTAAGATGGCATCCCTGAACCCCTCGCGCTGCGATAGAAGTTCGTGGAAGTGATACGCGAAGCCGATTGTGCCCACCACGATGTAAACGCAACTGACGATCGTTACCGCAACAGGACGCTTCTCACGATTCATGGCAGCACCTCCAGCACGGCTTCGCTGGGCTCCAATTCTTCCGCATGCGGCGGAACGGTCGCTCCCGCCGCCATCATCGCCCGAATCGTTCCCACGTAATCACCCGTTTCTCGATGCCATCCATTCCCTGACCCAAATATGGCCCAACCGAGCGCGGTTCCCTCATACTCGCGCGATTTCAATTCCAGCGTCGGATGGAAACCTAATATCTCCCGCGTCATCTCCGCACTTCCGTTGAAGCCCGCCCAGTGCAGCGCCGTCGCTCCCATTTCTCCCGGAGTATCGACCGGCCAGCCCGCCTCGAGCATGAGACCAACCGCTTTCGTGTTGTTGCTCTGCGCAGCCGCCGGCAGTTTGCGCGCATCCGCCTCAGAAAGTGTCTTCGCGGTATCTGGATGCTTCGCCAGAAATTGCTGAAACGCCGCTTCATCCCCGAGTTCGCAAGCGAGGGCCAACTTCAGGTCTTCCGGCGTCCTCTCCATCAATAACCGGAAAACCTCCTCGTGCCCGAAATCGCGCGCCACGGTGTGTGCCGTGCGACCCCCTCCCAGTGTCCATAGGTAAATCGGTCCTCCCGCCCGCGGATTGCGGCTCGGAAACCACTCCTTCGACACACGCATTCGGATGCAGTCGGGATCTTCGTCCAAATGCCGCCGTACCAGATCGATGTCGCCGAGGGCCGCCGCCATCAGGATGTCCGTATGACATCCGCGCGATACCAAATACCGAGCCACGTCCTGGCGATCTTTTGGATAGTGCCTTCTCTGCTGAACGCGAAGCATGTACTGCGCCGGCGTCGATTCATGATCCACATCGCGTGCGTCGATATCTGCGCCATGCGAGAGCAGAAACTCCGCGACCTCCACGGTCGACGCGAAGTGCAGCGGCGTCTGCCCGTCTCCTCCGCGCGCGTGAACGACTCCGGGATCGGCGGTCACGAACTCACGCAGCTTCGCAATCATTCCCAAGCGCGACGCAGAATGAACGTCTAACTCCGCGCCGCGTTGCGTCAGAAACTCCACCAGGCTCGGATCGCATTCGTCCAGCACGCCGAAGCTCCCGGCCCACCAGTCGCTTCTCTTGCGGATATTGGCGCCTGCGCGCAGCAGCACATCGATCGTCTCCCGATCGCTGCGCTGCACCGCCGCGTAGAGCGCATTGAGCCCGAAACCATAGTCCGGCAGAGGATCATCGACCTTCGCCCGCAGTTCCGGATATTGTTCGAGAAGTGCCTGTACGCGCGACGCATCGCTATCGCACACAGCCGCCTTCAGGGCCTGCGCCGGACTGAGCCCCAGGCTCTCGACGTGCAACTTCAGCCTTGCCCACGTGACGAAACCGTACTCGTTCGCGATCGCATGTTGCGCGTCCGCAAGTTTGCCTTGCCGCACGCTGCGCAGCAATTCTTTGGCTTGCTTCTTGAGATGTTGGAGATTGGGTTGTTCAGGTAGCTGGCGAGACATAACTCCTCCTTCTGTGGCCCGGTGTCCGCTGTTTCGGGCAGAAGAGAAGTCGATGCTCGGTGATCAAGAAGCGCTCAGGTGGGATCTTCCCTTTCCGCGGACGGGATGCAACCTGACGTGCAGACACAAATATACCAAAACAAATCGGGTGCCGCGGTGTTGCCAGCTTGGGATGTTGCACTGCTGGATCCGTCCCGTGACTTGCGTCACTGACCACACCTCCATACTCACTTTCAATGCAACGTGATGCAGATAAACTGTATCCTTCGTACACTTTTCCCCGGGGTCAGCACGAGGTTCGAACATGACGAGCGAGCAGGAAGAGCTTCTCCGCGAGTTTCAGGATCACGCCAAGACGGCGGTGACGGGCAAGGCAGTAATGGAGTACATCACGCGGCGGCTCCACGAGAAAATGGCTCGGTATAACTGGGTGGGCTTCTATCTGGTTGATCCGGCGGATCGGGGCGTATTGGTCGTCGGACCGTACGTGGGCAGTTTTACTCCGAACGCCCGCATCCCACTCGATACGGGACTCTGTGGGTCGGCGGCCAGTACCGGCAACACCGTAGTTGTAGATGATGTCACCAAAGATCCGCGGTATCTTGCGGGATCGTCGATGGTAGTCAGCGAAATCGTTGTGCCAATCTCGGTGAACGGCAAGCTTCTCGGTGAACTCGATGTCGAGAGCTACTTTCCCGGCACATTCACCAAGCCCGAACAGGATTTTGTGGAAGCCTGCGCCGCGCTCGCGGGAAAGTATTTGGGGAAGTGATCGTCGATAGAATCGCGACAGGGAGCGAGGCGATTTGACCCTGGCTGAAGGCAACTGCAACGCTGCCAACAGCATTTATGCCCGGACACTTCAATCGTTCTTGGTGTGTTCGTACCACGCTACCAGGGAATCTGGTTGGAATTTGCTCTCAGTGAGCTTGCGCAATATCACGTACTCGTTCACGGGATGGTCATCGCGCATCGCTTGAGCATTCGGGTCGGCGGCCACTATCGACGACATGGTCGTTTCTTTTTGCAGGACGTAGTTGAATTCCTGTTCCGCGTTGGGCGCGAATGGCCATTCCATAATGTCGCGAACTGCGGATTCGGGCATGCGTTCTACAAGCTCTTCGACCGTCCGGCTTGGAATCGGTTGACTGCTTGCGAGGAACTGAAAACCCCAAGTCGGGGAGTATTGAAACACGCGGACGTAGAGAAAAGATTCAGCCAAAGCCCGGGCGACCGCACTGCGCACAACCGCGTCGCCTTCCGGCAGCCATTGCTCCAATATGCCATCTGGCCGCAGCCTCGGACGCAGGATCGTGTAGAACTCTTTGGAGTAAAGCATGCTAGATCCCGCCGCCTCGATCGGTGGAGGCGGATCAATGACGATCACGTCAAACTCCTCCGACGATCGCTCCAGATAGCGCCGTCCATCGTCGATCACGACCCGCGCTAGCGGCGACTGCAGTAGCCGGGGACCATCGGCGTGGTAGTAGCCAAACACACGGGGAACGCTAGGCACTAACTCGACCGCGGTCGTGGGAACGCCCCAAGAAAGCAGAGAGCGAAAGCTTGTTCCCATGCCGAAACAAATGGTCAGTGCGTTGCGCGGCGGATGGTTCAGAGAGGCCATCGGCAAGTGGGCCATCAGCTTTGTCATGGGAGTCAGCGAGGTGATACCGACTCCGTTCACCAGCAGTAGTTTTCTCGTGTCACTACTCGTGGCGACGACGGTGGCTGTGCTGTCCCGCAGGACTTCACGGTTGGGAAATTGCGTGGCGTAATCCTTGCTCACCCAAGCCAATTGCAGGGCCAACAGCACAAGAGCATAACCCACCCAGCTTTGCCGCCGTTTACCTGAAGTTGCGCTAAGCCATTGGGGATTCAGTCCGACCACAAGCCACGGGAGCGCAAAAATACAGATCACCAGGTGTTCGCTGGCAAAAGGCAACAGCAGAAAGCCGGAGAGCAACGGACCTAGGATGCATCCAGCGACGTTGGTCGCGTAAGCCTTGCCCGCGCGGTCTGGATCTCCGCCGGACCACCGATCGACCAGCATGGGAGTGACAAATCCCAGAACCATCGAAAATGGCGCAATTCCTATAACCGGGCGCAGAACGGTGAGGAGACGGAAGTGAGGGTCGCCGGCTGCCGACGAGAGAACTGCGCAAAAGCCCAGTCCGAGCCAGATCAATTCCGGCTCACTCGTATGCTTCTTGTTCCAGCTGCGGTAAATCTTGGATCCGATCAGAGTAGACATCAGATACAGCGCTAGAATCGCAGCGAAGGCATAGACCATGGTGCCTAGATAGGGAGTGAACTGCCGGATCCACACCACCTCAAGCCCCATGCTCGTCAGACCACCTGCGAACAATAGGGCAAGAGGTCGCCACCTGTCCCCCTGACTGAGAGATCTCTCCGGGGCGGCGTCTGTTTGCGAAGACTGAGCCTTTCCCCCGACACCAACCCGCATCGAAAGTGCGAACGCGGTAGCGGCCAGCAAGCCGTTGAGTACAGCACCGATTCTTACGGTTCCGCGAAAGCCGTACAGTTCAATCAGAAGCAGCGGGACGATTGCTCCCGCGGTGGCGCCGACAACATTCGCAAGGTAGAGATAACTGAACGAACCCAACGATTCACCCTTGAAGCTGTTCTTAATCGCTTCCATGGCCAGGGGAATAGTTGCGCCCATGCAGGCACACCAGGGGATAAGAGTAAGCGCGATCCACACCCCAGATGCCAGGTAGTAGTTGCCAGATGAAGGAAGTCCCGCATGCTCCAGCAGCGCGCGACCTGTCTGCAACTGGAGAGGCACCAGCAGCGCCGAGATTCCGATGAATAACTCCGCCAAGGCATAGAGTCGCAAGCCCAGAGTGCCAGCCCGGTCCCCGTACCGTCGCATCAAACGTCCGCTGCCCCACGACCCCAAGCCCAACCCAGCCATGAACATGGAAAGAACGATAGCCACCAGAGAGCTGGTGACTCCGAATTGGGCCATCGACAACCGCAGCCAAACGATCTCGTACAGGATCCCGCAGAATCCCGACACGAAAAAGAAGAAAAAATACCAAGTCAAGTGGACCACCTCTTGCGCTGTTCGTAAGGGCAGATCAACCGGGAATCGGGCTCGCCCCAAAAATCGATCACATCACAGCCCGCAGACGGTCACAATGGTAAGTCCTAATGGACAATAACTTTAGTAACTCATCTGCCCGCTGAAAAACGACGGTTAGCCGTTCGGCCTGACGTGGGGACTGAACTTAAGACCATGCCGGGAAGCATGCAGGTTATTTCATCTTGACAGGCGTCTCGGGCGCTTCTACATTCCAAAAAGAGCAGGATCAGGTTTGCACCGGCTTGCGTTTCTGCTCAGCTCCCCCCGGTAATTCCCCCGCACTTCTCCCTAGGTATCCAAAATTAGACCGATCTTGGGAAGCTGTCTCGGCTCCTGGGCCCCTCGGCTAAGCAGATCCCCGGCCCTGTCCTGGAATGCTCTGAATCGAAAGGTCGCTACTATGCGTATCCAAGTGTTGACGAGCCTGATGGCTGCGGCGCTTTTGCCGGCGTGTGTGAATCCTTGCGCAGCGCAAGTGAACGTTCCGACGTATCACGACGACAACGGCCGCACCGGTCAGAACCTTCAAGAAGTGATTCTGACCACGAGCAACGTGACTGCGAACACGTTTGGCAAACTCTTTTCGCAGGCGGTCGATGGATACTCCTATTCCCAACCGCTCTACATGGCGAATGTTGCCATTCCGAATGCGGGCACGCACAACGTGGTTTACGTGGCCACCATGAACGACAGCGTGTATGCCTTTGATGCGGACAGCAACACGGGAAGCAACGCGCAACCGCTGTGGAAGGTGAATTTCACGAATCCGTCGCTGGGCATTACAACGGTTTCCACGAGCGACGTGCATTGTCCGGACCCTATGACCACGCAGGTGGGAATCATGTCGACGCCGGTGATCGACCCCACGAGCAACACGATCTATGTGCTGGTGCGGACGGAGGAGGCGGGGAGTTATGTCCAGCGACTGCATGCGCTGGATATCACGACGGGAGCAGAAAAATTCGGAGGGCCGCTGGCCATTGCGGCGACTGCGACGGGCAGTGGCGAGGGATCGGAGGGCGGAGTGATCACCTTTGATCCATTGCTGCAGGCCCAACGCTCGGCGCTGCTGTTGCAAAACGGCCTTGTGTATATCAGTTGGGCGTCGCTCTGCGATTATGGCCACTACCACGGATGGGTGATGGCCTACGACTCGCAAACCCTGGCGCAAAGCGCGGCGTGGCTGACGACGCCGGATGGAGAAGAAGGTGGCATCTGGCAAAGCGGGAATGGCGTGGCCGGCGATGCGTCGTTCAATACGTTCGTTGCGACGGGAAACGGGACGTTCGATGCCGACACCGGCGACAGTGATTACGGCCAGAGTGTGGTGAAACTCGGTCCTCCCGTCGGAGGAGTCTTCCCGATTCTCGATTATTTCTCTCCCTACAACGGCACGACCTACAACATTACGGATCGCGATATCGGGTCGTCCGGGTTAACGCTTCTGCCAGATCAGACCGGGCCGTATCCTCACCTGCTGGTGCAGGGAGACAAGGCAGGAGATCTTTATCTGGTCAATCGGGACAACATGGGACATAACAATTCCATGGACAATGAGATTGTCCAGTCGATTGCCGGGGCGACCCGGGGCATGTGGAGTTCGCCGTCGTGGTGGAATAACTATGTTTATGTTGGCGGCGAGGCGCAGTCGCTCCAAGCTTTTTCGTTCGACACGCTGACGGGGATGTTGTCGACGACGCCCAGTTCGAAAACCGCCGCGGCATTTGGATATCCGGGGACGACGGTATCCATTTCATCGAACGGGACCACCAATGGAATCGTGTGGGCTCTGAACAACTCCACTTACAAAAGTGCGACGGGACAGGCGACGCTGCTGGCCTACAACGCGACCAATCTCGCCACACGACTATATAGCAGCAGGACGAAAGCCACGAGGGACAATCCGGGAGCGGCCATCAAGTTCTCGGTGCCGACGGTGACGAACGGCAAAGTGTACTTCATGACTCAGAAGAATCTGGTCGTCTATGGTTTGCTGAAGTAGAGCCAATGTTCTAAGACTTTCCGCGACGTGCTCAACCTGGCCCGTCGCGGAAAGCAGGCGCAAAGCGAGTCGGCCTCATTTCGCGCGATAAACAGTCTTTCCCGCCACCATCGTCCATAAGACTTTTGTGTCGCGCATTTCTTCCGGCGAGACTGTGAGAACGTCGCGGTCCAGCAGGACCAGATCGGCGCGTTTGCCCGGTGCGATCGAGCCAATGGAATCCATGTTCATCGCTTTCGCGGAGTTGCGCGTGTAGGCGTAGAACATCGCTTCGCGCGGCATCGACTGAGAGGCATCCAGCACGCCTTCACTGCCTTTGCGCGTCTCCGCCTGGTACGTCGCGCGAAAAATATTTGCCGTCGACACCGGCCAATCGCTCGCTCCGGAGATAACTCCTCCATTGTCTAGAATCGACCGCGCCGGATATTGCCACTTGTAAATCTCCGCATCCACGTAGGGTTTCAAAATCTCAATCGTGTCGTTGCTCGCCTCTGCCCAGAAGAGTTGCAGGGCGCTGATCACACCCAGTTCGCGGAAGCGGGGAAAATCTTCAGGGCGCACAAACTGCTCGTGAGTGAGCGTGTGTGGCAGTTGAGATCCAGGATTTGCGGCGCGGGCCGCGCCAATGCCATCCAGTGCGGCTTTTACCGCCCCGTCCCCGATCGCGTGGACGTGGATGATCAATCCTTGTTTGTCGGCGGCGACGCAGAGTTCCGCGAATTTTTCAGGCTCGAACAATAGATCGCCGTTGTGTCCCGTGTTTTTGTAGGGCTTGGTCAGGTGCGCGGTTTGCGAAGGAAATTCCGCGACGCCATCGGCAAAGATTTTGATCCCGGTGATGTGAAGATTGGGAACATTCTTGTAGAGTTCGCGCGTTTTCTGAACGGTGGCGAGCTCGGCGGTCGGGTCTCTTACCAGCACTTGCGGGAAAGCTACCACTTCCGACGTTAGTTCTCCGTGGTCAGCAAGCATCTTGTAGGCCTGCAGAACATAAGCCGACGCCAGGGGATCGAGCCATGCCGTGATGCCCAGGCTGTAGTTGTACTGCAATGCGGCGCGGGCTGCGGCGAGCAAATCTTCGCGTGAATGCGGGGGTACGAGCGGTTCGATTCGTTCCAGACCGGCATCGACCAGGAATCCGTTGGGTTGCATGTTCTTGTCGTAACCGTAGTACGCGCGCTGTTCCAGGCTAAGACTGCTCAGGAACTCGGTATTGATTCCGGCCATTTTCAAAAGAGCCCGATTTGCCCAGGCCGTGTGCCCGTCCATGCCACGCAGTAGCACTTGCTGATTTGCGTAGGCGCCGGTACTGAAGTCGGCGTTGAGTACGTCGGGGTGAGACCAGAAGGCCAGCGGCAGCCCTTGAATCTCGAGGATATCGCCGCGCACGCCGCGCCCCGACTTCTTCGCTTCGTTGACGAATGCAGGAAGCTGCTTAAGCGTGTCGACCTTGTCGGTCGCGTCGGCACCGATCAGGCTAAGTCCTCCATCGATCGAGTGGCTGTGGGAATCGATGAAGCCCGGAAAAAGAGTCTTGCCATCAAGGTCAACGCGCTCGGCCTCCGCGGAAACCGACTTCAGCACGTCCGGCAGAGTGCCGACGGCGACGATTTTGTCCCCACGAATCGAGACCGCTTCCGCATAAGGGTTCTCCGGATCGGCCGTAAAAACCTTGGCATGAAAGAAGACTCGTTCACCGGAGCTGCCTTGTGCCCATAGCGAACCAGCGGTCAGAAGAAATGAAAGCAGCAGAGAATAAATAGAACGCTTCAGGACTCGTCCCACTCGATGGCCTTTCCCTAACAGTTACTCCGGGTTGCAAACTGTGCGAAAGCTGAAACTATACACAAGCTCATTTCGTTTTTCGATTGCCGCAACAAAGTCTCGCGCTGGCGAAACCTTTTTCTCGTGCCCGGGTTCAGATCGTACAAGGACATGAGAGACTTCCGCATCGATCGCCGGTGCGAAGAGCTTGCACTTTTGCCCGGCGCTCCCACATTGAAAAGAAAAGCGAGCGTTTTCTCGGGCTTTCCAACCTTAACGCGGGAATACATCATCTTTACTATTTCATACACACAAAAGAGGGAGTTGTCTGTGTTGCGATCGCGCGGAAGCATCTTCTTGTTCTCATCCGTCGCCTGCATGCTCGGTCTGCTCAGCGCTTGTGGCGGTGGTTCCAAAAGCAGCGGCAGTTCGGGACCGGGGCAGTTTACCCATGTCTACGTCGTATTTCCTCCTTCGACCAGCGATCCCAACTATTCCCACTTCATGAACACCGTGATGCCGCAGAAAGCGATTGAAGGAGTTACGGTCGGCAGCGCGTGGATGTCCGCAGAGACCGGAACGCCGGGGCCGGGAACATGCAGCCCGGTCGGTACTGACACCTGCCAACTGGATGCCTTTGGGTGGACGCACACCTACGATTGGTCTGCGATCGACAGCTCGAACTCCGGATGGTTTTCCGCGCAGTCGGCATCGAAGAAAGTGAACATCATTGTGGAGGGCATCGGCGATGCCGGATCCAATTGCTTGTTGGACAACACCTGCATCAATCCCGTCACTCCTTATTACGTAACCACCTCGAGCTGGGCCACGCACACAAACTCGGGGAACGAAGACCTCATCAATGCGAACAAAGATGGCTGCACGAATTATCTTGGACTGATAACTTCTTCGATGACGCGCAGTGCGACCGGGCTAGTAACCGTCACCGAAGCTGACCACGGCTACTCCAACGGCGACACCATCTGGGTCGGAAGCACCACGCCGTCGAATTTCAATATCGCGCAAGAGAGCGTGACGAATGTTCAGGTCGTGTCGACCACGTCGACGCTGACCATCACGGCGAGCAACCGCTTTCCCGTTGGCATGCAGGTTACATTTCAAAATCTCGGCGCGGCGACGTTCCTGAATGAACAGACGGTCACCATCACTGGCGCGACAGCGACTTCATTCACCGCGACCTTTGCTCATGCGGACTACGGTCCCACGGCAGAAACAGCGGGAACCGCGAATCCCCTGGGCGTGGCCGTGCAAGGCGTAACGAGCACGACGTTTCAGTATCAGACAGCGGTCACGACGGCAGGGAGCGCCACGACTCCCGGAACAGTCGTCAGCGAACAGCAATCGTGGCCGGTTCCCTATGAAACGCCCTACAAGACGGCCTGGGAGTCATTCGTGGCGGCGGCAATTATGCACTACAACGCGTCGGCCAACCTCTCGCAGATTTCGTACATGCGTGTGGGCCGCGCCGCTGGTGGGGAGGCTTACCCTGAGTGTCTGTCGAATCTGGAACAGATTCCTGCGCCGAACACCTACACCGAGTCCGGATGGATGCAGTACTACACCGACATTGATCAGTTCGTCGCGGCCCAAAATCCGAAGATGCAAATTCTCGATCCGCTGAATCAGGCGGGAAGCGGCCCGAGCGCGGTCACCAGCTACGGCTCGCAAGAAGCGCAGACTGCGGTGACGTATAAGAATGCCTCCGGACAGACGAACGGAATTGGCAGCCAGGGTCTGCAGTCCAGCGACATCTCGAACTACAACGCGGGCGGTGGTTGCACTTCGGACTGGTGCTCCACTTTCGACAATTACTACGGCTCCGGCATTCCGCTTGAACTGCAACAGGCCGGGCTCTCAGCGCCGGTGTCTATCTCGGGCACCAACAGCGCAACTGGCGATCTGCGCCCGTTGCTGCCGTTCGCGGTGCAGCGCCACATGACGATTCTCGAGCTTTACTCGCTCGATGCATTGCTCGCCTACGATCCGAACTACTGCGTCCTGCCGGCCGTGAACGGATTGTGCAGCGCGGGCAGCGTGCAGATTCCGATCATCGCTCTGCCTCCCGCGGACCAGCTGCCATATTTTCAAGCGGTGGGACAGCCGGGACAGACAGGCGCAACCGGCGACGGATCGTATGCAACCGTGATCAACAGCACTGAGGGTCAGCACTAGCCGTCGAATCGCGTCAGTTGACGCTCAAATCCTGCGCGCTGCTGGTGCCTCCGCTCGAGCAGCCGACGATTCCAGTATTGCCCGCCGGCGTGTTCACCGTGACCGGGAAGCTCCCCGCAGCCGGAATCATGGCATTCGTGACCGTGACAGTCAGCTGAGAGCTGCTGACGACGGTGGTCGCGAGGGTGGCGCCATTAAAGACTAGGACCGAGGAAGAGACAAACTCGCTTCCGGTCGCGGTCAGGTTGAAGCTCGGCGGAAGCTGTGCGAAAATCATCGTGGCGGGCGAAATTGACGTTAGGACCGGCGCAGGACGCGCGCTCCCGCATAGGGGATTCAGTGAGTTACACCCGGTCACAAACAAGAGTACGACCAGCAAAAGACTGAGGCGAGTGTTGCAACTGAAGGAAGGCATGGAGTGTCCTTACTCTATCTGAACTCTATCTGACTGGGCCTCGCCCCGTAAGTGTCAAGAGAGACAGCTAGCGAAGCGCCGGCGGCACTTCCGGTTCTGCTGAGCCGTCGGTTCGCGCGTCGGAGGCCGCAAAGTTCATTCCGGATTTCGTGTTGTGATCGATGGCCTGGCCACGTCCCATGAACAGCGAGAAATCGCCGCGCAGATCGAGTTGATGTCCCATGCCAGTAAGCTGCTGGCGCACATCAGCAGAGACGCGATCTTCGATCAGAACTTTGCAGCTGAGGTCGAAATTGCTGCGCACGGTGAAGCGCGCGGTTTCCATCGCCGCCTGCAGGTTCATGCCGTAGTCGACAACGTTCGACACGAATTGCGCGTGCGCCAACGGTTGGTTCGCGCCCCCCATGATGCCGAATCCGATGTGGTCGTCGCCCCGTTCCATAAATGCGGGAATGATCGTGTGAAACGGACGCTTGCGCGGAGCCAGCGCGTCGGACTTCGAAGCATCAAGCATGAAAAGCGCTCCGCGATTCTGCAGCGCAAATCCCATCCCGCGAACGGTGATACCCGATCCGAAACTCGAGAAATTGCTCTGGATGAGCGACACAATATTTCCTTCGCGATCCACGGCAGTGAGATACGTCGTGTCGCTTGAGGGAGGTATGCCGGCTTCGGGATTGCAATTTGCTTTCTGCGGATTGATGAGTCCCGCACGCTGCTTGGCGAATTCCTTCGAGAGCAGGCCAGCGACCGGAACTTTAGCGAAGCGCTGGTCCGCGTTGTAGCGCGCGAGATCGGCATAAGCCAACTTCATCGCTTCGATGCGCGTGTGAATTTCTTCCGCGCTGAGTGGTCCTGCCTTCGCTGGCGGGAATTGCTCCATGATGTTCAGCATTTCGAGCGCCGCCATGCCCTGACCGTTGGGCGGCAGCTCGTAGACTTTCCATCCTCGATACGTCGTCGAGATCGGCACGACCCATTCCGCGGAAAATTCTTTCAGGTCATCCGCTTGCATAGTGCCGCCAAGCTCGCGCTCGGTCGCGAGGATCGCCTTCGCAATCTCTCCCGAGTAGAATGCCTGCGCACCTTCCGAGGCAACGAGCCGGAGCGCTTTGGCGACGTCGGGATTCTTGAACAGTTCGCCCATCTTCGGCGCTTCATCGCGCACGAGGAACACGCGTCGAGATTCAGGATCGGCCTTTAGCTTCGCCACCGAACTGCCCCAGTCCATGCCAATCAATTCCTGAACTGCGAATCCGTTCTGCGCATAGAAAATGGCCGGTCCGAAAAGATCCTTCCATGGAAGGTGGCCGAAGCGCTCGTGCAACTTGTTCCAGCCTTCGACCGCGCCCGGCACCGTGACCGTATCGATGCCCTCAACAGGCATTTGGCTGACGTCCCGTGCCTTGAGATACGCGATGCTCAGGCCCTTCGGCGCCCATCCGCTCGCGTTGAGGCCATAGAGCTTGCCGGACTTGGCGTCCCAGTAGATCGCGAAGAGGTCACCGCCCATGCCGTTCATGTCGGGCTCCATCACGCCAAGCGTCGCGTTCGCAGCGATGGCGGCGTCAACGGCAGAGCCACCACGCGCGAGAATCTCCGCGCCCGCTTGCGAAGCCAGCACCTGGCTGGTTGCGACGATGCCGTAGGGCGAGATCACCATGCTGCGCGCGTTGGTGCGGTCCTGCGCAAACGCAGAGGCAGCGACCACAACAGCAATCAAAACAAATATGGCCCTGGAATAACGCATCCTTGCGCCTCCTTGAATGGAAACGCATTGTGCTGGGAACCGCCGCAGGATGTCAATTCTGGGAAAGCGTAAAATGAGGTTTCGATTCACAAGCCACTCTGCTCTTTTCCGCGACAAACTCTCGTCGGGCAGTCAACTGCGCGGCTTTCATTGACTTGCGAGTTACCCAGACATAAGATTCCGCGACGTGATTGGCCTGACCATCTCGCACTACCGCATCCTCGAGAAACTCGGGCGCGGCGGCATGGGCGAGGTCTATCTGGCAGAGGACATGCAGCTTGGCCGCAGAGTGGCAATTAAATTCCTGCCCAAAGAAGTCGCCACCGACGAGCGCGCGAAACAGCGCCTTCTGCGGGAGGCGCAGACCGCAGCCACCCTCGATCACCCGCATATATGCGCTATTTACGAAGTCGGGCAGGAGGGCGAAAACAGCTTCATCGTCCTGCAGTACGTTGAAGGAGAAACCCTGGCTTCGAGGATTAAGCGCCAACTGCCAGATCTGCGCGAGGCGCTCGCCATTGCAGCGCAAGTTGCCGATGCTCTGAGCGAAGCGCACGCGCGTGGCATCATTCATCGCGATATCAAGCCGGAAAACATCATGCTCACGGCGCGTAACCAGGTGAAGGTGCTCGATTTTGGTCTGGCCAAGGTCGTACGCGATCCGAACATCATCGACGCCGATACCGCCAGCATGCTGAGCATTCCGGGAATGGTGATAGGCACGGTTCCCTATATGTCCCCGGAGCAGGTCCGCGGCGAGGAGTTGGATTGCCGCAGCGATATTTTCAGCTTCGGCACTGTGCTTTATGAGTTGCTGAGCGGCCGGCGGCCTTTCGAAGCGAAGAGTTCGGCGGAAATCATCTCCGCGATCCTGACCAAGGAACCGCCGCCAATAAATCGCTCGAGCCTCGCCCACAGCGGCACCGCAGAAGAAGGCTTGATTCGAAAATGCCTGGAGAAAAATGCGGCGCTGCGCTACCAAACCATGGGCGATCTGATCAGCGACCTGCAGCAAATCCGCAGCCAAAACGAGGGCGGACAGGTTGCGCCCGCAGCGAGGACAGCAGTTGTAATCCCGCAGCCGGGAAAGATAAGCGGCAGCAGATCTCGAATTTCGAGGCGCGGGTTGGAGTTGATCGTGGCGTCCATTGTGCTGGCACTGGCGGCAGGCGTGTGGTTCTATTCATCGCGGAGCGGGAAGCACCCTCTTGCCTCGGGCGCGCCTGTCCTGTCCACAAACTCCGCGGCCTACGATGCCTATATGCGCGGGATGGTCAAGGTCAGCAGCGAGAATCCGGCCGATAATCAAGATGCCATTCAACTATTTAAGCAGGCCGTCGCCGCGGACCCCAACTTTGCCTCCGCCTATGCCGAACTCGCCCGCGCCTACAGCATCAGAGTGCGTTTTTTCGCACCCGTAGCCGAGAAGAAACCGTTGAATGAGGAAGCCGAAGTCGATGTGGAAAAGGCGCTCGCGCTGGACCCCAATCTTGCCGAGGGCTATTTCGCTCGCGGTCTAATCTTGTGGACTCCCTACAAGCGGTTCCCGCACGAACAAGCGGTTCAGGCCTACAAACGCGCGCTGGAATTAAACCCTAATCTCGGTGAAGCGCATCACCAACTGGGATTTGTCTACCTGCACATCGGCTTGCTCGACAAGGGATGGCAAGAAATTCAAAGAGCATTGGCGATCGATCCAGGCAACAGTCTGGCGCGATACCGCCTCGGCGTCATCGATATGTGCCGCGGTCAGTATGAGGAAGCCTTTCAGATCTTCAACACGACCCCGCTCGAAAAGAGTCCTTCGCTGCTGGCATCGTATACATCGACGGCCTTATTCCGGCTCGGTCGGAACGAGGAAGCCTCGGCGATCATTGAGCAATTTTTTAAGGACTATCCGAATGACGAGGGCGGACTGGTGACCAGCGTGAAAGCCATGATGCTGGCGAAGACGGGCAAGCAGCGCGAAGCTGAAGACGCCATCCAACGCGCAATCAACATTGGCCGCGGGTACGCTCACTTCCATCACACGTCTTATAACATCGCTTCCGCTTACGCTCTTATGCATGAGCCCCAACAAGCCATGAAATGGTTGGAAGTGACTGCCGATGAGGGCTTTCCAAATTATCCGCTTTTTGAGCAGGACGCTCAGTTGGATAACTTGAGAAAGGACTCGCAGTTCATCGTATTCATGGCGCGGCAGAAGCAGCAGTGGGAACATTTCAACGCAACATTGTGACTCCCGGGTCGGTTCGAATTCCTACTCGAATTCGCTTCTCACCACAGCGGGCAACGCTCCGCACCTCACCGGGTCAGTTATAGAATCTCTTCAATGTTCACTCAGGCATCAGCGGCGCTCTTCCTCTTCGCGTCTCTTCTTGGAGCGGGAATTGCGTTGCAGAGCGCCGCAAATGCTCCTCACCCGCCGGCAAATGATCCAATCGCCAGCGAAGCGTGCGCCTCCTGCCATGCCGACATTTACAAACAATATTCAATGACCGCGATGGCCACCGCGAGTGGACCGGCAGCCGACGGCCTGACCACCGGCGACTTCGATCATAAAGAGTCCGGAGTTCGCTATCGCGTCTACCAGCAGGACGGCAACGTTTGGATGAGTTATCAGCGCCCGGGAAAGGACGGGATGCACGGGCGGCGCGAGCTCTTGTACTTCATCGGATCCGGCAAAAAAGGCAGAACCTATCTGTTCTCCGACCAGGGATTTCTGTTCGAAGCTCCAATCAACTGGTATTCGCAGGAGAAGCGATGGAATATGACGCCCGCCTACACCGAGGCGTCAGAAATGCCCCTGAACCTGCCGGCATATGTCGACTGTCTGAATTGCCACACCAGCGGGATGCGGCCACCGGTCCCTGGCACCGACAGCAAGTTCGCTGGGAAACCTTTCTCGCATGGAGGCATTACCTGCCAGCGTTGCCACGGCACAGACACCAATCATGCCGACGGCAAGGGAGCCATCGTCAATCCCGCGAAGCTTCCGCCCGACCGTCGCGACGCGCTCTGCATGGAGTGTCACTTCGAAGGCACGGTCGCCGTCGAACAGCCGCAGAAGCATCTGTATCAGTTTCAGCCGGGCGATCGCCTCTCCGACTACATCCACTATTTCGTTCTCACCGGAACTCGCGAGCAGGCTCCTCGCGCCATCAGCCAATATGAGGCGCTCTCGCAAAGCACGTGCAAGCGGCAATCGGGCGACAAAATGTGGTGTGTCAGCTGTCACGATCCCCACCGCGAGCCTGCGCCGGAAGAAAAGGTCGCCTATTACCGCGGCAAATGCCTCGCTTGCCATGGAGAAGCCTTCGCCGCCAAGCATCATGCGGACAAGCCGGACTGCACCCACTGTCACATGCCCGCGCTGCCGTCAAAAGATGTCGCACACACCCAGACCACCGATCACCGCATCCAGCGCTATCCCAATGAGGCGCCGCTTCCTCAACTGCAAGTCCGGGGACGGCCCCTGACGACCTTCCCGGCCGCGGACGACTCGCTTGCGACCACGCGCGACTTCGCCCTCGCCTGGGAGACGCTGGCGCAGCGCGGCTTCGAAGGCGCTCCGCAGGGGGCCGAGAATTATCTGCGCAAGGCGGTCCGTGAGCGTCCGGAAGACGCGGTGCTGCTATCGGCGTTGGGATTTATAGAGCAGCAACATCATCATGACGACCAGGCGAGTGAACTTTATGAACATGCGCTGAAGATTGATCCCCTCTCCAACGATGCGGCCACGGATCTGGGAATCCTGGAGGCTCGGGCAGGAAATCTGCAGCGCGCAGTCGACCTGTGGCGAGGAGCTTTCGAGAGAGTGCCGAACCGCAGCCCGGTCGGGATGGATCTGGCCATCGTCTTCTGCGTAGCGGGAAAGAAAGACATCGCGCGCAAGTTTGTGGACCGCGTCCTCGAATTTAATCCGGACTATGGGAAAGCGAAATCATTCCTCGAACATATGAACCAGGATCCGCCGCAATGCAAACCGTGAGGCATGCTAGACAAGTGGGGATCGAGCAATTCTCTCGGAAGCCGATTGCAGATTTTCGGGAAGCTCTGCTAGAAGGGCCGGAAGACCAGCAGGTAGACCAGCACGACCACGCAAAGCGTCAGTACGAGAAGCGATACCTTCTCGACCTTCATCGTGTCTTTGCGCGTTTGTGATTCGGCGGCCATAACGTGAATCCAGTTTCTCTCAAGAACGCCGCTTTGAAAATGGCCAGTACGTGGTTGGCACGGCGGTAACGTTCCGAAAGTTTTCGGCCCTCTTCTAGCCTCCTGCCTTCAGGATTGCGCTCTCTCCTTTGCTCCATTCCGCAACACGAGATACGCACACGTCAGCACGCCGACGCACCCCAGACCGCTCCACAGGTTCACTAACGGATAGATCCATGTCTGCACAAGAGCGGCGGCGACTCCAACGAATCCCAGGATGGATCCCCATATTCCGAGCGGCGAATGCAGCGGCAACGCCGCGAGTTCTTGCGGTGTCCTGCGCCGCCGGAAACTCACGTGAGCAGCCAGCGAGATGAGGTACGAGAGGAGCAGCCCCGTGAGGGAAGCTCCGATCATGTAGCGGAAGGCGTTTCCGGGCACCCAAAGAACCAGCGCAAGGGAAATGAAGATTCCGAACGACGTGGCCAGAACCGCAACCTGGGGCGAGCCCTCGTGATTGACAACCCCAACCCGCGCCGGCGCCCATCCAGTCCGGGCCAGCGAGAAGGCTACGCGGGAACCGGCGTAGAGCGCGGCATTCGCACCCGAGAGCGCTGCGGTCAGGACGACGAAGTTCATCACCGCCGAGGCGTGGGGAATCTTAACCAAGCGGAGGGTTGTGACGAACGGGCTTTCGGTGACGCCGGCGTGATTCCAGGGCATGACGCCAACCAGAACGGTTACCGCGCCAAGGTAAACCAGCGTCAGGGTGAATAATGTAATCCACACTGCGCGCCGGATCTCATTGGGAGAGCGTGATTCGCCCGAAGTCACGGCGACCATTTCTCCCCCTCCAAAACTGTAGACGGCATAGGTCATCGCGATCAGGGGTGCCCAGATTCCTTTGGGGAAGAATCCGCCCTGCGCGGTGTATTGAGGTGCGACGCGGCCGCTTAGGAGCAAAGAAGCGCCGATCACGATGAACGCAACAATCGTGATCAGCTTGATCATCGAGAACCAGAACTCGAAGCGGCCGTAGGAGCCGACACTGCGACGATTGATGAACAGAAGCAGCGCGAGAAAAATCAGAATCCAGATGTAGGAACTCACGCCGGGGAACCAATAGGCCATATAGGTCGCGGCGGCGACCATCTCCGCTCCAATGTTCAAAGCAATGCCGACCCAGTATCCAGCGCGCGCCAGGAATCCCATGAAGCGGTTGAGGTAAAGATCGCCATAGACTCCGAACGATCCAGCGGCCGGATGGGCACATGCCAACTCACCCAGCGCCATGGCGAATGTCCAATTGCAGAATGCGGCGATAACGAAGCTGAGGATAACGGCGGGGCCGGCAATCTCCATCGCGGCTCCCGAGCCCAGCAGAAGTCCAGTGCCTATTGAGCCTCCGACGGCCACCATGGCCATCTGCCCGGCGGAGAGCTGGTGGCGAAGTCCTTCCTCATGAATCTGTGCTGGCTGGACGGTTGGCGGAGAGAGGTCCGAAGGCATGCGGCACGATATCAAAAACCCGCCGCATCGCCCAAATGCAAGCGGGAATGCCGGTTCCACCGAGGATATAATTCCTGCATCTATGGAATGATGGGCGCTCTTGCAAAGATCGCTATCGGCATCGTCTTAATCAGCCCAGCTGCCTTGTACTCGCAGGTATCAGTCTGCGATCTGTTCTCCGATTTGGAGAAAGCCGATGGACACCGCCTGACCGTTACCGGCGACCTGATCATTTCCGCAGACACAGCTGTTTTGGGCGCCACTGACTGCGACAACCGGTACGTCAACTCATCCAGGCGATGGCCAACCGCCGTCGCCCTGCGCCCGTCCTCCGCAGTCGCGCCGCCGCAACTCCTGCAATTTAAGAATGGGGCGGCAGAGGCCGATCGTCTGCGGGCCCAAGGGAAGATTGTGAGAGCATCAGCGACATTTTCGGGGCTGATCCGAGTCGCAGTGGTACGTGACCAGCCTGCCGAACTCATTTTTGATTCTTTCGAAAATCTCAAAGTCGAGGCCCTTCACGATGCCAACTCGCTAAAACCGATCCCTATCTGCGATTTGTTTCAGAACCTTTCGGTCTGGAGAGGCAAGCGCATCGCCGTACGAGGCGAATTGGTCGGAACGATGGAAGGCACTTGGATCTATGGCGGGTGCAAGAGCGGATTTATAACCGACGGCTTTAGCTGGCCCGTGGCGCTGAGTTACGGGCTCCCGGCTTACTACTCGAGCCAAACAGCCAGAGTCTACGAGCCAAAGGCGGCGACTCCCGACAAAGATCACTCGTCGCAAGACGAACTCGCTGAGACCGCAACCTTCGTTGGCATTCTGCGCTTGCGATCGGACTATTACGTCGGTTGCGGCCCCGACGGCCATCACTGGGGATTTGGGTTCGGACACCTCAACGGTGCTGCGGGGGAGCTCATCGTGGACAGCATCCAAAACGTCGAACTAACACCTCGCCCCGACTTTCACCCCGGCCCCGACGATATCCCGCAACGCTGTACACCGCCCGACCTCGCTACGCTCTGCTCCAAAGCCGATTCCCTCGTCAGCGCCGCCGCAATTGGTTGCGCCGATCGCGTTCGCGATTTCCTGGCCAAAGATGGTATCGACAGCAGAAACGGGGGCGAATCTACGTCTTTACGAGCCGCCATTCACTCCGGCAACGAGGCGGATGTGAAACTCCTCCTCAAAGCTGGAGCCCCCGTGGATCCCCTCGAAGCCAAGCGCTCCCCGCTCGCTGAGGCCGCTTTCGACGGGAAGGCCGAGATCATAAAACTGCTCCTCGCTTCTGGGGCAAAAGTTGAAAGCCTCGACCATCATGGAGCTGCATTTCTGGCAAACTCTGGGATCCTGAATCCAGGGGTCATCGAGGTCCTCCTCGAAGCTGGGGCGGATGTTAATGCCACGAATGCGGACGGCGAAACGATACTCATGAAAGCGTCCGTGAATGCCGCGCAAACCGTTAAGGTATTGATCGAACATCACGCGAATCTCAATCTGAAAGACAATAAAGGTCGTACAGCCCTCATGCACGCCGCTGCCGCAGGATTTTCCGACGCCATCCCTCTGCTACTCGAAAACGGAGCCGACTTCAATCTGCGGGAAATACAGGCAAGACCGCCCTCGATCTCGCGGACGCCTCAGACAATCTCGGCGCAATCGCGATGCTATCCGTTGCGATGAACAGACATCATTAAAGCAAAAAAAAGGCGCCGGGAATGGACCGGCGCCTACGAGGTTCGCTTTGCAGGATGCGTGGTCCGCAAAGCGAGATCGAGAAAACTTTATTTGCTCTCCGCCACCGACGGGCTCGCGCCGAAGTCACCGCGGCGATTGTTCGCCGCCGTGCGCGCTGCACGCGTTGTGGGCTGATTCGACGCCGCTGCTCCGTACCGCTCCAGCAGGACCGGCGCCATCGCGTTCTCAGCTTCTTTCACAAAGATCATCCTGTTTTCCGAAGCCATATCGACGCGAACAAAATCTCCTAGCTTCACCTGTCCGGTAGCGACCAGGTTCGCCAGAGGAAATACGAGGTTCCGTTCGATGGCGCGCTTCAAGTGACGCGCCCCATACCGCGGATCGGTTCCCTCTTTCAGCAAATACTCTTTCACGGCCGGAGTGCAGTTGAACACAAACTGATTCGTGCCCGCAGCCATCAGTACGCGCTGCTGCACCATGCCCAGTTCGATATCCAGAATCTGCGACAGGTGTTCATCGCGCAGGGTCTTGAATACGACCGTCTTGTCGATGCGGTTCATGAACTCCGGCGTGAACTTCCGCCGCGCCGCTTCGACCGCCGTCCGCTGAATCTTGTCGTCGAACGACTCGTCGACCTCAACCGCCTTCGGAGCGAATCCAAATCCACCGTCGACCAGGCTCGTCATCTCGCTTGCGCCGAGGTTCGAAGTCATAATGATGATGCACTGCGAAAGATCGACGCGCCGGTTGTCCCCCAAGGTCAACGTCGCCTTGTCGAGAATCCCCAGCAGCAACTGCCACAAAGAATCCGACGCCTTTTCAATTTCGTCAAACAGCAGGATCGAGAGTTTCAGCTTCTCGGTGAACCACTGGTTCAGCGCTTCCTGCGTCAGCAGCGGATGCGTCTCCCGGTGTCCTAAATATCCCGGAGGCGATCCAATCAGCTTCGCAATCTCGTGCGAATGCTGGAACTCCGCGCAATCAATCTTGATGCAGGCTCGCGAGTCTCCAAATAGCGACTCGGCCATCGCTTCAACCACTCGCGTCTTGCCCGATCCCGTCGGTCCCAGGAACAGCAAATTGCCCACCGGACGTCCCGGCGCATTCAACCCGGCCAGGAACATCTGGTAGATCTCGACAACCTTCTCCACAGCCGCGTCTTGTCCCACAATGCGGCGGCGCAGAGCAGAATCAAACTCTCCAGCATCGTTGCTGCGACGGTTCGGATCGAGCACTGTTGCGAGGTTCGTTCTCATAAGATCGTTTCCGGTCCCCCGGACGCTTTCCCTTTCGGCCGTTTTCTTCGGCTCTTCTATGGTTATTGCCGGACTCTGTAGGCCCGCTACCCTGTTAGATGCCTACTTTCTGGAAGTCCCCCAAAACCCTTCCAGCCTGTGCCGCGTCCGACGCTTTGTGAATAAGCAAATGGCTGGCCACGCCGCGAGTCATCGATTGCAATTACGCAAGTGCTGCATCCTTCGCAGTTTAGCGCCACCCCGAGACAATTCCTCAGCGCCCGCGCCAAACCCTCCCGCACCATAAGCGAAAACCTTTGCACCATCGCGGAAAGGAACATGCTAGCGATGCCCATGTGGCGACGGCCGCCTCGGCCGTCCAAGCGATGCGAAGCAAGCGCCCACCTCGCAAAACTCAGCACCCGCGAACGACGAACGACCGAAGGCCACAGACCAATGACAGCCTCGACCCGCCTCCCATTCGTACGCCTCCCTGCGTAACTAGCGACCCCGAAAACTCACCGCTACGATCGCTTCTAGGTAGGGGGAGGATCGCTTGCGTCACTCGTCAGTTCGCGTCATCACGGGAATTTCCTGTCTTCTTTTCGGAGCCGCCGCCTGGCAACTGGCTCCTCACACCGCCTCAGAATTCGCAGCCGAAGCCCAGACGGCCAAGCCGGCCGTCGCGTCGTCGCAATCATCGGCCAAACTCCGCACCACTAGCGATACGGCCGGATCCGCGAAGCTCTCGATCCCCGATCCCAAGCCTCTTCTCGCTCCCGGCACCGAGCTCTACACCGCCAAGCGCGGAGAAGCCATCCCCACGATCGCCCGTCATTATCTGGGCAAGACTTCGTACCTGACGTCCTCGGAACTGTCCGACGCAATCCGCGCCGCGAATCACAAATCCGAGTCGTCGAATATCCTGAAGGCCAACGAGAATATCATCATCCCCGGCATCCTCCCAGCCCCGATTACAGAAAAAACGATCCCCGTTCCCAGGGACTTCGAGGTCCGCGCCATCTACCTGACCGGAGTCATGGCGGCCAGCGATCACGGCCTCCGGATCATCAAGCATTGGCGGGAAGTCGGCGGCAATGCCGTGGTCTTCGACATCAAGGATTCCGACGGCAGCGTCAATATCCCCTTCGAGCACCCGCTGCTGGGCGAGCACAAGGTTTACATCCACGACGTGCCGAAACTGGTCCACTTCCTGCACCAGCAGAACATGCACGCCATCGCCCGCATCGCCATGTTCCGCGACGAGCACCTGGTCGTGACCCATCCCGAGCTGGCCGTCCAGTCCCGAAAGAACCATACCGCGTGGCGCGAGAACGGCAAGCTGGTCTGGACCGATCCCTCGAACCCCAAGGTGCAGGACTACGACATCGCCCTGGCCAAGCATGTAGCCCAGCTTGGCGTCGACGAGATCCAATTCGACTACGTCCGCTTCCCCGCCGAAGGCGACCAGAAAGACGCCCAATTCGTCTTCCAGAAAGATCAACCGGAAACTGCCTCGGATTCCAACGGCGACAATAAGAATAAGAGTGATGTCATCCTGACGACGGCGTCAGCCGTCGGAGGGACCGTACGACCGTCTTCAGCGCAATCGCAGCCGACAGGATCGCAACCGTCCTCGAAAGCGGCGGACAAAAATGCGCGGAGCTCGAAGCCCGAAATCCACACCACCCAACGCTCCGACGTCATAGCCGGCTTCCTGAAAAAGGCCTATGCCGAGCTTCACCCGACCGGCGTCCTGCTCTCGCTCGACGTCTTCGGCGTGATGGCCTGGCAGCGTCAGGTTGACCTCTCCCACACCGGACAAGACATCGTCCAAATGGCCCGTTACTGTGACGTTCTTAGCCCGATGATCTACCCGTCGCACTTCTTCGGCATGGACAACATCCAGCATCCCGGCGACGAGCCTGCCCACTTCATCGGCGAATCGATGGACCGCTTCGAGCTCGTCACCCAGGGTAGTGGCGTAGTGATCCGCCCGTGGCTGCAAGCCTTCCACTGGCGGACGAAAACCTACTCCCCCGAATACATAAAGATTCAGGTGGAAACGGCCAGGAATAAAGGTGGCGTCGGATTCTTGTTCTGGAATGCCGCCAACGACTACTCCAAGCCCTACGAAGCCATGCCAGAAATGAAGTCGGCCAACCTCAAAGCGGATCCAAATTCAAAGGAAAAATCGAAAGATAATCCCCGCTACTTCCGCGGAGACGAACTGCCTGCTCCAACCGTGCAGGCAGCGTTGGTCCCGGTGAAGTAATCCAACAATCATGTGGGGACAGCCGCCCTCGGCTGTCCGGCGGCCCGGTTTGCCGGGCCGCAGCCTTTTTCTAGGAGTAACCATGAAACGCTGGGCCCTGCTAGCCATACTGTCGGTCGCCGCCGCCTACGCCGTAGGGACCTTGATCGAACACGACCGCGAGGACACATGGCTCACCGCTTATGGTCATTCCTATGGGCTGTTCGCTTCCCGCCATTACCCCGAAGCCGCCGAAGCGCTGCTCCCGGTTATGCCGAACGTCGAGAAGTGGTGGCCCGACAGCCCTCGTCAATTGGAGGCGCTCGTTTTTCTCGGCGGATGCTATCGCAACGCTCATAACTACGAAGCAGCCGCCCCCATCCTCAAGCGGGCGCTGGTGCTGTCTGAAACCTTGCCGGCGCCGGATTCCACGCAAGTGGGGCGCCTCAAGTTGCAGTTGGCTATCATCGCCCGGGACGAACTCGACGATGTCGAAGCCGAGCGCCTCTTTTCCGAGTCCTTCGACCTGCTCTCCCAACATCCCGAGACCGCCTATGGAGACGATAGCGGAGATCTTCTCAATCTCGGCGCCATCTTCTTGAAGCAAGGCCGCTAACCCGAGGCCGAATCCGCCCTCCAGCACGCAATCGCCATTTACGAGGCGAATCAGAATCTCTTTGCCAAAGACGACTTGGCCAAGTCGTACTTCCAACTCGGCGAAGTATTCCGCCGTCAACGCCGCAACGCCGAAGCGGAGACGCAATATCTGAAATCTCTGCACTTATGCGAAAAACTCCAAGGAACTTTTGCCGCAACCAGCGAACAGCCTACTCTTTCAGCCCTCGCGATCGTTGAATCCGCTCTCGGCAAATCATCTGACGCCGCTCAACTGCTGAAACGCTCCGAAGAGATCGCTGAGAATTCCGGAAACGAATCCGCCGATACGAGCGGCACCGCCCTCAACAACGCAGCCCTGCTCGCCGAGCGAGAGCATGACTACGCCAAGGCCGAAGCCTATTACCTCAAGGCATGTGCCCAATACGAGCAAGCCGGAGACACCGATAACCGCAACTTCGCCGTAGTGCTTGAGAATCTCGCAAACCTCTACCGCGATCAGGACCGCTTCGATATTCACCAGGCTGAACCTTTGTACAAGCGGGCTCTCGCCATCCGTGAAAAGACTCTTGGATCCGAACATCCCGATACCGCTCAAACGCTTAGCGACTTGTCCCTCCTGAACTTCTTCGAGAAAAACCCGTCCACCGCCAAAGAACTCGCTGAACGCGCTCTTCCCGTGCAGGAGAAAGCTCTCGGCAACGACGGTAAAGACATTGCCACAACCTTGAATCGTCTTGGCCTGGCGGAACGCGATCTCCGTGAGTTCTCGCCAGCGGAAAAGAATCTCCAGCGCGCTCTCGCCATCCGCGAAAAGTATTTCGACCCCAACGACCGCGCCATCGCCATCATTCTTGAGAACTTGGCTTCGGTCTATTACGTCCAGGGGAAAACTGACAAAGCCGCCCCGCTGCTCGCGCGTGCCCAAGCGATCCGGGCCCATCCCTCTGGCGAATAGGGACTCGGCTCCCTCCCTCCGCCACGGAACGAAGCACAAGGAAGAAGCCACTTTCATGGCCGCCGCTTTTTGCGCCTCCGAATCCCTGTAACGTTCCTGCCCCCACTCTCACCATTCAGGCAAGTTGTAAGAACATCAGTAGAGTAGATCTGAAAGGAACACCAACATGGCTCACCCAATTCCGACGCTCGAAATCACCGTCAACACGGGCGACGACGACCTCCGCGGCGACAGCACTGCCACCGCCTACATCCTTGTCTCGCACGGCGGCACCACCCGCGAATATTCCACCATCCTCAAGAAAGAGACCGATCCCAGCTGGGACAACAATACTTCCAACGGTCCCATCCTCTGGAACATGCCTCCCGGCGTCACCGATAAGACCATCAAGCGCTTCGGCATTCGCCTGCAGTCGCACAACAATCCCTTCGAAACGGACGACAACTGGAACATCAACAGTGTGCTCGTCACCTATCCCGGCCCCGGGGGCGCGCAAGTCCAGCTGATTCAAGAAGCCGGAGTACCGCTGTTCCGCCTGACCGCCGACCAACCCGAGTGGCAGACCACCGAGATCGCTGCCTAACGAACGAAGGGACGGACGCCGCCGTCCGTCCCAAAATTAAATGTTGGGCGCGATCAATGTTCGCCGAACCGGAAGCTCTCACTTGTCATCCTGCGGCGCGTTCTTTGCGCCGAAGGACCTGTGCACTTTGCCTTGTCATTCCGAGCGCAGCGAGGAACTGCTGTTCGCCGTCGTCGGAAATGACTTGTGGAGCGACGGCTCCCTGAGATTGTCCGGCACGAGCGGCAATATCAGATGCAGACTGAAGCACTCAAGCTGAGACCCTCCATAAACAAGATCGAGAGCCTTCTCGGGCACAATCTCGCTTTGACCGACCAAACCCTCTTAGACCACGTTAGGTCGAAAATCGAAGAAAAGAAAAACGAATTGGGCCTGATGGAACTCCCCCTAGATCATGGGGCGGTCGACTGGGCCAAACTCATTAGAGCAGCATCGTATCGGCTCCCCCCATTCCAGGCTGGAGAGAAAGAGAAAGGTTTCGAGATGCACTGGTCGCTGAATCTTTTCTTCAACTGCTAGAGGTGTCACCGAAGACCCCGGCACTCTGCCGCGTGGTACTTCTAACGTCTGACAACCTGCTCACTCAAGCGGTCAGGGAGCGCATCTCCGGCTCCGCAAATGCCAGCGTACTCCAGGGAACTGAAGAGCTGAAAGGGCTCATTAATACACTTGTCTCGAATGCCGGCGAGGACTTCATAGCGCAACTCAAACCAAAAGCAGCCAAACTGTTCTTCGTGGCTGGCGACGAAAAAGAAGCGCTTTTCTATAAGGAAGACGTAAAAGGACGACTGGAAAATAAGTTCGCCGCACACCTGGCGCTGCGGCCAGAGGGAACGAGCTTTCGAACGAACCTCAGCTGGACGATCAGCAAGCCGAATTTCTCGCGCAAACAAGGTCGGAGGATCTTCTGGATCTCGCGCATCGAGATCGAGGTCGAAATAGGTATCGTATCCGATAGCGGCGATACGACAACCCTACTTATGCCGGGGCAACTCGTCTCTCCCCTCGCTGGGAGATCCCCGTCACAGCCGACCAAGCCCGAAGACAGCTGGTCAAGAGTTATCGCCGATCCGTTATCTCTTGGGCTAAACACTCAGGCGGTCAACACCCAGAATCCGGATTGGAGTCAGTATTTGTTGGGTGCTTCGCATACCCAGTATGCGTTAGGCACTCCGCATACAAGGATCGTCACAAATAGGGTACCGACACTTTCGAGGTGCTGTGGAGTTCGGAACTCACCATGAACAAGGAGTTCAAGAAGCCTGTAATTGAGGACATCCGATGCGTGGCGCTTAACCTGCAGCCGGTATCCTAGGGAGCAAAATGCGTCCATCCGCAGGTGACCCCACTGTGGCCGACCCTGCCAAGACACCACAGAAGGCGTCTGAGTGTGCGACCCGCCCATTCACAAGGAGGGCCCCCCCCTAGGGGCGAAAGAAGATTCGATGGCGAGGAGTGCACAGGTCCTTCGGCGCAGGAACCGCGCCTCAGGATGACAACGGGGGAATCGTTGCGCGACACGCCTATTCCGTCCGCCCGGGGGCCTGCCTTTCCCGGCGGCTTGCGGGCGGAGCGGAACGGCGCTCTCAGGACCACACTTGTCAGAACAACACTTTAAGGCTCGTCGTGATGTCGATCCGGTAGGCGGTAATGGTGCCGGTGAACGTTGCCAGCGTGTTCCCCGACTCGTCGTACTGGTTGATGATAAACGTCCCGGAAAACGAGTTTCCATCTTTCGCCAGGGTGACGGTTTCGCGGATGCTTGCCAGGCCCAGCGGGCTGGTCGTGCTGGTGGTCGGGTCCCAGCTGATGCCGTAGTGGTTGAGCTTATAGGTGGAGCCGCCAATGTTCTCCCAGGTGCCAAGACAGAAACTCTGCGTGTCCGGGTTCCGGGAGGAGTTTAGAAATTCGGTTCCATCACTGTGCCATTGGGAGAGGCCCTGGTCGAAGACCGCGCCGCCGGACAGGAATTGGATTCTCCAGAAGCCGACGATGGGGTCGGTCGTGGAAGAAACGAGAGTCAGAGAAGCCGGGTCACTGCCCGGCTGCAGGGACTGCCGGTGCAGCTTCGCCTTGGGCGCCGGGCCTGGACATTGGCCAACGGCCGTCGCTGTCAGCAACGCGCCCGCCAGCAGCAGGGCGACAGTAGAAGTGATCTTTTTGAAAGTCATTTTGGTATCCATCTCCTTCGAAGGTTTCGGAACGTGCGAGCGGCATCGTGCTGCAAAGATCGGGGCGGCACAATACAGGACCGATAAAGCTTCGGTGAAGAAGAGGTGAATTTGTAAGTTGTTGCAGACAGACAAGTTTCGATGCAAATCCGGGCCATCGGTGGTATAGTTTCCGCCTCCCCCGGGGGGCGTAGTGTGCCTGCCTGTATCTATAAGTTCGGCGATTTCGAGCTGGATCCCTCGCGCTTTGAATTGCGGCGGAAGGGACACGTCCAAAAACTTGAACGCATTCCGATGGAGTTGCTGATCCTGCTCGCGGAAAAGGAAGGCAGCATCGCGACCCGGCAGGAGATTGTCGAGCGACTGTGGGGCAAAGAAGTTTTTGTCGATACCGAGCATGGCATCAATACGGCGGTGCGGAAGATCCGGCAGGCGCTTAGGGATGATCCGGAGCAACCACGGTTTGTGCAGACGGTGACCGGGAAGGGCTACCGGTTCGTTGCGGAAAGGAATGGAGATTCGGGAGCGAGCGCGCCGCCTGCGATGGCCGAAGTTGCGGCGGCTGGAAGGCCTGCGGCACGTCCGGCTGCAGCTCCGCTGCTGGCATCGACTAATGATTCATCCGCCGCGGTTCCTGTCGCCGAGTCGAAGTCACGCGGAATGATGTTGGTAGCTCCGGCGGTGGTCGTTGTCGTCGTGGCCGCGACGTTGCTTGGATTCAACGCCGGCGGAGTTCGCGATCGCCTGTTTCCGGGGAGCCGGGCGCGGCAGATTCATTCGATTGCCGTGCTTCCTTTGAGCAATCTCTCCGGCGACGCCTCGCAGGAATACTTCGCCGACGGCATGACCGACGAAGTCATCACGATGCTGGCCAAGAATACTTCCTTGCGCGTGGTTTCGCGAACGTCGGCGATGCAGTACAAGAGCGTCAAGCGTCCGTTGCCAGACATCGCGCGCGAGTTGGGGGTCGACGGAATTCTCGAAGGCTCGATCCAGCGTTCGCCGAACCGCGTTCACATGACGGTGCAGTTGATTTACGCGCCCACGGATACGCACGTTTGGGCGGAGAGTTACGATCGCGATTTGAATGCGGCAGTCTCGCTGCCTTCAGAACTTTCGCAGACCATCGCGAAGGAGGTGAAGAACGCGACCTCACCGGCGCCGCGGCAGCGTGTGATCAATCCGGAGGCGCACGACTCCTATCTCCACGGGCGCTATTTCTGGTTTGCCGGCAACGATCAGCGCAGCCAGGAATACTTCGAGAAGGCCATCCAGATTCAGCCCGACTACGCGCCCGCCTGGGCCGGCCTTTCTGCTTCGTATGCTCTGCGCGGAGTCGATGACGAAGCACCGTATAAGGATCTCACTGTCAAGGCGGAAACTGCCGCACGCAAAGCGGTCGAACTCGATGATTCGCTTCCGGAGGCGCACCACGCGCTCGCGGCCTGGTATCTCTTTTACGCCTGGGACTTACCGCACGCGGAGGTCGAGTCTCGACGGGCGACCGAACTCGATCCGAATATTGCCGAGCAGCATCATCTGCGCTCGTACGTCCTGATGGCGATGAACCGCACGGACGAGGCCCTGCAGGAACAAAAACACGCCACCGAGCTCGATCCGTTTATGCGTTCGTGGGGCCTGGGACACGCCTACATCCAGCTCCGCCAATTCGACTCCGCGATCAACGAACTCCGGATGCGGGCCGATGCCATGCCCAACGAAGCGATGATTCGTTTCAATCTCGCGAATGCCTATTGGCACAAAGGCATGTGGAACGAATCGGTAAGGGAACTCGAGAAAGCACTGGAATTGTCGGGGGACTCTAAGGATGCCGAGGCTGAGCACAAGGCATTCCAGGAGGGCGGCGAAAAAGCCGTTGAGCAATTGGGCGTCAAAGAAATTCTGGCCCGCGCCCAGAAGGAATACGTATCGCCGTTCGCGATTGCCCGTCAATATGCCTATCTGGGCGACAGAGCGAACACCCTGAAATTCCTGGAACAGTCCTTCCGTGAGCATTATCCCTGGCTCATTTTGGTCCAAGCGGAACCCGACTTCGACTTCGTCCGCAACGAGCCGCGCTATCAGGCGGTGGTCAAGAATATGGGTCTGACTCTCGTAGATTGATTTTTTCCGCCGCTCGAGCGGACCACTGATCCACCTCCTGCCGGTATATCGGCAACTTCTAACTTCAACAATCGTCGACAGTCCCAATTTGTTTACAATTATGCATGTACATTATTGTGCATCGAAGTGTTCCAGTAAGAACACTTTTCACAATGGCACTTGTGTTCCTGCAGGAACATTATCCTGATCACCGCAACCTGCAAACACGTCCCCAAAGAGGTGCGCCTCCCTGTTCCCATCCAGGAAGGCAGAGGTCCCTCCGGGCGCAACGCAATGTTGCACTTCGGCACGGCTTTGGTTCGAGAGGCGTCGGATATAATGGTCTGTAACGTGGATTGGGTTCAACCTCGCTCCCCTGCTGAAGGAATATCCGCCTCGTTGCGCACTTAAAATGCCCTGAAGGAGTTGGAATGCCCATCCAAAAAACCGAAAAGATCTGGCACAACGGCAAGCTCATCAACTGGGACGATGCAAATATCCACGTGATGTCGCACGTCATCCATTACGGCTCTTCGGTCTTCGAAGGCGTGCGATGTTACGAACTGCCCAGCGGGCCGGCGATTTTCCGCGCCAACGAGCACATGCAGCGGTTGCTCGACTCGGCGAAGGTTTACAGGATGGACGTGCCGTTCAGCCATGAAGAACTGGTGCGCGGCATGGTCGAAACAATTGCGCATAACGGGGCGTGGCCGTGCTACATCCGTCCGATCGTGTTTCGCGGATATGGTGACGCGGGCGTAAATCCGCTGAACTGTCCGGTCGAGGTTTATATCTGCAATTATCCGTGGGGAAAATATCTTGGCGGCGAGACTGAAGGGTGCGACGTGTGCGTGTCGTCGTGGACCCGGCTGGCTCCGAACACTCTGCCCGCGATGGCCAAGGCGGGCGCGAATTACATGAACTCGCAGCTGATCAAGATGGAAGCGATCGCCAACGGTTATGTGGAAGGCATCGCGCTGGACAAAAATGGATTCGTCAGCGAAGGCTCGGGCGAGAATATTTTCCTGGTGCACCGCGACAAACTGATCACTGCGCCGCTGGGCAACTCCGTGCTGCCTGGGATTACGCGCGAGTCGGTGTTGCAGATCGCGCGCGACATGAACATTCCGATCATCGAGCAGATGATTCCGCGCGAGATGCTCTACATCGCCGACGAAGCGTTCTTCACCGGAACGGCGGCGGAAGTTACGCCGATCCGGTCGGTCGACAAGATCAAGGTCGGCAAAGGCACGATGGGTCCGACTACAAGGACACTGCAGAAGGAGTTCTACGCAATCGTGCGCGGCGAGAAGAACGACCGCCACGGATGGCTGACGCCGGTTCCGGTTCGCAGCAAACAACCGGTCGGCGTATAATCCGTTGGTCAATTCGATAAGAGGGGCGCGGCGTGTCAACACGACTGGCGCCCCTTTCGACTTCCAGGCCCCGAAGAAACAAAACAACCGTCACAATTCAGAAGGTGGAAACATGTCCCAGCAAGGAATGACTCCGGAATTTGCCCTTGGATATTGCGCGATGATGCTCGATGGCATTCAGCGCGAAGCGGAATGTACGAAGCGAGTAATCGCCGCAGTGCCCGACGAAAAGTCGGATTACCGTCACGACCCCAACGGACGCACGGCGAAAGACCTGGCGTGGCACCTGGCCAATACCGACATTCAGTTTTTGGATGGCATTGCCGATTTGAATTTTGGCATGGCCAATCCAGAGAACAAGCCGGAGACGTCGGCCGAAGTTGTCTCGTGGTACGACGCGAATATGAAGCGCGGTTGCACGCGGATCGCCGGGATGACGGCCGAGCAGTTGATGACGCCGATCAATTTCTTCGACGTGTTTAACCTGCCGGCGGTGATGTATCTCGGATTTCTGAACAACCACAGCATTCATCACCGCGGCGAGCTGGCGACGTACCTGCGGCCGATGGGTTCGAAGGTGCCGTCGATTTACGGCGGCAGCTACGACGAGCCGTTCATGCCTCCGGTGTCGGAGGAGACGGCGGCGTAGTTCAGCCGCGTCTTTATTATCGAAGCCGCCCGCGAGGGCGGCTTTTGTTTGCCCACAGGGCTAAATCCCATCCAATGATCGCTGGTTGATCGCGGGGCGAAAGCCGCGCTCTTTCACGGACGAATCCTGCCGCGATCGAACGGCTCTCAATTCTTGCGCGCGTCGAGGCTCCAGGGGCCTGAGCCGAATTGGGTGATGAGGAGTGCGCCTCCGATCATGGCGATGTTTTTCATGAACATAGCGAACTGCATCTGGAGCATCATGGGATCGGTGATGCCCCAGAACTTATGCATGGGGGTGACGCCGATCAGGAACAGGACGATGAGCCAGGCGCCGATTTTGGCGCGGTAGCCGAGCAAGATCGAGAGACCGCCGATGACTGCGATCGCGCCGGAAAGCGGGACGGCGATCGAAGCCAGCGGAACGCCTTGCGAAGCGGCGAAGGCGATGGTCCGGCTCGCGAAATGATTTGCACCGGCGACGAGGAAGATCAGTGCGAAGAACAAGCGTCCGAGGAACACGATCGGTGCGGAGATCGCGGGAGCTTGCGTTAGAGATTGGGAACGGCGGGATAGTGCGGCGGTTGCCATGGGTTTCTCCTTAGAAATGGTTAGGGTTCACAGCGCCTAAAGGCTGTGTTCATCAGCCAAATCGAGCGCTATGCCTGATACGAATCTGGCGCGCGCGCTACAGATCATGCTCAATACGAATCATGGCTCGGAGCATCTTTAGCGGGCAGCGGAGGTTGCGGCTTCGGCTGCCAGTTGCTGGATCTGGGCGATGGCTGCCGTTCTAGCGACTTCGGCTTGCGCTCCTGGCTTCTGATTTTCCGCGTGAACAAAGGTCACGTCATTCAGTCCGATGAAACCCAGGATGTGGCGCAGGTATGGCTCCTGGTGATCGAAGGGCTCGGTTGGCGTCCCGGGACGGAACGCGCCACCGCGCGAGGTCACGACGTACACCTTCTTGCCTTTCAGAACTCCTTGCGGCCCGGCCGCAGCGAACAGAACCGTCTTGCCGACGCGCACGACCTGATCGATCCAGGCTTTCAACGGCGCGGGAATGGCAAAGTTGTACATGGGCGCACCGATGACGATGGTGTCGGCCTGGACGAGTTCCTCGACGAGCGTGTCCGAGATCTGCAGCACCTGCTTTTGGTCGGCGGTAAGGGTTGCGGGGTCGGAATGGATCGCCTGCACCCATTCGTCCGTGATGTGCGGAAGAGTGGTGGAGGCGAGGTCGCGCTCGATCACGGTTCCCTGTGGATGTTCCTTTTGCCAGGCCTCGACGAAGCGGCTGGTGAGTTGCCGCGAGACCGAGTTACGGCGCGCGCTGGAATCGACACGAAGAAGTTTCATTGAGACCCTCCCGACTTCACTGCATTGGATGTGCTCGCATAGACTATGGTTACAATAAATAACTGGTGGCTCTTTGCAAAGTAGGCACTTTAGAGTAACCTAGTATCTGGAAGCTACATTTATGAGACGCTCTGCTCCAAATCCATCCCCGTGCGCGATCGGTGGACTACTGGAACTGCTGACCCGGCCCTGGACGATGCATATCCTGTGGGCCTTGAGTACGAATGGACCGATGCGCTTTGGGGTACTGCGGAAGAACGTGGCCGGGATTTCCTCGCGCGTTCTGACCGAGAGGCTGCGCACGTTGGAAGATAAAGGATTCGTGTTCCGGCATTACCAGCCGACGATTCCTCCTGCCGTGACCTACGGCATCACCGAGCGGATGAAGGATATCGAGAAGGTGCTGGCACAACTCGAGGGACTGGCGCGGAAGTGGAACGGCGAGGGATCGAAGACCGCGAGCCAGCATGGCGGCTCGGAACGAGCGGCGCGGACCGGCGCGCACACGTAGGTTTACGAGTCTGTCTCCTAATCTTTATTTTCTGTGAAGAACACCACAGGGATCGGGCGATGATTTCCCGATCCCTGCGGCCCTGCGCGGACAAACGTCGCCCCACGCGCAAGCGGTTTAATGGTTCCACTTCAAAGTGGCGACGCCTTCTCCCGGTGGCACGTCCCAGCAGATGACTGAGATGAAATCTCCGGAAGACGGAGTGACTTTGGTGGACAGGGACTTCAGAGTTTCGCTGAAGGTGATCTGAGTTCCGACAATGCCATCGGAGGCTCCTGCCGGTGTAGACATAGGAGTCGCAGTTGAACGAGGTGAACGAGCCGGGACCGCTCCAGTAGTCCTGGACGGTAATGGTTTTCGTGCCGGTGGTGGTGTCGATGGGGAGGTCGAAGTACAGGTTGACATTGTAGGTGCAATTGTTGACGGCCGCTCCATTATCTTCCGTGATGCAGGTGTATGGATCATCGGTAAGAACGGTGGCGGACTGAGCGTGGAAGGAACCGAATGCAGTCACGGAGCGCGCGTGGGCTGGGGTGGAAGCGACGGCCAGAACGAGGGAGATTCCCAGAAAGAGTGATGCGGCTTTGAATTTCATGGTGTTTCTCCTAATTTCGGCAACCTGGTGCCGATGGTTTTGGTTTCTTGACGCGCCCTCAACTCTGGGGAAAGTTGACACTGCACAAGCAGTTAAGGCCTTGTCATTCTCCTAGAGCGAAATCCCGTGGAGAAATGGCTCAGGAAATAAAAAAATCTTCTTGGAGCGTGCGGCGGAGTGGGATCTGACTGGACCGTCCGAGGAAACGTGCTGTCTTTTCAAGCGGTTGACATTGCTGGCGGGCGCGACTAACTTAGGTGCCCAGATTCAGCGGAACCAGCTTGGGGAGGCCAGTTGCCGCAACTTCCTTCGAAAACCGTCAGCAGACTTTTGGAGAACTGGCACGCAGGCGACGATGAAGCCTTGCGCGCCATCATTCCGCTGGTTTATGGGGAACTGCGCCGGGTGGCGCATCATTACCTGCGGAACGAGCGTCCCGACCATACCCTGCAAAGCGCAGCCCTGGTGCACGAGGCTTATCTGCGGCTGCAGAAGCAACGGGGAGCGGAGTTCAAGAACCGCGAACATTTTCTGGCTATCGGCGCTCAGCTGATGCGGCAGATTCTGGTGGAGTACGCCCGGGGCCGCAATGCCGCCAAACGAGATGGTGGTTGCCGGTTGACCCTGGATGACAATCTGGTGTTCAAGAAGCGGAGCTTGGATGTGGTGGCGCTCGACGACCCCTGAACGAACTGGCAAAGCTGGATCCGCGCCAGAGCCGGATTGTCGAATTGCGATTTTTCGGCGGACTTTCCATTGAAGAGACCGGGACGGCGATGAATCTGTCGGTCACGACAGTGAAGAGACATTGGGCAACGGCCAGACTGTGGCTGCATCACGAGATGAGCAAGACGGACGGAGTATGACTCCGGAACGGTGGCAGGAAATTCGCGGTGTGCTCGAGAAGGCGCTAGAAGAGGCGCCCGGTCGACGGACCGCGTTTCTGGATCGGGCGTGCGCGTCGGATCCGTCGCTGCGCCGGGAAGTTGAAGTATTGCTCGCATCGAGCGATGAAGTTCCCACCGGCTTTCTGCAGTCCTCGTTCCTACGATCTTCTTTATTGAGCTCCAAGGCGGCGGATGAAGCTGATGCGGGGCTGGACGGCTTCGAGTCGGTCGGCGGGATGGCGGCTGGGCAAATCTTCGCGGAGCGGTTTCAGCTGGTTCGCCGGTTGGGCGAAGGCGGGATGGGGCAAGTCTGGCTGGCAGATCAGACTGCGCCGGTGCGACGGCAGGATGCGCTCAAGTTGATCCGTGCCGGAATGTACGACGAAAGCGTCATGCGGCGCTTCCGGTCGGTTCGGCAATCCCTCGCGATGATGGACCATCCGGGGATCGCGAAGGTATTTGACGCTGGGGCAACGCCACAGGGCCAGCCGTACTTCGTGATGGAATACGTCAGCGGGCTGCCGATCACGGAATATTGCGATCAGAAAAGGCTGACCATCAAGGAACGGCTGGAACTCTTCATTCAGGTGTGCGAAGGGGTGCAGCACGCGCACCAGAAGGCGATCATCCATCGCGATCTCAAGCCACCCAACATTCTAGTGACGGAGGTCGATGGGAAGGCGGTGCCGCGGATCATCGACTTCGGACTGGCGAAGACGGCAGTCCCGAAAACTTCAGACGAGACGCTGTTTACGCGAATGGGAAGTCTTGTCGGGACGCCGGGATACATGAGTCCCGAGCAGGCCGACCCCAACGTGCAGGATATCGACACGCGCAGCGACGTGTATTCGCTGGGCGTCGTGCTGTACGTGCTGTTGGCCGGGTTGCAGCCATTCGAAAGCAGGCAACAACAGAAGCAGCCGCTGGATGAGTTGCTGCGGAAGTTGCGCGAGGAAGAGCCGCCGCGCCCGAGCACCAAGGTCAGCACGGATCGTGACAGTTCGACGGAGACAGCCGAAGCGCGGGGAACGGGACCAAAGCAACTGGTGAAGCTGCTGCGCGCCGATCTGGACTGGATCACGGTGAAGGCGCTGGAGAAGGAGCGCGCTCGCCGGTATGGAGCGCCTTCGGAGTTGGCGGCGGATATCCGGCGATATTTGAACCATGAGCCGGTGCTGGCGCGTCCAGCGAGCGCTGCCTATCGTGCCGGGAAATTTATCCGACGCAACCGGCTGGCGCTGGCGGCCACTGCGGTCTTTGTGCTCGCCGTCCTGGCGGGGGGGATGACGAGTTTGCGGGAGGCGCACATCGCGCGGATCCAGCAGGCGCGCGCAGAGCAGCGGTTTAACGACGTGCGGAAGCTAGCCAACTCGCTCCTTTTTGAAATTCACGATAGCGTGCGGGATCTGCCGGGCTCGACCACGGCGCGAAAGTTGATCGTGGACCGCGCGCTGCAATATCTCGACAGTCTTTCCCAGGAAGCGGCCGACGAAGGCCTGCAGCGAGAGCTAGCTACGGCGTACGAAAGAGTAGGCGATGTGCAAGGCAACACGCGGCTGGCAAATCTGGGCGATACCGCGGGAGCGATTGCGAGCTATCGCAAGGCGCTACGCATCCGGCAAGTGCTGGCGGACAGCAAGGAAGCAACGGCTGAAGATCAGGCGGCGTTGTCGGCAAGCTATGTGTCGCTAGGGTTCTCCCTCAGAATGACGAACAATTTTCCGGAAGCTCTGGATGCGTTCCAGCATGCGTACCCTATCGCGCAGAACTTGGCCGCGGCGCAAAGAGATAATCCGCAAATGCAAGAGGGTCTAGCGGGTGTCAGCTTTGCGATGGCGATGTGTCTGCAAGAAATTGGGAATCTCGCAAGTTCGCTGGAGTATTTTCATCAGTCGGCAGCGATTCGCGAGCGCATCACCGGGGGTTCGCCCGCATTCCAGTCGTCGGTGCAATCGAAACTCGCGGGCGTTTATGGATATATGTCGGGTGCGCTGGACGGTCAGGGCGATCTGGACGGGGCGATTGCCATGCAGAGCAAAGGGCGGGACGTGATCGCACGGTTGTTGCAATCGGATCCGCAGAACGTGACGCTGCAACAGTTTTTGTTGCAGGGCGAATATTGGATTGGATATTACCTGGCGGAGAAGGGACTGCCAGCGCAGGCGTTGAGTCACTACCAAATTGCGCTGGATGGATATTTGAAGCTCACCGCGAGGGACGCGCATGATTCGTTGGCGAGGCGCTACCTGGGCCTGTGCAACGAGAAAATCGGGCAAGCGCTCGTGACCGAGGGCAAGGAGGTCGAAGGGATCGAATACGAACGCAAGGCTCTGCAGATTTCCGATGCGCTGGCTGCCGCGGACCGGTCTGACACGTTCTTCAAGTCGGCAGACGTCGCGTACGGGCGTTCTGCATTGGCTGACGCGTATTCCCATTTAGCCGGGCGGCCGGGTAACTCGGAAGCTGCGAGGATTCGCAACTGGAGAGAAGCCCGCTCGTGGTACCAGAAAAGTCTGGACCTGTGGTTCCAACTGAAGCAGAAAGCTCCACTGGCGCATCTCGATGCGGCGCAGCCGGACAAGATTGCAGCCGCACTTGCAGGTTGCGACGCGGCTCTGGCGAAGTTGCGCGCGAATCCCTAGCCATTCCGTTCCCTGCTCGTTTCGAGTCCACTATCAACCCACCGGGGGCGGGCAAACCGAAGTAATGCACCCTTGCGTTGGATCACTTTCCCAAATTGGGAAGCAAAGCGTCCGTGACCTTCGTTCGAGAAGGTATAAGGTCCCTTCCTGAACCGAGAACGATCTCTTGCCGATGAAAACCAGAGGCGGACATGCGTCCTGCCAAAGGAGCAATTGCTGAAGGGCGACGACCACGAGTTCGAGACAGAACGAGAATTGATCCTGGATGCCGTGGTCGAGGGTATCTGCGGTTTGGACGCGGACGGCAGGGCGACGTTTTGCAATGACGCTGTACTGAAGATGACCGGATACCGGGCGGAGGAAGTCGTCGGCAAGGATGTGCACGAACTGCTGCACCACGGCCGGCCCGATGGCACGCTGTATCCGGCGGAGGAGTGTTTCTTCCGCAAGGCCCTTGAGGCCAACCAGCCAGCGCATGTCATGGGCGAGTTTCTTTGGCGAAAGAATGGGACCTGCTTTCCGATCGAGTACTGGGCGCGTCCGATCGAGCGGCCCGGGAGCCGGATGCGTCACGTAGCCACCCTGAAGGACACCACAGACATCGAGCAGGCGAAGGACGCGCTCCACAACAGTGAAGAGAAGTACCGGCGGATCCTGGCGAGCGCGCCGGATGTGGCATGGACTTCGAACCGGCATGGACGGACGATTTACGTCAGTCCGAAGGCGGAGGCTGTGCTGGGATACACGCTACAGGAAATTTTTTCGGGGACACTGCTGGTCTCAAAAGGCCAGGAAGTAACCCCGACGGTGATCTTCAAACTCAAGAACTTCCACGTCAGGCGTGCAGTACAGAACGATGTCGCTGTTTCGCTGTCCGAAACCAGTCTGGCGTTCGTAAAGGGAGCCTCGTAGGAGTGAGAACGAGCCTGCGACGAACTGAAGTCGCTGTCCGGCTGCCAGCTCGACGGCATTACCTAGGTCATCTTGGGCAAGGTGACGATTCGAGCGATCATGCTGAGAGAGAGCTGTGAAGGTGGCGCGACTTGCCAGCCGAGCTTTCGCCCGGCATCGGCCGGATGAACGATCCGGGACCACACGGCCAATGGGACTTCCGACATGAATATTGATGATCTGCTGCGAATTGCGACGGAACGGCGAGCCAGCGACTTGCACTTGAAAGTGGGAAACTATCCTCATCTGCGTATTGACGGCGAACTAGTGCCGTTGACGGAGCAGCCGCGCATCAGCGCGGAAGATATGCTGAACATGGCTTTCAGCATGATGTCGGCGCGGCAAAAGCAGAAATTTAAAGAGACCACAGAAATCGACATGGCGTATGGCGTCGCTGGGCTGGGACGCTTCCGTGTGAACATTTTCCAGCAGCGCGGCAACGTGGGACTGGTACTCCGCGTCATTCCGACCAAGATTCGCGCACTCGATGAATTGTTCCTGCCGAAGGTGGTTGAGCAGATTTGCGACATGCCTCGCGGGCTGATATTGGTCACGGGCGTGACCGGCTCGGGCAAATCAACGACGCTGGCGGCGATGGTCGATCGCGTGAACTCATCGCGCGCAGAGCATATTGTCACGATTGAAGACCCAATCGAATTCCTGCACCGCGACAAGAAAGGATACGTCAACCAGCGCGAGATTGGAGTGGACACGCCGTCGTTTGGCGCAGCCCTTCGAGCTTCTCTCCGTCAAGATCCGGACGTGATTCTGGTCGGCGAAATGCGCGATCTGGAAACGATTTCGACGGCGCTGCACGCGGCGGAAACCGGCCACATGGTGTTCTCGACGCTGCACACGCTGGACGCCGTGGAAACCATCAACCGCGTCATTTCGATTTTCCCGCCGCCGGAGCAGAAGCAGATTCGCATGCAACTGGCCGCCGTGATGCGGGCGATCGTCAGCCAACGGCTGGTGCGGCGATGCGATGGGGAGGGCCGCGTACCTGCGGTCGAAGTGATGATCAATACGGCCTACATTCGGGAATGTATTCTGGTGCCGGAAAAGACGCGATCCATTCGCGACGCGATCTCGGCAGGAACTTCGCAGTACGGCATGCAGACATTCGATCAGTCGCTTTGGGATCTGTTCCAGGCAGGGCTGGTGAATTACGAAACCGCGCTCGAAAACGCTTCGAATGCTGACGACTTCAAGCTGCGGATGCAGGGTATCGCTTCCACGGCCGATATTTCGCGGCAATCGATGCAGTCGGCGGGGTTTGGGGGAAGATAAAACCAGTTTCAAGTTTCAAAGTTTCAAGGGTTTACGTTTCAAAGTTTCACGCTTCAAAGCTCGAAACATCACCTTCTGGTTCGGCTATCTCCTTGGATTGGGCGCGCATCTTGCGCGCCCCTTTTTTTCTGCAAGAAACCTTTTCACCACAGGGGCACAGAGTCTCACCGGGGAAACTTCCTGGGCGATTTGCGCTATCGTTACGGTATGACTTTCTCGCGGCCGAAGCGGCGACAGTATTCTGAGGACGAAATGTACGAGTATGCCGTGGGAGCGCTGGCGCGGCGCATGCGGACGGTGGCGGAACTGAAACGGTTGATGCGGGCACGGGTCGAGGAGCCGGAATCGGAATATGGAGTGACGCTGGTGGAGTTGGTGATCCGGCGGCTGAAGGATCAGGGATATCTGAATGACGCGAAATACGCCGCGTATTACTCGTCGATGCGCCGGGACAATCAGAAATTCGGGCGGCGGCGAGTCGAGACCGAGTTGAAGACGCGCGGGGTACACGGGACGGTGATCGACAAAGCGATCGAGTCGGCGTATGACGGCGTGAGTGAAGAGAAGCAGGCACGGGAGTATCTTCGCAAGAAGCGGATGCAGAAACCGAAAGATCAGAAGCAAACGGCGCGGATTTTCCGGCAACTGGCGCGGGCGGGTTTTGGGATGAAAGTGATATTTTCGATTCTGAAGAAGTGGGATGTGGATGATGAGACGCTGACTGCGCTGGAAGGAGAGACTTCCGAGATATCTTAGCCCCGCGGTGGCTACAGTCTTTTTTGTTCTCGCGGACGGCATGCCTGAAGGCATGCCCTGATACGAATCGATTCGCGATCGACGGCAATGACAGTTGAGCGTGCGTTCGTACGAACCTAATCCCGACCTGCGCCGGCGTGCTCCGCTGTCGTTGCACCGGCTTCGGAAATCGTGCATACTCCAGAATTGACCCTCAGTACCACAAGGAGAAAACTTATGAAGACCAAGTTGGCAGGGATACTTGTGACCGCTCTACTGAGTGCTGTGCCGTTTGCAATTGTGCAGGACACGAGCACTGATAAGAAGGGCGCGGGTACAGAAGTGAAGGACGCGACCAAAACCGCGGCAAAAGATACCGAGAAAGGCACCAAGACGGCTGGCAAGGATACCAAGAAAGCTGCGGTGAAGGCGGGTCATGCGACCAAGACCGTCGCGAAGGATACGGAGAAAGGCACCAAGACCGCGGCGAAAGATACAGAGAAGGGCGCCAAGGTGGCTGGGAAAGATACCGAGAAGGCCGCCGACAAGACGGGCAAGGCTACCGAGCACGCCGCGAAGAAAACCGGCAGCGTCGTGAAGACGGGCGCGAAGGACGTCGGCCACGACGTCAAGAAGGGCACTGAGAAGACCGTTGATGCGGTGAAGTAACGCGCAAGAAAACATTCACCACAGAGGGCACAGAGAAACACAGAGGAACTACCTTCCTGAGTTTCCGGTGCCCTCTTTTTTGGGCGCTATCGTTTAGAATTAAGTTTCCATGCTCACTGGTTCTGACATCCGCCGAAAATTCCTGGACTTCTTTGTGCAGAAGGGGCACAAGGAGGTGCACTCGTCGTCGCTCGTCCCGGCGAATGATCCAACTTTGCTGTTTACCAACGCTGGGATGAACCAGTTCAAGGATGTTTTTCTTGGGCTGGAGAAGCGCGACTATTCGCGAGCGACTACTTCGCAAAAGTGCGTGCGGGCCGGCGGGAAACATAACGATCTGGAGAATGTGGGATTCACGAACCGGCATCACACGTTTTTTGAGATGCTGGGGAATTTTTCGTTCGGCGACTACTTCAAGAAAGATGCGATCGCTTACGCGTGGGAGCTGATTACTTCGCCGGAGTGGTTTGGGATTGCGAAAGACAAGCTGTATGTGACGATCTTTGAAGGCGAGGGCTATGTCCCACGTGATGACGAGGCTGAAAAACTGTGGCTCGCTATTGGCGTACCGAAACAGCGCATCTTCGCAATGGGAATGAAGGACAACTTCTGGCAGATGGGCGATACCGGCCCTTGCGGGCCATGTAGCGAGATTCACTACGACATGGGTATCGCTGCTAGTGATGAAGGCCACATTGATTGCGAGTTCCCTTGCGATTGCGGGCGCTACGTCGAAATCTGGAATCTGGTTTTCATGCAGTACAACCGCGAGGTGGGCTCGTTCAATCTGCTACCCAAGCCGTCGATTGATACTGGGATGGGGCTGGAACGAGTGGCGTCGGTGCTGCAAGACGTGATTTCCAATTACGACACGGACTTGTTTGCACCGCTGATCGAGAAGGCCGCGGAGTTGACCGGAACGTCGCTGAAGAAGGAGTTAGACAAGGAAGCGCACACGAAGTCGGCGGCGTCTTTGCGCGTGATTGCGGATCACTCGCGCGCGGCGACGTTCTTGATTTCCGACGGCGTGCTTCCGGCGAACGATGGGCGCGGGTACGTGTTGCGGAAGATTATCCGGCGGGCGATCACGCATGGACGGTTGCTGGGGCAGATGAAGCCTTTTCTGCACGAGATGGTTTTTGCGGTACGCGATCTGATGAAGGATGCGTATCCGGAACTGAACGAGACGGCAGATCGGGTGTCGAAGACCGTTCACGCCGAAGAAGCCCGGTTCGCACACACTCTCGGCTTAGGCCTTCCGAAGCTGCAAGAGGATCTCGACCAGGCCATCACGCGACATCAGAAGGCGATTGAACTCGTTAAGAAATTGGACGCAGGAGAGAAGGTAGCTTTAGGACCAAATCAAATTGAACTGGAGCGGCAAGAGGCTGGCAGGGATCGGCCAATCTACCCGGGAGCACTTGCGTATACGCGATACGACACATTCGGTGTGCCACGAGACTTCATCGAGGATGCCTGTCGAGACCGTGGCGTGTTGTTTGATTCAAGGGAATTTGATCTAGCTGCGTCGGAACAACGCGAGCGTGCGCGGGCTTCGTGGAAAGGGGCAGCGAGGCAGACGGCGAATCCGGCTTACCAGTCGCTGCCGAAGTCGGAGTTTGAAGGATACCGGCAGACTCGCTCTGACGGCTGCGAAGTGCTGGCGATCATTCATAACGGGCAGGGCGTGCGGGAGTTGAAGGCGGGAGAAGAGGGCGAGGTTATTCTCGATCACACTCCGTTTTATGCGGAAGCTGGCGGACAGGTGGGAGATCGCGGGTGGTTTTATTCGGACGATCACAACACTGTCGTGGCTGACGTCAAAGGTTGCTATTACCCGATTCAGGGAGTGCGCGCACATCAAGTTGTGGCGAAGTCCGCGCTTCGCGTGGGCGATAAGGTGGATGCCGTTGTGAATACGGATGTCCGCGAGGCGACGATGCGGAATCATACGGCTACGCATTTGTTGCATGCTGGGTTGCGCGAGGTGTTGGGAAAGCATGTGAAACAGGCGGGGTCGCTGGTAGCGCCGGGGCATCTGCGGTTTGATTTTTCGCATTTCACTGCCGTCGCGGATGAAGAGCTGCAGGATATCGAGGACATCATCAACAAGGAAGTGCTGCGCGATCGGAAGGTGGAGACGGTTGTGGATGTGCCGATCGATGTTGCGGTCAACGAGTACCACGCGATGGCTCTGTTTGGCGAGAAGTATGGCGACAAGGTGCGCGTGGTCAAGATTGGCGATTTTTCGACCGAGCTTTGCGGCGGGACGCACACTGCGGCCACGGGCCAGATCGGTCTGATCAAGATTCTGAAGGAAGGCAGCGTTTCGTCGGGAGTACGGAGGGTGGAGGCGATCAGCGGTGAAGGATCGTTGAAACACTTCCGCAAAGATCACGAGCTCGAGAACGTGGTTTCGGCGTTCGTCTCTCCCACCCCTTCGCAAAAACCGCGAAAGGAGGAGGCACCCGTTTCTGAGATAGATCTCGACGGTGAAAAACCCCTCTCTCCGGCTGAGGCGCTCAAGGCGGAGCTCGAAAAGAAAGATGCGGAGATCAAGCGGCTGACGCGCGAACTGGATCAGGTGCGGATGAAGTCGGCTTCGTCTTCGGCGGCGAATGTCGGCGAGAAGATTAAAGAAGTGAAGGGCGTGAAGGTGCTGGCGCATCGCGTGGACAATCTGGAGCGGGCACAGCTGCGGACGCTGGTGGATCAGTTGCGCGACAAGATTGGATCGGGTGTCGTGGTGCTGGGATCGGCGTCGAACGGAAATGTCGCGCTGATTGTGGGCGTGACCAAGGATCTTACTGCGCGAGTGCAGGCGGGCAAGGTGATTGGTCCGGTCGCACAAAAGGTTGGCGGCAAGGGCGGAGGGCGTCCGGATCTCGCGGAGGCGGGAGGGAAAGATGCGTCCGCGCTGGATGCCGCGCTGGACGGGGCTTACAGCGTGGTGGAGGGATTGCTCGCGTGATTTCTGAAGACGCCGTGAAAGAGCGGCTGAGGTTCATCAAGCACAAAGGGCAGGCGATTTTCATAATCGACTTCAGCCAGTGCCCGGCGAAGGAAATTCTCCTGCTGCTCGACCAGGTTCATGCTCACATCGCACGGCATGCGCAGGGCTCCATGCTGACCCTGGCGGATTTCACCGAGGCCGAGATTGACAAGGAAGTTGCCACGAAGATCAAGAAGGTTTTGGTACTTGACCGGCCGTTCGTGAAGCGGTCGGCGTGGATCGGGACCGAAAGCCTGCCGCGCGTGTTCTACGAAAACTTCAAGAGCTTCTCGCAACGAGAGCTGCCGCTCTTCAAGACGCGGGAAGAGGCGATGGATTGGCTGGTCGAGTAGGGCAGTTCTCAGTTCTCATTGACTCATGCCTCGCGGTTGGCGTCCTTCTTAGCTTCTCCACTTCAGCGTGACTGGAACTGGCATTGGGTGCTTCATGGGTTGGCCTGTCCGCTTCGCCTCCTGATATGCCGCTTTCAGTTGGAAATACCATTTCGCCGGACGGTCGGCGTCGTCGATCAGCATAAGGTGCGGGTTGTGCTTCAGGCCTTCCGCCTGAAGTTCCATGGTGCGGCGATCCTGCTCGACAAACTTTCCAAAGACAAATTTCAGCAGTTCGGGTACGAATGGGACCCATCGAAATAAGTTCCAGGCGGCGACTACGTCGATGCGGCACTGGTTGCGCGTGATGGGCGTGACCGTGGTCAGGCTGGAGAACCAGTACTTGCCGGCGCGAATCGTTTCGGTGCGGATGTTGGGCAGAACAAAGTCGATGGTAGTCGTAATAGAATCGGCGTCGGCGTACAGGCGCAGGAGTTTGTAGGGCGCGGAGTTCGAACTGGGCGTGTGCGTGCTCATGCGGAAGCCGTTCGGGATGGGCTCGAAGTTTTTCTTCTTCTCGTGGATGCTGTGCTGGGTGCGCCACCACCAGGCTTGGTGGACGAATGGTCCGTGCGCGGGATCCATCAACCCGATGATGCCGTGGTCAATGCTGACAGGCATTTCCGCTTGCAGGTAGGCGAGTTTATATTTGTCGCTGAACTTTTCGACCTGCGGTGCCGCGTCGGGAGCTTCTTCGGGCCTGGCGAAACCCGCTCCAGACGGGCCGGGATCGGGAATAAATACCCAGACGAAATTGTCCTGCTCTTCGCAGGGATGACTGCCGGCGTAGATGCGGTCGATCTTGAGAGTCTGGTCGGAAGTGAGCGAGGGGATCGACTGACACTGTCCGTTATGCACGTCGAACTGCCAGCCGTGGTATACGCACTCGAGGTTTTCGCCATCGAACTTGCCGCAGTTGAGAGGCATGCCGCGATGGGGACAGGCGTCACGCAGGGCGAAGGGATGTCCCTGACGGTCGCGACCGATGACGAGAGGGATCTCGAGCAGCAGGGCCTTCGATAACTGATTGCGGTGGACGCGGTCGGCGGGCAGGGCGCGGTACCAGAAACCTGTGAGCATCAAGGAGTCGGTGGCCTGGCGTTGGGGAAGATCGAGTTCGGGCATGGAAAAATATTGATGTCTGAATGAAACCTTATGCTAGCATCCGCTGGACTTTGTGGCGGGGAAAGGTCTCACCACAGGGGACACAGGGTTTCACAGAGGAAAACCGGGAACGACTGGACGGATCTTGGGCATGGAATTTATCGGGAATTTTCGGCGATTGACAGCGGTACAGCGAAATACGTTTATCGCTTGTTTTCTGGGATGGGCGCTGGACGCGTTTGATTTTTTCATTCTCACTTTCTGCATCAGCGCCTTGGCGGCGCAGTTTCAGACGAAGGTTTCGGCGGTGACGGAGGCCGTGTTTATCACGCTGGCGTTTCGGCCGGTGGGAGCATTTCTGTTTGGCCTTATGGCGGACCGCTTCGGACGGCGGGTCACGCTGATGATCGACATTATTGCGTACTCGGTGTTCGAGTTGGCGTCGGCGTTCGCTCCGTCGTTGAAGGTGTTCATCATCACGCGGGCGTTGTTTGGAGTCGCCATGGGCGGCGAGTGGGGCGTGGGTGCGGCGCTGGCGTTTGAAACTCTCCCAGCAGAGAAGCGCGGATTTTTCTCCGGCTTGCTGCAAGAGGGATATGCGGTCGGGTTCCTGATGGCGGCTCTGGTTTATGGAATTGCCTTCGAGTTCGTGGGTTGGCGCGGCATGTTCGTGATCGGAGCGCTGCCGTCGTTTCTGGTGATTTATATCCGAACGAAAGTCGACGAGTCGCCGGCATGGCTGCAGGGACGGGTTGCGAAGAAGACAGAGCGGAAACTGGGGAAGGACGTCGCCACCTTTATTGGTCCGTTCCTTCTAATGATGGTGCTGATGTTCGCGTTCAATTCTTTCAGCCACGGTACGCAGGACTTGTATCCGACATTCCTGACCAAGGGACATCATCTAGAACCGCACGCCGTGATGTTGGTTGCTGTCATCGCCAACATCGGCGCGCTGGCGGGCGGAATTGTGTTTGGGAGTTGGTCGGAGAAGATAGGACGGCGGCGCGCGATTGTGACTGCGGCGCTGCTATCGATTCCGGTGATTCCGCTGTGGGCCTATTCGCACACGATTCCCATGCTCGCGCTGGGCGGGTTCCTCATGCAATTCATGGTGCAGGGGGCGTGGGGCGTGATCCCGGCACATCTCAACGAATTATCCCCAGCGCCGGTGCGCGGAACGTTCCCCGGGCTCGCTTACCAACTGGGAAATTTCCTGTCTTCCAAGAACGGAGTGCTGCAAGCGAAGTTGATGGAAACGAGATATGGCGGAAATTTTCCGCCAGTGCTGGCTTGGACCGCATTGCTGGTGGCAACGCTGGTTGCAGTCGTCACAATGAGCGGCAAGGAGCGGCGCGGCGCGGATCTTTCGAGCACAAATTAGCGGATAAAGAATCGATATTGTAGAGGGTATGCAAGATTTAGCATACTCGCGAGATGGCACGAAGGAATCATTGTCAGAGAAAGATTCCTATGGTACGTTTAGGGTAAATCCCACGCCTTCGTCGTTGCAATTCATCGGGTCCCAACAACTGGTTTGACCAGCGCGAACGCGTGTATCCAAGGTAGCGCCACCATGAAGGAAATTACTATGGATCCCGTAGCAAGCGGTGAATCCGTCGACCGAGAGAACTTCGCCAACCGCAAGCTGATCCGTCCAACGCTGGCCCGCCCGGAGAATCACGGCAACCACAATTCGCCGCCGGTGCAGATGCAGGAACGCCGCGAACGGCCGGAACGGCATGATCGTCCTGAACGGATGGAACGTGGAGACCGCGGGGACCGGGGCGATCGTTCAACAGGCGCAGCCGGTGGGAAGAAACCAACGCCACCCGAGCAGACTAACGCCGAGAATTTTTATTATCAGAAACAGATGCAATCGCGGACACCTATGGTCATCGTGCTGCGCGACGGCGAAGAAGTACGCGGCATCATCGAGTGGTATGACCGGAACTGCATCAAGGTGAATCGCGAAAATGGCGACCCGAACTTGATGATCTATAAACCGGCGATTAAGTACATGTTTAAAGAGGGCGAGAATCAGAAGTAAGCAGGTTTCAAAGTTTCAGGTTTCGAGTTTCGAGTTTCGAACTTCTACTAACTCTTCAAGATTTGATTCCTGCCCAACGAGAATCGCGTAGGGTCGGCTAGCCTTCTTAGCTTTCGCCCTTTCACTTACTTTCATGCTCGGGGCTAAAGCCCGTTGTGCGTGAGCACGCTTACGCGGCCCTTGAAGGGCCGCTCTTCCACGGTTGCGCAGGCAGCAGGTTGAGTTCACATACGGGAGCTCGGCGGCACGGCTGAAGCCGTGCCCTGATACGAATCTACATCTACAGCTTCGGCAGGACGATTCCTTTTTGCGACTGGTATTTGCCTTTTCGGTCAGCGTAGCTGATTTCGCAGACTTCGTCGGATTCGAAGAAGAGAATCTGGCAGAGGCCTTCGTTGGCGTAGATGCGGGCCGGAAGCGGCGTCGTGTTTGAGATTTCGAGAGTGACAAAGCCTTCCCACTCGGGCTCGAAGGGAGTAACGTTGACGATGATGCCGCAGCGGGCGTAGGTGCTCTTGCCAACGCAAATGGTGAGCACGCTGCGCGGAATCTTGAAATACTCGACGGAGCGGGCCAGCGCAAATGAGTTTGGTGGGACGATGCAGATATCGGTCTGCACGGTGACAAAGGATTTCTCGTCGAAATGTTTGGGATCGACGATCGATGAATTTACGTTGGTGAAGATTTTGAATTCATCCGCCACGCGCAAATCATAGCCGTACGAGGAAAGCCCGTAGGAGATCACGCCCTCGCGCACCTGCTTCTCGGAGAACGGATTGATCATGTCGTGTTCCTGGGACATCTTGCGGATCCAGCGGTCGCTCTTCAGCATGGAACTCCTTGAAAGAATTTAGTAATCGGGTAATTTTGTGATTGGGTAATTGAAAAGCTCTCGGGCGAGGCAGATGGCTCGACGCCAACACAAATTGCAAAATTGCCCGATGCCACAATTACTCAATTCTATTGGCTGGTGTGCTGTCAGTTTACGGGATAGATGCTTGGGTTGACAATCTCACTTATCTTCCATAGCATCAATCACTTGAAGGACTATCTTGACCCTGCAACCGGGAGCCTCTCGTGATCAAGCTCGACATCATCAATGAAGTGGTAGCCAAAACCGGCATTACCAAGACTAAGGCAGAGTTGGCCGTGGAAACCGTCTTCGAGAGCATGAAGAAGGCGCTGGCGGGGGGCAGCCGCATTGAGCTGCGGGGATTTGGCGTATTCAATGTGCGCCCGCGCAAGACGGGCATCGGACGGAATCCGCGGACAGGGGCAGAAGTGTCGATTCCGCCGGGCCGGGCCGTGCGCTTCAAGCCCGGAAAAGAATTGCAGTCGATCGACTGAGCGTTAGCGCGACAGCGCCGAGCGCTGGAAGGCTATCGTGCGGAGCATTGGCTGGAGCTGTTTCGCCATCGGAACGAATGCCTTTCCCCACATCCGGAAGGCTCCTTCTTTCAACACAATCGTGAGCGGTCCCGGATAACGAACCGGGCAGGGGCAGAACTCGCTCTTGAAACGAGCCAGCGACCCAGGCCCTGGGCCCAGGTTATAGCGGCTCGCGCCCAGGCGATACATGTCCCGCATCGAGCGCCAGTGCAAGAATCCGGCAGAGTGCCGGTGCTGAGCATCGAATGCGGCCAGTGAACAATGGGCCATGGTGCGATCGCGAAAGACGAGTGTGCTGCCCACGACGTTCCCATGGAGAGAGGCCGTGTAAAGACGGGCACGGTTGTAGGTCTGCGCTCCTCGCATCAGGTCCGCATAGAAGGAGAGAGGTCGTTCCAGACGAAAGTGTTTGCGCTGAGCGCAGTCTTGGAAAAGAGGCCAAGCCCGCTCAAGAGCCGTCGCCGAATCGGTAGAGTGAAATTGATATCCGGCTTCTGTGCCGCGGCGAATCTTGCGGCGCGCCTCGCGATCGAAGCTGGCCAGAGTCTCTTCCTCGCTGTCGTGTTGCTCGACGATGTAGTCCTGTGACAGCACCGGATAGTCCATCAAGTAAGGGAAGGCATCCAAATCGACCGCGTGCCCGGCGGAGGCGATGTTGGTGAGGACCTCCGGATCGGAATGCGTGAAACGAAGGAACATGAAGCCGTTCGACCTTGCCCAGTCGAACAATTGCCGGAACATCCCCCGGGTAAGGGGAAAGTGCGGAGCAATTTGCGCAGGACCACGGAAGACGAGGCCGATTTTGATTGGACCAAATCCGACGGAAAGAATCGTCACCAGAGCCAGCGGATCGCGCTCGTCGCCCCAGAAAAGATAGCGAGGGGTCACCCACATGCGGCGGTAAGGCTCGTTCCAGAAGGGATACTGATAGATAGGAGCATCCGTTCTGCGAAGAATGTTGTTCCAGCGCGGCAGATCCTGATGTTGAAGCTCCGACCAGGCGACAGAAATTGCCGCGCGTGACGACCGCACCGCGATAGCGGAAATCGGGGCAGCCAGACTCATAATCGAATACCAAGTTCAGGGGGGATTCTTACCGGGGAGGAGTCGCTTTACCGAGGAGGGAGTTTTCGGCTTAGCCGCGTCAGGTTTTGCCGATGGGGCTCGGGCGAAACAGGTCCGGCACGTCGCCTAACGTTCATACATTTTAGGTCATGTTTGGTACAGGCGAAATAGCCTGTTCGTAATAGCCCGAGCGTGCCATGTCGATGACTGCTTGATGCTTGACAGGGCGGAGGCACAGATTCTGTCGCTCGTAGTAGCATCAGAGAATAGTCTGATCCGGATTCCGATCGAAGAATTGCATGTCTGAACCTGGTCCCCCGATTACCTCATCCACACTCGAGTATTACCACGCGCTGCCGGTGCCGGAAGGGCCGCCGCCGCGGGAGCGCTACTGGCTGCACGCGTTGCTACTTGTAGCGACCTGCTTCACGACGCTGGTGGTGGGAGCGCGGATGGAGTTCAATTTCCTGCACAACCTGCCTCCGTTCGCGGCCGGAGACGAATACATACCGTTCTTTCCGGTGGGTTGGGTACTCGCACACCCTTCGCGGCTGCTGCTGGGGATTCCCTTTTCTGCGACCTTGCTGACGATTCTGTTGGCGCACGAGATGGGGCATTACTTGTTGTGCCGCTACTATGGCGTGCGCGCGACGCTTCCGTTTTTTATTCCCGCGCCGACCTTGATTGGGACGCTGGGAGCGGTCATTCGCATCAAGGCGCCGATTCGATCGAGGGCTGCGCTCTTCGATATCGGCATCGCCGGGCCGATCGCGGGGTTCGTAGTGGCTATTGCGATCCTCGCGGTAGCGATGGCTCTTTCGAAACCGCTGGTCCCGGGAATCGGGCCATCGGATTTGCGACTCGGATATCCGGAGATTTTCTATCTGGTGCACGATGCGTTGCGCAGCGTTGTTCCGGGCCATCCAACGGCTGCGCTGCCGCTGGGCCGGGTATATCTGCATCCGACGGCGATTGCGGCGTGGGTGGGAATGTTTGCGACTGCGCTGAATTTGCTGCCCAGCAGCCAATTGGATGGTGGACATATTGTTTATGCGCTCGCCCCTCGCGCGCATCGAGTGATTTCATGGATTACAGTGATCGTCCTCGTTTATCTGGGCCGCATGTACGTGGGATGGCGCGTGTGGGCGGGGCTGATCATTGTGATGAATGTCCTGACTTACCGGCAGCAGCAGGCGCCGGAGTTCCCTTCCCTTCCGGGCGGCCGTTGGATTCTCGCATTGCTGGCGGCTGTCATGCTGGCGCTGACCTTCACCGTGTCTCCTTTTGAAATGAGCTGGCGGTAGGCTATCTGCGTGCTGCGAGGCCGGGGCGGCCCCGCCGACCGGCGGCAAGATGCCGTCTACTGCTTTGGAGTCAGACTAGACTACCGTATTCAAACGTTTTAATATGTCTGCGCCATGAATCAAGCCTCTTTGTTTGCCGCCATTCTTCTTGCCTTTTTCCAAGTCAGTTTCACGTGCGCGCAAGTGGTTGAGGTTGACACCACTCACGCCACCAATCATTTCGTGCCAAAAGAAACGCTGGGCGCGGGAGTGGACCGGATTTCGGTCGAGGCTATCGACAAGGACATGCTGCAGCCAACGCTCGGCCTCACACAGGCCTCCGGGTGGCAGCCGGTGACCTACCGGCAGAACACAGAGTTGGCGATCGAGGCATGGCATTGGAATCCGCAAGGAACGTGGAGCGATCCGGCGGGCAAAGGGTACTTCGTTGGATCGGCGAACCCGACGGAGGCGATTCGCTATTCGTATGGGTATGGCTTGCCGCGACGCGGCTTCACGCGGAACGACGGCACGGAAAACGTGGGCTTCTCGCGATTGACAGATGGCGATCTGGAGGGCTTCTGGAAAAGCAATCCCTATCTGACGCAACGGTTCACGGGCGAGAACGATGCGCTGCATCCGCAGTGGGTGCTGCTCGATCTGGCACAAGTGCAGCAAGTCGACACCATCCGCATTGCGTGGGGAGAGCCTTTTGCCAAGGTTTACAAGGTGCAGTACTGGACGGGCGGCGAAGATCCGATGCATGCGCCTACGCGCGGAGTCTGGCAGACGTTTCTTCAAGGCGCGGTAGAGAGTGGAAAAGGCGGGACTGAGACGTTGCGGCTCATCGGCAGCACCGTGCCTGTGAGGTTCGTTCGCATATGGATGACGGAATCGTCGAATACGTGCGACGCGGATGGAGCTGACGATCCTCGGAATTGTGTTGGGTACGCGATTCGCGAAATATATCTGGGGACGATGACTAAGAATGGCGGGTTTCACGACATCCTGCGGCACACTCAAGACCAGGAGCAGACGACAACTTACTGCTCGTCCGTAGATCCGTGGCATCAGGCTTCCGATCTGGGTTCGACCACGCAGGCGCAGATGGGATTCGACCTTTTCTTCACCAGCGGCGTTACGCGCGGCCTGCCAGCGATGATTCCCGTCGCAATGCTGTATGAGACGCCGGAGAATTCTGCGGCGGAGATTGCTTATGTGGAGAAGAGGAAGTATCCGATCTCATACGTTGAGATGGGCGAAGAGGCAGACGGGCAGTACATGCTGCCGGAGGACTATGCGGCGCTCTACTTGCAGTGGGCGACGGCGCTGCACAAGGTTGATCCGGCGCTGAAGTTGGGCGGCCCGTCATTTCAGGGAGTGAATCGCGATATTGAAGTATGGCCGGATGCGAATGGCAAAGTCTCGTGGCTCGGGCGCTTCGTCGATTATTTGAAGCAGCACGGCCGCATGAACGATCTGGCATTCTTCTCGTTTGAGCATTATCCCTACGATCCATGCCGAATCCCGTGGGGCATGTTGTATGACGAACCGGAGTTGGTGAGCCACATCATGCAGGTATGGCATGACGACGGGATTCCGGCGGATATGCCGATGTTCATCACCGAGGGGAATCTGTCGTCGGGAGCGAGCGAAACGTTTCAGGACATCTTCGCAGGGGTGTGGCTGGCCGACTACATCGGGTCTTTTCTCAATGCAGGAGGCAACGGCGTTTACTTCTTCCATTATCTGCCACTGCATATGGAACCGGGATGTAACGGCTCTCCGGGAACGTTTGGAATGTTCACCATCAACGGGAACTATGAGATTCAGCAGCGGCTGGCACAGTTCTACGTAGCGCAGCTCATTAATCTGGACTGGGTGCAGCCTGACGGCGCCGAGCACCACGTGTATCCGGCAAAGAGCGATGTCGAAGATGGGGCTGGGCATGATTTGGTTACGGCGTACGCGGTGAAGCGTCCAGATGGTAAGTGGTCGCTGATGCTGGTGAATCGGGATCAGGAAACTGCGCACAAGGTGCGAGTGGCGTTTCGTGGGGAATCTGCACGGGAAGAAAGCTTTGCCGGACCGGTGGAGATAGCGACATTCGGGAGCGAACAATACAAGTGGCATCCTTCGCACACGCGATTTGAAGCGCATGCAGAGCATGCGGCGGAGCGGACTGTTGTCGCCTACACCAAGGGCTGGGCGGATCCGGATGGCCCGATCGCGCGCACGAAACTGACCGCGGGAAAAGATACGCTATATGAAGTGCCGGCTGCGTCGGTCGTGGTAATTCGAGGATCTGTGGGCTCGCGTTGATCGGCTTCTAGAGCCGGCTATCGACGACGTTACATCAACCAGAGAGCATCGACGTCGACGATCACTTGCGTGCGGGGAATCTTCTCTTTCGCAGCGTAAGTCAGCATCGCACGCAGAGTGGTGTGAAGTTGTTTGCGGCTCGGTGACTTCAAGACAAAGTGATAACGGTAATCTCGCTTCAATCGCATGATGGGAGCGGCGGCGGGACCGAGCACACGCACTCCTTCGTGCCGGGTCTGGTCGAACCATTTCCCAAGTGCTCCGGACCATTGCAGGGCGTCGTCAAGCTTGTCGCTGCGGATGAGGACGTTCGCCAGCGCAGAATACGGTGGGTAGTGCATCCAGCTGCGGAACTGAAGCTCCTTCTCGTAGAAACCGATGAAGTCGTGCCGGGCAGCGTATTGGACGGCGTAGTGATCCTGAAAATACGTTTGCAGAATGACCTTGCCGGGAGACTGGCCGCGCCCGGCGCGTCCAGCGACCTGGGTGAGCAATTGAAACGTTCGCTCGGCGGCGCGGAAGTCAGGAAGGCCGAGAGCGACATCGGCTCCAACTACGCCGACGAGCGTGACGCCGTGAATGTCGTGGCCCTTGGCGATCATCTGCGTACCGACGAGCAGATCGAGGTCGCCTTCGTTCAGGCCGCTCAGAGCCCGTTCGAAATCCTGATGGCTGCGGACTGTGTCGCGATCGAGCCGGGCAATACGCGCCTGGGGGAACATGCCGTGCAGCAGTTCTTCCAACTTTTCTGATCCAGTGCCGAGAAAGTATACGTACTCGCTGCCGCAGTGGACGCAAGCTTTGGGCACAGCTGCGGTGTATCCGCAGTAGTGGCAGACCATCTTGTGCTCGCGCTTGTGATGGGTGAGAGCGATCGCGCAGTTCTGGCATTCAAGTTTCTTGCCGCAGGTGCGGCAGAGGACGACAGGGGAATATCCGCGGCGGTTGAGCAGGACCATGACCTGCTCTTTGCGTTCGAGGCGATCTTTGATCTCGGCGGCAAGCTTGCGCGAGATGACCTGCTCGTGCCCGGTCTCCTGGAACTCGAGGCGCATGTCGACGATTTCGACTTCAGGGAGGGGACGCTGTTCAACGCGGTCCGGGAGTTCGATCAGCGCGTACTTGTTCTTCTTGGCGTTGAAATACGACTCGAGCGAAGGCGTCGCGGAGCCCAGCACAACCACGGCATTCGACATCTTCGCGCGCATCACGGCGACGTCGCGCGCGTGATAGCGAGGCGTTTCTTCCTGTTTGTAGGAGGAGTCGTGCTCCTCATCGACGATCAAGAGAGCGAGATCGGCGACCGGTGCGAAGACGGCCGAGCGCGTGCCGACGACCATCCTCGCTTCTCCGCGCTTGATGCGATGCCACTGCTCGGCGCGTTCGCGGTCAGAGAGCGCGGAATGCAAAATGGCGACTTCGTCGCCGAAGATCTGATGGAGATCGGCGGCAACGGCAGGCGTCAAGCCAATCTCGGGGACTAACAGGATTGCGGAACGGCCGGCTTCGAGGACCGAGCGCATCGCTGCCAGATAGACAGCTGTCTTGCCCGATCCCGTTACCCCATGCAGCAAAATACCGGAGAATTTGTGCGCTGCCACGCTTTCGCGCACGCGGGCGAGAGCTGATTGCTGTGCCGGACTCAGATTAAGGTCGAACAGATTCGGCCGGGGCTTGGCGTTGGAGACGGTGAATCCGGCGGGTTCTTCGACGATCTCGATCAGACCACGTTTGACAAGAGTGCCGAGGGTCGTGCGCGGGACTTCGAGAGCCTGCAAGGCTTCGATGGAAACCTTCCCGCCGGCCGCTGCCAGCGTGTCGACGAGTTTTTGCTGATTATCGTTCAGCTTGCCTTCAGAGAATTTGAGCAAGGCGACTCTTACTGTTCGGATCGCATCCTGCGGGGCCGAGAGGTCTTCGCGGACCAGCCATTTCTTACGGACCATGCCGGCGAGGACGGGCCTCGAAACCCGCGTAGCCGAGCGGAGGGTTTGCTCCCGAACAACTTCGCCGTCAGAGTTGGAGAGATGGTCGAGGACATGGAATTCAATTGCCTGGTCTTCGGGAGTCCGTTGCGAACGCGCGGACGATCCTGACACTCCCGCGAGATGCAGCGCCATCTGGCCTTGTTCGGCGATGCGGTATCCGACTACGCGCTTGAACTCGGCGCTGAGGGGGAGCATGGTGCGGAAGACTTCTCCGATGGGAGCGAGGTAGTAATCGGCGATCCAGCGTCCGAGGCGCAGGATTTGATCGTCCAGGACCGGCATTGGGTCGAGCACGCTCAGAATATTCTTGGCGGTGACGGAGGGCTTGCGATCGTGCAACTCGACGACGATGCCGGTCATGCGCTGCTGGCGGAAGGGGACAAGGACGCGTCCGCCCACGATCGGCGTGGCTTCTGCGAGGACACGGTAAGTGAAGACCATGTCGAGAGGCACGGGCAGCGCTACGTCGCAGAATTCAGGCATTCATGGAAGGATAAACTACGGCTCGCGGGGTTCGAACGCTGGCTCGCTTCGCTCCCAGGATGGACGAATGCGTCCGTCCTTACGCGTCTGATTTCGGTAGATTCAATCCCAGATATTTCATCACCATCTGCAAGTCTTTCCAGGCCTCGCCTTTCTGGCGCGGATCGCGAAGAAGGAAGGCAGGATGGTAGGTCACTGCGAGCTTCGCGCCTTGCCAGGAAGGATCGCTGCTGCGAGTGCCGACGGGCATGAAGTCGTAGAAGCGGCCGCGCAGTTCGGACATGGGAGCATTGATGGCGAGCAGATTTTTCGCCGCTACCGCGCCGAGAGCAACGACAACCTTGGGCTTGACCACGGCGATCTGACGCATCAGGAATGGCGAACAGGTCTCGCACTCGTCGCGTTCGGGCGTGCGATTTCCCGGTGGGCGGCATTTAACGATGTTTGCGATGTAAACGTCTTCGCGACGGATTCCCATCGCTTTGATCATGTTGTTGAGAAGTTGACCAGCGCGTCCGACAAATGGTTCGCCTTGAGTGTCTTCGTCGGCGCCGGGCCCCTCGCCCACGAACATCAAATCCGCATGCGGATCGCCGACGCCGAAGACGATCTGCTTGCGGCCCTGCTTGTGCAGCTTGCAGCGCGTGCAGTCGCCGAGATCCTCGCGAATCAACTTGAGCGCAGCGACCGGGTCGGAAACTCCTTGCTCGAGCTTCGAAGTCAGCGTCTCAAAAATTGTTTCGTCGGCGGGCTTGGGAACTACGGCAGATTTCTTTGCGGTCATTTCCTCTCGCTGTTCCTGGGATGTGGGCGAAAACACTGGCTCTTCAACTTCGGCCGCGACTGCTACTGGCTCCGCCACCTCTGCGACTGGCGACTCGCGGCGGTAGAAATCGTAGATGCCCATCTCGTGGCAGTAGCGAACTCGCTCAGCGAGCGCGCGGCGTAGATCCGGCTCAAGAGTGCGGGGCATCAGTGGTTTGATTGTAATGCAGTGCGAAGCGGACGTGTTCGTGATAGCGGCGAAGTACAGCAGGTTCCTCGTCGCTCCGCTCCTCGGAATGACAAAGTGGGTAGGAGGTCAGGCTTTCACGGACGACTTGCGGGATTGGCGGATGCGGACAACCTGATCGAGGACTCGCTGAGCGACTTCCCACTTCGCGGTTTCAGGGACTTCAACCACGTCGTCGCGGGTGATGATCGTGACAGCGTTACGGTCGGAATCAAAGCCTACACCTTCGCGGGAAACGTCGTTGACGACGATGGCGTCAAGATTCTTCGAAACCAGCTTCTGGCGGGCATTTTCGAGGACATTTTCCGTTTCAGCGGCGAAGCCGACGATCACCTGCGATGTCTTCTTGAGCGAAAGCTCTTTCAGAATATCGGGCGTGGCTTCGAGATCCAGAACCATCGGTCCTTTGCGCTTGAGCTTCTGTCCAGCAGCCGACTTGGGGCGATAGTCGGAGACGGCGGCGGTCTTAATGACGATGCTGGCATGCGGGAGGAGGTTCAGGACGGCGTCGCGCATTTCTTCGGCGGACTCGACTCGCGTGACTTCCGCCGCGACGGGCGGAGTAAGCGACGTCGGACCGCTCACAAGAAGAACCCGCGCGCCGCGGCGCAAGGCGGCTTCGGCGAGAGCGTATCCCATGCGGCCGCTGGAACGATTGGTGAGATAGCGGACCGGATCGATCTTCTCGCGGGTGGGACCGGCGGTGATCAGCACGGTCTCGCCTTGCAGGTCCTGCGAAACACCTAGAGTCTCCAACACCGCGGCGACGATGGCTTCGTTGTCAGCCAGGCGTCCGGCGCCCGTCATGCCACAAGCAAGATATCCGGTGCCCGGTTCCACAATCTTGACGCTGCGCTTGCGAAGGATTTCGAGATTCGCCTGAGTCGCCGGATGATTCCACATATTCACGTTCATCGCAGGGGCAACGACCACAGGCGCAGTGGTTGCCAGATACAGCGTGGTCAGAAAGTCGGAGGCAATTCCCTGCGCGAAGTGAGCGAGAACGTCGGCGGTAGCCGGGGCGACGACCAGGGCATCAATCGATTGCGCGACCGCAATGTGCTCAATCGCGGAATCGATATTCGTTTCGTGCTCCTCGCCGGGCGCGAACATGCCGGTGATGACTTTTTCTCCGGAGACAGCGGCGAAGGTCAGAGGCTTTACAAATTCCTGGGCGGCGCGGGTCATGACGACCTGCACGCGAACACCACGGTCCTGCAGCAGGCGGACGATCTCCGCCGCTTTGTAAGCTGCAATTCCACCGGTAACGCCGAGGGCGATCTTCATAACGATTGATTGATGACTCTGAATTGTTGATTGAACAGCCCATCCAAACTCAGGGATGAGTCCACCGTCAACAACCACAAATCAACAATCCCTCTTCAGTCCTGGCCGAGCGCCTTGTCGAGATTCCCCGCGGCCTGTTCGGCAGCGGTGCGGGTCGGCGGGATCTCCCATTTCACCTTGCCCGCACGGATTTCATCCTGAGCGATGCGGCAGGGTTTGCGGGAGTTCGTGTCGACCACTGGAGGCGCGCCGGACTGAAGCTGGCGTGCGCGGCGTGCCGCGACCAAGATGTACCGGTAGTTGCTGTCGAAGCCTTCGATCAACTTCATGGGAGTCTCCGTTCGAAAACAAGTTCGAAGTCGAATCAATGCCGAACGTCTATCGATGAGTTCCGCAGAACAAGACCAGCTTTCGGGCTTGCTCCACTTCGGGGCTGTCTTTCCGGTCCGGCGTTCGTTCCGAGCGCCACTGAAATCATACCGCGAAACCTAAGAGCTTGCAGGGGACGCAGGCGCACTAAAGGACAACAGGATGGGTTGGACCCGTTCGCGGGCATTGGCCAGGCGACAAGAGTTCGCCAGGTCGATAATTTTCATCTCCTGCTCGGTAAGCGTACGGTCCAACCGACGCAAGCGCTCCGAAAGCACGATGGCCCTCAGCCTCTCGCAAGATTCCTCCAGCTTGTCGTTGATCAGGACGTAGTCGTACTTGTCATATTCCTCGATCTCGCGGCTTGCGGTGACGAGGCGGCGGTGGATGACATCTTCGGGATCTTCGCTGCGATTGCGCAAACGCCACTCGAGAGTTTTGCGGTCTGGAGGTAGAACGAAGATGCTGATGGCATCGGTCAGCGTACGCTTGATTTGAGCGGCGCCCTGCACATCGATATCGAGCAGCAGATCGTTGCCTTTGCGCCCAGCCTCACGCAGGAAGTGACGGGCGGTGCCGTAGCAGTTCCCGTGCACGCTGGCGTGCTCAAGGAACTCGCCAGCTTGAATCATCTTTTGAAACTCTTCCATCGTGATGAAGTGATAGTGCTTGCCGTTTTGCTCGCTACCGCGCGGCGCACGAGTGGTGTAGGAAATTGAAAACTCAAGGTTGGGAACGAGTTTCAGAAGGTCGTTGGTGAGAGTGGACTTCCCCGAACCCGAGGGCGCGGAGATGATGTAAACCAAGGGTTTCTGCGATGGGCTCATTCCAGGTTTTGCACCTGCTCGCGGGATTTTTCGATCTCTGATTTCATGGCCAGGCCTGCTTCCGTAATTTTGAGCGCTTCGCCGGCAAGACCAGACGTCTTCGAGAGCAACGTATTGGCCTCGCGGTTCATCTCCTGGAGCAGGAAGTCCATTTTCTTTCCGATCTCGCCGCCTTGGTTAAGCAATCCCAGGAAATGCTGGACGTGGGTTTCGAGCCGGACGATTTCTTCTTGAATATCGCTGCGGTCGACCAGCAGTGCGGCTTCCTGCAGTATGCGCTCCTTGTCGATGCTGGCTCCAAGCAACTCCTGCAGGCGGGATTGCAGCCTTTCGCCGTAGCTTTGCAGGACGGCACGGCGGTGCTGGTGCACGCTCTTGCTGGCCTCGGAAAGATGCGCCATACGGTCGCGAAGCTCGCGGGCAATGCCGCGGCCCTCTTCCTCGCGCATTTGATTGAGCCGGTCGAGCGCGTCGCCGACCTTTGCCATAACGGCGGATTCGAGTTCTCCATCGGCAGTTTCATTCGTTGACTCGAGGGCGCCCGGGAGACGGAGAATCGCATTGAGATCAAGCACGGCGGCGATGGAAAACTCGGCAGCGGCGGCGCGGAAGGCGGAGATATAACCGCCGACGATTTCGCGATTCAGGGCAAACGTTTCGTTGCTGGTTCGCTCCAGGCTTAGCGAAATCTCGACATGCCCGCGAGCCATTTTCCCCTTGAGTAGACGGCGAAGCTGCATCTCGAGCGAATCGGTTCCAGAAGGAAGACGGAAGTGTAAATCGAGGAAACGGTGGTTGACCGATTTCAGTGAAAGCACGAATGCTAGTTTGCCACCAGAACTGGAGGCACTCGCGCTGCTGACTTCTCCGCGAACCTGCGCGAAACCGGTCATTGAGCGTATGGGCATAGTGGGCCGTGTTCTTAAGTTCCCGCAACCGCCTTGGGTACGTCGACATTGGCAAACTGCAATTCGTAAAGCCGCCGGTATGTGCCCGCCTGCCGCATCAATTCTTCGTGCGCTCCGATTTCAGCGACAGTTCCATTTTCTATTACGACAATGCGATTGGCGCGGCGCACGGTTGAGAGACGATGCGCAATCACGAAGACCGTGCGTCCGCTCATTAGATTGTGCAAGGCGGACTGTACCAGCGCTTCCGACTCGCTGTCGAGGGCGGAAGTGGCCTCATCCAGAATCAGAATCGGCGCGTTCTTCAGCAGGGCACGTGCAATGGCCAGCCGCTGGCGTTCGCCTCCGGAAAGACGCACACCGCGCTCTCCGATGACAGTATCGTACCCCGATGGAAGGGCCAGAATGAAGTCGTGAGCGAGAGCGGCGCGGGCAGCAGCTTCTACGTCCTTCAGCGGAACCTGCGGTTGTCCGTAGGCAATGTTATTGCGCACCGTATCGTTGAACAGGACCGTGTCTTGCGTAACGATGCCGACCTGCGAGCGCAGAGAAGCGAGAGTTACGTCGCGGACGTCGTAATCGTCGACCAGAATGCGTCCAGCAGTCACATCGAAGAACCGGGGAAGCAGATGGACGAGGGTGCTCTTGCCAGCACCGCTGGAGCCGACGACGGCAAGAATCTCGCCGCGCTTCACCTCGAGATCAATCCCGTGCAGGATTTCGCGGGAATCGTCGCCGTCGGACTGATATGAGAAGCAGACGCCTTCGAATCGAACGCTGTGCGAAAACGGAGGCAGCGCTCTCGCCCGAGGCTTCTCGAGGACGACGTCCTCGGTATCCATGAAGGTGAACAGCTGCGATGAAGCACCAAGGGCCTGCTGAAAGCTGTTGTTGAATACCGCGAACTTCCGAACCGGATTGTACATACTAAGTACGGCCGCGACGAATGCGATGAACGCTCCGAGCGTAAGTTCGTGATGGGCAATCTGCGCGCGGCCTAAAAGAAGCAAAAGCGCAATCGCTACTGCGCCGAAGATGTCCATCAGCGGCGAGCTGATCGCGGTGGCGGCCACTGATCGCAAGTTGGCGCGGAACAAGCGTTGCGCGGCTTTGCGAAAGCGCGCGACCTCCCACGATTCCATCCCAAAAGCTTTGACGATGCGATTGCCGGTGATGGTCTCGTGCAGGATGTTCTGGACGTCAGCAAGCTGGTCCTGGCCGGTCCGCGTGGTCGAGCGGACGCGGCGGCCAATGCGCACCGCGGAAAAAATGATGATCGGGATGAAGATCACCAGTACCCACGCCAGCTTCCCTCCCAGAATCACGACCAGAACCGCCGTGAAGAGGAAGGTGAAAAACTGCTGCAGGAATTCGGCGAGGATGCTCGACATCGCGAATTGAACGCGCTCGATATCGTTGATGATGGTGGAGATCAAAGTGCCGGTAGCATGCGTTTGAAAAAAGGCCGCCGAGCGCCGCAAAACCGAGTTGTACAAGTCATTGCGAAGGTTCGTAATCATGCCAAAACCCGCATGATTCACCAGGTAGGTACCGGTGTAGTCGAAAACACCTTTCAGCACGGTCGACGCCACCAGCGCATACGCAACGATCGTCCACGCGTTATGAAAGTGCGTGGGAACGAAACGCTGAAGGTAGATGGGCTGCCCGGTCTGGGGCATCGTGAACAGGATGATGTTCTCCGACCCGGATGATGGGTTGAGCACGCGATCGAGAACCGGCTTGAGCAACACCAGACGGAACGCTTCAAGAAAGCCCACGGCCGCCAGAAGAACGACGCCCGGCAACAACTGCAGGAGGAAAGGGAGCACATAGCGGACGAGGCGCATCACTTGCCGCATAGGACTCCCGGGCGCGTTAGACGGCAATCGCTTTCTGCCGGTGGAATTGAGATGAAATGCAAGGGGCTATTTTACTTGAGTTCGGCCCAAGGAGAATGACGTTTCCTATGCTCTGGGGTTCTCCAAGCCTCGGGCGGAACCGCTCAGAAGCCCCTGATTCAGGCCGGGGGGCGAAAGTGCAAAGTTCTATTCCGGACTGTCGCGGTGCACAACTTTCACCCGGTATCCGGCATGCCTAAGGTGCTTACCGACTTCTTCCGCCATCATGACGGAGCGGTGCTGTCCACCGGTGCATCCGAAGGCGATCGTCAGATAGCTCTTCCCTTCATGGATGTAGTGTGGCAGCAGGTAGACGAGAAGATCGGAGATACGTGAGATGAATTCGCGCGTCTGGGGAAAAGAGCGGATGTATTTTGCCACCTTCGGATCACGCCCCGTAAGCGGCCGGAATTCTGGAACGAAGTGCGGATTGGGCAGGAAGCGAACGTCGAAAACGAGGTCGGCGTCTTCCGGAACGCCCTGGCGGAAGCCAAAACTCACGCAGGAGACCAGGATGCTTTTCTCCGAAGACTGCTCCTGAAAACGCTCGTTGATATGAGCGCGCAGCTCGTGCACATTGAATTTCGACGTGTCGATAACAAAATCAGCGTAACGGCGGATGGCGCTCAGATGACGGCGCTCCTGCTTCAGGGCGGTTTTCACCGGAGAATCGGTGCCCAGGGGATGCGGACGGCGGGTTTCACTAAATCGCCGCAGCAGGATTGAATCGGACGCCTCGAGAAAGACGACTTTCGTCGGAATCATCTGGCGCACAGACTGCAGAATTCCTGGCAGTTTCTCGAGCTTCGAGCCCTCGCGAACGTCCACCACCAACGCGGTCCGGCGGATATCCCGCGATTGCAGCGCTAGTTCGGCGAAGCTCGGGATCAGTTCGACGGGGAGGTTGTCGACGCAGTAGTAGCCGAGATCCTCGAAGGATTTCAGCACCGATGCCTTCCCGGAGCCGCTCATTCCCGTAATGATGACGAGCTCGGGGGTGCGCTGACGGGCAGACGGCTTCTTTGCTTTTTTCGATCCTTTTCGGACAGAGCCAGAGGACTTCCGCGGCTTCATTTACTGGATAGTAGCATCGAAGGGCCGCGGTCGCTTCTCACTGCGGGTGCTCACTGAGATACCGCCGAGTTATGAAGTCACTTAAGTTGTATCGAAAATCAGAAATCCAGATTGTGCCCGGCGTGCTGAGGCCTGTAAGCTATGGCGTCATGAAAAAGTTCGAAGAGCTGACGGAACGCGAAGTACTGGCGCTGGCGATCGCCCTGGAGGAGGAGGACGAACGCGTCTATGCCGATTTTGCTGAGGGATTACGGCAGGACTATCCGGGGACGGCATCCATGTTCGACGGGATGCGCGAAGAGGAGTCGGGACACCGGCGCCGTCTGCTGGAACTCTTCCAGAAAAAGTTTGGCGAGCACATTCCGCTGATCCGGCGGCAGGATGTGCGGGGATTCGTGGAGCGCCCGGCTTTGTGGCTAGTACGCCCGCTGCGAATTGAGGCCGTGCGCAAAGAGGCCTCGACGATGGAGGTCGAGACGCGGAGATTTTATGAAAAAGCTGCCGCGCGCACACAAGATGCGAGCATCCGGCAACTGCTCGACGATCTCGCGTACGAGGAGCGGGAACACGAAGAGCGCGCGCAGGAGCTCGACAAACAGAAGCTGCCCGCCGATGTGAAAGCGGACGAAGAGGTCGCACAGCGGCGTCTGTTCGTTCTGCAAATTGTGCAGCCTGGGCTGGCCGGATTGATGGATGGGTCCGTCTCAACGCTGGCACCGGTATTTGCCGCCGCTTTTGCCACCACCGACAGCTGGACTGCGTTCCGTGTGGGCCTTGCGGCGTCAGCGGGCGCAGGCATCAGCATGGGATTCGCCGAGGCCTTGTCCGATGATGGAAGTCTGACCGGGCGTGGGCATCCCTGGGTGCGCGGGTTGATCTGCGGCGCGATGACGGCGCTGGGGGGTATCGGCCACACACTGCCTTTCTTGTTGCACGATTTCCGCATGGCGCTCTGGGCCGCGAGCGCGGTTGTGATCGCAGAGTTAGCGTTGATCACCTGGATCCGGCACCGTTATATGGATAGTCCATGGGTTTCGGCTGCGCTTCAAGTGGGGCTGGGCGGAAGTGTTGGTGTTCATCACCGGCTGGCTGATTGGAAGCTCATAGAAACTGCTGACATTCTCCCACTAGCCCAAGCGGCGGGTCGCCGGCGCTACGGTTGCGTGTCGAGCGGGTGGACGTTGTTTTCATAGAACTCTTTCTGCAGTTTGGGGCTGACGTCGTCGGCTTTCACGGCTTTGATCGCTTTTGCCACCGAACTAATCCACCAGTTCATTTGAAACTCGCCTAGTTCCTTTGAGGCGGCTGCTCCTTCGCCCCAGTAATGGTTGGGGGAAGCGCGTGTACCACCAGATGCCGGTATAGACGTCGTTCGGGATCTTCTGGCGAGCCTGATCCGCTCCGGATTCGTTGGTGGCGCGGTGCTGATGGACGAGGCCTGGGCGCGCAATCCTCATCTTCGAAGTCTCGCTTTCGCCCGCGTGCATATCGATCTTAGTCTTTTTCTGCGGCCCGCCTATGTCCGGAGTGCGTTCATCGAAGGCGTAAACAACGTAGTCGTGGGGCTTGTCGAGCTGTGTCTGCGCGAAATAAGGAAGCAGAGATTCGTTCCCCCCGTGGCCGTTGACGATGAGGATCTTGCTGCAGCCGTTGCGGGCTATCTCGTCCGTGGTCTCCTGAAGCAACGCCAATTGCAAGCTGCGGCTGTAGGCCATGGTGCCGGGTTCGTGGCGCGCTTCGGCGATTTGTCCGAAATAGTATTCGGGAAAGACCACTGCGTACTCTTGCTCGGCCGCGTGAAGAGCGGCATTACGCACATCGAGGAGGTCGGTGCCGAGAGGAAGATGCGGGCCGTGCTTTTCCAGGATTCCGAATGGAAGCAGGCAGGTTCCTTGCGACCGCTGGATGCTTCGCGGAAATCGGAGGCGGTGAGTTCCTCCCAGTGTACAGAGAGTTTGGCAGGCGATGACGCGGCTTGTGCCCGGAGGAAGTGAGGCGAACCGAGTGTGCTGCAGAGGATCAGAAGTGCAAGGACGCAAGAAGGCTTGCGGAAGGTGCGAGTCGTCGTCATGGGCAAACTCCCTGGCGGCGAATTCTAGCTGCGAATACAGTCCAACAAGTAGAACCTTTCGGACACCGAGCGCCCCAAAGTCAAAATCCCCACCCTGTCAGAAAACGCGACAAGGATGGGGCTTCCTGTTCCAAAAAACTCCCAGTAGCTATTTCAGGAAAATCTCTTGGAGCAGATCCGAGGTAATGATTTCGCGGATCTCGGCACGCTTCTCTCCCAACTGTTGCGCAGCTTGTTTCCCGCCCAGAATCTTATCGCGCGCAGCTTCGCCTTTTGCGGCCAGGCCGTCCATTGCAGCATGATTCTTGTATTCGATGGCGACCGCGATGTCCCAATCTTCGGGGCTGGCCTTGGTTTCCTTCAGGAAGACCTTGTAGTCCATGATCACCCCTTGACGCTTTTCCTCTTCGATCAGGGGCTTGGTGGATTGGCGAAGGCTGGTGAGATAAGCATCCATCTGGGTGGGCTTGACGCGAATCAGTTGAACACGCCAAATTGGCCCTTCGGTGTAGTGCTCCTGCGCGAACACAGCCGGGGCCAGGAACAACAGGAAAATCGAGAGCCCGTAGATCTTCTTCATAGTGATCTCCTGAAATTTAGGTTGGGTTGGACGGCTGGAGGATCATACGCTTGCGGGGGACAATGGGCCAGTAAGTCAGAATCCCCACCCTGTCGCACAAAACGCGACAAGGGTGGGGCACCCACGTTGAAACCATCCTACGGAACTTCGATCAGCTGCATTTTGCCGTCCCGGGCGCGATGCAGCACCATGACTTTGCCCTTGGGGTCACGGAAGACGAAGACATCTCGATCTTTGAAATGCGCTTCCTTGATCGCTTCTTCGAGCGTCATGGGGCGCATGGCGACCGATTCGTCAGAACGGATCAGGTGAACTTCGGTCGTCTTGGCCACGGCAGGATATTTGTGGACCATCACCGGGACCGCAGTTTTCTCGGAGAGGCCGACTACGGTCTGGACCTCCTCCTGCGTGGAATGGCCGTTCCACTTCTTGACTTCTTCGTGTTTGCGGGCGGAACGCTTCTTTGACATCCAGCGGGTCTTGTACTTGATCGCCTGCTTCTCCAGGTGATCGAGCGCTTCGTTGACCGCGATACTCATGTCCTTGGCCTGGGCGAGGCCGACCAGCGGGCCTTTGCGAGGAGTAATCGTGATTTCAGCTTTATGACGGTGCTTCTCGACTGCCAGGATGACTTTGGTTTCGAACTTGTCGCCGAGAATTTTGCGGATCTTTGTGAGGCCGGTTTCTACTTCTTTGCGGATGGCGGCAGTGACTTCGTATTGTCGTCCGGTGTATTCCACGTTCATGAGCGCCCCTCCTGAGAATTAAATCGATGAGATAAATCGGGCACTGCATTTGGTCGTTGGTCGTCAGTCGCTGGTTGCTAGCTCGGAACCCCAACCGTCAGCGGGTTCGCTAACAACGAATGACTAGCGGCTAACGACGACTTATTTTTTCACCCGGCGCTGGTGCGTGCTCGGGATGCGCATATCTTCGCGATATTTGGCCACCGTACGGCGGGTCACCTGGATGCCTTGCGACTGCAGGATGCGGGTGATCTGTTCGTCGGTCAACGGACGGCTGGGATCTTCTTCTTCGATCAGCTTCTTGACGCGGCGTTTGAGAATGAGTAGCGAAGTACCGCCGCCCTCGGGACCCTGAACGCTTTCGCTGAAGAAGTAGCGCAGCTCGAATACGCCTTGTGGTGTGTGGGCGTACTTGTTGGCGACAGCACGGCTTACCGTGGAAGGATGCACGCCGATTTCTTCGGCCACCTCCTTGATCATCATGGGTTTGAGTTGATCGATGCCGCGTTCCAGGAAATCTTGCTGGCGAGCGACAATGCAGTAGCAGACTTTGGTGATGGTCTGCTTGCGTTGCTCGATATTCTTGATGAGCTGGATGGCGCTCTTGTAGCGCTCTTTAACGTAATCGCGAGTGCTCTTTTCGTTGGTGCCGTCGCGCGTGACCAGTTTCTTGTAGGCCGGGTTGAGGCGAAGTTGCGGCAGGTCCTCATCGTTCATGATGACCAGCCACTCGTCGCCGTGCTTCACGAAAGCGACGTCGGGTTCGATGAGGCGCGCCTGGACTTTGTTGTAGCGCAGGCCGGGGCGCGGATCGAGGGTGCGAATGTAGTCGAGGGCAGTCTGCACGGCTTCGATGGGGCGGCCGATGGCTTTCGCGATTTCCTTATGCTGCTTGTTCTGCAAACCGCGCAGGTGGTTGTCGACGACGGCCATGGCATCCTGCAGCACTTGAGCCGTGCCATTGCCGTTTTTGTGCTGCTCCAACTGGACTTGGTGAAAACGAAGCTGTGCGAGCAGGCACTCCCGCAGGTCTCGGCATGCCACGCCGGGAGGATCGAGTTGCTGCACGACTTGCAAGGCCTCCTGCAAGTCTGCGGCCGTAAATCGCGGATTGAACGTCGACACTGCGCGGGCTGCAGGTTCAGGCGCGGGCGCAACCGCGGCCGCTCCATTTCCCGATGTCGATGAAAAAGACGCTTCTGCCAGGGGTTCAACGGCTGGAGAGAACGTCGCATTTCCAGATAAGGCGGGATCAGAAATCAATGCCGGTCCCGAGTCGGACGACTCCGTAAACTCGGTTGTGGCGGCGGCTTCTGCAGTTTCCGACTCAGCCGTTTCGACCTCCGGGTCAAGCACCGGCTCGGCGATTCCCAATGCTTGGGCTTCACTGACAATATTCTTGGCGGTTACGGCATCGGCTTCCGGAGTCGCCGGCGGAATCACTCCGAGCAACTCCTCATCGCTGGCGATCAGGTAGCCATCTTCATTCAGGTTGCCGGTGATCAGGTCGGCGGCTTCGCGAACCTCGCTGCGCAGGCTCAGCGCACCCAGTTGCCACGCAAGGTGGTCGGTCAGATTGGTTGGCTTCGAGAGAAAATTTTCGAACGACGGGCGCTCGATATCTTCCATCTCGCTGTGAGTGCGATATCCGGGATCGAGGTAGTCCTGGAAGAACGATCCGAAGTCGATCTCTTCGAAGGGATCTTTTTTTTCAGCGGTGATGGGATTTTCATCGGTCGTGGCAGCGGCGGCGCGCTCGCGATCTTCTTCTTTCTTGCCGACTTCGTCGAGCAGAGGAACGGAATCTTCGAGTTCCTCGAGGACAGGGTTCTCGACCATCTCGGCGTTGATCATGTCCTTGAGCTCAAGCTTGTTGAGCGCGAGAACGGAGACCATCTGCACCAGCCCCGGAGTGAGGATCTGGCGCTGCGAAAGCTTTACGCTGAGTTTGTGCTGTAATAAAACCATGGTCGTCGGTCGTCGGTCATTCGTCGTTAGCCAATTCCTGCTGTCGACCGGCCTTTGTCCCACGACCAACGACTAGCGGCGAACGACGTTTTTTCTCACACCAGCGAGAAGCTTTCTCCCAAATACACTCTTCTCACTTCTGGATCGCTTGCCAACTGCTCGGGCTTTCCCTGGCGGAAGATTCTGCCGTCATCGATGATATAAGCCCGATCGGTAACCGTGAGCGTTTCCCGGACGTTGTGATCGGTAATCAGGACTCCGATGCCGCTGGCCCGCAGGCTGCTGATGATTTTCTGCAAGTCAAGAACGGCGATGGGATCGATCCCGGAAAACGGTTCATCCAGCAAAATGAAGGTGGGGTTGATGCACAGGCAGCGGGCAATTTCCACGCGCCGGCGTTCTCCACCGGAAAGAGCGTACCCGCGATTTTGGCGGATGTGCTCCAGTCCCAACTCGTCAATGAACTTTTCCATCTTCTCGCGGCGCTCGTGCCAGGAAATCCGCTGCGCCTCTAAGACCGCGAGGATGTTCTCTTCTACCGTCAGTTTGCGAAAAACCGAAGCTTCTTGCGGGAGATAGCTGATGCCATACTGACGTGCCCTCAGGTACATGGGAACGTCTGTGATGTCCTGACCGTCATACAGTACGCGGCCAGTATCGGGAGGGATCAGGCCTACAATTGCATAAAACGTGGTGGTCTTGCCTGCGCCGTTAGGGCCTAATAATCCAACTACTTCGCCCTGCTCGACTGTCAGGCTGACCCCATTGACTACGCGCCGGCCACGATATGACTTGCCAATTTCTTCGGTGGCCAGGGTACGCATTTATCGTGCCACTCGCGTCGTCGTTACCACAGGAGTGCTTGCTTCGCCTTCTACGAGCACCCTATCATCGCGTCTAAAGAAAGTCAACGAAACCCCGGTAATCTTGCCTTGTTCGGCATCAAAAATGCTAGGCGGTCCGCCCGTCAGGACGAATTTGTCTTCGGTGGTGGTGTACACCAACTTCTCTCCCTCCGCCCTCCGCTTGGGTTGCTGGATCACCACTCCGCCCTCGGCCACTATATGATCCAGCTGACCGGGCCCGGCAACTGATTGACCCTTGGTCGTTTGACCATGGGGCATGAGGTAGGCGTCCAGCGTTTTGGCGGAAGCAGTGAACATGGAGCCTCTAGCCACAACCCCACCCTCGTAGTGGGCCTGCCGCTCGGCATCGGCATAAGTGAGTTTCAACCCTGTGATTGAGATGGGGCTGGATTCGGCCGACGCCGCCGACTGCTTCGCCGGCTTGGCTTCGCTATTCTTTCCTCCTAGCTTTTCGGTCTGGACGAGGACCGTCTGCACGGGCTGGGTCGAGGTGCCTTGCGCGGTCAAGGACCGATGGTCCCGGTCAAACAGGATTGAGGGCGCATCGATGATGTTGGCATCCTGCCAGAGGCGGGCCTTGCCGGTATAGAGAGCGACTCCCGCGTTGCCGTGGGCCGTCATGCTGCGCGAGGTGACGTGGATCGGCGACGAGGACGCCAAGAGGGCGCCGTTGGGTTGTTCCTGAAGCTCGCTGTAGGTGCTTTTGACGTCTCCGTCCGCCAGGGCGTCGCCGGTAGCGCGATTGATCCGGATGCTGTTCGCGGTAGTTTGCATGCCACCATTCGCAACGCGAGGGCTGCCTGTCAGCACAAGCATCTGATCGGCGGGAGTGTAGCGGGCCAATTCTGCCCAAGCCTGCATCTTCTTGTCGGGCGCCTGACTATCGGAATAGACAACGTTCCCCTTCTGGGTGACAGCCTGGATTCCGCCTTGGGGGAGAAACACCGCGTCGACCGCGTCGCTGGTGCTGACGCGCTCCGGCTGTCCCTCAGACGAGTTGACGATGCGGGCGTCGGGTGCGCCGTGGACTCTGGTGAGGTGACTGCGACCGTCGGTCGCGGCAAACTCCGCGGCAAACTTTCCAGCCGTCACGACAGTTCGTTCGGCTTTCGACGCGGGAGCGGAGCCAGCAACCTGCGGAGTTTGCGTGATCGTCATCTGAGCGGCCCCTGACGTTTGAGCGTGCCGCAAGAGATTTCCCTGAGAAACGTCGAAGTCAATGACGGGAGCGGTCAGCAGGAATTCCTGTGGCGAATTCCCCGCTTTGCTTTCAGTCGGATTATTGTCGCCAGCAGCCGTCTGAGTGAGGCGAACACCGTCCAGGGCGTGAACCTTCTTCAACTCGTTGTCGCCGACGAAATCGAGGATGACGCGTCCGGCATCGCCATGCACGGGCTGGGCTCCAGTTTGCTCGATGTGAACTCTGCCGGTGAGCGTTGCGGTATGGAGCAATTCTTGTCCCTGTAGAAACTGGAAATCGGCATGGTCTGCGCGGCCTTGGATTTCTCCCGGCGGCTTGGCGTCGTCCTTGTGCGCGCGCGCCTTGCCCACCCCCATGCGCGTTTCGGAGGTGACATTCCCCGTCGCAACCACTCGTTCGACTTGATTCTCGGCGTCAAGGTAGATGATTGCCTGATCGGCCTGCATCGTACCCGTTTTGCGATTGAGGCGGGGATGATCCAACACAATCGTGCGGGGATCATTCGTGACGACGCCATGTTCGGCCTCGAGAACAGAGGCATCTGGATCGCTCAGTTCGACGTGCACCTGCGAAGACAGAGTCAACACGTTGGTCTTGCCCGCGTATTGGACGCCTACAGCCCATCCGCTCGCTTGCGGCGTGCGCAGCTCAACGCGCGCATCCGTCGAGGCGTTCCCTGTTTCTTTGTTGAAAACCAGGTCGCGCGTTTTCAGATGAATCGGATTCTTGAGTTCCTTGGGAGTCGATTGGTCTGGACTGGTCAGGCCCGCGGGGTTCGCGACTAGATCAATCTGGACGTCGCCTTTCGCGGTGACGTCGCCCGTCTTCTGGTTGTAGGCGAAATCGTCCCCGTAGATCTGATCAAAGCGCGAGGAATCGCGGCCATAGAGAACGATGCTGACTTTGTGCAGTTCGGCATTGCCGTTGAGCTTGAATTCTTTAACGTCGCCCGCCTGGACCGTGAAGAGAGTGCGCTTTCCGTCCGACTTGGAGAACTGGAATCCGTTAGCGGTTTGCTTGAGGTCGTAGCCGATCTTGCCGGGAATGGACTTCAACATATTCGTCGCCTGCGAACGCGCATAGAAATACATGGTCGCGACCACCAGTGTGAGCAAAATGGCAGTCGCAGCCAGCAGGCGGCGGAGACGGTAGATCTTCAGCGGCATCTGCGTTCAGTGTAATGGTAGAACAGTTCTCAGTGTTCGATTGCTGGTTCCGGGTTTCCTGGCACCCTTAAGCTCGTCTACACTCTGTCTACACTTTGGATGCAATGAATCTTCCTGACACTTCAACTCTTCTGGATTTTCACAACCTCCGCGTCATGCGGGGGCAGAAGATCGTTCTCGATGACTTCAACCTTCGCACTGGAACCGATGAGCACGTCGCGATTCTGGGGCCGAACGGCTGTGGCAAGTCCACGCTGATCAAGACCATTACGCGCGAATGTTATCCGGTGGTACGGCCGGAGTCCTCCATGTCGATCTGCGGACAAGAGGTGTGGGATGTATTCAAGCTGCGGGCTGGCCTCGGGATCGTGTCGAATGACTTGATGTTGACTTGCACCGGGGATTCCTGCGGGCGCGACGTGGTGCTGTCGGGATTCTTCAGCAGTAATGCCATTTATTCAAATCACTCGGTGGATCCGCAACAAAGCGCATTGGCAGAAGCGGCCCTGGACGGGTTGAATATCTCGTATCTGGCGGACCGGCCGGTATGCGAGATGTCGTCCGGAGAAGCAAGGCGCGTGCTGATTGCCCGAGCGCTCGTCCACAAGCCGCGCGCGCTGTTGTTTGATGAGCCCTGCAATTCCCTGGACTTGTCGGCCCAGCAGAACGTCCGCCACACGATGAGCGCGCTGGCAACGGCCGGGACAGCGATCATTCTCGTGACCCACGAACTGGCCGATATCGTTCCTGAGATTCAGCGAGTTGTACTGATGAGCCGCGGACGGATCGTGGCCGACGGCCCGAAAGAAGAGATACTTGAGGTGGACCGGCTGGCCGCGCTGTTCGGCGTCAGCGTGCAGATGGCTCAGCGGGACGGGCACTATCACCTGTGGTAGCAGCAGGCTTCAAATCTCGCAAAGACAGTTCCAGGCCGCCGTATTCGGGGTGGTCATTGTGTCCGATAGTGAAAGCAACATCGACGCGATCGCCTGCAAGGAGCGGCGCCTGCTGCAGGCGTTCAGCCATGTTCCAGCCGAGGACATCGAAAACGACCTTAGTTCTCAGTTCCCGGTTTTTGGTTTCCGGTAAACCGCCTTCCGAAATTGCCGCTGCCTTATCGCTGCGACCGATTGCTGCGCCGTCTGGATGGCAGCGCGGAGTGGCGAGGACAGCAGCCGCGGCGAGTTCGGAAGGATCCGCCTTCATCGATTCCGAAAACGTTTGACCGAGCGGCTGCCCGGTCCTCAGCTTGAGCTTGAGGTGCTTCTCCTTCAGAACCCGCGGAGGGGCCGCCAACTCCGTCCAGTGCGCGGCGAAGACGGGCTCGGGATTGCCCATTCCGTGCGGCTCGAGCAGTTGAAGAGCCCGGAACAGTTCGTGCGAAACGTCCGTCAAACTCAGCTCCCCATCGAGCTCGAGAATCGGATCGAAGTCGGCATGCGTCAAACGGACGCGGGCAAACTGATCGAGCCGCGCGCGGAGTTCTTCGACGTTGGACGTCGGCATCGCAAACCCGCAGGCGTGAGAATGACCTCCATACCGGGAGAACAAACTCCCGCACGACTCGATCGCCTCCAGCAGGTGAAACGCGCGAATCGACCGGCCCGAACCGAATGATTCCTCTCCTTCGCGGGAGATGACAACAGTGGGCCGGTTGTAACGCTCGACGATGCGCGTCGCAGTGATGCCGATAACGCCGCGATGCCATCCGTCGCCGTCAACGACAATGCAATAGGCGTCGCACAGAGTGGGATCGCCCGCGAATCGCTCCTCCACGGAGCGCAGGATTCTTCGCTCTTCCTCCTGGCGGTCAGTATTTAGCTGGTCGAGTTTTGCAGCCAACTCCCGGGCGCGCACGGGGTCCTTGACGCTGAAAAGTTCGATGACGTCGCGCGCGACGTCCATGCGTCCGGCAGCGTTGATCCGGGGAGCAATGCGGAAACCGACTTCCCCCGAGGTGGGCGGACGGTTCGCAGAAATCTGTGCCGCTTCCAGGAGCGCCTTGAGTCCGGGATTGACGGCCCTGCGCAGCGCGTCGAGACCAAGCGAAGCAAAGACGCGATTCTCGCCAGTTAGCGGGACAGCGTCCGCGATGGTCGCGATTGCCACAACCTTCATGAACGAAAGCAGAAGCTTATTTTGATCCTTTGAGTCGAGGCGGCGCTGCATCAATCCTTGCGCGAGTTTGAAGGCGACACCAGCACCGCAAAGTTGTTTGTAGGGATACTCGCAGCCTTTCTGATTCGGATTGATGACGGCCAACGCATTGGGCACGCCGTTGGGACCGGGCAGGTGATGGTCGGTCACGATGAGATCGACTCCAAGCCGATGCGCCGTCTCCGCAGGGGCGAAGGCACGAATGCCCATGTCGACGCTGACGATCAGTCGAATACCGGCGTCCGCCGCGCGTTCGATCACGTCATCGCGCATGTCATAGCCTTCGCGAATGCGGTGCGGGACGTGAAAGTCCGCCGCACCCCCGCAGAGTTCGATCGCCGTCTTCAGGATAATGACCGCCATTGTCCCGTCCACGTCATAGTCGCCGTAGATCAATATCGGCTCTTTGCGCTCGATAGCGGCGTCAAGACGGTCGACGGCGGCCCGCAGCCCGGCCATCTGTTCAGGCGAATGAAGATGCGCGATGGAGGGCGCGAGAAAATGTTGCGCGGCCTCGACGTCGGTGATGCCGCGACGAACCAGCAGCGGAGCCAGGATATGCGCGGCACTCGCAGTGGCCGTGCCGCGGAACGCGGGATCCGTGCGCAGCTCTGTGAGTAAAGGAGCGACCAGGGTTTGGTCGGCTGGCTTTTGAATCCACTGCATGGGAATTAGCAGTGTACTACTGCGAGGATCGAGGCGGGCTGTAGCATTCGGGCGCCGAGCTTCGCTCGACGACCGGATCTGAGGCCCGGTCTCACACTTGCGGTTCTAGTTTTCTTCGTCCTGGTCTGGTTCGTCCATGGTGAGGCCGCCGAATTCGTCCGAGACCTCCAGCAGGTGCTGGTAGCGCTCGTACCATTCGGTGCTTACCTCGCAGAGAAACATCGATCCCTGATAAGCCCAGCCCAGCTGAAGATATCCAACCTTGCCGACGTGAGCGCGGAGCCAGCGGGCGTCTTCCACATCGTCGCCGTCGGTAAATTCGGAGTTGGTGAGGCGCTGTACCATCTCGTCGAGTTCGGTGCGCGCGAGAGTCCATGCATGCATCGTGAGGAAAGGAGCGCCGGCCGCCTTCGCAAGTTCAACGAAATCCTTCCAGCCATCAGGATTATCTCCGGTATCCCACATGACGCACTGGACTTCTTCGTAGTCCACGAAGCCGTGAAAACGGCGCATACCGTGGCCTTCGATGAAGGCGATCATGTCGTCTTTGACCGTACTGAGATCGTCAGGAATAGGAGACATATGTCAAGATTCGCAGACTTTTATTGTATGCCGTTCTCCACCCGAGCGCCAACCGAAGCTGCATTCAGTGCGGAGTTGGCGCGGTCATCAGGCGTACGAACATTCGATAGAACTTTTCAGTGTTGATATCGAACTGAATTTCAACCTTTTGCGTCGCGGTCTGCGGAGCATTGCTCGTGGACCAGGTCAGAGTATTTCCGTATCCGGCGCCCCGGTCAATGTCTACGCTCATGTAACGAGTCTCGCCCTTCGTGATTATGGCGGGATCAATCCACGCGGCCGCGGCGAGTTCGTCCCACATGATGTCGGCACCCGGAGTCAACATCGCGAACTTGGCGATGTATCGGGCTGCCGGAGTTCCGCTGGCTTCGATCTCCTTTACCAGCGCGGCGGTCATGTGAGTTTTGACCGAGACATCGGTGGGCGTGCAGACAATTTTCTTCCATGGCGCTCGCAACACGATGGCCGCGGCCTCGGGATCAAACCAGAAATTAAACTCATGCCGCGGATTGTTCAGGAATTCCGGATTGTCAGTCTGCGGACTGAGACTCCCTCCCATGAACACAAGTTCCTGCGCAAGTTCCGGGAACTGGGTATCGAGAGAGATCGCCAGCGCCGTGTTCGTCATCGGTCCGCCTTCGTAGATCGTGACCTCATGCGGATACTTGCGCACCATGCGGATCAGGAAATGCGCCGCATCCTCGTCGGCGGGCTTCGTGGTGGGCGCACCTTCCGGAAGCGGCGGCACGATTGAAGCTTCGTGCCTCCAGCGGTCGTCCCACGCACCCGCATACGCGACTCTGCCGTAATGCTCTTGCCAGAGTTGCGATTCTTCCCGAGTACGAACCAGAGGAAAAGCAGCGCCAGGAACGACGGGGATGTCGGTCCTGCCAATGATCTCGAGCAGGCGTAGCGTGTGAGCGACCTCTTCGTCGCGCCACTGATCTCCGCTGACAACCGTGATGCCGAGCACCTCGACCTGCGGAGACTGGATCAGGAGCAGCAGCGTTTGCATGTTGCTTCCGCCGGGGCCAGAACAGTCTTCGTTGATGATGACTTTGCGGCGCGGCTGCGCGGAGCACAGGGTGGCAACGAGCAGGAACGAGAGCAGAGACAATTTCATTTTTGGCATGATTTCTCAGTGTCAGCTAGACCAGCGAGAGCTGAGGCCATTCTCCATTGGTAGGTCCTTAGCGTCTCTTACTTCTTGCCTGGAGGCCGAGTCATCAGGTCCGTATAGATCTTGTAGAACTTCTCGGCGTCGATGTCGAATTGCACATTCGCCAGCCGTTCGTACGGTGGAACTGGAGCCGCCGCGTCCCAGAAGAGCGTTTTGCCGTAGCTGGCGCCGTGATCGATGTCGATGTCCATGAATAGCTTTTTCTGGCCAGTGATGATTGAGGGTTCGATCAACGCGATGCCCGCAATTTCGTCCCACATGTAGCCGGGCAATGAATATTTATCCAGATACTGCGTGATCGGTGTTTCAGCCTTGGCGATGGCCGCTTTCATCTCGGTCGTATAGCGCGTCTTGACCGAGATATCGATGGGAGTAATCGTCATCTTCTTCCATGGGGCTCGCAGGACGATTCGCGCCGCTTCCGGATCGAACCACCAATTGAACTCCCGCCGCGAGTCGATGGCACCGGTATCGATCGCCCCCTTGTCCGCATAGAGACCGCCGCCCATCAACACGAACTCCTTGGCCAGCGTGGCCACCGACGGGTCCAGTTTCAGCGCGAGCGCGAAGTTTGTCAGTGGCCCACCCGCCCACAAGACAACTTCCCCGGGATATTTATGCACCATCTGGATAATGAACTCGGCAGCAGTTCCAGAATGCGCCTCCAGATGCGGCTCGCCTTCGGGCATCGGGGGAACGACATCGGGATCGTGATACGGCATTTCGTAGACGATGGAGCGGTTGGCCTTGAACTTATCGGTCCACGCGCCCTTATACTCGAATTTTCCGTAGAGAGTCTCCCAACGTTCGGATTCTTCTTTCGAGTTGATCAGGGGAAACTCCGCGCCCTGATAAACGGGAACGTCCGTGCGGGCGGCAATCTCCAGCAGACGGAGCACGTGCTGCGTCTCCTCCTTCACCCACTGATCTCCGCTGACCGTGGTGATGCCGAGGACGTCGAACTTCTCCGACTGGAGGAAAACGAGGATTGCTTGTTGGTCGCTGGTTCCAGGACCACGGGCGTCCTGGTCGACAATGACCTTGATCTTCTGTGCCGCTGCGAAAGAAGTCAAAGAGACAAGCAAGAGGGCAGTCATCCGCACCTTGCGGATTTCAAACATTAAATTCTCCCTTCGAGTTCGTGACGCAAAAACGTGGGCAGGCTGAGCATCGCTCAGCCTGCCCACGTGAACCTGCAACGTTCAATCGCACCCCTAAAAGATGACTTTTAGCGCGAACTGAATGAATCGAGGATCGTTCAATGTGCTGTTCACCACTCCGAAACTGGACGGACTATCCACGTCTTGCATAGAAGCGGCGCTGGTGCCCGGCAAAAAGAAGTGGGGATGGTTGAGCAGATTGAAGAATTCCGCGCGGAACTGCACAAAAGTTCCTTCGCGGAAGGACAGCGGGAAATCCTTGATTACGGAAAAATCCGTATTCACGAAGCGAGGTCCGTACAGTGGCGCCCGCGACGCGTTTCCGAGTTCGCCGGTCAGTGCGTCCGCGAACGCGCAGGGGTTGAACCACGCCGTCAGAGTATGGACCTGCGCCGGACAGTCTGTTCTTCCGCCCTCGGGACCACCCACGTTCGGATTACCAACTTCGTTCGGACGGTTCAAGCTGTTGCCGTTCCAGGCGAAGTTTACGCCGGAACCGCTGAAGTTGCCGTTGTTGCTGGCAACCACGAACAGCGGGAAGCCGGAAGTCGCTTTCTCGATCACATTCAGTTTCCAGTTTCCAAAAACGGCATCAGTCACGCCGTTCCAGCCGCTTCCGAATTTCTTGCCTTTGCCAAACGGCAGATCGTAGAGCACGCTGGCCGTGAACTGGTTGTTAAGATTGATCTGCGAAAGGCTCCAGTCGAGTTTCTGAGCACCGGGCAGCGGCCAGTACATCGCTCCGGGAAGGGTTCCCAGGCCATCCGGGAAACCAGAATCGAAGGCTCGCGAATAGGTGTAGCTCAACAGAGCGTAAAGCCCATGCCGCGCATTCTTCTCTGCCTTGACTTGGAACGAGTCGTAGTGAGCCCGACCATTGTCGCTGTTGTTATCGATGGATGTGAACTCACCGTAAGGAGCAGGAAAGTAAGCTCCACCCGGACCGCATCCCAGTGTGTAACCAGGCTGCGCGTTCGGCCCTCCCGCACACGCGGTCGGAGAACCAATGTTCTGATTGAGACCGTCGTTCAGGATGTGCGTACTGCGTGCACCAGCATAACCAGCGGTCACAACCACTTCGCCCGGCAATTGGTACTCCATGTTCAAATTAAATTGCTGCACCATCCCCTGCTTGAAGTTGAGAGGTTGGGTTTGAATCGTTCCTGTGAAGCTGTCCGGATTCGGAGGGGACAGAATCGGTTGAAGACTTGGCTGCAGGAAGCTGAGCTGCAGTCCGCAGTTCTGCGGCGCGGCAGACAATGCGTTCGCGTAAGGACAAGGATTGCCGGCGAAGTAATTAAAATTGTCGACTTCAGCGTAATACGACGGATTCTGCCAAAGACCTTGCGCCCCCTGACTCCACGCCGAGTCGTGATAGATGGCGTATCCGGCGCGAATTGCGGTCTTCCCGTCGGCGAACGGCTTCCAGGCAATGCCGATGCGGGGCTCAAGCGCTGTCTTGTCGAACTGAACGCCGACATTTCCGCCAGTGCGCACGCAGTTTGTGCAACCGCTGATCCCGGGAGCGGAGCCAGCGATCAGGTATTGTCCGGTCGTATAGTCGAAGTTTGCCTGACGTCCTTGAGCTTCAGTGATAGGTGTGGTCAGCGACCATGCAATACCTAAGTTTAGGGTCAGGCTATCGGTGATGCGCCATTCGTCTTCCGCGAACGGACGATACATTTTCCAACGGCGTCCGGTCGTGGCGCCGAGGAACGTCTGGTCGTGAATGGAACCGCCCACCTGCCCAAGCAGCAGGTCCGCGGCGTCATCTCCAGTGAACGACCCAGAGCCGCCGAACATCAAGAAATATCCATCTCCAAAACCGTTGGTCAAAACGTTCATCTGGTTGGCACGAATCCCGCCGCCAAAAGTGAAGTGATGACGGCCGCGAATCACGTCGATCGCATCAGACACGGAGAACACGTTGGTTCCACCCTGGAATGGAGAGAACCCGCGATCGCCTAGCGACCAGTAGCCAGTGAGCTGCGTGGAACTAAGACCGCAGCCGACGCAATCCTTCGAGGACTGGTTCAGACTGGCGGGGTAGCCGGTGATGCTGTCGCAGGCACCGCCGAGATCCGCGCCCTGGATCCCGAGTTGCGCCGCTTCACACGTGCCCGTGCCGAACGACGAGATGTGATTGAAAATTCGATTAAATCCGGCCGTGAACTGGTTGATAGTATTGTTAGAAAAAATATGCTGTTCGGAGATCGCAACGTTGCGGCCATGGTTGGTGATGTCCTGTGTACTGGCGAACGCGCCCGCCTCGGCGAATCCCGGTGATCCGCCCGGCACAAACGACACAGCCTGGTCGTAGCTGAAACGGGCAAAGATGGAATCCTTGCTGGAGAAATTGTGGTCAAGGCGAACATCGAACTCGCCTTCGTTGAGCTTTCTTACAGGAGTGTTTGTGAAGTTAAAACCCAGCCCCGCATTACTCGCATTACTCTGAGGGTAAAGGTGGATCATGGCGAGGCCAGCAGGATCCGCCATGCCGCCACTGCCTGCAAGACCTACCGGGATCTTATTGCAAGGCGTGCCCGTGGCCTGCGTTCCATCACTTGTTGAAAGGGGATTTCCAGAACCGTCGCACTGGAACGGAAGGCCTGCCGGATTCGCCTGGGTCACCGTATAGGGATTCACGAGGTTACCGTAGCCATCATTGTTGGCGCTGGGAGCGTTTACCCCAAAACCTGGCCGGGCAAGACCGAACGGGTCGGCGGTAAAATCACCACCCATCATCGCCGAGGTCGGGACTATGCCTGAGAATGGAATTCCGTGACGCTGTCGCTTAGCCTGGTAGTCGAGGAAAAAGAACGTTTTGTCCTTTTGAATCGCTCCGCCTAGAGCGCCACCGAACTGGTTCAGATTGAATTGTTCCTTTGGAGATGAAATGCCAAATGAATAGGTGTGGGCATCGAGCTTCGTGTTGCGGAAAAATTCAAACAACGAGCCATGCCATTGGTTGGAACCGGATTTCGTCGTGACCAGGACGGTCGGACCGGCGCGTGTGCCCCACTCGGCTGAATAGTTATAGGTCAGGACTTTGAACTCATTGATCGCATCGATCGAAGGCAGAATCGCGATACCGCCGGCGGTCAACTCGTTGTTATCCACGCCGTCGAGCAACCAGTCGGTGCTCTGCGCGCGGGAACCGCCGACCGAAAGAGAGTACGTTCCGCGAGCCGAGACTTCGCTGCTGGGTCCGCCATTAAAGAAGCTGTTGGGATTCGTTTCCTGCGTGACGCCGGGCGTGAGCGTGGCCAATTGAACGAAGTCGCGGCCATTCAGCGGAAGTTCCGATACTTCCTGCGACGTGATGACCTGGCCAAGGGTCGGGTTCGACGTCTGCACCGCAACTTCCGTTGCATTTACCTCGACGCTAGTGCTGACGGAGGCCGGAACCAACTTGAAATCGAGCTCGCGGTGCTCGTCAATCTGAAGCCGCACATCCTTTGCCTCAGAAATCCTGAAGCCCGACGCTTCGACCTTGATGGTGTAGTCGGCAACGCCGAGAAGCGGCACAATGTAGTGACCCGAGTCATCCGTTGTACCGTCGCGGGAAATGTTCGTGGCCTGGGACGTGACGGTAACCTTGGCTCCCGCAAGGACCGCGCCGGAATTGTCCGAAACCGTGCCCGAGAAACTGCCTGTCGTCTGACCGTAGAGAAGAGGGCTCAACAGGCTCACCAGCGCGCAACAACACACCGCAAAGAGCGTCTTTTTGCTCGACATTTCTGTTGCCTTTCGGCGGTCTGCCCCAAAAGAAAAAAGACCCTCCCCCTTCCCGTGAAGCTGGGAGGTCTATCGGACCGCAGACACGGCTTATAAATTGCCTATCCGCGGTAAGTCAAGAATTTTCGTATGGAGACCGATCGGCTTCGCCTCGAAACGCGCAAGTGCACTGTTACGGCAATGTGAATTTTGCGCATTTCAGTGAAGCTTCGGAAGCTAGAGGAAATCGGCGGAGATTCTTTGCTCCAGAATTTCTACAAACGAACAAAACTCATCGTGATTGTTTCAAGACCGCTTCGACCACTCGGCGTCGAAGCGCGCGCGGTCGTAAAACGATTTTTGAGTGCCAATCCCGGTCGTGGAGAGGGCAGCATAAAGGTTCGCGCGGCGAACCGCCTCTTTCTCAGGCACGCCCTCTCCAAGAAACACCGCGAAGCTGCCGATAAAGGCATCACCCGCGCCCGTACTGTCGACACTGTTCACGGCAAAAGATGGCACGTGTTCATGGCCCTCGCGGCTTGCCAGAAGAGATCCATTCGCTCCCAGAGTGATAATCACGCGCCGAATGCCGCCCGCGACTAATTTCTCGGCACATTTCTTTGCGTCTTCCACGGTCTTTACCGGAGAACCGGTAATCGTCTCGGCCTCACTTTCGTTGGGAACGAAGTAATCGAGATCTTTCAACGCCGTCATATCGATCGCTTGCGCAGGTGCAGGATTCACGATGCACCGGATTCCGTTCTTCCGCGCAAACGCGATCGTGTAATACACCGTTTCGACCGGAATCTCGAACTGTAGAACGATGCAGTCGGCGGACTTCAATACGTCCGCAGCTTCATCCACATCGGCCGGCTTGAGCGCATCGTTCGCTCCCTTCACAACCAGAATGCGATTCTGTCCGCTGGGCTCGACAAAGATCGGCGCCACTCCGCTGGACAGACCCTCGACCTGCCGGACGTGCGTGGGATCAATCCCCTGCTTGCGAAAATTTTCAATAGTCGCAGGCCCGAACAAATCACTGCCAACACGCGCGACCATGAATACTTCGGCGCCACAGAGGCGCGACGCGACAGCTTGATTGGCGCCTTTGCCTCCGAATCCGAGATCAAACTTCTGACCGAAGATGGTTTCGCCCGGTTTCGGAAATTGATTCGTGAAGGTTGTGAGGTCAATGTTCGCGCTGCCAACTACTGCAATTCGAGGGCGCTTTGGCATGATCTTCGGTGTTATCCCGGAGTGGAAGGCCGAGTCTATTCAGCACGCCTCGCCGTGTCAACGGCAGGCGCATTCGCTTGGTGAGTCTAGCGATCGATTCTGCTATAGTTTCGTTCCTCGACATTGAGTTGTGGAGGAATTCCATGCCCCGCATTGTCCGCTGTGCCTTGATTCAAGCCAGCAACGCGCTCAGCACCGAGCGCCCGCTCGACAAAATCCGCAAGGCCATGCTCGACAAGCACATGAAACTCATCGAACAGGCGGCGCGCAAGAAGACACAGATCCTTTGCCTGCAGGAGCTTTTCTACGGCCCATATTTTTGCGCGGAACAAAACGCCCGTTGGTATGAACTCACCGAGCGCGTTCCCGAGGGTCCGACCACCAAACTCATGCAGAAGATTGCAGCCAAACACAAGATGGCGATCGTCGTTCCGGTTTATGAAGAACACATGCCCGGTGTGTACTTCAATACTGCTGCGGTCATCGACGCGGATGGAAAATATCTCGGCAAGTATCGCAAACATCACATTCCTCACTGCCATCCGGGATTCTGGGAAAAGTTCTATTTCACTCCAGGCGATCTCGGCTATCCCGTATTCGAAACCAAGTATGCGCGCGTCGGAGTGTATATCTGCTACGACCGCCACTTCCCCGAGGGAGCCCGCATTCTGGGTCTGAACGGGGCTGAGATTGTGTTCAATCCTTCCGCAACGGTCGCGGGATTGTCGGAATATTTGTGGGAACTGGAACAACCGGCTCATGCGGTGGCGAACGGATACTTTGTCGGCGCGATCAATCGCGTAGGGATAGAAAAACCGTGGAGCATCGGCGAATTTTACGGAAAGAGTTACTTCTGCAATCCACGAGGCAAGATCATCGCGCAGGCAAGCCGCGATAAAGATGAAGTCGTCGTTGCCGATCTCGATCTCGACATGATCTCTGAAGTGCGCAAAGTGTGGCAGTTCTTCCGTGACCGCCGGCCTGAGAGCTACGGCCCGATCACAACGCAGAGCGCAAACTCAGCTGCAGCGGACTGACATGTGTAGCGCCTGGGCCTAAGAACCGATGACGACTTCCGATTCCACTCAGCTCCGCGCTCGAATCGAATCCAGCCCTCTCTACAACCACGACCTCGCTCCCGCGAGTGCCGCGCAACGACACTGGGGCACGTACAACTTTGCTGCGCTGTGGATATCGATGTCGGTGAACATCCTCACCTACATGCTGGCCGCCAGCTTGATTCAGGGCGGAATGAACTGGAAGCAAGCGGTTGCAACCATCTTCGTTGGAAACGTGATCGTTCTGGGGCCGATGCTGCTGAATTCACATCCGGGCGCGAAGTATGGAATTCCCTTCCCGGTTTTGGCCCGCGCGTCGTTCGGTGTGCTCGGCGCGAACGTAGCAGCGGTGCTGCGCGCGCTTGTCGCCTGCGGATGGTTCGGCATTCAAGCGTGGATTGGAGGCGAGGCGATCAGTACTCTCCTCGCAACGCTTGTCCCTTCGTGGAAGAATTTTCCGCACGGCGCGGCCGTGTGCTTTTTTGTTTTCTGGGTGATCAATCTCCTTGTTGTGCTCAAAGGAATCGAATACATCCGCATGCTGCAAGGCATCAGTGCTCCCGTGTTACTTGGAGTAGGGTTGCTTCTGCTGGGATGGGCGTATCACGCTGCGGGCGGATTCGGTCCGATGTTTTCCGTGCCGTCTCGATTTACGAATTTTCCCGACTTCCTGAAGTTTTTGATTCCTGCACTAAACGGCACAGTTGGCTTCTGGGCCACTGTATCTCTGAACATTCCCGATTTCACCCGCTTCGCCCGCAACCAGCGCGAGCAGATTATTGGACAGGCATTGGCGCTGCCCGCCACGATGACGCTCTACGCGTTTGTCGGGATCGTGGTCACGTCTGCCACGGTTGTGATATACGGAACGGCAATCTGGGATCCCGTCCAATTGCTGAGCCGCTTTCATTCGCCGGTCGCCGTAGTAATCTCGCTCGTCGCCATTCTTCTCGCGACGCTGAACGTGAACATCGGTGCCAACGTGGTATCCCCCGCCAATGATTTTTCGAACCTGTGGCCACAAGGCATTAACTTCCGCACTGGCGGCATCATCACTTGCTTCATGGGCGTCGCCATGATGCCTTGGAAGCTGTTATCGAATTACCGAACATTCATTCTGGGATGGCTGGGTGGCTATGCGGCGTTTCTCGGACCCGTGGCGGGAATCATGATCTGCGATTACTTCATCATCCGTCGGCGAGTGCTAAACGTGGACGATCTCTACCTGAGGGGCGGCCTCTACGAATATCGGCGCGGATTCAACTGGAGCGCGGTCTTGGCGCTGGCGCTCGGAGCGGGCACGGCACTCGCTGGATTGGCAGTTCCTTCCCTCCGCGCACTCTATGACTATTCCTGGTTTGTCGGGTTCGCAGTTTCGTTTGTGACCTACTACGCGATGATGCGATTCCCGGAGCAAGCCGCTCTCGCCCCGAAGACCGCAGCATAAGCCCCGCTAAGTCTTCTTCGTTTTCGTGAATTCGGGTAGTACTTCTTTTTGATAGGACTCGAGGTTTTGCTCTTCGTCCCCGCACATCAGGTAGATGTTGAACTGGGTTACGCCAGCAGCAGCCAGGTCGCGGAGTTTCTTGTGATGCGCTTCTGCAGGACCGAGCAGGCAGAATCGGTCCACCACCTCATCGGAAACGAAATTCGCGTTGTCACTGTCCACTTCACAATGGTGCTGATAGTCGTAGTGACCGCGATCCTGCACATAGGAAGTCAGCTCGGGCGGAAGGTCTTCGGGCTTGTACTGCCGGATCAAATCCATGACGTGGTTTGAAACGAGCGCCGGAAACCAGCGGACACGTTCGCGGCCGACGTTCAGGTCTTCCGAGACCCATACGGGCGCAGCCGCCATCACTTCGATCTGGCTGGGATCTCGCTCCGCCGCGCGAGCACCATCTTTCACGAAACTCATGCACCACGAAATCAACGCTGGATCGGCGAATTGCAGAATGATGCCGTCCGCGACCCTTCCGGCCATATGCAGGACCTTCGGCCCGTATCCCGCAATCCAGACTCGCGGTGGAATTTTCGCCCATGTGAGGCGCGTTGGCTGTCCATCATGCTGCACCTCATTCCCAGACGTCAGATCGCGAAACTCCTTGACCGACGCTTCCAATTGCGACCAACTCACCGGTTTCTTCCCCAACACTCGGCGGGAACTATCGCCGCGGCCAATGCCGAGTTCCATGCGGCCGTTGGAAATCAGATTCAATGTCGCAAACAAACTCGCCGTAACCGTCATGTCGCGCGTGGCGGGATTCGTGACGCAGGTTCCCAGGCGCATCCGTTCTGTGTTCGTAGCCATCAGCGTGAGTAGCGGATAGCATTCCTTCCACAACACGTGCGAGTCGAATATCCAGCCGTATTCGAATCCGGCATTTTCCGCCTGGCGCGTCAAGCCCACGATGCGCTCGACTGAAATATCGGGTTTCAATGTGATACCGAATTGCATGGCTGGTCCCTTTCGCGAAGAAGTCCGGGAAACTGACAGTGAAGAACTAAAGGGCGGCAGTGTAGCATAGTTCTCTTCTCATTCCGGATGGCGACGGAGGGCGTAATGAGCTTCGACACGATCATCAAGAACGGTTCCGTGGTGACCGCGACGGACACCTACAAAGCAGACGTCGCGATTACGAACGGCAAGGTCGCTGCGATCGGAACGGATTTGCCCGCGCAGAACACCTCCAAGGTGTTAGATGCGACAGACCGGCTTGTGCTGCCCGGAGGCATCGACGTTCACACGCACCTGGACATGCCGTTCGGAGGCACCACCAGCGCGGACGACTTTGAAACTGGTACCCGCGCGGCCGCTTTCGGCGGTACGACGACACTCATCGACTTCGCAATCCAATACAAAGGCCAGCAACTGCGGCAGGCCTTTGATACATGGATGAGCAAAGCTTCCGGCAAGGCCGTTTGCGACTACGCCTTCCACTGCATCGTTACCGACATCTCCGGCGGGCAACTCGGAGAGATGAACGATTTGGTCCACGAAGGTGTCACCAGCTTCAAACTTTTCATGGCGTATCCCGGCGTCTTCATGCTCGATGACGGGAGCATCTTCAAAGCCCTGCAGACGACTTCGAAGAATGGCGGCATGGTCTGCATGCACGCTGAGAACGGAAGCGCGATCGACGTCATCGTGCAACAAGCCCTCGCTGAAGGAAAGAAAGCTCCGAAATATCACGCGCTCACCCGGCCAACAACTGCAGAGGCGGAAGCCACTGCGCGCGCCATCGCGCTGGCGGAGATGGCCGGCGCGCCAATCTACATCGTCCATTTGAGTTGCAACGATGCGCTCGAGAAGGTGCGCGAGGCGCGGGACCGCGGGCTCCCGGTCTATGCCGAGACTTGTCCTCAATACTTGTACCTGTCGCTCGAAAATATGGATGCGCCCGGATTTGAAGGTGCGAAGTACGTGTTCACTCCGCCGCTGCGCGAGAAATGGAATCAGGAGAAACTTTGGAATGGCTTAAAGCGCGATCACCTGCAGGTGGTCTCGACGGACCACTGCCCATTCTGCTTTAAAGAGCAGAAAGAATTGGGGCGCGACGATTTCACCAAGATTCCCAACGGCGGTCCCGGAGTGGAGCACCGCATGAGCCTGATCTACTCCGGCGGAGTCGCCGGCGGACGCTTCAACGCAAATCGTTTCGTCGAATTGGTATCGACCACTCCCGCTAAGCTGTTCGGTTTGTATCCACGCAAGGGCACGATTGCGGTGGGAGGCGATGCTGATCTCGTGATCTTCGATCCAAAGCGCAAGCACACGATCAGCGCAAAGACGCATCACATGCGCGTGGACTACTCAATGTTCGAGGGTATCGAGGTTACGGGCATGCCCGATGCAGTCCTATCGCGCGGCAAAGTCGTAGTGGAAGGCGACAAGTTTCTAGGCCGCGCCGGTCAGGGAGAATTCCTGCGGCGGGCCACTTACGCGCAGGTCAACGGATAGGGCTCAGCGCAAGGCGCGATACAGATCTTTCTTCCAGCGCTGGTTGTCGATGGTCCAGCAGACTTTAGCGCGGCTCTTCGTGATCGCCGGTTCCCACACCGCGCGATTGCGCTCGTCGTCAGCGACGTTGAGACGGTCGACCACTGTCATTCCGCGTGTCAATTCACTCTGCGTTTCCACTTCGATGTAATGCGAGCTCCATTCCGTTCCGACGGTCGGATCGAGCGCGAGGCACATCGCAACCGGATCGGGCAGGCAAATTCCGTCTTCGCCGGTTTGAACCTTCAATGCAACACGAGCGTGGCTGTTGCACTCCATTGCGAAGTGAGCGAGTTTGGTGCCGAATCCTTCGACGTGTGCGATATCGTCGCCATTCAGCACGGCCTCTCCGCGGCACAGGTGCCAGCCGATCAGCTCGATGGGAAGTCCACTGCGCATGACGATTCTGGCTGCTTCCGGATCCACCCAGATGTTGTATTCGGCCGCCGGAGTTACATTGCCCTCGCAGCAAGGAGCGCCACCCATTACAACGCAACGGCTGACCTTCGCTGCAATTTCCGGTTTTCTTGAGACGGCCAGCGCCACGTTCGTTAGAGGCCCCAAGGTTACGAGGACAAGCCCGGGATTCGCTTCGATGGTTTCGATGATGGCATCGTCCGCGCTCTTGGATTCAGCGGATTGCTGCGGTGCGGGATATTTGTGATCTCCCAACCCGTCACGTCCGTGAAACCAGGTTGCGTTCTGGTATGGACGAAGCAGAGGCTTTTCTGCACCTGAGTACACCGGAACGCTCGCTCCACAAAGCTCAACCGTGTAGAGAGCGTTGCGCGTTGCCTGTCGCACGTCCACATTACCGGCGACCACCGTGATGGCTGCAACGCGCACGTCAGGTGCGCGCAGAGCCATGATCAGGGCGACAGCGTCGTCGGAAGCGGTGTCCGTATCGATCAGGAAAGTGCGAGTCACGCGCGTAAGGATAGCAGACGAGCATTCTTCGCGCCGGCTTGTGACGGGCTCCAAAGCAGTGTAGAGTTACACGTTTTCCAAGGGAGACCGAAATGTTCACGCCGCCGAGTTTGACTGTCGCGCTGCTGATGATGATTACCAGCGCCATCTGTTGGGGTTCGTGGGCCAATACTTATAAAGGCGTCAAGAATTATCGGTTCGAGTTGTTTTACTGGGATTATGCAATCGGCATTTTTCTGATCTCCTTAGTCCTGGCATTCACCATGGGCAGCACAGGACACGACTCCACCAGCTTTCTGAATAATCTTCAATCCGCGGACACTTCGAATATCCTCTGGACCATGGTGGGGGGAGCGATTTTCAATCTTGCGAACCTCCTGCTCGTGGCCGCGATTGACATGGCGGGACTCGCAGTCGCTCTTCCCGTGTCGATCGGCATCGCCCTTGTGGTTGGTGTCGTACTGAGTTACATTCTGCAACCCAAAGGCATCGCGCTGTACCTGGCTCTGGGCGTGGTTTGCGCGCTCATTGCCGTCATCCTTGACGGAAAAGCGTTTGGGAGTCTGGGCAGTGGCCGTGCGGCCTCGCGCAAAAGCATCATCATCTGCATCGTGTCCGGAGTGCTGATGGGATTGTGGAATCCGTTTGTAGCCTACGGAGCAACCCGCGGAAATCCCCTGACGCCATACAGTTCCGCAGTCTTTCTCACGTTTGGCGCGCTCCTGTCCTGCTTTGTCTGGAATCTTTATTTTATGAAGCGTCCCCTTGCCGGAGAGCCCGTGGGCTTCGGAGGATTTTTCCGCGCCCCGGCCTCAGGCCATCTGTTGGGCCTCTTGGGCGGAGTTATATGGGGCATCGGCACAGTATTCAACGTGGTCGCGGGCAAATCGACCAGCTTCGCGATTTCATATGCGATCGGCCAATCTGCGCCGATGGTCGGGGCGCTGTGGGGAATATTCGCATGGAAAGAGTTTGCCGGCGCAGGCTCGCGCGCCAAACTCTACCTCAGCTTGATGTTTGTTTTCTACGTTTTCGCGATCCTGCTGGTCGCGCGCTCCAACGCCTAACCAGAGTTATCTGACGCCGAGGCGCTGCTTCATTTTCCCTTGAGGCGGCTGATGAACAGGCTCAGAAACCGGTCCGCGTCCGACGCCGTGGACACGCGAGCATTCGGCTTTAACGCGATCATCCCGTCAATTTCGTAGTGATCACCGTGCAGCACATTGTTTTCGTCCGAGCCCATACGGTTGGCGACTGTCTCTCCACGCGTGAATTCGCCCTTCGTCTCCACATCCACGTGCATGTCCTTCAGCGTCACCAGCGTCGGATCCATCGCGGTGGCGACTGCGAGTGGATCGTACATCGCAGCTCCGGAATAGCCGCTCTTTTCCGAGCGTGTGAGATAGAAATCCGCAAGCTTGGCGATGAAATCGCTCTCGGGCCCATGCTGCGACTGTAAATCCGCGATGTGCTTGCGCGTGATCAGTGTGCGCTCACCCACGTCGGAGCCGATCATCGTCACCATCCACCCGGCATTGAAGACAATCGCGGCAGCTTCCGGATCACCGTAGATATTCGCTTCGGCGGCGCCGTTTACGTTTCCACCAGTGATCGAGCCCCCCATAATCACGACGTTTTTCACGAGCGGAACAATTGAAGGATCTTTGGAGACCGCCAGCGCGATATTCGTCAGCGGACCCACGGGAATCAGAGTGATCTCGTGCGGATACTTGTGCGCCAACTCGATGATGAGATCAGGACCGAAGCGCGAATCAGCCTTGCACTTCGAAGCTGGCAACTCGACTCCCGCCAAACCATTTGGACCGTGCCAGTATTGCGCCGTGACCAGCTTCTGGTTGAGCGGATGCTGCGCTCCACCGGCGACGGTAACGTCACAGCGCCCTGCGAGCGAAGCGATCTTGAGCGCGTTCTCCAAACCCTGACGCCCGTCGACGTTCCCGGGCACTACCGTTAGCGCCTCAACTTTAAGCTCGGGCGAGTTCAGCGCGAGCAGAATTGCCATCGCATCATCGATGCCCGGATCCGTATCAATAATCACTCGCTGTGTCTGCTCGGCAGCGACGCTGCCCAGATGGATGAAAACAACCAACAACAACCCAAGCGATACGACGAAGTATCGTTTCACAAATAAGTCCTCGCAAAAAACTAATGGAAGCAGTGAAGTCTACAGCAACATGCCTGCGATCGAAGCTGACATTAGATTGGCCATCGTTCCAGCCAGCATCGCGCGGAAGCCGAGACGTGCCAGTTCACTTCTTTTATTGGGCGCCAATGCTCCGATGCCGCCGATTTGAATTCCGATCGAACTGAGGTTGGCAAATCCACACAGAGCAAACGTAGCAATGGTGAACGAGCGCGGATCGAGCGCGGCCTTTTGCGGGCCAAGCATGGAAAACGCCACGAGTTCGTTCAGCACCATGCGCGTGCCGAGCAGATTGCCGACGGCCCGGCAGTCTTTCGGTGCGATGCCAATCACCCACGCGATGGGCGAGAAGATCACGCCAAGAATTCCTTCGACGCTTGCGGGAAACCAGGTCAGGTGGTTGTGAATACCGCCCATGATGCCGTCGAGCAGGGCGATCAGTGCCAGGAAAGCAATTAGCATGGCACCGATGTTGAGAGCCATGTGCAAACCGTCGCCAGTGCCGCGCGCGATGGCACCCAGCAGGTTCTCATGTTTCTCTCGCTCCTCTTCCGCCTGGTTCATGACTACTTTGCCGGCGGTTTTTGGCTGCTCAGTCTCAGGCACAAGCATTTTCGAAACCAAGATCGTTCCCGGCGCGGTCATGATGACGGCGCTGAGCACGTGTCTTGGCTCGGCGCCGAATGCGAAATACGCGGCCATAATCGAGCCCGAAACGTGCGCCATGCCGCTGGTCATCACTGTCATCAGTTCCGAGCGCGTGAGATCGGGAAGAAACGGACGAATCGTGACCGGCGCTTCCGTTTGTCCCATGAAAATACTGGCCGCAACGTTAAGCGACTCCGCGCCGCTCGCGCCCATGATACGGATCATCACCCAGGCCGCGATGCGGATCACGATCTGCATGATGCCGACGTGGTAGAGAATTGCGAAAAGCGCGCAGATGAAAACGACGACCGGCAGCACCTGGAAAGCAAAGATGAATCCGATGTTTGAGGACTGCTTGCCCAGCGGTCCGAAGACAAACTCGGAACCGACGAACGAGTAGCTGAGCACCTTGTTGGCGGCGTCGCCAATGACCTGAAACATTCGGCGGCCAACATCAACCCGCAGCACAAATACCGCAAACACAATCTGCAGGCTCAGGCCCCAAGCCACGGTTTTCACACGAATGGCGCGCCGGTTGGTGGAGAAAATGTAAGCGAGGCCCAGCATAGTCAGCAGACCAAGAATCCCGGTGAATCGTCCCATCAGAGTTTCTCCCCTGACTTTCCGATGACCTTATGAATGAGTGGCCTCATGGCCGACGGCGCAATATCGTCGACCTCGCAACTTGCCGCAATCAGTTGCCGGGCCCTTTGAGCTCTCGGCTCCGCATTGTAGTGAATCGTGGCGAGCGGCTCTCCGGTGGCAACCTGATCTCCGACTTTCTTGTGCAAAATAATTCCGACAGAGGGATCGACAGCATCTTCCTTACGCTCGCGCCCTCCGCCCAGAATCACACAGGCGGTGCCAATCTGCTCGCATTGCATCGAAACCAGATAGCCTGATTTGGCGCTTTGAACCTGCATCGTATGCTGCGCTTGCGGGAGCTTCTTCGCATCATCAATGACATGAGGGTCCCCGCCTTGCAATTCCACCATCTGCCGGAACCGTTCTAAGGCGTGGCCCGACTCGATCAGTTGCGCACTCTTCTGCTTTCCCTCGGCGACCGATCCAGCGACTTTTCCCAGGTGCAGCATCCATCCCGCCAGTTCCAGACAGAGCTCGCGCAAATCTTCTGGGCCGTCGCCGCGCAACACCTCAACTACCTCGACCACCTCCAGCGCGTTGCCGATCATCTTCCCCAACGGCTGATCCATGTCGGTGATGAGCGCCACGACTTCCTTGCCCATCCGTTCTCCGGTCTCAACCATTATCTCGGCGAGGAAAGCCGCGTCCTTCTCGCTCTTCATGAAGGCACCGGAGCCGGTCTTGACATCGAGTACGAGCGCGTCGATGCCCTCGGCCAACTTCTTGCTCATAATCGAAGCGCAGATCAAATACGGACTCTCGACGGTGCCGGTCACGTCGCGCAAGGCGTAGAGTTTGCGATCGGCCGGAGCGATCTCCGCCGTCTGCCCAATCATCGCGCAGCCACAAACTTCGAGCAGTCGTCGGAACTCAGCCACTGGCAGATTTACATTGAAGCCGGGAATTGCTTCCAGCTTGTCGAGCGTGCCGCCCGTGTGCCCGAGACCGCGTCCGCTGATCATTGGGACTGCAACTCCAGCAGCCGCCGCCAGCGGAGCGAGAACGAGAGAGGTTTTGTCGCCCACACCACCGGTGGAGTGCTTGTCGACTTTTCTTGCCGGCAATGACGACAGATCCAGCACCTCACCGGAACGCAGCATGGCGTCAGTCAGCGCCGCCGTCTCTGAGCGCGTCATGCCACGCAGCACAACTGCCATCAACCATGCAGAAACCTGATAATCGGGGATGTCGCCCTTGGTATAAGCGTTCACGAGACCTTCGATTTCTTCCCGAGACAACTCGATAGCGTCTCTCTTCTTGCGGATGACGTCAATCGCGCGGAATGATTGCGGCGTCGAAATCGATTGGCTCACTGGAGACGGAATCCTTCCGGAAGAAGTTCGGTGATGTGCGCCTGCTTCGGACCGCTGGCACCCTGAAAGAAAATAGTCGCGTCCGGCCCGAATTCGTAGATAACTTGGCGGCACGCGCCGCAGGGGGAACAGGCAACTCCATGATCGTTCGTCACGGCGACGGCTTGAATTTCGATTTTCGGACCTAACTCAGCAACGGCCGAGAAAATAGCTGTACGCTCGGCGCAGTTGGTCATTCCGTAGGAAGCGTTCTCCACATTGCAGCCGGAGAAAATCTTGCCGTTTGTGAGCAAGATCGCCGCGCCGACGTGGAAATTCGAATAGGGCGCGTGCGCGTTCTTCATTACTTTGACGGCTGCCTGTTCCAGCTTTTTCCGCACGTTCGCGGAAGGGGTGGGCTTGCGAGTTGATGAGCGCTCCATGTGAGTCTTTTGAATCGCGACGAGACTCGCGAATCGTGCGTCATTGTAAACCCTTGCAGACGCCTCCGGTTTCTTTCTTCAAGAATTGTCCGGGAAATGCAACTGCATTCGGAGAACTCGCGTTGTCGGACTCCCTGCCGTACAATTGCAACTCAAGACAGCGTTCCCGGCCCACGGGTGACGCACACTCGAAGGCACAAGAATGGCGGCCGATCACGATCACACCAACCTCTCGCGCGGCGCGGGACGCCACATCACAACTGGCGATCCGTATGCCGCAAATTCGATCGCCTCGCTCTACGGGCGTGCACTTCTGCCAAACGCCGGCATTCCACTCGACCTGAATTGGGTTCGGGATATACGAGTCAACACAAGCGCGGTCGAACGCCGCACGCAGTCTCAAGTCGCCCGCCGCACAGTAAAAAAAGAATGGCAGGCTGCATGGCTTTTACGCGCGATCTCGTGCATGGACCTGACCACACTCTCGGGTGATGACACCGACGAGCGTGTGCGCCGTTTATGCGCCAAAGGGCGTCAACCGATTCAACGCGAACTTGCCGAGAAGCTTGGGATCGAGGAACTCGCAATCAAAGTTGCTGCTATTTGCGTCTATCACACCTTCATCGAAACCGCGCTCCACGCGCTCGAAGGCAGCGGCATCCACGTCGCGGCCGTCTCCACCGGATTTCCCGCGGGTCTTTCTCCGCTCTCCGAACGCGTGGCTGAAATCCGCAGATCTGTCGAAGCGGGAGCGCGCGAGATCGACGTTGTAATCACTCGTGCTCATGTTTTTGGAGGACGTTGGCAGGCGCTCTACGATGAAGTCGCATCGTTCAAGCAGGCATGTGGCACCGCGCATATCAAGGTCATTCTGGGCACAGGCGATTTATTGACCTTGAACAACGTCAACCGCGCCAGCGTTGTGGCTATGATGGCGGGCGCGGACTTCATCAAGACCTCGACCGGAAAAGAGCCGACTAACGCCACGTTGCCGGTGAGTCTGGTGATGGTGCGCGCGATCCGCGAATATGCTCAGCAAACTGGAATGGCCGTCGGCTTCAAACCCGCGGGCGGAATCCGAACGGCCAAGCAGTCCATTGATTGGCTTGCGATGATGAAAGAAGAGTTAGGCGATTCCTGGATGCGGGCGGAGATGTTTCGCTTTGGCGCCAGCGGGCTGTTGGGAGATATCGAGCGGCAACTGGAGCACCACGCGACCGGCCGATACTCTGCCGAGTATCGCCATCCGCTCGCGTAGTTGAAACGTTTTTGGATTCGTAGAAACGAGCCAAAGATCAAATGAGCATCGCTGAAAAATTCATCACCATGGAGTACGGACCTGCCCCGGAGGATCCGAAAGAAGCAGGAACTTGGCTGGAGCGTCACGAGCGGCGCTTCGGACTGTTCATCGATGGGGCATGGCAGGCTCCGGCGGCCGGAGAATATTTCGACACGCTCGATCCATCGAATGGCGAGAAGCTGGCGAGCATTGCTCAAGGCGGTGCGGCCGACGTGGACACCGCTGTTCGAGCTGCGCGCGCTGCATTTCCGAAATGGCGCGCACTGACTCCGCATGCCCGTGCCCGCTATCTTTATGCTCTCGCGCGCCTGGTGCAGAAGCATTCACGGCTGCTCGCCGTGCTCGAAACCATGGACAACGGCAAGCCCATCCGCGAGAGCCGCGACATCGATATCCCTCTCGTGGCGCGGCATTTCTACTATCACGCCGGTTGGGCGCAACTGCTGGAGCAAGAATTCCCGGACCACGAGCCTTGCGGAGTCGTCGGGCAGATTATCCCCTGGAACTTTCCGCTTCTGATGTTGGCGTGGAAGATTGCGCCTGCTCTGGCCACGGGCAACACAGTGGTTCTCAAGCCGGCGGAATTCACTCCGCTGACCGCACTCGTATTCGCCGAACTATGTCAGGAGGCCGGTCTTCCCTCCGGGGTCGTCAACATCGTGACCGGAGACGGCACCACGGGCGAGGCGTTGGTCAAGCATCCCAACGTAGATAAGATTGCGTTCACCGGCTCGACCGAGGTTGGACGTGCGATTCGCGGAGCCACTGCGGCTAGCCACAAACGCCTTTCGCTCGAGCTCGGTGGAAAGTCTCCGTTCATCATTTTCGAAGACGCGGATCTGGACGGCGCCGTCGAGGGCCTCGTTGATGGAATCTGGTTCAATCAGGGTCAAGTCTGTTGCGCCGGTTCGCGCCTGCTGATGCAAGAGAGCATTGCCGAACCGCTGATGTCCAAGATTCGCGAACGCATGAGCAGCCTGCGCATCGGTCCTCCGCTCGACAAAGCGATCGATATCGGAGCCATCGTAGCGTGGGCTCAGCTGGATCGCATCCAAAAAATGGTGGCTCAGGGCATCGCAGACGGCGCAACCTGCTGGCAGCCAGAGGTCGCGCTGCCTGCGCGTGGCTTCTACTATCCGCCGACTCTTCTCAGCAATGTGCACCCGACGTCAATTGTGGCGCAGCAGGAAATTTTTGGTCCGGTACTCGCAGCGATGACGTTCCGCACACCGAAAGAAGCGGTCGAACTGGCAAACAATACCGTCTACGGGCTCGCTTCTTGTGTTTGGAGTGAGAACATTAATGTCGCACTGCATGTGGCGGCGCAGATCAAAGCCGGCGTTGTCTGGGTGAACTGCACCAATCTATTCGACGCCGCTTGCGGCTTTGGCGGATATCGCGAGAGCGGATACGGCCGCGAAGGCGGGAGAGAAGGCTTGCTCGAATACATGGAGCCGAAATGGTTCAAGCAAGCTCCGAAGCTCTCCACGTCGAACAAACCCGCATCTGCGGAAATCGAGAATGTTCTCGAGGCCAGTACGCCCGCTATTGACCGCACGGTAAAACTTTACATCGGCGGCAAGCAGGCTCGTCCTGATTCGGGATACAGCATGGAAGTGCGCTCTGCTGATGGCCGGTTGCTCGGCGAAGCTCCCCTTGGCAATCGCAAAGATATTCGCAACGCTGTTGAAGCAGCGCGCAAGGCCGAGGGATGGGCCAGGGCTACCGCACACAATCGCGCCCAGGTGCTTTACTACTGCGCAGAAAATCTTGCTCTGCGACGAAGCGAAATCGCCAATCGCCTCTCTGCTGTGGTTGGAGAGAAGCAGGCTGAAAGCGAAGTCGAGCTCAGCATCGAAAGAATATTTTCGTACGCGGCCTGGGCAGACAAATTTGATGGCGCCGTTCACAATCCGCCGTTCCGCAACATTGCCATTGCGATGAACGAACCGATTGGCACGGTGGGCGTCATCTGCCCGACGGACGCGCCTTTGCTGGGATTTCTGTCCCTGGTGATGCCGTTGGTGGCCGTGGGGAACACCGTGATTGCCGTTCCGTCTGAGGCATATCCACTGATCACCGGTGATCTCTATCAACTGTTCGACACCAGCGATCTTCCTGCCGGAGTGCTGAATATTGTAACCGGATACGTCTCGCAGCTACTGAAGACGCTCGCAGAACACGATGACATCGACGCCATCTGGTGCTACGGCGATGAGCCAACGGTTGCGTCCGCGAAAGCAATGTCGACCGGAAATCTGAAACAGGTCTGGACCAACGAGGGGCGCTTGATCGACTGGTTCGATCCGAAAGTGGCCGAGGGGCGCTGGTTTCTCGAGCATGCGACCCAAGTCAAGAACATCTGGGTTCCGTACGGAGAATAGGCTCCGTTTAATCGCAAAATCGATTCGCATTTCGTGCAATACCAGTCTGTCGCGGGCGGCGTTGCTTTTGTTACCCGCCGGAGCTAGCATACGGGCAGTCTACATTCAGCCCGGCATCATTCTCTCTTGCAAGTCCAAGTCGACCAAGGAGGAACTATGGGCATCGCAGTCTCCGCGCAAATTCATCCGCAAGTAGCGGAGTTTATCGATCAACCACGCAAGATGTTAATCAACGGACAGTGGGTAAATTCCGTATCCGGCAAACTTTTCCCTACCTACAATCCTGCGACCGGCGAAGTTCTCGCTCAGGTAGCAGAAGGCGATCGTGCCGACATTGATCAGGCCGTGAAAGCCGCTCGCCACGCATTCGACAATGGCCCTTGGCGCAGAATGACCGCCTCCGAACGCGGCCGCATGATCTGGAAGCTCGCAGATCTCCTCGAGCAGCACACCGAGGAGTTCGGTTACATCGAGAGCCTTGACAATGGCAAGCCGCTCAGCATTGCCAAAGCGGCCGACGTGCCCCTCGCCGTCGACCTTTTCCGCTACATGGCCGGATGGGCTACGAAAATCGAAGGGAACACGATTCCACTTTCTGTCCCGTACACACCCGGCGCGAAGTATCTTGCTTATACGCTGCGGGAGCCGGTTGGGGTCGTCGGGCAAATCATCCCGTGGAACTTTCCGCTTCTGATGGCCGCCTGGAAACTCGGTCCAGCATTGGCCACAGGCTGCACCGTCGTGCTGAAGCCGGCCGAGCAAACGCCGCTCTCCGCGCTCCGTCTCGGCGATCTGATCATGGAAGCTGGATTCCCCGAAGGCGTGGTGAATATCGTTCCCGGTTACGGCGAGACCGCCGGAGCCGCTTTGGCAGAGCATCCTGATGTCGACAAAGTGGCTTTCACCGGTTCTACCGAAGTTGGCAAGTTAATCGTCCACGCGGCCGCCGGCAACTTGAAAAAGGTTTCTCTGGAACTAGGTGGCAAGTCTCCCAACGTCGTCTTTAAGGATGCTGATCTCGAAACCGCGATCCCCGGAGCAGCGAGCGCCATTTTCTTCAATCACGGACAGTGCTGCTGCGCCGGTTCGCGTCTCTATGTCGAGAAGTCAATTTACGATGAGGTGATTGAGGGAGTCGCGGCGCACGCAAGCAAAATCAAAGTCGGCTCAGGCCTCGAACCCGACACTCAGATGGGTCCGCTCGTATCCGAAGAGCAACTAAATCGCGTTTGCGGATATCTGGCGTCGGGCGTCTCGGAAGGTGCAAAGGCTGTCACCGGCGGACACAGGGCTGGCGATCGTGGATACTTCGTCGAGCCGACAGTACTCGTCAACACGCAAGAAAACATGAAAGTCGTGCAGGAAGAAATCTTCGGACCGGTCGTGGCTGCGATGCCGTTTACCGATCCGGAAGAAATCATCCCGCGCGCCAACAACAGCGACTATGGACTTGCAGCTGCAGTCTGGACGCGCGATATCGGCAAAGCGCACCGCATGGCGGAACAGCTTCGCGCCGGCACCGTGTGGATCAACTGCTACAACATCTTCGACGCGGCATTGCCCTTCGGAGGCTACAAACAATCTGGATGGGGACGCGAGATGGGACACGACGTCCTCAATCTCTACACACAAACCAAGGCGGTTTGCACAAGAATCGCTTAAGCTAGTGTTGCAAAATCAAAAAGACGGTGGAGGAATCCACCGTCCTTCGCTTTCGTAGAAAGCGCTCGCCTATCGCTCCATCAGCAAAACTTTTTCAGCGTCGTCGATCTCCGTCAGCTTGACCTCGATGACCTCATTCATCGTGGTTTGTACGTGGCGCCCCACATAGGTAGCCTCAACGGGAATTTCCCGGTGCCCGCGGTCCACGAGCACACACAGTTGTACGCGCCGCGGCCTGCCGTGCGAGAAAAGCGCGTCAAGCGCTGCTCGCGTCGTACGCCCGGTAAACAGGACATCATCGACCAGCACGATGTTCTTGTCCTCGATTTCGAATCCAATCTCTTTCTCCTGCACCACCGGCTTGGGACCGAGCGTCGACAGGTCGTCACGATAAAAAGTGATGTCCAGGGTGCCCACGGGCACTTGAGCATTCTCAATGCGTGTGATGATCTTTCCGAGACGCTCCGCGATGGGCACGCCGCGGCGGCGAATTCCGACAAGCCCTAGGCCCGCAACTCCGCCGTTCTTTTCGACGATTTCGTACGCTAGCCGTACCATCGTCCGTTCAATTTCCGATGCAGACATCAGTTGGGCCTTCTGACGAAGGCCATTCTTCCGCGAAGGGGTCTTTGCAGTCATGAAAAGTTATGCCTCGTGGCATGAGAGCCGGCTACTCAATGTAGTCAACGCGCCCACGCAGGTCAAGCGCGGGCTCCGGTGAAAGTAAGTTTCAGACAGCTAGCGCACTTCTGATTTTGATTCTGCTGAATCTGCGATGAATCCGAGAGACCCCGGCTGGGGACATTCCGTTCGGATCGTTCGGGCGAGCGGAGCGTTCCCTTCGCGCACGGATCGAAGTTCCACCGCGCCGGGGCTCTGACTTGCCGCTTCGCCCGGCACGATCCCCACCCCTTGATTTCTGCCCAGGGCCTTGGCTCGATACAGGGCTGCATCTGCCAGGGCAATGCATTCTTCCGCGCACAGCGCCTCATACGCGCCGCGGCACCACGGATAGGCGGCCCATCCGACCGAGCACGTCTTTTTCACCGAGATCCCGTGACCTAAATCAAACGGCTCGGCCGACATGACATCCAAAACGCGGCTGCAGAACGCCGGCGTTCCAGACGGATCCGTGGAACGGCTCATAATCAAGAATTCTTCTCCGCCCCACCGAACCAGCACGTCCGATTTTCGAACCACGGTCGAAAGCCGTTGCGCCACTAGTTGCAGCAACCGGTCTCCAGCGGGGTGCCCGTGAAGATCGTTCACTTGCTTGAAGAAATCCACATCGACCATGATGAATACAAGGTCGCGATGATCCATCTTGCGAATTTCGGCACCGTGCGCGCGCTGGTAATTTCGCAAAACCTGTCCAGCCTCGGAAGTCAGAATCTCTTCCAGATATCGCCGATTCCACACCCCCGTTAGCACGTCGGTAAAGGAAATCTCCTGCAGTTCCATATTTTTTCTCTGCAGTTCCAGGCTGTGCCAGCGCAGCGAGTGTTCCTTGTTCTCCAATTCGTCTTTGAGACGGCACATTTCATCGAGGTTGTGCCGCGACGATCGCAATAGGGTGAGCAGTTCTTGATCTAACAAATGCTGTTTGAAAAATACCAGCACCCCCATGACGACCATCACCGCAACGGTTAGAAACAAGCGGTATGTTCGAACCCGTTGCGGGACGTCTCCCCCGAACTGCGCCCACGCCACCATCAACGGAGTGACGAACACTGCTACCATCGCCAGCCGCGCCTTCCAGATTCCGAATCCACGGGCCGTCGACTCCGAGATGGGATTCTCCGTCTTAGCTTCTCGCGCCAGGAAGCCTATGCGCACAAACCAGGCCATGGACGCCACCAGTGGCACATCAAATAGGCTGCCGGTGTAGTACAAATGCAAATCGATGGCTTCGCTTGCCACGAGCGACGCAACGCAGTAGAGCAGTGTCGCCGCGAAGAGGTGGAAGTAGATGCTCCGCCAGACTCCACTGCTCCGTCGCCACACCAGAAGCAAGCCGGCTGCGAGCACGAGTTCTTCGCTGACGTATAGAAGATCAAAGCTGCGGCCGTACACGGCTTCCGATGGATGCACGTACTGCCACGGAATAACAACGAAAAGATACAGGAACAGCCACCACGTCAGTAGCAGTGCGAAGTCGAGTGTCCCAGCGCGAATCGTGCGATCGTTCTGTTGCAAGTGCGGCTGGATCGCCACCGCCGCCATCATGGGAACGATATGCAGGAACAGAATGACGTCCCCGACAAAAGGATTCGGCGCTTCGTGGCGCAGGTAGACTTCGATGTATGTCCACATGACCTGCGAAGCCAGCCACATCGCCAGCCCGAGGCCCATTAGCGACCAGAATAGGCGTGGTTTTGGCGAAGCACTTCGAATGTTCGCAAGGAACGCGACGGCCCCGCACAGCAGAACCACATTTTGCAGAATGTCGCCAAACGCCGTGAGCGCGAAACCGCGCGGCGCGACCAACGACAAAACAGCATGCACGCACACTACGGCGAAGATCCCAAGCAGCCACTTCCGGCCGTTCTGGAACGGAGCACTCCCCACGTTCCAGATTGTATTTGCGCACCGGTACACCACACGTATTACCGAGGTAATGCAAAATGCAGGAACGAAGGTGGAATGCCATCATTCCTAAATGGCGGTCGTAAATCGCTCCACAAACCGGTAAACATCCTGAAAGGTGTTGTACATGGGGACCGCAGCTACCCGGAACGTATCGGGCTCGCGCCAATCCCCGATGATTCCTTCAGCCGCCAGATTCTCGCAAGAGGCACGCCCGCGTTGCGGCAACCGCAGCGAGAGCTGCGCGCCTCTTCGCCGTTCTTCACTTGGAGTAACAATTGAAAATTTCTGCGATGCCGATTGGCGCAAAAGAAATTCCATATAGCCCGTGAGGGATGCGCTCTTCGTCCGCAATCGACCCATTCCGGCCTCCGCGAAAATTTCCATCGACGCACGCAGGGGCGCCAGCGCCAGAATTGGAGGATTACTTAATTGCCAGCCTTCTGCTCCGGACATAGGTTTGAAATCGGCGCCCATTTGAAATCGGACTTTTTCGTCATGCCCCCACCAGCCGGCGTATCGCGGAATATCCCAAGACTCAGAGTGCCGCTCGTGAACGAAACATCCGGCGACGCATCCAGGACCGCCGTTCAAGTATTTGTAGCTGCACCACACGGCAAAATCCGGTCCCCATTCGTGCAGCCGCAACGGAATATTTCCCGCAGCGTGCGCCAGGTCAAACGCGACGACGCACCCCTTCCGATGCCCCGCCCGAGTAATTTCTGACAGGTCGAAGACCTGTCCGGTGGCGTAGTTCACTCCGCCCAGCATGATCAATGCGATCGAATCGCCTTCACTTTCGATCAATTCCACCATGTCTTCATCTCGCACACACGATTGGTCTTCGCGAGGCGTCAATTCGATGAGAGACGATTCAGGCTTAAATCCGTGGAAGAGAATCTGTGACTTCACCGCATACTGATCCGACGGAAAGGCCCCGCGCTCGATCAAAATCTTGTGCCTGTGCGCGGCGGGCCTGTAGAAAGACGTCATCATCAGATGCAAATTCACCGTCAGAGAATTCATCACAACGACTTCCGTGGGTTGCGCTCCCACCAGCGCAGCGGTCTGCTCGGTTAAAAGCCGGTGATAAGGCATCCATGGATCCTTCGCATGGAAGTGGCCCTCCACACCAAGGTCCGCCCAGTCACGCAATTCTTGATCGAGAAGGTCACGCGCATTTTTGGGCTGCAGGCCAAGCGAATGTCCGCATAAGTAAATGTATTCCTCGCCGCTCTTCGTCTTGGGGATGCAGAAACGCTGGCGGAAATGTGCCAAAGGATCGCGGGCATCCATCGCCACTGCGAATTCACGACCGAGTTCGAACTGATGGGTGCTCAAGCCAACTCCAGAGGGGTGAGTTCGCGCCGGACTAGGTGGTCCGCACGGTTCCAATCGAGATCTTCGACGCACTCAATGCGATCGCACAGTTCCGCCAACATGCGATCCTGCACTTGCCCGCGCCGTAGTGCCGTCGCATAAGGAACTCGATGAAAAGTCACCATGGCGTACTTGGGCACAAACAGGTTTGGATACCTGGCCTCCAACGCAAGTTCAGCTTTCTTGCGGAGAAGGAATCTCGGATCTCCCACCCGATCTCTCATCTCAACGAAGTTTTCGACCGCCAGGTCCGCAATCGCATCCGTATTTTCTTTTCTCGCTTCTTCAAACTCCCCGAAAACCCTCTTCCAATCGGCGCCGTACCGGTCCAGCAGCTCTAGAAGAACTGTGCAGTCCTCGAACCCGCAATTGATTCCCTGCCCAAAGAACGGAACAATCGCGTGCGCAGCGTCGCCCAGCAAGAGGGTGCTGCCGTCCACATGCCACGGCGAACACTTGATCGTCACCATCGCCCCAGTGGGGTTGGCAAAGAAGTTCGCGGCCAAGTCCGGCATCCGCAAAATCGCATCCGGAAACCGCGATTGGAAGAAACCGACGACTCTGCTCTCCGAGGTTAATTCCTCAAAGCTATCCGACCCCTCGAATGGAAGAAACAGGATGCAAGCAAATGTCCCGTCCACATTGGGCAGCGCGATCAACATGTAGTTGCCGCGCGGCCAGATGTGGAGAGCGTTTGTTTCCAGGGAATGCTTGCCGCCGGGTCCGGCCGAAATTGTCAGCTCCTTGTAGCCGTAATCGAGATACTGCTGCGTGAAGTTAAAGCGATTTCGCTTGAGCATCTCGCCACGAATCGCCGAGGCCGATCCGTCGCAGGCCATCACGACGCCCGACGTAATGGTTCGCTGTTCCCCGCTTTGCTCATCGCGAACCTGAAGCGTCCCGGCCCTGAAATCCACACCAGTGCAGCGTTGATGAAAATTGATCTTTACCCCGTACGACTCCGCCGCATTCATCAGAGCGATATTCAATTCCGCACGTGAAATCGAATTGATCACCTCGAAATCGTCCTTGCCGTACCGCTGAAACGTGAGTTTGGAATCGGAGGAGTGCATCATCCTTCCCTTCATGGGGATAACGATTTTCTGCATCTCTCCCCACAGTCCCGCTTGCTTCAGCGCATGGATCCCACGCGTCGAGAGGGCCAGGTTGATGGACCGGCCAGCACTCACGTTGACGTGCCGCATGTCGGGACGCCGTTCGTAGATCTCAACTTTGAAGCCGCGCCGCGCCAACCCAATGCCCAGCAGCGGACCATTGAGTCCCGCGCCAATCAACGTAATCGTCTCAGGCTTCTGATTCATGAACAGGCGAATGAGTGCCAAGCGAACGCGCGACGTTCGCTATTCCGTCAGCAGAGTTCGTGCCTCCCAGAGTTCCGGGAAGAATTTCTTGTCGAGTGTGAGTTTCAGATAAGACGATCCGGGACTTCCGCCCGTACCCATGCGCACGCCAATCACGCGCTCGACGAGCTGGATGTGACGTAATCGCCAACTCACGATCAGCTCGTCGAACTCCGTAAGGCGCTCGCAAACGTCGATCCAATGACGGTTGCTGTGTTCATCTCGATACAATGCGAGCACGGCCCGAGCCCGCGCTTCGAACCCATCATGCTCGGTTGCATTGATGTCAACTTTCAGCTTGCCAATCGCGCGCAACGCGCCAAAGAACACATCGCGTAGCGAAGGCTCCCGGAGCCGGCGTTCGAGTTGTACATGAGCTTCCGGCGTCGGCTTGTGGTACCGCAGCATCTTCTCGTCCTTGAGGCCGCAGAGGAACTCCAACTCGCGAAACTGCTCCGACTGAAAGCCGCTGGCCGGCTCGAGCTTTCCGCGAAACGCCAGAAAATGAGTCGGCAGCATCGTCTCGAGAATTGTGAACTGCTCCACCAGCACTCGCGTGATTTCTGTGCAGCGGCGCAGCAGGCGTGCTGCCTCGTAGACCTCGTCTTGCGACTGCCCACTATCTCCCGCCGCTTGCAGATTTCGAACCACTGCGTCCAGGTCGTGCAACAGTTCCTTAAACCATAACTCGTACGTCTGATGAACGATGATGAACAGCAGCTCATCATGGTGCTGCGGCGAAGATTGCGGATGCTGAAGTTCAAGTAACTCCGGAACCTTCAGATATGAACTGTAGGTGAGCTGACTGCCCTGGGGAGGGCTCGGCTCTACGGGATGAGCAGGCGCACTTTCAGAGGCCGCCGGCTTCAGATTCAGAAAGACGGCCGCATTTCGACCCAGGATCCGCTCTTTCGCGCTCGCATGCAGATGGCTCGAACGAATCAGCGACCCCACACTGTGCTCGCCCAGAGGAAACGGATAATCCGAGCCCAGCAGCACACGCTCCGCGCCCATGATGTCGACCAAAAACTGCAAGGCCCGCCGATCGAAGACCGCAGAGTCGACGGAGAAGCGGTTCAGGTATTGGCTCGGCGGCAGCGCACAAAACCCGTGCGCGACAGGATGGTGTTGCCACGCATTTTCCAGCCGACCTAACAAGAATGCGAAACTCCCGCCCCCGTGTGCGAAACAAATCCGCAAGGTAGGTGGTAACTTGTCGAAAGCGCCGCTGAGAATCATGGCGACGATTCCCAGTTGCGTCTCAGCCGGCATGCCAACGGTCCATGGCATCATGTACTTCGGCATGCGCGCCGGCCCCAGCATGTCCCACGGATGGACCAGAACCGCCGCTCCCTCATCGGCACAGTGATGAAGAAAGGTCACGATGCCCGTGTCGTCGAGATTCTTTTCGCCGACATGATTTCCGATCTGCACGCCCAGATGTCCAGCGCGCATGCATCGACTGAGTTCCTTGCAAGCCACATCTGTATCTTGCAGGGGAACCTGGCAGAAGGCTTTTAGTCGTCCCTTGCCTAGCGCGCAAAGTTCCAGCGCAGCATCATTAAACAGACGCGCGCAATCGAGCGCATGTTCGACCGGACGATCATAGGCAAACAGCACCGGAGTCGCCGAGATCACCTGCAGATCAACGCCATCACGATCCATCTCCTGCAGTCGCACTTCCGGATCCCAGCACGCGGAATAAATGTGGCGAAAGAATCGGTCGCCCATCATGATGTCGGCTTTGCCAGGTTCGGTGTGCTTGATCCACGGCCAGTTCGGCGTGCCAAACCGCGCCGCCAGATCAGGCCATGTACGCGGGAAGAAGTGATTGTGAATGTCGATGACTGGCATCTTTACTGTTTGCCCGGATGAATCGTGCCGCAGTGTTTGCACTTGCGCAGGCTCTCGTCGCCATAGAACTTTTCAAATAAAGGCGGCAGATCGCGGACGATACTCTTCAACTTCACTTCCGCGCGGTGGATGAGTTGATGACAATTCTGGCAATACCATTCAAAGGCATCGACTACGCCCTCGGGTCGCGGCATTTCGACTACCAGGCCGATGCTTCCAGCCTGCCTCTGCGGAGAGTGCCGCATATGCTTCGGCAGCAGGAAAATCTCTCCCTCTTTAATCGGAACCTCGAGGGGAGGCTTGCCCGGCGTTTCCATCAGTCTTAGGAAAATTTCCCCTTTCAACTGATAGAAGAACTCTTCGGTAGGGTCGTCATGATAATCCCGCCGCTGGTTGGGCCCTCCAACCACGGTCACCATCATCTCGCCGTCCTCCCACACTTGCGCATTGCCTACGGGCGGCTTGAACTTTTCTTTGTTCTCTTCGATCCAGCGCTGAAAATTGAAAGCCTTCAATTCTTTGATAGACGGCATAGCGTCTCCTATTTCTTCGGCTTGTACGCGACCGCGCGGATTTCAATCAGCAAGTACGGATGCGGCAACTGGTGCACGGCAACTGTGGTCCGGGCTGGCCCATCGTGGCCAAAATACTTGCCGTAGACCTCGTTGTATCCTGCGAAATCATTCATGCTGACTAGGTACGACGTTACTTCGACTACGTCCGCGAGATCTGCGCCCGCCGACCGTAGGATGTCGCGCACGTTCTCGATGACAGCGGAGGTTTGCGACCGGATGTCGAGATCAACCGTTCCCACTTCGTCGACCTTCGCCCCGGCAATCGTGTTGTCCGCGCGGCGGGCGCTTGTACCGGAAACGATGAGGAAATCGCCCGCTCGCTTGATATGCGGATACTTGCCGCGGGGCGTCGCCTTCCCCTTCACCACCTTCGCGTCAGTTTTCCCCATGTCGGCTTTCGCGCGGCTTACAGTCGCATGCAGATATTGTTCAACTCGGAATAAAAATTCAGCGAATGCATACCGCCTTCACGCCCGATCCCTGATAGTCCCGCCCCACCAAAAGGCGTGCGCAGATCGCGCAGGAACCAGCAATTCACCCACGTGATCCCCACGTTCATCTGCTGTGCAACTCGGTGGCCGCGTTTCAAGTTCGTTGTCCAGATCGATGCGGCCAGGCCATACTTCGTGTCGTTCGCCATGTTCACGGCTTCTTCTTCTGTATCGAATGGCGCAAGATGGCACACGGGCCCGAAGATTTCTTCTTTCACGCATCGCGCAGACTCCGCCAGTCCAGTATAGATCGTGGGCTGCACATAGAACCCCTGATCGAGAGAGTCTCCGAAATGAGGGACGCCTCCTCCAGCAACCACAGTGGCACCCTCTTCCCGAGCTAACTGGTAATAGGAGAGGACTTTGTCCCGGTGTTGCGCCGAAATCAGAGGTCCTACTTCCGTGGCCGGATCCAGCGGTGAGCCCAGGCGCAAGCTCTCCGCTTTCTGTTTCAGGCCGTCGACGAACCGTTCGAAAATCGCGCGCTGCACGTACACCCGCTCGGTACAGAGACAAACCTGCCCGGTATTCAGGAAGGCAGCTTCGCCAATTCCGCGAACCGCTTCGTCGAAATCACAATCGGCAAACACGATCGCAGCGTTCTTGCCTCCGAGTTCGAACGAAACCGGCTTCACCGAAGCGGCAACCGTCTTCATGATTGCTGCTCCCGTCTGCGACTCGCCCGTAAAGGTGACGGCGTTCACGTCCGGATGCTGTGTGAGAAATTCACCCGCCGACTTCGGGCCGAACCCGTGCACCACGTTGTAGACGCCATCCGGAATCCCAGCCTGCTGTATCGCTTCTGCCAGCAGCGTTGCGGTCGCCGGAGTTTCCTCGGAAGGTTTCACCACCACCGCATTTCCGCACGCCAGAGCCGGCGCAACCTTCCAGGTCAACAACAGCAGCGGAAGATTCCAAGGGGTAATGATCCCCACAACACCAAGCGGCTTGCGAACCGCATAATTGAGGGCGCCCTTTCCATCAGGAGCGTCTGTGTGAAAAGATTCCACCCCCGCCGTCTTAATTAGGTCGGCGAAGACGCGGAAGTTCGCAACAGCGCGTGGAACATCCAGCTTCGACGCCAGCGATACCGGCTTTCCCGTGTCAGCGACTTCGGCAGACACGAACGAATCAAAGCGCGCGTCGATCGCGTCCGCGACTTCGTACAGTCGAGCAGCCCGTTCTCGAACGCCAAAGCGCCCCCATTCCCCGCGCAGCGACTTACGCGCCGCCTGCACCGCTGCGTCGACGAGGCCCGCATCCGCCTCCGTGACCTGTGCGATGACGCTTCCATCGGCTGGATTCACGTCGGCAAACTCGCGCCTGCCCCGCACAAACTTCCCATCGATGTAGTTTTGGATGACCTTCACTTGGGCGTGAACCCCGCGGAATCCTACCAGTCCGCTTCGGGCGAAGCAATGGCAGCACTCAACAACTTCGCTCTTTCAAATATCGCTGCAACGCGTTCTTCCACTCGGGCATTTCGATGCCATACTTCCCGAGGCTGGTTGGGGATAAAACCGAATACGCCGGACGCGGTGCTGGACGAGCCATCTGCTGGCTGCTCACCGGCCTCACTTCTGTTGGAAGACCGGCAGCCTTCACAATCTCCTGCGCGAATTCGAACCAAGAGCAGTCACCGGCATTCGTCACATGCACAATCCCACTCGCATTCTTCCGGCACAGATCAATAATCGCTCTTGCTAGATCGCCCGCGTACGTTGGGCTGCCACGCTGATCATTCACGACGTCCAGAGCTGGACGGCTAGCGGCTAACTTCAGAATCGTGTCGGGAAAGCATTTCCCGCCCGCACCGAACAGCCACGAGGTTCGCGCAATGCAGCAATCTGACAGCACCTCCAACAAACGCACCTCAGCCTCAGCTTTCGAACGTCCATACACGCTCCGCGGATCTCGCGGAGCTTCCGCTTCGTAAGGCGAAGTGCGTTTGCCATCAAACACGTAATCGGAGCTCAGAAATATCACCTTCGAGCCGGCTTCTTTTGCCGCCCCGGCGACATGAACTGCGCCGTCGCGATTCACTGCAAACGCCTTTTCGGGATTGTTCTCGCAGCCATCGACGTCGGTGTAAGCCGCAGAAAGCACAATCCAATCCGGCCGAGCGTCCATCACTACGTCCCGCACGCGCTTCGCATCACGAATGTCCACGTCGCGGGACCCGAGTCCCATCACCTCATCGCCGCTGCATTCGCGCATAAGAGCCTTTCCCAAAAGGCCCGTGGCGCCGAAGATCATTGCTTTCATTGGATAGATTTTCCGCAGCTATTCGAAGATCTCGGCATCGCGCAGGGCAACACCGCGTTGGTCTTTCGCGGAGACGACTGGCTGGCCTTCCAATTCCCATTCAATTTTCAGCCCTGGATCGTTCCACGCCAGAGTGCGCTCGAATTCGGGCGCATAGTAGTCCGTAGCTTTATAGAGGACGTGCGCGGTGTCGGAAGTTACGCGGAAGCCGTGCGCGAATCCCGCGGGGATCCACATCATCCGTTTATTAGTTCCCGACAGCCGCGCCGCTTCCCACTTGCCGAACGTCGGAGAACCTCGCCGTAAATCCACAGCGACATCAAGGATCTCTCCATCCGCGACCCGGACCAACTTCCCCTGCGCGTGTCGAATCTGGTAGTGCAGCCCGCGCAATACATTCCTCGTCGAAAAAGAATGATTGTCCTGGACAAACCGTCCTTTGATTCCCACTTCCGCGAAGACCCTCTCGTTATAGCTCTCCAGGAAAAACCCTCGTTCGTCGCCAAACACTCGCGGCTCCAGGACCAAGACTTCGGGCAAAGATGTTGAGATTTTCTTGATTGCATCCATAGCAGGAGGGCGTCGCGACCCGCTCTCAGAATACCCTTTCCCTTAACAATTGCAGCAGGTACATTCCATAGCTGCTGTTCTTCATCGCACTGGCAATCTGTTCCACCTGCTGCGCGGTAATGTGCCCGCTCCGGTAAGCAATTTCCTCGGGACACGCCACCATCAGCCCTTGCCGTTTTTCGATCGCCTGGATGTAGAGCGCAGCCTCCATTAATGATTCGTGAGTCCCGGTATCGAGCCAGGCCATCCCGCGCCCCATCACGACAACTTCTAGTTCGTCCTTTTTCAGGTACGTCTGGTTCACCTCGGTGATTTCCAACTCGCCGCGCTTGCTCGGTTTCAGTGACTTCGTAATTTCAACCACCTGGCTGTCGTAAAAATAAAGCCCGGTGACGGCATATCGCGATTTCGGCTGCTTCGGCTTCTCCTCGATGCTCAGGGCTCGTCCATTTGCATCGAACTCGACGACTCCATAGCGCTCAGGATCGTGTACCGGATAAGCGAAAACCCTTGCCCCTTGCGCCTTCTCCGCCGCATCGCGGAGGTCCTTCGCCAGATCATGTCCATAAAAAATATTGTCACCGAGGACGAGTGCACACGGACTGCCCCCGATAAACTCCTCGCCCAGAAGAAAAGCCTGCGCGATGCCTTCAGGCCTGGCCTGCGCGCGATACTGCAGATGAATCCCATACTGGCTGCCGTCTCGCAACAGCATCTGAAATTTCGGCAGGTCCTCGGGCGTCGAGATGATCAAAATCTCGCGGATGCCCGCCAGCATCAGCGTGCACAGCGGGTAATAAATCATCGGCTTGTTGTACACGGGAAGCAGACTCTTCCCTATCGCCTGCGTCACGGGATAAAGACGCGTCCCAGATCCGCCCGCCAGAATGATGCCTTTGTAACGCGTGCTTTCTTTCATGATTGAGTCAATTGTCCGTGATTTCGGGGTTTAGCCGGAATAGTGCGTCGCGATCCACTGGCGGTAGCTTCCGCTAGTCACATCGCGAACCCATGCCTGGTTTTCAAGATACCAGCGCACTGTTTTGCGAAGACCGGTCTCAAACGTTTCTTTCGGCTTCCATCCTAATTCGCGCTCGATCTTGCGTGCATCGATCGCATATCGCCGGTCGTGGCCCAGACGATCCTTCACATATGTAATCAGCTCGCGTCTCGAACTCCCCGGCCTGGGCGACATCTCGTCCACAAGATCGCAAACCGTCTGCACGATTTCGATGTTCGGCTTCTCATTCCAGCCGCCAATGTTATAGGTCTCGCCCGGCCGTCCGGCGCGCAGCACGGTCCGGATCGCCTCGCAGTGATCTTCCACGTAAAGCCAGTCGCGGACGTTTTTGCCGTCGCCGTAAACAGGCAGCGGCTTGCCATCCAAAGCATTCAGAATCATCAGCGGGATTAGTTTCTCGGGAAACTGAAAGCGCCCATAATTATTCGAACAATTCGTCGTCAGGGTAGGCAGCCCGTAGGTGTGCTGATACGCGCGCACTAGATGGTCCGACGCAGCCTTCGACGCAGCATAGGGGCTGTTTGGCGCGTACGGGGTCGTCTCGCTGAACTGGGAATCCTCTGGTCCGAGGGATCCATATACCTCGTCTGTAGACACGTGCAGAAACCGAAAACGCCTGCGGTCCTCGTCGGCAAGTGCGGTCCAATATTCCCGAACTTCTTCGAGCAGCGCGAAGGTCCCGTCGATGTTCGTACGAATGAACGCCTCGGGACCGCGGATCGACCGGTCGACGTGGCTCTCCGCAGCGAAATGGACGATCGCATTCGGCCGATGCTTCTGCAGTAAGCTCCGCACCAGCTCGCTGTCAGCGATGTCGCCCTGCACAAATTCATACGGCCGGGCGTCGCCAATACTCTCAAGGTTATGCAGATTTCCAGCGTAGGTGAGTTTGTCCAAATTGAGAACCGAGGTCACTTCCTCCCGCAACTGCTGCAGGACGAAGTTGGAACCGATGAACCCGGCGCCGCCCGTGACCAGTATCCGATCTTGCATGGGAAAAGTAGCTCCTCCTCAGGCTGATGAACCCGCCGCTGACCGGAACGAGTCGAACTTAGATTGTAATAAAAAAGGACGGGCTTGACCCGTCCCTGTGTAGCTTCATTATGTTCTACGCTTAGGACGGACCGCAACCGCGGCAGGCGATGCGGCCATTTCCGCCCCGAGCGCGCCGGCCGCTCGTGGACGAGCGATGCGAAGCGCTCATCCGGCTCGACGTTCCGTGATTTCCCGTTGGTCAACGGACTTGGCCGACGCACTAAACTTCTTTGGCGCCGCGTCCTCCACTTTCCATCCGAGCACCCGGAGATAAGCAGCCTCGATTTTCATGGCGATTGTCTTCCACAGATATTCGCCTTCGATGCGATTCCTGGCAGCCCTCCCAGCCGCTTGTCGCAGGGCCGGATTCGCAGTCAGGAAGCGAAGGCGGTCCGCTAGATCCGCGGCATTCCCGCGCTGAAACGTGAAGCCAGCCCTTCGAGTACTTCGCGATTCTCCGGCACATCGCTAGTCAGAACACTCAGGCCCGCCCCCATGGCGTCGAGTAATGCCAGTGACAGTCCCTCCATCTCCGACGGCAGCACAAAGATCATGGCGTTGGTCAGCAACTCGTCCAGTGTCTCTGCGGAGACCCAGCTGAGCATTCGAATCCGATCGTTGGCATGCGTTCGCAGCTCACGGCTGTAGCCATCGCAGTCACTCGAAGCTCCGGCCATCACCAGTTTCACGTCGCCGTCGATTTGCTCGAATGCCTCCACCAGGAGGTGACACCCTTTCTCCGGGGAAAACCGTCCCAGAAACAGCATATATTTCCTCGGTTCCAGCCCCCACTCCAACAACCTCACGGGCGCGCGCCCCGTCCCCGAAGCACTCCTCGGTTCGGGGCGTAGAACGCGTCGATACCATGCATATCTCGATAGCACTCCTGCAGCACTCTCGAGACGACCATCGTTGCTCGGAAGCCGAGCCGAGGCCTGCTCTCCCAGCCTCAGCACAGTTGAGGCCACCCTTCCCCACTTCCCCCTCTGCCAGGCGCAGTTCACAACGGAGATCCGAGGCAGGCGGAGTGGCGAGCAGGCGCTTAGGCGCACAATTTCGAACAGGACGGGCAGGATCCGGGGTATCGGGCCCGGGAATTCGTCGCCTGAGTGACGTTACGCGCAGGATTTGAAAACCGAGGACTCCGCTTGTATAACTTGGAACGGAACTCGTTGTCTCAGGAACCTTCAAATTCGCCTGCGCCGCCCAAGCCTCGCGGCGGCAGCATCGTTGCCGCCGGATTGCTCCTGCTGGCGCTCGTGCTGGTGGTCACCTTCACGAGCCGGCCAGCGTTCTCGAGTCCGTTGGCGCTGGTTGTCGTGGCGGCTATCGGATTAGCCGCGCTGCTGCTGCAACTCCGGATTCGCAAGGATCCGAGCAAGCCCGTTCGCGCTCCTGTGTGGCTGAATGTACTCGGATTGCTCTTCGCCGTGGCCGCAGTGTTTGCGGACCATCTTCATCTCAGCGCAAACTTGATGCTGGTGGCCGCGCTCGGAGCCGTCGGATGCTTCGGCGTCAGCGGCGCGGTCGTCCTGCACGCGCTCCGCAAGAAGAGCAGCTGACCGACGACCGGATTTTTTACCGCTTGAACTCCACTGCGACCGTGGTCTCTACCGTGACCGGCTCACCATTCACTCGATACGGCTCAAACTTCCACCAGCGCAGCGCATCCATCGCCGCGCGCGCCAGCACGTCGGGACCGTTTAACGCTCGGGTGCTCACGACCGATCCATCTCGTCCCACAACAATGTCGAGCGCGATAATCCCCTGCAGATTTTCCTGCCTTGCTTCCGCCGGATAAATTGGATCGACCCGGTGGACCAGCAGTTTCTGCATCGCTTCAGTCGGAACTTGCACCGGCGCCGTCGACATGTTCTTAGAATCCTTGATGCCGGATTCCAACTCTTCCCAGCCGCGATTCCATCTCCACAAGAACACGCCGGCGACAAACGCGGCCAGCGTCAATACGACAATCCATGCGATGAGACGCGACTTTTTTCTGCGCCGGACCGACGATCCGCCTCCGCCGAACGAACTCTGATTCGTCGGAATGTGCTTGACCACAACGCGGTTCACTCTCGCGTGAGGAATCGCTCCGACTTCGGTTTCCGCTTTCGCTTCTTTCGCCCAATCACGGATCGCAACGCGCTGCTCGGCCGATATCTCGACGAATTCGAAGCCACAGCGCAACTTGTCGTGATACTTGACCGTCGCGTTGGCGCGTAGGGGCTCGATCGATGGCGACAGCGTGAGCTCGACTTCCACCGTCTCTCCGGGCTGCAGTTCTCCGGCGAGCATGGCTGCGATACCGCGTTCGCCGACGTTCACCGAGCGTCCGGGCACTTTGTCAGGAACTCCCGATCGCATGACCGTCACGTCGACGGGCGCTTGCGCGCGAAAGCGCGGCACACGCCGCCGCGAAGGCCCGGTCCATTCTCGAACTTGTGCTTCCGATGCCATAATACTTTGTCATTCCGAGCGAAGCGAGGAATCTGGTGTTGCTGCTCTCATCGCTTCAACTCGACGATCTCGCTGCCGCGCGCGAGCAACGCAACGCTGGCCATCCCGATGAACAGTCCGTGTTCGACCACTCCTGGCATGTCGCTCAGTTGCTGCGCTAACGCATCCGCGTCAGGAATTTCGCCGAAGCGGCAATCGAGAATGTGATTGTTCTCGTCGGTCACGAAGGGCTTGCCGGAGTCGTCCACGCGCAGTTGCGCATTCGCGCCCAGCTCCGCGATCCGCTTGGCAACGAGCGCCTGCGAAAAACGAATCACTTCTACCGGCAGCGGAAACTTTCCCAGCATCTTCACCTGCTTCGACGCATCCGCAACAATGACCAACTGTTTGGTCGCGGAGGCCACAATTTTTTCTCGAAGCAGCGCGCCGCCTCCACCTTTGATCAAGCGCAGCTGCGGATCGACCTCGTCGGCGCCATCGACGGTAACGGCAATCTCCTGACATTCGTCGAGCGTGGTCAGCGGGATGCCCAGGCTTTCCGCCAACTCCTTCGACCGCACCGAAGTCGGAATGCCGCGGACGCGCAGACCCTGCTTCACCTGCTCGCCGAGCAACTTGATGAAGTGGGCCGCGGTCGAACCGGTGCCGAGGCCGACGACTTGTCCATCCTTAATAAAGCGTAGGCTGGCGCGGGCCGCCGCCTCTTTTTCCTGATCGTTCGCCATTCAACCTCGGGACGTGGAGCTCATCTATGCGTGGAGCAAACGCGCGGGAATCTTCGCCGAAGCGATATTCCCCTCCCCTGCCGGTCCACTGAAATCATTGGCTTAGCGGAAAATCGCGAAGTAGTCCTAGGGGCACAACATTCTACAGCCAAAATCTTGAAAAGAGTGAAGTTAGTGGCGGAGGGATTCTGCGGTCGTTTTTCGACGCTTGGAGCCAAAACATTGAATTCGTGGGAGTTTGGGAAACCGGGGACAGGAAGCTGTGAAGCAATCGACCGAAGGACTCCGTAGCACTATTGCGGAATCGACGAACGTGCGTACACTGCAAGGGTGACGAATCCAGCGACGTCTCCAACTCCGCGGCTAGTTTCCATTGATCGCCGGCAAATCCTGTTGCGCACTGTCGATGTTGAGAAGCTGATCGAGGAGGACCACAGTGCGCGTTCTCTTTGGGAGTTAGTAGGCCGGCTGGACTTGAGCCTTTATCACGCGCAAATTGCTGCGGTGGAGGGCCACGCCGGGCGCGAGCACACGGATCCGCAGTTGTTGATCAGCGTGTGGCTGTATGCCTACAGCCGCGGCATCAGTTCGGCGCGCGAGGTGGCGCGGCAGTGCGAGTTCGAACCGGGTTTCCAATGGCTGTGCGGTCTGGAAGCGATCAGCCATCGGACGCTATCCGGTTTTCGTTCAGAAAACAAGGCAGCTTTGGATGATTTGTTCGTGCAGGTGCTGGGGATGTTGAGCGCCGAGGGACTGATTACGCTGGAGCGGGTGACGCTGGATGGAACCAAGATCAAAGCCAATGCCGGAGGCAATAGCTTCCGCCGCAAAGAGAAACTCGAAGCCCACCTGGAGTTGGCGCGCGAGCAAGTGCGCCTGCTGAATGTGGAAAGCGCGGAGGAGACGACGGCCACCCGGCAAGCGGCGGCACGGCGGCGAGCGGCGAGACAACGGGCGAGTCGACTGGAAGCGGCGGTGCGTGAGGTAGAACGCCTGCAACAAGAGAAGAAGCACGATCGAAAAGAATTCGTGGCCCGCGGCTCCAGCACAGACCCGGATGCGCACGTGATGAGAAACGGCGAGGGCGGCACGGTGCCCAGCTACAATGTGCAACTGCTCACCGACGTGACCCATGGCCTGGTGGTGAATGTGGAAGCGACGACCGACGCAATCGATTATCGCCAGCTACAACCAGCTCTGGAACGGTGCGAGAAGACGCTGGGACAGAAGCCGAAGCAGATCGTGGCCGATGGCGACTACACCAATCACGCGTCGGTGCAAGCGGCGGCAGTTTGCGGGGTGGACTTCTATGGATCGTGGCAAGATAGCTGGAAGCCAGTCGAACACGACGCGCAAGGCCGCAGCGCCGAGTTCCTGGCCAGCGCGTTTCCCTACGATGCCGAACGGGACTGTTTTACTTGTCCTGCCGGAAAAATCCTCACTCACCACGCACTACTGAATCGCGGCAACGGCGTCCGTACGCACGTATACCGCGCGCCCAAGACGGCATGTCCGAACTGCCCGCTGCGCGGCCGTTGCGCTCCACCGGTGGCGCGGCCCGATTGGAGGCGATCCATCACGCGTCTCGAAGAACCTGCGACGACGACGGCGTTCAAGGCCAAGATGGCGACCGAAGAGGCACAACAGATCTACGCGAAACGCTCGCAGATCGCGGAGTTCCCGCATGCGTGGATTAAGGAGCGCTGCGGCTTACGGCAGTTCCGCTGTCGCAACCGGCTGAAGGTAGCCATGGAAGCTACTTGGGCGTGCCTCAGTTACAACCTGACCAGGTGGTTCAGCATACGACGCAACCTCAATCTGGGAACAGCGTCGGCTTAGGCGCTAACCCCGAAGTTCCTGGCGTACAGGAAACCGAATGTTCTACTCACAGCAATAACGCAAACAGCGCCATGACAGATTTTCGAACTGCAAACAAAAACCGATTTCTTCACAGCTTCCAGACGGGACGTTCCCTGGTTTTCTACCACCGACAGAATATGCCGTCCCGGCTCGACTTGCTCAGGCTTAACTGTCTGTTCCAGGACTTACGCCCTGGGCTATCTCATTCCGCCGCTTCGCGGCTGTCGGTCGAGTGGTGCGTACTGCACCTTAATCGTCAGAATTACGTTTCATATTGATTCTAATTTGGGCGACATCCCGCCTTGACTTCTTGATGCGCGCCGCCGGAATTCCCATCCGTCAAACCGCGACGGATGGGGCAGCCGATTACTTGGCGCTTCTCGCCAAAATCGAAATCACGGATCCAATTCTGTGGTGACTCGGGCCGCAACAACCGTTTCCATTTGTCTCCGGCTTTACCGAGTCCAAACTGCAAACAAAGGCATCCAAACGGGCAAGGAGATAAATTTATGTTTGTTGTATTGGGAGCAAGCGGAAACACCGGACGTGTCGTGGCGAACAATCTTCTTGCCGGAGGGCAGAAGGTTCGTGTCGTCGGTAGAAACGCAGCTCATTTACAAGCGCTCACCGGAAAAGGTGCGGAGACGTTCATCGCCGATGTCAGCGACACTAGTGCTCTCGCCAAAGCCTTCCACGGGGCGGACTCGGCGTATGTCATGATTCCGCCGAATCCCACCAGCACCGATCCACTCGGCTATTCGAATCGAGTCAGCGATGCGATTGCAGCCGCCGTGCAGAAGTCGGGAACCAAGAATGTTATTGCGCTTAGCAGCATTGGAGCCGAACAGGCCAGCGGATTGGGCCCCGTTGTCGGCCTGCACAATCTTGAACAGAAACTCAACCAGATCGAGGGCGCGAATGTGCTCTTCCTTCGCGCAGGCTACTTCATGGAAAACACGCTTCCCCAAGCGGGAGCGATTCATAAGATGGGATACATGGTTGGGCCTCTTCGTCCGGATCTGAAAGTTCCGATGATTGCCACGCGCGATATCGGCGCTGCGGCGGCCGACGCATTGTTGCATCCTCTTGTTCGCGGCAAACAGACGCGAGAACTGCTGGGGCAACGTGAACTCCCGTACACCGACGTGGCCGCGATTATTGGCAAGGCCATCGGCAAGCCGGACCTGAAATACGTTCACTTGCCGGACGATCAGGTTCGAGCTGCCATGGTTCAGATGGGAATGTCCGATCAATTTGCCAGGCTGCTCCTGGAGATGACGGCCGCACTCAACTCCGGACAGATGCGGGCTCTTGAACCACGCACATCCAAGAACACCACACCGACGACTTACGAGACGTTCGTCGCTGAGTCGTTCGTCCCTGCGTTTCAACAGCAAGCCGCAGCCTGAGCTTGTTGCTTGCAGCTAAGAGGCCCACCCGTCGAACAACGCACGGGTGGGACCATCCTCAGATTATCCGATAATTTTTTCTGTGTAGATCAGATACGCCGCAAGGGCCAATCCGATAATCACCGTCAGAATAGTGAGGAGATCCAGGCCAAGGCCGGCGGGTTCGAAGGTGCCCGCTTCCAAGCGCGCCCGGGTTTTGCGATAGCGGATCAAACCCGCGACCACGAGGAGAAGACCGGCGGCGATCGTACCTGATCCCATCCACACGGAGACCCCCGCACTGCGCACTCCGTGTCCTTGCAGCGCGGTCAACTGGCGGATCGCGATGGAGAATCGTCCGATGGCGAATCCGAAGACGACGATGGCGGCGCCTGTGCGCACCCAGGCAAGGAACGTGCGCTCGTTCGCGAGATGATCGCGCGCCCGATTCGGATTGAGATTCGCGTCGCTCACGCCTGCTCCGATGCAGCCAGCATTATTCCACAGACTTCGCGATCAACGCGCCGGCTCCGGCAAGGTTCTTGATCAGGTCCGTGGGCACGCCATGCCGCTGTTGCAGATATTCGGGACTGTTGTAGGTGACCGAAACTGCGCCGTCCGCGCCCTCGGCGATGAGCGCCTTCAGCGGTAGATCGATCGCTAAGCTCGGAGCGGTCACCATGAGCGGCGTGCCTCCCTTGGGACTGCCGAAGATGAGGACCTTCGTCGGCCGCATCTTGAGGCCGACTTTTTCGGCTTCGCCGCTGTGATCAATGACTGCGAAAACGTGCAGTCCTTTTTCTGCGAAGACTGATTGCAGGCGTTGCAGAGTTTCGTCGACGGAATAGCGGCTGGGTACTTGGATTAATCCGGTTTGGTTTGCCATGGCCGGCGCCTCCTCCTTACATGTTCGGGTTGGTGTTCGATTTTATCGGGAAACGGCTGGAGGGTCATTTCGAGTGCTAATATCCACATGGATTTCCTGAAACTCACCACAGAGGACACAGGGTTCCAGAGAACACAGGGTTACAGAGAACACACTGCGACCATAGAGGACTCATTCATGGCAACTCGACATCGGAAATTTGCTTTCGTTCTTGCGCTTCTCGTTTGCGGATTTTTTTCTCAGCACGCTTTCACTCAGGCTGCCTACCAGCCGTCGCCCGAAAACTTGCAGGCGCGCCGTGAATTTCAGGACATGAAATTCGGCATGTTCATCCACTGGGGCGTGTACAGCGTGCTGGGCGACGGCGAATGGGTCTTCCACAATCGCAAGCTGAAGGTGGACGAATACAATCGCCTGCCTCTTTTTTTAGATCCTGAAAAATTCGACGCGAAGACCTGGGTTTCGCTGGCCAAGGCTGCCGGGATGATGTACATCACGATTACATCGCGGCATCATGACGGCTTCGCGATGTTCGATTCGAAAGTGTCCGACTGGAACATCGTGCAGCGCACGCCCTATAAGAAGGATCCGCTGAAGATGCTGGCGGAGGAATGTCGTCGCCAGGGCATCAAGCTCTTCTTCTATTATTCGCAGCTCGACTGGCACAATCCCGATTACTATCCACGCGGCGCAACCAACTGGAAGAATGGCCGTCCCGATCACGGCGACTGGAATGCCTATCTCGACAATTACCTGGATGGCCAGCTCACCGAGTTGCTCACCAACTATGGCCCCATCGGCGGCATATGGTTCGACGGCATGTGGGATAAGCCCGACGCCGACTGGCATCTCGACAAGACCTACGCGCTGATCCACAAGCTGCAGCCCGCGGCCCTGATTATTCCGAATCATCACCAGACGCCGCGCCCGGGGGAAGATGTTCAGACCTTTGAGCGCGACCTACCGGGCCAGAACACCGCAGGATTCAATACGAACTATGTGAGCAACCAGCTTCCCCTCGAAAGCTGCGACACCCTGAACGATAACTGGGGATTCAACATCGGCGACAGCAACTACAAGAGCGCCGCCGATTTGGAGAGCCGGCTGGTGCGCGCCGCCGGGAACAATTCGAATCTGCTGATGAACATCGGACCCTACCCGAATGGAGAGATTGATCCGCAATTCGTCACGCGCCTACAGGCAGTCGGAGAATGGCTCTCGAAGTATGGAGACTCCATCTACGGAACGCGCGGCGGTCCGATCGCTCCCGGCGACTGGGGAGTGACGACGCAGAAGGACAACAAGATTTACGTTCACGTGCTGAGCTGGTCCGCGCCGCTGCTGGCGCTTCCTCCCGTCGCGGGCAAGGTGGCATCGGCGCAAACCCTGGTTGGCGGAGCGGCGACAGAGTTCACGCGGAATGCGAATGGAGTGATACTGAAGCTTCCGGCGGCAAAGAGTGATGAGGTCGATCGCGTGATTGTGCTTACGCTGGCGAAGGCCGGTGCCTGAAGCCCAAGCGACGATACGCGGCGCAGATCCTGGTGCTAACGACTATTCCTGGCGGTTTTCACTTGCTCGTTCGCACTGAGGCGGATCACCGCTGCCGCGGCGCTGTAGCGGACCTTAGGATTTTTGTCGGTAAACTTCAGCTGGACTTTCGGCAGCAATAGCGGATCTCCCCGCTGTGCGATGGCTTCGACCGCGGCGGCCCGGACAATCCAGTCTTTATCGTTCGTTGCCTTGACCAGAGCCTGGGCCGAAGCAGGATCAGGATCGTGCGCGAGGAATGTGGCGGCCACTGCTCGCGCCGGATTCGGATCTTTCCTGTGCATGGTTCGCCACGCATCCCATCCGATTCCCGCGAACGGCACGTACCCGATTCCTTCGGAGAAACCAATCTTGGCCAGCTCTTTCGGATTCTTTAGTGTGGCCAGTTGTTGAGCGATCAAGCCGTCGTTGGACTTGCGCTTGCCGGTGAGCAATTGGTAATAGACTTCGTACGCCGACTGATCGTCTTTGAGTGAGCGCAACGAGTGAGCGGCGGCCATCACAACCGGAATCTTGGCGTCGGAAAGCGCGTGCTGAAGTTTCGGGATCGACTCAGTGGCGTGCATCTGGCCTAACGCCGTAGCAGCGGCTGCACGCACGTCAGGGCTGGGATCGTTGAGCGCGCTCTCCGCAACTTCACGGAAGCGGGGTTCGTCGGGAAGCAAACCGAGGGCGCGAACTCCGTTCGTGCGCTCAGTGGTTTGTTTTGACAGGACAGCTGTTAACAGCATGTCCCAGGCCTTGTGCGGCGGCTTTTCGATGTCGGTCGAAGCCTGCGCCGAGGACGAAATCGCGCCCGCGCATCCCAGGATCAAACAGGTCGCGGTCTGAAAGAGTCTTCGCATAAACGTGGATGTCGCGGACCGTCGTCGTGGCTCGGAAATGCGCGGCGGCCAGAGCCATAAAGCGCAAGGTGAGATGCGGTTTCGGACAAAACCGTAGACCGACTCTTTTGATCTGCAGAGTGGAAAATTAGCGGACTGAGCGCAGTCGCGCGGGGTGCGGAAAGAATCTAGTTCAAGCCCCGGACAACAAAAGCCTGGGAGAGTGTTTGTTCATAAACATATTCGTAGGCGCTCCCGTCAAGGGAGAAATGAGGCGGGCCTGCGCTGCTTCCCGGGGCTGTTGCCTGCCCGAACTCCCGCCAAGGTTCCATCTTCCCCGTGGTAATGTTCACACGAAATAGCTTCGCGGTCCGTTCAGCCATCCGATTCACCGACACGTACAGCGAGGTTCCATCGGGAGACCAACCTGAAACACCGTATTTCGAATCGAGATCCGGTATCGGACGGAATCCGCCGCCCTCAATCGGCCAGATGCCCCGCTTGCCATCTGGTCCAACCACGGCAGTGCTGCGCCCGTCGGGCGACAGGAAAACGCCACGGATTCCCTCCGGGGTGAGCGGTTTGGCGTCCCCGGAGGTCAGATCGATCAGGTAATCGCGCGCGCCATGACCGGCCTCGATTCCGGCGGCGAGCAGTCGGTTTCCGTCGGGCAGAAAGCGTACTGTGGCGTAGCTGATGTTGTCATGTGTCAACCTGCGGGCCTCACCGGCTCCTGTCGGCACTAAGTTGAGCGAGCCGCCTTTCGACGGCCTGGTTACTACCCATTTCCCGTCAAGCGAGAGCGCCATCGCACTGCCTTCACCGATCTTCACGGGCGGAGACCCGTCCGTGTCGCGCAGAAAGACTGTATAGTTCGGACCACCACCCTCGCCCTCTTCTTCAAATAGGACTTTCTTGCCGTCCCGGCTGAAGTCGCGGGCAAGGGACCAGCCGAACCATCCCAATTCTTTTTCTTCTTTCGCGCCCGGCGCCAATCCACGAATACCGATACGCTGCTGGTGGGTAATCATCAGCGCCATGCCGTTGCGCATATCCTCGAGCCACATACCTCCAGGAACATTGGTAATGCGGCGTTCTTTGCCCGACAAGGTGACGCCGTGCAGGTTGGTGGCGCTTCCACTCCTGGTCGCGGTAAACCATACCTCATCGCCGGAAGGAGACCATTGGACGCCTTCGATGGAGACGAAACCTGAGGAAAGCTTTTTCTCGTGTCCGGCCATGTCGACGACAGCGACGGATCCTTCATCGTCGCCTTCGGGATTCTCGTGATCGGAAAATGCGATCCACTTGCCGTCGGCAGAAATCGCCGGATCGCTGATCCAATCGATGCCGTCGAGAAGAACGTGGCCAACGGGATATTCCAGGCGCCAGTGGGAGGTCTCCCGTGCGAAGCGGACGATGACCATGTTCTCTCCATCGGCCGCCCATTGCGCATTCTGCACATTGTCGAGCAGTTCCCGCGGAGTACCGCCGTTGAGAGGAACGCGGGCGAGGGTTCCCAGGCGGGCGAAGCCGCCGGAGAAAGCCGTGTTGAGACGGATTGCGAGTTCTCCACTTTTCGAGACGGAAAGGAGGTCGGCGTTTTTCAGACCCAAGTCGCGCGCCCCATTGTCATCGGTGCGCGCCAGATAAAGCTGGCCGTCACCGCCGTCCCAAGCCGCGGTATAGACGATGCTGCCGTCGGGAGTGAAGCGGGCGTTGCCGATCGAGCCAGTGCGAAATGTAATTTGTTGATATTCCGGCGGCGCGGATGCGCCTCGTCCTCGGCCCAGCCACCAACCCAAGCCAAGCAATCCGGCTGCGAGGACCACGCCAGCGGCGACCAGCCCGAATCGCAACCGCGAATCTGCAGCGTCGGCCTGCGTCACCACAGCCTGCGCGCCTGACTTTCCGCCTCCCGAAAGCTCCGTCAGAGCTTCCAGATCAAATGCCAGATCGCCCGCCGATTGGAAGCGCTGCGCCGGTTGCTTTTCGAGGCAGTGCCGGACAATCCGGTCCAGACCGGGCGGCACATTGCGCGCAGTCTCAGAAAGTTCGGGCACCTCTTCTTTCAGGATGGCGCTCATAGTGTCAGCGGCGCTCTCGCCGTGGAACGCGCGCTTACCGGAAATCATTTCGTAGAGAATCGCGCCGAAGCTGAAAATGTCGGAACGATGGTCGGCCGCCTTTCCGCGAACCTGCTCCGGCGACATGTAACCGGCAGTTCCCATCACCAGCCCGGTTTCGGTTGCGACCTGAACCGTGGGCGCGTCGCCGCTCGGTGCAGGTTCGGGACGGATCAGTTTCGCCAGACCGAAATCCAGAATCTTCACCCGGCCGTCATTCGTCAGGAAAAGATTCTCCGGCTTCAGGTCGCGGTGGACGATGCCTTTTTCATGAGCCGCTGCTAACCCGCGCGCTACTTGAATGGCGTAGTCCGCCACCCGGCGGATCGGCAGCGGACCGTTTCTCAGCCGCTCGCGGAGCGTTTCGCCTTCGAGCAGTTCGGACACGACGTAGGGCGCGCGCCGTTCCTCGCCGATATCAAAGATGGAAAGAATGTTGGGATGGTTGAGCGCTGCGGCGGCCCGGGCTTCCTGCGAAAAACGCTGCAGGCGCTCGCGATCAGCCGAGAAGGATTCCGGCAGCACCTTGATCGCGACCGTACGATCAAGCCGCGAATCGTGGGCGCGATAGACCTCGCCCATACCGCCCGCGCCGATCAGAGATTGGATTTCGTAGGGCCCGAGCTTAGTTCCGGAAGTGAGCGCCATCGGGCGCGATTATACGCGACCGGCAGAAAGGGGTCCAAAAAGCGGATTCGGAGGTGGGTCGGTTCGAACAATTTTCACCGCGAAGGACACGAAGGAAACCGCCTGGGAATCAAACCTTCGTGATACTTCGTGCCCTTCGTGGTGGATGCGCTTTGCATTCATCGTCAAGCAGACCCGATATCGGGGACTCCGCAAGAGCGGAACCGCCCGAAACGCCATGCTCTAGGACTGCACAATCTTCTCCAGAGCGACGCGGCTGCGGATGATCAAGGTCGCGCCTTTCAGCTGCATGAGCTGCTTTTTCTTAAATTCGGAGAAGAGGCGGCTAACGGTCTCGCGCGTGGTCCCAATGATCTCGGCGATTTCCTCATGCGTGAGCGTCAGTTTCACCTGCGACGAACCGTCGTCGTGCGTGGTCTTGCTCGACCAGGAAAGCAGCAACTTGGCGAATTTTTCCGAGGGGGAAGCGGATAATCCCAGCGTGCGGATTTCTTCATACGCCGTGTAGTAATTGCGGCTCAATTGTTGTGAGATCCTCACTGCTGCTTCTGGAAAATCCCTTAGAAAATGCATGAGGGAGTCGCGCGGAATGAAGTTCGCCTGCCCTGGCTCCATCATCTCGGCGGTCACTTCGTATGGCCGGTTGGAAATCACGGCATTCAACCCTAGTACGTCGCCCGAATCAGAGATCTTGGTAATGATCGTCTTGCCCTCCCGGGAGGAAGTCGAAAGCTTCGCCTTGCCTACACAGAGGACAAAGACGCCGCGGGGCTGTTGCCCTTCAATAAAGAGCATCGCGCTTTTGGGATATACCGCCGTCGACTTGATGTCGTTCAGCCTCTGAGCGGCTTGGGGAGAAAGATTGCAGAAAAGATGTTCGCTGCGCGCAGGGCAAGTCAGGCAGTTGTCCAGAATGTTCAGTCCATAAGGAGCCCGCATCGGAAACCTCCCGTGGGCGGCGGCTCGTTACTTCTGCGCCTCAGCCCACGCCTTAGGGAATGGCAACTCATGCGCCAATTGAGGCTGAGGTTCAGTCCCGACTTGGGACTGCGTAAAAACATGCAAACAAAGGTGTTATGGATATCGAAGGGCCTACTTAATTTCTCTTGGGGAGAAGTTGGGTGAGGTTTTGGGTTATTTCCCGCACAGCGGTGCGTGATCTGGATCACCTAGCTTCGTGACTTCGATAACCACGGAGGGTTCCGAAAGGCCTGGAAGCGCCTTCCAATCGAGCTCACTAGGGCCCTACGTTCACATGCAGAGGCGCCGGAGTCTGCATGCGTTCGCGGTAAATCAGGTTTTTGGCCGCCACTTCTCCGACAGCATCGACATGCACCACGTACCCGCCTTGCGGCAGCGTTTCCCCAAAGGGCAACTCCATGCCGACGGTTCCGCGAGTCAGAACGAAGTGCTGATAGCCTATCGCGGTGGCCCGGCCATTCCCCGCCACAGCCATCACGACGAAGGTCAGATCCATGTCGTCCGGCGTTGTATTCGTAACCTCGACGCTGCCCGAAATGCGGCTTCCGTTGACGCGCGCCGGGTTCTTCCAGTTCACGGTGAGCGCGGACCGCACCCGCAGCACAAACCCTTTCTGGACCGCCTGTTGCGGACTGCCACCATCGTTCACGGCAAGGGTAAACTGAAATTCTCCGGTCCGTTCCGGTTCGCCGTGCAGCAGGCCGTTGTCTTCCAGTTTCATTCCAGGCGGCAGAGCGCCTTTCTCCAGCCGCCAGTGCAGCACCGGAACGCCGCCGCGCGCATGAAATCGCACCTCATAATGGGCGTGGGGATAGGTATCCGCCAGCTCGGAGTCATTTTGAATGATGAGTGCCGATTCGCTCGGAGGCGCCTCCGACTGCTGCCCATCAGTGGGCGGGCTGGCCACTTGAGACCGAGCGAGCGGGCGTTCCGCCATCCCGATCACGCAGATCAGGAGAACGAGCGAAGCAGGAATCCGCGGAATGCTTGAGATTTTTCCCATCCGATCGATCCCGTCTGACCCACTTGAATTCGTTTTCTCGCCTGCGGCGTGGCCCGGAAAGCCTTGTTCCTTTACTTTCCCACAGTTTCCCCGCTCTCGTACAGGAATGTTGTCCGAAGACGTTCTTGCAGCCCCGACCGCCCAATGTCACGGAGGTCACATTGACTAAATTTCGGTATTTCTGAAAAACTAGCAGTTCCGGCGAACTTTTCAGGTCTTCGTGTCGCCGGCGTGTTCGGTCAAGGCACGTTCGCTCAAGAATGGAACTGCTGCTCAATCTCGCGTGGCTCTTGCTGGCGCTGCCGGCCTACTGGCTGTGGCGCGACTCGAGAGGTGTGCGAGACCGCCATCGCTTCGCGTCGGCCCAGTGCCTTCTGGCGTTGGGATGTATGTTGGTCATTCTGTTTCCGGTCATTTCCGCTACCGACGATCTCCGTGCCATGCGCACGGAGATGGAGGAATCACCGAGCAGCAAACAAAGCATGCGCCAGGCGAGTGGCGACAAACCCTCGTCCTTGCATCTGTCGAATCAGCCGGCGCTCGTGTCAGGCTACAGTTCGCTGGTGGCGACTGACGAAACCTGGCACCAGCTTCCCACCCAGCGGTTCTCCCTGCCGGTAGGCTCCGCAATCCAGCGGACCGGCCGCGCTCCTCCCTTCTCTGTACTCGGCTGATCTCGCAGTCATCGCCCATCGGTGAAAGACAAGAAAGCAAACTGAGGCGATATCCCTTTTTAGTTACGCAACTTCATTCTGTGGGAAACGAATCTCTGATCGTTTGGAGAAGCGTTTAAGGGAAGTACCTCATCCTGGTATTGCAACCCGCTTTTCGACTGCGGCGGGAATGGAGCTTTGATGCGCTGGACATCATTCAAGGCAGCGTTAGTAGTCGCATTCGGCGCCGCGAGTCTGTGCGCGCAGAGCGCACCTCCGCCCGGGCCACAAGCTCAAGTCTGGACTTGGGATCAGGTGAAGGAAAATTTCGAACTGAACAACACCACTCTGATGGCCGGGAAGCTGAACATCGACGAATTGAAAGCCGAGGAGATTACGGCGCACTTGCGGCCGAATCCTGATTTCACACTCTCCGCGGATGGAACGCAGATCGCGCCCAGCCATGGAGTCTGGCAGCCCTTTGCCGGAACGTTTGTGTCGCCGGGCGTGAGCTATCTGTTCGAACGCCGCAACAAACGCAACCTTCGCTATGAAGCGGCCAAGCAAGGGACTGCCATTGGCGCGGCGCAGACTTCTGACTCCGAGCGCAACCTAATCTTTAATCTGCGGAGTGCCTTTGTCGGCATCCTGCAGGCCAAGGCCGTGCTTCGGCTCGCGCAAGACAATCTCGTGTACTACGACAAGCTTCTGAAGGTCAGCCGTGACCGCTTCGACGCCGGCGACATTGCCCGCATCGATCTCGACCGCCTCGAGTTGCAGCGCCTGCAGTACGAGTCCGACGTGCAGACCGCGTTGGTCAATTTACGCACCACCAAGATCAATCTGCTCGCGCTGATGGACGATCACAGGCCGGTCGACAGCTATGATGTCGATGGCGTCTTCGATTTCCGCGAAGACCTGCTCGCACTCGACGACTATCGCAAAGAAGCACTCAACGCCCGTCCCGACCTGCGCGCCGCCGTCCTTTCGGTGCAGCAGGCCGAAACCAACTACAAACTGGCCGAGGCGGACGGATCTACCGATCCCACCATCGGCGTCTGGTTCACCCATAACGGCTCGTTCAACAATCCTGATGCGTTGAACACGCTGGGAGCCAGCGTCAGCATTCCGCTGCGCATTTTCGATAAGAACCAAGGCGAGAAGCTGCGAACAAAGATCGACATCAACCGCAACGAGAAGCTGCGCCAAGGCGCCGAGACTCAGGTCTACAGCGACGTCGACTCCGCCTACGCCGTCGTCAACAGTGATATCGAACTTCTGAAGCCGTACAAACGCCAGTATCTCGAACAGGCCGTGCGCGTGCGCGACACGGTGCAGTTTTCCTACCAGCACGGAGGCGCCTCATTGCTGGACTTCCTGAGTGCAGAGAGTGACTACCGCACGGTCGAATTGAATTACGTAAACCTGGTGGGCTCATATCTCACTGCGGCAGCACAAGTGAACCTGGCGGTAGGGCGCGAGGTAATCCCATGACGATTCTTTCTAAGCAGTTCGTTTTCATCGCTCTGGGTTGCTCCCTGACCCTTTCCAACGCCGCCTGCAGTGGCGGCAAAGCCGACCCGAAGGCCGAGGCTCCGCCCCGAGCGGAGGTCCAACCGGACCTCGACGCCAACAATTTCAAAGTCGATCACCCGGATCAGTTCCCTCTTGCGAGCGCCGTTGAGCACAAGGCGGTTTCCGCGTTGAATGTGACCGGCGTGGTGCAACCCGACATCATCCGTGCAGTTCCTGTCGTCTCCCTCGCCTCAGGCCGCGTCGTAGAAATCAAAGCTCGGCTGGGCGATCGGGTGGAGAAGGGACAGATATTGCTTCGCGTCCAGAGTGCTGACGTGTCGGGCGCCTACCAGAACTTCATCAAAGCGCAAAACGACGAGCGCTTAGCGCGCACACAACTGGATCGCGCAAGACTTCTCTACGACAAGGGTGCGATCGCAAAGAGCGCACTGGAGACTGCGGAGAGTGCGGAAGCCGATGCGAGCGCAGATTTGAACGCTGCCACCGAACAACTGCGGCTGCTCGGCATCGATAAGGAGCATCCCTCGGGAATCGTCGACGTCAAAGCGCCCATCTCTGGAGTCATCACCGATCAGCAGGTCACCAACTCCTCCGGCGTACAAGGATTGTCCGGGCCGAATCCCTTCACTATCGCCGATCTTTCGTACGTCTGGATTGTCTGCGACGTCTACGAGAACGATCTCGATGCGGTCCACGTTGGCGAGTACACCGACATCCATCTGAATGCTTTTCCCAAACAGGCGCTCAAAGGACGCATCGAAAACATCCTGCCGGTGCTCGATCCCACCCTGCGCACGGCCAAGGTCCGGATCGAAGTGAAGAATCCGGGCATGGTTCGGATCGGAATGTTCGCCACGGCGACGTTCTACGGCAAGCAGCCCGAGACGCACGCCGCCATTCCGGCAACAGCGATTCTGCACCTCCACGATCGCGAGTGGATTTACACGCCGCTGGGCAACGGCCGTTTCCGGCGCTCGGAAGTAGTCACCGGAAGCATGCTGCCCGACAAACAACAGGAAATCGTCTCTGGAATCAAGCCTGGCGATCAGGTCGTCTCCAACGCCCTCGATCTGCAGAACACGGTGGAGCAATAGATGATTCGCCGCGTCGTCGATTTCGCGCTGGGCAACCGCCTGCTCATCCTCGGACTGGCGTTCGTCCTCTTCGTCTGGGGAATCATCTCGTTCCACAACTTGCCAATTGAGGCTTACCCCGATGTGGCCGACAACTACGTCGAAATCATCACGCAGTGGCCGGGTATTTCGGCGGAGCAGATCGAGCAGCAAGTCACCGTCCCGCTTGAAACGGCCATGAACGGCATTCCCGGCGTGGTGCACCTGCGTTCGTTTTCACTCTTCGGACTCTCTGACCTGAAGCTGATCTTCGAAGATGGCACCGACAACGCGTGGAATCGCGAGCGCGTTCTCGAGCGGCTTAGCCAGGTCTCTCTGCCGCCGAACGTAACGCCGCAGATGGGAACCGATTGGAGCCCGGTCGGCCAGGTTTATTTCTTCACGCTGCACAGCAGCAATCCGAAGTATGACCCGATGGAATTGAAGTACCTCGAGGACTGGGTCGTCGAAAAGAACCTGAAGTCGGTGCCCGACATCGTCGATGTCTCCAGCTTCGGTGGTCCGACCCGCGAATACCAGGTTCGCGTCGAGCCCAACAAACTGGTCTCCTACGGGCTGAGCCTGTCTCAGGTCGAGCAGCAACTGGCGAACAACAACGCCAATGCCGGCGGAAGTTTCATTCAGGAAGGACTACAGCAAATCAACGTGCGCGAGGTCGGTCTGGTCGATCACGTTCACGATATCGAACAGACAGTTCTCGTCAGCAAGAACGGAACTCCGCTTCGCGTCAAAGACATTGCCGTCGTCTCGCAGGGACCGAGAATTCGGCTTGGCCAATTTGCCCGCGCCATTCATCGCGAAAATGGCAAGATCATCGACAACGACGACGTGGTCTCCGGCATTGTGCTGCTGCGCAAAGGCGCCGCCGCCGACCCTGCCCTGAAAGCTCTTCACGAAAAAATTCAGGAGATGAACGATCACATCTTGCCCCCTGGTGTGAAGATCGTTCCCTTCATCGACCGTAGCGATCTCGTTCACTTCACTAGTCACACAGTCCTGCACAATCTCACCGAAGGCATGATCCTGGTTTCGATCATCCTGTTCCTGTTTCTTGGCAACGTACGAGGCGCAATTATCGTCGCAGCCACGATTCCGTTCTCGCTGCTCTTCGCCTCGATCTGCCTCGATTTGAAACAGGTGCCGGCAAACCTGCTTTCTCTCGGAGCTTTGGATTTCGGCATGGTGGTCGACGGCGCCGTGGTGATGATCGAAAACATCGTCCGCCACATGAGCTTTGCTCATGACACCGAAACTCCGATTGAACGGATTGGCGCTGCCGCGCACGAAGTCCAACGCCCGGTTTTCTACGCGATCGGCATTATCATTACTGCCTATCTTCCCATCTTCACCCTGCAGCGCGTGGAAGGGCGCCTGTTCCAGCCCATGGCTTGGACCGTCGCCTTCGCCCTGCTCGGCGCTCTTCTCTTCTCAATGTTGATTGCGCCTGTGCTCGCCAGCTTCGCCTTCGCCAAGGGCGCCAAGGAGTGGCATAACCCGGTCATGAGTTTCGTGACGGAGCGCTACCGTACTTCGGTCCGTTGGGCGATTCGCCATCGCTTCATTACAGTTGGTGTAGCGCTGCTCGGAATTGTCGGAGGGAATTTCCTCGCATTCAGCGGCGCCATCGGATCGGAATTCCTGCCTCATCTCGACGAAGGAGCTCTTTGGGTTCGCGGCACGCTCGCTCCCAGCACGGGTCCAGACGAAGGCATCCGCGTCATGAATCAGGCGCGCATCGTGCTCTGCTCGTTTCCCGAAGTCCCGGACTGCACCAGCCAGGTCGGACGTCCCGATGATGGCACCGACACTACCGGTTTCTTCAATACTGAATATTTTGTCAACTTGGAAGCCGACAGGAGCAAATGGCGACCCGTCTTCCACGAAGATAAGGACGAGCTAATCGCCGCCATGCAGCGCGAGCTCGATAAGATTCCCGGCGTCGTCTGGGGATTCTCCCAGCCCATCGAAGACAACATGGAAGAAGCGGTCAGCGGAGTCAAAGGCGAACTCGCGACCAAGGTCTACGGGGACGATCTCAAGACTCTCGAAGCCAAGGCCGACGAGATCGTCGGCATCATGCGTAAGATTCCCGGAATCGAGGATCTGGGAGTGCTCCGCGTCCTCGGCCAGCCGAACTTGAACGTCTCTGTCGACCGCGATGCCGCCGCGCGCTACCAGATCAACGTCGCCGACGTGCAGGACGCCATTCAAACGGCGGTCGGCGGCAACGCGCTCACGCAAGTGCTGCAACAGGAGGCCCGATACGATCTCGTCGTTCGCTACCTCCCACAGTACCGCGACACCCGAGAGGCGATTGAGAACATCCGTCTTTTGTCGCCCAGCGGAGAGCGTGTTTCGCTCGCACAGCTTTGCAAGATCCAGGTCGCGGATGGTGGTTCCGAAATCTATCGCGAAGGCAACCAGCGCTATATCGCGATCAAGTACAGCGTCCGCGGGCGCGACTTGGGCAGCGCTGTCGAAGAAGCCATCGACAAAGTCACGCACAAAGTGCAATTACCCACGGGCTATCACCTCAAGTGGGAAGGCGAATACGCCAGCCAGAAGCGGGCCAACGCGCGTTTGCTGATCGTGCTGCCGATTACGATCCTCATCATCTTCATCATTCTGTACACCATGTTTAAGTCGTTTAAGTGGTCGATGTTGATCATGGCGAACGTCGCCATCGCTCCCATCGGTGGAGTTCTGGCGCTGCTTCTCACCGGAACCAACTTCAGCGTCTCCTCAGGCGTCGGATTCCTAGCGCTGTTCGGCGTGGCGGTGCAGACAGGCGTCATCATGCTCGAATACATCAACCAGTTGCGGGTGCGTCGGTATACGATTGAAGACGCAGCCGTCGAAGGAGCTGTCTTGCGGCTGCGTCCCATCATGATGACCATGCTGGTCGCGACTCTTGGCCTGCTTCCCGCAGCCACGTCGCACGCGATCGGATCGGACTCACAACGTCCATTCGCGATTGTCATTGTCGGTGGGCTGATGGCTGCGCTGGTGATGAGCATCTTCCTGCTGCCCACACTCTATGTATGGATCGCGGGCGAGCGCGACGTGCTGCCACCCGCTGAACCCGGCTTTGCCGAAGGTGAGCACGTAGACTAGAAAAGTAGCGCGGCATCTTGCTGGCGGTGGCGGCGAGCGGCCTCGCCCTCGGCACGCCCAAGCAACAGGGCGTATGCTCCGTTTCTACCTGCGATATACTTTCAAAACTCAGCCATCCTTTGAGATCGCACTCATGGCCGTCGGCATTCGTACGGAAAATCTGCGCAAGGTCTACAGCTCCGCTCCTCCGATGGGCGCTGGAGGCGGATTCATCGCGCGATCCGACGCAAAAGATTCAAAGCAACCCAAGCCGCTGATCGCCGCTCTCGACGGATTATCGCTGGAAGTTCGTCCCGGAGAGATCTTCGGATTGCTGGGTCCGAACGGCGCGGGCAAGTCGACCACAGTCGGCGTTCTAACAACGCGCGTACGCGCCACCAGCGGCCACGCGTGGGTCGGCGATCACGAAGTGTGGCAGGAACAAGCCAAGGTCAAGCGGCTGATCGGAGTCGTGCCGCAGCGGCCGAATCCCGATTTCTCTCTGACCGCTCGCGAGATTCTCATTTTTCATGCCGCCTACTTCGGCATCTCGTCGAAGGTACGCAACGAGCGCGCCGACGCCCTCCTCGAGAAATTCAAACTGACGGATCGCGCGAATCAGATGGTGCGCGGCTTTTCCGGCGGCATGATGCAGCGGCTCTCCATCGCGCGCGCCATGATGCACGATCCCCAGGTCTTATTTCTCGACGAGCCCAGCGCTGGCCTTGATCCGCAGACGCGCATCCTGCTCTGGGAGATCATTCGCGAATACAACCAGCTCGGCAAAACGGTCCTGCTCACCACACACAACATGGAAGAAGCCGATGCGCTCTGCCAGAGTCTCGCCATCGTCGATCACGGCAAAGTCATCGCCGTCGGTACTCCTGGTGAGTTGAAGCGATCCATCCCCGGCGGTTATCTGCTCCGCCTGCAATTTGGAAAGCCGACCGCAGAACTGCTCCAGCGTTTGCAATCGCTGGCGGGCGTGCGCGAAGTTCGCTCTTCGGATACGACGGGTGCCGATGTCTACGCTGATCGCGGAGGCTCGCTCATTCCAGAAATCGCCGCAGTCGCGGTCGCAGCCGGAGCCGAACTCTCTGACGTTCACATTTCCGAACCAAGTCTGGAAAATCTGTTTCTGCACCACACGGGAAGGAGTTTGCGCGATTGAACTGGAAAGCTTTTGGCGCCATGCTGGCCCGCGACGCCCACGTGGCGCGTCGCAACATTATTCAGATCACCTTCCAGACATTTTTGCAGCCGCTGCTCTTCGTGTTCATCTTCGGCCGCGTTATGGTCGGCAGCGGCTACCTGCCGGCCGCCTACAAAAGCCTGCTGCTGCCAGGCATCATCGCCATCAGCATGGTGTTCACCGGAATCTGGGCGGTCGCGATGCCGCTCATCGCGGAATTTCAGTGGACGCGCGAAATCGAAGACCGCCTCCTCGCCCCCATCGACATCCAATGGATCGCGATTGAGAAAGTGATCGCCGGGATGCTGCAGGCGCTGGTCGCAGGACTGGTCGTCATCCCGCTGGCATGGCTGGTGCTGCGTCCAGGGGTGGACATCAGCATCAAAACACCGTTCGAGTTCGTTGCCATCATCGTCCTGGTTGCCGTGTTCTCCGCCTGCGGAGGACTCGCGCTTGGCTGCACCATCAACCAGCAACACATCGGATTGATGTTCGGCATGGTCATCACGCCCATGATTTTCTTCGGCTGCACGTATTACCCGTGGAGCGCGCTTAAGACCTTTCCGATTCTGCAAAAGCTGGTGCTGGTCAATCCCTTGGTCTACGCCAGCGAAGGAATGCGTGCCGCCCTGGTGCCGCAGTTCCCCCACCTCTCGACGACGGCGGTCCTCGCCGCGTTGATTATCTTCGACGTTGTACTGCTGGTTGTCGGCTTGCGGCAATTCGAGAAAAAAGCCGTCAGTTAGCGAACAACCACTGATCAGCGGTGGACGGATCAGTTGGGAAGGAAACTCAGAATCGGATCGCCCCCGGCGAACGACCAAGGGCCAGCGACGGACGACCGCCAAAAACAAAGAGAGTTCCGAGGTGGTGTGGGGTCCATTCGTCTCGGCCAGTAGCTCGCTTAATGACCCTTGCTCGACCTGCTTTCGTTGCCTCCCTTGCGGGGCGCAACGCGCGATCTTCGCTTGGGCTCCGGGCTCACCGCCAACCGGATAAACCTACCCTACGCCTCGGAACTCTATCCTGCCTTCAACATTTCTTCTTCGTTCGCCTCGACCAGCGCTTTGCTATAGACCCTTGCTTGCCCTCCTTCCCAATCTTGCGATCAGGAAGGTGACTTCGCTTGAGCCCCGGACGCCGCACCAACCGGAAAAACTTAAGAAGCTGTCAAAGAACGATCTTGTTTTACTCCTTCTATTTTTTCAGTCAACGAAAAATACGCGTTTGTAAGTACACATGTTTTCAGTCGAGTGCGCGCCGTTCACAGCCCGGTGACCGGAAATGGTGCAAACGGCCGACGCAGTTTTCGCGAAAGCCGCGCCAACCGCGGCTTTGCTCAGCGTTCATCGCAGGAAATCGATATTCCTCGGGAAGGAAAGGACCGTTACTGGACTGTGAAAATCGTGCACTTCCCGCGCCAGATAAGGATTTCAAGAAAATCTCCATTGACCCAAAACGAAAAGCCGAGGGTAGGATTGCAGCCGTTCTTGGGCTACGCAAACAAAAACATTCCGCAGAGGAGATAAGTACGATGGTGAAGCTTACTCTCGGGCCCTTTGTCTGATGTTGTTGGGTATGGTTGCAGCAGCATCCATCACTGAAGCGCAAACGCCCGCTACCACGCCCAAAAATAACTTCGGTCAGCAAGATCCCGACCGCAAAACTCCAGACCATTACAATCACCGGCAGCGGCTTTGGTACGCACACTGCATATACCGGCGATTCCGACTTCTCCTATACATCTCAATTTCGTAGTGCCCTCCGCGCGTTTAGAATGCTCTCGACTCCCATGTCGATCAAACATTCGCTCGTGTTCCTCATCCTAGCCCTATTCCCGGCTGCTCTCGTTGCCCCAGGAAAGACTCCAACCGTGATTGCGGTCGATGCCGCGCATCCCGGACCTTCGATCTCTCCCACGATGTTTGGTATTTTCTTCGAGGACATCAACTTCGCTGCCGACGGGGGACTCTATCCCGAGCGAATCAAGAACCGGTCCTTCGAATTCGATCAGCCCCTGACCGGATGGCACGCGAATCTGCCCATTACTCCTAAGGGCGAGCTTGGCGCGACGAAGGGCGAAATTGACGTCCGAACGGATACGCCGCTCAACCCGACGAACCCGCACTATCTGCGAGTACGTGCATACGAACCGGGTTACGGCTTGTGGAACTCCGGATATCGCGGGATCGGGGTGGACAGTGGCGCGGAGTATCGCGTCTCTGCCTATATCCGGAGCGGCGGTCCGAAAGCGGTGCGAGCCACCATCACTGACGCGGCCGGTCACGAGATTGGCAGCGGCACGTTAACCGGCTTCGATGGGCAGTGGAAGCGCTATGAGACCCTCATCCGCGCCAACGCAACGGTCCAACAGGCGAAGTTCAATTTGTTCCTCGACGAGAAGGGCGATGTCGATCTCGACATGATTTCTCTGTTCCCGGTCGACACCTGGAAGCACCGTCCCAACGGATTGAGGAAAGATCTGGTTCAGCTGCTCGCCGATATGCACCCTGGATTCCTCCGCTTCCCCGGGGGATGCATCGTCGAAGGCCGCAGGCTGGCGACTCGCTATCGGTGGAAGACCACAGTCGGCGATATTGCCGAACGGCAGACCATCGTCAACCGGTGGAACGATGAATTCGATCACCGCCCCGCTCCGGATTATTTCCAGTCATTCGGTCTGGGCTTCTACGAATATTTCCAACTCGCCGAAGATATCGGTGCGAGTCCTCTGCCGATTTTGAACTGTGGTATGGCATGCCAGTTCAACTCAAGCGAACTGGCGCAACTGAGCGATACCAAGGAATACATTCAGGACGCGGTCGACCTGATCGAATTTGCCAATGGCCCCGCCACATCGCCTTGGGGAAAGCTGCGCGCCGATATGGGGCATCCTGTGCCCTTTCATTTAACAATGATCGGAGTCGGAAACGAGCAGTGGGGACAGCCCTACATCGATCGCTACAAACTGTTCGCGGAAGCTTTGAAAGCGCAGCACCCGGAGATCAGCTTGGTCGTCGCTGCCGGGCCCGCTCCTTCGGGAGAACAATTCGAATTCCTGTGGTCGAACTGGCGCAAGCTCAAGGCAGACATCGTCGACGAACACTACTACATGGCTCCCGAGTGGTTCCTCAAGAACACCGGTCGCTATGACCACTATGACCGTTCCGGTCCCAAAGTTTTCGCAGGCGAGTACGCCGCTCAGACTTCCGGGGTTGCCAAGTCCGACAATCACAACAATTGGAATGCTGCCATCGCAGAAGCAGCCTACATGACCGGATTGGAGCGCAATGCGGATGTCGTGCGAATGGCATCGTATGCGCCCCTGCTCGCTCACGTCGACGCATGGCAGTGGACACCCGACGCCATCTGGTTCGACAACCTGCGCTCCTACGGGACACCGAACTACTATGTGCAGAGCGTGTTCGCGAACAACGTCGGTACGCGGATTCTTTCGGTGACTCCTCAGGCACAAGACGGATTCTATACCAGCGCGTCTATCGATGACCGCACGAACGAACTCATCGTGAAGGCGATAAATGTCACGTCCACGGCAAGAGCAGCGGAAATCGACTTGAACGGACTCAATGCGTCGGGATCCGCGAAGGTGACTACCTTGGAAAGCTCGAACCTGAACGCAGAAAACAGTTTCGACCAGCCGAAGAACGTCGCGCCGAAGTACTCCACGATGCCAGTGAAATCGGGCAAGATCCCAGTGCAGTTAGACGCCTACTCCGTTACCGTCTACCGCTTCTCCATCCGCTAATGCGGCTCAATTGCGATGGCTCTGAAAAATGCTCTTGACAATAATTAATTACTTATATAAGTTATCACTTATGTCAAGCAGCTTCGATCTTAACGCCTCCTTCGCGGCCCTTGCCGATCCCACGCGCCGGGCCATCCTGGCGCGCCTCGCTCTGGGAGAGGCGACCGTGAATGAACTGGCGCAGCCATTTGAGATGACGCAGCCCGCGATCTCGCAACACCTGAAAGTGCTCGAAGAGGCGGGACTCATCGTCCAGAGAGTCGACGGCACACGGCGCCCGCGCCGGCTCGCGAAAGCTGGCATTGACGCGATGGATCAGTGGCTGGCGATGTTGCGGAAGGCGCTGGAGAAAAATTACGACAGACTCGATGCAGTTCTGGCCGCCATGGAACCAAATTCAAAAGGAAAAAGACGATGAACACTATGACGAAGTTGACGTTGAAAACCGAAGGCGATACACACATAGTAGTGACGCGGCACTTTGCTGCGTCCCCCGAGGCGGTGTACCGCGCGCATACCGATTCGAAACTCATCCAGAAATGGCTTCTCGGCCCCGAAGGCTGGACCATGCCGGTCTGCATCAACGAGGCGCGGCCCGGCGGGAGGTTTCGCTATGAATGGTCGAACCAAAAAGGTCAGGGATTTTTTATAACCGGCGAATTTATTGAGCTCCAACCCTACAGCAAGATCGTCCACGTTGAGCGCATGCACCTGCCGGATCCGACGCCCGACAATCACGTCGAAACGCGCTTCGAAGCGGATGGCTCCGGCACGCTGATGACGATGCGAATGACTCTGCCCGACGCGCAGACCCGCGCGGCGATGCTGGCGACCGGCATGGAGCATGGCATGGAAGCGAGCTACGTGCGGCTGGAAAGCATGATTTAAGGCTGTCCCGAGGCGTGGCAATCGAGAGGCGGCGTCGCATCGAGCGATGCCGCCTGAGAGACGTCCCGTAGCCGTTAGCCGACCCTTCCGAGTTGCCCCAACGCTGCCCAGAGCTATAATTGCGCGCATCTATGGCTGTTGCTGCCGGCATGAAACTCGGCCCGTATGAAATCCAGTCCCCGTTGGGCGCTGGCGGCATGGGCGAGGTCTATCGCGCAAAGGACACCCGTCTAGATCGGACCGTCGCGGTCAAAGTCCTCGCTTCCCATCTCTCCTCGTCCCCGGAACTCAAACAACGCATGGAGCGCGAAGCGCGGGCCATCTCGGCGCTGAACCATCCGAACATCTGTCATCTCTATGACATCGGCTCGCAGGACAACACCGATTATCTGGTGATGGAGTTTCTCGAAGGAGAAACTCTGGCAGAGCGGCTTCGCAAAGGCGCGTTGCCGCTGAACGAAACGCTGAAGATTGGAATCGCGGTCGCCGAAGCGCTTTCCGCGGCACACCGGCAAGGGATTGTGCATCGCGATCTGAAGCCGGCCAACGTCATGCTGACGAAGAGCGGCGCGAAGCTGATGGACTTTGGCCTGGCAAAATCCGCGACGACCGGCACAGCCGCAGGGGTTTCGACCGCTCCTCTCTTATCGGCGGCTCGAACCGTGAGCCAGGCGAGTCCGGTCTCTCCGCTCACAACCGCCGGCACGCTGATCGGTACCATCCAGTACATGTCGCCCGAACAGATTGAGGGCAAAGAGGCCGACGCACGATCCGATCTGTTCGCGCTGGGAGCGGTTCTTTACGAGATGACGACCGGGGCGCGACCGTTCGAAGGCAAGAGCCAGATCAGCGTGGCCAGCGCTATTCTGGAAAAGGAGCCGGAACCCATCTCTGCGGTCCAGCCTCTGACTCCTCCGGGGTTTGAGCACGTAGTAACCGCTTGCCTCGCCAAGAATCCTGACGATCGCTTTCAGACCGCGCACGACGTCGTCCTCCAGTTGAAGTGGATCGCGCAAAGCGGGACTCCGCCGCCCCGGTCGCAAGAAAAGGTAGGCGGCAAAAACGCGCTGTCGGCGTGGGCAATCGCTGGCGCTCTCGCCCTCCTGCTCATCGCATTCGTACTCTGGTGGCGCGCATCGCGAGTCCCGCAGCAGACGACCTATTTTTCTGCGCCGCTGACATTCGCCGCGCGCTCGGTCGCCGTTGCTCCGAATGGTCATACCGTAGCAATTGCAGGGCACAAAGAGTCGGACCGAAATAACGTGCTCTGGATTTATGAACCGGGCTCACAGGATGCAATCAGCCTTGCCAACACCGAAGGCGCCAATTTTCCGTTCTGGTCTCCCGACGGAGGCTCGATCGCGTTCTTCGCCAATGGAAAGCTGAAGAAGCTCAGTTTGGCGGGCGGACCGGTACAGACTCTCTGCGACGCATCCACTGGTCGCGGCGGTGCCTGGAACAAAGACGGCGTTATCCTTTTCACTCCAAGCGGAACCCTGGGCGTCGGTCTCTACAAGATTTCGGCCGCAGGCGGAACGGCAACGCAGGTCACGGTCCCCGATAAGAACTTGTCCGAAGACAGCCACCGCTGGCCCGTCTTCCTTCCAGACGGAGTCCACTACTTGTATTCCGCGATCAACCTGTCCGGCCGGACGGATCTTTATTCCATCTACGTGGGCTCGTTGAATTCGAATGAGAAGCGGCTCGTCGTCAAAGCCAAGGGTAACGCAGCCTATGCCGCTCCGGGATACCTTCTCTTTTACCGGGACCAGACTCTGTTCGCGCAACACTTCGACACCAACAAATTCGCGCTGAGCGGAGAAGCTGTTCCCCTCCTTACCGATGTTCAATTCTTTCCCCGAATTTCGGAAGCGGTATTTTCCTCATCCAGTGCCGATTTGCTGGTGGCCCAACGAAATGCAGATTCCGGCGCCTCTCAAGTGCTGTGGTTTGACCGGAAAGGCCAACAGATTGGCGTCGCGCTGAACCCCGGCATCTACGGCAATGTCATGCTGTCTCCGAACGGCAAGGCTTTGGCATCGGATACGACCGATCCTGCCAGCCAGAACACGGACATCTGGACTTATGATCTCGAGAACCGGAGTGCGAAGCGACTGACGTTTGATCCATCGTTAGATTCGTTGGCCATCTGGAGTCCGGAAGGAAATCGAATCATTTTCGCGTCTAATCGCGACCTCAAGTTCGACTTGTATTTGAAGGATGCCAATGGCGCGCAAGAGGAGAAGCTCGTTCCTCAGGATGGCCCGGATCGATTTCCGAGCGATTGGTCGCGCGATGGGAAGTACGTGCTCTACGGACGCGGTCCCGACCTGTGGTCTCTGTCGTTTCCGGAACTCAAGTCGACTCAGTTTCTGAAAGCAAGTTCCACATTGAAGAGCGGGCGTTTCTCACCGGACGGCAAATGGGTCGCATACTCTTCGAACGAGAGCGGCCGATGGGAAATTTATGTAAGTTCCTTCCCCGACGCAAAGGGAAAGTGGCAGGTGTCGAACACGGGTGGAGACCAGCCGCGATGGCGCAGCGATGGCACAGAACTCTTCTATCTCTCCGCCGACAGCAAGATCATGGCAGCACCGGTGAAAACCGGAACCAACTTTGATGCCGGCGCGCCGGTGCCGCTCTTCCAGGCCAATCCGCGCGAAATGGTCGCAACGTCCGAGTTGTTTTCGTACGACGTCAGCAACGACGGGCAGAAATTCCTGATCAATACGCAACTCAAGACGGAAGCTATGCCCATGTCGGTGATTCTCAACTGGAATGCGAAGCTGAATCCGTAACGGCCCTTGCTAAGACTCCGCCCTTTTCTTCTTTTCTTCCGGCTGCGAGCGCTTCCGAACGACCTTCGGCCCACGACCCTGAATGATATCGGCGATCGTTGTATTTTCCAGGATCTTGGCCGCGGCGTCCCGCACCGCGAGAAACACTTCGTAGAGCGCCCGGTGGTCGGCATCCTTGGCGATCAAGCCCCGCAACTGCTCCGCGTCGCCCATCGGCGCCAGCGGTCCATCCACCAGCCGGATGATATCGCTCAAGGGAATGTCCGCCGGATCGCGCCGCAACTGATATCCACCTCTGGCCCCGCGCACGCTGTCCACGATGCGCGCGTTCTTCAATTCCAGCAGAATCAATTCCAGGAACTTCTCCGGCAGATCGCTCTCGGCCGCAATTTCCCGTATCTTGATCGCTCCCTGGTCATGCCGCCGCGCCAGCGTCATCATCGCCTGCAACGCGTACAGCCCCTTTTGAGAAATCTTCAATCAGCCCGCCTCCGCACTCCGCCCTGCATTGTGCCCCATTTCCGCGTTTCTGCATAGACAAACTGCGGTACGGTCCAAAAGGCAGGTCTCAGGGGTCAGAGGAGGGGATACTGGCTGGGGGACAGTGGCTAGTATTAAGTGGCTGCGAGATACACGGACTTTACGGGGAAGTTTGCGGAGCAGAGAGCGGAGGAGGAAGACTGGCGACATCCGAAATGCCACAAACGAATCATTCATCGCTACACACTGATTTTGGTGCCATCGAAGGGACTCGAACCCCCACACCGTTGCCGGTACATGGACCTGAACCATGCGCGTCTGCCAATTCCGCCACGATGGCAAGTGGACTTTCGTTGCAGCGGCGGCCCAAAAGCCACCGTATCAGGAAGACCTGCGTTCTCTATTCTACAGGCGCGATGGGTTGTGTCAAACCAGCACAGCCCCGGCGTCAATTTTCTCTCAATGTGAACCGATCATCACTTATTCGAAATCCGCTCTTTCAGCACCACAGTCACTGTATCGCCCGCTTCTTTGCCAATTGCTTTTCGTACGTCCGTCTTCACCGGTAGTTTGTGCCGGCCGTCGCCCAATGCCATGAACGAACTCTTAAATGGATGACCATCGATCGTGCCTCGGACCTTAACCAATCCACGATTCCAAGAAAGCGGACAGATTCCGGCCAGATAACGAACGTCCAACCGCCCTTCGCAGGGCTTTTCTGCAACTTGGCTTTGAACGACTTGTTCAGCACGTTCTACTCCCCGCCCGTCTACTCCAGCTTCGCGGTCATCGTGATCTTCGCGTTCAGCACTTTCGACACGGGACAGCCCTTCTCGGCTGCTTCCGCATACTTCTGAAACGTCGCTGCGTCGGCTCCCGGCACTTTCCCGACAACGTCGATGTGGCTCTCTGTAATCGTCCATCCGGAATCGAGCTTCTCAAATGACAGCGTCACCGTGGTGGAAATGCTCTCGGGAGTCAGATTCGCGCTGCCCAATTGCGCCGAAAGCGCCATCGAGAAACATCCCGCATGTGCGGCCGCAATCAATTCCTCGGGATTCGTTCCCGGAGCATTTTCAAACCTTGTCGTAAAGGAATATTGCGTATTATTCAGTGCTCCGCCCGGAGCCGACATCGTTCCCTTGCCGTCCTTCAATCCACCCTTCCAAACTGCGCTCGCCTTGCGTTGCATGACTTTCTCCTCTTTATAATTTCACTTGAGTTTCAATCCATTGTAGACGGAAAAAGTCAGGGCTGTCGCGCAGGCAGGATGAATAGCGCCCGCTTCAAATCAGAAATTGTTTTGATCAGGCTGACAGCGGATCGCTGACAGCTGACGGCTGCTCTCTCAGTAAAAATCCGAACAGCTGAGATAGAAACCGCACTGCGGACACTTCAATTTGCAGCCGCTCTGGCGCAATGTTTCCGAACAATTCGGACAATACTGCCCGGGGTCTGCCGCCTTTTCTCCCGCCCCATGCGCGCCCTCGGTGGGGAGCGCCCCCCGTTTCTCCTGGTTCATGTGCATCGCCCGGGTACGACTTATCCGCAGCGCAGAGTTCCATTCTCTGCTCGCCACTCTCAAGCCCGCGGCGGAAAAATCACTGGCGCACTACGCCGCGCGGTCGTTCACTACCTGGGCGGTACGGCTCCAGCAATCGGCCAGGATCAGCCACGCCCCCAGCCGCCGCCAAACCTTCACATACTTTCCCCGCTCCGGAACCACTGTTCCGTCGGCTTTGTGCACCACCAGGGAGAAGCGTCCCAGTTCCATCGCCATATCCCCGGAATGATCCACGCGTGTGGTTTCTAGACGCAAATCACTGTACCCCGCTTCTCCCATTTGACGCAGCAGCCGCTCCACCGACTTCTGGCCGTAGGCGCCTTCATATTGCGGAGCCATCAGCACGCCGTCGCTGGCAAACAGGGTTGCGGCCTGATCGTAGTTACCCGTGTTGAAAGAGGTTGTGAAATCCTGGGTGAGATCGCGTAGCTGAGATTGAACATCCGCAAGCGGACGGAAATCCGCTTGAGAACCTGAGTAAGGCCGGTACATCTAACTACCTCCTGGGGGAAGGCAATCCGAAATCCCGCACTCGCCCACTAAAGGCGAATTTCGATACGGCAGCTGGATTATTTTAGCGCAAATCAGCGTGTGGAAAGAGAAAAGTTTTCCTCGCTTGCATTTGAAAAACGGATGGCCCTACTCGAACCATACGATTCCTACCGCTCGAACGGAACGGAGCGGCTGGGCAGCCGCAATAGACCGGATTCCCCGCTGACTGCGGAATGTTTCGACACATCCAACTTCCGACCAGGATGTTCGCGCTCGGCAATCTGCCGCTTCACGCGCTCCATCAATACGATGAGCTTTTTCGACTCATGATCTCTTTCGGCCTGCTTGCACATTTTTTGGAAATCCTGCGGAGCGTAGGCGACACGATTCGTCATTGGGGGATGATCCTCGTATGGATGAGAAGCACTAGCCTACCCGATCCCCTGCCGCTTGCCAATCCCCTAAAACATGGAGCCGTCAGCCCCCGGTATTGGCGGGAAAATCGAGAAAAATAAGGATTTTGTGAGTACCAAAGTCGCGAAGCGACGGAATTCGGTAGCCCGCCACGTAAGTGGCGGGAAGGGGCCGCGAGAAAGGCAGAGTCCCGTCAGGGGATGGCAACGCGCATCTCCCGGCCAATACTGAAGTTCCCCACCTGCCCTCTCCCGGCGGTACATGACCTTAGTTACGTTGAGCCGATGACCAATTTCCGTGAAAATCAGATAGCAGATTTCCCGTTGTGGGGAGCGAGTGTGTTCTACCGTCGAATTCTGATCGCCTGCTTATTTGTTGCGTCCACCGCATCGCTTGCGGCGGCACGCGACCTTGCGCTCGTTTCCAACAAGGCAAATGCCGTCTCGGCCATCACGGTGCCGGATCTCGTGAAGGTTTCCAAAGGCCAGACGAACCGCTGGCCTGACGGCAAGTCGGTCACGTTCATCATGCGCGCTCCGGCAACCCCGGAGATGAAGGTGCTGCTCGAAAAGGTTTACGAATTATCGGAGGCGGAAGTGAAGGACATGATCTCGACCGCCAACCACGGCCGGATGGGCCACCCCGCCATTCTGATCGTGGATTCCGACGAAGACTTGGTCAACAAGGTTGCATCCATCCCCGGCGCCGTTGGCGTCGTCGACGTATACGCCATCAACAGCAGCGTCTCCGTAGTAAAAATCGGCGGCAAGCTTCCGCTGGAACCCGGATACCTGCTGCATGGCAATTAGCGGGTGGAACTGCAAGAACTGACCTTTGAGTCAGTGAAGATGTGCTCGAGCAGATACCTTTAAATGAGCAAAGAACAGAAAGCTCAAGCGGCGGCCGCAGGCGCTGGTGCTGACAACGCACCCAGCGAACCCTCAAGTTCGCCCTCCTCCTCAAAAGTTACCTACACGCGCCGCTTTCCTCGCTTCACGATCGATGTTCGCCTTCAGGTCAAGATGTTTCAGGCCGGAGAATTCCGCTCGTGCTGGGGACGCTCGACGGAAATGGGACAGGACGGCATTGGCGCCACGCTCACCGGAAGCCTCGAGCCGGGCGAAATCGTCACTCTCGAAATCCCGCTGCCCCTGACGCCCTATCCCATCAAAGTGCGCGCAATCGTCCGCTATCGCCAAGGCCTGCGCTACGGATTCGAATTCCTCACCCTGAACGACGGCCAGCGCGACACCATCGAACGCGTCTGCCAATACCTGGCCACCAAATCCTAAGAACTGTGATGTTGTTTTGAATCGGAGGGACCGGGCGTGCCCCAGCGCCGCGAACCGCACCCCCTGTTGACAACTCCCGCGTGGCATCCTATCATTTCTGTAAAAACAGAACATACCGAAAGTACAGGTCGACAAAACACATGGAGTTGCGTTAAACGTCCATCCGAAACGGAGGCGGTTTCTCATGAAGATCAGGTTCAGTGAACTCTTCCGCCCTTCTGGAATCACAAACCGTCGCACCTACGCGCTGGTCGGACTGCTCGGTTTCGCCCTCAAGCACAACCTGGACCGTCTCGTCGCAACCTACGGATTTCACCGTCCCTGGGGCCTGTTCAATTACTGGATGCCTGTGCGCGACGTTGTACGCATCACGCATCTTGGCGGCCCGGATGTAGCTTTCCTCGGAACCTTGGTTGTGCTCGCTCTGCCCTTCATCTATGTCGGTGTCGTGCTGACGATGAAGCGGCTCCGGAGCGCCGGACTCCCCGCACAGCTGGCGGTACTATTCTTTATTCCATTTCTGAATTTGCTGTTCTTCCTGATACTGTGCGTGCTGCCGGAGCGCGAACCGTCGCAACCATATCGGAATTCAAGCCGATCCAACCCATTGCTCCGGCGCATCGTCCCCGCCGGTGCCTTGGGCAGCGCGGCCGTCTCTTTGCTGATTACGGTTCCGCTCGGTCTAGGCCTCACCATCCTCGGAACGAAAGTCTTGACCATCTATGGATGGAGCTTGTTTGTGGCCCTCCCTTTCACCATGGGATTCGGAGCTGCCTTGTTGTACGGCGTGCGCCAACCGCGGAGTCTGAAGGGCTGCATAGGAGTCGGCAGCCTATCTGTCGCACTATTGGGCGCCGGGCTTCTCGGTCTGGCCCTCGAAGGCGTGGGATGCCTCATCATGGCTCTCCCACTAGCGCTCCCGCTCGCCGCATTCGGGGGAGCATGCGCGTACCTTGTGCAAAAGCGCCGATGGCTTCAGCAGGACGCACCCATCTTTCTTTCCGCCCTGCTTCTGTTCGTCCCGGGCGTTCAGTGGATCGAGCACGCAGTTGCCACTCCGTCGCCTATTTACGTGGTTCGTACGGCCATCGATATTCAAGCTTCGCCCGAAAAAGTCTGGAAGGAAGTAGTCGCCTTCACCGAAATCCCAGCTCCGGCTGAGTGGATGTTCCGAGCTGGCATCGCCTACCCCATTCGCGCCGAAATGTTCGGCACCGGCGCCGGTGCTGAACGGCACTGCGTATTTTCCACCGGAGCCTTCGTCGAGCCCATTCAGATCTGGGACGCCCCGCACCTTCTCAAATTCTCCGTTACCTCCAATCCTCCTCCAATGGAGGAGTGGACCCCCTACTCGCATATTGATCCTCCACACCTGCACGGATTTCTCGTTTCCGAAGGCGGACAATTTCTCCTCACGCACCTTCCCAACGGAGGAACTCGCCTTGAAGGCACGACCTGGTACCGGCATGGCCTCTGGCCCTCCCGCTATTGGCAGCTGTGGTCGGACGCCATCATTCATCGCATCCACCTCAGAGTCTTGAATCACATTCGAAACGAAGCAGAAGGGGGAACCTCTTAAGTGGCCCCTGACTCTTCATCCGTCCTTCACTGGGCTCAATCTGTAAACGCAATTCACTCTACGGGATTAGAACAATTCTTCTTCCAGGCGTCCGGCGCGCCCACGCTTCGTTCACATCAGCCAGGCGCATCTGCTCCACTTCGATTCGCAACGCTCGGCTCGCGACATTCGTCATCAGCCGACCAATGGCATCCTTCCACATTTCCGGGGACGCCGGAGCGCTCCCACTTCCTGCCCCAAGAATTTCCAGCCGAGAACTGCGCAATACCGCGGCCGGAAGCGAAATGGTCTCCCCAGCGCTCTCGCCCACTTGAAGCAGACGCACTCGAGAGGATGCCGCTTTGAAATCGTTCCGCGTGATGGCCGCGAGCAATGCTTCGGTCGGACGTCCCCAAAGATAGTCCACGATCACGTCGAACCCTCGCTCTCCCGCTTCACGCGCGAAATCCTCGGTGAGTTTCGCCGTCGACTCTCCAATCCGGATGGTTGCATCTGCCCCGAGTTCGTGCACTTTGCTCAACACTTCTTCGTTTCGTCCCGCCGCCACAACCCGCCCCGCTCCGAGAAGCTTTGCGGTCTGAATCGCCAGCTTTCCAGTCACTCCGGTAGCGCCGAGAATCAGCACACTTTCTCCGGCCGCCAATTGCGCCCGCCATGCCAAAGTTCCCCATGCCGACAGCCCCGGATTGAATATCGCCGCCGCAGTCGCGTCGTCGATGGCGTCCGGCAGCGGAAAGCACTGCGCTTTTGGCACTGCCGTCTTCTCCCCCATGCCGCCGTAGGGCAGCCGTGGTCTCGCGAAGAACACTCTGTTGCCATCGTTCAGGCAACCGGCTCCATCCAAGCCGCACACGACCGGGAACTCCTGGAAGCGGGCATAATGGGAACCGTTCGCCATCTGCTTGTCGATCGGCTTAAGCGAGGTCGCGCGGACCGTTACCATCGCCTCGTTTTCCTGCGCCATGGGATCGGGAAATTGTTCGAATCGCGGCGGCTCTCCCGTCGCGTGAAGAACGGCTGCGTTCATGATGTTCACCCCTTTTCCGTCTTGCTTTTCTCACACCGTGCCTCGTACTCTAGCGGCAGTCGCGGTTGCCTGCTAACGAGATAGTGGCGATTTATGACGAGAAAGGGCCAACCCGATTGTCGCAAGATTCCAGCCTCGAATAGGCTGGAGGACCTCCGCCGTCTTGCCGAAAGCACTGTGCCCGCTCTCGCCTTCGCCTTCAACCGCCGCCAGACGGAAAATTGGGCGCCTCCTCACAGCCACGCTCGCGGTCAGATCTTCGCCTTGACTGCGGGTCTGGTGGTCATCGAAGCCGGCAACGAACGCTGGATGTTTCCTTCCCATCGTTGCGCATGGATTCCGCCGGACTGCCTGCACGCCGCCCGTTCGGTGGGAAAGGCCGCAGGCTCCATGGTGTATCTCTCACCGAAAGTTTGTCGCGGACTGCCAAGGGAACCGTGTCTGATCAACTCTTCGGATTTGCTGTTCGCCATCATCCACCGGATTCGCGACTGGGACCCGTATCAGCCGCTCACTCCGGCGCGCACTCGCATGGTTTCCGTTCTTCGCGACGAGATCGGTCGTCCCGATCAACAGCCTCTCCGCCTGCAACTGCCGCGCGATCCGAGATTGATGAAAGTCGCTCGTGCGCTTCTTGAGGATGTTTCTGACCGCCGCACTCTGGACGAGTGGGGACGCTTCGCAGGAATGGCGCGCCGAACTTTCATGCGCGCATTTTTTTCTGATCTGGGGATGCCGTTCGGCCGCTGGCGGCAACAAGCGAGATTATTCGCGGGACTCGAAATGCTTGCCGAGGGAAACTCCGTCACTGACACGGCAATTGCAGCGGGCTATGACAGCGTCAGCGCCTTCATCCAAATGTTCCGGACCATGCTCGGAACCACTCCGCAAGCCTATCTTCGCAGTGGAAAGGAACTCGCGTCCAAATCTCCACAGAACTGAAGACGGCAAGCAGACTCTTTACTTCTTCAGCTCCGCCGTCCAATTCGTGACCAGCGTCAGCGGCTCTGTTCCCTGCTTCGTATTGCCGGAATTAATCAGAAACTTGTTTCCGTCCGGCAGGACGATGTAACTTCCCACCTGCCGCTGAATTCCGGGCGCCTGAAACAGTTTGCGTGGAACTCCCAGCTGCGGAGCATCCCCGGCAGAATCCACATCCACCGCCATCAGATTGTCCGACGGATCCAGAAAGAACAATTCCTTCCCATCACCCCGCCATCTCGCGTCTGCGCCGCCATTGGTCGAAACCTGCCACTTGGCTCCTCCGCCCGGAAATGCCGTCAGGTAAACTTCCTGACGGGCAGACTCGTTATTCTGATACGCCATCCACTTTCCAGCAGGCGACAGCACCGCATTCAAGTCATCAAACTGGGTCGCCACCACGGGGAACGGCTTGCGATCTCCAAATGTCGGAAGCGTCCATATATCCGAATTTTTGTGAGGATCGTTGATCAGTTGGCGATGGTATACGAGATATTTCCCGTCCTGCGAAACACCGGTCAGACTCTCGGTTGAGGCCTCGGGACTGTTTAATACAACCTGCTCTGATCCGCTCCCATCCGCCGGCCGCGAAAAAATGTGCCGGCCTCCATCTGCATCCGACGTGTAGTACAAAGTCTTTCCGTCCGGCGACCATTCAGATCCTAGCTGTGTTCCGTTCGCAAATGTCAGGCGCGATTTCGTGCCACGCTTCAGATCGAGGATCCAAATATTTGCAGTCCCCTGCGAACCGTTGAACAGAGAAACCGCCAGTCGGCTTTGATCGGGCGAGACCGCAGGATAGTAATAGCGCTCCTGTTCCGCCACAGACCCGACTTGCTTCCCATCCCGCGTATACCAAAGCAAGTCCCATGCGCCCTTGGCGTCTCCGGTCTCGTAGACAAGAACACCCGTATTCGAGGCGGAGAACTCGGGAACACTCGTCGCATCGTTGAGCGCGATGTGTTCCGCAATCGGAGTCGCGTCGCCGCTCAGCTTGAACCGCCCCGGATCGAACGGCTGCGCCAGCAGAGTCTGATCGCGCTGAAAAATCAGATAACCGGATGCGTACGTCGCTGCGGTAAGACCCTTCAACACAATACTTGCCTGCAACGATCCAAGACTGCCGACGTACAGCGTCTGCTCTCCGAGCCCCCTGGAGTTTCGCGACCAGTACAAGAAATGCTCGTTATCGGGCAGGAAGTATGGCCAGCGATGGCTGTTTTCGAATCGGGCTGGATCGAGCTTCGAGGCAGGCTCCGGTGTGCCTCCACTGGCCGGCACGCGAAAAAGCCCTGAGGAAACCGACGCGGAGAACAGGATCATGCCGTCTTTGTTCCACGCACCTCCGCGGCCGCTGCTGGCGTCGCAGATAATTTGCGACGGTCCACCCGTGGAGGTGATTCTCTTTAACTTGCCTTGCGCGAAGAATCCGATCTCCCGGCCGTCCGCCGACCAGAACGGGTACATCGCCTCATCGGTTCCAGGCAAGGCTTGCGCCGTGACCGAATTCAACCAACGCACATAGAGGGCAACTGCGCCTTTATCGTCACGCGCCGTAAACGCCATTCGCGTGCCATCCGGCGATAGCACCGCGGGTCCTGAAGCTGGCGCCATGGTAATGAAAGATGTCCCAGCCGGCGGCAGAATCGACGACCGCACCACCAGGCTCGGACGCGATGCCAACTTCACGTAAGCCCCCGCCGCCGCCAGCGCGCCCAGCAGGGCAACGCCAGCAACAATCCACGCTATGCGCGACGGTTTCGCGGGCGCTGCGGCAACTGCCGTCTGTGTGCCACCTCCCGCCGCAATCCACTTCAACTGTAGCTTCACATCCTGCGCCGTCTGGAACCGTTGCTCTGGATTCTTCTCCAGACAAGTCTTCACCAGGTAATCGAGCGCCGCTGGCGATGTCTGCACAATCGCGCTCACCGGCTCCGGATCTTTCTCCAGAATTCCGGTCATCACGCTCAACTGGCTCTTGCCTTCAAACGCGCGCCGTCCCGTCACCATCTCGTAGAGCACGCATCCTAGGCTGAAGATGTCGCTGCGCGCATCGGCCTCCGCGCCCTGCAAAGTCTCCGGAGCCATGTACTGAAATGTTCCGACCACGGTTCCCTGCCGCGTGAGAGGCTTCGCGGGAGAGCTCAATTCCGCGATCGTCATCGTCGGCGTCGAAGGAGTCATCGCGCTGATCGTCGCCGAACTGCCCGCGATCGCAGGGGTTGATTTGGCAAGGCCGAAATCCAGCAACTTCGCTCCGCTGGCCGTCAGCATCACGTTCTGCGGCTTCAGATCCCGATGCAGAATGCCCGCCCGGTGCGCCGTCGCCAGCGCCTCGCAAATCTGGATCCCATATTCAAGCGCCTGCTTCAGCGGCATCGGACCCTTGCGCAAACGGTCTGCTAGCGTCTCTCCGTCGAGATACTCCATGACCAGGAACGCGGTACCATCCTGCGTCCCGACGTCGTACAGGTGACAGATGTTGGGATGATTCAGCGACGAGACAGCTCGCGCCTCGCGTTCGAAGCGCGCATTCAACTCTGCATTCGACGAAAGATGAATAGGCAGAACTTTGATGGCAACGGTGCGGTCCAGTCTCGTATCGCGAGCGCGATAGACCTCGCCCATCCCGCCCGCGCCAAGCGCCGACTGGATTTCATACGGCCCGAGTTTGCTGCCGCTGGAAAGTGACATGGGCGGGGGCAATTATAGCCGCTCACGCGTGGAGCGCCAGACCATCAAGGTGCTATAAGGGTGCTCTCGCAAAACAAGCCGGAAACTCAATCGCTTCACCGAGAGCTTTCATCGTGACGAATCCGGTAGACGAGGTATCCCACGATCGCCAGATTGATCAGCGTCGCCACCACCTTCATGGCAGTGGGACGGCGCCAGATTTCGTAGATTTCCAGCGGTACAAGAGTGCTCGTGATAATTGTCGTGAGCCACTCCGCCCATCGCCTGCGCAGCCACAGGCCCGTCCCTTCGGTGAGGAACAATGCGGCGTAGATCAATCCGCCTAATCCTAAATTCCTGATCTGCGCAGGACTCAACCGCGAAACTTTGGCCAGCGCGATCTCGACGTAACGGTTTCCCGGATCGAGGCGCAGGAAGCGGATCCAATGCTCGGCGAGCGCGCCCACATCTTTGTGCAGCAGACGTAATGCACCCAGAGAGGCAACAACCAGCATGGCCGCCTTCAGAAACTTGAACACCGCGATGACCCGCAACATTTTGCCGTGTGACGATTTCATAGGGTATCGAACGCGTCCGACCAGTGAACACTCTATCGTGCCCCGGTCATCACCGTCTAAGCAGAACTGCGGGGGCATCGAACCGTGCAACCGGCAATGAGTTTCAAAAAGCGGAGGAGATTCTGCAACCCAAACGAACGTAGAATGTCTCTTACCGCATGCGCGCGCTGCTCTTCATCTTCGCCTTAGTTTGCACCGCTGCGGCGCAGTCGGTCCCCGCGCCCACGATCGCCGTCGTCGACGAAAACGGAGTCGCCGTCTCCTCCGCGCGCGTCACCCTGCAATCGCCGCAAGTGCCAGTCGTACACTGCCAGACCGATTTCACCGGACGCTGCGCGTTCCCCGCTCTGCCCCCCGGCCAATACCAACTCCACGTCGAGAAGGAGGGCTTCTACGCGGTCGATGAACCGATCGTCCAAATCACCCAGACGTCGATCATCGAGGTCGCCATCTCGCACCAGCAGGAAATCCGCGAGACTGTTGATGTCCACGAATCCCCGCTCGCCATCGATCCCGCACAGATCTCATCCCAGGAATCGATTAGCGGTCTCGACGTGATCAACATCGTTTATCCCGCGACTAACGACTACCGCAACGTCCTGCACTTCATCCCCGGCATTGTCGAGGACCAGGGCGGCCAGCCCCACGTCGCCGGCGCGCAAACTTATCAGACCATCACTCTGCTCGACGGCTTCAACGTCACTCAACCCGCCAGCGGACAACTTCTGGTCCGTGTCAGTACCGACGCCTTCCGTTCGATCCAGGTCGAGTCTTCGCGCGAACCTGCCGAAGCCGGCAAGGGGCCGGGCGGCCTTCTCAGCCTCAACACCGGCATCGGCGACGATCACTTCCGCTTCTACGCCACCGACTTCATTCCCTCCGTGCAGGACAAGCACGGACTACGCTTCGACCAGTTTCTTCCGCGCTTCACTTTCTCGGGCCCGATCGAGAAAGGAAAAATCTGGTTCTACAACGCCTTCGATGGCGAGTACGACAACACGATCTACACCGAACTCCCCGTCGGCGCCGACAACGACCATTCTCTCCGCATCGGCGACCTCACCAAGTTTCAGAGCAACCTCACCAGCCGGAATATCCTCACCACCAGTTTTCTGCTCAACTACCTTCACGATCAGTACGCTTTTCTCTCGCCGCAAAGTCCGCAGATCTCGAACCCCAAGGATATCGAGACCGCTTACATCGCCAGCATCAAGGACCAGCACTATTTCAAGGGCGGCGAACTTCTGGAAACCGGATTTGGCTTCGATCAATACAACGTGCAACTCGCCCCTTACGGCCCCCTTCCCTATTTCCTCGACGTTGACACCGCTGGCGGAAATTACTATCTCGACTTGCACACCAACGCCAGCCGATTTCAGGGTCTGGTAAATCTCTTCCTTCCGTCGCACCAGTGGCTGGGCCGCCACGATTTCAAATTCGGCGTCGATCTCGACCGCATCTCTTACGACGCCCAGTTCTCACGCCTGCCCATCTCCTATCTAAGCGGAAACAACGCTCTCACCTCTCCGGATCTTTGCCTGACGGCGCCCCAGAGTTCATCCTTTCCCTGCACGCGCTATTCGACCTTCACGCCTGCCCCGCTTCACGAGCAATACAACGCAGAAGTCAGCGCCTATGCCGAAGATCGCTGGAGCATCCACAATCGCCTTCTCATCGAATCCGGCGTGCGCCTTGACTGCGACGAGGTCGTGCGCAAAGCAGAAATCGCTCCGCGGCTCGCCGGAACCTACGTCCTCGACAACTCCGGCCACACCAAGCTTTCCGCGGGCATCGGCATCATTTACGAAGAAACTCCAATCTTTTTGATTGCCCGGCCCTACGCTGGCGGGCGCGAAGACACGTTCTTCTCCGTCGATCCCAATTGCACTACCAGCACCGGATGCGTGACCACGACCGGCCCCATCGCAACCACCTTCAGTGCAGATGCAAACGCGCTCCAGGCCCCGCGCTTCATCAACTGGAGCATCGGTCTCGAGAAAAAGCTTCCCGCCTCGATCTACGTCAAGGCTGAATATCTCGAGCGCCGCGGCTCCCGTGGATTCGTCTACGACACGCGCAATGACACGGCCAGCGGAGACTTCGTCCTCGAGAACTCCCGCGACGATCACTACAAGGCCTTCCAGATCACGCTCCGCCGCAACTTCCGCGAAACCTATGCGCTGATGGGCTCCTACACCCGCTCCAGCGCGCATTCCAATCAGGCACTCGACTTCAACGTCGACAGCCCGATCCTCAGCACTCAGCTTCCCGGCCCTTATCCCTGGGACACTCCCAACCGCTTTCTCTCCTGGGGGTACCTACCTCTATTCAAGTTGCCCGTGGTGCACCAGCTCGAAGTTGCCTACTCGATGGAAGTTCGCACCGGATTCCCCTTCAACCTTCTGACTCCCCAGCAGCAACTGATCAGCCTGCCGGGAGCCGAGCGCTTCCCCGACTATGCCGCTCTCAATCTCCAACTGGAAAAACGCTTCCATCTTCTCGGATACTACTTGGCGGTTCGTGGCGGCTTCGACAACATCACGGGACGCTGCGATCCCTTCGTCGTCAATAATGTGATCGATCCCGTTACTCACCCACTCCCGACCTTCAGCGCCTGCCTCGGCCGCGCCTTCACCTCGAGAATCCGCCTCCTCGGCAGGAAGTAATCGCCCGAGGCTGTAAAACCACCAATAACCTTGTCATTCCAATAGCCCTTGTCATTCGAGCCAAGCGAGGAACCTGCTTTCCTCCCACAACAGGACGCGAGCCATCAATAAGCCGCCCGCGCTATAATCTCCACCGAACCCTTGCATCAAAACTCCGTTTCCCGTCATCTCAACAGCTTGGAGGAATGATCAATCATGGCTCACGAACTACCCCCTTTACCGTACGCCTACGACGCACTGGAATCGACCATCGATAAGCAGACGATGACTCTGCATCACGACATGCACCATGGCGCCTATGTGAAGAACCTGAATGCCGCGATCGAGAAGCATCCCGAACTCGCCGGCAAATCCGCCGAAGACCTCATCCGCGACCTTAACGCCATTCCGGAAGACATCCGCGGCGCCGTCCGCAACAATGGCGGAGGCCACGTCAACCACACCATGTTCTGGAAGATCATGAAGCCTCAGGGCGGCGGCGATCCCACCGGCCCCATCGCCGAAGCGATCCAGAAGGCATTCGGCAGCTTCAAGGATTTTCAAATCAAGTTCAACGACGCGGGAGTGAAGCAATTCGGCTCCGGATGGGTCTGGCTCGCCGGCAAATCGAGCGGCGAAGTTCAGATCCTGTCCACGCCGAATCAGGACAGCCCCATCTCGCAAGGCCTCTACCCCATCTTCGGCAACGATGTCTGGGAGCACGCTTACTATCTGAAATACAACAATCGCCGCCCCGAGTATTTGAGCGCCTGGTGGAATGTTGTCAACTGGGACGAGATCAACAAGCGCTTCGCCAGCTTCAAAGCCGGCAAAGGCGCGCAGGAACCAGCGTTGGCGCATCGCTAGGCGGAAGACGCGATCGCCATCGCAAGCGTTGTCATCCTGAGCGAAGCGAAGGACCTATGCAACCTGCCGGCAGCGTTCTTCACTGCCGGAGTTCAATAGCAACAAGAAAAGGCCCTTGTCAGGAGCAAGGGCCTTTTTCCATTCGCATCTTTAAGCGACTCGCTGTGCATACTGCTCGGGACTTTGCTCAAAGTTCTTTCTGCAGTCCTCTGAGCAGAAGCTGAAAGTCTTCCCGTTGTATTGCGTTTGAGCCGCAGCCTTGTTCTCGTCCACCTTCATGCCACAAACCGGATCGATTGTCATGAGCTCCACCTCTTAAAGAAATTTGGCGTGCTGAAAGAAGTCTCTGCCCGTCGCACCCAACTTCCGCTCGGGTAATTCCTGTAATCGAAGCGGTAGCGTGAAGCTGGCGACAGGAGCCACAATCTCCCACAACTCGGAAATCATCCCGAGCATCTCCAAACTGAGAACTGAGAACTGAGAACTGAGAACTGAGAACTGAGAACCGTTTCTGCATTTCCTGTGCACGCCCTGTGGACAATCCAGCAACTCACGCCTGCAGATTCTGTCGCCCTGCTCTCCATCCACAGAAAACCGCACAGCGACGGACCGCAGCATTGTCAAAATAATTTTCTTGACCCATGAAAAATTCGCGAGAATCCCCGTCCATCTTTTTCCTCAATTGCACCAAAAATACTGAATTGACCCGCACGCTTTTCGCTCGTACAGTCACCTTCGCCCTCACAGAAAATTAGCTGCCGATTCCGGTCCCGTCAGGCGGGGACGGCAGAGATCAGTCTTTCAATTACAAACCAAGCAGCACCCGGGTCAGCGCGCCATGAAATCATCGGAATGGAAGACGTACCGCACGCGGTTCCTAGTCAAGGCCAAACAACTCAGCTCCGCTCTCAGTTTCATCGACCATCTCGGACGTCAGCATTGCGGCCGGCGCGGCGACTACCTGGTCGAATCCTTCGACGGCGTTCTCAGCATCGCTCCTCGCCAGATTTTCGAGGACATCTACGTGACCATGTCAACCGAAGGCGATTGTGGTCAGCAATCCATTTCCGGTCCGATGAGTATCGAGGCGCAGGGACAAGAAGATCCTCGTTTTGATCGCCTGAGAATCGAAACCCTGCAAGTGGAAAAGGTGAAAGACCTGCGCTTCCGCCCACGCCTCAATGATTCGCGCTTGAACGATTCGCGCCCCGCCGGGCAAGATGGAGTTTCTCGCGCTCGCCGCAAATCTCCCCAGCCGGTTCGCGTCACTTCAGCGCGCATGAGTTTGATGTGACCCGCATCGACTTCAGATGGGCAGACCCGTGTCAGGCAGGGTGCGTATCAGGGCACGACTTTAGTCGTGCCGTCGGGAACGCAGTCAGAACATTTCGGCTTCAGCTGCTGTGGAAAATGTGCTCCAGCAGCTCATCAAAACCGCGAACTCCGGCCCCTTCGCGACAAATCATGGCGCCGCCGTTCTTTCCGATGTGGAAAACGCGCCCTCAACCGCGCACCAAGCCCGTCATTGCTAGGGATACAACCTATTGTGTTTCTCTCTTGACAGGCCCTACAGGCGGGAGTAACTTTGCAATCCCAAGCAGGAAATTTCTCCCCACGGGAATGGGGTCGAAATTTCGAAATGTGGCGGCAGTTCCTGCGGCCGGTGCCAGCCAGAGGTGACTCGGCATCTCCGCAGGCAGGACAGGCTCAGGCGCTCGGGCTTCCAGATCCGTAAGCCCGGCGCCGAAAGCTCAAACACAATCAACCTTCTGTCTTCCGCAAGCCAAACCCCGGAAGCCGGAAGCCGAAAAAGTGCGGTGGCCGTCTCCGTCCCTCCCCCGGAGTACGACCCATTGCGGTACGTCCGCAGTAGCAATCAGTACGAGTATCTGCACACCGGAAGATGAGGGAACTTCCTTTCTCCGGCGCAGCAGCAGAACCAGGAGCCCAACATGGAAGGTTTAACTCGCCTCGTTTCAGAATCTTTGGCGCGCCACGGCTTTGATCGTCCCCTCGACTATCGCCGCCTTCACTGGTCGCGCTGGTTTCGCTGCGAGTCTCATCACAGTCTCCTGTTTGTCCCCAGCAAACCGGGCGTCTTCGCCTTGGCGGAAGAAATTACTCATGTGGCGACGGCCGCCTCGGCCGTCCCGCAAAGCGAAGCGAGCGGAAGCGCTCAGAGCCTTCTCTCTGAAACAGCTCCGATGGTGGAGGGCCGCCATGCTTACACTCCCGCCCGCATGCTCGCCGTCACCCAATTTTTCGAAGCCGACGACATGGCCTTCGTTCTCGACCGCATGCTTTCGCGCCAGAATCCGATGCGCGCGCAACTCGAGTCCGGACGCTATTTCGTTCGCTTTGTCGTCATTGAAGATCTTGCCCAGCGCCGCAGCATCGCCGGCGCTCTCGATCAATGGATGATCTCCGCCGCCGAACGCGCCACCGGCATCGGCTCCCACTTTGCGACCTCGCTGGAACTGACTCCCGCCACCGAGTTCATCCCACGCGATGAAAATCAGGGCACACTGTTCGACGAGACCAATGCAGCGCGCCCCCTGAGGCCGACCCTCGTGGAGCGGACATTCCAGTCGACGAAGGACGTCGACACCGCAATTTCAAAGGTCGTCAGCGACGATGCTGCCAGGTCTGCATCGTCTCCGGCAAGAGCGCCGCAGCTCGACTCCGGCGCCGCCACCAACATTCACTGCCCGTCTCAGTTCCCCTCCGGCTTCTAAGCCGCAGGAGATCGTGGCTGCCTCCGCTTGAGGGGTGCGCCATCGAAAGCCGTTCCACCGCTGATGCCTCAGCTGCGAAGCAGCGAAAGATTACAGCCCGCGGCGCAAGCCATGGGTAAGACAGACCAGACGAACCGGCCCCGAAGGGGCGAAAGAATAGGTCTTTAAAGAAACCATGCACCACCCGATTCCCACGTCCCCGGACGCCCGAATCGCTAGCGCCACCGATAGAATCTAATTAGGAGACTTGATGCCCGAACTCAAAACCACGACCGAATCCTCCGCCGCTCCGTCCCCTGTTGCCGCGACCCCCGCCGTCCCCAAGAAGAAGGCGCCGGGTCTCTCCTTCCGCCGCCTGTTTACCAAGCCGGGTGTGTCCCCTTATGACGAAGTCGAATGGGATCTCCGCCTCGCTCAGATCACCGACTCCAAGGGCAACGTGATCTTCGAGCAGAAGAACGTCGAAGCCCCCAAGGACTGGTCCATGACTGCGACCAATATTGTGGCCAGCAAATATCTGCACGGTAAGCTCGGCACCAGTGAGCGCGAGACCGGAGTTCGCCAGCTCGTTACCCGTGTCGCCGAAACTATCCGCGACTGGGGAATGGCGCAGGGATATTTCAAGACTGCCGACGACGGCGCGACGTTTCACGACGAGCTCGTACACATCCTCGTCCGCCAGTACGCGGCCTTCAACTCGCCCGTCTGGTTCAACGTCGGATGCGACCGCATCGAGCCCAATTCCGACGGACGCAGCTGGCACTGGAATCCGCAAACCCAGCAGGTCGAATTCGGCGTCACCGGCTATTCCAAGCCTCAGTGCTCGGCCTGCTTCATCAATTCGGTGAAGGATTCGCTCGACTCGATCCTGACTCTCGCCAAGACCGAAGGCATGCTCTTTAAGTGGGGCAGCGGCACGGGCACGAACCTGTCGCCCCTGCGCGGATCGACTGAAACTCTTTCCGGCGGCGGTACCGCCAGTGGTCCGCTCAGCTTCATGAAAGGATTCGACGCCTTCGCCGGCGTCATTAAGTCCGGCGGCAAGACTCGCCGCGCCGCCAAGATGGTCATTCTCAACGTCGACCATCCCGACATCATCGAATTCATCGAGTGCAAGCAGAAGGAGGAAGCCAAGGCGCACGCGCTGGTCAGCATGGGATACGACGGCTCGCATCCCGACTCCGACGCCTATTCTTCCATCTTCTTCCAGAACGCCAACAACAGCGTCCGCGTCACCGACGATTTCATGTACGCAGTTGTCCGCGACACCGATTTTTCCACCAAGAGCGTCACCGATTGCTCGGTCGTCAAGACGTACAAAGCCAAAGACCTGCTGCACAAAATTTCCGAAGCGACCTGGCATTGCGGCGATCCCGGCATGCAGTACGACACCACGGTCAATCGCTGGCACACTTCGAAGAACACGGCTCGCATCAACGCCAGCAATCCTTGCAGCGAATACATGTTCCTCGATGATTCCGCCTGCAACCTGGCTAGCCTGAATCTATTGAAGTTCGCGCCCAACGGCACGTTCGACGTCGAAGCCTATCGCCACGCCGTCGACGTTCTGATCACCGCGCAGGAAATCCTGGTCGACAACGCCGGATATCCGACCGAAGCGATCATGGCGAACTCGCACGACTACCGTCCGCTCGGCTTGGGCTATGCGAATCTCGGAGCATTGCTGATGGCTGCCGGACTTCCCTACGACTCCGACGGCGGACGCGACTACGCCGCCTGTGTCACCGCCATCATGTGCGGCGAAGCTTATCTGCAAAGCAGCAGAATCGCAGAGCAATGCGAGCCGCTGGTCCCCGCAACCGAGGCCACGAAGAAAAACTTGTCCGAAACAAATCTAGGATCCAACGTCATGCCCGGCGGAGCCTGCCCCGGCTGGTACATCAACCGCGAACCGTTCCTCGACGTAATCCGCATGCACCGCGCCAGCGTGAACGGCATCAACAGGAACAACGTTCCAAGCAGCATCTACGAAGCCAGCAAGCAGTGCTGGGATGAAGCCTTAGCTCACGGCGAAAAATTCGGCTATCGCAACAGCCAAGTCACCGTGCTAGCCCCCACCGGCACCATCGGCTTCATGATGGACTGCGATACTACTGGCGTTGAGCCGGATCTGGCACTGGTGAAGTACAAGAAGCTGGTTGGCGGCGGCATGATCAAAATCGTCAACAACACCGTGCCCACCGCGCTCTTCAAGCTCGGATATACGCACGAGCAGACCGACGCCATCGTCAGCTATATCGACGCCACGGGCACGATCGAAGGCGCGCCTCACGTTAAGGACGATCACCTCGCCGTCTTTGATTGCTCATTCAAGCCGGCGAAGGGCACGCGCTCGATCGCCTACATGGGACATCTCCGCATGATGGCGGCAGCGCAGCCGTTCATCTCCGGAGCGATTTCGAAGACGGTCAATCTTCCGAACAACGCTTCGATTGAAGACATCATGGAGTCGTACCTGCAAGCCTGGAAGCTCGGCATCAAGGCGGTCGCAATCTATCGCGATGGATGCAAGCAGTCGCAGCCGCTGAGCGCCGCCGGGTCCAAGACCGCGAACTCCACCAAAGACGACGCGCGCATCGCCGCTGCGGCGCAGGTCGAAGAAGAGGATTTCAACGCTCCTCCGCGTGCCATGCGCCACAAGCTGCAGGAAGAGCGCGCTTCGATCACGCATAAATTCAAGATCGGAGACCACGAAGGCTACATCACCGTCGGCCTCTATCCGAACGGCGATCCCGGAGAAGCTCTTCATCACCATGGCCAAAGAAGGATCGACGGTCAGCGGCCTGATGGACAGCTTCGCGCTGGGCGTGTCGATCGCGCTGCAGCACGGAGTGCCGTTGAAGCTGTTCTGCGAAAAGTTCGCACACACCCGCTTCGAACCCAGCGGCTGGAGCGGCAATCCGGACATCGGCTACGCCAAGTCGATCATGGACTACATCTTCCGCTGGCTCCAACTGCGTTTCCTCACCGGCCAGCAGCAGATGCTGTTCGAGAACCTGCGACTGAGGGCATCCTCTGCGCCGGCGCCCGAAGGGATCGCCGAAGCGGAAAGCTCCTCGGCCTCACTGAGAAGTGAGAACCGGGATCTGAGAACGGGCTCCGGATCGGTTCACGCCGCCGACCAACTGGCAAGCCTGATCGATCTAGGCGACGCGCCGAGCTGCAGCTTCTGCGGCAGCATCATGACCAGAAATGGCAGCTGCTACCGCTGCGGAAGCTGCGGGAGTACCAGCGGGTGCAGCTAAACAGCTCACGTAGGGGCGGACGCATTCGTCCGCCCTGGTTTCGTCTAGTGGCGCACGAGCATGCATTTCAGAATTGCCGGACGCATCGCGAATGTGGAGTTGATTGCGTCCGGCAAAGCTATTCGTGAGCGCAAGCGACTGTGGAAGGCATACGGCAAGGGACGCTGGAGAAAGCTGAAAGGCACTGCCGAACGTGGAATTCTTCGATGGTACGATACGCCATGCGGAAATCCACTGGCACGAAGCCCACTGGATTGGGTCGAAAGAGTACAAGATCAAGCGGATTCTCGACTGACATGAAACGCGAAGCACAGTTCGTCATCTGCGTCGGCAATAAGGGCTACGCCGCGTCCCTGGAACTGCGGAAGATCTATCAAGTTGTCCCGGACAAAGCCGCGTCGAAGTTCCATCAGATTCGCGTGATCGACGAGTCTGGCGAGGACTATTTGTATCCAGCGGATTATTTCGTCCCAGTGCAATTGCCGCCGGCGGTCGAACGGGCAGTGCGGCGGGCGACGGCATAAAACATTAAAGTGTCGGGAAGGGCGCGGCTTCAGCCGTGCCGTAATCGGCAACAATCCCCACCGGCTTTAGCCGCTGAGGCCAAGAGGATTTGAACCTCCGATCCCCTGATCCAGAATCAAGCAGGCTAGTTATCTAACTCCTGTGCCTGGTCCGGCTTTGGGTACAGCGTGAGTTGTACCCCTGTACCCAAGAGGTCAGGAGTCAACCTCGCCCTCCACCATCTCGAACCTATCGTAGGCCGCACGGGCCTTGATGATCTTTACCTGGCTTGCCGCCGGCCCTAGTGCCTTCTTAATCTCCGCCAGTGGCACCTTGCACCTCGCACCAATGATGACCTCGACGACCCGCAACTTCTCGTCGAACGCCAAAAAACAAAGCCCATTCTCTTCATGCTGCAAAGGTGCCACACGCGTATCTCGTGTTCGTACTGCCAGCGCTTGAACTTTGTATAGAGAATCTTTCGGACAATTTCAAACCGCGCTTTATCTCCCACTCTAAGAAGCTTGGGGGAAAATAAGGAGGGTCGGATATGTACTTGACGTAGCCACTCTCGTCATTTTCTACATCTCCCATGATACTTGGGATCTCGAAGCCAAGACATAGGCCGGCATGCTTCTCGCTATAATGTGCCCAAATTACGGGATCATTCCAATCCGCACTGAAGCACAGTACGCCCCGGCTTTCGTTTATTTGGCTTCGCGTCTGGAGAACTGCCCCACGAAGAGCGGGGTCGGTGATGTCATAGGGCCTCGACTCAAACAGGTCGTTGAGATCGTGAATCCGCGATTGCTTTAGACGCCTTTCGCGGAGGCTCTTGAGGCCGTAGTCTGCGTTCAGAAATTTGTAGGCGCGCATAACGCGGAGCATAGCGCAGTTGAGGCGGATGGAAAAGCCCTGCTGGCGGGCGGCACAGCTTTCGTTTTTGATTCCTCTCCAACTACATACCCGCGGGTGCCCCGTCCTTACGTTCTTTGCAAGGGCGGTTGCGATGCTGCCGACGCGCTTTGTTTCGGACTCACGCGGCGTTCCCCCTCGGCTAGAATGGTGCGCACAAGTAGCAGCCGATTCCCAAATTTTCCAGATGAAATGAAACGTGGGATGAAAGAGGCGCAGGGAGTATCTCAAGCGCTGTCGCAATCCCTTTACTTCCTTCCGACGCCGCGGATAGACTTGCGCCGGGATGATCACACGCCGCCGTTTTGTGCAGAACACTGCCCTCGTCTCCGCCTCGCTCGCTCTTTCTCACAGCCGTTTGCTGGCGCAGGCCGGCTCCGCCGCTTACCGCAACCCGATTCTGGGCGGCGACCATCCGGACGCGAGCCCTATTCGCGTTGGCGACGACTTCTTCATGACGCACTCCAGCTTTGATTACGCCCCCGGACTGCTGATATGGCACTCGCGCGACCTCATCAACTGGCGCACGGTGGGCGCCGCGCTGAACCGCTACCACGGCAGCGTCTGGGCTCCGTATCTCTGCGAATATCAGAGCCGCTTTTATATTTATTTTCCCGCCGACAACCGGCTGCGCGTGGTGCATGCCGATCATCCGACGGGCCCGTGGAGCGATCCCGTCGATCTCGGCATCAGCGCGATTGATCCCGCACACATTGGCGAGAACGGACGCCGCTTTCTCTACATGGCTGGCGGGCAGATGGCCGAATTGACCGCGGACGGCCTCGCCGTGAAGACTGCTCCGCGCATTGTGTTCGAGACGTGGCCCATGCCGACGCCGCCGCGGATGGAATGTACCTGTCCCGAAGCTCCGAAAATTCTCGAGCACAACGGCTACTACTACTTGAATGTCGCGGAAGGCGGCACCGGCGGACCCGCGACCAGCCACTCGGTGATCAGCGCGCGCAGCCACCATGCCGATGGTCCGTGGGAATTCTCGCCGCACAATCCGGTGGTGCGCACCGCTTCGCGCGATGACCGCTGGATGAGCGTAGGCCACGGGCGGCTCGTCGACACGCCGGGCGGCAAGTGGTATATGACGGTTCACTCGTATGAGAACGGTTATCGCACGCTCGGCCGCCAATTGCTGCTGCTGCCCATCGAGTGGACAGTGGATGGATGGTTTCGGGTGCTGGAGGGGATCACGGCAGACCTGGCGATTCCGGTGCCTGTCCCCGGCGCGAGCCAACTGCCTTTCGCCGATCCTTCGGATGACTTCACCGCGCCCGAACTCGGCTGGCAGTGGGGATTTTGGCGCGAGTACGATCCAACGCGATTCGTCGTCGGAAATGGCGCGCTCATTTTGGAGGCGCGCGGGAAATCTCTTGCCGATACATCGGTGTTGACCACGGCCGTCGGAGGACACTCCTACACCGTCGAGGTCGATGTCGAGATCGAGCCTGGCTGCGAATCGGGGTTGCTGCTCTTTTACAATCCCGACCACGCCGCCGGCATTTTGCTCGACGGCGAAGGCATTGGCGTGAGGATCGCGAATGGATACATCCCGACGCGCCAGCAGAAGGGCGCGACCCGCGCCACCTTGCGCGTCGTCAATGACCGGCAGGAAGTCGATTTCTATTTTCGTCTGCCCGGGAAAGCCTGGCAGCGGATGCCGGAGTCCGCGGAAATTTCAGGGATGCATCACAATGTGCTTGGAGGCTTCCTCGACGTGCGACCCGCCGTCTATGCCGGCGGCTCCGGCAAAGCCACGCTGCGCTGCTTCCGCTATTGGCCGGAGGTTAGGGTGCCGAGTTAGGAGAACGCGTCTCTCCCTCTTTGTCCTGAATTCGTAAATCCGCAAGAAACTTGCGGCGGGCGGCGAGACTTCCTCCAGAGTTGTCACTGCCACTCGTTGCTCTTCCCTCGAATCCCAGGAAACGTTTCCACGTTCGGCAACACTATTCATCGTTGATCGGAGGAGTGTTCCCAATGGCGCCTGGACTCGACAAGCTGCAGCACATCGTCGTGCTGATGATGGAGAACCGATCGTTTGACCACATGCTGGGATCGCTGAAGGCCGTGAAACCCGCAGATCGATGGAGTCACTCCCGACGTGAGCAATCCGGATACGAATGGGAATCCAGTACCGGCGCAGCCGCTGGCCGAGTTTCAGGCGCAGTTGCAGCCGGATCCCGATCATCACTTTCCGGCGGTCGATTTGCAGATTTTCGGCGGGAGCACGGACCCGAATCGCGTCGCCAACATGCAGGGCTTCGTGAAGAGTTACTTCAACCAGCAGAACGATGTTGGACACTCGCAGAAGATCATGTATTACTTCGCGCAGAATCAGTTGCCGGTGCTGACGACGCTGGCGCTGCAGTTCGCAGTGTTCAACCGGTGGTTCGCGTCGATTCCTGGTCCGACGATCTGCAACCGCGCCTTCGCGCATTACGGCACGTCGTTCGGCCGCGTCGACATGAATCTGATCTACCTTAACGAACCCTTCAAGAGCATCTATGACCGCCTGATCGGCGCGACGCCGAAGCACACATCGAAGCTCTACTACTACGACACGACCAGCTCGACCATGGAGATTACGAACCTGCTGCAGAACCAGCCCGAGCTGTTCGGCACCTACAATCAATTCCTGGATGACTGCGCCAAGGGAAATCTCACGGACTATTCGTTCATCGAGCCGAACTTCAACGATCACGAGGGAGACAGCGGTGAGGAGGTGGCCAACGATCAGCATCCGGATCACAACGTGCAAGCCGGAGAACTCTTCATTGCATCGATCTATAACGCGGTCAAGAGCTCTCCCCTGTGGCCAAACACCGCGCTGTTGATTGTCTACGACGAGCACGGAGGAATTTACGACCACGTTGTTCCTCCAGCGTGTAAGCCAGATCAGTTCACTGCGTCGGTAAATGACACAGGAACGGGAATGCCGTTTGCCTTCGACCGTCTCGGAGTGCGCGTGCCGGCGATTCTGGTTTCGCCGTGGATTCCCGCTGGAACGGTGGTCAATCGCGTGTTCGATCACGCATCGATTCCAGCAACGGTGACGAAGTTCTTCCTGGGAGATTATTCGCCGCGGTCTCCGCGCGAGACCAACGCGGATGTTTTTATTGAGCCGAATTCCGGCGCGGTTGATCCGGCGAGGAATCTGCTGTCACTGGATGTGATGCGGACCGATTGTCCGGACTTCAACGTGTAGGACGCTGGCGCGCTCGTAAGGAGTGAATATGACGATAATCCAAGTTCCAAGACCGCCGAAGAGCGCCTTCGATCCGGATCGTCCGGTCTCTTCCCTGTTGAAGGCGCAGATGGAATACCTGCACGAGGCCGAGAAGCGGTTGCCGTCGCGATACCACAGCGAAATCTACGTGAATGCGGTCAAGACAGAGGGTGAAGCGGCGAAGTATATCCGTCACGTGACCGAGGCGATCCATGCGGCGCACTTGGACGCGGCGTTCGCGCGGATGAGAGTGATCCCAAAGCGCAAGCCCGTGATCGAGATTGCCGCCGTCGCCGATGAACCGGCGGAACGCAAAGCCGCAAGCCAGAAGAACCGCAGCGGCAAGAAGTCTGTCCGGAAACCCCGTCCGAAAACGTAGCAGCGAGATCGCAGGAGGCAGTATGCGGTGGAGTGGAATGGCACTGCTGTGGCTCGCGTGCATGTTCGCAATCAATGAGTGCGCGATCGCTCAGGAGAACTGGCTACAGGCCGATTTCCGGCGCGAGGGCGAGCGCGTCGCGGACGCGTGCAAAGGCGGATTCAAGGCAGCACCCGGATGCGCGATCGAACTGTTCACCGACCATCCGTTGCATATCGCAGCGGGAAGCATGCCGCCGCAGAACGGATTCGGCTTGGGCATGGCATTCTCCGAGTCGCGGAACACCAAGAACTGGCGAATGAACTGGGACGCGGATGCAGTCGCAGCCACCAGCGGCTCCTGGCGCGCCGGCGGTTACGTGACGCTGATCCACACTCCCGAGGTGACGATCAAAGTCGTAGAACCTGCGCCCTCCGGATCTGCAACGGCGGCATCGGAGAACACGACGAAGAAACCGAAGAGGCCGGCGCTGGCAGTGCATCCATACACAGTATTCAATCTCTACGCGCAGGCGATTTCACTGAACAAGCTGAATTATTTTGGGCTGGGCAACGACACAGCATTATCCGGCGCGTCGGTGTTCGGCATGACGCAGACGATTGTCGGAGCGAACGCGATCAAGCCCGTGTTCGAATGGACGTCGATTCGCAAGCTGAATCTTGCGCTGCTCGGCGAAGCGAATGGACGCTTCGTGAATATCCGCGGCGAGAGAGGGCAATCCGTTCCTTCGATCTACGCTCTATATACAAATTCAACCGCGCCGGGACTGAGCAGCCAGCCGGGATTCATTCAGCTCGGCGAAGGGTTTCGCATCAAGCCGGTGATCGGGGATTACGTGCAGCTGAATTACTCGGGGAACTTTCAGGAGTTCTTCGCACCCTCGAGTTCGGAGAATTCGTTCGAGCGCTGGACGGTCGATCTGAATCACACGCTCTTCTTGTATGGCTACACGCAGTCGGCGCCAAGGAGTACAGACGGAAACGGTCCCGACTCGTGCGCGGAGTCTGGCGCGACGTGCGCAGCGGTATCGCATTCGCGGAATCTGAACGGGTCGATCAACCTGCGGCTGCTGCTGTCGGAGTCCATCAACTCGGCGACCAGCATAGTGCCGTTTTATTTCCAGCAGACGCTGGGCGGATCGGACATCAACGGAGGAATGTCGCTTGGCAGCTATCAGGACTACCGGTTCCGTGCTCCGAACCTTTTGTTGTTCGAGGAAAGCTTCGAGCATTCGATCTGGGGTCCCTTCGGACTGAAGTTCATGGCGGATGAAGGGCGCGTTGCTCTAACGCGCGGCGATGTGGGATTCGACCACTTCCGGCACAGCTACGCTGGCGGGTTGACGCTGCGGGCCGGCGGCTTCCCCATGGTCTCGATCATGTTTGCATGGGGTGGGCCGGAGGGACATCACAACGTCTTCAACATGAACTCGTCGCTGCTGGGTGGATCGGCGCGGCCGTTGTTGGATTGAAGGCGCAGGGGCTAAAGCCCAGTTCTGAACAAACTTTGTCGCGGCGCTGAAGCGCCGCTCTTCCACGGTCGCTTCCAGATCTGACTTACCGCAAAGAATTCTATCCGCACAAGATGCGTCCCGGATTGCCGATGCGGATCGAGAGTTCCGCCTCACTGACTACTTTTTCGGAGCGTTCGTGGAATGCCCGCGTTACGGCACCTCTCTGTCGGGCTCCAATACGCCAAAGATACATGGCTGCATACGCGCGCCAGGGACGCCAAGGTTCGGCGCGGCGCTCAAGCTCGCGAGTACTCGTCAACGAGAGAGCACGCAACAGGCCGAGATCGCTGGAAGGAAAAGCATCCGGCTCTCCCAAAGCACGCATCGCGACGTATTGTGCGGTCCATTGACCGATTCCGGGAATTTCGCAGAGGCAGCTCAGAAATTCTTCTGAGTCCACGACGCCCCCAAATTTAATCTTGCCTCTGACCACAGCGCTCGCAAGTGCGCGAATGGTTTCGGCTCGCGCACCGGTCAGGCCCACGGACGCGAGCTTTGCATTCGACAGATTCTCAGGAGACGGGAAAAGATGTGTCAGTCCTTTGGGACCGGCGAAGGACTTGCCGAACGCGCTGGTCAGTCGTCCGGCAAGAGCGGTAGCGCCTTTCACTGTAACCTGCTGGCCGAGAATGGCGCGAACCGTGAGCTCGAACGGGTTCCAGCAACCGGGCACGCGAAGCCCCGGATCGGCTTGCGCGATGGCCGCTAGTACGGGTTCGCTTCGCAGAGTCTGAACGATCGAAGTCCAATCGGCGTTAAGGTCGAACATCGCGCGAATTCGTTCGACGATGTGGAAAAGCGAACGAGGATCCGGGAAATCGATGCGCACGAGAAGCGCGTCGCGGGATTGATCGGGAGAGACTTCGAAATGACCTTCGAATCCATTCGCCGCGATGGTCCGGCGATAGGTGGAGCCTTCGACCACTTCGACACCGGGCGTCGCACGCGCAGCGAGGAAATCCAACATCCCTTGCCAGTGATACGGCGGACGGAAATGAAGGCGGAAGAGATATTGATTGCCCGTCTGCGTTGCCGTCTGCCGCGCCAGTTTTCGGATCTGCGTTGGCGTGCGGTGATAGACCTTGTGAATGCCGGCGTTGAAGCGGCGCACGGAGCCGAATCCGGAAGCGATGGCGATCTGATGCATGGGCAGCTTGGTTTCGTCGATCAACTTCTTGGCAAAGTGCAGGCGGCGGGTTTGAGCCACCGCCAAGGGAGTCGCTCCAAGATGCCGGACAAACAGGCGCCGCAAGTGGCGCGAACCGACACCGAGGCGCTCTGCGAGAAGTTCGACGCCGCCATCCTCGAGTCCGCTTTCATCGATTAAGCGTAGAGCGCGCGAAACGGTGTTCGACGTCCCGAGCCACGCCGGGGTTCCCGGACAACTCTCGGGGCGGCAGCGAAGACACGGGCGAAATCCGGCTTCTGCAGCGGCGGCCGCGCTGGGAAAGTAGCGAACATTCTTTTCTTTCGCGGTGGGCGCCGGACAGATCGGACGACAGTACACGCCGCTCCCGACCACTCCGATATAGAACTTGCCGTCGAAGCGCGCATCGCGCGAAAGCCTCGCGCGCGAACATACCTGCCAGTCCAGAGTCATCAAGTCGACCACCTTGCCAGCCGGTTCATGATAGTCGACCAGCACGTGAATTCTGGACGTTTTCGGACCGCGCTCAAGGATCGATTTGCAGCACGGGAGCGAGGTCCGGAAACGTCTAACGACAGGGTAACGAAGTCCGTAAACGTCCAATCTGCCGGCATCCATTTCGCTAAGGTCGGGGAGAAATGAATGTTAGATCGTCGGTGGTAGCCAGTAATTCGTCCTCAAATACCTGCGGCTAGTCACTATTTGCTTGCCACCGGCCACTGACCACTTTTATTGGTGCTTGTCATGGCTTCGCGGGTTCGTCATTGCGTTGAGTGTCCCAAATGCGGCACGCGTTATCTGATCGGGTTCAGCCCGTATCGGAATGGCTCCTATCTGATACCGATGGTTCAAGGCACGTGGAAAGAATGGACACTGTACTGCTCCTGCGGTTTTCCGCACAGCCCGAGTCGCTGGAGCTGGGATGAATTGAAGCCTTATGAAGTTTCGAGCACGGCCCACCTTCGCGGCTACGGGGCGCCGGAGGAGATTATCGCCATACGGCGACCGCAATTCTGAACCCAATGGAGCAGGTTGCATCTGACTGCGGCTCACCGCAATCCTCCACCGTCCCAACTCTCCTTGCGCCGTTTCCCGCGTGTTTTGTCCTGCGGCCTCCCTTTCGGTTTCTTGATTCCAAAGACCCGGGCGAAGATCTTATCTATGTTCTTAAGTTGCCGCGATAGGTCGAAAGCGTATTCGATCTGCTTGCGCGGAACTTTGTCGGTGATCGTTTTGTCGGCGAGCACAAGTTGATGGAAGTCGAGGCCTTCCTTCCAGGCGCGCATAGCGTGGGATTGAACCAATCGGTAGGCGTCTTCGCGGCTGACGCCATGTTCCACCAGGTCTAACAAGAGTTGTCCGCTGAAGATTAGGCCGCGCGTACTCTCCAGATTGGCGCGCATGCGCTCGGGATAAACGAACATCGTGTCGATCACGTTTGTGGTCTTGGTCAGAAGATAATCGGCCAACGTTGTCGAGTCCGGCAGAATTACGCGTTCGACAGAGGAGTGCGAGATGTCGCGCTCGTGCCAGAGGGCAACGTTTTCGAGTCCTGCTTGTGCGTTGCTGCGGACGACGCGCGCCAGGCCGCTGATCTGTTCGAGCGTCACGGGATTGCGTTTGTGTGGCATCGCCGACGATCCCTTTTGCTTCTCGCTGAAGAACTCTTCAGCCTCGCGGACTTCGGTGCGCTGCAGGTGGCGAATTTCGGTCGCGATCTTATCCAGCGTCGAGGCGATCACGGCCAGCGTGCCGAGATAGTGCGCATGACGGTCGCGCTGGATCACCTGCGACGACACCGCGGCCGCCTTCAATCCCAGGCGGGCGCAGATCTTTTCCTCGAGTTCCGGCGTGAGGTGCGCGAAGATTCCCACCGCGCCAGAGAACTTTCCCACGCGCATGTCTTCGGCAGCGGCCATGAAGCGGTCGATGTTGCGCTGCATCTCGGAATACCAGTTGGCCAGTTTGAATCCGAAGGTGATGGGCTCGGCATGGATGCCGTGGGTCCGCCCCACCATCGGCGTGTCCTTATACTCCCAGGCGCGGCGCTCGAGCACCTCGGCGAGGCGCTGCAGATCTTGTGCGATGACTTGCGACGCTTGATGGATGAGCAGGGCCTGCGCGGTGTCAACGACGTCGTTGGACGTGAGTCCGTAGTGGAACCAGCGGGCGTGGGGCCCGACGATCTCGGCGACAGCGGTGGTGAAGGCGATGACATCGTGGCGGACCTCGGCTTCGATCTCGTGGATGCGTTCGACGCGGAAGTCGGCACGCTCGCGGATGGCTTTGGCGGCTTCTTTCGGGACGAGTCCGGCTTCGGCGAGGGTCTCGGTAGCAGCGACTTCAACAGCGAGCCAGGTGCGGAAGCGGTTTTCGTCGCTCCAAATGCGTGCCATCTCAGGACGGGTGTAGCGGGGGATCACGGTTAGGCTCCTGTCCGATGTGGACTAACGATTCTAAATGGATGGCGGGAAATCGTGCTAGGGCAGCGCTGACTCACCACAGGGGACACAGAGTTACACAGGGGTAAACCCAAACAAAAGCCCCACTTCCCCAAAATGCGTGCCGAAATGGGGCCTCCCGCGATCGCCCCCTCGGCAGATCGCGGTTACTCGCGTGCAATTGATTGATATTATATCGTTATACGATATAATATTGATAGACTATCGGGGCACGATACAATCGGGGCATGAAACAGCTCACGCTGGCGGATTATCAGGCTCTGGCCGAGTTCCGGTATCAGATTCGCGAGTTTCTGCATTTCAGTGAGCAGGCAGCGCAAGCAGCCGGAATCGAGAAGCAGCAGTACCAGTTCATGCTGGCGATCAAGGGAATGCCGGACGGGATGCGGCCGCGAATCCGGGAACTGGCGAACCGGATGCAGATCCAGCATCACAGTGCCGTGGAGCTGATCAATCGTCTCGAAGCTCATGGGTACGTGCGGCGCGAGCGGGCGGAGAACGACCGGCGCGAGGTTTTGCTGGCGCTGACGGCCAAAGGGGAACGGGTGCTGGCAGAGTTGGCGTCGCATCATCATGAGCAACTGCGAACAGCTGGGCCCAGGCTGTCGGCTGCGCTGCGGCGGGTGATGACAGCAAAGAAAAGAGGAGGCACGGAATCGGCACTACACAGCAGGAAACGACTGCGGGAGCTAACTCCCGCTTGATAGACCCGCTTTTCGCTGCGCTAAAGCGCCGCTCTTCCACGGCTCCGCAATGACAACGACCGCTAATGTAGTGACTCCTACGCCTACGGGCGCATCGCCGCTCTTGCCGCCACCAGCACAGTTTCGCATTGTGCTGATTTCGTTTCTTGCGGCGGGGGTTGGGCTTATCGCTGGACTGGTCGCATACGTTCTCTACAAACTCATCGGGTTGTTCACGAATCTCTTCTTTTTTCATCAGTGGTCGACGACATTCCGAAGTGTAGGGTCGCATCACTTCGGACCCTGGGTCATTCTGGTGCCGGTGATTGGCGGGCTGGTTGTCGGAGTCATGGCGAAGTACGGATCCTCCAAAATCAAGGGACATGGCATTCCGGAGGCGATGGAAGCGGTGTTGAGGAACCGCAGCCGTATCGAGCCGAAAGTCGCAATTCTTAAGCCGATTTCCGCGGCGATTGCGATCGGGACTGGCGGGCCTTTTGGCGCGGAAGGCCCGATCATTCAAACGGGCGGAGCGATCGGGTCGCTGGTGGGACAGGTGCTGCACACGACCGCGGTCGAGCGGAAAGTGTTGCTGGCATGCGGCGCGGCAGCGGGAATGTCGGCGACCTTTAACACTCCGATCGCCGGAGTCATTCTCGCGATCGAGTTGCTGCTGTTTGAATTCAAGTCGCGGTCGTTCATTCCGCTGGTCATTGCCAGCACGTTGGCCACCGCAGTTCACAGGCAGTTGCTTGGTCCCGGGCCAATGTTTCAGGTCGGGCTGATGGACTTCGGGATTCCCCACGCGTTGCTCTTCTATCTCGCGCTGGGGCCAATCTGCGGTCTGGCGGCCGTGGTGCTCAGCAAGAGTCTTTATTGGGTGGAAGATTTCTTCGAGGAGCTTCCATTTGACGAGTTGTGGTTCCCGGCGATTGGCGCGCTGGCGCTGGGGATCATCGGATACTTCGTGCCACGGGTGTTCGGAGTGGGATATGACACGATCGGCGACATCCTGAACGGACAGCTCGCGTGGAAGCTGCTGCTGATCGTAATGGCGGCGAAGTTTGCCGCGCTGGTGATTTCACTGGGATCGGGCACGTCGGGCGGTTTGCTGGCGCCGACGTTCATGTGGAGCGCGGCGATGGGCGGCCTTTTCGCGATCATTGGAAATCACGTTTTTCCCAGCGCTCACCTGTCGCCGGGAGCGTTCGCGCTGGTAGCGATGGGGGCGGTGTTTGGGGCAGCGTCGCGAGCGACGTTCTCTTTCATCATTTTTGCATTCGAGATTACGCGTGATTACAACTCGGTGCTGCCGCTGATGCTGGTATCGGTGATCGCCGATGGGATCGCGATGCTGTTCATGCCGCGGAGTTCGATCATGACGGAAAAACTGGCGCGGCGGGGACTCCGCGTGCATCAGGACTACGAAGCGGACGTGCTGGCACAGGTTACGGTGGCCGAGACGATGGAGAAGGACGCTCCCGTGATCGCGGCGGGAACAAAGGTGGGAGAAGTGGCCGAACGGATTGCGCGCCACGATCCGGCGGTAGCGCGACATGAGGCGTTGTTGATTGTGGATGATGGGGGCAGACTGGCAGGGATTATTACGCGAGGCGACATTTTGCGAGCGCTGGACACGGATTCCTCCGGTGCGATCGCCGTCGAGGCCGCGGGAGCCACGAATCTCGTGGTCGCGTATCCGGATGAACCGGTCTCCGAAGCAGCGGCGAAGTTGTTGCGGTTCGACATCGGACGCTTACCCGTAGTGGACCGCTCCGACGCGCATAAAGTAGTTGGATACCTCGGACGCGCTGCGATTCTGGCGGCCCGCATGCGGAGCTTTCAAGATGAAAGCGTCCGGGAGCCGGGATGGCTCCACCGGTCCAGATGAATTCGCAAGAGGAAGCGGGGAGGCGGCTAGTAAGTTTGATCCTCAGACCAGCACCCGGCTGAAAAATATGAGGGTCCAAGTATAATAAGCGAAGCTTTATGACTCTTGGCCGAATCGCGTGCGCGCTGGCAGTTCTAGCCGCATTGTGCGTACTGACGACCTTCTTTTTTCCGGCGATGCAGGGGCCCTATTCGGCGGTGCATGGGCCGGTCACAGCGCTCTTGGCAGCAAGGGCAGCGGGCGGGTTGCGAACGGCAATCTCCCACGCCGGACTAAACGCTTTGCCGGTCTGGTTCATCTCAGCTCTTTTCTTCACGTTTTGGGCGGCGGGCATCGTTACAGACTTTCGCGCGATCGGCGGGGTCACTGAGTACGGTTCCATCCTTCGCTGCTGATTTCCTTCCAGAATCGCCTCTGAGAAATCCCAAGCCCCTCTGCGCGCATTATTGCGCCAGCTCTACTATTTCGGGCGGATTGAAACTCCGCGTTAACTTCCGCATATTATGAGTGGATTCATCGAACTCGGATTGCAAGGGCACAACATGGCAGAGCGAAGGTATTTCAATCTCCGCTACTATCTGCGGCAGCAGCCGGTGATGCTGGCCCTGCTTTCCGTCCTGCTGGTTCTATTCTTTCTATTTGTCGCCGGATTGTCGCGCGCGTATTACGTGCAGCGGCAGGCGCTGGGAAGCCGCTGGTTCAACCGCGGCGTGGCCGATCTCAATGCGAAGAATTTTCCAGCGGCGGTCACAGATTTTCGCACCGCACTTCTCTATTCCCGCGATGACTATCAGTATCAACTGAATCTGGCCCAGGCGCTGATCGGGATGAAGCACACCGGAGAAGCGTCAGCGTACCTTCTCAATCTGTGGGATCGGGAGCCGGAAGACGGGCTGGTCAACGTCGAACTGGCCCGCATCGCCGCACAACAAAGACAGACGAAAGAAGCGGTTCGCCATTACCACGATGCCGTATACGCGGCTTGGCCCCCCGATCAGGAGTCGAAGCGTCGGGATGCGCGATTTGAACTCATCGAGCTCTTGCTCAAGATCGGCGACAGGGCGCAGGCCCAGGCGGAGTTGATTGCACTCTCAGAAAACGTGGGCGACGATCCGGCACAACAGGAACACATTGGCGATTTGTTTCTACGCGCCCAGGATTATGATCGGGCGCTGGCCGCCTTCCGCGTCAGCGTGAAGTCGGACCGGCACAACGAGGCAGACCTGGCGGGCGCTGGGTACGCCGCGTTTCAACTTGGCCAGTATCCTCTGGCGGAGCACTACCTCGAGGCCGCGGTCTCCTACGATCCGCACGACACGCAGAGTGCGGAGCAGCTGAAGATGACGGAGATGGTGCTGCAGATGAATCCCTTCCGGCGGCAGATCTCAGCGGAGCAGCGCAGCCGGGTCGTGATGGATGCGTTTGCGACTGCGGGGCAGCGGCTGAAGACGTGCGCCGTGCCCAGGAGCGCGGCTCCGCGGGGAGGCGGCTCGCAGGTAGGCCTGACGGATGAATACGCGGCGATGAAGTCGAAGATCACGGAGGCGAGGCTCCGGGGAAATCCCGAACTGGTGGACTCAGCGATGGATTTGGTGTTTCGTATCGAGCGCCAGACGAGCATTCTGTGTGGGCCTCCTGCGGGTGCGGACATGGCGCTGCTGCTGGTCGCAAAATCGCAAGGGAGTTAGGGTGGACTTGCAATCCAATACGGAAGCGGAAGTACTGGAGGACAGTCGCCGGCTGCCGCCGCAAGCTGCGATGCCGGTCTCCACGCGGAGGGCGCTGTGGCGGAACGTGTTCCGGGAAGACCGCTTTTTTCTGGTCTTGTCAGTATTCATCGGAATTTTCTCCGGATTGTCGGTAGTGTGTTTTCGTTTTGCGATTGACTGGGCACGGCTCTACTTGTTGGGAACTGGCACTGTGTTATCCACCTCGCGGCTTCTACTGGCGCCGAGCCTAGCGGGACTGGTGATCGCGTTTCTGGTGATTCACTTTTTCCCGACGACGCGCGGAAGCGGCGTCAACCAGACGAAAGCGGCGCTGTACATCTATAACGGGCACATCCCGTTTCGCACGGCGATCGGAAAGTTCATCACGGCCGCGCTGGCGATTGGATCGGGGCATTCTCTCGGTCCCGAAGATCCTTCGCTGCAAATCGGAGCATGTCTGGCCTCGGTGCTGGGGCGAAAGATGCGTTTATCGCGCGACCGCATGCGGCTGATCGCTCCGGTGGGTGCGGCGGCGGGACTGGCGGCCGCGTTTAATGCTCCGATTTCCGCAGTGCTTTTTGTCATCGAAGAAGTGATCGGACGCTGGACGGCTGGCATTCTCGGTTCTGTTGTGTTGTCGGCCGTGTCGAGCGTGGTGGTCATGCGCTGGTTCCTCGGATCGGAATCGTTGTTTCGGATTCCCGCTGTCGAGTTGAAGCGTCCGTCGGAACTGCTTGCTTACGCCATACTCGGCGTTGCCGGCGGCCTGGCTTCGGTGGCGTTCTCGAGCGGAATTGCAACCCTGCGTCCGTGGTGCAAGTCACTGCCGCGGTGGACGCAGTATATTCAGCCGGCAATAGCAGGACTGCTGATCGGAGTGATCGCAGTGCTGGGCGCTCCGCAGGTGATGGGCGCCGGATATGAGTACATCGATCAGGCCATGCACGGGCAGTTCACATGGCAATTTCTGGCAATACTGGCAGTGCTGAAGATTGTTGCCACGCTGCTTTCCTTCACCAGCGGAACTCCCGGCGGAATGTTCGCGCCCACATTGTTTATCGGCGCGATGCTGGGAGCAGCGGTGGGCGGGGCGCAGCACGTACTGCTGCCGCATCTGACCGGGTCTCCGGGAACTTATGCGCTCGTCGGCATGGGAGTGCTCTTCGCGGGATTCCTCCGCGTGCCGATGACCTCTGTATTTATGGTGCTCGAAGTAAGCGGAAATTACTCGATCATCGTGCCGGTGATCGTGGCGAACACCTTCGCTTACGTTATCGCCCGAGGACTGCAGCCGATCGCGATCTTCGATTTGTTAACTCGCCAGGACGGGCTTGATCTGCCATCGATGGAAGAGCAGCGCGAAGAGGATGTTCTGCATGTGGAAGATGCCATGCAGGCGGTGGAAGATCCGGTGCTCGATGCGGACGAGACGGTCGATCAAGCACTGCAGAAGGCCGTTCGCGCCGGAAACGATCAACTGCTCGTTCGGTTAGTTCCCAGCGGATGGAACATCGTCACCAAGAAGGAGCTGCAGTCGATGGCCAGCGACGGCAAGGGCGCAACGAATCTGGGTGCGCTGTTGCCAATTCTGCATGTTCCCTACCTGCATCCCGATCATCCGTTGGAGACCGCCTTGCGGTATGTCGACCGCTGGCCGCTCGTGCCGGTGGTAAGTCGCGCCGACTTCCGGCAGTTGGAAGGCGTAGTTTCGGAACACAATGTGCTCGCCCGCTATCGTGAGTTTGGAGAGGGTTAGGGTTACGATCCCGACTCGTCTGTGACCGCGGGCCACTTCCCTCTTTATGAAAAAGCTTCGGGTCACGATCGTGCGAGATCTGCACTTGAAAATTGCCGCTCGGATTCGGTAAGCTTCCCCCATTCGACGAAGGCATTTACAGGGAGAGCTGTACCCATGAAGGCTATGGCGAAAGAACACTTATTCTTTCCCGGAAGTCGCGCCCGGAAGCGGCCGGCGTACGTCCTTGCCAAGCCAGGCTCTGCCCGTTGTTGTCGATCCCTCCCATTCAGAACGCTAAAGTAGAAAAACCTAAATTTCAGTATTTGGCAGTTGGGGAGAGAGACCATGGCAAGTTCTTCGATCAGGTTCATCGTTTTTAGTCTCATCGCATTGGCGTTCACCGCCCAGAGCTTCGCGCAAGGCGGAGCCACCGGAGCCATCACCGGCACCGTGCAGGACCCCAGCGGCGCCGTGATAGCCAACGCCGACGTCCGCATCACAAATCAGGAAACAAATGTTCTGGAGCGGTCGGTGAAAACCGGAAGTGATGGGTCGTTTATCGCGCCACTGCTGCCGGTGGGAACATATAGCGTGAGCATTCAAGCGGCGGGCTTCGCGGAAGCAACATTCTCAGACGTGGGAGTGCGAGTCACCGAGACCACGCGCATGACCGCCAAGTTGACCACGCAGGCGGTGCAACAGAAGATCGAAGTGCAGGCCGAAGTGCAAAGCGTGGATACGAGCGATGCGACCACCGGACAGGCGATCGAGAGCAACACGATCCGGGCGCTGCCGCTGGCGACGCAGAACTTCCAGCAGTTGCTGACTCTGTCGACGGGCGCGCAAGGCGAACTGAATAAAGCTTCGCAACTCGGACGAGGCGACGTCCGCATCGAGGTTAATGGCCAGCGCGAGGACAACAACAACTACCTCATCGAAGGCATCAGCGTAACCGACTACAACGTCGCGGAACTGACGAACACCCCGCTGCCGAATCCCGACGTGGTACAGGAATTCAAAGTGCAGACCTCGCTCTACGACGCCAGCCAGGGACGCAATGGCGGCGGGAATATTAACGCGATCATGAAGTCCGGCGCGCTGGATTTCCACGGCGACGCTTACGAGTTCTTCCGCAATACGGTGCTCGATGCGAACGAGTATTTCTTGAAGGGCAGCGGCTCCCCGCGACCAGTGATTCAGCAGAATATTTTTGGCGGAAGCCTGGGCGGTCCGGTGATTCCGGGAGGAAAGCTGGGATTTTTCTTCGTTAATTATCAGGGCACGCGGCAGCGCAGCGGAGATTCTCCGGGAACGCTGATCAGCACGTTCATTCCCTATATTCCAGCAGCGGACCGAGGCACCAGTCCCGCCGCAGAAGCCAGTCTGGCAGCGGACTTTGGAGTTCCAACCGCCGATCCCGTCGCCGTGAGCCTGCTGGCGTTTCAGAGCAACCAGTTTGGCGCGCCAGCGAACGGATATCTGTTCCCGCTTCCCAGTACCGTTCCGGCGGGAACACTCCCTGGAAACCTCGTGCAGTTCACGGTCAGCAAGCCCGGGAAGTTCACCGACGATCAATTCACTGCGAACTGGGATCACGACTTCCGCAATTCCAGAGACACGGTGGCGGCGCGCTTCTTCTACTCGGATTCCGAGCAGGACATCCCGTTCGGTGCCGGAGGACTGCAGGCTTCTCTGGGCGCGCCAGCCAGCGGAACCGATTTAAATTTTCCCTACCAACTGCCGATTCATGACCGATTGTTCATCATGTCGGAAACGCACGTATTCTCGCCGAGGCTAGTCAACGATTTCCGCTTCGGCCTTGTCCACATCAACAACACGGCAACCAACGTGAACCCCGTGACGGTTTCGGACGCAGGGATCGACCGGCCGACGGACAACCTCACCAGCAGCGTCTATAAATTCACGTTTCTGACTTCGGGATTTCAGTTCGGCCCGACGCCGCAGGCGAACCAATCGCAGAATCAGAACAACTACAACTTCGTCGACAACCTGAGTTGGGTTCATGGCGCGCATACGTTGACCTTTGGCGGCCAGTACGTCCGCGTCCGGCTGGACAAGAAGTTCCCGCAGGTTTTCAACGGACAGCTTTTCTTTACGCAGACCGGGGCAACCTCAGACTTCGGCAATTTCGTGGGCGGGACTCCCGAGTTCAGCTTTGGCGGCGGCGGCGTCTACAACCACGCCTACAAGCAGAGCAACGCGGCAATCTTCGCGCAGGACGACTGGAAAGCGACTTCGAATCTGACGATCAACGCAGGGCTGCGTACGGAGTTTCTCGGTGCGTGGACGGATGGGGACTGCCACATCGGAAATATGGAATCGGACCTGACAAAATCGGAGACCTATCCGTTCGTCTACCCGACTTGCGTCGATAAGTTAGGCGTCTCCGGACTCACCGGAACGGCAGCGGGATCGACGTTTAAAAACAGCGTATCGACCGGGTTGGGACCGCGCGTGGGATTTGCCTACGACGTGATGGGACGCCACACAACCACCATCCGCGGAGGTTACGGCATTTACTACGTGCGCGAAGACGTGGGCGCGGTTGATCAGTTGAGCTTCCAGTCGCCGTTTATCCCGATCGTATTTTTCGGGCAGACTCCGGGCTTTACGATGTCGAATTTCTTCACGGGAACGCCCGCAGTGAACCCGAATGCGGTGCCGGCGGCGGGACAGCTCTCCGGCGCATGGCTGCCTTGCCTGGCGCAACTGACCAGCTTTCCTGATACGAACGGGGCAGCCACCTACGGCGGATGCACCGGACCGGGCGTGAACAGCACGCAGAACTTGTTTGTGCTCGAGGTGCCGCGGCACTTCGTGGTGCCCAATACTCAGCAGTGGAACCTGACCGTGCAGCGGGAACTGGGAAAACACTGGGTGCTGGAAGCGGGATACGTGGGAACCCGTGGCATCCACTTGCGCGAAACGCGCGACGCGATCCAATCGGTCGACGCAATCAAGCATCCCTTCACCGTCACGGACACGAGCGGCAACTCGTACGCCATCACTACCGATACGTTCGCGAACGCGATTGCGCGGACGCCTACACCAGGACTGAACGGCTACAGCGGATATCAGATTTTCGCGAACGACGCCTACTCCATCTACCACGCCTTGCAGGCAACTCTGTCGCGGCGCTGGAACCAGAGTTATTTCCAGGCGGCGTACACCTTTTCGAAGAACATCGACGCGACTTCAACAGGAAACACGGCGTTCAACACGGCTTACAACGATCAAAGCAACATCAACGCGTCGCGGGGCATTTCCGATTTCAACCGTCCGCACCGGCTCTCGGTCAGCTACGCATACAATCTTCCGATTTTCAGCCACGCCACTGGCCTGACGCGAGCCGCGCTCGGTGGGTGGGAAGTCAGCGGAGTGTCCATCTTCCAGACTGGGTTGCCGTTCTCGATCTACGATTCGAGCGCCGGCACTGCTTTCCTGGGACAAGGAAGCACACCTCTGCTGGGAGCGAGTCTCGCGCCCGGAGCAACCATCGCCGGCGGGCTGGCCAGTGGCGATCTGCATCAGCGCGTGGCAAACGGGTATTTGAATCCGGCGGCATTTACGCCGGCTGCGCTCGTAGACCCGACGGACTGCGCCTCAGATCCGAACTTCTGCACCACCGGTTTCGGAGATTTGGGGCGCAACATCTATCACGGTCCGTTCCAGCAGAACTGGGATGTCTCGTTCCTGAAGCACTTCAAGATTGGCGAGCGGCAGGATGTGCGCTTTGCGGCCGACTTCTTCAACATCTGGAACCACGTCAATTTCGCGGATCCGACGGTTACGGACATCGAGCAGTATCTGGCGAATCCGACAAGCAGCCCGTTCGGCAAGATCGTGCAGACCAACGGCAACCCCCGGCTGATTCAGTTCTCGTTGCGTTGGGCGTTCTAAGCGAGTTGATCAAGACTGGAAACGGGTGCCCCGCCCTTGCCCTTCGTTTCTTGGAGGACAGGGCGAGGCTTTTGATTTTCTTCGCAGAGGCACAAGATCAACGTCCCGACGGACTTGTTCCCGGCATTACGGCCGCAGCGACGCGACGAACGCGGCGATGGCGATCATGTCATCGAGTGTGAGCTTCGCCACCTGCGGACGCATCTGCCGCGAGGCCACTCCAGCACGGGCGCCAGATTGAATGTCATAGAGCTGTCGAACGATGTAGCTGGGCGAGCGGCCGGCAATGCCTGGGACGTTGCCGCTGCCGCGCAAACCTGGGCCGTGGCACTTGGCGCAAGCGACCGTTTTGCCACGGTCCCCGGTGGTCGCGAGCAGCTTCCCTTTCGCAATGCTGCCCTCCGGAACGTAGGCCACGAATCCCGAAGTGTCGTCGCGCAGTTCGGTCCGCTCCACATTCTCCGGCGTCTCGATGATGCGACGCCCGATCGGCTCGGTGGCAGCGGGTGTCGAGGGCACCAGCATCCATCCCGCAACGTGGGTCTGGGGGACGGTGGCCGTTTCAATGACACGGACCCACGGCTTCGGATGCAACTCCGAAAAGTATTGCGCGGCGGCCTGGATTTCCTGGTTGGTGGCTTTGGTTTCGAACGCAATCATCGTGGCCACGGGTTTATGCAGTGGCTCAGAGCTTTTGCGGACGCCGCTCTTGAAATCTGCGATTTGACGAACGATATATCCGGTGGACAATCCGGCGAGGTTCGCATTCTCCGGACGCCCTTCCCCGTTCGGCAGGTGGCAATACCCACAGGCATAGATTTCGGGCTTTCGGCCATGAGCGACGATCTCCGGCATCGCCGGATGCCCCGATGGATGCCAGTCGGGAACAAAGAAAAGATCCTCAGTCTGCGCGACTGTAAACGCCGCATCACTGTTCGGCACATGACGCGGCTTGTTATTCGGCAGCGGTGCTGGAGCGACGGGATCCGGGTTCAGGGCGTAGGCCCAATAGGGAGTCGTCTGCCGCGGGCTTTCGGCGAAGCCGATGATGGCGAGCAGGAGAAGAACTAGAGATAGCGAGATAAGCAGGAGGTAGCGGCGCACTCCCATACTCTAAGCTTCCAAAGTGCATTTGAGGGATGGGGGTTGCGTCGTAGCAGAAAGGCCTACCTGTGGCGACCGAAGGGCGGACCCTTTGATCTCGTCGTGAAAGAGTGCCAGTCTCGGGTCGTCGTTAAAGACCGAACGTTTGCACCACCGTGAAAGGGCGGCTCTTTGAAGAACAGATCCGCCGAGGTGCGTTCAATCTTTTGCCATCAGTCGGCGGTCTAGGTGCGGATTATTGCGAGGTTGGCCAGTGCTCAGTTCACACTTCTCCCCCGGAGCGGCTCCGCAAGTCGGACAGCGGACGGCGAGTATCTGTTTTGGGTTGAGTTCTTTTTTCATCGCAAGCCCCATGTACCATGGCCAACTAGACCAGTTTCGGGAACCCCATCGAGAGGGTTTACGCCCTTCTGACAACGGACATGGGACGATTTTGCAGAAAGGCGCTGATCAGTGCACTATTTATTTGCAGACCGCCGTTGTAGTAGACGAAGCCCTTCTTCTTGAACGCATTCATAAACTTACTTACCCTTGCGCGGGTGGTGCCGACCATCTCCGCAAGGGTTGCTTGGCTCACCTTCAGGGGATTGTCCGGCTTTGATTCCTTGGTTATTTGCCCAAACAACAATAAAACCCGTGCCAGTCGCTTTTCGCTGAAATTGAAGAATTGATCTGCCAGGTCTTCCTCGACTCGAATAACTCTGGAAAGCAGATACGCATTAAGCAATGCAGCAAACTGCGGGTCGCGCTTGAGCGTGCGAAGCGACCTCTCCTTTTGCAAGCGGGTGATATTGGAGGGTCCAATGGATCTCGCCGTGTACATCCGCAGCGATTGCCCTCCAAGACAGCCTTCGCCAAAAAAGCTATCGCGCAGAAGAACGGCGATTATCGCTTTTTTGCGACGCGTAGCGGCCATCGTGAGCTTCACCGTACCGCTCTGGATGTAGAACACAGCATCGGCTGTGTCCCCTTGCGCAAAAATGATCTCATTGTCTCGGTAGGTCCGCGCAGTCATCCCATCCCGGAACTTTTTGCGGAAAACTGTGGAACTAAAACTGAGAGTTTGTTTCGCCATCTATCTCCCCGGCACGATCAATTCACGTAAGTGCCGTTCTCCCCAATAGAGAAAGAGGCTAAATCATATGGCTCGGGAATCTGGCTCGGCTGGTCAATATAGGTCATACACAATTGCACACAGTACCTAAATGGTTAATCTCCGGAGAAACTGCTTAACGGCGAGACTCCATACCCAGAAGTTAGATTCTGCCGGGTGTTTGTGCCTAAATAGAAGAAGTCACGTGAATTGGACGACTAGCTCGTCGAACTTTTGACAGAACAAGACCTTGCTAAATGTTCTGGACAACACGGCGCCCTCGAAGCCGCAATTGCGCCCCTTCGGACTCATCGTGAAAGCGCGACACACGCTCATCCCCATTTCCACTCCTGTCATGATTTACGCGTATCGCCTCCAGTCGAAGAACTGAAGATCACAAGCTGCACAGACCCTAGGCAGCAAATCCCAAGCTGAAAAAGCCGACCTCATCCACAACGATCGTCAGAACTGCTGCAGCCGGCGACAAACCGCGGTGGAATAGTTCCAAGCTTCGCCACCTCGCGGGAAGGGTAGGCCGAGCGCAAAGACCTCATCCCCTTTTCTGTTCATGATCGGTAGACTTGTGTACCATTTCCTCATCCGCGAATCGGCGTCGAGGAGAGCACGGTGCGAGATTCTCTCTTGCTGCCTGTCCATTCTTCCCGCCGGATCGCAGACCCCAGCCACTCACACGGAAGCTGCGATGCAGTGCGCCGATACTTCGAAGCGCGATTCGGGAGACGTAGTGGTCACTAACACTTGCGCCTTCAACATCGTGGTTGCGGCATCGACTGTGGTTGCCACAATCCGTCGACGCCGAAATGGAGGCGAGCGGCCAGTACCTGCAGGAGCAGCACCTCTATTCCAAGTACCGGCTGTATCAGGTGACGGAAAAAATAGTCGCCTCCTCTGAGGAATCCGTGGGTAACTTGGGAAGGTTGCGAGTAGCGCAAGCGCAGTTGTAGCTTTGATTTGCTTTGATTGGGTGTTGAAGCGAGGACAGCAGCAGTAGCCGTGCGGTGGGAATGTGGGAAGCGCGGGGTTTGCGCTTTCCAAGAAAGAGGGAAATCCCGTTCTTGGTTTTGGGGATTTTCCTCTTTCGTCATTTCCACCGCTTCGTGGCGGATGCTAGGCTCGGGCGGCCTTCCAGGAATCTGCGAAACTTGCTGCAGGTGGATGCAAAGGACCGTTTCTGCTCCTCGGAGTCGTTGTGATACAGAATCGGACCTCCGTCCTGGATCACCTGAAAAACCAGAGTCTCGATGGGTACCTTTCTTAGAGATGGCGTTTCATGCAGATCACGGATCATCTCTCCGCCCAGAACCCAGAGGTTGTCGACATGTTTCCGGATGGTTTTTTTGGACAGTCCGAGGTGGATCAGATGTTCCAGGAAGGGTCGGAAGTAGGCCACCATTTTCTCTCCGGGCACCAGGTCTTTGGGCAAGCCCATCCAGCTTCTGGGCCACTCGGCAAGGTCTTTGCAGTAGTCGTCGATACGGGCCGCGGCGGATTGTTGTAGGGTAGATACTTTTGCCATGGCACCCATTTCGACATGCAGATTATCACGCTTCTTAACCAGTGCTATCACTTCCCCGGATTCGTTTACCAACCCGCCCGTCTCAGCCCAGATCGCAAGCGCCTTGAGATCCGGGTACGGCCACGTGTCGGTTCCAAAGCCATCTGTTCCGGTTGCCACCGGCCAGCGGCCGGCTACGACCGCCTGGCCGAGCGTTCTTTCGAATTCATCCCGGTTTGGGGCTTCTTGGTTTTTCTCCTCTATCGCATGCGCCGGGTCCACTGCACCACCTGCGGCGTCGTGGTCGAGGAAGTCCCCTGGGCCGATGGTAAGCATTCCCTCACCAAAGCCTACATGATCTTCTTGGCGCGCTGGGCGCGCAAACTGTCCTGGAAGGAAACCGCCGAATCGTTCCGCACCTCTTGGGACCAGGTTTGCCACGCCGTGCAGTTTGTCGTGGACTGGGGCTTGGCACATCGCACCCTGGGTCCGATTTCGGCCATCGGTGTGGACGAAATCCAGTATGCCAAAGGCCACAAATACCTCACCTTGGTCTATCAAATCGACTCCGGTTTCACGCGCTTGCTCTGGGTTGGCCAAGAGCGAACTGTCGAAACCTTCCAGGCATTCTTCGCCATGCTAGGAACTGAGCTCAGCTCCAAGATTCAATTCGTCTGCTCCGACATGTGGAAGCCCTATCTCCAAGTGGTCCGGGAGAAATGCTCACAAGCACTTCACATTCTCGACCGTTTTCACATCGTGGCCAAGATGAATGCGGCCCTCGACGATGTACGTGCCGCCGAGTCTCGCAAGATGGCCCAAGATGGCCACGAACCTCTCCTCAAGAAGTCCCGTTGGTGCATCCTCAAGCGCAAAGCCAATCTCACTTCGCAACAGAAGTTCCGGTTGCGCGATCTTCTCCGCTATAACCTGCAAACCGTTCGTGCCTATTTGCTCAAAGAAGACTTCCAGCGCTTCTGGGACTACAACTCCCCGACCTGGGCGGGCAGGTATCTCGACTTCTGGTGTCAGGAAACCATGCGCTCCCGGATTGAACCGATGAAGAAAATTGCCAAAACCCTACGGGCCCATCGGGAACTCATCCTCAACTACTTCAAGGCCAAAAAACAGTTCTCCAGCGGCGTGGTTGAGGGCCTCAACAACAAAGTCAAAGTCACTATGAGAAAATCCTACGGGTTCCGCACCTTTCGCATCACCGAACTTGCACTCTATCATGCTCTGGGCAAGTTGCCGGAACCGAAACTAACCCACGAATTCTTCTGACGAATCAAATAGTCTTACCTCCTGCCGATTAAGGATCAAACAGATATAGCAGTCCGCTAGGACAAGCAAGCGCGGGCGGCCTTGCGCCTAAACTGACGAAAATCGCCATTGCACCCATCTGGGGGAGGATGAGCGCTAACGTCCTGTTGGCGACGCACTATCCCAAGATCGCGTGGTTGATTCCCTGCCACCAGGACGGATTGATCCGCCACATGTAGATAGCAAGGTTTTGTCCAACAATCAACACGGGCAGAGCGTAGAGGTACACCTTGTGCACGCGCTGATCCACGATCAGGTCGCGCACCACGCCGAGTGCCATCAGAAGGTCCAGGCAAAGATAGAAAAGGTTATGGTTGAACAAGAAATCAAAGCGGCCTACAGGTGCGTCCATGAGGCACACGGTTGCGATGAACACGAGCCGGCGATGGAATTCAGGCTTTGTCCTCCAATAGATGGCAAGGGCCATGATCACGCCGAAAGCGATCATGTCGTAGAACGGAATCGATAGAAAAGCACCTGTGCCGCTCTGATGCAATTGCACCGCGTCAAATCTCGCCATGATGATGGCGATGACAGTGCCCAGCACAACCATTACCGTGGCGAGCCCGGCGCCAAACCATCCCATGAAGCGATGCCAGCTCACTTTGCGCACGCGGACCAGCGTGGACTGTGCGATGAAGAAGACCACCCAACCCGCGAATGCGGCCCCATGAATCCAGAGCAGGAAGGGCCTCGAAGGGGCAGCATGGAAGAGATTGTCGTTGACCGTGCGGCTGAAGCCCCACACCACCAGCGCGCCCAACAAAAGCGACATCGAGAAATAGAAATACCGGTTCACGAACCGCTTGAGTTCGCTCCCGGTGCTCGTTTCTTTTTCCAGAACCGATGGCCTGACATGCTCTGCGGTGACGAACGGCATAGGCATAAGAGGTCCTTTATCTGCGAGGCGGGGCCGGAGTGGCCGCTTGCCCCACCTTTCAATTTAGTGACAATGCCGTGATCCGAGGCCCGAGTCGTGTCACAGTGTAGTCGAAGTGGTCCAGTCTGGTCTGAGTGCGTCCGTCAAGCCACCCGTTTGGGTGCTGGAACGGCACGTTTCCGGTCGACTGCGCCCAACGATAGCACAGTGTCTTAGAAAGCTCACACTGGAACCATGCGCACAATCTTCGTCGACCGGACCGTTGATACTCTAAAGATAGACTTTGCGACGAAAAGCACGAGAGCACGAAGCTAACCCCTTACTTTGCAATATTCTAGATTTAATTCCTTTGAATGCAATATTTTGCGCGGATCAGACACGCGCAATTCCGCATAAATTTAATGGAAATCAATACTTGCGAAATTAGATCCAAAAAAAGCGGAGGTCTATACGAGTACTCGGTGAGATGAAGCCGCGCGGCCCTATTTTGCGCTGTGGGCTTCTTGGACGAGAGGGCGGAGGGAATCGACGGAGACGCCGAGCGTGCCGCCGGTGAATCCGTCCATGTAGGCGGAGTTGACGCCGATCACTTCTCCTTTGTCGTTGAAGACCGGGCCGCCGCTGCCGCCATGGGCGGTCGGAGCGTCGTAGATCAGTTTGTCGCCAACCACGTCGCCAAGATGTCCGCAGGTGGTCGATGGACGGATCAGCGAAAGCGCGGCCAGTTCGCTGGCTGCGCTGATGTCGTTATGCCGGTACGCGAGACGTTCGTAGATTCCTGAGGGCGACTTGGCAACCATGCCGGCGATGCCCATGGGATAGCCGATGACAGTGACCAGTTGTCCGGGCGCTCCGGCAGACTTCGCCAGAGGCAGCACGGCAAGCCCCCGCACGGCTTCAGGATCTTCGGCGCGAAGGACGGCCAAGTCCGAAGTCTTCGAGGCCGAAGCGGGCAACAAGCTCACTGGAGTCGGAGAGCCCGGGAAAAATACGACGAGGCTTTCGATTCCGGCAGTGGCTCCCTGATCGATCAGCTTCTGCGCTTCGGAGTCTCCGTACCAGGGCTGCGCGACATGACGGTTCGTCGCGACCAGGCCGTCGCCAACGAGAAAGCCCGTACCGGAAACGCGCGCGCGAATTTCAGGGCGCTGGTTGGGAAATCCAACCTGGTAGACGCCGTAGATGTAGCCAATCGAATTGCGATATCGGTTCAGGACGACCGCAGGCATGGACTGCTCTTGCTGAAGCTGCTCGACTTGCGCGGTCAGATCGTGAACTTGTTTTTGAAGGTCGTCGGGAGGAACGCCCTGCACAGCCATCGGCGCGTAATAGAAGACCATGGTGACGGCGCCCAGAAGCAGCAGAACGCCGAGCACCCCCTGGATCACTTCTGTCCAGCTGTCAGAAACATTGCATTCCTGCGGAGAATTGCTTTCCGCCGGGTCGGGGTCGCTCGGGACAGAGTCGTTGATCTGGGTGTCGGACATGGGCTTTCGAAACGGCGTTTCCTGGAGCTCCGCCAAGTCATTCGTTTTCAGCTCGTTGGCACTTCAGCAGCAGACGAAGCGAACTAACTTGGAGTGTTCATCTTCGCCCGTCTGGCGCGGGTTTGCCACGGTACAGAAGGGGATGAACATGGGTCATGGCACGAAAGAGGGGGGCCTACAAAGAGAAGGAAGTCGAAAAAAAACGCACCACAGGGGCACTGAGGAACACAGGGGGACGCTACAACTTGATCCCCAGACGCTTGGACATTTCTTCGTAGAGGAATCCGTGGCCGGGGCGGTAGGGCTGGACCCATTCGCCATCGATTACAAATTGCGGGATGGCACGCTTGCCGGTTCGTTTCACGATTTCTTCGACGGCGCCAGGAGTGGATTCGATGTCGACTTCTTTGAACTGGATATTGTTCTTGGCCAAGAAGCGCTTGGCTTCGCGGCAGTCAGGACACCAGAAGGCGGAATAGACGGTGACTTCCATGGAGCACATGAATTTAACCACAGAAAGCACAGGGGATCACAGAGGAAAATCCCTGAGGGAAGTTACGTTGGACCTCAGTCTCTACACTCGCTGCAGATCGTGCTGGGTCCGCTCATTTTCCACGTTACCGGTGTTCAGCGTCGAGGCTGGCTCGAAGAGCATGATCCAGCATTCCTCTTCGGCGACCGGCTTATGCTCGACGCCGCGCGGGACGATGATGAACTCGCCCTCGCCGATCCATTCGTGGCGTTCGCGAAGGCCTTCATCCCGGAAGTCCATGCGGAAGCGGCCTTTCACGACCAGGAACATTTCGTCTTCGTGGTCGTGGTGATGCCATACGAATTCGGTGTTGGCCTTCACCAGCTTGACCATCTGGCCGTTCAGCTCGCCGGCGATGTGCGGCTTATAGTATTCGGAAATTTTGGAAAACTTTTCGGCGATGTTGATCTTGTGCATAAGAGTCCGATTGCTGCCGCGGAGAAAAGGTCGCAAGAAGTTGATGGAACCCGGACGCATTCGTGCGGGGCGATTCGGAGGGCTGCAAGCTAGCACCCCGGCTACGGAACGTATTGAAAGCTTCGAATGATTACAGACTGGTCCGTGGACGGCAGAGCGTTGAACGCCCAGAGATTCATCCCGACTGGAAGCGGTTGCTGGGGAATGGCGGTTGTGTCGGAAGGACGAAAAGTCGCTGTCTGGAGCACGTTGGCCGTCGCGCCGACAGGCTGATCTCCGCTCATGATGGTAAAGATCACGCTGGTGGAACTCCACTCCATGCGCGCGGTGGTCAGTTGCTTTCCTTTGCGAACGGTGAAATCGCGATTGAAGCTCGACTGTCCCCGATGGTAGACGGAAGGGTAGACAGTGAAATCGGCATTGCAGGCGCAGGTGTTGCCCCATTGGGAGAATTCAATGTCAATCTCGTTCGAGCCGTCGATGCCGATCCCGTTCTCCGGTCCGTACGGGAACAGCCCTAGTACGGTGGCAGGATCCATGTCCCACACATCGCCCTCCACAACCCACTGGTAGGTTCCGAACCCCAGGTTGTCCACCGTGAACAATTGGGAGGCGGTCCACTTGCCGCCACGATTTTTGATGCTGAGATGAAGATAGCCGTTTGAGTCGACGGTAACATTGCGTGGACTGCCGGGAGCGACGCCCGCCATGCCTCCGAACGTGACGACCCAGGTGTGGCCTTGCCAAATGAGCTGAGTTTGAGCAGAGAGAAGTGGCGCGAAGAGCAAGAGAGCCGTGGTAAGCATTAGCGTCGGCTTCATATGTTTCAAGTTGGTCATGCGACCTCCCACTCTTCAGAAGGATATCAGTGTACCGGTGCGGGCTGCGGCGTGCTTTGCGAAGCTGGGTTGGCGAAATTCACCTTTGGCACCTGGCGCGATGCTTCGGACGCGGCGAAGTAGGCGTCGTTGGCTTTGAAACCTGCCCATCCGGCGAAGATGTTGTTGGGAAATTGCTGGACGTAAGTGTTGTAGTCCTGAAGCGTGTCGTTGTAGCGCTTGCGCTCGACGGCGATGCGGTTTTCGGTGCCGGCGAGTTCGTCCTGCAGACGCAGGAAGTTTTCGTTGGACTTGAGTTGCGGATAATTTTCGACGATCAGGAGCAGGCGGCCCAGAGCCCCGTCCAGTTGGCCGTTGGCGGCGATCTTTTCTTGCGGAGATCCTGCGGAAAGGAGCGCGGAGCGCGCCTTGGCGATGTCACCGAAAACGGTCTGCTCCTGCTGGGCGTAGCCCTTCACCGTCTCGACCAGGTTGGGGATCAGGTCGGCGCGCCGCTGCAGGACGATGTCCACTTGCGACCATGCAGCCTTGACCGCTTCGTTTTTGGTCACGAGCGTGTTGCGGACGCCCACGTACTGTCCGAAAAAGGCAAATCCGATGAAGCCGAGAATCAGGATCACTACGATGACCGCGATCAGTCCTTTGCTCATAACGTTCTCCTCGATTTCTGTCTAGACTCTCGTTCGATCCCGTGGTCCCGGACGCATATCGTGGGTGAGCGCTCACTTCGCCTGCGGGCGGACCCTTCGGCTTCGCTCAGGGCAGGCTAATGGGTCCGCCCCTACGCGAGCGGTGCATCCAGCGCCTTGTCTACCGCGCTTACGACCTTTTCTATCGCCCCCAGATAGCGGCCGCAGAGATCGTTCACATCGAACTTCCTGGCGTCCGCTTTGCCTTCGCGAATGTCGAGCACTTGCTGAATCGGAGAGGCATCGAACTGGACCTGCTTGGCCAACTGGTTGACCGCATCGCGACGTCCCAACGACGCTTCGCCTCCGAGTACGATCAGTGCGTGGCGAAACAGCGTGGCGAACGATGGCGCAGAATGCAGCAGGACATCGTACAGCTTCGAGCGATTCTCTGCCGCAAGCAGTATGTGCTGGCGGAGCAGAATGAGTTTCTCGCGCAGCTCATATTCCACCTGGACGCGGTGTAAGTGGGTGTCAATCTGCAGCCCTTGAAGCACATCGTCGCCAAACAGTACGCGATGATGCTGGACCATGTCGATCAACTCGATGGTGAAAACGTCGGTGCAACGTTCGAGTTCACTTCGCGTCATGCACAACGGAGGCGGCTGTTTCTGCTTCGCCCACCATTTCACGACTGGCGCCAAGGTTTGCAGATTCTGGAACGAGCCGTCGCGCACGACGCAAAATAGGTTGACGTCCGAAAGACCAGGGTGAAAATCGCCTGAGACGGCTGAGCCAAAAAGAAGGATGGCTTCGAGGTTCGGTCCACAGGCTTCACGCCCTCGCTTTACAAACTCGGTGATCTTGTCTTCAGGAATCATCTGCGCCCTCGCTCGCTACCAACTGCTGCTCGCACCGCCTCCGCCCGAACTGCCGCCACCAAAGCCGCCGAAGCCACCACCGCCTCCGCCTCCGCCAAAACCTCCGAAGCCGCCGCCTCCACCACCATAACCGCGCCCACCTCCGCCGAAGATATTGGAAAACAAAATCCAGAAAAGAAGGCTGCGCAGTGGCGTGAAAAGAATGATGAGGATAACGACTACGATTACGATGATGCCGCCAAACGACAATCCTCCGCTCGGCTCGCGCTCGGGTTGGGTCGGAGCGGGAGGCTGAGAGTTAGTGAGCTGGACGCCGGCGTCTGTCGCGATCACGCCAGCGACACGGCTCGTGACTAGCAAGAGTGCCTGGCTGTAGTCTCCGCTCTTCATCAGCGGAATGGCTTCGCGCTGAAAGCTTCCCACCTTGCCATCGGGCAGGATCGGCTCCAGCCCGTAGCCAACTTCGATCCGAGCACGGTGGTCCTGGATGGCGTAGAGAATTAAAACTCCGCGATTGGTGGACTTGGCGCCGATGCCCCACTGGTGGAAGAGGTCGACGGCATAACTCTCGATGTCAGCGCCGTTGAGTGTGTTGATGGTGACCAGCGCAATCTGCGCGTGAGCTTTGTCGTCGATCTGGTGGCAGATGTCTGCGATTTGAGTCGCCGTGCTCTGGTCGAGGACGTGGGCGAAATCGTTGACGTAGCCGGTGAGCTTCAGCTGAGAAACGGGTTCGGCCCACGCGGCAGTGGCCAGCGACACCATGAGAAACGCAGCCAGCCGAAGTGTCGCGCGCAGGGTCACGGGAAAATTGTACAGGAGGGGAGCGGAGTGGCTGTGATTGCAGCCAGGCGGGATGAAGGATTCGCGATCGAGATATTGCGATCCGCGAATCGTGGAGCCCGGACGCATTCGTCCGGGGCGTTAAAGTGAAAATGCGGTTCGTCGGATTCAATCGAATGCTCTTAGCCCCAAACTCTTATTCGCAGCTCCCTTCACCGCAACCAGGATTTCGTTTTGGGAACGCATGCCTCGCTCGCGGGCGAGCCAATGCGTCCGCCGCTCCACGAGTTGTTCCATGACGGGAATTACGGTTGAGTCCTTTACGATTTCTCTGATTCCGCATGCCAGAATCCTTGCTATGCAATTTTACCGGCGCAACTTGCAGCATTTGCAGAAGGATTTCAGGCCACACTTTGTCACCTTCAACACTAAGTTCCGTTGGACTTCGCCAGATTGGGCTCGGGAGATCGCGTTGTCCTCCTGTTTACACGATCACCGCAGGCGATACGAACTCCACATCGCGGTGGTGATGCCAGATCACGTGCATCTGATTCTCACCCCTTCGATCGATGAACGGCGATGTCAAATATTCTCTCGGATCGAGATCATGAGGGGTATCAAGGGATCGTCTGGGCGCGCGATCAACTCAAACCAGACGAGGCGAAGATGACGGTGCAGATGACTAATTTAATTCAAAATACGTGGCCCCGGACTGGTTTGTCCGGGGCCATTGAAAACGTTGCTTACTACATCGTGCTCGCTTTGCATCGCGAGCGGACGAATGCGTCCGCCGCTCCACGATTTAGTTTTCGTACAACAGGACTCCTTCCGCCTTTTCTGCGTCGACTGGGCGGTAGAAGAGCTTGTTGTCTTCGAGGAAGACCTCGATGAACGCGGGGCGCGTGGTGATGGTGCCCTGGATCAGCGCCTCCGACAGCGGGTCTTCGATGTATTTCTGTAGCGCTCGGCGCAACGGACGAGCTCCGTAGCTGCGGTCGCTCAGAGTCTGGTTGAGAATCCACTTCTTGGCTTCGTCGGCGACTGTGACGGTGATCGCCTTTTGCGCCAGGTTCTGATTGAGCTGGTTGACCATGAGCTCGAGAATCTGGATCAGGTCGGTTTCGCTCAGAGCCATGAAGATGATGATCTCATCCAGACGGTTGAGAAACTCGGGATTAAAGGTCCGTTTGACCTCATTCTTTACGAGCTCTTCCACTTTGTCGGCGATATCGTGTTCCTTCGTGGATGCGAAGCCCAGACCTTCGCGCCTCTGAAGGTGGCGGGCACCGATATTCGACGTCATGATGATGATCGTGTTCTTGAAGTCGACCGTATTGCCGAGACCATCGGTCAACTGGCCGTCTTCAAACACCTGCAGCAGGATGTTGAAGACATCCGGATGCGCCTTCTCAATTTCATCGAGCAGCACGACCGAATATGGCGCGCGCTTCACACGTTCGGTGAGCTGTCCGCCCTCTTCATAGCCAACGTATCCCGGAGGCGAGCCGATCAGCTTCGAGACCGAATGCTTCTCCATGAACTCGGACATGTCGAAGCGGACCAGAGCCTTCTCGGTACCGAACATGAACTGGGCTAGCGTGCGCGCGACTTCAGTTTTGCCGACGCCCGTGGGACCGAGAAACAGGAACGAGCCGATGGGGCGGTTCGGGTTCTTCAGGCCGGCGCGGGAACGGCGGATGGCACGAGCCAGTGCGCTGATCGACTTGTCTTGCGAGATGATGCGCTTGTGCAGCTCCTCTTCGATGCGGAGCAGCTTCTGCGTCTCTTCTTCTTTGATCGAGGTGATCGGTACGCCGGTCCACCGCGAGACGACATCTTCGATGTCCTCGCGGTTGACAACGCCGGTCGAGGATTCGTCGAGATGATATTTCTCGCGCAGGGCGCGCAGGTTCTCGCGCTCCTTGCGCTCTTCATCGGAGTAAAAACGTGCCTTCTCGAACTCGTGGTTCGCGATGGCGTTTTCCATCCTATGAACGATGAACTTGATGCGCTTCTGGACTTCGGTCAGTTCCTCGGGAAGCGAAGTCTGGCGCAGCTTGACGCGCGCTCCAGCTTCGTCGACCAAGTCGATGGCCTTGTCCGGAAGGAAGCGATCCGGAATGTAGCGGTTCGAGTGCGAGACCGCGAAGTTGATGGCGTCGTCGGTGTAGGTGACGGCGTGGAACTTCTCGTAGCGGTCTTTGATCCCAAACAGAATCTTGATCGCGTCCGTCTCGTTCGGCGGTGGAACTTTCACGGCCTGGAAGCGGCGCTCGAGTGAACGGTCTTTCTCGATCGACTTGCGATATTCGCCAGGAGTCGTAGCGCCGATGCACTGAATTTCTCCGCGGGATAGCGCGGGCTTCAGGATATTGGCGGCGTCGAGCGAGCCTTCGGCGGATCCAGCTCCGACCAGAGTATGAAGCTCATCGATAAAGATGATGGAGTTCTGCGATTCCATCAGCTCTTTCATGATGGTCTTGAGGCGCTCTTCGAACTGGCCACGATATTTCGTGCCGGCGACGATTAAAGAAAGATCCAGCGCAAGAATGCGCTTATCGGCCAAGAACGAGGGTACTTCCCCGTCGGCGATGCGCTGAGCGAGGCCTTCGACGATCGCTGTTTTTCCAACGCCCGGTTCGCCGATCAGCACCGGATTGTTCTTGGTACGGCGGCAGAGGATCTGGATGACGCGATCGACTTCACCCTCGCGTCCGACCAGTGGATCGAGCTGACTGTCCATGGCAGCTTGAGTCAAATCACGCGAGAATTCCGCGAGGAGCGAACTTTCACGCTGGCGCTGCGGCTGGGCTTTCTCCTGCGTGGTGCGGGCCAGTTCTTCGCGGATGGTCGAGAGGCGCAGGCCGCGCTCGTGCAGGATCTCGGCGGCGAAGCACTTCTCTTCTCTCAGCAGACCCAAAAGCAGGTGTTCTGTGCCGATGTGGCGATGGGACAGGCGCTCGGCTTCTTCTGCAGCGTAAGCGAGAACGCGTTTGCATTCATTGCTTAAGGGCAGGTCGACCGACGTCGAAACCTTTTCGCGGATGGTGGTATGTCCTTCAATCTGTTTGCGAATGGATTCGACGGACGCGTGAGAGCGCAGAAACCGGTTGGTCAAGGCTTTGTCTTCGCGCAACAATCCGAGAAGCAGGTGCTCGGTCTCGATATAAGGAGATCCGAACTGGCTAGCTTCGTAGCGTGCGAAAAAGATGACGCGCCTGGCTTTCTCCGTATAGCGTTCAAACATAATGCCCTTCCCCCTGAACCTTCCCGGCCGGGGAGACTTGTCTGCCCGACCTGAACCATGGCCCGACCTTACTACTACATTATGCAATCAAAGGGCCGCGAAACCCAAGTACCGAAACGGCTCTTTAACCCTTTAATCACGTTACCGAAGGAATGCCTGTGGATTTCCTTCGAGTCCTGCTTCCTGTCATATTCTTGCACTTTGTCTAACGAATGTTGCCATTTATTCGTAAGACCTTTAAGCCGGCAACGACTCCGGCGAAATCTCTTCCATGTGCCCCCGCTGCAACCTTAATACGCGGTGGCAGCGGCGGGCGAACGATAAGTTGTGCGTAGCGATGAGGGAGGTGAGTTGGTGCTCGCGATGTAACCGCGCAATCAAAGTGAAAACTGCTTCCGCCGTCTGTCCGTCCAGGTCGCCCGTTGGCTCATCGGCGAGCAACAGCTTGGGCCCGGTGATGAGCGCTCGTGCCAGAGCGACTCGCTGCTGTTCTCCGCCCGAAAGTTCTCCGGAGCGGTGATGCGCACGCTGCTCAAGTCCTACTTCACGCAACCAGCGCGAAGCTTCCGGCTCGACCTGTTGCCACGTTTCGCCGCGAAGCAAGAGCGGCATGGCAACGTTTTCTGCCGCCGTGAACTCCGGCAGCAGGTAGTGGAACTGCCATACGAAGCCAGTCTCCCGATTGCGAAAGGCCGCAGCTTCGTCCTGAGACAACGAATTCACTCGCAAGTGGGCGCAGTATACGTCACCTGCGGAAGCACGATCAAGAGCGCTGAGGATGTGCAAAAGTGTACTCTTCCCCGCACCCGATTCGCCGACAATGGCGAGCATTTCTCCCCGCTTCACCTCAAACGACAGATTCTCAAAGAGCACCAAGTCCGATTCACCGGACCGGAAAACCTTCTTCAGGCCTTCCACGCGAAGCATTGAATCACTTGTCGTTAGATGCACAATGCGTCTCTTTCGTTCCAACGGGCAGTCGAGGGGCGGTTTGCAAGATGAAAGCCTACCGTCCGGGCAGTATCGATCGAGCTCGCGGATATATCCCTGCCATTCAAAATTCCGCGCTCTTTTAGACACTCTATATGCGGGCTGATGGCCGTCATGTGACTCAGATCACGGATGTTACTGTCATGACTGCACCACGGAGGACATAGGGGAGCACGGAGGTTTTCACTCATATCGGAGGGCCTCTGCGGGGAGGATGCGGGCTGCCGACCATGACGGGTAGAGCGTCGCCACGAACGAAACCAGCACCGCAAACAAGGACACCCAGGCGCCATCGACAATCCGCGGCGCGAATGGAACATAGTCGATCGAGTAGACCTCGGGCGAGAGCTGAATCACGTGGTAGTGGCCTCCGGCGTAGGAGATGGCGTAACCGAGAACCAAGCCGATCACGGTGCCGATCACGCCGATGAGCACTCCTTGTGCGATGAAGACGTTCCGTACCTGCGCTTTGCGGGTGCCCATCGACAGCAGGACGGCGATGTCTTTTGTCTTCTCCATGACCATCATGATCAAGCTGATGAGGATGTTGAGCGCCGCGACAAAGACGATCAGCCCGATGGTGATGAAGGTGACTAAGCGCTCGGTCTTCAGCGCTTTGAAGAGGGCGCTGTTCTGCCGGAGCGCGTTTGTGGCCATAAAGCCTGGGCCGGCGGCTTCTTCCATCTGGTGCGCGACCGCGTCCGCCTGATCGAGATCGTCGATCTTGAACTCAAGAACCGAGATCAGATCGCTGAGGCCGAACAGGCGCTGAGCGTCTGAGAGCCGGGTGAACGCCCAGGCGGAGTCGTAGTCGAAGAAGCCGGAATGAAAGATTCCGACGACGCGGAAACGCGTGTATTTGGGGACGGTTCCAAACGGAGTGAGTTCGCCTTGTGGACTCACGAGCGTCACCACAGAGCCAACTGTGGCGCCCAAGTTGTCGGCCATGTCTTTGCCGAGGACGATCGGCGGCATGGCGGCCACGCGTTGGGCGACGCCTTCGAGGGAATCGGGAGACTGATCGGCGGTCGGAGTGGCAGAAGCATCCGGCTGATTTTTTTCTTCCAGCGCTGCGGCGGAGCCCTCCGTGACCGAACTCAGCAGATCTCCGACTTTGCGCTCGTACTGAGGAATCATGCCTTTGAGAACAGCTCCGCGGGCACGGGGGCCGCGGGAGATCAGGACCTGCTCGAAGATGGCCGGGGCCGCGGCTACCACATGCGGTTGCTTGGCAAGACGACCCATGAGCGTGGGCCAGTCTTTGATGCCGTCGTCGGCGACGCGCTGCAGGCTGATGTGCGAGGTTGAGCCGAGGAGGCGTTGCTGGAGGTCCTGGCGAAATCCGTTATTGATCGCTAGGGCCACGACCAGAGAGGCTACCCCGGCAGCGACTCCAATGACGGAAATGCCGGTGATGATGCCGATGAAGGCTTGCCTTCGCTTCGCTCGGAGATAGCGTCGGGCTATGAAAAGTTCAAAGCGCATGAAGAGGTTTCAGCCGCCAGCTATCAGCGTTCAGCCAAGTCGGATTATAAGGTCATCATGGGCTTTTAAAACGATGGGGATGATTTTCCAGCTGGTTCAGGGTGTGACTGCGGGTCCGGTTCGAGTCGAGCCGATTGGGCGCCGGGCGGCCGGGTCCATTGGGAGAATATTCCGTAGGCGACGAGTTCCCACCATACTAGAGCTGTCACGGTGACCACGGCTTCGACAACGAACTCGCGGAAATTGAAGTTCCCGGCGGGGCCTCGCGCGGCAATGGTGCCGTTAATTACCGCTCCCGCACAGGCGACGGTGGCAAGCACGGCAACCGTGGCAATCCGGCGCGACACCGAAGGGGCGCCTGAAATCAATTGATCGGAGGGCTTGGTATCTCTGTACCACCAGACGAACCACAGCACCAGGATTACGATCCCGAGGACCGTGCTGGCATGCTGGAGAACTTTGTAATACGGAAGCGTCCCGAGAACCGGAACGTGGACCATCTCCCGCAGCAACCCCCAGTGATGGTAGAACCAGCCCGTTCGATGAGTAAATGAGTCCCACACCAAATGAGTCAACGCGCCCAGAAGGATGGAGATCACGATCAGGAGGAATCGTCCGATGCCTCGAAATCGAAATTCGTCGAGGTGATCGGCCAGCCTGCGCTGGATCGAGTCCGGCAGGAGCATGCTAGCCGGCCGTTTTACGAAGTTGTGAAACATCCACAAGACGACCAATGCGACCGGAAGCGTAAGAATGAAAAGACCACGGAGCGTGTGGCCGTAGCGGTCCATGGGAATGAGCAAGAGAAAATACTCAAAATCTGGCGCGAGGGTACCGATTACAAGAGCGGATGGGATGAGAGGGAAACGTCGAAACGGCAACGCGGCGGCTGCGTGAGAGAGCGTGAATGGCACTTTCCTATTATAGGGGCCAGCGCTACAAGGAAGCAGCGAAGGATCAAGCGTGAAATCTGGGCAGCACGGCGGGAACGCTTTGGCGATACGCGGTGTGTACTGCTCCGAAGCGCTCTTCCAGTTCCGAGTCTTCCACGCGGATCATGACTGCACCCGTGACAATGGCGAACGCAGTGAGGAGCCAGCAGACCAAGAGGCCCGTGCCGGCGCTCCAGGCGAGCATCTCGCAGAGATGAGCCAGATAGACGGGATGGCGAACACGGGAACGAATGCCGGCGGTGACCAAGCGATCATGGTGATGATCGGCGCGCACTTCAGGTAGGCCTCCGAGTTGCGCCCAGCTGAATTGTGCTCCGGCGCGGGAGTAGATGAAGAGGCCTGTGGCGAAGAGCCCGACCGCAGGGATCCAACTCCACGGAGTGGAGTAGATCGTCATTGCGCGCCAGGGACCGGTCAACACGCCGATCCCCAGCCACATGGTGATCCACGCGGGAACCAGAACGCGAAACGGAGAACGCTCGCGGGCGCGCCAGCGATGGGCGCGAGGATGCACCATCAGCCAGAACGAGGGGATGGTGGAATAGACAACGCAGGCCAGCCATCCGAAGGTTCGCACGAAGTGCATGGTGTGATTCTAATCGCGCAGCGGGCCTGAGGGACTAAAGTCCGGATTGATCCAGAAGGCGTTGACGCGGTTTTCCGAGGGCCGCTCTTCCGCAATCCCGCTGGCAGCGGAAACGTTGCCAGGAACGATGCTACGGGGCATGGTCTCTTGATTCGGTTTGCACCTTACCGGGATCTACCTGATTCCCTTGCAGCCTGCCATACTGTCGGAATGGGGCGTACTTTCCTCAACGAAAATTGGCTTCCGAAGTCTGTTCTCTGCCTGAGAACTTACGATCGACACAAATTCCTGCTGGACTTCATCGCCGGAGTCACCGTTGGACTGGTGGCGTTGCCGCTGGCTATGGCATTTTCCATTGCGTCGGGGCTGACGCCGCAGGCCGGGATTTATTGCGCGATCGTCACGGGATTCCTGATCTCCGCGCTGGGCGGATCGAAGACTCAGATCGGAGGGCCAACCGGAGCGTTCGTTGTCGTCATCGCCGGGATCATCGCGGTTCACGGGGTGGACGGCCTTTTCATGTGTACGGTGATGGCCGGCGTGCTGCTGGTTATCATGGGCCTCACCGGGCTCGGCACCGCGGTGAAGTTTATTCCTCGTCCCGTCGTCATCGGATTCACGAACGGTATTGCCGTGCTGATCGCCAGCACGCAGGTCAAAGATTTCTTCGGATTACATCTCGACAAAGTACCAGGCGTCTTCTGGCTCCGCATGGAGGCGCTGGCTGGCAGCTTCCATACTCTCTCGTTTGAAGCGACCGCGCTGGCAGTATTCACGCTGCTGGCACTGATCATCTGCCGCAGCGTCTCGGCTCGAATTCCGGGGCCGATTGTGGCGCTAATCCTGGCCACGGCGGCAGTTTACTTCTTCAAACTACCAGTCGAGACAATTGGAACGAGATTTGGCGGAATCCCCAGCGGGTTGCCGCATCTGCAGATTCCGAAGTTCCGGACCGATCTGATTCACGGACTGCTGGGGCCGGCTTTCACCGTGGCGATGCTGGGTGCCATTGAGTCACTGATGTCGGCGGTCGTCGCCGACCGCATGAGTAATGACCGGCATAATCCTAATATAGAGTTGATGGCGCAGGGCGTGGCCAACGTTTTCTCGCCAATGTTTGGCGGGCTGCCGGCTACTGGAGCGATCGCGCGAACGGCGACAAATATCCGCTCGGGTGCGCAATCACCGGTAGCCGGAATCATTCATGCGCTGACGCTGTTATGCATTCTGCTGTTTGCCGCTCCGTTGGTGAGTTACGTGCCGATGGCGGCGCTGGCGGGAATTCTGATGGTGGTCGCTTACAACATGGGCGAGTGGCGCGAGATTCCACAACTGCTCAAGTTGACGAAAACCGACATCAGCATCTGGCTGGTGACGTTTGCCTTGACCGTGTTCGCCGATCTTACGGTGGCGGTCGAGGCGGGTATGATTCTGGCGGCTCTGCTCTTCATCAGCCGGGTGGCTTCGACGACAACGGTCTCGCAGGTAACGGATGATTACGTCGAGGACGGGCGCGTGCATATTTTGCAGGACAAGGATATACCTTACTATGCGACCATCTTCCGCATTCACGGGCCATTTCTGTTTGGCGCGACCGACAAGATTCGTTCGGTAACCGAGAACCTGCACAGGCTGCCGCCGGTGGTGATCCTGCGGCTAAGGAATATGACGGCGCTGGATGCGACGGGACTCTTCGCCATCGAAGAAGTCGCGAAGGAATTGCACGCGACCAAGCGAACGCTCATTTTATGCGGGGCGCGGGAGCAACCGGCGCAACTCATTTACCAGGCGGAGTTCGCGGAAGTCATCGGAAAAGAGAACATCTGCGACAACGTGCAGCAGGCTTTGCGGCGGGCAGAGGAAGTGTTTGAAGGCCTGGAGACGGCCGCAGCGGTCAAGAGCTAGCGATTCCTTATCCGTATCCGTCTTGACCGACGGGTCGAGCGGCGCTCGACGGACAGCCGAGGCGGCCGTTCCCGCATTAATCTCTCCTGACCGTCTCTCAGGATGAAAATCGGCTTCAATGGCGTGTAGGCGCTCCTATCCCTTATCCTCTAGAGTGCTCTGAGGCCGCTCTTCCCTGATGATCATTAACCTCGCCGAACGCGCGCATAACCACAACTGGGAACTCGACCCGGTCATCCGCTCCCTGCTGGATACCGACTTCTACAAACTGCTGATGCTGCAGTTTATCTGGAAGCATTTCCCCAAGACGCGCGTGACGTTTTCGCTCTACAACCGGCATCCCGGGGTGCGGATGGCCGACATCGTTCACGTGGAAGAACTGAAGGTGCAGCTGCAGCACGTTCGCGGGAGGCGGTTTCGAAAGTCGGAACTGGTGTGGCTGGCGGGCAATACGTTTTATGGGCGGCGCGGGATTTTTGAGCCTGCATTCCTGGAGTGGCTGGAGAACGACTTCCAGCTTTCTGACTATCAGCTGCGGGTCAGCAATGGCCAGATCAACTTGACGTTTGAAGGCGCGTGGACCGAGACGACGATGTGGGAACTCTATGCGCTGGCCATTCTGGATGAACTGAAGACGCGCGCGCACTTGAAGACGTTGAGCGAGTTCGGGATTGACATCCTATATGCGCGGGCTAAAACGAAGCTTTGGAACAAAATCGAACGACTGCGCGGTGTCCCGGGATTGAGCGTGGCAGATTTTGGCACGCGTCGACGTCACAGTTTCTTGTGGCAGGAGTATGTGGTGGTCGCGATGGCGTCCAATCTAGACAGCAACTTTATCGGGACGTCGAATGCCTTCCTGGCGCACAAGCATGACCTGGAAGCGATCGGAACCAATGCGCATGAGATCCCGATGGTGATGGCGGCGCTCGCGCCGGATGATGTTGCGCTGAAGGATTCGCAATACCGTGTGCTGGATCTGTGGCGGCAGACTTACGAAGGCGCGCTGCGGGTGATGCTGCCGGATACGTTCGGCACAACGCAATTCCTCGCTGGCGCTCCAGATTGGGCGGCCGACTGGACTGGGCAACGCGTGGACAGCAAGGATCCTTTCGTCGCCGGCGATGAATATATCGAATGGCTGCGGGTCCGGGGACGGGATCCCAGGGAGAAACTGGTGATTGCGTCCGACACGCTGGATGTCGATGCGATTCTGGGGCTGCACGCATATTTTGGCGGAGCGGGGGCGAAGGGCGTCCGGCCGGCAGATTTTCAAAGCGCGGCTGACTTTCACGATGCCCGCAAATGGACTGCCGATCGGCGCATACGGTTCAGCGCAGGATGGGGAACATTGCTGACGAATGATTTTCGCGGGTGCAATCCGAATGAAGGTGACGGCTTCGATCCGATCAGCCTGATCTGCAAAGTGTCGAGCGTGGAAGGACGTCCGGCGGTGAAGCTCTCTGACAATTACGCCAAAGCGTTGGGACCGGCGGCTGAAGTGGAGAGGTACCGTCGAGTGTTCGGGACGGCCGGGATCGCGAATGCTCCGGTCGTGGCGTGACACGACCGAAACGGCAAGGATCAAAACCAGAACCAAGATCAATAGCGACGGACAGTGTCCGTCCCACATGTTTCTTTCCGTTCCGCACGGCCCTGCACAGCTTTTGATTTCTATGTCACATTAGAAGTACATGCCAGCCACCGACGACGCCAGGGCCGGACGCGCCGCCTTTACCCATCCCGGGTTTGTGCTGTTTCAGGTTGCGCGATTTCTGATTGTGGCCGCAGTCGAGATGCAGGCGGTCGCCGTTGGGTGGCAGGTTTACGAAATCACCAAGCGCCCTCTCGATCTTGGCTACGTTGGGTTGGCGCAGTTTCTGCCGGGAATCCTGCTGTTCCCCATTTCCGGGCACATTTCCGACCGGCACCAACGCAGCAAGGTGCTCTCGGCGTGTTACGCGGGATATGCGGTTTGCTTCGCTCTGCTTTTGATATTGTCCGAACGTGGTACGCCCGCGATACGTTCGATCTATCTTGTTCTGATCCTGATTGGCGTGGTGCGATCGTTTAACGCCACGGCCAGCCGGTCGATTCTTCCGCAGCTTGTCCCGACGGAACATTTCCCGAATGCTGTTGCCTGGAACGCCACCATTTTTCAGGCGGCGACGATTCTTGGGCCATCGTTTGGCGGCATTGTCTACGCGGCGTTCCACGGGCCTTCGGCCGTCTACGTGATCGCCACCGTTACGGCGATCGGCGCGACGATCTCGTCCTTCCGCATCAAGCCAGAGGTGAAGGCGCGGCCGCGCGAACCCATGACGGCAAAGACAGTCTTCGCCGGATTGCACTACATCTGGAACAAGAAGCTGATCCTGGGCGCAATCTCGCTGGATTTGTTTGCGGTGCTGCTGGGCGGCGCGGTCGCGTTGCTGCCGGTGTATGCGCGGGAAATCCTGCACACCGGGCCTTGGGGACTGGGATTGTTACGCACGGCTCCGGGAGCGGGCGCGGCGGTGATGGCGGTGCTTCTGGCGCATCGGCCGTTGCGGGGTCGATCTGGACATACGCTGCTCTGGGCGGTGGGTGGATTTGGAGTCTTCACCATCATCTTCGGACTGTCGCACAGCCTGACGGTTTCTCTGATCGCATTGTTTTTGCTGGGCGCGAGCGACATGATCAGCGTCATCATTCGAGCAACGCTCACGCAGTTAGCTACTCCGGATGAAATGCGTGGGCGCGTCACAGCGGTCGACATGATCTTCATCGGAACGTCGAATGAATTCGGGCAGTTCGAGTCCGGCGTCACCGCCCAGTGGTTCGGAACGGTCCCCGCAGTTGTTCTGGGCGGCGTTGGCACGCTGATTGTCATCGGGCTCTGGGCGTGGTGGTTCCCGGAGCTGCGGAATGCGGGCGAGCTTCATGCCATCACCAGCGACAGCTTGCCGAAAGCCTCGCAGACCACGGCTGACGGCGAGAGCATTCCTACGTAGGACTTGCTGCTCTGAAGGGCGGAGCAGTCGAGCCCCGCTCGACCCGACAGCCGAGGCGGCTGTCCCCACATGACACCCTCTAATTCCTGATCGTCGTCATAAAGGAAATCGATTTCCGGTACTGGCGTGGGGATGCCGTAGAATGGCGGCTTCATTCGTCGTCACTCAACGCCGGGAAGGATCCCGTTTGATCGAACGCTACTTCCGTCTCAAAGAAAACCAGACCAGCGTCCGCAGCGAATTCCTTGGCGGGCTGACCACTTTCATCACCATGGCATACATCGTGGTGGTGAACCCGCAAATTCTGGCGAAAGCCGGAGTGCCGATCGAGGGCGTCGTCTTCGCCACCTGCGCTTCGGCTGCGATCGCGACTCTGGTGATGGGCGTTTACGCGAATTATCCGATCGCGCTGGCGCCGGGCATGTCGCTGAACGCGTACTTCACCTACGTGGTCTGTCTAGGAATGCATGTGCCCTGGCGGACGGCGCTCGGCGTCATTTTCATCTCGGGGACGGCGTTTCTGATCCTTACGGTGACGCGCGTCCGCGAACAAATCGTGAACGGAATTCCAAACTGCCTGAAACATTCGACCGCCGGTGGCATCGGAATGTTCATCGCATTTGTCGGGCTACGCAATGCCAATCTGGTGGTGGCGAATCCGGCTACGTTCGTCAGCCTAGGCAGCTTTGCAAATCGTGAGGCGCAACTGGCGTGCCTGGGGCTGGCGATCATGCTGATCCTCATGACTCGGAAAGTTACCGGAGCGATCCTGATCGGAGTGCTGGCCACGACCGGGCTGGGAATTCTGCGCCATATGTCGAAGCTGCCCGAGTCGATTTTTTCATGGCCGCATCCGTCGTCGACGTGGCTGCAGCTTGATCTGCGGAGTGCGTTGCACCTGGGCCTATTCGAAATCATCTTTGTGTTTCTCTTCGTGGATCTGTTCGACAACGTTGGAACCCTCGTGGGAGTGTGCGAGCAGGGCGGATTCGTGAAGGACGGGAAGATCCCGCGAGTGGGCCGGGCTCTGATTTCGGATGCGGTTGGAACTGTGTTTGGGGCGCTAGCCGGAACATCGACGGTCACGAGCTACATCGAGAGCGCTGCCGGAGTCGCTGCTGGCGCGCGGACCGGACTCGCGAACATCTTCACCGCTGCGCTATTTCTGCTGGCAGCTTTTTGCGCTCCGCTGGCGGCGGCGATTCCCGGGTATGCGACGGCACCGGCACTAATCCTGGTGGGCGCGTTGATGACGGAATCTATTGGGCGCGTCGAGTGGGCCGAGTTCACTGAGGCAATTCCGGCATTCGTCACCCTGGTGGCAACGCCATTGACATTCAGCATCGCTACGGGGCTCAGCCTGGGATTGATTTCTTACACGCTGGTGAAAGTCGCGGCCGGAAAATTTCGAGAGGTGAGTCCGGTCATCTGGATTCTGACCGTGTTGTTTGTCTTCCGCTATGTGTATCTGGCCGCAGAGTAGAGTTACGGCACGCTTACGGTGACAGTTGCGGTCGTCCGGCCGTACTGGTTCGTCGCGTAGAGGGTGTACGTGGTCGTCGCGGTTGGATTCACAGTCACGCTCGTATCGCGTGTTGCTCCCGGTCCCGGGGAGACAATCACGTAGTCAGCACTGGCGGTCGTCCACGAGAGGGTCACACTGCCTCCCGAGGAAACGTGCGAGGCAGAGGCCGTAAAGCTGCCCACAGTGGGCGCTGCGCCGGTTGGATAGTTGGCGCTGGTATAGACCGGACTCATCTGCACAACTTCAAACGCCGACGCCGGCACTGTCTTGAGCGAGTCAAGATCGGAGCCCCAGCGGCTGTCGGACACTCCCGTTACAAATAACGAGCTACCGTTATCTGCGAGGATGAGGCCGTAGTGCTGCATCGCTGTCAGGATGACTTGCATTTGCGCGTCGAAACCAGAAATGTCGTAGCTGGACTTCAAGCGCAGCCGCATCCCCATGGGCGGCGACGTCGGATCGCTCGACGTCGCCGCCCAGTGGGATGCTGGGGGAGTAAAAGCTGCGCTGGTTTGGGGGAGGGTAAAGCGAAAAGCGTGCTTGATGGTGCCGGAAGCGACTTCGTCGTAGCGCACGAGTCCAGGGAAGATCGGGAGGCCGGCGGCATCGGCAGAAGTCCAGGTATAAGGACGCTGCTCGTCACCGAGTAGATCCCACACGGCGGTCGAATCGGCGTTCCAGCTTCCTGAATTGACCGACGAGTTGTAAAGTTCGTAGAGAAAGCAGTTCCCGTTATCGAGCACCAGCACATGGCGATCTCCGGTGCTGGACGATCCGCCCTCTACTGGAGCGCTTGTCGGAACCGGCATTGGGCCGGGATCGCTCTCGCTCGGATACGCTCCGAGATTCACGTTGACGAGAGTCTGGCTGCCGTTGACCACCACGTAGGGAATGCCGTAGCTGGGATCCGTTCCCCAATCAGGATGCAGGTTCACCGAGCCGACCCAGTTGGTGATGATGGTGTTGGAGTTGGGATCGACGGGCGCGGAAGATATGTCGGTGTTCCACAAACTGCTGCTGGTGAAGGGAACGAATCCGTTGAGGCTGGCGGTCTGGCCGGCGGACATCACGTTACAAGCGAGATTGCTGCCGCCTGTGCCGCCGTTATTTCCACCCGAACTTCCAGTGCCGCCGTTCCCGCCGCTGTTCGTTGAAGAAGTTGAGATTCCGGAACAGGCTGTGAGCCAAACGATCTGCGTAAACAGAATCGAGAGCAACAGGGGGAGTTTCCAGCCTGATCCGGAGCCTCGCATCACGAGAATGATTGTGCGCGATGAGCTGCGTGACGGAAAGAGGCCTTTCGGACATGTCCCGATTCTAAGGAGGACAAGGGATTCGGCCGAGCATGGATCGTAAGGCGCGGCGCAGTTGCGGATCGAATGCTGTGCTGATTCGCGCAAGATCCTTCGCTGCGCCTGAACAATGGCTACGCTCAGGATGACGCCGGAGGTAAAAGTGACTGAGCTAAATTTATGGGCTGACCTTCTACTAACTCACTTCCCGTGCAGCACCGTCTTAGACGCGCCCATGTTGTCATACTTGTCGTAGACGCGGACGACAACGACGTGCTCGGAAGCAGCGTCGTTCTCGGCTTCGAGGGGAACTTTGAGGTCGTAATCCTCGATCTTCGCGTCTGAGAGCTGGCCAACCGGATCCACATACTTCCAGTCGCCCGCGTCCACGGAGAATTCAGCCCGGCGGATGGAAGAAAAACCGTCTTCCGCCCGGAAGTGGATGTGAATCTGCGCGCCCTCCAGGGCCGCCGTCAGATTCTCGATGCGCGGTGCGGTGGTATCGACTTCAAAGCGGCGGCTCTCGCGTGAAGTGGTTAGCGCCTCACCGGGAGAGTGCGAAGGCGCATCAGAAGCGGTCACCTTCACCATGTAGCCTCCATCCGGCAGGAGGCTGGCATCGAAGGAATAGGCTTTGTCGGTGAGGTTGTCTTTCAGCAGCAGCCAGCGGGATTCTCCATCGCCGCGATAGTAGACGGAGTAAACGAGCTGGTCGTCATTTTCGTCGTGGGCGCTCCACTTCACGCCAACCGAATCGCGGTCATGACTGCTCGGAACCGGCGAGTCGAAATGCGTGCCGGACGATCCGCTGATATCGGTGCCGATTGTGAGTCCGGTGGATTTCGAGGCAGGCTGATAGCGTAAACCGATCTGAACCGTAACGTCGTCGATCTCGGGCGCCACGTTTTTCGGAAGATAGTTTAACGTAACCGTATCCACCGCGGGCTTTGTACTTCCCGCATGAAGAACAACTTTCCACTGAGCGTAGCGGGCGGCGGGAACTCCCATGTCTGCGCCCTTGGTCAGATCCACTTGCTTCCAGGGACTCCAGTTGCGGTCGGGATTGTCGACGTTGCCGCTGCGGGCGAGCAAATCGACGCTGCCGGCGCCGAGAAATTCGATGCGGCCCCAGCGCGAAAAAATCTTGGCATCGAACACATCGCTTTCGTAGGAGCCCTCGCTCGACGGCGCCGGGCCCAGCACGAAAATCTTTCCCAGATTGCTGCTCGCAGCGTAGAGTCCGCCACCCGGAGCCTTGGCAAAACCGGTGACCTGCGACGCGGGCGATTTCAGCAGATCAGAGAATTCGTCTGGACCATTAATGGTAAAAACGTGGCCGCGGTTTCCCGTACCCGCCAGCAACTTCTCGTGGGAGTCGAAGGCGAGCGCATAGACGATGTCCTCGTGCGAGGACCAAAGACGCAGCGGTGAGCCGTCCGTCGCGATGCGATACACGTCGGAGCCGCCGCTGGCACCTGATCCAGAGGACGGGAACGAACCGATCTGCATGGTGGGAGTCGAGGAGACAAGCGGCACGGGGCCTGCCGCGGAAGAGGCTGACGGGGATGGAACGGGCGCCAAGAGCAGCATGGAGGTAGTGCTCGCGGACGATGAAGAGCCTGCGCGCTTCTCGCCGACTCCGGCGGCATAGATGTTGCCGTCGCGATCGAGCGCGATAGCGGTGATCTCCTTCTTGGGAGCGCTGTACAGCACGAAGCCTTCCCCTGCCGGAGAAATGCGGTACACCAACCCGCTGCCATCGGTACCGGCGATCACGTTTCCTTGCGAGTCCAGAGCGAGCACGCGGATGTGGGTTTCGTCACTCTTGAAAAAAAGCGAGTGATCGCCCTTCGGAGTAACTTTGTAGATTTCGCCGCGATCTCCAGTCGCCACATAAAGATTACCCGGCTTGTCGAAGAGGAGGTCCCATATGTATTTCGTGCTCGGAGAAAAGTAGACGGAAGAACTCCAGGAAGGATCCAACGCCGGCTTGGCTGCATCTTTCTGAGCGGAATCGGCGGACCTGTTTTCGGACCTGGCAGCCTCGCTCTTCTCGCTCGGCTTGTGCTCGATTTTGTACACCTTGCCGTCGGGAGCGGTGGCGGCGTAGATCACGCCTCCCGGACCAACTTTGAGAGCTTGCACCTGCAGTTCCTGGGGCTCGAAGATGATGGTCGACTTGCCGTCGGGCGTGATGCGATAAACGCGCGCCGGAGACCCCGTAGCGGCGTAGACATTTCCAGCGTCATCGGCAGCGACCGCCCAGATATATGTGGACGGCGTCGAATAGAGGAGCTTGAACGACGGTGCGAGTTCGAGGCCTCCGGTGCTGCGAAGAGCGACGCAATCAGCCGTGCCTTTGACCAGATCGTCGAACTTGGATTGCTCCCAGGTGCGAGTACCTTCTGCCAGCAGAGGCAAGGAAAGCAAAAAAACCGCGAGTGAAAGGACAAGTAAACGAGAAGGACGCAAAAGCCTGAGAACACCGTGCAAGGTCATACCTCGATTCGGAATCCGGGCAAGACGCCGACGGGCGGCGGTGGTGGAATAGCCCGAAAAGTTCAGGTTAACACGTGGTATCGTAGATTTTTATGCATTCTGCGCGACAGAAACTCCTCACGACGCTGGCGCACAAGTCGTTTCGGCTGGGCGAGTTCAAGCTTTCTTCCGGCGGGGCCAGCGACTACTACATCGATTGCCGTACGACCACCCTCGATGCCAAGGGATCGCGGCTGACGGGCGAAGTTTTTCTGGAAGAAATCCGGCAACGTGGATGGAAACCGCGTGCGATTGGCGGGCTGACCATGGGCGCGGATCCGATCGTCGTGGCCGTTTCGGTTGTCAGCGGCGAACTCGACGGCTTCCTGGTGCGCAAAGCGGAGAAGCAGCACGGCACCGGACAGCGTATCGAGGGCTTCCGCGAAAAGGGCGCCCGCGTGGTGATTGTCGACGATGTCTGCACGACGGGGGCATCGACGATTCAGGCGATCGAAGCGGCACGCGAGTTTGGATTCGAAATCGCCGGGGTGATGTGCCTGGTCGAGCGGGAAGAGGCCAGAGGGCGTCCGAATTTAGAGAGGGCAGCGGCTCCGGCGACATTCATTTCCATCTTCACCGCCAACGACGTGCGGAAAGAGCATGTACTGCAAACTGACGATACGGAGCCGAGCATCCACGCCGTATCGTCGGTTTGCGAGGTGTGCGGCAGACCAGCCGTAACCAGCAATCCACGGAGCCGGTGCGAGGCGCATAAGAATTGAGAGATTTAGCCATTGAGTGATTGAGCCATTTGGCGTTTCAATCGCTCAATGACTTAATCACTGAATGACTGAATTCCTATGATTCAAACTCTCGAATGGACCGACAAAGGGGTACGCTTCATCGATCAGACGAAGCTGCCCATGGAAGAAGTTTATGTGACGTGCAAGACGCATGAGCAGGTGGCGGACGTGATCCGCAACATGGTGGTGCGCGGAGCTCCGGCCATTGGCGTGGCGGCGGCGATGGGAATCGCGCTCGGCGTCAATAATTCGAAGGCCGAATCGACCGGCGACTTGAAGCGCGATCTTGACCAGATCTGCGATCTCATAAGCAAGACGCGGCCCACCGCGGTAAATCTCTTCTGGGCCATCCGGCGCATGCAAGAAAAGTTTGAACGCATTCGTATCCGGCCGATTCCGCAACTGAAGCAGGGACTGATCGAAGAGGCGCAGCGCATGCACGCCGAAGACATTGCGGCTAACCAAGCCATGGGACGTCACGGGGCCACGCTCATGCCGAACGAGGGCGGAGTGCTCACGCACTGCAACGCTGGCGCGTTGGCTACTGCTGGATACGGGACTGCGCTGGGCGTGATCCGCGCGGCGGTGGCGCAGGGGAAGAAGATTCATGTGTATGCGGACGAGACGCGGCCATTTCTTCAGGGCTCCCGGCTAACCGCATGGGAGTTGATGAAAGACGGCATCCCGACTACCGTCATTTCCGACAACATGGCAGGCGCGATGATGAAGCAGGGCAAGATCGGAGCCATTGTGGTCGGAGCGGACCGCATCGCCGCAAATGGAGACGTCGCCAACAAGATTGGGACGTACACAGTCGCGATCCTGGCGAAGGAACATGGGATTCCTTTCTATGTGGCTGCGCCGATCTCGACGGTGGACATGGCTTGTCCCGACGGCAGCCAAATTCCGATCGAACAGCGTAATGGCAAAGAAGTAACTCACATTGCCGGGAAGCAGATGGTTCCGGACGGCGTGGACGTTGAGAATCCGGCTTTCGACGTGACGCCCGCGAAATATGTGTCGGCGATCGTCACGGAAAAAGGAATCGCGCGCGCGCCTTACGGGGATTCCCTGCGGCAACTTGCGGGACAAGAGGCTGAAGTGCATCCGTAAAGGTTGCCTGCGGCAGACGTTTTGTCACAAATATTTCAACAATCGTAAAGACATGTAAAGCCCGGAAAATCGGGCTTCGCTCCGCTACTTATTCTCCAGGTTCGGGTTAACTCAAGCGGCAACTTACGCGTGCTAATCTGAAATCAGAAGACCCAAGTCTGCGCAACCACTCGTTGAGGGGGACCCCAATGTCGCTTCGCAATCGCATCATCTTACCGATCGCAATTTCCGCACTCGCCGTTCTCGCCGCCTGCGGAGGCAATAGCGCTTCTACCATTACTAATCCAACTCCGCCGCCCAGCGGCAGCTTCAGCGCCAGTAATCTGAATGGCACGTATGTTGTGTCGGTTTCGGGCGTTGACACAAACGGGGCACCCTATGCGGTTGCCGGGACCATTACCGCGAACGGAACAGGGGGCATCACCAGCGGCGCGATTGATATGAATGATGTGGAGTTTACTGCGCCGGTAGCCAATCTTGCCGTCGGTAGCAACAGCACCTACAAAGTTAGCGTGGATGGACGTGGAGAAGCGACCCTGAACGTGACTACCCCACTTGGCAGCAGTATCGTTCTTGATTTTGTGCTCCAGGATAGCTCGCACGGACTGGTCACCGAGTTTGATAACACCGCAACCGGCAGTGGAACGATCGACGCGCAGACTGCCAGTGTTTCGCCCGCTGGGGCCTACGCGTTTAGCATGTTAGGATCGACTTTCGGTGGGAGCTCATTTGCGACTGTTGGCAATTTCACGGTCGCCGGCGGCACGATCAGTGGATTGGAAGATTTCAACAGCGCCCAGTTCGCTTATCCGGACGAAGGGCTTACAGGTCAGGTTGTACTCGGTCCGTCCTCAACTCCGTCAACAACGCTGACGACGACTCAATTCGGCGCACTGACTTTCGACGCCTTCGCGATTGATGCGACTCATCTTAAGCTGATTGAGATGGACCTGACCGCAACACTCTCAGGTGACGCGTACTCGCAATCGAGCACTACCATACCAACCGGAACCCTGGCGTTTACGTTGGCGGGGGGTATCTCGGCTCCGGTCGCTGCGGGAGGCTTCATGGTTACCGACGGGGCGGGTAATATTACAAGCGCGTCCACCGAGGATGTGAATGACGCTGGAAACATTTCCACGCTACCCGTTTCTTTCTCCGGACAATACGCATCTGCGGAGACCGGACGATATACGCTAAGCAACCTCTCGGGATTTGTCGGCACGACATATGCAGCCTATCCTTCCAGCGGCGGTGTGCTGCTGTTGGAGATTGACGATTCTGGCCTCATGTCCGGCGCAGCTTACACTCAAACGGCAGCCTCCACGTTTTCGACGTCTGGGGGATACGGATTGAACCTTTCGGGATTCAATCAGAACAACAGCGTCGAGGTCGACGACATCGCCGAGTTTGCGACTAACGCCAGCGGGGCCACTGTGACTGGCGTGATTGACGAAAACGCCACTGGTATCGGACCAAACTTCGGATTGGCCCTCAGCGGGACTTACACAACCCCGGACTCCAACGGGCGCGGTCAAATCGCCGCTAACGCGGGCACCAGCTCGAATAGCACTTTGAATGGTGGTTTCGGCCTCACGTTCTACACCGTGGACGGCACAACCTTCCCGTTTATTGAAACGGATAATGCGACCGGCCAAGTTTCGCTGGGAGTGTTCGTTGCGCAGAATCCCAGCGCTTCTTCCTCGGCGGTGGCTAAGCCCCACATGTTCGTCGTGAGGCCGCTGATCAGAGCAAAGTCGTCTTTTAAGAAGCTGAAGTAGAAGATTGTTCCACGTTAGACAGATCAAAGGGCGCGGCTTCAAGCCGCGCCCTATTCTTTTCTCCTGACTCTTGGCTGCTATCCCACGGCAACGCTACGTCTCAGACACTCCAACCTTGGTCCCCGCACCAACACTCGATTCACGCTTTGCACTTGCGGTGATCCACGCGACAACCCGATACAAGAGCAGCGCGCCCAACACCGCCGCGTACTCCAGTGGCTTCTTCAAGTCTGCTTTCACCAGCCAGATGTAGTGGATCACTCCGGCGGCGGCGCTGAAATAAATCAGTCGGTGAAGCATTTGCCAGCGCTTCCCCAGCTTGCGGATCGCCCACTTTGTCGAAGTCAGCGCCAACGGGATCATCAGCACAAAGGCGGTCATGCCCGCGGTGATGAACTTGCGCTTGGCGATGTCCTTCAGCATTTCGTGTACGTCGAAAAATTTGTCGAGCCAGACGTAGGTCATCAGATGCAAGGTGCCATAAAAGAATGCATAGAGGCCGAGCATGCGCCGCCAACTGATGAGCCAGTACTGCCGCGTGAGCTTTCTAAGAGGTGTGATCGACAAGGTGGCGAGCAGGAAAATCAGCGTCCAGTTACCGGTGCTGTGCGTGATGGCTTCAATCGGATTCGCGCCGAGCGCGGCATGAAATCCGCGCCAGACGAGCCTCGCAAGCGGCACCAAGCATGCGAGGAAGAGGACGGGTTTGAGGTAGCGATACATGCAGAAATAAAGGTCGGCAAACGGAGATCAGCACATTAAGCAGCGGCAACTGACCGCCTGATCCAACTCAAAAATTCTTCTTCAAATCCATTCCGCTATACAGGCTCGCGACCTGATCGTAGCCGTTGAACATCAAAGTGGGGCGCTTGAAGAATTCACCGAGCCGGCGTTCCTTGGCTTGGCTCCAGCGGGGATGATCCACATTCGGGTTCACGTTGGCGTAAAAACCGTACTCCCGCGGAGCGGAAAGATTCCACGTGTTCAGCGGCTGCTTGTCGGTGAAGCGAATGCGCACGATCGCCTTTGCGCTCTTGAACCCGTACTTCCACGGCAGGATGATGCGGATGGGCGCGCCGTCCTGATTGGGAAGATCCTCGCCGTACATCCCGAAACAGAGGAGCGCGAGCGGGTGCATGGCTTCGTCCATGCGGAGTCCCTCGACGTAAGGCCACTCGAGAACCTGGCGCTGCTGGCCCGGCATCTGACGCAGGTCCATCAGCGTGGTGAACTCGACGTAGCTCGCCTTGCTGGTGGGATTCACCCGTTTGATCAGTTCGCTCAACGAAAAGCCGACCCAGGGCACAACGATCGACCATCCCTCGACGCAGCGGTGACGGTAGATGCGCTCCTCAGGAGAAGCCATCTTGATGATTGCGTCCACATCGAGTTCCTGCTTCTTGTCGACCAAGCCGTCGATCTTGACCTTCCATGGACGCGTGCGGAAATTCTTCGCCAGCTCGGCGGGACCTTCTTTGTCGGTCGAGAACTCGTAGTAGTTGTTGTAGTGCGTCACGTCGTTGTAAGGCGTAATTGTCTCGGTAGTGCTGAATGAACTCTTCTGGATGCCGTTGATCTTGTTTCCCGCAAACGCGGTGGTGGAAGGATTGATGGTTGCGCGCAGGCGAATGCCCGAGGCCGCGGCGGCTCCGGCAATTGCGGCCCCGGCCAGAAACTTCCGCCGGTTCAGGTACAAGCTTTTGGGGGTGATCTCCGACGAACGAATGCCTTCCGACTTCTTGATGAGCATGGGAACCCCATTTCTTATACGCCGGTCACGAGCAAACGGATGTATGACCAGATGTTATCTTCAATCAAAATAGGACGCTTATGTTGGGAAAAAGTTGCAGGCGAGGTAACGCCGGAGCAAAATTCAGCACAAAAACTGGCGGGGACGAAAGCTTATCCCAGCACTTCCCTGACTTTGCGTGACAGGCTCTGCAGGCTGAAGGGCTTTTGCAGGAACGCCGTGCCGCTCTCGATGGAGCCGTCGCTGACGATCGCGTCTTCCGTATAACCCGAGAGATAGAGCACTTTCGCCTCGGGACGCGACAGCGCGAGTTGTTTGACGAGCTCGCGGCCGCTCATGCCGGGCATGACCACGTCGGTGATGACGAGGTCAATCTTGCCTTGATGCCGCGCAGCCTCCGCCAGGCCGGCTTCGCCGCCGTCGGCTTCCAAAACGCGGTAGCCTTTGGCAGATAGAGTATCGCGGACAAGCTGGCGCACGGATTCTTCATCTTCCACCAGCAAAACCGTCTCGGTGCCTCCCAGCGCCGGGTCTGGCGCCGGAGGGGAATTCTTCTCGGCAGTCCCTTCCACCTGAGGCAGGTAGATATGAAAGGCGGTTCCTCGTCCTTGTTCGCTCTGGACCATGACATACCCTCCGCTTTGCTTCACGATTCCGTATACGGTGGAGAGGCCAAGCCCGGTTCCCTTGCCCTTTTCCTTGGTCGTGAAGAAGGGCTCGAAGATTCGCGACTGGGTCTCCTTGTCCATGCCCATGCCCGTGTCGCTGACGGACAGCATGACGTAGACGCCGGGGCGGATAAACTGCTGGCCGCGGCGCTGGCTTTCGTCCATGACAATCGTCTGAGTTTGAATCGTGAGCTTGCCTCCGCCGGGCATCGCATCCTTGGCGTTGACAACCAGGTTCATCAGCACCTGCTCGAGCTGCCCAGCGTCGGCTCGCGTGTGTGCCGCGGTTGGAGACAGAACCGTCACTAATTCGATGTTCTCGCCGATCAGGGGACGCAGCAGACGTTCCATGTCCTGCACGATGGCATTGACGTCGACAACCTTCAGTTCCAACAATTGCTTGCGGCTGAAGGCCAGCAACTGGCGCGTCAAGGTCGTGGCGCGGTCGGCCGCGAGTTGGATCGCCCTTCCTTTCTCGTGGAGCGGATGATCGAGCGGAAGCCGGGCGAGAATGACCTCGGCATATCCACTGATGACCATCAGAAGATTGTTGAAATCGTGAGCGACGCCACCCGCGAGCCGTCCCACGGCCTCCATCTTCTGCGCCTGGCGGAACTGATCCTCAAGCGCACGGCGATCGGTAACGTCTTCGGCGATCGCTTCGAGCACATCGGCGGGTTCGTCGGCGCTGCTGACAGCGCGGCCGCTGATGCGCACGGTGATCGTGCTCCCATCTTTGCGCTTCCACTTCACTTCGATTCCGTCAAGGCGTCCGGTGCGGCGGAATTCATCGATCAGGCGCGCGTGCTCCGGCGGGTGGGCGAATACGTCTTTCTCCGGATCCAGCAGCAGGACCTGCTCCGCAGACTCATACCCGAGCATCGTGATGAGTGCAAGATTGATATCGAGGAATCTGCCTTCGAGGCTGGAGCGGTAGATGCCGTATACGGAGCTCTGTACCAAAGAGCGGTAGCGCGCTTCGGAGCGGCGCAACGCTTGCTCGTTCCTCTTGATCTCCACCGCGCTCGCGACCTGGCGAGCGACGAAAGTCAGAATCTCCTTGTCGCGCTCGCCGTAGCGAATGTTCTTGGAGTATGTCTGCACGACCAGCGCGCCGAAGGTATGACTGTTCACGCGGAGTGGAACGCCCATCCAGTCGAGAGAGCGCGAGCCGTTGCGCGCCACTTCGCCGCGATCTTCCATGGCCTGCAGAACTTCGGGCGTCGCCAGCAAAGGCTCTCCGCTGCGGATGAGATGGTCGGTCAGCCCGCGTGCCAGCTTTTTCGGAGAGGGCGCAGCATCCTGTTCGTCCACAAAATAAGGGAAGCTGAGCAACTCGCTGACCGGGTCGTACAGCGCGATGTAGAAGTTCCGCGCGTACATCAACTCATCCACGATCCCGTGCACGGCTGCGAAGAACTGCTGCAGATCGTGGGCACCACTGCTTTTTTCGGCCACGCGATAAAGCGCCGAGCTGAGTGCCTCGACGCGCCTGCGATCAGAGATGTCGTGATATCCCGCGTAAAAACCGACGATCTGTCCGTCCCGCAGAAGAGGCGCGCAGGAAACGCGTACATCCAGGAGCGTTCCTTCGTTCCGTCGCCGCTTGGTTTCCAGAGTGATGCGTTCCCCTTTGGTAAGCGCCTCAGTGATCCATCGCGACTCCGCGAGACGATCTGGAGGCACGACCAGGTTCTCCAGCGGCTGCCCTAGAATCTCGCTGGGACTGTAGCCGAAGACTTGTCCGAAGGTTTCGTTCGCCCACAGGACGCGATGGCTCAGGTCAGCGATGCAAAGAGCGTCCGGCGATGCCTGGGACATCTGTTCGAGAAATCGCAAGTCAACAAGCGCACTTTGTGGACTGTGGAAAGCAGGGGACAGCGGAGGAGCGGGGCAAGATGTCTCGGAACACGAACCGTTGGTCTTCGCGGGAGGAATTTCGGTAGGCAGAAAAGAAGGCGGAGCGCCCGTCTCCAGAGCTTTCTTCAGGCGACTCGCGCGCGCGAGGTCCTGCTGTCCGGTTTGAGTGACACGTTCGCCCATCTGCGAATTCCCCCCTCCGAAAATCGCAGTAAACAGGGTAGATCGCCGGTCACCGGGCCGAAAGTTACGGGGGTAATCCTGAATCGGTGCGCACCAAAAGAGGACGGTATTTTTACCCTGCTGGAAGTGCAGCTACCTTTGGTAGTCGATCGGTTATAGCGCCGGTTCATTGCGCGTGGCAGAATGACGAGACGTATCTCACGCACGTTACAACCTGAATAAACCTCAACAAGTGTGGCCCGGTGCGGGGGAAATACTTGGCAAGAGGAGTTAGACATGAGCCGCTTTTGGACGGGGGCTGCTGGTATTGTTTTGCGCTTCGCGCTTTTGCTGCTGTTCACCGTTGGAATTACGATCTCTTGCTCGCTCGCGCAGACGCCCGGCGTCACGGATAACAGCGTCCTGATCGGATCGTGCTCGGCCCTGGACGGACCCACCCACTTTCTCGGGCAGCAGACCGTGATGGGAGCAACCGTCTATCTGCACGCCATCAACGATGAGGGCGGAGTCTTTGGGCGCAAGATCCAACTACTCGCTTTCGATGACAGCTACGATCCGGAAAAAGCGCCCGCCTGCTTCAAGCGCATGACGAAAGAGGACGTGTTTGCGCTCGGATTCTTTGTAGGAACCCCCACTGCCAAGGTTTACGTACCTTTGGCGCAAGAGGAAAGGATTCCGGTCATTGGATTGTTCACCGGAGCGCAGATGCTTTACGAACCGCTCAAGCACTATGTCCTCAACGTGCGCGCCAGCTACTACGACGAAACTAAGGAGCAAGTGGACAAGCTGTGGGAGAACAACGTCCACAAGATCGGCGTGCTGTATCAGGACGATGCGTTTGGGAAGACGGTGCTCGACGGCGTGAAACTGGCGCTGCAGAAACATAACGCGGCGCCGGTTGGATTGGGCACCTTCGCGCGAAATGCGACGGACATCGATGCCGGCCTCAAGGACGTGATGGCAGCGCATCCGCAGGCTGTTATCGTCGTGGGACCGTATTCTCCGGTGGCGACCGTTGTGAAAAGGGCGCATGAGTCGGGCTGGCGGCCGCAGTTCCTGACTGTGTCTTTCGTCGGGACCGAGGAATTCATCAAGGAGGCTGGACCGGATGCTGAGGGCACGATCATCACGCAGGTCATTCCTCCGTATGATCGAACCGACTATCCTACCGTCGCTCTCTACCGCAAATATCTGGCGAAATACAATCCATCGGCGGCGCCGAGCTTTGTTAGCTTTGAGGGTTTCGTCGATGCGATGGTGCTGGTAGAGGGACTGAAGCGCGCCGGCAAAGATCTGTCACGCGAGAAATTTATATCAGGCATTGAGTCGATTCACGAAATGAATATGGGATTGGGCCCGAAACTCATCCTGAACTACAGCCCTGCCGACCACAAGGGATTCGACAGCGTCTATCCAACGATCGTGAAGAATGGGCAGCCCGTGTTGCTGACCGACTGGTCCGGCCTAGGGAAGTAAAGAAAAGAACACAAGTCTGTCGTCAGGAAGACACACGAGCGTACACGGAGTCGCAATGCTGTAAACCCATTTCAGCCGCAAAAGTTGCACCCATCCGGCGATTGCCAGCGAGCGTGGAGGCTTCGATCTTAATCCATGCATCTCTCGAATATCCCTCCGCATCCAAGAATTAACCAGGCAGTTAATTAGTAAAGATTCGTCAAGGTCGGAGGTGACGTCTATGACTGTACAAAGAAAGAAAAACTGGATGGCGGTGGCGGGCTCGCTATTAGCAGTTGGGATTTTGAGTGCAACGCTCGTGGCTCAGAGCGGAGCAGCCTCGCGCTATGACGGGCAAATTCAGGATTTAGTGGCGCACAAGATGGCGTCGAAGAATCAGTTCTCGAATGTGCAATACCGCGTCGAGGATGGAATCGTGACGCTCACCGGCACGGTCGATCTCTACCAGCGAAAGCTGGATGCCGCCAAGCTGGCGCGCAAGACCGCGAATGTCCAAGGCGTGCGGAATCTGATCACGGTTGCTGGCCCGAACGTCCCGGATGCGCAACTGGAAGACAAACTGGCGACGAAGCTGACGTACGTGCGCGTCGGCTATGACAACACCTTTGACTACTTCGCTCTTGGCGTCAAAGACGGTGTGGTCACCGTGGAGGGCCAGGATCGGACCGGCATCGGCCGCGACGAAGCGCTAGCCGACATCGCGAACATGCCCGGAGTCAAAGACGTGATCGACAATGTGTCCGTTGCGCCAGTCTCGATGTTTGACGACGGCATTCGCCTGCGGGCGACGCGAGCGATCTATCGCGACTCGGTGCTGAGCCGCTACGCCATGGATCCCGCGCGGCCGATCCGCATCATCGTCGCGAATGGCCACGTGACGCTGTATGGTGCGGTCGACAACAATGCCGAAAAGAACATCGCTGGCATCCGCGCCGGACAGATTTTTGGAGCGTTCAGCGTGGAGAACAAGCTGCAAGTTGCAGGTAAGTCGTAAAGCGCGGTGGCGCCAGGAGGGCGCGGCGAATAGCCGCGCCTTTCTTATTTTGCAGACGGTGTGATTTCGAACGGCAGCTAAAGCCGATTGATGAGCGAGGCGACATATCCAGCCCCGAAGCCGTTATCAATGTTCACGACGCTGACGTTGGACGCGCACGAGTTCAGCATTCCGAGCAGCGCAGCCATCCCCTTGAACGACGCGCCGTATCCGATGCTAGTGGGAACGGCGATGACGGGAACGCCAACCAGGCCTCCGACAACGCTGGGCAGAGCGCCCTCCATGCCGGCGCAAACGATCACCACGCGCGCCTTAGTCAACGCCTCGCGATTGGCCAGCAGGCGGTGGATGCCTGCGACCCCAACATCGTAGAAGTGTTCCACTTCGTTGCCCATCACTTCGGCGGTAACAATTGCTTCCTCGGCGACTGGGATATCACTCGTCCCGGCGGACACGACAGCGATTACGCCTTTACCGTATTTCGTCGAGTCTTTCTGCAAGACGATCGCGCGGGCCAGTTCGCGGTATTCGACGCCGCGCACTTTCTTCTTAACGGCCGTGAATTGCTTCTCGCTGGAGCGTGTCGCCAGGATGTTGCCGCCATGCTTCGCCAGACGCGCAAAGATCGCGGCAGTCTGCGCGGGAGTCTTCCCTTCTCCGAGAATAATCTCAGGCATGCCGGCACGGAGCGCGCGGTGATGATCGACTTTGGCGAAGCCGAGATCTTCGAATGGCAGATGGCGAAGGCGGTCCACCGCCTCGTCCGGAGTGATTGTCTGCTTGCGCACCTGCTCGAAAAGTTTGCGGATGGATTCGGCGTTCAAGGAAAGCTCAGAGCCCGGCTCTCGGCGTTCACCAGGCGAGTTCTAGATTAGCATTCCGAGAAGATCTCATCACAGAGGTCACGGGGGAACACAGAGAAAAAAACTCAGGCGTGTGCGGCTCGTGCTTGTGGGCGGACGATCGAACGGAGTTTGGAAATCACGGTGCCACAGACTTTCCGGGCGATCCCAGGCTCATCGAGATGCGTGAGGAAGAGACGGCGAATGCCCCTCGGAGCCAGTTTGCCGGCGACGTAGGCGTCGTAGATCTGACTCCCGATGCGATAGCCCCATTCCTCGGCAGTAGCTTCGAACTTCTCGGCGTCGGCCTCGATAGCTGCTTGTGCAGCTTTCTCGCAGCCCGCGCGGGAGAGTTGCGGTGCGTTGTCGGCAAACGGCGCGGGACGCGACGGGTAGAGCACGCGCGAGCCGAAGTAGGCCACGGCATGTTCGATGACGCGACGGTAGAAGCCATCAGTTCTTTGACCCTGTGAATTCTCTGGATCGACAACCAGGCCTTCCATCGAGTGGCCATTCCAACGACGCGGCAATCCCTGACAGGCGTGATGCAGAAAGCGAGTGATATCTTCGGCCGCGTGCATCATCTGAAATTCGCGGATGTAGAAAGCGTTGACCTGAGGCAGATAAGCGCTTCCACGCTGCTCGACAGAGGTCAGTAGGGATTCGCGATCTTGCTCGCCGATGCCCTTGCGCGACAGCAGGCGGCGCAGAATCCCATCCGACGAACCACCATAAACCTCCGGCAGCATATCGACGAGAAATTTCGGTTGCGTGCCGTTGTGGGGCGAATAGCGGTTGATCTCGAGAAACCGCGCCAGACTGTCGATCAGGTTGTAGATGGTCGGAGCGAAATCCGGGCCGTCATCGCAACGGCTCCATTGATCGAGAAACAGGCGATAGCTTTCGTATTTTTCGAGCGGCGTGGCATTGAACACGCAGATCACTTCGCCGTTGACGCGGACGGCTTCCACTTTGTCGGCGCGTTCTCCCGCGGCGCGCCAGTAGAGGGCGTCGATGTTCTGTAGAACCGTGAGAACCTTGGCGCCGGGCATTTGCCCCTGCAGCGCACGCGGCAAATGCGCGGGAGCGAGATGCGATTCGCCGAACAGCACGAAGATGACGGCATTCGGATGCCGCTCCCGGATTTCGGCAAGCTTGATCGCGGCATGACGATCGCGGGCGCCAATTTTGCGCAGGTCTTCGCGGGGCATGCAGTCGAGACCGTAGAGGGCTTCGGCGTGGTCGCGTGCCGTTACCAGCAGTTCGTAGAACGGAGCCCAGTCGTATCCCCAATCGAGATCGAAGCGGATGCGTTGGCGGAATTCCGACTCTTCGATTTCCCGCCGCCACCATTCGTCGAGAATGTGTTGATCGCGGGCGAAGATCGTCTCTACCCCCAGCACCACTGGACGATCACCGGCCAGGGCGCGCTGTTCCATCAACAACGCCGCCTGGCGCTGTGCCGACGGCAGGGCGTGGTAGTCGCCGATGAGAATGATGTCGGCCGAGTTCAACGAGTCCCGAAGCTGTTCGGAATCGAGCACGGATTCGTAATTGCGAAATGCCTGATTGAAATCGCGCAGATATTTGCGGCGGTTGTGCGAATCCTGCACCCGGATTTCGCGTTCCACTCCCGCCAGCGCGTGGAGTTGCGCTGCACTACGGCGTGATCGGAGATTCGAAGTGGACGCCATTTTTCTTGATGACTTCTTAGCTTTCGCTGATCACCCTTCTTGACTTCTGTGCCAAAGCCTCCCTATGCTCCAACTTCGAGGCAATATTGCCCAATTACCCGCCGAAAAACCTGACCATTGCGACTACCGGAGCCAGCGGAGCCATTTTTCTCCGGCAATTTTTGCAAACCGTCGAACGCGACAAGCGCGTTGAAACGGTAAACTTCATCGCTTCCGACAGCGCTCTGCGCGTCATGGCCGAAGAGCTTGGCCTAAAAGGCCGCTCCGATCTCGTCGACCGGATTCTTGGAACTTCTTCCGGAAGTTCCCGCAACCGCTCAACGCGCAAAATTCAGGTTCAATCCAATACTGACATCGGAGCCAACATCGCCAGCGGTTCCTATCCCGCTGACGCCATGGTCGTTATCCCCTGCAGCGTAGGCACCTTAGCCCGCATCGCAAACGGAGTCGCTGCTCAACTGATCGAGCGCGCCGCCGACGTTTCTCTGAAAGAAAAACGTCCGCTTGTGCTCTGTGTGCGCGAAACTCCGCTCAACAAAATCCACATCCGCAACATGTTCCGGGCGGCCGACGCCGGAGCCACGATCTTTCCGTTGATCCCCGCCTTCTATTACCGTCCTGCTTCATTAGATGAGATGGCGCGCGAATTCGCTTATCGCGTGCTGGCTCATCTGGGCCTGCCACAGCCGCGAGCTTTCCGCTGGAAAGGCTGATGGATCAGTAACTTGCCCGCCTAAGAAAATCTCTCCCTCGCAATTCCAGGCATCGGCATTCGCGAGGCAGGATTTCAGTGTAGATACCCAAAAGTGCTGGGGGCAGATATCCCCCGGTCATGTACGGGCGGGGGAAACGGCTGGATTCAGCGACTGCCCGAGATTTCCAAAGCTCGACCCCGCGGCTGATGTCGTAAAATGCGGCAACTTTCCGAGGAAGGCGACCCATGTTGAGACCTTGGTACGTAGTACTGGTCGGATTGGTGTTTCTGGGCAGTGCGACCCACGCCGCCGACGACCGCAACCCCTTCGCAGGCGATGCGAAAGCGGCAAAAGCTGGGGAGTACGAATTCCGCATCAACTGCGCGCTGTGCCACGGACTGAGCGCGCATGGCGGAGGCCGCGGACCCGACCTCACCCGCGCGCAGAAAAAACACGCCCACTCCGATGCGGACATGTTTCAGGTCATCAGCAACGGGATTCCCGGAACCGCGATGCCCGCCAACGGCACGAACGGGCAGGGCGTCGGCATGACCGACGAAGAGATCTGGCAAATCATCACCTACATCCGCAGCCAGGAGGTGAAAGCCCCAACGAATTCTCAGGGGAACGCCCCGCACGGGAAAGAATTGTTTTATGGCGACGCAAACTGTTCTCTCTGCCACATGGTTGACGGAAAGGGCGGGCGACTGGGGCCCGAGTTGACGAGCGTCGGCGCTTCGCGAACACGCGCAGCACTCATCGAATCCGTGCGCAACCCCAGCAACAGGCTCGCCTGGGGCCTGACGGAATCGACAAAAGAGTTTCCACAGGAGTACGAGAGCGTGGCAGTGGTCACGTCCGACGGGAAAGAGATCAAGGGCGTGACGCTGAATGAAGACAGTTTCACGGTGCAGATCATGGACGCGAGCGAGCAGATCCACCTGCTGGAAAAAGGCAAGCTGCGCTCGTTTCAGAAAACGCGCGAGTCGGCGATGCCTCTGTACAGCGTCAGCACTCTGAGTGACAAGGATCTTGACGACATTTTGGCCTATCTGGTCAGCGTGGGGGCGAAATGAACGGACACACGGGAACACGGGGCCTGAAGGCCGTCACTCATAGCATCCGAAACGCGGCCCTTGAAGGGCCGCTCTTCCACGGTTGCGTCAGGGGTGCGGCCATCGTGGTACTGTTCGCGCTAGCGGCGATCGCGGCGAACGCTCAAGTCACATTCGAGCGACTGGTGAATTCCGCGAAAGAGCCGCAGAACTGGATGACGTATTCCGGCGACTATTCCGGAAAGCGCTTCAGCGGGCTCGATCAGATCAACACGGCCAACTCGCACGCGATGGTCGCGAAGTGGGTTTATCAAACGGGAGCTACCGGAAAGCTTGAGACATCGCCGCTTGTCGTCGACGGAATTCTTTATGCGACCGGACAGGACAATCGTGCCTTCGCATTGGACGCGCGCACCGGGCGCCCCATCTGGATGTATCAGCGGCAAGTGCCGAGCGACATTCGTCCATGCTGCGGCCATGTGAATCGAGGGCTGGCGATTCTCGGCGACAAAGTTTTTCTCGGAACCCTGGATGCCCACGTCATCGCCCTTGATGCCAAGACAGGGAACGTTGTGTGGGACGTAACCTCCGCGGATTATCGCACCGGGCACAGCTTCACGGTTGCGCCGCTGGTCGTGAAAAATCTCGTTGTAATTGGAATTTCCGGCGGCGAATACGGCGTACGCGGATTCATCGACGCCTACGACGCCGACACCGGCCAGCGCAAATGGCGTCTTTATACCGTGCCCGGTCCGGGCGAACCGGGAAACGAAACGTGGGAAGGTGATTCATGGAAGGTTGGCGGAGCGCCAGCTTGGAATACGGGAACCTACGATCCCGCTACGAATCAGATTTTCTGGCCCACGGGGAATCCTTCGCCATCGAATCGCGGCGAGGGACGCGCCGGGGACAACCTCTACAGCAATTCCCTTCTCGCGCTCAATGCCGACACCGGCACGATGAATTGGTATTTCCAGTTCACCAAGCACGATGAACATGACTGGGACGCGACGCAAGTTCCCGTGATAGTCGACGCAGGCGGCAAACATCTGATCACGCAGGCCAATCGCAACGGATTCTTCTACGTGATCGATCGTACGAATGGAAAACTGATTTCGGCCAAGGCCTACGGCAAGCAAACCTGGAGCGACACTAAAGATGCGGAAGGGCGTCCGTTAGCGAAGAAAGAAGCTTCGCCGACACTGGAAGGCCACACCGTGTGTCCCGGCGCGCTGGGAACAACAAATTTCATGGCGCCGACCTACGATGCGCAGACTGGCCTGTTCTATGTCACGGCGCGCGACCAGTGCGACATCTTCAGCACCGCTCCGCAGCCCTACGAGGCTGGCCATGCGTTTTATGGCAGCGCGTATTTTCCTTCCGAAGAGGCCAGGCCTTATTTGGGATTCCTGAAGGCGATCGATCCGGCTACGGGCGAGGTGAAATGGAAGTTTCAGCACACATCTCCAACTTGGTCGGGCGTGCTGTCCACTGCGGGAGGGCTCGTATTCAGCGGCGACGCGGAAGGAAACTTCATTGCCTTCGGCGCAGCCTCCGGCAAACCTCTGTGGCACTTTCAGATGGGCGGAGCGGTCTATGCGCCGCCGATGGCTTTTGCAGTCGACGGGAAAGAATATGTAGCCATCGCGGCGGGCAGCGCAATTTACGCTTTTGGACTGCGCTGAACCAAGGCACGGGAGCTTTTTCCTGGTTCTGTTGCCTCCAGCGGTACACCTCTTTCTCTGATTGACGCCGCGGCGCATTCCGTACTAATCTGCGATTACACCGGAAAGGAGGTGGTCGGATGACAATTTCTGAAGGCAGTTGTAGATGTATCCAAAGACCAGGTGAGGTGGCTGAGACTTAGAGCGGTCGCTCTAAGCGGGGCTTTGGGCGCGGAATTCGAAAAAACTGTGCCGAAAGCTACAGCCCGCACACCACCGGTGATTAAGGATTGACGCGCCCGACGCTAGGTCGGTCGGGGGCGTTAATCGGGACCCGGAGTTGCCGAAGAGGCCACGTTAGAGTGACCACCTCTTGGTCAATCCCAAACAGTCCACCGGACAAGGGGTTTAAGTCTTAACGACTTAGACCCCTTTTCGCTGATTCTAAAGGCATTTAGCTCTTTCATCTGTTTCCGGGTAATGCAGAGATTTGCATGTTTTTTGGAACTTTTGAACCCTCGTTTTCTGGCAAATCTGTGACCATTCTGTGACCAGCCACCCGCGCTAGCGCCAAGTTTAAGCCATTCCGCCCCCTCGCCTAGGAATTCTTCCCGTTACTCAGGAGGCGACAGCGCAATCGGGGGTCTATCAGGTCGGCTCCAGTTTCCTAGAAGTCCCCAGAGCCTTTGTAACCACCCCCAGCGTGCCTCTCCCAAGCGCCACTCGACCCAGCACCCGGTGGCAATCGCAGGGACGCCGTACTTGGACTGCAATTTTGTTAGCGATTGTTCCCAGACATCCATGTAGTGCCTTTGGATTCCAGATTTCGGGCTCCATGCACAAAGGAGTACCGCAGGGTCATGCGCCAGATGGATCGAGCCGCCACGCCTTCCAAAATCGTCCGACGGGTTTTTGGTGGGTGATGCCAGCGGGCAAAGTCGGGCTCTACCCTGCCTTCGTCAAGAAGTTCCCCCGTCAAATTCACTAGAGGCGAATAAAAAGCGAACATGATAGCCTCAGACTGGTAACCCAACGCAACCGTTGCGTGAGGTTCCACCTCGGCGCCCCCGCATGGATGAAGGTCGAAAGCGAGTTTTGCTGATCGCTGCGTCGATTTTGGCGGCGAGGAAGCTGGCGCAGTGGGACGGTCGTCCGTCGCCCGCATTCGAATCGGCGATTGCCGATGCAATTTTGACTGCTGAACGGATCATGGCACGGATCGACAGCAGGTGGCCCGCAACGAAGCACACGTAGTTCTTGCGCACTGAAATCCCGAGTCGGAAAATAAGTCCTGATGCCCCGATGCCTGTTTTGCCTGACTGAATCCGATAAGTTGACCGACGAGCACGTGTTCCCAGCCGCGCTCGGCGGAAACCTCGTCGTAAAGAATGCCACTTGTGCCGCTTGCAACAATGGGCTCTCGAAGGCGTTCGAGCAGTTCGTTGCGAGACGCCTTACGCACTTTCGCCGTGTTCTTTCGATAAAAGATCGGCGCGGCGACTTGCCCAAGATTGAGGTCAAAGTCGAGGTTAGTGGCGAGGCACGTGAAGCGTGGCTGATGCCCGATGGCACGACCGTGCTGAAGCCACACGTCACGGAGGTATCCAAAGATGGCGTGACCGAGAAGGTTTTTCAAAATCTCTCCGAACAGCAGAAAGAGAGTCTTCGGCAGTCCGCACGGGAAAAGGGCTGGGAGTTGATCGAGGAACAGAGTCCCGGTGGGGAAGTAGACGCTTCGTTTTCGGGTGACCTTGACTTCCTGACCTCGGGCGAAATGCTCCGCAATGCTGCAAAAATCGCTTACTCTGCATTGGCTTTCAGAATGGGAGTTAGTTTTGCACAATCGGACAGCTTCAACGAGATGCGGACATACGTCAGAACAGGTGAGGGGACGCCGAGAGCGAGGCTCTTTCTCAATGAAACGTTTCTCGGCGCTTCCGAACAGGGGCCGCATCAGCACTCGGTCGTAATTGTCGGGCGTAGAGACAAAAAGCGAGTCGATGCCATCGTCAGGCTTTTTGGCGGCTTGTGTTACTCGATCACACTAAGCGACGACTACGCGGGCGCAGATTTCTTCGACACTCTGGCATACGACGCGCAACGTGGTGAAATAGACAAAATTCTGGTGACTCATGAGCAGACAGAGTTCCTGCAAATCGAACACGTGACGGAAGGCAAGGAGACGATCTGGGGCGATCAAAGGAGATCAGGCGAATGGTTCCTAAAATTCTTTGATCGAGCAATCCAGAGAGCCACGCGAAGCAGCAAGAGCGATGAGACCCCGAGCGATAAGGGGTGACTTGAAAGCCGAATGATTGATCGACCTTCTTGGTGAATGCCTTGGGAATTGATGCTGGAGATTTAGCTGGTCACTATCCGCGCCGTTACCACATGGCGCAAGATGGGGCTTGGTGATCCGAGTAACAGAGTGGACGTGTACGGCGATAGATATCACCGTCTCTTAATCGGCTCCGTCAAACACACCGTCAGAATCGAGAAGGAACGCGCTGCCACGAGACCCGAGTTGGGATTGTCTCGCTCTATCGGCGATGAGAGTCCTTGGCCTCTCTTTGGGTCGTTTCAATATTCACAGTTCCGAAAAGATCACGTTGTTTTACGCTGCGGGTTTAGCAGTGATGTCGATCCTAACTTTGATGGTCCTGATAGCGACACCGTCGGCTGTGCCGGAGTCCACGACCGAAGGTGTTTCCTTATCGTCGCCGGAAAAGAGCCAATCGCTCAATGACGGGAAGACTCGCAGTTCGCCAACCGTCGCACCCATTCCGGCACAAACATCGAAGAGTGGTTCCGACGCTCCCACCGTTAGCAAGTAAAATACATTCGAGGTGACGCGTGAAACGTGATATCAGCGTTCTGGTCACTGATCTGGACAACACTCTCTTCGACTGGTTTGACATCTGGTACTCGTCATTCAGTGCGATGCTGAATGAAATCGTGCGGATCAGCAACCTTCCAATCGACGTTCTTGAGCGGGAGATCAAGACGGTGCATGAGAAGCACGGCACATCAGAATATGCGTTCTTGATTGAGGAACTTCCCTCTCTCGCCGCAAAACATCCGTCGCGGAATGTAATGGAAATCTATGCGCCTGCGATTGATGCCTACCGCGAAGCGCGGCGATCAAGACTCGTTCTCTATCCTTCGGTTCGCGAGACTCTTGAACACATCAAGGCATCAGGGACTCTGGTGGTTGGGTACACCGAGTCCCTTGAGTTCTATACAACCTATCGACTGATTAAGCTCGATTTGGATGGTCTCTTGGATTTCGTGTATTTTCCGCCGGACCACGCCCTCCCAGAGGGTTTGGACGCCCACCAGATTCGTCGTTATGACGCCGATGCTTACAGGCTCCGTTCGACTCGGACTCGCCGGACACCGAAAGGTGAAACGAAGCCAAACCCCAAACTGCTCGGTCACATCCTTGAGCAGCGCGGAGCTGACAAGGAGAGAACCGCTTACGTCGGCGACAAACTGGACAAGGATGTTCGTATGGCACAGGCAGCGGGCGTGCTGGACGTGTACGCGAAATACGGAGACACGGTTGGCGACGAACGATATGAATTGCTCCGAAGAGTCACACACTGGCGTAGTGCCTCAGTCGAGACTGAGCGTCAGACGACTCAAGAGACCGTCTCTCCCACCTATACGCTCGATCAATCTTTCGCGCAGTTGCTTCAAAGGTTCAACTTCACACCATTCGCAAAGCCCAGCGTTGCAGGCGCAGTATGAAACGAACCGCGAGCTGTTCTGATCTTCAGCAACTCGCCGAAAGGCTGATGGTCAGCGAGTTTTCGCGCCAGCTAGGAAGAGAACTCGGGACGGCGATTATCCCAATCGGAAATGCCAAAGTCGCAGTCGATGGTTTTCACAAAGATGACAACGGCGTGACGTTGGTGGAAGTGTGGGCGCATGTAGGGAGGGCAAAGGCAGCCCAGCGCAACAAGATTCTCGGAGACATGCTCAAGCTGGCGCTTGTCGCGTCAGTTCTACGAAAGTCTCATCCGACTCTGAAGGTGGAATGCTATCTCGCCTTTGCTGATAGCACGGCTGCGAACGTCGTCGTGGGAAGAGTCTGGGCATCGCTTGCAGCCAAGGAGTTTGGAATTTCGGCAAAAGTGATCGCACTCTCAACCGACGTGATCAACGCGATCAAAGAAGCACAACGGAAGCAGGATGTTGGCACCATTGACGAGTGCGATGCGGTACCAGCATGAAGTCACCACAACTGTGCCATGCCCATCGATGACAACAACGTCGGCTCGCGAGATCAAGCTGGACGAGCCATCTCCAGATAGCGGCAAGAAGCGTTCGCAAGCTCGATCTGGCGCGGAGTGCGGCATTGCACGTTGAACAAAGCAGGGCTGGCGACAAGAACAGCTACGCCGTCTTTTTGCCCGCCTTCAGCTTCCTCCACCTCGCACCGGTGGAGCTTCGCCCTTGCCCTGAGCACAAAGCGGAGTGGGAACGAGGTTTGGCAGAGGCGAGGTCATGCGCAAAGCAAGCCGATATCGAACCCCTTTGCAAGGAGAAGGTGGCACCTCCCAACTGCGAATGCGGGTGCTTTGCTACCAACCCCGGCGATATCGTAGGCTGGTGCCTCCATTGCGATCACGTCTACGCGAACTACACACCGGAGCTTGAGGATCGACACTTCGCCATCCACTGCCACGCAGCACCCGAGACCTTGAAGGAAGCAGCAAGGGCAAGACTGACCAAAAGAGCGAGGTCGTAAAGTAGCCGGACATGCGCAAGGAACTTGAGCAACGTCTGGTCGAGCATTGGCCCAAGTGGTTCAACACCGAGGGCGACTTTCGCTGCACAGCGATGCCGTGGGGATTCTGCAACGATGACGCCTGGTTCGACATCCTCTGGCGGCTATGCGAGGACTTGGAGCCCTTAGTAGTCGAATTCGAAGCGGCAGGCGGACCAAAGTTCGAAGTTCTGCAAGTGAAGGAGAAGTTCGGCGGCCTGCGCTTCTATGTGAACCATGCGAATGACGCCATTCGTCAACGTATCGAAGCGGCCATTGAGGAATCCCATCGCACGTGTGAGGTTTGCGGACAGCCGGGAAGACAACGCAAGGACGATTGGAGCAGGAATTTTGTGCGACGAGCATGCCACCAGCGGGCGGGGAGCAGACGAGTCATGGCTGAGCTAACGCATGAGCAACTTTGGCAGGTATGCCAGCGGAAGCCGGGTGATTATGAGCCGTATGGGAAGCGCAAGCGGCTGAAAGCCACGACGATATTGAGTGACTGCTCCGGTGGGTGCAAGTGGTTTTCACACCTGGAGCGATCTTCTTATGGCTTCACCAACGTCGCATCGATACTAGAGCTTCCACCAGCGGTAACGGTCATTGTCCTCTGCCAAGGCGTCATCTCCTCTTTCTCGATTGAGACTTGGTGTTCTCCGGGGGTCAACTGGATGGTGGATGGGGTACTACCCATGTATTTCCCGTCAACGTTTATGTCACAGCCCGGAGGCGAGGATTTCACGATTACGCTCGCAGGCTGCGCCGCAGGTCCGGATTCGACACGAGGCTCCGCCTGTGTGGGTGAAGGCTCCGGCTGCGCGACTGCCGCGGTCAGGATTTCCTTCCCTGATTTATTCTCCACGAACTCCTTTAGATGCTTAGCAACCGCTTCAGCCATTGATTGCGAGTTCTTGCTGCCACCTTTTTGCTTGTTGACCGAATAGGCCCACAGAACCTTGGTGGAACTTGTGTCAATTAACTGCACCGAGACGTTTCCCTTGTCCTCAATCCCGGCGCAGTAAGCGAATAAACAGCGTGCGATTTTCCCACCCGTGGATTCTGTCTTGATTTCGACAGGTGCGGCTCTAAGCAAGAAGTTTGCTCTCGTTTGGTCCGTCACCACATCGACTGGAACGTTCTTCTTCGAAATCGCTGCCGCCAAGTAAGTCTCGAAGCCCTGTTGGGGTTCTACATAAACGGTCGGGCGTGCAAGTTGACCAAAGCACGACAGCGACGCAGCGAACACCAGCAACAGTGCGAGTCTCTTCATGTCTACATACCTCTAACATTGTTGTAGTGTGTGAGGGTCAGGAGGACAAGTTACTGAGGTGCCGGAGACGACATCAGCGTGGCGAAATACTACGACTTCGACAAGAATTTCCTGCTGGAGCTAGAGCCATGTTCCACACATTAGGAGATGTACGCCAAGTAATCGGTTTCGAATCTGGTTACAACGGTGCCCCTTGTCCGCGAGCCGTGAAAGCTGGAGGAAATCATTCGCACCAATGATCCCGAGGCCTAGACGCACGAAAAGCGGGAACCGTCCTCGGGCGAGATCATGCACGATAGTGGGTGCGGAAAGTAAGTACCTCACGCCACCAGTCTCAAGCTCGCATCCGCCAGCCGCCTGCACATTCTTAACCCATTCGCTGTCCAGTCCGTACGTGAGCGCAATCAGGAATCCATCGGGCACTCGAAAAACATTCACCGGCGTCCGGTAGAGCTTTCGTGACTTTCGACCAACGTGGGTAACAATGCCGAAACCCGGCAATCGGGCGGCGAATCGGCCGGTGATTCGGTTCGTGACGGCTAGGGTGAAGGCTGCTACCCATCGTTTGCGGGGCCGGATTAGTAGGAATTAATTGCGGTCAGGCGCTCATCGTCTGATCCAAGCCGCCCCGTCTGCTTGAATAAACTGCTTTACACCTTCTCTACCCGTGAGACTCAGCCATAGTGACCCGCCTTCACGCTCCAAACGCATATCGATGTCGAAGAACGGACAGCAAGCACGCTCGCCGACCGCCCATTCCGCGACGAGTTCTATCGTTTTGGAATCAGCGGGAAATTCAAACCCGTAGCCGTTTGGGAGTTCCCGAACGCTCCTCCTGAGCGAACGCAAGGCAGGGCCCAGTTCATCAAAGTGCCGTTTCCTCTGCTGAGGAGTCAGCGCCATACGGTTGCAGGCGAAAGGTGATTCTGGGCCTTTGGTTTCTGGCGAGCCAGTCTGCGCTCCCACGGATTGAGGCAGACCAATGACAGTAGTTACAAGCAATGCGAATAGCAGTCCGCCGTTCAGGATCATCGTTGCGTTTTGCATGGATATTTCTCCTTTCAACTGCTCTCAGGTTTGGTCAGCGACTCGCAGGCGGAACGATGTTGTTCATCCGCAGGTACTCCACAATCTGACCGTAGTGGTTAGACGAGTGGACGAGTGCGTCGATCAGTATCAGAAGGCGCGTTCTATTCCCTTTGGACGGGAGCGGATCATCCATGTTGTTTTCGCTGAGTGCCGCTGCCGCTCGGTGAAGAGTCGTGAACGACCCTTTTAGATAGTCCATGACCTGCGCCTTCGTCTTTACGGAGTCGGGTGCCGTCTCGTGGTCGGTGCCAGCAGGCGGCTCCTCGCCCAATGCGCCAGCGGCTAATTGGTAATTCGCAGCCGCTAGGTGTTTGACTTGTTCTGCGAATGTGCGAACGCTCACAAATTTGCCGTTGGATGGCGCGAACGAGTACTTTCCTTCCGGCATAGCATCAGCAGCGGGTACGACCAACTGCTCGGTGTTGATCACCCAGAAATCCACGACCTGACTGACGGTATGTGGCGACGTTGAGACCTGCGCGATGAGGCAGGTGCCGGATAGCACCAGAATTGCAGCAAGTATTCGGATTGTCCCGTTCAAGCCATTCCTCCATTCAGAACTCGTTCTCTTTAAAACCTACAACTTAAAGCCGACTTTAAGGCAAGGGGAAGTTTGTAAATTCTTTGTCAGGTAATAACGAGTTGGCGGGAGTGCAGGAGCCTTCGGCTATGATTGCCTCCATGCCGCTGAGTATTTCTGAAGTCGCCAGACAGATCGGGCTTCGCCCATCCGCGATCCGTTACTACGAGCAGATCGGAATTCTTCCTCCCGCGCAGCGAGTGAGCGGACAGCGCCGATACGATGTCACCGCACTGCATAGTTTGGTAGTGATTCAGAGAGCGCGGCAGACGGGCTTTACACTGATGGAGATCAAGCGACTATTCTTTGGGTTTCGCGCTGGGACCCCACCTTCAGTCCGTTGGGAGAAGCTGAAGAAGCGCAAGGTCATCGAACTTGATGCGATGTTGGAGCACATCCAGAATATGCGTGACCTTTTGGAACAGCAGGGGAAGTGCCGCTGCACAGCACTGGAAGAGTGTGGGAAGAAGATGTTCGAGAAGCAGTGCGGGAAAGGGCTGTCCTAATGAGCCGCAACCTCCATGTACTCGTCTGCGCCCACGATCCTCAGCACCAGCCGCACCGGAAACGGGAACCGCTTTCGCGTAGGATCACGCACAACCTTCGGTGCGGAAAGCTGGTATTTCTCCCCGCGAGTTTTGAGTTCGCAGCCGCCTGCGGCGAGCACGTTCTTCACCCATTCTGATTGGCTGCTGTAGGTTAGCGCGATGATGAAGCCGTTCGGCTCTCGAAAGACGTTCACCGGAGTTGTATAGACGTTTCCTGACTTCCGACCCGCGTGCGTGAGAATGCCAAAACCGGGAAGCCAGCCTGCGAACAAGCCCGTGATTCGATTCGTGACCGCGATGTTGATCTTCGCCAGCAACCGCTTGCGAAACCGCATCAGCAGCACGCCCGTGGCGGCGATGGCGATGATTATGAGGGCTAACATGGCTCCGGCGCTCACGTCCCTGCTTGCCCTTCCGTGCTCTCGTCAAAAACCTATGCGACCAAAACAGAGGCTCGCTGAACGGTCTGCTTCGCCGGAGCGAGCGCGATCAACGCTATGCCGATGACAACCAGCACGGCTGACCCGAGCAGAAATCCTACGCGTTGGTTCGGAATCTCGAGTCCCAATATCGACATCGCCACGGCATGAGCAAAGCTTGACCATGCGGCGAAGGCGATCAGACTGCGATGTGCCGATGGATTCCGCACCGCGATTAGCAGGAACACGCCGAGCGCGACATAGAGGCTCACCATCATCGTATCGCCAGTGTCCGAATCAGCCGGATGCAGTAAAGAGGTGATCAGGGGATAAATGCCAGCCGTGAAGAGCAATCCCACCAGCACCAACACGACCTTCAGCACTTACGGTCCGAGTGACGTATACGCGTTCTTTGGTTCGCGTGCGGAAGAACTCAAATTTGAGGGCCAGTTTCACGGACAGAACCTGCGGATCACTGCCCATTCAGTCGAGTTCACACTGGGTATCGGCGCTATTCTTTGGGGCTGCCGCATCGTGCAAGATCAAAGAACCGGAGCTCGGTAGTTGTATGACAAAGTTGCTGTTGCATATATGTAGAGACCCCACTACTGCGCTAATCAGCGCCCGTCCGGGCAGTGGAGTTGCATCCGCTGAAGTCCAGCGGCTTTCACGGCGCACTGTTACGTCAACTAGGGGTCGCAACGCCGCTTTGCGGCGGTCAGCAGCTAGAAGGGTGAGAGGAAGACACACCAAGGTGCCAGAGGTAACATTTCGCACGAATATGTTAGTGAACCAACGCTTCTTCGCGCCGCCACAGCGCCAAACCATCCGTGCCCAAGGCAAGCATCCCGAGTGAAGGATGACTGGGCCTGTCGCCGGTCTCTTGGGCTTGATCGTCGGTCGAGTCCGCTCCCGGCAGGCCCGCGTCGAGGCTCTTGTTGGCGATGGTTTCGTAGCCGTATTCCGTGATCGTGGCGGACATATCCTTGCAGGACTTCGTTTTCTCGCAGGACTTCGGTGAGGTGACAACCGTCAACCGAATCCACCCGTAATGAGTGGCGCCTGCAATCAGAAACTTCACCCCAAGAAATCGATTGGGGTGGTTGCCGCTCCACTTGCCGTATAGGCCGTGAGTGGGGGGGGCAGTAACGCCGGTTCCCTCGAAGTTTGTTGATTCCTCGATGCCAGCTTGGCCCGCGAGGAAGTGGGCCGAAGGTCCGATCTTGGCCCCCCGAAGCAGGGCGGACGCGTAGCCGTAACGGTGCGTCCGAGGCGGGGTGCCAACCACGGCACCTCCCTGTAGAGGTTCAACGGTTAAACGAATCGTGCTTCTGTGAGTTCTAAGCGAATCATAGAGCGACAACTGGAAGTCCGCGATTCCGTCGTTGTTGAGATAGACGGACACTGGGCATGGGCCTGTCAAACCGTCGCAAAAGGGGATTGGAATGTTCTTGTTGGTGATTACCACCTCTCCGGCAGCGGGCTGCGCTAAGACCATCAGACTTACGCCAGCGGCGGTCGCGGCGAGCGAATACAGGCCCGCTTGGCGATTGAAATCGTTCGAGGATGCCTTCTTGGCAGAATCGGTGGGCTGGGTCGACATGGGGTCCTCCACGAGAAATTAGAATACGCTCTTGGGCCCGGGGCATCGGCAACGCCTGCCAAGATGCAGCCTGCAGGACGTGTTGTCAAGATAAAGGAATCTGCACAGCGTTCTCAGTTGGCGAAATCAGGCGTGGCTGTTGAAAAACTCAGTGCTACCGGGGGGAGCGAACCAGTTTGCGGGCGGGAGTTTCACCCGATTAAGTCCAGCGCCTTTCACGGCGCACTTTTTCGCCAGTTACGCGGCGGATCATCATCACTCCGCTCGTAACTGCTTTGTGAAATGCATCACGAGGTCATCGTCAAGCACCACGCTTGCGCCCTCTTCCACGAAACGATTTCGGTACGTAATGCCGCGACCATCCGGGATGTAGCCACGCTTCACATAAAGCCGCTGGGCGGCGTTGTACCCCGGATGCAGTCCGACTGCGATGCCTACGACACCCGAACGGCGGGCTGCTTCACCTTCTGCGCGGTCAAGTAAACGACGAGCGATGCCTTTTCTGCGATATTGTGTCAGCACATTGAGGTCTTGAATCTCGGGAATGCTCAGATCAGCAAATCCGGTGTAAGTAGGTCGCCAGTTTACCGTCACGTATCCGGCGAACTGCCCGTCAACGATGCCGACGAAGCAGGTTCGAGTTCCCGCCACCTGCTCGCGCAAGTAGCGCCGGTACTGGGTCTCAGGCTTGTTCCACCCCATCTTCGTGAACGCGGCAGTGATGCTCGGAGGATCGCTTTCTTCGAGAAGCCGAATCTGGACGGTATCCGCATTTTCCATGTGCAACACTTTATGCCCAAGCGCGCCGGGTTTTGAAGCTGCACATTAATTGATGTAAGCGGGCGATTTCACTCATTGAGGAATCCGGCCAAGGGTCAATGCATTATGAAAAAGCGCCCCGCTTCAAAGGGAGGCGGCTGTGACGGGCGCCGCCTGCGCTGCGGTGTAGGCGGTGGGAAGAACTGCAGAAGAGCATAGGCAAATCGTCTGGAGAATGGCATTTTACCTTGAGGGAAAGACAACCGTTGGCACGAATGATCTTTCCCCCCAAGGAGGCAACTCAAAATGAGTCACGACGTCAAATATATCGGAATGGACGTGCACAAGGAAGCGACCGTGATCGCTGTGCTGAACGGCACGGGGAAGCTGGTGATGGAGTCGGTGATCGAAACCAAAGCCAGCAGCATTCTGCAGTTTCTCCACGGTCTACGGGGCGAGCTGCATCTGACCTGGGAAGAAGGCACCTGGGCGGCCTGGCTGTACGATCTGCTGCAGCCACAGGTGCAGCACATTGTGGTGTGCAATCCGCGGCGCAATGCCTTGTTAAAGGAGGGCAGCAAGAGCGACAAGGTGGATGCGCAGAAGCTAGCCGACTTGTTGCGCACCGGGATGCTGCGACCGGTCTACCACGGGGAAAACGGACTACGAACCTTGCGCGAGCTGGGGCGGAGTTATCAGACCATCAGCAAAGATTTGACGCGCGTGATGAATCGCCTGAAGGCGCTGTATCGCGGTTGGGGCATTCCTTGTGCCGGCACCCAGGTCTATGCTGCGCGCGCTCGAGAGGAATGGTTGAGCAAGATTCCGCACGCCGGGGTGCGCCGCCGGGCGGCTGCTCGATCAACAGCTGGATGGATTGCAGGCCTTGCGGCGAGAGGTGCGGCCCGAGTTTTTGGCCGAGAGTCGAAAACACAAGGCCACGAAACTGCTGCGCCAGATTCCCTGCATTGGTCCGATTCGAGCCGCCCGCTTGATCGCGCTGATGCAAACCCCGCACCGGTTCCGCAGCAAGCGGCAACTCTGGACCTACAGTGGGCTGGGCATTGAGACGCACGACAGTGCGCAATTCCGCTTTGTGAGCGGACAACTGCAACGCTCCAAGAAACCTCAACAGCTCCGTGGGCTGAATCGAAATCACAACCACGAGATGAAAGAGATCTTCAAGAGTGCGGCCACCCGGGCCAGCTGTGGCAGGGGACCGTTCTACGATTTCTACACGGGTTTGCTGGCCAAGGGGATGAAGCCGGAGATGGCGCGTCTGACGCTGGCGCGCAAGATCGCGGCCATTACCTTGACACTTTGGAAAAAGGAGGAACGTTTCGACGCCGAACAACTGAAAACGCAAGCAGCTTGAGCATCGAATAGAACCCAGGTAATCGCCCAAGGTTTTCATGCCTCGGTGGTAGCCAATCGGTTCTTGCGATGCTCCGGTTCGAGGGAGAGTATCCATTCACTCATTCAGGCACTCTGTGTGCTGTAGTTCAGCACCGAGTCTCCGGGTCAATCCTATGCCCCCTCGGATAACCGAAAAAAGCTATAGGCCTCGAGCCTCACATAGGATCTTGGTTGGCACTTAAGCCAACGCTTAGCTTGCGTAGCTTCGCAACCGAACGGCGTCGTGCGCCACTGACTTCATGAAACCGTCGAGTTGGGACCAGCAACCGGGGTTGGCATCGCCCCGGGAAAGTGCGGCGAGCCAAAGCGACCAAACCAATAACCCCTCTAAGAATGAGGTGAGGAATGAGGTGGGGCTGGATGTAAATCACCACGCCCGCATCTCTCAGAGGGGCGGGGAGAAGCTTTTTTACTTGACATCCTTTTTCATAGGATGAGTGAAATCGGGATTTGTACGAAGCCGCTGGCGCGGCGTACGCTACCGCGTGTTCGGAGATCAGCAGTGATGAGGGATTGAGAGATTGATAAGTTGGGTCACGGAAAAAGGAGGTCCCCGTGACCCAACTACGCCAAAAGATGCTGGAAGAAATCCAGCGTCGTAACTATTCCCATCGTACCGCAAAAACCTACGTTCGCATCGTCCGCGAGTTCGCGATGTATTTTCACCAGCCACCGGACAAGCTCGGGCCCGAGCAAATTCGGCAGTATCAGGCTTATCTGTTCCAAGCCAAGAAGTTGGCTCCGGCCACGGTCAGTCAGTATGTGTCCGCGTTGCGCTTCTTGTTCGTAAAGACTCTGCGCCAGCACTTTCTCGCCGAGTACATTCCGTTTCCCAAATCCCGCAAGCGACTGCCGACCGTGCTCAGCCCGGAGGAAGTGAGCAGACTGATCGACGCGGCCCGCAATCTCTATCACCGCACCCTGCTCATGACCTTGTATTCGACCGCCGCACGCCGGGCCGAACTCTGCCGCTTGAAGGTACAAGACATCGACAGTCAGCGCATGATGATTCGCATTAACCAAGGCAAGGGCAGCCGCGACCGCGAGGTTCCTTTGAGCCCCAAGCTGCTGGAGACTCTGCGCGTCTACTTTCGCTGGATGCGGCCCACCACCTTCCTGTTTCCGGGCACCGTCAAAGGAGTGCGCGCCGACGTCCCCATCAGCCCCAATATAGTTTGGTTAGCTTGCCAGCAAGCCGCCCAAAAGGCCGGCATCACGAAACGCCTTTCTCCTCACAGCCTGCGGCATAGTTGTGCTTCCCATCTTCTCGAAGCTGGCGCTGACCTGCGTACCATTCAGGTCTTACTCGGTCATTCCCGACTGGAGCACACTCTGGTCTACCTGCATCTCTCCCCCAAGCATCTGCAGGCCATCCCCAATCCGCTCGACCAACTGCAGATCTCCAACCTGGATAACGTTAAACGCTCCCGGAGACTGAAGAAAAAATGACTCGGCCCCTCCTCGAGGTGGCCGATATCGTTCGCGCCCAAGGGGATCGCTTCATCCGCAGCAACTTCCGCTGGATCCACTGGGCTCATCGGAAAGTACTGCGCGCCATCGCTCGCTGCCGTACGGCGTCACTCGGCGGGCATCGCGACCAATGCCCGCGCTGTGGGTATCGCACCACCTCATATAACAGTTGCCGTGATCGCCATTGCCCCAAGTGTCAGAGCGGCGCTCGCGACAAGTGGATTATGGCTCGGCAGAGCGAACTTCTGCCCGTCGCCTATGTCCACGTTGTCTTCACTCTGCCTCACCAACTCTCCCCACTGGCGCTGCAGAACAAGAAGGTCCTCTATGACCTCTTGTTCCGCGCCAGTGCGGAAACTCTTCTGGAGATTGCCGCCGATCCCAAACATCTCGGAGCCGACATTGGCTTCCTTTCCGTCTTGCATACCTGGGGGCAGAATCTGCTGGCTCATCCTCACGTCCACTGCGTCATTCCCGCCGGGGGCCTCGCGCCCGACCGCACCCGGTGGATTCATCCCCGCTATCCCTTCTTCTTACCCGTCCACGTACTCAGTCGCGTCTTCCGTGGCAAGTTCGTCGCCGGCTTGAAGCGACGATTCCAGCAACACCAACTCACCTTCGCCGGATCTCTTCAACCCCTGGCCAACGAAAAGGCCTTCCGCTCCTTCTTGCGTCCCTTGTTCCGTCAGAACTGGGTCGTCTACGCTAAGCCCCCTTTCGGCGGTCCTCATCATGTGCTCGGCTATCTCGCCCGCTACACCCATCGCGTGGCCATCACCAACCACCGCCTCGTGGCTTTCGAGCAGGATCAGGTTACTTTCCGCTGGAAGGATTATGCCCACGGTAATAAGAAGAGGATGATGACGCTCGGTGCGCAAGAGTTCCTACGTCGCTTCCTGCTCCACGTCCTGCCCCGCGGCTTCGTCCGCATCCGCTCTTTCGGCTTCCTCGCCAATCGGCGGCGCGCCACTCTTCTGCCGCTCTGTCAGCGGTTACTCGCGGACCAGCCCACGCCGCACCCACCCGCAGTCGCTACTTCCTCACGCACTCAGCCCACTTGTTTCCGCTGTCCAAAATGTTCCACGCCCATGCTTATCGGCGAAAGATTCTCTGGCATTCCTGCTGGGCAACTCTCGAACCGGAGCGCATACCTTGACTCTTCCTAATCATCCAACCAGGCCGCCCTCCACAGCGCGAGCTTCGGCTCCGACGGCCGTAGTGTATGGACTCACCGCAATCCACCTCAATCCACCACTTACTTTCTTAAATTACCCGCACCGGATCGACTCCTCTTACCTACGAACACTCTTGCCGACACTCTCTGCCAATCCGCTCAACCCAACCCTCCAACGAACAAGTCGCGAATCGCGTATGCAAAACCCATAGCTCCCCCGCGTCCGCCGCGCCACCGGCTTCGTACAAATCTTCCTATCGCAAGTGCCCCGGCGGGAAACACTTGGGTCCACGCGGAAGCTCACCGCCGGCGCACTTGTCGATAGGAAACTAAGATTTAACACCAAATTGACCAGCAGCACGTAGTTTCCGGGTTAACCGACCACTCGACCGCCCCGAGTGAGCTATCATAAACTCGAAGTCCACGACCGCTAAATGCGAACATGGCAAACACTGCGCACGCATCTCATCGACCGCCACGTTCATGAACGTGCGTATGCAGCGCTGGTCCTGTCTGGATGCTATGAGGAGGCTGGGGATTCTGGTCGACATCGAGTGCAGGTCGGCAACGTGGTGCTGCACGAGGCTTTCGAAGCGCATCTGGATCGCATTCTGACTGGAGCAGTGGTACTCAATGTGCCCTTGCCTGCCCAATATGCATTTCGATCAGGGTTAGGGAGGGTCGACGACCCGGATGCGATTGCTCGTCTTATGGAGACGGGCGACTCGGAAGCTGCGGCTCTGCTAGTGTGGTCGACAAAAATAACGGAACCGGAGTTTCAGGATTGGCCGGACGAACTAGCAGCATCGTTGGCGCAGAATGCGTCCGTCAACCTTTCCGACTGGAGCAAGGCAAAAGGAATTTCTGCTTGGGACCTGTCGCGCAGTTTTGCCAAAGTATTCGGAATTTCACCTTCAGCTTTTCGAGCACGTGCCCGGACGCGTCAGGCTTGGAGAGCGATCCGAACAGCTGATACGTCATTATCAGACATAGCGGCCCATTTCGGGTTTGCCGACCAAGCCCATATGACTCGCAGCGTGAAAAGCATGACCGGGCATTGCCCCGGCGCATGGCGATCCAGTTGCAAATAGATTCAAGACACTGCGACTCCGCGTGCTTATAACTGGGAGTGTGAATTCTCAGAGCACAAGCACGGACGCCACAGATACCTATCTCATCGGAAGCGCAACATCTGTATTTTCCATCTCGGGGCTGCAACTACGTCTTTTGCCAATTCTGGCAACTATTGGATTAGGACTGCTCGTCGTCCTGCCCAGCGGCTATGTCTTCATTTTGTTTACGAAGCACATGAGCGGCACGGAAACGCCATGGGCGTTGATAGCCAACCATACCGTAATGTTGCTGATTGCGATAGCACTCATCGCATGGTTCCGCAGCGGAAAGTTCTCCGAGTACGGGTTGGAATGGCCCAAGCACAAACATTACGTGCCATCCGCGCTGCTGTGGGGAGCGGCATTCGGTCTCATCATGACCTTGGTCGATTATTTTCCCCAGATACTAAGGCATATTCCACCGGGGGACAATCTCATCCTGACGCCTCGAAGTATGGGAGCTTGGCTTTTTTTCGAATGGATCATTGCTGGGCCGACCGAAGAGATTCCGTTCCGTGGGCTGCTACAAACGTTTCTCATGCAGCGCACTTCGGGCCGCGTACGCTTCTGGAAATACGAGATGCATGTCGCCGGAGTCGTTCTGGCGCTGTTGTTTGCACTATCTCACCTCATCAGCTTCTGGACAGAAAACTTGTGGATAGCGTTAGGCCAGCAGATCTATGCGTTCGCACTCGGCATTCTCTATGCCTACTGGCGCGAAAAATCTGGGAGCCTGTTGGCTTCGATCATTGGACACAATGTGAGCGATGGAGTGGAGTATGTCTTAATGTTTTTGATGACATGGTACTGGCGCTGACTTTGGGATGGGAGCCTTCCCGGCTCTGGCCGGCTGACGAGCAAACCGAAAGTCAATTGGCGAAACCAGGCCATTTCGGTCATTGAGGGGTTTTGACCGTAATACCTCAGTTATTCCGGCTGGGCTGTCGATGGAGGTTTTCAATGTTGTCTTGGACTCGCGTCCTTCCCGCTTCGTTCCGTTTTTCGCGCAAGTTGCGAATCCGTTCTCTGCTGCTGGCGGTCACGTTGGCAGCCTGGGTTCTTGGTGCGCCTGGCGCGAGCCCTTCCAACTCCCCGACCCGGGACGGAGCTACCTCGGTCGACCAAGCCGTGCGCGCGTTCATGCAAACCGTCTCCCATTCCGTCACCCAGGATGGCCCCATGGCTTGGATCAAGTATTTCGATGCCAGTCCTGCGTTCTTTATGGCCGTCAACGGCCAGATAGCCTTCCCGAATCCTGCTGCGGCACAGGAGGGTACTCGCAAGTTTGCCCAAACCATTCGTCACATTGAGTTGAACTGGGGAGATGATTTGCGCGTCGATCCGCTCACCAACGAGTTCGCCGTAGTCGCGGTCTCATGGCGCGAGATGCAAGTCGACACCGCCGGGCACAGCATTACCGAAACGGGATACTTTACAGGACTTACAGAGTATCGCGAGGGACGCTGGCAGTTCCGCGACGCTCACTGGTCTTCACCGGTTTCCTCCCACTAGTACCGTGACCGCGTGATTTTGTAGCCAAACTTTTGGCGAGCCTTCTTGCGAGTAAAGTTCCACTGGATCATAACCCGGTCGCGATTGACCCGGCGGTTCCAGGCTTGAGTTTCTTGGCGCAGAGAAGTTCGATCTGCAATGCGACGTTGGCCCAAGCATTGCCGAGAGAATAGGCCGATCGCAATTTCCGCCTGGTTCAACCAACTGCCGTGCTTGGGGGTGTAGTGCACGGTGAACCGATTCCACAGCCAATCGCCGGCTTCTGCACCAAAGCGTTCGACTATCGCCTTGCGGGTATGCGAACTGAGGTTGTCCATCACCAGATGAATGGTATCGGCCTCCGGATAAGCGGCAGCAATGTCCAACAGATAGTCGGCAAACTGGGGTGAGGAACGGTTGTCGGTCACCTTGGTGAAATGCCGCCCCGCTTTCGGTTGGACACCGCAGAACACATTGGCCGTTCCGCAACGCCGATATTCACCATCCCGACGGGCCACCCGTCCCGGCTGCATCGCTACCGGAGGCCGTACTTCCTGATGCAAAACTACCGGTTTCTCGTCGACACACACCACCGGTTCCCGCGCCGAGAGCGGCTTTTCATACACGGCCAGCACATCCTCCATGCGCGCGATATATTGCTCATCGAGTTCGGCCACGCACCACATTTTTTTCCCGCCACGGTTTTAGGTCGTGGCTTTCGAGCAGGATTCTCACCGTCTCTCGTCCCACCCCCGGCACCAGCTTGCGCTTCACCGCCTCCTCCGCCAGCAAGCGCACCGTCCACCGCGCCCGGCCCTCCGGCGGCGGACTGCAGACCAGAGCCACGATGCGCTGCCGCTGTTGGGCGTCCAACCGCGCTTCTTTTCCGGGCCGCGCCCGCTCGTACAACGCCCGATCCAGCCCGCCTTGCTGGTAGCGTTGGCTGGTCAGCCACACCGTCTTCGGAGTCAAGCCCACGTTGCGGGCTACCTTGCGGATGGTTTGCCCGTCCGCCAGTTGCCGCAGCACCAAGGCGCGGAGCACCGTTCGCACCGGTTGAAGACCACCCCTCAACAATTCGTCCAATTGCTCCTGCTCCAACTTGGACAACCGAACCTGAACTTTTCCGCTGTCTTCCATGCCCCAGCAATACGCTTGGATAGGTATGTCGACAAGTATCTAACTGTGTTACTCTCTATGCGGTCGCAGCACTAGTATAGTGTCCCAGTGATAACGTAAGCGCGTTTCGACCGTCTATCCGGCATGACGGATAATCGAAGCTTGCTCAAACTGATGCCCGAACAAAGAAGAGGACTTACAGCGCTGGGCGCAATCACGAACCCTGCCTGCCGGAGATGTGTTTCGCGCGCGACTCATCCTGGCTTTAGCCGATGGCAGTACGTATCGCGAGATTGCCAGAAGCCTAAAAACTAGTTTGCCCACCATCGCCCGCTGGAAGATGCGCTTCGAACGAGACGGATTGGCGGGCTTGGAAGGCCGTCATCTGGGCAGCAAGCCGCGGACAGCGACGCCGAAGGTGCAAGCCCGCGTGATCCGGCGAGTGCAGCAACCACCAGGGGACGGCAGCACGCACTGGTCCTGCCGAAAACTGGCGAGCGAGTTGGCGCTCAGCAAGTCCACGGTGCAGCGGATTCTGGCCCAAGCGCAACTGAAACCGCACCGACTGGAACGGTATATGGCCAGCAACGATCCCGATTTTGAAAGCAAAGCGGCTGACATCATCGGTCTATACTTGCATCCGCCGCAGCATGCCGCCGTGTTTTGCCTCGATGAAAAGACGGCGATTCAGGCTCTGGATCGGCTCGACCCGGTATTGCCGTTGTCGCCGGGCCGAGCGGAACGGCATGGCTTCGAGTACTACCGTCACGGCACGCTCTCGTTATATGCGGCTCTGGATGTGAAGACCGGCAAAGTAGAAGGCAAAACCGCCAAGCGGCACACCAGCGCCGAGTTCATCGCCTTTCTGAATCAGTTGCTCAGCAAGACGCGGTGGGCGAAGGAAATCCACATCGTGCTGGACAATCTTTCGGCCCACAAGACCAAAGCAGTAGAGGAATTCTTGGCGCACCATCCCAAAGTTCGTTTCCACTTCACTCCCACCTATTCCTCTTGGTTGAATCAAGTGGAGTTGTGGTTCGCTAAGATCCAGCGCGACGTGATCAGCCGCGGCGTCTTCACTTCGGTTGCTGATTTGGCACGAAAGCTACGCAAGTACATCGAGGCTTATGCCAAATCAGCAAAACCTTTTCGCTGGACTTATACCGATCCTCAGAAGCGGATTCGTATTAACGAAATCACCGGGACGGCTTACTAGTACCGTGACCGCGTGATTTTGTAGCCAAACTTTTGGCGAGCCTTCTTGCGAGTAAAGTTCCACTGGATCATAACCCGGTCGCGATTGACCCAGCGGTTCCAGGCTTGAGTTTCTTGGCGCAGAGAAGTTCGATCTGCAATGCGACGTTGGCCCAAGCATTGCCGAGAGAATAGGCCGATCGCAATTTCCGCCTGGTTCAACCAACTGCCGTGCTTGGGGGTGTAGTGCACGGTGAACCGATTCCACAGCCAATCGCCGGCTTCTGCACCAAAGCGTTCGACTATCGCCTTGCGGGTATGCGAACTGAGGTTGTCCATCACCAGATGAATGGTATCGGCCTCCGGATAAGCGGCAGCAATGTCCAACAGATAGTCGGCAAACTGGGGTGAGGAACGGTTGTCGGTCACCTTGGTGAAATGCCGCCCCGCTTTCGGTTGGACACCGCAGAACACATTGGCCGTTCCGCAACGCCGATATTCACCATCCCGACGGGCCACCCGTCCCGGCTGCATCGCTACCGGAGGCCGTACTTCCTGATGCAAAACTACCGGTTTCTCGTCGACACACACCACCGGTTCGCTTGCCGAGAGCGGCTTTTCATACACGGCCAGCACATCCTCCATGCGCGCGATATATTGCTCATCGAGTTCGGCCACGCACCACATTTTTTTCCCGCCACGGTTTTAGGTCGTGGCTTTCGAGCAGGATTCTCACCGTCTCTCGTCCCACCCCCGGCACCAGCTTGCGCTTCACCGCCTCCTCCGCCAGCAAGCGCACCGTCCACCGCGCCCGGCCCTCCGGCGGCGGACTGCAGACCAGAGCCACGATGCGCTGCCGCTGTTGGGCGTCCAACCGCGCTTCTTTTCCGGGCCGCGCCCGCTCGTACAACGCCCGATCCAGCCCGCCTTGCTGGTAGCGTTGGCTGGTCAGCCACACCGTCTTCGGAGTCAAGCCCACGTTGCGGGCTACCTTGCGGATGGTTTGCCCGTCCGCCAGTTGCCGCAGCACCAAGGCGCGGAGCACCGTTCGCACCGGTTGAAGACCACCCCTCAACAATTCGTCCAATTGCTCCTGCTCCAACTTGGACAACCGAACCTGAACTTTTCCGCTGTCTTCCATGCCCCAGCAATACGCTTGGATAGGTATGTCGACAAGTATCTAACTGTGTTACTCTCTATGCGGTCGCAGCACTAGCATCTCAGCTTTAAGATAGAGCGCTCCCGCAATGCCTGCGTTACATAATGCTTTCACGTTCGATTGACTATAGGCGAGCAGAGCGCTCGGCGCTGCGGTGGTATGGGAATCTTTGGACCAACTTCTTATTTCTTCGTCAGCTTGTAAATCGTGCCTTCACCTTTCGAACCTCCGAAGTAGGACTCGCCGTAGATGTTTCCAGCCTTGTCCATGGCCAAGCCCGGGCCCGCGCCTCCCGATCCTGCCGTGTATATCGTGGTATCCTCGCCTTTCGGAGTGATCTTGAACTCCGGCGACGAGGCTCCCGTCGCGGTCCCGTTGTAAGTTACGCCATAGAGGTTCCCCGCCGAATCGAGAATCATGGGGCACACGGGATTGAAGCCATCCTCGCCTCCAGTAAAGCTGTAAATGATAGAGAACGTCCCATCCGTCGTGATCGAGAATATCGCACCGTTGCTGCCGACCTCATTGCCGCCTGCACATCCGTACATCAGTCCTTCGGAGTCTTGAATCAGGCTGCCGTCAGGCCCACCAGCGTCATTTACTCCGTTAAAGCTGTAGAGCACGCTGTACTCATGTTTCGGAGTCAGCTTGAAAACGGCTCCATCGCCCGAAGCTCCACCATACGTAGTGACTCCATACAGATTTCCCGCCTTGTCTATGATTGGACGGCCGCTCGGTTCCGAACCGTCCGAGCAATCTCCGGAAGCACAAAAAGTGTGCAGAACGGAATACTTGCCTTTACTCGTAACCTCGTACAAGAAACCATCTCCACGGTCGCTGGCAGTTCCCCAGTTGTAGCCATAAATGTCTCCGGTAGCGTCCACCAAGACTGGATACGTTAGGAACTGAGAGCCGGGGAAATTATGCAAGACGGTTTCTTTGCCGTCAGGGCTGATCTTGAAGACCACTCCGCCGCCTGAGGTGCCGCCCAGAAACGTCGTGCCATAAAAATTCCCAGCGGAGTCTCGAAACAGACCCGACGGTCCGTTTCCGTCAGTTCCTCCCGGAAAGCTGTAGATGACTGTTAGCTCACCTTCCGGAGAAACCTTGAAGATCGCGCCGTCATTGCTATTGACGTCATTAACCGCACTCCCGTAGAGGTTTCCGGCCGAATCGATGAGTAAGCCGCCTCCCGGAAGCGTCGGCCCGTTCTTGTACGGCGGAAAGGTAGCGAACGTGGAGGCTGAATAAGATTGCGCGAAAGCGCACGTGCACAGAGAGAGCCAAACGGACAACAGCTTCGCGTTCATCGCGCTACCTCGGCCAAGCCGGAATCTCTTTCTTGGTTCAAAAACGGCACGAATCATACACCCAACCCGCTGTTCGCTGACAGTGTGAAGCCATCTTCATCCGGACCGACTCAACCCTCCCCGCAAGGAGTGGTGCCGTCGCCCGCAGGCGAAATCGTAGAAAGGGTGCTTTTCGTTTACCGAGAAACAACCGACTTCGGTTGCCATCGGGTGAAGCGCACCAGTTTGCGGGCGGGAGTAGCACCCGCTGAAGTCCAGCGCCTTCACGGAGCGGAGCACTGTTGCGCCAACTGACGGAAAGACTCGTAAAGATAGTCGTCCTTACCGACATACGAGGCCGTGCCCGTCGTTGAAGCAACGATGGTTCGCATAAAGCCAACCCATCGCCGATAGCGGGTCAAAGCAGAAACCGAGACAGACATCTTTCAGTTCGGAGTGGGTTTCGGAGTGGCGGGGGGTTCCGTCGAGCTCGCGAAATAGGTCAACGACCTCTTCCGGAGGGTTTGATCCATTGAAGGCATCGTACCCTCTAAGACCGAAGCCTTGACCTGAAAAATACCAGCGATCAGCGTTCCAATTCCAAATCGGCTTCACAACGTCCTGTTGCCGTTTTTCATGAGCTGATTCAACCATGGCTTGAATATGCTCGACGAGAGTCTTCGGAAGTTGCAGCGAACTACCATCATGTTGGAAGCGATACTGAAACAGTTGTCGGTCGCTTCCTGTGAAAGAGACCGAAATCGGACGATAAGGGCGTTGCCAGTAGACACTGAAGCATCTCTCGTGAAATTGGAGACCGCGTTTTTCGACGTGCAGAATTTGAAGAACCGGATAGTCTCTGTAGTCAATAGCACCCGGAATGCGATACGGCAGCACCGATTGGCTAAACCAGATAGCCAAGACGACAATGCCTGCGCCGACAGCGGGCCAAGTTCGTTCGCGAAACGGCGTTCCTCGGAACTGCCACTGTGCCGGAAGCAGCCGCAACCCAGCAGTGACGACGGCTAGTGCGATGAGTCCGACGACGGTAATCGCGATCTGTGCATACGGAGGTGGGTACGCACCCAGTTCCCTGTCTGGGACATTAAACACGAGCCAGACATTTCCCAAACCGGAATCTGTCATCGCATTCGAGTAAATCCACGGTACGCTCATTAATCCTGCGAGCGCGGTCGCATGAGCGAACGTAGGTCGTTGCGGAATTGTGCCCGCAGCGAATGCAAAGAGGACGGCAGAAACGAAACAGAGAAAGTAAAACACCGCCTGAAGTGGGGTCGCTTGAAAGAAGCGCCCGGTGTTGACAAGAGCGGACAGAAACCAATACGGCCAAAACAGGAGGGAAGCAAACATTACAAGACTGGACTTGTTCTTGAGCAAAAGGAAGACTGCGACGACTAAAAACAAAACCAAGACTGACACTTGAATAACGACGATACTTATGGACTCGTCGAGGTCGCGCACCGGATTTTTCCAGAAGGGCACCGCTAGGATTGGAAAGAGAACGGTGGCTGTGACCGCTCCCAGACCGTGTAGGGCGGCTGCGTACTTTCGACGCTTCTGTGAAGTTGAATCTGCAAAGAGAAACCGGGGGTAGGCGAAGACAAATAGCAGAGGGAGGGCGCAGACGAATAGCCAGTAAAGAAGTAGCACTGACCATCTTCCCCCAGCTTCGAGATTGCGACTCAGCAGGAAGAGGGAACATGCCGCAGCAGCAACAAGGTAAATTATCTTGGTCAACGTCATCGCGGCTCACGCTCTTGCTAGAGGACAAAAGTTGTGGCGGCAACCAGATGACCGCCAAGACCGCTCAGTTCGCTCATTTGTACTTCGAGGCGAGAAGCAGCCTATACCATTGGACACCGTTGATTGATGCTTAGCACAGTTACCCACGTAATGGTTGTCAGGTTCTCTGCACAAAGCCCCCGCCTAGTATACCGACCACTCGTGAAGGCCAATCCGCTCGGCAATTTCTCTGTACTGAAGGAACAATCGCCAATAGTTCTTGCGAGCGCGGGCGCGGGGAAAGGACGGTTCAATCAACCTACACTGGCAAATCATTGACCAGCGTTTTAACTTACGAGCAATTAAGATTTGTTTGACTACTGGTCTCGCGTTCATAGTTTTGCTCCAGAAAATAATTGCCGCTGCCCCTTCTTGCGCCGAAACTTAGTCCTCGCAAATTTAGGCAGCCCTCGATTTTTCCATTGCCAATTGCAATTCGTTCACCTGCAATTCGAGGCACCGCTTCCATTTATGGCCTATATCAGTAGGTTTGAAAGTCCGGGAATTGCCCGTGAATGTGCCACGATAGGTCTTCATGCAGGAACTTCGGAGTGTTTGTATCAACCATGTCTCAGCCCCCTGTGACGTGCGACGTTGAGACGGTAACCGTCTCCCTTCTATCTATCTCAATGTACTGGTGGCGTAGGGGTTAGGAGGCAGTGTCTCAATGTCTCAACGTCTCAAGCCCTATGGCACGGGGTGTTTGAGACGTTGCATCACAAAACCTCATTGTCCGGCATTCTATTTTCCGGCTCCTCCCTGTAGGGCAAGAACCACCGCTTCGGTTTCGTGGCGCTGCTCGTCAACCCCAAATCTTTTGCAGCCCGGAACATGGTGGCGCGGCTGATGCCCTCTTTTTCTTCTGCTTGTTCAATCAACTTGAACTGAATGTCATTGCCTGCTTGTAGGTTGGTAGTGAGCAACGCCTTCGCAAGTCCCAACTTGCCATCCACCGCGCTGCCACCATTGGCCTTTTTCTCCCGCTGCTTGTCCATGACATCGTCGGCGCTCATCTCCGTCGGTTCCAACCAGTCCAACCTGACCGTCTCCAATTCCCGTTTGTCTCCGGTTACGGCGGTAGTCCCTACGGTGCGGAACTTGAGTCCGTTCCACTCGTCCGTATAATTCACCTTGACGTTGGTCATCACATGGTCGTGTTTGTCTTCCGAGTCCGGATCACGGCTGAATAGGAACGCAGCCCTAGCAGCGCCGGCCATTGTGGAGCCGCCTTGAATTTTGTCGATGGCGTCGGCATCACTACCTCGCTTGTTGGTGTGCGCTACTCCGAGGAACGTGAGGTTCCGTTTTTCACACAATTCAATCAGATTCGCCACTACGGGCCAGATTTCCTTGTTGTGATTTACATTAGTATCCCCCCAGATTCCGGTGATCGGGTCGCAGACCATCAAGGCGATGTCGGGGTGTTTGCCCAACAGGGTGAGCAATGCGGGCATGTCCTCGTCCATTGCGAGACACCGCTTTATTTTGGTGCCATCAGGACAATAGGTGCGGAAGGAGCGGCTATCCAACAAATCGACTTTGCTTAAGTCCGCCCCGGCTGCTATCAAGCGGGGTACTACGACACGAGAGATGCTGTCTTCGGGGCAGTACATCAGCATCCTCTTCGGCCCCATCGTGTTCCTCGCTCCGTCGGCCCAATCCCTGCCCGTGCTAACAATGGCCGCAACATTGATGGAAGCTAGGCTTTTGCCCTGTCCCGGCTTACCCACGAACCAAGTGATGGAGGCGTCCGGGATGCGATTCTTCCATGTCCACGTTTGGGCTTCGGGTCTAACCGATGCGGCGTTGATGGACACTACTTGTATTGTGTTCCCCCCTTTATCCTTGACCCGCAGCAACTCAGCCTTACCGTCTTCCACGGCGGTAAGAGCCTTAGCCGTGCAAGACCTGCACTCCTGATCCATCGCTCCCGCAAGCAATTCCTTTTGGCAAGTGGGGCAGGGCAGTCCCTTGAGGTTGTAGGATTCGTCATGCTCCCGGACGTGGGGCTCCCAATCTGCCGGGGGTGGCGAGGTTCCGTCCGCCGCCTCGGCTCTGAACAGGCCCATCAGCGTCTCCGTGTCGTCTTTAAGAATGCGATGCGGGTATTTCTCTCTTTTCAACCCCTGCAAGCGCCGCAGCCAGTCTTTTATTTTGAGAGCATCGCAGTCGTTCGAAAAGCATTGGTAGCCCAAAGTCTTGCCAAGAATCAGTTCTGTCTGTCGTTTGTTGCCGCCTTGGTGATGCTCATAGAAGCCATCGGTGCCCATGCCGGAGGTGATGCAGTTACCAAGACGATAGTGAGTCTCACCATCCTTTTCGTAACTCTCACCCTCCAGAGGCGTGTAGAGCAGGCCCCAGTCCAGCAAGTGCTCCACTCCGTAATCTTCGAGCCACGCTTGATCAACCTCCGGCCAATCGGAATTCGCCTTTTTTGCTCCTGCCTTGGGAGCATCATCAACAAGGTTTTCAAACCCGATTTTCAACTCGATCTGGCTCTCGCTTAGCGGGTTCATTTTTTTCGGGCTATCGAGAACGCGTGTCTGGCGCTGCGGGCGCTCCTCTGAATGCGGGTACTTGCGGTTCCAAGTACCCATACCGTAATTACTCGCGTCTCATTGGTCATGCTCACATCGATTTCCATGTTCACATCCGGAGACTGGAACTTGTGCGTGAGCACCTTCAGCAGTGCGATGTACAACTCCTTCCCCGTTTTCGGATCGAGGGGATGAATGGCCCAATCCAAGTGATAGCCGTTGCCTGAGTCCGCCATGACTCCGCGCCCCCAGCCGAATTCGCCCTCCCGGAGGAAAGCCGCGATCTCGCTCGTCCTTTCCAGCAGCACAGCCCGTTCTTCTTCCGTGGCATTGATTTTTTCCAGCAGCGGGTTGCCCTTGGCATCGCGGAGAACGTTGCCATCGGCGTCTTTCAGTTCCCGCGTCTTGATCCTACGATCAACATCAACCAAGAGGTGGGTGTAGGCTTCCACCGTATCTTTGCTTCGGCACAGGGCATTGGCTTGGAGTTTCTGGAGATTCGACCAAATGGCACCCGCCAGATCGTAATTCGCTTCAACTATTTGCTCGGCCGCCGTAATCCCGGTCACAAAATGCTCTTCATTGTGAAATTTGCCGTCCCCGTTTTTGGTATAGCAGCAGACACAGATGCGGTCGTTGGGAGCATGGCGCAAAGCAAGTGCGTTCCCGATTTCAGATGGAGTGGTAGAGGTGTGTGTGGTTTCGGGCATGGCTAGAGCACCATGCGATGAACCTCAGCAAATACGCGATGAGTTGTATTCATTGGTTTCAAGCCTTTCTTTTCTCCTTTCATAATCACGGACGATGAAATCCGCTAAGCCATGATGTAAAAACTTGGGGAGTGAGGGCTTGAGGACTCACTCCCCGATGCCTTTTGGCAAGACACCCATCATCTAACTAAAGCGTTCCGTAGCAGCGGAAGTGTGGCAACCTGCAAGTTGCCGACATCGGCTAATACTGCGGCCCACTCCGAAATAAGTCCGCATTTCACGGCTTCTCTTTGGAGATTCGGAATTCTTCCGGCGCGAGTTCGCCCAAGTCCGTCCATTTCATTTGAAAATCGTCCGGGTTGCCGGGCGCACGTGGCTGAAGAAAAGGCCGGACTATCGGGTGCGTTGCGATCCCTTGCAATTCAACCCAATCAGCTAGCATGTTTCCGTCGAATCGAACGATTTTCCCGATTTTGATGCTGGGAATTTGCTGCCTTCGTGCCCACCCTTGGATCGTGTCTTCAGCGACCCTCAGCAGCGCGGCAAGTTCCGCGACATTCAGCAGTTCTGGTTTCTCCCTTAGCACTTTGAGAATTGACATTGTTTGCACCCCTTCAAGATTGTTTAGGGCCGTTTCGCCCTTATGAAGGGGGTGCGTAGTTCGGAAATTTCAGGGACTTGCTTTCGGAGTGGCTGCACACATCGCTTCTTTGGCATCTCCCGAGAGCCCGAGTCCCTTCACAACAAATGGCCGCGATCATCGCTGAGTGGCCGCAACCTTCACGATTGTGCTTATGCTGACATGCACGGTAGCGGCAATCTCTTTATATGGAAGACCGAGCCGGAGCAAATCCGCGATGGCGCGCGCTTTGATGGCTTTTGCTTCCGTGTGTTCAGAACCTCGCCTGTTGAGTCCGTGACGAAGTGCGACCTTCGCGATTGTGGACAAGCCACAATGAACGCTAGCCGCAATCTCTTTGTATGTTTTGCCACTGCGCAGCTCAAGCACGATAGCCTCGACTTTTTCCGGACGACACGGCTCCCAGTTTGGATTTCGTTTGCCTTGACGACGCGATCTGTAAGTCCACACAAGAGTTCGCGACACTCCGACCATCCTCGCAATCGCACGATCTGACATAGTGGGATACATTGCGCAGAACATTTCCAGCTCTTTGTGAGTTTCTTCTGACCTCATTCGGGCCTCCCCGGAGCATGCGCCCGGGCCGCCGCCGCGTCAGGGTTACCGTTGATTCTGCGACCTGTGTCGGGCTCCAAACTCGCCTCAGGTCGAGGTGAGTTGGTCATGGGCTGTGCAAGAGATGTACTCGTAGTGATTGGATTCGTGCTCATGTTTCCTGTCCTAATATGGATTTCCACCACAGAAACAAAAAAAGAACGCAAGTCAGTGCATGCTGCCGTTTACTGCATTGTTTTCTTCCATACCAGTTGGATGAACGCGATTATGCAAAGGGCCACAATTTCCAGCCCGCGTGATTCTGCCGGGGGCTGATCTGGTTTTCATGCGGAGTGCGCCCTGCGGCGGCCCCGCAAGAGCGGACGAGATACGCATGAAGAATGGCGTTGCATCCGAGATCATCAAACACAGCCGCCTATTGATCACGCGAAGATAGCGGCGGTTGGCGAACGCCCGAGCATCGCCCAGTCGCTACGTTTCCTCCGTCGCTCATGTCCGTTAAGGTTCGCTCTGATTCCAAAATGGCGGACACGAGGGTAACGAAAGAACGGCGCAAAACCTCGCGCAAGTCCTGCGCTCGGAACCAAGCTGGCGACTTGACAACTCGATAGCCAGACGGAACGCGGAACTGGAAGAATCGCTGGGATGCAATGAGGCAGACCGTGCCGACCCACTCGCGGTTGTTGGACCAGAACTTCCGCGCACTTCGGATCAGCCGATGAGCGAGGGCGCTATTATGACGCCACAAAACTCACCACTGTGCCCCCAAAGGTGTTGTTGATTTGGTTCTGTGCCTGCTCCCCTTGCTCGGGAGCTAAATACTTTTGCGTCATGCTGATGTCCGCATGCCCCAGCCAGTGCTGCACTGTGCGGATGTCCCGACCTTTGCGCAGATTCCAAGTGGCGAACGTGTCCCTAAATTTATGCAAGTAGAACTTGGTGTGATCCATGCCTGCACGTGTCGCCACTATCTTGCACGTGCGGAGAAAATTGCCTTCGGGAGTGTCGTTCTTCCTTCCAAACACCAAACGGGTGGTGGGATTTTTTTTCCGCCATGCCCGCAGCTTGGCAGCCAATCCAGCCTCCAACGGAATCTCACGACCTTTCCCCGTCTTGACCCGGAAGTCATCCTTGGTAACAAACTTCACCGTGGGACTAGACCCAAGGTTCAAATTGTTTTCCCAATCGCAATGCGTCATCTCTTCTTTTCTCGCTCCTGTTTTCAGTAAGAACTCAAATGCCAAGGCGTCCCGTTCGTCTACCACATTGAAAAAGAATTTGCTCATTTCCGCTTCGGTGTAGGCTACGGGGATTTCCGCCAACGGGGTCGGACGTTCGCTCTGCGGTAACAGAGTCTTATGGTCAACCCCGCAGAACTTCAAGAAGCAAGCGATCAGGATGTATTGATTGCAAACTGTTCTGTGTCCGACTCTCTGGCGCAGCATGGCAATCCAATCTTTCATGTCCTGCTTGGTGATGTGAGCAGCTTGGGTGCGCTTTACAGTATCGAGGAATTCGCGGGATACCAATTTATAGGAACGGATGGCGTCAAGGTCGAGCGGTGTGCCGTCCTTCTTAAACGTGGTGACCTTGTCGTGAAGAAATGCGGTGCGCATTTCCTCCAAGGTTTGGGGATGAACGGAGAAAACCGGAGCTTCTAGCTCCTGTAACAATTCCAATTCCTTCTTGGCCCGCTCAGTTTGCGCCGACGCCCAACTCACTATGCCAATGGATTCATATTTGTAGTTGTTGCCACTTTTGGGGAGCCAGCGCAGAAAGAAAACCTTGTCATCGGGGCTGGAAACGTTTTTTCGAGCCGCGAGCCATTTGCGCTTGCCCTTGATGACTGGACGGATAAGCAGTTTTACCCTTTGCTTCAAGGTGTTCTCCTTTCAGGCTCAATACCGTTAGCCTCGGAGAACCAGCGAAATCTGTGACCAATTTCTGTGACCTAACCGCTAAACCATTTGGAATGAACAGGGCGTATTATTGACCACCTCTTGGTCAATCCCAAACAGTCCACCGGGCGGCCCGCAGGCCTTGTTCTCACAAGTGCCTGCGGGCCGTTCTATTTTCTCGCCAAGCCATTCACGCACAAATGATGCCAAATCCACTTGGAGTATGATCCCTTGCCATGGCGAAGATCGATCCTGATCAGGAGGGACGCCGGCTCGCTGAGTTTTATGCCGGACAGATGGACGGGGAGTTGGAGAAGGTGGCGGGGCAAGCCTACGACCTCACCGATCTTGCCAAAGAGGCGTTGAAGGTAGAGTTGTCGAGGCGAGGTCTGACGCCCCGGCTCGTCGAGCAAGCTCCCGTGATCGTCAAAGAATCGCCACCGAGGCCAGTCGGTCCCCAGCCCGGCGATCCTCCGCCTCCCGATCCACCCGCAGAGGAGATTCCATCTTCGGAGGGCGAGCTCGAGCTGCGGCGGATGGTCACGGTACGGCAGTTTCGCGATCTGCCCGAGGCGCTTTTAGCGAAGGGCTGTCTGGACTCCGCTGGGATCGAGTGCGCACTCGTGGACGACAACATGGTGCGACTGGATTGGTTCTGGTCAAACCTGATGGGCGGCGTCAAACTGAAAGTAGACCCCAGCGACGCCGACGTTGCGAACGAAATCCTCGACCAGCCGATACCCGAGGGATTCGATGCTGTCGGCACAGGCGACTACCAGCAGCCGAGTTGCCCGAACTGCCAGTCACTCGATGTTTCTTTCCAGGAACTGAACAAACCGGTTGCATACGTCACCGCGTATTTCGGCGTGCCCGTCCCGTTGCGCCGCAGAGCGTGGCGATGTCGCTCCTGCAATGTCGAGTGGGAGGACGATGGAGTTCCGGGCCCAACGGAATCACCGGCCTAGCTTTTCAAATCCCTTGCGAATCACGTCTTGCGTGTCTTCGGCGAGTTGAAGCGCGGGTAATTCTTCGCGCGAGAACCAGCGAACTTCGGCGGCATCGCTGGCAGCGTGCAGTTCTCCTCCAACCCGGCGGCAGAGGAAATCGATCAGCACGTAGTGATACTGTACCCGCTTTTCGGCATCGCGCAAGACGCGATCGTAGACGCCGAGCAGACCTCCGGGCTCGACGAGGAGCCCAGTCTCTTCGCGGGTCTCGCGCACTGCGGCGTCGCGCACCAGTTCTCCGACTTCGAGGACACCGCCGGGGATCGACCACTGTCCCTGAATCGGCGGATGCGCGCGCTTGACCAGCAGGACGCGGTCGCCCTCGATGATGATCGAGCCGACACCGACTAACGGAAGTTCGGGGAATTCACGCTTCATGAATCAGTTCTCGGTTCTTAGTTCTCAGTTCCTGGTTCTCAGTGGCCCCGGGGATTCAGACCGGAAAACCAAGATCGCGATTATAGCGGCTGCCCTGCCGCCGGCTTAGGCGGAGAGCGTCCAGCATTCGCCGAGTCGACTTGCTAGAATGGCGCTCGGAACGACAGCCATGGCGCTCGAAGAATATAAGCGGAAACGGCGATTTGAAGACACGCCCGAGCCTCCGCCGAAGGTCGAGAAAAAGAAGGGTAATCGCTTCGTCGTGCAGAAGCACGACGCGACTCGCCTGCACTACGACTTCCGGTTGGAGATGGAAGGAGTCCTGAAATCGTGGGCTGTGCCCAAAGGCCCGTCGCTCGATCCCGCGGATAAGCGCCTGGCCATGCAGGTCGAGGATCATCCGGTCTCGTATTTCGATTTCGAAGGAAATATTCCTGAGGGCAACTATGGCGCGGGCAGCGTCATGGTGTGGGACGTGGGCACGTGGCAGCCGCTGTCTCCTGTGCCGGTGAATGGAAAATACGTTCCAGGCACGGAAGCCGAAGCTGCCGCGATGCTGGCCAAGGGAGACTTGAAATTTCGCCTGAAGGGCAAGCGACTGAAGGGTGACTTCGCGCTGGTAAAGATGAAGGGCCGTCGTCCGGGAAGCAAAGGCAACGAATGGCTCATGATCAAGAAGCACGACGACGATGTCGTCGAGGGATACGACGCCGCAGACATTGACGTGTCGGTGCTCAGCAAGCGTAGCATGGCTGACATTGCCGGCGACGCTGGTTCTCGAGAATGGAAGAGCCGCCCCGCCGGTCGAGGAAAATTGAAAGCAGCATGGCTCGCGGACGCGTTAGCTCGCGTCGAGAAGAAAAAAAAAAGCACACGGACCACAGGGGGCACCGAGGAAAACAGAGGAAGAGCTAAAGAACAATCTAAAACAAAATCCTCTGTGACCTCTGTGTCCCCCGTGGTGAAAGCAGTTGCTGCGCCCCGGGATACTGCCGCTACTCCCAAACTAATCTCGGGCCCGCTGAAGCGACCTATGCCCACGGCGATCCATCCGATGCTCGCAGAATCCATCGACCAGCCGTTCGACGGTTCCGAATGGCTTTTTGAGATCAAGTGGGACGGCTATCGCGCCGTTGCTTTCATTGAAAATGGCAAAGTCCGTCTGGTCTCCCGCAATCAGAATGAACTGACTACGCGCTATCCCGAACTGAAAGATCTGGCACGATTCATCCAGGCGAAGAACGCGATCCTCGATGGGGAGGTGGTCGCGCTCGACGATGAAGGGAAAGCTTCGTTCAGCCTGATGCAGCAGCGCACCGGATTTCGTCCCGGCGGAAAGCGCGCCGCCGCCAAAGCGGATGTTCCTGTGCTCTATTACGCGTTCGATCTGCTCTATCTCGACGGAGAAGATTGGCGCAAAGTGCCGCTCGAAGAACGCAAACGCAAGCTGGCATCGATCGTGAAGACCGGAGATTCATTGCGCTATTCCGATCACTACGAAGAGCAAGGCAAGGCGCTATTTGAGGTCGCGAAATCCAAGGGGCTGGAAGGCATTGTCGCAAAGAAGCGAGAGAGCGTTTACGAAGAGCGTCGCAGCCGGGAGTGGCTGAAGATCAAGATCCGGCATCGGGTGGAATGTGTCGTGGGCGGCTTTACCGAGCCGGAAGGAAGCCGCGCGCATTTCGGTTCGCTCGTGCTCGGGCTCTACGACACGCAAGGACGGTTGATCCATGTCGGACAAGCCGGAAGCGGATTCAATCAGAAATCGCTGGGCGAGATTTGGAAGACCCTGAAGAAGCTGCAGACGAAGAAGAATCCGTTCTATGGCGAAGTAGAGGCGCTGAGGAAAGTCAGCTGGGTGAAACCTGAACTGGTGGCGGAGATCGAATATGCCGAATGGACCGGAGGAGCCAGCGCGGGCAGCGGTCCAAAGCTGCGCGCGCCAGTATTCCTGGGGCTGCGCGACGACAAAGAGCCGACAGAATGTGTGATGGATCAGATTACGGCTTCGTGATCGAGATCTACTTAATGTCCTTCATCGCCATCAGGGTTCCGTAGTCTCGGCCTCCGGTGTCGATGGCTCGCGCTACGACGGCTGCGAATGCCTCTCGAACTTCCGGATATTTTGCGACTAGCGCCTTTATAACGGCGGCGTTGTCTTGATACGCCTGGGTTGTATTCGTGGCGTCAGCCGTCTGATATCTCACGATCAAATCCAGATCGTTTCCTACGGCCTCAGGAAAAACCGCAGTGACCTTGTATGTGGCGGTTCCTGCGGGAAGGTCCGACGTCTTTCCGCCAGAAGGCAGGTCGCTGGGTTGCAAGCTCTGCGATTCGTCGTAAAGATTATCGGTGGCCAGCGTGCTCATAAAGGACAACGGAGAGATCAAGTTGCGCGCTTCGAGATAAAAGAACCACGCATTGTGCATCTGGCCTTTGGCTTTGTACTCGCGGGCGCGGTCCAGGAACCAGTTGCTGTCGTGACCGGCGATATCCGCTGCTTTGATGTAAAGTCCCGCAAGCTTCCAGTCGGTCCCGGCCTGCTGGAGAATCTCGGAAAACATGTTCTTGCCTTTCGGAGAGGCCGCATTCAAAAGGACAGCCGCATACTTTCCCGGCGCCAGATTGTCGAGATAAAACGCCGCGCTGCCGGACGTCTGGCCATTCTTGCCAAAGACTCCGCATAGGAATTCAGCATGTGGGTCGGGAGCGGCGCCCGAAGCATCGAGCAGAAAAGAAGATTTGATCGTAGCTTGCGCTCCAGCAAGATCAGGCTGGTGATCCTTGACAGAGGTCTCGATTCCGCCAAAGTCCGCCGCGAGGCTGGGAATCGCATTCTGCCGCATCGTCGCGACGTCCCCTTTCACCGCGAGGTCGAAGAAACGCTGGCCCGCAGCGGTGATGGCCGCGCGAGCGGCGTCGTCCAACTCACCCGATGTCTGGCAACTCTGGGCGCGAACATTCGAACTCAACAATGCAAGTAAGGAGAGGGTTATCGAAAAAGTACAGGCCCGCAGACGACGTGGCGCCGGTTTCATGGGTGGTTCCGCCTTTACTTTCAGAGGGTTGGACGCCTCGGCTCAGTGTACGCTTGCTATCCCTACCCTTGTTAAGATTTTATGTCACGGGAAATGGTTGACTGCAATCGCTTTCCGGCTGTCCCCATTCGTGCCATTCCGTGCCCAGATTGCAAGAGAGTAGCCTTAGTACGTTCTATCTGATGAGAAGTAAGGAACCACCACCAGTTCCTTCCAGCCGTCCCGGTGCTAGAATTCCGGTAAGGCGGTCTTGTGGGGTCCCCCGAAACCAGGCTTTTGCAGGAGTCGTTATGAGCACGGGATTGAAACTCAAGAAACCAGCTGGCGTTCTCGTATTGGGCGTCGCGATCCTGTGCTTCGGCAGTGCCGATCAGGCATTCGGTGATTCTGTTCAAAGCCATAAGAAAGCGAAAACCAAGAAACCGCAACTGCCTCCCCTGCCGTCGGGGCCAACCGGGCAACCGGTCCAGCAAATTCCTCTCGATTCGATCGCAGCGGTTCCACCCCAGGTCAGTTACAGAGATAGCCAGCTCACGATCGTAGCGCCCAATTCGACCCTGGCCGATATTCTGCGTGCGGTGCGCAAGCAAACTGGGGCCGAGATTGAGGTTCCCGCCGCACCCGAGCGTGTTGTTACCCATCTGGGACCAGGACCTGCCCGCGACGTCCTGGCGGACCTGCTGAATGGCTCGCGTTTCAACTACGTGCTGATGGGATCCCCGGGAAACGACGCTTTATTGACGCGAGTTGTGCTGGTAGCCAAGTCAGGGCAGGACAACGGAAATCCACCCCCGCCTGCGCCGGACGGTCAGCCAGGCGCCACCCAGGCGGCCAACGCGCCCGCTCCGGAACCAGACCCTCAGGCCGATGCCAACGATGCCGAATCCAATGACGATAATGCCGCCGAAGACAACGGAGATCAGGCCGCTGAGGCCGAACAGCAGCCACCTGCCAATCCAGATCAACCCGGAGTAAAAACTCCGCAGCAGATGCTGCAGGAAATGCAGCAGCGTCAACTGATGATTCAGCAGGGGCAGCAGCAACAACCGGCAGGCCAGCCTCCGGTTCCGGGTACAGTTCCGCACCCGCCGCAAGAGCAATAGCCTCCACGAAGGTACGGGGCCGCGCTTACGAGCGCCGCCGTTTCATTTGTGGGCTTGTGAACGACTCTTAAGTGGGATTGGGTTCGCAGAAGCGATCGCGTCTGCATTCTAGGGCTGGTTACCAGGAGGGATTTCGGTGCGCTGCGTAAAACGGCTGGCGAGAGCAGCGTCGCTGCGTTCACCCATGGTCGTCTGCAGCAGCTTCCAATCGCGCTCAACCTCGGTTTCCGTGACCCCGCGGGCGGAACGGCCACTCAGTTCGGATTGCAGTCGCGCTTCCAGAAGTTGACGGACGAGTTGCGGAGGAGCGTGGCCATTCAAAACATTCTCAGCCGACACGCCCACCTGCACCAGATTTTCTCCTACCCGCACTTGCAGAATTGGGAGTCCCTCTGCGTCGACCGTTGTCTTGGACTTGGCTTGCAGTTTCTCCCACGTCTTGTCGATGTTCGCGTTCGGTTTATCCGGATACGCTCCGACCAGCACATGCTTCAACTCCTCGCGATAGGCTCGAAGGTCCTCGCGGTCCAGCGGCGGCTCCGGATTGCCTCCGACAACAAACACCATTGCCCCACGTGCAGGCTCAAAATGGCCAGCTCTCGTTCCAACATAAACGGCGGCAACGCAGCCCGCGAAGATAGGACTAACCACCGCGCTGGGCACAATGTATTTCTTCGACTTGAAGTAGGACTCGACCACACCGTGTACGGCCGAACTGCGGGGCATGCTGCCCGGCACTTGCGAAATCACCAGCCTCGAAGATTGGAGCTCGGGATGCCGGCCCGCGTATTTCGTCAGCATCTTCGCCATCTGTTTTGGGGTAGTAATCCCGACGTCGGCGACCACGCTGCGATGCAGCGACTTCGGATAGTAAAAGTTCAAAATGTCTTTGGCAAAGTCGGCGCAATTCTTAGATACCGTGCGGAAATGTGACTCGTTCGGAGACGAGTTCAGTTTGTGGATCAGTGCGTCGTCTTGCTCGGGAGTGGTCGCGATCTCGAAGCCGTAGATGGTTCGATCGTACGAAGAACCAACCAGTTCGTACCAGTTCCCTCCAGGAGGTCCACCATCCTTCGCGTCGGGCGCGATGTCTTCCAGGTACTGGCGACGGTAGCGATCGCGAAGGAACGCCGTCATCTTGGCATCGGCAAAAAGAGGAATGGCTCCCGGATTTTCGACTGCGTACAGATATGGGATCAGCGGGATGGCAACCCAGTCGTAGCCGGCTACCCCATCGTAGCGGCTGAGAACGACTCCAGTTTCTCCGGGGGCACAGCGGCGCAGGACAAGCGGATTGTCCGCACAAACGCCAGATAGATAGACGGCGGCGTGGCCAGTAGCCGTAAAGAATCCCAGCTTGCCGTATGGCTCCTCGAGAAGGAGGGTAGCGGAAGCATGGGCCATGCCAGCGCAAGCCAGCACCAGCATACACCAGGCACTCACTGCGCGCCGCATCGGCTGACTGGGGCGTAAGACCATAATCAACATTACTCCGAAGAAAACCAACCTCTAAGTCTAACCCTCTTAATAAGAACCCTTTAGCGAAACATTAGTTGCTATTAAACGAAAAAACCAGTTACGGAAGTTCAGAAGCATCTGGGGGGGGCACGGCGAATATTAGGCGAATATACAGGCTTTATTTGCGTCGTACCGGGGAAGTCTCTTATTTCTTACTTGGCCGCATTATGAGCTCGCACGATCGCCCAGCGGGCACTTTCGGCGACCCCTTCGTCCTCGTCGTCGGCCAACTTCACAAGGATCGGCAGAAAATCGGCGTTGCCGCTGTTCCCCATGGCGATCGAGGCATTGCGCCGCAGGCCAGAACGCTTGGTCCGGCGGATGGGCGATCCCCGAAATGTCTCGCGGAACTCCTGTTCCGACATCTCCGCCAGCCACTCCAGTGCAGGATTGACCAATCCGGGCCGGGATTCGAATTCAGGAGCCGCCGAGGCTGGAGCCTTCCGGTTCCATGGACACACATCCTGGCAGATGTCGCATCCGAATACATGGCGGCCGATGCCCGCCCTCATATCCTCGGGAATTGAGCCGCGTTTTTCGATTGTCAGATACGCTATGCAGCGGTTGGAATCGAGTTGGTACGGGCCCAGGAAAGCATCGGTTGGGCAGGCCTCGATGCAGCGAGTGCAGGTGCCGCAGCGATCGAGTGCAGGCAGGTCGGGCTGAAGCTCGAGTGAAGTGAGAATCACTCCCAGAAAAAGCCAAGAGCCTATTTGCTGATTAATGATGCAGGTGTTTTTCCCGATCCAGCCCACGCCCGCGTACTTCGCGAACACGCGCTCAACGATGGGTCCGGTATCGACATAGCTGCGCGTAACCAGCGCCGGTTCTGGTCCGCACGCCGCCTCATGGATTTTGGCTTCAACCTGTTTCAATCGACTGAGAACGGCGTCGTGATAGTCTTCGCGGCTCCAGGCATAGCGCGAAATCCATCCGCGATTGGCATCCTGCACGTGCGTGGAATAGGGATGTGCAGTGTTGTAGTTGATCGCGCAGACCACGACACTGCGCGCCCACGGAGCTACACGAGCGAGTGAGCCGCGCTTGAGAGCGCCTTGGTCGTCGCGCGATTCCAAGTACTTCATCTCGCCGGCGCGGCCGGCGGCGATCCATTCCGGAAAATATTCCAGCTCGCGAGCATCCGTCGCGGGCGCAATGCCGGCGAGATCGAATCCAGCATCCGCCGCAGCATTCTTGATGATCGATGCAAATTCCCGGCCGGGTTTGATCACAGAATACCTCTGGGAAGAGGTTAAAGGAGGGAGTGGCTACACGCCGAGTTTCTTCACTTCCTCGTTGTAGTACTTGCGGTACAAGATGTCCCATTCCTGCGAGCCTTCCAGGATTGTTCGTTTTTGAGAATCAATCTTCTGGCGGGCGGCGACGTCGATCCTGGCTTCCTGCATTAAAAGTTCTTCGAGAATCTTGCGGGTTTCCTGCCGGATGGTGTTGGGATCTTCGATGAACTCCACTTCGTCCAGCTGTTTGAGCACGTCAGAAACGGCTCGCGCCAGCACGTTAACCTTGTCGCGGCTCAGTCTCACAGCACCGCCTTGTACTTGCGGACGAGTTCCGTTTTCACCTTGCGGAACATTTCTTGATAGTTGGCGCCGGTATTGCGCATTTCGTCGGAATAGGCTTCTAGGATGACGCGGACTTCGTCATTGATCCGGTCTTCCAGGGAGAGCTCGTCCACCAACGCAGCGTTCACGCGCTCGTTGACGACAGGCACGGCCGAAGTTTCAATGAACTTTCCGGCAATCAGCTTCTTAGTCACTTCGCGGGCCAGATAGCCCACATATTCTTTGGAAAAAAGCATGGGTGGATTGAGCGTGGCGCCTGCAACCGTTTGTTTTTATGAATTGAAAAGTGTAACACACGCGGGCACAGAGCGCAGCCGCGGTCAACACCGCGTCAACACCGCGGTCAACGGCGGCGTGCGCCCAAGGCGTTATTAGGTAGAGGAAAGGCTTGCGGAAATCGACTCGAACGAAAGCTCGGCTATCTGCCGAAAGTGGCGATCGCCGTTTCAATAATCGCGGCAATCAGAAAGATGAAAACGAAGTACGTAGCAACCCGGCTGGCAGAACTACCTTCATGCACGTCAGACATTGATCCCCCCAGGGACTGGAATTTGCAAAGGACGACTCGTCCACAGAACCACGGGGCCGGATTAGACACGGTCCAAGATTTAAGGCAAGAGCACGGCACCACGGTTGGCAGCGCGTTCAGCGGACTTCCGGCGAAGGCTGGTCGCGCAACGTGTAGACAAATTGGCGAATCTCATGCCGCTCCCGATCGGTCTGTTTCGCCGATGCCTTAACGCATTCCTCGTACAACTTCACTTCTTCCTTAGCCTTCTCGGGGTCGCCGGACTGCCGGTAGGCCTGGGCGAGACGATAGTGGGGCTCCTCCGTTTGAGGATCAATCTGTATGGCTCGCTGATAGTCCGAGATCGCCGCCGAATAGTTTCCCCCCTCGAAGTGAACAATCCCAAGCTGGAGGTAAGCGGGGGCAAGCTTCGAATCGAGCCGCACCGATTTGTTCAGGAGAGATTCCACCTCGGCTGCCGAAGACTGATCCGGTTGCCCTTTTTGAAGCTTCCACAGTGCGACGGCGTAGTAGTAATTCGCCTCGGCGCTCTCCGGATGAAGTGTCACAAAGCGGCGCAGCTTTTCAACGACCTCCGGCGACGGCGCAGCTTCAGCCCGCTGCATCTTTCCCAGAAAAAGATACGGGGAAGGATCGTCGGGATTGATATCCGACGCCTGACAGATGCTCCTCACCGCCTCATCGAAGGAGCCGTGCGCAAACAACGCTGCCCCGAGGCCGATAAGCATCCGCTCCGAGTGCGGGAATAAATGATTGCCCTTGGTGAACACTTCAATCGCGGGCTCCGGCGCGTGATGTAGTAGCAGTTCCGATCCCCAGTCAAACACATACGGCTCTCTGGGATCCAACTCAGCGGCACGCTGGAACTGGCGAACGGCTTCGAGAGGATCTCCCAGCTTCTCTTCCAAGTCGCCGAGCAGGTGATGGAGTTCCGCTTTGTCGTGCGACACAATCAAGCTTTTCGCGCTGTCCCGCGCGCGCTCGTAATTGCCGGCGTCGGCATTCGCGAGTGCGAGATCGTACGCATTTTCGTAATTCCCACGCTCAAGTTTTTCAGCGCGCTCGAGATAGGAAATCGCTTCGGCTGCTTTGCCATTCTCGATGAGCACTTGGCCGAGACGATGATTGGCCTCAAAGCTAGAAGGCTGACGCGCTATGTCTTCTCGAAGAGATTTCTCCGAAGTAGCTGCTGCGACCGAAGGCCCAGCCGGGGATTTGCCCAGTGTGACCGTTTCTTCCGCAAGTCTTTCGCGGGTTCGCACGACCGTATCGGAGCCGTGGCCTCCAAGGTTTGTCGTGTCCATCACACCGGCAACGGTGAATTGCGGCTGATCGTAAAATTGAGGTTGCGTGGCAGAGGCTGAATTGTCCGCAGTTTTGGGAACACCCAGCATCAGATCAACAGTCTTCGCTTCTTTTGGACCGAGAAATATTGGCGGACTTTGCGCGTCCGGATAGCCGCTCATCGCGATGCTCAGCAAATAGACACCCTCAGGAAGCGCTGAGAACTGGTACTTCCCCCGCGAATCCGTGTGCACCGCAACCGGCTGCCCCGTATCCTTGGCCTTCAACTGAACCGTAGCATCCTCGACTGTGTTTCCGTGTGAATCGCGCACCGTTCCGCTCAGCGATGCGGAATCGCCGGCTTGCTCACAGAACAGCGGCAATGCGAGAAGGACAATGACACACAGCGCCGTCAAAGCTGGACGGACGATTTGAAAAACCTTTGCATCGTCCGATCGCGGTCGCGGGTGGAGGAGGCTCATGAAATTCGGGGCGGGCGTCCAACTGTGAATTCTAGCCGCCGCACCGGGACTCGGCAACGGAGATCGGATCGGGCTGTTCCTCGTGGTTTCGAAAGACCCACAACATCCTTCATGGCTCTAAGAATCAGGGTTTGACGCAAACTGAATAGTGCTGGCGCTCGGACTCCCGTGCAAATAGAATGCAGTGCTTTGTGTCAGGTTACGGAATCATGCGAACCCATCGAATGCGTCAATGGCTGTGGATCTTCATAGCAAGCCTGGGATTGTGTCTGTCGTCCGCCGCTCAGCAACAATCTGGAAAGCGCAAGATCATCATCGATCAGGATGCGGCCGGCCCCGCCGGAACCGACCAGCAGTCGATCTTATTGCTGATCCAGTCGCCGCAAACTGAGGTCCTAGGCGTAACCGTTGTGACCGGCGACGCATGGCTCAAAGAGGAAGTGGCGCACACGCTCCGCATGCTCGAAATCATCGGTCGCACCGACATTCCTGTCGTTGCCGGCGCCGAGTATCCGCTGGTGCGGCGCAAAGAGGACACCGAACTGTGGGAGCGGCAGTATGGCTCCGTGCCGTGGGTTGGTGCCTGGACTCCCCGCTTCTATCACCCTGCCGACCAACTCGGACAAATGCCGGAAGGCAAGCCCACCACCAAGCCGCTCGATGAAGATGCCGCGCACTTCCTCGTAGGCATGGTGCACAAGTATCCGCACGAGATCACGATCTACGCCGGTGGACCGATGACGAATCTCGCCCTCGCCACCACAATTGATCCGGAATTTCCGAGCCTCGCAAAGGAATTAGTGCTCATGGGCGGAAGCCTGAATCCGAAGACCGACGATCCGGAATTCGCCAACACTCCGCGCCACGAATTCAATTTATGGTTCGATCCCGAGGCCTCGCACACCGTGCTTACGTCACCCTGGAAAAAGATCGTCTGCACCACGGTCGACATCTCGGTGAAGACGAGAATGACTCAGGAATTGATTGACCGCATGAAGAAAGGAACATCGCCGGCGGCTCGCTACATCGGCTCGTACTCACACATTCGCGGCCAGTACAACTATCTATGGGATGAACTCGCCGCCCTCGCCTGGCTCGACCCCAGCCTGATCACCGCAAAGGACACGCGCTATCTCGACGTGGACCTCAATCGCGGTGCTGGGTATGGCAACACTCTGAGCTGGAACGACGGGGACAAACCTAGGATCGTTGGAACGAAGGCTGAGATCCAGGTCGACCTCGACACCAAGAAGTTCTACGACATGTTCGTCGACCTTCTGACCGCACCGACACCCAAGCCGTAATTCATCTTAAAAACAGTGCGAGCAATGGCTCTGGTGTCTCTGCTGTCGCAGCTTTATACGTAGTCGAACAAGCTCATAAATCCAAAGTCCATGTGCAATTGCTGGTGGCAGTGGAACAGCGTCAGCCCCGGATTATCGGCGACAAAGTCGATTTCCGCTTCCTGATACCCTCCCAGCATCACCACATCCTTGAAGATTCCCGAACTCGACTTTCCGGAGATTTTTGTCACCTCGAAGCTGTGACGATGCAAGTGAATCGGATGAATGTCGTCGCTCGCGTTCCGCATGCGTATGCGATAACGCTTTCCTTGTTTTAGGTGAAATGAAGCCGGCGCAGTTTCGCCCGTCATCGGATAGGCAACGCCGTTGATGGTCCAAAGGTTGAATCCCTCTTCGGCAGCATTCTCTTTCACAAAGATCATGTCGAAGGTTTCGTCGGGAGCCTGCGCAGCCGTTCCCGGCCCAGCGAATCGAAGATAGTTCCAATGAAAAGGCGCCGGCTCGACCCATTGTCCTTTGCCCTTCTGCCCCGCGTATTCGACCACCACGCCCATACCGTGACGGCGGTCATCGTGATCGAGATCTCCCAGGATCCAGACGCCCGAATGATTCATCTCGACGATGGCAGAAATTCGCTCCGCCGTTCCCAGCCACAGAACCGGAACCAGAGCCGGATGCAGCACGGGATTTCCGTCGAGTGCGATCACGCGAAACGAATGCCCTGGCAACGCCAGGCTGCGAATCTCCGTCGCGCTTCCATTCAGAATATGAAAGAGCACGCGCTCACCCTGCTTCACGCGAATAGGGTCGCCGTGTCCGAGCATACGACCGTTGATCGTGAACGACCCGTAGCCGACCTCGTATCCATGAGGCATGCCCTTCGCCAGGGAAGCCTTCATCCCAGACTCACCCTGTTCCTCGAGGGCCTTATTCTTGACTGGAGGCAGAAAGTTCTGCGCCATGTCCCCGCCGCGGCTGAAGGTCGGCTCAAACTCCTTCAATACTAGAAAGACTTCGCGGTCATAGTTCCCCGGCTCGCTCTTGGGCTCGATGTACACCGGACCAACTTGTCCGCTGTATTGCCCCGCCGCCAGATTTGCACCGGCCCGATTATGCGTGTGATAGAAGCGAAATCCCGCCGGGCGAGGGGTGAATGTGATCCGACGCTTGCCATGTGCCGCGATAAACGGCGTGCCTTCCTCTGAAGCTCCATCCACATCGGCGGGCACCGTCTGTCCGTGCCAGTGCAGTTGTTCCGGCACATCGGTGTCATTGAAGATGTCGACCGTCACCGGTTGACCTTCCTTGAGCCGGAGCAATAGACCGGGAAACTGTCCGTTGTAGTTTGCGATCGAGATAATTCGGTCTGGAGCGATTTCGATCGGGGACACCTGAATACGCAAGATATAGTCTGCCGACTTTGCTTCTGACGTTTCGTTGCGGCTTTCAGTTGCCGGTCCAAGACTGAATCGATCCGTGCGTGGCAGCAAAACGGATCCCGCTGAAATCGCCGCTGTCTTAAGAAATCCGCGTCTGGATTGAAAGAATTCCTTCATACCGTTCCCCTTCCGTGGGAAAGTTGTATTCTCGTTTCTACTGCACGGAGTTGTATAAAATGTACCGAAAAAATATCCCTAGCCGCGAATCGACTGCGGCACCATCGGTCGAGGTGCACGCCGCGACCGAGAATGCTAGGCTTTCGCCATGTCCCCGGTTTCGCTTCTGCGACGTAATTTCGTGATCGTCCTCATCGTCTGCACGCCGCTCTTCACCCAGAATGCCGCAGACTTGAAGCCGTCTCCGCAACAAGTGGAGTGGCAGGATCTTGAGATAGGCGCGATCATCCACTTTGGTCCAAACACCTTCCTTGACCGCGAATGGGGCGATGGCACCGCCGATCCAAAAGTCTTCAATCCCACGCAATTCGATCCTGAACAATGGATGCAAGCTCTGCAAGCCGCGGGAATGAAATATGTGATCTTCGTCGCCAAACATCACGACGGATTCTGTCTGTGGCCAACGTCGCAGACCGATTACAGTGTCAAGAGCAGCCCGTGGGAAAACGGTCAGGGAAACGTCGTGCAACGCGTCGAGCAGGCTGCCAGAAAATACGGCCTCAAATTCGGCGTGTACCTCTCTCCCTGGGATCGTCACGAGCCCCGCTACAGCAACTCGGCCGAATACGACAAATACTATGCGGCGGAGCTCGACGAATTGGCGCTAGGCTACGGCGACCTCGAAGAGTTCTGGCTCGATGGCGCTGGCAGCGGAGGTCATGTCTACAACTTCCCTCACATCATCGACGAGCTGCGCACCTACCAGCCGAACACACTCGTGTTTGCGGATGTTGGACTCTTTGAATATGGCGACATTCGCTGGGTGGGAAACGAAGATGGAACGATTCCTTACGAGAATTGGAACGTTATCGACCGCCACGGATATTTGCGCTGGCGTCCGGTCGAGGCCGACACGCCTTTGCGCAAAGGACACTGGTTCTGGCATCCGAACGACGAGGCCAGCCTCAAAAGCCTCCCCGAACTGATCAAGACCTATGAGCAGACCGTCGGACGCGGCGGACAACTCGTGCTCGGAATCGCGCCCGACCCCCGTGGACTGCTGCCCGACTCGGATGTGGAACGCCTGAAAGAATTTGGCGCAGCGATTCGCCAGCGCTATGGCAACAATCTCGTAACCGAGCATGTCCGAGCAACGCAGGAGCAAGAGCTCGCGCTTGACAGCAATCCCGACACTTTCTGGTCAGCACCGGCGGGTTCGCATCATGCCGTGCTCGAAGTAAATCTGAAAAAGCCAACCGCCTTCGATCAAGCGCTCACCATGGAATGGCTCAACGACGGCCAGCACGTGCAGCAATATGCCATTGAAATCTTCAAAGAGGGGAAGTGGATCACAGTCGTCCGAGGACAAGCGATTGGACACAAGAAGATCGACCAGTTCGCGGCGGTGACTGCGACGCGGGTGCGCTTAAATATTCTGTCTTCATCCGCCGAGGCACACATCCGCGAGTTCCAGCTCTTTCATGCAGGAGGAGTGCTCCACTGACGAGCGGCGCAAACCAGCTAGACTCGCCGCACGTCAATGCCTCGCTCCACAAAAGGCGCGATCGCCTTATCCGTGGCCCTCGTATCAGTGATCAGCATATGAATATTCGACAAGGGACAGATCAACGCAGGATTCACGATGCCGATCTTGCTCGAGTCCGCCACAACGACCGTTTGCTTCGCCTGCTGGATCATGGTGCGGAACGTCAAGCCCTCTTCCGGTTCGATTACGGTGATCCCGCGGGCAATGTCGATCCCGCACACGCTGACAAACACCCGGTCCATGTAGACGTCGCTCAGCGAAGTGATGGCCGCGTGCCCCACCAGCGAGAACGACCCGGCCCACTGCACGAAACCACCGGTGACAAATGTCTTCAGGCCCGGACAGTTGCTCAACTCCATCGCGATGTTGATCGCATTCGTGATCACCCGGATGTTGTGCCGGTTCCTCAGGTTTCGCGCCACATGCGTCGCGGTCGTGCCCGCGGTGAAGCCGACAGTTTCATTTTCTTGAATGAGCTCAGCCGCGGTGAGGCCAATCCGACGTTTTTCGGCCGTGCGATGCTGCTCGCGGTTTTGAAACAGCGAGTCGTAGCGGAATGGTTCGTAGAGTAACGGTTCGACCAGCGTCACGCCGCCATGAGTCCGCCGCACCAATCCCTTAGCTTCGAGCTTGACGAGATCGCGACGTACGCTCGCCGCCGAAGCTCCCAGCCGCGCGAGCAAATCCTCCAGCGAGACACTGCCTTCCTGCCGCAGCTCTCGCAAGATTTGGTCCGCTCGATTCCGTGCTTTCACCGTAGCCTCAATTCTTTCCGCAATCCCTTGATCCGCACAGAACAACTGCCAACCGCCGCAGTACAAAATCGTTCTTAAGAGAGCACCCAATTGATCGGAACAGCGTAATGCAATCATCTTCATCTTGACAATTCGCCGCCTTCGATGCGATAAGTGGTGCCCCGGAGCGACAGGTATTTCCTCCGGGCACCCATCTGCTTCAAGGAGTCGGTTATGAATCCCCCGAATCTCTGTTTTCGAAGCTTCCTCATCGTTGCAGCGTTCTCATGGTTACTGATTCCCACTGTAGCTCGCGCCCAGAGCACGAACCGTCAAGTCGGCACGCAATTTGAAGTAACCGCCGACCCGGTCGTTCCCAGACCGCACGCGCAGCCCTGCAAAGTGCAGCTCTTCACGGCCTACCAGTTCGCTTTCTTTTCCGACACCACCCAGACGTTCCCGTTCGCCCCTCCATCCAGTTGCAGCGGGCCTTGGGAAAAGGTCGTATTCGAAGCGGACTTCAGCGAAAACGGCGGCGTCCAGTTCGATCGCACGGCGAGTATTTTCCTGAACAACACGAACGTCTACTTTGGAACCACTCCCGAACCTCTCGCGGTTCTCACGAATACGTGGCATGTCGAGCGTGACATCACCGACTACTCAGCGCTGCTGGCGACTCCGCAGACGGGCACGATTGTTCTGGGAAACTGCACCACCGATTGCCCGCCTCCATACAACACCTTGCTGAATGGAGTCTTCACGGTGAATGCGGATCTGGAGTTTTATCCGTTGGAGCAAGGCGAGCTCGCTCCAAAAGGAATCGCGGACATGGTGCTCCCGCTGGAACAGTCCAACGGCAGCAGCGGCCTCAACCTTCCGGCTTACTTGTATTTGCCGACCGATCAATTCTCTACGACCTTCACACTGCCAACCAATGTTGAGCGCGCATACCTCGACGTGATTTCGCAGAGCCAGTCGGCCGACGAGCAATGGTACGCCTGCTTCCCCAATGATCTGAGCGCTATTAACGAAGTCTACGGATGCGGCAACACCGACTTCCGCGAGACCGAAATCACCATCGACGGCCAACCGGCCGGCATCTCTCCCGTTTCTCCCTGGGTTTTCACCGGTTTCCTGCCCGACGAATGGGTGCCGTCGCCCGGAATCCAGACGCTCGAGTTTGTCCCCTACCGGGTCGACCTGACACCCTTCGCGAGTTTGCTAAGCAACGGCAGTCCGCACACTGTATCGCTCAGCTTGTTTAACGATTACGGCTATTTCGCCGAAACCGCATCCCTGTTGCTCTTCCTCGACAAAGGATCAACCCAAGTCACGGGAGCGGTAACGCAGAACACGCTGGCCGCTCCCTCGCCAGTCGTGACCGAGAACCTGCACGGAACTTCCACCGTAACCGGGACGATCGGCGTGGTCTCCGATCGCAAGTTCACCATCGCCGGATACGTGAATACGTCTCACGGAAAGGTGTCAACGACGGTTGAGCAGCACCAGGACTTTCATAGCATCCAGGCGATCGATTTCGACACCGTTAACTTCACGGTGCTTGATCAGAAGACTTCGGTGGAGAACAAAGTCTGGTCGACCACCACCGTTTCCAACCACGGCGGCACCGTGGTCACCCACACTGATTACAGTTTCCCCATTACCTTGGATTTCATCTACCCGGTCAGCACTTCGCCCTTCGGCTACAACGTAACCACAAACCAGGATTACAGCCTGAACGAGAAGATCCTTCACAACGGATCACTGCATGCATTCAGTTCGGTGAGCGATTCCGGAAAAGCCACGGATGTGAGTCCGGCCATGAGCACGCAGGTGTACACAACCTTTAACTCGAGCGGCCGCTTCTACGATTGCCACATCACGTCGAAGGACAACACCCTGACCAAAGTTAGCCAGGGATGCATGCCCAACAAACACTGACAATCTCGATCGAAAGCAGTAGCCCTCCCCCAAGTGGCCCGGCCCTCAGGCCGGGCCATTTTTTCGCCCTGACTGCCCCTTTCGTTTGTCCTGGACGCAAGAGTCCCCTCTCGGCAGAAATGCAATGACCATCACTATTCATGGATGAAATCGGCAAACATGGCGAATAAAATGATCGTTTAGGCATAAAACGATCATTTTATTCTTGACAGTACTCAATCAGACTGTTTAGCGTCAGCTTTCGAGCCCATCCGAAATAGGTTTCGATTCTCCCCTTCGGGGGAAGCCCGCCTAGGGCCAGTAGAGGAAATCCATGAAAACAAACACGCTCCGCTGCCTTCTTGGAATCTGTCTCACAGCATTGTTTTGTTTGTCGCCAGCGTTCGGGCAAACCGTCACCGGAACCATTACCGGGCAGGTCACCGATCCTAGCGGAGCTGTTATCTCAGGGGCGACAGTAACGGCCGAGAACACGGCCACTTCGGTCAAGACCACGGCGCAGACCAATGCCTCGGGCGTGTACTCCATTCGTTTCCTGCCCATCGGTACCTACAAACTCACCATTGAGGCATCGGGCTTCGTGCCGCAGCACGAGTCGTCGTTTCAGCTGGAAATCGATCAGACCGTAAAGATTAACGCTGCCCTCAAGATCGGAAGTACCACCACGGTCGTGGTTCAGGAAGAGATTCATCCGATTCTCAATACCACCGACTCCTCTCTGGGAAACACGATTTCGGCCAACGAGATCCAGAACATCCCTTTGAACGGCCGGAACTTTTCGTCCCTGACGCTTTATCAGCCCGGAGCAATCGACACCGATCCCCAGGGAATGACCGGCAACAATGCGATCGAGCGGGAGACCTATAACAACGGCACCGCTTCGATCAATGGAAATCGCGCCCAGGCCAACTACTACACGCTCGAAGGCGCGGACCTGAACGAGCCACAGAACAACCTGATCGCCTACAATCCTGCGCCCGATGCGATCGACGAAGTCCGCGTAATTTCCGCGAACGCTCCTGCCACCTACGGAAACGCCAACGGTGGCGCCATCATCACCATTCTGAAGTCTGGAACCAACGCCTTCCACGGCTCCGCCTATGGCCTGCTCGAGAATCACAAGCTCGACGCCAATTCCTGGGGCAACAACCACACCTTCCCGATCACGCCCAACAACGATTACACCCAGAGCATTTTCGGAGGCACGTTCGGCGGGCCCATCATCAAGAACAAACTCTTCTTCTTCGGTGACTACGAGGGCGCGCGATACCACAAAGGCGGTATCCAATCCGCCAGCGTTCTGACACAGGCGATGCGCAACGGAGACTTTTCAGCGCTTCTCGCTCAGGGAAGCAGTAGCATCCAGCTCTACGACACGCAAAACAATTTCGCGCCTTACGTGGGAGACCAAGGCCTGCCGGTGATAAATCCGGTGGCCGTGTATCTGTTCGCGCATCCCAATCTTTACCCTCTTCCCAACGCCACACCGACGGACGGCCTGCTGCAGAACAACTACCAGGGCCACCAGACCAGCTACGTGAAGAACAATCAGGAAGATTTCAAGGTGGATTTCACCCCGGGCAACGTAAACAAGTTCAGCGGCTTTTATTCTCAGGGCACCGGCAAAGACGGGTCGACGGCGATCATCCCGGTGTTTTTCCCTTCCCAGAACGTGTATCCAACGCATGTTGGCGGCGCCAGCTGGGTCCACACTTTCTCCTCGACGATCGTCAACGAAGCCCGCTTCGGCTTTACTCGCGTCCGCTGGGATAACAGCATCCCCACCGATCCATCAGGCCAGTTTGGGCTGACGGGCGACCAGAAGGTCGGAATTCCGTTCCTCGGGGCACAGCTCTATCCGGGTTTTTCGGGACAAAGCCTCAACAACAACGCCAGCTACCTGGGCACCAACGCGAATACTCAGATTCTGCGGGACAATACTTTCAATTATTACGACAACCTCACTTGGCAACACGGGCGGCACTTTCTGTCCATCGGCGTGCAGGCGACTCGCTACCAGCAGAACTACCTCAACGCCTCCAACTTCGGATTCCTCGGAACCTTCAATTACAGCGGTGTTTTCACCAGCAACACGAACGTATCCACCGGCGGAGGCGGCTACGGTCCTGCGGACTTTGTTCTCGACCGGGTATACAACAACCAGATTGGATCGACGGTTGGCCTCGTCGGAAACCGTCAGTGGCGGACCGCGGGATACATTCAGGATGACTTTAAAGCCTCCTCAAGGCTTACCCTTAATCTTGGCTTGCGCTATGAGTACGATCAGCCCTGGTACGAGGTGAACAATCGCACAGCTAACGTTCTGCCTGACGGTACTGTGGAATATGCAGGCCACGTGCCAACCGGAGCTGTAGCTGGCGCCATCGTGTGCCCTACTCGTGCCTGCTACAACGCGAACTACAAGCAGTTCATGCCTCGGGTGGGTTTCGCTTTCCAGGCAACACCGAAGATGGTGATTCGCGGCGGATACGGCGCCACGAGCTTCTTTGAAGGCAACGCATTCAATCAGCGGCTGACCTCGAGTCCTCCGTTCGCCCTCGGCAGCAGCGTCAATGCCACGACGCCGACCGGAACGACCTCGGGCAGTCCCTTCAGTGTCGAAGACGGCTTCGCCCAGCAATTCAGTCCGCAAACCACATACTCGACTTGGCCGCAGAATATGCAGCCCGCGTACGTCAACGAGTTCAGTCTTACCACCGAGTACGCCCTGACTCACGAACTGTCTCTCAGTGCCGGCTATCTCGGAGAAGTAGGTGATCACCTTGCTGACTATCGCAATGGCAATCAGCTCTCATTGGCACAGGCTATAACCATCGCACAGGGCGGAACCGCGGTTGCTCCTTACGCTCCGCTCGTCGGACAAGGTGGGATCTTGCTAATCACCGAGTCCGAAGCAATCATGAACTACAACGCCGGACAGCTGACTCTGCGCCAGCGTACCCATCACGGACTCGAGTACACGCTGAACTATACCTATTCAAAGTCGATGACGAACTCATCGGGTAACTACGGCACGCCCAACATCAACGGGTCCGATGGCGCCTATCAAGATGGATACAACAGTCATGCCGACTACGGCCCGTCCGGCATGGATGTTCGGCACAGCCTGAATTTTGTGGGCGTGTACGAACTGCCTTACGGTCGAGGTAGAACCTACGGCAGCGGCGCGAATCCGTTCCTTGATGCTGTAGTGGGAGGATGGAAGCTCTCGACTTCCGCGTTCCTATATTCGGGATTCCCGATCACCATCAACGGCCCGAATAACAGCAACACAAATTCCTATGGCCAATCCCGCGCCAACCAATACAGGCATCTGGTTGTGCATAACCGCTCGATCAATAACTGGTGGGGAACCGATCCCTCCACCGTTGGCTGCAGTGGTGCCGACAACGGAGTCTGCGCCTATGGCGTTTCCTACAACAACGGCCTGCCCGCCTTCGGCACGGCCGCCATCAATACCGAGCGCGCCCCAGGATACCGTCAGGTCGACACCTCGTTGTTCAAGGACTTCCATATTTGGCGCGAGCAGGTGGTCGGCTTCCGGGCTGACTTCTTCAACATCTTTAACATCGCCAGCTACGGGAACCCCGATAACAATGTGCAGGACAGCACCTTCGGTCTGATCAGCAGCGTGCGCTCTCCGGCACGCCAGATCCAGTTGAGCCTGCATTACGCGTTCTAACGAATCCACTGCGGGAGTCTGCCACGCACCATTTGGTAGACTCCTGTGATCTTCGGTGGGGCGTCCCCGAAACACCCTGTCCCGCCGTCAATGCCAACAAAAGGAACCACGAGCGCTTTCGCACGCTCAGTGGACGACTCGTGCGGACTTCTTAAGACCAGATCATGACGGAACAGGTGCTCATCGAAGTCTGCGTCGATTCGGTTGCCTCCGCGGTAGCCGCGGAACGCGGCGGCGCACAACGGGTCGAGTTGTGCAGCGATCTGCTCGAAGGCGGCGTGACTCCCAGCGTTGGACTGCTTGAGGCCGTCCGTTCCAGAGTATCGATCGGTGTGCATCCGATCATTCGCCCGCGTCCCGGCGATTTCTGCTATTCGGAAGAAGAGGTCGACATCCTGCGCCGTGATATCGAGGTAGCCAGGAACGCCGGCGCCGACGGAGTCGTTCTCGGCATCCTCGAACCTTCGGGAAATGTTGACGTGCGGCGCACCCGGCAGCTCGTCGAATTGGCACGCCCTCTGTCCGTCACCTTCCATCGCGCCTTTGATATGGCCGCAGATCTTTTTCGCGCTCTAGACGATGTCTGCTCCACGGGAGCAGATCGACTCCTCACCTCGGGCGGCGAGCCATCGTGCCTGCAAGGCGTCGAGACCCTTGCCCGGCTAGTCAAAGGTGCGCGCGGCCGAATCACCATCATGGCCGGCGGCGGCATCGGACACAGCAATGCCACAACAATCATCGAGCGGACGAGCGTCACTGAGATTCATGTCGGATTAGGCACCGCGGTTACGAGTCCAATGCTCCACCGCAATTCGCGCGTCTCCCTCGGGAAAGCCCAGGACCGCGAATACCAACGCACTGAGGTGCTGGAGGAAGACGTCCACAAGCTGACACGAGCGATCTCAGCCGCGCAAGCAAAATCGCGCTGACTCTCTTTCAAACCGCGAGAGCACTTAACTTCTGCGCACTGCCCGCTACACCGCAATCGTTGGCACTCTTTCTGCGAGTCGGCGCAAGCTATAATTGCGGCACCAATGGCCCTCTCTGCAGGCACCCGGCTTGGTCCCTACGAAATCCTCTCCCCCATCGGCGCCGGTGGCATGGGCGAAGTTTATCGCGCCAAAGACACCCGCCTCGACCGCACCGTCGCCGTCAAGGTCCTACCCTCGCACCTTTCTTCTGATCCGGAATTAAAGCAGCGGATGGAGCGCGAGGCCAAGGCCATTTCCGCGCTTCAGCATCCGAATATCTGTACGCTTCACGATATCGGCACCCAGGACGGCACCAACTTCTTGGTGATGGAGTATCTCGAGGGCCAAACTGTCGCCGATCGCTTGGGAAAAGGCGCACTACCTCTTGATCAAGTTCTGAAGATTGCAACTGAAATCGCGCAGGCCCTGGAGAAGGCCCATCAGCAAGGCATCATCCATCGCGATCTGAAGCCGGCGAACATCATGCTGACCAAGTCTGGTGCCAAGCTCATGGACTTCGGCCTCGCGAAGCCGGAAGTGTCCATTGCATCGAAGACCGTCGGGACATTTACTCCTTCGACGCCGACGATGAATCTGGCATCGCTGACGGCAGCCACCTCGCCGCTCACGCAGAAGGGTTCCATCGTCGGAACCTTTCAATACATGGCGCCTGAAGTCTTGCAGGGCGCTGAAGCCGATGCCCGCAGCGATCTCTTCAGTTTCGGATGTGTTCTCTATGAAATGATCACCGGCCGCCGCGCCTTTGAAGGCAAATCGCAACTCAGCGTATTCACCGCGATTCTCGAGAAAGATCCCGAGCCGATCACAGCAAGCCAGCCACTCGCCCCGCCTGCGCTTGAGCGTGTGGTTCGTGCGTGCCTCGCTAAAGATCCTGCAGACCGCTTCCAATCTGCGCACGACCTAGCGATGGATCTGCACTGGCTTGCAGACTCCGAGCCGACGGAATCCGCCAAGGCATCGCAGCCATTCAATAGATCATGGGCAGCCATCTTGACCGCACTAATCCTAGCGTTCGTAGCCCTCGCTGTATTCGTTGGATACCGCTGGGCGAAATCTTCGCAAGAGCCGGTGGCAATCCACGCCGAAATCGCCCCGCCGGACAAGTTCTCTCTCGACACCACCGGCGACGCCGGCGGCATGCCCGTACTTTCCCCTCAGGGTGACAAAATTGCTTTTGTCGCGCATTCCGGTGAAACCAAAATGCTGTGGGTTCGGCCCCTCAGCAGCGACTCGGCGCAATCACTTCAAGGCACCACCGGCGCCGCGCATCCTTTCTGGTCGCCGGATGGCCGGTACGTCGGCTTCTTTGCCGGCGGCAAGTTGATGAAAATTGCCGCCACTGGCGGACCGGTGGCCGTCGTCGCCGATGCTCCCAACTCGCGAGGAGGAACCTGGAGTTCGAACGATGTGATTGTCTTCGCAGCAGATTTTCAGAATGCGCTCGTCAAAGTAAGCGGGCAGGGCGGCACGCCCATCCCCGCCACGCTGCTCGATAAGGCGAAACATGATACCCATCGCTGGCCCTGGTTTCTTCCCGACGGCAAACATTTTATTTTCTTCGCGACCAATCACACCGGGGGCGATCCGAAACAAAACGGAATCTACTTCGGCTCCGTCGACAACACCGAGACTCACTTGGTCGTGGCCACCGATTCTGCGGCGCAATACTCATCTGGATATCTTCTCTACCATGCGAACACGGCGCTCGTAGCGCAGCCCTTCGATCCGCAATCGGGCACGTTGTCGGGATCGGCGACCGCCCTGGTGAATAGCGTCCGCAACGACGTCGGCGTGTGGCGCAGCATTTTTTCTGTCTCGCAAAACGGACTCATGATTTACCAGACGGGCAGCGCCACTTCGGCAAAGAGCCGTTTTGTGTGGTTCGATCGCTCGGGCAAGGCGCTTGCCGATTACGACCCTCATGAGCCCACAGTGGTTGACGTTCGGGATGTGCGGCTCTCGCCCGACAACAAGAAACTGGCATTCGCCAGCGAGCTGGGCATTTGGACGCTCGACCTCGAGCGCAAAACTAAAACGCGGATCACATTCGATCCGCAGGTGGTGCAGGATCCCGCCTGGTCTCCGGACGGCAAGACGATTGCGTTTTCGGCGTTGGTCACTTCGGGCGGCGGAAACGTTGAAATCCGCTCCAAAGCCGCCGATGGCAGCGGTTCCGAGAAGCCGCTATTCGCCGAACAGAATAACTATCACTACCCGAGCTGGTCGCCCGACGGAAAATACCTCGCGTACCTCTGGGGCGACGGGGAGAAAATGGTTTCCCTCTGGATACGGCCTTTTGGCGGAGACGGCAAGCCAATCGCAATCGTGCAGCCGCCTTCGCCGCAATTTAATTTGCATGACTATCGAATTTCGCCCGACTCCCACTGGGTGGCTTACGTTTCCGACGAATCCGGGCAAGAGGAGGTTTACCTCACGAGCTTCCCCGAGGGAACGGGTAAATGGAAGGTGTCGTCCGGCGGCGGCGCTTATCCGGCGTGGACGGGGAGCGGAAAGGAATTGTTCTACATCGGTCTTGCCAGCGACTTCTTCGTCTGCCGGGTGAACTCGAAAGGCTCAGAGATCGAAGTCGGGGCGCCACAGCATCTGTTCCACGCCCCAACGCCGGGAGTCGGAATACCGTTCGACGCCTCCTCGGATGGAAAACGTCTGCTGGTGAACCAATCCGAGGAAGAAGCCCAGACGCCGCTCCAGTTGGTCACGAACTGGCCCGCGGAAGTGAACAAATGACTGCATAGGGACGCAGTCGTCCTGTCAACCATCGTCGATCGCCCGACTTACCCGGCATAACGGCGGCCGCCCTACTCGCAACCGCCGCACCTGTCACCGGATCAGCTCAGTTCCATACAGAGGCAGGAACAATAATGTCGTCGGCTGGCACGAGCGTGTTCACCGAGACATGCGGCCAAGTCAGGGTAGCGAAATTCAGCAGAACCGTCTGTGTGTACTGAATCTGTGTGAACGTCACCGTAATTTTGCGTGGCACATCCAGATCAAACGGCGGTGTCACGGAAAACCTCGCCACACGCTGACCGGCAATGCTCGGCTTGGCCCTGACGAGGATTGGCGGATCACCAACCCTGTACGGTCCAACCTCCAGGACGGCCTGCACCGTCTCGATCCAGAAAACAGCGATCATCTGCGTGGACTGAGCGTTGGGCGCCGTAGCTGCGGCCTGGCCCAGCAAGAATGCAATGTTGTCGGTTCCACCGCCAAATAGACCAGGCGGTGGTGGCGGGGCAGTCGAAATGAAAATGGTGGTTGTGCTGACGATGGTTTGCTTGCTGATGTGAGCGCGCAACAAACTGTTGGGATCATCGAGCATCGCCTGCGTGATGGTGCCGCGCGTAATGAACGGCCCCAGATCTTGTGGGATTCTCGGTGTGTTCGCATTGCCGGCGGTCTGGCTGGCGAACTTGATCTTTGTGCCAGGATTCGCAGTCAGGAACGGCGTGATATCGACCGCAGCGATGTTCGGGGGCCCCGCCTGCGCGGGCGTGACGAGCCCCTGGGCCTCGATCGTTGTTCCGTGGGGAATGGAGGCCATGCGCGTGACCGTTTCCCCGAGCGCCGGAATCGTGGTTGAAGGCACGTGAATCCACATTCCCGGCTCGAAGTGAATCCCTACTTTTTCGCCGTGGATCGTAATGTCGTTGATGGTCTGCACGTACGGTACTCCGTTGAGGAACGCGTCGGGCTGTGCCCCTGTGCCGCGATTCGGAACAGACCCAAGAGTCTTCGAGAAAGACAGGGTCTCCGAAGTCAGGTTCAGCTCGAGGATGTTGTCACGCGGCGGTGGTGGCGGCGGTACTGGGTTCGGCAGCGGGGTTGGCGTCGCGGTGCTATCCGGCCGGAAGATGGTGTTGAAGCCGGTCCCAACCCAATCTCCGACAAATGCGGAGAGTGGGCCAAGCGGCGGCGGCGGTGCAGGTGTGGCCGGCACCTTGTGATCCGGCCGAAGTTCTCCGAACAAGAAATCGCTGGGTAGACTGATAGATGCTCTGGTCTTTACATCGCTCATGGCAGTTCTCCATTCCGTGTGAGGGTTCGCTCTCAGCCAAGGTTGAGGAGAGACCAAGACTCCAAACGGAGCTCCGCTTGAGTGCAGCCGGACAGCCCCCTTTCAATCCTTCCGACGATCGCATCTCTGACAACATGGGGCGAACTTTCCATGCCGACAATGCTGCTATCGAGAAGGTTGACTCGCGGATACACTGGTCTCCCACGGAATTGCGCAAGCGCTGAAGTGCCTCGGCGCGCAATGCCTCACTGCGTTGGAAGAAGCAAGTGATTACTTGAGGGGAAGTAGAACCACCGCTGGGCGTGAAGAGCATACGCTTGATGGTTCGCCACGCGATCGATTTTTTATTTTCTGTTACGATTTCCGAACTTCGGGACTTTTGCACAATCTGGTGGAATCGTGAGATTAGTCTATTACTCGCTGGCCAACTTCCTCGACGACAGCCGCGAACGGCAATGGATTCAAAGCATTCGCAGCCTGCGACGCTACAACCTGTCGATTCCGGTCTGGCTCCTTCTTTTTAACGGCGCAAGCCCGGAACTTTTAGGCGAGGCCGAACGGCGTGGCGTTCGCGTGCAACTCCTCGGCGACTACGCAGACTTCTTGCAGCGGGCACACGCTCATGGCTCGGTCTTGGCACTCTACCCAACCTTTCACAAGTTTCTGGCATTGGAACATCTTCCGTTGCAAGGTCTCGACCAACTCCTGTACCTCGATTGCGACACGTTCTTCTTCAACGACGTGAATCTTCTTTTCGATGAACATACGACGGATGATTGGTACGCACGCGAGGAGAACAGATCGATGCGGAGCCAACTTGGCTACAACCCAAATCACGTCGACGAACTGCTTCTTCAATACATCGCCCGCAGCGAGAACCTGAACTATGCGCCGCCCTTCAACTCCGGTGTCTGCTTGCTGAATCGCGGAATCTGGGACAAGCTGAGCGCCCTACGGGACACCTATCTGGGTTTGGCTTGGCGTCTGCTCTGCGGTCGAGAGCTAAGCGGGCGGGAATACAACTTGCACGACCCGCGGATTCACCCGGCCGTAATGGAAGCCGTCACCGATTCCGATCGCGCCGCCGCCCTTCCGTATCCTTCTGCCAACGACTGGATCATCGAACAGATTGCTCTGTGGTTGGCGCTCGGACGGCTTCCAACTTTCTCGCTCGGCACTCTTTCGCCGGAGCAGGTGTCGCAGGGAGGTGAGTTCGAAACCGTCCCCGCGCCGCACCACCGCGTGCTTGCCCACTATTTCAGCGCAGCGGAGAAACAATTCTTCTCCACGGTTTCGGCCATCGATTCATGATCCCAAGCTGAGGTATAGTGGGCCGGGGCGGCGCACTCAACATCACGAGCGAGATCCATCATGAATCTGACGCGTAGAGACTTCACGAAACTCGGCACACTCGCCTTAGCGGCTCGATTTAGCCCGAGACTAGTTGCCCAAGCGCCCGCTCCTCGCAAGACCGGTTACTGCGTCATCGGTCTGGGCCGCATCGCCGGTCACTTCATGCCAGGCACGCGCAATACTACGAACTCTCAGATCACCGGTCTCGTCAGCGGCCACCGGGACAAAGCGGACCGGGTCGCCGCCCAGTTCGGCATTCCGGCAGGCTCCATCTACAACTATGAAAACCTCGATGAAATCGCGCACAACCCGGCCATCGACGCGGTGTATGTAGCCCTGCCCAACTCGATGCACGCCGAGTACACGATCCGCGCGGCCAAAGCCGGCAAGCATGTGCTTTGCGAGAAGCCGATGTCGACCAGCGTAGCCGACGCCGAGGCGATGATTGCGTCCTGCAAGACGGCCCGGGTTAAGTTGATGATCGCCTATCGCTGCCACTACGAGCCCACGAACCTGAAGGCGATCCAATTGATCCGCGAGGGCGCACTCGGCCAGGTGCAGGCCATCGAGAGCACTTTCGGCTTTAATATTGGCCCGGGCGAATGGCGGCTCAGCAAGAAAATGGCCGGCGGTGGTCCGCTCTTCGATGTCGGCATCTATTCACTCAACGCATGCCGTTACTTGACCGGCGAAGAACCGGAGCACATTCAGGCGAATGCGTCGGTCATCGATCACGACGGCCGCTTTGAGGAAGTGGAGGAGAATGTTTCCTGGACGATGAAATTCCCTTCCGGCATCGTCGCCAGTTGCAACACAACCTATGGCGCTAACATGGACGGCTTCTATCGCGTGCATGGATCGAAAGGCTGGCTCGAAGTCGACTCGGCGTTTGTCTACGAGGGACTGCGGCTGCGCGCCGACTATGCTGGCACCAAACTCGACGAACTCAACCCGGCTCGCGACCCCTCGCACTTTCAGGCCGAAGCCGAACACTTCTCTCACTGCATCCAAAATGGGCTGGAGCCGCAGTCTCCGGGCGAAGAAGGTCTCCGCGACATGCGCTACATCAACGAGATCTACCGCTCGGCCGGAATTGCAATCTAGAGTCGCCTACCAAACTCCAGATTTGGCAGACTTTACGGCGCCAATAACGCCTTGACCTGTGTTTCGTTGTCGGTCGCACCGTCGCCTTTTCTGCCGTAAATCACGATGACGCAATCTCCGGTATTCACACCAACCGGATCCGGGAAAATTCTCTCGACCCGTTGCTGAAGTGTCGCCTTACCGGTCTCGTCCCATGGAATCTTATATTCCAAGGGCACGCTCTCCAGGTGCAGAGCGTCGTCCGGAAGCCAACTGTATAACGTCGCAAGCGCCACTGGATTCGGGAAGCCTTGGCTGTTGAGGTTCTCCCCAAATTCTCCGCACCCTCCACGAAGCAGGAAAAAATCATTGACAGCGCCCCACGCCTTGCCCGTGGGGAGCGGCCCGAAGTTCTGCGTCCCATCGAATGTGCTGTCGGAGATGTTTCCAAACAACTCCACCAGATGCCCCGCCGGCATCGTGATCGGGACTGCGAATCCTTCTGTGTCGTCGGTCGTCGCATTCTGGCAGCCCCAGTTTTGGCCAAAACAATATTCGCCGGCCAGGTCGACCACTGTGTTCGCGGCTGAGCGCGACTGTGTGTATGTCAGGTTCAGGTCGGCAGACATCGTTACCTTGCCTTCGACCAACGGCCCTCCGCCAAAAACAAACCCTACGCACCCCGTCATCGGCAAGGGATGTGGGAAATCAAGCTTCACTGGAAAATTGGAGGCCGACTGCGAGGGGTTTTTCAGAATGTCGCTCCAAATAAAATTCGCCCCTGCCAAACTCTGGTCGTTGACTGGACATTCACCCTGCCAGTAGGCCAGTAACCACAAGACTTCGCTGAAATTCGAACTATAGTTCTGTAGCGAAATCGTCCCCGTCAGCGCCCGTGCCTCCGCCGTCGACTTCGCCCCGTCCAGCAGGTGATACATGTAGAGAAACTGCGGAAAGCCGGTTCTTGAGGTGGTCACAGAATGCTGAATGTGCAGCAGGGAGGGCTGCCCCGCGCTCTCCTGCCCCCACAAGTCGCACGTTCGCCAGCCAAGCGGAATAAGGACGACCGCGAGAACAACCTTTCTCCAATTAGCGCTCATGTATCCCCTTGTTCTGCACAAAATAACACTGGTTCAGGCTTTTAGTTTCCGTCGCGACACTTATAGATTGGAAGGGACGCAGTCAGTGTGTGCTTATCGCACTATCTTCGTGCCGTACATGAAGCAAGACAAATCTGGGGGATGAAGCTGGGGAGAGGAGGGGACATTCTCTAACTCTGGAGAACCCCTGTTGCGACTGTACAGTCTAGCCGGAAATCGTTGCAAGACTTGGTCGGGGAGAGAGAACTTGAATTTCTCTTCACTAGCGGATTCTCGCGGAATCCTTGCAAGTCTCTGAATTCAAACGCCTGGTTCCTTTGCATGTGCCGGAGCGTCGCTGCTCTTGGACACATCTGGACACAAAACCTGACAGAACATATCGCCGAACATCGCTGCCGCCCGACGATCGTCCTCGCCGATCATGTGCGTGTAACCGCTCTTGCTCCTCATTCCGGGTCATCATGTCCGAGACGAGTCTGTCGCGTTTTCACCGGAACGTTTTTCGAATCCATTTCGGTGGCGTTGAAGTGCCGAATACCCTTGAGCTCTCGCTGCTCGATGCTGAGTTTCCGCAGCAGCGGGTTGAGGCGTTTCTCCACGACTTTAGATTCCCGCCACGGGCGTCCTGTTCGCGACACAAACAGGAAGTCTTCTTTCTTGTCACCCTTCGTAGTATTCGCACGGATGGTTGCCTGAAGTGCCGGAGTAAGGCTGATTTCAGGTTTGGTGCCGCCCAGTTGAAACTCATGTTGCAGCTTTAGTTGGAAATCGATTGGACTTGGTGCGGCGACCGCGAGCCGCTGCGGTGCACGTGCGATGAAGTCTGGCGCGACGGCGAGGTGTAGCAGTTCGGACTTTGCGTACCTTAATAAAGACGACGGTTGAGAGAGATCAATCTTGACGTCTTGGACTGACTTTCCCAGATCGTCCGTGAGCTGAACGTCTGCCATTCGAATCTGCCTTCCTCATCCACCCAGATCGAAGCTACCACCCTATTGTGAGGTATTAAAGGTTTTCGTTGCTTCGTGATCAGTCTCTTTGCAATTTGTGGTTGCGGTTTGACCACGCCGGATGGGATCCCTCTTGGTGTATCTTCAAAACACTGATGGCCTTCAACGCATTTATTTCTTACAGTCACGCCGCGGACAGCACTGTTGCCGCCGGCCTTCAGTCGGGCTTGCATTCTTTTGCTAGACCCTGGTACAAGCTGCGTGCATTACACATCTTTAGGGACCAAACTAACCTAGCGGTAAACCCTGCTCTCTGGTCGAGTATTCGCGATGCTCTCGATCAATCGTCGTTCTTGATCCTTCTTGCTTCACCGGACGCGGTCTCGTCCCCATGGGTTGCAAAGGAAGTCGAATATTGGATCAGCAAGAATGGGACGTCCCACGTCCTGATTGTTCTTACCGGCGGCACTCTGAAGTGGGATCGGACTTCCGGCTCCTTCACACCGGAGTCCACCACCGCGTTGCCGGCGAGCCTTCTCCGTTCGTTTCCGGAGGAGCCTCTGTTCCTCGATCTTCGATGGGCGCGCGACGGAACTTATTCTCTCCGCCTGCGTGAGCCTCACTTTCACGAGGCAGTCCTCCAACTGGCCGCCACGCTGCACAATCGGCCCAAAGACGAACTCGACAGCACAGACATTCGCAACCTGCGGCACACCCGCTGGCTCGCCGCTTCCGGCCTTATCGCCGTTCTTCTGGCCTCGCTCTTCGCATTTCGTCAAACTCGAGTGAGCCACAAACAATCGCTCCAAAATCTCGCCGCCTCGCTCGCCGCCAACTCTGCCAAACTACTCACCGATAATCCCGATCGAGCTCGCGAAGCTGCGCTTCTGGCTATCGAATCGGTCCGCATCAACTCTTCCTTCGAAGGAAACAGGGCCTTGCGGGCTGCGGTTTCTCTTTTGCCGGCGGACGCGCAGCTTTACCCACCAGAAAGCTCGGACCCGGCGGAGCGTGTTCGCGACATAGCATCTTCTCGTGACGGCACTACCCTGGCCGTAGCGCGCGACAACGGCTCCGTTCAACTCATCGATGTATTAGATAAAAAGCCAATCGGATATCTCGCTCCTGACGAGCACCCCGCGGCCAGTATCGAAGTTGGCGGCGCAACCCAGAGCTCGCCGTCGGACAACACTGCAGCCGTTTCCGTGGCTTTCAACCCCACCGGATCGCTAGTGGCGGCTGGCGTCCGCGACGGCGTCGCACACGTCTGGGCTTTGCCCGGCGGACGGGAGTTGCTGCGCATTTCCCATGGCGAACCGGTTTCGCAAGTATCGTTCTCCCCTAAGGCGAACCTGCTTTCAACCGCTACCGATGACGGCCATGTGCGTATTTTCGACACCGATCAACCAGCAATGGTGGCCGACTTCAAATGTCCGGACAAGATCGTCTCCACGTCTTTCAGTCCCAGCGGTGAACTCCTCGCGGCACTATCCTCGGAGGGAGTGATCTCGCTTTTTGATCCAGTCCATCGCAGTCTTCTTCGCAGGTTTGGAGGCGGTGAGGCCGGCTTCAATCTAGTATTCGACGACATGGGCAAGCGCGTGGCGGTCGCGAGCGGCGACTTCGCCTCCGTTTGGGATGTAACGACCGGACGACAACTGCTGAACGCTACTCATGCTGCTGCATCCGAGCCGTTGACTCCGCAGCAATGGATCGTGAATGCCGCGATCAGTTCCAACGGCCGATTGCTGGCCTACGCTGCACGCGGCGATGATTTGGCACGAGTTTGGAGCGTGGATACCGGGCGCGAAATTCTCGAACTCAAGCATGATTCCGCGGTTGCCACCGTTTCGTTCAACGCGGACGGAACAAAGATCGGCACGGGCTCATACGACGGCACAGCCCGCGTGTGGGAGCTTCCTTCGGGACGAGAACTACAACGCATCTCGCACGCCGGGGGCGCTGAAGTGGTGATTTTCCTCACCGGCAGACGCTTCGCGGCTGGCGGCATGGACGGTTCGGTTTCTGTCTCCGAAACCCGCCGTGCGGACCGCCCCGCCTCCTTCGATTCGCCGGCCGACGTACGCAGTGCTGCCTTCAGTCCAGATGGCCGGCGTTTCGCTTTCGGTACCGTTTCGGTTCACCATGAGCCTTTGTTAAGAGTTGCCGAAGTCGGCGGCAACACAGTCCGCGACATCGAATTCCACGGCGCTCCCGTTATCGACAAGCTCTTTTTCGTTGATCCAAGTAATGTCATTGCACAGTGGAGCGACAAGCTATTTCTGATTGCCACCGACCAGTCCAAAGTGACTCTTCTACCTGACGTCCCCGGAGAAATGTGGATCGAACCATCGGGGCGGGTGCTGGTCAGTCAACAGGAAAGCATTAGTCGCCTGTATACATTGCCCGGCTTGCGTCAGACCACATCCCTGGAGGTTCCGTCTTCCCGTCTGCTGCGTTCCGCGGGCGAGGGCAGTCTGTTAGCGTTCGAAACAAGCAAGCCACCAAACGAATTCTTTATCGATATTTGGAATGTCGCGAACAAAGCCCGCGTCAGCCGGATTGCGATGCCTGCTGAGCTGACTCAGCTCGCATTCAATCCATCGGGCACAATCCTCTTCACCGCGCAGAGCGAAAACCTGCAAGCCTGGGACATCCCCTCGGGCAGGCGGCGTTTCGCGCTCACTGCCAGCGGCGACATTGATCTGATCGTTCCCGATCCATCCTCTGCCTACTTTGCTACGATTACTCACGGACATCTCACCGCGTGGGATGCCTTTAACGGGGCTCGACTGGCGGAGCTTCCCGATAATGCGGGCTATCTTCGCACCGCTGCTTTCAGCCCTGATGGCCGCTATCTGCTCGCCGGATACGATGAACGCTTCGCAGCGCTTTGGCTCTGGCGTTCGGCCGATCTGCGGGACCAAGCCTGCGCCCGCCTCACTTATAACCTGTCTCATGATGAGTGGAAGCGTTGGTTCCCCAAAGAACCTTATCACCAAATCTGTCCCAACTTACCGCCTGCCAACTAGAACGCTCACTCTCTACAAACTGCGCTCGCTTCCTTGGAGAGAGTAAACTAGTTGCCATTCGTTTAAAGCCGGTTCAGCAAATCGAACGGGGGCATCAATATACGTTCCAGTTCCGCCAATGGAGTTGAATTTTGCGCGCAATCTTCGTCAGCTATCGACGGAATGATTCGCAAGGAGAGGCTGGTCGTTTGTTTGACGATCTGGTTACTCACTTCGGCGAGCAGAAAGTATTTATGGACGTCGCCGGCATCGAAGCGGGACGCGACTTCCGCAAGGCAATCGAAGAGAGTGTTGCCAATTGTGGCGTGCTTCTCGTAATCATGGGGCCGTCCTGGGTGACCGCGACGAACGAAGCGGGGATACGCCGCCTGGACGATCCCGCCGATTTCGTCCGCGAAGAAGTCGCCGCAGCCCTGAGGCGGGACATCCCGGTAATACCGGTCCTCGTGCGCGGAGCCCAGATGCCGGGCGTCGAACAGTTGCCAGACACTCTAAAAGATTTGGCCTACCGCAATTGTGTCGAATTGACTCACGCGCGTTGGCGGTCCGACGTTCAGCTGCTTATTGATCCTCTGCGGCGCCTGATTGGGATCTCCGGTGAAATCAAAGCTCGCACTGCAAGCGGCGAAGCAAGGGTTGCCGATCAGATGCGACCCTCATCGCAGGAACTCGCATCTGCCCCCAAGACCGATGATGTAACTGTGTCGCACTTTGACGCTGCGACTTTGCAGCGAATCCGCCGAGAGCTAGCTCTGCATATCGGCCCAATCGCCGAACTGGTCGTGGCCCGCGCAACTCCGCTCTGTAATTCGACCGAGGACCTTTGCCTTAACGTTGCTGAAGAGATTGAATCACCCCAAGAGCGCGAGGACTTTCTTCGGAAGATGAACTCGCCCTCCTTGGCCGATGGCGCAACACGCGTAAAGCTGGCGAGCCAAACTCTAGCTTCTCAAAGTCCGCAGAAACCGGACTACAAAGTCGATGTCGATCTGGATCCTGCCGCCCCACCAAAATCGCGGGCTCGGTCAAAGACTTCCATTCTCGCGATATTCGTCGCAGCGGCCACGCTACTTGTACTGGCCTTCGCGACCGTGAGGTGGATGCAAACGCCTGGCTCTCCGGCTTCATCTGCGACGTCCTCCGGTTTGGCGCAAGAAAGCAGCAAACCAGCATCTTCTCCGGAAGCTGCGCACCCGGCCGAACAAGTTCCTCCCGCAGCATCCGACACGCCTGCCCCAAGTTCTGCCGGCAGCAACGGATCAGACCGAGTAAGTTTGCCTGCGGAAATCGCTCAGAGTCTTCTCGTTAGGAAGATCGTGCCCACTTACCCGCCTCTCGCACGGCAAGCTCGTGTTCAGGGTGAAGTCGTTCTCGATGTCGACATCTCGAGAGAAGGAACAATCGAGAGTCTCCGAGCGCGAACCGGGCATCCAATGCTGATTCCGGCGGCTATTGATGCGGTGAAACAATGGCGCTACAAGCCCTACCACCTGAATGGTGAACCGGTTCCCGTGCAGACTCAGGTCACAGTCAACTTCAGTCTTACAAGCAGCTAGTTTTTCAGCTCCGGCGAATGGACTTATCTCAGAAGTTTCAGCGCCTTGGCCAGGCTGACCTGCATGCGATTGAACGATGCTGTCATCGTAGCGATCTCGTCTTTTCCCCTGACGGGCAGCGGAGCGGGTGTCGCTTCGCCCTTGCTGGCACGATCGGCCGCATCCGATACAAGCCGCAACGGCCGGATCACGATGAAATAAACGCCAGCATCCAGCGCAGCGATGGTCGCGAGTAGAGCGACGGCAAGGTAAATAATCAGTAGATGAAACGCACGTTTGGCAATGCCCACTGGCACTGACATCGGCACAGAAACAATTTGAGCGGCGACCACCGAGCCGGCCTTCCATCCAAAACCATGGTCAGGACCATAAGTGGCGATCATGGCGGCCGGAGCAACAACCGGACGACTGTGACACTCCATGCACGGCGGATCTGCTGTCATCGCCGAAGCCAGATACAACGCCGGTCCAGTAGGAGTGTCCCGGTCTCCTATAAGCGGCTTGTGGTCAGGATGGTCCCGCATATACGCAAGGATGTCGGCTTCCCAATCCGTGGCACGGTCATCGGGATTCGTAGGGTTCAGGGAAACTTCGCGGTATGTGTAGTCGGGATACTTCTGCTTGAGCCGATTGAAAGTGCTGGTCGCGCCGAACGCCGGGATCGTTTCCGCTAGGAATTTTGTCTTATGTTGCGGGTTCTGCTCGAGCAACGGCTTCAGGTCCTCGGCAGTGTAATCGCGCACCGAGCGGGCACTCGCCATCATCAGTTCGGCTTCCTGCATAACTTCCCGACGTGCGTTCTCGATCAGGAAGTTATAAGAGAGCTGGGAGATGAGGAGTGCTCCAGCTCCGAACAGTGCCAGCAGAATCAGGTTGAACTTTGCCAGGAGCTTCATTGTGAGCCCTTTCGGAAGCGGCGATCTGGCCGACGAGCTGAATTAACCGGGAGAATGCAAGTTAAGGCAGTGTAACCCCGCCGCTATCGAAGACGCGATACCGTTTGTGAGTCTCTGGAGGTTACAGCGCGCTGAAAATTATTTCCTGGCTATTTGCCCGGAGGATTAGAATCGGCAACCATGAATACTCAAGCGACAGCTGCTCCCCTCCTCGACCCCATCATGGAGCGTCTGGAAGATCAAATCGGCTGGTATGATCGCAAGAGTCTGCTCAACCAGCGATACTTCAAGCGAATCAAGATCATTGAAATAACGGCGGCTGCGCTGATTCCCTTCGTATCGGCATTCAATTTCCAGCGTATGGCATGGGTATCCGGAGGACTCGGCGTCGTGATCACTGTGCTGGAAGGGATGCTGCATCTCAACCAGTACGAGCAGAACTGGATTACGTACCGCTCGACGTGCGAGTCGCTCAAGCACGAGAAATATGTGTATCTGGGGAAGGCTGGACCTTATTCGGGCTCCGCAGATTCGCATGCGCTGCTGGCAGACAGAATCGAGTCTCTGGTCTCCCAGGAACACGCCAAATGGGCGTCCGTACAGCAGCAACAGCCAAAACCGAGCGCCGGGTGACCGTCGATTGAGCTGACTCTTTTCGCGAGAGCAGCGCAACCGGGGTTGCTCCAGCGGACCGTGGTTCGTTTCTGCAATTTTCTCTTGCGCAAGACTTGCACCTGTGGCACGATTCGTTCCTCTTCCCTCGTAGACAAGTTCCACAAGTGTGTTCGAGCCAATTTCCCGTGGGTTCGTCTGATCACCACCGCACGCCGGGTCCGGGCAAGGAGTATCTATGGCCACTTGCAATGTGGTAATCGACCTTTCACACAACAATGCAAATGTTGACTTAGCCCAGGCGAAGGCTGGCGGTGTGCAGGGCTTGATCCACAAGGCTACCCAGGGAACCGGGTTCAGCGACCCGACCTATTCCGCCCGACACGATGCGTCCAAAGAGGCCGGCCTCCTCTGGGGCGCCTACCACTTCGCGACCGCGGCTGATCCAGCAGCACAGGTCAGATTCTTTCTGCGGGCAGCACAGTTTTCGCCGGGAGATCTTCTCGTACTGGATTTCGAATTGAACCAGGCCAGCCCAAATAACACCATGACACTCGATCAGGCCCGCGTGTTCGTCTCGACAGTTCAGGACGCTACGGGAATTACTCCAGGTCTGTATGGCGGGGCATATCTGAAACAACAGCTTGCGAATACGATCGATGAAACGCTGCAGGCATGCTGGTTGTGGTGGGCACAGTATGGTCCGACTCCAAACATTCCGCCACCATGGCCAACCTGGAGTCTGTGGCAATACACGGACGGTCATCACGGTAATCCTCCGTTTACTGTGGACGGGATCGGCGCTTGTGATCGCGATCAGTTCCAGGGTACGGCCGATGAACTACCGGCGAAGTGGGTGACCGGAAGTCTCATTTAGCGTTTTCGATATTCAGTGAGTCAGACAATGGCGAAAAACATTGTGATTTGTTGCGACGGTACGGGGAACGAGTTCAGCGATAGCAGCTCCAACGTCGTGAAGCTCTACAAGATGCTGGTGCACGACGACTCTCAGGTCGCTTACTACCATCCTGGAGTGGGGACGATGGGTTCTCGGAGCGCACTGACCGGGATAACGAGATGGTGGACGAAAGTGATCGGCCTTGCCTTCGGCTACGGCATTTCCGACAACATCGCGGACGCGTACCAGTTTCTCATGCGGACATTTCAGCCGGATGACAACGTCTACCTCGTTGGCTTCAGTCGCGGGGCGTACACGGCCAGAGTGTTATGCGGTATGTTGCACATCATTGGACTCTTACGCGAGGACAACGAGGGATTGATCCCGTATTCGATACGGATGATCAAGCAAAGGAAGATCGACTTCGCGGTCGCCGCCGACTTCAAGAAGACCTTTTGTCGCGCGTGCAAGCCTCATTTTGTTGGCGTGTGGGACACCGTCAGTTCGGTCGGATGGGTTTACAACGTTGCGCATTTCCCAGGAACGAAAGCGACGCACAATCCCGACTTGCATTTCGTTCGGCACGCCGTTTCCATTGATGAGCGCCGAGCTTTTTTTCGTCAAAATCTGTTTGGACTGCCGCACGACTCACAGCAAGACATAAAGGAAATCTGGTTCGCGGGGGTGCATTCAGATGTCGGCGGCAGCTATCCCGAATCCGAGAGCCAACTCTCCAAGATTGCTCTGCAATGGATGATCTGTGAGGCCGAATCCGCCGGCCTCAGAGTGGATCAGGGCCGAAAGGATGAGATTCTTGGGGGGAAACCGCCGTACGTAACACCGGATCCTCTTACGAAGAATCAGCACGAATCACTCAAGGGTGCGTGGTGGATTGCTGAGCTGTGGCCAAAGATTTTCTCATATCCAGTACCCGCGCCGGGACAAGCCGAGTCCAAGTGGAGGCGCGGTATTAGGCTGAATCTCGGCCGGCCCAGGACGATTCCGGACGGCATTCATCTTCATCAAAGCGTTCTTGATCGTCTCCGCGGCTTCCCGAGCTACAGGCCCAAGAATCTGCCGCAGCAGCACGTGACGGAACCGGAAACTTCCTGCGAGCTGCAACCCCGAACGATTCATAGCCAGCCGATCGCGGCGCCACCAAAGCGGCCGATGCTCAAACGACCGGGCATCGTGAGTACCTTGGCATTGCTGGCCGTGCTCGGCGCCGTTGCAGCCGTCATTGCAGTTTTCAGCGTTTATAACAGCCTCGAGGTGCCGAAGATCGAGAGGCCGGCGGAAGTTGTCTGGCTTCCCCAAAACTGGACCGAGGATCAGCGCCGCCGCTATTACCACACGGCGCAAGGAAGTGAACTCCTTCCTTATGCTTGGTTTCTTGCACTTGAGCAGCCGCGATTCACGATCAAGGGCGCGCCTCCGTTCAGGGAAAACTCCTACATGGAAGGCTTCGGATTTATTCCGGACCCTGCTTCTACGCAAAATCCCGACGCGCTGCCCGTTGGATTCGAGCGCGACGATCGTTTCAAGGATCCCTACACGGAGCAAAACAACGTGGTGCTTGGAATTACATGCGCCGGCTGCCACACCGGAGAGTTGTTTTTTGGCGGAAAGGCAATCCGCATTGATGCCGGGCCGTCATTGATCGATTTGCAGAAGTTCACCGAGGCTCTCGGCCTTGCCGTTACCTGGACCTACTACGACCCACTCCGCTTTCACAGATTTGCCAATCGTGTGCTAGGTCCCGATCACTCCCGTGCAGATCACGCTCTCTTGCGTCGTGCGCTCAAGTACTATCTCGATACCAGCTATACGGAATTCAAAGCGAACCGTCACCTCTTTCCTACACCGGAAGGTTACGGCCGAACCGACGCACTGGCTAGGATCGGCAACTTCGTTTTTGGAACCGAGCTTAACAACAACAAGAACTTGGTGACCGGCGACGGCCCGGTGAATTTCCCTCCAGTGTGGGATACATCTTGGATGGATTGGGTGCAATACAACGGTTCAATCCAGCAACCGATGGGAAGAAATGTCGGTGAAGCTTTGGGGGTGCGGTCACGTATCAACCTTCTGGGTTATCCGGGCAAACAATTTCAAAACACAATTCACGTCGATAGCCTGCACGAGATTGAGCTCCTGCTCGGCGGCACAGAGCCGGGGGCAGGCGTTTGGTCACCGAAGTGGCCGGAGGATGTCTTCGGGAAAATCGATCGTGGGGCAGCAGCCAAAGGTGAAAAGCTCTATAACGAATTGTGCCTGCACTGCCACCAGCCACCCATGCTTTCCGATGAGGGCCGCAAAGCTGAACATTGGACAAACAATACAAACTCTGCGGGAAGACAGTTCTTCAAGGTGACCATGATTCCTCTGGCCGAGATCGGAACTGATCCCAAGGAAGCACAGAACTTCTATAACCGGACCGCTGACAGCGGACCTTTGGGCAAAGGAATTGTATCTGCCCGCGATGGCCTTAAGTACATCACGCAAGCACTCATCGATCAGTCGTATGCCGAGCTAAAGCTCCCGCCGGAACAACAGCAGGAGTGGAACGGCTATCGTCAGAATGAACTTTTGGCTCCCTTAGCGTATAAAGCTCGGCCGCACAACGGGGTTTGGGCTACGCCTCCATATCTTCACAACGGTTCGGTTCCCAATTTGTTTTCGCTGTTGTCGCCGGCAGCGGAGCGGCCGAAGGTTTTTTATCTCGGAAACAAGCAATATGACCCGGTCAAACTCGGCCTTAATACCGAGCCGCTCAAAGGAGCCTCTGAATTTCGAACCGACATGCCGGGCAATTCAAATGCGGGGCACGAATTCAACGATGGCCCAAAGGGCAACGGCGTGATCGGCCGCAAGCTGTCCGAAGAGGAGAGAATGCAGATTATCGAGTACCTGAAGACGCTGTAGCTCTCTAGCGGGGCGTTGTTTGATCGACACGAAATTGCTTGTTCGGAATTCGTAACGCTCTTCGGTTTCCCTCTTGATCCAAGCTCATGACGGATTACACTCCCCGCGTCACTAACTTGGGAGCTTGGCTCTGGGCTCCGACTCTCGCCCGATCGCTCGACAAAAGCAAGCAGCTTGCCGCTTATGATTGTCCTTCCCCATGGTAGTAAGACTTTCCAGAAACGGCCGCGATTATACTCTCACGCTAGGGTTTGGCTCAGCTCAAGCAATTGTCCGATTCGCATGTAACTGCCGGATAGGGAGTGATGCATGAAACCTTGTCACGTGCACTTGCTCACTTTCACATTGCTTCTGGCCGTCACTGAGACCTGCGTCTCACAATCAACCATGGTGCCGTGGATTACCCGCTCTGTTGATAACTCAAGGAGCGGTTGGAATCAGCACGAGATTCAACTCACGCAGGAGTCAGTTGAATCTAAAGGAATTGTCCGAGCAACTATTATTCCTGTGTTAGGTGATGCGCGTGGTATGGAGGCACAGCCGCTCATCTTGCCCAACGTCAAGCTTCCCGACGGCAGCAAACACGATGTCATGGTGCTGCCATCGATGGCGAATATTGTGCGCGGGGTAGATGCGAGCACTGGCGCGCCCCTGTGGAGCGTGACCCTCGGTACGCCGATCCTAGGCAACACCCCTATAGGTCCACAGAAGGCCGCTCCTGATGGCTGCGTTGGCAACTTCCCGACGATCGATTGCCATGCTATCAATGATAAATGGGGAGTGCTAAGCACCGGCGTTATCGATCCCGACACGCAGCATGTGTATCTCGTCTCTTGGATCTCACCCGATGGCACGCCGCAGAACGGGAAACATTTTGTATTTGTTCTCAACGTGGCTGACGGTACACAGGCAGCAGCACCGGTTCTGGTAACCGGTACCAGCGAAGCGCAGTCCTACAGCAGTACGATGCGCAAGCAGCGTAGTTCGCTGGTGATGACCAACATCAATGGCCGTAAGACAGTCTTTTGGGCCTCCGGGACGGTACAGGAAACTGGGAATAAAGCTGCGGGATGGATCTTCGCCTTCGACTGCGCCAGCAATTCGATCGCTGCCGCATTGGCATTGTCGCAGGGCGAGGGGGCCGGCCTTTGGATGGGCGGACAAGGGCTTGCGGCAGATGACAAGGGCTTCCTCTACGCAATCACCGGGAATGGAGACTTTGACGGCAAGACCCAGTTCGGTGAATCGTTTCTGAAAGTGCAGTACACGCCCGTTTCAGGGGGAACGCAGGCCAGCCTGAAGGTAGTTGACCACTGGACACCTTGGACAGACTTGGTACGATCCGGGCAGGCGCGACTGCCCGCTGCGAAATTGGCGGGGCAAAGCGCGCCTACCGAAGCGGCGAAGCCCGTCGGTAGCAGGATGAACCTCTCCCTGAAGGACGCGAGGCTGGTAGCGAATATCAACGAGCGCGGCAAACCAGTCCTTCTAGTGTTCCCCAAGATGGCCAGCGGCAATTGGTCGGATGAGGATTGGGGGTCGGCTGGTCCGGCCTGCATCTTTCCCATCGGCATTTGCGTCGCCACCGGAAAAGATGGGATCGCTTATCCCATCAAGACGGCGAACCTTGGCGGCACTTCGCCCGCGGATCTGAACAACGCGAAGGCGAACTGCGCTAAGCTCGCTGCCCCTCCGGTTTGGCTTACCATGAGCCCCGGGCCTGTGGATCCGTGTCCCGCCAATCCCTCCACATTGAACTTTTTTCCCGAGGGCGACACTGCGCATCTTCATATGACGCCCGTACAGTTTTTCGATCCGGTTCTTAAGTCGTGGACGATTTTCGCCTGGGGTGAAAACTCACAATTACATAAATGGTCTGTTAGTTCGACGGGAAAGCTAACCTATATTGCACAAAGCAACGAATTCGCGAGTGTGGACGTGCGGGGGAACCCTCCGGGTGGCATGCCAGGTGGATTTTGTTCCGGATCAAGCAATGGAGCGGATCCTAACTCGGCCATACTTGTGTGCACGATCCCATACGGCGATGCGAATGCCCAAGTGGTGAACGGACGATTGCTCGTCTACGACGCTGTCCACCTCGCGGCCGACGGATCACTGAAGGTTATATGGGACTCGCAGCGCTTTGCCGTGCAGTTTCTGTTCAACAAGTTTGATCCTCCGGTGATCGACGGGGGCCAGATCTATGTACCGAACTATAACGGCGGCGTGGATCTTTACCGACTGGCACAATAGCCCGAGCAGCTAGGCATTGTTCGAGTCGTCACGTAGCGCACTCCTGAGCTGAACGGCCGTGTGGCATCCTTCATCAGGACAATTACGTATTACGTCGACAGGATCGCCGTGCATACAACAAGCATTCCGGTGAGAATGACGTGTGCGTCTGTGTAAGTCACGCCGCCGAAGATCGTATGATCATCGAGCAATCGCGCGAACCGGCTGATATACGCGTTCATCGCGAGAATCAGCAATAGAAACCCAAACGCGATGGAAAAGCCCCGCCAGGGCAATATGATATGGCGACTGAGCCGCCCGGCGAGCACGCGTGCTCCGCCCGTGACGAGAAGGAAGAGAGCGGCGAGAGCACAGGTAATCAGCGATAACGTAAGCAGCCAGCCGAGGATGACCTGCCACGCCGGCAGGGCGAAAAGAAAGAAATTTAGAGGCTTTCCGAAGATCGGGTCCGCGACGCTACCAAAACTACGAGGCGCATACTAATACAGCGCCAGCGTTGGCCATTCAGCTGCCATTGCGGCCCCAGTTGCAACGGCAATGGCGAGCGAAATGCCAAGCGCGATGGGCCGCAGAACAGAATCCATGGGCAGCTTCAACGGCTGTCCGCCGATCAAAATCGTATGACCATCTGGCAGGTCCGGGAGATGGGCCCGCTTCAGAACTCGGAACCATCCGTAGAGGATGATAAAAGTTGCCCCTGCAAAAACCGTAAAGACTTCCCACTCGAGTCTCAATGTCTTAAAGAAAACGTCCCCGTAGCCAAGCGATCGAAACCAGAGCACATCCACGTAGTACGACAAAGACGTCCGACCACCAAATAAATGATGGCAAGCACCACAAGAATAAGAAGGCAGTCGGCTGTCTTCTTATCGCGTTCGACTTCCTGAGATCACTGGGGAATCGCTTTCCGTCGTCACCGCCCGCTGTCACCAGTTCTGCCGAACGGATGATGAGGATAGGTACACGCCGCCATTAATGCTGGTCCTTCTCTCGACGAAACCTGGTTCTTGATGTGAGCGTTCTTGATCAGACTCGCCCAGCTTCGCCTTTGTAGACTTTGCGTGGTGGCACATGCCGGTCCGCGCCTATGACTCCCAAAAGAAGGCCGCTCAAGCTAGAAATCGGTAAGACGACGAGTTATTTGAGGCGAACGGGAAGGAAGAGCAGAATTGTCGGTTGACGTAATCGCGGGTTCCGGCCTTGTTTCTCGGGAATAGCCAATGTCCATGATCTCCACCACCTCGATTCGCGTCCACCGCTCCCCCACGGTCCTCCGACCGGACCAGTCCCGCGTTCTTCTGCGCCCGTTCAGGCACGAAGATCCCGAGCGGTCTCGCAGGATTATCGCTAGGATCATGTCGCTTTCAGAAACTCAAGTCGGGCCACTCTTGGACGAAGTATCCGCTGAATTCTCTCAGCGACACCAGCAAATCCACAGATCCTTTCTGGAACGATTCGAACAGCTCCGCGACCTTTTGATGACCGATGAGGAGATTTCCGAAAAGAGACAGCTGTTGATTGGTTCCTATTTTGTTTGCGAATACTCCTTAGAATCTGCTGCACTGTTCAACCCGTCCATCGTGCCCCACCCTGACCAGTCTGACCTACCTTCCGGCGCTCTACGTTTTATCCTCAGCTTGCGCGCAACGGGGGAGGGACATATTTCTTCCATCACTTTTCGAACGGGTATCATGCACGCCGACTATCGGATCGAGGTCTTGCCCCCAGCAGGCTTCCTTACTGAGCCGCGTCAAATTCCGAACCCTCGTTACAACAAGGCGCTTTTTGAGCGAAAACTTTTTGAGCTGGGGTTGACCAACGAGTTCACTCGTCGGGCTATGGCCAAACATGGGGAGTCGTTTTCATTAGAAGAGCTGCATGCCAGTCTCGAAGGCGAAACGAATCAGTCTCGCGAGTCGGACCGGAACGCGATCCGAGGTATGTTGGCCTTGACCCAGTCCAACTATGAGGTTCAGTTTCAGCCCGAGCAGCAGCTGTCCGAACGAGTTCTTTTCCCAGCCACGCCATCACAACGCAACGGTATCGAGGATGCCCGGTTCGTCTGCTTCCGGAAAGATGACGGATCCCAGGTCTACTACGCTACCTTCACGGCATTCGATGGCAAAGTGATTCTGCCCGAACTGGTGGAAACTTCTGACTTCCTCCGCTTTCGGTTTATCACGTTGAATGGTCCGGCCGCCGAAAACAAGGGCATGGCTCTGTTCCCCCGGAAAATTGATGGCCTCTATGCGATGCTTTCCCGCCAAGACAACGAAAACATCTACATCATGTTCTCAGACGACGTGCACTTTTGGAATGAACGTCAGATGCTCGTGAAACCGATTTTCCCTTGGGAACTAGTCCAACTTGGGAACTGCGGATCCCCCATTGAAACGAAGGCAGGCTGGCTAGTCCTCAGCCATGGGGTCGGCCCCCTGAGAACCTACTGCGTCGGCGCGTTCCTCCTCGATCGCGACAACCCTGGCAAAGTGATCGGCCGCCTCCATGAACCCTTGCTCAAACCGAATCAAAGCGAGCGTCAGGGGTATGTTCCGAATGTGGTTTATACCTGCGGTGCTCTCGTGCACAACGGCGAACTGATCATTCCCTACGCCATGGCCGACCACGCCACCGGTTTCGCTACCGTTCCCCTCGATGAAGTGCTGGCTGCAATGGACTAGGAAGTGCCGTCAAACAGCATGAGAAACCCCAACAAAAGGGTGGCGGTCCTGTCGCCAATAGCCTGGCGAACGCCTCCTCGACAATATGGCGCTTGGGAAACGGTGGCCAGCAACGTCACCGAAGGGCTCATCGCCCGTGGCTGGGATGTCACGCTGTTCGCCAGCGGGGATTCAGTTACCCGAGCTCACTTGCATGCCGTGCTAGACAGGGGGTATGAAGAGGACAGTACTGTTGATTCCAAAGTAGCCGAATACCTTCACATCTCCGAAGTGTTTGAGCACGCTGCTGAGTTTGATCTCATCCACAGCCACTACGACTTCATGCCTTTGAGCTACACGCGGCTCATCAAGACACCGGTCCTAACCACTGTCCACGGATTCTCGTCAGCCAGAATCATGCCCATCTATCAGAAGTACCGTGATGGATACTTCGTTTCCGTCAGCGACTCCGACCGAGCGCCAGGGCTTAATTACCTGGCGACCGTCTACAACGGCATTGATCTCACGCTGTATCCCCTTCAGGACTGCGGTGGGGATGACCTCATTTTCCTAGGTCGCATCCACCCGGATAAAGGTGTTCATCTGGCGATCGAGGTTGCTCGTCTGAGCGGAATGCGTTTGATCATCGCTGGCATTATCCAAGACAAAGCCTATTTTCGGGAACAGGTCCAACCCCATCTCGACAATCAGAGCATCCTTTATATAGGGCCGGTGGGCGTGACCGGAAAGAACGACCTCTTTGCTCGAGCCCGCGCGCTACTGCACCTGAACACGATCCCGGAACGATTCGGTCTTGTCCTAGTCGAAGCCAACGCCGCCGGCGTGCCCGTCATCGCCATGGACCTCGGTTCTTGCCGTGAGGTGATCAAGGACGGGAAGACCGGCTTTCTGGTTGATAACGTCACTGAAGCAATTCGGGCAGTTGGACGAATTTCAGAGATCGACCGATCTGCTTGCCAAAGCCGAGTCCGAAAACACTTTTCGATCGAAACCATGGTGGAGGGATACGAGCGAGTTTACTCAACGATTTTCGATCTGGAGGCGAAGAAACGATCATGAAGCCGGACATTGTCAGGCGGTACAGCAACAATCCCATCCTCACCAAGGCCCAGATCCCCTATCCCGTGGAGACTGTTCACAATGCGGCGGTCGTGAAACACGGGAGCGAATACATCATGCTTTTCCGCTCCCATCTTCGCACCGGAAGGTCCATCATTGGTTTAGCACGCAGTCCCGACGGATTCCGTTTCACAGCCGATCCACAGCCCTTTCTGATCCCTTCCCAAGATAGCCCTTTTGCCGCCTATGAAGAGTTCGGCGTGGAAGACCCGCGCGTCACCCTGGTGGACGGGCAGTACATCATCACCTACAGCGCATACTCGCGAAATGGAGTGCGGATTGCCCTGGCAAAGACGAAGGACTTCAATCGGGTGGAACGAGTTTCTTTGATTACCGAGGCGGACTATCGAAACGTGGTGATCTTTCCCGAGAAGTTTGATGGGCTCTATGCCCGGCTTGACCGTCCTCATTCTGAAATTGCCCCCTGGTCAATCTGGATTTCCTATTCTCCGGATCTGTGCTATTGGGGCCAATCACAACTCATCATGAGACCCGTGCAATATCACTGGGATGAAATGAAGATTGGTCCCGGCGCGCCTCCGATCAAAACGGACCAGGGATGGCTTTCCATTTATCACGGAGTTTTCGAGACAATGGATGGATCTGTCTATCGCCTGGGGGTTGCTCTTCACGACCTCAGAGACCCGGCAAAGATCATCGGTGTCGGCGACTCCTGGATTTTGCAACCGGAGGATCCTTGGGAAGTCACTGGCTATGTGCACAACGTAGTCTTCACCTGCGGCGCCGTTCCGGAGCCTGATGGAACAGTAAAGCTCTACTGGGGAGGCGCCGACACGGTTATGTGCGTGGGGGAAGCGAATGTCTCCGAACTGGTCGCACTATGCCTTGATCATGGCAGACCGGCCAAGTAAGAAATGCGAAACCTTGGATGATGCGACTGTTGCGCCTGGTTCCGCTTTGGACGGCGCAGGTGACAAAGATCCGAGGAGCTACAGTAGAGGCAGTCGAAGTTGCCCCGAGGCCGGACAGGTAGGAAACCAGAGCTGTCATATCGGCGGCGTTCAAAGACAGAGGGACCATGTCTGCAGCTTTCATGTTGGCCCTGGGTGCCTTCAGAAGCGCGGTCAATTGAGCAGGCGGAGATCATCTTTTCTCGCCAATCTTAGGGAGACTCATCGCAAGCCGAACTAGTCAAAATTGTGCCTACTAAGTTTCTTCGGCCTCAGAAATGGTTGCCTTTCGGACTCAGTGCACAAAGGAAAGGGCTTACGGCCAATTTAGGGTGCAAGATTGAGTGCAAGTTTCTGTTGCGGGTGTGTAACCGGGACATCGAATGTTTTCGATACTAAAAAATAGATCAAGGTTAAAGTTTGATTCAATATAATATATTTTAATCTTTCCTCGTTTAGCTGTTATATTATATCAATTATTGATATCGATATAACAAAGCATATCAGGCCGCTCCGACCTGGAGCCCTTCCAGCGGACATGCGTCGGGCCTTAAAGGAGGCCCGCGAGAAGCGCGGCTGGACCCAGAGAGACCTGGCCAGCCGCATTGGGCTCACACAAACGCACATCTCCGGCATCGAGTCTGGGAAGATCGTGCCGCGCTACGACACACTTCTGGAGCTGGTCCGCATTCTCGATCGCGACCTCCTCATGGTTCCGCGCGCCCTCGTCCCCATCGTGCTCGCACTTATCCGCGATCATCTGCAGCCGGACCAGAAGGGCGAAGGCGAGGAACGCTCCCTCTACGCCGACGACACCGACGACACCGACGAGGACAAAACTAAGGAGCCGCGCGATGAGGTTTGATCCGAAAAAGCTCAACGCGCTCGCTGTGCGCCTGCACGGACACCAGATCGGTGTCATCAACCGCCTCGCGGGCGACCGCCAGATCTTTGCGTTCGAGCAGGGTTATATCGACGATCCGCAGCGCCCGACTTTAAGCCTCTCGTTCAAGGGCAGTACTGGCGGTCTCGTTACGGCGCTGCGCCCGGTGCCGCGTCGCGTGCCGCCGTTCTTTTCCAACCTGCTTCCCGAAGGGCACCTGCGCGAGTATCTTGCGAAGCTTGCCGATGTTAACCCTGAGCGCGAATTCTTCCTTCTCGCAGTTCTCGGCGCCGATCTGCCCGGCGCGCTCGTCATCGAGCCATTTGAGGGTGATGTAAAGGGAGATGATGTCTCTCATGATGACGTTGACGCCGATCATCGTGGTGATGGTCCGCGCGAGGCTGTGCTGCGGTTCTCTCTCGCCGGTGTGCAGCTGAAGTTCTCCGCCGTGATGGAAGCATCCGGTGGCCTGACCGTTCCGGCCGGGGGGATGGGCGGGGCATGGATCGTCAAACTCCCTTCCGCCCGCTTCGCCGTCGTGCCTGAGAATGAATTCGCGATGCTGGAGCTCGCGCGCCGCACAGGCATCGTGGTACCGGACAACCGCCTCGTCGAAGTGTCGGAGATTAAGGGACTTCCCGAAGAGGCGCGCGCTCCAGGAGCCAAGGCTCTTGCCGTGCAGCGCTTCGACCGCATGGCCGGGGGAGCGCCGGTTCACATGGAGGATTTCTCGCAGGTGTTCGGACAGTATCCGAACGAGAAGTACCGCCATCGTAGCTATGCCAACATTGCCTCTGTCCTGTGGGCGGAAACGGGCGAGGACGCGGTCGCGGAGTTCGTCCGCCGCCTTGTGTTCTCAGTTGTGATCGGCAACGCCGACATGCATCTCAAGAACTGGTCCCTCCTCTATCCCGACCGCCGCACGCCGGTTCTCTCCCCCGGATACGATTTTGTGGCTACACTTCCTTATATTCCCAAGGATGAATTAGCTTTGAGTTTCGGCGGCAGCCGCAGCCTATCCGAAATCACGCAGGTCCAGATGCGGCGCTTTGCCGACACGGCCCGAATTCCGGCGAGCCCGTTGTGGCAGATCGCGGTCGAGACCGCGGAGCGCGCGGCCGTCGCCTGGAAGGGGCTCGAGCAGGCCGATCTGCTGCCCCGTGATCTACGGACCTCCATCGACAAGCAGATTCTCGGCGTTGCTGCCAGGGTGAAGTGACGCGCAAGAATTTAGGTCGGCTTAGTCGTCATAACGCCAATGTCGAGCGGCGCGATCGTGACTCTCTAGCCGGCAACCCAGGATTCGCGCAATGAACAATAGGGTTTACTTCGGTTCGGGTGCAAAAACTTTGGGTGCGATTGCGTATACATTGTACCGATCATCTCCCCACTCTGTCTCACTCGTTTTCAAGCTTTTTCAAGGCTCGCGCTCACTTTAGCTCTGTACACCCGTGGTCACGAAGGAACAACCGAGTGTACGACCAGACGTTTCTGTGGACAATATTCAATGCGTGTCGAAGAAACGGCAGATTTCAAAGTCAACAGATCTCCGAGCTGCTCTTCACGCGGCACGCGGAGCGAGAAATACAGCTTGCCAAATGTGAGGCATACAGACCAGTCACAATGCCAGTGAAAACGTCCATCGTGTAGTGGGCTCTGAGGATTAACACGGTTGCGATTTCGAACATTGCGACCAGGATGCCGAGTGCGGTAAGCCAGCGCTTACCCGAGCGAGCGACTTCGGTAACTGCCAAGACCGCAATGGCGGTGTGACCGGAGAAGAAGTAATCGTTGCTCACACTATATGTCACCAGCAATGAAGGGAACCCGGGATAGTGCCAGATCGAATCGGGCGGAGCGGGAAGAGCAACGAGCCACTGTATAGTCTGGCGCAAACCCAGCACGATCACCAAACCGAGGAATGGTCGAAACGAGGCGCCGAAAATCCATCTGGCCAGAAGGAAAATGCCGAGCAGATCGATAATCCCAGAACTTACGATCAATAGAAGATTTGCTGCTGAAGGATGAGCGTGCAGGTAAAAGTTCGCTGGAGCCGTGAGAGCGTGTAGTCGATCGCCGATTGCCAGAGTCGGGGCACTCCGCGCACCAATCAACTTCTGACTCCAGAACCAGATGATCAGAGCGATGGCGGTCACAGCAATGCGAGTGAAAAACGACGCGCCGATCCGGGCGGAGCGCGCTTGGCGGATGACGTCTTCCTTTGTCGCAATCTCCGTCATAGCTCAGGACTCACACCGTAGCTCCCAGAGCGATTTCTTTTAGCTTTCTGAGATCGAGCTTGCCGGTCCCGAGGTACATATGGTGTCGCTTAGGAGCCAGAAAACCTTTCTTTCTCTCTCTCAGTTGTACCCAACTGTACCGAACTCTGCGTAGGGCTTTGTGACCACCGCCGCGAGCACTTCTGTTGAACCTCCTGCGTCATTCCCCTTCGATTGCTGCTACTCCGCACGCCACCGCAACAGTATGGCGAAGATAAAGCGAAAGTGTTAGACTTCGGGAAAGTCGCCTAACATGCTGAGACTGCGAGAGAAAGATTGGTCGGGGAGAGAGGATTTGAACCTCCGACCCCCTGGTCCCGAACCAGGTGCTCTACCAGGCTGAGCCACTCCCCGACTGAGGTTAGTCCTTCAATTCTACTACACGTTACATCAAACGTCCTGTGCTGGAAAATCCGGAAACTTGGGACCATTGGGACCATCCTCCTGCGAGAACAGTCCTTGAACCCGCGCCATTCGCTGACGAAACGCATCATCGAAGTGCGTGTATCCGGATGTGGTTTTCAGGTTCGAGTGCCCTACTTGCTCCAGCAGGAGATCTCCCGGCATCCCGTTGGCCTGGCATGGAGACGCGGCCGTGACGAAATGCGTGCAAGCCTCCTGGCTGCAAACCGAGAGACTTGAGGATCAACTTCAGCTTGCGCCACCTGGCGGCATTTCATTCTTTCTTTTCGTTTTCCGGTGGACTTACTTTCTTGCGCATCTACTCCCCGCGCATCTCTGTGCGAGGGACGATGAACCATGTAATGATAGCTCGGAACACACATATGTGATCTCGCCAGTCAACAAGAGCATGACCGCTGAGTCCACCAGCTTTCCAGAGAGAAGCCCCGGAGCCTGTCCACGAAACTGACTGATACACGCGTGTGAGAATCGGAGGCTGCGGCGCCAGATTCGGAAAAGCTCCGGAGATTCTGATCCTGCTCAGATACAAGTCTCGCTCCAGCCGATGCGATTCCGGTCCGGTGCAGCCCAAGAGCGGAAAAGTCCGAGCTACTTTGCGGCTCTCACTTTCGCCCACCGAGCACGCTGTGCCGCAGCAATCCGCTTGCGAGCGGCGGCGGACATTGTTCGCCTCTTAGGCATGGTGCTGTTCCCACTGTTTCCCTTCACCTTCGCCCATCTGGCCCGTTGAGCGGCCGCGATCCTGGCTCTGCCAGCGGCAGAGATCTTGCCGCGAGTTCCTGTACCTTTCTTGTACGTTGCGCCGAACGCTGCAAGCGCGGCTGAAACTCCGTGAAGTTGGCTCGTTAGTCGAGCATGTTCCTTCTTCAACAGTTGAACTACACCACCAAGATTTGTCATTGAGGACCCCCTCCTCGCGTGCGATTGTAGCAAACATGAACCGCCAGTTCGCGTCGGATTTCATGTAGCCCGGATTGCGGCGGCGAAACTCATGTGCGACTTCGGTTGCTCGCTCGTCGGCCAACTGCGAGATCAGCTCTGGGTTACCGGTCTCTCGCGCCAACTCCTCTACGACTTCCCGTGGAGGGTTGGCAAGCAGGTCCTTTAGCAGGTCCTTTAGCTGATTGATTCCCGCAAGGCCGGATTTATCAATTCGATTGAACCCGTGCCGGTCCTGCAGTTCGACCTTGTCCTCTGCGGGGGGATGGTTGAGGTCTGGCAAGCCAGACAGATCCAGTTGTCCGAAGTTCCCGTCCATGAACCGTGCGGTCTCTTCGGAGATGATGCGTTCTTCTGATCTTTGATCGAGCAATTGTTTGGTCCTTCACCTGTTACGGAAACAGGTTCTCCTTGTCTTCGATCCGAGCATATTGTTTAATCGCAGCGTCGGCGGAACAAAGGGCAGTGGTCCGGTGTCTGTAGTGATTAAATATCCAATTGTGGTGGTTGGGACTATGAAGGTTCCCGCGAAACTCCGATCGGAAGCCTTCGCCATCGATCGGTGAATCGAACTTTGAGTTATCGACCCGAGCGGGCAGGGAGCTTAATCAAGGAAGAGAGCGAGCCCGAGCCAGCCTGTCCGATTTAGGTCGATCAGCCGGTCACTCCCGATGTCCGAGAAGTGCGCGAACATCCAGACTGCCGCGACCGACCAGTCGAACGAAGTGGGCGGGCAGGTATTCGCTGCGTACGGATTACCCGATCGGTCTCCAATTTTGGCTTGGTTGCCGATCGTGCTGGGATTGCTTGCCTCAGCAACCTTCGCACTCGTATTTTGCCCCGTGCCACGCGCTCAAACACTATCTGGTGCTGGAGCCTTATTCATTGCGATCGCCTATGTCATAGGAACTGCTTGCACTGGTGCGTTCGTACTCGGAGCATCCCGGATGATCGCTGGCAGGAGCCAGCTTGAGCTTTCCCTCGGTCGAATACTGCCAGGTTTTTGGTGTATAGCGACTTGGATAACGCCTGTAGTTGCGTTCTATGTACGTGATTCGCTGTGGGCAGCATCGACGGCCGCTGTACTAGCGGCCATTGGATCGGGAGTGATCTATCGCTATCATCTGGCCATCGGCGAGCCTGAGACTGGTTTAGCGTATGACGAGCCTCAAACGATTCAACCGTCGCGCTCCACACGCGTCATTCCTCTTACGCTGGCAACGCTCTTGCTCCAACTCGCGGCCTTATCTATCGCAGCATCAAAAGCGCGCCCTACTTCAATATTAGTTGGCGGCGCGATATTCGTGATCTCCTTGTTTCATCACACAACAACCGCCTCGAATCGATCGCGATCTCTGTCCCGATCCCAAAATACAGCGCGCCTGTTAGTTACCGTCGCGCTCGCCATCGTATTCGTTGGAGCTAGTCTGACGCCATATTTGGCCGTGCCGAGCGGCGGTGTGCGTTCTGCGAATACGAGCGCCAGTAACGAGCGCCCTGCTTCAAAACGTAGGGGGTCGGTTGCACAGCCTAAAGCAACCCTTCTTAATTTCGTAGGCTCGCTATTCCGAAGGTTCCCAACCGGCGAACCTCACCTAGCTGATCAAGGCAGATCCGTCGGGGAAACATCTACCCATCGCCCATATCCCGCTCTTCAAACCTTATTCGGAGAAAGCGGCACAGTGAGTGGATGGGCATCGAACTCCGTGAGGAGAAGGTCGAACAAGAGCGAATCGATTACCCTCGTGGCGGGAGATTCTTATCCCGGGATGATTCTGAGACCGGAGACAAAGGATCAAGTGATGATCGTGCCCCCCTTGGCCCGGCGAGAGGTCTTCGATGCACAGCCAAACGAGAGCATAGACGATCCAGTTTCAATCCCGTTCTACGGAGCATACTGGTTCTTCAAGTCGTCTGATAAGACGCTACCAGCCGATGCTATCGAGTCGCGCGGCGACCCGGCTTCAACGTCGTTCAAGACGACAGACTATAGTCCAATATCCATGGAAGCACGCCAAAACTTCGGCTCACTGATCGACTTGTCATGCTGTAGGGCAATTGAACTTGTGATCTCCAACGGTGATCGACGCCCAGGCACGGTCGCAGTGGAGCTGATCTTGAGCAATACAAGAGGGCCGGGGCAGCCTCGCCAGTCACTCGGCGTCTTGCCTGTGAACTCGACTTTGCGCTGGTTTCCTGGCGACGACCGACCTCCGGTCACAGAGGTTCTGAGTTTTCGGCTTCCAGCGCAGTCGGCGACCCAGAAGTTCGACGAGGCGATTATAAAATTTGAATTGCGAACTCCTCGCGAGCAATGGAGCGCGAAGATAGCAATCGATAAGTTTCGCTTGATTCCCCGTGGCCTCTGAATCCGAGAAGGCTTGCTATTGGTTGGAGTTTGTGATCGCGATCCGAAAAGGTGGACGCTACCGATGAGTGATGAGGACTTAGATCAAATGATCCCCAAAATGCTTTGCAGGTTGTTCGCGGTGTTATTCGTGGGAGCAGGGTGTGGACTGGCCCAGGTGACCGTTCCCGATACACCTGCCGGACATACTCTCCAGGCCTGGCTCGCCGCTTTCAATAGCGGTGACCGCACAAAAATCGAAACCTATATCAAGACCATCGATCCGTCGCAGTCCGTCGACGGAATGACCTCATTCCGCAACCAGACGGGTGGATTCGATTTGCTGTCGATCGAGAGCAGCGGACCGCTACATATTCGCTTCCGCGTGAAAGAAAAAGGCGGAAACGACCACCGCCCTTGGCAACCTTTTGGTCAAAGACAGCCAGCCACCGACGGTGGGCACGTTCGGGTTGCGCGCGCTTCCCCCCGGGGTCGCACTGGAGAATGTAACGATCGACGCCTCCGAGCGAAAGAAAGTGATCGACGCCGTGGACATAGAACTGAAGGAGTACTACGTCGAACCCGCTACGGCGCAGCAGATGGCTGACGCACTGAAGGCACACGACAGCAAGGGCGACTATAACGCGATCTCAGATGGCGACACCTTTGCAGCGCGCCTGACCAGCGATATGCAGGCGGTGAGCCACGACAGTCATCTGCGCGTGGACTTCAGCCCCTTCAAGATACCGGACCGGTCCGAACCCACTCCAGAAGACGAGGCTCGCTTCCATCAACAGATGGAACACGACAACTGTGCGTTTGATAAGGTTGAGATCTTGCCGAACAACATCGGCTACATAAAGTTCGATGGGTTCATGGACGCTTCATTCTGCGGTCCGACGGTGGTTGCGGCGATTGGGTTCGTGGTGCACTCCGATGCGATCATCTTCGAGCGGGAGAACCGCGGCGGCCAACCAGAAATGGTCGCGCTGATTGCGAGCTACCTGTTCGATAAACCGACGCACCTGATCGACATATACAACCGCAAAGAGGACTCAACAACACAGAACTGGACGTTGCCGTACCTGCCGGGAGTGAGGCTGCCGAAGCAGGCGGTCTTCGTGCTGACCTTCGAAGCGGACGTTCTCGGGCGCCGAGGAGTTTGCCTTTGATCTGAAAAATCAGAAACGCGCCACAGTCGTTGGCGAGACGACAGGCGGCGGCGCGCATCCCGTGTCGGGACACGTAGTTGCCGACTACTTCATGGTCGGAGTGCCATTCGCGAAATCGCTCGATCCCGTGACAAAGAAGAACTGGGAAGGAACCGGAGTGGAACCGGATGTGAAAGTGCCGGCTGCTGACGCTCTAGCGACCGCTGAGAAGCTTGCGATAGAAAAGATCCAAACGAAAACAAGAAGGCCAATAAGGTTAGAGGCCTCGCGCGCTCAGAGCCGAATTAGAAAAGTTAGGCAGCCTTTTGCCCCTGTGCCCTGTCTTTAATCGAGTTCCATGCCGCCCCGCTACCAGCTTAGTTCGACGCTCCGGCGACAGTTTCCGCAGTTTCCTCGCCCTCAACTCGCGGCGGCGAGAAGAGGAATTTCACACAGCCCGGGTTTGAGGTGGTCTTACGCTAACGGTTCGAAGTGTGGGGATTGAACACCGAGGGCAGAGAACGCGTCGTCTAAGGTGCGCGCGACATGCAGGAGCGGGCGTGAGTCCTCGCCCAGGATTTGGAACATACGCGACAGGCCGAATGCTTCGTTGGTCGCGGCAACGATGATGCGAGGCCGTGTGGCTGCGTCTCTCACGGACGGTTCCTGCCTTGCCAACGTCTGAATGAAGGCCGTCGATAAGGCGAACTCGGTCACGGACGAGAAGTCATAGATAGCAGAGCGAGCATCGGTCTCGGTCGAATGCTTTCGAATCTCAGATTGCGCCTGCGCCAACAAATTCTCTGTCAGCAGCCCTTCGACACGCAACATTAGGACCTTGTTGACGGGATCGAATTCGAAGCGAAACGCCATAAGCTAACCGACTGACATGGTATCTGACAACCTGCGCTGCGCGTGGTTAATTCAAAGAAGGTGTGCACCTTCGACCAGCCGCGAGAACCGGCCAGAGGTACTATGGTCCATGTTCGAACCGGGAACACGGGCATGGGTTAGCGGCAGTGCGCCATTCGATCCTCCCGACCGGTTCAAACTCTGCCACCCACCGGCTGGGCGACTCGCGTCCGGCCTTTTCTTTGACGACGCCTCCGCAGAACGTCCAGCACGCGTGATCCTTTCGTGGGATTACCAGTGCCATTACGGACGATAGTCGACTGTCCGCTATGCGCCGTGTAGGTTTGTCGAGTGCAACGAATGGTCAAACTGGTCGGGGGAGTCGTGTCCCTAGTCCTGATTGTCAAGGTAGCGTTCGACTGGTTGGAGCGGCGCGCTCGGAGAAAGAAAGACGACGAGAAATAAGCAGGTTCGTTAATTTCAGTCTTCTCAAACGGTCGTCTTACGACGCCTTATTGAGTATTAATGCCGATTGCAACCTGCCCACTCCGACCGCATTCTATTCTCTTGTCAACCTGCGCTCTACACAACCTGATGTTTCGAGTCTGGCCTGAGCTTCATGTCGAGGGGATTTTCATGCACCTCCAGCAGCAACGCCAGCACTACGCTTCTGTCGGTCGCCCGCTCAACCGCCAGCAGAAGGACGTGTTCTGGCCTTATTTCTCTTCCGAATTGCTCGACGAGATTCGTTTGGTCGAACTGCGCGGCGACCGCCTTGCCGATTTGGAATTGTTTGGAAAGTTTCGGGCCGAGAAGTTCGCTGCCCCCCAGATTGGTCCAATGGATGCGCACACCTTCATAGACGTTGTGGTATTCAGCCAGGAGTTTGATGAACGATCACTGTTCCACGCGCTCGTTCATGCTGTTCAGATTCGCATTCTCGGATTGCGGCGCTACGCCGAACTCTGGGTGCAGGGTTTAATCCAGAGCAAAGCGCACTCTAGCGTGCCGCTGGAAGTGCACGCATTCTCGCTAACATCGAGGTTTCTCTGTCCGGGAGAGAGGTTTTGCGTCGAGGACCACGTTCTCCGCCGCGTGATCGACGGCGATTATTAATAGCGCTGTGCAGGGATGCCCTCCGGAGTGATGTGGGCTGGGGCCCGCACTAACATTGGCTTGAGCACATCGCACTCCTCGTGTACCGCCTTGCCCTCTCCATCAGTCTTGCTGATCTCAAGTGGAAACGTGCTGATTCACAAGCGTGACGCCTCAAACCTCGGTCCAAGAAGTCCGGTTGAGTGTTCGCTCGCAATTCACAACTTGCTTTGGGATCACGAAGTTAATTGTACTTGCTTGCTCGGTACCCAAGATTTGTCATTGAGGACCCCCGCCTCGCTCGCGATTGCAGCAGGCAGTCGATACGACCCCGTCCGCGAGCAACATCTGAATGCCTCCCCGCGGTGGAACTCACGCCTGGCGTGGAGGCCCTAGTTGGCACGGCGAGCTGTCCCAAAATCCCCGCAGAGGGTTTGGGCACTCGGGCCTGCCCTGAACCCTTCCGGACGGCAAATCCCCTCTAAATCGACTTCCTGAAAGTGTTACCCAGAGAGAGGTCCATCGGAAATTAACCCTCGCACCACTAGTTTGAGAGCCCGTTGCATTGAGTCAATCTTCGTACTATCGCATCTGCTCGATGCAGCGCGTGCACGAGCTAAGACCCCGCTCGCGCTGGTGATCGTGCGTCCACACAGTGAGATTAACCAACAACACCCGACCCAGACTTTCCAACCTTGAGTCCTACGTCCCTCACGAACGACTTCGCGCTGCGCGGATTCCGTCTTTCCATCAGACTCGGCGCCTGTGGGCGCCGGTCGCACCAATTCTGTCAAGCCAAGCGGCGTAAAATCGAGATTAGAGGAAAAAACCGTGCAACTAGTAGCAGGAGTGGATCTCGGCGGAACTGCCATCAACTATACGTTGGTGAACCAGGAAGAACAGTTTCTGATCGAGGCGTTATGCGAGCATCCGGCACTCTCGAAGCAGGGACCGGAAATCTGCCTCCAGCAGATCGCCGATGGCCTCAAGATCGCCACCGAATTGGCGGGTGTTGCGCTTGGGGACGTAGTCGCCATCGGCCTCGACACTCCTGGGCCTGCGAGTGCCGCCGGGCAGCTCAGCGCACGAGGTTCGACCAACTTTGTGCACCCCAAGTGGGCGGGATTCGATATCCGCGAGGGTCTGGCGCACAAACTCCGCCTGCCCGTGTCCTACCTGAATGATGCCAATGCAGCCGCGCTCTGGGGACACTATTCGCTCTTCGGAGCCAACAGCCGCGAAACGTCGATTTCCGACGTCGTCGGTACGGGCAATGGCGGAGGCATCATTCTCGACGGCAACGTCGTGAAGGGCAAAAACGGATTCGGAGGAGAACTCGGCCACGTGCTGATTCCGTACCAAAGCATCGTCGGCATTGGCGGGATCAAGCCACGCTGCAACTGTGGACGAATCGGCGACCTCGAGTCGCTGTGCTCTCTAACCGCGATCGAGAAGACTCTCCTGCCGTATTATCTCCAGCAATATCCGAGCCACGACTTGGCCAAGCGGGAATCGCATCAGGCGGCCAAACTCGTTCGCGGCCTCGCGGATCAAGGCGATCCCATGAGCAAAGAGATTTTCCGGGTTCAGGCCCATGCCCTGGGACTCTTTTTCGACGAAATGGTGAATACCTTCGACCCTGATGCCTTGATCATTGGCGGCGGTGTCCTCGAAACCAGTTTTGAATTCCAGCGCTGGTTCCTGGAAGAAATCCGCGTCGGGATGCCGACGCAGCGGGCCGAGCAGGCCAACATTCCCATCCACGTGATGCCGAATGGCGACACCGCCGGGGCACGAGGCGCGGCATTAGAAGCCTTGACGCTTGCGAGGCAAAGCGGTCTCGCATAAGTCGGCGGCAACTTCCCACACTCCTCAAGGCACTCAGAGGTGAACCCTGAGGTAAACCCGAGGCAGGAGCCTAGCGCACTGGACCGCTGGACACGGCCGCCATGCGCTCCTGCATATGCCGCGTCAGGTGCGGCACGATCCCTAGCATCCGTTCGATCAGCATCAACTGGCCGCGATGATGCATCTCGTGTTCCTTGGTACCGAGCAGCATCTCGAAGCGGGTTTTGGTCGGCGGCGTCATGCCGGAGGGGAAGCTGACACGCTCCGCGAGAAAGTCGTCGGATTGGCTCTCCAGCCACCTTGCCCAACGCTCCCCTTCGTCGCGCAGAAGGGCGACGATCTGTGCCTTGCTGCGAGGTCGATGCTCCTCGGCCCCGATGCTCCGCATCATCCCCGGAAAGTCGAATCCCTCTAGCGTGGTGCGCCGCTCGATGGAGTGGATCTGTTCAGGCATCCTCTGCACAACGGCGATATGAGTGAGTAATTGGGCTACAGTTCGTGTTTCCGGTGCCGCTTGGAAGCCGTAGCGGTCTTCGGGGATTTCCTCGGCGATGATGAGCGTGTTCTTTCGCACAGTGCGAAAGGCGTCAGCCAATTCTTTGGCTCCGTAATAATTCATCGGTGATTCTCCTCTGATCCTCAAGTGTGAAGCTCAAGTGTACGCTCTGGTCGGCAACCCGACTGTCCACACAGATGCAACTCGGTTGATTCTCGCGGTTGGGCCCCCAGATCCTGGCGATACATGCCGAAGCAGTCAGTAGAATAGAGCGAAATGGCTGTCTCACTCGAACTGCATAATACCGGTGATCCAAGCATCGGGGCCGAAATTCAGGCGCTAGTTGAGCACCACTTGAGCGACAGGCTGGGAGATTGGAGGGTATCGATCGTGGGTTCTCGAGAGAGTGATGGTTGGGAAATGAAGGTCCTAGGACCGAAGGGGTTCTAGGGGCCGTACAGACTTGGTGGGAAGCGCGGGGTGAGCACCAGTTGCTGGTGACCCGGAACGTGCTGCTGAGGTTGCTCACTCTGAAGATGGCGCCGGGGGCAAGAGGATCACCCCTTCATTATGTATTTTGTGGGGGGGCACTGCCACGCGTCCTTCAATGTCAGCATCTCGCAGGCACTGATGTAGTCGGCTTTTCGTCGTGTTGTCACCGTTGGCAATCTACTCGCCGCAGGAGGATTTCGCATAATAGACGGCAATGGAAATCTGCGCGGTGCGAAGCCTCATGTGCTGCTGTAGAGGCCGTGTCCATCGTGCACGGGAGGATCCCCACAAAATTGGGACTAAGTGTTGGGACTAACCTCAATTGGCTCCCATCGGGTTCTCTGTGCTGAAGCAACGCCGAATCAATAGGTTAGATTTGAGATCCCTTGGGTTTTGCAGTGTCCCGAACCAGGTGCTCTACCAGGCTGAGCCACTCCCCGACTGTTGCAAGGACGCGGAAGGAACGCTAGCGCGTCTGGGAACTTGCTGACGTACCCGAGCATTATAACATTCGACACCACGCCGTCGTTCTTCGCGACGTGCGATTCAACCCGCTTCAACTGGCAGAAAGAGCCGCTCCGCCACTTCGCGCCACCAACCGGTTGTGCGAAACACCTGCCCCAGCTACGATATTGCTTCACCGGCCAATCTTCATGAAAACCGGATTCACCGCCCGCCGCCTCTTCACTCCCACAGAAGAAATCGATCACCCCATGCTCGTCGTCGAAGACGGGCGCATCATCGAACTGTTCTCTCTCTCGGGAACAACGTCTCACCACAACTATTCGCTCGTGGATTTCGGCGACGCCACCCTCACTCCTGGCTTCCTCGATATCCACATCCATGGCGGAGCCGGGATCGACGTCATGCGCGCGGCTCCCTCCGAACTCCCTCGACTTGGGAAGTTCCTCGCGACCCACGGCGTAGCTGGATATTTCCCGACCACGGTAGCTGCTCCACTCGACGCGACTTGCAAGGCGTTGGAACTTCTGGCAGATGCGATCGAAGCAGCTGAAACAGCCAGCAATGATTCAGTCGAAGCCCGACCTCTCGGCATACACCTCGAGGGACCATTTCTCAGCCACAAGCGCCGCGGAGTCCATCCGCCCGAGAATCTGGTCGACCCGACGATTGCAATCTTCGATCGCCTCTGGCAGGCAGCGCGCGGACGCGTGCGCATGCTGACGATCGCCCCCGAAATCCCTGGCGCAATGGAAGTCATCCCCGAAGCCGCAAAGCGCGGAGTCTGCGTCAGCATCGGCCACTCGGATGCCGAAATGCCTATTGCAAAAGCTGCGGTCGCAGCCGGTGCGCGCCACGCGACTCACACGTTCAACGCCATGCGTCCGCTCGATCACCGGGAGCCGGGCATTATCGGAGAAGTGCTTAGCGACGACGGCATCACTGCTGACCTGATTGCCGATGGAATCCACGTGGACCCGGCCGTGGTAAAAGTGTTCCTCGCGGCGAAAGGGCCCGAGCGCGCGGTACTGATCACCGACGCAATCTCCGCCACCGGCATGCCCGATGGCCGCTACCACCTCGGCCCCATCGAAGTCGACGTCAAAGACGGCAAGTGCACCTCAAACGGCAGCCTCGCAGGCAGCGTCCTTACCATGGACCGCGCCGTGGGCAACGTGACCAAGTTTTCAAATTGGGGGCTGCGCGATGCGGTGCGGGCGGCGACCTTGAATCCGGCACGGGCGGTTGGCTTGTCAGGAAATTACGGAGTCCTGGCCGCCGGAGCCCCAGCTGATTTCAACGTCCTGAGCTTCCGAGGGAAATGTGATCAAGACAATCGTAGGTGGCAAAGGCTTCTAGCCGTAGAGACGTAACTTGTTCCGTCTCTCACCACACCTAATTCGGCTTCCGCCGCTTCGTTTCCGTTAGATGATGAAGCAACATGAGTTCATCGGCGCGCGAAAGCTGATCCAGAAAGGCGCTTCCGGTTTTTGGGCTGTCGTCGCTCGGAGCAGTTGCAGTACCTGCCTGCCGCAACTTGTCGCCGAGCTCAGGATCGTTGTTCATGACCTCTGAATAGAACCACAAGAAGTGGCGCATTTGATCGAGCGCAACGCGCAGCGTCTCGATCGGTTCCGTTTCCGAGAGGGAGTTCAGGGCTTCCATGAGCTCGGGATCGCTCGGAGCTTGCATGGCTGCGCAATTCAGCTCTTGCTGAATGGTGCGCAGGTCGTCCGTTACGCGGGCAATTCGGAGATGTAGGTCGTCCATGTCTTCGATGGCCATTTCTCTTTCGCCGTACCAACATCTCATCGGCAAGGCCGAGCGAATAGATGTCCCACGGGCATGCGCTTTCGTAAGCCCGTCCGTTACTTTGGTCCGCGCGAAGGTCACCAGCCCTGAAAAACCCTTGCCCGGCGCGCCTTCTGAGCGATTCCGTAATTTATGATACAAACTCCCGATGCCGGCAACGCCCCAGGAACCCACTTCCAGCGAGGGACTCGTTCGGGCCATCGGCCGATGGAGCCTCGTCGCGCTAACGGTCAATAGCATTCTCGGCAGCGGCATCTTTGGGCTGCCCTCCCAGGTCGCGGCCTTGCTCGGAAAGTTCAGCCCGTTGGCGGTACTCCTTGCCGGAGTGGCCATGTCGGTGATCGTCGCCTGTTACGCCGAGGTCGCATCCCAGTTCGCGCAGACCGGCGGCACCTACATTTATTGCCGCGCCGCCTTCGGACGTTTCACCGGCCTGCAAGTGGGATGGATGATGATGCTGACCCGCCTCACGGCCTGCGCCGCCAATGCGAATCTACTCGTGATCTACCTTGGCGAGTTCTGGCCACAGGCCACGCAGCGGTTCGCGCGATTCGCGATTGTCACCCTCCTGCTGGGAATTTTGCTTCTGGTGAACTATCGCGGAGTCCGCGATGGAACTGTAGTGAGCAATGTGTTCGTTGTCGCAAAGCTCTTGCCGCTGGCCATCGTCATTCTGGCAGGCGGGTATTATCTGGCCACTCATGCCGCCGTCACTCTGCCCGCTCCTCATACCAGCTTCGGAGCCTGGCGCGATTCACTGCTGCTGCTTTTCTTCGCTTATGGAGGTTATGAGGCGGCAATGAATCCGATGGGCGAGGCGCGGAACCCCAAGCGGGACGCTCCTTTCGCGTTGTTTGTCGCCCTCGCGATCATCACCCTCGTCTATACCTTGATTCAGTGGGTTGTAGTCGGAGTCTTACCGGCATCGTTGCACACGGACCGCCCGCTGGCCGAAGCCGCCAGAATTCTCCTGGGACGTGGCGGAGCTTCGCTGGTCGCCCTGGGAGCCATGGTTTCCGTCTACGGATACCTCAGCGCGAATTTCCTCACCGGTCCGCGCGCCACCTTCGCGTTCGCCGAGCAGGGAGACTTCCCGCGCTGGTTTGCCACTGTACATCCAAAGTTTCGAACACCGCATTTCTCGATCGTGGCATTCGCTGCTCTATGCTGGATTTTGGCACTGGCCGGAAGCTTCACTTGGAACGTAACGCTCTCCGCGGTCTCCCGCCTCTTCTATTATGCTGCCGTCTGCGCGGCTCTGCCCGGGCTCCGCCGAAAACAGCCCGATGCAGCATGGCTCAAGATTCCCGCAGGCTCGGCCTTGGCGGCACTCGGAATTTTGATCTGCGTTGTGCTGCTCACAGGCGCAAACTTCAGCAAGTCGTTAGTCCTGCTAGTAACGATCGTTGTCGCTCTGCTGAACTATCTGGCAGTCCGCAAGTGGTAGAGACGTCGCGCGCAACGTCTCTGCTGCGCCGGTGCACCGCCAGCGGTGACAGCGCCTCGCCCTCGCGCGGTCCACATCTCTACGGCTGCCGTTCCATCGCCAGCAGAGCCTTCTTCCGTTCCATCCCCCAACGATACCCACCCATACTGCCATCCTCACGAACCACGCGATGGCACGGAATCGCGAACGCAACCGGATTCGTCGCACAAGCCCGCGCAACCGCGCGAACTGCGGTAGGCCGGCCAATCCCCTTGGCAACCTGGCTGTAAGACTTCGTGTCTCCGAACGGGATCGACTGCAGATAGGCCCAAACTTGCCGCTGAAACGCCGTCGCCCGAATATCCAGCGGCAGCGAGGAATCCAGACCCTTACCGCGCATATGCCGCAGCAACGCGTCGACCCACACTCGCAGGCCACCTTTATCTTCCTTGCGGGCGGCGAAAGGAAACTCGCGCTTGAGCCCCTCCAGCAATTCCCCATCGGTCCGCGCAAATTGAATCGAGCAAACGCCGCGTTCCGTGGCGGCCACCAACATGCGTCCCAGGGGAGAATCGGCACACATATAGCGGATCGTCGCCGCAATCGCACCCCGCCGGTACTTATCCGGGGTCATGCCCAACTGCGAAGCCGTGCGCTCGTACAGACGGCTGCTCGATCCATATCCCGCGTCATACATGGCGCGAGTCACCGAATCTCCGGCCTGCAGATTTCGCTTGAGTATCTTCAACCGGCAGGAGTCCGCATAGGCCCGCGGCGTGATGCCGAGCACCGCCTTGAATCGCCGCTGCAAATGAAACGGGCTTTGATGAAACTCCTTAGCCAGACGCTCGAGCGTCAGCGGTTCGTCGAGATGCTGCTCGATGAAACGGCACATCGCCTTCACGCCGTCGGCTTCCGTGTTTCCCCGAACAGCCTTGGGACGGCAGCGCAGACAGGCACGATAGCCGGCCTGTTCCGCCTGTTCCGGCCGCGAAAAGAATTCAACATTCTCGCGCCGTGGGCGCCGCGCTGCGCATGACGGACGGCAATATACGCCCGTCGACGAGACCGCAAAGACGAATTCCCCATCCCGTTTCGCGTCGCGAGATACGACCGCGTTCCAGCGCGAGTCCGGCGCGGCATCGGCTCTCGCCGCATCCGTATTCGATGGTTGGACAGGCATGGCCTCTAGGCTTTCCGTTGCGAGTATGGCATTGGTCGTCATAGTAATGAAAGCCTATGCCGCACCGGCCAAGCGGACTATCCGAATCTTGCGTTCAAACGAAAATCGGCCAGGAGTTCAAAAACTCGTCAGGTCACGACTTGTCATTCCGACCGAAGGGAGGAATCCGCCTCCCGGCCGCAACGATGCCACCCGCACCGCTCCCATTGCGCCAGGCTTGCAGAACAATTACAGTTCCCCACAGCAAATTTTGATATCAAACCCGAGGATCCCATTCCATGAAGAACCCTCGCCGCATCACGCTAGGCCTATTGGCTCTAATGATGGCGGCATCAGCTGTAGCCCAGCAGGCGTCCAAGCACGTACTCAGCAACGACGAAGCGAAGAAAGCGACTCCCACGGAATACTTCTTCCGCGGACAGAAGGCCCCCGTGCAACTGCGCAACGCCGTGGGATTCCAACTCGCGGATGGCAAGATGATGTTAGCCGCGCTGGTCGATGCCTCCGGTTACTCCACCGCAATCCAGCAAAAATATCAAGGCCTGCTGATCACGGAAGTGAAGCTCACGATCGGCGGCTCGACTCTGGCCCCCGGCCAGTATGGCTTTGGATTTGCCGCAGACGGCAAGTTTGTCGTCATGGACGTCGGCAACAACGACGTCCTGAGCGAAGCGTCTCAGACCGAAGCTACGCTGCAGCACGCCGTTCCGCTCAAGCTGGTGGAAGATGGCGCGGGCTACAAACTCTACGCCGGGAAAAAGTGGATTCAAATCAAAGCGGAATGAAGCTGCGCGGAAGGGTTGAGGTGCGAGCAGACCTTATGGCTGGCTCGCAGTCACGTCTCTAGTGCGTCAGCGTCTGAAATGGCCCTCGCACCGCGGTAATTCCAGCCCGCTTGCGCAGCTCCGCCAACAAGGCGCTGGCAGCATTTTGATAAGTCTTGCTCGGATCCGAAGAGTCCGCCCACACCGCGTCGTAAACGATCTGCGCGGCTTCCTTCAAATCCATATGCAGAGCGGCTTCGCAGACGTCGGCGCGTTCCTGGATTCTTTCGTAGCAGCCGGTGCAGATCTCGGCCGGTGACGAATCTCCGGGATGATTCTCTCCAAATTTGCAGATTGCTTCGGCAGCCTCTGCTACGTCCGCATGTGCTTCCCGCAGCTGCGCTTTGAACTGCCGCAGAAACTCTTCCCGCTCCTGCTCCAGAACCGCCGTGTCAGGAACAGCCTCTGCCGCGGTCTGCGCTGACTTCGGAGGAATCTTCGGCACAACCGGCGAAACCCGCTCATTATGCTTACACGTCGGGCAGACGTCCATATCGCCCGGATAGTACAGGTGGCACTTCGAGCAGGGCAGTCCGTACCCAGTGGGCTTCCTAGGAGCATTGGCAGGAGCACCCGTGGCCTCGGCTCGGCGTGCGGCTGCCTCTTTCGCCAAGGCCGCATGAGCGGCGGCGCCGGTTCCACTGGTCTGCTGGGATTGAGTTACGTTCGTCCCCATCGTAAATTCCCCTTGGTTCAGAATCGGCCCGACCTTCAGTGTAAGTACGGGTTGAAATTTCCTCTATTGCCGTTGGTACAACGACCACCAGTGGCCGAGCGGACAGGCTAGGCGCGCCTTCAGCGCGCGCTGGTGTCCTTCATCAACTTGAGCAACTCTTCCCGCCGCGCCCGATAGAGCGAACGCTCCGGATCGAGCTTGGCCGCTACTTCCAGTTCCGACAGCGCCTCCTGATATCGGTCTAGGCTCATCAAGCACGCCGCCAGCGAGAAATGATTGTCAGCCGAAGGATTCACTCGCAGCGCCTCGCGGAACTCCTTCTCTGCGGCGTGCAGTTGTTGCTGCTGGAACAGCGCGGTGCCGAGCAGATGATGGGCAACATCCGAATCCGGATTGAGTGACACCGCGATACGGAGTTCGTGCAACGCCTCTTCCGGTTGGTTGTTGAGCAACAACGCCTGGCCCAGGACGCGGTGCTCGTTGGCTCCCCCAGGATTCTGCTGGACCGCCAACCGTAATTCGGCGATCGCCTGGTCATATTCGTTCTTCGCCATGTACGCGCTGGCGAGACAAGCGTGTCCCTGTTGCCACTCCGGATGCTGCTTGTACAGCTCCTTCATTTCTGCGATTGCCGCGTCAAACTTTCCTTCGTCGCAATACGTGTTTCCCAGATTGTTTCGGACCGAGGCCTCTTGCGGAGCGATGCGCTTGGCCTCGAGATATTCCGCGGTGGCTGCCAGCAGATTCCCTTCCTCATGCCGGATCAGGCCTAGGTTCGAATGCGCTTCCCAGAACGCCGGCCTCAGCCGGATGGCCTGCTCATAGGCCACTATCGCGCGCGGAAGGTTCCCGGCTGCGTGCAGAGCAATCCCCATGTCGTAGTACGTGTCTGCGTTGTCGCGGTCGCGAATCAGCGACTCGGAGTAGGCGTGAACCGCTGCCGAGTAATCGCCAAGGGAATACTGTCCTAGGCCAAGGTATTGATATGCCTCTGCGTTTTTCGGATCGATGCTGAGCGCAGTGCGCGCCTCGGCAATCGAATTCGGACCGTCGTCCAGCCGGTAGAAAAGATATGCCAGCGCGCTGTGGTTCTCGGGAAGTTCCGGCATTAACCGAACAGCCGCTTCCAGCTCATCGTATGCGTCGTCCCACTGCTCTTGCTGGCGAAGCATCTCTCCGAGCGCAAAGTGCGGCGCGGTATTCTGGACGTCGGCGGCCACTACTCCGCGCAATTCGATCTCAGCCTCGTGATAGCGTTGCTGCTTGGCGTCTGCCGCTGCTTTCAACAAAGCCTCGGGAATCACTGGACCCACATGTGCCGACTGCACGTTTCCCGAGCCAGCCACATGCATCAAGTCTTTTCCCGCGCCCGCCGATTCCAGTTGCCGCAGTTCGGCATGTGTCGGCAAGGTCGCCAGCCCCCGTTCGTCTACGACTTGCGCCAACCTGCTGCTAGAAATCCCACCTGTCAGCCAGGCCACCAGCTGGGCGGTAGTCACAGGATGAGGATCAGAAATTTGACCGTACGAAGCCGGTGCAACCACCGCCTCAACAGCGAAGACGAACAGGAGAAGTAATAATGACGACTTGACTCTCACCGGACTCCCCAACTCTTGGATTGGCTTGCGGGTAGCGGCTTTTCAAGGAGTAGCGAGTAAACGGCCTCGGAAAGCCCTGAAGAAACATAGCCCGCCGCGGAACCCAAAGGTAAGGTCACGGAGGTAACCTCCGACGATTCCCTGGATCTGAGAATTGCACCCCGGTTCGTCCAGTCTCTGTGATCAAAATCACCCCTCGCCGTGGCGAGGATTCACCGAACTTCAGTCCCGGATGGCGTAAAACATTGAAAATGCTATCCGATCCGGGGGCTGGAATTGCTGGACCTTTCCCTGCACCTGCCGGATAGCGTATGATCTTATCTCGCTAGTGTTCCCTCGGAGGCTCCGATGTTGGAAGGTCTATTTCAACCGATGCACCTGCTGGTTATCTTCTTTATTGCTTTGCTGGTGTTCGGCCCAAAAAAATTGCCTGAGCTGGGTAAAGGTCTGGGCGAGGGGATTCGTGCCTTGAAAGACGGCATGAAAGATAATCCCCCGGCGCAGGCTTCAACCGATCAGAGCAAGAAGACTGACGTCAAGAGCTGACCGACTCCTCGTCGAGTAGCGTCGCGGGCAGCATACTCCGCCCTTTTGTCTCTGTTTCCCTAGTTCTGTTCTAAAAAAAGTTTCTGGGCTCCCAACTAGCTTCTAAAAAACTCTGCCAGCTGGAGGTAGGTCGTGTTGCGTAGATTCGAAGTGCTGACCCTAATAGCGTTTTTCGGACTCTCATCGGCTCTCTTTGCGGATCAAGTCACTTTGAAAAATGGGGATCGTCTCACCGGCACGGTCGTGAAGTCGGATGGCAAAACGCTGGTCCTGAAAACCGACGCTGCCGGCGACGTCACGCTGAAATTCGATGCGATCCAGGAAATCAAAACGGATGCGGAACTGCACGTCAGTCTGAAGGGCGGCAAGACCGCGGTCGGCCCGGTCACGACCGCCGACGGCAAGCTTGAAATCGCGACCAAGACCTCCGGCACTGTCGAAGCCTCTAACGACGATGTCACGCTCATTCGCAACGATGCCGAACAGACCGCCTACGACAAGTCGCTTCATCCCGGACTCGCGCACGGATGGACTGGAGGCGTCAACGTCGGATTCTCCGTGGCTCGCGGCAATAGCGAGACCGAGAACCTCGCGCTCGCCGTTAATGCCGTCCATCCCACACTCAACGACAAGATCACGGTCTACCTGAGTTCGATCGACACACAGAACAACCTGGCCACGCCGAGTACCGTTGCCAACCTGATCCAGAGCGGACTTCGCTATGACCGCAACCTCAATCCCAAGCTATTCGCCTTCGCAGCCGGGGATTTCATGAGCAACGCCCTCCAGTTCCTCGATCTTCGCCAGGTCTACACCGGAGGCTTTGGCTACCACGCCATCGCGTCCGACGCGACCACTCTCGACTTCCTCGGCGGCGTCAACTTCACACATGAAACCTACTCGAACGGCACGCTGCTCGCTGCCGGCCCTCCGCCCGTCTACACCTCCTACGGCGTGACCAACCGCTTCGTGGCTTTGACGCTGGGGGAAGAACTCAATCAGAAACTCGGCAAGAGCACAGTCGTAACCCAGGCTTTCGACTTCTATCCAGACTTGCAGCAGTCCGGTCAGTACCGCGGAACTTTCAACCTCGGAACCGTCACCAAGATCAGCAAGTGGTTCGGCTGGCAAAACCAGTTTGGCGACATCTACGTCTCCAACCCGCCCATCGGATCCAAGAAGAATGACCTCATCTTCACCACAGGCCTGAACGTTTCGTTCACGCACTAAACCGTGGTCGGTTCGAGGAAACTGAACTAGGGATGCGGTGGGCGATGAGTGAGATCGCGACACCGTGGACCTTCAAGGGCCGCGAAAGACGCATACTCAGAAAGGGCTTTTAGCCCCTGCCGTTATTTCGTCCCGCTCGCGGCCAATTCCTCAGGGGCTGAGCTCGAACACCACCCAATAATCCGGATGCGGAGGCGGAATTCTCAGAAAAATCGCAAGAATAACCTCGAAAGGCAGCTGCTCTACCGCCAACTTATCGGGATTCGAACCGCTCCTAAAGTTACCGAAGGGATGTTCCGCCTTACCTCTTTGTCATCATCCCGCCTCTTGAAGGTGACTTTCGTCCCCAAATCTGCCCTTCCTGCTACCCAAAAAGGGGAATTCCACAGGCCTGTTGTGATATCTGATCTTGTCCCATAAATCGGAAACCCCGATGATGGCCCTGAAGAAACCAGCATTTCGGGCAGAGAGAGCGCTGTACTTCTGTGTTAGGGCGTTCGCCCAATTGCAAGCTTTTCTGTTTTCTTCTACAAGAACTTATCCACGTCATTTGTTGTCGGGAAGATGAGTTTCAGCCAACTTCGCCTGCTTAAACTCAGATAGCGTTGTCGTCACTGGCCGGATTCCTTTGCGATCTGAAAAATTCTTTGGAGGTCTTGTAGTTATGAGGAAATTCTCCCCCATTTTTTGCATGCTCGCGCTCGCGTGCTGCCCCAGCTTTCTGTTGGGACAGGCCAGCTCAGATGCTAGCTCAAGCATCGTCATCCGCGTTTCACCCGATGCCACCACACTCACATCCTCAGAAACGGTCCAATTTACTGCTCTGGTAAAGAACACGCCCCGGGTGGCAGTCACTTGGTCCGCTTCCGAAGGAACGATCTCCAGCACCGGTCTCTACCGCGCACCCAAAGTCGGCGCGGATACGGCCGTACGAGTGACCGCGACCAGCGTCGCCGATCCCAGCAAGTCCGATGTGGCCTCCGTCGTCATCCGCCCTGCGGAGCAGGCAGCCCTCCCCGCGGACGCCACCTCAAGCTCGAGCAGCTCCGGGGTCCAACTGTCCTTCTTTGGCGCGGGCTTTAACGGTTTTGGCGTCTGGCCCCCGACCGACGGACAGAAGCAGATTGCCACCCTCGGCGGCATCCGCCTCTGGGATGACGGCGTCAAGTGGGGGCAGGTCGAAACGGCCAAGGGCGTCTATAACTGGGCAGAACTCGACACCTGGATGAGCAAGGCGCAAGCCCAGAACTTGGACGTGCTATATACGATCGGCGACACCCCGAAATGGGCTGGCTCTATTCCTAAGGGCAGTCCCTGCGGCCCGGTCGGCGCCTATAGCTGCTCGGCTCCAACCGACGTGACGACCAGTGGCACTGGAGCTGACGCGTATTTCTCCGACTTCATCACCGCGCTGGTCACCCGCTACAAAGGTCAGATCGGCTTTTACGAACTGTGGAACGAACCCGACTGTACCTGCTTCTGGAGCGGCACCAATGCCCAGATCGTGCGCATGGGAAAGGACGCTGCCGCCATCATCCGATCCATCGACAAGAATGCAAAGATCCTGAGCCCGTCCGCTCACGGTCCTACGATGGCCACATGGTTCGATGGTTATATCGCAGCCGGCGGGGCACCGAACTTCGATATCGTCAACGCCCACATGCGCGGCACCGCCTCAACCAACAAAGACCCCGAGGCTTTCCTCACGATGTACAACGATGTGATTGCGGAAGTTCAAAAACGCAATCTCACCGAAGACCCGATCTGGGATGACGAGCACGGCATTAAGCAAGGCGAACTCAGCAATACGGAAGAGCTCGCCGGCTACGTCGCCCGTTCCCTCGTCCTTCGCGCGGGAGTCGGGCTGCAACGTCAATACGTCTACACTTGGGACCAGGGCTCGGGGGACGGACTCCAAGGTAATGAGTCTGGAACCGCATGGGACACCGTTGCCGGATGGCTGATCGGCCACACCATCAGCCCCTGCGCCGCCAGCGGCACCGTTTACACCTGCAACGTGGACGATGGTCAGATCGTCTGGGACACTGCGCAATCCTGCAGCAACAGCGGTTGCAGTACCTCCAAATACACGTATCCGTCGCAATACACCAAGCAGACGGATATCTACGGCACCAAGACTTCGATGAGTGGCCAGACCGTGGGAATCGGTTACAAGCCGATTTTCCTCACCTCGAAGTAGTTTTCCCAGGAAAAGCGCCCAAACATCGCAAGGTGTTTGGGCGCTTTTTATTTGGCTTGGGACGGCTGGTTATTCCTTATCGGGTATCGCTTCAGTAGGTTCGTATCAGGGCATGGCTTCAGCCATGCCGTCAAGGGCTGTTAGGTAGCAAGGCTTTAGCCGCTGCATCCCGCTAATTCGGGCGGATCGGCGCCTTCCTCTCTTCCTCACGCTTGCGCATTGCTTCTTGCCCCTGCCGTCGCAACTGTTCGAACAGATAGCGGTGACGCGCGGCCTTCACTGCATCCCCGCCGGGCTGTCCGTACAACACACCCAGCCATCGATGTGCCGCCACCAATCCTGGAAGAATCGTCAGCGACGTTTCAAATGCCAGAATGGCTCGCTCGCGCTGCCCCAGCCTGGCGAGCGCAATGCCCAAGTTAAAGTGCCCCAGCGGAGCGAAATGTTGCAGCCCGACGGCAATCAATGCTTCCGACGCAGCTCCTTCAAATTTCCGCTGCCGCAGATACACCATCGATAGCCCCACGTGCGCCTCTGGACTATCGCCATCAATTTCGAGCGCCCGCTGGAACGCGCGTTCGGCGTCTTCCACTCGCTTACAACGCAAGTAGGTTTCACCAAGCCGGAGATGCAGATTCGGCAGGTGCGGCTCCCCCGCTTCGGCGCGCAGCAGCGATGCAAGCCCTTTCTCCGCATTCCCATCCGCCAGTTCGATTGTGCCGATGAGCCAATCCGCCCACGGGCGGGACCGCAGCGCTTTCGACGCCTCAGTCTTGGTTTCTGTTTCCTGTGGCTGCTGGTCTGGCTGGTTCCCATTCTGCCTGGGTGTCTCCGGCTCGAAATTGAGAACTTCTTCGAGCAGCGTTCTCGACTCCGGATTCTTGCCCAGCGAGACATAACACTGCGCCAGGTGGAGTTTGAATCGCATCTCATCCGGCTTCTCGCGGCATAATTCCTCGAGCAGCAGCCGCGCATCCTGATATCGCCGGCAATCCATGAGATCGCGCGACAGGTTGTATTTACATTCACGCACCGCGCTGGCCACCGCTTTTTCCTGACTCTCGGTTTGCGGCTGGACGTATCCCAGCGCCACGAACTGCTCCAGCACCGCCTGCGCCGCAGCCGGATCCATCCGCATATCCGACGAGTGCATGCCGCACTCGCCAGCCTCATTTTCCCAGCTCGGAATCCGCTCGATTTCAGGAGTCTCCTCGAAGGCCTGCACCAGCACGCGCCCGTCCATGTCCTCACCCACCGGCTGCCCGAACAGCGTGAGCACCGTCGGAGTGACATCGAGAAGAGTTGCACCATAAATCCGCTCATCTTTCCGGACGTGAGGCCCCTTCATGCAGAAAATACCGAAGGGCCGGTGCTGCACGGCAGGTCCTGCTGGCTCATTCGGGATGCTTCGTGGCCGCAAGTGATCGGAATGAAATCCATGGTCGGAGACCAGGATCACGGTTGCCTCAGGCCCCGCAAGCGTGAGCAGCGTCTCCAGCATCATGTCGTGAAAGCGGTATGCGCCATCGACAACGTCTTTGTAGATCTCGTACCGCTCTTCCGGAATCCCCTCCATCCGCGGAGGGCGGTAGTTCATGAACGCATGGCAAAAGTGATCGATCCCGTTGTAATACACCGCCAGAAAATCCCACGGCTCATTCTTCAGAATCCAAGTCGCGGCGTTGTGAATGGAGCAGTTTTCCGTAAGGATCTTGGAAAATGTATTGAGCCCGCGGTCTTTTTCCTGATCCACTTCCGCCGCCCGCGGAATCCACGGAAGAATCGCTGCTTCCGTCAGCTCGCCAGGATGCATGCGCAGCCGCGCCAACGTATCGCGCAGTCTTTCCGGATGCACCGCGCCAGTGGGAAGATCCCAAGGTTTGTCGACGGGCGCGGCGGCGTGCGGGTACAGGTCCGAGACCGAAACTCCGTTGATCGGCTCCGCGGGATGTCCCGCAAACCATCCCAGCACATGTGTCTTGTAGCCGCGCTGCGTCAGAATGTTCCACAGAGCCTTGACCTTCCGCGAGGTCGAAGAGACCGGACGGATTCCGCCCGAATGCGGATCGGGCTCCATGAAGCCATGAATCCCGTGCTTGTGCGGACGCTTCCCGGTCGCAATTGAATTCCACAACATCGGCGACAAGATCGGCTGCAGGGTCGCAATGTTTCCCATCACTCCCTCGGTGATCATGCCGTCCAACGTCGGCATCAACCCCGCATCAAGAAGCGGAGTTGCAACCTTCCAGTCGGCTGCATCCCAGCCGATCAGCAAGACTTTCTTAGCAAGTGCTTTCGCCATATATGTTAAGGCGTAACCTTAAAGACCACTCCGTCATTGCTGGTACCGCCGGACTGCGTCGCTCCGTATAGATTTCCCGATGAATCGAAAACCAGGCTGCCGATCGCAGGAACGGAACCGTGCGTGCCGTCGAATGCATACAGCGTGGTCTGATTCCAGTTTCCAGCCGATACCTTCGTCAGCTCAAATACGGTACCGTCAAACGCCGAGTGTGTACCCGAACCGAACCCTCGAAAAGTAGCCCCATAGAGATTTCCGGCTGTATCAAAGATCAGACTGCAATAGGGAGCGGACGGGTTGAAGCCATCGTACTGGAAGGTATAAATCAACGTCTCGGCCCAACTGCCGCCAGACTTCGGAGCAAGCTCGAACGCGACGCCTCCACTCTCGGAGCCACCGCTGGTTGTGGCTCCATAGAGATTCCCGGTGTCATCAAAAATGAGCCCTCCGACCGGTTGAGCACCGTCCGTGAAATTTCCCGGGTCGAAGTTATGCAGAATCTTCTCCGTCCAGCCACCGCCCGACTTCGGTGACACTTCAAAGACTGTTCCCCAAGCCTGGGTTCCGCCCTGCATCGTGGTCCCATACAGATTCCCGGTCTTATCCAGGATCAGGTTCGACCTTGGAACAGCTCCATCGGTCCCGCTTCCAAAACTGTGAACAACGGCCTCGGTCCAGCCTCCGCCCGATTTAGGGGACAGCTCGAACACCGTGCCTCCCTTGGTTTGCGTACTGTCTCCAAACGAGCCGCCGCCTTCCGTCGTCCCATACAGATTTCCGTTCCCATCGAAGATCAGACTTTCTGTCGGATATTGCCCGTCCTTGCTGCCTCCGAAGTTATGGAGGACCTTCTCCGTCCACGTAGAGCCGGATGGAGACAACTCGTAGACCACCCCGACACCGTTCGATCCGCCGAGCTTCGCTGTGCCGTACAGATTTCCGGCGTCATCGAAAATGACTCCGCCCACCGGGTTCGATCCGCCCGTACCTCCGTTAAACGAAATCAGAGTCTTCTCCGTCCAGGCTCCGCCCGATTTCGGCGTTAATTCAAATACCGTTCCATTGTTGGAGATTCCTCCATGTGCGGCGACGCCATACAAATTCCCTTTTGCATCGAAGATCAGGCCCAGTGCAGGAGAAGCACCGTCGGAGCCCGCGAAAGAATGCAGCACCGTCTCGGTCTGAGCTCCCGCACGAGTATCGGCCATCAACATGGTCGCAGCCAGTACGGCCAAAGCCGCTGCCTTTATGACGAAAACTCTCTGGTATTGCATCGACAAACCTCCTTGAGGTTGGCGTGAATCAGCGGCCTTAGTCTTCCCCGGAGTCATGTGCGATCGCTTCTTGCAGGTGGTTTAGGGGCCGGTGGCAGATCTTGCTCGTGGCGCCAAATCGCTAATCCATCCGCGCCCGAGGCCAGCATCCCCAACGACGCTCTTCCCAAGAGCGGATCGTTCTCGCGAGCCGGTGTTTCCGTCGCCATTTCGGAACTGTCCGTCGTGGCTCCGGCCCCGATCTTCTTGTCGGCAACCGTTTCATACGCATATTCGGTGATGGTGCCCGAGATCTCACTCAGTTCGCTCACACTCATGCGAATCCAACCGTAGTGCGTGGCGCCCTTGATCAGGAACTTCACGCCGAGATAATGATTGTTGATGCCGGGCCACTTCCCGTAGAAGCTCTCGTGGGTGGACGCAGATGCTGAGCCCAGCAGTCGCTCGATCGTGATTTGGCTCCGGACGACCGAACTTGAAAAATGAGCGGACGGACCAATGTTCGCGCCTTTCACCAGCGCCGAGGCGTAGGGTCCGAGCGGGCCGCGATTTCCGCCCACCACTTTGCCTCCCGCTAGCGGCTTGATCGCGAACGTCGCATAAAATGAGTGGTCGTAATTTGCACCCTCGCCCGCGATCATAAAATCGTTGATCCCGTCCTTATTGATATCGATGGAAATCTGTGCACCGAAACCGACTGTGATGTTCGTCTTGGTGACGACCACCGAGCCTTTCGCCGGCTGCGCCAACGCCAACATGCTCACTCCCGCAGCCACCGCGGCCGTGGAATATAGATTCAGATGTTGGTTGAGACGAGCAACTGCTCTATTTGCGGAACGAGCGCGCAAGCCGCGAGGCATAAGAATCCTCCGTGAGTGATTGGAGTGGAGATCTGGAGCTTTGGACCGGGGGGAGAAAGTGAAAACTTAACTTCAACATGAGCTACGCACAATACAGCAAAGGCTCTAGTCTTAGATCGATGCCTGCTCGCGACGCCACAACGCTAACCCATCCGCACCCAAGGCCAGCATTCCCAGCGAAGCGCGAACCGTCTTCCCTGCTTGACGCTGCGCCTGACTTTCAGCTACCGACGTCGAAGCAACACCTGCAGATATCTTCTTGTTCGCCACGGTTTCATAGGCATACGCCGTGATCGTTGCGGAAAATCCTTTGGGCTGCGTTGTGACCGTTAATCGCACCCAGCCATAGTGCGTCTCGCCGTTGATCAAAAACTTCACGCCCAGATAACGATTAACCGGGTTGTTTCCCCAATCCCCATAGAGGTGCCGGGAATACTTGGACGAGGCCTCAAATCCGCTCGCTCTCTCGATGTCGGCCACGCCCTTGGAACTAAAATGCGCCGATGTCCCGATTTTCGCGCCATGCGCTAGCGCCGATGCGTAGAAGCCGCCTTCTTTATTCGCCGCTCCCACCACGTCGCCGCCGTCCAGCGCCCGCACCGTCAGATCGATTTGAAACGAGTGATAGGCAAAGCTGTAGAGCGAGAACGAAAAATCGTTCACGCCATCATGATTCAGGTCGAGCAACACCGGCTTCGGCGGAGGAAAGAAGTAACTCGAGACCGGAATCGGAATCGTTTTCTTGGTGATGACCACTTCGCCCTGCGCCGGCTGCGCTAACGCCAGCATACTCACGCCGGCAGCCATCGCCGCGGCAGAATAGAGTTTCATTTGCTGATCAACGCGATTGGAAAGTACGGCCAGGTGCGGGCGGGCAGACCTGTTGCGCGGCATAATCCTCACCTCTGCTCAGCGGAGAATCCTTCACTTACCGCGGCGCTGTCAAGATGAAAGAACTTGCACAGTGATCGTCACGTCGTACACATTTGTTCACGCACCCTATCTGCTCCTGCGCCCCACCGGTTCCCCTCGATAAATCTGCAGAAAGTGATGTACATTTCGAGATGCGAGTTCCGGTGCTAATCAGAAACGCAATATCGGAACCGCAATCGCAAACCACAGTAGTGAACTTATGATTCGACGTTCCTCGTTTCTCTTCGCGCTTCTGCTCGTCAGCCTCATTCACTCGTTCGCGCAGGATCAATCCGGCAACGCCGGCTCCATTCATGGCACCGTCATCGACGCTCGAACATCTCAACCACTGAGAGGTGCCACGGTATCTCTCCAAAACCCCCAGTCATCTGGCAGCTCCGGCGGATGGAACTCCGCCACCACAGCCGCCGACGGCAGCTTTCTTTTCCGCAATCTACTCCCCGGGAACTATCGCCTCTCCGCATCGCACAACGGCTACGTCAATTCGGGCCGCCGCCCGCGCTACGGCGCGCAATCCCCCGGCAACTCCGTCTCACTCACTGCCGGACAGACGGTCGATGACGTCGTCCTTCGCCTAATGCCTACTGGCGTCGTCACCGGACACATCACCAACGATCGCGACGAGCCCATGCCCGGTGTGCTCGTCCAGACGATGAAAGCCTCCTACCGCAACGGCCATCGCGAGTTCTCCGACGCCCGCACCGGATTCACCGACGATCGTGGAGAGTTTCGCGTCTGGGGTCTTGCTCCCGGCCAGTACTTTCTCAAAGCAACCAATCCTCGAAACGGAGAACGAGGTCGCGCTCCCGCCCAGGTTTACGTACCGATTTTTTATCCCGGCGTCGCCGATCCCGCGCAGTCCCAGGCGATCGAATTACATCCCGGTGAAGAATTGACTGGCATCAATCTCAGCCTCCTTGCGCAGCGTACCGTTCACGTCAAAGGCCGCGTCCTCACCTCAAACGGCGTTCCCGCCAAGGGATCCGACGTCGCCTTGTCTCAATTTGCAGGCGACGGATATTCCCTCGAAGTAGAAACCGACCCCGCGGGCCGCTTCGACCTGGCCGCCGTTCCTCCCGGCTCGTATTCCATCGTCTCGCAGTCCTCCGACAACTCCATGTCCGGCCACCTGCAAATGGGACGGGCCTCCATCTCGGTCGGCGATACTCCTGTCGACGTCCCCGACTTGGTTCTCTTCCCCGGCGCAACTGTTTCCGGGCACCTTCGCGTCGAGGGCGACCGCAAGGTGTCTCTACCCCGAACCCTCGCCTCGCTCAAGCCGCTTTCCGCCGACGCAAGCGCTGGCGTCGACAGCGCTGCTGTGCAGCCCGACGGATCATTCACATTCCACGACGTTCCCGAAGGAGAATACGGACTCAGCGTCTCCCCGCTTCCCGACGGATATTACGTCAAGACCACGCGCGACACGCCTTCCGCCGCAATCCTGGTTAGCCACGGCCATGCTCCGCCCGCAGAAGTGCATATCGGCCCCGGCGCCGTTCGCATTCAAGGAACTGTCTACAAGGATTCCGACAACCAGCAGGTTGCCGCTTCGGTTACCGTCGCTCTGGTTCCTGATGTCGCGCAGCGCTCGAATAGTGAATACTATCGAGTGGCCACGAGCGACCAATCGGGAAAATTCATGCTGGCGAACGTCCCTCCTGGCGACTATTCCCTGTCCGCATTCGAAAATGTAGACCGCGACGCCGTCATGGACCCGGCCTTCCTCCAGCGATACGAAGGCGCCGGCAAATCGCTCCATATCGAAGAAGGTGCCAACCAGAATCTCCAACTCCAATTAACGGCAGACGCTCAAGATTCCTCGCATTGAAGGCGACAGGTCTGCTACCGTCGCGGCAATTTCGACGCGCCAAGATCAAGCCGGCTGCCCCACCTGATGGCAACGCAGCGACCCAACGAATCCACAGCCCCGTGTGACATCTGACCTTGCGCGAAGAATCCAAGAGCAGACATGTTGTTGGTCTGGACAGTGACCGGAGTGTCCCGTCCAAGCCTTGGAAGGTATAGACTGTTCGTAGGAGACTGACATGGAAGCCGCCCGATTTTTAGGCTTATTTGTAGCCATATTTGTAGCCCTATTTGCATCTTTTTTCTTTGTGTTTATCAGAGTCTTTGATCTAAGCGGAGAACGAAGAAAAGCTGCGCGGGATAAGCGTATCGCTGAGTATAAGATGGCGGCAAGACTCCTGAGACTCAACATCTGAGCGTTCCTAAAGGCTCTCCTTAACATCATTTGGAGCCTGCCACCAAATCTGTTTATCCAGAGCTAGCACACTAACCCTTCGCTTTTCCGCTTCGTTTTTTCGCCTGCGTTTTCTCCGGAGGTTTCACCTTGAGCACGTCCGCTATCACTTCCTTGAACGGGAGCGGAATGTGCGGGATCGGCTTGGAGTTCGTGGTCGGCTTTTCCAGTTCCCGAAATCGAATACACAAATGGGCCTTCGCGCCGCTTACAAATGTTCCGCATCGTCAGCACTGGCCTTAATCAGAATTGCGCCAACTCTACAAGCATAAAAAACAAAAGCCGCCCCATCGGAGCGGCTGCTATTCCCGGTTCGATTCGCGGCAAGCGTTAATCGATCCCGTGAATTCTCATGCTCACCAGCTGATCAATGCTCAGGTCTTTGATTCCCCGCGAACGCATATCGCTGATGTATTCCGGTGTCACATTGTGAATTCGCATTGCGATCAGTTCATCCGGATCAGGATGCTTGTACCCGAGTCCTTGCACTTTCTCGATGAACTCCGGCGAAACTCCGTGAATGCGGAATGCGATCAGCTTCTCGAGTTCGATGTGATCGTAACCGCGCTTCTTCAACTCCTCTATCCACTCCGGAGTCGCGCCGTGAATCCTCATCGCAATCAGCGTGTCTTCGTCCGGAGAATATCCCGCCTGATGCAAACTGCGAATCATCTGCGGACTCACGCCGTGAATGCGAAACGCCACCAGTTTGTCGCTGTCTGAAATCTTCAGCCCCTCCCCGCGCAGAGCTTCGATGAATACCGAATCCACACGGAAGATGCGGAACGCGATCAGCTTATCCGCGTCGAGATCGCTCAGATGCTCCCCCTTCATCTCTTTCGCGAACGCCAGACTCACATCTTGCACTGCCATACCGAACTGCTTCTCATCGTCCACCGAAAATCCAAGCGATTGCATCGCGCGCGGATAATTTGGATCAGGCTGGAAGTGAAACAGTCCCGCGCCTTCGCCATCGTTCAGGAATCCCTCGCACTCGATCTTCCCCGCGTCGCGGGTGATCGTGAAGTGAATGTCCTGTCGCCCAGGCTTTGAGAAGTCAACGCCCTGAAACGAAGTCGCAGGCCAATCGGACTGGTGGTTCGACGTTCCGCCGTGATGATGCTCGATCAGCGAGAACTCCACCTTGCCGGGATCGTCGGATTTGCTGATCGTCCAATCGCCGCTGCGCACTTCAGCCGCACGATTCTTGATCACAACTCCAAGCACGCAAGACGCAAGTACCAGGTACGCAAGAGTTCGACGGATTCTCATAACGCCATCTCCTTAGTGAATTCAACCAGCGACGGACGCAATTCTCCGTCCATGCGAGGACTCCGCCACGCGCGTTCATGCAGACGATGTATTAGAGGTCAGCCTTGGAGTCCAGAATTCCTAGCTGCCGCAGTTGGATCAGTTTCTCGAGAGTCAGATCCTTGAACCCGTGTTTTTTGGCCTGCTCGATGAACTCAGGCGTAACGTCCTGCACCTTGGCGCGGACAATATCGTTGACATTCACTTTGCAACCCGCCGATTGCAGCGCCTTGATGTACTCAGGCGTTACATCCTGGACGCGCATCGAGATCAGTTCGTTCACCGAAGGTTTCAGGCCGAGCGACTGAATTCCGCGAATCCATCCCGGAGTGACATCTTGCACGCGCAGCGCAATCAGTTCATTTGCATTTGGTTGCAAGCCCAGATCGTGCAACTCCTTGAAGTATTCCGGAGTCACATCCTGCACCTTCATGCCGATGACTTGGTCGGCATTGACCGCGAGCCCCGCGGAATGAAGCTCGCGCACATATTCTGGAGTTACTCCCTGAACTTTGAGCCCGATCAAACGGCCAACATCGGGATCAATCCCTGCTTCCTTTAGCCCACGATAGTATTCGGCATCGATTCCTTGCACTTTCATGCCAATGAGTTGTCCCTGATCCGGATTCAGTCCTGCGGCGTGTAGTTGCTGAATGTATTCCGGAGTGATGTCCTGAACGCGCATCGCGACCAGCATATTCGCGTCGGGATGCAATCCTTGTTCGCGGAGTTCGCGCACATATTCCGGCGTGACGTCCTGCGTCTTCAGCGCAATCAGTTGATCGATCGTGAGATCGCCGAGTCCCTCGGCCTTCATTCCATCGATGTACGAGACCGCCGAAGTCTGCTCTTCACTTTGCCGGTGCACCGGAGAAGGTTTCGGAGCCGGAGTGCCTGCAACCCTCGACGATTGCGGCGCAGCGCTGGATGGACTCGGCTCCGCCTGCGCAGCCGTCGACGCAAGCGCAGCCTTTGGATGCGCAATTCCCAGCAGCGCATTTCCTGCGATCAGCGCTGCTGCAAGACATAGAATGCTTCCGCTGATTCCGATGCCACGGATTCCCGTGCCAAGCGTCGTCAGTCCTAGCACGCGTACAACGCGTTCGGTCAACGGTCCCCGATTCGCGGCCATCGCCAATGCCGGTGCGCTGCGCCACTCTTCCATCATGGTCAGAGCGCGTGCGTACTCCACGGCGTTGCCGCAAACCGCGACTGCGGTTTCGTCGCAGCAATGCTCGCGTTCGGCGCGAATACGCTTGTTCAGCCACCAGATTGCCGGATGATAAAAGAGCACGGTTTCGACGCAGACCTGGAATACATTCACAAAGGGATCGAGCCGCTGGATGTGCGCGAGCTCGTGCGCAATGACGGATCGCAACTGCCCTTCCGAGAGGCCTGTCAGCGCGCTCACGGGAAGGAACACGATCGGCCGAAACCATCCAATCACCGCAGGTGCTTGCAGCCACGCGCATTCGCAATATCGGATCGCTCGCTGGATGCCCAGCTGTTCCTGCATCGCATAGCAGATTTCGAGCACACGATCGGCGACAACAGAAGACTGTTTCCGGCGTTCGCGCTCCAACAGGAGAAATCCTCCTGCGGAACGGAGACTGAAGAACGCCACTCCCAGCAGCCACACTTCGACGATCCAAGGAAGAGCGTCCAGTGAAGCGCGAATCGAGGAAGGCTTTACTGAACCGCTAACTTCGGACTTGTAGCTCGCAGCGACTGCATGCGGCGTCGCGACCAGCGAAGGGTCCGCATTCGTAGAATCGACATGCTGCAGTAGATAGAAAGTGAAGGTCGCGACAGGCGCAAGCAGCATCAGGGCGAGCGCCGCGACGCCGACCAGATAGCGCAGCTGCGTGCGCCGGCAAATCGCCATCGCCGCCGCGGCGAGCGCCGCGAGCGCAGTTCCCTGCCACACAAAATGCAGCAGCGCCCAACCCAAGGCTTGCATCGCGGTCGGAGAGATCCAATCCATATGGCTGGTCAGCATCACAGTAGTCATCGGCGGTTCCTCTCGTACTCATCCAGCATTCGGCGCAGTTCTTCGATCTCTTCCCGCGAGGCTTTGCGGCCTGCTAGCGCGTGCACCATCAGTTGGCTCGCAGACCCTTCGAAAACACGCTGCAGCATGTCACCCACGAGCTGCCGCTTGGTTTGAGCCGCGGGCAGCTCTGCTTCATAGACGTGCGCGCGTTGTGTTTCGTTTCGGCGAACAGTGCCTTTTGTGGTCATGATCTGCAGGAGCTTCAAGACCGTCGTGTATCCCAGGGATTTCTGCTCGCTGAGCGCGTCGTGCACTTCACGGACGGTCGATGGCCCGCGGGTCCAGAGCACGCGGAGAATCTCCAGCTCCGAAGCGGTGGGTTTTTGCGGAGAGTGCGTCATGCGATGGAAAATACTACGAAGACATTCGTAGTGTCAACGAAAATCTTCGTAGATTGAAAATTTTACCATGGTTCCTCTCGCACTTCGTGCCTCACGGGACAGCCGAGGCGGCGGTCTCCACATATGTTATGTTGCTCTCCACGCCATGACTGCCGCTAACTGTGGCTTGGCAAGCGCGTCTACTACCGAGTAGAGTACTGTTTCGTCTAGTCCCAGGTTTTAATCCACACAACAGGAGTTCGCTTCCATGCGTCACGCAGCGATGGTGCTGGCCGCGGTTTCGTGCTTCACGATTTTCATGCAGGCACAAACCGCCGAAGAGCTCGTCAACAAGAACATCCAGGCAAAGGGTGGGATTGAAAAACTCAAGGCCATCAAGTCGGCGCGCATTACGGGCAAACTGATCGCCGGTGGCGGGTTCACGGCGGCGACCTTGCAGGAGAACCAGCGACCGAATCTGGTGCGCGAGACCTTCTCGCTGCAGGGCATGACGGCCGTCACTGCATATGACGGCGCGACGGGCTGGCAGATTCAGCCTTTCGGAGGGAAGAAAGATCCTGAATTGATGGGCGAAGACGACTTGAAGGATCTTCTTCTCGACGCCGACTTCGACGGTCCGCTTGTGGATTACAAAGAAAAAGGAAACACGGTTGAGTTCATGGGACACGATGTCGTCGATGGGGACGATGCGCTGCGGCTGAAGGTGACTTTGAAGGACGGCGACATCATTTATTACTTCCTCGATCCCGACACGTATCTGGAAATCCGCAAGGAGGTTCAGGAGTTCATCCGCGGATCGGTTCGCGAGAGTGTCCTGGAAATGGGCTCTTATAAACCCGTCGCCGGGGTGATGTATCCCTATTCGATTTCCCAAGGATCGAAGGCGAATCCGTCAGCGCAAACTACGGCGATTGAGAAGATCGAAGTCAATGTTCCGATCGAGAGCACGGATTTCGCCGTGCCGGCTTCGCTGAAAGCGCCGCCAAAGGCTGATGCCGAGAAGAAGTAATTCCAGCTACCACTGCCCGAGAAATAAGCAACTCCCAAAGATTGTGTTCAAAAGGACGAATCATGAATGCGCGTATCGATATGGGTCGTATGTTGAGAAAGTTGAATTGGGCGGTGATTTCTGTACTGGCATGCACAGTATCTGCCTCTGCCCAGAACAGCTACAAATACGACGCGGCCACGGTTTCCGGATTGCCCGCGCGCAATATCGGCTCAGCGACGATGAGCGGACGAGTCGCCGCTGTGGACGCAGTCGAGCAGGATGGGCGGATCACAGTTTTCGTTGGAGCGGCGAGCGGCGGAGTGTGGAAGTCGGTGAACGGAGGAACGACTTACAAGTCGGTCTTCGACCGGCAGAGCGCGCAGTCGATTGGTGCAATCACGATTGATCCTTCGAATCCGAAGACAGTTTGGGTGGGAACCGGAGAGGCGTGGGTGCGCAATAGCGTGTCGGTTGGGGACGGCGTGTACAAGTCGACAGATGGCGGCGAGAACTGGACCAACGTCGGGTTGAAGGATAGCGAGCACATTGCAAAGATTCTGATCGATCCCAGCGATGGAAACAACGTTGTCGTTTGCGCGATGGGACATCTTTGGGACGACAACGACGAGCGCGGAGTTTACAAGACGACAGATGGCGGCAAGACCTGGAAGAAAGTTCTGGCGGGCGCGAACGGTTCGTCCGGCTGCGCGCTGCTGGCAATGAGCCGGCAGGAACCGAAAACGATGTATGCCTCGATGTGGGATTTCCGGCGTCAAGGCTGGACCTTCCGATCGGGCGGACCAGGCAGCGGGCTCTTCAAGTCGACCGACGGTGGGGATCATTGGAGCGAGATTCAAGACAGCAATGCGAAGGGGCTTCCGGCCAAACCGTGGGGACGGGTCGCGGTGGCAGTAGCGCCTTCCAAACCGCAGGTGGTTTACGCGAATATCGAAGCGGAAAAAGGGCGGGGGCTCTACCGCTCCGACGACGGGGGCGCAAGCTGGACGAAGCTGGATGCCAGCAACTACATGGTGTGGCGGCCTTTTTATTTCGGCAATCTGATTGTCGATCCGAAAGACGAAAATAAGATCTTCAAGCCCGATCTCATTCTTTTGTACAGCACCGACGGCGGAAAGACCTTCAACGTGGTGTCAGGCGGCGCGCACGGGGACTTCCACGATGTCTGGATTAATCCCAAGAATCCGAACATCGTGATCGCGGGCGACGACGGCGGTCTATGGCGCAGCGAGGATGGCGGCAACCGCTGGAAACATCAGATGAACTTGCCGATCTCGCAGTTCTACCATGTCAGCACTGACAGCTCGGATCCGTATCACGTCTATGGCGGCCTGCAGGACAACAGTTCGTGGGTGGGAGATTCGTCTTATCCGGGCGGAATTTCGAACTCGCGCTGGGAAAACATGTTTGGCGGCGACGGCTTCTGGATGTTCGAAGATCCCTCGGACCCGAACTACATTTATGCGGAAGCGCAAGGCGGAGAGATCGGGCGCGTGAACCGCATCACGCATGAGGTCCGGGGAATCAAGCCGCTGCCGAATTACGGTGAGAAGAAGCTGCGTTTCAATTGGAATACGCCGATTCACATGAGTCCGAACGAGAAAGGAACGGTTTATATCGGCTCGCAGTTCCTGTTCCGCTCGCGGGATCACGGGCAATCGTGGGACCGTATCTCGCCGGACTTGACGACGAACGATCCGGAGAAGCAGAAGCAGGAAGAATCGGGAGGCGTGACCGTCGACAATTCGTCGGCGGAGATGTACACGACGATTTATTCGATTTCCGAATCGCCGAAGAATGGGCAGATCATTTGGGTCGGCACGGACGACGGAAACGTGCAGGTCACGCGTGACGGAGCGAAGAACTGGAGCAATGTTTCCGGGAACCTAACCGGCGTGGAAAAGGGATTCTGGGTTTCGACCGTTGAGGCCAGCCGCTTCGATGAAGCGACGGCCTACGCCACGTTTGATCGCCACACGTTCGGCGATATGAAACCTTACGCGTATAAAACGACCGATTATGGCAAGACCTGGACCGCGTTTCCTCTGCAGGAGAGTGGCGTCCAGGGATATGCGCACGTTATTAAGGAAGATTCGGTCAATCCGAACCTGCTGTTCCTGGGCACCGAGGTTGGACTCTGGATTTCGGTGGACAGCGGACAGCACTGGGCGCAATACAAAGGCAGCAATTTCCCAGCGGTCGCGGTGCGCGACATCGCGGTGCAGGCGCGAGAAAGCGATCTGGTGCTGGCAACGCATGGGCGGGGAATCTGGATCATCGACGACATTTCGGCGTTGCGAGCGCTGACGCCCGAGATGATGTCGAAAGAGGCCACGCTGATTCCTGGCCGGGCGATTCAATATCTGGATACGTTCGGGGGATGGGGAAGGGGACGAGATGTTCACTGGACGGAACCGGCCCTCAGAAGCGCAGATCACCTATTACCAGAAGGGGCGCCACATTTTTGGCGACCTGAAGATTGAAATTTTCGACCGGAACGGCAAACTGGTGGACACGGTTCCGGGCAGCAAGCATCGCGGATTGAACCGCGCCAACTGGCCGATGCGGGTGAAGGCTCCAGCGGTGCCTCCCGCTGCGTCGGCACTTTTTGAAGCGGCACAAGGACCGCGCGTGCTGCCGGGCACGTACACCGTGAAGATGACCAAGGGCGACAACGTTTATACCGAACAGCTCAACGTTGTTCTCGATCCGCGCGTGAAGTTTTCGGAGGACGATCGCGCAGCACAGTTCGAACTGGCGATGAAGATCTATCACACGATCGAACATATGACGTATGGGGTCGAGGCGATCGAAGGGGTTCGGAATGCGGCCAATGCAAGAGCTTCTAAACTTGCGGAGAAGGATCCCCTGCGGAAGCAATTGCAAGATCTATCGGCGAAGTGCGACGAACTGCGGTCAAAGATTGTCGCCACGAAAGAAGGCGGCATGGTCACGGGCGAAGAACGCATCCGCGAACTGCTGGGCCAGCTTTATGGCACGGTGAATGGATATGAGGGGCGTCCATCGGAATATCAAGCGGCTCGCGCCGACTCGCTGGCGCACGAACTTCAGGATGTGATCGACGATTTCCAGAAGCTGACGCAGAAAGAACTTCCCGGAGTGAATGCTGGTTTGAAGAAGAAAAAAGCAGAACCGATCACCGTGCTCAGCGAAACAGATTGGCAGAAGAAGCGCGAGGCTGAGGGCGGCTCGGGAGCCGGCGCAGGAGCGCGATTCTTGGGACTCGAAACGCGGGAGATGGATTAGCGCAGTGTTCAGACTGATCGCTGTAGATTGTGGCGCCTCTCCACTCCGGGAAGGCGCCATCGCTTTTGCGATCCAAATTCGAGGGATGTGACAGCAAGATCAATATTCCGCCAAAGACCGCCGAACAATCGCAGACCGCCGACCCTAGTTCCACTACCAGAATTAATCCCCACCGTCCCGATTGATTCCGGGCCCGGGTGCGAGTAGATTGGTCTGTCCCATGGCAGGCAAGCGGAACAATCCAGGAGATTTCCAATGCTGAAACGATTTACTGTGTGTATTTTTCTGCTCGCGAGTTTCGCGGTAGTGTCGTTCGCGTCGGACGAAAATGTGTGCAAAGGTGACCCGGACAAGTGGCAACAGCTTTTCAATGGCAAAGATTTGACGGGATGGAAACACGTTGGCCCAGGCGGCGATACGGTGGAAGACGGATTGATCCATACGCATGGCGGTATGGGCCTGCTCTACTGGACGGGCGGCAAGATTGGAAATTGCGAGGTCCACGTCGTTTACCGGATGCGCGACGAGAACGACAACTCCGGTGTGTTCGTCCGCATTCCTGTGGAGCCCCGTGAGGAGTGGATGCCCGTGCATTACGGATTCGAGGTGCAGATCGACAATCATCCCGAAACGTCAGGCGAAGACGAATATCATTCGACTGGAATGCTGTACTCATTGACCAAGCCGCTGGCAAAAGCATGGAAGCCGGGGCCAGAGTGGAACACGATGGACATCACGCTGGACGGGTCTCGGACGATTGTCATGCTGAATGGAGTGAAGGTGACGGATTACAAGGATGGAGATCCAGTGCCCGACCGCAAGTTTGATTTTGAGCCGCAACGCGGGCCGCGTCCGAACTTTGGATTTTTCGGACTGCAAAATCACAGCGACAACGATATCGTATTCTTCAAAGAAGTAGCGATTAAGCCGCTGAAAAAATAACGCTCAATAGCGGGCCGCAGTAAATCCAAATTTGGAGGGATTGGCATGAAACGCATTCTTTCGCGACGCGCATTCTTGCAAGGCAGTGCGGCGGCTGCCGCGGGCGGTTTGCTGGTTACGAAGACCATTAAGCTCGGGGCTCAGCCCTCCCCGCGGTCGCTCGCACCGAGCGACCGCGTCCGGTTCGGAATGATCGGGATCGGCATGCAGGGTTCCGGTTTGCTCGGAGGAGCCATCACGATTCCTGGCATCGAGTGCGTCGGGGCGGCCGACTTGTATGACGGCCGGCACACGCTGGCGAGAGAACTGACGGCGAATCCCAGCTTGCCGACGACGCGGCATTATAAGGAACTACTCGATCGCAAAGACATAGACTGCATCGTCGCAGCTGTTCCCGATCATTGGCACCGCCGAGTTGTGGTCGACGCCTGCAATGCGGGCAAAGATATCTATTGCGAGAAGCCGATGTCGCACAATGTTGCCGACGGACTGGCGATGGTCGAAGCAGCGCAGAAGAATAATCGGGTCGTGCAGATTGGATCGCAGCGCGTGAGTTCGGTCCTGTGCGCGACGGCCGCCGATCTTTATAAGGGTGGCGCGATTGGAGACGTGGAGATGGTGGAGCTCACACTGGGCCGGAATGATCCCACGGGCGCCTGGGAGTATCCGCCACCGCTGGACCTTTCTCCGGAGACGTTGGATTGGGATACATGGCTGAACGACGCTCCGAAGGTTCCATTCAACAAGTATCACTTCGCTCGCTGGCGCTGCTGGAGAGCGTACGGCACGGGCGTTGCCGGCGATTTGATGGTGCACCTCATCAGCGGGATGCTGGTCACTTTGGGTTGGAACGAAGTGCCCAAGTCAGCAACTGCGATGGGCGGCATCGTCCGGTTCAAAGACGGCCGCGATATGCCTGACTTCCACACGGTTCTCTTCGACTATCACGGCATCCCGGTGTATGTACGCCTCGACCTGGGTTGCGAAACGCCGGAACTCGCGCGCTTCATGGGGCCAAAGGGACTTCTCGAAGCAGGCGAGATGGAGCTACGGCATTCTCCGCAACCAGGTATCGATCTGGATCCCAGCTACTACAGCTTCAGCTTCCCCGCCAAGATGCGCGAGGAATACGTGAAGCAGTGGCATGCGGAGCATGATCCGCAACTCGGGAAGGAACCGGTGCGTGAAGACACGGTTTACAAGGGACATGACTGGGACGACATGCGTCCGCATCTGAATGTATTCTTCCAGGCGGTCAAGTCGCGTAAGGGAGTGACCGAGGATGCAGTGTTCGGCAACCACGCCGCGATCGCGTGCCACATGGCGAACGAGTCGTATTTCCGGCAGAAGCCGGTCACGTGGGACGAGGCATCGAAAGCAATCAAGTCTTAGAACGCGGAGGAAACATGCGGTCTACTCTCTCCGGGCAGAAGCGGATTTTTCCGTTTGTGCTCGGCTTTCTTATCCTCAGTGTTTTCGCAGCGGGTATATCATTCTTGTAAGGCAGTTCTCAAGACATCCTCGATAGCAGTCTCTTCGCTCTGGAGTTCGGCATGGCCACAATTCATCTCGCGATCAATGGAACGTCTTATACGGTTAACACCGATCCTCAAACCAGCTTGCTCAGTGTGTTGCGGGAACAACTGGATCTGACCGGGAGCAAATATGGCTGCGGAGAAGGACAGTGCGGGGCATGCACCGTCTTGATTGAGGGAAAAGCGCAGCGCTCCTGCGTTACGCGAATCGGGGCGGTGGCTCAAAAGCAAATCACAACTATCGAGGGGCTGGCCGCCGGAGATCATCTTCATCCGGTACAGGAGGCGTTTCTGGAAATGGGAGCCATGCAGTGCGCGTACTGCACGTCGGGGATGATCATGTCGGCGGTCGCGCTGCTGAAGCGAAACCCGGATCCAAATGCGAGTGAGATTGTTGACTTCATGGAGGGCAACGTTTGCCGGTGCGGAACCTACCCGCGAATTGTCAGCGCAATTCAGAAGGCTGCGCAGGCGACGACGGGTTCGGCTGCCGGGAAAGCAGCCAGCCGATGAGCGAGAGACAACACACGCAACTCTATTTAGAACCGGAACGCTACGAACTCAGGGCCGCGGCTCCGTACCGGTTTGATGTCGACCGGCGCGACTTTTTCAAGTTCCTCGGCGCGGGCGTGCTTGTCATTTCCGTTCTGAAGCCAGCCGTGATCGCGCAGGAATCAGGCAGCGGAAGGCAGAGGCCAGGAGAATCGTTACCCAAAGAGATCGATGCCTGGCTGCACATCGGCGAAAATGGCAAGGTCACTGTCTACACCGGGAAAGCAGAAATGGGCCAGAACATCCGGACATCGTTAAGCCAGGCGGTTGCGGAAGAACTTCATGTGCCGATCGAACAGATCGAACTGGTGATGGGCGACACGAAGCTCACACCGTTTGATATGGGCACATTCGGGAGTCGAACAACTCCCACGATGAATTTGCAGCTTCGCAAAGTTGCAGCCGCCGCTCGCGAAGTGCTGATCGGCCTTGCGGCGGCCCAATGGAAGATCGATCGGCAGGCTGTGGTCGCCGCCGACGGCCGGATGAGCGATCCGAAGAGCAAGCGCTCGGTGAAGTACGCGGAACTGACGAAGAGACAGCAGATCACGCAGAATGTCGCGTCAGAGCAAGCCCTGATTCCTGCGGCTGAGTGGAAGATCGCAGGGCAATCTACGCGAAAGATCGACGGGCAAGACTTTGTCACCGGGCGGCATCGGTATCCTTCAGACCAGAAGCTCCCTGACATGCTGTACGGACAAATACTACGGCCTCCGGCTTTTGACGCGACGTTGATTTCTGCGGACACACAAAAAGCAGAGCAGATGGGCGCAGTCGTGGTACATGACGGCAACTTTGTGGGAGTCGCTGCGCAGAGCTCGCAGCTTGCCGCTTCGGCCGTGGAAGCCATCCGCGCGGAGTGGAAGTCCGAGCCACAACCTTCGAACAAGGAACTGTTCGACTATCTCCGCAAGCACACAACAGAAGGGAAAGATCCTACAGGAGACGGCGACCGTTATGACGCAGGCGCGGTCGATCAAGCGCTGGCTTCTGCCGATCACAAGCTGCAGCAGACATATACAGTTTCGTACATTGCGCACGTTCCGCTCGAACCACGCGCTGCGCTGGCCAAGTGGGACGGAGATCAGTTAACTGTGTGGACTGGGACCCAGCGGCCGTTCGGAGTGCGAGGACAGCTTGCCGAGGCGTTTCACATTCCTGAAGATCAAGTCCGCGTGCTCATGCCGGACACCGGCTCAGGATACGGCGGCAAGCATACTGGGGAGACCGCGATCGAAGCGGCGCGATTGGCGCGAGCAGCGAAGCGTCCGGTCAAGGTCATATGGACTCGTGAAGAAGAGTTCTCGTGGGCATACTTTCGTCCTGCGGGCGTAATCGATGTAAGCAGCGGGGTACACAACGACGGAATCATTACTGCGTGGGAGTTCCATAACTACAATTCGGGTTCCGCCGGCATCCGCACCTACTACGAAATCCCCAACCAACGAATCGTGTTCCATGCCGTGCGCTCACCGCTAAGACAAGGATCGTATCGAGCGCTGGCTGCGACCGCGAACCACTTCGCGCGCGAGTCGCACATGGACGAACTGGCGCATGCGGTGAGGATGGATTCGCTGGAATTCCGCCTGAAGAATTTGAAAGACGAACGCTTGCGCGCCGTGTTCGAAGCAGCGGCAAAACAGTTTGGTTGGGGCAAAAGAAAGACCGCCGGACAGGGATTTGGCATGGGCGGAGGCTACGAGAAACTGGGGAATATCGCGACTTTCGCCGAGATTAACGTCGATCGCAATAGTGGCCAAGTGAAGGTGGTTCGAGTGGTTTCCGCGTTTGAGTGCGGGGCGATCGTGAATCCGGAAGGCCTCCGTAATCAAATTGAGGGATCGAACGTGCAAGGTTTGGGCGGGGCGCTGTTTGAAGCGATTGAATTTGAAAATGGAAAGATTCTGAACGGGAGAATGTCGGAATATCGGGTTCCGCGGTTCAGCGACGTTCCGGTACTGGAGACAGTTCTGCTCGATCGCAAGGATATCCCGTCGGTTGGGGCGGGCGAGTGTCCGATGATCGGTCTTGCACCGGCGATTGCAAATGCAATCTTTGATGCGGTGGGCGTGCGGTTGCGCGCGCTGCCGCTTGTGCCGGCCGGCTTGAAGATGAGTTCGTAGTAGATTGCTTGCAGTGTCTGTTGAGTTCACCCGGCTTTCCCTGGAGCAACTTATGAGTGATTCCTCGTCGATGAATCGTCGAGATTTTCTGGGCAAATCCGCTGCTGCGATTGCGGGAAGCGCCATACTCCCTCGCACGGCCTCGTCTTACGCAAACATCGTTGGCGCGAATGATCGCATATCACTCGGGCATATCGGAAACGGGAATCGTGGCGGCGATCTGGATCTGATCGCGTCGAAGCTTAAAGATAGCCATCACGTCGAGATGACGGCCGTCTGCGACCTATGGACGGTGAACCGAGCTAAGGCCGTTGGGACCAACTCTGGTCATTACGGGAGAGCTCCGCGCGCTGTGCAGCACGCCGAGGAGTTGCTGGCGATGAAAGACATCGATGGCGTGCTGATCTCCACGCCAGAGCATACCCATTCGCCGATCCTGAAGCTCGCAGCCGAAGCGGGCAAGGACGCCTACGTCGAGAAGCCGATGGGAAACGTTCTGGCGGAGGCGAAGGCAGCGCGCGATGCGGTGATTCAGGCCAAGACGATCGTGCAGGTTGGAACACAACATCGCAGCGAGCCGTATCAGGAGGCGGCGCAACAAGTGGCACGAAGTGGCGCTCTCGGCGATGTCAGCAAAGTTGAGATTGTCTGGAATTATCACGGACCGCGCTGGCGGGGACGTCCGGAGGTGAAGCAGATTCGAGAACAGGACACGGATTGGAACGCGTGGCTCATGACGAAGCCGGCGCGGCCCTTTGATCCGCAGCGGTACTTCGAATTCCGGTTGTACAAGGAATTTTCCAGCGGGATTCCCGATCAGTGGATGAGCCACGCGATCGATGTGGTCCACTGGTTCATGGACGATAACTTCCCGACATCCGTGGTTTCGCACGGCGGCGTCTTTGCCTGGCACGACGAGCGCGAGAATGCTGATACGTTTCAGACTCTGCTCGAGTATCCGAAGGGATTTCTGGTGAGCTATTCGACCAGTTTCGGCAATGATGCTCCCAGCTTCACGCGCTACATGGGGAAGAAGGCGACTCTCATTAATATGGGGGGAGAAGGCAGCCCGCGCTATCAACTCATCGAAGAAAAAGGCACACATGAAGACGATTCCGACATCGACCAAAAGAGAGCATCGAAATTCATCCAAGTGCCAGAGGCGATAGGTATTCCTCCGATGGGCATCGACGATATGAGCCTGGAGCATATGGCGAACTGGTTCGAGTGCATGCGATCGCGCAAGCAGCCTCACGCTTCAGTGCACGAGGGGTATGCGCATTCCGTCGCATGCATAATGGCCGCCGAATCGTACTGGACGGGGAGGAAGATTTTTTGGGATGCGAGTTCGGAAACCTTCTCGGATCACAAGCCAGCCTAAAAGCCAGTACTACCCGTGCCCGGCAGGCCAATGATGGTTGTATTCGGGTAATAATGTCCCAGGATTTCCCGGAAGCTGGCACCGGCTTCTGCCATGGCTTTCGATCCCGACTGGCAGAGCCCGATGCCGTGTCCGCGACCTGTTCCCTGCACAACTACTTCATCGCGATCCCGCGTGGAAACGAAGTCGTTGCTGGGGATGGTGCTCCATCCCAAGCGGCGGTCGAGATTGAGCCGGGACGATTCATCAGAACTCCGCAACGTGGCGGCGTTGTCCGCCGAGAGTCGAGTGGTCCAGCGCGCTGGGTGTGACAGGCAATATTTGCAATCCACCGAATAATAAGGATAAGCCGCCGAAGCGAATCCGAGTTGCGCGGGCGTTCGCGTGTGACCTCTGCAACTCCGCGTGTACATCGCGGCGAATGGCTTGGAGTTGTATGCCAGGACCAAGCCGCGAGTTTCGGCAACAGCTTGAGTGACTCGGCTGCCTGGAGCGGGTGGTTCGCGCAAAAGCTGGCAGTGCGTGGTATCACAAAAGTCGAAATCGTGGTGACGTCCGCGGCCGGCCAGGAAATATGCGCGGGTTGCGACGGCCTGCGCTTTGAGCGCTTCGAATGGAGTATCGGGCGCGCTCTCCGCCGCGACCACTGAAGCTACGGCCGTCTCCAGATCCATCGTAACGACTGCGGCCAAGCTTGCGGGGGCGCCTCTGATTTCGAGCGTGCCGTGATAGCGGCGCGTAATCTTGTTTGGAACGGCAAGAAGGAAGTCGGCCGGTTCCCCGTTGCGGCCGCTGACGTCAACACTAGCTGCGCGGAGAACATCCTTTCCAACGGTGACCTCTACTCCGGTTCCGGAGGGCTGGACTTTTGCTGAGTCGAGACCGGAGCTATTTTCGAGCCCGATCGAGCGCGGTCCGGCTTGCAGAACCAAAGCCTGTCCTGGGATTGGCGCGATTCTGAATTCGCGCGGATGGAATAGGGCAAGCACGCCGATGCGAACTTTGGAGCCAGACTCTGGGCGGACAAGTCCGGAAGCAGAAGCGAATTGCTGATCCGAAATCGAAACGAAAAGCAAAACTGAAACCGCGGATAATTTGCCAGCGATGCGCGCGACGTTGATGAGTCCTCTACCCACCGACCTATTCCTCGATCCGGTGTAACATTTGGCCGGCAGTCTTGGCAGCTTCGGCGCCCGGAAGCTCCGTGAACGCGAACCATGAGCAGGATTTTCGGATCGTCGGCCGGCATAAGGGCAACCGTGAAACCGTCGCCGGGAGCACGCGGCGCGTGAGTGCAAATTGCGGTGCCGGTCTTCACCAATGCATTTGGAACGAGTAACGCGCGATCGACCTCGACCCCGGTCCCATAGCGGGCGGACTGCGCCATGCCGTCGAGAATTTGTTGTACGCTGGACATCCGACGCTGATGCGCAAGTTCGACGTATGCGCGAGCCATGCGCAACGGAGAAATCTGCCAGCGTGGACCGAGTCCGGCGAGTTCGGCTCCGGATATTTCATGCGTCGGGACTTCGATGTTGAAGCGACCTGCAGTCTCCCGCATATCGGCGGCGGTCAGGTCAGCGGTGAGCATGCGGAAATAGGAGTTGCATGAATAGGCAATGGCCGAGGTGAGGTCAACAGTGCCGTGCCCGCGCGGACGCCAACAACCAGTCTGTGCACCGCGACATGTATGCGCTGGATAGCGAAAGTCATGTTGCTGTCCATACGCGAGCGCGGCAAAAGGCTTCGCCAAGGAACCGAGTGGGATGGGCACATCCGGATTTTCCCATCGCGAAGCGAGTAGCTGACCGGTACGGGCATCGAGCAGCAAATAAGAAATCTTGCGGTTGGGGAATTCGCGATCCAGCGCCTGAGCCGAAGACTGCGCGAACAGCGATGCCTTGGCTGACTCTCTGTACTGGTCAGCGGGCCGACTGCTGGCGGACTGGGACACGCAAGCTACCAGCGTTACGAGGAGCACGATGGGTTTCATTGAGACCATTCGTATGTGACGGTTTGCCGCACCCTGCTCCCATCACTGTGAATTTCGATGTGCTCGGACGATACATCGGCCAGCGTTGCGCTTAAGCTCACCATGTTTCCGGAAAAGAATTGAGGTTGACGATCGGCACCGCCTCCGATTCCAAACCCATTCGGACGGTCGATGAGACTGGCAAGCCGCGCAAAGTTGGCGCGCTCGCGTTGATGATTGAACCCAGCGAGAAAATCCGCTGGCTTGCGATCGGACTTGCGGCCGAAATTCGCCAGCACAGCCTCCATCAAGTTGGCATCGTCGCTAACAACTACGTACTTACCACGAACGGCGAGGGAGAGTGGCCATAGTCCGTCGAGTTGCAGGAATCCGGACCTCGGCTGCCACCCGACGCCGAATTGGCTGGCCGTTAGACCGGGTCTGACAAAATCCGCGATCGCTGACTGGACGTCAGCCTGATTCCAGTCCCTCGCTGCGGTCAAAACTACGGCGTTATGCAGTCGCACGAAGACTCCTGCCTTGTCTCGCTGGGTCGACTGAACTTGAAGGGAAGCAAGAATGGGAATCTTTCCCAGCAACACCTTCAGCTCCGAACCGGATTGAGGAGCGGCCGTATTTTCGACGGGAGCCTGATCGATGCGGGTCTCAAGGTCGGAACCAGAGCCCTGCTCGCCGGATGTAAGTTGCACTTGGGGCGCGAACTGAGAGAGAGGAGCAGGCCCCAGATGCGGCGCCAGGAGCTTCGTTTCGAGCAAAGCAAAGCAGGCGTCCGCCATAGGGCTCGCAGAGGTGACGTAGAGACCTGCATCGTCCGGAACGAGATTCGATAGATCCGCGACCGCGGCCAAGGCTTCCGGGGAAGTGGTATGCGCGGGTTCCTTCTTTCGGATGAGTATACGTTCCTCGCGATATTGCTTGCCGGAACGGAATAAATCGGAAACCGCCGCTGAATACTTCGACAGGTCCGTGATATTTTGCTGCACCCAATACGTTCGGAAATAGCCGTTGGGCACGAGGGTCTGCAGGTCGAGAACCGTGCGGAGATCGCCGGCCTGTCCGGCCGCACCGATCGATTGTGCCCACCACTGCTCACTCTCCACGGTCCGGTCCGGCTTTCCCGACATCAGTTGCAGTGCGTCTGCCATCAAATCCTCTCGTGTGGCGAGCAACAGATAGTCGCCGGCAACGGCAAAGGCAACTTCACGTTGCGATTCGGGATCGCGTCGCAGATAAAAATCCACACCGCCCGCCCTGCGAGGTTCGAACCTGGCGCGGGTTTGCCATAACGTCGTCTGCATGGAGCGGGCTGACGGCAGATAGGCGATGTAGAGGAATTGCAGCTTGCCGATGTCGTACACCGCCAGCACACTATGCTTCCCAGCAACCTGAGATAGAAAATCCATGTCTGGGGGAAGACCGGCTGCCGCGGCGAATTGATCTCCAGCGCCCTTCAGGCGCAAGAATAGACGCGAACGTGAGAGCATTGCGTAATTATCAGATTGAACCCATTCCTTTTTCTGCTTCGAGGAATTCCAATCGTCGAGCAGCGAAGAAAAGTCCTTCGCCTCGAGATAGAGCAAGGGGCCTGCCGGAACAAACTTTGAGAGCATTGCGTCGGGAGGGGCCACGGCGCGGTATGCGGCGCGGCCGATTCCAGCACAAGTGAGAGCGACACATACAAACATGGCGATCCGCTTCATGGTTTCACGCCTCCTTTCGCGGCTGCCGATCGGGATGCAGGGCCGACGCGGGCCAGCAGTCGCGGACGCACCACGCGATCTTGCTCGAGGGCTTCATGCAACAGGGGTCGGCGGGATGCATTTTCCCGTTCGATCGATAATGTCGATTTCATTGCGACGATTTTAACGGCCAATCTCTTACGAGCCGCCGGCGAGGTCTCATCGCTGTGAGCGGTTTGGTAATAGGACAACGCATCGGCGAGGCGACCCTGGCGGCTCATCGTGTCCGCGATCATCTGGGCAAGTTGTGCCTGCAGGTTTCGGGGGAGCTGCGCACCAATTGCGCCCAGCGAGTTCGCCTCGTCTCCACTGTCTTCTTCGTCTCCAGCGCCGGCGATCTGTTCTTCCTCAGTCCCGAATGCTGAATTCGGACTCCGCAAGAACTGCGTCTGTAAGAGCGGTTCGAGAATTCCCAGAGCAAAGCGGTCCGACTGCGTTCTAGTGGCAGCCTCGAATAGGGGAACACGCGCAGGATTGCGGCGCGGGAAGTCTATGATGCAATGACTTAGAAGTTGGATCTTCGTTTGCGCCTCAGTGGTTTGATCGGCAGCCTTCAGGCGGGCTTCGTAGAAATAAAGTTTGTCGGCGGCCGCGGAGCTGATTGGACCGCCGTCAGCAAGAAGGTCTAGTTCATCGCTCCCGAGAGTTGGATGAGTCCGTCCGCCGAGCGCGGATGCAGCCTTGAGCCGCAGATCGTATGAGGTATTCGGCGAAGCCGCGATGGACGAGAGCGATTCGAGAGCTGAAGCTTGACCCGGGCCTGCAGCGAGTCTTGCCTTCGCGAGGCGTAGACGGTATGACACATCCCACGGAGCCGACTTGACGAGTTGATCGAGAAATTCGACGGCCTCCGCGTTGTGCCCCGTCTTTTCCAGTAATGCAGCTGCGGGATCAAGATTTTCAAACGGACTTCCGACAGCTACGACCAGGCGGCGCAGAAGATCGAGAGCGCCGGCAGTGTCTCCCGAAGCTAGCCGGATCTCTGCGAGGCCCAAGAAGTTTGCGGCGACCAGTTGGTGCTCTTCAATCTCCCGCGCAAAAACCATCTCGAGGATCTTTCGAGCGGACTGCTTATCGCCAGCTTCGAATAGCTGGCGAGCCGCAGTTCGCAGGACTTCCGGGACTGGAGCTTTCTGTGGGTCGGTCCGGTATGTAGCGAGAATCGAGTCCAGGCTCCCGATTTGCGCTGCCGCCCGCAGATCGAGAGGAACCAGCGCGCTACTCTGCGCCTCCTTCGTCTCCTCCGGAAAAGAGGCAATCGCGGCGGCGGCTTCGGCATATTGCCTTGACCGGACGAGATACTGAACCCACCGCACCTGCCATGAACTGAGTTCCTGCTGGGCATTCTGGCGCTCGATGCCATCCAGTTTTCCGACGGCGCTCTCCCTCAGTTCAAGGATGCGCTGGTAGATCGAAGCGCGTTGTGGCACCGGGATCCATGAAATATCGGCGACTTCGCCCAGCACGTGCGCCGGATCGGAGGCCGAGGACGACACATCCAAGAGCCAAGCGGTTGCGGCGGCGGGATCTCCCTGCGCGGCATAGGCCGGATGCAGCACGGCGTTCGAAAGCCAGGTGCCGTTGTGCTGAAGGTAAGAGCGCACGATTGAGTCGGCGTCGGGCTTGAGCTCTGAAAAGAGATGGCGGGAGCGAATCTGGTCGCAGGTGCGGCCGAAATCTCGCCAAAAACTTTCGGGAACCCGTCGACTGTCGAGTTGCTTCGCCAGGACGGCGAAAGCCTGCTTCCACTGCGCCAAAGCCTCCGCACGATCTCCTCGCTGGTAGTAGGCAACAGCGAGTTTGTCGTAAATGTCCGGCCGGTCGGAAGAGAGATCAAGCACGTGATCATAATCGGCAATCGAGAGTTTCGTGTCGCCAGCGCCAGCGTAGTAGTCGGCAAGTGTGAGGTAGCCCGACGCGCTCACGGGACTCTCCTCAAGAATCGCAGGTAGAAAGTCTTCGGCATTGCCAAGTTTTGTAGCTCCCAAATATTCGCCGTAGCGCGAGCCGTAGTAGAACCACGTGCCGCCCGCCAACTGCTGTGCGCGATCCACGGGCTTACCGAGACGCTCGCCGATTGGGTCATCCCCGAGGGCCGCAACGAATGCTTGGTTGACAGCCGACGTCGGCTCGGCGAAGTAGAGTCCCACCAGCGCGTTGTAAGCTTCACTCCACACCGGCGGCCGCGGCTTGCTGCGAGCCCGAACCACCGCATGAGCAAGTGCCGCGCTCCCGTGAGCGACCGCGTAATCGGCTGCCTGTTCGCCCGCTGGAGCAGGCCAGACGGAAGCGATACGAACAAGTTCCTCCGGCTTACTCTTTAGCAACAGCTCGAAAAAGCGCTCTTGCCGGTTGGGATCGAGACTGTTCTGAGAAAAGCTGGCGGAGAGCGCGCGCAATTCGCTTTGCTCATCGCCGGCTGAGTGATAGGCGTCGGCCGCTGCGATCAGGGGTGATGTCCTCTGTTGGCCTGGGACGGCAGCGGCAAACTGCTCCATTTGCATGCCGAGTTCGGCGAAGCGTCCTCGACGCCGCTGCAGTTCAACTAATGGCTGCACGTTTGCATAACGATTCGGCAGACCAGCCTGACGCATCAATGCTTCGAAGCGCCAATGGGCTTCCTGATCGGCGAACTCGGCGCTCACAGCGAGCGGGATTGCGAATCTTTCGGCGTCATCCTGACTCATCGAATTGCGCTTGGATTCTGCAAAGTGCACGAAGGCTACGCGCTCCTCGGGCGTGAAGTATGCGTTCACGGCGGTGCCCATTTCTCCGAGAGACGACTCCATTCCCTGGCGTGCGGTTTCGATCCGGTTACGGCGGACGTTCTCGCGCCATTGCGCGTCGGTGATCCCTGCGAAGCCCTGCCTCTGTAGCTGCTCCTTAAACACGGCAATGGAGTTTGCCGAGCCGTCGAGCATTTTCTTCAGAGTGGCAAACGCTTGTTCTGGCTGCCGCAGGCGAGTCATGATGCGGACGTAAATCCGCGCTCCGATATGATTCTCAGCGCTGGCCAGAAGGTCGACATCGGCTTTGGAGACCCCCTTTTCGGCGAAATTACGCGCCTGATCGAGCATGCCCCACGCTTCCAGCCGCCGGGCAACTTCAAAGTAATTTGCGGCACTTTCCGGACGGCCATCGATTAGCGCGGCCTGCAGGGCTGCGACGACGTCCTTCACCTTGCCCTGGCGAGCGCGGATTGCGGCGACTTGCTCCATCCAGCGCGGATCTTTGTAGCTGAGCTGATAAATACGCTCGTAGTCGGCGGCCGCTTCGTCGAAGCGCATGAGACGCTCTTCGAGTTCGGCGCGGGCAGTGTAAAGGTCGGCACGATCGGGGCGAATTGCGATCGATTTCGCGTACGTGTCGATTGCCGCTGGATAATTCTCGAGATTGGTTTGCACGTGAGCCAGCACCATCGACCAGCGATAGTCGCGCGGAGACTGGTTTACGGTCTTGGCATAGAAATCGACGAGTTGCTGCTGCCGGTGGAACCGCAGGGCATAAAGGGCGGCTTCTGTAACAAGCGAATCGTCCTCGGGAAAGTTGTTGATCAACTCGATGTACTGATCAACCGCGCCTGCATAGTTATTCATCCGCGTGAAAGCCGGGATGAGGCCGCGGCGAAGCGCCGCGATCTGGGTCTTGCGCTCTTCTGCGGGGAGCGGGGCGCTGCGAAACGCGGCAATCCTGTCGAGGTAAAACTGTTGCAGCCCGCGGTCGTCGCCAGATTGCGCGTAGGTATCGGCCATAGCCGCAAGGTATTCGCCATTGTAGGGAGAGGCATTCATCAATCCGGAGAGCAGGTCGCGCGCCTGCTGGAACTGTTTTGCCTCGGTCGACTTGCGAGCTGCTTCATAGATAAATTGGACGCTCAGCATAGGGTAGGCATCCTTTGAGGCCCGCAGGAGGACGGAGATCGCCTGCGGCTGCATCTTCATGCGCCAGTAGAAATCCACCGTGGAGCGGACCACGCCGAGGATTTTTGGGTTCTCGCGATAGAGCGTCTCGACATTCTTCTGCGCTGAGACGAAGTCTTTGCGTCCTTCATAGAGCCGGACTAACGCGTAGCGCAACTGGAGACGCGCTACTGGATCGGTGGTCAGAGAGGCCTGCTTTTCGATCGCATGCTGGCGGACGGTTTCGAGTGATTTCTGCTGGGCGAGCGTTTCGATCTGCTCTGCTTGTTCGATGGAAGTTGTGCCGGTTGCAATGGCGTCGAGCAGAGACTCCATTTCAGGCTTACGATTCTGCGCCTCGAGTACTTTCACCCTGAGATAGACGGATGGCATCTGCGGATTTGGCAGGGCGGCAATATTCGCCGTGTTCTGGTCGACAAGGTCGCGGAGCTTGGGCCGGCGCGCTAACTGCAGAAGACGAAACTCGGCGGACGATTCGGGCGCCGCGATGGCTCCTCTTGCATATTCACCAACTGCCCGTGGATAGTCTCGCTGGTTCTCGTAAATCGCTCCCTCCTCATACGCATATAAGGATGGATTCGAAAGCCGTTCGCGTCCTTTAGTGAGCAGGCGCAGCGCGTTGTCGAAATCAAAATAATCCCAATAGATGGTGGCAGCTTCCAGATAACCGCTAGGTTGGCCCGGCGAGACTTGCGAAATGCGCTCCCAGTAAGGAGACGCTTGCGCGAACTGTTCGCGGTCGGCGTAGATGTCGCCAACGCGTGCCATGGTTTCGGTATCTCCTGGATTCGCTTGCAGAAAATTGTCTTCGATCTTCGCGGCGATCGCCGTGCCTGCAGGTTCAAAATATGCGAGCGAGCGATGGACGGAGGATGCTGTGTGCGCGATTTCAGCCTCTGCTGGATATTGCGCGGCTAGCGACTTCAACACCGGTGCGCTTTCTTCGAAATGCGAGCGCCACAAATTTGCGTACGCGAGAAAGTCGGCGGCGGCAGGATTCTTCTCCCATGCAGTTGCGTCCGGGGCGGTCTCCCGTATGGCACTCAACTCCGATTCCAGCCTCTTGGTGCTGGAAAGAAATTCGAAGAAGCGGTTGCGCAGCGAGGCGTCTTCAAACCAATGCTGGCGCAATAGTGTCTCCCACGCGGCAGGATCATGCGTGGCCGGCGATTGATAGGCCGCGAGCAGGTTATGGACGAACACCGGGTTGTGCGGAAAACGTTGATTGGCGTAGAGGTTCAGACGCAAATACAGGCCGGGACCACCTCCAACGACGTTGTTGAAATATTGTTCCAGCTCACTGCCTTTGAAGGTGGAGACCGCATCGTGGGTCAGTTGTTCGAACTCCGCGTCTCGCTTGTGTCGAAGGTAGAAGCGAGCGAGTTTGTCATACCAGGACTTATCCGAAAAGCGGGACATGGCGAGCCGGTACACTTCTTCCTGCTGCGAGCCTAAGCGGTTCTGATCGAGAAAAACCGCGAGGCGTTCATAGAGGCCAGGATCTTGTGGATTGCGGTCAATTTCGCGGCGCAGTACTCCCAGCGCCGCCGGGATTTGCCTCATCTCCGAGAGTCGTGCCAGATAGCGATCGAGCACTTGCGCGTAATCCCGCGAACGTGGCCCTGCTGAGTGCTCGGGAGAATTGTTTGCCCCCAGCTGAAACGATTGACCTGCCCGATGACGCGCGCCTGCATTGTCTGAAGCTCCTTTGCCCGGGTCATATTCTTCTTCACCGTTCGATCTCACAGTGGATGGAGTCGCGTAGGAAAATCGAGTGTACCGATCGGTCGATTCGTAGGCCCCGTCGTCGGTCCCCAGCGGGATGTTATCGGCCTTGTCAGCCAATTCCTGAAGGACGGTGTCGTAGATGGCGAACTCGTCCTTGGTGTCATTCTTGCGAGCGTAAGCATCCGCCATGAGCAGAGAAATGGAAGTGCGCTCCGGAGCACCAGGAAAGGCGGCAAGAAAATCGCGGCCTTGGGCAATCACCGCGTCGCTCTCTCCAGAATTCGCGTAGAACTCGAGCAGCTGCGCGCGCAGCTCTGGCCGACGCGGAGACATTGGATACTTTTCGTCAAGCAGTGCCAACAGCTCTGTTGCACGGGATCGATGAAAGTACGGAACGGCCCGCTGCTCCTCCTCGGAATATTGAGAAGCAGGCTGAGTGGTGTTCAGGATCAGCGAGATGATCCCGTTGAGGTCGCCAGGGCCTTGATCCAGGGTCGCGATGTCGCGATACAACGACAGTTCACCCGAGCCGAGACGAATCGGCGTCTCGGGTGCGGTCAGCAGAATGCTCGTCAGGCTGGCAATCGCGGTCTCCTGCGCGTTGGGCAGATCTTTGCTGTTATACAGAGCGAAATAGTAACGCGCAGATTCTGGATAGGAGTGAATCTCTTCCAGCAAGCGCGCGCAAATGTGGAGCTGCTGCGACGTCCACGCTGACTTGCTCGCCTCTTTGTGCAGCCGGAAATCGGAGATCGCCTGCTGCGCTGCCTCGATGTTGCCCTGCTGCTGATAGTAATAGAAGGTGCGCGCGGTCGCATTGAGATCCTCCGGGTGGGCTGCGAGTGCGGCGCGCGCGTCATCGCGAAACTTGCGCAGATTCTGCGTGTCGCGCAGCAGATCGAAATAACTCTTCACCAGCTGCGGATCCCAGAGCGGCTGAAAGCTCTGCTCATAGACCGACAATCCTTCCCGCACCGAGCCGCGGCGGTACTCAACCATGGCTTTCGCCTTCACGGGGAATATGGAATCATCCGGAAACTGTTTGCGGTAGTCGTCAACAAGATTTGTCGCGGCACGATATTCCTTTTGGGAAACGAGAAACTCCATGAACCGACCATAGAGCGATGGCTCCGCGGGATAACGTTTGATCCACGCCTGGTATTGAGTAATCGAAATGTCTTTCGGCAAGCCGTGGGCTTGAATGATTCCAAAGATGCGCTCAAACCCGTGCCAGGAACGCTGCTCTGCAGGGGAAGTGAGCTTTTCCGTGGCCGAAGGTGGCGCTGTGGCGACGAGCGACAGAATCTTGATCTCGTCGGAAGGCCGCAGGCGGCGATGGTAGAAGTCGGCAAGCGCGAGTTGCGCGTCGATCTTGTCGGAGGAATTCTCGACGTAGGCTTTCCAGTCGGACTCGGCCGAAGCGAAATCGAGTTGCTGTTCATCTTCGGGAGCCCGCAGCGAGTAGAGGTCCGCCCGGTGCGGCTGCGCTCTGATCAGCTCTCCGAGCGCAGGACGAGTCTCGCGCGGTGGACGGCGAAATGGGACGGCGCCGTTCGGCAGCGATATCATGCGGAAGAAGACTGCTTCGAGAACGGAGTTGGCTTCAACGTTACGAATCCATGAGGGCAGTTCTCCGACTGCGGCAAGAGCACCTCCGATCGCCACGACGACAACTCCCACCATGGCCAGACGAGCGCGTCTTATCTGCGAATCCAGTGTCCGAAGATCAAGGAAGGATTTCAATCTGCACCTCCCCGGTACCGATATTGTGCGCAATATCCTCGGCCGTAACAGTCAGCTTGTATATGCCCGGAACCGCTTCCTCGGGAATCGTCAGCGCGCCTGCGCTGGCAGAGATGAGAGGATCCCAGCGAAGAGAGACCGGGACAGCTCCTTCCATCCGGGCAACCAAGGTGCGCGTACTCTCCGATGCGTTGACTTTCAGGCTAATGGTCTCGCCGCGCTGAAAGCGCTTGCGGTCGAGTTTCACCTGAACGATTGGCGGCTTGCTGGCGATGACGAATGTCTTGGACTCGCGATACGTGTGCCCCACCTGGTCGCGGAGAATGAGGCGCACCGTATAAGTTCCGTCCTGCATATCCGTGGGCGCGAGAAAGCGCGTCTGCCAAATGTCTTCCGATGAAAGATGACGCAGCGACTGCACCAGCCCGAAGGGAAAGAGGGCGACGACGGAAACAATTGATTCATCGGTCTTCACGCGAAGAATCGGGTCGCCCGGCCGGATGACTCTCGGACGCAGCAACGAGCGCGGCACCGCCAGGAAGGATGTGTACGGAGTGACGAACTTATACTGGCGCGCGAGGCGAATGATCTCGTCGACGGAGGCCTGATCTTCACCGTCGCGCTCAATGTTGGCCAACAATGCGTCCACGCGCGCGCGCGCCCAAAGGCGCGGCAGTTGCGGATGCTCGAATGATTCTCGCGGCAGGTTTGTCTTACCGGATACCTCTGCGGCCGCGCCATCCCGAACTCCGCGTATGGTAAAGCTGACGTTCTGTCGCGGTTTCTGGTAACGACCTACCCAGGAGGCGAGCGAACCGGAGAACGTGGCGGCTTGAAGCGGATAGACAGTGTCGACCGCCCCTCCGGGCTCGATCGAGAGATCAAGTTGTCCGACCGGGCTGCGGCCGATTTTCGAGAGAAATGAATTCAGCTTGAACTCGATCGGCTCGGTCGACAGAACTTGTTCGAGCACGCCATCCTGCTGCGCCAGCATGCGAAAAAGCGGGAGATTAGCGTCGTCACCGACAGCGAAGATGTAAGTTCGGGGACGTTGCGCTTCGGGAATCTGCTTCCAGGTAGACGCGTACCAAGCCGCCAGCTTTCTGTTCACGATGAGACCGCGGGTTGCGCCGCCGTCGCTGAGAATCACGAGATAAGCGTTGCCCGCTCCCGGTGTGGCCGCCTGCGATAATCCAGCCTGAAGCGCGCGTTGCAGGTCGGTGCCTCCCCGGAGGCGACTGGAGCGAACTGAATCCATCGCGCGCTGAACGTTGGCGGGACTTGCCGGGCTCACGGGCGTCACTTGCGTTTCGCTGTTGAACAGAACCAATCCGAAGTGATCCTCGGGTCGCAACGTATGCAGCAAGGTTTCGAGTGCCTGGTAGCTCCGCTCGAGTTTCTCCCACTGCATCGACAAGGACGTGTCGAAGAGAACAATGACAGTCTTGGGCGCGCCGCTCGCGGGACTAGCGGAGTTCGCCACTCCAAGACCGAGCAGCGCTTCTGCCTCAAAGAAGCCGGGTTCGTTGGTGCTGCGGACCGGCGCCATTTCTGTTGGAGAGGGTTGTCCGCTGACCGGATTTCGATACGTCAGCAACTGCAGTGTGTCGGACGCGGCCAGATCGAGATCGTATGTCGCGACGAAGTCCTCGCCCAAATTGACGTTCTGCCCTTCGAAATGCCCCTGCACGAGATGCGGCGTGTTCTGATCGAACTGCAAAGGAAACGTCTTCGCGCCAGCTTGAAAATTGCGAATGGCGTGTGCGGAGTTCAACTCGAAGTTGATGCGGAGATGGGCTGCCGCCTGCGCCGTGTAAGCATCGGGTCGCAATGGAATTGCGAAATAGGATTTCAAGTTCTCGACGGGAATCGATTCGTGATACTCGATCTCCAACCGCTTCGTTCCCCACGCCGGAATGGGAGTAATGCGCGCGCTGAAGACGGAGCTGCGCTTGGCTTCCTCGGCGCCTCGTTCGCCCATCTGTAGAAGTCCGGGATCGACTGACTGTCTTCTAAGCTGGTTATAAATCTCTTCGGCGCGTTTGCGTTCGAGAATTACCGCGGGCAGGCGCACGGGACCATCCCACGTTGCAAAGTCGGAGATAGTGGCATGACTGGGCAGGGCGAAGACGTAATTTCCTTCCTCTATCCCGGCAGTGTGATTCGCAAAGACCTGACGCACGAAGACCCGGGCGTCTCCGTTGTCGATGTGCACCGTGATTTCCATTTCTTCGAGCGACAGAATCGCCGGATTCGGTTGCTGCTTGTCCCGAGGGATCAGGACTCCCGCGTCCGCAAAGAGCATTGTCGACATCAACCACACAACGAACGGGAGATTGAGAGCGCGTTTCATGGGTGCAGCTTCCGCTCTGGTATGCGGACCAGACCGTTGTCCGTGCCGACGTAGATATAGCCACTTGCCGAGGCAAAGGCAGTGACATTCAAAGAGGGCAGGCCGCTGCGGTTCACTGACCAGCGTCCAGATTGGCGATCATAGAGATAGAAGCCATCCCCCAGCGTCCCGGAGAGTACGTAGCTGGACGTGACGAGCATGGCGTTGGGATTGATCTCCAGCGGACCCGAAGCGGTTGAAAAAGAGTGGAATCGACCCGAAGCGTCCAGCCCAAGGACACCTGCGCCGTATGTTCCAATCATCCATTCCGGACCGACGCGCACCACGGCAGTAATCCAGTTGTGTTTGAGGTCGGAACTGGCCGTGGTGTAGTTCATCCGGACATCGCCTTGGTTGAGTTGAGAAATTCCGCCCAGCGTGCCCGCTAGAAGTTCGTCGCCGGAAACGCCGAGCGCATAGACATGGTTGTTTACCAAACCGTGGAAGGCATACATGCTGCGCGCGCCGCTGGCATCGAGAAATGTCAAACCCGCCGGCGTGGCCAACGCCAAGCCGCCGCGATAATCGACAACGTCCGTGACATGGTCCGCAATCAACCCATCGGCGCGGGTCAGGACTTGCTGTTCAGTTCCAGATTGGTCGAAGCGCACCAGTCCGTTGGCGGTTGCAACATCGATCGATCCAGTCTTAGCTTCCGGAAGGATTCGGTTCACGCAGAAGACATGCTCATCCTCCACGTGACGGGCACGCGCATTATCGGAGGAGAGCCGATCGAGCCCTCGGTCGAAAAATCCGACCCATAGTTGCCCGTTCTCATCGACGGCCAGCGCCGAAATGTTGCGGTCGCTCAGAACGGCAGGACTCGCCTCCAAAACGCGCTCCCAGCCGAATGCGTGAGGAAGCTTGCGGTACACGCCAGCGCGGGCGACGACAAAAACCGTGTCGCCGGAAGAAAACAGTTGTCGTACCTCCGCCAAGTCACTTTCCTGCCCCAGGTCTTGATTGGGCCGGTTCGAAACGGAATGACTGACCTCCAACGGGATCGCGATCACGCCTTGATCTTCCGATCCGACATAGAGCGTCGTAGGCGTGGAGAGCAAAGCAGTTGCCAGAACTCCCGACGCCATCACGCGCGAAAGGCGGCCGCTGTCGAATGCTGCCACTCCGGTTGTCGTGCCGACATACGTGGTATCTCCGGAGACCGCCAGCGACTGCACTTGCAGATCGGGCAGGCCTTCTGCTTCTCCGAAGGTCTGAAGCTCGCCTGCATGAAAATGAAGCACGCCCCGATTCAGCGTGCCAATCCACAGATCGGATTCGTTACCGGCTAAAGCCGTGACATAGACCACATCCAGCAGGGGATGGAGGACCGTGATCTTCTTTCCGTCATAGAGAAGTACTCCCCGCTTCTTGGTCCCCAATAGAAGATGGCCTGAGGCAACGGGCAAAACGGCGGTGATGGCTCGAGCCTCGAGATTCGCGGGCAGAATCTGACGAAAATCGCGGCCATTGAAGGCCAGCACGCCTTCGCCGGCCGTTGCAAGAATAAGTTCCGGCTCCCGGGAATCGGTCAGCACCGCTGGAGCCAGGGCCACTAGAGGAGACCCGGGAAGTTCGCGGCCAACTGCGTACTGATGAAGCAACGTGCCGTTCGGGTCATACTCCATCAGACCGGTAGGTCCCGCAACATAAAGGTGATCCTGAAAGCGGGCGGCTTGCAGGAAAACCTGAGGAGAGCTGACTGGTTCGAATCCGGGGTTGGGAGCAGGCTTAAACGGTCGGACCACAAACTGGAACTGGTGCTGCGAGCGCACTTCTTCAGCTGCGATCCGGATTGCCCGCGAACTGCGCCAAATGACAGCCGTTGCGAGAAGGACTGCGCCGGCCAAGCCCGCGGCAACGGCTGCGCGCACGGAGAGTTTCGACACCCGCTTCATTGCTTCCTTTAGCCGGGACAATGAACTATAAACCTCGCGCCCGGCGGTGCGGCTAAATTAAGAAGCAAGGTAGGTTCCAAACCAGAATCCCAATCTGGCAAAGGAATTATGCATAACTAAGTCAAGTCCGTTTGTGGGGCGGGAAGGACACCGTATCAGAGACCACACAGTGGAATCGACCTATTTGACTTTATAAGAACCTCGAAGCCTGCCTACGGCGCGCTAGGCGGCTGCATCCAAGTTGACAGTCCTAAACGGCTGCGTCCGATCTACAATTGCCCGACCGGGTCAAATTGGTAACTTGGGGATCGGAGCTACGGCGCCGCACGCTGGCTGCTGCCAGACAGCTTTTTGCTTTCGTTGCCCATCTGGAAGCCCCAGATGACATAATTTTGATTTGACCTTATGCGTTTACGGCTCTTTCTGAGAGTTGCCGCGACGGTTGTGCTCCTCCCCTTGGCGGGAGGGACAGCCCTTGCGCAAGGTCCTACGCTAATCACTCTGGATCAGGCCGTTGATTTGGCGCTGGCTCATAACCATGCGCTGCGCGCGACACGGACTCAAATCCTGCAGAATCAAGCGCAGGAAATCACTGCGAATCTGCGTCCCAACCCGACCCTAGGCTTGGATACGCAGTTCGTGCCTTTCTTCAGCCCGCAGGATTTCTCCGGGCAGAACCTGGATCAGACGCAACAATTCGATATCGGCCTCAGCTACTTGTTCGAGCGCGGACACAAACGTCAGCACCGCCTTCAGGCGGCCAGGGATACCACGGCCGTCACGCGCGCCCAAGTCACCGACGCGGAACGGACCTTGGCATTTAACGTCGGTCAGCAGTTCGTCAGCGTATTGCTGGCTGAATCGACCCTGCAATTCGCTCTGGAAGACCTGAAGGGATTCCAGCAGACCGTCGACATCAGCCTGGAGCAATTCAAGGCTGGGTATATCGGAGAAGGCGATTACCTGAAGATCAAGCTGCAGTTGCTGCAGTTTCAGACGGACGTATCGTCGGCTCGGCTGGCGAAAGTGCAGGCACTGGTGGGGCTCCGGGAATTCCTAGGCTACGACGCGGTCCCGGCTAATTTCGACGTAATCGGTGATCTTGGATATCAGCCGCTCAATGCCAAAGTAGAGGATTTGCAGGCACAAGCGTTGCGCGAGCGCCCCGACTTTCGAGCTGCGGAATTGGGCATCACCGCCGCCAAGAGTCAGATTTCTCTGGCCAAAGCAAACGCCAAAGTCGACGTGAACGGAACCTACGACTTCACGCACGTTTCCGGCGAGAACACGGCGTCCCTGTTCGCAAACTTCGCGTTGCCGATTTTTGATCGGAACCAGGGAGAGATCGCGCGCACCAATTACGCCCTGACGCAGGCCCAGGAACAAGAGCAGTCCGCCAGCGATACGGTTCTGTCCGACGTAGCCAACGCCTACGAAGCAGTGAGAAGTAATGATGAGGTGGTGCAGCTCTATACGTCCGGCTATCTTAAACAGGCGCAGGATTCGCGAGACATCAGCGAGTATGCTTACAAGCGCGGTGCGGCCAGTCTCCTGGACTTTCTGGATGCCGAGCGTAGCTACCGGTCTATCCAATTGGCCTACCGCCAAGCTTTGGCATCGTACATGACAGCATTAGAGCAATTGAAGGAAGCGCTGGGAACGAGGAATCTGCCATGAACGGGCCCACGGCCAAACATCGCCGGCAACTTTCTCTCTCATTGGCAACTGTTCTCATCGGCATCCTGGCGTTCGCGGGCTGCGAAGGATCTGGCTCGAATGCGTCGGCCAACCCAAAGACCTCCGCCAATCCCGAACTGTTCTCCATTCCGCCGGAGCAGATGTCGCATGTGCAGATATTGAAAGTTCAGCCCACAACGCTGACCCGAGCGCTGCGGCTTACCGGGGCGGTCGCGTACAACGGATTCCGCACAATCCCCGTCATCTCGCAAGTAAGCGGGCCGGTAAGCCGGATTGTCGTCGTCCCCGGCCAGCATGTCCACGAAGGGGAACCACTGCTGTTCGTTTCCAGTCCAGACTACTCGCAGCTTCGCACGAATTACCTGAAAGCCAAAGACGCATATGCACTGGCTCAAAAGGCGTACGCCCGGGCTAAGGATTTATACGACCACAAAGCGATTGCGGAGCAGGCGCTGGAACAGGCCCAGTCGGCGGAGACGCAGGCCGGAGGAGATTTGGTGGCAGCCATGGCCGCGCTAAAAGTATTGGGGATTACGGATCCGGACGCGCTGGTTCAGAGCCCGCCTTCCTACGAAGTTCCGGTCAAGGCTCCGATCGGCGGCGAAGTCGTCGAGCAGGATGTGGCAGCGGGACAACTGATCCAACCGGGCGCTACACAGTGCTTCATGATTTCCGACACCAGCACCGTCTGGGTGCTGGTGAACGTCTACCAGAAGGACTTGCCATACGTTCGCGTGGGCGATTCAGTGACAATTCAGACGGATACCTATTCGGAGGTCTTTCACGGGCGCATCGCCTATGTTGCCGCGTCGCTCGATCCGACGACTCGAACGCTGCAGGCTCGCATTGAGACCAGCAATCCGGGCGAGAAACTGAAAAAAGATATGTACGTCGTGGCGACGGTGAATGCAGGAACGATCCAGAACGCGATCGCACTTCCAGACGCGGCGATTCTGCGCGACAACGAGAACCAGCCTTTTGTTTACGCTGAAGCTTCACCGAACCAGTTCGGCAGGCGATCGGTAACACTGGGTGAAAGCTTGAACGGGCAAACCGAGGTGACCAGCGGGCTCAAGCCCGGAGATCAGGTCATCGGAGACGGCAGTCTGTTCTTGCAGTTCGCGAATTCGCTGCAGCGCTGATTCCGACGCGCGGAATAAAAATCTGAATGGGTAAGGACAGCATCAGCGCATCTGAATGATCCATCGAATCGTCCAAGCGGCTCTGCGGCAACGATTTCTGGTGCTGATGATGACCGGGTTCATCACAGTCGCCGGAATCCTTTCATTCCAGCGCATGCCGGTGGACGCGTATCCGGACCTCTCGCCTCCGCAGGTGGAAATCATCACGCAATGGCCGGACCACGCCGCGGAGGAAGTAGAGCGCCTCGTGTCGCTCCCTCTGGAACTCGAGATGAACGGCGTTCCCCACATGGAGGTGATGCGCTCCATTTCACTCTACGGGCTCTCCGACATCATCCTGACATTCGAAGAGAGCACGAACGATTACTTCGCGCGGCAGATCGTCTTTGAACGGCTCGCCCAGGCAACTCTTCCCACGGGTGTCACCCCATCGCTCGCGCCTTTGTTCAGCCCAAGCGGTCTCGTGTACCGGTACGTGCTGGAGAGTCCGGATCGCAGTCCTCAAGAATTGAAGACGATTGAAGACTGGGTGGTGGAGCGCGCGTATCGCTCAGTGCACGGAGTCGCGGACGATTCGGGCTTCGGCGGCACAGTCATGCAGTATCAGGTACTGCTCGATCCGGCGCGAATCTATGGATACCACCTGACGGTGCCGCAAGTGACGACTGCATTGGCTGCCAATAACGCCAACGCGGGCGGCGGATTCTATTCGCAAGGCGGTCAGTTTTACTACGTACGCGGAATCGGTCTAGTCCGCAATACCGACGACATCGGAAATATCGTTGTCGGCGCGAACAAGGGCGTCCCTATTCGAGTGCGCGATGTGGGCGACGTAACCATCGGGCACGCGCCACGCCTCGGAGAATTCGGCTTTCAGAAAAATGACGACGCGGTCGAAGGCGTTATCCTCATGCTGCGCGGCGAGCAGACGCAGAACGTACTGAAAGGAGTGGAAGCCAAGACAGAGGAACTGAATCGCCAGATTCTGCCTCCCGACGTCAAGATTCATCCCTATTACGACCGTAGCGACCTGGTCGATCTAACGACGGATACGGTTGAGAACAACCTGCTTCGCGGCATGGTGCTGGTGTTGATCGTTCTGATCTTCTTCCTGGTCAGCTTTCGCGCGGCCATCATTGTCGCTCTGACCATTCCGTTGTCGTTGCTGTTTGCCTTCATCGTCCTTCACGCCCATGACGTAGCGGCCAACTTGCTATCGATCGGCGCCATTGATTTCGGAATCGTCATCGACGGCACAGTGGTGATGATCGAAAATATTTACCGCGAGCTCGCTTTACGTGAGGGCCAAGACTACAAGCTGAATGACGTTATTCTCGCGGCGGCGAAAGATGTCGATCGCCCGATCTTTTACTCTGTCGCGGTCATCCTCGCCGGTTATCTTCCGATCTATGCTCTGAGCGGGCCGGCCGGGAAACTGTTTCATCCGATGGCCGAGACCATGTCATTCGCCCTGGTCGGCGCTCTCATCCTTACGCTGACGCTGATTCCCGTGCTGGCCTCGTACTGGTTCCGGGGCGGCGTTCGCGAGAAGCAAAACCGTGCGTATGAGTGGATGAAACGCAAGTACGCGGTTCAGCTCGATTGGGCACTCGACCGTCCGAAGACGACCATCGTCATTGCAACGCTTATATTCGCCGCAACACTGCTACTGGTTCCCTTCATCGGCGGAGAGTTCATGCCGCATCTGGACGAAGGAGCATTGTGGGTGCGAGCCACCATGCCCTATACGATCTCCTTCGAAGAGGCCAGCAAGATTGCTCCGCAGATTCGCGATATCTTGATGTCGTATCCACAGGTCACGGTTGTCGGTTCAGAACTCGGTCGTCCCGATGATGGTACCGATCCCACTGGCTTCTTCAACTGCGAGTTTTACGTCGGCCTGAAGGCGTATAAGGACAAGGCATGGCGCGGCGATGTGAGCGACAAAAAGGAACTCATCGAATCGCTCGACAAAAAGTTGACTGCATTTCCTGGGATTATCTTCAACTATACTCAACCGGCGGAAGACGCGGTGGACGAGGCGCTGACGGGGCTGAAGAGTTCGTTGGCCGTAAAAATCTACGGCGACGATCTGAATATTCTTCAAGATAAGGCGATTCAGATCAAGAATGCGCTTGCCAATGTACCCGGCTTCACCGAGCTAACGGTGGTGCGAGAACTCGGCCAACCCAGTTTGCTCGTGGACGTCGATCGAGACAAAATCGCGCGCTATGGAATCAACGTGGCAGACGTAGAGGCGGTGATCTCGGCCGCGGTCGGCGGCCAGGCGGTGACGCAGGTCATCCAGGGAGAAAAGCTATTTGATCTCGTCGTGCGCATGCAGCCGCAATTCCGCAGCAGCGCCCACGAAATCGGAAACCTGTTGGTAGGCACGCCGGACGGGCAGCAAATTCCGCTTAGTCAGCTCGCAGACATCCAGCAAGGAAACGGGGCTTCGTTTATTTATCGTGAAAACAATTCGCGTTACATCGGAGTGCAATACAGCATCGAAGGCCGCGATTTGGAAACCGCCGTGCACGATGGGCAATCGGCCGTCAACAGAGCCGTGAAACTGCCGCAGGGCTATTGGATGAGTTGGGGCGGCGAGTATAGCCAGTTCCTCGAAGCGCGATCGCAGATGTACTTCATCGGACCGTTGGCGGTTGTGCTGATTTTCATGATTTTGTTCGCGCTGTATGGGAACTTCAAGTTTCCTGTCACCATCGCCCTCGGCGTGATCATGACCGAACCCGTTGGTGCTCTGGTCGCGCTGAAGCTGACACATACGCCGTTCAGCGTGTCGTCCGTTCTTGGATTGTTAGCGCTGCTCGGAGTTTCCGTCGAAACGGCAGTCATTCTCGTGTCCTACATCAACAAGCTGCGCCAGGAAGGATTGGGCATCCGGGAAGCCACGCGCGAGGCATCGCTGCTCCGGTTGCGCCCGATCATGATGACCGCGCTGGTCGCGTGCCTCGGATTGCTGCCGGCGGCGCTCTCGACAGGGATTGGCTCCGACACGCAGAAGCCCTTCGCCATCGTCATTGTGGCAGGATTGATCTCGCGGTTGTTTATCGGATTCTTTGTTAATCCGGTGCTGTACGAGATGGTCGCGCGCGAGGGCGATGTTCTCCAGATTTGAGCCAGTTCTGAGCTGGCAAACAGCACGATCAACCAGCTTAATTCTTCGCGTATACGGGCCCGGCGCCGCGGGATGGCGGATCGGAAATCGCGCGAATGTAAGATATCAGCGCCTGGATGTCCGGCTTGCTGAGCGTGTTGCCCCAAGCCGGCATCAGCGCCGATTTGTTGAGAGCTGGACCACCGTGACTAATGATCGCGGTGAGATCGGCATCGCTGATCTTGTTTAGGGTATCGCCTTCCGTGAAAGGATGGGGTTTCACTTCGAGGTTGTCGTAATTCGAGACGCGCTCGACGGTCGACTCCGGATTGTGGCAGCGCTCGCAATATTGATCATTGATATGGCGCCCGAGTGTTTGCTGGTAACCAAGGGCAATCTCTTCGATCTTCACTTCGACTTTCTTGTGAGACTTGTCGCTAGTAGAGGCGGTGAGCTCGTAGCGGCCTGCCATTCCTCCGAGAGATACGTTAGCGATGAACTGGCCGCTCGAGTCGGTCAGGCCATTGGACGGATCGAAAGTCACGCCGGGAGCCGCAATGAACTCCACGAAGGCCCCCGCGACAGCAGCTCCCTGCTCGTCGTTGACTTGGACGACTACGGGTTGTGGCAATAAGCTGCCGGTCTGTGCGAGTTGCTTCCCGCCGCTGGATTCTACAATCGCGGCTCCAAAGGCAGTCGGCTTCGGTGCTGGGGTAGACTCGCTCTTGTGTGAACAGGAGGTTGTCACCACTAGAGCACAGCTGAAAAGGATTGCTCTGGCGTAGCGGTTCATTTCTTTGCGACCTCCTGCCTGGCGCCACCTTTCAGTGAGATCAGGAACGCGGTGAGCGCACGAGCGTCTTCGTCGCTCATGGCGCGATTCGGTTCCGTTGTGCCTGGACGCAGGGATTGCGGATTTTTCATCCACTGGTAGATCCATGCAGCCGTCTGGCGCGAGCCAACCTGCGTCAGTGTCGGGCCGACATATCCCTTGTCGGTTTTGGTGTCGACGATGTGACATCCCTGACAGGAGTACTTCCCGTAGAAGAGCTGTCTGCCAAGTTCGATCTGCCCCTGCGAATAGCCATTCAAGGGCATGGAATCGCGGTCGACCGCAGGATTTTGATACACGGTCATGATGTAGTCCGTGAGTTCATTGACCTCGCCATCGGTTAAGTTGAAGCGCGGCATACGTCGAATCAGGGCGGGGCGCAACGTGCCCGGATTCTTCAGGAAATCGACTAGCCACTGACGTTGCACAGAACTGCCTTCCCAAGTGAGGTCCGGCGCCATGTCTCCGCCGCGGCCGTTGATGCGATGACAACTGAAGCACGCGAGATCGTTCATGAGCTTTCCAGCTGCGCCTGCGGGCTGGTAATTCGACTCGGTGTTTTCGGCCACCGCCAGCGATGGCGGCAAAGTATTGGATCGCTCGTTCAACGACAGCAGAGCTGTGGTGAGGGAATCGATCTGCGGCGTAGTGAAAGTGTACTGCGGCATTTTCAGACCCGGGGAAAAAGCCCGCGGCTGTTTAATCTTGCCGGCAATATAATCCGGCAGCGTGTGCTGCATGCCGGGCAGAAAAATCAGCTGCGTGACGGGCTTGCTACCGATGCGGCTGAGTTCAGGAGCGAAGTTTTCGGGCCTTTTGATCCCTGCGATTTCATGGCACGAAGCACATCCGTAGTCGGAGACCAGGCGCTTCCCGTGGGCGACTTGCGCGGGCGTTGCGGCATCCAAGTGAACATTGGAGAGCAGATCGGAATCAGTTTTCGTGAGAAGAAATCCGGAGAGCATAGCCAACTGGGCGTCGTTAAAGCGATAGTGCGGCATGCCGGTACCCGGATCGTAAGTACGTGGGTTGCGCAGCCATGCCTGCAGCCACTCGGGCTTCACCTTGCTGCCAACTCGAGTGAGCTCGGGGCCGACATCACCGCCGACCATATTTCCTGCGGCGTTCTGCACGGCATGGCAGGAGGCGCAGAACGATTCTCCGTAGAGACTGGTGCCGGCCGCTGGATCCAACGATGGCTTCGACGAGAGCGTCGCGGTATCTCCCGGCAGAGGCGTGCTGTTCGCGATTAGAAAAGCGGAAATATCGCGAGTATCGTCGTCACTCAGCTTGAAATTCGGCATGGTCGAGGTGGTGGCGTAGGCTTGCGGGTCCTTCAACCACGCGAAGAGCCACTCGCGTGTGGTTTTATCCGCGATGTGCGAGAGAGCCGGAGGATCGTCGGACGCTTTCATCGTGCTGCCGTCCGGCAGCTTCACGGTATGACAACGGACACAGCCTTCGCGGGATAGCAAGTTGCGTCCCTGATTCAGCTGAGGCGTGCCCGGTAACGAGCCTTGATGGCATTGCCCGCAGGACGATTCGATGTACTTCGCCGGAAGAATAGGTTGCTCCCATGCGAGCGTGCTGTTGTGAGCTTCGGCGACGTTGGTTGCGGCGCCTTGTCCACGATGGCACACCGTGCATCCGAACTGGTCGAGCTTGTGGGGAATCACGGGGTGCGAGCGATAAGGCTGCTTGGCAACATCCGTAAGGCTGGCTTCTTTCAGCCCGACGTGGCAGCTTGTGCAGCGGTCAACCACGCCGAGTTCGGGCAGCCATATTTGCTGAATGCCTCCCTGGAAGTGCCGCTGCAGAGTATTGGCCTCGCTGCGGTTGCGGATCAGCCCGAGGTAGCCGTGTTGATAATGGCGCCACTCGCTGAAGAAATTCTTGGCGGGAGCAACAGCCATGGAAGCCAGGAAGACGACACTGACAATTCCGAAGGCGCGAACGCTGTCGCCGAACAACTTCCGCCAGAGCGTCGTGAGTTTTTCTTTCATGATCGCCGCATCCTTATAACCCTTGCCATGGGCAATAGCCCGACCACGGACAGACTGGAGCCCAGCCAGGGCCGCGGAACAGCGCGCCGATAGCGGTCAGAACGATTAATTCGAACAAGAACCAAGTCATAACCCAGTAGGAGAGCGGCCTCGCCGCCAGATAGCGCTGGAACTTTGCGGGAGACTCAGGAGAACTCTGCGCCGCGAGAAGCATGAACCCGGCCGTGATCAGTGTTGGAACCAGCGCCGCATAGACTTTGAATACCAAGAGGAAAATAGACAATGCACTCGCGACGATGTAGAAGATTCGAAGGCGTTTCCGACGGTCTTTCAGGAACAGGCCGTCCGCTTCGATATTGACTTTGAAATAAGGAATGACGATCAGGGCCATCACCACCAATCCGGGTACGAGTACGCCGGCGACCACTGGCGGAAAATAGTGCAGCATTTCTTGTAATCCCAGGAAATACCAGGGAGCTTTCGCTGGATTCGGCGTGTGCGACGGATCGGCCAGACCTTCGAGTGGCGCGTTGAAAATCAGCGCGATCCAAACCAACCCGACGGCGAGCGACATGACCGCCACGGCCGCACGGAAGAGCACTTCGGGGAAGGTTTGGACTTGATCCTCTGTCTCGACCTTAACTTGTGCTGAGGTGCGGCGCGTGATGAAAACGATGCGTCGCGGCGACCGTTTCGCGTTCGAGTCGACGGCAGCCACGAAATCCTTGGGGTCGGGCATGATTATTTGGCCTCCTTGGCAGTCGCGCCGCTGTTTGCCGCATTGGCGCGAACCGTTGCAGGCTCACTGTGGTGAGAGTAGAGCCCGCCATCTTTGCGAATCCGCCAGAAATGAATCGCCACGAAAAACATTGCAGTCAGCGGAAGGATCATGCAGTGGAGCACATAGAAGCGGAGTAGAGCATTCGCATTGACTGCGTTACCACCCAACAACAGGAAGTGAATCTTTTCGCCCATCACTGGCACGGCAGACGCGATGTTCGATCCGACGGTGATCGCCCAGTAGGCCAGCTGATCCCAAGGGAGCAGGTAGCCCGTGTAGCTGAGCAGCAGGGTGACGAGCAGGAGAATGATTCCGATGACCCAGTTGAATTCGCGCGGGCTGCGGTAGGCTCCGCGATAAAACACTTTGAACATGTGCGCGAACACGAGAACAACCATGGCGTGCGCAGACCAGCGGTGCAGATTCCGCAGGAACAATCCAGAAGAAACGACGAACTGCAAATCCTTCATGTCCGCGTAAGCCTGAGGAGCCGACGGATGGTAATAGAGCATCAGTGGAATGCCGGTCGCGACCAGAATCAGGAAAGTTCCGAGCGTCAGCGTTCCGAGATACCAGGTTGCGCTGAAACTCAGCATGCGAGTCCGCACCTTAGTTGAAAAAAGATGCAGGAAAACATTCTGCTGGATCGCCAGCGCACGCTTGAGGGTGCTGGATCCAGTGCCGCTGCGGAAAACCGAGCGCCACACCCGCGTGCCGCGTAAGTCGTCGAAATGTTGATCTATTGTCTTTGCCATACTGTTTGCGCCATGCTGGATCTGCCTTAAGTCAGACCCTCACAAAAGAATCCCGTGCTAGCGGGGGTACGTCGGTGGAGCGATCGACCAGCAGATCGCCATCGTCATTGAGCCAGATACGCTTCCACGGTAGAGGCTTGGGAGCGGGCCCCTCGATCTTCTTTCCGCTCTGCTCGAACTTGCTGCCGTGGCAGGGACACGCGATCATGTTCGACTCTGGCTTCCACGCAGTCAGACAGCCCAGATGTGTACACACCGCGCTGAGAGAGAAATAACCCTCGCCCGAGTGAATGATGTAAATTCCAGAATTGACGTCGAGGGTCACGGAATCGAGGGGATAGCGATCGGGCTTGCCGGCATTCACTACCGGAGACGGCTCGAACAAGACATTGGGCTCGAGATACTGATACGCGAAAGCCGCCGCCCCCGCGGCGGCAACGCTCAACGAACCGAGTCCGAGCCTCATGAAAAACTGGCGGCGGTTCACATCGTTCCCCAATTCCGCCTTCTTCTCTTCAGCCATGATTACCTCTTGCTTACCTCTGCAGCCCCGCGCCGATCGCGGCAATTGAGATCAGGCCGGTCGGCTCTGCGGGAAGCAGGTTGTACGATTCCATCGTGATGGTGCCCACTGGGCAACGCATCGCGCACAGGCCACAGCGAATACAACGAGTCTCGTCTTTCAACATCGCCGCACCGGTGACTCTGCCCAGTTCGTCGGCGGCCACTTCGTCGAACTCCACACCAAAGCACTCCTGGTTGTCGCGAATGTGCTGCACCGTTTCCGGTTCGAACGCAATGCGGTCGAGCGATACCAGTTCCAGGCACTTCTCAGGACAGACGTCCACGCAGCCGCCGCAGAGAATGCACATGCTGCCATCTTCCGGCACACCTTCAAAAATCGTATTGACCCAGCAGTGCAGACACCGCCGCGCCTCAGCCATTGCTGCCTGCGCGTCGTAGCCCACTTCCACCTCGGTGACGCCCGTCCGCCGTTCGAGGGGAAGGGTCGGAACGGGCTGCCGGTCGATGTCGAGATAGTCAAGAGGCATGGCGTGCCGCTTGAGGAGTTCCACTTCAATGATCGGCTCAGGATGTTTCCCGCCGCGAAGGTATTCGTCAATTCCAACCGCTGCGCGCTTGCCGTCGCCGACGCTATCAATAATGAGGCGTGGACCAAACACACAATCACCGCCAGCGAAGATTCCTGCCGCCGATGTCATCAGCGACTGCGGATTCACCGCGATGAGGCCGCGAGGCGAGAGTTCAACCTTGTCTTCAGGAGTGAGGAAGTCGAGTCGCGGCGCCTGGCCGATCGCCATGATGATCGTGTCGCACTCTATGAGAGTTTCGCTGTTTTCGTAGAACGCGGGGTTGAAACGCTTGTTCTGATCGAAGACCCACTTGGTCTTGAGAGTTTCGAGCGCGGTGACTTTGCCTTCCTTGCCAACGATGCGTTTCGGACCCTGGCCGGGGAGCATCTTGATGCCTTCTTCTTCGGCCTCAACAATTTCTTCCAGCGCCGCAGGCATTTCTTCGCGTCGCTCCAGGCAGACGAGATTCACTTCGCGCGCACCCATGCGCAGTGCCGAGAGCGAGATGTCCACCATCTCCTTAGTGGCAACGGCGGAGACATTCTCAGCGGAAGGCTCCAGATCCTCAACGCCGCCGGCATGCTGCTTCACGACTTCGCGCGCGGCGGAGCGCGCCACATCCATGGCGACGTTGCCACCACCGATCACGATGACTTTCTTGCCGATCGTGAACTTGTAGCCGAGATTTACGTTCAGAAGAAAGTCAATGCCCTTGTGGACGCCATCGAGATCGACTCCGGGAATGCTGAGATCGCGGCTGCGGTGCGCTCCGACCGCAACCAGCACGGCATCGAAACCCTGACGGCGCAAGTCGGAGATGGAGAAGTCGCGTCCCGCAGCATGATTCAGTTTGAGCGTTATGTCTCCGGTCTCGAGAATCTCGCGTACTTGCGCCTCGACTACATCTCGCGGCAAACGGTATTCTGGAATCCCGAGATAGAGCATTCCGCCCGCAACCGGAGCGGCTTCGAAAATGGTGACAGCGTAACCCATTAATGCCAGATCATGTGCTGCGGAGAGCCCGACCGGACCGCCGCCGACGATCGCGACCTTATAAGGAAGCTTGTTTTGACCGCGGCCCTCATTAACGTTGATCGGATGCTTCGATTCTGGCCCGTACTGCTCAGTCAGAAAGCGTTTGAGCGCACGGATGGAAATCGGCCGATCGATTTCGCCGCGACGGCACGCGCTCTCGCAGGGATGCGCGCACACACGCCCGCAGATACTGGCCAGCGGATTGGGCTCGCGCGCCAGGCGGTACGCTTCCTCGAATCGTCCCTCGGCGATCAGGCCGACATAGCGTCCGGCATTGGTATGAGCCGGGCAGGCCATCATGCAAGGAAAGTTCGCGTGCAGCCAGTCCCCGTCGACTTTCTTATTTTTGAATCGCTTTAGCATTTTCGGCGTTTGAATCGAAACGGCGGGTTGTGACTTCAACCAATGTTGTGAAGCCTGATGAAAAACTCGGGGAGCGAATACGCAGCTCCCCGGTTGCAGCACACTCCTTACTTCGTCAGGGTGAAATCTGCTTTTCCGCCGCCGGCCACAGTCACCGGCTTGGATTGATTCTTCGCGCCTTCATGCCAGGCGACGACGGTGTAGCTTCCGTCGGGAACGTCCTTAATCTTGTAGCTGCCGCTGTCGTCGGTTTCGGCGAAATACGGAGTCGGGGTGACGATGATGTATCCCGCCATTTCCGGGTGCACGTTGCATAGGACCGGGACCACTCCGGCTTTGTCGAAACTGAAGGATCGCTTTTCACCTTTGGGCCAGGTACCGAGATTGTGTCCAGCCTTCTTGTCGCTTCCGATTGCGGTCCAGAAAACGTTGTGCTGCACGGTGTCGCTATTCAGGAAATCGACGGCCGTACCCTGTTGCACAATCATGATGTGGGGAGCAAAGACCAGCCCCTTCTGATCCATCACGGGGTGATCCTTGGGAGCCGGAAAGGTCTTGCCGGCGATGACGTCGACGTAAACCACCGAGTGCCCCTTCATTCCGGCAACTTTGCCCTCGATGTCGCCGGCCCACGCTGCGCTGCACAATCCTGCTGTCAGTACTACGAGTACCAATGCCTTGCACTTCATGAGTAGTTCTCCTTTAACGTTATCGATACTTGCTGGCGCGCATCAGAAAATGATCTTCGCGTCCAGATAAAAAGTGTTGTTGGCGGTGGCGTTGCGGCCTGAACCGTCGTAGTTTGTCGAACCGCCATTGAAACGCGTATATCCGGTGTACTGCGCTCCGAGTTGCAGATTCTGCCAGGGCCAAAACGAGACGTTGGCAATGTATCCAGCGCCTCTCGGATCTCCATTTGCGCTACCGCTCACCGGGCTTGGAGCGTACAGCCCAGGATTGACCGTGCCGCCTGTATTGAACACTCCGAATGTGCCCGTATAGCGATTGCCGATGTGGTATTCGGCGTTTGCGAGAAATGTATTCAGATGATTTGCGCCAAATCCGCTGGCCAACAGGTTAGAGTTTTCGTGGATGTAGGTGCCCCGAAACGAAAGAACGTCGGTCCGGAATAATGTCCGGTCGATCTGAGTATCAAAGGCAAAATCGGTGTACTCATCCTGCGGACCCGGTCCGGTGAACGCTGTGCTTCGCACGTGGATGCCATAAGTACCCACCTCGTACTGGGTCTTCCCCGTCAATTCCTGGAATGCAAGACGCCAGTACGGTGCAACGCCACGGATGTTGTTGGTGGAACCGTCTCCTGGACTCGGCTGAGGACCACCCACGTGCTCCGAACGATAGATCGCTGCGTCCAGATAAATATGGTCGTCCCACATCGCGTAGCCACCGATCCCTGCGACGTCCTGAGCCAAGCCGCCATTGATGATGGGGGACGCGCCCGGAGTGGGAGCAAAATCACTTTGGATCCAGGGGAATCCCCAAGCCGGCGTGCTATTCCAGAGATCTTCTACGGTAGGGTTGTTGTTGAGGTCCAAGCCATAGACCAGTTCTTTGCCGCCCACCTTCGTCTTATTCGCGTAACGGATATCCGTGTTGTCGCTGGTGAAATGATCGTCCCGAGTGTCGTAGGTTACCTGAACAAAGCTGCCGACATTGCTGGTCCATGCACCGGAAAGGAAGAGCGAAATGTCTTGAGGAAACTCAAAGTTGCCGTTCTGGCTCGTTGGAATCGGGGACCTGGTCGAGGTATAGGAGGTCTCGAACATCACAGAAAGGGGCAAGGAAGACAGCATATCTATCGCCGCTCGCTTCTTTCCTCCGTCGGCCTTTATAGTCTTGGTATCATCGCCCCGGTCGACGTATCCAAGCAGCTTGAAACGCCGTCCGGCCGGGTTAAGTTCGGGGGGCGCGTAGTGGCAGCCACTGCATGCCAAACCTGTCTGTCGCGCATAGCTCGGAACGGCCGACACTTGGGGCGGATTCACCGCGGCGAAGAACAGCAAGGCAGTAATAGGAACGACTACAAGGAAAAAGACCGCCACTTTTTTCATTTCAATCTCCTCACTTATCTCCGGCTGCTCTTTTCTGTGCGCAGAATGCCCGGGAGTGCGCAGTTGTTTCCGGCGTTCCAACCGGCGCCCGATTGCATCGCCTGCCAGTCCTGCCTGGAGAGGTTTGCGGCCTCTAATCTTCTTGCTAGACGGGCCTCATACTAGCCGTCATAGTCAGCACTTCGCCGGATTTCGAATCACATCTAAGTGTGATTTCAGTCACAACTCGCGCTTATCGGGAAGCGGCCCACGGAATGGGCATTGAGAGGCTTGCTCTGTCGAACTAGAGTGTGGCGAGGAGGAAAGGATTGCTGCAGACGCTCGCTTTCAGGAGGTAGAAGGCAGTATCACAAGTACTTGTCGCACATTCCGGCGGGCATGGCGCGTGGGGTATTTGCTTCGGGGTCACTGGCTTCAACGAAGTGATGACCTAATCTCGTTCGAGAAGACCCGATATCAGTAATCCCGCAGATGCTCTCCCCTCCCTTGAGTCACACCTGAACGTGATTTTGATCACGAGGTTGGAGTGCCAGCGCATCCATGTGGAACGAAAACCGCGCTCCCACTCTGGAGCATTTTCGTTCTTCATCTGATACAACCCGCTAGGAATAAATGCGGAAACATCTCGGCCCGAAGGCAGCAGCCTCGACTTCATTCACAAACACAGCCATATGCGAATCACGAACGATAAGTTGGACGCCATTCTGAATCTCGCGGTCCTACATCGGATATCGGTGCGCAAGGATTCTGTCTTCGTTCTCCGGCCGATTCTTCCAACTCCTTTATCTAAGAAACACCTCTGACCTGCATTTGAACGTCTACGTGGATTTAACAAGAATGTGACGATTCTGTGACATGCCCATCTGCGCGCAAACGTTAAGTTATGAAACGACCTTGATTTCACGGCAACCGGACGCACGGGCATGAGCGATCTTCACTTTCCGAGGGTTAGCCAGGGGACACAGTTTGGGGAGTTCTGTCTCGATTTTCGCAAGATGGAGCTCTGTCGCGGCGATCAATCGATTCGGTTGACGGTCCGCGAGTTCAAAGTGCTCAAGTTCCTGGCCTCCAGACCTAGGGTCGTTGTCTCTCGCCGAATGCTAATCGGCTCCGCGTGGCCCAAACGAAAGCGTTCAAGTTATCGCACGGTAGACAACTGTATCGCGAAACTACGACAGAAGATCGAACCCAATCCTGATTGTCCCGTTTTTATTCGAACCGTTCACGGAGTGGGCTACAAATTTTGTTTGTCTTGATCCAGCAGCGAGCGGTACGCGGAGCCCCGCTCAGAAAACATTTCGGAGGAACCATGGAAATTGTGAAGTTGCAGAGAATGGGCCTACAGCTGCTGATTCTGGGAACGCTTCTCGCGTGTGGGCAGACTGCACATGCCATTCCTGCCTTCGCTCGCAAGTACGGTCTGCCATGCTCCGCCTGCCACGAGGCCTGGCCGATGCTCAATAATTTCGGCCAGACTTTCAAAGACAACGGGTATCAGTTGGGCAACGGGCGTGACGCCCCGATTTATCAGGATCCTGCCTACTGGCCGATCATGTTTCGCGCGACGCCATACTGGCACCGGGAGAACAACAATCGCCAAGCAGTTGATGTAGTACCGGGAAACGCGGGCAGCGGGCAAGTCGAATCGTCGGTGACGTCTTCAGGATTTGACCTGGCCGGCGTGGACTTGATTACAGCCGGTACGATTTACAACAACATTTCATTCTTCGTCCAGCCATTCATCGGGAGCAACAGCATCACCCTGTCGCAGGCGTGGGCGCGTTTGGATAATCTTGCGGGTTCTCATTGGCTAAATCTCAAGCTGGGCAAATTTGAATTGGATGAGCCGATCTCACAGGAGCGTCAGCTCATCCTCAACAACACGGGAGGACTGTTTTACAACTATTTCTTCACGCCGCCGGGGGACAAGAATTTCTTCCAGGGCATCGGCCTTCCGCAGCTTGGCGTCGAACTGCTCGGGCATTCCAGCGATGACAGCACTCGATATTCCGTCGCCGTCGTCAGCAACAGTAACGGCCAGACCGGCTTACCTTCGAACCAGGCTTACGACGTTTACGCCAACTTGAATCAATCGTTCGAAACGCCGTGGTTCGGGAGACAGCAGTTAGGCGCCTACGGATATATCGGTGAATCCCCGACGTTCTTCCAGACTAGCGGCGGCAGTCCGATTCCGGGCACTGGTATGGGGAACCGGAGCTTTTATCGGCTCGGCGCTTACGGGCACTGGTTTGTGAATAAGTTCGATTTCTACACGTTCTACCTGCACGGATCGGACAACGTCTTTTTGGGAAATGGTGTGGCCGCGAACCAGCCTTCAAGTCTGCCCCTTGGTGCGGCGGCGCCGGTATGGAATGGCGGATTCATCGAGGGTCACTACAACCCAACACCTCGTTTGATTTTCACTGGAAGGTACGAACTCAACCGCATGTCGCGACAGGCGAATCCTGGCATCCGCGCCGATTCCGGCAATCTTGACAGCTGGACGATTGGCTATCGCTGGTACCCAATCATGAGTCCGCGAGCAGGGCTGGCATGGACGCAGGAATATTCCCGTGTCAACAACGCGGGCGCAGCGCCTTTGTCGGGGAAAGACGACGTTCACGACAGCTATTTAATGGGCTTCGATTTCGATTTCTGAGGGAGACGCTACTTTGCACACCATCAGGGTATCGCGCATCGCTGCAATTCTTGTCTGCATGGTATGGAGCATCGCCGCGTCCGCACAAGAGACCCACATCAACGGGCTGACGGGCAATGCGAAGCGAGGAAAGGCGCTCTACCAGCGCTATTGCATCTTCTGCCACGGTCCCGACGGAGACGGCAGAGGCGAAAGCGCGCCGTATCTGAATCCGAGGCCGCGAGACTTTACCAAAGCGGTATTCAAGTGCAGGTCTACTCCGAGCGGAAGCCTTCCGCTGGATAGTGACCTCTACGACACAATCACACGTGGGATTCATGCCAGCGGAATGCCGTCGTGGAAACCGCTTCTCAAACAAGAGCGCGCCGATCTGGTCGCATATATAAAGACATTCTCTTCGTCTTTCCAGGAAGAAAAGCCGGGCGAACCGGTAGTGATTCCTGCCGAGCCTCCGAGTTCTCCGGAGAGCGTGAAGAGGGGTGCGGACCTCTTTCAAAGCATGAATTGCTGGGCGTGTCATGGCAAGGATGGCAGAGGACATGGACCATCTGCGGCCACGCTAACCGACAACCAGGGCAACCCGATCGCACCGTTCGATTTCACCAGCGGACGAAGCTTTAAGTGCGGAGAGACGGACCGCGACATGTTCCGCGATCTGGTGACGGGGCTCGACGGAACTCCGATGCCCTCCTTTGTAGGAGCGATGAGTGCGGATCAGAGGTGGGACGTCGTGCACTACATCCGCACCTTGAGCGACGCAAAGAAGCATTCCGTCGCGAAGAACGATGCCAGTGGACAGTAAGTTTCCTGGAGATGCTCTCCTTGGCGGTTAGCCCGCTGTTTTGCCGCAGCGCTGAGGTTGATGGCGTTGCTTCTCTTAATTGCAGCAGTCCTCGACTCTCGAGGGCGGAAAGCCGGTGTTCTCATGAGCAAGAATTCTTATTGGTTGATCATCGCCATTGCAGGCCTCGGGTTGGCGCTTTCGACCCGCATGTCAGCAGGTCCGAGCGCCCTGGCGGATTCGGGATCCTCTTCGCTGAAAGGCGAAGTGAAGTTTGAGGGAACGCCGCCGAAGGGCACCCGGATTGACATGTCGGCAGACCCTCTGTGTGCCAAGGCGCACCCGACACCGATCACCACCGAAGACGTCGTTGTGGGCGCGAACGGTGGTCTGGCCAATGTTGTGGTCTATGTTTCGGATGGGCTCGTTTCTCACAACTTTCAGCCTCCGCCGGAACCGGCCGTGTTTCTGCAAAAAGGATGTCAGTACAAACCGCACGTGCTGGCAATGCAGGCAAATCAGAAGCTCAGCGTCGTAAATGATGATGAGACTACCCACAATATCCATCCCAGCCCGGCCAACAACCGGGAATGGAATATGACTCAGCCGCACGGCGTGCCGCTCGAACAGACATTCGCTCGCGAGGAGGTTGCGATCCCGGTGAAATGCAACGTGCATCCGTGGATGCGCGGCTACATCGCCGTTTTCAAACATCCTTACTTCGCGGTCACGGACAAGGATGGAAAGTTCGAAGTGAAGGATCTGCCGCCGGGCACCTACACAATCTCGGCCTGGCAAGAGAAGTTGGGCACCCAAACTCAGAAGATCACCATTGGAGCGGGAGAATCCAAGAGCCAGGACTTCTCGTTTAAGCAGTAGCGGCTGTATTTCGTTTCCCATGCTTCTAGCTCCCGAGGCACATTCAGTGCTTCGTGGGCTCGAGGTGTAGCGAACAGACGCATCGGCGACAGATCTCGTTGTTTGCGATGTCGAGACTCGAACGGAAGCTCAGCGCCTGCGGGCCATTCAGGATCTCTGGCAGCGGCTGCCGATGAATGTTTCCTAGTGCAGGATGGAAGAAGCACGGCCGGACGTCCCCGGATGCCTCGATTACCGCCGAGACCCACGGCGCGTTGCAGCGCGGGGCGACGTCGAGGGCCTGTCCGAGATGCGCGCGAAAATGCTGCGCGATGCGTCTGAGCTTGGCGCCGCTTTCCTGCACAAATCCGGGTTTGCTTTGCTCGTCAGCTATCAGCTGGTCGATTTCCAGTTCCAGGGTATCAATCTCTTCGGATGTGAGGGCTACACGGTCGCGGTGGTCGGGCTTCCAACTCTCCGGGCGGTTGAAGGCACTCGAAGTTAGATCGGCGGCGAGGAACGAAATCGAAGTCAGCCCGATCTGCCTTGCATGAGAAACCGTCGCGCGCAGCGATTGATGGTTTGCCTTTTGCACAGTGCATCGCGCGCCCAGCTGCATGTCGGGACGGAGCTGGCGCACGGCCGCGACGCCTTGCGCGATTCGATCCGACGCGTCGCTGACGCGACGAATGCGGTTGTGGACAGCAGGCGGACCATCGAGCGACAGGATTACGTCGTCAACACTGTCCACGATCGTTTGGGCTTGAGGCTTGAGCAGCAACCCTGCAGTCAGCAAGGTGACCCGACTTCCTATCGCGCGAAGCATTTTTGCCAGCTCGCTCCACTGTTCGTTAAGCTGGGGCTCTCCTCCGGAAAAAACGACCCAGCGGACCCCCAGTTCGCGCAATGGAGCCATCTGCGATTCAAGGTGGGAAGGATTGATCAGCTTCGCCTCGCGAATGCGCCAGATATCGCACATCACACATCGGCAATTGCACTGGTTGTGCGGGAAGATGACCAATACCGGAAGCGAGCGAACGGTATGGTCAGCTCTTGCGCGGGAATCTTCGACTGGTGCGATAGAGACGAGTGTGCTCATTGCTCCTGCACTTTCTCTGAGGTTTGGCATCGCTCAAGCCGCACCAGCACGTGGTCCGCGAGCATTCGAATTCCAGGAAGTCGGCCCATCCCCACATCCGCTCGTTCACAAAGTCGCAGCAAAGACGGATGACGCCGCGCCCACGGTTCCACATAACTGGGAGGCACGGCAACACCGATTCCCTTCACGGACTTGAGCCGGAAGTCCGGAGCGAACGCGCGTGACAACTCGCGGAGCGAAGGGTAGCGCACACGCACGAATGCTCCATCCGCAATTCTTGCGGTCACACCGCCCTGCTTCAGTCGCCGCAATGCCTTGTCGCGCTTCCCATTCGCGAAGTACCAAATTATTTCCCATGCGCAGCAAGGCCCCATCCAACAAAGAACGACGCTTGCCCCCGGCGCCAGTAGCCTGGCGAGGCCGTCGGCAAACTCCCGGAGATTCTCGATGCAGTTCAGGACGCCAAAATTCGAGAAGGCTCCATCAAACAGCGGGTTCGCGGCGATTGCCGATACGCCTTCGGCATGGAGCAGAATCGGATGCACAAGTTTCTGCAATCCGCCTTCCTGAACTCTGCGCGCCGTGACCGCAACCATCTGCGAGGAACTGTCGCAAGCCACCACCCGCACTCCGCGGGTTGCCAGGAAGCAAGCATCGACACCGGTTCCACAGCCGATCTCTAATGTCCGGTCGCCGGCCTGGAATGTACGGGCCAGTTCTTTCCACACGGCTCGCCGCTGTGCCTGGCCGATTGATGACGACGTGAAGGTGTCGTCATATCGCTCGGCGACAGCGTCAAATGGAGCCGCGTAAATCTGCTGTCGAGTGGCGGCCATTCGTCAGGCCTCAACTTCGGCGATCGCGGCGTGCAGTCCTGCGCGGGCTTCGAAGATCCCGTTCCGCAAGGCGGCGACAGATGCTTGGTCGGCATCGGGTTTATCTCCAAGTCGCTTGAGTTCTACTTCGCTGCGAAGAAGCTTGTCGGCAAAACGATAGAACTGACGCGAATGGCGGTTGCGGACCTGAAATTCCCTGTCAGAACTTTCGCTCCAAGCTTTTAGGCTCTGAACCCGATCAGCCACTTCAGAAAAATAGGGTGTGCCTTTAATCGGGTAGGCAACCGTGGTAAAGAAGATGTCTGGATCGGATTTCTTTACGTGCTCGACGGTAGCCTCGATGTCGGAAAGTTCCTCACCCTCGTAGCCCCACATTAAGAACATTCCGGTTTGAATCCCCGCCGATCGGCAAAGTGCTACAGACCTTTGAACCTGATCCACTGTGACGCCGCGTTCCATGGCATCGAGGATTCGCTGCGAACCGCTCTCGGACCCGATCCAGACGCGGAAACAGCCCATTTCCGCCAGAGTTTCGACGACTTGAAGATTCAGTCGGTCGGCACGCGAAATGCATTCAAACGGCAACTTTACGCCTCGACGCTTCAACTCGCCTGCGTATTGAAAGAGCCAGCCGTGATGAATCGTGAATACGTCATCGGCCATCCACGCCATCTGGGGCTGGTAGCGGTTGATCAGCCATTCGAGTTCGTCGGCCACGGAAGCAGGCTTCCTGCGCCGATGCGTCTTTCCGAATACTTCGTGACTGCACCATCGGCAGTGGTAGGGACATCCACGCGCGGTGATCAGCGAAACGGATCCCATGCCGTGATGCGTGCGCCAGACATCCACATATCGGGCCATGTCGATGGATTCGCGAGCGGGCCAGGGCTGGGCATCGATGTCTTTGATCTGCTCGCGTGGCTTGGTGCGCACGACGGAGCCCTGCGAAGAAAGAAAGGCGATTCCATCGACTCGATCAAGGTTGTCACGGCCATGTGCCTTTAGTGCCGGGACTAATTCTTCCAGCGTGAGTTCTCCCTCACCGATGACAACGACATCTGCTCCCGCCGCCAGATACTCGTTCACATATGCGCCCGGTTCAGGCCCCCCGACGACGGTTTGCCAACCCGCTTCTTTTGCGATTCGCAGGATCTCGACCACATTCGGGCGCGTCATGAGGTTGGCATAAATTCCAATCACTGACGGCGGCCCTTCCCGCAGCATCTTCCACAAATCCTCTCGCGAGGAAAAAGTGGAATCGAAGACTTCCGCATCCACTCCCTTCTTCCGCAGGTGAGAACAGATGTACAGGATCCCCAACGGCGGGTAGGGCTTCATGATTTGAAGCTCCTTAGGATCCTCGTAAAGGAAATAGCCGTGAGTGAGGAGAATGTCCATTGTGAAGGTTCAGCTCGCGAGTACGCTGAGAAGCTCGTCAAAACTAGTCGCGTAAACGGGAGCCTGCAGCTGCACCAACTGCCCGTGCGACGAGCTGTTCAGCACGGTGGGCCTAGGATTTCTGCATGTCTTCTCGAGACGCATCACGCGCCTCCACAGCTCCTCCGGTTCACCATAGACGCCTTGCTCTTTTTGAGCGGTTGGAGCGGAACAGGAATTCCAGTAGTCCACTTGGGCGTGCAGCGCATCGTGCAACGCGCGATAGAACTCGTTCGAATAGGCGCCCTGAAACATCATTGCCATATCTTCACTGTCGGACCAATTGGTCTTATCGCCAAGCTGAGCCTGCACGCGCTCGAAGAACTTGGTCCCGGGCAGAGGATACGAAACCGAAACTCCAATGTCGTCGGGCCGGGTGTCGTGAACCAATTTGATCGTGTTCTGGATGTCGTGCCAAGTCTCGCCGGGATATCCAAATTGCAGGAAGTAGCAGGCACGAATGCCTTCATGGCGAAGGTTTTCACGGGCCTTGGCAACCTGCTCCAGACGCGTACCTTTGTCCATGGCATCCAGAATCTTCTGCGAACCTGACTCGACCCCCATCCAGATCTCCGCACAACCTGCGCGCCGAAGCGACCGCACGTTGTCGGCTGTCATCAGGTCCACACGCGACTGCATTTTGAAAGGGACCGCTGCGTTCAGCCGCTCGACCTCTGCTGCAAGTTCGCGCACCCACTTCGGTTTCAATCCGAAGATGTCGTCGGCGAACCAGAGATGGTTGGCGCCAAAGTCATACTTCAATTGCCGCATCTCCTCGGCGACCATGGCCGCCGAACGCACCGAGAAGGAATCTCCGTAAATTGGTTTCGCACACCAGTTGCAGCGGTAGGGGCAGCCACGGCTGGCGACGATATTCATGGAAAAATATCCATGAGACTCCTTCCATGCGCGCTGGTACTGCTTGACATCAATAAGGTCGCGGGATGGAAACGGCAGCCGATCGAGCTCGCGCATGAGCTCGCGCTTGGGCGTCCTCGCCAGTTCCCCGGTGTCCCTGTGAAGGTAGGAGATGCCGGGGACGGCCTCCAGAGACGCTCCGTCGTCCTTCATGAGAAGCGACACCGTTTCGAGTAGAGTGATTTCCGCTTCCCCTAAGAGCACGCAACGAAATCCTTGCTCCAAATAGTCGACCGCGTGATCCGATGCGTCGGAGCCATTTACCAGGACTGTGGCACCTGTAGATAGCGATAACTTGGCCATGCGATAGGCAACTTCCCGCATGCGGGTCAGGCACATTTTCGTAAGGAAGTTGAAATTGTCTTCAAATACCACCACAATTTTCGGCTGGTGCTGCTGCAGCGCGGCTGCAAATCCCTCCTCCGGATCATTCAGCATGGCATCGAACAACGCTACAGACACGCCTGCGCTGCGCAGCAAAGCGGCTGCGTACAAAGTGCCGAGAGGCAGGTAGGGCTGCATCTTTCGCGTCTGTTTGCGGTCGTAATAGAGGTGATACGAATGAGTCAGCAAGACATCAGTCACGTCGGTGGCCTCTGGTAACCCTAGTGCCCATCAACATACCTCCTGTGTCCGTTCTGCCAGTGCGTGCCCCGTCAGAAGAGATCGCCGAGTCACTACCTTCTCAACGGCGTGTGAGAGCCACAGCTCCCATGGAAACGAGTAGCTGCTTCTGCCGATGCGCCAGCGGACAGGTGCACCCAAAATTCGGCGTACACTGCGCCGGGCCCACGGAATGTTGTTCGTGGCCTTACGAATCTGGTTGTTGAGAAGGAAGTACTCGAGGCTGCGCCGCAACCTTCGCAGCTCTTCGCCGCGCAACCACGGCAGGACATTCGTACCGAGCGCCAGCGTCTCCCACTCCGCGAGAGATTGTGGCTCGCGCACTCCCATTTCTTTGAGCTGGGGCCAGATCGGAATTCCGGGGTACGGAGTAAAGATGTTGGGAGAAAAACTGACGTTGGGATATTCCCTGGCGATATCGCTCATGACGCGAAACGTTTCCTGGCGATGCGTCTCGGTCTCCCCGGGATAGCCCAGGATGATGTTGAACACAACGTGAATCCCGGCCAGGTTCGTCTTCCGCGCTGTCTCCACCATTTGTTCCACATGCTGAAAGCGCTTGTTCATCATCGCGAGAACTTCCTGCGACGCAGATTCAGTTCCAAAGCCGATGTGATGAACGCCGCTCTCCGCAAGAAGCCGAACATCTTCTTCGCTCATGAGCGCCAGGAAATCCGTGGAGGTCTGGAAGTCCCACTGGAATTTGACGCCGCTCGCAATAATTCCTTTTGCAATGGCAACTGCGCGACGCCGATCTACCAGAAAGTTGGAGTCGAAGAAAGGCACATGCTCGATGTTGTAGCGCGGCACGAATTCCGCCAACTCATCGACTACACGCTCAACCCGGTAGGCATTGAACCGCCTCTTGTAAAAAACCATGTCGGTGCAGTAGTTGCACTGATAAGGACAGCCCACGCTGCTTGTATAAGCAAGCTGACGCACGCCCGAGACGGCGGCATAGACGCCAGGATCTGCGAGTTGGTAGGCCGGGGCCGGCAGGTCGTTGATATTGGCCACCGGTCTTTCCGGTTCGTGAATGACGCTTCCGTCCGGTTGCTTGAAGGAAAGGCCACGAACGCCGCTCCAATCGGCACCGGTCGCGATTCGAAGCAGGAGTTCGAGGAGTGTCAGTTCGCCTTGGCCCCTCACAACAGCGTCTACAAACGGCTCCCGCAGCGTCTGCTCGGTCGCTAAACTCGCATGCCAACCGCCGAAGATGATCGGCATCTGTGGACGCAGCTTTTTGACCGCCTGTGAGACCCGCACCGCTGCTCCAATGTGCGGCCCGGTTAATACCGAAATACCCAAGCAAAGCGCATCTTGGGTTTCGCGAAGAATGGCTTCTTCATAGTTCGGATAGAGCAGATTGTCCACGAGCTTGACTTCGAATCCAGCTTGCATCAATGGCGAAGCGAGACACAGCAGCGAAAGTGGAGCACCCAAGGGTGGTCCGTCATACGGCGGATAAAACAGTACGACTTTGTTCGATTCTGGCAAGGCCGGCCGCTTTTCTAGTTCGGTTACCGCACTCTAGGTTGGCGAGACCCTGTCATTTGTCAGTGGATTGTTAAATTTCTGTCACTTCTCGGCACACGAAAGAGGATCAGGAAAAGAGGGATGGAAGCCGTCACAACCGGATTGCGAATTTTGCACAACTTTGACACTTCAGAGACAAATCTGACACATGCACTTGTTAGCGTGGCTGGCATATCCACTCGTCAGTTCAACCTGTCGGTATACGAGTTGGAACAGGAACCGGGCTATCGGAAGATGATCCTTTTTTACAATCCGAAAGCAACCAGACCCCGCAATCGGCGTCTTCCGTTGTCGATTCTCGCGATCGCAGCGGTTGTGGAAGGCAAAGAGGACTACGCCATCGTCGATGGCAACCTTGATCCGAATCCCACCGAAAGCCTCGTTGCCATCATCAAGAGTCACCAAGTCGAACTTCTGGCGGTGACGGTGATGCCAGGGCCCCAAACCGTCGGGGCCGTCGCAAGCTGCCGTGAGATTCGCGCCCAGTTTCCGGGACTGCCGATCGTGTGGGGGGGATATTTCGCCTCGAACTACACCACCGCAGTTCTGAACGCGGATTACGTGGACTACGCGGTCCGCGGCCAAGGAGAGCAGACGTTTCTCGAACTGCTCGAAGCACTTCGCGGCCGTCGCGACCTGAAAGACATCGCTGGTCTTTCTTACAAAACTCCGGAAGGAACGCAGCGTCACAATCCGGAGCGGCCGATGCGAGGCCTCGACGATTTTCCGTGGTATCCGTACCATCGGCTTCCGGCCGGGCAGTACTTTCTTCCGACCTTTCTAGGCCGTCGTACCGCCGTTCATCAGGCAAGCATCGGGTGTCCGTACCGCTGCAATTTTTGCGGGGTGGTTACTTTTTCCGGCAGCCGGGAAAAGATGGAGTCCCCAGCCCGCACGGAAGCAATGCTGCGGCACCTTGTGCACACCTACGGAGTCGATGCCGTGCAGTTCTACGACAACAATTTCTTTCTCCGCGAAGGTCACACCCGCGAACTTGCCGACCGCCTTGCCCCTCTGAATCTGCGCTGGTGGTGCGAAGGACGAGCCGACATCATGATGAAGTATTCGGACGAGACGTTCGAAGCCCTGCGGCGCGCCGGTTGCGCCATGATTTTCTTTGGCGCCGAATCGGGCTCGAACGAGCGCCTGCAAGAGATGAATAAAGATCTCCGCGCCGAAGATACGTTGGCCCTCGCTTCGCGCATCCGTCGCTTTGGAATCATTCCCGAGTTCTCGATCATCTTTGGAAATCCGCAAGATCCGGAAGGCGATACGCACGAATGCATCGACTTCATAAGGCAGTTGAAGCGGCTGAATCCGGACGCTGAAATCATCGTCGAGCACTACACTCCGGTGCCGCAGCGTGCTCGCATGTACGGCGACGTGGAGGATCAAGTTCACTTTCCTACCACCCCAGATGAGTGGGCAACCGACCATTGGCAACGTTTCGCGACGCAGAAGGATCCTCAGACGCCTTGGCTCAGGCCCACAACCAAGCAACTGATCGACAACTTCGAACTGGTGGTGTCGTCCCGCTGGCCAACGATTCAGGATATTCGGCTCCCGAACTGGGGGCGGTTAGCGCTGAAGGCTCTGAGTAGCTGGCGCTACAGGCTGGGTGTGTACGGATCGCCAAGGGAACTGAAATGGCTGCAGCAGGTCATCGAACTGCGAAAGCCCAAGGCTGAAAGCTTGTGAGCGTTACGGCCAACGCCGCGCAGCCTGAGCTGACGCCAGTCGGACGTGAGCTATCTCTACTCATGTCTACGGAGGAGGGCTACGAGCGGTGGGCCCCAACCTACGACCGCACGCCCAATCCTCTCCTGGCTCGCGAAGAGCGCTATCTTCTGCCTTTGCTTGCCGAGTGGCGCGGTAAACCGGTTCTCGACCTGGCGTGCGGAACCGGACGGTGGCTCGAAAAACTCGTTGCCCACGGCGGAGATCGTGCCGTGGGAATTGATCGATCAACTGCGATGCTGCAAGTCGCGGAAGACAAGACTCCGATTCACGGGCGCCTGACTCGAGCAGCCTGCGAGAATCTTCCTTTTCGAACTGCCGCCTTCGACTTGGCGATCTGCTCGTTTGCACTGGGTCATATCCAAGACTTGCGGTCGATGGTCTGCGAACTGGCGCGCGTCATTAAGCCTGGGGGAAACGTTTTTGTCAGTGACCTGCATGCAGAGGCATTCGGCAGAGGCTGGCGAGTTGGATTTCGGGATGAGCAAAGCGCAATCCAAATCGAGATGAAGTCGCGAACGGCAGAACAAATTGTCCGGACGTTCTATGCGAATGGCTTCGAGTGTTTGACCTACGTCCCCCTGTGCTTGGGACGCGCTGAGCAGCCCGTTTTCGCGCGAGCGGGAAAAGCTCATCTGTTCGCAGACGCGTGCAAAATGCCGGCGATCCTGATCTGCCATTTCAAACGGCTGTCAGTCCGCTCAATGCAATCCCCACGCAAGAAATCTGCGGAGGCCGCGCGGTGAGGCGAACTCCGACACGCGAGATCATTGATTTCTTGAGCTTCTCGAGCGTCCCCGAGGATAGCCTCGCCAGGCTTTGCAAGTTTCGCCCACGCGATTGGAAAGATACCCTCGGATGGCTGGATGATACGGGCTTAGCATTCTACTTCCTGCAGAAAATCAAAGACGCAAAGCTGACAGATTCGGTCCCACCTTGGGCGCTGTCTCGTCTCGAACAAAACTTCGCGGCCAACCAGCAGAGAGTTGGCGATATGGCGCAAAGATTTGATTCTCTCAACCGACGATTGACTGATGCTGGCGTTCGATATGCAGTCTTGAAGGGCCAATCTGTTATTCCTGAATTCTGCCCACATCCTGATCTTCGGTACCAAGCGGACTTCGACTACCTGGTGGACAACGAGTCACTTGAAAGGGCGAAACGAGTCGTAGTTGAAGCCGGTTATTGCCCAAAGCCGTGGGCATCAGAATCCAGCCAAGAATATATTTTTCTCACCCCCGAAACCGCGAACAAGTCACGCAGCCCTGACCAATATTCGGTTCACGCGGGTCATGCGGTCGAGTTGCATCTCGATATCTGGGACAGCGATCAGTTCGGACTCCCCGCGATTCCCAAACTGTTCTCTGTACACCGCACCGTAACACAAGAGTGGAATGGCTTGCGGTTTCCTGCCCTGACCCATGAAGAAGCATTTCTCATTCAGGTGTTACACGCGTGCCACCACCTGTTCACCTATTGGCTGAGAATGTCATGTTTGTTTGAAATTGCAGTCTTCCTGCACCGGCGCGCTTCCGACTCATCGTTATGGAACATGATTGAGCAACGGGTCGATGACAACCTGATGCTGAAGGAGTTCGTCGTCCTGATAACGGAGCTGTCGGCCAAGCTCTTCGACGCGCCGATTCCACTCCTGGTTCGCGTTTGGGGTCAGGAAATTCGTCCGGCCACCCGCGTATGGATTGAGCACTATGCGGGGCATTGTGCATTTTACGAGGTGCCCTCCTACGACCTGTCCTTATTTCCAAAAGCCAAACTCGTTTTATTTCTCCAACAGCAATATGAGTGCGTCGGCGCCCCGAAGAACGGAGTGCGCAACCGGCTTATAAAGTTCTCGCGCTTTTCACGCATGGCTTCGTCGATAAAAGGGGATCCTTCACTAGTCCTGAAAAGAGCCTGGTGGAGACGTCATCTTCCGCTGCATAGAAGCCTGTTTCACATTCTGGCTGGACTTCGATACTTTTGTGAGATCCCGCGCTGGTGGTGGCTGAATCGGGCAAGCGGTCGGTCGGCTTCCCCGGCTTTGTGAGTCCAGCCTCATGAGCGTCCCGAGACAAGCAATCAAGAATGTTACGGCGACGTGGTTGGGTCTTCTGATTCACGCAGCCGTCGGTTTCTTTCTGTCGCCATTCATTCTCCATCGGCTGGGAGATCAAGCTTTCAGTGTGTGGATCTTGGTGTTCGCGCTGACCGGTTATTTCGGGCTACTCGACTTTGGGATTCGATCCGCGATCGTCAAGTACACAGCCAAGTTCACCGCGTTACATGATTCCGAACAACTCTCGCACCTTCTCAGCACGAGTCTTGCCTTCTATGTCCTGGTTGCGCTCTTGGTTCTGCTCGCTACCGCGGCCGGAACACTCTACCTGCATTTGCTATTCAAAGTACCGGCTGGCTTGATCCGGCCAGCGCGGATTCTCTTCTTACTTTCCGGAATCAGTGTGGCATGCGCCTTTCCCCTTAGCGTGTTTGCGGGTGTTCTCGAGGGACTACAGAAATTTTCGTGGCTTCAACTGAGTCAGATCGCCGTGACGTTATTGCGCGCCGTTCTCATTGTTGTCACTCTGACAAAGGGAGGAGGCCTGTTGGCGATCGGGATCATAACGGTCGTCCTAAGTCTCCTCAGCTATTGCATCTTCCTGGGGATGGCGGCGTGTGTGCTATCGCTCCGGATCAGGTGGGGGTATGTAGATAAAAGGACTTTCCGCGAACTGGCCGCCTATGGAGTCTTTGCATTTGCCATTCTGGCGGCGGAAAAATTGCGTTTCCAATCCGACGCAATGGTCATCGGAGTTTTCCTGTCGGCCTCAGCCGTCACACTGTTTTCCATCGCATCGAAGCTCGTCGAATACTCAAGCTATGCGGTGCGAGGCATGTCGCAAATCTTCACGCCGATGTCCAGTGAATTTCACGCCGCTGGAGATATGGATCGTCTGCGTCGCACCCTCCTGGCCGGGAACCGCGCCTGCGCCTTAATTACGTTTCCGTTGTGCGTCACCCTCGTGATCGTCGGCAAGGCAATCATTGCGGCGTGGGTGGGACCGCGATATTCATCCTGCTACTACGTGCTGCTCTTGCTAATCCTTCCCCGGAGCTTGTATCTCGCGCAATCAACGTCGATCAGGATACTTCTGGGACTGGGTCGCCATCGCGTTCTCGCGTCCGTTCTTCTGCTCGACGGAGCCGGGAACCTGCTGTTCAGCCTGCTGCTGGTACGTCCTCTCGGCATTGTTGGAGTAGCGCTTGGTACAGCGATGCCTTTGATCTGCACCAGCGTTCTCTTTCTGCCGCGGTATGTATGCCGCGCGCTGGATCTACCTCTTGGTAAATCCCTGCGCCGCGTATATTTTCTGCCTCTCATTCTTTGCGTACCGATGGCTGCAACTCTCTGGCTGGTTGGAAGCCAATTTCCGATTCAGGGTATCGCCGGGCTGGCCCTGCAGATTTCGGTTGGCGCAATCGTCTATGGCCTAGGAGCTGCGCTTACCCTGTTCGCGGAAGGAGGTCCTCGACTTCGGACCTGGCACGCATTTGCGCAATTGCTCGATCCAAAGTGAGCGATCGGACTTCGAAACCGCCAGCAAAGCTCAGCGAACGCGAGCACCCGGGCACACAGCGAAAGCAAAATGACGAGGCCTGATTTTGCAGAGTTTTAACAATTTGGAGACAAATCCCGAGTGGTGGGTTGATAGCTTCTAAGCCTAAAGAGCACATCTGGACAACTGAAAGATCGCGACCGCGCAGTCGATCAAGACTGAACGAGAGGCACTCCGTGAGATCGTCAAAAAAGATCGTGTTTTTCGTTGCCTCGTTCTCCAGTATTGAGGCGACCGCACCACTCGGCATACTTGCGATTTCCACTCCCCTGCTTGATGCGGGGTACGACATCCGCATCATCGACGCCTCAATCGCGCCTGACTATAAGAAACGAATTCTCGAAGAAGTGAAGGATGCGCTCTGCCTCGGCATTTCTCTCGTTACCGGACCTATGATCCGGGAGACCGTAGATGTCGCCAAAGCGATCAAGAAATGGGATCCCGACTTCCCGATCATCTTGGGGGGATGGCACCCGTCCCTGCTGCCCACACAGACGCTTGAGGCGGAGTACGTCGACATTGTGATTCGCGCGCAGGGCGAGGAGAGCATGCTCGCTGTTGCCGAGCACCTCGGGGACGACGCTGCGCTCGACGATATTCTCGGGATCGGATTCAAGCGCGACGGCAAGCTGATCTTCACTCCTGAGCGCCCGCTTAAGCGGCTGGAAGAGATGCCGGCTAAGGCCTATCACCTCGCTGACTTCGACGCGTATGAGAAAATTTGCGGCCGACGCTGGGCGATGTATGTATCCAGCCTCGCTTGCCCGTTTAATTGCGCGTATTGCACCAACGCTGGAGTGTACGGGCGAAAGTGGAATGCGTTGCCCGTCGAGCAAGTGGTCGAGGAAACGATTGCACTGACCCGGCGTTACCACCTTGAACTGCTGTGGATGGCGGACGACAACTTTCTGGTAGATCTCGATCGATCGCTGAAGATCGCTGAGGGGCTGATCCGAGGCGGCGCGAATTTCAAGTGGAGTGTCCAAGCCACCACGAATCTAACCGCTCGACTAAGCATCGACGAGTTGACCCTGCTGCGCCGCTCGGGGCTGCATCAGATCTGCCAAGGTATCGAAACGGCATCCCCAACAGTGATGAAGCTAATGAACAAAGACTTTCAGGTTCTCGGCGACATCTACCAGTCCACAGAGCGCTGCATCGGAGCGGGCGTAATCCCGTCGTTCAATATTATTTTCGGATTCCCCGGCGAAGGCCCCAAGGAACGCCGCGAAACCGTCAACTTCATGATGGACATTTGCCGCAAATTCCCTGGTGCAGAGTTCTGGACGAACATATTCACGCCGTATCCAGGCTCGCCCATATTTAATCAGGCCGCTAAGTTAGGAATTGAAGTGCCGAAATCCCTGGAAGGCTGGGCGGACTACTTTCCCCGTTACACCGTGCTGCCGTGGCTCAAAGGGAGTGATCACCAGCGCGTGCAAACCATGCGGGATTACCTGCGCATCGCGTTCGATCGAGAGCCCATTGCCACTACAGGCCACGGCCGGTTTGCCAAGGCGGTTCAGCATCTCACCGCATATCCGGCTCGCGTGCGATTGAATTACGACTTCTATAGCTTCCCCATCGAACTGTGGATCAACCGCCAGCTGAAGAACATCGTGAAATTGCCGAAGCCGAGTATCGATGCAAAACGGCTGCAGCCTGAAACCGCGCCAAGCTGTACCTAGAAACGAACTCAACTCCAGCGAGATCACTCGGTCTAACGCAGATCTGCTCCTGCTCCGATTCGGTGCATCCAGGCCGCTCCGTCGAATTCTTCAGGCCAGGCAAATAAGCAGGATGGAAACCTCTCGGTCGGGACAATCCAGCGATTGGCGTATCGAAATCTTGTAAGCCACGGGTAGATCTGAGAGGCGGCTTGCTCATGGTGTACCTCGACGACGAGGATGGGGCGGTGTTTCGCGAATAGCTCGGTGCCCCCGCGAAGGACTTCGTATTCGCCTCCTTCTACGTCAATCTTCACGAGGTGCGGAGCGGGTCCTCCGTTCGCAACAAAATCGTCCAGAGCGATGGCCGGTACGTCGATCATTTCTCTGCCGCTCAGGACAGGACGCTGCCCGTCAGTTTCTACTCCCCCGTGCGTGCTATTTGTTCCGCCACACCTAAAGCAGATGCCAGGCGCTGAATAGGACCACACGGCGCAGGAAATAACTTGAAGCGATGAGGTCAGATCGTTGCGCGCCGCGTTGCTCTCTAAATTCCTGACATTTTGAGGATCAGCCTCGAAAGCAACGACGCGTCCCGACTTACCTACTAGTTGCGTGACACCAAGAGCAATGCTGCCTACGTGGGCTCCGATGTCATAGAAAACGGCTCCAGGAGTAATGGCAGCGAGAATGGCCCGCTGTACTGTGACCTCATGTTCTCCACGCCACAGGCGGCCTTGCTGCGGAAGCTGCAACCGCATCCACAAGCCCTCTGAAATTCCCGAGCGAACCTTTCGCCACTTGGGAGCATCGGTTAGGACCAGTCTTCTCAATCGACTGGCGTTGCGAGCGACACTCGGCATCCGCCTTAGCAAATGTGTCACGCCTAGGCCTTCAACAACTAGGTAGACTCGATAGGCGAGAGCATCGAAGTTCATCAAGCCTCTTTTAATGAAGAACGGTCACTTCCGCCAAAGCCGTTAGTCCGAGCCCTCGGCCGCAGTCAGTGGCGTAGACGATGCGCTTGGAGTCGGCAAACCAGGCCGGCGCGATCGAGTTGCAATCGGCACGGGTGACTTGCAATTCCTGCGTCCCTTCCAAGTCCATCGCATGCAGCTGCCAACTTCCTCCTTCATCGCAACTAAACGCCAGCCATCGCCCGTTTGGCGCGACTGCGGGATAGCGTGCCGAGCAGGAAGGCTTGCTCAGCTTTTCCACTTTGCCCTGTAGCGTGGCTGCGTAGAGGAAAAACTTTCCTTTCGATCTGGAGCTAAAGATCAGCCGCTGACCATCAAGCCAGCTGACCTCCCGAACGTCGTATTCTTCCCCTGCGATTTCCCGCTCTTCGCGCGCCACACTTCCATTGGTTGTCTTACCTGTGGCTTTGATCCATAAGCTATTTCTCCCGCGAATCTCGCGCAAGAACGAGAGAAAGTGACCATCGCGCGAGGCCGCAGGCTCTTGGGCATTTGCAGCCTCAATCTCATTGCCTAGCGCCTGTGACGGATTCGCCATCTGCAATTGAACTACTTGCGATCCCTGTTGTGAAGTGTGCTCAGCCCAAACGGCTTCCGCCGCTGCGGTCGGATGAAATAGATCGCCAGCAGTTTTGGGAACATCTACAACGGTTCCGGATTGCAGCCGTCGGACTGTATAGCCTTCGGAAGTCATTCCTACGAACAGAACGCCGTCTGAATTCACAACCGGGTCTGACGCGAATAAATCGTTTGCTATCGTGACCCGGTGCTGATAATTCTCGAACTGACCGTGAAGATGCCTACTCGTTAAGACGAAGCCGGTTGCGGTAAGCGCGATTACAACCACAGAAGCTACGGCAAAGCTCCTGAAATTGAATCTTTCTTTGAACGCTTCTGAATCTCTCGGAAGCAGCGTCCAGAGAAATAACATTCCGGACGCGGCCATGTATGCCAGTCGCGAGAAATACAGCAAGTTGCCCCAGCCGATTGGAGAGACTCCCGGAAGGTGAATCACGGGTGCGCACACAAGAGCGTAGGCCACCACGGCGATACCCGCCTGCACGGTCCGGCCGCGACTAACGAGAACATCGACGATCAACACAGCGGCAGGTATCAGCGCAACGAAGTGATAAGAACCGGGCTGCGACGATAGGAACAACAGGAGGAACAGGAAGGCTGCCCATTCCAGTTTCCTGTCTTCCTTTGTGTGTCCGCGGCCTGCCCGCCAACCGATCGCCCAGAGAAACACCACCAGGATGAAGCTGTGAAGCAGCGGGTGGAGCAGCGCGTACAGCCACGGCAAATGCACTACCGGAAAAGGATTCAGCTCTGGTTCGGCGATCAACAGACGTCGCAGCAGCGCGGTCCAGGAATTCCACGCTGTGTTGTAAGGATCGATCGTCTCTCCTCGAAGACCCGCGGGTAATACTTGGCGAACATATAGCAGGCAGGCGTCCCTTCCAAACAGGGACAGCGAAACGGAAGCGACACTGAGAAGTCCCGCTATCAGGCCAATCACGGCGCGCCACTTCCTTTTCCAAAGGAAGAAAATCAGGAAGAGTGCGGGATAAATCTTCAATGCTGCAGCAACTGCCAGGCTGATTCCGGAAAGAACGAGCGACTCGCGGAGAAAAAGCCAAGCACCCAGGGTAACCAGAAGTAGAACGAGAACATGCATCTGCCCCAGAAGAAAGTTCTCGCGCAGCGGAACGAACGCCAGGAACATCAAGACAGCGATCCGCGTCCATCCCAGCCGTGTCATACAGACTAGCAGGAAATAAGTGAGCGATAGGAATACCAGATTTGCCAGCAGCCACCGGTGTTTCGCCTGAAGCGGCGGAAGCGAACTCCACGGCAGGACCGTTAGCGCCGAAGCTAGAGTAGACGGGATGAAACTGACGTGGTTCCGTTCTATCCCCTCGTGATCCTTCTGTCTCTGCAACCACGTCCAGTCGTAGACGCGTTCTAACGGGTATCCGACATGATAAAGGCGCGCGATTAGGTAGTAGTTGGGGAAATCGGAATTAAGATGTCGCCACGCCGGTAAGAACGCTTTGACCGAAAAGCCAGCTATCAGGACCAGCAGGACGAAACGTTCAGCCCATACACCAACCGCACGCCTCGGGTGGAATCCCCGCTGGGGGACACGGATCGAGATCCCTGTATTCGGGTTATCTGGAAGTGCAACGTTCGTCGCCGTGTCTGCGGACGGTTGCGAGGAGGATGCAGATTCGATCGACGGAAGGCGCGCCCTCATTCGCCAGGCCATGGAATTTAGTAAATCCCGGGAATCACTTTCGCCGTGCTTTGCGCGTACGACTCATACGGCGGTCCGAACGTCTTCCGCAGATGCTTCTCTTCAATTTCTATCTTGTTCAGAAGCAGGAAGCCCCACGCAGCCGCTAGTAGCCAGCCGAAAAGGCTCCCGAAGGTGATCGCCATCGCGACCTTCCCGACAATTGCAGCCGTATATCTCGGGTGGCGCATGTGGCGGTAAGGCCCGTGATTCATGGGTACAAGCGGCGTCTGGTTCTTGTGGAAATAACGGGCTAGGTAGGCGTCCGTCCATATCTGCCACAGGGTCACGGCCGTATAGAGCGATAGACCTATCGTCTGCAGTCCCGGCCGCAATAGCCACGGTGTGAGCCGCCAGTGTCCATAGTCGAGGAACACAACCAGATCGAGCGCCATCAGCAACATCACCCATTGCGGACCTTCCGGATCGGAATTCAGCGCCCACCACTCCCGCCGCAACGGCTTCGAGCGGAAAGCATCATGACTGGAAACGATGGAGTGCAGAGAACCAATGAACCTCAAGGCAAAGTAACCTCCAGCGAACCAGTCCAATCGAGTCCAAAGCTGAGATCCTCTCCATTGCACGAGACAGGTGATCGCAACGGCGAGATAGCCCAAAGAACCGGCGAGGGTCTTCCACAATGTCTTTTTCACAGCAGCATCTTCTCGATACAAGCGGCGGCAATCTTGGGATCACTGTCGTACCGCAGGTGGTAAACCGGGTTTTGGACCAGGTTGGTCAACGCCGTGAGAGTTCGACCGTAGAATCTCGGCCCTTCCTCAAGAAGCATGCAGTCCTGCAATCGCAATGCGGCATCATCCCCAGACATTTCCCGTAGCTCCGGTTCTCCGGTGCCGGTCCGATCCAGAAAGACGCTGCATACGGGCGTCACAGGCCTTGCCCACTGCGACTGCATCTCAGACTTGTCGTAGTAGTAAAAAGAAAGATCACCATAAGTGGACTGGCGGGCCGACTGGCGCAGCTCCGGCAAGAAGACGAGCGTTTCAGGACGGAATACCGCGGGGAAGGGATCGCCCCAGGCGCGGAGAACGTCGCCCCGCCCATCAAGAAAGACGACCTGATCCGCATGAAACTCCAAACCCAGTTTCGACGCCAGATAGGAGGCAGTCGTCTTGCCAGAGTTCGGAGGTCCAAACACCATCACTCCCCGATCGCCCGAACCCACGCAGCCGCCAGAGAGCGCCGTCAATCCCAGGGTCGCGGCAGTCATGCAAAACAATATGTCGAGTGGGGGACGATGCTTCAGCCGCGCCTCCCCTTCGACAAACGTCTCCGCAAGAAAGGCAACGCCCTCGCGCCTTTCCAAATCAACCGCTAGAAAACTTCTTTGACCGATGTTGACGTATTTAACTCCACCTTTCGAGAAAGCTGACAGCGGCACATATTTAGACTGCATTTTCGGATCAAATTCCGTCACTATGCGCCACCGAAATTCGGGAGCTGTCGAATTTCCATGTTGGTGACGTTCGAAGAACTTCAATGCCAGATCGAGCATTGATTCGTTGTTCGTCTCCAGTCGTAGCGTCCTTCCCATCAGGCGCAGGTCGACAAAATGTGGAGTGGCCGCGAAGCGGCGCAGTAAATCCTGGCGACTCTCACGACCACTGACGTCATGACTACACCGAGACTGAAACTGGCTCGAAGCCGGCTCCACGCAGCTCGGAAGGGTCTCCATATCCATTTCTGCCTCGCTTCGCGATACTCCGAAATCACTACTCAACGCCGGCACCCCAACTGCGAGTTGAGAATTTGTTCCGCAACAACCTGGGGCGGGACGCCGCCATATTGCAGGCGCCAACAGGGAATGGCTAACAGAGCGTCGATCGTCCGCTGTTGCGTTCTCGTCGCCTGTGGGGATTCCGCCATGACATCCTCTTCGATCCGGCGCTTAGCGTCCGCAATATCCATCGGTGTCATGCGAAAACCGGTGGTCTCTCGGCGCTCTAGGAATACCGCGGCGCGTGGTTCGCAGGGCTGCAATGCCTGCTGAGCTGTGTGTGGGCTCGGTTCAACGTAGTAATCACTCTCTTCGCCCCGACGGTCTGGGGGTCCGCCATTTCGAAATTCTTGAAACCACATGGCGGCATCTCGCCGTAATTTGAGCGGTCTTGACAATCCATATGCGAGCAGCTTCCGCCGCTTCACCGAGACAAACACTCGGTCGTCCGACAGCAATCGAAACCCTGCTTCAACGAACGCCATGGCGAGGGTTGACTTGCCCGAGCGCGATGGCCCGATCAACACCAAGCCCTTCTGGTCCTTCGCCACACACGAGGCATGCAGTTCCACAAGACCGATCGATCCCGCCACGATGGAAACCATCATCGGAAAAATCACCGTTCTCCAATATCGAGAATCGCCGGCCAGGGCGGGGGAAAATCGGCCGATTACACTGCGCCTCCGGAGATCCGCGAGCATTGAGCTGCGGGCATCGAGTCCGACGAATACCAGGTCACCCAGTCCTCGTACGTAGGGCTTGGGCCAAGGCGGCTGTGCCCCATCATGAGCGTCAACCCAGAATCGAAGAGCGAGATCGGCGGCTTTTAAAGATTTCTCGGCTGGCAAGAAACTGCTGCGGGCGGCTTCGAACAACCGCTCGGAATTAGTCGCCAACGTACAGAGAGTTCCGGCCACCGCGTATTGCTCGCGGAGCGGCGTCTCTGCATGCGTGCGCAGAAAGTCTCGGGAGCCCATATCAGAAGGACCAATTTCGCAAAAATCGCCAGAACTGAGCGTTCGAATCGGTCAATCTTCGTCAAACCAAGCGGGAGGCTTGTCAACATCTTGTCAACAAGTTGTAAATGTTCTTTGGCGAGTACGGGTATGAGACGCCGGGGTTCAAAGGCTAAGGAAGGGTTGGATCGTCAGTTCTGAGTCGGAAATTATGCAGTTCAGGTGAGACAGCCATTTCGCTCTATTCTACTGGCCGCCAGCGAATCCCTGGTCATGAGCGGGTCTGGCTCCGCGCGCGTTTCCAGGCTTTCGCCCGCCGACCTCCGTTTTTTCGTAGGTCACACCGTCGGGCCGGTGGCATCTGCTCCATCAATTCATCGAACGGTGCGCGCGCCGAAGGTCCGGTCACGCTCCCTTTTGTGGACGCAAGCATCGGGCGCAGCTTTGCCATGGTGATGGCATCTCGCGGATCGAGAGAGTGTTTCGTGATCATGGTCGGTTCGCCTTTCTTGACAGGTATGGACCAGCGCCGTTCGAGATGCGAAGAAACGTTTCGACCTTACGCCTCTCTTAGAAGTTCGGTGCGGTACTTGGGGGCGAGCGCCTTTACTTTCTCGATGAATGCCGCCTCTTCCTGTTCCGAGAGCTTGGGCGGAGGCGTGGTGCGCGTGGCGACCGGAACTCCAACCTCCAAAAAGAATTTCTCCTGCCCGGCAGGAGAGCAAATGCAGAGCATGCGTACGGCCTCACCAGAAGCGTTGTGAAACTGATGAGGAGCATTGGCAGGGATGTTCAGGGTTTCGCCGGCGCGGACGCTTGACTTCTTACCACGGAAGGTGGCTTCCATCTGGCCTTCGAGGAGGAGGAAGGTTTCCTCGAAGTCATGCCGGTGCGGGGGCGGACCGCCGCCGGGCGGGATGTGCATGTCGATGACGCAGAATTGTCCGGCAGTCTGCTCGCCGGGCACGGTAATGGTGTAGGTATCGCCGACCAGTCCGACATGAGGGAGGTTTTCGGGTTGAGCGATGGTGAGGCTTCGTTTGGGATCGTCCGGAGGGATGGTTGGCAGAATGGATGACATTTTGTTCTCCTCAAGGTCCTGTGTTGAGTGTTTGATGCGATTCACTACTGCCAAAGGGCGGCGGTTTCCGCGGCAAAATCCTCGTAGCGGCGGGGCGCGTGGCCGAGGAGTTTGGTCAACTTCTCGACATCTCCCGTCTCCGCGACGAAACCACGCTCGAGATACCCTTGAAACATCATGCGAATGTCGAACGCCGACCACGACGGGGCCGACTTTCTCATCTGCTCCTCGAACGCATCCATATCGTGACCCGCGTAACGAATCTCTTTGCCGAGCAATTTGCTCCAGATCGATGCCGCTTTCGGACCACTCAGAGCTTCCGGACCGTTAAGGTTGTAAGTCTTGCCGTTGTGTTGTTCTGAAGTCAGAACGATTGCCGTTGCCTCCGCAATGTCTCGGATGTCGACTACGGAGATGCCTACGTTGCCGAGAGGCGCGGGATAGATTCCAACCTTCAGGAGGGAGTCTTTCAACGTTGCATCGTTCTGAATGAAGTAGTTTGGGCGAATAATCGTGAAGGGGACTTCGAACTCGCGTAAGGCGCTTTCTATCGCGAGCTTTGAGGCGAAGTGTGGAACATCTTTGAGGTGTTCCACGCGGAAGACCGAATGATAGACAATATGTTTCAGTTTCAGCTTTTTGGCCAGATCGTAGACGATAAGGCCTTGCGTCAGTTCATCGGGCACGACGGCGTTCAACAGGTAGAGCTTGTCTGATCCGTGCATTGCCATCTCTACTGAGACCGGGTCAAGCAAATCACCGATCGCGACCTCGACGCCCTGCGGCGTCGGAGTGCCGTCCTTCCGTACAAGCAGGCGAATGTCTGCCTCGCGCTTCTGTAGTTCCTTCACGACTTCTGCACCAACTTTGCCCGTGCCGCCAATTACCAAAATCTTCATCGCCCCTCCGCGTCTCTGCACTCACGTGTTTCGTCCGGCCGTGCGCAGGTCTAGGATAGATGCCTTTTGCTGAAATTCTGGCAGATCGGGCGGCGCAAGATAGAATTGCGCCAGCGCAACACTAAGCTAGGCCCAACAAAAAACGTGCCGCGGAGTGGCTTTGGAGGAATGACTTGGATCTCAACGATGTGCGCATCTTCGTCGCGGTTGCACGGGCGGGCACGCTGACGGCCGCGGCGAAGGAGATGCACTGTCCTGCTTCGACTCTGAGCCGGGCTTTGACTCGACTGGAAAAACACCTCGGAGTTCTGCTGGTGCAGCGAGGTCCCAGAGGCCTCGTCCTGACCGACGCCGGGAAGGAGTACCTGCAATCGTGCAGACGCGCGATGCAGAGCCTCGAGCACGGCCGGGACATTTTGGAAGGCCGCCGCTCCAGCCCAAGCGGGCTCCTGAAAGTAGCCTGTCCGGTGACCATGGCGCGCGACACGCTGGCGCCCTTGCTGAAGGAGTTTCTGGAACGCTACCCCGAGTTACGCGTTGAGATCGAACCCTATGCAGCGAGTTGGGATCAGGAACCGCGAGATGACGTGGACGTCTTCTTCAAACTGTTGGCGCCGAAAGACTCATTGCGGCGCGTGCGAGCTTATCCCGGAACGGTTCGAGGGCTTTTCGCCAGCCCAAACTATCTCAAAGTCGCTGGAGATCCATCGACCCCGGAGGACCTCACGCTTCACAAATGCGTCGGCTCCGGCCCCTGGAAGTTGAGCCGGGGCGAGAAGGTGGTAACGCCCGATATCCTTTTTCGAGTGGTTACGAGCGATCCGACCGTTGCTCTGAAACTCGCCCTAGGCGGGTTCGGTATCGCCATTCTTCCATTGTGGATGGCGAAAAGCCCGGAAGTTCGAAAGGCCTTGGTGCTGATTCTGCCGCAATGGGTTCCCGAGCCGATTACTCTCTGTGCGCTATTCTCGAGCCCTTCACGACTGACGCCAAAAGTTCAAGTGCTGCTGGACTTTCTCGACGAGTACCTGGGAACCGATCGCGACCCACGCCTAAAGAACGATGTTGCTACAGGATATTTCTCAGACCGATCCCTAACGCCGACATCTGGTCCGTAGCCATAAGGACCTAGACCAGGAACGAAACCCAGTTCATGGATGGTTGGCAAACCGGAATTAATCGAATCAGGTCACACACACCCTCAGGGGCACTGAGTCCGATAGGCCGCTCAGAAACGGACTTGGAGGCGATCAATTGTGATCTCCCCGAAGCCGACTCAATACCGATACCTTCTCGCACAGGTCCACAACATTACAATGAAGGTAGGGTTTAGTCAGGTGTTGGATTTCTGTTTTGAGCTGGCAAGAAAAATGTCTCGACGGTATTTCGCGCTTTAGTCGACCATTTTAAAGGGAATCTTCATCGCGATGCGGTTTCTTTCGCTCCTGACAATCACGCTGCCGATCGCACTGGTGTCTTCTCTGACTCCGTTCGATACCCTGGCCGGCGAGTCCCAGCGTCCAGCCGAATCGGTGGAGATTCTCGCCAGAGCGAATCTGCTTTGCGACAAAGTACGCAACGATATTCCTTACCTGTTGAACCGTGAGGTTCGTCCGAAGACATTTGCTATGCGTGCGAATGTGGCCCAATCAACAGGCGGCTTCACATCTAGGGGTGCCCCTCAGTCGATCGCGCAGCTACCCCAGCAAAGTCCACTCCATCGGGAAGATCGCCCCGTTAGCGCGCTCGACGGTTCGTCCGAAAACGAAGAGAGCTGCCAACAAAACCCAGCAGTTATACGAGAGCCGGCACCCGAAGCCCTCGACCGTGCTACGAATCTGACTGCCCTTGGCGTGAAAGCTTGGGAACGCGGAAACTTAGCGGAGGCGGAGCGGTGCCACCAGCAGGCCCTGAAGATTCGACAGAAATTGGCTCTCGGCAGCCTTGATCTTGCTGAAACTTACCAAAATCTCGGCAACGTTGAACAGCAGGTGGGGAATCTCGCCACGGCCGAAAAATATGAGCGCAATGCACTGGCTATCAGGGAGGCGTTGGCTCGTGACAGCCTGGCAGTTGCCGAGACGCTGCACAGCCTTGGCAGGGTCAGTGTGGACCGAGGAGACTTTGCGAGTGCCGAGAGATATTTCCAGCGTTCGCTGGACATCAGGCAGAAGATAGCTCCGGGGAGTCGTGATCTTGCCATAAGCTTCATTGGTCTGGGAAATCTATCCGCGCGCCGCGGCGATTTGACGAAACAGGAAGAGTATCTTCGCCAAGCTTTGAGCTTGGACGAAAAGCTCACTCCCGCCGACCGCGCCTCGATCTTTCAAGGCCTCGGGAACGGGTGCCTCCAACGCGGACAACCCGACAAGGCGGAAGAGTACTTTCGTCAGGCGCTGGAGATCCGGCAGAAGATTCTGCCCAATAGTCTTGCCTTCGCGATAAGCCTGAGCGAGATCGGGAGTCTCGCGGCGAATCGCGGAGATCCAAGTCAAGCAGAACAGTACTTCCGCCAGGCCTTGGAGATCAGACAAAGGATTGCGCCTGGCAGCCTCTCCGTGGCCGCGAGCTTGAGCGATCTAGGATCGATCATCCAGGTCCGAGGAAATCTTGGACAGGCAGAAAGGCATTTTCGCCAAGCCTTGACGATCCGGCAACGGCTTGCGCCAAACAGCCTGGCAACCGCTGGAAGCTTGCATCAGTTAGCGATTGTCTTCTGGTTGCGCGCGGATTTGACAAAGGCGGAGGAGTATCTCCATCAGGCTGCGGAGATCCGACAGAGGCTGGCGCCTGGAAGTCCCGAGTTGGCGCAGACCCTTAATTGGCTAGGACTGGTCTCAGCGCGCCACGGCGATCTTAACCAGGCGGAAGAGTACGACCGCCAGGCTCTGGATATCAGCGAGAAGCTCTCCCCGTCGAGTTTGCTTGATGCCGAAATGCTTTCCAATTTGGGGGACATCGCCAAGCGACGAGAGGATCTGGCGCAAGCAGACCAATGTTATCGTCAGGCTCTCGAGATCCAAGATAGGATTGCGCACGACAGCCCCGCGGAAGCGATCACCATGCAAAAGCTTGGTGAGTTGGCACGGAAACGCCACGATCTCGCGGAGGCCGAGAAATACTTTCGTCAGGCCTTGGTGATTCGTGAAGCAAAAGTCCCTGGAAGCTTGTCTCATGCAGGTGCACTTCTGGCCTTGGCCTCGCTCCAGCGGCAAAAGCACCTGAACGACGATGCCTCGCAGCTATACGCACAAGCTATCGGTATCCTCGACAGTCAAATGGCTCGTTTAGGTGGAACCGACGACGTTCGCTCTGTCTTCCGCGCAGAGTATGAGCCTCACTACCAGGATTACATTGATCTACTCATCAGCGAAAAGAATCCGGAACTCGCGTTCGATGTTGTGGAGCGCTCGCGCGCCCGGACGCTGCTGGAACTACTGGAGAGCGCGCAGATAGATATTCGCCATGGGTCTGATCCGGAGTTGCTGCGGCGAGAACGTTCTCTTCGAGAGGCGATCAGCTCGAAATCGAGTTATCGTCTCGAATTACTGGATGAGGCACACACAGGGGAGGAGATTGCAGCGCTCGACACGCAGATCGGGCAACTGCGGCAGGAGTATGAAGACATAAGAACGCAACTCCGCGTCGATAGCCCGGCGTATGCGGCTCTCGCGCAACCACAACCATTAGGCGTCGAGGATGTGCAGCGCCAATTGTTGGATGACAACACACTCCTGCTGGAATACTCGCTGGGCGAGAAACGTAGCTATGTTTGGGCAGTGACCGAAAATTCGTTGGCGGTCTATGAATTGCCGCCTCGAAAGGTCATTGAGGACACAGCCCGGAAGGTTTACGGGCTATTGACGGCCCGCGGTGGCCGCGTCGATAAGGAGACTGCGCGGCAGCGGAGACTGCGTCTTGCCGGGTCTGAGGCGGAATATGCCACAGTGGCAGCGCAGTTGAGCCAAATGGTTCTGGGCCCTGTGGCTCCCTTACTTGAAAAGAAGCGTTTGCTCATCGTCAGCGACGGTGCTCTGCAATATCTCCCCTACGCGGCCCTTCCGTCGCCCCGGTTGCCAGCTTCAGCATCCCAGACTTCGGTGGGAGCGTCATCCGCATTGAAGGACGAAAGCCGCGAGCCGCTCATGATTCAGCACGAAATCGTGAGTCTGCCGTCAGCATCGTCGCTCGCGGAGTTGCGGCGGGCAAGAATCAATCGGAAGGAACCTGTCAAAGCGGTTGCCGTATTCGCGGATCCAGTGTTTGACCGCCGGGACGAACGCGTAACGGCATCTCTGAGCGAGATCCACCGCGACAAGCTGAGGGTGATCGCCTCGCGATCGGATGAGCTTTCAATCTCTGCACAGCGCCTGACACGCTCGGCAACCGACGTTGGGCTGATTGGCAGCGGGCGGTATCTCAGCCGGTTATTGTGGACTCAGCGGGAAGCCGCAGCGATCCTAAGGGTAACCCCATCGGGCCAGAGCATGGAGGCTTTGGGTTTCGACGCTAACCGTGCGACCGCCCTGAGCCCGTCGCTTGCACAGTATCGAATTGTGCATTTTGCGACCCACGCACTCCTCGACAGTAAAAACCCGGAACTCTCCGGTCTGGTACTGTCACTGGTCGACAAACGAGGCCGGCCGCAAAACGGATTTCTGGATCTCGAGCAAATTTACAACTTGAACCTACCTGCAGATCTCATAGTGCTGAGCGCTTGCGATACAGGCCTCGGACAGGAGATCCGTGGGGAGGGGTTGATTGGGCTATCGCGGGGATTCATGTATGCCGGCGCGAGCCGAGTCATGGCAAGCCTATGGAGCGTCGACGACGAGGTTACTTCGGAACTGATGGCGCGCTTTTATAAATCTTTAGAGCAGAACCACATGAGCCCGGCGGCAGCACTGCGCGCTGCTCAAATTGACGTGGCAAAGGAAGAGCGATGGCGCTCTCCTTATTACTGGGCCGGATTTCAAATTCAGGGCGAATGGAAATAATCTCGATTTTGTCTGATAACGTCACACTATCCGGACCATGTTTCGGGCAGATTAAAGAGGTAATACGGCTGCTGGCAACGCCTGCGAAAGCGGCGCTCTCGATGGCAGGAGGATGTTGGTGAGCGGAAATGAGGACCTTTGGCAGAAGGCGTTCCAACTCGCCTTTTTCATCGTTCCCGATCGGGCCAACGCTTACCAGATCGCGGGAAGAGCAATTGAAAAGATTGGACTTCAGCGCAGCCGTGAGAAGAGAAGGAGTTATTGGCGGGGTCGGAACACGAAACTGAAAATCCGCCGTATCATCCGGCCTGACGCCGATGCTTTGCAGTGGCTGGTCTACTTGGAGTCAGAAGAGTGCGAAAGAGAACAGGAGCGGATTGGTCAGCACAACGAAGTGGACCTCGTCATTCGTTATATCAAGCACCTGGTACAGCTCACCACGGGCGCTTCTTCTTTCTATGTAAATGTGGGACTGAACCGGCTTCTCCGCAACTACAGTACACCGGAAGTTCAGCAAGTTTATGAATTCACCACCGAACACTATCCAGCGTCGGAGGAATATCGAAAGGTCAAAGGACGATTGATGAATCATCTGGCCGCGCGTTTTGATCCTCTTCTCAAGATTCGCACGTGGGAATACCGGGAACTGAGATTCGAGACCTACGAAGACCAGAAACCATGGGTAGGGTTGGTCGAAGAATGTTTAGAGGTTTTCACTCCTTGGAGCACTAGTGAAAGCTGTCTTCGAGGTCTGATCGAAATAAACTTTGGAGATCCCGGGAGTGGTGTGCGGCATCCCAGGTCCGCAAGTCATGTGGATGGGATCGAGAGCGATCGATGTCACTGGTTTATGCATTCTCCGTGTTACGGGGAATTGGCCAAGAATTTGAGTTTGGATCCTCCCGAGGACCGGCTCTCTGTGCCGCAATTCATCCTGAACAACGGCGACGGGCAAGGTCTCAATCCGAGCGGCTCTGAAAGAAAGGTTTCACCACTCACGGACGCCGAGATGAGAGCGCTAAAGGACAAAATTGATACGGGCGAGGCGAAGCGGCGAGAGTCTCCGTTGCAACCGCTGAAGATCGTTGCGCATGGCGTGGTGTGCGCTCATTTGGATCCGGTGAAGGATGAAACGAGACGGTTCGACATTCCTGACGGCACCAAACTGCTTGAAGTTCGGACTGAAGGAACTGGGTCCGATCTCACTCTGGCCACCCACTGGATCGACTACACCGAATGGGGCGGAATCGCGGCAGGCGAGTACACGATCACGCTGAAGGATAAGCGCGAACTGGTCTTCGAGATTGTCGCGGCAGGCTCCGGCACAGAACAAGAAGGCGGAGCTAGCGTAGTGGTGGAATCACGTTCCAGCTCCCTTCTGCCTGCATGGTTCGACGCGATTGGCTCGTTTGCGCGAGTGCGGCAGAACCTGCCCCGATATGCGTTCGCAACGGTCGTATTCGTCGCTCTTGGCTGGTTGGCTGCGACTGCGGTTTATCGCAGCAAACTCGCCGAACAGAAGAGTACGGTCGAGCACATGGCGGCCGAGATTGCATCGCAGCAAGAGGCGATCAGCTCACAGGGACAAGAGCCTACCCAACCAAAGCTTGTCGCGACTTATTTGTTTTCATCCGAGAGCCCGACTCTGCGCGGGACAGACAATCCGGAGGAGCGAGTTGTGACCTTTGCTCGGGGTGATTCTTTGGTGATGTTGGACCTCCCGGTTGTCCGGGACGAGCAGGGATCGTATCGAGCCGCGCTGAGTTCCTTCCCGGAAGAGCAAGAACTCTTGAGGGAGAACTTACTCAGACCGATCAAGAAGGGCAACAACTGGGTCCTAGAGTTGGCACTGCCTTCGGCCCTGGTGGCGGACCGGACTCACTATCTGATTACTTTGGAAACACTCGACAGCGCAGACCGGACGACGCCTGTTTCCCGCTTCTTGTTTGAAGTCCGAAAATAGTGCGACAGGCACACACCTGTTTGAGCCGCCACAATCTATAAGCAGCTATGTCCAGACTGGAACTCTCATAGAAGAACGGGATGGCCTCGCGGTTGGCAACTATCTTGCAGCAATTTATAAAACCTGCGTCGCGTTTGCAATTGTTGCTCTAGTTCGACCACTCTCTGTGCATCTGAGCTCGAACACTGTGAGTTTGCCTATCAAGAGGTTACGTATATGTCAGTAAGGCTGCACCTTGGAACTGCCTTTCTTATTTTGTGCAATGTTTTGACGTTCTGCCCGACTCGGTCTTCCGCTCAGGCCGCGGTGCCCATTGTCACCCAGCTGTGTACACCCAAGGTTGTTGCCACTATGACAGTGGACTCCGCGAACCAGCGATATGAGGCCGGGCAGAAGGCAGAGCCACCGCTCACCGATCTAGTCGATGGCTTTGCCTGGCCGGATACGCCAATCGGAGTCATCAAAACCGACGACGGCTACGAGTTTTTCGCCAGCGATGGTGGTTCGCATTCCCGGCAGCTGTGGCAGGGACGCTGGCATGGCAACGACAAATATGGATCGGCGACGCGGACAATCGGCACGCTCGACAATCCTCTGGGTTCTGCTGCGCCAATTGATGTGACCATTCTCCCGAATCCCGATCCCGATGTGAATCCTTACTATGCGAGCTACAACTACATGGGAGGCGGGCCAGTCTACAAAGTTCCCGACGGGATGCCCGGAACTGGCAATCTCCTGATGGTCTATCACGCCGAAATCAACACGATCACCACGCAGAGCTTCTATTCCGTCCTCGCCCTGGCCGCATCGACTGACAACGGCATGAACTGGATCGATCTCGGCGAGATCATTCGCATCAATCAGGCCTATCGCACCGATCTGGACGGCTTCGACATTGGCGATCCGCCGCTGGCGACATCGCCGGACGGCAACTACTTCTACATTTACTTTCGGGATTGGCTGGCTAACGGGACTACGCATTGGGGGAACACCCTTACTTCAGTTTCCGTCGCGCGGGCGCCGATCACGGAAGTGATATCAGCGGCCTTCGGTGCCAAACCGCATGCTGCCTTATTCCAGAAGTACTACGGCGGAGATTGGCTACTACAACCAGGTATCGGAGGTTACTCCAGCGACTTGAATCCCAACGCGCCCTACGCCGGTGAATCACAGGTCGCGTACGACGCTGATCTGAAACGCTACGTGATGATCATCGGTGAAGGAGTGCTCTTTGCATATGCGGAATCACCCGATGGTCTGCACTGGACTTCCCCAGTGCTCCTTTATCAGTTCAGTGGGCAGCCGAATACCTACGTAACGCCAGTGGGCATGGGAAATGATCCTCGCATTCTGGGCAGTCAGTTTTATCTGTTTTACACATATGGGGGGAGCGGAGGCTGGCCCAGCAACTATGTCGGCCGGCTCACTCTGAGTTGCCAGTGAAGATTTCTCGGTTTTTCACGCGAAACGGCGGGGAGACTGCAAATGCATTGTCGAATTTGGACAGTTAAGGCCTCGATAGCGTTACTCGCCTGGGCGGCTAGTAGCGTTGGCAGCGAGAAAGTAGAAGCGCAAACGATCACGCCGCTCTGCCAGCCCGCGGTGTCTTCGCCGATCATCGTCGACTCGCACGAGCAGATCATCGAAGGCGGACTTAGGGCTCAGCCACCTCTTACAAACACGGGAGGCTTCGGCTTCGCCTGGCCCGACACTCAGATGGGTGTAATCAAGACGGCCACCGGATACGAGTTCTTTACCAGCGAAGGCGCACTGCACCCCCGGCACGTGTGGGATGGTGTCTCGGTCGGGAACAATAAATACGGAGGGGTTGTCACTACCGTAGGTACTCTGGACAATCCGCTCGGCTCTGGCGATCCTCAGGACGTCAGCATTTTCCCGAATCCTGATCCCGCGGTCAATCCAAATTATTCCAGCTATGGCTACTTGGGTGGAGGATCCCTCTATCAGGTCCCCGCCAGCATGACCGGAGCGGGAAATTTGCTGCTAACCTACCACGCTGAGCTTCCCAACTACGCTCTCCTGGGACTGGCCGCGTCCTCGGACAACGGGCTGCACTGGATTGATCTCGGGGAGATCGTTCGGCTCAATCAGTCCTATGCTCCGGGCCTCACCTTTTCTGACATCGGCGACGGCCACATGGTTCTCGCGCCCAACGGCAAGTATTTCTATCTGTATTTTCCAGATCTGCCCGCCAACTCGACTACCGCTACGCATGTATCGGTTGCGCGCGCACTGGCTGCATCCTTGCTCGACGCAGCGTTCGGATCGCGTCCACACGCTGTCCCATTCGAAAAGTTTTACCAGGGAAGCTGGCACTTGCAAACCGGAATCGGCGGAGCCTCGACCGATCTCAATCCCAACTGGGCGCCACAGTATGCCGGCTATCTGGACGTCCACTATGACAGCGAACTGCGGCGCTACGTGATGATCACCGATGACGACACGACCTTCTCCTACTCCGAATCGATCGACGGCCTTGTCTGGACAGAGCCCATGCCCCTTGGCAACTTCGCCGACGGTATAACAACGCTCGCGCCCTATCCCACTTCGGTCGGTTTGGGGGATGACCCGAGCATCTTGGGAAAAAGCTTCTACATCTATTACACGTTCTTACGCGAAGAAAATGGCGGCCTTCCACGAGAGGGCAACTCTCTCCGTCGGCTTACGCTCACTTGCCAGTGAATCCGGCACTTGCAACGCAGACAACAGAATGAAAACAGATGAAACATCATAGGAACGCAAACACAGTTAGATTCATGGGCGGCGCACAGCTTCGGGCCTTGGTGCTCACAATCGGCGGTTGCACCGCGCTGGGTCGATTGGTTGGCGGTCCGATCGCGAGCGCTCAGCAGAGTTCGCAGCAGGCCAGCGTCGTGTCTTCTAATCCTCATTCCGATGGATCCAAGTCGGCGGGGTTGCGGCTTAGCTCACTCGAAGCAGCGCAGAACCATGGCGCACAAGCGGCAGCTAACGATAAGAGCTACCACGGCAGCGTCGGTCCCTACGTGCCGCTGAATATCCTGTGGCGCATTCAAACCGGCGGAGGAGATCGAACGATCACCGCGGATCCGACCGAACGTGACGGCTATCCGCTCGATGGCGCCATCTTCTATGTGCCTTTGAAGGATCATCCGGCTCTGGGTACAGTCCCACTATATCGGCTATTCAACGGTGGCGATCACATGGTGTCACTCGATCCTCACGAGAGCGCGGCTCAGGGCTACTACGTCGAGGAGATCCTCGGCTACCCTTTCGTCGCTCAGCAGCCAGGAACGTCAGAATTGATCCGAACGTACAATCCTTCGGCCGGACATCATTCTCTACGTAATTCCACCGGACTCGAAACTGAACAGGGCTACATTGATCAGCCGCTAGGAGTTTACGGGTATCCGCGCTACTACAATCAGGGCGCGCAACTTCTCAGCCTGAGCGGAGGCGGCATCACGATGGATTCCAATGAAGTTGCCGGCGGCTCACTCTGGCATTGGACGTGGAATGGCACTCAAGTCATCAACAATTGGGATTACGGCCGTCAGATTCAGACCGACATTTTTCCGTACGATTATGCCAATCCGACCGAAGCGGGTGACACCTGGAGTAATGATCCCAAACCAGCGCTGAATCATGGATCGCCGCTAGGCCTTGCCGAGAACGACGGGCTTACGCAGAGAACTCGATCGGTCACACTCGAGTACGATCCTGACGGAACCCAGCAATGCTATTACGAGTTGCCAGTGGGGCCGTGTCCCGGGTTTGGTGGCGGCCCCAACAATCCTGTGGTGTGGCGCGATGTGATGCTGGGCAAGGAGGTGACACTCGATTTCCATGGACTCGGCCCGGTCGCGCTGTATTCCACGTTCATGCAGGTTCCCAAGGCGCTGGCCTCCGGCACTGGCCGCGAGATTCCTGTGATTTATGCGCGTGCCAATTTTTACCGTATGTTCACTTACGACGCTGAAGCGGCTCAGCTTCAGGAGAACCCGTGCGTCAACGGTTCTGTCGCGACCTCGCCAAATTATGGCGGCGTCATCGCAACGACAGGAGATGAGAGCACGGCCATCGGCATTTACGCGGTAAATACGTCTCAACGCGGGTCGGTCGACTACCTCGTGCTCAACTTCACTTGGAACTGCCCTGGCCCTCCGAATGACACCGGTGAGTTCGATTCCGACACCATGATCGTCGACTCCGTGCGCTACACCGGCTATCCGGTGGGCCCAACTGTGACCAACACATACCTGATCAGCGGAACGCTGAAAAGCGTCGTGGATAAAATGTCCGCTCTCTACAAGCTGCGGGACTCGATTCCTCGGTAACTCGGAAGACTCTCCAACCACAACCCACGTTCGACCGGTGTGATCAAGTGCGTGGTGAGAAATCCGCCAATTGTGCGATAAGCACACACCTGTTGGATCAGCCACGTTCTATAAACATCGTGTGCATCTCCGAGTCCCTGCTCTATCGACCGGGAGCGATGCATTTTCAGCTACTTGTACTCGTCCATCGATTGACGCTATTGAAAATCTCTGAATCTGAATTCCTCAGGAGGAACACCATGCGCCGCCGTCGTTTGATCCCCGTTCCAATTTCAGCGAGGCTGATGATCGGCCTGTTGCTCGCGGTCTCATCTGCCCCACTCGGAGCCCAACAGGTTTCCGAATCCCACATTGAGCGGGGATTTGGCCCCGTCTACGATGCGGCGCACGAAACCACCCTTACCGGGACCATTCAAGACGTCGTAACGGAGCACGCTGCCGGCAGTCCCGCTGGGATGCACTTGCTTGTGGCCGGACCGGATGGGGTGGTTGATACACATGTTGGACCTTTCCTCAGCAAGCAGACGATCGAGGCCCTGCAAGCGGGAACGCCGGTTCAGATCGTCGGTGCGATGTCGTCCATACGCGGGAAGGATTATCTTCTGGCGCGTCAGTTGTCCGTCGCCGGCCGCACCATCACAGTGCGAAGTGAACGCGGCATTCTGGTGCACGAACACTCGCCCCGTGCGGCGCATGCCTCACAAGACAAGAGCGACAAGACTGCGCAGAAGGAGAGCGCACTATGAACCGCCAAGGCCGCAAGAATTACCTCGCCCTCATCGTCTCGACTTTAGTTTTCCCGGTTCTCGCGTTTCTGACAGGTTGCAGTGGCTCGAGTTCGCACACGACTACTCCTCCAGTCGAATCCATCACGGCGACGAGCGGATCGTCACAAACCGCGACGGTTGGCGCAGCGTTTGCCGCGCCGTTGGTAGCAACGGTGACCACCGGCGGATCTCCGACGAGCGGCGTGACCGTGACGTTCACGGCTCCAGCATCGGGAGCGACCGGCACTTTCGCGGGCGGAGTGAATACCGCAACCACCAACTCCAGCGGAGTAGCCACCTCGCCGATGTTCACGGCAGGCACGACCGCCGGCGCCTATACGGTGACTGCGTCAGTTCCGGGAGTGTCAACGACCGCCAGCTTCAGTCTCACGAACACAGCAGCTGCGGCGGCAACGATCACGGCGACGAGCGGATCAGGGCAAAGCGCCTTGACTGGCGCCGCCTTTACGGCGCCTCTGGTCGCGACCGTGGTCGATAGCGACTCCAACCCCGTTAGCGGCGCAACGGTCACATTCACAGCCCCCGCATCGGGCGCAAGTGGGACCTTCGCGACTACGCCGCCATCAGGGACGGCAACCGCTACCACCAATACGAGTGGAGTGGCTACGTCTCCGGCTCTCACCGCGAATTCAACCGTCGGCGCTTATACGGTGTCCGCGGCGGTTGCGGGCGTAACGACCCCGGCCAGCTTTAGCCTGACCAACACGACGCCACCCCCAATTGCCGTAACGATCGGTCCAAGAGCCGGTACACTGCAGCCCTCGAGCGGACTTGGAATCACTGCCTTCGTCGCCAACGACTCTGCAAATGCCGGAGTTACCTGGAGCGTCACTTGCGGCACCACTGGTGCGTGCGGATCTTTCAATGCAGCAAGTTCTCTCAGCGGTGTTACGACTGACTACTCGGCGCCGACTGCCGTCCCGTCCGGCAATACCGTGAAGATCAAGGCTACGTCGGTCACCGATACTACCAAGAGCGCTTCAGCCACGATCACCATTGCGAACACCGCCCTCACCGACGGGCAGTACGTGTTTTCACTCGCAGGAACCAACGCAAACACCAGTAGTCCATACTATGTCGGAGGTGCCTTCGTGGTGAGCGGTGGCTCGATCACGAACGGCGAACAGGATTACGTTGACTTCTTTACCTATGCGACGGATCCGATTACCAGCGGCACCGTGACCGGAACCGGTGGAAGCCTGCAAATAGTTCTCAACACCGGCGACTCCAACGTGGGCGTGAACGGCGTCGAAACCCTCGATGGAGCGCTCATTTCAAACACTCGGGCGCGAATTATCGAGTTCGATAGCACCTTGACCTCGAGTGGCAGAATGGACATGCAAACCAGCACCACCGCACCCTCAGCAGGGTATTCATTCTTCACCAATGGCTTCGACACGAACGGAATTCCCACCGATATCGGAGGTGTCATCAACATCGACGGCTCCGGAACCATCTCCGGGAACGGCAGCGTATTCGACATCAACGATGGCGGCCTGGCGGCTCCTCGGCAGGACCAGTCGTTCGCTGCCAGCACGGTTTCGGCTCCGGATAGTTTTGGCCGGGTCGTGTTTAGCCTTGTCCCCAGTTCGGCATCGGAAATCGCGCCGATTACGCTCGCGGGCTACATCGTTGACACAGCACACATCCGGCTGATTGAAGAAGAGACGAGCAGCAGTTCGTTCTTAGGAATCATGGCCGGAATTGCACTCGGTCAGGGAACGAATACGGGGGCCTTTACTTCGATCGCTGGCAACAGCTACGTAGCGGGATTGACCGGCTTCGATACTTCTACGTTTGGGATCTTGCAAGCGGCTGGTGTGTTCACCGGGAACTCCGACGGCAGCGTCAGTGGCGCCATCAACTACAACGACCTCAGCGGAAGCGGACCCGAGACTCCGTCTCCCATCACCGGAGGCACTTACACCGTCGATCCCACTGGACGCGTGACAATGACCGGCGTGACCGACGGCATTGTAACCTTCAATCTCCAGTTCTATCTGTCGGGGAACGGCCAGGAAGGCGAGACAGCGGCGGTCACAATGGACGCAACCGACATTCTTGCGGGCATTGGCTGGCAGCAAACCGGAGCAGGCTCCTACACGGCGTCGTCCTTCTTCGGCTCCTACACCATGTACGCCACCGGCTGGGATCCGAACGGAAACGAACTCGACGCCATCGGTCCTGTGACTGCTGACGGAGTCTCGGCTGTGACGGGAACTGCCGATCTCAACAGTCTTTCCGTTGGCGAGATGACGGCCCTACCGGTGTCCGGAACTTTCACCGCTGGTGCGAACGGAGCCTTTCCGGGCACCGTCACCGGTCTGGACGTCACGAACGGCACCAGCCAGCAAGACGTATTCAGCTATTACGTTGCTGACACGACAAAGATCTTCGTGATCGAAACAGACTCCAATCAGTTGACGTTCGGCTTCTTCGCGCTGGAGCAGTAGCTCTCACGTTGCTCCTTCTTCAGTGGCGCACTCCGGTGCGCCACTTTTTATGCAAATGACCGATCGGTTGGTAACGGACCAAAGGAAATGATCTACCGAGGCATCGGCTCTGAACTTACGTTAGCTAGAAGCTGGCTCGTCGGACGGAAGTTGGCCCGAACGGGCTTATGGGAAGCACCGAATACGATCAGCCAGCGCTCACAAGAATCAACCTCGTGTAGCCAAATTACCGGCTTCTGATCGCATTGCATTCGGCTCATGCCTTCCTTGAAACCGGACTGCGCATGTGCCCTGCGGAGAGAAGCGGGGATAGTAACCCGGCTCTCAGCTGAGCAGTCCGTTCTCAGCAGTCCGGTTTTGCCGAGGAATTATCACGAAAAGTGGGCATCTTTCGCGTATTTCGGTGGAAGCGGCGGCGGAATTTCTCTGCAGTTAAGAACTTGCTGGCGGAGGAGATCGGGATTCGAAGTCTCGTCACCTTTTCGGACGAGCGTGCAAGCGTCCGTTGTCGCGAGAGTTAGGCGAGATTCTGCATGATGAGCGTACTCGCCGGAGAATTGGCTGAAGGGAGCAATGAACGAGAGTGGTCCCTTTTCGTGCTTCGGGTAAAGGCGAATGCGTGGCGATTGTTCTGGTTGTTTTTATTTCTCCTGTCCATGCCTCTAACGAGCGGCTTCTGAAAAACTGGCTGGCCACCGTTCGGGCACACAGATTTCTGTTCATTGAACTGAGTTTTGCTGGAGCCAGGTCTGAGCTCTGTAGAATAGGTCTAGGTAGTGGCTCGAAACTGCAACGCAAAGCTGATTTGCGCCAACCGTCGGAGTGTTCACCGCATCTGCTTTTGGACGTAGCCGATCGGTGGAAACTTGGTCAGTCCGCCATTTCGTACTTCGACGTGGGAAGATCCAGAGATCGTCGGTGGAAGGACAACTGCATGTTGATTCAGGTCGGCTATGAATTAGTTTTCAACTGTCCACAGAGTACACCGATGATCCTCATGGTCAATGTCCATTACTCCCGCGCATCGGATATCGTCAGTCCCGATATTCTGACCACCGATCCGGAAACGCCCATGACGGCGTATCGAGACGGCTTCGGAAACTGGTGTACCCGAATTGTGGCACCCATCGGGAGGCTTTGTCTGAAAAGCACTGGGGTGGTTCGAGATTCGGCAAAACCCGACGCGGTGACGCCCTCCGCTGAGCAGCACGCTTTGCAAGATTTGCCAGAGGATGCTCTGGTTTTTCTCTTGGCCAGCCGGTATTGCGAGACAGATCTACTGTCCGATGTGGCTTGGTCGCGATTCGGTCAGACGGCGCCGGGATGGTCGCGCGTGCAGGCAATCTGCGACTTTGTCCACAACCATATCGTTTTCGATTATCAGAAAGCGCGCCCCACCAGGACCGCGTGGGAAGCGTTCAATGAGCGTATGGGCGTCTGTCGCGACTATGCGCACCTGGCTATAGCGCTCTGCCGCTGCATGAATATTCCGGCACGGTACTGCACCGGGTATCTTGGCGACATGGGGACACTGCCGCCCTACGGACTGATGGATTTCGCAGCTTGGATCGAAGTCTATCTAGGTGGCGCTTGGCACACCTTCGACCCACGAAACAATGTGCCCAGGATTGGGCGAGTGCTGATCGCACGAGGCCGAGACGCGACTGATGTCGCCATCGCCACCACGTTCGGCCCAAATACTCTGGAGAGCTTTAAAGTCTGGACGGATGAAATCGCGGAAAGCGTGCCACGGGAAACCTAGCCTCGGAATCCGATGAAGCGACGGGTGTCCTAGCCCGTCCTGCGTTAGTTCTGTGGCTGATCGGCTGACGCCCGGCTCTCGACATTACTCCCCCGTCAGCACTAGGACTCGATCGGCTCCAAGTCAACGGCCACTTTCAGCGTATGCGATCCACCGCCCAGGATTAAGCCGCGCAGAGGACTTACGTCGCCGTAGTCCCGGCCCCAGGCGATCGTCACGTGGCCGTTCGAGGGGATGATGTTGTTCGTGGGATCCATATCCAGCCAGCCGATTCCCGGACAATAAGCCGACACCCAGGCGTGGGATGCATCTGCACCCACCAGCCTCGGCTGCCCGGGAGGCGGGTAAGTTCGAAGGTATCCACTTACATAACGAGCGCAGAGATTCAGGGAACGGAGACACGCGATTTGCAAATGGGCGAAATCCTGGCACACGCCCCGACGTTTCTTGAAGACCTCTTCCGGTGTCGTCCGGACATTGGTTGATTTCGAATCGAAGCGAAAGTCCTTATGGATGCGTGCGGTCAGGTCGAGGAGCGCATCTGGCATAGGCCGCCCAGGCGTAAACGACTGGCGGGCGTAGTCGGCAAATTCCGGCCGTACACGAATACGCGGTGACTCAAATCCAAACTGGCAGGCTTCTAGGCCAGCTGCGCTGAGATCTGCTGAAACCGATCTCGCCGCTTCTTCCCAAGGGAGCAGCAGTCGGGGCCAAGACGTCGGCTTTTCCTCCATGACGACTTCGCTGCGCGCCTCTACCTTCAATTCCCGGTGCGGCTCTTGAATGGTGAAAAAGCAGAGAAGGTTTCCGAAAACGTCCACGCGGTCGGTGCGCGTTGTCGGGCGCGGCTGGATATGCAGCTCGCTCCGAGACAACCGGTGGTGTGGCAAAGATCGAGGCTTTAAGCATGCCACGTGGGTTCCCACCGAGACGGGATGTTTGTATCTGTAGGTTGTCCGGTGAACGATTTTATAGATCATTATTCCGAGATCGATCGTCCTAATGAAATCATTGGCCTATCGTGATCGGCAAGGTGCGAGCATGACTAAAGTATCTGTTGGATAAGTTATCCGACCAGGAAGGCAGCAACCCTTCCAGCTCGCGTAGGAAGCTCGCCAACTGGGAGACCCCGTCAGAAGCATTCGGCGCGGCCGCACCGGGCAACGGATATTTTAGCTTTCGCAAATCGAAACTGCGTAACAACGCCAGCGCGTCCCGCATCGCCTGTAAATCGACCGGCACGTGCCGAGGCAGCTTTTGATAAAGATCGGCGAGGTGGCTCAGCTGAAAGTCCAGAGAGCGGGGATTGGTCTCATCCGCCATGAGCACATCCAATACGGCCAAGGGCTGTAGCGTTGTGTAGTACCGAGTCCGATAGGTCATCGAGCTATCCGCAACCTCAAGCAGGCATTCCAAAAGCGACCAGTCCTGCTCCGTTAACGGGGTAGTGATCTCGCTCAGTTGCCTGGTCAGATAGATCGCGCGCTCGAGGCGCCGGCCAGTGGTCATGAACACCCAGCCTAATCCGCGGTTGATGTTCTCCCGCTCCATCCCGGAAAATGCAGATAGTAGCCCCAAACAATCGGTCAGCATCGCCGGATACTCGAGAAACGGAGTGCCCTTCCCGATCTGAATTGAGTCCCGCAGCCGTCCGATAAGAACCATCATATCGCTCGACAAGCGCTCGCGAATATTGCCGCCAATCCGGGACACCTCTGCCAGAGTGCAAGCCAGACTGTCCGCCCGCTTGGAATCCGTCAATAGCGAGGTCATTTCCTGTTCAAGTTCAAGAAATGTCGGCCGCCGGTGTTTAGGCTTGGGCAACCTGCTGTGCCTTGACCCCAGGCACTTGTGCAGACGCATGAGGCAGACAAGCTCCGCCTCCTCGGCACGCCGCACGCGAGGGATCATGGCGCGTAAAATGCGAGCAATGTTCTCGGCGCGCTCGACATATCGGCCCAGCCAGAAGGCATTGTCGGCGACACGGCTAGGCACAACTCGCGAAACACGGTGCAGCTCCACCGGCTCATGCCGCGGGCGCAGCAAACTGAACGTATCGACGGGGCTATCCCACAGGACCCATGCGTCCTTGCTGTGGCCTCCCCGCTGCATTGACACGATCGACCCTTCCGCTTCAGCAACGCGTACCAGTCCGCCCGGAATCGCTATCCACCCTCTGCCGGTATTGAGCACGTAGGTGCGCAGTACCACGCTGCGCGAGTTGAGACATCCGTTGTCCCACACCGGCGCCATGGACAAAGCGACCTGCTCCTGCGCCACATATTCGTGCGGGCGGGCCCGCAACTGTGCGGCAAACTCTCCCTTCTCGGCATTCAGAAGTTCCGCCCCGAACACCGGTTCCATCCCCCTCGAGGGGAATGCCGGTTTCACTACCACTTGGTCGATATGGTCGAGCACCCAATCGAGTGCGTACTTCTGCCCGCACCACCAAGTAGCGACGGACGGGAGTTTGAGCTTCTCTCCCAGCAATTTTGTGGAGAGGCCGGGAAGAAAGGGCATGATCGCAGCCGTCTCAATCAGGCCGCTTCCCAGCGCGTTGGCTACCTTCACATTTCCCGCAACGATGGCGTCCACGAGGCCAGGCACTCCCAGAAGCGAGTCGGATCGCAGTTCGAGAGGATCGCAGAAACTGTCGTCCACCCTACGCAGAATCACATCGACCTTTTCCAGCCCGTCAACGGTTTTGAGATACACGCGTCGTTTGCGCACCGTCAGGTCCGCCCCCTGCACTAGAGTGAATCCCAGATAGCGAGCGATGTAGGAGTGTTCGAAGTAAGTCTCGTTGAGCGGACCGGGAGTAAGCAAAACGACTCGCGGATTGTCGCGCTGGGCGAGGTTGGTGAGCGCTTCGCGTTGCGCACGAAAAAATGGAGCGAGGCGCAATACGTTCGATGTCCGGAAGAGATCAGGCAGCACATCGGAGACGATGGTGCGGTTCTCCAACGCATATCCGCTGCCCGAAGGCGCTTGCGTGCGATCGGCTAGCACCCACCACTGACCATCGGGCGAACGGGCAAGATCGACGGCCAGCATATGCAGATAGCTGTGCGCGGCAACAGGCACGCCCACGAGCGGCCGAAGGAATGCTGGGTTGGCGTAGAGCAGTGCGGCAGGAAAGTGGCCGCGCGCCACCAGTTGTTGTGCACCGTAGAGGTCCTCGAGGAGCAGATTGAGCAAACGGGCACGCTGAATGATGCCCGCTTCGATGAAGCGCCACTCCTCCGCCGGAATCAGTAGCGGAACGATATCGATCTGCCACGCTCGGCTTGCCCCTAGTGGATCGCCGTAAACGTTGTACGTGATCCCGTTCTCGTGAATGCGGCGCTCGGCACGAGCCCAGCGTCGTCCCAACTCCTCGGGCCCGATCGCTCGAAGCGATTCCATTAGGTGTGCCCAGTGCGGGCGTGGAGTCACGCCGTCTGCCGACATTTCGTCGTAGGCAGCTCCGTAGCGGAGCGGAGGCTGACACAAATCCACACTCATGGGACGAGCCCCGATTTCTCGATGTGAGCCTTTTGCCCGGGTGGCACCAATCGCAGGTCCAAAGTCATAGGAAACAGGGCATTGGTCTCTTTTTCCGGCGCTGCTACCGGCCCGGGGGCAGGATCGACTCTTTGGAAGCGCTGCCGATGGCGGTCCGCGGCCTCAGTCGCGTTCACTGGGCGGCTCGTGTAGGCGCGACCGTCGGGCGCTCCCACATGGTAGACGCATCGGCCAATCGAATGCTCCTTCCAGAGATCGATAATGTCGAAGATCAGGGGCGCATGCACGGGAATTGTTGGATGTAACTCTGCCGACAGTCGGCGGGCGCGATACCGTACCCCAGCCACAGTCTCTCCGGATTCGCCGGTAGGATAAAGCGGCACGCTACGACCGTTGCATGCAACCATGTAACGGGACTCAGTGGTTAACCCAGACACCTTCACTTGGATCCGCTCGAACGATGAGTCTACAGTGCGAAATGTTTGGCCGGAAGTCGTCTCTTCCGCCAGCACATTCCAAGGCTCAAGGGCCTTACGCAGTTCGAGTTCGACTCCCTCGGCAGCGATTGACCCGATCCTCGGAAAGCGAAACTCCAGCTGCGCGGCAAACCACGTCTCTTCGAAATTATAGTCAGACTGGCGCAAGTAGCCGAGCACATCGGAAAAGTCGCGCCGAACAAAGTGCGGCAGCATAAAACGGTCATGAAGCACGGTCCCCCAACGGACCGTTTCACCTTCGAATGGACGTTTCCAAAACATGCATACCAGCGCGCGGATCAGCAGCATTTCGATTAGACCCATTCTGACATGAGGAGTCATTTCGAATGCGCGCAATTCGAGCAAGCCCAGACGAAGCCCCCGACCCTCCGGCGGATAGAGCTTGTCGATGCAGAACTCGGCACGATGCGAATTTCCAGTAACGTCGACAAGCAAGTTGCGGAACAATCCATCCATGGTTGTCGGCGGGCAGTCGTGCATAGGCAAATTACTAAAAGCCAGCTCCAGTTCGTACAACGCATCCATACGCGCTTCGTCGATGCGTGGAGACTGGCTCGTCGGGCCAACATACATGCCGGAAAACAGGTACGAGAGCGAAGGATGGTTTTGCCAGAATGCCAACATGCTGCGCAGTAGATCCGGGCGGCGCAGGAAAGGACTGTCCCATACTGTCGCTCCTCCAATCACGATATGGCTGCCGCCGCCGGTAGCGACATGGCTGCCGTCATAGGCGAATTTTTCAGCGGTCAGCCGATTCTTGTGTGCTTCCTCGAAGAGCAGTGTGTTGATCTGCTCGAGTTCGTCCCAATTGCTTGCGGGCGGCAGATTTACTTCCAGAACTCCGGGGTCGGGAGTGACGCTCAAGGATCGCAACCGCGGATCGGAAGGCGGAGGGTAGCCCTCCAGCCAAACCGGCATCCGCAGATTCTGACATGTGTCCTCGACAGCAGCCACCAGGTCGAGATAGTCCGCTACCTTGGATGCATAAGGCAGAAACACGTGCAAACGACCTTCTCGAGCCTGCACGCAGAGCGACGGACGGATCAACTCCAGCGCACTTTCGGCTGTGATCGAGAGAGCCGGCAACGGATCGGCCACGGGCTCTCTCTCGAAGAGATCCATCCGGCGGCTCGGGCGTGATGGAAGCTTGATCTGGGCTTCGACTTGCGCGCCGAAAGGCCCAGCCTCGTACTCGTACTCGAGGACATCAGGTGCAACCCACGGCACCCACTCGGTCGGTATGCGGTAGCCGATCGGAGAATCCCCTGGCGACAGTAACAGGCGTCCCGGTCGAAGGAACCACAATTGGCTCGACCAGTACAGTCGGCCCTCCAGTTGACGGCGGCGAACGGGCAAAATGTATCCCGCCGGTCCCGTCGCCTCAGCTCGGCCGTCGTAGGCTGGCAGAATGTTTTCGGAGCTCACCTGAAGGCGGCGCGAGAGCGCTGCGATGAACTTGAAAGCGTCGACCATACCGAAACCGTACTCCTGATCGTCGCAAGCGATGAGATCGATATTCTCCCAGACTGGGACGCGGTCCACTCGCCAAGAGCAACTCAGCGCCCAACGCGGCAACGGCTCGCCTGGATACCATTTGCCTTGTCCGAAGTGAAGCAGACCACCGGGCGCCACTCTGTCGCGGAGGCATCGGATGAGCGCCAAGCCGCGACTTCGCTTCATTGGTCCTAGAGCGTCGATGCTCCATTCAGGACTCTCAGGCTCTTCGACCCCGACGAATGTGGGCTCGCCACCCATGGTCAGCCGTACATCCTGCGCTACCAGATCCGCGTCGACCCGAAGTGCCACCTGTTCGACTTTCAGCCAAGCCTCCTCGGTGAAGGGCTTGGACGGTCGGGGTGCGTCATTCAGGCGACGAATAGACATCGAGTAGCTGAAATCGACGTTGGCCGGCTCGACCGTGCCCTCAATGGGCGCCGCCATCGTAGGGTTCGGGGTACAGACGAGCGGGATGTGTCCCTCGCCAGCGAAAAGGCCCGACGTCGGATCCATCCCGATCCAGCCCGCGCCCGGCAGGAACGCTTCTGCCCAAGCATGGAAATCCGCGGAGTCAGTCTGCGGAGCACCCGGACCTTCCGGAACCCTCTCGTCAGTTGCCAACTGAATCAGATAGCCGGAGACGAAGCGCGCCGCAACCCCGCAATGTCGGAGAATCTGCACCAGCAGCCATGCCGAGTCACGGCAGGACCCCATGTGCCTTTCCAGAGTGTGCTCGCATGTCTGGACACCTGGATCGAGCCGGGTTACATATTCAATCTCGTTTCGCACCATCCGATTCAGGTCTACCAGGAAGCTGATCGTTCCTCGCGTCTCTCGGGAAAGTTTCCCAAGAAAGGTTTGCAGTCGAGGTCCGTCCGGATCGACCGAAAGATAGGGTTCGAGATCCTTCGTCAGCTCTGCGGCATATTTGAACGGGTAGCGTTCCACTCCTGGTTCTAGAAAGAAATCGAACGGATTAGAGGGAGACAGCTCGGCTACAAGGTCCACCTCGACCACAAATTCGTTAGTCTTGTCCGCCAAAAGAAGGCGCGCCACATGATTGTTGTGGAGGTCGAGCTGCCAGTTCAGAAGGTGCCCGGCCGGAGTCACGCGGAGCGAATAGCTCAGGATCGGCGTTCGACAATGCGGGGCTGGGCGCAACCGTATAACTTGTGGACCGACTGAGACCGCCTTGTCGTAACGGTATCCCGTCCAATGATTGAGAGCAACCTGTATGCTCATCCACCCTCATACGCACCGCGCTTGGAGCTTCTGGTTCGTTCTGACTTCGCTACGACTGTTGCTGCGCGACCAACTGCAATTGCTGGCTCTCGTCAATAAATTTGGACCACTCTTGGTCCGACGCAAACTCCTCGTCGGGAGGAAGCAAGGCTTGGGACTGCGTGACCCGAACTCGAACTTGGAGCTGCGTGTCCGCTTTTCCCTTCATCGTGCCCATTGTTGGTGGAACGTTCGCATAATCGCGACCGATTGCAGTGCGAATGTGCCCCTCACCTGCAATCCGATTCATCGTCGGATCGAAACCTATCCAGCCAACGCCGGGGAGAAGGGCTTCCACCCACGCATGCGAAGAGCCGTCCACCGATGTGCCCGCATTTTCGCTGCTATGGTAAAGGTATCCGCTGACATAGCGACAGGGGATTTTGGCATTTCGAACGAGCGCGATCATGACATGAGCAAAATCCTGACATCCCCCCTGTCTCGAGCGAAGGGCGTGCGCAATCGGCAAACTTATTGCGCTTTTCTTGTCGTAACTGAGACTGCGGTGCACGCCGGCGCCAAGATCCTGCAGAAATGCCAAAGGGCTCCGTCCCTCCCTGTCAGTCGCGCCGATCTCCTTTGCCAATGCTTCGAGCTCTGGCGAGGGGTACGCAAAATGACTCGGCATCAGCATGTCCCAATAATCTTTTTTCTCGATGAGCTGTTCCAGATCAGTCCACTCTTCATAGTCCATAAACTGGGGAACCGAGGGCTGAGCGTCCATATTTACCAGAGCGTCCGAGATGATCGTGAGCTGATCATGGCGGTAAGGCAAGTCGAAGTGGTGCACCAGATTGCCATAGGAATCGGTATAACCAAAAATTCGGGCTCGCGGGTTTACCGACAGCTGAAAAACAAAACAGCGCTGGTTCCTTTCGCTTCTGGGATGCATGCGGACTTCCATCATGCTCTGCCAGACGGAATGGCTGTAGCGATAGCGCGTGAAATGGCGAATGGCATACAGCATTAGTTTGGGAAAGCAACCTCAATCGGATATTCGATATAGAGTTCGTGAACAGCCGAATGGAGTTCGCGACATTGCTCGATTATTGCTGCAAGATATTTGTTCAGTCCGGCGATGATTTCGTCAACCTGAACGTAAGCGACCATCGATCGCAAACGCCCGATCAATCTTTCGACCTTTTCGGTCCTGTGGCTCAAGGAAAGATCGCTGATTGCATTCAATGCCTCGTACATTCGGTCCAGCGAATAACGGACCGAATAAGGGAACTCGGGCTTCAGGAGGAGGAAATTCGCTATCCGTTCTGGTTTCAGTTCGGCGGTGCAGGCCTTGCAATAACCTTCAAACGCTGCGCAACTGCTTAACAGGCCCACCCAATCTAAATCATCGGCATGCTTGTCTTTGAGAAAATAAGCGTCAAGTAGGACGCAGAGATTGCAGGCCCTCTCCATATATTTGCCGAGCTGGATGAAATGCCAGGCCTCGTCGTGATTCAGGGTGGCGGCGGTAATTCCATTAAACCTGTACGAGCCTTCGCGAACCAAGCTCACCACTCGCATGGCACCGGCATCATCATCGGGTTGCAGCTCAAAGCCAGTCACGTCGTGGAAAACAGTATTCAGGTGCTCCCACATCTCCGAGCTGATTTCCTCGCGAACCTGCCGGGCATTTTCGCGGGCCCCGCTGATGCATTTCACAATCGAAAACTCCCCTTCCGGATCCGCCACCAACAAAAACAGAAGCTCGCTGCGGATCTACTCTGCTGGGAGCTGCGCCTGGGGCTAGCGAAGAAACGGCGCGAAACCAACGCTCTTCCGTGGAAAACTTTGCCGGATTCAGAATCAGACCGTAAGTCGCCTTCAGTACTCGCGAGGCATTGTCCGCCCTCTCGAAATAGCGGCTCATCCAGTAGAGACTGTCGGCTACGCGGGAAAGCATGGCGTTAGTTCACCCAATTCCTTAGAATCTTAATTCTGTAAGACCCATGTGTCTTTCGATCCCCCACCTTGAGACGAATTGACCACCAGTGAACCCTTTCGCAGCGCCACTCGCGTGAGGCCACCGGGAGTAATGGTGATCTTTTCGCCGTAGAGCAAATAAGGCCGGAGATCAACGTGGCGGGGCTCGATGGTTCCGTCCACAAAACATGGCGCAGTCGAAAGATTGATTGTTGGTTGCGCGATATAGTTTCGCGGCTGCGCGTTAATCCTCTCTCTAAATTCTGAGCGCTCTTGTTCCGTGCTGTGCGGGCCGATCAACATGCCGTAACCGCCCGATTCGCCCACAGCTTTTACCACGTATTCAGCCAACCGCTGGCAGACGTGGTCACGTTGGGCTCGATCGGACATTAACAGGGTTTCGACGCCTTCCAGGATCGGGTCTTGGTCGAGATAATAGCGAATGATTTTGGGTACATAGGCATAGATAGCCTTGTCGTCTGCCACTCCCGTCCCCAGAGCATTTGCGAAGGCGATGTTTCCGGCCCGATAGGCGTTGAATAGACCCACAGCACCGAGTGCGGAACCGCTTTCGAATACCAGGGGGTCGAGATAATCGTCGTCGATTCGCCGATAAATCACATCTATGCGTCGCAGGCCGAAGGTCGTTCGCATATACACGACATTATCGTGGACCACTAAATCTTGTCCCTCGACGAGTTCAATGCCCATCTGCCGTGCCAGATACGCATGTTCGAAGTAAGCGGAGTTGTAGGCACCGGGAGTCAACAAAACGACGGTTGGCTCGGAGCGGCCTTCGGGGGCCAAGAATCGCAAAGTCGAGAGAAGCGCTTGTCTGTACTGCTCAATCGGCCGCACCCGGCATTCTTGAAACAGCCCGGGGAATATTTGCTTCATTACTCCGCGGCTGGTGAGCATGTAAGAAACCCCACTGGGGACGCGGAGATTATCCTCCAAAACCACAAAGTTCCCCGCCGGATTTCGTATCAAATCCGTACCGACCACCGTGATGTAGACGTCGTGAGGCACTCTGATGCCGCGCATCTCGCGGCGGTAATGTTTGCACGTGTAAACAATCTTACCGGGCACGACGTTGTCTTTGATGATTTTTTCCTCATGATATAGATCTTTGAGGAAGAGATTTAGTGCCGTGATCCGCTGTGTTAGTCCGCGCTCGATCCTTTCCCACTCCGCAGCCGTGATAATCCTCGGCAGCAGATCGTGAGGAAAAATTCGCTCCGTGCCTTTGTCGCTTCCGTAGACGGTAAACGTGATCCCCTGCTTGAAGAACGACTGGTCAGCCTCGTGTTTGCAGCGTCGCAACTCACCCGGCCCCAAGCTCAAAAGCAAGTTGTAAAGTTGACGATATTGCTTTCGCGGATGGTCGGCGGCGCGGAACATCTCGTCGTAAGCGCCATTGAGTTCGTACCCGCGGAGCGTTTCTGCACCCCCGCGATCGGACGCATCCGTGTCGATAATCATAAAGGAGTTGATGCTACCAACCCCTTGTCCGACCTGTCTGGTCAAGAACGCTCACGTCGGGATTGTTGGACGGAACTCACAAGTTTTGAGACCCATCCCGCGGCTAAGTCGGTTCGCACATGACTGCTTCCTGCCGAGCAGTCCAAAAAGGGGAAAAGTATCTCCGCAGCAGGTGGTCGTCAAACAGCGAATAACATGGAGATCTGCATAGTTTCTCGCCCATGCTTTGGACACGAATCCAGCCACTTGGTTCAGAAATAGGAGATTGTAATCCGTCGGATTGTTTTCCGAGTCGCCACGCCAGCGGCTTCCTTCTGACGGCTTTTTCGAACGCGACGCCTCAAACTTTCTTTCAGTCTTGAGCACTCATCCCCGCGTCGCGTCCGAAAAAGCACTAGCGTCACTGCGAAACCATCGCTAGGCACAATCAGATTCAGGTATCGCCGACACATCTTATTCCTTCTTTGGATCGCCCGGTGGTACGATATCGGCCAGTTCCAGGGCTCCCGACATTGGGAATTAGAGATCACAAACTGTGCGGTGACGCAGAAATTCCTGCGATGCAGGCCTTAGCCTGTTCGAATTGGTGTCGCAGGTAGAGTCCGTTCGCGAGGAGGTTGCCATGCAGTGGACTCAGATCTACGACCCAGTCGGACACTGGTGGCTGTCCACGCTGATTGCGGGACTCCCCATCATCGTACTGTTTGGGCTGCTGGCCGGTCTCAGAGTAAAGCCGCACTGGTGCGCTATCGCCGGTGCATCGACGGCGGTGGCAGTGGCGATTTTGTTTTTCAGGATGCCTCCCGCCCTGGCTGCAATGAGCTTTGGCTATGGCGTTGCTTACGGTGTATTGAAAATCGCCTGGATCGTCCTGGCCGCGGTGTATCTCTACGATATTTCTGTCGAAACCGGGCAATTTGAAATCATGAAGGAGTCGGTGGCTGGAATCACTGCCGACCGCCGGCTGCAGGTGCTGCTGGTCGCGTTTTGTTTCGGCGCATTCATTGAGGGAGCAGCGGGTTTCGGAGCACCGGTGGCAATCGCCGGCGCGTTTATGATCGGGCTCGGATTCAAGCCATTCCACGCTGCTGCACTGAATCTGATCGCCAATACGGCGCCGGTGGCCTGGGGCGCCATCGGTACGCCGGTTCACGCCCTGGCGGCAGTAACGGCACTGTCGGAATCCGATCTGAATGCCATGATCGGCCGCATTCTTCCTTTCACCGCTATCATTGTTCCTTTCTGGCTGGTGAAAACGATGGTGAGCTGGAGGGAGACCTTCGAGGTGTTGCCGGCCATTCTCGTGGTCGGCATTTCGTTCTCTCTCACGCAGTTCGTGTGGTCGAATTATGTGGATAGCAATCTGGTGGACATTATGGGAGGAGTGGTCTCGATTATCGCCCTCCTGATTTTCCTGCGCTTCTGGAAACCGAAAAAGATTTGGCGTTTCGATTATGACGACAAGACGCCGACGGCGCATTCCTTGACCGCTGCGATCGCTGACGATGTTGGTGGCGACTGGCCGGCAGAGAAGTTCGATGGATTGGTAAAAGTGCGCATCTACACTGCCGGACAGATATTGAAGGCCTGGACACCTTTCGCGATCCTTTCACTCTTCGTGTTGCTGTGGGGACTGCCGTCGATAAAGCTAGCGATGAACCAGGCCACCACTCCGGCCTTTCGGGTGGTGCTGGCCAATGGCAAAGTCCGGCCCGGTCCGCCGGGGTGGGATGTGCCTTACCTGCACAACGCCATCTCGCGCGCCGCTCCGATTGTTGCGAAGCCAAATCCGGAAGCGGCGCGATACGACTTCAACTGGCTTTCCGCCACGGGGACGGGTTGTTTCCTGGCCGCGATCGTTTCCGGGTTGTTGCTCGGAAGGAGCCCGTTGCAATTGATGAAGATCTTCTGGGGAACAGTGGCGCGAATGCGCCTCGCCATGGTCGCGATCTCATTTATGCTGGGGCTGGGATACGTGACGCGCTACTCGGGGCTGGACGCGGTGCTGGGCCTGGCGTTCACGCGTACGGGATGGCTATATCCTTTCTTCGGCACTTTCCTGGGGTGGCTGGGAGTTGCGCTGACCGGCAGCGACACCTCGTCGAACGCGCTTTTCGGCAGCCTACAGCGAATTACCTCGCAGCAACTCGGCATCGACCCGATCCTGATGTGCGCGGCTAACAGCGCAGGCGGAGTGATGGGCAAAATGGTGGACGCCCAGTCCATCACCATTGCCACGGCGGCCACCGAGCAGGTCGGCAACGAAGGAATCATCTTCCGATTTGTGGCGTGGCACTCAGTTGCGCTCTGTTCCATCGTCGGAATCATTGTGTTGCTCTACGCTTATGTTTTCCGATCTGCGGTGCCGCATGGCCTGGTGTTCGTGAAATAACAGCAGTCGGATGCTCAGCACCCGCCGCGCTGTGAACCTACTTTTGACGAGCGTAGTGCGGGAGATCTGCGCGCTATGTTCTGGAGGAACCGGGGAGCGGGCGACCGCCCTGGCCACCCAGTGGGCGATCAGCAATGGTCGTCCCTACCGCGACAGCTATCCCGAAACGCGAGTGCTGTATCGGATGCGCCCCGTAGTGATTGGCCGGTAGATTCCGGAGTTCAGGCGGGGCGCGTTCGATACCGCTGTTTGAAGGAAGCCGCCGCTGAGGGAGGGCTTATGCAAATTCAATGATGTTGCAGTGATGAGAAAGACTTGGGGATTCGATGATGGAGCTAACCTGAGCGCAGCTGGGATTGGTTGGATTGTAGTTTGCGTGCGAAAGTTCGAAGCGAGGAGCTTGGTGTGGGGCAACGGTGATCTCCTTATGACCCAACCTTATCCCCCACACACCCCGCTGACACCGGACACGCGGAAGCGTCCGCCCCTAAGGCTTCGTTCCAACGGGCTTGTGGGAGAACGATGGGCGATCTCCCCGATGCCGACTCATGACTCGGAATCACTCCGGGTGAGCAGCCCCGGGGAATCGCACCCCGAGGCTCTCGCAGAACTGTACGTGAGCCTCTCAACTCACACAGCTCCCGTCATGGAGCCACGCCGCCACTGCCCTCGAACCCCTAGTAAATAACCGCCTTTGGAGTGGAGTGCAACAATTCGCCCCTGCCGGGTTGAAATTTCTCGAGATTTCCTGAAATCTGTCGAATGGGGGGCGTCTCATCCGTCATACATTTAGGAGCGCGAAGGCGCTCACAATTGTTCCCAAGGAGAAAGGTGATGCAATTCGCTTTGCTAATCTTCGAATCGCCAGAAGCTTTTGCGGCACGGAATGCGGACGAAAATGATCCCTACGTCGGTGCGTGGCGGACGTACTACAAAGCGCTCGTTGAGGCCGGCGTTTACGTCGGTGGCGATCCCTTGCAGCCCCCGGAGACTGGGACTACGGTGCGACTGAAGGATGGAAAGCGGCGTGTACAGGATGGCCCTTTCGCGAATACGAAGGAGCAACTGGGGGGATTTACAGTGCTGGAGCTTCCCTCGCTTGACGCAGCCCTCGATTGGGCAGCGCGATGTCCGGCCGCCTCGATCGGTGCGGTGGAGGTCCGGCCGCTCGCGGCAGAAACCAAGCGACGGATCACGGGATGAATGGAAGCGGTCAGGAGAGCACTCATCCCGCAATCGAGCGAGTGGCCCGCGAGTCCTACGGTCGCCTGGTTGCATACCTTTCCTCGAATACGCGGGACGTGGGGAGCGCGGAGGATGCCCTCAGTATTGCGCTGGTGGCAGCACTCGAAACTTGGCCGCGAGACGGCGTGCCACAAAATCCAGAGGCGTGGCTGCTGACGACGGCACGCCGCTCTTTTATCGATCTTGTGCGTCATCGGCTAGTAGCCGAGGCGAGCGAGCCCACGCTCGCGCTCCTCAGTGAGGAACCCAAGGACATGACTTTGTCGCCGGAATTTCCAGATGAACGATTGAAGCTGCTGTTTGTGTGTGCCCATCCGGCAATTGATCCGGCCATGCACACGCCGCTGATGCTGCAGACGGTTCTAGGCCTGGACGCCGCGCGCATTGCCCACGCGTTCCTGATTTCGCCCACCACGATGGGGCAGCGCCTGGTGCGTGCCAAGACGAAGATCCGCGACGCCGGGATTCAGTTCGAAGTCCCGCAGGACCGTGAACTGCCACAGCGGCTCGACGCCGTGCTGGAGGCTATCTATGCCGCTTTCGGAATCGGCTGGGATGACATGGCGGGGGCTGACCAGCGCGGACGGGATCTGGCCGAGGAGGCGATCTGGCTGGCGCGGGTCCTGCTGCAGCTCATGCCCGAGGAGGCCGAGGTTCACGGTTTGCTGGCTCTCATGCTCCACTGCGAAGCCCGCAGAGCGGAGCGGCGGGGGCCGGACGGCCAGTTCGTCCCTCTCTCGGAACAGGATGCACAACAGTGGTCGTCGACCATTTATCGAAGAGGCGGAACGCCATCTCGCCGAGGCGTCGAAGCGTGGCCGCGTCGGCCGGTTCCAACTCGAGGCTGCGATTCAGTCGATTCATGCTGAGCGGGTGCGCAGCGGCCGGACTGAGTGGAGCTGCGATCATGCTGTTCTACGAACAGCTGATCCGGATTTCGCCGACGCTCGGCACGCGAACTGGATACGCCGCAGCCGTAGCCGAAGTGAAGGGAGCCGAAGCAGGGCTGGCAACGTTGGATGCGATCGACCCCGACGATATCTCCGCCTATCAGCCGTACTGGGCGGTTCGCGCTCACCTATTGCAACGGCTTGGGAAAACACCTGAGGCCTTGGATGCCTTTGACCGGGCGATTGGTCTGACTGAGGACCCCGCGGTGAGACAGTTTCTGCTCCAAAGGCGGGGCTAAATTTTTTGGTTTTCCCTGTCGAAATCACCCGACCTTACCCGTCATCTCTATAGAGGCAGCTCAACGGTCGAGTTGGCCACGGAGGAGGTAGACGATGTGTCCATTCTGTTTGGCAACCATGGGAATAGTCGTCGCCGGGGCGGTTTCTACCGGCGGTCTAGCAGCATTGGCTGTGAAAGTTTCCCGCAAGAAGAACACAGCAGAAGAAATCGTCCCAAATCTAAATAATAAGGAGAAATGAAAATGTCGACGAATAAGGAACACGCGAAAGAGCATCTCGCGATGAAGACACCTCCGATCGTGACGCAGCAGGAGTGGGAGACTGCGCGGCAGCAACTCCTCGTGAAGGAGAAGGCCTTGACTCGCTCCCGTGACGCGCTGGCCGCCGAGCGCCGGCGGATGCCTTGGGTGGCGGTGGAAAAGAAGTACGAGTTCGAGGGACCCAAGGGCAAGGTAAGCCTGTTCGATCTGTTTGAGGGCCGCCCTCAGTTGATCGTCTATCGCGCCTTCTTCGAACCCGGGGTGTTCGGCTGGCCCGAGCACGCCTGCCGGGGCTGCTCGCTGGGCGCCGATCAGGTCGCTCATCTGTCCCATCTGAACGCCCGCGACACCACCCTCGTCTACGCCTCACGCGCGCCGCAGGCGGACATCGCGCGCCTGAAGGCGCGGATGGGCTGGGAGATGCCCTGGTACACCATCACCGACAGCTTCGACGCGGACTTCGGCGTCGCTGAATGGCACGGCCACAACGTGTTCTTCCGCGACGGCGAGCGGGTGTTCCGCACATACTTCATCAACAACCGCGCCGACGAGGCGATGGGGAGCACCTGGAGCTACCTCGACATCACGCCGCTCGGCCGTCAGGAGACTTGGGAGGACTCGCCCGAGGGTTACCCGCAGACCCCGCCGTACAAGTGGTGGAACTGGCACGACAACTACAAGGCCGAGGCCTCGCCTCACCCGAAGTGGGTGGATATCATCACCGACCCTCAAGGAGCCGCCGCCCGAAGGCGCGACGAAGAGGAGAAAGCGAGCTAAAGATACTTCAGAGTGGAAGGTCATCCAGTGATGCCGTATCGGCGGCCGCGGGCGAATCGCGGCCGTCGAATTCTTTTTTCGAATGCTCAGCCGGGGCAGTGACCCGGTTCTCGGCTGAGCAGTCCGTTCTCTGCGGTCCGGTTTGCTGATGAATAATCGCGAAAAATAGCCATCTTTCGCATATTTCGGTGGAAGGGGCGGCGAAATTTCTCTGCAGCCAAGACTTGCTGGCGGAACACGCAGTCCGGCGCTAACCGTTCTCCGCTGAAATTTCCTGGTAACAGGGAAAAATACAAGGAATTTCGATAATTCTGCCATGAAAAACTTAAGAGATTCTCTCTAACCTCCACACCTTGCAGGGCGATTCGGACGATTCCCCTATTATTGGAACAGGGGACGAACAGGGAGTTAACAGGAAGGCATCAGGGAATTAAATTCTCCGAACAGGCTAGTGCATCAACCACCTCGCAGTTATCAGAACTTGGCCTGGTCGACACGCCCGGCAGTAGTTAGACGGACTTGGGAAGGGACACGAGCCTCCGCCGAAGATATTTATCGAGCGACGAACGGTAGCGCCGGCTGAGAGTCAGCTGGGTTTTGTCGCGCAGGACCACGCTGTAGTCGCCTCCCAGCAACGGCAGAATCTCGCAGATTTCATTGACGTTGACAATTGTCGAACGATGAATCCGAATGAATCCATTTTCGTTCAACCGACGCTGGAAGTTATTCATGGTGTCGCGGATGAAGTCGCTGTCCTTTTCCAGGTGCAGGCGCACGTAATCTCGTTCCGCCTCCACCCATTTCAGTTCCGACGTTCTGAGGAATAGAAGACGGCCACGCGATTTGATCAGGAGCAATTCGGACGTTTCTTGCGCGGCCGCCAAACCACTCGATCTTTGAAGTTCCCTGAACTCAAGTTCCCGCAAAATGTGCTCCTTGGCTCTGGCCAACACCTCGAAAAAACGAGCCCGCTTGAAGGGTTTGAGCAGATAGTCCAGTGCCTGCGCCTCGAAGGCGGGAATCGCGTACTCTCGATGCGCCGTTACGAACACGACTGCCGGCAGGTCGCGGGCATCGGCGATTTCTTGCAACACGCCGAATCCGTCGGCTCCCGGAATTTGCACGTCCAAGAAAACGAGAGCCGGTTTGAGCTGACGGATCATCTCCGCCGCCCGGATGCCGTCGCCGCATTCGCCAACGATTCTCATATGGCGATCTGTCTCGATCAGGGAATGCAAACGCCGCCGCGCCGCCGGTTCGTCATCGACGACTAAGGCCGTGATCTCCATGTTCGGTTACTTCTCCTCGCCGCTGCTGACCACCGTCAGAGGAAACTGCAGTTCCACGCTGAAACCGGAGGATGAATCACTCACGTTGAGGGCGGCTCGCTCGCCGTACAGCCTTTCCAGTCGTGCGCGTGTATTGCTTAGACCGATTCCCGTGCTTGCGGTCTCCCCCTTCGCACCCGGGCCATTGTCGGTGATGCGCACCCTAAGGATCCCGTTGCCGTTAGCCGATTCGATTCTCAACAGGCCAGACCCTACCCTTTTCGAAATGCCGTGGCGAAAGGCGTTTTCGATCAGCGGCTGCAGGATCAAGTGTGGCACGCGCGCGTCAAGGGTTTTAGGATCAAGCTGGATTTCGACTGTCAGCGTATCCTGAAAACGCAGCCGCTGAATGTTGAGGTATAACTCAACGGCCTTCATTTCCTCGGCGAGCGGCACCTCCTGGGCTGCGTGGCTTTCCAGACTGGTCCGCAACAGCGCTCCCAGATCGCCGATCATATCGTCCGCACTGGCCGCATCAGTATGGATCAGCGACGAAACCAAGTTCAGCGTATTAAACAAGAAATGCGGCTGCAGTTGGCTCTTCAGCGTCTCGAGCTTCCGCTTTCGCTAATTGCCCTTCTAACTGGGCCGCGCGAATCTGGGCATCTCGCGCATGAAAGTAGTAGTCCAGCCCATAGAAGATTCCGACGATGACCCAGTACATCCACAAGTTCCACGCCGCGTTCTGCCAAAACAGAATACTGACAAGGTGCCACGAGCTTCGCGATGCGCCCTCAGGGTTGCCCGCGGCCGGAGTGAACGGAATCCAACCAACCGCGTTGAGCAGCAGAGTCAGTATGGCAAAGCCGCTGTGCACGGCCAGCCATAAGAACGGGTTCAAACGCATGCGCCGGATGCGTTCGCAGAAAAATAAAATCACGGGAGTCAACAGCGTCCAAATCGCGTAATTGATTGCTGGGAAGCGCACCGCCTCGCGCCAGCTGACTGGCTGCCCCATCATCTTCGAGTAAACGTAGGTATTGACGGTCAACAATGCGGCAAAGTAGCACCAGGCAACGGTGATCACCGCCGTCCGGCGGCAGTTACTCCACGCGCTCGATTGGGATACACTCACCCGCCAAGATTAGCTCATACCTCGTCCAGCTTTCTAACCACTTGTCGCGGTTTTTCCGCCGACTGTCGAAAATCCGACTGCCCCGCGCGGTCTGCTGTCCATACTCACGTCTCAGTGCAAAATCCCCGGGAGGATCGTGATGAAGAATTCCAGTTTGTTTTCAGTCTTCGCTTGCCTTGTGCTAGCAGTCTTCTTAGGCAGCGTACCGTTTGCCGCCACGCAGGAAAAATACCGTCCGAATTTTAAACTTGTGGTTGTGCCCCGAGAGAACGCGGCCGGCAACTCCGCCCACCCCGAAAAGTCCCCAGCCCCTAACCTCTACGCTCTGCAAGCGGCGTTTACCCAAACGTATCCGACGATTGGCGCCAACGCCGACGGAACCGATATTTGGCCTTGTGCCGGCAACTCTTCCGTCCCCAACCCCGATTGCCCCGCAATAGGCGATCCGACAATTACTCTTCCCGCTACTGCAATCGTGGTCGGAGAGCCTGCCTACCTCTGGCAACTCGATAACACCGCCGGATCGGGTAACGGCTACGGATGCAATGCGCTCACCAACGGCACTGGCCACCTCGGGATGCCGTATTTCCCGTGCGGTCAAACCGAAACCTGGTACGAAGACGACACGAATGACACCACCGATGAACTCCTGTACTCAATTGTTGTGACTCAGGGTAGCAACACCATTGCCGATACTGGCACGGTGGATTTCGGACCCAATCCCAACGGCGGGGCGAATCCGCCCGTCGATGAAATCATTTACAACCCCACCAACTTCGGCTATGGCCCCGGCGACGGGCCCGGCACCGGCCCCAATAATGGCAACTGTACCCCAGACTACAATTACCCTCTCACTTCTCCAGCCTATCCGGGAGAAACGTACTTGGTTGCAGCGGGCGAGACTTGCGTCGCCCCGGTCTCGGGATTAGCGACCATCACCATCACCACTGAACTCGGCGCACCCACCTATACAAAAGTGACCGGCGCAGAGTGTACCTCCAACGCCGTTGCCAGCCCCTGTTACACCGTTAAATGGACCAAGAAGCATGAGATTCGTCAAAAGTGGGATATTTTCCTGCAGTAAAGCGTGGCAGGAAATTTCAGCGGAGAGCGCACTTCGGTAAAGCGCTCGGAGCTCGCTGATACCTTGAATCGGCACAAACTACGATTTTCGCTTTCAGCGCCGCTCCCCTGGCGTCTACTCTTATCCATCCGCGCGCAGGCATTGGTGTTCAGCAAATTGCTTGCGAAGGCTCTCCTGCGCATCGGATGCTCGCTTGAGTGAGGCTGAGGGGACCTTGAAGGTCCGATTGCCTTGGGTGCAGATGCCGACGGCGGGTACTGTGCCAATCCATTTTCCTACACGAAGGTTGCGTTTTGCCATGTTCGTCGCGTGCCTATTTTAGTTCAGCGAAAGCGCCTCAGGAAATATCGCAGTCGAACCTGAACGGAGCGAAGAGGGGTTCGTTTGCGTCTGCGATCCATCCCATACACTAGCACGCAATTCCTGCACGTACATTTGAAGCGCGGACTCAACGGGAGTACAAGATGTCCACAGTGATTACAAAGAAACCAGTCATCGCCCCGCTGCGACATCATTGAGAAATTGCTGTTTTCTACGCAATACGGACAGCGGATGGTGCTTTGTATATCTGGCCTAGTCGTCCACTGGTGCAAAGTCAGCCCTCGGGTACAGAGTGACTTCCTTTCAATTCTGAAGAGGTGACACTCATAGCAGAAGATCGCGCGGCCCGTATATCGGGAATGAACTGTAGAAGAACCAAGCTCGTTACGCTTCGGGAACGGATACCATGCATCCTTCAGCACGTTCGTGCCATTCCGATTCCTCAAGATTCGCAATATTTCTAAAGTGAGAAGTGATGACCACAAGAGGGAAACGAGACCCGCTGTCGGAGAACAATTGAATGGAATGCCGAACCAAGGACGAGCTTGAGCAACACCTGTCGGATATTCGTAGACTCGCTACACATCCTGGCCTCGGTTCTGAGGAAAGAGATGCCGCTGTTCGTGCAGAACGTTTCGCCATTGGTCTGCTGAAGGAACACGACGCATCGGGGCACGAAGGAAAGCGATGCCCTTTCGCTACACGGCTTTAGACTGCACACGCGAGGCGCTTTCTTTGCAAAACTACCGACGAGCCGGTATAAGCTCATCCGTAAATCTGTGCATACACTCGGTATCGCATCTTCGCGGCGGCGGAAGTTATCCCGAAACGCTAGTGCGGTATCGGATGCGCCCCGTAGTGATTGGCCGGTAGATTCCGGAGTTCAGGCGGGGCGCGTTCGATACAGCTGTTTGAAGGAAGCCGCCGATGAGGGAGGGCTTATGCAAATTCAGTGATGAGAAAGACTTGGGGAATCGATGATGGAGCTAACCAGAGCGCAGCTGGGATTGGTTGGATTGTAGTTTGCGTGCGAAAGTTCGAAGCGAGGAGCTTGGTGTGGGGCAACAAAGGCGCACCACGCCTGCCGGTGGTGGAAGGCGCCGAGTGAGGGAGATCGTGATTGGAGTTTCATGCGACGGCTCCGGTGCGAAAAGGTGGAGAACGGAGTTGGAACTGGGCAGCAGAAAGTCTCTCGAGGACCGCCATGGGGCCGCCACATTGGGGACAGCGCCAAAGAGGGCGCGGTTCCTTGGCAGCTGATGCTTATTGTTCTACTTGCGGTCGCGGCACCGCGCCGAGTTGAAAACCCATAGCCCAAACATCCTGCGCCGACCGCACCATCGGCTTCCTTCTTACGGCTCTATCCGCCCTCCCCCGAAACGGATATGTCCCGTTGCGCGATCTTCCCGGTGGAGCGGTTCCGATAGAGTCCTAACGTCTTCCGGTCACAACGGGCGGACGAGTCACAGTCCTGTCGGCGCGCGTCGCGTTCGAAAAAGCCGGCAGAAGGAAGCCGCTGGTGCGGCGGACGCGGGACTTGTGCAAATTGAATGGAGCGAGCGAGGGGTGTAGAAGTTCCCGGGAGTCGTAAAGGCCGCTGGAGTAGCAGCCGGCGCAGCTGTGCAAAGACGAGTCGATGGCCGAACGCAACCGAGGATTCCCAGTCTCGCCGCCCTTCAGGTCCTTGCTTCTTTGCGTTAACTATGGTTAACTTCATAGAATAATCTCTGGTTAATACATCCTATTGGGACACATTGCCGCCTCAAGGCAAAAATGAGTGGGGTCATTCATGGCGCGGGCAGTGCACTTTGCTTTTCTTGTGTTGGCGGTGGCGTCTCTCGCTCCAGTGAAAACGCTGGCACAAGGAGAGACCACCAGTGCCATTGTTGGCCAGGTTCGGGACGCAACTAACGCCGTCGTACCCGGCGCCATTGTGACGATCACAAACCCAGATACCGGACTGAAACGCAGCGCCAAGACCGATGACTCGGGCCGATTCAACTTCCCCCAGCTAAAACCGGGGATCTATTCGGTCAAGGTGGAAGCACCAGGCTTCGAGCCACGACAAAACAATAATGTCGTTTCGGCCCTCGGTCAAAAGCAAACCGTGGACTTCACGCTGGGGGTGGCCCGGTCCCGTGAGACGGTGGAGGTCAGCAGCGAGGCTCCCATCCTCAATCCGGAAAACGCCAACACATCCACCACCTTGAATGCCCCAGCCCTGGAGGATCTGCCCAATCCAGGCGGCGATCTCACCTACCCATTGCAGTTTGCTCCGGGCGCCCTGATCAATACGGCAGGCAGCGGCAATGATTTCGTGGGCGGCACAAACGGGTACGGCAATGTGGAATTCAACGGGCTGCCTGCCCTCTCAAACGGCTATATCGTCGACGGACTGGAAACCAATGACCCGCTCACCAACCTTAACAGCGGCCTCTCCACCAATCTTGTGCTGGGGCTGAATTCCATCTCAGAAGTGACGGTCAATACTCTTTCCTTTGCCGTGGATCAAGGACGGTATGGCGCATCCCAGGTCAACTACGTCACCAAGTCGGGCTCGAATCAGTTTCACGGAAATCTCTATGAACTGTGGAATGGTGCTCTGCTGAATGCAGCCGACTACTTTACCAATGCGACGCCTGGGAATCACAAGCCCGGAGCGACGGTAAATCACTTTGGGGGCAGTCTGGGAGGGCCGATTGCGCGCGACAAGCTCTTTTTTTTCTTCGACAGTGAGTGGGTTCGGATCGCGCTGCCCATCGTGACGCCCACGACGGTTCCCAGCACGGCCTTCCAGCAGTACGTTCTGCAGCAACTCCCGCTGGGTGGAACCGACTCCGTAACCGGATCAACGTACGCTCCGGCGCCACAACTGGTCCCGTTTTATCAGAAGGCGTTTTCCCTGTACGGGAACACCGGCGGAACGCCTCTCGCGGTGCTCGGGTGTCCTTTGAACTCGGACGGCACGACCCCGTCGGGCAGTCCACCAAACGGAAACGGTTGCGCGAACCGGCAGAGCGTCTCGCACTCCAGCGATGACCACGAACAAGTGCAGACGGTCCGCATCGACTACAACATCAACCAGAAAGACACGACCTGGTTTCGTTTTCAGGCGGACACGGGCGTACAAGCTGCCTACACGGATCCCATCAACTCTTTGTTTGATGCGGTCTCTCCTCAGCCTCTCTACTCGTTCGCAGCCGGCTACACCCACGTCTTCTCACAAAATCTGGTGAATTATTTCAATCCAGCGTTTTCGTGGTACGAAAGCTTGTTTGGGCCTGCCAACTTGCAGAAGACGCTCGCGGCATTTCCGATTGTGTTGCAGGGCAGCGGTGCCAATGCACCCTTCACCACAATTGGAGGCCTCGACAACACGTGGGTGCAAGGCAGGCGGGCTTCTCGCTTCTTCATCAATGACAACCTTGCTTGGAGCCATGGCGTTCACGAACTCCGGTTTGGCACGAACACCCGTATCTTTCGCTTGAATGACTATGACTTCGGACAAGGCACAGTTCCAACCGTGGCCTACACGACGTTGCCGCAATTCATCTATGGAGTGGCCTCTACCGCAACCCAGACGTTTCCTCTGTCGGCGAACGAACCATTCCGCTTCCTCAATCTCGATTTATATGCCCAGGACACATGGAAAGTGACTCAGAAGCTTACGTGGACATTCGGCGTGCGCGACACCTTCAACTCGAATCCGCTCAATCCACACGGCCAAATCGCACGTCTAGGCGGTTCTTTCAGCTCGATCTCGCATGATGTGAATCAGCCGTTGAATGCCGCCATCCAGACTCATCTCGGCAAGTTGTTTTCGTCCACGCCGCTGGCCATTCTGCAGCCGCGAACCGCGATCGCATGGCAGTTCGAGCCAAAATCTGTGCTGCGAGCTGGTTTCGGGATCTTCAGCGATATCCTGCCGGGCAGTGTGGCCGACCTGATTGGCACCAATCCTCCTTACGACAAAACCTTCCAGGGAGGTCTGCTGGGTACAATAGGCGGGACTGCCATCGCTCCGGGAGTACCCAACAGTGCGGTGGATGCGACGGTTGCCGCGAATCAAAGATTTAGTTCGGGATTCCCTCAAGGACAGCTTTCGTGCGCATCCCCGCAGGCAGATCCCACGACGTGCCTTCCACCTGTCGCTATCACAGCGGTGCCCACCGGCACGTTGCATGCTCCGTACTTCATGGAGTGGAGCTTGGGAATTGAACATCAATTCGGAACCACGGCGAGTTTACTGGGGCGATATGTTGGAACGCGCGCTGTGAACCAGCCCTACCTAACCCAAGTGAATGGATACCAGAGGGTGTGCCAGGGGTGCTTTGCGCCATTCCCCTACCTGCAGCCAACCGATCCACGGTTCAGCGCGGTGACTCAGCTCGCCACCGGGGAGAATAGTCATTACAACGGCCTTCAACTCACTGCGATGAAGCGCCTGGGACACGGTCTGCAGGGACAACTCAACTACACGTGGAGCCGTTGCATGGATACGGTTTCGAACGGAGGGTTCCTTCAGTTCTCGGCGGGAGGCATTCTTTCCCCTCTGCCCGGAGAGCTGGCCCGCGATTACGGTCCTTGCGACTACGACATCCGGCACAACCTCAACGCGCAATATGTGTATCAGTTGCCCGTCCACGTTCGGAATCACCAGTTGGCCCACGTGCTCAACGGCTGGCAGATTTCCGGGACCATGTTCTGGCACAGTGGGGTGCCCTTCTCCGTTCTAAGCACACCCTATTCGGCGAATGGGAACGGCATTGTCCAGGGCAGCGGTCCGCAGTTCGCAAGCCTCGTTACGGGCGTCCCGCTCTATCAGCATCATCCGGTCGCCGGTGTAACGCAACCGGGCACCCTCCAGTGGCTCAATCCGGCCGCCTTTGTTTCCGCGGTTGATCCCAGTACTGGGCAGTGCGCCGGTGGCGACGAGCCACAGAGTTGCCAATTCGGAAACCTCGGCCGCAACGCCCTGCGCGGCCCCGATTTCGTCTGGAATGACTTCTATCTCACGAAATGGTTTCCTGTGACCGAGCGGGTGAAGGTCAGGGTAGAAGCCCAGTTCTTCAATGTCTTCAACCATCCGAACTTTGGGCTTCCCGGCATGACGCTGGCCGGTATTCCGGGAAAGCCTTCCACGCAAACTGGCTTCGGAGCGCTCTCTTACACCACTTCTCCTCCGACGGGATTGCTCGGTGTTGGTTTAGGCGGCGATAGCAGTCCACGGATGATAGCATTTCAAGCGCGGCTCGAGTTCTGAGCGTTCTCAAATGAAGTACACACTCAGGTGGCTCGGCCCGTGGCCCGGTGCGCAAACCCGGACTTTTTGTCCGATAGTGCGTATCGTCACTGGACGTTTTTGTCGCTTCTCGGCGCGCGACGCGGCGATTCTGGATGTGTGGTCGGCAACAACTCGGAAGTTGGCCAGAAACGGGCCTGTGGGAGATCAATGGCAATTTCCTCGAAGCAATAGACTGAGCTTCGTTTAGATAGGAACGGAAGGAACTTGGGGTGATCGATGATAAGTGGGCTGGAGGCGGCGGCAAGCTACGGCCCGAAGTCGGCATGTGCTTGATGAGCCCGTCTAGAAGCAATGGGTCTGCGGTAGCGGATAGGTTAGTGATGACGTCTGCGGAGCAGTGCAGCGATCTCGATCAGGAGACGGCAACGATTCGCACCTCGGGCTGCCTTCTCCAGCTACAAGGAGAAGACGATGGCGAAGCGAGGAGAGAAGCGGGAGCGCAGATCGATGATATTGGAGCCGGATGCGGCGGGCATCGATATTGGCGCGGAGGAGATTTACGTCGCGGTACCGCCAGATCGTGATGAGCAGGCGACGCGCCGGTTCAACAGTTTCACCTGCGATCTGCCTGCAATTGCCGATTGGCTCGGCCAGTGTCGGAGGCCGTGGCGATGGAGTCGACAGGCGTCTATCGGATCCCGTTGTTTCAGATACTGGAGGAGCGTGGGTTCAAAGTTTATTTAGTCAGTGCGCACTATCTGAAGAGTGTACCCGGACGCAAGAGCGACGTATCCGACTGCCAGTGGATCCAGTATCTGCATTGGGTAGGGCTACTGCGGGCCAGCTTCCGGCCGCCCGATGCGATCTGTGCCCTTCGTACTCTGTGGCGGCACCGTGGCAGCCTGCTGGAGATGGCAGCCGAGCACATCCTGCACATGCAGAAGGCGCTCAGCCAGATGAACCTGCAGCTCCACCATGTGCTCAGCGACATCACCGGAACCAGTGGCTAAGCGATTCTCGATGCCATCCTCTCAGGCCAGCGCGATCCCGTCGCACTGGCGCAACTCTGTCATCTTCGGGTGCAGAGCCCGCGGGACAAGGTGGCACAGGCTCTGGTTGGAGACTAGCGGCCGGAGCATCTATTCACCCTGAAGCAGTCGCTGGAGGGATACCGCTACTACCAGAAGCTGATGCTGGAATTGGATCAGGAGACGGCACGTCGGATGCAGGCTCTTCCCAGCGCGACCGAGGATCCCATGCCACCACGCACCAAGGCCACGGCCTATCATCGGCAGGGGAACGATCCTCGGTTCGATCTGCGTAGTGAGCTTTACCGCATTGCCGGCGTCGATCTCACCGACATCCCCGGAGTCAGCGTAGCCACCGCGCAAGTTGTGCTGACAGAGATCGGCACCGATGTCAGCAGGTTCCGCAACGCCTCTGCCTTCGCTTCATGGCTTGGCCTCTGTCCGGAAAAACGAGTCAGCGGTGGCAAGGTGCTGTCCTGTAAAACGCGCCAGGTAAAGCATCGCACCGCTACTGCGCTCAGAATGGGCGCCAACTCCCGGTGCCGCGCGAAGGGTTATTTCGGCAAGTTCTTTCGGCGTATGGCCAAGCTCGGCACTGCCCAGGCGATCACTGCCACCGCACACAAAATCGCGGGGATTCTCTATCACGTCCTATCGACGAAGGAACCCTACGCAGAAAGCGTCTTCCACCATTGCGATGAACCGGCACGCCAGAGAGCTGAAAATGCGCCTCCGCAAACAATCAGCTCGACTCGGCTTTCAACTCTTACCCATCCCAGCAACGGGAGAATGACAATTAGTTCCTCAGGAGCACTCGTGCTGGATTACGGCATCTACCGGATTCCTCGCTAACGAGCGGCGCGATTATAGTATCCGCATCGGAAATTTCCGAATCCGGCATTCTTTCTGATAATCGAATTCTTTAAATATGCGGCCTCACGTCGATGGATGTGAGACTGGAACGGCGGCGGCCCAGACAGGGGTGACCGAGCATGACAGAGAACGTAAATTTAGAGCCAATTCAAGACGTGTCGGCGGAAGGCGTGCTGAAAGCTGTCTCAAGGCGCAACTTCATCAAAGGCGTCATCAGCAGCGGCGTGGCCGTCTCCTCCGGTAGTTATCTTTTTCGTGCCTCCTCTATGTTGCAGAGCCAGCAACCGGCTCCTGGCGTGGGCGAGCGTCTCATCACTCTCAACGTTAACGGTCAACAACGGCGCGTCGATGTCATGCAGCAAGAGACGCTCGCATGGACGCTGCGCTACAAGCTGGGACTGACCGGCACAAAGCTCGGCTGTGACCGCGCTGAATGCGGGTCATGCACCGTTCTTATCGACAACATTCCACACTATTCGTGTTCGCTACTCACACACACGGTGCGTAGCCGGAAGGTTTTGACGATCGAAGGTCTGGCCGCCGAAAACGGCACCTTGCATCCTGTGCAACAAGGTGTCATCGACGAGCAGGGATTTCAGTGCGCGTTCTGTATGCCCGGTTTCATCATGACCGCGGTCGGATTTTTGAAAACAAATCCCAATCCCACGCGTCGGGAACTGGCGCACGGTGTCTCGGGAAATCTCTGCCGCTGTCAGGATTACGACAAAATTCTGACGGCGTTGATGCGCGGGGCGGAGAATATGCGGAGGTCGTCGCTTGGATAACGACAATCAGGTCGTCGATAACAAGAAACCTGCTGACCCCACCCAGGCTGCCGAGCGCACCTACGGTGCCGGGTACAAACTGATTGGCAAGAACTACGAGACCCCCGACCTCTATGCCAAGGTCACGGGCAAGGCGAAGTACGCTGAGGATTTTCGCGCGGAAGGCATGCTGTTTTGTAAACTGCTGCTTAGTCCGATGCCACACGCGCGGGTAAAGCGCATTGACGCGAAAGCGGCGCTCGCCATGCCCGGCGTCAAAGCCATTCTCACAGCCGCTGAGCTGCCTGCCCCGGCCGATACGCTTACCGACAATGGCACGGTGATCAAGGCCAGCAAGTGGGGCGAGCGCGGTCTTACGATGGAGCCGGTTTATCAGGGCGAACCTGTGCTCGCCGTGGCCGCGGTCGACGAACTAGCCGCCGCGGAAGCCATTGAGAAAATCGAAATCGATTTTGAACCACTCCCCTTTGTGATCGACCCGCTCGAAACTTTGCGCCCGGGTGGTCCCAATCCGCGAACCGATGGCAATGTCTGGACCCGGCCGCCGGCCGGCTCACAAGGTCCCGGCACTCCTGCAGTCACGGAACTCAAGTGGACCAAGGCTGACTTCGAGGAGGAAAAGCACGGTCGTCTTCCGATGGGCAAAAGCCCCGACGAATGGACATACGGCGATGTCGATTCCGGCTTCAAGAATGCTGCACTTGTTCTTGACGAGACGTTCGTCACTCCTGATACCAGCCATCAGACGCTCGAAACCCGCAGCGCGATGGCCTATTGGCAAAACGGCAAAGTTTACATCTACACGGGCACGCAAAGCACCGCGCAAACATTGCCGGCTATCGCGCGCTGGTTGAACATTAGTCCCGACAATGTTGTTTTCATCAGCGAATACACCGGAGGTGGATTCGGCAGCAAGATCACGGGCGGCGTGACCATGATCATCCCCGCGTTGCTGGCGAAGAAAACGAATGCTCCGGTCATGATGCGTATCAGCCGCGAAGAGGAGACCTTCATCGGGCGCGCCCGTCCCAGCTTTCAAGGCCGAATGAAAGTCGGGTTCTCAAAAGAGGGAAGGATCACGGCCCTCGACATGTTCGTCGTTTGCAACAACGGTCCCTACGACGCAGTAGGTGACGCTGCTTCATCGGGACGCATCGTCTCGCTGCTCTACCAGCCGCAGGCCATGCGCTGGCGCGGTTTGACGGTGTTAACCAACACGCCACCGCGGAGTGCGCAGAGTTCGCCGGGTGGGTTGCAGGGGATTGTCATTATCGAGCCCATTATCGCGAAAGCCGCGCGCAAACTTGGAATCGACCAGGTAGCGATCCGCCGCATCAATTGTCCCGAGGGCAAAGCGCCGCTGGGACCAGTTGTGCAGGGAAAACGTCAGTACGCCACCAGCGCATTCCTGAAGGAAGCGCTCGACCGTGGCGCCGAGCAGTTCAAATGGAACGAGCGGGTCGCGCGTACGACCAAGAAGGTGGGCACGAAAGTTCGCGGCGTTGGCGTTTCGCTCAGTTGTTACGTTGGCGGCACCATCGGATTCGACGGGCTTCTCGTCGTCAAGCCGGACGGACGCGTTACCTTCCAGTCTGGAATCGGCAACCTCGGAACCGAGTCGGTGATGGATGTACATCGTGCCGGGGCGGAGGTTCTCGGCGTGCCGTGGGAAAAATGCGACGTAGTCTGGGGTAACACGTCGAGAGATCTTCCGTTCACCTGCGTTTCCGGTGGCAGTCAGACGACGCACGCCATGACGCGTGCGGCATACGCCGCGGCGATGGCCGCTAAGCAGAAGCTTCAGGAAATCGCGGCAAAGAAACTTGGCGGCAAGCCGGAGCAGTACGTCGTAGCGAACCAACGCGTTTTCCGCAAAGGCGGTGGTGCTGGCATGACTTTGGCGCAGGCCGCGAAGCACGCGATTGAATTAGGAGGTATCTACGATGGCCATGAAGTGCCAGCCGATGTCCACAAATTAACCAAGGCGTCGGTCGCGGCGTTGGCCGGACAAGGCTTGGTGGTGGCCGCCAAGGACAATTACCCACGCGATGGTTCGACATATTCCTATGTTGCAAGTTTCGCCGAGGTTGAGGTCGATGTTGAAACCGGCAAGTACCACATCGTCGATTTTCTCGCCTCCGCCGATGTTGGAACCGTGATCCATCCGCGGGCGCTCGGCGGACAGGTGCTGGGCCGTTCGACGCTCGGCATCGGCCATGCGATTGGCCAGAAATGGGTGTTCGATGCGCGCTATGGCGAGATGCTCTCCAAGCGCTTTTACCAAAGTAAACCGCCGACGATTCTCGACGTACCCGTCGACATGCAGTGGACTGCTCTGGATATTCCAGACCCGGAGACGCCGGTCGGCGCTCGCGGTGTCGGCGAGCCCCCAGTTGGAGGCGGGTGCGCTTCGATCTTAAATGCCCTATCCGATGCATTGGGAGACGAGATTTTTCAGCGTGCTCCGGTGAACGCCGACACGATTCTGACCTCGCTCGAAGCGGGCCGGCCGATGCAGCTTCCGCTCATGGCGCACATTTAATGGGCTATATTTGATCGGGAATTGAAGGAGAGTTATGGCTGTCATTCGAGACGTAATGGCCGCTTTCGAATTGTTTCAGCCGGCATCCATCGCCCACGCGCAGAAACTTCTCGAACAGCACGGACCCGACGCCTGGGTGCTGGCCGGAGGGCTCGACAGCTTCGACTGGCTGAAGGATCGAATCAAGAAGCCGAAGGTTGTGATCGACCTGAGTGGAATCGGCGAACTGCGCGGAATTCGCGCTTCTGGCAATGATGGCAGCGATGGTATCGAGATCGGTGCCATGACGACGCTTACCGAACTCGCGAATCATCCCATCATTATGCAGAAGTATGATCTGCTGGCGCAGGCTGCGGAATTAGTGGCATCGCCGCAGATCCGTAACCAGGGAACAATTGGCGGAAATGTTTCGCAGGATACGCGCTGCTGGTATTACCGGAGCGGTTGGCCGTGTTACCGCGCCGGCGGCAACATTTGCTATGCCGACACACCGGAGGGCCGCAACCGCGAGCATGCGATTCTTCACGCCGACCGTTGCGTGGCCGTGAATCCCTCCGATTCAGCCCCAGCCCTTATTGCCCTTGACGCCAAGTTTGTCATACGCATGCGCAAAGGCGAGCGCGTCGTGGACGCAGAAGATTACTTCATCGGTCCTGACATCGACATTACCCGGCTGCACATCCTGCAGCCCGGCGACTTGCTTACGGCCATTCGTATTCCGTCCACCTGGGCGGGTACGCAATTTTATTTTGAGAAAATTCGAGACCGCAACGTTTGGGACTTCCCGCTGATGAATGTCGCCTCGGCGATGGCGACTTCGGGCGACAGGATTGAACGAATCCGAATTGCCGTTAACGGCGCGGCCGCACGTCCGTTGAGGCTGAAAGCAGTCGAAGATGCAGTTCGCGGCAAGCCACGCAACGCCGCAACGGGAGAGATGGCGGGGAAACTGGCTGTGCAGGGAGCGGCCCCATTGCAATTCAATGCCTACAAGATCCCGCTGATGAGAAATCTTGTGAAGCGCGCCATCGTCGGAATAGGAACTGTAGCAGGGGAGGCAACATGGGATTCTTAGAATGGGCGACGAGTCCGTGGGGGCGACTGGTCCCGATCCATATCGCCTGGTTCTTGATCTGGGTCGCGGTGATCTCGGGGTTCCTCTTCTTTGTTGTTCACGCTGCCTATCTGCGATATTTTGCCAACCCGAGAGAATTTGCGGGCGTTATTTCACCGGCCGTCGCAGTGCGCATACCTGAGCATGTGCCCAGACACTCGCTGACAGCGCGGCTGTTTCACTGGATCATGGCCGCCTCCATGTTCACACTACTGTTTACCGCCTTCCTGCCGAAAGTTGGCGTTCAGTTTCCCTGGGTGACTTATCACTGGATCGCGGGCGTCGTCTTGACCGCTTCCATTCTCTTTCACATCATCCATGCATCCTTCTTTATGGACTTCTGGGCGATCTGGCCTGATCGGATTGATTTGCGGGACGCATGGCGAAGAATGGGACGATTTGCCGGTAAGCCCGAGCCTCCTCCGGACAAGTTCGCCAAATATCCTTTGGAGAACAAGCTCTACCACGGTGCCATCATCGCCGCCGGTCTCTCTGCGATCATAACCGGCGTGTTCCTGATGTCTCGTGTGCGCACCGTCTTCTTTCCCCGCAATCCATATCTCTTCAGCGACATGACCTGGGGCATGATGTATGTGCTGCACGGTCTGGCGGGTGTAGGACTGATCGCATTGATCATGGTCCATGTCTACTTCGGACTGCGTCCGGAGAAACGCCCCATCACGAAGTCGATGATCTTCGGCTGGATGAGCCGCGACTTTTATTTGAAAGAGCATGATCCCAATCGATGGATGGTGGAAATATCTTCGTCCCCATCGTCTTCGGCATCGAACTCCAAGGGTTTGGAAGGGCGAGGGCTAACCGATGCTGTCTGAAGTTGGGAATCGTTGTGAGGCCGTGGAAGAGTGCTACGAGTTCATGCTGGCCTATGCAGCTCAGGGGCTCCGCACTGACGAAGGCAGCGAATCAGGTGGGCAAGTTCGTGGATTCCTGCAACGCGCCGTTGAGGCTTTGACGGGACTGGCGGAAGTTTGTACGGTGGCAGTCCGAGAGGAAGGTCTTGAGCCAGCCGAACAATACGCGGCGTTTCTTGCAGTTCTCAATCGCGACTCCCGCGATTCTCTTGCCACCATTGAGCTGGTTCTGGCCCAGCGCATTATCAGTTCGCAGTTGATTGATAATCTGAACGCTTCCATTCATCTCCGCGCACTGCTCACCGACTTGTTTCTGCTGGATGAAATCATGAGGAAGCATGTCAAACCGGCGGAGCAGGTTGTCACGAACAAGGGCGAATGAGTCAATCGGCCGAGCGCGCCTTTTCGCAGAAGAGTAGTCAGAAAGCCATCACCTCTGGCCTGTATTAGGGGCGCCCAGATTTTTGCCTGCGCGGAGTTATCTGATCGTCAAGATTCTGAGTGTGTTGTCGGTGAAACCGGGGAGGTTATCCAGAAACGGGCTTGTGGGAGCGACAGCGAAGGAGTACGGAGCGAAGGCTCCAGCCGATCTCACGCCAGTTGGAAACTCCGACCTAGGATGCGGCACAGTGCCCGAGAGCTGGTGATTCGTTTGGCGCTGTCCAGCAGGGTCGGGTTCAAAACCCTCAAGCTTTTGGTCGTCGTGAAAGGTCCTGAGTGCTTTCACAGGTAGAGGCTGGTGCGAGCCTCACGGCGCTACATTGCTCCGGCTCCAGGATTGGGTAAAGGCTCACAAATCCTTCCAACCATACTTTCGTGGCGGCCCATGAATCGTCATGGAGTGGCCAAAATTGGACAGTTTGGAAGTAGCTAGTTCTGTCAGACTCGGGCAATGACAACCAAAACGATTCCGGCAAATCTTGAGGACGAGCGCCAAAAAAATAGAGACGCTCAGCTACGGACGGAAAGAGGCTGCGCGCATCCAGCCGCTGCGCCATGGCCATCATCGCACCGCGAAACAGCCCAAGCTGGAACTGCCGCCTGCGGCTGAAGCCGCACCCAAAGCGAGAAAAACTGCGGCAGCATCATCTCGGAAAAAGCCACGAACCGCGCGAAAGACGGCGACGAAAGCCAAGGTGGCATGACCAGCCAATTTACCCCGTGGCTACCGAGCACACACACGAGCAGGGCGGCAAGCACCATCCAGTACATGGCGCCGGAGCAACTGGAAGGCCAAGCGGCGTATGGCATACCACAACGTGCGCCAATCAGTGAGACCAACATTGCACACCGGCCACGCCTCGCCAGCGGTAAAATCGAGTAAACCAGCATGAAACGGAAGCTCCGAGGTGCCCTGGTGCTGACTGTAGCAGTGAAAGTGGCGTGGCTCACGACCAAAAGCTCGCTGCTGACCATGTACAACGACGTTTACGACGAACATCTCTTCGTCTTTGCCGCCGGCCTCTCGTACTATTTCGTGCTCTCACTGTTTCCACTGTTGGTTTCGATGGCGTCGGTGCTCGGTTACGTGCCGATCCCTCACCTATTTGAGGGACTTCTGAGCTTAATGGCCAAGCTCGTTCCGGGAGATGGAATGAGTTTGGTGCGCAACATCGTGTCTGACGTCGTCAATCACAAGCACCTGCACTTCTTTACTCTTGGGTTAATCTTCACGATTTGGACAGTCTCCAGCGGATTTGCTGCGATAATCGACGGCCTTGACGTCGTCTATCGAGTCCGCGAAACTCGCCCAGTTTGGAAGACTCGTCCCATTGCGCTGGGACTGACGTTGCTCGCGGGATCTCTGTTACTTGTGGCTGTAGGATTGATGGTCGAGGGGACTTCTCTCGGGATCTGGTTTACAGGCAGATTTGGCCTCAATCCGGCCGTACTTGCTGCGTGGCGTTTCCTGCGGTGGGGAATAGCCGTAGCCTCTGCGGTGCTCGCAGTAGAACTACTGTACCATTTCGGTCCAGACGTGAAACAGCGCTTCCGGGATAGCCTGACCGGAGCAATTGTTGCGGTGATGACGTGGGTTGGTTTGTCATACCTACTCGGGAGTTACTTCCGACACTTCGAGAGTCTTGATAAGACGTACGGTCCGCTAGGGGCCGCCATCGGATTGTATGTGTGGTTTTATTTGTCCGGTTTTGCCATTCTACTCGGCGGAGAAATCAATTTTCTTCTCGGCGAATTGAGAGACCACAGAACTCTGCAGCCATCCAGCCCATCACGTGCTCAGACCACTAATCTGAATGCCGCAGCCTGACGTGATCCACTTCGGCAAAGCGATATGCCAGAATCGCGGCTGCCCAGAGAGCACGTTGGGCGAGAGTAAAGGCCCACAACTGTAAGGCGAATGTCGCCTAGAAACAAACGATGTCTGCCAGCGCCCGCAAGAGGATTGCTGCGGCACAGCGTGCTCGGTGGGCTAAGGTGAAAGCGGCTAAGAAAAACGACATAATCGAGCGATGGAACTCAAAGAGGCCCAGACTCACGAGATGAGTTTGGGCACTTTTATTTGTCGCGCTTACGCGGACCGAGGTCAATGAGTTCTATAAAAATGGATGTCAAGAAAAAAGCTCCGCCTCGGCCGGAGGATCGAGGTTCTTTCTGGAGATCCAGCTCACTGTGTTTCGTTACCTCTGAAGATGTTCGGCTTGTGAGTGTGCAGCGTTGGTCCGTGGGCAATGCCAAGGCGTTGTTTCCTACCACAGCACTTATTTCTAGCTATGCAGGAATGGGCTTCGCAGGGACTAGGAGATTAGAGTCCGGGAGCCGAAGTCTTGCACCAACGAGCTCCGCTGATCTTTTCCGGTTCCAATAAAATCGGCAATCTAGAATAAACGCAGGAGGAAGTGCACGATCAGCGTAGACATCGCGATCAGAAACGGTCCTACCCAAAGCAGGAAATCAGCTGTGAGTTTCGGAGATTCGATCTCTTTCTTGTTCATCGGTCACTTTCCTTTTTTGGCGGACGACGTGCCTGCTTTGATTTCGCAACTGTTTTCATTGCTGGGCCAACAACGCCGACAGCGGCAGATGGCTTCGCCTCGTGAGAAATCGGACGCAACCCAGATTGAGCACTCGTAGGCGCCTGATTATAGAGAGTCCGGTGAGCACCGCGAGCCATGGCCAACCCGGATACGACAAAAATGGTAGCGAGAGCGAAGGCTACTACGCCCCATAATGCAGTTTTCTTTCGGCTGGACACCGTATCACCTTATGCTATTTCTAGCCGAGTGCCGGGGTGTTGGACATAGGGTGGTGACAGTATTCCGATTGTTGTTTTCGCTCGTCCAAGCAGAAAACGGACCGAGAGTCCTTACCTGAGTGGATTACTAGCGAGTTTTGTTTGGAACGCTAATTTTCGTTGACAGCGAAATGGCGCTCAGTTGGGTACGCTGATAGCGTCACCCATCCCAAATGGACTGCATTCCTAATACCGCGGGCCGAAGGTTTAGTAGCAGGCGATCGATGCGCTCTTTAATCTTAGATAGAAATCTAGGGGAGTGACTTTTCATTCCCCGCTCAACACCGGGATGAACTCATGCCACAGGTTCGTCCCCGCTTCGTTGCCCACCGTCGCACCAAGATCGCCGAAACGGCTTCCCAAGAGATCGCCTCCAATAGGGACGCGAAGCAGTGGCCGCGGCCATCGAAGTCAGAGCCCGCAGCAGGTATGACGCATTCAGCCTGCTCTTTCCCAATTCATCCCGCCTGACAAAATCCGCGAACCTGCGTGGCTCGCTTGGCCAACCGTGAGCATGTCTGGTTGCGACCTAATGATTGCGGGCGAGGACTTCACGAAAACCAGATGGTTTTCGACAAACAAAACGGGCCACCAGCGTTGACTGGTGGCCCGAAATGCAGTTACTGCAGGGTCTAGAACGTTAGGTGCAGACCAAACTCCAGAACCCGAGGTGAACCCAGACCGAATACGCCCGTTCCATTGCCGACACGGTAGGATTGAGCGCTTGAGCTTCCGGCGGCAATACTGTTGATCGAACCACTACCTTCGGCAAGCCAGCCGGTCATCACGCCCGGAGGCTGATTAAAGTTGGAGAAGTTGGCCACATTGTAGAAGCTAACACTCGGTTCGATCAGGAACCGCTCATCGAACCGATGAACCCAACTGGCCTTGAAATCCAAGGCTCTAGTCCATGGGTAAAGCAACTGGTTTGCCGGTGCTTGCGCCACGATCGGAGCCACTGCGCCAATCTGTTGCAGTTGCTCGACGGTAAACAAGCCAGAGGCAACCAGCTTCTGGCCGGCCGGGGTTGGCTCATTTCCGTAGATCGCGTTGTAGGCGTTGATTGCGTTGTTCAGTCCAGTCACTCCAAACTGGCGCATAAACGAGCCGTTGCTGGTGCCGGGCATGGGTTGGTTCTCAAGCCCACCTCCGGTGAAGTCGGTCTGGTAGATTTGCCCCGGAGTAAAATTTTGACCAATAATCGCCGGGCTGGACAGCGGGCTATAGAAGTGAGTGATTACCCCAAAACGGAAGCCACCCGCTACATCGAAGCTTCCGCCGAAGGATATCTGGTGGGTGCGGTCGAGCAGCGACGGCCCCATGAATCGCAGCGGCTGATCGCTGTCGATCGCAGTCAGGACAAAATCCTGATCATTTTGAGCCGCCGGGTTTCCCGGAGGTGGGGGGCTTTGGAAGGCCAGGGGATTTACAAATTTCGACAGCGAGTAGGCGAGTTGGAAGTTTGCCGTCTTGAGCCCGGGAGCCGGGTTCGCAACGTTCTCCGTCAACTTCATCTGCAAAGCTTGTAGACTGAACGGCTGATGGGCTCCATCATGTAAAACTGGCCGAGCGCTGGATTGGTCCCCGTGAAGGCGCACGCGCAAGCCCCGCCCGTATCAAGGGGACTTCCCATCCCGTTGCCCACGAAATCGCCAATCTTAGCTACCGCAGCGATGGTCCCTCGGGTAGAGCGCCGAGCGATAATATCGCCCGTAGTATTGGATCCGGCCCCGGATAATGGGATTGAACATCCGCGACAGATCGTCGATCACTTGGTCACTGCGCTGCGGCAGCTTCCAGCTTCGAAATGTGTCCCGGATCGCCTTCGCTGCCTTGTTCGACACCGCCGGACTGACCCTGATGAAGAGGGTCAATTTTGCTTTTGGAGTTTGGTGACCTCGTGTGTGAGCCAACAATCTCTGTGATCGTGGTCACTGCTAGCGGCGGCTTAGTTTGAAATAGTAGGTGCGGGAGCGTTTGACTTTCGACACCGAGGGTGAAATCATATTCTTCATCGAGCGGATCGCAGTTTTGCGGGCAACGATTCGCACCTTTCTTCCGCATTCATTCATCCTTCTTCATACGTAAGAGTTTTGCGCATCCGCACCCTTGAGAAGGGGTCAATCATGCCATTCGTATCGGCGTCCAAGAAACTCGTTAAATTCGATCCCAAGACATTCCTTTCGACCATTGACGGCGGTAGGAAGATCACACCGCTTTCCAAGAAGGAGACTATCTTTGCTCAAGGCGACTCGTCCGACGCGGTTTTTTACATCCAGAAAGGAAAGGTAAAACTCACGGTTGTGTCGCAGATTGGGAAGGAAGCCACCATTGGCATTTTGAACGAGGGCGATTTCTTCGGGGAGGGTTGCCTTACAGGGCAATCTCTGCGACTGTGCTCCGCAACCGCGATGACCGATTGCTCGGTGATGCGAATCGACAAGAAATCGATGGTAGAAGTGCTTCACCGCGAACCTGCGTTCTCCGAATTGTTCGTGGCGTATTTGCTGGCACGGAACATCCGATACGAAGAAGATTTGGTTGACCAGCTTTTCAATTCTAGTGAGAAACGATTGGCTCGCATTCTTCTGCTGTTGGCTCATTTCGGCAAGGAAGGCAAGCCCGAGACTCTAATCGCCAATATCAGTCAAGAGACCCTCGCGGAGATGATAGGCACAACCCGCTCGCGGGTCAGCTTTTTCATGAACCGGTTTCGGAAATTGGGGTTCATCGACTATCACGGCAGTGACGATTTGCAGGTTCACAGTTCGCTTCTCAACATCGTCCTACACGACTAGAGCTTCACTCTGCGCGAATGACTGCACCACCCAGCAGAACTAACCCCTCTCGGCTTCACCATCGCTTTGACGACTTCGGCGAGTGTCCTTTGGTCGATTCTTTCTTGGTTTTCTCTAACCCGATTCTCTTAAACCGGCGGATAGGCTATCCGATTGTCGGAGCGCGAGACGCTTCTCGATTTCCGCTTGGAGCCGAACAAAGGTTTGCATTTCAGATTCGTTTAGCAATTCCCCCTGAGCGTGAGTGAGAAGGCTCGCCATTCGCTGCTCCAATTCCTTAACTGTCGAAGCCTCTAGATTGTGCATTCGTACAGTCATGATCTCAACGCTTCGCTTTCCCACTTTGAAGATTGCTGAACTAGGGCTGCATAACACTCACAAGCTGCTGCCTTCAAGGCTTGGCGATTAACTATGTTCAGGGAACCACGAGCGTACTTGATCAGCCCCGCTTTCTGTAGTACGGACGCCGCAACGGTAACGCTTGCGCGGCGAGTGCCCAACATGTGGGAAAGGAATTCTTGGGTCAACGGCACAACTGCAGAACCTATGCGGTCTTGGCTCATCAGCAACCAACGCGCCAGTCTTTCGTTCACGCTGTGCGCGGTATTGCACGCGGCGATTTGAGATGCCTGCATCGCTAAGACCTGCGAATAGCGGTGCATTCGCTTTTCCAATGCTGGACATTTTGGCAGAAGCTTCAGCAAGTTGGCGGCGTTTACTCTGAACGCACTTCCTTCGATCTGAATGATTACGCGGGCAGGACTCGTTTCAAAGCCTACGAGCAGCGGCAAGCCGACAAAGCCTTCCTTGCCCGTCAAACCAACCTCCACAGTCTTTCCTTCGAGCGTCACGTTCAGTACCGAAGCCAACCCACTGTTCATGAAATAAGCGTATTTGATCGGCTCTCCAGCTTCATTGAGTACCTCGCGGGTAGGCAAAGGAATAAAGACGAACTGCGGATAGAGCAATTCCGATTCTTCGAGGGGAAGATTCAGCAGAAGAGTGTTGTAAAGGGCGTTTCCATCAACCTGCTGGGGAACGGGACTTGTAGGTACTCGAGATTTGCGCACCATGAGCGGCTCCTTAAGAATGGCGTTTCGCCTGATTCGCAAGGAACCGTCACTCAAATGAGCGCGGCGGAAAGATGCGCGAGACCTACATCCATTGTACTCTGCTATGTCCCCTTCCGTACGCACACCCACAGCCCCCGCCGTCCGGTTCTGCGAACTTAAAATTCGCCAAATGAGTCGTAGGACTGAGCAGTTCGGACCAGCGTCAGCCGTGCTTTGAAAGCCTAGGCTCCGGTTAGCCAGCAGCTGAACAAACGAAATCATCCTCCGGGAAAATGGAATGCGATGTCTCAAACTTCTGCCCAAACTCCGAAAGGCTTCTCAACCGCCTTTGTCACGTGTTAGTGCACCTGCTGATGCGGACCGAGCCAAGAGACCACCGCTTATCCAGCCCCCGGCTGCTGACTCGGAACTGAATCCCGGAGATCGCGTCGAGGGTTTGGGCAATTTTGGAAAGCCGACTGGAGAATTCGGAACAGTCGAGCAAACGAACGAAGATGACGCGCTTGTAAAGTGGGACGACGACGGTCGCATGAGACTGCGCCAGCCGTGGCTTAAGAAAGTCAGCAGGAGAGGGTCCTGGTACTGGTCTGTCGAGTCAGCGACTTTCATCCCTAACCTGACGTTTTCGTGAAGGAGCACAGTTCCAAATTGGTCGGTTTTGATCAGTTTGCCTTTCTCTTTGACGATAGGCTACTCATCACCCGCAAGAAAGGCGGGCTGATTTGCCCTCGCAAGTCGGATCAGCGAAGGGCAGATCAGACACCAACTTCAAGCGCAGGCTGCGACGGGCCAGAACTCTGACTCTTGCGACTTTGTGCGTTTGGTGCCTGGCGAGCCGTCCCGGTGATTTCGTTAATACGAATCCGCTTGTGAGGATCGGTATAAGTCCAGCGAAAAGGTTTTGCTGATTTGGCATAAGCCTCGATGTACTTGCGTAACTTTCGTGCCAGATCGGCAACGGAAGTGAAGACGCCGCGGCTGATAGACGTTCTAAAATTCGCCGTGATGCACCTGAAAGAGATTCCAGAATCTGCTCTGCGGGAGTTTCTAGACAGTCTCGCCGACTCTGAGTCTCGATTGATAGCCCAATCCCCAAACGACCGAACAGCTCAGCAGCTTCGCGCTATAATTGCGCGTCTGGAGAGCGGCCATGATACCGGCAAATTAGACGCTTAGATCGCCCTGTTTGGAGAAACAGCGGACCTCACTGAATCGCGGACGTAGCGGAAGCGATCTTGAATACCAGGCCATCGAACATTTGTCCGCCCGATTCTGCGCCACCATACAGATTGCCTTTAGTATCGAGAATCACTCCACCGGGGAACGCGCCATCTATGCCGCCACTAAAAGCATGGAGAATCGATGTTTCCCATTTTGTTCCGGCGGGGGAAAGCTCGAACACTACGCCACAACCCACATCTGTGAGAACTTGACAGCTCTGAAGACCTCCTCCACCTGCGAAAGTGGCACCGTAGAGGTTGCCAGCGGTGTCCATTACCAATGCGGAATTCGGATAAGCACCATCCTGACGGAGCCCGGTGAAGTTGTGGAGGACGCTTGTCCGCCATATTCCCGAACTTTGCGACATCTCAAAAACCACTCCGAGTCCATTTGCTCCGCCGCCTGTCGCTGTACCGTAGAGATTTCCAGCCGCGTCCATCAACAGTGCCGCGTCGGGATTCGAACCGCCGCTTCCGGTAAAGCTATGAAGGACCGTCTCGGTCCATGTGCCCGAATCATTCTTCAGCTCAAAAAGGACGCCACAGCCTCCCTTGCACTTGGTGCTGGTGCCTCCAAGACTGGTGGTGCCGTACAGAATGCCCGATCCATCTTGAATGAGAGCAGCCACTTGGCCACCCGCTGTGTTGGTCGTTTCCGCACCGTCGCGACCTGTGAAATCGTAGAGATGGATTAGGGACCATCGACCCTCGGAGATGGAGAGTTCGAACACGTATCCGAGGTTATCGCGTCCGCCAGTCGCATTTGTGCCATACAAATTGCCCGCCGCATCCAGAATCAGGGGGCTCGGAGCATTACCGTCAAGGCCACCCGTAAATGCATGAACAACAGTTGCCGTCCACCCTTCAGACCGGCTGTGGATTATCTCGAAGACATTGCCGAAATAAGTTACGCCAAAGAGGTTGCCCGCTGGGTCCATTGCCAAGGAGCCCATCGGAACGGCACAATCGGTGGTTGTTCCGCAGTCGTAGAGAACCGAATAATTCCAACCTTGTTGCCCGTTCGGCGTCAGTTCAAAGATCGTCCCCCAGTTGCCTGTGCCCCCGGAGGAGTTCGCACCATACAAATTACCGGCCTGATCTGCGAGCAATCCGCCGTAAGGAATTCCTCCACCGGAGTTTGGGTTGAAAGTTCGAAGGGTGATATATTTTGCGGCTGCTTGAGCGCAGACCGTGAGCCAAAGGGTCGCGGCCAACATTGCGACCAACCTCAACATTCCCGACCGGTATCTGCTTTTCATGAAGTATCCTCCTTGAACCAAAGGGGTTCCGGCTGTTTGCAGTGGAATTCTTGGCCTCGAAGAGCAGCCGCGAGAACGGGCAACATTCGGTGGTAAGACGACTCCATTCATAAAGGTCATAAAGCCAAAACCGAGGTCTCCGAGATCATTTTTTCTCGCCATCTAGGAGAATCATCGCAAGCCGAACCATCAAGATTGCGCATAATTAAGTGTGTGCGGCCGCCGAAATGGTTGCCTTTGATCAGACGGGGCGGCCACTGACTTGATCTTTCCAACTCGCGGGTGCTGAGTTGTTATCAGGCACACGGCACTCAGTTAAACCGCGAATCCACCCTCGTTCGGCGATGCTCATGAGCAGTATGGCTAGATTTTGGCTCGGGGAATGTGCTGAACTGACCTCTTGCGATTATTCATGAGCAGACGGGACAAGCAGAGCTTTGGTTATTGCTCATACCAATCCGAATGCGGCGACCAACCGCGAAACGTGACGCACTGGCTCGAAGTCTTTCCGACTACAACCCAATGAGGCAGGTGTATTCCAATGCTTGGCTTGACGTAATCGAAGCCACGGCACCATCAGGCTGAATGGCGCTCCTTGAATTTCTCGATCTTCTCAGGTGTCCTTGATCCTTGGCGTTTTTCACCGACTGACTGATCCTGTTCCGCCTCTCGTGTGCCTTGTCGGTTGCGGCGTTCTGGCGCGACTGTTGCACTTCTGTTGCAGCTTCCTTAGCGTTGCCCACGTCTCCTTTGCCGCACCTTTGACTTGATCCACAACTCCCTGATTGGCTAGTTTCTCGTTGCCGAGAGCTTCCCCAACGCTTTGCTTTACCTTTCCTAGAGCCCGCTCAGCCTTGCCAGACACTTGATCCTCAATTCACTTTGTATTCTCCCGTCGCTGCAATGCGGCTTTCGTTTTGTGCGTGAAATATGGAAACCAACCTAGCGGGTACTTGGCGCAGTGGCGCAACGTTTCTGCTGCAACAGCCCACTCTAGTCTCAGGGCCGCCTTCACGAATGGTCTCTTTTGCACATGCCGCACAGGGCAGTCCGATGGTTCGGGTCCGAGCAGAGGCAACCTAGAACGATGTTTCCAATTGCGCATACTAACGAACAAGCTCACCCCGGCCGAGCTTGCGATTACGATGAGAAAGCTGAATGCGCCGAGACGATTGCCGTCAATGAGGTCTCACAGCCGTGCAGTGAGCTATCAAGGAAGAGGACCATTGGGATTGGTTACGATCTGGTGCAACAGAGCGACCGTGTGTCTGGGGCGGGCGGAACTTTCACAAGTGCATGCGGTAGAATTTTCAGGCTCCGGCACGAAACCTACCGCTTAAATAGTGATCGCAACGAATCGTCGTCAATATGGCTCCCAGCCGCCAGCCAGTGAGCAAACTCTCTAGGGCTAATGTGCGTCGGCCTTTGAACCTCCTTTTTCTCAAGGCCAGACTCAAGGTCTGCTTGTTTGCCCGTGTTGCTGATCACCGTCCATGTCTTCGTCTTCATTGTCTTTGCCTCGCTTGATGACGGGCGGATTCATTAGTTGGCGTCCCTTACGACCCCCGAGTGCCGGGAATCTACCTGGATCGGCGCTAGTCACGACAAGTATGGCTAAGCTTCAGGGTCGATGCTGTACCAAACTGACCAATTCAAAATGGTGAGCACTCCTGAACAGCCTTGCCTTATCCCTTTAACCCATAATTGACTTTGAGACGTACCTGCTTAGCTGAAGAGAGAATCTGTTCAATCTTGACCGATATTTGGAGCAAGTTGACCCCACGGGAGTACGAGGTCGCAGAGTTGCTACTGCTGGGGTGTGATCAAGCTGAAATCGCCAAAGAGCTGAAATTGGCTCGACGTACGGTTAAGGCGCATTTCAACAAGATGTTTATACGAACAGGGCTGTCGGAATTCACTGGGATCAAGCGGGTGCAGTTGGCAGTGATACTTTACCGGGAAAGACACAATAAAAACTGATTTGCCAGCCCCGCAGGGAAATCCCTGACAAAATGCTGGCCCACGGTTCAGGTGGAATCTCTCTGAATACATCGACCAGATCGCTGATGCACCCAGCCACCGAAAGTTCTCTTCCTGATTCATTGGCGCCGGTTCCATAAATTCGTTGCTGATAGTAGGCAGGCGAGGTCATAACGCAGTCCACTTTTAACTGTAGTTGCTTCAACACCTCGATGGCATTGCCCCGGATGATTGCATATGGTTCGCACGAGCATGAAAACGTCATGCGGACTAATACTCAGTCGCGGCGAAGGCCCAAAAGAACGCAATAGTCCGAGGTTCGCCTGCCAGAACTAGAGAGGCGGGGCCGAGCGCGGCGACTAGATCGCCCCGGGCGACCACCAGCCTCGAGAATGAGCACTATAGCTCGGAAAAGCTCGGAATAAGGCCGCGTGGACTGATACAGTCAACGTGGACTATGAAGGCGAGTCGTCAGCCGAATCGTAGAAGGTTGGCTCTTGCCGGGCTGCAGTATGGTAAAGCGAATTGCGTGCTTCGGAGTCGTTTCGTGTGTGTTGTTGGCTGCATTCGGGGCGGTGTGTCAAAGCCTACGTCAATCCCTTCCTGAGGCCCCTTCGGAGCAGAATATAACTTCGGCGCAGAAATCTAACGTGTTCCCTGAGGAAGCAGGCTCCGCTTTAAACTTTGGTGCGATGGGTGGCAAAGCACGCTTGGTGCTTCGAGGGGGTTTCGCGGCTCCTGAGAAGATGGTATCCGGTCAAAAAGAGCCGAGAAATGTTTTTAGGCAGTACTTGAATTCGTCAGTGCTGAAGCAACAATCGAGTTATCACTCTTCGCACTGCGATAGTTTGATGGGTAGGGCCGCGTATGCAGGTTCGCGGATTTTTGTCAGGCGGGATGAATTGGGAAAGAGCAGGCTGAATGCGTCATACCTGCTGCGGGCTCTGACTTCGATGGCCGCGGCCACTGCTTCGCGTCCCTATTGGAGGCGATCTCTTGGGAAGCCGTTCGGCGATCTTGGTGCGACGGTGGGCAACGAAGCGGGGACGAACCTGTGGCATGAGTTCATCCCGGTGTTGAGCGGGGAATGAAAAGCCACACCCCTAGATTTCTATCTAAGATTAAAGAGCGCATCGACTCGCCGGCTTCTAAACCTTAGTGCTGCTGTAGATGTTGAAAACAGATGGGAGAAGGCCTCCGGACGGGATGCGGTGTACGCTCCTAAGTTATCGACGTGCTCAAGGCACAAGAGATAAAGGAGATCGGCATGCATTCGCCCTGGACCAGCCGTTTGCTGGGCAAGTTGGGACACAAAGTGATCGTGGCGCATGCCCGCCCGTGAGCTTGCGCCTCACGGAATAAAGGTGCGGGTAGACATGGAGGCCAGCGGCCACGCGGCGCTGGTTCGAACAGCTGCTGGCCTCCGAAACGCGCAGAAATCAGCACCAAGAGAGCGCTCAAGCGAAAACAGATCGGCAGGATACACAGCCGATTCTCCGGCTGTGTATCCTGCAATATCAGTTTGCGGTGAGGAAGATCGGCTTATATCCGATCGAGACCGTACCGCCGCTCATGGATTTTTTCACGCCTGAAAGATCCGTCTGATTGTGATAGGTCGTCGGATAGGTGTACTTGGAAGTGGTGCAGGTGCCATTCTTGCACGACTCAGCCGTATTCCATACGATCTGCCCGTTATCAGCATTGCACGTATAGACGGTGCCCGAAGCCTTGCAAGGGCTGATGGTGTGGCCGATGAGCCATCCAGCAACCACGTCCCAGGCGGTGCCGGAATCATTGCCCTGCGCGTTCTTATCCCACGTGTACAGGTATTGACGCTGCAGGCCGACGCCAGCTCGAAGGGCAATGGATCGGGCCATGTAGCCCGCGAGTTCGTCTGGATCAGTGAGGTTATCTTCGGGTTTAATGCCGTGCTCGTCGTCCCAAACGGGAAGGTTGGACAGGTTCCTCTTCTTGGTTTCCGCCGTCAAATCGTCGTACATGGCCAGAAAGGATTCTGGAACAACATTCGGAGAGCCGGTGCCCTTCCCTCGCAGATGAGCATTGACGATGTCGAAGGTAGATGCTCCACCCGCTGCAATGAATCCGTCAAACCAGGTCGCCATGGTCGGACCGTGCGCGGAAGGGCTGAGGATTGTGGCAGCCGGGTCCGTGGAGCGGATGATGCTGGCAGCATCCTTCGCCATGCGCACAATCTGCGCGTTGTTGCCGCTCCAGAAGCACGTGCAGTCTGGCTCGTTCCAAAGCTCGTAGTAGGCGATCTGACCCTTATAACGCTTTACCAGGGCAGTGACAAAATCGGAAAAATGCGCATCCGAACCGGTTCCGTCGGTCTTCACATCCGTTGGAGCAGAGCAGCTGTACGGCCCCACCGGACCACATGGACTCTTCGGAGGAATCGTGCCCGCCCACTTGGGTGTATCGCCAATCGTGTAAAGCACGTCCATGTGTTGGGCTTGCGCCTTGCTGAGGATACTGTCCATCTCAGCCCAGTCGTACACCCCGCTAGAGGTCTCAATCTGCGCCCATTTCACGCCGTCATCCCAAAGTCGAATGCCCCCGATAGTCGCAACTTGCTTCTGCCCGTCTGTTGGAGGCCAGGTTTGAAAGCCATTAAATCCGGCTCCAAAGAACGACTCCTTAATGGTTTTGCTACCCGTTGCTGACGAGGCGTCCGCAATTGCTTGCGGGTTCAGCCTCGGCTTGGGAGCAGTCACCACGATGGATACTCGATCGAACTTGCCAGGATTCCCGACGCTTGTCGCCGTCACCGTTACGACGGTATCAGTCGTGACTTTCGGTGCGTGATAAAGGCCAGAACTCGTAATTGTTCCAGCGGTTGCTGACCACTGTACGGCAACGTTCGGAGTGTTCTTTACAAGAGCGGTCAACTGCAGAGTGTGAGAGGACACCACCGTGGCGATGTCGGGTGTGATACTAACGGCGAGTGATGAATCCACAGTCTGGCCAAGGCAAAAGCCGGATACAAATGTGAAGGCAAGCGCAAGCGCCGCATACACACGGGGGGAGTGTAACTTCATGACAAATAACCTCCAAATTCTATTTAGAAACACCAGGGAAGTGGCCAGAAAATCCAACCGAAATCTACAGACGAATTGGCCTAAAACAACCCGCACAAACAGATCAGGTTCCCGCAGAGTAACCCAAAAATGTGGAAAGTCTTTACTCGGAAGTGCATTCCCCCGGTGAAGTGCATTACCTTAGTTTGGGTTATCTGTGTTTGATTGTGCAGTGCACAGTGAAGCGAAAAAGAGCAACAGAAACAGGAGTCTGTTCTTCGTGTGCACGCGTGAATTATGCCTCTGATTTGCGGATAGCAAAGATTACTTGCGTGGACCCATCGAAAATTGCAGAGTCGTTTGCCGGTTGTGAGTGCGACCTGAGCTTGCTGAACGCTCTTCCCGCGGGAGCGGATCCATGCGGCGAGAACGGAGAATTTCACACGTTCGCATACGATGCCCGGTGTTTTCTCGCCCCTATTGAAGTACTGAACGGAGAGGTGGTAGAACGGAACGCGATCGATTTGTGTTTGCTGATTTTCTTCCGGTCTGACTAAACAATCCAGCGACAATCCGAGATGGGGCTCCCGAGATGTCAACACAATATATTGTCGTTGTTTTGGAAATCGAGGCTAGTTTCCGAATGCAACTTCTTCGTCCAATTCTGGCGGGCCCGCCAGTGATCGGATCAGTTTGCTTACGCTGTGCGCGACTCCAAATGACTCGGCCACGGCAGACGGATCGAGCAGTCCAAGGCCGCAGGTTGCCGTGATCATCGCACGTTGGGCGAATTTCTGAGGATCACCAGCCAGAGACGCAGCCTTCAGCCAGCGCAGGAAGATGCTCGCCGAATCAACGGCGTTTACTCCGGGACGTGTGGGGACTATTCCATAAGCAACGGTTCCACCCTGTTGCATGAAGTCCAGCGCATGCCAATCCGCAAAAAACGAGTCCAGTCCTTCATGGGCATCGAACGAAAGGATATCTGGCTGCACGCGGCACATGCGCTCGAAGGGACGGGCCGCGCAGCAATGCAGTCCTGCATAAGCTCCACGAGTTCGCACGCCTTCCAACGTGGCCGCCAATGCGTTGAGACGCTTTTGCTCGGGAACGGCATTCGAGACTGGCGCGTCCAGGCACAAGGCCGGTTCATCGACAAACAGCAGCACCGGCAGGCCCGCTGATCGCAGGCGATCAACCTGCCAACCGATGATCTGCGAGACGTGGAACACGATGGCTGCAAAAAGGGTTGGATCGGCCAGGAAGGGCCGACCATTGTGGAACAGATACGCCGACAGGGTGATTGGGCCCTCGAACTGCCCCTTGACGGCGATTGCGGAGCTGAAAAGACCCGATGACAACGCTTCTTTGAACGCGCGGAAGCCTACCGCGTTTGCCGGTGTCAACTCCCCGCTACTTCTGTGAAGGCTTTCAAGCACCGAATCGAGCTGACCTTCTTTCACCTGATAACCGTAGCCTTCATTGCGAGGCTCAATCAGGTCTTGCACAATACCAAGGCCTTGGCCAACGATACTCTCCTGTTGTGAGAGTTGAGGCAACTGCGGCCAAAAGGGGACTTCGGGAGAGAATTCCGCAACGGAACGAATCGCCGATGTGGCCGACGTGAGAGGCAGGCTGCCAATGCCTGTGACCGCGCCCGCCGCGACGAAGGGCATTCGGCTGTTGTGAGATCGAATGGCTGTGGATTGCACTCTTTTAATTCTCCGCGGAAGGCCTAGTCGTCAAGGTCTCAGGATAAAGGTCTTCTCTGTCATCCCTCTTAGACCAAACTCAACTTTAACCTATCACTATTACTTCAGTGATCACACTCCTCAGAACTTGGATATCCTGCCACTCGCTATAATAAACGAGGCTTACTTCCGGGAAGTGTCGTCAAGTCAGGCTGAATCGAAGGCTGCTTAAGGTCATCAAAAAGACATGAAGAAAGTCCACCAGCATCCTCTGGAAAAGATCCTAGAGAATCGAATCGCTATCATCGATGGAGCGATGGGCACGACTATCCGTACCTATGGCATGACGGAAGCGAATATCCGAGGGGAGCGATTCAAGGACGCGACGAAGAGCCTTCTAAACAATGGTGACCTGTTCTCGCTGACGAAGCCAGAAATGATAGGGGACATCCATCGCCGGTTTCTGGAAGCTGGGGCTGACATCATCGAGACGAACACCTTCGGTGCCACGAGCATCACCCAGAGCGAATTCTTTGTCGACGATCCACGGGAGCGTGGCGGCCGCAAGGACCCCGCGTTCTACCAAAAGATCGTTGACGATTCGTTTCTCGGCAGCCTAGCTTGGGATATCAATGAACAGTCCGCGCGGCAGTGCCGCGAATGGGCCGACCGTGTCGGAACCGCAACCTCGCGTCAGCGGTTCGTTGCGGGAGCAATCGGGCCACTGACGGTGTCTCTTTCGAACTCGCCCGATGCCGACGATCCGGGCTTTCGGGTGGTTACGTTCAACCAAGTTAAAACCGCTTACACGCAGCAGGTGCGCGCTCTCATCGCCGGTGGAGTTGACTTGCTGCTGGTCGAGACGATCTTCGACTCCTTAAACGCCAAGGCTGCCCTGGTCGCCATCCGTGAGGTGTTCGATGTGGACGGTAAGGAGTTGCCGGTAATGATCTCGGCCGCTGTGGGACGTGGCGGCGAGACCATGATCTCGGCGCAGACGACGGAGGCGTTCTGGAACGCCGTGCGGCATGTGAAACCACTGTCGGTGGGGCTCAACTGCTCTCTCGGTCCCGATCTGATGTACCCGTTTCTGGAGGAGCTCTCGGAAAAGGCGGACGTGGCGATCTCGTGCTACCCCAATGCCGGCCTCCCGAATCCCCTGTCGGAAACGGGCTTCGATCTGGGGCCGCAAGACATGGCCCGTTATCTGGGCGACTTTGCTCGTGGAGGGCTGATTAATATCGCCGGCGGCTGCTGTGGAAATACTCCCGAGCATATCGCGGCGATCGCCAAAGCGCTCGAAGGCCAGCCTCCGCGAACGTGGGGGACGAAGCTCATTCAGGGATCCTACGCTCGTTCGAGCGGAATTGAGAGTCGGGCGTGAGCGAGTCCGAGAGCATCAGCGTTCCCGAAGTTCCCGCACTCAACCAAGCGAAGCCACTCCGTCTCTCGGGATCGCAACCCTTCACCCAACAGCCAGGCGTCTTCATCATGATCGGCGAGCGGACCAATGTCGCTGGTTCGCCGAAGTTCGCCAGGCTAATCAAGGAAGGCAAATATGAAGAAGCGGTAAGGGTAGCTCGGCAGCAAGTCGAGAACGGGGCGAACGTCCTCGACATCTGTATGGACGAGGGCATGATTGATGGCGTCACGGCGATGACACGCTTCCTGCAATTGCTCGGGAGTGAGCCGGAAGTCGCCAAGGTGCCTTTTATGGTGGACTCGTCGAAATGGGAGATCATCGAGGCCGGTCTGAAGTGCTTGCAAGGCAAGGGCATCGTCAATTCGATTTCGTTGAAAGAAGGCGAAGAAAAGTTTCGCCAGAACGCGGCGAAAGTTCTGAAATACGGCGCCGCCGTTGTAGTGATGGCTTTTGACGAACAGGGCCAAGCCGCCACTTACGAGGACAAAATCAGGGTCTGCGAGCGCGCCTACCGCACAATGATCGACCAGGTCGGCTTTCCCCCCGAAGACATCATCTTCGATCCCAATATCCTCACCGTCGCCACAGGCATGGAGGAGCATAACAACTACGCGGTCGATTACATCAACGCCACCCGCTGGATCAAGGCCAACCTGCCGCACGCGAAAGTGAGCGGCGGTGTCTCGAACATCTCCTTCAGTTTCCGCGGAAATAACAAGGTCCGCGAAGCCATTCACTCCGCGTTTCTTTATCACGCCATCGCAGCAGGCATGGATATGGGCATCGTGAACGCTGGCATGCTTGAGGTTTATGAAGAGATTGAGCCGGAGCTGAAAGTATTGGTTGAGGACGTATTGCTCAACCGGCGTCCCGATGCCACCGAGCGATTGGTGGATTACGGCGAAAAGCTCAAGGGCGTCGGCAAGGCGGTAAGTGAGAAGAAAGCTGAAGAATGGCGCAACGGTACGGTTGAGGAACGACTTTCGCACGCGCTGGTCAAGGGAATCGACACCTACATCGAGGCTGATGCGGAGGAAGCTCGCGTCAAGCTCGGCCGCCCTCTTTTGGTTATCGAAGGCCCACTGATGGCGGGCATGAGCGTAGTGGGTGATCTTTTCGGCGCGGGCAAGATGTTCTTGCCCCAGGTGGTCAAGTCAGCACGAGTGATGAAGAAAGCCGTGGCGCACCTCACTCCCTACATGGAAGCCGAGAAGGAAGCTAGGGCTGCGGCTGGCGAAGTGGTCAAGGCGCAAGGAAAAATCGTACTCGCGACGGTCAAGGGTGACGTTCACGACATTGGCAAGAATATTGTCGGCGTCGTGCTTGCCTGCAATAACTACGAAGTCATCGACCTGGGGGTGATGGTCCCCTGCGAAAAGATCCTCGAACGCGCCAAGGCGGAAAAGGCGGACATGATCGGACTCAGCGGGCTGATCACTCCGTCTCTCGACGAGATGGTACATGTGGCCCGAGAGATGGAACGTCAAGGCTTTAAGTTGCCGCTCTTGATCGGGGGGGCAACCACGAGCCGCGCGCACACGGCCGTCAAGATTGCGCCGCATTACAGCGAGCCAGTAGTCCACATCCTCGACGCCAGCCGAGCAGTGCCCGTTACGACCAGCCTTCTGAGCGACGAAGGTAAATCTGCGTTCGTGGAGCAGCATCGCGCCGACTACGAAGCGTTACGCAAGGCCCACTCCGCGCCAAAGTTAAGTGTCGTCTCACTCGAGACGGCTCGCAAGAGACGAACTCCGATCGAATGGCGCGCAGAGGATCTGCCCGTGCCCGCTTTTACCGGTGTGCGCGTGCTAGACAACTTTCCCCTGGCGCCGCTGCGCGAGTTCATTGACTGGAGCCCGTTCTTCCATACCTGGGGACTGAAAGGAATTTATCCCCGGATTCTCGAACACTCAGAGCATGGTGCGCAGGCACGCCAAGTCTTCAGCGAAGGCAACGCTCTTCTCGATGTCATCATTGAGAAGAAATTGATCACAGCGCGAGGCGTATACGGGTTCTTTCCCGCCAGCACTGTGGGCGACGATGTCGAGTTGTACGCCGACGACAAACGCGACAAAGTCCTCGAACGATTCCACTTTCTCCGCCAACAATCAAATAAGGAAGGCCGCGAGCCGTGCCGGTCTCTCGCCGACTTCATCGCGCCCAAGGAAACGGGATTGCCCGATCATATCGGTGCATTCGCGGTAACCAGCGGCATCGGTTTGAAAGAACTGTGCGACGGGTTCCGGGCTAAGAACGACGACTACAACGCGATTATGGCGGAGGCCCTCGCCGATCGCCTGGCTGAAGCTTTCGCCGAATGCCTGCACAAACGCGTGCGTGATGAATGGGGTTATGGTTGTACGGAGGGCCTGAGCAATGCAGACCTTATTCAAGAGAAGTATCGCGGCATAAGGCCGGCGGCAGGTTACCCGGCGTGCCCGGACCACACCGAAAAAGGTCCGCTCTGGCGTTTGATCGATGTGCAGGCGAATACCGGAATGCTGATCACGGAATCGTTTGCGATGTGGCCCGGATCGAGCGTGAGTGGCCTTTACTTCGCCCATCCGGAATCCCGATATTTCAGCCTGGGTAAGATTGACCGCGACCAGGTTGCCGACTACAGCAAACGCAAGGGAATGAGCATAGCTGAAGTCGAGCGATGGCTCGGGACAAACCTGAACTACGACCCTGCAGAGTAAGGATCAAGACCATGGCCGCTCCAACAACACGCAAATGCAGGAGTAAAGAATGATCGTGCATCTCATATGACGACTAGAAGGCGCGCTTTTGGCCAGCTGTCCTTTAGCTGTCCAATAACAATTCCTAAGAGCTCCTTACAAGGTTTTTATCTCAACTAGCGCCTGAATTTCGGCCCGATGCTTGGCTCACCGGTATTATGCAGTTCGATCGAGACAGCCATTTCAATTCATTCTACCGACCGGTACGGTTTTGGCGAATTCCGACAGCCCCGATTGGGTTCACCTCGATTGTCGTATGCTTCTTGCTCGTTTGCCTTGTCGAAAGTCGCAAGACGCTAGCCTAGCCAACCTTCTGGGTCTCTACCTAGCCATCTGGCTGATGCGCCTTCCGTTCCTACCTACGATCCTGTTCTCATACTTTCGGGAAGGGGTTTTCGTTAAACATGGCCAATTCAATGTGGGAAGCAATTTCAAACGAATTTGCCGCGGCGGCGGAGAAAGTGGGTAGTAGCGTGGTTGCCGTCCATGCCCGGCGCTGGATGCCGACCAGTGGCATCGAATGGAAGAAGGGAGTGGTCGTAACCGTTCATCACGGTGTACAGCGCGACGAAGACATCAAAGTGCTGCTCGATGGTGGTCGCGCAGTTTCTGCGAAATTGGCTGGACGGGATCCCAGCACCGACATAGCCGTCCTAAGGATCGAGGAAGTATCTTCGGGCGCGCCACAACTCGGCGACTCGACCAGCCTGAGGCTCGGCCATCTTGTTCTCGCGCTCGGCCGGACGCGGCGCGGAGATCTAGTGGCGAGCAGTGGGATCATTGGCGGCATCAGCGGCGAGTGGAGAAACCGGCACGGGGGACAACTCGATCAGCACATCCGGCTCGACCTCGCCTTGTATCCGGGATTTTCCGGTGGACCACTGCTCAATGCCAGGGGCGAAGTCATCGGCGTCAATACGCGCGGCCTAGGCCATGGACGAGCCGCGACGCTGCCCGTGGCAACCGTGAATCGGGTTGTCGAAGAACTCCTGGAAAAGGGGCATATCGCTCGGCCGTATTTGGGTGTCGCGATGCAGCCGGTGGAGGTGCCGGAAAATATGCGCTCGAAGCTGCCTGCTGAAACGCGAGTCGGGCTGCTTGTCATGCACGTCGAGAACGGTGGGCCCGCGGAAAAGGCCGGAGTGTTGCTGGGAGACGTTCTTTTCGAAGTGGGCGGAAAGACAGTCGAACGCGTGGATGCGATCCAGGATTCGCTGGCTACGGCGAAGATCGGAGATGTTCTGCAGATCAGGTTGATTCGCGCTGGCGAGATCAAGGCGGTTTCAGTCGCACTAGGCGAGAGAACGCGATAACGAATGTCAAAGCGAGGCGGAGGCGCAATCCGAGTTGCCGTGGCAGCGACCTCCGCCGTCCGCCGTGTGGGGCTCGAAAGCATCGTCCGTAGCCATCTTGACTTCCAGTTGGCAGGAAGTTTCGGCTCCGTGGCGAGCCTGGTCTCATTTTTCTATGGCACTGAACTGGACGTAATTGTCATCGATTCCGATTCGATCCTGAATCTATTACATGAGCCGATGTCGGATGCCGCGATTGTTCTGCTCACTGCGGTCAGCGACGCGCGGTCGATCTCGCGTTTATTGCGCAACAGGGTTCGCGCGATCCTGTCCCGCGAGAGCGACCCAGATGACGTTATCTCCGCCATTTATGCCGCTCATGATGGACTGGTGCTTCTGGGCGCGCCCGCTGCAGAGAGCGTGGCCGCTGTCTACGACGATCGGGCGCTGGAGGTTGAAACTGGATTGTCTGAAGAGATCACCTCCCGTGAAACCGATGTGCTTAGAATGTTAGCGGAGGGGCTCGTCAACAAAGATATCGCAACGCGTCTCGGCATCTCCGAGCATACGGTCAAGTTCCACATCAGCTCGATTCTTGACAAGCTAGGCGCGTCCACCCGAACCGAAGCGGTTGCACTGGGAATCCGGCGAGGGCTGATTCCGATCTGAACTCGGAAGATCCTGCCGTAGAAAACCCTGCCGGCTTTGGGCGGCGGTTCGGACGGTTTTGTCAGCCGTCGGCAGCTCGCTGTACCCCCCTCAAGTCCAAAATGGCGCTGCGGGAGCCCTTCCTGACCGCGACGGGCAAAGTGAGGCAGCAGGCGGGCCCAGAGTACCCGAACCCTCTGCGGGGATTTTGGGACAGCTCGCCGTGCCAAGCCAATCGGCGAGCAGACGCTTCCTGTCACTCTGGTGACAATCTTTCGAATTGTTCCGTTGCCGCGGGCGAGTTGCCATACCGCTCGAAAAACAGAAAGTTCGTAGTCACGATAATCAGAAAGCGGCGAGAATCGCATTGGAGAGGAGGCATTCAGTGACAATTTGGAACGAAGCTCGTCTCAATCGCTTGTTCAAACGCTACAACCGCCTTTATTGGAATGAAAGATTGCAAGGCGGGCGCGTGACGATCGGAAATTGCGGGGGTGCATACGGCCGGTGCATGAAGCGCAGCCACCTCATTGCAATTGATGTTGACGCGCAACCGAAGGACCGCGAGGTACGTGCCACACTCCTCCATGAGATGGCCCATGCAGCCACAGGGAATGCAGGGGTGGACATGGCCTCGAATTTCTCGCTCAACTGGAACGGCTGCTAAGGGCGAGGGCACCGCCCATGAAAAACCAAGTCGACGCCGGGAAAAATTCGCCGGTATACAATTTGCGATGAGTTGGAAACGTTGCGAGTCCAGTCTCGGTACCCGCTTGCCAAAAAACTGCACGAAGAGTGGGGCACCAACGGTGATGGTGGTTCCAAATGCTTCGCAAGCCGTTCAACAAATTGACCAGTGGTTCCACGAGGCACGCGCCATTTGTAGTCATGAATTTCGAAATGTGCATTCATGCGCGTCGGCTCACATGTCCGGAGGTCCTCGGGGTGGATCTTCTTTCCACTCTACATACACACTCCGGCCTCGGTTGGGAGACAGTATTTTCCCGTCGCCGAGGCAACGCTCTCGTCCCGCAGTACCCGAACTCCTGAAACCCTGGTTGAGACGAAGAACTGTTTTAGAGCCCGCTTGCCTGTTAGGGCAGATCTCTCAACCAAGGACGGCAAGACTTTCTTGTCTGAAACTTCACATTTCACCAAGACACCGGGAACGACGATCTTTCCGGTGATATCGCACTTTTCGCTCTCTTCCACCAGTAGCGGCTGCCCCGTCTCTGCACACTGGACAAATTCATCGCGATAACCAGTCTTGCCGCTGACAATCGATCGTTGTTGCCTATCCCTGCGATATTGCTTGCCGGACACCTCGCTCGTTTCTAGTTCACTACTGATGGCGAGTGCTCCAGTAAACTCACATTTTGCAAAGAACTGGGGCTCAGCCCGTTTGCCGGACCACTCTGACGTTTTCAGAATCGATTTTAGGACCTTAAGATGAGTCACAGTTGATTCTTCCAGTTCATCTTGCAACGCACGCTTGCCCGTTGCAGCGCATTGCTCGATGAATTCCGGCAATGCCGCCCGCTCGCTCACTTCGGACCTTACAAGCAAATGCTTCAACACGGACAAGCCGCTAATCCCGCATTTTGCGAAGCATTCAACGGGAGCAAACCTTCCGAGACACAGAGCAGCGATACCGTTCCGGGCACTTGCGCATGCTGTCGGCAGGAATGACAGCGAGTGTGCTTTCGTACTCATGTTCGGATCCAAGATCGAAACTGCCGCGCGTCCATGCGCGGCTTCCGTGGTGCGGGTTGTGAACGTCTGTTCGCCATGGGGAAAATATTTGCAACCGGAGACAGTCTCCTGTTATCTACTGATTCGGAGACACTCTCCGTTTTATTTGATGCGACGGGGATTCGTCAATGCCGGAATACAAACGAAGAGCGCAGTTCAAGAAAAGGAGTGTTCATATGCGTGTTTTTGTAACGGGCGCGACAGGCTTTATCGGTTCGACTGTGGTTCGAGAGTTAGTCGCCGCAGGCCATCAGGTACTCGGCCTTGCGCGCAGCGATGCGGGTGCTCAGTCGCTGACTGCGGCTGGCGCCCAGGTGCATCGCGGCGACCTGGAAGAGCTGGAAAGCCTACGCAGTGGAGCGGCCGCGTGTGATGCCGTTATCCACACCGCCTTCCAGCATGACTGGTCGAGGTTTGCGGAGAGCTGCGAACTGGACAAGCGCGCTGTCGAGACCGTTGGTGCCGTGCTTAGGGGTTCCAGCCGTCTGTTCATCGTCAGCTCCGGAGTCGGAGTGGCTCTGGGCCGCGCCGCGACCGAGGACGATCCACCGTTGTCCCCTTCCCCATCCCTTCCTCGTGTATCAGAGGCGACGGCTGTCGCACTCGTGGAGCGCGGAGTTCGCGCTTCTGTGATGCGCCTGCCGCAGGTCCACGACACGGTAAAACAGGGCCTCGTAACCGCCCTGATCGCTGTAGCCCGCAAGAAGGGCGTCTCTGCGTATCTCGGCGATGGTCAGAACCGCTGGCCTGCCGCGCATGTGCTCGACGCCGCCCGTCTCTACCGGCTGGCCCTGGAAAAAGGCACTGCCGGGGCCCGGTATCACGCCGTCGCCGAAGAGGGTGTCCGGCTCAAAGACATTGCTGCCAACATCGGCCGCGGCCTGAACGTGCCCGTCACTTCCATCTCACAGGAACAGGCCCAGGAGCATTTCGGCTTTTTCAGGTTCTTCGCGGGGAGAGATAGCCCGGTCTCCAGCGCGCGAACCCGGGAACAGCTGGGCTGGAATCCAACCGGGCCCACGCTCCTTACCGATCTCGAGAACATGCGTTTTTCCTAACTCCGAGTGAGCGACTGAATCGGCTCCGGACAAAAGCATCTGCAAAGGGAGCAACCGCGGACCAAAGGGAGATCGAAATGAGTAAGACATGGTTCATCACGGGCGCCTCGCGCGGTTTCGGCCGCGTCTGGGCTGAAGCCGCGCTGACACGGGGCGACCAGGTCGCAGCTACCGCCCGCAAACTGGCTGACGTCGCTGATCTGACGGAGCGCTTCGGCGATGCGGTGCTGCCCCTCGCCCTCGACGTCACCGATCCCGAACTGGTGCGCCAGGTCGTTCCGCAGGCGTTCGCGCGCTTCGGCAGGCTGGACGTTCTCGTTAACAATGCCGGCGTAAGCCTGCTCGCGGCCGTGGAGGAAGCAACCGACGATCAAATTCGCGATATGTTCGACGCGAACTATCTCGGGATGGTCCGTGTCCTCCGTGCTGCTCTGCCGCTGCTGCGGCAACAGGGAAGTGGGCACATTCTCGGTGTCTCCAGCGGCCTCGGAATTGGGTCGATGCCGCTCATCGGCTTCTACTCCGCCACGAAATGGGCTGTCGAAGCGCTCCACGAATCGCTAGCGCAGGAGGTCAGGCCCTTCGGCCTCAGCGTGACGATCGTCGAGCCGGGCGCCTACGCCACCGACTTCGGCAAATCCGCAAGGGTCGCCGATGTTCTGGAACCGTATGCGGACTTGCGAAAGCGGTTCATGGCGAGATTGACCAGCCTGGAACGCGGCGATCCCAAAGCAACAGCAGAAGCCATCCTAAAGCTCGTGGACGCGAATGATCCGCCGTTTCGGTTGGTGCTCGGTTCGACAATTCTGCCGGGGGCTCGCGCCTTATACGCGGATCGCATCGCCACCTGGGAGGCGTGGGAAGACGTCTCGAACGCGGCGCAGGGCCAGCCTATGAAAAGTTCTATTCCATCGTAATTGCTCAGGCAGCCAGCTAATGGAACCTGGATCGGCAAGAAGGCGCAAATTACCGCAGCAAAGGAGCTGCAATTATGACCGATAAAATCGCCACCATCACGGGCGGAAGCCGTGGCCTCGGCCGCAACACCGCCATCAATCTCGCGCGTCGCGGCGTCGACATCGTCTTCACCTATCGCGCAAATGAGAAGGAAGCCGAGAGCCTCATCCGCGAAATCGAGGCAATGGGCCGCAAAGCCGCAGCGTTTCGTCTCGACACCGGCGACACGCGTGCCTTTGACGCGTTCGTCGCCGAAGTCCGTAAAACGCTGCAAAGCTGGGGACGCGACCGCTTCGATTACCTCGTGAACAACGCCGGCAACTCGCAGCACATAAACTTCGACCAGGTGACCGAGGCAGACTTCGATGCGGTGGTCAACGTTCACTTCAAAGGCGTCTACTTCCTGACGCAAAAACTATTGCCGTTGATCAACGATGGCGGCCGCATCGTGAACATCTCCTCCTCCGGCCTCGCGCGTGTCTCCTTGCCAGGCAGCTCCGTCTACGGAGCCGCCAAGGGAGCGGTCGAAGTTCTCACCCGCTACCCGGCCAAGGAACTCGGTCCGCGCGACAACCCCGAAGTCAACAAGATGGTAGCGAATATGACGGCGCTGGGGCGCGCCGGCCTGCCGGACGATATCGGTCCCATGATCGCGGCGCTTCTTTCTGACGAAAATCGCTGGGTCAACGGTCAGCGGATTGAAGCGTCGGGCGGAATGGCGCTTTAGAGAATCTCGAATGCCAGGAGGGGTTTCAGTCCAATGACAACCGCGAAGAAGATCGTACTGGTGACCGGAGGGAACAAAGGCATCGGCCTGGAGATTGTTCGCAATCTGGCCGGTGCTGGCTGCACAGTGCTGCTGGGCGCGCGTAACGCGGAGCGAGGGCAGGAAGCTGTGCGGCAACTGAAGCGGGCAGGACTCGACGATATTCACTTTCTTGAGATCGATGTGACGAGGCTGGAAATCATCGCGGCCGCGGCGAAACAAATCGAGAGTGAATACGGACGCCTCGATATCTTGATGAACAATGCGGGCATCAATCTGCGAGGCGATGGACTGCCCGGTGCGGCGGATGTGGGTGCGGTGCAAAAGGTTTTCGATACGAACTTTTTCGGGGCGCTTCGTGTCGCCCAGACGATGTTGCCGCTGCTGCGCAAGTCGGCGGCAGGGCGCATCGTGAATATATCCAGCGGCCTAGGTTCACTCACCTTCAACAGCGATCCGGCATGGACAGGGCGCGAAGTGAAACTGATCGGCTACAACGCGTCGAAGGCTGCGTTGAACATGCTGACGGTTCATCTTGCATACGAAGTGCGGGACACGAAGATCAAGGTGAACTCGGCAAATCCCGGATACACAAAGACAGACCTGAACCACAACCAGGGAACTCAACCCGTGGAGGTTGGCGCCATCGAAGCGACGCGCCTGGCGCTGCTGGATGACGATGGCCCCACAGGACAGTCGTTTTCAAAGGATGGTCCCGATCCCTGGTAGACCGTGACGCTCCATTCCGGATAGGTAACTTGAAGTCAGCCAGGGATCCGCAGCCGAAGCCGCATAGCTGTTCCTCGAAACGGACCTACTGCCAGCGCAGAATCATTGCGGCGAAATCTAGTTCGAGTTGCTTGGCGTGGAGCGAGGTTGGGCCCAAGTAGCCATCAATTCCACCGAGGACTGTTCTTCCAGGGCCTTCGATCAGAAAGACTGGAGTCACGGTTTCTGGGCGAAAAACTTGCACTCCCGGCAAATTGACCCGTGTGGCTTGCAGGCGTCCGATCACGGCGTCCCTGGGTTCTCCTTCGGTGCGCAGGTTCGGAAGTGCGCCGCTGAGACGGTCCTTGTATAGCAGCATGTATCGTAATCCCGTATCAACCAACAAGCGCATGGGAACTCCCTGGATAGCCACCGTGATTACAAGGGCCTTCACGGCGGAAGGCTTACTTCCGCCCCCCTCTTCTAATTCAAAAGAAATCCTCCTTCGCTCGTAATCGATGCCGATTTTTTTGGCCCGACTTAGCACATCCAGTCCGATGATCCCGTCGGCACTATCCGCGAACTCGCTAATGTCGGCGAGTCTGGCGACCATCATGCTGATACCCGCGACGCGAAGCGGGCCTATCACAACATCGGGAACGTCCGCCCACTCGATAGCGAGGTTGCGGTCAAAATTGAACACTTTTCCCGGGTGGCGATGCAGTCGCATCTTATCCGCAACTCTGCGGTCAATCACGCTGTAAGACGAACCGGTGTCTAAAATGAACCTCAGCCCACCCAGTTCGCCGATCTGTCCGTGGACGACGACCTCGAAGTTCGATACCAAGTCGAACGATAGGGGGAAATCCGGGCAGGGGCGATGAAAATCCTGTGCGCTCGCATGCAATGTCAGCGCAGCAACAAGAAGCAGCCGGACACCCTCTGCCAGAAGCATTCGCAGACCCATGGTTCCAACCTCAGCCAAATCGCATCTGGGGCCGAGCATCGAGCGGACACGGTGGTCTCCTCAATTCACACTTGGTCTCCCTTGTGCCTTACTTATGTCAACAGGTAGTGACCTGATAGCAAAGAGTTTGGACTCCATTGTCTCCTGAGAAGTATTGAGACTTTGGTCTCCCGTTTTCGTCTATTCTGGAGGTCAATGCGCCAAAGACGGGTTGTCGGACCGTCGCGGCCCGTTCTCAAGGTGCAAGATGGAACAGCCCGCTCCAAACTCCTCAACGCGTTTTGGGGTCTTCGAGCTCGATTTGCGTTCAGGCGAGCTGCGGAAAGCCGGAACACGCATCCGGGTTCAGGACCAACCCCTGAAGATCCTGATTGCCTTGCTGGAACAGCCCGGTGCGGTTGTGACGCGCGAAGATCTGAAACGGCGGATCTGGCCGGACGATTCCTTTGGAGACTTCGACCACGCCGTGAATGTGGCTGTAGCCAAGCTTCGTGCGGCCTTGTCGGATTCAGCGGACACGCCGCGCTATGTGGAAACGTTGCCCCGCCGGGGGTACCGTTTCATTTCCCCGGTCACGGCCGCCGCTGAGACGCCGCACGCAAATACCGCGGCGCGCTCCGCACCGGCGCAAGCACCGATGGAAAAATCAGCACGCTTCATGTGGCTGCCAGCGATCGCCATAGCCGCGATTGCGCTCGCGCTCGTCGCTTTGGGCTGGTGGGCGCTCACCGCGCGCAAGTCGCGGAGAAAGTTGACCGACAAAGACAGGGTGGTTCTGGCGGATTTCGAAAACACCACGGGCGACGCAGTGTTTGACGGCACGATGCGTCAGGGCCTGGCCGTACAGCTCGAACAGTCGCCGTTCCTCAGCCTGGTTTCGGACGCGACCGTGAAACAGACGCTGCGGCTCATGAACCAGCCGCCGGATGCGCGGCTCACTCCGGATATCGCGCAGCAGCTTTGCATTCGCACCGGCAGCACCGCGGTGCTGAACGGCTCCATTGCGAAACTGGGCAATCAGTACGTGCTGGGGTTGAAGGCTACTAACTGCGGGACCGGCGATTCGCTGGTACAGGAGCAAGTGACTGCGGAAAGAAAAGAAGACGTACTGAACGCCTTGGCCCGGGCAGCGTCTCACCTGCGCACAAGGCTCGGTGAATCGGTAGGGACTGTACAGAAATACAATACTCCTCTCGACCAAGTTACCACGCCTTCGCTTCAGGCACTCCACGCGTATAGTTTGGGACGTAACACATTGATCGATAGTGAGGACCAGCCCGCGGCAATCCAGCTTTTTCAACGTGCCATCCTACTCGATCCGAACTTTGCCATGGCCTACGCCTCTCTCGGCCTGGCATATGGGGAATATTCGGAACAAGAAAGCGTTACGAACTACCGTAAGGCGTATGAGTTGCGCGAGCACGTGAGCGATCGTGAGAGGTTCTATATCGAAGCGCACTATCAAGAATCGGTCACGGGCGACTGGGAAGAGGCCCGGGAGGTTTACAAACTCTGGAGCCAGCTTTATCCACGTGACGATATTCCGCACCTGAACGTGAGTGAGATTTACTCCGCTCTCGGCCAATACGAGGACGCAAGGAGGGAGTCAGCGGAGAGCCTGCGGCTGCTTCCCGGAGATTGCCTGAGTAACGGGGTCCTGGTGGGCTCGCTTATTCGTTTGGATCGCCTGGATGAAGCTCGCGGGCTGATGAAAAGCGCTGAAGAGCGAAAAGCCGATTGCTATCATATCCAGCTATGCCGATATGCACTGGCGTTCTTGGACCAAGACAATCTTGAAATGGGGCGGATTGCAAACAATTCCGGGACTCAGTGGAAGTTGCAACTTACTTACATCCAGGCCCAGACCGCAGCGTATTCTGGACGGTTGCGGGAGTCCCGCGAGCTGATGCGCCGGGTAGACCTTTTGGCGCGGCAATCAGACCAGGAGCAATTAGGCGGGCTATTTGATGAGCTTGCCGCTATATCGGAGGCGCTCTTTGGCAATGAAGAACTTGCTAAAAAGGAGACGAGAGCAGTGCTCTCGCGATCCAAGAGCCGGGATGCCGAAGGGCTCGCCGATATAGCCCTCGCGTTGGCGCACGACGAAAACAGTGCAGAGTCGCTGACCAATGATCTTGCCAAGCGCTTTCCTGACAGCACGCTGATGCAGACGAACTATTTACCCTCAGCGCGTGCGCAACTGGCACTGAACCATATGGACACCCAGAAAGCCGTCGAAGCTTTACAAATGGCGGTTCCTTCTGAACTCGGGAGCCCGGCTGGAAACAACCCAATGTTTCCCATCTACCTGCGTGGCCGGGCCTATCTGATGGCACGGAGAGGCAGCGAAGCGGCAGCGGAGTTCCAGAAAATCCTGGAGCACCGGGGAATTGTTTTGAACTCGCCCATCGGTGCCCTCGCACATCTAGAAATCGCCCGTGCCTTCACCATGCAAGGCGAAACCGCCAAAGCACGCGCTGCCTATCAGGATTTCCTGACCCTCTGGAAGGACGCCGACCTTGAGGTCCCTATCCTGAAGCAAGCCAAGGCCGAGTACGCGAAACTGCATTAGCTCCCCTTGGGAGGAATTCGCAATTCCACTGCATCCAAAGCGAACTGTTGGTCGGCGCTCCTGGGTGTTTGTCGAAGATTCCGCCTAGCTAGCTAGCTAGCTATAGCTAGACCTTTCGCAAACGCCGGCATTGTCCATCGCAGTACCACATATTGCATCGAGATGACAAACATGTAATGCACGAGGTAAATCCCATACGAGTTTGCGCTCAGATTGTCCGCCCATCGCCAGGTCCGCACAAACCGAATGACCAGCGCCGTCAGGAATACGCTCGATGCTGCGCACGAAAATGCGAACGCGCGCTGCAGAGACGATCCGCTCCGCGTTCGTCTATCTGGAGTTTTCCCGAGAGGGCGGGGTTCGAACGGCTTGACTGGGTGCCACAGGGCAAGTATGGTGGTTGTGGAATTTCGCTACCTTCACGCAGTACACCGCGCAAGTCAATTCTTTCATGCCGGCGTTCATGATCCCGTTTCTGGCCTGGGCGGCAACCGCGGCCGAATTGTCGCTGGGCATCACACTGATCATCGGTATCCGGCTCCGCTGGGTTGCGCTCAGCGCAGCGACGCTGCTCTTCCCTTTCGGTACCGCCATGGCTATTTCCTTCGGCGTCAAATCTCCGCTGGATTACTCAGTATTTTCCGCGTCCGCGGGAGCGCTCTTATTGACACTTCATCAATAGGGGCAAAACGGCAACAAAGCATGAATACCTTGACGAGATTTTCCGCACCGAGTAGATCACTATGTTCCTTCATCCTGGATTTGGGTCCACCATCCAACGGGGAGAAGCGGCGCGATCAGCGCACTATCTATGAGGCGGAACTAGAGTGGGGGCAGTTCATGCGATCACGATTGAAGCAGCCTCCTTTCCGCGTCGCATACAAGGCCGCTTGGTTTTCCGTCGACGGTTGTTGTCCTCCATCAATGCAACAACTTCATTTCGGGAATGCAGGTTTTCATGAGGGAAGGACTATTAAGGGCCGCTAAAGTTCGAGGTCAAGCCGAGCCAGCATTTCTCTACGCCCAAGAGTTGTGACGCGCAAGGCTCGACTGTCGAGATCTTGGAGTGTCCACTTCCTTTTCAAGGTGAACCCTAAAAGGGCCGCCCCCAACGCCCCGCCGAGATGAGGTCGCCGCTCGCTCCAGTCCACACATCCGTACGCGAAACGGCGACGCAGCGACCGAGTGGCTGCAACATCAATTCCGAGAGCCTCCAACGCCTTCGTCCCGTTCACGGTAAGGTCGCATCCATTCTCCCCTGCAGTAGAATCAGGCAACAACCATCCCATTGTCTGGAAGCGGTCGTATAACGAGACTCCCAAAGAACCGGCGATGTGATCGTAGCAAGTCCGTGCGACACGCAGTCGGCTTGGTGCGTTCGGCACAAACGCATTACGAGACCCACCGGCAAGCACACTCAGAGCTTCCAGCGCCGTGGCTACGTCCGTCCCCACCAGACTGTAATAGCGATGCTTACCCTGGGCGAGCACCTTCACCAACCGCTGCGTCATCAGCCGTTGCAAGTGCACGCTAGCGGTGGACGGCGCTACGTCAGCCACCACTGCAAGCTCAGTGCTCGTACGTGCATGCCCGTCCGCCAGGCAGTAAAGCATCCGGGCGCGTGCCGGTTCGCCAATGGCCGCCGCGATTCTGGAGACGGCGCCATCAAGAGAACGATCTGCATTCACACTTGTATCGTAGACGAAGTATCCATGTCCGGCAAATGGCACCTTACTGAATGTGGATCCACGAAAGATCTCAAGCAAACCGCGGTGCCGTCGGGAGGCAATTGGGGGAATCGTGGCCGGAAGTGTGATGTTGGCCCTAGGCGGCGGTTCGGCGACGAGATCAAGCCCTATGGATCAGAGGATGCCTATGACCATTACCTGTTTCATCCGTTACCAGATCGACCCGTTCCAGCGTGATGACTTCAAGAAATATGCCCAGAATTGGGGTCGGATCATCCCTCGATGCGGCGGTCGCCTAGTCGGGTATTTTCTTCCGCATGAGGGAACAAACGATGTTGCTTGGGGGTTGATTGCATTCGAGAGCCTCGCCTCTTATGAAAGCTATAGGACTCGCTTGAAGGCAGACCCAGAGGCGCAGAAGAACTTCGCCATGGCGCAGGCCAAACGGCTGATCCTCCGTGAAGAAAGAACCTTCGTGGAGGTAGCTGAAGGAACATTCGGCCTCCCATCGACGCTCGCACAACCCAGTTGAGTCTTCAAGAGGCACAACTGAAACAGGGATGGCTTTTTGCGATCCCAGTTCGGAAAGTGAACAGTAGGTATGTAGTGAAGAAGATTGGAATCGTCGGGGGTGTGGCCTGGCCATCCACGGTAGATTACTACTCCGAGATCTGTCGTCGAAGCGAACAATGGTACCTGGCAAAGAATCCGCGGGGTGTGTCCTCGACGCCAGAGATGAGCATCGAATCGTTAGACCTGAACAAGGCTGTTTCCTACCTTGGCGTCGATGGGGCTGAGGAATCGTGGGCGCAATTTGACGAGTACCATCGCGCGGCACTCAGACGACTAGAAGTGAGCGGAGTCGACTTTGCACTCATGGCAAGTAATTCTCCGCACCATCGTTGGACAGCCATCACTCGCGGAATTGCGATCCCCGTCATTGACATTTTTGAAGTAGTGGCGCGAGAAGCCGCTCGCATGGAGGTCAGTCGAGTGCTGATCCTGGGCACCGCCTTGACCATGCAGTCGGCAAGATTCCGCGATGAATTTGCGAAACATGGAATTCGAGCAACCGGCCCTGTCGATGAAACTTCGAGGACCATGACAGTCGAGCTAATCGCAGGGTTGCAACTCGGCAACTTGGACGGAGCAGCGGAACGAATCGGACAGATTGCCAGAATCTCGTTCGAACACCAACTCGGGACACAGCCCCTGGTATGTCTGGCCTGTACCGAGTTGGCGGTTGCATTTCCGGAGCAGAAGCTGCTCGCAACCTTCGAATACGACGGTCTCCCCTATCTCAATAGCATCGCGATTCACATAGACGCCGCCCTCGATCTAGCTATCGATGGATGCGATGAATCTATCCTGCCCGCGGGAGGCTGAGCGGATCACTTTCGTTCAAGACTGTGTCTACGCTGGACTGGGAACACTAAATTGGTGTCGTCGAATACTGATTTCTTGCGAGGTCAGCGAGGAGCGGTGACACGTTCGCCACCATGGGTTAGCGCTCAGAGCGATATTCGCGCAAGAAGGCAGATGAATTCGTCGACTCCATGGGAATTAATCACACACGGAATACAAACAGACGCCCTATGGGAGATCTGAAGCGATCAACGATAAGCTGTGGTTGCCGGTCATGCGTCATTTCCGCGACGAAATCAATCACGCAGACGGATTGAAAGAATCAACAATTTGCCTAATTTGCTTTGTTTCGGGACTAGGGGTCGGAGGGTCACATTCCTCTCGCACGCACCATTCTTGATTTTCGCCCCCGCTGGAATATCAAGTGGAAAAGCTTTCCGTAGGTGGGGATAACACTTGCGACACTCAAAACCCCTGAACCGCAAGAATGCCCACCCATATTTTCGTCAGTGGATCAAGTTAGGAGCGGTCGGCCGATACCGCTCCATATACTACAACGACCCGGAGAACCGCTCCTCCAGGAACCCACTCAGCTTGGCCGTGGCCCTAAACTGCGGAATCGGCTCAAGTTCCTTGAGTGCCGAGGTGAACGCATTCGATAGACTCCAAATGGTCCGTGGCTTGAATTCCTCATACTTCGGCTCGTGGGCTTATGTTGTCGACAACATAAGCTCACTTATGTGGCGCAGAGATTTATGTGGCGCTCGCCTCGGGACGCACCTAACGACGCCTTGTTCGGCATACACAAGCGCCACATAACTTTCGGTTCAGAGACTGCGAAGGAACTCCATAACGCGCGGGTTCTTGCGCCACATCTTTCTTTCGTGCCCGTTCCCACCCGTGTCACAGGCCGCCAGCGCCTTCGCTTTCATCTCAAGATCGACTTCGGCGTAGACATTGGTGGTGTCGATGGAAACATGTCCCAGCCACGCCCGGATCGTGTTGATGTCTACGCCAGCACGAAGAAGGTGCGTCGCCGTCGTGTGACGAATCGTGTGCGGACTAACTCGCTTTTTCCCCAGAGACGGCACGCTTTCCCTGGCTTGCTTCGCATGCCTTTCGACCAGCGTATGGATTCCGAAGCGAGTCACCGGAGCACCATAGCGGTTCAGGAAAACAAGGCTGTCTTGCGGTCGGCCTGCGATCAGGGGAGCCAGAACGGTCATCGTTCGTGGCCACAGCGGACAGAGCCTTGTTTTTGCACCCTTCCCGCACAGCCGCACTGCACCGCCGCGTCTGTTATCCCCATCAAGATCGGAGATCTTCACACCTGCCGCCTCGCTCGCCCTCGCCCCAGAGTTATATAAGAAGAGCAGGAGCGCGTGGTCTTTCCGACCCTGCTGGGTGTACGGATCCGGTGACGCGAGCAGCGCATCGATCTCAGCTTTTTCCAGATAGGTAAGCGGATTCTTTCCCGTGCGTTTGAAGGGAACGCTTTGGACTTCCCCGCACCACATCAAGTGCTCAGGGCTGCGTTCCCCGATAAAGTGTGCAAGGGCGTGTATGGCCGACAGCCTCTGGTTGCGAGTTGCGACGCTGCAGCCACGCTCTTCTTCGATGACCGCGAGGAACTTCCGTACAGCATCGGCGGACAAGTCCTCGACCTCCAGAACATCGACAGTTGTCCGCGACTGAAGCACAAGCCGTGGAAGAAGCAGGCATAACGTGTCCCGATAACTGCGCTGGGTGTTCCGCGAAAGATTCCGCTCTGCAACCAGATGTTCCAGCAGGAAACGTCTGATCCAGGGGCCGAGGAGGGAGTCGTTCTTCATGGCTTGCCTCCTGGTAATGCGTAAAGTTCGAAGCGATGGCTCGCTTCGTCCAGGAGTTCCTTAGTCATCGTCAGATAGCGCGACGTTTCACGAATACTCACGTGGCCCAGATACGTCGCGAGATGCGGCAGAAGGCGCTGAACGTTCTTTCCCTCCCGATACCAGGTCACTAGCCGCCGGACCGCGAACGTGTGGCGGAAGTCATGAAGACGGGGCTGATAGTAGAAACCGTCCGTGCGTTTCACACCGGCTTCATATCGGATGCGTTTGAACGCCAGCTCTGCGGTCAGATCCGTTACAGGGCGTCCATCGTACGTCGCCAGAAACGGAGTGATGGTTGAAGAGCCGGTGTCTTTCCACTTCCTCTCGAAATAACCTCGAAGGATACCAGCGAGATCCGAACTCACCGGGACCAGTCGTGTTTTATAGAACTTCGTTTCGCGCACAGTCAGGATCGCGTCATTCAGATCCACGTCCCGGTGTTGCAAGCGAATCGCTTCACCGATACGGAGGCCGGTCCCGTAGAGAAGAAGGATCAACGTCCTGATGGTGTATGGTTCAAGGTGCCAGTTCCCACGATGCCGATTGTCCACGACTCGGATCATCTTCTGCACTTCTTCCATGGAGTAGAGGTAGGGCCGAAACTGCCGCGGATTCTTTGGCTGGGAGAGCGGAAGCGGATCTCGTGTTGCGTAACCGCGTGACAATGCGAACCGGAAGAACATTTTCAGGGCGGAGAACTTGTTGAACCACTCCGCAGTCACTGGTCGGCCAGCGTCAAGGAACCGGCGAACCGTCTCCGGACTTATGTCGTCGATTTCAACGGGTCCGGCTAAGCGGGCCAAAGCGTTCAGCTTGAGCGCCCGGTTCTTGTAGGTCATGCCGAGCGACTGCTTATAAAGGATGAACTCGTGGACGGCATCGGTGATCTTCACGCGACACCTCCCAGCCCAAGGTTGCCCACATCCCGCAGAGCCTGGATCTCTCCGATGCGGTAAAAAGGAGCGGCGCTTTGTTCACACTGCTGGATACAGTCAACGAGCGGTCTCACATCCAAGGCGGCGACTTCGCGCAGGCCAACCAGATCGACCTTGGCGTAGATTAGAGTAGCCTCCACGGACATGTGTCCCAGGTGATCGCCCACCTCCTTCAGTGTCAGACCCTGGGCCAGAAGGTGCGTGGCACAAGCATGACGCAACACGTGCGAGCCATATCGCTTAAGCTTCAGGCCGAGCCTCTTTTGTAGCTTCCGAGTCATCGTAGAAAGAGCGCCAACCGAAACGGGCCGGTATGGTCGCCTGAGTGTCAGCAAGACTTCTCGTTGCGTGCATCGCGGCCTCACCTCCTTCAGATACCGCAGAATTGCATTCCCAACCTCGGTCGTCAGGGGATAAGTTTGGGCTTTCCTCTGTTTGGGACGGCGCACCGAGATTCTCTCTTCCGCCCAATCGATGTCCTCAAGACGCAGGCAACAGACTTCGCCAACGCGCAGGCCGTAGACCGAGCAAAGCAGGATCGCACAGCGACTTCTGATCTGAACTGGCGACGTGCCGTTGACGCTGGTGACAAGCTTCTTCACCTGTTCCCACGACGGCCCTTGCGGCAGATTTTCGTACGTGTAGACCCGGGGTGCGTCGATGGACTCGGCGATGCCCGCTGCGCACCAACCTCGACTGCTGGCATAGCGAAAAAACGAGCGCAGAGACTGTACATGGAACGAGACGGTGGTCCGCTTCCACCGGCCCGCCGCGATACCGGTGAAGTACTTGGTCATCACCGCCGGCGACACTGTGGACAGTGGCACGTCTTCTGCGACCAGCCAGGCTAGAAAGGGTTTCAGAGAACGTTCGCGGTTGACAATCGTAGCGTCGGCGAAACCTCTCTCTCGTTGGAGAAAGGTCAGGAACTGGTGCAGGTGATGGTTGTGTGATGACGACTTGCCTTGTTCGACGTGCATCGGTTTGGACACGGTGGTTCTCCTCTCAAGAGAAAATCTACCCAGTATCCGCCAGCGTCTTCGCTGGGCTGCAGTACACCCTTGAAGGTCGCACGCCTTGCCGTCGGATTAGATCAGCCGTTCATAAGTTCCGGGTTGCCCGTGATCACTTTTTACAAGGTCTTTTCCGTTTAAATTGCTGAAAATAGTTGGGTTGAATGGCCCGGTCGTGCAAATAAGATGTACGGCAACAAAACGGTTTCTGAAGCACTGACGCGCGTGAGTGAACGTCTCGTTTCGTCTGTGCGTATCATGAATCATGAAATTGGCAATCGGAGAGTTCCTGGGGATTCCCATCAAAAAACGCTCCGTGGCTGGATTTACCTTCACAGAGTATCGGTATCCCAAGGGGACGGTTCTTCGGCGACATTCTCACGAACTCGCTTACTTTTCCTTCGTGCTAGACGGGTCTTATGTCGAACGATGTTTCTCTGCTCATCTGAAGCATTGCAGCCGTGAAACCGCCCTGTACCACCCAGCGGAGGAAGATCATGCGGACACTTTCGGGAAAGGAGGTGGTTGGATCTTCAGTATGGAAGTCGGACCGACATGGATGCACAGACTCCAAGGTTATGAGCTGAAGACGGAAGAACCATTGACACTCACGAGCGTTCAGGCACTCACCTTGAATTGGCACCTTTACAAAACGTTCCTGGATGTCAATCCGATTTCGGACTTGATACTGCAGGCTAAGGCGGCAGAACTTCTCTGCCAACTATCGTGGAAGGGCATACGCAGACCAGAATCGCGCGTCCCGCAATGGCTGCGGCAAGCTGTCGAAATTCTACGGTCTGAATTTCGCAGCCCATTCAGCCTGCTGGCGATCGCTGAGCGGGTAGGAACCCATCCCGTACATCTGGCAAGGACTTTTCAACGCCATCATGGCATTACCATGGGCGCCTATGTTCGACAGCTTCGAGTCGCATATGTGATGGATGCGCTGGGAAGGAACGAGAGCAGGCTGGCAGCCATCGCGACAGAAGCTGGCTTTTCCGACCAGAGCCATCTCGGTCGAACCTTCAAAGCCATCACGGGAATGACCCCGCACCAGTTCAGATTAAACGGGCGACGCTAATGTCGTTCCAAGTGTTAGCGCCATTCTAGATTGTTCTCCTCTTCACATGAGAGGCTGAGCAGAGTAGCTCCGAAGATGTCTTGTCGCCGACCATGCCATTGAACCCTGCGGCGGATGGGCTTCCAAATTCGCGCCGCATTCTCGACGCCGAGATGCTGCCATGCCGAAAGTTCTTTAGCGGTGCACAGGAGGTGGCGTGAAAGTTGCAAAGGTGGGAGCCGTTGTATCCGTGTTCGTTGCGATGCTCGTCCCAGGGTGTCATGGTCAGGAGAGCTTTGACTCGTTGGTTCGCGGGCAGATGGAGAAGCAGCGGATTCCGGGAATGGCAGTCGTTGTAGTCAGAGGCGGAACAGTAGTGAAGGAGGGGGCGTACGGGCGTGCTGACGTCGAACTAGACGTGCCGCTCACGGTGTCGACTGTTTTCCAAATTGCATCGACTACGAAGATCTTCACGGGAGTAGCGCTGGGCAAACTCGAACAAGAGAAGAGGTTGTCTCTCGACGATGCAGTTGGCCTTTACCTGCCCGATCTTCCCCCAAGTTGGAAAGGCATTACCCTTAAGCAAATGGCGGCGCACGTATCGGGGCTTCCCGACATCATCGAATCTCCGAACGCGCCCTTATCTGCCGCTTTCCTTAAACGGAGCGAACACGAGTCCATCGTCTACGCGGAATCGCAGCCGTTGCAGGGCAAGCCGGGCGAGAAGTTCAACTACGATCAGACGAATTTCGTATTGTTAAGGGCCATCATAGAGAAGCTTTCTGGGATGCCTTTCGAGGAGTTCGTCAAAACGAGCGTATTCGAGCGGCTCGGCATGAAATCGACGAGCTGGGGAGACGCAAGGGCGGCCATCGTGCGCGGCCGCTCGAACCTCTATTCCACAGTGGGTGCCTATACGTACCTTCCCGAAGGGACGCTCAGCAACGCGATCAATCCGTATGTCTATCCTGCGTACATGTCGTCGGCCGCAGGTTTGAACACGAGTGTCGAAGACTTAGGAAGATTTGCGGTGGCACTGGAGGAAGGTAAGCTTCTTGGTGCAGCAGAGTTGGAACGCATTTGGGCTCCAGCCCGACATCCGGACGGCACGATCGTAGACATCGCGAAGGAGTTCGAAATTCAAGGCACGTTGTCGCCTGCCACAGGCTGGTTTCGGTTAGAACGACCAGGAGGCGCTCACCCGTCGGTATTCATGGAAGGGGGATCCTCGACGGCCTTCATGTATTTTCCAGACGACAAACTGGCTGTGGCGGTCCTAACCAACCTGCAGGGTGCGGATCCGGTGACCATCGCGGAGGGCATCGCCGCGTTGTATGTCCCGGACTTGAAGAAGGTCTTCTGAAACTTTAAGGATGCCGCTCCAGTCCTTCTACCTAGAGGCTGAGGAACTTGGGCGTTCAGATCCGTTGCCATTCAAGAGTGTCCGTGCGGCCAAGTACACGGTTGACGGCGGTGCGAGAGGGATGAGAGAAGTTTTCAGGAGTGCGTCTTGGCCGCCCAAGCTTTGGGCGTGAGCCCGGTGACGTTCTGTATGGATGTGTCGGCGAGACCGGGCAGGATGTCGGTCAGATATTTGCGCACCGGGATGGCGAGCCGGCGGCAGCTTTCGATAACGGAGAGAATGGCGGCCACGCGCGGGCCGGCTTGAGGGCTGCCGATATGGATCCAGTTCTTGCGTCCAGTCGCCACCGGACGCATGGAGTTCTCGGCCACGTTATTGCTAAGCTCCAGTTGCGGGTGGTCGAGGAAGCAGGTCAGCTTCATCCAAAGCGCCAGCGTGTAGTTGCACGCCTGGCCCGCCTTGCTGCGGGGCAGTACGGTTTTGCTCGTGGCCAGGATGTGTTCGCGGATTTTGGCGAGCAGTGGAGGAGCTTTCTCCTGGCGCAGAAGATGACGTGCGGCCTGATCCATCTTCTCCTCGCGCGCCTGGGCGTCGATCAGAAACAACTGGTCTACCAGTTCGACCGCGCGAATCGAGCCGGCGTCCTGCGGGTTGAGTTTGACCGCATCGACAAAGTTCCTTCGCGCATGGCTCCAGCAGCAGGCGTGCACCATCCCAGGCCTGCCCAGGCCGCGCTCGTAGGCTACGTAATCGTCGGTTTGGAGAATGCCCGCGAAGACGCCGAGGAACTGCTTCGGCCCTTCGCGTCCGCGGCTCATGCGAAAATCGAAGACCACCCCAGCCCCCGGCGTTCCGTACTGCCAGAGGTAGGCTTGATGGTTCTTACCACGTTTGTCGTGCGTCTGCACATCAATCGGGGTTTCGTCGGCCTGGATGTAACCGCTGGCCAGCAACTCCTTGCGCATGGCATCGACCACCGGGGAGAGCATCTCGCCGACCGTCATCACCCAGCCGCACATCGTGGTCCGCGTGATCTCGATGCCCGCATCGCGCAGCAGGATGGCGCTCTGACGATAGAGTGGGCAGTGATCGGCATACTTACTGACGATGGTGTCGATAATCACCTCGTCGGCCACCAGGCTCTTGTCGATGATGCGAGGGGGAAGCGGCGCCATGGCGACGCCCTGCTCCTCGCACTGCTTGCAGGCGCGCTTCTCGCGCTTGGTCACTTCCACGTAGTACTCGGCCGGCTTGAGCTTCAGCACTTCGCTCTCGTCGTAGCCGATCACTTTCGTTTCCGCGCCGCACTTTCCGCAGACGCACTGCTCGGCCGTGCAAGCGACGATCTTCTCCACGCGCGGCAGATCTGCGGAAAAGGTCTGCCGGCCGGGATGCGCGCGCCGCTTCCGCTGCTTCTCGCCGTCCGGTGCCGGCAACCCCTCGCGCTCGCTCTCCGCCTGAACTTCCTGGTTCGAGACCCCGGGCTCTTCCTCCAGTAACTGCAGTTGGAGATTACTCAGCTTTTCACTGCCCGGTCCGTACTTGGCGATCCGCCGCAGACGCAGATGTTCTTCCAGCACCTGGATCTTCAGTCGCGCATACTGTAACTCGCTTCTGGTTGTATCTAACTGCTTCGACGCCGCCCCGAAGTGCTCTTCATACGTCGCAACCTTGTCGCTCAGGGTGGCAAACAAAACCTGGGGAAGCTGCTCCTTCAGTTGTTCGAGAAGTTCGGCGGGGAAACAACGCTCTGCCTCAGCAGTGGGCATCGCGGCAGCCGGTGGAGTCACACTCACGATGCTTCTTTGATAACAGATCTGGCTGTGGATAAGTTAACGAAATCGCCAGTCTTTATGCTGGTATTCGTAACTTCTCGGATTCTTCCACCAGCGGCTTGCGATACCATTTCCGCCGCCGCGTCTCTGCCAAATCAATGCCCCCCAACAACAGCGCTAGTTCCTCGTGGCTCAGTACGATCTTCGTCTCCGATGTGTCTGCTCCCGGCCAGCGAAACCTTCCTCCGTCCAATTTCTTCGAGCATATCCATAGTCCGCTATGGTCATATACCAACAACTTCAGGCGATTGCGCCGCGCATTGCTGAACAAGAAAACGTGACCGCTCTCGGGATCGCAGCCTAGATGGTCGCGCACCAAACCGTACAATCCATTAAATCCCTTCCTCATGTCCGTGGCTCCGGTGGCCACGTAGATCCGCGTCGCTGGCCCAAATCCGAACATCGCCCTATCCCTTGTCCAACACCGTCAGCAGGCGCTCCAGTGTGGCCCCATCGAAGCCCCGGTTCACTTCGATCCTGCGTCCGCTGGTCAACCCCACCACCAACCCGCTGCTGGTGCTCGCTGAGCTCCCGCTTGCTATCCCTATCTCTACCGCCAACAATCGATTGCCTGCCCTGCTTCCTTGATCCTGGGCACGTTGTTTTCTCAGATAACGATCGAGACTACTTCGCGAGACCCCTCGACTGCCGCAGAATTCACTCTGTGGCATGCCGCTCGTCGCAAACTCCGACACAATCTGCCGAATCTCTTCCCGTGTCCGTCGTTTTGCCGTGGCTACGTTCGTCTGATAATCCATAGCCACATTTCACCACGGGCTCTGCGGCTTGACTAGGTGGGTTGCTCGACCGCTTACATTCAAGAACCAGCGATAGATCAACTGAAAGCCGAAGACTCCGGGAGATTAGTCGGCGATTGGAAGTTGAGAACTCCGCCCCGAAATGCCTTTCGATGTTTCGGCGTCCGAAGACTGGTGATTCGTCGGCGCTGCCGGCAAGGTCGAGTTCGAACTGTTGCCTCTGTATCTGGCTCCTGCGCAACCTGACTTTCCCGCGCATATCCACGAGTCAAGTTATGTGGCGATTGGCCGAGCGTGATCGCGCTACTTTAGGCCCATCCCCAAGCGAGCGCCACATAAATCTCTGCGCCACATAAGAAGTACAGATCGTGCACGGTCCGGGCAAGGTGTTTGGGAGCTTCGAGTCTGCCCTCGACGAATGCCTCGTCAGATGACTACCTTGGCTGTTACGTCCGTCAGTTCATTTCTCTGCCATGCTTCTACTCGCTTCCGCATCGGCTCGAAGTTGCGCTGCATTCGATCAACACCAACCGAGATACAGTCGATGAGCGAGAACGACTTTGAGTGTTTTGCGAGCACTGGCGTAAACACACCAGCGACAATGTGACGATGTTTCCACATTCTGCATGCTGCGGACGATGAACACGGATACTCGGAAAAGAACCCATCCGTGTCGCCCAAATCTTGAATCGGTGTTCATGCACTGCTGGAACCCTAGCAGCCCGTGGTGCAAGTCTGGATACGTGAGACAAAAACTGATGTGATCCACAGGGATAGTTCGTAGAATGCGGGCATGGCGATGAGCAAGAGGAGTGGCGGGGAGAAGCAAGAAGACATCTGGATCGCGCATACGGAGTTGGCGGTAGCGCCCGGGCATCCTTTCTATAAGCGGTTGAATGAGTTACTGGAGGGTGCAGGGTTCGATGAGTTGGTGGAAGGATTGTGTGCCGGTTTCTATCACGCGCGACTGGGACGGCCCTCGCTGCGACCTGGGATTTACTTTCGGGCGCTGCTGATGGGATATTTCGAGGGCATCGATAGCGAGCGTGGGATCGCATGGCGGCTGGCCGATTCGCTGGCGCTACGAGGGTTTCTGGGGATTGGACTGGACGAGCAAACCCCGGATCACTCGACGATCTCGCGGACCCGGCGCTTGATCGACATCGATAGGCATCGCGAGGTGTTCGCGTGGGTGCTGGGATTGTTGGCCGAACGGGGACTGCTGAAGGGACAGCGGATGGGCATCGACGCGACCACCTTGGAAGCGAATGCGGCGATGCGGTCGATTGTGCGGCGCGATACTGGGGAGACCTACGACGAGTTCTTGCGGGGATTGGCGAAGGCGTCCGGGATCGACACTCCGACCCGCGAGGACCTGGTGCGGTTGGACCGGAAGCGCAAGAAGCGAACCTCGAACAAGGAATGGAAGAGTCCGGCGGACGGGGACGCGCGGATAGCGAAGATGAAGGATGGGCGGACCCACTTGGCGCACAAGGCGGAGCACGCCGTGGACATGGACACGGGTGCCATTGTGGCGGTGACGCTGCAGGCCGCCGACCAGGGCGATACGACCACGCTGGATGAAACCTTGTGCGATGCCGGTGAGCAGGTAGCAGAGCAGATTCGACGCGAGGCCGAGTCGCGACCTCAGGATAAACCGAAGGTCCATTTGCAGGGGATCGAAGAACTGGTGACGGATAAGGGCTACCACAGTAGTGCGGTGGTCCAGCGGATGAAGAGTTACAAAGTGCGCAGTTACATACCGGAAAAGAAGCAGAAAGGACGGCGCGACTGGCAAGGCCAGCGTGCAGAGCAGCAAGCGGTGTACGAGAACCGGCGACGGGTGCGGGGCGAGTACGGCAAGAGCTTACTGCGACGACGCGGCGAGTTGATCGAACGCAGCTTCGCGCACTGCTACGAGACGGGTGGCATGCGGCGCTGCCATCTGCGAGGGCGGGAGAACATTCTGAAGCGGCAACTGGTCCACGTAGGAGCGTTCAACTTGAGTCTGATTCTGCGCAAGCTGCTGGGAGCGGGTAAGCCGCGCGAGCTGAAAAACCGGGCTGGGCAAGTTGTTTCGCGACTCTTAGGCTCTTTGTCATGCTGGATGGCGGGCGGTTCCTTCATCGGGCGACTCAATCGCCTGCCTCGCCTGCGGATGGCACCATCTTTCACGTGCCGCACACCTCGTCACCGCTCGCGCATTTTCCGTAGTTCTGCCACGGGCTGCTAGGGGCTTCCTCGTTGCAATTGACGCAGTGAGGGTGAGACGAGGCCACCCAGCCCCGCGAGGATGCAGGCGAGGCCAGAGATAGCGATCACCCGCGGCGCCGAGAGATATTGCAGCAGCACGCCACCGAATGCGGCTCCCAGCGGCGCCGCCGCTACCACCAGCGAATGCCGCGCGCCGAAGACTTGGCCGCGTATCTCGGCCGGGACGAGTCGCTGCAGCAGGGTGGTTTCCATCGGCGTATAGGGCGCCCAGGATGCCCCAGCCACACCGAGGAACAGCATCGCGAGCGGGAGCTGTTGGATGAAAAACAGGGGGCACAGCAGCGCTCCCCACAGCACCGCGATCATCGGTAAGGTAATGCTCGGCCGCCAGCGGTGCGAGAGCTTGGTCAGCGTCAGCATACCAACGAAGGCCCCTGCGCCGAAGCCAGCCCACAACAGCCCGTAGCCGTCGGCGTTGGCGTGTAATGTCTGGACGCTGTAGACCGGCAGGGCCGCCTCCAAGGGGCCATAAGAGAAGAAGAACACCAGCGAGAGGGTGAGCGCGGGCACGTAGTGCAGGCTGAACAGCGCGCCGAAGCCGAGCCAGCGATTGGCTGCCGCATGCTGTGCGACAGGCGGTTCGCGAGCGATCGTGGGCAGGGTCAGCACTAGCAGGCCCATCAGCAAGAAGCTGGCGGCGTCAATGAACAGCGCCCAGGGACCACCCAACCTGGCGACAGCGAAGCCTGCTGCCACCGGGCCGGCGAGATACGAGAATTGCAGGCTGGTCGCGGTGAGCGCATTGGCGCGATCGAGGGCGGCGTCGTCCACCAGGTGCGGCACAAACGCCCGTACCCCAGCGGCGGTTGCTGGCGAGAGCGCTCCGGCCAGCGACGCCAGCACGCAGACGTGCCAGAGCTGCAACGATCCCAGGGCGTAGAGCGTGGGAATCGCCGCGATGAGTGCCGCTCGGGCGAGGTTGTCGAAGCCCATCACCAGCCGCGGCTGGTAGCGATCCAGCAGACGCCCGAGGATCGCTCCCGTGACGACGCCGGGGAGGTCGAAGCAGAGGATGACAAGGCCCACCGCGGCACCAGAGCCGGTCAACTGCAGCACGAACCAGAGCAGGGCGATGATGGTGAACTGGTCCCCGAGATAGGAGATGCTCAGCCCCAGCCAAAGCCGCCGGAACGCGGTATGGCGCACTGGAGCGCCAACAGAAGTCGTTTCATCACTTTTCACTCTTGTGTACTTTCGCTCGAGTAGCCGCAGGCGCTTTTTTCTTCAATTTGATCTGATTGTAATCAACGGCGGCACGGACGAGATTTTTTAGAGCACGCTTATTAATCTTATCGCCCTCGAAAAGATCGATCGCTCGCCACGCGTTGCCTCCGAGGCCCGCGTTGAAGACCTTGTCAGGATCCGGGAGCCTCGCGCCGTTGGAAAAGGTAAGCTTCACCTTGTCTTTGTGGGCGTTGCCGACCGCGATTATTCCATCGTGAGACCACACCGGGCTTCCCATCCACTTCCATTCCTCGATGATCTCCCGGTCGGCCTCAAGGATGCTCTTGCGAATGCTGGCCAGCGTTTTGCCACGCCAGTCTGTGAGTCCTGCGATCAGTTGGTCAATACGTTCCGATGGATTCATTGAAATCTTTATGCCTCCAATTCTTGTCCCGTTTTGATGGGAGTAGTTTTATTGGCCGATCTCTTCGAAATAAGTCGTCGGAGGAGATGGCCTTTCCGCGTCCAAAATCCCGAAAGGAGTATTACCGGAACGACGACAAACCGAACACGGGCGGCGTACTTTGGAATTTCTTCAAAGGGACTATAAATATACCCGAGTATCGGAATGCTAAAGACCATGTGAATCCAGCGAAGAATCGAACGTTTGGTGGCTTCTTTCATGATTAATTCCTCCATGTATCGGCGATACCGCTGGTGGCCCATCCTTTGCGCCTTTTGCAAAGGGTGAGCATTCCGGACTCTCGAAGCAATCCGGTTTTTCTTACGCCGCCGAGTCCCACCCTGTTGCGAACGGATGGGTCGGCTGCCCGTTCAGTCGGTGCGTCGCCCGCTGCCCCACTTGGTGGCATACGGCAGCACGAACAAATACAGACCGCTGAGCAGGAGCAAGGCGAGCGGGAAGACCGCCAAGAGGCCCAGCCTAGAGCTATACTTACCCTGCAACACGGCGACGATGTTGACAATGACGGCCACCGTAAACGCAATGGACAGCCAGCGGTGGGTCTGCCGAACCCATTTGTTCCAATTCAATGTAACCTCCTCTGAAGACCAACCCGAAGCGGATTCGGGCTCACCTACAAGTACTACGAGTTTTGAGCCGCCTGAGGCGGCCAGTTGAGCGTTTCGATACCAAACTGCTTGGCGTACTCGGCGTGCAATCGCTGCCAGCCGCCGAACTTCATGGCCTCGGGGCCGACGAGGCGGCCGATGGGAGTTCCGCTGAGAAGGTGATCCAAAACATCGAAACAAATGTGCCACCCGGCAGCACCCATTGCGATGAAGCGGTGACCGATGTTGGTCCACAGCGTCAGGCGCGTGCCGCTGCCAAAGGCTTCGAGTTCCCACCGCATATCGAAGCCACCCCAGGTGTATTCAAGCACCTCCGGAGCGTCGGCTCGCGTCACTATTGTTTCGGTAACGCGCGGTGCGGGCGCTCCCACCGTCGTAAGCTTCACCGTGGTTCCAACCGTACCCAGGTTCCCATCGGCGTCGAAGGGCGCCCACTCGTGCAGATGCGCCGGGTCGGTTAACGCCTGCCAGACTTTTTCCGGCGAGTGGCGCAGCTCTCGGACGAGAATGAGCGTCCACTTGTCGTCGCCGTTTTGTAGCCGGTCCTTTCGTACCTGCGCCCCGCTGGCCGGACCCGGTATGTACTGCTCGCGATAGGTCATTGATCTTCTCCTGGGTTAACAGCCTGCCAGTTGGGTGAGCTGAATAAGGTTGCCGCAGGTGTCTTTCAGCATCGCAATGGTCGACCCGGTCACGTCGGTGGGCGGCATCGTGAACTCGGCGCCGCGCGCCTTGATCCGCTCGTAGTCGCGCTTAACATCGTCGGTAAAAAAATTGACCGCGGGCTGGCCCTGTTGAAAGATCGCCTGCTGATACGCTTTGGCCGCCGGGTTGTCGTTGAGCGCTAGCTGCAGCTCAGTGCCGTCCCACTCTTCCTGGGCGGCCACGGTCAGCCAGCGATATGGCCCCTGACTGAAATCGGTCTTCTTGGCAAAGCTCAGTACTTCCGTATAGAAGTGCAGGGCCTTGCTCTGGTCGTCTACATATAGGCTCATCACTTTGATTTTCATTTCGTTTCTCCTTTTGTTACGTTCGCGGTTTGGGCCGCGTCGTCCTCTCCTTAGTCTTCCTTCTCATCGGTGTTGATTGATCCATGCCGTCCTGATCCATGCGATCAAGGTGGCGTTCGAGAGCATCGACGTGAGCAGACCAGAACCGGCGGAACTGCGCCCCGCTGGTGGGATCCGGCGCGTACTGCTCGCGATCGGTCATCTATCTTCTCCTTAGCGTGAATAGCGTGCCGAGGGCGAACTCAGATCAAATTGAGCACGGTCCGAACCACATCGGGCACAACGGCCTGGAGCAGTGCGGGAATCACAAATCGCGCAATCGGATACGCGATCAGGACTACAGTCATCGCCGCCAGCGCCCACATGTTGGCCGAGAGGTGGCGTTCGAGAGCATCCACGTGAGCAGACCATAGTAGGTGGAACTGCACCGCTTCGGCCGGACCCTGTGCGTATTGCTTGCGATTGGTCATCTTCTTGTCTTCCTTTTCTTTGGCGTTGACGGATCCATCCGGTCGAGGTGGCGTTCGAGAGCATCCACATGAGCGGACCAGAACCGGCGGAACTGAGCCAGCCAGGCATCCACCTCCCGAAACGGTTCTGGCTTCAGCCGGTAGAGACGGCGTTGCGCGTCCACTGTAGACTCCACGAAACCGGCCTCCCGCAGCACTCGCAGGTGCTTGGACACGGTCGGTTGCGTCATACGAAGCTGACGCTCGATCTCTCCCACCGACTGTTGGGAAGAGACCAGGAGGCTCAGTATCGCGCGGCGGTTCGGCTCCGCAATGATTTCGAAGACAGACTCCATTCCCTGTGTATACTCTTTAGAGCATATACTTGTCAAGGTATATTTAGACCAGGGGTGTGGCACCTGGAATAAAGCGCATGAAAAAGCACTTACTGTTCTGAGAGGAAGAACCTTCGGCTATTCGACAGCCGAAGGTTTCCTTCTCGCCGGCAGTTTGCCGTCCGCACGCGAAGCTAGCGGACCGGGCCGTACTCATGGGGGAAGCGCACCGCCCGCACACCATGAAAAACTTCGATCAGCCCACAGACTTCCAACTTCTGGGACGAAATAGATTCCGGCATGGCGCAGCAGCTTTCAGCAGGGGGCCAACCCCGAGCGACTGGCCGAGTCTATGAGGCAAGTCTCCAGAATCGCCGTTACTCCTGCAGTGCCGCGGGAACTGCGCGCCAAATAAATCGCTTCAACGTTGATCATTACCGACGGCTGATGCGGCCCTGGGACAAGGTTCGGCTCGGCTTCGCCGCCAGATGCTATTTTCCGGGCCGCCAACTCCTTCTCCGTCCGGACCTCGGCCTCGCCGTACTCCACCCAGCGAACCACTCTGAGCGAGTTTGCTGGGTGTTTGTGATGACCGAGTCGCTCAGGGCAATGCTTCTGAATCTTCGCCAAGATCTCGTACAGGGTCATGGGATCAGAGCCGTTGCAACTCAACAAGTGTCGGCAGAAGTCGGTCAGTCCCCTACGCAACGGACCGCCAACAGCGGATTGAACCGAATCGGAGCTGGCAATTTGGCCATCGATCACCTCCGAGCCGAACAGATCTCCGAGACCTTTGGCGGTCCGCTTGATGACGGCTATTCGCTTCACGATGGCGATCCTTTTTGCCATCAGCCCTCGCAGTTCGCGTTCCAGCGAGGAGACAATGCTCCTCTTCCTGTTGGAGAAGTGCGTCTTTGGAACTCATCTCGTGTTCAACCAAGCTGGGCAAACCAGTGCTGCTCATAACCGTACTTGAACGAAGCCGCGTTGCGGCAGACGCTTTCGCGTGCTGGGTCTCAGCGGTTTGGGTGAAGGGATAAGGTTGGGTCATAAGGAGATGACCTATGACCCACCTTCGCAAAATGATGCTCGAAGAACTCGAGCGTCGTAATTACGCTCAGGCTACCATAGACTGTTACCTGCGTATCGTTGCCGAGTTTTCCCTTCACTTTCACCGCCCTCCGAACCAGTTAGGACCGGAGCACATCCGCCAGTATCAAGCCCACCTATTCGGCCGGCGAAAGTTGGCACCCAGCACTGTGACGCAGCGGCTCGCCGCTTTGCGATTCTTCTACATCAAGACGCTGCGGAAGCCGTGGAGTGTCGCCGAGACTCCGTACCCCAAGAAGGTTCAACGTCTGCCCATCATCCTGAGCGCGGAAGAAGTCGCCCAGCTTATCGACTCGGCTGTCACTGCCTTTCATCGCATTCTGTTGATGACGCTCTATGCCACTGGAGTGAGGCGCGCGGAACTGGCTCGACTGAAGATCACCGATATTGACAGTCGACGAATGATTATCCACATCCAAGGCGGAAAAGGCCGCAAGGATCGCGACGTGATGCTCAGCCCGAAGCTGTTGGAAGCCTTGCGAGAGTACTGGCGTGGACTAAGACGCAAACCCACAAACTGGTTATTTCCCGGCGGGCGCTCGCATACCGGCGATCGTCACATCAGCCCCAAGACCATCTGGAATGCCTGCGAAAACGCTGCCCAGCGGGCGGGTATCCGCAAGAAGATCCATCCGCATACGCTGCGCCACTGCTTTGCCACACATCTGTTGGAGTCAGGTGCGGATTTGCGCACCATTCAGATACTGCTAGGCCACCGTGATTTGGAAGAGACGACCATCTATCTCCATCTCTCCCAACGACACCTCAACGCCACCGCGAGTCCTCTGGACTCGCTCCAGCTGAAAGAGAAGGTACCGCAGAGCGAATGATGAACCGGCCACCCCTCGAGGTGGCCGATCTGGTTCGCGCCGCGGGACGCGCTTTCATCGAACACAGCCGTAAATGGATCACCGGGCAGCACCTCAAGGTGTTGCGAGCCATCACGCGCTGTCGCACCGCCGCCTTGGGCGGGCATCTCGATGAGTGCACCGACTGCGCGTACCGTCCGCCCATCTCCTACAACAGCTGTCGGGACCGGCACTGCCCAAAGTGTCAGGCCAACGCTCGCGACCGTTGGCTCGAAGCGCGTCGTAAGGAACTTCTCCCCACGCGCTACGTCCATGTTGTCTTCACCCTACCCCATGAACTGGCCCCGCTCGCCTTGCAGAACAAGAAAATCCTGTACCATCTGTTGCTGCAGACCAGTGCCGAAACCCTCCTCGAAGTCGCCCGCGATCCCCAACATCTCGGCGCCGAAATCGGCTTCTTCAGTGTGCTCCACACCTGGAATCAGAAGCTCGAACATCACCCCCACGCCCATTGTGTGGTGCCCGCCGGCGGATTGTCGCTCGATCACTCTCGTTGGGTTCCATCGCACTCTCGCTTCTTTCTTCCCATCCCGGTGCTCCGAAAGGTTTTTCGCCGCAAGTTTGTCAGCGCTCTAAAACACAACTTCCGTCAGGGCAAGATTGGCTTCCATGGCATCCTGAAACCCCTGGCTCACCCCAAAGCCTTCTCCGCCTGGTTGCGAACCCTATACCGATACCACTGGCACGTCTACTCCAAACGCCCCTTCGGAGGAGCCGAACAAGCACTACGCTATTTAGGCCGCTATACCCATCGCGTCGCCATCTCCAATCATCGACTCGTTTCTTTCGTCGATGACCAAGTTACCTTTCGCTGGCGCGACCGTGCTCACCACAATGAACCCAAGTTGATGTCCCTATCCCTCGATGAGTTCCTGCGCCGTTTCCTCTTGCATGTGCTTCCCAAAGGCTTTGTCCGCATCCGCCACTTCGGCTTCCTCGCCAACCGGCGGCGGGCTACTCTCCTGCCCCTCTGCTTTCAAGTACTCGGTCCCATACCACAACCGCAGATAGAACCAGCAGCATCCCCCGCCAAGCAACTCAGCCCTCTTTGTCGCTGTCCCAAATGCGGCGGCCGCATCGTGGTCATCGAGAGACTTACGGCTGCCCAGATCCAACTCCGTTCTCCGCCCTCTATCGACGGAGTCGCCGCATGAAACCAATTTCCCAAAACCGCAAACCTCGATCCGTCTTTCGGCTCGATCCGCCCTCGTGCGCCTTGTCCCCGAACCAAGTTCCTCTCCCTGACCCAGAATCTGTTCCAACCGCGATCACTTTCTACTTCCATCAACCTGTGCAAGCCACCCTGCTCTTCTCCCACCAAGCACACTGCTCCATCGCCTACCTCATGCCGCCCATCGACCCCATTTGAAAACCCATAGCCATCCGCACCCGATCGCCCCGCGGGGCGGCTTCCTTCAAGTCGTTGTATCAAAAGCGACCGCCGCAGATTCTGATGAGGCTACCAATTTTCTCCTCTGCGGTCGCTTCTGATACAACACTAGGACTTACATTCCCCTTGTAGCTGTTGCCGCACCAAACTCAGAAAGTCCGCGTCTCACTGGTGATGAGTGCCTGGTCCACCGTAGCGGACAATCTCGCGCGGAGATGGTCGGTCTTTCAACAACCCCTGCGTCTTGTTGCTCCCGGCCTCACAGCGAAGCCTGGGCTACCCGTTCGCCGCAAGATCAAGCAGGGAGCCCGAATCTGCCCCCTGCAAGTCAAAGCGATGCTAACCTAGAAGCTGAAGCTAACCCCCACGCGAATATTGCGCGAGAGTTGCCACAGGTTCGGCAACCCGTACCGGGAGTTTTTGACCAAGCCAGCGGATGTAGCTGCGGCCTGCGGATCATACCCGTTTTCCACCTGCTGGTAGAAAGAAGCACCCTGGAAGATCTGGAACGGGAATAGGAAACTCGCAGTGTAGTTTGAGTCGAAGCCCTCCCAGTACGAAACGACCGCGTGCTGATTGAGCAGGTTGGTAAAGGTTCCAGTAAAGGTAAGCACCTGGTGCTCGTTGTTCTTGTTCACTTTGATCGCATGCGAAGCGTTGAAATCGGTCTGAGTGAACCAGGGAGTGCGTCGATTGTAGGGGCTGCCGAGGGTGGCGAAGCCGGTCGTCGGATCTGCCGTTGCGTTGATCCACTTGCCGCGGCCATAGATGTATGTGGCTTCGACCGGCCCACTGCCGCCGAAGCCGAGGTCCGTGAACGAACTCATCGGCGAACCCTGGTAGGCAACCTGGAACAGGCCGACGGTTGAGGTCATACCCTTCCAAGGCAAGCTGTAATATACATTGCCTTTGAAAGTATTTGGACGGTCAGTCGGCAAGGGTCCGTCGTTGGACTTGCCGTTGTATGCGAAGTAATAAAACGGCTCGTCGAACGAACGGGTCGTGTCAGGCGAGTTGCGTCCTGTCACACCACCGTCGATCTGGTCGGTGGTGGTCAGGCCCGTATAGTTGCCCCACAGGCTGCTCCAGGTGTAGCTGAACATTCCAGCGAAGCCCTTACTGGCTGTCTTGGTCAACCGGATCTCCAGGCCGTCATAGTTACGAATAGCCTGGGGATTATTCGGGCAGGTGGGACATGTGCCAAACGGAGCTGCGGGGTTGGCATTGAATGCAAACGCCGGTGAGCCTGGTGCGGTTGCGACGCCGTATACGTCGCCGAGGGACTGCAAGAAGTTGGCGTAGCCGTCAATCGTCCTGTTCACGCCCTGACCAGGATTGACGATGGTATACATCTCGAAGTTGGTTGGGTCCGCCAAAGATGCGTCTTCAATCGCATGGTCAAGACGGCGGCGGTCATATCGGGCTTCGAGCGCCCAATCCTTGGCAAGCTGGTAGTCCACGCCGGCGACAAATTCGTGCTGACGATAGGGCTTTACTCCGGGAGCGACCGGCTCCCAGGGTCGGAAATCAACGTTCTCAATCAGCGAAACGCCGGTTTTAGCGTCGATCAGCGATGGAGGAGTGACACCGCTGCCCCAGTTGGCGCCCACCGTCGGCGCACCAGTGGGGCAAGCGCGGTTATTAATGAAGACTGAGTCCAGGTCGGCGGCGCTGAAACCTCCGTTCGCATCTGGACCAAGAGCGTAGGCGCAGTTGTCGAACCCCTGCGCACCCCACGAGGTCTGGGCCAGCAGCAGCTTCATGACATCGTTGACCACGCCATAGCTGCCGAATATCTTCAGCTTCCCATCCCTCGACCCCCAAGCAGCTCCCAAACGAGGCTCGATCTTGTCACTCCAAGAGAAGTTGATGGCTGCAGGCTTGGTAAAGCCGTTGGGAACAACCCCGTTGGGCACTGGCAGACTCTCCTTCTCCACCCGTATGCCGAGGTTGAGCGTCAAACCGTGACCCACAGTCCAGGCATCCTGTGCGAACAAGGCATGGTTCCAGTCCACGGCCGGCTGCGGCAGGATGGTGGCAAAGTCCCCAACTACAGCGTTGCCGTACTGGCCGCCGCACACTCCCCATTCTGCTTTGAGCGTCGCGCAGTTGGCTCCGCCGGTGGTTGTGGACGGGAAATACGGCTGGCCGGCCCCGATGGAGAGTGTTATGCGGGGCAAGTTGCCGTCTTGATGAATCACGTTGGACAGATGGTTGAGCTGGTAGCCGAACTTAAAGTTATGCGTGCCCAACCAACCGCTCTTGAAGAAGGCCACGTCCTGGTCGAACTGGTAATGCTTGCTGGCATTGAATTCGGTATAACCCACGTTGAAGGGAGCGGTGGAACTGAGCGCTGGCAGTTGTAGATTGGTAGGAAGCGGCAGGCCGGCATTATCCAGTGCGCCGACGCCGCTGGTACCCCAAGCCACCGATACCGAACCGGGAGTGGTCGGCCACCCAAAGTCGTGATAGTTCTGAAAGAAATATCCGAAGCGGGTGGTAGCAACAATCTTCGGAGTCAGGCTGATATCTGCGCCGACGTTATATGTTGAATTGGGCGCAGAGAAGCCGATGCCATGAGAATACTGCGTCAAGGGGTTAAAGATCGCAGTGTTTAGGTAGCTTTCCGCCGCAATCGAATCGGCACCCGGCAAACTGGCCCCGGTTTCGCGGTCGTACTGATACAGCCACGAACCGAACAGGCGGATCTTTTGCGTTACCGTGGCATCTAGACGAGCAGAGCCGTAGTACTGCTGGTTGTCTTGATTAAAGACCTGATTCCCCAGAGCTGCACTGGGAGCCGACGAGACCGCGCCGAAGTTCACGGTTCTGGCGGCATCGTTGTATTGGGGCGCGAAACCCAGGAAGAACCACAATCGATCTCTCACGATTGGCCCACCCACAGTAAAGCCGGGCTGAGCAATACGGAGGTGGTCCTTCTTCGGCGAGTAGATTTGTGGGTTGGATTCACCGCCGGGAAGCAGTGCGACCGGATTGGGGTCATAACGCAATGATTGAGTGGGAGAAGCGTCCATCCCCGCGGATTCATAGGTTCCGAAGAGTGAGCCGTGATAGGCGTTGCTGCCCTTTTTCATGACCACATTGATCACGCCGCCCAGCGCCCCGCCGTGCTCGGCTTCGATGCCTGAACTCTTGACTTGAACTTCCTGAATAAACTGGAACGGAACATTGGCGCTGGTGTAGCCCCCGGAGATATTCTCGGTATCTTGTCCTTCCACCAGGTACGTGCTCTCCGAATCGGCTGCGCCCCCGATTGAAAAACCGACGGTCAGGCCGTTCCCGCTGCTGCCCGGCAGGGCTCCGCCGGTGCCCATGCCTCCGCCCATCATGCTTCCGCCCCCGCCCGCGAGCGGTTCATTACGGGCCATCGGCGCATATTGAATGACTGACTGGAATGAGTAGCCATGGGGAGCATTCTCGATTACATCTTGCGTGACGTTGGTCTGGCTCGAATTCGTGGTCGTGTCAATCAGCGGGGCCGCCCCCGTTACCTCAATTACTTCGGCGTTCGTACCAACCTGCAGGGCAAAATCGACCGTGGGCAGGTGGCCAATTGCGATGACTAAGCCTTCCCGCTTTTCGACCTTGAAGCTCTTCGCCGTTACCGTGATGCTATAGATCCCTGGCGGCAGGTTCGCGAAACGGTAATAGCCGCTCGAATCGGTTTCGAAAGACTTAGCTCCCTCCAAGGTCGTGCCGGTAACCTGCACCTGGGCGCCCGCAACGACCGCGCCGCTTGCGTCCTTGATGGTGCCCTGCAATCCACCCGTCGTTTCTTGCGCGATCAAATAGCCTCCCCACAGCAACAGCGCCAGCATCGCCAACAATGTACACAGCCGCAGTGAAGTAAATCGCATCTGTTGTCCCCTTAAGTTTTCGACTTTGTCCAGAAGGGCCCATAACCAGTGCCTCGCCTGGCTCCAGCTTTGCAGCCGAGCAGGTGACGTTCCGGCTTGCTCTGGAAATCCGTGAATTACTGGATTGAGCTTTGAGTAAGGCTTTCGAGGAATGTGATGAACTACAAATTGCTGACGTGAAGGCAGTCGCTCGCTGGAAACATTTCTACAAATGGCCGTAGCATTTCGGTAAACAAATACTAGATTTTGAATATCGTGTCGGAGACGTTAGCCCCAACACCTTTGAGCAGGAGGCTTATTTGGCGAGGAAAGTATCAGTTCCAAACCAGAATTCTGCCAGCGACTTGAGATTCTTCTTGTAGATGCGACCGACCGTGAATTCACTACCGTCCCTTATACGGAGCCCGTATTCCCCCGTCGGAAGGAGGCGTATCTCCTCCACAAAGGAGGCGTTCACCAAAACCGATCGATGGATGCGAACAAAGCCATACGGTCCGAGTTTGCTAACCATATCCGAAATCGACTCCCTGAGAAGATAAGAGCCGGATTCTTTCTTAAGCAACACGTAGTTGCCCTCGGCGTGAATCGAAACCACTTCCCGAGGGTCAACAAGAACGATTCTACCTCTTGCTTTGATCGCGATCTTGCGGGAATGCTCTCGCGCCGTTGCCTGCAGCAGCGGCAGGGCGTCAAGCAACTTCAGGGTTCGCTGGCTGGCGGTTTTTTGGGCAGCTCGGTTAAGAGCCTCGCCAAGACGCTCAGGGGAGAAGGGCTTGAGCACATAATCGACGGCTTGCTTTTCGAAGGCTGCGATCGCGTGTTCTTCGTGCGCGGTCACAAAGATGACGGAAGGTAGAGTGCGTTTGTTCTCCTGGAGTTGATCCAGTAACTCCATGCCGGAGATCTCAGGCATGCTGATGTCCAGCAGCATTACGTCGAAGGAACTCCGTCCGAGTTTGTCACGTGCTTCAAACGCGTCACTCGCCGTGTCAAAGCCCTCAATGTCACCCCTGGCGCTCAGGACGCGCGCCAGGTCAGCCCGCGCCAAAGGCTCGTCATCAACGATCAATACCCGCATGCCCTTGCACCTCAATCTCGATTGGATCCACCCTGCCCTCGATATGTGGTTGTCGATGCTCTCCAAGAGCAGGCAGAATCAGCGTGGCTGCTGCGTTCCCGTCATCTTCAAAGACAAATGAAAAAGATGCTTCTTTCGGGTACAGGTAATGCAGACGAGCCTCGGTGTTGCGCAGTCCAACACCCGTTCCGGAGGGGCACCTGTTGCCGACGCTATTTCGTACACGAAGTTCAAAAACATGATTCTTCCGGATGGATGCTATTTCAATCCACCCCTTCTCCCGCGAACTTCCTATCCCATGACGAATCGCATTTTCTACAAGCGGCTGAAGTACTAGGTGCGGAACCAGAAGCGGGAGAGTATCTGGATTGATCCGCAGGCTGGTCGTGAGCCTCCCCCCGAGCCTCATTTTTTCGAGGTCGAGGTACTCCTCGATGAATTTCAGTTCTTCGCGAAGCGGAATCAGGTCGAAATCATTCTGCCGGAGCACAGTCCGCAGCAAGCCGGAAAGCTTCACGATCATTTCCCTGGCCCGCTCTGGATCGCTGACTACGAGGCTCGAAATGCCATTCAGCGTATTAAAAAGAAAATGCGGATGAAGCTGCATCTTCAGGGCTTGCAATTCGCTGACCGCAAGCGCTCTCTCGAACTCGGACGCCTCCAAGGTTCGGCGCCGGGCCTGTTGGAAATATTCATACGCGTGAGCGGCGACGACGATGGCAATGTAGATGAAGATTTCGTCAGCGAATCCGGTCCGAATCATTTCGCGCCATGAATGGATGAAGCGCGAAACATAGCCGTGCTGAAGGTCATGGTCTGTCGGCATCAGAATTGCTTGTATTGTCGCAAGAAGCAGTAGAAATGGAACTGCTCCGAGCGCCCACAGCAGGAAATACCGAATACGGTTCTTCGACGAACCGAGGTACTTGCCCACCAGATAAAAAATGGGAGGCGTCCACAGAGCGAACGTGAAGGCACGAGTCCCCGCCCCCACCAAGAAGTCGAGGAATGAAGGCCAAAGGTTTTGCCGGTCAAGAGCACCGAATTGCCAACCCATCAGCAGTGAAATCCCGTACCAGAAGCTGATCGACATCAGGTAGGCTCGGGCGATTGCACGGATGTGAGTCGACTTCATCGTGTCATTCTACTCCGTGGATAGGACGAGTCCCCAGACGGGCCAAACGACTGCTTGTAACGGTCAGAGTCCCTTCGTCCAGTTCCTATCGTCGGGACGAAGGCGTTAGACCTCACGGGCTGACCCAGTTCATAGACGGCAAGCAAAGTAGGTTGGGCGTCGCGCTTTAGATAAGCTTCCGCAATAGGCTTGTCCCAATGGCTTTCGAGGCTCCGACGGACGACATCTGGTCCGCCATCAGTTGGCTGCCGAACGAACACCATAAAGGATAGATTTTCTGGCCTCAGTGAGTTTTGAAGTTCTCAGAGATTGCAAACCGGCTTACGAGGATATCGAATCCGTTGGGCGGAGTATCGTGGCAATCAAAAGATTTGGAAGTGAGCGTCGTGCACCGGGTGATTGCGTTCTTGGAAGACCGCCGAGTGCTCTATGCTCCCGACGAGCTAGAGGTCCCCTCTCACTGCGTCCATTCAGTTCTGGAAATCCGCCACTTCCTCAGCGGCGAGTTGGGCAAGCCGGTGAAGCCGTTTCTTGCTAATTCTAAAGCTGACCTGGCTGAGCTTTTCCAAACAGTCGAATGCAGAGCCAACATACGCCGAGCTCAAGTAGAGCCAGGAGAACAGCGCTAATCGTAAAGGAAACGCTGCACTCTGTGGCAGCCAACCGAAAGACGTTGTCCGGCCCGTTGCTCAGGAAATGCTCGAAACCGCCTGCGCCAAACCCTATGGCCGAAGGAATAAAAAGTAGAACATTCGCAAGCCTCGGATATTGCGTCCAGAGCAAGACCAATCCCACAAGCGGGGCCACATTGATTGCGATAGCCGCCGACAGTACCTGATGTCCGGTGAGTCCGGGCGGGATCCTCGCCAACAGGACCAGATGCCAAACAACGACCGCGGCATGCGCGAGCACCGCTAGCGTTGTACAAACAGCAAGCTTTTTCATAGAGCCCTCCTCGGCAGTTGCCATGGTTGCTCCCCTTGCAAGTCATGCATCGTATTACAAAGAGATGCGCGGCTTTCAGGGCTTTACCGCAGCACGCCGATATCTCAGTCGGTGGAGGACGAGTGCGCGAACGATGAAAGGCGTTCCGACCAGGGCGGGCAAGAACCAATAAGTTAACCGGGGCAACCCACTCAGACCGGGTAAGCTCTCTCCTTCCTCGACGCAGAAGGCCGTGAGCATAATAATGAAGGAGCAACCCGTAGAAATGATGTGTGTATCGATCCAGGTTTGCCAGTTTCGTCTTCGGGCTGTTCGTCCCAAGCATGACGCAGCGAAGGAAACGACCCCCAGGGCTAAAAGCAGGCGGTCGTCCGTCCAGTGCGTCGCCGCCAAAATACCAGCGGAGGTCACGAGGACGGCGAGGCCGCTGTGATAAATCGTCCCGCATCTCGGATGCAGCCCCGCTCGCTTCCTGCTGACCATACTGATGATTCCCGTGACTATACAGACCAATCCGGCAAGAATATGGACTCCCAATATCGGGAAGAAAGCGGACGATTCGAAGAGCATTCCAATCCCACCGATTTCCAACAGCGTTCGCGGCATAGTCCGCCCTAGTCCGAGCGATCGAAGTAGCTGCTCTTTACGACTTCGCGGATGACAGGACGTTTTGGCGTGCGACGGGCACCTGGTTCCCAAGCGGTACGGAAAGAAGTGCCACCAGCGCCCATATCTCGGCGCAGTATCCTATTGCTCCAAAAACAGCTCGGATCGAATCCCATTTATAAAAACCCTCAAAGGCTTGCCTCAGCGCTGCAGGATCGTCGCCGACTCGATGCAGACTCAGCATGATGGGAGCAGCTTGAGTGGTAATCAGCAAGCCACAGACCGCCATCAGGGCCGTCCCATAAAGTGGCAGGGCCACGGACCAAGGTCTGCTCGAACTAAAGCGAAAAATAATTGCAGCCGCCAGGACCGATGCAGTTCCACCGATGCCGACGAGCGGATACAGAATCTCGCCATTTCCGAGATCGGCCATTCGGCTGAATGCGGCCCAGGCTCCCGCCCCGAGATGGTGCCAGGCAGGCATCTCCACTAATGTCCGATTCAGAGCATCCGCAACCCCCCCCACCAGCAGGTCCGCCAAGATTAGGAAAAGCGCTACGCGCAGCACCCTCTCACGTTGCATGTTATCTCGCTCCTCTCTCGTATACTGTGTGTTACGAGGTATAAGATTATGTTTGTTTGGGATTGGTTGTCAAACCTGATCAAAAGCGATCTCAATGCCTATTGCACATGCGTTAACATTCACTCATTCCCTTTTAACGAGTACTGAGGTAGACTACCTCTTTAGCCGATGTAACTGATTTTCGAGGTGCGTGGAGTGCAATTCGATCGAGAATTACTGAAAGGCAGCATCGCGCTCTTAATACTCAAGCTCCTATCCGAACGCGACATGTACGGATACGAAGTCATCCAGGAATCAATGCGCCGCAGCCAGGATGCCTTCGAATTCAAGGAGGGCACGCTGTACCCGGCTCTCCACCAACTGCACAAACGTGGTTATCTGCGCTCGGAATGGCGCACGGGGGAGAACGGGAAGCAGCGGAAGTATTACGCTTTGACCGCCGCTGGCCGAAAAGCTGCACGCCGCACTGAGCAGGAATGGTTTTCTTTCACGAAAGTAGTGAACGCCATACTTGCAAAGGCCGACTCGTGACGCCTCTCGATCGCATCGTTTCCCGGGTAATTTTGCTGGCGAAGGTTCCCGGCAACAAACACCGATACGATGTCGAGAAGGAATTGCGAGCTCACCTGGATGATCTCGCTGAGGAGGCACGATCCCAGGGCTACGATGACGAGGCCGCTGCTCGCATCGTCCGGATGCGGTTCGGTGAGCCGGAGGAGGTCGCTGCAGCATTCGCTTCTGTTTACGCACCGGAACGATTAGCGAAGCGCATCCTTCAGTCGGCAATTTTGGTGACTGCTTCCACCGTGGCCGTGGTGGTTGTGGTCGGCACTGTGCAGTCGATCGCCGCGATTTGTACTGCGACGTCGATCCTATCGACCTTGCGGGATATTCATCGTGAATTTGTCGGGTTCGGCGCGATTGTGGCGGGCTATTGCAGTCTGTACGCCGGAGAGCGCCTTTTTCCGACGTCTCTGGCGAAGGCGCTTTTGCCGAGCGTCACCTTGGGTCTATGGCTCGCCGCGGTTTTCGCTTGGCTGATCCCGCAGCATGCGGCACTGCCATTGGCTGCGTTTGGGTGTGCCGCAATCGGCCGCCTGCTGCAGCGCGTCCAAATACCCTTCGTCTGGTTCGCCGGAACGGCCCTGCCGCTGCTGATCGCATGGGTGTTGTTTGGTCCACTGATTTCCGGCTGGCAATTCCCGTGGTTGGTGTGGTTAGGCTTAACAATTTCTTGCAAGGCGTTGCGCGAAACTGTTCGGCTCTATGAAAGGATTTTTGTCGAGGGTTTTGCGTAAGTGAGAATATGGCCAAAGCAGCCGCGAGAACAGGAATCATCCCGATGGCCCTCGTGGGCGATCGAGCAACACTTCCCAAAGGCGCAGCGTGTCATCGACGATGGCTTGCCTGCTCGATTGTTGCCACGTAGAGCGGCGATATTCGTCCGCTTCCTGCGACCCCGCTGGATGCGGGATTGGATCATCGTCTGTGCGACAAGCTAGTCGGTTCTCAATCAGCAAAAGGGCTTCGAACGAACTTATCGGCACCGGGGAAGCTTGCGTATCGGTATCAAGCTGCACAAAATCGGAGATCACGTATCATTTTCGGATACCCGAGACAGCGCAGAGTCAATCATGTTCACCAAATCCGGACTCATCGAATTGCACGGCACCATGCATGAACGGTTGGACCTTCTATTGCGACATGTTGCAACCGTCCCTGATAACCTCCACCACAAGCTGATTTCAGGATTCGGCCATCCATCCATTTGGAAGCAGCTCGTGCATATCCTCACCTGCGAGGAAGGCTGGATCCATGATCTGCAGAACAAAGCGTTTGTCGGTTGGCACGAAGAAGACTGCCCAACAATGGCGGACTTGCTCGGTGCCAAAGACCGAATACGAGAGGCGACACGAACCTACGTCGACGATCTCACGGAAGATCAACTCAACACGACCCTAGCCAAGCGTCCCGTGGATTGGGGCGGCGAACTCCGAAGTCCCGCTTTTATCCTGTTGCATGTCATAACCCACGCATTTCACCACAAGGGCCAGATTGTCGCGATGTCGCGAATTCTCGGATATCCAGCTCCAGACACAGATTTGCAGCCGGTATAGATTCCGCTAACTTCCGGCTTGCCCGTCACCCTAATGCAAACGCATTTTGGCCGAAAAGGTGGGATCTTTGTCCTCGCTCAATTCGCATACTCTGAATCAGAATAGGTGAGGCAGGCGAAAGACGGTACATGCGCACAGTTTCCAAAAGACGTTTGCAACTGGTCTCGCCAAAGGCCCCGGTTCTCTCCTCGGGGCCGGATCAGCAGCATAGGGTCGCTGTATTAGCGTTGCCGAACACCGCGTTGTCTGACCTTGCCGGGCCGTATGAAGCATTCCTTATGGCAGCGCGGCTTGGACAAGAGGCACTCAGACGCCGCCTACTGTGTTACGAGGTCACGCTTCTATCCGTCGCAGGAAATTCGATTGCGACATTGTCAGGATTGTCTGTCAACGGCGCTCGTCCATTTCACACGTACAAAGGTTTCCCTGACACGTTGGTTGTGTGCGGCGAAGCGGATTCGCTTGATCCAACCGCTGATTACTCCTCTCTGTTCAGTTGGTTGTGCCACGTCAGCGAAAGAAGCCGCCGAGTATGCTCGGTGTGTACTGGGATTTTCTGCCTGGCGGAGGCCGGCTTACTCGGCGAGAGACATGTGACGACGCACTGGCGGTACGCCGATAGTTTGGCGCGAAAGTATCCTGCTCTGCATGTGGATCCAGAACCGCTGTTTCTGCGCGATGGAAAATTCTACACGTCTGCTGGCTGCACGGCAGGGATGGACCTCTCGCTGGCACTCATAGAGGAGGATCTAGGCGTCGAGGTTGCGAGCGAGATAGCGCGCGCTAACATCATGTTCCTGCGGCGGCCGGGGCGACAGGCACAAATCAGTCCGCTCCTCAAGTTGCAGATGTCGGAACGCGAGCCTATGCGAGACCTGCAGGCGTGGACCCTCGAGCACCTGCATTTGCCCCTCACGGTGGAGGACCTCGCCGCGCAGGTCCACATGAGCCCAAGGAATTTTGCGCGTTCGTTTGTGGCGGAACTCGGCACGACGCCCGCACGTTTTCTCGAAACCTTGCGGTTGGAGGCTGCTCGACGCCGATTGGAGGAGACCGACCGAAACGTTGATCAGATCGCGGGCGAATGCGGGTTTGGTTCTGCCGAGGTGATGCGCCGTTGCTTCATACGCAACCTCGGGACCCCGCCAAGCGCGTATCGCCGTCAGGTTGAGGTTGGGCGATAACGCTCGCGGTGGCCGATCATCGAATCCAGTATTGGAACAACCCACAATGAACACGGCGGCACACTCACTTGCTTTCAAGAACCCCGGCTTGCTGGCCCGATCCCCGTGGGCGGATATATTGCCGGCGCGCTCGATCTCACTTCGGCCCTCATCACCAATGATCTAAGTGTTCCCCGCAGCATTGCGGACGGCCTAATTGGGGTACAGCCCGCGCACAGCGCTAGCCTCGCGGGGAGGTAAGGATTTGTATATAGCTCCACAGGCTCTCAAGCAATCTTAAGCCGATCTTCGCTCCCCTTGGCTGCAATTAGGGTGGCAATGACTTTGATTTCACTCTGCGTTACTCTTGCTGTTTAATTTTGACCGCGAGTCACGCGTGAGCACTCTTTCCGTCACTTCCAAGAAACGTTCGGTTCTTTGGCGGCCCGTATTCCTCGAGCTGACGGTGGTGTTCGTCGGGTTGGTGGTTTATGCCATCCTGGCCTCGATCAACCAACCGGCTTCACTGTTCGTCATCATGATTGCCAGCCTCACGGTGGGCAACCTTCTCATTCCTCTCCAATTCGCGTGCCGTCGCCTTTACGTGGCGCGCCCGTTCCCGTGGAACTGGGTCGCGTTTTTCCCGGTCCAACTCATGTTCGGGGTGATTTGCGCCGTGGCCGCGATTCTCTTCCTGCAGTTGACCAAAGTTGATCGCGGGTCGTTCTCGTTTCTCTTCACCAGGATCGGTTATTTCGTCATCGTCGTCGCGGTGGTCACCAACGTTGTCCTGTTTGGTATGGAAGAACTCCAGCGAAAGCTGCGAGAACGCAATCAACAACTGGAGCAGACTGTCGAGAAAGGCACCATCGCGCTGCAGCAGCAGGAGGAAGAACTCAAGCGAGCGCGCGAGATTCAGCAAATGCTGCTGCCCAGCACGTTGCCTCAGCTTGCCGGAGTTCAGATCGCCGGAGCTTGGCAGCCTGCGCGTGAAGTCGGTGGCGACTACTTCGACGTGATTCAACTGGACAAAGATCGCCTCGGCATTTGCGTGGGCGATGTCGCCGGAAAAGGGATCACCGCCGCGCTGCTCATGGCGAATCTCCAGGCATCCTTTCGCGCCTTCGCCACCACCGAGGCATCGCCTCAGGTGGTCTGTACCAAACTGAACAAGTTCCTTTGTGCAAACATCGCTTCGGGAAAGTTTGTAACTTTCTTCTACGCGGTGCTCGACGCCCGCGCACGCACGCTCACCTACGAGAATGCCGGACACTCACCCGGACTTCTGTTGCGCAGCAACGGCACAACCGAAACTTTGCAAGGAGGAGGAGCAGTGCTGGGTGCGCTGCCTGATTGGACCTACCAGGACTACACCGCGCAACTTCAACCGGGCGACCAGTTGCTACTTTCAACTGACGGCATCACGGAAGCCGAGAACGCCAAACTCGAAGAGTTCGGCGACGAGCGCCTGCTGGAAGCCGCTCGCGCATGCCACGGAAGCGCGCTCGAAGTTCAACGCGCCATCATGCAGCAGGTCACGGCCTTCTGCGGTGGGAATTTCCGCGACGACGCAACCTTACTTGTTCTACGAATCTCTTGAGCGACGCCGGAACCCCCGCCCTGATACGTCCGGGGCGGGAGCATAGAGAGTTTCGGGGTATCGAGCCGCTGCTGCTTATCGGACTCCTCATCTCGTTTAGCCTATACAGACTGGCGAGGTAACAGTAGAGCACGTTCGATCCCATCTCTTGGCAGGAATCGTGGTGTCTTTGACATTGCGAAAACCTGCTCTCTCCACGAATATGAAAATGCATTGTGACCGCTGGTAAGTCGCCGGGATAAGGAACGGCGGGAAAGAGTGTGGGTATATGAAGAATATCTGGCTCCTCATTGCCTTAAGCTGCTTGCCCTCGGCAACTATGATTGCGCAGAACGGAACGGCAGAGACGTCGGTGCGGGCAGGCATCGATGCTGGAAATCAGGCTTGGGTCGATGGAATAAAAACCGGCAATATCTCGCTTATTATCGCGACCTACGCGGACAACGCGGTTGACTGCGGTTCCACAGGAGAATGTATCAAGGGACGCACTGCCATTGAGCGACACATGAGAAATCAGCTTGCGAACTTTGGGCAGGCGAACTCGGCCACCGTGAAGACTTGGGGATCGAGTCAACGAGGGAACTTTGCCTATGAATGGGGCCAAGCGGAAGCGACGTTCATCAGTGGCAAGCACCTCGTGGAGAAATATCTGACAGCCTGGCAAAAACAGCCAGATGGCAGCTGGAAGATATTCCGCAATATGGTGATTCCTAAGAAATAAATCAGCAGATCAGCCCTGTGTTTGGTCCACCGTCCAGGAAATGTCGAAATCTACCTCGTTACGACGGACCTCTTAATGTGAAGGAAACGGTATGCAAGAAGGCGGAATCAGTCGCCGCACCTTCGTGAAGTCCACTGCTGGATTCGCAGGCGCTGCGATCGTCGCGGGCTCGGGGCTATTGGCGCAGAATCCGGCGCAAGTTTCGTCGAACACCACCGAACCCATCCACGTCGTGCCAGTCGACTTCCCGAAGGACTTTGTTTGGGGTAGTGCGACGGCCTCTTATCAAGTCGAAGGCGCGTGGAAAGAAGACGGCAAGGGCGAGTCGATATGGGATCGCTGTTCGCATACCGTTGGCCGCGTCAAGGGTGGCGATACCGGCGACGTCGCCTGCGATATGTATCACCGCTACAAGCAAGACATCGCCATGATGAAGCAGATGGGCATGAAGAGCTGCCGTTTCTCGATTGCCTGGCCGCGCATTCAGCCCGCCGGCACGGGGGCAGTGAATCAGAGGGGTCTCGATTTCTACGGGCGGCTCACCGACGCAATCCTTGCCGCTGGCATCCGGCCTCTCCCGACGCTCTACCACTGGGATCTGCCACAGGCTTTCGAGGATAGAGGCGGGTGGCCGAATCGCGAGATGGTGAACTACTTCACTGACTACGCGCAGATCGTTGTGAAGTCGCTCGGAGACCGCATCATTAACTGGTCAATCTTCAATGAGCCCTGGATCTTCACGGCATTCGGTTACTGGCGCGGTATTCACGCGCCGGGGCGCACCGATGAAAAAGAGTTCTTCCGCTCCGTCCATGTGGTGAATATGGCACAAGGCCAGGCCTTCAAAGCCATGAAAGCGCTCAACCCGAAGCTGCAGATAGGCAGTGCGTTCAGCATGGCCAATTGTGAGCCGGTAACCGACTCGCAGGCTGATCACGACGCGGCCGACCGCATGCATGCGTTCAAGAACACCTTGTTCCTGGAACCCGCAATGCACGGGCGTTATCCGAAGTTCACGCCCGACAATTCTGGAGAGGATCTCCTGGACATCCGCTCGGGCGATATGGAAATCGTCAGAGCCCCACTCGATTTCATTGGTGTGAACTATTACAGTCGCACCATGGTTGAAGATGGGGACGCCAACGGCGCCATTCATGCGAAAACCAGTAGCGGCAAACAAGGGCCGCTTACGGACTTCGGGTGGGAAGTATGGCCCGACAGCTTCCACGATCTGCTCGTCCGGATCAGCAAGGAATACCTCAACACTCCGATCGAAGTGACCGAAAACGGTTGTTCCTACGGAGACTCACCGCTGACCGATGGCAGCGTGCCCGATGTGCGCCGCACAGATTTCTATCGCGGCTACATCAGCGCCGTCGGCCGCGCGATCAGAGATGGCGCCAACATCCGCGGTTATCACGCCTGGAGCATCATGGACAATTTCGAGTGGTCGGAGGGCTACTCCCAACGCTTTGGATTGGTCTACGTCGATTTCCGCACCCAGAAGCGTTCCATCAAGGACTCGGGGAAGTGGTATTCGCGACTGGTGATGACCGGCAGGTTGCGCTAGACAAGCGAACCAGACTCTTACGACTCGGAACCAGCCTCAGTTCCGTTTGCGTTTACGCGGGTGAAGTACGATCCACGAGGTTCTCATCATCTTTTCGTGCGCAGTAGTTGTACGCACGCGAACGAGCCAACTAGTATCGTGACCGCGTAATTTTGTAGCCAAACTTGTGACGAGCCTGCTTGCGAGTAAAGCTCCACTGGATCGTGACACGCTCGCGATTGGCGCGACGGTTCCACGCCCGAGTTTCCTTCCGCAGGGAAGCTCGATCCCCAATGCGGCGTTGGCCCAAGCATTGCCGGGAGAATAGGCTGATGGCAATTTCCGCCTGGTTCAACCAACTGCCGTGTTTGGGAGTGTAGTGCACGGTGAACCGATTCCACAGCCAATCGCCTGCCTCTACTCCGAAGCGTTCGACGACCGCCTTGCGAGTATGCGAACTCAGATTGTCCATCACCAGATGAATAGTATCGGCCTCCGGGTGACCCGTAGCAATGTCCAGCAGATAATCGGCAAACTCGGGCGAGGAGCGGTCGTTCGTCACCTTGGTGAAATGCCGCCCCGCCTTGGGCTGGACGCCGCAGAACACATTGGCCGTTCCGCAACGCCGATATTCAGCATCCCGACGGGCTACCCGTCCCGGCTGCAGCGCTATCGGATGCCGGACTTCCTGATGCAGCACAACCGGTTTCTCGTCGATACACACCACCGGTTCCCGCGCTGAGAGCGGCTTTTCATACACGGCCAGCACATCCTCCATGCGCGCGATATATTCCTCATCGAGTTCTGCCACGCACCACATTTTTTTCCCGCCACGGTTTCAGGTCGTGGCTTTCGAGCAGGATTCGGACCGTCTCTCGTCCCACCCCCGGCACCAGCTTGCGCTTCACCGCCTCCTCCGCCAGCAAACGCACCGTCCACCGCGCCCGGCCCTCCGGCGGCGGACTGCATACCAGGGCCACGATGCGCTGCCGCTGTTGGGTATCCAACCGCGCTTCTTTCCCCGGCCGCGCCCGCTCATACAAGGCCCCCTCCAGCCCGCCTTGCTGATAGCGTTGGCTGGTCAGCCACACCGTCTTCGGGGTCAAGCCCACGTTGCGGGCTACCTTGCGAATCGTTTGCCCGTCCGCCAGTTGCCGCAGCACTAAGGCGCGTAGCACTGTTCGTACCGGCTGCAGACCACCGCTCAACAATTTATCCAATTGCTGCTGCTCCGGCTTGGACAACCGAACCTGAACTCTTCTGCGGTCTTCCATGTCCCAGCAATACGCTCGGACATCTTCGCCAACAAGTATCTACATGTATTACTCTCTATGTGGTCATAGTACTAGCTACCGCTCGACAGCTTCTGCACTGTGAAGAGTTGGGCCTGGTACTCCCGAATGTGGTGCCTACCCAGGCGATCTGGAGAACAGTGGAAGGGTTGTGCGCCCTCCAGAACACACAGACTCTCGCGATTGTGTACGGCCCCTCCGATACAAGCAGGGCCTTCGTCGTTACCAGCAGACCCGCAGTGGTCGGAGCAACGGCTTGCTTGAGATTTGGAGATACCCCGGGCCCTCCCGATGTGACAATGGCTATGCCGAACAGCGATCTAATTGCGATCCGACGTGTCAATATGAGTTTCACTACCGGTGTATTGGGATTGATTTGGAGTCAACGTGGGGAAGAATGATGCGTACCGACGAACGTAGTCGGTGCGGGCGCTGCACACTCCCCGAAATTCTGCTGCCAGCAACGTTCGGATTCTTGATCGGCTGGGAAGAACGTCTCAATCCGCAGTTCTTGCAACGTGACGTCATGCGGCGTGCATAAAGTCATGATGGTGCTGAACAAGCGCAGATCTAAGTCTCCGATGCGTATGTGAAGCGGAAGCAAAAGATCGCCGGGACGCGGCGCTGGGTGCGAATCAGCCGCCGCCGATGCGCTTGCGTAGCTTCTGATCTCAGCCAGCAATGCAGCGCCAACTGGGTCTTCCGGCGAGCCCAAGTCAACTTCTGCGCGGCTCATGAGGTGCCGTTCCACCTCCGACCAGTTCACTATCCAGCGGCGGGAGCCTTCCGGGTGGAACGTGACGCGTAGGACGTTGTTGGGCGAGGTGCTCAGCACTGGCGAGATCAAGGTGGGGAAAAACTGGCTGGCCGCCCGGTTGCTCAACAGTAGGTTCGAATGACGGTCCAGTGCGACCGCGGCATAGGGCAGATGCCGATCGAGGATGAACTGCAGCATGCCGCGCATGTGAGCCATCTCGTCCGCCGATATATTTGTTTCACGATAGACGTGGGCGAAGCCGGCGGATTCGAGCAGACGATTGCGTTCGCGAAGTGGCAGGTCGAGCACTTCGCCCAGAACAAGCACCGCTTCACGGCTGGGCTGCGCCCGACCCGTTTCAATAAAACTGACATGCCGCACGGAGAACCCAGCCCGACTAGCCAACTCGAATTGGCTCAGCCCGCGCGTCTGCCGCCAGGCGCGTATCCGCGGTCCAACCGATGTCGCTGCATCTGCCATGCCGGTATTTTATTCGCAGCACAGAAATTGAACATTACCTCGCAGGTAATTGTTGGCATCGCGTCGGTCGGGTTACGCTCTCGGCATGGAAAGACGATCTGCATTGAAATCGATGATGACGGCCTTAACAGCCGCCTTTACGGGCGGAAGCCTCACTATGGCGGCCAAGGAGCCTTCCAGAGTCGCCCTGCGCTCCACCACGACGATAGATACCCGCGATGGAACCAGGATTCACTTTCGGGATTGGGGGGCCGGCCGACCGATCGTCTTCGTGGCGCCATGGGGTCTCTGCTCCGACTGGTGGGACATCCCGGTGATCACACTTTCGGCACGGGGTTGGCGTTGCGTGACATTCGACCGGCGCGGTCATGGACGTTCCGATGATGCCTGCCGCGGTTACGATTTCGACACTCTCGCCGACGATATCGCCGCTGTCATGGATGCACTGGATTTGCAGGATGTCGTCCTGGTCGGCCACTCCATGGGAGGGGCGGAGGTGGTCCGCTATCTGACCCGCCATAGCAGCCACCGGGTCAGTCGTGCTGTCCTGATTGCGCCTACGACGCCGTTTACTTTGAAGACCGACAACAATCCAGGCGGCGCGCCCCGAGAGGCCCTCGAGAAGTTTCGCGAGTCGTTTAAGGATGACCTTCCACGCCGCGCGGCAGAGGCGGCACCGGATTTTTTCGGCGTTCCCAAAAACGCGGTCTCGACCGAGACCATAGACTGGTGGTGCCGGATGTTCCTGGACCGGGTCTCGATCAAGGTGCTCACGGAGATGAACAAGGTACAGACGGAAACCGATTTCCGCCCCGAGCTTCGAACGATCAAGACACCCACACTGATCCTACACGGCGACATCGACAAATCGGCCCTACTGGAATCGACCGGGCGCCCGACTCACGAACTCATCGCTGGCAGTTGGTTATTGGTATACGAAAATGCCGCTCATGCTCTGCCGTACACGCACACGGATCGCATGCTGGCGGATATCGTTGAGTTTGCGGGACCGTTACAGGAATCATGATCATCCGGCGCGAGATTCCGAAGATCGAACATCTCCGACATGAAATGAGTCCAAGAGAAAAAAATGATCAGCGCCGCTGTTCGCCTAAAGCGCGGGAAAGTATGCCTATCAGGACCGCGACTGTGTGATGGGGGCGATCTTGAACATGGGCTCGCCTGACCTTCCGCTTAAGGAGCAGGCGACTCCATTAGATGTTGGAGGAAGTGTTGAGCTTTCATTTCTGACCGGCTCGGATATATCGTGTCCAAGGGAGGAACGCATTTGATGGATCGTCGTCGTTTTCTCGCCAACTCATTGATGTTGGGCGGTAGTTCGCTGCTTGCGCAGCGCGGGTTTGGGCTCTGGGGATCGCCTGCCGCATCGCCAAAGGAGTCGCCAGCAATCGATGTTTCCGGTGTGCGTTTTCCCGATGGCTTTCTGTGGGGTATGGCGACGGCGTCCTATCAGGTGGAGGGTGCGTGGAATGAGGAGGGCAAGGGTGAATCGATCTGGGACCGCTTTTCGCATACCGTGGGCAAAGTAAAGGGTGGTGCGACGGGCGACGTGGCCTGTGATCAGTACCATCTCTACCCACAGGACATTGGCATTTTGAAGAGCCTCAATCAGAAAAGTTACCGCTTCTCGATCTCATGGCCTCGCATACAGGCCACCGGCGCGGGGACGGCCAACCAGAAAGGCCTTGATCATTACAGTCGACTCGTCGATGCCCTGCTCGAAGCCAGCATACGCCCCTTTTGCACGCTGTACCACTGGGACTTACCCCAGGCTCTTGAGGACCGCGGGGGCTGGCCCAACCGCGACCTGGCTGGTTACTTCGCCGACTACGCAGGAATTCTGGCAAAGAATCTCGGCGACCGTATCACGGTGTGGGCACCGTTCAACATGCCGTGGTCCTTCACAAACCTTGGTTATGGTGTCGGCGCTTTCCCTCCTGGCCGGGCTAATTACAGCGATTTTCTGAAAGCGGCTCACACGGTCAACCTCGCCCAAGGCGAGGGATTCCGGGCCATCAAAGCTGCATCCTCTAAGGCCACCGTTGGCAGCGCGTACGGCATGGCTCCTGCTTATCCGAAAACCGACAGCGAACGTGATCGCGCGGCTACAGCCCGCTATCACGCAATGCACAATGTCTACTTTCTTGAAACCGCGATTCATGGCAGATATCCGAAAGCATTTGTTGGCAAGACACCATATGAGACCATGGGCTTCCAACCTGGCGATGACCAGATCATGAAGGTGCCGCTGGACTGGATCGGCTTCCACTACTACACGCGCCGGATCGTCTCTGATGCGAGCACCACATTTCATCGAAGTAGCGGTGGCAGTCTTGCTACCGAGACTGAGGACACTGCCGGCGGTCCCGATCGCTACACGCAAGCCATTGGGGTCATGCCCAGCGAGGGACCGTTAACAGATGGTGGCCTTGAGGTATGGCCGCGCGGAATCTACGACCTGGTGATGCAGATCACGCGCGAATATAACCGTCCCATCATTGAGATTACCGAGAGCGGATGTGGCTATCTAGATACTCCCTACGAGAAAGATGGCGGACACGTTCCCGACAGCCGACGTATCGACTTTTTCCGTGAGGAACTGGCGGAGTTGGCGCGTGCCATAGCTGACGGCGCCAACGTCCGTGCCTTTCACGCCTGGAGCCTGCTTGATAATTTCGAATGGGCCGATGGCTATACCCAGCGATATGGCCTCACTTATGTTGACTTCCGAGACCAAAAACGCACAGTGAAAGACTCCGGCCTTTGGTACGGCCACGTTGCGGCCACGAACCGCCTGAATATAGGGCAGGGATAATATCGTGGAGCTCGCGAGGCGCGGCCCTCTGACACCGCCCCGAAGCCTAGAACGATTGTGAGAACTGGGCCTCCAGAGATTCACCCAGCTTGGCCGTTGCCTTGAATTGTGGGAGGGGATCATGAAGGTTATGGTGAGTGATAGGCCCGCGATAGCGTAATGCTGGCCACATAGCAGGCCAAAGAAATGCTGACGCCTGTGAGAGGCCAACTAAAAAAATAAACCTTGCAGAGCACAACCAGACCACAAAGCATTGCCAGCCCGACAACGAGCAGGAACGGTGACCGAAAGAGGAGTTGGCCGTGAGCTATTGCGAGATAACCGAAAACCAAGCCGAACAAAAAAAGTCCCAGGCTGTGGCTGGCATTGAAGCCCACCCAACACCGCCACATGGTTGTTTCGTTCGTCATAATAGGTGAACTCTGGCTCATGCGGATTTGCAGTGCGGGGTCACGGGGCGTGAGGCTTGGGCCCCAGAACGTTGAGACAAGGTGGAGGACTCCAAGCGTAAGGACAATGCTCGCACTAAAAACCATGAGAATTCTTGCGGCCAAGATGCTCTCCTTATTTTGTGGGCCTAGCGGTCGCACTGCACCTTCCCTTACTTCCCTGCGGCGTTCACTTCGTTGACGTAGCCAAATGACTGGACGAACACGTCCGTGTTATGCGCGAAGCGGAGGCCATAATAGCCATTTGTCGACATCAGTTTGCCGGGGCCTACGAGGGTAGATTTGTCGTAGCTTGCAACACTCGAGCCGTTGATGGAGCACACCACCTTATCTCCTCTTACCGAGAGCGAGATGTCCTGAGTTACCGGGTGACCGCGCCCGGCTGCTTTATGAATCGCGGCGTTGCTCGCACTCAGCATTCTGAACGGCTCTGGTCCAAATCCGCGCACGATAAACGCTCCGTTTCCAGATGCTGCGCAGTACAGTTCGGTCTGGCTAGGAGTACCCATGTCGTTTCCTCCGATAAACACTCCGTAGGGATGCGGGTGAGAGTTGAGATTCATGTATTTTGGCTCGGTGAATGTCGCTTTGACTGTGAAGTCGCCTGACGCCATCGCATCGGTCTTCCAGTAACTGGTGGCGGGGCCGGTTGTGACATGAAGGGCCTGTCGCTCTCCGACAAGCCGAGCGTCATCGAGGGTCATGCCCGCCCTCTCTTCAGCAGCATCGACTCTTCCGTTCCAACCGGGAATCTTGATACCACCATCTGTTACCGCACGGGAGCCTTCTACGGTGAGGCTGCCGGGACCACCGCCAAACCTTTTTATTGCGAGGAACAGTGCGACGAGTAAGGCTACAAAGACAATTGCCGAGCCGATTAGGATCTTGGATTTCCTCTTCATTGTGGGACCTCAAAGTGAATTTGGTGTTGTGACTGATTCATAGGGCTCCTTAGTCAAATTCAAAAATCATGGATATGCCATGACTTGTCATGGGGTTCTCTCCTACTGCCCTTGGCGCAAGGCGCATCCGTCCCTATGCCAACTCCAACAAAGCCACACCGTTCGCAGGAATGGTGATCGCAATTTCTGCCTGCGCACCCAGGTGCATCACTACAGGCTCGGGCAACTGGCTCGCCCGTTTCAGTTCCTCAAGTTGTTTCGCCGTCGGATACTCCGGGCTCCCCATGCCTTGGTAGGCCTTCAGGAAACTTCCATGGCCCTCATCAACGCGGCTGATCTTTACTGTCCCGTGTCTGCGACCACCCTGCACACGCAGCGTGATCTCCCGCGCTTCTCCCTGGGTGGCAAAACTGCCTTCGGTTTGCACTAGTGGATCGCCCCTCGAACTTCGCTGCTTTGGGTCTTGTGGAATGAGATTCCACAACAGAACTGCCACAGATCCGTCCGCACGCCGAGTCGCCAGAACTGGTCCCTCATCACACTCCAGTTGCACATCGCCCAACTTGTGCAGCAGAGCGAATGTATGGAACGAAAGCCGCGGAACTCCCCTCATCCCCAGCAATCCAAACGTCCGGTTCAGAAACGCCCTCGGCGTTCCGAGTTCCTCGAAAACATTGTCAAATGTCCAATACGACAGAATCTCCGCCAGCCCGTTGCAACTCTTGATTGTGTGCGCAATGAACGCCGGGTTCTGCGAACTCCACTCCGAGATGTACAGGGGAATGTCCGGATACTTCGACGCCTTGATTTGCTGCTTCATCATCGCCAATGCCCTGGGCATCACTTCCTCAATCGGGTAGTGATGGTCTTCGCCCAAGACGGCCTTCTGCGGATCATCTGCATAGATGTGGCTAGAAGCAAAATCGATCGGCATATTCTCAGTCGCGCAGAACTGCAGCAGGTCTCCGACCCAGGCCGCCTCGGCTGTGCTGGGCCCGCCGACCTTCAGTTGCATGTCCACGTTTTTCAGCGCCAGAGCCGACTCGCGGTACAGGTCAAAGTACTGCCCCTTGGTTCCCGCCCAGAAAACGATGTTTGGCTCATTCCAGACTTCAAACTTCCATTGCCGCACTTCTTCCAGTCCATAGCGCTCCACGCAGTGTTTGGCGAGCGCGCCAACCAGCTCACCCCAGTCCTTCAGTTCCTTTGGCGGTGTCGTATTGCCCTTGTACCAGAAGATCGTTCTAGTTCCGCTGGCCAATGCCGCCGGCATAAAGCTCAGTTCAACATACGGTCGCACACCACGTTCCAGCATCGCGTCAAAGACCATGTCGATATACAGGAAGTTCGGCTTCTTCGCACCCACTGGCCACACTCCCATTTCATCGTCGAATAGCCCATGAAAGCGTACGGACTTGATGCCCGCAACCCTCTTCATCAGTTCAAGATCGTGCTGCCATTGCGCGCGCATCCCCACAACCGCCCTGTCAGATCCGACACACTCTTCCCACACATGGGGAAGGGCGCCCTTCCCTTCGTGGGTCTTGATCGAGATGACCTGGCCCGTCGCATCCAGGTTGACCTGCTCGCCTCGGCCAATGACTAACGCGATGGAATGCAGCCCAGCTAACGCTGTCGTCTGCAGAAATGTTCGACGATGCATGTTGATCCTCGTTCCCGAATAGAAGCAGGATTCGATTTGTCTGAGGATCTCCTCGAACCTCAGCGCATGGTCACGGAATGACTGTAAATGTGCCGTGCAGCGAGGCTGAAGAGTCACCGCCAACCCAAACGTCGAATTGGGATAGATCCTCAATCCACGAATGAGTCGCACTGCTCCAATAGGTGCGGTCCTCTTTGCCCAATGCGAATTGGACTGTCTTCTTTTCGCGAGGAGAGAGTGCGATGCGCTTGAAGCCTTTCAACTCGCGCACCGGCCTGGAACTGGTTCCAGATTGCTGGTGAAGGTAGAGCTGTACCACTTCATCGGCTGCCATCTCACTTATGTTTTCGACATCCACGGACACATCGAGGCTTTCGTCTACCTTCAGCTCAGGCTTGCTCAAACTGAGATTGGAGAAGCTGAAAGTTGCGTAACTCAGGCCGAAACCGAACGGATAAAGCGGCGTGCTCTCTTCCTCCCAATAGCGCCTGTTTTGAGTCTGAGGCGCATGCGTGGTGTTATGGGCATAGAAGATTGGTATTTGCCCGACATCGCGAGGCCATGTGAAGGGCAGTTTTCCGCCAGGTACCGCCTTTCCATAAAGCAGATTCACGATTGCATTGCCACCTCGGGAGCCCGGATACCAGGCCTCAAGAATGGCGGAAACATGCTCTGCGGCCCAACTAATTTTCAACGGTCTTCCATTCAGCAATACCAAAATGACCGGTTTGCCAGTCGCAACGACAGCCTCGAGCAATTGCTCTTGTTTTCCAGGCAAGTCCAGCGAGGATCTGGAGGCACTTTCGCCGCTCATGTTCTGAGCTTCGCCCAGAACCATGATTGCAATGTCGGAGCGTTGTGCGATTTGGACAGCCTTGGCGAATTCTTCAACGGCTTGCTCCTCGGACCACGTGGGCTGTTTCTTCCCTCCATCGAACGGCGACGGGAATGTGCGTGCAATCTGTACGCCCGGTGCATATTCAACATGAGTTTCGCTGCCGGCCTGGCGCTCAAGCGCTTGAAGTACCGTTACGGTTTCGCCGGCATCGTTGGCGAACACCCAGGAACCGGTTGTGTCATTGTTGGAATCAGCGAGAGGACCCAACACCGCGATGGATTTGTAGCGCGAAGCCTGCAATGGCAAGAGCCTACCTTCGTTCCGAAGAAGTACGGACGATCGTTCTGCACTATGCATTGCTTCGGCTCTGTGATCGGGATCATTCAGGACATCTTTGGCAAGCGCCTCGTCCACATAGGGATGCTCGAAGAGGCCAAGTCTGATCTTGGCCTCGAGAATCGGACGAACTGCGTCATCAAGCTGCCTGATTGTGATTCGTCCAGCTTTCAGAGACTCCGGCAGAGTCGTCCCGTAAGCAGTTTTTCCGATCCCCATCTCCAAGTTCACGCCAGCGCTGAGCGCTCGAAGTGCAGAATCCTCAGGATCTTTTGCGAATCCATGATTCGTCAGGCTGTTCACCGCCATGGCATCACTTACGACGAATCCTCTGAAATGCCATTGATCCCGCAGGACATCCCGCAAAAGCCACCGATTTCCTGTCGCGGGGATCCCGTTCAAATCCATGTAGGCGCTCATCACTATTCCGACGCCCGCGTCCACTGCGCTCTTAAAGGGAGGGAAGTACACATTCCATAGCTGGTCGTCGGATATGTCGGCAGCATCGTAATCGCGGCCACCCTCTGCTGCGCCGTAACCAGCAAAATGCTTGGCGCAGGCGATGATGTGATTTGGTGCTCCAAGGTACGCGCCTTGAAAACCTCGGACTTGGGCTACAGCCATTGCCGAACCGAGATAGGGATCTTCGCCCGCTCCCTCGATGATTCTTCCCCACCTGGGATCGCGCGCGATGTCGAGCATCGGGGCAAAGGTCCAATGGACCCCGGCGGCTCGTGCCTCTTCGGCGGCGACGGACTGGGCCTTCTCGACCATTGATGGATCCCAGGAGGCTGCCATTCCAATAGGGACCGGGAATACTGTCCGGAAACCATGGATGACGTCGAGGCCAAACAACAGCGGAATGTGCAAGCGCGAACCCTCTACGGCAGCATGTTGAAGCCGATTGATCTGCGCGGGGTCTCTCATGAAGAGCACGGATCCGAGCTGCCCTGCCCGAATTCGCTCTTCGGCGATCTGGCCAGAACCGAAGATGAAGATCTGACTCATTTGGCCAATCTTCTCGTCAGTCGTCATCTGATTCAGCAGACTATTCGCACGTTGCACAACAGCAGAATCGCTTGGTGGAGTCAGGACTGTTGGCGCCTTGGGGCTCTGAGCCTCAACCCAAACGGGCAGAACGCAGACGCTGACTGTCAGCGACAGAAAGCTGGAAAAATACCAGAAGCGCTTCATTCGGTCGACCTCGGGCGTCTCAAGTTCCTTATTTCACTTGGGTTGCAGTTATCGGACTGCCCGGTCTCAGAGTGAGACCGGGGATAACCTGCTTAAAGTTCAGGAGGATTTCATTGCCAATACACGATCTTGATTTCGATCTTCGTTTCAGGCTGATCTACAGCGAATGTCGCCGATTCAGGAGTGGGAGGACCTTGCGATGTATCGGGGTTGTTCGAAAATCCGAATCCCTTTTGCGGAATCCCCGACGCGTCGAACTCCATCTTCCCCGTCAGGTTTTCATCGTGTACTACCGCCACGGCGTAGGCTCCCTGCGGCAGATCCGCGAACACGGCCGTGACGCTCAAAGTCTTCGGATCAATCTCGAGTCTTTCCGATTCGACAACGCCGGCTTGGTCCAACGGGAACCCTTTCCCGTCGCGGAAGAGATCGATGTTGACCTTACCTTTCGCATTCCGAAATCCTGTCAGGTGAATGGTCAGCGTGGACTTGGCCGGTGCGGGTGCGGGCGCCGTTGCAGGTGCAGGCGAAGTGGATGCCTGAGCCTGCAGGGTTCCAATGGAGAGCGCCAGCATGGCGCCGCAAACAAATGCGTAGTTGGCGATTCTCTTGAAGTTCAGACCGGTGATTTTCATTTCAAGTTTCCTCTTTTCATTCAACGCTGATTTTTTGAAATGCTGTTCAGAATCTGTTACTGCGGCCCTGGCAGAAAAGCTTGTCCGCCAGCTCGCGCGTGGCTATTCCGGAGTATTCTTGGGGTTCATCGGCGTTCACTTCCTGGGGTCAATGCGATCCTTGCAACCCCTGGCATGGGTAGTTCGATTTCAACTGAAGCTTGTCCTGCACTGTCGCGGCGTCAATCACTCTTCTGTCCGTTGTTACCGCAGCTCAACAGACTCTTCGTTTGGCTGCAGTCGTACGAGCGTCTTTGAGTCGTTCCATAATTTCAGTGCTCTCTGTTCGTCATAGGACAGTTTGGAAGATCGCGTGGCACTGAGTGCGTCGTCATTCGACTGAAAATACTTGCCAGACGCGTTGCTGTAGGCGGGATCAGTAGCAACCTTAGCAAGGGATGCACCAGAGAAGCTGATGGAGCCCTGAGTTATGCCAACTCGTTTCGTGATCCGCTTCATGAAGCGAGTTTTCGCGAGCCACTGTACAGGCTTTGGCATTGTCCGGAGCAGCCCGGTCTCGGGCACGGCCCCGGGATCGAAGGCAAACGATGCGATTGAGCTGCCGGTCCGCCGTAACCGACGGTGCAGTTCGTAGGCATAAAGTATCGTGCAGAGCTTTGAGGTCGAGTAGCGCTTTCCCGCGGAGAGGGACTTCCTGGCGCCTTTTCCATCGTTGGCAAGAGCAATCGCGTCCGGTTCAGCCACGATGCCGACCATTTTTCCATCCGCCGTGTCGGGATCATGCGTTCCGCTGGCGGTAAACACGATGCGTCCGTCGTCTCCCATTCGCTCAGTGAGGAGCTCGATCAGTAGGAAATGTCCAAGGCAATTGGTCGCGAACGTTTTCTCATAGCCGTCCTTGCTATAGGAAACCGGCCCCCCGAAATATCCGCCTGCGTTACACAGGAGTGCCTGAAATGAGTCGACTTCGCCACTGTCGAGCATCGCACGAAACTTTGTTGCTGCATCTCTGACAGAACTCAGCGAGGAGGTGTCGAGCTCAAGTGTGCTGACCCTTATGCCGTAGTCCGTCCGGAGCTGTTGCGCGGCGGCGTTGATCTGTTCCATGCTCCGCCCCGCGAGAACCAAGTTGTAACGCGAGCGAGACGCGAGCTGTTTGGCGCATTCAAAGCCGATTCCCGCGTGACCGCCTGTGATGAGAGCTGTTGGCATGATGACCTCTTTGATGTAGACAACTTCGTTAGGCGGGTAACAGTCCGGTCTCTGCGATATTGGCAAACCACGCATAGGATTTCTTCGGGGGCCCAGCCGCATCCAAATAACCAGCATTCCGAGTGCGAGTCGATGTCTCATGCATCTTCCCTTTCGTCTGAGCGATTCCGAGACTGAGTGTCCTGCCGATCACCGAAAAAAAGCCACCGGAATCGCGCCGGTGCGCAGTAGCGGCATTGAACGCGAAGCGCGGGGATCGAGCGAGTGTCGTGGTGACGAGACTCGTTCCCCGCCTGCGACGGACCTTCGCGGACCGGTTCGGCTGGCTGTTTGTGTCTTAAGCCGCAATCGCAGCGCAGGAATCCTCGCCCAGCGGCGAATCTCCGCGTCTGCCTTATTTTGCGGCTAAAACCGGCAGTTGGCGGTATTCTTGATGCACGCGAGCGCCGCGTCTCGCCATGGTCCCGGTTCTCACGGGCGCCGCTTTTCTCGAGTTCAGGGGGCCGTCGCGATCCATGTTCTCTGTCTCAATGTTTCCGAGCGCGATCCCGATTAACCTTTACCTCGCCGGCAGCCTCATCGGCTTCGCGACTGGGACGGCGATCAGCATTCTTCTTCTGGGTCTCACCGTGCGCGCGGCCAAACTGCCGGGCGCCAGCGCAGCCAATATCCTGTTCGTGACTTGCAGCCTAATATGGAATCTGGGCGGTCTCGCGCATTCCGTCGCCCTCACATGCGGCGCGCCCGAACAGGGACGAGCGGCGCTCATCATCCTGGCCTGTCAGTACACTGCAGTCGCGGCATGGCCCATCACCGTGTTAAGCCTGTGGAGCCCCCTCGCTACCCTGCATTGGCAAAGAATCGGCTGCCGGTCGCTGCAGGCGCTGGCGGTGATCACCTGTACACTGATCGTCATACCGCTCTGGCACGGCGTCTTAACCGGTGTGAACTCGTCACTGCTTTTCCTCAAGGAATCGACCCCATACAACGGAGCCATTCTGCTCACGCTGGGAATCGCCCTGTTCCGGGAACGGCTCGCATCGCGGGCGATGAGGCTTCCTGTTCTGGCGATGCTGGTGGGCACCTTCGGCGCCATGACGGGAGTTCTCATCACGCAATTGTTGCCGTTCGACCGTGTTGTTTTCGACCTGCTCCGCGTCGTCAGCGAACAGATCACACTCCTCGTCGTTCTAGGCGCGTTCTTCTTGTTCGCCCGTTTCCGGTTTTCCGATTTGTTTATCCGTCATAGTCTCAAGGTCGTGTTGGCGGCGCTCACGGCCGTGGCCTTCACGCTGTCCTACTACGCCCTCTCGTTCTTCCGATTCGAGGGCCGCGTGGCATATCCGGAGGCTGCCCGGGCATGCGTCGAGACCCTGACGGCGGTTCCCATGCTGGTCCTGTTCACGTTCGTTGACCGTCGTATCGGCGAATGGGTGAACCGTTGGATCTTCCGTGCGCCGGACTACCACACTCTGCTGCGGGAGTTGTCGGAAAAGCTGGCGCGCCTTCGGTCCGAGACAGAGATCGCCGACGCCGTGGAGACAATTGCCCGTCAATCGCTGGAGCTGCGAGCTGCCCAGCTGGTTACGCTCGAGAACTTGTCCAAGACGAGCCTGCCCACATCGAATTGGCCGCACTCGCATGGGCCCGAGCCGGATTGGTTGAACGCGGTGAACGACGGCGAACTCGTAGAACTCGATTGCCAGCACCCGTACCACGCGGGACACACCCAGGACGAAGTCGAACTGCTCGTTCCGATTCGATCGGAGGGCCGGGTCACCCACATGCTCGCCATCTCGCCCGGTCCTGCGCGGCGCGGCCTGGTGACGCACGAAGTGAATTATTTGCGCAGCGTGGCAGCGCAGTTCGGTCATCGGCTCGACGCACTGCACATGGAAGAGCGGCTGATCGTGGCGCAGAGCCGTGAAGCGGTGCTGCAGCAGCAGGTGACTGAGGCGGAGCTGCGCGCCCTGCGCGCTCAGGTCAACCCGCATTTCCTCTTCAATTCGCTCAACAGCATCGCAAACCTCGTGGTGACCAATCCCGAGCAAGCCGAGACCATGACGCTGCGGCTCGCCAGAGTCTTCCGCCATGTACTGGCCAACTCCGCGCGCCCCCTCATTCCGCTGCACGAAGAGGTCGAGTTCCTAGAGACGTATCTGCAGATTGAAGAAGCTCGGTTCGGCAGCCGCCTTCAAGTCAAGATCGCCGTCGACCCGGCGGTCGCCATGGAGCAGATCCCCTCGCTGATGCTTCAGCCCATTGTGGAAAATTCGCTGAAGCACGGCCTGGGACCGAAGCCCGGTCCAGGCCACTTGTGGATCACCGCCGAGGCCGACGGAAATCAGGTGCGTCTGCGAGTGGAAGATGACGGCGTCGGACCCGCAATCGGTGTCTTGAAACTCAACGGCAGCGATGGACGATCGAACGGAGTCGGGCTCGAGAATGTTGCGCAGCGCCTTAATGCGCTCTATCAGGACCAGGGCCGGATGACAATAGAAATGCGGCAGGCGGGTGGAACGCGCGTCACAATTCTGTTGCCACGCGAGAGCGGAGCCGCGGCGTGATGCGGAGCCTGGTCATTGACGATGAGGCGGATGCTCGCGCGCGGCTGATCCGGTTGCTCGGCGCACATCCCGAAGTCGCTGTGATCGGCGAGGCTCAGGATGGCCTTGAGGCGATTGAGAAGATCGAAGAGCTTCCGGCCTGACCTTTTGTTTCTCGACATAGAAATGCCCGGACTAAAGGGCTTCGAGGTACTGCGGTCGATTCCGTCGACCATCGAGATCCCGCTCGTCATCTTCACCACGGGGTACGACCTGCACGCCCTCGCGGCCTTCGAGGCCAACGCGCTTGCGTATCTCCTGAAGCCCATCGAACCGGAGCGGTTGTCGGTTGCGATAGAACGATCGAGCAAGCTTTGCTCTCTTTCCGCGGAAAAAGAAAAGGAGCGCGAGAGCATTCTGCGCGCGACAGGCGAGGCGCCGAAGACGCTCCGTAAAATCGTCTGCCGGAAAGACGGACGCGCCCTGCTTGTGCCTTCGGAACAAATCCTCTGGTTCCAGGTGCAGGATGGCATCGTGCATGCGACGACAGCGAAAGACTCGTTCTGGGTGAACTACCAGCTGGCCGAACTTGAAGCCGCCTTGCCGCCGGAGGAGTTCTTCCGCGCGCGCCGCGAGGTGCTGGTCAATATGTCGCGGATCAAAGAGATCAAGCCTTACTTCAAGAGCAGCTTTCTGCTTGTTATGTCCGACGCTGCGTCCACTGAGATCGCCGTGAGCGAACGGCAGGCCCGGCCGCTGCGCCAGCGCCTGCCGGGTCTCTAAAAGCTTCACACTGCGAAGGATGTCTGCTGTGCGAAATACACGTGCCATATCCCGTTTTTCCAGACGTAGTAGTCGGCAAAATAAGACCTGTATGGCTTGCCATCGATCAGCTTCTCTGAGGAGATTCCGTAAGCGACTGCCACGTCGCCGTGAATATGTATGGTAATCGTGGGCATATTGAGAGCCGTCACTGCCTTACCTTTATTCTTTTCCGCAAGCCCCAGCTCCTCACTGAGATGATTGATGCTTCCGTTGCTCATGATTTCGATGAAGTCCGGCGTCAGAAGGCATGCCTCAAACTCGGCGTCCCCACTTAGGTAAGCAAGGGTCCATGCACTTTCCAGTCTCTGAATGGTGGCGGCATCTCGCCCCTGATGAGCAAGCGCGGGACGATCGCAGTCGGCTTTGGCATCAGCCGCGAAAACGATAAGGCAGAGACAGAAGAGAAGCTGCATAGTACGGAACGTCATGAGCCCACCTTTCGGGGACCGAGGGTTGTTCGTCTCGGTGCAGTGACTTATTGCCGCAGTTGTCGGAAAGCAGCAGCACACGGTACTAAATAGACGCAACGAAATCCAAAGTGGTATTAGAGCGCTTTAGGAAATACTGTGAGGTCGCTGAGCTTGGCGGAAGCCGGCGCTTCTTGGGGTCGCGCCGGCTTCACTTAATGGACTCGCCCTTACACCATTTCCTGAAGCGCTGTGACGTTCGTCCGGCACAGAGCCGCTCTCCGTTGGCCGCTGTGAGTTCGCGCTTCTACGCCGCCCGAACCGCTAAGAATCAGGGATTCCGAACGAAGTCGGTTCTCGGACGAGGGTATGGTAAGGCAGAAAACGATTCGACACTTCGATCCGCTTGTCCGTATAACGGGCATCTTGTACAGTTCCCGGCCGGGAAAATGACCCAACCCGCTCAACTGTTCGATTAACGACTTCTCGTTACCAATCCGACTTTGATAAGTGCATCGGCGGAAACAACCGGCCAATCGCGCTCGGTTGAAGTCGGTCTCCGGCAAGTGGACGACGTGCTTCTCGGAAGTGGCCGAATAGTCGCCATCTCGGACAAGTGGTTCCTGTTCCCAAAACGGGCCTTGGCGGTGATTGTGATTTTGTGGAACGCGTTTCCAAGCAGGCCATGGAAATGACAGAGTATGGAAAGCATGCAAAGCCAAGAAGCCGGCTTTCCACCCTTCCCACACTCCTTGGAAATCCCTTGGAAATCCCTTCGGGATTACCACATTCCCACGGCCCCGACTGCTGGCATATTTCAAGATGCAAGAGCATGAGAGACCGAATCCAAGGCCCTTAGACCTCAAGGGGGTTGTAATGGAGGTCCTTGGTCCAAGTGTAACGAACGTTCCAGTACACTCAATCTCGTGAGTGCACCGACTGCGCGTACCGTCCTTTCGTTCCAGGAACTGGGCGCCGAGGATTTACGAGGTCCACACGCAATCTCCTTTTTTTCGGCCACGCCGCAGCGCGGCTATGAGCCCAGCGTAGCCAGCACCCAAGATGACAACGTCATAAGGACTGAGCTTTCCTGTCGTCTGTATCACGCGCGTGCATACCTCCAGTGATTGGCCTGTCAGCTCCGGAAAGCAGAAGCGTTTTCGGCTGCCCATTCGGCGAACGTGACCGCGGGGCGGCCCAGAACCTGCTCCACTGCGGTCGTAGACGGTCCCGGCTGGCGGGCGCACTCGGCCAAGTAGCCGAGCATTCTGTCGGGGACGTCCTCCGGAAGGCCCTGGGCGATCATGGTTTGCCGAACCTGCTCGGGGGATATCTCCTCGAAAGACAGCTCCGTGCCTATGGCTTCGCCGATGAGGCGGACCTGGTCGGGTTGGGTGAGTGACTGCGGGCCGGTGAGTGGGTAGGAGCGTCCGGCGTGCGCCGAGTTCACCAACGCCCGTACGCCGACCGCAGCGACGTCCCGCGGGTGAATCGGGGAGAACCCCGCGTTGCCGTAAGCGCCCCGCACGACGCCGGTCGAGCGAATCTGCGGCACCCAGGCTAGCGCGTTGGTGGCGTACTGAGCGCTCCGCAGGAAGGTCCACTGCAGGCCGGAAGCTTTGACGGCGTCCTCCGCCGCCTTGAAGCGCTCGGCGAAGCGCCGGTACCCGCCGCCGTACTCCACCGTCACCGCCGATATCAGTACCACACGCTGCACGCCCCGCTCGGCTGCCAGTGACAGCAGTTCGTAGATGGCGTTCCCGAGGGTTGCGGGGTTGAGGAAGACGGCCTCCACGCGAGCGAGCGCCGACGTGAGCGTCTCGGGACGGGAGGGGTCGCCGCCCGCCAGATGGGCAGCGCGTGGCAGCACAGCGGCGGCTGGATCCCGGGTGACCGCCACTACCTGCTTGCCTTCATCCAGCAGCAGTTTCACTACCTCGCGCCCGACGTTCCCAGTTGCTCCTGTGACTAAGATCAGGGCAGGCCTTCCTTTCATAGTGCGTTGCACTGGACATCCAATCTGTCTGGATGTACATGTCACCAAACTAATAAACGCCGTCACCGCACCTGCAACGCGCAGTCATTTTGCGAGCGGTTTCTGGACTTGTTGGAGTATGGCGCGTCGCTCGTGTCCTTATCGAGCGGATGCTCGCGGTAGCACCTTCAGGGACAAGTGCTAGGGACTCCTATGGACCTGCGTTGATCTCAATTGCTAACCCCCAAGATCTTTCTGACGGACGCACGGTCTTTGACGGTCTTGATGAAACACTCGGCCACATCCGCGCGCGAAATAGTGAAACCGAAACGAGGGAGGTGGCCCTCTCGCACTCGATATTTTCCCGTGCGGGGCTTGTCTGTAAGTTGGGGAGGGCGCACGATTGTCCAATCAAGTTCGCTCTTCCGGAAGACATCCTCCATCCCAGAAGCATCAATAACCACGCCCCGGAAGAACAACCGGCCGAAGAGGTACGTCGGGGGAAAGATTGAATCCTTGAACAGGAACGCAACGGACACGACTACCACACGCCGAATTTGGGCGTGCAGCATTGCTGTCGTCAGCGAGACCGCGAAGCGCCGCAGAAGATCGGCGTCGGCTTTGGATCTGGGTTCCCGAGGGCCGAAACTCGATAAGACAGCGCCTTGCCCTTCGAGTGCCCGCTCTAGCTCCGCACTGTTCAGCACATCTCCTTGCATGACCGCGATGCGGTCACCGAATTCTTTGAGCCGTTCGGGCGTGCGGACAAATGCGGTCACCTGATGACCGCCGTCAATCGCCTGTCTGACGAGCTCCAAACCGATGCCTCCGGTGGCGCCCAGTATCAGCAGTTTCATCTCAACTCCCTTTTAGAAAGCATTACACATTCCACGCGGTGCCTGCGGGTGCAGCGTACCGGGGTCGGTGAAATGCAGCAAATCGAAGTACTTCCGGATCTTCACGAGCTTTCCCTCTGGCGGATGTCGCACCTCAGGATAGGTAATTCAGACCCTGTGCCAGATCTCCCTACACAAAGTCGCCTTCGGAAACTGGATTCGGCTTCCGTGTCGGAAAACAAATGCTGCTTCACACCACTAAACGTCGCGAGATCCAGATATTCGTTAAACCTTTCAAACTTGCCGTCCTTGATATGCATCGTGATACATATCGGTACCGCAATCTCCGTCCCCGCTGCGGCAGATCCCGTGATGGTGCCGTGCTCAGGCATGATGCCCCGATAAAGGTACTCGATGCATACCTGCTCTTCGCCGGAGAACAAATTCGTCAACTCCATGTGAAGATCCTTTGTGTGGATCCTGCCGGCCATAGCCTTCTCCGCGGCCTTCCGGATCTGCTCAATTCCTCCGAATTTTTCACCAGTCGCCATGAAGGTCCACACGGCATCCTTGTCGACGAGCTGCATGAAGCCATCGAGGTCGTCGCCGAGGTAGATTGTTTTGAACTTTTGGGCGAAGCTTTCCGTTGCGGCATTTGGATTCGTCTTCACTTCAGTCACTGGCTTCATGCCAGTCATCTCCTTTTTATTCTTTCAGAGCAAACAATCTTGGATCGATTGGATTCGGGCGCCGGATTTGGATTCGTTTTAAGTTCGGTCGCGGGATTCATTTCAGTGTTCGCGTTTGCGTTCTTAAACTGCCCTTCGTGCGGGTTCGTCTATCTGAGTTGAATTACCTAGCTTAGCTAGCTTATTGCTCTGTCTCGCTGCCGTAAGTAATTTGCGGATACCGTAGATGCCGGGGATCATGGGCAGAATTGCCGTGTACATGCCGGGAAAGTAGTATCGCCCTGTAACGTGCACCCAGAAATTGGGAAGGTTTTGCATGAGTTGGCCGCGCCCGACGACGGCCTGAACCGGTGCGGCCACCGTGGGAAGCACGCCTGGCTTAAGCGCTGGGAAAATGAAGTGAGTAAATTCCGCCACGCCTGGACCGATGAGGATGAAGCACATGAGAAACCCAGCCAGCGGAACGCGCCGGAAGAGGCCGAGCGCCGTTAGGGTGTAGAGCACGGGTCCGATGAAGACGAAGATCATGAGGTAAGAGTTCACGCTCCAACTAATATTGAAGAGGCGGCTCATGGCCGGCGCAAAGCCGGTGAGGTACTCCTCAATAAGGTGGACTTGCAGTCCGGCGACTGTAAGCAAGAACGCCGGCAGGACAACCTCTGGCGGCAAAGGACGCCGGAGATAGGTCAGACTCCATAAGACAAAAGCAGCGGAGCCCGAACCTCCGACGATGATGACCGGAGGCCAGCCGATATATCGATCGCCAGCCAGCATGGCAACGAGCAGAAAAGCAGCAGCGATCGCCATGTTAGCGATCCGCACGGACAGTCGGACTTCGTCTGGATGCAATTGCTGCATGCGCTATGCCTCCTGCTGACCTTTGCCTTTCAAAATCACTCCGACCGAGCCAGCGAGACCTGGCCGCCCCTACCAAGGATAAAGACATCTTGACCATTCGGATCGCAAGCCGGCGCATCATATCGTTCCAGGTTCGAAAGACATCCTCCATCCCAGAAGCATCAATAACCGTATCCCGGAAAAACAGGCGACCAAAAAGGTACGTTGGAGGGGGGATTGAATCCTTGAGCAGAAAAGCTACAGACACGACTACCACACGTTGAATTTTGATGCTCAGCATCGCGCTCGTCAGCGCAACTGCAAATCGCCGCAGAAGATCGACGTCGGCTTTGGATCGAGGCTCCCGAGGGCCGAAACTTGATAAGACGGCGTCTTGACCGTCAAGTGCTCCCTCGATCTCGGAACTGTTCAGCATGTCTCCTTGCATGACCGCGATGCGGTCAGCAGATTCCTTGAGCCGCTCTGGAGCGCGGACGAGTGCGCTCACCTGGTGGGAGCCATCGGCGAAATCGCCGAAATCGCCGGACGATTAGGCGTCGACCGCCCTCTGATTTGCAAAGATGTGGTGCATTCCCTCTTCGCTCATCAGTTGCGGGTTGGCGGGGCATGATGACTCCGGTCCCCACATGAACCCACCGCCATTCTTCCAAGAACAAAAGGCCCCGTGTGGTAAGAAATTCAACTCTCTATGGCCGCCGCGGAGCGAGCGAAATGAACCTTGTGTACCTCAAACCAGCACACACTGCGATACAGTCTTTCGAAAACCGTGGTCCGAAAAGGTCCACCCAGACTGGGAACCGACCGACTCAGTCTGCCCCCACCCGGCTCACTTTAGTTTCCGAGAGCGGGGCAGGCAGGCGCCTGGGAGCTAGAAGAACAACTTCGCTCCGAGTTGGAACTCCCTCGGGTCAAACGCCGAGGTAACAGCGCCAAAGTTACTGGCCCCTTGATTGGTGCTAATGCCGCCGTTGTTCGCGTCACCCTGAAATTGAGTATGATTCCAAGTGTTGAAAGTCTCCACGCGAAGCTCAAACCTGCTGCCGCGCGCTTCGCTGATGACAAAACTCTTGAAGAGCGACAAATTCCAGTTGTCGCGACCGGGACCGCGCAGCGCATCGAAGCCCAGGTTCCCGTAGCAGTCCGGGCCCGTGGCGCACGCCGGGGACGCAAAGGCCGCCGGACTAAACCATTGCTGAACTGTCTTCGGATAGGAGATAGTCCCAGTCAAGTCCGGCCGGTCTCCGGAAAAGCCGCCAGGAAACAGATTCGACACATTCTTACCGCTAACTCCAAGATTGATGGGTGCGCCCGACTCCACAGTTACGATCCCCGATAGCGCCCAGCCTCCGGCGGTTGCTTTCAGCAAGCGGTTGCTACTACTCTTCAAAAACGGGATCTGGTAGACGAAATTCACGAATGCGATGTTCGTGCGGTCGAACAGCGACGGGCCCACATCGTATCGTGGCCCTAGATAAGGATTGGTGACGGCTTGAAGGTCACCCCCGCTGCCGACGCTCACAGACGAATCAACAGCACGAGAAAGCGTATAGCCGAATTGGAGTTGCAGGTCGTTTCGCACGTTGGCGTGCAGGTCAACCTGCAACGAGTTGTAATGCGAGTTCGCCTCATCTTCCGACAACCGGATCGCACCGTAGCCAAGATAATTGTATAGTTGGTTGATTCCAGCGCCGCCTGAACTGACTAACGTCGGCAGGTCGCTTTCTGGGGGGAGATTGACTTCCCTATAGTCGTTCTCGTGCCGGCCCTGGCTCCCTACATACGATATGCCCAAGACGGACCTGGATCCCAACGCTCGCTGAACACCCATACTGTACTGATAGCTCACCGGAGGCTTGTAATTGAGTGCAATACCGCTGATACCGACGGGAAGGACGGGCAAATCCGCAGAACTGATCGTGTTGCTGGTCGCTAGCTGAAGGCCAGGGTTGGAGAGAGAAACATTGTGCAGCGTCGGGCTGGCGTCGAACGGCGTGTTCGTGGCGCCGTTGTACATATCGTTGCCCTGAACGCGGTCGTACATAATGCCAAAGCCACCCCGTAGCACCGTCTTCCCCTGGCCTGTCAAGTCATAGGCAAAACCGATGCGTGGGCCGAAAGCCGGCCAGTAGCTGTTTGTCAGACCTTTAGGAATTCCATTGACGCCGCCAATCCCGATTCCATTCTCATAAAACTGCAAGCCCGCCAGAATTGGGTTGGGACTCGTGCCCAAACCGGGGCTGGGTCCGCCTGCACACGGCGGATTTGACACGGCGCTGCAGATGTTCCCGCTCGAGTCGAACGTAGCCGCGTTGGCGGGGTTATACAGGGTGGGGTAGAAGTTCGCCGACTGTTGGTTCGCTTCGTAAGTGTGGGGCGCCCCATCCCACCGCAATCCGAGATTCAGGGTCAAGCGGTGGTTCACACGCCAGTTGTCTTGCATGTACGCGGCGTAGGAGACGTTGTTCCAGTGGCCGCTCGAATGGACGGCATCTTCTTCGTAGTTTTGGGCATAGCCGAGCAGGAAGTCAGCAAAGTCATTCCCGGTGAAGCTGCCGTTGAAGTTGAAGTTCCCCTGGGTGAGAGCAAAATAATCCTGGACTTTTTTGTAGAGCGCCCAACTGAAGCCAAATCTGAACTGATGCGCGCCCTTTGTCCAGGAAATGTCATCGCGAAGTTGGTAATCGTTCGCCGCGTTGTTCCATGGCTCCCAGGCGGAAGTGTAGTCCGTTCCGGTACTCCCGTTCAGGTTGATCGAAGGGATGCGGTTGTCGGCGTTTGGTCCGGTGAACAGCCGGTTAAAAGTAAAAGCCGAGGGGGCCGAGACGATACCCTGGGGGACGATGTGGATACGGTTGCCGTCATAGTTGAACGCTGCTTCGTTGAGCAACATTGGACTTATTACATGAGTGGTATGAATCACGGCGCTAAAAGAGGGATTTCCAAAAGTATCGTATACGGTTGGCACGTTATCGCCGACCCACTGCGCCGTCCCGTAAGTCTGCGAAACCTGCTCCGAAACCCAGTGGCCGAACACTGAGAATTTGCTGTTGAACTGGTGATCGACACGGGCAATTTCTTCTCGCAGATTAGTAGGAGAATTGTTGCCGCCGATGAATTGAGCACCGCTGGTCGGCTTGGGGAATATCCCGGCGGCTAGCAAAGTGGTCGCGTTGCTATCGATCAGACAATCAGGAATCGTATTGTTCGGGAAAGGCGTGCCGGGAGCGGGAGCAACACCGGGTGCGCAGTTGGCACCGTAACTGGCGACCCCAGCGGGAGCGGTGATGATGTTCGGGCTCCCGTTGGGAAGGGTGGTAGGAATGACAGCTCCGGTTCCCGCGCCACCGGCGTCCGGATACTCACCGGCCAGCGGAACGGTCTGGTTCAGCAAGCCTCCCTGAATGATGCTGCGCCATTCCATGTTGTAGAAGAAGAACGTTGGATGCGATTTCCACACGGGAACTTGACCACCGACATTGAAGCCGTAGACATTGAGTCGCAACTCCGCGATTTTATTTGGCGCCGGGTTGAAATAATTGCGCGCGTCGAAGGCATCATTTCGGTCGAATTCCCATGCGGACGCGTGGAACCGCTTGGTCCCGGATTTGATTACGGTGGTGATGGTCGCGGCCCCAGTCAGTCCATACTCGGCGCTGTAATTTGAATTCAAGCTGCGGAACTCCTCGATGGCGTCTAACGATGGCATCACCGCGGCTTGACTCCCTCCGCGATCCAGGTTTTCCGAACCATCGAGGAGTTGCAGGTTGTGGCCGGCTCGTTGACCGTTGATGCTGACATTGTTATCCCCGCTCACCGGGGTGGCGATCATTCCCATCCCCTGAATGCTGGATGCGCCCGGTGTAAGGGCGTACAGGTTATATAAGCTTCGTCCGTTGGTGGCGAGTTCCGTGACCTGCTGACCGGTAATTACGCTGCTGACGTCGCCAGAGTCCGATTGCACCGCGACGGCATTGGCTTCAACTGTAACGCTCTCGTGGACTGAGCCCACCTGCATCACAAAGTCAATACGCGTGCGGTCGTTTACATTCAATATGACGTCCTTCCTCTCGGCGGCCTTGAAACCAGCGGCTTCGGCTCGAAGCGTATAGCTGCCGATGCTGAGGCCCGGTGCCACGTATTGGCCGGCTTCGTTGGTCTTCAGGCTGCGTGTCTGGCCGGTACTGGTCAGGGTCACCGTAATGGTCACGTTGGGAACGATTGATCCCGTCGGATCGGTGACGGTTCCGACAAGGGTGGCCTCCTGAGCGAAAACGGGAGTGGCCAAAACCGTCACAACCACGAACAACAGAAAAAGAATCGCGAGGAGTCCGTTACTGCGTTTGACGGAAAAGCCAACACTCTCGGCGCACGTGGGCGAGAAACATTTCATTGCCATCCTCCAGGATCGCTACAAGTGTCCAAAGTGAACTCGGAGATGGTATTTGGCAATATCCATTTGACGGTCAGTTCATATGACCATTATGATTTTGCGGAAATGAAGAAGACCCCCTCGGGAATTTCTCCGATCATTACAATTGACCGCAAAGCCCCGACGGCGCTGCACCGTCAAGTCTACGAGGCTTACCGCGTGGCCATTGTGAATCGCCACTTGCGCGCCGGACAGCGAGTTCCCTCCACTCGCGTGCTCGCTCTGGAACTGGGGATTTCGCGCATTCCTGTCCTGACTGCGTATGCCCAACTTCTGGCAGAAGGATATTTCGAAAGCCATGTCGGGTCGGGAACTGTGGTCTCCCGGTCTCTGCCGGACCAGGTTGCGTTATCAGAAGCGGCCGGCGGCCAATCGACGGGAGTTCGCGGATCGCGCCGAATGTCGGAGCGCTCTTCGAAGCTCTTTCCCACCGCGAATTTGCCCTGGCACCGCGGATGGGGCGCTTTCGGCGTAAGCCAGATAGATTTTGGTCAATTTCCGTTCCCGGTATGGAACCGCCTGGTGACCCGTCACTGCCGAAATACGTACGCGAAATCCCTTGATTACGGTGATGCGATGGGGGCTATACGTCTCCGCGAGGCGATCGCTTCTTATCTAAGAACGGCGCGCGGCGTACGCTGTGAAACTGAGCAGATTATGATAGTCAGCGGCTCGCAGCAGGCGTTGGAGATCTCGACTCGTGTTCTTCTCGATCCCGGAAGCCGGGTCTGGATGGAAGAACCCGGTTATCGCTTTGCGCGAAATGTCTTCGCTATCAATGGCTGCCGTATCGTTCCTGTTCCCGTCGATTACCAAGGATTGCAAGTGGCCGCCGGCGTCAAGCTGTGCCGCTCGGCGCGGGCCGCGCTGGTCACCCCTTCTCACCAATACCCGCTCGGAGTCACGATGAGCGCTTCGCGTCGTCTGCAACTGCTCGATTGGGCGCAGAGGTCAGAATCGTGGATCATCGAAGACGACTACGATAGCGAGTATCGTTATGACAGCAGGCCGATTGCGTCTCTGCAGGGACTCGATAACAACTCTCGCGTGATCTACATCGGAACCTTCAGTAAGGTTTTATTTCCTTCTTTACGCATGGGTTATTTGGTCATACCTAGGGACCTCATCGACGCTTTCTTGACTGTCCGCACCGCCATGGACATCGGCCCCCCGAATTTTTTTCAAGCTGTGTTGGCTGACTTTATCAGCGACGGTCATTTTTCACGTCACATCCGAAGGATGCGCTTACTCTATGAGGGCCGCCGAGGTGCACTGATCGACAGCATCCACAAAGAACTGGGTTTTGGAGCAGAGGTAACCGGCGAACAGGCAGGCTTGCATCTTTCTCTGACTCTCAAAGGAATCCGTGATCGCGAAGTGGCTGAGCGCGCCGCCAGGCAGGGTCTTTGGCTCGTACCGCTCTCCTCTTGTTATCAGGGCCAGCCTTCCCGGCAGGGTTTCATCCTCGGCTTTGGAAGTACGGGGGCAGCCGAGATTCCCAAGGCTGTCCGCAAACTCCGGACTGTGATGGTCTCGCGGTAACAATCCCCCGGTTTTTCTATCGCTGGTTTGGCTGAAATGTAGCGTCACTCTCTTTCTAAAGTGACGGAAGATTATTGCACTGTCTTGGCCGAAGAAAAGAAGACGTGGCGGTCTTAGCTCGTTTCGTGGCAGCTTCGGCGAAATTAAAGTGGTTTATACGATACTTGAGCGAATGGGTATTGAATACGACCACATTTTGCACCATGCTAAGTTCCATGGACCAGCAAGAAGACCTAAGAAGCCACAGGACAAATCTGTCGGATAAGAAGAACTTCGTCAACCTCCGCGCCGTTGCCGCTCGAGTCGGACTCGCTCCTTGCTCGGTGTCTGCCGTGTTGAACGGTACGCCCGCATCTGTAGTCATTCCACAGCAAACACAGAATCGAATTTTCCGTGCAGCCGCAGAGCTTGGTTATCATCCGAATTTCGCGGCGCGATCTTTGCGAACGAAGCGCAGTCTCATGGTTGCGGTCGTGAGCAGCGACATCGGCCACGCTGCAATCGCTCGGATTGTTGCAGGCATGGAGAGTCTCCTGCGTGGCAAGGGGTTATCTGCTTGTCTTCGGAGCCTTAGAATTTACGGCGGAACTGAACATCTTTGCCCAACTTCAACAGCGAGGGTTTGATGGCGATTGATGCAATCGTACCCAGTGAACTGGATTTACCTGTTGTCTCAATTGATTTCAGATGCGTGACCTTTCGGGAGCCGATGACTGCCGGTGTGCACGCCTGGCTTGCAGGATTAGGAAAATCGGCTCCGCAAGCAGTCATCGCACAGATCGAGAACAAACGTAGTGCTCGGAGAGTCCCGATCGCTCCAGAATTTCCGCAAGAAGTGCTTCCTTCGTGTTGCGAGCATCCCCCGCTCGCTACTCCCAGCAGATGAGCCGACTGTCCACGCACCGAGGCAGTTCGCGTGGCGCCCTGACCCATATGCCGAGGGATTCCACTTGATTCAGTGCCCGGCGATCGCGACAGACGAAAATACTCAATGCACTGAGAAGGTTCTAAGCAGCTATGCCCACTTGACCAGATTCCATAGAGCTGTCGCGGGCGGCAATCCGGTGGACCTCGACTTCGTCGAGCGGCGAACCAACCGACTCGCAGTTCGGTCCCTTGTGAAACCGTTCTGGAGTTTCTCCATTTTTCGCGCATGGCAATGGCTATACCAACATCCACCAAGTGGATATTGTGCCAGGCAATTCTCCATGTCATTCTTTCGGGCAAGATTGACTTCTGACGGAGTGTGCGATGACAGACCGAGCTAAATTTACACCGGCCGTTTTTGTCTTGTTATCTTTGTTGGCGCCACTCACTCCAAGCGCCAGTTCTCAGAATCAGACCGGGAATCCGCCCGCCATCGGCATGCAAGGCGAGACGCAGATGCACGGCGAAGTTGTTTATGTCTGTGCCTGCCTGAAAACGAAATCTTGCTCTTGCATGACCGAAGCCAAGATGGAAGGACCCTGCGCCTGCGGGACGGAAGGGGGGCCGCCTTTGAAGGCAGTGCCGAAAGACAGCGCTTGGGCCAAAGAAAACCGCAAGGCTCTTGCGAAGTAGTTTGCGAATAGGAAATTCTTATTCCCGGTCGTTGCGTTTCTGGGGGTGGAGTAGATTTGACTCACTCGCTCCCAGCGAAGCCCGCCAAGGGGTACGCCAATAATTCTGATGGCTGGCACGGATCCCCGCTTCGTCAACCGCTTGACCGCTCGGGACAAGGACTCATGGGAGCAGATTGTCAAACAAGAAGACCTTCGTTATACCTCCATACCGAACGGTCAGACTCACTCGCTGCTAGATTTCTCGCCGTGCTGAACAACAGGCCAGAATCTCGATTCTTCCCGCAGCCAAGAAGGATCGAATTTCCAGTGCCCCGAGAAGCTTCCATCATCCGATTTCGCAAAAGCGATTTCCGCGAACGAAAGCGAGTCTAAATGGTGGACGGTCGTGGCATCAATTTAATAGCAGTGCCAACACTTCGGCTGATGTGACAGGAGGACATTGGGATGATAGTGATCGCTTTCTTTTTTGTTGTCTGGCCGTCTGGGTGGGATCAGCAGACGGCGTCTGCTTAAAGATTTGGGATGGCCGCGCCGAGCTGGACACGGTCGAGATAGATGATCCAGTAAGCCACATCGAAGGTTTGACCGTGCGTACCTATAACCCTGAATCCCACCAGTGGAGGCTCTATTGGGCCAATAGCAAGAATGGCATCATGGACCCACCCCAGGTCGGCGGATTCAAGAATGGCCGCGGCGAGTTTTTTGCCCAAGATACGATTAATGGCAGGACCATCCTTATTCGATATGCTTGGACGGACATGACCACGAATTCGCCCCACTTCGAGCAGTCATTCTCGGACGATGGTGGCAAGACCTGGGAAGTTAATTTTATTTCGGATCAGACACGGGCGAAGGATGAATCTGACAAGGCGCACTGAGTTCACGCATCCCGGCATGCCTGCGGCTCCACGGTCCTGTCTTCCGGGCCGGACCCGAGACTTGGGTAGGAGCGTTTGGAATAACGTTCTGCCTCGGAGTCGCCGAAGCAAAGCTGGCCAACAATATGGTGAACCAGTTGGTATGGGGATCCAAACCCTCGGGAGTGTCTCAGTTTTGATTTTCGGTGTCTCCAGGATGATCTCGTTAGGCTGTGTCGACATATAGCTGAAACACTGAAACAGGAGTCCAACGGCAGCGCTCGTTTCACGCAGGACGAACCTGGTTATCGCGCTTAATATCGACCCGCCCCGGTTGCTCGGATTGCCGAGCGTAGAAGCACGGAGCCGATCAGTCGGGGCGCTGGGGATGAGGGTTACGTTAAATACGGATGGGTTCATCAAGCGGTATTTTTCGAGAATTCGTGGCTGGCATCGTGTTTTCTAACCTTCTGGGCAGCTCTTTCTGGCTGCATTTCGCAGCCGCGGTTCTGTTCACAATCGGTCTTGTATTGACCATTAAGAACGGTGCGCTGCAAACACACGGTTGGGATAGGCCCATACGCTTTGGGCCAATTTTCTTCGCAATCCCGCTGGCGGTTTTTGGTTTGCAACATTTTGCGCTCACGAAGGTCGTGATGAACGGTGTTCCATCTTGGATTCCGGGGCATCTGTTCTGGGCTTACTTTGTCGGCATCGCTCTCATCGCTGCTGCCGTGAGCATCATAACTGGTATTAGGGCAGACCTGGCAGCGTTGCTCGTCGGGTTGATGCTCTTTCTCTTCGTGATGCTGATTTATGTACCCAATCTCGCGAACAATCCGCACGACAGGTTTGCGCTGGTTCTGCCCTTCAGGGATTTGGCTTTGAGCGGAGGAGCTTTGTCCTTGGCAGGAGCGCTCGCAGCGACTCGCCAGTCGCGGTCTGCACGCTGGCTTGCGGTCGCTGGGCGTTATTTTTTCGCAGTTCCAATGCCCCTGTTTGGCGTGGAACACTTTCTGCATCCGGATTTTGCCCCAGGCGTGCCTCTGCCGAAACTCATGCCGCCTTCAGTCCCTGGCCATTTGGTCTGGGCCTATTGTACTGGGACGATTCTTATTGCTTGCGGTCTGTGCGTCCTCTTCAAAAAAGGAGTTCGCGTGGCGGCAGCAGCTTTGGGCATTACATTTCTTGTACTCGTGATCTTCATCTACATGCCCATGGAGATCGTTCACCCGTCGATCGACATTAGCGGCGAACTAGACTATGCGGCGGATACGTTAGCCATGAGCGGAGCTGCATTGCTGGTTGCCGGTGCTGCAAGTCAAGAGAACCAAGAGAACGATCCACGCCCAAATTGATCGGGGGCGCGGGCAGACGGCTCCAGTTTACGAGTGCCAAAGGCAAGAGGTGAAGCGACAAGGCCAGCCTGACCCTCGTACCACTGTGTTATAAAAAGCACTTGATCGCTCCTCGGGCGCAATTGCTGGTGCCAGAAACTTGCCACTGCGCGCCAGTGTTTGCAAGTCTTATCGAGGATTCGATTCCGCGAGCGAAGGCCGACTTCTCACCGGTGCTTTCGTGCCAGGTAAAAAGTTATGGCTTCGGTACTGGCGATCGCTGGAATGGTGGCAAGGGCAGTCGATATGACGGCCCTTTGACCCCGTTGGGGAGTATGTCTAACCTTTCGTCACCGGTCCGAACCGGATTCCATTTTCCAGCCAGGAAAGCAGCGCGGGCGCTGGGTATGGACTGATGCGAATTTGCACTTCGCACGCGCCACGGTTGGATCCACAGCGCCCTGAAGATGCCGAGCTTGCAAGAAAGCAAAGCGAACTCAATGAATTGCAGTCCCGCCTTGCAGACCTTGAGCTTCAGCTACTCACCCTGCGCTTGGAATTTGGCGAATTCGAGAATCTCTATCACAAACAAGCGGGCCCACTTTTATGCCGAGCTTGACGAAGCAGAGGCCCAGATCGCAGAGCGACAGGCCAAACGAGAGCCACCAACACTAAGGAATCAGAAGCAGCCAGCACTGCCCGTAGCAAAGCAGAAGAATCGCGTCGTGTTGTTGATGCCATTCTGACGTTACCTCCCCCGATTGCACGTTCACAAATCCTCAAAGACCTGTATCGCACAGTTGCGAAGAGACTCCACCCTGATCTAGCGCGGGACGAAACGGATAGAGTGATCCGTGAAGGCCTAATGACTGAGGCGAACCTAGCTTAGCTAAGGTGGTTGGCCCTGCCAAGGGAGTATCTGTACGCATCAAGTTTGAACACGAAACAGGCCTTGATGCAGGTTGCGCCGCTCCAACAGCTTGGCTGCACCAGAGATTCGGCTACGTGGACATCCAACCGGGAGAAGAGAAGCAGGCGATAATCGCAGTTCGAAAGAGTTCCGAATGGTACTCTGTAACTAATGTGCGCGATGCATCGGGAGAGCCACGGGACACCTCAGCGATGCACTTCCAAAGCGCGCCTTGGTTCTCAGGAAAGTTGCATGTAGGTCTCATCTTCAGAACCTGTGGCTTGAAGGCCTCAAACCCAGCATGGCGAACAACCTATTCGGGCACGACTTTTTGCAAGCCCAAATGATTCGAAGCAAGGCGCTGTTCTTTCTTTTCGAATAGCTCGTCTAGTTCGAGCACAAGCTTACTGAATTTGTCGTGGTCCTTTTCTTTTTGGATTTCGCTGCAAAGCCAGTTCATCCGTTCGCGTTCTTCGGGTGTCATGGCAATAACCCCCTACTGGAAAATGGCAGCGCCCGCTTCGTCGCCTATCAGGCTCGGTTAGACGGTGCAACTGAAGCACCAAAATGTAGTCGCTCCAGAACTGCTCAGCCTTCAATCGCTTGCGTCTGGATGATGTGGGTTGTCAAGCCTTAATAGGTAAAGTTTGCCCTTCTAGGCTAGAACCGCCTGCCATGCCACTCAAGGTTTCCCAGTATGTTGGTCGCCTGCCGTACAGTGTTTCAATTAGTTCGACCAATTGCATGGCATCCTGCGGCTCGGCTTGGTGAGGGTTGGAAGTTTGGTACGGTACCGAGCAGACAATTCGCGACCACTTGATAGACTGAGGGCAGAATCTGTGCGCACCTTCCCAGAGATGTTTTGTGACAACAAAACTCAGTTGTTGGATTTGCAACAAGCCTGTTGAACTAGAAACCACCAAAACAGACGATCACGGCAGAGCCGTTCATGAGGAATGCTACGTCATAGTCTGTGTACTGAAGACAACTACACCACAGAACAATGCTGATGGGGGAGTTGATCGAATGGCAAACCGCCGTGACGCCTGAACAGAGACAGCAGGACATCATCAACCGACAAAACGTCGTGGACGGGATGTTGAGGTGGATCGCTGGAGAGAATCGTGAACCCAATCAACTTGAGTGCGAAAGACTCCAACACCATCGCACCGTGATTGCGAGCCTCAAGCAAGCTCTTGAGGCGAATCCCCAGAAAAAAAGCCCCGCCCGAAGGGGATGGGCTTGAGGCTTTAAGTAGTACCGGATGACTGTATGGTGCCAAACAGTGTGGGCTTTTGGCACTAGATCAAACGATGTAGAAAACGCGATAAAAGACCCGATGCAAATTGGAACATGGCTGAACCTCAATAAGGCATACGATGCACCCCGCCGAACGCATACAAGAGCACCAGAATGATTAGGACCAGCCCGAAGATTCCCACGCCACTCCCGGTGCCCCATCTCCGATATCCGTAAATAGCCACCACCGCCTCCGAACGCGAGCACCAGCATAATGATGATCAAGATTAGCAACATGTGATCTCTTCTCAGCTCTGGACTGGCGTCGGTCTCTCAGCCCCCGATACCCGCAATTCTTCAAGCCGCCTGTGCATCACCTCACCACGCAACCTTCCTCCCGGATTGCAGTTTTTGCAATCTGGACTGTGGATTCTCATGCGGGACAGCAGGTGACAAATCCAACGTCTCAAATTCACAACCGATCTTCCATGTCAGTCATTGACCAATGTTCCGTTAAGCGACACTCAATCCACCGCCATATCGATACGGTCACGATGCGGACGCGTACGGGGGTGTCCGGTGGCGAGTTCGCATTTCTTGCACGGCCCCGGGCTGCAAGTCGGACATTCAACAGCTTGTACCTCTTTGAGAGTAGGCTTCTTGGCCTTCATGGCTATCGATGATGCGGCAATCCGCACAAGAAAAATGGTCAATTTTGGACACGGGACTCAGATTCTTCTTACAAACATCGCCGTTTCACTCACTGAGCGACACCGTGGAAGGGCCGCCACTCGATGTTCTTACATGCTTGTTTCCGTCGTTACCGGACAGTCTTTGCAACCCGCAGGTTGCAATCGGTCCTAAGGCTCTCTTCTGCTGCGCTTTGCGAGTTTGGTACAGATCGTGCATGGGACGGGCAAGCGCTGCTCCGGGAAACGACGCAAGGAGCAAGTATTCATGCGCTTGTTCGGCGACAATTGGAGGAGTGCGATGCCCAGAAGACCGCTAGTTCTATGTGTCGATGATCAATGGAATGGACTTGAAGGTCGCAAGATGTTGTTGGAGGAATCTGGATTGCAGGTTCTGATCGCCACCGGCGGAGCAGAGGCTTTGCAACTATTTGCCTCCAACCCCGTAGATTTAGTGCTACTCGATTACCATATGCCGGGAATGAATGGGGATGTCGTCGCAGAGCACATGAAGGCTAACCAATCTGATATTCCAATCGCTCTGTTGTCCGCAGATGAGGGTCTACCAGAGACGGCTCTGACATGGGTCGATGCATTCGTATCCAAGAGCGAGTCGCCCGCGAACCTGCTACAGATTGTCGAACGTTTGCTCGAACTGCGTTATTTATTTGCCCCCATCGATGGACTAACTGGCGGACGAAGAAGACGCGCCGCATAAGACAGAAGAGCACGATTCAGAACCGAGTCCGGTTCCAACATCGCAGTCGAGGAGGCTCCGCTGTTTTGCAATTCCACCGTTGCGCTCACTGATCCGTCATCTGTTGTTTCTCCAACAATATCGGCGGAGCGATGTCAGTTAGGCCACAGCGGAATTGGCAAGTTCGTTGCATATTTCATGCACGATTTCTTGCCTGATCTCGTATTCGAGGAGTTCGGTGTCATTTGCCGTGCCGAAGGTTCGTGATTCCAGAACCTCGGCTTGCTTTTTACGTAGTTGATTAAGCTCGGCCCGCAGTTCGTCCACGCGATTGTTTTCCATCGGGTGCCCTTTCTTAAGGCGAAGCGGCACCTTGGGCCGACTACAGTTTGGCAAGAATCAGCCTTACGAACCATACCGTACACACCGTAACGAACCCGATCGCCCCCGGGGCCGGTGAAGTTGGCTGCGAAGGGTAATAGCTAACCTGAGACGGGTTAAGTCCGTTAGGTGGACTACACTCGTGAGAGTGCGCTGGAACCTGCACTTATTTTGATTCCAGCGCACCGTAGGCTAGTGGCACGATTCACCCTGAGTCAGTTCGATCACGCGGACATGACACGACGCTGCGTCCGACTGTCCCGGATGGAGGCTACGCCCCTACGAATGTTCAGCCACCCGTGCTCTTGGCAAAGGCGAAAAAGATCGTAAGAGTAGGGAATTTCGCCCGTGATTATCTCTTCTTTCCCTTGGTCGTCAACCACAGAAAATGCAACCTGCACGGGTTCGTCCGGTGAGTTTTGTTTGGTAAAGTGAACTAATTTTACGTTGAGAGTTTCTTGCTCTTGAGATTGAACTGCCATTGATTCTCTCTGTGTCCCTAGTCGCGGATGTGCTGCGGTCCCAGGCAATCTCGGGCGAGCGGTGGAAGTGCTGGGCGAACCGCTCGATGAAGCGAATGTAACGTCGTGTGGTAGCTTCAGAGTAATGACGTCGCTGGAGTTCCTCCAGCATCATTTTCCGTAGATGGGTCACAGGGACCTACTTGTGACCCACAATTATCTGAGCCAAAAAACCAGGACTGCCGACATCACCCACGCGGCAGCGTCCGCCGCGCCAGCGGCGTCGTTCTGACGGCTAAACCGGTAGTAACCCCGGCGGGCTGAGACTTCTTTGGATCCAAGTGGTGCAGTCACGCCGGCTGCGGATTCAATCCGTCAACCATGTGTTTCCTTTGACGCTCACAGTAAAACAGTCCACTTGGAGTCCGCTCATTAAGGCGAATGCCTAGCGATTGTCGGGGCTGAAAGACTCGCACCGCGACCGTGAACCGAACTCGGCGACGGCGACCGTGGGCGTGATGAATGCTGCAATCGATCCGACGAGCGACGAATTTACTGTCCCCTCAAGCCTTGGATTCGACGATAGTCCTCCATTTCGCGGCCGGCCAGAGCGGACTTACCCTGCTTTCTATGGATTGAGGCGAGAAGCAGGTCGGCCTGTGCAGCGAGTGGCGTATTTTGCTCGATCTTAAGCACTCTGGTAAGCGCCTGCTCAGCCGCGCCCGCATCCGCGGCGGCCAATGCGCGTCCCATCGCATAGAGTGTTTCCGGCATATTGGGACGAAGCGAATCGGACCGCCGCAGTTCGTCAGCGGCCTCCTTCATTTTTCCTTCCTGCACCAGCGCGTTGCCCAGTCGAAAGGCAGCCTCTGCGCTGCCCGGATGCAACGTCGTCTCGGCGCGAAATTGTTCTTCTGCCTGCGGCCACTCGGCACGCCCAGCATAGATTTCCCCAAGTTCGAGGTGCAGGCCGGGCAAGTCGCGGCGGATTGCGATTGCCTGCTCGTATTCCTTCACGGCCTCCGGAATCATCTTCATCTGGTAGTAACCCTGGCCACGAGTCTGGTGTGCTCGCGCAGAGTTTGGAAACGCCGCAAGCAGTTTGTCGGTTGATTGCGAACCCGCAGCCGTTTCGGCGCGGCTCAGATAAAAAAGCAGATCAGGATTGTCGGGATCGCTTTCCAACGCGGATTGCAGGTTCACTATCGCCTCGGCGGGCTCGTCGTTCTCCAGCTGTGCGATTCCCAAGGCGCCCGGATCACGAGCAACCTCGAGATGAGGAATCGCCTCACCGGCATAGCCTTGCGTCAATAGTGCGTAACCCAACAACTGCTGAATGGGAACGGAGTCGGGGCTCAGCTCGGCGGCACGCTTGAGAGGTGGAATGGCCTCGGCAGCGTTGTGTTTCTTCATGTAGGCGTCGCCGAGGCGGAGAAGAACTTTCGACGAAGACGGATCCAATTCCGCAGCTTTGCGAAATTCGACCAAGGCACGGTCGAGATCATGGCGGTTTTCCGCGTCGATACCCGACTGTAGCAGCACCTTCGCGGGAGCCACCGCTTGAGGCGCGACTGCCTGCGGCTGAAGAAGCAAATGTAGGAAGAGGAATGCCTGGATCATTTCCGCTCAGGCTCCTTGATGGTAAGAAACTGATCTGCTGGAACATCTCGCAAGGTCTGACGAATTCCTGACGGCCAACGGATTTCAATTGCCGCCTTGTTATTATCTCCCAAGCCGAAGTGCAATCGCTTATCGCTCGAGGAAAGATAACTTCCCGCGGCGGTCGCGAATCTCACTTGACCATTGACCAGAACGCGAGCCCCATATCCGTCACGGTTGCTGCTCATCCCGCGAAGCGTAATCGTCAGCCAGTGCGATTTGCCGCCGCGATTCAAATAAAATTGTGGCACGTTCCCGAGTGAAGTCGTAACTGCGTCGATCCAGCCGTCATTGTTTAGATCGCCGAAAGCGGCGCCACGGCCGGCTACGGCCGGAGTAGGTCCAACATTCCCTCTTTCGAAGTGACCTCGATTGTTCAGAGCCAGTAAAGGGACGTCGCGATACCGGAGGGAATTGTCGTACGAGTGCACGTTATCGAAAACGTGGCCCTGCACGATGAACGCATCTTTCCAGCCATCGTTGTCAAAATCTTCGAGACCAACTCCCCACCCGGATGAGGTTTCAGAGAGCACGCCGAAGCCAGTCTCCAGTTCCTGCGCACTAAATGATTTGTTTCCGTCATTGTGAAACAAGACGTACGGCTCGTGGGGCAATTGCGTGATAAGAAGATCGGGAAGGCCGTCGTTATCGTAGTCCTGGAAAGCGACGCCCATTCCCGAGGGCATTTTGCCGGAATTGTTCAGGGCCGCGCCTGAGTCAAGCGCAACTTCACTGAATGTGCCGTTTCCGTGGTTGTGAAAAAGAAACTGCTCGAGTGCGTCGTTGGTAACGAACACATCCGTGAAGCCGTCTCCATCATAGTCGGCAAAGGCGACTCCCAATCCGTGCCCTTTTTTTGCAGCGATTCCGGAAGCCACACTTACATCCTCAAACGTGCCGTCCCCGCGGTTGTGGTAAAGAATGTTCGTTGTAGAGCCGAATTCGCCCGGAGGGCAATACATCGGCTCCTCGATCCGGCCACAGGTCTTGCTCGTTTCCGGAGTCCAATCGAGGTAACGGGTTACAAACAGATCCAGCTTTCCATCGTTGTCGTAGTCAAAGAATCCTGCCGATACCGACCATCCGCCCGCCGCCACTCCCGCCTTCGCCGTGACATCGGTGAAAGTACCGTCGCCATTGTTGTGGTAGAGGATGTTCTTCCCAAAGTTCGTGACGTAAATGTCAGGAAAACCATCGTTGTCGTAGTCCCCGACGGCAACTCCCATTCCGTAGTTGGTGTCCCCGGCGTGCTGCAGGCCGGCTTGCACAGTGACGTCGGTGAACGTGCCGTCTTTGTTTTGACGGTAAAGGCGGTTCCAGTATGCGGGTTTGTCCCGCTCGAAGTGAACCGGACTGCGTAGTGGGTCCGGCACGTGGCCTGCATTCACCAGAAAAATATCGAGCAGGCCGTCATTGTTGTAATCGAGCAGGGCCACACCGCCGGGCATGGTCTCAATCAAGTACTTGCGCGGGGTTGGCGAATTGCGCAGGACGAAATCGACACCGTGGAGCGGCGTGAGTTGGAATTGGGGGGCGCGAGTTACAAGTTGGGCAAAGAGCGGGAGAGCCGCCAGCACGAGCAGAATACCGGGTTTGCGAACAACCGCTTCGCACTGCAGGCTACGGCTCCGCCGCCGTCCTCACTTCGCTACTTGCCCGTGGCTGCGTTTCACTGATGCCCGCAATATGCGCCAGCGCAGTGTTAATTACCGAGTTGTAGTGTACGAGCTTATTTTGTGGATGGTCCGAGCTGGATTCGCTTGTTGTTGCGAACGCAGGGGAAGACTCAGTTGCGTGCATCGCCTCGATCAACTCCGGCAAAGCAGTGAGTTTCTTTTGTAACCCACTGACTTCATCGAGCGCAGTCTTTGGAAAATAACCGATGCGGTCGCCGGTTTGCATGGCACTCACCAGCCCGTCCGGAGACCACGCTACAGGCCAATTGGCGTTCAGCAGATCATACGTTTCGCGCAACCGCGCCAGCTTGCCCGCGAATCCATCGAGGAGCGAGCGATTGCGCGCCATGTCCAGCCCAATGCGCAGCGAAATTTTGAGCGGGCTATTCACGGGAAACGCGCGGAGTGGTCACAATCGTCGTCAGAGTATCGCCCTCAAAGCGCCAGCCGATTGTGCCCTTTCGCTTTGCAAAACGCAACGGCTCACCGTTTACGCTCACTGCCGAGGGAGGCCAGCTTCCAGGAAGTCTCAGTTCATAAGCGCGCTCGGTTGGCATTCCCGGGTAGTGGCCTTCGACGGGCGCAACGCTGATGTTCAATAATGTCCCATCGCCATTTAACGACGCGCGAATCGGAGTCCATGCGCTCTCTCCGTGCTCGTATCCCGGTGTGTCCCCCGCGTCCTCATAGACACGATATGTCGAGACCTGCCCATCGTTCATAGGGAAGACGCTTAAGATCAGCGGCTCTGTCGAAGTTCTTGGAAAATGCGTTGCAGGTTGCATCGGAATGATGCTTCCCGCCTTCACGTACACGGGAATTTGGCTGAGAGAGAAACTACGCTCCAACGTTGCAGGGCCTTGCAGACGTGCTCCGGTATCCCACTCGATCCAGTCTCCGGGAGGAAGCCAGACCGCCGTTTGGGCGAGCTGGGAATCCTTTGCCACCGGTTGTGTTATCGGATCGGCGAGGATACTGTCGCCGAACATGTATTCGTTCTTTGCATCGTACGCTTCGGGAGCTTCCGGCCAGTCATAGTAAAGCGGACGCAGGAATCCAACACCAGTATCGTGGGTTTTTCTGGCTTCGGTGTAGATGTAGGGCTGCATCGCATTACGACGCACGAAACACTGCCGCATCAGGTCAGAGTAGGGCTCGGGATATGCCCAGATGCGCCTCTCCGCTTCTGGATTCTTCGTGGTGTGAGTCCGCAGGATTGGGCTGAAAATTCCCCACTGAATCCAGCGCAAGTAAAGCTCGGGTTCAATCGCACCCGGCATGTGGCCGCCAATGTCATGGCTCCAATACGTATATCCGACGTTCGCTGCCGTTGCCGTGAAATAGGGTTGAAATGCGAGCGAGTCCCAGACGGAAACGGTGTCGCCCGAAAAGCCGATCTGGTAACGATGGTTGCCCAGCCCACCCCAACGATGGAACAGCAGCGCCCGTTTCTTCTCGCGCTCCTGATCGGTGAAGAACACATAGTTCAACCACCACGTGGGATTCACGCCGGCAAGTTTTGTCGCGTCCTCCTGCTGCCAGTCGAGCCAGAAGAAATCGATCCCCTGATGCTCGAGGGGATGGATCACATACTTCAAGTAATTGTCCGCGAATTTCTTGTCGGTGATGTCGAAGGGCACATATTGCTTGCTCGCGGGATCGATTCCCATCGAGCGTGCCATTGCAGGATAGCTGTCCTCCCAAGGTTGAATGCCGGACGCCGGATGAATATTGAGCGTGGTCTTCAGGCCTTGTTCGTGAACACTCGACAGAAAACTTGCCGGATCGGGGAATAAGAGCTTGTTCCAGGAATAGCCAGTCCAGCCAAGACGGTGACCCGACGCATCCACCTTGTCGTTACCAACGACTTCGTTGAAGGTGGGATGCCAGTCGATGTCCATCACCAGCACGCTCAGAGGGATGTCATGCGTGCTGGAATTGTTGAAGCAACTGTTCGAATTCCTGATCGCTGTAAGACCAGTAGCGCGACCACCAGGCGCCGAAGGCAAATCGTGGCGGCAGCGGGATCTTGCCTGCGACCCGAGTGAAGTCATGAAGGGCGCCTTTGTAATCGTGCCCGTAGCCGAAGAAATACCAGTCCTGCCGGTCGCCCGCGGGACGCAGTATCACCCAGGGCCACGCGCTCTGCTCACCCGCGCGAAAGCTGAAGTCGGCGGAATCGAACAGCGGGCGTGCGCTGTCGTCCACGAGCGTCCAGCCGTCACGCGATATCAGGCCGGGCTCCAGTTTCACTGCCCCGCGGGCGGTATCAAGCGTACGGGTGGTGCCCAGAAGATTGCCGGTGTCTTCCAGTCCCCGGTTTCCATACGACTTCTTTTCCGTTCAGGCTGAACGAAACAGTAAGGTCGTCAGGGGTGAACTTGCCGTCGGTATCCCCGGGATCGTAGACCAGCGTCAATGCACTGGTCTTCAGCACCACTCGGTTGCCGGGGTCCGATCTGCCGCGTGAATTGGGGAACCGGAAGCGCTGCGATTTACGAAGGCGAAAGAGGCATGATCTTCAAACTTCCCGTCATTAGCCCACTCCAAGCGGATGAGCTGAGGGGTAAGAACCGTGAATCGCGCCGAGCCGGCTCGTACGCACCGCGCGAGGATCGGCGACCGGATCGTAGCGATCGGAGGCAACTGCCGCGTTCACGAGGGGAGTCTGCAGGAACGCACCCAAGATAAACATGAATCTGAGCGAGGCAATGCCGCGGAGATTTCTCATTTGCATCGATACCCGGGGTCGGAGGGGCGATTTATCCATGTCGGTTCAGAGTGCCTGGCGGATTTGAATCCGCCAGACATCGCTGAAGGGTTGGGCGGCTGAGCTGCAGCTACCAGTAGAATTTCCCGCCGAACTGGACGCTTCTTGCGGGATATGCCGAAGTGATTGTTCCGAAATTGCTGTCGCCCAGATTGGTGTCTGGCTCGAAGAAGTCCGGATGATTGAACGCATTGAACATTTCGAAGCGGAACTGCAGCCTTCTCGTCTCGCCGAGGCCCCACCATTTTTCGATGCCCATGTCGTAGTTGAAGAATTTGGGCGCTCTCAGATTCGACAAGAATCGCGGAGCATCGCCAAATGTGTAGGCCGCAGGCTGGGCAAACGCCGCTGGATTGATCCAATCTGTGATTGACTGATTCTGCGGAACCGGATTGACTCCCGCGACAAGGTCGGGTCTCTGATTGAATCCGAATCCGCCTGTATTGTTTGTCGCCGGATTGATGGAGAGCGGCAATCCGGATTTAGCGGTTAGAATTCCGCTCCATTGCCATCCACCAAGGACTGCATTCATGGGCCGGCTCCAACCGCCGCCGAGCAATTTGCCGGTACCGAACGGGAGTTCGTAGTTGTAGTTGACCACCAGGCTATGCGGGGTGTCGGTCACGTCCACCGAGCGCTCCGCAGCGAGGTTATACGAGTTTCGCACCGAGCTTCCGCTGCCGGGGAAAGCCCATCCGGCAGCGCCCTGCACGTCGTCCATGAATTTGGAGTAGGTGTAGGAAACATTCAGATCGAGCCCCGAATGCCAACGGTGCGTGTAAGTGGCCTGCAGTGCGTTATAAGTGGAACCGCCTACCGCAGGGGGTGCCTCGGTCACGCTACAGTATTCGGGAAAGCGGCGCAGCAACTGGCCCATCGCGACCGTGGGCTGATCCAAGCCGCAACCGCTGGAGGTGATGTGTCCAAAGAACGGATTGGCAACCTGGTTGAGTAGTTGGCTGCCGAGGGCGAGTTCGGACGCGGGAATCTCGTCCCACTCCAGGTATTGGGACAATACGTGGACGCCGTGGTTTCCAACATAACTAATGTCGATCAGGTCATTGTTCGTAAGCGAGTATTGAGCCCCCGTCATCCACTGCTGCACATATGCCGAGTGGCGGACATTATCAACTACTGGATTCAAGCCGAAACCAACGTCCGTCAATCCGCCTTGCGAATTTCCCGTTGCCGCAACCTCGCCGTTCGGGAACGCACTTTGGCAAGGCGTGGACGTCGCACCATTGCTGCAGTTCAGGGCCGAGTTTCCGCTAAGAGTGGTAAATGGGTTGAGTCCACTGTTAAGACTTGTGACCCACGGTGTCCCCTGCGAGTAGCCGATGTTCGGACCTTGACCGTAGTAGTTGGGCACGAAAAAGATGCCATATCCGGCGCGCACTACCAGCTTGTCACGAAGCCTGTACGCCGCACCGATTCTTGGGGCAAAGTTCTTGTCCTGGGTCTCGTAGAGTCCACGGTTGCTGCTGCTGTTGAACACAAGCTCACCCGGATAGTTTGTGCCTACCGCGGCGCTGATCGGATTTACTGCATTGAAGTCGAAATATTCCTGCGCGTTCGTCCTTTCCGTTGGGGCGGTTTGGATTTCATAGCGCAGACCGAGGTTGATCGTGAGCTTCGGATCGATCTTCCAGTCATCCTGCAGATACCAGCCAAACAGGTTCTTGTCGCTCGCGGGAAATTTGTTATAACCGGTCTGATCGGTTCCGCTGCCTACTCCCATCAGGAACGAAGCAAAACCGTCACCCGTTCCGGCCGTTGCGTTCTGGGGATCAGGTCCGGCAGTAGACGTGGTCTGGAACTGCAGAACGGTGTTCGCGTAGTGGCCGCCGTCGATGCGTGCCCAAACATCCATGAATCCGAATGACAGTTGGTGCTTGCCGTGGATCTTGGTGAAATCCAGAGAGCCGGTCCACATGGTTTGCGGAACCATGTAGTTGTCGAATCCGGCTCTGCGCCCCTAATGGCGCATAGCTCTGTGGCTGGAATTCAGGAAAGCTCGGCGCAATTCCGTCTATGAACGATGGTAGGCCCAGCGCCGAAGACTTGTATCCAAAACTCTGCGTTACTGATTGCTCGACATGTCGATTCACGCCAATATTCCCGTTCATAGTCAATGTTGGATTGAAAATGTGGGTGTATCCAACATCCACGCTGTAACGGTTGTTGGGAGCAACTACCCCCGGCCCCGCTGGATCGGAAGCCCCGTAGTACGTGGGAAAGTTGATTTTCTGCTCGTACTTCTGCGACCAGCGCCCGAAGAGGCGGTCATTCACAGAGAAGTCGCTAGTCTTAATGCGGCCCGAGTACTCGTTAGAGTGCGCCGCGGCAGAGGAGGCCGAAGTGAAGTTGTTGATCAGGGCAGAGGTGGTCGGACTCGGCCAGTAATTACCGCCTGCAACCTTGCTGGCGATCGAATCCATCAGGCCGGCAGGAATAGCGTTCGTGACCCCCAGACCAGTTGAGATATTCCCGGAAACAGGATCGCGAATGTACTCGGTCGTCGCTCCGGCAGGACAGGTGACTGTATCGCCGGTTACGATGTCGGTGGCACCGCAGGTGACTTGACGAGTGCTGAATGGGTTGTAAATTTCGCCGCTGTAGATCGGCCGTCCAAGATAATCCGTACCGGTTTGGGAACCCAGCAGAGCCGTAAAGATCCCCGTTCTTTCGTTGTTTGTGGGCATGGTGGCCAAAAAAGTGGCAGGCGTCGCCTGCCGCAGACCTTCGTAGTAGGCGAAAAAGTACAGCTTGTTTTTGATGATGGGGCCGCCGACTGTGGCCCCGAACTGGTTTCGATGGAAGGCCGGCTGGCTGCCATTATTGAAATAGTATCGAGCGTCATAGGCGCTGTTCCGGTAAAACTCCCAAGCGTCGCCGTGGAACTGATTCGTCCCTGACTTGGTGACGACGTTAATAACGTTGCCGCTGCTCCAACCGTATTGCGCGGTAAATGCATTGGTCTGGATTTTGAATTCCTGGACGTCATCCACCGAGGGGACGTAGAGCACGCCGCCCCAGTCCACCCGCGTGTCCCAGGTGCCATCGAGCAAGTATTGCGCGGTCCCAAAGAACGTGCCGCCAAAGTTGAGAAACGAAACATCCTGGTCGCGCTGCCCGAGATGCCTGGAGCTCCCACGACCTGTTCCTCGGCGGTATTGCTCACCGAGGAATTCAGTTCAGCGAGGCTATGATGTTGCGAAGAGTCTTCAACGGCGTTTCCGCCAATTGTCTCGCTGAAATGTCCGAGAAGGAGATGTTCGCGTTGTCCGCATTAAGAAGGGGAGCTCTGAGCAGTAACTTCGATGGTTTCGGACGTCGATCCTACTGCCAACCGCACATTCTGTTGTACCGTCTGACCAGCTTCCAGCGTTAGGCCATGCTGCTTGTAGTCCTTAAAGCCGGGGACATTGACTTCCAAGGTATAAACGGCCGCCGGGAGCAGGGAAATGAGTACAAACCGCCCTCTTGAGTAACATCTAGTGGCGGCTGATCCCGTTTTGCGAGCTGGTGAGG
>CAVPFM010000004.1:0-623189 GCA_963703735.1 uncultured Acidobacteriota bacterium
TTCATGATTCTAAGGCGGGCGAGCACACTCTGGCCCCCGCCTCTTAGACGGGGTTACGGGCGATCAGTGAGGGTGGTTCCATGAATTTACTTCTGCGGCGTTAGTTCTGCGCTGGTTCGATGTAAGCCATACGGATCAGCGTGCGTTCGGAGAACGGCAGGTAAAGCAAGGCGGCGCTGACGGCGAAAGCTGCGCCGAGGCCAATCTGTTGCATCAACAGGAACGGCGCGATGGCCCACAACTGGTCCAGAGCCAACACAAAGGGGAAAATCTGGCGGAACTTCTCGCCGAGCCTCCTGTAGTCGAAGCCTACCCCGGAAATCAGATAGCAGCGAAGAGGGATCCCTACGCCTGCGGTGACAAGAACGGTGGCGGCAAGAGTGGTCGCCGACCACGGAGGAAGGAATGAGTCTGCAATGCCCTGAACAGCGCGCAGGCGGAAGAGCGCGGCCAGATAGAAACACAGGTACATGATTTGAATGAGGGCAAAGAGCCCGCGAGTGAGACTGCGACGGGGGATGGGAACTTCGAGTTCGGGATGGATCTTCACCGGAGATCGGGACGGCTCGGGAGCTTGAACTACGACCGGAGCAAGTTGGCTGATGCTCGGAGGTGCCTCGGTTTGCACGGGAGCGATGAAGCGGTATCCGCGGCGGGCCAGCGTCTCCACATAGCGAGGACTCGAGGCCGAGTCGCCGAGCGCTTCGCGCACCTTATTGATGGCGGTGTTCAGGCTGTGATCGAAGTCGACGAAGGTATCGGAGGGCCAGAGCTTTTGTTGTAACTCTTCCCGCGTCACGACTTTACCAGCGCGCTCCAGCAGCACGGTGAGCACCTGAAACGGTTGCCCCTGCAGGCGCAGTTTTACTCCATTCTTGCGCAGTTCGCCGGCGCTGAGATCGAGCTCGAAAACTCCAAAGCGGGCGACTCGGCTGTGGTTTTGGGGCACGAGGCCGTAGTTTAGCAGGTTGCGGAGGGTGGCTGACGCCGACTTCTTTGCCGCGGATTCGCGTGGATTTCACGGATTCTGTCTTGTGGCGCTTTATCCGCGTTGGTGGGCGTGCATCCGCGGAAATGACGTCGCTTCAATACTGCAGACTCCGCACCCTCCGGAGCTACAATATCCGCGTGCCCGAAAGTTCTCCCCACGACGATCACAAACACCACCGGCAGGCGGTCTACGCCTCGGAGACAACTGGTCTGCTGCTGATTGCTTTTCTGCTGCTGGTCCTCACCTTGATTCGCTACTGGCACGAGATCCGTTGGAGTATTCGCTGAACGTGGGGGGAGAGCATCGCGATCTCACGGCTCCTGAGCCGCTGCTGGCGGTGATCCTTGGGCCGACCGCGAGCGGGAAAACGGCTTTGTCACTGGCGTTGGCGAAGCAGTTCGACGGAGAGATCGTCAACTGCGATTCGGTGGCAATGTACCGCGAGTTCGACATCGGTACGGCGAAGCCCAGCCAGAGTGAGCGCGCACAAGCGCCGCATCGTCTCTTCGATTACGTTGAGCCGACGCAGGATGTCACTGCCGGTGAGTATGCGCGGCAGGCCCGTGAGGTTCTAGAAGGAATCAAGCTTCGGGATCGGCTGCCGATTGTGGTCGGTGGGACGGGGCTGTATTTGCGGGCGCTGCTCGAAGGACTGTTTCCGGGGCCTCAGCGGTCGGAGGAGTTGCGAGAGCGGCTGCGCGAGCGGGCTGTGGAGCACGGATCCCAACATCTGCACAGAATTCTCATGCGCCTTGATCGCGAGGCGGCCGGGAAGGTTCATGCCAATGACGCGCCGAAGCTAATCCGGGCCATCGAAGTGTGCTTGGCGTCGAAGGAAAAAATGACTGAATTGTGGCAGCAGGGACGCGATCCGCTGCGCGGGTTTCGGATTCTGCGGCTGGGGATTGATCCGGATCGCGCTGCCCTTTATGAGCGCATCAATCAGCGTGCGGTTCGAATGTTTGAAATTGGGTTGGTCGAGGAAACGAAGGCCTTGATCGACAAATATGGCGCCAGCGCACGGCCACTGGCGTCTCTCGGCTACAGGCAGGCGGCGCAACTTCTCCGTGGAGAAGTTGCGCGCGAGCAAGCGGTGCAGGCCGCGCAACAGGCGCATCGTAACTATGCGAAGCGGCAGATGACCTGGTTTCGACGAGAGCCGGATGTTACGTGGCTGAAAGGTTTTGGAGATGATTCGCAGGTTCAGCAGGCAGCTGTTGATCGGGTGCTAACTTCTTCGCCACGAATTCACACGGATGAACGGTGAGAAATCCCCACTTCCGGCAAATTTGGCCGGAAGTGGGGCACCCGGCACTCCACACCCAAGCCGAAAGCCGGACCCGGGCGCCCGATCTTCTGCTATCGTTTCCGCATGCCGAAAATCCTGGGTTTCTTTCTGCTTGCGGCCTGTCTCGCCTCGCCCGCTTTCGCCAAGGATAAGCATCAGCGCCCGGCGCCGATCCGCCAGACTCGCGACGGCGATAAGTGGGCGGAGAAGACGCTGCACAAATTGACGTTGGAAGAGAAGGTCGGACAGGTCTTCATGATCTGGTGCCGGGCCAGCTTCCTCAACCTGGAGAGCCCCGAATACCTGCAACTGCGTGAGTCCATGCAGAAATACAACGTGGGATCGTTTGCGATGACGGTTCACGTCGACGGGCCATTCCTTTTGCGAAGCGAACCCTACGAGGCCGCGGAACTCCTCAATCGCTTGCAGAAGGACTCCAAGCTGCCGTTGTTGTTTGCGGCTGACTTTGAGCGCGGGGTCGCGACCCGGCTCATGGGCACGACGAACTTTCCGCATGCAATGGCCTTTGGGGCGGACGGCAAAATGGAAGATGCCGAAAACTTCGGCCGCATCACCGCGCAGGAAGCGCGGGCTGTCGGAGTGCACTGGAATTTCTTTCCCGATGCGGACGTGAATTCCAATCCCGCGAATCCGATCATTAATACACGCTCTTTCGGGGAAGATCCGAAACAGGTGGGCGATCTGGTGACGGCCTACATCAAGGGCGCGCACGAGGGCGGGATGATCACCACAGTGAAACATTTCCCCGGTCATGGTGACACGGCCACGGATTCGCATCTCGGAGTCGCGAGCGTCAACGTAGACAAGGCGCATCTGGACTCGATTGAGCTTCCGCCGTTTCGCCAGGCGATCGCTGCAGGAGTCGACTCCGTGATGGTGGCGCACGTCACGGTTCCCGCTCTCGATTCCGATCCGAATCATGTAGCGACGATTTCCCCCGCAGTCGTCTCCGATCTGCTTCAGAAGCAACTCGGATTCAAAGGATTGATCGTGACCGACGCCCTCGACATGGCTGGCCTCACGCACCTGTTTGCGAATGACATTGGCCGCGCCGCGGTGGAGGCATTCAAGGCGGGGAATGATCTGCTGCTGATTCCCGCCGATCTCGGTGCGTCGTACGACGCCATGGTGAAGGCAGTCAGGTCGGGCGAGATTAGCCACACTCGGCTCGACCAATCCGTGCTCAAGCTCCTGAAAATAAAGGCATCTCTGGGGCTGGACAAGGCGCGCGCGGTGGATCTGAATTCGATCGCCAATTCTGTCGGTAGGCCGGAGAACATCGCCTTCGGCCAGCAAGTCGCCGATTCCGCCGTTACGCTGGTGCGAGATAACGGCAAAGTTCTGCCTCTGAAATCGAATGGAACCCAGACGGCAGGACTTCCGTATACCACCAGGGAGGAGACGCATAACCAGGTGGTGGCGGTGCTCTTCTCCGATGATGTTCGCACGGATTCCGGCCGGGCTTTCGGACGCGAGTTTCATGTCCGTATTCCGGATTCGCGTGTGATCTATGTCGATCCGCGAATCGCCGGCGGCATGAGTGATGAGGTTCTGAAAGCGGTGGACGAGGCGCAAACCGTGGTTGCGGCGGTGTACGTGATTCCGACGGCCGGGAAAGTCGGGAACTCGATGGCTATGGCCGACGCGACTGGAACTTTGTTGCAGCAGTTGCTCGATCATGCCTCGGCGAAGACGGCGATCGTGGCAATGGGGAATCCATATTTGGCTAGCAGTTTTCCGACGATTGAGAATTACATGTGTACCTTTTCGAACGCGACGGTTTCTGAGGTGGCTGCGGTGAAGGCGCTGTTTGGAGAGATTCCAATTCGCGGCCATCTGCCGGTCACGATTCCGAATATCGCAGAGCGCGGGGCGGGACTCGAACGTCCGGCGCAGGTCGCCAAAAGAGGATCTCTACATGCGCATAATTGAGTTTCGGGCTGCGAGTTGCTTCATGGGATTGGCCACGCTGGTCTTACTGCTGCCGGCGTGTAGTGTGAATGTGCAGAAGGAAAAGAACGGCGAAGACAAGCAGGTCGACATCAACACGCCGATGGGTGGTATTCATGTGAGCAAGGGAGCAGATCCGCAGGATGTTGGAATCGCGATCTATCCTGGCGCCCGTCTGAAAGAGAAAGATTCGAGCGGCGACGACAAAAGCGCCAACGTAAATATTTCAGGATTCGGTTATGGACTGAAGGTGGTCGCGCTTGAATACGAGTCGAACGATTCGCCAGCTAAAGTGGTCGACTACTACAAAGATCAGCTGAAGAAGTACGGCAATGTGCTGGTTTGCCACACCACCCACCTGGACGTTGGCACAAACTTGAAAGATCACGACTCCGACTCGCATCAACTGGCTTGCGAAGGTGCGACCGGCGTCGATATTGAATTGAAAGTGGGCACCAAAGAGAACCAGCACATCGTTGCGGTTGAGCCGCAGGGCAGTGGCTCCAGCTTTTCGTTGGTATATGTCCGCACTCACGGCAAGGACGCCGATATCTAAGGCGCCTCGTCTTACGGAGGATTTCTTATGTTTCGTTATGTAGCACTTGCGAGTGTCCTGGCTGCGGGTCTGATTTTGCCCGCGGCTTCTCAGGATTCCGACTCGAAAAACAAGAGTTTCGACGTTAAGAGCTCCGTTGGCGACTTGCACGTCGGCGCCGATGCCGACGCCAAGAAAGTCGGCTTGCCGCTCTATCCCGGCGCGCAATTAAAGACTGATGACGAAAACAAGGACCAGGCGAATTTCAGCGTCTTGACGGAAGCCTTCGGAATGAAGCTGGTGGTTGCCAACTATGTTTCGCCAGATACTCCCGGCAAGATCGTCGATTTTTATCGGGACAAGCTGAAGAAATACGGCAAGGTTCTCGAATGCCACTCTGAAAAACATGGTGGAAATGTCGACGTGCAGGCGGACGACAAGGATTCCAACAAGAGCAAAGAACTCAAATGCGATGAGAATTCGGGCCCGGTCACCGAACTTAAAGTCGGGACCGAGGACAACCAGCGCGTCGTGGCGGTCGAACCGGGCGACTCGAACAAGGGGTCGAACTTCGCGTTGGTCTACGTTCATACCAGAGGGAAGAAAGGCGACATTTAGTGCACTTTTTCGTAATTCGGGCGGCGGCTCGATGAAGCCTACCGCCCGAGCCTTCTTGCCTCAGCCCCGCCCCCTGCGATAACTTCAAACAAGCCCCTCTCGGTCTCTTCCCTGAGCGACGATGGAACAACCCTGTTACAAATGCCGTCAGCTGGTGGAGGAAGGCAGGCCATTTTGTCCGCATTGCGGGGCACCGCAGATTCGTGTCCTCGTTGCGGAACCTGTGGCGGCGGCCGGAGTTTTCGCGGGAGTCACTGTTCCGTCGCAATCTACCGCAGATCTTCCTGCGTCGGAAACTGTTCCGGTCCTAGCGCTTGCGATGAGGTGGTCGCAAGCTCTGAAGCCTTGCGCGCTCGCTGCCTTGGTGGCGTCACTGCTGATGTCGTTGGGACTGAATCCATTCGTGGCGATGATCAGCGTGGGATTTCTTGCTGTGGTTTTTCACCGGCAGGGCAGGCGGGAAATGATCGTCAAGCCGACGACCGGAGCGGCGTTGGGAGCTCTGGGCGGACTGCTTTGGTTCGCGATGTCGGCGATCTTTGAGACTTCGGTCGTGATCTTTTTGCATAAGGGACCGGACCTGCGCACTGAGTTGATCGCGAGAGTGCAGCAAGCTGCTACGCAGACGAGTGATCCTCAAGTGCTCGCTGTTTTCGAGCGTCTTAAGACGCCCGCGGGCCTGGAATTCCTAATGTTGACTGGGATTTTCTTCGCATTTCTGGCTGCAATCGTCCTCTCCGGACTGGGAGGCGCAATTGGAGCCGCCATTTTCAGCCGGCGGCGTTCCTAGTCATCTCTCGCACGCGAATCCACCCTTGCAGCGTTCCGCACCTGCCGCGTATGATGCACCGTTTGCACTTTTCCAGATGAATAAACCTACGCGCGGATCGTTGCTCGGGATCGAGCACCTCGAGACGAAGGAGATCGAGAGCCTGCTGAGCCTGGCGCGCCGTATGAATCCGCAGAAAGCGCGTCCGCTCCTGCGCGGCAAGCGAGTCGTGCTCTTGTTTTACGAAAGCTCCACCCGCACTCGCACTTCGTTTGAATTCGCTGCCAAATCGTTGGGAGCGATGACCACGCTTGTGCAGTCTTCGGGTTCGAGCATCGAAAAAGGCGAGTCGGTCATTGACACGGGATACACCTTGCGCGCGGTGGGAGCCGACTGCATCGTAATGCGGCATCCTTCGGCCGGGGCGCCGCACCTGATGGCAAGCCATCTGGATATCCCTGTCATCAATGCCGGTGATGGGATGCACGAGCATCCTTCCCAGGCGTTGCTCGATGCGGTCACAATCCTGAAGCACAAAAAATCCTTTAAGGGACTGCAGGCGACGATCATCGGAGACATCTTTCATAGCCGTGTCGCGCGGAGCGCCTGCCACTTGCTGACTCGATTCGGCGTTAAAATTACGCTCTGTGGGCCGCCGGAGTTCGTGCCCGACGTGGCCGCGACGCTGGCACCCGGCCTGCGAGTGACGCGACACATTGAAGACGCCTTACATGGAACCGATGTGGTCATGCTGCTGCGCGTGCAGAAAGAGCGGCTGGCCGGACAAAAGATCAAGCTGCAGGACTACATCGCGCGCTACCAAATGACTTCGGCACGAGTGAAATTGGCGAAACGCGATGCGATCGTGATGCATCCGGGGCCGATCATCCGCGGGCTGGAATTGACCGCCGAGGTGGCCGATGGGGCGCAATCGGTGATCGTTGACGAAGTTCATAACGGTGTGCCCACACGCATGGCGATCTTGGCGCAGGCGTTGGGGAAGGCGAGATGAGCCACGGATTTGCGCGGATCAACACGGATAATTTCGCCGCAGAAACCAGGGCTGAATGAGTTCTGAATGCTGAATGCGAAGAGTCAAAAAAGAGAAACCGTTAGTCTGCTGATCAAGGGCGGGCATCTCATCGACCCCGCGGCGAAGATCAATGCGCCGATGGATATTCTGCTGCGCGATGGCCGCGTGGCTGAGGTCGCGCTCCCTAATAAGATTCGTGGCGGCGCTGACGAAAGATTCGATGCACGCGGACTGATTGTTGCTCCCGGCTTTATCGATCTGCACGTTCATCTGCGTGAGCCGGGACAGAGCTACAAAGAGACCATTGCCAGCGGCACGGCCGCGGCCGCCGCAGGCGGCTTCACATCGGTCTGCACCATGCCGAATACCGCTCCTGTGGTTGACACTGCAGAGTGGGTCAACTGGCTGCGTAATCCGGAGCGCGGCGCAGTGGTCAACGTCTTCCCCATCGCCGCCGCCACTCGCGGCAGTAAAGGGGGAACCCTCACGGACTTCGCCGCTCTGCAACGGGCCGGAGCAGTAGCTGTCACCGACGACGGCAAGCCCATTCTCGATGACGACGTAATGCGAATGGCTCTACGTCTCGGGGCCGAGTTGAATTTTCCAGTCGTGCAGCACGCGGAAGACACGCGCATGACGGAAAACTGTTCGATGCATGCGGGTCCGACGAGCTTTCGCCTGGGTCTGCGGGCCATGCCGGCCGTGGCCGAAGGAGCGATTGTCGATCGCGACGTGACGCTCGCGCAGCAGATTCGGGAATCGCGGCTGCACGTAGCGCATCTCTCGACTTCCGATGCGCTGAAAGCTGTGCGCCGGGGTAAGCGCGCCAAGGCCCGCGTGACGTGCGAAGTGACTCCGCATCATTTCGCGTTGATCGACGAGAATGTCGGCGAATACGATACGAATTTCAAGATGAATCCGCCGCTTCGCTCGGCGGGTGATCTGGAAGCGATCCTGGTCGCGCTGGCTGACGGGACCGTCGATGCGATCGCCACCGACCATGCTCCGCACGCGGATCACGAAAAGCGCGTGGAGTTCGAGCGCGCATCTTTCGGCATTACGGGAGTGGAAACGGCACTGGCGCTGGCAATCACGAAACTGCATCGCGAGCAGAAGATCCCGTTGACTCGCATCGTGGAACTCTTCACCGCTGGCCCGGCCAGAGTTTTTGATCTTCCCCATCGCGGCTCGCTGGCAAAGGGAGATGTCGGCGATGTGACGATCTTTGATCCCAAGAAGCGGTGGACGTTCGAAGCCGCTAAGTCGCGCTCCCTTTCGTACAACACTCCATTCGACGGCTGGCAGTTCACGGGAAAAGTTGCGGCGACGATCATTGGCGGGAAGATCGTCTACCAAGCCGAGTAAACAACGCCACAGACCCGGCGTATACTCCTCACCACCATGGAGACGCCATAATGGCTCGTGCCGCCCGATTCATCTGTCCAATTATTCTGCTGGTTTCAGTCCTAGCATCCGCACAAACAAACAGCCCCAGTGCTGCTCCGGGCAACCCAACTGCTGCGACGCAACCGTTCGATGTGAACGCGTCGGTCGAAGCCTATCTGGCCAAGATGCCTCCAGCGGAACGCGCCCGTTCCAACGCTTATTTTGAAGGCGGCTACTGGCTCATTCTGTGGGATTTCCTCTCGACGGTTTTTGTGATGTGGCTGCTGCTGCGCTTCCGATGGTCGGCGCGCATGCGCAACCTGGCAGAGCGGGTGACGCGCTACCGTCCCCTGCAGACCGCGCTCTACTGGATTCAATTCCTGATCGTTATGTCGGTGCTCACGTTTCCGATGACCATGTACGAAAGCTATTTCCGCGAGCACAAGTATGGCCTGCTGAATCAGACGTTCGGACCGTGGATGCGGGATCAACTCGTCGGACTGGCTGTCGGTTTGGTTCTGGGAGCGATCCTCATGGTGCCTCTGTTCGGGCTGGTGAGGCGATTGGGCAGGAGTTGGTGGGTGTGGGGCGCGGTTCTTGCGATCGCGTTTTTCGCATTCGTAAGTCTGATCGCTCCGGTTTACATATCACCTCTGTTTAACCAATACAAAAAACTGGAAGACGCGAAGATCAAGGATCCAATCTTGAGCATGGCGCGCGCCAATGGAATCCCCGCCACCGATGTCTACGAGTTCGATGCGTCCCGGCAGTCGAGCCGGGTGAGCGCCAATGTCAGCGGCTTCGCCAGCACGCTGCGGATTTCTCTGAACGACAATCTGCTCAATCGCTGCACTCTGCCCGAGATCGAGACGACCATGGGACATGAGATGGGGCATTACGTTTTGAACCATGCCTACAAGGGGCTGGTCATGCTCGGGGTCGTGGTCGTAATCGGCTTCGCTTTTCTGAACTGGGGAATCGCCTATGCTCTCGCGCGCTGGGGTGCGCAATGGGAGATTCGTGGAATCACGGATATAGCTGTCGTACCTCTGGCGGTGATCGTCTTCTCCCTTTTCTTTTTTCTCCTGACACCGGTGACCAACACGATCACGCGCACCATGGAATTCGAAGCGGACATGTACGGACTGAACGCGGCCCGGCAACCGGACGGAGAGGCGAACGTCGATCTGATGCTGGGTGAGTATCGCAAGATGGATCCCGGTCCTATCGAGGAGTTTATCTTCTTCGATCATCCCAGCGGCCGCACGCGGATTACGGCGGCCATGCGCTGGAAAGCGGAGAATCTGGGGACCGCGTCGGCGGAGGAGTTGGCGAGCCCCGTTTTCAATACCAAGTAATTGTCGGTTTTCGCACAAGCAGAGGGAAACGAGTCCGCTTTCTAGGCGGCTAGAATCCCCATGCGCTTTCCGACGCTCTTCAGCACCGCCAGCGCCTGCGCTAGCTCTTCTTTCGTGTGAGTCGCGGTCATGATCGTACGGATGCGCGCCTTGCCTTCTGGCACTGTCGGGAACGCGATGCCGGTGCCGAGCACCCCTTCTTGGAAGAGTTCGCGGGAGAAGTCCATGGTGAGCTTGCCGTCGCCGATGATGATCGGCGTGATCGGAGTTTCGCTGGCCGGAGTGGCTTTGCCGCCGATGTCGAAGCCCAGCAGGCCGAGTTCTTTCTTCCAGAATCGCGTGTTTTCCCAGAGTTTTCCCATGCGCTCGGGCTCGTTTTCCAGAACGTCGAAGGCGGCGATGCACGTGGCCGCCACGGACGGCGGATGCGAGGTCGAGAACAGGAAGGGCCGTGCGCGCTGATAGAGAAAGTCGATCAGATCGCGCGTGCCGCAGATGTAGCCGCCGAGCGCGCCGATGGCCTTTGAAAGAGTTCCGACCTGGATATCCACGCGCCCATGCATGCCAAAGTGATCGATCGTGCCGCGGCCATTGCGGCCGAGAACGCCGGAAGCGTGGGCGTCGTCGACCATCATAATGGCGCCGTATTTTTCGGCTAGATCGCAGAGGGCGGGCAGCGGGCCGATGTCGCCGTCCATGGAGAAGACGCCGTCCGTGATCAGCAGCTTCTTGCCGGTCTCGTTCTTGATGCTGGCGAGTTGCTCTTCCGCGTGCGCGATGTCTTTGTGGCGAAAGACAAGAATCTTTGCCTTCGAGAGGCGGGCGCCGTCGATGATGGAGGCGTGGTTCAGCGCGTCGGAGATGATGAAATCGTCTTTGCCCAGCACGGCCGAAACAGTTCCTGCGTTGGCTGCGAATCCGGACTGGAAGACCACGCAGGCTTCGGTGTTCTTGAAGCGTGCGATCTTTTCTTCCAGCTCCATGTGGATCTTCATTGTCCCGGCGATGGTGCGAACCGCGCCGGATCCGACGCCGAATTTGCGAGTCGCTTCCAGCGCGGCTTCCCGGAGTTTGGGATGCGTGGTCAATCCCAGATAATTATTCGACGCGAGGTTGATGACCTTCTTGCCGTCGAACGTGCAGACGGGCGCCTGCTCGTCGTCGAGCACGCGCAGCTTGAAGTGCGTGCCCTTGGCCTTGAGTTCGTTGAGCTGATCGCTGAGGTAAGAGAGAGGATTCGTGCGAATTGCTGTTGTCATGAAAAACCCCGCCACGGATTAGCACGGATTTATACAGGTAAAAAGCAAAAGATAAGTCTAAACCAACAAACCAGACTGACATTGTCCGACGTCCGCCCTCATTGAATCATCCGCGTGAATCTGTGGAATCTGTGGCAAAGAAGTCTGCGGCTCAAAACGCAATTGGATTCCCCGTTGTAGTGCTGGCGTCGCACAGGCGCTTCATGCTCTCGAAGAATTCCTTTTCGCCCTGCGTCAGGATGTCGCTGGACCCCAGAACGAGATTTACTTCGCGCAACAGAGCGGCAGATTGCTTGATCGGGATCCAGTCCCCGGTGTGCGTGCCGTCGTAGACGACCTTCTTCAGAAGGATCGGAAACTTCGGTCCGGGATCTCCCTGCAGGCCGCGCAGAAATTCGCGCACATGCTGCGCCCGTGTGATGTTGCCGAGGAACTCGGAAACAAGGAACCCCTCGTGCTCGCACGATTCTTGCACCCACTGATCGTGCGCTTCCCACTCGTCTTCCGAGGGATCGCCGCTGAGCGAAGGAGCGCTGGATTCGTCCCACATGAACCGCTCGGGAAATGGATGCGGTTTTTTCGCGCGGCCATCGCGGATGCAGGTACAGCGGACGTATGCGTCGAGACTCATGATTCAAACCCAGGGCCGCGATGCTGACTGGTGCTCATCATTCTGACCTTGGACGACTGCGTGGATGGAGTTAGCGGGCGGGAGTGCCCGCTCCACATGTCAGCGCACGCCGTCGGGGTACACCAAAATCTTGCTGGCTTCTCCGGTCTTCAGCCGCTCCATGGCTTTGCCGAAATCTTTCATGGGAATGCGGTCGGTGATCACGGGATGCAGGTTCAGTTTGCCACTCTTCAAGAGAGCCGTCATCTGATACCAGGTCTGATACATGCGGCGTCCATTGATGCCCTGAATCGTGATGCCCTTAAAGATGATGTCTTCTGAAAAGTTCACAGAGATCGGCTTCGAAGTGAGGCCGAGAAGAGAAATTCTGCCGCCGCGGCGCACGATGTCGAAGGCGGTTCGAATCGAGTCGGGATGTCCCGCCATCTCGAGGACGACGTCGACGCCCAGACCGCCGGTCTTCTCCATGACGATTGCGTTCACGTCTTCTTTCGCGGGATTGAGCACGTAGTCGGCTTGCATTTCGCGGGCGATGCGGGCGCGATGCTCGTTCACCTCGATTGCAAAGACCGACGTTGCTCCCACCGCTTTTGCCACCGCAATCGAAAACAGGCCAATCGGGCCGCAACCGGTGACCGCAACGCTCTTGGCCGCGATCTCCCCGGCCAGCACCGTGTGGACAGCATTCCCCAGGGGGTCAAGGATCGAGGCGTAATCCTGGGGGATGGCGGGATCGAGCTTCCAGATATTTGACTCCGGAATCACCACGTACTCGGCGAAGGCGCCGTTGGCGTCGACGCCGATGATCTTCACGTTCTGGCAGATGTGGGCTTCGCCGGTGCGGCACTGCAGACATTTGCCACAAGCGACGTGCATCTCCGCTGAAACGAAATCTCCTTCTTTGACGCTGGTGACTTCGTCGCCGAAAGCGGCTACTTCTCCGCAGAACTCGTGTCCGGGGATCAGGGGTGGACGAATGCGGTTCTGGGCCCAGCGATCCCAGTTGTAAATGTGCAGGTCGGTGCCGCAGATGGACGCGACTTTCACCTTGACCAGCACTTCGTTGCGTCCGAAGGAGGGGATCTTTACCTCTCGAACATCCGCTCCCGGTGCTGCGTCTGGCTTAACCACCGCCAGCATTGTTCCTGCCATGATTGCCACCTATAGAATTCGATACGAAAACTGTTGCAAACACAAAACGTATGATTCTAACACCCGTGCCGATCAGCGGAACGAGCTAGACGTACTTGTCGACGAATCGCCAAAAAAAATACGCATCTGATTGCCCTGCTGGCGGAAAGAGCATCGAAGACGTTTGCTTTGGAGGACTTGTGATTTCTATGAAGTTTAGAACTTTGGCGATTGTATTCGCGCTCGCTGCCTTCCTTATGAATGACGGGTTGGCTGCCTCGAACGTTGCCGTCCGCTACAAGGAAGGAGCGATCCATGGCTTTCTAGCGCTGAGCACACTAGAGGGAGATCAGATTGCCGAGGGCGATCTCATCCAGGTTGCTCACGGCAGCCAGGTTACGACGCGAGTGGTGTTTCATTTCAAAGACGGTTCGCGGCAAGATGAAACCACGATATTTTCGCAACGCGACAAAATTCAGCTCGTCTCCTATCGCCTGATCCAGGAAGGTCCCATATTCCAGCATCCAAGCGAACTTTCCGTCGTGACTGCAACTGGCCAGGTCACGGTGCGATATACCGACGACAAGGGAAACAAGAAAGTGGACGACGAGCATCTGAAGTTGCCACCCGACCTGGCCAATGGATTGATTGTGATGTTCTTAAGAAACCTGCAGCCCGGCGCTGCGCTCCCGCAGTTGTCGATGGTCGTGGCGACGCCGAAGCCGCGCGTGGTGAAACTCTCCATTCGCTCCGAGGGAACCGAGGCATTCTCAGTCGGAGGGGCGAGCCGCGAGGCGACCGACTACGTTATTAAGGTTGAACTCGGCGGAGTTGCGGGGGTGGTTGCGCCCCTGGTGGGAAAGCAACCACCCGATGGACACCTTTGGATGATCGGCGGAGAAGTTCCGACATTCGTGAAGTCGGAGACTTTGTCGTACGCGGGCGGGCCGCTCTGGCGCATGGAAATGATTGCCCCGGCTTGGTCGAAACGGCCGGCTGCTAAGCCTTGAAGCCAGAGCGACGCAGCCGACCTAACTCGCAGGCTTGTGGGGTTTCGGCGCGACCGTCTTATATTCCTCCGACTTGCCGCGAGGGATGGTCAGCGTCTTCCACTCGCTTGACCGCAGATGCTTCGCCAAGAGCACGATCTGTCCGATGTGCTGGGCGTAGTGCGCGATCTGCCGGTTGATGGCTTGTAGGACGGTGTGCGGTTCGCCGCGGATCGTGACCGTGCGCATTACATCCTCCGGCTGGAGTGGATCAATCGCTCCGAAGACACAGGCCCAGCCTTCCTCCCACCACTTCATGATCTCGGCGCGCGGAGTCGAGGAGGTCAGTTCGAACTCCGTGTCGCGGAATCGGTCTGGCTTTTCGCCATCGCTGGTCAGAAAGTCGGTAAAGCGGGAGCGCATATTGCCCGCCAGATGCTTGACGAGAATCGCGACGGAATTCGATTCGGGGTCGAGCGTGATGAAGAAATCTTCGTCGTTTAGCTGCGACATTGCGCCTTCACCCATGCGCTTGTGCCCGCGCAGTTGGCGGGGCGCTTCCTCGAGATAGTGACTGGCAACGTCGACTCCCATATTTTGGCCTCCGCAGAATCAGATTAGCCCCAACCACCGCCGCCAGGCGTCTCGATCGTGATGCGTTCGCCCTTGCGCAGTCGGGAGCTGAATTTTCCGGGTATCGGCTCGACGGAGCCGTCGACTCGCGTGATGGAGGCACCTCCCTGCACACCGGCGGCACCTCCGGCGAGTCCCCAGGGCCCGCGTGAGCGGCGGTCCGCAAGCAGCGTTACTTGGCAGTCGGTAAGCACTTCAATCTCGCGAACGATCCCGTCCCCGCCGGAGAACTTGCCTTTGCCGCCGCTTCCCGGCCGAAGCGAGTACTGGCGAACGCGCAACGGATACGCGTACTCCAAGGCTTCCGCCGGAGTATTCAGTGAATTGGTCATATGAGTATGCACGCCGGAAACGCCCGCTTTGCCGGGACGCGCACCCATGCCGCCCGCGATCGTTTCATAGTAGGTGAATGGATTTCCCGTGCGCGGGTCGATGCCGCCGATGGTCAGATTGTTCATCGTGCCGGAGGCCGCCGCCGGAATGCGATCCGGAATCGCCTGCGCGAGTGCCCGCAAGAGCACGTCGACGATGCGCTGCGAGGTCTCGACGTTTCCCCCGGCAACCGCGGCCGGAGGACTCGCGTTGACGATCGTTCCTTCCGGGGCAATTACCTGGATCGGCCGCATCAATCCTGCTGCCGCGGGAACGTCTTCTGCCAGCAGGCATCGAAAGACGTAGAAGCACGCCGAATAGGTGATCGCGGCGACGGCGTTGACGCTGCCTTCAACCTGCGGCTCACTTCCGGTGAAATCCACGACCACCATCGGTGTTGCGGCGCGTCTGCGACGCGCGACCGGGTCTGAGACCCGCTCCCACACGCTTCTCCCGACATTGACTGCGACGGTAATCTTTATTGGACGCTCGTTGATTCCATCGCTATCCAGAAAATCTTCCGCTCGATATTCTCCTTCCGGCACTTGTTGCAGGAATGCCCGCATCAGTTCTTCCGAATAGTCGAGCAGATCTGCAGCCGCGCGCTTGGCACGCTCCACGCCGTAACGCGAGGAGACTTCGCCAAGTCTCTCCGCGCCGGTGTGGCAGGCGGCGATCTGCGCGCCCAGGTCGCCTTCCCGTTCTTCGGGGGTGCGCACGTTGTTCAGCAGCATCGCCAGAATGTCGCGATTCATCACACCGGCCCGCATCAGCTTCACCGGAGGAATCCGCACGCCCTCCTGGTAGATTTCGCGGCACAAGCCCATCGATCCCGCATAGGCCCCGCCGACATCGGCGTGATGCGCGCGAGAAGCGACGTAAAAATCCGGACTGCCGTGCCGCGGGCGCTTCCGGCTGTGAGCTTCGACAAACACGGGCGCGACCAGCGTGATGTCCGGCAGATGCGTTCCGCCGCGAAACGGATCGTTCAGCATGACCACATCGCCGAGTTCCATCGGGCCCGCATCGATCGCCGCCTGCACTGACATCGGCATCGATCCCAGGTGCACCGGCATGTGGTCGCCCATGGCGACGACTTGCCCATCGCCGTCGAAAACCGCGCACGAGTAGTCCCGGCGCTCCTTGATGTTGGGAGAAAACGCGGTCCGGCGCAGCGCGGCGCCCATCTCCTCGGCGATGGAGTGATAAAGGTTCTTGAAGATCTCGAGTTCGATCGGATCGCGGCGCATGAGGCGATAGTACCAGCCGTTGGTCGGGAGTCGATGGTCGTTCGTCGTTCGCCGAGCGGAGTCGAGTCAGAGCGGTAGCTCAAACGACTAACGACAAACGACCGACGACGGTTTTAACAGATTTCGCACAAATTTTGCAGAATTCTGTTGACACTTTATTCACACTGCCGCAATATCTTGGGTTATAGGACCTTCCCATACTACGAGTAGGGTCGGTCTTACAAGCTGAGGGCCCAAAGTCGTCAACCCTTGCAAGGGAAAATCGTTCACGGAGGCACCTTCAAATGGCAACGAAGAAGAAGGCAAAAAAGAAGAAACACTAACCGTCGGCGAGACGACACCTCGCATACACCACGATTTCTCACTGGCCTCTTGAGAGAAGCACCTCTTAAGAGGCTTTTCCGTTTCATGCGAACGTCGTGGCAAGAACTCTCCGATTCGTGCCGTTGCCTTTGCCATCAACACCGGCAGTAAATTTTGTTACACGCTATCGGACCTGTGTCACAATAGGCGAACGGCGTGGCTTTCACGGCTAAACGAATGGTTGCGAGGAAGAAAAGCGCGGCGAAGCACAAGGCGGATGAAGTTCTCATCCCCGACAAGCTTTATTTCCGGATCGGCGAAGTCGCGACGCTGTGCCACCTGCCGGCTTACGTGCTGCGATTCTGGGAATCTGAGTTTCCGCAACTGAAGCCGGTCAAGAGCAGCACGGGACAGCGCATGTACCGCAGGCGCGATGTCGAGGGCGTGCTGCGCATCAAGCAGTTGCTCTACGAGCAGGGATTCACCATCTCGGGCGCGCGGCAGCATCTACGCACCGAAACCAAGACCGACAAGACGCAGACCGCCATTCCTTTTCCGTCGCATTCCACCCCGGAGATTCGGCACATCCGCCAGGGCCTGCGCGAAATCCTGGATATGCTCTCGACTCGCCGCACCGGATAAGCTGTCTCTGCCCAGCTACGCTTCGACCCAGTTCGTTCTCTCTAAAATCGTCGGAGGCTCGTAGGTTTTCCCTCGCGCCAGCCGCCGTTCTTCCCGCCGCGTCGTCCACAGCAAAACCGGACCCAGCACGGCGGGCATCATGCGCGACACGAGCCCGGATTCGTGCTTGAATTCCTCTCGCAGTGCGCGAATCTGCTCGCTGACTCCCGCGTCCACTTTCCGGAACTGCCGCTCCATCGCCCAAAGCGCCGAACTGTAGACGCCGTTGAGTCGTCCCATCTCGCTCGCGAACCGTTCTCGTACGCGTGTATCCGGCCAGTCTTTGTAGCGTTTCCACCCAGCCATCAGCGTGCGAGAAATGCGGTAGAGGCTCGGCCCGTTGAGTTCGAAGTCGCGCCAGAACGCCCAATCGAGAAAACGCTTGGAGTCTTCCTGTGAGATCGCTGCATGCTTGAAATTGAACTTGAATTGTCCATGGACGTCGGCGTAGTCCACATCGCGCAGCAAGCGGCCCTCTTCCGCCATTTGCTGATAGAGCGGAGTGCCTGGCACCGGGGTATACAGCATGAACTGGTGGAAGTCGGTGTCGTGCGAAACGGCATGCTCGATTTCGGCGACGATGTTATCTGGCGTGTGATGCTCGAGGCCGATGATGGTCGATCCCTGTACACGGATGCCATGCTCGCGCAGTTCGCGCGTGAGCTGCCGCGTGTCGGAGCCTTGCAGCTTGCTGTAGCCGGCGCGCGGGGACTCCAGACCCATCCACAGCCACGAAACACCTAGCTCTACCAACTCCTGCATCGTGTATTTACGAATCGCATTGGCCGAGGCAAAGACCGACATCGACCAGCTCTTGTGCGCTTCCTTCATGCGATCGAGCAGCCGCATGGCTCGATCGCGATGCAGCAGGAAGTTTTCGTCCATCACGAAGAATGACTTGACCTTGAGCTCCTTCTCCATCCGGTTCATGACATCGAAGAGCTCATCGCCGGTCTCGAAGAAGTTGACAAACTTGCCCTTGCCGCCGAAGAACGCCGAAGTCGTACAGAAGTTGCATCCCATGGGGCAGCCGACCGAAGGAATAATAGTTGCCGCCGTCGCACCCTTACGTTCGGGCAGGCGGACCCCCATGATGCGCGTGTGCATTCCAGAAACGATCGATGGATGCCGGATCGGTGCGTTTTCGTCCTCGCTCAAATAATGCCGCATCCACGAGATGCCTTCGCCTTTTACGATGTGGTCGGCTTCGATCATCTTTTCGACTCCAGGGATGGCGGCCACGTGGCCACCGATAACGATCGTCGAGCCCGGAGAACGTTCGCGAATCATCCGGCACATCTCTCGAACCTTGCCGATGTTGACGATGATTGCTGAAATCCCGACCACATCGTAGTTCTGTGTTTTGAGCTCGCGCGCGAAGTCATCGAGCGTGGGGAAGTCGAGCACGGTGCATGGCGCGGAGATGTTTTCCTGGATCATCATGATGCCCCAGGAGCGATGGAACATGCGCAGCGAAAAACTGCCTTGGGCGCGCGTGACCTGATTGTGATAAAGCTCCATCGGGTTGATGGAGCGGCTGCCGAACTCGTCGTCTTGCGCGTACGGACCGAAGACCGAACTGAGCAGGATGCGAGCTTGCGTTCCCTTTGGATGTCTTGCGGGATGACTGGGATTGTCTTTATGAGGGCTAACAGCAACACTGCCGGTCTGAATCTCCAATTTTTTTCATCATCCGTTTCCCCCACATGCCGTTGATGTAATCGTACTCGCGCATGCTCGCGATGAAGCCATCTGCAGCAAGAAAACACAAAAAGATTACAGAGGCAGGGCACCGCAACGTAACTGAAATCCACTATCGTGTGCCCCTCAACTTGAACCTTTCGAACCAAGTAGCCTAGAATCGCTCCGCCGTGCCAACTGAGCCGTTAGAGATCGAGCGTCTGGATCGGGGAGTGTTGAGCTTCCGTGGTCCGCTCACAATGGAGAACGTCACGCCGTTTCTGAACGCCGTGCGGCGCGAGAGCGCTCCCACCATGATTCTGGATTTGACGGGTGTGCCCTATCTGGATTCTTCCGGGCTGGGATCGCTGGTCAGCGCGTATACGTCTTGCACGAAATCCGGACGCCGCGTCGCGCTCACGGGCGTGAATAAACGAGTGATGAAGGTATTCGAGATTACAAAGGTCGAGCCGGTATTCTTGATGTTTCCCACGCTGACCGACGCGATCGAAGCCTTTACCAACGCCGGCACCGCGTAGAAAGTGAATGCTGGTCAGGCGACGCGTCCGTTCCCTGACTTCTTTGTGGTGCCGGCATTGACTGCATCCAGGCGGATGCGTGTAGCTCTCGCCGTTTCCTCCAGCAGATCGGTCGTAACTTTCGCGCCTTCGCCGGCCATTACCGAACCCGCTGCCAGAGCAAATCGCAGCGCGTCTGCCTGGTCCTCGAAATACAAAACCACTTGTCCCGACATAATGACTTCTCCTGATCGGGCCCGAATCGCGGGTCCCGGAAAGATCTGCTTTCGACGAGGGCGGCTGGGTGCGCCGCGCTTTGGCTTTCCCTCCATTCTGGGAGAAGGGGCGGTCTGCTTAAAGTGATTCTCTTGGTTCAGTTCCACGCCGGAAGGGCACGGACTCGATCCTGGGGCTTTCCGCGCACTCAAGTATGATGTCGGGAAGCCTGGGTTCCCAGCCAAGGAATAGGACGATGCCAGTTCTGATCTCGATGCTGCGCGGTGTCAATGTGGGTGCCCACAACCGGATCAAGATGGACGCACTTCGCGCGCTCTACGAAAGCCTCAAACTTGAAGATCCGCGCACGTACGTCCAAAGCGGCAACGTCATTTTCCGGACGAAAGAGAAGAACGTGACAAAACTGGGAAAGCAGATCCAGGACGCAATTGAGAAGAAATTCGGATTCCGCCCTGAAATTGTCCTTCGCACGACCGACGAGTTGAGAAAGGCGATTGCCGCCAGCCCGTTCGCAAAGCGCCCTGAACTGGAGCCGGGCAAGATTCTGGTCACCTTTTTAGCAGCCGAGCCCGGTCCGGATGCCAATGCCAACCTGGCCGGACTCAAGTCGTACCGGGAAGAGTTGCATCTGAAGGGTCGCGAAATGTACATCTACTTTCCGGACGGGGCCGGGAAGTCAAAGCTACCGTGGTCGCAAGTCGAAAGACTATTAAAGGTGACGGGCACGGCGAGGAATTGGAACAGCGTCACCAACATGCTGGCGATGGCAGAAGAGATGGAAGGTGAGTAGCAAGCTTTCCGATGGCGTGATCGCGCCTTTCCGTTTTCGCCCCACCCCAAAACAAACCTTTTCGCCGATTGATTCCTCCGGTTAGCCCTCGTGAATGCATGCACTTAACAAATGATCTGCCGATTACCCTCTGTGCATTGCCAACGGTTCGCCAGCGGCAGTAGAAGTGTGGCTGGAATGCATCTCATCAAACCCTTAAGGCGCTCTATGTGGCTCTCTCGCATCCTGCTTCTGGCATTGGTCACCATTTCCGCAGCTCGATTGACCCAGGCTCAGCAATCGTTGGAAGTTCCCCCGGCGGTGGAAGCCTTGCGGCTCAGCGCGTCCTCGAAAACCGAGTTCACCCTGGATCACTCCATGCTCGTTCTCGCGTCCAAGCTAGATTCGGACGACGAGGACCTTCGCCGGGTAATCGCGGGCGTGAGCGGTTTGTCGGTTCACCGCTTCCGTTTCCCCGGACCAGGACTGTACGATCCTCAAGCTTTGCGATCGGTGAAGGATGAATACCACGCCGAAGGGTGGAAGCAACTGGTGAACAACCACGATAAAGATGGCGGGCCACGAGCGACCGACCTCTGGATTCACCTCGACCACGATGCCATCAGCAACGTGGCGATCTTGCTCGCCCGGTCCGAGGAGGTCACTTTTATCGAAGTCTCGGGTTCGATCAGCCCGCTTGACTTGTCCCACCTCGGTGGCCACTTCGGGATCCCTAAGATCGAAGGCGGAGTGACCGTGCCGAATCTGCAGCGCCGCTAACTACCATGCCTTGCTTTGCGTTTCAGAAATGAAAAATCAGGTCGCTCGCCACCGTCAGCTGGTTCTGGCGACGTCCGTAGTCATATGCCTTGCTGTCCCAGGCGCGCTCGAAACGCAACTCCGGACGAATCTGGATCGTCGTGCCGATCCAATGACACCACATGATCGTGTTTTCTGAGTATCGAGTCGCATAGCCCGTGCGCTGACCCTTTTTGTCGTCGAGAAGGTCTGTGCGAAACGACAGGAAGTTGTGCGCGGAAAGTTCCTTTTGCAAGAAGTTGACTACGGCATATTCGGGTGCGGTGCACGTCGATTGTCGCGGCAGGCAATACGCAGCATTCGCGCCAGTCTCGGGCTTGATCGGGCCCGCCAGAGCGGGCACATCGCGCTCATACATATACCAAGTCTCGGTTGCCATGTGCCAGGTCTTTGAGAATTTGTGATACCAGGTGGCGTCATATTGCTGGAGATTGTTGTACGCGTACTTGCCGTCGTTGATCCCGTTGGCGCAGACGTAGAAATTGTCATTCACCGACTCGGTCGTGTAGCTCACACAGGCTGTACCAGAAGGCTTCGCATCCGGTGTCCAGACAGCCACATCGTGGCCGTCCGTAATCCCGAGCTGCACCAGCCACTGATCGTTGAGCTTTACCGTCGCCATCAATCCGGTGTCGGTAAACGGATCAATCGCATACAGCAGCGAGTGACTGAAGATGTAGTTGTTCGGCGCCAGTTGCGCTTCGATCCCGGGCACGGAAATGAAGCGCCCGAAGCGCAGATTCATTCCTTGTGCCACCTGTGGAATGTAGACATCGACATATTCCAGCGTGGGATCAAACCCATACTGACGATGATCATTCACCCACGGACCGTTCCAATACCCCTTGCCCGTCGTGTAGCGATAGTCCGTGCCATACAAGGCGGTGAGGTGGTAGCCCCAGTCGACATGATCGCGTTGCACGGAATCGGGCAAGCGCTCGGCGTACAAAACAATCTGATTCAACTCGAAGCGGTTCGAGTAGACGTCATTGGCCTCGGGATCGTTGCGGTGGGAGGAAGTGCTGAAGTTCAGTGAGGGATCGATCCATCCATACAGCTTCGTCCGGCTGCGTGCGCCGTTGATCGCCGTCATCAGTGGATAGCTGTTCGTGTCGGGTTCACCGATCACCGGAGAACCTCCGTAGGACCAGTCGGAATTAGGGAACGGCGGAGAGTCGAGCGGAGACGGAAGCCCACGCCGCCCCGGCGCTGGAGTTGGCGACGAAGCAGCGGTTACCGACCAGTCCTGCCGATAAAAGTCAGCCCAGCGTGCGAAGAATCCCTTCGACTGGTTGGTGCTCGGCAGCGGAGCGGCCGGAAGCGTTTGAGTATCCGTCTGCTGTCCTGCAGCGAAATTGCAGGTCAGCAATCCAACGCACACGAACAGCCCGAAGAAGTAACGACGAAGAAGCGGGTGCTTGATTGCCCACATAGGATGGCGAACCATCCCAGTCTACAAGCACTCGCCTCCATCCTCGATTGCGATCGTCGGAGTAGCCCGAGCTTGGGTTGTAACACTCCGAAGCCGACTTCACTTTGCTGTCAAGAAAATTGGCTTGTATCCGATCAGCACGGTCTTGCCGCTCAACGCCGTCTTCTTGTCAGTGAGATCCGTCTCGTATTTGTAAGTCGAAGGATAGGTGTACTTGGAAGTCGTGCACACGCTGTTGCTGCACGATTGCGCCGTGTCCCACACCATCTGGCCGTCGTCCACGTTGCAGGTATACACCTTGCCGCTGGCGGTGCAGGGGCTGATGGTCTGGTTGATGAGCCATCCCGCGACCGTGTTCCACGCAGTTCCAGACAAGTTGCCTTGCTCGCCAACGGGAGCGCTGTCATCCCAGGCATACACATACTGTCTCTGGATTCCCTGGCCCGCGCGCAGCGCGATTTCCCGCGCTACATATCCTGCCAATTCATCCGGATCCGTCAGCGCGTCGCTCTTCCTGATGCCGTGCTCGCCATCCCAGAGAGGAAGAGTGTTCAGCTTTTCCGTTACCAAATCTGACTCGATGTTCGAGTAGGTGGTGAGAAAGCTTTCGGGCGTCATATTAAGCGTACCGTTACCCCGCATGTGCATGTCGATGATGTCGAAATTGGGAGCGCCGCCCGCCGAAATGTATCCGTTGAACCAGGTGGTCATCGACCACACGTGACCCGAAGGGCTGAGAATTTTCGCATTCGGATCGTGCGAACGAATGATGGCTGCTGCATCTTTGCCCATACGAACGAGCTGCGCTTGCGTCCCGGCGAAATAGCAGGAGCAGTCTGGCTCGTTCCACAATTCGTAGTAAGCGATCTCGCCTTTGTAGCGAGTGACCAGCGCGGTTACGAAATTGGAGAAGTCCGCGTCGGTGCCAGTTCCGTCTGAGTTGACGTCATTCGGTGGAGAACAGCTATAAGCGGTCGGAGTCAGACAGTGCACACCTTTGCCCGTCGGAATCTTTCCCGCGAACTCCGGAGTGTCGCCGAACGTGTAAAGCGCGTCCAAGTGTTGGGACTGGGCCATGGCGATCCACGAATCCATTTGCGTCCAGTCGTAGACGCCGGCCGACGTATTGATTTGCCCCCATTTCACGTCGTCGTCCCAAAAACGGATGCCGCCGAGAGTCGCGATGCGGCCCAGTCCGTCGGTCCCGGGCCATAGCAGACCGTTCAGTAGAAAATCGGCGCCGAAGAATGATTGCTTGATCTTCGTGCTGGCGGTCGCCGTGACTCCCGGTTGTGAGTTGCCCGATACAGACGTGGTTTCCGGGCTGTCACTGACGGTTGACTGGCCCAGCAACAAGCCGGGCAAGAACACAATCGCTGCGAGCGCATAACAGATGGGAGAGTGTTTCTTCATAGGAAAACAAACCTGCCTAAGGTTGAACCAGGAACATGGCCAGAGCGTTGGCGATAACCACTTGGATTCGAGCACACCGTGAAAACGGGGGAGACTACCAAATAGACGCGAGTGGTGCGTTTTTTATATAAGAAAGAAGAGAGAGTTACAAGCGAGAAGGTCGTAAAACACCCAAGAATAAAGTCGCAAATAATTGCATACAACAGAAGTGGCCTGACGTCAGCGAGCTGTCTGGCTTCTCGATCAGCCGAACGGTATGCCGAGGACAGAGACGTTCGAATACTGCGAAGGTTAAGCTCGCATTGACGCGCCTCTAACCTTCGATACAGCTGGCAATCTTTACGGAACGACGCTGCTCCGTGGAGCGAATGCGGGCGGTGGGGTTCTCGAGGCCACCCCTTAGGCACATGAGCGTCGGTAACGGTCGAAACGAAAATGGCCAACTTGTTTAATCGATTCGACTCTGAACGCATGAAACGGGGCCGCAACCCTAACTAGGTGCGGCCCCGCGAGCTACCAACAGTTTAGGTTCAGCCGATCCAAACAACAGCATCGGCGCGAAGTGGACAGCTTTCTCTCCCGCCAACCTCAGGCAAGGTCGTAGCGATCAAGATTCATGACCTTGGTCCACGCAGCCGCGAAATCCTTTACAAACGCCACCTTCGAGTCGTTGCAGCCATAGACCTCTGCGATTGCCCGGAGCTGAGAGTTCGAACCGAAGAGCAGATCGACACGCGTGCCGGTCCACTTGGTTTTGCCCGTCGCCCGATCATGCCCCTCATACACGCCTTCCGATGCAGAGGAGGGTTCCCACTTCGTGCTCATGTCGAGCAGGTTGACGAAGAAATCATTCGTCAGCGTCTCGGGACGGTTCGTGAAGACGCCGTGTTTCGTATGACCGAAGGTCCCATTCAGGACGCGCAGGCCACCGATGAGCACCGTCATCTCGGGCGCTGTCAGCGTCAGCAACTGTGCCCGATCTAACAGCAACTCCTCAGCCGACAGGATCTGTCCGCTGCGGAGATAATTGCGGAAGCCGTCCGCGACCGGCTCCATTGCGGCGAAAGAGTGTACGTCGGTCTGCTCCTGCGAAGCATCCGTGCGGCCCGCCGAGAAGGGAATCTTCACGTCGTGCCCGGCCTTTTTCGTGGCTTCCTCGATGGCTGCGTCGCCGCCGAGAACGATCAGGTCAGCCAGGGAAACCTTCTTCCCTTTGTTCCCGTTGGACTGCGAACTGTTGAACTCCTTTTGGATCGCCTCCAACTTCTGCAGGACCTTTGCCAGTTCAGCCGGCTGGTTCACTTCCCAATCTTTCTGCGGTGCAAGGCGAATGCGCGCCCCATTCGCTCCACCGCGCTTGTCGGAGCCGCGGAACGACGCCGCCGATGCCCAGGCCGTCGAGACGAGCTGGGAGATCGACAGGCCGGATTTAAGAATCTTCGCCTTCAGAGCGGCAACGTCCTGCTCCCCGATCAATTTATGATCCACGGCGGGAACAGGATCTTGCCACACCAAGGTTTCCTTCGGAACGAGTGGGCCAAGGTACCGCGCGATCGGACCCATGTCGCGGTGCGTCAGCTTGAACCACGCCCGAGCGAACGCATCTGCGAACTGATCCGGGTGCTCGTAAAAGCGCCGCGAAATCTTTTCGTAAGCAGGGTCGATTCGCAGAGCGAGATCCGTGGTCAGCATCGATGGCGCGTGATGCTTTGACGGATCGTGCGCATCGGGCACGGTTCCTTTGCCGGCGCCATTCTTTGGTGTCCACTGGTGCGCACCGGCTGGGCTCTTCGTCAGTTCCCATTCATAGCTGAACAGATTCGTGAAGAAGTTGTTGCTCCACTTCGTGGGCGTCGTGGTCCAAATAACTTCCAGGCCGCTGCCGATCGTGTCGCCACCAAAACCTTTGCCAAATTTATTCTTCCACCCGAGGCCTTGATCCTCGATGCCGGCACCTTCTGGTTCGGCGCCGACATATTGAGCAGGAACGGCAGCGCCGTGCGTTTTGCCGAAGGTGTGTCCGCCGGCAATGAGGGCGACGGTTTCTTCGTCGTTCATCGCCATGCGGGCGAACGTCTCCCGGATATCCCGCGCCGCAGCAATGGGATCAGGCTTTCCATTGGGCCCTTCCGGATTCACATAAATCAGGCCCATTTGCACCGCGCCGAGAGGATTCTGAAGGTCGCGATCGCCGCTGTAACGCTCGTCTGCCAGCCACGTGCCCTCAGGCCCCCAATAAATTTCCTCTTCGGGTTCCCAAACGTCTGCGCGACCGCCGCCGAAACCGAACGTTTTAAAGCCCATCGATTCGAGAGCGACATTGCCAGCGAGGATCATCAGATCAGCCCAGGAGATTTTCCAGCCATACTTCTGTTTGATTGGCCACAGCAGCCGGCGCGCCTTGTCGAGGTTGACGTTGTCGGGCCAGCTATTGAGCGGCGCGAAGCGCTGCTGACCGGCCCCAGCTCCTCCGCGGCCGTCGCCGATGCGGTACGTACCCGCGCTGTGCCACGCCATGCGAATGAAAAGTGGCCCATAGTGGCCAAAGTCGGCCGGCCACCACTCCTGCGAGTCCGTCATCAAGGCATTCAAGTCCTTGATCACAGCATTCAGGTCGAGCGTCTTGAACTCTTCCGCGTAATTGAATTCCTTGCCCATCGGGTCCGACAGCGGGGAATGCTGGTGGAGGACCTTCAGGTTTACCTGGTTCGGCCACCAGTCAACGTTCGCGTGAGATTTGCGAGCGCCGTGCCCGAAGGGGCACTTCGCCTCGGATAACGTGCTTTTGTCCTTAGTTTCGGGGGAAACGCTCCCCGATGAAGTCGCGAGTGTATTTTCCATATGTTTTCACCTTCGATTCTTGATTGCGTACTGCGTGAAAGAAATTATCTTTTTGCACTGCACCGGCGGCAGAGGCCAAAGACCTCGATCAACGGTTGTGTTAAATCAAAGCCATCCGGCAGTTGCCGCGATAGCCGCTTCAAATCGATGAAGTCTATGTCGATGTCCTGCACCGATTTGCAGCGAGAGCAGACGAGGTGGTGATGAGGTTCGAGATTGCCATCCACGCGCAACGTGGACGCATGAGGAGTCACCTCTCGCAACAACCCGCACTCGATAAAAAGCCGCAGGTTGTTGTAGACGGTGGCGAGAGAAATGGAAGGAATCCGGCGCCGGACTGCGGCGTAAATGTCTTCCGGAGAATAGTGCCCATGGGACGCGATGACGGCTTCATAGACTACTTGCCGCTGGTGCGTAACCGCTAGGCCGTGCTTCGCGGCCAGCTCACGGAACTGCTCATGGGTGAGGCGCATGATTATCGGATGAGAATAATTATAAAACGATAGAGAGAACTGTCAACCGAAATCCGCCCGCAAACTTCGGAGGAGACCCCTGCAAGATCCAACGGTTGTCAGCTGCCATGATCGGAATCGTGGGCTGGGGCGTTTCCCAGACAGCATCAAGCGTTCTGTTCACTAAAGCAGAGAATGTAGCCGTCCGGATCCACGACATAAAAATCGAGGCATGCCCATGGCCTTTCTTCCAGCGGCCTGATCACTTGAGCCCCACGCGTTTCCAACTCGCTGAACAAACCCCGGATGCCCGACACGGAAATGTACGCGTCCAGATGTTCGTTCTGCTTCCGGTGCTCTCTGTCCGCAGCTAGTTTCGGCGCATGCTTGAGATGGATTGCGAATCCGTCACGCGTGACGCTCGCGTAAAACGACTGGTACTCAAAATCGAGCTCGAAGCCAAGCTTGTCACGGTAGTATGCAATGGCTCGGTCGAGATCGTCGACGAGAAACTGCGGGGCTATCCCAGTAAGGTGCGTGGTACGGTGAACTGCGACTATGGACATCTCATTCCTCCCTGTAAGCGGCTGGCCCGCTCGTCGTTGTGACTACCATCCTCCAGGGTGCGCACGAGAGGCAGTATAGTCGCAACCGCGCTCGGGATTCCGCCTGCGGACTCGCGAAGGGATCTGAGGTGAGGAAATTTTTAGGCAATTGGTCGGCCTTAGTGGACGATTTTCGAACTTTGCTTTCTGCCGGTTCCCTGCCTCCAGACCGCTAACCCCTGTCTGTTAATCACTGACCCCAATTTTCTTGTCTTTTGCGAATTCACCCAACCTGACATAAAATGGTGGCTCTCTACCCCTCCCCGTTGCTCCGGCCCCGCGGTCCCGTCTGGCATATTCGCTACGTCAAGGAGAATCTGATGTTTTCCACTATGTTCCTTCGGCGCTTCGCCACCGCAAGCCTCTTCGTTCTTGCCTTCTGCACCTTGTCGTTCAGCCAAAAACTGACCGTGCTTCACACCTTCCACGGGCCAGATGGCAACCTTCCGGCCTCCGGCCTGATTCGCGCCTCGGACGGGAATCTCTACGGCACGACGACAGTTGGCGGCGGGAGCGCGAATTGTGGCACTGTTTTTAAGATTACAGAATCCGGCAAGTTCACTTCCATCTACAGCTTCCTGGGCGGCAATGATGGCTGCTTCCCTTACGCAGCCGTAATCCGCGACGCAGCCGGAAATCTCTACGGCACGACGATTTCCGGTGGTCCTTCCAACGCCGGAACGGTATTCAAGGTCACCCGCTCCGGCCGCGAATCCATACTTTACGCCTTCACAGGAGGAGCCGATGGCGGCAGTCCCGGCGGCGGCGTGGTTCGCGACGCAAAAGGCAACCTTTACGGCGCTACCCAGGCCGGTGGAGATCTCACCTGCACCACGGGCGGATGCGGGACCGTTTTCAAGATCGATGTGGATGGAAATGAGTCGGTACTCCATACGTTCTCGGGCCCGTTGGGGTCCGCCGGCGATGGCGGGATTCCGTCTGGCGGGGTGGTCTTCGACTCTTCGGGGAATCTCTATGGCGCGACCGGAGCGGGTGGGTTCTGGGGTGAAGGGACGGTCTTCAAGCTCGATCCTTCGGAGAACGAAACGATCCTCTACAGTTTTAGCTCCCTCGGAAGGGACGGAACGAAACCCGGCACTGGTCTTTCTTTCGGTCCCGGGGCCATCCTCTATGGCACCACTTCGGAAGGCGGCGAGCGCGACATGGGCACAGTCTTCAAGGTCGACACCCAGGGAAATGAGACGATCCTCTATTCTTTTGCGGGATCGCCGTCGGATGGGAGCGACCCTTCCGGTCCCGTGGCTTGGGATGCTGCTGGAAATCTTTACGGCGTGACGTTGAGCGGTGGAACGTCCCTTGTAAGGGGAGTCGTTTACAAACTGGATCCATCCGGAACAGAGACAATCCTTCACAACTTCGAACTTGGCGCAGACGGAGGAAATCCTAGCGGCCGCTTGTACGTAAACCCGCAGGGAGCTGTGTTTGGCACTGCGTTCGAAGGTGGCGCTCACGCAGGTAACGGGACCGTGTTCAAAATTACCCAGTAGTCAACTTTTGAGTCACCGCAGGTGGCCCATTCAGGCCCAGCTGTTGGGCTTGAGTGGGCAGTTCTCCGCTCGTGCAAAGAGTACCGCGCGCGCGTCACCGCGACTACAGATTCTGAATGGAAATAGGCGGAACTGACGACAGCAGCAATGAATCGGCCGAGAAAGCTGCGAACCCACGTGTGACCGGATGTCGAAAACCGGGCGGGTGGCCCACCTTTGATTCTCCCTTGCGCCACTGCGACAATGACAGCGAAGAGTTCCGAAGCGCCTTTACAGCCGCCAGCCCAGTTGTTGAAATCTGTGGTTTTGAACTGCGATACGGACGGCGTAAGTCTTTGGCCGGTTTATAGAAAGCCGTTCGACCTTTTCTTCGAACGGTCCAAAAATCAAGATTGGTCGGGACGGGCAGATTTGAACTGCCGACCCCTCGCACCCCAAGCGAGTGCTCTACCAGGCTGAGCCACGTCCCGACTAGGAAGGAAATCCGCTGACCACGCGCGTGCCCTGCGGCACGGCTCCTTCAGCGGAGGGGTTCCACGTAATTCTACACCACTCGCAGCCCGCAAAGGCCTTGTCATCCAGAGCGAAGCAACGAACCTCTACAACGTTTTGGCAAGACCAGGCTACTCCAAGTCTCTCCAGTTCCGCCCCACTCCAATGTCCACCTGTAGAGGCACGGCTAGCTCGTGCGCCTTTTCCATGTACTCGCGAACCAGCGACCGCATGATATCCACTTCATTCTCCGGAACTTCAAAGACCAATTCGTCGTGGACCTGCACCGTCATCCGTGACTTCAAGCCGCGCTCGCGTAGCGCCGCGTCGATGCGGATCATCGCAACCTTGATCAGATCGGCCGCCGTCCCCTGTAGTGGAGTATTCACCGCGGTGCGCTCGGCGAATCCACGCTGGTTGGCGTTCTTGCTGTTGATGTCGGGGATCGGGCGAATGCGCCCGAACAACGTCTTCACCTTCAGTTCGCGGCGTGCTTCCTCCAACGTTCTGTCGATAAATGCCCGCACGCCACTGTATTTCTCGAAATATGCGTTGATGAATTGTTTCGCCTCTCCGGGTTCAATGCCGAGTTGCTGCGACAGCCCGAACGCTGAAAGTCCGTAAACAATGCCGAAGTTCACGACTTTCGCCTGTCGTCGGTGATCCGGCGTGACCATCAGGGGTGGGACACCGAAGACCTGCGAAGCCGTCAGCGTGTGAATGTCATCGCCCCGCCGGTATGCTTCCACCAGTAGTGGGTCGTGAGAGAAGTGCGCCAGCAACCGCAATTCGATTTGCGAATAGTCCGCGGTCAGGAGCACGTGTCCAGGTTCTGCGATGAACGCTGCCCGAATGCCGCGGCCCAACTCCGTTCGAATGGGAATGTTCTGCAAGTTCGGATTCGCAGAAGACAGGCGCCCAGTCGCCGTTCCCGTCTGCCCAAATGTCGTGTGCAGGCGTTCGGTCGAGGAATTGATGAGCACGGGCAGTGCATCGACGTAAGTCGACTTCAGTTTCGTCAGCTGGCGGTAATCGAGCACCATGCGCGCGATCGGATGATTTTCGGCAAGCTCTTCCAGTACATCGACCGCCGTGGAAATCGTTCTTCCTTTGCCGTACTTCACGGGCTTGGGAAGATTCATCCGGTTGAACAGCACGTCTCCCAGCTGCTTTGGCGAGCCGACGTTAAATTCCATCCCCGCGGCCTCGTAAACGTCTTTTGCTTTCGCGGCAATCTCGCGCTCGAGTTCCGTCGACATTTGCGAGAGAGCGGCGGTGTCGATCTTCACTCCAGCCTGCTCCATGCGAGCCAGCACGGGAACCAGCGGCAGGTCCATCTCTTCGTAAAGTTTGGCCAGGCCGGCCTGCTCGACATCTCCGCGCAGAGCCGTCGCCAGCCTGCCCGTAATGTCGGCCGACTCGGCGACTCCGCCGCCAAGCTTGAGATTGAATCGGCGCAACGCGACTTCTGCCAGGCTGTGCGACGAATAGGTCGGATTCAGCAGGTAGGAATATAGCGTCGGATCATGACGCACGCCTTCGACAACAATTCCGAGCGGAGACAGCGCGTGAATCGCAGCCTTATAGTCGTGAACAGCTTTTGAAACGGAGGCGTCCGCGAGAATGCTCTTCAACCTTTCGCCGGCCTCTCCAGAATCGAGCTTCACAGTCGCCGCGGTTCCGGCCGCAGCCGATATTGCGAGACGCCGCGCCGCAGGCTCGAGCAGCGGCGGCGCTGTCATCGCACCGCCCAGAAAGGAGAGCTGACCTAGCGGCGGTTCCTCTTCTTCTTTTTCTTCTTCGGCGGAAACAGCCAGTCCCTCTTGCTCGACGGCGACACTAAGGATGCCTTCCGCAATGGCGGCGTTCACCACGCGTTCCACATCAGTTGCTGAGTGGGCTTCGGTATAGTGCGTCTCGCTTACTGCAGCAACCGGCAATAACTCTTTGAGCAGAGACGTAAACTCGAGCTCGGTGAAGAGCGCACGCAGGGCGTCCACATCCGGCTCGCCTACGCGCATGGAATCCACGTCGAGATCGACCGGAACATTCGTGTCGATGGTCGCCATGCTTTTGCTGAACAAAATCGTGTCGCGATTGTTCAGCAGGGACTCGCGGTAGGTCTTGCGCTCCACTTCCGCAGCACGGACCAGAGCTTCTTCAACGGTGCCGAATCGCTTGATGATCTCGACCGAGCCTTTGTCGCCGATTCCGGGAGCTCCGGGAATGTTATCGATGGAATCGCCGCGCAGCGCCATCACATCGATCACGCGCTCCGGCGGAACGCCGAGAATTTCCTCTACCTTCGCCCGGTCGCAAATCAGGTTATCCTTCGGCGGATTCAGGATCTGCACGGTCTCGTTCACGAGCTGCATCATGTCCTTGTCGCTTGAAACAATGTAAACCGGATGCGACGCTTCCGCCGCCTTGCGCGCCAGAGTGCCGATCACGTCGTCGGCCTCAAAGCGCGTCACCCCAATCATCGGAATGCGGTACGCCTCGAGGGCTCGCCGAATATAGGGAACCTGCTGTACCAGATCCTCGGGCATGGCCGAGCGGTTGGCTTTGTATCCCTTGTATTCGACTTCAGTGAACGTCTGCGTCTTGATGTCGAACTTGCGGATCGTAGTGACGGCATCTGCCTGCTCGTCGCGAAATGTCGGACCCGCCACATCAAATACGGCCGCCAGATATTCTGGAGAAAAATCGTCCCGCAACTTGCGCAACATGTTCACGAAGACGTAGATGGCGGCGGTGGGCAGGCCGGTCTTGGTCGACATGGGCCGTTGCCGTGCCATGGCATGATAGGCACGAAAGATGAACGACATGGTGTCGATCAAATAAATGCGCCCGTGCGAGCCAGCCGAAGAAGATGGCGGATGGGCCGGGCGCTCAGCGGCGTCGTCCGCGCTGGATGAAGGCTCCGAGGATTTTTTTCGAGGGGACAACCCGGTTAGTGTAGCAGCAGGTCCGCGCTAGAAATCCACGCGGAAACTTGCCTCCACTACTTTGTTGCTCTTGCTGCCTTGCGCGTTGTGGAAGACCAGATAATACTTCACCGGCTGATTCATCGAAGGCGGCAAGTCGAAGTTGACTGCTTGGTTGTGCGAGGCTTCCACCGCGAACAGGGCATCGCTCGGGCGGTCCCCGGCAGCATTGGCCTGCTGCTCTTCGTTCAAAATAACGAACTCAATGTTCGCCGCATCGTCGGATGCTCCTCCCGCCCGGCCGGTGAATGATTGGAAGATCCCGTGAAGATGCGGTCGCGATGCGTGGGAAGGAATTTCGAAAGGAAACGTCGCCGAAGATTTAAGACTAAAAGTTTTCTCGAGCACCACCAGCGCCTGCGTCGGACCGGTGGAAGAGGGCACGGCCCGGTCCAATGGCGTGGTCATGTTTGCCCGCGGAGCATCTTGCTTCGAGCAACCTGCGCCTGCCCACAGCAGGATCGCAATCGCGACGGCTACGCCTTTACGCTGCAGCATGAGCACTCACTGCCCTGCGGTTTTTCCGAACATGGTATTGAAGTGGAGCTGAATCTCTCCGCAGGTACCCTGCTCAGGCGAGTAAACGACGCAGGTATCAAAAGGACGCGAGTACACGTGCAGGCTGACCGCCCGCTGGTTGAACTCCCGCGGATTAACGACGCGATGCACCGGATCGGCTGGATCCACTGCACACGGATGGGAGAGATTCATCTCGATCGTGTTGAGCGGTTCGAGTTTGCACTGCCCGCCCTGCAGATCCTGATGAACGAGATGATAGTTCTCGACTTGCAGCCGGCCGATGGGCACCGCCATCCAGCAGTTCTGGTCGCGATGGTTGTGCACGGAACTTGCCTGGCTGACTTCCCAACAGATAGCCATCAATTCGTAGAGATTGGTCCGGTCAATGAGATTGCGAGTGTAGTGCTGGCGACTCCAAGTCAGGTAGGAGTCAAGCGAAGTCGCATCCACAGGATTCTGCGCCAGAAATTGCCGGAGAGGCTCGGTCTGATCGAACATGGACTCGGGCATTTGCCGCAATCCTTCGACGAGCCGCTGAATCGATACTGTTTTCGCCGCTGTAATCATGCTCAGCTCCGGGGACGAGTATAACGCGCATCGGGCGCCGGGTGACCATCCTTGCCCCTTCGGCCTTTTGAGCCGCGGGTGGGGATTGTGATGCGGACGTTATCTACCTGCGCCTAAAATCTCCTTGCTCTCGCCCTGCGCCACTGCTGGATACACAGCTCCCTTGCGCCGCCGCAAATCCTGCGGCAGTTCCGACCGCAACAGCCACAATCCGGCTGCCACAGCCGCCGCCCAGGTAAGGGAAACGAGCGCCAGCTGAATCACGTCCGCCATGCGACTCGCGTGGCCTGCCAGCGGAATTGCTTTCGCTACCTCAAAACTGATGCCGCCCGCAACCACTGCCGTCAGCGCCGCTTTTCCCAACTCTCCCCAACGCAACTCGCCGACTCGAACCAGATTCCTGTAGTGCAGCAATGCGGCCAGTGCCACCAGGTTGATTCCGATCCCAATATCCGACGCCCACGCCAGGCCCACAACGCCGAAAGTATGAAACAAAGCTGAGTACACCGGCAACGATGCGAGAGTAATTACGCTGACGGCGACCATCGGCGTAAACGTATCTCCGGCCGCGTAGAAGGCGCGAGCGTAGAGCCCCTGCGCCGACCACAGCACGAGAGATAGAGAGAACCAGAAGAAGTACATTGCGCTGGTCTGCGTGTCGGTGAAGGAAAACTTTCCCCGGCGGTAGACAAGATCGATCAGTGGAACTGCCGCCGCCATCATCCATCCCGTTGCCAGGAACGAGGCCGCCGACACGCGATACACCGAATCGTTCACCGTGGCCGCGAATTCCTTCAGCTTTTTCTCGTTGAACAGCCGCGCGAAAAATGGCAGTGACGCCTGCCCCGTCGCCTGCCCCAACACCGCGATGGGCACAGCGAACAGCCGCTTGGCATAGTTCAGCCGGGCGATATCGCCCACGCCGCTGGAAGCGTAGTGGCGCAGAATCCAGTCATCCGCCGTCACTAGCGAAACACCCAACATCAACGGCACCGACAACTTCACCCATTCCCGAAACGCTGGATTCGTTACATCGAAGGATGGCGTGTATCCGGTGCCAATCTTCGCAGCCCCAATCACGCTTGCGAGAAACGGACCGGCAAAGCTCCCAATCAGCGCCCCATACGCGAGCGAGGCAATTCCGAAGTGGTGCCCGCCGACCACTCCACCAAGAATGATGAACAGGTTGTAGATCAGCGGCCCGAACGCTGGAAACAGAAATAGCCGGTGCGAAAGAAGCACCGCCGAAACCACGCCGCCGACATAAAAGAAAATCTGAGCAGGCAGAAGAATGCGCGTGAGGTGCACGCACAAATCAATCTTGTCCGGCGTGAATCCCTTCACGAACCAGCGCACAAACTGCGGTGTGAAGATTTCGGTGAGAATCGTGCCTACGATCATCACCGCCGTCATCAAGGTGATGATGATTGAGAAGGTCTTCTTCGCATCTTCATCCCGCTTCTCCGCGAGGAATCGCGTGTAAATCGAGATGAAGGTGATCGACGCGGCGCCCCCGGCGACGATGTAGTTGAGAAAATCGGGAAGCGTGAACGCCGCGACATAGGCGTCGGTGGCTCCGCCGGCTCCGTACGCCCACGCAATGTAGGCGTCGCGCGCATAACCAATGACGCGCGACATCATCACCGCGCTGATCAGGAGCAGCGTCGCCGAGAACGCCGTGTGCTGGTGCGACGGCCGGAAAAAGCGCAGCAGTTTCGTCATCGAGACCCGATCACAGAGTCAATCTTATCGGAATCTCAAACCGCCAGTGTTGATCGTCTCGCCTCCCGTACGGCATGCGTGCCGAAACAGGAAGATCGTTACTTTTGCACTGTGACGTACACTCTGCCCGCTGAAATCAGATCGACACCCTGAACTTCAGAGGTGACCCGCACCTTCTGCCATCCCGACTTCTTTTGCGGCTTCGGAACAAACGAGAGGATGTACTGGTTCTGCAGCCGGCGGGCGAAGTCATCGAGAAAAGGTGCAAATGAGACCGCGCTGCCCGTCATGCCGAAGTAGTATCCCTCGCCTCCGGTGCCCTCAGACAATTCAGCCAGGTAATTCTGCCCCCAATACGACTGGAAGCGGCTGTGCCCGAAGTGGCCTGCGCCTGGATTATAGATCGATGAAATCTGCACTCCTGCTTTACCAGCATCGTCCATCGCCGCCTGCACATACGGATCGTCCAGGCTCCCATTCCCGTAGTACCGATCGGCGCCGTCGGTGACCATCAAGACTTCGCGTCGCGCTGTCGTCGCCGGCCAGCGCTTGATCAGGTCGCTCACAGAGAAATAAGGACTCGCATTCGCACCGACCGTACCCATGGGTAGCCGAACTACCTTCGCGGCCTTATCGTGATCGTTAGTCGGATCCTGCAGAATCCGCGCCGTGCCGTCTTGCATGTACGCCACGCCCACCAGAGTTGTTGGCGGCTGCGAGGCGATGAATTGCTTTATATCGCCGATTTGCGAACCAAGGCTTGAGCTCGAACTGTCGTCGATGAGGATGAAAAGTTGCAGCGCAGCATGATCGCCTTGCGCCGGAACCCAATCCACGATCTGGTCGCGGTCGTGCCCCTCATAAACCATCACATCGTCGCGGCGAATCGCAGGAACTTCGTTGCCGTGTTTAGGTTCCACCGAAACCACCAATTGAACTGGTGTCCCAGGTCCCTGCGGCATTTGAGCTGCCAACAGTCCACTTGCACCGACCAATAAAACCATTCCCAATAGCGCCGGGATTGAAAAACTACGGTTGTTCATGACTTTCTCCTTGCAAAGCGGTCGATCGAACCCCAACGGGCCCAGATCGCGCCATAACACGCACAATCCATTTTGTTTAGATGATCCAAACCCGCAAAAGGTCGGCTGATCTTTAGGATGCCTTGAAGCTATAGCCCACGGAATAGGATGCGATAATTCATTCGTGGCCTCCTCCACGCCAGCTAAGACTCGTTCCTCCGTTTTCCGGCGTTCATTCCGCAAGGATTTCCCTTCCGCTGTCCGTGGCGAAGGAGTCTACGTCTGGGATGCCCAGGGCAACCGCTACCTCGATCTCGCCGGATCGGCCGCCGTCAATTTCATCGGACATGGCGTCTCCGAAATCGCTGCCGCAATGGCCGGGCAGGCGGCGCGGCTCGAATTCGTTCACACCAGCCAGTTCACGACACCGGTTGCCGAGGAATACGCGCGGGAACTGCTTGCCTTCGCCGGAGAACACTTCCACGGCGGAGCCGTCTACTTCACCAGTGGAGGCTCCGAATCGATCGAAACCGCGCTGAAGCTGGCACGGCAGTATCAAGTCGAAATCGGACAGCCCCGCCGCCACCAGATTCTCAGCCGCCAGCAGAGTTACCACGGCTCGACTCTGGGTGCGCTATCGGTCTCCGGCAACAAGCGCCGGCGTGAAATCTATCTGCCCATGGTGCGCGAGTTCCCGCATATCGGCATGCCCTATTGCTACCGCTGCAACTTCGATTGCACCGACGGATGCCGCAACTGCGGCCAGCAATACGCGGCCGAACTGGAACAAGCTATCGAGAGCTCCAACGGCGAAGCTGCCGGATTCATTTTCGAGCCCGTCAGCGGAGCGACCCTCGGCGCGGTCGTCCCTCCTCCCGGATATCCCCAGTCCATCGCGGAAATCTGCAGCCGTCACGGCGTGCTTCTGATCGCCGACGAAGTCATGACTGGTATGGGACGCACCGGCCGCAACTTCGCCGTCGATTATTGGAACGAGGGAATAGGCAATATCGCGCCCGACATCCTGGTCACGGCCAAGGGATTGTCGAGCGGATACGCTCCGCTCGGCGCCGTCATCGCCAGCAAGAACGTGGTTGACGCCATCGACCAGGGGTCGGGCGCTTTCCTCCACGGCTTCACCTACAACGCACACCCGATTTCCCTCGCTGCCGGAGGCGCGGTTCTGCGCTATTTGAAGACGAACAAGCTGGTCGAAGCCGCCAACTCGGATCGCGACGGCAGTGTCGCCTACGAATTCAAGCAGGCGCTGGGCCGCCTTCGACAAGAAGATTCCGTCGGAGATGTGCGCGGCATCGGTCTGCTTTGGGGCGTCGAATTCATCGCGGACAAACGAAGCAAACAGCCCTTCCCTCCGGAGCAGAATTTCTCCGGGCGAGTCGATAGCGCTGCCCTCAAACGTGGTCTGTTGGTATATCCCATGCAAGGCAGCGTTGACGGCGTCTCGGGTGACCACCTTCTTTTAGCCCCGCCGGCCGTCATCACTCCGGAGCAGATCGCCTGGTCGATCGATCAGCTCTCTGCCGCCATCCGCGAAGCACGGTAGCGAAGTAGCGTCGCTGTCCACTCGGCTGTATAGCGGGCGAGACGCCCGCGATTTTGATTTATTCACACCCTCCCACCGAGTTGACATCGGCTCCTTGCGCCAGCCTTTTCAATAGTTTGCGCTTTGATCATCGTTTGACCACCGGTGCATTGTCCTCCGCCTGCCCATCGGCGAGATTTGTCTTCGAAAACAGCGCCGGAGGCAAGTGTGGCGATTCCCGGTTCTCAAGCGATGACCGAATTCTGCGAGCAGGTAAACCCGCGTGTGCTTCTGGAGATGCGCCGCCCGCGCCCCTTTCCAGACATGTTGCGGGTCCAGGAAAGCTGGGTCGCTGCCGTGGAGAAGCGCACTCTGCTTTGGCTGGCCGTGCGTACCCCGGAACGAATTGGCCCCGATCACCTCACCCTGTTAGGACTGGCTGCCCAGATCGGGGCCGGGGTATGCTACGCCCTCGCGTTCTGGAACCGCCTCGCGCTCCTCGGTGTCATCGCCTGCCTGGCCCTCAACTGGCTCGGCGACTCCCTCGACGGAACGCTGGCCCGGGTTCGGCAGCGTCTCCGCCCGCGCTACGGTTTTTATGTCGATCATATGGTCGACAGCTTCGGCGCCCTTGCCCTGATGGGCGGTCTTGCGCTCTCGGGATACATGCACCCATGGATCGCAATCGGCCTCCTCATCGGTTTCCTCATGCTCTCGATCCAGTCTTATCTCGCAACCCACGCGCTCGGTGAATTCCGCATTTCGTTCTGGCGCTTCGGACCGACCGAGCTGCGCATCCTGCTGGCGATCGGAAACCTAGCGCTGTTCTGGAAGCCCATGGTGCATCTCTTCGGGGGGACCCATCGCCTTTTCGATGTAGGCGGCGCCATCGGCATCGCCGGCATGGGATTGATGGTCGTCGTCTTCACACTGCAGAACACCATCCGCCTCTATCGCGAAGAAAGGATCCCGCAATGAGCGCGGCGAACGGCCACGCATCCCCTTCCACGCTGGTGCGCTGGTGCAAATTCAATCTGGTAGGCGGCATGGGGATCGTCGTCCAATTCGTAGCCCTGTTCGTCCTGCGGAGCCTGCTCAAGTTCGACTACCTGTTTGCGACTGCGATTGCAGTTGAGGCGGCGGTGATCCACAACTTCGTCTGGCACGAACAATTCACTTGGGTCGATCGAACAAAGGTTGATTTAACTGAGTCGGAGGATTCCGAAGCGCGCGGGCGCCGCTCGCTAACCCGTCTCGCCCGTTTCAATCTTACCAACGGAGCGGTCTCCATTCTCGGCAACCTGGCGCTCATGAAAGTCATGGTCGGCCAGGGCCACATGAACTACCTCCTGGCGAACGCAATCGCAATCGTGATGTGTTCCTTGGCGAATTTCCTGGTGAGCGAGCAGTGGGTGTTCGCAGGCTCACGATTGATGCCGCGATTTGTGAAGGACACAAAACGGGAAGAGCACAACTTCAGTCGTGCTGTCGATTCTCGAAACTGATCATAGTATTAGCCGCTGAGGCTTCCGCTACCCGGCGATCTTCAGCACGACTTTCCCGTAATTCTTCCCATCCTCGAGCAGCTTGTAAGCTTCGACCGTCCGTTCCAGCGGTAACACCTGCCCGATCTGCGGAATCAGTTTGTGCGCTGCGATCCAAGCTGATAGCTGCTTCCACGCCGGCTCCATGATTTCGCGTTTCTGCGAAAGATAGGTGAGCCACAGTCCCTGCACGCTTCCCGATTTCGCATACATCGCGCGCAAATCCAGCTTCGGAGTTTTCCCGGTCGCCGTGCCGTACTGGATCACGCGCCCGAAGTCCCGCAAGCAGCGCAGGCTCTTGGCCGTATGATCTCCGCCAAGCATTTCGAAGACAGCATCCACGCCTTCGCCGCGCGTTAGATTCTTCACCACTTCTTCATAGTCGTGCCGCTTGTAGTTGATTCCGTGTTGCAGGCCAAGCTCTTTGACCCGCGCGAGTTTCTCCTCGGACGACGACGTGCCGTACATCTCGACGCCAAGCAAGCGTCCGATCTGTACAGCCGCTGTTCCAACTCCTCCAGCCACAGCATGAATAAGGGCACGATAGTTGCGGCCCGCAGGAGTAGGCTGTGTCATGCCGGCTTGCCAGTATCCGAGATACGCTGTGAAAAAATTTACGGGGAAAGCTGCTGCCTGTTCATCGCTCCAACCATCAGGCACCGGCCACAGCATGGAAGGGAATGCGGCCGTCTTTTCGGCAAACGCCGCCCACTGGGTGTATCCCATCACGCGCCTGCCGCTGCTTTCTTCGACCCCCGAGAACTCCCGGCCCACGATCAATGGCGGAGCCGGTGTTCCCGGATAACCACCTTTCATCGTCATGATGTCTGCGAAATTCACGCCTCCCGCATGCACTTGAACCAGAGTCTGTCCCGCCTTAAGAGTCGGTTCGGGCATGTTCTGAATCGAGAGCGCATCGAGTCCTGACAGGCTGGAAAGAACGAGGGCTTTCATGTGGAAAAGTCTAGCAGGCGGATCGCGCAAGAAGCGGAATTGTTCGGCAGCAGCGGGTCGTCAGAAAAAGCAACCGGCCCACGGACTCAGGATCAATTCAGATCCTGAGCCTGCAGGCCACCCAATCGCAATCGGAATACGTCTCGAGTCTTAAAGTCTGCGATTTACATTACGACAAACAACGCGATGCGCACTCCCGGATGCAGCAGGTCGAACAGGAAATACTCGCCGTCGATGTAGTCGACGTAGCAGTCGTCGGTGTACCCCCAGCCCGCGGGCCACGGATCGACGAACACGAAAGAGTAGCCGCCGTAAACGAAGCCTGACTGGCCCTGCGCCACGGTCGTGCGCTGCACCACAAACTTGTGGCTCCGGCCAAAGTTCGAATGGAACTTATCGTCCGGAATGTGTCCGCCTTTCCCAGCTGGACGCGCATGCGCATCCTGCTGAGACGCTGGCTGGCGGTTATCCTTCATCTCTTCGCGCGACTGTTTGTCGTCTTGCTTTTGCCCTTGTTTGTCCTGCTTGGACGGCTTTGCGTCGTCTTGGCGCGGCGGCTTCATCTCATCCTGCTTTGGTTGGGGCTTGGCTTCTTCCTGTGCCTGAGGCTCTTCCGGCCGCGCCGGTCTGTCCTGTGGCTTGTCGTCCTGTGCGTAGACCGCGGACGCACCCGCCACTACGATCGAAAGAATCGCTAAATTCAAGAATCTGAAAGCTCGCATAGACATCCTCCAAAGGTTAGAGATTTGATGTACTACGGGCCGGCGATCTGCCTCCTCAGGCAGTTGCGAGTAACCAAATTGAGATGTCCGGACGGCACCTCGCGGTCCCCGGTTGTTTGCTGTAAACGGGGGAGGGATTTGGCTGTATAAGGCTATTCTGGCCAGATCGCCCGGATGTGACCCGCAGGTATATACTCTTGGCGTTGGTTTACTGTTCCTCCGGCTGGGCCCCAGATCGGCCGGAACGGAGCGCGTTTCATCCCCCTTATCCTTGCGCTCCGCATGCGATGGGCCGGTTCCGCTGGGGCGGCGGAAACTGCACGGGTGCATCACCCATTAGCACGGGAACGCTGCATCCGCGGGGAGGTTTACCGTGGATCTCATTTTTGTTCGTCTTCTTTTTGTCATCGTTGTAGCTGTTACCTGCTTCGAAATTGGCCCATTCGGACTCTCACCCATTCGGGATGCGGGCTTGGGCGCTTTGATCGGAGCAGCCATCGTTGTCTTCGAATGGAAGCTGCGCGCTGTCAGCCTGAAGCGGCTGATTGGTGCCGCGATCGGCAGCATCCTCGGAATCTGCGGAGCTTACCTGTTCGCTTTGGTGATCCGGAGCAGTGTCCCCGAAGGGCATACCCAGAGCTTCCTCCAGATCCTCGTTATGCTCTTGATGGCCTACGTCGGCCTGGCCGTCGGCGCCAATAAGGGAGACCTGCTCAATCTGGCCGCTCTAGGCGGAATCTTCGGCGGCGAGAAGCAGGGCAAGAAAAGCTACAAGATTCTCGACACCAGCGTCATCATCGACGGACGCATCGCCGATATTGCCGAGACCGGCTTTCTCGACGGCGTGATCGTGACTCCGCAGTTCGTTCTGCGCGAGTTGCAGCTCGTCGCCGACTCCGCCGACTCGCTCAAGCGCAATCGTGGACGCCGCGGCCTTGATATCCTGCAACGCCTGCAGAAGGTCGCGACCCTCCAGATTCAGATCGTGGAAGATGACTTCCCGGCCGTTCGTGAGGTGGATCTCAAGCTGATCGAACTGGCGAAGGTCTACGAGGGCAAGATCATCACCAACGACTTCAACCTGAACAAGGTTGCCCAGCTGCAAGGCGTTCAAGTCCTGAACATCAACGAGCTGGCCAACTCGCTCAAGCCCATCGTGTTGCCCGGCGAAACCATGCGCGTCTTCATCCTGAAGGAAGGTAAGGAATACAACCAGGGTGTGGCCTATCTTGATGACGGCACCATGGTGGTGGTGGACAATGCTCGAAAAATGATTGGCAAGACCATCGATGTCTCGGTGACGTCGGTTTTGCAGACCACCGCGGGAAAGATGATCTTCGGTAAGTGGGATGAGCGGGCGAGCTACTCGCGCCAGCCGTCCGCCGTGCCCGTAGCTCCGGTGGCGGTTCCGTTGCCGTCTCCAGGGCCAACCGCCGTTCCAGGCCCTACGGTCGTGGATACGAAGCAAGGCGCTTCATAGCATAGGTTGGGTTGAGTGGTTGGGATTGGGGTCGGCGCCGAACACTGAAGACCGAAGACCTGATACCTGCGCTAGTTCTGCTTCGCCGCGGACGAACGCGCACTGGCGGCCGGGCGACGAGAGACGCGCCGGCGTGGATAGCGGCCACTTCTGAGCGGCTGCGCATCCTTCATGGTCCCGTTATAGACATACACCCAGCAACGCAGGCGCTTGCCATCATCCATGGTTACCGGATACGCCCGGCGAAGAAACAGGCTGGAAGCCCGCTTGCCGGGTTCAAAGCCCTCATAGTCGTCCAGCGACGTCAAAGTACTCTTGTCGCCCGGAAGCTCAAAAACCTCTCCCCGGATCACGGATCGCGAGCTCTCATTCAGAACGGCTCCAGGGTACTCGCCAAGATCATAGAGGCGTCCCTTTACTGAAGCCTGTCCCACCGGACGAAGCCGGCGCACGGTCGCGGCGATCTCTGGAGGTGCGTGTCGCGGGGAGAGTGTCCCGTATACGAAAAGGTGCTGAGGCATCGCGTGATCCGTTAATCGACAGGAGGAAAGCGCCGCAGAAGCTTCTTCAGGTAGCCATATCCATTCCTGTCTGCAAGTACATATTCTCGCACTTCTTTGTGTTTGGAAAGCACTCGCAGGTAATAATCGAAGAGAGCCTCCACATCCCTCCTGCCGAGTTGGCGGCGCACTTCGAGATATGCCATGAACTCGAAGAAATTCAGGTAATCGGTAAAATCCGGGTCCTCGTTTCGGACCAATTCCGCGATTGCCGGAGCGTTGGGCGGGCTTTCATCCAAATACTTGCGGATCCTTTTCAAGTCGGGCGCTTCGTAGAACTTCGAATACAGGCTCGACAGCCAGCGCGCTCGTTCAATCGTCGAATTTCTGTAGTACGTCAGCACGGCTATGAATGCTCCTGCCGTGGCCATTAGATAGTAGATGGTCGAGGCGTTTGCTGCGAGCCAGTGACCGATTAGTCTGGCGAATTGCATGGAAAACATCTCCCGATGGAAGGATTCCGTCATTGTATGTCGGCGTTACGGTGAGCGCCTCGAATCCCAGAGGGGAATGCCCTATTTGAACTCCGGCCTCAGCGCTCGTATACTTCACCCCGCCATGAAGGTTGTAGTCATTATTCCCGCGGCGGGGCTTGGGACGCGTATGGCTCCCATGCCAAGCGCATTCGACGTGAAATCGAAGAAGCCGCATCCGTCCAAGCAGTTCAACGATCTTGGAGGTTCCCCGATTCTTATCCACACGTTGCGCAAGTTCGCGGCCGTGGATGAAGTCAACGAGATCTGGATCGCGCTGCGCGAAAACGAAATCGGAGGTTTCCGTGAACGGCTAAAAAGTGAAGCCAAGGACGTGCTCAAGAAGAAAGTAGAACTTGTTGTCGGAGGGGAGCACCGCCAGCAGTCGGTCGAACACGCGCTCAACGCAGTCTCCGCTGCACCCGATGATATCGTCCTCGTGCATGACGCCGTGAGGCCTCTGGTTACAACCGAGATCATCTGCGAGGTGATCCAAGCGGCGAAGAAGTACGGCGCTGCGATCGCCGGGCTTCCTGCGATCGATACCGTGAAGCAAGTCGAGCGCACGTCCGAAGGCGCGATCATCAAGGCAACGATCCCGCGCGCTGGCGTGGTTCTCGCGCAAACGCCGCAGGGATTCCGCTACGATGTCATCAAGAAAGCCTTCGATGAAGCGGCGGCCGACGGCTTCATGGGCACCGACGAAGCGTCGCTCGCTGAACGCTCCGGCCACGAAGTCGCAGTCGTGATGGGCTCGCCGCGTAACATCAAGATCACCAGCCCGGGCGACATGGAACTCGCGGAGTTCTATCTAAGGAAGTAAGCCGCAGATTTTCGCGAATCACCGTACACTTAAACGCTTGAAACCTGAAACTCGAAACTCGAAGCCTGCTTCCCGTATCGGCTACGGCTTTGACTCCCACGAATTCCACACCGGCATCCCGCTGAAGATCGGCGGGGTCATGCTTGCCCACAACAAAGGTCTCGGCGGGCACTCGGATGGCGATGTGTTGCTGCACGCGATCACCGACGCGCTGTTGGGAGCGATTGCTGCGCCGGACATTGGTGCGCTTTTTCCGCCATCCGATCCGAGGTGGAAGGGCGCGGACTCGGTCATCTTCCTGCGCGAAGCGCTGAAGCGCGTGCACGGCGGCGGATACGCCGTTGCCAACATCGATGCGAGCCTGATTCTGGCTGCTCCAAAGATTGGCCCGCACGCGGATGCGATCCGTATTCGCGTGGCGGAGTTGCTGGATATAAACGGCGATTGCGTCGGACTAAAGGCCAAGACTCCCGAAGGATTGAACTTGGATAACGCGGCCATCGCGCACGTTGTTGTGCTGCTCGAGGCAGCGAAGGCGCCGAAGAAAAGTTCGCGAAAGAAAAAGAAGAAGTAGATCTTGTGTGGGGACTGCCAACGGCGGCGTCCGCCGAGCGGCAGTTCGGCTCTCCGTCACCTGCGAGACTGCGCACGATCGATCAAAGCCTGAAAGATGGCGCGGGATGCTGCATCTTCCGCAACCGAGCGCTCGGGATGCCACTGCACCGCCAGCACGAAATGATCCGACGACGTTCCCTCCATCGCTTCGATGATGCCGTCATCCGGGCAGCGCGCCACGATGCGCAAGCCTTCGCCGATTGCGTCCGCGGATTGGTGATGCGACGAGTTCACGGGCAGCCTGATTTCACTGGCGATCTTCGCCAGCGTCGACGCTGGTTCGATCTCAACCTTGTGCGCGACCGCGACTTTTCTCCCCGCTTCGTGATTCACTTTCGCGCGCGTTTCTTCGGGCAGAGAGTCTGGGATGTGCTGAATCAGCGTTCCCTTGCGAAACACGTTAAGGCTTTGCAGACCGTAGCAGATGCCCAGTACGGGCTTGCGGCGATCGTAGGCGTCGTCCAACAGGAGGTCATCGACTTCGTCGCGGCGCGGATCGGCCGTGGCCGTGTGCGGTGAACGTGGCTGCTTGAAGCGAGCGGGGTCGACGTCGGCATTGCTGCCAGGCAACAGCACGCCATCGCAACCTCCGATCAACTCCTTCACGGCGGCGTCAGTTTGATCGAGCGCGATCCGTACCGGCTCTCCCCCCGCCAACTCAACCGCGCGCTCGTACTGCCGGATGGCGCGCTCGCCGTACTCATGATCGGTGGAGTGCGGCATTGGGATCGCGATGCGAGGCGGCGCCACTAACTCATCCTCTCAATGGCGGTCAGCGTCTTGGACTGGCGATAGTGGCGGACTTCGTTGATCGCGGCTGCTATAGAGATGATGCTTCCGGCGACCAATGCGACCGGCAGGGCGATGTGGCGATAGGCGACACGCATGTCGGGACGCACGCCGTGCAGCGCGGCGAGGATGATCGTGCCGAAGATGGCGAAGAACAGCGTGACGGAAAACGTCAAAAGCGTGCCGATGAAGGTGAGGACGAAGACGCGTGCCGGAACGTTATACCAGCGCGGTGAGCGGTGTGGGACCGCTGCCGCGCGATGCTCGTGCTTCAAAGTTTCAGCCACGGCGTTTGTAGAGAATCGCGAACTCGAATCCGGTGCTGGGCGGAAATAATTCCGCCACCTTGCGCAAACGCTCGGCGAGTGCGGATGGGGCGAGCAGCGGGTAATCGCGCTCGCGCAGATCGTAGTAATCGACGTCGAGATAGAGCGACAGAAGGTAGATCGAGATCGTGTCGGAAAAGGTCGCTTCCAGATATTCGGTCTTGTAGCGCTCGGCGTCGGGCCCGTTGGCGGTGGCGAGTTTGCGTGTCTCCCAGGCATCGAGCGAAGTTTCGCCTTTAATTCCCGCTTCGACCTGGCTCCACGCGAGCTCGCTGAATGTGCTGGAGACTCCGGCGCGCTCCACCAGAGCGTGGCCGACGTTGATATAGAACTCGAAGGCCACGGAAAACTTGTCGTCCATGAGGCGCGTCGAGATGAAGACGCACTGCGAATCGCCGAGGTTGAGATTGCGATGGCAGACCGCGTTGTCGCTGAGCGCGACGTCGTAGCGGTCGGCGATGACGGTTTCGTCGCCGTGGCTGACGGCCAGCGGGACGAAGTAGTACGCCTTGCGATCCAGGGCTGCCGAAACTGGAGTAGGCACGGCGGCGACCATGCGCTCGAGATCGAACGAGTTGACGGCAACCTCTCCCGCGACGGCGTAACAGATTCCGTTCGGCGCCTGCGAGACGGGTGTGAGCCGGACGACTTCGGCCGGGCTACGCGTGATGGCTGGGGCTGCCTGTGACATGCCAGTTGTCATTCTACACACTGCCGCGTAGGGGGCGCCCCCCGTGAAGCCGGGGCAGACATCGTGGCCGGGAGTTGATGGGGCATCTCCCGAAGTTGTTTTTTCAGGGGATGGGACAAAATATTGAATCTGTTGGAGTTCCTGGAGCGAAGTGTCGTCCTTGGCCGCCAAATATTGACCGGAAAGCAGTTATTCACAAAATACTCCAAACAAAGAACTAGCGATGGACTCGGGACTCGGGGGCCGATCAACACGTGGATCATGACGGACTCCCAGCTGTTGAACTTCCGGCGCGTAGATGGAGTCGGCGCCTTGCTGGATTCTCAGTAAAGACTGTTCGTCACAGAACTGAAATTCTTGTTGTGGAAAACCGGATTTGTAACAGACTCCCTCGCGCTCGGGTCATTGCGCGTAACGGCGATGTCTCAACCGTCACCTGGCTAGATCCCTCTCACGACCACCCTACATTTGCTGTTTGGCGGCGGAACAGCGAGACCGTGCAAAATCCTTCATCCTTGACGACCCCGTTGTTTTTGCCCACAATCAGCGGCCTCAGTTCTCGGGCCCAATCAGATTCCTAAAAGGAGATGTGCAACATGGTGAACATCATTACCGGACCCCGGCCCATGATCTTGATCGGTATCGTTGCTGCAGCATCCTTGGTTGCTGCGCAATCCCCAGCAACAACTCCCAAAATTACGTCGGTCAGCAAAATTACGACCGCCCAACACCAAACTATTACCATCACAGGCTCCGGGTTTGGTACGCACAGCGCCTATACGGGCACGACCAAATTCATCAGCCTCGATGACCAGACGAAAAAGTGGGAAGCAGGATTTTCACCGGATTTGGACACCGTCACTCTCATTGTGAATAGCTGGACCAACACCAAGATCACGTTGGGAGGATTTGCCGGAAAGTGGGGCACGAGTAATTTCACGCTCGCAGTAGGGAATAAGGAAGATATCAAGATTTGGAATGCTCAATCGTCCGGTGGCAAATTTGGCGCTAGTTGTGGCGCGAGCTGTGTCAGCAAGACAGTTACCATCGTCGCTGCAGCTACCTCAACTGAAATCCGCTCTTCTCCGAATCCGTCGGTTTATGGCCAACCCGTAAGACTCACCGCGGTTGTGACGTCAGGGGACGGCGTGCCGCCGGATGGAGGGAAAGTCCTGTTCATGAGAGGCGAAGAGGTGCTGGGAAGTGGAACGTTGCGAGGCGGCGTGGCGCGCTTCACTGTCTCGACGCTGGATTTCGGCACACACTCGCTCAAGGCTGTGTACGAGGGGGACGCGGATTTTGCCGGTACCGGACGGGACGAAGAGTCAGCCCGTTTGACCCATACAGTGAATTAAGGAAGTGGTTCGGAAAACTCTAAGCCTTGCAAGCTCACTTGCGGATGATTCTGGATTGATCCGTGTGGCGGCCCAGAACGCCGCAGGTGAGTGAGCAAGAATGGTTGTCAGCGTTCTGCGGTTAGCTTGGGGGCCTATTCACCCGTGCGGTCCGCCGATCTCAATTTCACCTGGATTGTTGGGAACGAATCGTTGGTGTAATCAGGGATGTGACAACAACTACTCCTGGGTGGGCGATGGAATGGGAGCGGTCAAACTGCACGCAGAGTCCGAAGAATAAAATCATCAAAGCCAAAGTGGCTAAGTATAACCGTCGAAGATAGCTCTTGCGGAAGAACTGCCGATGCAGTTGCCAAATTTTGAACTGGTTAATCGGCGACTGAGATGTCCTCGGCGAAAATGCCCACACCGACGTGGGATATTGTTCGCTGTCTGGGAGGTGTTGGTTAACCTCTCTGGTAATTCGTTTCCAAACCATCCACTGGGCTAGACCAGCCGAATAGAATATTGCGAAATAAAAGAGAATGCCCATAGAGAATGCCCATAATGTCCGGAGCCGCAACTGCGATTGCTCCCCATTCAAACCTAGTGCGCCGTTCCAAATCCGTCGACGTTACTTTGGACTCCAAATGCTGGCTCGCTCATGAGCTGCATTTCTCAACTGTCGCTAAACAGCTAGTACTTTATCGCAGGTCCCGCCGAGCAGGAATCAAGCGCAGATCAAGGCCAGTGGCGGGACTTGCGATAAAGTCTGTTGAACGAAGTCGCTGGTGTTTGCGACGGACGCGGTGGGCTATGGGTATTCGATGGGGATTTCTCCGAAGTCTGGGTGAGTAGGTAGGGAAAGGGTGCGAGGAAATAGAACGAAGGGCGAAGATCGAGGGCGAAGGCGAGCGGGGAGTGGCGGATTTTCGCGGCTGATAAGCGGCGGATGAGGGGTAGTAAAAGTGGGTAGAGACACGACGACGGTGCGAGCCGAAGTTCGCGTTGGGTAAAAGCGATAGGTTTTGCGGTCAGGAAGAATCATGAGGAGTGCTCCTGGGCGTGGGCGTGAATGTCGAGGCAGAGAATGTTTCGCTTTTGCTGCCTTCCTTTAATAAGGCATTGCGCCGCGGATCGCAGACCAGCACTCGCTGCACCTGGGGTTGCAGCAGATCGTACAGCCATGCTGCCCAGGTCCCTTCTTCCCAGGTCACATGCAACTCGCCCCGCAGACCGTGGATAAACTGCAGAATGCTGCTGGCTTTGGTTTCCACGATCGACTCCATCACCAGCTTCCCACTGCCGTTCCAGCACCGCGATCACGGTCGCTTCCTTGTGCACGTCCATGCCGATATACTTGATATCGCGACTCATTCAGGCGCCTCCTTGGGGGAAAGATCATTCGCGTCCAACGGAGTCTTTCCCTCAAGCTAAAGTGCCATTCTTTAGTTGCTTTTTCTAGCTTCCTTCTGCCACCCAACTGTCCTCGACTAGATATTTACGAAGGCCGCTCTCTCATAATGCATTGACCCACTAGAACTCGGATACGGTTGAGGCGGCGCCTCCAAATTTGATGAACAGGCTTTGAGGCGGATTGGTTACAGCCCTCAGCGGCTAAGGCCGGCTCCTGTGTGCCCGGCTTAGAAGCCTGCCTTGAAGTCGGACCTTCCCAAGGCGGTTCCCCCTGGGGCTAAAGCCCGACAATTTCGATGCGGCTGACGCGGCACTGAAGCGCCGCTGTGTTTCGACCAACCCGATCGTCCGCTTCTGCAGGCGTGGGCGAGACGCCGACGCGACAGCCGGCAGGATGCCGGCGCTACGAATACGCCTGTGGATTCTTGCCTACTTATTCGACAGCACGAAATCGACCGTGACTGAGCCGTTGCCGCTGACCGTCACGGATCTCTCCCACGTCTTCGGTTGCGTGAAGACGGGGCGCTGCACGCTGCGTTCCGTCAGCACGTCATACGCGTTGGCTTTGCCCGCCAGTCCCCAGCCTTCGTGCCAGGCGACGATCTGATAGGTGCCGGGCGGGACTTCGGTGAACTGGAAGCGACCGCTCTCGTCGGTGACCGCGTAATAAGGATGAGGCGCGACGAACATCTCGGCATTCATCCAAACATGGCCGCCATTGCAGCGCAGGCTGACCAGTCCCGGGGTCTGCATGGTGCGCGCGTTAACGCGATCCGGGAAGGGGAATGGCAAGTTATAAGTGGCCGCGCCATCCATGTGAATGGTGTGCAGGGTTTGGTCGGAGCTCATCATGGTGAGGGTTCCGTCCTTCGGCACGAGAAGAATATGAGGAATGTATCGGCACCTCTTCTGGTCAAGGTGGCGGCGCTGCTCGGGCAGGTCCATGGCCTTGCCGCTGGTGATGTTTTTGAGATAGACGACGGTATTGGCCACGCCGCCGCTCGACCCAATGACGAGGCGCTCAAGGTCAGCGGTTTTCTTGGAATCGGGATCGCAGATCTGGGGATCCTTGGTGATGGGAAAGTCGAGATTATGTGGAATCGGTCCGGCCCATTTGACGGTGCCAGAAATCGTTCCGCCGTCGGTAACAGTGACAACTTTATAGTCGCCTTGGGCGAAAGCCGCTGTGGCCGCCAAAAGGCAACTTACGAAAAGACTGAGCAAAACAAATCGGCGCATATCCGTCCCCCTATGGCTCGGCGGTCCGCATAACATCCGCTGAGCTGAGAATTCGGCCGTATCGCTGTTCTCGCTTGCCGAAACGACTTTCGTCCAGTTCGGCGGGAACGTGCTGCACAGGGGCCCGGTTGAACGGGGCAGCATTCTTTACGGTGTTCAAACTTTTTTACAGTTTTAAAACAAGAAGGGTGCTTGGGCACCATTCTGTGATTAGGATCACAATCTAATGTGACTCCAATCACATTAAGGATGGGCTTCTGGAGGTAAGCAGTCGAGATTACCGAGGTCATGCGAGAACAGGGTTAAACGATTCACCGTGAACATTGAATCGACGCTAAGCTGCTCAATCGTAGAGGTTTATCGGAGCTGTCGATGAGGCGCAATTTTTCCTGAGACCGGCTCCGGGGGGCCCGTTCAGCGACCCACCTAGAGCCCGAGTGCTCCCCTGGAGTTGCATTTTCAGACGTAACTTTCGCCGCGTGGCACTGGCGAGACTTTACAATCATCCATCCATGACAGTCACCCTGCGATCGTTCGCGAAGATCAATCTTGGGCTGCACATTGGCGCTGTGCGGGCCGACGACTTTCACGAACTGCTGACTGTGTATCAGACGATCGGGCTGCACGACGTGATCCGGGTAAGCGTGGGGCGTGGGACAGGGGTTGAGATTCGGTGCGCGGATCCGCGTGTGCCGCGGGATGCTTCGAACACTTGCTATCGCATTGTTGAGCGCGCCATGGTGGCGCTGCGGGCCAAAGGGCGGGTGGTCATCGAGATCGAGAAGCGGCTGCCTGTGCAGGGCGGGCTGGGCGGAGCTTCGGCAAATGCAGTGGCAACGTTGCTGGGGCTGGAGCGGGCGCTTCGCAAGAGTCTTCCGACGTCGGAGCGGTTGCGGATTGCGGCAGAAGTTGGATCGGATCTGCCCCTGTTCCTGGTTGGCGGCACAGTGTTGGGCGTCGGACGCGGGGAACAGGTGTATCCACTGCAGAATTTTCCGGCGATGGCGTGCGTGGTGGTGACTCCGGAGATTGGAGTGTCGACGCCGAAGGCTTTTGCGGACTGGGATCGACGTATAGGTTCGCAGGGGCTAAAGCCTAGACCATTGGAGAACCTTGACGCGGCTCTAAGGGGCCGCTCTTCCACGGTTGCGCCGGCTCCTGGATGGGAGTCGAGTCGAGAGCCAGCCGAGCTTCGCTCGGCCGGACCGCTAGGGGCGGCTGTCCTCACAAGAACGTCGTCGAATGACAGCTCGAAATTGACGGTATCGGATGCGTCCGATAGAATGAATGGGCTTGCCCGGGAGTTGTCGGCGTGGCTGAGCAAGCTTCACTCCGGTGCTCCTTTTGGAAGGGGCCGGGCCGGGAATCCACTTCTCGCGCTTGTCCGGGCCGGGATCAAGAACGACTTCGAAGAAGTCGTCTTTCCTGAATATCCCGAGCTGTGTGAAGGTAAGCGTGCGCTGGTGCGCGCGGGCGCGAAGTACGCGTCGATGTCGGGGTCTGGGTCGACGCTCTACGGGCTGTTTGCTAGTGGAGAAGCGGCGGTTCGGGCGGTCGGCAGGCTGCGGAAGCAGGGTTGGTCGGCGCAGGCGACTTCGACTCTGACGCGGCAAAGTTACTGGAAGCGGGTCGTGAAGGGATAGACTTTGTGCCCATTGGCGCTCGCCTTCGGCTTGCTTGGACGGCGAGTCGGCCGTCGCCACATGGTGTAGGTCGGCGAATTTTTGATTGTTGATTTTTGATTGTTGAATGACAATGATCTTGCCCCTGCGGGGTTCATTCAACAATCGAATATTCAACCATCAACAATTGGTTTTACTGGGCCGTCGACTAATGGTAGGTCAAGTGCCTTTGGAGCACTTTGTCTAGGTTCGAATCCTAGCGGCCCAGCCAGAGTTAGTAAGAGAACGGTACGAACTGAAGGCCAGGAGCCCAGAGACAACCATGGCTACTTTAGTCACGCCGACCGACAAGAGCGAGAAGGTTGAAAAAAAGAGTCCGCCAGTGACCGACGAGAAGTCCGAGCGGAAGCCGCGTCCGCGAGTGGACGAGAAATTCAAGATCTTCAGCGCCACGGCGAATGAGCCGTTGGCCGACGAGGTCTGCCACTTTCTCGGGATGCAGCGCGGCCAGGCGCAGGTCACGCGCTTTGCCGACGGCGAATGCTACGTTCAGATCCAGGAGAACGTGCGGGGCGCGGATGTCTTCGTGATGCAGCCAACGTGCCGTCCGGTAGACGAGCACTTGATGGAGCTGCTGCTGATGATCGATGCGCTGAAACGCGCGTCGGCACGGCGGATAACGGCGGTGATTCCGTATTTCGGATATGCGAGGCAGGATCGAAAAGATAAGCCGCGAAGTCCGATCTCGTCGAAGCTGGTGGCGGATTTGCTGACGACCGCGGGAGCGCACCGGGCGTTGATTGTGGATTTGCATACGCCGCAGTTGCAGGGATTTTTTAATATCCCGGTGGATCATTTATTCGCGTCGCCAGTGCTGGTGGATCACTTCCGCAAGCTGCAGTTGCCGAACTTGACGGTGGTTTCGCCGGATGCGGGTGGTGTGGAGCGCGCGAGATTCTTCGCGAAGAAGGTGGATGCTGCGCTGGCCATCGTCGACAAGCGGCGCGTCGAGATGAACGTGGCCGAGATCATGCACGTGATCGGCGATGTTCACGGGCGGACTTGCCTGATCATCGACGACTTGATCGATACGGCCGGGACGCTGGTCAAGACGGCGCAGGCGCTGATGGATAATGGTGCGACTCAGGTTTACGCGTGCGCGTCGCATGCGGTGTTGTCGGGTCCGGCGGTGGAGAACATCCGGAACTCGGTGATTAAAGAGGTGGTGGTGACGAATACGATCCCGCTGAGTCCTGCGGCAGATGCTGCCCGGACGGAAAAGGGCGGAAAGATTTCGGTCCTCTCGATTGCGGGATTGATTGGCCGGGCCATTCAGGCCAATCACGAAGAGACTTCGGTTAGTAAGCTGTTTATTTGAAGCCGTGAGTCATGAGTTGTGAGCCATGAGCACGCAAGATTGCTCACCGCTCAGCGCTTGATGCTCACCGCAGATTTCTAGATAGGAATTGACATTTATGGCGACTGCACTCGAAACAAACGTACTGGAAGCGCAACCGAGAGAAGCGGGCACGAAGAACGATGCCAAGCGTGTGCGGAGGGAAGGCAAGATTCCGGCCGTAGTGTACGGAGCGGGGAAGGACTCGCTTTCAATCACCGTCGATCCCCGTGTGGTGACGCGCATTCTGAACTCGGAGACCGGACACAACACGATTTTCGATCTGACGATGGCTGGCGAAAAGACCAAGGCCATGATCGTCGACTGGCAGTATGAGCCGATTAAGGGCCGTCTCCTGCACATCGATCTGAAGCGCATCGCTTTGGACAAGGTGCTGCGCGTCAGCGTTCCCATCTTCCTGGTGGGCGAGTCCGCGGGCGTGAAGCAGGAGGGCGGCATCATGGAGCAGATGCTGCGTGAAGTCGAGATCGAGTGCTTGCCGGCGGACATTCCGAGCCACATCGATGCCGACGTCAGCCAACTAACCTTCGGCAAGGTGCTTCGTGTTTCCGATCTGCCGCAAATGGAGAAGATCAAGTTCCTGACGGATGCGAACCAGCCCGTCGCGCACGTGACCTCGGTGAAGGAAGAGGTTGTGGCGACTCCGGAAGCAGCGGCGGCGGAAGCGGGTGCTACTCCGGCTGAGCCTGAAGTCATCAAGAAAGGCAAGCAGGAGACGGACGAAGAGGGTGCCGAGGCCGCTCCGGAGAAGGGTGAGAAGAAGGAGAAGAAATAGCTCACGTAGGGACGGGCGCATTCGCCCGTCCAGCCGAGCGATGTTCGGCTCGGCTTCGAGGGCGCACCTCGAACAACCCTGACGGACGAATGCGTCCGCCTCTACGCGAGTCGGGATGGTGGCGTGAAACTGATTGTGGGTCTTGGCAATCCCGGAATCGAATATCAATTCACGCCGCATAACCTGGGATTTCTGGCGATTGATCGCATCGCCGAACACCTGGGAGTGGAAGTGAGGAACCGGCAGTGCCGGGCGCAGACGGCGCGAACCGTCGTCGCTGATCAGATGGTGCTGCTGGCCAAGCCGGAGACGTTCATGAACTTGAGTGGCGTCTCGGTGCGGGAACTGATACGGGAGTACGAAGCGACGCCGGAGTCGGACCTGATTGTGATTCAGGACGAGCTGGACTTTCCGCTGGGCACGCTGCGGGTTCATACGCGGCGCAGTTCGGCGGGACACAATGGCATCGAGTCGATCATCGGTGCGCTAGGCACGCAGGATTTCTTGCGGATCCGGATTGGCGTTGCGCCGGAACGCAAAGTGGGAGACGGCGCAGAGTATCTTCTGTCTCCGATGCGCAAGGCGGACCTTACAGTTGTGGACGGAGTGCTCGACACCGCAGAGGATGCGGTGAAGATGATTTTGAAAGAGGGTCCAGCAGCGGCGATGAATCGGTATAACCGCAAAGAGCCGGAAGAAGCAAAAGATTAGGCAGGGATTTACACGGATCAGATTCAGAGAATTGAATTATCTGTGAGATCCGCGAAGATCAGTGGCCAAGGTTTGGAGAAGAGAATGAATCGTACATATGAGTTGATGTTCATTGTCCGTCCGGATATGGCGGAAGAGGATTTGGACAAACTGATTTCGACGCTGCAATCGGTCGTGCCCCCAACGGGCGGGTCGGTGGTGCGGGTCGACAAGATGGGCAAGCGGCGGCTTGCTTACATGGTGCGCCGCTTTCATGACGGCATTTACGTCCTCATGGTCATCGAGGGCGGAGGTCCGGTCATGCACGAACTGGAGCGCCGTCTGCGCGTGACTGAGCCGGTGATCAAGTTCCTCACTGTGCGCGTGGATGAAGAGCACAAGCGGCTGGACAAGATCAAGAAGCTGCGCGACTCGAAGAAGAAGGTGAGCGCGCAACCGGCGGCAGCTCCTGCGGAACCCGCGGCGGCTCCGGTGGCGGAAGCTCCGGCGACGGCGTAGAGGCACTGGGCTCCTGGCTGGACTCGTGCCGGCCCCGGGCGAAAGCAGATTCCTCACTGCGCTCGGAATGACCAGGGGTTGTCGGAATGACAAGGCTTTGAAGGATCAATGCAAGTTTAGTGTCGCGATCTAGCGCGACGGATGAAGAGGAGAGTATGGCTGACGAGACAAACGCACCACAGCAAGCAGCGGCACCGACAGAGCGGCCGCGGTCGGATGGGCCACGGCCCGGAGGCGATCGTCCGCGATTTGGCGGCGGCGGACGCGGTCCGGGTGGACCTCCGCGCGAGGGCGGCGGCGGGCGGAAGTTTTTCCGGCGCAAGAAGGTTTGCAAGTTCTGCACCGAGAAAATTGAAGACATCAACTACAAGGACTACCGGCTGCTGGGGCAGTTCGTGGCCGAGAGCGGCAAGATTGTGCCCCGCCGTTTAACTGGGGTGTGCGCGCCGCACCAGCACCGGCTGTCGTCGGCAATCAAGCAGGCGCGGAATATCGCACTGCTGCCGTTTGCCGGACGAGCGAGCTAAAGGCAATTCGCCACGGATTTGCACGGATTCTCACGGATCAATTTTTCAATCCGTTTGATTTATCCGTGGTGATCCGCGTGAATCCGTGGCAAAGAATTCTTGAAACGGAGTCATCCATGGAAGTCATTCTGAAAGAAGACGTAGCGAAGTTGGGGTCCCGCGGCGACGTGGTGAAGGTCGCGGAAGGATACGGGCGGAACTATCTATTGCCGCGCAAGCTGGCCATCCGGGCCGATGAAGGCAACAAGGCCGTCATCGTGCAGATGAAGGCAGCCTCCGTGCGCCGCTCGGCCAAAGAGAAGACGCAGGCCGAGGAACTGGCCAAGCAATTCGAAGGCGTTTCGGTGACGTTTACGCGGAAGTCGGGCGAGAACGACCAACTTTTCGGCTCGGTCACCTCGAGCGATCTGGGCGACGCGCTGACCAAGAAGGGCTTCAACGTGGATCGCCGGAAGATTCAGCTGCACGAGCCGTTGAAGACTGTCGGCGAGTTCACCGTCCCGGTGAAGCTGCACAAGGACGTGACCGCGCATCTGAAGGTGGTCATCGAGAAGGAACCGGCCACGGAGTAACACAGTCTCAGACAGCACACCGGAGGCGGAAGAGGAATGGTTGATTCTTCGTCGCTCATCGGACAGACCGTCTCCCACTATCGCGTTATCGAAAAACTGGGCGGGGGAGGCATGGGCGTTGTTTACAAGGCCCAGGACCTCCGCCTCGATCGGTTTGTCGCTCTCAAATTCCTTCCCGACGATCTCGCCAAGGATCCGCAATCGCTGAGCCGCTTCCGCCGCGAAGCGAAAGCAGCTTCCGCGCTCAATCATCCCAACATCTGCACCATCCATGACATTGGCGAAGAGAACGGCCGCGCGTTCATCGCCATGGAATATCTGGAGGGCGGAACGCTCAAGCAAACCATCGCCGGGCGCTCTTTGGAGATCGATAGGCTGCTCGGCCTCGCCATCGAGATCTCTGACGCGCTGGATGCGGCTCATGCGCAGGGAATAGTTCACCGGGATATCAAGCCGGCAAACATCTTCGTGACCAAGCGCGGATCGGCGAAGATTCTGGATTTTGGCTTGGCCAAAGTCACGGGATCGCGCCCCAATGACTCAGCCGACACGATCGCGACGGTCGGGGATGAGCGCGAATTTCTAACCAGCCCGGGTACTGCCGTCGGCACGATTGCCTATATGTCGCCGGAGCAGGTGCGCGGCAAGGAGCTCGATGCCCGTTCGGATTTGTTCTCGTTTGGCGCAGTTCTCTACGAAATGGCGACCGGCGCGCTCCCCTTTCGCGGGGAAACGTCGGGCGTGATCAGCGATGGCCTCCTCAATCGGTCGCCCGTTCCGCCGGCTCGGTTGAATCCTGACGTGCCTGCTGAGCTGGAACGCATCATCGGCAAAGCTCTCGAAAAAGATCGTGATCTGCGCTACCAGACGGCGGGCGAACTGCGCGCCGACCTGAAACGGATGCGGCGCGACACAAGTTCGGGAGCGTCCGCGGTCTCTTGCAATGCCCTTTCCGGCACGCATGTCACGGAACGAGAAAGCTCTGTCGCGCCTTCTTCGCATAGCCCCTCTGCGGCGCATAGCTCCAGTGGTGCCGTCGTAATTGCAACGGCCTCGCGTCACAAAGCGATGTTCTTTTCGGCAGGCGCCGTATTGCTTTTGGTCTTCGTCGCCGCCGGCTACGGCGTCTATCGCGCGCTCTCGCATCGCGGCGGGTCCGAGGGTCCCGCAAGAATCATTAAGGTCAGCGACTGGAACAAACCCATGGACGCCGCCGTCCTTTCGCCTGACGGCCGCGCCATCGCATTTCGGTCTCCGGTGGAAGGCTACGATCAGGTATTCGTCATGCTGACCTCCGGCGGAGAACCCTTGCAGCTTACGAAAGAGGAAGGCAATAAAAGAGTCGTCGGATTTTCCTCCGATGGTACGGAAATTTATTTCGCTCAAACGCTAGGCGGATCTGAGATTTGGGCCATTCCTACGCTGGGTGGTGCCGCCAAGCGGCTGGCGACGGGCCAGTATGTGGCTCAGTCACCCGACGGACAGTATCTGTTTCTGCTGAAACCAGACGGGCAAATTGTCCGCGCAGCGAAGTCTGGCTCCCTGGAAGAAGAGCTGATTTTCGACCCGGCGAAATCAGCGATAGCCCCAAAGGCGCAGACGGGCCAATCTGTTGGCGTCGTGGCCGACATCAAGACTTATCCCGATGGCAAGGGCCTGCTGCTTTCGTCGGCGTCAGGCAGTTCGATATTTTATTATCGCCTCGACATCGCCACACACTCGGTAGAGAAATTGGCTGAACTGGCTGACACCTCGGTGCGCAGTTGCTGGGCGATTCCGGGACAGACCATCTACATTAGCCGCAAAGTCAACGGAATTACAAATATTTGGGAGTTCTCATTAGAGGATCACTCCCTAAAGCAAGCCAGTTTTGGTCCCGGGCCCGATCGGAATCCGATGCAGGATGCCGGGGGGCGCGGCGTTTATTTTATCAACGGCAAAACATCCGGGGAGCTCGCGCTCTATCGCGTCGCTTCCAAGCAGTTGTCTGACATCGTCGATGAAATTGCGACTCAGCCGGAGTTTTCCCGGGACGGTAAGCATCTTGCCTACATCACGTACCCTGACCTGAATAAATCGGAGATCTGGGTTTCGGATCCGGACGGGCAGCATCGGCTGAAGCTTGCTTCTGGAGTCGACCTGGAAACTCTGGCATTTTCCAATGACGATAGTCAGTTCCTCCTTGCGGAACTGGGAGAGCAAAAGGCGAAGCTTTACGTCGTCAATGCAGATGGAACTCATTTGCGTCAGCTGCCCTGGCAGGGCAACCAGGTCGGGTTTGCGATCTGGGAGTCGGGAGATCAATCGATCGTTGTGGGCGGGCTCCTCAGTAATCGTGAAGAGGCGAACTGGAGAATCTTTCCCAACACCGGCGACTCTGTTGCGCTGTATCAGGGTTGCGGCATGGCTGTGGACATCTCTCCCGACCAGAAATTCATGCTGGGGACTGTGCTCTGGCACGAGCATCCCGCCATCTACCAATATTCGATCGCGGATAAAAAATGCACCGTGTTGCGGCCGGATATTGCGACCTACCTGGCGTATTTCTCGCCCGACGGCAAGTCGTTCTTCTACTCCCTTGCTGCCCACGGCGAGACCACGATTTATCGCCAGCCTTGGCGGAATGGCGCCAATATGGGTCCTCCGATTCCGGCACTGAAACTGCCGTTTGCCTTGCGCGAGGACTACGCGGGAAACGCTTTCATCGTATCCAGTGACTTGTCTTTGATCGTGTATGCGCGGCCCGGCGGACATGACGATCTTTACCTGCTCTCACGCCCGTAACTGCGCATGAAGCGCCACCCCCGTCATTGCCTCACAATCAGGGCACTTGCCTTGCCAAACTGCGCTACCAGGCTGTGCCCGATTGTTCTGTTTCCCCCTAAATCTTTGTTCCTGAATCACCTAGGCGCTGCTAAAAATCGCCGTACAGCCTATAATTTCTGCTCACGGATACGCTGATTCTCCGTCTATTCCTGTGCAAGCCCGGAAGACTTGAAAGCCGGGCAGGTATGAGGACATAGCACAAATGCCGGCCGGAGTATGGGCAATACCTTTTGCGGTTGGCGGACGGGCCCACTCGAGAGAGGGTGAGGTAACAGAGAGAGTCAGCAGTTCCGCCGTCAGAGACGACGGAACTCGGGAAGACCAGATTCGAGAGAACCAGGACCCCGCGCGGGGCCGCATGGCTGGGCAAGCACGCCGCATAGATGACACGATGTTGATCCGCGAAGCGCAGCGGGGAAACCGCGCCGCCTTCGAGGAACTTGTGCGCCACTACGACCAGCCCGTGTTGCGCCTGGCGCTGCATCTCACCGGAACTGAACACGACGCCCAGGACGTGTATCAGGACGCTTTCCTCAAAGCCTACAAAAACATTGGCAGCTTCCGGTTCGAGTGTTCCTTCTACACGTGGATTTACCGGATCGTGACGAACTTGTGTCTCGATCACTTGCGCAAGAAGACCGTGCGCAAAGAAGACGCGCCGGTCGCAAAGGATCCTGACGGCGGCGAATACGACTTGCTCGATCAAGTGCCCGATGCGCGCGCGGGAGCGAATCCGGAGAAGGATTTGATGCGCCGCCAGTTGGGATCGCGCATCGCCGGAGCGCTGGAGAAACTGACTCCGCGCGAGCGCATGGTGTTCGAGTTGAAGCATTATCACGGACTGAAGCTGCGGACCGTGGGAGAGATTTTGCATACGACGGAAGAGACCGCCAAGAACACGCTCTTCCGGGCCACGCAGAAGTTGCGCGGCGCGCTGGCGGATATGAGATGAGGGCGAGCTTTGATGTGAACGGGCCGGGCTTCGCCCTGGCCGGACAGCCGAGGCGGCTGTCCCCACATGGGCTCTGCTGGACGAAGGTGAACTTATGAAGTGTGAATGGGTTCGAGAAAATATCGTGCTTCAAGTTTATGGCGAGCTGGCCGATGATGCCCGCCATGAACTGGAGCAGCACGTGGCCCGCTGCGAGGACTGCGCAGCCGAACTGAAGGCGGAGCAGGAGTTTCACGCGCTGCTCGCGCAGGATCGCGCGGAAGATCCGACGCCGAATTTACTGGCATCGTCGCGCATGCGCCTGCAGGAAGGGCTGGAGACCGCGCAGCAGGGCAGTTTCTGGAGCCGGCTGGCATTCGATCCGGCAATCTGGTTGCGGCAAGTCCACTTCTCGCCCGCGCTGGCTTCGGTGATTCTCATTGTTGGATTTGTCGGCGGCATCGGAACTACTTACAAAATCTACGGACCGCACCCAACAATGACTGCTGGCATTCCCCCAATTAACACTCCCAGCAACGCTCCGGCCGAATCTTCCATCGCCGGTGTCGACTCCGTCACTCCGGTGCCCGGAACGGATCAAGTCACCATCAAGTACAACACGCTTTCTACACAGCAAACGCAGGGTTCGTTGAACGATCAACAGATACAGCAACTGCTGCTGTACGCAGCACGCAATAACAATTCAGGCGTGCGCGTGGATTCGGTTGGTCTGCTGGCGCAGCGCAGCGGCGATCTGCAAGTGCGCGACGCTCTGATCTATGCGCTGCAGAATGACACGAATCCTGGAGTTCGCCTGAAGTCGCTGGACGCGCTTGGAAATTACGTCAAGACGGATACGAATGTGCGCGATGCGGTGCTGCGTGCGCTGGTGAATGACGATAACTCCGGAGTGCGGATCGACGCGCTACGGCTGATCGAACCGGTGAAGGCCGATGGCAGCGTGCGCGGGGTGCTGATGGCGCTGGCGGCCAAGGATCAGAGTACGTACATCAAATCGCAGGCGCGGACGATGCTGGCGCAGTTGCCGGAAATTGATTAGGAAAGATAGATACATAAAGACATTCGCGAATGGATCGCGAGAAGTGAGGGAGATATTTTGAAACGAGCGCTACAAATCGTCGGGCTGGCCGGTGTGCTGGCCCTGCTTGCGCCGCTGGCCGTGGCGCAGGAAACACACATGGCCCGCGAAGGTGGAACCTGGGGACAGGAGATCACCGGTTCGCTGGCAACGGTCAAGAACTTGAGGGTCAAGGTTGATATGGGCTCGGTTCGAGTACGGGGTGGGCAGCAGCAGGGCATCAATTACGTCGTTCATACAAACTTTAAGACTTCATCCGAGCAGGAAGCCCGCCACCAGTTCGAACAGTTCAAGATCACCGCTTATGTAAAGGGAGACACGGCCTGGATCGTAGGAGATTGGCAGGGGGGACATCAGCCCCGGCACTTCTCCGGAGAGTTCTCGATCAACGTTCCGCGCGAGATGGCGCTGGTGAAGCTTGAAACCGACGGCGGCAACGTGGATACGACCGGGATCGCCGGACGCGTGGAAGCGGAGAGTGGCGGCGGCAGCATGCGCCTCGATGACATCGGCGGAGGTGTGAGCGCCGAGACCGGCGGCGGGTCGATCGATGTTGGAACCGTCGGCGGGGATATGGGATTGCACACGGGCGGAGGCTCCATCGCGATTCGCCATGCGAATGGCAAAGTGATCGCTGAAACCGGTGGCGGCAGCATTCGGATCGACTCGGGCGCGCAAGGCGCCACGGTCGAGACCGGCGGCGGCAGCATCGAAGTGCACCAATGCGCTGGGAAAGTGAAGGTTTCCACGGGCGGTGGCAGCGTGGATTTGAGCGACCTCGGCGGCGCGGTGGAGATTGAAACTGGCGGCGGGACGATCCACCTGACCTCGGCCAAGGGAAATGTTCACGCTGAGACTGGTGGCGGCGGCATCGAACTCTACGGAGTGCCGTCGGCCCACGCAGAGACCGGAGCGGGTGGTATTACCGTGAAGCTGGTCAACACGGGCAGCGAGCGCCACGATTCAGATCTGGAGACGGGCGCGGGCGACATCACGGTGTACATCGCCTCCGATGTCGCGATCAATGTTCGAGCCAGCGTCGATATGGGCAGCGGACACCGGATCACTTCGGATTTCCCGGAGATCCATATAGCCAGCGAAGGCGGTCAGTGGAGCAAGACACTAACGGCCGACGGCGCGTTGAACGGTGGCGGCCCGACCATCAAGGTGCACACTTCGAGTGGCGACATCTGCATTAAGAAAGCGAATCGCTAAGAGAAAAGTAGCTGGATGGCTGGTGATCAGTGGCTGGTAGAGGACAACTAATCTGCTAGCCACTCATCACTCGCCACCGGCCACTGAAAATGAGGGACTGACAATGCGCAGACATGTTTGGACCATCATCGCGTTGTTGCCGTTGCTGCCAGGCTCATCCTACGCGGCGCAGAACTGGTCGGCTAACGGGCCAGGGCAGCCGTGGGTCTTTTCCAGCGAAGACGGCGGGACCACTTCCTATCTGGGCGTCGATATCGCCGATATCACCACCGACCGCCTTAGTGCCTTGAAACTCAAAGACGAAAAGGGCGTTGAGGTGACGATGGTGGACCAGGACGCTCCAGCCGGCAAAGCGGGCATCAAGGAACACGACGTCATCCTCTCGATGAACAACACTGCTATCGAGAGCGGTGCGCAACTTCGGCGCATGATTCGCGAGACTCCTCCGGGCCGCATTGTGACGTTCGGGCTGAGCCGCGATGGCCAGCCGTTGAGCGTCAAGGTGCAATTGGCAGACAAGCACAAAGAGTTTTCGTTCGTCGGTCCGAATTCCGGGGACTTTCATATGCAGATCCCCGAAATTCACATGCCCGACATCGACATCCCCTCCGTCAATATGGTGGTGGTAACCGAGTCGGCGCGCAGCGGGCTGATGGTGGAGAACATCACGCCGCAACTGGGCGAATTTTTCGGCGTGAAGAACGGCAACGGAGTGCTCATCCGGTCGGTGGACAAAGGCAGCCGGGCCGAGAAGGCGGGCTTCCGCGCTGGCGACGTCATCGTCAAGATCAATGATCAGCCCGTGCATGACACCAGCGACTTCTCCCACGCGGTGCGGTCGCGCAACGGCAATTCGGTCAGCATCGGCGTTATGCGCGACCGGAAGGAACAGACCCTGACGCTGCCGCTGCCGGCGCGGAAGGAGTCTGGCGACCGCCTGGAGGAAGAAAGCTTTGGCGTCGAACCGGAGATTCAGGCGGAGTCCGCCCTGGAATTAAGCAAGCTGCGGGGTGAACTCGCACAGCTGCGGCCGGATATGGAATTGGCCGCCGAAAATTCCCGCAAGGCCGCTGAGCAGTTGCGCCAGGAATTACGCCGGGAGCAGAAGGAATTCCTGCAGCAATCGGAAAAACAGCGCGAGCAAGTTCGGAAGGATATGGAAAATCTTCGCCAACGGCTGCGTCAAATGAGGGGCGACTGGTTGTAGCTCGCTCTGGAACTCTTAGCGACCGTTGGTTGCCCCGTTTGTGAGGCTAGGCAGGCAGACACGGTTGCGTCCGGCCTGTTTTGCAGCGTAGAGTCCGCTGTCGGCGGCGCGAATCATCTCATCCCGCGTCTTGCCATGCGTCGGAAACGCAGCCACGCCTGCGCTGATGGTGACTGTCCGAGGCACTCCCGGAAACTGCCACTCCGCGACCATCTTCCGCAATTTCTCGGCGATCGCCATCGCCTGCTGGCAGTTGGTCTGGGTCAGCAGAATCGCAAATTCTTCTCCGCCATAGCGGCAAACCACATCGATCTTGCGCAACTGCTGGTGAAAGAGCGAAGAAACCTGGCGCAGTACTTCGTCGCCCAGCAAATGCCCGAACTCGTCGTTGAGCTGCTTGAACTGATCGATGTCGGCCATGATCACGGCCATGCCGGTTCCGTAGCGGCGGGCGCGCTCGATTTCTTCCATAATCCGCAATTCGAAGAACCGGCGGTTGAAGATTCCGGTCAGCCCGTCGAGGTAGGCAAGCTGCTTCACGCGCTGGACGTAGTGCGCGTTCTGGATGGAGTTCGCGCAAATGTCGGCCACGGATTCGAGCGGCTGCAATTCATTTTCGCGGAAAGAATTTCGCTGCGAGCTGTGCAGAGTCAGCACTCCGTGGGTCTGACCAAAGGAAATCAGGGGAATGCTCATTCGCGATGCGCATTCTTTGAACAGCCGAGGAGAGTCCGCCTCGCCGCTCATATCCCTCTCTATGATCGTGCCGCCCGTCGCGATCACTTCTGACCACGGGCGTTGGTCGGCTGGGAAACGCCCGCCTTCCGGAAAGTTAGGAGTCAGCGAGCCATGGTGCGCGCGCATGACCAGATGGTCGTCTTCCCGCAAGCATAAAGAAACATGCGAAACCTGAAATGCTTGCTGAATCACGGAACAAGCGCGAGCCAGCAAATCTTCGAGCTCCATCACCGCCGTGCTCTGCTGCGCGATCGCGTTGATGGCTTGGAGTTGCCGCGCTCGCTGGCGCTCCAGCGAGTACAGGCGGGCGTTCTGCAGGGCAAGTGAGGCCTGGGTCGAGAATAGCGTCAGCAGCTCAATCGTTTCTTCATCGAAGTGGTTGAGCCGGTCGCTTTGACAATCAAGGACTCCGATCACTTCATCCCGCACGAACAGAGGGATGGCCAGCTCGGAGCGAGTAGACTGCGCCGCGCAGATGTAACGCGGATCCTTACTTGTGTCGGGAGCATGGACGGGTTTCTTGGTGGAGACTGCGGCGCCGGTGATCCCGTCATGAATGGCGAATTGAATGGTGTCTTTGCCGGAGTCCCAGCCGATCTGCGAGCGGACAAAGAGCTGCTGAGCCTCCTTGTCGAGCAACAAGATGGCGACGTTCGGCAGGTGAAAATGATCACGGGCAATGGCGAGAATCCGCTGCAGCACCTCGTCCGAATCAAAGGTCGAGAGCACAGCCTGGCCTGCCTCGTATAAGACCGCCATTTTCGGCATTCAAACGGATTCTACCTTTCCGAAAGGTAACCCCCGACGTTCCGAAAGTAACTAGATCGAGGCAGAGGGGCGTTGATTTGGCTAGCGCCATCTGCGGGCGGTGCGGACCAGTCCGTACGCAACCAGGCAGAACCAGAAGTCCAGGGCGGTCCCCAGGTCAATTTGAAAGGGATGATGGCGGGCGACCGGCGGAAGTGAAGGCATTAGAAGGAAATACACGACATTCCCCAAAACGATAGCCAGCAGCGTCTGGAGGAAATTCGCGAGCACTGATGGTTTAGACACCGCGGAAGCTTCCCTTAGCCAGGCGTCTCCGAAGCTCGTTCCGAATTGGGATGCAAGGTATATTCAGGGATGTTTTCGTGGTCATAGCTTGCGCGCCGCGGCCGGCTGGCTCCTGCTATTCTTTGGTGCTCCATCCTTTCTCTTGGTTGCGAAGCGATGGGCCTTCGTCGGAACCTTCAGGCATGCTTGAACTCTCCACGCCGGTGCAGTATGTGAAGGGCGTTGGTCCGCGCATCGCCGAAGCGCTGGCCGGTAAGGGAATTCATACCGTCGGCGACCTGCTCCATTATCTTCCTTTTCGCTATGAAGACCGGCTGAACCCGCGAGGCATCTCCGAGTTGCGGGCCGGGGAAATGGCCACGGTGGTCGGCGAGGTGCGCAACTCCGGCCTGTTTCGTACCCGCAGCATGCCGATTTTTCAGCTCACTGTGGGCCAGGGACGGGCCAAGCTGCGCTGTCTTTGGTTTAATGCGACCTATCTTCAGGACAAGTTCGTCCCGGGGCAGATGATCGCTCTCTACGGGAAGGTTGAAGAGGAGCAGCGCAGCCGCGAGCTCCAGATCATCCAGCCGCAGTTCGAGATATTGGGCGAACCTGGAGACGGAGGGAACAACGGGGCGGAGAAGAAAGCCGCGGAATCGCTGGAAATCGGCCGCATCGTTCCCATCTATGAGGCTACTGGAAGGCTGACTTCGAAATGGTTCCGGCGCATCATCCGCACCGCGCTCGATAACCTGACGCCCGATCTGCCGGAGGCGATTCCTGCCGCAGTGCGTGCACACCTGGGGCTCATCTCGCCGCGGGCTGCGCTCTGGAGTGTCCACTGGCCCGAGCCCGGTGAAAGCTTCGAAGCGCTGCAGGCGTCCCGGACGCCCGCGCACATCCGCATGATCTTTGATGAGCTCTTTTTCGTCGAGCTCGGGCTGGAGTTGAAGCGCCGGCAGCAAAAAGCACAGACCGGGATTGCCTTCCGGCTGGATGACCGGGTGCGGGCGTCGATCAAGAAAATCCTGCCATTTCATCCCACGGCGGCGCAGAAGCGGGTGTTGAAAGAGATCGCTGGGGACATGGAAAAGCCTTATCCCATGCGGCGTTTGCTGCAGGGGGACGTCGGCTCCGGGAAGACCATTGTGGCGTTCGAAGCGGCCATCATCGCCATTGAGAACGGGTACCAGGTAGCGCTGATGGCGCCCACGGAGATTCTCGCGCAGCAGCATTATTTTTCCGCGCGGAGGATTCTAGAGAATGCGGGATACCGGATCGTGCTTCTCACCGGATCGCTGGAGTCCGACCGCAAGCGCGAAATTCGCCGGCACATCGCTCAAGGCAGCGCCCAGCTTGTTATCGGGACGCACGCGTTGCTGGAAGAGAAAGTCGAGTTCGCGAAGCCGGGGCTGGTGGTTGTGGACGAGCAGCACCGCTTTGGAGTGATGCAGCGGCTGAAGCTGATGAAGAAATCGGGAGATGGGGAAGAAGGCAGGCGAGCCTTGCTCGGCTCGACCGGGTCCGAGACCCGGTCCCACACAATCTCTGCTCAGTCTCGATCCGGTGCAGAACCTGCCGAGCCTGATGTTCTCGTCATGACCGCTACCCCGATCCCGCGGACTCTAGCCCTCACGTTGTACGGCGATCTCGATCTGAGTGTGCTCGATGAGCTGCCTCCTGGACGTACGCCGATCATTACCAAGTGTGTGGCGGACGATCAGTCGCCGAAAGTATGGGAGTTCGTCCGCAAGCAGGTCGCGGCGGGACATCAGGCCTACGTGGTTTATCCCGTAATCGCGGAGAATGAAGAGAGCGAACTGAAGGCCGCGATTAAGATGTACCGCGAACTCAGCGGCAAGATATTTGCCGACCTGAAGGTGGGATTGCTGCACGGCCGCCTCGATGCCGAGTTGAAAGATCAGGTCATGCGCATGTTCCAGAAGGGCGAGCTGCAGATTCTGGTGGCGACAACCGTGATCGAAGTCGGCGTCGACGTGTCCAATGCAACGGTCATGGTGATCGAGCATGCGGAACGTTTTGGACTGGCGCAGCTTCACCAGCTGCGCGGGCGCATCGGGCGTGGCGCGGCCAAGTCGTATTGCGTCCTGATGACCGGCGGCAAGGTTTCCGAAGACGGCCAGAAGCGGCTCGATGCCATGGTTCGAACCAACGACGGCTTCGAGATCGCGCAACTCGATCTGGAATTGCGCGGGCCGGGAGAGTTTTTCGGCACGCGGCAGGCCGGTCTTCCAAGTTTTCGCGTCGCTAACATCATTCGCGACGCCCAGTTGCTCGAGGCCGCGAAGCACGAAGCTGCGGCCGTGCTCGCCGGGCCGAACTCTGAAATTTCTTCCGAAGAAATCAGCCGCGCGCTGGTGCAGATGCGGGCGCGCTGGCAGCATACGTATGGGTTAGTCGAAGTCGGCTGATCAGTGAGTAACCAGGGCGGTTAGGACTTTCGACTGAGCGATGGCAAGCGAGGTGACAAAACTCCGCCCCAAGGTGGAAGGATCACGCCCCTTACACAAAAGGTAATTTTGACCGTTTAAGGCTTCGGAGCCGCCGTTTTCTGGTGGAGCTGAAGGAATCGGAATGCTGTGACGAATGGTGATGGTATCCTCGGCGACCAGAATTTCTTTAACCAGCAGTCGAACGATTTTTTGGCGTTCCATGACACTAAGACTTTCGGCAGCACTACGCAAGCGAGTAAGGAATGCTGTGAGAGTTTCTGCTAAACGCAGGAATGCGGCGCGATCATTCGCCTGGTCGGTGATCGCCTGCAGCTCAGCCCGGAGTGCCTGTTGGCGCTGCCGCAGCATTGGCATGCGTTCCCGCAACTGCTCCAGCGACAAGAGCTCTTCCTGATAGGCGGTAAGCAGTCGTTCGATGCCTTTGTCCACCTGGCTCAACTCCCTCTGCAAACTCTGCTCCCGTTTCCTGGTTGGATCAGAAGTGCGTGCGGCGGCCAGCCGGCGATCAAGTTCCTGCTGGATTAAAGCTGGGTCTTCGAGCAGGCGGACCACCTCGGCCCAGACGATCTGATCGAGCAGTTCCTGTCGAATGAAGCGACGATTGTCGCAAACCGGGCCGCCCAGTTTCCGCCAGCGATCGGAGCCAATGCACTTGTAGTAATGAATTTTCCGTGCGCTGGTTTGCGTCGATGTTCGCGACAAGGCGTAGCCACACTTCGCACAACCGACGAGCCCCTGCACCACACTGGGGGCGATAGTACGCCGAAGCGATCGTATCTTATTGTGGGACAGCAGCTCTTGGGCACGGGCGAAACTTTCTTCGGTCACCAGGGCTGGCACGGGGATCTCAATCCACTCTTCGCGAGGGCGTTGGTGGCCGGCGGTATTGCTGGGCGTAGTTATACCCCTCCGACGCTGTGGGCGCATTTGCGCGCGTGGAGAGAGGCGGGTCTTGCCGAAGCAGGCGACTCCGCGATAGGCGGGGTTCCGCAACATGCCCCAGACCACCGAGCGTTCCCAGCGGCCTGCCCTACGCGGCGGAAAGCCTTCGTGGTTGAGCCGTCGCGTGATCTCCGCGATGCTGAGTCCCTCGACGGTATACATCTCATAGACGCGCCGCACTCCACTGGCCTCGGCTTCATTGATAATGTAGGCGGCGAGCGCCTCTTCCGTCTTGCGGATATAACGGTAGCCATAGGGAGCGCCGCTCATTACGCTCACTTCCCCTGTATGGGCACGGTGTCGCTTGCCACGCCGCGAGCGCTCCAGGATCTGGGCTCGTTCGTATTCCGCGATCATGCCTTGGAATTGCACCAGGAGTTGATCTTCCGGACTGTTGCCTTGCGGAGACTTTACGAACAACGTTTCGACGCCGTGGCGGGCAAACTCTTCGATCAGCAGAATCTGGTAAGCATACTTTCGGCTCAATCGGTCGGGCGAGTACGCGAGCACAACTTGGATCTGTCCTTCGGCGGCGAGATCGCGCACGCGTTCCAAGCCCGGGCGCTCCAAGGTGGCTCCGCTATAGCCTTCATCTTCCAAGACCCACTCTTTGGGCACCTCCAGTTCGTGCTGGTTGGCGAACTCGATCAGCGACGCCGTCTGGCTTGCGATCGTATTCTGCTCGCGTTGCTGCTCCGACGAAACCCGGGCATAGATTGCGGCCATTCTCATTATTCAACTCCTTCCCGCGTACGCCGACGGCGCGTTCGCGACATGGGACCAGAATCTCGTAAGCCTGCGTGAGCTTCGCCTCGAGCAAGCGATCAAATGAATATGCGATATGGATTCGAAATGGGTCGCCTCTTGGACGCGGCTCAGCCATGCCTTTTGAGAGTACGCAGAAAGGCATGCAACGCGGCGGCTACCGTTGCCCCTATCGTCAGACCGCTGCTTTTCGCGTATTTCCGCAGAAGTTCTACGGTTCGTGGCGGAAGCTTCAAAGTGACCGGTATTGTGGTCTCGGGAATTTCGACGGGTCGATCGAGCTGGGACGCTTTCTCGAGATAGCGATAGGCTTGACGCTCGGATAGATCGAACTCGCGCGACAGCTGGCGAACTGCGTCGGGGCGCTCCAGTTGACGTTGCAGCAGACCACGCGCGGCGTTCAAATGCTGAGCCTTTACCGCTCTGGTTGCGCGCGCCATCTGCCATAAATGTATCACTTGCCATAAACATATTACTTCTTAAGGCGGATATCAGCAGCGGGTACCTGGTTCGCCAACCCGTTATTACCCGTTCAAACTGGAAATTACCTTTTGTGTAAGGGGCGTGATTGGTCCGACCGTGGCCAATGCCCGAACTGATAGAATCGAAAGGATGGTCAGCACCTCCCAACTGATTCAGATTGAGCTCGGCCCCCCCGTGCGCGCTCCCAAGCCGCAGTGGCTGAGGGCGAAAGCTCCTGTGGGAGAGAATTTTCACAATCTGAAGAAACTGGCCCGCGGACTGGGATTGCACACGGTGTGCGAGTCGGCGCAGTGTCCCAACATCGGGGAGTGCTGGAATCACAAGACCGCGACATTCATGCTGTTGGGCGACATCTGCACGCGGCGTTGCGGATTTTGCGCCGTGCCGAAGGGACGTCCGGAGCCGATTGATTGGGCGGAGCCGCAGCGAGTCGCCGAGGCCGTGGCCACGCTGGGATTGAAGCATGCCGTAGTCACTAGTGTGAACCGCGACGATGACAACATCGGCGGCGCCCGGGTTTTTGCGGAGACGATCCGTGCGATTCGTGAGCTGACGCCGGATTGCCGCGTCGAAGTGCTCATCCCTGATTTTCAAGGCTTAGACGAATCGCTCCGCATTGTGCTCGACGCGCAACCTGACGTGCTCAATCACAACACCGAAACGGTGCCTCGACTTTATCGTGCGGTTCGTTCCGGAGCTCGCTACGAGCGCACCCTCGCGCTTCTCGAGAATGCTAAGAAAATCTCTCCCGGCATGGTGACCAAGAGCGGTGTGATGGTTGGCCTGGGAGAATCGTCGGAGGAACTGATCGAAGTCTTCCGCGATCTGGGCACGCGCGGTGTCGACATTCTTACCGTGGGACAGTATCTGCGGCCATCGAAGGATCATCTGCCCATCGCCCGCTTTTACGAGCCGGAGGAATTCGTGTATCTGCGGAATGAAGCGCTCCGCTTCGGTTTCCGCCATGTTGAATCGGGACCGATGGTGCGGTCCAGCTATCACGCGCACGAGCACGCCGATGCCGCTGCGAACCCGCGGGCGGTGACGTAGCTTGCGGCGGACGGGTTTCCCCGCCTCCGTTGTTTTCCTGAAGATCGCGGTTCCGAGAGCTAGTACCTCCATCGAAGAAGTCGGCAATGGGAGATTGCTCCCTTGGTGACGGTTCTCCTGGTAATCCTTGGCTTCGTGGCTGGGCTGTTGGGCGCGCTGACCGGAATCGGCGGCGGCGTGCTGCTGACTCCAATTCTGGCGCTGCACTTCGGCATCCCCATCCGTCAAGCTATCGGGACGAGCCTGGTTGCTGTCATTACTACTTCTGCCGCAAGTTCCTCTATACATTTGCAGCGACACACCACCGACATTCGTTTAGGGATGACTCTCGAACTGGCGACGGCCTTTGGCGCGGCCGTCATGGCCTATCTGGTTGGTTATTTCAATCGCAATGCCCTGGAGAGTTTATTCGCGGCGTTCCTGCTCTACAGCGCAATTACGATCTTGAGCAAGCGTGGCAAGGTGAAAGACGAAGACAATTCGTCCCCGGGAATCAACGGCGAGGTCGTGATCCCTCCTTACGAACCGAAGCGCTACCCGCTGGGGCTGAGCGCGTCGCTGGTTGCAGGAGCCCTGTCGGGACTCCTGGGGATCGGCGGCGGCCCGATTAAGGTGCCGGTAATGTATATCTTCATGAATGTGCCACTGATGGTGGCGACGGCGACCTCGAACTTCATGATCGGCGTGACCGCTGCGGCCAGCGCGATCGTCTATTACCGCCGTGGCGACATCATGCCGGAAATTGCTGCTCCGCTCGCGGTGGGCGTTTTCGTGGGATCGCTACTCGGAGCGCGCTATGCTCCACGCATTCACACCAAGGTCGTCGTATACCTGCTGGTAGGAGTGATGTTCTATCTCGCCGGGCATCTGATCATTCATCTGGCCGGAGTGGTGCGATGAGCCAGCTGAGAGAACCCGCGTTTGACCGGATCGTCGCGATTGTCTTGCGCACCGGCGCCTTCAGCTGTTTCTTCGTGATGCTGGCCGGGTTGATCGTGGGGCTCTTCGTTCCTGGGGCCATTCCGCTCGGAATCGAACGAGCCGGCGTACTGCTGATGCTGGCCACTCCTGCGGTGCGCGTGATCGTCGCCTGTTTTCTGTTCTTTCGAGAAAAAGATATGAAATATGGTTGGATCTCGCTAGGCGTGCTGGTAATCCTGATGCTGGGGGCGATGTTCGGGATCGGCGAACACTAGAAGACTCCAGGTTTCAACGTCGCGAGGTTTCAATGTTTCGAAGCCTGAAACTTTGAAAGGTTGCAACCTCGATCAGGAGTGGAGGTGATGAAATGTTTTCTCAGAAGATGTGCAACTTGATGCTCAGATACTTCTTGGGATTTTCTCGGATACCCTTCACCAGAGCCTTCGTCTCCGTCAGCATGTCGTTGGCATTGTTGTAGAGTGTGTCGTCTTTGAAGAGCTTGCCGGCCGTGCCCTGGCCGGCTTCGAGCTCGGTGGTGAGCTCCGACAGCTTGGTGATCGTCGTATCCAGCTTCTTGGCCAGTTCTTCGTCCTTGGTCAGCTTGCCGAGAGTGCCCTTGCCCGCGTTGATGTCGTCGGTAACCTTCTTGAGGTTGGCAATCGTATCGTTGGCATTGTTGTAGAGCGACGGATCTTTCAGGAACTTTCCGGCGGTTCCCTTTCCTTGCTGCATGTCGTCGATGACACTATTCATCTTGTCGAGCGTGGAAAGAAATTTGTCGTAGGCGTCGTTGCGGCTGATGAGGGCGCCGAGACTGCCTTGCCCGCTGCCCACCTCTTCTATGATCTTCTGGAAGTCCGCAATGGTAGCCGAGAACCGGTTATAGAGCGTCGGATCGTAAATCAGCTTACCGAGAGAGCCCTTGCCGCTTTCAGCGAAAGCCAGGATGCGGTCGGCGCGCTTCAACAGCGCGTCCATGTTCTGCAGGGTGCTTTGGCTGGCGCGCACCACCTGGTTGAAGTCGGGATGGACCTGTGTGGGCAGCGTGTCGCCATCCTGCACCTGTCCCGCGACGGCCTGCGAACTGTCAATGTCGAGGTAGGTCTCCCCCAACACTCCGGCGGTCTCAAGCGAGGTGACGGAGTCGCGGCGGAGGGCATATCCATACTTCGTGCTCACCTTCACGGTGACTTCGACAGGAGTGAGCCGCTTATCCACTTCATTGACGATGCCGATGTGCGTCACGTTGCCGATGTCGACGCCGCTCAGCCGCACCGGAGCACCGATGCGCAGTCCTTCAGCGTTGTCGAAATAAGACTTGAGCGTGATACGCGGGGTGAAGAGCCCCGCTGTCCCGGACATGAGGAAGAGCAAGAATCCCAGCGTTACACTCGCGAGGATCACCGTGAGCCCAACTCGCAGTTGCGACCACTTGAGCTGCTTCTGGCTAGGCAAATGATCTCCTCATGACGCCAGTTGGGATGAGTTGCCCGGGCCGCGGCAACAGCTCAGATCGCGGCCGTTCTTCCGCTGCACGCCCCACTGTGGAATCATAACAAAATCGAGCCGCGCCTACGCGCGAGCACGCAACATAGGCATCGTGAGCAGAGCAAGCAGGTAGGCGGCGGCTCCGCAGGCCAGGGTGATGTTCAGTCCGAACTGGATGGCGATCACCATTGCGAGCACGGATCCCAATACGCTCGCGGCGGCATTCATCGCCCAGGCCCATTCAACGGCATTGTCCGATGCGCCTTGTCCGGAGGGGAACTCGGGAGCCGGGGAGGCCGCTATGGCGCGTAAGCCCGTGGGGAACGGCATGCCCATGACAAATCCTAACGGGATCAGGAGGATCCCACTGACGAACAGGCGGTAGTCGAAACTCATGCCGACCAGCGCCGCTAGGCGGTTTGGAAGGAAGAAAACATCGGCTCCGAGCGTGAGGATTACGAGTAGCAGAGGGACCCAACCCCTCTCCGGGCGCGGGAGCCAGAGCCGAGACAGCAGGCTGCCGACACCGCTCGACAGCATCAGCAAGAAAATAACGACTGTCAGGGCGTATGTAGGATGGCCGAGGAAGAGCACAAAACGCTGGATGAACGCGATCTCGACCAGGATGTAGCCGAGACCTACCGCAACGAAATAAAAGAGGCAAAGTGGAGACTGGCGAGACTGGCTCCGCAGCGCAAGCGGCAAAACCAGAAATGCCAGCACTGCGACGATTGAGATGACGAGCACCAGCAGCAGAACCAGAACGCCGAGATTGACCTTCCAGTCGATTCCCTGGCGCAGCCCTTTTTCCCCGAGAATCTGTCCGGCCTTAAGCGTAAAGAAGAAAAATGGGGCGTTGTCGTTCACGGGCGCTACGTTGTAGGCATAACTTCGGGCGAACGCATAGGGATCGTTACTGGCGATCAAATCGGAAAACGGATTTTGCCCGGGCTGCGACGGCAGATAAAGCGGCTCGAGTTCCGAGTAGTGATCGAAGTGCTCATTTACTGACGCTTCTTCTTCGGGAGTGAACGCAGTTTTCTTCGCGAGCACGACGACCGGAATGCCGTCTTCGTCGAGCGATCCTTGGGAAGCGACGATAAAGTTGCGAGCGGGATTAACCACGCCGAGGCGGTGCAGCGCGTCCATGGCCACGGCGAGTACACGCAACGCTTCGCGCGGCTGGCGGAATTCCCAGCGCGTGATCGCGATCATGCCCTCCGGCTTGAGGTGATCGAAATATTCGCGGAAGGCGTCGACGGTGTAGAGATTGTTTTCACTGAGCGCGAATGCTCCAGCGGCCGTCGAAGCCCACGTATCCACGAGCGTCATTTGCACCACGTCGAAATGCTGCGGAGTCGAGCGCAGGAACGAGCGGCCATCAGTTACGTTGATGTGAACATCGGGGCGATCGTAGAGATGTTGTGAGTAATCGGCGTAGCGGCCCCGCATGATCGTGGTAGCGATGATGGGATTGATCTCGATTCCGGTGACGCTCGGGCTTCCGTTGGCCACGGCGCGCAGCACGTCCACTCCGCCGCCCGGCCCGATGATGCCGAAATCTCCGTGCGGTCGCAGAACGTTGGCCAGCGCGGGAGGAGCGGCCATCAGATTGTGCTCCCACAGAGTGCCCTGCCAGTGGGAAAGGTCGGCGTTCATGATGTAGGTGGAGGCGTCGGCGTCGATCACGATCGCTTTGCCCTGACCCTGGTTGTCGACCTCCACACGCGAGAGTGCATTCCAGCGCGCGAACTCAACCCACTTGGGATCGCGGAACATTCCCTTCGCGTAAACGATGTCGATCAGGCGTCCGGAATGGTTTGCAGCGATCAGCGCAGCGAGCGCTAGCGCCAGGAAGCTCGCGTATTTGCGGATAGTGCCGGACTCTGCCCAAATGATGGCCGCAACGGCTAAAGAAATCCCCGCGGCGAGGATCGTATTCGGTCCGCCCAGCCAGTTTAGCAGGGGCACGACCGCCAGGCAGGCCAGTGCTCCTCCACAGAGATCAGCGCCGTAGAGCCGCGGAATCCGGCTGGTCTCGCGCGCAAAGACGATCGAGAACAGTAATCCAGTCAGAAAAAACGGCACGGCGGCCGCCAGATAAATCACAGTCAACCGCACGAAGTTCATTGCTGAGACGTCAAGCGCAACCCGCGCGTGCAGCACGATTTCCAACACCACGAAGATCACGACGCCATTCGCCATGCAGAGCCAGGCCGCGATCGAGCGTGTCGCAAAATTCGCGAAGCGGCTCTTCAGCAGGTAGGCGAAGACTCCGCCCGCGCCGAGGCCGAGCAGCGCGATGGAGATGGCGAGAAAGGCAAAGTGATAGAAGAGAACAACAGAAAAAAGGCGTGTAAGCGCGAGTTCCAGCAGCAGCGTGGAAAAGCTGGTCAGCGCGAGCCCCGCCAGCAACGTGGATTCTGGGATTTCCGCCTCGTGCGCGGCAACAGGCGTGGAAGCAATTGCGGCCATAGTGGGATCGAAGGCGACAGTCTAGCAGATGGCTGTCGAGAAAATGCGCGTGTCAGTGGCCGAAATCCCGATCGCAACTTCGTGAATCTTTGTGGCTTTGCGGTAAGACAAGGCCGCTGATTTGCGACACGCTGACTCAGCTTTCGAGGATCACCTGCGCGATCGCTTGCTCCGCAGTGTGCGAGATCGAGAGCGCGGCATTCTTCACCCCGAGCTTGGCGGCGAATTCTCCCGCCTTGCCGTGAAAGGTCATCGTTGGACGGCCGCCCGGCATGCGGGTGACCTCGCAATCGCGCCAGCGTACGCCGTGGTTCCATCCAGTGCCGAGCGCCTTCATCGCCGCTTCTTTCGCGGCGAACCGAGCTGCGTATCGCTCGTAGCGATTCGCCTTGGAGTCGCAATAGCGCATCTCACCCGGCGTGTAGATGCGATCGAGAAAACGCTTTCCAAAGCGCTCGATGGACTGGCGAATGCGGTCGACTTCTGCGATGTCGATGCCTGTGCCTACGATCATGTTGATCCCATGGCTGTGAATCTTACAGCAACCGGTCGCCGCGATAGACGAGGCGGCCCTCGACTATCCGAGCATCGGCTGTGAGCTTATGCGGCCGGACCGGACTAGTGCCGTCGATATGCAGCACCTCGTGCCCGTGCGCGACGAGCCAATCCGAGACCAGCATTCGATGGCAGTGAAAGTACACGCGTTCGGCGCACATGTAGGCGGTGCGGGAGTGGTCGGCGAGGGCGACAAGTTCGGATATGGCCTGCTCAAACTCGGGTGTCAACATGTAGTCGGCGTAGTTGCGGAAGCTGTCGTTGCGAAGAGCTATGTTGGGCGATTCGTGGAGGATCTTCTTGCGGTATCCGCCGAGAGCGTTCGTCCAGGCGTAACGAATTCCAGCCGCAGGCAAAGTTTCTTCGAGAGAAGTGCGATTGAACTGAGGCAGGCGGCGCGACATGGGAAACGCGCGGATATCGACGAGTGTCTCGATCCGATGCGCCTGCAACGCGGAGATCAACTCATCCAATGTGCGCGTGGAATGTCCGATGGTATAGAGCGTAGCCAACAACACTTCGATGCAGAGAGAGGGTTATGCGATGCGATGGAGCGCGGCTGCGATCACGGAACCCTGGTCGGGGAAAACGGTTCTCAGATCGAGCAAAACTCTTCCTTCTTCCACACGGGCAATGATGGGCGGATCCGAGGCGCGAAGGCGCTCGGCGAGTTCGTTTGCGCTCAGATTGGCAGCAGTCAGCGCGATCAGCCGGGTGGGCAGCACAGAAGACGGCGCGGCGCCGCCTCCAATCACCGATTCGCCATCCACAATCTCCAGCTTGAGCCTGTGCGCGGTTGAGTTCACGCTCTTCACCAACGCCTCTGCCCGATCGCCAACCTCTTCTTGGGTCAAACTCATCATCTTCAACGTTGGAATCGCGTTGTAATCGCGCCTGACATAAGCAAGCAGCGTCGCTTCGAGGGAGGCGTAAGTAAGCTTATCCACGCGCAGCGCGCGGAACAACGAATTGGCGCGCATGCGGGCGATCAAGTCCGAGCGGCCGCTCAGCAATCCCGCCTGCGGGCCGCCCAGCAGTTTGTCGCCGCTGTAGGTGACGACGTCGACCCCGGCCCGCAGGCTGTCGAGAACGCCAGGCTCGCCCGGAATGCCGAAAGTCTGCAGATCGACGAGCGCGCCACTGCCGAGGTCTTCCATCAGCGGAATGCTGCGTTCCCGTGCGAGCTTCACCAGTTCGGAAGTCGTGGGCTGCTCGGTGAAGCCAGTGATCTCGAAATTCGAGCGGTGTACGCGCAGCAGCAGGCGCGTTCGTTCGTTAATCGCCTTTTCGTAGTCGGCGGCGCGCGTACGGTTGGTGGTGCCGACTTCGCGGAGCGTGGCCCCGGATTTTGCCATCACGTCGGGGATGCGGAACGACCCGCCGATCTCGACCAGTTCTCCGCGGGAGACGACGACTTCTCCGCTATCGGCCAGCGTGTTGAGCGCCAGCAGCACCGCGGCGGCGTTGTTGTTGACGACGATGGTCGAGATACGTGGAGGTGCCGCAGAACTTCGTCCTTGCGGGACAGCCGAGGCGGCCGTCGCGACAAGTGGCGGGAAGCTATCAGGCAGCAGTTTCTGGAACAGCCGTTCAACGTGAACGTCGCGCTTGCCGCGTTCGCCGGTCTCGATATCGGATTCGAGATTGCTGTAAGTTCCCGCCGTTTGGCGTATGTGGTCCAGCGCCTCTTCCGCCAGCGGAGCGCGTCCGAGGTTGGTATGCAGAATAACTCCCGTCGCGTTGATGACCGTGCGCAGGGAATGGCGCAGCGACTGGCTAAGCTGACTCTCGATCGCGCCAGCGGCCGCGCTCAACGCAAGTCGCAAAGCCGGTTCATCGAGCAATCCCGAGGAAATTTCTTGACGCAGTCGGGATAACACGGCGCGGGCGGCATCGGTGACGGCGGCTGCGCCGTGGACCTCGACGAGCGCAATGGCGTCAGGCGTTCGAATCAACTCGTCGACCGACGGCAACTCGCGAAACAGGCCCGATTTTGCCACGCTCTTCATCTCCGGGGATTATGCCACGAAACGGCGTGGGGACCGTTGACTTGGGGCGTCACAGCGTGTGCATGTATGCAAGCAGATCTTCGAGGTCCTGCGAAGTCAGCTTTTGGCTATAGCCAGGCATCTCGTTGCGGCCAAGGCGAACGATGTTGGTGACGCGCTCGTCGTTCGCCGGCAGCCCACTCAGCGAAAGATACTTGTGCTGAAACACGCCTTTGAGGCTCGGGCCCTTCTTGCCGCGCGAAGAATAGGGCTCGTGGCAGCGGTCGCATTCGCCGTCATAAACTTTCCTGCCGGCGGCCTGTTGCGGATTGAGTCCGAGTTCCGCATCAGTTTTGCGGCGCTCGATGTCGCACGCAAAGGTTGAGGCAAGCGCCACCAGCGCGGCCAGCGCAGTGAGAAGAATCCCGGCACGGTTCGTCGTATTCACCTGGGTTGGCGGCTTGCTGTCTTTTGATCCCATACCCGTCCTTTACTCCGCGTGATGCGCGGCGCTGGAAGCCGCTTTACAATGATAGAGCAAAGCGTCCGCTCCCCCATGACCGTTGCGATCAAGCGCGTCTATGAACCCCCGGCTCGCGCCGACGGAGCGAGAGTTCTGGTAGACCGTTTGTGGCCTCGCGGTCTTTCCAAGGAGCGCGCCGCGGTCGAAGAGTGGCTCCGCGATCTGGCACCTTCAAACGAACTCCGCCAGTGGTATCACACGCACGTGGACCAATGGCAGACGTTCCGCGCCAAATATCTGAAAGAGCTCGCGCAGCCCGAATCTGAAGATGCGTTGCGGCAGTTGTACGAACTGGCGCGCAAGAAGAAACGGCTCACCCTTCTTTTCGCTTCGAAGAACGAGACTCACAACAACGCCGTCGTGTTGAAGGAGTTGCTCGACGGAGTCCGCAAACCCCCCAAGGGTACAGGTCCCGGCGCGGCGTATGGCGCACGTGGCCGCAAAACAGCCGTCCGGCGCAGATAATGCCTGGTTGTTCTTCGGCGGCACACACCAACATGCCCCTCACATTTCATACGGCTCTTCCCGAGAATTTGCCGGAACTCCTGACCATGATGAAGGAATTGCAGGAAGACGATCCCTGGTCGGTTCCATTCGACGCAGCGGAAGCTTCGAAAGTGACCGATCGGTTGCTGCGCGATCCAGCTCTGGGCCGGGTGTGGTTTATCGCTAACGACGGGCGAACCATCGGCTACATCGTCATGGCGTTCGACTACAGTCTCGAATACCGTGGCCGGGGCGCGTGGATCGATGAAGTCTTTGTGCGCCGCAGTCACCGCGGCCGGGGCATCGGCACGCAGGCCCTCGATTTCTTTGCGTATCAGGCCAAAGAACTCGGAGCAACCGTGGTCCACCTCGAGGTCAATCACGGCAACCCCGCGCTGGAACTCTACCGGCGATCGGGATTCGAAGGTCATCACCGCTATCTCATGACGAAGTGGATCATCGTGAAGCCGTGATGTCAGTTAGAATCGTGCCCGCATGAGGTCGGTCTTCCAATGGAACCTGGGTTCGCGCTCGCTGGAACTCGGCAAGCGCACGCTCATCATGGGTGTCGTCAACGTCACGCCCGATTCGTTCTCCGACGGCGGCCAGTTTCTCGACAGTGGCAAAGCTCTCGAACATGCGGAGCGCCTGCTCAACGACGGGGCCGACATCATTGACATTGGCGGCGAATCCACGCGTCCGGGAGCGCGAGTGGAGACCGGAACGCCGCGGAATTCGGATGCAAAGAATCCATCCGTCACCAAGCCTGCAGCTCCCGCAGTTAGTGCTGAAGAAGAACTCAAGCGCGTGATTCCGGTGGTTTCGGAATTGAAGAAGAAACGTCCCGCCGCAGTGATCTCGGTCGATACCTATAAGGCAGCCGTGGCCCGGGCTGCGGTTGGCGCGGGCGCCGAGATTGTGAACGACGTCAGCGGATTTCGCTGGGATGCGCAGATGACCCGCACCGTCGCAGATCTCAAGTGCGGCGCGGTCTTGATGCATATGCGGGGACGTCCGGAAGAGTGGCGTACGCTGCCACCGCCGGGCGACATTGTGCTGTTAGTAAAGCGCGAACTCAAAGAATGGGCGGAAAAGGCTGTGCTGGCGGGCGTGCGGCGCGAGCGCATCGTGCTTGACCCGGGATTCGGCTTCGGGAAGAGTTTCGACGAGAATTACCCCTTGATGGCGCGCTTCAGCGAGCTGCAATCCGCGGGATTTCCGCTGCTGGCCGGCGCTTCCCGCAAATCGCTTATCGGGCGAACTCTCGCTCAGGGCGGGGCGGACGTTCCTCCCGAGCGCCGCCTTTACGGCACGCTTGCCGCCCAGACGGCGCTGATTCTCAAAGGCGCGCACATTATCCGCACGCACGACGTGAAAGCGGCTGTCGAATCCGCTCGGGTTGCTGACGCGATCTCGCGAGCCTACTGACCGGGTTTTCATTTCAAGAAAACTTCGAGAGCATATTTGCATCTGGTGACACCGCTATGCCCCACAGTCTGCTAACTCCGGCTGCCGGGGAGCGAGTTTGGGCTCAGACTGAAGTAGCGAGGGGGCGATCTCTGTGAGTTCTCCGACGCGCGCTTCTTATGGATCCTCTGATCAAGCTTTCTGGCGACGCGCGAGTCAGCGTCCGGCGAACTGGACCACCTGACCCCGAAGGTGCTTGCGTCGTTTACTGGATGCAAAGAGCCCAGCGGGGAATCGATAATCCCGCTCTCGACGTGGCCGTCGAAGCCGCGAATGCGCTGCGGAAGCCGGTGGTTGTGTTTTTCGCGCCCGTGCCTTTCTATCCCCACGCCAACCTGCGGCATTATCAGTTTCTGAACGAAGGTATCCCCGACATCGCGGATGCGCTAAAAAAGCGGAATGTCGGATTCGTCCTGCGCCACTACCCCGAGCACAGCCTGGCGAAGTTCTGCGACGAGGTGAAGTCTGCGCTGGTCATCGGTGACGAAAATCCGATGCGCGAGCCGGAGAGTTGGCGGCGAGCCGCGGCAAAGAAGTTGAAAGTGCCCCTCTGGGCGGTGGATGCCGATGTGATCGTTCCGTCAAAGTTGCTGGAAAAAGCACAATACGCGGCACATACGATTCGCCCGCGATTGCAGGCGCCACTGAACACGTACCTGGTGCCGCCTGAGAATCCGCAAGCGCACATCGCCTGGGAAAAGCCCCCCCAGCTCTCCTCGCTCGATCCGGCAACGGATATCACCGAGGGCTGGCAACTCGATCGTTCCGTTTCCCCGGTATCGAACTGGCGCGGCGGAACTGCCGAAGCATTTCGCCTGCTAAGGGTGTTTGTCGAGCACAAGCTGCGGGGCTACGGCACGCAACGCAACAAGGCCGAACTCGACCTCACGAGCCGACTCTCGCCCTATCTCCATTTTGGCCACATCAGTCCGGTCACGGTTGCTCTGGCCGTAGACAAGTCCACTGCGCCCAGGGCGGACAAAGAGGCATTCTTGAATCAGATCATCACATGGCGGGAGCTGTCGGTGAACCTGGTTCGCTTCAATCCAAACTACGACAACTTCGAATGCGCCGAGCCTTGGGCTCAGCGCACGCTGTCCAAGCACGCGAAGGATCTACGGCCAGTTTTGTACACCGGAAAGCAGTTGGAACATGCCGCGACGCACGATCCGTTGTGGAACGCCGCGCAGATGCAGATGGTCAACACGGGATGGATGCACAATTACGTGCGAATGTGTTGGGCAAAGAAGATTCTCGAATGGAGCCGCACTCCGGCCGAGGCGCACCGTATCGCCGTTTACCTGAATGACAAATACGAACTCGATGGCCGCGATCCGAACGGTTATGCCGGCATCGCGTGGGCGCTTGTAGGGAAGTTCGACCGTCCTTGGTTCGAGCGGCCGATCTTCGGGCAGATTCGGTACATGTCCGGTGCGAGCACGGGGAAGAAGTTCGACAGCAAGAAATACATCCAGCATAATTTGTCAGCCGTGTTGTTCTGACGCGCTTACTTCACGCCTTCCAGAGCCTTCGCCACCTCGTCGATGCCGGGCACGACGGGGATGTCGTAGTTCTTGTGCCACGCCAGTTTTCCCTCGCGGTCGATAATGGAGATCGCGCGTCCGGTAATGCCTTTCTCTTCCAAGAAAACGCCGTATTTCTGGGCCACGGCGCCGCGAGGCTGAAAATCCGCCAGCAACGGATAATGGATGCCCATCTTTTCGGCGTACGCCTTGTGCGACCACACGCTGTCCACGCTCAGGCCGAGAACCTGCGCGTCCAGTTGGTCGAACCTCTTCAGATCATTTACGAGGCAGGCATGTTCCTTGGTGCAGACCGGGCTCCAATCGAGCGGATAGAAAACGATTACGACACGCTTCTTACCTCGGAAACTGCTGAGCGAGACATCCTGCTGGTTCTGATCTTTGAGCGTGAAATCGGGAGCGGCAGCGCCAACGGTTGCGGACATGTCTTGTCTTCTCCTGAATAGTTCTTAGTGAATCTTGATGATAACCGAAGAGGTGCTTTCGAAATTCGGAATGCTACTTGATGTGCTTTAGAACGTCTTCCCCGAATCAAGCAGGATCGTCATCGGGCCCTCGTTCACCAACTCGACCTGCATCATCTCCTGAAAGCGCCCGGTTTCGCAGCGCAGGCCCGCGGCGCGAATGCGTTCGACGAACAGTTCATACAAACGGCGCGCATGATCCGGTGGCGCCACGTCGTCAAACGACGGACGCTTCCCTCGTCGCACGTCTCCATACAAGGTGAATTGCGAAACCGCCAGCACACTGCCACCGACGTCGCGCACGCTGCGGTTCATTTTCCCATCATCGTCTTCAAAAACGCGCAGGCCGGCGATCTTCTCGGTCAGATAATTGACGTCGGCTTCGGTGTCCGCATGTCCCACTCCCAGCAGCACGAGCAATCCCAGGCCGATTTCGCCGGCGATCCATTCGTTCACCGTAACTTTGGCGCGGCTCACGCGCTGCACGACGGCTCGCATATCATCCTTCAAGTGCGATCGATCTAAGCATAGAGCGTTTTTCCTTCGTGAGTCTTCGTGCCCTTCGTAGTTATGAATTTGAAGCCCGAAAACTCCCCCGAACGTTTGACCCCGGCAACGGCCAACCATTAGGATTCAAGTGTGCAATCCCAAGTTAACAGAGGATTTGCCAGAAGCAGTATGGCCCTTCCTTTACACTAATTCACCGCGACAATTACACTACACACTCGCCTTTTTTCGTATCGCAGTGCGTAAGCAGTTGGCGGAGTTGTGAGGCGCGAATGCCGAGCGGACAGGAACATCAGCTGCGATTGCGCGACCAAAAGTACCGAATTCAAATCTAATCGAGGCAAGCGAGGAGAAACATGGCAGCCGTTGACGAGAAGGTAAAGCAGATTATCGTGGAGCAGTTGGGAGTGGATGAGGGCGAAGTCACATCGAGCGCGTCGTTCGTGGACGATCTGGGCGCCGACTCGCTCGACACCGTTGAACTGGTTATGGCGTTCGAAGAAGCCTTCGACATCGAAATTCCTGACGAGGACGCCGAGAAGATTCGCACTGTGCAGGATGCCGTCGACTACATCGGCAAGCACGCAAAGGCGGGGAAATAGTTTGGGACGCAGGGTCGTAGTTACAGGCCTCGGATTGATCTGCGGCGTGGGCAATACCACCGACGAAGTGTGGAAGGCGCTGCTTGCAGGCACGAGCGGTGTCGCCCGCATCACGGGCTTTGACCCCACTGCCTTTGCCTGCCAGATTGCCGCCGAGGTCAAGAACTTCGACCCTCTGAATTACATCGAGAAGAAAGAAGTCAAAAAGATGGGACGGTTCATTCATGTGGCGATCGCTGCCGCCGATGAAGCGTTGAAGATGTCGGAATTGAAGATCACCCCGGAAAACGACGAGCGCGTCGGCGTTCATATCGGTTCCGGCATCGGAGGTTTCGACATCATCGAGCGCGAGCATACAGCGTTGATGGAAGGCGGCCCCCGCAAGATTTCTCCTTTCTTCATTCCGGCCGCCATTATTAACCTTGCCGCCGGTCAGGTTTCGATGCGCCACGGGGCCAAGGGACCGAACGAGGCCACCGCAACCGCCTGCACTACCAGCGCGCATTCCATCGGAGACTCTTTCCGCATCATTCAGCACAATGATGCCGACGTGATGATTGCCGGCGGCGCCGAGGCCGCGATCACTCCCATGGGCGTCGGCGGATTCGCCGCCATGCGCGCGCTCTCCACTCGGAATGATGATCCCGAAAAAGCGAGTCGTCCCTGGGATCGCGACCGCGACGGCTTTGTAATCGGCGAAGGTGCGGGCATCATGATCCTCGAGGAATTGGAACACGCCCGCAAACGCGGCGCCCCCATTCTTGCCGAGGTAGCCGGATATGGCATGTCCGGCGACGCGTATCACATGACGCAACCGGCTCCCGAACATGAAGGCGGATTTCGCGTCATGCGCAATGCGGTGCGCGACGCGGGGGTCACTCCTGACGTCGTCGGTTACGTCAATGCCCACGGTACCTCGACTCCCATTGGCGATACGCTTGAGGCCCATGCCATCCGCAACTTTTTCGGAGACCGTAAAGTTGCAGTGAGCTCCACCAAGTCGATGACAGGGCACCTCCTCGGTGGTGCCGGAGGATTAGAAGCAGGCATTACTGTTCTCGCTCTGCGCGATCAGATACTTCCTCCCACCATCAATCTGGAAAATCCCGACCCCGATACCGCGGGGATGGACCTCGTCCCTAATCATGCCCGCAAGGCCGAGCTCGAATATGCCATGTCGAACTCCTTCGGCTTCGGCGGCACCAACGGCGCACTGCTGTTCCGCCGCTGGAGCGAATAACACTTTGTATCATGGGCATGCCTTCAGGCAATGCCGCATCAGCGCGCAAAGCAAGAGCTGGCGTTGGCCGCTGGGCGCCGCCAAACCCCTCATTCCACGCGGCTTTCAGCCCGTAATGTCCTTTCGCGCGCGGCCTTGAATCGGTAATGTCCGTTCGGTAACAGTCATGGTGTCCTTTGGGTCGTTGTCACGCCCCCGCCTTGCGGCCACAATGGATTTCGAAAGTGGAGTCTTCCCCTGACTATGGATAAAGCTTTCGTTATGGATAAATCTGTCGCCGCCACGCTCGCCCCCTTGTCCGTCCCCCGCAAAACCGCGGCCCGCGCCGCATTGGTGGGATTTAACGAACCGCACCGCGCTCTGCTGAACGAATGTTTCCGCCAGTTTGGAATTGATACCGTTTCCGTTTCCGTTACCGCGAACGCCGCCGAGCGTCTGCACAAAGAGAAATTTGAAGCGTGCGTGTTGACGCTTGCCAATGGCGTGGAGGAAGTGATGGAAGCGGCGCGCAGTTCGCGCTCCAATAGCCGCTGCGTCATCTACGCCGTGGGTGGCAGCGCGCAGGAAGCGATGCGATTTTCGAAATACGGCATCAACGCCATGTTCCACGAACCGCTGGAACGGCCCGCCATGTTGAAACTCGTGCGGGCCACGCGATTGCTGGTGCTGCACGAATTCCGCCGCTACGTGCGCATCCCGGTCATGACGGAAGTCTCGATCGTGGGCGACGGCCAGCGCATCAGCGCGACCAGCATCGAAATGAGCACCGGCGGGATGTCGGTGAAGAGCGCCGAAGAAGTCACCATCGGAGCGAATGTAGAAATTTCGTTCGCGCTCATGACCCTGCCGCGCGTCAATGTGCGCGGCATCGTCAGCTGGAAGAAACCCAAGTCGATCGGAGTTCGTTTCGATCCCGCTGACGATCGGCGATTGAGAGTGAAGACCTGGATCGACTCGTATCTTGAAAATTAGTCGCCGTTCTCAGGTCACAGGTCAAAGGCATATCACCGCCGAGAGCGCAGAGTCCGCCGAGATTTTTCTGAGGATTTCTCGGCGTTCTCAGCGAGCTCGGCGGTAGATTCGCTTTATCTTGGCACTCAGAGTTTCTTGTCTGCTCGGCGGTAAATTCTTTTCTAGCTACAATAGCTTCGTGCCCGAAGCCAGTACACGCGAAGCTGCGACCTCGGCAGGACCCGAATCCGGGCCGCGCCGCTGGAGCTTACGCCAGCGCATCGTCCTCATCATCATCGTCTGGGCGGGATACTGGATCATCCGCCTGCTCGGCCCGACCCTGCGCCTTAGCGTCTCCTACGAAGACGGCGCGCAGAAGACTCTCGACGCGCGTCCTCTGATCGCCTCGTCGTGGCATTCTTGCCTCATCCCGGCAACTTACATTTTTCGCGATATGGGCGTGCGGGTCATGAGCAGCTTCAGCTACGACGGCGAGTACATGGGACGCATCATCCGCCGCTTTGGATTCGTTGCCGTCAAGGGGTCCAGCAGCCGGAATCCCGTGCGCGCACTTCTCGGCCTGCGGCGCGCACTCGGCGACGGTTGGACGGTGGCTTTTACTCTGGACGGTCCGCGCGGTCCGCGCCGCAAGGTCAAGCCGGGTCCAGTGGCGCTGGCTAGGTCGACAGGGTTAGCCCTGACTACGTTTCACGCAGCCGTCGATAAAGCATGGGTGCTGAACAGCTGGGATCGCATGATGATTCCCAAGCCTTTTTCCCGCGTACTGGTGCGCGTGGGCAAACTGATCCCCGTTCCGACGGCTGCGAGCGAGGAGGACTTGGAACGTTACACCGCGGAACTGCAGGCCACTCTGGACCGAGTATGCGCGTTTGCGGAAGATAATGTCAGCAAGGCAGGGACGAACGAATTTCCGTACTACAAAACCTGATTCGGCTATTCCATTGTCGATCCTAGCGCCTGGTACTTGTATTTCTTGCCATCCCAGAAAAGCACTGAGGACGTCTCTTCTCCCTCGCCCCGCTCTTCCATATAGATTCCTAGAATGGTTTTCTTTTTCGTCGCCATTTTCTTCACGGTGAGCGTCTTGAAGGGCAGGTTAATCAGCAGGAACTTGGCCTTCGGCGTCTCGGCTCGCCACGCATCTTTTTCAGCGCCATGAATGATCAGCAGGCTGAGGCCGCGGCGGTCCGGTTCGTCCGACGCAAAGGTGGACGTTACCTTCACGTCGCTGTAGCCCAGATACGTGTCGTAGGGATCGGCCACGACGAAGCTGTATTCATCCTTGTCGGCCATGGGGTTCTTGCAGCGTGCGGCCACAACCAGGTCTTCGACGCCGTCATCGTCGAGGTCGGCAACGAATTGCGGCGGTCCCGGGAGCAGAGAGCAGTTATCGCCAAATTGCTTGTGAATGAATTCGTCGGTTACCGCGGGCGACGGAGACTTCGCATGCGCTGGCGGCGGTGGTGGCTGCTTCTTCTGAGCGGCAGCGGCAATGATCAACGAAAGCGTGATCGACGAAAGGAGGAGGACTCTACGGAACGACATGTTTTCTACTTTAGCTCCGTTCGGAGCCCGAGGGTATAGACAGACTAGTGACGGAGGTAACGCCAAGGGGGCGAATATCGTTCCAATCCCGTTTCGCGTTGCAATCCTGAGCGAAGCGAAAGGACCTATGCAAATCTGCTGTCGTCACGGCGTTGCCAGAAAGTGCATAGGTCCTTCGTCCCGCACAAAGCGCGGGACTCAGGATGACAAGCCAGGGGGTATGCGACGTTCGGGATTTACTTCCGGAAATGCTCCCACCCGCGGGCCACGAGTGTCCGCGCAACGCCGTTCTCGTCGCGGATAATCATCCTCTTCGCCCGCGTGATGTGCCCGATATGCGTCAGCGTCACCCCGGCGATCTGCGACGGAACCCGTTTCCCCGCGGGAACGGTGAAGAGCAGCTCATAATCCTCGCCGCCGTGCAGGGCGAGGTCGAGATCGACGACGCGCGGGGGCTTGCCCACGCGGGCCCGGGGAACTCGCGCGGCATTAAGTTCAGTGCCTACTTCGCTCTCTTCACAAATGTGTGCCAAGTCGGTCGACAGGCCATCGCTGGTATCGATCATGGCGGAGGCCAATCTCTTCTCTCGGAGTGTGCGGCCCAGTTCGATTCGCGGTTCGGGATAGAAGTGACGCCGATAGTCGCTGGGATTCAGCTTCTTCCTGGGATGATCCCGCATCTGAAAAACAGCCGCCGCTGAGCCGCCAATCTCTCCGCTGACATAGATCTGGTCTCCGGGGCGCGCGCCCGAACGCAACACCGCCTTGCCCTTGGGCACCGCCCCTACAACGATGATGTCAGCCAGAATTCCCTTCGGGGATTCCGCCGTGTCGCCACCGGCTAAGGTTGCGCCATGCCTCTTGGCGAGGTCGATGAGTCCGTGGGTAAAGCTTCGAACCCATCCTTGAGGCAGATCCCCCGGCAAAGCCAGCGACAAGAAAACCGCAACCGGTTCGCCGCCCATGGCCGCGATGTCGCTGAGTCCGCGAGCCAGGCAGCGATGGCCCACCGACTCAGCCGGATGCCAGTCGCGGCGAAAGTGAATGCCTTCCAGACTGAAATCGGTCGTGACCAACGAATCGCTTCCGGCAGGAACGCGCAACACGGCGCAGTCATCCCCGATTCCAGCGACAATCGCGGCCCATGATGTGGGGCGGACACTCCCTTCGGCAAGCTCAGGGCAGGCTCGGTCTGTTCGCCTTCGCTTCGAAGGCCTCGCCACACGTCGGATCTCGCTGATCAGTGCTCGTTCGGGAAGTGGCATGTCGGCTTACTATACCGCTCGGTCGTCCCTTTCTTGCGGCCCGTCCCCGGCGAGCCAAACAAAGATTCACCGCCGAGCCCGCCGATGAGAAATCACCGGAAAAATCTCGGCGCTCTCAGCGTCCTTGGCGGTGATATGCCTTCAGTCCTGTGTACCTCGAAGACCTCACCACGTTGGTAATCAGCCCTTGGTGTCCTCCGTATTACCCGCCTTCAGTAATGGGCCATTCCCCCTTCGACTCGTTGACAGGGGGAACCCAGTTTGTTACCGTTAACCAGTCATTCACAAACCTTTGACTTGGGCTAAGTTCCGCAGATGGTTGGAATTGCGGACGAATAGTAAGTTTTAAGCCCGTGTCGCAAGTTCTGGTAGGTAAAAGGGCGCGAGAAGAGTTTCCATTCCCAAGATGGGATCGTAGCCCTAAAAAGAAAAATCAGGTGCTCCGAACAGGCATTCTGCAACCAAGAATCTGGGCCTGAAGTTCCGGACCTGATGCTTCAAAACTCGAGGACGATTTGCAGAAACGCTTTTACATCCTTTTTGTGGCGCGCGGGGACGACGGCCAGTTGCGCAAAATCTCCATCCCCGTGCATTACCTCTACGTTTTCGTCGTAGGGGCCGCAATCGGATTCCTCAGCCTGACCGGAATTGCCAGCTCGTATACCCGCATGCTGTTGAAGGTTTCGCAGTTCAATCAGCTGCGCACGGAAAAAGATCAGCTCAAGAACAGCTATTCGCAACTGGAAAAGGTCGCGAAAGAGCGTGACGTTCAGGTCGCGTCTCTGGGCTCGATTGCCGGGGAGGTTTCGGCTCTCTACGGGTTGAAAGCCGAACCGACACTCGTGACCGCGAGCTCAGACCAGATTCAGGATGCGGACGTCAGTTCCTCGCTGGATCAGCTCCACGCCTTGCGGACTTCGGCTCTGACCGGCGCGACCATGGTTGGCCTCACCATGGGGCTCCGCAATGCCACGACGGCCGATTGGGCGAAGGCGAACTCTGCTCCTAATCTTTGGCCGATCGAAGGGCAAGTCACGGCAAGTTTTGGCGAACGCATTGATCCGTTCAATGGTGAGGGAGCGTTCCACAGCGGCGTTGATATTGGCAGCAGCTACGGCGCCTCGATTGTCGCTCCAGCTGATGGCGTGGTCACCTTTTCTGACATCATGGGCGGCTACGGCAAAGCCATCATGATCGATCACGGAAACGGAATCAGCACCCGCTATGGACACCTTTCCGGATTCTCTGTAACCGCTGGGCAGCACGTCCATCGCGGCGATGTGATCGGATTTGTCGGCACGAGCGGCCGTTCCACTGGCCCGCACCTTCACTACGAAGTTCGCATCAACGATACCCCGGTCAATCCTTACAAGTACCTCCGCCTGACTGTCGCCCACAGCGGCGGCTTCTCTACCGGCGGCTAGGTCGCCCTTCCTGCGCTTCCAATCGTCCTTCTAACACCTTCCTTCACGCCATTTCCGTCGACCCAGCCCGATCCGCCGTAAATCACTGCATCGACTGAGTTTTTCGTCGTTACCGGCGTAATGAATCAACTCAAACAAGCCTCAGGATTGCGGGGGCCGGACGATACCATAGTAGGAATCCCTCCCCGGCACGTGTGCGCTCGAACGCCGCCATTTGAGGAACATGGAAAATCTCGATACAAAGCGCTTCGGTCGTTACGAGATCGTCGATGAACTGGGCCGGGGGGCCATGGGTGTGGTCTACAAGGCTCGCGATCCCCAGATTGACCGCCTGGTCGCGGTGAAGACCGTCTCCTTGTGGGGCCAGGAACCGGACGCGGAAAAAGAATTTCGCCTCCGTTTCTTGAATGAGGCGCAGGCCGCGGGCCGCTTGCATCACTCCGGTATCGTCGCGGTCTTCGACGTGGGAGAGAATCCGGAGAATCAGGACCCCTACATCGTGCTCGAGTATGTTGCCGGCGAATCGCTGAACAGGATCCTCGCGCGCAAGAAAAAGCTTCCCCTGGAAACCGCGCTGCAGCTTGCCATTGAAATCGCGGACGCTCTCGAGTATGCGCACGCCCAAGGGGTAGTTCATCGCGATATCAAGCCGGCGAATATCCTGATCACGCAAGATGGCCGCGCGAAGATCGCGGATTTCGGCATCGCGAAACTGAATCTCGCCCACTTCACTTTGCCAGGACGGGTGTTGGGTACGCCAGCCTACATGGCACCCGAGCAGCTGAGCGGCGAAGGCGCCGATGGCCGCTCCGACCTGTTTTCCCTCGGCGTGATTCTCTATGCCATGGTCACCGGACATTCTCCGTTTCAGGGCAACAGCGCGACCACGGTCTGCTTCAAAGTGGCCAACCGCGAGCCAATCGCCGCAAGCGCCCTCGATATGGCGCTGCCCCCTCAGTTGGATGTCGTCATCTCCCGGGCAATGGCCAAGGAGCCAGAAGAACGTTATCAGCGCGGAGCGGAGTTCGCCGAAGATCTGCGCCAGCTGCAAGGACTGCTACTCGAGCGGAAGCCCGGGTCGACGACGACTTCTCTGCAGGCAGCCGCCGCAGCGGGCGCGAAATCCGGCGCCACACGAACGGGAACATCCTCGCTCTCGGTCGCGCCACCCACGAAAGCGATGGCGCAGGCCGAAAAGGTCGTGCGGCACATTCTCTTCAAGGCTCCGATCCGCGACCTGGTCCTCGGCGCTGCCACGGTGGTCGTGCTGATCATTCTCGCGGCGCAAACGAAACTGTTCGTCAGCTCGTCCAAAGTGCCAATCGACGCCTCGGCTCCGGCGACGAAGGCCCTGCCGTCCCCAATCTCCGACTCGGCGAAGCCAGTAGTTGAGACAGCTCAGACGGAACCACCGCAGCCCGTTCCCGCCCCTCACCCGGCGCTGAAGAAGAGCACCGCCAAACCTCCGCGTCCGGCGAAGCAGATCGTCGTTCCAACCTCGACTCTCGACGTAGCCGTCCAACATCAGTTCAAAGACGCGACTCTGTACATCTGGGTCGATGATAAGCTGGAGCTAACCCGTCCCTTGCATGGCGAAGCTCAGAAAAAACTGGTTGTCTTCAATGGAATTCGCGGAGTCGATTCCGAAAGCCTAACCATTCCTGCCGGAAAACACCTTCTTCGCTTTCGTGCTCTGTCGACCGATCAGACGATCGATCTCTCCAAAACCGTGGCGGCAGAATTTGTCGGCGGCGACACCAAGTCTCTGCAGCTCACCTTCGACAAGCACAACACCGGAATACATCTCACCTGGCAATAGCGATTCCTGCAAACCTCGGAAATCTCAGCTCCTCTAATGGGAAGAGCTCTCCGGACGCGTGCATAACCGTGGAAGAGCGGCCCTTCAAGGGCCGCGTAGAGAGGAGAAGAAGAACCGGGGCTTTAGCGTGGCTACTGGCGCAATCCCATCCAATTCTCCGACACGACGAGAGAATTCCCCGGATTCTGAGGATCGTACTTTACCGACGTATGCAGCCCGAGACGGCAGGAATGGAGATTGATCCAATGCCGCAGATACGTGACATCCTGCGAGCACTCGTAGGACACTCCCGCTACGTCGTATTTGTAGATGAGCATGACAGCGGCGTGATAGTTACTGGCCGCGGCCAGTTCCTGGACGTCGATCACGGTGCCATCGGTGATGCGTCCGGTAGTTTCCAGCCAGGCACGCCGCTCGCGCTCGATCTCGTCGGCCGTTTTCGGCTTGCGGCGTAGCAGCGCGTAGGCGCCAGCCAGGGCCATAGCGCCGGCTGCTACTAATCCATAAAGTCGAAGCGAATCCATAGGGAGAGGATCGAAATCGTCGGGAGCCGCCGACTTCTCTTTCAGAATAAGCGGAAAGCCGGATGTGTGGAAGTGGTTCGAAGGTTACGGAGGTGCCGGGGTTGTGAAAATCTCATCGCCGCCCCTAAGACCTTATTGTTGTTCTAGAATCAGCGGCGGTACAGAGAGACAAGTTGAACTCCAATTCCTTGAACTCCAATTCGAAAATCAGACTTACCAAGATCGCCACGCTCCTGGCCGCGGCGTGCATGACCGCGACTGCGAGTTCGGGCGGCCCGGCATCAGCGAACTCCGCGGACAAGGCCGCGAGCCACGACTGGCCGGTTTATGGAGGCACCTCCGACAACAATCACTTCTCCCCGCTAGCCCAGATCAATCGCGAGAATGTGAAGCAACTCAGCATCGCCTGGAGTTTCGACACCGAGGAATCCGGAGGTCTGCAGACTAGCCCGATCGAGGTGGAAGGAGTTCTCTACGGGATCACGCCATCGCAGAAAATCTTTGCCCTCGATGCCACTACTGGCAAGCTCCTGTGGAAGTTCGACTCCGGCATCAAAGGCACGCAGCCCGATCGCGGCCTCGCCTACTGGACCGATGGAAAACAACGCCGAATTCTTGTCGGCGTCATGAACTTCGTCTATGCGCTCGACGCGCAGACTGGACAGCCAATCTCAACCTTCGGCAAAGATGGTCGCATCGATCTCCGCGAGGATCTCGGCCTCGATCCCGCCGATCAGTCGATCTATATGACGAGTCCGGCCGTCATTTACAAGGACCTGATGATTGTTGGGGGACGCGAAGCGGAAACTCTGCCCGCCTCTCCCGGCGATGTCCGCGCTTATGATGTGCGCACCGGCAAGCTCCGCTGGTCGTTTCATACGATTCCGCATCCCGGAGAGTTTGGCGCCGATACCTGGCCGAAGGATGCCTGGGAGACGAGCGGTGCGGCCAATAACTGGGCAGGCATGACCGTCGACGTCGCACGGGGAATCGTTTATGTTCCCACCGGGTCCGCGGCCTTCGATTTCTACGGAGCCGACCGCGTTGGCGACGATCTTTTCGCCAATTGCCTCATCGCTCTCAACGCCGGGACCGGCGAACGCATCTGGTATTTCCAGGGCGTGCACCACGATCTTTGGGATCGCGACTTTCCTTCCCCGCCCGTCCTTCTGACCGTTCAGCACGACGGCAAGAAAGTGGACGCCGTCGCGCAAACATCAAAGCAGGGATTCGTATTTCTGTTCGATCGCGCCAACGGGAATCCTCTCTTCCCTCTCGATTGTCACGACTATCCGCCGAGCACCGTCCCCGGAGAAGTCGCCGCAAAGCAGCAATGCCTGCCCTCGAAGCCCGCGCCGTTCGCTCGTCAACTCCTCACCGAGGATCTCGTCAGCAACCGTGCTCCCGAAGTCCACCAGTGGGCTCTCGAGAAATTCCGCGCCTTCCGCAGCGAAGGCCAGTTCGTTCCCCTCAGTGTGGGCAAAGACACCGTCGTCTTCCCCGGATTCGATGGCGGCGCCGAGTGGGGTGGCCCAGCCGCCGATCCCGAGACGGGCAGCCTCTACGTCAACGCCAACGACCTCCCCTGGACCGGGGCCCTCGCCGAAAATACCGAGGCCGACACTGTCAAGGCTCTCTACATGAATCAGTGCGCCGTCTGTCACGGAGAAAAGATGACGGGCTCTCCCCCCGAAATTCCGACGCTGATCGGGTTGAACCATCGCATGTCGATGCCGCAGGTCGCCGCCACCATCAAAAATGGCAAAGGACGCATGCCCGGCTTTCCCAACCTTTCCGCCCAGCAGATGCACGCCCTGCTGTCGTATGTCATGAGCGACCAGAATGCGAATCAAGAGAAAGACAAACAGGTCGTGAGGTCCGGACCCGAACCTGCCCAGATGAAATATCACTTCACGGGATACAAGCGCTTTTACGATCCCGATGGATATCCCGCCGTCGCTCCGCCCTGGGGCACGCTGAGCGCGATCAATCTCAACACCGGCGAATACCTCTGGAAGATTCCACTCGGCGAGTATCCCGACCTGGCGGCCAAAGGCCTGAAGAATACAGGCACGGAAAACTACGGAGGCCCGCTTGTCACTGCGGGCGGCCTCGTCTTCATCGGCGCCACGAACTACGACAAGAAATTTCGCGCCTTCGATAAATCTACCGGACAGCTTCTGTGGGAAGCCACGCTGCCGTTCGCAGGCAACGCCACGCCGATTACCTATGAGTTGAACGGAAGGCAGTACGTCGTGATCGCAGCAGGCGGGGGAAAAGATCTGAAATCAAAATCAGGCGGAGTCTACGTAGCCTTCGCCTTGAACGCTGCCCACCCCTGATGGTTGTTATTCAGAAATGTTTGTCATCCCGACCGGAGGGAGGAATCTGCTGTTCGTTTGGGGGAAGCCGCTACTTACTTACTTTGCCCGCAGACGCTCTTGCTGACCAGATCGGCAAAGCCGCCTTCCGGTCCCTTACCGAACTGGTCGTCGTGCGAGGCTTTCTTGCTGACGACAAACCGTCCGCTGCGGTCGCGGGAGTAAAACCATTCCGTGCTTGGTGCTGCCGTTCCGTTGCCGCAGTAAAAACGTACGCGGGCACGCATCTCGACAAAGGGCCCGCCTTGCGGCAGTTCCGCGGGAGCTTTGTACTCGACCCGCACCAGCGCGGTCCTCTGATTGTTCTTCAGCACTCGCACTGAACTGACCGAAACCGTGTCACCCGCTTCCGTCTGGCCGATGGTTCGCCAGTCTCCCGCAGCCAGCACGAGGCTGACCACAAGCACCGGAGTCAACACGACGGCGGCGAAGATGAGGAGGGCTTTCTTCAACGCTTCAACGTCCCACAGCAACGGCAAGGCCACTACTTTGGGGCATAGATCCGATTCTGTCAACTTCTGCCAACGAGCGCCGGCGACCCTCGTCGCTCTGTCCTCGAGGTCGTGATATGTTTGTGGGGTTCGAAGAGCTAGCCTGAGCCGAGTGAATTATGGAAACTCTTCATTCCACGCTAGTTATGAGTCCGATCGGCCCTCTGTTTCTGGCCGCCTCCGACCGGGGACTGGTCGCCCTCGAGTTCGACCAGCGCCTTCCCGGCCAGCAAACCATCCGTCCGAATCCGCGTGATCTGCGCGCCGAGAGCAAGCAGGTGCGCTTCGAAGACTCCGCGAACGAGCTTTCTTCGTACGTCCGCGAGTTGGAAGAATATTTCGCCGGAGCACGCCGTGCGTTCGATTTCCCACTCGATCTTCGCGGCACTGATTTCCAGATCGCCTGCTGGCGCGCCCTGCTTGCGATCCCCTATGGCGAGACTCGCACCTACGCTGACATCGCCCGCGCCGTCGGCCGCTCTAAGGGATTTCGCGCCGTCGGCATGGCTAACAATCGCAATCCGGTGGCGATCGTCGTCCCGTGTCATCGCGTGATCGCCTCCGACGGCACGCTCTGCGGCTACGGCGGCGGACTCGACATCAAGCGCAAACTGCTGGAACTCGAAGGCGCGCTCAGCGGCACGCTCGCCGCATAAGCGTCTCTTCGTAGAGACGTAGCTCGCTACGTTTTGCCGTCAGCACCGCAGATGATGGTGAGAGATACGTTGCCGGCAAGTCTCAACGACATCCTTGAGCACAAACTCCAAATCCTCCACGCTCCGTAAAGCCGGCCTCTTCTATCTAGTCTTCGTCATGTTCTCCTACACGACGGGAGGCCCTTTCGGTCTCGAGGACATGGTCACGACCTCCGGCCCCGGCATCACGCTGCTTTACCTGCTCATCCTTCCATTCGTCTGGTGCATCCCGGTCTCCCTCGTTTCCGCCGAGCTGACCACCGTCATGCCGGTCGAAGGCGGCTTCTACCGCTGGACCCGCGCCGCCTTCGGTGATTTCTGGGGATTTCTCGCCGGATGGTGGAACTGGTCGGCATCGTTTCTTCTTGGCGGCGCATATGCCGTGCTCTTCACGGACTATCTCGTCTACTACTTCCCCAGGATGAATTGGTGGGAGCACTACCTCGTCTCCGTCGCGCTGATCGCGATCCTCACCTGGATCAATGTTCGCGGTATCGAGATGGTCGGGCAGGTCGCGACCGCACTGGAAATCTTCATCTTCATCCCCGTGATGACGATGATCGTCATCGGGCTGGCTCACTGGCATCAGAATCCGTTTCACCCTTGGATCGTTCCACACCAGCCGACCTTCAAAGTCTTCGGCGTCGGCCTCGCGCTGGGATTGTGGCTCTATTCCGGGTACGAACAGCTTTCGACCGTAGCCGAGGAAGTAGAGAATCCGCACAAAGCCTATCCGCGGGCGCTGGCAATGGTCGTGCCGCTATCCATCGCAGCCTACTTTCTTCCAACGTTGGCGGGACTCGCTTCGGCTGGAAACTGGGAAAAATGGCATACGGGATTCTTCTCCGACGCCGCGGCGATGATCGGAGGAACATTCCATGGTCACCCCTGGCTCGGCACCTGGATGACGCTCGCCGCTATGATCGGCAACGTCGCGCTGCTCAACAGCACCATCCTCACCACGACGCGCATGCCCTTCGCGATGGCCGAAGATGGATACCTGCCCGAAGTCCTGACCCACAAGAGCAAGCGCTCCGGAACGCCATGGCTTGCGATCGTCGCATCGGCTGCGATCTATGCCTTGCTCGCGTGGCAAAGCCTCGCCGAACTGATCTCCGTCTACATCTGGCTGCGCTCGGCCACGACCGTGCTGACGGTGCTCTCGGCGTGGAAGCTGCGCCGCACCCAGCCGGACCTCAAACGCTCATTCAAAATCCCCGGCGGCCGCGCGGGATTGCTCTACGTGGTGGGAGCGCCAGTCGTGATGGCGCTAGTGGCACTTCTCGGCAGCGACCGCTTCGGCCTGATCGGCGGCGCAAGCGCAATCGTGGTAGGCCCAGCGGTGTATGGATTGCTCGGAAAGAGGGCTGAATCTCCGTAAATCGGGATGCGCCAATTTGCGTCTTCTTGATCCAGGTGTGAAACGTGCCAAACATTGTATCGGTAGGTTGTCGATTTGCTGGGTTTCGCATGGTGATCAGTTCCCCAGGAAAATCTGAGAACCCCATCCTCGATTCCAGAGGTTGCACTTTCTCGAATTCGACCAAGATGCAATCCAGACCTTCCGCGTGGCGCTTGACCTTCAGTTCAAATGAGGGCCTTCGATTCCGCCCAACCCACAACGTTGACGGTACGCTTCCTTAACCTTCGCCGAATCTTCGGAAATTCTTACTCTCGGGTTCGCCTTGAGGCACGCCAGGCCATAGCAGATGTCGGCCTCACTGTTGATTCCCATCATTCACCGATGAGGATACGTCCGACCTCATCGCCCAATTGCTTTGCTTCATCCGGATCAGGAGTGGAGCGTAATTGATCGATGAGGGTAAGGAATATCTTCTCTTTTTGCTTTGCGGTTGCGACTCGATCGAACTTATGCGGCTCTGTTTCCGACATGGGTATTAGGAGATTGTAGGTCGATTCTAGCTCACCCAATCCAGCACCTTGTACCACGCCCCCGCCAGCGGCAAAAACCACGGCTTCCCGTTGTACAGCCCGAGAGGCACCCCCGGAAACGGAATCCCCACAAACGGATTCTCTGGCTGATCCCCCGCCATGAGTTCCGCAATCTTCTGTCCCTGATACGTCGCCATCGCGACGCCGTGTCCAGCATATCCAACCGCGTAGTACATGCCGTCCATCTGACCGGCGTGCGGCATGATGTCAAATGCAAAGTCGAGCGTTCCGCCCCACACGTATTCGATCCGTGCGTCAGCCAGTTGCGGATACACGCCGACCATGCCCCGCCGCAGAATCTCCGCGCTCTGCCGGACCGTCTGATCGTTCTCCGGAAAAAACGCTGCCCGCCCGCCGAACAACATGCGCCCATCCGGAGTCAGCCGGTAGTAGTAAAGATAGTTTTTCGAGTCGTAGATCATCCGGTTGCGCGGACTCAGTTCGTGCGCCAGCGCCTTCGGCAGCACCTCGGTCGTAATGATGAACGATCCGATGGGAATGATCTTCTTCTGCAGCTCTGGAGTCGCCGATCCCGTATATCCGCTCGTGCCCACGAACACCTCGTGCGCCCACAGCGACCCGCGCGATGTCGTGATCTTCCATCCCGCTTCGCTCTGCCGCGAATCGCGCTGAATATTTTCGACCCGCGCATGCTCAAAAATCTCTGCCCCGTTGTTCATCGCGCTTCGGGCCAGCCCCGCGACGTAGCGAGCCGGATTGCACCCCGCGCTGACTTCATCCACCATGCCGCCGTAATAAATGCTTGACCCGATCTCCGCGCTCAGTTCGCTCTTCTGTACAACGCGCAGCTTGTGATTGAACTCAACTTCGATGATCTCGGTCTGGCGCGTGTAGTCATCAAAATGTTTCTGCTTGCAGGCGACTTCCAGATGTCCGCAGCGCGAAAAGTCGCAGTCGATTTTTTCCTCTTGAACAATCTGCTCGACGCAGTCCATCGAAGCCAGCGAAGCTCCATACATCCGCCGCGTCAGTTCGCGTCCGTACATCGAAATCAGCTTGTTGACGCCCAACTTCATCCCGGTCAGCACCATCCCGCCATTCCGCGAGCTGGCGCCCCACCCGATCGTCTCACTTTCCAGCACCGCAACCCGCGCCCCCCGCTTAGCCAGAGTGCGCGCGGCGGAAAGCCCCGTGAAGCCCGCGCCAATCACCGCCACGTCCGCTGTCTCGGGCAGCGGACGCGAAGTATCTGTCGTTGGAAACTCAGCTGTAGTCAGCCAGTAGTTATGTTCTTGCAAGGACATAGGCGCGAATCGATCGAACGAACGAGCGACGAACGAAGAATGTCGAACGACCGAGCATTTTAGCCCAGCCGTGCGCAGTGGTACATGTACTCACGATTCCTCAAGCCCTTCGATCCCGACCACCACAGTAATCTTGTCGCGGTTACTCGCTCCTCTTAGTCTGGCAACATGGGGCTTCAGTGTTTCTTGTTCTCTTCGGATGAAGGGAGCGCCGCGACCATTCGTCAGGTCCTGGCCGATCTCGAGGTCCTGGCCGAATCCTGCCCCGAGGCCGTCGCTGCCGTCGAGAAGATTTCCAAAGAACCATTTCAGATCGTCATCATCGATTGGGATCAGCAGCCCGAAGCCGGCCTGCTGCTCGCCGCCGCCCGCGAGCGCAAGGCCTCCGAACGCCCCATCACCCTTGCCATCGTCAGCGACGACATCAGCGTTCCCCAGGCATTGCAGGCGGGCGCGAATTCTATCTTGCGCAAGCCGATCTTCGCGAACCAGATTAAAGACACACTGAAGACCGCGCGTGATTTGCTGCGTTCCAGGCGCGACCCAGCGACGCCGGCGGCAATCAGCGTTTTGAACCACTCCGCCGCCGCTCCGGCGACGATTCCGGCAAGCATGGAGCCGGGCAAGGAAAAAACGCTGCGCGCCGGAGAATTCTTGCAATCAAGCCCGACAGCTCCGGGAGGCGCGTTCGTCACCGAATCGAACGCCCCCGGCTCGTTCGATCAGCCAGCACCTCAGCCCGTCGATCCACTCAAAGATCTCGAGCCAGTCGCCGCTTCTGTTCAGGAAACACAGCCGGAGGCGCCCCCGCTGCCCGCGCCCGGCGAGACCCGTGGCCTTGAGTGGTATTTGAAAACCCGCGGTGTAACCCGGCAGTCTGCTCCGGCAGCGGTTGCACCTGCTCCCGCCGCATCCAGCAAGCCCGAACTGCTCAGCTACGATCAGATTTCAGGGCCTGCTCCGGAGCAACGCTCGGAGGTGGCGCAGATTCAGGCGAAGCCTCAACGAAAGACCGACGAGGCGAAAGAAGAAGCCGACCTCCACGCTTACATCGACGAAGGCAGCGAGCCCGCCGAAGCCGCTCCGTCGGGTTTCCGTCTGGGCAAAGGCGCAATCATCGTCGCGCTCCTGCTCGCCAGCATTGGCATCGCGGCCGCGCCGCAGGCTCCATGGCATCCCCTGGCAAAGGCGTTTTGGTCTCGGGGTCAGCACGCGTTGCATGTCTGGCTCAACCCGCAGCCGGTGACGCCGGCACAGGCTCCTGCAGCTCACGAAGATTTTGCCCGCGCGGGCGATGAATACAAACTTCCTGTGGCGGAAAACATTCCCGACGCTACCACCGATCCGTCCCAGATCAAAGTCCTGCCGGTCGTCGATCCGACGGTGAAAAAGCCGCCGGTCGATTCCGCGACCGCCGATCAGACGGCTCCGGCCGCTGGATCAACAAGCGCCGGTTCGACGACTGATGGATCAGCCGCACCGAGCGATCAGCCTCAAAATCCGGCAACGCAGACTCCCACAGTGCAGGTGGTCGAGAATCCATCGGCATCAACAACCCCTGCGCAGTCGCAGCCCGCTGCGACGACTACGGCAACAGTTCCGCCGCCTGCGAATGTAACCTCGCAGCCCGCGAGCACGCCGACTCACACTGACACTCCCGCTCCGGTCGCGGTCCCAGTCACCCCGAAACCAGCACCGCTCAAGAATCCGCAGTCGCACGTAGCGCCTGGCAATATCCCTTCAAGCCTGAAGTCTCAAATGGCGTCGTCCACGCCCGATGCCGGCGGCAACCGGCCCGTCGAATCCGCGATGCCCTCCATCGAGCCCGTGGTCGTCGCCGAGGGTGCCGAGCGCGCGCTGCTTTCCGACCAGCCCATGGTTCCCTATCCCGCCACTGCCAAGAGCCAGCAGGGGACGGTGATTCTACAAGTTCTGATTGGAAGAGACGGCACAGTGCAGGATGCCAAGTTCCTGCAGGGATCGCTGGCCTTTGCGCGACCCGCGATCGACGGCGTGAAGCAATGGAAATTCAAGCCCTACATCATGAACGGACGCCCGGTTTCCGTGCAAACTCTTATGACGCTGAGCTTTAAGCCGGCTTTATAGGGGCGCCCGTTGTTATGTTTCGTGACCGAAATCCGGTCCAGCCCCTCCGCGTTACCGATGGGGCACAAATCGAGCAGCCAGGGGTTCGCTGGGAGCATCTAGAGATATAATGAACCAAGATTTTCAGGTTCCTCCCGGAAGAAGATCACAACAGATGTCCATGAAAACCAAAGCAGCGATTCTCGTCACCTCTTTTGCCGTTCTGCTGTTCGTTGTCGTCGGTTCGATGGGAGGCGTACACGCCTCCTCCAACGACGGCTCCTACCGTCAACTTCAGGTTTACAGCGAAGTGCTGTCCCGCGTGCGCAGCGAGTATGTGGAAGAGCCCAACATTCCCAAGGTGACCGACGGTGCGCTGCACGGACTCCTCGAGTCGCTCGATTCCAATTCGAGCTACATGACGGCCGACGCCTACAAGGCATTCAAGGTTCGCAAAGCCGAAGGTAAAGCGGGAATCGGCGCGGTCGTCTCGAAGCGCTTCGGCTACGCCGCGGTGGTTGCGGTGTTGCCGGGTTCGCCCGCCGAGAAAGCCGGAATCGAGCAGACCGACATCTTCGAATCGATCGAAGGCATGAGCACGCGCGATATGTCGCTCCCCGAGATTCGCAATCTGCTTGCCGGGACTCCGGGATCAACTCTCAATGTCGAAGTCGTTCGTGCTCGCAAGGCCGAGCCGCAGAAGGTTGTCATCACCCGCGACGTCGTCAGCATCCCTGTTGTCTCCGACAAGATGATGGACGACGGCATCGGCTATGTAAAAGTCGAAGCTCTGACGAAGGGAAAAGTTCAGGAAATCAGTTCCAAGATCAAGTCGCTCGAAAAATCGGGCGCGAAGAAAATTCTGCTCGACGTCCGCAATTGCGCCGAGGGCGATGAGACCGAAGGAATCGCCGTCGCGAATCTCTTCCTCAATCACGGAACCATCACTTATCTGCAAGGCCAGCGCTATCCGCGCGAAGCCTTCAACGCCGATCCGGCCAAGGCGATCACATCTCTTCCGGTCGCTGTTCTCGTGAACCGCGGAACCTCTGGTGCTGCTGAAATCGTGGCGGCGGCAATTCTGGAGAATGCTCGCGGCGACGTTGTCGGAGACAAAACCTTCGGCGACGGCTCGGTGCAGAAGACGATTGACCTGAAAGACGGTGGGGCTCTGATCCTCTCGATAGCGAAGTATTATTCGCCGAGCGGCAAAGCCATTCAGGATACCGCCATCACGCCTAATGTCGTAGTCGCCGACGCGATCGACGACTCGGTGGGACCGGATGATGAAGACGGCGCTGCGCCTGCGCAGGACGAAGCCAAGCCCAAGAACACCGTCGACGATCAGCTGAACAAAGCCGTAGAAGTGCTGAAGAGCCACGCCAGCTAATTCGCGATTCACCAAGACTCAAAGTTGAAAAAGACGCGCGCCGCAAGGCGCGTGTTTTCTTTTATCGTAGCCGCGCGCCTGCCCGAGCGTTAGCCGAAGGGGCCCGCCACCTGTCGCGGCGGCGCCTCGCTCCCGCACCTAAGCCACTCATCGAATCTCGATTCCTTGCCAAAATGCTATTCTGAACTCATCCCCATGAAGTCGCTTTACGAAGATCTCCCATCGGTAGAAATCGGTGGACGCCGCCTCGTCGGCCGCGTGCTCTTCGGCCTGCTCGTTCTGACCTCCGTGCTCGTGGGCGCGACTGCCGGACTCCTCCTCGTCTACACCACCGATCTCCCGCAAGTCGACGCCCTCGAAAACTACCGTCCCAGCTCGATCACCGAGCTCTACGACGACCACGATCGCGTCATAGGCTCCTTCGCCTTGCAGCGCCGTGTCGTCGCCGGCTACGATGATTTTCCTCCGGTGCTCCGCGACGCGCTGGTTTCCATCGAGGACAAGGATTTCTATAGCCACTCCGGCATTAATTTCTGGCGGATCGTCGGCGCCGCCTACCGCGATATCGAATCCGGCGGCAAGGTACAGGGCGCCTCCACGCTGACCATGCAGCTCGCCCGCAATCTTTTTCTCTCGCCCGACCGCCGCTGGCAGCGCAAGGTTCAGGAAGCCATGCTGGCCATCCAGATCGAGCGCCGCTTCACCAAGCCGCAAATCTTCACGCTCTACGCCAACCAGATTTTTCTCGGACACGGCGTCTATGGCTTCGAATCTGCCTCGGAGTACTACTTCAGCAAGCCCGCCAAACAATTAACCCTCGACGAAGCCGCGCTCCTCGCGGGCCTGCCGAAAGGCCCAACGGTCTATTCGCCGATCACTCATCCCGATCGCGCGCAAAAGCGCCGCAACCTGGTCATCAATGCCATGCTCGAGGACGGCAAAATCACCGCAACCCAGGCTGCTGACGCTCGTTCCGCTCCACTCGTTCTCCATCTCGCTCACGATCCGAATTCCCTCGCTCCTTATTTCGTCGAGGAGATTCGCCGTTATCTCGAAGGCAAATATGGAGCTGACCAGGTCCACGAAGGCGGTCTCAAGGTCTACACGTCTCTCGATGTCGATCTGCAGAAAGCCGCGAACCAGGCCCTCCTTGATGGCCTCGCGGCCTACGAGCGCCGTCACGGATGGAAGGGCCATCTTGAAAACGTCGTCGACGAGGGAGCCGTTCTCGACAAATACTCGCATCCTGATTGGGACGACGAGCCCGAGGTCAACGGATACATCCACGCGCTCGTCACCTCCGCCGGTACCGGGATCGCCACACTGAAATTCGGCCGTTACACCGCCGCCATCGGACAGGCCGACGTCGCCTGGACCCAGCAGAAACTCGCCGACATCCTCAAGACCGGCGACATCTGCTATATCAAACTCCTCACGCTCAGCGCCAATGGCGCCGCGCACGTCAGCCTCGAACAGGACTCCGGCGCCCAAGGAGCTTTGCTCGCCATCGACAATGTCACCGGCGGAATTAAGGCGCTGGTCGGCGGACGCGACTTCAACGAATCCAAATTCGATCGCGCCACGCAAGCTCTGCGCCAGGTTGGATCCTCCTTCAAGCCCTACGTCTACACAACGGTCATCGATGAAGGTGGATCTCCCGACGACACCATCCTCGACGAGCCAGTCAGCTTCGACACGCCGTCCGGTCCCTACACGCCGCACAATTACGACGAGAAATTTGAAGGCATCATCACGTTGCGCCGCGCGCTGGCGCAGTCGCGCAATATCCCTGCTCTCAAGCTGGCGAACAAAGTGGGCATCAAGACGGTGATCGATTACGCCGAGCGCTTTGGCATCACCTCAAAGCTGCCGCCGTACCTGCCCGTAGCGCTGGGCTCGGCCGAAATTACTCTGCTCGAGCAGACCGCCGCCTACAGCGTTTTTCCCAACGACGGGGTGCGCGTCACGCCGCGCTACCTCACGCGCGTCACCGACTACGAAGGCCGTGTGCTCGAAGAAGATTTTCCGGACGTCAGAGATGTCATCAGCGAGCGCACCGCCCGCGTCATGACGTCAATGCTGCGCGAAGTCGTGCTGCACGGCACGGGAATCGCCGCTGCAAAACTGCCGTTTCCGGTCGCGGGCAAGACGGGCACGACGAACGATTTTACCGACGCCTGGTTCATGGGATTCTCGCCGACGATGAGTTGTGGAGTCTGGGTCGGCTACGACGAAAAGAAGTCGCTAGGAGCGAAAGAGACCGGCGCGCACGCGGCGCTGCCGATCTGGATGAATTTCATGACCACAGCCATGGCGGGCAAAGATGCCGGAGACTTCCAAGCATCGCCAATTGCGCCGCACGTCGTAGCGCAAAAAGTCGATACGCCCGATGCAGCCCCGGCCGCCGAAGAGGCGCATTAGAGGTCTGCGTTAGCGAGTAGGTTCCCTTCGTGCCCTTCGTGGTGAGCGCTTTTTCCTGCGAGCGCCATATAACTTTCGCGAACCATATCCCGATTCAATCCGGAGAACTCATGCGCAAATCTCTCGCCGGTCTTCCGATCCTATTGTCGTTGATCGCCTTGGCGGTCCCCATATCGCCAACGCAAGCTGCCGCGCAAGACGCCAAATCCGCCGTCGAGCAGGTCCTCCTCACTCAGCAGGACGCCTGGAACCGTCACGACCTCGACGCCTTCATGGCCGGATACTGGAATTCTCCCGACCTCACTTTTTTCTCCGGCGACAAAGAGCAGCACGGCTGGCAAGCCACGATCGATCGCTACAAAGCCAGGTACGCCAGTCCCGGCCATGAAATGGGAAAACTCGAATTCTCCAACTTGCGGATCGAAATCCTCGGCCCCGAAGCTGCTTTCGTACGCGGCGCCTGGCATCTAACGATGTCCGACGGCAAGACGCCCCACGGTCTCTTCACGCTGGTCTTCCGCAAATTTCCCGACGGCTGGAAAATCATCCACGACCACACCTCCGCCGCCGACTAGCTACTTTCCGTCGCAAAAATGCGGTTTCTGAGACGCTTCCGGTTGTTTACGATCCGAAGTGAGCCGCTTCTGGTGATCACTTTTGTGGCGCTCGGCTCAACCGGAATAGCCGAGCGCGTATTGTTGTTCATGTTGCCTGTGGGGCGAGACAACGCCCGATCTGAATCACATTGTCGGCAATCACACTGAGCCCAACCCAGCGCTGCATGCCGGGGAATCCGCGATACAAACAACGCCGCATCCCGTGTCTCCGTTTCAGCACGCTGATGCGACCCTCGCATCCGGTTCGCCACCGTTGTCCACGACGAAACCAGCGCTGCCGATAAAGACGTTTGCGTTCCGCACTCTTGGTCTTCTGATTCGGCACCGAAAGCCATCGCACTCCCATGGCACCGGCAGTTTTTTCATTCTGCTGCGAGTGGAATCCCGCATCCGCAGCCACCAGCGCCGGAATGCGGCCGAATCTCCGCTGGTGAACCTCGATCGACGGCACTAACAACTGGCGGTCGCTGGGACGCTCAGCGAACACTTCGTAGTGACTGATAATCTGATTTTCCGCTTCCTGAATCTTGACCAGTTTGCCAAACTCGGTCGGCTTGCTGGCCTTGCCTTTGCGAATGATTTCCGTGTGCGGCTCAAACACGCTCACGATCTTTTCCTGCGACTTGGTCACTCCGGCAAAGATTCGCAGCTTGGTCTGTTTCATGACTTGCTGCACCCGCCCCGTCATCGTGGCCAGCGTTTCCACTAAGCTTCCCAGGGCAACGCGACCAGCACGCGGAACTTTCTTCACCTCTTCTAATATGCGTTGCGCTTGGTTTACGATGTTCCGGGTTAAACTCAGCAGTTCTCCATACTGTTTCTTTCTGCGCGCTTCTCCTTCCGGACCCAGGTACCGGGTCGATAGGGCAATCGCCAGAACCTGCTTCCGCACACTCCGCATGCGATCCCGCACCTTCTGCTTCAGGCCGCTGGCTTTCTGCTCGATCTTCTTCATCGTCCGCGTCCGCACCCGCGTGCCGTCCCCCAACAAACTGCTGTCGGTCGGATAGTGGATGTTGGTTTCCACCACCGTGGTATCGACCCGCAGCTTTCGCCCACGCGTCACTCCGTGTTCTTGCGCCAATTGCACGATCCGCTGATGCAACTCCTCGATCACTTCCGGCCCGATGAGCTGCCCCAGCCGCGCCATGGTCTTGGCATCCGGCACTTTCCCGTCTCCCACCCGCGTAAACGCGCGATACACTAGATTGGCGCGCACTTCTCGCTCCAGCACGTCATAGCTCCAGTTGCGAATGTGTTTCAACAGCAGCAGACGCAACACCACTTCGGCCGGCGTTTGCTCGCGGCCCCGCCTGCGGCTCTGCGGATACCGTTCGCCTTGCGCCTCATAAATTGTCTCCAGCAGTTGCTCATCTTCCAGCAGACCGTCCACCAGCCGCATCCACGGCTCCCACAAATCCTCGATGTCCGCCGCTAAGCCTGAATGCCACAGCGATGGTTGTTGATGTCGTAGCTTGATCATGGACGCCATCGTAAGGGCACATCCCCGACTAAAACAATATGTACTGCAAATGTTTTAGTACTTCTTCGAGTAACCTCAAACTGAGCACTCTGACCCCGACATTTGGCTCTCCCATCAGCATCCATCGCTCCACACTGCCTCATTTTTGCGACGGAAAGTAGCTAACAGAGTCCCGTGGGAAGACGAAATCCTCAGAACTGTGGCGGGACACGAACGTTCGTACAAACGTGGAAGAGCGGCCCTTAAAGGGCCGCGAAAAGGGGACGAAAAGGAATCCGGAATTTAGCCCCTGTGCGGGTCTGACGTCACTTTTTGACCCTCACCTGTACCCGGCTACCTTCGGGTACGGATCCGTTCAATAACTCCACTTTTCCGTCGCGGACGACTCCTTCAAACTCCAGCGGTTGAGCCGAAGGTCGCGCGGCCGAGGCGGCCGCTGCCACATGATTCACGCCTCGTCCCATGCCCTTGTCCATCGCTTCATTCGCCAGCCGGTCGGCCTCCTGATTGTGTTCGCGCAACGCATGTCCAATCGAAAACCATTCCAGCTGCGCGATCAACTGCTTGGCCCGTCCGTGCAGATCCTGCAGCGTCGCATTCTTAACTTTGTAAATGCCTTTGATCTGCCGCACCAGTAATTCCGAATCGCTGATCAGCTTCAGCGCCTTCGGACCATACTCGATCGCATACTCGAGCGCCGCGATCAATCCCTGATACTCTGCGAAGTTGTTCGTCTGATGTCCCAGATACTCGCTGAGCGCGGCGACCTTCTGCCCCGCCTCATCCTTGATCACGACGCCATAGCCCGCAGGTCCGGGATTTCCCCGCGCCCCGCCGTCGCTGTGCGCAACCAGATAGCGCTCCGGCGGATTTTCGCGCGCCTCAAAAAGATGTTTGGTGCCAGGTTGGATGAAAGAATGTCGAAAGGAATCCGAAGGCATGTCAGAGTTTAGCAATCCGAGCCGTGATTCCGAAAATCCACAACCATCAACGTCACGATGTGACATCTGACCTTGCGCTTCGATGCGAGAGAGCAGATCATCGTCAAGGCGTGAGCGGTCGACAACGAGCCAGGAAAAACGGTGCAAGTCCTCTGGAATCAAGATTTTGACTTCTAACCCGTTCGCACTCAAGATTTTGCGGGCACTTTTTGCGAAGCCCGCGCCAGACAAGGCTTTTCAAGGGGCAAGGGGAGGGGGGTACCTCCAAAAAAGCCGCCGTTTCCCAAAACGCAACACGCCGTAGGGCTAAGAAAACGATGACTCCGCGATTTTTTCAGGATTTTCTTGCGGCGGTCTTGAAGTTCGAACTTATCGTCCCGAGGCAAGACGCGTAGCCAACCGCGGCGGAAGTTTGGCCTCAAAGATTCGATCCTGCGCTTCCTTCAGGTTGTAAGGCGTGCGATGAAAGTGGATGATTTGTGCGTCAGTATCGAAGAGAGCGAATGCAGCCCGCCAGTCTCCGTCGCGCGGTTGCCCAACCGATCCGGGATTAATCAGGTAACGAGCCGAATCTTTTAACTGCAGCGGAACCGACTCCGCTTGACCCACGGTCCGATACTCCGGACGAAATCCATCCGCCGAAGATCCGTTTGCGAAAAATCCTCCCTGCAGGTGCGTGTGTCCGAAAAAAGTCAGTGGGATGCTCAGCGTAATCAGCGGCGCGAGCGCGTCGCCAAGCGAGACGACGTATTCGTCCTCGTCGTTGGGAGAACCGTGGACCAACTGCACGTCGGGAAAATCCGGCAACGAGACTGGACCATGCGGCAGAGCGCGCAGCCACTCCAGATTCTGCTGCGTCAGTTCATTGCGCGTCCACAGCGCCGCTGCCGCAGCCATGGGGTTGAAGTCCTCGAGATCCATGATGCCTGTAGCCGCTTTATCATGATTGCCGCGCACGAAGACTGTTCCCAACTCGCGCGAGCGGTTGGTCACTTCATTCGGGCTCGCACCGTATCCGACAATGTCGCCGAGGTTTACGATCCTGTCGAACGATGGAGCATTCGCGAGGCAAGCATCGAGCGCTTCGAGGTTGGCGTGGATGTCGCTGAGCAGCAGTATGCGCACGGATCACCGGACAAACTGCCGATTATAGACTAACAACTGGCACTAGATGGCTAGCCAGACTCTTGCGACTCGAGAGGAACGATATGAGCAAATTTCTGGGATGGCGGTTCAGGAACCGAACGCCGCTGTGGTTCACGCTGATCGTGGGACTTCTCCTTGCAAATTCCGCTCTGCATTTTGGTCTGCTTTGCACCGTTTCGTCGTGGGCCTCGTCCTCCCGGGACGCTCTCCATTCGTACTGGATCCCTTTCAGGGATGGCGTCAACTATTTCGTCTCGTCGTGGCTCGGCTGGTATCTGGACGCGTGGTGGATCAGCTTAGGTCTGCTCGCAGCATTAGTTGTGATGCTCTTCGTCAAGCGCGACCAGCTTGAACGCGACTCTTCCTGACGCCGTTCACGATGCGGCATTCACAACCGGACAGCGCGCCCAATGCCCCGCAGCAACCTCGACCAGCGGCGGTAACGCTCGCTCGCACTCGGGAATCCGCGAACCGCACCGCGGCTCGAATGCGCATCCCGGAGGCAAAGATTGCAAAGCCGGAACAGTCCCTTCGATGGTCTGCAGCGGTTGCGATCGATCCGTCTTTAGGTCAGGCACCGCATGCAGGAGTCCGCGAGTATAAGGATGCGCTGCCGCGTGGAAGATATCGCGCTTCGCGCCCAGCTCCACTAGACAGCCAGCGTACATTACGGCAACTCGATCCGCGACCTGCGAAACGACTGCGAGATCGTGAGAGATGAACAGCATCGCCAGTCCAAACTTCTGACGCAGTTCTGCGAGCAGTTCGAGAATCTGCGCCTGGATTGTTACATCGAGCGCGGTCGTGGGTTCATCGGCGATCAACAGTTGCGGGCGATTGACGATGGCCATGGCGATCATGATGCGCTGACGCATGCCTCCCGAAAGTTGGTGAGGATAGTCGCGCGCACGGCGAGCCGCATCGGGGATCGCGACGTCGTTCATCGCATCTACTGCGCGCTGCCAGGCTTCGTGCTTCGAAATCGAATGGTGCGCGGAGGCCGCTTCGGCAATCTGATCTCCGACGCGCATTACCGGATTCAGTGCCGTCATCGGCTCCTGGAAGATCATGGCAATGCGCGAGCCGCGCAATTGGCGCATGGAATCGTCATCGATCGTCGCGAGATTGCGCGGTTTTGCTCCATTCTCCGCGAAGACAATCTCGCCGGAAACTCGTGCCTGAAAAGGCAGCAGGCGCATGATGGCGAGCGAAGTGATCGACTTGCCGGAGCCGGATTCACCTACAAGCCCGAGCACTTCGCTGGGAGCGACGGAAAAGCTTAGGTCGCGAACCGCGGGCAGCGGAGGCGCGTCCGCACCTCGATTCTGCGCCGGGAATGCGATGTTCAGTTGGCGAACGTCGAGCAGCGGTTGCACTGGTCAATGGTAGCAGCGCCGACGAAAAGCGTCGCCCTTTCGGGCAACCGACAGCCGAAGGCGGCTGTCGCCACATGAACCTCAGCACCAAACTCTCTACTGCCCGAGGATCAGCGGTAGTCCGTTCTTGTTGTTGCCGATGACGACCACCTTTGTGTTAGAGCTCTTCGCCAGGTTCTCCGTGGCTTCGATGCCCTTCCACTCGAGCAGCGATGGCGTGATGCCTTGCGCGACAATCTGCTGGAAGTCACGCACGCCCGCCGCTTCGATGCGCTTGCGTTGTGCTTCCTGCGTCTCTTTTTGCAAGCGGAAGTTCATCGCCAGCGACTCCTGCTCGGCCTGTTGCTTGGCTTCGATTGCAGCTTTCAGCGTCGAAGGAAGTTGAATGTCACGGAGCAGAACATTCTCCACGGTGATTCCACGCTTATTGAGTTCCTGCGTGATTTGGTCGAGGATCTGCTTCGCTACCATTTCACGCTCGCCGGTGTAGAGCGCATTCGCCGTGTGCGATGCGGTCGCCTCGCGGATCGCGGAGCGCAGCGTTGGTTCGACGACGACGTTCTCGTAGTCGGCGCCAATGTGCTGGAATACGTCCGCGGCGCGATCGGGATTCAGATGGTAGATGAGCGAGGTGTCGAGGGCCATCATCAGACCTTCGCTGGAAGGCACGCTGGCAGATTCTTTGAGGGTCTGCGTTTGGATCGACATCTCGTTATTCGTCTTGAGCGGGTTGATGACGTGAATGCCCTCGCCCAGCGTTTCTCCAGTGACCCTGCCGAAGAGCGTGAGCACGCCAACGTGGCCTGTGCCAACGCGCGTCACCGCGCTGAGAACCAGAATCACGAGGATGAAGGCCAGGATTCCCAAACCGATCAGGCGAATCAGGTTGCCGCCATGGCCTCCACCGTCAATTACTCTGCCCCGAGCAGGATCAAAGATCGTCATTGGAATATCTCCCCGGATGGATTCTAGGGCGCAGCAACGCAGCGGATAAGTAGCTTCTCTGGCACAGGTTCGCGGCTGGCTGCGAAATTGTATGCTTGTCACTGACCGCACAGCACTTCAGCCCGTGAAATGTGGAGGACTCCAATGGGTGACTTTGAGAAGTTGATTGAGGCCGCGAAACTTGGCAATGAAGCGGATGCCCAAGCCATCGCTGCGAACCATCCTCAGTTAATCAACCAACGGGATCAAACCGGTGCTGCTGCCCTTCACTACGCTGCCTTTGGCGGGCATCGCGGCGTCGTTGAGGCACTAGTGGAGCAAGGCGCGGAGATTAATGCACGAGACGGCCAATACGGCGCGACCCCCGCAGGCTGGGCGATCGAATATCTGCGGGAGATGGGTGGATTCCTCGGGATTGAACTCGATGACTTTGCCTACGCAATACGCCGGAGTGATGTCGATTGGGTTGCGCGATTCCTGAAACGTTTCCCTACTCTTGGTGGAATGTGCGACACGCAGGGAAGACCGTTCAAGCTGCTCGCCGAACAGTCTGGCAATCCGGAAATCACGAAGTTGCTTGAAACCGAGGCTGGCACTTAGCCGAACCCCCCGTCGAACCCGCCTGGCAGGCCAGTTCTCCTGAATCTTGCCCTAGGCCTACCGCATCTCTTACAGTAACCATATGAGCAAGATTCACATTCCTACACCTTTGCGGCAGTATGTAGGCAAACAGGCTTCAGTGGACGTCTCCGGATCGACTGTCGGCGAAGCCATGAACGCGCTGGTAGCGCAGCATCCCGACCTGAAGAAGCATCTCTACACTGACGAGGGCAAGCTGCGGGCTTTCGTGAACCTCTACGTCAACGACGAAGACATCCGTTACTTGCAGAAAGAAGCGACCACGCTGAACGATGGTGATAACATTTCGATCGTCCCGTCGATCGCCGGCGGCGCGGCGTAGCTGCTCATCATGAGATTTGGGCGCCCCCATCCTTCTCGCGTAGTTTGCGAGAGGGTGGGGACTTTGACTTAGCGACGCGAGAAAATCACAATCACCACCCTGTCGCCAAGACCGCGACAAGGGTGGGGCGCCCTTCGAAACCCATTTCTGATTTGAGGACCTATGGCAACCACCACCGAAATTCCGATGACACTCAATAAAGACGAGATCCTGCGCTACTCGCGGCATTTGATCATGCCCGAGGTCGGCATGGAAGGGCAGCAGAAGCTGAAGGCCGCTCGCGTGCTGTGCATCGGCACAGGAGGTCTGGGATCGCCGCTGGCGCTGTATCTCACCGCAGCGGGCATCGGCACGCTCGGACTGGTCGATTTCGATGTGGTGGATTACACCAACCTGCAGCGGCAGATCATCCACTCGACCGCCGACGTGGGCCGCAAGAAGCTGGATTCGGCGGCGGACAAGCTGAAAGGGATCAATCCGTTTCTCAATCTGCAGACATTCGACACGCGGCTGAGCAGCGCCAACGCGATGGAACTGTTTCGCGACTTCGATATCATCGCCGACGGCACCGACAATTTTCCGACACGCTATCTGGTGAACGACGCGTGCGTGCTGTCTGGCAAGCCGAACGTCTACGGATCGATTTTCCGCTTTGAAGGACAGGCCAGCGTGTTTGCGACTGAGGATGGTCCATGCTACCGCTGCCTGTATCCCGAGCCGCCACCGCCGGGATTGGTTCCGTCATGCGCCGAAGGGGGGGTGCTAGGAATTCTTCCGGGACTTGTCGGCGTGATGCAGGCGACGGAAGTCATCAAGCTGATCCTGGGCATCGGTGATCCGCTCATCGGACGCTTGCTGCTGATCGATGCGCTGGGCATGAAGTTCCGCGAACTCAAGCTCCGCAAGAATCCGGATTGCCCCGTGTGCGGGACGCATCCGACGGTAACGAAGCTGATAGACTACAACGAGTTTTGCGGCATTCGCGGGGAGGAAAAACCTGTGGGCGGTGGCGTTCCCGAGATTCAAGTCGAAGATTTGAAGCGGCGTCTGGATGCGAAGGAAGACCTGTTCGTCCTGGATGTGCGCGAGCCGCACGAATATCAAATTTGCAACCTCGGTGGATATCTGATTCCACTGAACGATCTGCCGAAGCGGGTGAACGAACTCGACTCGAGCCGCGAGATCGTCGTGCACTGCAAGATGGGCGGACGCAGCGCGAAAGCTGTCGCATTCCTGCAGCAGGCGGGATTTAACAAAGTGCACAATCTCGCCGGAGGAATCACGGCCTGGTCGGATCGCGTGGATCCGAAAGTGCCGAAGTACTGAAGGGCAGTTGTCAGTACTCAGTTCTTAGTCTTGGGAGCGCATTCGCGCTCCCTTTTTGTTTGCGCGCCAGATCACTGCCGAACCATGAGCGAGCGAGGACAATAGCCGGTCTGATTTGCAGTTTTCGCTACGTCAGGGAGGAGTATGAACAAACTGCTGGCGCTTGTGCTGTGCTTTGTAATTCCGTTGACCGTGTTAGCGGGCGACAACGCGTACAAAGTCACGTGTGACGAAGGGTCGCTGGCTGATGCGAAGGCTGGGATAGGAATGAAATTATCTATCGAGGCCGACATGATTCGACTCGTGAAGGACAACGCTGACGTCATCACAATTCCAGCATCTGCGGTGACAGAGGTCGGTTATGGCCAGGACGTTCACCGGCGGGTCGGTGCGGCGATCGGATTAGCGATCGTATCTCTTGGCGTCGGTGCACTCATGGCCCTCACGGAATCGAAGAAGCATTACGTCGGCTTGGCCTGGGTTGACGGCGATAAGGGGGGCGCTTCGCGATGCGGAGCGACAAGAACGATTAGCGCGGAGTGTTGGCGACTGGAAGGCGTCACCGGGAAGAAAGCAGTGGACTCCGGCGCCATGACCGTGAAGAACTAGGTCCCCGCCGGAATTGGGTCACGAATGAAAATGGGGAGCATGCGGCGCTCCCCATTTTTTTGCCCACGCAGAGCTGTCATTACTTGCTCGAGCCTGCCTGCATCTGGTCACTCGAGTCGCCGAGTTCCAGGCCGAACTTCTTGCCGGCGAAGCGGACTGCGGACAAGCTGGCGGTGCCGTCTTCGTGCTTCTGCACTTCAGCGGCGTCGTTCGAGGGAGCCTGGTTCAAGGGCACAACCTTCGCAGGAACTTTGGCAATCACGCGTTTACCCTGCATGATGCTGACTTCCACGCTGGGACCGCCTCCCTCCCACTCGAGCTTGTACTCGCCAGCTTTGAGCTTTGTGCCGTTGACGGTTACCGGATCGCCGATCGTCAGGGACGCCTTGGTCGTTGCAAACGCGCTCGAGGCCAGCAGCAGAGCCAACCCCATGATCAGACTTTTCGAAACTGTCGCGAACTTCATAGCTGCTCCTTATTTTCTTTCCCGAAATGCGTCGGGAAGCGGTTAGGGCGGCCCGGCTCACGACCAGCGCGAAAAAACACTTGTGTTTTCCCGCGAATCGTCTCACAATGCTGCCGCCGGGGTTGAGCACGCACGCGACGAGCCTGCGCTGCCGCAATGGGGGTTATCTCACCTGGGCCGCCAAACCTTAGTGTGAGAGAATCCCCAGACCCCGCAAAATTCCGTTTCACAGACCAGCGTCACCTCTGCGCCGGCCGTTACCCACTCTTGATAGTTACGTCGCCGCCGCGGGGGAAGTTCCCTTCCGCGGATAATGTTGCTGTTGCTTATTGGACGCTGCGAGATTCCTTCGGGTAGCAGATTTCAAATTTCAAAATTCTGCGCTACGCACAGTAAAGCTATGTTTTGTAGAGGTTGTGTTTTGTGATGCAGGCAGGTTTGCGTCCAAATGACGCCGCGCGCAAGATGCCTGCGGGACTGCGGCCCGAGTTCAGAGCTACGAAGAGAGTATGACGAAACTTAGTCGGCGTCGCCGTGCTGCCGTTCAAGCGACCAGATAGCAGCCAGATCTTTTTCGAACGGATACACATGCACCATCCAATTGAAGACCACGGGGCGGAATTTTCCACCGGCTGCATCGCAGGCTTCCTGCGTTGTGATCGATCCGCGCAGACCGAATTGAGGATTCGGCGAACGCAGCTCACTCCATCGTCCCAGCGGAGGAACACAGAAGCTGACATGCTCGTGCCACTGCGCGATGCTGAGAGGAATGCGCTCGTCGAGTTGATCTTCGGTGAAAGTCTTGGGCGCGGTGTACATCACGCCGATCAGCTTGTAGTCGTCGCCATGCTTTTCGTAGAGCAGCGAAGTCGGGTGTTCGGGATCGAAGCGCAGCTCCGCCTCCACGGCGTTGCTGCGACTCGTGAAGTGATACACCTTCTGCGGAACGTTGGGCATGAAGATCTTGAATCCGTCGTTCAGCGCGACGTGGTAGTCCTTATATTTTTCCGCCGCCTTGCGTGCCTCGTCGGCGACCTGCTGCGCGCGCATCGCGTCGCCGGGCTTGAGCGTGCGCAACGGAGTCATCTTCATGTGCGGGCCCATGTCCATGTGGCCTTCCATGGAATGCATGACGTGAGCGCTGGCTTCGCCGTCCGCCTTGATGTCGACCATGGGCATGTCTTTCATGTTCGACATTTCGTGATGAGACATATCCATGCCGGGCATGGACTGGTCCGACTGTGCGCTGTTGGGTGACGAAGTTGTCGACTGTCCCCACGCGATGCTGCAAAGCAGGATGGTCATGAAGACCGCAATCTGAGTACGCATAGAAATTCTCCCCACAAAGTCTCTTGATATTAACCCTGAATCACCGAGGATGTTTCTACAAGAGACCCATGGTTACTTAAGATGACAGAGGTAACCCGCGCCTCGAGAAAGGCCGCAGGTTGGCGAGCCACGGCGGTTTCTGGTACACCTAACAGCTTGACTCTCGAAACCGTAATCTTCCTCTTTTTCGCTGGAGCGCTTGGAGGCGCTTTGAATTCTGTCGCCGGAGGCGGCAGCTTCATTGCGTTTCCCGCGCTGCTGTTTACTGGAGTGCCTCCGATTCCGGCGAATGCCACGAATACGATCGCGTTGTGGACGGCTGCCGCCGCCAGCGGAGGCGCTTACCGCAACAAGCTGGATGTTCCACGGCGCGTGATGATCCCGCTGCTCTGCGCCAGCTTGATCGGTGGCGTGGTGGGAGCGTTTCTGCTGCTGAAGACGCCGGCACAGACATTCATGCGCGTGTTGCCCTGGCTGACTCTGGGCGCGACGCTGCTGTTTGCCTTCGGCAAGAAGCTGGCGGGCGAGCGCAAGTCGGTGATCGAGCACGAGTCCAGCGGCTCGGCACTGGTTGGAGCGACGCTGTTTCAGCTGGGCGTAGCAGTCTATGGAGGCTACTTCGGCGGCGGCATGGGCATTGTGATGCTCGCCATGCTGGCGGTACTCGGGATGACCGATGTCCACGCCATGAATGCGCTCAAGAGCGTGATGGCGTTCGTGATCAACGGAGTGGCCGTGGTCATGTTCATCGTCTTCCATGCCGTTTACTGGAAGCACGGCATCACCATGATCGTCGGCGGAATCGCAGGTGGATACGTGGGCGCGCACTACGCGATGAAGATGAAGCAAGTGTGGATTCGATGGTTCGTGGTGGCCGTGGGCGCTGGAATGACGGTGTACTTTTTCTGGAAGTCGTATTGAAGAAGCGGTGGCCACGGATTCTCGCGGATTTTCACGGTTCAAACCAAGCCATTGCATTTTTGATCCGCTCAAAATCCGTGGCGATCCGTGGCCGCGGTTCTTACTGGATCGGCTCCGAAACGTGCTCGTGGACGATCAACCACTTGCCGTCTTGGTTTTCGAAGATCCCCGTCCAGCGGAAATTCCCCATCTCAACCTTTCCAGCTTTGGTTGTCATCTGTTGCGCCACGGTGGCCGTAGCCCAAACCAGGTCCCCGTGGGGGTGGATCGCGACGTCATCATTCAACGTGAACTTGGCGCTCTTGTAGCCGGCGACGATTCCCTGCACTCCCTTCGCGTATTCGTCCCAGCTGTTGTATTTGAGGGGCGCGATGTCGTAGAAGACGTGTGGGCCGGTGGCGTAATACTTGGCGACGTTCGCGGGATCGAGGGTGGACCAGCCGTCCCAGACTTTTTGCAGGTAGGCCTTGTCGGGCACAGGGCCGGCCGCGGCCTTCTCTATGGATGATTTCTTGGTCTGGGCGGAACCGGACAGGGCGAGCGCGATCAGGCAGAGCGAAACAGTAAGAATACGCTTCAACATGGTTTGTATCCTCCGGGAAATCCGGCGGAATTTTCGCACAGAAAACCGGAAACAACAAAACCTTGGAACCACGAAAGGCACGAAGTCACACCAAGGAGCTTCCAGACAATGTTTTCCTTCGTGAACCTTCGGGTCCTTCGGAGTGAATGGTTTTGGTTTTCCGCGCCAAAAACAGCCTCCAAAACCCATTTCGTTTGACCGATTTCCACAGCGCACGCTAAAATGGTGGAGTTTGACTGTACTCGCCGACCCGTTCTGGGGACGCCTGCCTTGGCTGCTGAAGCGCCGTGGCGGAAAACACAGCAAGCAGAGGAAATCAGCAAGCCCCTTGGGAGCGCCCGTGTGCGCCCTTGGTTCCGAATGGAAGCTCCGTTTTCGGGTTCCTGTTACGGGCTGAATTTCAAACGACATTTGACGGAGGCAGACGTATGTACGCGGTTATCCGCGCCGGTGGAAAGCAGTACCGGGTGGCGCCCGGCGATGTAATTCGAGTCGAGAAGGTCGGCACCGGCACGGACGGGCAGGTGGAATTTCCCGTGGTCGCGGTGTCCGGCGAAGAAGGTCAGATCGGAAATCAGCCGGACGCGCGCGTGGTCGGCACCGTCGTGGAAGAAGGCCGGGGCGCGAAGATTCTGGTTTTCCACTACAAGCGCAAGAAGCAGTACAAGAAACTTCGCGGTCACCGGCAGTCGTTTACCGCAGTGCGCATCGCAGAGATCGCTTTCGGCGGACAGAGCTTCAAGGCTCCGGAGCTTCCCAAGAAAGAAGCGAAGCCGAAGAAGGTGAAGGCGGCCGATAGCGAAGAGCATGAGGCGACGCCGAAAGCCAAGAAGTCCGCGGGCAAGAATTCAGCCCCCAAGAAGGCCGCCAAGAAAGCGGCGAAAAAGAAATAACTCCTCCAGATGTCAGCTCGGCGGGTTCTGAGAACTGGCACCTGAGAACTGAGAACTAATATGGCGCATAAAAAGGGACAAGGAACATCACGAAACGGGCGCGATTCCAACGCGCAGCGGCTTGGTTTCAAGGCATTCGGCGGGCAGGTCGTTCCGGGCGGAACGATCATCGTGCGCCAGCGTGGCACGCGGGTCAAGCCCGGCCTCAACGTGGGCCGCGGCAAGGACGATACCCTGTTCGCCAAGATCACGGGACGCATCAAGTTCCTGAACAAGGGACAGATGGGCAAGTTCGTGATGGTGGAACCGATCGAAGCGAAGTAGGTCTCGAATCCTGGTTAGATTTCGCGGGCAGAAGTGTTCGCGCCACACTGGCCTCTCCTTCGGGCGAGGCTTTTTCTTTTCGGTCGTTGGTCGTTCGCCCTTAGTCGTTCGCGACTCGGCGGGCCAACGACGAACGACCAGCGACAAACGACGTTTTATGTTTATCGATGAAGCCAAAATCAAAGTGCAGGCGGGCGACGGCGGCAACGGCTGCATGGCGTTCCGGCGGGAGAAGTTTGTCCCGCGCGGAGGTCCGTCGGGCGGAGACGGAGGCAAGGGCGGCGACATCGTGATGGAGTCGAGCGAGCGCCACAATACGCTGGTGCATTTCCGCTTCAATCCCGAGCACAGGGCCGAGCGCGGTCGCCACGGCGAAGGCTCGAACAAAACCGGGCGCGACGGTGGCGATGTCGTTCTGAAAGTTCCCGTCGGTACGATCGTCTACGATGACGAGACTGGAGAGAAGGCTTTCGAGTTCACGCACGCGGATGAAAAGTTCGTCATTGCCCGCGGCGGGCGCGGCGGGCGCGGCAATGCGCGCTTCGCGACGTCAGTGCATCAGGCTCCGCGCGAGCACGAAGGCGGACGGCCCGGCGAAGAGCACACCTACCGCCTCGAGTTGAAGTTGCTGGCGGATGTGGGCTTGGTGGGATATCCGAACGTCGGTAAGTCGACGTTGATCTCGCGCATTTCTTCAGCGCGTCCCAAGATCGCGGATTATCCGTTCACGACTCTGGAACCGAATCTTGGAGTAGTCGCGGTCGGTGATGCCAAAGATGAAATCAGTTTCGTCGTCGCCGATATTCCAGGATTGATCGAGGGAGCACATACCGGTTCCGGCCTGGGCATGCAGTTCTTGCGGCATATCGAGCGCACGCGGCTACTGGTGCATCTGGTCGATGTTTCCGATTCGAGCGGACGGAGCGATGTCACTAAGGACGTGGAAGTGATCCTCGGCGAACTCGCCAGTTTCGGAGCGCAGCTCGACGAGAAGCCGATGATCATGGTGGCGTCGAAGATTGACGCGGTAAACAAGGACAAGCTGGCCGCCCTGAAGAAATACTGCAAGAAAAAGAAGCTGAAGCTGTACGAGATATCCGCCGTCACCGGCAAAGGCATCGAAGCCTTGAAGTACGCCATCGCCGAAGAAGTGCAAGCTCTGCGCGATCAGGATCTCAGCAAAGCCGTCTAATTAGGTGCAATTTCTTCGAGGCAAACAAAAGGCGGCCCGCGGGTCGCCTTCCCCATCATCCACAAAACCCGTTGCTAAGCTTAGGCCCTTGGTAGAGGACCGTGCTGGAAGTGGTACTGCAGAATCCTTGCGGCGAGCGCGGGACTCAGCGTTTCGCCCTTGCGCTCGATGGTACGAACGACTTCTCCACGGCAGACAACTTCCGTCTCCGAGAGTCCGGCAATTTCGGCCGGGAGCACAAGGTTGATTTCCAGCTGCGAGTTGGGTTGCAGCAGTTCGTCGCCTTCGAAAAGCAATCCAGAACGGCTGATGTTTTCGGTTGTGCCCACATGCCACTGCTGTTCTCCGAGACGGCGATAACGCAAAGGCAGGTGAAGCTGGAATCTTTGGGCGCGGGTGGGAGGAACCTCCCGTGCCCGAATGGCGGGTTGTGGTACGGACTGCGAAGACATGACGACCTCCGGGGGAGTTGTTGTTGCATCGAGCACTTCGCGGACCATGCTCTTCAGGTCGCGAAGGTTAAAGGGCTTCTGGAGCAGGCGAACGCCGACGTCCAGCATGCCGTTGTGTCCAATTACGTTTTCGGTGTAACCGGACATGTAGACAACTTTCACGTTGGGGCGAATTTCTGAAATGCGCTGTGCCAGCTCGCGTCCATTCATGCCAGGCATGATGACGTCGGTGAGCAGCAGGTGGATCACCGCCTCGTGCGCTACCGCAATCTGCACCGCGACAGCGCCGTCGGCAGCTTCGATGACCTTGTAGCCCTGCTTTTCAAGGTATTGACGCGCGAGATAACGCAGGTTCGCCTCGTCTTCCACGAGAAGAATGGTCTCGGTGCCGGGCTCAACCTTCTGGAACTGAATTGGAGCCGCGACTTGGGCTGCAGGTTCTCCCATGGAGGCGACGCGCGGGAGGTAGATTTTGAACGTCGTGCCCTTTCCGATCTCGCTGTAGACCCAGATGTATCCGCCGCTCTGCTTCACGATGCCGTAGACGGTGGAAAGCCCGAGCCCAGTTCCCTTCGTTCCCTTGGTGGTGAAGAAAGGTTCGAAGATGTGCGATTGGGTTTCGGAATCCATGCCGGCGCCAGTGTCGCTGATGGCGACCATCACGTAATCGCCGGGCCGCAACGGAGCGTGAAGTCTCGCGTACTCCTCGTCGAGCGTCGTGTTGGAAGTTTCGATAAGCAACTTCCCGCCCGACGGCATCGCGTCGCGGGCATTCACCGCGAGATTCATGATGACCTGCTCGATCTGGCCGGCGTCGGCGCGCACCGGCCAGAGGTTCGGGCTCGCGACCATGACGAGGTCGATGTCTTCCCCGATCATTCGGTTGAGCATTTTCAGGTTTTCGGTTGCGATGTCGTTCAGGTTGACGATGCGCGGGGCGAGCATCTGCTTGCGGCTGAAAGCCAGAAGCTGGCGGGTCAAAGATGAGGCGCGCTCGGCGGCGCTGGCGATTTCCTGAGCAGGTCCGCGGAGATGCGGCTCGGCTCCTAAACGCTCGAGGAGGAATTCGGAGTAACCCGAAATCACCATCAGAAGATTGTTGAAATCGTGCGCAATACCGCCAGCCAAGCGGCCAACAGCCTCCATCTTCTGCGACTGGCGGAGTTGCTGTTCGAGAGCGCGGCGCTCGGTGACATCTTCGGCGAACAACTCAAAGACGACGCCTTCCTTGCGTCCGTTGGTGACGGAGCGGCCGGAAACTCGAACCACCGTCGTGCCGTTCGTGCGCTTCCATTCCGCGGTCAGTCCTTTGAACGGAGCGGAGGAACGGAGGAAGTCCGCCAGATCGAACCACTGGTCGCCATCGGCGTAGAGACTATAAATGTGCTTACCAACAAGTTCGTTCGTGGAGGTCAACCCGAGCAGTTCAAGGAATGCGGGATTGGCGTCGAGGATCTTTCCGGTAGCATCGCAACTGCAAATACCGTAGGGAGCGTTCGTGACCAGCGAGCGGAAGTTCGCTTCGGAACGCCGCAGGCTCTCTTGCGCCGAGCGCAACGCGGCGTTGAGCCAGCAGATCAGCATCGCGATGAAGAAGAAGAGTGACAGCCGGAGAATGGCCGTGCGCAGTTGGTCGGGAGTGTGCTGTCCGACGAGCGAGAAATACGCGCCGACCGTCAGAGCAAATGAAGTGGCTACCAGTCCGGGTTTCCAGCCGCCATACCAGGCACTGACCATCACGGCGACGCCGAAAAGAGCGAGACGGCTTTCGGAAACATCCGCGAGCATGACGGTGGGAATTAGGGCGAGGGCCGTACTGAGGACGGCTACGCCATAACGCAAAATAGGCGCACGCGCAGCCGGAATGCGGAGTAGGGGGAGGGTTACTCGCATGTCAACCATCCTAGTTCCAAATTGGGAAACAAGGTAGTTACAGGAGTTCATTTTTCGTTGGCGTTGGGGTCGTACCTCTGTGTCCTTTCGTCTCTAGTGCCCGAGTCCGTTCGGACAAGTCCGCACGGTTCAGACTTGCATCTCGTGCCGCGAATCTAGACACTAGGCGAGGTCGAAAACATTCATGAACATTGCACTCTTTGGCGGGACTTTCGATCCTGTGCATCGCGGGCATATCGCGCTGGCGCAAGCGGCGCTGGATCGTTGCAAGCTGCATCGGATCTGTTTCGTTCCGGCAAATATTCCTCCGCACAAACAAAAGCAGCCCTTGACTCCATTCGTGCACCGCTTCGCCATGCTGGCTTTGGCAACTGCGGCTGAGAAGGCGTTGGTGCCGTCTCTGCTGGAGGCGCCGGAGGAGAGCGGCACGAGCAAGAAGGCAAAACCGAATTACACGATCGACACCGTGCGACGCATGAAGCAGCCGTTCAAGAACAGCGACAAATTGTTTCTGTTGATCGGGATGGATGCGTTCGCCGACATCGCCAAGTGGCATCAGGCGGAGGTGTTGTTCCGCGAATGCGAATTCATTGTTGCCGGCCGTCCGGGATATTCGCTGGCCGACGTGGCCAATGCGCTGCCGGAGAGCCTGCGTCCGCGAGCCGAGGTGACGAAGCCGTTTCAGAAGCAGGCGGCGACGGGCGATCTGGTGCTGCCGGGAGTGACGATTCATCTGATGGGCGATCTGCATCAGCCGGCGTCGGCGACTGCGATCCGGCAAGCCGCGGCGGCGGGAAAGCCGTTGGGACGATTCGTGGATGCGGCCGTGGCGGAGTACATCAAGAAGGCGGGGCTCTATAAGTAGGTCGCTAGTTTTTCGTCGTTGGTCGATTGTCGTTGCTCGTTCTCCCGGACTGTTCGCTGCGGAGTCCCCTTTTCTGGTCAAGACGCCAACTCAGTTACAATAGAAATTGCGCGAACGACGGGCAGGACCAACGCGTGCGCGCGTCCCAAATCCAAAGATTTAGAGGAGATCCCTGTGGCTCAAAATCACTACGTCACCAAGGCCAAACGACGGCAAAAGAGCGGTAAGCGCAAAGATTCATCCGCAGCCACTATGGCGAAGTTGCGCCAGCTCGCAGCGGCTGATTCGAAAAAATCGGCCAATTGATCGCAGTACAAGTAGCATGCCGAAATCCTTACAACCCAGCTAATGACAAACGACCAGCGACAAATGACTGACCAACCAACGACTGAATGAAGAAGACCGAACTCAAAAAGCAAGTTGCCGCCGCTATTCAAGCCTGCCTGGAAAAAAAGGCCGAAGAGCTCAGCATCCTGGAAATGGAAAAAGGGTCGGGAGCCTTTACCGACTATTTTGTGCTGTGCAGTGGGACCAATCCGCGGCAGGTACAGGCGATCGCCGACGAAGTGGAACTGCGCCTGAAGGGCGCCGGCATTCGCCCAAACAGCGTCGAAGGCTATAACCAGGCGGAGTGGGTGCTGATCGACTACGTCGACTTCGTGGTGCACGTGTTTTCGGAGAAGGCGCGGAGGTTTTACGATCTCGAGCGGTTGTGGAAGTCGGCGAAGCACCTAGAGCCCGGCGATCTGAAGACGGCAACGCGCGCACGGAAGTCCGCGGCCAAGCCGCCGGCTGAGAAAAAGAAGAAGAAAAAGGCGAAAATCTAGCTGCATTCCTCGCGAACCCTCTAAGTCTCCATATCGTTGAAGCCAGATTCTGAATCTAGTGGGGATTCCAGTACCGCCTTGTAGCCTCCAAGTGTGCAGGTAATCCTGGCGTCCGGAAGGAAATGAGGATTCCCCGTGAAGATCAAGATTGCCTGGATCGGGAAGACGAAGGAAGCCGCGATCGCGTCGCTCACTGAGGAGTATTTGAAGCGCATCTCGCGATACGTGCCGATTGAAGGACTGACGCTGCGCGATGAGGCGGATTTGCTGGCGAAGTTTAGTGGCGCCGCGAAAGATACAAAATCCACACTCGTGCTGATGGATTCACGCGGCAAGGAATTTTCGTCGGAGCAGTTTGCGAAGTTCCTTGGAGACTATCAGGATAGCAATCCCTTGCCGCTGGTCTTCGCCACAGGTGCGGCGGATGGATTCAGTGAGGCGGCTCGATCTTCTGCTCAGTTTGTGATTTCACTCGGAAAAATGACTCTGGCACACGAACTGGCGCGGGTGGTTTTGCTGGAGCAGGTGTACCGGGCGTTCACGATTCTGAAAGGCCATCCGTATCATTCGGGGCACTGAAGTCGCTTGCTTACCGTGATGGGCCGACCCTGCAGAATCATTTCTTCGGGTTGACCAGCACTTTCAGAATCTCTACAGCCAGGTCACGTGCGGGGACGTCTTCCATGTTGGTGAGAACGACAACTCCATCTTGTTGCGCGGGAGCCATCAGGAATGCCGTGCTGGTGCCCTGCTGGCCACCGGTGTGGCTGACGACCGCGATTCCCCCTTCGTCACTCGCGCCCCATCCTAAGCCGTAACCGTCCTTTGATCCGTCAGAAGGCTTCAGGGGCGTCCACATCAGGTCACGCGTCGCGCGCTTGATCAGCTTGTCGCTCAGGATCGCGATTTCGAATTTCGCCATATCTTCGGCAGACGAGAGCCATCCGCCGCCGGGAATCTTGTAGCTGGAATCGAGGAAGTCGGCGTTCTGGACGTCTCCGGACTTCGATTTCTCATAGAAGCGGGTGCGGAAGGGAATGATCGTATAGCGGTTGTCGACCTGAGTGTGCTCCATGCCGGCGGGACCGAAAACGTTCTGGCTCATGAAGTCGGCGTACTTTACACCGGAGGCGCCTTCCATCACGCAGCCAACCAGAGTGTATCCCTGCGTCGAATAATGGAAGTGAGAACCTGGGGACGCAACCAGTGGATCGTTCTTGAAGAAGTCGAGTCCGGCTTGGATCGGATCATCGAAGTGTTTCGTGTTGCGAACTTCGAGATCGTCCGGGCCAGTTTTGTAGTGGCGAATGCCGCCGAGATGTCCCATGACCTGACGGGTTGTGATTAGCGACGATTTCTGCGGAAACGCAGGGCAATATTTCTGGACCGGCGCGTCGAGATCGAGCCGGCCTCTCTCCCAGAGTTGCATCGCGGCTGTGGCCGTGACCGATTTCGAGATCGAGGCGAGACGATATAGCGTTTGCTTGCTGGCTGGAACGTTGTTCTCCAAGTCGGCAAAGCCGAAACCTGAAGCCCATTCGAGTTGACCATCTTCGACGACGGCGATCGATACGCCCGGCACGTGGGTCGAGGCCATGAACCTGGAAACAGCGGCTTCGATCTGCGAGCGCTTCTCCGGCGCGATCGGACGATCCTGGGCCGAGCAGCAGTGGGAGACTGCGGCGCACGAGAACAGGACCAGAAACAGGCAGCTTTTCCGCCGCTGTCTGAACTTCTTGGATATTTGCGTCTTGGATAATTGGATCAAGGTAGCCTTCCGACCGGGGTTTCATTGTAACAACTGTCGAGAACCCTGGCCGGAGGCGCGATCCTACTGTGTGACGGTGGCTTGATAACTTACGGCTTGCCAATGCCCGGATTTGCGGACCCAGACGCGAGTGTAGCGATAGGGACCGCTGAAGTCTTCGCCGAGCTGGTGCCCCTTGACGTCGGCGCGCGCGGTCACGATGGCGGTGTCTCCGTAGAGGCGGACGACCATGTCGCTGACATCGATGGTATCGTAGCGGAGCTGTCCGCTCCTGCGAGCCGAGAGCGCCTCTTTCTTTGTGGTGACCTGACCGAGTGGGGAGATAGCGACGTAGTCGTCGGCCAACGTGCGCTGCGGGAACTCGGCGTCACGGCGAAGGCTGGCCTCTTTCGCCTGACGTTCCATATCAATGATCTCGCGAATCGCGTCCTGATCGCCGGAGTCGGCCACCATCCTGGGGCGAATGGAAACATGCTGGGCTGAGAACGCGGGTACCGCGCCCAAGAGACAGCACAATAACACTGCACATTTGTTGATCACGATGAGACCTCCGCAGTTTGCGAGGGGACAGAGATCCGCCTGACCGGGACTACGCAATCTTGGATGCTGGAGTTCCGTGGAAAAGATTCCGGACGGTAAACATTTATGTTCATCAAGAGAGACCCCACGCGGCGTTCGACTTCCTACAATAAAGACGGTGGAGACAGGTAGTTCATTAACAAATAATTTGTTTGGGACGGTGAATGCAAAGTGTATCCCTGTGCGGAGAGCAACCCCACTGGATTCCTTAGGTGCAACTCCAGTTCCACCGCGAACCGCTTGTAAACGATTGATAAGATGACGCGCGGGGCCGTGGTTGGTATGGGTTGGCTTGTCCACCACCGCGACTGAGTGTCCACAAGCGGACAGAGGGCTCGCCTTAAGCGTTCTGCAGATTCGGATTCTAAACCTCCTTGCTTCGAAGCTATGCCGCTGGGATCGGGCGGCATCTAGTAGAATCAAACGTTCCGATTAGCAAATGGCTGATATCCGTCGCGGTCTCATCATCGTGAACACGGGGCCGGGCAAAGGTAAGACTACGGCAGCGATGGGAACCGCCCTGCGCGCCGTGGGGCAGGGGATGCGGGTGCTGATGCTGCAGTTCCTGAAGGGTTCGTGGCATTACGGCGAGCTCGACGCGGTACAAGCCTTCGGCGACAAGTTTGTCATGAAGCAGATGGGCCGCGGCTTCGTGAAGGTGGGTGCGGAGGAGCCGGATCCGGAAGATGTACGGATGGTGGAAGAGGCCTGGGCGGAAGCCGATCGGGCAATTCAGTCCGGCGAGTGGGATGTGGTGGTGCTCGACGAGATCAATTACGCGATCAGCTATGGCATGCTCGATCCGGCGAAGGTGGTCGCGACCCTGAAGAAGAAACCCGAAATGGTGCATGTCATCTTGACGGGGCGGAACGCGCACCCCACAATTGTCGAGGCTGCCGACACAGTGACGGAAATGCGCCAGGTCAAGCATGCGTATGAGAAGGGTGTGATGGCGCAGAGAGGGATCGAATACTGATTGAGTAATTGTGGAATCGGGAAATTGAGTAATTTGAGACGGCGCCATGACAGCTTTTCAATTGCTCAATTACAAAATTTCCCAATTACCAAATTCTTCCGATGGCTTGGTTTAAACGCGAATCCGGCGAGCTGGACACTTCGGGGGAGAAGCGCGTCAAGACCGAAGGGTTGTGGGTGAAGTGTGAGGGCTGCCGGCAAATCATCTGGAAGAAGGATCTTGAGGAGAATCTGAATGTCTGTCCGAAGTGCGACAAGCACTTCCGGATCGACGCCCGTACGCGGCTGGCGCAGCTGCTGGACGACAATCAGTACGAGTCCTTTGACGGGGACATCGCATCCACGGATCCTCTGAAGTTTGTCGACCTGAAACCTTATTCGTCCCGTCTGAAGCAGGCGCAGCACGATACGGGCCTGAAGGACGCCATCATCAACGCGCAGGGCAAACTGATGGGACGCCCCGTCGTGGCGAGCGTGATGGAGTATGCGTTCATTGGCGGCAGCATGGGCGCCGTGGTGGGAGAGGGGATCACTCGGGCGGTGGAACGCGCGGCGGAAAAGCGGATTCCGCTGATCATCGTGTCGGCGTCAGGCGGGGCGCGCATGATGGAGGGCGTGATCAGCCTGATGCAGCTGGCTAAGATCTCGGCGGCATTGGCGAGGCTGGATAAGGCCAAAGTGCCTTACATTTCGCTTTTGACTGATCCGACTACAGGAGGCGTGACCGCCTCGTTTGCCATGCTTGGGGACTTGAATATTGCGGAGCCGGGCGCTCTGATCGGCTTCGCCGGGCCGAGAGTGATTGAACAGACGATCCGGCAGAAGCTGCCCCCTGGCTTCCAGCGCAGCGAATTCCTGCTGCAGCATGGGATGCTGGATGCAGTTGTCCCGCGCAAACAACTCAAGCCTTACATTGCGCGGGCGCTCGAGTTTATGGTGGCCTAAGAGCCGTCAGCTCTCAGCTGTCGGCTTTCAGCCAAGTCTCGAAGGTCGCTTGATCCGTGCGTCCTGCTCGGAGGCACGGTTACTTCTGCTGTAACCTAACCAATCCAGCTGAAAGCTGACGGCTGAGAGCTAAGAGCTAAGAGCTAAGAGTTTTATGTCCTACGACTCCGCGGTTGCGAGCATGTTTGCGCTGGGACACGAACTGGCGCATATGCCGTCGAATAAATTCGATCTGGCGCACATGCACGTGCTGCTGGCGGCCATGAGTCATCCCGAGCGGGCGTTTCCAAGTACGCTGATTGCGGGAACGAATGGCAAAGGCTCAACAGCGGCGACCCTGGCTTCGATCTTGCATGCGTCCGGATTGAAGACCGGACTCTACACTTCGCCGCATCTGGTGCGGATCAACGAACGGATTCGAGTGAACGGTGAGGAGATCAGCGACGACAATTTTGCCCACTTTCATGGCGAAGTCGACCGCGTTGCCGAGCGCCTCGTCGAGCGGAAAGAGCTTCCCTGGCACCCCAGCTTCTTCGAGATGATGACGGCGATCGCCGTTGCGCATTTCTCGCGGGAGAAGGTAGATATCGCGGTTCTTGAGGTGGGTATGGGCGGGCGCCTGGACGCCACGAACGTGGTCGAGCCGCTGATTAGCGTGATTACGGATATCTCGCTCGACCATCAGAAGTTTCTTGGCGATACGGTGGGTGAAATTGCGCGCGAGAAGGTGGGGATCATCCGACGCGGTGGTGTTGTGGTGACGCTGCCGCAGCAGCCGGAGGCCAACGACGTCATTGGAAATACGATTCTTGATCTCGACGCCGTGGCCGTGAGTGCGGTGCAGTATGTGCCACCGGTGTCGCCGGGGAGTACTCAGTACTTGGCACCCGCTACGCAGAACAACCCATCCACCCCCGAGAGCGCAGAGAAACTTGACGTTCTGCGTTACCGATATCCGCTGCAGGTGATGGGAAAACAGATTCTTGTGGAGAGCCCGCTGGTCGGGCGGCATCAGTTGAGGAATGTGGCTCTGGCGATCGCCGCGGCTGAGCAGCTGTCGAAAAAAGGACTGCCGCGAATAAACGCAGATTCGATCGAGCGCGGGATTCGAGAGACGCGCTGGTCCGGTAGATTCCAGGTTTTTCCCGCGGCTGACGGCTGGCCGGAGATGGTGTTCGATGTCGCGCACAATCCGGCGGGAGCGTGGGCCCTGCGCTCGGCCCTTTCAGAGCGCTGCGGCGACCGTCCACTGATTTTCGTTTTCGGGGCGATGCGCGACAAGGCAATCTCAGAGATGACGGAGATATTGTTTCCGCTGGCGCTGCGAGTCATTGCGACGCAGCCGGACAATCCGCGGTCGGCATCTCCGGATGAAATTGAGCAGGCTGCGAGCCGGACCGGAACGGAGATGGAAAGGGTTGCCGAGGTGGCACCGGCGCTGGAGCGCGCGCGCGACTTCGCAGGAAAAGAGAGCATCATAGTGGTTACAGGATCCATCTATCTAGTCGGCGAAGCGATGCGCGTCCTCGGATTACGGCCATGACGCGAACTAACTGGGGTCATCTCTTAAGAATGGAAGTGTGCAGGAAGTGAAGTCATCCGTGGACGAGGTACAGGGGGGGCAGAGGGACGCGACTCAGCCCGCGACCGTCGCGGTCACTCCTTCGCGGCTGAGTCCGCACGCGATTTCCGGGCAGACCTACGGCTTGCTCAGCGCGCTGCGCTCGTACCTGATCCTCGACCCGTTGGTTTGGATGTACACGTTGATCCTGGGGCTGGTGGCATTGCCGGGCGGAGTCTTTGACCGCAGCGGTCGACGGCTACACTGGTTTTCGCGGGCATGGTCGTGGCTGATTATGAAGACGATTCTGTCTCCCGTGAAAGTGGCCGGGCTCGACAAGATCGACACATCCAAGCCGCATGTCTATGCGGCCAACCACGCGTCCGCGCTGGACATCCCGGTTTTGTATGTGAATCTGCCCTTCCAATTTCGGATCGCCTTCAAGAAGGAGCTGTTGTCGTATCCGGTAGTGGGCTGGCAGCTAAAGCGGTCGGGGCAGGTCTGCATCGATCAGCAGAATCCGTCGCATTCGATCAGCAGCATCCGGGCAGCGTTGAAAGGCCTGAAAGCCGGGCTGCCACTGGTGATTTTTCCTGAAGGCGGCCGCACGCCCGATGGTGAGATCAAGCCGTTTCTGCCGGGGGCATTCTTCCTGGCGATAAAGGCACAGGTCGATATTGTTCCGGTGGCATTGGTGGGAACGTACGAGTTGTTGCCGATGAATACCTACCACATCAAGTGCCGTCCGCTGGAGATGAGGGTTGGGGAACCGATCTCGACGGCGGGACTCACCATGCGTGATCTGGAAGCGCTCTCGGCGAAAGTGCAAAGCGCCCTGGAGGGGCTGTACTACCGGCCTTGAAAAACGTGCCTTCTGGTGAGGTCGCTACGGGACCCGGCTTTTCTGCCCTCTCACCTGGCACTTCCGTGCCGGGCTTTCACATGCCGCCTCGCGGCTTGAGGTCGGTAGTCTTAGCAGCACGGTTTTCCTCTAACTCAGTTCTCACGACACAATCATCGGCCAGATCGCGGACGAGTGCAACCGCGAGCCGCGCTCGCGACAGCCAGCGGAACCCTTCGGCTCAGCTCTTTAAGGCAAGAGCCAACGCACGTCGGTTGCATCAGGCGGCTTTTGACGAGTCCTCGCAAAGCTGCTGGTAGTGTTCGCGGCCGCGCTGATATCCACGAATAAAAGCGTCTTCGACTTGCGCGCCCGGATATCGGCGTTGGACATCTTCCAGCGCAGCATTCATCGCGCCAGACACCTGATCAAACTCCATACAGCGTGTTTTGGCGTGCATGGCGGCTTCGAAACCGAGGCGGAAAAACTGCTCATCCTCCGAAAAGCTGCGGCTCGATTTTGGATAGCGGCCCTCTTCGGCGCTGCGAAGGCCGATCCACCATTGCTCGCGAGCTGCGTCAATGGACTCCGCTCCGGATCTTTTGAACAGGTCGCGAATCGTCAACTCCGAATCGTGGTCGGCCCCAAGGGCAACGACAACGCTTCGACCTTTCCGCAGCGCGTCTTCATAAACGAAGATCTCGTCTTCCGGAAGTCCTTGCGAGGAGTCCCTCTCGACCTTACTGCCAGTCGTCGCGCCGATGGTGGCGCCGGCCGCTCCCAGAATGGCCGCACCCAACAGTCCAACGGCAGTGATCGGGCCAACTCCCGGCACGAGCGCCATCAGAAGTGATCCGCCCGTGATTCCGATTCCCCCGCCGACGAGAGCGCCAATGGCTCCCCCCATACCGGGCTGTTCGGTGGCATCCGCGGCAACGGATTGTATTTCTTTGTCGACCTGATCGACGGAGCCGGGGGTCATAAGAGTGATTTTGTCCCCTGGGATTCCAGCTTTCTGCGCCTCATTGACGGCTCGTTCCGCGGCTGATCTTGTCTCGAATACTCCAGTAATGGCTTCCAAAGGTCACCTCGTCCCCTGTTTTTGACGGAAGAAACGGCTGCCACGGTGGGCGCCTGGATAACAGCGGAGCGGCCATTTTGATGCACGAATCCATGGCGAGGCAACTTTAAAATTGATGACTCCTAGTATTTTTCCTCCCGTAACCTTTTCCTGTCTGAGAGCGTTAAGCTTTGTGGAAGGCAAGACCGCGGAGAATTCGTTGAAGGCTCTAAAGAAAGAAGCGGACGAGCGGCTTCTGATCGAGGCTGCGCAGAAGGACCCCGCCCGCTTTGCGGATCTCTATGAGATCAATTTCGAACGGGTATACGCCTACATCGTGAGGCGCGTACAGGATCACGCAGAGACGGAGGACTTGACCTCCGAAGTCTTTCATCAAGCTCTTGCAAACTTAAAGCGCTTTGAATGGCGCGGGATACCTTTTGCGGCGTGGCTCTTCCGGATTGCGGCCAATCTAATCGCGGACCGCTGGCAGCGATCGGGACGCGAAGTGACTGACGAGTCGCAGATCGAATTGGCGCAGGTGAGTCCCAAGGAAATCGAAGACGTCGAGCGCCGGGCGACGCTGTTCCGTCTGGTCGATACGTTGCCGGCCGAGCAAAAGAACGTGGTGGTGCTGCGATTCGTGGAGCAAAAGAGTATCAAAGAGGTGGCGCGGGCAATTCGCAAGACCGAGGGAGCAGTGAAGCAGTTACAGTTTCGCGCGCTGAGCAGCTTACGCGCGCGCATGGAGGGTGCCGATGCCTAAGCGCTCTCTACGTCCGGGGAATAACGAGCCGAAAAAGATCGAGCAGTTGAACAAGGCTATCGACGCCATGTTGGCGGTAAACGACGGCCGGGTGAGCAATGCCGGGGCTGAGATCGAGCGATTGGTGCGCATCGCGGCGGACTTGCGCAATCTGCCGAGTGCGAACTTCAAGGTACGATTGAAATCCGAACTGGAAGGGAAAAAACCTATGTCAGCCATAGCCGAACCCGTAGCAGCCGTTCACGCGACTGCATCACCAAGATTAGCGTTCCGAGATCCCGCCAAAGCGATTGAGTTCTACAAGCACGCTTTGGGCGCGAAAGAAACGTTCCGTTTCCAGGTTGGAGATCAAATTCCGCACGCCGAAATCATGATTGGCAATTCATCCATTAATATCGCCGGCGAATGGCCCGAGGGTGGTCGCTTCAGCGCGGAGACGCTGGGATCGTCACCCATTTCGATGTCAGTCCGTGTCGATGATGTCGATTCCTTTGCAGAACACGCCGTGGCGGCCGGGATGAAGCTGGTGCGTGAGGGGAGGGATCAATTCTACGGAAGCCGCGACGCGCTCCTCCAAGATCCCTTTGGCTACTCGTGGACCGTGTTCACCGTGAAGGAGGAGATGTCGGTCGAGGAAATGCACCGACGGATGAAGGGGCTGACGCACGGGCCGGAAGGGGGGCAGCTCCCGTCGGAAGGCACGCGGCAGAAAGGTGTCAACCCGGTTCCTCGTGGATTCCGCATGGTCACGCCGTACCTGGTGGCGGCGGATGGTTTGGCGCTTCTCGATTTCACCAAAGAAGTGTTTTCGGCGGATGAGACTGAACGTGTGATCATGCCGACGGGAGTCCATGGAGAGGTGCGGATCGGCGATACGATGCTGATGATCGGTGGCGGCATCCCGGGTAAGAAGTTCCCGGGAACGCTCCAACCGAATGCGCTCCACGTTTACGTCGAAGATGCAAACGAGGTCACGAAGAAGGCGTTGGCAGCCGGCGCCACGCTGATCGACGAGATTCGCGATCAGGAGTACGGCGAGCGCTCGTCCACGGTGAAGGACGCGGCGGGGAATTACTGGTACATCGCGACGGCGAAGGGTGAGAGCTACGTGCCTAAGGGCTTGCACAATGTGAATCCGTACCTGCATCCTTTGCGGGCAGAGCCGCTGATTAGCTTCCTGAAGCGTGCTTTTGGCGCGGAGGAAGTGGCGAAGCACGCTTCGCCAGATGGAGTCGTGCACCATGCTGTGCTTCGTGTTGGCGACTCGCTCGTAGAGATGGGCGAGGCTCACGGAAAATATGAGCCGATGCCCGCCATGTTTTATCTGTACGTGCCAAACATGGAAGCGGTGTACCGGCAGGCGATCGCCGCAGGCGCCACTTCGTTCCAAGAGCCCACCGATCAGGCCTACGGTGACCGCAACGCTGGAGTGAAAGACGCGTTTGGAAACAAGTGGTATATCGCAACGCACATCAAAGATGTCGGCTAGCTCTCGAGCGAACACAGCAAGGCTTTTCGGGAGATTTGCAACATGAGGAGCGGGAATCGAACCCGCTCCTGTTTTTCCTTTTGGCCTACTGCGCCTTCGGAATCACGACCGCGGTGATGCCGTAGCGGGGCGAAACCTTGTCACTACCCGCGATTGGCACTGATTGACGGGGTGGTATATACAGACGGCAAAATGGACCCTCCCCCCGTCGATGCACCCGGTTTTGACTTGGCGGCACATACGCTTGACAGTTAAATGCCTTCGCCATAGTCTCGTCTTTGCAATGCCGCAGCACGGGCCAATGAGGGGGGACATGGTGCGAGCGCGGAACGTCGTATGCAGTACTTATTTACGCTGTCTCGGGATGACGTAACTCATCCTGGCGACTTCTGTGAATTGTGGTCTCTCGATTGGCTTGGGCTGTCGGGGGTAAAGGCGTGAGCTTGCCCGCTTGGCTCGATCTCTCACTGAGCCCGAAAAGCCCCCCTAGACTTTTTCGGTATGCGGTTGCGGTTTTGTCGGTCCTGCTGAGTTTTCTTGCGGCTCTGTGGCTGCGCCCGTTTACCTACAGCTCCCCACACCTGCTTTTCTACGCTCCGATCCTCATTTCGGTGTTATATGGTGGTCGTGGACCTGGCATCTCGTCCACGATCCTTTCGGCTCTACTCGTCAACTACTACTTCTTGCCGCCTTATGGGCACTTTTCCCTTGATCCTCCTAACCTGGTTCGTACTGGCTACTTTTGTCTCTCCTTTGGATTCATCTGTTGGCTCATCGATACCAGACGAGAACGTCAAGAAGGGCAGATCAGGACTTCGGAAGAACGCTTAGTGGCCGTGGTTGAGTCGTCCGATGACGCCATTATTGGGAAGAACTTGGATGGCACGATCACCGACTGGAACTCCGGAGCTGAGAAAGTGTTTGGCTACTCGTCAGCGGAAGCCGTGGGCAAACCCATAATGATGTTACTGCCGCCAGAGCGCGCGACAGAAGAAACCGACATTCTGGCGCGAATCAGGCGCGGTGAGCAGGTTAGCCATTTCGAGACGGTGCGCGTCCGGAAAGACGGCAAACTAATTGAAGTTTCTGTGACCATCTCGCCGATTCGTAACAGAACCGGCACGATCATTGGAGCATCGAAGATTGCCCGGGACATCACCGAGCGCAAGCGGGCGGAACAGCTACTACGCGAATCGGAGCGGAACTATCGAACGCTGTTCGAGTCCATGGATGAAGGTTTCTGCACTATCGAAGTGCTGTTCGACGAGAACAACAAACCCGTCGATTACCGCTTTCTCGAAGTCAATCCTGCGTTCACAAAGCAAACAGGAATTCCGGATGCGCGGGGCAAGAGAATGCGCGAAATTGCACCGCAACATGAGGAGCACTGGTTTGAGATATACGGCAAGATCGCCTTGACCGGTGAGCCCGCGCGCTTTGAGAACCAGGCTGCACAGCTGCACTGTTGGTACGACGTGCATGCGTTCCGCATCGGAGAACCGTACGAAAGGAGAGTTGCCATCTTTTTTTATGACATCACCGAGCGCAAGCGGACAGAAGAGGCGGTGCTGAGAAGTGAAGAGCAGTTCAGGACGATGGCTAATGCCATCCCGCAATTGGCATGGATGGCGAATCCGGACGGCTGGATTTTCTGGTACAACCAGGGCTGGTACGACTACACGGGCACCACACCGCAGCAGATGGAAGGGTGGGGCTGGCAGTCGGTGCATGACCCGGCTAAGTTGCCCGAGGTGATGGAGCGGTGGCAGGCGTCTATTGCAACAGGTGAGCCGTTCGAGATGACCTTCCCGCTACGAAGCGCTCCGGGGAAGTTTCGCTCCTTTCTGACTCGCGTTTCACCGATCAAAGACGCATCCCGCAGAGTGCTTCGCTGGTTCGGTACAAATACGGACGTGGAAGAGCGTCAGCGGGCGGAACTCGCGCTTCGCGACAGCGAGGCGCGGCTGAAGGAGGCGCAACACACCGCCCACATGGGAAGCTGGCGCTACTATCCGGACAGCACAGTCACTTGGTCCGACGAGATGTATGAGTTGTACAAGCTGCCCCGCAGTGTGCCGGTAAGCTATGAAGCGGTTGTTTCCGTGATGCATCCCGAGGACCGAGAGCGCAGTCGCAACGCCTTCCTTGAGCGCCTACAATCCCCTGCCCTCGATTTCCAAAACGAGTACCGCGTTGTCTGGCCCGACGGGCAGGTGCGGCATTTGTTTTCCATGAGCGAAATTCACCGCGATCACGACGGACGTGTGATTGAGGTCGTTGGGACAGTACAGGACGTTACAGAGCGCAAACGAGCAGAGCAGGAACTGCGAGAGAGCGAGGAAAGATTCCGCGTCTTCATGGATAACCTGCCGGCCATCGCCTGGGCAAAGGATGATCAGGGACGGCACGTATATCTCAATCGAGCTTACGAGACTTCTTTTGGCGTACGTCTGGAAGACTGGCACGGGAAAACAGATTTCGAAGTCTGGCCTCCCGAGATTGCGACTGCATTCAGAAAGGCCGACGATACAGTACTTGCGACGGGTAAAGCTCTTGAGGTCGCCGAGAAGACTTTGGTTCGCGGCAATCTCTATCGCACGTGGCAGAACATCAAGTTCCCCTTTCAGGACGACAAAGGCCGGAAGTTTGTTGGTGGGGTTGGCGTTGACATAACGGAGAAACAAATCGCTGACGAACGACTGCGGGAGTACGCCCAGGTTGTGGAAGGTCTCGAAGAGATGATCCTGGTGGTGGACCGAGAATACCGTTACGTGATCGCCAACCGTGCCTTTCTAGACTTTCGCGGCTTTTCGGCACAGGAAGTTATTGGGCGAACTGTGGAGGAAGTCGTAGGGAAGGATGTTTTTGAAGCTCAAGTCAAGGGAAAGATGGACGAGTGCTTCCTCGGATACGCCGTGCAATATGAGATGACTTATGACTTTCGAAACGTGGGAAAGAGAGATTTGTTCGTCTCGTACTTTCCCATCGAGAGTCCTCGCGGAATTGATCGCATCGCTTGCATATTGCAAGACATTACCGACCGGAAGTTGGCAGAAGAGGAGTTACGCAAATCGGAAGAGAGGTTCAGCAAAGCCTTTCGCAACAATCCGCTTGCCATCAGTATCTCGACTGAGGCAGACGGACGTTTCGTGGACGTGAATAGTGCATTCCTTAGCCTGCTCGGGTATAAACGCGAGGACGTAATCGGTCACACTTCCGCGGAACTGCGATTCTGGGCGGAATCGTCGGATCGAACAGAGATGCTAGAACAGCTAAAGGAACAGGAACGGATTGCGAAGCGACATATACGATACCGGACCGCGAACGGCGCAATTCGAGAAGCGGACGCATGGACGGAATCGATCGAACTGGACGGGCAACGGTGTTTGCTCGGAATCATTCACGACACGACCGAGATCCAACAACTGGAGGCTCAGTTCCGGCAGGCCCAGAAGATGGAAGCAGTAGGGCGTTTGGCGGGCGGTGTGGCGCATGATTTCAATAACATGCTTGGAATCATCATGGGCTATAGCGACCTATCACTGGAACGGATTGCGCCTGACGACCCGGAACAACATCGGTACGTATCGCAAATCAAGAATTCGGCGCAAAAGGCAGCGGCCCTGACACAACAACTCCTTGCATTTAGCCGCAAGCAAGTTGCATTTCCGAAGATCCTGGACCTCAACGAAGTACTACGGAATGCGACTAAGATGTTTCTTCGGCTGGTTGGCGAGGACATTGCGGTCGAGTTCCGACCGGGCCCGTCGGTCGGCAACATTAAGGCTGACCCCGGACAGATTGAACAAGTTCTCATGAACCTTGTGGTAAATGCGCGCGATGCGATGCCCACCGGGGGCAGGATCATGATCGAAACTGCGCTAGGCGAATTGGACGAGGAGTACGCATCAAAGCACCCCGGGGCCCACTCTGGTCAACATGTCGTTCTGATGGTAAGCGATACGGGGTGTGGCATGGACGATACTGTCAAATCACAAATCTTCGAGCCTTTCTTTACTACAAAAGCAGTTGGGCACGGCACCGGGCTCGGACTGTCGACCGTGTATGGAATTGTCAAACAGAGCGAAGGCTACATCGTTGTGTACAGTGAGCCTGACAAGGGCACGACATTCAAGATTTATTTTCCCAGCGTTTATGAAAAAGTTAAAGAGCTAGTCTCACGCCATGAAGACACGCCGTCTCCCCATGGCTCAGAAACGATCCTAATCGTCGAAGACGAGAAGCTTTTGCGTGAAGTTACGATGACGATACTAAGAGCTGGCGGCTACAGTGTTCTGGAAGCAAAAGATGGAGAGGAGGCATTAAGGATTATGGCCTCGTCTCCGGACGAAGTTGATTTGCTGTTGACCGATGTCATCATGCCGGAAAAAAGTGGGGCTGAACTCCTGGCAGAAGCCAAACTGCTATATCCGAATCTCCGGGCAGTGTTCATGTCGGGATACACCGGCGATATGGTTGCACGACACGGCGTGCTAATGGAGGAGGCTACTTTCCTAGAGAAACCCTTCACCAAGCGAGCTTTGCTTGCGAAAGTTTACTCGGTGCTGCACGGAAAGTCTGACAAACAGTCCTGACTTGGACCTCTGAGCCAACTCATCTGTCAGAGCTTCGCAGAAACTCTCCATGGAACAGGTTGCCCTTGATGTCGGGCCCGGGGTGCATTCGGGTCTTCAGTGATAACTAGACCATTGCACTCGTTTCAGAATTCATGCTGCAACTGTTGAATCATAACGCCGCAGCCAGCACACGAATTCGGTGTATGAATTGCGTTTCACTGGCATTCCGCGAACCAGTTTTCGAACGACATTTGCACGGTAAAAACCGCTTTCGCGAGCACACGTGTTGATTCCGATCCTCTGAATCGCAGCCTTTACGTCTTCAGTGGCAACAACCCTTGCTTTTCGTCCGTATTCAGTTGCCGAAAAATCCAAAAGGCTGATTTCGTCACCCTCTTCCCATTTGCGATCTGTTTCCTTCCCGACGTAACGGATTTCTTCCGCTATTACGAGCGCGCTTGAGAAGCCCTTTCGTTTCCGCCTTCAGGGACTTCCGTCCGGAGCTGGCTCTTTGGCGGGCGGGCCCTGGGCCTAGGGGGAGGGAGCATTTTGCCGTCTGTATATACCACCCCTGGCACTGATTGACCCTCCTGAATCCCTTCTTTAGACTGAAAGATTCAGTACTCCTGTAGGTCCTTAACTATGGCAGACAGCATTCATGTGAAGCTCCCGGATGGGAGCGTGAAGGAAGTTCCCAAGGGTACGACCTCGCTCGACGTTGCGAAGTCCATCAGCCCGCGGCTGGCCGATACGGCGCTGGCAGCGAAGACTAACGGCAATCTGATCGATCTGAGTCGGCCGCTCGAGAACGATACGGATCTTAAACTCCTGACCGAGAAGGATCCCGAGTCGCTCGAAGTCTTCCGGCATTCGTCTGCGCATCTGCTGGCGGCGGCTGTCCTTGAACTTTTCCCCGAAACCAAACTTGGACACGGTCCGGCAACCGAGAGCGGATTTTTTTACGACTTTTATCGTCCGACGCCGTTCACCCCCGACGATCTCGAGAAGATCGAGAAGAAGATGCAGGAGTTGGTGCAGCAGAACCTTCCGTATGCACGGGAGTTTCTGCCACGCGAGCAGGGGCTTGCCGAATTTAAGAAAGACGGCGATTTCATGAAGTGCCATTTCATCGAGCAGTTCACCAAGCCCGATGAAAAGATTTCGATCTACCGCACGGGCAAGTTCACGGATTTTTGCCGCGGACCGCACATTCCGTCGACCGGGAAGATCAAGGCATTCAAGCTGCTCAACATTGCGGGCGCTTATTGGCTGGGGGACGAGAAAAATCCACAGCTCCAGCGGATTTACGGGACGTCCTTCTATTCGAAGAAAGATCTCGACGCCTATCTGAACCAGGTGGAAGAGGCGAAGAAGCGCGACCACCGCGTGCTCGGCAAGCAACTGGACCTGTTTTCGATCCAGGAATTGGCGGGACCGGGCCTTATCTTCTGGCATCCCAAGGGCGGGACGATCCGAAGAGAGATGGAAGACTGGATGCGCGAGCAGTACGTGAAGCGTGGGTATTCGCTGGTTTACACGCCGCATGTGATGCGGCGGCAGTTGTTCTTCACGTCGGGGCACGAAGGCTATTACGCGCAGAATTTCTTCGACTTCATGGAACTCGACGACGCCGAGTATCGCGTGAAGCCGATGAACTGCCCGGGACACATCCTGATTTACAAGGACTCACTGCGGTCGTATCGCGATCTGCCGGTGCGGTTGGGCGAACTCGGCACTGTGTATCGTTACGAGCGGTCCGGCGTGATGCACGGCTTGCTGCGGGTTCGCGGATTTACGCAGGACGACGCCCACATCTTCTGCACTCCGGAGCAGATCGAGAAAGAGATCGCGGATTGCGTGGAGTTCGCGCGCGACGTGCTGCGGGATTTCGGTTTCGACAAGTTCCAGACGGAGCTGTCTACGTGGGATCCGAACGATCGCAAGAGTTTCGTAGGCAGTGAAGAGCAGTGGAACCACGCGACGCAGTCACTGGAGAAAGTGCTCAAGCAACTCAACATCGAGTACAAAACGATCCCGGGCGAAGCGGCGTTCTACGGTCCGAAGATCGACATCAAGCTGGTGGATGCGATCGGGCGCCTGTGGCAACTTTCGACGGTGCAGTTCGATTTCAACCTACCGCAGCGGTTTGGATTGGAATATGTCGCCGAGGATGGGACGCGCAAGCAGCCGGTGATGGTGCACCGTGCCCTGTACGGATCGGTGGAGCGATTCTTCGGAGTGCTGATTGAGCACTATGCCGGAGCGTTTCCGGTATGGCTATCGCCCGTGCAGGTGGCGATGATCCCAATCAGCGAGCGGCACGCCGGCTACGCGAATAAAGTAGCCGATTCTCTCAAGGCCGTCGGCGTGCGCGTGGAAGTCGATGCACGTAACGAGAAGATGAACGCGAAGATCCGCGAGCACGCGATGCAGAAGGTGCCGTTCTTACTCGTGGTCGGAGATAAGGAATCCGAAGCCGGGAAGGTGAATGTCCGGACGCGCGGCAAAGAAAAGACCGAAGACATGCCGGCGGCGGACTTCGTGGAGAAGATCAGGAAGCTGATCGCGGAGAAGAGTCCGGGGCTGTTAGCGCTTACCACGGAGACACAGAGGCACGAGTAAAGCTAGGGAATGTGGGGCAGCCGCCCTTGGCTGTCCGCGAACGCCAGTTCGCCTCTTCCCTTAGCCCGTCGATGTACCATGTTTCCGTGCATTCACTGGCGGAGCGAGTGCTTTCCCACATTCGGAGGCAGGAGTTGCTGACGGCTGGGGACCGCGTTGGCGTTGCCGTTTCCGGAGGGATTGATTCGGTGGCGCTGTTGCGCTTGCTACTCGAGTTGCGGGGCGAACTCGGGATTGTCGTTTCTGTCGTTCATTTCAATCACAAGTTGCGTGAGGCAGAGTCGGATGCGGACGAGCGATTCGTAGCGGAAGTCGCTCGAGCGCACAGTCTGGAATTTCATTGTGATAGTGATGATGTGGCCGAGCATGCGCGCGCGGAAGGTGTCAGTGTGGAGACGGCGGCGCGCGAACTGCGGTATGGATTCTTCCATTCATTGATTGGCGTAGGCGGCGACGGCCCCCAGGGGCTAAAGCCCGATTCCTTGGTGCCGTCTAACGGTACGGCTGAAGCCGTACCCCTCCACGAATCGTCCTCGCTTCGCTCGGCTTCAGACTCGCCCGATGATCTCGCCGCCCCTCACCTCGACAGAATTGTTACCGGGCACACGCTCGATGATCAGGCGGAGACTGTGTTGATGCGGCTGATTCGGGGAGCCGGGATGCGGGGGCTGGGAGGGATTCATCCGCGGATTGGTGTGGAAGATGACGAGGGTGAAGTAAGCGGTGAGATCGTGCGGCCCCTGCTTGCTTTTCGGCGTCGCGAACTCGAAGCGTATCTCAACGAGATTAGTCAATCCTGGCGGGAAGACGCGTCCAATTCCGATGAAAAATTCACACGGAACCGGGTCCGCAAGCTGGTGCTCCCGCTACTCGAAAAGGAGTTCAATCCGTCGGTGGCCGAGAACCTCGCGGAGTTGGCTGAGATTGCGCGCGGAGAAGAAGACTACTGGGAGAACGAAGTCTCCGGATGGATGGGGACGGGAGTTCATTGGTCGGAACCGGAGTGGGCGCGTCGAAAAGATGGGGCGGATGGACTCTTTCAAATCGCACTTTCCGTCAAAGACCCCACTTCCCATGCACAGAACGCGCGAGAAGTGGTGCACCCCGGAATGGTGGCCCCGCAAATCGATGATTTGCAGTCACGGATCGACAGCGCACCGTGGCTCGTGATGAATGCCTCGGTGGATCGGATGTGGTTTTTGGGAGAGCCGGCGGCGGCGCAGCGGAGATTGATCAAGGCAGTCGGAGAGAATGCGGGCGTACCGCTTGAGTTCAAACATATTGAAGAGATTTTGCGATTCGCAGCGGAAAGCGGTGGAAGCGGAAAAGAGCTTTCGCTCCCACTCGGGTGGAAGTTCGTGCGGAAGCCTGACGAGTTGGTGTTCGTCACGCCCGATTTGCGCGAGCCGAATCGATCCGAAGACTACGAATACGAACTTCCCATGCCCGGCCGCGTGCAGTTGCATGAATTCGGAATCACGATTGAGGCACTCCGGGTTCGGACGGAGGCGGCAGCGGGGTATAATCCGGAGCAACTCCTGAGCGCAGATTCTTTGCCCGGACCGTTACGAGTGCGGAACTGGCGTGCAGGAGATCGATTCTGGCCGAGCCATACAAAGTCCCCCAAGAAGATCAAAGAATTGCTGCAGCAGCGTCATGTGGCACAGCCGGAGCGCAAGCTTTGGCCGGTTGTAACCAGCGGGAATGAGATCGTGTGGCTTCGCGGGTTTCCGGTGCCGGCCCAATTTCGGGTAAAGCCCGGGCGCGAGGCCGTAGTCATTCTGGAAACGTCTCATGCGGGTGGGACCGAGATGTAAGAGCGGGGCGCGATTGAGCTGTATGTCGCCGGGAGGCGCACAAACTTCATGAACGGTTCGAGAATCGAGCCACTGCGGCAGGTCATCACCACCGAACAGATCCAGAAGCGGGTCAAGGAACTTGGACGGCAAATTTCCGACGACTACAAGGGACAGACGATCCAGATGCTGGCGGTGCTGGAAAACGCATTCATGTTTCTTGCAGATCTCGTGAGAACCGTCGATGTCCCGGTGGTCTGCCAGTTCATCAAGCCGAGGTACAGCCATAGCGGATCAGCCGGCGGCGTCATGGAGATTTTCTTCAGCCATGAGCCCGACATTAAGGGACAGCACATCCTGCTGGTGGAAGGGCTGGTTCACTCCGGTGTCACAAGCGAGTTCCTGATGAGCGATCTGCGCTCTCGGGGCGCTGCATCCGTGAAGCTGGTGACGCTGCTGGACCGGCAGGCCGCCCGGCGGGTGTCGTTACAGCCTGATTATTTCGGCTTTCTGGTGGATGAGACTTTCCTGATCGGCTACGGCTTGGGAGCCGTCGAACAGACCAACCGCAATCTGCCCTATCTGGCGGCGGCAAACGCAAGAGCCCCAGTGACTTAAGTTATAAATCGAGAACTGCGCCTTTTTGCCCAAGAAAAGGTAGAATGAGATGTTCAGCATTTTCACCAATCAAAATGCTTGCTGGGGCATCTAAAGCCTGTAGGCGCTTGGCGAAGTGCTGTAGACGGCGTCGAAATTAGGAGTCCTCTAGGTGAACTCAACTGTAAAGACCGTGCTGTTCTGGTTGCTCATCGGTGTCTCGGCCCTGCTGCTGTGGGAAGTCGTGAAAGGCGCCCGCGACGGCCAGAAAGATAAAGAAAAGAATTTCACGGAGTTCATGTCGGACGTCGATGCGGGCCACGTCCACGACGTCACGGTCGATGGGATGCAGGTCAAGGGAAAGCTGGTGGATAACACCGCCTTTCATACGACCGTCCCGGCGAACTATCCCGACATGATCAAGACGTTGCGCGACAAGGGCGTCAATATCACTTTCCGCGACGTTAACAGCGGCAGCCTGCCGCTGCAGTTGCTGGGCACCTGGGCTCCGCTGATTTTGCTGGGTGCGCTGTGGTTCTTCATGATCCGCCAGATGCAAACCGGCGGAAACAAGGCCTTGTCGTTCGGCAAGAGTCGGGCGCGTCTGCTTTCCATGCAACAGAAGAAAGTGACGTTCAAAGACGTCGCGGGCGTGGAAGAGGCAAAGGAAGAACTGCGTGAGATTATCGAGTTCCTGCGCGAGGCGCAGAAGTTCCAGAAGCTCGGTGGACGCATTCCCAAGGGCGTGCTGCTGGTTGGCCCTCCGGGAACGGGCAAGACCCTGCTGGCTCGCGCGGTTGCGGGCGAAGCGAATGTTCCGTTCTTCTCGATTTCCGGCTCGGACTTCGTGGAGATGTTTGTCGGTGTCGGCGCCAGCCGCGTACGCGACCTGTTTGAGCAGGGTAAGAAGAATGCTCCCTGCATTATTTTCATTGACGAAATTGATGCCGTTGGACGCCATCGCGGCGCTGGCCTGGGCGGCGGACACGACGAGCGCGAGCAGACTCTAAACCAGTTGCTGGTGGAGATGGACGGCTTCGAATCGAACGAAGGCGTCATCCTGATGGCAGCTACGAACCGGCCTGACGTGCTTGATCCGGCACTGCTGCGGCCCGGACGATTTGACCGGCGCGTCGTGGTGAGCCGTCCAGATGTTCGTGGGCGCGAAGAGATTCTCCGCGTTCATACCCGCAAGATTCCTCTTGCTGAGGATGTTGACCTCTCCGTGCTGGCTCGCGGGACACCGGGATTCTCCGGAGCTGATTTGGCCAACATGGTCAATGAAGCTGCTCTGGCAGCGGCCCGGCAGAATCGGAAGGCGGTTCTACAGTTCGACTTTGAAGTGGCCAAAGATAAAGTCCTGATGGGTGTGGAGCGCAAGTCGCTGCTGCTCACCGATGAGGAAAAGAAGAACACAGCCTACCACGAAGCGGGACACGCCCTGGTTGCGGCGAAGATGCCGTTTTCCGATCCGCTGCACAAAGTGACGATCATCCCGCGCGGTATGGCGTTGGGCGTCACCATGCAATTGCCGACCGATGACCGGCACAACTATTACAAGAACTATCTGGAAACGCAGATCGCGATCCTGATGGGCGGGCGTATTGCTGAGGAGATGTTCCTCAACGTGATGAGCACCGGCGCAGGCAACGACATTGAGCGGGCTACCGACATGGCGCGCAAGATGGTCTGCGAGTGGGGCATGAGCGAGCTTGGTCCTCTGACCTTCGGTAAGAAAGAAGAGCAGATCTTCCTGGGCCGCGAAATCGCGCAGCATCGCGACTACAGCGAAGATACGGCCATCAAGATCGACCAGGAAGTCCGCAAGTTGGTCAGCACTGGTTACACCACTGCCCGGCAGATTATCTCGGACAATCGGGATACGCTTGAAAGGGTAGCGCGGGCGCTGATCGAGCGGGAAGTTCTCGACGCGAACGAGATCAAGTTGCTGGTCGAGGGCAAGGACCTTCCGCCGCTACCTCCGCCACCATCGAAGCCTGATGACGGTGTCCAGCACGTGATCAAGCCGGATCTGCAGCCCGGACGTGCCAAGGGCGGTGAACGGCCGGCAACGGCGTAAGTCTCTTTCTAGAGAGTGTTTTCGAATGGGCGGCCGATTCGGCCGCCTAGTTTTTTGCTCTGAAATGGCCAGTTGCAAGAGCGGGCAAGAGGGCCGAAATACGGCGTTACTCAGTCGATTCAGCGCGTTTGGAGCGGGTCCGAAAAGACCTGTTTTGTGATATAATTTTCATAGTTGTGATCGATCCTAAGTATTTTACATTTCAACAACTTGAAGTCGATTTCGAGCGGCTCCAGGGGCGCAGGATCGAGAGGCAATTTCCAGCCAAATTCCAGGGCATGGGCAAGACGGAATCAGAAAAAAATCAGGGCATTTTCGCGGAGCGGAATGGCCACCAAAGAGATTAATACTCCCATCGTCGACACCAAAACAAAAAACGGAAAAGTGACGCCGATCGATGCGCCGATCGATACGCCGAACGGCACGGGCAACGGCAGCAGCGGCGATTACAACGCCGATTCGATCAAGGTGCTCAGCGGGATGGAGCACGTCCGCAAGCGTCCCGCGATGTACATCGGTTCCACGGGCGAGGTTGGGCTGCATCACCTCGTGTATGAAGTCGTCGACAACTCAGTCGATGAAGCGCTGGCTGGATTCGCGACCAAAGTTGATGTCACCATTCACGACGACAACTCGATTACGGTGATTGATGATGGCCGAGGCATTCCTGTCGACGACATGGTGATTGACGGCGAGAAAGTTTCCGCGGCCGAGGTCGTTATGACCACGCTGAATGCCGGCGGGAAATTTGACTCGTCGAGCTACAAGGTCTCGGGCGGACTGCACGGCGTGGGCGTATCGTGCGTCAACGCGCTCAGCGAAGAATTGGAACTGGAGATCTGGCGCGACGGGGCGACTTGGCAACAGAACTATGCGAAGGGCGAACCCACTGCGAAGTTGAAGAAGACTGGTGTCGCGAAAGTGAAGACCGGAACCAAGGTTCACTTTCTGCCCGACCGCTCAATCTTTACCGCGACCGAGTACAACTACGACACGCTGGCGCAGCGCTTGCGCGAGCTCGCATTCCTGAACAAGGGATTGCAGATTACTCTTACCGACGAGCGCACGACCGACTCGAAGACGGGGGAAGCCAAGCACGCCGAATTCAAATATAACGGCGGCATCGCCGAGTTCATCAAGCATCTCAATCGGGGCAAGCAGGTGCTGCACGACAAGCCCATCTACATGGAAGACGACCGCAACGGCGTCCACATGGAGATCGGGTTGCAATACAACGACGCCTATTCGGAGACGATCTTCAGCTTCGCCAACAACATCAACACCGTTGAAGGCGGCACGCACCTTTCCGGTTTCCGCACGGCCTTGACTCGCACCATCAACTATGCCGGCCAGCAGATGGGATTGTTCAAAGACGTCAAAGAGAATCTGACTGGGGATGACGTGCGCGAAGGACTGGTTGCGGTGATTAGCGTGAAGCTGCCGCAGCCACAGTTCGAAGGCCAGACCAAGGGAAAGCTGAATTCCGACATTGCAGGCACGGTTACGCAGTTCGTGAATGAGCGATTGGGCGCGTTCTTCGAGCAGAACTCATCGGTCGGGAAGAAAATCATCAACAAGGCCGTGGACGCAGCGCGCGCCCGCGAAGCCGCTCGTAAGGCCCGCGACCTGACGCGCCGCAAAGGTGCACTCGATTCCGGAGGTCTGCCGGGCAAGCTGGCGGATTGTTCGGAGCGCGATCCGAACCGCTGCGAATTGTTCCTGGTCGAAGGCGAGTCCGCAGGCGGGACGGCGAAGCAGGGGCGCGACCGGCGCTTCCAGGCGATCCTGCCGCTCAAAGGAAAGATCCTTAACGTCGAGAAGGCGCGCTACGACAAGATGCTGGCGCACGAAGAAATTCGCGCCATGATTACGGCGCTGGGTACGGGCATCTCGAAAGAGGATTTCGATCCCACGAAAGTGCGCTACGGCAAGATCATTCTGATGACCGACGCCGACGTCGACGGCAGCCACATCCGCACGCTGTTACTGACGTTCTTCTTCCGGCACATGCAGGAGCTGATCAAGCGCGGGAATGTTTTCATCGCGCAGCCGCCGTTGTTCTCGTTGAAGAAAGGCAAATCGCAGCAATACATCAAAGACGAGCGCGAGTTCGTGAAAGTCATGGTGAAGCGGGCCGCGGATGGATTAATCGTGCGTTACGGAGAAGGCGCGGCCAAACTCGAAGGTAAAGATCTGGCGCGATTCATGACGGTGCTCGACGAGTATCTCGGTTTCTTCGAGAAGCTCGACAAACGCGTACGCGACGAGCGCGTCACGGAGCTGATTCCAAAACTCGATCTAGCCAAGCGCGCGGACTTCGAAGGCGAAAAGAAGTCGCAGCCCAAAAAAATCGAGCGGCTGGAAAAAGAACTGAAGAAGCTGCAGAAGGACGAAGGCTTCAAGAGCGTCGAGTCTCGCTTCGACGAAGAGCACAACTTGTGGGAAGTGAGCTTCGTCAACAAGCACGGCGCCGAGCACGTGATCAATTGGGTGCTGGTGTCGAGTGCCGAATGCCGCCAGTTGATTGCGAAGTACAAGCAGATCGAGCCCTACATGGAACCGCCGTTCGTGGTCGAGACGCTTGTTAAGTCAAAGCCCGCGGCCAGCAGTGGCGACGGTGCAGAAGAAGAGAGTGCATCAAACGACGACAATGCTGAAAAAACTGCGCCTAAAGCTGCCAAGCGGAAAGCAGAACCCGAAGTTGTCGAAAAAACAAATGTCCGCGACCTTCGCGATTATGTGATTAACGAAGGGCGAAAGGAATTCACCATCCAGCGGTATAAAGGTCTCGGCGAGATGACCGCGCCGCAGTTGTGGGAAACCACGATGGATCCGGAGCGCCGGACGCTGCTCTCGGTCAAGCTCGAAGACATTGCGGAGTGCGAGACGATTTTCACCACGCTGATGGGCGAGGACGTCGAGGCGCGGCGCAAGTTCATCGAGGAGAACGCACTGGATGTGAAGAATCTCGACATCTAAATTCTTTGCCACGGATTTCCGCGGATCAACGCGAATCCAGTTACACAATGGATTGGGCGGCCTGTCGGCCGCCCATTTTGTTTTCTCAGGCGGACTGCGGTCGCGACGGCTTAAAATGCGCATCATGAATCGCTTGCCTCGTTTTTGCTTGCTAATTGTTGCCCTGCTGATTGTTCCGGTTGCGCTTGCTCAGTCGACCGCTCCGACTCCTCCCATGGGGTGGAACAGCTGGGACTCCTATGGAACTACCGTTCGGGAGGCGCAGGTTAAGGCCAATGCGGACTGGATGGCCGAGCATCTCGCGAAGTACGGATGGAAATATATTGTCGTCGACATCCAGTGGTATGAGCCGAATGCTCAGGGGCACGACTACCAGCCCGGAGCGCCGCTGACGATGGATGAATACGGCCGTCTGATGCCGGCGGTCAACCGCTTTCCATCTTCGGCGAATGGAGCCGGGTTCAAGCCGCTGGCGGATTATGTCCACAGCAAGCGATTGAAGTTCGGCATTCACATCATGCGCGGCATTCCGCGGCAGGCGGTCGAGAAGAACCTTCCGATCAAAGGGACGCCTTATCGCGCCGCCGATGTGGCGGACAAAGATAATGCCTGCCGATGGAATCCGGATATGTGGGGCGTGGATACAACCAAGCCGGGAGCTCAGGCCTATTACGATTCGATTGCGGAGCTGTATGCGTCGTGGGGCGTGGACTTCATCAAGGCTGACGATATGGGGAGCCATCTGTATCAGCCGGCTGAGATGAAGGCATTGAGTGTGGCGATGCACAAAACTGGGCGGCCGATGACGCTGAGCATCTCGCCAGGGCCGGCTCCGATTTCGGAAGCTGAGTTCTTGGAAAAGTACGCGCAGATGTGGCGCATCTCGGACGATTTCTGGGATGACTGGAAGCTGCTGCGGCAGCAGTTCGACTTCACGCGAGACTGGGCGCGGTCTGTGGGCAAGAATGACACATGGCCCGACGCCGACATGCTCCCGCTCGGCAAGCTGCGGGTCACGAGCGCCGAGGGCGGAGGAACGTCTTCGAAGTTCACGCGAGACGAGCAGCAGACGGTGATGACTCTGTGGAGCATCTTTCGTTCGCCGCTGATCTTCGGAGGCGACTTGCCCAGCAACGATGCGGCCACGACCGCGCTCATCACGAATCAAGATGTGATCGACGTCAACCAGCTCAGCCACGGAGGACGTCAAGCGCTGGAGAAGGGGAACGTTCGCGCTTGGCTTGCGGACGGTACGACCCCGGGGGAGCGGTATCTCGCCGTATTCAATCTAGGGGAAACGGCGGAAGAGGTGATTCTCGCCTGGAGTGATATCGGTATTTCCGGGCCGGTTTCGGAAGTGCGGGATTTGTGGGAACACGAATCGGTTGCAGAACTAAGCCATGCTTATGTGCGGCTGCGGCCCCACGCCAGCGCGTTGTATCGAGTCACGATGCTTAAGGCTCAGTAGATTAGATCTCTTACTTCAGGCCTTCCACCAAGTACAGGTCCGCGAGCATGCGATGGTAGCCGAAGACGCAGGTCTTTGCGTCGGGTGTCATGAGGATGGGGCCAATATTTTCAACGCCGGCGGGATCATAGGGCATGAGTTCCTTCCAAAGTGTGCGCTGTCCGGTGGTTAGGTCGAGACCATAGACCCGAGCTGGAAGCTCTCCTGGTTGGTAAATGTAGAGGCCATGTCCGTCGGAACTGAAGGTGATGGGCTGCTCGCCGGGATTCAATCCGGGGATGAGCCGCGGTTCGCCCCCTGCTGCCGGATACATATAGCCTTTCTTGTCGGGACCGATGGCTGCCACCTCTTGCGAGTCGGGAGAGATCGCGAATGAGGTGCCATTCACTCCCTCCGTAGAGATCGCCTCCGATTTACCGGAGCCGAGATCGTAGACGTAAAACCGCACGCCTTTTTCCGGTTCGTCCGCCGTAAACAGAATGCGCTTGCCGTCTGGGAACCAATGCGCCCAGCTGTGGTTGATATTGTCCTTTGTCAAGTCCCGAGGTTCGCCGGCGCCTGTGGGCAGAAGCCGGAATTGAGACGGAGATTCCTGACTCTGAGCAATGGCCCACTTGCCATCGGGCGACAACGACACGGCGCCACCTTCGCCGAGGAGAACAGCGGGCGAGCCGTCCGTCTTGCGGATGTAGACGGCGTAGGTCAGGCCGCTCGATTTTGAATAATCCAACGCTCCGCCGCCGCCCTCTTCGTCGAAGAGCAACGTCTTGCCGTCAGATGACAAATCAGCGGGATAGGTGTAGTCGAGCCAGGAAAGTTCATGCTGCTTGGCATCGTTGGCGAACAAGCCGAGCAACTCGCGGCGCCAGTCGGCACGAACCAGGAGCACGCGCCCGTCTTTGGCAATGTCCAGCAGCATGAGAGCGCCTGGGAGACGGGCGACGATGCGCTGCTTGCCATCGAGAGACGTGGCATAGAGTGTGCGATCTGTCCCCGACTTGCTCGCCGTGAACCAGATTTCTTTTCCATTTGGAGACCAAGCCAAGCCTTGGATCGTGAACCACTGGGCGGAGAGCAATTTCTTGTTTCCCGCCATGTCGACGATTGCGAGGGAACCGCTGTCATCGCCCTGAAGGGGATGATCCGCGAAAGCGACGTAGTCTCCTTTGGGCGAAATACGGGGATGTCCGATCCAGCCGCCGGTTTGATAGAGCGGCTTGCCGATGGGATATTCGAGGCGGTTCCTTCCTCCAAAATCGCGAACCACTGCCAGTGTGTTGCCGTCGGGCGACCAGTCGGCCCACTGCACCTGCTCGAGCACTTCGCGGGGAGCACCGCCGGAGAGCGGCGCCCGGGCAAGAGTTCCCATGCTGACCCATGCGCCGACGGCCTTGCTATTGAGCAAGACAGCCATCTCAGCTGTGGCTGAAACCGACATGAGCTGGGTGTGACTCAGCCCCATCGAGCGCGACTCCGGCGCTTCTGGGCGAGCGGTGAAGACATCCGTCGGATTGCCCTGCCACGCGGCGCTGTAGAGGATCGTTTGGCCGTCAGGGGCGAATCGCGCAGAACGAATGCTGCCGCGGCGGAACGTCAACTGGCGATAGAGAGGGGGCTCGTAGGGCGGGGGCGAAAAAACAAACTTCCCGCCATAGAGACCGAGGCCCGCAGCGATTAACAAGGCGAGCCCCCAAATCCATCCGCGCGAAGATTTCTTTGCGTTCACCGGAGGCGGCGCAACGATCGTGGTTGATCCCGAGGACGGATGTGATTGTTCCGTCGCTACCGAATCCCGCGAAGAATCGAGGCTTCGCTTCAGGCGCTTCAGATCGGCACGCAGTTCGGCCGCAGTTTGGCAGCGCATGTCGCGATCTTTTTCCAGCGCCTTGCTGATGATTTCCTCCAGCTTGGCTGGAATGTGAGAGTTCAGCCGGATCGGAGCCGTGGGCGCGCGATTGAGAATTGAGTCCGTGATTACCGCAGATGTCTCGCCACGAAATGGCAAGACACCCGTTGCCATCTCATAGAGCACGACGCCGAAAGAAAACAGGTCCGTGCGGCCATCGAGCTCTTTCCCGCGCAGTTGCTCGGGGGACATGTAGGCTACCGTGCCGACTGCAGTTCCGGGATTGGTGAGATCGAGATTCGTGGCGTCGGCAATGGTCTGTGAGTCACCACTGGTGGGGCGGGCTGCACGGGCGACTTTCGCGAGGCCGAAATCTAGAATCTTGGCGTGTCCGCGGTCCGTGACGAAAATGTTTGCTGGCTTAATGTCACGATGCACGATGCCCTTGGAGTGCGCTGCGTCCAGCGCATCGGCCACTTCGATCGACAGCGAAAGCAACCGCTCCAACTCCATCGGCCTTCCGTCGATCAGATGTTTCAGCGTCTGCCCGGTCAGGCATTCCATCACGATGAAGGCTTGCCCCTCGTGCTGGCCGATTTCGTGGATGGTGCAGATGTTGGGATGGTTCAGGGCAGAGGCTGCGCGTGCTTCCCGTCGAAAGCGCTCCAGGGCTTGCGGATCGTCCGATGCATCTTCAGGAAGAAACTTCAGGGCCACAAAACGGCCGAGTTGAGTGTCCTCAGCCTTATAGACCACGCCCATTCCCCCCCACCCAGCAGTTCAGTGATCCGGTAGTGAGAAACGGTTTGGCCGATCATGGATGAGGGCGCCTCGGGCGCGATGTAGCTGGCGCAAGCGCGGAGCCATCTTAGGGCGAATTAGGGCTGGCGTCAACGTTGCCAGGTGGCCTCTCGCGGCAATACAGCGTGAAATCTGAAGAAAATCAAATCGCAAGCTCTCTCTTGCCCGACGTTCCCTCTGCGGGGAGGAAAACGGTATGTCGACTCTGGCGGAATCGTGGGGTCCGGTCAGGAAACCCAAAATGTGGGTCGCAGCAGGCGTTGGCGTCTTGCTGATATGGGGCGTGATAGCTCTTCCGCGGTACAGCCCAGAGAAGGTGGAGCGCGAAGGGCTCCCGCAGTCCTCAATAACATCCTCTCAACAAGCTCTGTCAGCGCGCCCGTCGTTGGCTGCACATACGAAGCGGGTCTCGCAGGAGGTAACTGAGCCTGCCTCTCCACAAGCGGCCGATGCCGCCGCCGGACGAAAGATTGTCCGGACGGCCTCCATGAACATGGTCGTGAAGAATCCGGCAGAAGTTGCTGACAAGGTCACCGCACTTGCGGAAAGTCTTGGAGGATATCTGGTATCCGCCGATGGCGGCGGGCAGAGCGCCACCTCCGGCGCCCTGACGATTCGCGTTCCCGCGGCGCGATTCGAACAGGTGCGTGCTGAGATTCGCAACCTTGGTTGGCGAGTGGAAGGTGAGAAGATCGAGGCCGAGGATGTAACTCGTCAGTTTGTCGATGAGGACGCAAGCATCCGCAATCTGCGAGCGGAGGAGGCCCAGTATCTCGCCATCATGAAGCAGGCGGCGACCGTGAAAGATATGCTCGCAGTCAGCGAGCAACTCAGCGCTGTCCGAGGACAGATTGAGCAGCAACAAGCGGAATTCAATGCTCTCTCGAGGCAGATCGAGACGGTAGCCATCGCGATTTCTTTGAGAACTGAATTCGAAGCGCAGGTCTCCGGTTTGAACTGGCGCCCGGGCTATCAGCTAAAGCTAGCGCTGCGTGACGGAATGGAAAGCCTCGCGACCTATGCTACAGCGATGACGACAATTCTCTTCTACCTTCCCGCGATGCTGCTGTGGGTGGGGACGGTCTTGATCGGTGCAGCGGCGTCATGGCGTGTGGCGCGCTGGGTAGGAAGGCGGTGGTTTGGATCGAAAACCGCCGACCCGGCGGCCCAAGTTTCAAACGGGCTTTAGATCACGAACTCTCAGGAGGTCGGCTGTCAAGTTCCGGCTTCTCGCCGCGAAAGATGCGCGAGATGCCACGAACGACACGGCGCATGGGCAACTCGCCCTTTGAGTCGGCAAAAAAGATCTCACCTGTCCGGCTTCCGCGATAATACCAGCGCTTGAGCAGTGCGATGTGCTCCATGTTTTCCATGGCGGATTTTGCCACGGCCGGCGCCAATGATTGGAGGGCTTCCTGAACTCGAGCCTCCATCGACTGCGATTTTGCGCGGTCTGCGGGCTGAATGCTGAAAGGGATCGGCCCCGAGAGCTTTCCCTCATCGATGCGGAAGAATGAGACCGAACCCGTAACTTGGCTGGGTTGGACCATCAATGCCAAGAAGCGATCGAGACGCTGTACGATCTCCGGAAGCTGGCTCAGAATCGGTTTCAGTTTTTCCACTCGCGCATGAATCGCCGCCGCCTCCTCGAACTTTAAGTCGGCGGAAGCCGCTTCGCGCTCCGCAGAGAATTCCCGCAACAGCGATTCTCCTCCGGAGTCGAAATACGTTTGGACCCGCTTTACTTCAACCGCGTATTCCTCCTCGCTGCAGCCCTTGAAACAGGGCGCGAGGCACATCTTCATCTCGGAATAGATGCAGCCGGGAAATGCAGGATCGGGATGCAGATCGTCGACACAGCGCCGCATCTTGAAAAAATCGAGCGAGTCGTTCATGAACTTCTCGGCGGCGACGCGCGAGACGAATGGACCATAGTAGAGCGAATGTCCATTAAGCCTGCCGAGCCGCGTGGTGATCGAGGCGCGCGGGTATTCGTTCTCGAGATGCAGCTTCACGAAGGGCGCAAAGCGGAAGCGCAGTCGGTTCTGATATGTCTTTGGAAACTCTGACTCCAGTACGCGGTAGAGCAGGAAGCCGGACTCGAAGTCCGACCCAGTGGGCGTGTAGTCGATCGAGCGCACCCGCGCGCGCAAGTTGAGTTTCTTCGTGCGCTCTGTGACGGGCCCGAGGAGGCGCAGCAAGCGCCGCCGGAGATTAGCTGTCTTGCTGACGTAGGGCTCCGCGCGGGCGTCGTTGCCGCGAAGAAGAAAGACGGCCGGGCCCGCGGGAGCAGCCGCAAAGGCTTCGGCATCCCGGTCAGGCGTGAATTCGATGTGCTCGGTTAGCACCAGTTGATTCTATTGTGTATTCAGCACCGAAGCACGGAGACAACCCGTCGAAAGCATCCCGATTATCGGTGCACATCCGTGTTGATCCGCGTTAGTTAAAGTCCCTCGTCACCCTGCCGATAAGAGCTGTGGCGAGCGAAACGGCTTGGCAATCGGGACCGCTTGCCTTCGTGAGGATCCGCTGAACATGGACAACATCCACGCTCTCGTCCGCGCTATCTATCGCAGGTGAGTGCTACGACCGATCTCGCTTCACAATCGAGCGCCAGCAGTCGGGTCTCGTCGTTGCGAACTGAACTCCGTTGAATCAAGCAATAGACGCACTTTCTGCAGCAGCACGTCAGCCGGGAACGGCTTCGCTAGGAAGTCTTCTTCTTCGGATCGTCGTGCGTTCATCTGCTCGGCATACCCTGTGACGTACAACACTCTGAGTTGCGCGTCCTTTCGGCGAAGGATCGCCGCCAAGGTGAGCCCGTTGGATTCGGCAAAATCACGTCAGTCAGGAGCAAGGAAACTCTAGATCCAGTCTCGGCGTAAATGCGTAGAGTCTCGCCCGCGCTTTTTGCGGTCAGTACCCTGTATCCAGCAGGCTGCAGCACCTCACACGTAACTTCGCGCACGAACGCTTCATCTTCTACGAGAAGGATGGTCGGTCTCGTGGGCCGGCCTTGGTCCGGCTTTCGGGGGAGCACATCTACCAGAAGTTTTACTGTCCTCGAGCCCCATCGCTGGTCGGATGGCATCGGCGCGTCTATCACTGAATCTCGCATGCCCTCGCCCGGGCAGTTGCGGGGCCATCGATAAAATCGAACCATCATTAAAGTAAGTTGATGAAAAACAAAAGGATAGCGGTGAGATCCTGCCCGATGATGACGATGACTCGTCCGCTTTTGGGAATTATTCGCAAGCTTGAGTGCAGATTCGGAAGCGCGTTCGCGCGTTTGCGACTATTTGCGATTACTTAGGACCAGTCAAGATCGTGAAGTAGGGATCGATCACGATCTTGTGGGTTCCGGCAGGAGCGGACAGGCGGAAGGAGGATTCCTCGCCATCGGCGAATACTCGTCCCAACAAGATGAGTTGTTTTCCGACACTTACAGCGTAGACAGGCACCGATGTGACCAGATCTGGCGGTGCATCTTTTTGTAGGATCGTACCCCCGACCGTGGTGCCAGTACCCTTGGGAGTGAACTTGACGCTCTTTAATTCCAGCTTCGGCATCGCAGTGCCATTGATCCATCCGTCGAGGAACCAATCGAGAGATTTTTTCCCCTCGAACCGCAGCGAGGATGGAAGCTCCTCTGCAAAAATGTCCAGGAGTTCCTCCGTACTGATCGCCTTGCCTTCGTAGCGCTGACGAACTTTGCGCAAGGCGCGCACGAATGGTTCGTCGTCTGGGCCTTGAACTCTATGGTTTCCGTCCTGCGTCGCGGCGTCGTGCAACATCGTCCGCAGCATATGGAACAGCCACGTCCCGCGCCCGTAACTGATCGCCTCATACCCTCCTGGAAAGCGCGACGAAAGGAGCCGTGTACCCAGAGTCACTGGACCGGCCTCCATTGGAGAAAGCCCATCCTTGTTCTTCTCGGCCAGGTCGGTCCGATATTGCTCCATCAGAAGGTGAAAGCCCACCGGATTCTTCTCTTGCAGCATCATGAGAGCGCAGTAGTTGGCTAATCCTTCAGAAAACCATTGGTCGCGATAACTATTCCATGTGATCAGATCTCCCCACCACTGGTGCGCCACCTCATGGGCGGGGATCAAGTGTTGGATCAGGATCCGGTTCGGGTCGAAATGCAACTGTTCTCGCTCCTGGTCGTTCAGGAATGCGTACGACGAGAGAAATATAAGCCCAGGCCATCCTTGACTTTCGCGGCCCGGCATTTGGGTCAGAGCGAGGTGGTCATAGGGAAACGGACCGAACCGGTCAGCAAGGTACTGGATTGCTCGTGCCGCCGACTCTCCCACATTGACTTCATTGTGCGCCGGCGAGGGACGAGCAGGAACAATCACCTGCGGAGCTCGAGCGGTTACCGGGTCCGTTGGAGCGGGCTCGATCACCTCAATGCGTCCGCTCGGAAAATCTCTTTCTACTCCCTGGGTCGCATAGGTCTCTACCTCGATCTCGCCGGCTCTTGTTGTCGCTTGCCGGTATTTACCCAAGTTGAATCCAGCGAGAGGAATCGGTCGCTCGGACACCCATCGGGAAACTTGTCGTCCGTTCCGCGGAGCAGGATGATCGGGAGAAATCTGTGTTGGCTTTCCTGTTGCCAACAAACTCCAGCCCTGCGGATAGCTGAACTCCAAGTCGAAATCCGCCATTTCGATGCCATTGTTCGGATACCAGGTTCCTCGAGCGCCCACATACAGCAAACCGCTGCCAGCCTCGGCAAGGACCTCGCCGCCGTAGACGAATTCAAGCTCGAATCTCTTACCCGCAACGGCAGGTTCCGGAAGGATCACGGCCAACAAGTCATTTCCCTGTCGAGAAAGCTGAGTGCCTTCGAGTGCCGGATTGTGAATAAATTCCACCGAGGTGCCATCGAGCTTGACGCTGTCCATCCGGAGGAACCGGGACAATTCGAATAACAGTGTGCGCGAGCCTCCATGCCGCACCTCGCATTGGACTATGGCGCGCGCATGAATCTCCTTGGGGGGCAGAACCTCCGTCATGATCTTGTATCGACGAAGGGCGACGCTGTTCTCATTCCTCTGCGCGCTTTCGGGAAGGAGTGCTCGACCGGGCTCTGCATGGTGCAGTTTCGCCGGCATCGGCGAAAAAGAAGTCCACACGTCGTAGTTGGCTTCGGTGTCGGTCGTTTTGGCTTGTCCGGCCTGGATTGTTTCCACTGCTGTCGAATCGAAATAAACGTCGAACACCCCCAATTTGGTTCCTTGTAGGCGAGCATGCAGAAACCGGTCGGGCCGATCGTTTGTTGTTTCTAGAGCTTGTTCGGAAACCGGCGCAGCCACGACCGGAAGCATCCGACTGAAACTAATTAGCAGCCGCATCGAGTCTGCGCCTGCCAGATTTCGGGCCGTCGTTCCCCAGCGTTCAACAAACTCTTGTTTGCCGCTGGTCTCACGCAGATCAGGACGCAATTCGGCAGCTGCGTCGTCGTTGAAACGGAAGTAAGCGGTCGCAAATCGTTCCTCCAGGATTGCCATCCCGGTAAACAGGCTCATCGAACTCCGCTCGACCGAGTTCGGAGGCGTCAGCAGGATCTCGCCGTCTCCTTCAAAGAAAGCCCCAGTAATCCGGCCCATCACGTCTTGTGTGAAGGCAATCGTTCCGTCGTCCAACGAGATCTGAATCGCAGCCCGGTTCAGCGATGCTCCTCGCACCTGATACACGCGAGCCGAATCCAACCCGACCTGCCCAAGCTGAAGATAAAGCGACTCAGCTGGTTTAATTGACGGCTCCTCCGCCACGCAATTGGCGTAGGGAGCAATCCAAATAGCTAGAAAGACCGCGGTGAACAAGAGAATTCGGCTCTTCGGTAGCACCTTCGTCACGTGGTCCAGTCGCCCTCTGTTGCTAGAATGCGCCTGAATGCGCTTTCGTGTCATCTTCATGCCGGTATGTCTCACTCTGGCCCTGACCAGCGCGGGGGCTGATACCATTCATCTGAAGAACGGCCGGACTATTCTTGCCGATCATGTTCGCGAAAACGGCAATCGCTACGAATATGAGATCGGCGAAGACTCCTATGCAATTCCCAAGTCTGCGGTGGACAGGGTGGATGCGGGCGGACTCCCCGCACACGGTGCCGCAGCAAACGTCGCTGACCTGCCAGCATTTACTCCGGTTGATAGCCTTGCGAATGAGGGCGATCTGGTCGGCAAGATTATCAAAGAAGGCAGGGTCGACGACGATGTTCTCGCCGGACTGAAAAATAAAGGCAATGCGGAGTTAAGCGCGACCGCCGATTTCATCGCCGGTAAGTTTGAATTTGAGCACGGCAACATCGCTCAAGCTCGCCAATATTTCGACAGCGCTCTGCGGTTCCAACCGGACAATTCAACCATCCTTATTTATTACACAGCCCTGCTCGTCCGTACGGGCAACGCCAGCCAGGCCCTGTCTTATGCACAGCGCGCCGCGCGGTCCGCGCCAGATTCGCCGGACGCTTATACCATGCTCGGTTACGCGCAGTTCGCTTCCGATCACACCAAAGACGCAGTAGTCTCCTGGAAGCGTTCGCTCGAGCTACGTCCCGATGCCAAGGTGCAGCAGCTATTGGCCAAGGCGCAGCGAGAGCAAACGGTAGAGTCGGATTTCTCACAAGGTGAAAGCAGCCACTTCATTCTGCACTATGAAGGCAGGCAGACCACGGATGCCCTTCGTGGTCTGATTCTAGCGGCTCTCGAATCGGACTACGACGACTTGGTTCGAGATCTCGGCAGCCCTCCTCGCGACAACATTCTCGTGACGCTCTACACCGAGCAAGCTTTCTTTGATGTGACTCACGCACCGACCTGGTCCGGAGCGATCAATGATGGCAAGCTGCGCATTCCCGTCAACGGGTTGAGTTCCATGACCCCCGAACTGGCGCACGTTCTCAAGCACGAACTTGCTCATTCCTTCATTACGCAACTCTCTGGTGGACGTTGTCCCCTTTGGCTGCACGAAGGAATTGCCCAGTTCCTGGAGCCAAAGAGCCTGGGCGGCGATGGCCGCCAACTCTCGCTGCTCTTCAAAGCGCAACACCATATCCCGCTGAACGCTCTCGAAGGAAGCTTCTTGAACTTCTCCGGCGGCCAAGCCTTTGTCGCCTACGCGGAGTCGCTGGCAGCCGTTTTGTATATCAATGACACCTATGGAATGAGCGATGTGCAGCGCCTCCTGCAGCGTCTGAGCGAGGGCAATTCCACAGAAGCCGCTTTACGGGCCACGATTCATTCCGATTACGCGCAGTTAGAGTCGGACCTGGCGCGGTACCTTGCCGACAAATACGGCGATTGATCCGTCCCCTCTCGCCGGGGTTCGAGAACTCCAATGCTTGCAGCTCCGGATTGCCCGAGTTTCTCTATTGTGCTAGCTTTCGGCTTACGTTCATCTCTTCATGCGTTCCTTCTTTCACTCTCGTGACGATGAGGCTGCTCCTCCAACTGAGGCCGTGCCAACTGTGTTTCCCACAATCCTAGGCGCTGACATCGCCGCCGTCTTTGTGGGCAAACGGATCGCGGGGGATTTCTACGACTCAATCCGCGTAAGTCCCGAGCGCGTGCTCATTGGACTGCTCGACGTTGCCGGACGTCGCGAAGACAATCGCGGCCTTCTGACTGCCACGCAGGATATTTTTCGCAACGCCGGAGCCGAACTCTTTTCGCGTCAGGACATTAACGAAGCCGATGCCATGACGGAACTCAGCCTGCATCTCAACCGCGGGCTCATCGAAGGTGCGGATCGCGTTTTGTCCTGCCCAGCATTTATTGCCTGCTATCACGAGAAATTTGGAACCCTCTGCTACGCCAATGCGGGACACACACCAGCGCTTCTCCGCGACGGCAGCGGAATCACTGAACTTAGCTCCACGGGACTTCCCCTGGGGCTGTTCTCACATGCGACGGCGGAAGCTCGAATCGTAGCCTTGGAAGAACGGTCTTCGCTCTTGGTTGTGTCGAAAGGCGTCGTGACCTGCGAAGGGCGCTCCAACCGTTCGCTTGAAGACTTCGGCCTTGATCGAGTCAAGAGTCTTCTGGAGCTTGCCGCGCCAACCGGTGCCGGGGCGCTATGTGACGCCGTCTTGAGAGGAGTTGCTGAGTTCAGCGAGGGAGGCCCCATCTGTGATGACCGTACCGCCCTTGCCCTTGTTCGGACGGCCTGATCTTCCGAAGCCAACTTATCTGCCTCCGAGGCGCGTCCAAGTAAGAGGTGCGGCGCAAGGCTGCTCAGGAAGTAGTAAAATGCGATATCGGCCCTAGCCCACCGTCTGCCAGCAAGCCCAGGAACTGTGGCGGCCCAACAAATTTATGAGAAAACTCTCCCTGGTGGTTATTGCTTTGGCGTGTATGCCCGCCCTCGCGGCTGGACAAGTCGTCGAGGAAATCATCGCTCGCGTCAACAATCAGATCATCACTCGCTCCGAGTACGGGCGCAGCAAAGATCAGCTCAGAGACGAAGTCAAGCAACAGGATCCGAACAACGCGGACAGGGCCTATACGGAGAAGGAAAAAGACGTCCTGCGCGATTTAATCGACCAGCAGCTTCTCCTCGAAAAAGGCAAAGATCTCGGTATTACGGGCGACACTGATCTGATCAAGCAACTGGACCAGATGCGCAAGGACATGAAACTGGATTCGCTGGAGGCGCTGGAGAAAGAGGCGGAGAAGCAGGGAATCTCGTGGGAGGACTTCAAGCAGACGCAGCGAAACCAGATCATCACCCGCAAAGTAATCGGTGAAGAGGTCGGTGGCCACCTCTCGATCAGCAAAGAGGATGAGCAAAAGTTCTACGACGAGCACAAGAGTGAAATGGAGCAACCGGAGTTTATCCGGTTGAGTGAGATTCTGGTTGCCCCCAAAGCGGTGGCGCCGGCTACCTCGTCCTCCGCCGACCCTGGTACGGCCGGCACGGCTCAGCCTCCGGTGGATGAGACGGCTAAGCAGGCTGCCGATGCTGCAGCGCTCGGCGCCGCTGAGACGAAAGCCAATGACCTTCTCAAGCAGATTCGCGGGGGCGCCAATTTCGAGGACATCGCGAAGAAAAACTCCGATGGCCCTTCGGCTGCCGACGGCGGAGCGCTGGGCATCTTCAAACGCGGCCAGCTTGCCAAAGAATTAGAAGACAAGACCTTCGCTATGAAGACCGGGGAAGTGTCGGATGTGATCCGTGCCAAACAGGGATACATCATCTTGAGGGTCGTCGACCATCAGATGGCGGGCATTCCGCCGATGAAAGACGTCCTGCCTAAGATTGAAGATGCGCTCTATTACCAGAGATTGCAGCCCGCGCTTCGCGCCTATCTCACCAAGCTTCGCGAAGATGCTTATATCGACTACAAGACCGGATATATCGATACCGGTGCAAGCCCTAACCAGACCAAGCCTGTCGAAACCGCGGCGGCCAAGGAATCCGACGCAAAGAAGCTCGGCAAGAAGAAGCATAAGAAGCTTGGCATCCTCTGATCCTCACTGGTTGTCGCTTGCTTTATACTCGGACGGCTCATGAAAGACTTCTATATCTGCGATTGCGTTCGCCACGAGAATAAAATCGTCACCTCGTCCTTCGTCGTGGTTACTAAGCAGATCAAGCCCAAGAAGTCCGGAGAGCCCTACCTCGCGCTCACGCTCGGCGATCGCAGCGGCCAACTCGAGGCAAAAATGTGGGATAACGTCGAGGAAGTGCTCGACGCGTTTGAGCAGGACGATTTTCTCAAGATCAAGGGCCTGGTCAACAAGTACAAACAGCGCTTCCAGCTTACCGTTCACAAGCTTCGCAAGCTGGGCGAATCTGAGATCGACTTCGCGGACTATCTACCCAAAACTACCAAAGACATCGACGAACTTTGGAGAACATTGGCGGCGTTCATTGAAGGCTTTGAGAATCCGCATCTCAAGTCATTGATCCGGGCCTTCATGGCCGATCCAGAGATTGCGGCCGCATACCGCAACGCTCCGGCAGCGAAGACGCTTCATCACGCCTACATCGGTGGCTTGCTTGATCATGTCGTCTCGCTATTTCGTTCGGCGGACCTGATCTGTAGAAACTATCCTCAGATCAACCGTGATCTTCTTCTGACTGGGGTCTTTCTCCACGACATCGGTAAGATCCACGAACTGACATACAACCGCTCGTTTACCTATACCACCAAAGGCCAGCTACTTGGCCACATGATCATCGAATTGGAGATGCTGCAAGCCAAGCTCGCGCTCCAGTCCGGTTTTCCGGAAGAGCTGAAGACGTTGATCGAGCACCTGATCATCAGTCATCACGGCCAATATGATTTCGGTTCTCCCAAGCTGCCGATGTTCCCTGAAGCCTTGATGCTTCATTATCTCGACGACCTGGACTCTAAGATGGAGGCAATGCGCGCGCATTTTGAGCGTGAGGCCAGCCTCGAGAGTCCGTGGACTAGTTACAACGCCTCTCTCGGACGTCCTCTCTTGAACACCGAGAAGTTCCTGGCTCCGAAGAAGACTCCCTCGCCAGAGGTGTCTGCGGATGAGACGAGCGCCGATGCCAACGATGCATCGGATGCCACCGAGGAAATCCCGACCTTGCCGGGCCTCGAGCCCCGGCGCTAGTTCACCTTTCCGAAGTGTTACTGACGCAAGTCGAATGCACTGTTGATTCATCCTGGAACCATTCCACGGGTTGCCCCGGCTGTCTTACATCCATAGAATGAATTGCTGTCCTGGAGGCACCGATGCGCCTACGCGTGACCTTACTCACCCTGAGTCTTTACCTTGCATTCGTCACACTCGGCTGTACGAGCAAGCCCGCCGCCCCCGACAATTCGAATAACAATGCCGCACACACTGATGCCCAATCCCCGGCGAATGGCGGCACCATGGAACCGGGCAAGGAACCCAAAGAGCATAAAGAGCATAAGGAGGCGAGAGAGGTCAAGAAGGAGCCGCTTATTGTGCCCAGCGGGACCTCGGTCACAATTAGCCTGACTTCGTCTCTCGGTTCCAAATTGAGCCAGGCTGACCAGACTTTCACAGGCGTCGTAGCCAAGGGTGTCGTGGTTGACAGCGAGGTCGCAATCCCCGAAGGTACAAAGGTGAGCGGCACGGTTACCGATGCGAAACCCCTCGGCAAGTTTGCGGGGGGTGCAGTCCTCACACTTCGCCTAGATTCAGTCAGTCTGAATGGTGTTGAACTCCCTGTGCAAGCCGGTCTGCGCACATTTTCCGCAAAAGGTAAGGGGAAGCGTACCGCGGTTATTGCTGGAGGTGGTGCTGCACTCGGCGGGATCATCGGCGCCCTCGCCGGGGGAGGTAAAGGCGCTGCGATCGGATTGGCAGCCGGAGGGGGAGCCGGCGCCGGTGGTGCAGCTCTCACGGGAAACAAAGATATCGTTTTGCCCGCAGAGTCTGCCGTCACCTTTGAACTTTCTCAGTCGCTGGAAGTGAAGCGATAGGACTTGCTAAACCTGTGCGTCGGCGAAGTTGCTAGTCCGATGCCTGGACAGTAAATCAAACACGTCTCCTCATCTCAGTCGCTCCGCGCCATGCTCGACTTCACTCGCTTCCAGATCCTGACCTTCGACTGCTACGGGACGTTGATTGATTGGGAGACAGGCATCCTTTCCGTTCTACGTCGGATTCTTTCCGCACACCGCAGAGAAATCGACGATGCCACGGTTCTCCAGCTGTACGGGGATTTTGAGCAACGTTTTGAACAGGGAGCATTCCAAACGTACCGCGAGGTCCTCACCTCAGTTGTACGACAGTTCGGCAAGGAGTTCGGATTCACATCTTCCGCCGAGGAAGTATCGTCCTTGCCCGACTCTTTGGCTAGTTGGAAGCCCTGGCCTGACACTGTAGCGGCGCTTCGTCAGCTTAAGTCGCGCTATCGGCTGGCGATCCTCTCCAACGTGGACGACGATTTGTTCGCCACTACGCGTCCCAAACTTGATGTTGATTTCGATGAAGTCGTCACAGCTCAGCAAGCTCAGGCCTACAAACCTTCGCCGAAGTTTTTCGAGCTTGCCCTCAGCCGCTTGAACACTCCGCCAGACCGTATTCTTCACGTCGGCCAGAGCGTTTATCACGATGTTCTTCCTGCCCAGGCTTTGGGCCTAGCCACCGTATGGGTGAATCGTCCATCGGCGAGGCCGGGCATCGGTGCTGTCAAATCTGCGGAAGGGAAGCCCGATCTAAAGGTTTCAAGTCTGGAGCAACTGGCCGCCGCCGCGATTCGCCGCTCATCGTAGAACCCCCGAAAATAGATTTGGCCCAGGTTCTTGTCGCTGGGGTTTTCTCGGGTCACGAATCCAGTGACTTCGCTACAAATTTACCGGCAGCTTGACCACTCTCTTCTGAATGGCCCACATGACCAACTCTGCCTTGTTGTGGATGCCGAGCTTTCGCATGAGATTGAACTTGTGGGCATCCACCGTCTTGACGCTGAGCCCAAGAATACTCGCCGCCGAGCGCACGGTCCGCCCCTCGGCCAGAAGTTTCAGCACTTGGCGTTCTCGGACGGTTAGAACTCTCTGTCTCGGAAGCAGGTCATCCGTGGGCCATTCGGCCGGATGCTTCCGACGTAATTCCCTGCGCAAGGGGACTTCCGATGCAGCCGTAGACCGCACCATCGCCACTAGTTCGGAAGCCGAGGTCTGGCGACGCGCGTGAGTATTCGGTCGCTCTAAAGCGCCAACTGATGCGCCATCCTCTTCATCGGTCGTCAGGAAGAGGATCTTACTGGTTGGAGATTCCCGCAGAATCAATTGTTCGGATTGATCGGGCTCGCACTCAAAAATGTGAACGTCGGTGATCACGACCTGAGGCCGGTGTTCGAACACTGTGCGCAGAGCTTCGGCGGCATTGCCCGCTTCCGCGACGACTTTCATATCCGGTTCGTCTTCGAGCAGGCGCCGCAATCCCTCGCGCAGCAAGACATGATCGTGCACCAGAGCGCACCGAATTTTCCCGTCATCACTAATCTGTGTGTTGGGACACACTGGTAGTCCTTCTTCTTAGCCAGAGGAAATTGTGACGTGGCGCGGGCTCGCCCGGAACCCACACAGAAGACTAAAACTTTAAGCCATTGTACCTTGCAGTTCGCTATCTGATCGGCAAAATCCACTCAAAATTGCTGTTTTTGGTGTGAAGTAAGCACGACCAGGGTGACCCGCAATCCTATACCACGTACCATCAGGTACAATCAAAAATTTATGTTGCGCTACTTCACAGCGGGAGAATCCCACGGAGAAGCACTGGTCGCCTTCCTGTCCGGCATTCCGGCAGGGTTGAAGGTGGACCAGGCAGTGCTTGATCGAGAGCTCTGGCGCCGCCAGCAAGGGTATGGCCGCGGCGGGCGTATGAAGATTGAACGTGACTCGGCTCATATCTTGTCCGGTGTGCGTCACGGCATCACTATCGGCTCTCCCATTTCCGTGCAGCTTGAAAATCGCGACTGGAAAAATTGGCAGGAATCGTTGCCGATTGGCGATGGCGATCCCGCGAAGCACAAGCGCGTCGCATCTCCCCGGCCCGGCCACGCGGACTTGGCCGGCGCCCTGAAGTACAACTTTCCCGAAGCTCGCTACATACTCGAACGAGCTTCTGCGCGCGAGTCTGCCGCTCGCGTTGCGATCGGCGCGATCGCGAAACTGTTCTTGCGCGAACTGGGCATCGAAGTTCTCAGTCACGTGGTTACTACCGGAAGCGTCACATTGTCAGAGCAGGTTCCCTGGGACAAAATTCGCGCTCTCTATGACCGTGAGGTCGTCCTCCTCAATTGCGCGGATCCCCAACTGGAATCGCAGATGAAGGAAGAAGTGGACAAAGTCTTGAGGACCGGAGATTCCCTTGGCGGCGTCTTTGAGGTTGTAGCTCCCCAGGTTCCTCCGGGTCTTGGTACGTACGCGCAGTGGGACGAACGGCTCGATGCGCTGCTCGCCGCCGCAGTAATGTCTCTACAAGCCGTCAAAGCGGTAGAGATTGGCTCTGGTGTGGCGTCAGCTTTTTCTCCCGGCTCCCTTGTGCACGACGAAATCGGCTATGCAGCCAAGTCGGGGTTTACGGCTTTTTCCCGAACACGCAACAATGCCGGAGGGATTGAAGGTGGCATTTCGAACGGCGAAGAAATTCGTGTTCGCGGATACCTCAAGCCAATCTCAACGTTGCGCCGACCGCTGCAATCGGTAGACTTCACGACTCGCGAACCTGTCAAGGCAGCGTACGAGCGGTCGGATGTCTGCGTCGTTCCGGCTGCGGGTGTGGCCGCCGAAGCCATGGTGGCGCTGACTCTTGCTCGTTGCGCACTCGATAAGTTCGGCGGTGATTCAATGACCGAAACGGTCAGAAATTTCCAGGGTTACTGCCAGCAGCTGAAAAACTACTGATGATCTATCCGATCGTAAAATTCGGTAATCCGGTTCTCGAGAAACCAGCAGAAACAGTCACGGTGTTCGACGAAGAACTGCAGAAGCTCATCGAAGACATGTTCGAATCGATGTATGCAGCTCACGGTGTCGGCCTGGCTGCGCCGCAGATCGGTATTGGACGCCGCATCGCGGTCATCGATGTGACGTTCAAGGAAGACCCTAAAGCGAAGCTTGTTTTGATTAACCCCGAAATTATTCACTCCGAAGGCCGCCACACGCAAAGCGAGGGATGCCTCAGCATCCCTGATTTCCGTGAAAACGTGACGCGTCCGAATAAGGTGACGGTTCGTGCTCAGGACGCCCACGGCAAGTTCTATGAGAAAACGGGAGAAGAGTTGTTGGCTCGCGCCTTCCTCCACGAAACCGATCATCTCAACGGAAAGCTCTACATCAGTCACATCAGCGCCCTGAAACGCGATCTCATGAAGCGCAAAATTCGCAAGCTCGTGAAAGCTGGAGAATGGCAATAATCGTATCGTCGTGGCGTTGATAATTCTCTAATCTCGCTGGCAGGCATTTTCGAAATTACATAGTCACCAAATAACCCGATCACAAAATGTCCATGGATATCGTCTTCTGCGGCACTCCGCGCTTCGCGGTCCCGACGCTCGAAAAGTTGGCCGCGGCCGGATTCCGTATTCATCTTGTGATAACTCAGCCTGATCGCCCCAAGGGGCGCGGTCTCGAACTCGTCGCTTCGCCAGTAAAGCAATCGGCTACAACGCTCGGCATTCCCATCTCCCAACCCGATCGCATCAAGGGCAATGAGGAATTTCGCTCCCAACTCGCCACTCTCAAGCCAGGCGCCATCATCGTAGTCGGCTACGGAAGAATCATTCCTCAGTGGATGCTCGATCTCCCGCCCCTCGGCAACATCAATCTCCACGCCTCACTGCTTCCGAAATATCGAGGCGCTGCTCCAATTCAATGGGCGATCGCGAACGGTGAAGCCGTGACTGGCGTCACTACCATGCGCATCGACGCCGGGCTCGATACGGGTGACATTCTGCTTCAACGTGAACTCCCAATTGCACCGAATGACACCGCTGTCACCATCGCTCGGCCCTTATCGGAAATGGGGGCCGATCTGATTGTGCAAACCCTAAAAGGATTAAAAGGTGGGACGATCCGACCACAACCTCAGGACAACTCCCGCGCAAGTCTTGCTCCCATCTTGAAGAAAGAAGATGGACTTGCTGATTTCACGCGCTCCGCCGCGGAGATCTCGAATCGAATTCGTGGATTTCAGCCCTGGCCTGGTGCATACACCAAGTTTCATGGTAAGACTCTTCAGATTCTGACCGCTTGCCCAGTCAATAAGGGGAAGCCGGTTGCTCCCGCCGAACTTATCGTGGACGGCGACCGTCTACTCGTGGGCTGCGCTCAGGACACGTTGCTCCAACTCGAAGAAGTTCAACTCGAAGGGAAGAAGCGCACCACCGCTCACGACTTCATCCATGGTTATCGTCCTAAAGCGGGCGAAAAACTAGGCTAGCCGTCTGTAATCCTCCAGTGCGAAGGTGTTCTCAGTGTCACAGAGGATGAGTGAGGATTTTCTGCATCAGCCCTCACGAGCCTACAATCGCAATCGATGCCCGTATCCCCTGCGCGTGCCGCCGCCTTCGACATTCTGCTCCGCGTCGAGCGCGAGTCGTCTTACGCTTCCGAACTCTTGCACTCCGCCGGCCACGCAAGCCTGAACCATTCCGATCACGCGCTGACGACTGAACTGGTAATGGGAGCGCTTCGCTGGCGTTCGAGGCTGGACGCCGAGATCGCAACCGCCTCTTCTCAGCCGCTAAACAAGTTAGACATCGAGATTCTGATCGCTCTGCGTCTGGCTCTCTATCAATTCCGCTGGCTCAACCGCGTCCCAGTGCGGGCAGCTCTGCATGAGAGCGTCGAACTGGTAAAGCGGGCCCGCAAACGCTCCGCGGCTCCATTCGTGAACGCCGTTCTACGCAAGCTTTCGGCGCGACCAGCCGAAAGCGGCCCGATTTCTGAAGACAGTTATTCTTCTCCCGAAATCCTCGCGGCTGCGCTCTCTCATCCCGACTGGCTGATTGAAAGGTGGGTTCGAGAATTCGGACTGTCGGTCGCCCGGAAAATCGGCTTACACGATCAAGCGATTCCCGAAACGAGTCTTCGGCTCCGCGCGCCCGAGGCCGAAAGCGAAGTAGCAGCGGAAGGGGTGGTTCTCGTACCCGGAAGACTCCTGTCCTCTTCCCGCCGAGTACAAGCAGGAGAGATCGCTGCAACCCAAGCCTTTCGCAAAGGACGAGTCGTCATTCAAGACGAAGCCTCGCAGTTGGTTGCCGCACTGATTGGCTGCGCTAACCAAGCGCGCGGCGATCGCATCCTTGATTGCTGTGCCGCTCCCGGGGGTAAGGCGTTGGCTATTGCGGATGAGAATGCTCGTAGTATCGTCACTGCCGTCGAGGTGCATCCGCATCGCGCACGACTGATGAAACGGCTCCTGCCTTTAGCCGGCGCGATCTCATCCGCTCAAATCCTGATCATCGTTGCTGACGCGCGTCAGCTGCCGGTCTCTCCGATTTTTGACCGCGTGCTGGTCGATGCCCCCTGCTCTGGCACCGGCACAGTTGCGCGTAATCCCGAAATCAAGTGGCAGCTGACTGCCGATGATCTTGAGGAATTGCACCAGCGACAAGTTGGGATTCTCCGTACAGCGCTCGCTCACGTTGCAGCTGGCGGTCGCCTCATCTATTCAACTTGTTCGTTAGAGAAGGAGGAGAACGAAAACGTCGTGGAAGCCATCCTCGCTGAAAGCAAGGCCTTCCATTTGGTTCAGTGCCGCACTGAGCTTGATCGTTTGAAAACGGCCGGCAAGCTGCTATGGGCTGACACTGCCGCCCTCACCCGCGGACCCTACCTTCGCACCATACCGGGTGTTCACCCTTGCGACGGATTCTTTGCTGCGATCATGGAGAGAGACTGACAGCGCCTGGGTAGAAAACGCAGGTCACCGGACTTCAAAATTAATCGTCGAACCTGCAACCACTTTTTGTCCGGCGGCTGGAGCTTGCGACGCCACGATACTCGCGGGCGTTGGCTGAGGAGGAGGCGCCTGCGGCACCGGCGGGGCCGCTATATTCGTTCCGGTATCGACTGGAGCGCTCGCCGGCGCGGACACGCTCACGTTGCCCAACCGGAAGCCAGCATCCAGCAATGTCTGGCTCGCGCTGCCTAGCGGCTGGCCTACAAAGCTCGGCATCACAAACGTCTGCGGGTCCGGGGCAGATGTGATCAGTAAACTGATCTTGGGAGCCAATACTTGAGTCGCATTCGCCGGTGGACTTTGCGCCAGCACTTGGTCGGTTGGTATACCTGGAGTTTCAACCTTTGCCGTCGACGCGATATCCAGGCCGCGGCGTCTTATGTTCAATTCCGCCGCGTGTTCACTCTGTCCGGTCACATCTGGAATGACGACTCGGGTGGGCCCTAGACTCTGTGCCACGCGGATTTGCCACCCAGACCGCACTTTCGTTCCGGGCAACGGCAGTTGCGACATGATCCGTCCTTCGGGTATCTGTGGACTGTAATATTGCCGCTCAATCGACATCTGCAACCCGGCTGTTGCCACAGCCTTCTCTGCTTCGGCTGGGGGTAATCCAACCAAGGGTGGAACCGCCACCTCCTGCCCATGAATAGCGAAGCGCATCGCTGTCAAAGCCGATAGCATGGCCACAATTACCAGGACCAGGGCAAGCATCGCAAATCGGAATGCAGATCTCATTTTCAGGGTGCGCAGGGCTGATCTGAATTATAGTCGGCATCTTCCTGCAACATTTGAGCTCATGTTTTCAATGATATACAAGTTATGAGATACAGAGTAACGGTCGGAATTGGTACCCTCGGTACATAGGCATCCGCTCGCCCCTCGCTACAATCTAAACAACAGAAGGCACTCTACCTTCGAGGTGCGCCATGGGTAGGCTACTGGAGTATTATGTTTGCGTGCGGCATTCGATTTCGGCCTCGCTCGTTTTTCTGAGTCTGGTCGCGGCGCCTGCGCTCCTCAGCACAAGCAGCCACGCGCAGATCAATGGAGCCCCCTCTTCTGTCACTTCTCCCGGCTTTGGGGGACGCGCCGTGAATGGAACTCCCTCCAGCGTGACTTCGCTCGGCCCTCGCGGCTACGCCCCCAACTCGCGCAGCACTCTCTCTACGCCTCCTCACGTGCCTCGCAATAACGCTGCTCAGCATCGCCCTCACCATTCCGGGGAATATGCTCCGTTCATGTACGCAGTCCCGGTTCCCTACGCCGTCGACAACGGTGCCACCGAGGACTACGCCGACGGAGGCGATTACGACCCCAACTATCAAGGTGGCCCAACGGTTTTCGACCGCCGCGGGACAGGTGCTCGTTCCTACGTTGCTCCCGCAAATGATGGCGCAACTCCTTCGTCGACACTAGGCGCTGAAAGTTCCGAGCCAGAGTCAGCTCCGGACCCAACTCTCTTGGTTTTCAAAGATGGCCACAAATTGGAAGTTGGGAACTATGCCATCGTAGGCGTGACACTCTTTGATCTGACGCCGGGCCACTCCCGCAAAGTCCCGATCAGCGATCTCGATCTCGAAGCCACGCGCAAGCAGAACGAGGATCGTGGCGTCATCTTTCAGTTCCCGCCCTCGCTTCGGGTGAATTGATGATGCGGAAGTTGCTCGTCATGGCGTTGCTCGCTGCTATTCCAGCCAGTGCCGTGGCCCAGCGATTCGCCTCATCGCCGCACTTTGCGGGTCGCACCTTTCAGCACTTTGAGCGTTCCCGCGGCAGCTTCGCCGGCTCGTATTATCCGCTTTCTCTTTTTGATCCGCTCTATTCGGACGATCTCTACAGCACTGGATATCCAGTGGCGTCGCAGCCGCCTGTAATCGTGATGCAGTCCCCTGTGCCGGCGCCCGCACCGGAGCATGCCTCTCCGCCGGCGCAGCCTCTGCTCATCGAATTGCAGGGGGATCGCTACGTTCAACTCAGTGGGGACAAAGATTCTCGAACACAGATGCTGGGGGACGAATCAAACCCGATGATCTTTCAGAAATCGGCGGCAACCGAGTCCCGAACCCTACCCCAGCGGGAAAACGCAAATGCGCTGCTTGTGTTCCGGGATGGTTCGAGGGAAGAAGTATCGAACTACACAATCTCGGACGGAGTTCTCTACGCGTCGGCCGACTACTACACTGCGGGTTCGTGGAATCGCAAGATTGAACTGTCGTCGCTGAACTTGGCGGAAACCGTGAAGTCGAATCAGGCGCGCGGAGTTACCTTCCATCTTCCTTCCGCTCCCAATGAGGTAATCGTAGGGCCGTAATACGCTTGGAGCAAGCGCAGCGATGGACGTTCTCGCTTACGCAGCGCGAATTCAACCGCAGTTTTTCGCTTCTCCATCCCTCGCTCTCTCAGTCGCAGCATCGGTTGTTCCAGCAGATAGTAGGAAGCGGCTGCCATCCCTACAGCAAACAGCACGAAATACAACGGCCGAGGATGATTGCCGTACGCAAATAGCTGCTGCCACAGATACAATCCATAACTGATCTTTCCCAGCCAAGCCACGGGCCGCACATTCACTATCCAATAAGGTCTCTGCACCGCGTGCATCAGCCATCCCACGATCGAAAGATGAAGCGCGGGCCACCAGACAAAACAACAGCAGAGGCGTGGTATGAAATCGTAACGTGCCCATATGAAGCGGTACGAGTACGATCGGTAAAACCATCAGTGCTGCTTCCCACACTTTGATTTTCGGCATCTGCTTCTCGAAGATCGCCGTCAGGCAGCCAATCGCCAGAATGTCGGCCACCGCGGGGAATGCCTCGTCCGCGCGTCCGTGCAAACGCAAGAAGTGGCAAGCCACCCGGTAGAGAGGCGCAAACGCAATGACCAGGACGGGGATTCTCAGGCGGCACCGGTACCAACTCTTCAGCACGCTCGGCCACAGGAAGTAGAACTGCTCTTGTACGCTGATCGACCACAAGTGGCCGAGAAACCAGGGATGCGAAAAATCGAAGTTCACGACATAAAACGATGCCGCGACCATATGGTACCAACGCAGGTCGTGCCAGAAGATCACGAACACCGGCAACATGAATGCAATGGCCGCAGGCAAAATCCGAGATGCCCGCCGCAGATAGAAACGTCGCAGGCGGATCGTTGAAGTCTTCCCATATTTCTTCATCATCAGCGTAGTGATGAGACATCCGGAAAGAACAAAGAAGATTCTCCGCCCTAAACTCGCGAACGCACCCGCGACCGGCGATTGATAATTCACCTCTGCCCAATGTCCCAGCACGACAAGTGAAATTGCAATCGCCCGCAGGCCGTCCAGTGAGGGAATCCGTTTCATGCGGCGCAGCCGAGCAGTCCGAGCCACAGATTCGCAGTGACATCCAACCAAGAACGTCCAAGTCATGCTGTGGATTTCACAACTTGAAACTGAAGGCTTGGCCTGCCTCAACCAAGTCAACGGCAACACGCGAGAAAATGCGGGCTCGTGGTATAATCGGAGCAGTTCCAAGGGCAGATAACATCCTGTAGAAACAATCAGTTACAAGATTCTAGCCGACGATAAAGCGCTGGCGCCAAAGCTCGGGACTAAGCCACGAGCTAGAGTCGAAAAGGCCAAGAACTAACCATGGCAGACGATCAGAATCCTGAACTTCCTCTCACTCCTCCTCCCGGCGGCGAAGGTCCCGGCGCGTTGAACATTCAACCGGTCAACATTGAAGAGGAGATGAAGCGGTCATATCTCGACTACTCGATGTCGGTGATCATCGGCCGCGCATTGCCCGACGTGCGCGACGGCTTGAAACCCGTCCACCGCAGAATACTTTTCACGATGCAGCAGATGGGCCTGCAGCCCAATCGCGCCACGCGCAAATGCGCCCGCATCGTCGGCGACGTCATGGGCAAGTACCATCCGCACGGCAACCTCGCCGTGTACGACGCTCTCGTTCGTCTCGCGCAGGACTGGTCGATGCGGTACCCGCTGATTTTTGGCCAGGGAAACTTCGGCTCCGTCGATGGAGATCCGCCTGCGGCCGACCGTTACACCGAAGCGAAGCTGGCGCAGGTTTCAACGGCGTTACTCGAAGACCTCGACAAAGAGACGGTCGACTTCCATCCCAACTATGACGGCAGTGAAGTCGAGCCGGATGTTCTTCCTGCACGCATTCCAAATCTCCTGATCAACGGTTCCGACGGAATCGCCGTTGGCATGGCGACAAAAATTCCGCCGCATAACCTGACCGAAATCGTCGACGCCACCATCACGCTGGTTAACAATCCCAACGCGCAGCTCGCAGAAATTCTGAAATTCGTGCAGGGGCCTGATTTTCCAACCGCCGGCATGATCCATGGTCGTGCCGGAATCTTCGAAGCCTACCGCACCGGACGCGGCCGCTTTATGATGCGCGCCAAAGCCGCCATCGAGAGCATCAGCAAAGATCGCCAGGCCATCATCGTCACCGAAATTCCTTACCAGGTAAACAAGGCCCGCCTTGTTGAGCGCATCGCTCAGTTGGTCAACAATAAAGACATCGAAGACATCTCCGATATCCGGGACGAAAGCGATCGCGACGGCATGCGTATCGTCGTTGAGCTGAAACGCGGCGCCGAACCTCAGATCGTTCTGAATCAGCTCTTCAAGCACACGCAGATGCAGGAAAGCTTCTCGATGATCCTGCTCGCGGTGGTCAACGGACAGCCCCGCGAAATGGGTTTGATCCAGGCCATCAAGTACTTTATCGAGCATCGCGTCGACGTCGTCCGCCGCCGCACCGCCTATCTGCTGCAGAAGGCGAAGGACCGTGAACACATCCTCGAAGGCTATCTGAAGGCCCTCGACCATCTTGACAACGTCATTACCATCATTCGCGGCAGCGTTAACCGCGCCGACGCACGCGAAAACTTGGTCCAGTATTTCGGCGGCAAGAAGATCGACATCAACGTCACGGGCCGCGCACCGAAGCTCGATCCTGAAAAGCCCTTCACCGCCAGGCAAGCGGATGCCATTCTCGAACTGCAGTTGCACCGCCTGACCAAGCTGTCGATCGATGAAATCTCGAATGAGCTGAATGGCGTTCGAGAAAATATCGCAGAGTACGAATCCATCCTCGGTTCCGAAAAGAAGCTGCGCAACGTCATCATCAAAGAGCTTGAAGAAGTGAAAAAGCTCTACGGAGATGAGCGCCGCACCCGCATCGAAGACGAGGCCGCCGAGATCGTTCTCGAAGACCTTATCGCCGACGAGCAGGTTGCAGTTACCGTCAGCCATTCCGGCTACATGAAGCGTACGCCCATCTCCACCTACCGCATGCAGCGCCGGGGAGGCACGGGCCGCACCGGCATGAAGACGCGCGACGAGGATTTCGTAGAGCATCTATTCATCGCCTCAACCCACGCGTACATCATGATCTTCACCAACAATGGCCGCGTGTACTGGCTCAAGGTCTATGAGATCCCCGACGTCAGCGCCGCCGGCAAAGGCAAGCACATCGGCAACCTCGTCGGCCTGCAGCCCGGCGAAACCGTGCGAACCATGGTCGCCGTGCGCAATCTCGAGGAAGAAAACAGGTTCGTTTTCTTTGCCACCCGCAATGGCACGGTAAAGAAATCCGAACTGAGTGAGTTCATGCACGTGCGTTCCAACGGCATTAACGCCATTGGCATTGACCCGGGCGACGAACTTGTTGCGGTCCGTATTACTAACGGTAACCAGATCGTCTTCCTCGCCAGTCACGAAGGCATGGCGATCCGCTTCGATGAAAGCCACGTCCGTCCCATGGGCCGTAGCGCATTTGGCGTCCGCGGAATCGATCTGGAAAAGAATGACTACGTAGTAGGCATGGCCACGACCACCAAGCCAGAGGCAGTGTTGAATGCAGGCACTGCAGCCGCTGCTGGTGACGCCGAGCCGATCGACGAAGCAATCAAGGGCGACCTGATCCTCTCCGTCACTGAAAACGGCTTTGGCAAGCGCACACCAGCCGACGAATACCGGCTCACCAACCGCGGCGGCAAGGGCGTGATCAATGTAAAGACCACCGAGCGCGTCGGCAAAGTAGTCGGCATCGCTCAGGTCGACGAGAAGTCCGAAGTCATGCTGATCAGCCACTACGGCAAGATCATTCGCATGGATTCGACCACGATTCGCGAATCCGGCCGCAACGCCCAGGGAGTCCGACTTCTCAACATGGAGCCCGGAGATCGCGTCGCGGCAGCCGTCGTGATTGCACCCGATGCAGAACCGAACGGCAACGGGGGCACGCTGATTCAATAGTGATTGTCTAGGGGCGGACGTCTTCGTCCGCCCCCGGCGCGAAGCGCGCGTAAGCCTGCAGCGATTCCGGCTCGACGATGCCAGAGATTTGGGTCCGTGGAATCCCACCCTTGTGCAAAGAGCGCGCGAGGATGGGCCCCCGGCGACAAAGCGGCGGAGCATCATTCCGGTTTGCCGTTACTGATCCTTAGGTATTATGCTGGCCCTCAGTTGTCCAAGTTGAAACTCTGAACGAATGAAGGGGAAATCATGTTCAAAGTCACTGCGCTTGCTTTCGCAGTTCTCGTAGCTGGCCTTTTATGCTGTGCATCAGTGGCGCCAGCTCAGGTTTCGGTTGGGGTAAACATCGGACCGGCTCCCGTGTGTCCTTACGGGTACTTCGACTATCCCCCATATGACTGTGCTCCTTACGGCTACTACGGGCCTGATTGGTTTGTGGGTGGGGTGTTTCTTGGAGCTGGCCCCTGGTTTCACGGTCCTCGCGGCTTTTTCGGACATGTCGACAACCGCTTTGATCCCCATCACGGTTACGTTGGACCGTCGCCGGAGCGCGGGGCGCAGCGCTTCTACCACTTCCAAGGAAACGAGGCGCGAGATGGACGAGGGAATGTAGGAGACGCTGGCCATGAAGCGAGGGCTGAGCACGCGCTGCCCGGATATCGGGGTGGTGGTCATGCAGGTGGGCATGGCGGCGGGCGCCACTAGAGCGCGATCCAGGTTACTCGATTCGATCGAATCGATCGGGTCTAAGCGAGAGACGAGGTAGGGCGTGGGCTGCGTCTTACCTCGCTCGGCCTGCGCTTCACAGCTATTGGGACCGGCCTTTTCTAGGCGGGTGCCGCAGAGGCTCTTCACCACAAATCGCACAACGAAAAACGCGACGCACGCGCGCCGAGGAAACCTGTCAGCAAAGAGGTCTCCAGTGCTACCTTGATCCTGCTGAGCCTCTACATCAAGCCATCATGCGATAAATTCCGTGGCTGTTAAAAAACTTCATTTTTCTCAACACAACCGAAAGTTCGGGGATATTAAATGTCTACCCGGATCGAGAAAGTTGTTTGTAGGGCATCCTAAATGCAAAGTTTTTTCGGCCCTTTTCTGGTGAGTGACTTTTCAACAGCTAGGCGTGATCTCGCCAATTTGACCTCCGGTTTGCTCGTCTGCCGGGATCAGGATTGAAACATTGTCACTGCGCCGGTTTCGATGTCGCGGGCTTGGTGGTCGCGACACGAGTGCACTTTCCGCTCATCCCCAGTGCTATGGGTTCTCGCCCTCGCCCCACTCGTCCGTGTATTCATAGGAATCCTTCGAAACAACCTTCATGATGTACCGGGTGTGAAACAACTGACGGCGATCGGCCTTCCGGTTCCACACAGCTTGAAAAGAAAACGAAAAAATTAACGATTGACGCGCTCGGTGCCGCGAGCTATGTTCGCCGCCTTCCCTCGTAAAGAACATTAGAGGAGGAATTATGGCTCGCAAAGTTTCCACGAACCCGGGGGATGTATCTCTCTCAGAAAGCATCGACAAACGATTGAAGCTCTATGGGATGGCAGCAGCGGCGGCATCGGTCGCCTTGTTGGCGTTGGTCGAGCCGGCAGAGGCGGAAATCGTTATTACCAACAAGAAAATACCGATCCCCCGGTGCGACGGGCTTCACACTTGCCCGGTCAAGGTTGATTTGAATCATGACGGAATTGCCGATTTTTCCTTCACGCTCGGATATTACGGATACGGACAAAACGTCAATGCGCAACTGCACGTCACCCCGTTAACTGGAGGCGAGGCGATGGGGCAGGCCGAGGCGAGCCTCGCGTTCGCTCTGGTTCGGGGGGCGAAGATCGGACCATCGGCGCAATTTGCGAGTGTCTCGGGTTTGGTCCTTGAGCGCTCATCCTATTGCACGTTTAGCTGTTCGGAGAGGCATAACCTCAATGGGAACTGGGGAGGTAATCATCCCAATCGTTTCCTGGGCGTGAAATTCGTGATTCATGGGAAGACTCACTATGGATGGATACGGGTGACGGTAACAACAAGCACGAGCGCGCCGATGTCAGCCGAGATCACGGAATATGGCTATGAAACGATCGCCAACAAATCCTGCGGCGCGGGGTTACCGGGCGCGAGCGCGGCCCCATCCGATGACGGCCGTAACAGTGATGCTGGACCGGCGCTGGGCATGCTCGCGTTGGGTGCAGACGCGCTGCCATTGTGGCGACGCGACGACTAAGTTCAATCCGGTAACCGATGATGCGATCTGTTTGAAAACGCGGAGATAGCATCTCCGCGATTTGTGCTGTCGCAAGGTTTCCGCTAAGTCCCGGCATTGCAGCAACGGGGCCGGTTTCTCTTTGAAAGCTTTCTTTGGCGCTCGAAAGAGTGCCCTTCTTGCCTACAGCTACGACAACACGGGATACCGCCAATTCACACTCGCGGTCAAAGATCTGAGAACTGGCCAAACTCTGGCTGACCATGCCGAGCGCGTTGGTTCGGTCGTGTGGGCCAGCGACAACCAAACCATCTTCTACACGCAAGAAGATGCGGTCGCCAAGCGGCAGTATCGTCTCTACCGGCACACAACTGGGTCAGCGACCGCGGACTCTCTGGCCTATGAAGAACCGGACGAGAAATTCACGATCGAGGCTTACAAGACCCGAAGCGAAGCTTTCATTTTCCTGGTTTCACGCAGCCATACCACAACCGAAGCCCGCTATATACCGGCCACACAGCCAGACGGCGACTGGAAGATCGTGGAGCCCCGCAAACAGGGTATCGAATATTATCCCGACCACAACGGCAATTCTTTCTATATTCGGGTGAACGATACAGGGCGCAACTTCCGTCTGGTCAGCGCTCCGGTGACCGATCCAGGCAGCAAGAACTGGCACGAAGTCATGGCCCACAACACCGGCATCATGATCGATGACACCGACTTCTTTAAGAATTTCTGCGTGTTGTATGAGAGAGAGAGCGGCCTGCCGCAGATTCGTGTTATCGACCTTCGCAATGGCCAGTCCAAACGTATCGCATTTCCCGAACAGGCATATGCGGCCTATTCCTATGTGAACCGCGTATATGACACCACGGACTTCCGCTACGGATATCAGTCGCCGATCACACCGGCTTCGGTCTACTCCTACGATATGGATAAAGGAACATCAACGCTGCTGAAGCAGAAAGAAGTTCCCGGCGGATACGATCCCAAAAAGTATGAAGTCGAGCAGGTTTACGCGGTAGCATCCGACGGGGTCAAAATCCCCGTTTCGGTGCTGCATCTCAAAGGCGCCAAACTCGACGGCACCGGTGCTCTGTATCTCTACGGTTATGGCTCCTATGGGATCTCCATCGACATGTTTTTCAACTCGAATTACTTCAGCATGGTCGATCGTGGAGTGGTGGTCGTCGTGGCGCACATTCGCGGTGGCGGCGAGATGGGCAAAGCCTGGCACGATGCCGGCCGCATGATGAACAAGAAAACCACCTTTACTGATTTCATCGCATGCGCCGAAGACCTGATAAAGCGCGGATACGGATCGAAGGATCGCCTGGTCATCGAAGGCCGCAGCGCAGGCGGTCTCCTGATGGGCGCTGTTCTGAATATGCGCCCCGATCTGTTCAAGGCGGCCATAGTTGGAGTGCCTTTCGTCGATGTGATCAACACGATGCTCGACGAAACGCTTCCGCTGACCGTCGGTGAGTTCGAAGAGTGGGGCAATCCGAAGGAGAAGGCGGCGTACGATTACATGATCACCTATTCGCCCTACGACAACATCGAGGCGAAGGCGTATCCCAACATGCTGGTGAAGACGTCATTCAACGACAGCCAGGTCATGTATTGGGAACCTGCGAAATACGTCGCGAAAATGCGCGCCACCCGCACCGACCACAGCATACTGATCTTCAAAGTCAACCTCAGTCCGGCCGGACACGGTGGCGCTTCAGGGCGCTACGATAGGCTGAAGGAATCCGCCTTTGACTATGCGTACATCCTGACGCAGATGGGGATCCAGAACTAGTCCGGTCGATAGCCAGTTCAGATTAGACCGGCACGGACGCGATGCAAGTCTCCGCCCTCGGCCTTTGCCTGCGCGAGGATGGCGGGCTGATTGCGGTATTCCTGCGGCATCAACTCGGCCGCGACCTTCGGCTAGAATCCGTTTGGCACCATTTTTCGAATGGGTGCGGCGAAGCTGTCATAGCCGGCAAGTCCGAGCCGCGACAGGTGATTGCCTCAGCGAATTGTTGAGTGTTGATTCTTGATCGTTCAATAAGAACCTAACGCCAGCCGCATTTTGATTCAACAATCAACAATCAAAATTGAATAATTCATTTAGAATTTCCTCGCTATGAACAAAGTTGTATCCAATGCGGATGAAGCCATTCGCGACGTTGTTGATGGCGCGACCATCATGATCGGCGGATTCGGCTTGTGCGGGATGCCCGAGAACTTGATTCGCGCGCTCGTTCGTAAGGGCACGAGAAATCTGCATACGATCAGCAACAACGTGGGCATCGATGGAGTTGGCAACGGATTGCTGCTTGCGGCCGGGCAGATTGTGCATCATATCGGGACCTATGTCGGCGAGAACAAGTTGCTGGAAGATATGGTCCTGAAGGGAACGATCAAGCTGGAGCTGGTTCCGCAAGGGACGTTTTCGGAGAGGATTCGCGCGGGCGGAGCGGGAATTCCGGCATTTTTTACTCCGACAGGCGTGGGCACGATTGTTGCGGAGGGCAAGGAGACGCGAGAATTCGATGGCCGGTTGTATGTAATGGAGCGGGGGCTGAAGGCCGATTTTGCTTTCGTGAAGGCCTGGAAGGGCGACCGCGAAGGAAATCTGATCTACAGAAAGACAGCGCGGAATTTCAATCCGATGATGGCGACGGCAGCGAAAGTCACGATTGCGGAAGTGGAGCATCTTGTGGACGTCGGAGAGTTGGATGGAGACTCAGTTCATACGTCTTCGATTTATGTGAAACGCATTTTTCAGGGGGAGTTGTACGAGCGGAGGATTGAGAGACGGACTGTGCGGAAGGGCTAGTACCCAGTACACAGTTTAATGCGCCAACGTCATTGTGGGACTCCTTTTGGGGCCCTTGGTCGCGTCGGCGGATATGAGGTCCTTCGACTGCGGTTTTGCTGCGCTTGCCGCGAAGCAAAATCCTCGCTCAGGATGATAGTTTAGTGGATGAGATCAAATGAATAAGCCCGGCAAAGACGACGATAAGCGCGAACGCATTGTGAAGCGGATTGCGCGTGAGTTGCGCGATGGGTTCTATGTGAACCTGGGCATCGGGATGCCTACGCTGATCGCGAATCATGTGCCGGAGGGGATGGAGGTCACGCTGCAGTCAGAGAATGGGATGCTGGGGATTGGGCCGTATCCGATCGAGGGGCAGGAAGATCCGGATCTTATCAACGCCGGGAAAGAAACCGTTAGCGAGATGCCGGGGACTTCATATTTTTCGAGCGCCGATTCGTTTGCGATGATTCGCGGCGGACACATTGATTTGAGCGTGCTGGGTGCGATGGAAGTCGACGAGACGGGAAGCATCGCGAATTGGATGATTCCCGGAAAGATGGTAAAGGGGATGGGCGGCGCGATGGACCTGGTTGCTGGCGCACGGCGCGTGGTGGTGGCCATGGAACATACGACGCGCGAAGGGGCTCCGAAGATTTTGAAGAAGTGCACGCTGCCGCTCACGGGCGTGCGAGTCGTGGATACCATCGCTACCGAGATGGCGTACATTCGCGTGACGAAGGACGGGCTGCTGCTGGAAGAGGTCGCGCCGGGCCTAACGGCCGAGGATGTGCGGCGGGCGACCGAGGCGCGGCTGATTGTGAGTCCGCAACTCAAGGTGATGGAGAACTGAGAGCCGCAACGCCGCTTCGCGGCTGTACGGCCGATGGCGGCCGTCCCCCACATAACCCCTGACCGTTGTCTCCGCATAACCCTCCTCGAAATTGACTAGCCATTACTGCCTCCGTAAGATGAAGCGACCCAAACGGGCCCATATTCATGATCGGCCAGACCGTCTCTCATTACCGCATTGTCGACAAACTAGGCGGGGGTGGGATGGGGGTTGTGTACAAGGCGGAAGACACCCGTCTTTACCGCTTTGTGGCGTTGAAGTTCCTTCCTGACGAAGTAGCCAACGACCCCGCAACTCTGGAACGATTCCGCCGCGAGGCGCAGGCAGCGTCCGCGTTGAACCACCCCAACATTTGCACGATTTACGACATCGGCGAAGATCAGGATCGCCAATACATCGTGATGGAGTACCTCGAAGGCGCCACGCTGAAGCACCGCATCGAGGGAAAGCCGATTTCGGTGGAGCAGTTAGTGGAATTCGGGGTGCAGATCGCGGATGCTTTGGATGTCGCACACTCAGCGGGAATCATTCATCGCGACCTGAAACCGGCGAATTTGTTTCTTACCAAGCGGGGGCAGGCGAAGATTCTCGATTTCGGCCTGGCCAAGGTAACAGCGCGGCCGCGTCCGGAGCCGGAGGGAGCGACCCTGGCGACGGCGGCAGTAGATCCGGTGAATCTCACCAGCCCGGGCAGCACCATGGGCACGGTGGCTTACATGTCGCCGGAGCAGGCGCGCGGTGAGGATCTGGATGCGCGCACCGATCTGTTTTCCTTTGGCACAGTTCTGTACGAGATGGGCACCGGGCGGCAGCCGTTTACTGGAAACACTTCCGCGGTGATCTTTGATGCCATCCTGAATCGCGCGCCGACAGCGCCGGTGCGGCTGAATCCAAATTTGCCTGCGGAACTCGAGAGGATCATCAACAAAGCGCTGGAGAAAGATCCCGACCTGCGCTACCAGGTTGCATCGGAGATGCGCGGGGATCTGAAGCGGCTGAAGCGGGAGCTTGATTCGGGCCGGAGTTCGGCGGTCAGCGCGGCGACTCCGGTTGCGACAGCGGGTTCCGGGCCAACAGATATCCCAATGCCGATGTCTTCGTCGGCGGCGCTGCCCGTGACGGCTTCTTCTGGACCGGTTGCTTCCGTTTCCGGACCGACGGGAGCATTGCCAGTAGCGGCTTCGAGTCGCAAGCCCTTAATCGCGGTAGCGGCAGTTCTCTCAGTGGTGATTGCTGCGTCTGCGTTGTGGTATTGGCGCGGCCGGTCGAGCACATCGCAGATTGATTCCATTGCAGTGATTCCTTTTGCCAACGTTGGTGGAAACACGGACACTGACCTCCTCAGCGACGGCCTCACGGAATCGCTAATCGCCAGTCTTGCCCACGTCCCCGAGCTGAAAGTGAAATCCCGCAACTCGGTGTTCCGATACAAGGGGAAGGATGTCGATGTGCAACAAGTCGGCAAAGAGCTGACTGTCGACGCGCTTCTCACCGGCCGAGTCGTGCAGCATGGAGATTCGATTCAGGTGAGCGCTGATCTGACCAACGTGCAGGATAATACGGAAATTTGGGGCGGGCACTACGAAAGCAAAGCTTCGGACATCATTTCTCTGCAGGAGAAAATCGCTGGCGAGATTGGGCAAAAGCTGCGCTCGAAAATGAGCGGATCGGAAAAGCAGCAAGTCACAAAACAGGGAACGCAGAACGCCGAGGCTTACGAGTTCTATGTGAAGGGCCGCTACTACTGGAACAAGCGCACCGTCGCCGATATCAAGACAGCAATTTCCTACTTCAATCAGGCCATTGATAAGGATCCCGGTTATGCGCTGGCATATGCGGGAGTCGCGGATTCCTACGCCGTGCAGAGCGCTTTCGGACTAGAGGACGCCAAGGACCTTTTCGCAAGATCGGGGGCCGCAGCCAACAAGGCGTTAGAACTCGATCCCACACTTGCCCGGCCTCACGCTGATCTTGGCCTGGCCAAGATGCAATACTACTGGGACTTTCAGGGTGGCGAGGCCGAGTTCAGAAAAGCCATCGAGCTTGATCCGAGCGACGCCACTGCCCATCAGTGGCTTTCGCAGTCTCTCACCTATCTCGGCGGCCGGGCGCAGGAAGCGATTGCGGAAGGCAACCGCGCCCATGAGCTTGATCCACTTTCATCCATCATTCGCCACGCGCAAGCGGGCGCTTTTCTCTTTGACCATCAAGTGGACAAGGCGATTGAGATGCTCAAGAAGTTGAGCGACGACAATCCGGCGTTTGGCGTAGCCCACTGGGACCTGGCATGGGCTTATTGGAGCCAGAAAAAATATCCGGAAACAATTCGGGAATGGACGAGCGCGGCTCAACTGTTGGGTGACAAGGGTCTCGCGGAGTATGCGGCCGCGCTCGATGCCGGCTTCCGCTCCGGGGGATGGCCCGGTGCGGCGCGCAAGGCGATCGAGGTCCTGCTGGCGCAACGCAAAGCCGAAACCAACTATCTGGCCGCTTACCAGATTGCGGCGCTCTATGCCGATATCGGCGAGAAAGATCAGGCATTCCAGTGGCTGAACACCGCATACCAGGAACGCTGCCTCTGGATCGACTTACTTCGAACTGACCCCGTCCTCGATTCCCTGCGTTCCGATCCGCGCTACGCGGAGCTGGTGCGGAAGATCGGGTTTCCGCAATAACGCTTGAGAGCAGCAGCAGGGCGGACGAATGCGTCCGCCCCTACACGAGTCGTTAAGCGGCGGCGATGCGGCGGATCAGGTCTTCCTGCTCCTGCTTGCTCTCGGCGCCGATGGTGAAGGCGTCGAGCAAGCCCAGCGAGAGCGCGAATTTGATGCCCTCGTCCTGGCGGTTGCGCAGCGCGCCCTGGCCGAGAATTTTCATTCCGACAACGGCCTTCCCTGCCGCTTTCATTTCTTTCAGCACACTCACAACGGTCGCGGGATCGGAATCCATGTAGGCGCCGACGGGATTGATACGGGCGAGATCGATATCGACCCAAGGCGACTTGGCTGCGGCGCGCAGGGCTTCGATGCTGTGGCAGGAGCATCCGTGAGCGCGGATGATTCCCTTTTGCTTAGCTTCGGAGAGAACGTCCATCGCTCCGCGGAAACGGTCTGTCCAGTCGGCCTCGGTCACACAGTGCATCAGGCAAACGTCGAGGTAGTCGGTGCCGAGTTCGCGGCGAAAGCGGTCGAGATCTGCGCGCATGCCCGCGGCGTCGCGCGCCCAAGACTTGGAAAGCACAGTCACTTTGTCGCGCGGCACATGCTTCAACGCTTCGGCGACATGAGGATGGCTTCCGTAGGAGTCGGCGGAGTCGAAGAAGCGGAGGCCGTGATCATATCCGTTGAGGAGTAAATCAGAGAGGCCTTGAACGCCGAGTGCGGTCTGGTGCGAATGATGTCCGGAGCCGACCGTGCCGGTGCCCATGGCGAGGCGGCTGGTGTGGATGCCAGTACCGCCGAGAGTCACGGTCTCGGAGGCGGAGAACTTCTTGCCGAGCGTCTGTGCGGTGAGCGCGCTAAGAATGGATTTGGACGAGAGCCAAGCCGCTCCTGCGGCAGTTGTGGAGCGTATGAGGAATTCGCGGCGATGCATTGCGTCCTCCTGAAGACGACAGCTTTTTATGAGGCTACACCAAGTCGGGTGGAGCGGGGAAGATCGCGTGGGAAGTATGGAGTTTAGAAAATCAAAATCCCCACCCTCTCGCGAAAAGCGCGAGAAGGGTGGGGCACCGTCGAGATTCCGTCTGGACCGGACTAGACCCGGAAGGGGGCAGCCAGGAGGCGGAAGGGCAGCGTGATCCCTAGATAGATCACTTCCAGGACGCCGTGGACGGCGACGCCTACGATGCGGAACGGGAGCAGCAACAGCCAAATAAATGGATATGCAATGAGGGCCAGGAGCGCGAGAGGCCAGCACAGGACGAAGAGAAGGCACCAGAGCAAAAAAGTGAACATGGCGGAGACCTCCTTCTAATCATGTTACGTCTGGAGCGGGAGAAAAGTTCCGTGGTTCCAGGAGCCGTCGAGCTCTGCTCAACGGGATAGCCGAGGGCGGCTGTCCCCACCTAGTGGAGGTTTATTCGAATTGCTTGCGGAAGGTGGCGAGTTGTTGCTGGACTTCGGCGAGTTCAGTGCGGAGACGGGATACCGCTTCTTCCAGACTGGTCACGCGATCGGAGAGCGAGTGTCCGCCGGCGCTCGCGGGCGAGGGCGCCAGCGCCACATCGGGCTGCTCTGGCGGTTCGCCCGAGAACAGGTGCGTGTAGCGGGACTCTTTTGTGCCGGGCTGGCGCGGGAGAATTCGCACCAGCGACGGCTCTCGCTGGGCAAGGTGGTCGAGCGTGGAGACTACGTCTTCGAGCGCTTCGAAGTGATACATGCGGTCGGTGCGGCCGCGAAGTTCGCCGGGAGTTTGCGGTCCGCGGAGTAGAAGGACGCAAACGACAGCGATCTCGCGGCGATCGAAATTGAAGACTTCCTGCAGGCGATGTTCGAACTTGGTGACGCGGCTATCAGCGCCGCTGGCGGGGCCGGCCAGGCGTTTTTCCTGCAGCGTGGCGAGGGCATCGCGAACCGCGGATTCGTCGAGCGTCATCACCGGCTCGCGGTTATTTTTTTGATTGCAGGCGTTGACCAGGGCGTTGAGCGATAGTGGATAGTAGTCGGGCGTGGTGATGTCTTTTTCGATCAGGGAGCCGAGTACGCGGGTTTCGATTTCGGTGAGGACTTGCATGGCGGAGTTTTAATTTTACTGGAAAGAAAGAACTCACCACAGGGGGCACGGGGTGGCGCAGAGGAAAGCTAGAGTCCAAATCTACACTTCTCGCGCACAAACCGCGCGAGAAATGGGGCACCCTTGGGGTTCTTAGAACAATGCCGTTGAGCGGCGCTTCCAGCTTTTGCCTTTTTCTTTTGCGATGTTTTCCATGTCGGCGACGTAGGCACCCGCTTGCGTGAGTACGTGGTGCAAGTCGTTGCCGATGCTGATGAATGTGAATCCCTTCTCGAGGAATTCGCCGACGCGCGAGGTGCCAAACAAAAACAGTCCGAGGATGACATTGTTCTTGTGGGCGTGCTCAATTAGTTTTTTCGTCGCTCCATCGAGCTCGGGCGAGGTGTACATGTGCGGGAACTCGTATTTGTTATAGAGGCCCATCGACATGCAGAGGTCGTTCTGGCCGAGGAACAGGATATCGACGCCAGGGACGGCGGCGATCTCGGCGATGTTCTCGATGCAGGAAGCCGTCTCGACCTGCAACGCGACGATGCCTTCGTTGTTCCAGTTGCCGGCGTAGCCGAGGAGCCCCGCTTTATTCATGCTGCGCTGCGGGAAATACACAGAACGCGTACCGACCGTCGGATACTTCGTGCAGCTGATGGCTTCGCGGGCTTCATCAGCGGTATTGATATAGGGAATGAGGACGCCGTCAGCCCCCATATCGAGCGCCTGCTGGATGCCGGGGCGGTCGGCGTATCCGCCGACGCGGACGAGAGACTTTGCGCCGCCGTTGGAGATGCCGCTCAGCATGGCGGAGAGTTTTTCGTAGCCCATGGGGCCGTGCTGGGTGTCGACGAGCAGCCAGTCGTAGCCGCTGTGCGCAAGTTGTTCGGCGACGGTCGGGCTGTGTGCGTTGAGGAACAGCCCCATCTTGGGTTGTCCAGCGCGCAGTTGCTTCTTGAATTCAGATCCGCTGACAACGGGGTCAGGCATGATTAATCCTCCTTGAAGTGGAATTGCGTAGTTTACCGTATGGGTCGCTGCAGGCGGAGAATGGGGAGTTAATTTTTTCGTCTGTGACCTCGGACAGAGCCGCTCGCGAGTTCAAGATGACAACCGACTGCCTGGCGCTTATAGTTTGATCGGGGAATACGTATGCGCCTGCTATTGAATTGGGTGTTGAGCGCGATAGCTGTCTGGATTGTCGCTCAACTGGTACCCGGAGTCTTTGTGAGCGGCTGGAAAAGCGCACTGATCGCCGCCTTGGTCATTGGGTTCATCAACGCCACGATCGGGTTCGTGCTGAAGGTCATTACCTTCCCGCTGACTATGCTTACGCTCGGCTTGTTCTGGCTTGTGATCAACGCGCTCATGCTGGAATTGGCTTCAGCATTACTGTCGCCGGGCTTTCAGGTCCACGGATTTCTCGCGGCATTTTTGGGAGCGATCGTGCTGAGCCTGGTGAATCTCCTGCTCAAAGCGATTGTGATGCCGTCGAAGGATAGTCGGTAACGTCAAAAACATCACCACAGGAGCGGCGCACGGAGGTCGTCCTTACTTCCCTGCCTTCGGTCCTGATTTCTTGGGCTTGATCGACTCCCAATCCTCATTGGTTAGCACTCTCCCCAAGTTGCTAAACTCTCCTGCGCCCTGTAGGAATTCTCCGCCGTCCATGCGGATGACTTCTCCGTTGATGTAGGCCGACGGGTCACTCACCAGAAAAGCTGCGAGATTGGCCAACTCTTCGACGGTGCCAAAGCGGTGCAGGGGGTTGCGATCGAGAGCGAGCGTCTCGAGTCCAGGGTGCGGCAGAACACGTGAGAACGCTCCTTGCGTGGGAATAGGCCCGGGAGCGATTGCGTTCATGCGAATGCCACGGTTGCCCCACTCGACCGCGAGACTGCGAGTTAAGGCTTCGACTCCGGCCTTCGAGACGGCGGAGGGTACGACGTAGGCCGAGCCGACCGGCGCATAAGTCGCGGAGACGCTGAGGACAGTGCCTGGATGCGCGGACTTGAGCCAGCGGCGTCCGCAGGCCATGGTGCAGTGGAGCGTTCCCATCAGCACGATGTTGATCACGGATTCCCATGCGCGCGGGGAAAGGTCCTCGGTACGGGAGATGAAGTTGCCGGCGGCGTTGTTGACAAGGATATCGAGGGGGCCTTCGCTCCAGATAGAATCGACCATGGCCTCGACGGCTGCTAGATTGCGAACGTCGCAGGGGATTGGGTGGATCGGGCCTTTCGAGGCGAGTTCGGAGGCGGTTTGCTCCAGCACTTCTTCGCGGCGGCCGCAGATGTGGACTGTGGCTCCGAGTTCGAGGAAGCGTTGCGCCATGCCTTTTCCGAGGCCGGTGCCTCCTCCGGTGATGAGGATGCGTTTGTCTTTCAGAAGATCAGTGCTGAACATGGGAAATTGAGTAATTGTGAAATTTGATAATCGCGTAATTGAACAACCTAGCTGCTGACTGAATGGTTTTCAATTACTCAATTATCAAATTACACAATTACTCAATCACAGGCTACGCGGAATCCGTAGTCGGCGTATTGAAACTCCGGAGGGATGCTGGAGCGAGCGGAGCAACGGGCTACTTTGATTTGGTGGCGCCAGGAGCCTCCGCGTGAGGATTTGCGCGGCGGCTTCATCGGGCTTTGTTCCGGACCCCGCGGATTCCGGTCGGGCGAGATCGCATAGTAGTTGGGGTCGTGCCAATCGCTGCACCATTCGTGGACATTGTCGCCGATGTCGTAAAGGCCGAACCCATTCGGTGCGTAGCGGCCGACCGGTTCGGGGCCGGTCTGCCAGCGCGTGGCATAGTCCGGCAATGATTGCGGTGGATCGTCTCCCCATGGGAATTGCTTTTGTTCGAGGCTGCCGCGGGCGGCGCACTCCCACTCGGCTTCGGTCGGAAGGCGGAAGCTTCGTCCGGCTTGCGCGCTCAGCCATTGGCAATACCGGACGGATTCGTGCCAGGAAACTCCGGCGACCGGCTGTTGGGGATGATTGAAGTTGGGGTTTTGCCAAAAAGGCGGAGCCGGGTTTCCAGTCGCGCGCAGAAATCGCGCATATTCCGCGTTCGTGACTTGCGTCGCGGCCATGAAGAAAGAATCGATCCAGACGCGATGGACGGGGCGTTCGCAGTCCTGGCCTGAGTTTGATCCCATGAGGAACCAAGCTGCCGGAATGTGGACCAAAGCTGGCTCGATCGCGGCCACTGGATGCGCACCGCTTTCTGCCTGCGAGGAAGGGAGTGTCATGGCGGTTGTCACCCGCGATGCTTCGAAGTTAAAGTTTACCAAGCGTTCGTCTGGAGGGATGTGATGGCGGAGAAGAAATTGAGATTTCGCGCAAAGATCGAGGGCAAAGAGGCGGGAGTGGTCGCGGCGATTACTCCCCCGGTGGACGTGATCGAGTGGTTCAGAACGCGCGCACGCGTGCCCATCCGTGGGACGATTAACGGCTTTCCATTTCGCTCGTCACTGATGCCTTGCGGAGGCGCCCGCATGATGCCCGTAAATAAGGGTCTGTGTCAGGGTGCAGGCGTGAAGCCGGGAGATACGGTCGACGTCATGATGGAGCGCGATGAAGAAGATCGCATCGTGGAGGCGCCTGCTGAACTTCAGAAAGAATTGGCAAGAAACAAGAAGGCGCGGGAGCGGTGGGAGGATCTGGCGTTCACGCACAAGAAGGAGATGGCGATTGCGATTTCTGGAGCGAAACAGGAAGAAACGAAGAAGCGTCGGCTAGCGAAGGTGATGAACGTACTTAAGACGGGGGTAAAGTGGACGGGTTGATGCAGAACTCGGGCGCAGTATTTGTAGCGGTCGGAAGATCAAAGTCCCCACCCGGTCGCATAAAACGCGACCAGGGTGGGGCACCCTCAGGATTTTAAGCGAAGACGCTGCACGACTTCGGCAGCGTCGTTGTCTTGAAACAGGCGGATGGCGGCGATTCCGGCGGCTCCGGCTTCGAGACAGGACCGGGCGTTCGCGAGAGTGATCCCTCCGAGAGCCAGGACCGGTATGTTCGCTTTGCAGGCTTTTTCCAGTGAGAGCAGGCCTTGGGCTGGAGCACAGGGAGAGTCCTTCTTTTCGAATACCGGGGCGAAAACCGCGAAGGTTGCGCTGTTCGCTGCCGCTCGGATCACCTCTTCTGGAGAGTGACAGGAAACCCCTATCAGCGGAGCTTCTGGTGAGAGTCGGCGGACATGAGTGTCCGCCCCACATGAGCTGGAGCCACACTTTTCCCAGATGGCTGTCACGTCTTGCGAGGAAACGTCGTTGGAGCGGAGATGGACACCGTCGGCTCCAGCGGCGAGGGCAATGTCCGTGCGGGAGTTGATCAGGAGAGCGGTTCTCAGTCCCCGGTTCTCAGTTCTCAGTTTCTCGATCGCGGCTACGGATTTCCTGGCCAAAGACGCCAAGTCGCGCGTGGACAGATCTTTTTCACGGAGCTGGATGTAGTCGACTCCTGCGCGGGCGGCTTCCGAGATTTTCTCAAGAAGGTGTCGACGTCGGGACGGCTCATCTCCGGAAAACGCGGTGCGGTCGGTGATGTAGTAGAGAAGGCAGCGCTTCGCCATCAGTTCTCGATCAGAGAAGGAAATTGATCAGACTGCGCCGGGAGTCTGAAGAAAAAGCCAAAACACAAAACACAAACCGCGAAGGACACAAACTTTCACGAAGGAAAGATTACGGCCTTGTCTTCGCGATGTCCGGCAATACCTCGCCTTCCTTCTTGGGCGTCCCGCCTAGATGGTATTTCGTAAGGCCGTCGCGCAGGAACTCGAAGGCTTCGTCGGGCGAGTCGATGATCTTAAATTGATCGACATCTTGCGGAGACACGGTGCCGGCGTCGACAAAAGCCTGAAAATTAATGATCTTTTTCCAGTACTCGCTGCCGTAGATCACCACCAGAATTTTCTTCGCCAGCTTGTCGGTCTGGGCCAGGGTGAGGATTTCGAAGAGCTCGTCCATGGTGCCGAAGCCGCCGGGGAAGATGACGAGTCCTTTGGCGAGATAGGCAAACCAGAATTTGCGCATGAAGAAGTAGTGAAACTGAAAGTTCAGCGCGGGAGTGATGTGCTGGTTCGGATACTGCTCAAAGGGCAGCTGGATGTTGAGCCCGATGCTCTTGCCTCCGGCTTCGTGAGCGCCGAGGTTGGCAGCTTCCATGATGCCCGGGCCTCCGCCAGTGGTGACCACGAAGCGGTGGCGGCGCGCGGGAATCTGAATCGACCACTTGGTCAGCATATGAGCGAGGCGGCGCGCGTCTTCATAGTAGCGAGCCATATCAACGCCGGCCCGGGCACGCTTCAGATCTTTTTCCAGCTGCGCGGCGGGAGAGGCGACGTTGTTCTGTTCGACCGTCACGAGATTCTGCGCGGCGGCCTCCCGTCCCTGAAAGCGCGCGGAGCCGAAGAACACGACGGTGTCCTGGATTTGTTCACGGCGAAAGCGAGCGAGAGGCTCCTGATATTCGGCAAGCATGCGGAGAATGCGGCCGTCGGGGCTGTTAAGGAACGCTTCGTTTTCGTAGGCGACGGGGGCGGATTTGAGATGCTCGGTCATTCGTGACTCACGTTCGAAGATTTTGGGGCCTTACAGCGGTTTGCGGAGTATGCCGTCTCGGAAGGAACGGGCCGTTAGTGTTGTTCGTGGTAGTGCAGCGCCTCCCAGAAACCAATCCAGATGTCGAGCAGCCCAAGCCCGCTGCAAATGCCGCGGAAGAAGCCGTTGGAAACTACGTCACGCAGCGGCGGAAATGAAAGCAGCAGGTAGTTATCGGTCCACTCCGGAGTCCAAGGGAGAATGATCAACAGCACACCCGCCACGGCGCTGATCAACACAAAAAGAAAAACAGAGATGCGATGCATCCAGACTTCGACCGGATTCGGAGTCTCAAGCAGCGCGGTTTGGTTTTCAATTGGAGGCGGCGTATCTTGCGGCAGCTTTGCCGAAGCGCCAGAGAGCGGTTTGGGATCGATCATCCGGTGCGACCCCGAGCGTTTCGGCTCCGAGTGTGGATTCGAGACGAAGGAATATGGCAGGCGCCGGATGCCACCCCAGGAAAATGGAACACAAAACCCATCGGGCTATTCTACGACTTCAGGGCCTTAATGCGCTCGGCGACATCGCGATAGTCGATGTTGCTGCCATAAACGTCCATGAAATGCTTCAGAGCTAACGGTTTGTTGCCCGCGGTTTCATAGGCGGCGGCGAGTTCATAGTGCAGGGCGACGCGGGTTTCACCATCGATGCCGGAAACGTTCAGAGCTTTTTCATACCAGCGGACGGCTGCCTCGGGAACGCCTTTTTCGAGGAAGCACTGTGCCAACCAAGTATAGGTTTGCATGATCTGCGGGAACTGATGTCCCCGATCAAACGACTGGCAGGCCTTCTGAAGCTCTCCGATGGCTTCGTCGAGCAAGCCCATTTCCCGGAACGCGATGCCGAGGTTGTAATGCGTTTCGGGATCCTCGTCAGCGGAGGCTACGTCCGCCTCAAGATCCTGTTTGAGCTCGCCAAACATTTCGGCGAGATCGACTCCGGCGTCTTCGCCAAACGGAGAAGACTTGGTGGCGGCAGGTGCGGCCGGCGCTGGAGGCACAGGGATCATTGGAGGCTGCGCCTTGGCGACTCCAACCGGCGCGGACCAGACTACCGATGCCGACGCTGTTGGCGGAGCAGTTTTGGCTGGCGCTGTCGGTGCGACATGCAGTGTGCTTGAGGCCGAGGCAGCAGCACTGGCAGCCATCGGTGGTGCGATCTTTGGCGCTGCCACCGGGGCTGAGGGTACGGGCTTGGGTGTGACCGCCGGCGCAGGCGGTTGGGGTTGCGCGACCGGCGCGGCTTTCAGGAAATCCTCTCCCAGCGAGGCTTCAATATCAGCAACAAATTCGCCGAGAGCAGCGGCTGGCTGTACTTCAGCCACGGCCGGCTCGGCGTGAACCGCCGGAGCATGCTCGGGCCCAGGGCTGGCCACTGTGCCGGGCAAGAAGCTGTCGCCCAGGGACGACTCGAGATCGGTTACGAATTCTTTCAAAGCGCTCGGCGCTAGCTTGGGTTCAGGCTCGGTCTCCGGTGCGTGAGCTGGCGGCGCGTGAACCACGGGCGCGTGAACCACGGATGGAGGAGCCACCGGCGCATGAACCACAGGCTCTGGTTCGACCAGAGCTTCGGCAACAACGGGAATTTCTTCGATTGCTGGAGTCTCGGGCTCGACAGTGACCGCTTCTTCGACGGCGACCGGCGCCTCGTCTACGACTTCGACAGAGGGAATATCGTCCGCGCTGAGCTCTTCGACCACCGGTACGGCAGCCACCGCCTCTTCCTCGGCAAGCTTTATGGCTGCCGCTTCGACTTCGGCACGCAGTTCCGAGAGCTTGGCTTGGTCGGTCGTTAGAGTCTGTAGCTTCGCCAGCGCCGCCATTGCCTGAGCAGGCATGGAGTGGTCGAGGTAGAAGCGAATTTCTTCAATCGTCTCGTCGACTTTGGTAGATTCTGCGGAATCAACCTCGATGGTTTCGGGTTCTTCAGGGGCCGTCTCGACTTCGATCGCTTCCGCCGCGGGAGTGCCGCCTTCGACGGTAATCGCGTCGTCCCACTCCGAAGAGAGATCGATTTCCGCCGACGCAACCTCGGGTTCGGCAGCTGGCGTAACAGACTCATCAACGACGGCAAACTCGGGTTCAGCAGGGGCAGCAGAGGCGGTGGGCCACGGTGTCGCTTCGGCGGTGACTTCAGATTCCTGAGAAACTGCTTCGGGTTCGTCGGCCGAAGCCTCGACAGAAGGTTCGTCGATCGAGAACTCCGGCAGCGCAGCTTCCGTTTCCGCGACCTCGATTTCGGCAACTTGGTGCGCGGCTGCATCCAGGAAAATGGGGGCTTCCTCTGCGGAAACACCCGGCGCAGGAGTCGAAGATCTTTCTTCGTAACGCTCCGCCAATTCTCCGTAGCGCGTGGCTTCTTCCGGATACTCCGCTTCAGAGTAAACCCGCTGCAGAGTGCGGCAGCACAAGGCGGCTTCGGCAAATCGTCCAGCGCGCGTGTGCAAGGCAGCGAGACGCTGATTGACGCGAAGATCGTTGGGCGCCAGAGGCAGAGCTCCAACCAAAGGTCCAAGAGCCTTGGCCGGCATGTTGTACGAAATGAAAAGCTCGGCATCGGTCAGCGCAGAGCGCACAGCCAGCGCAACTTCGTCGGAATAATGTTGGTGAACAGACGGTGCTGTCGCTTCCAGATCGTCGAGCAGAACGACGGCTTCTTCCGGCGTAATCAGCTTGCTTCCCGAAGTGCCTCCCAGCTGGCTGACCACCTGCTGGTAGTTCTGCATGTGCAGGGCGTTCTGGGGTTCGAGCTGAGCCAGTTTCTGATAAAGGTCGCGCGAGCGGCCGAGATCTCCCGACTGCACGCTGGCATGGGCCAGCAATTCCATGACTTCGCTGGTGTGCGTCGTTTCCCCGGCTTTATTGAACAGGTCCAGCAACTTCTGCAACGAATCGGGATTGTCGCGTACGTGTCCGATGATCGTGTGCAGGCTGTCGAGAACCTTACTGGAATTTTCCGCCAGCAGACGCTCGGCATGCTGATCGTAGACCTGCAGCGCGTTCTCGTACTGTCCGGCCTGCATCAGGGCGTCGGTAAACGCGGAAATCGCCGTCAGGTCGTTGTGGACCGTCAGTAGTTTGTTGGCGATGGTTCCCGCATCGGAGAGCTGACCGGTCATCAAGTACGCTTTGAGGAGATCGCGCAAGCCGTCGGGATTGGAATCGATGCCGGCGACTTTTTGCAGAGTCGCAACCGCTCCCGCGGCGTCGCCGGATTCGACCATATTCTTTCCCTGCATCAGCAGCGCGTACGTGTTGCCCGGATCGAGGGTCAACATGCGCTGCAGAACTTCTTCGGCGCCGCTCAGCGAACCTTTGGCGCGCAGGCTTTCGGCGGCGGCGGAGAAAATCTGCCAGGCTTCGTTTTTCTTCCCCAGGCGCACATAGACTTCCGCCAGCTTGATGCGCATGGTGCTGTTTTCCGGATCCATCTCGAGAATCTTCTGGAAGATGCGGACCGCGTTCTCGAGTTCTCCGGCTTTCAGGAATTCTTCCGCAACCTGCAAGTACTGCGCGCGGGCGTCGTTGAAAAGACCTTGCTGGGTGTATAGCTCGGCCAGCTTCAGCAAGCTCTCGAGCGACGGCTGGAGCTTGCATATCTTCTTGTACATCGCGATGGCTTTGACCGTGAATCCCTGGCTGGCATAGGCATCGCCGACCGTCTTGAAGCATTCGGTCGCTTTTGAAGTTTCGCCGAGACGGGAATAGAGGTCTCCAACGGTGTTGGTGACGGTCAGGTCCTTGGAGTCGTTCTTCAGGACCTTCTCGTACTCGGAGATGGCATTCTGCAGCTTGCCCTGCTGGACATACTTCTCCGCATTGGCCAGAACCTTTTGTTTGTTGAAGCCGAACAATGCCATAAGAGCGCGGACTCCAGAGCCTGTCTTTAATACAAAGTCTTGACACCGAACCCGATAAGAAAGCTGACGGAAGCTGCTCCCGGGTACATGCCTCGGAGGTCACCTCACCTATCGGCAGATGGACCACCCGGACAAGGCCAATTGTACGTCTGGACGTCACAGACCGCATGGTTACCAAGGGTTACCGAAAGGGAGTGTACGAACGGGTTACCAAGGGAATATCTGGGGGATGACTGGCAGCGCTTGGGCAAAATCGCGAGCTTTCTGGGCGAAATGTACGCTATCGGACGGAACGGAGTACAATCAACGCTATCTGGGGTTCCTCATATCGGCTACAACCTAAGATCTTTCGCGAGGAAGGCCGCTTCCGGCATCGCAAGAACACGCCCCCGTCTACGCTGCGTCGCACGCAGCTACTCACCAAGAAAGCACCCATGAAAATTTTGCTGTATAACCCCGACAACGGGGTCACGCGCAACTTCATGCCGCATCTTTGGATGTTCCTCCTCCAGTCACTGACACCCGCCGGCCATGAAGTGCTCCTGATTGATGGTAACGCCCAACCGATGGACGAGGCTCAGATTGCGCAATATGTCCGCGACAAGAACATTGGCCTCGTCGGCATCGGCGCCATGACCCGGATGATCGCCAAGGCCTATCGCATGGCCGACGCCATCCGCGCAACCGGTGTTCCCGTCGTAATGGGCGGCCCTCATGTCACCGAGATGGCCGACGAAGCGCTCGGCCGCGACGGCGGTTCGCGGCACGCAGATGCCGTCGCTCTCGGTGAGGCGGATGAAACCTGGCCTCAGATTGTGAATGACGCCGCGCAGGGCAAATTGAAGGATATCTACGCTCCGGTGGATGCTGCCGGGAAGGAGCGCAAGCCCTCGCTCAAGGACTATCCCGCGATACCTTGGGAGTCGATCGATCTGGGACAGTTCAATCTTGTTCCCCACGCTGCGAAGGCGATGCTCCAGAAAATTGGCGAAGGTTGGGGGACGTTTCGCATTATTCCCGTCGAGTCGGGACGAGGGTGCCCTTACGGCTGCGAGTTCTGTACAGTGACGGGATTTTTCGGCGACTCGATTCGCTTCCGCACCAACGAGAGCGTCGTCAACGAACTCCTGGCATTGAAAGCCCGTGCGCGCAGCGAGAAGGGACAGATGGCGGTCTTCTTTATCGACGACAACTTTGCCATCAATGTGAAGCGCACCAAGTCGCTGCTGCGGGACATCATCGCTGCAGGAGCTCAGGTGCATTGGGTGGCACAGATCAGCGCCAACCTGTTGCGCGACGAGGAACTGATCGATCTGATTGCCGCCTCGGGAGGCAAGTGGGTCTTTATCGGCATGGAGTCCGTCGATCCGGCCAATCTGAAAGACGTAAACAAAGGATTCAACAAGCCGGAGGAGTACGCCGGCGTGCTGCAGCGCCTGGCTAAACGCAACGTCTATGCCATCACCTCGTTTATTTTCGGCATGGATAATGACACCACGGGCGTGGCCGAGCGGACACTCCAGCAAGTGCGCACATGGCCGCCGGGGTTGCCCATCTTCGGATTGCTGACGCCGTTGCCCGGTACACCGCTCTATACCCGACTGGATACCGCTGGACGGCTTACGCGCCGGAAACATTGGCAGGAGTTCATCCCCTTCGCTATGGCCCACACTCCTCTGAAGATGACGATCGAAGAAGCGCATGCGGAAGTCAATTACGCTTGGAGCCAATCGTATAGTCCGGAGGCCTTGGCGGCCGCCGTCGAATCGCTCGACGACCAGCCGCTCGGCTTTCGCGTCAACATCTTTCTCGCGCGTCTCTGTTTCCGTGGTATCTATTTCCCTATGCTCGGCAAGTTGGCCTGGGTAAAGATGATTTCGGACAATCGCAAGACCATCTTCAGCCTGGTTACCGAAGCGATCTTCGGCCGCAGGGAGCGCCCGAAACTCGCCGTACCTATGGATGTGTATGGAGAGCCGGTGAGGCCGGAGGTCACGGGAGAGATCAGCGCGTAGGCGCTACCCCCAATAAGGACTGCGAGCGATTCTCTGCCGGAGTGGGCGTCCTCGTGCAGCAAAGAGTTCTATTCCTCATCTCGTTCTTATCCCACCGCTAGTATGAATGTGCTATAGGTCGACCGCGGCCCAAAGTGCATCTTGCGAAAACGGTGGCTAGTTAAGCGGGGGAACCGACAACCATGACTTGGATTCGAACTTTGTCGCTGACCGAGGCCGACGAGAAATTGCGCACAGCAATCGACGGAGAGAAGTTGTTGTATCCGAAGGAGTATGCCGATCCCGTGCATCCGGATCCATCGGGAGCGTCGTCGATTGTGGGATCGCACACCCTGATCCCCGAGGCGCTCTACCACGCTTTCAGCACCTTCGGAGCCCTCATGTCACCGGAGTTGCCGCTGGAGCGGCGCCAGCACGAAATGATCGCCACCATGGTCTCGGTGACCAACAGGTGCGTGTATTGAATCGAATCGCACGCAGAGTTTCTGCGTAGGGTGACATTAGATAAAGGATTGGTCGAGGCGCTCGAGAAGGACTACACCACTGCGCCGATTACACCGCAGGAACGCGTGATGCTCGACCACGTGGTCAAACTGACCAAGGACGCGACCAAGGTCCACAAAGACGATATCGAGGGACTGCGAACCGTGGGCTTCGACGACCGCGGGATTCTGCAGATCACGCTGATTGCGTCGTGGTTCAACTACATAAATCGCGTGGCGGATGCGCTGGGGGTCGGCCGGGAGTAGCACGTTCCGCCAAGTACGAGCGCGCGGCTCTTAACCACGAAGGTCACGAAGTTCCACCAAGGAAATCCTATCGGTTCGACCTTTGTGTGACTTCGTGTCCTTCACTGTCCCCGGACCCTAGGCCCCTTCTAGTACGTGAATCCCTCCACTTCACCCGTGGATGGTCCGTCTACGAATCCAGTGCGCGTACTCGGCTTCAGCGCAATATGCATGGGGATGACGCTGCTGGCGTTGGAGAAACTGAATCCGTTGAGAGTTTCCTCCAGAACGCCGCTGGTATTGTAAACGTAAATTGAGCTGCCCGAGGACGCCGAACTGGAAACCGGCTGTGCGATCAGGAACAGCTTGTTGGTGGCGTCAAACTCCACGTCGGCACCGCTGAATAGCTGCTGTTCGCCCGAGTTCGGCAGCACCACCGTGAATCCCGTCTGCGTGGCGAGATCGTAGATCTCGATGCTGGCGTCATCTTCCGTAGCCGTGCAGGCAAGGTTGTCGGCCGAATCGACCGCGATGCCGTTCACAAATCCGAATCCGATGCCGGTAAATTCCGTAAACGAGCCCTTGGTGAGAGCGACCAGGCCTATGACGGGGAAGCAGCCGACCCCGCCGCCGAGAACCGCCGTGTTCGTCTTGCTGTTGTAAGCCATGGGAGGCGGCACGCTGCCGAAGTTGAGCGAGTCGCTAATTTTGACGACCGGTCCAAAGGTATTGGCGGCGACATTCGAACTGAAAACCCACGGTATGAAATTCCCGCTGTTGTCCTGGGCGAAGATCGCGTTGTTGGTGCTTCCCTGGGTGCGGCTTACCTGGTTGACCAGATGAGTTGTGCCAATGGGCGGCGTCCACTTTCCGGTGATCTTGTTGCCGGTCAGGGGATTGATCACGCTGAAGGTCCGCTGCAGGTGCAGGAAGCTGACTTCATGCTCGTGCTCGAACAGTCCTGCCGACGTTCCCGTAACTCCGAGCGTGATGAAATCATCCTGATCTTTGGTCTGCGTCACCACGCTCAAGATCTTGCCGGTCTTCTGGTCGAAGGTTTCAACGGCCGCCTGGATGTTTCCGTTGGAGAGACTCAGCGCCTCGCTCAACACTCCCTCGGTGCCGTTCTGATCGATGTCGAAGCCGAAGACCTCTCCGCCGAATTTGCTATGCACGTTGATGTTGTTGGGTCCAGTGGCAGGCTGGGATTCATCTTGCCCGAAACTCAAGTTGGACCCGAAGCAGAACAATCCGAGTACTACAGGGATGATCCAGCCTGGGCGGACAGTATCTCTCAATAGCTTCATGCGAGTTTCTCTCCTCGTGGGTAATGCGCAATTAAGGTATGACGACGGCCTTGCTCCAGTTGTCAGAAAGTTGTCAAAAATTGGGCATTCCGGCGCAAGTGGGCGTCTGAAGCCGCATTCGGGGCGGTCCGAGGGCGCGAGAGCCGAGATCGGGCTGGCGGGAAGGTTATCGAGGCTTTTGTGTGTTCCTGAGCAAGGCGGTGATTTGCTGCATATCGTCGGCGGTGATTGAGTAAGAACTGTCAAGAGGGCCAGTGAGATGCCGGTTGACCTGTTCCATGGGCTGGTCTTTTGTCTGATCTAGGAATCGCGACCAATCCTTAGCGACGGCTGCACGTTCCTCTGTGCTCGCGTCTTCACAAAACTCGCGCACGGCTTCCGCAGGAGAGCCGTATTCATCTTTCATGTCCTGATGAAAATAGCCCCGCAGGAAGCTGCGCAGTGCTGGAAAATTCTCGGCGGAGATGGGCGCTCCATCTGGCTTCTTAGGCGGCCGGTCGGCGCTCATGCGCGGCACTCCGGATACGCGGTCAGCACGTGATAAGAGTTCGGGCCGTCCCACTTCAGCACGATCACTGCTCGGGAGCAGGGCTCAACTTGGTTTTCGCCGCGGCGCAGCGTGCGTCCGAAGGGATGCGCAGAATCCCCGTCGTAGTCGAGGACGAGGTTCGAGTGCCGGTCGCGCTCAAGCCAGCGGGAAATCTTTGCGTTCTGATCGGCGATGGCGGCTCCGATCGCAGTCTCAGCGCTGGCCCGGTCGCTCCATGTGGAAGCGGCAGAGATATCCCGCTCTCGACGGAGGCGTTCGCGGAGTTCCTCGTCGGAGCGTCCCACGTGCTTGCGCAATGTGTGACCTCCCGCGGCTTCGTCCTGGGAGAGGTCGCGGCGCGGGTCGGCGAAAGGCCGCGATGTAGGGCCACTCGCGGCGGCGGGCGGACGCGTGCAAGGCGCAAGTGACGCGCACAGCAGGAAGGCAAGCATGATCCCAGCAAGTGCCCGAGTTGAAGTCCAACTGCGCATGAGGGAGCCAGAGTACACAATTGCGATGGGAAAATCATCCGGCGGAAGCGGCCGTGAGACGGAACCCAAGTGCGCCCGCTCCATAAGGGGCGCTTCTACTAAACTGGCTCAGTAAGTCTTCGAGCCTGACCGGCATCCTGGCGAGCTATGCCCGAATCGTTAGCTGAATTCTTTCTCGAACATTTTCGCGCGCGAGAAAGGGAGTGTGCCTATCGCCAGCGTCGCGGATACCGCACCGAGTCGTTCACTTACAGTGAAACCGTCGAGATGGCGTTCGGTTTCGCGAACGAGTTGCAATCGCGCGGCATTGCAAAGGGCGACCGAGTGATGCTCTGGGGAGAGAACTCCGCCGAGTGGGTCGCTGTGTTCTTCGGGTGCGTGCTCTGCGGGGTAGTGATTGTCCCGATGGACGACGCGGCTTCGCCGGACTTTGCCGTGCGCGTCTCGAAGCAGGTCGAGGCGAAGTTGTTGGTGGCGTCGCGCGAGCACAGGCAACATTCTGCTGTGGCTTCCTCCAACCCGACTCTGGCGCTTGAGGATTTGTCGCACACACGCCCGCCTCTACCGGCTCCCGCGCCCGATCTTGCCGTCGGCCGCAACGACATTCTGCAGATCGTTTTCACCTCGGGCACAACCGGCGATCCCAAAGGAGTGGTAATCACTCACGGCAACGTGCTATCGAACATAGCGCCGCTCGAACGCGAGATGAAGAAGTATCTGAAGTATGAGCGCTTCGTGCATCCCATACGGTTCTTGAACCTGCTACCGCTCAGCCACGTCTTCGGGCAGTTTCTCGGAATGTTCTTGCCTCCGCTTTTGGGCGGGACCGTGATTTTTCAGCACGAGCTCAAGCCCTCAGCAATCCTGAGTGCGATCAAGCGCGAGCGGGTGTCGGTGCTGGTGAGTGTCCCGCGCGTCTTGCAGGCGCTGAAGCAAAAAATGGAGCGCGACCTGGACGACTGTGGAACTCGAGCAGGATTCCAAGAGAAATTCGTGGCCGCGAAGGGCAAACACTTTCTATGTCGAGGGTTTATTTTTCGCACCATTCACCGCCAATTCGGATGGAAGTTCTGGGCGTTCATCTCGGGCGGCGCCGCGCTCGATTCCGAAAGCGAGGAATTCTGGGGAGGGCTGGGATTCGCTGTGATTCAGGGATACGGCCTGACCGAAACAACTTCACTGATCAGCGTGAATCATCCGTTCCGCCTCGGGAAAGGATCGATCGGAAAAGTGCTGCCCGGACGGGAAGTCAAACTGGCGCCAGACGGCGAGATCCTGGTCCGGGGCGGCGGCGTGGCTTCCGGCTATTGGGACGCGCAAGGCGCACATAGCGTGTCGGACGATGAAGGCTGGTATCGCACCGGCGATGTCGGAGCGCTGGATGCTGATGGCAATCTTTATTTCAAGGGGCGAACAAAAGAAGTTATCGTTACGCCGGGCGGCACGAATGTTTATCCCGAAGACCTGGAATCGGCGCTGCGGCATCGGCCCGAAGTGAAAGACTGCGTTGTGATCGGGATCGAGCGCGGAGGCAACGCGGAGCCGTGCGCCGTCGTCATCCTGCGCGAGAAGAGTGACGTGGAAACCGTGGTACGCCGCGCGAACGAATCCCTTGCGGAATACCAGCGCATGCGGATGTGGATGGAGTGGCCGCAGGAAGATTTCCCGCGCACCAATACGCAAAAGCCGAAGCGGAAAGTGATTGCTGAGATGGTGCAGGCAAGAATGCAGCCTTGGGCAAAGGCTGCGAGCAGCGAACAGAGTGGGCCGCTGGGCGAATTGATCGAGCGGGTTGCCGGCCACCCGATGCCCAATCTGCGCGAGGATGCCAGCCTAGACTCGGATCTGGGTCTTAGTTCGCTGGACCGCGTGGAACTGCTGAGCGCTGTAGAAGACCGCTATCAGGTGGATCTCAGCGAGGCTCGCTACAGCGCCGTGCAGACTGTCGGCGATCTGGAGCGAATGTTGCGTGGAGAGGCGCCGCCGGGGCAGGGATATCACTATCCGGCATGGGCGTTGCACTGGCCGGTTCGCTGGGTGAGGCTGCTCGCGCATTATCTGCTGATGCGTCCGGCGATCGTTTTGTTGGGCTGGCCACGCATCGAAGGCCGTGAGAACTTGCGCGGAGTGCAAGGACCGCTGCTGGTCGTGTCGAATCATATTGACCACGTTGATCCGGGATTCATTCTCACTGCGCTTCCGGCGCGCTTCCGTCACCGGCTGGCCACTGCTGCGGGTGGAGAAGCGCTGGAGGCCCTGCGCACGCCCGCATCGGACGGCGCTTCCCTCGCGCGTATCTGGGATCGGGTCAAGTGGGTTTCAGGTGTGTCTCTTCTGAATCTATTTCCCTTACCGCGTCAAGCCGGATTCCGGCGTAGCTTCGCCTATGCCGGCGAGGCCGTCGACCGCGGGTACAGCGTGCTAGTGTTTCCCGAGGGGAGGCATACGACCGACGGAAAGATGAATCCTTTTCGCACAGGAATTGGGTTGCTGGCGGAAAATCTCGGTATTCCAGTTCTTCCGATGCGGATTGACGGCCTCTTTGAGCGGAAGCAGGCGGGCAAAAAGTTTGCTCCGCCATGGAAGATTCGTGTGCGGATCGGCACGCCAATGACATTCCCGACCGGAAGCGATCCGGAGGAAATCGCCGCAGACTTGCAGAAAGCGGTCGAGCAACTCTAAGAGTTCCGCGATTTCGAAGCGGCGCACCTATTCCACGTCAATCTCCGTATCTTCCTGCTTGAAATCTGCGTGGATTTTGATCTCGGGAACCTGCGCCTCCCGCAGCATGCGATTCATCTCCGGCAGTTCCTTGGTCTTGAATTCATTCCAGCGCTTGAGCGCGTTGTTACTCTCGCGATCCGCTGCCGTCATCGCCTCAACTTGAGCCACCGTCGGTTCGGCGTCAACTCCCCAGATCTGCTGATATAAGGTCCCGTCCGATCCGTTCGCACGGCTCAACGTAACTTCCTGCGACGGTGGTGCGAAGAACCCGCCACTTGCACCGGTCAGTAAATCAAGCTTTTTCTGAAAGTCGGCAATTGCGTCTTTGGCATGCGCGTTCGATTCCGTACTCAACTTTTCGATCTGCTCGCGAATCGAGCCAGCCTGAAGCAGCGCCTCTGCCGTATTGCTCATGAGAGACGCCAACTTCTTCTCAGCCTGGAACTTTTTCTCCAGTCCCGCGGCTGAAATCTTGACCCGCGGATCCATTTTGATTTTGAGCGGAGCCGTGGAAGTCTTTTCGTCGACCGTGAGCCGAACGGTGTAGGTACCGGGAAGAACCGTGGGTCCGAGTGGAAGACGGGGTGTGTCGTGCGCGATGGCGGCGATGGGATACTCGTGGTGCGTGGAACTTGGCTGCGGATAGTGCAGGTGCCAAACCCAGCGATGCATCCCGGCTTCGGTCGAGAGCTGCCGCGGCTCACGAACCCAATACAGCGGGATCAGTTGCTTCTGAAGTTCTTCCTCGGTCAGATCAGGCTTATCCGTGTTGGAAAATTTCCGGACCGTTTGGCCCTTCGCGTCCACGATCTCGATCGTCACCGCATTGGCAGCCGAAGGAAGGTAGTAATCAAGGATTGCGCCGTCTGGAGGATTTGCTGCCGCAGGCTCGTCCGGCGGAAGTGGCGTATCCGTGTAGGTGTCTCGCTGAATCCGGTAAGCGGGGGCCGGGGCGAACAGATGATCCGAACCCGCCAGACTCGCGGCCTCGCGGAGCGGTGCGATGTCATCGAGAATCCAGAACGAGCGGCCGTGGGTGGCAACGATCAGATCGTCGTCGTGAATCCAGAGGTCCCGCATGGAAGTGTGGGGAAGATTGAGCTGCAGCGACTGCCAGTGGTCTCCGTCATCAAACGAAGCCCAGACGGCGTTCTCAGTTCCGGCGAACAAAAGACCTTTGCGGACGGGATCTTCGCGTACCGTGTCGACCGAGCCAAGGTCCGGCAGGCCTGCGGTGATCAATTTCCAGTTCTTACCAGCGTCATGCGTGCGGTAGATATAAGGATGAAGATCGTTGATGCGGAAGCGGCTCACCGAGGCGTAAGCCGTCTGTTCATCGAAGTGAGACGCCGAGATCTGAGTTACCTTGCCCCACGCAGTCAGCTCTTTGGGCGTGATGTCGGTCCAATTCTTCCCGCCGTCATGCGTGATCCAAAGCAGGCCGTCATCGGTGCCCGCCCACAGGGTATTCAGCGTCTTGAACGATGGAGCGAGCGAGTAGATGACCCCGCGCTGTTTCTCCACGCCTTTGTTGGCCAGCGTGCCGACGCTTGCGGGAATGCCCGGATTCTCGCGCGTCAGGTCCTTGCTGATCGTCTCCCATGTATTTCCACCATCAGCTGTCTTGAATAACACATTCGTCGAGTAATAAAGGACGTGCGGATCCACCGGAGAAAACATCAGCGGCTCAGTGCGATTGGCGCGGTACTTCGGATTGCGCAGCGGGATCGGCGTCACATTCTGCACTTCGCCGGTAGACCAGTGGAATCGCGAGACCTCAGTTCTGCCGCCGCCATAAACGAGATCCGGATTCAGTGGGTCAGGTGCGACGTAGCCGTACTCGATCACGCCGACCGGATGCCATTCGCGAAACGTGATGGCGCCATCATTGCCTCGGGTGGAAATGCAGACGGAGCCGCTCTCCTGCTGTCCCGCGCAAACTCGATAAGGAAACGAGTTGTCGGCAATCGCGTGATAGAGCTGCGCCGTTGGCTGGTTGTACCAGGAACTCCAACTCGCGCCGCCATTGACCGTGACGAGTGCGCCTTGATCGCTGACCAGCAGAATAATGTTGCCGCTGTTGGGATTGATCCAGAGGTTCTGGTAATCATCGCCACCAGGCGCGCCACGGAATCCAGACCAAGTCTTGCCGCCATCCGCCGAGTGCATAGTCACGGTGCTGGCAACGTAGACCGAATCGGGATTTTTCGGATCAACTCTCGGGATGGGCAGATCGCCGCCACCAATGCGGCCAGAAGGGCGAGGATCGGTCGTAATTTGAGCCCAGCTGTCGCCCGAGTCGTCAGAGCGATAGACATTCAATTTCCCTGATGCGGTCCCGAGTGTCGCATAGAGACGCCGTGGATCGCTGGGAGCGACGGCAACGTATATCTGCGAAAGATCTTTCGGCAGGCCGTTCGTCAGTTGATGCCAGGTGCTTCCGCCATCGGTGGACTTGAACAAGCCGCCGCCAGTGCCGTTGAATTCGTTGCCGTCCTCCCATGGACCCTCGCGAACCTCCCACATCGATGCGTAGACGACGTCGGGATTCGAGGGATCGATTTCGACATCCGAGCCGCCAGTGTTTTCATCCTTTGAAATGACCTTTTGCCAGCTTTGTCCGCCATCGGTCGAGCGGTAGATGCCGCGCTCTTCACTCGGGCCGTAGGGGTGTCCCAAGACCGCGGCAAAAATTTTGTTTGGGTCGCGGGGATCAACAGCAAGGGCCGGGATTTGGAATCCGTCTCGAAGCCCGAGATGCGTCCAGGTCTTGCCCGCGTCGGTGGACTTGTAGATGCCGTTACCGACCGAGAGATCGGGCCGATGCAGGCCTTCGCCACTGGCGACATAAATGATATTCGGGTCGGAAGCGGCGACGGCGATGGCACCAATCGACTGCGTGGGTTCGTGATCGAAGATCGGATTCCAACTGCGCCCGTAGTCGTCCGACTTCCAAACTCCGCCGTTGACCTGCCCAACATAGAACACGTTGGGCTGGCTCGGCACTCCGGCGGCGGCGCGAGTGCGGCCGCCACGAAACGGCCCTATCATCCGCCAATGTAGCTCCTGGTAAATATTTTCCGGGATCTGGCTCCAGCTTGCGGCGGCAGACAGAAAGACGGCCGAACACACCAACAGAAAAAAGACCAGTTTCGATCGCTTCACTTTCTCCCCCTCACGTCAGACGGAAAACTACATAGCATAAACCAAAACTGCAGTGATCGAGCCCAAAGCGGGAGCCGGGGTAGTTGGAGGACCACATTAGGGCGTCTACCACGAAGGACACGAAGTCACACGAAGAAATGAAGTGGAGAGAAGCCCATCGTGATATTTCGTGTCCTAAGTGGGGAATGGATTTTGAGCTAGTGACACTCGGTCCGTCCAAATAATTTTGGCCGCCATCTCGCAGCGCGGTTATGATGGCGGAGCTTCCCGGTTAGCCGATGATGGTGCAGGGCTTTAGAAAATCTCGCCGCATTGCTCCGCCTGTCTTTCGCTGCGTTCTCGTTGTAGCTCTGCTGTGCGCTTTGGCCGAGGGCTGCGCCCCGGCACCGCCCGCCTCCGAAGGCCATGGACTGAAGCCGATTCTCGACTACATCTCGTCGGGATGGGACACGCTGACGCGCTCGATGACCGAATGCAAGAGCATTGTCGATCCCAAGATTGCAACCGCTCCCGTGTTGTATCTGCCTGCTGGATTCATCGAGCCTCAGTCCGTAAAGACGCTAACCGCGAGCTGCAACTTGCGGGTCGAACATCTGCCGACGAAAATTCGTCGTCTGGGCGAGATCGATACCAGCAACTTCAATCCTCCCGGACTGCTGTACCTTCCCGAGAAATACGTCGTGCCAGGCGGGCGCTTTAACGAGATGTATGGCTGGGACAGCTACTTTATTATTCGCGGATTGTTGCAGGCGGGTCGCGTGGAACTCGCCCGGGGCATGGTCGACAACTTTTTTTTCGAAGTCGAAAACTACGGCGCCATGCTAAACGCGAACCGCACTTATTATCTGACGCGGTCGCAGCCTCCATTCATGAGTTCGATGGTTGTCGATGTGTACGAGGCCATGCAAAAGCAGGCGTCGCACCAAGACGCTTCCGCCGATCGTGCTTGGCTCGAACGGGCTTATACGGACTTGGATAAAGATTACGGCATGTGGACGCGCGATCCGCATCTGGCTGGAGACACAGGGTTATCCCGCTACTTCGATTTTGGCGAGGGCCCGCCAGCCGAGGCCCTGCAAGACGAGAGCGGCTTTTACCGCAAAGTCGCACAGTATTTCTTCCTTCATCCTGCCGTCGCCGCTGACTACGTTATCGAGACGACTGGCGGGGCGAAGCCGTCCGTCGCCGGCTCGCCCTATTCGCTGCAAGTTTGCGATGTGCCCATGACGATGGCTCGCCCTGTGTGCGAGAAAGCCCGCCAGTTCAAGCTGAGCGCGGACTATTACAAGGGCGACCGGTCGATGCGAGAGTCCGGCTTCGACGTCAGCTTCCGCTTCGGACCATTCGGCTCAGCTACGCATCACTATGCTCCTGTTTGCCTGAACAGCTTGCTCTATAAGACGGAGAAAGATCTTGAGCAAATCAGTCTGTGGCTGGGACGCGGCGACGAGGCGAGAAAGTGGAGCAAGCGCGCGGAAGAGCGCAAGAAACTCATCACGCACTATCTGTGGAACGGCGAGCAGGGACAGTTTTTCGACTTCAATTTCGTGACGAAGCAGATGTCGAGCTACAAGTACGCATCTACCTTCTATCCGCTGTGGGCAGGACTGGCGACCCCCGCGCAGGCGAAGGCAGTGGCTGACAATTTGAAGCTCTTCGAGCGGCCGGGCGGCCTTCCCATGAGCACGGAAGATACGGGCACACAGTGGGATTTGCCTTACGGTTGGGGGAACATCGAAATGCTCGCGATCGGAGGACTGCGGCGCTATGGATACACCGCCGACGCGGACCATGTCTCTTACGAGTTCCTGTCCACGGTCGCAGAGAACTTCCGGCGCGATGGCAACATCCGCGAAAAGTACAACGTGGTGACGCGATCGTCAGAAGCTCACGTGGAACTCGGATACGAGATGAACGTCGTCGGCTTTGGCTGGACCAACGCCGCATTCCTCGAACTTCTGCGCGCGCTGCCAAAGGAAATGGTCGAGCGCTTGGAGAACGAGCAAAATCAGCCGCCACGCACCGTAAAGTGAAGGCATGTGCGCGGGCCGCGCGGCCCGGGTTGCGCGTTGACTGAGATCTCTGTCCCACCTAAGATGAAGCACTCCGCTCCGTGCTTCGGGACCATAGCATGATTAATCAGACGATCTCGCATTACCGCATTACTGGCCAGTTGGGGAGCGGCGGAATGGGCGTGGTCTATGAGGCCGAGGACTTCAACCTAGGCCGCAAGGTGGCGCTCAAATTCCTGCCTCCGCAATTGTCGTGCGATCAGAATGCGCTCGGCCGTTTTCTGCTTGAGGCGCGAACCGCTTCGGCGCTGAACCACCCCAATATCTGCACGATTTATGCCGTCGAAACTGTTCCCGGGGACGTCGCCTCGCAGTCGTTTATCGCGATGGAGTTGCTCGAAGGCCAGAACCTCGAGCAGAAACTGCGCTCTGGCCCGATGCCGACCGATCGGCTTCTCGATATCGCCATTCAGCTCGCCGACGCGCTCGACGCTGCCCATGCGAAAGGAATCATTCACCGCGACATCAAACCGGCAAACATCTTTGTGACGCCGCGCGGGCAGGTGAAGGTGCTGGACTTCGGCTTGGCGAAGCTGATCCGCCCCGAGATGGCGATGGAGACGATCGGAGCTACGCAAGATTCGCCCGTTCCCGCGAACCTCACCAGCCCCGGCGCAACCGTGGGCACGATTTCGTACATGTCCCCCGAGCAGGCCCGCGGCGAAGATCTCGACACGCGGACCGATTTGTTTTCCCTCGGCACCGTGATCTATCAGATGGCGACTGGCAAGTTTCCTTTTGCGGGAGCCACGTCGGCGGTCGTCTTCCACGCCATCCTGGAACTCGATCCAGTTCCCGTGCTGCGGTTGAACGCGACCCTGCCGCCGAAGCTGGAGGAAATCGTCGAGAAGTTGCTGGAGAAGGATCGCGATCTGCGCTACCAATCGGCGGCGGATCTGCGCGGCGACCTCAAGCGGCTAAAGCGTGATGTCGAGTCCGGGCGAAAGACTGCGGCGTCTGGCTCTGCGTCCGTTCCGGTGGCGGCATCATCCGCGCCCGGATCTGGGGTTGCAGTGCCGGTAGCTAGTGGTTCAGGTTCGTCGCAGGCTGTTCCGTCTCAGAGTTCCGCTGTGGTTGCGGCAGCCGGCCGGCACAAACTGGGGACCGGGTTCACCGTTCTGCTTGGACTCGCGGTCCTGTTAGCGGCGGGGTACGGAGTTTATTCCCTCTACACGCGGCACTCGACCATGCCTTTCCGCAATTTCTCGGTCACAAAAGTTACCGAGGAGGGGAACGTAATGTGGGCAGCGCTCTCCCCCGACGCAAAATACATTCTCAGTCTGGTGCGCGATAACGGTGTGGCCAGCCTGTTGCTGCGCAACGTTCCTACCAACAGCATCACGCAGGTGCAGCCTCCAGCCGAGCTCTACTATCACGGAGTTCGTTTCTCGCCGGATGGCGACTATTTCTATTTTGTGCGCAGCGATCCCGGAGGCCCCAATCTTCAGTTCCTATATCGTGCGCCTTTGCTGGGCGGAACTCCTGAGAAACTGGCGTCCGATGTGGATACGAACATTACGATTTCTCCCGACGGGCGCAAGGTCGCCTTTCTCCGCTACGACAATCCTGAGCCTGGCAAGTATCAGCTGGTCGTGCGCTCGCTGGATTCAGGCGCGGAAAGCGTCCTCGCCGGCGGTACTACAGGGCAAAAGCTGCTTAGTCCCGCATGGTCTCCCGATGGCAAAACAATTTTATGCGTCATAAACCAGCCGAAAGATGCGCTCACGGGATTGGTCGCTGTGGATACCGGTACCGGGCAGCAGCGCTTGATTTTGAGCTCTGCGGATGCTCTAGGTGTGCCGATCTGGAGTACCGACGGTAAAGGCCTGCTTGCTCTGGATAGCGACCGCTCGAGCAACTACACGAGAGCGCAGATTATCTTCATTTCGTATCCTGACGGGAAAATTACTCCGATCACTCGTGACACCAACAATTATTCCGACCTAAGCCTTTCGGCCAACGGTCAGGTGTTGGCTACCGTTCTCAGCGAGGGACGATGGAATCTCTCGGTCACGTCGGCAACCGGCGGAGGAGCCGATGTGCGGCAGATCAATCCGGTCTCCAACTTTACGAATTTTACGTGGGCGCACGACGGCCGCCTGATCGACGATACCGACAACGCGCTGCATTGGATAAATCCTGACACGGGTGCCAAGGGATCGTTCGCCACAGAAACGGGCTCGATCAATGGGGATCCTTGGGAATGTTCCAACGGCAAATATCTGGTATTTCTGCTCAGCGTGATCGGCGGAAAGGGTGGGCAGAACATTTGGCGCGCCGATGCTTCGGGCGGGAATCTGAAACGCCTGTCGAATGGCCAGCAGGACGACTTTCCCCTGTGTTCTCCGGACTCGCAATGGGTTTATTACACGGATGACAACGCGGGAGGGATCATGAAGGTGCCAATAGATGGCGGTACAGCAGAAAGGGTTACGGCGCAGACACTCGACGGGACGTTTGATATTTCTCCGGACGGCGCTGCCGCGGTGTTTGGAATCATCGATCATGCCAACGGCCATGAAGACAAACTCGTCTTGCTCGATCTCACTACGCGACAAGTTCGGAAGTCGATAAAATTTGAACGTCAGCGAGCTGGCGTATTCATCCGCTTTTCCCGCGACGGAAAGTCCGTAGTGTACCCCGTTCGGGAAAGTGGTGTGGACAATCTATGGCAGCAGCCGCTGGAAGGCTCGCCGGGCAAGCAACTCACTTCTTTCAAGGCCGAACATATCTGGGACTACCACTGGTCGCCGGATGGGAGCAAGCTGGCGATGGTCCGCGGGCATACTGACTCCGACGTTGTCCTGATTCGCGACACGCAGCAGCAGTAAAAGGAATCCTCCCAAGAATTCCTCTCCCGCTTGGTGTTTTCTGAGGCTGCGTGACGTAAGGCTTGCGTGGGTGCCAGCTCGGGCTGCCCCCCGGAGCCAACCCACAATCGCGCCGAATACGAAATTTGAGCTGGTGACCTCGCAAAGGTATGCCCAGCGATCCCAAAAAACTAAGGGCGGCCATTTCTGGCCGCCCTCATTGCGAATTGTTTCTGCGAAGCGGTGTTAGACGCCCTTGACGTTCTCTGCTTGCCAGCCCTTGGGGCCTTTGACCACGTCAAACTGCACTTGCTGACCTTCCTGCAGACTGCGGAAGCCGCTTGCCTGAATCGCGGAGAAATGCACGAAGACATCCTCGCCGTTCTGGCGGCTGATGAAACCGTAGCCCTTGGCGTCGTTAAACCACTTCACTGTTCCTGTTTCCATGTTGTTGCACTGTTCCTTTTTCTTGATGTAGCGCTGAAACTTTCGGGATTCTTCTGCAGGCAGGTCACGCGCTGGGTTAAGCGGAGATGCTTGTACTGCGAAGGAACTCTAAAGTCAAACGCAGCATTATTTTAATCGAAAGTGCACCGAAATAGCTACAGAATTCGGCGCGAACCTTGTCTAAACAATTGATATTACAGATGTTATGTCGAGAGCGCGAGCGGTATCGCCCGACCGCAGATTTGCCACCTTTCGTAAAAACAATCATCATAAGCATAATGCGCTCAAGGATTTTTCTCGCTTCGATCTTGCTCGTGGCCTCAGCGGCATGGGCAGGCATTGTGGACAACGTCCGCATGGCTCTTGCGCAAAATAACTTTTCTGCGGCTGAAAGCGAACTCAATTCCTATCGCAGCCAGCGGGGCGTCGACGGGGAATACTTAGAGGCTTATTCGTGGATGGGGCGAGCGGCACTCGATCAGGGCCAGTACGATCAGGCCGCGGCTTACGCCAAGGAAACGAAGACTCTGGCGGTTGAGCAGTTGAGGCAGCGTTCGCTCGACTCTGAACCGCATTTGCCGATCGCGCTGGGTGCAGCACTGGAGGTTCAGTCGCAAGTGCTCGCTGCCCGAGGTCAGCATGCGCAGGCCGTCGCACTACTTCAATCCGCACTGCGGACGTACGGAAATACCTCGATCCACGACCGGCTGCAGAAGAATCTGAACCTGCTGTCATTCCAGGGAAAGATTGCACCGGCCTTGAAGTCAGATCAGTCGCTGGGAGCTAATCTCCCGCCAGCCGCGCAGCTCAAAGGTTCGCCGGTCCTGCTGTTTTTCTGGGCGCACTGGTGTGGAGACTGCAAGGCAGAAGCGCCGATCATTACGCAGCTGCGATCCGAGTTCGCGCCGAAAGGATTGAAGGTGATCGGACCAACTCGCTATTACGGATACACCGCGCAAGTCGAGCATGCGTCCCCGAGCGACGAACTCCGCTACATCGACGCGGTACGGCACCGCTTCTACAGCGGCTTGCTCGACATGCCGGTGCCGATCAGCCAGTACAACTTCGAAGTCTACGGAGCCTCGACCACGCCCACGCTGGTGCTGCTCGATCGCGAGGGGAAAGTCGCTATGTACCACCCCGGCGCGCTGCCCTACGACCAGTTGCGGGCAGAGATTGAAAAAGTCGTGGCGAGATAGTCTTTATGTGGAGCGGGCACTCATGCCCGCTTCTTGCCACGAGACGACTGTCTGGAGCTTCGCAAATCAACACTCCACTTCCTTCAACTTTCCCGTTTTCACGTCGTAAACGAAACCCCGCACCGGAATGTGCTTCGGAATCCAAGGATGCGACTTCACCCGATGCATCTGCTGCCGCACGTTCGCCTCAAGGTCATCGAACGCGTAAAAATGAGCCGGCTCGCTTGCGACGACGCCCATCTTTTCCGCTAGCCTCGACCGTAACTCATACTCCTGCACCTTGAGCAGCCCGCAGTCGGTGTGATTGATGATGATGAACTCCTGCGTGTCGAGCAGGTGGTGCGAAACAATCAGCGAGCGCAGCGCATCTTCGGTGGCGATGCCGCCGGCGTTGCGGATCATGTGTGCGTCGCCTGGCTTCAGTCCAAGGCAATGCTCGAACAGGATGCGCGAGTCCATGCAGGCCAGCACGGCAACGTGCCGCTTGGGACGAACCTGCAGTTCGCCCAGCTTGAAATTGCGCGCGAACTCTTCGTTCGCCTTCAGCAGTTCGTCAGCTACGGACAAGGTTCTTGCTCCTGAGTAAGGTCGCTGTCGTTTGTCGTCAGTCGTTGGCGGGATCATTAGAATGCCGAGTTTTTCAGTCGGCAACCGAGACCCCGACGACCGACCCTCGACCAACGACGTTTTCCTAGTTTACCCGTTACAATCGGCGCTTGAATCTTGATGACACCATCGTCGCCATCGCTACACCGCCCGGGCGGGGCGGGATCGGGGTAGTACGCCTGGCCGGGCCGAAGGCGTTGGAGATCGCAGCGCCCATGCTGCGCTTGAAGCATGTTCTGCAGCCGGGGCGAGCTGTCTTTGGAGAACTCGTCGAGCCCGGCGGGCCGGAGGCACCCGCAACAAATGTGGGGACAGCCGCCCTCGGCTGTCCGGCCGGGCAAAGCCCGCCTGTCCGCATCGACGAAGTCGTCGTCACCTATTTTGCCAAGCCACATTCCTACACCACCGACGATGTTCTTGAGATTTCCGCCCATGGGTCTCCCGTGGTGCTGCGCCATATCGTCGAGCTTTGCATCGCCGCCGGAGCACGCCTCGCCGAGCCCGGAGAGTTCACGATGCGAGCCTTTCTCAACGGCCGCATCGATCTGACGCAAGCGGAAGCCGTGCGCGATCTGATCGACTCGCAAACTCTCTACCAAGCCAGGATCGCCGCGCAACAACTCGAAGGGGCGCTCTCACGGCGCCTGCAGCCGATCAAGCAAAAGCTGGTGGAACTGATTGCGGTGCTCGAAGCCGGAATCGACTTCGCGGAAGACGATGTTTCGGTCATGCCCGACGCGACGATTCTCGATCACATCGCGGCAGTAAGTGCGCCCCTCGAACAGCTCAGCGCCAGCTTTGCCTATGGAAAAATCGTACATGAAGGCCTGACGCTCGCGATCGTCGGCCGCCCCAACGTGGGCAAATCGAGCCTGTTTAACCGGCTTGTCGAACGCGAGCGTGCAATTGTGACCGCAACTCCAGGAACGACGCGCGATCTGGTCAGCGAAACCGTCGCCATCGGGGGCATTCCGGTCAAACTCGTCGACACCGCCGGTATTCGCGATGCTCTCGACGAAGCCGAGTCCATTGGAATTCAGAAATCGATGGAAGCCTTGGCCGACGCCGATCTGGTACTGGTAGTCCTCGACGCATCGCAGGCGCAAACTGCAGAGGACGTAGAGCTACATCGGCAAGCAGAGAGCCGTCCAGCGATCGTCGTGGGGAACAAGAGCGATCTCGGTATCAGCGACCAATGGCCAGCCGGTGATCAAAGAGTCCGTACTTCCGCCGTCAGCGGAGAAGGCATCGCCGAACTTCGTGCCGAGATTCTGCGCCACATTGGCGGAGAAGCCGGAGCACAAGCTGAGGCCGGATTTCTAACCAACATCCGGCACCAGGGATTGATCACGGATTCGCTCGCCGCATTGGGTTCGGCGAAGAACGCTGTTGCCGGAAGAGTCCCGCACGAGATGCTGCTGATGGATCTCTACAATGCCCTGCGCCCGCTCGATGCCGTCACCGGTGCGACTACAACCGACGACATACTCAATTTGATCTTCAGCACATTCTGCATCGGCAAGTGAGGAGTGGCGTCAGAACCAAAATCGCTATTTCGAGAGCCGGCTCAGCACTGCACGGAAGATCTGGTCGAACGACTTCCCGCTTCCTTCTTTCACCACCGTCGCTAAAATTTTTTCTGCAGGTGCTCTTTGATACCCGAGGTTGATCAGCGCCGAAAGAACGTCTTCCTCGACGGCGTTCAAGGCCGGAGCCGCCGGTGCAGCCGGTGCGACCTGGGGCAGTTTGTCCCGCAGTTCCAATACCATCCTCTCGGCCGTCTTTTTGCCGATTCCAGGAATGCGCGTCAGCCGCGCCAAATCATTACCGCGGATCGCTCCAACCATTTCGTCGGCAGCCATACCACTCAAAATCGTAATCGCCAGCTTCGGACCGATCCCACTCACTGTGATCAGCTTTTCAAATAGCAATCTCTCAGACGGGCGCAGAAATCCGTAGAGAGCGATCATGTCCTCGCGCACGTGCGTGTGGATATGCAAAGCGACGTTACTGCCTACCGCAGGCAGATCTGAAAACGTCGGCACGCTGATGGTCACGTCGTAACCAACGCCAGCCGTTTCGACGATGGCCTGGTTCGGATGCTTAGCCAGCAAGGTTCCGCGCAAATGGGCAATCATGCTCAGGCCATTGTAGCCGTTGGGGGACGGTGGGTTCGCTGGATCGGTTTTGGATCTCAGGTTCTGGGACTTGGAGCTTGCGTTGAGGCTGATTTGCCCCCTTCCGACTCTCTCGCCCAAGGCCGCCGACCCGGTTCGAGATCACAATTTGTGATCTCAAAGCTCTCTCTTGACATCAATCGTCAATAGGTTAATTGTGATACTGTCATGAATGACCTATTAATGCTGGCCATGATGCTGGACGGTCCGAAATACGGCTACCAGCTGAAGCGCGAAGCCGGATGGATCATGGGCCAGGAGTTGCATAACAACCTGGTCTATCCCCTGCTGCGACGTTTCTTGAATGACAAATGGGTCAGCAAGAAGGCTGTCCCCGGAGAGCGCGGCCAGACGCGCCAGCAATACATACTGACCGCCGAAGGCCGCCGTAAGCTATTCGACCGCCTGAATACATTTAGTGAGGGGGACGCAGCGTCGGAGGACGCATTTCATCTCCGCGTGGGCCTGTTTCCAGCTCTTCAGCCCGGAGCCCGCAACGCGATCCTTCAGTTCCGCGAGAAATACCTGCAGAGTCGCGATGAGAAGTTAGGGGCGCTGCAGAGCAAAATGGATCTCGGCAAGTTTGGCGGAGAAGTCGTAAGCCACATGCGGACGCAGATCGAACTCGAACTCCGATGGATCCGGCGGTTGCAGCGGATCGCGAAATCAACGCTCAAGAACAGAGCATGATCAACATCGCTGCACGACAGAAGTTCTGAAGGTGATGCAGGAAACCATTGACACCCTGGCAACTCGACATGATTCCCTGGTACGTCTTCACCACCTACTGGTTGATCGCCTGGCTGCGCGTGAAGCGTACCAAAGTGCAGGAAAGTCGGAGCGACCGTCTCGCAACGATCATTCCCATTCCCATGGTGATCGCTTTCGAACTTCTTTTCTCTTCTGAGCTACGCTTCGGCCTGTTGGGTCATCGTTTCATTCCTGCCGAGGCCTGGGTCCCACAGGCCGGCATCGCCCTCACCACTCTCGGCGTCGCGCTTGCGATCTGGGCCCGCTACTGCCTCGGACAATACTGGAGCGCCCGCGTCACATTGAGGGAAGGCCACCGGATCATTCGTTCCGGTCCCTATGCCTTTGTGCGGCATCCCATCTACACCGGAATGCTCCTCGCTGCCGCCGGCACAGCTCTCGTGATCGGAGAACGGCGCGGGGTGTTGGGCGTCCTCGTGATGCTGGCAGCCCATACGCACAAGGCGCTCCGCGAGCAGGCGCTGCTAACATTAGAACTCGGGGAAGAGTACTCCTCTTACCGGCGAGCCACCGGCTTTCTCTTTCCGTGCTTGTGGCGCGCCGCCGCGATAGACACTCACGCCGAACGCTCTTAGAATCCAGATTAGCGTCGAGTGCAGACTGGCTTTGCGGACGCATCGATCGTATGCCGTGGGGAAAATTTCCGTTGCGATTGCTGGTGCTAGTGGCAGCTCTCTGCGCTCCCTCGGGCATCGCGGTATCGCAAGAGACGGCTCTCGATCTGGACGGCCGCTCCGTGAACCCGCTGACGAAGCCCAACAAGCCGGTTGTTCTGGTCTTCCTGCGCCGCGATTGCCCGGTGTCGGCACGCTATGCTCCGGTCATCCAGCAAATCAGCAAGAAGTACGTGGACGATGCCAACTTCTACCTCGTTTATCCGGATCAGTCCGACAATGCGCAGCAGATTCGCTCATACCTCTCCGAATACGGATATTCTCTTCCGGCGTTGCGCGATCCTGCGCACTCGCTTGTCAAGCTAAGCCGAGTGCAGATCACACCGGAAGTTGCCGTGTTCGGTCGAAATCACCAACTCGTCTACGAGGGCCGGATCGATAACTGGTACGTGGATCTTTCCCGCCCACGATCCGCGCCCACCACGCACGAACTGGAAGATGCCATCCGCGCCGCAGCCGCAGGCAAGCCGGTCGCCCGCAGCGACGTCAGAGGAGTGGGATGTTACATCTCGGATCTCGACTGACTCCCCGCCATCGCGCGATGTTCGCTCTTGTTTTGCTAGCGGCAGTCAGCGGAGCGCTCGCTCCTCGATCGGCCGCACATCCGAATCCTCCGAGCGATGCTCCGCAAGTCACTTTTGATCGCGACATCGCTCCGATCATATTCCGCTCGTGCGCGCAGTGCCATCGCCCGGGCGAAGCCGCGCCGTTTTCTCTGCTGACGTACGCCGATGCGAAAAAACACGCGCGGCAGATTGCCGATGTCACGCGATCGCGCTCTATGCCGCCGTGGCTGCCCGAACCGCAGACTCTTAAGTTCGCCGATGAGCTCCGGCTATCCGATGCCGAAATCAAACTAATTGCGAACTGGGTCGAACAGGGCGAGGTTGAAGGACATCCCGCGGATCTCCCAGCCGCTCCGACATACGTCGAGGGATGGCGTCTCGGGAAGCCCGACCTGATTCTCACCGCGACCAAGCCGCTGGTTCTCCCGCCCCAAGGCACGGATACTTACTGGAACTTCATCTTTCCGATTTCGATCAACGGAACGCGTTGGGTGAAGGCCATCGAAATTCGTCCCGGCGACAAGCGCTACGTGCATCACGCCAACATTCTTGTGGATCGCGCCGCCGCTTCGCGCAAGCGCGAAGCAGAGCCGGGCGCGGGTTTCGGTGGCATGGAGATTCGCATCGAATCGCAGGTATTCGATCCCGACAGCCATCTGCTGTTCTGGAAGCCCGGAACGGTTCCGTCCGTTGAGCCGGACGGCATGGCTCTGCGTCTCGACAAAGGCACGGACCTGATTCTCAATACGCATCTGCAGCCCTCGGGCAAGCCCGAAATCATCCAGCCAAGCATCGGAATTTATTTCACGCCGCATGCAGCGACGAAGTTCCCGATGCTGCTGCAGATGGAGAACGACGCTAAACTCGACATCCCGCCGGGCGAGAAGAACTTCGTCGTCACCGACGACTTCAATCTCCCAGTCGACGTTGATCTGATGGCCATCTATCCGCACGCGCACTACCTGGGGAAAGACATTCAGTCGTATGCGACTCTGCCGGGCGGAACCAGACAAACGCTGATCCACATTCCGCAGTGGAATTTGAACTGGCAGGCGGTCTATCGCTACGCAGAGCCGGTGCGGTTGCCGAAGGGAACGACCATCAGCCTGCGCTACACCTACGACAACTCCGACGATAATCCGCTGAATCCGAATCATCCTCCGGCGCGCGTGATGGGAGGAAACCGTTCGAGTGACGAGATGTGTCATCTCTGGCTGCAAGTGTTGCCGGTTAATTTTGATCCAGCACAAGGCGATCCGCGGATGGCGCTGCAGGAAGCGCTGGCTCGCCATACTGTCGAGAAAAATCCGGGAGACTTCGAGGCGCATTACAACCTTGCGGCCATGCTGCAATCGAAGAACAATCTGGATGGCGCGATCTCCGAGTATGCAGTCGCGGTCAAGTTGCGACCGGAAGACGCAGCCGGGAACAACGCGCTGGGAGCGGCATTGGTAGCGGCAGGTCATCCGGAACAAGCAGTTACATACCTGGAAGCCGCTCTGAACTCGCGCCCCGATTATTTCGATGCTCACTACAACCTCGGGATCGCTCTCGCCTCGGGAGAAGATTTTTCCGGCGCCGCGCAGCAATTCGAGCAGGCACTCGAGCTGCAACCGCAAGATGCCAATGTGGAAGCGAACCTCGGTGCCGCTCTGGCAGAATCCGGGCAGCTCGCCGCCGCTAAATCGCACTTCGAGCACGCTCTGCAGATTGATCCCAATCAGGCGTTAGCAAAGGAAAACTTGGAAGCGCTCAAGAAAGAAATGGATGCGCACTAATTGCGCGCGGTCGAACTCCCATTGCTGCAATACGCGACGCCAAGCGCTTGTGCTCTAATTCTTGCTATGAAAACGCGATTCCCCGTTTGTCTCGCGTGTTACGCAATTCTTCTGGGAATACTTTCTTCCGCCACTCTGGGGCAGGAGCCGTCTGCACCTGAAACGCCTTCAGCGCCTGCCGCTGCAACACCCTACGAGTTTGCTGCCGCTCACAAACTGATGCAGCAGAGCAAACTCGACGATGCCATTGCTCTTCTGCAAACCGTGCAGGCCCGAGACCCCGCGACCAAGGGTCTCGCTCTCGAACTCGGAACGGCCTACTACAAAAAGAGCGATTTTCCGAAGGCAATTGAGTATTTGAAAAAAGCCACCGTCGAAGATCCCGCTAGCGAAGAAGCGGTCCAGTTGCTCGGCATGTCGTATTTTGCAGGCGGACATCCCGCCGATGCGATTCCCCTGCTCGAAAAAGTACAGGGATGGATTTCGCGCGCCAACGTCGACGGCTACTACATTCTCGGAAACTGCTACATCCAGACCAGGAATTATGATCAGGCGCGCCATGCCTTCGGGAAAATGTTCGACGTTCCCGGCGATTCGGCGGCGGCTTACTTGTTCACCGCCCGCATGCTGCTGCGCCAGGAATACGATCCGATCGCCGAAGAATATGCGCTCAAGGCAGCGGCTCTTGATCCGAAGCTGCCCCTGGTCCACTTCCTGCTCGGCGAGCTCTATCTCTACAAGTCGCGGCTCCCGGAGTCGATCGCGGAGTTCCAAAAGGAGCTGGCCATCAATCCTGCCCATGCTGCCACCTACTACAAGCTCGCGGATGCATACTCGCGGATTCAGAAGTACGACGACGCCCAGCGCCTGTTGCAGCGCTCGATCCGACTCGACGCCACATCCAGCGTGCCCTTCATTCTGATGGGGAAAGTCCTCCAGAAAAAGGGCGACTACGATCTCGCCGTGTTAGCCCTGAAGCATGCAGTCACGATGGAGCCCAACAATCCGACGACCCACTACCTGCTGGGACAGGCCTATCGCGACATGGGGAAAAAAGAAGACGCGGACACCGAACTCAAGCGGGCTCAGGAACTGCACGCGAAAGAAGATATTCAATAGGAGGCAGGAATTTCAGAGCGCCGCCGCATGTTCGCGCCGCCGCGCTTGGATCTCAATGTACACATTCACCAGCGAAACAGCCGCCGGCGTCACTCCCGGAATGCGCGACGCCTGGCCGATCGTCCGCGGCCGCACGTTGGTCAACTTCTCCTGCATCTCGCGCGACAGGCCGCTGACGGAGTGATAGTCGAACCACTCGGGGATCGAGTGCTGCTCCGACTTTTTCAATCGCTCCATGGCCCGCTGCTGTTGCCGGAGATAACCCTCATACTTGATCTCAGTCTCGACAGACTTGAGTTCGTTCCGCACCTCCGAAGAAAGCTTCACCACTGGAGACGCTGAGGAGTCTCTCTCTGCGAAAAACTCTGGGGCTAGCTTTCGCAGGATCGGCACCAGTTGTTCGACCGTGACTTCGGGACGCTTCAGCAATTGCGCGATGGTCTGACCCGCGGCGGAACTCCACCCGGCTTCTGATGCCCTGGCGGCGACAGCGGATTCCTCGTCGCTCCGCTCCTCGGAATGACATGTATTTAACAGTTCCGCCGTCAACCGCCTTCCCTCCATCAACTTCTTCATCCCGGCGAGGCGATCTTGTTTTGCCTGAAAATCCACCCAATCACCATCGGAGATCAGTCCAACGCGCCGGCCATGCGGAGTCAGCCTCCGGTCCGCGTTATCGATCCGCAGATGCAGGCGGAATTCCGCGCGAGAAGTGAACATGCGATACGGTTCATTCGTCCCCTTCGAAATCAGGTCGTCAATCAGGATCGCCGTATACGCCTCGGTTCGATCCAGAATCAGCGGCGCCTCGCGCTTCACCTGCAGGGCAGCATTGATCCCGGCCATCAGTCCCTGGCACGCGGCTTCTTCGTAGCCAGACGTCCCGTTGATCTGTCCGCCTAGGAATAGTCCCGCGATCTTGCGCGTTTCGAGAGTGCGTTCCAGTTCTGTCGGATCGATCGAGTCATATTCAATCGCGTATCCAGGCCGCAGCATCTCCGCATTCTCCAGTCCCGGAATCGACTTCAGGATCGCAAGTTGCACCTCGACCGGAAGTGACGTGCTCATCCCGTTGACATAAATCTCGTGCGTGTTTAGTCCCTCCGGTTCGAGGAAAAGCTGGTGCATCTCCTTGTCGGGGAACTTTACGATCTTGTCTTCGATCGACGGGCAATACCGCGGGCCGATCGACTGAATCTGTCCGCTATACATCGGCGACCGGTGGACGTTTTCTCGAATAATGCGGTGCGTCTCCGCCGTGGTCCACGCGATGTAGCAGGGAACTTGCGAGTCGTGATGCGCCACGCGCTTCGTGCGGAAGCTGAACGGAGTCGGATCGACATCACCCGGCTGCGCCAGAAACTTCGACCAGTCGATCGAGCGTCCGTCCAGACGCGGAGGAGTGCCAGTCTTCAGCCGGCATCCACGCAATCCCAGATTCTTCAAAGCCTCCCCGAGCAAAACCGCATTTGGCTCGCCTGAACGTCCCGCCGGATACTGCTGCTCCCCGCAATGGATGAGTCCATTGAGAAACGTTCCAGTCGTGATGATGACGGCCTGCGCCACGACGGTGCGCCCGTCGCGGAGGCGAATGCCAAGAACTCGACGACGGTCGTTGGCTATCGGTCGTTGGTCGTTTGCAAGGGTGCCGGCACCGGTGTCTTTAGCCAACGACGAACGACCATCGACCCCCGACTCGTCTAGAATCAGCTCCGCCACTTCCGCCTGCTTGATCTTCAGATTCGCTTGCGACTCCAGCACGTCGCGCATCTTGAGCCGATACGCCTGCTTGTCGCATTGCGCGCGGGGCGACCACACCGCTGGCCCGCGCGATGTGTTCAGCAACCGAAACTGGATCCCCACTGCGTCGGTGATCTCGCCCATGATCCCGCCCAGGGCGTCCACCTCGCGCACCAGGTGTCCCTTGGCGATGCCACCGACGGCGGGGTTGCACGACATCTGTGCGATCAGGTCCACGTTGAGCGTGTACAGCGCGGTCTTCAGACCCATACGCGCGGCGGCCATTGCGGCCTCGCATCCAGCATGTCCAGCGCCGACCACAACCACGTCGAATTGTTCAGTAAACTGCATTAGAAGCCGCGCAGAGTTGATCCCCGAAGATCGCCCGCTTGTTTCTTCTTTCATTCTAGCAACTTGGCAGAACCGGTGATCCCCATCACTTGATGAGATGGCCCTCCGCCCGTATATTGGCTGTCACACCGAACTTTGAGGGGGATTCATGACCACCGCTGAGTTTCTTGGCCAGCTCGAAGCCCGCATCGCGAAGTATGACCTGCTTTGCCATCCGTTTTATAAAGCCTGGTCCGCCGGACGCCTGACCCGCGAAGATCTGCGCGAATATGCGCAGGACTACTACCACCACGTCGACGCTTTCCCCTCCTATCTGGCCGCTCTCGGATTACGCCTGGAAGAGGGCGAGCTGCGCCGCGCGATTCTCGCCAACATGTGCGACGAAAAAGGAGCCGAAGGCGCAAAGGGCAAGGAAGCCGTCCCTCACTCCGATCTCTGGCTGGACTTTGCCGAGGGGATGGGGTCGACCCGTAACCTCGAATGGCACAGCCCGGTCCCCGAGATTCGCCAGCTAATCCGGCATTTTCATCAAGTGGCCAGCGAAGGCACGCCGGAAGAAGCTCTCGCGGCCTTCTACACCTATGAATCGCAAGTGCCGCGCATCGCTCAGGAAAAGGAACGCGGACTGCGCGAGATGTACGGCGCTGATGACAAGACCTGCGGCTATTTTGCGCTCCACGCTACAGCGGATGTATATCACTCCAACGTCTGGCGCAAGCAGCTCGAAAAGCGAATCGCCGCCCATCCCGACGCAACCGACGGCGCCCTCGATGCAGCCGAGAATGCGGCCCGTATGCTCTGGCAAGCGCTCGACGGAATCGAAGCGCGCCGGACCGCAGCAGTGGTGGCCTAACAGCCTGGCGCACAAGGATTGTCCGGAGCCAATGATTCGATAGAATCATTGGCTCATTTCTTTGCGGCGAAATTCAAGACTTACGAAGGGAGTGACTGTGGCCAGAGAGATTCCCATCGGTGCTCGCGGAGAAGCCGAAGAAACCGTTGCATTCGAGCACACACTGACGTCGCACCATCCCGAGTTGCCGCCGGTGTACTCCACGCCAAACATGATCCGCCTGATGGAGACCGCAGCCTTCCGCGCCCTGCAGCCTTACTGCGAAGGCGACGAGATCACCGTGGGTACGTCTATCAACATCGAACACCGCGGTGCCAGCGGCATTGGCGATCGCATCAAGGCCGACGCCACCCTAGAGTCCTTTGATGGACGTTTCTATACGCTTCGGGTGAGCGCACGCGACGACGTTCAGGAAATCGGCCGCGGTACAGTCGGTCGCGCCGTGGTGAGCATTTCCAAGTTCCAGGAAAAGATGAAGAACAAAAAGCGATGAGCGCATCCAACCTCGCGTATGCCGAACCTCGAGCTGAAAACCAAAGCAGAAGCGTTTCGAGCGATGCACTCCGGCCCGGAAGTGTTGTTGCTCCCCAATGTTTGGGACGTTGCCAGCGCCCGCATCGTTGAAGACGCAGGATTCCCCGCCCTCGCTACCAGCAGCGCAGGCATTGCCTTCGCGCAAGGCTTTCCTGACGGACAGAAAATTTCGGCAGACTGCATGATGTCGGCGATCGCCGCGATTGCCGCGGCTGTAAGCGTCCCTGTCACAGCCGATGTCGAAGCCGGATACGGAACGACTCCGGAAGCTGCCGCGACGACAGCCCGCAACGTGATCGAGGCTGGCGCAGTCGGCATGAATTTCGAAGACGCGACTGGGGATCCGGCTTATCCGCTTGCAGATCTTTCCCTCCAGTTGGAGCGAATTCGCGCGATCCGCGAGGCTGCTTCGAGATTCGATGTCCCACTCGTTCTCAACGCACGCACGGATGTTTATCTTCTGCAGGTCGGCGAACCGGCAAAGCGCTACGACGAGACTGCGAAACGGCTGCGAGCCTTTCGCGCTGCTGGCGCGGACTGCGTCTTTGTTCCCGGTCTGCGCGATGCGGCGACAATCGGCCGCCTGGTAGCCGACCTGAAGTGTCCCGTGAATATTCTCGGGGGGGCCGGCTCGCCATCGGTGGCCGAGCTGTCGGCGCTCGGGGTGAAACGAATCAGTCTGGGTTCAGGTCCAATGCGCGCAGCGATGGGCTTCCTCCGCCAGCTCGCGCAGGAACTGAAAACCGGCGGTACATATCTGTTGTTGGAGAATGCGCCATCGTACGCCGACATGAACGCATTGATGAACGCGAGCCGGAATCTGAGAACTGAGAACTGAGAACTGAGAACTGAGAACTGAGAATCCCATCCTAATCGGCGTCATCTCCGACACGCACAGCCTGCTTCGACCCGAAGCAGTCGAAGCCTTGCGAGATTCCGAGCACATCATTCACGCCGGAGACGTCGGCGATCCGCAAATCCTGAAGACGCTCTCTGCCATCGCGCCTGTCACCGCCATTCGCGGCAACATCGACAAGGACTCATGGGCGCGCAAGCTTCCCGAGACCGAAGTCCTCGAAATCGGCGGTATCTCGATCTACATCCTCCACAATCTCGCTCAACTCGATTTGAAACCCGAAGCCGCTGGATTCCAGGTCGTGATCTCCGGCCACAGTCATAGGCCAAACCAAGAGATCCGCAACGGCGTTCTCTATTTCAATCCAGGCAGCGCAGGACCGAGACGGTTCAACTTGTCCATTACTGTTGGACGCCTGGTGATCGATCAAGAGCAAGTTCAGGCGGAAGTTATAACAATTCTCGGTTGAACATTCGACCGTACGAACCGGCGCATCTGCCACCAGGAACCCCGCTGGATCCGCCTCTCCCGGTTGCTACAATCCTAGGAATGTCCAGCCAACCTTCTCCAGTTCCTACACTGCCTGACGGCAGTCGCCGAGGTTGGTATCCATCGCTCGAAGCGGGGATCGACGAGAATTCTGGCCTGATTGCGGTCGTGATTGTGGTTCTCGGTTTCTGCTGGCGCCTTTGGCTCGCGCACGCAACTTCCTTCAACACCGACGAAGCCTGGCACTATTCAGTCGCCAATCAGAATTCTCTTCTCGCGGCCTACAAGGCGAGTCTGACCCTCGCGCATCCTCCCCTGATGATCTTCGTCCTCTACTTCTGGAGGCATCTGGGCACTTCCGATGCCATGCTCCGTCTGCCGGGCGTGTTGGCCGGCACTGGTTTCTGCTGGATCTTTTATCGCTGGTCGACCATCCTATTCGGTCGCACGGTTGCGCTGTGCGGGCTCATCTTCGCCGCATTGCTACCGCCCATGATCGCCTTGTCGGCGGAGTTGCGGCAGTACAGCTGGATGCTACTGTTCGCCACCGCGGCAGCATATTTTCTCGAACGCGCCCTCGCTCGAAATTCCGCCAGCCTGATGTCGGGCTCTTCCGTTTTCCTGTGGCTTGCCATGCTGTCGCACTATTCCGCGGTTCTCTTCGCAGCGAGCATGGGTCTCTACGTCGTGCTCCGGATGATCTGGCAGCGCCCTCCGACGCCGGTCATCGCATCGTCCGTGATTGTCTCCTGGGGATTTGGTCAGGCGGTCGGAGTCGGGCTCGGCGCGTTCCTCTACACAACGCAAGTGGCCAAGCTCGGAGCCGTTTATCCCGGAGACCCACTGCGTCGCTTTGGCGATTTCTATCTAGCGGATGTTTACTTCCACTCCATCAAAGATCACCTTTTGCCGTTTCTCTATCGCGGAACCTTCGGCGTCTTCCGCTTTGTTTGCGGACAGAGAACCGCCGGGCATCTCACGACCGTTCTCTGTCTGGCCGGGATTGTCCTGCTGTTTCGCCAAAAGAGCGAACTAGGCCCAATTCGTCCTCGCCTAGCTGCCCTCATGCTGACTCTGCCCTTTCTCATCAATTGGGTCGCTGTCCTTGCGGGCCTCTATCCCTACGGCCGCACGCGCCAGTGCATTTTCCTTGGGATCTTCGGCCTCTCCGGAGCGAGCGTCTGCCTGGCCAGAATCGCTCGCAACCGGGAAGGACTAGCGACCTTCCTCGCCGCAGGGATCGTCGCCATCTGCCATATCTTCGGAACGCCGCACTCGCAGGACATGCTCGCCTTCGCCGAGCAGAGGCACGACCATATGGATCAAGCCATCGCGTTCATCGAAAGCCACGTGTCCTTGACAGATGTGCTCTTCACCGACAAGCCTACGAGCTTTCAACTAACCCATTACCTCTGCGGATCAGATCCTGTGAGCATCGAGCAGAAAGCCGGCTTCGATTCGTTTTCGTGCCGCGGCCTTCGTGTGATCGCGACCAATCTCTCTGACGGATCGCTTACGCCGCAGACTTTCCCCGTGAAGTTGCAAGAAATGCATAACGCTTACAATCTCACTCCCGCGACAGGCGTGTGGGTGGTGCAGGCCGCATGGTCGACCGGACTCGGAGAAACGCTGCGCGCGCAGCCGGAGTTCTCTGCCATTGAGCCGCACGTCTTCGATCGTTACATCGAAGTATTCCAGATGCCGCCGCAGCCTTCGCCCACGCCACCTGCGCCGGCAAGTTAGAATTGCCCTTCCATGCCCCTCGACTTTCGGATCAAACACATCAACGGCAAGGCTCGCCGCGCCAGTCTAATTACGCCTCATGCCGAAATCCAGACTCCGGTCTTCATGCCGGTAGGAACCGTCGCATCCGTAAAAGGCGTGCCTCAGGACACCCTCGAAGAACTCGGCGCGTACATAATTCTCGGCAACACCTATCACCTCTATTTGCGCCCTGGCGTCGAAACCGTCCGTAAAATGGGAGGTCTGCACGGTTTCATGTCGTGGCGGCGTGCGATCCTTACCGATTCCGGAGGATTTCAGGTCTTCAGCCTGAGCGAATTGCGCAAGCTGAACGAAGACGGCGTGACATTTCGCTCGCACCTCGACGGCTCTTCGCACTTCTTCAGTCCCGAAAGCTCGATGGATGCGCAGATTGGTCTCGGCGCCGACATCATCATGGCCTTCGATGAATGCACGGAATACCCCGCGGATCAGGCCCGCACACGCGCTTCGATGGAGATGACCGCCCGCTGGGCCGCTCGCAGCAAGAAATATTTCGAGGAGCACAAGCACGAAGTGCCGTGGAAGGCGGCTTCCGGCAAGGATCACGTTGGCACAGCCGCCATCGGCTGTGCGGGCGAGCGACAGCTCGCTGGAGAGGCTGCGGAGCACCGCTCCGCCGGACAGCCGGGGGCGGCTGTCCCCACATATTCAGAACAAACACAATCCCTCTTCGGCATCGTCCAGGGCGGCATGGACCGTGCCCTCAGAAAAGAATCCGCCGAGCGCACGGTTGAGGTCGGATTCCCCGGCTATGCGATCGGAGGCCTAAGCGTCGGCGAACCCCGCGACCTCACCCGCGAGATCGTCGAGTCCACACTCGAACATCTCCCCAAGGACAAGCCGCGCTACCTCATGGGCGTGGGCGCTCCCGACGAGATTGTTGAATACGCCAATCTCGGCGTCGACATGATGGATTGCGTTCTGCCCACCCGGGCCGCTCGGCACGGCCTCTTGTTCACATCGGAGGGGAAAGTCTCGATCAAACAGGCCCGCTACGCGCAGGATTCCGGCCCCCTCGATCCCGATTGCGGCTGTCGCGTGTGCCGGCGCTATTCGCGGGCCTACTTGCGTCATCTTTATGCATCCAACGAACTGTTGGCGCAGGTCTTGAATACGATCCACAACCTGAGTTTCTACCTTGACACTATGCAGCGGGTGCGGCATTCTATCTCACTTGGGGAAGAGTCCCGGTTTCACTCTGGTGTGTGATTGCGGCGCATCTCATAAACTCAGCGGGACGATCTCCCCGGATTCAAGCCTAGGCCGACGAACCCGGCCGAAGTCGATCCAAACCCCGTGGTGAAATAACATCTCCCGCGGCGCTGGTAGGCGCGGGCATTTTTTTGCGGATTCATCCGCTCAGACCTCAAAAGAGCATGCAATATATCTTGGCTTTGCAGACCGGCGTCGGTGGTATGAGTTGGATCAGTATTGCTCCCCTCATCTTCATCTTCGCCATCTTTTATTTTCTCTTGATCATGCCGCAGCAGCGCCGCCAGAAAAAATGGCAGGCTATGCTCGATCAGCTCAAAACCGGAGACAAGGTCACCACCAGCGGCGGCTTGCGGGGAACCATCATGGCGCTCAAGGATGATTGCATCCATCTGCGCGTTCCTCCCAATAACCTCCTGCTGGAAGTGACCAAGGCCTCCGTGACACAAGTGACTACTGCCGAAGACGAAGTGAAGACGAAATAGTTTCAAGTTCCAGCTTTCACGGGTGCCGCGAAACCGGATACTCGAAACCCGAATTCGAAAACTGTATTTATGACCAAGAATCTTCTCTGGAAGTTAGTGTTCATCGTCGGAATCATGGTCTTTTTCCTCTTCGGAATCTTTGGAGTTCCGAAGAGCCTTTCCGGTTCCGGCCTGCTCGCCGCTCTCACCGACCACATCCACCTCGGCCTCGATCTGAGCGGTGGAACCCACCTGATTCTGCAGGTTCACGTGAACGACGCAGTCAATGTCGATGCGCAAAATGCCATCGAAATTCTCAAAGAACAGCTGCGCAATCGGAAAATCGATTACGCCGATATTTCCCAGCCCGACCTGCAAAATAATCCCGACCACATCATTTTGAAAGGCATCCAGCCCGGTGCGCGCTCCGATTTGCTCAGCATCGTTCAGGATCACCTGCCCGAATATGATCTGACGGGTGGCGCGGAGAATACCTGGAACCTGTCGATGAAGCCGTCGATGCTCTCCGACCTGAAGAGCAAAGCGGTCACGCAGGCGATCGAGACCATTCGGAATCGCATCGACCAACTCGGGGTCAGCGAGCCTACGATTCAGGAGCATGGGCTCGGGCAGTACCAGATTCTGGTGCAGTTGCCCGGCGTTGATGATCCGGGCCGCGTGAAGGACATCATGCAGTCCACCGCCATGCTTGAGATCAAGCAATCTCTCGGTGGACCCTTCCCCAGCGAGCAGGCTGCCTTGCAGGACAAAGGCGGCGTTCTGCCAGCGGATTCGATACTTCTTCCTGGTCATGCCATGCCCGGAGCAGCCGAAGAGGGGCAAGCCTGGTATCTCGTTTCGCGCGTGTCGGCGGTCAGCGGAAAAGACTTGCGCGACGCCCAGCCCAGTAGCGATCAGAACGGCCAGCCCAGCGTCAGCTTCACCCTGACCGGTGAAGGCGGACAGCGCTTTTACAACTTCACTTCCTCCCACGTGGGCGATAGCCTCGCCGTGGTGCTAGACAACAAAGTGCAGGAAGTCGCTAACATCAAAGAGGCAATCCGCGATCGCGGCGAAATCAGCGGCGGACGCATGAGCGATCAGCAAGCCAAGGATCTCTCGATGATCCTGCGCTCAGGCGCCCTGCCCGCTAGCATCAGCTATCTCGAAGAGCGCACCGTCGGCCCGTCGCTCGGAGCCGACTCCATCCGCTCCGGCGTCCGCGCGGCCGTCATCGGCATGGTCGCGGTGCTGGTCTTCATGCTTATCTACTATCGCGGCGCGGGTATCAATGCAGACGTTGCGCTGATCTTCAACCTGATCATCCTTCTTGGATTCCTCGGATGGTCAACTATCGCAGGCGTCAACGTCGCGCTCACCTTGCCTGGAATTGCCGGAGTGATCCTGACGGTTGGTATGGGCGTGGATTCCAATGTGCTGATCTTTGAGCGCATTCGCGAAGAGTTGCGTAACGGCAAGACGCCTCCGTCCGCGGTCGACCAGGGCTTCAGTCACGCTTGGATCACGATCGTCGATACGCACGTGACGACCATCGTTTCGGCGGCAATCCTGTTCATCTTTGGAACCGGTCCGGTCAAAGGATTTGCCACCACGCTCACCTTCGGTTTGCTGGCAAACCTGTTTACGGCGGTCTTCGTTTCGCGCGTCATCTTCGAGTGGGTGCTCAGCCGCAAACAGCGCGGCGAAGCCCTCAGTATTTAGCTAAGTCATAGAAAGATAAGGGGCTAGACAACCGGTGGAGTTCTTTCACGACGTTAACATCGATTTCTTAGGCAAAAAGTGGTACTTCCTCGCCTTTTCGCTGATCTTCAGCGTTGCGGGTTTGTTCTCTATGCTGTTCTGGCACCACATCCCGTGGGGCGTGGATTTCCGCGGCGGCACTCTCGTGTACGTAAAGTTCGCCCACCCTCCGGATCTCGGCGCGGTGCGGACCGCTTTGGATCGCGCCGGCTTGCACGATCCAAAAATTCAGCCCTACGACCAAGCCCCGCTCCATGAAGTGCTGATCGATCTCGACGTGCGCGAAACCAGCGAAAAGGCCCTCGATCAGGGCAAGCTGAAGATCATCCAGGCGCTCGAGTCCAACGTTCCAGCGGGCAAGCAGGACCTGAACAACGCCAGTTCTTTGACAGTCAAGAATTTCCTGATGGATAAGGATCCCATACGCCTCGGGACCGACGCCGATCAGAAATACACTGCCCAGGCGCAGGCCATCGCCAGTTATCGCGACAAAGTGCTGGGCGGGGTCTTCAATTCGTTCGACCAGTTGAAGGGCGCGCCCGGGGTCGATCCCGCAGTGGCAGCCTCCCTGTCGGACGCCTTTTACCTTTCGGATTTTGGGGTCTTCAACGTAGAGATCGTCGGACCTCAGGTTGGCGGTCAGTTGCGGACCCAGGCCGGATTAGCCACCCTTTATTCGCTGATCGGAATGCTGGTTTACCTTGGCTTCCGCTTTGAATGGATTTACGGCGTCGCGGCCGTCGTGACCGTGTTCCACGATACCCTGATCACGGTAGGAGCCTTTTCCCTCACCAACACCGAGATCTCCCTGACGGTCATCGCGGCCATCCTTACCCTGATTGGTTACTCCAATAACGACACGATCGTGGTATTTGACCGCATCCGCGAAAACATTAAACTCATGCGGCGCGAAAAGCTCTCCGAAATTGTCAACCGGAGTATCAATCAAACTCTTAGCAGAACCATCTTGACAGCGGGGCTGACCTTCCTTACTGTACTTGCTCTCTTCTTGTTCGGCGGAGAGGTGCTTCGTGGATTTAGCCTCGCGCTGGTAATCGGCATCTTAATCGGAACGTATTCATCCATCGCGATTGCAGCTCCAATTCTGGTCGCTTATCAGGATTGGCGCATTGAAAAAGGCAAGCGGCCGGTCGCCATGCCGGGCAAAGCTAGGTAGGTTACCCGATGGCGTCGTTGAATTCATTGCGTTACGCCTTCTTATAGCTAGTTTTCGGAAGGCCTTGCTCGGTGCGCCTCTTGGCCCATTTCACGGCCCGTGGGGGTGCCCACAGAAACTGGGAGCAAAGGAGAAGCACGCGGTGTCTAAGTATCCGTAGGGGTCCATGCAATTCGGGGAGAATCACAATGTTTGAAGACAGCCTTATCGAGTCCGGCGGCAGATTAAAGACGAAGCGGGGATGGACGTCGATCGTCTCGTTCCTGATTCAGCTCATGATCATCGGCGTCATGGTGCTGATCCCGCTCATTTTCACGGAAGCCTTGCCCAAGACCGTCACTCTCGGATTTTTGGTGGCACCACCCCCGCCGCCTCCACCACCTCCGCCCCCGGCCGCAGCGCCCGTCAAGATCGTCAAACAAATTCAGACTGACATCGTCAATGGCGAACTGCGCACTCCCACCAAGATTCCGAAGAAAGTCCAGATGATCAAAGAGGACGAAGCTCCTCCGCCGGTCATGGCTTCTACTGGCGTCGTCGGTGGCGTCCCCGGAGGGGTTCCCGGTGGATCCATGGGTGGCGTAATCGGCAGCGTTCTCAGTTCCACCCCGGTTGCCGTCCCGAAGATCGCCACGCCGCAGCGCGTCCGCGTTTCGTCCGGCGTGCAATCCGGACTCCTTGTTCGCAAGGTTCCGCCAGCCTATCCGCCGTTGGCTCGCCAGGCCCGCATTCAGGGCACGGTGATCCTGCAGGCGCAGATTAGCAAAGACGGCAATATCGAGAACCTGCAGCTGATCAGCGGTCACCCGATGTTGGCTCCGGCAGCGATCGAGGCCGTGAAGCAGTGGAAGTACAAGCCCTACCTGCTCAACGGCGAGCCGGTCGAGGTCGAAACGCAGGTGCAGGTGAACTTCACGCTGGCCGGAGGCTAAACCTGCCCGGCGGCTGAGTTTGTGGTTAGAAGCAAAAGTGTGCATTGGCCCTCCCCTCCTACCTCAAGCGGGGTGGCTGGGAAGGGCTTTTCGAAGAGTCCGGACTTGCCGCTAGTTGCATCAAAGCCAGCGCAGTCCGACCGTGCGACGAAATAAAGTCGCACACCCGCCGGCAGTCAAGCATTCCCGGCCAGCGGTTGGCACCTCAAAGCGCATCAAAGTGTCCAAGTAAAGTAGGTCGAGACTTCCGAGGAGGGAAAGCAACTCATGTTTGCACTCAACGTAGGACCTGTTCTCAGTCACGTACACGTCGCGGCTTCCTGGATCGTCCAGGAGGGCGGCGGCGCCATGGCGACCGATCCATTGGGCTTGTGGAAGGCAATGGGATGGGTTGCTCGCACCGTAGTCATCATCCTCTTCATCATGTCCGGATGGTCTATCGGCGTCATGATCGATCGTTGGATGGCCTACAGCGCTGCCCGCAAGCAATCGCGTGCCTTCGCCCCCGCAGTCGCCGGAGCTCTCCGCGACGGCCGCATCGACGAAGCGATTAAGGTTGCCGAGCGCAACAAGAAGAGCCACCTGGCCAAGGTTGTTACCGCCGGCCTGATGGAGTTCAAGGCTCACCAGGATTCCCCGGGTGCAATCCCTGGCGAAACCATCGAAGCCTCGAAGCGCGCTCTGGAGCGCACCGAAGCCATCGTCCACGCGGAACTCAAGCGCGGATTGGGAGGCCTCGCCACCATTGGTTCGACCGCTCCGTTCGTCGGACTATTCGGAACCGTGATGGGAATTCTGAACGCCTTCATCGGCATCAACAACTCCAAGGCCACCGGTCTCGCCGCAGTCGCTGGCGGTATCGCAGAAGCGCTGGTTACGACCGCCATCGGGCTGCTCGTCGCCATCCCGGCCGTCATGATGTTCAACTATCTGACTGGTCGCGTGGAAGCGTTCGACGTCGAAATGGACAACTCGTCGAGCGAACTGATCGACTACTTCCTGAAGAAGCGCGGCGACGTCCGCCGGTAAGACGTCCGGTCTGGTTTCCGCAATGAGTTGCTTGTCCGGCGCTGGAGCAATCCCGCGCCGGACCTTCCCAACCTAAGCGGAGCGCCAGCGGGTGCGGACCGCAGGGGAAGCACGGGAGATATCAAGTTATGGCATTAGCGAAACGAAACGAAGGAGCCAAGGTCAGCTCCGATATCAACGTCACACCCATGGTGGACGTGATGCTGGTTCTGCTGATCATTTTCATGGTGGTCACGCCCATGTTGCAGAAAGGCATCAGCGTGGACATGGCTCAAGTGAATAACCCGGAGCAGATGCCGGACGCGGATAAAGAAGACGCTCTCCTGGTCTCGATCACGCGCGACGGCAAAGTCTATTTTGGCAGCGAGCAGATCCAGGACGTGGACAACCTGACCACGAAGGTTAAAGATCGCTTCGCCAGCAAACCCGGTGATCGCCGCGTCTACGTGAAAGCCGACATGCGGACTCGTTTTGGCGGCGTTGTAAAAGTTGTGGATGCCGTCCGTGCCGCCGGAGTTGATGATCTTGGTCTGCTCACCGATCAGAGGAAAACATCTACGCCACCGCCACCTCCACCGGCGGCAGGGCAATAGAGGAGAACGACCATGGGTATGGCAGTCGGCCCCAGCGGGGGCCAGAGCGCGAACATCAACGTTACGCCGCTTATCGATGTCCTCCTGGTGTTGCTGATCATCTTCATGGTGATCTCGCCCGTGACGCCGAAAGGACTGGATGCGCTGGTTCCTCAGCCGCCTCCGCCCAACGCCCCTAAAAACGATTCTCCCGACCGCACCGTCGTCGTGCAGCTTATCGACCGTGGCGCCGGACAGGACCCGGGCGTCAAGATCAACAACGAGGACGCGACTTGGGATAATCTCCAGGGACGTCTCACCGATATTTACAAGCAACGCGCGGAAAAGGTGATGTTCGTGAAAGGGGATGATTCCATTCCCTTCGGCAACGTCGCCAACGTCATCGATATTGCTCACGCCTCGGGTGTGGACAAGGTCGGTCTCATTACCGCGAAGATCGAAGCGGGCAGCTAAACTGCCCGCCGCTTAAGGCCCGGAGCCGCATTCTTCTCATTCGGCCCACGGCACGGAAGCGTTTCGCTTCCGTGCTGCCGGGGGCTCCGCTTGTCAAACCGCTGTCTCTGGGCCTAGGATGCTGTGGCGAGGGAGACTTATACCGCAATGAATAAAACTTTAAGACTGATGACGCTCGCCGCAGTTGCGCTGGCGCTCTTCTCCTCAGTGGGATGCGACAAGCTGAAGGCCCGCGATCAGCTGAACAAGGGCGTGAAATCCTACAAGGATAATCACTACGAAGAGGCGATCAACCACTTCCAGAAAGCCGTTCAACTCGATCCTGGCCTGATCAATGCCCGGATGTATCTGGCGACTGCGTTCGTCTCGCAATACATTCCCGGCGTCGATTCTCCGGACAATCTCCAAACCGCGCAGCAGGCCATCGAGGAATACCAGAAAGTCATCGATGCTAATCCTTCCCGCGATCAGAAGGTGAACAGCGCGAAAGGCATTGCCTACCTGTACCTGAACATGAAGAAGTGGGACGATGCCAAGAAGTATTACCGTATGGCCTCGGATCTCGATCCCAACGATCCCGAACCCTACTACTCCGTCGGCGTGATCGACTGGACAGCTTGCTACCAGCCGCGCATGGAAGAACGGGCCAAGCTGGGTATGAAGCCGGAAGAGCACTTGAGTGCAAAGAACAAAGACCAGAAGAAGGCCTGCGAAGATCTCAAGGTCAAGAACGGCCCCGCAATTCAGGAAGGCATCGACACCCTGAACAAAGCCATCCAGCTTCGTCCCGACTATGACGACGCCATGGCGTACATGAACTTGATGTATCGGGAACGCGCCGACGTCGAATGTGACGACGAAGCTGCCCGCACGGAGGATCTGAAAACCGCGGATCACTGGGTCGACGAAACCCTCCGCGTGAAGAAGGCGAAAGCCGACAAAGCAGCGCAGAGCCAGGGCGGCGGAATCGTCATGGACTCGCCGAAATAGAACTCGGTCCAGAATCAGAGCAAGCCTCCTCCGCGCAAGCGCAGGAGGTTTTTTCATTTCCGAAGAAGCGTATGCAAGGAGTGGATCCAGCGACCCCGCGACGATGTACAAACGAAGCCCGGTGCGAACGGAGGATGGGCGGTTCTTGCATGAATGCATTCACAACGTGGAACAGCGGCCCATCAAGGGCCGCGTAAAATCGCGGTAGGATGATCGGGCTTTAGCCCCAGCGCATCGTCACTCTTTGCTATAAACCCGCACCTCCACCTTCGCGAACTCCCACCGCATCACCTTGGGGAACGATTCCGCCAAAACATCCGTCAACATCACGGTCGTCGGATCGGGCTTCTCTGCCGGACCGTTGTTCATGAACATCACCCATACCCGCGGATGGCTCCCCGCTACGCTCCACAAGAAATCCGCCGTCGGCTTTCCCGTGAAATCCCGGTAATCGAGACCACTTCCATGGTGCGGAAACAAAATTTGCGGTCCGAGTGCGCCGGTGTATCTCGAACTCGCCGTATTCTCTGTGGCGTGCAAAGTGCGGAAGAACTCGTAAGCAATCCGCGTGTCGGCAATGTGGAAGATAATTCCATCTCCCGCTTCGCTGTGATTGAGAATGAAGTTGACCGCTGCGCCCGAAGCGTCCCGCTCACTGTCGAAGTCATGAGCGTAGACGAAAGACACTCCCTGCCACGCCAGAAGCAGCACCACGATCAGCGCCACTGAAACCAGCCATGTATGCCGCAATCGCGCTAATCCCGCAGCCGCCAGTACCAGAAACGCCGGCAGGCAGAAGATCATGTACCGCCCGAGAAACACCGGGCGCGCGAACGACAGCACTACGGTGAGTGCGACCGGGAGGAGCAGCCACAGGAGCAGAAACTGGCATCGCCATGTTTCCCAACTCTGATCGCGCGTAAATAACCGCTTGCGGAACGGAGCGATAGCAACCCCGCAGGCCACCACATAGGCCGCGAGAATGGGCCACGTTCCGCCTGCGAGTTGTTCGAAGAAGGTCGCGAGATCGTGCAGACCGGGGCGTTGAATCCATTTGATCGGTCCCGCTCCGGTTTTGGCTACGAAAATCAGCAGCGGCAAAACCCCAACACCGATTGCGATCCATGCCCGCCGGATTCGCGGGTAGAGCACCGGATCGCGTCTGCGTATGTGCAGCGCCACTACATGCACAACGATCAATAGCAGCGCGTAAAGATGCGCGTAAACCGCCAGAATGCTGATGACCACATAGCCGAGCCAGTTGCGCCGCGTAGGCTGCCGAAGCCAAGCGATCAGAAAGCCTGACGAAATCGTGGCCAGCAAGATGAATAGGGAATAGCTCCGCGCCTCCTGCGCGTAGCGGACATCGTAGGCGTTGAAAGTAAAAAGGGCCGCTGCGATCCATGCCACGCGCCGGTCATAGAGCAAACGCGCCAGCCAATAGATGGCAGGCGCCGTCGCCCCGGCAATCACTACGGAAAGGCTGCGAATAAAGAACGGACTCTGACCAAATAACAGCCAGATCCGCAGCAGCACGTAGTACAGCGACATGTTCGCTTCGCGCCACCACAGCAGGTGCAGGAAGTTGCGCCAGTCGATCCGTGCAACTTCGACGCTGAAGCACTCGTCGAACCAGAAGGGCTTGCCGGCAAGGCACCACACGCGGATCGTAACGCACGCCGCCGCCAGCACCAAGAGCATCAGCCGCTCGGCCAAGCCAACAGAGGACTGCTCAGTTATTGAAGAGCGAGCGCCCGGCTTCACGGCGGCTTCAGATGGCTGCATTTTCGATGAAGAATTCACTTCGCCCGCCCGATCTTACTATGCCGGAAAATGTTGAATGCGTTGATGGATGAACTGAAGAAGGGCGTCATCCTGACCGGAGCCGTTTTCCGGGCGGAGGGAGGGATCTCCCGCGAAGACCGGCAGTCCGAGCCCTGTTCACTCGAAATCTTGCCCATGCAATCCACAGCCCGGTGTGACATCTGTCCTTGCGTCCAGCAAAAGAAGCGGACCATCGTCAAGGCGGAGGCAGCAAAGCTAATCCTCCCTAGAACGCTAGAACGAAGCTAACTGCATTGTTCTCAAGATGTTACAAATAAGTTCTTTGAAATCAGGATTTTGCGGCCCTTCTGCGCATTCGACCTCATTCCGAGCCGCATAAAAAAAGGCGATAAGCAAAAGGCAGGGGGAGGGGGTACCAAAATCTCGCGGGCCCCAAAAAGCCAAACTCTAAACCCCGAACAGGACGCCGAAACTGGTTTCGCCAGAAATATCTCATGCAGATATTCACAGCCCCGAAGTCCCCTGTGTTCCTCCGTGACCTCTGTGGCGAGAAGGGTTTGCGTTCCTGGAATCCTGTAGAATCTTCAGTTCTCCGCAGCTCTATAAAATGTTCAAGAAAATTCTCATCGCGAATCGCGGAGAGATCGCCGTACGCGTGATCCGCGCCTGCCACGAGATGGGAATTGCTGCAGTTGCCGTCTACTCCGACGTCGATCGAGCCTCGTTGCACGTCCGCAAGGCTGACGAAGCGTATCCGATCGGCGCGCCCGCTGCTTCCGAGTCTTATCTCAACATTGCGAAGATCCTCGACGTTGCGGCTCGCTCCGGAGCCGACGCGATTCATCCTGGATACGGATTTCTCTCCGAGAACGCGAAGTTTGCCCGAGGCTGCGCAGATGCAGGGGTGAAGTTTATCGGCCCCACAGCGGCCGCGATGGACGCGATGGGCTCGAAGACAAAAGCTCGACAGGCGATGGAGCGTGCTGGAGTTCCCTTCGTCCCCGGAACTTCGCGAGGATTGGATTCGTTCGAGCAGGCCGAAGAAGTTGCTGCCCGCATCGGGTATCCCATCATGCTGAAAGCCGCCGCAGGTGGAGGCGGGAAAGGCATGCGCCTCGTCAACGGCGCCAATGAGCTCAAGTCGGCGCTCGAAGGCGCGCGCAGCGAAGCGCAGCGGTCGTTCGGAGACAGCGAGGTTTACATCGAAAAGGCGATCATCAATCCCCGCCACATCGAGATGCAGATTCTCGCCGACGAGCACGGCAACACGGTCTATCTCGGTGAGCGCGAATGTTCCTTGCAGCGGCGTCACCAGAAGGTGGTCGAAGAAGCTCCTTCACCGATCGTTGACCCCGACATGCGCCGCCGAATGGGCGAAGTCGCGGTGCGCGTGGCGCAAGCCGCCCAATATACGAATGCTGGTACCGTCGAATTCCTGGTCGACCAGCAGAAGAATTTTTATTTCCTCGAGATGAACACACGCCTGCAGGTCGAGCATCCCGTTACAGAGCTCGTCACGGGCCTCGATCTGGTGCATCTACAGATTCACATCGCCAATGGCGAGCGACTGCCCTTCACGCAAGACGAAGTGATGATTCGCGGCCACGCGATCGAGTGCCGCATCTACGCCGAAGATCCCGACAACAACTATTGCCCCAGCCCCGGCAAGATTACGCTGCTGCTGCTGCCTTCAGGTCCTGGAATTCGACGTGACAGCGGCATGTACGAAGGCTGGAACGTTCCGATGGACTACGATCCGCTCTTGGCCAAGCTGATCGGCTACGGCACCGATCGCGATCAGGCGATCGGCCGGTTAACGCGCGCGTTAAATGAATACTTCGTCGGCGGGATCAAAACCAATATATCGCTCTTCCGACGCATTCTGAGCGATTCGGATTTTCGCGCCGCGAAGATCGATACCGGATTTCTCGACCGCTTGCTGAAGCAGAGAGACGATCATGCCGTTCCGCCGTCCGATCCGCTGGCAATCGAAGTGGCAGTGATCGCCGCCGGAATGTTCGCCGTCCTCGGCCAGGCCGCCGCTGGAGCTGGTGAGCAGCCGGTACTCAACGGTGCCGCTGACAAGCAGAGTGCACCATCGAACTGGAAGAGGGTGGCTTATCGCGAGGGCCTGCGATGATCGCACCCGAGCGTATGTCTCAGTTGTTTGCTTTGGCGGCAACGTGTCTGCGATCTGCGAACTGCTTCTCATGAACTACGACATCGCCATCGACGGCAAGAACTACCGGCTCGATCTGGACCAGGTCGAGAGCCGTTGGCATTGTCAGCTGGATGGCCGCGAGATCGAAGTCGACGCCGTGCTCGCGCGCCCCAACGTACTCTCGCTGCGAATCGGCACCAAGGCATATGAAGTGAAGTGTGAACGAGTCGCCAGCGATCTGCATATCTGGGTCGGAAGCGTCCGCTACGCTGCCGAAGTCCGCGACCCCCGCTCGCTGCGCGGGAGAAGCTCGAGCAGTGGACGAGCATGGTCCGAAGAAGCTCACCGCCCCCATGCCCGGCAAAGTGGTTCGCATTCTTGTAAGCCAGGGAGCGGAGATCGAGGCCGGAACCGGCGTGCTCGTGGTCGAAGCGATGAAGATGCAGAACGAAGTGAAGTCGCCGAAGAAGGGAACTGTTCAGAGGATTCTGGTGAATGAGGGCGCTGCGGTCAACGCCGGAGACGTTCTGGCGATTGTCGAATAGATCGTCTCAAATAGAGGAAGCGCTCCCCTACTTCTCAATGCCATTGCTGTCCAGGACCTTCTTCGCGTAGAAGTTCTCGACCTTGGCGCTATCGCGCAACACCTCGTAATAGGCGGACTTGAGCAACTGCTCGCGGCGGTCCCGAAGCTGCGAACGGATCGCCTGCTGCACTCGCGGATCGGACAGCTCCCGCTGTCCGGCAGGTTCCTTCGCTACCAGCTTGATGATGCGAAACAACTCCTGCCGCGACGACGGATCCGTCACTGTCACGACAGGGCTGTATTGGCCCGGCTTCAGCTTCATTACCGCTTCCCGCGTGGCTGGATCGGTTCCCTTCAGGCCAGACTCCGGCACGGTTCCAAGATCGCCACCATTTCCCGAGGTCTGCGGATCTTCGGAGTACTTCATCGCGAGCGTGGCGAAGTCGTCGCCGCTGTCGAGGCGGTTCGAAATCATCTGGATTTTCTTGCGCGCGTCGCCTTCGTTCTGGGCTTTGTCGTTCTGATTGTGCGCCTGTGGATTGGGAGCAGAGGTGACGATGATCTGCGCCAGATGATATTGCGGCTCAATCAGATTGAACTCGCCCTTATGGCTGTTGTAGTAATCCGTGATGTCCTGATCGGTGACGTTGATTTTCGAAACAACTTCTTTGTTCAGAACCTTTTCGACGGTGATGGACCGCCGTATATCGCGCTTGAAGTCCGCGACGGTGATTTTCTGGGCCTGCATGCGCTTGTCGAATTCTTCCTGGGTGAACGGAGCCTTGTAGTCATTGAACTTCTTGTCGACTTCATCATCTGTCGCGCGTAGTCCCAGTTTCTCGGCGCGCCGCATCACGATCTCGTCTTCGATCATCTGGTGCAGGATGTTCAGACGCAGGGCGGTCGCCTGTTCGCCGGTGGGAGGCTGCTGAGCCGCGGCCACCTGGTTCTCGTAATACTTGTCGACATCAGAGCGAGAAATCTTGCGGCCGTCCACAGTGGCCACAACATCGCCACCCGGTTGCGAATTGCAGGCCAAGGCAGAGAGCAAAAAGACAGCCACGAGCCCGGAGCTTGCCCGGACACGGAATGAGTTTTTCAAGGACTTTCTCCCGTACTGCCTTTATCAACACAAAATGAAAATCGAGCTGAGGGGCAATCACGACCCGCCGTCACCCATTTACTTGGATGCCGGTTTGGCTGGCGGCGTCGGAGCCGGCGCTTGCGCGGCATGTTCCGGCACAGGCTGGCCTGCGTCTCTTAGAGCCGCGTCCAGCGCCGCGCGCAACTCAGCGACAGGAACCGCACCATCAATCTTCTGGCCGTTGATGAACAGAGTGGGAGTCGCGTTGACTCCGAGTCCATCAGCCTCTTTCATCGACGCCTTTATGGCATCGTCGTTCTGGGCTTTCACGCAGGCTTGCAGCCTGGCCGCGTCCAGATTGTGCTTTTGTCCCTGCGATATCGCCATCTTGTCGATGGTATCGAAACGATCCGCGGGCACTTTCTGGGAGTCGACCTCGCCCTTGTTGGCATGGATGTAGTCGGCGAAATCCCAGTAGGCGTCGCTGTTTTGCTGCGCCAGGCAGTTGGCATCGACCGCGGCGTGGATAGCCCAGGGATGAAACTCAAGCGGGTAATCCTTGTAGACAAAGGTGACGCGGTCTCCGTACTCCTTGAAGAGTTCCGGAAACAGGGTCTGATGCATGCGCGCACAATAAGGACACTCGAAGTCGTCGTAATCGACGACCACGACCTTGGCGGACTTTGCCCCGCGAGTTGGCCGTCCGTTGACATCGATCTTGGTCATCAGGTCGGCGTACGGATCCTTGGTCAGATCGAACTTGGTCACGCGCAGAAGGGTCTTGCGGTCCGTGGAAATCAGGAACTTGTAGTCCTTCTGCTTGCCTTCACCGCCGTCGATGTTCACCGCGACGGTGTCATAGCCTGCCATGTCGCTCGAAGCGCTGATGGCGCCAACGGTGATCTTCACTTCAGGCGGAATGGAATAGAAGGAGCGCATCTGGTGCTCGATCTTGCGAGACACGTCGGAGGGCGCGGACTGCGCCACGCAGCCCAGACAAACTAGAAGGAGAATGAACAGGGAACGTCGAATTAAGGTCACCAAAAACCGCCTCAGCATCACTCGTTTACCCTCTGATTATCTCACAGCGGGTAGGCGCAGGCCCGTAAGTAGCAGAGACTCCAGCGTCTTCAGCCCGTACGCCGAAGTTGTTCGGCGGGCAGCAGAGCGTTCATCGATCCCGAACGGAATCCCTCCAAATCGAGGGTGACGAACTTGAATCCCAGAGCTTTGAAGATCTCCGTGAACTTGCCGGCCATGTCGGGAGTGAGTGCCAGTTCCAGTTCGTCCCTGGCGATTTCGATGCGGACGATGTCGCCGTGATGGCGTACGCGGAACTGGTGGAATCCGAGGGCGCGGATCGCATCTTCGCCACGTTCGACGGCTTCCAGAGCCTCGCGGGTTACCGGTCGCCCATATTCGATGCGCGAGGAAAGACACGCCGACGCCGGTTTGTCCCAGACCCGGAGCCCAGCCTCGCGGGCCAGTTCGCGAATGTCCTGCTTGGTCAGCCCTGCATCCCTCAGCGGAGCCGCAACGCGATGCAATTTCGCGGCCTGTTGTCCGGGACGAAACTCGCCTTGGTCATCCAAATTCATGCCGTAGGCAATCGCGTCGAAACCGCGGGCGGCCCGTAGCTTTTCCATCACATCGAACAGTTCGTCCTTGCATTGAAAACAGCGCTGGCCATCGTTGCGCGCGTACTCAAGACGGTCGAGTTCGGACGTGGATATCGCCTCGACCGGGATCCCCTGCTCGTTCGCAAACGCGAGCGCATCCGCAAGATGGGTGCGCGCCAGACTGGGAGAATCGGCAATGACCGCCAGCATCCGATCCCCGAGAGCACGATGAGCGGTCCAGGCCAGATACGCAGAATCGACGCCGCCGGAATATGCCACCAGCAGGCGGCCCAAACGGCGGAGATGCGTCTCCAGTTGAGCGCTCTTCTCCCCGACGGCATGTTCCGGGAACTGCATTGCCCTATGGTACCAGCCTCCTCAGATGTCAGTCTCAGTACAAGCGTTCTTGCTTCTTCAGGTTTCCGAACGAGCCGATGTTGGCCAGGCTGAAGGTAAAACGAAAGAGATTCTCATTGCGGACATTGGCGATGGCGTACCTCCGGTATTCGAGGGTCATGCCACAGCAGTCCCAGTTGTAGGTGGTTTGGGCGGTGGCAAACTGGAGTTGCTGGGTTTCTGCGTCGAATCCGAAGCTAGTGGCAGCGCTCAGTCCCCGCCTGGTTAGGCCGCCATATCCCAGTGCCACGCGGAACTGGTTGAATTTGCAGGTGACCTGGTTGGAGTCGACGGCCGGTCCGCACGTGCCCTCGCCCACCGTCGGAGTATTCGTGCTGGTTTGCGGAATCTGCAGGAAGGCATCGCCGCCCCCCAGAGTGAATGGCCCGACGTTGTAGTTGAGCAGAACAGTGCTGGCGTTAACGCGACCCAGTTGAAAGTCGTAGTCGGCGTCCCACTCCGTGTCGGTGCGGCTGCCCGTCGCTACCCGCAGGCGCGATACCAGCGGCGACAGATGGCGCGGCTGAGTGATGAATGCGATTCCAGTTAAATCTTCGGTCGTGGAAAAGACGTTGCGCTGTCCCGAGACGAGCGCTCCTCCGAATGTTGGATCGAGGAAGTATTTCTGCGCAATTTCCCAGGTGACGACTTCCCGGACAGCAGGTCCTGGGCTACAGGACTGCCCTTCGAGGTTGCTGACGCGCTGCCACGGCAAAATTTGTTCCGGCGCGGCTGCGCCCACGGCGAGGCCGGTCATCGGCGTGTCGCACTCCTGAACCGATGACTGCGCGCGTTTCGCGTAAAGGCGCGTCACAAATCCGTATTCCACCTCGTGGGTGTCAGTCAAGATGTCGCGCTCGTCGAAGTGAAGCACGTTGGCGAAATCATTCACCCCCGTGACGTAGCGATATAGGACTCGCGGCTCAATAACGTGCTTCCATTTTCTTCCCAGGAAGTTGCCGTCGAAAATCTTTTCCAAGGTTGGGGGACGTATCTCGACCGTAGTCTCCAATGCCTGGCGGTTGGTCGGGTTGTTCAGTGCCATTCCGTTTACGAAGCGCTCGGTATAAAAGGTTTCGTGCACATCGAGTGCTGGCCGGAACGACCATCCGTGAAATTGCAGCGGCAGGGAAATCTCGGGGCTGAAATCGAAGCGTCCCAGTAGGCTGCTGGTGTGGAATCCAGGCTCGCTGCGCGACAGACCGGAGAGATCAGCGTCAAACGACCAGTCGAACGGAGAATGTCCCAGGGGGCGATCGACGCTGGATGCGTCCACGCTGGGAGTGTGCAGAATGCGGATGGAATCGAAAATTGGCGGGTTCGAGAGACTGCCATCGGCGCTGATGGTCTGAAAAAAGTTCTGATAACGCTCGACCATTCCGCCGAAGGAATATCCCTTGTATGCCTTCTGCAGGAAGAGCTGCGACTTCACTTCCGAGTTCACCGCCTGGGTAAATACATCGTTGAAGGCCAGCCGGAACAGGAACGAGCTCAAGTAGTCGATGTTGGAGACGGCGCGGAAGCCGTAGAAGTTGCTTTCCGCATTGAGACGCACTTCCTGCCCGCCTTCGCGCAGGAGTTGCGGACCGACACTGGTCGCGGTTTCGATGCCGCGATCGATCACGCCGAAATAGTTCAGGTCCACGTAGGACGTGTCGCTGGGACGCGCGCGAAATTCTCCCCGCTGAGACCATCCCCGCTTTGAGAAATATTCCCCGCCAATGGTGGCGTCCATGCTGCGGCTGATGACCCAGTAGAAGGAATCGCCGATCTCGTTGCCGTTGGTGGAAGACCGGCCTCCCGTCGGAATCAGGAATCCCGAATGCCGTGCCTCGTGGGACACGGGATGAGTTGCATAGGGAAAATAGAAAATTGGAAATCCATGCAGCAGGAAGTCGCTGTTATAAATCATGGCATTGCCGCCCACATCCACCACTACTTTGCTGGCGTCAAACTTCCAGTTGGGGTGCGGTAGTTCGCACGTCGTGATGCTGCCCTCATAGACCAGATAGTGATCGGAGCTGGTTTTCTCGACGACTTTGCCGGTGAACGCGAACGGAGCCGTCGAGGTCAGGATCGCGCGGCTTCCATTAAATCGCATTCCTGTGGTCGCAACCACGTCGTAGAATCGCCCGGTCTCCGCGGTCAGATTGTAGGTTCCATGGCTCGCCTTGATGTGATCGTCATTGAGGCCGCCGTCGAGAGTGAAATGGCCGGAAGCCGTGGCCTCTCCACTGTCAGAGTCATAGGTCGCTTCATCTGCGCGGAGAATGTAGTTGCGGTAGTGGATCTCGACCTCCCGATGCAATTTGTAGACGTCGCCGGCTTTCTCCTGCTCGATGGCGCAGATGATGGTTCCGTCCTTGAGCTGGGTCATGGCTCGGCCGGCGCAAACCTCGGTTGGGGTCGCGGTGGACGGTTTGCGCGTACCCTGTTCCGCGGCTGGTAATAAATCTTCTGCGGAAAGGCCGGAATTCTCCGAAAGCAACTGGCTGGTTACTAGTGCCGACGCGAGAACCTGATGACAAAGAAACAGCGCCGTGATAAGGAATTTAGTGCGAAGAGTCATCGGAAGAAAATCAACTGAAGACAGCCGTCCATCGAAGGCGTACCTGTCCTTTCGCGTTTCTTATCGCGGCATCGTGAAGTTAGCACGGCGCTGCCTGCAAGGAAAAGTGTCGACCAAGGCTAGGATTGCCGTTAGTTGTCTTCCGGTTGTATCGTGAAGCTGGCCGGGGCCAGTTGCGGATTATTTTTTCATGAATTGTTCGAAGTGTGGCGAAGTTTGCGGTTGTCCTATGGAGCCCCCTCCCTCTGCATTGCCGGTGCCAGATATTCCTCCCTCGGTCGAGGCTGCGGGGTTGCAGCCGCATTCGGTGTCCGGGGAGACGTCGAACTCCGCCTGGCGGGATGAATTGTCCGCCCGTCTTACGCGCTATCGGACCCGTCGCAAAGCGCCACCTCCGCGGTACCCTTCGCTAAAGCTGCCGTTCGAGGCGATCGGATCGTCCGCGAGAGCGGTCGAGAATCCTGCTCCGGCTTTCGAACCTGCGTCGAACCATGCCCTCGCGCTCGACGGGATGGTCGAAGAATCCGTCCCCGAAGTCGAGGAGCATCTCTCGCCTGCTCCGTCTGAAGTTTCGCGTGAGATCGTGCCAGGGCCGGCCCGCCGGGCGGTTGGACAAGCCAGCGCGAAAATCATCGAGTTCCCGAGATTTGCGTGGGGACCGCCTCCTCCTCCGCCCGATCAGCTTGCGGAACCCGTTAGCGACCGGCCGCGAATCCTGGAAGTTCCTGAGGTCGAGGCTCCGCTTCCGGCGCTGGGTGGAATCACGATCGAGCCCGCGCAAGTGGCGGAAATCGAAAAGCGTCCCGGGATCGATATTCCTCTGCAGAGCGCTCCGCTGGGATTGCGGTTCTTGGCCGCGATGGTCGATGGCGTGATCATCGCGTCAGCCGCGGCGCTATTTGGATTGATCTTCTGGAAGGTCGCTGCTGTTCGTCCTCCGCAGGTTCAGTTCCTCGCGCTTGCTGCCGGAGTTTTGTGCCTGTTCTGGGCCGCCTACAATTTTCTGCTGATTGTCTATAGCGGGTCAACGCCCGGATTGCGGATCGCCAAGCTTCAGCTCTCGAAGTTCGACGGCTCGCTGACGAGCCGGTCGTTGCGCAGGTGGCGAGTCCTGGCCTCGTGCCTCTCCGCCGTCTCTCTGGGAATGGGATTCGCGTGGGTGTTTCTCGACGAGGACGCCCTTTGCTGGCATGACCGGATAACGCACACGTATCTCGCACCCAGCAGCGCGGACAATATTCCCAAGACATTAAGAGATAAATGCCGTCTGTGAGCTGTTTCCAGCGCCTCCCTTAACGCCCCTGTGCTATCTTCAATGCTTCACTTCTGACCGCAGTGTCTCTGTCCAAGCATGGCAACGTCCGCTGAAGGAACAAAGCCGGCAGTAAAAGTCTTCGTCGCCACCACGGTGATGTTGACCTTCATCTCCTTCTGGCGTGCATCCGCGATTGTTTTGTCCGACTTAGCTTCTTCCGCCTACTACGCTGGCGGCGACGCCGAAAAAGTCATTGGCAAGAGCGCCCCCTGGTTCATCCTCGGCGTGATGCTCTTCAGCTACGCCGTTCGCGCGCTGTATATCGAGTCCAGCAGCATGTTTGTCCGCGGCGGCGTCTACCGCGTCGTCAAAGAGGCGATGGGAGGTACCCTCGCCAAGTTCTCGGTATCGGCCCTGCTCTTTGACTACGTTTTGACCGGGCCGATCAGCGCAGTATCCGCCGGACAGTATTTGGCGGGGTTCATTAAGGACATGGGCGTCTATTTCCATCGTCCCCTGAACTTTTCTGACGATCATTTTGCCGCCGGCCTTGCCGTGATCGTGGTGCTCTATTTCTGGTGGAAGAATACCCAGGGCATCCACGAGTCCAGCCAGAAGGCGGTGCAGATCATGGTGATCACGACCGTCATGGTAGTGATCCTGATCCTGTGGTGCACGGTCACGGTTCTGCGGACGCCCGTCCAATTGCCGCCCAGCCCGTTCAGCCCCGCTGGCGCGATTCCGATCAACAAGGATTCTCTGGGCTGGCTCCATACCACCTTCTTCGCCCACATGACCTGGATCCTGCTTTTCGTTGGCTTCGGACATTCCGTGCTGGCGATGAGCGGTGAAGAAACTCTGGCGCAGGTGAACCGCGAGATCGAGCACCCGAAGCTGAAGAACTTGGAGAAGACCGGGCTCGTGATTTTCATTTACAGTCTGCTCTTTACCTCGCTGGTTTCGTTTTTCGCGGTCATGATCATTCCGGACAGCGTGCGCCCGAATTTCTTCGCCGACCTGATCGGTGGCATCGCGATGTATCTGGTCGGGCCGACCAGCGTGAAGTTGCTCTTCCACGGCTTTGTCGTTCTGGTGGGAGTGTTGATCCTGGCTGGAGCCCAGAACACATCGATCGTGGGCGCCAACGGCGTCCTGAACCGCGTTGCCGAAGACGGCGTACTTACCAGTTGGTTCCAGAAGCCGCACAACCGCTATGGCACCAGCTATCGCATCATCAACCTCATCGTCTGCTTGCAGTTGCTGACCATCGTTCTCAGCCGTGGCGATGTCTACCAGCTGGCCGCGCTCTACGCCTTCGGAGTGATCTGGAGCTTTACCATGAAAGCTCTGGCGGTACTCGTGCTGCGGTTCACCGAGCCGGGAAACCGCCAGTGGAAGGTGCCCGGAAATCTCCACGTCGGCAAGACTGAAATTCCGATCGGCCTGATGGCGATCTCAGCCGTTTTGTTCATTACCGCGGTCGTGAATCTCTTTACCAAGTACCAGGCCACGATCGCAGGACTCATCTTCAGTGGCGTCTTTTTCACGATCTTTACGGTGTCCGAGCACCACGTAGCCAAAGAGCGGCACGGCAAGCCGGAGCAACTCGACCAGTTCCGTGTGTATGGCAATCAGGAACTGGGCAGCGGCGACATGGGAGTGCGTCCCGGCAACGTCCTGGTCGCGGTGCGCGATCCCCGCAATCTGTACTATCTGCGTCATATCCTGAGCCACACGAACACGACCAAACAGGATGTCGTCGTCATGAGCGCCCGCCTCTACCACCGCGAGCACACCTTCAGCGGCAGCACTGTCTTTGACGCGACGCAGGTATTCGACCACTACGAGCAGGAACTCTTTACAGCAGCCGTCGCCGTCGCGGAAAAAGAGGGCAAGCCGATCTCCCTGCTGGTGGTGCCGGCGACCGACGTCTTCGAAGCGATCATGGTGACGGCGCAGCGGCTCGATTCCAGCCGCGTGATCTGCGGACTCTCCAACAAGCTGACCGCCGACGAACAAGCGAAGTTGACGGGCGATGCCTGGGAGCGCCTGCCCGAGCCGCGTCCGCGTTTGACCTTGGAAGTCTGTGCGCCCGACAACTCGATCCGTGAATATTTCCTCGGCCCGCATACGCCGCGTATGCGAGCGCAAGATGTCGAGCTCATGCACAAGCTTTGGCTCGAGATTACGGCCGATCCCAAATATGCGGGTGCGCATCACTACCACATCGTCGCTCTGGCTCTCGAAGAATTGCAGCGCGAGTTGACCACGGAGCAGCGCGCGCAGCTTCTGCGAAAACTGCAGGACGAAGTGAATCGTCCCAACCAGCAGTGAATCTGATTTTTGAGGAATTCTTATGGCGCGCATCACGGGTGCTCCCAGCAACCAGGGCGGACCTCTCCGACGCTTGTTTGTGGGACTCGTCTATTCTTTGACCCGGCGGCGGCTGGGCCGCGTCATCATGCCCGTGCAGGTGACCGCGCACCATTCCACAATTTTGTGGGGATACGTCCAGATGGAGCAGTCGCAGGCCAGCAGCAAGCTCATCGACCACAAGCTGAAAGGCCTTGCAGAACTTCGCGTGGCCACGCTAGTCGGATGCCCGTTTTGAATTGATATCGGTTCTGCCGTCGGCAGAAAAATCGGTATCACGCTTGAGCAGATCGCCAACCTGGCAAACTATCGCACCGATTTCAATTTCTCAACGATCGAGAGGCTCGTCCTGGAATATGCGGATGCGATGACGCGAACACCAGTCGAGGTTCCCGACGCACTCTTCTCGCGCCTGCGCGAAAGATTCAACGAAGCCGAACTCGTCGAGCTGACCTCCGTAATTGCATGGGAAAACTACCGAGCCCGCTTTGATCACGCCTTCGGAATCGAAGGAGAAAACTTCGCCGAAGGCGCAGTCTGCGCTATGCCCGCACATCACGGACCGTAGCGCCACAGACAGTACCGCTGGCGTCGCGCCGGACGGTCGCGCGGGCATCTTGCTCCCTCCCCTGGCAGCAGAAGTCCCGCCTGCAAACAAGAAAAGCCCGGGCGGAACTTGCCCGGGCCATAATTATCAAAATCCGAGACGTCGATCTCGGATGAGTTAGATGAAACTTACCCGCGAACCTCTTCCGCACAGCAATTCTTAGCCGTCTTCTTCTCCGCGGAGCAGCAGCCCTTCTCGCATTTCTTGCCGCAATTCATAGCCGCAGTCTTGTCCTTCGCGCAGCTATCTTTGCAGCAGGACGCCGCACTCGTATCGCCTTTGATGCAAGACTTCTCGTCCTTGCCGCCGCAGCATGAGCTCATGTCCTTGGTGTCTTCTTTTCCATGACGCATACAGCTGGTATGCGCGTCCTTGCCGTCGGCCGAAGCCATTTTGTCGCAGCACGCGCATTTGCTTTTTTCCGCCGGCGCTGAGTTCTGTTCGGGCGTGGAAGGTCCAGTCTGAGTTGACGTTTGTGCCCATGACATAACCGTTAGGGCAAGGATCAAAGCCAGCATTTTGTACTTCATAATCCAATCTCCTTATCGATATGAATTCGTATTTGGGCTCGCGCCCATTGACCAAGGCAGCCGCTCAGGTCTCGACCTGCCGCTTTAAAAGCGATTGCGCCTCTGGCGCGAGGAGTGATTTCAGACGCGGAGAACTGTACTTCGGACGAAGTAGGGCGGTGAGAAGTCAGTGCGGGAACTTTGCGGGTTAATGCCTCTGCGAGAGTGAGCGTCCTTGTCGGCGATGGTCACGGCGATAGTTTCCGGACCCGGCCGCGTAATCCGATTCACTGCCGGCAGAGAGAATGAATTATCGGGTGTAGGTTTCGCGCAGCAGGGGTGTTCGTCTCCGCACGGCATCGCCGGAGGTGTAATCGCCACGAATAGGGGACTATCAGGTCTGGGATGCACGCCCGGGCAGCAATCGTGATCGTGCGCTTTGGATTTAGCGGAAGAAGGTGCCGATCTCGCTCGGTTGGAAGTAGAGAATGCAGCGAAGGCCGTCGGTACGCTCCACCAGGAGAGCGAAGCCAGCACCAGCGCGCCGATAATTTTCTTCTTCATTTCCGCGACGATCAGAACTGTTTCAGCCTGACACGCGCGGAAAATGTCTTCTGTGATTGGCGTCACAGGCGCGAGTGAGCGAGAAAATTATCGATGGAGGATGCTCTCGAGCGATGAGCGCAATGCGCTGAAGCGGAAGGAATATCCGGTCGCCGCTAACTGCTTCGGCTCGACGCGCTGGCTTCCGAGCAGAACGGTCTCGCCCATTTCCCCGAACGCCAGCTTCACGACGAAGGCGGGTACGGGAAAAATCGCGGGGCGCGATAGCACGATGGCGAGAGTCTTGGTGAATTCCGCGTTCGTGACGGGCTGAGGCGCCACCGTGTTGACGGGCCCTCGCAGCGAATCCGTTTTTAAGATGTGGTGGATCGCGCCGACCATGTCCTGCACATCGATCCAACTCATCCACTGCAGCCCGCTGCCTACTTTGCCTCCAACGCCCAGTTTGAATGGAAGCAGCATTTTTTCCAGCGCGCCGCCCTTGGGACTGAGCACGACCCCGGTGCGGATATGAGCCGTTCGTATGCCGGCATCCGACGCCGCCTCAGTCGCGGCTTCCCATTCGCGGCAGACACCGGGAAGAAATCCCTGGCCCGGAGAGCTCTGCTCCGTCAGAACCTCATTGCCTCGGTTGCCGTAGAATCCGATCGCCGAGCTGCAAATGAAAACCTGCGGCTTATTCTTCGTCCGAGCCAAAGCTTCCGCTAAATGAGATGTACCCAACACCCGGCTATCGCGGATCTTCGCTTTCTTTTCCGTGCTCCATCGGCCGACGATGCTCTCTCCCGCGAGATGAATGACAGCATCAAAGCCCGAGACGACATCGGGAGAAATAGGCTGGGCGGGGTCCCACGGAATATTCTCTTCGTCCTCGGGAAAGCGCTTGGGACTGCTGCGGGTAAGTCGCGCAATCTGCGCTCCGGCGGCCTTCAAAGTTGGGAGAAGCGCAGCGCCGATCGGGCCGGACATTCCGCTGACCAGAACCCGTGCCCTGCGCAACTCAACCATAACGCCCTCACTTTAGCAGACATGAGAACGAGGCGTGGTTCTTCAGAAAAAAAGACCTTTTTCGAATTGACTGAAGAGAAAAATGCCGCGAGTTTTTGAAACCGACCGTAGACGATCAGTCATCTATTTTCAGGGTTCGCGCACAAATCCTGATCCGCGACTGGCAGGCGATTCGAGACGCCAAAAGGCTATAATCTCTGCCGGGCTCTGTACTCCCACCTGCTCTTCCCTTATATTTTTCGGGCTGTTCGAGGGCTATAATCCTTCATGGCGACGTTACGCCAACAGATCGCTACCACAGCGCTCACCCTGACCAAGTTCCGCGATCTGATGAAGCGGATGCAGGAGAGCCGTCCGCACGACGATCTCACCATCGTCAAGAAAGCCTACGACTACTCCCTGAAGCATCACGAAGGCCAGTCCCGCGCCTCGGGAGAGCCTTACCTCGTTCATCCCCTTGAAGTTGCGCTTGTGCTCGCCGAAATGAAGATGGACCCGGTCGCCGTGGCCGCGGGCCTGCTTCACGATTCGGTCGAAGACACCTCGGTCACTATTGTCGATATTCAAAAAGAATTCGGCGAACAGGTTGCCCACATCGTCGAGGGTGTCACCAAAATCAGCAAAATTGACTTCGCCACCCGCGAAGAGCAGCAAGCCGAAAACCTGCGCAAGATGATGCTGGCTATGGTCGACGACATCCGCGTCGTTCTGATCAAGCTCGCCGACCGCCTGCACAATATGCGCACGCTCGAGCATTTGCAGCCCGACCGCCAGCGCAAAATCGCCGAAGAGACGCTGGAGATCTACGCGCCCATCGCGCACCGTCTCGGGATGGGAAAGATTCGTGGCGAACTGGAAGACCTTGGGTTCCGCTTCCTCGATCCCGCTGGTTACGAGCAGGTAGAAAAATCAGTTAACTCGCGCCGGAAACAGGGTGAAACTTTCCTCGCAAAAATGCAGGGAACCATCACCGACAAGCTGAAAGAAGCCGGCATCCAGGCGCGTGTCGAAAGCCGCATCAAGCGCCTGTTCAGCATCCACAAAAAGCTGCAGAAGCAACGCATTTCGGTCGACCAGGTGTACGACCTGTGCGCCATGCGCGTGATTACTCGCTCGCTGCAAGACTGCTACGCGGTGCTCGGCATCATTCATAACCTCTGGCGCCCGGTGCCCGGACGCATCAAGGATTTCATCGCCATGCCGCGGCCGAACTTCTACCAGTCGCTGCACACGTCGGTGATTACGGAGGACGGCACGCCCTTTGAAATCCAGATCCGCACCGAAGAAATGCACAAGATGGCGGAAGAGGGGATCGCCGCTCACTGGAAATACAAAGACGGTCCAGTCTCGGCGCAGGACGAGCAGCGGCTGGCCTGGTTGCGTCAGGTTGTCGAGTGGCAGCGCGATGTCAGTGACCCGAATGAGTTTCTATCGACGCTCAAGGTCGATCTCTATCCGGAAGAGGTTTACACGTTCACGCCCAAGGGTAAGGTCGTGGTGCTGCCGCGCGACGCCACGCCCATCGACTTCGCATACACGATCCACACCGAGGTCGGCCACACCTGCGTGGGCGCCAAAGTAAACGGACGCATGGTTCCGCTCCGTCACAAACTGCATTCCGGCGACATCGTCGAGATACTCACGCAGCCGGGCCACAAGCCCAGCCGCGATTGGCTCGGGCTGGTCAAATCGTCTCGTTCGCGCAACAAGATCAAGCACTGGCTCAACGTTCACCAGCGCGAGCGGGCCATTGAAATCGGACGGAAGCTGATCGAAAAAGAAGCGCGCAAATATCGCATCGCGCTGAAAGAAATTAAAGACGAAGAATTGCTGAAGGTCGCATCCGGCTACGGCTTAGGGAAGGCCGACGATCTGATGGCCGGCATCGGCTATGGAAAATATTCCGCACGCCAGGTCCTGGCCCGCCTGCTGCCCGCCGGCGCGACTCACTCGATCGCCGGGGACATCGAGTCCGAAGGATTGACCTCGCAGCCTGGCGGTATTGCCAGCGTCGTCCGCCGAGTCTTCGGAGATCACAACGCCATCACCGTCCGCGGCCAGGGAGACATGCTGGTCTACCGCGCCCGCTGTTGTAATCCCATCCGCGGTGAGAGCATCGTCGGCTACATCACGCGCGGCAAAGGCGTTGCCGTGCACTCCGTTCATTGTCCCAACGTGACGAATCTTCTATACGAGCCCGAGCGGAAGATTGATGTCGAATGGGCGCGCGACGAGAGCACGCCGACAGCCTATCCCGTGAAGCTGACTGTTTTCTGCGACGACCGCTTCGGCATGCTGAAGAGCATCACGGGCGTGATCGGCGATGCCAAGAGTAACATCCGCAACATCGGAGCCCACACCGCGAACAGTCAGGCCAGCGTGGAAGTCGTGCTGGATATCTCGGATTTGAAACATCTGGAAACAATCATCGCTGGACTGCGGAAGATCCCCGGTGTGCATGAAGTCCAGCGCCTGCAGAAAATCTGAAAGCAGTAGGCACGGCCCACGGGCAGTGAAATCCAACTGGCATTCCTCTGTGATACCCTGTGCCCTTTGTGGTGTAGTCTTTGCTGAGAACTGAGAGCTGCTCTTATGCGTGAAGTCATTTCTACCAAGAACGCTCCGCAAGCCATCGGTCCCTATTCCCAAGCCATCAAAGCCAACGGATTTATCTTCGTCTCCGGTCAGGTACCCATCGATCCCGCGACGCAGCAAGTCATCACGGGAGACGCCGCCGCACAGACCGACCGCATCCTGCGCAACGTGTCGCAGATCCTGGAAGCTGCGGGCAGCAGCCTGGCGAAGGTCGTCCGCTCGGGCGTGTTTCTGAAAAACATGAACGACTTCGCCGCGATGAACGAAGCCTACGGAAAGTACTTCTCTTCAGCTCCCCCAGCCCGGACCACAGTCGAAGTCGCCCGTCTGCCGAAGGATGTCTTAGTTGAGATTGACGTGATTGCGCTCGAATAATTCTGTGGTTGCTTTTGAACGGAGGGCCTCTTGAAGAACGGAATCGTGATCGCGAGCCTGTTTCTTATAACCGTAACCGTGCTGGCGCAGACGGCCACGCACAAAGCTCAAGTGGTCCCTAACACGAAGTATCCTACGAAAGTCACCGGCGATGGCGTCAAGACCGACTCCGGCCTGCAGTATTGGGACATCAGGGTCGGTACCGGAGAAGTCGCCAAAGACGTCGACCACGTCAAGGTTCACTATACTGGCTGGCTGACCACGGGGAAGAAGTTCGACAGCTCCGTCGATGCGCACCAGCCGTTCGATTTCACGATCGGCAAGGGCGACGTCATCAAAGGATGGGAAGAAGGCGTCACCGGAATGAAAGTCGGCGGCAAGCGCCAGCTAAAAATTCCTCCACAGCTGGCCTATGGCGAACAGGGCTATTCCGGAATCATCTCGCCGAATGCGACGTTGATTTTCGACATACGGCTGCTCGCCATCCTGCCGCCAACCAAGCAGTAATCAACCGCCGAGCACGCAGAGAACGCCGAGGGGGGAAATGACCTCTTCCCTCTCCGCTCGAATTGATCGAGATATCTCTGCGAACTTGACGATCTCGGCGGTGAAAAAGCGGTTACGCCTTAACGACTTTGCCGCTGCGCAGGCAGGACGTGCAAACGCGGATGCGCTTTCCCTGGCCCGCGACCTTGGCGTGCACCGGACGCAAGTTGATGTTCCAGCGCCGCTTGGTGACGTTGTGGGCGTGGCTGATGCGGTTTCCCGCTTGCGGCTTCTTGCCGCAGATATCACATTGTTGTGCCATGACTGCTGCTCCCGAAAGGTTCAGATCTTGTAGGGCAAACCTAGATTTTACAGGAACTTGCTCGAATTCGGCAATGCCGGATCTCGCGATCGCGTCATAAACACCGGTAGGTCTCGGCCCGAACGCCGGCAGTCCCCTATGCGATACTTATTCCATGCAGTCCCCGCTCCAATCGCCCTCCGCGTCGACCGATCCCAAGTCGGTGAAGGTGAATCTCACTTCCGGCACGGGCGTCGACATCGAGTGGAATGACGGCCACGTCTCGCACTACAACTTCGCCTACTTGCGCGACGCTTGTCCTTGCGCCATGTGCGAGGACGAGCGCGGCAAGTCCGGACGCCGTCCTGGAGACCCCGCCACCGCCGCACCCGGAGCTTTGCTGATCTTCAAGCCCCACGCCAAGCCGCTTTCCGCCGAAGGTGTGGGCAAGTACGCCATCAAGTTCTCCTGGAACGATAATCACGATCTCGGCATTTATTCATGGAAGTTCCTGCGCGAAATTTGTCCCTGTGAGGAGTGCAAGGCATCCCGGGCAGCAGGTTAGTCGCTCATACCTTGCATGAGACGGCTGTTGAGCTTCTGCTCAGAAAAATAGAAACGGGCCAAGTCGGTACGGCTTCTGGATACTTGAACGTCGGCAGAAAAGCTGGATAATTCATTCACGCAATGACTTCGACCAAGCCCATGTCGGCCGTACAGTCGATCGCGAACGGCTTGTTGGCTGAACTCCACGCCAAGGGCGATTGCGAAAAGATTGGCCTCTCGCGTGAAGCATTGGCAGCTATCCTCTGCGATATCGGCGCCAAGCACGCGATTCCGACCGCATCCGAGGCCGAGCTTCGCACCTTCTTCCTGAGCCTCCGGATCGACGAACTCGCTCTGGCTCGGGCCTGTGCCGCCGGCAGCGATCCCGCATGGGAAGTCTTCATGTCCCGCTACCGCGATAAGCTCTATCTCTCCGCTCTGCGCATTGCCCGCGAAGACTCGGCCGCCCGGGACCTCGCCGACACGCTCTACGCCGACCTCTACGGAACCAGCACTCGCGAGGGCCAGCGAGTTTCCAAACTAGCCTCTTATACCGGCCGCGGATCGCTCGAGGGCTGGCTTCGCACTGTCCTTTCGCAGGAATATGTAAATCGTTACCGCAAAACGAAACGCCTAGTGAGTCTGGAAGAGGAATCCGAGGAAGGCGTCCAGTTTCGAGCCCCCGATCCTGAGCCAGTCGCTGCCGCCGACAACCGCTTGGCCCAATCCACCGATGAAGCCCTGGGCTTCCTCTCCGGCGAAGACCGTATGGTTCTGAGCGCGTATTATCTCGACGGGCGCACCCTGGCCGACATAGCCCGCATGCTCGGAGTCCACGAATCCACCATCAGCCGCAAACTCGACAAGCTGGCGAAGGCGCTGCGGAAGCAGATCGTAGCTGCCCTGGGGCGGCGTGGTATGTCCCGCCGCCAAGCCGAGGAAGCTTTGGAAGTGGATGTACGCGATTTGCAGGTAGATATTCGCCGCAGTCTGGCGCAAGAATCGCCTCCGGCCGCGTTCTCTAAGAAGACAGTAGAGGCCAGAGTCCGCGAGGGCGAAAGTTAACAGAAGTGTGGGCTAGAAATCATCTAAGTACTTTATTTAGATGCTAGTAGCCGGAAGCTGACTTTATGCAAGATGTCCCCAAAATCGTGCGCGAGCGGCTGAAGGTGGCAACGCCCGCCGTCAATCATCCCGATGCGGACGTGCTGACGGCGTTCTCCGAGCAATCGCTCCCCGACCTCGAACGAGACATTGTGCTCGAGCATCTGGCCCGCTGTGGCGAGTGTCGCGAAGTGGTCGCTCTGGCCTTGCCCGATACCGAGGCGGTCCAGACAGTTCTCCGGCCTGCGCCCGGCAGATGGCTCGCCTGGCCTGCGCTTCGTTGGGGATTCGTCTCTGCCGGAATCATCCTCGTTGCCTCGTTGGCAGTGGTGCTCTACCAAAGGCAAACTCGTCCTGCGACCATGGCGTATCAGGCGGCTGCGCCATCGGTGATGTCGTCCGAGCCTGAGGGCAAATCCGTCCCCGCAAGTGTTCCGGCGGAAGCGGCTACGACTCGCGAACCAGCCCAACCCCTCGTCCACTCTGTTTCGAACGGCATGGCCGAAGATAAGAAAGTCCAGGGAAAAGAGATCGCGAGTCCGACTGCGTCCGTGATGCAGATGCAGGCCAATGAGCCCGTCGCCGCGCCTGCTGCTCAAATCGGAGGCGTCATCGCAGGCGACGGGATACGCCGCCAACTTGCTCACGGTCCAAGACTGGCGAATCAGCAGCAGCAAAATGCATTCGCCTTCCAGAATCAGGCCCAAAACACAGCTCCCGCTGCTTCACCAACCTACGCCAAGCAGTTACCGGCCGGCGAAGCGAACGCAAGGGATTCCGCTTCACAATCTGTTCAGGTTTCCGTTCAGGCTGGCCCGGTTGATTCGCCAGCGCAGGACACACTGGCATTAAAGGGTGAAGCGATTCCTCTCCAGCCGTCGTCGGGCGGTACCGGCGGAGTGGTCGTGAACCGCGCGAAAGATCCAGGCACCCTGCTCGTAGGCAGTGTCGAAGTTCCTGGCGGTTCCATGTCTTCCCCGTACCAGGGCAGTGCGATCGGCGGCCCCATGCCCGCGTCGAGTGCGCGCTGGAACATCAACTCCACCGGCGCTCTACAACGGTCCATCGATCAAGGCAATACGTGGCAGGATGTGAATGTGAACGCTCCGCCCGCTCCTGCAACGGGAGCCAGCTTCGATGTCACAGCGAAAGCCACGGCTAAGAAGAAAGATGCCTCGCCTCTGCTGAATCGGGACGCCATCGCTCCCACCTTCCGATCGGTTGCTGCCAACGGCGCGGATGTCTGGGCGGGCGGATCCGGCGGAATGCTCTATCACTCCGTCGACTCTGGAGCGACTTGGACTCGGGTCATCCCGTCGTCGTCCGGCGCGACGCTGACGGGAGATGTTGTCTCGCTTGAGTCCCCAGATATGTTGCACCTCAAGATCTCCACATCTACTCCTGAAATCTGGATCACCACCGATGCAGGCCTGACTTGGCTGAAACAATGATTGGTTGATTTCCACGTTTAGCTTTCCGCTAATTTGCGATTACCAAAGTGACGTTTACAGAAAAGTAAGCGAACTCTAGTATCGCTTGTGTGGTTTGGCAGTTCTGGGGGAGGGCTGCCAAGGCGTCCATGACTGAACAAGTCAGGGCGCTTTTACTATTTTGGGGACGCGCCCGGCCTTCCTCTTACATGCCCGACTGATTTTTCAGCCGCAGCACCATGTATTGCTCATCGATATGCCGCCCGCCGACCAGCAACGCCTGCGGCTCGCAGCCAAATAATTCAAAGCCGAATGAGCGGTAGAGTCCGGCGGCTGTCCTCTGCGTGGCTACCACAGAGATCAGGACCATTTCTACTCCGTCGAGTGTGCCGCCTCGATCCAAAAGCATTCGCATTAGCTTCCGCCCAACGCCCAGCCCGCGTCTCTCCGGCGTGACGTAGACGCCCCAAATGCGTCCTTTGTGCCGCGTCTTCAGGCCCTTCTCGCGAGCGAATCCTGCCATGCCCGCCAGATGGCCTTCATCGAACGCACCAGCCACAAATGAATCTGCCGTTCCTGCGCCGAGACGCTACTCGATATCCTTCGTGCACAGCGAACGATGGTCCTCCGCTGACGAACTGAAAGCCTCGGGATCACCCTCGAGCGCCTCCAGTCGAAGCCTCCACCATTCGGCTCCATCCTCGCGGGTTAGAAAACGGAACTCCATATCGTGTCGAGTCTATCTTGTGACTTGCTAGTGTGATCCCCGGCAGCCCGCGCAATAGCCGCCGATCTCAAGCCGTGAAACCAGAATTCGGAAACGGCAATCCTTTTCCACTTGCTGTTTGAGCTTTTCGAAACTGTCGCTCACAAACTCGGTGATCTTGCCGCAACGCAGGCACGCCATGTGAATGTGGTCGCGCTCGAGTTTGCGCTCGTAGTAGTGTCCTTCGCCGTTGATGTGCATCAGGTCGAGTTCGTCGATCAGACCCTGCCGCTTCAATAAGCGCAACGTCCGATAGACCGTGCTGCGGTCAACGCTGGGATCAATTTTTTGCGCTTTGCGCAAAATCTGGCTGGCATCCAGATGTTTGGTCGCAGTTTCGATCACGCTCAGGATGGCGCGCCGCTGCTGCGTCATGCGGATTCCGCGCTCGCCAAAGTGGGCCTGCAACCGGCCTGGCATTTCCGTCTGGGGAAGAGGCATGCGATTTCTCGTTTCTCCTGCGTCGCAACTGGTCGCAATCAGGGTGCGACGGTTTCTTCGGCCGAAGCTTGACTCGTCCATACACCCCGGCTGTACGATGAATATATCCTAGATGCGACTGAGTTGCAACTAGCACATGTAGTAGTTGGGATTTGAAGTTTCACTCAGATGCGACTCGGTTGCAAATAAATCGAAAGGAAATCGTTCTCCGCTTGAATCCTATTGTCTTTCGTTTCTTGCTTCCCGGACCGAGACTCCGTGATGCGTACCGGCGGGTCGCCCTTGGGCGAATCCCGCGGCTTCTTTTGGTGGCGCTGCTTGTTCTAGCTGCCTTCCTTCTCCCTGCAGCCGCGCAGGAGAATCCTTACATCGTGACCTACGACCACTACCTGGAGGAACCGGGCAGCCTCGAGGTCGAATATTATTCCACCTTCGGCACGCAGCGCGGCGGCAACGACTTCCACGCCTTCTGGGCGGAGTTCGAATACGGAGCGACCGCGTGGTGGACCACCGAACTGTATTTCGACGGCCAAACCACATTCAACGACAGCACCATCTTCACGGGCTTCCGCGGGGAGAACCGCTTTCGCCTCTTGCAGCGCGAACGTTTCATCAATCCGGTGCTCTACATCGAATACGAGCAGACCAGTGGCGCAGACAAGATCCTGAAAGAGGTTGAGGGACACGACGTCGAAGCCGATTATGCCGAGCCTAACGCGACCGCGCGTCAGGCACACGATCACGAAATCGAAACCAAGCTGCTGCTCTCCAAGACCTTCAACGGATGGAACATCGCCGAAAACACCATCGCCACCAAAAACGTCACCGGCGGCAACCCGTGGGAGTTCGGCTACGCCATCGGAGCCAGCCGGCCCCTGGCTCTAAAGGCGTCGGCGCAACGCTGCAGTTTCTGCCCTGAGAATTTCATTGCCGGCATTGAGATGTACGGTGGCCTCGGCGACCGCTATAGGTTTGGATTGCACGAAACCTGTCACTACCTCGCGCCCGTCGTCGCCTGGAATCTGCCTTCTGACTGGACGCTGCGCCTTTCCCCCGGCTTCGGCCTCAACGACAACAGCCATCGCTTTCTGCTGCGGTGGGGAGTCTCGCGCGAATTCTCTGGCTTCGGCTCGGCGATCAGCCGTTTGTTCGGAGGACGCCAATGAAAGCGAAGCGCTTGATGTCGAAACACTCTGTTGTCTTCGCTGTCTTTCTTGCGGGGTGCCTCGGCACAGCCTCAGCTCAAACCGATCATTCCGAGCATGACCGCTACAAATACAAAGACGATGCCCTTGTATATGCCGAACTGGCCAAAGCTCCGAAGAAGGCTCTCGCGCGCCGCAATCCTCTGGCGTCCGATTCCGACGCCGTTCTCGCGGGCGGCAAACTCTTCGACCAGCACTGTACCGAGTGTCACGGAGAACTAGCCGACGGCACGAAGAAAGGTCCCAGCCTGCGCGCCGACCCCGTGCAGCAAGCAACTCCGGGCGCGTTGTTTTGGCTGATGACCAATGGAGTGGTAAGGCGCGGTATGCCGGTCTGGTCCAAGCTACCCGAACCGCAACGCTGGCAACTGGTTAGCTATATCAAGTCGCTCACGCCAGCCCGACCCCCGGCGGCTGCGGCGGAGGAGCAAGCCCCGCATCATTAGCCTGACTCCTCTATCCTTCTCAAGGAACGGGGCTTAAGGGGCACACCCCGCGGTGCCCCAAGGTCTGCCGGGCCGATGCCCGTTCGACGGACCTTTGCGACTGCGACTTTCCTGCCCCTACCTGCATCGAATTGGAGTGCTAAGATAGAAAGTTCGGCTCCCCCATGGGAAGCACTTATACCGATCGCCCGGCAGCGCAGCCCGATGGAGCGTCCGCCGAAAGCGCGACGTTTACAACGAGGAGAAAGCAAATGGCAGGCAACGGAATCGTCGAAGTCACCGATGCGAACTTTGACCAGGATGTTTTGAAATCGGACAAGCCCGTGCTGGTGGACTTCTGGGCAACCTGGTGCGGCCCCTGCCGCGCCATCGCCCCGATCGTCGAGGAACTGGCGACCGAGTATCAGGGCAAGATCAAGATCGGCAAGATGGATGTTGACTCCAACAGCGCCACACCCATGCGCTATAAAGTTACTGGCATCCCTACGCTGCTGGTTTTCAAAGGCGGACAGGTCGTCGAGCAATTGGTCGGCTACAAGCCCAAGGACGCCATCGCCCAAGCCCTGAACAAGCACATCGGGTAAGCTGGTCAGAGCTGTTGTTGGCGAAGATCAAACGCCTCGGAGGGTTCCGAGGCGTTTTCAGTTGAATAGATTGGGGCTGCTTCATGGTTGAGATCGTAAGATTAGCCGTGCGGCTGAACGTCCCAAACCAAGGGCGCTCGCGCTTTTTGAATTCTCGAAGAATGCGGCTCTTTAAATTAATTATGGCTACCACCCATTCGTCCTGATTCTCCAAACGGTTGTGTGCCGTGGCAAGAATCGCTACTTCAGTCCTTTTGATCTCCTCCCGATGAGTATTCTTCATCTCGTGATCTCGAGTGACGAGGAGCGACCCGTTCCTATGGCAGAATTGGATGACTTCGGGATCTTCTACGTTTCGCCTGGTCTGACCATTAGCATCCTTGAACCATTCAGGAAATCGTTGGACCGTGAAGCCGGCGGTTCTCAAACGCACAGCGACCGACTCGGCGGCGAACCCCTCGTCGAGAAAAAGGACGCATTCTTCACGCCTCTTTTTGACGCATGCCAATGTGGGTCAATGCTTGTTGAACTATGTCGCGATCAAGTCCGTAGTCGGCCGCAATTTCTTCCACCTGGGCACCTGCACGCTTACGCCCCCACAACACCTGCACAGGAATTGGTGTCCCGGTTACCACTAATCGTCCCGACATAATCCGAGGATTCATCGAGACCGGGCGACTCTGATGATCTGTTGCGGCGAATCGCCACGGAAAAATGAACTTTCCTGACTCTATTCTTTCCGCAAACAGGTTTGCGACCTCTTGAATTACTTCCTGCCCGGGTTTCTTTCCCAGAGACGGTATGGTGCGAGGCCGCCTGCCACGGGCTGGTTTGTCATAAACTAGGTCCTGTAGGCACTCCTTCACAGCGTCGGCACGCTGGAGGGGATGCTGCGAACGGAACATGCGCCTCGCGTTTCGCATCGATCGCCTAAGAAACTGAAATGAAAAATGGAATCTCTCCCGTAGTAGGTAGGTACGGTACGCCTCCTCCAGGTCTCGATAGGAGAGCAGATGAATGTTGCCGTACCGGCCGGTCGCCTTCAACATCGCCTCGTTTCTTTCATACCAACAAGCCAAAGTCCTCCGGGGAATTGCGAGGAAAGCCGCAGCCTCTGGAATTGTGTAGGTAGGCAGAGTTCTGATGTCCTGTCCCGGTTGGCGGACTGGCTTATCTCTTAGCACGTTGTGCTGAACTCCGAGGGGAAGAAAATGCAGAATAACGACATCAGAAATATAGGGCACCGTGCTCAGTACTTCCTCAGCACTCCAATCACTCTCCCCTGTACATCGACGGATGCTGCGGGCACGATGATCGGTTTCATGGCCGCGTTCGATGGCTGTAGGCGGATGCTGTCGCCTTCGCGGTAGAAGCGCTTCAACGTGGCGTCGGTCGAATCCACCAACGCAACCACAATGTCTCCGTTGTGCGCCGTCTTGGCTTTTTCTACAAGAACGTAATCGCCATTGAGGATCGCTTCATCCTGCATGGAATCTCCGCGCACTTCGAGCACGAAGACTTCCTTCGAACGCACGAAGTCTGCCAGCGAAATGGTCTCCGGATTCTCCACGGCTTCGATCGGTTGCCCGGCCGCAATTCGTCCCAACAGCGGCAGCACGACGCCGGTATTCACGCTCATCGACTGCTTCAACTTCCCCTTGGGAGGCAGGAGGTCAATCGAGCGGCTGCGGTTGTAGTCGCGCGTCAGCAGCCCTTTTTTCTCGAGGTTCGAGATGTGCTTGTGCACGGTTGCCAGCGAGTTCAAGTCCAGCCCTTGCCCAATCTCTTCGAACGACGGCGAATATCCGTGCTCGGTGACAAATCGGGAAATGAAGTCATACACTTCGCGCTGCCTGCGTGTGATCGCCATGTCGCCATTGTGGCGAACATAAAGCGAAAAAGCAAGTGTGAAAATATGCTCGGGGCCATCCAGCCTTCCTTCGTGTACCTTCGTGCCCTTTGTGGTTCATGCATTTCTCCTGCAGCATCACGAAACTTTTCGGCATCATGAGACTCCAATCTGACAGATCGCAGCCTTCGTACTGACAATGGGGGAACTCGATGTCATCCAAGATTCGCTTAAGTCTGGCATTGTTCGGATCGCTGCTCGCCGCGACTGCGTGCAGCGCCAAAGCAAGTCCGTCTGCCGCCCTACCCGCGCCCGCCGTTGATGCGCCGCGGGCTTCCGCTCCGGGGAAGCAAACCGTCGTCGTTTCCGGCGGATGCTTCTGGGGCGTGCAAGCCGTTTTTCAGCATGTGAAGGGCGTGATCAGCGCCACCTCCGGCTACTCCGGAGGCACCGTGAAGAATCCCGAGTATGAAATGGTCAGCACCGGAGAAACCGGACACGCCGAGTCGGTCCAGGTCGTCTTCGATCCTTCGCAGATCACATACGGCGAATTGCTGCGCGTCTTTTTCTCGGTGGCTCACGATCCGACGGAACTCAACCGCCAGGGTCCCGACGAAGGCACGCAATATCGCTCCGCGATTTTCTACACGAGCGACGAGCAGAAGCGCATCACCGACGCCTACATCGCCCAGTTGGATCAGGCGAAGGTTTTCTCACACCGCATCGTGACGCAGGTCGCCCCGCTGCAAGCTTTCTATCCGGCCGAGGCCTATCACCAGAACTACGCGGCCTTACATCCGAATCAGCCGTACATCGCTTTCAACGACGCTCCGAAGGTCGAGCATTTGCGCCAGGAATTTCCGGATCTCTACACCGGGAAGTGAGGATGAAGGACACCGAGATGTTTGACTCCGATTTGGATCGCGAACAAGCTCATGTGGGGACAGCCGCCCCCGGCTGTCCGGCCGAGCAAAGCTCAGTTGAATCTCCGGACATGCGCCGGCGCGCGTTCATCACAACGTCCCTTGCTACGCTCGCCGGCCTGGCCTTTTGGCAATTGAGAAAACCACGGGCTCTCCAAGCCGCTCCACTCGCTGAACCCAAAGACGTCACCATCGTCCTTTTCTCCGACACCGGCGAGCGCCTGAAGCAGGTTCACATTGCCAAAGTGGTGAAGACATCCGCGGAATGGCGCAAGCAATTATCCTCGAACGCCTTCGACATCACCCGCGACGCCGACACAGAGATGGCTTTCTCGGGACAATACTGGAACTTGCACGACAAGGGGATTTATCGCTGCATCTGCTGCGACAACGCGCTGTTCGATTCCGCGACGAAGTTCGAGTCGGGCACCGGATGGCCCAGCTTCTGGCAGCCAATCGCGAAGGAAAACGTCACTGAGATCACCGACACAACTCTCGGCATGGAGCGCACCGCGGTCGCATGTACTGAGTGTGACGCCCACCTGGGACATGTCTTCGACGATGGGCCGGAACCTACGCATCTTCGCTACTGCATGAATTCCGCGTCGCTGCGCCTCGTGAAGCACTCGTAAGACGCAGACCCGACATCCGTGTCATCCTGAGCGAAGCGAAGGACCCCATGTCTCTCTGCGGCAGCAACGACCTCAAGAGGGGGTTCAACCGACGCTGCTGCGGCCAAGCCGCGCATCCTCCGTAGTTCCGCATTTACAATCATCCACATGGCCTCCCCTCCCCCCGTTTTCCGCCAGCCCACGACCGTCGAAAGGATTTTCAACCGCACGTTCGGATTCCTCATCGGCCTCGGCATTGGTCCGTCTCACGTCTACGTTCTAGAAGTGCGCGGAAGAAAAAGCGGCAAGCTCTTCTCGACTCCAGTGGACCTTTTGGAATTGAACGGCAATCGTTATCTGGTCGCTCCCCGCGGACGCACGCAATGGGTGCGCAACGCCGAGGCCGCGGGAGAGATCACGCTGAAGAAGAGAAGCAAGCGGCAAAAGTATGGACTGCGCCCGCTGAGCGATGTCGAGAAGCTTCCGGTCCTGAAGGCGTATCTCGACAATTTCAAGCGAGAGGTGCAGCGCTATTTTCCAATCCCGGCCGGATCACCACCGGAAGCGTTTGCTGAAGTCGCTTCGAGCTATCCCGCCTTCGAACTGCTTATCCGATGATAGAGCTCGATCCGACCCCCGGTCCGTGTAGCGGCGGACGCATTCGTCCGTCGGAGAAAGCGCGGATTTTTCAGGAACGTTTCCGGGATCCGAAGTCAAGTATATTCTTGCCCCTAACTCGGTGATTCCAGTAGACCGTGGGGGGAGGGGGATTACCCGGCTACGTTTTCAACTCGCGAATGGCGCCTCCGGCGCCGCTGAGGTTGGCGAGGCGCATCTCAGAATACTTGCGGGAGAGAATCACGCCGGGTGCGCCCGCGCGCAAGGCTGCCGAGACCGCTTCCTTCACGCTCTGCGGTGAGCATTTGCTATTGTTGGGTTCGGTCGGGATGTCGATGTCGATGCCCGGCCAGATGAGAGTTTTCGTGCCAGCAGCGCCTTCCAGCGCGCGTTTTGTCTCGCGGTAGACGTAGTCCGCGGAAAGCCCGGTGTGCGGAATCTGATCGTAGCTCCGCTCCCTGAATCCCATCACGGCGTAGTTGAAATCGAGCAGGCGCTGCTTTGATAGATCCCCGTGGAGCGTCCAGCCGGCGTTATCGACATAGTGCGCCATGCGCTCGCCGCCGCAGTTGTTGTACATGACGACCTTGATGAAATCGGAATAATTCGAGAGTTCATGAAGGTCTTGCTCGGCGCGGTAGATCGGATTGAAAGAATTGTTGTGCCAGACGTGCCATCCCACGCGTACCTCTGGCTTCGCGTTTTTCACCGTCGTGTAAATTGCCGCGTAGGTCTCGCGAAGACTGTCGGTCCAAAGCATTTCCCAGGCGGCGAGTTCGGGATAGCGCAATAGCAGCCGCCAGAACTGAACGTAGTAGCCGTCAACCGGCCGCTTGCCGCCGCGCGCCGAGCGAACGAACTTTTCCAACTCGAGAAGGCCTTGGCGGGCGCGCTCCGGGTTGATGCCGCGTGCTTTCGCTTTGCACTGACAAAACTCGCAGAAGCAAGTCACGTTGCCGGGATCGACGGGAGGCACGTCATGCGTGGCTCCCAAACTGTCGCAAAGCGCGCCCTGCCGCTCCGATCCCCACATGATTCCGTCGATGTCGTAGGAGCGGGCGTAGTCCTCGACGAGGCCGGTCAGGAAATTGCGATAGTCGGGATTGTTGATGCACAGCGTGTCGGCGTTCCGACCATAGAGATCGCGCTCCTGCACTTTCTCGATGTTCGGCAAGTCGCGGCGGAAGACGTCTTCGAGCCAGCAGATGACCTTCATGCCGCGCTTCTTGGCCGCAGGCAGGACTTCCGCCAGGACGTCGAGGTTGCCGTGGTCGGGCGCGCGTGTGTCTTTGAGAACGGTGTTCTTGTAATACTGCGGATGAGGAGTGGCGAAATTTCCGCCGTGAAAATTGAGATCGTATTCCTGCTTGCCGTGATCGGGCAGCGGCTGGCCCGGAATTTGTCTTCCAGCAATTCCGCGACCGTACGTGAAGACGGCGAGGAAGAGCGTGTTCACGCCGCCGCGCTCCTGAAGCACATCAAGGACTCTCTCGGTACCTTCGTCGACGAAGGAAACTGCTCCGACCTGGATGCCGATCATTTTGGAGGAGACAGCAGTTTGCGCTGAAGTCGGGATGGCCAAGGCGGCGCTGGCCCCGGCGGTGATCTTCAGGAATTCTCGGCGGTTCACGTCTGATTTCAAGGGCTTGCTCCTAGTGTCTCGAGGTCATCCGGATTGCCTTAGAAGTCAGCATTACTTTGCCTGAAACGACGTCAAAGTCAAAATGTGAGGGCATCGGCGTTCGACTTGTGGAATTTGGCAGGCCACTCAGAGGCTGCGCTGTGGACTGGATTGTCACCGCTTCACGGCTGGAATGAAAAAATCCCCACCCCGCCGAAAATGCGCGACAAGCTGTGGCACCCGGATTTTAGCCAGGGTGTTTCAACTTGTGCGAGCTACTTGCGGTCGCCGTCGTTGTCGGGCTGACCGGCACTCTTCAATGTGACCCGGTCGTGCGAGATCTCGCCACTCTTTTGCACCGGCGGAGTCTGAGCTCGAGGATCAGGCTTCGCTGGTGAAGGAGTTTGCAAAACTTGTCGAGCATCGACCATTCGAACATCGACGGGATGAGCGTTGCTGATTGGAGTGAGCATGGTCTGGTCCTCTGGACTTGAGGATCGGCATCAGGTGGGAATGCTTTAGCGCTTCGGGATAGAGCGAGATAGCTTCGGTAACTGTTACTCGTTCTTCCGCGCTTGAGTCGTGCCGTCTTTGAGGGCCTTACTCCCCGCGCCCGAGGGCGCATGGAAGCCGATGCGGCGGCGGTTGGGTTCTTCGGGAGCCATGAGTTCGCGGATCGCGTCCATTAACGATTGGATTTCGGAGTCGTGCGTCTCCAGGCGGTGCTCCAGTTCCGTCAGCTTGGTCAGGACGTGGCGGTTTCCGGCGCTGGCACGGCGCATCCGGACAAACGCGAGCACGACGAAGACGCTCATCTCGATCGCGCGTTCGGAGTTCAGCACCGTGGCCGCCATGATGGCGCCGTGCTCGGTGAAGGCGTAGGGGCGGTAACGCGCGCCGCCGTGTCCCGCGGTTGAGATCACATTTTTTGATCTCAAGATTTTCAATTCGTGCGGAGAGAGTTGAAAGCGGAACGGGGGAGGAAATCGTTTCGCATTGCGCTTGACCTGCTGATTGAGGTGGCGGACTTGCACGCCGTAGAGCTCGGCAAGGTCGGCGTCGAGGATGACCCGCTGTCCGCGGAGACTGAAGATTTTGGAATCTACTTTTCGCGCAACCACGATTGCCGTTTTCGCCATTATCGGAGCCCGGTTCTGATTTGAGATCACAAAATGTGATCTCAAGTTCTTGAAAGAAGATCAGCAGCAGAATAGCAGCCGGTTGACGGTTGCAGCACCCCGAAAGTGCATTTTCTGTGCGGGGATTCTCATACCGCTGCGTCGGTGGAGTGGGCGGACAGGAGTGTCCGCCCCACATAAACAAAATCACGCGCCGGTTACGAAGAATTTCTCTTCGGGCTTCTCGGCCTTCTCGGGAGCGACGCTGGCAGCGACGTCTTGTACGAATTCGCGGCGGCGTTCGGGCTGGCCTTTGCGTTCGACCTGGCGGACGCGGCGCGTGGGCATGTTGCTGGGCTCAAGGCTCACGATGCGTCCTTCGCGAACTACGATCTGCGATCGGAACCAGTCGGTGCGAAACATGCGTCCGGCGGCGTAGAAAGTCATCGCAGCTGCGATCGGGCCTTCGAATTCATCTCCGGTGCAGGCGAGGATGCGCTTGCCCATTTCCTGTGTCCAGGTCAGGCCTCCGACGAGAGGATCGTTGATGCGGCAGCGCTCGAAGGGCATGGCGTGCGAGAGCTTGCGCAACTGCAGCAGCTGCAGAAGAACCGAAGTCTTCGCCAGATTGGTGACGATGATACGGGCTTCGGTCGGCGATACACGTTCCAGTTTAATGTGGAGGTCCGGAGTCCATTCACGCTCGAATTCGTCGCGAGCCAGTTGAAGGCCTTTATCGGTGGCTTCGACGTATCGCAGGGTGGCGCGGGCCAGGATGATGCTGAAGAAAGTCGTCACCACGGTCGCGATGACCGGGATGTAGCTGACCAGCGTGCCCCACGGAACGCGGAACGAGTTCACGAGTTGCTGTGTATGCATCGAGACGAGTGGCTCCTGGCGGGCGCTGCTTGGGGAGGGCGACCGACTGGCTGAGTCTAGCGACGGGCGGGGCAGCGCTCTAGATGCGGTTGGTGGCTGGACGGTAACGACGAGGTAATCGCGACTTTCGTAACTCTGAAAAACACTCACCACAGGCACAGGGTTCCACAGGGGAATTTATGAGGAGATGCCCTGTGAAACCCTGTGCCCTCTGTGGTGAAAACTTTGAATTCCGCTATTCCAACACGCTGTCGTCTAGTTTTTTCTTGCCCCAGTCGTTGGCGGCCTGGACGAAGGCGAGAACCACGGGGTGGGGATTCTTTTCGGTCGACGAAAGCTGCGGCTGGAAGAGTGTCGCCACGTAGAAGCGGTGAGTCGGTGATTCGATGGCGCGGATCTCGCCTTGTGGGCCGCGGGCCGACACGGGAAACCCGGCTTCCATCGTGGTCCACTCGAAGTCGGGATTGATCTCGAAGTTACAGAAAAATTCCTCGGTGACCGTTTCTTTGTCTTTGCCGTAAAAGGTCTGCAGATACGATCCGGGACGCAGGCGAATCTCCGGAACCATGCCGGAGAGTTTAGGAGCGTTGCCTTTGCGGTCGGGGACGGCACAGGCTACGGGATAGATGATGATGTTCTTCGATCCGGAATTGTTCTCGGCGCTGTCGGCATCGGCAATGTGGAGGACGTTGCGGGCGAACTCGATGAAGGCGTATTGGAAGCCGGCACAGGTGCCGAGGTAGGGCCAATCGCGGCGGCGTGCGAATTCGATGCCTTTGAGCATGCCATCGAAGCTCTTAAAGGGGCTGCCGGGCGATCCCCATAGGCCATCAAAACTCTCGAGCTTCTGCTCTGCGTCGGCGGCCACGAGTGACGAAGTGGGGATCCATTCGCTCTCGACTTTCAGGTCGAGCTTGCGGGCGGCGTGCTGCAGGGCGTCGCTGGTGGCGTGGTGCGAGCGGAATTCGGGGTTGAAATCGCCCAGAATTCCGATGCGGACGGCGTCGCTCACGGGTTGATTGTACTAGAGGTCCTGCTACTGGCCGGCTCAAGTGAGGCGCGCAAGGTTAGAAGCATGGTGCATGAGCGGCAGGGCGGCATACTACGCTCGTCTTTCAAAATGATTTAGCATCGCGGCATGATGGCGCTCGCTCTCGAGCTCACCTCGGCCTAGGTTCTTCGGGCATTCCACAACGATGCCCCGAATCTTTTCCTGGGGGCGGCATTCTTTGCGGTGGGGCTGTTTTTTGACAATTCGCTGACAACTGCAAAGTAGGCGCGTGGAAACATTTCGTGTTCGATCTTTGCCGAAGGAGTCTGCAATGCGCTCTCTGGCCACGCTCTCCGCTTCTGTCTGCGCCCTTTGTCTTTTCGCCGCGCCGATGCTTTGCTCCGCGCAAGCGTCATATTCCGTCACCGATCTGGGAACGATCAACACAAATGGGTATAGCGTCGGGAAGGGCGTGAATTTCAGCGGAGAAGTCACCGGCGCCGCAGGCAGCACCAGCACTAATTCGAGCGAAGTGTTCCTCTACAGCAAGGGCGCGATGACGAACCTGGGAACGCTGGGAGGAAGCTCGGGCATCGGCAACGGGATTAACTCTTCCGGACAAATTGCCGGCTATTCCGTCAATTCGAAGAATACTTATCGTGCCTTCACTACCAGCGGCGAAAAGTTGATCGATATTGGAGATCTTGGCGGTGGCTCGGCAGTCGCGTACGCGATCAATGATGTTGGACAGGTTGTCGGTTCGGCCGTGACATCGGATGGCAGCAATCATCCGTTTCTCTACAGCAACGGAACAATGACGGACCTGGGAACGCTGGGTTCGCCCGCGGGCAATTCGTGGTGGAATAGCGCGCAGGGCATCAACAATGCCGGCGTCGTAACCGGAACGTCCTACGATGTTCACGGAAACTTCTTCGGTTTCGTCTCGAGCAACGGGAAGATGACGAAGATGGGCACCCTCGGAGGTGCCTGGAGTCAGGCCTACGCGATCAACAATAAAGGACAAGTGGTTGGTCTGGCGTACACCAAGAGCGGCTTGGCGCATGGCTTCATCGCCAATTGCGCGACCTGTGCGCTAAAGGATCTGGGCACGATCGCGGGGAACACCAGCACGGTTTGGGCCTTCGGGATCAACGACTCGGGAGTTGTGGTCGGCCAGTCGACGTTCAGCAACACGTATCATGCGTTCGTTTATAGCGGCGGGAAGATGAAGGACCTCAATGCCATGATTCCCGCGAAGTCGGGATGGGTGCTGATTGATGCGGCGAGTATCAACGCATCCGGACAGATTGCGGGAATGGGGACGCACAACGGGCAGGAGCACGGGTTTCTGCTGACCCCGCAGTAAAGATCGTTGCAGGCGTATGGGTTTCGGCCACGTTCATTGCGAACGCGGCCTTTTTTAGTCCTGATTGCGGCCGGCGTAGTAGCCGGCGCGGGATTGGATTTTGTAGTTCTGCTTGTTCTTGATTTCGAGCTTGCGGTAGGAGCCATCCTGCTTGGCGTTGGTTGGTGTGTAGCCGATGTTGTACTGGCTGCGGAGTTCGGCGGCGATCTGGTCGAAAGCATCCCTCAGCTTGTCGAATTTATTGCCAACGTTGATCACGCGGCCGCCGGTTTGTTCAGTGAGCTTACGCATGTCATACTCGCCGGAATAACCGAAGCCGCCGTAGAATCCGCGGTCGGCGCAAAGCAGGACGTAGACAATCGCGTCCGCTTTCTGCGCGGATTCAATCGCATCCTGGATCTTGAGGCGGCTGCCTTCGTCCTGGCCGTCCGTCAACAAGATCATCGCCTTGCGTCCGACTTCTTTCGCCAGCATGTCATGCGCGGAAAGATACACAGCGTCGTACAGCAGCGTGCCCGGCGAATTCCCGTGTTGCGGAACGGGACCGCCGCCCATTCCTGGGACGCCTCCACTGGTGTAGTCGACATTTACCTTCGCTTTGTTCAGCGCGGCCTGCAAGCGATGGACGTCGCGGGTGAAGTCCTGCAGAAGGTCGACGCTGATGTCGAAGCTGATCACGAACGCCTCGTCTTTATCGGTCAGGATCTGCCGGAGAAATGCTCCACCGACTTCCTTCTCCATGTCGATGACGTTGCGCTGGCTGCCGCTGGAATCGATCATCATGCCGATGGTTAGCGGCAGGTTGGATTCGGCGGTGAAGTACTTGATGGTCTGAGGCTTGCCGTCTTCCGCGATTTCGAAGTCATCCTTCGTCATGTTAGGGATGAGCGCGCCGTGCTTATCTTTGACATTGAAAAACAGCTGGACCACGTTGACATTGACCTTAAGGGTCTCGGTCGGCTGTTGGGAGTCGTCGGACCTCTGATCCGGGCTTGCGGGCTGCTGGCCCGAAGCGGGCTGCTGTGGGGCCGATTGCTGAGCGAAGGCAATCGGCGACGTTGCTATTGCAATCAGAGCCGCGATCGGCAGAACTCGGGAGAGGAAAAAGAGACGTTTTGGCATCCGGGACTCTCTGGACTATTCTTTGTTAGTCTAGTCCTGCAGCTTTAGATGCACCAAATTGGGGTGAATTAGCATCCCAAGGGGAGCAGGACTGTGTTTTTTTCTGAGGCGAGGAAATCCATGACGCCAGCGTGCGTAAGTGCCAGATGGTTGCGGATCATACTGCCCAGGCTCGCGGTGCTGGCGGCAGTGCTAGGTCTGGCAGGACCGGTACTGGGGGCCCAGTCCGGAACTCAGAGCCAATCCCCGGCGAACCAGCAGCAGGCGCAGGATATTCCCGACGCGCCGTCGACGGTGCAGCCCCCGACTCCCAGGATTCCGGCCGCCACGCCCGACAACCCCGGGGGAAACGCCGAGTCGCCTCGGAAGAAAGCTGATCAGACCTCGCCATCCGACGAGACAAAATCGGCTCCGCCTATGCCTCCGGTGGACACCGTTCCCGCGGGAACACCACTTCCACTCCCTACCTCGCAGACCAGGGGACCGAGAAACCAGATCAATCCCAGCGAGGATCTCTATAAGATTTCCGTCCCTGTGAACTTTGTGCAGATTCCCGTGATGGTGAAGGACAGCCAGGGCCGGCCCGTGGACGGCCTGCTGGCAAGGGATTTCACTGTGCTTGAAAACGGGAAGCCCCAGAAGCTGACTTTTTTCACCAGCGATCCCTTCCAGCTTTCCGTCGCGATTGTGCTGGATCTCGGTATGTCGGACGTGGCCGTGCAGAAGGTAAATCAGACCTATTCATCGCTGGTAGGGGCGTTCAGTCCCTACGACGAATTCGCACTCTATACCTACAGCGGCACGGTCAGCCAGGTGACCGATTTCACCGGGAAGGCTCCGAGGCTGACGGCCGCTCTGGACGAGATGAAGCTGGTGCGCGGGCATGATAGCGGACCGCCGGTTATGGGCGGACCGTTCTCCGGTGGACCGACGGTGAATGGAATGCCGGTGGGAGGGCCTCCGACCGCGCCAGTGAATACGCCACCCAAAGAAGCCCACGTGCTGAATGATGCGATCCTGCGGGCGGCCATCGATCTGAGCAAGCGCGATCGCACGCGGCGGAAAGTTATTCTGATCATCAGCGATGGCCGCGAGCGAGGCAGCCAGGCTGGCTACAAGGAAGTGCTGCGCGTGCTTGAAACCCACGGGATACAGGTGAGGGCGGTTGTGCTAGACCAGGGTGCGCTGCCGGTATACAAGCAGGTGGAGAAGATCCATCACATCTGGGGTCAGGGATACGCCGACATTCTGCCAAGATATACCAACGCGACCGGTGCCGGAGATATCATGACCGAGCTTTCGCGGAATGCGATCGAAGAGGCGTACGCGGAAATCACCTCCGAGACGCGCAATCAGTACACCCTCGGATATAGCCCCAAGGCCGTACCCGGCAGTTCGGCCTACCGCAGCATCGTGATCGAGGTCGACAAGAAGGGGCTGGATATCTACACCAAGGCAGGCTACTATTCGATTCCTTCCATGCATTGATGCGCGGTTGAGACTGCCCCCGTTGTCCCCGGGGTCACCTGAGTAACCTGCGGGTGGTACCCCCCATGTGATATAAAGACCGCGAGCCTCCTAAAAGGACATTGCGGTGCGCGGACAGCCCCCGAGGGGGGTGCCCGCATTCGAGGAAAGCCTTTGAGTTTCATCAACTTCGCAGCCCGAGAGATCAATTGCAAGATCGTGTACTACGGCGCCGGTCTCGGCGGGAAGACCACGAATCTGCAGGTGATCTATCAGAAGACTGCGGACCAGCAGAAGGGCAAGATGATCTCGCTGGCGACCGAAACCGAACGTACCCTGTTCTTCGATTTTCTTCCTTTGGACCTCGGCAATGTGCGCGGGTTCAAGACGCGCATCCACCTCTACACCGTCCCCGGACAAGTCTTTTACGATGCCAGCCGCAAGCTGATCCTGCGGGGAGTGGATGGGATTGTATTTGTCGCCGACTCTCAGGAGCAGCGCATGGACGCCAACGTCGAGGCTCTCGAGAATCTGATGTCGAACCTGAAAGAGCACGGCTACGACTTCAACAAGATTCCGTATGTCTTGCAGCTGAACAAGCGCGACCTGCCGAACATCCTGCCCATCGATCTACTTTCGACTGAACTCCGCAAAAAGAACGAACCCATCGTCGAAGCGGTGGCCTTCCAGGGTGTTGGCGTGTTCGAGACGCTGAAGGAAATCGCCAAGCAGGTGCTGACGGAGCTGAAGGCGGGCGGTTAAGGACTCGGTCGTTGGTCGATTGTCGTTGGCCCCAAGTTCTCCGTTCGTCTTCCCTTCCTGGACAGATTTCCGAGTCTAAAAGAAATAAATCAAGTCTCCGGCCAGCATGAACTGGTTCCTCTTCGTTCCATTGTCATACGCCGGCACATCGTAGCACCGCTCGAAGCGCAATTCCGGACGAAGCAGAACAGTCGTTCCCACCCAATGTCCCCAGCCAACTAAATGTTCCGTGTACTTTGTCTTGAATCCAGTGCGCTGCCCGCGCATGTCGTCCATGTACTCGTTACGGATGGTCAGATAGTCTCTCTTGGAGAACTGCTTTTCCACGTAGTTGACGACAGCCCACTCCGGAGCAAAGCAGGTCAGCTGTGTCGGAGTCGCACATATCGCGCCATTCGCGTTGGTCTCAAGCAAAGAAGATGCCGCTGGATTGAGCACGTTCGGCGTCTGACTCTCGTACTGATACCAGCTCTCAGTCGCCGTGTGCCATGAGCTATTGATTTTGTGGTACCAGGTCAGATAGTAGGCCGCCAGATTGTTGTACGCGTATTTGCCGTCGTTAATCGAGTTCGCGCACAGGTAAAGATTATCGCCGCCTTCCTTCCAGGAATATCCGAGACACGTGTTGAAAGTAGGCTTGGAATCCGGCCGGGTCCACGGGACGGCTTCACATCCTGCCGACAAGCCGGCTTGGAACAGCCAATGATCGGAAAGTTTGGTCGTGGTATTGATGCCGCTTTGCGTGTAGCAATCGTAGGTGTAAGTCAGCGAATGACTGTAGGTGTAGTTGTTTGGAGCGAGCTGCGCTTCGATATCCGGCAGAGAAATGTAGCGGCCGATGCGGACGTCCATTCCCTCAGCCACGTGCGGGAAGTAAAGGTCCGCATACACCATTACGGGGTCGTACCCGTATTCGCGATTATGTTTGAGCAGTTGCTCGCTGAAGACTCCTTTGGCAGTCGTGAAACGGTAGTCGAGTCCATAAAGCGATGCGATGCGGAATCCCCAGTCGAAGTGATCGGCCTGCACGGTGTCTGGCTGGCGCTCGATGTAGAGTACTTCCTGATCCGGCTGGATCGTGTTCGGCTTTTCCGCGTAGGCCGCTGGCAGATTCGCGTAGCCCGGCTTGTCCGATGTGCTTACGTTGAATCCGACATTTGCCCAGCCGTAGATCTGAATACCGCTCTTTTTCCATCCGTCTCCATCTCCATGCGAACCGCCCCAAATCGCCTGCATCAGCGGGCCTGATTGCGTCCAGGGCTTCGAGATGACGACGGAGCCCCCGTACGGCCAATCGGAGAACGGGAAAGGCGGTCCATCGACCGGGGAGGGCGTGCCGCGAAACGCAGGCGCTGGATCCGTCGACGGTAAATCCTTCCAGTCATCGGCATAGGTTTTCATGAATCTGCGAAAGAAGTTGGGCGTGGAATCGTGGAGGCTGGCCGCGGGTTCGGCTTTATCCCCAGGGGCGGGTGAGACTGAATCGATCGTCTGAGAACCACTCGGGTCTTGAGCGGAAGTGGGTTGAGCGTAAACCCTGAGGCTAGAACAGAACACAATTGCCAGCACAGCGGAGAAATAGACAGGGAATCCCGATGATTTCTTGAGGACCATTCCGAAAGTTAAATTACAGGGCCTAAGGACGGCATAAAGATTTTGTGAAGATTTCAAAATATGTTCTACGTGCCCTCGGAGCCACCCTTCTCGACGCGGTCTCCACTGAGACCAATGCCGGACGCATGACGCCGTCTGTTCTAGAATGGCAGCCGCACGAATATTTTAAATTTCGCCAACTTCTTCGGAGAGAACATGCGTTTCTGGCGCTCCTTTTTCCTGGTAGTTCTGACCTCATTGCTTCTGCCTTCCCAATTCGCCCTTTCACAGACCGCTCCTCATAGCGTTTATCTCGAGGACCTCGATCGGAAGGCTGCGCCCTGCGACGATTTCTACGAATTTGCCAACGGTACCTGGCGGGCGAACAATCCGATTCCGGCTTCGATGTCGCGCTGGAGCCGGCGCTGGCAGGCAGGGGAATCCTCAAAAGATAAGCTGCACGAGATTCTGGAGGCTGCGGCAGCCGACAAGAGCGCAGCCAAGGGCAGTACCGAGCAAATCATCGGCGACTACTACGGCGCATGCATGGCCGAGTCGCGCGTGAATGCCCGCGGAGTCGAACCGCTCAAACCGTGGTTTGCCAAGATCGACACCGCCCCCGATATCGCCGCGCTGCAAGAGGTAATGGCGGAGCTCCACGACATCATCGTGAACGCTCCGTTTTCGATGGGGAGCCAGCAGGATCCGCACAAGCCGTCATGGGTGCTGGCTGATTTTGGAGCCAGCGGCCTCAGCCTGCCCGACCGCGATTACTACCTCAAGCCCGAGCCGCGATTCAAAGAAGCTCGCGAAGAATACGTCGCGCACGTGACCGCGATGCTGAAACTGGCGGGATGGAATGCGGAATCCGCGGCCGCCGCGGCGCAGACCATCATGAGCATGGAGACAAAATTCGCCGAAGCCTCGCTCGACAATGTTGCCCTGCGCGATCCGGCAGCGACCGATCACAACACAACTTTTGCGCAACTGCAGGCAATGGCTCCGCACGTGGATTGGGCAGCTTATTTCAAGCACAAGCAACTTCCCACCGATGTCGACATGAACGTCGATCAGCCGAAGTTCCTGCAGGAAGTCGACCGGCAGATGCAGCAGACTCCGCTGGCCGACTGGAAAGTGTATTTGAAATGGCAGTTGCTGAACTCGACTGCGAACTCCCTTTCCGCGCCGTTCGTGGAAGAGAGTTTCGCTTTCAACGGCAAGTATCTCGCCGGAGCGACCGAGATGAAGCCGCGGTGGAAACGCTGCGTCGAGTCGACCGACTATCTTCTGGGGGAAGCGCTCGGAAAGAAATACGTCGCGAAATATTTCCCGCCCAAGGCCAAGGCCCGCATGCAGGAGATGGTGCGAAATCTGCTGGCCGCGATGCGTGATGACATCCTCAGTCGTCCGTGGATGAGTGACGACACCAAAGAGAAGGCCATGGCCAAGATCGCGACCTTCCAGCAGAAGATTGGATATCCGGATAAGTGGAAGGATTACAGCCACGTGGAGATTCGCCGCAACGCATTTTTCGAAGACGTGATCGCCGGGCGGAAATTCGTGGATGAGGACGACCGTGCGACCATCAGCAAACCCGTCGATCGTGGGCGTTGGGGCATGACGCCTCCCACGTCCGACGCGGAGTATAACCCGCTGATGAACTCAATCGAATTTCCGGCTGGGATTCTTCAACCACCGGCGTTCGATATCAATGCGGTGGACGCGGTGAACTACGGTGCGATCGGAGTAGTGATCGGGCACGAGATTTCTCACGGCTTCGACGATGAAGGTGCGCAGTACGACTTTCTGGGCCGCTTGCGCAACTGGTGGACGGAGTCTGATCTGAAAGATTTCCAGTCGCGTGCCGCTTGTGTTGCCGATCAGTTCGATCATTACTACATCGAAAAAGATATTCATCACAACGGGAAGCTGGTGCTTGGAGAAAGTATCGGAGACCTGGGTGGAGCGAAAATTGCATTCGTGGCTTATGAGAAGTCGCTTGAGGGCAAGCCGCGTCCCGCAGATGTGGATGGCTTTACCCCAGAACAGCAGTTCTTCATCGCATGGGGACAGTTTCGCGGAGACGAGATTCGGCCGGAGGCGCAGCGTTTGATGGTGCAGACCGATCCGCACCCGATTGCGAAATATCGCGTGATCGGGCCGTTATCGAATCTGCCGGAATTTCAGAAGGCATGGAGTTGCAAGGCCGACGCGCCGATGGTGCGGCCTGAAGGGAAGCGCTGCGACGTGTGGTAAGTCAAAAGCTCCGCTTCGCGCGCAGACGGCGCACGAGAGAAGGGGCCCCCAGCACGATTTCCGATTACTCCGCTGGCTCGTCCCAGTTCACAACTCGATTTTCCTTGCTGCTCTTGTGGGCCAGCACCAAGGCGCGCTGCGTTCGCAGGAATTGTTCAGGCGGCACGTCGAGCGGCGCTTTCTTTTCGATGGCGTCGCGCACGTTGGCGTAGAAGCCACGATAGTCGCCGCGTTCGGTCTCAACCTTGCGTGGCTGTTCGCCCACGCGGGTTAGAGTTCCCCAACGCTCTTTTTGTTCGAGACCCCAGTTGTTGCCCCAGTCCAATCCGTCGGGGCAATGTTCGCTGCGCAAGATTTCTTCCTGCGGATCCATTCCGAATTTCACGAACGATCCTTGCGTTCCATGCACCAGTAAATGATGGCTGGGAGCGTAGGCGATGATGCGGGCGCGCAGGGTCGCACGCAGATGCGGATATTGCAGGATCACATCGAAGGCGTCGTCGACTTGCGCGCTCTTACGCTGGCGTAGAGCTGCCGCATAGATCGATTCCGGCTCACCGAACAATACGAGCGCGCCATCGATCAAGTGCGGGCCGAGGTCCCAGAGAACTCCCGCGGCGGGGAAGTCCGCCTTCTCGCGCCAGGCGCCAGGCTTGGCGTCGAGGCGGAAACGGTCGAAGCGCGCCTCGTATTCGGCGATCTCGCCCAGCAGGCCGGAGTGAATCAGCTTTTTTGCCGTAAGAAAAGCGCCATCCCAGCGGCGATCCTGATACACCGTGATCAGGCGATCGCGCTTGGACGCGAGGCGGACGAGTTTCTCCGCCTCGGCCAAAGTCGGCGTCAGAGGCTTGTCCACGACGACATGGCGGCCCGCGTCGAGACACGCTTTGGTGTAGGAGAAATGGGAATCGTTCGGAGTGGCAACGACGCAAAGCTCGATTGTCTCGTCCGACAGCATTTCGTCGAGTGTGCGGGCCACTCGAACCTCGGGATATTTCTTTTCTGCGTTGGAGCCGTGCCGCTCGAGAATGCAGGCCAGTTCCATGCCTTTCACGCCGCGAATGACGGGCGCATGAAAAGCCTGACCCGCCAATCCAAATCCAATGAGTCCTACTCGTACCATGATTTTTCCTTGGGATCGTGAATCGCCTTAGCGATCCTTCACGCGCCGGACAAATTTTAATCCCGACCAGACTTCGGTGACGGCGCAAACCTTTATGTCCACCAGTCCCGCTGCCAAGCCAATCTCGCGGACTTTATTGTCGTCCAAATCTGTTGCCACGCCGGAGCTTTTCTTTGGCCAGCTGACCCAGAGCATTCCAGCAGGAGCAAGTTGCTTGCTGAGCCGTTTGAATTCCTTGACCAGAGTACCTTTAGACTTCGTAAAAACATGGGCGAAGTCGAGCGGGACTTTGCTGTCGCGGACGAACTCGCATCGATCCAGCGTGGCCTTCAACTCCGCGGTTACTTCCGGCGGAAGCTCTACGAAGCACACACGAAAGCCGTCTTTAATGCCGAGTTTCTTGAGGAGAGGTGTTCCGGAATATCCAGGCATGAATTGCCTCCTCTACCTCACGAACTGATTGGACGCGGGGCCGATCTACTGTGCAGGCGCCGGTGCGTACCAACCGCGACGCGAGCGCACGCGAAGATTCTTCCGGTCGTTGGCTATGATTTCGATGGTCCGATAGTGCCCGTCGGACTTGAGGTCCGCCGGTCGGTAAGAAAGGGCGTACTGGCTGCGGAGTTCGTCCTGAATTTCGGCGAAGGCGTTCGCTACGTCACGAATCTGGAACGGGAAAAATGCGCGGCCCCCCGTGGCATCGGCGATGCGTTCAAGCACCTTGTCGCCGGCGCCTTTAGTTCCACTGACGTTGGTGGAGATCGTGTAAATGATGGCCTCGGCGCGCTGGGCCATCTCGATCGCTTCTTCGCGGGTGACGTGGCTCTGGTTGTCATCGCCGTCGCTGAGCAGGATGATGGCGCGCCGCACCGGGGTGTTCTTCGGCGCCTTGAGCAACTTGTCGCGGCAGGCAAAATAGAGTGCATCGTAGAGGGCGGTGCCGCCGCCGGGCCGTAACTCGTGGACTCCATGCGCCAATCGCTCGGTATCGTCGGTGAAGTCTTGCGTGACTTCAGGTGTCACGTCGAAGCCGACCACAAATGCCGAATCTTTACGCGGATGAATGGTCTGGTTCAGAAACTCGATGGCGGATTCCTGCTCAAATTTGAAGCGGTCGCGCACCGAGTTGCTGGCGTCGATCAGCAGGCCAACCTGCAGCGGCAAATTCGTTTCAGCATGAAAGCTGCGGATTTCCTGCGGCGGCTTGTTGTCGTCCAATACTTGGAAGTCATTCTGCTTAAGGTCTATGATGCGTCGCCCGTGTTTGTCGGTCACAGTGAAGACCACGTTCACTTCGTTGGTTCCGGTGCGAATCGTGGGGAATTGCTGCTCGATCGCCTCGCCGGAATCCGCAGGCTTCGCGTCTTGTCCAGCGTTGCCATTGGCGGGCGTTGTCGGCTGCGTCGGCTGTTGCGAAGGTGCCGCAGTTCCAGCCTGTTGATTCGAAGTGTCCAGAACCGATTGCGTCGTGGTGTTCCCGGCCAGCAAGGCGGTTGCGAGAAGCGTGGCGCTCAGGATGAGTTTCGTCCCCAAGGTGTTCATTTGTTCTGCGTATTATAACTGGCCTGCGGCATCCGCCCCAGCGCCCGGATTCAAGCCTTTCCAGTCGATCTGTTGCTTGCAACGTCTTTCTCGACCATCGTCAGAAATGCCTCTAGTTCGGCGGGCAGCGGGCTCTTGAACGCGAGGCTGGCTCCGTTGCGGGGATGCGTCAGTTCCAACTGAGCCGCGTGAAGAAAATTTCGCGACAGCGAGATTGCCGTGCCGGACTCCTGCTTGCCGCGCCCCCCCTTTATTTCATGCGGGGCTCCGTACAGCGTATCGCCAACCACCGGATGCCCGAGCGCAGACAGGTGGACGCGAATCTGATGGGTTCTGCCGGTATCAATTTTCACTTCGACCAGCGTGAATTTGCCGAACGGTGTGTCGAGGCGGCGAAGCACGTGGTAGTGAGAGATTGCTTCGCGGCCGCCGGATTGTTTCGTCGTCATGCGGATGCGGCGGACGCGGTCGCGGCTGATGCTGGCGGAGATGGTCCCGGAGTCTTTCTTGAGCCATCCATGCACGAGAGCGATGTATTTCTTCTTGACCTCGCGGCTGGCAAACTGCGCGGCCAACTTGCGGTGTGCTGCGTCGTTTTTCGCAACCACGATGAGGCCGCTGGTTTCCTTGTCGAGACGGTGGACGATGCCGGGCCGCATCTCGCCGCCAACGGCCGACAGAGTCGCGAAATGATGCAGGAGCGCGTTTACCAGCGTACCGCGGTTGCGCTGGTCTTCAGTCGCCCCCGCGCCGGCATGGACCATCATTCCCGCAGCCTTGTTGATGATGGCGAGATCGTCGTCTTCGTGCAGGACTTCGAGGGGAATCTCCTCGGCGATGGCTCGGAGCGGAGGGCGTTCGGCCGAGCCGAGTACAGTGATGCGCTCGCCGCCGCGAAGTTTCAACGAAGCCTTCGCCGGGGCACCATTCACCACAACCTTCTCTTCGGAGATGAGCTGCTGCACACGAGCGCGACTGACGTCGAGCTTTGAGACCAAGAACTGGTCGAGGCGTTGGCCTGCATCCTCGGGAACTGTCGAGAACTGCTCTGGAAAGGGCAGCGTCATGATTTGTTTTGCGCGTCCCTCTGGGGACGCGATTGGAACGAGGGACCAGTTTACCCGGCGTTGGAAACGCCGGGCTACTCTCAGGCGTCCTCCGGACGCACCTAGAGTCATCTGACGAAAGGGATGGAGAAGCAGCAGGAGGCCCGCGGGTCCTAGATTACCGCGTAGCGCTGACGGTTCGTGTCGGCACTGATTTGGATCCCGGCCGCAGCCACCAGATGAATCCGCCTGCGAGCACCAGTCCAACTGCGATCAGTTGCGTGCCGGTCAATGCGCCACCAAACACCGAGCCGCGGCCCGGATCGTCGCGCAAATATTCCAGGAAGAATCTGGCGACGCCGTAGATAAAGAGGAACGCGCCGAAGACCTGGCCGTCGAACTTTCTCCGTTTGAGCATCCACATCAGGAAGAAGAAATTCGCCAGTTCCACTGCGGACTCGAAGAGTTGCGTAGGCTCGAGCGGCACATTCAACGGAGTTCCCGTGATCGAATTTGCCAGCGGATTCTTAAAGACGACGGCCCACCAGTGATGGGTCTCTTTCCCATAGCAGCATCCGGCGGCGAAGCAACCGACGCGTCCGATCGCGTGGCCTAACGCCAGGCCCGGGGAAAACGCGTCGCAGGTGCCGAGCGCGGGCATGTGATGCTTCCAGACGTACCAGGCGGCAGCAGCGAATGCGGCCAACAAGCCTCCGGAGAAGACTCCGCCAGCCTGCAGCGTATTCACGCTGAAAATGTCGCTCGGGTGTGCCGAGTAGTATCCCCACTCGTTGACGATGTACAGAACTTTCGCGCCGATAATGCCGGCCAGCACCACCAAAATCCCGAGGTTCCAAGCCTTGTCGCCGTCGTATCCCAAGTGCTCCGAGTTGCGAACGCTGATCCACAATCCGATCAGGACGCCCAGCGAGACTAGGAATCCGTACGTCGGCAGGAAGAACTTTCCGATATGAAAAAGTTGTGGGAACACTGTCTAGTTAGATGCGGGACCTAGGGATTTGCTACTCGAACAAGTTTAGCAGGTAAGGGAGTACGCAGAGGCGAGCAGGCGCGAAGCCTGGCGTACAAATCCTGCCCTGAGCGGAGCCGAAGGGAGTGTCTGCCACACATAAAAATCAAGCCGACCCACTGAGCCGTGTGACGGGGCCGAGAATGAACCCGTCGGTAGACGTTGGGAACCCGCCGAGACCCTTTAGGCATCTCCGCATGGCGGAGCGCTGCTCACCGGATCCTAGTTCGAGTCGAGTCCCCGTTCATTCAGCATTGGTTCAAATATCGGTTACCCGCCATCACCAACGCGGCAGGCCGGCTTTCAATCTGGATGCTAGGGAAATTCGATGCACTTGGCAAGTGGAAGAGCGCAAAAAGTTGGCAGGCCGCTTGCAATCGGAAATATAAGTCCGGACAAACAAAGAATCCGATGCGGGAAACGGCGTTTACACTTCCGTAACGCCGGGTACTTCCTCCTCTCGGAGGGTTTCTCGGACCACAGAAGTACTTGATTCTGCTGCGTAGCTGTGCGTTGATACTAAGACGCAGAAAAAATCGGGCCCCAGGCGTGCTTCGCGGGCGCGTAGGCGGCACGCTGGAGAAGTCGAATCGAATGCCCAAGCTTCGCACGGCAGCCATCGCCGCGGCGGCAATCCTTATCCTTGCTCACGTGTCGGCACTCGTTACTCGCTACGGGACCGACAGCGCATCCTTGCTGGGTGACTGGATCGACACGCTTGCCCCGCTCGCGGCGACCGTCGTCTGCTGGTGCGTTTCCCGTCAGGCCGGGCCGTTTGGCCGGCGCGTCTGGCGGCTCGTTGCGTTCTCGACTCTGCTGAGCGCGATCGGGCAGGGGCTCTACACCGACTACTACGACTATCTGCACGCGCCTCTGGGCACGCTATGGCCGAGCGACGTCCTCGTTTTTTTCTGGGTTGTGCCCGTTGGCATGACGCTGTTCCTGAGCCCGCGTGATCTGGGCAGCGGACACGGATGGTTGCGGGTCTTTGATTTTGTCCAGGTCTGCGCGCTGGCTCTCGCGGTGGAGTTATCGCAAATCTATGTCCCTTCGCGCTGGCAGGCCGCCGGTCAGGCGATGGAAGTTCACGCCCTCTATGCTGGATTACTTTTCTTCGGTTCGATCGCTTTAGGCTTCCTGATTCGCAGCCTGCTGAGCCGCAGTCGAACTGAGAGAGCGTTCTTCTCGCGCATGACCGCCTTCTTGACCGTGCATGCGATCGTGCTCAATGGAACTCTCTACTGGCAGGCCTCGGGCCACTATCGGCAGGGAGAATGGCCAGACCTTTCCTGGACCGTCAGCTTTTGTTTGCTGATCTTGCTGGCCGGCACCTGGAGTCTTCACGAAGAGCCGGCCGAAGGCGAGCCGGCTTCTCGCCGCCTGCGGCTTCTCGCCCAATTTTCTCCGCTGGTGATTCCTGCGATCGTGTTTCCTCTCGTGCTTAGCATTGCGCAGGAGCAATTTTTCTGGGCATTCTTTCTCGTGCTCGTCTCGTTCGCGGCGGGCGGACGGTTGTTTATCGTGCAGAATCAGTTGTTGATCAGTTCCCGCGAACTTGAAAAAAATCTATCTCTCTTGCGCGGAATCACCGAGGGCACAACGGACGCTGTGTTCGTCAAAGATCTCGATGGCCGCTATGTGACGATCAACACGGCCGGCGCTCGATTTCTCGGACGCAGCGTGACCGACGTGATCGGAAAGAGCGACGCCGAACTATTCTCGCCCGCAGTCGGCCGGACCATCATGAAGCGTGACCGTCAGGTCTTGCAGGCGGGAGAAACCCAAACCTACGACGAGTTCGGTACGGCTGCCGGAGTGACTCGTCTTTATTCCGCCACCAAAGGGCCGCTTCGAGATCCCAGCGGGCAGGTGATCGGACTGCTCGGCATTTGCCGCGATATTACCCCCCAGAAGCGTGCGGAAGAAGAAATCCGGCAGTCGCAGCAGAAGCTGAGTATTCACATCGAGCACACGCCTCTCGCTGTCGTCGAGTGGGATCTCGACTTTCGCGTTGCCAATTGGAATCCATCCGCGGAACGCATCTTCGGCTACAAGCGCGAAGAAGCTCTTGGACAGCATGCGCACTTCATCGTCCCTCCTCAAATCCGCGAGAGAGTGGACGAGGTATGGCGCGATTTGCTCGAGCACAAAGACAGCGCGCGGACCTCGTCGCGATTCCAGTTCGCTCGCAACGACAATATCGCCAAGGACGGGCGCCTGATTTCCTGCGAGTGGTACAACACTCCGTTGGTCGACGATGCCGGCCGCGTGCTCGGTGTCGCGTCGCTCGCGCAGGATGTCACCGAGCGCGTTGGACTCGAAGAGAGTTTGCGCCAGTCACAAAAAATGGAAGCCGTTGGACGTCTTGCGGGCGGAGTCGCGCACGACTTCAACAATCTGCTGACGGTCATTCTCGGATACTCGCAAATTCTGGCCGATGAACTTCCCGCGGGCAACCGTCTTTCGGAGAGCAATGCACAGATCAGGTCGGCCGCGGACCGTGCCGCCGGCATTACGCGCCAGTTGCTCGCCTTCAGCCGCAAGCAAGTGCTCTCCCCGCGTGTCATCAACTTGAACGAAATTTTATTGAATTTGGATTCGTTGCTGCGCCGGCTGATCGGCGAGGATATCGAGGTGCTCTCCGCCCCCGCTAGCGATCTGGGCTCGGTGAAAGCCGATCCCGGACAGATTGAGCAAGTCATCATGAATCTCGCGCTAAATTCGCGGGATGCCATGCCGACCGGAGGCAAGCTCACGATCGAGACTGCGAACGCCAACCTCGATGAAACCTACGCCCGCGATCGTCAGCCGGTGGTTCCCGGGCGCTACGTCATGCTGGCTGTCAGCGACACCGGCGAGGGGATGAGCGCCGAAACCCAGGCGCGCATTTTCGAACCGTTCTATACGACGAAGGAAGTGGGCAAAGGAACGGGCCTCGGGCTTTCCATGGTCTATGGAATCGTCAAACAAAGCGGCGGTTACATCTGGGTGTACAGCGAGCCCGGGCGTGGGACGACTTTCAAAGTCTATCTTCCCCGCGCAGACGAACCGGCCGAAAGTGCGCCCTCCGAGAAAAAATCAGATGGCGTGCAGCGTGGTACGGAGACCATTCTTCTGGTCGAAGATGATCCGCAGCTGCGCCAGCTGAATACGTCGGTGCTCACTCATTGCGGCTACAACGTTCTGGTCGCCGGAAGCCCGGAAGAGGGACTAGCGATCTGCAAGGCGAATCAACGCGAGATCCAACTGCTGGTCACCGACGTTGTGATGCCGCGAATGAATGGACGTCAACTCGCCGAACAGATCCTGCAAGTGTGCCCGAAGCTGCGAGTGCTGTACATCTCGGGATACACCAACAACGCCATCGTTCACTATGGAGTGCTCGATCCCGGGCTTTGGTTCTTGCCGAAGCCGTTCACGCTTTCGGCACTGGTGGCCAAGGTGCGGGAAGTTCTTGACGCGGCCGGCAGCACTTCGCCAGTTTAGGCCGTCTTACTTGTTGCCTTCGGCCCAGTAACTGGTTCGCGCCAGCACCGTGCTGTCTTTCGCATCCTTCGCTTCCTTAAGCCGCACGCGGATCTGGTGGAGTCCAGGATGCGGTTCCTTGGGCGCGAAACTCAGCAGGTAGCGGCTGTGCAGGTGATTGGTGAAATCGTTCATTCGCACCTCAAATTTCTTCTTCGTCGCAAAAAGTTCATACTCGCCGCCGGTCATCGCAGCAACCGTGCTCGGAACATTCTTTCTCATCGCCTGCGCCGTGCGGTACATCAGATCCATGATGTCCATGGTTGGATGCATCTCGCTCTTATTGTTCCCGCGTCCTGTATCGAGAATGTTCGAAAGCGCCGGCGAGAACGACAGCGCGTACATCAGCGAATTGCTGTCGCCGATATCGGCTACGGCGTCTTCAATCTTTACTTTACTGCCGTGGTCGCGAGTTTCGCTGATGAGCAGCAGAACGCGCAAACGATCTTCCGGTTCATTTTTCAAAAGGCCCACCGAGTAGCCGACTGCGTCGAGAATGGCCGCTCCGCCATCCCCTGGCTGAAGGTTCGCGAGGTCGGCGTCGACCATATTCTCATCCTTGGTGAAATCTCTGGTCAGATCGACCTGAGAGTCGAACTCCACAACCGCAACTCGGGCGGTTCCCAGAGCGAACAGCGGGTCGAGCATTGACTTTAGGCCCTGCATCCGCGGGAACTCGTATGCTGCCCGCCGTCCTTTTTGAATGGCCAGCACCAGCGAGATCGGCTGGCCCTCGGGTGCCTCATCGAGATGTACCGACTGCTCGACGCCGTCGTCTTCGACGACGAAATCCTTGGCCGCAAGGCCATACACGATTTCGCCCTGAGCGTCTTTGATCAGGGCAGGAATCAGAACAACGTTGGATTGAGCGCGGAGAGTTGTTTCCTGAGGGACTGCTCGGCCCGCCAGAAGGGCGAGCAGAATGAGCGGAACCGCTGCCGTGCGCAGATTAGCCAGCCTTGCGCTTGTCTTGCGGCACGTCTTGCAGCACTTCGTCGAGCGCATTCGCTAATAGATGCGCGCGCTTCTGATAGTCGGTTGCCCCGCCATCCTGCTTTTTCTTGAGGAGGTGATATTCGTCGGCGATATTAAGCGCCGCGAGCACAGCCAGGCGAACGGTATCGATGGTATTGGTGGCTTCGGCGACCGCGCGCATCTTGGCATCCACGTACTCGGCCAGGTTCAGGATGTAGTCGGGATCGGACCCGCGCAGGTTATAGGCCTGATCGAAAATTTCCACCCGCACGCTGGCGTTCTGCGCGTCTTTGACCATCTGATCTTTCGTCGCTGTCGCCATTCAATGTTCTCCGTGGAAACCTGGCTTCCGTCTCGTCCGCAATACGCCGGTCTAGCTGGCTTCGGCCAACGACTCGATCTGCGCCAGCATTTTCTCGACGCGGCCGCGGATGTCTTCCCGCTCTTTCTTCAACTGAACTGTTTCCCGGCGCAGCCGTACCAGTTCCTCTTCGCGGTCTTCGTTCTGCTGCCGCAACCGCTGCACATCGCGTTCTGCGGTCGCCTGCGCCTGTCGCGCGGCCTTGTACATCTCTATGGTGCGATAGATTTTCTCTTCCAGCGCCTGAAAATCGTCGGCCGGAACCTGATGTGGTACCTGTTCGATTGCATTCGATGCCATAACGCACATATTCCCCGAGGAAGAATTTCGAACTTTCCCGCAGTATACTCCACATTTTTGTGGAGAAATCAGTTCTCTCAGCGCCTAAAACAGGATCGCTTCCTGAATTGAATGGCGAAATTCCGGCCGGCCAGTCGATCGCTGCCAGGCGGTTTTGGATATAATCCTGCTGCCCCCAGGAGTCCATTCATGAAGAAGATTGTGTGTGTCGCGGCCGGATGTTTTGCCCTGCTGGTCCCTGTTCCATCGAAAAGCGCTGCCAAGAACGATGTCCAGTTCGTGCAAATGAGAGACTTCGTCGGGAAAAACGTCGGGCAGATTATCGTCAGGGACGAGGGCCCCGGAGTGATGTTGGACCTTCACCTTCACGGTCTGACCCCCGGCGAGCACGCGATTCACTTTCACCAGGTTCCCAACTGCGAAGGCTCTGACTTCAAGGCGGCCGGGGCACATTTCAATCCCGACGGCAAGAAGCACGGCTTCGAGAATCCCGAGGGACATCACGCCGGAGACATGAAAAATTTCACGGTCGGCCAGAATGGCAAGGCGAAGCTGCGCATCGAAGACCCAGATGTTACGCTGAAGCCCGGGCCGCGACAGCTTCCGAGCGTGGCCATCGTGATCCACGCCAAAGCGGACGACTACCAGACAGACCCATCCGGGAATTCGGGAGATCGAGTGGCGTGCGGTGTCCTCGAAACTCGAACCCACTAACGCCAATGAGATGCGTTGAACGACCGGCGTTAGCGCGCCAGTTTTGCCAGCCTGCGCGCGGCCTCGTCCAGCGTCTCCGGTTTCTTGCAGAACGCGAAGCGCACTTGCCGGGCCCCATCTCCCGAATCCCGGTAGAAGCTCGATCCCGGTACGCATGCTACGCCGATTTCCTGCACCAGATATTTCGCGAACGCCACGTCGTCGCTGTAGCCGAATGCCGAAATGTCAGTCATTACGTAGTAGGCGCCGCGCGGACGGAAGCACTGGAATCCGGCCGCAGTGAGCGCCGGCATCAGATGATCGCGGCGTACGCGGTATCCCGTTGCGAGATTCACGTAATACTCCGCGGGCAAGCTGAGCGCCGCCACTCCAGCCTCCTGTAGCGGAGCCGGCGCGCCGACAGTCAGAAAATCGTGCACCTTGCGGATCGCGTTTGTGATGTTCTCCGGAGCAACCGCCCATCCCACGCGCCATCCGGTCACGCTGTAAGTCTTCGACATACCGTTGATCGTGACTGTTCGCTCCCGCATGCCGGCGAGCGACACCATTGAGATGTGCTCCGTTCCGTCGTAGAGAATGTGCTCGTAGATCTCGTCGGTAATCGCCAGCACGTCGAATTCAATACACAAGTCGCGAATCAACTCCAGTTCTTTCCGAGTGAAAACCTTGCCGGTGGGATTGTTCGGCGTGTTCAGGATGATCGCTTTGGTGTGCTTGTCGAAGGCGCGGCGAAGTTCCTTTTCGTCGAATGTCCACTCGCCGCCGTCCTCCTTCGGCGGACGCAGCTTTACAAACTTCGGCTTCGCGCCACTTAGGACCGAGTCCGGGCCATAGTTTTCGTAGAACGGTTCAAAGATCACGACCTCGTCGCCTGTATTGCAGACCGCGAGCAGCGTCGAAATCATGGCCTCGGTCGAACCGCAACAGACCGTGATCTCCTTCTCGGGATCGACGGTGATTTTCTGCCATACGCCCATCTGCCGGGCGATCGCGTTGCGCAGATTCTTCGCGCCCCAGGTGATCGCATACTGATTGACATCGCCCGCAACCGCCCGTTGCGCGGCCTGCTTGATCTCCGCTGGAGCGGAGAAATCCGGAAATCCCTGCGCCAGATTGACGGCGTGATAGAGCATCGCCTGGCGCGTCATTTCGCGAATCACGGACTCGGTAAATTGTCCGACCTTGTCACTAAGAAAGTGCTTGCCGGTCGCGGCGCGCGTCGCCGATGGAGCCGGCAGACTCGCCTCAGGCATCCGAACTGATGTGAGCTTAGGTTTTCGTTTTGCCAGAGACGTCTTCTTCGATGCGGTCTTTCCGGCTTTCCTACTGCGGCGTTCGGTCATAAAAGGCAGACTAGCATAGCCGTAACAGCCGCGCTCATGGCTTGAATCCAACGCTCTGCCAGAGCTCTGCGGTGTGATACATCGTGCCATTGGTAATCACGTATTCCACGTTCCGGGTATTGTGAATGTCCGCCAGCGGATCGCCGTTGATCAGAATCAGATCCCCGCGCTTCCCTTTCTGCACCGTGCCAGTCTCTTTCTCCACGCCCATGGCGCGCGCCGGGACGATGGTCGCCGCCTGAATCGCCTCCATCGGCGTGAATCCAGCATGCACGTAGATCTCAATTTCACGGTGCAGGCTATAGCCGGGAACAGACTGATCCGTGCCCGCAACTACGGGGATGCCAGCACGGTGCAATGCTCCCACAATCTCTATCTCCTTCTGGAAAAGCTTCTCTCCCAGCGCCGAGTTCTCGTTCGGAGGTTCCACGTCGGTGAGTTGCTCGGCCAGTTCGGTGGGAATCTTGTTGATGCCGGGTTCAAAGCTCGCGGGGGGCTTCGCAGTTGTCGCCGTGAACAGTTCAAAGAGCGCCATCGTCGGATCCACCACCGTATGGTGCTCTTTCAAGAATGCCAGCGCCTTCTGCGCCTCCGGCGATTGAATGTCGATGTTCGCCGCCGCATTTCTTCGGTCTGCGCGTGTGGCACTCGCAGGCAGCGCTGGACGCATGATGTTCTCGATGTATTGAATGTGATTGATCTGGTCTTGTCCGGCCTCGATCACCTGATACGCATTGAGCCCTTCGGGTACGTGCCCGGTTACGGTCATGCCGAGGTGGTGCGCCTCGTCGGTCACGGCTTTCAGATTCTCGAGCTTGACCGAACTATAGATCTTCATCTGCTGGAAACCCGCTGCGTGATAACGATCAACCCACATTCGCGCCTGGTCTGGGGAATCTACCCGTTCGACCCCGAGCGCGAGAGGACCGGTTCCGTCCACCACGCCGGCCAGCAGAAGACGAGGTCCGAGCCCGCGACCCTTCGCAATTGCGTCGCGCACCGCTGTGATGAATTCAAACTCGTTGCCGCAATCGCGCACGGTGGTCACGCCCGCAGCGAGATAGATCGGCCCCCACTCGACTTGCTCGAAGTGCGCGTGCATATCCCAAAGGCCCGGCAGAATGGTCTTGCCGTCCGCCTGGATGACATTCGCGTCGTGTGGAATCTTTACTCTTGAACGCGGCCCAACAGCGGTGATGCGGCCGTTGTGAACAACTACCGCTGCATCCGGAACTGGCGCGGCGCCGGTTCCATCGATCAGCGTCGCACCTACAATGGCGAGCGTCGAAGCGTGGCTGCCGGGAAGTCCCTTGGAGATTGCGGCGAGAGCCGTCATGCCGTCGGCGCCCGCGCGTCCCACAAAATCGCCGAGCGCGCTCTCGTACCCGTCGCGGATCGCTTCGAAGTGATCGAATTCGGCGTCAGTCGTGACCGCGGCGACCAGGTTGCGGTGGGCATCGAACCACAGCGTCTCGCGCCCCCAGATCAGACCCTCGATGGTGTAGCGGTCGAGCTTCTCTTCCTTCGCCCCGACGCGAATCGTATCCTGCCCGCGTGGTTCCACTTTCACCGATCCAGTTGGCAGGGTGGCGAGCTGCGCGGGAGATCCGTGCGAAGCCCAGTAACGCACCATCAGCATCTGCATGGTCGTGGGTGCGTATCCGGCGATCGTGAAGAACGCTCCGGTGCGCAGCGCAGTTTCACTCTGCTTGTCGCGGGTTCGCAAATGAACCGTGCTGCCCTCGATCGCCACAGCTTCATCGATCGTCACGGGACGCGCCGTTCGCCCCTTGATTTCAAAAGCTTGCGGAGTGAGATCCGCAGCTCCACGAAACGCAGCTGCCAACGGAACGTCCGATCCACGATCGGTGAACTTGAAATCCATCTTCACCGCGATCGAATCGCCGTCGCGCCGGATCTCATAGGTCTCCTGTCCAATAGCCTGCTCGAACTTGTGCAACGTGAACTTGCCCTGCTCGATGATGTTGGCGTCAGAACCCGCCGCAGTTTGTGCGGCTGGACGCGTGGTCGTCGTCAAAACCAAACTGGCGAGAGCAACTAAGAAAAGAAACGCACCCATTTTTCGCATTTGCAAATCGGTCGAATCCATGAGATTGAGCTGCAGAGCTGCCGGAGGATTGTAACGGATCGAGGAGGGGTTATGCCGGCGGCACCGAATGCAGCCGCTCGGCGATTTCTTTCAGCAGTCCCGCCGTAGCTTCGCCAGCTTCGAGGGTGGAGAAATCGCTTCCCAGTGCCACCAGCGGCACGGCGCAGCAGGCATCCCGAAATGCCTTATCCGTGGCGGGTGATGCGGTCATCTCCGCGCCCATGAGCACCAGATCAAAGCGAGTCACGCGCATCAGGATCAGGCCATCGCGTAGATTATTGCTGGTGTGTACGTCGTATCCGGCCCGGTGCAGCAGTTCGCGTAGATACGTGACCACGTCGGCGTTCGTGTCAACGCACAACACACTTTTCCCCGCGGAAACCGGCTGTTCAATAGGCGCACGCGCCCGATAAAAGGACGCCACCGCGTTGTCTTCCGATTCGTGCGAATCAAATAACTTGGTCAGATGGGAGAGCTGCAGCACTTTCTGGACATGCTCCGGCACGTGGCACAGCTTCAGGTCGCCACGCACCTGGCGCGTGCTCGTCAACGTCCGCACCATGGTTCCAAGACCGCTGCTGTCGATGAACACCACTTCGCCGAGGTGCAGCACAATCGCGCGACGGTCGCGTAAAAGATGGGAGATATGCGAGCGCAAAGCTTCCACTTCGCCGCCAGCCACCAGTCGCCCCTTGCAGCGAACGATCGTCACTTTGCCGACATCTCGCGTCTCTAACGAGAGTTTCATCCCGCCCTTACGCCGGAGGACAACCGCGCTCCGTGCAACGGTTGGCGAGATTACAAGGGCTCTTATCCCATGTCAAGAGGAGATGCGCCAGTCAGTCAGCCAAGGCTACCCGGCTCTCCGTTCTTTCTGGTCTTTCTCATCCTGTTCTTCCTGGGGATCTGCGGGTGGCAACAGTTTTCTGGCGGCCAGTGCCCGAATGCGTTCGACTTTCTGGTGGATGGCGTCCAGCAACTCCTGCATCAGCGCCTCCGTGGAAACATTGTCGAGGCTCGGGGAGACGCGCCTCAGCACCGACTTTGGCGCATAGCTCCCGGATCCGATCATCAAGACGGCGCGTAGGCATAGGGACAAGGGACCGCAAACTGGCAACACTATGGCTTGGCAGGAGCTATGCCAGAGTGCCGCATCGCGCGGGGCTTGTGGGATACCCTACACACTGTAGTCAGCAGAGATTTGCGATGGAGGACGATCGAGTGGTGCGATTTTGACCACGTCGGCAGCCCTCGCGCAGGACCTACCCGACGCTGAATCTCTCGGCCGCGCGAGCCTTCGCCTTGGCCGCCTCTTCCTCGCGATTCTTAGGCGCCGCGGTCGTTTCCAGTGAACGGAGCAGGCGCATCGAGATCGCGGCCACATCCTCAATAGCGGCGTGAAACGCGTCCTCATTCGCCTTGGATGGTTTGTTAAACCCACTGATTTTTCGCACGAATTGCAGGGAGGCGGCGCGGACTTCCTCGTCCGTCACCGGTGGATCGAAGTTGAACAGGGTTTTAATGTTTCTGCACACGGCTCACCTCAAAAGCTGGAAGCCCGCAGCGACGAGCCTCCTTGAGTCTTTATTGTCGCGCAAACATGCTTTTCGTGGAAAGGTCGTCGCGCCGCGGCTTCGAGTCGGCGCCCCGGCTCTTTTCCCTGTGCTTGCAAGCCTTTGGTGGCGGCGGTATGATTCGCCTCTATCGCGCGCCGATCCCTTCGTTCCAACCCATTTCCCCGGCCGGTGAGCGGTGGAATTCTTCGACGCAGATCCATCTGTGGGGGCTTGCAGTGACATCTTCCGTGCGGCCTTTGGCCGTGGACGAACAGGTCGGTGGCTACAAGATCCTTGGAACCGCAGGCGTCGGCGGGATGGGCATTGTCTACAAGGCGCTCGACCTGAAACTCAACCGCACCGTCGCGCTCAAATTCCTGCCCAATGATCTGAACGTCGCGTCTAAAGATAAAGAACGCTTCCTGCAGGAAGCGCGTACGGCCTCCGCGCTCGACCACACCAACATCGGCGTCATCCATGGTCTCGAGGAAACCGCCGCTGGCCAAACCTTCATCGTGATGGCCTACTACGAGGGCCTCACGCTCGCCGAGCGGATTCGCCGCGGGCCCATGCCGCCGAAAGAAGCCCTCGAAATCATGGTGCAAATCACCCGCGGGCTGATCGATGCCCACGAGCACAGCATCATCCATCGCGACATCAAGCCCTCGAATGTGATCATAACGCGGCAGAACGTCGCGAAAATTGTGGACTTCGGCCTTGCCCGCGTCGCCAGCAACGCCGCCACAACACTGACAGCAGGTCCGGTGGGAACTCTGGCCTACATGTCGCCGGAGCAGGTGCGCAACGAACCGCTCGACCGCCGCACCGACATCTGGTCGCTGGGCGTTGTCTTCGAGGAGATGCTGACCGGCAAGCATCCGTTTGAGCGGGGAAATATGTCGGCGGTGCTGCTGGCGATTCTCGAGCAACCTCCGCCGGTAGACGGACTCGATTCGGCGATAGCGTCGATCGTCTGCCGCGCGTTGGCGAAGGATCGCACTCACCGTTATGCCGGCTGTCGCGAGTTGCTCGCGGATCTCGAAGCTTGCAAGCCCGCATTCGACGCTGCGCCCGGCCCGCCCTCGGGACGCAATCTGAAGGCCTCGTCGCGGGATTTGCGGCGCGCTCTCGAACATGCTTCGTCGAGCCGGGCGCTGGTCACGCCTGCGGATCGCGCGCGCCGTTGGGCGGTCGAGTTCATCGCCGCAGTCCTGCTCCTTGCCGCGGTTTCTCTTCTCATTCCAGCGGTGCGGCACGGCGTGGCTGGTCTTCTTTCCGGTGGCACCAACAGCGGGGGAGAGAAGCACATCGCGGTTCTTCCCTTCGACAACATCGGCAACGACTCCGCCAACGAAGCGATTTCGGAAGGCTTGATGGACAGCTTGACCAGCAAGTTGTCGAATCTCGACGGAGGGCAGCAGTCCCTCTGGGTAGTTCCCGCCAGCGAGGTTAGAAGGAGAAAGGTCAACGATCCGGAGGCGGCACTGCGGGAGTTCGGCGCCACGCTCGTCGTCAAGGGCAGCGTGATGCGCGACAACTCAGGCGTTCACCTAACCGTGAACTTGATTCGCACCAAGGACGTCCGCCAGGAAGGATCGCTCTCGCTGCAGGATCCGTCGGGAGATTTCGCTGCCCTTCAGGATCAAGCCGTTTCCGGCCTGGCTCGCCTGATGCACGTGGAAGTTCCGGCCACGGCTTTGCACAGCGCTGACGGTTCTTCAGCGCCAGCGGCTTATGAGTCCTACCTGAAGGCGCTCGGTCTCATGGAGCGCTACGATAAGGCCGGCAATCTTGATCAGGCGATCGAATCGTTGTCGAGCGCAATTACGACCGATCCGCAATTTGCATTGGGCTACGCAGGATTAGGCCAAGCCTACCTGTTGCAGTATCAGCTCGACAAGAATCCAAAGTGGACAGAACTCGCTCTCGCGAACGGCACCAAGGCGACGGCGCTGAACAGCAGTTTGCCGACTGCCTATGTGACGCTGGGGGGCATCCACAACGCGACAGGGAAGAATGACTTGGCGCTCGAAGAATTCCAGCGCGCGCTGCAACTCGATCCGCGAAATGCCGATGCTCTGAACGGTTTGGCCCACTCCTACGAGACCGCCGGACGCAATGCCGATGCCGAAGCCGCTTACAAAAAGGCGATCGCCTTGCGTCCCGACTATTGGAGCGGATACAACAGCCTGGCAAATTTCTATGCCCGCCAGGCCAAGTACGACGATGCCGTAGCCCAGCTTCAACACGTGATCGAACTGACACCCGATAACGCCACGGCTTACTCGAATCTGGGAGCGACCTACGTCGATACGGGCGATCCGAAGCAATTCCCAAAGGCAGAGGCAGTCTTGAAGAAGTCCATTGAACTGAGTCCGAGTTACGGCGCCTATGCCAACCTCGGTTACATGTATGCGCTGCAGCAGCGCTATGCGGAATCGGCGGCCGCCACCGAGAAGGCATTGCAGTTCAACGATCACGATTACATCGTCTGGGCGAATCTTGCCATGGCATATGAGGGTTTGCATGACCAGGTGAAGCTCGAAGCGACACGCGACAAGGAGCTTCCTTTGGTGGAGCAGGCGGCGCAGTCGAATCCGCGTGACGGCGGTGTCCAGGTCCGGTTGGCTCTGCTCTACGCCGAGAAAAAATCACGGGAAAAAGCTTTGGCGCACCTGCAAACTGCGCTCACTCTTTCACCCGACGATTCCGACGTGCTGGAAAACGTTGGCGAGGCTTATGAAACCCTCGGCGATCGTCCACACGCCATCGAGTACATCGAGAAAAGCTTGCAGAAAGGATTCTCGCTGGAGTCCCTCAAGAATACTCCGGCGCTGAAGGGTTTGTTGTCCGATCCGAATTTCCGGCCCAGTTCCAAATAATTTGACGTCACAAGGAGAGAGAACATGGCAGCAAAGCCGTTACCTGAACTAGCGCTCTGGACGATCGATATCAGCCCCACGGGAACCGTAAATTCCAACGGGTACATCAAAATAAATGCCCTCGACAGCATTGCGTTCCACAACGGCGCGCCGTTTCCGGTGAACATCGTCTTTACCAGTAACTTCAACGAGATTAGCGATCTTCAGCCGGGGGCGGATAGCGCGGCTGAGGGAGGAACTTCCTCTCTCAACGTTACGATCGACTATTCCATCTACAACGCGAACACACAAAAAATCACCGGTGGTCCCTACGCCGTTCAATTTGGCAATGGACCGCTGACCGTCAATATTTCCTCGCTCAACACCTCTCCCGATCCCATCGCGATTCCGAATGGTGGACAGATCGCGTTCAACTCCGATGAGGCCTATAAAATTGCGTGGGAAGTAGGTGGACAGTCGGCTACGGTCTGGTCTCCGCAACCGTCCAAGCTGTCAGTGGGCGTAAACGGTACGCAAACCGCCTTGCCCGGCGGGAACGGAGAGACGGTGACTTATTCGATTACGGCCCCCTCCAACACCCAAGGTGGTGGCACAGTTCACATTGGCAACTAAATTGAGTTAGCATCGGACGCGGAGGCTCGTCTCCTCAAGAATGCCGAGCCTCCGTGCTTTTCTCTGACATGGAGATTCGTAACCGCGAACCGTAACTCGCCAGGCTGGCAGTTGTCCGCATTCCTCATGCTATAATTCTTTATTCTCAGTCGCTTAGAGCACTGGAGGACTGTATCGATAAACGTTTTATCCGCATCAACGATCGTATTCGGGCACGCGAAATTCGCGTGATTGATGACGAGGGCGCGCAGCTGGGCATCATGCCGCCTTATGAAGCGATCAAGAAAGCCCGCGAAAAGAATCTGGACCTGGTTGAGATTTCGCCCACCGCGCAGCCTCCCGTGTGCCGCATCATGGACTACGGGAAGTATCTCTACCAGCAGGAAAAGAAAGAGCGCGAAGCCAAGAAGCACCAGAAGACGATCACCGTAAAAGAGGTCAAGTTCCGCATCAATGTGGACGACCACGATTACGAGACGAAAAAGAATCACGTTCTGCGCTTCCTCGATGAGGGCGACAAGGTTAAGGCAACGATCTTCTTCCGCGGACGCGAGATGACTCGCACCGGCCTTGGTCGGCAGATCCTGGAGCGCCTGATTAAAGACGTCGAGCCGCACAGTATCGTGGAGTTCCGGCCACGGCAGGAAGGCAACACGCTGCACGCGATCCTCGCTCCGAAAAAAACGGACAAGGAACGCGAGAAAGAAAAGCAGAAAGCTGAAAAAGCTGAGAAGGCTGCGGCGCAAAGTGCACCCGGCCCGAGCGCGCCTCTGCCGCAGGTCGCCAAGCCCGCGTCGTAAGCGCGGCCGGTGACGAACTATAAATTCATCGCAATTGGCACGCAACACTTGGCATTTGGCCGGTCGAGAGAATGCCAGTGTGAGGTTTTGTTCTGCGAAGTGCCAACTGCGAATTGCTAAAAGCTGAGGGTTTCTATGCCGAAATTGAAAACGCACAAAGGCGCTGCCAAGCGCTTCAAGAAAACCGGGACGGGGAAAGTGAAGCGGGGACACGCGAAACTGCGTCACATCCTGACGTCCAAAGACACGAAACGGAAACGCAAGCTGCGCCATGGCGGCCTCGTCAGTGACGGGGATCTGGCCAAGGTCCTGCGGATGATTCCGTATCAGTGAAGGACGTTGGGTGATTTTGCGATTGAGTCATTGAGCGATTGGAACCCCTGAATGGGGATAATCGCGCAATCATACGATCACTGAATCGCACAATTCTTCCGGGCGCGTGAAGAGGTCAGACAGATTCCCTTACCTCCAGCCGCCATAAAACGAAAGCCAAAAGGAGAACACCATGCCTCGTGTAAAACGCGGAACCAAACGCCGCGCGAAGCGCAAGAAAATATTAGAGCGCGCAAGCGGATATTTCCTCACTAAATCAAAGCTCTACCGCTCGGCGAAAGAGTCCGTCGAACGCGGACTGAAGTTTGCCTACTCCGGGCGCAAGCAGCGCAAGCGCCAGTACCGCTCGCTCTGGATCGTCCGCATCGGCGCCGCCGCCAAGCTCAACGGGATGAGCTACAACCAGTTCATCCACGGATTGAAAGTGGCGAAGATCGAACTGGACCGCAAGATTCTGGCGGACCTGGCGGTGAGCGATCCGTCGGGATTTGCCAGCCTGGCGACGCAAGCCAAGAGCGCGCTGGCGTAGCTCTCAGCCGTCAGCTCTAAGCTTTCAGTTCCAGTGCTTATGTGGGGACGGCCGCCCTCGGCCGTCCGGCCGGGCTGGGCCCGGCTTAAGCTGCAAGAGTTGATGCAGATTGTGGCGCGCTGGCGCGGCAGGTCAACACCCGTCGACTCTTCGAGCCGATGGACAGCCGAGGGCGGCAGTCCCCACATATGTATTGAAGAATTCTCGTGGCATACACCGTTCCCAAACTGACGGACTATTCAGCCCCCGACCTGGAGAAGGCTGCCGGTGAATGTATCGCCGCGTGCACCGCAGAAGCCGCCGAAGTCCGCACCGACGCCGATCTCAAAACATTCCGCGACCGCTGGATGGCCCGCAAGAACGGCATCCTCACGCAGATCAACGATCTCTGGCTGAAAGGCGCTCCAAAGGAAGCCAAGCGCGAGGCCGGAATGCGCGTCAACGAATTGAAGACGCGTATCACGGAACTGGTCGAAGGCACGCACATCGGCGGTAGCGGCGACTCGCTAGCCTCCGGAAGCGTCGACATCTCCCTCCCCGGCATCCGCCGTCCTGTCGGCGCCGAGCACCCCGTTATCAAGACGAGAGATGAAATCGTTGGTGTCTTCGAAAAGCTGGGTTACTCCGTCGCCGAAGGCCCGGTCGTCGAGACGGATTACTACAACTTCGAAGCGCTGAATTTTCCGCCGAACCATCCTGCGCGCGACACGCAGGACACGCTCTTCATTGCGGGCCAGCAATCGAAGCCGCAGCGCGAGCGCTTGCTGCTGCGAACGCATACGTCTCCAGTACAGATTCGCACCATGGAGATGATGCGTCCGCCGATTCGCATCGTAATTCCCGGGACCGTGCACCGCAACGATCCGCCGGACGCGAGCCATTCCCCCATGTTTCATCAGATTGAAGGCCTCGCCGTCGATACCAATATCACCTTCGGTGATCTGAAGGGCACGCTCGATCACGCCATGAAAGCGCTGTTCGGATCGAGCGTGAAGACGCACTTTCGTCCGTCGTTCTTCCCGTTTACCGAGCCTAGCGCGGAGCTTTATGTTACGTGCTTCATCTGCGGCGGAAGCGGCAAGCGTGGGTCCGACCCGTGCCGTCCGTGCAAGCAGACCGGATGGATCGAAGTCCTCGGCTGTGGCATGGTCGATCCCAATGTTTTTGAATTCGTAAAGGACAACGGCTACGATCCGAAAAAAGTTTCCGGCTTCGCCTTCGGCATGGGCGTCGATCGCCTCGCGCTGCTGAAATACGGCGTGGATGACATCCAGCTGTTCTTCCAGGGCGACGTAAGATTTTTGCAGCAGTTCAGATGAAGCGGTCGTTAGTCGTTAGTCGTGGGTGCGGCCGCAAGTAATTTACAATCGCGGCGTCATCCCGAGCGGAGCCGCTTTTCAGGCGCAGCGAAGGATCTGGCGTGCAGCCCAGTGAAACATATGGAGTCAAAAGGGACCGCTATAAGCTAGGAGCTAGTAGCTAGAAGCTACTCATGAAACTTTCTCCCAATTGGATTCGGGACTACGTTGATCTCACCGTCGACGACCGACGCCTCGCAGAAGACCTGACGGACGTCGGCCTCGGTGTCGAGGGCACTTCTGGCTCGGGCTCCGATCTGACTTTCGAAATGGAGATCGGCACCAATCGCCCCGACGCCATGAATCACTACGGCGTCGCCCGCGAAGCTGCCGCCATCTACGATCTCCCGCTCAAACAGATTGCACCGAAGCTCCCCGCAGGTACGCCATCCGCCGTGTTCCCCATCATGGTCGAAGCGCCAGCACTCTGTCCGCGATTTTCTGCACGCGTCATTCGAGGCACGGAGATCAAGCCGTCGCCAGAAAAGATCGCTCACCGTCTCCAACTGCTCGATCAGCGCCCGATCTCAAACGCGGTGGATGCTACGAATTATGTTCTCTGGGAGATCGGCAAACCCACGCACGTCTTCGACGCCGACCTGCTCGAGGGCGGCCAGATCATCGTGCGCAAGGCTCGCAACGGCGAGAGGCTCAAGACGCTCGACGGCGTCGAACGCAAGCTGACCTCGGATGATCTCGTCGTCTGCGATACAAAAAAGCCCGTTGGCCTCGCCGGAGTCATGGGCGGATACGACACGATGATCACCGACAAGACGCGCAACATCGTGATCGAGTCGGCCTGGTGGGATCCCGGCATTGTCCGCAAAATGTCCCGCCGCCACGCGATCCACACCGACGCCTCCCATCGCTTCGAGCGCGGCGCCGATTTCGAGTCCACCGTGCTCTCCTGTGATCTAGTTGCGGAAATGATTCTCGCCTCCGGCGGCGGTGAATTGGTCGGCGATGTCGTCGACGTGGTCTCGAAGAAGATGGACCAGGCTCCAGTCGTGCTGCGTGTGTCCGAAGTTCACCGCATTCTTGGAAGCACTCTCGACGCCGGCCAGGTTTTCCGGCTGCTCAAGCGCCTCGGATTCGAATTGATCCCCGAAGGCCAGGCGGACGCCCAATTCCGCGTACAGATCCCGAGCTGGCGCCTCGACGTGGAGCGCGAGATCGACGTCATCGAAGAAATCGCGCGCCTGCACGGCTACAATAAGTTCCCCAATACGCTGCCTGCGTACAGCGGCGCGGTGGTCGAGTTGCCGCACGCTCCCATCGACGCTGTCCTGCGCCGGCGCGCACTCGCGCTGGGATACAACGAAGCGTTGTCGCTGACATTCACCTCCCACGCCGACGCGAAAAGGTTCTCGTCTTCCTCTGGACCGAAAGTACTGGAGCTTGAGAATCCGCTCAGCGAAGAGGCCTCTGTGATGCGCACATCGCTCGTGCCCGGAATGCTCGACATGCTGGCGTGGAACTTGAATCGCGACATTGCGGATGCTCGCCTGTTCGAGATGGGCAGTTTGTATGAAATGTCGGGCGGCGAGCGCGTGGAGCCGCGCCGAGCCTGCCTCGGCGCGACTGCAGCAGCGGTGCGCTGGGCGCTTCCGGCGGGGGGCGCGTTGGACGTCAGCCAGGGCGAGCACGCGGCGGCCGCAGAGACGTTCCGTGGATTCAAAGGCGACGTGGAGAATCTGCTGGCTGCCTTTGCCGGCGAGATCACCTATGACCGCCAGACTCGGGAGTATTACCATCCCGGACGTTCCGCGCGTGCGCGTCTGAAGGGCGCGGTCGTGGCGAACTTCGGTCAGCTTCAACCCGAAGTGGCGGCCTCCAGAAAATTGCGGCAAGACGTTTTCCTCGCCGAGTTTGATCTGGAGCAGTTGTACAAAGTCGGTCTGCGAACTGTGCGCTTCACTCCGCTTGGAAAGTATCCTACGGTCGAGCGCGATTTTTCGTTCGCCTTCGATGACGCCTTGTCCTTCGAGCAGATGCGCAAGTCGATGGAAGAAACTGGCATTCGCGAATTGCGCGAGTTCCTCCCCGTCGAGATTTTTCGCGGCGGGTCAATCGCCACCGGGAAATATTCAGTCCTGCTGCGCGCAAGATTCCAATCCAGCGACCGCACCCTCCGCGAAGACGAAATCGCCCAATGGTCCGCAAAGATCGTCTCCGCACTGACCGCCCTCGGAGGCGCTCAAAGAGTCTAGACATGGGTGCCCCACCCTTCTCGCGTTTTCTGCGAGAGGGTGGGGATTTTGAAGTTACCTCCCGCTCGCCCACAATCGTGCTCTCCAACCAACGACCCGGGCAGGCCCTCCTTATAGCTCTCTAATCCCGCCCCTCACCCTTTCCAACCTCTTGCCGATAGAAGTCGAGTGGAAAGCATTTCTGCCAGGCAAGCTCCGGAGCAGCCCCAAGGCCGGCCGCCGAAGTCCGGCTACTGCCGTCGGCGTCGACCGTGGTCGAGATTCTCGAGACGGTTCCAGCCGACCCCGATGTCACCACCGCCTGCCGCTGTCTCAAAGAAGCGGGATACATGATCGCCCTGGATGACTATGTGGCCGGCGATCCGCGCGAGTCTCTGGCGGAAATCGCCGACATCATCAAAGTCGAGATGTAGTTGACCAGCGAAGAGCAACGCGCCGATCTGATCAAGAAAGCCAGATCGTGGCGCTGCCGCATGTTGGCGGAAAAAATCGAAACCTACGAGGAGTTCGCCCACGCCCGCGATCTCGGCTTTGTCTACTTTCAGGGCTACTTTTTTCGTCGCCCTGAAATGATGGCCACGCACGACATGCCTGCCAACCATCTGAACTATCTGCGCATGCTGCAGGAGGTCTCCCGCCCGGACTTGAACGTAGCCGCACTCGAGAGGCTGATCAAGGCCGAAGCCTCCGTCTGCTACCGCCTGCTGCGCTACTTGAATTCCGCGGTCTTCGGCTTCCAGAGCGAGATTCATTCGGTTCGGCATGCTTTATCGATGTTGGGAGAGCGCGACGTGCGCCGCTGGGTGCGCCTGGTAGCCGCGGTCGGAGCCGGACACGACAAGACCAGCGATCTTGTACTCGCTGCGCTGGTCCGCGGATGCTTTGGCGAATTGCTGGCCTCCCGCGTCCCCCAGGGGGAGTCCGACCTGTTCCTGCTGGGTTTGCTGTCGCGCATCGATGCCATGCTGGAAATTCCCATGGCCGAAGTGCTGGAAAAGATCCCACTCGATCGTGCGACCAAGGCGGTACTGCTCGGCCAGCCAAGCGCGTTGCGCCCCGTGTTCCAGCTGATGCTGGCCCATGAAAGCGGAGAGTGGGAAGCCGCGGGGGCCCTCAGCGAAAACCTGCATCTTGATTCCGAGGAAGTGGCCAGCTGCTACTGGCAGGCGCAGAAGTGGGCGCGGGACCTCTCTCAGGAGCAGTGAAACACAGCGAGTTGCTGTGCCGGCTGCGCTCGATCTCGCTGGCTCGTCGAGTTCTGCCGGCCATGCACTCCTGTGCAAAACCCCGGTGGACGGGCCCTTGCGGAGTTGCGTGAGGACGCGTACGATGGTGGTGTTCTGTTTAGACCTCGTTCCCGCGTAGGTCTTCCGCGCCAGCCGTTCTGAGGCGGCGCCTTACGGATCCGATAAACGGAAAATCGAGTCTTAAAAAGTAAAGTTTTCATTCGCAAAATAGCAGGTCGTTTTCAGAGCTGGGGTTCGTTCCACATTGTGTCCAGTCGCAACCCGCAACTGCGCAGATAGGATTGCGTGTTCCGGCCAATCTATGGGCCGGACCGCGACACCCGTGCGACTGGCAAAACTTTGATTTCTTTGCAGCGTTGCATTCTGTAGCAACCAATTTGAGAGGACTATGAACGCAGGACCAGGAAAAACCTCCGGTGGGGGAGGCAGAAGACGGCGCAGAGGGCGCCGCCCACACAGCCAGCGCGGACAGCGGCCCGGTCAGGGCCTGAGCCGCGAGAACAAAGACGGCATCTACACCGCGCCCATGGATCACAGCTATCGCGCCGTGATGGGCGGTAACAACGGCCACAAGGGTGGCGGCCGACAGCGCCCCGGATTCCAGACCCAATACCCGCAGCCCGAGCCCGAGCCTCTGCCGGCCTCCACCGAAGAAACGAACTCCCGCATCTTCGCCTTCATCGAAGACCTCTTCTTCATGGCCAAGATTCAGGAAACGGCCCGCAAACTCAACGTCAAAGTTGAGTTCGTCAAGACCGACAAAGATCTGATGGAGAAGATGCACCAGAACGGCGAAGAGAAACCGTCGCTCATCATCTTCGACCTGAACAATAACAGCGTGAAGCCGTTGACCCTCATCCCCAAGCTGAAAAGCAAGCTGAAGAAGGGCACCTCGATCATCGGATTCCTGTCGCACGTTCAGGGAGATCTGAAGCAGAAGGCGCATGAAGTCGGCTGTGACATGGTTCTGCCGCGTTCTGCCTTCTCGCAGAATCTGCCGCAGTTGCTGCGCAGGCACGGCGCTCCCGACGACGTCGAGCCAACCGTCCAGTAAGTTTGGCTGTCAATCGCCTCGGCGAAATGTTCGCCGGGAACCCCCATCTTCAAGCCACGGAGCCTTCAACGGCTTTCGTTGACCATTCTCATTTTCCCCGCGTAAGATTTGGCGCCTGTGATCGGCCAGACGATTTCCCACTACCGGATCATCGAAAAGCTCGGCAGCGTCAGGATTCCTCGCCAAGTGGAAAGACGCCGATCCCGACGTCCCCGTCCACAAAGAAGCGAAAGCGGAATACGCCAAGCTCAACCGAGAACGGTAACTTAGACTCCCAGAACTTTGGCTGCCATCGCCGTGCCCGCGACGCGGCTTCTGATTTTCGCGAAGGCCGTCTCTCGCGATGTGGACGTGTCGTCTGCGAAAGGCGAGAATCCGCAATCGTCGGTCGTTCCGAGCGACCCTGAAGGAATGAATTCCGCTGCCTCGATCACTCGATTGCGTACTTCCTCAGGGCTCTCCACTCGAGGATTGATCGGATCCGTGACCCCCACAAAAACAATCTGCCCGGGCTTGAGCAGGCTTCGGATCATGGTGAGTACGCGTCGGTGGTCTTGTTCGCTGGCCATCTGCACATAGAAGCGGCCGACGTTAAGGTTGAACAATGCCGGCAGCAAATTGCTGTAGTCCACGTCCGCGCTGTGCGTGGAATCACGATCGCCGCCGGGACAAGTGTGCACTCCAATCTTCTGTCGCTCGGCATCCGAAAATCTTTCGAGAACGCGGTTATTGAGCCCAATGAATGTGTTCAGCCATCCGCCCGATGGATCGAGCTTCAGCGCCAGCCGTCCTTCCGTGAAATCGATCTGCACGCACGCCGCATTCGATTCCAGACACTCCCGGATATCCCTCTCCGCATTCTGAATCAGGTCGTCGAGAAACGCTTCCTGAGAATATCCACTCAGGCCATTCTGCGGATAGAGCAGGCTCAACGCCGACGCCGAAATCACCGCCTGCTTCACCGGCCGATGCGCGAGTCGCTGGGCAGCTTTGAGATAGGTCGCGGCATGCACGCCATAGCGGAACGGACCTCTCGTCAGTCGCGGGAGTTGCCGCGTGTGTCCGTCCGCAAACGGAATGGTGACGCCATCTCCAGCCAGATTATCAAGGCCGCTCAGCGGGTAGGTTGCGAAACTAGGTTTCGTCTGCTCACCATCCGTGATGACAGGCGATCCGGTCTCTTCCAGCCGGCTGATCGTATCGCGCAGCGCCGCTTCTTTTGCCGCATCGAGCTGTTCGTCGGATATCTTTCGCGCGGCATGCGCCTGCATCGCCGCCAACAACTCCGCGGGGCGAGGGATGCTGCCAATCGGTTCGGTTGGAATCGGCATAATGAGAACGCTTCTTTGACTCTGAATTAGATTTTGCAGCGGAACGTGAACTTATCGCGCGCCGGTCAGAAGACAGGTGTCACTTCAATCTGAAATCTCAGATCTGACGAACTGACGACCGTTTCTGAATTTCCCGAAACCTTACCAGCGATCCAGAAATCGCGGCAATACTACAAAAAGGCTAGAGATGCCCGTCGGGCGATTTGTATATGATCCCACTCCTGCATAACGCGCAACCTCGAGGCACATGAGCGAGACCCCCGTTCCCGGAAGCGTCGGAGTTGATCTAGCGACCGCGCAACCCGCCGGCAGAGACTCCGGCCCGAGCGAATTCGATCTCGGCTATTACGGCTGGCGCGTCGTCTTGGCGGCCTGTCTCGGCGTGATGGCCGGATTCGGCTCGCTCTTCGTCTATACCTTCTCCGTTTTTGTGAAGCCGCTGGCTGCCGAATTCGGCTGGAGCCGCGAGGCCATCTCCAGCGGCTTCGCCATCGCCGCCGTCACCCTGGGAGTCTTCTCGCCCTTCCTCGGCCGCTGGATCGATCGCTTTGGCCCTCGCCGCATCATCCTCATTTGCATGACGATCTACGTCTGCGCCATCGCTTCGCTCTCGCTGTTGCACGCGGGACTGTGGCAGTTCTACGCGACCTGCTTCGTGCTCGGTTTAGTCGGAAACGGCGCCGCCCATCTCGCCTATTCGCGGTCGATTTCCACCTGGTTTCATCAGCGCTTGGGGATGGCCCTGGCCTTCGTGATGGTCGGAGCCGGTTTGGGCGCAATGATCTTGCCCGTCGTCGCCCAATCCATCATCACTCGCTCAGGATGGCGCGCGGCCTACGCGTCACTCGGCGGTCTGGCATGGTTACTCGGCTTGCCTCTCAGTTGGCGCTACATCCGCGAGCCCGGCGTGACCCAACGCAAGGCCTCATCTCCGGCACATTCCGGAATTTCCTGGCAGCAAGGTCTGCGCTCTTCTGCTTTTTGGATCATCACCGCCATCCTCTTCGTGAGTTCGATCAGCATGAACGGCGCGATCACCCACCTCTCCGCGCTGCTCACCGACCGCGGCCTCACCGGGGGAAATGCGGCGCTCTGCGCTTCGGTCCTCGGTGGATCGAGTCTGCTCGGCCGCGTCGTCGTCGGATGGCTGCTCGACCGTTTCTTTGGCCCGCGCGTTGCGCTCGTCATCAACCTCGTGACTGCGCTGGGAATTTTTCTTCTGGCTCGCGCCCACAGTTTTCCGGCCGGATGCCTCGCGGCCGCGCTCATCGGCATCGGCGCCGGAGGCGAAGCCGCCATGACCCCTTACCTGCTGACTCGTTATTTTGGCGTGCGTGCCTTTTCCACTCTCTACGGTCTCACTTGGACCTTCTACGCAGCCGCTGGAGCCATCGGTCCTGTCATTCTCGGACGTGCCTTCGATGCCACCGGCTCCTACGCCTCTCTGCTGATCCTCCTCGCCGCAGCGCTAGCCGTGGCTGCCATAACGAATCTCTTGCTTCCTCGCTACGCAGATTCGTTTGCCGCTGAAGTTGGTTAAGCGAAGACGGGTGGCCCAGGCTCTGATCTTGCGGGCATTTGTAGGGACAGCCGCCCTCGGCTGTCCAGCGGACCAGTTGTATCGGTCCGCAGCGTGACCAACACAGTGGGTGTCCCGTCCTTCGCGTTTCTTGCGAAGAGCCTGCCCTGAGTACCCATGGGCCGACGCCCACCAAAGGAAATGAAAATCGTGGGCGCCCCATTTCTCGCGCGTTCTTTGCGCGAGAAGTGGGGATTTTCGCCAGAGCGCAGCCGAAGAGCCTGCCCTGAGCCGAGCGAACGGGGCAGGAGTCGGAAATGCCGGTGCCAAGTGGGTTTGATCACGTGTCCACAACAAAATCAAATGGCACACGCAGCATCGCCGCCCACCCTTGCAAGAAACGCAAGAGCCTGCCCTGAGCGAAGTCGAAGGGGGGCACCCTCAGTGGGAATGGCGAACGCAAAGATCGTTAAAAAGGTGGGCCACCCGCCCTGTTCACATTTGTTTGAATGTTATGCTGAACGAAGTTTCCTGTAGCTTGAAGTTTGGGGGCCAAGGTGACCGTGATGGCGTCGGTGGCTGCCTCGATTGGGGGAGTACTCAGCGTCTCCGCAATACTAGGGGTGCTGATTATGATGAGCTCAATCAAAAAGTACAGCGTATGGTGTGGAGCAGCGTTGCTGCGGAGCCGGGTGGCAGAGTCTCCTCCCATTCGAGAGTCAGCGCTCAAGCCTAGCGATTCACTCCCCAATTGCAACGCCGGGGGAGGGGGTAGGGATGTCAGACGGACGTGAGCAGCACGATGATGTGCAGCACGGATAACGCAAGGCGGGCACGCTCGCCTGCCTCCCGTCAGAAAAAATTTAGCCGTGAAAGGGACCGCTCTATCCCGGAGGCCAACTGAGCGAACGCCCTCCGAGCAGGTGTACGTGCAGATGAAACACCGACTGCCCCGCTCCCGGACCAACATTAAGCACGGTTCGATATCCCTGCTCGATGTTCCGCTGGCGCGCAATCCGCGCCGCCGCCAGATGGCAGCGCCCGATAATCTCAGCGTCCGCAGCCTCGGCTTCTTTCAATCCCGCGAAATGTTTCTTCGGGATGATCAGCACGTGCGTCGGCGCCTTCGGGTCGATGTCCTCAAATGCGAAGACGTGGTCGTCCTCGTAAACTTTTTTCGAGGGAATCTCGCCGCGGATGATGCGGCAAAAAAGGCAATTGGCATCGCTCATAAGTTAAGCACCTGGCCGAAAGATAACACCGCGCGCAGAACGTTGTCAGCCGCGCACGCGCGTCAGCGGTATTTGGTGGCAAGGTCGTCGAACGGACGAGAGTTCACATTCCACGTGCCTTCAAACGGATTGTCCAGATCGGTGAGCACGAAGTGGGCGAAGTAGAAAAGGGTCATCGTGAGTGCAATCGACACGACGCCCACCGCAAGATTGTGGAACGGATAAAACAGCAGCAGAAGCAGGATGGAGAATGCGGTCATCGTAACGAAGAGGAGCAGTGTTCGCGGAATCCGTTTCCCGCTTAGTGCGAGCCGCTCGTCGCGATGGCCGCTTGCCTGGTTCGCGATAGCCAGCAATTGATCGTGAGCGCGCCGCTCGGAATCGTCTTCGGGTTTCACTTCGATGACGCTCGAGATGATTGCCGAGAACAGCTTGTCCGTTCGCTCGGTCGATTCGCCGCGCGAAAGCATTCCCCACTCCGATTCCGAAACTGCACGTCCGTAGGCGCGAACCGCGCGAACAATCGGATCGCGCGTCGCTTCTTTCATGCTGCGGCTGAAGAGAATCAAGTCCTTCAGCGCGCCCGACTCTTTCAAGATTTCATTCTCGACCGCGGCAAATTGTCCCCAAATGACGTACGTCGCGAACGCGTACACGACGCTGTACAGCGTTCCGATGATCTGCAGCAGCGCAGCCAAGCCTTCGCCGTCGCTGGCAATCAGTTGGTGGAAGCCAGCCAACCGCAGCACGACGTAAACCGCTGCCGCGGCAACGATGAACGTCGCGCCCTTTGTCCGAGTCTCGAGAGGGATGATTTCGATGGCGCTCATGGTCAGTCGAGCCGCACCAGGAACACTGCGCCTTCCGGAGTCGTCGTTTCCGCGGCGAGTTTCTGGGCGCGCTCGTGATCATCGTCGAGGACGCGGACACGAATCCACCAGTCCCCCGCGGGACTGGCAAAGCGCAGCACCTTCGCCGTGTGATAACGGCGTGTGAGTTGGGCGGCGAGTTTGTTCGCCTCCGGTTCGTCAGGGAATCCGCCGATCTGGACTGCCCACTTTCCCGGAGCTCCTGCCACCGTCGCCGACTGCATCAACTCGACCTTAACCTCGGCCACTCCGGGCTTCCAGACGTCGAGCTTGCGCGCGGCGGCGAGCGAGAGATCGAGAACGCGTCCGGGGATGAATGGTCCGCGGTCGGTGATGCGCACCAGCGCGGTCGATCCAGTCTTCACATTGGTGACGCGCACGATCGATCCCAACGGATACGTTCGGTGCGCGGCCGTCATGGCGTGCATGTTGTAGACCTCGCCATTCGATCCGCGGCGGTTGTGATACGGAGGTCCGTACCAACTGGCAAGCCCGACCTCGGTCGCAATCGGTTTCGCGTCGGCAGGGATTGTCGGCTCGGCAAGATCGGCGTCTTCGGAAGTCGAGGACTTCTCTTTCGCGCTCGGAATGTTCCCTGCGGGCTGGGGCGCACTGGGCTCTGTTCGCGATTCGGGCGGTGGTGGCGGAGGCACGCTGACATGCGCCGTCTTCGGATGCCCGCAAGCGGTCAGGAACAGAATCGTGAGCAGAACGATGAAGAGCATGAAGACGTGAAGGCGCACTCCGAATGCATCGACGGCGAACGCGCGACGAGATGCTATTTCGGCGGATGCTGATGATCCATGTAGTCGGCGAACTCCGTAAGCTTCTGCGAAGCGACGCGCAAAGCTTTGGTGGAGTGCGAGCGCATCGCTGGCACAACTTCGTCGTTGAGATATTTGATGAATTCCGGGATTTCTTTTTCCAGGCGCTCGGCGGCGTCGTTGATGGTTTGGCTCACACGCGCCGACGCGCCTTCCACCTTGCGGTTGAAGTCGTTCATGGTACTCCTCGCGATGATTAGGCGTGAACGGGTCCACGCGGTACTGCGGATGCCAGGCCCGGTTATTATTTCGTGCCCGAACGTCCGGGTCAATGGCGGAAGTGATCACTCGCTCGCCGGAACGCGCTCGCCGGAACGCTGGGATAGAATGCGGAATTCGCATGGACTCCCAGGGAAATGGAGCTGCAGAGTTCGACAAGCCGGCATTTCGGCGGCAGTTGCTCGCGTGGTACGACGCCCACGCGCGCGATCTGCCGTGGCGGCAGAATCAGGATCCGTATCGCGTATGGGTTTCGGAGATCATGCTGCAGCAGACGCGCGTGGCCGCGGTCATCGCGCACTATCACGAGTTCCTGCGGCGCTTTCCAACGGTCGCCAAACTTGCGGCGGCGCGAGAGGCCTCTGTGCTCGCGGCTTGGAGCGGGTTGGGATATTACCGCCGAGCCCGCATGCTGCATGCCGCGGCGAAGCTGGTTGCACGCAAGGGCGGTGGAAAGTTTCCCGAGACTTCGCAAGGCTGGCAAGATCTGCCGGGCATCGGGCGTTACACATCGGCGGCGATCGCCAGCATTGCGTTCGGCGAGGCGGTTGCCGTCGTCGACGGCAATGTGGAGCGCGTGTTGGAGCGCGTATTCGGAGAACGCCTCTTGCAGGCGGATGTCTGGCGACGAGCCGAAGAGTTGCTGGATCGAGAGCGTCCCGGGGATTTCAATCAGGCGATGATGGAGCTGGGCGCAACGGTGTGTACGCCGCGAGCTCCCACATGCTTGATGTGTCCGGTGATTGCGTTGTGCGCGACCCGCGGGGAAATGGCAGTTGCGGCCAAGGCTCCACGCCAGACGAAGCGCGAGATTCATTACGCACTCAATTGCCGCAATGGCGAAGTGCTCCTGGTGCAGCGTCCGCGAGAAGCGTCGCTGATGGCTGCGATGTGGGAGTTGCCGGAGTTGGCAGCGCCTGTGACGGTGGCAGGCAAACAGCAGGTTCCTCACTTCGTTCGGAATGACAAAGCAGCGGGGGATGGCAAGGTAAAGGGGAATGGCAGGCCTCGGACGCTCCTGTTTTCCGTGAAGCATTCGATCACGGTGACGGACTACACGGTGCGGGTTTGGCACGCCTCGTCGGACTCAGTTCCAGGAGAATGGGTTGCCGTGGAGCGATTGAATCGCGTTGCGCTGACCGGGTTGGCTCGGAAGATTTTGCGGAAGGCAAATATCCTCCACGAATGATCGACCGTGATGCTTTGCCACTTTACCAGCCCCCAAGTTGCTCCTTTTTGCCATCCTGCGTCATCTAGAATGTGAGAAGGCTAGGTTGACTGGGTGTTTGGGCATCGAGCGAGGGTTTGCTCTGAGTTTCAATTGGAGGACGAGTCCGAATGGCAGCATTGACGTTGGGAGCGAAGGCTCCTGAGTTTGAATTGAAGACATTGGATGGAGAGGGCTTCTCGTTGAAAGAGGAGTTGGCGCGCGGGCCCGTTGTCTTGGCCTTCTTTAAGGTTTCGTGTCCGACGTGCCAGTATGCGCTTCCATTTCTTGAAAGGCTCTATCAGGCTTATGCCAAGAACGGCATCACGCTGGTCGGAATCTCGCAGAACGATGCCAAGGAGACTGCGGCATTCAACCAGCAATTCGGCATTGCGTTTCCTATCTTGCTCGACGACACGGGCTCCTACCCAGTCTCGAATGCTTATGGGCTAACCAATGTCCCATCGATATTCTGGATTGCCCAGGAGGGGGAGATCGAAATCTCCAGCGTCGGGTGGGTGAAGGCGGAATTCGAGCAGATCAATCGAAAGATGGCGGAGACCGGCAAGATTCCGGCGGCGTCGGTGTTCAAGGCTGGCGAGGACGTACGGGATTTCCGGGCTGGTTGAGGGTCGAAGAACTAGGCGCCGGGTCCGGCGCTTCGGCAAACAACTCACCACCGGGGACACCTAGGAACACTGTCTGCCCTGCGCATTCGGACACGTCCTGCGGGTACATATGTTCCGGCGGTCGGTACACTCTCGTGCCGTCGCATGCCCCAGTTCTCATACAACCAGGCTGTGAATGTCCTTTACAATCCTCTTCAGACTTCACAGATTTCCGTCTTTGGGCAGGCGGCCATTGTTAGTCACCTAGCGGGGGAGATGCCCGGTTTATGCAGAGAGCGATGAAAGCCATCTCGGCTGGTCTGATCGCATGCCTGAGCTTGCTCATGTGGGCTGAAGGCGGAGCGGGTGCTGCCGGAGCCGGAGGCTCCAAGATGCCTTCCGTGCGATTGCCAGGGCCGGCGTTTGTGGCGCTCGAGACCATCAATCCTGACCATATTCGCTGGCACGTGCGGTATCTCTCGCACGATTTGCTGGAGGGTCGCGGCACGGGACAACGGGGCGGGGACATTGCCGCTGAATACATTGCCACCCAATTTGCCGAGTACGGCTTGAAGCCTGCTGGAGATCATGGGACGTTCATGCAGAAGGTCCCGCTGGTTGGAATTACGACCTTGCCCGATTCGACATTTGCCCTGATTCCGAAGCAGGGCGAGACCATGAACTTAAAGCCGCTCGATGAATATGTCGCCTACAACCAGACCCAGCAAGTGTTGGCGGAAGTGGATGCGGATATCGTGTTTGTCGGTTACGGGATCGAGGCACCTGAATACGGATGGGACGACTACAAGGGAGTGGACGTAAAGGGCAAAGTACTGCTGATGCTGGTCAATGAACCAGCGTCGGACGATCCGAAGTTTTTCAAGGGCCAAGCGCTGACTTACTACGGGCGCTGGACGTACAAATACGAAGAAGCGGTTCGCAAAGGCGCGGTGGGAGTGATCCTCGTCCATCAGACACCGATGGCGAGCTATCCGTGGGAAGTGGTGCGCAACTCGAATTCGGGTGAAAGATCGGCACTTCGAGTGGAAGGGCCCGCGCTGAAAGTGGCTTCATGGATTCACTTTGATGTCGCGAGCCGGCTGGCCTCAGCTTCGGGGATGAATCTGGAAAAGATGATGCAGGACGCACAGTCGCGAGACTTCCATCCAGTGAATCTGGGAGCGAAGCTCAAGGCGCACATGGTGAGCAAGGTGCGCAACTTTGAATCGAACAATGTGCTGGCGATTCTTCCGGGCGCAGACCACAAAATGGCCGAAGAGGCCGTTATCTACACCGCGCATTATGATCATTTCGGGATTCGTCCAGAGATGCCCGGAGACAACATCTTCAACGGCGCGGACGACAATGCTACGGGATGCGCCATTTTGCTGGAATTAGCTCGAGCTTTTGGATCGGCGTCGCAGCGGCCCCGACGGTCGATTCTGTTTGCGGCAGTTACGGCAGAGGAGCAGGGTCTGTTGGGGTCGGAGTATCTGGGGAAGCATCCCCCGATTCCGACGGGGAAGATTACGCTCGATCTGAACTACGACGATGTGAAGCCCCTAGGTGCACCAGAAGAAGTCGAAGTTTCAGGCGCCGAGCGCACAAGTTTTTACAGCGAGGTTGAGGCTACGGCAAAGGAATTTCGGTTGGCGATTCGTCCGGATGCGCGACCGGAGGCAGGGCACTTCTATCGCTCCGATCATTTCAGTCTGGCGCGTGTCGGGATTCCATCGTTTTCCATCAACGAAGGAATGAAGTACAAAGGGCATCCGGAATCCTGGGGGCTAGATCAAGAGCGCGAGTACGTGGAGAAGCATTATCACCAGCCGAGCGATGAATATCACCCGGAGATGGACTTTGTGGGAGATTCCGCGATGGCGCGGTTTGGATTTGCTCTGGGTTGGGAAGCGGCGAGCCTGCCCAAGCGGATCGAGTGGCAGAAGGGCGATGAGTTCGAGGCGGCGAGGGCCAAGAGCCAGTAGTTGGTGCCGAGTCGTGTCAAAGGGCCGATGAAATCGCAAGAAGTCCCCGCATGTTTGGCATGCTGATTTGATTCCAAACCAGTTACTCCCTCCGGTAACCTAGGTAACTTTAGCGGCTCAGCTCTGCGTGCTAACCTCTGCTTGTCTTTTTAAATCAGCAACTTCCAGCAAGAAATCCTGTCTAGGATGCCGAGAATACCTATTTTTCGCCTGGGCGGTGGGCCGGAGAAACCGGCGCCACCGAATCTGGCTGCCTCGACGCCATTCGTATCGCTCGAAGGGATATCGGTCGGCGTGGACAATCTACGACATGACGTAGTACTGAGCCCGCGATTTGTGGAGTTGGCACGGGCGCAATTGGCCAAGCTGATCGCGCGGCATGGCGAGATCGAGGGGCTGTTGGGGGCGGAGGCTCCGCAGCAGGCGCAAGGGCCTTCCTGGATGAGAAATCAGATGGGGAAGGTGGGGAAGTCGAAGTCCGATCCGGCGGAGTGGAAGTCAGCGCTCACTGAGTTGCATGTGGCCTCGCTGAACCGGGCAAAGAAAGAATTCAAGTTGTCGATTGATCTGCTGGCGCGGCTGGCGGTTACGAAATTCCTGCGCACGGAGATGAACCTGCAATTCGCCCAGGTGGTAGAGCGGTGCCGCGTATTGCTGAAAAGCTACGACAACATGCGGGCGCAGAAGGCGCATGAGTACCGCGAGCGAGTGGCAGCGTTCCAGGTGCGGAAGAGGATCATCCTGCGCAAGACGGGGCAGGAGATTTTCGAGACGCTGCGCGAAGTGGAGAAGAGCACGCTGGCGCGCACACGGCGTTCGTTGTTTGGGGAAGAGACGAGTGGCGGGAGCTTCTTCACGTATCCGCTATTCCTGAACCGGCTGCTCTTTTCTGAAGACGGGCGCGACGATTATCTTTGCGCCGAGCACTACGTCATGCTGGGCAATTGGGACCGCGATCCGGACCGGTACGGGCGGATGCGGGAACTCGTCTCGGGATTCTTGCGCTCGCTCTACGGCGAGGAAGTCAGCGCAGAGACTCTGGACGCGTGGATGAACGTGCGGGAGAACGCCCGCGAGCTGGTGGGCACGGGAACTCCGGAAGATTCCGCAGAAGGGCTGGCGCAACAGGATCGGCTGGCCGCGTGGGTGCGATGGCTGGAAGACGAGCGGGTCATGGAAAACGTGATCGCTTCGTATCACGTGGTCCCGCTGCTGGGAGAATATGCTCCCCGCATCAATCCGCAACAATTAAAGAATGCGCTGACCGACCGCACGGAATGCGATCGGGTCGAGCGCATGATCCAGGATCATGGCAAGCTTTCGCCCAACAGCCTGTACGCGGCGGTGGCGAAGGTTGCGAGTTGCCGCGGAGCGGAGCGGGCGAAAGTAGCAGCTCGCTTTTTAGGAGATTTCTTCCAATATCATCGCGACCTGCGGCGGCTGGAGGTTCTCAACGCCGCGCTGGATTCGGTGAATTTGATCCCGAACGAGCGATTGCAAGAACTGTCGCGGGTGAATGGCACGTTATATGAATTTCTTCTGCCGGAAGAACAGGGAGAGGCGGATTCGGATCGAGTGCTGCGGCATGTGGTGTTGAAAGCCGACGTGCGCGATTCGACGCAACTCACGCGGACAATGATGGAGAAGGGGCTGAACCCGGCATCCTATTTCAGCCTGAACTTCTACGATCCGGTGAACAAGCTTCTGGAAAAATACGGCGCGCAAAAAGTGTTTCTGGAAGGCGACGCTATCATTCTGGCGATTCTTGAACGCGAAGGCGAACCGGGGCTGGCGGTGAGCCGCATGTGCGTGCTGGCGCGGGAAATCATTGAGATCGTGCGCGGGTACAACGAATTGATGCAGCGATCTGCGATGCCGCAACTGGAGTTGGGGCTGGGCATCACGCTGCAAGAATCTGCGCCGCTGTATCTGATGGATGGCGAGCATCAGATCATGATTTCTGAGGCGCTCAACGAGAGCGACCGTCTTTCGTCCTGCAACAAGCGGGCGCGCAAAGTGATGGAGCCGCAAGCTGGCCCGTTCCATGTGTACGCATTTCAAGCCGCGGAGATGGACGAGGATGGGAATCCCGAAGACGTGATCCTGAGTTTCAACCTGGGCGGGATTCGCATGAACGAAGCGGCATTCCGGAAATTGAAGCAGGAGATTATGCTGGAACCACTAAAGGTGCGGCTGCCGGCGTCGCTGGCGTCGTCGGATAAGGGTGAGTACAAGCTGTTCAGCGCCACGGTTCCGGTGGACCGTGAAATTTTCCGCAAGATTGTCGTGCGGGAGAGTCGCATACCGCGAATCAATCCTGCAGATTTCTCCGTGCAAGGATGGACGGAGCGAGCTTACTACGAAGTCTGCACCGACCCGGTGATCTACGCTGCGCTCGAGAAGCGGAAGGGCGCAAGCGGTAATTAACCTGTCTGCATTTCCACCTCGCGACCATCTTTCAACGTCTCTTCCGCAGTTGTCGAAATTGCAACGTTCAGAAATTTGAGCCTATGCGGGCGGGACGGAAGGGGATCTGGAATGTTGCCTCCACGTCGACCGGGGCGCCATTCTTGGTGGCTGGATCAAACTTCCATTGCGCGATGGCGTCGATAGCGAAGCGGTCGATGCGATCATCGACTCCGCGCAATATCCTCACATTGCCGATGCTTCCGTCGGCATGAATCACAGCATAGAGAATTACTGTGCCAGAGACATTCTCACGCATGAGTTGCATAGGGTAGGCCGGATCGACTTTGCGGGTTGCAACGGGTTGAGTGAGATCCGGAGCGGGAGTGCTCGCGTCGCGACCTCCGGACTCATGATTAAGTTCGGCAAAGCGGATCACCCAACTGCCTCCTGCAGAATTCAAGTTGGGCATGTTCAGGGTGACTGAGTAGAATCTGCGATTGCCGAAGACCGCTCGCTCGGCTTCCGAAAGGTTGCTGGTGCTTGCCGGCTGCATGGGGCGCGAAGAACTGCTCACGCGCGGCGGACGAACACTGGCCAGCAAATTTGGATTGACTGTGTTTGCGGGCTGCGTTGGACCGGGCTCGCCGGCGGTCGACGAAGTCTTCTCCGTTGTATTTCCGACATACAGGCCTGCGGGCAGATCGCTGGTTCCCTTGTGGCCGGTTCCGCTTCCATTCCCCTTTGCTGCACTGCCTGGAGAGCCAGAAGCTCCGGGATGGCCTTCGGCTGTAGCAGCGAAGGTTCCGCGGCGGTTGCCCACGGGCGGGTCGGGAGGAGCACCCACGGCGGGATGAAGATTCAGAGCGAGCACTCGGCCCCGCGATCCGAAGGATGCCCCAGAAGTGCCCGAGGCGGAAAGCGAAGGAGGCGGAGGGACAACCTGACGTGCACCACTGCCGGGACCATTCGACCTGCCTCCCGGGCTGGTTCGCTGTGCTGCCACCGGGAGTTGGGGAGCAGGTGCGATCACCGCGCTCGGAGCCATGTTGATGTTGCCCAACGGACGATTGCTTGCGCTGTCGACGACTGGAGGCGGAGCTACGATGTCGGCCTGCAGTCCTTGAAACCCTGCGGCATTGTTTGCTGCACGCAACTCCGGCGGAGGCGCGACGACTGAGTTCTGCAACTCCATCGAATTCCGGCGTTGAGTGAGAAGAGTGGCATCGGGCGGAGGCGTTACAACGGAGTCCTCCAGCTTCGGACCAAGGCGAGTGATTTCGGAGGCGGGTGTGAGCGGGGCCGGAGGAATCTCGAGTTGCGGCTTCCGCATTTCGTCCGACCAGGCCACCATGTTGGGCAGCGCAACATCGCGCTTCAGCTTAATCTTTGGCGGAGTGACGATGGTTTGTGAATGATTGTCGGCTTCGGCAGGGACGGAGATGATCGGCTGCCGGGAGAATTCCGGATTGGCCTTCTTCGGTTGCGGAGAAGAACTGCTGCGGGTATCGAGCGGAGGAAGATATTCGGACGGCTGGTAGTAGACGACTTCAGAACGGTTGAAGACCGATTGCGGGACGACGCGGGGTTGCAGGGCTAATAAGTGGCTGAGTCCCAGAAGGAGTCCGAAGGCGATCAGGTGGCAAGCGCCAGACTGAACGAATCCATCCCAGGGAAGGCTGCGCTTTACGAAGACGTCGGGCCAAAAAGCAGCCGGAGCAGCGCGGAAGTCGAGCGGAGCCGCCAGCTGGGGCGAAACGAGGTCCCGCAGATTCTCGAGAAAAACCTGACGGCGCGGTGGCAACTCGACTAGCAGCCGCGGAACGGGCTCCGCCTGCAGAGTCTCGATGGGGGGCGGGACTGCGAACATCTTCCAATAGTAGATGCGCGCAGGGTGTTTGGGATAGCCGGGAGGACACAAAGAACGGCGGCGATCTGAAATGAAACCGCTGGATTTCGGCTGCGGACACTCCCGCGGATTGAGCGTTTATAATCATGAATTCAGCGATATCTTTTAATCTCATTGTAAGGACATACTTTGCTCGATTTCTTAGGCGATTTGCGACGAAGCCACATGTGCGGGGCGCTGCGCGCGTCCGATGCCGGCAAACAAGCGGTGCTGATGGGCTGGGTGAACAAGCGCCGCGACCACGGCAGCCTGCTTTTCATTGACCTGCGCGACCGGACCGGAATCACCCAAGTTGTGTTTAATGCGGACCGCAATGCCGCGATCCATGAGAAGGCGGGATCGTTGCGTAACGAATTCGTCATCGCCGTGATCGGCACCGTGAAACTGCGCGACGCCAACACGGTTAATCCAAACATGCCGACGGGAGAAGTGGAACTGGTTGCGGACAATCTTCTCATCCTGAACGAATCGAAGCTGCCTCCGTTCCTGCCGTCTGACACGGCGTTGACGAATGAAGAGACACGGCTGAAGTACCGTTACATCGATCTGCGGCGTGATGTGATGCAGTTCAATATCGAGACGCGGCATAAGGTGGCAAAGGCGATCCGCGATTATCTTTCAGAGCAGGGATTCTTCGAGATCGAAACGCCGTTCATGACGCGGTCGACTCCCGAAGGGGCGCGCGACTATCTTGTCCCGAGCCGCGTGCAGCCGGGGACATTTTATGCGCTCCCGCAGTCGCCGCAGATGTTCAAGCAGATCCTGATGATCTCAGGGTTCGATAGATATTTTCAGATCGTGCGCTGTTTCCGCGACGAGGACCTGCGAGCCGACCGGCAGCCGGAGTTTACGCAGATCGATCTGGAGATGTCGTATCCGCAGGCAGAGCGCGTGTGGGAAGTCGTCGAAGGATTTCTGACGGCTGCTTTTAAAGCGGCGGGCGAAGATATCAAGACGCCGTTTCCACGCATGGATTATGACGAAGCGATTCGCTCGTACGGGATCGACAAGCCCGACCTGCGTCTGCCCGAGTTTACGGATGTGCGCGACTGCTTCACTGCGGAGAACCTGCAGGAACTGGCCGTCAATGCGAACCTGCCGGTAATCGCGATTCGCACGCCCAAGGTCGGCGAGTTGTCGCGCAAGGAACGCGACGACATCAAGCCCATGTTCCATTCCAAGGGCGGGGCGCGAGTTTACGAGGACTTCAAGCGCATCGGGAATAAGTATCCCGAGGCGTCCGCAGCGATTGCGAAGAAGGCTGCGGTGGAAGAAGGCGATCTCGTCGTGCTGGTGGCAGGATCGGCGCAAGCAGGGCCGCAGACCACGATGCCCTCTCACCGCAAAGTCACGCCCGCGGAGTTGGCGATCTACGCATCGGCCGGCCTGCTGCGGCTGGTGCTGGCGCAGAAGTACGCCGATCGGCATGGCATCTTCAAGAAGACTGGCGATCCGGCGAAGGACTACAGATTTCTGTGGGTCACGAACTTTCCCATGTTTGAGTGGGACGAGGGCGAGAAGCAGTGGATGGCGGCACACCATCCGTTTACATCGCCGCACGACCAGGATATGAGTTTGCTGGAGCAGGGAGTCGATTCGGTGAAAGATCCCCAATCAACGTTGAGCGCAGTGCGTGCGCTGGCCTACGACGTAGTGCTGAACGGCACGGAATTGGGATCGGGATCGATTCGAATTCACCGGCAGGATATTCAGAGCAAGATTTTCCGCGCGCTGGGCATGACCGACGAAGAAGCCAAGTCGCGCTTTGGATTTTTCCTGGAAGCGTTGGAGTACGGCACGCCTCCGCATGGAGGGATTGCGTTGGGACTCGACCGCATTGTCATGATCTTGGCAGGCGCGGAAAGTCTGCGCGAAGTGATTCCGTTCCCGAAGACCGCACGCGCGGTCGACTTGATGGTGGATGCGCCGACTCCGGTGAGTGAGAAGCAGTTGAAGGAGTTGGGGATTTCGGTGAAGAAGTAGCTGTTCCGCGCTGGTGATTACTGAGTACTTTGTCATCCTGAGAGCCGCAGCCTCTTGCGGCTCGAAGGATCTATGCAAGCGGTGGGATTGTCGTTACTGCCGACGAAGTACAAGGTCCTTCGCTTCGCTCAGGATGACAACGCGGGGAGCGGAACGTCAGCCGAGTTTCTTGCGAGCTCACCCGATAGAACGCCATCACGAACGGTTTGAATGGCGGAGTGTATCCAGATGTTGGTTTCGTGGTTTCCTCGCAATCGTAGCTTCAGGTAGTTGTCGGTCAGGGCTTCGGTGAATTCTCCTTCGGCGTCGCTGCCCGTAACGTTCAGTGTGATCGCGTCGAGCGACCTGCCGACGAAGCTGCGCATGAAAGCTAGCTTCTTTTCTGCAGCAAGTTCCCGCAAGATACGGTTTCTCTCCCGAGCCAACTGCACCGGAACTTGATTCTGCATGCTCGCCGCAGGAGTGCCGGGGCGCGGCGAATACGTGAAGACGTGCAGGTAGGTGAAGGGCAACTCTTCGATCATCGTTCGAGTCGCTTCAAATTCTGCATCGGTCTCGCCGGGGAATCCGACCATGACGTCGGCGCCGATCGCGGCGTCGGGCATGGCGGCGCGAATCTTCTCGATCTTCTCGCGGTAATGCCACGGGCGATACTTGCGATGCATACGACGCAGAACGGCATCGCTTCCCGACTGCATCGGGACGTGTGCGTGCTTGGCGATGCGCGGAGATGAGGCGACGAGCGAAAGCAGTTCGTCGGACCAGTCCATGGGTTCGACAGAGGAGATGCGAAGTTTTTTCAGGCTGGTTTCGGCGAGGATGGCTCGGATGAGCGAGACCAGTCGTTGGTCGCTGGTCGTTCGTCGTTCAGATTGAGCCAGGAGATCTCTTCCCCACCGTCCCAGATTAATTCCGCTGATCACGACTTCGCAATATCCGGAATCGACGAGGGTGTTGACCTCGCGAAGGATGCGGTCCATTTCGAGCGAGCGGCTTTGGCCGCGCACGAAAGGAATCACGCAGAAGGAGCAGCGGTTGTCGCATCCGTCTTGAACTTTGAGATTGGGACGCGTGCGTTCGTTGGCGGCGTCAAACACGGGCGCAGCCAGGAGTTCGGTGTGAGCGAAGATGTCGGAGACGAAGATCGGTCGTTGGTCGTCAGTCGTTGGCCGTTGGCTTTCGAGGGTCAACGCGCTTAGCGGAACAAAAGCCCCCGACGGAAGAAGTTCCAGATCCGCATTCAGTGCAATTTCCGCGAGTTTATGTTTGTGAGAATTTCCAACGACTAAACTCACGCCTGGCAGCGAAGATATTTCTTCGGGAGCGCGCTGCGCGTAGCAACCGGTGACAACAATCCGGGCGTCGGGATTTTGGCGCCGCACGCGACGAATGGCCGCCCGCGCATCCTGGTCCGCTCCCGATGTAACGGTACAGGTATTCAGAACGACGACAGTGGCTTGTGCCGGATTGGAGGCGCGAGACAAGCCGCGCTCCTCGAACTGACGTTCAAGAGCAGCGCCGTCCGCCTGCGTGGCGCGACAGCCGAAGTTCTGTACAAAAAATCCAGGCACGGTCTTAATGGTACCGCACCCTGTGGCCAAATCTCGCGGGGGAGGCTGAGATCAGGCGGAAGCGGGTGTTCTGCGAGCCTGGAAGCATTCGCGGCAGAAAACTGGGCGTCCCTGAGTGGGGCGGAACGGAACGGTCGTTTGCTTTCCGCACCCGGAACAGGTGGCCTGGGTTTCGACTTTGGTGTAGCGGTAGTTTTGACCCGGTGCCGGAGGCGCTCCGAGGACGGCTACACGCTTGGTTTTGCAGGTCTTGCAGCGTTTCGGTTCGTTTTTGAACTGCTTGTCGTGGAAGAAAAGCTGTTCCCCAGCCGTGAAGACAAAATCACTCCCACAGTCAATACACTTCAGCACCTTGTCCTGAAATTCCATTTGAGGATGGCTCCCTTCAGCCCGTCTCCGCGCGCCCACTCGCGAGGAAAGAACTGCGGTGGTACACCAGAAATACAGGTTGTGTACTGCTCCCCCTCTTAACTGCCCCTTGGACTCGGCCCGCCACGCGTCTGGAACGGCGCATGAGTAAAAACTTTTATCGTCTTATGCCGGGAAAACTGGTGAGTGTGAATCGTCCCTGCTGCAGCTCAACATGGTGGGGGCCAGATCGAGCAGAGCCGCCCCGGGAAGGAGCGGCCCTTTCAAGCCATTAGTCCTGTTCTTTGCGTGTCTTTTTGCGGGCTCGCTTACGAGCCAGCGCAGCTTTCACGCGCTTTTTCTCGCCGGGCTTCAGGTAAAAGGAGTGGCGCTTGACCTCCTTGATAATGTCTTCCTGCTGCACCTTGCGCTTGAAGCGGCGTAAAGCGTTCTCGAGGGACTCGCCCTCTTGAAGCCGAACTTCAGCCAAACTTACACACCCCCAGACTCGTCCGGATGGACCGAATAGTTATTACAAGGTTTTGACCCTAAGTCAAGGGGCAGATGTCGAATTTCTATACAAATGCGGCCATTTTCAGGATAAAGACTCATTTTGAGACGGCAAGCTGTGCAGATTTTTTTCCTGGGAAGCGAAGATTTCAGGAAGAAGAGGAAGATCGCGCTCGGCCAGAGCTGCAAGAATAAACGGTTTAGAGAGAAGCGCAGATGCCAATAGAGATCGTAGGGGGTGATCACGTAGATGGCGAAGTATCCAGCGAGGGTTAACGCTAACGTGATGACTGCCATACGAAAACCGGGTGTAGGCTCCGCTTTCTCGTTCTTGCCGGATAAAAAGTAGAGAATGGTCAGCGCGATTGTTCCAGGGACCAGGAGCCAGTCGCCGAAGCGCAGAAATTCCTTTCCGTACCACTCAAGGATGATCCGGTAGCGGTTTGGATCCATCAACTTGTGCAGAGCCATCCCTTTATCGGGGAATAAGTCTCCCCGTGGGGCGATGGAATGCTTGAACCATACGATCAGGGGTATTGCCGGCACTATGCCGGCCAGCAGGAACAGGAAGGCATTGCCGAGCCGCCCGGGAGACGTTGCGTCTTCTGCGATGGAGGACTGCGGGCGCGATTTGCCGACGGACGTCAGTATCCAGGCTGCTGCGAGTGCGCAGAGGAATAGGACGCCTTCATTCTTCGTCCAAGCGGCTAGGCCAGCGGCGAGACCTGCCAAAACGATCAGACCCTTCGGGCGGGGCGCAGAGTGTGCGTCGGATGACTGATCGTAGAGGCCGAGCAGAGAGATCGTGGCGAGATAGAAGAAAGATAAAGGGACGTCGGCGTACTGTGAGGCTCCGGTTTCAAGGAAAAATGGAGTTGCTAACAACGTCAGAGCTCCGAGCATAGCCGCTGTGCGCCCGCGGAGAATGGCAAGCGATTCGAACAGCACTCCCACTGTGCTGAAAGTGAAGGCCAGTCCGATTACCGCGGGAACGGCTTGATTCTCGTATCCGAGACAACTCCAGAAATGCGCAATGGCGGCGGGAAGCAGCAGTGGGTAGTCGGGATGAGACCAGGGAATGAGAGGGGTCAATCCATCACGCCAGGCAGCGCCGCCACGAAACAGAAAACGGGCGTGGAGGTTCCAAATGGAAAAGGCGTCCCAACCATCGCCGTGGGGATGAACGAGAGTGCGCAGGATGCCGGAATAGAGTGCGGCACAGAGAGCGATCACGAATGCGGTGGTGACAACTCTCGGCAGCCACGGAGGGTCCGCTCCTCCTTCTCTCGACGGAAGAATGGTGACTGGCCGATGCGAGCGGGTTAGAAGGTAGATGGCTAGAAGCACAGCCAAGGCCAAGAAATCGGTCACGAGCAAATTTGCGATGCCCAGCGCTCGGGCCGCGAGAAAGATGACTGAGAAAACTCCGAGCCCGTAACCAGCCGAATGCGAAATGGGCAAGAGAACATTTGAAGCAGCAGAGGAGGTGCGGGACACGCCCAAGGCGACGATCAAGTATCCCGACGCCAGACATAAAAGTACTGGCAGGCTGAGCGCCATCTACTTCGCGTCCTCGTTGCCGAAGAGCAAGACACCGTTCCCGAAATCCTTGATGAGCCTCAGATTGCCAGATGGAAAATTGGGCGGCGAAGTAGGGAAGTTGCCGACCACGAGCGGATGATTCGGTGAATGCTCAATCACGCGAGGAGCAAGGGCATATTGCGCGAGATAGTAGTCAGGGACGGCGGAGTCTCCGGGTTCGCCGACGTAGCCGATTACACCTTGCTGCGGAAGAGCGGTTTTCAGGGAGGAGAAACGCTGGTCCGAGCGTTGGGAGATGTCGTCGACCCTCAGGTGAAAAAGATTGGGAGCATCGCGAATCAGCCGGACAGTGGAAAACAGGCAGCACACAACGAAGATCACGATCGCAATAGAGGTTCTGGCGAAAATGCCGTTGGGGGGTGATGCGCGCATGAGATTGCGAACTCGCAGAATTATACGTTGCGGGCAGAAGTCCGCTGCTATGTCTGGACTCTGCCACGGAGCACCGTGACCGACGCTTTCGGAAGAACCACGGACTGCGTTCCTGCGGCAAGGGTCTTCTGGACTGGCGGGTCATTTGGCTCCGGATGACCGTTGGGGCCGGCTGACTTCCACATATATTGCTCGCTGCCGAACGTTACCAGGGCGATTGGCCCGTCGAATGATTGGTCCGGCACGCTTTCACGGTTGAATGCGATGCGTACCTCATGAGGGTTGGATTGGTCTTTGTTGATGAGCATCAACGACCAGAGCCCATCTGGACGATTGACCGCGTAGGACGTGACCAGCGTATGTCCAGCAGCATCTTTCAAATCGCAGGCTGCCGGGTAGAGCCTGTGAGCGCCAGCCCGGTGCTGCACCCATTCCAGATTGATTAGTCGGCTGGCGTGGTATTGGGCGGTGAAGGTTTTGACGTTGAGAGCATCGCCGGCAACGTAGTTGCCGTAGGTGCCGAAGCCGTGGCATCCCGAACGCAGGGGTTCTGGCTGGATCGGAGAGTGATAGTAAACCGCTCCTCCAGCGGTGAGAAATGCGCCGACGCTGTCGCACAACCAGAGCCCCGCAAAAATATCGACCATTTCTTGAGCGTTGCCGTAGGTGACATTGCTCTCGGTGTTCATGAACGGAACTTTGGCGGGTAACCCATCCTGTCGCCAGACGTCGAGGATGTGGCTGACGAGTTCAGGTTCGCGGAAGAGATCGGCCCATACGATCTCGCATGGTGGATAGGGATAGTGCTCAAAGCTCATGAAGGCGAGATCGTCGAGACGGTTGCGGGCTTCGAGGTAGTCGAGGAAACGTCCAAACCATGAGGTGCGGCCCTGCGCGTCGGGCCAAACCTTGATGTCTTCGTTCACGCCTTCGAAGACCGGACCGCCGAGCTTCAGTGTGGGGTCGACGCGATGCATTGCGGCGGAGAACTGCAGATAGAGTTCCGCGTAATCTTCCGGCAGCATGTACTGGCCGTCAGGTTCTTCTCCCATTTCCACGTATGAGATTGGGTAGCCGCGCTTCTTGAGATAGGCCATCTGCGCGGCTGCGTCGCCGGGTGTGCCGTAAATAAGCGAGATCGGAATCATGGCCGGCAGATTGTTGGTAATGCCGCTGGTAAAGAAGAGATCGAATCCGGTTTGATCACCGTGTTCGTCGAGATCGGACTCGGAGTGCCACGGGTCGATCGATGAGCAGTAAGTTGCAGTTTGACTCTGGTCGGGCCGGTGTTGCACGAGATCGACGAATTCTCGCGCGGGAGTGAGGGTGCCAACGTAAAGTTCACCGATCGCGTAGCCTGCCGAGCTGCGCGGATCCTTCGGATCGTGGCTCGCTTTGGGACGAGCGTCGGCTGTGTTCGAGGACTCGGTCATCCAGACACGAAGGAATCGGACAGCGATAGGGGCGGACGCGAGTTCCAGAGTGACCGACCCGCCCTTTCCTTCGATGATGACGCCTTCGGGAAAAGATACCCAGAGGCCGGAGGTCGGGCGCTCCATGGGATTTTCAGCGGAAGAAGCGTCAGCGGTCTTCTTTTCAGACGTCCAGTACTGCACTTCATATCGACGGGCGTAAGGATCGAGCCAGTCGATGCGTACGTGCGACACCGGTTCGCGCGAGCCGAGATCGATCACAACCCATTGCGGATGGGCGGAGTCTGGCTGTCCTGTGAACTTAGCGGCCAGGTATGGATTGCTTTTCCAATAGGTGTTCGGATCGCCGTCAGTAAGACGGGAATAGCCGTGTTCCGCGCCGCCATTGCGAGTGTGGCCGCGATGCGGCAGGGGATAGCCGTAGGAATGGCGGATCGGATCTTTCAGTTCCGCGCTCCCCGTGAAATATCCTTGCTTATTAGCGGCGTCGCTCCAGGTGCCGCTCGGATTCCAGTGCCATGCGGCGATCGAGAGTTCCGTGTTCTGACGGTAAGTGATCGGTCCCCATCCGGCGGAGAGGCACTCCTTGACCATTTCTGGCGTATAGATTTTCTCGACGACATCGTGGGAGAGGATGTCCATCGAGCTGCCGAGCGCTTGATCGGGATCAAACAGAATCGGGGTTGCCGAGGAGGAGATGCGGATGGTGGATGCAGAGGGTGCGGACAATTTGGCCGCAGCTCGAAGCGCTGGGACTGTGAGTGTGGCGGCGGCACCGGCCGCGCCCAGAAATTTGCGACGGGAGATGCGGGAGGCTTTCATGGGATCGGCGGAAGTATAACCAAAGTACAGCTAGGCCGCTTCGAACCATAGCAAAACCAGCCGGGCTGCGCCCGACGGACGGGCGAAGGCGTCCCCACATAACCGTCCTGAGGGGATCTTGCGTAACTCCTGGAGAGAATAGAGCCAGGTCAGAGAAGCGGCGGCCGTCGAGCGGGAAGTCGTTGACGGGGCGTTCATCGAGGAGCGTCGAGCTTGCGCTCGGTTGAGTTTCGACGAGGGTTGGCGCAGTCGAGACTGTGAGGCTTTCTTGCGCGCTGGCGACCGGTGAGGCGGAATTCGAGGTCGGCGGTGCCGCCGACATCCACATGCAACGGAGGGGTGATTTGGGGTGACATGCTTTGGGCTTCGACGCGAGCAGAGTAATCGCCCGGCGGCAGAAGCTCGAAGGCGAAGCGTCCCTCGCTGTCGCTGGTCGCGGCGTATCGCGTGCCATTTGCAGAGTTGACGACGACGATCGAAGCTTGCGCGATGCGGCCGCCGGTAGAGTCGAGGACCGTGCCGCGCAGGGCTCCGGTGCCAGAGTCCTGGGCCGCGAGGCTGTGGGGCAGAGACAACGCCGTTATGAATGCAATTGCAACGAGAAGAAGCGAAGTGCGCGTCCGAGACATGAGGCCGCCCCTGCCTCCAAGATGAAACCCGAAGGGACGTCCCTTATACGCGTTAACCGGACGCGAAGCGGGAATGTCACGGAGAAGTGAGGGCGCGTCAGTGCATGGGCGGCCGGGAGACTTCTCCGCGGCATTAGGAGAAACCACGTTTTGTATAGCATTCGTGGGAGATTCGTTCCGTGATTGCGAGCATATTTCTTTGAATTTTTCCCGGTCTGGGAATTCAAAACATTTCAACAACAGTGCACACTGAGGCGCACAGGGGGTACAGAGGAGCCGTACTCTTACGCCGGACTGCGCTCTCGTGGTATTTTCAATTTCCTTCTGAAAGAATCGTGATTCGATCTTACAAAGGCGTTCGGCCTGCGATTCCGGCCAGTTGCTACGTGGATGAGTCCGCTCAGATCATCGGCGACGTGGCTTTGGGCGAGCACGCGTCGGTGTGGATGAATGCAGTGCTGCGCGGCGATGTGCACGAGATCCGCGTCGGAGCGTACTCCAACGTGCAGGACAACAGCGTGCTTCACGGCATGAAGCAGCAGTGGGGCGTGTATCTCGGCGAGTACGTGACGGTGGGACATTCGGTCACCCTGCATGGATGTGTAATCGAAGATCGCTGCCTGATCGGCATGGGGTCGATCATTTTGAACGGCGCGCGGATCGGAGCGGGATCGATTATCGCGGCAGGAACTTTAATCCCGGAGAAGACCGTCATTGAGCCGGGATCGTTGTGGATGGGATCTCCGGGCAAGTTCCGGCGCAAGCTGGGAGATGCAGACCAGGAAACGATCATGAGGTACGCGACGAATTATCTTGGGTACAAGGATGAGTATTTGAAGCAACGATGAGTCGCGCTACAGTTCCAAGATTGGTCATCCTGAGCGGAGCGAAGGATCCCGTGAACCTTCGCATCGTGGATAGTGCATCGAGGTGTTCTCACGTGAGTACAGTAAGGCTGGCTTGGTGACGAGAACTCCCTGATACGCTTGGAGTTCCTCCCGCGGATCAGGGGTCCTTCGACGCCGCGAACTCTTTTCGAGTTCGCTGCGCTCAGGATGACAGCCCTTCGAAATGGGAAGATTGGGAACGGAATGATCAAAGCGGTTCGAGGAACGAGAGATTTGCTGCCGCCGGAGACGGCGCTGTGGAGCTTTGTGGAGTCCGTGGTGCGCGATGTGTTTCGCGCATACAACTTTCAGGAGATTCGCACGCCGATTTTCGAGAGCACGGAACTGTTTGCTCGCGGGGTCGGTGAAGAGACCGACATCGTTTCGAAAGAAATGTACACGTGGGAAGATCGCTCGCGAGCCGCGAGTGAAAAAGGACAATCACTCACGCTGCGTCCGGAAGCGACCGCCGGCATCGTCCGTGCTTACATCGAGCACAAGCTTGGGGATCGGGGGCTGAACAAGCTCTACTGCATTGGGCCGATGTTTCGCCGGGAGCGGCCGCAGAAGGGCCGGTACCGCCAGTTCTATCAGATCGACGCCGAAATCATCGGGCCTGCTTCCGCTGGGAGTGAGTCTCCGGCGCGGGATGCTGAAGTACTCGAAATGCTGGCAACCTTGCTCGACCGGCTTGGTATCAACGATTGGAATCTCGAGTTGAACTCCGTTGGCACCCCGGCCGACCGCGTCCAGTTCAACGAGGCGCTACGCAAGGCGTTGGAGCCGGTGGTTGGACAGATGTGCGAAGACTGTCAGAGGCGAGCGGTGACGAACCCGCTCCGAGTATTCGACTGCAAGGTGACGGCGGATCAGCCGGTCATCGAAACGCTGCCCCGGATCACACAGTTTCTTGGTGAAGATTCGCGCCAACATTTCGAAGCAGTGCAGGCAATCCTGACCAAAGTCGGTGTTCGATTCACATTGAACGACCGGCTCGTCCGCGGGCTCGACTACTACACCCGGACGGCGTTCGAGTTCACGCACGGCGCTCTGGGAGCGCAGAACGCGATTCTCGGCGGCGGACGGTATGACGGCCTGTCTGAGGCTCTGGGAGGGCCCGCCGCGCCCGGGATCGGATTCGCGATCGGCGAAGACCGGCTCGTCCTGTCGCTGCAAGAGAAGGCTCCGGCTGAAAGCGTGGTGCGTAAGCCGGATGTGTATATCGCTCCGATGGCCTCGATGAATGGCGAGGCCGCCCTGCTGGCGCGCGAATTACGGCGGAACGATCTGGTAATCGAGCTGGGAGACGACGCGTTCCGGCTGAAGAAGTCGTTCGAAGCGGCGACTAAGGCCGGCGCGAAGTACATCCTTATTGTTGGCGAGAATGAAGTGAAGGCGGATGCGTTCGCGCTGAAGAATCTGGCAACCGGCGAGCAGGTTTCCGTGGCGCGGGCCGAACTGCCGCGCAAGGTTCGGGAGTAGCTGTGGCCAAAGTCTATCCGCAGATCAGCGAATTTCTCGCTCGCTTCATGCAGGCGCAGTCCGTATTTTTTGTGGCGACGGCGCCGCTGGATGCGAGCGGACACGTCAATCTGTCGCCGAAAGGCCTGGATACATTTCGCATTCTCGGGCCAACAACGGTGGCCTACCTCGACATTTTCGGGAGCGGAGTGGAGACGATCGCTCATCTGCGGGAAAACGGGCGGATCACAGTTATGTTCTGCGCGTTCCAGGGACCGCCGAAGATTTTGCGGCTGCATGGACACGGACGCGCCGTCGAACCGCACGAGGCGGAGTTCGCTGAATTGCAAGTTCACTTTCGCGCTCAAGTAGGAGCGCGAGCAATCATCGTTGTCGAGGTGACCCGAATCAGCGATTCCTGCGGCTACGGCGTGCCTCTGCTGAAGTTCGAGTCCGAGCGGGCGGAGCTTCCGGCATGGTGCCAAAAGCGAGGGATCGAAGGGCTCAAGATTTACCGGCAGCAGAAAAATCGGCAGAGTATCGATGGGTTGCCGGGTGTAACAGAACAGATCGATTAAACGCTGGAACGCGATATGGAGGGTTGATGAGATTTTCTCTAGTGGCGTGCCTCGTATCTCTATGCATGATGTGCAGTGCGAGTGCGCAGACTGCAAACGCTCCGGCCAAGGCGCTCAGTCCGCTCGAGCAGACGCTGATGGCTGCCGAGAAAGGCTTTGTCGAGGCTGCCAAGAAGGGCGATGTCGCTTATTTCAAGCGTACGCTGACCGATGATTTCGCCTTTGTTGCCTTCGACGGCCAGTTGTACGAGCGTCAGGACATGCTGGATCAGTTCAGCGAGCCGGGCACGGACTTGATGCCGTATGAAATGAAGGTGATTTCTGCAGGGGAGGGTGTGGCGATTGTCACGTACAACGTGGTGCTTCGCGTTCCCGCGGCTGAGGATCAGGGCCCACCTCCTCGATATCAACACTTCAGCACAGTCTGGGTGAAGCACGGGGACAGGTGGAGGATGAAGTTCCAACAAATGACTGCATCGCACTGGGGCGACTGGTAGAAACCGCTGGTTTCGATCGCGCGCGCATGACAATTGTCACGGCGCGCGGTTGACGAATCCCACTGGTGAAAGCGTTTCTGGCTCGCTAGGCTCAAATGGAAGTCAGCAGAGTCTTCGTGAGGAGCGTATCCGTGAAACTGAAAATAGCGTTGGTGCCATGCCTGCTTCTGATCGCGGCGTCGGCTTGGGCGCAGATGGGGGCCAAGCCTGGTCCCGAGGTCAAGAAACTAGACTATTTCGTTGGAACGTGGACAACCGAGGCCACGATTGCCCCAGGCCCGTGGGGAGCGGGCGGGAAGTTCACCGCAACCGATACCACGGAGTGGATGCCAGGAGACTTCTTCGCGGTCGGGCATTCAGATTTCAAGATGCCGCCGGAGTTGGGCGGCGACGGCAAAGCGACCTCGTTCATGGGCTACAACACCGATGAGAACGTGTATACCTACGACGCTTTCAACAGCCAAGGTCGTCGTGAGAGTTCGAAGGGTTCGGTGACCGGCGATACTTGGACGTGGAATAGTTCGCAAAACTACGGCGGGCAGGACATCAAGCAGAAGTTGACGATTAAAGTGTTGTCGCCGACAAGCTATACGATGAAGTTCGAAATCTCTATGGACGGCACTACCTGGACGACCTTTATGGATGGCAAGGCGACGAAGAAATAACAACGCGCGTGAGTCAGAGGGCTTCAGCTTCGGCTGAAGCCTTTTTGTTTTGCGTCAACCTTGGTGGTGACGCTGGCGGGTAGTACGATGAGGCGGGGCGTTCATCATGAGGAAAATTCGGATCATTTTGTTTTTGGTCTTTGTATTTGCATTGGGAGCGACGCCATCTGGCGGGGTCGTGCAGGATGCCAAACCACCGGGAGACGCTTCCGCGAAGCCCGCTGAACCGGCGGCGGCGGAGAAAGATTCTAAAGCTTATTCCGGCCTGTACACATTTCTGAAAGAAGGCGAATTTTTGCAGGTCACCGTGGAGGACGAAGGCCGCGTCACCGGCTTCATTTCACGATTCGGAGATGGCGACAGTGACAAGGGTGCGTTTCTCGACCAGTTTTTCAAAACCGGAAAGCTTGAAGGAAACAAGCTGAGTTTCACGACTGAACTCGTCCATGGCGTGGGATTCGACTTCAAGGGGTCCGTAGAACGAGGCGAAGGAAAAAATCCCGGAGACGATGCCTATCTTGTTCTCAAGGGCACGCTGACGGAAAACGTGAGCGATGTGAATAAGAAAGTGACGTCGCACTCGCGAGACGTAGTGTTCAAAATGTTTCCGCAGGATGCATCGCCATCTCCTGAGGTGAGGAACTAGTCCGGATCAAGAATGATTTTTTCAAGAATTACTGGCCAGCGCGGATTGGAGAGAGATTTAATCGACCGGGAAGCTTCTTACGCGCGCCTTCATGGCTGTAGACGAGATCAGGACTTCCTTCGGAGTTCGACGAGGCCTCCGCCAGGGTTTCTGCCAGGGATCGGTATGAGCGGCTGATCTCGGGCCCTTCCTGCAGCACAACCGGAGTGCCGTGATCGATCGACGGTGAGATGGCCTGGAACGCGTTGGGCACTTTCCACAAAACCTTGCAGTTCGTCACCTGCTGCACGTCGTCGTCGGTAAAACCGGGGATCTTCTTGTAGCGATTCAAGACCATGCGGAGGCGGTCGCGGCCTGTGCCCTCCTCAAGGAAGGCATGAATGCGTCCGGCGCTCCAAAGAGACACAACGTCGGTCTGCGCCACCACCAGCACCGCGTTCGAAAGATCCGATAGCAGGCGCGTCGTGGGATCAAGGCGGCTTGAAGCATCGACGACGACGAATCGGTAGTGATTCACCAGCAGATCAAACAGACGAGCCAGTTCTCCGGGAGTCGGCTCGGTCGGATAGGGCTGCGCAGGTCCGGCGAGAAGATGCAAACCCTCTTTGGTCGGAGTCATCAGACCGTCGAGCAGGGAGACGTCCATGCGGTGCAAATTTTGCAAGGCGTCGAGAATTCCGAACTGCGGGCGCAGGTTGAGATGCAAAGCAGCGTGACCGATAGGCGCAAAGTCGAGCAGGACCACATCGCCGTGAGACTGCTGCAGCGCTAGCGCGGTGTTCACCGCCGCAGTGGTGCAGCCGGCGCCCCCTTTTGCGCTTAGAAATGTAAATACGCGGGCTTTTCCGGCGCCTCCAAGAGACCGTGTGCGTGACGAACTGAACCGAGTTAACGCTTCGAGCAGAGCTTCTGAACCCGCTGAATCTTCCAGATACTCGCCGGCGCCCGCGCGCATGCTGGCCACAATCGTCGCGGGCTGAGTCATTTCTCCGTTTGCGAAAATGGCGATCTGCAGAGTCGTCGTGCGGATCAGTTCGATGGTGCGGATAGCGCGTTGCGCATCGTGCGCGGAGATGTCGACGATCACCACTTCGGCGCGCGAATCCTGGAGTTGGCGCAGGATTGAGTCCGTCGGACTCGTGGGAAACCCGACATGGCTGAACACGGCTGTTCCCAGGCGCGTCGCTTCCAGTCGATTTTGCAGCGTGGATAGGTGGTCCCGGTCCTCGGTCAGGAGGGCGACTGCAATCCCATGCATGGCGCGGTTCTCGCTAATTTCTATCGGTGTCTGCATGTTAGAAAGAGAAGGTACTCTCCGCCAAGTGACCTAGGTAACCGTCGAAAGCCGTGAACGGGCAGGCGATCCGCGCGACAGCCCACACAACTACCTTAAGGGCCAGGGGAAAACATCAGGACGCTGGAATGCCTGGAAGTCTACCGCCTCGTTGCGCACAATTGTAAGCCAGTCTCGGATCGTTGAAAAGTCGGATGCGCACCCAGGAAGACGAAGGATCGCAGTGGGTGTTCGGTTCCGGATTAATCTGCCGGCGGGCGAGCGGCTGAATGGGTTAAGGAGCGCTCCTCTGGACGGTCCGGATGTAGCTTGGAGATGCGTGCGAAGTTGGCTGAGGACTCGGACGATACCGAGAGGTATTCGTAGTTCTCCAGGCGAACCGCTACTCCGATCTTGGGTTCAGCAGCAATGGCGGACGCACTGCCGTTCGAGGAAATAGCCTCCCGCACGATACGTAGAACCCGCGCCCGGCATCGAACCGGCATGCTCTCCCCCAAAGTAATCTCGGAGGGCATCCGGAGGGTCAATTCGATTTCGCTGCCTTCGGTCAGGGGTACATCTGTGAAGAAGAAAACCCCACGAGAACTGAGGTCCTGAGTCACGCCAACGCCCTCTAGCGAGGTCGCTGGTTCGCGGACGGAGACGGCCAGTAGGTAAGGAAATCTCTGCCCGACACGGCGTTCAACCCGAACTGGAGGCGTGGTCATAAAGGCGACTTCCCTTGCGGTTCGCCGCAAACGTAGGGCCTTACTCTAGCTCACAATGATGGGCAAGAGAAGCTAAAACTTAATCAAGCATCCGGGATTCCCAAATTGGTCATTTCCCATGTAGTTGGACAGGTTGCAAATGGTGCTGTCCTCTGAGTCAGAGGTGGGCAACGGCTGTGGAAGAGGTCGGTGTGACCAGGCGAAGGATACTAAAAGCAGCAACCAGCACGATATAGTGATGCAAACGAGTGCGCAGGATCATCCAAAGAAGTTATCGTGCCTGAGGCGAAAGATTCCATCCCAGAAAATGTACCTGCGGCGGCGCAGGCGGCCAGCCGCAAACTGAACTGGCAGGCTGCCGGACGCGCACTGCGCCATCGCAACTTCCAGCTTTTCTTCAGCGGGCAATTGATTTCTCTGACCGGCACCTGGATGCAGACTGTGGCGCAGTCCTGGCTGGTCTACCGTTTGACAGGCTCAGGACTGCTCCTCGGATCGGTGGGGTTCGCAAGCCAGATTCCCGTGTTTCTGGTGGCTCCGCTCGGAGGTATCGCTGCCGATCGGGGAAACCGCCAGCGTATCGTGATCGCCACCCAGATTGCGTCCATGATTCTGGCGTTCCTTCTGGCGGTGCTTACCCTGACGCACAAAATCCAGGTTTGGCACATTTTTGTGCTGGCAGCACTGCTCGGAGTGGTGAACGCATTCGACATCCCTGGCCGTCAGGCGTTTCTGGTCGACATGGTCGGGAAAGATGATCTGATGAACGCCATCGCCTTGAACTCGTCCATGTTCAACGGTGCGCGCGTAATCGGACCGGCCGTGGCTGGAGTTCTGGTCGCAAGGCTGGGGGAGGGCTGGTGCTTTTTCGCCAACGCCGTGAGTTACATCGCGGTGATCATTGGGTTGATGCTGATGAAAGTACACGCCCCGGCGAAGGCGTCCCTCCAGAGTTCGCCAATGGAGCACATGATCGAGGGCTTTCAATTCGTCAGCCGGACGGCGCCGATTCGTGCCCTGCTGATACTACTTGGCTTGGTCAGCGTTACGGGAATGCCTTATGTCGTGTTGATGCCGATCTTTGCCGACAAGATCTTGCACAACGGCGGGCAGGAGTTTGCGACTCTGATCGGATCGCGCGATCTGGGAGCCGTTCGTCTGGGGATTCTGATGGCCGCGGCCGGCGTCGGAGCCTTGCTGGGAGCGCTCACCCTCGCGCTACGCTCGGGCGTGAAAGGCTTGGGGAGGTGGATTTCCATCTGCTGTGCGGGGTTCGGCATCAGCCTGATTCTGTTTGCATTCTCAAACTCATTCTGGCTCTCCGTGCTTCTGTTATTGCCGGTGGGATACTTCATCATGCTGCAGATGGCCTCCTCGAACACGCTGATTCAGGTGATGGTTCCGGATGCGCTCCGGGGCCGCGCCATGGCCGTGTATTCGATGATGTTCATGGGAATGGCTCCCATCGGAGCATTATTGGGCGGCGCGCTCTCCGATCGCCTGGGCGCCCCGTGGACGGTGGCCATCGGCGGGCTGGCCTCAGTCATGGGTGCGTGGTGGTTCAGCGTGCAGCTACCGAAGATCCGGGTAGAGGCGCGGCAGTTGATTATTGCTCAGGCAATGGCAGGCGGCGAACCCGCGGAAGAGCTGATCGACGCCGGTATAAGCCGGACCGGATCCTTGGCTTATTGACGCACGGCACTCCGGCCGAGAGCGACCAGGAAGATAGCGCTTTTCCCCCGCGCATGCGGTGAAAAGAAATTGACTACATCGTCGTCGTAAAAAGTCAGACCGCTGGCGCCAAGCCGCTGCGCATAAGCCGCAAGATAGAGCTTCCCTCCCAGAACCCCGGCTTCCAGTTGCGCCGCTCGATATCCCCGGTTCCCGTAATGCTCCAGAATTGTTTTCAGGTTTGCCAGGAAAAAGACGTCGACCGCGGCATCGGCGGGGATCTGCTGTTCGAGCCCGAGATATCCAGCCTTGTCACGGAAATCGCCGGTCTTCAACAGTTCGAGAACCTTCTGTCCCCAGTTATAAACGTAAGATCCCGCCGCCAGCCCTACCACGTTGTTCACGATTAGGTATAGGTCATTGAGATGAGTTCCCGCGAGATCGAGGAAGTCGGCTGGAATTCCTCGTGTCGCGCGGTCGAGAATGGTCGAAAGCTGAGGGAACGTCAGAGGATCGCGGGAGAATTGCCGCGTCGAACCGCGCCGAGAGATCACCTTCTCGATCGTGTCGGGAGGGATCGCAGAGTCATCCAGCGCCCGCAGCGCGATCGTGTTCCCTTTCGCCGTCGCAGTCGAAGCAATCGGTATCTTGCCGCGCCACGCAGCTGCCTCTTCCACAAAATCCAGCGAGGAAGCCTCGTGCATTTTGTGCATGGCCGGATAGTCGACTTCCTTTTCAGAGTATGCGACGACCGGCAACTCAATCCTCTCGATGGAAGGGGACGCGGGGGGCAGGGAACCTAGATGTCCGACAGAAACAATGGAGAACGCGACTTCTCGCTTGGCATCCAGGCCGAGCAGCGCATTCACCTGAGAATCGACGAACGCAGTGACTATCTTTGCGGGAAGTTTCGACGCCGCGGATATCGCCAGCAGATTTGCGAGAATGGTTCCGTTGTCCCAACCGAAGTGACGGTAGGTGCGCGAGCGATACTTCCACGCGTTCCGCCAGTAGGTTCCGGTGCAGATGATAATCACGGGTGCGTTCGCCAGCGAAGGTTCGCTTCCTGTTGCGACGACTACGGCCTGGCGGAAATCGCCGGACCGGAGCTGGCGCAATCCGAATTCCGCCGCGCCAAAGTGATAGACGCCAGCCGGCAGGGCAGGAGGATCGCCAGGCCGCTGATCTCTTGACGGAAGACCCGCGCAGACAACATAGAGCTCGATCTCATACAGAGCGCCGGTGCAGGCTGCCGCTCGAAAGAAAGTTTCCCCTTGCGGATGTTTCTTGCTCCTCGTCACTCCGGCTGAGAAAAACAGCAATTGCGCGAGGGAGTCAAGGTCCGGAACTGCGTCGGCTTCCGCTGCAGGATTCGTTGCAGCAATCGCGGACAGCGCCGCCTGTCCGGTTTCATGAAAATCTTTTGGCAGGCGGAGGACTTCGAGAGTGGGATAGATCTTGAATAAGAGAGGCTTGTTGTCCCAATCGAGGACATGTGGATCCATCCGCACGCTGAGGTGTGAGTGCTTGGTGCCGCTGTGATATTGCCAAGTGGCGTCGAGATTGCGGTTCTGACTCAAAAGCGGCAGTCCATGATCTGAGTAGTCAGCGGTAGGCGCTCGGCGGCAGGCCGGTGATGCGGATTCCCGCGTGGCCTTTGTGCCGGATGTTCATGCCGATGAGCAACGCGGTGATTTGCTCGACAATGCGGGCGTTTTCGAGTTTGCCTCCGTCGATGGCGCGGACGCCCGGAATCTTCGCAGCCAGTTCGCGCGTGAGCTGCGAAGCATCCGCATCGTTACTGCACACGATCACGTCGCAATCGAGCGGCGCGTCGCCGTTCAGCAGTTCAGCGGAGAGGTTATGGAAAGCAGCGACTACGCTGACTCCTTTGGGAACGAGTTCGGCAGTTTGCTGCGCCGCGGAACCTTGCCAGACTCCGAGCAGACGGGAGGCGCGTCCGCCGACTGAAGCCGCCAATGGAACGGTAGCGTCGACCAGAATGCTGCCTTCTGTGATGGCGGGCTTCAGTTGTTTGAGCAGGGGCGCCTGTCCTTCGAAGGGAACAGTCAGCACCAGGATATCGACGGTTGCGCATGCGACACTATTCTCCATTCCCGAAACATTGGCGTGCGGCCCAACCTTTTGTTGGATGATGGCGGCTGCTTGTTGCGCGCGTTGTTCATCGCGCGAGCCGATGATGACAACCTCCCCGGCGCGCGCCCAGCGCAGGGCCAGCCCCATGCCGGCGGGACCCGTGCCGCCGATGATCCCGATGGGACGAGCCGGTCTGTCCGGAGCCGAACTCATGCGAACTCAGCCTCGAAAGACTGCTCGGCGGTGAACTCGTCCAACGGGAGTTTGATGTTGATACGGGAGTAGCTCGTGTTGCGTTCGGCCGGGATGCGGCCTGCTTCTAGAATCAGCGACTGGAAATCCTCCGGACTGGTATATTGTCCGGCTGTCGCTCCTGCTTCGCGGGAAATGTTCTCCTCCATCAGCGTGCCGCCGTAGTCGTTGGCGCCAGCGTGCAGGCAAAGCTGAGAAAGTTTTCGGTTCAGCTTCACCCAGGAGACTTGAATGTTGTTGATCGATCCCGCGAGCAGAATGCGCGCCAGTGCGTGAACTTTCAGGTGCTCGGCGAGGGTGGGCCCGGTACGAGCCAAACCCTGGTGAAAGAGGATCGTGTTCTGATGAACGAAACCTAGGGGCACGAACTCGGTGAAGCCGCCGGTTTCAGATTGAATCTCGCGTAGCAGGAGCATCTGCCGGACCCAATGCGCGGGAGTCTCGGTGTGCCCGTACATCAGCGTCGAAGTGCTGCGAATGCCACAGCGATGGGCAGTACGAATCACTTCGATCCATTGTGCTGTTGAGAGTTTATTTGCCGACAGGATGTGGCGAATCTCGTCGTCGAGAATTTCCGCCGCGGTGCCGGGCAGTGTGCCTAAGCCGTTGTCGCGCAGCATGGAAAGGTAGTCCGCGAGGGGCATTCCGGTGAGTTCGACGCCGTAGACAATCTCCATCGGTGAGAATGCATGGATGTGCATCTGCGGCACGGCTTGCTTCACGGCACGCAGAATGTCGCGGTAGTGGAACTTGGAAAGGTCCCTCGGCAATCCGCCTTGGATGCAAACTTCCGTTGCGCCAAGTTGCCAGGCTTCAATGGCCTTTTGCGCCATTTGGTCGAGAGTGAGGAAGTACGTGTCCGATTCGCGCGGGCCGCGGCTGAAGGCGCAGAACTTGCATCCCACAAAGCAGATGTTCGTGAAGTTTATATTCCGATTGATAACGTAAGTGACGATGTTTCCGGCGAGTTCTGCTCGCAGAATATTCGCAGCGGCGAGAAGTCCGAGCAGATCGTCTCCTTCTGCGTTCGCGAGGGCATACGACTCTTCCAAAGCGAGATTCGACCCGTTCTGTGTTTCGAGCACGTTATCGAGTGAGCGTCGGAGCGCAGGAGTCATTCGAGGCGCGACTTCAGACCATTCCAGCGAAGGGAAAGCTTCCAATTCCGAGGGGGCAAGTTCGCGATTCATGGTTCTCTCCGTAGAGACGAAGCTTGCTGCGTCATTGGACGCCAAGTGGGGACTGCGCCGGCAAACCTTGCAAGCAACGTGCCTACAGTGTAGCGGAAGTTTCAGCGGAATAGGTCGCTGGCGGCGGGACGAAGCAAATCCCGAACGCTGCCTGCCCCGGGCTTGTAGCGAAATCCCCGAACGATGCAGGCTGGAGCGCGGTTGAGTTTTCCGCAAATGAGTCCGGCAGCGCAGGCCAATTCATCGGCGATGGCTTCGACGCTGGCTTTCAATTTGTATCCATGAGAGTCTCGTCGGCCCCGGTCGTCGCGCAACGGCTTCATTCCGGCGATGCCGATGGCAAATTCGGTCAGGCCTTCTCGCCAAGGACGGCCGAAGCTGTCGGTGATGATTACGGGGATGGAAAGACGGGTTCGCTTCTTCAGTTCACGGCGCAGATTGGCGGCGGAGCGGTCCGGATCTGCCGGGAGCAGCAGTGCCGTGGGGCCTCCGTCGACGTTGGAAACATCAATGCCGCTATTTGCACAGAGAAAGCCGTGCTTGGTTTCCGTAATGAGCACGCCATTCTTACGACGGATCACGGCCCTGCTCTCGCGCAAGGCTAGCTCAATGACGCGAGCGTCCAGATCATATTGCTTGGCCCAAGCCACAGATTCTGCCGACGGCGTGACGCTCCCAAGATCGACCAGGCAGCCTTCGGACTTCGAAACGATTTTGTGTTTCACGACAACAATGTCGCCGGAGCGAAATTTCTGGCGTTGATGGCGCAGAGACTCGATGAGTTTGTGGGCGAGCGAGTCACCGGGGACGATCTCGTCTGCCACAGGAACGGCAATCAACCGAAGCTCCTGAACTTCCTGCGGCGTCGATTTTCCGGAAGATCGCGTTTTTCGTGCCCGTGTGCTCATAAAGCATCCGATTTGGCGGCAAGCGAGTGATTTGCGAGGTTCCATTCCCGCCCAAGACGTTGAGCGCGAGTCTCCCCCGGCAGAGACAGGAGCCGTTGTAGGTCGGACGGATCGTCGACATCGACAGCAATTCCTGGCAAATTCAGCACGAGGCAAGGCTTGCCGGTGGCCCGGGCGGCTGCGTGATGCGGCTTGAAGCTGTCGTTCCCGAAGCGTAGCGGAAATAGGTCTGCGGGCCGCCGAAAGGCGGCGTTGGTGCCGCGTCCGTCTCCCGCTGGGGCCAGAACGCTTCCTTCTGCCGGAGCGTGCTTGAGAATCTCTTCAAGTTCCCATGCTTGAATTAGAGGAATATCCGCAGGAATGACGAGAGTCCAGTCAACGCCGCGCTTTACGCAGACGCGGGTCGCCATCTCGATGGCGCCAGTTTCTCCCGGATTATCGGGATCGGCAATAACTTCAAAACCATATTCGAGGGCAAGCTCTGTCGCGAAGGGGTCGCTGGTCACGATTCCCACCACTGGCCGATTCTTCCAGCCGTACAGAGTTGCAAAGACGTCGGAAAGCATGGCTTGGGCCAGCTTGGTGCGGGATGGCTGATCGAGCAGCGATGCCAGACGCTGTTTGGCCAGCGCCGTATTCTTGATCGGAACCAGAATCACGGCAGGGGTTCCAGACGCCGGAATGGGGTACCCGCAGCGTGTTCGTTCTTGACCAACTGCCCGGCGGCGATCGATGACAACACTTCCCGCGCAAGGGCAGCTTTGTCGTCGGCGCTGCGCATGATGGTCTGGGTACATTGCACGCGCAAGCCGCTCTTTCGGACGCCTTCGGCCGCGCGGGCGTCGCGGGAATCACAGACCAGCACGTCGAGGAAATCTTCGTACGCTTGCGCCACGCCCGCGATGGAGCACGGGAGTCCGTGAGCTTGCATCAAAATGCCCGCTGGACCTGCGACCGGCGCGTTGCCGACAATCGGACTGACGGCGGCAATTTTCCCGCGAGCGCGCAGCAATGCGTCGCGAATTCCGGGCACAGCGAGGATCGGACCAATGCTCGTGACGGGATTGCTCGGAGCGATGATCACGGCGTCTGCGGAAACAATGGCATCGATGACGCCGGGAGCCGGTTCCGCGTCGGAAGCCCCCGCGAAGCGGACCGAGTTCACCGGGTCCTGATACCAGCGCTGTACGAAATATTCTTCGAAGCTCAGCTCGCCGACGGGAGTGTCGACACGGGTTTCAACCCGCGAGTTACTCATGGGCAGGACGCGTGCCTTGACCCCGAGCTTGTCGGAAATCACCGCCGTTGCCTCTGAAAGCGTCTTGCCTTCGGCAAGCAGGCGCGACCGAAGCAGGTGCATGGCGAGATCTCGATCGCCGGTGTGAAACCACGTCGGTTCGCCGAGTTGCCCCATGGCCTGTAGGCAGAGGAAAGTGTCCCCTTTGACGCCCCATCCCCGTTCGCGGCTCAACATGCCCGACAGCACGTAGGTGATCGAGTCAATGTCGGGCGACACGTAGAGCCCCCACCAGAGCAGGTCGTCGCCCGTGTTGACGACCAGTACGATTTCTTCGGCGGGCATGACCTGGCGAAGGCCGTCGACAAACTTGGCGCCGCCTGTGCCTCCGCTGAGGACGCAGATCATGCCGCCCTCCGCGACAAGCCGTCATTGCCAGCGGCAGTGCGCAATTTCTCGGCGAGCAGGCCGGGTCTTGACGTCACTGCGGGGATGAATTCCGGATAGACAGGAAGGCGCTGTCGCAGTGTGAATCCCTTGGCCTCGGTCCGAAGGCGCAGTTGTTCCAAATGTGGCCAGGGCTTCTCTGGATTGATGAAGTCAGGGGTCAGCGGCGAAATTCCTCCCCAGTCGTTGATGCCGGCGTCCATCAAATCATCATAGTAAGGCGCGGAGAGATTGGGTGGCGCCTGAATATTGACATCGGGGAGTAGCAACCGAGCTACCGCCACTGCGCGGAGCATCTCGCCGTGCGAAGGCTCGGGCCAGTCGGCCATCGGGATGGTGGGCTTGACCCGGAAGTTTTGGACAATCACTTCCTGAACGTGGCCATACCGCTCGTGCAAGTCGCGGATGGCGAGCAGTGTATCGACACGGTCTTCCGGCGATTCGCCGATGCCGATGAGTAGTCCGGTCGTAAAGGGGACATTCTTCTTGCCCGCTTCTTCAATGGTACGCAGGCGTTTGGCTGGAACTTTGTCGGGAGCGTTATCGTGGGCGGCACCGGGCGCCAGCAAAGCGGCGTTTGTGGTTTCGAGCATCAGGCCCATGCTCGGCGAGACAGCCGCCAGACGGGATATCCACTCGGCGCTTAATAAGCCAGGATTAGGATGCGGCAGGAGGCTGGTTTCCCGGAGAACCAATTCGCAAATGGCTTCGAGGTAATGCAGCGTCGATTTGTAGCCCAGACGGCGCAGCGTGGCTCGCATCTCGGGGAAAAGCAGTTCGGGTTTGTCTCCGAGGCTGAACAGAGCTTCGGTGCATCCAAGCTTTTCGCCGGCGCGGGCTACTGCTAGGACTTCGTCCGGCGTCATCGTATGCGCGCCGGGATCGCTCGGATCGCGACGGAACGTGCAGTATCCGCAATAGTCGCGGCATAGGTTCGTCAAAGGGATAAAAACCTTGCGGGAGTACGTGATGACACCGGGCTTGAATCGCTCTTTCGCGGCGTGAGCCGCGGCCAGCAGTTCAGCAAGGTCGTCGTCCGAGCAGCGGATCAGGCGCACAGCTTCTCCGCGTGAGATAGGCACGGCGGGCACGATGGAGGTGACGGCCATTGCATCGAATGATACAACGTGTAGGGGGAATGTAGCGGTTCGTGTGGGACCGGGTCTTGGCGCGCAGTGCCGCTGGATCCGTTTCGACGTAGGATCTGCCACCGAGATACACGCAGCCTCCGGGCCGCGGCCGGGTCCGAGATCCGGCGCCACCCAGAAACAGAAGCACAGAATCGACGATGAGCTTGAATTCTGTCGAATTCCGCAGAGCGATGGGATCCTTCGCTACGGGGGTGACGATTATTACGGTCGACCTCGAGGGCGAAGTCCACGGCATGACCGCTAACGCCTTCGCCTCGGTGTCGCTCGATCCCATGCTGGTGCTGGTTTGCGTGGACCATGCAACCCGCACGCACGCCCATCTTCACTCTAAGAAGCGTTTCGGGATTAACGTGCTGTGTGAGGACCAGAGAGGAATCTCGGAATACTATGCTCGCCCGGAGCGCGACCATGAGAATGCCGAGGTCGAGGCTGGGGCCCGTTTCGATCGGACCAAGCACGGAACCCCAGTGTTACACGGAGCCCTGGCGTACTTGGAATGCCGTTTGCACTCGGCGCAAGCGGCCGGGGACCACACCATCTTTATTGCTGAGGTCGAAGAGGCGCTCGTGCGGACTGGGGAGCCGCTGCTGTTCTTCCGCGGGAAGTATCGAAAAGTGGGAGAAGAAGGAAGGTAACAGCGGTATTGGACGGATGCAATTGTCTCTTTTTCGTTCCTCCGACATCTAACTAACACGATATAAATCATTGAATCGGAGCGGATTTTATGGCTGAAAAGACAGCAGAAAAGGTCACAAAGACAGAAGCCGAGTGGAAGAAGCAGCTGACCGACGAGCAGTATCACGTCACGCGCGAAGCCGGCACTGAATGCGCGTTCACCGGAAAATATTGGAATACCAAGGAGCCGGGAACGTATCACTGCGTGTGCTGTGGTACTCCGCTGTTTGACTCGGGGACGAAGTTCAACTCGGGGACCGGTTGGCCGAGCTTCTACAAGCCCGGGGAAGCCAGCAATGTGGTCGAGCATCGTGATACCGCCTACGGCATGGTGCGAACTGAGGCCCGCTGCGCCAAATGTGATGCGCATCTGGGACACGTGTTCGAGGATGGTCCTGCGCCGACGGGGCTGCGGTATTGCATGAATTCGGCGTCGTTGGATTTCCGTCCGGCGGAGAAAAAGTAACCGAAAAGGTCTTGCTTTCGAACGTCTTTATCGAGTATCTGCGACGGTATCAAAGCAAAAGGGCACGCGTGAGCGTGCCCTTTTTCCTGCTCGGCAAATTTGCGGCCGACTATGCGTTGGCGGCTGCGGCCATCGCCTTCGGCTGTTCCTGCTTCTGCTCTTGCTTGGACTCCCCCTGCTTGCCTTCGCTTCGGACCTGAATTCCGCCCTTGAGCGAAGCCCCGTCTTCCACGCTGATGCGCGATGTGGAAATGTCTCCGTGCACCGAACCTTCGGCGCGGATATCAACGCGGTCGCTGCACTCGATGTTGCCGGTGACTTTGCCCATGATCACGACTTCGCGGGCCTGGATGCTGGCATCGACCTTGCCGTTGCGACCGATGGTGACGCGGCTCTCGGGCATGGTGATTTTGCCCTCGATGCGGCCATCGATATAGAGCGATTCAGAGCCGCTGATTTCGCCCTTGATGACCAAAGTGCGGCCGATGGTCGCTTGATCGACGGGAGCGGTAACGTTCTTTGCAGGGTTATAAGCGTTAGGGTTGGAAGCCGGCGATCCGGACTTCTGGTTGAATGCGTTCTCCGACGATTGAAGCATGCGACCTTCCTTGGGTTCCCGCCACGGCGTCTCTAACGCCGCTCCGATGCGGTTGGTCTTTAAAATTTTGGCCTTCGGCGGTTGCTGGCCACTTGGCCAACCTGACTATCGCACACAGGTAAGGAGTCTACAGAGATTACGGAAGATGGTGTACGGGCGCGGAAGGCTGCTGGGCATTGGTTTCCGCCGCGAAAGCCTTGACATCCTGAGCGGAGCCGCTCTTCAGGGGGAGCGGAGGATCTCTGCATGCTTCCGTCTATTCAGAGAGTTCCAGTTCCTTCGACTTCTCTTCCCATTCCTCGACGAGCGTGGCTTGACTTGATTTGTGCCGGTTCAATTCGTCCGATTGATGTTGGCTTTCTTCGGCGCTGACGAAGCTCTGGAGCGCAGCCTCGCACCGGGAGATTGCTTCTTCCACGCGCTCGATTTCTTCTTCTAACTTAGCAACCCGCTCTGCCATCTGCTTGCGCTTGATCGGATTCAGGCGCTTTTTCGCCGATTCCGCGCGCTCGCCGTGATCGCCATTTGTGGGCGCAATGGCGGCAGGCTGGATCGGTTCTGCTTTCGTCGCGCTGACGCCCGGAACGTCTTCGAGCGTCGGTGCAACATGCTGGCCGCCCTGCTTGCGCCAGAGATAGTCTTCGTAGTTGCCGGGGAAGATCTCGACCTTGCCGTCTCCGACTTCGAATATTCGCGTCGCTAGCTTGTCGATGAAGTAGCGGTCGTGCGACACGAAGACAACCGTTCCCGTGTATTTCATCAGCGCGTCGAGCAGGACGTCTTTCGCTCGCAAGTCGAGGTGATTGGTTGGCTCATCCAGCAGCAGGAAATTCGCCGGATGGAGAAGCAGCCGAAGCAGGGCGTAGCGCCCGCGTTCGCCTCCGGAAAGAACGCCGATCTTCTTAAAGACATCGTCTTCCGAGAATAGGAAGCATCCGAGCAGGCTGCGTAGTTCTGTTTCGGTCGAGCGCGGGGACATTGCCCCTAGATCGTCGAGAATGCGGGCATCGGGATCGAGTTCCTTGTACTGATCCTGCGCGAAGTAGTCGGACAGCACGTTGTGCCCGAGGCGAAACTCGCCTCCGCTGAGGGGTTCGGTGCCAGCGAGCAATTTGATCAGCGTGGACTTTCCCGCACCATTGACGCCTACCAGGGCAATGCGGTCTCCGCGCTCGATCATGAAGCTGACGTCGCGAAACACTTCTTTCGATGCGGCGTTTTTCTCATAGCTCTTGGCTACGCCCTCGAATTCGGCAACGATGCGGCCGCTGGCTTTAGGCTGCGGAAACGAGAAATGAATCGTCTTCTCTTCCGGAGGAACCTCGATCCGCTCAATCTTCTCGAGTTCTTTGATCCGGCTTTGCACCTGCTTCGCTTTGGTCGCCTGGTAGCGGAAACGATTGATGAAAACTTCCAGCTGCTCAATGCGATCGCGCTGGTTACGGTAAGCGGCCTGCATCTGCTCGTTGCGCTGCGTCTTCTGGGCGAGGAATTTGTCGTAGTTGCCGGTATAGAACCAGAACCGCTTGTTCCATATTTCGGCGATCTTATCGACCGTTATGTCGAGAAAATACCGATCGTGAGAAATAAGCACAAAAGCGTAGGGGTACTCACTCAGGTATTCTTCGAGCCAGTTGCGGGCCTCGAGATCGAGATGGTTCGTCGGCTCATCGAGCAACAGAAGGTTCGGCTTCTGCAAGAGCAGTTTGGCCAGAGCGAGTCGCATCTGCCATCCGCCGGAGAACTCGTCGGTCAGCCGTTGCCAGTCCTCCTTGCCGAATCCCAGCCCCATCAGGACACGTCCCACCTCGGCTTCGATCGAATATCCGTCGCGGGTGCGGAACTCGTGCTCGACCCGCTGGTAGCGGTCGGCAACCGCTGAATATTCCGCGCTGGTGTGATCGAGCTCCGCCATGCTGTGCATCAGGGACTCGAGTTCGGTCTCCATCGCTCGCAGATCGTCGAACACCGACATGCACTCGGCAAAAACCGTACGACCGGAGAGCGTCAATCCATCTTGCGGCAGATATCCAGCGGACGTCCCCTTGGCGACAATCAGCGATCCGTAGTCGAAAGTGTCCATGCCGCCGAGGATCTTCATCAGCGTGGACTTGCCGGTGCCATTGCCGCCGACCAGGCCAATGTGGTCGCGGTTGGTGATCAACCAGTCGACATTTTCGAATAGAAGTTTGTGGCCGAATCGTTTTCCGGCGCCGGAAAGCTGGATCATGGGACTGGAATTATCGTAACAGGGGCAGGAGGGTCGGGAGACAGGGGCCGAGGGTTTTGAGTGTCATAATTACGCCAGTGAGCCATGCGGCCACCGGTTTTGCATCCATCATTCGGGTTTACCGTACGCCCTGATCTTGCGGAAAGAGTGGACCAACGCAATGAGGGCACACACAAGCCCGACGGGAGCTCCGAGGCTGATTCCAGACCATGCAGCTCCTTCGTCCGTCATTAATCCGAGTCTGAACAGAATCTGTCCTAGCAACCTGGAGACCAATACTCCCAAGATGGCAGAGCCGGCTGCGGCGATGGTCGAAACAATGATGGCAACGACTGTTTCGCCTTTGTCCTCCAAAATCAACCCTCCGTATGGATCGCACAACAGTCTCACTGTTAACTCTAGAGAAGGACAAGCCGGAGCGGGAGATAACTGTTGTAATCACGTTAGCACTCAAAACCCCCGCTTCCTGGGATGGCCGCACGCCCCTGAAGCTGCGTCCTGGGAGAATGGGTATAATCCCGCCGATCCAGTCAACCGTTCGCGCAGCAAAGGAGGTCGTATGTCACGAACTCTCTTGGCCCTCAGCTTGATCCTGTTCACGGCCAGTTCGGTTCGAGTCTCGGCGCAAGTCTACCCCTACCGAGACGGAACACCTGGGGTCACCGGATATCGCTCCGAAGTAATGGCCGAGGTCATGATTCAGGAAAGCGAATTCGTCCGCCTCGCAGAAGCCATCCCCGCCGAAAAATACACTTGGCGTCCTTCTCCGGACGTTCGCACGATCGCCCAGGTGTTCCTGCACGCCAGCGCCGCCAACTACAACCTGTACAAACTCGTGGGCACACCGAATCCGGCTGATATCAACACGAAGACTCTGGAAGACTCCACTACCGACAAGGCAAAAGTCATTGCCACGCTGAAGGCTTCCTACGCTCATGCCAAAGCAGCCATCCGCGCCATGCCCGATGCCGACCTGGAAAAGAGTCTCGACTGGAACGGCGGCAGGATTACCGAACGAGGCGTCCTGCTCTACATCGTTCAGCACATCGCGCAGCACCTCGGCCAACAGATCGCCTACGCGCGCTCGATCGGCGTCGTCCCTCCTTGGACACTGGATCCTCCGCGGAAAAACTAGTTCCGGATCGATAGGTGAGACTAGAACACCGACGGCGAAGACTTACGGCCAGACTGCGGTCGCCATCGGGTCTTTCGCGGAGGGGCGGGCATTGCGGGCGCTGGGATAAGCTCCCCAGAGTTCGTGATGGAACTGGATTCGATCAATGGCACGGTCGACGACTGCCTCGAGTTCGCGGAAGTATTTCACTTCGCGTCCTTTTGCCAGACGACGCTTGGCTTCCTCGGGGCTGAACCACGTTGGACGGCGATTCGATTCGTCCGGCTTGCGCATCTGATGGATCTCCATAAGAAACGCCTTGACCACAAATTCCTGCACGCCGCCCGGCTGCCAGAAGACGCCCTTTGAGTGGATGTAGAGATGAAAGTGTCGAGGCTCGATTGTGCCGAGAGCCCCGGCCTCTTCGGCCGCTTCACGCTCCGCCGCCTGGCTGTGAGAGAGCCGGGCTTCCGTCGACCCCTTCGGGAAAGTCCACTTGTTGCCGCCGTTGGTATTAACCAGAAGGAACTCGACCGTCGTGCCCTTGCGCCGGTAACAGACGGCGGCCACTTTCAGCGGCAAAGACTTTGCGACGCGGGCTGCACCCATGATCGGTCTCCTGAATACAGGTTACATGCAAGATATTTCACTAGTATTAAAGTGCAACAAAAAATGTGCACTCGGGAGGGTTACGAAAGGGTTACGTGGCGTTTCTTATAAGCCGGCGAGCGCGGTGAATTTCGGGTGATCGAAGTCGGAATTCCGGATGTTCGGCGAGAGTCCGAACACGCGAAACCGCCGCCCAGCAGGGCCTTTGTGATTGCCGTGCCGAGTCCGCCATTGGCTCCGGCGATGAGCGCGATCTTCTCATTCATAGCTCGCTCCACTCCTACGGTTTACTCCAGCCTTGATCAAAACATCGGCCCAGATCCGATATCCTGCGTCGCTTGGATGAGTTCCATCCGGCATCATGCTCGGCGGTAGCGACCCATCCGGCGACAGAAACGATGCGCCGATGTCGAGATAAGTGACAGAAGTCTTCCCGGTAAAGCGCTGCGCCAGCAGGTGATTCGTAGCCTGGATCGGAGCGCGCAACGAATCATTCGCCTGATGACCGCGAGGCAGGATCGCCATCACAATGATGTGGCTTTCCGGCGAATGCCGGCGAATTTCCTGATAGATCGCGTCGATGCCGTCGACGATCTCTTCCGGAGTGTTGGCGCGGGCGTGATCCGTGCCGGTGAGGTTGTTGGTGCCGATCATCAGGACGACCCATTCGGGGTGGAGATCGTCGAATTCGCCTTGCCGAAGCCGCCACAATACGTTCTGAGTGCGGTCCCAGCCAAAGCCCATGTTAAGAACCGGCATGTTGCCGAATGCTCGCTGCCAGGCTGCGGGTCCGTTGACTTCACTGCTCCTCGGCGGACCATCCCAGAAGTGCGTAATCGAGTCGCCAATCAGAACAATGCGCGGCTTCAGGGTTTTCTTGAGCTCAATCTCGGCGTGGTGTCTGGCGTACCAATCGTAGATGTCCTGTTCCAGACGCGGGACCGGAATGGTCGCGGTGTTGATCTCAGTCATTAAGGTAAGCGCCACCCGAGGCGCATCGCCCATCCATTTCGCGAGAGTAGGCTCGATTGCCTCGGCCATCATGCGTTGTCCGTTCGTATTCGGATGCAGCGGCTTCCCCTGTTGTGGAAGCCGTGGATCGTAGAACAGCGCAGTGTTCAACGAGCCGTTCTTATAAAAGATCGAGCTGATATCGAGATAGGTGACGCGGGGATTCTCGCCGTAGCAATTTGCCAGGTACCGATTGATGGTTCGGTCCCGCTCGGTCTTGCTGTCGGAGATTTCGCTTGGCAGAATTCCCAGCAATAGGATGTTCGTCTCAGGAAGACGATCTTCGAGATCAGCTATCACCGCGTCGATACCGGCCTCCGTTTCCTCTGCGCTCTCGTTGTAGTGCCCGGTGTTGTTGGTTCCGATCAGCAGCACCACAGCCTTCGGGCGCAATCCGTCGACTTCACCGTGATCTAGTCGCCAAAGAACGTGCGCTGTCGTGTCGCCGCTGAAGCCAAGATTAAGAGCCTTGCGCGGCTCGTAGAACTGTTTCCATGTCGGTTGGAAGTCTTCATCCGGCAGGTTCGCTTTGTCGTAATTATTGGTAATCGAATCGCCGATGAACAGAAGTTGTGTCTCAGGGTGTGCCTGGGCAGCTTGGAGCACGGCTTTGTGTCGCGCAGCCCACCAGGGTTCGCTCAGTCGATCTGCTGGAACGACGGCAGGATTCGTCTTAGGGCTAGGCGTTTCCTGGCAAACAGAGTGAAAGCAGAGCCCGATCAGGAGCGAGCAAATGAATGTGAGACTCAGCAATCCGCGCCGCGGCAAATTCATCTCGCCATTCTAAGCGACATCAGTTTCCGGAGATTTTCGTTAACCAGTGCGTCGCTTCTAGGCCAGATTCCTCTGAAGCGTCTCCCGCCCAAGTTCATTCTCCCAGCGCGCGACCACAAGCGTAGCCACGCCGTTACCGATCATATTAACCAGAGCGCGGAACATGCTCATGAAGCGGTCGATGCCCAGGATCAACGCCATGCCCGCCACTGGAATCGTAGGGACCACGCTCAGGGTTCCGACCAGTGCGATGAACGATGCTCCCTGCACACCGCTCGCTCCCTTCGAGGTCAGGATCGCCACGGAGAAGATCGTCATCTGCTGCAGCAGGGTCAGGTGCGTGTTCGTTGCCTGCGCAACGAAGAGCGCAGCCATCGTCATATAAAGAGCGCTGCCGTCGGTGTTGAACGTGTATCCCGTAGGGACGATCAGGCCGACCAGCGAGCGCGAACAGCCCAGGCGCTCAAGCTTCTCCATGAGCGTTGGAATCGCGGTCTCCGACGAACTGGTAGCCAGCACCAGAAGAATCTCTTCCTTGATATGTCTAAGGAACTTCAACAAGCTGAAACCCGCGATCCACGCCACTCCGCCAAAGACCACCAGAACGAACAGGATGGAAGTCGTCCAGAACGACACGATCAGCTTCAGCAGCGGTCCAAGCGACGACAATCCGTACTTGCCGATGGTGAAAGCCATCGCCCCAAACGCTCCAATGGGCGCAACTCGCATCACAATGTCGACCATGCGGAACACGACTTTGCTCAGCGACTCCAGCATGTCAACCAGAGGTTTGGCAAAGGAGCCGGCTGCCGACATAGCAGCGCCAAATAGGATCGAGACAAGAACGACTTCCAGGATATCTCCCTTAGCGAAGGCATCCACGATCGTCGTCGGAATAATGTGCATCAAGAAATCGGTGACCGTCTGCGCCTTGGCCTGTCCGGCATAATCGGAGACGGCGTGCGCATCCAGCGTGGAAGCATCGACGTTGAAGCCGCTTCCGGGCCGCACCACATTCCCAACGATCAATCCGACAGCTAAACCCAGAGTCGAAATAATCTCAAAATACAGGAGGGCTTTCCCTCCAACGCGGCCGACCTTGCGCAAGTCGCGCATGCCGGCGATCCCCGTCACCACCGTGCAGAAGATCATCACGGTGATGATCATCGTGATCAGGCGGATGAAGGCATCGCCGAGAGGCTTCATCGCAACAGCGTGCTTCGGACTTAGATACCCGAACACGATGGCGAGCGCGATGGCGACAGTGACTTGCACCCATAGCGACTGATAGAAGCGTTTGGGGCGCGGCGCGGGTGCGTCGGTTGCTGGAATCGGCGTCGGCATCGTTCGGTCTTTCTCGTTGCTTGAGGAACTCGTTCTCGTTAGAGATCAGCTGAGCTTTGCCCACACGGGACAGCCAAGGCGGCTGTCCCCGCGTGAACATTGTTTTGGACGTCCCTAGTTCGCGGCTGGCGCCAGCGTTTTCACCAGCCAGGGGATGATTACTTCCTTGAATATCCTCGGATCAGGCCAAACTCCGACCTGTCTTCCCAGATGGGCGCCGTGCGGGTTCACCCACGCATCTTTCGGGACGTCGCCTTTGCTGAGAAGCAGATATTCGTCTTCGATGGGCACCTGCGTATCGAGCACCCCGGCGATGACAAGCATGGGCGCCATCGGTTTGCCCAGCAGGCCTTGGTGAACCAGCGATATCTTCGGCAGAAACTCGCCCATCTCGTCGAGAGAGTGAACGCCTTCAAGAATATTCATGAGAGCTGGAACTTGATCAAAAAGATATTCGCGATTGCCCAGCAAATGGTTCATCAGGAAATCTTTCTGGAAGAACATATCAACCGGGGGCGACTGCGCGCTGCAACCGCGCAAGCGATCACGCTCGACGATCGCCATCTTCGTGGCCCAATATGCGCCCCAACTCACGCCGTGCAGCGCGATACGGCTCTTGTCGATTTCCGGGCGGGACTGCGCGTAGTCGATAACTTTTGACAGCATCCGTTCAGAGGTCTCGCTCACTTTGATCGGAGCTTGTCCGGTTCCCGGACCGTCCACGGCAAGAAATCCGATGCCGAAGGGAAGGATCGCGCCGAAGCTCTCGGTCAGATCCTCTTTGCGGCTATCGAGTCCATTGACCGCAATCACCAGCGGCACCGGGCCTTTCGTGTTTTTGGGCAGGCGCAAATAGCCGGTGATCTCCTTGCCCTCAAACGGAATGTGAACGACTTCGAGGGGCGGATCGAGAAATTTCGCGTGATCCAGAAACGCTTCGAGCGCCTTCTCGTAAGACCGCTGCTTTCCCGCAGACGCGGGAATCGGCCAGCGACCAAACGAATAAATACGCCAGGCTCGAATGTAGTCTGCGTTCGCTTTTGTGGGGTCGGTCTTTTCGAGGGACTTCGCCTCGTTGAAGTAACGGTCGGCGACCTTCATAAAACCGGCGGCCCACTCATCCTTGTCAGCAGTGTGGATGTTCTCAAATGCCGCTTTGACGTCGACCGGATCGAGGCCGATCAGTGGATACTGCCCGACTTCGGCCCGGTGAACTGCCTCGGTTTTGATTTCGTCGATGGTGCGTTCGCGACGTTCCTGCGCTCGCGAGGATGCCGGTACGACTACGACAACAAAGGCGAGCGCCACTGCTAAGAAAATAGACCGAATTCTCTTCGTCATGATGCAGTCCCCATTTGTACAACCCACGTTGGAATGAAAAGCAAACGATGAAAAAGGCCGGACGGAAGGGAGTCCGGCCCCAGAATTTGCATTTTTTGAAACGCACTAGAAAACGAACTTTGCCCCCAGCTGAATCGAACGCGGGCCTCCGGAACCGACGGCGGGATTGGCCGCTGCGATATCGGGCGTAGCGCAACCGCATCCGAACGGCCGTACCGAAGGGTCGTTCAAACCAAACCCGTTTTGTCCGCCGTACGGATTGGCGAAGTTTGGATGATTGAGGATGTTGAAGAACTCAGCGCGGAACTGCAAGCGCATCGTTTCTCCGAAGTGGAAGTTCTTGGCTAGCGAGAAATCAAAGTTTCTGAAGCCGGAATCCGGGAACATATTGCGTCCCATATTTCCGAACTGTCCGAGCGGTGGCGGGAGCATGACCGAATTGCCCTGCGCGTAGCAGCCAAACAGATTCAGGGACGCCGTCGATGCTCCGGCGCTTCCGCCATCGACACTCAATGCTCGCGCTGTGCAGGACGCATTCGATGCACCTGAGTAATACGGGATGCCAACGCCACCACGAGATTTGAAGTCCGAGGTCTTTCCGTAGAAACTCCATCGGATCGGCGTGTTCGCGGGCGGGCTCACCGGCAACGGACCAACTCCAGCCGCGTCCGTTCCTTCGTCCATGGGGCCCCAATACTGCGGGCTCTCGAGAGTCGTGATCGAGTTGATCTCCCAGCCTTCGAGCGCCTGGCCATGACCCTTGCGGCCAGGAATGGCGTAGGTGAGCGAGAGAGTCAAACGGTGGCGAATGTCAAAGTCGCTGTTCGCATATTCCGCGGCGACGTTGTGGGCGTTCTGCGGCAAACCGGAGCCGTAGCCGAAGTCCCAGTTTGCCCCCACATCATCCAACGCGTGCGAGTAGGTATAGCCTGCAACCATGCTCAGACCGTGGTAGTTACGTGCATTCAGAGTGACCTGCAGGCCGTCGTAGTTCGAGCGGTACACGTTCGCCATCTGGAAGACATTGCTCAGATACGGGAACTTGGCGAAGTAAGGCGCGTTGGTCTGCTCCCCTCCGTTGTTGTTAACGACGCAGTTGTTGTAGGCCGGGGCGCTGGCCAGACAGAGGGTGAGTTCTCCCCCAGGGCCTGTTCCCCAACCCGATCCCACCGGAGGTTGATTGATATCCCGAATTCCTGTCAGGTTCGAACCGTGATTGCCCACGTAAGCAGCTTCGATCGACAAGTTCGAGGTGAAAGCATGCTGCAGGTTCAATGTCCAGTTCCAAACGTACGGCGTGGTGAGACCCCGGTCCACCGTCATAATGGGGCAGGGGCTGGCGAAGCAATTGACCGTGCTGCCGCCGTAAAGCGGCGAACTTGCCGAATCCCAGGGAACGGGGTTCAGGAAATTCTTGACCGTGACGTTGCCTGTGGTAATTCCGCCCTGCACCGACACGTTGCCTGCGGCGTCAATCGGGGCACCCGTTGGAACGCTGCCCGGACCAAACGCGTTGTTGAAGGCGACAAACGACTGCCAGTTCACAGTTTCATAAATCAACCCGCCGCCGCCGCGCAGCACCGTACGTCCTTTTCCGCCGATGTCCCACGCAAAGCCGGCTCGCGGGCCGAAGTTCTTATGATCGGGGTTGTACAGGCTGCTGATCCCATGACCCACTTGTACCAGGCCAACGTTCGGATCAAAATTTCCGAGAAGATTATTCGCTTCCTGCGGGACGCTGCTGTACTCGTAGCGGACACCGAAATTCAGCGTTAGATTCTTGGTCGCCCGATAGTCATCCTGGAAAAATCCGGCATAAGCCCAGTTGTGAAGATGCAGCGTCGGATTGCCCACTTCTACCGATGACTTAAAAGGCAGTCCTGCAAAGAAGTCTTCGAGAGGAGTCGAAACCGCGGTGGCTACTCCGCCCAGGAACGTGATACTGCCGCGAGAGTTGCCGTAGGCGGCGTTCGTTACTTTGTTGTAGTGCATTTCTGCACCGAATCTCAGGGCGTGCTTGCCGGCGGTGTAAGAGATGTGATCGACGAACTGCGTGACCGAATCTGGCCCTTGAAACTTCGGCCATTTGAACCCGCCGAGTCCTGGAAAGAAGTACCCACCGAATCCGATGCGAGGCAAGCCTCCGGTAAATGCTCCGCTCACGCCGGTATTTAGACCGTAAGCCGAGGCTGGCGTATTGAGATCTCCGGGCAACGTCGGTTGGTACAGCCGGTTGTAGCCGAATCGAGCTTCGTTCACCAGACGGGCATTGGGAGTCCAAACCCAGCTGCCTCCGATGACCTGCGCGCGGGTGTGGATGTCAGACAGCCATTTTTGTTGTAACTCCGGAAAATCTTCGACGGTGCCGGAGTTGTTTCCAAAGAAGTACATGCCGCTGATGCCATGGCGCGCGTTGAGAGTGTAGTCCATCTTCGCGACTAAGTTATTGACGTGCACGTTGTTGTTAAACCCGTTGGTGATGCCGATGCCCTGAGTGTTGTTCGTCGGAAATCCAGATCCGTTGCATGTCACCGTGCCGCCCGAGAGAGCGCAACCCGCGATGTTGAGACTCGCTGCATCGACCGGAACGCCGCTTGCTTGCAGGTCGGCGACGGCGTTGGGGATGCTGTCGGCGCAATCGGCAGATGCGAGCAGGGGTGAAGTGCAATTCACATGGCTTCCGGGAGCGAGGGCGATGGCAGCCATCGAAGGGCTGGTAACTCCGCCATACGAGTTGCCGACGTTGTACCGCTGGCCTTCATAAGCGCCGAAGAAGAACGCCTTGTCCTTGAGGATGGCGCCGCCCACACTGCCGCCAAACTGCTCCAAGGTCCGGGTCAATTTCGGATTTGGGGAAGCGTTGAAATAATTGCGCGCGTCCATCGCTCCATCGCGGCCAAAGCCGAAAGCTGTTCCGTGGATGCTGTTGGTGCCTGACTTCAGTCCCACGTTCACCACTGCTCCCGGCTTCCAGCCATATTCCGCCGGTGGATTCTGCTGGATGTTGAATTCCTGGATCGCGTCGATCGGCAGTATGGTTGCGGAGTCTCCGGCGATCCCGGCGCCGTTGATAATCGCCTGGCCGGAATAAGGCTCGCTATTGAACAGGCCCTCGATAAAGTAGGAATTGTCTTCCGCACGCAGACCGTTGGAACTGGTGGTCGAGAATCCTCCACCCGGATAACGTACGACTCCTGGCCGTAGTTGCAACAAGTTCTCGTAGTTTCGTCCGTTGAGGGGCAGGTCGTTAATTTCTTTGTTGCTGAGAGTACCTCCCAAAGTCGCCGAACTCGTATTGACCAGGGGCACTTCTTCACTGATGGTCACGATTTCGGTGACTTGTCCCGGTTGCAAAGCGAAATCCGCGCGGACATCGGAAGCGACTTCGATTTGGACGCTTGGCCGCTCAGCGGCTTTGAAGCCTTTGGCTTCCACGTGGATCTTGTAGGTTCCGGGTTGAAGGTCAGGGACCGCGTAGTCTCCGGAATCGTCAGTCGTCGCGGTGCGCGCAGTGCCGCGCTCTGCGTCAGTGACGCTGACCGTGGCTCCCGGAACTGCGGCTCCACTCTGATCGGTCAAGGTCCCAAGAAGCCGACCTGCGGTGGTCTGACTCAGGGCCAGGGCGGAAAACAGGAATAAGGTGAGAGTGGCTAGGAATATTCGGGACGTTCCAGTCATCACTCCATCGCGGGACGCGCTGACCGTGCGGCATTGCATAGAACCCCTCCGTCTTTTCTGGTCCGACAGCCATACCACTATCGGAGAAACAGTGTCAAGCAAATTCAATTTTCGAATGGGAACGGTGCTCGAGACTAACCTTGTGTGTCAGGACTTGGGAAGTCCCTACTATGGCAACTCGGTAGTTTAAGCAGCCAAGAATAAAAAGGGTTGCGCGGAAGCGCACGAGAGTGATATATCTTAATGCGGTCATACCACCATACCTATATACCATCCGATGCAGCAAGCTGAACTAAGCCGTCAACACTCCGCGGATATGCGGTATAGTAGCCCGACCAGTGCCGGTGTGTCCGCCGGCCTTACGCCCGATCGTGCGGAGGGCAGGGCTGTGTACAAACTCGTTCGTACATCGCGACTCTACGAGCAAATCGTTCAGCAAATCGAAGAATCGATTGTCAAAGGCGACCTGAAAGCAGGAGATCAGCTTCCTGCAGAGCGCGAACTCGCGCAGCGTTTCGGCGTCAGCCGAACCGCCGTTCGCGAAGCGGTAAAAGCGCTCAGAGAAAAAGGGCTGGTCGAGGCTTACTCCGGACGCGGAACTTTCATCACCGACGGAACCACCCAGGCCGTTCGTCAGTCTCTCGATCTGATGGTCAAGATCGGCCAGCCGGAAGGCTCGACTCATCTCGCTGAGGTTCGCGCCATCCTCGAGCCCGAGATTGCGGCGCTGGCGGCGTTGCGAATTCAGGAAACCGAACTGGCGACGATGCGGGAAGCCGTCGCCCTCATGGACCGCTCCGGACAGGATCCGCAGGCTTACATTGAGGCGGATCTCGATTTTCATCTCGCTCTTGCCGAAGGCGCAGCTAATCCTCTGATTCTCTCGTTGCTGGACTCGATCGTCGGGCTCCTGCGCGAGCAACGGCTCCGCATCTTCCGGGTCCCGGGCGGTCCGGAGCGCGGACAGGTTCATCACAAGAAAATTCTCGACGCGGTCGAACGGCGCGACCCCGAGAAGGCGCGCGAGACCATGCGCGTGCATTTGACACAAGTGCGCGAAGACGGTGAGACGCCACCGGCAAAACGCTCGTCCGGCATTAAGCTCAGTTAATAATTAGGTGCTAAGCATAATTAATACCCGATAGCAGTTGCACGATTTGTGGAGGCGCTTGGGGATGGCAAAAGTAGGATTCATTGGATTGGGAGTGATGGGCAGCCAGATGGTCAATCGACTGCTTAGCAAGGGGCACTCCGTAATTGGTTATAACCGTACCCGCTTGAAGGCAGAATGGCTGGTCGGCAAAGGCATGCAATGGGCCGATTCGCCCCGTGCCGTGGCCAGCGCGTCCGATTACACCTTCGCGATGGTCACCAATGCGGCCGCTATCCAGGCAATTACCGAAGGACCAGAAGGCCTGCTTGCTGGATTGAGCCCAGGAAAAATCTTCATCGACATGAGCACGGTGAGTCCCACCGTGAGCCGGGCGCTAGCGGTGAAAGTTCGGGCGGTCGGTGCTGACATGGTGGACGCGCCGGTTTCAGGGAGTGTAATCACTCTGACCGAAGGGAAGCTTTCGGTGATGGTTGGCGGCAGGAAAGAGACATTCGAGAAAATCAAGACCCTGCTGCTCGACATCGGCCCCAAGGTCAGCCACGTTGGCGACAACGGCTTGGCGCTCTCGATGAAGATTGCAATCAATCTTAGTCTTGCGGTGCAGATGCTGGCATTTTCCGAGGGTGTGCTGCTGGCGGAGAAGAGCGGTATCGCCCGCGAGACGGCGGTCGACGTTCTCGTCAACAGCGCTGTCGCGTCGCCCATGATCAAGTACCGAGGCCCGTTCGTCCTGCAGCAGCCGGAACAAGCCTGGTTCGACGTGAACATGATGCAGAAAGACATGGTGCTGGCGATGGATCTGGGCCGGCAACTCGACGTGCCACTTCCCACGACTGCCGTCAGCAACGAATTCCTAACCGCGGCGCGCGGCATGGGATGGACGAAATATGACTTCGCTTGCATGTTCGATGTACTGGCTGCGATGTCGGGAGTGACAACACCTGTTACCGAAGGAGGAAAGAAACAGTGACGACCGCTACTTCCAAGCCGGAAGCGAGCCGCGAAGTCGCCGCTGGCAAAGATAAGTGGGTCCGCGCCTACCGCCAAATGGTGAGGATTCGCCTGTTTGAAGAGCAGGTCAACGAGCTCTACACTCGCGCGCTCATGCCCGGGTTGGCCCATTTGTACAGCGGCGAAGAGGCGGTCGCAGTCGGCATCTGCGAAGCGCTGAACATCGACGATTACATCACCAGCACGCATCGCGGGCACGGACACTGTCTGGCGAAAGGCGCTTCCCCCGATCGCATGTTCGCCGAGTTGCTCGGCAAAGAATCCGGATACTGCCGGGGCAAGGGTGGATCCATGCACATTGCTGATCCTGCAACCGGTAACCTGGGTGCGAATGCCATTGTGGGTGGCAGTGTTGGGATTGCGACCGGCGCTGCGTTCGCGTCGAAGCGGCTCGGAAATGGCCGAGTCGCCGTTTGCTTCTTCGGCGAAGGAGCGCTCGGACAGGGTTCGCTCTACGAAGTGATGAACCTCGCGCAACTTTGGAAGTTGCCGGTGATCTACGTTTGCGAAAACAATCTCTATAACGAATACACGCACTATTCGGAAACTACCGCAGGAACGATTCTGGGCCGCGCGACCGCGTTCGGGATTGAGGCAGCGTTGGTCGATGGGCAGGATGTCCGCGCCGTGAACGAGGTCGCAACCCGGTTAGTGAAGCGGGCGCGGGCCGGCGAGGGGCCTGCCTTCCTGCAGGCCGACACCTACCGCTACAGCGGGCACCATGTCGGCGATATCAATCGCGAGTATTACCGTTCCAAGCAGGAAGAACAGCATTGGAAGACCGAGCGCGACCCGATCAAGTTGCAGGAGAAGTGGCTGATCGCGGAAGGTCAAGCGGACACTTCCGTTCTCGAGCGCATCCCCGCTGAGGCCCGCAGCGAGATGGAAGCGGCTGTGAAATTCGCAGTTTCCGCGCCGTATCCGAGCCTCGACCAGGTGGATGAGGACGTCTATGCCTGAACGCGAGCTGACATTTGCCCAGGCAGTGCGCGAAGCGCTCGCAGAAGAAATGCGCCGCGACTCGCGCGTGTGTATTTTCGGTGAGGATGTCGCCGAGGCGGGCACGCCGTTCAAAGTTCTCTCCGGACTCGTCGAAGAATTTGGCGCTGAACGCGTGCTGGATACACCCATCTCCGAGGCGGGCTTTACGGGAATCGGCGTCGGAGCAGCGATGACCGGCTTGCGTCCGGTCGTGGACATCATGTTTGGGGACTTCCTGACCTTGACCATGGATCAGATGGTCAACCAGGCCGCCAAAGCACATTACATGTCCGGCGGGCACTGGAGAGTTCCAATGGTGATGCGCACCACGTTGGGTGCGACCCGGCGGTCGGCCGCGCAGCACTCGCAATCGCTGCATGCGTGGTTCAGCCACGTGCCGGGGCTGAAAGTGGTTCTACCGTCGACACCGTATGACGCGAAGGGTCTTCTCAAGACCGCCATTCGCGATGAGAACCCGGTCGTATTCTTCGAAGACAAAATGATGTACAAGCTGAAAGGGCCCGTCCCTGCGGAGGACTACACCATCCCGCTGGGTGTCGCCGACGTAAAGCGCGCAGGCGAAGACATCACGCTCGTCGCCACCAGCAGCATGGTGCAGGTCGCGCTCGGCGCGGCGGTTCTGTTAGAGAAAGAAGGAATCAGCGCGGAAGTCGTCGATCCGCGCACGACATGGCCGCTCGACGAGAAGACGCTGATCGAATCGGTGAAGAAGACGTCGCGCGCGATCGTAATGGACGAAGGCTACGGCCGATACGGGGTGGCCGCGGAGCTGGCAGCGGTGATCGCGGAAGGCGCCTTCTACGATCTAGACTCGCCCGTGAAACGCATGGGAGCAATGCACGTTCCGATTCCATTTTCTCCGCCGTTAGAAGACGTGACCGTACCGACGGAAGAAACCGTATTCCGGGCTGCTCAGGAAATGTGCGGAAAATAGAAAGTAGCGCCGCTGTTTCGGCGGCTGTCCCAAGGGCGACTCGCCCTCGCTTTGAGCTAGCAGCTAAGAGCTAGCAGCTAGGAGCTGATGTATGGCACTCAGAACTCATGGAACGATGGCGGTCGACTGGGAGAGCCGGATCGACTTCGACCGGTTACGCCGCGAACGTCTGCAGAAGGCAAAAAATCTCCTCGCTAAGTCCTCGATGGGATCGCTGCTCTGTTTCGACATGAACAATGTGCGCTACCTTACTGCGACGCACATCGGCACATGGGCCCAGGACAAAGCCAACCGCTTCACGCTGCTTCCGCAAAATGATGAGCCTATCCTGTGGGATTTCGGATCGGCGGCGAAGCATCATGCGCTGAATTGTCCCTGGCTCGGGCCGGAGCGCTCGCGTCCGGGTATCTCCATGCTTCGTGGTGCGATGACCCCGGAAATGGGCCGAGCCGAAGACGTCGCGAAAAAGATTCGCATTGAACTCGAAAAACGCGGCCTTCACAAAGAGCCGGTCGGAATCGACATTATTGAACTGCCGGTTCTATTTGCCTTGCAGCGGGAGGGAATTGAAGTTGTCGACGGACAACAGCTGATGTCCGAAGCCCGCGTCATCAAGACGCAGGACGAGATATCCCTGCTCAACACTTCAGCCATGATGGTCGACGCCGCCTACGACGAGCTCTACCGCGCCATGAAGCCAGGGCTGCGCGAGAACGAAGCGGTTGGACTGGTCAGCAAAGTTTTGTACGATCTCGGCTCTGAATACGTCGAGGCGGTGAATGCGATTTCCGGAGAGCGCTGCAATCCTCACCCGCACGTGTTCTCCGATCGTGTGCTGCGCCCCGGTGATCCTGTGTATTACGACATTCTGCATTCCTACATGGGATATCGCACCTGCTACTACCGCTGCTTCACGATCGGCTACGCCTCGCACGCGATGGTGGACGCGTACAAGCGGTGCCGCGACTATCTCGATGCCGCGATCGAACTGGTTCGTCCCGGACGTACAACAGCTGAGATTGCCGCAGTCTGGCCAAAGGCGCAGGACTTCGGTTTTCCCAACGAGGAGGCTGCGTTTGCGCTGCAATACGGACATGGCATTGGCTTGGCGATATGGGAAAAACCGGTCATCAGCCGCCTCGTATCCTTCGAGCATCCGGTAGAAATCAAGCCGGGAATGGTGTTTGCTCTGGAAACCTTCTGGCCGTCCACCGATGGCTGGAGCGCAGCGCGCATCGAAGAAGAAATCGTTGTTACCCCGACGGGGCACGAAGTGATCACGCGATTCCCCGCAGAACAGCTTTTGGTAGCGGGGGCGCACTACTACACCGTGAATGGCCCCTTGCCGACCACAAGAGAAAGCGAAGCCCCGGCCAGCGATCACGTACTCGATATGATCGAGGCCAGCGCGAAAACTGAGCGCGTAGGAGTTTCGAGCTGAAGGCCCTAGTTAAGTTAGGCCCTTCCCCCATTAAACAACTATGGCCTTTAGCGTTGTAATGCCCGCTCTCGAGATGGCGCAGGAAACCGGCAAGCTGCTTGCTTGGCGGAAAAAGAGGGAGATCGTGTCTCCAAGGGCGAGCCTCTCCTCGAAATAGAAACCGACAAAGCCGTCGTGGAAGTCGAAGCGCCCGCCGATGGCATCCTCGCAGGAATTAAAGCGTCTGAGGGTTCCGACATTCCTGTCGGACAGACGATCGCATGGATCGTCGCTCCGGGAGAGGCTGTTCCAGTCGAAAGTGAGCCGGCAGCGCCCGCGGCAAGGGCTGGATCGCACTCGAAAACGGAGCAGGCTCATGCCGTTCCAGTCACCGCAAGTTTGGCGTCGGCGTCTCCATCCAGCGCAAAGATTTCTCCCAAGGCTCGTCGTCTCGCCAAAGAACTCGGTGTCGATATCGCGGGCGTTAGCGGCTCCGGCTCCGGCGGAGAAATTCTGGCCTCGGATATTCAGGCTGCAGCGAATGCGCCAGCGGGATCGAGTGCGGCCGGCTCCAGAAAGTCTGGAAAGATTCAAGTGCCGACTTCTTTGGGCCGCATCATGGCTGAACGCACCACGCAGAGTTGGACGACCGTTCCGCATTTCTTCGTGACACGCCACATCGACGCCACTGCGCTGAGTCGATATCGCGAGAGCATCGTTTCTGAGATCGAGAGTTCCCAAGGGATTCGCGTCACCCACACGGATGTGCTCGTCGCCATAGCGGCGCGAGTTTTACTGAAGCATCCTCGATTGAACGCGAGCTGGAGCCCAGAGGGGATTCTCCTGCACGATCACGTGAACATGGGAATCGCCATCGCGGTTGACGATGGCGTGGTGGCCGCGGTGATCCACAACGCGCATACTGCGAGTCTTGCCGAGATTGCGACCCAACGCCGCGACGTTGCCGAGCGCGCCCGCGCCGGGAAGCTGCGTCCCGCGGATATCTCTGACGCAACATTCACCATCAGCAATCTCGGCATGTACAAAGTGGACCAATTCAGCGCGATCATTACCCCGCCCCAGGTTGCAATTCTTGCGGTGGGAGGGATTGCGGATCGTGTGGTTGCGCTAGAAGGAAAGCCCGCAGTGCGGCCCATGATGACGCTGACCTTATCCTGCGATCACCGCGTTGCCGATGGCGCCCGCTCCGCCATGTTCTTGGGCGATCTAGCCGAGGCGATGCGGGAACCAGCGAAGCTCTTTGAGATACCCCCCAGCCCAGTCGTAGAGACGTAGCGGGTACGTCTCTCTGGCGAGGGAGAGGTGGCAAGCTGCATCTCTACGGAAGCTTGAGTCCAACTACAACACTGTCTGGATTCTCCGCCCACCAAGTGCCGGGCGCATTCGGTAGAGACCTCTTTTGAGCCGAGTAACCAAGCCGAAGCAGTTCTTGCAGAATCATTTCGATGGCTTTATCGACGGATTTACGCACTTTTTCGCTCAGCGGCTGTCCCGGCTCGTAGCACTCGCCGCTGATTCCAACCAGCAGTACGTGCTTCGGGCTCGCGCCTAGCATCTCGGCTGTCATCAGGCATTCAGACAAAGCAGGCGAGTGTGGATCCAGCCGCTCCGTCGGGGCGATCCGAAGAATATCTTCTTTTCTGTAAAGCGTGATCGTCCCTGGGGGTTCGTTGCTGGCGACCGAATCCACCAGAATCAGAAAGCGCAAGCCGACGATCTGGTGAGTGAGATCCAGCGCCGGAGTGCCGAGGTCTGCGATTTCTACGTCCTCGTCAAAACTGTAGCGCGACTCAAGAAGCGGTACTACATACGGTCCTACGCCGTCATCTCCGAGCAAGACGTTCCCGATTCCGCCAATGAGTGCAGTTCTCACAGGATCTTCGCCACGCCAATCTTTCGTCCCGAAGGATCAAACGCGTGACACGCGCATGCCATGCACGGATCGAACGAGTGTACGGTTCTTAGAACTTCCAGCGGTTCCTCGGGTCTCGCCAAAGGAGTGTGCAGCAGGGAAGCTTCATACGGACCGTGCACTCCAGCTCTATCCCGCGGACTGGCGTTCCATGTGGATGCACGACAGCTTGGTAATTCTTGATCTTCTCGTCCTTGATCACGATCCAGTGCGAGAGCGTCCCGCGAGGTGCTTCGTGCGTGCCAACTCCTTGAACTTCATGGGACGGCAACACCGGCGGATTGCGAACCGAGTAGTCTCCCTTCGCGATGTTGTCAACCAACAATTGCAAATGCTTTTGCGCCAGCTCTGCCAGCATGCAGGGCGGAAGGAACGCCTCCCCACGAAGCACAGGAACCGATGGCAATCACGGCTGCTGAATTTGCGGCGACTTCCTTCAAGACCTGAATGGCGGGCCGGCCTCCCAACTCCATGTACACGCCATCGTCGCGGGTGGGGATCGCGCCTTCGACGACTAAAACATATTTTCCGGCGTTGTCCTCAATGGCCGAGCGCAGCGCCGCTTCCGCCTGAGCGCCCGACGCGGCCATCAGAGTTTCGTGGTAGTCGAGGGAGATGACATCGAGGATGAGGTGCGCAACGTCAGGAGCAGAAGTTCGCAATAGCGTCTCCGTGCATCCCGTGCAATCCTGAAAGTGCAGCCAGATGACCGAAGTCCTGCGCGCTTTTCCCACGAGTCTCGCGACCTGCGCCGCCGTTGGGTTTCGCGTCAAGCTGAGGCCAATAGGCGCAGCAACGATGATTTTTTGAACAGAGTTGTAGAAAATTTCGCCGGAACACTCCGCTCTTTCGCAGATGAGTCCCTATCGTTTCTCTCTCTCCTGTCGACATAGACAATTCTCGCTGGCAACGGAGCCGCTGGCCGAACTTCGAACGATCCGCTTCGACTTAGACTGAGACTGAGAGAAGACGTCGGAACACTGAGTGGGATTGGGTCTGGTTCGCACACCAATATGAAAACGAATGAAGATCCTTACCGGGGCCGTTCTTTCCCTTTTCCGCCGCCTCCTTCATCTCTTGGAAGGATGGTCATTCCATTTCGAGTCGGATGAGTGTTTATCCGCCTTTCTGAAAAGGCGATCAGTGATGTAAATCACAACTGGACGTGACATTAATCATCAGGAGGAGACGCTTGCGTTATCAGGACTGTTGCGAGACGCAACAAGGTAGTGAGGAGAAACGGGTCACGTGAGTGATTCGCGAAGCGGAGAAAAGCGACTAGAGACAGCCAAGCCTATTGCTGCAATATCTGGCCGGCCTGCGGATGAACCCGTTCATCCTTAATCTGGCTCGCGTCCCAGCTTCCTCCGAGCGCCTTCACGAGATACACGGAGCTAACCATTTGTTGGCCCAAGAGCTGAGTTTGCAGCCGCTCGCTGCTGAGCAGAGTGGTTTCGGCGGTGATGACGTCGAGGTAGTTCGTTACACCACCGACGTAGCGGTTGTTGGCGATCTCCAGTGCGCGCCGCGCGTCGGCGACCGCCGCTGCCTGGGTTGAGAGAGCTTGCGACAGCGTGCTGAGGTTGCTGATTCCGTCTTCAACCTGCTGAAACGCGGTCAACACTGATTGACGGTAGTTGGCGACGGACTCGTCGTAGGCAGCGCGAGCGGCTGCAAGACTTGCACGGTTGCGGCCTCCTTGCAGAATCGGTTCCAGCGCGTCTGCGCCGATTGACCAGAAGAGACTGGGAGCGTTGAGCAATGATCCGACATTCGTGCTCTGCCATCCGCCTGAACCGCTCAACGTAATATGAGGATAGAACGCGGTGCGTGCGATGCCAACCTGGGCATTCTCATAAGCTATTTCCCGCTCCATGGTGGCAATATCAGGCCGCCGCTCCAGCACATCCGACGGCACTCCCAAGGGAACTGGCGGTGGAGTTGCACTCAGCGGTACGAGTGGAACGTTGAAACCCGAGGCCGGTTGCCCAACAAGGACCGCGATCGCGTGTTCATATTGCGCGCGAGATTCTTCCACCAGAGCCGCCTGCGAGATCGTCGAATCGAGAACGGTGGCTTGCTGCGCAACTTCCAGGCCGCTTGCGATGCCGCCATCATGACGTCGATTGATCAAATCCAGAGCCTTGCGCTGGTAGTCGACGGATTCTTCCACGACCTTGTATTCAGCGTCGAGCTCCCGCAAGGTGAAATAGTCAGCAGCTAGCTCGGCGGTTAACACAAGCTGCACGTTGCCAAGATCTGCTGCGGAGGACTGAAGAGAGGCGTTCCCCGCTTCCAAGTTTTTTCGGACTCGTCCAAACAGGTCGACTTCGTAGTTGAGCGAAAACGGAATCGTGTAGACGCTCTGCGTATAAGGTTCAATCGGCTGCGGAATCCCATTGATCACCGTGGGAACGGAACCATTCAGCGGGCGATTTCCGGAACCGCGCTCGCGTACCGCACTCGGATCGGCGGAGAGCTGCGGGAAGTAGTTTGCCGTAGCCACGCGGGCGAGAGAACGTGCCTGGTTCAAGCGATCGCGTGCAGCCAGCAGAGATTGATTCGCCTGCAGCAGTTGCTGCTCATACCCATTCAGCGTTGCATCGTGAAAAACTTCCCACCAGGCTCCCTTGGGAATCGCATCTTTCGGCGCAGCCTCTTGCCAGGGCGGCTGTGTTTTCCACGCATCCGGTGCCGGCGCCGGAGCCGCCGGCCGACTGTATCGCGGGCCCACAGTGCAACCAGCTGCAACCACTATCAATGCGAAAACCAGGAAGGCAGGTGCTCTGTTCAACGCCCACTCTCCTTCTGCCCGGCTTGCTGATTCCCTGCCGGTCCCGGCATGTTCTGTGACTGTTGCGATGGCTGGGTCTGACCTTTCTGCGATGGCGCCGCGACATTTACTACTTGCCCGTCTTCGAGCGAGTCCGGCGGATTGATCACAACCTGCTCATTGGTGGTAACGCCGCCTAGAATTTCCAGCGTCGCGCCATAGTCCTTTCCGATATTGATCGGACGCAACTGCACCTTGTTATCGCTCCCGATGACGGCGAGTCGCGCGCCTTCAGAGCGGAACAGCATCGCGTTCACGGGAATCGTAACCTTGTCCACATTGGAGCCGACCGCAAAGTGAACCTCGCCAAAGGAACCGGGCAGCAGACGGCCGTCTTTGTTGGGGACATCCACTTCTGTCAAAAGAGTCCGCGTATTGGGATCAATGGACTCGGCGGTCCGCGCGATTCTCGCCGAGAACTTTTGTCCCGGAAACTCCTGCAAGGTCACGGTGGTGGTCGCGCCGACTTTTATATAGGGCGCGTACGCCTGGGGCACGCTTGTGTAGACGCGCAGGGGATCGACGCGTGCGATGTCAAACAGCTCGCGTCCCGCGGCGCCGGCACCAGCATTAATCAGCGCACCGGGGTCGACGTTGCGCTTCGTGAGTACGCCTGAGAATGGCGCGTACACCTTTTTGAAGCCTTCCAGCTGCTCAAGCCGGTGAACGTTCGCATCGGCTGCGGCGACATTCGCTTGCGCCTGTTTGTATCCGCTGGTTTGCGTGTCAGCTTCCTGAGCGGAAACCGAGTCACTCTTGCGCAGATTCTCCCAGCGGTCCGCACTGATTTTCGCCAGCTCCAGCTGCGCGATCATCTGCTGACGCGCGGCGCGGGTCTGGTTCAATTCCTGATCCACTTCTGGCGTATCAATTGTCGCCAGAAGTTCACCCTCTTTCACCCGGCTGCCGATATCGCGGTACCAACGCACCAGATAGCCGCTGGTGCGCGCATAGATCGGGGACTCCTCATAAGCCAACAACGAACCCGGCACCACCAGTTCCTCGTCCGGCTTTTCCGCCAGAGGATGGACCACCGCCACCGTCGGAACCGTTTCCCTCTCCGTCTCCTTGGCGAGCGCGCGCTCGTGGCTCTCGTGCCCAATGAGAGTCAAGGCTCCGGCGACCAGCAGAATGACTAGAGCGACCGCAACGATCGTTAGAGCCTTCCGCGGAGGCGCCGGAGGAAGCTCGGGGGGCGGCTGGAGGCTCGCTTGCTGGTGCCGCGAGCGCTCCTCCATCGCGGCAATCTCTTCATCGACGTGCGCGCGAGTGTGAAGCGGCTGGCCTCTATCCTGCGGCGCCGGTTCGGCGTCATCCCCTCGTTTCTCTCCCGCGGATGGCTTCATTTTGTTGTCTACGCTCATGCTCGGCTCCGATTTCTTCGATCAATCTCCAACTTAAATAGGTCCGCTATCCCTGTTGCTCGCGCGCCTCTCTTGCTTCACGCCGCCCATGGAAAATTGCGAAGATGCTAGGCACAAAAAACAATGTAGCTACCGTCGCAAACAACAATCCTCCGATGACTGCGCGGCCCAGCGGCGCGTTCTGCTCGCCGCCTTCGCCAAAGCCCAAGGCCATCGGTACCATGCCGATGATCATCGCCAACGCGGTCATCAGCACCGGACGCACGCGCGTGTAGCCCGCGGCTACGGCCGCCTTTGCCGCTGGAATGCCCTCATCCATCTGCTCTCGCGCGAAGCTCACCATTAGAATGGAGTTCGCCGTGGCCACGCCCATGCACATGACCGCTCCGGTTAGCGACGGCACATTCAAGGTTGTGTGCGTCAACAGTAGAAACCAGCAAATTCCCGCTAGAGCTCCAGGGAGTGCCGTAATAATGATGAACGGATCCAGCCACGACTGGAAGTTAATCACGATTAACAGGTAAACCAGCAGGATGGCACCGATTAATCCGATGCCTAGCCCTAAGAACGATGACCGCATCGTTGATACTTGCCCGCGCACCACGATATGCGTGCCGCGCGGCAAATTCTTCTCGAAGGTCTTCAGAACTTTGTCCGTGTCGATTGCGACAGCTCCCAAGTCCCGATCTTGTGTGCTGGCATAAACGTCGATGACCGGCTGTACATTCCAATGGCTCACGGTGGCGGCCCGCACAGCCGGCGACACTTGCACAAGGTTCCCCATCAATTGAGGTCCCTGTTGCGAGATGACGGGAATGTCCATCAGGTCCTGAAGATTCGTCATCCGGTACTGCGGCGACTGTACTGCGATTTGATAAGTGACTTCATTCTTCGGATTGAGCCAGAAATTCGGCGAGGTCTGGAAACTGCCGCTCAGCGAAACCAGCGCGCTCTGCGCTACATCCCGCGCGGTAAGTCCAACCTGAGTCACGCGCGTCCGCTCGATATCCATATGCAGTGTCGGCAGGGAGAGCAGTTGCTGCACATGCACGTCGGCGGTCCCAGGGATATGTCGCATCTTGTTTGCGATCTGCTGCGCGAGGTTATAGCTCCCTTGCATATCGGTGCCAACCACCTGAACATCGATCGGAGCCGGCAAGCCAAAATTCAAAATCTGCGTCACGATATCGGCTGGCTGAAAGAAAAATTCCGTGCCCGGAAAGCGCCGAGGCAGAAGTTCGCGCAGATGTCGCGTCAAGTCCGCCGTTGGGGGATGATGCTCCGGGTCGAGCGCGATCAGAATCTCGGCGTCACTGGTGCCGATCGTGCCACTCGAACTGTAAGACTGGTTGATGCCAGAGTTCGGCAGTCCAATGTTGTCCAGAATCGTCTGCACTTGCCCCTGCGGAACCTCCTGGCGCAAAGTACTTTCGATCTCATCGCAGAGCCGTGCTGTTTCTTCAACACGCAATCCCGCGCGTGCGCGAACGTGCAGGCGGAGCAGTCCTGCATCGACTTGTGGAAAGAAATCCTGTCCCAGGAATGTGAATAGCCCCAGCGAGAGCACGCAAAAGATCAGGAAGCAAACAACGAAAATCCCCCGATGCTCTAACGTGGTTTCCAACAGCGCTTCGTATCCCCGGCGAAAGTCCTCGAACTTACGTTCAAATCCGCGCTGGAAGCGGCCCAGAAAAGACTTCGGAGCCTCCGCGCGATGTTCGTGTCCGCGCATGATGTACATCACCAGCGTAGGAATAAGAGTTCGAGAAAGCAGATAGCTGGCCAGCATCGCGAAACTGACGGCTTCCGCCAGCGGTACGAATAAGAACTTTGCGACGCCCGTCAAGAAGAACATCGGGACAAACACGATACAAATACTCAGGGTGGAAACCAAGGCTGGCACGGCGATCTGTTGTGCGCCATCCAGAATCGCCTGCCTCATCTCCTTGCCCAGCGCAAGGTTGCGCTCGATGTTTTCGATTTCCACCGTCGCGTCGTCCACCAGGATGCCGACCGCGAGCGCCAGACCTCCGAGCGTCATAATGTTGATCGTCTGTCCGATGGCGCCAAGAAGAATGATCGAAGCGAAAATCGACAGCGGAATGGAAATCGAAATAACAATCGTCGGGCGCCAGTCGCCCAGGAAAATCAGGATCATCACTGCGGTAAGTGCCGCTGCAATCAGGCCTTCCCGCAGTACTCCGTAGATCGAAGCTCGAACGAACAGCGACTGGTCGAACAGCGACGTCACCTTCAGTTCCGGTGGCAGCGCTTGTGCCGCTTGCTGGACGATTCCTTTGACCCCGCTCACGATCTGCAACGTTGATGCCTTGCCGTTCTTGTAAATCGACATCAGCGCGCCGCGGTTTCCGTCCTGCCGCACAATATTGGTCTGCGGCGCGAAACCGTCGCGGATATGCGCCACATCGCGCATGTACAGCGTCGCCCCATTGATCGTCTTGACCGGAAGATCATTCAGTTCCGGGATCGTCTGCGGCGTGCCGTTCATCTCGATGTCGTACTCCATCGGCCCCATCTTCATGGTGCCGGTGGGAAGAATAATGTTCTGCGCGTTTACGGCATTGACGATGTCATTCGGAGAAAGCCCATAGGCCTGCAACTTTGGAAGGTCCAGATCGACTTGAATCTGCCGGACCTTTCCGCCATACGGATACGGTGTCGCCGCTCCAGGGACGGTCGCCAGGAAGTTGCGCAAGAAGTTCTGGCCCAGATCGAACAGATCCTGTTCCGGCAGCGTCTTGCTGCTCAGTCCGAGCTGAATGATCGGAGTGGTAGAGGCGCTGTAAGAAATAATGAGAGGTGGCGTCGTACCGGACGGCAGGCTTCTCACGGTCGTCTGGCAGATTGCGGTAATCTGGGCGATCGCGCCTTGTACGTTCGTTCCCGGGCGGAAGAACACCTTGATCACTCCCAATCCATAGACCGACTGGGATTCCATGTGTTCAATGTCGTTGACCGTCGTCGTGATGCCGCGCTCGGAGTTCGCCACGATCCGGTCGGCCATATCCTGCGGCGACATTCCCGAGTAGAACCAAACCACCGAGACCACCGGAATATCGATGTCGGGAAAGATGTCAACGGGTGTGCGAAAAACAGTGACGAAGAACAGGATGATGATGACCAGCGCCATCACGATGAACGTGTATGGGCGTCGCAGGGCTAGCGCTACTATCCACATTGGCTACAAGTACTCCCAATCCTCGAATAATGCGTTGCGACCGGCTGCCCCAAGCGGAGTGCGCAAATAGCAACTTAGATTCGATACTGGCCGTATCGGATTCTAAATACTTGGGCTTGATTATATGGTAGCGTAGAGCAATGCGCCAGAAATCTCCGGCGGAGGAGCTTAGTAAAAGCCGCAACGGAAAGCGCCCTCCGGGCCGTCCGCGCAGCGAGCAGGCCCGCACCGCAATCTTGCGCAGCACCCTGAAAATCCTAGGAGAGAGCGGCTTCTCAGACCTTACCATCGAAGACGTCGCAGAGCGCGCCGCGGTGGGGAAAGCTACGGTTTACCGTTGGTGGCCGAACAAAGGAGCGCTGATCGCGGATGCGTTCGCCAGCAGCACGACCAGACGGCTGCGCTTCCCAGATACCGGATCTCTCCGCACTGATATGAGCCGGCAGATGCGCCAACTGGTGAAAGTTTTCTCCAGCCCCCGAGGCCGCATTGTCGCTGCCATCCTCGCCGCCGGCCAGTCTGACCCGGAGCTGATTGCCGCGTTTCGCGAACGCTTTCTGATGCCCCGCCGCCAGGAAGCCTATGCAACGCTGCGGCGCGGCGTCCAGCGGGGCGAGTTGCGCAAGGATGTGGACCCAGATCTTCTACTGGATTCGCTGTATGGGCCAATCTACATGCGGTTCCTCATCCGGCACGATCGCCTCACTCCGGATTTCATCGATCGCCTTTGCGCGCTTGTCTTCGGCGGCGCGCGCCCTCCCAAACAGTTGGGGGCTAGAGTTCGCAGATCAATCTAACGACGGCAGATTCGCTTCTTTCCTAGGGGTGCTGGGCCATACTCCTTCCACGACTCGGCTTGCCACTGTAGGCCTGGGATTGATAGAGCCGGTCGAAGTTTTCCCGGCTCTCAATAAGAAAGTCTTTTACGATGTCATCCATTTCGGTCTCGGGTTCAGCGGGGATTCCGCTTTGACCGACATCTGATTGGCGAACGCCAGGGTTGATTGCCGGACGTTGAGGTCATCGGCATCGAGGTGCGGAGAATTAGAGCGTCCATCGTGATCGCATCCAGTTTTCGCGACACTTCATGCACTACGAAAACGTGCAAGAATGACCCCAACGACCAAACTGTCGGGAGTGCGCTCTTCGGAAGGTGGGGTCAACTCATGTTTTCGCATCGAGCCCGGGGCAGCCTCTGTCTTGTATTTCTTATCTCGTGCTCACTGCCGCCTTGCATCGCGCCCGGTCCCACGGCGTTATTTGCAGCTTCATCGCAGTCGGCTCCTACTGCCGTACGGCAAGCGCCGCAGAGCCTTAGTTTCGTCCGTGTCTTTTCGTCGCCAGAGGACATGAGACCCACACATCCGGTCCTGGACCGGGCGCTGGACATCATTGCAGGCCCGGCAGATCCGGTAGCTCATGTGGCGGCACTGCAGTCTCCATCCGCTCTAACGACAGACTCGAACCATCGAGTCTTTATCGCCGACACCGGCGCGAAAGCGGTTCATGTCTTCGACTTCCTTCACGCGAAGTATGTTCGTTGGGAGGGAAGTGGTGAGCGCTTGCACGCTCCCGTCTCGCTCGCCGTGGACGGTCAGGACAATTTGTACGTCGTCGATCAGAGTGACAGCACGGTGCTCGTTTACGACGCTGCTGGAAAGTTCCGCCATTACTTCGGCAAGCTGAAGGGAGGAGAATCCTACTTCGATAGCCCCGCAGGAATCGCGATTGATCGAACTGCGGGGCGCATTTATGTGTCGGATCGGCAAGCGCAAATGATCTTTGTGATGGATAAACGCGGGAAACTGATTCGCAAATTTGGGAACCGCGGCGGTGGCAGCCATCCCGGAGAATTCCGATCCCCCGGTCAGGTGGTCATCTCCGGCCGAGAATTATTCATCCTCGATGCAGGCAACACACGGATTCAAGTTCTCGATACGGCCGGTCGTTTCCTGCGCGCCATCAATCTTGGCTATGCAGATCAACGCACCGGCTTGGCCATAGACAGCCAGGCAAACATATACATCAGTGACTCGGCCCTGAACCAGATTCAGGTATTCGGTCACGACGGGCAACCGCTCTACAGATTTGATCCCGGCTCAATCAAGGATCACAACTTCAGCCACCCATCCGCCATGTGGGTAGACGGCAGCCGTCTTTACGTGGTGGATTCTCAGAGCAATCGAGTGGGTCTGTTCCAAATCAACGATGGGAGTGCACCACACTAACCCTCAGTACTCGCCAAAGCTACTTCCGGAATGAGTCTGAAACGCAATCAGCTGACCGGCTAACTCATTGAGAAATTGGTCGGGGCGATAGGATTTGAACCTAGCCACGGTCAACGTTTTCAAACACTTGCGGGACTCGGGTGGCAACCAAGAGACCGCAACGGAAGCTAAGGGGACAATTATTGGACATGAATTGGACATCGATTTAGAACGAGATAATCAAAACAGGTCAGAACGATGTTCATCGCGGAATAGACATGGTCATCGCTGCCGGGCATGGGCTCTCACGGGAGCAACGAAGTGTGCCCTCCATTCAGACCCGAGACGGGCATCCCAACTAGGCTCGAAGCATGGATGCAGGGGGAGCGGGCGCCTCGTGATTGAGGCGATCGATTTACCGTACAACCAGGTCCAACGCGGCTGACAATCATGCCGATCATAACGGTCGAAGTGGGCTAGTTCGAGACCCCACGCCGCGTTCTTGCCGTTCTATTCGTTGCCGAGCACCGTTTGGAGACCGCTGGAAACCTCGCTATTTGCCGTTCCGCACCGTTTGAACGAAGCATCCTCCATGCGCCCGCAGGACTATGACCAATCCCTAAGGTTTCACCTCGAATACCGTGCCGCCACCATGGGCGCCCCCTTTTTCTGTCGTGCCGTAGAGATTCCCTTGCGAATCCCGGACTAGCCCCGCGACGGGGTTGCGTCCATCCGATCCTGCACCAAAGCTGTGGAGAACCGTTTCCGTGCGTGATGGTGTCAACTCGAACACTGTCCCGTAGGTGTAAGCGCCTCCATACTCCGTGGTGCCGTAGAGATTGCCCTTCGTGTCCATCACCAGACCGCCGTCGGGACCGTACCCGTCTGTCCCATTGCTATCAAAGTTGTGGAGAATCGTCTCCGTGCCTGATGGTTTCAACTCGAATACTGTCCCGTACCCGTAAGTACCGCCCACATAAGTCGCGCCGTAGAGATTCCCCTTCCTGTCCAAGACTAGAGCAGCGGAGGGAAGGTATCCGTCCAGCCCATTGTTATTGAAGCTATGGAGAATCGTCTCCGTTCCGCTTGAGGTCACCTCGAACACCGTGCCGAGGCCGTACGCGCCCCCTTCGTAGGTCGTGCCGTACAGATTCCCCTTGGTGTCACGAACCAAGCCAACCAGGGGAACGGCCCCATCCGAACCATTGAAGTTGAAGCTATGAAGGATCGTCTCTGTCCCCGACTGAGTCAGCTCAAACACCGTTCCGTAGTCAGTGTAGGTACCTCCAGAAACGGTCGTGGCGTACAGGTTCCCCTCTGCGTCCCGGACCAGATTGGCGGCAGGATAGGCACCATCCGTTCCATTTTCATCAAAGCTGTGGAGAATCGTCTCCGTACCCGTAGCTGTCACCTCAAACACCGTGCCTTCGTTGTAAGTGCCTCCACTGCCGGTCGTGCCGTAGAGATTGCCTTCCGTGTCACGTACAAGACCCGCCTCGGGCCCGACCCCGTCTATCCCATTGTTATCAAAGTTGTGAAGAATCGTTTCACTTCCCGAGGATGTCAGCTTGAACACTGTGCCTTTGTCGCCACTGCCTCCAGACGACGTTGTGCCATAGAGATTTCCCTTTGTATCCAGAATGAGATCAGCTAGGGGCCGGGTCCCATCCGTGCCATTACTATTGAAGCTGTGCAGAATGTTCTCCGTCTGCGCTTGTGCGGGTTGAAGCGTGACAGACGCAAGGGTGATTGCTACTACCAGCAGTGCATAGAAAGACTTCAAGATCGAGACTAGTCGCTTCATTTTGTTCCTCCGTGCGCCGGTTGAAACCAAGTGTCTAGGTGTGGGTGTCGTGCGGCATAGTCGTCTCACTATGGGAGACGTTGATTGGTTCGGCCCAAGAAGTGTTCAGTGAAATGGGGAAGTGGCACGAGAGGGGAGCGACCGAACGGGGGGATCTTCTCAGAGCACAAACACACTGTCAAGAAGGAATCGAGTCACCAGTCAGCATGCGCCGGTCCTTTTAGCGTATTGCGGACGGAAACGGGGAAACTGTCCGTTCCGGAGACATGGGTTACACTTTTGGCCCGAAGGGGTTCTGCAAGGGCTGCAAGCTTTTTTCCTCCAGATCAACATAGCCGAGATCGTAATCCATAAAACTGACCAGCCAGATGCCGTGGTCAACTTCTTTGTGTGTAACCTATGGCCTCGGTCGACTTCTCGTCGAACATGAGCGATGCAGCGGACCCGGGATAATCGGCTGAAGCAAATTGATATGTTTTTGCCGAGCCTGATACTGCCAGCTTCAGCGGTGCTTTCGAACAACAACGCGGCGTATTCAAACGCAGCAGTTTGGCGATGACGTCCGGCAGGCTGGATGCTTGGGCATTCGCAGTCGACTGCGCCAGCACGGGCACAGTTGTTAGTTGTTAGTGCCAGCGAAAGCAGCGCCAGCGGCGTAACGACATGGAATTTCATCTTCTTCTCCTGATGTGCCGGCTCAACCGGCAAGTGCAGCGATTCATTCAGATAGGCGTAAAGAAGGGCAGAAAACTCTCATGCGGGATCACTTTGCTCGAAAGAAAAGAATTACGTGAGCCGCATCGACTGGTTCTCAATGGGTTTACCAAGCTGCCATTGGCGATCGTCACGGCCAGTGAGTATTCGGGTAGGATCGTTTCCTCGGAGCATTCGCTATTGCAACTTTGCGAACTCGGCCTTGGCTTGTTTCAGGATGGGGATGTCGGCGTCTGCGTCTTCCCAGAGGATGAGGAAGTCTTGATATGCCGCCTTGGCTTTGGCGGCTTCGTTCTGCAAGGCATATGAGCGGGCAAGGCCGAGACGCGCGATTGCCGCAATGGGTGAGTTCGAAACCAGCCCGCGATGATCAAGGAATTTCTGAAATTCTGCCGCCGCGTGGTTTCCGTCATGGAGCATGAGATAGGCTTCTCCGCGCACATAGACTGGAAGCAAGTTGCCTGTGTCTCCTAGCTCAATTGCGCTCGCTGCCTGCAGTAATTCGAGCGCTTGGTTCGGGCTTTTCCGTTGCAGGGAAATAGCCGCTCGGATCGTGGGCAGCCGATACCTCTGGACCATCGTGTTTAGCGGGAAAGACTTGTCGAGTTCAGCCACCTGTTTCTCGGACGCTACCAAATCGCCTGCGCGCGCCAGTGTCAGTGCCGCCAGGGTCCGCACGTCGCGGTTAGGCGCCAGCTTCATGGACGCATTGGCATCGGCTCGCGCCAGCTCGCGGCTGCCGGACTCCACCTCGCCCAGCGCGGCCGCAGCCTGATAGACCGCAGCCGTCTCTTTAGCGTCATTTTGCGCAGCTGAGGCCATTGCCTGCCGCGTCAATTCGCGTGCATCTTTGAACTTCCCGAACCAGGCTGCCGTGTCAGATTCCGCAGCCAGCAACACGTCCTCGACGCCGGGCTTGCCCATGGCAGCTGAGACTGATTGCCCCATCTCTGCCGGATCACCCTTCAGAAAGGCCAACTGGTAGCGAAGTGAAAGGAGTCCCTCGCTCTCCAATTTGCGACCTTCCGCTTGCGTGAGCACCGCTCGGGCCTCATCCAGCCGGTTGAGATTTATGTAGTCAGCACAAAGGACTTCGTAGTTGTCTGCAGCGTTAGGCTCCAAGCGCAGCGCCTCGCGGTGCTCCTCGGCGGCCTTGTCCAGGTTCCCGAGGTTTGAGTAAATAGCTCCGAGGTGCACGTACAAAGCATAATCCCTCGGGTAGGTCTGCTGCCAGAGTTGGTATGCCGGAACAGCTTTCTCCAACTCTCCCGTCCCGGTCCAGAAGTAGTTTGCTTCGATGTAAAACCGCTCCCGCTCGCTCACCTTTCCCCGTAAAGCGTAAGCCTTGCGGATATTCTCGGCCTGCCGTCCCTGCTCGTTCAGGTTTCCGTACGTGGCGGACAGCGCACGATAGGCGATGGCGAAATTCGGGTCGAGTTGCACCGCCTGCTTCAAGAAGGGCAGCGCAGCCGTGTTGCCTTGGGCAAAAAACATCTTCCGTCCCAGGCTGTACGCTTTCAGCGCTTCCAAGGACGGTGTAGTCGCTTCCTCGACCGGCGTGGAGTATCGCTGCACCGAACTCAACGATTCGCCCAGTTTTCCACGCAAGCTGGCCGCGGCGTTGTCCAGAGCCTTCAATACCCCTTCCTTGCCTGAAGCTTGCTCCTGCGCTTCTGCCAAAACGTCGTCTGTGTTGCAGTTTATAGCTTTGAGCCCGACAACGTATTGGCTGCCCAAGCTGGCTATTGAGCCCATGATCATGGCCTTGCTCGCCGTGCGCTGGCAAACTTCGCGCGTTACTTCGGACGTCAATCGGTCGCCCGTCGAGCGTCCCATCCTCTTAAGCGTGTCGTTCACCTTGCGTTCGGAAAGCAGATCCAGAAAGGGGGATTGCTCCAGTTGCACCGACAGTCCCTGCTTCAGCGTGTCGTCGAAGACCGCGTCACTCGTGGTGTTATTAAAATCCCCCAGGACGATGGTGTCTTTGTCCGTGAGTTTAGTGCGCCGGAGCGGGTACAGATAAATAGCGACACACAACACGAGTACGACCAAGACGGCGGGGACAATTGTCCTCCATCCCTTAATACCGGTTGCGGTTGCTGACTGCGCACTTGGGATAACAGGCGCCGAATCCGTGTCTCGTTTCATCCGCCGCAAGTCAGCTCGGATGTCCGAGGCGTGCTGGTAGCGAAGGTCGAGGTCTTTCTCCAAACACTTGCCGATGATTCTTTCCAGTTCGGGCGGCAGCCCCGCATTCATCCGCCCCGGTGGAACGGGAGAGCGGTTGAGAATTGAGTCAAAGACCACCCCCGTTGTTTCCCCGCGGAATGGCAGCGTTCCGGTTGCCGTTTCGTAGAGCACCACACCGAAGGAGAAAAGATCGGAACGGGAATCTAGTTTCTTTCCCCGAACTTGTTCGGGCGACATGTAGGCCACCGTGCCCACGGCGGTGCCCGGGTTGGTAAGAGACTCCTCCTTCGTCGAAGCGTTCAGGTCCAGGCCCTCGTCGTTAAGGGAAAGCTTGGCCAGGCCGAAGTCGAGGACCTTCGCATGTCCGCGCTTGGTGACGAAGATATTCGCAGTCTTGACGTCGCGGTGGATGATGCCAGCGGTGTGAGCTGCATCCAGCGCTTCCGCAATCTCGATACCCAGCGACGAGATCAACTCGGTTTCCATGGGGCGCCCTGCGATCCGCTGCTTCAAGCTCGCACCGTCCAGAAACTCCATGGAAATAAAAGACTGCCCATCGTGTTTGCCGATTTCGTAGATGGTGCAGATATTGGGATGATTGAGAGCGGACGCCGCTCTCGCTTCTCGTCGGAAGCGCTCCAACGCTTGTGGGTCTCGGGACAGATTCTCCGGCAGAAACTTCAATGCTACGAAGCGGCCCAGTTCAGTGTCTTCGGCCTTGTAAACGACGCCCATCCCGCCACTGCCCAGCTTACCCATGATGCGATAATGCGATACTGTGCGACCACCCTGGAGATCGGCGTCTTCTTGTGCTTCTTTGACGTGCTGCTGCGCGAGGGCAAGGGCGGCTGCTTCTATGGCAGGATTCTCGAGGAAACTTCCAGCCTGATGTTGTGCCTTCAGCAGCGAGCGTACTTCACGCTCTAGTTGCTCGTCTCCCGCGCATGCGTGCCGAAGGAACGCATCGCGCTCCTCGGGAGGACGCTCAAGCGCAGATTGCAGCAGGCCATCAACTTGTTGCCACCGATCAGAGTCCACCGGTCGCCTCGCCAGTTAGTTCACGATAGAGCCAGGCCTTGGCTGTACTCCAGTCGCGCATTACCGTGACGGGCGAGACTTTCAGCACCTCCGCCTTCTCCTCAACGCTCAGCCCGCCAAAGAAACGCATCTCGACGACTTGTACTTTGCGCAAATCAATGCGGGCCAGCGCATTCATCGCGTCGTCGAGTGCCACCAGGTCCGCAGTTCGATCGCCGCCAACCATGGCTGTCTCTTCCAGAGAGACGTGTTGTACTCCTCCCCCGCGCTTCAGATTGTGTCGCCGTGCATGGTCAACCAGAATGCGCCTCATCAGTTGTGAGGACACCGCAAAAAAATGGGCCCGGTTCTGCCATTGCATGCTCTCGTAATCGACCAGGCGAATATAGGCCTCATTGACTAAAGCCGTAGTTTGCAGGCTGTGACCAGGACGTTCTCCTTTCATGTAGTGCCTTGCGATGCGACGGAGTTCGTCGTAGACGATGGGCATTAGCCGGTCGAGCGCGGCCCGATCTCCGTCACTCCAGGCTCGGAGCAAGCCGCTCACCTCCGCGTTATCGGCAGCTTGCGTCTCTTTGCGCGCTGCTGGCTCAAAGTTCCCCACGCCTACACTCCGGGAATCATACGCTGCCCGTCCAGTCCTTCAAAGATAAAGAGATCTGCGAATGATAGTTTCGCATAGCGGATTACGCCCTACTTAGACGAGAGCGAAAAGAGCTCAAAGATCATCCGCATAGCTTCAGTGGCAGAAAGCAGATCATCATGACGTCTAAGAAACAACCCGCGTGCCACCATCCCATATGCATGATGGCACATGATCTCATCAACAGCCTGTCAGTTATTGTCGGCAATTGCGACCTTCTGAAGCAGCTAGATCAGCCCGAAGATGCTACCGCCAGACTGACAAGAATCCGCGACACCGCGACTCAAATGGCCGAGACGCTTCGCGAACACCAGTGCCACATGGCCGTTCTGATGCGAGGCATCTCCCCGCTGGAGGAGAAGGCAGCCAGCTAGGCGGAGCCAGAGGCGTGGACCCTCCTGGCGACATTGCAGAATGCAACGAAGTCGCAGATCGGCTGTACGCGTTCGAGCCAAGGATCGTCGAAAGAGATCATGAATCGTCTCCGGTGCTCTAGGTTGTCCGCGGTAGCTAGGGAGCGGATCGCGGCTGCCCGAAGAAAGCGATGGGCAAAATTCAAACAAGGTGCAGCAGCGGGCTCTCAGTCCAAAGCTGTTCCGAGCCGAGGCAAGCGCACGATGTCGGCAACTGCGCGCAAGAAGATCGCCGCTGCGCAAAAGGCGCGCTGGGCGAAGGTAAGGGCGGCGGGGAAGAGAACAGCCTAGTGAGCGAACGTGGTACGGTTCAGACCTACATTGGACAATTGAGGATTGGCCAAATGCGACGGTTTGCTAAGGCCAAAGAAAGCTGAGACCTCTCTAGCGCTTTCAATAGTTTGCAGTACCTTCCGTAGTCCTCTTTGAGCCTTTTTGGCCCCTCAAATTCCTTAATGAGGACTAAACGAGGACTAAGTTTGTTGCTCCTTTTCCCGCGCGCTATAAGATCGCTACACATTGCGATTTGACGAGTTCCTTAGCTCGACTAGAATCTAAGCCTCAACCATGTTCTTCCTTTTCCTCTATGTCCCGCTCTCGATCACTTCGTCCGGTTCTCTAGCTGCGTTCGTCCCGACTCAGCGGGGAATGGTAGTGTGTGCGGACCGACGTGAGTACAACCGAGTCAGTGGAGCGTCAGACACTACGCTGAAGGTTAGAAAGCTCGGCCCGCGCGCAGCTTTTGTAGTTACGGGCGCAAACGGGATACTGGATCCGACCGCACACCACTATCTGTTCAGCATGCAGGTCGCTATTTCCCAGTTCTTCTCTACGAAAAACATCAACAGTGGGCACGTGGAAAAACACCTAGACGCGTTCCGCAAGTATCTCTCTGCTCGCTACCTCGCGGTTGGAGTTCCGTTCGAATCAACTCGTCAAGGGAGCCCATCGTTGTGCCGCATGGCTTGTCAGTGCGCCTGGGCTGCCGCGCGCACCAAGAACACTTACCTGTCCTCGCAGTTCAGACGCTTAGCGGCAAGACGCGGCAAGAAAAGAGCCATCATCGCGGTGGCGCATACCATCATCGTCATTGGCTATCACTTGCAGAAGAACCAGAGCAACTACGAGGATCTTGGCGGAAACTACTTCGATCGCATCCACTCCGACGGTCTCAAGCGGTACTTGGCGAAGCGGCTCCAACAACTCGGGCACAAGGTAACTCTAGAGCCGATGGAAGCTGCTTAACCCACCGCTTCCCGCACTTGTTTTCGAGGGAGAAGGGCGCTCGTTCTGCAGTTAGAACTTTCCGACCATCCCTATTTATCAAGCAATATCTGGTACAGCTCTTCTTCAGGAAAACGGAAGCGTCCCCAAAAGCAGAACAATCTGATCCAATCACTTCCGAACAACAGTTCTGGGGTGAGACTGGCGAGGTTATGTTCGGCTCTGTGCGATTGAAGTGCGACAACTCGGGGTGGACGTGAAGGTGCAGCAGGAACTGCTTCGCCATGCCGATGCAGGAACGACGTTGAATCTGTACACGCAGGCTGTCAGTGAACAGAAGCGTTCGGCGCAGTCCAGTGTGGTGCGGCTCGTGCTCCCTCTGGCAAAATCTGGCGAAAACCAAGCGACTGGACATTTCTGGACAGGGACGAAAAGCTAATGTCAGTACGCTCAGTAGTTTAATGGTCGGGGCGATAGGATTTGAACCTACGACCCCCTGCGCCCAAGGCAGGTGCGCTACCAGGCTGCGCTACGCCCCGACTGTTGCTAACACTCAGATTATAAATGAGGGAAGCCCCGTTCTCCCGGGCGATCCAGCCGCTCTGCAATCTCGCGGGAATCGCCTCCCGTCCGTGCTTTTGACCGGCACCCATCAAACCGGCGCGGTATAATTTTCGTCCAGTATGCAGACGGCCCGCTATGCGTTGGTAGCGTATCTGAAAAATCCGGCAGGAGAGTTCGTCGAGAGCCTGCGGCGGGAGCTGCACCAGGACCTTCCTCCCCTCGCGGCCCACCTCACCATTCTTCCTCCTCGTCCTTTACTGGGCACTGAGAGTACTGCCCTGCAGGTCCTCGAAAGAATCTGTGCCGAAGAAGAGCCCTTCCAGGTAACTCTGGGAGAGGTGGAAACCTTCATCCCCGTGACCCCCACCGTATTCATTCGGGTCGACGCCGCCGCCTCGCGGATGAGCGAACTCCACCGCAAGTTGAACACCGAAGTCCTGCAGTACCAGGAAGAATGGCCCTACATCCCCCACCTGACGATTGTAAAGATGGGGGGCCTGCAGACCGCGCAAACCGCCTTTGAGATCGCGCGCCAACGCTGGAACGACTACCACGGGAGCCGTTGTATTCTGTTGGAAAACCTCACCTTTGTGCGGGAAGACGCTCAGAATTGCTGGATCGATCTGGCGCCCGTTCCCCTTGGTCGCAGCCTCGTTTCGCAGTAGCTCGCTCGTAATCTGTCCGAGGTTACCCGCCTCAGTTACTCCCGCCCAATCAGCGTGGCCCCAGGTACATCTCCCTCCCGTGCGTTGAAATGCCCCCTCCGTGCCTGTAGTAAAGATGTAGTGCTGTCGTTCGGCTGATCCCCCCAAAGGCACGACTGGCGCGGATTTTCGGCTGGCACAGGAGAACACATGCAGATCGGCGTTTACGGTTCGGGATATTTGGGAACGGTGATTTCAGCCTGCCTGGCTGATTTTGGCACTCCTGTTTCCTGTTGCCATCCGGACCGCTCCCGCATGGTCGAAATGGCTCAGGGGAACATCCCTTTCTTTGAGAAGAACCTGAAAGAGATCATTCGCCGGAACGTGCGCGCCGGACGGCTCGCCTATTCCACCGACATCGAATCCTTTGCCCGCAAGACAGGCGTGATTTTTCTGGCCGAAGACAAAGCCGACAACTTGAACGACATCGTGATGCGGATTGCGCGCCTCGCTCCCAAGCCTCCCATCCTCACGATCGTGACGCCGGTTTCGGTGGGCACTGCGAATGCAATCGAAAAGAACCTTAAGGACCTCGGACTTCAGGCCACCATGGTCTCGCAGCCCATGTTCTTCACTGACGGTTGCGCCGTAGAAGATTTCAACTGGCCGGACCGACTGATTCTGGGATCGACCTCGAACGAGGCCGTCCAGGTCCTGAAACAGATTTTTCATCCTCTGGTGATGCGCGGAGTTCCGGTCATCGTGACCAATCAGTCGACCGCGGAACTCGTGCGTGAGGCAGCCACCGCTTTCGTGGCGACCAAAATTTCCTTCATCAACGAAGTCGCAACTCTCTGTGAACGCGTCAACGCCGATGCTGTGAACCTTGCCCTCGCCTTGGGTCTCGACAAGAAAATTGCGCCGCGTTGTCTGCAGCCCGGAGCCGGTATGGGCGGCGTATTCGCCGAGTCCGATATGGATTCTCTTGTGCAACTGGCTCAGAACCACGGTGTGTCCCTTAAAGTTTTGGGTGCCGCGCGCGACGTGAATCATCTGCTGGCCGATCGATTGGTCGAAAAGATCGCCCACGCGCTTAACTCTGTCGAAAATAAGGAGGTCGGAATCCTTGGCTTGGCCTTCAAGCCGAATACGAATTCGGTCGCCGGATCGTCTTCCCTCCGGCTTGCCGAGTCGCTGGTTTCGAAAGGCGCTCACGTACGCGCCTACGATCCCGTCGCGATTCCGGAAGCAAGAACGCGGCTCAATGAAACGGTGCGCTATTGCGATTCCGCCTACGCCGCGGCTGAAGGATCGGACGCGCTCGTTGTCGGCACAGGCTGGCCAGAGTTCCGTGCCCTCGACTTCGATCGCATCAAGAATCTCCTGAAGAACCCGGTCATCGTTGATACCAAGAATCTGCTCGATTCCACCCGTTTGCGCGCCCTCGGCTTCGAGTACGTAGGCATCGGCCGCATCTAAGCTGAATGAAAGATGTGGGGACGTCCGCCTCGGCCGTCCCAGCCATCGCCAAGCGGCGCACCTTGGCAGATCCCGTCAGAAATAAAGAAAGGTATACTGCCGTATCACTGCGTCATCCTGAGCGGAGCCGCCTTTCAGGCGAAGCGAAGGATCTGGCGCGGATCACCTCTGCATCAATTCCCTCCCGCCGCCCCTATCTCCCGCTGAACTTCCGTTGCTATAATCGAAAGGTTGCGGTGGGAATAGCTCAACTGGCAGAGCACCGGACTGTGGCTCCGGCGGTTGCGGGTTCGATTCCCGTTTCCCACCCCAAAGGTCTTCTCTAGGCAAGGTTGTGTGGGGACAGCCGCCCTCGGCTGTCCGTCGAGCGCAGCTCGACCTTCCGGTCACTCCACCATCGCGGCCCTGTAGCTCAATTGGATAGAGCATCAGTCTTCGGAACTGAGGGTTGGGGGTTCGAGCCCCTCCGGGGCCGCCATCGATCCGAGCCGGCCTAAGTCTGCTCCAATTTCCCCTTTCATGTTGTCCCAAAACCCTGTGGCCAAGCCCTGTCCGCCTAGGGTAAGATCGTCTTCTTTTTCGCATGAAGCGTATCTTCCATTTCCGCACTTCTTCGTCGCAGTTGGGACCTCTCGAGGAGCGCCTGCTCGAGGCGCTTTGGAAATGTGGCGCCGCGACTGTCCGTGATTTGACCGAGGATTCTTGCCACGATCTCGCGTACACCACGGTCATGACTACGCTGGATCGCCTTTTCAAGAAAGGCCTGCTTGCGCGCGAAGCCGAAGGCAGGGCCTTCCGCTACGCTCCCAAGTTCACTCGCGAAGAACTACACCGCGAGGCTGCAGGAGAGGCGTTTCGGCAGCTCCTCAAAGCCAGCCCGGCGTCCTCGCTACCGCTCTCGTATCTGGTCGAGATTGTCACTGAACGCGACGCGCAACTGCTCGATGATCTTCGGCAGGTCGTCGAAGCCAAGCGCCGTGAGCTTCGTGCTGCCAATCCAAAACTCTCTGCCGGCGGATCAACCGAGGAGAAAGCCTGATGTTCGCCCTGCGAGGCGTGGCTATCTCCTTCTCCGTATTTGTGGTCGTGTACTGCGTTTTGTCGCTGGCCGTACTGACGACCTGGCGCAGAGTTCGCCAGCGGGTGCAACGCCACCGGGTGTGTCGCATCGCGGATCTGCATTTCGCTTTGCGGATGTTTCCACTGGCGACCGCTGCCCTGATCACCGCCGTGTTTACCGTGCCCTCGTTCCTTCTGCTAGAGCCGCGCGCCATCGACGAGCCGGTCGGAGGCGTGCCGCTTACGCTTGGCATCTGCGGTGCAGCCTTTGCCCTGTTCGGTGCTGGAAACGCCCTGATCGCGACACTTCGAGCCTCGCGCAGCGTCTCCGTTTGGACCGATGACGCCGAGCCCATCGCGTCTGTACATGCCGTACCAGTTTTGCGAATTCTCCGGTCGGTTCCTCCCATGACCGCAGCGGGCATTCTCCATCCCCGGGTGCTGGTTTCGGGAGTAGCGGAATTTCTTCTGAGCGGCCGGGAATTGCAGACCGCGTTGAATCATGAAATGGCGCACGTGCAGCGCCGCGACAATCTCAGGAAACTCTTGTTTCGCTTCGTGGCTTTCCCCGGCATGAGAGGCCTCGAAGCGTCGTGGCTCGAAGCCACCGAGATGGCTGCCGACGACGCTGCCGTTTCGAGCCACGGTGAAGCTCTCGATCTGGCAGCCGCGCTGATCAAGCTTTCGCGCTTCGCCCCCGCTGAATCCCGCACAGACCTGAGCGCTGCCCTCGTCCACAATCCAGCATCGATGATGAATGCTCGGGTCGAGCGTCTGATTTCGTGGAGCGATCAGCCGCAAGTCCACTCCAAGGGCCTCTCTGGGCGATCCGGGATCGCGGTCGCTGCGGTAGTCTTGACGATGTTCGGCGTGGTTTACAGCCCGCTGTTGTCAGAAATACACACAGCCACTGAATGGCTCATGCGGTAGCCGTAAGTCCTCATCGAATCCTCTCCCAGCCTAGAAGTTGACTCGCACACCTAGTTGCGCCGCGAATGGAATCCCAACCGTGGTTCCCGGACCAAAAAAGTCTCCCAGCGCGCCCTCCGGTATCTCGAGCTGCTTCAGGCTGGTAATGGGCGCGGTTTGGGAGCAATCCGCGACTGTGCAAATACTCGTGACATTGGTGATCCCTGTGACGGGATCGGGAATCATCTGGGCCTGCGGCACTGGCAATTGAACTACATTGACGGCATAGTTGGCTCCGGGATTGTTGCGGTTGAAGATATTGAAGAATTCGACGAATGGGTAGATCTGCCAGCGCTCATTGATTTTGAAAGGCCGCGCGACGCGCAAATCCGATTGTATGTAGGGCGTTCCGCGGAATTCGTCGAGGCTTGTATACGCGCCGTTTACATAAATCCGGCTGGTGTTGTCTGCGTTCGTGATCGTGATAGGGCGGGCGCTCTCGAACTGGTTGATCGTAGTCAATACGAAACCGCCCGGGACGTGCACTGTGCCGGCGAGCACGAAGCGGTGCCGAACATCTTCGCCAGACGGGCCATAATCGCCGGGCCCGAAAGCATTCAGCGCCCCGTTCGGTTGCTGGCAGACGCCATCCACATAATCAAAGAGTTCGCCGAGCAGGCATCCCCACGTTTGTGCCTTGGAGAGGGTATAGTTCGCGACCAGATCGAAGCGATGCATATTGCCCTGCAGATGCAGCATCAGACCGTTGTAGCTGGAACGATTGTCCGACGCGAACACGTTCACGTTCGGCACTACATTGGTCTGATCCGTAGCATAGTTCGGGTCCGTGGTGGAAACGAGCGGGGTGAACAGGTTGGTGCCGCTTGTATAAGGGAAGGCGCGATAGCCGTGGTTGCCTTGCTCGTGCACGTAGTCGGCGCTCATCAGCCAGCGCTCGCTAAAAGCGTGCTGAATGCCGCCCGTAGTGTGAATGGCGTACGGCGTTTTGTATGGGGAGCCGACCAGATTCCCCGTGGCCGCGCTGCCGCCCGGCAGGCAACCCGCGCCGCTAAGCGCATAAGCGCCCGGTCCACCGATCAGGCTGCACGTTCCGGTCGTGAAGTTCGATTTATTGACTCCCTGAAAGGCAGTCGCCCATCCATTCTGCGCCAGATCGTCGTAATAGATTCCGAAACCGGCACGAATGACCGTCTTCCCGCTGTTGTCAGGGGAGTAAGCAATCCCGAGGCGAGGCGCGATCTGTTTGCGGTAGTCCTGAGGAAGACTCGGTACAGTCGGAATCTGCAACGCCTGCAGCGTTACATAGGCAGAGTTATCGGCTTCGCTTCGGCCCGATCCAGTGAACAATCCCCAGGTTGTTTGATACCGCACTCCATCATTGACCGTCAGCCGGCGCGATACCCGCCAGGAGTCTTCGGCGTAAAGGCCAAGACGCTGGACACTCTGCGAAAAGCTGCCGTCGCCGGGGGGAGTGTACACGCAGCTTGAACCATCCGAGGCGCCGAAGCCGAGGCACTGTGGACTGAAGGTTCCGAACACACCCGGGTTCTGCACGTAGTACATCGGGTTGTTCACGTACTGAGCTAGAGTCTCGGCAGTGGCAGCGAAAGCCCCGCTCAGCACCGGTTCGTGGATAAAGTCGACTCCGAACTTGAACGAGTGGTCGTGCACCACGTGGGTCAAATCGTAGCGGAACTGATATTTCTCCTGATTGCGCAGGTCCGGGAAGAGCGTAATGGGAGTCGCGAACTGGTTATCGCCGAAAGTTTCGAAGCCGGAAATGGTTAGCGCAGTAGAACTGAATGGGAATGCGAGCGCGAAGCCCAGATCGGAGTTCCGGGTCTGTGTAAGGTGCAACAGGCTGGCATCGAGAACCAGGTTGCCAAGCCAGGTCGGGCTGAAGGTGTAAGTATTGCTGAGCGCCACATTCCAGTAGTTGTTGTGCGTGGTCAGTCCCGTGGATGGCAATGTCCCCTGCTGCACCAACGCGTTGTGCGTGAGATAGCTGTCTTCCGACGTGCGCAGAAACCAATTCGATTTCGACGATTGCGCCCAGTCGAAACGCATCGACCCGATGTAGTCTCGAAATGGAATCGGAACCGTCGAGGGCACGGCGATCGAAGGCACGCCGCTAATTAATCCCGCTGAGGCCAACTGCGCGAGCGCGTCAAATTGCGCAATGCTCGCCGGACTGTAAGCTATGCTCGCGTCTTCGTGCACGCCTTCGAATGAAGTAAAGTACCAAACCTTGTTTTTCACCAGCGGACCGCCCACGGTCGCAACATAGTTTTGGCGGGAAAATGGTTGCTTTGCGTTGTGCGCGCAAACTCCTTCCGTACACGTCTGGGCTGGATTTTCAATCGGAAATCGAGCGTTCAGCGCACCCGCACGCTCGTAGAACGCTCCACTCCCATGCCAGTCATTGGTGCCCCGCTTGGTGGTGATCACCACGGATCCGGCCGTGGTCCAGCCCGTATCCGCATCTTCATTCGATGTGCGCACCGCAAATTCCTGGATGCCGTCTGGCGAGAAGTTTTGCAAAAATCCGCCAATCCAGTCGTCGGAGTTGTCGGCGCCATCCACCGAGAGTTCATTGTTTAAGCCCGAGCTTCCGCCCGTCGAAACAGCCGTAATGCGGGCCTTCGTGGGATCGGAAGGTTCGACCGGTTCGGTTCCTGCCACGAGATATGCAATATTGGCGAAACTTCGAGCCGGGAGCGGCAAAGTCTCCAGGTCCTGGCTGCCAACCACGCCGCCGCGCACCGCGCTCGACGTGTCGATCGTTGCGGTCGTAATCGAGGAAGCGCTGCCCTGCACGGTGACGGTCTCAGTTCCAGTGCCAGGTTTCAGAATGACCGTGACGTCGTGTACGACTGTCACTGCGATCGAAACATCGGCTTGCGCCGGCGCAAAGCCTGCAGCGTTGACCGTTATCCGATAAGCGCCGGGCAGCAGATCGTCGACCCGGAATTCTCCCCGGTCTTCGCTCGTTGCTTCTCTGCGCATTGACGAATCGACCGACTGCACTACGATCTTGGCCGCGGGAATGCGTGCGCCGGTCGCGTCCTGCACCGTGCCGCGCAGAGATCCCCGAGGATTCTGCGCCAGCGCCGTCAGTGCAAGCGCCAATGTCACGACGACTGCGAGAGCCGCTTTCTTGAACAAAACATTCCTCGCTTTCGAGATGCGAATCGCCGGAATGATCAATCTGGGAAGGGTCGACTCTTGGGGTCGACAAACAGCGAGCGTAGCTTGCGGCCGCAGCTACTACCAGCACTCGTACAGTCGCGGCGCTATGACGCTCGGGTGGCGTCAGCTGTGAAAGACGATGGAAGAGTCGTCAAGAAATTTTGACGCTACTTGCCGTGCGAACTTAATCCGACCACCGCTGCGGAGTTCGATCCCAGCGATGTTTCTTTAACTCTGCGAGCAGATTCTTGTCTAGAGGGCCGGCGTCGCTGGCGGCAATGTTCTGGCGTACATGCTCCGCCTTACGCATTCCGGCGATCGTGGTACTTACGGCTGGATGCGACAGAATAAATCGCAGCGCCATCTCCGGCAGCGTCATTCCCGCCGGCAGAATCTCCTTCAGTTTGTCCACGCGCCGGATTGTCTTCGGCAGGTTCTCCGGACCGAAATATCCCGCGCGCCAGTCGTCTTTCGGAAAGCGTGTTTCCAGCGTCATCTTTCCGCCCAGGCTGCCCTCGTCAAGCGGCACACGCGCAATGACACCCACATTCAGTTGCTGGCATGCGGGAAAGAGTTCGTCTTCCGGCGCCTGATCGAAAACGTTGTAGATCACCTGCACCACGTCGACCAGCCCCGTATGCAATGCCTTAATCCCGTTCTCCGGTTCCCAACGGTTGATGCTCAAGCCGAAAGATCGAATCCACTGATCGTGCTTCAGTTTCTCGACCGTCTCGCGAAACTCGGGCTCATCGACCCAGGCATCGGACCACACGTGAAATTGCAGCAGGTCAATCGTATCCACCTGCAGCTGCTTCCGGATCAGGTCTGCATATTTGAAAACATGCTGTGCCGAGAAAACATCGCTGTACTTATACGTCGGCAAAGCTGGCCAGCGCTCGTTTCCGGGAGGAATCTTCGACGCTGCGTACAACCGTTTACCCGCGTTGCTCTGCATGATTTGGCCCAGTAGGCCATCGCTCTTCCCTTCGCCGTACGCCCATGCCGTGTCGAAAAAATTGCAGCCCAGATCGATGGACAGTTGCAGCGCAGCCAGCGATTCCCGGTCTTCCGAGCCGCTCCACCCGCTCATTCCCCAGAGTCCATGAGCGATGTCGCTGACTTCGAATCCTGTACGGCCAAGCTTGCGGTATTTCATAGATGAGTTCCTCTTACGAAGGGCAATCGACACATTATCGGACGGAACAGCATATATCGGACACCTGCTGTTTTTTTAATAGCTGTCATCGAAATTTCCGCGGACGCGGGCCGAGCTTCGGGGTGTTTAATGAACCTAGATCATATAGATGGAAGGAGTCTCCCATGAAATCTGAATATCCTCGTAACCCCAATGCGGGCAAGAAAGATGAGTTCATTGCTCCGCTGACGCCTCTGCAGCCTTCCCGCTTCATCGACGAGAAGATTTCCGATGAGTCGGGCATGGAAACGAAAGCGGACAGCGCGATGGCGCCGGCGGGTCTCAAGAATCCCTTCTGGAATTAATCTCGGCGGAGCCGGTCTTCATCAAGGCCGGCTCTGTTCTTTCGACTACAACTGAGGATTTATCGAAGAATCGGCAGACACAAACACGGCCGAAGTGCGAACTCCAGCCCAGACATCTCTTCCAAAGCGGGATGCAGCAGCGAATCCCGGCAGGGTTCCAGCGTAATCACAAACGGCAGCGAAGCTTTGTCGAAGCCGGGCTTCTGCAGCAAGGAATCAATGTTCAGGCGGTGCGACGCCAGGATTTGCGCCAGCCGCGCCACAATCCCCGGCTGATCGCGCACAAAGAATCGCAGATACCAGGCGGTCTCAAAATCACAACTGATCTGCGGCGTCGAGACGTTGCTCGCAACCTCTTTCTTGCCTCCGGCAAGATTCTGGGCCACAAACATGACATCCGACACCACCGCGACTGCTGTCGGATCGCCGCCAGCTCCTGCGCCCAGAAACGCCATGTCGCCGCCGTACTTGCCCGACGTCAGCACGAGATTGAGATTTCTCTGCACGCGGCCGAACGGAGAATCCGCGGGAACCAGGCACGGACCCACTTCCGCAAAAAGCTTCTCGCCCTTCAAGTCGGCCCTCGAGATCTGGCGAATCGTGCAGCCCAACTCCGCGGCATAGTCAAAGTCAACCGCATCCACCGCGCGGATCGTTCGCGCACGAACCGATTCAGGAGTGACCCGAGAATGCAGTCCCGCTAGCGCCAGAATCGCGAGTTTGGCCCGGGCATCGCCGCCGTCTAGATCTTCCGACGCATCGGCCTCGGCGTATCCCTTGGCCTGCGCCTCTTCCAGCGCTTCGCTGAAGGGAATTCTTGCGTTCTCAATCCGGCTCAGGATGTAGTTGCAGGTTCCATTCAGAATCCCCGCAATGCCGTGCAGCCGGTCTCCGCAGAGTCCGGTGCGCAAGGCGGGAAGTACGGGAACTCCTCCGGCGACCGATGCGCCAAATTCGAGCTGGGTTCCCTTGCGGGTGGCAAGCTCCAGCAGATCCGGCCCGTGGCGTGCAATCAACTGCTTGTTGGCCGTGACGACCGCCTTGCCCGACTCTAGCGCGGTTCGCACAATCTGTTCCGCCGGAGTCAGCCCGCCGATCAGTTCAATTACGATCTCCGCGTCCGACTTCAGGACGGCCTGCACATCGTCGGTCCATATGACATTGCTCGGAACCCAGGCTTGCTTCTTCCGCTCGACGTTGCGATTGCAGATATGCGTCAGGCGCAGCGACTCATCGCCGCTCTCGCACAGGATCTTCGCCACCGCTCGTCCGACGGTTCCGAAGCCGATGAGAGCAACGCGACGCGCCGGACTTCGTGGGCCGGCTGGTGTGGCCTTTTTCGCTGCGGGTTTCACAATGCGCATTACCAAGATTCAGTCTCGCCGAAAATTGAATTCCTTATCATACGTGCGATCCGTCGCTCTCGGAAACCGGAAAGCCTCCCCAGCGGGCGGCATGCCGGGCGGACTCAGCATCAAAGTTGGTAATATGGTGCCTGCCTGCTGCGAGCATTCACGGCGGGAGCATCGCGGACACGCTCTTTTACAAGCGCCTGTCGTTGACGAGCTATGGTTCGAGCGCTGCGGTCCGCAAGCATGCCCGGCAGCGGGAGGAGAATGAATGATTCGAAAGTTCGCAACGGTTCCCGGAGTCAGTATCGTTCTGCAAGCGATCTTGGTAACGATTCTGGCGGGAGTCGTAACCGTCCACGCCCAACAAGCTCCGGCGCAGCAACCTCCAGCGCAGCCATCGCAGACCCAACAACCGTCCGACCAGCAATCCAGTAGCAGCCAGGAGACTGAGGAGGTCCCGGAGCACAAGCCCAAGCCGCGCGGCTATAACAATTGGACTTTCAACGTCGGCGGTGGCGGCAGTCTTACCAACGGGAATACCCTGCATTTTGTGCGTGGCGGAGGCGGCATCGCGGCCGCCGGCGTGACCCGCAACCTCAGCAAGTATTTCGGATGGCGCCTCGACTTTCAGTTTGACAACTTGCCTTTGCGGGCTTCGGCCTTGCAGGCTGCGCAGGCGCCTGGCGCGACCGACCATGCTTACACGGTCATGTTTAGCCCCATCATTAATATTCCTGTCACCAAGGATTGGGGCGGCTACATCATCGGCGGCGGCGCCTTCTTACATCGCTCCGGCAAGCTGGATTCTTCCAGCGCGATTCCAGGAGTGGGCTGCAACTCTTTCTTTCTTTGGTGGGGCCACTGCTTTAACAACAGCTTGCCCATCAACGGAAACTTCCTTCACTCCAGCGTGAACGGAGTTGGCGAAAGTTTTGGCGGCGGTATCACCCGCAAGATCCGCCCCAACATGGACATCTACGCTGAGTTCCGCTACGTGCATGCGACCCATGCAGGCATTACCACGGACTTCCGCCCAATTACCGTCGGGATTCGTTGGTGAGGTTGCGTGTCGTCCCGTTATTCAGGATTCGTACGGTAATACCAAAGCTCCGACGTCAGCTTCTGCAACTGAACAAACGACGCCGCGGACGCCGGCTGCTCAACGTTGGCGCTCGAATTCGCTTCCCGAACAGCCGATTCCACGATCCCATGCGCGGGCGCGAGCGAGCATGCTGGATCCGTAACCAACGCGTCTCCAGTCAGCAGAAACGCCTGACAACGGCATCCGCCGAAATCCTCCGTTCGACGATCACAACTCCGGCAAGGCTCAGGCATCCACTCGTCTCCGCGGAATCTCTGAAACGAGGGCGCTTCCTGCCAGATCCATGCCAGCGTCTTCTCGCGCACATTTTCGAACGACAGTCCCGGCAATACTTCCGCGGCATGACACGGTAGAACCTTGCCCGAGGGATTGATCAGCATCAATCTTCTTCCCCAACCGCCCATGCAAGCCTTCGGATACTTTGCGTAGTAGTCCGGAACCACCGAGTCGATGCGGATCTTGCCTGCAAGCCGCCTCTCGGCGTCGGCGATTGCTGCGACGGCCTTCTCAAGCTGAGCTCGCGTCGGCATCAATGCGGCGCGATTCGCCAACGCCCATCCGTAATATTGCGTGTGAGCAATCTCCACGCGCTCCGGATTCAATCGCTCAATGAACGCGATCATCTCTTCCAGATGATCGAGATTCTGCCGGTGTACGACCAGGTTTACGGTGAAGGCGATCTTGTGTTTCCGAATTTCGCGCGATAGTTCGATCTTGTGTGCATGCGCCTTCGCGCCCGCAATCCAGTTCGCTGCATCTTCCCGCGAATCCTGAAAGCTGATCTGGATGTGATCAAGACCTGCATCCACGAGCGCCTTCAGCCGCTGCTCGTTGAGGCCGATTCCAGAAGTGATGAGGTTTGTGTACAGTCCCGCGGCGCGCGCGGACGCGATCAACTCCGTTAGATCAGTTCGAGCCAGCGGTTCGCCGCCAGTGAAGTGCGCGTGCAGCATGCCAAGCTTTCCGGCTTGCTGAAACACGCTGGTCCACTCCGAAGTCGAGAGCTCTGAATGCGTTCCCGCCAATTGCATCGGATTCGAGCAATAGACGCAATGCAGAGGGCAGCGATGCGTGACTTCGGCGATGAGGGCGAGAGGATTAGAAACCATGAATCGGGATTGCGTGCCGAACAATTACGAAAGATTACTCAATTACACAATTGCCAAATGCTGTTAGTAGTCCACAATCCGTTTGCGCTGCAATTGTTCCAGGAATGCGCTGATGTCCGCACGAATCTTTTCAGGCTCCGTCTTGCCAAACTCACTCTGCAGTTCCGCAATAATCTGGCCGAAGGTTCGCGTTCCGTCGCAGCGTTCGAGAATCTGCCGTCCGGTTCCCTGTAGTTTGATGGCGCCTTCTGGAAATAGGATGACGCGATCTTGTTCCGTTCCGCCCCAGCGGCATCCGGCAGCTAGGTGCGGCTGGCTTGCATCCGACGGGGGCGCCATCAGTGGCCCTCGATTCGGAACGCGCCCGGCGGAGGCCATCCCGGCTGCACGTAGGCGAAATAGAGCGCATCGAGCTGCGCCCATAAGATGTCGCACTTGTCGCGCAAAGCCTGGATCGCCAGTTCCTGCTGCGAGCGCGTATGCGCGTTCTCGTACACGTAGTTAATGGCGAACTTCGCGTCTTCCGGAGCCTGCGTCAGGCGCGCCTCGAAGTAGTCCAGACCTCCCGATAGCCACATGTAGTGTTGGCGCAGCCGGTCCATGCGCAGCGAAATCAGGTCGCGGGAGAACAGTTCGGTGAGCGATGAAGCGACCGCTTCGAGAAGACTGCGGCTGCGCACGATGTTCAGATATTCGTTGACCGCGAAGCGCGTTGCGGGAAGAATGCCCGTTCCTTCGCGCACCTGATCGGCGCTCAGTCCTGTCGCCTCGGCCAGCTTGAGCCAGCGCTTGATTCCTCCTTCGCTGTGTCCATCGCCGTCGTGATCGATCACACGCTTGCGCCAGGCGCGGCGAAACGCGGGATCCGTGCCGCGCGAGAGGATGATCGAATCCTTGATCGGAATCATGCTCTGGTAGTAGTAGCGATTCAACGCCCAGGCCTGCAACTGGCCGCGATTCAGACGGCCTTCGTGCATCAGCAGATGGAACGGATGCTGATGGTGATAGCGCTCGTCGCCGACGGCTCGCAACTTCGCGCGCAATCCGTCGAATGAGAGAAGGCTGGTATCGGGTAAGCCTGCGTCTATAGTTCGAACTGCCATCCATCCTCCGCGATCTCCCAGCCTGCGTCGCGCACCTGCCGATATTCGGGACCAGCCTGGTTCAGCATGGGATTCGTGTTGTTGATGTGTATATAGATTCTACGTGGGCGCTTGAGTTGCGCCAATCGCGCGAGACTGGACGATACCGGGACGTGTCCCATCTGCTCGGCCGTTTGTCCGGATCCCTGGATGCGGATCAGTTCGTCGTCGCTCCAGAAGGTTCCGTCGAAGAGCAACACATCCGCGGATTCGGCTTCGCGCAGCAGATCGTCAGTGATTTGCGGGACTGCGGGCATGTACGCAAGGCGCTTTTTCGAAGGCGCTTCGACGATCAATCCCAGAGAGGCTTCCTCCGGCGTGAGTTCTGATCGGCGCTGCGCCGAAACGTATGCCGGAAAATGCGTGCCCAGCGACACCGCGCGGCAGCGTAGTCCGGAATCTTTGTCCTTCGGATCAACTAGCGCGAAAGTTTTTCGTGGGGTGAAGTCGCTCCAGGTCAACTGACCGGGAACGCGTTGCAGCATGGCGAACATGGAATTGTCTTCGCAGAGAATCCGGCGGACGGATTCGGTCGCGTATGCGCTCAGCGGCTGCAGTTCGCGGAGTAGAAGCAATCCAAGGATGTGGTCGATGTCGGCGTTGAGTAGTACGCTTCCGGCGATGGGGGATTGGCGAAGGCCTTCACGGGGATGCAGTTCGGGGTTCGATTCGATTTGCGTGCGGAGGTCGGGAGAGGCTCCGAGCAGAAACCAGGAATGGGAGCCGGTGCTGATCGCGACCTGGGTTTGGGTGCGGGCCTTGCCGCTGAATTCTCCGGCTCGCAGCGCGCGGCAGTTGGGGCAGGCACAATTCCATTGCGGGAACGCTCCTCCGGCGGCCGAGCCGAGAACCTTGACCTGCATGGAGGGAGTGTAGCAGCGGCCAACGCGATTTCCGTTTTCGGAAATATTCTGTTCGGAGATCTCACCCCTCCCCCCGGTCTATTGAAATCATCGACTTAGAGGAAAACGGGCGAAAAATCTATGGGGCACAATTACTTGCGGGCAAAATATTGGAAACAAATGGGTTATGCGCTTTCTGGATATCAAAGAACCGAGGACTAAGCGACAGAATGGAATGGCCGGCGAAGTGAAGTCAAGGAAAGAGCGAGGGAGGATCGGGGCCGCTTCCCGTTTTGGGAATCGTGTTGGAGATCGGGGTTACTGGGAAGCAGTTGAAATCGAACTCAAAGCCTTGCGGGAGCATGCGCCCGCGGCTACATGAGTGCGCTTGAATTCCCACCTGTCGAAAATCGCGACAGGTGGGGCAGCCGTTTCGTGGTGGCGTCCAATGGGGCAGGAGCTTGAATCTGCCAATGCGAAAAATGAGCGTGCCTGGGAGCGGCTGGGCGTGGTACGTTTCGGTACGAAAACCTTCTTGACACCGTCACGATGAGGATCAGCAGACGCGACTTCATTTCACGAATCGCGCAGGCCGGTGGCTTCGGCGCCGCTTTCATGACCATGCATTCGCTCGGCCTTCTGGGCATGGTCGAGAGCGAGCAGGCGAAAGACTTCCCGCTGCCTCTGAAGGCCGGCCGCGGGACGAAGGTAGTCATCCTTGGTGCGGGTATTGCCGGGCTGGTCTCCGCGTACGAAATGCGCCGAGCCGGCTTCGACTGCATAGTGCTCGAAGCGCGGGAGCGTCCCGGAGGACGCAACTGGACGCTGCGCCGCGGCTCGAAGCTGGTTTTAACCGATGGCACGTCGCAGGAGTGCACTTTCGACGAAGGGAACTACTTCAACTGTGGTCCGGCGCGTCTGCCTTCGATCCACAAGACGATGCTCGGCTACTGCAACGAGCTGGGAGTCGAGCTTGAAGTTGAGGTGAACTCGTCGCGCCGTGCCCTGCTGCAGAACGACGACGTTTTCGGCGGCCAGCCCATCCGGCAAGGGCAAGCGGTCAACGATACTCGCGGCCATATTGCCGAACTGCTGGCCAAGTGCGTGCAGCAGGGAGCGCTCGATCAGGTCTTCACGCCAGATGATCACGCGATCGTCATGGATTTCCTCAAGACGTACGGCGATCTTGGAAAGGATTACCAGTACAGCGGCTCTTCGCGCGCGGGCGACCGCCAGTTGCCCGGCGCGGGCGATCAGGCCGAGATTCGCAGCCTGCCGCTGTCGATGTCCGAATTGCTCAAATCGAAATTCTGCAAGTCGATGATGTTCGAAGAAATGCTCGACATGCAGGCCACGATGTTTCAGCCGGTGGGCGGCATGGACCGCATTCCGTACGCATTCGTGCGTGCGCTGGGCAAGGTGGTTCGCTACCATTCTCCGGTGGCGGAGATTCGTAAGACGACCAACGGCGTCCGCGTGATGTACCGCAACGGCGAGTCCGGTCCGATTCGTTCCGTCGAAGCGTCCTATTGTATTTGTGCCCTGCCGCTCACCATTCTCAAGACGATCCCGAATGATTTCGCTCCGCCCGTGAAATCGGCGATCGAGAAGATGACATATGACTCCGCGTACAAAGTCGCCTGGGAGTCACGGCGCTTCTGGGAACAGGATGGGGACGAAATCTACGGCGGCATCTCGTTCCTTGCGAAAGGGCCGATCTCGCTAGTCTGGTATCCCAGCGCCAAGCTCATGTCGAAGCGCGGAGTTATCGTCTCCGGCTACGAAACGGAAAATTGGAGCGACTTCGGCAAGCTGCCTTCGTATGAAGCGAAGATCGCGGCCTCGCGAGCTGCCGTGGAAAAGCTACATCCGGGCAAAGGCAAGGAGCTGGAGAAGCCGATGTACATGTCCTGGGGGAAGGTGCCTTACAACCTGGGATCGTGGGTCAGCCGGGGTCCCGGATATCCTCCTCCGAACGAGGCGGAGTATTACAACGGACCTTACCGCGAATTCATCGTTCCCGACGAGCGAATTTATTTTGCTGGGGACCACTGCAGCCACATCATCGGCTGGCAGGAAGGCGCCGCTCTCGCGGCGCAGCGGGCGGTTACCATGATTGTGAATCGAGTCAACCAGACGTAAATAAACGCTGGGACGCTCCAGGGCCGGGACATCTGCGACGTTAGAAGCGTAGCAGGTTTCTCGCGTAATTGCGGAGACTACTGCCCGGAATCGTGCCGGTGGCGGGGGATTTGGATATCGAGCCCGAACATCGGCCCGTACACGTTGATCCCGTAGTTGGAATACGCCGGCGCGGATAAATTGCCATTCGACAGGTGCATCCAGTTGAGGCCCGCGGAAAAGGCATAACGTGGACTGAAGTTATAGCGCGCTCCGGCGCCCATGTTAAGGACATAGGTGAAGTTCTGGCCCTGCGCGTAATAGACGCCGAGAGGCCCCTTGGCGTCGATGAGCCCCAATCCGGCGCGCACGTCCCAATAAGGAGTCACCCGCCAGTTGCGCGGAACAAAATTGCGGCGCAGGCCCATGTTGTAAGAAAAATAGTGGGTCTCGGCGCCGCGGGGAATCGCGGTGGCTGAAAGGGTGAATGTGGCGTCCCAATTGCCGCGGAGAATCATGGGACCTTTGATTGGGCCGAAATGCCATCGCAAGGAGGCGTTGACCGGAACTAGTGTGTATCGGAGGGGGTAGAGGTCGTAGGGATCGCCTTCCAAGACATCGAAGGGGAACGGGATGTTGATGGGAAGCCATCCTACGTCGAGGGCAAATTCAAGCTTGTTTTCGTAAAAGATGGCTCGATTGAAGTCAGGCTTCTTGCGGACGCGCAATTTCTTGTCCGTCGGCGTGTTGGTTGGATCTGGGGCTGGCGCGTTGGGCAGCGGTGCCGGGGAGTCCTGAGTGCAATCGGAATTGGACGAAGCGGCGGGGGCGGAGTGGATGCTGACGTCCGGTGCGGGACACGGCCGTGCGCTCGCTGCCGGAACAAGGCTGCCGAGACTAGTCAGGATCAGGACTGAGAAGAGGACGATGTTGCGGGCCAGTTGGTTGAAGAGCGCAGGTGGAAAGCAGGCTTTTCCCTCCAGAGGAGGCATCATTCGCGTTTTCGTTCTCCAGTGCAATCGGAGATGAAATTCAACAGTCAGGCCAACAGAGTAGCGGAGATTTCTGTGAAAACAGTACCGAAAATGTTAGAGCACGGGTACGTGTCCGGACGTTGCCGTATGGAAGCTGAACCCCCATGTGCGGGGGAAGTTGCGGTGGAATAGGTTGTCATTCCGGCGGCGCGGTCACCCCGATATTCACCGTTCCAGCAATCGGAGTCGCGTCGTAATCGGACACCGTCATGGTTTGGTTGCCCGGAGTAACGAGGGTGAGGTCGGTAAAGGTATGAGAGCCCGCATCCGCCGCGGTGAATACGTAGAGCGTCGGGAGATGGGCGTTTCCATCGGAGGTGGTGAAGTGGATGGGCCCGTCGATGATCGTGTCCACTTTTCCGTCATACATGGCCGTCACCGTCGCGCTGAAAGGAACGCCTGCGACCACGGTCGAAGGCGCGGTGATCTGAAGAATCGCATGGGACCCACCGCAACTGAGCGACCCGAGTCCGGCCATCGCGACGCTCAACACTAAGAGCAACCGTAGGGCAACCCCATTACTCAGTCGGGGGCGGGCTTGGTTGCTGGAAGACCTCTCCTTTGAGCGCAGCAAACCTGCGATTGCGTTGGACACTCTCTCTCCTCCCTACCTGCGGTTAGAACACGAGCGAAAGCTCTGAGTTGCAATGCCTGGTTCCGCCCATGATAAGTGGGAGAGTTGAGGAAATTCTCTGTCGGAGCTCCCGGGCGAGCTGGTCTTCAATTTTGAGCCATTTTGCGATGTTCAATTTTCCAATAAAATTTGCTTGACATATTCCCATATAGGAATATATATTTCTGCCATGGCAAGAGCAGCGACGACGTCGGATGCGTTTAACGCGGTGGCGGAGCCGCGGCGGCGCGAGATTCTCGACTATCTAGCGACAGGAGAGCTTCCTGTCGGTGATCTGGTCGTCCGCCTTGGCCTGGAGCAGCCTTCGGTCTCGAAGCATTTGAAGGTGCTGAAAGACGTCGGGCTGGTTCGGGTGCGGCGTCACGGGAGGCACATGTTGTATCGAGCGAATGCGGAGGGGATCCGTCCGTTGCATGAGTGGACGAAAACGTTCGAGCGGTTGTGGACGCATCAACTGCTCCGGATTAAGGAACGCGCGGAAGAGAAAGCGAAGGACATGGAGAATCGATGAGGTCGGCAGGACTGAAGCCCTGACTGAGTACGAAACTTTGACGGCACGGCTTGGAGCCATGCCCTACACGAACAGGAGGAATCGATGAGCGCGAGCACAACCGCACCTGGCATTGAGAGTCTCAGCGTAGTGATCACCAAGGAGTTGCATATCAAGGCGTCGTTAACAACGACCTTCGAGAGCCTGCTCGATCAGCTCGGGCCCGAGAACGAAACGCCCGAGCAGAAGATGCCGATGAAGCTCGAGGCTTGGCCGGGGGGAAGATGGTTTCGCGATCTTGGAAACGGCGATGGCCACTTGTGGGGACACGTGCAGGCGATCAAGCGGTCGACGTTGCTCGAGATCTCCGGGCCGCTCTTTATGTCGTACGCCGTTGCCAACAACGTGCAGTACAGGCTCAGTGAGGAGCCGGGCGGAACGCTTCTGAAATTTCATCACAAGGCGTTCGGCGTGATCCCTGACGACCACAAGCGCGGCATGAACGAAGGCTGGGGGCAGATGCTGAAGGCAATCCAGTCGCGCGCCGAAGGCGGCAAGAAGTAAGCAAGCGATTGCGGTGAAGTAAGGAGGAACTATGTGTCCGGCATGTTTAGCCAGTGCAGGAGTGGTGGTGGGCAGCGTGGTTTCAACCGGTGGGTTGACCGCGCTGGTCGCGAAGGTTCTGCGTAAGAACAAGGGCGAGAAAAGCGATTCGAAGGAAAAGGAGTAGCGATCATGACGACAGCGACAATGGAGAAATCAGCAACGAAAGTAGTGTCGCCAGCCGAATGGCTGGCCGCACGCAAGCAGTTTCTGGCAAAAGAAAAAGAATTCACCCGGATGCGCGATGAGCTGAGCCGTCTGCGGCGCGAGTTGCCGTGGGAAAAAGTTGAGAAGAACTACGTCTTCGAGGGGGCAAACGGGAAGGAAACGCTGGCGGATATGTTCGGGCGCAGCGGCCAGCTCGTCATTTATCACTTCATGTTTGGTCCTGGCTGGAATGAAGGATGCCCGAGTTGCTCGTACCTCGCGGACTCGTTCGACGCAGCGAGGGTGCATCTGGCACAGCGTGACACAGCATTCGCGGTTGTATCGCGAGCGACTTATCCCGAGATCGAAGCGTTTAAGAAGAGAATGGGATGGCAGTTCAAGTGGGTGTCGTCGTTTGGAACCGATTTCAACCACGACTACCAAGTCACGGCCGTGAAAGAGGAAAACGGCAAGACTTATTACAACTACGAGATGACCGATTTTCCGTCCGACGAGCGTCCAGGTGCGAGCATGTTCTCCAAGCGCGATGGCGAAGTTTTCCATACCTATTCGTCGTATGCGCGCGGGCTCGACATTCTTCTTCCTACGTATAACTGGCTCGACATGACGGCGAAGGGGCGCGATGAGGCTGAGTTACCCTGGCCGAGGGCCTGGGTGCGGCATCATGACCGGTATGGCGATCCGAAGGCGATGGATGCGATTGCGCTGCTGGCGCAGCCGCTCAAGAGCTGTTGCTCGGAAGAGAAGTAAGTTACTGATGACGGATGGTGCGGAGGCGTGACACCCCCGCGACAGCCGGCGAGGTGCCGGCGCTACTTCTCACGGCCGCTATCTCCGCCGCGCTTCAATCCACAGGGGAGGAAATCAAGAAATGGGAAAAGCGACTGAACCGATGGTCACCGAATTTCGCGAAGAGGCAGCGACCACCAAGAGAGTGCTGGAACGTATTCCGGCGCAGAAGCTGGCCTGGAAGCCGCATGCGAAGTCGATGACGCTGGGTCAACTAGCGTGGCACATCGCGAAAGTGCCCGGGGACTTGGCGCGCATTACCCAAACGGACAGCTTCGACGTATCGCAAGGTTCGTTTGTGCCGCCGCAGCCGAAGAGCCTCGACGAAATCCTCGCCGCATTCGAAGAGAGCGTGCGGGACGCCGAAAAATGCCTGAAGGAAATGCCGGACGAAAAAGCGCACGCCAACTGGCGGCTGATGCATAAAGACCGGGAACTAATGAACGTGCCGCGGATCGGAATTTTGAGAAGTATCATGCTGAATCACTGGTATCACCATCGCGGACAGCTGTCGGTATACCTGCGATTGCTGGATGTCCCCGTGCCCGTGATTTACGGTCCGAGCGCAGATGAAAATCCGTTTGGCTGAGTGTGCAAAGGCTGGCGCAGCATGACGGAAATTGCAAGCTTTATGCGGCCGCCATGCAGCGAAAGTGAAAGTTTGTGCAGTGCCGGTAGCTCTGAAGGCGTTTCTTCTTGCGTTCGTACCATGGGCGGCCCATACTCACTTTGGCCCGTCTGGAACCGGGTCCCAGCCTTCCTCCCAGCCCTCCCCTTAAGATTATTTTTCCATCCTCACGAGCGAACCAGCTCGGCGTTGGCAACGATCCGGTTGCGTCCCTCCCGCTTGGCCTGAAACATCCTTTCATCCGCCAGGTTGAATAATTCCGCTGCGTCGTTTCCATCATCCGGAAAGCAGGCGAGGCCGGCACTGATCGTGACCCGGACGTCCTCTTTCCGCGGTCCCAGCGTCATTGGGCTGTTGGCGACCAACTCCCGCACCGATTCCAGTTTCTGGTGCGCGGCTTCGAGATCAGTCTCGGGCAGGATCACGACGAATTCCTCTCCGCCATATCGACCTACCGTGTCACTTTGCCGGAAAGAATCTTGCAGGACCGTGCTGATCCTGCGCAAAACCAGATCGCCGGATAAGTGACCATGCGTATCGTTGAGTAGCTTGAAGCGATCGGCGTCGATCACGGCGATGGCCAGTACATTGCCGTAGCGGCGGGCGCGGCTGAGTTCGACCGCGAAGCGGTCATCCACGTAGCCGCGGTTGAACAAGCCGGTGAGTGGATCGCGAGTCGCCATCTGCAAAAGTTTCTGGCTGCGCGAGACCAGCGCCAGGCTCAGCACCGAAGCCGTCATCATAATGATCAGGCGGGAAACCTGGTTGCTCCAGCTAAAGATCCCATAAGGGTAAGGCGCATAGATCGGGCTGTTGAGATTCCAATGCGCAGCCGCGAAGGCTACGATCGCTAGATATTCTCCGAACGCCAGCACGCCAGCGGTGATGCATATTCGCTTGTCGTAGCGCAGGCTCGATGCGCCGATGGCGAGGAAGTAGCCCTCAAACACAACTTTGCTGTTGACCGCGGTGTGAGGTTCGTTGAGAAGAAGGAAGAGGGCGAGAGAAGCGCTCACCATGCTGACGTCGAGGCTGCTGCTGGCGAACCCCAGCCATGAAGGGTTGTATTCGCGATAGATGAGCAGGAAGACGACCAGCGAAAGAAGAAAAGTTCCAAGCGTGAGGGTGAGGCCGACGAAGGCTTCCTTGGGGCTGTCCGGGAAGAAAAAAGCGTCGATCAGCGGGATGAGCAGCAGAACCGACGCCAGACTCAGGCGGACTTTCGCCACCAGCAATTCGCCGGCGATGGCGGCATTAGCCAAAACGGGGTCGGGGCGTGACCAGACCGAGGCGAAGGGATTTCTAATGCGAAAACTCATATGGGAATTACAACCGTGGCTACTTGTTTTCAGTTACCGAGGAAACAGCGATCCATTGAGGCCCAGTCTTGGGTTGGAGTCAGAATACCGACGCGATCGGCCGCGGGCAACGAGATAGAGGAGCGGCGTACCAAGAAAGCAAAGTCGTTTTACGGAGATACCAAGCGCGGGTGAACTGAAAGCAGGAATGCCGCTTAGTTCATATCGCGCATGGAGCAGGCCCCGGGACCGCGGGGATCGCCGCAGGATCCGCAAGCTCCGGATGGGGCCGCGGAAGCCGAGGACGAGCCCTTCGCCGAGACGGCGAACACCGAGAGTTGCGGCTCGAGCTTGGTGGCGTGGCACTTGGGGCACTCGGCTTTTTCTTTGCCGTAGACCAGCACTTCGAATTCGTGATGGCATTGCTTGCAGATGTACTCGTAGATAGGCATGAGTGACTCCGATCCCTATTAGAATCAATTTGTGGGAACTTCGCAAATCTCAAATTCTGATCCTGAAGATTTCGCGCCGGAGTGCCAGCCGGCGCAAACTAGTTGGCGCGTGCGGACGCCGTTCCGGGCCCGGCGATGGCTGGCGGGTGGCCACGTGCAGACGATCGCGAGTTTTCTGGCGCCGCGCCGAATTCATCTGCCCCCGGCGGAAGAGCGGCTGGTTGAAGTCGATTCCGGAGTGAAGATCCGCTGCTGGTGTTACTGGCAGCCCGGGAATCGTTCGAGCGCGCTGACGCTGATCGCGGTTCACGGGCTGGAGGGCTCGTCGGATTCCCAGTACATGCAGGGCATCGCGCGGAACGGGCTGGCGGCGGGGATGAATGTCATCCTGATGAACCAGCGCAATTGCGGCGGGATGGATCAGTGTGCCCCGACGCTCTATAACTCGAGCTTATCGGGAGACGTGGCGGCAGTGGCGCGGAACGTTGTTGAGCAAGATGGCGTGTCGCGCTTCGTGCTGATCGGATTTTCGATGGGCGGAAATCTGGTTCTGAAACTTGCGGGCGAGTGGGGCAGCGTTGGGCCTCCGGAGTTTCGCGCGGTTGCGGCCGTGTGTCCGGCTATAGATCTGGCGGCTTCGGCGGATGCGCTGCACGAGCCGGCCAACCGGATTTACGAATATTACTTCCTGATGCAGCTGTTCTGGCGGCTGCGGACCAAGGCGCGATACTTCCCGGACAAATTCGACGTGTCGCGGCTGCGCGGGATCTCAACTCTGCGTATGTTCGACGATCGAATCACCGCGTATTACTGCGGATTCACGGGAGCCGATGATTACTATGCGCGGGCGGCTGCCGCGAATGTCGTGGATCGCATCGCCGTGCCGGCGCTGATCATTCACGCGGCGAATGATCCTTTCATAAGGATGCAGCCGGACACTAAGGCGCGAATTCTCGCGAACCCTAATATTACTTACATCGAGACCGCGGATGGAGGGCATTGCGCGTTCATGGCCGAGCCCGACGGCGATGGAGACGACGGCCGGTGGGCCGAGCGCGAGGTTGTTGATTTTGTGCGGCACGCTGGGTAAGCGTGTGGCGCGGACACTCATGTCCGCCTGCCATCAGAAGGGGCGCTCGTTCAATTGGCCCAGAGTGTCTGCCCCACAATTACTGCGGGCTCGCGGACGAGAGCCGCTCCATCCCTTTCGGTCGTTCCAATAGCTTCTTCATCCATCCTGTCGGGTGCGTGCGAACATAAGCCAGGGCGAGCATCGCGAGGCAAATCACCAGCAATCCGGCAGAAGCTGTTCCGATTCCATCGGCATGCTTGGGAAGAATCGACACGCGCCCGTAGACAAATTCGATATGCACCCAATAGACGAGCAGCGATGCTTGGCCCAACTGGATCAGCGGGCTGAATCCCCGTTGTGCCGCACCCCACCGGCACCACGCGTAGACGGCGGTCAGGATCACCAGAAGCATTCCCACGCGGATCACAAAGAATTCCGGGCTGGTGTGCCAGTAGTCGTAGACGGGATAGAACTGGCGCGGTTGACGGTCGAGCCTGCGGGAGAGTTCGATCAGGGCGAGGCCGGCCGCACCAGCAGACAAGAAGACGCGGGATTCGTGCTTACGGGCCCAATCGCTCTGCAGGACGAATCCGACGGCGAGGCCGGCGAAGGCAAAGCCTGCCCACGGAAAAACAGGAAACAGCCCGGCCTGTGGAGTGCCCAAATTGTGTACGCCATTGATGTAAGACTGGATCGGCCACGGCAGCCAGTCGGGATGCCAGCTCGTCCACAGCAGCGGCGTCAGTAGCGAGATCAGCAGCGAAACGCCTGCCGCCGCGAGCACGATGGAAACGCGAAAGCGGATCGGTTGGCCTAAGCCTTCTGGCTTTTCGCCGACGGAAGCGCCCGTGCCACACAGACCCAAAACCAGCCAGCACAAGCCGCCCATCAGCATCATCGAAAGCCCGATGGTATTCAGAATGTCAACCCGCAGCAGATCGCTTTTCGGCGCCCATCCCCATGCAATGACGTATTCTTGCAGGCGAAACAGCAATCCGAAGGCGAAGATTTCCGCGCCTCGGCGAATGGTCGAAGCTGCAATTTGGGTCGGCGCGAGGCCTTTGAGTCGTAACTTTTCCGTTACTAGGGCGAAGGAGATTCCTGCCAGAAATAGAAACAGCGGGGCCGGAAAGGTGCCGCCGAGCTGAGAGTACATAAAAAAAACGCCTTGGCGGGCCGATCCACCGAGCCATGAGTCGTAACAGTGGGTTTGAAACATCAGCACGCAGGCGAGTCCACGCATCCAATCGATGTAGGCCAAGCGGGCTTTGGCGGGGATCGTCGGCATGAGAGCGTGGGCAGTATACGGCAGAAAGCCGACATCGCCGTGATTTCGCCGAGTGATGCTGATTTTACATGGTCTTAACACGGTTTCAGCCGCTGATTACGGATGTCCCGGGTAAACTGCCGGAGTAAGCGGTTGAAATTGTTACCTTTGTGTCACCCGTACAACCTTCGAGACAATAGTTTTGATCGAAGATTAGACAAGTCCGTTATAAGCTAGACAGAATCCAAAATGCACCATCCTCAGGGAGTGTATATGTCCAAAAGTAGGGCCATTGTGTGCCTGTTGTCGAGCCTCGTTGTGTGCGCCAGCCTTGGCTTTGCGGCCACCCAAGACCGAATTCCTGGCGGCATTACGGGCGGTCCAGCCGTGCCTCTGGCGGGGAACATCCATCATCTGGCGCTGCCGCAGTTCGACCAGGGATCGGTGGATCCGGCCATGCAGCTGGGAACCATCACCTTGCTGACCGTGCCCACTCCCGCGCAGCAGCAGGCTTTGAAACAGCTTCTAGCCCAACAGCAGGACCGCAAGTCGCCGCTGTATCACAAGTGGCTCACTCCCGAACAGTACGCCGACCGGTTCGGAATGAGCAAGAATGATATTCAGCAAATTACAGGGTGGCTAAAGTCGCAAGGATTCACAATGGTTCACGGCGCCCGTGGGCGCAACTGGGTCTCGTTCACAGGAACGGCTGCCCAGGTTCAAGCGGCATTTGCCACTGAGATTCACCAATACGGCGTGAACGGTGAACTGCATTATGCTAACGCCACGGCTCCGAAAATTCCGCAGCCCCTGTCCGGAGTAGTTCTGGGATTCCGCGGACTGAACGATTTTCGTCCCAGGGCAAGAAGTCAACGCCGTGCTCGTCCGGATTGGTACAGTTCGAGCTTGGGTGATTTCATCGCCCCTGGCGACCTGGCCACGATTTACGACATCGGCGCGCTCTATACCGCCGGAGTTGACGGCACCGGCCAGAAGCTGGCCGTGATGGGGCAGACAGACATTTATCTGGCGGATTTGAACGATTTCCGCTCCGGGTTCGGACTCTCTAGTCTCACTTGTACGACGAATGCAACAACGGGTGTGATCACCGCTTGCAGCGACCCGCACTTTCAATACCTGCTGGATGGGAGCGACCCCGGACTCTCGACGCACGGCGACATCAGCGAATCCGATCTGGACTTAGAGTGGTCAGGTGCAGTCGCCCCCGGCGCACAAATTATTTTCGTGAACGCCACGGACACTTTTACGTCCTTCTATTACGCGATCGACAACAACGTTGCGCCAGTCATCAGCCTCAGCTATGGCCTATGCGAGTTCGACGACAATTTTCTCTCTTCGGATGAAACCGAGCTTCAGAAGGCGAACTCGCAAGGCATCACGTTCGTGAATTCCAGCGGTGATAGCGGCGCTGCGGAATGCGACGGCGTCTCGACCGTGACCAGCGCAAATCTCGCAACGAAAGGGCTAGCGGTGAGTTACCCGGCGAGCAGCCCGGAAGTGACGGGCGCGGGCGGAACTGGTGTCCTCCTGGCGGACTGGAACAATCCAACGTACTGGGGGACAACGAATGGAACTAGCGGCGGCTCGGCTCTCTCCTACGTTCCCGAACAAGTCTGGAACGACGACCTCGAGATCTACCAGTACTGTGCGGCGAATCCAACCAATGTGTTCTGCACGCAAGGCGGAAGTACGAAAGTGACCGGCTGGGTTCCGATCACCAGTGAAGCGACGGCGCAAACCGATATCGGCCTTTCGTCGAGCGGTGGCGGAGCCAGCAATTGCTCCGTGCAAAACTCCGGACTCACGTCGTGCGTATCGGGGTTTCCGAAACCCTCGTGGCAGACGGTAACGGTCTCCGGAGCGCCCAGCGTGCGTCTGTCCCCGGATGTTTCCTTCTTCGCATCGCCGAATTTTCCCGGCTACGTCTTCTGTACGCCGCTGTCAGAACTTACTAGCTCTTCGAGCACAGCGAGCAGTTGTGCTAGCGGAATCACAACCGCCGTGAACACTAACCTCTCGATCATTGGGGGAACTTCTGCTTCTGCTCCGGTTCTCGCAGGCGTAGTGGCGCTCCTGAACCAGTACCTCGTGGGCTCCGCCTCGCCGGGCCTCGGCAACATCAACCCGACCCTATATACCTTGGCAGCCACTCCTTCCAACGGGGCATTTAACCACGTCGACACTGGCGATAACAACGTATCGTGCGTGGTGGGTACGCCTTCGGCGCAGCCGGTGTCACTCCAGTGTCCCGCGTCTGGCGTCATCGGCTACTCCGCTTCCAATTCGGACGCAACGACCGGCTATAACCTCGTGGCCGGACTTGGGTCTATGGACGTGAACAAGTTTGCCGTTGCTTGGGCCGCCTCTCGCTCGCCGAGCACAGCTACTTTGGCGACCTCGACGAATTCGACCTTCCTTACTGCGTCCGTTACCCTGACCGCAACCGTTAGTCCCAGCACCGCGACGGGAAATGTCACCTTCGAGAATGGCACGTCTGTGCTCGGAACAGCGGCGTTATCGTCGGGAACAGCAACTCTCAACACCACGGCCTTACCCGTGGGGACGAATACAATCACTGCGACTTACAACGGTAACGCGACGTTAGCGACCGCGACCTCGACGTCAGCTACCGTGACTGTTGCCACGCCGTTCACCTTGACGCCTACCGCTACCAGCTTCCAGGTAGCTCAGGGATCGAACGTTAACGCGACTGTGGCGCTGGCGCTGACCAGCGGCTTCTCCGGAACCGTTGCCTTCACCTGCGCCGATCCGGCTTCGGCGTCGATCTGCACCGCGCCTCCGAGCACGAACGTGTCCGGGAACGTTACGTTCCAGATCACGACCACCGCTCCGACGGCGAAGCTGCAGCGGCCGATGGATCGCGGCACACGGATCTTCTATGCCGCGTTCCTGCCCGGTCTGCTGGGCATCGTCATCGCGGGATCGCGCAAGCGCTCGCTGCGGGGCATGCGGCTGCTCGCCATGCTGATGCTGTTGGGAATCTCGACTGTCTGGATGGCATCCTGCGGCGGCAGCAATTCGGGGAACACGACCACCAATCCGGGCACGCCCAAGGGCACGTATACCATCACCGTGACCGGCGCCTCGGGCGGGGCAACTGCCCCCAGCACCTTCCAGTTGGTCGTGCAATAGCGCGCGCTGTAGTTCTCTCAAACTGAAGCGCTCCCCAAATCGGGGAGCGCTTTTTGTGGAGATCGGATTTTCTAGATTCGGGGATCTTTCAGCGGAATGCGGCCGCGCTTAGCGTGCAACCGCTGCATTGACTGCGGTGCAAATCCTGAAGCCCACGCTCGGCATCGGTTTTCATACGCAACGCCTCCGAGCGTGCTCCAGTGCGCTCGAGGACGCAGGAATATGCAATCTCGGCCGTCAGATACCGGGCGCTCTGCCGTCCGAGGGTTCGGTCGAGGACGGCAAGTCCCTTCTGCATGTCCGCCAGCGCACTCGCGAAGTCGCCGGTTTCCGCCTTTGCATTTCCTAGAAGCACGTAGCCCCATCCGGTCGAAGAATGCTCCCCGCCGTGCCGCTGTTTCCACAAATCCAGCGACTGCTGGTATGCGGATGCCGCAGCCGCAGCATCGCCGTCGAGCAGCGCCAGCCATCCCTGCATGGACGATATCGCCGCGCGGTTATCGTCATCGAGATCTGTCGCCAATTGTTCTTCTTTACGAGCGCGCTCCAGATATTTTCTGCTGCGCCGCAGCGCATTCTGAGTTAACGCGAGCCCGGCGAGATCGCTGCAGGCAATCGCCATGCCCGTGTGGTCGTTCGTCTTTTGGTAAACGTGCAGAGCCTTCTCTCGGACTTTGCGTGCGGCATCTGGTTGGCCCCTGGCGAGAAGAAGTCCGCCAAAGTTGTCCAGTGCCATTCCGTACTCGCGGGTATGGTCGGGGGCGCGCTCGAGCAGGTGAATAGACAGCTCAAACGCACGTTGCGACGCGGCGAAGTCTCCCTGATCTTTGTAAGTGAGACCGAGAATGTTCCAGCCTTCTCCGGCTTCGCGATCGTCCAGCGATTTGGAATCGAGCAGCGCACGGAGTGCAGCCATGGCTGGCTCAGGCCGGCCCTCCCGCTCGAGTGCGAGTGCCAGCGCCAGCTGTTGCCGCGGACTCTCCTGCGCGGAGAGCGAGAGCGCGGCGGCCAGAATCAGTAACAAAATCGAGAGCAGAGAAAAGAGTCGAAAAGATCGCACGCGGCCTCCCGTGGAGAGAAATAGAGACACCGCGGCATGGCAAACCGGTGTCTTCAGGTTTCGGGATTGACTACGTGGTCCGGAGGAAACTCAGCGCCCAACGCTAGGCTGCGTTCGGACTGCAAGGTCCGTCATCCGCCAGTTTTCAGGGGAAGAATGCGCTCAGAGTGACAGAAAGTTCCCAGCGAGTCCAATTGAAATAATTTATCTCGGGAATGAACGGAACCGCGTGAGTGTGGGACGGACACTCTTGTCCGTCGCTCTTGGTGTTGCTCTTGACCTTTGTTTTTCCCGCCCCATCTGCGAAACTGACCACTAGCCGCGATTCACTGAGCACTGTCCCATGGGCCGCATTCACGTACTTTCCGAGAACGTTGCGAACCAGATCGCCGCCGGCGAGGTTGAGGCGTTTTGCGGGCGTGACCCTGAGCGCAGCGAAGGGGTGAGCCCGCAGCCGAAATCCCGAGCGAAGCGAGGGATCCCTCAACATGGGTAGGATCCACGTTCTAGCCGAAAATGTCGCGAACCAGATCGCTGCCGGCGAGGTCGTGGAGCGGCCTGCGTCCGTGGTGAAGGAGATGCTCGAGAACTCGCTCGATGCGGGCGCCACGCGCATCAAGATCAGCGTTGAAGCGGGCGGGAAGAAGCTGATCCAGATCACCGACAACGGATGCGGCATGGTCCGCGACGACGCCATGCTGGCTTTCGAACGCCACGCGACCTCGAAAATCAAGAATGCCGAAGACCTGCTGAGCGTGGCGACCCTGGGATTTCGCGGCGAGGCGTTGCCTTCGATCGCGTCGGTGTCGCGGCTGCGGCTTGAGACGCGGGCCGCGGAAGAAGAGGCAGGCACGGTCGTCGAAATTAACGGCGGCAAAATCGCGCGCGTGGAAGAAGCGGGTCTGCCCGAGGGAACTTCGATCACGGTGCGAGATCTCTTCTTCAATGTTCCGGCGCGCAAGAAGTTCCTGAAGGCGGAGTCGACCGAACTGTCGCACATCGCGTCGCTGGTCACGCATTACGCGCTGGCGCATCCGGAGAAACATTTCGAGTTGCATTCGGCGGCGAATGCCATGCTGGTCGCGCCTCCCGTGGCCGGATACAGCGAGCGCGTGTATCAGGTTTTTGGCAAGGAGACGCTCGATCAGTTGATTCCGGTGGCGGCCGGGCAGGCGCTCGAGCGCGTGGGACTGCTGCAACCTCCTCCGTGGCGGCGGAAGGCAGAAGCCGATGGCGAGGAAGCCGCTCCGAAAGATCCGGGAGAGATGCGGGTTCATGGATTTGTCTCAAAGCCTGAAATCCAGAAACTGAATCGCAATTCGATTTTCGTTTTCGTGAACGGACGCCTGATCCGCGATCGGCTGGTGCAGCACGCGATCACTGAGGCTTACCGCAACATCATTCCGCCTACGGTGTATCCAGTCGTGCTGCTGTTTCTCGAGTTGCCGGCGGCCGAGGTCGATGTAAACGTGCATCCGTCGAAGACCGAGGTGCGCTTCCGCCAGCAATCGGCGATGCATGATTTTGTCCGCGACTCGGTGCGGGCGGCGTTGATGAAGGCTCGTCCGGTACCGCAGTTCATGACGGAGATTCGTGCGCACGCGACCGCCAGCCAGGCCCTGACGCCGGGAGCACAGCCGTGGGAGCCATCGGCGGACGCAGGCAATGGTTTCGAGCGGGCTCCGGGCTTCGCTCATGAACCTGCAGCGGGAGGAAGCTTCGGGCTGCAATCTGCCTCGCAGCCGCCGATCTCGGCGCGGTTGCAATTCGAAGGCGGCATTGCCGTAGAAGCGAACGCCGCCATCCCGGTGGCCCGCGGTCTGGAAAACGCACCCCTGGTTCCGGGATTTGAAAGGTCAGCGGTGATGCGTGGGATCGAAACCGTTCCGGATCACGGCTGCGCTCCGGCGCTCGCCGTCAACGAAGAGGAGCCGACGCTGTCCTCACTCGGGACGCTCAAGCCGCTGGGACAGATCCGGAATTCTTTCATCCTCGCGGTGAATGAAGATGGCCTATGGATCGTCGACCAGCACGTGGCGCACGAGCGGGTATTATTCGAGCGAGTGCTGAAGCAGCGGGCCGTGCAGAAAGTAGACAGCCAGCGCTTACTGATGCCGATCGTGCTGGAACTGTCTCCGGCGCAGCAAGCGGTTTTCAGCGAGATCTCCGACGAGTTGGCGCACAATGGATTTGAAGCGGAGCCGTTCGGCGCGCGCAGTGTGGCCGTGAAAATAGCTCCGGCAGGAATCGAAGCGGCCTCCGTCGAGCGTATGCTGCATGAACTGCTCGACCAGTTCTCGCGCGAAGAGCAATCCCTGAATCTGGAAAAGATCCGCACGCGCATCGCAGCGTCCATTGCCTGCCACGCTGCGATTAAAGTGAACATGCCGCTGGAGCAAAATAAAATGGAGTGGCTGCTCGCAGAACTAGCCAAAACCGACCACCCAATGTCGTGCCCTCACGGAAGGCCGGTGGTGCTGAGGTATTCTGTGAAGGACATTCAGAAGGCGTTTAAGAGAATCTAGCATTTGGCAGTTAGCAATTGGCCCTTTGAGATTTCCGGGGACTGCTAAGAATCTTTGGCAAAATGCCAAGTGCTAAGTGCTAACGGCTTATTCATGACTGATCTCGAATTACAGCAATTGCGGCGCGAGAAATGGCGACTGGATGGGAAGGCTATCCGGACCATCGAAGACGCGCGCACGTTTTTGGAGGAGACGGGATTTTGCCTGATGTATCCGCAGCGGCCCGCGCTGCTGGTCCCGACATTTATTGGAGCGTTCGTGGGATCGGACGATCGTTTGCCAGAGTGGCAGCACGCGTTCAAGGATCCGCGGGCGGCGGAGGCGACCGAGTTGATGATCCGGATGCTGCGCGAGCGGAGCGCGTTTGAGGCCAAGCTGTTCGACGAGAACAACGGCTTCCTCGTGGCGGCCTCGGTGTTTCCTTATTTTTATGCGCTGACGGGAGAACGCAATCCAAAAGCGGCGCTGAGGGCCGGGTCGCGCTCACCATATTCCGCGCTGGCCTGCGACATATTTGCGCTGATCCAGCGCGGTGGGCCGATCTCGAAGCAGAGGATGCAGGAGGAACTGGGCGGCAGCTTGTCACTGGCGGCGCTCGACAAGGCGCTGGCGGAGCTGTGGTCGAAGTTGCGCATCACGCGCGTGGACTACAAGGCGAGCGAAGGATCGGTGTGGGATGTGCTCTACCGCTGGGCGCCGGATGCGGTCAAGGAAGGCGTGGGCCTCTCGGTGCAGGAGGCGCTCACGGCGCTGGTCTCGAAGTATCTGGATTGCGTGGTCGCCGTCGAGCAAGTGGAGCTGGAAACCTTCTTCGGAAACTTCGTCGCGCGCTCGAAGGTGAAGGACGCGGTGAATGCGCTGTTGGCCGCGCGAGAGCTGAGCTTCGTGCATGTGAGCGGACGATCGATGCTGCAGATTACGCCGGAGAAAGTAGTGGTGGTTCCGGCTCCGCGCAGCGCGGCGCGGTAGAAAATGTTTTGGCGTGAATCAATCGAGCAAACGGGATTTGCCGTCCTGCCGGCGTTATTTTCGTCGGATCAGGTGGACCGCCTTGCGAAAGAGATCTACGAATTATCAGCACCGCGGAGCCGAGCGGGCGTCCGACACGCTATGCGGCTGGCCCCGGTTGCGGCGATAGCGGGAAACCAGTTGCTGGCCGAAATAGCCTGCGAGATCCTGGGGACAAAAGCCTTCCCGTTTCGTGCGACGCTGTTCGACAAATCTTCTCAATCGAATTGGCTGGTGGTCTGGCATCAGGACACAGCCGTGCCCCTTCGCGAGCGGGTTGAGGTGCCAGGTTGGGGGCCATGGTCGGTCAAAGAAAGCATCGACTATGCGCACGCGCCGGCGGGCACGCTTTCTCAGGTGTTAGCTCTGCGTATTCATCTCGACGATTCGAGTGCGGAGAACGGGCCCCTGCGAGTATTGCCGCGGACCCACACGCTGGGTGTGTTAAGCGACGACGGCATTCATAACTTAGCTGCGCGGATTACGCCCGTCGATTGTGTTGTGGCAAAGGGTGGAGTGGTGGCCATGCGGCCGTTGCTGGTTCACGCATCATCCAAATCGCGTACGGAAATGCCGCGACGCGTACTCCATATCGAGTATGCCGCTACGGCCGCGATCGCCGCTCCGTTGCGTTTGAGTATTGCCTGAACACCAGTGACACATTCTCCATCAGCGGATTCTTTTCTCGCCTATCGCGGGAGGTTGGCGCCTTCTCCCACAGGTCTGTTGCACCTCGGCCATGCGCGGACGTTTTGGATTGCGGCGCAGCGAGCCGCGGAACGCGGCGGGCAACTGATTCTTCGGAATGAAGACTTGGATCCGCAGCGGTGCCGTCCCGAGTTTGTGGAAGCGATGATCGAGGACTTGCGCTGGCTGGGAATTTCGTGGTCCGAGGGGCCGGATTGCGGGGGACCCGTTGGGCCTTACACGCAGAGCGAACGGCGAGAGCATTATCTGGCGGCGTGGGAAACGTTGCGTCAGCGGGGACTCATTTATCCGTGTACCTGCTCGCGGAAGGATGTGGCGCAGTCGGCGGGGGCGCCGAATGATTCGGATGATGAGCTGGTGTATTCGGGGAGGTGCCGTCCGCAGGGACGGAGCTTCGCTCCTGACCGGGTCCGAGACCCGGTCCCACATGAGCAACTCGAACCTGCGGGCGCCAATTGGCGCTTTCAGGTTCCCGACGGTGAGCAGATCCGCTTTATTGACCTGCATCTTGGGCCGCAGCGCATGGTGGCGGGGCGTGACTTTGGAGACTTCATCGTGTGGCGGCGCGACGATGTTCCCGCGTATCAGTTGGCTGTCGTGATCGACGATGCCGCGATGCGGATTACCGAAGTTGTGCGCGGAGCAGACTTACTGAAGTCGACGGCACGGCAGATTCTTTTGTGTCGCGCGGTCGGGATTCCTATTCCCGACTACTATCACTGCGATCTCGTGCGTGACAACGCAGGCGTACGCCTGGCCAAGCGGCACGATGCGCTCAGCATTCGACAACTCCGCGAAGACGGGTGGACGCGTGAGCAGGTGCGGGCCGGAGCGCGGCTTCGATAGCTTCGATTACGAGGGCTGATGAGGCGAAGGCTCGCTGTCCCTCGCCTCATCCCGCAATGGTTACAAGGAGCGCAGGAAGTTCAGCAGGTCCTGCTGATCCTGCTCGGAAAGTTTCTGGTAGCTTTTGACGACGCCATTCGCCTCGGAGTCCGGATAGTGGCTGTTGCCGTTGCTGGAGTGGTAGAGAATCGCGTTGATGAGATTCTTCGTCCGCCCGTCGTGGAGAAAGAACAGCCGCTGGCCCAGTCCCCAGAGAGGCGCAGTACGGAATTCGTCTCCCTGGGCCTGCCCTTGGACGACGTCGTCGGCAAGTCCCGGCCCCATATGATGGAGCAAAAGATCAGAGAACAGGTTTGCCTGGATGTTGCTGAGCGCTCCAAACGAAGATTGGCCGGTGGTGAACGACGGATTGTGACAGAGCGAACATCCAATCTGCTGAAAGACCTTCGCTCCATTTTGTGTGGATGAGGTGGACGGTGCAGGTTGTGGCTGATCCAGAAAGCGCATGAAGGTCGCAAAGCGCACGATGTCGCTGGGCAACGCGGTCCCGGACAAATCGAAGTTGGTGGCATCTTCGGGCGTGCTGTTGAAGACGCAGCCGGGAGTTTCGTCGCGTTCGTTGGGGAAGAGTTCGTTGGTGACGCCCATTTCCACGTTGTAGGCTTCTCCGGCAAAGATCTCGACCGATTTGTTCTGAGCCTTCCACCCGAATCGAGTAATCGTGCCGTCATTGCCGCTGGTGTTGGGGCTTCCAGCAATGGTTGAGCCCTGATTGGTGTTGGGCCGTCCGCCGATGCCCATTTTGTGCTTCTGATCGCTCTGCGTGTTTATCTGCGCCAGAATGGCGGACTCGGAAATGGACTCGATCAGGCCGCTTCCGAAAACTGGGGTGGGGATGCGGAAGATAAGATTGTTGCTGTCGGCGGCTTGTTGAAAGTTGGGCTGAGCAAGATTACAACCCGCGGCATCGCTTCTTCCGGAGATCGTGAAAAGATTGTGCACTCCGCCGTCGGGATGACGCAAGTCCGAGGTGTAGGGAAATCGCGCCTCACGAACCGGCCCGGTGCTGGTGATAAAGGATGGGATCTGGTTGGTTGCGCCCTGATCGGTGGCCGCTGCGACTTGTGGATTCGTCGTCGGGCTGCTGCCGCCGGTCGCGGGCTGGGCGTGACATTGAGCGCAACTTTCTGCGTTGAATTTTGGTCCTAGTCCTGAGCCGGTGCCGGCTACAGTTCCTTTCACCGACTCGATCTCAGAAAACGTGACGAGGCCGGCGGAGAAAAACGCCTGTTGATTCGGCGTCAGGCCGGCGATGGCCCCGCCAGCGCCGGCCCCGCCAGCGCCGGCCGGTCCGACGCGCGGTCCCGGATCGCGAGCCGCGGATTGGGTCATTCCATGTTCAGTCGCGGTGAGCGAACAAGATAAGACGGCCACCACGAAGAGCGTGACGCGCGACTTTGTTGAGGCTAATTTTGAGCAGGGAACTCCCTTTGCGTGCTGCAACATAATTTTCCTTGGACAGGTGGCGGAGAGGCGTTGGCCGGCCTCGCGGCGGATTCACGAGCGACGTGCCATTGGTGAAGCATTGTTATCCCGAACGCCATTTCGCCATAGATACCGGAAGGACTGTCGAAGGCTGTGATAAGGCTTAGGCTCTTTGTGTCCAGGTGAACCGGCATCCATTCCGCGTCTTCGCGCCGGGACGGGAAAAAGGCCACGACCCGCATCGGTGACCCCATTGCAATGCCTGACCGCGGCCACCGAATGTGTACAATCTCTACTTCCGAATGAACGACACTCCACAACGCAAACTGATCATCGCGATTGACGGTCCGGCGGGCGCGGGTAAGAGCACGATTGCCTCGAGGTTGGCGAGAAAACTGGGATACGTGAACCTGGAGAGCGGCGCCATGTATCGCGCGCTGGCACTAAAGGCGATCGACAGGGACGCGTCGTTTGACGACGAGCCGGCGCTGATGAAGCTAGCCGAGGGCTCGAACATTCGCCTGGAGCCGACCATCGGGGGAAACCGCACGATCCTCGACAGCAAGGATGTCTCTTCTCGGATTCGCGAGCGCGACGTGACGGAAGGGGCGTCGCGCGTGTCGGTTCATCCGAAGGTCAGAGCGTGGATGGTTTCACATCAGCGGGAAATGGGCGCGGGCGGCGGAATTGTGATGGAAGGGCGCGACATTGGGACGAAAGTTTTTCCGGATGCGGATCTGAAAATCTTTCTCGATGCTGATCCCGTGGTGCGCGAGCAGCGGCGCATGGCGCAGCAGAAAATCAAAGGGGATGTGGCGGCGAGCGTGGCCGCCGAGTTACGCGAACGCGACCGTAGAGATCGCACCCGGGCGGCGTCTCCTCTAGTCGCGGCGTCCGACGCGGTAGTAATCAACTCTACTGCCATGTCCGAGGATGAAGTGCTGGCGCGGGTGGAGGAGTTGGTCCAGCAGAAACGCAATGCCTGAGAGAGGTGGAATTGTTCCGCAGGGCCTCGCCCACGAAGGACAGCTGAGGGCGGCTGTCCCCACATGAGCATTCCCAGACTTGCTTCAGTTCTCGGTCGGCTCCACGTTGTCCTTCGGAGCCGGCAATGACTTCCCAGGTTTTGCAGGTGTTGCTGGGGCTGCTGCTGGCGCCAGCGGCGCAGCCGATGCCTTCCGAATCTCAATGCCGTCGTGCTCGTTGTTGACCACGATATGCGACGATCCGTTTCCGACGCTGCCATTGGCGCGGGATTCATGTTCGTCGTTGTTGATCTTCAACTCAGGGAAGTCGGATTGAATCTCGCCATCGTGGGCGCGGGCATCGAGGCGGAAGCCGGCCTTGTCGGGCAGGCTCAGCTGGACGTCGCCGCTGCGATTGTCGATCTGGATATTGCCTACCGTCCGCATCCCCAGTTCGACCGCACCGTTATCATCCTGCAAACGAACATCGCCGGAAACAGCTTCCAGACGGATGTTCTTGGAACGCGTAGTGAGATGCACGGGGCCAGTAACATCCTCGGCATGAAGATCGTCAGAGTCGAGATCTAGCGAGCCGGTGATCCGCGAGAATTCCATGTCGGTTCGCGAAGACTTGAAAGTGACCGACTTCGCGATGCGCTCGAGCTTGATGCTTTCCTGAAACTCGCCGTCGAGTTGCAGCGAGCCTTTGACGTCGGAGACCGAGACTTCGTTGAGGCGGCCTTCCACGTGAACGTCGCCGCTGATCTGCTCGATTTTCGCCGAGCCTTTTTCCTGGCTTACTTTGACGTTGCCGGTGATGTCGTCGATCGACGTGTCAGAGTGTTGAGCCGAAACGTCGACATCACCTTCGCGCCCGGAGACATTCACATCCCCACGGCGCGACGTGATCGTCACCGCAGCTTTGCGGGGCAGAGAAATATCAAGATCGACGTCGACGGGATGATCGCCAGCAGCCTCTGCTTTGGCATCGACGGTGACCAGCCCTCCAATGACCGTAATCGTGGGCTTCGTTTGACCGTTGTACTTGTCGGCATCACCCTGGTTGTCAGCTCCGACGCGCTTACGGACGACGACAGTGATTTTCTTGTCATCCGAAGCATGCACGCTGACTGCGCCACGCGTATCGATAACCTTCAAGCTGGCGCCTACGGGGAAATCCTGCTCGAGGGTGTCGTTGAAGTTGAACGTGTCTCCCCCAAAGATGTGGGAGATGTCGGGATCATCGATATCGATCTGGTCGCGCAAGCCGGACCAGTTGACGCGTTCGAGCTGGGTCGCGACGAGGCCGAAGACAACGATCATGACCACGAGGACTACGCCGCCAGCGCCGATCCCAGAGGAGCGAGTGCCTTCGCGCTGCGCCTGCATGTGCTCGACTAACTTGATCACGCCCCAAATGATGAGCAGGACGGGCCAATAACTAGCGAACAAGTGCGCCAGCCTGCCGACCGAGAGAACTCGCATGGTGCCAAGCAGGAAGACGATGCCGACGACGATGAGCACGAACGGTCCGGCAAAGGACCGGTTGCGCCGCGGTGGCAGAGGAGCGATCGGAGGTGGAGTCATTACTGGGCTAGACATTTTTCACCTCACCAGAAGAGGCTTGCTCAGCGCCCGGCGCGGAATTTTGCGGCGTGCTTTGCTGCATATTCTGAACCCCGGGCGGCGGAGTCGCGGACGGAAAGCCTGAGCGGCTCGCCGGCAGCGGCCCGACGTGCCCGGCGGACGAAGCGTTGCTCTGGATCAGTTTGACTACGCCAACTACGAGCAGAATCGCGGGCCAGGTTCTGCCGAAGCCGATGCGAGAAACGCTGTCGAGCAGAAAGAGCACGCCCAGAGTCACCAGCATTGCCGGGCCCATCAGCCTGCGGGTGCGGCAATGTTGGCACTGGCAAAAAGTTCTGCTGGTGCTGACCAATCCCCACTGCTTGGCAAAGAGCCAGACCCCGAGGAAGATCAGGATCAGCGGCCAGAAGCGATCAAGGCCGAATTCAAAAAGTCCGGCGGTGTGCAAGAGGAAGAGCACGCCCAGACCGATGAGAACCGCGGCTCCGGCGGGAACTTTGGAGCCTTCGAATTTTTCTCCTGCGCCAAAGGTCGCTGCCAATCCGAACGGATCGGGAGCAGGCTCCCCCATTTGAATTGCCTTGGCGCTGCGAACGGCGTCGATGATCTGGTAGACGTAAAAGAAACCAATCAAGATTCCGAGGACCGTGATCACATACCACGGCAGATCGGCACTCACGCCTAGGATCAGCAGCACCATGATGACGAGGTGCGAAAGACCTTTGGCATATTGGCCGGTGTAGACCGCACCCACTCCGATGGGAAAGAATCCGGCGAGAATTCCTGCGACCGCAGGATTCGGACCAGAGTTGATGGGCGGACGAGGTCCGGTGGCGTAGGCTCCCGCAGGCGGATAGACGGTTTGCACCGGCGGAACAAATCCAGCTGCAGGGGCAACGCCGTCCATGCGCGCGGCGAGGCAGGCCTCGCAGTAAATCACTCCGCGGACGTCGCGGGTGCATTGGTTACAAAGTGGCTTGCCGCACGTGCGGCAGAAGGCCACTGCAGCAACATCGTTGTGCGTGGCGCAGTTCATACGAACCTCCTGTATGTGGTCACCGACACTACAGGCAGATCGCTAGACGGAAGACATGGACCCATGTGAGCGCTGGCCAGAATGAGCTGATTCTCGGTCTGGCTGTAATTGCGCTCCTGCTTCTGCTCGGGCTGTTGTGTTGTGTCGTTCTTGTGTTCTTTCTGTTTCGACGGTCCGGGTTCGGCAGGAGTCAGGTTGCGTTTGATTCCCCGAACCGCAGCCTGTACTTCATAGACGAGCCGGACATTGTCGTAATACCGCACGACCCGAGCCTGCGTATTGTAGTACGTGTGCCGGATCGCGGACGGCCGCAAGCTGATCTGACGAAGGTCGCCCGGTTTCACACCGGCGACCGTCAGGCTCACCGACAGCGCAAAGAATGCCATGCCGAATGACATGGCGAAGCGCGGCTGGCGAACCATGGCCCAGATCGGCTCGAGGAACGAAGCTTGAACGTGCTCCAGCCACGAAACGCGCGGCTGGCGAACGGGCACGGCTGTCCGAAGGCGTTGGGTGTCAACGCCCGTTGTGGATGCCAGAATGTTGTTGACCAGGCTGGCTGGAGGCTCCACCTCCGTGAGACCCTTCAGCCAGTTGCGGCCCGCCTCAGCTTCAGCGAGCAGCGGTCCGCACGCCGCACAACTGCGGGAGTGGGACTGGAAGCGGTCGAGTCGGGCTCCGGTCAGGACGCTGTCAATGGCGTCCGCGAGCAGGAGTTCGAACTCGTTACACGGCATTCCGTTACTGGTGTGGTCTGGCATCACATCACCTGCCTATAGGTACGTTGGAGGAGCCTGGCAAGTTCCGCCCGACCCCTATTTATTCGCGATTTCACGGTACCCTCCGGAACCCTCAAAACGGTCGCAATCTCTTTGTAATCCATATCTTGTAAGTCCCTTAGAATCACTGCTTCCCGAAGCTCAGGAGAAAGCTTGCCCAAGGCTGCATGGACGGTTTCCGACACCTCCCGGCTGCGTACGCGGGCGTCCGGGGGAGCGGATTGGTCAGGAATTTGCTCACTGAGCGGCTGAGCGTCCTCATGTTCGGAAGCCGCCGTGTCCATGGAGTCGGTCATCCGGTCCTGCTTGGTCTTGCGGAAATGGTCGACCAGCAGGTTGCGGGTGATGGTCGTGACCCAGGTCACGAACGCTCCCTTGGTGTGGTCATAGCTGGGAAGCGTGCGGTACATCTTGATGAAGACTTCTTGTGTGAGGTCCTGGGCGTCGTCCGAGGATCCGGCGAAGCGATAGCAAATGTTGTAGATGCGCCGGCTATAGGTCTGCACGATTTCCTCCCAGGCGGCGGCATCGCCGGCGATACACCGCCGAACCAGCATCGCGACGACCTGGACGTCTTCCACTTGCACTCCCCGGAGGTTACTGCTTCCTAGACTGAGACTTAGGCCTGAATCAACGAGACCGCGGCAGGCCCACTGGACAGTACGCGGTTGCAAGGCCTGAAGTTCGCAGCCGGTCGTAAGCCGTGTTCGTGACGCACGTGTGAAACAGGGAATTGTAGCAGCGGGAGCTCGATTCTTACGCGGCGCAAAACAAACCATCTGCTACGCTTAACGGTTCTTTCCCGAAGGAGACTCCGCTACTCCATGAAGAATCGGTCTCGGCATCGCGCCTTGGAATGCCTGTTTGCATTTCTGCTTATATTGGGCGTTCACTCTCCGGCGGTCTCGGCTCCGAAGGGAAAATCTGATGTGCTGCTGTCCACCATGCACGATGAAATGCAGCGGGCGCAGAGCAGCCTGGGGAAACTCGATCCTGCGCCATACTTTCTCAGCTATTCCGTCTATGACCAGGACTCCGCCGTGGTGGTGGGAAGTCAGGGCGATCTGGTGAGCTCTCTGCAGACGCATCACCGCAGCGCCGACGTGACCATGCGAATCGGAACTGCGGCGCTCGACAACTCGCACGCGCAGAATCGGGCATCGGCGCGCACTTCGGGATCGCTGCCAGTCGAGGACGACCGAAACGCGATCGCGCATGAACTCTGGCGCCTGACATACGAGGAATATCGCAAGGCTTCCAAGGCTTACCTGAACGTCAAGACCAATACACAGGTGCACGCGCAGGAAGAGGACACGTCCCCGGATTTTTCGCAGGAGAAGCCTGCGAACCACGCCGACTACAAAGAGGTCGCCGGCAATCCTGATCAACGGGAGCTCGAAAAACTGGCGCGCCAATATTCCGCGTACCTGCGCAAATATCCCTACGTTTACTCGTCGGTCGTGGTAATCAACGCGCAGAAGACACGGTTTCATTTCCTGTCGACGGAAGGCAACCAGGTGGTCGCGCCCAATCCGTATATCCGAGTTGCGATCGAAGCGGAGACCCGCGCCGACGACGGCATGGAGTTGATGCGAGTCGAGACGTTTCAAGCGGAGAGCATTGAGCATTTGCCTGCGGAAGCGGAAGTCGGCACTCGCGTCGAAAAGATGGCGTCGGACTTGAAAGCCCTGCGCGAAGCTCCACTGGCCGAGCCTTTCGACGGGCCTGCGCTGCTTTCGGGTCGAGCTTCAGCGGTTTTTTTTCACGAAGTGCTGGGCCATCGTCTGGAAGGCCATCGCCAGCGCGGCGAGCAGGAAGGCCAGACGTTCACAAAGAAAGTTGGGCAAGCGGTGCTTCCCGAATTCCTCAGCGTGATCGACGATCCCACGCAGCGCAGGTTGAACGGACTCGATCTCGGCGGCTGGTATGAATTCGACGACGAAGGTATGCCGGCGATGCGGGTGGACGTGATCAAGGACGGCATCCTGGAAAATTTCCTGATGTCGCGGCTGCCGATCAAGAATTTCGCCAATTCCAATGGGCACGGCCGCGCACAGCCAGGATTGATGCCCACGGGCCGCCAGGGAAATCTGATCGTCTCGTCGACGAGAACGGTTAAAGACTCCGAACTGCGGCAGAAGTTGATTGATGAAGTGAAGAAACAGGGCAAGCCCTACGGGCTGTATTTCGAAGACATTCAAGGAGGCTTCACGCTCACACAGCGTTCTGCGCCGCAAGCGTTCCAGGTGCTTCCGGTTCTGGTGTGGCGCGTTTATCCCGACGGGCGTCCCGATGAGCTCGTGCGCGGGATCGACATCGTTGGCACCCCATTGGCCGCGATGAACCGCATTCTGCTCACCGGCGATAAGACGGATGTGTTCAATGGCATTTGCGGGGCGGAGTCCGGACAGGTCCCGGTCGCAGCCGCGGCCCCCGCCATGCTGTTCTCCGAGATCGAGGTACAGAAGCGAGCGCACTCGCTGAATCGGCCACCGATTCTGCCATCACCGATGGATGAAGGCGCGAGCTCGAGCAAGAATGTGGGGGCGCAACAATGAACACGATCATTCGGCTGATGACGCGCCTTCGGCGATTCCTGCTCCCTTTGCTCGTAGGATCTCTTTTGGCTGCGGCGGCATTCGCGCAACAGAAGAATGGCGTCGGGAAAGATGACATGATCCTTGCCGCCATGCGTGCCGAACTCGATCGTTCCAAATCGCAGCTCAAGATGGAGCAGGTGGCTGCGCCCTATTACATCGAGTATCGCGTCTTCGACCTGGATCAATACTCGGCAGAAGCTGTATTCGGCGCCATTCGAGGAGATGTTCGCACGCGCTTCCGGTTTCTCCGCGTTGTAGTACGAATCGGAGACTACAAACAGGACAGCTATTTCGGGCAGGGCGAAGGCACGCTCGATTTCCTGCCCGTCGATGACGACGTCCTGGGATTCCGTCACCAACTGTGGCTCGCGACCGATCGGGCTTATAAGGCTGCTGCCGAATCGCTGACGGCCAAGCAGTCGCAGCTCAAGCAACTGAATGTCGACCACCCGGTGGACGATTTCGCGCACGCCGATCCGGTGCAGTCGGTTGGCCCTCTGTTCAAGCTCGAATTCGATCCCGAACCATGGAAGAAGATGCTGCAGGATGCGTCGGCGCTGTATAAGAACGATCCGGAGATCGAAACCTCCGAGTCGTGGCTCAGTTTTCAGGCCGTGAATCGGTACTTGGTGAATTCCGAAGGCACGGTGCTGCGAAGCGGACAGACTCTCTACGAAATGTCGATGGCATATACGACACAAGCCGCCGACGGCATGAGTCTCGCCCGCAATAATTCGTTCACTGCGACCAGCATGAAGGAACTTCCTTCGGATGTGGAGTTCGTCGCGCGCGGAGCGAAGCTTGCTGGAACCCTGAAAGAATTGCGCGATGCGCCTGTGGTCGACGAGGAATACCGTGGTCCGGTGCTGTTTTCGGCAGACGCTTCGGCATCCGTTTTTGCCGAGCTAATCGGGGAGAACATTCAGGGACACAAGCCGGAGCTTGGCAAGAACGCCCGAACTACCGGCGCTTTTGCCGCGAGCTACAAAACTCGGGTCGTACCAGATTTCATTTCAGTCATCGACGATCCGACTATCTCGTCATACGCCGGCCACCCCTTGCTGGGCCATTACGACATCGACGACGAGGGAGTACCGGCGCAGAAAGTGTCCGTGATTGAAAACGGGAATCTGATCAACTATGTACTGAGCCGCGAATCGATCCGAGATTTTCCGGTATCGAACGGACACGGGCGCGCTCGCATCCCGACCAATCCCCCCGGACCAAGCCTGGGGAACTTGATCGTGACGGCGGCACAACCGCTTCCGCGCGATGCACTGAAGAAGAAGTTCATCGAGATGTGCCAACAGCGCGATCTCCCATACTGTTACTACGCCGGCACGTTTGGGGGAAGGCTTTCGCCGCGCCTGCTCTATCGCGTCTGGACCAAAGACGGACACGAGGAGCTCGTGCGCGGGGCAGCATTCGGAGACCTGGATGTGCGCGCTCTGCGCAGCGATCTGATTGCTGCGGGCGACGATGTCCATGTCGAGAATCTTATGCTGAACATTCCGCACAGCGTGGCGGCTCCCTCAACTTTGTTCGACGAACTCGAGGTGAAGCGGGCGAATCAGAACAAGGAAAAGCTGCCGGAGTACCCGGCGCCCGCGCTGGAAAAGTAATTCAACGAATATATGGGATTGAAAAAGGCGCCCGGGTTCGGGCGCCTTTTCTTCATCGTAGCCACGTACTTATTGCGGTTTCTGTTTGTTTTGCTCGTCCTGGCGCTTCTTTTCTTCGGGCGTCTGTTTGGGTTGCGGGCGCTGCTGCTGCTGTTGTTGTTGCTGCTGCGGCGGGCGGTTCTCCGGAGCAGGTTGTGGGCGCGCGTTTTGGGGAGGCGATTGCGGCTGATCATTACGAGGCTGATCCGTCCGAGGCTGCTCCGGCGGACGATAACGATCATTCTGTGGCTGCGGAGACGGACGCGTGGTTTGCGGCGGCTGCTGCTGCTGAGCCGGACGGTTATCCGGCACCGGCTGGTTCGGGCGTGGTTGATTGGGCTCCGGACGATTGTTCGGCTGCGCAGGTTCCGGCCGGTCGTTGCGCGGCGGTGTGGCCGGAGCGTTATTTTCCGGACGATTGTTTGGCGCCGGTTGATTCATCTGCGGCCGGTTCGGCTGCGGCGGATTGGGTTGAGGTTGATTCGGTTGCGGACGGTTGTTCGGCTGTGCGGCCGCCGGACGATCATTGCGGGCCGGTGGTTCAAAAGGTCGCGTCGTCTCCGGATGATTGCTAGGCTGATTTCCCGGAGCGGGCTGCGCAGCAGGCGGCGTATTTCCACCTGGACGAGGGTTGGCCGCCGGATTCCCAGGCTGATTCATGGGCTGGTTTCCGGGCCGGTTCATAGAGGGAGTCGGCGTTGCGGCTTTTGCCGGAGGCGCCTGTCTCACCAGGGGGGATGCGGGAGCATTCGCGGGACGCATTTGTTGCATCTCCTGTCGGCCTACTGGCTGCCCGGGATGCTGCGTCAGTATCTGCTGCCGAGCCGCAAACGACGGCGGCGGTGGAGGAGCGGTGGCCTTGGCGATCACGGGCCGGCTAAGAACCGCCGCCGGCGGCGCTGCCACTCGATTTGCCGTGCTGACATTCGGCCCCATCACGGCCTCCCGCACTGGAGGCACTGCTGCTCTCGAAACCACCGGCGTTCGCGCCAATTCCTGTTGGTTCACCGCGACCGCCGTCCGAGCCACAGGCTGTGCGCTGGCAAACGCATGCTGCGGCATGGCGGTTACACCGCCGCGGACGTTCCGGTTCACATACGTGACATTGTTGATTGTGGTGTTGTTGTTGACGATCGTCGTGTTGTAAACGTTCGTGACCTGCGTGACGTTCACAGTGGTGTTTGTGACGTTGACTCGGTTCACATACGCAGGGCTCACGCGGTATGACGGGACGTATACTTCGCGCGGTCCCAGCGGGAACCAGGCCACAGTGGCGCCGGCGGCAAATCCGCCGCCAACGAATGCGACGAGGGCAGGCGCATAGACGGGGCGTTCCTCGCGCGGCCCCGGAATCCATCCCCAGCGCCCGCCCATCGAAACCCAGCGGCCATAGTGAAACGGAGCATATCCCCAACTGGCGTCATCCACCCAGGTCCATCCCCACGGATCAATCCACGCCCAGTGCCCGTCGTGATACGGAGCCCATCCGGGACCGACTCTCGGATACCAGACGTAGCCATAGTCGGGAGAGGGCTGCCAGTCGCCGTTGTCATCGAGATCCTGGAATCCCACGACGCGTTGCGAGCAGTATCTTGCCGAAGGAGAATCCTGATAGCGGCGCTCGCGGCTATTTGACCAATTGTCAAAATCATCGGAATCGCGAATCTCTTCTACTTCTGCATTCAGCGATGTCGTTCCGCTAAAGCTGAATCGTTGTCCGGAATGCATGGTGTAACTCTGTCCGTTCCCGGTGGATTCGCCTTCGCCCTCGCGGATCGTCACTACGGTGCGGTTTCCGTCTTCCGATGCGTCGAGGCGGTATCGGCCCGGCTGATAAATGCTGAACGCCTGGTTGGCGGTGTCGACTTCGAATACGTTGTCACGATCCAAATTCCAAACGCGGATGTTGACGCTGCCAGAACTGAGCTGGATCTGCACCGTGCGGTCGTCAAGATTGAGAAAAGAAAAGCCGGTGTTCGGCGCGAGATTGATCGTCGCCGATCCCAGTTGCACCTCAGCGCGCGAATCGCGATCGGCCCAAAGCTCGTCTCCGGTGGTCATGGGGCGATTCGGAATGGCTTCCACCCATTCGGATTCTCCCGCGGGTTGGAATGAAACGGAGCCTTCCATGTATCCCAAGCGTGCCACGCGACCCGGAGGATCATCCTCATCCTGCGCTGCCATTGGTATCGAGACGGATAGAAGCGTGAAGGCAAGGATTGCCCCAACCCATGCCAGTGATCCAGACCCCCTAAGCAAATGTTTCAACAGGGTTTTGTTCATGAACGTCAAGCCTTTCTGGACGCGCGCGCGTCCGAGCCTGCCAGCCCGAATGGCGAGGCCCAGTTGTTGTGTGCCAGTTCTCAACTCCTCAGAATGTAGATGCGTTCGGAGCCGGATTCCGGCATACAGTCGTTGCAGTAGGCTAGTCCTGTACGCAGACCGGATCGACATTACGACGGTGCGACAGTGAGCCTTGCATCAGCAACAGAATTCGTAATCGAACCATGCCGCAGATGGATAACAGGGATGACAAGCACCTCCCGAGAAGGTGTTTTGTCTCTGCGTTCATGGTAGCAGGTGAGACAGGTTGAGCCCGTTGGATGGATTGGGTCGGGCTTCCGTCGGGAGGACAGCGGCCGAACCGCAGATTGCTCAAGTTCGAGTGCCGACATTGACGTGGCGCCGAGTTATCTGACTGACGCCTTTTTTTCTGCGAGCAACGCTTGCGCCTGGCCGGCGATGAGCAACGCTCCGTGCGCGCGGGCGTCTTTCTCAATTGCAGCGAGATGAGCGCCTGCTAACGCTGATCCCGTCTGCATTTCGATTTCAGCCAGCGCCAGCCGCGCTTGATACTCGTACAAGCGGTATCCCAGTTTGTGAGCCGAAGTAAGAGTTGCTTCCAGCTGCCGGTGAGCCTCCGCAGTGTTGCCCTTCTTTGCTTTCACGCGTGCGTCCGCGAGAGCGGCTTCGTAGCGAGGAGACTGTCCCGTGGACTTTTCGCAGAGCGCGATCGCTTTCGTAGCTGTCTGTTCAGCATCGGCCAGTTTGCCTTCGCCGACCAGATTGCGCGTCAGCGTTGCCTCGGCCCAGGCGGCATTTCCCCAGGAGCTGGATTTTTCATACAGCTCGGCGGATTGACGGGACAGCATCTCGCCATCGGCATACTTCTTTTCCGCAAGGTCAATTGATGCAAGCGAGGCCGTGTCCTGCGCGATAATCTCGCCGTCATTCACCTCTTTGGCGATGGCGAGGGCTTCTTCATATTGCTTGCGCGCGCCAGCCAGATCGCCTTGCGCGAAGAGCGTATCCCCGATCCCCGAAACCGGAGCGGGTTCACCGTGCCGGTACGATATTTCCCGCATCATGACGAGTGCCTGCTCATAGTCATTCTTCGCTTCGTCCAGATCTCCCATCTCGACGAAAACATTGCCTCTATTGTTCAGCGTGTCCGAGGCGCCTCGCTTGTTGCCGACCTCGTTGAACGTCGCGAGAGCCTTTTTCTGCATCGTCATCGCCTGCGTCAATTCTCCGAGACCGTCGAGAGCGTTCGCCAGATTTCCGTAGTCGCTGGCGAGTCCGAACCGGTCATTGATCTCCTGGTCGAAGCGCAGGACCTGATCATAATATTCTTTGGCTTCGCGCAACTGGCCTTCGGAATAGAAGACATTGCCGATGCGCTCGAGTGCGGCGCGAGCGCTCTTCCGCGCGCCGATCTCGCGGAAGTCGGCAAGCGCGCTTTCGAATTGCTTTTTCGCGCCCGCGTAGTCTCCCTGGTCATAGAGCAAATCTCCCACCGCCACCACGCAGCGCGCCGCGCCTCTGCGGTCTCCCGCGGAAACGTAAAGGTCTCTTGCCTGGTTGGAGAGTTCGGCCGCCTTGTGCCCGTTTCCCATGCGCTCCCACGAGTGTCCTTCCAACTGCAGCGCCTGCGCCGCCAGCAAGCTCGCGCCCACGGCTCGTCCCTCGACTGCCGCACGATCCGACAGAGATTGCACACTCTTGAAATCGCCCACCGAAGAACGAACCTCGGCCTCCGCTAGATCGATACGGGCGGCGTCGGCCTCGGAAGCGGAAAGCTTGCGTAAATCGGCCAGAGTCGTCTCCGCGTCGTTAGCGCTGCCCCCCGCAAGCTGGGTGCGAACCAGAAATAAACCGTAGTCCACGTTGTCGGGGAAAAATTCCCAAAGCTCACGATACTTTTCGACGGCCTGCGGCGTTTCTTGCAGAAGTTCGTGGGCGCGCGCCTCGATCAGAAGACGCTCTTCGCGGGAGAACTTCGAGGAAAGATCGAGCGCTTTCTTGGCCTGCTCTCTGGCTTTGTTCTCATAGCCCAGCGTGTTGAAAGCCTCGGCGAGCGCGGAGTGGGTGGGCGCGTGATCCGGAGCCAGTTCCGCCGCTTTTTCCAGCGACTCGCGCGCGGCGAGGGCATCGAACAAGCGGAGGCGCTGCAGGCCTTGCGAATACAAGCGTGCCGCTTCGGGATTCGAGGGCAACGACGCGCGCACAACCGCTGATTGCGTCTCGGACAACGAGCCGACGCCCAACTTGCCGCGCAGTTCGGCGCCCGCCTGGCTGACCAAGCTGTCGATCTCCGACTCGTTTCCTTTTTCGGAGACCGACGCCAGCGTCACTCCGGCAACTGCGTCCTGCAAGCGTACGTCGAGGCGGAGCTGTCCGTTGCCCAGGGGCAAGTACGAGCCCAGCACGACATCGTCGCTGCCCAGGTTTTGCCGGATATGCGTCAGCGTTTCCTGGCTGAAACTGTCGGCGTCTGGTAAGGCCAGGCTGGCTTTCATCAGCGCGACGCTTTCTCCGGGGATGGTGCGCAGTTCGTCGCCCTGGCTGAGTTCGGTGGTCAGCATCTCGGAAATTGCTGTGGACAGCCACGACTTCTCCGGGTTGGCGGATAGATTCTTGAAGCCGAGCACGGCCACCGAGCGCCGGCGGTTGACCGTCGACGTCGTTACCGGTTTCTTGCCGCGATGCAAAACGAAATATGTACCGCCTGCCAGCAATAACGCTGCAGCAGCGATCGCGAGGATCGGCGCGAGGCGCCGCTTCTGGCTCGCTATCGAGACAACGGTCGAAGCGAGCGCAATTGGCCGCTCCAGGTCTGCATCCAACTCCGCGGCGGATTGGTAGCGCTGCGCCCGATCCCGCGCCAGCGCTTTCAGAATCACAGCGTCCAAATTCGGGGGAATCGCGGGATTGAGTGTGCTCGGAAGCTCCGCAGTCTGGTTCAGAATCGAGTTGATCAGCAGCGCCGGCACCGTCTGCGGAAACGGCCGCTTGCCCGTTGCCATTTCGTAGAGCACCGCGCCGGCAGCCCAGATATCGGTGCGCGCGTCTGCCATCTCGCCGCTCAATTGCTCGGGAGACATGTACGGCAACGTGCCACTGGTTTCCTGGGATTGCGTGATAGTCACCGTCATCCCCTGATCGCTGGTGTGGGGCATTAGCTGGGCGAGACCGAAATCGAGGATTTTCAGACGTCCGTCGGTGGTCAGGCGCAGGTTGCCCGGCTTCAGGTCGCGATGCACGATTCCTTCCCGGTGTGCAGCGTCTAGTCCTGCGGCGAGTTGGACTCCGAGCCGCACCACTTCCGCCGGAGGCAGCGGCCCTCGGGCAAGCTTCGCGTCAAGTGTGATGCCGGCGATGTATTCGATGACCAGAAAGTCAGTGCCGCCATCGCTACCGAATTCGTGCACGGTGGCGACGTTGGGATGATTCAGGCGGGCCAGGGACACAGCTTCTTTGCGAAAGCGTTTGCGGGCGGCCTCATCGGTGAGGGCGCCAGGGGGCAGGACCTTGATCGCAACATCGCGGTCAAGCTGCTCATCGTGTGCGCGGTAGACGACGCCCATGCCTCCGGCGCCGACCTGCTCCACGATCCGGTAATGAGACAGACGTTTCCCAATCATCCGTCCAGCCCCGTCCTAAGTTGGCCAAGGATAATCGGCACTGCGCAAATAGGCAATTGCCGCAACTAGCGGGATAGTGCGGCGGGTAGGGGAATCGTTTCGGGAGGCGGCGGGAATTAAAAAGTGGCGCACCGAAGTGCGCCACTGTGGTTACGATTTGGATGACGACCTAGTTGGTCAGTTCGAAGAACGCCAAGTCGAGCTGGGAGAAATTAGCATCCACGTCGATGGCTATTACCCTGGTCGAGTCGACCACGTAGTAGTCAAAGGCATCCGCATTCGTTTTGGTGGTTACGTCCAGCCCTGTGATTGAGTTGCCCGTGCCGGTAGAAACGCCGCCCGAAGGAGCAGTGAACGCACCAGCTACGGTTAGATCGGCAGTCTGCGTGGGAGTTGCGTTCAACCAGTTCAGATCGGCAAAGCCGGAGAACGTTCCGGTCCCCGTCGTGACCGGTCCGACGGCGTCAAGTTCAAACTCGCTGGTGCCGTCTGCTCCCGTATCATTCATGACGTAGGTTCCGCTCATGGTCGCACTCGCTGTTTGCTGGTAGGCCAAGCCTTCGAGCACATCGGTTGTATCCGCCGTGAGCACGAGGGCGTTGCCGTTTCCATCCACGTAAAGCTGAATATTGAACGTGGTGACGCCGTTGGTGACGCCGGTTAGCGTATAGCGGCCCACGTTCGTGGTGTCAGCTACGTAGGTTCCCCCGCTGATTGAAGCCGACGGAACTTGGAAGTTTGCCAGATCGTTAGTGCTGATCGCGCCAGTGACCGTGAGGCTTGATCCCATGGTGAGAATGCCGACTGACTGGAATGCACCGATCGGGTCGACCCCCAACATGCCATAGACGTAGCTGTCGCCCGACACACCCAGGCTCGCGGTGTTTTGAGCGTAAGCTGCGCCTGAAATGGGAGAGTTTTCGGACTCGATCTGAATGCGCGAAGCGTCAACGATGTATCCCACGAGATTGAGGATTGTTGGGCCGCTGTCGTTTAGGGTCACTTGCACGAGTGTGCGTCCGGTCGCATCGGGCGACTGTACCGCACTGGCAGTAATCGTGTCGCCGAGTTCAACCGTACCGGCCTGGTTTAGGTCTACGACCGTTCCTGTGGGGTTTACCGTCGTCGAGCCCGAGAAGTTCAGGATGCCGCCGCCTGCAATTCCCTGATAGCCGCCCGCGGAGAAGATGTAGGGGCCAGTCGGCGTTGCCGCCGCCGCCGTTGTGTCTTGTGTATCGAGTGTGCCGCTGGAGGTTGCGAACGCGTCGTAACCGATCAGTCGCGCCCGCGTCGAGGACACCATCGAGCCGTTGATAGTCTCGATGCCGTTGCCGCCCGGGCCGATTAACGTGTCAACCGCCGTGCACGTCGAGCCGGCGCAAGTCACCAGGGTGAGCTGGAGGTTTCCATCGGTCGTGGTGGTATAGCCGCTGCCGGTGGGATTGATCGCGTCATGCAGATCGCCGTTGAGGTCATCGACGAAATCCTGTTCCCCGGCCGTAATTTTCCCGCTAGCAACCGTGAAGACGCCAACCAAGGTGTAAGGACTTGCATTGGTATCAGAGCCGGCGAGCGAGTAAACATAGTTGCCATCCGCCAGCGCAATTTGCGGGACGGTGATGCTGATCGTTGCGGCGGCTGTCTTCGTCGTGTCGCTTACCGATGTTGCTGTAACTACTACCGAACCCGCGGCTCCGGGCGCCGTATATGTGGTCGCGCTGCCGCTTGCCGTGGCTGTCGGATTAAACGACCCGCAGCTGGATGCCGGGGTGCAGCTCCAGGTCACACCCTTCGCGGCGGAATCGTTGCTCACGGTGGCCGTGATCGATGCTGTACCGTTGGGGCTGAGGCTGGCCGGCGCTCCGGTGAGGGCTACGCTAATCGGAGTGGTGCCTCCGCCTCCGCCACCGGTGGAGCTGCTGCTGCCGGAGCTGCAAGCTACCAGCGCGGCCATCATGCAGACCGCCAGAGATGTCGTAATCGCCTGGATATATCTCACAGTCCACCCCCGTTGAGAGTAAGCTTGCCGTTCGTCTTTGGACTCGGGTCGAGCGATGATCGCGCGGGAGCCAGAAGGAATCCACGAGAGTTGCGGACGGTGATCGTCTGTCCGCCATAAATCAGCTGCCTGACGAGTAGGAATTGCTTGCCGCGTACGGTCGTCATAGCTCCGACAACCTCCAGCGGAAGACCCATGTGCAGGGCTTGCCGAATGTTCTTGGGGATGAATGGACCGACATGAGCGTCCACAGTGCCTTGCGCGCCGGTCACCAACAAGTGCATCCCTGCCGGACTGCCAGCGACGTGCTTGGTCAGAACGGTCTTCACGGTGCCGTTAATCGTCACTTCGTGCGCCGAATCGTAAGTGATCATTCGGCTAGGTGCTGGGTGTGTTTCGTCGACCGGTTGTGCGCAGACCGGCAATGCGAAAAACGCTAACAACACACCAGGCAAAAACCCGGCGAGTGCAAGCTTCAGCTGATTCTTGCGGGTACTTCTCATGGATACCGCTCCTTGGAAACGAGGTTAATGATTGGGTTTCACGCTCCGACAGTTGAGAACCGGGAGGTGTAAGAAGGAACACCGTTCTGCCACGAAAGTCGCCCAGAACCTGAAGGAGAATCCCCCACGCGATTATGAGCGGGATAACTCACGCGTCAATAGGAAAAAGGGGCCATAGCCGTTTCAAGCATGGTTCGTCGCTTCGAATTGGAGATTTGTCGGTATTCTAAGTTCCACATTGGGAATGCCTTAAGGGTGCCATAACGATTTGGCAGCCGCATCCAGCAATGCTAGTCCTTTAGTAACTCTGGGCGCATTGGACTACATAAGCCGCAGGTTGCTGAACTGGGAACCACGGCCGCCGGACCCTGGCTGCGAGCGGATCGGATTCGGAGCAAAGATTCGTTGGAAACGGCTTTAGTCCCAAAGCTGGAACCACGAAGGACACGGAGTATCACGAAGGCCGATTTTGATGGGTCTTCCTTCGCGTGACTTCGTGCCCTTGTGGTTAGGGTTTAGCCTCGAGCCGCCCAACTATTCGCTGGTGAAGTAATCCACGGTCACGGGATTCTCGAATAGCGAGTAGTCGCGGGTCACGACCGTGATGCCGCTCTCGGTGACGAAGTATCGCTGGCGGTCGGCCTCGGCGTCGTACCCAATCGTGGTTCCTTCGGGGATGTGCACGTCGCGGTCGAGGATGGCTTTGCGAATGCGGCAGCGGCGTCCGACACTGACGTGCGAAAAGAGGATGCAATCCTCCACTTCGGAGTAGGAATTGACTCGCACATCGGGCGAGAGCACGGAATTCTTAACCACGCCGCCGGAGACGATGCATCCATTCGAAACGATCGAGTCGAGCGCGGTGCCGGTGCGTCCGGATTCCGCGAAGACAAATTTTGCCGGCGGATACTGGCGCTGGTGCGTGCGGATCGGCCACTCTTCGTCATACAAATTGAAGATGGGCGACACCGAGACGATGTCCATGTTGGCTTCGTAGTAGGCCTCGAGCGTACCCACATCGCGCCAATAGAGCGCTTCTTTCTTATTCTCGTCGACGAAGTCGAAGGCGTAGACGCGGTAGTCATCGACCATCTTCGGCAGAATGTCTTTGCCGAAATCGTGGCTCGACTTCGGGTCCTCGGCATCTTTCAGAAGGACGGGAATGAGCACGTCCGCATTGAAGAGGTAGACGCCCATCGATCCTGCCACTTTTTCGGGGTTCAGCGGAGATCGCAGCGTCGTTACCTTGGGCTTTTCCTGGAAGCCGCGGATTCTGCCTTCCTTGTCGACGTCGACCACGCCGAATTGGTATGTCTCCTTGGGATCGATCTGGATGGTGGCCAGCGTGATGTCGGCGCCCGAGTCCTCGTGCTGCGTGAGCATCTTGCCGTAATCCATCTTGTAGATATGGTCGCCCGAGAGAATCAGAACGCGCTTGGGCTGCTCGGAGCCGATCGAATAAATGTTCTGATACACGGCGTCGGCCGTGCCTTGATACCACTGGTCGCTGACGCGCTTCATCGGAGGGAGAACTTCGACGAACTCTCCCACCTCGCGCCCCAGAATGTTCCAGCCTTCGCGGATATGCCGGTTCAGCGAGAGCGCCTTGTATTGCGTAAGAATGTAGACCTTGCGCAGATCGGAGTTGAGGCAATTGGAAAGGGTGACGTCGATGATGCGGTAGATGCCGCCGAAGGTGACTGCGGGCTTCGCTCGATCGCGAGTGAGAGGGTAGAGCCGTTCGCCCGCACCGCCTGCCAACAGAACCCCAAGAGTGTCTTTCATTACGGACCCTCAGATTCCAACGCTAGTCCCCAACGGAATCTCGCTTTCCACACGGCAGATGTGAAAAGAAAACAGTAGATGGTAGCACAGCTGCGCAAGGTTGCCGGGAGTCGGCAAATTCGCAAGAAACCTATGATGCTTGACGATGCCGGCGGGGATTTCGGGCGCGCTAACGTAGATCTTCCGGGGATGCCCGACCACAAATCTTCGATTATTGAGGCGGATCGCCCAGTGGGCAGTTGCTCGATCAAGTCCTGGCGGATTGTCTGGTTTCGAAATGTAGAGACTGTGGAATTCTACGTTGTGTCTATTTATCTTTCTTCTCTTCTTCTATCTTGATGCGCAGCGACTTCAGAAATTTCAGATCCTGATCGTTGATCTTGAACTCGGGATTCGTAGAGAGCGTGGAAACCAGGGAGGTCTTGTCGGAACTCTTCTCGCCCTGTTTGCTGACCCCAATGGTCGCTTCGAGGACCAGGAAGACATCGTAGCCGCCCTCTTTAATGCGGGAGACCACTTCAGAGATCTGCTCAGAGTCGGAAAGAGATTCGTTGATGGCGTCGCCGAGCTCTTTCATGAGTTGTTTGAGTTGTGGATCCACTGAGTCCCCCCTCGCTAAAAATCAAGTTATCACTTTCCAGCACTACGCGCGAATGGCGCGCACGTCGAGATATTCAGCCTTCACCGCGGTTGTTCCGTCTTTGGCGGTATTGTGTTCTACCCACAAGGATTCCATTTGTTCCGCCAGAGATTTTTGACCGGCTTCATCCAATCGAGAGAATGCCATTTGGGTCGGGCCGAAATATTTTCGGAAGAAATCGACGGTCTCTCGCGGCGTGAACGGATATGCAAACTGAACGCTCTGCCGCGTACAGGTCACCTGCTTTGTACCGATCCCGAGTCGCTGCCGCACCACCGTTTCGTCTCCCCAAAGCACCGGCGGCGGAACGGGAGGTGGCGGCACCATTTTGGCTGTGGTCTGAAACGTCTTGCCGACAAAACCCTCGGGCGTCCAGTTCGCCATGGAGATGACGCCGCCTGGCTTGCAGACACGAATCAGCTCTGCCGCAACCTTCTCCGGTCGCGGCGCAAACATTGCTCCGAACATGCTCAGGACCAGGTCGAAACTGTGATCGACAAACGGCAAGTCCTCAGCGTCGCCTTCCTCGAAGTGAATATTGAGTTTCTCCGACGCGGCGCGCTTCTTCGCCTGCTCTAAGAGATTCGTGGCGATATCAACTCCAGTGACCGAGGCGCCGGTTTTGGCCGCCGGGATCGTGGTGTTACCCGTTCCACAAGCCACGTCGAGAACTTTGGAGCCAGGCGCGATTCCAATCCGCCCGACAAAATTCGCGGCCTCTTGGGCGCTGTAGTTCGCAATCTGGCCGAAATCGCCGGACATCCATGTGGCCTTCATGCGGGATTTGAGTTGATCGAGGTCAGGCGCGGAAGTCTGCATAGACGCTTAGTCCTTTAGATGCCCCAGGCAGAAGAACGGTTCGCTGCCACTCAGAGTTGCGTCATTGTAGCGCCGCAGGCTGTTAAAATCGAGGTCGTGAGCAAAGTTTCCACCTGGCGCAAAGTGGGAGCGGTGGCGCGGGTCGCGAGCCAGCAAGCCGGCCGCAGTCGCACGCTCAGCGCCGTCATTAGCGCTGCTCGCACGACGGCGCGTTCCTTCGGGCACGTCATGCATCAGTTGTGGCTCGAAGTGACGGGTGTCGTTTTCCTCATCATGGCCCTCAGCTTCGGCGGCGCTGCGTGGAAGGAATATACGAAATATCACGCCGGACAAGTGGGCCCCGGCCGCGCCGGAGTTGCGATGCTCTTTACGGTAACGTTTGCCTGGTTCGGGTTGAGTTCATTTTGGAAAGTGCGAAGAAAGAGCCAGCGTCAGTGATCACCTGCATTGGCGCCCGGTTTCGTTTGGTGAAACCCGATGACCCAGAAGTTAAGTACTACCCCCGCTAGTCCCGCCGAGATTGAAACTTCCTCCCATATCCCGGTAAAGCCGCTCTACACTCCCGCCGATCTCAATGGCACCGACTACGAGAGCGAAGTTGGGTATCCCGGGGAATATCCATTTACTCGCGGTGTGCAGGCGACCATGTACCGCGGCCGCCTCTGGACCATGCGCCAGTACGCCGGCATGGGGGACGCCGAGGAATCGAACAAGCGCTACAAATATCTGCTGGCCAACGGCACCACAGGATTGTCGGTGGCGTTCGATTTGCCGACGCAGATCGGAATGGATTCCGATCATGTGCTCGCGGCGGGCGAAGTCGGGAAGGTCGGCGTCGCGATTGACTCCATCGAAGACATGCAACGGCTCTTTGACGGCATCGACCTGACTAAGATTTCCACATCGATGACCATCAATGCGACGGCGTCGATTCTGCTGGCGCTGTATGTTGCGATGGCTCGAAGGCAGGGCGCCGATGTGCGTAAGCTCTCGGGCACAGTGCAGAACGATGTGCTGAAGGAATACATCGCGCGCGGAACCTACATCTATCCTCCACAGCAGGCGATGCGCGTCATCACCGACATGTTCGCGTGGACGAATGAAAACGTTCCCGAGTGGAATACGATTTCAATCTCCGGTTATCACATGCGAGAAGCGGGATCGACGGCCGTGCAGGAAGTCGCATTCACGCTCGGCAACGGAATGGCCTACGTCGAAGCCGCGATCAAAGCCGGTCTCGACATCGACAAGTTCGCACCGCGGCTTTCGTTCTTCTTTAACGCACACAGCAATTTTCTGGAAGAAGTTGCGAAATTCCGCGCCGCGCGCCGCATGTGGGCTCGCATCATGCGCGAACACTTCAAGGCAAAGAATCCGCGCTCGTGGATGCTGCGCTTCCACACGCAGACTGCCGGGTCGACGCTCACCGCGCAGCAGCCGGAGAACAACATCGTCCGCACCGCGATCCAAGCTCTCGCTGCTGTGATGGGCGGAACGCAATCTCTGCACACGAATTCATACGATGAAGCATTGGCGCTGCCTACGGAGCAGGCCGCTCGCATCGCTCTGCGGACACAGCAGGTGATTGCCTACGAATCCGGCGCTCCGCAGACCATCGATCCGCTGGCGGGGTCGTATTACGTCGAGAGTCTGACCAGCGAGATCGAAAGCCGGGCGGCAGAATATTTAGGGAAGATCGAAGTGCTTGGAGGAATGCTGAAAGCCATAGAACGCGGATTCGTGCAGCAGGAGATTCAAAACGCCGCTTACGAATACCAGCAGCGAGTCGACAACCAAGAAGCGATCGTCGTCGGCGTGAACCGATTTGAGGTCGAGGAAGAAAAAGCGATCCCGATTCAGCGAATCGATCCTGCACTCGAACCGAGGCAGGTGGAGCGCGTGCGCGCGCTGCGAGCGAAGCGCGATGCCGGACCTTGCAAGGCGGCTCTGGCCGCGGTCGAAGAGGCTGCTCGCTCCGGTGCCAACGTCATGCCGCGGATCCTTGCTGCGGTCGAAGCTTCTGCTACCGTCGGAGAAATTTCCGACGCCATGCGCCGGGTCTTCGGAGAATATAAAGAATCGGTCGTGATCTAGAACGCAACAGCGGCTTCAGCCCAAACTAAGGTCAAATCCCCTTCAGGATGCTTGCCGGCGTAGCCCCACCCAGCAGTTCGACGCGGCGCCAGCCTGTAACGATTCCTCTGATGGTCGCACCATCCTCTAGAGCCCAGCGCAAATGCAATCCTTTGCGCGAGCCCAAACTGATGGAATCGTGGGAAGGGGAACATCATGGCTGAACCTAAACTGCGCGGCACCGTAAGCATCCGGGTCGCTGAAAACGTAACTCTCGAACACTTGCAAGGCATTATCGCCACCATCGGTGGTCTGTGTGGCTGCCGAACTTGCGGCATCATGGGAATCGACCTTCGTCTCACCGGCGACCCCGTCGAAACTCAGCAAATCGCCAATCTGCCGGGCGTGAAGTCCGTCACGATCGGTGAGTAGGAGCGACATGGCCAGCGCCGGTGCAAACGCTACTTCCAGCTCTCATCTGGCGCTGGCCGCTACTTACGAGGGCGACGACATCGCTCTTCTGGAGCGCCTCGTCCCGCTTATTGACGTGATTGAAATATCGCCAGACGCCATCGCCCGTTCAGATGCAAAACGTGCCAGCCTGCGTCGCGAAATCCTGGACGAATACGCCGCCGTGGCCGGCAACGTCAATTTCATCGCGCATGGTGTAGGCCTTTCCATTGGATCATTTGACCGCTGGGAAGAAAGCTACCTGCAACTGCTCGACGAATTGTTCGAGCGTTTCGACCTCCAATGGCATAGCGAGCACCTCGCCTGCACTGTCGTTGCCGGGGAGAATGTCGGGACAATGTTCCCGCTTCCGCGCACCGAGGAGGCCCTCGACCTCGTCTGCGAGCGCGTCACACTGCTGCAGGAGCGCTACCGCGTACCCTTTCTTCTCGAGCATGTCATTCATCTATTGCCTGAGGCTCCGGCGGAGTTCACTCCCGCGGGCTTTCTGAACGCCATCACTTCACGCACCGGCTGCGGCCTGGTGCTCGATGCATACAACCTGGAGTGCGATGTTTTCAATCAGGGTTTGAACATCATGGCGTTTCTTGATGAACTGGATCTGCGTCCGGTACGCGAGTTGCATCTCGCGGGCGGCGTCGAACACAACGGCTTCTATCTCGACATTCACTCCAATCGAACTCGAAATGACACGCTGGCTCTCGGCCTGGAGATCATCCGGCGGGCTCCCGGTTTGCAGGTCGTCACCTTCGAATTTCTGAAAGAGGCGGTGTCTCTGCTGGGGCACGATAATATCTGCGCGGAATTGAAGCATCTGCGGCAGGCAATTCAATGACACGCCTCGAACTGTATCAACGCGGCCTGCTGGACCTGGTGAAGCGGCGGGGCGCCGCTCCATCGGATCCTTACCTGCGGCGTGTGGCAGGGTCGCGTGAACTCGCGGTCTTACAGGAAATCGCGGTCTGGTGGAGGGAATTCCAGATCCAGGCGCAATGCCACTTTACATCTCTGCTGTTGATGCGCCTTGGCTGCTTCCATGAGATTGTCACGTCTTACTTCAACAGCAATCGAACATCGCCATTCATTGAAGAGTTAAGTCTTCATTTCCTCGAATCGCTGCAGAGGCACGATATTCTGTTAATCCGCACCGTTGCAGGGCTCGATCTTGCATTCCTCGAAGTGCGGGCTGGCTGCACGCAATGCTTCGAAATCGTTTGGGACCGGCATCCTGACTTGCTCTTGCACGCGCTCGACACTGGACGCGATCTTCCAGGTGCGGAGCACGAATTTGTCTACCGTATGACGATCGCAGGAGATATTCCCGGCACAGTCTCATGCACGCGGGAAGAAGATTTTGGGACCGCAAGGCTGTGAAGAATTGCAGGAACAGTAAAAGGCTCGGGCAGCGATTTCGAACTCGAGTCCTCGGCGACACGCTCCTACGCGGGCTGGGATTGCATGTCCGCAACCGCCGCGTCCAGATGTTTCAACGTCTCTTCCACCGTGAGTGAATACATCTCTCGTCCCAGGCCTTCGCCCGCTTCCAAAGCGCCCTTCAGGTAGTGTCCAGCGATTTCCACGGCCAGCGAATCGGTGATGGCCTTACCGGTCTGCTTCTTGTATTCCACCCACGCCGGGTGCGGGAGCGCGACCCAGACCTTGCGTCCGTCGACCAGAAATTTGATGTCCAGCGCGTCCGCGTGGCGGGTTGCGATCGCAACGATCATGGCCTGGTATACGCAGTGGACCTGCTTTTTCGTCCACCGGTCGGTAGCAGTGAAATTCTCAAACATGATTAAAACTATAGCGGAGGGATCACGCCCTGAGCAAACCGGACTCCGGTTAGGTAGTGGTGCAGTCTGAAAACTGCACCACTGCCTCCGGTTGCAGCTGTTTTCCGTGTTGTTACCGTTTCGTATCAGGGAATGCCTTCAGGCATTCCGTAGTGCAGGGAGAGAGCGCCGGCTTGCCGCTGCGCCGCCGAAGGAGAATTCCAGCGGCTGAAGCTTCTTATGTTTGAAGCATTACGGAAGGCATCGCTGAAGCGATGCCCTGATACAAATCGTCGGCTTCTGGTGCCTGCTCCACATCTCCGCGTCAAGTAAGATAGACGGGTGCTGACCAGGGTCCCGAAGAAAACCAAACTCAACATTGTCCGTACGCCCCATTTGAGCCGGATTCCGTGGCTCATTCATGGCTTTTCGACGCGTTCTGGAGGATTTTCTCGTGCTTACGGCAAGGGCGATCTCAATCTCGGATTCACCAAAGACGATTCCCGTGCCGCCGTCGAGCGCAACCGCGCCGCATTTCTGAAAGAACTTGGCGCCGTCACTCGCACGCGCCGGAAATCAGCGAAGCCCCGCGACTCGTTCTGGCCTCTCATCACGGTGCGGCAAGTCCATTCCGACATCATTCGCTGTGTCGATTCCGTTCCTGAAGAGACCCTTACCGGCGATGGCCTGATTACGGCAACTCCCGGCTTGCTGCTCGCGATCCAGACTGCGGATTGTCTCCCCATCATTCTTGTCGACAGCAAACGCCATGCCGTTGGCGTATTTCACGCGGGCTGGCGCGGGACGGTGCAGCGCATTGTCGAAAAGGGAGTGGGCGAGATGCATCGCTGCTTCGGCAGCCGGCCTCGCGATTTGAAAGCCGCGATCGGCCCTGGAATTCAAGGTTGCTGCTATGCCGTCGGCGAAGAAGTGCGAATCAAGTTCGAATCGCAGTTTGAATACGGGGCGAGCCTGTTCCGCGAGGTCAAGGATTCTGATCCGGTACGGGAAAAGTATCCTCTGCTCTTTTTGACGGCCCGCGCTCCCGGCCACAGCGAGTTGCCAAAGACAATCTTTCTCGATCTCGTCGAAGCCAACCGCCAACAACTGCTGGCCGCGGGCGTTCCCAAGAAGAACATCGAGGTCTCGCCGCTCTGCACCAACTGCCATCCGGAGTTGCTGTTTTCCTATCGCGCCGAGCGCGGCAAGACGGGCCGGATGATGGGCGTGGCTGGCATTCGGGAGTGATGGCCAAGCTTTAAGGACTCGCGTAGAGTGAGTGTGCTGCGACTGTCTGTACCTCATTAAACAGGAGGCATCATGGATCGGACCCAACGGGTCATGCTGGTCTGTTTCTTATTCGCCCTTACAGCGCTCTCCTCCGCGCAGACCAGAAAGCCCGGTCTGTGGGAGTTGTCCACGACCACGACTTGGCAGCAGTCTCCGATGGGCAACGCCAATCCAAGCGCCGGAAGCCGCACACTTCTCAGTTTTGTGTCAGCCAGCAGTATTTCGACAAGTACGGCGCCATCATTCCACCGATCAAAGATTGTCGGATCACTAAGCTCAGCAAGAGCGCAAACGGCATGACCGGCGAAATGGCATGCTCGGGAAGAGTCAATGGCAAGATGACCCTGGAGTCCTCGGCGAGCGACAGCGAGCATGCTACTGGCAAGACTCACTTCGCGGGAACGATGCAGGTTGGAGCGGACAGCAAGCCAGTCGAGTGGACAAGCGCGTCATCAGGGACTTACAAAGGTCCAGACTGTGGCTCCGTGAAGCCGCTTCCCATGCTGGACGAGTAAGGCCTCTGGACCACCGCGCTATCGTGTCGAGAACCGTGACGCTGAAATCATTGAGTACTCTGCTTTTAAGTCGAAAGCTTGCGGCGTTGCTGCCGGCCTTAGCACTCGCTCTCTCCGCCCTATCGTCCGAAGCCCAGGTTTCCCCTGCCCAGATCGAGGCCATCTTCGCTCACCTCAACTCCCGCACCTCTCCCGGCGCCGCCGTCCTCGTTGTTCACAACGGGCAGATCGTTTTCCGCCGCGGATACGGGGTCACCGATCTCCGAACTCTGCATCCCATCGATGCGAGCACGAACTTCCGCCTGGCATCCTTCACCAAGCAGTTCACCGCGATGAGCGTCATGCTGCTTGTGCACGACGGCAAGCTGCGCTACGACGACCATCTCACCGACATATTTCCGGAGTTCCCCGCGTACGGCAAATCCATCACGGTCCGCAACCTGCTCAATCACACTTCTGGACTGCCGGATTATGAAGACATCCTGATGAAGCAGTATCCCAATACGCCGGACGAAAAGATTCCGCAGATTCTCGACGCCGGTGTGCTGAAGCTGCTCGAGCAGCAGTCCGCGGGTGAATTCGCTCCCGGCACGAAGTGGGAATACAGCAACTCAGGCTACGCGGTCCTCGCGATGATCGTGGAAAAAGTCTCGGGCAAGCCCTTCGGCGAGTTTCTGCACGAAAGAATTTTCGTTCCCCTAAAGATGAAAAAAACGCTCGCCTACGAGAAAGGTAAGAACGAAGTCCCGCACCGCGCCTATGGCCATGCGAAAGAAAAAGACGCCTGGCGCCAGACCGATCAAAGCCCGACCTCAGCTGTTTTGGGAGACGGTGGAATTTATTCTTCGATCGACGATCTCACCAAGTGGGACCGCGCCCTGCGAGAGCACACACTCCTCACCGAAGCGGAAATGCAGCCCGCCCTGACTCCAGTGCAGCCCGAGGACGGACCCTCGAAGTTTCCTGATGGCACGACCGTGAGCTACGGTTTTGGATGGTTTCTCGCCCCCTACAAAGGTCACAGACGAATGTCGCACGACGGCGAGACCATCGGATTTCGAACCACGATCCAGCGTTTTCCGGGCGACAAATTGACAATGATCGTGCTCTCCAACCGGGCCGACATCAATCCCGAAGAATGGGCGCTGAAGGTGGCCGACTTGTATCTGGAAAACAAACCCTAAGAGAGACTTATGTGGGAACAGCCGCCTCAGCTGTCCGCCGCGCAGAGCGCGGCTCTTGCCAGAGCGCCAAGAGCCCATCCAAAAGAAAAGAGACGCTGCAGGCAGCGTCTCTTGGATAAGAGCAAAGCGTTAGCTATGCCGTTGGAGGCGCAGAAGCCGCCGGCGGAGCAGGGGTTGCGGGCGCTGCCGTGCTGACGTTCACCAGATCTTTCAATTCCTTGCTGGGCTTGAAGAAAGGGATCTTCTTGGCCGGCACTTCGACGCGCTCGCCGGTCTTTGGGTTGCGGCCGACGCGCGGCTTGCGCTGGCGGGTACGGAAACTGCCAAAGCCGCGAATCTCGATCTTGTCACCCGCGCGCAGGGAGCGCACCACGCTGTCGAAGATCGTTTCCACGATCACTTCGCTGTCTTTCCGCGTAAGCTCCGCCAAACGCGAGACTTCGTCGATCAGATCTGCTTTGGTCATATCGCCCCCTTGCCCAAGCCTTTCGAATTGCAAGCAACTCAGTTCTGCTGCGTACTTACACCCCCCAGGAACGAACCACCCGGGTCCAGATGTAAGTCAGCATTCATAACCTTCTCAAATTTCAGGGGTTGGATGCAAGTCGCGGTCTTGGGACGGGGCCGATCTTGAGGATGCAACCGCTCGAACACCCAGCTTCCGACCAGGGAATGCTCGTCCGCAAGAGCCGATTTACTTCCAGAGATAATAGAAGCCGACCTGCTGCTCCATCAGTTTTTCCCGGCTAGGCAGATACTGCGAAACGTCCCCAAGTAGCAGATCCATCAGCGTCCGGCGGTCCCTTTCGGGACGCACCAGCGTTGGTTCGCCCTTGATATTCACCATCTTCGCTGTGTCGTCGACCGCGTTCTGGAAATCTCCAACGTTATCAATCAGCTTCATCGACAGGGCCTGCTGGCCGGTCCACACTTTCCCGTTGGCGATCGCCTTTACGTCGTCGTATTTCAATCCGCGCCCGTCAGCCACCGCCTTGATGAACTGCCCAAACATGTTATCGATCAGCGACTGCATGTACGCCTGCTCTGCCGGAGTGAGGTCGCGCGCCGGATTGCCCGTATCTTTGAATTCTCCGGTCTTGATGACTACGTCTTTCAGCTTAGCCCACTTCAGCAGGTCGCCATAGTTGACCCACTGCGCGATGACGCCGATCGATCCGACAATGCTGCCTTCGTCGGCGTAAATCTTGTCGCAGGCGGAAGCCACGTAGAAGGCGCCGCTTGCCCCGACGGTCTCAATCGAAACCACGATCTTTTTCTTCTTCTCGCTGCGGATACGCTTCACCTCGCGATAAATCTCTTCCGACGCGGCCACACCGCCACCCGGTGAGTTTACGTGAATGATGATGGCCTTGATCGAAGAGTCATCGCCGAATTTCTTGAGCTCGTCGACTACTGGCTGCGGAGAAAGAATCACGCCGTCGAGATCGACCACTCCGATGCGATCGCCGAACCCGCCGAGTCCGGATTGCGTGCCGGTGGCGTGCAGTGTGAGATAGACCAGCGTAAAGACAGCCAGTACGAAGAGGAAGAATGCTCCTCCGCCGATCAGGACCCAGAGCAGTGTGCGCGAACGTCGCTCAGACATGAAGAAAGTTTAGCACCAGCGGTCAGATGAGGGGCAGCGGCCAAGCCTGCCCTGAGCGAAGTCGAAGGGGCTGTCCGGTCGAGCGAAGCTCGACAGACTGCTGCCGATCAAGATGTGGCAGCGATTACTTTCAGGGCTGCGCGTTGTACCGAAATTTCTACCGGCGTTCGGCTGACGTATTCTCCGTCGGCATAGACTTCGAGCGGGTGTTCGGTTTCGACGCGCACCCGCGGAGCATGAAAGTATTCGACTTCGCGGATTTTCAGATGATTGCCGCTGTAGACCGTCGGGAACAGGCGCAAGAGCCGCAAGGGATCAACTCCGCCAACCACGCAGACATCGAGCAAGCCGTCATCCATTTTTGCCCGGGGGGCGATCTTCATGCCTCCGCCATAGAGCGGAGTGTTGGCGAACGCGGCCAGCAGCGTGGGCCGATCGCTGCGGGTGGTCCAACTCTCTTGGTCACCGGCAGCGCTTTCCTCCCGCGTCAGGATTTTCATCGGGAAGGGCGCGAACGTGAAGATGGCCGGAGCCAGACTGAGCGCGTATCCGCCATGTCCGCGCAGCCAGCGAGGTAGCTTGTTGGCGCGTCGCGCCACTTCGCTGTCGAGTCCGACGCCAGCGACACAGCAGAAATATTCTTCGTGGGACTCTGACCCTTGGCCCGTGTTCTCGTCAGTGGAGATAATGCCGAGGTCAATCGGCCGCACGTTGGCGCCTCCGCGACAGAAGTAATTCCACGCCGCCAGCGAATCGCGAACCCGCCGCAATCCAAGCGCCCGGGCAAAATCATTTCCGCTGCCCGCAGGCACAACCAGTACCGGCAGCCCTAACTTGACCAGCTGCCCCAGGTGCCGATGAATCGTTCCGTCCCCGCCGAATAGAAGAATCACATCGGCCTGGTCGCCCAAAGCAGGCATGCCGATCCGCCACTCGACCGAATTGTTAGACTGAAACGGCTTGAGGTCTTTGGAGGAACATCCCAGCCCGAGAATGACCGCAGCCCGCATGTGCGCGGATGAGACTAGCAGAAGTCAATGCAGAGACAAATTCACCGACCTTGTCATCCTGAGCAAAGCGAAGGACCCCATGCAGGCTGGCATCGTGCCCGGCTTGTCCGGGAATTTTCCTTCCTGATGGGATTGTCAGCACGATCGTGAGTCGAATTCGTAACGCGGACTGTAGGAACTCCCCGCTACGCCGCCGAAGCTTCCGGCCTGCAAGAGATCCCTCGATTCCGCACGACGATTCAAGAAGCCGGATCGTTCTGCTGCGCTCAGGAAGGCAGTCCTACGATTCGAGGGAGTTCCAACGCGTGGCAGGGACGCTACTCAGGTGCTCCGAACTTTCTTGATTCGCCGTCCGACCTGCACCGTAACCGGTGGTGCCAAGTCAATAACACCCGTCGGGTCTGTTCGCACCTCGCCGTTCACTTTGACGGATTTCTGTTTCAACTTCCTGACAGCATCGCTAACCGACTCGGCCAATCCAATACGGGCCAGCAGCTTGTCGAGACGCACGCTGTTGCCTTCAGTTTCGACGGCTACTTCCTCAACATCCTCGGGCACGACGCCTTTCTGAAACTGCTTCGCCCAATCTTCCCCTGCCTTCGCCGCCGCTTCCGCCGAATGGAAATCCGCTACGATCCTCCGCGCCAACTCCTTCTTCGCCTGCATCGGATGCATCCCCGTCTTCATCTTTTCGATCTCGGCGACCTGCACATCCGTCAGCAGTTCGTAGTAGCGCCACATCATCTCGTCAGAGATGCTCATCACCTTGCCATACATCTCGAGCGGCGGCTCGTGGATTCCGATTGCATTTCCCAGGGACTTCGACATCTTTTGCACGCCGTCGAGTCCCTCGAGAATCGGCGTGGTCAGCACGACCTGCGATTCCTGCCCGTAAGCGCGCTGCAGTTCGCGCCCGACCAGGAGATTGAATTTCTGATCCGTCCCGCCCAGCTCCACATCCGCCTCGAGCGCCACCGAGTCATATCCCTGCACCAGCGGATAGAGCAGTTCGTGTACAGAAATCGGCTTCTCCTCTTGAAAACGCTTGTGAAAGTCCTCGCGCTCGAGCAGTTGCGACACGGTGTATCTCGCCGCCAGCCGAACAAACTCATCCGAGCTCATGGGGCCGAACCAGCGGCGGTTGAAATCGACCACCGTCTTCGCAGGATCGAGAATTTTGAACACCTGTGCTTTATACGTCTCCGCATTCTGCTCGATCTGCTCGCGCGTCAGCGGAGGCCGCGTTGCCGAGCGCCCCGTCGGATCGCCAATCATCCCGGTGAAGTCGCCAATGAGAAAGATCGCCGTGTGTCCGAGATCCTGAAAATGTTTGAGCTTGCGCAGCACGACCGTATGCCCAAGATGCAGGTCGGGAGCGGTCGGGTCCATGCCGAGTTTCACGCGCAGCGGCTTGCCGGTGGCGCGCGATTTCTCCAGCTTGGCGCGCAGGTCGGCTTCGCGAATGATCTCCGCGGAGCCCTTCTTGAGATAGGTGAGTTGCTCGTCGACGGGCGCGAAGGTTGGCATGAGAAAGGACATTATAAGGAATGCGGCGGGAAAGGCAGAATCGTGGCGATAGAATGCCACTACCCTAAGCCCTGTCATGCTGAGCGAAGCGAAGCACCTATGCACTCCTGGCCAGTTGCATAGGTCGTTCGCGGCAAGACGCTCCTCAGGATGAAAAGGAGGATGAGTTACTCCGGGTGTTTTACCCGGTGAACCCCTGTGCCCTCTGTGGTGAAAGGTTTGAGCCGAGCCGAAGCGCAAAAATCTACCGTTCGGTGCTTGCCATGAATGTGCGCATACGCAGAGCCGTTGCGGCCGACCTCCCGAGCCTTCGGGAAGTTATTGAGGCATCAGTGCGAGGACTGCAGGCCGCGGATTATTCTCCCTCCCAGATCGAAGGCGCCTTGCAGTCGGTTTACGGCGTCGACAGCCAACTCGTCGCGGATGGAACCTACCTCGTTGCGGAAGAAGTGTCAGACACAGAACCCGTGATCGTCGCCTGCGGCGGATGGAGCAAACGCAAGACTCTCTACGGAGGTGATCAATACGCGGGTCGCGAAGACTCGCTGCTCGATCCCTCACGCGATGCCGCCAAGATTCGCGCTTTCTTCGTACACCCGGCGTGGGCGCGCCGCGGCATTGGAAGCATGATCCTCGATGCGTGTGAAAGCGGCGCCAAGGCCGCGGGCTTTACGCGGTTGGAAATGGGAGCAACCTTAAGTGGCGTGGAATTCTATAAGGCAAAGGGATATGTCGAAGTTGAAAACCAGGCGGTCCCGCTGGCCAATGGAGAAGCGCTGCCGATCGTGAAGATGGCAAAGGCTCTTTAAGAAACTTATTTTTGCGCTCTGACTTCTTCTTTCTGCCTGGCCGCCAGACGCCGCCCCACGACGTCGAACTTCCCGCCGAGAACGATGTTGATTGCCTCCGTGTATGCGATGTGTTCCTGTTCCAGAATTCGCGAGGCAAGGGAATGCTCATCGTCTCCCTCGAGCACGGGCACCGTCTTTTGCACAATGATCGCGCCGTGATCGAGTTCTTCATCGACAAAATGAACTGTGCAGCCGGAAACTTTCACGCCGTAGGCGAATGCCTGTTCCTGTGCCTCGAGTCCGGGAAACGCAGGTAGCAGCGAGGGATGGATATTCAGAATCCGCTGGGGAAACTGCTGCACAAACCACGGCGACAGCAGTCGCATGTAGCCCGCGAGGCAGACCAGTTCGACGCCGTTCTGCTTAAGCGCGGCCACAACTTCGCGGTCATGCTCCTCGCGCGGTTTGCCCTTGGAAGGAATGACCACCGCACTCAGTCCGCGCTGCCGCGCCGTCGCGATTCCGGGAGCGTCCGCTTTGTTCGAAATAACAACCGCGATTTGGGCGTCCGGAATGCGGCCCGCATCAATGCTGTCCGCAATGGCGACGAAATTCGACCCGTGTCCGGAGAGAAGAATGCCGAGAGATTTCATTCAGGGAAACATGATAATTCACTGCGGAGACACGCAGGCACGGAGAAAAACAAAGGAAACTAAAACAGGAAGAGTTCTGCGGAGTGGATGCGCGTTGGATACAGGTGGCATTCGACAATCAGAGAAATCAAGATCAGTTTTTCTCCGTGTCTCCGTGGTGAAAAAGACGTTCAGCTGTAGGTGACTTTGCGCTCGCCCTTGACGATGCGTCCGATTGTGTAAGCCTTTTCGCCCACGCGTTCCAGCACCGATTGCGCTTTCTTGAATTTCGCCGAAGGCACGACCAGCAGCATCCCCATCCCCATGTTGAATGTCCGCAGCATTTCGTCCTGAGGAACATTTCCCAGTTGCTGCAAGTGCTCAAAGATGGGAAGCACGGGCCACGTTCCCAGTTCAATCGCCGCCGCCGTGCCGCGGGGGAGCACGCGCGGCAGGTTTTCTGTGATGCCGCCGCCGGTGATATGCGCCAGCGCGGCCACGCACTGGGCGTCAATCAATTTCCGCAATGCAGGCCAGTAACTTTTATGCGTCCGCATCAACTCGTTGCCGACCTTGTTCTTGATCTCGTTCACATAGGTCTCGGGCGAGTAGTGCGCGACTTCAAAAAGCAGCTTGCGCGCCAGCGAATAGCCGTTCGTGTGCAGTCCATTCGACGGCAGCCCCAGAATAATGTCACCGATCTGCACATCTTTCCCGGTGATGATCTTTTCGCGGTCGACCACGCCGACAATGAATCCCGCCAGATCGTATTCGCCGTCGGGATAAAAGCCCGGCATCTCGGCCGTCTCGCCGCCGATCAGCGCGCATCCATTGTGCTTGCAGGCGTCCGCAATTCCCTCGACCACTTTCTCCGCGATCGAAGGATCGAGAGTTCCGGTGGCGAGGTAGTCCATGAAAAACAGCGGAGCGGCCCCTTGCACAGCGATATCGTTCACGCAGTGGTTCACCAAATCCGCTCCCACGGTCGAGTGCAGGTCCATCTCGAAGGCAATTCTCAGTTTGGTTCCGACCCCATCGACGCTCGATACCAGCACCGGGTCCGTATACTTCGTCTTGTCGACGGCGAACAGCCCGCCGAAACCGCCGATTTCGCTCAGGACGCCGCGGGTAAAGGTCTTGTGAGCGAGGTACTTGATGCGCTGTTTGGTGCGGTTCGCGCGGCTGATGTCGACCCCGGCATCAGCGTAGGTAATGGGCGTCGCACTGGGTGTGGGAGTCTTAGGCACAACTTGTTCCGTGAATCACTAATCCTTGCGTGGGGTTTGCCGGGTGCCGAAGCAACAATCCAAGGCCGCTCATTGTAGCACGTCTAAAACTGTTGAATTTCAAGCGAGAAGGATGTGTACAAAAGCCGAAAAACTGCGGAGTTGGGAAGCCGAAAGCATTGCAAACACACTCATCCGCTTTTCCGCGGACGCGTGCGCCCGTTCGCCACCGCAGCCCTGGACTAGTGAGAGATGAAGTCCGAGAAGAAGTAGGCTAAAACTCCAAACAACGCCAGGCCCGAAATGCCGTAGGCGGTGAGAACCCATGCTCCGCGGCCTTCGTGGTGCCTCATTGATGTGGTGGTGGTAGAGGACTGCTCAGTAGGAGAGACGACAGGGGCCCGATCTTCCATGCAAAACCTCCGAACGGAAAGATCGTGGCGCAATTACATTATGCGTCACGCTTGCCTCGCGTCGCAGCGAAACAAGACTATCTTCACGGGATTTTACTCCGGATTCTCCGCGACTCAAGGCCAAAATGTGATCGGGATCACCATATTAATATGCAAATTAGTTGTCGTGTGGTGAAAATCACGAAAATCGGGCGCACTGCCTCGCCTTCCGGGCTTTTCCATCTCGTGTTGTCGCGGATTACGTCCGCGTTCCCTGGTGCTCTCGGCCACCAGTCCTGCGTGGGATAATGAACAGGACCAATTTCCAATATGAGTGATCGTTTTCTTGCCTCTCTGTTCTGCTGTGCGCTGGCTGTCGGCGCAAGCGCCCAGCAATCTACTCCCATCCCTCCGAACGCATCGGCCCCGTCGAAGGCGGCGGCCGATTCGGTGACGTCCGAAGCGAAGGGCCGCGACTATTCGCAGGAGTCGTTCGTCATCGAGCAGATGCACTCCCGCTATCGCTTTGAGGCCGACGGCACCGGACGCAAGGAAACCATCGCCCGCATTCGCGTCAAGAGCGAAGCCGGCGTTCAGCAGTGGGGACAGTTGCAGGAAGGCTACAACTCCGCCAACGAGCGGGTCGAGATTCCCTACGTCCGCGTGCTGAAAGAAGATGGCACGGTCGTCAAGGCTGGCGACGATGCCGTGCAGGACTTGAGCGCGCCGCTTGAGCGCGAAGCTCCCGTCTATACCGACTACCGCCAGAAGCACATCACCGTTCCCGGATTGCGGCCCGGAGAAGTGCTCGAATACGACATGGTCACGGTGATCCACACGCCGCTGGCCGCCGGACAATTCTGGACGGAATACGAATTCGATAAGACCAACATCGATCTCGATGAAACTCTCGATGTCGACGTTCCGGCCGGCCGCACACTGAAGGTCAAATGCAAGCCGGCGATGGATCCCAAGATCACGGAACAAAACGGCCGCCGCATCTATCACTGGTCGAGTTCGCATCTTGAGCGCGAAGACGACGACAACGACAAAAATAAGGACAAAGACAAAAAGAGGAAGAAACATCATCCCGACGACGACCGGCCGGACGTTCAATTGACGACGTTCGAGTCTTGGGAGCAGATTGGCCGCTGGTACGCCAGCCTTGAGAAGGATCGCCGCGCTCCCACGCGCGATGTTCGCGCCAAGGCGGAAGAACTGACCAAGGGACTGAACACCGACCTCGCGAAAACGGAATCGCTTTACGATTTCGTCGCGAAAAATTTCCGCTATGTGAGTTTGTCGCTGGGCGTCGGTCGCTACCAGCCGCACGCGGCCGCCGATGTCCTCCATGATCAGTATGGCGATTGCAAAGACAAGCACACGCTGCTCGCCTCCCTCCTCGAGGCCGAAGGCCTGCACGCTGATTCCGTACTGATCAACTCCAGCCGCAAGCTCGATCCCGATGTGCCGTCCCCCTCGCAGTTCGACCACGTGATCACCATGCTGCCGATGGGAAGAGAAGAAGTCTGGATGGACACCACCAGTGAGGTTGCTCCATTCCGCCTGCTCGCGTACACGCTGCGCAATAAGCAGGCGCTCGTGATTCCTCCCGTGACTCCTCCATCCAGCGTGGCGCCGCATCTGGAAAACACTCCCGCCGACACGCCTATGCCCGATTACGAGCGCTCCGAAATTGTCGGCAAGGTCAACGACATCGGCAAGCTCGAAGCGCACGTACACTACGAATTTCGCGGGGACGAAGAGTTGTTGCTCCGCTCCGTCTTCCGCCGGGTTCCGGAATCGAACTGGCAGCGCGTGGCCGACAACATCAACGCAGGCCTCGGCGGCGACATCACCCATCTGGTGGTCAGCGATCCGGCAGCGACGAGCGAGCCGTTCGCGATGTCGTACGACGTTTCCAAGCCGAACTTCCTCGACTGGTCTAAAAAGAAAACGCAGATCATCTTGCCGCTGGTACAGTTCAGCCTGCCTGACGTTGATGACGACCAGACCGACCCCGACGCTGAACCGCTAAAACTGGGTCCGAAGGGCGAATACTCCTACAAGATCAAGCTGGAGTTCCCCTCCAAGTACACGGCGCACGCGCCGCTCGCGTTCTCTTTGAAGCGTGACTACGCGGATTATGACGCCGCCTATCAGTTGCAAGGCAACGTCTTCACTGCCAGCCGCACGTTAACTTTGCATCAGGACGATCTGCCGGTTGCCCGGGCTACGGACTACGAGGCATTCCGCCGGGCGGTCGGCTCCGACTTGGCGCAGCAACTGTCGGTCGAGAGCACGGTTGCGGGAGGCCTTGTGCCTCCGGCTGATATGAAGGCCGACGATCTTATCGAAAGTGCCCGCGCCGCTGTCGACGCCGGCAATCTCGCGATCGCCGAAGTGCTCCTGAAGCGCGCTACCGAAGTCGATCCCAAGAACAAGTTTGCCTGGAACAATCTCGGTCTGATCTACCTGCAAGTGCGCCAGGACGATCAGGCAATCGCCGCCTTCCAGAAACAGATTGAAGTCAATCCTTACGACGAATTCTCCTACAACAATCTCGGCCGCGCGTATTGGCAGGAGCGCAAGTACGACGACGCGGTGAAGGCATTCAACAAGCAGATCGAAAATAATCCGCTCGACAAGTTTGCCCACGCCAATCTGGGCGCGATGTACTCGGAGTGGCACAAGTACGACTTGGCGGCTCCCGAGTTGGAGAAGGCTGCCTCTCTGAATCCCGACAGCGCGGAGTTGCAAGTCAGCCTCGGCGACGCCTATCTGAACCTTGGCCAGGAAGACAAAGCGCTCTCTGCATTCGACCATGCAGTCGAGCTCAACGCCAATCCCTTGGTTTGGAATAACATTGCCTATCAGCTTTCGCTGAAGAAATCGCATCTCGATCGCGCTCAGCAGTATGCCGAGTCCGCGGTATCGGCAACGGCCGCCGCGTTGCGCAACGTTTCTCTCGATCGCCTCACGCAAAAGGACCTTCCGCTGGTTTCGTCGTTGATCGCCTATTGGGACACGCTCGGCTGGATCGAGTTCGACGAAGGCAATCTCGACAAAGCCGAAAAATACGTTGCCGCTGCCTGGGAACTCGGCCATCACGGCGAGGTGGGAGATCATCTCGGGCAGATCTACGAGAAGCGCGGAGACAGAGACCGCGCGCTCCGCACTTATGCTCTCTCGATGAATGGTTTGCGCCCGACTCCGGAAACCCGCGACCGCCTGGCGTCGTTGGCTGGAGGAGACGCGAAGGCCGACGCCGCGGTCGCACGTTATAAAGATGATCTCGAGCGTTTAAGCACGGTCGATCTCGGCAAAACCACCCAGACCGGCAATGCGGATTTCTTTATCCTGCTGAGCGGCGGAACTCGTGAAGCCGCCAAGGTCGATGCCGTCCGCTTCGTCAGCGGAGACGAGAAGCTGAAGTCGTACACCGACGCGCTCCGTACCGCCGACTACCATCTCACTTTCCCCGATGACACGCCCGTGAAAATCCTGCGCCGGGGAACGCTCTCCTGTTCGGTGACCACAGGCAGTTGTAAGTTCGTGATGACCCTGCCGGAGGATGTCAGGACAGTCGACTGACGCGCTAGTGTCGCGACTGAGGCGCTAGGCGAATAGACTTTTGTCCGCGATCGGTGGAATCAGCCAACGTCGTCGGTCGCATGCAGACCCGATGGAGTTTTCGTGAAACCCTGGAAGATTACACTCATAGCCAGTTTGATCGGAACGGCAGCCGGCCTCCTCGCTTGGGAACTTGACGTGACGAAAAGGGTCTGGCCCGCGCACCCCCAGCTTGCAGGTTTCTTCCTCACCATCGTGATCACCATTGCGGTACAACTGACCTGGCCAACGGACAAGCCCAAGACATGATCCAAACTCTGATGAGAATATCCAGCAAATCAAACTTGCCCACCGCAGTAAGCGCTGTATCCGTTGACGCGCCTATCTCCCTGACGTAAGATTCCCGCCCATGACCGCTCCATACAATTCGAAAACTTGAGGAGGCCTGATGCAGCTGCGCTTGGAGAGCCGTCCCGTCGGCGAAGTTTTCGTTGTTCAGTGTCAGGGGCGGATCATTTCCGGAAACGAAGTCTTCACTTTACACTCGCAGGTCGGCGACGCGATCGAGAAGTATGGTGAAGTCGTGCTGCAAATGGACCGGGTAGAGTTCCTCGACAGCAGCGGCCTGGGAGCATTGATGCGCCTGGTGCATGCCGCCCGCGCCAAATCAGGCGATCTCAAACTCTGCGGCCTGCCGCCGAAGGTTCGAAAAGTCCTGGAGATGACCCATCTTCTCAAGGAATTTGAAACCTACGACTCTCTGGAAGAAGCGATCACAGCCGCCTACCTGGGTTCACGCTACTCGCGAGGAAAATCCGGCGACGCACGGCCGCGCCTTCTTTGTGTCTACGCCTCGCTCGATGTGTGTACGTTCCTGCGCGAGATTTTGTGCAATGCCGGATTCAATGCCCTGACCACCACCACGGTCGAGGATGCTCCCATCTTGCTGAAGGCGACCAAGGCGAAGCTCGTCGTGGTCTCTTCTCGAATCCAATTTCTTCGCGGCAAGCCCGTGCGCGCAGCGTTGCAGGAAATCGTTCCCGACGTCGCCATTCTCACGTTAGACGAGGACTTCGCCACGCAAGATCCCGGCGACGCTGCAGAGAAACTCCTGGGTCAGGTGCAAAGTCTGCTCGCGCCCGCGAGCTAGAGCAATTTCGCACCATGTATCCGCCATTTCCTCACCAAATGCGAACGCGCTCGTTCGGCGCAAGATACAGCTTCTCTCCCGCCTGCACGTTGAAAGCTCCGTACCAGGCGTCGATGTTGCGCACGGTGCAAGCCCGGTATTCCCCCGGAGAGTGCGAATCCGTCATCACCTGCTGGCGGAGCGCAGCCTCCCGTGTCTTCTCTCCCCAGTTCTGTCCAAAAGCCAGGAAGAATTGCTGGTCACTCGAGAACCCATCCTGCGTCGGCGCCGGTTTGCCCGCGAGCGATGCCTTGTAGCCGTCATAGGCCGCGGAGATGCCCGCCACGTCGGCGATATTCTCCGCCAGCGTCTGTTTTCCGTTGATGGACAAGTCGGAGAAAGGCTTGTAGGTATCGTACTGAGCCGCAAGTTGCGCGGTAGCCGCTTCGAAGTGCTTCAGGTCCTCGGGAGTCCACCAGTTCCGCAGGTGTCCCTTCGAATCGAACGTGCTCCCCTCCGTGTCGAACGTGTGGCTGATCTCGTGCCCGATGATCGTTCCAATCGCACCATAATTCACAGCCGCCGGAGCCTGCGGATCGTAGAACGGCGGCTGGAGAATCGCCGCTGGGAAGTTGAGCGCGTTTTGCAGAGGCAGGTTCACCGCGTTCACCGTCTGAGGCGTCATCGACCATTCTTTGCGGTCCACCGGCTTGCCGAGTCGGGCTATCTGGCGCTGGTACTCAGATAGATTGCCGCGCCATATGTTCCCGAAAATGTCGTCGGGCTTGACTTCATAGTTTGAGTAATCGTGCCAGCTTTCGGGATATCCAACGCCGACATACAGCGTGGAGAGCTTGGCCTCCGCTTCCGCCTTGGTCGACGGATTCATCCAAGGCAGCGCTTCGATGCGCTGGCGGAACGCGGCAATCAGATTCGCGACCATGGCCTGGGCCCGTACCTTGGCTTCCGGCGAGAAATATCGCTCCGCGTAAACCTGTCCGACCGCATCGCCCAGCAGTCCGTTCACCACGAAAACGCCACGCTGCCACCGCGGGCGCTGTTGCTCCGTGCCCGACAGCACTTTGCCAAAGAACGCGAAGCCCTCGTCCGCGAATGCTTGCGGGAGAACTCCGGAATACTCCTCGATCTGGTGGAATGCGAGCCAATCCTTCCATGATTCCAGCGGAGTGGATCCAATCAGAGCGGATTCCCCCTTGAACGCCTCTGGTTGCCAGACTACGAAACTCGTCGTCTTATCGAGCCCGGCGCCTCGAAAATATTCGGCCCAGTCAAGGCCCGGAGCTTTCGCCATGAAATCCGCGCGCGACCACGTGTTGTTGGCCTTATGGATATCTTCGTTTTCCGCCAGGGTGCGATGCTTCTGCGCAATGTCGTGCTCGAGTTCTACGATCCGTGCAGCGCGCGCGTCCGGATCTGAAAATCCCGCGAGTTTCAACATAGCGGCAACGTGAGTCTGATACTGCGACCGGACTTTGCCCATCTGCTCGCTGTCGGAGAGGTAGTACTCGCGATCCGGCAGTTGCAGTCCGCCCTGCATCAGGTACGGCACATAATGGTCCGAGTCATCGAACCCCGGAGCGACCCACAGGCCAAATAGATTCGGCGTGTGATAGTTCGTGTTGTTCAGCGCGTCCACATCGGCGCGTAAGGTCTCTCCGAGCGCGCGTGCGAGTTCCCGCTTGTCGCGGATCGCAGCGATCATATCGAGGCGCGGCCGCAGAGGTGTGAGGCCCTTTGCCTCGATCCCAGCCTCGTCCATGTACGAGTTGTAAAGGTCTGCCACCTTCCGCGAACTCGATCCGGCTGGTGGATTCGATTTCGCGATCTCTGCAACCAGGTCGGCCGTGCGCTGGTTGCTTAGGTCGTCCAGCTTCGACCAGACGTCGACCCCGGCGCGATCCGGAGGAATTTCCGTTCGCTTGATCCAGTCGCCGTTCGCGAATTCGTAAAAATCATCACCCGGTTTTACCGAGCGATCCATATTGCCGGGAGAAACGCCATGCACCTCGGCAACAGCAAGGCTCTGTGCGAGAGCGAATGCGACCACTCCTGCCGCGATCATTGCCGACGAAGATCTTATAAATCCGGAGATTCGTTGCATACAGGGCTCCAGGGCCGCCCATACTTTGGGCGACGGTTTACCAGTGTAGGCTGCTCGCTTAGACGTTCGCAGTGATGGAACGTCACTCGCGGACGGACCTCAGGATGCCAAGCGCTGGAAACCGAATCCCGTGCAACCATCCCTCGAAAACCTCATCTCATACGGAACACTGGCGCTTGTGCCAAGCCGTCGCCTGCTCATAGGCGCGAGCTAATCTCAGGATTAGGTCTTCCCGCCAATGCGGTCCGGCAATCTGCAGGCCGATCGGCAGTCCGCTTTGCGTGAAGCCGCAGGGAACCGAGATCGCCGGCAGTCCCCATATGTTGAACGGCCGCGTATTCCGCAGCAGTTTCAACTCGGCCGGACGCAGTTGGTCTGGATTCGCTCTGAGATCGGCGATCGCCGGAGCAGGCATTGGCATGGTCGGCGTCACCAGAACGTCCACGTCGGCGAAGACCCGGCTGATGTTGCGCCGAGCCTCTTCCAACTCGCGCCGCCGTCGTATGTAATCAGCCGCTGAGATCGCCTCTCCGGTGCGGAGCCGGCGCAGCGTTTCTGCCTGGTATAAGTCGGGATTTTTCGCCACGTTTTCGGTGTGGTACGCGTACGATTCCGCCGCCTGCACCGTGCGGTCGGTTGGCACAGCTAACTCGACTTCTTTTACCTGGCCCACCAGAGTTTCAATTCCTTGTAGCGCGTGCTCTATCGCCGAAGATACTTCCGGATCAAGATCGTCAAAGAAATACTTTCGGGGCACGCCCACGTGTAATGCCTTCACTCCCTGTTGCAAGGAGCCAGCGTAGTCCGCCACAGGAATATCCACCGAAGTGATGTCCGCCGCGTCGTATCCCGCGATGGCCTGCAGCACGATCGCCGCATCGGCCACGATCGCGGTCAGCGGCCCCACATGATCAAGGGAAAGCGAGAGCGGAATCACTCCCCGGCTCCCCACTCTCCCATAAGTTGGTTTCAGGCCGACACATCCGCACAGTGCAGCCGGTTCCCGGATCGACCCTGCCGTGTCCGTTCCAATCGCGGCGCAAACCAGGCTCGCGGAGACCGCGGCTGCCGATCCTCCCGACGATCCCCCTGCAATCCGCCCCACATCCCACGGATTGTGAACGTCGCCAAAGTGGCTGACCAGTGAGCTGCCGCCGTATGCGAACTCGTGCAGATTATTTTTCCCGATGATCACCGCGCCAGCCTCCCGCAGGCGGCGAACCACCTGGGCATCCTCCGCCGGAATCCGGTTCTCATGCAGAGCGCTGGCCGAAGTCGTTCGGACTCCGGCGGTGTCGATCAGATCCTTCAATGCAATCGGAATCCCGTGCAGCGGCCCGCGCCATTCCCCGCGCAATATCTCCGCCTCCGCCGCTCGCGCCTCCGCGAGCGCGGACTCTGCCATGACCGTGATAAATGCATTGAGTGCGGGATTCAGTCTTTCAATCCGCCCCAGACACTCCCGGACGATCTCCAGCGGCGAGATTTCGCGGCGCTGCAGCCGCGGAGCCAGCTCAGAAATAGATAAACACAAAGAAGTGCCCATAAGTCAGCGAGCCATTGTAAAGGCAGCAGTGTTCGCCTGTGCGCCTCTGTGTCCTCTGTGGTGCAAATGTTTTCGCATACCCCGTAACTAGTGCTGCATCCAAAGTCCTATAATGCCGAATGTGGGATCGATGGGGGCTCCGAAAAAATCATGGCCGAGATGACGATCGCGCCCGTTGCGACGCACGGTTTTTTTGTGGACGGTCGTTGGCACGAGGATGGCGACCTGATCGAGATTCGTGCTCCCTACGACAACAGCCTGATCGCCCGCGTTGTGCAAGGTCGGAAAGAGCACGCCGAAGCGGCCATCGCCGCGGCTGTCAAGGCCTTTGGTACCACCCGCCGCCTTCCAGCATTCGAGCGCCAGCGCGTTCTGCGCCAAATCGTAGCTTCCATGACGGAGCGCAAAGAAGAATTTGCCCGCACTCTTGCCCAGGAGGCCGGAAAGCCCATCAAGGCTGCGCGCACCGAGGTCGACCGCGCCATCTTCACCTTTCAGGTGGCTGCCGAGGAAACGACTCGCATCTACGGAGAATTCATTCCGCTCGACTGGCAAGAATTCACTGCCGGCCGTTGGGGCATCGTCCGCCGTTTTCCTCTGGGCCCTGTCGCCGGGATTACTCCGTTCAATTTCCCCATCAATCTGGTTGCCCACAAGGTCGCGCCCGCCATTGCCGCCGGCTGCCCGATGGTCCTGAAGCCCGCGCCGCAAACTCCGCTCTGCTCGCTGCTTTTGGCGGAGTGTGTACAGCAGGCAGGCTGGCCCGACGGAGGCCTCAATGTGCTGCCGCTGTCGAATGAAGACGCCGGCCTGCTCGTCACCGACGACCGCATCAAGCTGATCAGCTTCACCGGCAGCGTTCCGGTGGGTTGGGATATCAAGCGCCGCGCCGGAAAAAAGAAAGTCGTGCTCGAGCTCGGTGGCAATGCTGCTGTTATCGTCCACAGCGATGCCGATCTCTGCTATGCAGCCGACCGCTGCGTCACCGGCGGCTTCGGATACGCTGGCCAGACCTGCATCTCTGTCCAGCGCATTCTGGTCGAGCAATCGGTTTACGGAAAGTTCACCGACCTGCTCGTTGAAGGCGTGAAGAAACTCAAGATCGGCGACCCGCTCGACGAATCCACCGACGTCGGTCCGCTCATCCGCGGCAGCGATGCGGCCCGCACCATCGCCTGGATTGAGGAAGCCGTCCACGACGGCGCCCGCCTCCTTTGTGGAGGCCACCGCACCAAGCAGATCGTCGAGCCGACCGTGCTCACCGGCACAAAGCCGGACATGAAAGTGAATTGCCAGGAAATTTTCGGCCCGGTCGTTGCGGTCGAGCCCTATAGCAACTTCGATCAGGCCCTCCGGCAGGTAAACAACTCGGCCTACGGGATGCAAGCGGGCATTTTCACCCGCGACGCAAAATTATTGTTTCAGGCCTACGAAGAATTGGAAGTCGGCGGCGTGATCGCCGGGGACGTTCCGTCCTTCCGCATCGATCACATGCCCTATGGCGGCGTGAAAGATTCCGGCCTCGGCCGCGAAGGTCTGCGCTATGCCATCGAAGAGATGACCGAACCGAAATTGCTGGTCATGAATTTACGATAACGTTCTAGTTCGCAAGTTTACGTCGCACTCTGAGACGCCAATCCCCTCGCACACGCGCGTTCAAAAATTCAACATTATTTTCCTCTCGTTCCCTTCGAAATATTTTTCTTTTGCGAATTTTCAAAAACGCGGGACAAAGCTTTGCGAAATCTTTATAATTTCCTGTTTCATCAACAACTCAGAAAACCTGTGGGTGGTTTTCTTATTCGGAACAACTAACAGCGGACGATCCGCCGGGTCTCTTCAGCTAGTCTCACAACGGAATGTCACAGATTTTTCATCGCAGTACGAATAGTCTGGCCCGTGCCACGATATTTGGCGCGGTCTTTGTCGTCGTGGCTCTGGGCTGGATCGTGTATGAAATTCAAGGTTCTCCCTACGTCACCTATGCGGGTGTGCGCAAGCCGCAGCCGGTGCCATTCAGCCATCAGCATCACGTCACCGGACTCGGCATCGACTGCCGCTACTGTCATACCTCGGTCGAGACTTCGAGCTTCGCCGGCATTCCTCCGACCAAGACCTGCATGAACTGCCATTCGCAGATCTGGACGAATGCCAAGCTGCTTGAGCCCGTGCGCGCCAGTTACCGCTCGGGCGAGTCGCTGCAATGGACGCGCGTCAACCAACTCCCCGACTTCGTTTATTTCAATCACAGCATTCATGTCACCAAGGGAGTCGGATGCAATACATGCCACGGTCCCGTCGACACGATGCCGCTGATGTATCAGCAGGAATCGCTGCAGATGGAGTGGTGTCTCGGCTGTCATCGCGCCCCGCAAAACAACTTGCGCCCGCGTGATCAAGTGTTCAACATGCGTTACCAGCAGCCAAGCGGTACGAGTCCAGTAGTGGTCGATGGTCAAAGCTACACAGATCAGGCAGCTCTGGGGACAGCGTTAATAAAGAAGTACAACGTCCGCAGCGTCAGTGACATCACGAGCTGCAGCACCTGTCACCGATAGTTGGCGGAAAGAAGTCTTGCCGGCCGGCGACCTGTAGGTGGGAAAGAATGCAGGCAGCGGCAAACTGCAGCCGCGTAGCGGCGGAATGTGATAGCCCGGCACGTAAGTGCCGGGTTAGACGCGAGAAATGAGCGAGTCCCGTAGGGACGGCACGGCTCAACGATGCAAGCATGACGAACGACGACAAAAATACGAGCGGTCTGATCCAGATCAAGAAGCGCGAAGACGTCTGTCCTTCGAAGAAACTGGATCTAAACGTCGTCCGCGAACGCATCGACGCGGCCACGGAGCACGACGCCCGCGAAAAGACCGGACCCGAATACTGGCGATCGCTCGAAGAACTCGCCGGCAGCGAAGAATTCAAAGAGGCCCTGCATCGCGAATTCCCCAAGGGCGCTTCGGAATGGCTCGACTCCGTCTCCCGCCGCGGATTCCTGAAAGTCATGGGAGCCTCGCTCGGTCTCGCCGGCATGACGGCCTGCACCAAGCTTCCGCTCGAGCCCATCGTTCCCTATGTTCGCCAGCCGGAAAATGTGATCCCCGGCCGCCCGATGTACTATGCGACGGCTGTAACGCTTAGCGGATACGCCAGTCCGGTCGTGGTTGAGAGCCATCTCGGACGACCCACGAAAATCGAGGGCAACGATCAGCATCCCGCCTCGCTCGGCGGCACCGACATCTTTACCCAGGCGTCGATCCTCGGCATGTACGATCCCGACCGCTCGCAAAGCGTGGTCTCGATGGGCGACCAGCGCTCATGGCCAGCACTTCTCGGCGCGATCCGGGGACCGCTCAGCGCGCAGAAAGCCTTGCAGGGCGCGGGCATTCGCATTCTTACTCCGACGATTTCGTCGCCGACGCTGGCCGACCAGCTGCGCAACTTCCTAAAGATTTATCCGCAGGCCAAGTGGCACGTCTACGAGCCGGTGAATCGCGACAACGTTCTCGAAGGCGCGAAGATGGCCTTCGGAAACCCGGTCGAGACGCGCTACGATTTTTCGAAAGCCGACGTCATCGTCTCGCTCGACGCCGACTTCCTCTACGCCGGATTCCCCGGCAACGCGAAATACATCCGCGACTTCGCCAACCGCCGCAATCCCGACGCGCCGATGAATCGTCTATACGTCATCGAGAGCACGCCAAGTTCAACGGGCGCGAAGGCGGATCATCGGCTACCAATCCAGGGAAGTCGGATCGAGAACTTCGCCCTTGTGATGGCTGGTTCAGTGCATGGATTTTCTGGTAATCCCTCGGAGTTGGATGCTCCTGAACAGCAGTTTCTCAATGCGTTGAGCCGCGACCTGGGATCATCGGTCGTAGTCGCGGGTGATCATTTGCCAGCTACAGTCCACGCGATCGTGCATAGGATCAATGAAGCCCTGGGCAATGTCGGCAAGACCGTCTTCTATACCGATCCAGTCGACGCGAATCCAGTCAATCAGATCGACTCGCTGAAAGATCTCGTTGCCGACATAAACGGCGGCAAAGTCGATCTGCTCGTGATCCTCAGCGGCAATCCTGTCTACGATGCTCCGGCCGATCTCAACTTCGCCGACGCGCTCAAGAGCGGCAAGGTTCCCCTGCGGGTGCACCACGGTCTTTACGACGACGAGACCGCCCAGCTCTGCCACTGGCACGTTGATGCGACGCATGAACTCGAAGCTTGGGGTGATGCTCGTGCTTACGACGGAACCGTCAGCATCATTCAGCCGCTGATTGCTCCTCTTTATAACGGCAAGAGCGCGTTGGAATTCGTGGCGCTGCTCTCGGGCCAAGCCGATGCCACCGGATACGATCTCGTTCGCGCCTACTGGCAAAAGCAGCACCCGAACGTTTGTGGGGGCCTTGGCTGCCCCAACTTCGAGCAGTTCTGGCGCAAGTCGCTGCATGATGGCTGGATCGAAGGCACGACGTTTGCGCCCAAGTCCGTGACTGCTAAGTCAGCTTCTGCTCCAGAGACCGGGGCCAAATCCGATTCCGCCGCGATCGAGCTCAACATCCGCCGCGACTCCACCATCTACGACGGACAATTCTCCAACAACGGCTGGCTGCAAGAACTCCCCAAGCCGATGTCGAAGCTCACATGGGACAACGCGGTCCTTATCGGGCCCAAGATGGCCGCGCGTCTCGGTATCAAGGTCGAAGACGTCGTCGAACTCGAACTGAACGGCAAGAAAGTCACCGGCCCCGTCTGGATTCAGGCCGGACATCCCGACAATTCCGTCACCGTCACGCTCGGCTACGGACGCGAGCGCGCCGGACGCGTTGGGACCGCGCAAGGCTTCGACGCTTACGCGCTGCGCACGAGCGCCGCGCCCTATATCGCCACCGGAGTGACGATCCGCAAGACCGGAGACACTTACAAGCTCGCGTCGACGCAAGGCATGCAGTCGATGGACACGCCCGACGGCGGCCATCGTCCGCTGGTTCGCGAGACGAGCCTCGAGGAATACCGCAAAGAGCCGACCTTCGCCAAAGAAGAAGAGGTCGATCCGGCGGTTACACTCTACAAGCCATATCCCTATAAAGAAGAGATGTACGCCTGGGGGATGGCGATCGATCTCAACTCCTGCGTGGGCTGCAATAACTGCATGATTGCTTGCCAGTCGGAGAACAACATTGCTGTCGTTGGTAAAGAGCAGACCGTCATCGGCCGACACATGCACTGGATTCGCGTCGACGCCTACTACCAGGGCGACCGCGATAATCCGAAAGCGTTCTTCCAGCCCGTTCCTTGCATGCAGTGCGAGAACGCGCCCTGTGAAGTCGTCTGCCCGGTCGGCGCCACCAACCACTCCGCCGAAGGCCTGAACGACATGGTCTACAACCGGTGCGTGGGCACGCGCTACTGTTCCAATAATTGTCCTTATAAGGTCCGCCGCTTCAACTTCCTGCTCTTCCAGGATTGGGAGACGCCGCAATATAAGATGATGCGCAATCCCGACGTCAGCGTGCGCAGCCGCGGCGTCATGGAAAAGTGCACCTACTGCGTGCAGCGCATCAACGAGCGCCGCATCGACACCGAGACCGCGTCGGTCCGCGAAGGCAAAGACATTCGCATCGGCGACGAGTTGCAGACCGCCTGCCAGCAGTCGTGCCCGGCAGGTGCCATCATTTTCGGAAACATCAACGATCCGAACAGCAAAGTTTCGAAGTTAAAAGCGCAGGCCCGCAACTACAGCCTGCTGGGCGAGCTAAACACCCGCCCCCGCACCACGTATTTAGCAGAAGTAAGAAACCCGAACCCGGAATTGGAAGGATAGGAAAAGGGGCAGGAATATGTGCTTGATTTCCTTGAGTGTCATCCTGAGCGGCGGCGGAGCCGGTGCGAGGGACCACACGTCCGCCGAAGCGCCGATGCAGTGAATGGGAGCACCAATGATGAAGACAGCATTACCGCACCCGCACACGGCACGACCGGTTCGCGGCAGTCGTAAGGCCGTTCGGATCGCTAAGTGATCCTCACGATGACATCGTGGTAGAACCAGGTTTTGATGGAGACGAAGTTTTTCGATGTAGGCAAGGGTCTTCGTGGAAGAGCCTGGCTTTAGCCGGGCGTTAGAGGCAAGAAATGTAGGGCTTTCGCCCCCGAAGGATTTCGCAAGAAGCATGCCTGAGCAATACAAATCGGCGGTCGATCTCGAAAAAGCTCCGGTCATCGAGCCCGGCCACACCTTCGGCACGGTCACGGAGAAAATCAGCGCCATTGTGCTGACCCGTCCCGCGTCCAACGGATGGTTCATCGGCTTCGGCATCTGCTTCATGCTGACCATGATGATGCTCTTCGCCATCGGATATCTCTTCCTGAAAGGCATCGGCATCTGGGGCGTGACCATCCCCATCGGATGGGGCTTCGCCATCGTCAACTTCGTCTGGTGGATCGGTATCGGCCACGCCGGCACTCTGATCTCCGCCATCCTTCTTCTTCTTCGTCAGTCGTGGCGTAACTCGATCAACCGATTCGCCGAAGCCATGACGCTATTCGCTGTGGCTTGTGCTGGAATTTTCCCGGCCATTCACGTCGGCCGCCCATGGCTCGCCTATTGGCTCTTCCCGATTCCCAACACCATGCGGGTGTGGCCGCAGTTCCGCAGTCCGCTCATGTGGGACGTCTTCGCGGTTTCGACCTACGCCACCATCTCCGCGCTCTTCTGGTTTACCGGGCTCATTCCTGATCTCGCGACTCTGCGCGACCGCACTGAAAATCGCGCCCTGAAAATCGTTTACGGCATGCTGTGCATGGGATGGCGCGGATCGGCCCGTCACTGGCACCGCTACGAAACGATGTACCTGCTCCTGGCCGGATTGGCCACGCCCCTCGTGCTCTCCGTTCACACCGTCGTGAGCTTCGATTTTGCCGTCGGCATCGTCCCCGGATGGCACACCACCATCTTCCCGCCCTACTTCGTTGCGGGCGCCATTTACTCCGGATTTGCCATGGTGCTGATGCTGGCCATTCCAATCCGCAAGATCTACGGTCTCGAAGATTTCATCACCGAGCGCCACCTGCAGAATTCCGCGAAGGTGATGCTCGCCACGGGATTGATCGTCGCCTACGGCTACGGCGTTGAAGCCTTTATGAGTTGGTATGGCGGCGACCGCTACGACATGTTCACCGTCTGGAACCGCCTGCACGGTCCCTACGCGGGGCCGTATTGGCTGCTGCTGATCTGCAACATCTTTATTCCGCAGGTGCTCTGGATTCGCAAGCTGCGCACCAGTCCGATCGCCCTCTTCTTTATTTCCGGCGTCATCCTGGTCGGGATGTGGCTCGAGCGTTTCGTCATTGTGGTCATGAGCCTGCACCGCGACTTCCTGACGTCGTCGTGGGGCATGTATTACCCCACGCGTTGGGACTGGATGACCTACATCGGAACGATCGGCATGTTCCTGATGCTGATGTTCCTCTTCTTGCGCTTGTTGCCCGCGATCTCGATCTTTGAAATGCGCACTCTCCTGCCCGAGGCGGAGGTGAAAGAGTGATGCCGGGCGGAATGGCGATGCCGAGGTCCACAAGATGAAGCGCGATCCCATCTACGGCATCATGGCGGAATTCGATTCAGCGCAAGCGCTCGTCGACGCTGCGCGCAAGACGCATGAGGCTGGCTATAAGAAGATTGACGCCTACAGTCCCTTCCCGATCGAAGGCCTGGCGGAAGAAATCGGATTTCACCACGACGAAGTTCCTCTCGTCGTGCTGATCGGCGGCATCATCGGCGGGTTGACGGGATATCTGATGCAGTACTGGATGTCGGCCGTCGACTACCCGCTGAACATCGGCGGAAAGCCGCCGCATTCCTGGCCCGCCTTCATCGTGATCACGTTTGAAATGACGATTCTGTTCGCCGGCATCTCGGCCGTCTTCGGCATGCTGGCGTTGAACGGTCTGCCCATGCCGTATCACCCAGTATTCAACGTTCCCCGTTTTTCATCGGCCTCAAAGGATCGTTTCTTCCTGATCGTGTTCTCTTCCGACAAGAAATACGATTCCGCCGGCACGCGCGGGTTCCTCGAAGGTCTTGCCCCGCGCTCGATCTCGGAGGTGCCCAGCTAGATGCGACACTTCCGCCAAAATATTTGTGGGGACAGCCGCCCTCGGCTGTCCGGTCGAGCGAAGCTCGACGGGGTTCCACGAACGTCGAAGCCGTGGGCTTTCCTCTGTGAACCCCTGTGTCCCCTGTGGTCAAGGATTTTCAGAGGATATATACCGATCCCACTCTTCCTGGTGCTGATCGCCCTCACCTCCGCCTGCCGCCTCGACATGCACGTGCAGCCGCGCGAGAATCCGCTCTCCCGCAGCGAGTTCTTCTCCGACCAGCGTTCTGCGCGTCCGCTCGTCGAAGGCACCGTCGCCCGCGGCCAGTTGTACGCAGACGCTTATTTCTATACCGGCAAAATCGGCAACAATCCGGGCGACACGATGCCCTTTCCGGTGACCAGGGAAGTTCTCGAGCGCGGCCAGGAGCGCTTCAACATTTACTGCGCACCCTGCCACTCCCGCGTTGGAGATGGCAACGGCTTCGTGCCTTCCCGTGGGTTTGCCCGCAAGCCGCCGTCGTTCCACATCGAGCGCCTTGAGAAGGCTCCAGTCGGATACTTCTTCGACGTCATTACCAACGGCTTCGGCATCATGCCCGACTACGCGTCGCAGATTCCGCCGCAGGATCGCTGGAACATCATTGCGTACGTTCGCGCGTTGCAGTTAAGCCAGAACGCGACCATGTCCGATATTCCGCCCGGACAGAAGCTTCCGTCCGAGCCGCCAAAGTTCCGCGAGCCCGGATCAGGTGCAACGCAACCGATGGTTGCGCCGGAAGCAAAATCGGAAGAGATGAAGGAACAACCGAAATGAGCGCGGCGCGAGCGAACCAACTCGATTTCACTGCTCCGCCGGTCGTAAAGACGATCGCCATGCGGTCGCTGATCGTTGGCGTCGTCTTCGGCATTGCCGCCGCGGTCCTCGCGGTCACGCGCCCCGACGAGTTCTATCGCGCCTATCTGCTCGGTTTCCTCTGTTGGCTCGGAATCGCGCTCGGTTCCATGGCCATCATCATGATCCGCCACCTCACCGGCGGTGGATGGGGCGTCGTGATCCGCCGTATCCAGGGCGCTGCGATGCGCACGCTGCCCGGACTTGCGATCCTGTTCATCCCGATCGTGATTGCGGTTTTGCGGCACCGGATTTATCCGTGGCTCTTGCCGCTGGATGCCATCCAGGATGCTCACATCCGCGAGCATCTGGCGAAGCACGCGTTCATCGAAGATGCCTACCTGAACGCCTCCGGTTTCATCGTCCGCTCCATCGTTTATTTCGTGATCTGGAATGTCCTTTCCTTCCTGCTGTCGCTGTGGTCGAAACAAGGCGACCGCCCCGGCGCTCCCGACAACACGGATAAGTTCAAGGCGGTCGCTGGCCCCGGACTGATTCTCTACGGATTCACCATCACCTTCGCCGGCATCGACTGGGTGATGTCGCTCGATCCAAGCTGGATCTCGACCATCTTCGGTCTGATCATCCTCATCGGCGAAGTGCTGTCGGCGATGTGTTTCGCGGTTGTCGTCGAGCGCATCCTGTTCAACTACAAGCCGATGTCGGAGATGTTGAAGCCCGATTTCGTCCACGACCACGGCAAGTGGATGCTTGCGTTCATCATGGTCTGGGCCTACTTCAGCTTCTCCCAGTGGCTCATCATCTGGGCGGGCAACCTTCCGGCGGAGATCACGTTCTATCTAGCCCGACTGAATGGCGGCTGGGGATGGATCGCGCTCGTCCTTGTTCTCGGGCACTTCGCCATTCCGTTCGCGTTCCTGCTCTCTCGCCCACTTAAGCGTGACATTCGCAAACTGGTCTGGCTCGCCGTTTGGCTGATTCTGATGCGCTTCGTGGATCTCTTCTGGATCATCGAGCCCAATTTCTCGAAGACGTTCACCATTACGATTGCGGATATCGTTGTCCCCGTCGCCATCGGCGGCTTCTGGCTCGCTTATTTCTTCCACAACCTGGGCGCACTGCCGCTGCTGCCGGCTTACGACCCATCTGCCGAAGAGGTGCTCGAGCCGGCTCATCATCATGGAGGCACATAACCGGTAACGCATGAGCAATCCAATCCATCCCTCGAATTCGAATGGACCTGGCGACTACGAGCGCAGCGACGTTGGCGTTGCCGGAGTTCTCTACTTCCTCGCCGGCCTTGCCGTCGCGGGAATCCTTGTGTACTTCATCGCGGATGGAATATTCGCCTACCTCAACAGACGGTTTGAAGCCGAGCAGGCTCCGGTGAATCCCCTCGTCAACAACGCCCCCGCCGACACGCGCCGCATTCCGCCACAATACGGCAATAACTACGAGAAATATCTCAAGGAAGGATTTCCCGCGCCGCAGCTCGAAGTCAACGAGCGTACTGAATTGAACGACGAACGCCTGCGCGAAGAAAACACTCTAAGCACCTACGATTGGGTTGATCAGAAGGCGGGCACGGTCCGTATCCCAATTGATCGCGCCATGGACATCATCGCGCAGCGCGGTCTTCCAGTGCGCTCTCAAACAGAGGTCGCGCAAGCTGCCGCTCCAGCACAAGCAGCCCCGCCACAGCCAGAAAAGAAGAAGGGAAGCAAGAAGTGAAGTTCGTGAATCACAATTCGATAGAGGGCGTCATCCTGAGCGAAGCCATTTTTCAGGCGGAGCGAAGGATCTCGCGCGGAGCGTTCTCGTCTCGACGTTGCGTTGCTTCCGTCGCGGCGTCGGTACTGATGACACTCATCCTGCTCGCCAACACCGCCTTCGGACAAGGCATGTCGAAAGGCATCATGTCGCCGCCCGCGAACGTTCGTCCGCCGTACCTCGAGAACGTCGGCATCGAGCAGCACCTCGACGGACAAGTTCCTTCCGATTTGGCTTTCGTCGACGACACCGGCCGCGCCGTGAAACTCGGCGACTACTTCGGCAAGAAGCCGCTGATCCTCAACCTCGTCTATTACAACTGCACCATGCTCTGCGGAGAAGCGCTTGCCGGCCTCACCGGTTCGATGAAGATGATCAAGTTCGACGCCGGCAACGAGTTCGAGGTCGTCACTGTAAGTTTCAACCCGAATGAGACACCGCCGATCGCCGCCGCCAAGAAAGCGGACTACCTCAAGCGCTACGGACGTCCCGGCGCCGTTGCTGGCTGGCATTTCCTGACCGGCTCCGCAGACTCCATCAACGCACTCACCAAAGCGGTCGGTTTCCAGTATCAATACGACGCCGCCCGCAATCAGTACGCGCATGCGACCGCCATCATGGTGCTGACGCCGCAAGGCCGCATCTCGCGCTACTTCTACGGTGTGGATTTTCCGCCGAAAGATCTGCGCATGGGATTGGTCGAGGCATCGCAGGGCAAGATTGGCAACGCCGTCGATCAGGTGCTCTTGTATTGCTATCACTACGATCCCGCGACCGGAAAATATGGCGCGGTCGTCACCAACATGCTGAAGCTGGGTGGAGGCATCACGATCTTATTTCTGGCTTCGCTAATTTTTATTTTGGTGCGCCTCGATAAAAACGCAGCGCGCCGGGCTGGGGTTCAGGGGAAATCGGGTCAGGCAGGACTGATTCAAACGCGATATGTTCGATAATTTTCCATTGTGGCCGCAAAGGGCCTCCACGACGGCGGGCAATGTTGATGCCCTGTTCATCTTCCTCCTCATTGTGTCGGGATTGATGACGCTTTTGATTTTCACCGCCGTGGTTTACTTCTCCGCGCGCTACCGCCATCGCAAAGGCGTGCTGGCAGAGCAGATCGAAGGCTCCACGCCGCTCGAGCTGACTTGGTCGATCATTCCGCTCGGCGTCTTCATGGTGATCTTTGCCTGGGGCGCAGTCGTCTACTTCAAGAGCCGCACGCCTCCCCGCGACGCCACCGAGGTCTACGTCGTTGCCAAGCAATGGATGTGGAAGCTCGAACACGCCGAGGGCCAGCGCGAGATCAACGAACTGCACGTTCCCGTCGGCCGCGACGTCAAGCTGATCATGACCTCGCAAGACGTCATCCACAGCTTCTTCGTGCCCGCGTTCCGCATGAAACAGGACGTGCTGCCCGGCCGCTACACGGTTGCGTGGTTCCGCGCTACGAAACCCGGCACCTATCATCTTTTCTGCACCCAATATTGCGGCACGCAGCACTCGGGCATGATCGGCTCGATCATCGTGCAGGAGCCCGCGCAATACGAAGCCTGGATGAGCGGCGGCGCGACCGGACCGCTCTCCGCCACCGGAGAGAAAATTTTCGCCGAGCTCGGTTGCGTTACGTGTCACCGCACCGACTCCCAGGGCCGCGGCCCCAACTTGCAGGGCGTTTTCGGCAAGCCGGTTCTGCTGCAGGACGGGCGGACCGTGATGGCCGACGAAAATTACATCCGCGAGTGCATCCTCGATCCGGGTGCCAAACGCGTCAAGGGGTTCCAGCCCATCATGCCGACGTTTCAGGGATTAGTGAGTGAAGAGCAGTTAAACGCATTGGTCGCGTATGTGAAATCCGTGGCGCAGCCCGGGCAGGCTGGCGCTGGAACTAGCGCGATGGTTTCTCCGCAAGGCAGCGCCCCAGCCCCAGGAAGTAAGGTGCAATAGGTATGGCTACAGCAACCGTGCAACCCGTAGAGCGCGAGAATTATCTCAATAAGGAATATGGCGTCGGCTCCTGGCTGTTGACCACCGACCACAAACGCATCGCGCTGCTTTACCTCATCTCGATCACCTTCTTCTTTTTTATCGGCGGCTTCTTCGCGCTGCTCATCCGCCTTGAGCTGCTCACTCCCGCCGGTGACCTCGTTCAGGCCGACACCTACAATAAGCTTTTCACCCAGCACGGCCAGGTGATGGTTTTCTTCTTCCTCATCCCCTCGATACCAGCCGTGCTCGGCAACTTCCTTGTCCCGATGATGATCGGGGCGAAAGACCTCGCCTTCCCCAAGATCAACCTGCTGAGCTGGTATCTCTACATCATCGGCGGCGCCATGATGGTGCACTGCATGCTGACGGGCGGCGTCGATACCGGCTGGACTTTCTACGTGCCCTTCAGCACGGCCTTCAGCAACACCAAAGTCATCGAAGCCGGACTCGCGATTTTTGTCGCCGGATTTTCCTCTATCCTTACCGGCCTGAATTTCATCGTCACCATCCATCGCATGCGCGCGCCGGGCATGACCTGGTCTCGCCTTCCTCTGTTCATCTGGGCGCACTATGCGACCAGCATTATCCAGATCCTCGGGACGCCCGTCATCGCCATCACTCTGGTACTGGTCGTCGCCGAACGCGCGTTGCACCTCGGCATCTTCGATCCCAAACTCGGCGGCGATCCGCTCCTCTTTCAGCACCTCTTCTGGTTCTACTCGCATCCCGCGGTCTACATCATGATTCTGCCCTCGATGGGCGTCGTCACCGAGATCATTGCCTGTTTCTCCCGTAAGCGCATCTTCGGCTACAGCTTTGTCGCGTTCTCATCTATCGCCATCGCGGTCTTCGGATTCCTCGTCTGGGCACACCACATGTTCGTCGCCGGCATCTCCGTTTACGCGGCGCTCGTCTTCTCGCTGCTCAGTTACGCGGTCGCCGTACCCTCGGCCGTGAAAGTCTTCAACTGGACCGCGACTCTCTATAAGGGCTCGATCCACTATGACGCGCCCATGCTCTACGCCTTCGGATTCCTGGGCTTGTTCACCATCGGCGGCCTGACCGGACTATTTCTCTCCGCGCTCGGCATCGACATGCACGTCCACGACACCTATTTCGTCATCGCCCACTTCCACTACATCATGGTTGGTGGCGCTCTGATGGGTTATTTGGGAGGAATGCATTTCTGGTGGCCGAAAATTTCCGGCCGTCTCTATCCTGAAGGATGGGCGCGTCTGGCGGCCTTGATCGTGTTCATCGGATTCAACCTGACCTTCTTCCCGCAGTTCATCCTCGGCTACGTCGGCATGCCGCGCCGCTACTATCAATACCCGCCGGAGTTCCAGGTGCTCAACGTGCTCTCGACCGCGGGCGCAACCGTCCTCGGCGTGGGATATCTTCTGCCCATGATGTATTTCCTCTGGTCGATGCGTTACGGCAAACCCGCTCTCGACAATCCGTGGAACGCCGCTGGCCTCGAGTGGAAGACGCCGTCGCCGCCCACGACTTTTAACTTCGAGCAAGAACCCGTCGTCACCTGGGAAGCCTATAACTACGAGGAACTGGACGCTCCTCATAAACAGGAGGTTCCCGTTGCCCGATAGCTCTGTCGCCGTCCACGGTGAAGCTCACAATCCGGCCCTGCTCCACCACTTCGCCACCGAAGAGCAGCAGAAGGACGCCTCCAACTTCGGCATGTGGATCTTCCTCGCCACCGAAGTGATGTTCTTCGGCGGTCTGTTCTGCGCCTATCTGATTTATCGCGGATGGTACTTCGGAGATTTCGGCGCGGCCAGCAAGTCCATCGACGCGACTCTCGGCGCCACCAATACCGCCGTCCTGATCTGCTCCAGCTTGACCGTAGTTCTCGCCATCTATGCGGCGCAGACCGCCCGCCGCGGTCTTCTGCTCGTCATGCTCGCGCTCACCATGGTTTTCGGATGCGCCTTCCTCGGCATCAAGGGAGTTGAATACAAACAGAAATTCGACGAGCACCACGTTCCGGGCCCCTCGTTCAGCTTCGATCACGTGCCGATCCCCGGTCATCCCGATCAATACGCCAACCCGCGCCACGCTCAGATTTTCTTTGCGCTTTACTTCATCATGACCGGGCTGCACGCGCTGCACATGATCATCGGACTGGGCATCTTTACCTGGCTTTTCTGGATGGCATGGAAAGGCCGGTTCACGCCGGAGTATCACACGCCGCTCGAAATCGGCGGCCTCTATTGGCACTTCGTCGATATCGTGTGGATATACCTGTTCCCGTTGCTATACCTGATCGATCGGCACCCATGAGTGGTTGTGAATCGTGGTTGTGAATCTATGACTAACACCCGAAATTTGCGTCATCTCGAACGGAGCCGGTTTTCAGGCGAAGTGAGAGATCTCGCGCGGATCGCAACCGGTGCTGATCTCTCGAGAACTGCCTCTGAGGCCTGCTATGTCTGACCATTCCAAAACGTCGCCCTTGAAGACCTACTTCGCGGTGTGGGCCGCATTGCTCTTGGGCACTTTCATCACTTATAAAGCCGCGTACATCGAGCTTGGCGCATTCAACTCCGCCGTCGCCCTCGTCATCGCCACAGCCAAGGCGCTGATCGTCGCCCTGTTCTTCATGCACCTCAAAGGCGCCAGCGAAAAACTACTCAAGGTCGTAGTCATCTCCACCGTTTTCTTCCTTTTTATTTTGTTAGTGCTCTCGATGGCCGACTATGGCACCCGCCACTGGAGCTAAATGGCAGGTCCATGTTGGGACAGCCGCCTTCGGCTGTCCGCATATGCAGCTTGGCTTTCGAGCGAAGCGAAGGGTCCCGCCGGACGTCGAGTGGCCGTCCCGGCCTCGCAAATGCGGAAGGGCGGGTGGAAGATCGCACGGTCGCGTGCAGCACCGTGGAAGAGCGGCCCTTTAGGGCCGCGTTAAGAGCAAGGAAGAGATAGGGCTTTAGCCCCGTTTTCCCGATGCTGGCAAGCTGTTCCCTGCGGTATACTCGCCCGTCGAGCAGATCATTCCCACGAGGTGACTATGGCATTCTGCAATTCCTGCGGTGCAACTCTCTCGGACGGCACGAAATTCTGCAACAAATGTGGCGCCGCCGTGTCCGCCGCCGCTGTTCCCGCAAGGCCTGTTCCCGCAGCGGCCGCGCCTGCGACCGCCCCACCCAGTGGCGGCAGCAGCAGCGCTCTCAAGATTATTCTGATTATCGTCGCCGTGATCGTGGTGATTGGCATTCTCGGCCTGGCCTCGGTCAGTTTCTTCGCCTACCGCATCGCCAAGAGTTCGCACATTCACGAGGAAAACGGCAACGTCAAGGTGGATACTCCCTTCGGCAAAGTCGAAACTTCCAGCGATCCCGCGCAGGTCGCGAAAGACCTCGGCATCGATATCTATCCCGGCGCCGAAATCCAAAAAGGTGGAGCAGCCACGGCGACCTTCGGCAACATTCACACCGTGACCGCCAGCTTCTCGACCAGCGACTCGCTCGATAAGGTTTGCGCCTTCTACAAAGCGAGGATCACAAACGCGATGGCGTCGAACTCCGATGACAGCCATTGCAACTTCATCTCCAACGACCAGAAAAATATGATCACGGTCAACGCCCAGACCAGCGGAGACGTGACAAAAATCCAGGTCAGCAACGTCAGCAAGAAATCAAACTGAAGAACGGGCCCATGCAACAGAATGCTGCAGATTTCGTGCCCGTCTCGAAATTCTCGTCGGCAGATGCTTCGGGACTGGCCGAAACTCTGCGCGCGCGAGTGCGTGGTGACGTCCGCTTCGACAACGGCAGCCGAGCTCTCTACGCCACCGACGGCTCCAACTATCGCCAGGTTCCGATTGGAGTCGTTCTTCCTCGCGATCCCGACGATGTTCTGGCGGCGATTTCCGTCTGCCGCGAATTCGGCGCGCCGCTCCTCTGCCGCGGCGGAGGCACCTCTCTTGCCGGACAGTGCTGCAATGTCGCTGTCGTCCTCGACTTCACGAAATACATGGGGAACATCCTTGAGATTGATCCCCAACGTCGCATCGCCCGCGTGCAACCCGGAGTCGTGCTCGATCATCTCCGCAACGCCGCGGAAAAATTTCACCTGACCTTCGCTCCCGATCCTGCCAGCCACGACCGCTGCACCATCGGCGGCATGATCGGCAATAACTCCTGCGGCGTCCACTCCGTGATGGGCGGTAAGACCGACGAAAACATCGAGGCCCTCGATGTAGTCACCTACGACGGCGTCCGTATGAATGTAGGGGCGGACGCATTCGTCCGCCCCGGCGGCCAAGATGAACCGGGTGCGGACAGCCGCCCTCGGCTGTCCGGCGGCCTGGAAGTATCGGGCCGCGGCAGCGAACGTCGCGATCAAATCCACGCCGCCCTCAAGCAAATCGCCGATCAATACGGAGACCTGATCCGCGAGAAGTTCCCCAACATTCCCCGCCGCGTCTCCGGCTACAACCTCAACTACCTTCTTCCCGAGAATGGTTTTCACGTCGCGCGCTCCTTAGTCGGCTCGGAAGGAACGTGTGTGACCACGCTGGAAGCCACCTGCCGCCTGATCGAAAGCCCGCCGCAGCGTGTCCTCCTCGTCGTTGCCTATTCCGATATCTATCAGTGCGCCGATCACATCCCCGAAATTCTCGAGCACAAGCCCATCGGTCTCGAAGGCTTCGACGACCTCCTCGTCTATTACGAGCGCACAAAAGGCATCAACTCCGAAGGACTCGCCCTTCTTCCCGAAGGCGGCGGATGGTTAATAGTCGAGTTCGGTGGCCAGACGTTGTCCGAAGCCGAATCTCAGGCTCTCCGCCTGATCGATGCACTCGGCCGCGGCTCGACTCCTCCCAAAGTGCAGCTCTATTCCGGCGCGCAGGCCAAGCGTATATGGGAAGTTCGCGAATCCAGCCTCGGCGCAACCTCGCACGTTCCCGGTGAGCCGCTGAACTGGGAAGGTTGGGAAGACGCCGCGGTCTCTCCCGAAAAACTCGGCGGATATCTTCGCGACCTCCGCAAAATGATGGCCGCGTTCGGCTACAAGGGCTCGCTTTACGGACACTTCGGTCACGCCTGCGTTCACACGCGCCTCAACTTCGATCTGCAATCCAAAGAGGGCATCGCTAAATACCGAAAGTTCGTCGAAGAAGCCGCCGCCTTGGTCGTCAGCTACGGCGGATCTCTCTCCGGCGAACACGGCGACGGACAGGCCCGCGCCGAGCTTTACCCGAAAATGTTCGGCCCCGAGTTGATGGAGGCCTTCCGCAAATTCAAGTCCGCGTGGGATCCCGATTGGAAGATGAATCCGGGCAAGCTGATTGGTTTGCCTGGAAAGACGGCCAACAAGCTCGACGAAAATCTGCGCCTCGGCCCCAACTACTCTACCTGGGAACCCGAGACGCACTTCCAGTTTCCGCTCGATCACGGCAGCCTCTCGCATGCCGCGCTGCGTTGCGTCGGAGTTGGCAAATGCCGCCGTGAAGAAGGCGGCGTGATGTGTCCGAGCTGGCGCGCCACGCACGAAGAAGAACATTCGACCCGCGGCCGCGCTCACCTGCTCTGGGAGATGACGCAAAATCCGGATCGCAGCGACGCAGTCATCGGCGACGGCTGGCGCAGCGCAGAGGTCAAGCAGTCGCTCGATCTCTGTCTCGCTTGCAAAGGCTGCAAGAGCGATTGCCCCGTCGGCGTCGACGTCGCCACTTACAAAGCCGAATTCCTTTCTCATTATTATGAAGGCCGCATCCGCCCGCTGAATGCCTACGCCTTCGGCAACATCGATTTCTGGGCGCGTCTCGCGTCGAACGCCCCGGGCCTGGTGAATCTCACCACGCAGCTCCCCTTCATTCGTGACATCGTCAAGTTCGTCGGCCACATCCCGCCGCAACGCACCATTCCCGCCTTCGCCCCGGAAACTTTCAAGCAATGGTTCTACCGCACCAGTTCATGGAGCGGCGGACGCATTCGTCCGCCCCGCGATGCGCAGCGAGCGGAAGATTCGTATCAACATGCCGCGTCAGCGCCGCAAAATTCGTATCAGGGCACGGCTTCAGCCGTGCCGTTTGAAGAAAAAGAAGAAGGGGCTTCGGCCCCGCCCGTCCTCCTCTGGGCCGATACATTCAACAACTACTTCCTCCCCTCGACCGCCAGAGCCGCCGTCGAAGTTCTCGAAACCGCCGGATACCGCGTGGTCGTCCCGCAAGCCAACCTCTGCTGCGGACGCCCCCTCTACGACTTCGGCATGCTCGATCGCGCTGAAGCGCTGCTGCTCCAGATTCTCGATCAACTCGAGCCGGAGATCGAAGCCGGAATTCCCGTCGTCGGACTCGAGCCCAGCTGCGTCGCCGTCTTCCGCGACGAGCTTGTTAATCTTTTCCCGCACGATGCCCGCGCCCAGGCCCTGAGCAAGCAAACGTTTCTGCTCAGCGAATTTCTGGAAAAAGAATTGACGCGCAATGCGACCGGCTCCCCGCTCCCGCAACTGAATCGCAAAGCCCTGCTCCACGGACACTGTCATCACAAGTCGATCATGAAGATGACCGCCGAGGAATCGCTCCTCAACCGTCTCGGTGTCGACTTCCAGGCTCCCGCGCCCGGATGCTGCGGCATGGCCGGATCCTTCGGCTTCGAGCGCGACAAATACGAAGTCTCCGCCGCCATCGGCGAGCTCGAACTCCTCCCCGCCGTCCGCAACGCGCCCAACGACTGGCTGATCATCGCCGACGGATTCAGTTGCCGCGAGCAGATCGCCCAGGGCACCGGACGCCACGCCCTCCATCTCGCGGAAGTCCTACAGATGGCGCTCCAACCCTCGGCCCTCGACCGCGACAATCCCTACCCCGAATCCGACCTGGCCCGCGAGCGCCAATCCGAAGTCCAAGCCTCGATGAGGCGCGCCGGCATCGGCCTCGGAGCCCTCGCCGCCGGCAGCCTGTTCCTCTGGGCCGCCACCCGCAGACGCTGAAATCAACAGTAACCGGCAGAACCCGGGTGCCCCATTTCTGGCCGGGTTTGCCAGAAGTGGGGCCTTTGACTCAGCCTGAATCAACTAATCCATTACATATCAACAACTTGCGATCCTCTACCCCCAATGCCCCTACCTCTGAGACAATAGATACAGAGCACGGAAGCCTTCGCTCTTTCAGTCTCGCTCTGCATTACTTCGTCGCCGAGAACTGAGAACTGACAACCGAGCACCGCCCTATGGACCGCGACCTCACAACCATGGTCAGCAACGACATCGCCGAAGCCCTGTCCACCCAGGTGTCGATGCCGTCGCCTGCCGCCGGGCCCCTCCGCGGATCGGTCCTCGTCCTGATCCAGTTCGATGTCTGCGAAGAGATCCGCCTCGACGAGCTCCGCAAGATCTTCCCCGCGCGCAAGGCGGAGGCCATCCTCAAGAAGGCCCCGGCCTATGTCCGCTACCAGCGTCCTCCGGTCGAGGAGACTCTCGAGCCCCTGATCCTCGAATCCGGCGAGCGCCTTGCCGGGGAGATCAAGTACTACGACTACGGCGTCGTCAGCCTCGAGTTCGAGCTGCCGTTTTCCGGCGGCTGGGACACTCTCATCGATCTCTCCTGCCGCTGGACCTCCGACACCAACTTCGAGAAGCTCGCCCTGCGCATCGTCAAGCAGAAACTGGCGCAAGCCGCTCCGGCGCTGATCAAGCCCTACGCTTCTCAGGAGGGCGGCGGCGACTTCCTGCAAGAGGATTACTTCATCTTCCACGTGCGCGAGATCGACGGAGCTCCCTCCGCGATGGCCAACGATCTTCTGGCCGAACACGGCGACCAGATCGCCCAGGTCGTCCGCGGAGAGATGGCCACGCTCTCCGAAGGCGAGCGCCAGGAGATTCTGCAGTCGTGCATCTCGTACTATCCCAGCGACCTCGCGGTCATCGGATGGAACGCCGCTTTCATTTACGACACGGCTGTGGGCGCCGAGACCGCCATCCAGCTGCTGCAGTACGCCAACTCGCAGCTGCTCGAATTCCGCTACTACGACGAGCTCCTCACCACCGAGCTCGAAAAGGTCTACGACTTCCTCGACGCCGGAGGCACCGGACTCTGGTCGCGTTGGCGGACCGCGCGCGCCGCGGCCAAGCTGCACACCGTCCTGCTCGACGTCAACGAACTCACCGAGCGCGCCGACAACGCCATCAAGTTTCTCAGCGACATGTTCTCCGCGCGGCTGTATAAGTTGTGTGCGGCCAAGGTCGGCGTGCCCGATTACAAGGACTTAGTCAAAGAAAAGCTCCAGACCGCCGAAGATCTTTATAAGTTCATGGTTGAGCAATTCAACCAGTCCCGCGCCTTTATCCTCGAGTTGATGGTCGTCGTCATCCTGATCATCGAGCTGATCTACTTCTTCAAAGGCAGACCCATTTAGCAGTTACGCTACGAGAGGCGTCGTCCTGAGCGCTCGCCGCGCTTGTAAAAGCGCGAGGCTTCGGGATGACGCCTCTGCTATCTAGCCTGATGCTAAGCGGCCCGATACTCCTCGGCTGCGGCCCGACACCCTGGGCCGCTAGACAGCCGAGGGCGGCTGTCCCCACATCGTCCCCCGCATCGTTTGAGATAATTCTTGTTTGATCCAAATGTCTGGGGAGGGTGCTTGAAAGTACTGTTGCTGGAGAACATCAGCGCGGTTGCGGTGCAGGTATTTCGTGACGCGGGATATGAAGTCGAGTCGCACAAGGCTGCGCTCGAAGAGCCGGAACTGATCGAGAAGATCGGCGAGGCAGCGCTTCTGGGAGTGCGCTCGAAGACGAGGATCTCGCCCGCGGTGCTTGAGGCCGCGAAACATCTGGTTGCGGTGGGCGCGTTCTGCATCGGCGTCGACAAGATCGATCGCGCGGTGGCGAGCGGGCGTGGGATCGCGGTGTTTAACGATCCGCACTCAAACTCGCGCTCGGTGGCGGAGTTGGCGATCGGGGAGATCATCCTGCTGCTGCGCAGGACGTTTGCTGCTTCGACCGAAATGCACCGCGGCGTGTGGAACAAGTCGGCCGCGGGCGCGCATGAGGTCCGCGGGCTGACGCTGGGCATTGTGGGATACGGCAAGATCGGCTCGCAACTTTCTGAACTGGCTGAGGCGATGGGCATGCGCGTCGTCTTCTACGACGTGGCGCACGTGCTGGCGCGCGGAAATGCGCGAGGCGTCAGCTTTCGTGAGCTGCTGGAAATTTCTGACGTCGTCACGCTGCACGTTGATGGCAAGCCGACTAACCAGAATTTGTTTGGCAACGACGAGTTCGGAGCGATGAAAGATGGCGCGTGCTTCCTGAACTTGAGCCGCGGGTTTGTGGTCGATCACGCCGCACTGGCGGCTTGTTTGAAGTCAGGTAAGGTTGCCGGCGCCGCGGTGGATGTATTCCCGCATGAGCCCGAATCCGGCGCGCCGTTTGAGAGCGCGCTTCGCGGATTGCCGAATGTGATCCTCACGCCGCACGTCGGCGGCTCGACGGAAGAAGCCCAGCAGAATATTGGATCGTTCGTGTCGGCGAAGCTGATCGACTACGTGAAGACCGGCGATTCGACGCTCAGCGTGAACCTGCCGCAGGTGCATCTGGAATATGAAGAGGGCTCGTACCGGCTGATGCACATCCATCACAACGTGCCGGGAATTTTGCGGGCGATCAACGACATATTGGCAGATCGCGGGATCAACATCGAGCGCCAGGTACTGTCGACGCGCGGAAATCTTGGATACGCGATCTATGACATCAACCGTCCGTGCGACCCGGAGTTAATGCGCGAACTGCGCGGAGTCAAAGAGACGATCACGGTGCGCGCCGCGGGTTGCTGAGGGGGATTGCCTAGCGACGGACGCATTCGCAATGCGACCAACTGTGCGCTCATGCTGTCAACCGCAATCGCCTTGGAACGGTTGCCTTCAGGCTGATTAAAGCGTTTTACTTTTCAAATAAGCTGAACAAATCGTGTGTAGTCAATTTCGTAAAATGGATACACATGGCACGAGAGTGGCAGTCACTGGCACTCTGATGAAAGGTCATAGCCCATCGGTTATGGGAACACGTGGTCAATTTCGCTGAAAGGATTGACCATTCTGTAGAAGTGCGAAAAAGTATCTTACGGAGGCTGCTTTCTCGCAAGCAAAGCGGCCATGGAGACCTGGAGAAACGCCGAAAGGGAGAGAACAACGGCGATGGGAGCGTTACAACGTAACCATCGATGTGAACGTTACGACGGTCTTGAATGGGCAGTACGCCAACTTTACGGGACAGGTGTGCGACGTGAGCAAGGGTGGATTACGGTTGTTCGTGACGCGGGAGATCGAGCCGGGCTCTACTTTGTCGCTGGAGTTTTTACTTCCTTATTACTCGACCGAGCTTGTGGTGCGAGGTGTGGTGCGGAACCGTAGCGGGTTTACACATGGCGTCGAGTTCATCAACCCGACAGCCCACCAGCAGCAGATCATCGAACGGACCTGCGACGCGTTTGCGCTCCTGCGCTGATGAAGCACGAGTAGTTGCTGGTAGTGGGGTCTCCACACTAAAGCATCGCTACCGTAGTTGCTTCTCTTCTAGCCAGAGTACCTCCTGCCTCGTTATCCTGAAGTGATCCATGTGCGGCGAATCGTTCCGAAGAGGTGGCTGCCACGGTCCGTCTTGCCGGAAGGGACAGCAGGTTCCTCGACTTCGCTCGGAATGACAACCGGTATCGTTAAGGAGAGTCCATGCGAGGGTTGAAGCACAAACGCGTACTCATCACTGGCGGCGCGAGCGGAATTGGGGCTGCCACTGCGGCTCGTTTTCTTGAGGAAGGCTCTCGCGTTTGTGTGATGGATCGCGACGCCGTGGCTTGCGGGCGCGTCAAGCATGAACTACCCGGACTCGGCGAAGCAATTATTGCGGATGTCACTGATCTGATGCAGGTGGAGGCTGCGTTTGCCGAGGCGATCCGGCTGATGGATGGCGTGGATGTGCTGGTGAATAATGCGGGGATCAGTATCCGGCACAAATTTCTCGACATCACTCCCGAAGAATGGGAGCGCGTGATTGCCGTGAACCTGACGGGCGTGTTCTATGTAGCGCAGACGGCAGCGCGGCATATGTGGGAGAACGGGAGTGGAGTGATCCTGCAGACCGCTTCGACGAATGGCGTGATGGGATATCCATATTATGCCGATTACAACGCGACCAAAGCGGGAGTCATTGAGTTGACGCGGTCGATGGCGCTGGAACTGGCGCCGAAGGTGCGCGTGTGCGCGGTCGCTCCGGGATATGTGCTGACACCGATGCAGCGCGCGGAATATTCCGACGCGATGCTGGCGGAGGTGAATCGAAAGATTCCGTTGGGCAGGCACGCCACGCCGGAGGAAATTGCTGGGCTGTTCGCGTACCTGGCGTCGGACGATGCGGCGTTTGCGACGGGGCACGTGTTTACGATGGATGGCGGGGAGACGGCGGGCGGGTTGGCGAGCCGATAATTCTTTGCCACGGATTCACGCGGATTGCGCGGATCACAATTCCGTTACTCGGGCGATCATGAAAGCTACTGTGTTTCTCGGCGGAGGACATATTACTGGGGCGCTGGCGGCGGGACTTCGTCTAGCCGGAGACGATCGGAGGATCGTTGTCTATGACCGGCATCCGGAAAAGGTGCGGATGCTGGGGCGAGAGTCGCGAGTGGAGATTGCTCGCGATTTGAAATCGGCGGTGGAGCGGGCGGGCATATTGTTTGTGGCGGTGCGGCCGGGGTCAGTGAAAGGGATGCTTGGCGAAGTGGTTGCTTGCGGTGCTGGCGTGCCGCGGTTGTGCATCAGTCTGGCGGCGGGCATCCCGATACGAAACTTGCGAACGTGGCTTCCTGGGGCGAAGTGGGCGCGGGCGATGCCGAGTCCGGTGTGCCGGATTGGGCGAGGATTGACTCCAGTATGTTTTGACCGCAGCGTTGCGAAAGGGGAGCGCGGGCTGGCGCGTGCATTGTTCGAGAGTGTAGGGGCTGTGCTGGATCTGCCCGAGAGCCAATTCGATGCGATGACGGCGGCGAGTTCGCCGACGCACGGGTATCACGCACTGGCGCACTTGGCGAAGGTGGCGCAGAGTGCCGGGCTTTCCGGCAAGACGGCGCTGATCGCGGCCGCGCATGCGTTGTCCGATGGGATCGAGTATTGGCGGCAGAGTGGCGCGAGTGTAGAAGAGTTGTTGCTCGAGGCGGCCACGCCTGGGGGGATCGCGGCGGCGACCATGGCGGCGATGAACAAGGCTGGATTCCAGCGAGCGGTTGCGAGGGGGATCCGGGCGGGAGTGGCGCAGGCACGACGGAATGCGAAGCGGTGAAGTTTTTCGCGGGTGCGGTGTTCAGGTTTATCGCGATGCCCGCGAACACGAGCCGGGTTTGGTGCCGTCCCTACGGGGCTCGATTCGTCTTATCAACTCTACCCCGCACTTACGTGCGGGGCTAATGAATGCCGCCGCTTTGCGGCTGGAGTGTGCCCGGTTTTGAAGTATCGTTTCACTGAGAACGAATTTATTCAGTGCTCCTGGTGCCACGAATAGGGCAGCCTTCCGGTTACTTTTGTCACCGTCGGGATGGGGGCAAATCTGCCACAATCAATAGGGTTTGCGCGTGGCGGGTTGAGGCTCCCGAGCGGCATACACATTGATGGAAGTAATGACTGCTAAAGCGATTCGACGCAGCACTCGGCTGCGGGTGGAGATTCCGGTGGGCGTGATCAGCCTGGACCGGATGCGTCCCTTTGGCGAGAAATGTACCCTGCTCGTGGTGAGCGCGCAGGGCTGCGGATTTCGCAGTTCGGAAGAGCTGCAAGTCGAGACTCCCTTGATGCTGAGCGGATTGCCGGGAGGCGGAAGCGTAACAGCCCGGGTGGCGAACTGCCTTCCGCTGGGAATCGACGGCAAATATTTTCTGATCGGCGCGTCGCTCTATACCCATGGAAACGTATGGGGAATTGCGGATCCCCCGGAGGACTGGAATATTGCGGCGAAGGATGATCCGACTCCAGTTGCGGCGAATTCCGCTGCCAACCAAGTCACGAAGGATGCGTTAAAGCCGGCGGCCCAGAAGCGGCAGGAGTGGCCGTACAATCTGTTCTCGCAAGGTGCAGAAGTTCATCCCGGACGAAAGTAGTTTTTTGTGTTATTCCCAAGGCAGAATCTCAAGTCAAAATCCCCACCCCTTCGACTGCGCTCAGGGCAGGCTCTGTCGCAAAAGGCCGCAACAAGGATGGGGCACCCTCGAGTCTGGTCTTTGGGCTTTGGTAACTTCGCAAGGGGCGCGAGGGGCTGCGATACTTTGGCAAGCCTATGTCAGAAGAATTCGAATCATCGGCGCGACTTCTGCCGCCCAAGCGAGAGAAAGCTGAGAAGCCCGAGAAAGTTGACCGTCCGTTTCGCGTGAAGCTGCGCGGATCAGTGCTGGTGTTGGTGCGGTTGCCGAACAAGCGGTCCGTGCGGGCGGCAATTCATCAGCTGTCGACCAGCGGGGGAGTCATTCATTTCGAGAAACCGCTCGACGAAAAGCTGGAAGTTGAATTGATCTTCCACATTCGTGAGGCGACGATACGAGGCAAGGCGCAGATGCTGTTTCCCATGTGGGCGACGCAAGGGTGGATGCAGCCGTTCCGCTTCGTGGATATCTCGGACACCGACCGCGAAACTCTCGATACGAATCTGAAATCATTCATGGGCGAGGCCGCGAAGGCCAAGAGCGCGGCCGCGGGAGCGTAAGTCCAGGTCGGTCCACTGTAGCTTCTTTCGATAAACCCCAACCGAGAGACACGGGGAGAATTCTTCGGCCACTCCTATTTCACTGCTCACTGGCTCGGGGTCCTTCGACTCCGGAACTGGTCCGCTTCGCGAACCAGTCCCTGCGCTCCGGATGACCGAGCGCATGAAATGTCCCGACGCAAGGGTTACCCCGGTTACGTTGGTGAGGTGTATCGCGGGCACTATGATCCGAAATGGGACAATCCATGAAACGACTCAGCTTTCTGGTTTCACTCACGAACAATGACAACGACTACCAGCAGGAGCAGGCTGCGGCGGCGGAGAAAGCCGCACGGCGGCTAGGCGTCGATGTGAAGATCATTCACGCAAACAATGACGCGGTGGCGCAGAGCCAGCAACTGCTGCACTACGTGCAGGATTCGTCGGTGGCGCGTCCGGATGCAATCATGTTCGAACCCGCGGGCGGAACGGCATTTCCGCAGGTGGCGCGGGCGGCTTCGGCGGCGGGAATCGGATGGGTCGTGCTGAATCATGAAGTGGATTACATCCTCGAACTAAGACGGCTGTACAAAGTACCGGTGTTTACCATCAGTTCGAATCATGATGAAGTTGGGAAGATTCAAGGGCATCAATTCGCGGCGCTGCTGCCGAATGGCGGGAAAGTGTTGTATATCGAAGGACCAGCGAACAGTTCCGCGGCGAAAGAGCGCACGGCGGGGATGAACCGGACCAAGCCGGCGAACATCGTCGTGAAGTCGATGCGCGCGAACTGGACCGAAGAAAGCGCTCATAAGGCCGTGAGTTCGTGGCTGCGTCTGCGGACTTCGCAGGAAAGCCATGTTGATTTGGTCGGAGCGCAGGACGACAGCATGGCGGTGGGCGCGCGGAAGGCGTTCAGCGAGCTTGCCGAATCGGAGCGAGCGCGCTGGATGAAGATTCCGATCACGGGTTGCGACGGGATGCCGAAGACAGGGCAGACTTGGGTGCGCAATGGCACGTTAGCAGCGACGATTTTTATTCGTCCGAATACGGATTTGGCGATTGAGATGTTGGTGGAAGCGTTCAAGAATGGAGCGCAGTTGCCAGAGAGCAAGATCACGGAACCGGAGTCGGTGCCGACGCTGGAGGAGTTGGCGGCGGTGGGAAAGCTGGCGAACGCGGCGAAAGTCTAGAAGAGGCAGGTTTCAAAGGTTCACGTTTCAAGGTTTCGTAGGTTTCAGTTTTGGGAGCAGAGGGGCGTCCTTTCCGGGCGCCTTTTGTTTTTGAGTGAAGCATCAAAACAAAATCCCGATTCTAACGCCGCATAAGGAGCGACGTTAGAATCGGAATCCCTTCTTTTCGGTGAGCTCCAGAATCAGCCCTCCATGGTGGAGACGTCGCCGGCGTCCACGCCTGCTTCTTTGGCCTTTAGGAATCGGCGGAGGATTTTGCCGGAGCGCGTCTTGGGGAGCGACGCCACGAATTCAAGAGATGATGGCGTGGCGATCGGGCCTAGTTCGCGGCGGACGTGCTCGATCAGCGCAGCGGCTAGCGAATCCGACGGGACGTGGTCGGCGCGGACTTGCACAAAGGCTTTGATCGTTTCTCCCTTTAGCGCGTCGGGAACGCCGATAGCGGCGGCTTCTGCTACGGCGGGATGCGAGACTAACGCGCTCTCGACTTCGGCGGTGCCGATGCGGTGTCCCGCAACGTTGAGGACGTCGTCGGAGCGGCCGAGGACGGCGATGTATCCGTCTTTGTCCTTCATGGCCACGTCGCCGGTGACGTAGCATCCGGGGAAGAATTTCCAGTCGCGTTCGTAGCGGGCGGGATCGCCCCAGACCGTGCGCAACATGCACGGGAAGGGACGCCTGAGGACGAGGCGCCCGCCAACCCCAGGAGGAACGGTCTTGCCGTCTTCGTCGAGGACGTCGGCCTCGGCACCGGGAACGGCGACGCCAACTTTTCCGGGACGCATCGCCATCGATGGTGGAGTGCCGAGCGTGGGGCATCCCAATTCGGTTTGCCACCAGTTGTCGATGACGTATCCCCATTTTCCGTCACCGGCGAGATGCGTCTGCGCCCAGCGCCAGGCTTCGGGATTCAGCGGCTCTCCGGCACAGGCGATGACGCGGAGAGTGGTGAGGTCGTGCGCGGCGGGATAGCTCTCGCCATAGCGCATGAACATTCTTAGCGCGGTGGGAGCAGTGAACATTTTCGTGACCCCGTAGCGCTCGACAATTTCCCAAGCGGTGCCAGGACTGGGATAGTCGATGGCTCCTTCGCGGAAGAGCGTGGTGACGCCAGCGCAGAGCGGGGCGTAGACGATGTAGGAGTGGCCGACAACCCATCCGATGTCGGACGTACACCAGAAGATGTCGCGTTCGCCGATGTCGAAGAAACTCTTCAGATGATATGTCGTGCCGATCATGTAGCCGCCATGCACATGGACAACGCCTTTTGGTTTGCCGGTGGATCCCGAGGTGTAGAGAAGAAAAAGAGGATCTTCGGAGTCCGTTGGCTCCGCGAGGCAATCTGGCGGGAATTTCAGGAGGTCGTTGAAATCGATTTCGCGTGGGGCTCGGATTTCGGCTTTGGTGCGCGAATATATAACTACTTTCTCGACGCACTCGAGGGATTCAATGGCTTCATCGACGATGGCTTTGAGAGCGACGGTTTTGCCGCGGCGGTAGCCAACGTCTCCGGCGATGACGATTTTGGCTTGGGCGTCGGTGATGCGGTCGCGAAGCGCGGTGTGGCCGAGTCCTGCGTAGACGACAGAATGGATGGCGCCGATGCGGGCACAGGCAAGCATGGCGATCGCACCCTCGATCGTAAGAGGCATGTAGATGATGACGCGATCGCCTTTGGTTACACCCAACGACTTCAGTCCGTTGGCGAAGCGGCAGACCTGGCGATGGAGCTGGCCGTAGGTGACGATCCGTTCGGCGCCGTCCTCGCCGAGCCAGAGGAAGGCTGCGCGATTGCAACGATCGGAGTTGGCGTGACGGTCAAGCGCGTTGACGGTGATGTTGGTCTTGGCGCCGGTGAACCATTGGTGATGAACGCCGTCCCACTCGAGGACTTTCGTCCACGGCCGCGACCATTCGAACTGGCGAGCGTAGTTTCCCCAGAATGTTTCTGGATTTTCAAGCGCGCGCTCGCGTTCTTGGTCCCAATTCTTCTGAAGAACATTGTTGGCGACGATGGCCGGGGCAGCGTACTCCTGGTCCATGGTGAGCAGGTTGGAAATATGTTCGAGTTTCGAGAGGGGAAGCGCGCTCATGCAGACCTCCGAGCGGTCGAGTGGGTAAAGACGAAAGGAATTCTGCTGCGAGCAAGATGGCCGCACAGTGACTCAGATCACTGCAAGATGTGTTCGTGCGCCATCCAGGTCGAAAGAGTATCCCACGCCGGAGAATTGGGGAACGGAAATCCGGCGAGGCAGAGTTTGGGGTGCGACGCCCATCGAATGGGCTGCCGAAACGATTTTCTTTTAACGCGCACGTGTTAGCGAACGGTCGTTCGAATTACCCGCGACTGCGGCATGCGTGATGTAAGTCACAACAGCCGGTGACTGCCCGCACATCCTTACTTTTGCTTCCAGCCTAGTGTGTCATCCCATTGCGTCCGAACCAGGGTGAAATTGCAGGGCCCCAAAGGGTGAAACCGACGTGCGGCAGCTCGAACGGTCCGCGCGCCACTTGCAAATCAGAGGCAGCATTGTTGCGGTGACGGCTGGTGGAGACGGAATCGCTCCCGGGGAAGAAGGAGATATCAGTCATGCAGAAATTGAAACCATGGATTTGTAGTGCGCTACTTGCCGCCGTATCCACGGCTCCGATGCTTGCAGGAACGAAGGATGGCGCCGAGGCAAAAACAAGTGCAGAGAAGTCCGCGGACGCTGCAGCCGCGCAGCCAGCTTCTGCTGCGAACGCAAACTTACCTTCGGCCGGAAGCAGCGCGAACCTAACGGCGCTGTTGGGGGTGCTGGTGATGAAGGGAGTGCTTGCGCCGGCGGAGGCGAATGCGATCGGGAACGCGGCTCCGGAGGCAGAGTTTCAGTTGCTGGTGGAGGCTCTGGCGCGCAAGGGAGTCGTGAGCGCGGCGGACTTATCGGCGGTCACACCGCCCACAGTCACACCGGTACCGGCCACAGCAGCACCGGCCGCGCTTGCGCCGCAGACGGCAGCAGCGGCAGTTCCGAAGGAGAGCAAACCCGCAGGGCCGGTGGTGGTTGCCGCGGTGGCTCCCGTGCGAGTGCTGCCGATTGACGCGCCGGTGAAGGACGGGCTGATTCCGGGCTTCAAGGTGGGCGCGGTGAAAATCACGCCTTACGGCTTCATCAAAGCAACGGCGGTGCACGACTCGAGCTCGCCGAATGGCGACGATTTTCCGTTCCCAGGAATCTTTCTGAATTCGAGTGACGTGTTCAACACGGGACCGACACGGGATCCGTCGTTTCACATCAAGGCGCGTGCCAGCCGCTTTGGCGCCAACTTCGAGTGGCCGGACATTGCGGCGAAGCTGACGTTGACGGGCAAAGTCGAGGGGGACTTCGAAGGCGGATTTACGGAAGTGGACAACGCGGATGTGTCGTCGATCCGGAATCCACAGCCGCGGTTGCGTTTGGCGTATGTGCGATTGGACTACGCGGCCAGTGACCGGACCGACGTATTTTTCGAGGGCGGGCAGAACTGGTCTTTGTTCGGATCGACTGCGCTTCCGAATATTCTCGAGACGACTTTTCTGGGTGCGTTCTCGGGTGACATTTGGGAGCGGACTCCGCAGTTTCGGTTCGGCATGGTGCAGAAGCTGGGGACGAGCGACCGGAATTTTAAGTTCTCCCCGGAGTTTGCGCTCATGATGCCGAGCACCGGGCAAATCTACAAACTCAACGGAACGCTGGGTGGCTTCGAGGCACAGATCGGCGAGGGTGAACGGCAGGGGGCGGACTCGGGAAGGCCGGAATTAGAGGCGCGAGCGGTGCTGCAATTCCAACTGGACAGAGCTCCGGCAGTGGCTCCGGCGCAATTGATCTGGTCGGGATATGACGGGCGGCGGACGGCGATCACGACCCGCACCAATCTCGGAACGGTGCCGAGCGACTTGCTGGCGCAGTATCCCGGAGGATTCACCAACAGCAGCAATCTGTATGGCAATCAGCTCGCGGTGCAGTTGCCGACGCGGTGGTTTACGTTTGTGGCGAACGCATTCCGCGGCGGCGACATGCGGTTCATGTTGGCCGGGCAATTGAACACCTTTTACACCGACACGACCGGGTTGTACGACGTTCAAACGGTACAAACGGTCGATAATGTGGGAGTGGCGGGAGCACAGCAGATTGGTTGCACGGTGGCGATCACGGCAGGGACGTGTGCGGCGTCCAACGGAAAATGGGAGATTGCGCCCCAGCGGCCAGTGGGGGCTTTCGGAGGATTCCTGAATGTGGGCTTGCCTTTGTCGCGGTGGTTCAATGCCGATCCCAAGGGACACAACGCGGGCTGGCAACTTTATCTGCACGCGGGCAAGGATCAGGTTGTGCATCCGGATATCAAGAAAGCGCTGGGCATCGGATGCGCGAGCGCAGACGGACTGACGGCTTGCAATGGAGGGATACCGCTATCGCAATCGAGGCTGCTGGCCGCGACGCTCTACTACAAGATCAACCAATGGGCAATGTTTGTGTTTGAACAGTCGCAATATCAGACGACGCTGACCCCGGAAGTCGGTCCGTTGTACACGGTGGCGGGAACGCCAGCGACGAAGTGGAAGGATCAGAGGACGGAATTCGGGCCAGTCTTCACATTCTAGTTTCTTGACTTTTTAACACTCCGTTAACACAGACGTGGCGTATACAGGATGCGCCGCGCCTGGGGTTATCGGGCGGCGCTTGACAGTGGGAGTAAGCTGTCGGGCAGTCGCGGTATCGCTTTGGCGCCTTCAGCTTGGGGTCGCCACCTCACTTGGGGAGAAGGAAAACCTATGGCAAACGCCACAAAGAATCTGGAAGTTGTGCAATCAAAGCAGTATGAGGCGTCACAGTCCACGTGGGACGAAATCGCTGAGAGCAAGGCATTCAAGGATCTGATGGCGACGAAGAGGATCTTCATCGTGCCGGCGTTCATATTCTTCGTCTTGTACTACTTTGCGTTGCCGGTGCTGGTAGGGTATGCGCCGCAGTTTATGTCGACGAAGGTGATTGGACCGGTGAATCTGGCATACCTGTTTGCCCTGTCGCAGTTTGTGGTGGCTTGGATCATCGCGGGGCTTTATGTCCGAGCGGCGAACGATTTCGACCGTTTGGCGAAGGACATCCTCACCCGGGCCGAAGACGCAAAGGGAGGCAAGTAAGCCATGTCGAATATTCCACTGATTATGTTTCTGGTGTTCATCGCGATCACTCTCGGCATTACTTATTGGGCCTCGAGACGCTCGTCTGGTTCGAGCGCGTATTTTGCGGCAAGCCGCCAGATCAAAGGTTGGCAGAACGGGATTGCGGTGGCGGGCGATTACATGAGCGCCGCGTCGTTCCTGGGGATCGCGGGCATCATCGCGTTTCAGGGGTATGACGGCTTTCTGTTTTCCGTCGGATGGCTGGTTGCGTATCTGACGGTGTTGCTGGTGATCGCGGAGCCGCTGCGTAATGCGGGTAAATATACGATGGCCGACGTGCTGGCGTATCGATTGAAGCCGCGTCCGGTGCGGGCAATGGCGTCGCTGAGTACGTTGACAGTGAGCACGTTTTACATGATCGCGCAGATGGTGGGAGCGGGCGCGCTGGTGAAGCTGCTGCTCGCGGGAAAGGTCACGTACAACGAGGCAGTGATCGGAGTGGGCATTCTGATGATCGTCTATGTCGTGTTCGGCGGCATGCTGGCGACGACGTGGGTGCAGATTGTGAAGGCCGTGCTGCTGATGGCGGGGACGCTGCTGCTGAGTATTCTGGTGATGGCTCACTTCCATTTTAGTTTTGGAGAATTCTTTGGCGCCATCTCGCATGTGACGTATCACGATGCGAAAGGACAGGAAGTGGTCAAAGACTTCCTGACCCCGGGGCTGCGGTATAAACCGCCATACGGGCCGCTGGATTTGATCTCGCTGGGACTGGCGTTGATCTTTGGCACGGCAGGATTGCCGCACATTCTGGTCCGCTTCTATACCGTGCCCGACGCGAAAACGGCGCGGCACAGCGTAGTTTGGGCGATGGTGTTGATTGGAAGCTTCTACATCATGACGACTTTCCTGGGATTCGGGGCTGCGACGATCGTTGGGCCGGACTTCATCAAGGGGCACGGTGGCACGAACATGAGCGCGCCGCTGCTGGCCAACGCGCTGGCTGGGTCCGTCTTTTTTGCTTTTATCTCGGCCATCGCGTTTGCAACGATTCTGGCGGTGGTGGCGGGACTTACGATCAGCGCGACGACGTCGTTCTCCCACGATTTCTGGACGAATGTGATTCACAGCGGGACGGAACGCAAGCCGGGAGAGGAAGTGCTGGTGGCGCGGATCTCGGCGTTTGTGGTCGGAGCGGTGGCGATTGGGATTGCGATCGTGCTGGGTCCGACAGCCAACGTGGCGTTCCTGGTGGCGCTGGCGTTCGCGGTGGCGGCGTCGGCGAATCTTCCGGTGATCGTGCTGTCGATCTTCTGGAGGCGGTTCAATACCCTGGGCGCGGTGTCGGGTCTGGCGATCGGACTGCTGGCGTCAATCGGACTCATTTTGGTGAGTCCGAGCTTGATGGCGATTGATCCCCCGACGGTGACGGGAACGGCGCGGCATTTGATTCAGGCGAAGGCTTGGTTCCCGCTGGAGAATCCAGGGATCCTGAGCATTCCGCTGGGATTCCTGGGAGCGATCGTAGGGACTCTCATCAGCCATGAACCGACGTCGCAGCATAAATTCAACGAGTTGCTGGTGCGGTCGAATACCGGGCTGGGCGCGGAGAAGGCGGGGGCGCACTAGAACTCGGGGGCCTGCGGTTGGGGGCAGTGATTAGTGGTTCGAGGTCGGGCGATCGGGTATGGGGGGCAATACCCACTTCCCGCAAAATGCGCGAAAAATCGGGCCACTCGTTTTTCATTGAGTTCGACGGGCAGAGCTCCCGAGAATGCGCCCGCGAATATGCTAGGCTTTGAGTCGCGGGCCTATAGCTCAATGGTTAGAGCAGCAGACTCATAATCTGTTGGTTCCAGGTTCAAATCCTGGTGGGCCCACCAAGTCCTAACCTTCGCCTTTCTAACGGCATACGAAATCCTGACAAGCGGGCTCCTACGCCCGTCTCAGACCGCAAAAAGGGCACTTCTTGTGGCAGTGGGCGTCTCCGTTCGCATTGGTGCTCCTAGTTAACCCTTGCTGCGTATCGCGGAGATAGTCTCTTAGGCACTTGGCCCCCCGGCCTTTTCTTCCGGTCGCGTTTTTCATCCAGCCGTCGAGACGCATCCACCAGGTCCTCATGATCCACGATGTCATAACGATCAAACACCGCGCGGGTTTTCCATCCGCCGATTTTCATGATGGTTTTTTCCGAGACACCGAGACGCCGTAAATTGCGGCAGCCCGTCCGACGAAAGTCGTGAAGGATCGTCCCTAAATAGGTTGTTCGGTTCTTGCATTTCTCACACTTCGCCTTCTTGGTCTCGCGGCCACATTGTTTGCAGATTCGCCGCCCGAGTCCCGACCGAATGCAGACGTTCTGCCACACTTTACGAAAGTCTCCGATCTTGAGATCGTCCCCACGAGTGAATACGTAATCATCCGGACCTTTGTGCGGGATACAGGCGCGCAGAAGTTCATAAACCTCGCGCGTCATTACCACCACCCGTCCATCATCATTCTTGGTGGTACCGGGTTCGAGATCGATGGTGCGTGCCCCCAAATCGACCTGGCGAACGCGCAACTCTAGAAGTTCGCCTCGGTGCCAGCCATACGTGTGGGCCACCCCTACGAGGGCGCGCAGCCAGAGGCCCTCTCGCGCACATTCCCGACCGAGGACATCGTATTGTTCATCTCTCACGAAGCCCTTCCGCACATTCTGCTCCGTTAGCATCGCAAAGGGAGGCACCTGGAATACCTTCGGAGGACTGGCCTTCCGTCCTAGGTTCAGTGCCGCCCGTAGCGTAGCGAGTTCCCGGTTGATGGTGGCATGGGCGGGTTGCTTTCCATTTTTCCGTTCACTCTTGCGCTCATTCACATACCTATTGAGAAGGTCGGTGTTCAGATCCACGGCACGCACATGCCCGAAGAATGGTTTCAAATGAAGTTTCCAGCAATAGTTCTCGGCATTATGTAGCCATCGGCTATCTGAGTTGAGCCGATACTGACGGAAGAGATCATCCATCAGTTCGGGTATCCGGACTCCCCGAACATTTTGGGCATGGACCGCCCCCGGCGTATATCCGCCTTTCGATCTTGATAAGCATCCATCGCATCTTGCTTGCTGCCTATTACCTCTCGGTGGCGCCTCCCGAGGGCGTCGAAGTAACAGATCGACCAGATGTCAGAGCCTTCTTCGCGCTCGAATACACCGCGCACTTTTCGTGTGTTGTTTTTGCTCATCTTGCATTCGCTCCCTTCGTCATCTCATTCCTTGCCCACTGCGCGGTGACCAGCACTTTTGCTGCTGGTTCCTCCGGATATCCGGCTTTCATGGTTGCGGTCGCAACCGCAGCGACCTTGTTCCATTTCTTCCCTTTCTCTTCTGTCGCTGCTCGTATGGCCTTCACCTTGTCTCGACGAAACTTCGTTTTCCAAAGCGACTGGTGCGAGACGCGTCCCAAGATCTGGGGACAGAACATTTGGTTATAACCATGTTTTGTAAACATCTGGCCGCACCATTTGCATTGGCCTAACTCGCGTTGAGTGAATACCCGGTCTATGAATACCGTGAGTGAGATTGCGTGCATGGGGGAAATTGCCGCGATTTCAATGATCGGCTGTCCTGAGGAATGCATAGAGAATGTCGAGCGCAAAGGTTGAACGGTTCCCATTCCCAATAAGAACTCTTCCCATAGTTCAATGTTCGGATACTCCGGTGCCCCGCCCAAATCTTCGAAGAGAGTTTCCGTCTGCGGCGCCGGCAAGTTATTGCGGCGGGCCTCCCGCGCGCGAGCCAAATATTGTGCGAACCGTTTCTTCTGCTGAGGTGCGGAGCGGGGATCGAACGTATCCATTCCCCAACCAATCAGCACGGACCACTCGAACAGCCACCCCTCTATCTCATCTGTGATCAAATCAGCGGTCGGGGAATGATCCCCAGCATTGTCACGGATCAAATAGCCCGCATCTCGAAGCCAATCCCCCTGGTCCGAACGCATCGGATTGTCCTTAAGAAATATTGGAACGAGGCGATCTCGGAGAGTGCGCCAGTCGTTTTCGAGTACAGCTGACTGCGTTCCCAAGTTTTCACCAGCGCTCCCAATTACCGAGCGAGCTTCGGGTCCCTTCACCATGAGAAGAACATTAGAAAGTGTGAGAGTGTTTATTCTCTTTCGCTTTGTCTCCACTTTGTATCCCCGTTTCTTGTGTGTACCCATATTGAAATTATTAAACAGATACCGCATAGTTATACACGTTGTAGACGCTGAAATCCAATAGAAGGAGCGAAACATGGAAAAAGAACCTGTCCAGTTGCTTTCTGTAGAAGAGACAGCCCGTCGACTCAATCTCTGCCGAAAGAGCGTAGAGATTCGAATCTCAAAAGGAGAACTGAGGTCGTTGAAAATCGGACGGCGGCGCTTGCTGCGGCTCAAAGACTTGCAAGATTTTGTTGAAAGGAGACTTCGATGAAAAAGAAAAACGACGTTGATGGTGCGGTCAAAGTTGAGATCATCCGAGGAAGCACTGAATTGGCTGCACGCAGCAAATTTGCTAAGACCCACACAGCGGAGACCGCCGTAGAGAGGAAGGCGGTCGAGTGCTACGGCGTACTTGCGGTTGCTGAGTTGGGCTTCACGCCCGGTCGGGAGTTCGGGCAGGCAGTCCTCGACTTGCGGGATGAGATTAAGAAGAACGGCAGCAGGAACTTTATGACACGGCTTGAAGAGCTCGGCATACCGTACGCGAAAGCACGTTACTGGATGGCAATCGTCGAGGAGAAGCCCATCAACCGTGGCAATGCGAAAAAGGCCAGTGCGAAGGGCGGCGATTCAGTACGGGAGCAGGAGAAGCTGTCGGTGGACTGGCGCGAGGACTGGGGAGCAGTCATGGCCAGGTTCCGAGAATTAGCCGACGTCATCATCCTCCTTGCGCAACGGCACCGGAGGGACGGCGGGAGGCGTTCACGGGTGAGCTGAAGAACTTGGCGGAAATGCTGGGATACGAGTTGAGGGCAAAGAGGAGGGAGATTGGTCTACTACAACGAGTACCAAAGGGAGGCCGCCGCGTGGCTGCGTGAGCTCATAGCAGATGGGCTGATTGCAAAGGGGGTAGTCGATGAGAGGCCGATCGAACACGTCAAACCCGAAGACCTTCGCCGCTTCACTCAGTGCCACTTCTTTGCGGGGATCGGCGGCTGGAGCCTCGCGCTCCAGCTCGCCGGTTGGCCAGACGACCGCCCGGTATGGACCGGGAGCTGTCCCTGTCAGCCCTTCAGCTCGACCGGCAAAAGGCGTGGCTTCGACGACGACCGGCATCTGTGGCCGGCGTTGTTCCGCCTCATCGCGGAGTGCGGCCCTGTCACGGTCTTTGGCGAACAGGTTGCGGCGGCGATTGGTCATGGCTGGCTCGACCAGGTTGCGGACGACCTGGAACGAGTTGGATACGCCGTCGCGGCAATGGTATTTCCGGCTGAGGCCGTCGGGGCGCCACACAAAAGAGAGCGGCTGTACTTCGTGGCCGACTCCGATCGTCCGCAGCGCGGACTTCAACTCCCGCCTATTGGCCGCGGCGTGGTCGATGGCTTCTGGTCGTCCGCCGAGCGAGTTCGCTGCCCAGGTGGGGCGTGGCGTGCAATTAAACCCGGAGTTCACCCTGTGGCTTATGGGGTTCCCCGCTACATGGGCCTCATGCGGGGCGCGGGCAATGCAATCGTGCCACCTGCTGCGGCGGATTTTGGTCAATGCGTGTAATAGATTTATCGCCAACCATCGAGAGCGCATTGTCAGGTGCGCTTGACGGCGGCAGGTCTGCGTGGGACCTTTATGCGTATGAAATCGCGACTCTTTGCCCGCATTCTGCTCGCCTGTTTGTATAGCGCTTCCGTCGCCGCTCTTCAATCGCCGAGCGCATCGAGCAGCGCGCAGACGTCCGTTGCGCTGCCACAGATCCCGTCGCCAACAGGCCCTTACGGCATCGGCAGGGTTGGCTATCACTGGACGGACGCATCGCGTCCCGACGACTACGATCCCAAGGTCCGTCGCGAACTGATGGTCTACCTTTGGTATCCGACAGCGAAGTCCACCGGTACAAAAGGACAGTACTTCCCAGGCGCGGCTCAGATGGACGCCCTTCCCGAGATCCATAAGATCATGAGCCGCGAGTTCGGAAACTCCTGGGCACAGATTGTTTCGGGAGAGATTTCCTCGCATGCCATTGAACACGCGCCGATCGCCAAGAGCGGAGTGCCATTCCCGGTTATCACCTTCTCTCACGGCCTCGGCAGCACCGGGTTCCAATACACAGTGCTGATCGAAGATCTGGTGAGTCATGGATACGTCGTCGCCAGCATTGAACACACGTACACGGCTAAGGCGATCTGGTTCCCGGACGGCAGAGTTGTCACGCAACACAACGATTCGCCGCCTGCCCAACTTTCCCAATCCGAGCGCCAGAAGTGGATGATGAAACAAGACGCGATCGGCATCAGCGAAGGGGCCGCCGACGTTCGATTCGTGATCGATCGCATAGAGGAGCTCAACCGCGACAAGCAGCACTCCGCGCTGGCTGGCGCAATCGACCTGAAGCGGCTCGCGGCGATGGGACACTCGGCAGGAGCGGAATTCGCCGCGCGCACCTGCCAGCAGGACTCGCGCATCCACGCTTGCGTCGACCTCGACGGCGCCATGGTGCCTGTCGCCGCTCTCCCGCTCTATGAGGACGATCGAATGATGCGCCAGCCGCTCCTGTTTCTGGAGGCTTACCACCCCGACGATAGGATGGGTGCCACGCCCGACGAAATCGCGAAATACAAAAGAGTCAGGGAACAGGAGCTTCAGGAATTATCCCCGGGCTCCTACGCCGTGGTGCTGCACTCTCCGGAGATCGCCCACCCGAGCTTCAGCGATGTGCCGCTTCTCTTCCACGGTCAGGACGGGTTTCCCGAGACTCCTGTTGTGCTGTACAATCTGGACCTGATCACGCGATTCATCCGTGACTTTCTTAGCAAGACACTTCGCGGGGAAAAAGTTTCGCTGTTCGACGGGCGTACCTCCCCTCTTCCCGAAGCTATCGTCACGGCATATGGCCACTGATTCCGTTTGGTTGTTTGATCAGGCATTAGAACTCATCCTCAACTGTCGAAACCGATTACACTCAAAATGCCGGGGCGGGTCAACGAGTGCGATTTCTTGCAATTGAGTCTATTTCAGAAACTCAAACGAATCGCGTGCCTGTTTTAGTGGACGAGTGACTTCCTCCCAGTCATGTTTCGTGAGTTCTGTCACGGGTGGATCAAAGACTGCTCCGCTCGTCGTGATAGTTGTTATGGACAAGCCGTAGCATTTCCCATTGCGATATGCCGTGTAGCCTTCTGAGTTCCGCCTGCGGTTCATCGCCGCATCCGCTGACTCACCCCCTTTGAATTTCACTCCTCGGATGCTGATGCTCTTCAGCGGATGGTCCTCCACTTCGCCCTCTATGGCTGGCATTGAAGCCCATCCAACATCGCCACATTGTTGTCTCTTTCGTAATGACAGGTGAAATCTGGCTCATGCTGATTTGCAGCGCCGGGTCGCGAGGGGTGAGTGTTGGCCCCCAGAACGTATAGACGAGGTGGGCGACTCCAAGCGTAAAGATAATGCTCGCACTAAGAACCATGAGAATTCTTGCAGTCAAGATGCTCTTCCTTTTTTTGTGGGCCTAACGCCAAGGCTCGTTTCCAAATTGATAGATCGATTGCTTCTCTCGATCCGCTAACCCTCCAATATCCGAGGTCTTCAAGACGGGGAGGCGGCCTAGCTCTGAATCCGAAGCCTGCCTTCGGATTCGCTTCGGCAGCAAACGCCGTACTGCTGCCAAAGGCGAAACCACGGGCTGTGAGCTAATGCCTCATCATGCCTTCGATTCGCCGCAGAAATGTCGGTTGCGCTGAGTGGTCTAATGTCCGGCGCTTCGAACATTTCCTGTAGCTGTTCAATCTCGTCAATAATGCGTTCAACGTCCATTCCGTCTCAATATCCAACACCAGCATGGCAATCGTCAAACGGAGCGGCATCTGCTCCCATTAAGAGGAACACAGCCTTCAACAAGGAATTCCCGCCGCAGCGTGGGAAAGATACCGCCGGTATTTACATCAATGGTCTGCAACCCAGCGAGACGCATTTTGCTCATCATCGGTCCGCACCCCCGGAATGAGCACTCTTGCTCAGACGAGGTGTCACATGCCGTGCTAACGTTCGAGCCATGGAGTCAGAAGGAACCAACTCCTGAACTCCTCCGTCCAATCCATCGGCGAGTAGGGCTTATGACCGTATTCAGCGTGTTCCTGATCGCCTTCTTTCTTCTGATCAGCTGGTCGCTGTGTTTGGAGGCGTATCGCGGAACAGAGCACGACCTTCAGCGCCCTCTGCGACGACGCCTCCAAATCCTCAGTCGTCACTCGTCGTAAGCTTTCGCAGGAGAACGGCCTCAACAAATCCGTTTATGCCGACCGACGTTCCGAAAGATAAATCGAACGGGTACGAAGAATTTGCCGAAGCGTTCATGTCCGCGCGGAATCCTCGTATCGGCCCGAACATCATTCGCGAATGGAGCGGGACTCTGCCGATTGCTTGTTCGGTCCTTGATCTGGGATGCGGCCATGGAGTGCCCATTTCAGAGGCGTTGATCGGTCAAGGATTCGGAGTCTACGGAGTAGATGCTTCACCGAGAATGGTCGCGGCGTTCCGGCGAGGATTTCCAGAGGCCCATGTCCAATTTGCGAGTGTGGAGGACTCCGACTTCTTCGGTCGCACGTTTGACGGCGTGGTGGCATCGGGATTGCTGTTCCTGCTGCCCGCCGATGTTCAGGCGTTCCTGATCCACAAAGTTGCTGGAGTGTTAAAGCCAAATGGTAAGTTTCTCTTTACATCTCCCGAAGAAGCCTGCACGTGGCAGGACGTTCTGACCGGGCGCGAGTCAGTCTCACTTGGGTCACACGTGTACGGGCAAATTCTGAATGCTGAGGGTCTTACAGTGGTTGGGGAGAGGTTCGATGAAGGAGGTAATCACTACTTCTTCACCTTGAAGCCCTGAGTCGAGATAACTGCCTGCCCTCCATGATCGGGAGAATGCCTCGAAATCGGTATCAAGCGGAATCGCGATTCGTCGCGATTGCGTCGGGTGGGCAAAAGGTGTGACGCCAGCCTCGTTCCCCCTTATCCAACGCCTGAATCAATTCTTCGACCAGCGAGCTTAGCTTCGAGGAGTCGCTTTCATTTGTCACCGCAACACAAAGGTCACGCCAATCCCTTGGCACGCCGTCAGCCATATTCACCTCTCGATATTCGGGTGCGAGTAGAATGCTATGGTCGTATAAAGCATGTTTCGTGCCACGACGTTAAGTGGTTCTGTTCTCTATGGTTCACAACGCAGTGAGTGTAGTTTCATCATTTGGTTCGGCAATTTTGCAGTACAGGATTCCACGTATTTACTTGGTTGGTCTCGGCGAAGAAGAGAGAATCCAGTGAGTGCAATGTTGAAACCCAAGCGATGCCGGGTTCATGCGGTGCTTTCCCGTGAGCACTCGAATCAATCACTCGGTGAACGACGACGAGGAATGCTCCGCGCTCGTGGAACTCGCCCCCGTTCAAAATCAGCTATTCTCATAGCACGATGGCCAACGACGAACGCTGCAACGAGAGTCCAGCCTGATCGCCACCATCAGAAGGAAGCTTCCCGACTTTGCGAAAGCGTGCGCGGATGACACGGAACTGATGTTGCTCCAACCAAGACGCCTTTGCTGCCGACTACCAAGAAGACGAATACATGCTCCTCGGAATGGCGATCAAATACGCTGGCCTGCGTGGGAAAGAAGTGCGCGCGATCGGGAAGACCCGAAGCACCCTCAGCGAAGAAGGCACAATCCAGTGAGCGCGATCCCGCTGAGAAATTGCAAACCGATCCTACCTTAGTGTGGTGAGTTGCTGCCGAACTTCAGGTGCCACATCCACGACCGCCCCACCGAAATAGACAGGCGCAGCATTTGCCCATTGAATGCTGCTAGGGTACAGCGCGGCAAAGTCCCAGAGAATGCCGCTTCGCTGGCAACAAATCGCCTGCGAACTTGGAAATTGCTGGCGAAGTTCCTTCGCCACAAGATGGTCTCTATCCCAGAACTGTGCAACCCGCGAGTCTGGAATTCTTGATTGAACCCATCCGCTTGGTCTTGACCAGTCTGTCGGCAGCATTGGCTCCCATACAACAAGGACGCGAACTCGCGTTGACTGATTCTGCTTCAATATCTCCTCAATCGCGGAAGACCCCCGCAAGCAATATGCTCATGTTGGCGATAGCAGGAGCACCAAGCGTGCGCGGTCAGCGGTACTGTTGAATTCTTGTCTAAAGTTCCAGAAGTTGTCCGGCGTTAGGGATGTGAGCGCGGGTTGACCGGGTGGCGTTCCTTTCGACAGCCAGAGATACCAGACGATCAAAAGCGCAGCAACGATCCCGACCAGCCAAAACGCGTATTTCACTCTTCGCGTTGGCATGTCTTACCCGGCAAGCAGGCTTGCTATGACTTGTGGGAATAGGATCACATTAAGGACGATTAAAGCAGCGCCCCAAAAAAGGGCGATGCTTAACGGGCTTCGCTTTTGGCATTGATTGCGCCGAACGTACAACTGAATGAAACCAACTCCGAGCAGGATGGCTGCACTGACGAGCAACCAAGGACGTAATGCCTGCAACCGGACGCTCGCTCCTGCCAGCCCCAGCGCTCCCAGAAACGTGAGGGGTAAGCAGCAAGATAGGGTCGATGCCACAGCGATCACTGCTGCCACGGGCGTTGCTCGTTCTGCTACTCGCATGCGAATTTGTACTCCCCCCGCTTCGCGCCTGAGATCGCTATCCGCAACAACTCCTCTGACGGAATGCCGCCCCGATTGTCATATAGCCGACACGCCAAACTGGGTTCGCTCGTCTGATGTGGTTCGACGTCCTCGCCGTTGACGCGAACGGTGGGAGAACCGGGGAATACGAGAGTCTTCGCTTCAACTTCGGTGGTCACAGGTATCCCCTGAATTCCAGCCTTCACCTCTTCGGATGCCAAGACCGCTTGAAGCCTCTCGAACGTAGGCGTGGTAGTTCGGACAGCCGGGGACGTATAGAATCTCAATCCTCATTGACTCGCCCCTGCCACCTCTTCGAGCATCGGGCAAGCGCAGGCTGCGTGCCGCCGACGATGGTTCAGTTCGCGGCTACACTTTCGCAAATCTACTTCTAGCTCCGACTCCAGATGCCGTAGCTCTTGCAGTTTCGCCCGGACGTCGATCAGTTTTGCCTTTTACCGATTCGCAGGCATCCACCTTGTGCGCTCGAAGCTGGATCAATTCGCCGACCTCGCGCAATGAGAAGCCGAGCCCTTGCATTTGCTGGATGAAGTGAAGTCGCTCGATGGTACCCTCTCCGTACAGTCGGAACCGACCTGCACTGCGAACTGCCTTGGGCAAGAGCTTGCGCTTCTCGTAGAATCGGATCGCGTCTACGGTTAGGGAAGCGCGTTCCGCGACCTCTCCGATCTGCATCGCCGTGCTCTCAGTTTGGTAATTGGTCGCCATGACAAAATCATACAATCTGGAGTGCAGTCCAGAGTCAAGAGAAATGGTCGGCTGCAAGGCGTCTTTAAGCGGGCGAAGCATGCGAGTGCAGTGCCATAATGATGTGAATGGCTTCGGTGCTACAAATCGCTCCTCCAGACGCGATCCGGCGAATCCAACGGGTGCAGACCCTCACAATCGCATGGATGAGCGTGGAGGCTACGGTGTCCCTCTTCGCTGCATGGCGGGCGCGGAGCCCCGCGCTGCTCGCTTTCGGTGGAGACAGCGCCATCGAACTTTTCTCGGCGGTGGTAGTGCTGTGGAGATTTCGTGCGAGTGATGCACGCGAGGACGCGGAAAGGCGGGCTGCCCGTGTCGCAGGAACCTTGTTGTTCGGGCTAGCTGCCTTTATTGTGGTCACTTCGGTTACGAGCCTGCTGGGCTATACCGAACCTAAACCAACGTTTCTCGGAATCGCAATTTTGGTGGCAGCCGCCGCCGTCATGCCGTGGCTTGCGAAAGAGAAGCGGCGGCTGTCGGGAGCCACAGGCAGTGCTGCATTGAAGGCGGACGCCGCTCAGTCGGCGCTGTGCGCTTACCTCTCGCTCATCGCCTTGGCGGGACTGGCGATCAACGCGATCTGGCATGTAAAGTGGGCAGACCCGATTGCGGCTTTAGCGATTATTCCTCTCGTCGTTTGGGAAGGTCGAGAAGCCATACGCGGGAAGGCTTGCGGTTGTTGCTAGACTCGCCCCCACGCTCACCTCAATCTGCCATAATGTCGCCCACGGGCGTATCAGATTGTCGGAGGAATCATCATTTGCCATGAAGAAAAATGTGTGGAGAGGGGTGATCGAAGTCGGCTTCATCATCTTCCTTTTTTATTCCAACCTCTTGATGGGAGAATACGAACGTTCAGGTCTGGGACGAAAAAGGGGCGTAGTTTGGGCACTCGAAGATGTCTTCACCGCTACCAATTTTGAAATTGCCACGGTCGCCGCGCTCTGCGGTTATATCGTGTTCGAATTTCTTCGAAAGAGATTCTAGACAAACGCGGCTCTGATCTTTGATCGCAAAAGAAACAGCAACAATCCGCCCGCGATGATTGCGCCAATACCGCCGCGCAGGAAGTCGCCTCTGACGCAGTTAACGAAATCTCCGAGTACCTGTGTGGCGATTATTGCGATTGCTAATCTCCACCCCCAGAGGCGGTGGCGGAACCAGCCGACTCCCGCCACGGCAAGGGTTGCACCGAGTAGCAGGAAGAGAATCCCAACCGAACCGCCTAGAGGCGTAAGCTCTTTGTATGCGGTGGGGTTGAGAGCCCAGACACCGTCAAGAGCCGTTCCTCTCCAAAGCAACGTGATTGCAGCGAGACTAGCCATCGTTGCGCCAAAGAACAAGAAAATGCCTATCGCCGCGAACCCTCGCATCTTAGGCTTGACGGTCTCGTAGCCCGTGCGATCCTTGTCCCGCAGGTTTTGAATATAAGCCACCGCGAGGAGGAACCAAAGCGTAGCATTTTGCCCTTCTGTTTCCAGCCACGGCTTGCCCTTCTGCGTTGAGCATACACCCCGGAATCGGTCCCAGAGGCATCAGGCCTTTGCGCTCAAATTTCGACTTCTTTTGATTCGGTTCACGTCTGAAGAGTTTGAAACTGTTCGGGGGTTTTGCGCCAACTGACCGAGGGCAGTATTCTGGCCATTCTTCACCGCCTGACACATAATGTAGAGACAAACGAAGGTGGTGATAACCGGTGTTGCGTCCGAAGGAAGTACTTCTCGACGGTGCCGAGATTCTCGATCCGGTACTTCTCCCGAAAGGCTTCCGGTTCCAATTTCGAGAAGAGGGCAACGGATCGGGCGGAGACTTCGCGTGGGTTGAATTCGTCCGAGAAGACCAACGGCTTGAATTGCATGTCCGGCAGAGTCTCGGACTAGTGCGCTACCACGTCGGCGACCAGAGTGCTCCGCACGAGGTGTACATGCGACAACTTGGAGTCTGGGAGCAATGTCGGTATCCCGGATTCTCCGAAGACCCTGTCGTCGCCTTTCACGACCGTGCTCATGACCTTGCTTTGGCGGACGACTTCCTCTCCGGTTCGGCAGGGAGTTTGCGCACGGCTGCGGCAAAGGAAGCTTCCAACACTGCCGAGCAAGACAGACGGGCAATGGCTGGCGACGTCGGCGACGTGCGTCAGCGTCAGCGGTTGCGGGAGCTATTTCAGGCGGGAAGCTACGATCAGGTTGTTGCCCTTGCAGAGACGCTGAAGTATTCAGACCAGATGACTGAGTCAGAACGTCGAATGGTCGAGATTGCTCGCAAGAGGACACTTAGTCGACGTAACCAAGGCGTTATCGCCATTGACCCGGTTGCGAGTGTCGCCCGTGCTTCTAGCGCTGCTCCATTTGCGCGGTTTGCTAGCCTGTCGTCATGCAGAATCCCGTCAAAGAACGCATCGCCAAGTTGCGAGATGAAATAGCGCAAATCAGTGAAGCGAACCGCATATACACGCAAGGCGACAAGAAGCTGCACAGCGCAGCGGGAGATCATGCGCGCAGGCTTCAGAGGTTGCAGGAAATCTTGGACGAATTGGTGTCGCTGACCGACTGGAAGAAACTGTAACGAGGCGTCACCGCCAAATGACGATTGCATTCGGAACCCGGTGGTGATTGGCATGGCGGGTTCTGACCAGCTAACGTGCGCGGCGGGGTTGCACAAGCTGTAAGCTGCCACGCCAACATTTCGTTACCTTTCAGAAGAACCAAGAATTGATGGGTCGAAACACTAGTCCGAACCACTTCCATGGGGAGTAGAATGCCCGCACGTTTCCAATTCCTTGCCCCTGAAGGCCAAAAAATGACTGTCCAGTTCTTGCTGTTTGTGATGGCAGTTCTGCTTCTTTCGATTTTCTGGGAACTGACTAAGATTAACAACCGCCTCAAGACGCTTCTTACGCAAACAAAACAGGATCATAACTGGGCGAAGAAAGAGGCCGCATGACATCTGGAAGCAGCCATTCGGCTCAAATTTCCCGGCAGCCCTGATGCTCAAACGTGAGGAGTCCGGCGCGGGCACTCTGACGATTGCCGCAGACGCCCCCGTCTAAGTGAATCGTCGCCGCTCAGTGTGTGGAACCACTGGAGCAGTCGCTCACTGCCAATCGGGTGCGCTGTCCGTAGGGCTCATAATCGACCGGCTTCCGCTGGCATAACTGCCAAAGTTGCTCGTGTGTTAGCTCGGTCAATTTCTACCGCTCCTTGTTCGCTCGCGTGCTCGTCGCACAGGGTCTTGATCCAACTGCCTTCCGGCAGTTTCCCCGGTCGCCCGCAAACCTCGCAGGTGTGGAAGGATTCCTGTTCGGCGGATTCGAGGCGCTGCCGAATTACGTCGTTCGCCACAGTGACGTGGATGCGGAGACCGCCGAACTTCTCTTTCACTTGCACGATTTCAAACTTCGCTGGCCGTCCCCACTCTCGCGGCGAGGTCGTGAAGCAAAATGATCAAGTCTTCGGGTTCCACGAAGCACGAAGAGTGCATGTTCCACATTTCCTTGACGGGCCGAAAACTTCGGCTCATGGTTCAACCTCCTTTTCGTCTCTGTTGTTTCTCTCATAAACCGGGGGCGCGGCGGCTTTGATTTAGGAGGTCTGCAAGAAAACAGCGTTGGTGGTCAGTGTCTCTAATTCACGAAGCTGCGTTGATGGTGAATGCGAGAGGGGTTGAGCGCAAAGTTGTTTCTGCGGTATTCTCAAGAGCGCGCGAACGCGAGAAGGGGTGCGATATCGCCCGCATCGGCCGCCTGCAGCGCTTCGATGTATTGCCGGCGAAAATCGCCGGCATGCACCAGATCCGCGCCGCCCCAGGTAAGGATCGGCCGGTCTTGCCTTTGGGCAAGCACGTCCGCCATCAGACGGGCGTGGCGGCCATTGCCGTTGGCAAAGGGATGGATCAAAACCAAGCGGTGATGAAAGCGGACCACCAGTTCATCGGGCGGATAGGTTCCATGTTCCACCCAATACCGCGCATCACCGAGCAGGGCAGCCAGTCGCTCTCTGATCTCATGATGGGGAACACCAATGTTCTTCTCTGTGGTTCGATACACGCCGGCCCACTTCCAGGTCTGATCGAACATGCGGAGATGAAGATCTCCTACGTAGGACTCGATAAGCGGGTCGCGCCGACGGAGACCGCTCGGCGCAAGCGCCCACGCATACGCTTCTAGAATATTCTGGCGTTCCCACTCGTTCAGCTCTTCCTTGGTCGCCAGATTGGGAATGAGGTCCGCCTGCTCCTCGGCAGACAGAGGCGTATTGCCCTCTCCCTCGGGGATAAGGTTCATCGAACGCCGCGTTTTCTGAGCAGCCGCTTGGTTTCCGCTTCCACTGCTTCATCAACGCGGCCCACGGCTTGATCTTCGAGCGCCATGGAGTGCTCGACGCCCAGGACATGCTTCTTGGCCTGGGCGCGCGCCCGCTCTTCGAGAAGTTCGTGGAGAGTGTTGGCTTTGGGCACCAACGCATAGACCAACTCACATCCCAGTGCATTGGCTGCGGCTCGTAGACTCTTTAATGTAATGCGGTCTTCGGCTTCAGCTTTTTCCAGCTGGACCGGGAGCTGGCGGCTGGTCTTCAGCGTACGCGCAACTTCACTTGCAGAAATTCCTGCTGCTTCTCGGATGGCGCGAAGCCATCCCTTCTGTGGGCGCGGGTTCTTTGCGGCCGCCCGAAATGGCTTCAGCGTCCGATCCAGTTGCTTTAAGCGAAGATTGCGGAATTCATCGCGCATGGCTGGTCTCCGCTGACGATCGAGCGAGGGGTGGAGTTGGCTTGAACATGTATAAATAGTCGTTTTGTCGACTGTGACTATCCATAAATATACATTTATGTTGCTAATATCAAGGCATACCTTGACATTTCTTGGGCGATCCAATAATTCCGAGATCGACGACAAGTTTGCCCATGCGAAAACCCCGGTTCTCGGATGTTTAAGATAATAAATGAGATGCCTACTTGGAAGAGACTTTTTGAATACGCACGGTTCAGCCCTTCTCCACTCATGCGTTCCCAGACAATCGCGGACCAACGGGGAGCGTAGTGGTGCGGCCTGTGCGCAGATTCCTCCTAGTCTCCTTATCGCGAGTTCCAGCGGCGAGCCGACATGTTCTGGAAAGGAGATTCACTATGGGACAAAAGCAGACACCGCCAGTAGGGGGTTATTTCCATGACACCCAAAGAACGCGAACGGATGAACTGGCTTTGCCGCGAAATCCAAAAAGAAAAGGACCACGACACATTCAGTAAGCTTGTGTGCGAACTAGACGCGCTATTCGAACAGAAAGAACAACGCCTTGCTTCGTATCATTTGGGGGTGCAGAAAGTCGTACTCCAAATGAGTTGTTCGCGATGCTGGGTTTGATATCTTCAAGCCGCAGGTTCTCTGGGGGTGTCGGATTCAACGGGAAGAATGATGAGCTTGTCGCGGATAGCTTCGATGTGGTCGTGAATTGCTGCCTGCAATTCGGCTCCTATGGCTTGTGCGCTGTCACAGTCTTGGGCGGCTAGTAAAAGAGCGCACAGGATTCTGATTCTGCCCTCCAATGCGCCCTCGCATATCCTCTCAAATATTATCGGGGATCGTAGTTCACCCTACAATCGAGGAAAATACATTGGAAACTGTAGTGCGTTGAGCTCTGTCGCTATTTTCACCGCTCCTTTTCGACGTAGCCGAATCGCAAAACAAAATAATCGCGCCAGCGGAAGGATTTCTGGTCGGGTCGGCTGTGCCTTCAGAAAAATCCGCGGCGACGAACCCGGATATAGAGAACTAGGTTCAGAGGGAGGTCGAGCGTACAATTTTGGGGGCTGCTCCGTATCTCAACGAAGGGAGAACAGGATGAAAAAGCTAATGATAATTTGTTTCGCGCTTGGTCTGCTGATGTGTGGTGTCACCGTAGCGCAAGACACCATGAAGCAGGATGATATGAAGGGTGACACCTCCACAAAGGCGGTCAAGGTCACCGGCAAAATCAGCGACGACGGGAACACGTTTGTAGCCGACAAGGATGGGAAGAGTTGGACAATCCGCAATCCGGATGCGGTGAAAGGTCACGAAGGGCACCACGTAACGCTTACCATGCACGTGTACGCCGACAAGAGCGAGGTTCATGTTATGTCGCTAAAGATGGAGGCAGACGGCATGAAGAAGTGAATGCCCCCGCGTTATCTCGGCTGACTGCCTACATTCGGTGCAGCCCTGATGTTCAAAGTGGAAGAGTCTAGCGCTGGCCGGAACTTTCCGCACCCACTATCGTGCATGATCCCACCCGAGGACGATTCCCGCCTTTCGTGCGTCTAGTCCTCGGGATCATTGGTGCGAACGATTTCATGCAGCTTTCAGCGGCTCGCGGACAAGGGGCAGCGTTGCAACCAGATTCGAAACCGATTACTTGTCGTACATCTCGTAATGTGTGGAACATGGCTCTAGCTCCAGCAGGAAATTCTTGTCGAAGTCGCAGTATTTCGCCACGGTGATGTCGTCTCCTGCGAAGGTGCGGATCGCCTCCTCGGATTCCCAGAATGTAACCATTAGAAAGTGTGCGGTCTCGCCCTCGATGCGACGTAGCGCATCCGCCCCCGTGTTGCCCGGCGTCGAGCGGTAAGCGGGTATGGCGACGGTTCGCATCAAGTTCAGGTACTCGTCGCTTTTGGCTGCTGGGGTCGCTCCATGCCAGATTCGGGTGACCATGCGGAACTCCTTGCCTGTGGTTTGTGTCCATAACACTTTAGATGTCGCCACCGGGCGATTGTTCCCGACGTACCTTTGCAGCCAGCAAACCAATGGTCACGCGACTATTTGCTTGTGATGACCGCTAGCCACAAGCGCCAGAAGAACGTTAGCCCGAGCGCAGCGAAGAACGCTCCGACCAAGGCTCGTTCCTGAGGAAAAGCCATAACGAGGCGTCACCGCCAAATGACGATTGCATTCAGAACCCGGTGGTGACTGGCATGGCGGGTTCTGACCAGCTAACGTGCGCGCGGCGGGGGGCACAAGCTGTTAAGCTGCCATGCCAACATTTCGTTACCTTTCAGAAGAAGCCAAGAATTGATGGGTCGAAACATTAGTCCGAACCACTCCCATGGGGAGTAGAATGCCCGCACGTTTCCAATTCCTTGCCCCTGAAGGCCAAAAAATGACTGTCCAGTTCTTGCTGTTTGTGATGGCAGTTCTGCTTCTTTCGATTTTCTGGGAACTGACTAAGATTAACAACCGCCTCAAGACGCTTCTTACGCAAACAAAACAGGATCATAACTGGGCGAAGAAAGAGGCCGCATGACATCTGGAAGCAGCCATTCGGCTCAAATTTCCCGGCAGCCCTGATGCTCAAACGTGAGGAGTCCGGCGCGGTGACTCTGGGGATTGCCGCAGACGCATAGAAAACTCAGATACCGAGGTTCGTGAGTCTCGCACGGGCTGTTTCCTTCAGGGTTTCGGGCGCAGCGGGACTGTGGTTGGCGAAGTGCCGATCTTCACGTTCGGTAGTGTAGGTCGCGTAGACCTGATCGCAATGGGAGCACCAGCCGACAATCTTGCCGGGGTCGGCGTCAGAGCATCCGCATTCGCAATGGGGCGGTGCCGCATTCTCCTCGCAAAGGGGCTTGGTTCGCCGTTCGCATGAGATTGCCTCGGTCATTAGGCATTCCTGCTCCGCTCTCTGCTCTGGGCAAGGCCGAAGCTCCACGGGACAACTGCTGAGGTCATTGCCGTTCATCCGGAGACCGCAGATGCAAACACAGTCTTCCCAGCACTCGTAGTAATGCCTCTATCTCTTGCTGCAATTCAACAATTAGAGCCACTTCGCCACGCCGCCATGATGTGAGCATGTGCCCCTCCTGCTCTTGCTGAAACTATATGTTCCGTCGTGGCATTGCGCTGTCGCTCCCTGTGGTACGGTCGAGCAATTCTCTGGTCGTTTCACAGTTTGCTCCTGACTATTCACGTAGGTGCCGTTGTCCGTACATTTGGGCTTCGCAGGGTTATTGTTCGGTGCGCCTGATGTTTGCGGTGCCGAAGAGCCTGAACTCGGTGTCTGTAAAGGAGTTTGGGTCAGGAGTTGCTGCGAGAGCAAGAGAGACAGCGATAGTATGACAATCACTCTTCGCAGAGGCATAAATTGTCCTCCGAGTTGTCCTGCTTGGGTGCTGCGTTTACACACCCCTACTTGCCGATCCCCGTCATTGTGATCTTCTGAGTCGTGCCTTCGACTGTAAGCACGCCCGTCCGCGTCCCGCTGGCTGTCGGACTGAAGACCAACGACAGGGTACAGGTCGTCCCAGCGCCGATGGTACGCCCGCAATCGTTGGTCTGGGTGAAGTCAGATGGATCGTTCCCCGATATCGTCGGATCGGGAATTGTGAGTGCCGCCTGAGTGTTGTTGGTAATGAGCACCGTCGCGGGCACGCTCCCTGTATCCACTGGTTCGATTGGGAAAAAGATAGCCGACCGAGATACGGTTATCTTGAGGGCTCGCTCAGCGGGGGGAGTGACGTGCCACCAACTCGCTGAGATATTTGGTGCGAGCGAATTGTTCCAATTGGAGGTCATCCCGGAGCTGTCCAACACCGATGGCAGCACACCAAGCGACTCGTGGATAGGGGTATTCGATGGGCTATCTCTTTTGGGAAGCTCGGCACGAATTGCGACCGGAGCCGCATCAACCCCGGCATCGGGGTGCTCGGTGCGAGTTGCAATCGGAACCACTCTAGCCTCTCCGTTCGGTTGCTCGACGCGAGTTGCAATTAAAGGAGCGACCGTACTGGGCCTCTGGGGTTCAGTCGCGACGGGAACAGTGGCATCCGCGACTCTGTACTGATCCACCGGCTCAGCCCCCGGTGTCTCGCGCAGTTCCGGTTCTACCTTTACTTTCGCGACGACGGTTGTACCTTTACCGGCCGTTTTGGGGAAGTGAACATCGAAGACTTTTGATCGTTCCAATACTTCGTCGGTTGGGCCAAGCACTTCGACTTGGGCTTTGAGTTTGTGGTCTTGTGCGGGAATGATGGCGGTGGGGATATGCACCATGGTGGGTCCCGCTCCATCCTTATCCAAACATGAAGCACGTTCGTGAATTAACACGTTGCCAGTTGAATCCCGGTAATTACCAACCATACTTCGGACGGGCGCTCCGTCCTCCTTGGTCAAGTGAATGACGAGGGTTACCGGGCTTCCGATATTTCGGCATGAAAGGGCGAGCGTTAGGTCGCCAGTACCGCCTCCCTTGTTCTCCATTCCTCGAACGTCCCCAAGAAACGCAACGGCTGGCGGCACGCCGCCCGGCGATGCGTCGGGACTTGCCCAAAGTCGGTTGTACTCAGCAAGAGCGTCGGTGTAGGCTCGCTCCGTCCGCTGGTCGCGGCTTTCCCAACGAGGATGGTCGGAAAAGAAAAAAGTACCGACTTTTGATCGCTCTGGGGTATTCATTCGCAGTAGATGATGCATCGCGAAAGCGTTGTCCGGGTGATAGCCCGCCCGAGCCATCAGAAGCATGCCTTGAATGTCGGCGTCGTGTTCCAAGTCACGGCTGAGCTTCTTCTCTGCGAGATTCCCTGCGACTCGCACAGCCAGCACTGTCCAGACAGCGCCCTTGTCTCCCAGACGGGCACGCATTTGCCAGTATCGGACTTGCTCCTCGACGTATTCATGGAACAAAGCCTTTCTTGCCGAGTGTCTTCGAGCCACATGGGCGATTTCGTGTGCAAGCACGGCGGCCCACAATCCTCGATTGGTTCCAATGAGCCGCGATAAGCCCGTGTATGCGACGACTTCCCCGTCCGCGAGGGAAAAGGCGTTAACCTCAGGACTGTCGTAGGGCTTGAATGTCCACGTGTAGGGGAGACCGAAGCTGGAGATTATTTGGGTCTTTACAAGATTCTGAAAAACATCTGCGCCAACACGGCTGGCATCGTCGTCTGGCACTTCGGTTTGCGGACCAAGTTGGGCTCGCTGCTTCGCTGCAAACTGGAAGTCAACCTCAAAGGTCTGCGGGAGATCAACACTTTCATTAAGTCTTGGCGCTTTCTTGCTGCCGAAAGCAGCTTGGGAGCTCGTCAACAGGGACAACACCAAGACAAGGTCTACGGCGCGGCAGCGCATGCGGCCCACACTCTCTCCACAAATATAAAAATCAAGATGCTTGGCCCGGAACTTTCCGAGGGTTGGACTGGCGGCGCGGCGTAAGACCGTGATCCTTGAGCTTGGTCACCGCTCTTTGAAGTGCCCAGCCGCCAGCGGACACAAGTTAAGACCCAGACGGCGATGCGCGATATGGCCTTAAGGGTGACCTTGTAGGCACACCCGTGCCATTCACAAGGTTGAAGAGGGCACCGACGGCAAAAACCGAGTAGCCGTCGCTCGGCATTCCTTTTCTTCCCGCCCTATCCCCGTCACCCATCACAGGACAACCTGACCTCATAAGTTACAATCCTGTGCTGAGGGGGAAATAATGGGAAACTTGTCTGGGGTAGTTGGGAGTCTGAAAAAGGAACTGGAAAGAGCACAGCAGGAAGTCCAACGATTTACCGCCGCGCTTGCGGCTTTAGGAAGCTCAAGCTTGAACGGGCACCATACGATGTCAGCAGCGGGTCGCAAACGGATCAGCTTAGCGCAGAAAAAGCGATGGGCTAAGGCGAAGGGTCAAGCAGCGGAACCCCGGCGCACATTGTCGGCGGCAGCCCGCAGGAAGATTGCCGCCGCTCAAAAGAAGCGATGGGCGAGGGTGAAGGCGGGGAAGAAGAAGGCGTAAGATTCGGCAAGCGAATAAAGCCCTCTACTTCGGTGGACTTTTCTCGTTGACGAGGAATCACTGCGGCTTGGATGCCAGATGAGCTAGGCAAAACTTGCGACCGTGCTCAGCAGCACTGTCACACTGTTTGCTTGCTGCCGCAAACTCGCAGCGCCATGCCTCACAAGCGCACCGAAACCCTCCCGCCAAGCTCTTGTACCAATGGTGAAGATGTTTCCGATGCGAGGTGACTGCCATAGAATTCACTATTTAGGCGAATTTCCTTGACTGCATGCAAAACTCGATAACCTTTGCACATTGCTGGTGCGAAGCGCCTTTCAAAGGTTTGCGGAAGCCCTCGATATACATGCTTACTTGCAAATGATGCTCGGATCGCCCTTTGCCAATTCCAGACAAGCTGTATGCCGCTTCGTATCCCGTTGCTGATCCGCGACCGAAGTTGGAGCAGGAGTGGGAACAACCGCTGGCGAGGCTTCCCTAGGAGCAGGATTTAGAACCTGCGCACTCGAAGTGGGAGCCTTGTCTAGCATCGCTTGAAATGCTGCAATCTCCTCTCGCTGGCTCCATATCAACTCTTGAGTTTGCTTCTTGCAGTAATCGTCCGGATATTCCCAGCCAGGCTGCACGGTCACCTTTGTCATGCCATTGAGTTCCGCCAGCGTGTATGACCAGACCTTTTTGGTGGTCATGTCCGGACATGCACTTGAAGCCACGAAAAGCGCATCTATGACAGGCATCTGCGCTGGCTTCGAAAATCGGAACTGGAACTGGTCGTCGGAGTCGAGCGCGTACCCTTCTATTACATTCGCTTGGACGATTAGCGCCTTGAGGACTTGAGCGGACGCTTTGCTGGTGAATATATACGGTCCCGGCTGAGCCTTTGATTTCTTATCTCGCGCTGCAGCCAAGGTCGATATCGCCAGAATTAGAATCAGAACTCGCTTCATACTCTTACCCCATAGTGAACTCTAGCGGCATAACCCCGCGAACCGCTAATTACCGGAGTCATCTCAACGATTCTGGTGGAGTCAAGGTGGCTGGAGCGACTATTAATAGGAAAGCGGAAAATGCCTAGGGTCCACAGGAGTTGAACACGTAGAAGAACGCCATCACGCTCAAGGAGCCAAACGCATAGACGAGTGACAGGAACAGCGTGACCGCAGGAACCACGCCCCGCAGGACATTGAGGAAAGTGAGGACGAATGTCCACACCAAGAGAACCGTCATCAATATCGTCCCGATGAGAGCCAGCAACGCCGCATTTTTGAGTGTCATGGTCGGAGTATGAACGCTGGCAGTGTCGAGCGCAACTTCGGCTCCGTCCATCTCGGCTTCGACATCGAGATTTAGAATCCCTGCGTGAAACGAATTTGCGTTTTCTGCGGCTCCAGTCAGGATAGCCGACCGGAATACCGTGCTGCCGCTGAGCAAATGGCTGCGGAATTGGTACGGAGGAGCATTGGATTGGTGTACGGCGGCGGCAATGTGGGTTCGATGGCTTGATTGCGGACGCCGTGCTGACGGCCGGTGGCGAGGCGATAGGAGTTATCCCCGAACCCCTTATGGCGCTGGAGGTCGGGCACAAGGCGCTGACGAAACTCCATGTCGTTCACTCTATGCACGAATGCAAGGCGCTCATGGCCGACTTGTCGGATGCATTCATCGCTATGCCGGGCGGATTCGGGACGCTGGAGGAGTTTTGCGAAGTATTGACGTGGGCGCAACTGGGTTTACATGCGAAGCCATGCGGAATCTTAAATGTGCTGGGATATTATTCGCCGCTGCTCCGGATGTTCGACCATGCGGTGCAAGAACGATTCTTGAAGCCGGAGAATCGGGCGTTGGTGCTAGCTGGGGAATCGCCTGCCGAACTGGTGCCAGCACTGGAGGAGTGGCGTCCGATACATGTTGAGAAATGGCTCAGTCGCGAGACGCGGTGACTCTGGGAATGATCCGTCCCCTGCGGCTCCGGCAAGAAGTACAAGCACTGCTGCGGCGGGGCGAGGGGCATAGTGCCGGGAAAGCCCCACTTGGTAGCAAATTTGGTAGCAACGGTGAGCACAATTGCCTCAATCTGCCTGGTCGAACCGTCCGGAAGTCGCTGAAACCGTTGATTTCAGGTTGTTGACGGTTCAACTGTTGGTTCCAGGTTCAAATCCTGGTGGGCCCACCATTCCTGCCCATAACCAATTCCAGCTTAAAGTTGGTTGTCACGTAGATCGGAGTAGGATCGACTCGCTCGTACGTACTCAGGGGCGCGGGCCACCCCGATTTGATTTTCACAACAAAGTTAGTGTGCTTCATTCCTCAATCGGGGATGCCTGAAGGACGAAGCGTTCACTTCAAATCACTTCTTTGAAGTCAAGTGCACCACCGCTGTAAAGGGCTTGCCACACTCCAAGCAATTCAGCTTTAATCGTGAGGTGATCAATCCGCACGATGGGCACATCCTTTGTAATTGAACCCCGGCGATCTGCGGTTTCAGTTTGCGCATCCAGTGGGCCATCAGGATCGTCAAGAGCACGATAAACAAGCCAAAAGCAATATTGGTTGCTTTCATAAAAGGGACCCTTCCTCGTGAGTGTGCGCTGCACCAAGCGGTGAGGCAGGCCGATCACTCGCTGAAAAGCCTAAGGTGTGGAAGTACTTCAGATGGACTGGCTTAGGCAGAAGACCTGAAAGAGGAGAAGGACGTAACCGCCTCATCGATCATTATAGCAGTCTGGCACGCTGCCGGGCTCTGTAAGTGACAATGGGCTGGAAGGCGTAGCATTGGGCATGCACCGAATGGATCCACGATATTTTGACGCAGAATCCCCATACAGCTCGGCAGCCGGCAACATTCACCTAAGGGACGAGTCTGACGAAGAAGATGACGAAGAGGAAGAAGACGACGGCGCCGGGGAAGATGGGGATGGGGATGGGGATGATGGCTATTCGGAGTGATCCAGTTGGACAGCCGATAGACACGATTAACCAGTATGGGGCGTCGGTCACACGAATCGTTGACACTCCCCGACGGCAGACGTAGAGTGCCACAAGGTCTTCACAAAAAAGGAACCCGGTAGGAGAGCGGACATGCCGTCAATGCTATTCAGGGCGGGGGCCTTTGTGTGTCTAGCCACGGCTTCCATGCTGGCGCAGGATCCCACAAAGGTTGAACCCAAGCATTACAAACTGGACTTTGAGAATGATCGAGTGCAGGTGGTGTCGGTTCACTACGGGCCCCACGAAAAGTCTGCGCTGCACGATCATCCCGGTGGCGTAGTGGTGAGCCTTACGGAAGCGCATCTTCGCTTCACGGATGAGAATGGGAAAGTGCGCGAGGTGTTCTCCAAGTCCGGCGAGGTGCGATGGTATCCTCCGTTCAAGCATAGAGTGGAGAATTTGGGGGACACGACGTACGATGCGGTTTACATTGGCGTGAAGGGCAAACTGGCGGCTACGAATGCCGCGAAGGATCCGACGAACGCACTCGATGAAGAAACGAAGAAGATGGTCGCGGAGTACCTGCTGGCGTCGGGAAAGCACTGAGTTTCGTTGTGAGTCGGGAGCCGTGTCTGCCAAGGCACGGCTTTCTTATTTGAGCGAGCGCATGGGGCCGCATCCGTGCCTGGCGCGAAACGTCTGATGACCGCGGCCATCGAACAATCTTCTTCGCGCTGGAAGGCAGCGTTGCTGCTAGGCGCCGTTACATTTTTCTCCCTCATCTATTTTTATGAAGGCGGGGGGTGGAATCAGAACTCCCGCTTTGATCTGCTGCGCGCGATCGTCGAGCAACATACGTTGCAGATCGATGCCTACCACGAGAACACGCAGGACAAGGCTCACTTCCAGGGACATTATTATTCGGACAAAGCGCCAGGGCTGGTATTTCTTGCTGTGCCCGTCGCTCTGGCATCAAGGCTCGTGTTGCGGATAGCGGAGACCGATCCGCAATCGGCGCGAGGTGAGTATGTGCTGTCGTATGTGGTGACGGCTCTTGCTGTGGCGCTGCCGACTGCGTTCGCCGGAGTCAGTTTGTTTTTTCTCGCGTTGAAATTCGGATGCAGCTCGATTGCGGCAGCGTTCGCCACGGTGGTGATGTGCGTGGGAACGCCGATCTGGGCCTATGGCAGCTTGTTCTGGGCGCATGCGTCGGTGGGAACTTGCCTGGTCTTCGCGTTTGCATCGGCTCTGAAGCTGCGGGAGAGCGAGAGCGCACGCTCGGATTTTTATTGGGCGCTGGCCGTGGGATTGACGGCGGGATGGGCGACGGTGACGGAGTATCCAGCGGCACCGGCGTCGGCGATGCTGGCGCTTCTGGCGCTGGGGCAGTCGTGGCGGCGCGGGAGTGCTGCGCGGTGGCGAGTGATTGCGGGAGTGGGAGTGGGCGCCGCGGTTTGTCTGACTGTGTTGCTGAGTTATTTGCACGCGGCGTTTGGATCGTTTCGTCCAAGCTATGCGTACTACGATCCGAATTCGTTTTCGTTTATGCAGCAGCAGGGGTTCATGGGATTGACGTATCCGCATCCAGATCGCTTGTTGAAGCTGTTGTTTGGATGCTCGCGTGGATTGTTCCTTGCATCGCCGGTGATGGTGGCGGCGCCGGTGGGATTCTTGTGGTTGTGGAAGGACAAACGGTTTTCGTCGTTCGCTTTGGTAGCAGCGGGAATCGCTTTGTACTACTTCCTTTTTAACGCCTCGTTTTATTGGTGGAAGGCCGGGCTGACATTTGGTCCACGGTACGCGGGAGCGTCGATTCCGCTGATGTGCCTAGGGCTCGCGGTAGCGTGGGAGCGCGCTTCGGCCGGATGGCGACGCGTGATCATGGCGCTGGCCGTGTGCAGCGTGTTGCTTGCGCTCATGGCAGTGTCGACGACATCGCAGCTGGCGATGCAGGACAGTTGTCCGATTGTGCATTCGGTGTGGCCGGCATTTTGGATGGGGAAGATGGCGGAGAATCGGGAGTCGATGCTGACGGTTGCAGAAGCGGGCGGGAGGTATGGAGCATCTAATCTGGGTCGGTTGATCGGGCTGCACGGACTGGCAAGTTTGATCCCCCTGCTTGTGGTTTGGGCAGTTGGGGCGGCGGTTTGGGTGCGGATTGAGCGGGTGGAGTCCGTGTAAGATAGATTTCGGGATTTGATGATTCATTGCTGAGAGGACTTATGGCGCACACAGTTTTTTGCGTGAAATTGAAAAAAGAGATGCCGGGGTTGGATGAGCCTCCGTTCGACAACGACCTGGGGAAGAAAGTGTATGACAACGTCTCGCAAGAGGCGTGGAGGATGTGGACGGAGCATTGCAAGATGCTCCTGAACGAGTACCGGTTGAATCCGGCGCGGCGCGAGGATCAGGAAGTGATCGTGAAGCAGCTGGACATGTTTTTCTTCGGCGAGGGATCGGCGAAGCCGAAGGAGTACGTGGCGCCGAAGGAGTAGGCAGAGCTGACGCCCTTTCGATGTCAGACTTTGGCTGGTTCGGCGCGGCTGGGTTCGCGCAGGAATGGGAGCGCGCCCAGGAGCAGAGCGACTGCCGGGAGCGCGACCGCAGGGAAGACTCCCGATGCATAGTAAAGCGGATGGCGCAGTACGAATAGGTTGTTCTGCAGGAACGCGCTGAGCGGAATCACAACTCCCCACAATCCAAGCATCACAATCGCCGGAAAAACGCTGGCAAGGATTCGCGTGAGAACAGTGCCGCCTGTGCGACGCGAGAGGAATCCTCCGGCCGCGCCGCAGAGGATCTGAGCCAGCAGCCATCCTGCGTACAACCAAGGGCCGAGGCCGGAAGTCAGCCGGACGAGAGATTGCGGTTGCGCGCCGATCCGCGTCAAGGCCAGCTGGAACAAGCTTGCGAGGACGAAGGCAGTGAGAGCCGGAAGCCAAAAGGTTTTCGTTCGGTTGTTCATAGAGTTTTCCTCCCGTGTTGCGCGTTGAATCTCCGCGGCTAGAACGTGCCAGTCGTTCACTTCTTGCAGAGTGGATTCGAATGCGGCTTCGTTCGTTAGGCCGCGTGAGCGGGCTTCCTCGTAAGAATCCTCCCGGTGAGCCGCCAATTCGTCCATCACCGGCTCCGGCATTTCTGGCGAGCTTGCTCCGGTCGAGCCTTCGCGGACGAGCTTTTTCCAATCAGGCATGACTGACTCCGGCGAGGCTGTCGAGCGCTTTGAAGAAGGAGCGCCATTCTTTACGGAGCGGAGCCAGTTGGCGGCGTCGGCGGGGGGCAGGCGATAGTAGCGGCGGTCGCGCCCGGCTGGATTCGCTTGCCAGCGGCCCTCGACCCATCCGCGCTTTTCCATTTCGTAGAGCAGGGGATAGAGCGATGCAAGGGTGAATTTCAGGGCTCCGCCGGTTCGCTCGCCGATTTGTCTGGCAATCTCGAAGCCGTAGAAGGGTTGCTCGGCGAGCATGGAGAGAATGGCCAGTTCGCCGCTGCCTCGGGTGATTTTGGATCGAATGCGTTCGGCCATTTTGTTTTCACGATTGCAATATAGGAATCCTATGTTTGGAGTATAGGAATCCTGTACAGCGGAGGCAAGTTCCGGTGGTACCGGCCTCTGCTATGACGGGGGACCGCAGGGGCTAAAGCCGGTCCCGTCAATTACGCGTTGACGCGGCCCTTGAAGGGCCGCTCTTCCACGGTTGTGTACGAGCCTGTGGCTCTTCCTGACGAGGACTCTCCCGCAGCTCGCTTGCGAAATTCCTGCAAGGTAATTCTGCGCAACCGTTCTCTCTGCGTTTGAAGGCGTTTTTTACGCCGCGAGGTGACTGATGGAATATGAAAGAGGTTTCACACTGATGGAGATGGTGATCGTGATGGCGCTGATTTTGATCATTGCGGCCGTCACGATCCCGAGCATGATCGATGCAAAGATGAACGCGGATGAAACTTCGGCGGTCGGCTGCATTCGCGCTATCAATACTGCGGAGGTCTCGTATCAGGCGGTTTATGGAGGGTACGCGGATTCGCTGGCGAATCTGGGAGGGGCGGAGCCGTGTACGAAGTCCGCAGAGACCGCGTGCTTGCTGGACGACAGCCTCACGGGAGGCGTGAAGGCAGGCTACAAGTTTGTGGCGGTGGGGAAAAATCCGTCAGGCGGAACGAATTCGACTTACGTTGTCGCCGCGGCGCCGGAAGTGTTTGACCACACCGGAAAGCGCTTGTTCTGCTCGACGGAGAAAGGAGTGATTCGCGCGGATCTGAATGCGGGCGGTAGCGTGATTCCTCCCGATGCGCAGCAGTGTGTGCGATTCAAGGCGTTGAGATAAGAGTTGGGGGAACTTTGGCCCGGGAGTGGTGGGTGCTTTCTCCCCGGTGCTGTCGAGCGGCCCAAAAAGTATGTGGCTATCCCTGGGCGAGGGAAATTGTGAAGAGAGCTGTTATAAGGGCTCCGCACAGGAGCGCGGCGGCTTGAGCCAGAACGGGTCCGAACTGGCCTGTCTTGGATGGAAGTGAAGTACAGGACCAGTGAGGGCGCGTATCTTTCCGAGCGGATTTCATGGGATTGTCCTCTCTCGTTTTTGAATTTGGTTTAGGCCCTGGGGGTTGAATTTTCGGGTGCTCACTTAATCACGCGACAAGCGGAGGGAAATGGGGTCAGAGGATCCGCCAGGCGGGGGCTGAAGCGCGAAGGGGACCTAGGACGCGGCGCCGAAGCGCCGCTCTCCCACGGACGAACCAGGGGACTATGCGGCGGCGCTTCTCACCGCGATCGGGTCAGAGACCCGGTCCCACACTTACCTCGACCCAGGCCCGCGTGCCGCCATCATTGCGCCGCGAAACCCTTCATTTCTGGTAAGTTGCCTCAATGGTTACCGATGCACCAATATTGATGCAATGTTAATCAATCCGTAACATGCGACTGATAGAACCGAGGCATGGATCTGCACGTGTACAACACGTTGATCCTCTCGGACCTGCACCTGGGTGCAGAGACGAGCCGCGCGCGCGAGGCGACCCGCGTGCTCAAGGAAAATCGGTTTCAGCGGCTGATCCTGCTGGGCGACATTTTTGCCGACCTAAACTTTGCCCGGTTGACCAAAGAGCATTGGAAGTTTCTCGGGTATATCCGGAAGCTATCGAATCCCAAGCGAAACATTGAAGTGATTTGGGTTGAGGGGAATCACGACTACGGGCTGACCGACATCATGTCGCACCTGGTCGGCGTGCAGGTGTATCAGGATTACACGTGGGACTATCGCGGGCTGCGGCACATCGCGATTCATGGACATCAGTTCGACGGCTTTCAGGTGAACCGCGTGCGATTGAGCCGGTGGGGAACGTCGCTGTACTTGCAATTGCAGAAACTCGATTTCAAGAGCAAGCCGATCGCGCGGCTGATTGATCGCTTGAACACGCGCTGGCTCAGGATGTCGGAGAAGGTCGCGGCTGGAGCGTTGGCTTATGCGAGGCATCGCGACGCTCAGAGGATCTTTTGCGGACATACGCATCAGTCGATTCATGTAGAGCAGGGCGGCATCGATTATTACAACTCGGGCGGGTGGGTGGATTTACGGCTCACGTATCTGACGATCGACGAAACGGGGGTACAAATTCATGAATACGACGAACGAGCTCACGATCGTGATTCCGGCGAAGAACGAGGCGAAGCTGATTCCGCGCTTGCTGTCTTCGCTGACGAATCAGGACTATTCGAAGATGTCGAGTACGAGAGTGTTGGTCGCTGATGCGAACTCGACGGACGGTACTCCGGAAATAGTGCTGAGCTTTCGCGATCGACTGAATGTGGGCGTGATTCGCGGGGGGATGCCGTCGATTGGGCGAAATCACGGAGCAGGGCTGGCGGATAGCCGCTACATTTTATTTCTCGATGCGGACATTGAGCTGGCGGACAAATCGCTGATCCGGCGATGCGTGGAGAAAGCGCAGAGGCAGCGATTGCATTGCATGACGACGAACATCATCTGCCGGGACGGGAACTGGGTCGACAAGGCGTTCTACGCAGTGAACGATATGTTTCAATACCTGTCGTACCTGCACCGTCCATTCGCAACGGGGATGTTTATGCTCTTCGAGCGGAAGAAATTCTGGGAGCTGGGCGGGTTTCACGAGCAGATCTTGTTCGCGGAAGATTACCGATTAAGCCAGCAGGTGGCGCGCAGCCGCTTTGGGATCGTGCGAGGAGGCGTTTATACGACGAACCGTCGCTTCAAAAGGATGGGGCATCTGCGGGCGGGGTGGCTGTTCCTGAAGACAGGGATGAATTATTGGAATGAGAAATATTTCTTGCGGGATCATAAGTATTGGGCGGAGTCAGATAGTTTGCCGCGGGCGTAGTTTCCACTGGGGCTAAAGCCCTAAATCTTGTTGGCGCTGAAACGCGGCCCTTGAAGGGCCGCTCTTCCACGGTGGTACGACGTTCCAATAAGGTGGTAGGAAGTTCCAAACAACCGTGGTGCGACGGTAAAAGTAGCGCGGTAGTTCGAAGGGAAGCACATCTTCATATTCGTAGAAAGTTTTGTTGTGTGGCCACAAAAACAGGATTCAGCCAACCAGCTGAATCCTGCTTTGCTTTTGGATCGACGCTGCATTAGAAGTGAATCACGAGGCCGGTGGAAAGGCGAATGTTGTTTTGATGTGTCCCGAAAAAGCGGGTCCGAACGTAGTCGCCCTGGAATCGCCATGCGACCAAGCGAATGATGCGGTAGTCGAGACCGCCGCCAAGAGCCGTGGCGAAAGAAGTGTCAGAGCCGACGGCATTGGCATTGACGTGACCGGCGCCAAACAGCGCTTCGCCGAATGGCCGAAATCGACTGACTGATGCAGAGACACGAGGGCCGAATAGAATGTTCCGCACATTGACGTTCGCATTGAATGTCCCACCGCAGTTGGGGATGGAGACGGGGCAGGCAGCTCCTGGAAAATTCTGGGAGCCGTAATGGTCGCTGAAATCTGCGACGATGCCGATGAAGGGAAATACTTTGCCTTCGACAGTCGCTTCCCAACCATTGGTGTTGGCGCGATCAATCGAAGACAAATCCGTGTTGTAGTAGGAATAGCCGAAAAAGACGTTTCCCGAAGTTGGGACCTGGGCTGAAGCAAAAGCGGTAAAAAGAGAAACTACTAAGAATAAAAGGGCAGTCTTGCGCATGAGGCTCCTCCTTTCGTGCTCTTAACCCACAGAGACGCGGAAAGTTCTTGGATGCGGAGCCATCGAAATCGGATCGCGTGAATTTTGTAGACGGACGGCTAGAATCTCCAAACGATACCGGTGGAGGCGCGGTAATCATTTTGCGTATTGCTGGCGTAACGCGTGTGCATGTAGTCGCCCTGGAAGCGCCAGGAAAAACTTCGGAATCCCAATTTGTAATCGACGCCACCGCCTACGTCGATGAGGATGGGATTGTAAACAAAGCCGCTGGAGCTTAAGTGGCGGATGCCGGCCATGGCATCGACGAAGGGACGCCATCTGCCGATGTTGCCGGAGAAACGAGGGCCAAGCACGCCGTTGTATTGGGTGACGCCGCTGGCGCGATAAAAGCCGCTGGCATCGAGCACGAGACCGACGCGCGGAAAGCGAGAAAAAGGGAGCGCTTCGAAGGAGCCGTTCCAACCGCGATAGCTCTGCTTGTTGACGACGTTGGTGAGCTGAGCGTAGGAGACGCCGGCGTAGACGTTTCCGTTGGGAAGAAGGCCGTTAAATTGTGCCGACATCGGAAGTGAGAAGAAAAGACAACCAATGAACGCCAACACAATGGCAGCAGTTTTTGACACGAATTATTCCTCCCCGGCGATCGCGCCGGCAAAAAATGGCATTTTAGGCATCGAAATCCTTTAGATGCAGTGTACCGGATGGCCAAGATGTCCCGGGGGACAAAATTTGTCCAACCCGGATTCTGTCAGCCAATGGCAAATTTGCCGAAAATTTACCCGATATTCATGGTGCCAAAACCACTCGACTTTCGTCTATCTACTAACCTGCAAACTATGGAAACGAATTGGCAAATTTCGGAGCAGCTGGGTGGTCCTGCTGCCTTTGGCATACACAAGGAGTCGAAGTTGAAACTGAGTCTGGAAACTCGAAATCGTGGCGAAGTGGTCATTGTCCATTGCCAGGGACGCATCGTGTATCGCGATGAAGCGGCGGCCCTCTCGCGCCTGGCTGGGGAGGCCTTGCAAGGCGGAAGCAAGGTGGTGTTGGATCTCAGTGGTGTACGTTCGCTGGACAGCGCCGGCATCGGAGAATTGGCACTGCTGCAGACCTGGGCGCAAGAGCGAAATGCGGAGTTGAAGTTTGCGGGAGCGAATGAATTAGTCCGCAGGTTGCTCTGCCTGACGAACCTGGATTCGGTGTTGGACGTGTATCCGACGCTGGATGCGGCGTTGGAATCGTTCCCGGATATGCGGGTTTGCGCGGATTGCTAGGCTCGGGAAGATCGGAGTCCTGCATGGGCGATGTTGTGCCGTCCCTGCGGGACTCGTTTATTTTGTGGACCCTCTTCCCGGCACTGCCGTGCCGGGCTTTCACATTTTGCCGCTCCGCAGCCGATTCTCAGGGGCGCTGATAGTGTTCCCCGAGGCAGCGTTTCCTGTCGGTCTTTCAATCGTCATCTGTTGTAGTGTCCGTTCGTAATCCCACTGATCCTAGTTCTCGCGCTGGAAGCGGTAGCGGCCTTTGCGCTCGAGGGCTACGGCTTCGGCTACTTTGAGGAACGCCCGGGCGGCGTGGGAGAGGTTAGCGTCTTTGCGATAGATCAGGCGCAACTTGCGTTTCAGCTGGAGTTCGCGAACGGGGATGCGCACGAGTTCGCCGCGCGCGATTTCCGTTTCGACGCTGATCTCAGGTACCAGCGCGACTCCATTCCCCGTTGCCACAAATTGCTTGATGGCCTGCAGCGTAGGCAGTTCGAGGTCCATGTGTAGCGGCGTCTTGTGGCTCTTGAAGAGCTGAATGACTTTCTCGCGATAGGGCGACGAGACGATGTGAGCCACGAACGATTCCGCCCCGAGTTGACGAATGCTGACTTGGGGCGCTGATGCGAGAGGATGCCTCGGTGGGACCACAAAGACCAGTTCGTCGAGAAATACTACGACCGAATGAAGGCTGCTTTCCTGAGGCTCGTAGGAGAGCACGCCGAATTCGACGTTGTAGCGGAGGACGTCGTCGGGAATGTGGCTGCCGAGGGCGCGCTCGACGGTGATCCGAATCATTGGGTGCAGACGGCGGAATTCGGCCAGGACGGGCAGAAGGTAGAGAACGGTGAATTCGTTGGCGGCTATAACAAGCTTGCCCTTTTGCAGTTCGCGGAGCTCCGAAAGAGATTCGGCGGCTTCGGCGCGCAGGTTGATCAGTTTCTCGGCGTACTCGTAAAGCACCTTACCGGCATCGGTGAGGACCCCTTCGCGGGACGAGCGGTCAAACAGGGCCTCGCCGAGTTCTTCCTCAAGTTTGCGGATCGTTTGACTGACGGCCGATTGGGTGCGGAAGAGCTTTTCGGCGGCGCGGGAAAAACGGCGCTCGCGGGCGACGGCGAGGAAGACTTCGAGCTGGGAAAGGTCCACGGGAGTCCTTTAATCAGATGTGAAAATAGTATTAGAGATACTTATAGTAAAAGATGTGCTAATGATTGGTAAAGAAATATAAGTTTTGCTTCTAGGGGGGAAGTCTCTACCATAGAGGGGATCACCCGAGTCAGAGGTGGTGATCCTGTTGGGGCGGTTTGGCCTCTACGGCGCGAGGGTGCTAAATGCCCATCGCGACAGCCGGCGACATGCCGGCGCTACGAGGGAATCATTCCATGAGTGCAGAGCAAGCGCGTATTGCGGTCTTCGACACGACGTTGCGAGACGGGGAGCAGTCTCCGGGTTGCAGCATGAACCGGCAGGAGAAGCTGCGTCTGGCGCACCAGTTGGACCGTCTGGGCGTGGATGTGATCGAAGCCGGGTTCCCGATCGCCTCGGAGGGGGACTTTGAGTCGGTGAAGGCGATTGCCTCGGTGCTACGGCGACCGATCATTGCGGGACTGGCGCGGGCCTGCCGTCCGGATATCGAGCGGGCTTGGGAGGCACTGAAAGACGCGGCGCGTCCACGGATTCACGTGTTCCTGGCGACTTCCGACATTCACTTGCAATACAAGCTGCGCATCACGCGGGAACAGTGTGTGGCGCAAGCGCGGGAAGCGATTCAGTTTGCCAAGTCTCTTTGCGAGGATGTGGAATTTTCGCCGGAGGATGCGACTCGGACGGATCCCGACTTTTTATGCCGGGTGCTGAATGCGGTGGTGGAAGCGGGGGCGACAACGTTGAATATTCCGGACACGGTGGGCTACACCGTACCGTCGGAGTTCGGAGATCTCATTTCCACGATCCGGCGTCGAGTCAGGGGAATCGAAAACGTGACAATTTCGGCACACTGCCACAACGATCTTGGGATGGCGGTGGCTAATGCTTTGGCCGCGGTTGCCGCAGGAGCGCGGCAGGTCGAGTGCACAATCAACGGAATCGGAGAGCGGGCGGGCAACGCGTCGCTGGAAGAGATTGTGATGGCGATGCGTGTTCGGCCCGACCGGTATCCGTATGAGACGGGCATTGTCGGCGAACAGATTTTTGCGGCCAGCCAGATGTTGAGCGAGATCACGGGCGTGCCGGTTCAGCCGAATAAGGCCATCACCGGACGCAATGCGTTCGCGCACGAGGCGGGGATTCATCAAGACGGAGTGCTGAAGAATCCGCTGACGTACGAGATCATGACGCCGAAGTCGGTGGGCGTGCCGGATTCGAAACTGGTGCTGGGCAAGCATTCGGGGCGGCATGCGCTGAGTATCCGCTGCGAACAGCTTGGCTACCAGTTCGATCGCCGAGCGCTGGACGACGTGTATCGGAGATTCGTGCGGCTGGCAGATAAGATCAAGCATGTCGAGGATCATCACCTGCTGGAACTGATTCGCGATACGCACAAGCCGTCGGGCTCGGCGACTCCGCTGATCGAACCGATCGTTGCGGCGAATGCGGCCGTGGTGAATGCGCCGGCTTCGGAGCCGGAAAAGGCGTTTGCCGTGGCGGCACAGACGAATGCGTTTGGGGTGCCGCTACCGGTTCACGGCGAGTCTCATCACGAACAGACCCAGCAGGAAGATTATCTGTGGGGAGTCTAGAGATTGAGTCATTGAGTGATTGGAGCCGCCTTCAGTGGCGGCTTTCTTTTTTCCCGAATAGAATTGCCGATTACCAAATTCCTCATTGATCCAAATACAAAATGAAATTGAATCTTACTGTTTTGCCCGGGGATGGGATTGGGCCGGAAGTGACCGAGCAGGCTGTGGCCGTGTTGCAGGCGGTGGCCGACGGCTTTGGTCATCAACTTCACCTTCATAACAAATTGATCGGCGGGGCTGGGCTGAGCGCCGTCGATGACCCTCTGCCCGCCGACACAATTGCAGCTTGCCTCGCGTCGTCGGCAGTGTTATTGGGCGCAGTGGGGAATCCAGCGTTCGACCAGAATCCCGGACATCTTCGACCCGAGGCGGGACTGTTGCGGATCCGGCGGGAACTGGGAGCGTACGCGAATCTACGTCCGGCGGTGTTCTTCCCAGCGCTGGAAGATTGTTCGCCGCTGCGGCCGGAGATCGTACGCGGGACCGACATTATGATCGTGCGCGAATTACTGGGCGGAGCTTACTTTGGAACGCCGCGATCAATCGAGGGCGAGGAGGGCGCACGGGTTGCGGTGAATACCATGCGCTATGCGGAGCACGAAGTCGAGCGCATCGCGCGGGTTGGGTTCGATCTGGCCATGAAGCGCAAACGGAAGGTTCTTTCCGTCGACAAGGCCAACGTGCTGGAGTGCTCGCGGCTTTGGCGGGACGTGGTGACCCGCATCGGGAAGGAATATCCCGAGGTCAAACTGAGACACCAGTATGTGGATTCGGCAGCGATGTTGCTGGTACAACGCCCCGCGGATTTCGATGTGGTGCTCACCGAAAATATGTTCGGAGATATTCTGTCGGATCAGGCAGGAGGCGTGGTCGGCTCGCTTGGGCTGCTTGCCTCGGCGAGCATTGGAGGTCCGGTTGGGTTGTATGAGCCGGTGCACGGGTCTGCGCCGGATATCGCGGGAAAGGGAATCGCGAATCCGCTGGGAGCGATTTTGTCCGTCGCGATGTTGTTGCGGCATTCGTTTCAGTTGGGCCGGGAAGCGGCGTGCGTGGAGAACGCCGTGTCTTCCGTTTTGTCTCAGGGAGCGCGCACGGCGGATCTGGCGAAGGGACATGCTGCGATTTCAACGGCTGAGATGGGGCGGAAGGTCGTGGAGCAGATTCAGGCTTCAGCGTAGAAATCTTTAACCACGAAGGACGCGAAGTTTCACGAAGGAAGGCATTAACCCAACGACTTCCTTAGCCAACCCTTCGCATCCTTCGATGGTTATTTTCTTTTCTTCAGTTAAGTATTGCTGGAACCTGTGCGTTTCAGTTCGGAGGGGAGGACCGTGGGCAGGGGGTCGGGTATCGGAACGGTTGGAGCAGAGTCGCGCTCATATTTTCCGCTGAGATCGTTCCACCAGATGTGAAGGATCTCCTGGACCATGCGCGAGCCATCGATCAGGGGATTGATGCGCGTGCCACCGCTGTGTCCCCATGCGACCGGGACTTCCTTTACTTTGAAACCGAACTTGCGGGCCAGGAAAAGAATCTCGGGATCAAATCCCCAACGCTCAATTTTTTGCAGCGGGAAGATTGTCTGGACCGCGGGCTGTTTGAAAGCCTTGAATCCGCATTGGGTGTCCTTGAACTGAAGGCCCAGGGCGAGGCGCAGCAGCAGGTTGAAGATGCGGCCGAAAATCTGGCGGTGCAAGGGTTGCCGCTGGGTCTGCGTTTCGGCGCGGAGCCAGCGCGAACCGATGGCGATGTCGGCGCCTTCATCCAGAGCCGCGAAAAGCTTCGGAGCTTCCTCAATCGGCGAGGACAAATCGGCGTCGCTGAAGAGGACGATCCGCCCGCGTGCATGCAGCATGCCATTGCGGACGCTGAATCCTTTGCCGTGGTTGCCGGGATTTTCCACCAGCCGCAAGATCGGATCTTTGGCGGCGAAACTACGAACAATTTCTGCGGTGTTATCGCGGGAGCCGTCGTTGACGACGATCACTTCAGCATCCCACCCTTGGGAATGGACGTAGGAAAGAACGCTTGCGAGCGTCGCTCCAAGGCGCGCATTCTCGTTATATGCCGGAATGACGATGCTGTAAGTTGGGGGCAAAGGCAATTTCTTTTCTCGTTTCCCGTGCTCAGCTCTTAGAAAAGAATTGATGCGCGAACACCGGCTTTGGCTGCCGGGAAACGACTTTTGACATTGTACTTTGTGGCTTGCGGGTTTCGGAAATGAGAATTTCCCTTAGCAGCCCGTGGTGCAAGTCTGGATACGTGAGACAAAAACTGATGTGATCCACAGGGATAGTTCGTAGAATGCGGGCATGGCGATGAGCAAGAGGAGTGGCGGGGAGAAGCAAGAAGACATCTGGATCGCGCATACGGAGTTGGCGGTAGCGCCCGGGCATCCTTTCTATAAGCGGTTGAATGAGTTACTGGAGGGTGCAGGGTTCGATGAGTTGGTGGAAGGATTGTGTGCCGGTTTCTATCACGCGCGACTGGGACGGCCCTCGCTGCGACCTGGGATTTACTTTCGGGCGCTGCTGATGGGATATTTCGAGGGCATCGATAGCGAGCGTGGGATCGCATGGCGGCTGGCCGATTCGCTGGCGCTACGAGGGTTTCTGGGGATTGGACTGGACGAGCAAACCCCGGATCACTCGACGATCTCGCGGACCCGGCGCTTGATCGACATCGATAGGCATCGCGAGGTGTTCGCGTGGGTGCTGGGATTGTTGGCCGAACGGGGACTGCTGAAGGGACAGCGGATGGGCATCGACGCGACCACCTTGGAAGCGAATGCGGCGATGCGGTCGATTGTGCGGCGCGATACTGGGGAGACCTACGACGAGTTCTTGCGGGGATTGGCGAAGGCGTCCGGGATCGACACTCCGACCCGCGAGGACCTGGTGCGGTTGGACCGGAAGCGCAAGAAGCGAACCTCGAACAAGGAATGGAAGAGTCCGGCGGACGGGGACGCGCGGATAGCGAAGATGAAGGATGGGCGGACCCACTTGGCGCACAAGGCGGAGCACGCCGTGGACATGGACACGGGTGCCATTGTGGCGGTGACGCTGCAGGCCGCCGACCAGGGCGATACGACCACGCTGGATGAAACCTTGTGCGAGGCCGGTGAGCAGGTAGCAGAACAGATTCGACGCGAGGCCGAGTCGCGACCTCAGGATAAACCGAAGGTCCATTTGCAGGGGATCGAAGAACTGGTGACGGATAAGGGCTACCACAGTAGTGCGGTGGTCCAGCGGATGAAGAGTTACAAAGTGCGCAGTTACATACCGGAAAAGAAGCAGAAAGGACGGCGCGACTGGCAAGGCCAGCGTGCAGAGCAGCAAGCGGTGTACGAGAACCGGCGACGGGTGCGGGGCGAGTACGGCAAGAGCTTACTGCGACGACGCGGCGAGTTGATCGAACGCAGCTTCGCGCACTGCTACGAGACGGGTGGCATGCGGCGCTGCCATCTGCGAGGGCGGGAGAACATTCTGAAGCGGCAACTGGTCCACGTAGGAGCGTTCAACTTGAGTCTGATTCTGCGCAAGCTGCTGGGAGCGGGTAAGCCGCGCGAGCTGAAAAACCGGGCTGGGCAAGTTGTTTCGCGACTCTTAGGCTCTTTGTCATGCTGGATGGCGGGCGGTTCCTTCATCGGGCGACTCAATCGCCTGCCTCGCCTGCGGATGGCACCATCTTTCACGTGCCGCACACCTCGTCACCGCTCGCGCATTTTCCGTAGTTCTGCCACGGGCTGTTAGGGCTGGGCGTAATACCCGGTACGCGTGCGTGCCGTGAGTTTAGCTTTGTCAATTTGGATTTGAAGGCTGTGATACTCGTCCGGATGATCCGCGCGGGGAGAGTCAAAGGTGAGTGTGTAAAAAGCTTTCGAGTCATCCAGGCAAGTCGCGATCAAGCGGGCGATGTCGTTGCTGGAGTTGAGGACGCGTCCGCCGCTTTGAACCGCAAGTACTTGCAGGCCGAGATTGCCGTTGTCAACTTTGTTGGCGGAAGGAACTCCCTTGAGGAAGCTTTCGTAGTAGAACGTGCGCCCGCTCCCGGCGTCCGACATCCCCAACGGATCAACGCTGTAAAGCGTAATGCGAGCCTCACGGAGTGAGGTGGATAGACCGACTACGGTGTTGAAAATGGACTCCCGGCCTTTGTCTGTCATCTGCACGTTCGGCCCGGAGAGTAGGGGCCATCCCGGGCTGAGCCAGATGAGCAATTTTCTTCCTGGTTGCCGGGTTTCATATGCGATCAACTGCTCCAAGCCTTTGATGGAGATCTGAACGCGGTCGGCACCGCCATAAAATCCCTGCGATCGGCCGATGATCCGCAAGCCGGACTGATTGGCGTTCAGAGCCGCAACCAGAGCGTTTCCATCGCGGCTGGGAGTAGGTTGAATTTGCGTCGAGGTGTCAGAGAGGAGGATGAGAGACATGGGCAGCGTCAGGTGGCCGCCATCGCGCTGCAGGAGTTTAATGAGTTCGTTTCGTTGGTAGACGACACCTTGGTAGGAGGTATTCACGGCATCGACGAGCAAAATCACTTGAAGAGGGGGATCCGCAGCCGCGCCGGTTTCCTCGGCTGCCCGGAAGGAAGTGATGGTTTGCGGCTGCTTGTCATCGAGAAGGGTGAAGTCTGACTGTTGCAAGCCGGGCACAGGATGACCAGCTTTATCAGTTACGACCACATCGAGCGTGACTCGGCGGCCGACTTCAGGATGTGGATCGGAGCGTTGCGCCGACGGAATAGCCGGAACTGGGGAGGTATTGTCTTGGGCGAGTAGTGAAAGCGAAAAACAGAAGGCGAGAGCGATGACGGGGCGAAACGGGGCGGGCATATCTACCTCACGTCGATGAGCCTAAGTCGATGCGTCAAAACTGCGACGTTTACTTACGCGACCTGGCGTTTTTGCTCGAGCATCGAAAAGTATTCGGCGACGAGGTCCGCGTCCCAGAGGCCGCGGTTGGCTTCTTCGCGCATGGTCTGGGCTGCCTGTTCATGGGTAAGCGGCGCTTTGTAAGGACGAGCGGTGCGGAGCGCGTCGTAAACGTCGACGACCTGCAAGACCCTTGGGAGCACTGGAATTTCCACGGCGGTCAATCCATCGGGGTAGCCGGATCCGTCCGAATGCTCGTGATGATGACGGATGATCGGAAGGACGAGCCGCAAGGAATGGAGCGGCTTGCAGATATTCTCCCCCGTAATGGGATGGAGCTTCATGATTTCCCACTCGGCGGGCGTGAGATCGCTACCCTTCTTGAGAATTTCATCCGGGACTGCAATCTTGCCGAGATCGTGGAGGTATCCGCCGCGCTTCAGGGCGATGAGAGAATCTTCGTCCATGCCGAGATGGCGGCCGAGTTCGACGGCGTGTACGGAGAGCCGCTCGCAGTGGCCCTCGGTGTAGGGATCACGGCCTTCGACAATCAGTCCAAGAGTGCAGAGAACGGAGTCGGCGGTTTCGAGCTCGTCGGTGAATTCCTTCAGGCGCAGGAGCGACTTGACGCGGGCGATGAGCTCTTCGGCGAGGACAGGTTTGTTCAGGAAATCGTCGGCGCCGGCTTCGATGCCACGGACTTTGTCGCTGCTGTCGCTGAGGCCCGTGATCAGCACAAAGGGAATCAGGCGCGTGGCGGGATCGTCTTTGAGGCCGCGGCAGAAATCGTAGCCGGATTTACCCGGCATCATTACGTCGGAAATGATCAGATCAGGCAGCTGGCGGCGGATCTCGGCCTCAGCCTGTTCGGCGCCGGCGGCGGTGACGACGTCATATCCGCGAATGGTGAGCAACTGGCTCATCAGTCCGGCGATGCTCGGCTGATCGTCGACGACCAGGATGCGCGAGCCGCGACGCCTTGGTAAAAGGTCTCCCATGTCTGGGTAAGAAGCCGCTTCCCCATTCGACGTTGTCCGGTTAAAGGAGCGCGGACTACGGAAGGGAGGCGCGAAATTCATAGCAAAATCGTTATTCCGGCCGTTCTGATTTTACCGCTCTTTTACTCTCTTCGGCTGGGCCATGCCCAAGTTTTTTGGAACAGTATCATGGGTCCGAAAACTTTGCTATTCCCACTTCGGCACCTCATTTCTTACGGATGTGAGCGGCGACCATGTGCTTGGGATTGATTGGTGCCTAATCTCAGGGCATGCGAAGGAGTTTAAGTGCCGGATTCAAAACTGCGAACCGCGAAGGTCACCCTTCGGCTTCGCTCAGGGCAGGCTCCGATTCACGAAGGAAACTACTTGCGGGCTGCCTGGTTGGGGTCCTTCTGATGACAACGGTTGGGCTCAGAGCGACGAAAGTTCACGTCATCTCCTTTGGGAAATGATGACGGTGCAATGGAACGTGGGGACCGGAAGCTGTGAAGAAATCGGTTTTTGTTTGCAGTTCGAAAATCTGTCATGGCGCTGTTTGCGTTATTGCTGTGAGTAGAACATTCGGTTTCCTGTACGCCAGGAACTTCGGGGTTAGCGCCTAAGCCGACGCTGTTCCCAGATTGAGGTTGCGTCGTATGCTGAACCACCTGGTCAGGTTGTAACTGAGGCACGCCCAAGTAGCTTCCATGGCTACCTTCAGCCGGTTGCGACAGCGGAACTGCCGTAAGCCGCAGCGCTCCTTAATCCACGCATGCGGGAACTCCGCGATCTGCGAGCGTTTCGCGTAGATCTGTTGTGCCTCTTCGGTCGCCATCTTGGCCTTGAACGCCGTCGTCGTCGCAGGTTCTTCGAGACGCGTGATGGATCGCCTCCAATCGGGCCGCGCCACCGGTGGAGCGCAACGGCCGCGCAGCGGGCAGTTCGGACATGCCGTCTTGGGCGCGCGGTATACGTGCGTACGGACGCCGTTGCCGCGATTCAGTAGTGCGTGGTGAGTGAGGATTTTTCCGGCAGGACAAGTAAAACAGTCCCGTTCGGCATCGTAGGGAAACGCGCTGGCCAGGAACTCGGCGCTGCGGCCTTGCGCGTCGTGTTCGACTGGCTTCCAGCTATCTTGCCACGATCCATAGAAGTCCACCCCGCAAACTGCCGCCGCTTGCACCGACGCGTGATTGGTGTAGTCGCCATCGGCCACGATCTGCTTCGGCTTCTGTCCCAGCGTCTTCTCGCACCGTTCCAGAGCTGGTTGTAGCTGGCGATAATCGATTGCGTCGGTCGTCGCTTCCACATTCACCACCAGGCCATGGGTCACGTCGGTGAGCAGTTGCACATTGTAGCTGGGCACCGTGCCGCCCTCGCCGTTTCTCATCACGTGCGCATCCGGGTCTGTGCTGGAGCCGCGGGCCACGAATTCTTTTCGATCGTGCTTCTTCTCTTGTTGCAGGCGTTCTACCTCACGCACCGCCGCTTCCAGTCGACTCGCCCGTTGTCTCGCCGCTCGCCGCCGTGCCGCCGCTTGCCGGGTGGCCGTCGTCTCCTCCGCGCTTTCCACATTCAGCAGGCGCACTTGCTCGCGCGCCAACTCCAGGTGGGCTTCGAGTTTCTCTTTGCGGCGGAAGCTATTGCCTCCGGCATTGGCTTTGATCTTGGTTCCATCCAGCGTCACCCGCTCCAGCGTAATCAGTCCCTCGGCGCTCAACATCCCCAGCACCTGCACGAACAAATCATCCAAAGCTGCCTTGTTTTCTGAACGAAAACCGGATAGCGTCCGATGGCTGATCGCTTCCAGACCGCACAGCCATTGGAAACCCGGTTCGAACTCGCACTGCCGCGCCACCTCGCGCGCCGAACTGATGCCGCGGCTGTAGGCATACAGCCACACGCTGATCAACAACTGCGGATCCGTGTGCTCGCGCCCGGCGTGGCCCTCCACCGCAGCAATTTGCGCGTGATAAAGGCTCAAGTCCAGCCGGCCTACTAACTCCCAAAGAGAACGCGCACTGTGGTCCTCCTCGATCAGCTTCTCAACATCGACAGTGCGCAACAGGATTTGCCGGCGATCAATGGAAACTAGCCGCGGAGTTGGAGACGTCGCTGGATTCGTCACCCTTGCAGTGTACGCACGTTCGTCGATTCCGCAATAGTGCTACGGAGTCCTTCGGTCGATTGCTTCACAGCTTCCCGGCGCGGATGACAAATCGGTGTCGCTGAAGATTCGTCCACTCATCGTTGATGGGTGAGTGAAAGAGTACGTGCTCGGGCCTCCGCATAAGGTAAAGGACCGATTGTCTGTCGTGCGCCGCGTGTTTCGGGTGAATGACAGCCTCCCGGAGGATGCGGCGACGCTCTGGCAATGGCGGAGGGGTGGATGGCTGCTCGTTCGTCTCACGGGTCATGTGTCAGCGCTTAATCCGCCGGACTTCGACGTTCTATATTCGGCCTCGAGTTGGTTCCGCGATTATGTAGCGCATTGCGGAGTTGGCGATGATGGAAAGAACACCTACATAGTGGTTTCACAAATCAACCGCCGCAAGCCAGTTTTGAAAAAGCCGCTCTCGGAGCCGATCGCTGCGGATGCGATGCCTGACTCGGCGTGTCCGTCGCCGGTGTGGCAGAGGAGTCCGGTTCGGGTTAGTTTTCAGGCGGTGGGCGGAGAAAAGCAAACGTTCGCGATCCGAGGGCATGTGGTGGATCTGGTGAACGACGCGGAAGAGGAAGAAGACACGAAGCAGGGCTTGTCATGGGTCTTTGGCATTCGGTCTCAGGGCTCGCCAATCCTCCTACTCCAGCCAAGAAGCGGGCTTGAATGGGCCACCCCTGACTCTCTGACTTTCAATCGCCTGCGGCTTCTACTGCCGGGAGTTCCTCTGCGACCGCTTTCTCTTTCACTTTGGCGCTGGTAACCAGGATGACCGACAGCACGACGATGGCGCTTCCCATCAGGATGAAACGATCCACACGTTCGTGCAGAATCAGCCAGCCCAGAAAGACGGCGACAACTGGATTGACGTAGGCGTAAGTAGACACCTTCGACGTTGGAACGTGTTCGAGCAGGAAGATATAAGCGGTGTAGCCGATCCAGGAGCCGCAAACGACGAGGTAAGCTACCGCGCCGAGGCCGCGGGCAGTCCAGGCGACGTGGTGAAGGTCCTCTGCGAAGAGCGCGAACACAAAATTCCCGACTCCCGCCGCGATGACTTGCCAGCCGGTAGCGCTGAAGACATCCACCCCGGATTGCCATCGTTTGGAAAGCACCGAGCCCAGCGCCCAGCTGAACGAACCACCGATCAGGCTGATCGAGGCGATGAGCTCGCGACGTCCGAGACTGCCAGCACGGAGCTGAGGCCAGACCAGGACGACTAAACCCACGATGCCGAGAGCGAGTCCCGCTTTGCCGCGGCGGGAAATGTGGTGATCGCCCAAGAGAAGCTGGTCGAGCACCAAAAACCAGAGCGGAGTGATCGCGATGATGAGAGCTGCCAGACCGGAAGAGACGGCGAGTTCGGCGTAGGAGAGAGTGAGGTTGCCTCCCATGAGAAGCAGCAGTCCGACGATCGCCGCCAATGCGATCTGTCGCGGAGAGTAGAAGACCTTGCGTCCGGTGGCGGCGCAAACAGCGAGCAGGACGATACCGGCCACTGAAAATCGCAGTCCGCACATAAGCGCGGGAGGGATGGTCTGGACCGCGATATCGATGGCGAGATAGGTCGAGCCCCAGAACAGGTACACGAGCCCGAAGGCAAAAATCACCATCCACCGACTTGGGCGCTGAACCGAGTACATCGCGTAAGGAGAATAACAGGCGAAAGCTACAAGGGTTGGACGAGAACAGCCCTGACTTCGATTCTAAATTGATTGGGGCTCGCGAAAGGTTGCGGAGAATGGTTACTTCACCTTTTCGTATTCTGCTTTGGCCGTCTTCAGAAGTGGGACATCGGAGTCCGCATCTTTCCAGATGGCGAAGAAATCCTGATACGCGGCTTTCGCCCGGGCTGTGTCGTTTTGAAGCGCGTAGGCGCGGCCCAGGCCCAAACGAGCGCAGGAATACAGAGGACTAGTGGGTTGAATACCGCGGTGGTCGAGAATCCTCTGAAATTCCAGCGCGGCATTCGCGCCATCATGGGAGCCTAAGAAGGCCTCGCCCCGAGTGAAGATGGTGCTGTAGGTGTTAAAGAGGCGGCGATCGGCGCCAAGTTCGTGGGCCTTAGCGGATTCGAGCGCTGTCAGGGCCTGGGCGGGCTGATTTCGTTGAAGCGCGAGGATGGCGCGAGTTGTCGGCAACTTCACCTGGATGAGCAAGGTGTCGAACGGATACTCCTTGGCCAGGTCCGCGATCATCTTGTCGGCTCGGGCTGAATCGCCGGCGCGGGCGAAGACCCGGGCGGCATCGGCTTTGAAATCCTTGCTGTCCGAAAGGTTGAGTGCGGAATTGAGGGTCTGCCGCGCTTCTTGGACGTCGCCCATCATGGCGTCGCAGTCCGCTTCGCTTTCCCGAATCAATCCACTCCACTCCTTGAATCCGTGAGCCTGGGCGGCGACGGCTGCGCGAGCATAACTCTCGCGCGCACTCTTGATCTTTCCCTGCGCGCACTGACCTTGTGCCTGGAGCAGGACGATGATCGACTCCGAGACCTTGCCCGAGGATTGCGCTACTTCTTGCCGCATCGCCGCGTCGTCGCCTCGAATGAAGTCGGTCCAGTAGAGCGTCATGTGGACGGACCAGGGCTCAACTCTTAGAGCAATCGCCTGGTCTGCTATCGCCTTGGCTTCGTCGTAGCGGTTCAGATATGTGTAGGCGGCAGCCGTGTTCTGATACGCGTAGGGATCTTTCGAGTTTAGCTGGAGGGCTGCGCTGGCATTGGCCAGGGATTTATCAAACTGTCCAAGGTCCTGCTCCACGAGGGAGAGATTATCCAGTGGGACCGTGTCGCGCGGGTAAGCTTGCTTCCATTGCTCGAGAGTTTCGAGATCCTTGTCCTCCTGTCCCAGATACGTTCCGTAATAGTGGGAAGAGATGTAGAACCGTTCTCTCTCACTGGCCCGGTCTTTTACGTCAAAAGCTTTTTGCAAATATTCAAAGCCCAGCTTGCTTTCGCCCGAGTTGTAGTAGGCGACGCCAAGGGTCGCCAGGGCCATGGCGAAGTTTGGGTCGAGTTCAACCGCGCGCTTCAGGTGGGGAACTGAAGTCTCGTCGTCGAACTTGGAGTGGGCAGCTTCGCCCAGGCTAAATTCCTTCAGGGCGTCGAGGGAGGAAGTGGTGGCCGCTTCCAGTGGCGTGGTGAACTTCTGCACCGAGCCGATCGATTCACCCAACTTCTCGCGCAGGCTGGATGCCGCGTGATCCAAGGATTTCAGGACTTGTTCTTTGCTGTCTGCCTCGACTTGTTCGCGGTCGAGCGAGTCCCCGGTCTGGGCGTTGATGGCTTCGAGCGTGATCACGTAGTGGCTGCCCAGATTGGCGATGGAGCCGGTCAGCATGGCCTTAACGCCTTCGCGAAGGCAGATCTCATGGGCGACATCCTTGGTGACACGCTCGTCGGCGGAGCGTCCCATGAACTTCAGCGCCTGCTGGATTCGCGATTCGGGAAAAATGTTTAAGTAGGGAGACTGCTCGAGTTGCACCGCCAAGGCCTGCTTCAGAGTGCCGTCGAAAACGGAATCCCCTGTGGTGTTGACGAAGTCGGCGAGGATGACGCTGTCTTTTTCGGTGAGCTTCGAAGACTGCTGGGAGCGGAAGTAGAAGACTCCTGCGAGAGCGATGATCACGAGAGCCGCCGCAGGCAGCAGAATCTTTAGCCAGTTTCTCTGTGCAGCCGTGGCGCTGACGGCCGCGGAAGACGCGGCAATGGGCTGCGCACTAAATGGGCTGCGCACTAGAGGAGACTGGAGCAGGCCTGACGGTCCCGGCGGAGGTTGCATTGCTCGCCAGTTGCGGAATTGTGTCGGGAACAGCAGGAATGGAGCCGGAACTGGCCGCGGCGGAGCGTCCGCTTTCGGTATCGCGCTTCAGGCGTTGCAGGTCAGCGCGGATGTCAGCAGCGCTCTGATAGCGCAGATTGCGGTCTTTCTCCAGAGCTTTGTTGATGATGTCTTCGAGCTTCGGAGGCAAGTCAGGATTCAGGCGAATCGGAGACACCGGCGCGCGGTCGAGAATCGACTGGAAGATCAAGGCTGAGGTTTCGCCGCGAAACGGGAGAGTTCCGGTGGCCATCTCATAGAGAACGACTCCGAAGGAAAAGAGGTCGCTACGGGGGTCGAGTTCTTTGCCCTTCGCCTGTTCGGGAGACATGTAGGCCACAGTGCCCAAGGTCGAGCCGGGACTGGTCAGATGTTCTTCGACGGCCACGGCGGTAGGGGCGGTCACGTCCGGGAGTTGGGCCGAGTTCCGGGGCGCCGATTTTACCTTGGCGAGGCCGAAGTCGAGGATCTTGGCGTGTTCGCGCTTGGTCACGAAAATGTTGGCGGGCTTGATATCGCGATGGACGATGCCGCCGGCGTGGGCGGCGTCGAGGGCATCGGCGATTTCGATTCCGAGCGACAGGAGCGTATCCAGCTCCATGGAGCGGCAGACGATCAGGTGCTTAAGGGTGGCGCCGTCCAGGAACTCCATGACGAGGAAGGTGCGTCCGTCGTCCTCACCGATATCGTAGATGGTGCAGATATTGGGATGGTTCAGGGCCGAGGCGGCTTTGGCTTCACGGCGGAAACGCTCGAGTGCCTGATGATCCTGGGCGAGGTCGTCGGGAAGAAACTTGAGAGCGACAAAGCGTCCGAGGCGGGTATCTTCGGCCTTGTAAACCACGCCCATGCCGCCGCCGCCGAGTTTCTCGATGATCCGGTAGTGAGAGATGGTTTGGTCGAGCAAAGAACGGTCCCCGTCCGTGGTGAGCAATGCTAAGGCGGGGGAGACGGGAAGTCAAAGAATTGGGGTCTAGCCTCGATGATCGGATAAAGACCCGTGAACCACGAAGGGCACGAAGGTGAGGCAGCAGCGGGACGGACGATCGAGCTTCGTTCGACGGACAGCCGACGGCGGCTGTCCCCACATACTCCTTACTCGGAGGAACTACCGTAATCATTAAAGGGGGTTACGCTGGCTTGCGCTTCCCGCTATAATCGATAGTGATGTCGACCGTCCGCGATGCTGCAGAAGAATCCCAACTCGCATTTGCCGCTCGCCCTTCGGGCCGAGTGCTGGCTGGACTGCCGGGTATGTCCGCGACGGTATCGGGCTAATCTGCCTTCGCGCCTTCGACCGAGCCTCTTCGGTAGCGACTAATTCCATCCTCTGCATGATTCGCCTTGGCCGCTCTTTCTGAGAGCGGGCACGCTTGAACCAGAGCTGCACCCGAGGTCCGATTCACTGACAACTGGCCACAAACCAGCGGCCACTGCCTTACGGAGGATTTCATGAGCGCACAAACTATGACCGCAACCATCGGTCCCCAAGTTAAGAAACCACGGATCAAGACCGCCCTGCCGGGGCCGAACGCGAAGCGCGTACTCGAAGGCGATGAGAAATACATTTCACCGTCGTATACCCGTTCGTATCCGCTGGTGGCGAAGAGCGGACGCGGCATCGTCGTGACCGACGTCGACGGCAACGAGTTTTTCGACTTTTCCGCTGGCATCGCCGTGACGTCGACCGGCCATTGCCATCCTGAGGTGGTCGCCGCCATTCAGAAGCAGGCGGGCGAACTGATCCACATGTCGGGAACTGATTTCTATTACGAAAACATGGTGGAACTGGCGGCGCGTCTCTCGAAGATCGCGCCCATGCCGGGACCGCACCGTTTCTATTACGGGAACTCCGGGGCGGAGGCGATTGAGTGTGCGCTGAAGCTGGCGCGATATCACACGAAACGGCAGAACGCGATCGCATTCTTCGGCGCGTTCCACGGCCGGACGATGGGGGCGCTATCGCTGACAGCCTCAAAGCCGCAGCAGAAGCGGAGATTTGCTCCACTGGTGCCGGGAATCACCCATGTGCGCTATCCCGATGTGTACCGCGGATGTGTGGGCGGGACCCAGGAGGCGGATAACTTTGCTCTGGGCTGTGCGCGTTTTATCGAAGAGAAACTGTTCAAGACGACACTCCCCCCCGAAGAGGTTGCGGCGATTTTTGTCGAGCCGGTGCAGGGTGAGGGCGGGTACGTTGTCGCTCCGAAGATTTTCATGCAAGAGCTGCGGCGCATCTGCGATCGTCACGGCATCATGCTGGTGGTGGACGAAGTCCAGAGCGGTATCGGGCGGACAGGGAAGTGGTGGGCGGTTGAGCATACGGGTGTTCAGCCCGACATGGTTTGCATGGCGAAGGGAATCGCTTCGGGCATGCCGCTGGGCATTACGATGACTCGCGCGGAAATCATGGATTGGGTGCCGGGTTCGCATGCGTCGACTTTTGGTGGAAACCCGGTTGCGGTCGCTGCGGCGTTGGCGACTCTCGATGTGATCGAGAAAGAGCATCTGCTCGAGAACTCGGCCAGCGTTGGCAACCACATCATGAAGCGCATGGCGGACTGGCCTTCGAAGTTGAAACTGGTGGGCGATGTTCGCGGACGCGGGCTCATGATTGGTGTCGAAATCGTGAAGGACAAGGTCACGAAGGAATACGGCGCCGCCGAGCGCGATCGGATCGTCGAGATGGCGTTCGAGCGCGGGATACTGTTCCTCGGATGTGGCCCGAGCACAATCCGGCTGTGCCCGCCGCTCATTGTCACGAAAGAAGAAGCCGATGTTGCGGTCGACGTGCTTGAGGAGTGCATCAAGAGCGTCGGGGCTTAAGCAAAACCTTCGTCACGGATTTACGCGGATTCTCACGGATATTGAAGACATCTTCTTGAACCGTGGGAATCCTTTTTTTCGTGGCGGCCTTCCGCGTTTGAGACGGTGTGCGCTCAAAAGGCCCAGCTTGTGTTCCTGGTCACATCCTAGCCATCGATACTTTCTGTACTCTGACCCGTGGACGTAATGCAGCCCGCCGGGTTCACCCGCCTCGTCATTCGATCGTTGGATTGGCTTGCTCGAGGGGTGCTGCCACCTGACAAGAGGCCCCGGCACCAGCGAACCGGCACGCGTGGAGAGGAAGACGCTTACTTCCAGCTGCGGCGGCTTGGCTATGTCGTGGTGGCACGAAATCTTCGCACTCCGAAATATCGAGGGCAAATCGATCTGATTGGCTGGGATGGGGATGTGCTTTGCTTTGTTGAGGTTAAGACGCGACCGTCGCGCGATGTAAAGACCGCAGAGGCGGCGGTGGACCGCCATAAGAGGCGAGAAGTGGCACAGGTGGCGCGGGATTATGCCCAGGCAGTTGCCACCAACGTGCCAGTGGAGGTTCGATATTGTAAGCGTATACTATGACGGTCGAGGATCCCGCCCGCAGATCGAAGTTTTTCGAAACGCCTCCCTTGCGGCTTGAAAATTCGAAGTTTACCTAACCTCCTGGAAAGGAACCAGTGACGTGCCGGAACTGAGAAAAGATCCTATTGTTGGCCGTTGGGTGATTATTTCGACAGATCGCGCGAAGCGCCCAACCGATTTTGTACGCGAGAACATGAAGATCAAGGGGGGATTTTGTCCCTTTTGCTACGGGAATGAGAGCAAAACGCCGCCTGAGATTCAGGCATACCGTCCAAACCCGAATGGGGGACCACCGCCGCAGCGCGATACGCCGGGATGGACTGTCCGCGTGGTGCCCAACAAGTTCCCCGCCTTAGGGATCGAAGGCAATCTGAACCGGCAGGCGGAAGGGATGTTCGACCGGATGAATGGCATCGGGGCGCACGAGGTGATCATTGAAACTCCCGACCACAACGCAAACCTAGCCTCGCTGCCGCCAAAGCGAATCGAAGACGTCCTATGGACATTTCGCGACCGCATTCTCGATCTGAAGAAGGACCGGCGCTTCAAGTACATTCTGATCTTTAAGAATCACGGGGAAGCCGCTGGCGCTTCGCTCGAGCACTCGCATTCCCAGCTCATCGCTCTGCCGATTTTGCCCATCAACGTCACGCAGGAACTTGAAGGGGCGAAGCAGTATTTCCTCTACAAAGAGCGCTGCGTGTTTTGCGACATCATTCGGCAGGAGATGGATAGCGGCACGCGCGTGGTAGCGGAGAATGAAAACTTCCTGACCCTCGCTCCGTACGCGCCGCGCTTTCCGTTTGAGACGTGGATTTTGCCGAAGCAGCATGAATCGGCGTTTGAGAATTCGTCGTCGCACATGTTTGAGAACTTGGCGCGCGCGTTGAAGGAGTTGCTGGGCCGGGCGGACAGGGTGCTCGACAATCCACCGTATAACCTGGTAATCCATAGCTCGCCTGCGCAGGATCCGACGAATGATCACTATCACTGGCACATCGAATTCATGCCGAAGCTGACCAAGACGGCGGGATTTGAATGGGGAACGGGTTTTTACATCAATCCGACACCGCCGGAAGAGGCCGCGAAGTTCCTACGCGAGGCGAATGTAGAGGAAGCGGCGCCAGTTCCGGCCAGATAGACGAAACCGCAGAGGCAAAGAATGAGGGCACGGCTTAAGTCGCCGTGCCCTTCGCAGTTGTGCCGGAGAGAGAGAAGAGCTCGCGATTCATCGCGAGCCCACGTTATTGAAAAGTAAGATAAGCTCGCAACTCCGATGGTTTGTCATGAAGTTGTAAATTTCAATTCGAGCAGGTCTCTCGACGTTCGTTGACGGCCAATCTCCTCCATCACTAGTATGGGCTGCTTCTGAGGTTCCATATGAAACGCTTGCTGCTTGTACTGTTCTCTGCGGGATGCGCGTTTGCGGTTCCCATTCCTTCCACTCTCATTGCAAACGTCTCCGGCCGTACGACGGTGAGCCTCAACGGATCGTGGCAAGTCATTGTCGATCCCTTTGACAACGGCAAGGGCGCAAAATTCTTTCTCGACCAGAAGCCGAAAGACAAGAGTGACCGCGTTGAGTACAGCTTCGACGCGTCGCCTGTGATGAATGTTCCGGGAGACTGGAACACTCAGCGCGAGGCTTTGTTGTTTTATGAAGGGCCTGTGTGGTACCGGCGCCGGTTCAACTATCACAAGCATGACGGGGGACGAGTCTTTGTCTACTTTGGAGCGGTGAACTATCAGACATCGGTTTATCTGAACGGAGAGAAACTGGGGGACCACGAAGGGGGCTTTACTCCATTCAACTTCGAGGTCACGTCGCTGCTGGGGGAGGGTGAGAACGATCTGATCGTCGAGGTGAGCAATGTCCGCCGCGCCGACGCGGTACCAGCGCTGAAGTTTGACTGGTGGAACTATGGCGGGATCACCCGCGACGTGATGCTGGTCGAAGTGCCGTCGGTGTTTATTCAAGACTATTGGGTACAGCTGGCGCGCGGCTCCCAAAACGAAATTTCCGGATGGGTGCAGCTGAATGGTGTGCAATCAGGACAGAAGATCAGTCTGAAGATTCCGGAAGCCGGCGTGGATGAAACGCTCGCCGCCGACCCGGCGGGTCGAGCTATGTTTCATGTCCGAGCCAGGCTGACCTTATGGTCGCCTGAGCATCCCAAACTCTATGAGGTGGTCCTTGCTACCGGCACCGACACTATCCACGATCAGATTGGCTTTCGGACGATCGAGGTGCAGGACGGCAAGATTCTGCTGAACGGTAAGCCGATCTTCCTGCGCGGGATTTGCATGCATGAGGAAGCACCATTCCGCGAGGGACGAGCTTTTAGTGCCGAGGACGCGCAGACTTTGCTCGGATGGGTGAAAGATCTTGGGGCTAACTTCGTGCGATTCGCCCACTACCCGCACAACGAGAACGAGATTCGACTGGCCGATCGGATGGGGTTGCTGGTCTGGTCGGAGATTCCGGTCTATTGGGACATCGACTGGTCGAATCCGGCGACGCTGGCGAACGCGGAGGCGCAGCTGCGCGACGAGATTGCGCGCGACCACAATCGGGCTGCGGTGATTTTGTGGTCGGTGTCCAATGAAACTCCGGTCAAGCCGGAGCGGCTGACATTTTTGACGCAACTGGCGAAAGACGCGCGAGAGCTTGATTCCACGAGGCTAATCACTTCCGCGATGAATCATGTGGAGAATACAGGCCCCGATGAACGGACGCTGGCGGATTCGCTGGGAGAGATGCTGGATGTTCTCGGACTGAACGAGTACTTGGGATGGTACGGCGGGCGTCCGGAAGATGCCGACAAATTGCAGTGGAAGTCGAGCTTCAATAAGCCGCTGATCGTGAGCGAATTTGGCGGCGGGGCCCTCTACGGGCGACACGGTGAAGCGGACGAGCGCTGGACGGAGGAATATCAGCAGAATCTGTTTCAGCACCAGTTGGGAATGGTCGAGCGCATGCCGAATCTGGCCGGGATGACGCCTTGGGTGCTGATGGACTTCCGGTCTCCGGCGCGGATGCTTCCAGGCGTACAGGATTATCACAATCGGAAGGGGCTGATCTCGAATCGCGGGCAGCGAAAGCTGGCGTTCTATACGCTTCAGAAATTCTATGAGAAGCTGGCGGAGGCGGGGAAGTAGGGGAGAATCTAAAATCATCCACCACTAAGGACACGAAGTTACACGAGGGAAGTCGCTACAATATTAGCCTTGGGTACGATCCTGGAATTCCTCGTGCCACGCCATCTGGATGGCTTCGAGCTTGCCTTCGTTCGAAGCTTTGGGATCGCCGGCGAAGTCGGGCAGTTCTGTGACGTAGCGATGCAGGTCGGTGAAGCGGACGGCGAGCGGATCGAGTTCGGGGTGAGTTTCGGAAAGCAGGACGCCGAGGTCTTCGGCGTCGTCCCAGGTGAGCTGCTTGGGCATCTCTAGTGCTCCTCGAGTTCTCGAGTTTCAGCGTTTCAAGGTTTCAGAGTTTCACAGCCGACATGGAAGCCTTGCAACGCTTCCACTTTGAAACGTTGTTCCTAGTGTTCTTCTGAAACGTAATTCCGGTTCCAAGCAGGGATTTCCACGACAACTTTGCCGGGCTTGGTGATCTGCGCCTGGCAACCGAGACGCGAGTTTAACTGGAGATCGGCGGCCATGTCCAACCGGTCGGCTTCATCGTCGTCCATGGGGGAAAGATTCTCGGCGCCTTCTTTCACCCAGATGTGACAGGTCGTGCAGGCATTGTTCCCGCCGCAGGCATGGTCGAGCGCGATGTGGTTGTTCAACGCCACATCAAGGATCGATTGCTCTTTGCCATGATCTTCGTAGGGCAATTTTCCGTTTTCGAATTGCACCGTCTTGCCTTCGGGCAGGAAGGTGACTTGAATCGTGTTATCGCCGGGGGCTTCTTCGGTCAAGGTGCCGGCTCCTTGTGTCTTTTCTTTAGCCATGACTGCTCCTGATCTTCTCTGTGTTCCTCTGTGTCCTCCGTGGTTAGTATTTTGAACCCTTACCCCGGAGGACACCGGGGAACACAGAGGTTATTCAAACTCTGCTTTTGCCATAGGGTGAGGCGCCGTGGGGCCTTCGCCCATGTCCGTCTCGTCCATGTTCTTGCCTTTCAGTGCCGAAGAGACTGCGGTGTCCATCATCAATTCGGCAAGGCGCATCGTGCCTTGATTGAGAGAGTCGATCGCCTTACGGATCGCTTGGTAATCTTCTTCCGCGTTCACCGCTACCAGACCTTTTTCCATTTTCGCAATCTGCTTTTTCTCGTCGGTTGTGAGTTGACCCCAGGCTGCACTCTTTTTGCCTTTTTCGAGGGCCGCAAGGATAGTCGAAGTTTCGGCGCGCGCTTCGATCAACTGACGTTGCCGGAAATCTTCTTCGGCGTTGTCGAAGGAGTCGAGAATCATCCCTTCGACTTGCTCGTCAGTAAGGCCGTAGCTGGGCTGCACTTGAATCTCGGCTTCCTTGCCGCTGCGCTGCTCGCGCGCCGAGACGTGCAGTATCCCGTTCGCATCGATCAGGAATTTGACCTCGACTCGCGGAATGCCCGCCGCCATCGGTGGAATGCCCTTGAGATCGAAACGGGCCAGCGAGCGGCAGTCTTTTGCTAACTCTCGCTCGCCTTGGAGAACGTGAATGGCAACATTGGCCTGGCCGTCAACCTGCGACGTATAGAACTGCGTGGCGGAGGCAGGGATCGTCGAATTGCGCAGGATAATCTTGTCAGTAACTCCGCCGGCGACCTCGATCCCGAGCGAGAGGGGAGTCACGTCGAGCAGCAGCATATTCTCGGTGGCTTCCGAGCCTCCGCCGAGGATGTTCGCTTGCACGGCTGCGCCCAGAGCGACGACTTCATCGGGGTTCAATCCCGTGTGCGGTTCGCGATGGAACAGTTCTTTCACCAAGGCTCGCACTTTGGGAATACGTGTCGAGCCGCCAACTAAGACGACTTCGTCGATCTGCTCGGGCTTTAGGTTGGCGTCTTTCAAAGCTTGCTTGCACGGACCGACAGTGCGGTCAATGATCGGTTGGATCAGCAGTTCGTACTGCTCGCGCGTGATCTCGCGCAAGTAGCGCTTGCCACCGGGCAGTTCGATGTCGAGCTTCACCGATGGCTCCGATGAGAGCGCAATTTTCGCGTCGATCACAGTTTTGCGGATCGCCTGCACGGCTTCAGCATTACGGCGGAGGTCGATGCCCAAGTCGCCGCGAATATCGTCGAGCGCGATGGTGATGAGCAGGTTATCGATATCATCGCCACCTAAATGCGTGTCGCCGTTGGTGGCGATGACTTCGAAGATTCCGTCGTGCAACTTGAGGATCGAGACATCAAACGTGCCGCCACCTAGATCGTAAACCGCGACAATGCCGTTCTGCTTTTTGTCGAGTCCATAGGCCAGGGACGCGGCGGTCGGTTCGTTGACCAGGCGCAGTACTTCAAGACCAGCAATGCGGCCAGCATCTTTTGTGGCCTGGCGCTGCGCGTCGTTGAAGTACGCAGGAACGGTGATGACCGCTTTCGTGACCGGTCCGCCGAAATAGCGTTCTGCGTTGCGCTTGAGCTGGCGAAGGACAAGCGCGGAGATCTCGGGAGGAGTGAACGTCCGGTCCCCGAGCTTAATCCGAAGTACTTCGCCAGGCTGCAAGTCTTCGGCTAAACGGAATGGGAAAAGTTTAAGTTCCTCACGAATGTCTTCAACGCCGCGCCCCATCAGGCGCTTGATCGAGTAGACAGCGCGCTCGGGCGTCTCGATCAGATTCTTGCGGGCGGAGTTGCCGATCACCGGCTGATTGTTTTGGTCGAGCGCGACTACGGACGGTACGAGGTTCAATCCGTCGTCGCCCGGGATGACGACAGGGACTTCCCCCTGCATGAATGCTACCAAGGAGTTAGTGGTGCCCAAATCGATTCCGACAATGTAATCAGCTGCCATCTCTAGCTTGTCTATTCCTCTAGCGCCGCGTTTACGTCTCGTACAAGGTTCCGGATGTAATTGCGGCGGTTCAGCACATCCACCATCTTACGGATCGTCCCTGCGCGTTCGGCGGATACGGCGGGGCTACGATCGATCGAAGCGTCCCATTCTTTCCAGTATGACTCTAGTTCCTTGAGGAGAGATTCGTTCTTAGCCTCGAGGGCGAGCTTGTGCTTCGTGATGTCGTCGGTCAGAGAAGAATCGTTGTCGCCCATCTTTTTGTTTACGCTGAGCTCTTCGAGTTGCATGTTCAACTCGAAAACCTCTTCCAGCAGATCTGGCGGGACGATTTGCTTCTTGGCCTCACCCGTGGCTCGCGCCTGTTCGGTTGCAGTTTTTGACTGCTCTTCCAGTTCGACACCTTCGAGTCGCAGCAGATACTGCGTCCGCTTGATCGGGTCGCGCAGCGTGCGATACGCGTCGTTGAGCAGGGAACTCTGTTCCAAGCTCCATTGCTGCTCCAGGCTGCCGGCCTGGGCGTTCAAGTCGGGGTGCAGCTTACGGCTCAGCACATAGAAATCTTTTTCCAGTGCAGTGACATCAAGGTTGAGCTTGGGCGCCAAGCCGAAGAACGAGAAATAATCCACGGGAGCCGGCGGCTGGACCTTGCCGCACGAGTCGCAAAAATGAGCCGCTCGCATGGAACCGCACGACCAGCAGGAATGAGTGTCCGCCGGGATGGGCGCCGCGCCAATCGTAGTCAGAGAAGACTTGGTCGTCACGTACATTCCTGTCTCGCGCACGAGGTCGCGTACCAAACTTTAGCCGGTGCGAGCCCAGGGCGCCAGAACTGGGCAAGGACTTTCGCGCCGAGGTCTAGATCGCGGGCGTGGGAGCCCGCGCCACACGATCAGGCGGAAAACGAAGTTCCGCAGCCGCACGACTTTGTTGCCTGCGGATTCACGAACACGAAACCCTGCTGCATCAGCGTCTCCTGATAATCCAAAATCATGCCGTGCAGGTAGATGAACGACTTCGGATCTACGAAGACCCGTATATCGCCGAACTGGAAGATGCGATCCCGCTCGCGCGGCTGCGAGTCAAAGCGGACGTTGTAGCTCAACCCCGAACATCCACCGCCCTGGACACCCAGCCGCAAACCGCCCTGCTCGGGCGAGATGCTTTCCTTCGCCATCGCGATACGAACCTTGGCCAGGGCTTTTTCCGTGACCTGAATACCTTTCGCGGTGGCTGCAGGCGCGGATTGTTCGGTTGCAGTCGTCATAGTTGTCCAGCTGTGAGCAGCGAGTTTGAGATGCGAGCAAACTTAAAGGTTGCTCAGTGCTCATTGTTCATCGCTCGTTGCCTATTTCGCTTCGGCAGCGACCGGCTTTGAAGTTTCCTGCTTTTTCTTCCAGTCACCGATTGCAGCGCGAATCGCGTCTTCCGCCAAAACCGAGCAATGGATCTTCACGGGAGGAAGCGAAAGCTCCTTCACGATATCCATGTTTTTGATGGCGAGAGCTTCGTCAACCGTCTTGCCCTTGACCCACTCCGTGGCGAGCGACGATGAGGCGATAGCCGAGCCGCAACCGAAGGTCTTGAACTTCGCGTCTTCGATGACGTTGGTGTCCGGGTTGACCTTGATCTGCAGCTTCATGACGTCGCCGCATTCGGGCGCGCCGACCAGTCCGGTGCCTACGTCAGTGCTCGACTTGTCCATTGAGCCGACGTTGCGGGGGTGGTTGTAGTGGTCGATTACTTTGTCGCTATATGCCATTTCTTTTTCTCCAGAAATTCTTAGTTCAGAGTCCAAAACGGGCTGGCTAATGCGCTTCTCCGGCCCACTTTACGTCTTTCAGGTTGATGCCTTCTTTCGCCATCTCGTAGAGTGGCGAAAGTTCGCGAAGGCGTTCCACAGTTTCTACCAGGCGATCCGCAACGTAATCCACCTCGGCTTCGGTGTTGAAGCGGCCGAGGCCGAAACGAATCGAGCTGTGCGCCAGATCGTCGCCCGTGCCCAGCGCCTTTAATACATAAGATGGCTCCAGCGTCGCAGAGGTGCACGCCGATCCGCTGGAAACTGCAATATCGTTGATGCCCATCAGCAGCGATTCGCCTTCCACATAGGCAAAGCTGATGTTCAAGTTGCCGGGCAGACGATGGTCCATCGAACCGTTGATATAGGTCTCATCAAGGCGATTCATGATGCGATCGCGCAACCGATTGCGAAGGCCCGCGAGCTTGCAGGATTCCTGCGGCATTTCTTCCATCGCGAGGGCGCATGCTTTTCCGAGGCCCACAATTCCGGGCACGTTGAGCGTCCCCGAACGCATACCGCGCTCGTGACCCCCGCCATCGATGAGGGCCGAGAGTTGCACGCGAGGATTCTTGCGGCGGACATATAGGGCGCCGACGCCCTTGGGACCGTACAGTTTGTGCCCAGTGATCGACATGACATCGATATTCTGCTTGTTCACGTCGACGGGAACCTTGCCGATGGCCTGCACCGCATCGGTATGGAAGATGACGCCGCGCTCGTGACAGAGCTTGCCAATCTCAGCGACCGGCTGCAGCACGCCGATTTCATTGTTGGCTGCCATGATCGTAACCAGGATGGTCTTGTCATCCATCGCGCGCTTGAGGTCATCGAGATCGATCAGGCCGTCCTTCTGGACCGGCATGTAAGTGACACGGTAACCGTACTTCTCCAGCCGCTTGCAGGTATCGAGCACCGCCTTGTGTTCGGTGACCGCAGTGATGATGTGGTTACCCTTCTCGCGGTACATTTCGGCGACGCCCTTGATGGCGAGGTTGTCGCTCTCGGTTGCGCCGGAGGTGAAGATGATTTCCTTTGTGGTCGCGCCGACGAGCTTGGCGATGCGCTCGCGTGCCGTCTCGACGCCCTCTTCGGCGGCCCATCCGAAGGAGTGGTTCCGGCTGGCCGAGTTACCAAACTTCTCGATGAAGTAGGGAAGCATTTCTTCCAGCACCCGCGGATCCATTTGGGTGGTGGCGTGGTTGTCCATATAGATGGGCAGCTTCACACCCTTCGCGTCTGCGCGGTGCGTTTGCGTTAGTGCCTGGGGGATTTTGACATCCGTGCTCATTGATTGCTCTCCTGCTTCGTTAATTTCTTTGATGAATCTGCTGCCCTTAGCGCTTCAGCCGATGGTTACCAACTCAGCCGCTTTGGGAGCATTGCTCCCGGTCTCTTCCGGTTCTTCCCGCATATGCGAAATCTTGATGCGCTTCAATACGGCTTCAATGCTCTCGTTCACCTTGCGCAACGGCTCGCGAATGTTGCAGCGGTCGCTCTGATCGCACTCGCCGCGGACGGTCACGCAGGACGTAATGAACAGGGGTCCGTCGATCGCCTTAATGACCTCAAAGGCCGAAATGGTGTGCGCCGGCCGGGCCAGCGTATAACCACCATTTGTCCCGTGCTGCGATAGCAACAGGCCAGCCTTGGCCAGCCTCTGCAGAATCTTCGCTAGTGCCTCGGGCGGGATGCCGTACTCGTCGGCCACGTCCTTGGCGCTGCGCGATCCTTCGCTCGAGCGCTCGGCAAGGTGCTTCATTGCCATCAAGGCGTAGTCCGCTTTTTTAGTGAGCTTCAGCACCCGGTCCCCATGAATCCGATCAACTCGGTCGCCTATAATAGCGACCTTTTTCGTCGGATTTAATTCTACGGCAATTCCTCCGGTCGCGGCAAGTCAAGGCAGGCAAGTGCGAAATTGGGGGTCCTAGGGGTAACTTTAGACCACTGAGCGGCTTAGCTTTATCCGGTCAAAATGGTCGCAATTCGATGATCGGGGGAGAAAGGCTGCTCTGTTACGAATTCACGACAGCGTAACCGTCAGGGACTTGACAACTTGGAAAGCCGTTCTAAAATACCGGGAAATTCCGGTAAAACCTGTCCCTTGCTGTCCGGGGCCCTTCCGGATTTATGACCCCAAAGTCGCCCGCCCCTCCGCAACGCGCTGATACGAAACCACTCTGCAAGCACCCTCGCGTGCAAATTGTGAGCCGGGACGAGGATTCGGAGTTCGTCGAGTGCAAGGAGTGCGGCGAGATCTTCGAGTCCAGCGAGTTCAAAGACATGAACATCGAAGAACGTGCGCAGGAGACCGAGATCTGAATTTCGTTGGGCTTCGACTTTCGAGGAAATTATTCTTAGCTTGAAATCTCCTAGCGCAGAAGCATTCCTGCTTCGGCTGAGAAGTCCATCGCAGCGAAGTCCTTCAAGAGGAACTTGGGATAGGCGGCTGCGGCAATCATGGCCGCATTGTCGGTCGAGAGGGGACGCGAAGGGAAGTATACGGGCAGGCCCTGCCGGGCGCCTTCGCTCTCAAACCTCTGGCGCAATTCCTGATTGGCTGCAACTCCACCAGTGACAAAAAGCGTGGCGACGTTGCAGGCCGCGGCGGCAGCCAAGGTTTTTCCAACCAAGTCTTCGACGATCGCCCGCTGGAACGACGCGACGAGATCGAGCGTGGCCTTGTCGGTGTGAGCCAGATAGTCGTCGAGCTTTGGCTTAGTGATCTTTACCAATGCCTGGCGCCGCGCTTCTACAGCCTGATGCATATCGTGGGACTCGACATAACGCAGCATGGCCGTCTTGATGCCGCTGTAGGAGAAATCGAACCGCGGCTGGTCTGAGTTGGAGATGGCTTTGCCGTCGTTTCTTCCTCGCCGGTCGTGGTGCTTGATTTGGGCTGGAGGGAACTTCACGGCTCTGGGATTGCCATGAGGAGCGAGCCGGTCGATGACCGGGCCTCCGGGATATCCCAAGCCCAGAAGCTTGGCCACTTTATCGAACGCCTCTCCGGCGGCATCATCACGGGTGTGTCCTATGTTTTCGTAAGTCCAGGAATCGTTCTTTTCGGAAGCGAGGTAAAGATGCGTATGCCCACCGGAAACAACGAGCGCGAGCACTGGGAAAGGCAGTTCGCGATTTCCCTTTTGCCGTTCCTCAAGAAGTACCGCGTGAATGTGGCCTTCGAGATGGTTGACGGCGATCAGCGGCTTGTCGAGCGCGAAGGCCAGGGCCTTCGCGTAGCTGATGCCAACCAACAGCGCTCCGGCGAGGCCGGGGCCTTGGGTTACGGCGATGGCATCCACGGAACTGTATGTGTGATTGGCTTCCGCTAGAGCCTGACGAACGACGGGCACGATTGCGCGCAGATGCTCGCGCGAAGCTAGTTCCGGGACGACTCCACCATAAGGCTGGTGGGTCGCGATCTGCGACGCCACCACATTCGACATCAGTTGCTCGCCCGAACGCACCACGGCGGCTGCGGTCTCGTCGCACGAGCTTTCGATGCCGAGGATGTAGGCGTCGGGCATATGCCTATATTATTAGAAATTCGATGACCGATCTGATCTAACACATACGGGACTCAGGTTTTCCCTTTCCAGACCGAGTAATCCCTCTGTTCGTAGGAGGCTCCGAATTGCACGGGGCTAAGGTACAGGGAACGGACGACCTCGACATCTACGGCGTCTACATTGAGCCTCCTGAACTGTTGTTGGGGCTCGACTCCCTGCCTCATTTCGTCTGGTCGACAGCCGGCGACAATCGTCGTAATGGGCCTAACGACGTTGATGTGACCCTTTACTCGCTGAAAAAGCGGGCAGGGCTGGCGTGCAAGGGGAATCCGACGGCGCTGCATTTTCTCTTCGCGGAAGGATTATCACGTAGTGGCGTATGGACGGACATGGTCGCAAACAAGGATGTTTTTCTGGCGCGAGGCTGCTCTAAGCAGTTCGAGGGTTTCGCCCACCACCAACTAACTAAGGAGAATGACGGGGCAGAAAGGCCGCGGCAAGAAGGGACAGCGTCCGGAGTTTGAGAAAAAATATGGCTACGACGTGAAGGCCGCCATGCCCACCCTTCGATTGCTCTATGAGTGCAAGGAGCTTGTGTCAGAAGGCCGGATCACACTGCCGCGCCCCGAACGCGACTTCCTCATCCGCGTCAGGACGGGCAAATATTCGATGGATAAGGTGCTTGTCTTCGCAAAGGAACTCTTCGCCGAGTGCGAGCATGCGGCCAAGAAATCTGTGTTGCCCGAAAAAATCGATCGAGCTGCAGTTTTGCGACTCGTTGCTGCAGCCTACCTGAGGAGGTGAGATGCTGGCTGAGATTTTGCCAGCCGTCCCACAATCTTGACGAGTTATTCCAGTCCTATCTCGTCGATCTGGAAATCGAATTTCCCTGCGTTCGGGCCTCCGACGAAAAGGATCGCCGAGACGTCGTGACCGTCGGACCCGTTGAAGGCCGAGAAGGGAATGCTGGTCTTCTTCCAGTCCGCTCCAGCGGCAAACGTCTGCTGGGTCGGGATGCGGCCGCCACTGGCGGTGAACACCAGTACCCGGTAGGTCTGGCCGTCACCCTTGGCGACGAACGAGATGCTTTTCTTCGCTGAGAGATTGACCGGAACGAATGGCTGCGATCCAGGGGACCACATCACACCCGACCATGCGTAGGGGAGTCCGCCGTCGATAAGGCCGGAAATCTCGAGCGCGTGCTTCGAGCCGTTGGCTCCGCCGTCGACGACTCTCATTTCTCCAGTGGACTTCCCACCAGCGATGCTATCGGTCGAAACCATCCAGCCAGTGCCGAATTTCGCACTAGGAGTTCCGTCTTCGAAATCGCTAATCAGGCCGATCTCCGATCCCGACCGAGCCGGTGCCTGGGCGGCCTTGGCCGTATCTTGCTTTGCTTTTTCGATGGTTGCGCGATAGGTGGCACGATCGTCTTCCACTCCGAGCTTCCAGACGGAAACGATGTCGCGGGTCGCGAGAATGTCCTGCGTGGGATCGCCCTTCACCAGCAGCAGGTCCGCGCGCTTACCCGGTGCGATTACGCCGCGGTCATCCAGATGAAAGGTCGCGGCCGGAACTGACGTCGCGGCTGCCAGAGCTTCCTGCGGAGTCAGCCCCGAGCGCACGAGTAACTCCATTTCGCGATGGATGCTGACGCCGTGAGACGTGCCGGGATTGGGTGCGTCGGTTCCGGCGAGAATCGGTACGTGCGCTGCCTTCAACTGGGCGATCGTAGCCTCAGCGTATTTCTCACTGAGAGAAGTGGGGAACTTTGGAAAGGAGCGTTTCAGATTCGCGATGTCGTCGCTTGTGAGATAAGCCGCGAGATGCGGGTCGGTTGGGAGCGATTCGCCGGTTGGAAGGCCGCTGACGCTTTCAAGCACGGTGAGCGTAGCCACGACAAAGGCGTGATGGGCCGCGACGAACTCGCCAAAATCTGGCTGAGGGGCGCTGTCCGCGAAGAGGTGAGCGAGTCCATCCGCTCCCGCCTCGATCGCGGCGCGAGCATCCGCCTGCGTTCCTATGTGAACCACCGCGATCTTGCCTCGCTTGTGGGCCGCGTCGATGACCGCCTTCAGCGTTTCTCGGTTGAGCGTGGGGCGCTGGCCTCCGTAGGCGCTGGCGTCATCGATCACAATCTTGATGTAGTCCGATCCTTCCGCAAGGCGCGCATCGACCCAGGCTTGCGCCTCGGCGGGCGAGGAAAGAGTCGCAATCTGGATGCCATATTCGGTGCCGTGGCCCCCGGGCGCCGTGGCGAGAGTGCCGGCAGAGCGCATGTCTGCAAGCTCGAGATCTTTACCTTCTGCCTGCTCTTTCTTTACCTGCTGCATGTATTTCACATCGGTGAACATGTCGAGCTCGGTCGTGACGCCGAAGATCTCCGCCTCTTTGAGCGCATCGCCCCAGGCATGGGTGTGTGAGTCAATCAGTCCGGGCAGCAAAGTGTCACCCGAGGCCTCGATGGCCCGCGCATCGAACGGAACCTTGAGACTCTTGCCTACTGCTTTGATCTTGCCATTTTCCACCCATACATCGGATTGCCCGAGAACCTTGCGGCCATCGAACACGCGGGCGTCACGGATGACGAAGCTACTGCCGCTGTCGGCCTTGGCCAAGAAAAGAGCTGGCGCCGAAAGCAAGCAGAAGAATCCCATCCAGCCAAAGACTCTCAGAATTGAGGCGAGTTTTTTCGAATTCATATGTTCTTCTCCGTTGGGGATTCGTTTTTCCCGCTCCCGCTTCCGCTTCCGACTCGTTGATCATCCGGCATCGCGCTTTCCGTCGCCAGTGGGAACCGTCACGCCGGCGGGATGACAAGTGTCATATGTAAAGCATGCTTGACACTTCGAAATGTAAAGCACGCTTGACATCATGTCAAGCGATTTTCTTACCGTAAGTCGGCGGTATCATGAAGAAGTGATCGACCAGCGGGAATCGATCGGAATGAAAGACGCCACATTGATGGTAGAAACCCTGCGCCAACACGGGTTTCAGGCGTACCTCGTAGGCGGATGCGTGCGCGATCTTCTGCTGGGGCGTGAACCGAAGGACTACGATGTCGCGACCGACGCGACTCCGTCGCAAGTCATGGACATCTTTCCGGAGACATATGCGGTTGGAGCGCAGTTTGGAGTGGTGCTGGTGCCTCACACCTCGCCGGGAACGGCGGGAAATCCTGACGGCGGATCTCCCAAGCCAGTGGAAGTCGCGACCTTCCGAAGTGATATCGGGTACTCGGATGGGCGGCATCCGGACGAAGTGGGTTTCAGCCGGGATCCACGGGAAGATGTGGCGCGCCGCGATTTCACCATCAACGGGATGCTGCTTGATCCGGTGAGCGGCGAAGTTCTTGATTTTGTGGGGGGGCGAGATGATTTGGCTACCGGGATTATTCGCACGATTGGCGATCCGGAAAACCGTTTTGCCGAGGACAAGTTGCGCATGCTGCGGGCGGTTCGGTTCGCGGGGCGATTCGAGTATCAGATCGACGCGGCAACGTTTGCGGTAATTCAGAAATTGGCTGACCAGATCCAAGTGGTATCGCGCGAACGCGTCCGCGACGAATTGACACGGATGTTGACTGAAGGCCACGCGCGCAGAGCCTTCCTCATGCTGGACGAGAGCGGCCTACTACGGGAAGTCTTACCAGAGATTTCTGCCATGAAGGGTGTGGCGCAGCCTCCGGAGTTCCATCCTGAGGGCGATGTATTTGCTCACACGCTGCTGCTGCTGGAAAATCTACCGAGCCCTTGTCCGCTAACGCTGGCCTGGGGAGCATTGCTGCACGATGTCGGAAAGCCGGCAACATTTCGCGTGGCACCCGATCGAATCCGGTTCGACGGACACGTCGAGGTGGGCGTCAAAATCGCGGAAGAGATTTGCCGGCGGATGCGTTTTTCCAACGACGAGACTGAACAGATTCTTGCTCTTGTCGACAATCACATGCGGTTTGGCCACATCCCTAGGATGAAGGAGTCGACGCTGAAAAGATTTCTTCGGTTGCCGGGATTCGATGAGCATCTGGCGCTGCACCGTGCGGACTGCCTCGCCAGCCATCGCGATCTCGCGACCTACGAATTCGTTCAGAAGAAGCGTTCGGAGATTCCACCGGAGAAAATTCGGCCCCAGCCCCTGGTGACAGGGGATGATCTGATTCAAGCGGGGCACGTTCCGGGGCCGAAATTCCGAGAGATTCTGAACGCGGTCGAAGACGCGCAGCTGGAGGGGCGGCTGCCTTCGCGCGGCGCAGCTCTGGAGTTCGTCCGCCGCGAATTTCCCCTCTGATTTGGGCCGCGGGCTCTGCGTCGGCAATGCTAGAATCGAAGTTCTTCCCGCACGTCCCGTGGATATCAACTGACAGGGAGTAACATTTGCAGCTAGCTGGCTCGGAATTAGAGAAGATCGTAGCGCAATCTTTGCGTCAGGCGCCCCGGGCAAAAGCTCCGCTGATGGCTTGGCCTGTGGTCTGCGGTTCGGCGGTGGCGGAGCGCACGCAAGCGCTGCAGTTTGAAGATGGAATTCTGCGCGTGGAAGTGCCGGATATGGGATGGAGATCCGAATTGCAGGTGCTTGCTCCGCGCTATCTCGCGGCGATCAACCGGTACACAGTCGAAATCGTTCGCAGGATCGAGTTCGTGGTGAGTCCGCAAGTGCCCGTCGCCAAGAATGCCGTCTGAGTGCCACGCTCCACTATGAAAGTCACTGAAAAAGAAGTCGCCTACGTCGCCGGACTCGCAGATCTGGACCTGACCGGTGAAGAGAGAAGTGCCATGCTGCGCGATTTGAATTCGATCTTGGACTATATCGATCGGCTCAATGAGCTCGACACTTCCAGTGTGCCGCCGATGGCGCAGATCTCCGACCAGTACGGAGTCGATCAGGCAAAGCAGGGGAGTGAGCGTTTTGCTTACGCCAGCCGGGAAGACGTCCTGGAAGGACTGCGAAAGTCTTTGCCGCATGATGAGGCTCTCGCCAACGCTCCCGATGCCGACGAACATTTCTTCCGAGTGCCGAAAGTGATCGAACGATAGCCGCCAAATCTTGGCGATCGTCCACGCGATGGATCTGACCTCACTTACGATTGATGCTGCCCGTTCTGCGGTGCAAGAGCGCTCAACCACCGCCTTGGCGCTGGCCGAGGCTCACTACGCTCGCATCCAGAAAGAAGACGGGCAGATCGGTGCGTTTCTGACGCTGGCGAAGGAGCGCGCGCTCGAGCAGGCGGATCGTATCGATCGCATGGCCGCCGCGGGCATGACGTTGCCGCCGCTGGGTGGAGTGCCCGTTGGTATCAAGGACGTGATGAGCACGCGGGGCGTGCGGACCAGCGCTGGATCGAAAATTCTCGAAAAATATATTCCTCCTTACGATTGCACCGCCGTGGCACGGCTGGAAGCTGCGGGAGCCGTAATCCTGGGCAAGATGAACTGCGACGAGTTTGCCATGGGCTCGTCGAATGAAAATTCTGCCTATCATCCGGTGCGTAATCCGCGAGATTTGAGCCGTGTGCCGGGAGGGTCATCGGGCGGTTCGGCCGCGGCCGTGGCGGCCGATATGGCCGTGGTTACATTGGGATCGGACACGGGTGGATCGATCCGGCAGCCTGCGTCCTTCTGCGGCGTCGTGGGCCTAATGCCGACGTATGGACGCGTCTCGCGGTACGGGCTGATTGCGTTTGCGTCGTCGCTCGATCATATTGGGCCGTTGGCGAAGACAGTGAAAGATGCCGCCGTCGTGCTGCGCACGATTGCGGGGCGCGATCCGATGGATTCCACTTCTGCCGATCTTCTGGTGCCGGATTACGTCGCCGAACTGGAAACACCCGTGCGCGGCATGAAACTCGGAGTCGCAAAAGAATATTTCGGGGATGGCCTGGATGACGAAGTCCGCCAGTCGGTGGAGTCGTCGATTGAGAAATTAAAGGCACTGGGCTGCGAGATTGTGCCTGTTTCACTTCCGCACACGCCTTACGCGATTCCAACCTATTACCTCATCGCAACCGCCGAGGCCTCATCTAATCTGGCGCGCTATGACGGGGTACGCTACAGCCATCGTGCGCGCGGCCTGAAGACATTATCGGAGATGTACCGGCGCAGCCGCGACGAGGGTTTCGGCGCAGAAGTGAAGCGGCGCATCATGCTGGGAACTTACGCACTGAGCGCCGGTTACTACGATGCATACTACTTGAAGGCCCAGAAAGTGCGGACTTTGCTAACGCGCGACTTCGAGCAGGCATTTCAGAAAGTGGACGCGATCGTGACGCCCACTAGTCCGACAGCCGCATTCCGGCTCGGCGAGAAATCGAATGATCCGCTGGCTATGTATCTGGCCGATATCTACACTGTGACTGCGGATCTGGCGGGCATTCCCGGGATTTCGATCCCGTGCGGTCAAACGAAAGAGAAATTGCCGATTGGGCTGCAGATTTTGGGGAAGCATTTCGATGAGGCGACGATTCTGCGGATCGCGCAGGCTTACGAAAACGCGGCCTAGAGCAGAGTTCCGATCTTAGTCGACGGGCTGGTAGTAACTTTCTCCGGCACAGGCTCGGCAGAGAATCTTTCCATCTTGCCGCGTTTCTCGGCGGAAATTGACACCTTCGCCGCAATTCTCACAAACAATCCTCTCGCCCTTGTAGCCGGGGAACTCTTCCGGCGGAAGATCGACTTTCACCCACTGTGTCGTAAACAGATCGTCGTCCGACATTTCACGATAAGCGAGCATCTGCTGTTGGTTCCTGTTTTCGATTTCGGGATGCATTTCGCGAGCGAGGGCCTTGGAAGATTCTTTGGCAGCGACGCGAATGGCCTTGCCCGCGGTCACGTCAACGAACGTCGCCGCCATCTTGCCCCAATCGCGGAACTTCAAAGCTCGCTTGCCAAGGCGGCAGCCGGTTACAACGCCAACTGCATCCGTTGCGCAGCGATCAATTTCGACGAATGTAACCAGGCGCTTGCGATCTTTTCCATGCGGATCGTCGATCGCAAGCTTCTGCAAGCCCAGCATGGCGAGGCGCACGCCAAGGACTTGTCCGGCACAAAGGTGTCCGTGGGCTTGCTCGGCGTCGCGAAGATATTCGTCGAAGGATTTCACAAAAGCGGCGGTCAGCTCTCAGCTGTTAGCATTCAGCTTATCACCCCAAACGGAACGCTTAGTAGTCTAGGAATGCGTCATTTTCTGCGCCAGCGAATGCCTTCTTTCGTGATTTCTACGAGTATTCCGGCTTGGGAGAGTTCAGCGCGAATCGCGTCCGATTTCTTGAAGTCGCGCGCGTCGCGAGCGGCCTTCATATCGGCAATCTTCGCTTCAATGTCGCCCTCGGAGACTTGGCCCGATCGAAAAGCTTCGCGCAGTTCATCGCTGATGTCTTTCTCGCGGCCCTCAGCAATCGCCCAATCCACGACCCGCTTCATCCTCGGAGCATCGTCATCGTCGAGGACCGCAAACACTTCGTCGAATTTGTTCAAGGCCTCGAGCAACGGCGGAACGTCGTCCTTCTTAACGGCACCTGTGTCGAGTGCGGTATTGGCGTGGCGCACCATCTCGAAGATCGCGGCTTGCGCCTGCGCGGTGTTGAGGTCATCGTCGAGGGCTTCTCGCATCCGCGTAATAGTTTCGGCGGCGAGAGACTGCATCTCCGGGGTCGAGCCGGCGAGGAAGTTTCCCGCACTCAGACGAAGGCGAAAATTCCGCAGACGTTCCACAGAAACGGCGGCCTGGGTCAGTCCATCGAAGGTAAAGTTCAGCTGATTTCGATAGGGAACCGAGGCCAGTAGATAGCGAATCGACGAAGGCTTGTGTCCCTTCAATACGAGATCGCGAAGAGTAAAGAAATTCCCCAGACTCTTCGACATCTTCTCGCCTTCCACCAGCAAGAAGCGGGCATGAAACCAGAAATGCGCGAACGGCTTGCCGGTCATCGACTCCGACTGCGCGATTTCGTTTTCGTGATGCGGGAAAATTAGGTCTTCTCCGCCCGCGTGCAGATCGAAGCTCTCTCCGAGTTCCTCCATCGACATGACGGAGCACTCGAGGTGCCAGCCAGGCCGTCCCTTGCCAATCTTTGTGTCCCAAGAAGCCTCCCCGGGCTTGGGGGCTTTCCATAGAGCGAAATCGCGCGCGCTATCTTTGTCGTATTCATCGACGTCGACGCGTGCACCGTCGAGCATGCCGCCAAAATCTCGTTTCGAAAGTTTGCCGTACTCGGGGAACTTGGCGATGCGGAAGTAATACGATCTGTCGTCGGTGCGGTAAGCGAGCCCTTTGTCCACCAACTTCGCAACGAACTCGGCCATGGCGGGAATGTGCTCGGTCGCGCGAACCAGCTTTGGCTGTTCGATCCCGATCATGGCGGAGTCTTCGAGAAACGCCTTCTCGTATTTGGAGGTGTATTGCTGCACGCTGACACCGTCTCGCGCAGAGTTGCGAATGATCTTATCGTCGACATCGGTGATGTTCATGACATGGCGGACGGTATATCCGCTCTGCCGGAAAAACCGTCGGAGAAGATCGACGGCGACGAAGGTGCGAAAGTTTCCGATGTGTCCGTAGTCGTAGACAGTCGGCCCGCAAGCATACATCCGGACTTCGGAGTCGCGAAGAGGTCGAAACTCCTCGACCTTGGAAGACATCGTGTTGAACAGGCGAAGGGCCATAGTGGGTTGGAGCGCTGTGAAACGAACCTAAGATTCTAGGGTTCGGTGAAAGGCGGGTCAAATCGGATCCGGCATCTTAAATCAAACAACCGGCGTGCGCGCCGGTGGCAAGGCGTGCGTGTGTTCGCGCAGGCGCTGCTGCACGAGAATGACATAGTGCAGCGCCGACACGATGGTAAAGATAAAGGTGGCGCGCAAGAAGACGGTGCGAGCGATCCAGATCCAGCGCAGCGGGCGAATCTCGAGCAACAACACGAAGAAGACAGCGGCGATTTGCGAAAAGGTGTTGGCCTTGCCGAAAATGCTGGGGCTGAAGTTTCGCAGTCCGGCGATGGCAAATAACACTGCGCTGGCGGCGAGAATGGAGATATCGCGGCTGAAAACCAGCACGGTGAATTTCCAAGGAATCCTGTGCAGGATCGACAGAATGAGAAACATCGTGCTCAACAGAAGCTTATCGGCGATCGGATCCAGATACTGGCCTAGGAGGGTCTGTTGATGAAGCCTCCGGGCGAGCAGACCGTCCAACCCATCGCTGAAGCCCGCAATCACAAACACCACCAGCGCCCATAGATATCGTCCATCGACCAGATGGATGACGATAAACGGAACAAAAACCATCCGCAGCAGAGTGAGTTGGTTGGGTGCAGTGAAAATCTGTGAGAGCTTCAATCACGCTCCTTCGAAGCAGGCATTGTGGGCGGGGCGTCGCTGGGTGCGGTGGCTGCGTGCGCCTGAGGCGCGAGCACAGTGGCAGGCTCCAACCCCGTCTTCGTCAGGAAGCGTTGAGAGAGAGAGGGCAGGCTCCCGTCTGTCAGATCGAGTTCGACTCGCTCGATCCGATGCATCGGAAAGAAAACAACCGCGGGAGTGAACGGCTCGCCATCCCGGACCATTACCGTAAGGTCTTCGAAGGACGCCAGTTCCGCCCCGCTCAGGCTGAGCCCTTCAGCTCTTAGCGCTAGGATCATGCCCCAGAACTTTTCGCGCGGATTGCATAGCGTGGCGATCACGATTGCGCCGGCAGGGAATGGGGTACTCCGGTCGCTGCGATCCGGTGACGTTTCGCCGAGCACGTTCTTCCCCATGGCAAGATTGTCGCCGGGAGACGCCCGCATTGCAAATCCAACTGTGGAACGCGGAGCGACCTCCCATTCGCACGGAGCCTGAAGCCTTGGGTACGAGTGCAGACTCCGGTATGCTGTGCGGACATGCAATCTGAGCAGGTATCCCCGGTCATTGAATTTCGCGATGTTTCCTATCGCGTGAGCGGCACGGAAGTGGTCTGCGATCTGAATCTGCAAGTGGCGGGAGGAGAGACGCTCGTCCTGCTGGGACGCAGCGGCTCGGGAAAGACAACCACGCTCAAGCTGATCAATCGGCTGGTCTCACCCACGTCGGGAGAAATTCTGGTCAATGGAATGCCGAACGGGCAAGGCGACATCATTCGTTTGCGGCGCGGCATCGGGTACGTGATCCAGGACGCTGGTCTGTTTCCGCATTTCACGGTTGAGCGAAATATCGGGCTCGTTCCCAGGATCGAGGGCTGGCCAGAAGAAAAGATTCACGCCAGGGCGCGCGAGCTCATGCATTTGGTCGGACTACCGCCGGAAATGGCTTCGCGTTATCCGCATCAGCTGTCAGGGGGGCAACGGCAGAGGGTAGGAGTGGCGCGGGCGCTGGCCGCCGATCCGGCAATTCTGCTGATGGATGAGCCGTTCGGCGCGCTCGATCCTCTTACCCGCGATGAACTGCAGCGCGAGTTTCTTTTGCTGCAGCAACGGCTGCACAAGACGGTGGTGTTCGTAACTCACGATCTTCGCGAAGCCTTGCGGCTCGGGTCGCGTATCGCCTTGATGGAAGCCGGAAAGCTGGTCGCGGTTCTCTCGCCGAAGGAATTCCTGAAGTCGACCGATCGCTGGGCAGCAGCTTATGTACGAGCCTTTGGAGACGGATTGGAGTCCGCCGCCAATCGAGGAACGTCATGAACGTCATTCGATTCCTGTTGCAGAACCATACCCAGGTCTTAGAACTCACCTTGGAGCACTTGTGGCTGGTGGGAGTGTCGACAGCTTTCGCCATGCTGGTCGGCATACCGTTGGGAATCGTGATTTCTCACCGGCCGCGATTGAACAAGCCAGTGCTAGCGAGCGCAAATATCATCCAGACCATCCCCAGCCTCGCACTCTTTGGATTTCTGCTGCCGGTGCCGTGGCTCGGCGAACGCTCCGACAGGTTAGCAATCTTGGCGCTCACTTTGTATGCGCTGCTGCCCATCATTCGAAATACATACACGGGAATTTGCGGAGTTGATCCTGCAGTTGTCGAGGCCGGACGAGGCATGGGACTTACCGAATCGCAGCTTCTTTTCCAGGTCGAACTGCCATTGGCAGTGAGTGTGATTCTCTCGGGGGTGCGCGTGGCAGTCGTTATTTCCGTGGGGCTGGCCACCATCGCAGCGGCAATCGGCGCTGGCGGCTTGGGGGAATTCATCTTTCGTGGTCTGGCAATGGTCGACGATCGGGTGATTCTTGCCGGCGCGATTCCGGCTGCGATTCTTGCGCTCGCCGCCGATCTTGGAGTGGGATGGCTGGAGAGGCGACTACGCCCGCGATGATGCCTCTCCGCCCAAGTTTCTGCATGGCAATGTTGGCCGCGCTCACACTGTTGACCGCGTGTGCGCCTTCGCACTCTGATCGCGTTGTTGTGGGGGCGAAAAATTTCACCGAGTCGTTCGTGTTGGGCGAACTGATCGCGCAGCAGATTGAAACTCATACTCATCTGAAAGTTGAACGCCGTTTCTATCTAGCTGGAACTTACATCTGCCAACAGGCGATTCTGGCGGGACGAATTGACGTCTATCCCGAATACACGGGCACCGCACTCACCGCGATTCTCAGGCAACAAGCCACGAACGATAAGGCGGACGTGTACCAGCGGGTAAAGAGTGAGTATGAAAGTCGCTTTGGCCTGACGCTGGGTCCAGCGTTCGGTTTCAATGACACCTTTGCGATGGAGATTCGAGGCGACGACGCTCGCCGGCTGAACGTTCAAACGCTGTCCCAAGCGGCACAATTCGCTCCCCAGTGGCGCGCAGGATTCGGGTACGAGTTTATGGAGCGCCCAGATGGATATCGAGGCTTAGCCGCCACCTACGGACTGCACTTTGTGGAACCGCCGCGCATCATGGATTTAGGCCTGTTGGCCCGAGCGCTGAAAGATCGTCAAATTGATTTGGCGGCGGGTAACGCAACCGATGGGCTCATTCCCGCCATGGATTTCTTCGTCCTGGCGGATGACAAGCATTACTTTCCGCCCTATGAGGCGGTGCCGGTGATTCGAGAGCAAACCGTTCAGCAGCATCCGGAGGTGGCTCGAGCTCTGGCAGACCTTGCCGACAAGATCTCAGACGCGGAGATGCAGCAGATGAATTACGCCGTCGATGGCCAACATCGCGACACGCAAGACGTGGTGCGCGAGTTTCTGAAACAAAAACATCTCGTACCGTGAGATTCCTGCTCTAGATCGGGTATCAGATCGCCAGCTTTCCGGCCATTACGAGTACCGCTTTGCCTTTCAAGACGACCCTGTCCCCTGCCATTTCGCAGCGCAGCTCTCCGCCACGCTCGGACAATTGCCGTGCCTGTAAATGCATCCGGTTCAGACGCCTTGTCCAATATGGAGTCAGAGCGCAGTGCCCCGAACCGGTCACAGGGTCTTCGGGAACGCCGTAACTGGGTGCGAAATAGCGCGATACGAAATCGGTGTCCTCCCCGGGTGCCGTCACTGTCACGGCATAGGGATGGAGTTGTTCGAGCAATGCGAAATCCGGAACTATATTTCGGACTTCGCCTGGTGCGCCGAATACCGCGATCAGAATGTCATTCACTTCCAGCACTTCGAGCGGCGGCCTTGGCAAGCCGAGCGCATGGATGAGGCCAGAGGGAACCTGCTGGCAAGGCTTCGCCATGAGCGCGGGAAAATTCATCGATAGAAGTTCGCCGTCTTTCTGAACCGTTAAGTCCCCGCTGAAGTGCGTCCTGAAAGTTACGCTCTCGAGTCCGGGCTGAAGAACGTTGAACAGCACATGGGCAGAGCCAAGGGTCGCATGGCCGCATAACCGGATTTCGCAACGCGGGGTGAACCAGCGCAGTTCGTAATCCGTTCCTTGCTGGACAAGAAACGCGGTCGCAGAAAGATTATTTTCAGCGGCGACTTTGCGCAGGGACTGGTCATCTAACCACGAGTTCAGAAGGCAGATCGCTGCCGGATTGCCGCTGAAAGCACTGTCGGTAAATGCGTCGACATGGAAAAGGGGAATTTGCATCTTCTTGATTTTAATTGCTTAAGGGGAGCTGGAAAGCGAGGAGTGCAAAGTGCGTTGCATACTCTGGGGAGCCGGTGGTACGCTTTGACACCTTGCTGCCGGAGGCAGACTGCCCGTCCGGCGCGGCACGCGAACGTTTCCTGTTAACAAACCCCTGCCGGTTCCACATTCCGTAATCAGCTGGGATGCCGGTGCTGTTTTGCCCATCCGACGCACAGGAGGTCTGAATGCTCACCGCTCAAAAAGACGCAGCCATCGAACACTCAGTGCTCGATCGGATCTCCGACGCCCGCCTTCGAAGTGACGCGCTTTTCGACATCGTGCGGACGGAGGCAATTTACGACCGTCCGATTCCAGAGCGGCATCGGATCATCTTCTATGTCGGACATCTCGAAGCCTTCGACTGGAACTTACTTCATGAAAACGTCTTCGGGCTGAAGAGCTTTCATCCAGAATTCGATCGATTGTTTGCGTTCGGCATCGACCCGGTTGGAGGCGGATTGCCTTCCGACCAGCCTGCGGACTGGCCATCGCTCGGAGTTGTGCGGGACTACGTGCGCGAGATCCGTAGCGCGCTCGACGAGAAATTATCCGGAGCCGGTGTTGAATCCGGCGAGCCCATGCGTGACGGTTTCCCCCTCCAGACTTTGCTTAACGTCGCTATTGAGCACCGCCTGATGCATGCTGAAACCCTGGCGTACATGCTTCATCAGTTGCCCACGGACCGGAAGATTCCACAAGCCAGCACTCGCGTTCCGGTCGCTCCTCCTGTTTCGCCCCAAATGGTTTCGGTTCCAGCCGGAAATACAACCCTTGGACTTGCTCGCAATTCGCGAAGCTTCGGCTGGGATAACGAGTTCGAGGCTTACACGGCCAGCGTCCCCGCGTTTGACATCGGTAGATATATGGTTACCAACCGCCAGTTCCTCGATTTCATGGCGGACGGTGGCTACGAGGCACGCACTTTCTGGAGCGACGATGACTGGAACTGGAAGGACGCCCAGAAGATTTCACATCCTGTGTTTTGGAAGAGATTGAGTGACCAGTGGCTCTATCGAACGATGTTCGAGGAGATCCCCATTCCTCTCGATTGGCCGGTTTATGTGAGTCACGCGGAAGCTGCGGCGTATGCCCGATGGACGGGCAGAGCGCTTCCCACGGAAGAGCAGTGGCATCGGGCAGCCTATGGCACTCCCGATGGAATCGAACCGTATCCGTGGGGCCGAGAAGTTCCCGGCTCAAGCTTCGGGAACTTTGATTTCCAGCGTTGGGATCCCGCGCCGGTGAACGCGTATCCGCATGGCAAGAGTGCATTTGGCGCCGAGGGGATGTTGGGAAACGGTTGGGAATGGACTTCGACCGCCTTCGGGCCATTCCGCGGATTCAAGCCGTTTCCGTTCTATCGCGGGTACTCCGCTGATTTTTTTGACGATAAGCATTTCGTCATGAAAGGCGGCTCTGCGCGTACCGCTGCATGCATGCTGCGGCCTTCATTCCGTAACTGGTTTCAAGCGCACTACCAGTACGTGTATGCAGGCTTCCGCTGTGTGAATTCCAAATAGAGGAGTGAGTCATGCTTGTCCATGCAATCCCAGCCAACGTCTCTTACGAATTTGCCTCCGATGTGCGAGCGGGCCTCACACGCCCGGACCAGAAGGAACTTCCTTCGAAATACCTCTATGATGATGTGGGATCGGCCCTGTTTGAGGTAATCAGCCATTTGCCGGAGTACGGCCTTACGCGCGCGGATGAACGATTGTTGCGGCGGCATGCATCGGAGATCGTGGATCGCGTGGCCGGGCCCGCGGCGGTAGCGGAGTTGGGCAGCGGGAGTGGCAAGAAGACGCGCTATTTGCTGGAAGCATTCTGCCGGCGGCAGCGCACATCGTATTATCCCGTCGAAATATCGCACTCTGCCCTGGTCATGTGCGAGCGTGAGCTCAGTGACATTGACGCCATCAGCATTGTCGGTTTCGAGCGGGAATATCTCGACGGCCTCCTCGAAGTCGCCGCGCGCCGAAAGTCCGGCCAACATCTCTGTGTGCTTTTCCTGGGGAGTACGATCGGGAACTTCGACCGTCAAGCTGGACAGAAGTTCCTGTCCGACGTCCGGTGCATTCTTCAGCCTGGCGACTCGCTGCTGCTCGGTACCGATCTGGAAAAGCCCAGTATGCAGCTGATTCAGGCGTACGATGACGAACTCGGTGTGACGGCGGCTTTCAATCTCAATCTCCTGTCACGAGTAAATCGCGAACTCGGAGCCGATTTCGATCTCTCCCAATTTGCGCACGTGGCGAAGATCAACCCTCAAGCGCGCAGCGTCGAGATGCACCTTGAATCCAAGCGGCAGCAGAAAGTGCATATTCCCGCGTCAGAGATAGTCGTCGAGTTTCAGGAAGGCGAAACCATCTGGACGGAAAGCAGCCACAAGTATTCGGCGGACGAAATTTGCCTGACAGCCCAAAGCGCGGGATTCCGCTGCGAAGTGCAATGGATTGATGAACAGTGGCCGTTTGCGGAGAACCTGCTGATCGCCGAGTGACGGTGACGGTTTGAAACAAACCTTCCTTCTGAGTAAGATTACGACCTCCGCCATGCGCGAAGGTTGATGGCGCTCACGACCATGCAAAATACGTTGGCGGGAATGAAGCCGAGTTGTTCGGTACGCAAACCGATTACACACATGATGACGCTGTTCACTCCAGCTAAAGCCCAACCTTCCCAGCACCGCCGTCCCACGAGAATCGTGGATGCAACGGTTAAAACACAAGAGAGATAATCAAGACGGAACACGAATGAACGCCTCCGAGCATCATTCTGATTGAAAGCTCCAGCTATTGGCAGTGATTGTGTCCCTTCGTAACGTGACCGAGGTCACCGAGTAAGAATGCGAGACTATGTTGGGAGGAATCGATGGCGAATCAATGCACGCACCTCGACCAAATCAAGATCAAACACACCAAAACGCACGTTTGTGAAGACTGCGTTAAGATCGGCGACACTTGGGTACACTTACGCCTGTGTTTAACTTGCGGGCATGTCGGATGCTGCGACTCATCGAAGAATAAGCACGCCACCAAACATTTCCACAAAGAGAAGCATCCGCTGATCCGTTCTATCGAGCCCGGCGAAGCCTGGGTCTGGTGTTATGTGGATCAGATGGGAGTGGGTGAGATCGAAGGCTGAGTCCAGTCAGCGCAGTTTTGCCGAAACAAAACCGCAATATTGACGCGACCGAACTCCCGGTTGGAGTATCTAAGACCTTACCAGCTGTTCATCCCAAAGATGCTTTCGTTCTGCCGGAGCGCGACATGGCGAAGCCCATCCTGCTGACGGTCGATGACGACCCCGATGTGTTGCGGGCGATTGAACGCGACCTGCGGTCTCAGTACGGCGGGGAATATCGTGTGATCAGCAGCGACTCGCCGGTGGGTGCCCTGGATATTCTGAAGGAACTGAAAGTGCGCAACGACGGCGTCGCCCTGCTGCTCGCGGATCAGCGCATGCCACAGATGGACGGCGTCGGATTTCTGCAGGCTGCCAGGGAGATATTTCCAGACTCGAAGCGGGCCTTGCTCACCGCCTATGCCGACACCAATGCAGCAATCAGCGCGATCAATCAAGCCAGCCTCGATTACTTTTTCATGAAGCCGTGGGACCCGCCCACGGAGCATCTTTATCCCCAGCTCGACGATCTGTTGGATGACTGGAAAGCTTCGTATCATCCGGCCTTTCAGGGAATTCGGGTGCTGGGAACCCGGTGGTCGCCGCGATCTTACGAATTGCGCGATTTCCTGGCACGCAGCCATGTACCTTATCAATGGATCGATGTCGAGGCCTCGGCGAATGATCCCGAGACCAAGCGGCTGCTGGACGCTCTTGGTCCGGATGCGAGCGATCTTCCAGTGGTTCTTTTTCCCGATGGAGCGAAGTTGCTCCACGGGGCGCCGGCCGAGGTCGCGCAGAAGGTGGGTCTGCGGACTCGATCCGACACCAGCTTTTTCGATCTGGCGATTGTCGGAGGAGGTCCTGCCGGTCTGGCAGCCGCCGTTTACGGTGCTTCCGAAGGACTGAAAACCGTGATTGTGGAACGGGAGGCACCCGGTGGCCAAGCTGGGATGAGCTCGCGTATCGAAAACTATCTTGGATTTCCAAGCGGACTCAGCGGCGGCGATCTTGCCCGACGCGCCGTCGTGCAGGCCCGGCGGTTCGGAGTGGAGATTCTAGCGCCTCAGTCGGTGGTGAGCCTGCGAACGGAAAGCTCCTACCGGATTGTCAAACTGGCCGACGGCAATGAGATTTCCTGTCACGCGCTGATGATTGCCACGGGCGTGCAGTGGCGGCGTCTGGAGGCCCCTGGAATCGACCGACTGCAAGGCGCAGGAGTCTATTACGGCGGGGGTACCACCGAAGCCTTGTCGTGCAAAGGCGAGATCGTTTATGTCGTGGGCGGCGCGAATTCCGCCGGTCAGGCCGCGATGAACTTCTCGAAATATGCGGACCGCGTCGTCATCCTCGTTCGACGGGAGGGACTCGCCAGTACCATGTCGCAGTACCTGATCGACCAGATCAAAGAAACTCCCAACATTCAATTGTGGAGCCACGCCAGCGTGGAGGAAGTGCATGGCGAAACGCATTTGGAAGAGATTTCGGTCCTTTGTTCGGACACGAACAAACTGGAGCGCGTACCGGCGAGTTCGATGTTCATTTTTATTGGTGCCCTGCCGCGGACGGATTGGGTGGGCGGCACGATTGAGCGCGACGAGCGCGGGTTTATCCTTACCGGACCCGACTTGATGCAAGGGGGGCAGCGTGCAAAGGGATGGACGCTCGAACGAGATCCCTTTCTGCTGGAGACGAATGTTCCTGGCGTTTTTGCAGTTGGCGATGTCAGACATGGATCGGTGAAGCGAGTTGCATCTGGAGTTGGTGAAGGATCGGTTGCCGTGCAATTCATTCATCAGTACCTGAGCAAGGTCTAATGGCCGAAACATCCGAACTCTTGCGGAAAGTTCCTGTCTTCGAAGGTCTCCCCGACGATCAGGTCAACTGGTTCCTGAGCGAGAGCCAGGAAATTCGTCTTAAGGCCGGAGAAACCTATACGCGCCAAGGAGACGCGGCAAACGCGATGTTCGTGCTGCTGGAAGGCGAGTTCCAATGGCGCGGCGAGCTCGCTGGCGAAACCGTGGTCATTCCGATTTCAGCGGGTGCGGTTTCGGGAGTGCTGCCCTTCTCCCGAATGAAGAATTACACCTTGACCGGGCGCGCGCTGACGAATGGCTTAGCTCTGCGATTTGCCACTTCATTGTTTCCTGAACTCGTACAGAGAATGCCGGAGCTGACGACGCGTCTCGTCGGCCTGATGTCGGACCGGATTCGCGAAACGACCCGATTCGAGCAGCAGCGCGACCGGCTTGCTGGACTAGGCAAGCTGTCAGCAGGGTTGGCCCACGAGCTGAACAATCCTGCCTCCGCCGCGAAACGAGCGACCAGCCAGTTGCGCGACATCCTGAAGCGGGTTCGGGACGCAAGTCACGAATTGGGAAGTCGTGATCTCACCGCGGCGCAGAGAGCAGAGATTGAGAAGCTGGAGAATTCGATCACGCAAGTGGAGGGGCCGCCGCCGGATCCGCTGACAGCAAGTTCGCTCGAAGATCAGATTGATTCTTTGTTGCGCAGTCACGGCCAGAACGACCTTTGGCAACTAGCCGCCGATCTCGCCCGCAGAAACTTCAAGCCCGCCGCACTGGAGCAACTATTTGCAAATCTCGATCCCGATACTGCCCGCGCTGCCTTGGTGAGAATCTCTGCGTCGGTGGAGATCGTTGGCCTGTTGAATGAAATTGAAAGCAGCACGACGCGGATTTCCGACCTGGTCAAAGCCATCAAGGAATATACCTTTATGGACCAGGCGCCAATTCAGAACGTTGACATCGTGAAGACGCTCGAAACCACACTCACGATCCTGAATCACAAATTGAAAAAGGGAATCGCGGTGCAGCGCGACTATCAGCCGGTTCCGATGGTGAATTCATTTGGGAGCGAATTGAACCAGGTCTGGACCAACTTGATCGACAACGCCATCGATGCCATGGGCGGCAAAGGCGAACTGCGCGTGCGCACGTATCGTGACACCGATTGCGTCGTTGTCGAGATCGGGGATAACGGTCCCGGAATTTCTCCAGAGGTCCAGCCTCACATTTTCGAACCCTTCTTCACGACCAAGGCGGTGGGCGAAGGAACCGGACTGGGACTCGATACCGTCCAGCGAATCGTGAAGAAACACCAGGGCAGCATTCAAGTTCGATCCAAGCCAGGAAACACTCTCTTTCAGGTTTGGTTGCCAATCGCGCAGAGCACTCGGTAGGCGCGGTGCGCAACGCCTTGGCATTGCAGGGAAACCAAAGCAGCCTCGAGAAAGGAAACCATGAATTCCGGAGTCGTTCTAATGCTGGCGTTCGGAATTGGCATTGCTGCGGGGCTGCGATCTTTGAGCGCGCCTGCGGTTGTAGCTTGGGCGGCGCACCTGGGTTGGATTCATCTTGCGGACTCGCCCATGGCGTTCATGGGCTCGAAATGGACGGTTGCGGTGTTCACTGTGCTGGCGTTAGTCGAACTGGTCGCGGACCAGCTTCCCGGTACACCGGCGCGCACCGCAGCAGTCGGACTAACTGCTCGAATCGTCACGGGAGCGTTGAGCGGAGCATCTCTAGCGGCGGCGGGAGGTTCAGGCGTTTGGGTGGGTGCTTTGGCCGGCGCGATCGGTGGAGTTGTGGGAGCACTCGGCGGTTATCAGGCTCGCGTCGGACTGGTTCGCGCGCTACGCGTTCCGGATTTTGCGATCGCTGTTCCGGAGGACATCGTTGCGATCGGACTTGGATTATTCCTCGCCTCTCGATTTTGAGAACGCATCTTATACCCCACGTCATCGGTCGGCGTTAGCAAGGAGCCGGAATGCCAACTCCGCAACAATACGATGCCATCATCATCGGTTCGGGACAGGCCGGCACGCCGCTTTCCACAGCGCTAGCAGGAGCTGGCATGCGTACCGCACTGGTCGAACGAAAGCATGTGGGCGGGACCTGCGTGAATGAGGGATGCACTCCAACGAAGACGATGGTGGCAAGTGGACGCGTTGCCTATCTGGCACGCCGGGCCGCGGACTACGGAGTACATACCGGCCCAATCAGCATTGATCTGGAGAAAGTTCGTCAGCGCAAGCGCGATATTGTGGACAGCTTCCGGGACGGAAGCCAAAACAAGATCGAGAAGACCCCGAATCTCGAACTCATCTTCGGGGAAGCCAGCTTCAGCGGCCCAAAGACGGTCAACGTTCGGCTACAAGATGGTTCGGAGCGTACGCTATCTGCGGAGCGCATCTTCATCAATGCCGGCACCCGGGCTGGGCGACCGAAGCTGGACGGGCTCGATGCGGTGCCCTTCCTCGACAATATATCGGTCATGGAACTCGGCGCGATTCCGGAGCACCTTCTGGTTTTGGGCGGAGGATACATCGGGCTGGAGTTCGGACAGCTCTTTCGCCGATTCGGAAGCCGAGTGACGATCGTTCAATCTGGTAATCAACTGCTGGCGCGAGAAGATCCCGACGTCGCGGATGAAGTCACGAAGATCCTGCGCCAGGATGGGATCGAGATCGCGCTTAACGCGAAGGCAACGCGCGTGGAACAATCGGAGGAAAGAATTCGGTTGCGGATCATGTCAGACGGAAATTCGAAGACGCTCAGTGGTTCTCACCTTTTGGTTGCGGCGGGGCGCGTGCCGAATTCCGATACTCTCAACCTGACCGCGGCCGAAATCCGGACCGATCAAGATGATTTCATTGAAGTCAATGATCGCCTCGAAACCACAGCCAGGGGCGTCTATGCTCTGGGAGACATCAAAGGCGGCCCGGCCTTTACGCACATTTCTTACGACGATTTCCGCATCATCCGCGCCAATGTGATCGAAGGAAAGAGCGCTTCAACCAAAGGTCGTCAGGTGCCATACTGCCTTTTTATCGATCCGCAATTGGGACGAGTGGGCTTGACAGAATCGGACGCTCGTGACCAGGGCCGCAATATCCGTGTGGCAAGGCTTCCCATGACGTCGGTCGCTCGTGCGCTCGAAGTCGACGAAACCCGTGGTTTCATGAAAGCCGTTGTGGATGCGGAAACCAATCAGATTCTCGGTGCGGCGGTGCTCGGCATCGAAGGTGGCGAGGTGATGTCTGTGCTCGAGACTGCGATGATGGGCAAGCTGCCATATACGGCATTGCGCGATGCGACCTACGCGCATCCCACATTGTCGGAGTCGTTGAACAATCTGTTCATGGCGATGGACCGTGCTTAGCGCCCATGCTCGACGATTTTGAATTTGTCCGCAGCCGATCGGAGATGAATGGACGTTCATCTGATTGACGGGACCTATGAACTGTTCCGTTACTTCTACGCGGTGCCCGCGAGCCAGGATTCTTCTGGACAGGAGATTGGCGCGGTTCGTGGCGTTTTGGGTTCCATGCTGTCGATGATCGAAGGCGGCGCCACCCACCTTGGAGTTGCCACCGACCACGTGGTTGAATCCTTTCGGAACGATCTTTACCCCGGATACAAGACGAGCGAGGGCGTACCTCCAGAATTGCTGTCGCAGTTCCCGATTCTTGAAGAAGCACTGCAAGCCATGGGAGTCGTGGTGTGGCCGATGGTCGAGTACGAGGCAGATGATGCACTGGCATCCGCCGCCGCGAAGAGTGCGCTGGATGACCGCGTGCGACAGGTCTTAATCTGCACGCCGGACAAGGATCTAAGCCAATGCGTGGTCGGGACGCGGGTTGTTCAGCTGGACCGTCGCCGCAATATCGTGCGCGATGAGACGGGTGTCGAAGCAAAGTTCGGAGTAAAACCGGAGTCCATTCCGGACTATCTCGCTGTTGTTGGCGACAGCGCAGATGGTTATCCCGGAATCGCCGGATGGGGCACGAGAGCTGCGGCGCTCGTGCTGTCCCGTTATCCTCATCTCGGAGATATTCCCAAAAGCTGGCGCGATTGGAATCCGTCCATCCGCAGGGCACGCCCTCTGGCGGAATCGCTCTTCGGTGCGTGGGAAGATGCAGTGTTGTTTCGCACGCTTGCAACCTTGCGTCTGGATGCCCCGGTTTTTGATGCCGTCGATGACCTCAGGTGGACAGGGCCGCGCGCTGGTTTTAAAGATTACAGTCAGCGGCTGAAATCGCCAGAACTGCTGCGCCGTGCGTCGGCTAAGGCCACATCCCTGACCGCTTCGACGTAGCGTCAACCTGGCATCGATCGACCGCATTCGATTGCGCGAACGGCGCAACCCGCATGGTAAAATCAGACGTACTCCAGCCCGAAGGCCTTGGGCTGGATCCAAAGTAGGCGCGTAGCTCAGTTGGTTAGAGCGCTACCTTGACACGGTAGAGGTCAGGAGTTCGAGTCTCCTCGTGCCTACCATTTATTTTCAATGCTTTAGCCCCCTTAGCCACAACTGCCTGAGTCAAATCCCAAAACTTTTTGTACTGGATTTGTACTGCCGAACCCTTTCAACCGAGGGGCTCGGGAGTTCCCTCAGTACCAACAGTTCCGCCGCCGAAAGAGGATCATTGAAACAGCCATCCACGAAGGGGAAGAAATCCGCACGCCGCCCGGCAAAGCCCAAGAAGGCGAAACGCAGACCAGTCCCCTATGAGCAGATTGCAAAACTGTGGGTGGAAGAAAAGACTATTCCTGAAATCGCTAAGGCAGTTGGTCGAGTGGGTAAAGGTGTTGATACCTACCATTCTTTGCGCGTAATTCTGACCAAGATGCACACGGGGTGCAAGGATGCCAAGGGCAACGTCGTGAAGCTCCCGTACCGAGTCAGCCACAAGACCGTGAAGCTCGCCATCAAGGCGGGCAAGAGGGCTTCCGCATGACGGACTTTGTCGGCAAAGTCTTCTTCGCTCAAGGTTCGTTCCGCTGGTGTCTTGTTTGCGATGGGCTTTTTAGTGAGGAGGAAAGTCTAGAACATGCGACAGCGACGTGCTTTCCCCCTCCCGATCTCGGGCTGTGGGTGCCGATCCGCTACGGCGTCATGGAGGGAGCGGCGTGAGAATCGGGCTATATGCCAGAGTCAGCACAATGCACAACCAAAATCCCGAGGTGCAACTAGCCGAACTTCGGGAGCACGCAGCACGTCGTGGTTGGAAGGTAGTCGGCGAATACATTGACCAAGGCATCAACGGAGCCCGTGAGCGGCGACCCGAACTGGATCGGCTATGGGTAGACTGCCGCAAGCGTAAGGTGGACGCAGTTCTCGTCTATCGCTACGACCGATTCGCCCGCAGCCCCCGGCAGTTGGTGAATGCCTTGGAGGAGTTCCGTGCGTTGGGAATCGACTTCATCAGCTTGCACGAGGGCGTGGACACATCGACTCCAAATGGTCGGCTGGTGTTTGGAATCTTTGCCAGCATCGCGGAATTCGAGCGCGAGTTGATCCGAGGGAGAGTTATTTCTGCGATCCAAACAAGCGGAAACCCATCTTGCATCGGTGTCGAACCCCTGGATGAAACTGGCAAACTGAGTTGGATCGGTAACGAGTTCTTGAGGACCATTCGCTGAAGACAGTTCAACAGATCATCGACGACACGCTGAAGGCTGATAACCACGACGAACGTTATCTCTTCCGGCGGGATGCGGTGTACGCTCCCAAGTTATCGACGTGCTCAAAGCACAGATTAAAGAATCGTCTTGAGCAGGTAGTGTGTTCGAAACTGGACGCGGAACAACGTTTTTGGACAATCCGCCATGAGCCCGGGGCGGCGTTAGGTCTTAAATCCCTTTCTTTCAGCGTCTCCCCCACATTGTCGAATGGTAACAAGAATGCGCCTAGGACCGGGATGTAGGTATGCCAAACCCTTCGTTCGACGTGCGCGCGGTTCGATCGAGGTGAAGAGTGCAAACTCTCATCAGGAATGTTCTCTACGGCCTGCGCATGTTGCGCAAGAGTCCGGGCGTGACCGCGGCTGTCATCACCACGCTGATGCTCGGCATTGGTGCCACCACGGCGATTTACACCGTGGTCTATGCCGTTCTGCTCGCACCCATGCCCTATCCGAACCCCGATCAGCTGGTCATGGTTTGGTCGAAGGTCAACGGGGGCCGAAATGGGATGTCGGCAGGAGACTTTCTCGACTGGAATGAGCAGAACCATTCGTTCCAGCAACTGGCTGCCTTCACCGGAGCCAGTTTGAATCTGGCCACGCAGGACCAGCCCGAGCCCATCGATGGCATGCGCTGCACACCCGGCTGGTTCGACTTGCAGGGAATCCGGTTTTTCATGGGACGCGATTTTCTTCCCGAGGAAGGAATTCCAGGCAAAGACCACGCCGCCATTCTTACCTACAAATTGTGGAACCGGCTAGGGGCCAATCGTAGCGTTCTCAGCCAGCCCGCACGGATCGACGGCGATCTCTATACCGTGGTGGGAGTGTTGGCACCGGGGGTAGGGGACCGTTTCAACTTTGAAATGGCAGTTCCGTTGGCCTTCCGGCCGGAACAGATCAACCACGACTACCACTGGCTCCTGACCATGGGACGGATGAAGCCCGGCATTACGCTGCAACAGGCGCAGGCCGATATGGACGCGGTCACGAGCCACATTGCCGCCACCTATCCGGACACCAACGAAGGATGGGGCGCGTCGGTTGAGCCACTTCAGAATGACTTTCTTCCGCCCGAGCGCATTCGGAATCTCTGGCTTCTTTTGGGCGCGGTCGGATTTCTTCTGCTCATCACATGCCTCAACATCGCAAACTTGCTGCTGGCCAAGGGTGCGGCGCGCCAAAGAGAGATTGCGATTCGCAGCTCTGTAGGGGCCACGCGCGCACGACTCTTTGCTCAGTTCCTTACCGAAAGTGTGGTTCTCGCCCTCCTGGGGGGCGGACTCGGCGTGGCACTCGGCGTCGGATTGCTTCGTGCCATTCTCAGCATCGTGCCAGAAGGGATATTGCCTTCCGAAGCCAATTTTCATTTGGACATTCACGTTCTAATCGTCGCTCTGGTCGCAACCACACTTGCTGGTCTGCTTTTTGGCTGCGCGCCCGCCTGGTACGCTTCACGGGTTGATCCCGGAGAATCGCTGAAGGACGGCGGACGCTCCAGCACCGGCACCGGCAGTCATAAATTGCGGCGAGCGCTCATCATGGGTGAATTCGCGCTGGCTTTGTCGCTGTTAGCGGGCGCCGGCCTTACCATGCACAGCTTTTGGAATCTGACCCGCGTCGATCTCGGCGTGCGCACCGATCATGTCTTGACCTTCAGGCTAGTGCAACCCGAGGGAAGGTTTCAAAGTCTCGAACAGATGTATAGCTACAACCAGCAGATGCTGAGCGCGCTTCGTTCCGTGTCGGGAGTCTCGGCCGCCGCCACTGTGACGGGGATGCCGCTGCGCTTCCATAGCGATGGCTTGACGCTGAAAGTGGTCGGGGTGACGTATGCAGAGCGGTCGCAGCAGCCGGGCGCGGGTTTCCAATCGATTTCACCGGATTACTTCAAGACGTTCGGCATCCAGGTGATGCAGGGCCGCGCATTCACTGAGCAGGATACGGCCACGAGCGTACGCGTCGCGATCGTGAACCAGGAATTCGCCAATCGTTTCCTGAAAGGCATGGATCCGCTCCGGCAACGGCTGTCCATTGCACAGCTGATTCCCGGGTCGCCGCAACTCGGTCCGGAAGTGGTATGGCAGATCGTCGGGATCTGCCACAATGTGAGGTATGGAGATTTCCGCGACGATAATCCGGAGGTCGACGTTCCTTTCGCGCAGTCGCTATCCCCAAATGTGACCATCGGCGTACGCACAGCCGAGGATCCAGCCGCGATGAACAGGACCATCGCTGCAGCCGTACATTCCGTCGATTCCCAGATTGCCCTGGCGAACGTCCGCACCATGGATCAAGTAAGAGAAGAATCGCTCGGCGAGGACCGATACACGATGGTTCTGTTTGCCGGGTTTGCGGCCGTCGCTCTGCTGCTGGCGGCGGTTGGCATTTACGGACTGATGGCGTTTGCTGTCGCGCAGCGAACCCAGGAAATCGGTCTGCGCCTCGCGCTCGGCTCCGGCAAACTGCGTGTGATCTGGCTCATCCTCAAAGAAGCGTCGCTGCTCGCCGCGATCGGACTCGGGATTGGCCTTGCGGGTTCCGTGCTTGTGGGCCGGACCATGCGTACTACTTTGTACGGGGTCGCCGCAATGGATTTCGCAGTAATCGTATCCGTCGCCGTGATCCTGTTTTTCACGGCCATGTTTGCTTCCTACTTGCCGGCGCGTCGGGCGGCGTCGATCGATCCCATGCATGCACTTCGAACCGATTAGCCAACATCCCACTTCATTGTGAAAAGTCCAGTTCCCTCCCAAATAGCCAAAAATTGGGGGATGCCAAATGTCTCGAAAAATAAGAAAGTCGTGTGTAGGGCTTCTGAACGCAAAGTTTTTCCGGCCCTTTTCTGGTGCGTGAGTTTTTCAACAGCAAGGGGCCCGGCCGATGGTCGGGGCAAAGCGGAAAGGAACTTGTCTTGGCCGCGCCATTTCTGCATCCTGAGATGGAGCGACAGGCAATGGAAGTAGGCCGTAGTGGCAGTGGTGGGTTGTAGAACACCGAACAACAGCATGGCACCAAGTTTCGTGCGCAGAGCGGCGCTTAACCGTTGGCGCAAGCCAACTGATTCCGTTTGGAAGAGTACCTTCGATTGCACAGCTTGGCCGTTGCTTGCAGCTCAGAAAGCGAGCGACCAGTGAACAAGAGACAGGGCGATAATCTGCAGCCGTCGAAAGCGAAATCCAAGCGGCGGAGGCGAAACAAAGGGATGTGTTTGGAAGACCGGCCGGTGTTGGAGCCGAATGCAGCCGGTATCGACGTTGGCGCACGTCTGCGCTGTGCGGACCCTACTGCGGCACCGGAACGAATTGGTCGCAGCGGCCAGTCAACCCGTGCAGCACGTGCACAAGGCGCTGACGCAAATGAACCTGCAAATCCATCATGTCATCAGTGACCTCACCGGGTTGACAGGCCGTGCCATGGTGGACGCCATTCTGGCTGGACACCGGGACGGCGCAGAGCTCGCCAAGCTGCGGGATCCACACATCAAAGCCGACACCGAGACTATCCGAAAATCACTGGAAGGCAACTGGCGGCCCGAGCATCTGTTTACCCTCGGTCAATCCACGTGATCTGTACCGCATCTATCAGCAACAGATCGTAAACTGCGATCTGCTGAGCCTTCTGGTCACTGTTTGTTCTTCAGATAGCGATCAAACCAATCGACTGTTCTCTGCATGGCGTCAATCTGATTCTCGCGCTTCGCGAAGCCGTGGCCTTCGTCGGGATAGTAGTGTGCGTCCACGATCTTGTCTTCCTTCTTCAGAACCGTTTCCGCTTGCTCCGCCTCCTCTTTGGGGTCACGAATGTCGTTCGCTCCCTGCAGGATCAGCAGAGGAGCTTTGGCATTCTTGAAATACTTGATGGGCGAGGCATCTTCATAAGACTTGCGATCCTTCACTGGATCTCCCAGGATCGACTGATCGTATTGCTGAAGCGCGGGTTCTTCGTGCTCCTGTTCAGTGAGCCAGTCCGGGTGTGTTTCGACACCGATCGATACTTATTTTCTCTATCGTCCGACCCGACACACGGCACGGATTTCATGCACGGCCGCTGCGCAAAGCTCGTGCCCATTCCGGCCGCCGTCGCTGCTCAGCGGCTGCAGCAGCGCCTTCCCAGTCATATAACACAGCTTTCAACTCCGCTGACCATGATCCATTTTGCTTCTCTACGATTGCATATCGTGCGTGTGGTGAGCCGGCTTCCATCTTGTGAGGAAACGGGGCGTCATCCTGGTAAGCCTGCAGGCCGACAGATCCCGGATTGACGATGAGTGGTCCTCCCGCCAACTTGAAAAGCCGCGGAATATGCGTATGCCCATGGAGGATCAGGGCCGCAGATGTCCTTCCTGCTCGATCTTGTATTTCTGCAGGAGTAGCTTGTCGCACACCAGATGCTTCCACCGTTTCTACGAAATATGAAACATCACTGCTCGGGGTTCCGTGTACGAGCAGCACGTCATCTTGAATCCACAGCGATTCTGGTAATTGAGCCATCCAGGAAAGGTGATCCTTACTAAGGCAATTCGCAGTGTACCGGTCAGACTCACCCATCTGATTTTCTTGCAAAGTGAGCAGTTGACGTTCGTGATTGCCGCGGATGGTAGGAATCCCGAGAGGAATCAGGCGATTGGCACATTCTGCTGGAAAGAGCGGACCAGAAAGGATATCTCCCAAGTTGACGACAAGGTCCACACCTCTTCTGCCAATGTCAGCCAGAACCGCCTCCAGCGCGCCCAGATTCCCATGAATGTCAGAGATAGCTGCAATTCTCATTGGATCTCCTCGATTTTCTAAAGATACAGCCTAGGTGTTTGGCGGACTGTATTGGCTTACCTCAATGGCCGCAAGCAATCTGATAACGACGTTCGAAAAATAGAATACAAAATAACCCGCTGGTTGCAATGTTCTTGCAGCACGATTACGAGGCTTTTGCTGTCGAATCCGTCGGACTTCAAGTGAGCGATTTCTGGTCCACCCGAGCCTTGTGCTGACCGCTCAAAAAAGTGTCCGTAGCCGCGCGCATCGCACGTTGTATCGGTGAAACACCCAATATCACAACCATGCAGTAAATATTCGTCCGCGTGCCGCTCGGCCTGGGACCCCACCCAGCCGATCAAACGCTACAACTTGCCTCGACCGCTGATGGCGGCCATAAACCCAGCAGCGTTGAATACTGCGTGAATCATTATCCCAACCCACGTGTTCCTCCGTCGCTGCACGATCCACGGCAGCAGCACCAGCATGACGGACCAGCCGAAACTCCAGTGGAATAAGCACCACATAATTCCATTTAGCAGCCACGCCGCGCTGCCCAACGCCGCCTCCTGTCGAGGTAGAACGTAACCGCGCCAGCACAGCTCCTCGCCCACAACGTTGGTTATGAACAACGGAATCCACGCTACGAATACCCAAGCATGCCAGCCGGGCGGCTGCCGGAGAAACTCGGGCGAGAGGCGGAAATTCGGGTCCAGATGACGTGCCAGTGCGAGACAGTGGGTTCCGCTTCCGATCATTGTGTCGAGGATCACTCCCATCGGTATTCCCGGTCACTGCTTCTTTTCCAAAGAGGTTCTATAAGGGCTGGCGTGCGGCCTGCGCCCTCTTCCCTGAGGCTTGTTGTTGACCTCTCTTCGGAGGACCCCGCCTGCAAAGGCCCGTTCGATCTCACGAAAAGGAGCACCCCTATGTTTGCTCGTATTCTTGATTGCCAAGTCAAGCCGGAAAAGAAGGAAGAGTTCGTGAAAGTAGTTAAGAACGAAATACTTCCCATCCTCCACAAGCAGGTTGGTTTTCTGGAAGTTCTGCCTCTCTTCCCGGAGGGAATGAGAGACGAGAAGGCGATCACCATCAGTCTCTGGGCCACCAAAGCGGATGCCGAGAGATATGAGAAGGAGTTCTATCCGAAGGTTCAAGAGATCGTGAAACCCTACCTGCTCACACCGATCGTTGTCAGGCCCTATACGGTAGAGACCACGCTTTGCGAGCACTTCGCGGAGGCGCTCGCCGCCTGACACAAGTTCACGGTTCTACCGAAGCCCCGGTGCAGAGTTTGTTCCGGGGCTTCTCGTTTGAAGAGGAACAATAGTTCAGGTTGGAAGAAAACTACTCCTTACCCGAACGAGAGATTGTGACCGAGTGGTTCCGCGACTTGAGCGCCCGCGTGCCAGTACCACACTAATCCCGAACGCCGATCCCCTGCCAGTCCAAGTAGACTCTGAGTCGTAAGGCAAGAAGTCCCCGCGGTTCTCAGCCGGGCAGCAATGCTTCTCTGTTTACGAGCAACCCTTCCGCAATCCCGTAAGGTAACGTCAGCCGACGATCCAGTAGCTATCGTTCGTACTACCAGCCTCAGCTCTCAACCATCCCAACATCTGCACGATTTATGACATCGGCAAGAGCGGCGAGCAGTCCTTCATTGCGATGGAGTTTCTCGAGGGCGTAACCCTGAAAAATCGCATCGCAGGGAGACCTGTCGAGACCGATATTCTGCTTGGCTTGGCGATTGAGATCGCCGACGTGGATGCCGCGCACTCAAAAGGGATCGTTCACCGCGACATCAGGCCGGCGAACATTTTTGTCACCGAGCGTGGCCACGCCAAGATTCTCGACTTCGGTCTGGTGAAGGTCGCCCCCGGCGGCAGCTCGTCGAGCCAGATCGGATCAGCCAACACCGTTTCGGGTACCATCGACGAGCCCCACTTGACCAGTCCCGGCACCGCCGTCGGAACCATCGCCTACATGTCTCCAGAGCAGGCCAAGGGGCAGGATAGCAAGGTTTTGATCTTCATGACTACTCTCCAATAGACAATGCCCTTCTCGATATCGCCGCTCTTAAGGACGCGCTCGTGAATATTCCCCGCGGAACACCACGTTCCAATTGGCGCCGTTGTCATTGGATTTTTCCCAGCTCTGCTCGACCTTGTTCGGATTCAGCCGTGTTATTTTCACTCGGTTCAATATGCTTTCTCCATTGGGTCCGTGACTTGTGCCTTCAAATTCAGCCGAGCCGGACGCGACCTTGCCCGAGGTGAATATATGAACCCGACCCTCGTTGTCGGCGAACATTCCATACCAGCTCTTGTCGTCCGCACTGTATCCGAAGACATTCTGACCATAGTGGCCCTTTCCGCCGTCCCAATTCTCGACGACGAGGCACCGGTCGAGCGACAAACTGACCGTGCTGTGAGCATTCCCCGATGAACCCTCGGCCCCGATCTTCCAATTGCCGAGCCAGTAGTCAAGTTGCCGACTTGCCGAATTCGCAGCGCACGAATCGGCATCAGTAGCGGCAAAGGCGTTGGTTGCGAACGCCAAGCCGAACAGAGCGGCGAGAAAGATGGATTTCGATACGCTACGCTTGAGAATCAGGATTAGTTGGTTCATGTAACTCCTCCAGAGATCGAATCATCGCAGCTGGTCGGTTCATTCCCCAACTCGTGTTTTGACCGGCGACGCGGGCGGTCGTCGAGCGCGGAATCGGAAAGCTTGCGAGTTCTTTTGCACCTCTAACACCTCAAAACCCCCACGCTCCAATCGCACGCCGAAAGTATCGGGATTTATGGGAACAAGTGTGTCGCCGATATGAATGATCCTCATAAGCCAGTTTTGAAGACTGTCGCTGCCGACGAACAAACCGCCGGGCTTCAAGACGCGGAGCACTTCCGCGAAGACCTTGTTTTGCAATTCTTGAGAAGGAATGTGGTGCAGCATGGTGAACGAAACTGCGCCCGAGAACCCCGACTCTCCAAAAGGTATCCCCGTCGCATCCCCTTCGATGACCTGGACATTGCTTCCTTTTAGGCGCGAGTTCAGCAAACTGGCCAATGCAGGATCAATCTCCAGTGCTGTTAGTCGAGGCACCGAGGTTCGCAACCGGTCCGTCGTTAAACCGGGACCAGGGCCAATTTCCAAAACATTCGGTCCCAGGTCGGCATCGCCGATCGCCCACGGAAGTCTCTGTGCGACGGTGCTGCGCCAGCGGTCAGAACGGCATAACCATCGATGTAAGCGGTTCATATCCCCACAGACTGCATGATTTGCTACGCTAGAGCTTGTCAGTGCTGCGCGCTTTCGATAATGTGCCAACTTATGTCGCAAAAGCGGCAAAATGGAGCGTTCGAGCGATCGGCCGATCGCAATTCTGTGATAACAACCCTAACTCGGGACTATCCAGCCGGTCATGTAATCCCGCTGCATTTCCATGATCGAGATCAACTCGTCTATGCATCGCGAGGAGTAATGACCATTCGCACTCGCGAAGGCACGTGGGTCGTCCCACCCAACCGAGCGGTCTGGATACCAGAGGAGGTCTCGCACACAATCGCGATGTCAGGTTCTGTGGCAATGCGAACCCTGTATTTGAAGCCGCGGATCGCGAAAGGGCTGCCGCGAGATTGCTGTGTGATCAGCGTCTCAACATTACTAAAAGAAATTATTCTCTACGCCTGTACTCTCGGAGCCTTGAGGAGGACGGTGAAATGGCAAGAGCAGTTGATTGGGGTCATCCTGCATCAATTGCGAACGGTGCGGATGGTCCCATTACAATTGCCCCATTTGTCAGATCGGAGAGTTGTCCTCATTACAGACATTCTTGTAAGAGACCCCAGCGATGCAAGGACGCTCGCTCAGCTCTGCAGGGTCGTTGGTGCGAGCAAGAGGTCCATCGAAAGACTCTTCCAGCGAGAAATCGGAATGACCTTTGGAAAATGGAGACAGCAACTCCGGCTCATGCAAGGAATGCGCCTTTTGGCTGAAGGCGCAAAGATCACCCACGCGGCACTGGAGTCTGGTTATAGTACGCCGAGCGCTTTCATTTCCATGTTTAGAAAGGTTTTGGGGACAACGCCAACTTCCTACTTCAAGTCGAATCGCCGTTAGCTTAGCTACTTCTGTACCTTGGAGATCCAAACTTCGGCACCATGGTCGGCGCGAGCGGGAACCGCCAGGTAGAAACGGTCGAAGCCCTTCCTGCCTTTTCCGAAATATCCGGCGGTACGCGCGCCTATGGCGGAATGGACTTTGGCGAGAAGCTTGTAGTGATCGGCATCTTCTTGCTGGAATACGCTGACGTAGCCTTCTCCACCGGGAATATACACGCGCTTGCGGGCGGAGTCGTAATACAGATCGTCCGCATCTTGAACAGCCGGAAGTGCCGTAACCAACCGGCCAGAAGGCGTGTCGAACACAACCAATCGAGGGGGCATTCGTGTGGCGACGAATAGTCGATGATGGGCCTCATCCAATGCCATCGGGAAGTTGCCCTCGAAGGTCAACGGCCAGCGGGTAATAGAATGCGTGCTACGATTGATGATGGCAATTTGCTTCAAGTCTGGCAAGTTTACGTATATGTTTGGGCCCGAGGCTGCCAACTGGAATGACTCCGGGTGCGCTCCGAGTTTTGAACTCTGAGTCGAGCCTCTTGTTCGTCACCGCATCAAGCATCCCAATCGCGCCGTCCTCTTCGTCGCTATAGCCGACATAAACGCGCTCCTCCGCCGCATCGTAGCGAAGATTATCCACGTCGTCCCCAAAATCGATGGACGTGATCAGATCGAAGGTGGTTCCATCGTAGACGCAAAGCTTTCCTTCATCGCTTCCGACAAACAGTTGTTCGTCCCCGGCGAATAAACCACGCCTTGCGGGGTTGGCACTCCAGAGATCGTATGAATCACCGTCTGGGCGCTAATGCCGATAATCTCTTCGGTGTTATTTCCGAGCGCGGAGACAAAAAAGTCGATTGTGCGTTGGATCGAACCCAAAATGATCGATGCGCCCTTTCACGTTCGGGATAGGATCGCTCCGGTCAAAACGAGCGGACTTGCACTCGGTGGAGTCGAAGTCTTCTGGCCACAGACTTGTATGGCTAACGCTGCAATCAGTACCGGAACTAGGCCAATTCCACACTCGCTTCTCATCCCTCTCCCCATCCCAGGCAATTACACGCTGGTTTCAGTGGTGGTTTCGGTGGGTTTCTAAGCCCCAGCGGACGTGTTTCGCGGCAAACATGGTCAGTTGATATGGATTTCTACTACCAACTCGAGTCAAACCGGTTCTAGTATGCGTATACCTTGAGGAAAACGAAAACGACAACGCCGGTAATCGAGACGTACAGCCAAATAGGAAACGTCCAGCGCGCGATTTGGCGGTGCATCGCGAACCGCCCCGTCAGTGAAAAGAAGAATGTCGTTAGCACCATTGGCAGCGCGACGATGGAAAGAATCACGTGGCTGCCTAAGATGGTAAGGTACAACGTACGGACGGCACCGTGGCCGGGAAAAAATGTGTCGCCGTGGAGAGCGTGATTCACGATATAGCTGACGAGAAAAGCGGAGGAGAACGCAAAAGCCAGCAGCATACTCCTGCTATGCGCTTCTCGGTTGCGATGTTTGATGAAATACAGTCCGACGCAGAGCGTAATTGCGCACAATCCGTTCAGAAGCGCGTTGAGGACCGGCAGAAACATCCAGCGTCCGGCGAAATCAGTGGAAGCATGATGAATGTATAGCAGCCAGAGGAGGAATGAAACGGCAAGGCCACTGACCACAATGATCGTTCCAATGGCGGGTCGCGAATTGATTTCAGCCTGTTCCATGCTGACAATTAAATCACAAAAATCCGTCCACAAGTCATCGAGACATCTCAAACACAGCGTTGCGAGTAACAATATAAAGTGACTGTGAAAGAGGCGGTGGAACCTGCTATCAGCGGGCCTGGTGAGGCATGACGACCTGGCGCATCGTCATCGTTTCCGGAGATACCGGTACGGTATGAGGTTAGAAAAACAGCATGTATACAGGATTGGATATAGACGCGGCCGCGAAACCATCGCCTTGTGTGGGATAGCAGAATTCACGGTGCCGGATCAGTGTACAGGGTAAGGAGCAGCGGCCGCTTCCTTTACGGAATTATTCACGTTGAGGATGCGCCACCGGCCTCCGGCATCCTTTCGGCACATGGTTGTCCCATGTCCGGTGAGTCGCTCCTCGGGGGTATCCATCCAGAAATCGTAGGAGTACCACAAGACGTCGCCAAAGATACGTACGTCATGCGGCCTCGCGTCATAGTGCAGTTTGGGAGCGAACTTGAAGAAACGCTCGCTGAGATAACGCATGACCTCCTGGCGCCCCCGGTACTCGCCATGCTGAGTATAGAAAACGATTTCCGGATCAAAGCACTCCGTTATCGCTTTCACGTCTCCTTGATTGAAGGCGAGATTGCAGGCCCCCAAGTCCCCTTCCGCCGCGGCAAATGCTTCTGCTGAATCTCCCTGCTCGCCGGCCGGCGCGGGTACGGCAACCCTCCGCTTCAAATCGATGGTCATTCCCATCTGATCGAGCAAATCCACACCCAGGATCCCGTCGATCTGCCCGCCACAGGCCTTGCCGATCGGGCTCAGGTCAATCGCCGGGAGTTTCAGATCGCGCAGCTTGTGCGTGCCGAGCTCTACTTGCGGCAAAAAAACTTCGCGGGCGCTGGTTGCAGCGCCTCCGCTCCACGAATAGATGTGGACTTGCTTGGACTCACCCGACGTAAAAGACTTCAGATTGAGGATCGTAGTGGCTGCGGTATCGAGCAGAAACTGCCGATTTTCCCCCGCAACCTTCAGGGTGACAACCGGCAGACGATCGCAGCGTTCGATCGGAATTTCATCCTTCTTATCGTGGGTTTGGGCGCGGAGTGATCCCAAGAAGCCGCCAACGAGTAAAGCCAGGACGGCGACAAGAGACGTCGGCTTCATGGAACCCCCATTCCAGATAGATCGGCTATTCAGTGGCGCCCTGTTTAGAAGAAAGGACATCGCTTGCACGCGTTCAGCCCATTTACCTCGTCGTGCTTTCCCGAAGCCGGAGAAGCTGTTTTAGGTGATGTTGCCCGTGCACTACATGAAGCTTTCTCCATTGCGTCGCATTCAACGGACCCAGAATCGGATGGTCGAGCACGTGGACCTGGCCTCCGAAGCGCGCTTCGCACTCCGTGATGATCGCATCCATCGCCACGATCTTTTCCCCTATCTCGTTACGCACCTGCTCCGCCAGCAAGCCTTTCGGCTGCACGATCGCAGGTGCTTTGAGTCCGGTGGGGATGTGACCCAATCCCACCACGACCGAGGTCAGCACGCGCTGCGCCATTGACGCACGCGAGCCCAGCGGCTTTCCTTTTCTCATTACTCTCTCGAATCCGCCGATCGTTCCGATGTAGCTCAGATACAGATGTTCCAGCACCTCCGCCGCACACCACTTCCCCGGCGGATGCCAGCTCAATTGCTCGCTGGACATTCCTTTCACCGCCGATTCCAGGTTTGCTTTCAACTTTTCCAAGCGGGGATCCATGGCACCACTCTCGCAGTTCAGGCGCGCCTATATCGACGCTCCATACTCTAGAGTATGGAACTAGGGGTTGTCAATACTTTAGAGTATGGGAGAATGGATATCTATGGCGCGTAAAGGTACCGGCGCGAAGCGACTCGACGAGCCCACGCTTACGGCGGCCGACTGGGCCGGAGCCGCGCTTCAACTCATTGCGGAGGGCGGTCTCGGGGCGCTCACGGTGGAAGCGCTCGCCGCGCGGCTCGGCGTCACCAAGGGCAGCTTTTATTGGCACTTCAAGGGGCGGTCCGAGCTTTTGGCCGTTGCGCTGGGCCGCTGGGAGCAACGGGCCACCACGGAGGCCATCACAGGACTGTCGGCTGTGACCGATCCCCGTCAGCGTCTGCATCTAATGCTCGACGCGACCTCACAGTCGCCAAGATCACGCTCATTGTACGCGGCGCTCGCCGAGGCCGCTGGGGACCCGATCGTAAAGCGCGTGCTGAACCGTGTGGCGTCGGCCCGAATTGGGTACCTCGAAGCCTGCTACCGCGAACTCGGGCTGGCGCAACCGCTGGCTAAAGCGAAGGCTGTGTTCGTTTACGCTGCATACCGTGGGCTTTTGCAGGTGGCGCACGAGGCGCCGGCCATGCTACCTACAGACTGGTCCTCCTATGCGGCAGTGGTACTCGAAGCCCTGGGCCCGGTGCCGCGCGCGAAACGCAGGCCCGGACGACAAAGGTAGAGCGCCGATCACTCTACGTAAGGGCCTTGAGCAACGCTGGAGGCTAGACCGATCTACACTTCCTGTATCGTCAGCAAACGGGGTCCGCCAAGGACGCTGCCGACCTGCTCGACCTCAGCGTCCCAGCCGTAAACAGTGCATTGCAGCGCGCGCGGGTCAGGCTCCGCGAGCGTCTGCCGTCTCGCAAGCCACAGTGGCCCGCCAACGTGGATGCCAACGCGGCCGAGCTCGACCAGCTAAAGAAATACGTCGAGGCGAGCGAATCGGCGGACTTTCGGGCTTTCGAATCGATCATTCGTGCGGACGCGACCTTCCGCATGCCGCCCGACTTTGGGCGCGGCCGAAGGCCGTGACGAGATGTTCAGGCTATGGATTGAAGAGGGATTTGGATGCCGCCAATGATCCCACTGCTCGCCACTAGATCTCCGCGCCGCGTCCGGCCGAGCGCGTTATTCATTGGGGTCCATATGACGGGCGCGAAATGCTCGTAAACGAGTTTTCAGAGATCGTGCCTGATGATGTGTGGCGGAACATTCTGATTCAGCCGAAAAAAGTTGTGGGGATCATAATGAGACTTGACAGCCACTATACGATCCCATCGTTCGTGATACGCCTCCTGCACCCGATCCGGTTCGTCGCCACTCATGAAATTCACATACACACCAGGTTTCATAGCGGAACGAAGTTCGTTGAAGATTCCGCGGATCCAGGAAATGTTTGCCGCATCAGCAGACGGCTCTGACCAGCTTCCAAGGAGATTCAGGATGAAAGGCGCGCTGCGATCGCCGAAGGCGGTCTCACTCGCGCCGATCCGCGCGGCAGCACCAGCTAGATATGCGAGTTCAATCTGGATCTCCGGTGACGGAATAGTAGCAAGCGCTTGCAGCAGGTGATCAACAGTGCAGTCGTCGAGGTAGGAGAAATAGCCCGATTTGGTGTAATAACGACGGCCGTGAGGGAAATCGGAATCCGCCATCGTTTGCAGGTCTAGAAACGAAGTAATCCTGTTGCTCACAGAATCCGGCGTACACATCGAGAGCGCCTGCTGCAGATACCCACGGCCGGCTTCAGGGTCGCCCGTCCAGATGAAGGAATTGCTAGCGACCGGCTGTCCGCGGAGTTCCACGGGGGTTTTCTCTTTGTGCGGGGCAAGGCGCAAATCAATGTTCCACTTCAGATCAAGCGGAGCGTCAGCCATGAAGTCTCGCCACCATTCGAGAAGTGGACGGATTTGATCTTTCGGGGTCAGGCCTTCGGCGAGCACTACAGACGTTAGCGGGTGAAGTCTCACATCGAACTCTGTGACTACGCCGAAATTGCCGCCACCTCCGCGCAAGGCCCAAAATAATGCGGGATTCTCCACCGAGCTAGCGCGCACGACGGAACTATCCGCAGTCACCAGAGTGAATGCCTTTACGTTATCGCATGACAATCCGAATCGGCGGGTCAGCCACCCGGTTCCTCCACCCAGTATCAGTCCTCCCGCGCCCGTGTGAGAGACGACGCCGGAGGGAAAAACCAAGCCTGCCTTCTGTGTTGCCGCGTCAATCGACCCGAGCAGACAACCTCCGGCGATCTTGGCCGTATGAGTTTCTGGATCGACGGCGACGTGCCGCATTCTCGACAGATCGATGACCATCCCGCCGTCGCACGTGCTGAAGCCTGCCAGGCTATGTCCTCCGCAACGAACCGCGGTACGAACTCCGGTTTCGGAACCGGCTCGAATCGCATTTTGTACGTCGGTTAAGTCGGCGCAACGCGCGATAAGTGCGGGCGTTCGAGCTACCATACCGTTCCAAATCGTACGTGCGTCGTCGAATCCGTTTTCCCCAGGGCGCAGCAGGTCACCCTTGAATCGCCGGCGGAGCGAACTGTAAACTTCTTTGCTGGCTTCAAACATTGCTTGCGCTCTTCGGAGAATGCTTTTGTTTATAAGAATTACTCAGGGAAGGTTCTTAGGCCGGTGTTCTCGAACGTACAAAACCGATATAAAAGTCAGGAAAATACAAAATGCCGGAACCGACCATTGCAATCCGTCCACGAAGAAGGTTGTGACTGAGATCGCAAGAAGTAACAGAATTCCGAACAGAGTGAAGAACGGATGAACTCGCAAGCGCATCGGTAAGGACAACAATCGCTCGCTGGTTATCGCTTTGCGAAAACGAAGGTGGGTATTGAGAATAACTAGCCATACAAAAAGCATGCCGGCAACAGCGGTCCCATAAAGCATGAGGAAAGCGTTCTTAGGAGCAAAAATCGCGAGCAGAATGGCAGCGATAATTCCTGCAGTTGAAGCCAGCAGCGCTCGATGCGGCACGCCGTTGGGGCTCACCTTGCCCATCCATCGTGGAGCATAGCCTTCCTGTCCCAGAGAGAAGAGCATTCTGGTCGAAAGGTAGAGATTCGTATTCACGCTCGATAATGCTGCCGTCAGCACGACAAAATTCATGATCCCGGCCGCAAAAGGTATGTGCGCCGCGCCAAAGGCCTTCACAAAGGGACTGCCCGAAAGAGTGGAGGAACCGCCCGTCTGGTTCCATGGAACCATCGTTACCATGACCGCGATCGCCAGGACGTAGAACAAAATGAGCCGCCAAACGATGTTCCGCATGGCATGGGGAATAGTAACTTCCGGGCGCTCGGCTTCTCCAGCAGCAACTGCGATGATTTCCACTCCCATGTAACTGGTGACGGTTATGGTGAGTGAAAGCCAAACTCCCTTCCATCCTGCGGGCAAGAATCCTCCGTGCTGAGTCAGATTCCCGAGGCCAATCGCGGTTCGCGAACCGATACCAAGAATCAGAGACATCCCCACAATGACGAATGCAATGATGGCGACCACTTTGATCATGGCAAACCAATACTCAAACTCACCCAAGCGGTTGACCTGCATGGAATTGAGTGCTACCAGGGTGGCGGAAATCAAAATCACCCAAATCCATTGCGGAATGTTGGGTAACCAAAAAGAGACGTAGATGGCCGCGGCTGTGACCTCAGCGCCGATAGCAATGATTTGTGCGACTCCGTAAGTGGCTCGCACGCAAAAACCTGCCCAGGGGTTGAGGTACTTTTCCGCGTACACCCCGAACGCGCCGGCAACCGGGTGGACGACCGCCATTTCGACAAGCACATACGACATGATCAGAGCGATCCCTGCTCCGAGAAGATAGGAAAGAATGACAGCGGGTCCAGCAAGCCGAATGGTGACACTGCTCCCCAGGAACAAGCCCACACCAATAGCGCCGCCGATGGCCATCATGGTCAGCTGCCGCTGACCCAAGCGGCGATGGAGACCATCCATCTCTGGCGTCGGAGACGTCCCACTCGCAAGCGCAGTTCCCGTCCCCGAACGTTGGCGGTCAGTCATAACTGCCAACACTGGCAGAGTCGAGAACCAAAAGATTCAGATGCTTCTTCAGCGCTTCCGCGACAGCCTTCACATCATCCGCGGTGTTGTACACCTGGAATGAAATACGCAAGCCGTCGAAACGGTTCGAGGCGATGATGTCGTTCTCGGCGAGTTTCTGTACCAGCAAGGTGGAATCCGTCGACTGCAGGACGACGAGCGGACCAGCACTGTCAGCGGGTGTTTTGACGACGATGCCAAGATCGTGGGCATAGCTAAGGAGAGATTGTGTGATTGTCTGTACGTGGTGAGCAATATTGTCCATGCCGATTTCCTGCAGCATTTCGAATCCGGGCAGCGCTGCATACGCATTTGGAACGGCAGGTGTACCGGATTCGAATCTTCGCGCAGTGGGAGAGAGTTCGAAATGCTGGGGATTGTAGGCAAATGGATTTGCCTGGGCGAACCATCCGGTGAGGGTCGGAGACAAGGTTGGGATAAGATCTTTCCGAACGTAGAGGAAAGCTAGTCCGGGAGGGCCGAGCAGGTACTTGAGCGTTCCGGTCAGATAAAAATCCAAATTCATGGTTTTCACATCGACCGGACGCGATCCGCAATCCTGGTAATCATCGAGCATCACCAGAGCTCCCGAGCGGTGCGCGATCTGAGTGATGGCCTTCACGTCGGACCGAAATCCGTTCTTAAAGCAGACGTGTGTGAGCGGCACGATGCAAGTGTCGCTATCGATCATCGTCTCGTAGTTCACAGTCGGAATATTATTGCCTTCAGCTTTGACGAATTGCACATCGGCTCCGCGACTGCGCTGTCCGAGCCAGACATGGCCCATCGTGGGGAATTCGAACTCACCCATCACGACTTTTTTCCGCTCACGAAAACTCAAGGCGCTTGCGATGCTGTTGATCCCCGCCGATACGCTGGTAACCATAGCAACTTCATCCGGAGTGGCATGGATGAAATTCGCAAAAGCCGTCCGTGCGGCCTCATACCGCTCCACCCACACATCCCACGGCGAGCCCAGCTCATGCCAACTTGCGATGTAGTCTTGCAGACCACTCTCCACGGCATCTGACAGCGCACCTTGAGAGCAGGTGTTGAGATAGATTTTGCGTTGAAAGATCTTGAAGCGGGACCGAATCTTCTGGACTTGTTTGTCGGTCAGCATGAGTTCTTGATCTCGGCCAGAGCGGTTCCGAATCGCTGTATTTCAGCCAGCGTATTGTAGTGCACCAGAGAGGCTCGGACCGTGCCGCTCTCTGGGCTTAGTGCCAATCGCCTCATGAGCCGCGGGGAATACATGTGGCCATCGCGCACGCCTATATTTCGCTTCGCAAGTTCTTCGGCGACTCTTGCCGGAGACACATCCGGCAAATTGAAGCAGAACGTCGGCACTCGTTCCCCTATACGCTTCTTGTCAGCGATGCCGTAAACCGCCGCGCCGCATTCACCCAGAACTCGAAGCATCTCTTGTGATAGCGACTCTTCATAAGCTCGAATGGTGCCGAGAGCACGCTGCAAAGAAGTTCGCCTGGATTCAGATTTCGACTGGTCGGTGCCAACCACTTTTCTGCCGATGCCTTCCAGATATCTCACCGCCGCATCCATTCCTGCGACATTCTCATAAATGAAAGTGCCGGCTTCCATCTTCCCAGGGGGCTCGTCCGGAATGAAATCCTCGCGGAACGTCGGGAGGTTTGCCAATAGTTCCCGTCGTCCCCAGAGAAAGCCCATATGCGGGGCGAAGATCTTATATCCGGAGCACACAAGGTAATCGCAGTCGAGGGCCTGCACGTCGATCAGCCCGTGAGGCCCGTAGTGCACGGAATCTAGAAAAATCTCAGCGCCGACCGCGTGCGCAGCTCTCGCTGCGGCGGCCACGTCCACAATCGACCCAATGGCATTCGAAGCAATCGTGCAGGCAACGAGCCTTGTCTTTGAGGACAACAGGGGAATGAGATCGTCGACGTGCAGATTCCCGTCGTCCCCCATTTTCCACCAGATAATCTTCACGCCGTTCCGCTGCAATGCATCCAGGTGGCGACGTTGGCTTCGTGGTCCATATCGGTGACGACTATCTCGTTCCGCGTACCGAGCGCTTGTCCGACCGCCAGACTCACCAAACGAATAAAGGATGTGGCATTCATGCCAAAGGCAATTTCATTCACATCGCGCGCATTTACCAAATCAGCAACGCTCTGCCGGGCCCGAGAAATCGTCTCATCCACTTCCCGGCTCTTTGTGTAACGGCCACCTCGCTGGACATTGCAGTCGAGCAGATGATGATTCACCGCGTCCAGCACGCCCTGCGGGACCTGCGCACCGGCGGCATTGTCGAAAAAGATGAATCCTGGAGTTCGAGCCAGTGCAGGAAAGCTCGCGCGAACGGAGTCAACGGGAAAGTCCGATGCGGATGAGACCTCGGAATTGAAAGTGCCTTGGGAAATTGCCTCCAAACCTTCGCTCCTAAAGGCAGACGAGTAGGCGCTGCAGTCTTGCTGTGCAGGCTGCGGCCAACCTATACTGCGCTGCATTCCTCGTCAAGAGCGCATCCCTGGCTTTCGTGGGCTAGAATGTCCTCGCCCTCCCGAGGAAAGAAAGCGGGCCCGGTCGAGAATTGCTCAGAGTAAAGGAAATCAAAGCCGAAAGCGACAAATGCCGGTATCCCTAACCAACTCCAAACTGATTTATGAAACCTTGAAGGAATGCGACATTCGCCTGGTTTCGGCGCTCCCGGAAACTTGGTTAGTACACCTTATTCGGCTGACTGACGAAGATCCGGACATGACTCTCGTTCGACTCGCCAAGGAAGAAGAAGCCGTCGGCATCTCGGCCGGAGCACACTTTGCCGGGGTCAAGTCGGCCATGCTGATGCAGAACCATGGCTTCCTGGCGTCCATCAACGGCATCGTCTCATTCGCACATCTCTACAAGATTCCTCTGTTGATGCTGATCAGCTATCGCGGCACCTTCGGCGAACGCGATCCCTGGCAGACCCAAGGCGGCAATGTTACGGAACCGCTTCTGAGAGCCTTGAGCATCCCTTATTTTTTCCTTGACCAGGTGGAAACCGTTAAGAAACGCATCCGGCAGGCGCAGACGCTCGCCGAGAGCAGTTTGCAGCCGGTCGCCGTCTTGTTGACGCGCGACCTCATGTGGGAGGAATGATGCTCCGTCTTGACTGTCTTCGGTCGGTCTACTCCGAACTGGAACATCGGCTCGTAGTCACAATCATGGGAGCAGTCGCAGCGGAATTGCACTCCTTGGGACACCGTCCCAATTATTTCTACCTGCAACATGCGATGGGGCTCGCCTCTTCGACTGGCTTGGGGCTCGCACTGTGCCTGCCGGAACAAACAGTGATTGTCTTTGACGGTGACGGCTCGCTTTTGATGAATCTTGGTACGCTCAGCACCATGGCGCGTTATCGCCCCCGAAATCTGGTGCACGTCGTTTTCGACAATGAGAGCCTGCTCTCGGTGGGAGGTTTCCCCACAGCAACGAGTACGGGCACAGACCTGGAAGGGATCGCCCGTGCTGCGGGAATTCCTCGTGCGCTCACCGTGCGCAGTGTGGAGGATTTCAGGACAGCCGTCTCTGGTGCCGTACCTGGCAGCGAACTGACAACCATTATCGCCAAGGTGGAAGCCACGGGCCCTTCCGGCTATATCACCGACCTGTCACTGCTTGAGAATCGTTTTCAGTTTCGCCGGCACATTCAGTCGCTCAAGAAAGCTTGACTGTAGGAGTCGTTCTAATCGACCGCAGAAACAGAGTACGAATGTAGCCTTATGAGGGAGCCACCAATGTCTCGCGTCCTGACTGAACTGCTCGAAGAGCTCCACCATGGCAGCCTGCGGGTAGTGGACTTGACCCAGCCTTTGAGTCCGCAAACGCCTCTGCTGCCGCTGCCTTCGCAGTGGAATAACACACCTGCCTTCAAAATCTGGGAGTTGTCACGGTACGATGAGCGCGGGCCCGCCTGGTACTGGAATGGATTCGAGACCGGCGAGCATACCGGCACCCATTTTGATGCTCCAGTCCACTGGGTGTCTGGAAAAGAACTTCCAGACAATACCGTGGACCGCATCCCGCCAAAAAGATTTGTCGGTCCTGCCTGCGTGATCGACATCAGTGCCGAGGTAGAAAAGAATCCGAATCTTCTGCTCACGCCGGAGAACGTCCGCCAGTGGGAAGAACGATACGGTCGGATCCCAACCGGCGCGTGGGTTCTCTTGCGCACCGACTGGTCGAAGAGGACAGATCCCAAGGAGTACATCAACCTTAAAGAGCGTGGGCCACACACTCCGGGATTGGCGAAGGAATGCTCCGCCATGCTCGCCCAGGAGCGAGACATCCTCGGCCTCGGTGTGGAAACGGTCGGTACGGACGCCGGGCAGGCCGCCACCTTCGATCCCCCCTTTCCAAATCACTACCTCATGCACGGCAGCGGCAAGTTTGGGCTGGCTAGTCTGTGCAACCTCGACCAGCTTCCACCGACTGGCGCCATTGTCATTGCCGCGCCGCTGAAGATCGTCGGCGGCTCCGGCAGTCCCTTGCGAGTCATTGCAATCACACCCTGAGTAGCGTGAATTGCAGGGGCAAAAATGTGGTATCCGTGCAAAGTTCAACCATCGCGAGAAGAGGAGCAAGAGCGGATCGTTCCAACAAGCAGACCAGTGGCGCTTTGACTGACTTGCTCAACAACTGCCGGAAACTAACTCTCGGCTTGTAACAGAAAAAGGGGACCGATCAGTTCTAACACGCCGTGCATTCAGGTTGGACAACAAAAGGGTACAGTTTTTCGACAAGTTGCTAGAGCAAGCCAGGGCCGTCCATCGGGATCTTCGGGTACTATTCATGTCGGGTTACACTGGCGACGTTCGTGGACGCGAACTTATGCCCGAAGCCACGGTTCTGGAGAAACCCTTAAGCAGAAGTTTGCTGCCAAAGAAAGTTCGCTCAGCGCTCCAAGCGGCGGCTGCAAAGCTGTACCCGAAAACTCACATAGCAGACGCCGGCGACTTAAAATTCCAGGTCGTCCGAAAAGACTGTGGGGATTCGATTCCCTCTCCGGCACCAGCATAACTTTAATGAATTAAACAGAGCTCCCACCCATACTCCAATCCCAGAACGCTCGGTTCAGGACGCGGTGCTGTGAACATCTTGCCGCTGGTCGCCACACTCAGATTGGTATGCGAAGTAACGAAGCCGCTGGAGCGATGGATTCAAAGAAAGCAGTGATACGATGAGCGGCTATGAGAGCCAGAGCATCATCTGTCCGCATGGCTATTCTGCTACTGCCCCTGCTCCTGTGCAGCTATCGTGACGTAAAGAGTGCGGACACCACGCTCGGGGAAATCGTTCAAAGTCAACCTCAATCTGAATCTGCGAAGGCGATATACGCCTCCGATCCCGACCACATCTGGAACCGATTATTTCGTCTGTTCTACGTGAGGCACGCTCGCGACGGGCAGCAGTATGGAGGTGATGAACTCGATCCCTATCTGTGGTGGCAAACCAAATATCTACTCACTGGCTCCTCTCACGAGTAAGCCTTGAAGTTGCTCGATGAGTTTCTGGAACAACATTCTGAAAGGGCGGTCACAGACTCGCTGAAACGTTCCATGCTCCAGCGTGACCTTCTTACAATCTATGACTGGCTATCGTCGTCTTTTGTCGAACAAACTCAGGCTCGCTCCGATCTCCAGAAACGGGTCACCGAGATCATCCGCAGATTGGCTTTGAGGGAGGATCAGATTCGAAAGTTGCCCGACAATTATGAGGATGCAATACGAGCACATGTTTTTCCAACGACTTATGATTCCGCCGATCCCAAGCGTACGTTTCTTCCCGCTGATCTCTTCGACCCCAAGGGATCGTGGGTATGCCTTGGGGAAGAACACGGACGCCCAGTTGCCTCCGACCATCTCGAATTCTTCGAGGGAAGGTCAATCTTCATAGTCTTTTTCCAAGTGCCCGGAGGAAGGGAAAAGACACTGGATTATCTGGCAAAGCTCCGCAACGTCCCAAAGACTTGGGGTCCGAACCCAGACGTGCTCCCGTACTTCCGCGACGGACAGGCTGATCTCGCCGGGTTGGTTCCCTATCCTGAACCTCCGCAGTTTCCGATTGGAACGAGGGTGGCGCTGGTGCGCCAGATGGTTCTGATCGACAGCAACGGCAATCCAGTTCGGACGCAGTTGACCGAAAGCGTGCAGATGCGAGTGTATCGAGCCATACACTTCGATCTGGGCGGGACAGGAACGCATTCTCAGGACTTCTTTGAGTTCAGGATGAGCCGCGAGCGGCTGTTGTCCGAACAGGCGGGCGGGCTGCGAGCGGTTGCGCCGGGGGAAAAAGAATTCGCATTTTTCAGGGCGCACGGAAACGACGTGTTCGAGAGTGAGGGGGAGAAGCCGGAGAGCGAGGAGGGTATTGTTTTGCTCACTTGTTCTAGCTGTCACGAGTTCGCGGGGATACACTCATTCATCAGCTATTCTCGGCATCGGTTCGGCGCAGGAACTGGAACACCACCCAAGCTGATCGAGTCGAAGCCCGACCGAGAGGCTGCTGTCCAGATTGGGTGGATCGTGCAGCACCACAAACTTGCCTTCGCCAGCCAGTAAGCTCGTCGCCAGAACAATGACATCCGTGTAGCCGTTGATCGCCGCACTCCGACGCTAGAATGTGGATTGATGTTTAAAGTCGCTAGCGGGAATTTGAATTCTGTTCGCTCTCGGCTGACCCATGTCACGACATGGCTGAAAGCTGGCGAACCGGATGTGTTGTTATTACAAGAACTGAAGGGAACGGAATTCCCGTCCGAAGTCTTCAAGTCGCTCGCCTATGAGAGTGTCGCGGTGACGCAGAAGGCCCATAACGGGGTTGCCCTCTGACCACACCCCCATAATCGTGACGCTATCCGATCTGCCATAATCTCCCCATGTGCGGGCGCTACCGACTGTCGCGGAGAAAGCAGATCATTGAGGAACTTCGACAGCTTGTCGGGCGAGGAAGACTGGGCTCCACGGTACAACATCGCGCCGACCCAGCCTGTGCCGTGATCCGGCAGAATCCGAATGAGCCGATCCGCGACCTCTCGCTGATGCGGTGGGGGCTCATTCCATCATGGTCGAAAGACCCGTCTGCCGCGGCCAGCATGATCAACGCACGAGCGGAAACAGCGGCCACGAAGCCCGCGTTTCGCGATGCGTTGAAATCTCGCAGATGTTTGATCCCGGCAGACGGATTTTACGAGTGGATGCGAACGGGAAAAGCCAAGCAGCCGTACTGCTTCGAGGTCAACAACGGCGAGTTGTTCGCATTCGCAGGAATCTGGGATCGCTGGAAAGACCCGAGCGGACAGTGGGTTAAGTCCTGTTCAATCTTGACCACGACGCCAAATGCCGTGACCTCAGCCTTCCACGACCGAATGCCAGTGATCCTCGATCCATACGCCTACGATGTTTGGCTTGATCCGGGAATGACGAATGTGGCTGCGGCGGCGGAACTGTTGAAGCCCTACAATGCCCGGACGATGCGCTGCTATCCGGTGAGCAGTCGCGTCAATCATGTGGCGAACGACGACGAGGAATGCTCCGCGCACGTGGAGCTTCGCCCCCGTTCAAAATCAGCTATTCTCATAGCACGATGTCCAACGACGAAACGCTTGCAACGAGAGTCAAGCCTGATCGCTACCATCAGAAAGAAGCTTCCAGAGTTCGCGAAAGCGTGCGCGGATGACGCGGAACTGGTGTTACTTCGCCAAGATGCCTTTGCCGCCGACTACCAAGAGGACGAATGCACGCTCCTCGGCATGGCGATCAAGTACGCAGGTCTCGGTGGTAAAGAAGTGCGCGAGATCGAGAAAAACCCGCAGCACCCTCGGCGAAGAGGACAGCGTCCACTGAAGTCAATCCCGCCCACGAAAGACTCTCGAGTGCCGTTTGTATTTCACGCTTTGGTTCGCATCGTGCTGCCCTTTATCAGCGGAATATAAAAAGCCAGAAAAGTCGCGGCGAGCAATCCAATGAGCACTGCGCCCCATAAAGTTCGTGGCGCGATGGTTTCCCCGACTGGTCGGTAGCGGACGATAAAATAGGAGTCCATCCAGATGAGAATGCTGGTCACCAGACCCGGCGAGTATTCACGGAAGTGGATCGTCCACCAGAGATGCCAGAAACCATTGCATAGGCGTTCTATAGCCCATGCGAGTGGAAGAATGAGCCAGCTTCCGCCACGGAGGTCATAGACAACCACGCTGGCAATCATGACCGCAAAGTAGCCAGTATTAAACCAGAAGAACTTTCTCCAAGAGTATTCCGGCCACCAATGCTGTCGAACTTTTTCGACAAAACTGCCACCAAGCAGGGATTCATCAATCACATGGATGACATACGCAGCGACCATGAACCAGAAAGAGAAAATCAGCGGAATGTTCATACCGTTGAGGCTCCGTCTGCTAGAAAATCAGAACCGGTATTCTGGGTACATTGACCTTGATTCGGAGTATTGGACGCAAAGAGTCTCTTTAGGCAGCCTTCTCAACCGGAAGCCCTGCTTCCATCCAACCCTGTTTACCCTCGGGATAATGCGCAACGTTCGTATAGCCCATGGCCGCCAATTCACGGGCGGCGTATTCGCTGGCATGTCAATGCGGGTTCGTACAGTAGGTCACGATTTCAGCATTCTTATTGGGCAACAACTGCGGCGCGAGTTCCTTGATTTTGTCAGGCGGAATGTTCAAGGCTCCGGGAAGGTGCGCTTCGCGGTAGCGTTCAGGGGCTAGCGTCTCGACCACCTTGATGCTGTCTTTGCGGTCTAGCTTGGCTTTCAGGTGTTCCGTTGAAATAGTGCGTTCCATTGTCATCTCCTCAAGGCTCTAGTTTCGTTTATGCGGGTCGTGACTCTCCAACAAGTAAAATTCATGCCAGCTTCGGACACCCACAGGTGCAGCTTCGATGCAAACGTCAATAGGCAGGATGTAAGGATTCGCACCCTGTTGGTTCAGTTTGGCGTGGGCAGGTTGCTACGGGGGTCAGGGGATTTGTTTTGATTAGCAGCGCAATGATGACATTTTCTAAGCTCGTCAGAACCCTTCAACGACATTACGGCGCTCCTGCCCCGCCGTCTTCAACTGAACCGCTGGAGCTAATCATCCGGGAGGACATCGCGTATTTGGCAAGCGACGAGCGTCGGGCAGCAGCGTTCGCCGCACTCAAACGAGACATTGGAACACACCCGGAGCAGATTCTGGCTGCCCAAGCACGCCGCTCTAGCTGCCATCGGCAAAGCTGGCATACTTCCCGACGTGAGTGCGGAGAAGCTTCTCGCGATTGCCAAGATTGCGTATGAGGAGTTTGACAGCGATCTGCGTTCGGTGCTCAAGAAGCCATTGCCCCAAGCGAAGAAAGCTTTGAAAAGATTTCCCAGCATCGGCGATCCGGGCGCGGAAAAGATACTATTACTTACGCGTTCCTATCCGGTAATGGCGCTCGATTCGAATGGGTTGCGAGTGCTGTGTCGAGTAGGTTTCGCCGAGGAGCAGAAGAATTATTCAGCGACCTACCGCTTGGTTCAGGATGAGATACGTGAGCAACTGCCCCGAGACTACGATTCGCTGATCGGGGCGCATCAGTTGCTCCGGCAGCACGGTCAAGAACTATGCAATCGGTCAAAGCCGCGTTGCAGCGAATGTCCGGTCAGAGGTGGCTGCAACCACAGTCAGAAGGAAGTCTTCGGCAGAGCTTAGGCTGTCAAACGTATCAACGACAGCAAAGCCCATATTGCTGCCAAAGGCGAAACCACGGGCTATGCGCGAGCATTTCGTCGTGCCTTCGGTTCGCAGCCGCGAGGTCGCTTGCGCTCAGCGGTCTGGTGTCCGGCGCTTCGAACATTTCCTCTAGCCACTCGATGTCGGCAATGGTCTGTTCCGCGTCCATCAGCCACAATATCTAACAGAATGGCAGGGAGGTCAATCGGAGTGGTATCTCCATCTGTGGAATTCGCACCGACTCAGAATCGGCTCTTCGCCTAGCACTTCACTGTGTAAAGACCGCAGGGGTTCAGTCTCGAAGACTCCAAAAAGGAGCCGTAAGTCCGACACTCGCAAGCAGCGTCTCTGCCTCTTCCAGAGTGTGCCGTGTCCATTCTGGCTTCAGCTTGTCTTTGTACCAGCCATGAGCAAGCTGCCAGCATTGCTGCGGTGTGAGCGTCGCGCCGCGCTCGATGCTGCGGGTCTGGCACCAACGATCAATGTGCTCTTCTGCACGGAAGATGAGCATCGTGCTTCAGGTGAAGCCAATGTTGTCCCACCAATGGTGCGCAGGAACAGCGAAGTGAATGATTCCCTCGCTGCGCTTCAGCTTCCCGCCAGCGATCTCCAGCAGCATCGGGTCGCTACAGTCGCCACAAACTGTGCGGATGACAGCGTCCGTGCCCAGCGCCGCCGCAACGCCGAGCGCATCCCAGATGCAGATGCCCCAGTAAGTTTTTCCACGAGCTTCGACCCGGAAGGCTGACGGCACCGCGCAGAACGGATTCGCTGCCCAGATGTTCCCGTCGTTTGGGGCTAGGATCAGAACCTTGCCTGCTGCTAGCTGCCGTAAAGCCTGTTCCACTTCAACCTGCGAACGTCCCATAGCAGCCGCGATCTCAGGTGGTTGCGGTATGCTGCCTGTGTTGGCTGCCTCACCGAAGACGTAAAGGCGAACCTCGCGTGCCAACGCGTCAACTGCACCGGGTGGTTGAGTCATGGGCGACCACCAATGAAAATGTAATCCGGTTTAGCCTACAACTCGAAGCGGAGGGCGTCCAGCGCGGAGCAGTTTTTAGCGATGCACCAAAAGCGGCATGATGGCAAACACGATGAGCAGCAGGTAATAGGCTGTACCCGACACAAGGTCTCTGGTAGAGAAATACTCCTTGATTGGGAGACCCCGAATCCAGAGCACGAACCCGAACTCCGCGATTAGCATGAGGACTAGCGCGATGCAACCCATCCCAAGTCGAGCCGACCACATCATCGGCACCGAGAGCCATACAACTGTGTAGCGAGCCGCCACCATGGTGACCACCAGCATGAGGGGCATCTCCATCAGTTCGGCTGCTCTCGCGCCCACTCGTGGGACAAACCACAGCGTGCGGATGGTTCCAAGCACGAAGCCCACTCCGAACACCAGTGCGAAATGTGGCAGGGGTCGGCGGGTGACCGCCACTCCTATGCCGATCAAATCCCCCTATCGCAAGTGCCCCGGCGGGAGACACTTGGATCCACGCGGCTACACGGCGCCGGCGCACTTGCGATAGGGGTCTAAGATTTAACATCAACTATGGCACCCGTACCGTGACCTCGTTCGACACAAGTGGAAGTTGTTTGTCCGGCCAACTACAGCTTCATTGGAGGGAGAAGGGAAACGAGGGCTGAAACCGCTCCTTCTTCCCTGGACTCGACCGGTAGTCTGCAGTCAACGGCTCGGTATCCTGCAATGTAAGAAAGAGAGTGCTCTAAAAGACTACCTTTATCGGGAGGCTCAAGAACGGACGTTTGGATCGGACTCGACAAAACGATTTGTACCACGAAGCTATTACAGAGTTTGGCGGTGCTCTCCAGCGCCTCGCTCGGGCCTACGAGGTAGATCGAGAGAAGCAGCGGGATCTGCTCCAGGAGATTCATCTCGAGCTTTGGCTAAGCCTCGAAAATTTCGACCAACGCTGCAGCCTGCGGACGTGGATGTACCGCATCGCGCACAACGTCGCCGCCGACCACATCGTCCGAAGCCGCCGAATCTCAGCCCGACTTGTCGACTTGGAGGCTGAGCAGGATCTCCCCGTTGCCGGAACTGGAGAATGGACGCCGATCAACGCCTCTCGGTCACTGTACTCTTGGAATTGATCTATCGACTCAAACCGCTCGACCGGCAGGTTGTTCTGTTGTATTTGGAAGGCGAAACAGCAGCTAGCATTGGCGAAACGACAGGCTTAACCGCCAGGAATGTTGCGACCAAAATGCACCGGATCAAGAAATTACTCAGACAGTGGCAGATCGAAGGAGTAAGCAATGACAGCAAATGATCCTGATCCAGCGCAAGACATCTGGAGAGCCCAGAATGATAAGAGGCAAATGGCACGAATCAAGGCTCATCCCGAAGAACTGGAACGCCTAGTCCGATCCCGCGAGAATCTGAATAAGGTTGTGTATTGGACTGCGATGACCGTGATGACTTTGTTGGCCACAGGGTTTCTCTACAACGTATTCTCGACGAACCAGCCCTGGATTCGCTTCGGACAGGCGTGGGCACTGGGTTTGTTGGCCTACATCCTGGGAACGCAATTGCGGTACCGACCCCGCAGAAGGGACACACCGGAAACCTGTGTGCGCTTTCTTGCGCGGCAACACGAAGAGCGGGCACGAGGCTATCTGCGCCTTCGTCGCCTGCTATGGCTGCTGATCCCCACCATCGTGGCGTCTTGGCTCGGTGAAGGTCCATTGAACATCGCCAAGGAGAAGGGTCTTGATCCCTCGACTTGGCTTTTCCGATTCTGCGCGAGTCCATGGCCGTTCGTTCTCGTAGTGGCCGCGCTTATGTTGGTCTGGCTCGCATTTGGGGCCGCTGCGGGCAAAGCAAGGGTGGATGCGGAGCAACTCCGCCTTGGCGTTGTGGATAATGCATAGCACAATGGCGAACCGGAAGTTGGTGTGAACTGCCTCAGAAACCGAGCACAACTGACCCTATCAAGGCGTGGCTGTTGAAAAACTCGATCTCACAAAACTAGGCGAAAAACCTTTGCGTTGGGATGCCATACAAACGACGTTCTCGATCCGAGTAGACATTTTCTATCCCGACATTTCGGCTATTTTGGCAAAACGGGAGTTTTTCAACAGCAAGGGGCCCGGCCGATGGTCGGGGGAAAGCGGAAAGGAACTTGTCTTGGCCGCGCCATTTCTGCATCCTGAGATGGAGCGACAGGCAATGGAAGTAGGCCGTAGTGGCAGTGGTGGGTTGTAGAACACCGAACCACAGCGTGGCTCCAAGTTTCGTGCGCAGAGCAGTGCTTAACCGTTGGCGCAAGCCAACTGATTCCGTTTGGAAGAGTACCTTCGATTGCACAGCTTGGCCGTTGCTTGCAGCTCAGAAAGCGAGCGACCAGGGAACAAGAGACAGGGCGATAATCTGCAGCCGTCGAAAGCGAAATCCAAGCGGCGGAGGCGAAACAAAGGGATGTGTTTGGAAGACCGGCCGGTGTTGGAGCCGAATGCAGCCGGTATCGACGTTGGCGCACGAGAAATATTTGTAGCCGTACCTCCAGGGCGGGACGAGAAACCGGTGCGGGTATTTGCGACCTTTACCGAAGATGTGGAGCGCTTAACCGATTGGCTCGAGCAGTGTGGGGTGACGACGGTGGCGCTGGAATCCACTGGAGTGTACTAAGTTCATTTTTCAAGAGCTGAAACTGGAAATGCGGAAGATTCCGAATTCGAGTCGTCGTCTCGACGAGCACATTTCGCGAGCGTTGAACAAGATCAAGAAACCGAGCACTCCAGAGGAAATCACCGAGTTGCTAAATCGCGATCTGGATCCCGATGACCGGCCCTTCCAGATAAAAGAAGTCGCGGAGCGGTTGCGGAACATCGGAGACACAGCATTGACACTCTATTGGTCGAGGACTCGGCCCCGCAGGTAGTTGCCTCGGATGTACAACTGCGAACACCGCGGCAATATCAGCGTTGGCTGGTAAATAGCAAATGCTTCCATTCACAGAGCTATGCGTGGCTCGCCTTACATGAGCGGCTGACTATTCTTTGAACTTCAACGAGTGAAGTTCGAGCGCTCGCTGCAAATCCCGATCCTCGGGTCGAATGAGCTCGGGTTCCTGCACTTTGATTTGAAAGGGCTCGAACAGAGCCCAGTTCTCAATGTCGTGCCCGTACTTTGAGCGGTAGTAGATTCCTGCAAAGCCGCCATTGAAAACAATCCGGGATACGAACTGGGTGAGAATTCTTGGAGCCGTTTGTTGCAGGACCGACGCGTCGAACTCGTCGACTCGAAACTTCTTCAAATGGATTGCCAATGACTTTCGCAAGCGACTGATCCATTCACTGCTGCAAACATCGGCGTACTCTCTCAGGGTCGTGGCAAGTCCCATGATTCGCTTCTCGACCCATTCGATCGGCACTTCCCCAAGCGGACAGTAGTCATCCGCTCTCTCGATCTGAGCCAACTCTGCCAGCAGTGTGGGATCGATGCGGAATCGAGCCAGGGTTTCGACGAAGCACCCGAGTCTCTGCGACGACGGGCGTAGAGAACGCGGTAGGTCGCATCAGGGTCGTCAAAGCGGTTGCCGAAGGTTCCGTCAGGCCCCGCTGAGGCCCAATCGGGGGGAGACCATGGATCAGGTTTCCTCCCTAATCTATGAATTACGCCGGGGGCTTTCAAGAATCGCTATCCTCCGGCTAAGAAGGCGCGCGCGGCGCCAAGTATCTCCGGACCTATGGTCTCCAGGTCCCCTTCTCGCAAAAGGCGGGCTGGCACGCGATCCCCTAGCTCCGGATTCAGACCCGTAAACCAAGCCTGAACCACCCGTGGCCCCTCATGATCGCTAATCACTTTCGCCAGCCGATAAGCAAGCCGCAATCTTTCATCGACTCCCTTGTACGGCTCTGAGCCGGCCATCCAACGCTCGATTGCTCTTGTGTCTTTGACCGAAGCGATGTAGGCCGTCAATTTCTTCCCCAGAATTGTGGTCAACTCGGTGATTAGTTTGGAAAAATCCAGAGTTGTAGCTTCCCGATACGCCAACAAATCCGGTCTTGCCGGGGTCGACACTGCCATGTCTTAGACCTCCGAACCCAATGCCAGCGTATCATAATGACGCTATAATAACGAACAAATTACAAGTAAATTCCATGTGTCGCTAAATCGGAGTAAAGCGTTGAAAACAAGCGCATAGACCGCGATGTCGTTCACTTGCTTCGCTTGTTTTTCTTCCATTTTGCCCAGCGTACACGCTGGACCGCCGCGATTTTCTTGCGAGCGGCCGCTGACATAGGCCTCCGCACTTTGGGCGCACGAGAACGCTTATCCTTTCCCTACAGACCTCCGAGACTTTCCAGGGGCCGCCAACGCCGCGTTCAGCCGCTCCATTTGTGCGTGAGGCGCTGTTTTTCCTTCCGCAATTGCCGGATTACTCCCGTCAGGTTCGTCATAGTCCCCCCTCGGACAGGCATTGTAGCAGCCCATCTGCGAGACTCTCCGTCCCGATCGCCACATACCAACGACTAATCTCGCCCATTCTGCCAAGAGGAAATGCTAATAGGCTTCGTCGCAGTGAGTACTGCCCAATCCACCGATGGATCTCCTGCTGTGGCCGTGAACAAACAGCCTATGCGCGCAGATTGAAGCCTGGTATTCGACGCATGGATGATCCGCCTCATCCGAGGGGATATCGCGAACTCCGGTCCCCTGCCGAAATGCGGAAACTGCAGAATCGGAAGATTGTCGAGCAGGACAGGAAATGCGCCATCTGCCACGAAGAGTTCACAGACTACAACGATGTCGTTCCGGACCACAGAAATCCCAAAGGAACGGGAGGAGCGTGGAGGGATGATCACCCAGACAATATCCAAGCAACGCATTTCTGGTGCAATGAAGAAAAAGGATCGACCAGCATGGATGGATGACGGCCGATTAGCCATCGTTTCTCTGACGATGCGATAAATCCTGCTTTGTTAGCCTAAGCAGTGCATGGTTACTGTGTCTGTTTTGTGCGCTAAGAAGGCAATCCCTACGGATCGCAAAGTTGGCCAGATCATCGCGCCATGCGCCACTTCCGTCTCGGCTGGGGACGCGATGGACAAAAGCGGTTACCGTGACAGTTCGAGACATTATCGATACTACCGAATATGCGCCCTGTGGCTCTGGTTCGAAAAGAATTAGATCCACGTAGGGATCCTACCGGCGGGGCTCAAAGTCGCAGCGATTTTCTCGGTCGTGGAGAGCAGTCGGCGGGTTGAAGCTCTCGTTGCGGGACATCTGGCCGCAAGAGTCTTATCGGAAGATCCCACTTCGGGTTGCTAGTGAAGTTTCTAATGACACGGTTTTCGATCGTTTGGTGAATGACAACCGACATGCAGATTCCACGCCGGTCACCCCACAGGGATCAATCCCGCCTTCCGGGACCGGGCATGAGGACGATTCACCAAATGTGGATCGCTCTGACACGAGGGGGGCCGGAACGGCCTTGGATCACCTGGGTCTCTAGCACGATCTCTATGTTTTTCGTCTGCCAGTCCTGGGGAGCGTGCGCCAATATTTCTTGCATCCGATGTTCGTCGACGAGAAATTCACCCGCCGCCACCGTCCCCCCGCGACCGATTCCCGCGACCACCACCGCATACTGATCGGTATCAGGGGGAACGAACCGGGCAACGATGGCGTAATCTTTGTAGTCTTCCGTCTTCTGCTGCGAACGGTCGAGCAGCCATTCTCGCTTTTCGGTATGCTCGCGATCTTCAATCCAGAGTTGCGACATCGTGGGATCATTCACGAAATGGAAGCGCAGCGCTGAGGTCAGCCGCAGAGTCCAGGTATTGTCGAAGGCGCCGATGAAAACGGAGGGGTTGCGGCGAAGGTCCGTGAGGCTGGTCGTGGACTCCCCGAGCACGCGATAGTTCTTGCTATACGAGCGCAGGATACCGGCGATGTTCACAAGAGGATTCAGGTCATCAATGATCACGGTGACCATGGTGTCGGGAAGAGTGATCTCTTTTTGCGGGTCACCGGCATCGCGCAGCCGAATGTTTGCATACTGCACCTGGTCGGCAATGCAGAACAGGGCAGGATCGGGGGACTTCACAAAGGGCGCCCAGAATTCTCGCAAGATGGTCGGCCGGGATCCTCGCCACCAGATGGCCGCCGATGCAATCGTCACCAAGATCGCCAGGATGAGGAGGAGCGCTTTTGTAGAGATCCATCGATGCAGAACGGACTTAGCCTTCTCGGATTCAGTCGCAGTCTGAGCGGTAACCGAGGAGCCGTTCGGCGGCGCGGAAGAGCTTACTGCCAGTCCGATGGGGTAACCGGGCCAGGAGAACTGGGGCGCATAGGAACCGGACGGCAGGAAAAGCCGAATTTCCTGGCTGTGCTTGGGATCGTGATAGTACTGGTCAATGCGTTTGCGGATCTCTGCGGCAGTAACGCGAACGATCGGATCAGTATTTGTGTCGTAATCCGGCGGGCGGTCAAAGACCTCGATGCCGAGGATTCGTTCCTTCAGATCATGTCCCTGGCCTTGCAGCGTGCGCCCGACTACAAACCTCAAGAACTGGGCATAGCGCTTGCTGGAATGAAAAAGAGGAGAGGCCAGTAGCCGTTCGAGCTGTTGCTGAACTGCTCCTTTTTCCGGTTCGCTGGACGGAGTCCAGCTCTCAATGACGGGCTCTGGGATCAATCGACTCCGGCCTTCCGATAAGTGTACAGGCGCTGTGACCAAACAGGATTCCGTCGCGAGTAAACTCTGTTTCGGGGATACTACTGCGGTTCACCAAGCGAGTTCAACCGTAAAACACAAAGCGAACCATCTTTTCTCCCCTTTCTTAACGGTTTCGGAAACACCTGAAATCAAAGGAGAAACCAGCTACTAAATTGATTATCCTTCTTATCCCCTCCTTCTTACCTGTAAACGCTTGCTACTTGCTCATCCCGTGCTCCACTATCGCGGCTTTGGTTTCTCATTTGTCGTGCTGGACGAAGCCAGAGGCGGCGGTCTAGTCCGCGTAAGCCCGGCCGCAACCCGCCGGGGAACAAGTACTGGAGGGTACCAATGTTGCGTAAAGTGCGTCGGCAGGCATGCTTCGTATTCACGGTTCTCCTTGCGTTCTTAGCTGGCAGCTACCTTGAGGCTCAAAATCAGCAGGTGGCCTCAACCCTGAGCGGCGCGATTACTGACCCCACCGGCCTCGCATTGAAAGATGCAAGGGTGACCCTCACCAGCTCGCAAAACGGGATCAGCCGCCACTATGTTACTCAAGAGGGCGGTCTGTACTCATTTACCCTGCTCCCGGCGGCCGTTTATACCTTGGAAGTCAATGTCCCCGGCTTTAAGGACTACAAGCAGCATGGCCTAACGCTGGAAGCTGGTCAGACGGTACAACAGAATGTGCGGTTGGCAGTAGGATCGACGTCCGAAACCATCGAAGTTACTGCTCAAGCTCCCCTTCTTAATGCGGACAACGCGAACATCTCCTCGGACATTTCAGCGAGACAATTGGCGGAAACGCCGTTGAACCTTCGCAACATCATAAGCCTCGCTGAGCTGAATTCCTCGGTGAGCAATACCGCCGAGGAACAGGTCGTGGGAGCTCCAGGCATCTCGGGCAGCGCCGACCAGGATGTTTCGTTTCTCAACTTTGGCGGCACGTTCTTTGGGACCGCGCAATACTTGCTCGATGGCACCTGGGACACGCGGGTGGACTGGGGCGGCGTGCTCTACGTCCCCTCGGTGGATGACGTCCAGGAATTCAAAATCCAGACCAATGCATTTACCGCGCAATACGGTTGGAGCAGCGGCAACGTTATTAACGTCGTCACCAAGTCAGGGACGAATCAGTTCCACGGCGACGCTTGGGAGTTTTACCGGAACAGCGCCTATGACGCTCGATACTATTTCAATAATGGCAGCCAGCCGGCCTTCCATCGAAACCAGTTCGGGGCCACAGTCGGCGGCCCCATCATCAAAAACAAGCTGTACTTTTTCGCCTACTACGAAGGTCTGCGGCAGGCGACGCCTGCCACTTTTTTGGCCACCATGCCCACAAACAACGAAAGAACGGGGATCTTTACGGCTCTGCTGGGTTCCCAAACCGGTACGGATTATCTTGGACGGCCGATCTACAGCGGCGAAATTTACAACCCATTCAGCACTCGTCAAGTCACCTGCGGTGCCACCGACATCGTAACCGGCGATACAGTCACCTGTCCTGCCGGAGCGACGACCGAGTACATTCGCGATCCTGTTTCCGGGAATATCTCAACTGGTCTGGGGGTCACGAACGCTATTCCTGCCGGCCTGATGGATTCGATCGCCAGCAAGGTTGCAGGCGGTAATTACTGGCCGAGTCCGACCACCTCTGCCCTGATCAACAACTTCACTTCGGCCTCCTCTGCCGCGGCGCACTCTAACGAGTACTCGGGCCGCATTGACTACAACTTATCTGTGAATGACCGCCTCTTCGGGCGCTGGTCGCAGAAGTACGAGCAGAAAATCAACTTTCCCACGTACTACGGGGCTTCCGATCCAGCGGGGCCGGGGGTAGTTGCTCCCAACAACCGTTACAGCGTGGATGTTGGATACACCCACATTTTCAATCCAACATTGACTATGAACGGGAATATTGGCGTGAATCGACATGTCGAGCAATCAGTAACGCAGAGTTTTGGATACAAGTCTTCGGCGCTGGGCCTACCATCGTTCATAGACGGAATTGCGCCGAGCTTTCCTGAATTCCAGCCACAGAGCTATGCGCCATTAGGGGCGCAAGCCGGATTGGACAACTACATGGTTCCGCAAACCATGTGGACCGGCTCTCTGGATTTCACCAAGATCCACGGCAAGCACCAACTGTCATTCGGATTCATGGATGTTTGGGCACGCATCGACGGCGGCCACTACGCGAACACCGTTCTGCAGTTCCAGACCACGTCTACTGCCGGACCTGATCCCCAGAACGCAACGGCCGGAACGGGTGACGGTTTTGCTTCGTTCCTGATGGGAGTAGGCAGCGGAACCGATCAGACCGGTTATAACAAATTTCCCGCGAGCGACAAGAACCTGTTTGGCTGGTATCTGCAGGATGACTGGAAGATCGATCCGAAGCTCACGATCAACCTCGGTCTGCGCTATGAAATCCAAACCGCCCCAACGGAAAGGACGAACGCGCAGGAATATTTCGACTTCAATGCAGTAAATCCGATCAGCGCCGCGGTAGGCACAAACTATCCGGGTGAGCTTGTGTTCAACAGCAGCAGCAACCGTGGACTCTATGAGACCCAGGACAAGAACTTTGCCCCAAGAATTGGTGCGGCGTACAGGCTCCGTGACAAGCTGGTAGTGCGCGCCGGATATGGCGTCTTTTTCGTACCCAACTACTACGGTCAAGGTCCGAACATCGGCTACTCGCAGGGGACACCCTGGGTCACAAGTCTTAACAGTGGACTCAACCCATTTACCACTCTTAGCGGAAACTCAGCCCTGAACTGCAGCAATGGTGGGACGTCCACGCCTTGCCAAAGTGCGTTCCCGACCGGCCAGGTTCCGGCAACGGGAAATTCGCAAGGCGGATTGACGGACGTTGGTTTCGGCTTGAACCCAGTAGTTGATAATGTCCGCCACTCGGCATATGTGCAGCAGTGGATGACGGGGGCTCAATACTCGCTTACGAACAATGACCTGATCGACATTAGTTATGTTGGAAACCACGGCGTCCACGTATTGTCCCAATACCTGGAGTGGGACGAGATTCCCGCGTCCGAACTCGCCCTCGGCAGCCAACTACTCAACCAGGTTGCCAATCCGTTCTTTGGACACATCACCTCCAGCGGTTGCGGCTTGGATCAGCCCACGGTCGCGATGGGCCAGTTGCTGCGCCGCTTTCCCGAATACTGTAGCGTGACCGAAGCACCCCTGCGGTAGGCGGTTCCACTTATAACGCACTCCAGGCCACTTACACACACCGTTGGCATTCGGGGCTGGATCTTGAATGTTTCCTACACCTACTCCAGGTT
>CAVPFM010000005.1:0-248916 GCA_963703735.1 uncultured Acidobacteriota bacterium
TGGGGGGCGCTGTGGAAGCTGCCAGGACTGTCGAAGTGGATGAAAGGCCCGCACCACCCGACACTGTAGCTCCCGCGGAAGCAGGACTCGCTCCTGCCGCAAAGCCAGTGACTCCAGCAAGAGCGGCGCCGGCCGCAACGCCACCAGCTCTCACCAGCGCAAAGGCTGTTGACCCTACATCGCCCGAGATAATCCTTTTCGCAATGAAGGGAATTAGCGCGATGGCCAGGGCATAAAAGATACTGACCAGCCCAAGCATGACCGAATCCCCTGTTCCTTTGAGAAAACCAAGGAACCCATTGCCCAGGATGTTATTGACTTGGTTCACCTGGATGGCGGTAATGAGCGCGCCGAACACTGCATAAAGAATGCCCCAGGCATTCCAGATCATCACATTGACCGCATACGACTTCCCCAGTTGGCCGACCCCGGAGATGGGAATGAGCGCGAGCACCAGAGGGCCGACTACATACAGCACCGCGCCAAACAGAGTGTAGAAGAAGCAGAACACGATCATCGCAAGCGCATAGAGAAGATAAGCAACCACAAGCAGGACCACTGTGATCGTGGCGGCCGCATCGCCCGTGATAATGTCCGTAAGCGTCAACGAAGGGTTGTTGGCGAACTGTTGCTGGAGCTGTCCCATCCAGCTCTGGAACATGTCTCCTGCGCCGGAACTGCTGCCGATGAAATTCGCCACCGTGTTGAAGGAGCCGTTGACGCCGCGAAACACCGTCGCCCAGTTGGACACGATCATGGCAACGACCAAGTACTTGACGGCCGTTCCCGCAAGCGCCTGCAGATCGCCTCCACGAAACGCCGCTTGATAGAGTCCAATCAGAAAACCAATCAGCAGGATCGCGAATGCGAAATTCGTGACCGTCGGGATGATGGCAGTGCCATCAACCCCAGCTAGCGCCGTGTTCAGGAGTTGCTGGAAATAAAACACGGTCACTGCACTCCCTGTTGCAAAACCTGGTTGCCCGTAGACTGAAGCGTCGCCGCATGAGAAGCGCTGAACTTGAGCTGACCGCTCGAATTAGCCAACTCGATCGAGCGCACTCGTACTAACTCGGCCATGGCGGATTGCGTGTATGCGTTCGCTCGCACAAGCCATGCCGCAGTCTCGGCTTCCAAGATAGTGGAAGTGCCAGGCGCGGCGGTTTGCAATTGCTGGTTAATCTGTTCGGCGGCTTGTAGCTCAAGGTTGGCCAGGGCATCGATTTCAACCGCCTTCTTCATCGCAGCCTGTGCTTCCGCATCAGTCATATCGACTATGTTCCTGACCGGCTGCGGCGCGTTCGTCGGCGTCATCACGGTGCCGTACAAAGAGTAGTAGTTGCTTGTGATTTGTGGCATCGCCCCCGGATTGCCTGAGAGCAGGCTCTGTTCGAGCATTTGCGGCATGGGCAGAGTTGCGCTGGCCACCGGCAGCTGGAAGAGCTGGCGCATCTGAACAAATTGGCCCTCGAATTGGACTGCCATGTTTCTGGCTTGACTAATCGCGGTCATCGGAAACACCACTTGCTGCTCAAAATTTGCCGATTGCTGTTGACTTTGCTGGATAGAACCCAGCGGCATACCCACGGAATTTCTGAGCAGGCCCGAGATTGTGTTGAGCCCGATCTGCATCATGGCGCAGCACGGATCGAGCCCAAGCTGGCTGCGGGCCTTGCTGGGCAGCACCGCAACCAAGATCGCGAGACCGCATACCAAGGCCACTGCGTTCCGGAGGACTTTCCAAAGGCGAGAGAGCATGGGCAATTTCATTTTCGAACTCCTTAGGGATGAGCGAGAACTTGTTGGATCTGGTTCTGCAGATTTTGGGTCGCCACAGATCTCTGCTTAAGCAGAGCATTCTGGTGCGCCAGCTTCGTTGCTTCCTGGCGTAGTTGAGCGGCTAGCATTTTCGCCAGCTGCGCCTGAGTTTCAAGATCGGCGACGCGAGCCTGGGCCGTGATCATCGAGGCCGACCCGGGTGCCGCGGTCATCGCTTGCTGTTCGAGAGAATCGGCCAGGGTCAACATGCTCTGGGTGGTTTGATCGGAGACCATGGCGGTCTTTAGCGAATCCATCGACATCGCATCGTCAATGTCCATGAGGTTGCGCTGCACCGGCTGGGCATTTCCGGCCAGCGCCACCGGTTGGTAGACCTGCGCATATATCGAGGGAATCTGGCCCATGGACCCCGATTGGGCGTTTCGGAATACCGACTCCAACTGCATGGGGAGAGCGAGCGTCGCGCTGTTGTTCTTGATGCCTTCAATCTGAGACATCAGGCCGGTGTAGTATGCCCGGGTTGCACTGACAAAGGCTCTTGTCTGGTTGATCAAAGCTAGCGGCCAGATGATTTGCTGGCGAAAATTGTTCACTACCGCACTCACCTTCCGCATTTCGCTCAATGCGTCGCCAATCGGGCCCTGGAGGGTGCTAGTGATGGTATGAAGCAGCAACAGAATGTCTGGGATTCCTTGAGCTCGAGTGTTCAAGGGAATCAGGCACAAGCTGATTACAGCCACGAGCAGCCATCGCCTGCTGCGGCTCAATCTGCGTTGAAAGTTGCGAAGCAGTTCCAAAGTTTTCGTCTTCATATGCGTGTACCTCTTGCGACTTCTCCCGACATTTCTTCGGGAAGTGGATCTACATCGGCCAATCCTGCCGGAAATCTTTCAGCCAGTTCGCGATAGGCTTCGATCAAAGGTGCGGCTTTCCGCTGCTCCAGCCACCGATTTAGCCACCACGACCGATACACGCGCTCGCGCGCGTAGGTCGTCATGATCCAGTAGTCGGCTGCGGTGGGCGACATCCGGATCGTGTGGGTGGTGTCGGCTTTTTCGCCGATCACGATTAACGCGTCGGACCGTTTGCCCTTCACGGGAGCGCTGAAATGCTTGATCTGGTTCAAAGCCGTTTCATTCAGGTGCAAGTGCTCCCGCAGGGCGGTCATATCTCCGGGTTGCTGGCCAATGATTTTGGTCGTCGAATTCTTCACGATGCCGGCTCCGTGCGGCCGGGGTTTCGATTCCGTCCCCACAAAATCTTCCGCGGTTTGGCTCATTCCCCAGACACTCGCATTGCGCTTGCGGGCTGTACGAAAGAGTTGAACCACTTCGGGCGCCAGCACTGGAGAATCAAGCAGGAACCAGCACTCATCTAGAACCGTGATGCTCCGTCTGCCCGCCTTGCCTGCGGCCCGTTGCGCGGTGGCGTGAGCAATGAGAAGGCTCATTGCTGTTTCGAGCCGAGGGTCATCGCTCAATTGCTCCACGTTGAAGAACAACCACGGATTGTCGAGTGAGATCGTTGTGGGCCGATCGAACAGCTTCGAATACACTCCCTTCTCGCCGGTCCAACTGCGCAGCTTGATCGCCGCCAGATGAGCTTCGTCCATCACCCGCTGGTTCTTTTCTTCGTCACGCCATTGTGAGAGTTCGTCGCGAAGGTCGGAAAAGGTTGGAATGGGAGTCGAGGGCCGGATTGCCGCCCTCTTATAGGTCTTGAGGATCGCCTCGGTGATGAGATTGTCGAGCAACTCTGTATCCTCGGCCTCGCCCTCGCCGAGCATGTGGCGCGTCAGATTCTTCAGAAACGCGACTTGATCCTTGCTCGGTTCTTTTTCTCCTTGCGGCAGATCCCACGGGTTAATCGTCTGTTCAGTGTCGAGCGACATGGTGATCATTCGTCCACCCATCAACTCAACCAGCGGGCGATACGAATCCCCGCGCTCAAGAATCGAAATCAGGGGATTGCTTCTGGCGGCCATCAAAAGGAACTGCTGCACCATGACGGTCTTTCCCCCGCCAGTTTTCGCCATCACGAGCATGTTCGCGTCGCTCAAGCCGGGGTCGAAGGGCGAGAAAGGAATGAGCTGGCGGTAGGGAGTTTCGAGCAGGAACAGTGGTGACCGGGGCGTGCCGCGCCACGGTGTTTCCACTGGCACAAGATCTGCCGCATTCGAGGTGAGCAGGTCTTGGTCTCGCTTGTCGGGCTCCGCCATGGCCGGAAGTGAACTGAAAAACAGACGCTTCTTGGCCAGTGACTCAGCAACGGCTTTGGCACCATTCATGCGGGATATCGCGTAGAGAAGCTGCTGGCGCCGGTTGTCAATGGTCCGCTCTGCTTGCTCCAGTTCCGCAGTCGTTATGGCTGGCCGTGACGTACGCGTTCCGATGACCAGGCTCAACTTCGCCGTCTTGACCGAACTCGAAATGATGTCCTGCTGCACCCGGACCAGTTGGGACTCGGCAACCTGCGCCTCGACGTTGGTCCGAACGCCGCCGTTTGAGTCGCGCTGCACCGCCTGCATCTTGCGCAACCGGCTCTTGTAGCCTTTGAGCACTTTCGCTTGATCAGGAATCGTGACCTGAGCATTGATGACGAGCGGGAAATCAAGACCGACCAGTTCTCTGAGGATTCCGGGGAAAGTGGCATCCGGGAGTTCCTTCAGACTTACAAAGGAATAGAGGATTCCACCGACGTTCACGTATGAATCGGTCTCGTCTGCGATGCTGGTGTCGACGATCTGCTCGCGGGCGCTCCTGTATTCGAGCGAATCCTCCCCCCGCCTGTATGGCCTAGAATCCGCAGACAAGGGATTGAGAGCTCGTTTCGCCTCAAGAAACAGCTCGTCGTCGGTCAGCCGGCGCGCGCCGAGTTCTGCCGCCTCCAGCGTCGTTTCGAGGCCACGCAGCAGACTTTCAAACTCTGCCAGTAATTGCTGATGCTCCCGCGCGCTGCGCTCAATGCATTTGCGGGCCGACAAGCTGAAGGGATTGCCCGTCGGCTTGAGCGGCTTACCGGCAATACGGCGATGAACGACAGGGTCCCAGATAAAGTAAACGTGCACGAGAGGCCGCATGTAGTGGCCATTCGCCTCTTTTGTCCGCCATCGTTCGACGCGCAGCTCATCGAGTGCAATTACCTCTGCCCCCTCGGATTGCTGGGCATCGACATAGCGCTCAAGCAGGTCTCCCAGGTCCTCCACCACCTCGTAGCGGAACTGCACTCTCATGCTCTGTTCCGGCAGAGAACGCAGCAGCGCCTCCAGCATCAACTTGCCGCGGTCTCGGCCTTCGTCGCTCGCGAAATACGAAGCCAACCCCTTCAACTCGTAGCCCGCAACAAAGGCGCCGTTCGTGCGAACGACAATGTTGTCCAGGTAGTCGCGGACCGGAAGTTGCTCACACAGTGCCGGATCGTGGAGTTTTCGCTCGTGTTGTTCAAGCGTCAGCGGCATTGCTATTCCTCCCTCAGATACGCCGACCGGATTTCGCGGTCGCGTGCCAGAGCGCAGTAGGCACGAGGTTTCATGTACCAGAAGGCAAGATCCCGAACGTAGCCCCGAGGCTTGCCATACTTGAAGGCCATCAGCACCGGCACCATGAGTAGCGGCACGCCGTACTGGAGAACGAGATTCGTGGGCATTCCAGCGATCTCGCCACCCACAAAATGGCCCAGGACGTTCATGACCGCCGCGGCGCCCAGCACGATAAAAAGATCCTCAAACTCAAGCAGCATGAAGGTCACTCGCGTCTGCAAATTGCGATTCACAGGTGTCACTTGTAATGGCATTCGTAATGTCCTTCCTAGCGCACTCCGGCTGTTCCGTGTTGAATCCAGAATTCTCCTAAGCGCAACAGCCCCGACAAGCTAAAGCAGCACATCGCTGAGATTAGGTTGCGGACCCACGCCTCGCCAATCGTCATTCGCTCCAATAGACCGGCAAAGTGCGCAACCGCTAGCACGACCTGGCCTGCGCCATAGAGCGGCAACAAAACATTGCCAACCCAGTTCACCAGCGTCAGCACAGAAATCCAGTAGCGGTCTGGGTTGTTCCAACCCGCCTGGTTACTGAAGGACTCCATCGCGCGCAATAGCCCGGAGCACATCATCGACGCCAATGCTGCGTACCCGAGGTGTGAGTACGAGTGCGCCTTGCTGAAGCGGTAAATGGCGGCGGCGGCGAATAAACCGGCCATGGTCGGCATGATGACGTTGCCCAGCCAGTTCGTCAGGTTGAGCAGCCCATTTGAAAGATTCACAGGATCACCTCCAATCCTCATCAGCCGGCCATGGCCCGAACAAGCTGCCAGATTGCCGAAACGCTCAAAAAGGCAAGACCCGAACCCACCAGCGGCATGAAAGGCCGATGGCGCGCATAGTTGAAGATTGCCCCCACGATGGCCAAGCCTGCCGCCTCCGGCAGGATGGTCCCGGCAAGGAAATTCCACGCCGATGTCAGCATGTCCGTGGTGGCAAACTCCGAGCCGCTGTTCCAGCTCTGCATGAGCTGGACCGTGCCAGACACGGATAACAGAAAGAGTCCCGCAATGATCGATGCCAGCGGGCTCTGCCCTTCGGCCGCATCGAGCGCTGCCTTCAACACGCAGAAAGCCGCCAGCACAGGAATCAGTTTGGCAACCACGACGTTCGTAACAAAACCGCTCAAGCTCGTCTGCAAGCTCGCAACCCACGCACTGCCGATGCCTCCGCCCTGCGCTGGCATCGTGATACCCTGCGCCGCAAACCACGACAAGAACTGGGGCAGCGTCAGCAGAATCACCGACCACAGCACCCATCTCTGGAATTTGCCGCCAGTCTGGAAGTTCACGCCGCCTTCCTGCCGCAACGCGATTCCGGCCAGCACCATCGTGCAGATGGCAGCCGGAACTGCCATGTCGAATAGCAGTGTCAAGAGATCGACGATGATTTGGGGCAGCGTCATTTCTTCAGCACTCCGCGCCTACCGGTTCCTACTGCACCCCGGCTGTGCCATTCGCAATCCAGAACTCAATCAGACGCGTTAGACCGGATATGACCAGCAGTCCGGCGGCAGTGACCGCCCAGCGTGCTACGCCGCGGCCTTGAGAATAGGAAACAACAGCCATGACCACCGCCAGCGCCGCTCCCACAGGAGAGATCACATTGCCGACCCAGTTCACCAGGTTGAGTACGGTTCCCTCAGGCTGGGCAGCGGTTTGTCCCTGTACGGCTTGACCCGTCTGTGGCGACTGCCCAAGGTTTTGGGCGTTGGACATCAAAGGAAATAGCTGAAGGGAAACAACAATCAAGAGACTCACAAGTGCAAAGCGATACCGCGCGTCTCCCCAACTCAACAATTTCATATGCTCCTCGCTTGCGATCGCGGTGAGTAAATCTCCCGCGCCGCAGGCGAGAACATATGGGCATTTCAGATTTCGAGCAAGCCAGGAGAGCTCGTGTAGAACTATTTTTCAGGACGGCGTTGGCCCGCGGAAAGGCGGAAAGTGCAGATTGAAAGTTGCCGGGAGTCCTTGTTGCACATGGATTTCAAAAGCGGATGCTCATACTGAAGTCATTCGTGCAGTGTGCGGGGAGAAGTCTTATGAGATGAACAAATGTTTGAGTTTGGTGCATCTCACAACGAACTCCCTGGGTGGAAAACGACCCGACACGAGGCTTTGTTGGGCTGCCGCAGAATTCTTAGTGAGATGAACAAATGTTTGAGTTTGGTGCATCTCACAACGAACTTCCTTCGTGGAAAAACAACCGACACGAGACTTTCTTGGGCTGCCGCAGAATTCTTGTGAGATGAACAAATGTTTGACTTTGGTGCATCTCACAAGCACGTTCAGAATTCAGTCAGGCAGGCCAGAAACGTCTGGTCTTTTGAGCGCTCAGCTACTGCGCGGCTTGGTTGCTGGTAGCCGATTGGTTTAGCTCCTGCTGCAACTGGAGCAACTGGCGCAACTGGTCAGCATTGGACGAGTTGGAAGTCGGACTGTTCCGTGGGCTTGTTTGCGCCAAAGGTTGATTGGACTTGGACGTTTGTTCGAGGACAACGTAGATGGCCGCTCCAGCCGAAACCGTCACTACGATCTGTTGGTTTACTGCCAATCGAGAAACCTCTTCGTCCCCGGTTTCGCCGATATTATTGCTGACGCGCTCTCGCATCAGATCGGACTCGCTGAGAGGCTGGCTCAAACTGCCTTGTCCCACGAACATTGCGCTGGCTTGGCCGATTCCTGACAGCGATCTGACCAGGACGTTCTTCCCCGTGTTCTTGCCCGAAACTTTTCCTTTCAGCGGCCGCAAGTCTAAATCTGTGGCGGCAGCCTCGATGGGAACGGACGCACCGTCCGGCATCAACAAAGAATCAAACTGGAGGTCAACATACCCTGAACGGTTTGCATCTCTGATGTGGCCGACCGCCTTGGCTCCCGCAGGAACAATAATTTCTCCATCGCGCTCGTAGTTGTAATCGATCACCGCTAGAACTGGGGCCCGTACAGCCGTGCTTGCAGCCGATTCCAATCGGGCCCGTAAGCGCGTGCCGGTAGCCAAACCCAATCCCAGTTGCGGCGCTGCGTCATTGAGGGTCTGAAAACCGGTAGGGCTGACCGAGACCTTTCGCACGTACGCTAACGAAGGCTTCTCCATGGCTTCGCGCTCTGCCTTACCCGCGTCGGAAGTCTCAGCACTCGAGCCCGGCTGGTAGGGCGGCGCTTGCCATGCCTGGTCCCCAAAAGGCGGTATCGAACCCAACGTCCCAGCCCCATTAGTCTGTCCTGTCTGCGAAGGATTCGATGCCGAACGAATTACAGTTCGCTGTAGGTCGCGTTCATTCAGAAAACCTTGGTGCGTTTCCTTCGCTGCAGGGCGCCCAGAATCAGTGATCGGGAACAGGCTCTTGTCGTTGCTCTCGTTGCTGGTTTCCACGGTCGACTCGTCCTTCGAGGTCGCACCGCGATTTTTCGCCTTCTCTGGCCCGCCTCGATGTGGCATAGAGATAGCAACGAAGATCAGGAGCGCCGTCACGATCGCCCCCGCGCCGATGATTACGAACCGGTTCTGTTGGATCTGCTGCCTGGCTCTCTGCTTGGTTCTCGTTGCAAACTCTGGCAAGGGGGCCGGTGCGAGCGGAGGGATGGACACGCTGTTGAGGATTTCGTTTCCGTCGGGCTCCTGCACTAATCCGGCATTTCCATTGTCACTGTGTCCGTTGGGCCGGGTCACTTCGCACCTCCCACTACCGGGGCCACAAACGCGATCGGCGCCAAGACTGGACGATCGACCTCCTCCGCTTGGGCAACTGCCAGTAACAACCTTTCGCTTGATTCCTTGAAACTCGGCCGTTCGAACACCACCAATCCATCGGCCCTGGCTCCAGGCGCGAGCCTGCGCGTGGTCATCCAGTAATCTTTGATCGCCACCGGCTCGGCCTTGATCGCCTTCCGATGTTTGTCTCTCGATGTCCCGGCGAGCTGTATCTGCGGTGGCAGCACTTCGATGGTCCGTGCAGAGGCGTTAAGAACCGCGAAAGGCACGGCCATCTGCTGCTCCTTCTCCGTCGTCTGTCCCACCGCAACCCGCAAAAGTTTGCCTTCCCAATGCGGATTTTCAAGCTGCTGCGCCTTCAGCGGTTGTTGCTCTTGGCTGCTGGGTTTCTCTTGGGGAGCGGTGGCGGGCGGACCTTCAGGCGCAACATTCTTTGTTTCGCCGACTACAAAGCTGGGATGAACTGCAGTGATCAGAAAACTGTGCGGCCGCTCGCAGTTGAGGACATAATCGACCACTTCACTATGGTCTGATCTTCCTTGGCTCACCAGGCTAAGCGAGATCTCATGGCCGCCTCTAGTCGTAATCAGGGCATTGGTTTGAGCGGGCTTGGCACTCGTTGCTTTGAAAAACACCAGTTGCGGCTCGGCTTCAGAGTGTTCGGCCTTAAAGACTCCCGGATCGCCCAAAACAACCGAACTCACCTCCTCCAGCACCCGCACCGAGCTGACATATCCCGGCCGCACGTGCAAGACTACGACCTGTTCTGGGTCAATACTCAAGTTCACGATTCGTGCCTGCGGCAGTTCGGTTTGTGCCGAGGCAATACGGAAGGACAGTAAACTGATCGTTATCAGATGCACCAAACTCAAACATTTGTTCATCTCACATCTCTTTTCTCGGCGGTGTTCTTTATTTCTGGTTCAATCCCCGCTTCTCGAAGGTAAGTTGTTCTAATTGTTGAGACGTACGCGACGACCTCGGAATTTCGGTAAGCAAGGCCTCGCCTGCTGATCGTCTCTTCGCCGACGTAATAAGCGCCGGCCACGAGCCTTAGATCGTTATGAAACCGTCGCATCAACCACGCGAGATAGCGCACGCCACCTGAGACGTTTTGGTCGAGATTGCAGCGGTTGATCACGCCCAGCCGCTTGGCAGTCACGGGCATCAACTGCATTAGCCCCACTGCACCTTTGGGAGAGATCGCGCACGGCTGCCAATTCGATTCGCGTACGACAATAGCGCGTGCCAGTGCAACGGGCACGCGATAGTGTTGCGCGTAGGCCGTGACGTAGTATTCAGCTTCAATAAGTGATGGTGTTCTGCCCGATTGCGCCCAGCAGATCGAGATTGCAGAAAGCACTTGCGCCAAGATGAGTGCTGGCTTCATGCCGCGCTCCTTCGCAGAGCCTCAGCGCTGTACTGCTGCGCGTCAAAGATCAAGCTGGCAAACCCATCGCGCAAAAGCAGCTTGCGTCGATCGGCCTCGGTTTTGGCCAGCAACGGCAGGAGAATGTCTCTCATCTCCGGCGTAATTTGTTCAGTTCCCAGAACTTTGAGTGCCTGCGCGAGATCGAGAATCTCTGAGACCGAGGGCGGTTTCTCCAGGCTCCAGCCACGCAAAGCCTTGGCGAGTCCCGCCATACCGGCATGGAATTCGTGTGTGGAATCCGGCGTTCTCAGCGCCACAATCTCTGCTTCTCGCTCCGCGGTGGGGTGTTCAACACGAAGATAAAAGCTGCGCCGGCGCAGGGGATCGCCGATGCGCCTCTCTTCATTCGATGTCAACACAACGAAGGGAATGCTCCTAGCTTTGATGGTGCCCAGCTTCGGAATGCTCAACTGCCACACGCTGAGCAATTCCAGCAACAAGGCCTCAAATGCGTGGTCCACCTTGTCCAGTTCGTCGATCAGCAGGACACAAGGCCTTTCGCACTGCAACGCGCGCAGAAGCGGCCCGGCACCGAAGAACTCCTGGCTGTGCAACTCAGTCCGCAGGGATTCCCAATCAACGCTGACAGATTTGGCTTTGAGTTCAACGCAAAGCCTTTGAAGGGGTTCATCGAACTTGCCGATGGCCTTCTCTTCGTTGATGCCCTCATAGCACTGTAGGCGCTCGACCGTGGTGTCCGCTGCATCTGCAACTGCATATGCCAACTGAGTCTTTCCGCTGCCGGCCGGGCCTTCCAGCAGCAGCGGCTTCTGGAGCCTCGCCGCAAGGTACACCGTCGTCGTGGCAATCGAATCGGCGATGTAGCCTGTAGCCCGCAGACCCGCGTTGACCTCTTCAAGCGATGAAAACACCGGTTTCCTCCCGCGCCCGAGCTGTGTTTTCGGTGTTGAGCATCAAGAAGCTAATGCCGAACCAAATTTCGGTCAAATCGTTTACAAAACAAGCCGCATTTTGACTGAAATTGCGATCTCCGATAGAAGTCGTCCCTGACACAGGAAAGGACGTAAAGGACCCTGACGGCACTTGGCACCTGCCGCGCCGCCTAACCGCACTGACAGTACCTAAGTCGCCCGGGGAAGCAAGGTAAAACAGACATGAGCAAAAGCCATCATCGCCAGCCAGCCTTCGACCCGCCGGGTCACCCAGTACCGCTTTCGAGAACAGAATTGCACGTGGTCACGCGGTCCGCACATGCGAACAGGAACATTGACTCGGACCCACCAACAGCGCCAGAGCCATTCGTCACAGCGAAAGAGGCCGCACGATTCCTGTGCCTTAGTGTCCGCCGTGTGCTTGAGATGGCCCGGCTCGGGCGGTTGCCCGCGCATCCGATCGGCCGGGGCGAAAGGCATACCTGGCGGTTTCGCTTGAGCGAGTTAGCTCACGCCGTAATCACAAACCAATCTCTAGCGAAGTCTGCTACGATCTCGGCAGGCAGTCCCTCTGGACCTGGACAGGAGAAGTAATGTCGAGGAACCAGAGAGGATGGTTAAGAGTGGAAGAACGTAAAGCTGGAGAAACCTGGGTTCTGCGCTACAACGTGACCCGTCCATCGGATGGCAAGCGAGTTGAGCACACAAAGGCTATTGGGCTGTTGTCGCACTTCCCGACGGAAGCGACAGCTTGGGCCGAAGTGGAACGTCAGAACCTCAATGTCAATAAACCAGACTTCAAGGGCAGAGTGACTTTTGCAGATCTGTGCTGCCATTACCTCGATCATGAGGTGCTCAATCCGGCACGGAAGCAACAGACAAAGGCGCACACCACCGTTGAAGACTACAAACGCATCGTGACCAAGAGGCTCGTGCCGAGGTTTGGCAAGAAGGACGCGCTGCGCATTCAACCGTTGGAAATCGAGACTTGGCTGGACTCTCTTATGGATCAGGAACAACTGCAGAATCCCACCTTGGACAAGTATCGCCGTCAGATGTTCCTGGTGTACAAGCATGGGCAAAGGTATGGGCTGATTCCTCGAACCCAGGAAGCCAATCCGCTCAGGTTCGTCCGCCAGTCGTCCACTAGCGACTACGAGGCGATTGTCATTACGGCGGAAAACACCTTTGAGATCTTGCAACTCATGCCTCAACTAGAGCGCACACTCACGCTCCTGATTGCGGCGACTGGATTGCGGATCTCGGAGTGCCTCGGGCTGCAATGGGGGGACATTGATTGGGAGAAACAAAAAGTCTATGTCCGTCGGGCATGGACCCGGGGGAAGATTGGAAGTCCTAAGAGCAAGGCATCGAAGGCTCCGGTTCCGCTCCATACGCTTCTCGCCACCTTTCTGCGGGAATGGAAAAGCAACACGCCGTACCCCAAACCTGAAGATTGGGTGTTTGCCAGCGAGCGGCTGGATGGCAAGCAACCGCGTGTTCCCAACATGCTGGTGGAGGATTACTTGCGTCCGGCAGCGGTCAAGGCTGGGGTTCCGGAGCTACTGGGTGGCCAGAAGGTACGCTTCGGCTTCCACAATCTGAGGCATTCGCTCGCCTCGTTTCTGGTGGACAGCGGAACGGACCCGAAGACCGTACAGGATCTGTTGCGGCAAGCGGATGTTCAAACGACGTTGAAGTTCTATGCCCACAGCAAGCATGCAACGAAGCTGGCAGCGCAGGGCCAAATGCTGGAGGCCATCCTGCAAAGGCCGGTTTCGGAGGCAATAAATTGAAAACGGGTGACGAAAGACGGGTGATTTCGCCGCTGGTTGCGCTCGAACGAATCGAGCAACTGCTTACAACCCATTGCTTCTTCAAGGGTTTAATGTGGTGGCCAGGGACGGAGTTGAACCGCCGACGCCAGCCTTTTCAGGGCTGCGCTCTACCACCTGAGCTACCTGGCCACGTTCCGAAACCCGCTGCCTGCGGGCTGCGAGGATGTTCCGCTTTCAGCTTGTTGAGGCGGGATCAACTACCGAATCCAACGACCGGAAGCGTGCGGAACGATTGATTATAGCAACCGTCCCGATTTCCCTCAACGCTCCACCGCATACGCCAACGATTCGCACGCAATCAGGAAACAGAACCAGATTAAACAAACCGCACTTTCTTCGATGGATTCATCCTTTCAAATCCGCGCGAATCCGTGGCTAGAAAATTTATCCGGCGAAGCCTTTCACAAATTCCACCAAACTCCGCAGCGCAATTCCCGACGGACCCTTCGCGATCCACGGCTTCTGATCTTCCATCCATGCGGTGCCCGCAATGTCGAGATGGATCCACGGCGTATCCTCCGCGAATTCCTTCAGGAACATGGCCGCGGTGATGGCCCCGCCCCAGCGTCCACCAGTATTCATGATGTCGGCAATCGATGAGCGAATCTGATCTTTGTATTCGTCGTCGAGCGGTAGCCGCCACATTTTCTCGCCCGCCGAAGCGTTCGCACTGTGGATGCGGTTGTACATGTCGTCGTCGTTGGTAAAAATTCCGGCGTTGTTGAATCCTAATGCGACCACAACTGCTCCTGTGAGCGTCGCCGCATCGACGAGATGGGTGCAACCCAGTTGCTTCGCGTAGTGCAGGCCGTCGGCCAGTACCAACCGACCCTCCGCATCCGTATTGATGATCTCAATCGATTTGCCCGACATGGCAATCTGCACGTCGCCCGGCTTTTGGGCTTTGCCGGACGGCATGTTTTCCGTCGCGCACACGATGCCGATAACTTTGACCTTCGGCTTCAGCAGCGCGATGGCGCGCATCGCCCCGATCATGGTCGCGCCGCCGGCCATGTCGTATTTCATTTTCTCCATGCCATCGGCCGGCTTGATCGAGATGCCGCCCGTATCGAACGTAACTCCTTTTCCCACCAGTCCCAGGACCGGCTTTTCCGGCGCGCCCGCGGGCTCATATTTCATCACGATCAGAGCGGGCGGCTCGTCCGAACCCTGGGCTACGCTCCAAAACGCGCCCATCTTCATTTCTTTAATTTTGTCGGCACCGTAAACTTCGCACTTCAATCCAACCTCTGCGCACATCTTCTTTGCCCGGTCCGCAAGAATGGTCGGGGTCATGCGGTTGGAAGGTTCATTCACCAGATCGCGAGTGAAGTTTTGCGACTCGCCGATGATCTGTGCCTCGTTCGCAGCTTTCTCGAGTGCCTTCTGATCTCCCGCGGCAACTACCGTCAGAGCGTCGATCTTTTGATCCTTGCGATCGCTGCGGTAATAGTCGGGATCGAAATTGCCGACGTGCGCGCCTTCGACAATCGCTCGCACCGCTTCTTCTGCTGGCAGGCTAGTCGGTGCGACGAAAGCGAAGCTGCGGATTCCGCGAGACTTTAGTGTTCGCACCGCCGTCCCGGCAATCCGGCGCAGATCGTAGCTGGAAAATTTCTTCGCGCTGCCGCCGGAAATCAGGAGTAGCCGCTTGGCCTTCAGTGAACCGGGCTGGTACAGCAGGTTCGTCTCGAATGGTTTCCCGGCAACTTCGCCGCTAGCCAGCAGATCGGCGGCGACGGCGCTCACCGCCGCGTCGATGGTTGCGACTTTCAGTTCTGGCTTTTTGTCTTTATCGGTCGAGGTCGAATGGTCGAGCACGACGGCAACTAGAGATTCGGTTTCAACTGCCGCGGGCGTGGAAAGAGAAATAGTCGTTTTCATCATAGGAATGAGGTTGTCATTCCAGTATCGTCGGCAGGAAGGCAAAAGCGCAAGCGGCGGCCGGGTTTATGTGGCGCAGGCGCCCACACCCGCGAGCGGCAGAAGCAGTCACGATGCAGAAAGAAATCGAGCTCTTTTATGAATTTGCAGAATCTTTCCGTCGCCGGTCTTCACCCGGCCAAAGCGCTAGGGAACCGCGTCTTGAAATCCAGCAGTCCCACCCACTCCGGCGTCACCGTGATGCGCACCATGGACGAAATCATCTTCCGAAGCTGCCCCAGCCACGCTTCCGCCTGCTTGGGATCAAAATAGCGCGCGGCGCAGTCTTCATATTCCGGAACAATTCCATCTACGGACTCGAGTCGGGCGATCCCGCGGATCAGCAGCACTTTTTGGGGAAAGTCGTTCTCGTCAATCGTGAGCGAAACTTTCGGATTGTTCGCCAGCGCCTTCAGCTTGGGCGCTTTCGGCGGACTGGCCATGACAATCTCCCGTCCGTTCCAGTGAAACCAGATCGGAACCACGCGCGGCGTTCCGTCCATCCATACATAAGCCAGCCGCGCGGGAATCGTTGACTGCAGCAGCGCCTGCGAGACGGGATGCTGCAAAAGGCTGAGGTCGCCCTGTTGAACCGCTTTCATGCTGTCCTCCTTGGCCTCGCGGCGGACTGTCGCCGAAAACGAACCGAACTCCGCCACGGATTGTACTCTTCTGGTTAGGACCTTTTTTTTCAACTGAAACCTGAACTATCCTCTCGTCCGCTCCGTACTACCCTCCACCGGATGACGGTTTTTGCGCGCCTGCGGTATGATTCAAGGCCGCAGAAGGTCCAGGTGAAAACTTCATGCTGATTCGATTGAAGTCGGTTGCTCTCTTCGTTGCCGTAGCCTTATGCATCATCGGTGTTGCGAGCCGCCGGACGGCGATCGCCTCTCCACAAGTCTCCGTTCCAGCGAAGGCTTCCGCGGCCAGTCCCGCGCAGGGCGGGGCAGTGTCCATCCCGGATACGACGCTGGCCATCAACTCACCCACGCCCATGTCGCAGCGCATCGTTCACTACGAAATCGATGCCAAGTACAACGCCTCCACGCACACCGTCGATGCTAACGAAGTGCTCACCTACCACAACGTGACGGGGCAGGCGCTCGATCATTTCCCCTTCCATCTTTATCAGAACGCATTTCAGCCCATGGCCACCTTCGTCCGCGACGCTAAGCTCATGGGCAGCCGCGATACCGGCTATCAGAAGTGGGAAGACAAGTTTTACGGTTCCGAAGATATCAAGGGCGTCGAGGTCGTGGGCCAGGGAGATCTCACTCAGAACTTGCAGTACATCGCGCCCGACGATGGCAACAAAGACGACAAGACCGTAGTCGACCTGCACTTGGCCAAGCCAATCGCTCCGGGCGCATTCGTCCAGTTCAAGATCGCCTTTCAAACCAAATTTCCCGAGACACAAGCCCGCTCCGGATGGAAGCGTGATTTTGTCCTCGGCGGACAGTGGTTCCCAAAGGTGGGTGTGTTTTGGCATGGAGCCTGGAACTGCCACCAGTACCACAACACCACGGAGTTCTTTGCCGACTTCGGCGTCTATGACGTAAAACTCACCGTGCCGCAGTTTGAGATCGTCGGCGCCAGCGGAGTGCAGGTTGACGAGAAGAACAACTCCGACAATACGAAGACGCTCACCTATCACGGTGACGACATCCATGACTTTGCCTGGACCGCCAGCCCGCGGTATAAAGTTCGCGAAGCCGTCTACCAGTCACAGATGGGGCCGATCAAATTGCGCTTCCTGATGCAGCCCGCGCATTGGAGCCAGGCTGATCGCCATGAACGCATCGTCCGTCAGACGCTCGATCACTTTGAGTCATGGTACGGTCCCTATCCTTATAAGACGCTTACCGTGGTCGATCCCGAGCCTGACTCTGCGGCCGGCGGCATGGAATACCCCACGTTCATCACTGGCGAGACGAGTTGGTTTGCGCCGGACGGCTTTCATCTGGTCGAACTTGTCGTCGAGCACGAGTTCGGACACCAGTACTGGTATGGCATGGTCGCTACTAACGAATTTGAAGATGCCTGGATGGACGAAGGCATCAACAGCTACACCGAAGTCAAGGTGCTGGATTCAATTCTGGGCAAGAAGACGTCGATCATGAACCTTGCGGGCGCAACCATGGGCGAGCGCGAGGAGCAGAGGCTCAGCTATACGGGTGTTGCAGATCGCGATCCGATGGCCCAGAAGGCCTACGACTACTACAACTCCAACTCTTACGGTGGAGTCACGTACGGCAAAACGGCATGTGTGCTCCTTACTCTCGAGGGAATCATCGGCGAAGACACCATGGCCAAGGCGATGCACACGTATTTCATGAAGTACCGCTTCACCCACCCGACGAAGGAAGATTTCCTCAAGACCATCGAAGAAGTGTCTGGCAAGGACCTGCGCTGGTATTTCAACCAGGCCGTTCATGGTTCGCAGGTGATGGATTACGAAGTCATCAATGTCGATTCCTTTCCGGTGAACTGGTACGAAGAAAAAAAGGATAAGAAGGATTCCAAGAAAGACGACGACACGATCTACCAGTCTTACGTCACGATCCACCGCAAAGAAGATTTTGTGATGCCGGTCGATGTCGAGATCATCTTTCGAGACAGCAAGAACAACGAAGAAAAGGTCCGCGAGCACTGGGACGGCCAGAGCCGCTGGATGCGCTTCGGTTATGTAAAGAAGGCGAAGGTCGCGTCGGCCGAGATCGATCCCGACCACACTGTGCAGTTCGACCGCAACAATTTCAATAATAGCTACGTCGTTGAGGCAAATCCCAAGCCGACCAGGAAGCTATCCACGTACTGGCTTTTCCTCACGCAACTGGCAAGCCAGGCGATGGCCTGGTGGGCAGTCTAAGGAAGACGCGGTTAAGGAAGGAAGAATGGCACAATTCGACGGCGACACAAGAAAAGTAGGATTGCTCGGCGCTGGGCTGGGCAAGGCGATGCGCAACAAGCGCTACATTTTCTGGTTCTGGATGCTCAATCTCACGCTGGCCGAATTCGGAACCTCCGCCTTCCGCCGGAGCGCCCACGCCATCCTCGACCACAGTTCCTACAGCCAGGGACTTCTTCAGGGATTCGATCTGTCGGTCATGATCGACCTTTTTATCCGTCCCGAGTTTGGCACGATGGAAGCCGCAAGTACGCCCGCTTTTTACTTCGCCTTCCTGTTTTTCTTGGCGACCACGATCTTCCTCCCCGGAGTCTTTCAGGGATACGCTTCCACCTACCGCCTGCCTCGGGAAGACTTCTTTCGCGCCTGCGGACGTAATTTATGGCGCTTCATTCGTTTGCTATTTATCTCCGGAATCATCATGCTCATCGTAACGATCCCGGTGTTCATTCTTCATGGCGTGTTGGAACGCAAAGCCGCTGAGAGCACATACGAGTTGCTGGCGCCAGCAGTCCGCTACGGCGGACTGCTGATCATTTTTCTGATCATGGCCGTTTTTCGGATCTGGTTCGACCTCGCCGAGGCCGACATCGTTTTGAACGACCAGCGCGCCGTTCGCAAATCCATCGCAGCCGCTTTCCGTCATAGCTTCCGCAGCCTTGGTCGTTTGCTCGTTAGCTACGTGATCACCACGATCGTCGCGGCGATTTTTCTGGTGGGGGGTATCTGGCTCTGGATGAGGATTGTCCCTTCCGAGAGCGTGTTGGGTGGCTTCCTCATGGGCCAACTGATCCTGCTCTTGCTGCTCATCCCACGTTTCTGGCAGCGGGGAATCGTCGTGTCCTACTGGCAGCAGTACATGCTGGTTCCCGAGGCTCCCCCGATCGTAGTTACATCGCCGCCCGCTCCCGTCGTTCCGCAGCCAGTCCCCCTGATTCCGACTCCGATAAACCCCGGCGCCGGAACCTTCAGGATCCTAGAAACAGGAAGCTAGAAATTAGAGAGGAGAAGGTGTGATTCCCTCGCGAGCGAATTGGATTTAACCGACGAAGGGTAAAGGACGCGCACCAGATGACGCGCACTATATAAGGATGACGCTGATCCCCTGGTTCCCGCGCCCGAGATCTGCATCCTTCTTCAGTTCCGGTTGTTTCTGCAAAACGCGCCAGGTCGCCTCGTCGGTCTTCGACCAGTTTTCTCCGAAGATGCATCCCCGAATCTCACCAGTCTGCGCCAGTTCCTGCAATCGCCGCTGAAGAGCGACGCGGATATCCCCGCCCACACCGGTCGACCCGTACCCGTGGATTACTTTCAGATGGGATTGCCGTTGCTGCCGCGCCGTCGAGATCTCCCGATCCAGCCGCTGCAATGCCTCTGGGACCGAGGGCATATCGGCTTTCAGATTGACGGTCTTGATGGTCGGCCTCGCGATCGCATGGCCCCGCCGCTTCCGGTCTGGACTACTGCAAGGACTACTTTCGATTCCGTCCCCGCGCCACCGCTTCCCGGGCTTCCTTGTCCGCTGTACGCCGCCGCTCTGTCTCGCGCTTGTCCCAAAGCTGCTTGCCTTTAGCTAGAGCCAGTTCAACTTTTACTTTACCGTTCTTGAAGTACATCCGCACCGGGATCAGCGTCAGCCCCTTCTGTTGAGTCTTCCCGATCAGCTTGCGGATCTCCTCCCGATGCATGAGCAGCTTCCGGGTGCGCAGCGGGGCGTGGTTATGAATGTTCCCATGCTCATACGGCCCGATGTGGGCGTTCAGCAGCCAGAGCTCGTTATCCTTAACCAAGCCGTAGGAGTCCTTCAAATTGGCCAAGCCGCCTCGGACCGATTTCACCTCGGTTCCGGTCAGTGCCACCCCGGCCTCAAATTTTTCCAGCAAGAAATAGTTATGTGAAGCGATCCTATTGACGGCGGCATCTCTCTGCCCGCTGGCGGTGGAGTCGCGGCGGGGGGATTTTTCCGGATTCGACTTGGTTTGGTGCGTGGATTGGCGGGGCATGGAGTTACGGAATAGTTATCTTATCGCATCAAGGGTTTTCCGGCCTCGGCTTCGGCTTGTGCCGCCGACCACGCCGCCCTTGCGTGGAGTTCACGAAGCCGCTAACGTTAGTGTCCCCCACTGGTTCAGCGACCAAAGAGTGTAACTCCCGTGTGGGCATGTACATCGGGAGCTGGAAATCGCGATGCTATAATCCCGTCACCGCGAGTTTTTTTGTGTATCGAGTGGATTTCCCGCGCCATCACGCCGACGGGACGCGCACGCGCGTGGGGAAACTGCTTGTTCGGCGAAAACCGTTTTTTCTAAAGGACCATCTCGTGAGGATTATCGAATGAGACGCCTATTGCGCCCGGCTCTATTGTTGTCGCTGGTCGCGGCTTTAGCCCTCCCCGCCCTCGCCGACAAAGCGAAAGATCTCTTCACCAAGGGTCAGGACGCGGAAGCCCGCGAGCAATACGAAGCCGCCTATGATTTCTATAAGCAGGCTTACAACCTAAGGCCCAAGGAGCTTCGCTACCGCTCCTCCTTCGAGCGGCTTCGCTTTCAGGCGGCCGCCTCCGTTGTTCATCGCGGCCAGAAGCTTCGCGACGATGGCAAGCTCGACGAGGCGGTCGCCGAGTTTCAAAAGGCTCTCGCCATCGATCCCTCATTGTTCATCGCCCAGCAGGAGCTCACCCGCACCCTGAAGTTGATCAATGACCAGAAAAATCCTCCGCCGCAGGCCGCAGGACCGCCCGACACACTGCAACGCCGTGTTCACGAGGCTGCGGGCCCCGTCGAACTCGCTCCCATCTCAAACGTCCCCGTTACCCTGAAGATGCTCGGCAGCAAGTCCGATGTGGTCTATCGGACGGTCGGACAACTCGCCGGTGTGAACGTCCTGTTTGATCCTGACTACACTCCCAGGGTTATCAACGTAGACCTGAATAGTGTGTCTTTAGAAGACGCTCTCGCAATCACCGCGCTCGAATCCAAAACTTTCTGGCGTCCGGTCACTTCCAACACAATATTCGTAGCCACCGACAATCCAGCCAAGCGCAAGGAACTCGAACAAAGCGTCCTCAAAACTTTTTATCTCACAAACCTTTCCCAGCCCACCGAACTGCAGGACGTCGTCAATGCGATTCGCGCCGTGCTTGATGTGCAGCGCGTGCAGCAGTTGCTTTCTCAGAACGCCCTCGTCGTTCGCGGGACGCCCGATCAGATTGCGCTCGCCGAAAAATTGGTCGAAGACCTCGACAAGGCCCGTCCGGAAGTGATCGTCGACATCGCGGTCATGCAGATCAGCAAAGACCGTTCGAGAACTCTGGGCTTCAATCCACCCACCAGCGCAACCGTCACGCTGCAGAGCAATGTCGCTTCGACCACCACTCCGGCCACCACCTCGACGAGTACGACCACGTCGACCTCAAGCACCACCAACGGACTCAACCTGAACACGCTGGGCAATCTGAACGCCACCGATTTCCAGGTAACGATTCCCTCTGCCAACTTGTCGGCAGTAATGAGCAACAGCGACACCAAGCTAATTCAGAATCCTCAGATTCGCGCCCTCGATGGACAAAAAGCTTCGCTGAAGATCGGCGACCGCGTCCCGGTCGCAACCGGATCCTTCCAGCCCGGCATCGGCGGCGTCGGTATCAACCCGCTGGTCAATACTCAGTTCCAATATCTCGACGTCGGCGTCAACATCGACATCACACCCCGCGTCCACGCCAACGGCGAAGTCACACTGAAGATCTCGATGGACGTTTCCGCCGTTACCGGACAGCAGAACATCGGCGGCATCAGCCAGCCCATCATCGGTCAGCGCAAGATCGAGCATGAAATCCGCCTCAAGGATGGCGAGGCTAACCTGCTCGGAGGAATCATGGAAGACCAGCAGACCAAGTCCCTGGCTGGGATACCCGGACTTGCCCAGATTCCCATCCTCAAGTATCTTTTCGGCCAGACCACGCAGGACCACTCTGAGAACGAAATCGTCTTCGCCATCGTGCCGCATATTATCCGCAGCGCTGATGTGAACGAGATGAACCAGCGGGCTCTCGACATCGGCACGGCGCAGACCATCGAGCTGCATCACAGGCCGCAGGCCGCTCCGGCCGGTCAGGCTCCCGCGCCAGCGATCACTCCGGCGACCCCGACAAATCCGTCGGCGGGACGTCCCGCTTCTGGCGGCGCCGCCGCGAACACCGCGTCCGGCGGCGCGTCGGCGAGTTTCCTGTTTGATCCGCCAACCATTCAAGCGGTGAAGGGCAACACATTTGCGGTCAACCTGCTGATTTCCGGCGCTCAGAATGTATATTCCGTGCCCGTGCAGTTGAACTACGATCCGAAGATGTTGCAGCTGGTGAATGTTTCCAACGGCGGCTTCCTCTCGCAGGATGGCCAGGCGGTCGGACTGGTTCATCGTGAGGATGAGGCCCTCGGCCAATCGCAAATCACCGCGACGCGTCCCCCCGGTGCCGGCGGAGTCTCCGGCCAGGGTTCCGTCGTCACCTTAACCTTTATGGCGAAGGCGGACGGACAAACCCCCCTGACTATTACCCGCGGCGGCGCGCGCGATCCCGGCCTGCAGGCGATTACCGTGAACGGCGCGCAAGCAGCAGTAACGATCCAGTAAGCCGGAACGCGGCTGTAGATGTAGATGAATGTTGCGCGCCACTACGACGCGATCGGGAACGAAGCGATAAAGTCTGCATAGTGCGGCAGGAAATCGCAGCGCCGCAACGGCAGCCCCAGAGGGGCGGAATATGATAGCCCGGGACGTAAGTCCCGGGGAGTACAGGCAATAGAGCAGAGTCCCGTAGGGACGGCACCGAACTCATCCCGACGTTGAAGGTCGCCTTCGGACGGATTGAACGCGAATAGAAACAAATGAATTACCCGAAGAAAAATCGCGAACGCGGCTTTACGCTGATGGAATTAATCGTTGCCGCCGCGATCCTCGCGATTCTCACCATGATGGCTCTTCCCCTCGCGCGCGTCACCATCCAGCGCGAGAAGGAAAAACAACTCCGGCACGCGTTGTGGGAGATGCGGGACGCTATCGACCGCTACAAAGACGCCGCCGACCGGCAAATGTTCCAGACCAAAGTCGACAGCCAGAACTATCCCCCCGATCTCGAGACGCTGGCCAAAGGTGTGGAAGCGCAAGGTGGCAAGAAAATTCGTTTCCTGCGTTCTATTCCAACGGACCCCATGACCAAGAGCAAAGAATGGGGCTTGCGGTCCATGCAGGACGATCCAGATTCCGACTCCTGGGGTGGACAAAGTGTCTTCGACGTTTACTCCAAGTCGGAAGGTACCGGGCTCGACGGCACGAAGTACAAGGACTGGTAGATGCTACGGGGCGTGAACAACTCGCAGAATCGCTTGCAGCTTTCGCGCTGTGGTGTCTGTGTTTCGGCGCTGGCCTTCGCGCGCGGCCGCAATCGCAACGGCTCCCGCGGATTCACCCTGCTTGAACTGATGATCGTCATCAGCATCATCATGATTCTGATGGCCGTCGCCGTCCCGATGTACAACCAGTCCATCGTGCAGGCCCGCGAATCCGTGCTGCGATCGAATTTGCAAACACTCCGCAATGTGATTTCGCAATACACCCTCGACAAGCAGAAGGCCCCGCAATCCCTCGATGAACTAGTCACTGCCGGATACTTGCGGCAGGTCCCGATCGATCCGATGACGCGCGAGGCCAACTGGGAAGTCGTGCAGGAAGATGTAATGATGGCCGTCGATCAGCAGGACCCTGGCATCACCGACGTCCACTCGGCCTCCAGTGCCACCGCCAGCGACGGCACCGCCTACAGCACATGGTGACATAAGTCCGAACCGCGGCGTCCGCGAAATCCTTCGTGTAACTTTGTGTCTTTCGGGGTTCGGGTTTTTTCGCGCGATGGCCTAGTATCATCTACGTCTCAGCCGAGTAATCCTCAAGCCACCATCTCTAGTATGAAACCGCTATTGTTGCGCTCCCGTGAATTCGCAATAATCCCCGCCTAGCTTCGACACACTCGATTTTCCACGAAGGCGGAGTGTGGACGCATCCGTTTCACTGGGGAATACCAAATAGGCGTATCGCAGGCCTCGAGTTCGCTGGACGAATTCCGTGGCCATTGGGAGATGTGTATGCGATTGAGAGTAGCGCCATGGCTGGCGGTCGCGACGATTGTTTTAATCAGCGGATTCGTATCCGCGCAACAACCCGCCGCGCCCGCTGACAAACAGGACTCGACTCCTTCAACCCAGAAGATCGGCCCGCTCGATTTCTCCGTGAGCTGGCGCGCCCGTGCTATTGGCTGGGACTGGTTCAAAGGCAAGACCGGCCACGGCAATTACACCTACGGTGAGTCGCTGCTCCGCGTTGCGATCGGCCAGGACCGCGAGCATTTTGACTGGTTCCTCGAAGGCGAGCAGGCCGCTCTCATCGACCTGCCAACGCAGGCTGTGGTCGCCGCTCCGCAAGGGCAACTCGGTCTCGGCGGCAATTACTACGCGGCGAACAATAACGAGAGCAATCCGGTCGGCGGATTTCTCAAGCAGGGATACGTCAACTTCAAGGACTTCGGGAGCAGCCTGAAGATCGGCCGCTTCGAGTACTTCGACGGCAATGAGGTCCAGCCGAAAGATCGGATGCTCGCGATGGTGGTTTCCACGCGCATCGCGCAGCGCTTGATCGCCAACTTCGGCTTCTCTGACGTGCAGCGAACATTTGATGGCGTGCAACTCTCCTCAAATCTCGGAAATGACAATTTCACTTTTGTCGCCCTGAGACCTACTGAAGGCGTCTTTCAGGTCGACGGAATGGGCGAACTCCAAATCGATACCTACTACGGAGCGTTCACCGCGCCGGTTGAAACATCTTTCGGGTCTGGCCTGTTGCATGTGTTCGGCCTTGGCTACATCGACCATCGTGCGCACATCCTGAAAACTGACAACCGTTCAGCCACCGCTCGCAGCACCGACTTCGACAAGATCGAAATCGGCACCTACGGCGCCGACTACGTTCAAGTCTTCAATACAAAGAGTGCAGGAAAGTTTGACGTGCTCGGATGGATGGCCCTGCAAGCCGGTTCCTGGGGAGAGCTCACGCAACGCGCCAGTTCATTTGTCGGTGAAGCCGGATGGCAGATGCCCATCGATCGGGTGAAACCGTGGTTCAGCGTTGGATACTCCTATGGGAGCGGCGATGGCAACAACACGGACAACAAGCACGGTACGTTCTTCCAGGTCCTGACCACTCCTCGTCAGTACGCCAGATTTCCGTTCTACAACATGATGAATAACGAAGATTTCTACGGAACTCTGAACCTGAAGCCGTCCTCGAAGCTCTCGTTTCGGAGCGAGGCGCACGCTCTTCGTCTCGCCAACTCAAAGGATCTCTGGTATTCGGGCGGCGGCGCCTTTCAGGAGAATACTTTCGGCTACACCGGACGCCCAAGCTCCGGCGGAGGCACCCGCGGCCTCGCCAACGTCTGGGACATGAGCGCCGACTATCAATTCACCCACATGTTCGGCGCGACTCTCTACTACGGCAAGGCGTGGGGAAAGACAGTAATCGACAATATCTATCCAAAGGATCCAAACGGCCAGTTGCTCTTCCTGGAAACCAACTTCCGTTACTGATCGCCGTTCTTTAGAGCGCTATCCTGACAAGGCTGCCCCATCCGTCGCGGTTTTCGACGGATTGGAAACCACAAATGTCTGCACAGCATGTAGTTGGTTTCTGTGACTTGGGAGATGACTCGTTCCCCGACAATTTCCACAGGCGAATGTGACATCTGACCTTGCGCCAGACAAAAAGAAAGCAGATCATCGGCACAGCGAATGGGGAGTAAGGCATTCGCTCAAAAAATGCCGCAACTCCTTTGTTGTCAAGATTTTGACCTCAAGTCCCTGCGGGCTCAAGATTTTGCAGACACTTTTTGCAAACCCCGCTCCAGGCAAGGCTTTTCAAGGAGTGGGGGGTGGGGGGTGACCCCACCCAGATCCCAGATTCCCAAAATGGCCTCGCGCAAGAAAGCCCAATTCCGCGCAATCAGAAAACTTATTTTCGGGAAATTATCCCGAAGAGTTTTCCTTCGTGAGCCTTCCTGTCCTTAGTGGTAAAAGCTTTCGAATTCCTCCAGAATTGCGCCCCCGAATCGGAAGCACTAACATCACCCTATGCCCGTTGAAACGGAAATCCAGGCTCCCACGTCCATTCGCGCGCCCCGCGGCAATCAGATCACATGTAAGGGCTGGCAGCAGGAAGCTGCCATGCGCATGCTGATGAACAATCTCGACGACGACGTCGCCGAGCGCCCCAAAGATCTCGTTGTCTACGGCGGAACTGGACGCGCCGCCCGCAGTTGGGAAGCCTACCGCGCCATCGTCGCCACTCTGAAGAATCTCGACAACGACGAGACTCTACTCGTGCAATCCGGCAAACCAGTCGGCGTTTTCAAGACGCATGACCACGCACCGCGCGTGCTCATCGCCAACTCGAACCTCGTCGGTCATTGGTCGAACTGGGAGAAGTTCAACGAACTCGAGCGCGCCGGTCTCATGATGTACGGACAGATGACCGCCGGTTCCTGGATCTACATCGGCTCGCAGGGAATTGTCGAAGGAACGTTCGAGACATTCTCTGCGGCCGGAGAAAAACATTTCGGTGGAGATCTCGCCGGCAAGCTGATCGTCAGCGGAGGTATGGGAGGAATGGGTGGAGCTCAGCCGCTCGCCGCCACCATGACTGGCGCGGCTTTCCTTGGCATCGACGTCGATCCCGAGCGCATCAAGAAGCGGCTCAAGACCGGCTACTGCGACTTCATGGTGACCACGCTCGACGAAGCGCTGCGCATCCTGAAGAACGCAATCCGCAAAAAGGAGAATGTATCCGTCGGCTTGGTAGGGAACTGCGCTGACGTGATCCCGGAACTCGCCGATCGCGGAGTCGTTCCCGACATCCTGACCGATCAGACTTCGGCCCACGATCCTCTGAATGGATACATTCCGAACGGCATGACGCTCGCGGAAGCTTTCGAGTTACGCAAGAACGATCCGCAGGCCTATCAGGAGAAGTCGCTGGATGCGATGGCGCGGCACGTCGAAGGGATGTTGCGCCTGCAGAAGATGGGTTCCGTCACGTTCGATTACGGCAACAACATCCGGACGTTCGCCTTCCAGCGCGGCGTTAAGAATGCCTACGATTTTCCAGGATTTGTGCCTGCCTATATTCGTCCGCTCTTCTGTGAAGGCCGAGGCCCGTTCCGCTGGGTAGCATTGTCGGGCGAAGCCTCCGACATTCACGTTACCGACGATCTTGTTTTGGAGTTGTTTCCGGAGAACCGAATCCTGCGCCGGTGGATTGATCTCGCCCGCAAGCGAATCAAGTTCCAGGGATTGCCCGCGCGGATCTGCTGGCTCGGATACGGCGAGCGGGCGCAATTCGGACTCGCCATAAACGATCTCGTGAAAAAGGGAAAGATCAAGGCGCCGATCGTGATCGGACGCGATCACCTCGACTGCGGCTCAGTCGCATCTCCATTCCGAGAAACGGAAAGCATGAAGGATGGCTCCGACGCAGTCGCCGACTGGCCCCTGCTGAACGCGCTGCTCAACACCGCCGCAGGCGCATCGTGGGTCTCCATCCACAACGGCGGAGGCGTTGGCATCGGCTATTCGCTGCACGCTGGCCAAGTGACAGTTGCGGATGGAACGGATGAGATGGCGAAGCGCATTGAGCGCGTGCTGACGACAGATCCGGGAATGGGAGTGATCCGCCACGTCGATGCGGGCTATGACGAAGGGAAAGAGTTCGCGAAGAAAACCGGCGTGAAGATCCCGATGGAAGTCTAACTTCGGCTGGCTCGATTTTTCAAGTAACCGCCCGGAAGAAGAATCGTAACTCCAGCAATCGTTTTGCCGAGGTATGCGCCGAAGTGGCGAATGTCTCCGGTTAACAGGTGCGTGGCACGCATTTCGATGGCCGCCACCAAGATCGGTACGTCTTTTTCTGGCAAAGAAATGCCAACCGGCAGAGTTCCGTCTGTTGCTTCGAACATGGTTGGAGCCGCGGAGAGCTTATTGAGGGTTGCACGCTGCGATTCCTGATCAAGGTTGATTCGGGCTTCTTCCAAAGCGTATCGGGAACTGCACAAAACCACGTCTTTGACCTTCCAGAGCGCAAGAAGTCCAGCACCGGAGCGATGGGCAGCAGAGAAGAGAATGTTCGCATCCAGAAATAATCGATCCATCTATTCGCGACGGCGGTCAGCAATGGAATCGGGATCAAGGCCCAGTTTGCGCACAGCGCTACGCGCTTTTCGGTAGTCCGCCTCGGTCGTTGCGGTGGCGAGAAGGAATTCCGCTTTGCGTTCAGGACTGTATCGTTCCACGGGAACAACGACTGCGGGACGGATCAGAATGCCGTCTTCTTTTTCCTCAGCGGTCACAATCGTGCCTTCTTCTATGCCAAAACGTTTGCGAAGGTTGGCGGGCACAATAATCGCCCCCCTCTTTCCTACGCGTGCCGATTGAGTCGTTCTCATGGCCTCACCTGCCCGGTTATACCATTGGCCTGATATTCAGGCGAACCACTATCTTTGCAGCGCACTACGGATCGCTTCGTATGCAGGCTTCTTCTGATATTTGTCGTCCCACGGCAAAGCCCAGCCCCAGCCTTTGTAGAATGCGGGAATCCAGGAGTGCCTGTCGGTGAATCCCCAGGTTTGGAATAGCTTGCACGCCGGTTGTTCTACGCAGAGCTCCGTGATTTCACCGTAGAGCTTGCCTTGCGCAGCCAGTGACGTTGCGTCTCCGTTGTTCAGGCGAACATCAATTTCTGTCATGTGCAGTTCGAGGCCGAGCTTCGCGAAGCGTTCCAGGTTTTTCTTATACGACTGAAGCGTTGCCGGGTCGTCAAATTTCAGGCTGATATGCGTCTGAAAGCCCACGCCGTCGAGCGGAATGCCGCGCTGCTTGAAGTCTTTGGTCATAGCGTAAATCGCATCGGACTTCTTGTTGATCTCTTCCGCGTCGTAGTCGTTATAGAAGAGCTTGGCTTTTGGATCGGCTTCGCGCGCCCAGCGCAGCGCCTGCTCGATATACTTCGTTCCCGCTCCAGCGCCAATTCCAGGTTGGTCATACCAAAGCGTCGAGTGCATCGTCCCGTCATCGTTGAACGCTTCGTTGACTACATCCCACGCATAAACCTTGGAAGCGTAATGGGCCATCACCTTGTGAATGTGTCCTTGCAGGATCGTTGCCATCTGCGCCGAAGTGTAGCCTCCCTTCTTGAGCCAATCCGGAACATTGTTATGCCACAGTAGCGTGTGGCCGCGGACCACCATGTTATGACTCTGCGCGAATGCGACCAGAGCGTCGCCACCGGCGAAATCGTAAGGATTCGGGTCCGTATCGGGTCGTGGATGAATGGCGCCGAACTTCATCTCGTTTTCGGCCTGCAGTTGGCAGAATTCAGAGCCAAGGATCGAGGCGTATTCGGCTTCGCCGAGAAGATGTGACGCAGCGGCAGTACCGATCAGAATGTGCCGCGCCTCCGCGGCCTGACGCAAAGTACTTGTCTCCTGAGAAGCAGGATGAGGCTTCGGCGACGCAGCGAGCCACAGAAAGGCTATGCATAGAGCTACAACCGCAATGGCTCCGAAAAAGCCAAGTGCATTCTGCTTTCGAAAAGAGAATGAATTCATGATGGGACCCTCGCGCCCGATATTAGGCTTGTCACACGTCCCGAGACAACGGGGCGAACCGGAGTAGTCGATGCCTCCTGTGCGCCCAGGTCGAACGAGACTGCTAGACTAAATCACACGTGAAGATTCAGAGAAAGCCTCGGCCAAAACCGCTTCTGCTGATCAACATTGGCCAGCTTCTTACCTTGCGGTCTGCGTCGACCAATCCCGGTCCTCGGCGCGGCGCTGATCTGAAGGAACTCGGCATTATTCGGGACGGCGCTGTCCTATGCGTCGGTGGAAAGATCGTTTCGGTCGGCACCACGAACGATGCCAGGCGTGATCCCTGGTTCCGAAAGAATCGCACGAAGGTTGTCGAGATCGACTGTGCCCACAAGGTCGTATTACCGGGATTCGTCGATTCGCATACTCATCCGGTATTTGTAAGTCCGAGGCTGGTGGACTTTGAAAAGCGGATTGAGGGCGCGTCCTACGAAGAGATCGCCGCTGCCGGCGGCGGAATCCGGTCGAGCCTGGAAGCGGTGCGCAAGGCCACAATGGCGGTGTTAACCGCCAAAGTGTTGACCACTCTGCACGATATGGCCGCGCACGGAACCACCACGGTGGAGGCGAAGTCGGGCTATGGGTTGACGGTGGAATCGGAATTGAAGTCCCTGGAAGCGATCCGCGCCGCCACGTCCCGATGGCCCGGAACGGTGGTTGCAACCCTGCTCGGTGCACATATCGTCCCAAAAGAGTTTCACGGCCGCTCACAAAAATACGTTGAGACCGTCTGTACAGAGATGATTCCCCGGGCAGCGAAGCGCAAGCTCGCCCAATTTGTGGACGTGTTCTGCGACAAAGGTGCGTTTACGGCGGCCGAAACGACGCGGGTGTTTGAAGCCGCGGCCGCGCATGGACTCAGCGTTCGGGCGCACATGGGGCAACTTTCCGAGACGCCGTTGGCATCATTTCTCAAGTTCGAGCCAGCATCGTTCGATCACATGGATCATGTGAACGAGCACGATATTTCATTGCTTGCGAAGCATGACACAGTCGCGACGCTGGTTCCCGGCGCGAATCATTTTCTGGGCCTACGACAGTATCCGAACGCGCGCCATCTGATCGATTCCGGAGTGCCGGTAGCCCTGGCGACGGACTATAACCCGGGAACTTCGCCAACGATCAGCATGCAGATGGCAATGTCGCTGGCCTGCACACATATGAAGATGTTGCCGGCGGAAGCGGTTGCGGCGGCGACGATCAACGGAGGCTGGTCGCTTCGCGTGGCGGACCGCAAGGGCAGCATCGAGGCTGGCAAGGACGCGGATTTTGCAGTATTTGGGGTCGACGACTACCGGGAAATCCCCTACTGGTTCGGCGTCAATCACTGCACGACGACAATTTTGAGCGGGGAAGTGGCATCCCGCGATTGAACTTTTGTGAATCAAGGTCCGTATGTGACGCAAGCGGAGTGCGTCTGGGGGACGGCACTCGAACAACTGAGAGATTCCTGGCAAAGATCCGATCTAACCTCCTGAGGAAAACCGAGGAAAACCTATGAAGCGAACCTTTGCAGTCTTGAGCTTTCTCGTGCTGACAATCTCGCTGGCTTTCGCGCAGCGACTGCCGGAAATTGCCCGACCCGAAAACTACAAACTTACGCTTACGCCGGATCTCGACAGCGCCAAATTTGAAGGCGAAGAGACGCTGGCGATTCGCGTGTTGAAGCCGACATCGGAGATCACGCTGAACGCGGCCGACATCGACTTTCATGACGTTACGATCGCAAGCGGCGGCGCCACGCAGAAAGCCAAAGTGACGCCAGAGAAAGAGAAGGAAATGGTGGTGCTGTCGGTTGAGAAACCGCTGGCAGCCGGCACGACTACGATTCACATCACCTATACCGGCATCCTGAACAGCGAGATGCGGGGCTTCTATCTGGGAAAAGATGATCAAGGACGCAAGTATGCCGCGACTCAGTTCGAGGCCACTGACGCCCGCCGGGCGTTTCCATCGTTTGACGAGCCCGACTACAAGGCGACCTTCGACATTACGACTGTAGCGCCGAAAGGCATGGTAGCAATTTCGAATCAGAAAGCAATTTCTGATACTGCAGGTCCGGGCGACAAGCACACGGTTCGCTTCGCAACGACTGCGAAAATGTCCGCCTACCTGGCTGCGCTGGTAGTGGGGAACTTCGAATATGTCGAGGGCGAAGCGGACGGCATTCCGATTCGCGTTTACGCAACCCCCGGCAAGCAGGGAATGGGGCAGTTCGCGCTGGAATCCGCGGAACACGTCCTTGCTTACTACGACAAATATTTCGGGATCAAATATCCATACGGGAAACTGGATCTCATCGGCCTGCCTGATTTCTCCGCAGGTGCGATGGAGAATACGGGCTGCATCACCTTCCGCGAAGTGATTCTCCTGATCGACGAGAAGCAAGGATCGATCGATTTGAAGAAGACAATTGCCAGCGTGATTGCGCACGAGATGGCGCACCAGTGGTTCGGTGATCTGGTCACGATGAAGTGGTGGGACGATATCTGGCTCAATGAGGGATTTGCAACGTGGATGTCGAGCAAACCCGTTCAGGCGTGGAAGCCGGAATGGAATTTCAATCTGGACGACGTCAGCAACGCGGGCGGTACTCTCAACGTGGATTCGCTGGCGAATACGCGTCCGATCCATCAAGCTGCAGAAACTCCCGCGCAAATTCAAGAGCTCTTTGACGGAATTGCGTACGGAAAAGCAGCGGCCGTTCTGCGCATGCTCGAAGCGTATCTGGGAGAAGAAACGTTCCGCGCCGGCGTGAACTCGTATCTCACGCAGCACAAGTACGGGAACGCGACTGCGGAAGATTTCTGGGATGCGCAGGCGAAGACTTCCAAAAAGCCGGTCGATACGATTATGCCGACTTGGGTGAAGCAGGCCGGCGTACCCATGATTAATGTGAAAGCGCAGTGTTCGGGTAATTCGACGAGCGTGTCGGTTGCGCAGCAGCGGTACTACTTCGACCGCACGAAGTTTGAGGCTCCAAACGATGAGCTGTGGCAGATTCCCATCTGTCTGAAGGGATCGGCGAGCGGCAATGGAGCGCCGAAGTGTGAACTGCTGACCAAGAAGGAAGAGACGTTCACACTGCCGGGATGTTCGACCTGGGTCATCGGCAACGCCGGAGCGGCCGGATACTATCGTGTGGGCTACCAGCCGGAAGCGGTGCGAGGTCTGGCAAGTGACGCGGAAACGAAGTTGACTCCTGCGGAGCGAATCGGGCTGCAGGACGATATTTGGGCTTCGGTGCGAGTTGGACGGGAACCGGTAGGAGACTATCTCGCATTCGCGCAGGGGTTGCAGTCGGATCGCAATCGGGCAGTTCTGGAAGACGTTTTGGGGCGCCTGAATTACATCGGCCAATACCTGGTGAGCGATTCGGATCGAGATAATTTCCGGGCGTGGTTGCGGCAACTGCTGTCTCCAGCGATGAAGGAAGTTGGATGGGAGCCGAAGGCGGGTGAGAGCGACGAACAGAAAACCCTGCGGGCGCGGCTATTCGGGGCGCTGGGGTACGATGCCCGCGATCCCGAGGCTCTGGCGGAAGCGCGCAAGATTGCTGACAAGGGCGTGGCAGATCCGTCTTCGGTCGATCACGAACTGGCGGGAGCCGCGATGCCTCTGGCGGCGCTGACGGGCGATGCTGATTTCTACGACAAAGTGATGGCGGCGATGAAAGATGCGAAATCGCCGGAACTCTACTATGGCTATTTCTTCACGCTGCCGCAATTCAGCGATCCAAAATTGCTGCGGCGAACGCTGGACTTCGCCATCAGTCCGGATGTGCGGTCGCAGGATGCATTGCAGTTGGTGACGAATGTCCTTGCTAATCCCGCCGGCCAGCAGTTGGCGTGGGATTTCATCCGGCAACACTGGAGCGAACTGGAGAAAGCGGGAGGACCGTTTGCCAGCGCTCAGGTCGTCGGAGCGACCAGCGTGTTCTGCGATGCGGGACTGCGGGATCAAGTGACGGAGTTCTTTACCGCTCACAAGGTCGAGGCGGCGGAACGCACGTACAAGCAGTCGATTGAGCGCATCAACAACTGCGTCGATCTGAAGACGCAACAGGAGCCGCAGTTGGCATCGTGGCTCGGTCAGCATGGAACAGCCAGCGGAAAATAAGGTTCGTTGGTTATGACGAAAGGCCTGGGAGAGATCCCGGGCCTTTTCTATGTGGGCAGAATGCGTGGGCGGGACGCCGGCACTACTTCACGGCATCACTGGCAGAACGAGATGCGAAGGCATGTCGGGTGAGTTGTAGATCCGCTGTGTTGCGGGAACATAATCCGCGGCCGTTGCCTTGTAGATGTTAGGTACAAACTTCTGTGGGTTGCGATCGATCACCGGAAACCATGTCGACTGAATCTGCACCATGATGCGGTGGCCTTTCAGGAAGACGTGGTCGTGATCGCGCAGAGGGATGGTCCATTCAACCGGCTTGTTGGGAGTCAACGGATGTGGAGCTTCGTAGCTCGTGAGATAGCGGCCGCGGCGAACTTCCATCGCGATGGGCAGTTCATATCCGTTCAAAGACTGGGCGTATTGTCCAGGCTTGGGCCCTTCGTCGGGACTCCAGGCGTTCTTCTGTGCGTCTTGCGGATAGATGTCAATCAGCTTGACCACAAAGTCGCTGTCGGTCCCGGAGGTGGAAGCGAAGAGACTGGCGGAGAGAGGGCCGGTGATGACGAGATCTTTGTCGAGCCGCTCGCTGACGTAGGAAAGAATGTCAGTGCGTTCGTCGAGAAAGCGCTGGTCGGCGACCTCCCAAGTGCGCCAATCGCCCGCGGGATAGGTCGGCGAAACCGGACGTTGACGATAGGGAACTGGGTTCGCTGGGTCGGAAACGTATTGGCGATAAGCCTTGTCGCTCTTGGATGGCGCGGAGAACGCGAGCGTTCCGTCGGCACGAAGGTACAAGTTTGTGGTCTTCGCTTCTTTCGGAGGCCACGCCGGATATGTATGCCAGGTGTTCGATCCGCTCTGAAACGTGCTGGCCTGCCAGGCCAGTTTGTCGCCTTGGCCGTGAAGGTAATAACGGAAGAAGGGTGCTTCGATATTCTCGCGGAACTCGCGGGCGGTTTCGTGGCCGCCAAACGGGATGAGTCCGATGCTGTCTCCCTTTGGGCTTTGCCACTCGCCGTGATACCAGGGGCCGGCGACAATGAAGTTGGTGCGGTCGGGATCGTTTTCTTCGGCATGACGAAAAATCTGCCACGGTCCCCAGGGATCTTCCTGATCCCAGAATCCGGCGACGTTGAGGTTTGGCACGGTGGATGCGTGAAGCTGGCGAACCCAGGCTTCCTTCTTCCAGAAGTCATCGTAGTCCGGATGCTCGACGCTTGAGTTCCAGTAAGGAATCGATCCGTGAATGTATTTGTCGTTGATATTGGAGAGCGGGCCGAGATTGAGATACCACTCGTAGGTGTCGTAGATTTCGAATTCGAAGTGCGTGTTTTTGTTCTTATCGGCCTGCTCCATCACAGCGTATTCGAAGTTGTAGCTCTCGCGCAGAGCGCCGTAGCGGTGCATGTCGTCGTTCATCCATTGATCGACTGGAGCGGCTTGCTCGCTGATGGCTTTGAGCGCGGGATGCGGGTGAAGAAGCGTCATGCCGGTGGTCATGCCGTCGTAAGAGACGCCGTACATGCCAACTTTGCCGTTGTTGTTGAGAACATTCTTAACCAGCCATTCGATGGAGTCATAAGCGTCGGTGGTTTCGCTGGTCGCTTTGGGATCGTTTAGATCGACCGAAGATGAGAGTTTGAAAACGCCTTCAGACTTGAAGCGTCCGCGAAGATTTTGAATGACGAAGATGTAGCCGTCCTGGGCGAGTTCCTTCATCGAAGAGGGCATCTGCTCGGGCGGTTTGTCAGGGACACCGTAGGGCGTGCGACGGAAGAGGATGGGCAACGGGCCTTGCTGATCGACGGGGGTGAGGATCACGGTTTGCAAATGAACTCCGTCGCGCACGGGAATCATGACTTCCTGGAGAGTGAACAGAGGCTTGGGTGCGGGCTGCTGTGCGCTTTGGGGCGGGGCAGGATTCTGCGCGGCGACCGAGATTAACAACATCGAGGGCAAAAGAAAGCGCAAGTTCGACAGGCGCAAAGGCGTTCCTCCGGGCGGGAAGCTGAGATGCACTGAGGGGCGAAGTATATCAATCTACGGTAGACTGAGAAAGCTGCCAGTGCTGTTCCCGGTTTTTCGTTTTGTGAAGCTGATCGTCAGAGCATTCATCGAGAATCATTCCTCAAAGTTTCTGGGAAGAATTGGAGAGAGGCATCATGAGCAAGTGCAAGGGATACGCCGCATTAGAGGCGCGCGCTCCGCTTGGGCCCTATTCATTCGGACGCCGCAAGCCGCGCGAGCACGACATCGTGATCGACATCAAGTATTGCGGTGTTTGCCACTCCGACATTCATCAAACGCGCGATACAGTTCCATGCGACGGCGGATCCGGAGACATTTACCAAGCTCGCAGGATACTTCGACTTGATCCTTAATACTGTCTCCGCGCAGATCGACTGGAATCAGTATTTGAATCTGCTGAAGACGGCCGGAACGATGGTGGTGGTTGGACTGCCCGAGAAAGACATTCCGCTGGGAGCGTATTCTCTCACTGCCCGCCGGCGCAGTGTGGCAGGATCGCAAATTGGAGGCATCCGTGAAACGCAGGAGATGCTGGATTTCTGCGCGAAACATGGAGTGGCATGCGACATCGAGGTGGTGCCCATCCAGAAGATCAACGCGGCCTACGAGCGCGTGCTGAAGAGCGATGTGCGCTACCGATTCGTGATCGATATGGCGTCGCTCGGAAAAGAATGAAGAGCGATGAGACTCTTGAGCTTCGAGCGAGCTGCCAGACCTATCTCTTACTGCCCGCTCGTAACTCACTGCTCATAGCTCATCGGTCGTTCGTCGCTTAGAACGAGCGTCCGATCGAGAAGTTGACTCGACTCTGGCCAGTTGGGCTCACGCTGCCGGCAACCGCGATAGGGCCGAGGATCGTATCGGAGATGATTCCGAGATTGAAGCTGCCTCGAATGACCATGGGCCCGGGATCTCCAGCGACGGTTCCAAATGCGGTTCCCGCCTCGTACCAGCCGCCCCAGTAAATCTTCCTCCCCACGAACTGCGGCAGACGGTAGAGTTCGCGCCGAAAGCCGAAGGAGGAGTAGGCGTAGTGATTGCCGAGGAATTCGTCGGGGAGATACGCGCCCAAGCGGAATGATCCACCGAGGGCAAATACCTGGAATGGTCCGGCCGAGCCATGGAAGCTGGTTCCGGCAGAAGCTCCGACGAACAGGGAAGTCTTTGGGCCGAGCGGAACGAAACTCGAAGTCTGAATGTCCAGTTGGTCCAGGTGCTGCGGGAGTCCGGGACTCTGGAGCACCCGTGAAAGCATGCCGACGACGCGAGTGCCGCGACCGGGAACGGAGGGGCTGTCCTGCCCATCCCAAACATAGCGCGCACGGATTTCGCCGGTGCTGCCGTGAACGATCGGCAGGCCGGCTGCTCCGATCAGAGGGCTGAGTTTTCCATCGAACAGTTCGTAACCGAGGCGAATTTCGCTGCGGCGTCCCGAGTCATAGCCGATGTCGAAGCCGCCTCCAGCGCGCTCGTCGCCGAATACGGCGACCCGGGTCAGGCCGGTGAAGGAGTTCCGGGCAAACTTCGATGCGAAGGCGTATGGGGCAACAAAGAATCTGGTGTCTCCTAACGGTTGGTAGAACTCGGTAGCGCCCAGGTTGCTGGAGCCGAAAAGAAGATCATTGCGCCACTCGCCGCCTCGATGGGCGACGTCCATGAAAGTGACCCGCGCTCCTGCAGAAAAATCGAACGCAGCGACGCCTGAACCGTTTACGTTCACGGCCAAATCCACGAAGGGCGGACCGTAGGTCTTTTCATGGGCGGTGATGCGCAGGGAGGGAACTCCGTTTTGCACGAAGCCTTCGTAGCCCAGATCGTCAAATTGACCTTGCCCTGCGATGCGGGTCAATTGGGCGTCGACCGCATGGAGATCGAGGGAGTGGTGGCTGTCCTTGCTGAGCCGCTGCTGAATTCGGCGATTGGTGTCGGGATCAGCGCCGGTCACTTGAATTGCTTCCACTTTCCTAAGCGGAGAACGCTTCCGAGCGGCTCGCTGGTTGAGGTACAGCTGCCATTCCGCCGGATCTTGGATGGCGTAACGCATGAGAGAGGAGGACTGGCTGGCCGCCGTTTTGTAGCCGAGTTGGATCAACTCTTCGACCCGCGAATAGTCCGTGACCGAAAATCCCTTCATATCGACGCTGACGTTTACATCGGCCAGCAGAAGCGAGCGCCGCTCGTTCTGCGTGATCATGACGTCGATGGCGCGCGATAAAACGCCAGTGAGCGAATTCAGCTCTGAGATGTCACCTGGAGCGAGACGTAATTCGATTGCGATGACCGCATCCGCGTCCATGGTGCGAACTGTCTCTACCGGAATGTTTTGTACCATGCCGCCGTCGGCCAACATGCGTCCGTTGAGCGCGACGGGCGTGAACACGCCTGGAATGGACATGGAGGCGCGAACAGCACGGGCGAGCGGGCCATCGCGTAGCACTATGGCTTCACCGCTCTGCATGTCGGTCGCGACACAACGAAAGGGAATGGGCAGATCGTCGAAGCTCGTAATTGCAAATTGTGGGAAGGCGATGCGATCGAGCAGCAGACCCACGCCTTGACCTGGGTTGTAACCGTTGGGGCCAGTTAAACCATGTTTCAGTCCGAGCGGAGTGTTGATTAGATAATCGCGGCGATCCTGTTTGCGGCGATAGGAGAGCTGGGTGTAAACGGGCTCGGGAAGCAGGGCTTGATCCCAGTCAATTTGTTCGGCGAACGTACGGATCTCAGCGGGCGACATGCCCGTGGCATACATCGCTCCGATGATACTGCCCATGCTGGTCCCAGCAATGCGGTCGACTGGAATGTGATTTTCTTCGATCCACTGAATAACGCCAATCTCAGCCAAGCCGAGCGCGCCTCCGCCACTGAGCGCAAGACCAATTCGTGGACGATGTGTGGCAGGCTCGGAAGCTTCGATAGGCCGGGCTGGAGCGGCATCCTGAGCGCGGGTGAGGCGGGGCAGAAAAAGAACTACAAGAAGGATGAAGACAATCGAAACGCACAGACACCGATTTCTGAATACCATCATTTGCTCCTGAATTGCGGAAGCGAAGCGCGGTCGAAGCCAGGATTTCAAGTGAGCAAAAAGGTTAGCAGGTTTGAGGGACGGGAGTCAGGAGCGGATCATCGGACTGGGTCCGTCGCAGGCTGCGTCTGGCGTGCCTGATTCAGCACGTTCCGGATCGCATCGACCACCATGTCCGGACGATCCGCTTGAATGTAATGTCCGCTGTTCTTCGCGACCGCCTGCGTGCCTCGCGATGAAAGATGAGCCAGTTCTTCCTGCATTTTCTGCCATGCTTCATTGGTTGGCTTGGCGAGGTCCGGCGGGAGTTCGGTTGAAGGCTTGTCGGGATCATGGGAGAGTACGGCTAACGGCATGTCGCCCAGCGATCCGGTCGCGGCGGTCTGAGCGGCGCTGGCTGGAAAAGCTTTTAGTTCAGCTACTGCTTCACGAGCACTGTGCCAGTTGCAGTCGGCCGCTCGTTGCACCGGATCCTCATCGCACAGGCCAAGCAGCCGTGGAATGCCGAGCGGCATGGTGTATTCCAAAAACTCGGCTTCGCGCAGCCAGCTTCCTTCCATGTTCTTCAACTCCGGAGGGAAGCGATTTTCCTGGTCTGGATGCGAGGCGTCAACCAGCACCATACCCGCCTCTTCGTTACGGTACAGGCTGGCGTAGAGGCGGACGTCATATCCGGCCATCGAATGCCCGACGAGAACGTAAGGCGGAGCGATGCCGGCGGTTTGTAGCAACGAGTGGAGTTCTTCAGCCATGGCGCTGCTCGTGCGCGGACCGGAACTGGACTCGCTGTAGCCGAGGCCGGCGCGGTCATAAGAGCAGACGCGGGTGAACTTCGCAATCTCGGGCTGTACCTTGCGCCAGGAAACATAGGCGTCTCCGAGTCCGGAGTCGAGGATAACCGTGGGACTGCCTTCGCCGATGCAGTCGATATGCATCTTGCGGCCGTTCACATTGACCAACTTGCCGGGCATCAGATTGAATCGTCGGTCGCGGGCCTCCGAGATATTCTCGTAGAAGAAACCAACGGCTGCGAGAAATACCAGAACGAGGAGTGAACCACGGACGATCCAGCGCAGGACGGGATGAGACGGTTTGGACGAGACGCCAGAGTTATCCATTACTGCACGTCGTGGCAGCGGGTTCCTGCCACATGCATGGCAGGCATTCTACATGACTGGCGGAACCGTGATGCCCATAACCAACAGGGAGCGAATTAATTCGCGACGGACCACCGCGACGGTCGCCAGCAGGAACTGCTTCCGTTTGCCGTCCTGCTCGATGAGAATGGGATGGCGGTGGTAGAAAGTATTAAATAACTGTGCGAGCTGGAACACATGCTTGGCCAGGTACGCCGGCTCTGTCGTGGCGATACTCTGGTCGATGACGTAAGTCGTCTTTGAACATGCCAGCCACAGTTCCCATATCTCGTTGTTATCCGGACCTGCCAGATACGTTCCGAGATCCACTCCCGAGAGTTGGGTGGCACTGAGAAACGTATCGGTATCGGCTCCAGCCTTGCGGAAGATGCTGGTCGCCCGCACGACCGCATATTGCGCGTAAGGCCCGGTCTCACCTTCGAAGCTGAGCGCTTCCTTGAAGTCGAACGCAATGACCGATTGCTTGGTGTACTTCAGCATGAAGTAGCGCAGCGCTCCGATGGCAATCTGGGTTGCGATCGCCAGTCGCTCCGGCTCACTGACCTCCGGGTGCCGAGAGTCAACTTCTTTCTTGGCCGACGCTATAAGTTGGTCGAGCAGATCGTCGGCTTTTACGCCGAACCCTTTGCGGCCGCTGACTTCGATGTACGAACGGGATTTGTCTTCCTCGCTCAGCGTGTAGCCAAGCTCCGCGGCACAGCGCGGAGTGAGCGCCACCATCTCGTAAGAAAAATGTGTGTAGTGGTCGGCTGACTCTCCGTGGCCGAGTCCGCGGAGCGCCTCGATGACGGTGTTCTGTGCCTCCGACTGGCGGGCGTCGATCACGTTATAGATTTCGGCGACGTCCCCGAAATGGGGATGGTTTTTCTCGCCGTCGGTCGTCGAAATCCAACAATCGTGCTGGTTGGGATAACGATAGAACTTGCGATATCCGAAATCGCGCCCAAGAAGGCCGAACTTCCACATGTGGTAGGCGATGTCTTTGCCGACATAACCTACGGTTCCATTGGAACGGACAATTACCTTCTGATCTTCCTCGGCGATCTTATCGTCGGTTTTCTCCGCGCCTTCGGGAGCGGGGCTGGTGTTTCCCGTCCCGGCCCTGCGCATGACCCAACAGCCTTTGTTCTTGCCCTCGCTCTCGAAGATCAGCACGCCGCTTTCTTTCAACTTGGTGAAGGCCGCATCCCAGAAGTGCAGGTGCAGAATTTCGCTCTCCCGCGGAAGGAAGTCGTATTCGATGTCGAGGCGGTCCATGGTCTCAAGATGACGGCGCAACACGGCGGTCGAGATCACGTCGGCGATCGCCGCGGTTTCACTGGATGCGTCCTCGATGGCGTGCAGCGTCTCCAGGCGTGCCTGACGATTCTGCGTGTCGGCTTCGTACCACTGGGAAACGCGAGCGTATAAATCCCAGCAGTAATAGTCGAAGCGTGGCTGGCCGGCGAGGGCCTCGATTTCGGCGAGGGACTTCTTCTGCAACTGAGTAAAGCCGACAACTACGTCCGCAACCTGTACGCCGGTATTGTCGATGTAATTCTGAATATCGACCTCGTTGCCGGCATGGCGGAGAAGTCGGACGAAGGTATCCCCGAGAATGGCGTTACGGAGGTGTCCGATGTGCGCGGCCTTGTTCGGATTGATGCTGGAGTGCTCGACCAGAATCTTGCCTGGATGCGGCTCGCTGGGTGGATTGCGATCGGCGGCGAGGGCGGCGGCCATCCAGGCACGGTCGATTTTCACGTTCAGATATCCCGGAGGAGCGACCTGGAGCTCTGCAATGCCCTCAACCGGGCCGATCTCGCTGCGAATAGCTTCCGCGATTTTCAGAGGGGCCGAGCGGAGAGGCTTGGCAAACGGGAAAATCGGAATGGCGAAGTCCCCGAGTTCGACCTTCGGAGGCTCCTCAATGACCACGGCTGGCAGCTTTACACCCGGATGCCGGCGTTCGAGACACTTCCGCACGCGCTCGGCAAGACGATGCTCTAGATAACGATACAAGGAAGCCCTCTAACGTGTTGAAGAAACAGTGATTTTAACAGACTCGCGGCGCGCGCAGGTTTGACGCAGTAACAGGCCTTCCCTATGATGAAAACTCGGTCGCTAGTTGGTGGTCGTTGGTTGCTAGCCGAGAGGCTTTTTGACCAACGACCAATGACGAGCGACTAACAACTTTTTATGCGCATCGCCTATCTAGAGTGTTTTTCCGGTATCAGCGGAGACATGTTTCTCGGCGCTCTCGTCGACGCCGGGGTGTCTCCGCGGTTGCTGGAGGAGACTGTTTCGGTCCTCGGAGTGGATGCGAAGCTGCAGATTTCACGCGTGATCCGCAGCGGGATTTCGGCGACCAAGGTAGACGTTTGGGTCGACGGCGAGAAAGACATGCCGCGGGAAGAGTATTGGGCGAAGCAGGACGCGGCTCATCAGCAGTCGCAGCAGCATGATCATCCTCATGGCCATGATCACGACCACCATCAGCATGGTGCGGGCGAGGGCACACGGAGTGGCACTCCCGGGCCCCATCAGCACGATCATGCTCATCGAGGGTTGAGTGAGATCCGAAAGATCATTTCCGCGGCAGGGATCTCGAAGTCAGCGAAGAAGACGGCGGTTTCCATTTTTGAAGCCTTGGGCGCGGCGGAGGCCAAGATTCACGACGTGCCAGTGGAAGAAATCCACTTCCATGAAGTCGGATCTGTGGACGCGATCGTGGACATCGTGTGCGCGGCGGTTGGTGCGGGGGCCCTTGGCGTGGATGAGATCGTTTGCTCGCCGCTGAACGTCGGTGGAGGAACGGTCAAATGCGCGCATGGGACGTTTCCGGTGCCTGCTCCGGCGACCGTAGAGTTGCTGAAAGACACGCCGGTGTACTCGTCGGGCTTGCTGGCCGAGTTGGTGACGCCTACTGGTGCGGCGATAGCGAAGACGCTGGTTCGGCGGTTCGCCTCTTTCCCCGCAATGAAGATTGAGAAGTCGGGATACGGAGCGGGATCGAGGGATTTTCCGGGACATCCAAACGTTATGCGCCTCGTGATCGGCGAAGCGGCATCGACGCTCATGTCGAAGACGAATTCTGAGACCATTACTGTCCTGGAAGCGAATCTGGACGATCTGAACCCGCAAGTATTTGGGTACGTGATGGACCGCTTGCTCGAAGAAGGCGCGCTGGATGCTTTCGGAATGCCCGTGCAAATGAAGAAGAGCCGCCCGGGGACTTTGCTGACTGTGCTGTGCAAGCCGGAAGATGCGAGCAAGCTGACGCAGTTGATCTTTACCGAAACGACGACGCTTGGCGTCCGGCGGCGCGAGGAAGTGCGCCAGGCTCTGGCGCGGCGCTGGGAGAACGTCTGCACGCCATGGGGCGAAGTCCGGATGAAGATTGCCAGCATGAATGGAACCGTGACCAACTACGCGCCGGAATATGAAGATTGCCGGAGGATCGCAGCCGAGCATCATGTGCCGCTCAAGACTGTGATTCAGGAGGCGGCTCGGGCTTATCTCGTTGGTGAGGAAAAGCTCTGATTTACGGTGACTGCTGAAAAACGTTTATGACCAGGAAGTTTTACATTACGACTCCGATTTATTACGTGAATGCGCGGCCTCATATCGGGCACGCCTATACCACAATTGCCTGCGACACGATTGCGCGGCGGCAGCGGTTGCTGGGTGCGGATACGTTTTTTCTTACCGGGACTGATGAACACGGCCAGAAGATCGAGCGCGCGGCTCAGGCCGCGGGCAAGACTCCGCAGCAATATGCCGACGAAATCTCTGCAGAATTCCGCAACCTCTGGAAGCGAATGGGGATTTCAAACGACGACTTCATTCGCACCACCGAAGATCGCCACAAGAAGCGTGTGCAGCAACTGTTTCGCCAGATCCGCGACAACGGCTACATCTACAAGGGAACCTACACGGGGCAGTATTGCGTTTCGGACGAACTCTATGTCGATGGCGCGCAGCCTGGCGACCCTTGTCCGACTTGCGGGCGCATCACCGAGACGGTGCACGAAGAGAATTACTTTTTCAAGCTCTCGGCGTTTCAGGACAAGCTGCTTGAGCTTTATGCGAATCCGGAATTCATCCGACCGGAGACGCGGCGCAACGAAGTAATCTCCTTCGTTCGGTCGGGGCTGCGCGATCTTTCCATCAGCCGGTCAACGTTTTCTTGGGGGATTCCTGTCCCCGATGATCCGAAGCACGTGATCTACGTGTGGCTCGACGCGCTGGCGAATTACATCACGGCAATTGGCTATGGTTCGTCGCATGCGGGTGCTCAGGCGGCGTTCAAGAAATACTGGCCGGCCGATGTCCACATGATAGGAAAAGAGATCGTCCGCTTTCACTGTGTGTACTGGCCGGCGTTTCTGTTGGCGGCGGGATTAGCGTTGCCGAAAGCAATCGTTGCTCACGGCTGGCTCTTGTTTGAAGAGAGCAAGATGTCGAAGTCGCGCGGCAATATCGTGCGTACGGAAACGATTCTCGACGTGCTGGGCGCAGACGCTCTCCGTTATTTCCTGCTGCGCGAAGTCGTATTCGGACAGGACGGATCGTTTTCGTTCGACGCGCTGGTGCAGCGCTACAACTCCGATCTCGCCAACGGCCTGGGAAATCTCGCCAGCCGGACGTTAACTATGATTAACCGGTACTTCAAAGGCGAAGTGCCGTATCCGTCTCACACGGCTGCAAAGACGGCGGCCGATGATGTCGTAGCCGAAACGGCGCGAAAGACGATCCGCGATTTTGGTGTGTTGTTCGACCAATTCCAGTTTTCGCGGGCGCTCGAAACCGCTTGGGGACTTGTGGCAGCGGTGGATCGTTATATTGTCGAAAACGAGCCTTGGGCGCTGGGCGAAATGAGCGACGACGAGAGCCGCGCTCGTCTGGCGACTGTTCTCTATACGTCCGCCGAGGCTCTGCGAATTGCAACCGCGCTGGCGCATCCGGTGATGCCGGGTGCGACCGCGAAAATTTGGACGCAGATGGGTTTGGGTGACATCAAGAAACTGCCGCTGGCAGAACTTGCTTGGGGACAATTGCCTCTGGGCACAAAGCTTGGGGAAGTGAATCCTGTTTTCCCGCGCGCGGACAAGAGCGCAATTGAAAGGATGCAGAAGATGGAAGATCAGCAGAGGCCGGTGGTGGAAGAGCCGAAAGGCCCGGCGCCGACCGCGGTCGAAAAGCCGGCGGCAGTTTCGCAGCCTCCTGCGGCTCCGGTGGCGGCCACGTCGGCGGTCGATGGCGGCAAGATTACGATCGATGATTTCGCCAAAGTCGAACTCCGCGTGGGAATAGTAAACGTTGCCGAACGAGTGCCGAAGGCCGACAAGCTCTTGCGCCTCGAAATCGACATCGGCACGGAAGTGCGGCAGGTGCTGGCCGGAATCGCCGAGGCCTACGCTCCTGAGACCTTGGTCGGCCGCAAGGTGGTGATCGTCGCCAACCTGGCTCCGCGAAAGCTGCGCGGCTTGGAGTCGAACGGCATGATCGTAGCCGCGTCCCTGGAAGGCGGAAAGCCGGTGCTTGCCAGCTTTCTTGAGGATGTCCCCGTCGGGGCACGACTAAAGTAAGGGAGTCGTGGCCCCGGCGCGCCCGCCCATCGAGACTGTGAACCATCCGAGTCTCACACCAAGGTAACCTCCCAAAGGCATTACCTATTCTTCCCGCCGTTTTTGTTGTGCTACCGTTTTCTTTTGCTGCATATTCAGTGAGTTCATAAGGCTTTCAGGAAAAGTGTCTTCGGCCAATCGCAAACCGGGAATCCACGTTGCGTGGACGACCGTCACGTACCGCAGTATGGCGCTGCTGATTCTGGCAGTGGCGGCGGTGTTTTTCATCGCCCTGCGAATGGCGTTTCCGCAATTTACGCAGACCGGGATTCAGAAGGCCGACGATGTCGCGGGCAAGTTGCTGGAACGCGTGGCCGGTATGGCTCCGGCAACAGGTTCTGGAGGGGTCACGGCACAGCAGGCACACTTCACGGCGCTCGATGGAACGGTCCGGGTGAAGAAAGGTAATGGCAATAGCTGGGTCACCGCCGATTACAACATTCCGTTGGAGAAGGGTGACGTGGTCCAGACCGGTTCGGAAGGCATGGCGAAGGTTGTCTTTAACGACGGGACAAGTTACACAGTGAAGCAGGACTCGCTGATCGTGATCGAAGAGAACTCGGCGAATGACCAGCAGCAGACCAACGTCGCTGTGGCAGTGAGTACAGGGACCGTCGACCTTTCGACGGCGACGTATAGCCAGGGATCGAAGTCGCAGGTGATCGTAGCTGGGGCGACGGCTTCGTTGTCACCCGAATCGGCAGCGCAAGTACACAATGATCCAACCGGCGACCAGCACGAGATCCTGATGAAGAAAGGTACGGGCGAAGTCACGCGCAACGGAGAAACCGTAAAACTCGCCAACTGGGAAAAAGTCAGTTTCGTAGGACAACAGTCGCACATGGAGAAGGCCAAGGAAATCGGGCCGCCCACGCCGATTGCTCCCGCGAACATGGCGCCGCTGTTTTCGGCGGGCGAGGCAATGAAAGACGTGGAGTTTTCCTGGACGCCGATGGCGAATGCAGTTGGTTACCGGCTGCGTCTCTCCCGGAATCCTTACTTTTCCTCTACACTGGTTGACAAAAAGGTTAATACAGCGGCGGTAACGGTTACCAACCTCGGGGAGGGCGCCTACTACTGGATGGTGCAATCCTACGATGGAACGGGGAAAGAGTCGGTCGAGAGCGAGAAGAACCGCTTCACGATCATTCCCAAAGGCAAGGAAACTGAGGCGATCGAACTGGAACTGGACCCTTTCATTCAGCACGGACACGTGATCGAAGTGACGGGCAAGACCCAGAACGGAGCGCGGGTGATGGTGAACGGCAGCGAGGTTCCGATGGTGGGCTCTGACGGCGGTTTTCACTACTTTACGCCGCCGCTCCCGACCGGAGAAGCGGTGATCACAGTGACCGCGCAGACAACTCAAGGTGGAGTGAACACGCAGCAGAAAAAGATCCTTATCCAGTAGAGCGGGATTGTCGTCCGCACTGGTAGCAAGAACCTTTGATTCAAGCAGGGATGGCTGGTATCCCGTAGAATAAGGACAGCCACCCCTAAAAACTAAGCCCACGCCGGGATACTCCCGGTCGGCAGCATTGTAGAAAGACGGAATATTTCGTCATGTCAACTAACGGATTCCATTCAGCCGCGACGCGCAACCACAACCTCCGTTCGCTGTTCAGCATTTTCTCCAGCGATCTGGCTATCGACCTCGGCACCGCCAACACGCTCGTATACGCGCGTGGCAAGGGTATCGTCGTGAACGAGCCCTCCATTGTCGCCATCAACAAGAACACGGGCGAAGTGGAAGCGGTGGGCAAAGAGGCGAAAGAGATGCTGGGCCGGACGCCCGGCAACATTGTCGCTATCAAGCCCATGAAGGACGGCGTCATCGCCGACTTCAAGGTCACCGAGAAGATGTTGAATTACTTCATTCAAAAGGCGCACAACCGCAAGATGCTGGTGCATCCGCGGATCGTGATCGGCGTGCCTTCGGAGATCACGCAGGTGGAAAAGCGCGCGGTCATGGATTCGGCCTATCGCGCGAAGGCGAGCGAAGTGCACCTCGTGGAGCAGGCGATGGTGGCGGCAATCGGCGCGGGCCTGCCCATCACCGAACCGAGCGGAAACATGGTCGTCGATATTGGCGGTGGTACGACAGACATCGCAGTGATTTCTTTGAGCGGCATCGTCTATTCGCGTTCGGTGCGCATGGCCGGCAACCAGATGGACGAAGCGGTCATGAACTATCTGAAGCGGAAATACAATCTGTTGATCGGCGAACGCACCGCCGAGCAGATCAAGATGGAGATTGGTTCGGCGCATCAGCTCGACAAGCCGATGACGATGGAGATCAAAGGCCGCAACCTGATAGAGGGCGTGCCCAAAACGATCACTGTCGACGACGGTGAGATCCGCGAAGCCCTCAGTGAATGCGTTTCGACTATCATGAACGCGATTCGCGTTGCTCTCGAGCGGACGCCTCCCGAGCTTTCCGCAGACATCAGCGACCGCGGCATTGTGCTGACTGGCGGCGGTGCTCTGCTGAAGAATCTCGACAAGCGTATCCGTGAAGAAACCGGCCTGCCGGTTTCGATCGCCGACGATCCACTGTGCAGCGTGGTCCTGGGCACGGGCAAGATGCTTTCGGACTTCAAGCTGCTGAGGAAAATCTCGATCGAATAAGAGCTACGAGCGGTGAGCTACGAGCCGTGAGAATCTACGTAGTTCGCGTTAAGCTAATAGCTCGAAGCTCATAACTCGAAACTCATGGAATCCGTCCTCGGCCGATACCGTAATCTGATTATCCTGGTAGGAGTGTTGTTTCTCCAGGTGCTCGGGCTGGCCATGCAGGTCAAGCGCAATGCCAATGAGGCGCAGGACACGCGGCTTATCCGCATTTGGGTGGTGGGTGCGATCACCCCGTTCGAGCGGGCCCTTGTGTGGGTGGAAAGCGGCACTGGCAATCTCTGGCACAACTACTTCTATCTCCGCGGTGTGCGGGCTGAGAACCGCGATCTCAAGGCGCAAATCGAGCAGATGCGGTTAGAGCAGGTTCGCCTTAAGGATGACGCGGCCCAGGCTCACCGCTTGCAAACTCTGCTGGCCTTCAAAGAACAATCGGTTGCTAAGACAGTAGCGGCGCAAGTGATCGGGTCCAGCGGGAGCGATCTTTCTCGCGTCATCTACATCGATAAGGGCTCAAATTCTGGCATTAGCCGGGATATGGCTGTCATCACGGCCGACGGCATCGTGGGCAAGGTGCTGCTGGCCTATCCATCTGTGTCGCAGGTCCTCTTGATCAACGACCAGACGAGCGGTGTGGGTGCGATTCTGGAAAAAACTCGTCTGCAGGGCGTGCTCCGGGGAACCGTCAACGGAGAGGTCGTGCTGGAACGCGTGATGAGTGATGAACAAGTTTCGGTGGGCGAAACCCTCTTGACGAGCGGCGGAGATCAAATCTTCCCCAAAGGCTTGCCGGTCGGAACCGTGGCCAAGGTGGTTGGCGGCAAGGATTTGTTCCTCAACATCAGAATCAGGCCGGCGGCCAATCTGAGCAAACTGGAGGAAGTGCTGGTGCTGCTCGAAAAACAGGAAAAACAAGCGATCACAGAGGAGAAGGGCCGGGTGCGGGCCGCGGATATTCTGGCGCAGCGTTTGCCTTCTGTTCCGGACCGGCCTGCTGCCGATGCTGCATCGGTCGGAATAACCTCGGAGGGAGCCGCCAAGCCGGCGGGCGAGAGTTCTGTTTCGAAGAGCCCAGCATCAACGGCCACCGCACCGGCCGCGAAGGCCGCGACGGGCAATGCAGGCGCCGCAACCCAGAAGCCCGCAACTCCTAAGCAAAACGCAGAGAATATTGGTTCGACCACAGCGAAGCCGGCAGCTGTGCCGGTGAAGCCGATTACGCAATCCAAGCCGCCGATCCAGCCCGCAACTCAACCCGATACAAAGCCTGCTGCCGACGACAACAGCCCACACTAGCGTGCAGATTACATACACATCCGGGGAACAGGTTGAAGTCTATCGCTTCAGTATTCCCGTAACCATTGGCGTTCCGTTGCTGGCGCTTTTTGTGCAGGCGTTTGTGCCGCTGCGATTTCCGCGGTTCGCTGTCTATTGCGATTTGCCGCTGCTGGTCACGATCTTCTTTGCCATGGCGCGCCGCAGTCCGGTCGCAGGCTTGTTTACAGGCGCCATCATCGGGCTGGCACAGGACATGCTCGGACATAATCCCATCGGTATTTATGGCATTGCCAAGACAGTTGTGGGATACGGGGCTTCTTCTTTGGGAGTAAAGCTCGACGTGGAGAACGCAGGGGCGCGGTTCCTGGTGACCCTCGGATTCTACCTAGTTCATTCCGCGGTCTACTTCACCGTGGCCCGCGGACTGGTTAGCATGACCCAAAGTTGGAGCTGGCTCCACGGGATTTTGGCCGGCTTGGTCAACGCGGCGATCGGAGTGATGTTGTATTTCGTGCTCGACAAGTTCAAGCAGAGGACGTGAAGGTCGTCGCTAGTCGGTGGTCATTCTTCGTTGGAGACGTCGATGCGTGTTTGGCGATGATTGATGACTTCAGTTACCTGACGCACGACGGCATGAATTCGATCCGGCTTACAATAAAGTAGCGCATTGGCCAACGACCAACGACGAAGGATTTAACTGATGTTCGGCCGCGACGAAAAAGTCTCTGAGATCCGCCTGACGGCGGCGCAATACATCATCCTGGGTATCTTCCTCGTGCTCGCTTACGGGCTGTGGAACCTGCAGGTGATGAAGAGCGACTACTATTCGCTGGCCGCAGAAAAGAATCGGATTCGCAATGTTCCGATTCTTGCGCCGCGCGGCAAGATTCTCGACCGCTACGGGCGCACGATCGTCGATAACTATCCGTCAACTTCGGCGCTGCTGCTGCGCGATTCCAGCCGCGATCTGGCGGCCGATGCGGACCTGATCGCGCAAGGCCTGCATCTGGATGCGAATGAAGTCCGCGCTCGTATCCGGCGCTTCGCGTCGATGCCGCAGTACCAGCCCATTTTCATCAAAGAAGACATCACTCCGGATGAACTGGCATTCATCGATGCCCACCGGAACGAACTGCCGGAACTGGACACGATCGATGCCGCCCGGCGTCTGTATCCGCGGAACGGCTTCATGGCGCATCTGGTGGGGTACGTGGGTGAAGTCACCGAGGACATGCTCAATCAGGCGCAGTTTGAGCTGTATAACCCGGGCGATATGGTTGGAATCTCCGGAGTCGAGCGCCAGTACAACACATTGCTGATGGGCAAGAACGGATCCCGACAGGCGCTGGTCGACAGTCACGGAAGGGAAGTCGGACGCCTGGGTGAAACCGAGGCGGAGGCCGGGAAGCCGCTCAAGCTCACCGTGGACGTCGATTTGCAGATTGCTGCTGAAGAGCAGTTGCAAGGGAAAAACGGCGCGATCGTCGCGATGGATCCGCACACCGGCGAGATTCTTGCCATGGCGAGCGGACCGACATTCGATCCCAACGATTTTGCGGTGCGCGTCTCCCGCGACGAATGGAACAAGTTGGTCACGGATCCCGAGAAGCCCCTTTTGAACAAGGCCATTCAAGCGCAGCTCGCTCCCGGCTCGACGTTCAAGATCATCATGTCGGTTGCGGGCTGGCAGGAGGGCATCGCGCAGACGTTGCACGTGAACTGTTCCGGTTCTGCGGAGTTCTACGGCCGCCGGTTTGGCTGCTGGGTGAAGGGCGGACACGGGCCAGTCGATCTGGAGAAGGCGATCTATCAGTCCTGCGACGTTTTCTTTTACACGCTTGCCGAGAAGCTGGGCATCGACCGCATTGCGAAGTACGCGACAGAACTGGGACTCGGACAGAAAACCGGAATTGATCTGCCCAACGAAGTGAGCGGCGTGATGCCGTCGGAAGAGTGGAAGATCCGGAACTTCAAGCAGAAGTGGTTTGCGGGGGAAACCATCTCCGTTGGAATCGGTCAGGGTGCGGTTGCGATTACGCCGGTCCAATTGCTTCGCGCAATTTCTGCGATCTCCATGGACGGCCGCATGGTCGTGCCTCACGTGATCAATCCAACGGATATGCCTCCGGGCTATGTGGAGGCTGCAAAATACACGGAAGTCAAAAGCGTCCCGATCGATCCGAATGGCTGGAACTTCATCACGGATGCGATGTCCCGCGTGCTTCTGCCTGAGGGCACAGCACCCTCGGCACATGTTCCGGGAATAGATATTGCCGGCAAGACTGGGTCGGCGCAGGTTGTTTCGCTCGCAACACGCGCAAAGTTCAAGAATGCCGAGGACCTGGCGCAAAACGGATGGTTTGTCGGATTCACTCCACGCCGCAATCCGGACATCGTGGTGTGCGTGCTCTTCCAGGGTGGAGAACACGGAAGGCTGGCAGCGCGTCTCGCTACTCAGGTGATCAAGGCCTACGTGGAAAAGCAGCACCGCGTTCCTCAGAAGATGGTGGAGAAACCGAACGGCGACGGAACTGTGGACATCGGCGGGCTGTGGACCGACCCTGATGCGGACGGAGACAAAGAGGCATTACAGGGGGGCCGGTTTGTGATCGATCTCGCGAAGAAGCCGTTGCCGCTGGCAACGGCGGCGCCGGGGATTCCGTGACTACCGAGTTGTGGGCACCAACTACCGAAAAACGCTAGAAAGTCGACGGCGAATGCGAAGAATGAAGTGAGATCAAATTTAGAGGTTTTCGCTCGGTACTTGGTACCGGGTACTCAGAACTGATGGCACGTTACGTTTCATATCGAGATTTCGACTGGGTCCTGCTGGGATTCGTGCTGCTGATTTGCGGCATGGGTGTCATGGAGATCCATAGCGCGACTATGCATACGAAATTCGCTGGCGCGCACATCAAGCAGGTTTATTGGGTGGCCGCAGGCGTAGGAGCGATGTTCCTGATCAGTCTGGTGAACTATCAGGTGCTGCTGGAACAGGTCCACTGGTTCTACATCGCTTCAGTTGCTTCGCTGATGGCCGTGATGATCTTTGGGCAGAAGTACTTGGGAGCGAAGCGCTGGATCAAGATGCCCGGAGGGAATCACTTCCAGCCCTCGGAGTGGGTGAAACTGATTCTGATCCTTGCGGTCGCAAAATATTTTGCGGACATGCGGCAGCGGGAGCTTTCTTGGCCGGATTTCATGAAGGCGGGCGCCATCGTCGGCATTCCAATGCTGATGGTTTTGAAGCAACCCGATCTGGGGACGGCTCTCACCTATCTGCCCATTGCGGCCATGGGGATATTTCTTGGCGGGCTGCAATGGAGGCAGGGACTGGTCGTCGGTCTTCTTGCCGTGGTTGGGATTGGGGCGGTTTTCTTCGTGCCCAAAGTGCACGTGTTGAAAACGTATCAAAAACAACGCTTGACCAGTTTTGTGGATCCAGAACTCGACCCGCAGGGGTCTGGGTATCAAGTTGAGCAATCCAAGATCGCCGTGGGTTCGGGGGGCCTTTGGGGCGGTAAAGGCTCGCAAACACACGGGAATTTTCTCCCGGTGCCGCAAACGGATTTCATCTTCGCAGCCTTTTCCGAGGAACATGGATTCGTAGGCGCGCTCGGGGTTCTGCTGTTATACTTCATCGTGCTGATGCGTTTGACGCAGAACGCGCAAACAGCGCCCGACCGCGCTGGCACGTTCGTGGTAATGGGTGTGGTGGCTGTGCTTAGCTTCCATATCTTGGTCAATGTCGGCATGGTGGTCGGCTTTATGCCGGTCACTGGAATACCCCTGCCGCTGATGAGTTATGGTGGGTCTTCCGTATTGTTCATGTTCCTGGCGCTGGGGATGGTAATGAATGTTCGTATGCGCCGCTTCGTGAACTAGCCGGGTGAGCCGGCTGGGAAGCCAGATTCAAGGGTTCAGGAACAGGGAAGACGGCAGGAAGCTGTTCGCTGCGCTTGGAGGCGCAGCCCCAAAAAATATCGATCGCCTTCGCGTAAAGAGGGCATTTCACCGGCCAGTCGAGCAGTCGAAGGCCGGGCAGGATTGAAGCTAAGCAGTTTAGCCGGGCAGGGAACGGCCCCCCGACCCAATTCGGGTCTGAGAGTGCGGTCACAACCCCGGCAGAAGCTAAAAAGCGATAAGTGCAAAAGATTTCAAAGCCTACGCAGCGGACTGGGTGCAGAGAAGAACTCTCGAGCCCATGCCGTCCCCTATTCGGGGCCGCATCGCCAGACTCAATCCTCCCGTACCTTGCCTGACTCACACGCCGGTGGAGCCTGACCGACTTCTAGTCGGAGCAGGACCGGAGTGTTAAATGAACAAAGAATTATTTGTCTCTTCCACACCACATGAAACGAAGGTGGGCCTGGTGGAAGACGATCTGCTCGCGGAAGTTTATCTTGAGCGCGAGAATGAATACACCTTAGCAGGATCCATCTACAAAGGCCGTGTAACGCGTGTGCTGCCAGGCATGCAGTCAGCCTTCGTCGACATTGGCTTGGAACGCGATGCCTTCCTGTACGTCTCCGATTTCATGGAGTTGGAGGAGCACGACGACGATCTGACCGATGTTGTGCCGGCGACCCGGGGCGTGCAGGATATGCGACAGCAGCCAGCGCGCACTGAAGGCAGCAATGCTGCCGAATCCGGCCAGTCGACAGGGGCGGAGAGCGAACTGGTGCCAGTCTCTGACGAGGGAACTTTCGAGGCAGATGCCCTGAGCGAAGGTCAACCGGAGGTTTCCGCCGAAGGTTCAGAGCCAGCCGGTGATTCCACGGGCCGCGATCGTGGAAACTGGCGAGGACGTCGCCGCCGCCGTGGCGGCCGCCGGGACGGCCGCGATCGTGGATCTGATCGTGGCGCGGACCGTGGTCCCGAGCGAACAGCCGAGCGGCCGCAGGAATCCCGGCCATCTCGCCCGGTTGAGGCAACGTCTGTCCGAACCCCCGCGGGGCCGCCTGTCGGCTACACCCCGATTCTGCTGCCCGGGGAATCAATCTCGAAATACCAGCGTTTCTCGCAGCAGCCGCCCGTGCCGGAAGTTCAACCTGCACAAACGACGGCCGCGGTTGCGCCGAGGGAAGAGGCCGCAGCGCCTTTAGCCGCGACCTTCCCCGAGGATGAGCCTATCTTTGCGGCAGGGGAGGCCCTCGCCGAGCCGCTGCACGAGCAGCACGAGGATATCGAGTCAGCGACGGAAGAACCGGGCGAATCTGCTTCGACAACCACCAGTTGGGAGCGAGAATTTCGACGTCCTGAAGATAGGAGTGCTTCAGTTCCGGCATGGACCAGCGAAGCTCAGACTCCGGTCGTGGAAGAAGTTACCCACGAATCCGAGGAACTCGAAAAGCGGATGCCTTCTGTCGTCGAATATGATGAGCAGCCGGGACGCTCCTACCACGAAGAGGAAGCGCCGAAGTTCGCGGCTCCAGGCACGATGGAAGAAGAGACCATCGAAGAGGAAGAAGCAGATACGATTCACTACCGGGCTTCTTCCGATGAGGGAGACGAAGAGTTCGAAGAAGAAACCCAAGCGGCTGGTCAGCCTGCACATTTGAATGGCGACGCCCGCGAGACTGTGTCTGAGATTCACATGGCATCGATCGCTGAGTCGGGCGAGGCGCATCCGGCGGAGGGAGCGGCCGCCGAAGAGGAAGACAGCGAGGAATTGGAACTGGAAGAGGCGCAGGCCCAGGCTGAAGCCATGCTGGACGCGGAAGCGCGTGGGAACGGCACGGTCGATGCACGCGCGGAGGTTCGAGCTCCTGCGGCAACCGCCGGCTATACGCAACGCACCCAGCGTCCTCGTCCTGGCTACGGTCGCCCGGGCTATGAGCGACAAGGCGGCGATCGTGGACGCCGCGGTGGTGGTGGCCGAAGCCGCTTCCGCCGTCGAGAATCGGCCCCGGTACCGCTCATCTCCGACTTGCTCAAGGAAGGGCAGGAGATTCTGGTTCAGATCGCCAAGGAGCCCATCGGGAAAAAGGGCGCCCGCATCACGAGCCATATCGCGCTGCCGGGACGTTTCCTGGTCTACATGCCGACCGTGAATCACACGGGCGTTTCGCGGAAAATTTCCTCCGAGGAAGAACGCCAGCGTCTGAAGCGAATCATCCTCAGCGAGCGCGAGAACGGCCACGGAGGTTTTATCGTCCGCACAGCCGCGCAGAGCGCGAGCGAAGAGGAACTTCGCGCCGATATCCGCTTCCTTAAGGGTTTGTGGCAGGACATCAAGAATCGCGCTGAGGCATCGAAGCCGCCGGCGCTGATCTACCACGATCTTAACGTCGTCGAGCGCGTATTGCGCGACCAGGTTACGTCGGACTTCAATGTGATCTGGGTCGATACCGAGCCGGAGTACGAGCGGATATTGCGCTTCTTCAACCGCTTCCAGCCAGGGATGGTCAAGCGCGTCAAGCTTTACACCAAGGAAACGCCTCTGTTCGAGCAGTTCGGCCTCGCCGAAGAAATGAACAAGGCGCTCAAGTCGAAGGTCTGGCTAAAGAGCGGTGGTTACATCGTCATTAATCAGACGGAAGCGCTGGTCGCGATCGACATCAATACCGGTAAGTACGTCGGCAAGACGGCGCGGTTGGAAGACACGATCGTCAAGACGAACGTGGACGCGATCAAGGAAATCGTCCGGCAGATCCGGCTCCGGGATCTGGGGGGCATCATCATCATCGACTTCATCGATATGGATGAGCGCCGCAACCGCCAGCGCGTTATGCAGGCTTTGGAAGAAGAGCTACGCCACGATCGCGCTCCTTCGAAAACACTGCAGTTCAACGATTTCGGATTGGTAGCCATCACCCGCAAGCGCGTCAAGCAGTCGCTCGAACGGACCATCGGGGCGCCTTGTCCGTACTGCCAATCCACGGGCTACGTGAAATCGGTGAGCACAGTGTGCAACGAAATCTACGTTGAGATGCGGAAGATTGCCAAGCACCTGGAGCATGAAGACGTCATGCTGCGCGTGCATCCGGATGTGGCCAAAGAATTGAAGTCCAACAATGGACGCTTGTTAAACGAGATGGAAGAACTGACCAAGCGAACCATCATCGTGAAGAGCGATCCGGCGGTGCATCAGGAACAGTTCGATATCAACTGAGCTGTCAGCTCTCAGCGATCAGGTTTCAACTAAGATAGACGGACGAGAAATCGCCCGTCTTTTGTTTTTCTCCTCTGTCATTCGGCGAACCTGGACGGCTAGGGAAGAAAGACATCACTGGAATCGTGGAAAGATGAGTGAAATAGGGATGTTTCGCCAACGACATAGGAAGCGTTTGAATTAAACCACAGCCGTAGAATCGGTGTTCGTTTTTGAACATCGGCCTCCATTTCCGATCAGTCTTGCCATCTCCGCTGCCACGGCACTGCACGAAAGCAGCTGAAGAATAAGCAAGATATTTCCAGATATCTTTGGCGAAGAACGTGCCATTCTGAAACTATTCAGTCGGAGGTCTTTGTGATCCTCGAGGGGTTCCCAATCCGGGAGTCCTTGACGGAAACGACGGGGCTAAGGGGTGCGAAATGCAAACATTGCTCTATGACCTGCGCCTCGCGCTGCGGCAGATGCGGAAAGCGCCGGGAATGGCGCTGCTGGCGATTGTCACGCTGGTCCTTGGAATTGGCGCAAATGCGGGCATCTTCACGATAATCGAAAGCGTACTGCTGCGACCGCTGCCGTACGCACACTCAGATCGCTTGACCTTTATCGGACGGGGGAACGAACCGGTCTTTTCAGCTACATCCTTTCTCAACTATCGTGATATTCGCACCCAGTCGCAGCTGCTCGCCGATGTGGCGGGCTACTCGGAAGATGTGTCGGTTCTTCAGACTCGCGAGATATCCGAGAGCATCGCCGCCCCGCACGTTACTGCAAATCTTTTCTCCATGCTGGGAGCCCGGCCATTACTGGGCCGGACGTTTACCGACGCCGAAGGGCAGAGTGGCGGCTCCTTAGCCGTGCTGCTCTCGGAAGGCTTGTGGCGGCAGAACTTCCACGCCGATCCTGGCATTGTGGGGCAAGGAGTGAATATTGGTGGCCGAGCCTACACAGTGGTCGGCGTCATGCCGCAGAACTTTCGTTTTCCCGAAGAGCTGGAACTTAATACCCAGAAAAGCGTGTGGGTAGCCCTGCAGCCGACTCAAGCGATGTTGAAGGATCGGGGATATAACTTTCTTAACGTTGTCGGCGAGCTGCATCCCGGAATCGGCATTGCCCAAGCGCAACAGGAACTGAACGCAATTGCAGCGTATATACCGCTCGAGAAATCCGAGAGCCCAATGAGCTTTCGGGCAACGTCCTACCAGGAAGTGCTGACTGGGCCAGTACGCCCGGTCTTGTACGCGCTCTTTGCGGCGCTAACGCTGGTGTTGCTGATCGCGTGCGCGAACGTTTCCAATCTGCTGATCAGCCGCTGCCTCGGTCGCCAGCAGGAATTTGCCGTGCGAAGAGCACTCGGAGCCAGTCGCATGCGGCTCGTCCGGCAAATGCTGACAGAAGGATTGGCTCTGAGCCTGCCAGGCTGCGCTGTCGGCTTATTGCTCGCGAAGATGGCTATGCTCGCGATCCGCAAGCTACCGGACGGAACGATCCCGCGCGCCGACTCGATCGCGATTCACTGGAACATCGTGCTAGTGCTCGCCTTCATTGCGATCATCACCACGCTGCTGTCTTCGATCCTGCCGGTGCTTCTTGTGCTGCGCACACATCCTCAAACTGCATTGCAGGTGGCCTCGCGCGGCACCGGTTCGCGTTCGGTGGGGGGAAGGCTTAGCGGAATGCTGGTCGCGGTGGAGGTCGCCCTTTCCACACTCCTGCTGGTCGGAACCGGATTACTGTTCCACACACTCTGGAATCTGGAGCGGTCGCGGCTCGGATTTGAAACGGCTCGCATCACGACTTTCAGTGCCATGCCCGCGGATTCGGCGGGATATTCAGCAATGGCGGTTTCCGAAGACACGGCACACGCTCCGGATTCCGTCGCGACCTTGACGTATCAACCCATTCTCGAGCAAATCAGGCGCCTGCCAGGAGTCGAGAGCGCCGCACTGGCAACCACGCCGCCGCTTTCCGGCGACGACCTAAGCTCCGACTTCGACATCATCGGCCAGCCCAGCGATCCCGGCAACAAACCGGTGGCGCGCGTCTCTGCCGTGAGCGGAGATTACGCCAAGACCCTTGGCACTCCCATAGTGCGCGGCCGAATGATCAGTGACGACGATGTTGGCAGCGCTCCGCTTGTCGCCGTCATCAACGAGACGCTCGCGCGGAAGTATTTTGCCAGCGAAGATCCCTTGGGAAGGCAGATCAATCTAGGCGGGAAGGACACCGGAATGATCAAGCCTTACACGATCGTCGGGGTGCTTGGCGATCAAGTGGACTCTACTTTGGGCGGCGAGGTTCAGCCATTCATTTTGTTGCCGCAGGAGCAGGTTCCGACCACATCGCTGTTTTACCAGGCGCTGCTGAAGACCGTGGTGAGCTTTGTAGTCAAGACCCGCCGAGATATTCCGGTGGCAGCGGAGATGCGTTCGCTCTTTCACCTGGCCGCTCCAGGTTTTGCGCTCGACAATTTCCAAACCATGCTAGAAGCGGTGGAGCAGCACACGTTCAGCCAGCGGCTCGGTCTTTATCTTGTAAGCTCATTTGCGGGCTTGGCAGTTGCGATGGTGATTGCCGGTCTCTACGGCGTACTGTCGCAGTTGGTCAGCTATAAGCGGCGGGAAATTGGTGTCCGTATGGCAATGGGCGCAACGCGGCGAAGCGTGGCTCGAATCGTGGTGCGACAAGGATCGATTCTGATCGGCGCTGGGTTGGGCGTCGGACTACTACTGTCGTTCCCTGCCGAGCGGCTGATCCGAAGTTTTTTGTACCGCGTGCATCCCCTGGATGCCTGGACCTACGCCGCGGTTTTGCTCACGCTGCCTATTATTGGCTTGATCGCTGCCCTCGTTCCCGCGTGCAAGGCCGCGTCAATTCAGCCCATACAGGCGCTAAGGGAGGAATGAAGCGCAGCTGCCTGCAAAGGATGCTTCTTTCCTAAGGTCGGCTACATCAAGCGCACATCGGGAAGCGCTTCATGAGGAAAATTAACATTCTGTCAACCGGGCCGATTCCTGTTTATTTTCCCAATCTATGACTGTCGCCAATTTGGCAGGCGGAGACTGCGGAATGCAGAATTTGCGGGCGGTCAACTGTCGAAACCAGGATGTTACGCCAACCCATCAGACGCCGCCAATTCTGCGGCATTCATTGACTTGCCCGTTTTACCCACGTAAGATTTGCCCCTAATGATCGGCCAGACCGTATCGCACTATCGCGTCTTCGAGAAGCTTGGTGGCGGCGGCATGGGCATTGTTTACAGGGCTGAGGACATCAGTCTGGGACGGTCCGTAGCCCTGAAGTTCCTGCCCGAGGAGGCCCTGCAGGATCCACAAGCGCTGGAGCGTTTCCGCAGGGAGGCCCGCGCAGCTTCTGCACTCAATCATCCCAACATTTGCACCATCTACGAGATTGGCCAACACGAGAACAATCTCTTCATCGCCATGGAGGCCCTCAGCGGCCAGACGCTTAAACACATGATTGATGGCCGTCCCCTCGAGATGGAGCAACTGCTGAGTCTCGGCATAGAGGTCGCGGACGCGCTCGATGCCGCGCACGCAAAGGGAATCGTGCATCGCGACATCAAGCCGGCGAACATTTTTGTGACCGAGCGCGGCCACGCCAAAGTTTTGGACTTCGGGCTCGCCAAGATCACGCACGCCAGCTCGTCTCTCACCGGCGACTCGCAAACTAAGGCGGACGTCGCCAGCCTTGACCTGACCCTCCCCGGAACGGCTGTGGGCACGGTCGCCTACATGTCCCCCGAGCAGTTAAGAGGGAAGGATCTGGACGGGAGGACTGACCTGTTCTCCTTCGGCGTTGTGCTCTATGAGATGGCCACCGGGGTTTCGCCGTTTCGTGGCGAGACTTCGGCGGTGATCACGGAAGCCATTCTCAACCGGGCGCCGACTGCGCCCATCCGGCTCAATCCTCAGCTCCCGGCGAAGCTCGAAGAAACGATCAACAACGCACTGGAGAAGGATCGCGAACTTCGTTACCAGTCGGCGGCCGAGATACGCGCTAACTTGAAGCGGCTTCAACGCCAGATTGGGTCGTCGGAGTCTTCAGTAGTTGTCGACAAAGCCGACCCGGCAACCGCCGCCGCACCCTTGGCGCCGGCAAGAACGGCATCCAAAGCCAGCCTGTCCCTGCCAGTTTTTGGGCTCGTGCTGCTGCTCGCGGTGGCCGCCACGCTGTTTGCGGGCAAACTGCTCTTTTCGAAGCCGCCAGCGCCGCCGCCCGCCTATCGGCAGCTGACTTCCGCCGGGGTAGCATCCGGTCTGCGCGGTTTGCTCCGGATGGGCAGACAATTCTATACAGCGCCGCGTGGCAAGGCAATCCTACCGATGTGTTCACAGCCCGTCCAGAAGCACCGGAATCGCGCTCCATGGGACTCAGCCACACGCAGCTCATGTCCGTGTCCTCGGCTGCTGAGTTGGCCGTTCTGTTAGACAGCAAGGCTATCGGGACCTGGGTGAACATGGGCACGCTGGCCAGAGCACCGCTTGCCGGCGGCGCTCCGCGCGATGTGATGGAGCAGGTGCAGTGGGCGGATTGGGGACCGGATGGCAGCAGCCTGGCAGTGGTGCGTGATTTCGGCGGAAAGAACCAGTTGGAATATCCAATCGGGAAACCGCTCTACGAGACTGGAGGATGGGTCGGTCATCCACGAGTTTCTCCTAAAGAGGATCTGATCGCTTTTCTCGACCATCCCACCCAGGGCGACGACGCCGGTTCGGTGGCGGTGGTTGATCTGAGAGGGAACAAAAAGGTTCTCGCGGGCGAATGGTTCACAGTACAGGGATTGGCGTGGTCTCCAGACGGCAATGAGATCTGGTTCACAGCCAGCAAGACTGGTACAGATCGGACCCTTTACGCCGTGACGCTTGACGGCAAAGAGCGCATGGTCTTGCGATTGCCCGGCGCCCTGATGCTGTTGGATATTGCCAAGGATGGACGCGTGCTCCTGATGCGTGCCAGTTGGCGGCGCGAATTGATGGGTGTTAGCGATAGTGATTCCAAGGAGCGTGAACTGTCGTGGCTGGACTATTCCTACCCCGCAGACCTTTCGGCGGATGGCAAGACCCTTTTGTTTGACGAGGAGGGCGGAGGCGGAGCGCTGTCCTACTCCAAGTCCGGCGGCTTGTCCTACGCGGTGTACGTTCGGAAAACGGACGGCTCTCCGGCCGTCCTGCTCGGAGAAGGAGGAGCGAGGGCTCTGTCGCCCGACGGAAAATCGGTGATCGCGGTGACGCAAGATTCGCCTACACAACTAAAGCTGCTGACCACCGGTGCTGGCGAGCCCAAACAGCTGACCAACGACAGTGTTAACCGCGGATTCGCGCACTGGTTTCCCGACGGGAAGCGCATTCTCTTCTCGGGGGACGAGCCCGGCAAAGGAGTGCGGCTCTATGTCTACGAAATGGCTTCGGGTAAGAGCCAACCGATCACGCCCGAAGGCGTGAATGGCACAAGGTTTGTCATCTCTCCCGACTCTCAGTGGGTCGCCGGAATCGGCCCCGACCAAAAAGGATATCTCTATTCTGTCACCGGCGGTGAGCCGCGCCCGATTAACGGACTCAATCCCGGGGAGCAGCCCATCACATTTAGCTCAGACGGCCGCTCCTTATATATCTACCAACCGGGTGAATTGCCGGCTCGGGTCGATCGCCTCGATTTGCAAACCGGGCAACGCGTTCCCTGGAAGCAGCTCATGCCATCCGATCCCGCCGGGGTCGAGAACATCGGCCCGATTCTGCTGACGCCGGATGCCAAGAATTGTGTGTACGGATATCACCGGATGCTCGCCGACCTTTACCTGGTGGAGGGATTAAAATAATTAGTGCTTAGAGAAGGACTGCAGCCTAGGTTTTTCGTATTGGATGGTTCTCGTTGTAAGCCACCGCTATCTCGATAACTGTCTTATAGATCAGGCGTTCGCACAAGTTTGCGCCATCTGTTCGCCACGAACGGACCAAACCAGGTAGGTCCGTGAGGATGGGGATGTCTGCTGGGATTTAAAGAGTTTGAACAGCCGGACCGCATTAGCTGACGTTGGCGAGGGTCTTGACCGCGATGTCGGCGTGGTTGCGCAGCTTTTGGGCGGATTCGTGAACGGCGCGGGCGGCGACGCCGGAGCCAGTTTGCTCAGCTGAATTTGCGACGCTTCCCGCCCCTTCCGTGGCAGTGCTGGCCATATCCAGCAAGACGACTACGGAGTCGGCGTGCAGCTTCCAGAGAGAGGACATTTTCTGGCTGCGTTTCAGTTCTTCCAGTTCCGTGCTGAGGCGCGCAGAGATCGATACCATCCGGATCTGCATGCGCGCCACATCGGCGCGAAGACTCTTTTCTTCCAGGAACGCCGCTCCGTACGCGTCGGCTTCAGGCGCGGTCAGTGTCAAGTTGAAGAAGCGCATGGGCACAACTTGGCGGTACTTCGGATCGGCTACGCGAACAAATACTCGGATCGATTCCTCGACGCGCCGGAGTTTGCCCTCTTCCGCGGAAAGCTGTTGGGGCGTGATAGCTGGCGGCTGAAACACTGGAACGGGAGCCGGGCCCTTGGCCGCGGCTGCTGCGGCTTTCGCGGCCATCGGAGCCGCAGCTGCGCCAGCTGCTGGTCGCGAGGTCTGAGCTGCGGGTGTCAACAATGACCGCCGGATCGGCGGTCTCCGGTCCAATTCCTTCTTCAGCTTCGATACTCGCCGGAATTTTTCCAAAGTGCTTCCATAGTCAGCTTGCAGCAGTTGCTTCCCCTCGATGGCGGCCACGTGTTCCACGGTAACTTCCACGCCATCAACAGTCGTGAGAATTGTGCCGCCCATTTCTTCGAGGGCTTGACCAAACGACTTGATCTCGCCGAGCGCTTTGGCGAACAACTCATCAAATTTCTTGCCGAATGCGGCGTTGTAGGCGGAAACCGTGGCGAGCACTCCTGGATGGTAGAACGACGCATCCAACCATTGCTTCAACTCGCGCACCCGGTTGATCATCCCGGAATCGATCAACGCATTGAAGTCTCGGAAGCGGGATACTTCTTCAATAAAGGGATCAAAGCGGCGGAGCAACTGCACGTGTTCTTCGGGCAGCGAGGGCACATCCGTGTCCGCCAAAATTTCAATGAGTGCGATTTCGAACGGCGAGAGCGGCAGCGCGCCATCCAGTCCGTACCCACTTTGCTCCCACTGTCCGGGAACTCGGGGATGACGGTAGAGGAATGTAGCGATGAGATCGGTCTTGTCGCGATTGACGTCGCTCGGCTCTCGACGGCGTACAAAGTAACGCAGCAGCGCCTCAGCCACTTCGGAATCTGTGTCGGGAGTGAGGGCCTGGCGCAGCATTGCTGGCGTGATCGCCATGTCGAGTAAATGCAGCCAGCGATACATGCGCGAGAGCGTATTGGGTAATTCGCGGTCGGAATGGCGAAGCGCGTCCTCATCGAGACCGCTCGGAATGGGCACATCGCCGCCGAGCGTGTCCTTCAGGAGCTTTTGGTATAAGCCCTGGACAGTCGCCAGAATGGCTAATTCAAACCGAAGATCCTCGCCCAAGAATTTCCCCCATAGCCAACTTCGCTCTAAAACTTTACTAATGTTCAAGTAAAGCCGAAAGGTTACTAACGGTGCAAGTTACCACCGGAGTGAAGTTTTGCAGGGGAGCGGGGGAAGGATTTCTCGGAAGTACATGTCCTGCCGGGAGGAAGTTGGCGAGGGTGGAGCGACTCAGAAAACGACGGTCTTGTTGCCGTAGAGCAAAACTCGGTTCTCGACGTGCCAGCGGACAGCGCGCGAGAGCACGACCTTTTCCAGATCGCGGCCTTTGCGGATGAGGTCTTCGACAGTGTCGCGGTGCGAGACCCGAACGACATCCTGTTCGATGATCGGGCCGTCGTCGAGTACCTCGGTGACGTAGTGGCTGGTGGCTCCGATCAGCTTCACGCCGCGCTCGAATGCTTGATGGTAAGGCCGCGCGCCCACAAAGGCGGGCAGAAACGAGTGGTGGATGTTGATGATGCGCTCCGGATAGCGGTTCACGAACTCATTCGACAAGATTTGCATGTAACGTGCCAGCACCATGAAGTCCGGCTGGTGTTCTGCAATCAGCGCGTGAATTCGGTCCTCGGCCGCGCTCTTATCGTCCTTCGTGACGGGGACGAAGGCGTAGGGAATCTGGTGGAAGTCAGCGATTGCCTGATTGTCCGGGTGGTTGGAAATAATCAGCGGAATCTCGCAGGCCAGTTCGCCGCTCTGGTGACGATAGAGCAGATCGACCAGGCAGTGGTCGTACTTCGAAACCAGGATGATCATGCGCTGCCGCTGCGACGATTGTGCCAGGCGCCACTTCATCGCGAAGGCTTCGGCCACGGGTGAGAAGTGCTTTCCGAACTCTGCCAGATCGATGTCGAACTCTTTGGCATCGAATTCGACCCGCATCAAAAAGAGGCCGGATTCCTGGTCTCCGTGCTCGTCGGCGTGCACAATATTGCCGCCGTGCCGATAGATGAAGTCGGCGATGGTCGCGACTTCGCCCTTGCGGTCAGGGCAGGAGATCAGCAGGATGGCGGAGGATTTCATGCGGCGCAATCACTTCCGGAGCTGCTTCAAAATCTCGCGCGCGGCGTTCGCTCCGGATCCACCCGTCAATCCTGCGCCGGGATGTGTGCCGCTTCCGCAAAGATAGAGGTTCTCGATCGGCGTTTGGTATCGCGCCCAATCCAGCAACGGCCGCATAGTGAAGAATTGATCTAGAGCCAGGTCGCCGTGGAAAATCTGGCCGCCGGTCAAGCCATAAACCTCTTCGAGGTCCCGCGGGGTGATGATCTGGTGCGTCAATATCAGCTCCGGCAGATTCGGCGCGTATTGCGCCAGAGTCTGGACGACGGTTTGTCCCAGCGCCTTACGCTGCTGCTCCCAATCCCCCTTCAACTTATAGGGCGCGTACTGCATGTAAATCGACATCACATGCTTGCCTTCTGGGGCCAGCGTCGGATCGGTGAGGGACGGAATAGTGGCTTCTAGATACGGCTGCCGCGAGAATTCGCCGTACTTGGATTCATCGAAGGCACGCTCCAGGTAATCAATTTCATTGCCGATATGAATTCGCCCACGAAGTGCGGCAGAGTCGCCACTTTTCAGCGCTGTAAACTTGGGCAACGCCGACAGCGCTAGGTTTACTTTGGCAACGGTTCCATTGCCGCGGTAGTGCTGTAGCTTCTGCACGAAATCCGGCGAGAGGTGAACCGGGTCGGTCAGCTTGAGCAGCGTGCGTTTTGGATCGGCATTGGATATAACGGCTTTGGCATGAATCTCTTCTCCGGTCGAGAGAATGACCCCGGTGGCAACGCCGTTCTGCACGCGAATCTCGATCACTTCTGAGTTCGTGCGAATTTCGACTCCGGCGGCTTTGGTGGATGAGGCCATCGCTTGCGTCACAGAACCCATTCCGCCAACCGCGAGAGAGGCGGAGCCCGCTGGATGCGAATCTCCGGCCGCGCGAATCAGAAGGACCAGCGCACTTCCTGCCGACCACGGGCCAAGGAACGTGCCGAAAACACCGCGAGCGGCAATCACCGCGCGCAATAATTCCGTTTCGAAATATTCCGACGCGAGATCGGCTACTGCCATCGGTCCCCAGCGCAGCAGGCGGAACATATCCTTCCGTCCCAGTTTGCGAACGGCGCGTCCCGTCTTCAGCATGCTCCACAAGTCGCCGCGGCTGGGATCGTCGATGTTCGGGGGCGTTGTAGCCAGCGCTTCGGCGATCACCTTGCTGATCTTTCCCAGGGATTGCTCAAACTCGGGATATTTTGCTGCGTCCTTCTGCGAGAAGGCCGCGATTTCGTGTGCTGATTTGTTGACATCCTGATATAGAGTGAGTGCGCGACCGTCAGGCGAAAGAGCTGTCACGCATACTTCCGGCGTAATCAACATCAGCCCATGCTTCTCGAGTTGCAGGTCCCGGATGATCTCGGGACGAATCGGTCCTGCGGTGTGGGCCAGGGTTGAGCAGCGGAATCCCGGATGAAACTCGTCGGTGACCGCGGCTCCGCCGACCTGCACGCTGCGTTCGAGTACGAGCGGTTTGAATCCTGCTTTAGCCAAGTAAAATGCGGTAATCAGCCCGTTATGGCCGCCGCCGATAATGACGACATCCCGCTGGCTGGTTGCTGTTTGCGCCGCCATGCTATGCCGCTCCCTTGATGTCTTTCAGAATTTCCAGCGCGGCCAGCCGGCCATTAGCCCCCATGATGCCGCCCCCGGGGTGGGTGGCCGATCCGCACATGTAGAGGTTCTTGATCGGAGTTCGGTACTGTGCCCAGCCCGGCACGGGGCGCAGGAAGAAAAGTTGTTCCAGCGAAAGCTCGCCCTGGAAAATGTTGCCCTCGCTCAGTCCCCACTCGCGCTCCAGATCGAGAGGCGTGACCACCTGCTTGTGAATGATGATGTCTTTCAAATTCGGTGCGTACTCGGAAATCGTATTCACCACGGTGTCGCCGAACGCTTCCTTCTGATCGTCCCAGTTCAGCCCCGGTGCCAGTTTGTATGGAGCGTACTGCACGAAGCAGGACATGACGTGTTTGCCCGGCGGCGCGACCGAAGGATCCGTCAACGAAGGAATAACCATGTCAATGTAAGGACGGGTCGAGAAATGGCCATACTTCGCGTCGTCGTAGGCCCGCTCCATGTACTCGACCGACGGCGAGATCGAAATTGCACCGCGTAGATGCGCACCCGGCCCGGGCATGCACTTAAAGTCCGGAAGGGCATCGAGCGCCATATTTACTTTGCCGGATGAGCCGCGAAACTTGTACCGATTCACTTCTTCGAGGAAATCTCCGGGCAGATGCTGCGCTTCGATGAACCGCGTGAATGTCAGCCGGGGATCAACGCTTGAAGAAATTACGTCGGCGTAGACTTCGTCGCCGTTCGCCAGAACAACGCCCTTCGCCTTGCCGTCCTTTACGATGATCTGCGCGATCCCTGACCTCGTACGGATTTCAACTCCGGCCTCGCGGGCCGCGTCGGCAATCGCATTCGAGATGGCGCCCGTGCCGCCACGCGCGAATCCCCAGGCTCGAAACGCGCCGTCGATCTCGCCCATATAGTGATGCAGCAGAACATAGGCCGTTCCGGGGGATCGTACGCCCAGGAATGTGCCGATAATTCCTGATGCCGACATCGTTGCTTTCAAGACATCTGTTTCAAACCACTGGTCCAGAAAGTCGATGGCGCTCATGGTCATGAGTTGGACCTGGTTGTACTTGTCGTAGCTCGACATGCCCTGGAAACGCCGTCCGATGAAGAGCAATTTCATCAGTTCGCGAGGGTTCAGCGTCGTCGGATCGGGCGGCACCATGCTGAGGATCGGCTTCACGAAGCGGCACATGGCCTGCATCGCCTTGCCGAATTCGTCGTAGGCCTCGGCGTCGACGCGGGAGTGGCGTGAGATCTCCCGATGCGTCTTGCCATGGTCGTTCACGCGCCATAAGTGGTCGCCATTGGGCATCGGAGTAAACGTTCCGTCGAGAGGAAGAATCTCGAGCCCATGGCGAGGAAGGTCGAGGTCGCGAATGATCTCGGGACGTAACAGCGAGACTACGTAGGAGCACACCGAGAACTTGAAGCCGGGGACAATCTCTTCCGTACAGGCCGCTCCGCCCAGAACGTGCCGGCGTTCGAGCACAAGCACTTTCTTGCCCGCGCGCGCCAGGTAGGCGGAATTGACCAGGCCGTTGTGGCCGCCGCCGATCACGATGACATCGTATGTATTAGAACCAGCCATTCGCTGTTCGCTCCTAGCCTTGCTTTAGGGGTCCGGGTGTCAGGAAACGCAATAATACTCTGGGAAAGAAAGTGCGGCGGCAGGAATCAGAGCCCGCTAGGAAGAACGGTCCAGCTTCGCAGGATAGCGCACAGAGATGGCAGGATGCAGCGCATAAGTGACCGTCAGTCGAATCGATATTCTATCGGGAAGAGTGCATTTTGTCTGCACATTTGCGTGAGGCCGTGACTCAGAGTCAGCAGCCGTGTCGGTTGCCGCGCATGCGCACGCATGCATATAATCCGGATTCAAGCATCTGAAGTTGCAGTCGAGGAATCCATCTTGCCCATCGGAACTGCATTCCACGAGAGAACTTTTCCGCTTTGCCAGAGCCTGAGCTATCGCGAGTGGTCGGGCTACTACACGGTGAGCGTGTACGAAGTGCATCACGAGCACGAGTACAACGCCATCCGCAATGCGGCCGCGCTCATCGATATTTCGCCGCTCCACAAGTATCTGATCACCGGCAAGGACGCGACCCGCCTGGTGAACCGCGTCATCACGCGCGACATCCACAAGGTGAAAGTCGGCCAGGTGATTTATTGCTGCTGGTGCGATGAAGAGGGCAAAGTTATCGACGACGGCACAATTTCCCGGTTGGAAGAAAACGTTTATCGATGGACGGCTGCCGACCCGAGTCTGCGCTGGTTCCGGCAGAACGGCCTGAACATGGACGTACAGATCGAAGATATCTCGGAGAAGGTGGCTGCGCTCGCTCTGCAAGGGCCGACCTCGGCAAAGCTGTTGAAAGTCGTCGCCGATGCCGATATTGCGAACTTGAAATACTTCCGAGTGACCCGCGGGAAGATTGCCGGAGTTCCGGTTGATATTTCTCGCACCGGATACACGGGCGACTTGGGCTACGAAATCTGGATGCCCTGGAGTGATGCGGTGAAAGTTTGGGATGCGCTCGCGGACAAGGGTAAGCAGTTCGACTTGCACGCCGCGGGCATGCTGGCGCTGGATGTCGCCCGAGTGGAAGCGGGTCTTTTGCTCATCGAAGTCGACTACACCAGTTCGAAAAAAGCGCTGATTGCGTCGCAGAAGTTTTCGCCTTACGAGTTGGGATTCGCGAAGATGGTGCATCTTGAAAAAGAAAACTTTATTGGCAAGCGAGCGCTGGAAAAGGACGCAAAGAATGGCGTCCCTCGGCAGTTCGTAGGTCTGGAAGTCGATTGGACGGACGTCGAACAGCTCTACGAACGCTATGGCCTGACGCCAGCCGCTCCGGCGCAAGCATCGCGCGTCGCCGTCCCCGTTTATTCGGGCGATAGGCAGGTTGGAAAGGCGACGACCACCAGCTGGTCTCCGACGCTGAAGAAAATGATCGCACTGGCGAGTGTTGAGACGGGTCATTCGAAGACCGGAACGTCGCTGCAGATGGAGATCACGATCGAGGCGATCCGGCTGAAGACGAACGTAAAGGTGGCGACGCTTCCGTTCCTCAATCCGGCGCGAAAGACCGCGACACCAGTTTAGCAATTCGTGAGGATCCGTGGTTCGAAAACTGCCAGGCGTCGCCTGGCGGACGGCCGAGGAGGCTGTCCCCACATGATCCCCGCTCAACCCGTGTTTGCCGCCCGGCGTTTGCCCGCGACGTAGAGCCAAACTCCGATCAACACCAGCGCCCCGCAACCTCCCACAATCTTGAATACGGCGAGCGGCTTGTTGGGCTCATCGGGCTGAGGGATCAGCGACAGGCCGATGGTCGCGAGCGTCGTCAGAAATCCCAACGTCGCCACCAGCTTCGCCATCAGCGCTCCTCCCGGCACGCGAATGACATTCGGCCCAGCCGGTTCGCCTTGCAACTTGATCATCGCCGCGAATAGATATAGATAAGGAATGAAGTAAGTAATCACTCCCATGCTCACCAACACTTCGTATGCGCCTTTCACGCTGGTTCCAGCCTGCCCCAGAAAAATAAACACTACGCCAAGCACAAACTGCGTAAGGAGTGCTACCCATGGTGTTCTCCATCTGGGGTGCAAGGCTCCAAAAGCGGGAGGCAGAAAGCGGTCGAGTCCGGCAACAAAGGGCAGCCGAGCCACGGCAGCGAGATAGGCCCCCGCGGCACCGATGTTGCTGAGCGCAATTAGAAACGCGGCGAGCGGCAGCACTCCGGGAAAGCCCACGCGCGACGCAGTTTTCGATACGGCCTGCACCAGCCCCTGCAAGCTGTTGACTTCCGTCGAAGGTAGCGCAAGCAACACACACACCGTCCCGAGGATGTAGCAGATGGTAACCGTCACACCCGCGGTCAGCAACGCGAGGGGAATGGTGCGCCGCGGATTCTTGATTTCTTCTCCCATGAACGACGCAGTCTCGCATCCGCCGAACGCGAAGGTGAGAACCGACCAGAAAATCAGATCGTTGAGATGCGTGCTGGGTATCATCGAATGCACGGTGAAGGACGTCGCCGAGCCGTAGCGATGCCACGCGACGAATCCCAGCACGATGACCATGCCGACAGGAATCCACATCGCCAGCGCTCCGACATTGTGCAGCCACTTGCCGACATCCAGTCCAACCAGATTCATCAGTGTGGCCGCGCTCAGCGTGAGCAGGGAAAAGACAATGTAGAAAGTGGCATTACCGGAGAGGTGCTGCCATGCCGATTGCCGCATGAAAAGAATGTTGCTGGCCGCGAAGTAGAGGACAGCCGGGAAGTACGGCAGGTTGCTGGTCCAATAGGTCCAGCCCGAAAGGAAGCCGGAGAAATCTCCGAACGCGCGCTTGCTCCAGACATATAAGCCGCCTTCGTTCGGATAACGCGATGAGAGCTCCAGAACGGAGAGTGCCAGCGGCGTATAGAAGCAGAACCAGGCACCAATCCATACGATGATAGAACTCGGCCCCGCAGCGGCAGCGGTGGCGATCCACCTCAAACTGATTCCCGTGATCACATAGAACAGCAAAAGATCGCGGAATCCCATCACCTGTCGGGGCCGGTTGGGATCCTCCGCGTCAGCGATCAAAACGCCACGCGAGAGAAAGCCGGGGCCGTTTACTGGTTGCTTCGGATTGGGTTCGGCCAAGGGTGTGGTCTCGGAAGCAAGAAACAGAGGAATAACACTGCGTCGATCTGGGAGCAAGGCGAAAATTCGCGAAGCTAGGTTACGCCTGACCGCGATATCGCCCTTACTCCACTGCCGCTGCCTTCCGGTTGCTGCGCTTCCAGTACACATAGCCCGGGATGCCGATCAGAACGATCGCTGTTCCCCAGAACGCTTCCGTGGGACGTGTGATGATCGTGTTCAGCGTCCAGGCTGTTCCGATCAAAACGTAGATTGCCGGAAGCCACGGATATCCGGTACAGCGATAGGGACGCGGAATGGCAGGCCGCTTCCAGCGCAGCCAAAACAGCGCGATCACCGTCAGCGTGTACGAGAGAACCATGCCATAAATCACGTATGTGTAGAGCTGGTCATAGTGTCCGCTGAGCGTCAGGGCTGCGGCCCAAACGCCCTGTCCAATCAGGCTGAATGCCGGCGTTCGCCACCTGGGATGGATCACTGCCATGCGCTTGAAGAAAACCCCGTCCTGCGCCATGGCCAGATATACGCGCGCACCCGAGAGCGTGCAGGTCGCGGCAGCGCTGAAACAAGAAACCGCAATCATCAGTGAGAGCCAAACTGCGGCTCGCGGCGAAAATAGCGCTGCTGCTGCGGCGTGAGCGATGGTTTCGTGGTTCGCGATCTCTTTGATGGGCAGGGCATACAGGTAGGTCAGGTTCATCGCGATGTAGATCGCAGCTACAGCGAGAACTCCCAGAACCATCGCCAGCGGCACGTTGTGTCGCGGCTCCTTCACCTCGCCGGCCACCCAGGTGATGTAAACCCATCCGTCGTAGGCCCAGAAGACTGCGATCATTCCAATGCCCATCGCCGATATCAAAGCGCCCGGCCCCAAGCCCAAACTCAAAGAAGTTCCATGAGCGTGAAAGTTGGACCAGTTTCCTTTCCCAATCGCAAATCCCAGTCCGACGAACGCGGCCATAGCGATGAACTTGGTCCAGGTGGAAATGTTTTGCAGCAGCGCTCCCCATCGCAGACCAACGACGTTCACCAACGTCAGAATCAGGATCAATACGAGCCCCAGCAGATGGGCACGAGTCACAGCTACTCCGGCAATGGAGACCACTACATGCTCTTGCGAGACGAACGGAACCACCTGTCCTACGTACGCGGCAGAGGCGACAGAGAGCGCAGCGATCGACCCGCCATTCGCGACGGCGAACAGCATCCAGCCGTAGAGAAAAGCGATCAGGTCTCCGTAGGCTTCTCGCAGATAGATGTACTGACCGCCGGAGTCGGGAAACATGGAACCCAGCTCGGCGAAGGCAAAGCAGGCGCAGAGCGAGATCAGAGCGCCCAGCACCCAGACCAGCAGGAACATTGCAGGGTGGGGCAGCGGTCCGGCGATGTCTTTCGCGGTCAAAAAAATTGATGATCCGATAATGCCACTTACCAGCAGCAATACCGAATCCAGCAAGCCGAGTCCGCGGACGAGCGTGGGCTGGCCATGTGGTCCTGATTTTTCGGAGGAGGACGCGACCGAGAGTGCGACGGGGATGGGTTCCATTATCCGATTCCCAATTCGTCGGGGGATTCCAAGGGTGTGCCGCACTTACGGCAGATGACGGCCGAGCAGTCTCCGCAGGTCAGCGGATCATTCACCTCTTGCGCGCAATTCGGACAGTAGAGCGCAACCGGGTCAGGTTGTGGAGGCGCATCCTGCGGGCCTGTCGCCATGAGGAACAGAACTGTAGCATAGAGACGGCGCCGCCGTCCCTTTGACCTTGCGGCGCTGCCGCGCGAACTCTGGCGCTACAATTGAGGGCCATGCCCGATAAACCACAGACCCCCGACGAGAAGTTGCAGCATGAGTTCAACCGCTGGGCCGCGGCCGGCGAGGGCGAGAAGATGGAGCGCCATCATCTCGACATTACCGAGAAGACGATCCGGTTGATGAACCTGCGTCCCGGTGAGCGGCTGCTCGACCTCGGATGCGGCTCTGGTTGGGCGACGCGCCTGCTTGCGCGCTTGGTGGGCGAGGGGCCCGAGGGATTCGGCCAGGTCGTCGGCGTCGATGTTTCGGACGAAATGGTGCGTCAGGCGCGCGAGGCCTCGAAGGATTTCGAAAATATCCTCTACGTCTGGGGCTCGGCGCAGCAGATTCCGTGGGAAGAAAACTTCTTCGACAAGGTGCTATCGGTCGAATCGTTCTACTACTATGCGGATCAGGACCGCGCGCTGATGGAGCTATTTCGCGTGATGGCGCCGCGCGGCAAGCTGTTCATCCTGATTAATCTTTACAAGGACAACGAGTATTCGCTGCAATGGGTGGATAAACTCAAGGTTCCGGTTCACGTGCGCTCTGCGGCGGAATACATCGAATTGCTCAAGAAGCACGCGTTTGAAAACGCCGAGGCGCAGCGCGTCCCCGACGATACGCCGACTCCGGACGATTACAAGACAAAGTCGTTCAACAGCCTGGAGGATCTGCGAGCGTTCAAACGCGAGGGCGCGCTTTTGCTGACGGCTTCCAAGCCTGATCTGCGCACGCCCGCTCCGGGATACACGATCTACTAAGCGACGGCGGCCTGACGCCGCCGCGACGCGACGGCTGCGCGCTAAATCTCGCTGTCGTCATCATCATTATCTTTGTCGTGCTGGCCGCGATCTTTCACCGGGCTCATGGCATGGCCGTCCTGGGCATGATGAATCTCCACCCGGCCGTTCACATTTGACACCTTGATATGAGTGCCGCCATTGCCAAGCTCTCCACGCAGGTCGTGCCCGACGAAGCGGTGATTGTTCACATGCAGGCCGAAATCGTTGTTGATTCCACCGGACACCGTGCTGGCTTCTACTTCCGCGTTGGAGTCGGACGGAATGGTCAGATCGACCGATCCGTTGACGGAATTCAATTCAACCGATTTCCCTGCTAGCTGGTCGAACTTGGCCTCCAACTTTCCGTTGATGGTTGAGAGTTCGGCCCGACCCGCAAGATCGTGAGCCTCCAATCGGCCATTGATGCACGAGGCGCGAACTTCGCCACTTACGCCTGCAATGTCGAGCGATCCGTTGATCAGCTTGATCTCGTCAAGCCGTACCGCGCGCGGCACCGTCAGCGTGTACTCCACTCCGGCGGGATTGTTGTGCGATCCCCAGTTCCAAGTGTTGTCGTGGTTGGGGTATTTAGTGCGGATCGAAAGGTAGTCCTTACCAGAATCAATCTCGATCTTGGCTTCGTCCAGACGCTCCTTGGTGTCGGCGTACTTGACGGCGTCGACCTTCACTTCGTTGCGGTCCCAACTGGAGACGTGCACCGCGCCGTTGATGTTGTCGAGCTCAACCCGACCGTCGCCTGTAATCGCGTAGGTCTGATGGAATTCCTCGGTGAGAGCTCCTCTGTGGTCGGACGCGTGCGCTCCCAGGGCGAGAATGAACAGGGCACATGCGGTCCCCAAAACAGCTCCCAACCACGTTGCATGTTGACGATTGCGATTCATGGCTCTCTGCCTTTCAACTCGTTAGACGGGCCAGACGGGAATTCGTGAGACGACGAACATAACGAAAGGTTGATGTGCGTCCTGCTGGGTGTCTTGTTGCGTAGAGAACTCCCTGACTCCTGGCACTCAGGCCCGATCAGATGCGGTAATCTCTGTTTTCTTTCCTGCTTCGGTCACCAGAAATACACAAAGGATGGTCATCTCGGGTTCAATCGGATGCCGGTACCGCGGGCCCGGAAAGACGACGTAGTACACCACCGGAAAAATCAGGATCAGCCAGAACGGTAGCCACGCCCCCGGCTTGCGCAATCGTAAGGCCAGTCCCAAGCCCCAAAACATCAGTACCGACGAAGCGAGATATAGTGAATTCTTTACCTCGTTCATCCATGGCGGCTGGGTCGCCTTGGGAGGTCCAGCCCAGAAGTAGACGAATCGCTTGACGCACAGTACCGCGAACCTTGCATAGTCGGCCTTGATGTAATCGACGGCCTCTTGCCTTCGCATCGCAATATAAGCCAATTCGCCCATCGATTCGTATTGCCGCATCGCAGATATACTCTGCGAGGGATGAAGATACTCCATCCATGTTCCGTCGGCGCCGTTGCCATTGCCCATACGAAGCTCCGCGCCAAAGTTGTCGCGAATGAAGATGAACTGGCCGAATGTCTCGTAGTTTCGAACGAGCCAAGGAGAAATGCAGACGAAGAAGACCACAGACGCAAGCGCCACACCTGCCAAGGATCGCTTGCCGCATTTGGCGCGGCTGTACCATGCCCACAATCCCGCCGCAGGCAGAAATGACAGCAGGGAAGTGCTGTTCAACGCGGCGATTCCCCACAAGGAACCGAACGCGAACCACGGCGTCCAGCCCTCACGCTCCTCCATCGTTAGCGCCAGCCAGAAGATTGTAGCCAGCAGCAGCGCCGATAGGCTTGTCTCCCAGACCCAGCGTGTACACCAGAACATGACATTGGGGAGCAAAGCCCATGACCATGCCGACCATATGGCAACCTTCGACGAAAAGACTCGGCGCGCGATCAGGAAAATTGGGACGCAGGTCAGGGAAGAGCAGAGGCTGTTGAACGTTAACAACACGAATGCCGAGGCCTTCGAATAGATTCCGAAGACCGAGAACGTTCCAGCCGTCAGGAATGGATAGAGCGGAGGCTCCCAAGCCGTCGGCCCCGTTTGCGCACCGAAAGGATTGCTGAAGCCGTGTCCTGAGGCGAGGGAGGCGCCAATGCGGCCCATTTCCCATCCAAAACCGAAGCTAGCGTCGGCACTTTTGAACCTGTAAGTATGCCCAATGAGTATCCACGCTACGCGCAAAAGGAGAGCGATGCCGGCAATCCAGAACGGAGAGGAACGAAGTCGCACCCACGTCTGAAATAGGGCTGAACCGGCTTCCCCATTCGTCGCCGTTTTGGCTTCCATGAATGGCTCTATTTGTAACTTAGAGGAGGCATTGGGGCAACCGTGACACCGGAAATCAGAATTCCCGGAGTAGACAACAAAATGGTAGATCGCCCGGCGTGGGAGTAGAATCTCGACCTACACGGGAGGTGCATCGTGATTCTGGGGATGTCAACTTCAACATTCACTCTGCTCCATGTCCTGATCAGTCTAGTGGGGATTGCGTCAGGGCTGGTCGTGATGTGCGGATCCCTCGCTTCAAAACGGCTCGATGGATGGACTGCGGTTTTTCTGGCGACCACCATTGCAACCAGCCTCACCGGCTTCGCGTTCCCGAACGAGCACATCACGCCAGGGATGGTGATTGGCGTTCTGTCTCTGATTGCGCTGACCGCCGCAATCGTCGCGCGCTACGGCCTGCACATGCGCGGAGCATGGCGCTGGATCTATGTCGTCACCGCATCCAGCGCTCTGTACTTCAACGTGTTCGTGCTCGTCGTGCAATCGTTCGAAAAGGTGCCGGCGCTGAAGGCGTTGGCTCCCACGCAGAAAGAGCCGCCGTTCGCGATCGCTCAACTGCTGGTTATGGGATTATTCGTCGTCTTAACGGTGTTTGCCGTGAAACGGTTTCACGTCGGGGCAACGAGTGCTGAAACTTCCAAACCTACTTTCACGAAGAAAGCCGCCTGAGGAATTTATCTGGATTAACAGCTAAAGGGGCTTGTTATGAGCGCGATCATAATGAAAGACGGAACTCGGATTTACTACAAGGATTGGGGCGCAGGACAGCCGGTCGTTTTCAGTCACGGCTGGCCTTTGAGCGGGGATGCTTTTGAAGATCAGATGCTGTTTCTGGCTTCGCGTGGATATCGCTGCATAGCCCATGACCGGCGCGGCCACGGACGATCGAGCCAGCCGTGGAATGGGAATGACATGGATACTTACGCGGATGATCTCGCTGCCGTGGTCGAAGCTCTGGACGTGAAGGATGCTATTCATGTAGGTCACTCGACCGGTGGGGGCGAAGTGGCACGTTATATCGGTCGACACGGAACGAGCCGCGTCGCCAAAGCCGTGCTGATTGGCGCGGTGCCGCCCTTGATGCTCAAGACGGCAGCCAATCCTAGTGGTTTGCCCATCGAAGTCTTCGACGGCCTGCGGGCTGAAGTGCAGGCGGACCGTTCGCAGTTCTTTAAGGACCTGTCCGCCCCGTTCTATGGCGCGAATCGGCCCGGTTCGAAGGTCTCGCAGGGGTTGCGGGACTTCTTCTGGATGCAAGGAATGCAGGCTGGACACAAGGCTTGCTACGATTGCATTAAGCAATTTTCGGAGACGGACTTCACCGAGGACCTGAAGAAATTCGATGTGCCGACTCTGATCCTGCACGGCGACGACGACCAGATCGTACCGATCGGCGCCGCAGCCATGCTTTCGTCGAAGTTAGTCAAGGGAGCGATGCTGAAGGTTTATCCCGGCGCGCCTCACGGCCTGTGTTCCACGCTCAAAGACCAGGTGAACGAGGAGTTGCTTGCATTTTTCAAGCAGAGCCAACGGGTAGCAGCTTAGTGGAGGCGAATGCCTCCCATCCATTTCGTCCAGCGGTAGTGTCGTGCGATCCTCGAGGCACTGCCGTTTGGCGGAAGGACGGGGCCAAATCCGGTAATATATTGGTTCTACTCGGACGTCCTGTTTGACTGCTGACTTCATCCTGACCGCATTCCTTGAGTCATCGGCCGCGCCCAAGGGCATCGGGCGTTACATTCGCCAGCACTTTCTCGACACCACGTTTCGTGGGCTTTACCACGCCAACGCGTTCGATGTGGCGCTGCTCGTTCCCTACTTCATCGTGCTGATCCTGCTGGCGGGCTATGGGATGCACCGCTACGTTCTGGTGTATCTCTACTATAAGCACCGCAAGAACCGGACCACGGAGCCCGCCGCATGTTTCGAATATCTGCCGCGGGTCACCGTGCAACTGCCAATCTTCAACGAGCAGTACGTCGTTGAACGGTTGCTGGAAGCGGTGTGCAAGCTGAATTATCCGCGCGAAAAACTGGACATCCAGGTCTTGGACGATTCGACGGACGAGACCGTCGAGGTGGCGCGCGGCTTAGTCGAACGCTATGCTGCGCTGGGCAATCCCATCAGCTATCTGCACCGGACGAATCGTCACGGGTACAAAGCGGGCGCGCTGGCCGAGGGAATGCTGTCAGCGAAGGGCGAGTTCATCGCCATCTTTGACGCTGATTTCACGCCACCGGAAGATTTCCTGCTGCTCACCATCCATCACTTCACGGATCCCAAGATCGGGATGGTTCAGACGCGCTGGACGCACCTCAACCGTCACTATTCCTTCCTGACGGAAGTGGAGGCTATCCTGCTAGACGGCCACTTTGTGCTCGAGCACTCGGGCCGAGCTCGCACGGGCCTGTTTTTCAACTTCAATGGCACGGCCGGCATGTGGCGAAGGGCCGCCATCGAAGAGGCCGGAGGCTGGCAGCACGACACCCTAACTGAAGATACCGATCTGTCCTACCGGGCGCAGCTCAAAGGTTGGAAGTTTATTTATCTGCAAGATGTCGAATGCCCCGCCGAACTGCCTGTGGAGATGACTGCCTTCAAGACGCAGCAGGCCCGGTGGGCAAAAGGATTGATGCAGACCGGGAAAAAGATATTGCCGCGGGTGTTGAGCAGCGATGCGCCCTTCCACACAAAGGTGGAAGCCTGGTATCACTTGACGGCGAACATCAGCTATCCGCTGATGATCATGCTGTCGGTGCTGCTGCTCCCTGCCATGATCATTCGCTTTTATCAGGGATGGTTCCAGATGCTCTACATCGATCTGCCCTTGTTCATGGCGTCGACATTTTCCATCTCAAGTTTCTATCTAGTTTCGCAGCGCGAACTGTTTCCGCGAAGTTGGCCCCGCGCGCTCATCTATCTGCCATTCCTGATGGCTCTTGGAATTGGATTGACCATCACCAATACAAAAGCCGTAATCGAGGCCCTGATCGGCAAGCAAAGCGCATTCGCGCGGACGCCGAAGTACAGCGTGGTCTCGAAGCAGGATAGAGTTGGTGCGACCAAATACCGCAAGCGGCTGGGTTGGATTCCCTGGGTCGAACTGTTGATCGGCGCTTATTTCGCCATGACCGTCTACTACGCCGTGGAAAACGAAAACTACATCACGGTCCCATTCTTACTGCTCTTCGTGCTCGGCTACTGGTACACGGGGCTGATGTCGTTGCTCCAAGGCCGGTTCGGACGCGCGTCGACCAGAACGACCCCCCACACCAAGCCTTTCCCAGTCGGGGTGTAGTTCGGCACAGCCTAGTTTGCTGACGTAGTTGTGCCGCGGAGCAGAACGACTTGCTGCTCATCTCCTGTCTTCACGATTTGATAGAAGCTTCGCAGCGGGCTGTAGTATTTCTGCCCCAGATGACTGCATTGATACGCGCAGAGAAGTAGATGATCAGACGTAGACGAAGTGCCAAGTCAAATTCTCCTCAACGGCGCAGCCGCAAACTAATGCCGGGGAAGGCGCAACTGCGGGCCGCTGCGCGGCGATTGAGTCGGCAGAAGTACGCCCGGCAGCGGAATACTCTACATCCAGCATCACGGGAAGACAAATATTTCCTTATGGCTTGTATTCGATTCTTGCTGAGGTGCGGCTTCCGATTTTCCGGCGGAGTTTGTTTCGCTTGATCTCACCCCATGCTCGACAACGGCCTGTGCTGACTGGCCTTAGCTGGACCGCTCGGGTACAATCCTGTCGCTGAAAGTTCTTGACCGGGTTTTGGTGCTCAGAACCTGCGACCAAGAATTTTCGAAAGGGAGGATGCGATGCCGCTCTCGCGCAGAATTCTCCACTGTGCTTCTCTTGTCGTTCTGCTGGTAGTCGTTCTGAGCTGTGGTGGCTCGCACGATTCCGATGAGTTTTATGTTCTAGTCTCTGCCAATCTGCAGGTTCCTTATTGGAAAACTGCGGGAGCCGGGTTTACGAAGGCTGCGGGACAGTTCAAGGTACGCTCTGATTTCACGGGCCCGCAGACCTATGATCCCAAGGGCGAGCGCGACGCGCTGGATCAGGCGGTCCAGAAGAAAGCTACCGGCATCTTGCTGGCTGTGACCGATCCGGCTCTGCTCAAAGACAGCATCGACAAGGCCGTGGCTGCAGGGATCCCCGTGATTACCATCGACTCGGACGCGCCCTCCAGTAAGCGCCTGTTTTTCATCGGGACGAACAATTACCAGGCAGGATTTACCGGCGGACAGCGGCTGGCGCAGGAGCTTAAGGGGAAAGGGAACGTGGTTTTCTTTACCATGCCCGACCAGTCGAACCTGCAGGATCGACTGCGCGGATACAAGGAAGGCCTAGCTCGCACGCCCGACATCAAAATCACCCGCGTCGTGGATATCCAGGGCGATCCCCGCATCGCCTTCGATACGACCACGCAAATTGTCGGCAAAGAGCGCGACAAAGTGGACGCATTCGTTTGTCTGGAGGCCCAATCGGGGAAGGAAGTGGCGGGTGTTCTCGATAGCTATCACGTAACCGGCAAGACCGTGATGGCGATGGACACGGACCAGGAGACGCTCGATTGGATCAAGAAGGGTGTGATCGCCGGGACGATCGCGCAAAAGCCCTACACCATGGCCTTTGTCGGCATGCAAATGCTCGACAATCTGTATCATCACAAGCCGACTTCGCTGATGTCGGATTGGTCGAAAGATGCGTATTCGCCGATTCCAGGCTTTGTAGATACGGGCTCAGGTCTGATCGACAAGAGCAATGTCGATTCTTTTATTCAGGCGGGCAGGAGCCTGGCGGCATCGCCAAAATAAGGTCGAAACCAAAATTCAATGAAACTCATAAAGGACAAATTCTGATGCGGAAGCTATTTGTTTGTTTTTGCCTGCTGATGTTTTGCTCGGCGGGCTACGCTCTTGATCGCCAGCCGCTCGCTGACTATCACGTGCGCCGCGAAGCACTGGCCAAGAAAGCTGGGGGAGTTGTGGTACTGCTGGCGCCGCTCGAGCCGATGGACTCCGTCTACGAGTTCCGGCAGGAGAACAACTTTTACTATCTCTCGGGCGTGACCGTCCCTGGCGCAGGACTTCTCATTGCCGCTGCGGCGGATGCTCAAGGGGACACCCCGGCCCGTGCTTACACCGAAATCCTGTTTCTGCCCCCGCGCAATCTGCGGCTGGAAAAATACACCGGACCGCAGATGGGCGCTGACAATCCCGACGCTCAGAAAGTGACTGGTTTCGATCGCGTGGAGGAGATGGGCAAGCTGCCAGAGGAAGTCGCGAAGTTGCTGGCTAATCAACGTCCCACGGTCTACACGGAGATGGCTGCGCAAGGAAGCACGCCCGCCAGCGAAGACCTCGTGGGTTTTCTGAGACACAGCAACGCGATGGTTTTCTTCCAAGACGTGAAGCCCATGCTCACGTCGCTGCGGACGGTGAAAGACGGCGGTGAGATTGCCCTGATTCGAAAAGCGGTGGACGCCTCGGCCGCCGCGCACATCGCTGCGATGAAAGCTGTGAAGCCGAATGTGAAGGAATATGAAATTTCCGCGCTGATGCAGTATGAATGGGTCCGCCGCGGCTGCGAGCGCCCTTCCTATGCTCCGATCGTGGGCTCGGGGCACAATTCCACCGTTCTGCACTATTCGGAAGATACCAACACCATGAAGAACGGTGACGTGGTCGTCATCGACGCGGCCGCGGAATATTCCATGTACGCGGCCGACATCACGCGGACACTGCCGGTGAATGGCCACTTCACAGCGCGCCAGAAGGAGATTTACGACATCGTCCTGGGCGCGCAGGAAGCAGCGATCGCAGCATTTCAATCCGGCAAATCAATGCTGGTCGGAGATTCCGAGACATCACTCAATAAAGTCGCCAGGGATTACATCAAGTCGCATGGGAAAGATCTTCACGGGCAGTCGCTCGACCAATATTTCATTCATGGCCTTGGGCATTACATCGGTTTGCATGTTCACGACGACGGTGACTACAAAGTTCCGCTCGCCCCGGGGATGGCGTTCACCATCGAGCCTGGAATCTATATTCCGGAAGAGGACATCGGTGTCCGCATCGAAGATGATTTTGTTGTGGACGCCAACGGAAAGCTGATCAAGATGAGCGCAGCAGTGCCTTCGAAGGCCGAAGACGTGGAGAAGGCGATGGCAGGAAAGTAGTTCCGACTTCAAAGCTGCCGTTTCACCCTGTGATTTGTCATTCCGAGCGGAGCAAGGAATCCGTCGTCTTCGAGCAGCGCCCGAGCGGGGTTTATGAGATGTACTCTCGGATGTATTCGTCCTTCGTGTGCGCTAACTGGCGAATATCGCCATCGAAGATCACCTTTCCATCTCGCAAAATCAGAAAACTCATAGGAACATCGCAGTACTGCCCGCGCGGCAGCCCCCGCACTTGATTGGTCCGCTTGTCGAACTCATGAGTCGCGAGGGTGAAGGCATCTTGCAGACGGTGCGTCACCAATAGAGAACTGGTCCGGTAAACATCGCGCTGTTTCATGATCAAGTCCACGATGGTGTTCGATGTCACCGGGTCGAGCCCGCCAGTGGGCGAATCGTAGAGCAGCAGTTCCGGCTGCGTGATAATCGCGCGGGCGATGGCGACACGGCGGCGCATGCCTCCGGAAAGTTCCGACGGAAACAGATCCAGCGTGTGTTCCAACTCCACGAATCGAAGCGACTCGCGCACCCGGCGATCAATGGCATCGTCGTAGATCCCATGTTCTTCAGTCAGGCGATATGCGACGTTCTCGCGCACGGTGAGTGAGTCAAAGAGTGCGCTCTCCTGAAAGACCATGCCGAGCCGGGAGCGCATGGGAAATAGGTCTCGCTCTCCAAGTTGGGTGACCTCGTTGCCCAAAACTGTGATTCGTCCCGAATCCGGTGGCAGCAGCCCGAGCGCGAGCTTCAGGATTGTGCTCTTTCCAGATCCGGCAACGCCAAAGAGAGCCTTGGTTTCGCCAACCGGAAGATGGAACGATACGCCTCGCAATACCTGGTTGTCGCCAAACGACAGGTGAACATCTTCAAAGACGATTACAGCGCTGGAAGGCGGCGGCACAAAATCAGTCGCGTGTTCGATTGGTGCGGTGGGCGTAGCCATGCATCACCGGTACGACAAAATGGAGATCAACAGCTTGGTCACGAAGAAATCGGTGACCAGAATCAATACAGACGCAGCAACCACGGCTTGCGTGGTTGCCCGGCCCACGCCTTGGGTGCCACCGCGCGCAGTCATCCCGTAGTAGCAGCCGATGGTCGCGATAATGAACCCGAACATCGCCGGCTTTAGCAATCCCATGAAGACGTCTTGCAGAACCAGCACCTGCCAGGCATTGCTCCAGTACTGGCGCGCATCGAGGCTCAGGAACAGTTTGGCCACCATCAGCCCGCCGGCAAGCCCAACCAGATCCGAGATGATGCTCAAGAAAAACAGCATGAACACGGTCGCAGTCACACGCGGAGTGACCAGCTTTTTCATGGGATCGGTGCCCAGTGCTCGCATGGCGTCGATCTGCTCCGTCACAACCATCGATCCCAGTTCGCTGGCCATTCCGGAGGCGTTTCGCCCTGCGACCATCAGCCCAGTCAGCACAGGCCCCAGTTCGCGAACCATCGAGGTGGAAACGAGCTGGCCGATCAGGGTGATCGAGCCAAAACGCTGCAAGGTATTGGCTGTTTGCAAAGCCAATACGCCGCCGGTGAAGAAACCGGTCAGCACTACGATCGGCAGGGAACCAACGCCGATCTGGTCCGCTTGCTGGACCATGTCGGCGAAGTAGAGAGGCTTGCGCGCTAGATTACCGATCGATTGCGCAGCCAACAACGTGTAATCCTGCACCGCTTGGACCTTCTGCTTGACAAACTCCGTGGGCGAGGTCAGTTCCATGCGATTCCGAAGGCCGGCGCGACGGGCAGTCCCACTCTGCGGGCTGGTCCGAAATATAACAGAGAAAGCTGCCGGCGATCATCCGGAAGCAGTTTCACGGCACGGGACGTGGGTCTGAGAACTGAGAACTGAGAACTGAGAACTGAGAACTGAGAACTGAGAACTATCTTCCTATCCGCGGCCTTTCTTCTTGATCTCAATATTCAGCCGTCGGATTTTTTGGTTCAGGGTAGAGAGAGGTACGTGGAAGCGCTCGGCCGCCTCCGTCTGATTCCAGTTGCAGCGTTCGAGCATGTCAGTGATGACCCGCCGCTCGACGTCTTCCACGATTTCAAATAGCGAAGCGTCCGAGGGCGGGTCATGCAGGGTGAGCGAAGAACCGCGTCCCATCATCGATTCTGGAAGAAGGTCCATGGTGATTTCGGGTCCGGAAGAAAGGACGACGGCACGCTCGATCACATTTTCCAGTTCGCGCACATTTCCTGGCCAGGAATAAGCCATCAGCGGGCGCAACGCCTCTGGGGTAACGCGCGGCGTGCTGCGGCCGTTCTCCTCCGCATACTTCTTCAGGAAAAATTCCACCAGCAGAGGGATGTCTTCCTTGCGTTGGCGCAGCGGAGGCAGTTCGACAGTGATTACGTTCAAGCGATAGAAGAGGTCCTCGCGGAAGCGGCCTTCCCGGACCATCTGTCGCAAGTCGATATTCGTAGCGGCGATGATGCGGACGTCCACCTGGATTTCCTGAATTCCGCCAAGATGCATGAATCGCCGGTCCTGCAGGACGCGAAGGATCTTTGCCTGCGTCTCCAGTCCCATCGTGGCAATTTCGTCGAGGAACAACGTGCCTTTGTCCGCTACTTCGAACAGGCCCTTTTTGGAAGCGATGGCGCTGGTAAATGCTCCCTTGACGTGGCCAAAGAGAGTGGATTCCAGCAAATCAGTAGGCATGGAGCCCGTGTTAACCGGAACGAAAGGTTTGTCGCGCCGCGGCGAGTTCAGGTGGACCGCTTTTGCGATTACTTCCTTGCCAGTCCCGCTCTCACCCTGCAGGAGCACGGTAGAGCGGCTATTGGCTACCTGCGCTACCAAGTCAAAAATCTTCAGCATGGGCTCGCTCTTGCCCACGATGTTTTCAAAGTTGTAGCGCTGCTTTAGTGCGCGCTTGAGCTGAACATTTTCTTCCTCAGCCCGGCGCCAGCCGACCGCGGTTCGTACGTCGGCGAGAAGCTTTTCGTTGTCCCACGGCTTCTGAACGAAATTGGTTGCGCCAGACTGCATTGCGCGCACCGCATTCTCCACCGTGCCGAAGGCCGTGATCATGATGACCGGCAGGCGGGAATCATGGCTGCGGATTTCGGAAAGGATTTCCATGCCGTCGCGTCCCGGAAGCGCCAGATCCAGCAGCACCAGATCGAACGGCCGTTCCGCAACTTGCGAGAGCCCATCTTCCCCTGTCACGGCGGTCTCAACTTCGAAACCCTCCATCTCCAGCAAGGTCTGAAGAGATTCACGAATCGCGGCCTCATCGTCGATGATGAGCACTGACCCTGACGGTGCCGGATTGCCATTCATCGTGCCGCGCGAAATGACTGCTGCTTCAGACATGGACTGCCTTCCTGCTCAGCGGAAAATCCAGGGCGAAAGTCGTGCCCGCTCCCGGATCGCTTTCCACTCGAATCTTGCCGGCATGCTCTTGTATGATGCCGTACGTGACAGAGAGGCCGAGTCCGGTACCCCGGTTCTGGCCCTCCTGGGGTGCCGTCTTCGTGGTGAAGAACGGATCATAGATGCGCTGAATATGCTCCGGGGCAATGCCGGAACCCGTATCCGAGACTCGGACGCTTACCAGTTCACCGTTGCTCGTGGCCACTTTCAGTTCGCCACCACCCGCCATGGCGTCTTTGGCGTTGAGAAACAGATTGAGGAAGACTTGCTGTAGCCTGCCGGGATTTCCCTGGATCGGAGATATCCCTCCGGTCAGGTCCGTCTGCACGCGAATCTTGGCTGTCTTGAACTGGTGCTCCAGGAGCGCCAGCGTGTCGTTGATGACTTTATTGATGTCGACGTCGCCGAACTCGGTGCCGCTGGTGCGCGAAAAGTTCAGCAGATTGTTCACAATTTCCGACGCGCGGAACGTTTGCCGAGTGATCTTTTCCAGCAGTCCGGACTTCTGCGGGTCGCCCTGGAGTTGCTTGGCAAGCATCTGCGTGTAAGAAGAAATCACGGCGAGAGGGGTGTTGACTTCGTGAGCTACGCCCGCTGCTAATAGTCCGATCGAGCTCAACTTGTCGGCTTGCGAGAGTTGGCCTTCGAGCTCCACGCGTTCGGTGATGTCGTCCATAATCACGAGCCGCCCAATCACCTGGAATTTGCGAGTCACCAGCGGGGCAATCGCGACGTTGACGGTGCGGGTTTCTCGCGCTGGAGTTTGCAGCCGGAACTTGTACAAATTGTTGATGCCGGGGTTCTGCCGCACCCGGTGGAACTCCTCGACGAACTCCGCGGGGAAGATACTTCCAACCGGCTGGGTGAGGGCCTGCCACCGGGGTAGCGCGTACATCACTTCCATCTGCGCATTCCAGCTCTCGATGCGGTCCTCCATATCGAGCGCCATCACACCGACGTTGATGGACTCCACGATGTTTTCGTTGAAGTCCTTCAGCCGCTCGTATTCGGCAGCTTTTTGCTGCAAGGAGGCGTAGAGCCTGCCGTTCTGGATCGCAATTCCGAGATATCCACCCAGGGTTTCGAGCAACTCAATGTCTTCGCTGGACAGATAGTCCCCTTTGTTCGTTTTGCCCAATCCGACAACCGCGACCGTCCTCTGCCGGGCTCGACAGGGGATGTAGTAGTTGAGATCCAGCTTCGCAATCGCGTCCTGTGATCCGGCCGTTTCGCGCGGCACCTGGTGCGTATTCTCGAAGAACATGTGGCTTGCCAACTCGGGCCGTGGTGCACTCAGGAAGGTCAGATCAAGCCTGTTCACCGGATTCATGCCGATCGATTTCGAAAGAATGAACTGTTCCGCCTCTTCTCCCGCACGCAAGAAAATTGCAATGCGATCGACTGCCAGCGTACGCGAAAGCCGATCCACGACTGAGGAAAGCAGCGCGTTCAAGTCGGTTTCTGAACTGAGCTCGCGTCCAAACTCGATCAGCGTGCGCCGATAGTCGTAAACGGTTCGGTAGAAGAGATGGTCAACGCGGTCTTGAATCCATTTGCGTATCGGGTCGAACAACAGGGCAGTCACGACGACCGCGAGAATCAGACCCACCGGCCCAGTACCAGGCTTTTGCATGTGGACAAGTTCCGCCACGCCCGCGACCAACGCAAAATACATCCCCACTACGGCCGCGGCGGCCACTGTGTAGACCACCACACGCTTCGAGATCAGGTCGACGTCCATCAAACGGTAGCGGAAGATCGCGTAGCCAAACGTCAGAGGCAGCAGCCCCAGGAACAGCACGGACAGCTTCATCCATGTCCCCGGCAGGGAACCCATCAGGTACGGGATGACGTAGAGAAGCGTGTAGGGAACGATGGCCAAAATGGTGCCGCGGGTGACCCATTTCAACTGTTGCCGCAGGATGGTGATGCTGGCGCGTCGATAGCTGTGCCACAAGACCGCAGCGGAGACGATGAACAGCAACGCCCCGTAAGCCATCTCTTGGCGGTCCATATCCCAGCGAAGGATTCCGCTCGCCTGAGCCAGCCGTAGGGCGATGATGTGTCGTACCAGCAGCGCCGCGCCGGGCAGGTACGCCAGGGTCAGCAGCCACGGGCGCTGCCGCACAAAATCCCTCTTTTCAGGAAAAGTGAGAACAAAATGCAGAAATAGCGCGGGCTGCAGCACCCAGGCGACAATGTTGCTCCAGTAGATGATCCAGTCGAAATCGTTGAGTTTGCCCGTGTACTTGAACGAATAAGCGATGAAAGAAACCAGGCAAAACACGTAGAAGTGAGTAGATCCCGGAGCGGTCCACCGGCGGAGCAAGACGTAAACGCCGATTCCCAAATAAATCAGCGCGATCAGCCGCAACGAAAGATTCAGCGAACGATCGGCCGGAGCCAGAATGACGCTTGAGTCGAGTGGCACCGAGTGCCGCACCAGCGAATACGCCGCCTTCGACCAAACGCCCGTGGTGTAGAGCTGGCGTACCAACCCCGGAGTGCTTTTGATCTCCTGGCCATTGATGGAAACCAGCTGATCGCCGGCCTTGATGCCGGCCTTCGCTCCGGGTCCGTAGGGATCGACGCGGTCGGCGACCATGCTGCCGTCATGCTCGACCCACCACACTCCGTCGTCGGGAACCGCCGACTCACGCTCTTTTTCGAAGTTGAAACCGGCAAAAACTACGGCAGCCACCGTTAACAAGAACAGCAGAACTGCGACAAAGCGAGCTTGGCTTTCCCGATTCATGGGCTTCGGCGCTGGCCCCGAGCCCTTAGGGGGCTGAGGTGTGGAAGTCAGCTCCCACTGGTCCTCAATGAGCAAGTTCGCTGCCACCCGACACCCCTTTCCCGAATCGCTAAGTCCAGCAGATAAAACTATTTCCGAGATTATAGATGCATTTTCGAACGCAAACTATGCCTTTTGGAATGTTTCTGTGAGATTTGGTATCCGTTTCCCCTTGAAATTGTTAGGTTTACGATCTCAGCGTTGTTTTGATGGATTCGGGCTATCCGGGAAATACAGCCTGCAGAATAGGTCGTACGAAATGTTGGAGAGGCGACAAACTGTAAAAAAACCGGAGCGATGCCTCTGATCTGGCCGGCTATCCCGCTCGACGATCGTTCTTTGGAATCTCCATAGGTTCGTCGTCCCATTCGAACGATAGAGCGCGTGCTGTGGTCTCGATCGGTTCGAGTTCCGGGATATCCTCAGCGACCGACGCCCCAAGGTCGGCGAACTTGCGTGCTGAGACCAAAACGCGGTTCTCGAGTGACCCGACCGCCTGATTGTAGGCTTCCACGGCGCGGTCGAGATTTGTCCCGACTCCGGTGATGTGAGCGGCAAGTTTTCTCAGGCGATCGTGCAATTCCTTCCCAAGAGCGCTGATCTCGTGCGCGTTGCGCGCCAGCTTTTCCTGGTTCCAGCCGTATGCCACGGCCTTTAGCAGCGCAATCAAAGTTGTCGGCGACGCCGGTATGACCCGCTGTAGCACGCCTTGCTCGATCAGTCCAGGGTCTTGCTCTAGAGCGGCGCTGAAGAAGGTTTCGCCGGGAAGAAACATGACGACGAACTCGGGTGTGGCCTCGAACTGCTCCCAGTAGTTTTTGCCGCTGAGAGTCTTCATGTGATCGCGCACCTGGCGCGCATGATTAGCGAGGCATGTTCGCCGCGCCTCCTCGTCGGTAGTCTCGAAGGCCTCCAGGAACGCTTGCAACGGAGTTTTTGCGTCCACCACAACGCTCTTGCCGCCAGGCAACTTCACCACCAGATCCGGACGCAGACGGCCGCTCTCGCCCTGGATCGTCTCCTGCTCGGCGAAGTCGCAATACGACAACATCCCGGCGATCTCGACCACCCGCCGCAGTTGGATTTCCCCCCAGCGTCCGCGGACATTTGGGGTTCGCAGCGCGCGCACCAGATTGCCGGTTTCCGATTGCAATTCTTTTTGCGTGGTGATCAGCGATTGCACTTGCGCCTTGAGATCTCCGTAAGCCTGCCCGCGCGCGATTTCCATCTGCTGTATTTGCGCGTCAACTTTGGTCAGGGAATCCCGCACCGGCGCGACCAGATCGACGACCGCCTTTTGCCGCGCCGCAAGATCTCCCTGGGCTTCGCTTTGGAATCGCTTCAAATTCTCTTCCGCCATCTGTAGAAACGAGGAATTGTTGCTGTTTAACGCGTCGGCCGCGAGTGCCTTGAAGGCATTTTGAAGATCCACTGCAGCGCGATCCCCGGCCTTCGTTAGTAAATCGATCTTCTCATTGCTCGTTCTCCGCTCCGCCTCAAGGGACGACTCAAGTCTGGCCCGACTGGCGACCAGTTCCTGCCGCTCCTGAAGCAGTCGCGCCAGATCGGACTTCGCGGAGGCTAACTCTTTCTCGGTGAATGACAAACGAGCGCTTACTGCTGCTGAGCGCGAGCGAAGCGCCAGCCAAACCAGCAGACTGCCAAACAATAACCCGATAGCTCCACTGATTACGAGTTCCATCGACGGTCCATAAACGAGAAACTGCGCCTCTAGCCTAGCACTCTTGCGGTGGATTCCGGTCTTAGCGAGTTCGAGACTGGCAGGCGCGAAAAGACCTCGAAATCCATCAACGTTTTGGCCCGCGAAATTTATACTTTGCAAAGAACTGTAAAATGAGTGGAGTTTTGGCGCGCCGTAGGACAAGCTAAGCGGGCGGAGAGCCGGAATATCTCTTCCTCCAACGTGTCCGAAAGGCATCATCTGGAGAGCGGTTTGTGTCGATCCTGGGGCGGTCGGGGGAGTTTGTCATGTGTCGGGTAGAAATGTATCGGGCCCATATTGCCGGCGTCATTATCAGCGCAATCCTGCTTGCTTGCCCGGTGTCGGCCAAGGCGCAACATCATGGTGGACACGAAATGGGCGGCGGTGGTATTCCGGGTGCCTCGGGCCGGCCCGACGGCGTCGACGAAAAAGATACACTCAAGGATTTTCATCAGGCTCTGGCGGTGCAAGCCACCCGCCAGCAGATTGCAGAGTTTCAGGATGTCGTAAATGCGACCAATGCCGCCAAAGACAAGCTCAACGCATTCGCTGAAGGCAAGAGCGGACGCGAGGGAATCACGTCTCTTGATCAGTCGCTCGAGAACGCGCGCAGCGCAACCAAGAAATTTGAGGAGGGCTTCTCGCCCGCTCAAAAATCCGGATTGAAAGATACTGCCAAACGGTTGGAAAAGGCAGATTCCGATCTCGCGCAAGAGGCCCAGCACCTCGACCAATCCGTGCACGGCGAATCCGCCAATACCGAAATTGCTGCTCACGCCGCCGCGACCTCCAAAGCTCTCGCCGACTTCGCGAATGTTCAACTCGCGCTGGGGCGCGAAATGGGTATCACTCTAGCGAGCGGCCAGGACCTGAGCTTCAATTTTCCCCAGGTGAGAAACAACGCCGTCATTGCCGATCGAACAATTTCCGTTGGCACTTCCGGAGTCTTGTCGCAAACCACAACAGGGGGTGATCTGCGCAGTTTCAATCTCGAGATGACCCTCGATTTGTCCGACCTGCAGCAAAGTATCTCGGAAGTCATGAATGGTCAGCTCAGCGAGGCGAAGTCCTGTGGAGAACGGCTCTCTGTCAGGCAAGCCGCGATGGGGGCCGCGGCTCCCTCCAGTTCTTTGACGCTGAAGCTGCACTTTGAACGGTGGTCGTGCTCGCGTGCCTTTGGCTCGATTGCCACCGAACTGGGAGAAGGCGAGGGCACGGTTGAGTTTCGTTTGACTCCATCCGTCGAAACGACAAATGCTTTGAAGATTACCGCTACGATCAAGCGGATCGACGCCGCCGGCATGATGGGCGAGGAATTACGCTCTGGGGATCTGGGCACAGACTTGAGCGATAAGGTCGCGAAGGCGATTCTTACGGCGGTCCAGACGGGCGCCGATTTCAAGACGACGGTGCCCGGTGCGGTGCAGAACACCGCGACTCTACAGACCGCCAGATTTCAGGATTCGGGAGCAGGCGGGCTGAAGTTCGTGATCGACGGTCAGATGCAACTCTCCAACGAGAAAGTGGAACTGCTGGCGAGACAGCTCAATCAATCGTTGTCGGCGCAGGGAATCCCGCCCCACTAGGTCGGGAGGCAGGACTTCTCGCTCCACAACGGTGCGTGGTAGCCTTCTCCTGCCCGTCGTCTGCGGTTTCCCTCCATGGAATCCTCGCAACAAGCTCGCCAAGATCAGATTCATTCTACGAGCATCCGCGTCGGCACGGCGGGGTGGTCGTACAAAGACTGGGAAGGCATCTTCTATCCGCCCGGAATGCGGCAACGCAAGGTGCATCCGTTGGAATATCTGGCGCGCTTCTTCGACACGACCGAGATCAACACTTCGTTTTACGGACCTTTGAAACCAGAACTGGTGAAGTTGTGGTGCCGCAAAGTCGCGGCTGTAAATCCACAGTTTTTGTTTACCGCCAAGCTCTATCGCGCGTTCACCCACTCCCCAAACTCCATCGCAGAGCCGACCTCGGCCGCCAGCATTCGCCCGACGGATGAAGACGAGATCAAGACGCGCGAAGGACTCGACGCGCTGGCGAGTGAAGGGAAGTTGGGCGCGCTGCTCATTCAGTTTCCCGTGTCGTTTAAGAACACATCCCTGAATCGCGAATATCTCGAACGCCTAGTGCGCCAGTTCATCGAGTATCCATGCGTCGTGGAAGTGCGGGACTCAAGCTGGAACAATCCCGATACGTTGGCGAATTTCGCACAGAGAAACGTCGGCTTCTGCAATATCGATCAACCTGTGATTGGGAGATCGCTGGGACCCACTGAACACGTTACGGCGTCCATCGCCTACGTGCGCCTGCACGGCCGCAACTACGATCAGTGGTTCGATTTCGACAATCGCGACGATCGCTACAACTATCTGTACGGGGAAAAGGAACTCGAAGACTGGAAGGAACGGATCCGGAACGTGGCCGAGAAAGCTCGGGCCACCTACGTCATTACCAACAATCACTTCGAGAGTAAAGCCGGGGTGAATGCCTTGGAGTTAAAGGCGATGGTGACGGGAAAGCGAGTGTCTGCCCCGCCCACGTTGATTCAGAAGTATCCAGAATTGAGACGGTTCGCAGACCCGGCTGAAGGTTCAGGGGATGCGGGGTGCGGTCCGCAATTGCCGTTACTGGCCTGAGTACCTCGCACGTTGGAACGAGACCTGCCAACCTCGATCATGGTCAGGTGCGGTAGGAATTGCATCCTCGAATCCGGTGCGATAGACTCGCCCGGTCCGTTGAGGAGGTGCTTATGGCGCAGAATTCTTCGGGCCTCGTGCGGCGGGTCTCCAGGTTGGCCATCCTCTGGGGCGTCTCGCTCATTTGCCTGGGCGCGTTAGCGTTGGCATCGCCGTTGCTTGCCGCGGTCGCCGTCAACGCGCTCATCGGTTGGCTAATCATTTTGGCGGGTGTAGTCCACCTCGTTGTTGCGTTCCATTCGCGCGAAGCCGGTAGCGTGATCTGGAGACTTCTGGTGGGCCTCGCCTATGTCGGCTTCGGTGGGTATGTGATTGCGCGTCCCGCGCTGGGCGTGGCGTCGCTCACGTTGTTGCTGGCCTCGCTGTTTCTGGTGGAGGGAATCTTCGACATCGTCCAGTTCTTCCGGGCTCCCTCAGCCCAGCGATCCAGCTGGTTTCTTCTCGACGGTGTCGTGACGCTGCTTCTGGGCCTGATGATCTACATGCAGTGGCCGTCGAGTTCCGCCTGGGCGATCGGCACCTTAGTGGGCGTAAGCCTCATCTTCAGCGGCGTTACGCGCGTGATGGTCTCATTGGCAGTCCGCAAGGCCGCCGACACCGTGGCCCCGCCTACGAAATTGGCAGCGTAAAAAAAGGGCGGTTGGCATGGCCGGACCTGCATCCTGAGGAGAGTTGGGTCCAGCGGATGGAACCCAGTCGACGAGGGAGGATAACGTGGGAGGCTTGATTCCCTTAAGCGACGCGACGCGCCGTCCCGTCCGCACGCCTGTCTGCACGGCGCTCATCATCGCCGTAAATATTCTCGTTTTTCTGATGGAGTTGGCGCGCGGGGATGCCTTTGTCTCCCAATGGTCCCTGGTTCCCGCGCAAGTCATGTGGGGTCACCACTGGATCACCATCCTGACCGCGATGTTTATGCATGGCAGTTGGTCTCACATCATCGGCAATATGGTATTCCTCTGGGCCTTTGGTCCCGAAATCGAAGATGCGATGGGCCGGGGCCGCTATCTCGCTTTTTATTTGTTGGGAGGACTGGTGGCGATGCTGGCCCAGGTCGCAGCCGATCCGCATTCCACCGTCCCCAACTTGGGTGCAAGCGGGGCTATCGCCGCGGTGATGGGAGCATTCCTTGTGACGTATCCACGCGACAGAATCAAGTCGGTGTTGCTGATCTTCATCTTCGTGAAGATCACATTCATACCGGCAGCGCTTTTGATTGGATTCTGGTTCCTCACCCAACTGGTGCATGCGGGTGCAGTGGCGCACGTGCAGACCGGTGGCGTGGCGTACCTGGCGCACGTCGGAGGCTTTATCTTCGGAGCCGTCACGGCTCGCTGGTTCGAAGTGCCAGGTGCCACTCTGCAGCAAGCGAATTGATTCGTTGTAAACCGGGCACAGAGTGGAAAGAGGGGCTGAAGCCCCAGATGTTGGCAAGACGATCGCGGCGCTAAAGCGCCGCTCTTCACTAGTCACGAATCACTAATCACTAACCACTGTCTCTACGCACCTACCGCCGCGTGATCGGCCATCCGCCGTTTGTTGTAGCGCAAGGCGACGTTCATGAAGACATTTCCAAGGGAGGTCTCGAAGCAAATCATCAACGCTTCTGTGTCTTCACTGGTCTTGTCACCCTGCTCGGCCGTTAGCAGGTGAGGGGGATGTACGCGGAAGTGAAAGCCCTGGTCGTTGAGCGCCGAGATGGCGTTGCCCACGACCTGATTCGCAAGCTCGAAGATGGTTTCCTTGATCAACGCATCCGACTCCGGGAGTTCGGCGCCCGCATAATGGCTGGCCACCTTGACCGCAGTCTGCGGCTCCAGATCGAGAATGATCCGGCCTTCGATGTCGCCCGTCAACGCAATCATGCCCGCAACTCCCTTGCGGCGATAGGCGTCCTCTTCCATGGTGAGGTTGCCCACCTTGGTCGTGCATTGCAGGCCCTGCGACAACACGGCGTCCGCCGCATTGATGAAAGGCTGGATCAGTTCCATCTTCATGGACTTACGCTCCCGCTCCCGCTGCGTTCGTGACCGCTCCATCTTCGCCCAGCACGTACTTGATGACTTCGTAGAGCACTTCCGGTTTCACCGGCTTCTGCACGAAGTGCCGAGCTCCCCGCTGCAACGCTGCCACGATGTTCTCCTGGTATCCGACGGAGGAAACCATCACGATGCGGGCTTCGGGATGCTGTTGAACGATCCGTTCGGCTGCCTCGATCCCTTCCATCTGCGGCATGGTGATGTCCATGAGCACGATGTCAGGATGCGTACGGTCGAACTCGCTGATAGCGGTTAAGCCGTCCCCGGCTTCCCCCGCTACCTGCCCGCCGAACGTTTCGATCATGCGGGCTAGATTCTTGCGGGCAAACACGGAGTCGTCCACGATCAAATAGCGGACCGGCTGGCCGTCTTTGCTGCGTTTCACTGGTGCGAACTGCTCCATACAGACCTCCCCTTTCTACTGCATATCATGGCTGGCGTGCCCCGGCCAGATCACGCTGGTCACAGGGTTCGCCTGCCCGATTTCTAGTTTCCGGCGCGGACTGCGCGGCCGGTGGATCCCACATCGGATCCGTGATTTCTGCCGCAAATCGCCTGCAACGTCGCTGCCATGACGTCCAAACCCACCACGCGGACGGCGTATCCTCGTTCAATCGCCGCTTTCGGCATGCCGTACACCACGCAGGACTCTTCGCTCTGGGCGATCGTCATGCCGCCTTCTTTCTTGATGGCTCCCAGACCTTCTGCTCCGTCGTCGCCCATGCCTGTCATCAGCACGCCGACGGCGTTGCCGCGGAATTCTTCGGCCACGCTGCGAAACAATACATCCACACTCGGACGGTGACCGTTGACCCGAGGTTCATCGCTGAGCACTGCGATGTCGCCGAGAGGAAGCCGTTTCACTTTCATATGGCGGCTTCCCGGGCAAATCAAGACGCGGCCGGGTTGCAACATATCTCCCGACTGCGCTTCTTTCACCCGCAACGGACAAAGTTCATCGAGCCGCCGCGCAAACATGTCAGTAAATCCGTCGGGCATGTGCTGCACCACCGCGATCGCTCCCGGAAAATCTCCGGGCAATTGCGACAACACATACTCCAGGGCCTGCGGACCACCGGTTGAGACTCCGATCGCCACGATCTTGGTGGGAGATCCTGCCGCCGCCGCGACCTTCTCCGGCTTCGGCGGAAGTCCCGAGAGCATCCGCGGCTTGAGTTTGCAATCGGCTGCTGCCTTCACCTTCGCGATCAATTCTCGCGCAGTCTCTGCCATGTGGGCGGAGGCGTCTCTGGGTTTGGTGACAAAATCGAATGCTCCCAGCCCCAGCGCCTTCATGGTCACGCTCGCGCCCTCGGTGCTGTGCGAACTGAACACGATGACCGGCACCGGTTGCCGCCGCATGATCTCTTTCAGCGCGTCAATTCCGTTCATCCCCGGCATTTCCAGATCCAGGGTGACTACATGGGGCTTCAACTCTTCAATCTTCTTCAGACAGAATGAGCCGTCCATCGCCGTGCCGACCACTTCAATGGATTCATCGGCCGCCAGCATCTGCGGGATCAGCTTCCGCATCAGGGCCGAATCGTCGACTACAAGCACGCGGACGATGTTCCCTCTCATGCCTGGCCTCCGACCGCCGGAGTCATCGCCAGACGCATGCGATCGGTATGCGTCAACAACAACCCGGAGTTCGCTGTTCCCATCTCCACGGGCCGCAAGCGGGCCACATGTTCGACGACTGCGGGCAAATTGAGAATCAGCACCACGCGCCCATCTCCCAGAATTGAGGCACCGGACACCAAATCGGTCGAGAATGTCTGGTCGTCCAACGCCTTGATCACCAGTTCCTCTTCACCTTCCAGCGCGTCAACTATCAATCCGTACTTCCTCTCTCCTACCGTAATGACGAGCACAAACAGCTTGGACTTCCGATCAACCCCAGTTGTCGCCGGCCGACCCAGACGCAGGAGCGGCAGAACCTGGTTCCGCAGCTGCAGGACTTCGTAGTTGTCGACCTGGTGGACTTCCGCCTCGAAGGTCCGCGCGATTTCAAGAACCGCGTTCAAAGGAATCGCATACAAGCGCTGTTCCACCCAGAACAGCAAAGCTTTGATAATCGCGAGAGTCAGCGGCAGCTTCAGCCTGAACGTCGTGCCCTGACCGAGCCGCGTCTCCAAACTGACGGATGCTTTAAGACGATGCAACACGCTCTGTACGACGTCCATGCCTACGCCGCGTCCCGAGACCTCGGTGACCTGCTCAGCGGTACTGAATCCCGGCCGGAAGATAAAGTCGAGAGTCTCAGCTTCCGTCATCCTGGAAGCTTCTTCCGGAGTGGTGAATCCTAGTTCAATCGCTTTCGCCCGAATCTTCTGCGCATCAATGCCGCGGCCGTCATCGCTGACTTCCACGATCACCTGATTGCCGTGGTGATAGGCGTTCAGCCGCACCGTTCCTTGCGCCGGCTTGCCCGCTTTTCGCCGTTCTTCCGGAGATTCGATGCCGTGGCTGATGGCATTCCGAACCAGGTGCGTCAGTGGTTCAGCGATCGCATCGAGAATTCCTTTGTCGAGATCGGTGTCCTGGCCGCTGAGGGCGAGTTCCACGTCGTGGCCGCATTGCCGCGAAACATCGCGTACCATCCGCGGAAAGCGCCGGAACAGCTGTTCCACGGGCACCATGCGGATCTTCATCACCGAGCGCTGCAGATCGTTGAGAACGCGCGCCTGGAAGGCCATGGCATCAGCAAACTTGCCGCGCAGCAATTCCTTCGGATAGCGTTTGGAAAACTCGTTGAGCGCCTGCTGCAGCATTGACTTGCCGATAATTAGTTCGCCGACCAGGTTGAGAACGTTGTCGATGCGCCCCGCATCCACGCGCAGCAGATTTTCTTGCGTAGCGGCAACGCCGGCAACCGCCACCGCGCTGGGCCCGGCAAGCTCCGCGGGAGTCGCTCCCACTTCAGGAGCTTCCTGGGCAAAACTGGCAGACGATTCCGCCACATTCTCCGCACTTTCCGAACTTGCGCACGCCTCCAGCAGTTGCTCGACGGTCACTTCCTCCGCAATCGTGGGAATGCGTCCTTTCGCAGAAATCTGTTCGACCGACTGTTTGCTGCCCAGCACAAATTCCACGTGCTTCGAGGCTGCGGGGGACTTCGCGTCCGGCCGCACAGCGATGACGTCCCCGGTGCTGCCCAGGGCGTTATAGATCAGTTGCCTCCCCGCGATGGGCATGGCACAGTGCGGATCGATCTTGACGACAACGTGATACACGGACTGGCCGGCGGCCTGCGCCTTGGTCATCGACAGCTTTTCGTACTCTGTCCAAAGTTCCGCTTTGCTGGCGCTCTTGGCTGTCGCCGCTTTGCCCGCCGCCTTCTTCGTCTTCCGCGCCTTCGCGGCCTTCGGAGCCGCGGTCAGGTCCTGAATTTTCCTGCTCAGACCCTTGGTCGCGGGCATTTTGCCGTTCGTGCGATACGCCGAGATCATCTCCGTAAACACGTCAGCTGCTGCGAATGCGATCTCAGCCACAGCTGCATGCGATGCCGTTCCCTCGAGCGACAACGCGTCTTCGAACTGGTGCGCCAGTTCGCTCAACTCCCGCAATCCGCAAGCGGCAGAGTCGCCCTTCAGCGTGTGCACCGTGCGCCGGATGCCGCGCACGATTTCCTCATCGCCGGGAGTCTTCTCCAGCTTCAGCGCCTCTTCGTTCAGCGCCTGCAGCAGTTCCTGCGAAGTCTCAAAAAAGAGCTCCCGCAGTTCCGCGCCGCGTTCGTCAGGCGTATTCGTCACTCTCTTACCTCAAGCCGTTGATATGCTGTTCCGCTGTCCTTGTGGACCATCTGGAATTTCTTGGTCAGTCCCAGCAGGCTTTCCGCATGACCCACAAATAAGTAGCCGTTGGGATTCAAGCAGCGATAGAACTTTTCAATCAGCCGCTTTTGTTCGGCTTCGTCGAAGTACATCATCACGTTGCGGCAGAAAATCACATCGTTGCGCTGGGGCAGGTATTCGGTTTTCAGGTTATGAAAGTCGAAATGCACCATCTCCTTCAGCGCTTTCTTGATGGCATACCGATCGGCAACTTTGTCGAAGTAGCGCAGCCGGTAGCCGTAATCGACCATCGACATCTGGTGCTCGCTGTAGGTCGCTTCCTGTCCCGCTCGCAGCACCGAATAGCTGATGTCGCTGGCGAGAATTTCGACCCGCCACGGTGGAGGCACGAGCGGCTTCGGAAGCGGCAAGTCCATCGGCAGCGGATTCCGCAGGTAGTAATACGCCAGGGCGTCGGTTACCAGCATTGCCAGCGTGTAGGCTTCCTGTCCGGTGGAGCAACCGGCGCTCCATATACGGATCGAATACTCTCGCCGCGAGCTTTTGTGCTTCAGCAACTCTTCCAACACGGTCTTCTGAAACAAATCGAGTTGTGCCTTGTGGCGGAAGAAGCTGGTCTCGTTGACCGTGAGGTTCTCCAGCAGCTTGGCCAGTTCCTGTTTGCCTTCGTGGCTGATCAGCAGCCGGTAGTAGGCGTAGAAGGAGTCCGCACGGCACTCTTTCAGCCGGCGCAACAGCCGGTCCTGAAGGAAATGCGTGCGGCGCTCGTCAAAGTGCATGCCGCATTCTTGGTACACCAGCGCCTGCAACAACTTCAGTTCCGCGTCCGTCAGGATGGGAGCTGGTGCCGCTCCGGATGTGCTCATGCTTGCTCTCGTTCCCGTCTCATGTCGATTCAAAAACGGATGGAATGATTTCTTAACGCGCCGCCGCGCCTCGCGCCTCGGCTTTTGGTGCTGCCTTCTTTTCCCCGGGGTCGCTTTTGGCCTGCAGACTTGCCGGAGCCAGCAGTTTGCTCATATCGAGCAGCACCACCAGGCGTCCCGCAACCTTGCCCAGCCCAGTCACACAATTCAGTCCGCCTTCCTGAAACACGGCTGGCGGAGCCTCCACTGCATCGGCGGGGATCTTCAGAACCTCCGAGGCCGAATCCACAATCAGCCCGGCCAACCGCCCCGCGTGCTCGACCACCAGAATGCGGTTCTGCCGTTTCAGCGTGGTCTGCTTTTCTCCAAAACGTTTTCGCAGGTCCATTACGGACACAATCTTGCCGCGCAGGTTGATCACGCCTTCCAAATAGTCGGGCGCATCGGGCACGGCAGTAATTTCGGGTACCCGCACGATTTCGTGCAGGGAAGTGATGGGAACGCCATACGTCTCGCGTCCCACCTGAAAACCGACGATGTGAAGTTCACGGCTCATGGCGTCAAGCTCCCCGGATAGGACCTAGTACTGCGCTCCCGCAGCGGCCCGGCGCGCGTTCCGTCCAGCGTCGGAACCCGCCTGGGCGCGTGCACCCTCCGCCAGCGCGAACCGGTCGATGAACTCAAGCAAGCTGCGCGACATCTTCGACATCTGCTCCGAGGACGCTGCCAGCTCGGTCGAACTGGAGGTCGATTGCTGTACCAGTTCCCGCATCCGCTCCATGGCCTTGACGACCGCCTGCGCTCCAGACGCCTGCTCTTCGACGGCTGAATTGATTTCATGCGTGATTTCGTTCAGCCGCGTTGTGGCGCGTGCAATCTGGGACGAACCGTGCGACTGTTCGTTCGTAGCCGCACCGATCTCCTGCGCGAACTTGTAAACTTCCGTGACCACGTTGGAAATCTTGCGCAGTGCGGAATTCAGCTCTCCACCCAATTCCAGACCCTCGTTCACAATCGAGGTCGAGCGATTCATGTTGTCGACCGCCTTGCGGGCTTCTTTCTGAATGCTTTGGATCAGTTCCGAAATTTCCTTAGTGGACTGCGCCGACTTCTCGGCCAGCTTGCGGACCTCGTCGGCGACCACGGCAAATCCCAGGCCGTGCTCTCCGGCACGCGCCGCCTCGATCGCTGCGTTCAGCGCCAGCAGGTTCGTCTGCTCCGCCAGATCGTCGATCACTTCGATGATCTTGCCGATATCGTCAGCTCGTTGTCCGAGGGCTCCGATAATTTCTCCCGACGAGTTGATCGTGGTGTTGATGCGGTTCAGGCCATCGGTCGCCTTTTCCATGGTGCCGATGCCGTTGTGCACTTCCTCGCGCGAACGGTTGGAGATATCGAGCAGCACTTTGGCGGTGTCGGCCACGCGCTGGATCGACGCCACCATCTGATCGATGGAGGCTGACGTCTCGCTCACGCTCGACGCCTGCACCTGCGTGCTCTTCACCATGTTCTGCACGTTGACGCTCATCTCGTGCATCGTGCTGGTGACTTCATCGATCGCGGAAGAGGCCTGCAGTCCGATCTTCGCGGAATCGTCGGAAGCTCCAGCCACCTGGCTCGAAGCGCTGGCAACTTGAGACGAAGCGTCCCGCACGCTGCGCACGAGTCCGGCAAGGCCGTCGACCATCTTGGCGAAGGCGTTGCCTAAGGTGTCGTGCGTAGAACGGGGTTTCACTTCCAGGGTCAGGTCGCCGCCAGCGATGGCTTCGGAAACTCCAGCCATCTCCTTGAGATAGGTGACCATCTTGTGGAAGGTGCGAGCCAGTTCGCCGATTTCGTCGTCGCGGCTCAAATCAATGTTGTGCTCGAGATCTCCCGTGTTCCCGATGCCTCGGGCCACATTCATCAGGTTCGTCAGCGGTTCGGTGATGGACTTGGCCGTGCGGTAGGCGATCACGACGCCGAGCGAAAGCGCCAGAAGCGTGCTGATTGCCGAAATCGCGATCGTCCAATTCGCCGCGGTCTGATCTGACTTAGTGCGCTCATTTACCAGATTGTGGTTTTCGGCGTCGGCCACGTCGAGCGAATCCGTCGAGTTTTTCACCCACGAGGAAGCATCCTTCTGGAGGTAATAGATTTGGAGCTCGGCGACGGTCGCATTCCCCGAGTCGACATCCTTGCGCTTGTCGATCAGCGGCTGGGCAAATTCCTTCCCCCAGGATTGTTCGAGCTGCTGCACCTTGATGAGGGAGTTCTTCTCCTGATCAGAGTTCGCGAGGTTCTTCCCCTGTTCGAGCTTCTCGTTGAGAGTTCGCAGGCCCTCGTTCATGCGGTCAACTTCCCGCGTGTCGCCGCTCAGCAGGTAGTTGCTGAGATAGAGGCGGTTCTGCATCATCTGGAAGCGCACCGTATTCGTTGTATCCTGCAGCTGCAAAGAGGCCTGCGCCGCCGCTTTCGCCGAGTGCTCCCGCTGCACCGCCGAATAGTTGACCAAAAACAGAATCAGCACCGTCGTCAGGATGATGCCGAAATTCACATACAGCTTCTTGCCGATTGTCATGCCCGTCTCCTCCGCAGCCAGGTCACTGCCGCGGCTCAAACTTGAATTCGATGACTCCTGAACTCTCTGCCGGCGCCGGATCGAAGCGCCACTTCTTGGCTGCGTCCAGCGCAGCACCGGCCAGCACCGGGTGTCCGCCCACGATCCGAGCTTCCTTGACATTCCCGTTGGGCAGAACCACTACCTCAATCTTTACCGTTCCGGAAATGTTCATCTTGCGCGCCAAGTCTGGATAGGTCGGCGGCACCTTAGTCTTCGCGCGCCGGAGGATTTCGTCGTTTTGCGCGGCTTGCGCCGCCACATGGCTGGGCCCCAGTGTTACTGCCAATGTCAGCGCGACTAGGACGGCTGCCACGAATCGTCGAGACACAAATCCTCCTTGATACAGAGATCTGGCAAAGCCAACCGTGCAACAGCTGGGCCACCCAATCCTTCTTGAAAAAACCAAAGTAATGGCATCCATATCAATGAAACCAAACGGCTTGTCGAGTCCTTGGGAAGCGGTGTCTCAAAACGACCCCCGTTAACCCCGTCTCATTAAGCTAGAATGGGCCCGTGGTTCTCAGTCTGAGACCCAGTCTCACGAGAAAGGGCGGGATTTCACACAAAGGCACCCCTCCCACCCATTTCCCTTGACTCAAATTGAGATGACAGATACTTTCCCAAATAGATTCAAGCACTTGTGAATCGCGAAAACTATTCCCTCGGTATCGGTGCGGCAGTTGGTGTTTCTGGCGGCGGTCCAATCGTTTCCCCGGACAACAGCAGTGCTCGCGGGTCCGATGAGGGCTTCCAGAAGCTCCTGCTTCGCATTGCTGCCAGCTTCAGCGGAAGGTCCGACTCCAACGCGCTGATCCAGTTGTTTTGCCGCGCGACCCGCGAATTCTTCCAGGTTTCTGGCGTCTACTTCTGGCGCTGTCAGGCTGGGGACGAATTGGTCGGAGAGCAAGCGGACGGAAAGCTGGTGGAGCGCTTCGCAGGGATGCGGCTGCGTCCCGATCAGAGCGCCGTCACCGCCGATGCTGTGCGGCAGCGGCGGACGATCTTCGCCAACCATGTACACTCCAAGAACTTCCCCGCAGCCATGGAGTTTGACGCCCGATCGCTACTGGCTGCTCCTCTTATGGCGTTTAACGAAGTGATCGGGGCCGTCACATTCCTGCACGACGCGGATGACGACTTTTTCAACGAAGATTTGGCCGCGAAGGCCACAATTCTGGCTGGACAGTTAGGCACTCTGCTGGAAGCGGCGCGTCTAACGGAAGCCTCCAAGGAGGAGCACCGCCGGGCGGAGATTCTTGCCGACGTGGCGCACGCCTTACATTCCACTCCTGATGTTACGGCGGTGATCGAGGCGCTGGCCGACCGCTTACGCTTGCTACTCCGCACCCGCTTGGTTTGTGTGTTATTGCGTCGAGAGGGGCCGTTCGAGCTGAAAGCGGTATCGGCCGAAACTCCCCAGTTGGCAACATCCGCGCGAGCTCGTCACGACCGGCAGACCCTGCGCTTTGCTGCGGACTTGGCCCAGCGCGCCGTGGCCGCCGGGGAGCCGATTACGCTTTCTATCGGCGCCGACGTTCATTCGCTCGGAAATTTAGTTTGGCCAGGCATGTTGATTGCCGCTCCGTTTCGCACCTCCCGGACGCAAGGCGCGATCCTTATCTATCCGCGGCAGGATGGGGTATTCACCGCTGAAGAACGCGCCCTGGTGGCTGCGATTACTGGCTTCGGCGCGGTCGCGGTCGCGCACGCCGAACTGCATGCCACGTCCCACGCCCAGGCTCACGAACTGCATCAACTGCTTGAGATTTCCTCCGAACTCAGTTCCAGTGGCGATCTCGAGCGCTTTCTGCAAGCCTTTGTCACCCGAGCTTCCGACTTCCTCGGATTTGGGCGCTGCTTCATCGCAATGTTGGAAGACGATCAGTTCATGGTTCGTTACGTCGTCGAGGGGGGAGAGCCACGTCGCGTCGAAAATGTCTTCCCGGAGGGAGTCGCCACCCGAGCGCTGCGCGCTAAGGAAGTGTTCTGGACCGATGAGGCCAGCCGTACTCCGGGAACCAACATCGAGATTCTAACGAAATATAAAGTCCAGCAATTACTCGCCGTACCTTTGTTAGGCACGACTGGACGGCTCCTTGGAATGTTCGGTGTGCTCGACCGTGTGGATGGAACAGGAATCTCTCAGGAAGACATCCGCCGCGCCCGCGCGCTCTCGAATCAGGCAGCTGTGATGCTGGAAGTTGCCAGCAATCTTCATTCGTCCGAGCAACATCGCCGCCGCGCGGAAGCGTTAGTCGAGTTGGCTCGCGAGATCGATGGTGCCCTGCGACTCCCCGAATTTGCGCGCCGCTTCGTGCGCCGGATCGCCGAGTTGACTGGTTCCTCTGCCGGCTTGCTCGCCGTTCCGCACGAAGGACGGTGGCAAGTCGCCGCATTCTACGATCGCGAGAAAGCTCCCTCTGACGCGCAACCCTCGCTAGTCTCGTCCAGTTCAGAGAATCAAGCCCCACATACTCGGCAAGATCCTGACCTCGCAACACAAGATTCACCCTTAGCCAATTCTCCGGCAACGCCGGCGCTGGATCGCGTAACGGATCGCGCACTCGGCGCAGCCCTCGCCGACTTCTTGCCGCTCCACACGGAGACGATTGTGGCAGGCACGGCCAATCAGATGCTCGGTGCAGAGGCGGCTTCGGCGCTCCGCTGGACGGAGTCTGTGCTCGTGAGGCTGGCTGGCCCGAGCGGACAGATCGATGGCATCCTTTGCCTTTCGAGGAGTTCCCCGTCGTTAAATCAAGAGGACCGGGTCTTTCTTGAAACCATGGCTGGACATGCTGCCATGGCCCTGCAGAATTCGCGCCTCTTTACGCAGATCGAGCAGGCGAATCGTCACTGGGTGGAGATCTTCGATGCCATCAGCGACTTCATTGTCGTGCACGATCAAACCGACAAGGTCCTGCGCGTCAATCGCTCCCTGGCGACCATGATTGGCGTTCCTCCAGCGGAGCTCGTGGGCGTCAACATGCGGGCCCTCATGGCCCTCACCAGCGACACTGCGTCGTACTCGTGCCCGTTCTGCCGCCCCATGTCCGACGATTCCGACGAATTCGCTCACCCCGTCTTCGACCGCACCTACCTGGTCTCGACTTCCCGCGTGCATGGAGCTTCGGGTGAAGGCCTGCAAACCATTCACGTGTTGAAAGATATTTCGGACCGCCGCGAGGCAGAACGGCGTTACCGCGAACTCTTCGATAACGTGCAGGAGGGCCTTTTCTTCAGCACCCCGGCCGGGCGCTTCATCGAAGTGAACGACGCAATGGTGCGCATGCTGGGCTATGCCAGCCGCGATGAGTTGCTGCAAATCGATATCCCTACGCAACTTTACTTTTCGGAGGAGCAGCGCGAGCGTCATGCCAGCGTGATGGAGGAACAGGGGCATCTCCGCAACTTCGAAGCGACCCTGCGGCGCAAAGACGGATCTCCCATACACGTCCTTATCAATGCCTTTGGACTGTATGACAGCCACGGGCGCGTGTTACAGATTCGCGGATTGATGCTGGACGTCACCGGACTGCGCACCTATCAGTCAGAACTCCACCGCGAGCGCGATTTTTCGGGAAAGATCCTCAGCAACACACAGAGCTTCATTCTCGTCGCGGATACCGCAGGTCTGATCAGCTATGCCAACCGCCGCTGGTACGATTCTGGCTTCGACCAAAAAGAGCTTCTGGGACGGCCGTTGCTGGAGTTGGCTGGACCTGGTTTCGTTCGAGCTCTGGCCGAGGCCGTCCAAAGCACGCTAAACAGCCAGCAGGTCGACAACTTGGAACTCGAGATCGCGCGACGCAATGGCGCGGTGGGAAAATTCTCTGCCAATCTCAGCCCCATGCGCGACGAGCAGGGAATCGTCACCAGCATCGTCGTGGTGCTGACTGACATCACCGACTCTGCGGTGCTGCGGGACAAGTTGGTCCATGCAGAAAAAATGGCCGCCGTCGGCCAACTGGTCTCCGGCGTCGCTCATGAAGTCAATAATCCGCTGACGGCAATTCTGGGCTTTGCCGATCTTCTGATGGAGAATCCCGACCTTACCGAAGGCGCGCGCAAGGATCTGCGCGTCATTCTGCAGGAAGCGCAGCGCACCAAGCAGATCGTCCAGAACCTTCTCAGTTTTGCCCGCCAGATGCCGCCGCAGCGCAATGCTTTGCAGTTGAACGTGATCCTGCGGCGGACGATCCAACTGCGTTCCTACGATTTCAATAGTCACGGCGTCGACGTAGTCGAGCATCTCGACGAAGGGCTCCCCGATGTGATCGGAGACGCCCATCAATTGCAGCAGGTCTTCCTCAACATTCTCAACAACGCCTACGACGCGGTGCACGAAGTCGGCCGCCCCGCGCGCATCGAAATCATGTCTACCAAAGCCGGCGACGCCGTCGAAGTCTCGTTTTCCGATAACGGCAACGGGATTTCTCATCCCGACAAGATTTTCGACCCCTTCTTTACAACAAAAGAGGTCGGAAAAGGCACGGGCCTTGGCCTGAGTATCTGCTATGGCATTGTCAAGGAGCACGGCGGCGAGATTCTTTGCCACAACAATATCGGCGGCCAAGGCGCCACGTTCATCGTCCGTCTGCCGGCAATCCCCCACACGGCTTCCTTCGGGGTGGCCGCAGGAGTGAAACAAACATGAGCCTACCAGCCCTAAGACCTCAGCCTTTGCCGGTGCTGCTCATCGAGGATGAGCCAGCAGTGATGGCTTATGTGCAAGCCGCTCTCGAGCGCAGCGGATATCCCGTGGTTTGCTGCGAATCTGGCGTCGACGCTCTCCGCCTTCTCGAGAAAGGATCGTTCCTCGGAGTCGTTTCCGATATGCGTACGCCAGGGGGCGTTGACGGAGGCCAAGTGCATGCTTGGATCGCCAGTCACCGCCCCGACCTTGCGTCCCGCCTAGTCTTCATTACAGGAGACATCGCCAACGAAGAAACTGTCGCTACCTTGCGCGACACCGGTGCTCCCTGCGTGGAGAAGCCTTTTCGCGTCCAGCAATTTATTGATGTGATCTCGAAGACTTTTGGGAAGGCCGAGTGAATAACGCCGGTAGTAAAGATGATCTCCGTATCCGCCTGCTCATCGTCGACGACGAGCAAAGCATCCGCAAGCTGTGTTCGACCGTGGGCGAGGCTTTGGGATTTTTCTGCCTGGAAGCCGAAAGCGGCGAGTCGGCACTCTCTTTGCTCGAAGAGCAGTCCGTCCACATCGTCCTCTCCGACATGGTCATGCCCCACATGTCCGGTCTGGAATTCTTGGAGAAGGTGAAGAAGCTTTTGCCTCGCACCGAAGTTGCCCTCATGACCGGGCACGGCTCCATCGAAACCGCGGTTCAGGCCATGAAACTGGGCGCCTACGACTACATCACGAAGCCGTTTTCTCCGCTCGAGGAACTCCGGCTGTTTCTGCGGCGCATGGCGGAGAAGGTTCGTCTGGTCGAGGAAAATGAATTTCTCCGCCAGCGCACTGATTCGGAAACAGCCGTGCACGGCATCATCGGTTCATCCGCGCGGATTCAGGAAGTTCTGCGGATGGTAGCCCGGCTCAAAGACACGCGCACCCCGGTCCTTGTTTATGGGGAGAGTGGGACCGGAAAAGAACTCGTCGCGCGCGCGATGCATTTTCGGGGAGCCTTCGCGGGACGCCCCTTCGTCGCCGTCGATTGCGGATCGCTCGTTCCAACACTGATCGAGAGTGAACTCTTCGGATACGAAAAGGGAGCCTTTACCGGTGCATTGAAGTCGAAGGAAGGATTGTTCAAAGCCGCCGATGGCGGCACTATTTTCCTCGACGAAGTCGGCGAACTGCCCTTGGAGTTGCAGGCCAAACTGCTGCGCGTATTGCAGGAAAAAGAAGTCCGTCCTGTGGGCAGCAACCAGAAGATCAAGGTCGACGTACGCGTCATCGCCGCCACGAACCGCGATCTGGAAGCCGCTTACAAGAACGGGACATTCCGCAAAGATCTTTACTTCCGCCTCAACGTGGTCACTCTCTACGTGCCTTCGCTGCGCGAACGCCGCAGTGACATTCCCATGCTCGTGCATTGGTTTCTGGAACGCTATGCCCCCGGTGGCGAAATGCACGTCTCTAGCGCTGCCATGAAATCACTCATGCAATACGAGTGGCCCGGCAATGTCCGCGAACTCGAAAACTGCGTCGAACGCGCCGTGGCTCTGGGCAATGGCCAGGTCATTGACCTTGGCGATCTTCCTCCCTCAATTGCTTCCGGTAGTTTGGCTCCCGGATCGCCCGTAATCGAAGCCGCCAGAAAATCCACTGTACTCGATCCCGACCTGGCCGCCGGGGAAGCGATGACCGTGGAATCCGGGCGTGCTCCATTGTCCACGACGGACCTCGAAGATATCGAACGCGCCACCATTCAGCGGGTCTTCGAGCAAGTGAAGGGAGACAAGACTCTCGCTGGACGCATGTTAGGCATTAGCCGCGCCACGCTCTATCGGAAGCTCAAGCGCTACAACATCGGCGCCGGCTCGTCAGGATCGGCCGCATCGAGCCACACGCTGCAATGACCAGTTAGGAAGGCCGAAGTTCGACGGTCTTTTCGATTGCGACTACGGAAGTCAGTCGCTTCCAGTGGGAGTCTTCCGTTCCGCCAGTTTCGTGCACTGCTCTGCAACTTCCTTTACCAGGAAACCCATCTTTGGATGGCTGGGCTCCATGTCAACAGGGATCCCGAGGTCTCGCAACGTGGCCGAGGCCACGGGCCCGATCGAACCGACGACAACTCGCGACAAACCGTGAATGACCTCGTCCTTCAGTTGCATCTCTTCTGCAATCTGCAGCAGGTGCCGGACCTGGACCGCTGAGGTGATCAGTACAACGTCGATCTCCCGATGCGCGATCGCTTCAACCGCCTTCCGCAGCGGACCGGTGTCCTCCGGCAAACACCATTCATAGACACGGACCGGCATGACCACGGCTCCACGTTCCGCTAATCCTGTCAGCAGATTGGGAGTGGAAGCCCCATACTCCTGCACGGCAACCGAACGCCCCATTAGCGGAAACAAATCTTTCTTTTCGTCGAACAAGTCGAGAAGCTCCCGCCATGTATTCGGCTCGGGAACAACGGCCGCGATCGGCACTCCCCATTCCCGCAACACGGCTACCGGCTTTGGTCCTCTGGCGATGACCGTGATCCGGCTGAGCAGACTGATCAACTCCTCGCGCGGGCAGATTTCTTCCGCCGCGGCTCCCAGGGCCCTTGCGCCGACTCCAGTGAGGAAGATAACGACATCGATCCTGCCATCTTTGAGCGCTGCCGTGAATTTTCGAACGTCGCCGTTGTCTTCTGCTGGAACTTCGCGCGTGGACGGAGCAACGATCGGCTGACCTCCGTTGTTGGAAATGAGCTGCGCCATCTCGCGGGCGCGCCGGCTTTCCAGCGCCAGGACGCGCCAGTTGCGGAATCCGTACTCTCTGGGATTGTCGGTCATGTGCCGTCAGACTAAATCAAGCCGAGCCAGAGGCACGCGAAAAATCCGCAAAAGAATCCGCATCTCCGGACGATGCGGCGGCAGTGAGCAGGTATCTAAGCCGCCGCTGCATCCGGCGTTGTGGGGTCCGGAGGAAGGAATGCGACGTCCCGGGACGCCGTTGCCAAGGATGTTTTGTCCCTAGGATGGAGCGCGGAGTGCCGCTCTTGACTCTCGCAACCCTCGAATGAAATTCGCGACCACTTTCGGAAGGGTTTCATCGCAGGGCGCGACCTCAACCACCTGCTGCGCGGCCGCGGCATGAGGCCCGGTACAGCCTCCAACATAGATTGCGACCGCTTCCACCAGGTTGCCGCCGATGCGAGTCTTGAATCCGCGAAAGCCGATGTCGGCGCCTTCGTGATTTCCGCATCCCGCCGGACACCCCGACCAATGCATCCGAACCGGATTTCCCCGAATCCCTTAGGTCCTCTTCCAGGGTAGTTGCCAGCTTGGCCGCACGCCTTTTGGTATCAATATTGCGCCAGATTGCAGTAGTCCGTCCCTGCGCAGGCAACCATGGCTTCGTCGGAACGCGGACGGCGCCGGCGATGTGTATGAAGAGACGCAATGAGACGATCGTCTCACCCTGAGACGCGGATTCGATGAGAGCCTCATGCGCAACCCTCAGAACAGCCCCTAAAGCGCTGAAAAGGCTCTCACCTGAGTGCTAGTACCTCCGTTCGAAGAGATGGTTCTCACCTTGCTCCTGTTCTCACTGAACCGCAGATATCCGGCTCCCCAAAGCTCATCCAAACCAGGAAGAGGGGAGCCCGACCGCATTTCGAGCGGCAGAAACGCTGATTTTGCAAAATCGGTTTAGGCCGATGAGGCTCAGTTAAGAGGATTTTCATTCGCTTGGCGCAACAAGCCACAGCAACGGCACGCAACGCGCAAAACTCCAGCCCGGTGGCCGGTCTCGCCCGCTTTTTTCCCGACGCTACCGCGATGCGGATGCCGGTTCAACTAGCTCGCATTCTTCAGCCCGGCGAGCCTGCCGATTTCAGCGAGAGTACAGTCATCGAATTCGGAACTCCTCGCGAAGTTCTATTCGCATGCAAGACCCCGCTCGAGTTCGCCGATGTGCTTCAGTTGCGCAACTCGGACGGCTCGCTCAATGTCGAAGTTTCCGTCGTCGCGGTGCAATATCACCCCGGCAAGACTCTCGTGGCCGCTCGCTTTCGGGGCGACGTGCCCAACTGGATCGTGAAACTATGACTCCTTCCACCCCTGTGCAAGATCTCGCAACTCAATGGACCTCTGCCCGGCGGCTATATCCGATTTATTTCGAAATCGCGCGCGAGTTCGCCATTGACGTTAAGCCCTGTGCCGACCTTGAAGCCGGCGTCGACACTCCCGGCAAAGAGGCGGTCGAACAGGCCAATCAATGGCTCGATCAGATGGACAATCTGGTTCAGGTCCACCAGTTGCGCCAGTTCCTGCAAACCAGTTCTCTGGTGAACCAGGATGGGCTGGTCAGCTTGTTACAGCATTATCTGGCGCGGCCCACCAAGACAGACGTGATCCGCGACAAAATCGACTTCCTGCTTGTCCAGTATTTCAGCCAGCTGGCGCCTACGGGCGTCAACGACACCGAAGTGGATCTTGCTTACGTCGCTCAGGCTCTTGAGCCGATTGTCGGCCCGGTGGAGCTGAAGCCTCCCGTTTGGCTGAACTCCCTGGATCGCGTACTTGATTCCGCACGGAGGTGCCGTTCTCTTGACGAGTTGCTGCACGGAGGCGTCCTCGAACAAGGACGCAAGGCCAAAGGTTTAGCTGGCGAGCTGTTCTACCTGCCCATCGCGTTAGTCGCGTTCACACGCTTCGGATACCTGATGCGGCGGTCCTTCTTCCGCCTGATGCTCGGCGATCTCAATTTGATCCTGGATGGCCTGACCGAGCTTGAAGACAAGGGAGTTGAGACGATCGATTGCCGGCGCGCGCAGTTTTCTGCGCAGGAGCCGATCATCCGCCTGCGCATGATCTGCCAGTCCTGGAAGGTGATGTTCCAGGCCGAATACTCCTCCGGATCGCCGTTGCGGATGCTGGTAGATCTGCGAGCTTCCGTTGAGCATGCTCTTGGTCGCGGTAAAGCCGCTGAGCCTGACGCGAAGGGAAAGCCCGTCGCTGCCCCTAAAGCCGCAGTTGCGCCGGCAAAGGCCGCTGCGAAGCCCGTGGCCGCCAGTAAGCCGGTGTCGGCAAAAGCATCCGCTGCAGTCGCGGGACAAAGCGCGTCCGCGAAGGCTGCTGCGAAGCCCGTCAGCAAGCCGGCGCCGCCGTCCGAGGCTCCTGAGTTTGAAGTATCGAGCGCACCCGGATGGGACCTGGATTCCGAGGCGCAGAAGAAGTAATCCGTAGGCAAGTTCGGTTGAGAACCGATCAGGCCTGAAGGAATTCCAGGCCGCGCAGAAGGCAAGAAGGGAAGTTCGTTCGTGGAAACACCGACTGTACTGATCATCTCCGACGACGTAGATTTCTCGCGGCGGGTTACCGCCCGCTGGCAAATGGAGAGGAACGTTCCCACGTTTACCATGCTGAGCGGAGAATTGTGGCCGCGCTTCGTGGTGGATGTCTTCGATGTCGCGATTGTCGGGCAATTACGGCGCGACCTGCTGTCGGTCGTGCTCGAACCGCTGCATTCCACGGGGCAACCGATCTTCTGCGTATGTCACGATTCCGCGACGGCGCAATTAGTTCGCGATCGCTGGCCCCGGGTTTCGATTCTGCGTCCGAGTGAGCATTGGCTCGAAACCCTGGTCCTGGCCGCTGCCGAGGCAGTGCACCGTTCGCGTGCAGAGTCCCGCGCCCGCACCGCAGAACTTTCCCGCGCCGCGCTGGAGCGCGAGGCCACCCTGGGCCGCTACATGCTCGAGATGCGTCACAATCTCAATAACGCTCTTACTTCAGTCCTGGGGAATTCGGACTTGCTGCTGCTCGAACCCGGCAGCCTCTCGGCCCAGACTCGCGCCCAGATGGAGACGATTCGTAATATGACGCTGCGCATTCACGAGATCATGCAGCGCTTTTCGTCGCTGGACAAAGAAATGAATGTGGTCGCGCAGCAAGCCGTACAAGATTCCCGAAAGGTGTATGCCGCGATGGCGGCTGGCGACTGAGAACTGTGAAACTCTTCCTCCCCCGGGATGCAGCCGATCGGATCGACGAGTCAGGCACGATGTTTGAGGAAGGATTATGCATAGATTGATGGCGGGCGTTACCATTCTCGAGCACGAACTGTCCGAGCTGCGCCTGCTAGTCGAGCGCCAGACCGGGGTGCTGCTCGATTGTCCCAACAGCGCTCTGGCTGCCCATGTGGCTGATTACCTCGAAACTCAAGAACTGGAAGTTCCCGGAGCATTGCTCGCTCAGTTGCGCTCTTCCGAATTGGATCCCGCTGCCCTCGCGTCCTTTCTCGATGGCGTCCTGAACGCCAACACCGGCTTCTTCCGCCATCCCGGAGCGATGAACGCCCTCGCTCGTCACGTGGTCCCGCAACTCTATTCCCGCAAGTCGGACGACGGCCCTTGCACGCTGCGCATCTGGAGTGCAGGCTGCGCGACCGGCGAAGAAGCCTACTCGATCGCGATGGCCCTGTGCGAAGCCATACCCAACGGAAGCAGCAACGGCAACGGTTCGAGCAATGCGAACGGCAGCAAAGACGCGAAAGCCCCTGCCCGTAATTGCGGAATTTCCGAAAATTCTGTTCCGGCAACACCTAAGACCAAAGACTGGTCCGTGCACATCGTTGGAAGCGACTTGCTGCCCTCGGCGATCAAGACTGCTGAACGCGGCTTGTATCCGCAATCCGCGCTAACGGGATTGCCTCCGGCAATTATTCGCGCTTGCTTTTCCAAGATCGGAAACTCGAACGGTTCGGCGCCCACCCAGGATGGATCGCAAAACGGATCGCCGAACGGATCGAGCAATGGACCGAATGGATCCGCAAACGGTTCGAATGGCGGCGCGTATCTGCTGGTCAAGCCGCGCCTCCGCAGCTTGGTTACCTTCAATACCATGAACTTGACCAAGCCGGTTTATATCGGACGCTTCGACTGCATCTTCTGCATGGACGTACTCCCGCATCTGTCGCGCGCCCAGCGCGTTGCTCTCATGGAGCGCCTGCACCTCTACCTCGAACCGGGCGGATACCTTTTCCTCAGCCAAACCGAAAAGCTCTGCGCCCCGAACCTCAACTTCCGCTCCGAAACCTATGACGGCTACACCATCCACCGCAAACCGCTGGCTGCCAGCGCCGCCTACGGACGCTAACAAGAAAATGCACGGAGAATGGAAGATTTTCCCCTGTGATCCTCTGCGTCCTCTGTGGTGAATATCCTTGAACAGGATAAAGATTCCTACGCGAACAAAAACTCCTTCGTCTTTAGTTCCTTGATCGTGTCCCGCAGCTTTGCCGCTTTCTCGAACTCGAACTTCTTCGCCGCTTCCCGCATATCGCTTTCCAGATTTGAGATATAGGTGTCGACTTCTTCCTGCGACTTGAACTCCGGCAGGCCCTCCGACTCCCCGGCAGTCAGGTCCGCATAATCCGCGGCGACGATCGCTGCGAGCGTCATGTCCAGGGGACGCACAATCGACTCCGGCGTAATCCCATGTTCCTCGTTGTAGGCCGTCTGAATGGCACGCCGCCGCGAGGTCTCATCCATCGCCCGCTTCATCGAATCGGTCATACGATCGGCATATAGGATCGCCCGACCATTCAGATGTCGCGCGCAGCGCCCGATCGTTTGAATCAGCGATCCCGTCGACCGCAGAAATCCTTCCTTATCCGCGTCCAGAATTGCCACCAGAGAAACTTCGGGCAGATCCAGACCCTCGCGCAGCAGGTTAATGCCGATTAACACATCGAACTCGCCCTTGCGCAGATCGCGCAAGATTTTCACTCGCTCCAGCGTCTCGATCTCCGAATGCAGATAGCGGCATTTGACGCCGACTTCGGCGTAATACTCGGCGAGATCCTCGGACATCCGCTTGGTCAGTGTCGTCACTAGAACGCGCTCGCCCTTTTCGACGCGCGCGCGAATCTCGTGCAGCAGATCGTCAATCTGCCCCTTCACCGGACGCACCTCAACCGGCGGGTCTATCAAACCGGTCGGTCGAATGATTTGCTCGACTACCACTCCGGCGGACTTTGTTAGTTCATACGGCCCAGGCGTCGCCGAAACGTATACGAGTTGGTTCATGCGGTGCTCAAACTCCTCAAAGGTCAGAGGACGGTTATCCAGGGCCGAAGGCATGCGGAAGCCGTACTCAACTAGAACCTCTTTTCGGGAGCGATCGCCCGCATACATCCCCCGCAACTGCGGCACGGTCTGATGCGACTCATCGATGAACATCAGGAAATCGCGGGGAAAATAATCCAGCAGCGTTGGCGGAGGCTCGCCCGGGAGCCGTCCCGTAAAGTGCCGCGAATAATTCTCGATGCCATGGCAGTAGCCCATGGCCTTGATCATCTCCAGATCAAACATCGTCCGCTGATGAATGCGTTGCGCCTCAACCAGCCGTCCCTGTTTTTCCAGTTCCACTTCCCACCAGGCCAGTTCCTTCTTGATCGAATCCACTGCCGATGCGCGCGTCTCTTCCTTCATTACGTAATGCGTCTTCGGATAAATCGGCAGCCGCATATATTTCTGCTTGACCGTTCCAAACAGCGGATCGATCTGCGACAGCGACTCGATCTGATCTCCCCACAACTCGATGCGATATGCCATGTCGTCGTACGTGGGGAAGACCTCAATGACATCGCCGCGCACGCGAAAGGTTCCCCGCCGGAAGTCACCATTCGTGCGTTCGTAAAGAACGTCGACCAGCTTGCGCGTGATGTCCTCGCGCTTGATCTTCTGGCCCTTCTCGAGAAAAAGCATCATCCCGTAATAGGCTTCCGGCGACCCCAATCCGTAGATGCAGCTCACCGAAGCCACAATCAGTGAATCGCGGCGCTCAAACAGCGACCGCGTTGCCGACAGACGCAGCTTGTCGAGTTCGTCATTGATGGTCGCCTCTTTTTCGATATAGAGATCGGCCGCGGGAACATAAGCCTCTGGCTGGTAGTAGTCGTAGTACGAGACGAAATACTCGACTGCGTTATGCGGAAAGAAGCTCTTGAACTCGTGATACAGTTGGGCCGCCAGCGTCTTGTTATGCGCCATTACGATTGCCGGACGGTTAGCCGCCTCGATCACCTTAGCCATGGTGAAGGTCTTGCCCGATCCGGTGACACCCAGCAACACCTGGTGCTGCTCGCGATCGAACACACCACGCGTCAACGCCTGAATGGCGGAAGCCTGATCGCCCTGCGGTTTGTAACTGGAAACGAGTTTGAAATCCATGATGAAAGCGATCAGCTGTTAGCTCTTGGCTTTTAGCCAAGCCCAAGGTCTACAGCACCCTAACGTGAGTTAAGGACAAATCCTGTCCTCGATCCCCAGCGCCCTGTCATCCCGAGCGAAACGAAGAATCCGCTCGTGGAGCGACGGACGCATTCGTCCGTCGAGCCGAGCAAAGCTGAGCTCGAGTTCGCCGACGCCTCCACAGAAGCCAATTTCGCCGACTGGGAATCTCTCTATTATAAATGAGCAGCAGAACGCTGCTCACGACCACCAAGGGCACCAAGGATCACGAAGGAAGAAATCCCAAATGTTCTTCGTGAACCTTCGTGCCCTTCGTGGGGAATGACTTTTAGAAACCGGCAGGCCGCTCGCTCGCAACCCCAAACGCCCGTTCCAGCGCAATCCCCGCCGACCCAAGAATCCCTTCATCGAATAGTCGCCCGATCAAAGTCACCCCATGTGGCACTCTGCGCGGCGTAGCAAATGTTGGCAGCGGATGTTCCGGGTCCGGCGCCCAATCGCTGCGCGCCATCTGTACGTCGACAAATCCCGCCCGCAGCGTCAACGACGGATGCCCGGTGAAGTTCGTGATTACCAGCATCTCGTCCCGCAACGACGGTACCAGCAACAAATCCACTTCGGAAAAGACCCGCGCCATCTCTTCCGCAACCTTGCGCCGCAGACGATCAGCTTGCACAAAATCCACCGCCGACAAGAATCGCGCTTGCCGGAAGATGTTCGGCCACGCGTCCGGAACCTGAGCCTTCAGTTCGCGCAGCCCGCCGCTCAGCGTCAATTCTTCGAATGCTGCCGCTCCCTCCGCAAAAAGAATTAGATTCAGCGAATCGTATGGCCAGTCCGGGATTGAAACTTCAACCGGAATCATCCCAATCCTCTTGACAGCTTCCAGCGCAGCCCGATCCACCTCAGTTGCCGGACGCTCTTTCATCCACGCAGGGAAGTATCCGACCCGCAGTCCCTGAACGCTGGCCCCGGCATCGAAATCCAGATGGCTCGGCACGCTCGCCGTATCGCGCGCGTCCGGTCCCGAGATGGCCTTCAACACGAGCAGCGCGTCCTCAACCCCGCGCGTCATCGGTCCCAACTTATCCAGAGACCAACACAGCGTCATCGCGCCGGTGCGCGGCACGCGGCCATAAGTCGGACGCAATCCCGTGACTCCGCAGCGCATCGACGGACTCACTATGCTCCCGCCGGTTTCGCTTCCAATCGAGAATCCCACAAGCCCCGCTGCCGTCGCCGCCCCAGGGCCCGCGCTCGATCCCGACGCTCCTTCTTCTGGCAGCCACGGATTCATCGTCTGGCCGCCGAACCAGATGTCATTCAACGCCAGCGCTCCCAGGCTGAGCTTCGCAACCAGCACCGCCCCAGCGGCGTGCAGTCGCTTCACGACCTCCGCGTCCTCGGATGGAATTCGGTTGCGGAATGGTTCGGCTCCGTAGGTTGTCGGAATTCCAGCCGTATCAAGCAAATCCTTCACGCCGAACGGAATTCCATGCAGCGGCCCGCGATATTTTCCGCTTTCAATTTCCTGGTCCGCCTGCCTGGCTTGTTTCAGCGCCAAGTCGCGTGTGATTGTGATGGCACATCGGAGCTTGGGATTGAATCGCTCCAGTCGCTCCAGGTAAATGCGTGTTACGCGTCCGGACGTCAGCTGCCGCTTTTCAATCCAGCGCGAAAGCTGCGTCACGGGCGCGGATGCGATGTCCGCATCCGAAGCGGGAAGGGAAGTCTCGCCGCTGCTTCGTAGAAACCGGTCCTGTTGTCCATCCGTCTTCACTCCAGGCAACGCCGGGTTCCATCGCGTCGCCGGAGCCAAAGTCGATTCCAGCGCCAGTTTCCGCGGACCGGTCCGACGTTCGTAAACGCCTGCCAGAGTCTTTCGCCAGCTGGCCGCCGCCATCGCCCGGTCCGACTCCGTCAGCGAAAACTGCACCAGTTTTTCCGCCTCCGCGAAAGTCACAACTGAAACCTCTGGCCCGACCGGCGCCCCGGCGCCAAAAGCTGTGGGCGCACCAGGAGGCAACGCCGTCTGGTCCTGCGCCTCGAGCAACGACGCGGCTGCCGCTCCCAGCACTGCCAGCGAGGTTACAGTCAAGAATTCTCTGCGCGATTTGGACATGAGTTCTCCGGGTACGCCCGCGTGGGAATTGCGGACTATCGCAGGCAGGGAGCTATTGTACCGAGTGTGAAAGGATACTACTTATGCAGTTCGACGGAGAGCACTCGTGCGGGAACCGACTGGTCGGTGGATTCCACGTATTCCACCTTCGCGCGACGTCCTTCCAAGTCTTTGCAGGGATTTAAATCGCCCGACGGAGTGAAGTCGAGCGCCGAAAACTGGAGCTTGTAGTAATTCTCCGCGTGCATCGGAAAGGTTTTTCCGCCCGAATCGACTGTTAAGTCGATCTGGGGCGTGCTGCAGTGCACGCTTTTCAGCACGCCCACTAGAAAACGATGCGGCCCCTTCGCGACAAAGGCATCCCGATGCTTCAGAGTTGGCACCGCCCCGTCGCCCACTCCTATGGTTGAGTCTGGTTGTTCGTCCTCTTCCTGTGCCGCTTCGGCCATCTCCTGTTGCTGTTCGGCGAAAGCGTCCTGCTCTGCGTCATATTCCTGGGCATGCATCAGAAAGTTCTCGACCTGCTGAACTTCTTCTGGAGTCTTCGCCAGTTTCTCCGCCGCCCGCAGAACGTTCACCGCGTTCTTGCTCTGGTGCATTTGCAGCAATACATTGGCCACGTTCATCCGGTAGCCCACGTTCGCCGGTTCCAGCGAGATTGCCTGCAACCCCATCATGTGTGCTTCCTGCAGATCACCATGGCGGGTGGTAAGAAAAACGGCCAACCGGTCATAGATAGGAGCGAACGACGGATTCAATTTGATTGCGCTGCGCAGGCTGGCCTCGACCCGAGGCTCATCGCCCGGAGCCATCATTCCATTCATAGACATTGCCGCAAAATAATACTGCGCCAGATAGCTTTGCGAGTCCAGTTGGACGGCCTCGCCATACCATTTTCGCGCTTCATCCAGGTGGCCCGCGCGAAACGCAAGATATCCCATCGTCTCGTGCGCCGACACGTTATTGGGATCGTCTTTTAGAACCTGATCCAGCAACGCCTTCGCATCCGGAACCCGCTGATTGTAGGCAAGAAAGTCGGCTCGTAGCGCGTCTGATTGCACCGGAGTCATCGCCTTCTCTTCGAAAGTGGATTCATCGATGTTCGTCGAAAACGGCATTTTGACGCCGTAAAACGTTCTTTGCTGGACGTATTGATGCAAAGCTGTTTCCAGATGCCGCAAATCTCCGAAACTGCGCGTGGCCGCCTCCACCGGATCCGTCCCTTTCGCGAGCAGTTCGTCGTAATCGGCAACCCGGCGAGTGTTGTCCCGGGCGTCCTTCATCTCGATCATGTGCGTCAGTGCCCACGACTCGGCGTAGAAGATTGACCCTTTATTTTCCTCGTGATAATACGGCGAATTCTGATCGACCGTGAACAGGGTCGCAAGCGGTAACAACGGTTGCTGGCGCAAGAGCAGGATGTTTTCGTCGCTGGGTTCCCCCAAAACAACTTCTTTCTGCCGGATCTCCGTGTTCTGATAAAACTCCGCCAGCCCTTCATTCAGCCACAACGGTAGCCATTCCGCAGCCTTGGCCAACAGCAGGTGCGTGTACTCGTGATACACAACCGCGTAGGGATGATCTCCCCCGGCGTCGATCCGCATCAGAACGTAGTTTTTGTCCGGAGCGCGAAGAAAAAGTCCGCCGAGCCGCAGTTGTCCCTTCTTGAGATATTCCTCGGGTTCGAGCGCGCGAAACTCCTTTTCATCCTTGATCGCCAGCACAAGAATTGGAGCGGGCGGGTCGATGTGCATCTTGGGGAACCGCAGGTGGAAAACTGCGCGCATGCGCTCGAACTGGTCCGCGATCCTGCGTCCCTGTTTTTCGTCGGAGTTGGTGGCTACCAGAAAATGTTCGCTGCGCACTTCCACCCATGGTTCGGTTTTGTCCCGGGAAGGGCCCGGTACAGCCGAAAACACTAGCACCAGCAGAACGAATGGTCTGAACATAGCGGCGCGCCAATACAGATACAACCGCTGGATTCGGAAGTCAAACCAGAAAACGTTACGTTACAAACGGCCGTAACGCTATCTTCTTTGTCGTAATCGTTACCCGCACCGCTGGAAGAACCGGTCGCGGATACGGCTTGCAATAGGCCTCGACTGTGATCGTCCCTGGAGTCTTGGTCGATTGCACAATCACCTGCGCCAGCCCGTTGAACAAGCTGCGCTCCGGTTCCTTGTCGGACTCCTGGCAGTTCGGATCACCATTCCCGACGCCGATCAGCGTACCCTCGCCCGAAACTCGGAAGCTGATCTTGTTAGCTGCAGTCGGAATGGCGCGCCCTTCCTTGTCGAGCACCTCGACCGAAAGGATAGCCACATCCTCGCCGTCAGCATTGATTTCCGTGCGGTCGGCGGTCACGCGGATCGCGACTGGACCGCCCGTGGTCTCGCGCTTCTCCGTCAGGACGACTGTGCCGTCCTTCGTTCCCCGCGCCTCCAGCAGCCCTGGCTCGTATTTCACTTTCCATTCGAAATGGGTCAGTGGCTCAACTTTCTGAGATCCCTGACTCTTGCCGTTGAGAAACAGCTCGACCGAATCGAGATTCGAATGCACCCATACCGAAATCGGTTCGCCGTCGCGCTGATCCCAGTTCCAGTGCGGAAATAAGTGCAATACGGGCTCCGATCCCCACCACGCCTTGTAATAGAAAAAATTATCTTTCGGAAAGCCGCACATATCGACGATGCCGAACTGCGAATTGATCGACGGCCACCCGTAGGGAGTGGGCTCCCCGCGATAGTCGAATCCAGTCCACGCAAATCCTCCCGCTAGCCATTCGCGCGCGGCGTAAAACTTCCACCATTCTTCGGCAAGCTGCGACCAGTCGGTGTGGTTCAGGTCATAGGCGCTCACCCAGTTTCGCAACTTGTCGGTCGAATAAATGCCGCGCGTCGAAACCGTGCTGGCCGTCTCGGACCCTACGGACGGCGTTTTGGGATGCTTTCGATGCCACTCATCATGAACCTTCAGGTTGTAGTTGAATCCCATCACAGCCAGTTGCTCGGGGAAATGCGTATCGAACGAAGCATTCACCGCTGCCGTGCAAAGTCGAGTCGGATCCAGTTCGTGCGAACGCGCAATCATGTCATCGATCACCCGCACTCCCTGGGGCTGCGGCATCATGATCCACTCTTCATTTCCCATCGACCATAGGATGATCGACGGTGAGTTTCGATAGCGCTTGATCATCACTTCCAGTTGTGCCATGCCCTCTGGATTCGAGCTCATCATGCGCGTCTCGCACAACATCATCATCCCCATACGATCGCAGGCCTCGACCCAGTCCGGCGTCGGCATATTGTGCGAAGTGCGCACCGCGTTGCCGCCCATGTCTTTCAGTACGGCCATCCGGTACCACTGCAGTCGATCGGGAAGCGCCGCGCCGACTCCGGCGTGATCCTGATGGTTGCACGTGCCCTTGATCTTGACCGACTTGCCGTTGAGGAAGAATCCCTTGTCGGCGTCCCAGTTGATGTCGCGCACGCCGAAAGTGATGCGCTCGGCATCGCGCGTCTTGCCGGAAGATTCGACAGTCACGACTGCGGTATACAGATTTGGAGTTTCCGGGGACCACAGCACAGGATTCGAGAGAGTGGTGATTACGGTAAACGGTGTTGATTCGTCTGCCGGTATCGGTTGCAAGGGACTGTCAGCAGTGGCTACGACCTTTCCAGCGGCGTCGAAAACTTGCCATCGCGCTCGGCAATGGTCCACTGTTCTGTTTTGATTCTTCACCACGGTAGTCAGTTGGAGCGCCGCGGTATTTCCTTTGACGGCCGCGCGCACGCAGCTCTCCCATCGTCCCAGATGCAGCGCATCCGTCTTGGTTAGCCAGACATGCCGGTATATGCCAGCTCCCTCGTAGAACCAACCATCTCCAAAGCTCGCATCCATCCGCACCACGAGATAATTCTTCTCGCCGTATCTCAGAAAATCGCTCACATCGAAGCAGAATGGTGCGTAACCGTTGTCATTGCGTCCGATGAAATACCCGTTCAGGAAAATCAGGGCGCTGCGGAAAGCGCCATCAAACTCAATCGAGACCCGCCTGTCGTCGTCTGCCTTCGGAATGTCGAATGTCCGCCGGTACCATCCGATGCTGGTTTCCGGATAGCGCCGCCCCAGAGGTTTATATCCGTGCGACTGCTGCTCTTCGTCGTGCACAAACGGTAGCTCCACAGCCCAATCGTGCGGCAGATTCAAATCCCGCCACTTCAAGTCATCGAACTTCTCTGTGCTAAAAGAGAAGTCACCCGACTTCGCAAAATCTCCCTGCCCCATGCCGAATTTCAAATCGAGCGGCGGATTGGCGCCGTTTCCCTGAAAAAACTTCCAGCCAAAATCGAATAGCAATCGTTCCCGAGGCGCGACCGCGGATGAATCCTCCGCCGCAGGCACTCCTGGATATCTCTCCAACCACGCATGCGCGCGCTGCACAGCCCCCGGCACGAGAGTGGAAGCAGAAAGTGCAAGCCCAGTGCGGATCAGGTCACGACGGGAGAGAGTTGGCATTCCTTCGCCTCACGCGGCAATTAAATCATGAAGTCCGTCCAGAAGGCGTGGTGGCAATTCGCGGAGGGCCGTGCGCCCCGGACTCCGCATTATAAGCGCGGCCGACTCGATTCGTATCAGGGCATTCCGTCAGACATGCCGCCGTAGAATCGCGCCGCAAGATTGGCTTTCAGCGGGGCTGCACCCATCGCACGTTACTTCTGCTCCGGAGCCTCTCCCATCCCAACAATCTTCGACGATGCTCCGAACTTCTTGTAGTCGCGATAGGTCTGCTCGCCGTCGATGTTGTAACCCTTGAACAGCGCAATCCGGGCATCGAGTTTGAAAGTGACGTGCCGCGGCAACCAGACTTCATCATTAATGCGAGCCTGCTCGAGCAGGACGCGTGTCCCTTTGTGGATTCGCGCCAGCACCAATCCAATGGACACGGTGTCGATCGCCTCAATATCCATCTTCGCCAACTGCAGATCGCTTTTGTCGATCCATACCCGTCCGTGGAATTTGGCCAGGAATTTCGATTCCTTCATGTGCGGTTCAAATCCCGGACGGGGTTCGCCATCGATCACCCAAGCCTCGCGCCCACCCACCTGTTCCGTTCCTACCAGCTTGAAATCGTAGGCGTCCGCGACTTCTTTCACGAACTTGCGACCGTCCTCGCGATCCTTCACTTCTTTTTCTTCCCGCTTCTTGCGGTCTTCGTCGGACTCGTTCTTCCGTTTGTCAATGATCTTTTGGATCTTTTCTTCTTCCTTGGCGGTTTCCTTCGCGTCGAGCGGCTTGTCATCTTTTTCGATCAGCCGCTGCACTTGCTCCCCGTAGATTTCCAGAATCTCGTACGTCTTTACTTCGGTGGACTTCGTTTGCCCCTTGCCGTCCAGTTTGTTTTCCACTTCGCGGTCGATGTAGGTGTAATCGCGCTCCCGCTTTTGATTCTCGATGTCCTTGTCAGCGACAACGCGAAAAAGGTTCTGCATCTGCTCCTGCGATAGCTTGCCGTCTCTTCCCGGGGTTAGATCAAGCTTTGGATGCGGAGCGTCACGGTTGTTCGGTGAGTCTGGAGCGCTCGCTTCGACCGCGGACGGAGGGTTTGGAGCGGGAGAGGAAGGATGTGGAGAAGGAGAGTCCTGCTGCGCAAGCGCGGTCCAGCCAGAAATCAAGACCGCAACCGCCAGCACCCGGACCCACATGCACCTATCTTAAACAAATCCGAAGCATAACGGCGAGCGAGGGTGACCTGTGCCCTCGGTGGTGAGTTTTGTGGCAGTCCTCAGGCAATCGAGTCATCTCGCAACGACTGTTCGATCGATAGCTGCCGGCAAGTACGGCCAATGACATCTAGAGCCGAACTAGTCTCTACGAATTGAAACCCGTAGCGGAAAGCATTTCTTTGGCATACGAGTGCGAGAACCTCGACTGCGCCCTGCGGGAGCTTGAACTCCAGCCGCACGACTTCCCCGACCGGCACCTCCACGCGCAGCATCGCCGAAATCCCTGACTCGCTAATGTCGACCGAATGTCCACGCACTACCGCCCGGTTGCGCGGATAAACGCATACATCAACTTCCAGCTTGTAACGAGAATGGCGGCGAGCTTCCACAAATTCTCGAGCCTGGCCAGTTTCGAACCGAGTGCATTCTTCCAAATTCGTCCCCTTTCGGCGTAGATGGGGCAAACCGAACGGGGCACTTCAGAGTGCGTCCAAACCTACCGGAAAAGCAAGCACAATGAGCCCCGTTCTTGAAATCGGCATTTTGTGGGAACTTTAGCCGCACTGCGGAAGCAGCTGTTTCTCGTGCAATGCTCCATTTCCTATCCAAGCATGGTCATTCCGACCAACCGGAGGAATCCGCTCGTCCCTTCCGCGACGACGCAAAGCGCACAACTTCTAATCCCGCACTTTATATGCTTTCCCTAGACACTCCGCCTGGAACAGCCGTTCATCCACCCGATGCAGCCGCTTCTCTTGCGCCTTCGTCATCAGCGAATAATGCTTGATATCAAACAGGTGATAAACGATGAACCATACCGGTTTCTCAGTCGTCATCCAGTTCTGCGAATCGAATCGCTTCAGATTCACCGGAACCGAATACCTTCGCAGCGTCCGCTCGCGGCGCAAATTGAAGTAGGCGTTGAAGTAGCTCAGAGCGAGCTCCCGCAGCGTGCGGTACACCGGCTCGCGCCAGCGGCATCCCGTGTAGTTCGATTTCGCCACCGCGCCCCAGCAGCCGTCGTCCCGAAAGACGGCGATCACATGGTCGGTATCGTGCTCGGCCTCAAAATCGAGCAGCAGCGGAGGATACCCATTTGCCCGCAACGCCGCGGCCGCAAAGATCGCTCCCTCCAGACAATGGGACGATTGCTCGGCCAGCACTTTTCGCGGAGACCACGCCGTGTCCTCCAGGTGATAGGGCATGTCGTCCAGAAACTTCTGAATGCCGTAAGGACTCTTCAGGCTGGCCAACTTGCGGAGTTCGGCGGGTGTGAAACCAGAGTGGTGGTTCATTCAGTTTGTGGGCATCCAATTTCTAAGAGAAAGCAGTGTAGCGCAACTCAGAGAAACCGAAAGTTCGTCATTCCGAGGAGCGCCTCGACGAGGAATCTGCTGTCGGGCAGCTGTCCAGACTATCGGGAAAATACAGCCGCCAGTTCCCGCGGATGGTCCACCTCGACATCTGGAGACGCCCCGGCCAGCGTATGCGGCGCAAAGCCATAAGTCACACCGACCGTCCACAATCCCGCATTGCGTCCCGTCTCGATATCGGTATGAGAGTCGCCAACGATTGCCGCGCCCTCAGCATGCACTCCGCTTTCTTCCAGCAGTTTGCGAGCGCCCTCGGGATCAGGTTTCTTCGTCGCGAAACTGTTTCCGCCGTACACCTGCGTGAAATATCGTCCCAACCCGAGGGCCTCGACAATCGCCCGTGAGGGGGTAACTGGCTTGTTCGACAGCACCGCCAGCTTGCGCGGCATGCCGTTTAACCCGTTTTGAATCTTCGTCAGCGCCTCCTCGATCCCCGCGTAGACCGTCGTGTGATCGAGTTTGTGCTCGCGATAGTAGGAGAGAAAGAATTCCAGCCCTTTGCGAACCAGCGCCTCGTCGACAATCTCGCCGCCCAGCGCGCGCTGAATCAAGATCGGCGCCCCATCCCCCACATAGCTGGCAATCACGTCATCTGGCAATTCGTGCCGTCCAATGTGGCGAAGCGCCGCATTCACCGAATGGACGAGATCCAAGCGAGAATCAATGAGGGTACCGTCGAGGTCAAAAATTACGAGTTTGATGGAGTGCGGATCAAAGGCGCGTCGGGTCCGAATCATGAGTCTTCAGAATAAAGCACTTCGCGCCCCGCCGTCAGCCACGCGCGTTGTGTGGGTCCGGGTCTCAGACCCGGACAGGCCGAACACCCCACTTCCACGCCCAGAGTGTGCTCATCTATCTGGGAATCCCGTTTCTTCCCGGCATGATCACGCGCTTTGTGCTCCTGCGCACACGTGGAAAGCAATGGTACGAGAACACCTTCATCCCAAAGATCAGCCCGATTACGCTGATCGCACTTCTGTTCACGATTGTCGTGATGTTCTCGCTGAAAGGCAGCTACATCGTTCGCCTACCCTCGACGTTGTGCGGATTGCGATCCCCCTGTTGATCTACTTTGTCGTTATGCTCCTCGTCTCGTTCTACATGGGCTACAAGCTCGGTGCGGACTATTCGAAAACCGCGACCCTGTCTTTCACGGCGGCAAGCAACAACTTTGAACTCGCGATTGCGGTTGCGGTTGCGGTCTTCGGAATTAATTCAGGAGCGGCATTCGCGGCCGTGATCGGGCCGCTGGTCGAGGTTCCCGCACTGATAGGCCTCGTGAATGTCTCCCTGTACTTCCAGCGCCGGTACTTCGGGCAGGTGGCTGCCGTCCTCCCTTAAATAGCCCCTCCAAAAACACCTTCGGAGCCCCAGCGATTGCGGTCGCCGGAACTGTGAAACCTGGTCCAAGCGAATTCTATGAGGAGGGTTACCAGCACGAAACGTGCTTGTGGGCACGCACTCTATAAGGGACTGGCGCTGCCTCGCCGTGTTTAGAATCACGACTCCTCGGGCTCGTGGTCACATGGTCAGACCGCTTCCCTAAGAAATCGAAATCTTTCCTCGCTTTTCCAACCCGCCCTTACCATTTACAATCCAACAGGTTCCACGCAACTTGGATGGAATCGCCGCAGGTCCAGTGAGAATCTAAAGGCAAGGGATCAGAAACCGGATGGCCACGACAAAAACCGACCCTAAGCTGGCCCTGGCGGCCAATGGTGGAAAGAAAGCCAAGTTTTACGAAGGACTTAGCCGCGAACAGCTCATCCAGGCCTACCGCCTGATGTACACCTCCCGGCGCATCGACGACCGGGAGATCATACTCAAACGTCAGCAGAAGATCTTCTTCCAGATGTCGGGTGCCGGCCACGAAGCCATCGGCGTCGCTGCTGGACTGGCGTTGAAATCCGGCTACGATTGGTTTTACCCTTATTACCGTGATCGTGCGCTGTGCCTCGCGCTCGGCGTCGAGCCCTACAACATGTTTCTGCAGGGCGTCGGCGCGGCCGACGACCCCAGTTCCGGTGGACGCCAGATGCCTTCCCACTGGAGCTATCCCGCCCTCCATATTGTGACCCAATCATCGCCCACCGGTTCGCAAATTCTCCAGGCAGTGGGTTGCGCCGAAGGTGGACGTTACCTGGCGCGTCATCCCAAAGCCGCCGAAGTGCCTTCCGGCGCGGGTGACTACCGTCAGTTTAAGAATGTCAGCTTCCAGGGGGACGAAGTTTCCTACGTTTCTCTCGGTGACGGCACTTCCAGCGAAGGCGAGTTCTGGGAAGCTCTCAACGCCGCCGCTCTCGGCAAGCTGCCGGTGATCTTCTGCGTGGAAGACAACGGCTACGCGATCTCGGTTCCCGTTGAGGTCCAGACGGCGGGTGGCAGCATTTCGCGTCTAGTCTCTGGTTTCCCCAATTTTCATTTTGAAGAAGTCGACGGCACCGATCCCGTAGCCAGCTACGCCGCGTTTGTCCGCGCCGCAAAATATTGCCGCGAAGGCCATGGCCCAGCATTCGTTCACGCTCATGTGATTCGTCCATATTCGCACTCACTTTCCGATGATGAACGCCTCTATCGTCCAGACACCGAACGCGAGCGTGACGCGCAACGCGATCCTGTCTCGCGCACGCAGATGTTCCTGTTACGCGAAGGCATTCTCGACGACAATGGCATCACTCAGCTCGAGAAGGAAGTCGAAGCGGAACTGCAGATTGCGGTGGACCGGGCGCTCGAAGCGCTTCCTCCCGCGCCTGAGTCGGTGATGAACTTCATCTATTCCCCCGACGTCGATGCGACGTCGTCAGCGTTCGAGACACAGGCCGCAGCTGAACCTGCGGAGGGGAAAGACGGCAAGAAACCCGCTGCCAAAACTATGGCGGACCTCATCAACGCCACGCTCCGCGACGAGATGAAGCGCGACGAACGCATCGTGATCTTCGGTGAAGACGTCGCTGACTGCAGCCGCGAAGAGTACCTCCGGCAAAAGCTCGTCAAAGGCAAGGGCGGAGTCTTCAAGCTCACCTTCGGCTTGCAGTGCGAATTCGGCAATGATCGCGTCTTCAATTCTCCGCTAGCCGAAGCCGCCATCGTCGGCCGGGCCACGGGCATGGCGACTCGCGGCCTGAAGCCTGTGGTCGAAATTCAATTCTTCGATTACATCTGGCCAGCGATGATGCAGATTCGCGACGAACTCAGCGTGATCCGCTGGCGCTCGAATAACGGATTCTCCTGCCCGGTCGTGATTCGTGTCGCCATCGGCGGATACCTCACCGGCGGTGCCATCTATCACTCGCAATGTGGTGAAAGCATCTTTACCCACATTCCAGGCCTGCGCGTGGTCTTCCCATCGAACTCGCTCGACGCCGCTGGTCTGTTGCGTACCGCCATCCGTTGCGATGATCCAGTTCTGTTCCTCGAGCACAAGCGGCTCTATCGCGAATCGTATGGCCGTTCCGCATATCCCGGCCCCGACTACATGATCCCGTTCGGCAAAGCCAAGATTGTGCAACCGGGAACCGACTTGACGGTCGTCACCTATGGCGCAGTCGTACCCCGCGCGTTGCAAGCGGCACAGAAGCTCGAGCGCGAACAGGGAGTCAAAGTCGAGTTGATCGATCTCCGCAGCCTGAATCCTTTTGATTGGGACACGATCGCGGCTTCCGTCGCCAAGACGAATCGAGTGCTTGTCGCCTACGAAGACACATTGAGTTGGGGGTACGGAGCCGAGATCGCCGCCCGCGTCGCCGACCAGCTCTTCGACCAGCTCGACGCTCCGGTCCGTCGCGTGGCCGCGAAAGATGTATTCGTCGCCTACCAGCCGATACTGGAAGACGCGATTCTTCCTCAGCCAAACGATCTATATCTGGCGATGAAAGAATTGGCGGAATACTAGAAAATTCTAAGCCGCGGATTTCCACAGATTTCCACGGATCTGCAAGCAAGCTTCAAGGTGCACCCGTGGCAATCCGCGAAAATCCGCGGCCTAGTTGTTCTCACTCGCTAAACAGCATGCTGTAAATCCCACCACCCAACGCTCCGCCAATCAGCGGTGCCACCCAGAACATCCACAACTCCTGTAGCGCCCACCCGCCAGCAAAGATCGCAGGGCCGGTGCTGCGTGCCGGATTGACGGATGTATTCGTAACCGGAATGCAAACCAGATGAATGATTGTCAGGCAGAGCCCGATGGCGATCGGCGCGAATCCCGCCGGGGCGCGCTTGTCGGTCGAGCCCATGATCACAATTAGAAAGAAGGCCGTCAGGACAACTTCAGCTACAAAGCCCGCCAGAAGGGAATATCCGCCGGGCGAGTTCGCCCCATACCCATTCGAAGCAAACCCGGCATGCACATCGAAGCTAGGCACGCCGCTGGCTATGATGAACAACACCCCCGCCGCAGCGATCGCTCCCACCACCTGTGCGATGACGTACGGCAGCAGATCCGCGGCAGGGAAGCGCTTGCCCACGACCAGTCCCAGGCTGACCGCAGGATTCAAATGGCAACCGGAAATATGTCCGACGGCGTAAGCCATGGTCAGCACCGTAAGCCCGAATGCCAGCGCAACCCCTGCGAATCCGATGCCCAAGGCCGGAAAGGCCGCGGCCAACACGGCCGATCCACACCCGCCAAACACCAGCCAAAATGTTCCAAAGAATTCCGCTGCTGCACGTTTCCCGATAGGCATGGTCGATCTCCTCGGTTCTTCAAAGTATGGAAAGTGGAATCTGGGGCTTAGGACCTGAGAGCGCAGAAGCGTAGCACTCGCAATTGGCCCTTGGCAATTAATTTAGCCCGGCCAGACCAAGTGCTATTTGCCAACTGCTAACTGCCGCTCCAAGTTACGAACGCTTTCCCCGCAAGCGAAACCGGATTGTCCGTTCTAGCCGGTGGATGCTAGGCTCCCAACAGTGGCTTCGGCTTACGCCAATCCGTTGAAATCAAGTCCTTCCGTCCCCGGTCGTCTCGCTCTGTGGCTGCAATCGGCCACCGCCGAAGTCTGGGTGAAGTTCCTATTGTCGCTGGTCGGTCTGGGGTTGGCCTTCGCCACGGCATTGTTCTCGACCGTGTCTCGCGATGCCGGCAACGTGTGGGCCACCGTAATCCTGGCCTCGACTTCTCTGGTCATGGCCACGCTGGTCGGCTTAGTGACGGTTCCCTATCTGGCGCGTCGCGTTGCGGTGGAGCGATTGCGCGAGTCGTTCGACTACGATGTGACCCGCGCTGGGATCGTCTATGTTCTCGTCACCCTGGTGATCGGCATCGCCGCGCTCAACACCGGAAACAATCTTCTCTACATCGTGGTCGCGGCTATGCTGGCGGCGATTCTGGTCTCTGGATTCGTTTCCGCCTGGGTGCTGCGCTATCTCGAACTGGATGTCCGCTTGCCCGAGCACGTTTTCGCTGGACGTCCCGTCATAGGCCGCATCGTGGTGCTCAACCCGCGGCGCTACCTGCCATCGTTTTCCGTCCGCGTCGTCTCCACACACAAAAGGAAAAAGAAAATATCCAAGCAGTGGAAGTGGGAAGCCACCACGTTTGCCTTCCCCTTCAACCGGCCTGCAGAGCAGCAATGGTTGCGTTTGCCCGACCGCCGCTTGCGCCGCGTGACCGTGCTTCCCCCGCCTCCCGGAATTTTTCAGGGGATGGCGTACTTTCCTTTTGTGCCACCACAGTCCGACGCATCGGCCGATCTTGAATTGCGCTTCGATCAGCGCGGCTGCTATCGGGAAGACAGTTTCGGACTCGCCACTCGTTTCCCGTTCGCGTTCTTTACCAAGACTCGCCACGTCGTTCTTCCTCGCGAAGTGCTCGTGTACCCGCGCATCGAGCCAACGGAAGAAGTCATGGAGATTCTTCCTGTAGTCCGCGGCGACTGGGAGAGTTTCGTTCGCGGCCGCGGCTCCGAGTTGTATCGTATCCGCGAATACATGCCCGAGGATTCCGCCCGCCATGTCGACTGGAAAGCCACCGCGAAATCAGGATCGTTGAAGGTCCGCGAGTTCGCCCGCGAAGACGAGCGCCGGATCTGCATCTTCTTCGATAATCCGCCAGCGGGCACGATTTCTGAACGGGCCTACGAGCGCGCCATTAATCTCACCGCCTCGCTCGCCTGGCATTTTTCCAATCAGGAAGCGGAAGTATCGTTCGTCGTTCCCGGGCATCCGCGCAGTCGCGATATTCACGAATTCCTTGCGGGCATGGCTGTGATTGAGCCCTCTAACGTCAAGTCCGGACTCGGCAGCGCCGGAAACTCCGGCGAAGACTCACTGCGTGAAATGAACCTGGGTGCCTCTGACGAGTACAACATCGTGGTCACCACCCGCACTCGTGGAAGCTTGCCCATGGCTTTCTGGAATTCGTCCTACTTCGTCTTTGCCAGCGAAGCCACGCAGCGAAGAGAACCTGGGGTTTCCCTGAGTTAACCTCTCGGGATTATCCTTTTTTTGCCATCTATTTCTTCTCCTCTCAACCTTTTTCCCTTTCTTTACATCTCGAGTTGGGCCTATACTCACGCCCCGGTAGATGCTTTTGGAACTGCTCGGACCTTCAGTACCCGGGAGGTATCAAATGCGTATCTGCGACCTGATCAAAGATCAGGACACCTATCAAGCGGAACCCGGTCACACTGTTCTAGTCACCGTCTGCGCCATGGTCGAACGCAACATCGGCGCCGTTCCCGTACTCCACAAGGGCAAACTGGTCGGGATTTTCTCCGAACGCGACCTCATGCGCCGTGTCGTGGCCGAAGGCCGTGATCCCCGCAGCACCTGCATGGCCGAAGTCATGACCGATGACCCTTTAACCATTAGCACGCAGGAAGATCTCGAGAATTGCATGGCTCTCATGCGGCGCCACGGCTTTCGCCATCTTCCCGTCTGCCGTGAGGGACAGCTGGTCGGCATGGTCTCGCTCCGCGACATCTTGCTACATGATTTGAGCGAGAAGGATGATGAGGTGCGGATGATGCGCGCCTACATCCATTCCACGCCCGACGCCTAAAGCGGCGAGTTTGTCCTCTTTCCGAGTCCCAAGGGCATGGGTGTGCCTCTCAGGCAAGATGTCGAACAAAAATCAGCCTCTCGTCGTCGAACCGGAAGTCCCAACCCGCAACTCCCCGCCTCCGGACCCTAGCGCCGACCCCTAGGCCGGGGGATTTAAGTGCCATGCCGACCCTTAGCACGAAGGTAACTTGCCCCAGGGTTTGCATCCCAGTAACGTTACTTACGATTACTTCAGTCCATTGAACATCGGATTGTGAACGTCTACCTTTGCTGTACAGGAAAGTAGGGCCGGGAGAGATTCCACCGATCTGGCATCCGTAGCCGGATCATCCGCATTCGCCGTACCGCAGCGTCTTGTATGACCGGGCAACTTAAGTATCTTTATTACGCGCTTTGGATCGCTCATCCCATCCTTCAGGTGAGCATCGGCATTTTTATGTACCGACGCGGAATCCTGCGTCAATTCAAGTTCTTCTTCGCGTATATCCTCACCCAGCTGGCCACTTTTGCGATGGTTTTTCCCGCGTATTACTGGCATAGCTACTCGGCAGCTTTCTATCTCTCTTGGGCTTTCAATGCGGTGAGCGTGGCCTTCGGATTCATGGTCATTCACGAAGTCTTCGTCGATGTGTTCCGCGCTTTTCACACTCTGCGCGATCTGGGCACGGTGCTCTTCAAATGGGCCGGACTGGTCATGCTGCTGGTCGCGGCCGTGGTTTCAGTTTCCACGAATTCTTCCCAAGTCGCGCCCTGGATGCAGGCCATCGTTACTTCGCAACGCTGCGTCCGCATGATCCAGGTCGGGATGATCCTCTTCCTGCTCTTCTTTGCACACTACGTCGGCGTGAGCCGCCGTCAGCACAGCTTCGGCATCGCTCTGGGCTTTGGTTCGTTTGCCGTTATCGAACTGATTTTGATCTGTTCCTGGGTGGGAAACCACTTGACTGGCCCGTGGATGAGCATCGTCAATATGGCTGCGTATAACGGCAGTCTGGCGTTGTGGCTCGGTTATGTGGCGGTCAAACGTCCGGCGCGCGATGGATCGATCTCTTTGCTCCACACCCAGCGCTGGGAGCAGAGCCTGTCCGATATCCACCACCCGCTACCCGCCGATTCCCTTATTCCGATGTTTGAAGGTATGGTGGATCGAGCGCTTTCCCGCACCCAACACGAATCTGCCATACTCCAGGCGAGCCGCCCGAACACTGCTGCACAGGGAGCTGCGGCTTCCGCCGGCTTCGGAGCAGCGGCCCCGGTGAGATCCAAACCGTAACTGTCCCGCTGGAGTTTCACAATCCTGGCCTCGCACATCCGACCAAGCGTTGCTTCGTCTGTCCGGAAATCGTAAATCCCATATCCAGTTCCAGATTGCATGAGAGATCGGCTCCTCGCTTAAAGAGAAACCCACGGAATTATTCTTAAGTATCTGAAGGAAAAACGCTTGCAGTGTCGATCAGGTTGAGGGTCAGAAGTGGGTGTAATGCGGGATGCGCTGCTGGGTGAAAATTCCTGCACATGTCTATTGACACGTGCCCTATAATGCCATTCCGCGCGGGACTATCCTTTCAGATAGAGCCTGTGCGGAACAATAGGAGACCAACCCATGAAACGTGCGATCAGGATTTCTATCCTGATGGTAGGAATCGTGGGCACATTCATCGCAGCAGCCGTCCAACAGGTTCCCGCCCAGGACGGCGGCCCGCTGTTTCTGTGCCCACCGAGAACATCCAACTGCTCAACAACCCTGCCACCGCAGTAGATGCTAAGCAGGCTGTGACTGCAAGGTCACTAAAGTAACCTGTCGTAACTGTAACTTGGGCCAAAAACCAGGGCTTGCAATCTTCGGGCTGCCGGGACTCATACTAACCCGCCAGCCCTCCTTTTTTGTCTCGGGTAAATCCTGTAGTTGCACGCTTACCCCTGCTCGAGCGCGCTTCGCAGTTCGTCAGCGTTGAAGATCGGCGGTTGGCAGGTCGACCCGGAACAGAGCACCGCGAATGGTCTCCCCGATCGTAGTTGCGGAAGATCTGGTATGGTCTCCGCCAGCACCGGTGGAAGATTTTCGGCCACGGCTTGACTCGCCTGTAGTCGCAGCACGGTCTTCCCGAACGCAAACGGCGCAACCGCGGCAGCATACAATTCGTCCGCCACATCTCCCGCCGCTTCATCAGCAATAACGACCACCTGCGCTGGATTCTCCAGCCAACGGGTGACCGCAATCCCAAACGTGGCCGCGAAAATTCCAAACTGCTCCGCCACCCCCGCGAACGTCTCCAGCGTTTCTTCTGCCTTGTCGCGGTAGCTGGTATCGCCGGTGTAGTGATGCAGTCGGATGAGCGCGATCGCCGCCATCGGATTTCCCGCCGGAGTCGGTGAGTCCTGCAGCGGTTTTCGCGGAGTCCCCAATACCCCCAGCTTCTTTGCGGCGGACGCAGTCTCGCTGTCGAAGAATCCTCCTGAATTCACGTCGAAGAAGCGCGCGACCATCGCATCCGCTATCGCGCGCCCAAACTTGAAATAACTGAGATCCGCCGTGCTCTCGTAAGCGTCGAGGCACGCCAATGCCGTGAACGCATAATCCTCGAGCATTCCCTGAACCTCGCGGTGCTTCGCCTTTGGATCGGAATAGGAAACCACATGCAGCAATGTGACGCGAGCGCCTCCAAGCACGCTTTCTCGCGTACCCGTCTCGTAGGCCTCGCTCAGTGCGCGGTCCAGACTCCGCAAAGCAAACCGTCGCGCCCCATCCAGCTTCAGCACGCGCGCCGCTTCTAGATATGCGGACACGCACAAGCTGTTCCATCCCACATAAACCGTCTTGTCAACGTATGGCGTGGGACGCTGCAGTCTCGCCGCACACATCCTTTTCTTCGCAGATACGAGAATTTCTTCCACTCGTTCCGGCGTCAGCTTCATCCGCTTCGATATCTCTTCGACGGAAGCTCGCACGTGCAGCACATTTTTGGCGGGATCGTGATGCATTTCTCCAATTTCATTGATGTCATAACGAAGCGCCACCGTCTGCGCCTCTTCCTCGCTTAACGCCGCTCGTGCTTCGTCCAGCGTCCAGGTGAAGTAATCGCCGTCATCGTCCATGTTGATGTCGGCATCCTGCGACGCGTAGAACCCTCCCCGCTCGCGATCGCTCAAGCACTCATCCATCCAACGAATGATGTCGCGCGCCACCTCCGCAAAGAACTCCTCGCCCGTCGCCTGATACGCGTGTACATAATTCTTCAGCAGTTCCGAGTTGTCGTAGCACATCTTCTCGAAGTGCGGCACCACCCACCGCTCATCCACCGAATACCGGTGGAACCCTCCTGCCAGTTGGTCGTAAACCCCTCCTCGCGCCATATGCTCAAGCGTCGTGACGATCATCTCGCGAAGTCCACTGTCGCCCCCGGCAGAGTCCATGTGGGGACGGCTGGGGTCGGCCGTCCGGGTCTGAGCGGACGCCCCCGGGTGCCCCACCTCTCGCGCATCCTCTTGCGCAAGAAGTGGGGACTTTGACCTCGCATATCTCTCAATCAACAAATCCAGCGCCGACGGATGCGGAAACTTCGGAGCCTGCCCGAACCCACCATGCTGCGAATCAAACATCTTGAACGCCGATTCCTGAATCGCCGTGATCGCGCTGCCCGTGATCCGCCCGCTTCTCCCCGCAAATGACTCCGATTGCGCGATCGCCGATTCCACCATCTGCGCTTGTTCCACCACATCACCGTTCTTCTCTTTGTAGGCATTGGCAATGCTCATCAGCACTCGCCGGAAGCTTGGGCGCCCATATCCATCGCTCGGAGGGAAATAAGTCCCGCCATAAAACGGTTTTCCATCCGGAGTAAGAAATGCCGTCAATGGCCATCCACCTTGCCCACTGACCGCCTGCACCGCTGCCTGATACCGGCTGTCGATATCCGGACGCTCATCCCGATCCACCTTCACGGCCACAAAATGCTCATTCACGATCGCCGCGATCGCCGGATCGTCATACGACTCCCGGTCCATCACGTGACACCAGTGGCACCAAACCGCTCCAACATCCAGCAGCATCGGTTTGTTCTGGCGCTGCGCTTCAGCGAACGCGTCCTCACCCCACTCCTGCCATTGAATCGGCTGGTGCATGGCAGATCGCAGATAAGCGGAAGAAGCGCGGGAGAGAGCATTCAAGGTAGTCGTCGTCATAACCTATCCAGTCTAATGCCTTTTCTCCGTACTCGTTGGTGATGGGTCCTCAGTTCCGACTACGCAGTGTCGCCGATGAGATCGTTCGCGAGAAATCCGCTTAGAAGACATCTTCGATTTACTCTGGTGCATCTTTCCACATACAATCGCGGTCTCGAATCTGAACTACAGCTGTCGGGAAACATAAAATGAACTCGCATGCGGCGAAGTTTCTTTGTAACATTGCCGTTGTTCTGATTTTTGTACTCACTGCTCATTCCGCCCATTCTCAAGACCAGGGCACGACTCTCTCCGGAACCGTCACCGACTCTGCGGGGAAACCTGCTGCGAACGTCAAAATTTCTGCACGAAACATCGCCAAGGGCAGCGCGACCGAAGCTCAGACAGATTCTTCCGGTCGCTACAGCATCCCGAACCTCGCGCCCGGCGCTTATGAAGTTTCCGCGGCAACCGATAGCGTCACTGCCAACGCGGTGAAGGTGACCTTGCCCACCGACCAGACCGCCAACCTGACGTTGACCCCGCCAACTCTGCCCAACGCGCCCTCCAGCAGCAAGACCGAGCTGTCTCTGGAAGACCTCGGCTTTTCCGCTGCCGAGGCGCAGGCGGATGCGAAAAGGCAAGCCCTGCTCGACAAGCGCACTCAGATGCTGAAGATTCACCAGCGCATGGGATTGATTACGACCGTCCCTCTGATTGCCACCGTTCTCACCTCGTTCAATGCTGGAGGCAAGAGCGAAGGCACCGCCTCCCGCGATCTGCACGTTGCCCTCGGAGCGGTCACCGGCGATTTGTACGGCATCACCGCCTACTACGCGATCCGCGCCCCCAGAATTCCCGGAGACAAGAAAAAGGGGCCGATCAAGTTTCACGAGGCCATGGCCTGGATTCACGGCCCTGGCATGATCCTGACCCCGATTCTCGGCGCCATAGCCTTCAACCAGAAAAACAACGGAGAGAAAGTCCACGGCATCGCCTCTGCCCACAGCCCCGTCGCCATCGTCACCGCAGGTGCTTTCGGCGCAGCCCTGCTATCGGTCTCCGTAAAGTTCTAGTGGGAATCATGTTGGTCAGCCCGATTCTAAGTACGTGGGTGCCCCGTCCTTGTCCCTCCGTTCTTTGGAGCTACACGGCGGGGAGTTTGACTTCAGTTGTTTCTCAAACAGTCGAGAATCTATGAACAAGAAAATCCTTCCCCTATTCCTCCTGCTGGCGATCCCGAATCTGGTTGCTGCCGACCACCAATGGATTTTGAAAGAAGGCACACTGACCTATCACGTCTCGCACCCGCTGCATCAGTCGGAGGGCGTCAGCCACGCCGCCCGCGGCAAAGGCATCTGCCACGACGGACAGTGCGACTTTCTGATCGCTGTGCCGGTCAAGACCTTCGACTCCGGCGACAGCAACCGCGATCTTCACATGGTCCAGGTCACCCGCGGCGCGGAGTTCCCTATGGTCACCGTCCGCACTCGGTTGCCTGAGTCGGCGGCGGGTTCCACCACCGTCAAAGCTGATCTGGAAGTCCAGTTCGCCGGCCAGACCGCCCGCTACCAGCAGGTTTCGTTCGAAGTCACCACGCAGGGAAACGACAAGCACATCGTGGGAACCATCCCAACTACGCTTTCTGACTTTAAGATCGATCCTCCCTCGCTCCTCACCATGCCTGTAAAGAACGAAATCCCGGTGCGAGTCGACATGACCTGGAGTTCCCAGTAAAGCGGCCTCAACGCCCGAACCTCTAACGCCACCCGCTTCCACTCGTGGTAGAAGCACACGCCAGCGTGTGACGTCTGACCTTGCCGTCCACATATCCGATGGCCCATCATCGGGGAGGCGCAAATAGTGACCGACGAGGTCGCGGAATACGTAAGTGCTTAGGGTTCAAGATTTTGCCTCTTAAGTGATTGCAGCCCTTAGATTAATTGATTTTTCCCTAACTCGAAGATTCCAGGAGACCGAGGGGCGAGGAGGGTAGCCGCCGACTACAGCTGGATTCCCATTCCGAGAAAGAAAATTCTCGGGAAAAAGTCGCTGCAGCCACACGATTGCGTAGCCCGCTTCGGGTAAGCGCCGCTGGAACGACCGCCGAGGAGCGGCCTTTTAAAGGCCGCGACAAGGCGCAAGAAATTAACTGGGCTTTAGCCCCTGTGCCATTTTGCAATACACATCGATCGCATCGTGCAACTGACGTTTCTCGATGAACTCGCCCTCCGTATGCGCGACGTGAATCGATCCCGGACCAATCAACAAAGGCTCGCCCCACTTGGCAAGTTTTGGTATATCGGTTGTGAACTTGGCGACCATCGTCGGCAATCCATCGACGGTCCGCAGGCGCAGGAATGGAAGCTCGAGCGGAAACGTGACCTCGACCTGCTCCCCCGCAGCCGCAACGATCTGCTTCCGTAACTCCGCCGACGGACCAATCAGCCGATACAGCAAGTCCGCGTGCGCGTAATCGGGAATCACATTCGGAGCGCGTCCGCCTTCAATCAATCCAATATTCAACGTGCAAGGCCCAATTTCCGGATCGGAAGGCAGCATCATCTCCCGCAGCCGCGACAAAGCCGGAAGCAGCTTATCGATCGCCGACTCGCCCAGTTCCGGATACGCGGAGTGAGCCATTCGTCCCTTCGCCGTCACTTCCGCGCGCAGCGTTCCTTTCGATGCGAGCGCAATATGATTCTCCGTCGGTTCGCCGTTCACCAGAAATCGGCAACTCGCAGGCGCGAGTTCATTCGCCACCTTCGCGCCCAGACTGTCGCGTTCTTCGCCCACGACGAATAACAGTCCAACGTAGATCCCTTGCTGCCGCAGACGATCCGCCGCAGCGACCTGCGCCGCAATGATCCCCTTGGCATCGCACGATCCGCGTCCATAAATGCGCCCCGCATCTTCCGAAGACGGAATGAATGGAGGAACCGTGTCCATGTGCGTGGAGAAGACTATCGTCGGATCTGCGTGATCCGGCGAAACGCCATAAACGTTAAACCGATCACCCTCGACAGGCATCTTCCAGGTCTGATATCCAAGCCGGCAAAGTTCTCCGTACAGGTAGTTGCCAACCGCAGCTTCATTCCCCGTGATCGACTCGATATCAACGAGCTGGCGCGTGAATGTGACAGCATCCATGAAAAAGAGAATAGCAGAGAGCAAATGTCGAAAAGACCTAAGACCCGATACCCAACTTCTGCTCCGCATTGTGTAATCTTGGAAGCGTGATACTGAATGCCACCATCCGTTCGTTCTTCCTCGAAGGTCCCGCAGGTCGCCTGGAAGCGATCCTCAACGCCGGAGCAGAGAATTCGACCCACGCAGCAGTCGTTTGCCATCCGCATCCGGTGTTCGGCGGAACGCTGCACAATAAAGTCGTCTTTCACACCATGAAGGCGCTGCACAGCTTTGGCTTTCCGGTATTGCGCTTCAACTTCCGCGGAACTGGATTGAGCCAAGGAGAACATGATCACGGCGCGGGTGAGGTGGACGACGTCCGCACCGCGCTCGACTGGCTCGATCGCGAGTTTCATCTGCCATTGATCTTTGCGGGATTTTCTTTTGGCGCTGCCGTCGGATTGCGCGCGGCTTACTCCGACGATCGCGCTCGCGCGCTGATCGGAGTCGGAACGCCAGTCGCACCCGTTGCAGCGGACACTGAAGAGCCGCGCGTTTATACATTCGACTTCCTGCGCGAATGCACGAAGCCTAAGTTATTCGTCAGTGGCGCGCGCGACCAGTTCGGCCCACGAGCGAAGCTTGAAGCGTTGGTCGCTACTGTTCCGGAACCGAAGAAGCTGGTCGTCATCGAAGGCGCTGATCACTTCTTCGAAGGACGATTGCGCGAACTGCGCGAGGCAATCGAAACATGGGTGAAAGAAGCTGTCGGCTCTGAGCCCCCAGCTTTTTAGTTGACTCATCTGATCTATCGCGTTTCTGTTTAACTGAGAACTGAGAACTGAGAACTGAGAACTGAGAACTGAGAACTGACAGCTCTCTTTATAATCACTTCCGAATGCCCGATCCCGCCAGCGAATCGCAGTTTCTGCAGATGCGCGAAGCTGCGCGCGCTATTTTCAGCCAAGCTCTCGATCAAGCCTCGATTGCTAAGGGCTTCGACCGCCATGTCCATTGCGAGCGCGGACTGTTGCGTGTCTGCGAGGATCTTTACGACCTGCAAACGTATTCGCGTGTGTTCGTGATCTCGTTGGGGAAAGCAGGACACACGATGGTGGAGGCCTTGGCCGGTCAAGTTGGAGCGTCACTGGAAGGGATCGTTGCTAGTTCGGTGCAGCCTGCCTCGCAAGTGCGCGGATTCCGCTATTTCTGCGGAGGGCATCCGACGCCAAATGCGGAATCGATTCAGGCCGCCAACTCGATACTGCGTGCGCTCGAGGCCCAGCCGGCGTCTTCGTTAGTGATCTTCCTGATCAGCGGAGGAGGGTCGTCGATCGTCGAGAAGCCGATCGACGACGAGATTTCTCTAGGCCATCTGATCGCGACGTATCGCGTTCTGGTGCATTCCGGAGCGCCGATCGCCGAGATCAACACGGTGCGCAAACACCTTTCTGCCGTCAAAGGCGGACGTTTGGCGCAAGCGGCATTCCCAGCCCAGCAACTGTCGTTGCTGGTCTCCGATGTGCCCGACACTACTCCGGACGCACTGGCGTCAGGCCCGACCATGCCCGATTCCACAACGGCAGAAGATTGCTACGCCATCGCCGAGAAGTACGATCTGCTGAAACAGTTTCCGCAATCGACCCGAGAGCTATTTGAGCGTCATGCGTTGGAAGAGACGCCGAAGTCGGACGATACGGCATTTCATCGCGCCCGCTGGTGGACCGTGCTCTCGAACCAGACAGCGATTGAAGAAGCCAGCATTGCCGCAGAGGGTGCGCGACTTGTCGTGCACGTCGACAACTCCTGCGACGATTGGGATTATGAGAAAGCCTCAGAGTACCTGGTAGAGAAGGTTCGAGAACTGCGAAAGCAGTTCTCGCCGGTCTGTCTGATTTCGGGAGGAGAAGTGACGGTAAAAGTCACCAACGGCGGAGTCGGCGGACGAAACCAGCAGTTCGCCCTAGCCTGTTCAGAGAAGATTTCCGGCGAGAACATCACCGTCCTCAGCGCGGGAACCGATGGAGTGGATGGAAATAGTTCTGCCGCAGGCGCGATTGTCGATGGCAGCACAGTGGAGCGTGCGAGAGAGAAAGGGCTGAATGTCCGCGCAGCGCTCAACCGGTTCGATGCTTACCCGCTATTCACTGCTCTGGGCGACGCGATCGAGATCGGACCGACCGGAAACAATCTGCGCGACCTGAGAATTCTGCTGGCGTATTAAGTGAAAAGTGGCGAAGGACCGATGCACGGCAATTGCGTAGGTCCTTCGCGCAGGATGACAGAGTAAGAGTCGATTACGCGGTCTTCTTCATGTTGGCCATGGCTTCGTCCATGTTGTGCTTCATCTCTTCCATGGTGAAGTCGTTAGTGTGCGTGGCGATCGACCACTTGTGGCCGAACGGATCTTTCAATCGCCCGTAGCGATCTCCCCAAAACTGATCCGTGACCGGCATTTCCACTTTCGCACCGGCTTTTATCGCGCGATCGAAAGACTCGTCAACGTTCGTGACATAGACGTGCAATCCCATGCTCGTGCTTCCGCCGGATTCTGGGGACAGCGAGTCGAACTCGGGGAATTCGTCGGCCAGCATGACGATGGAATCGCCGATCTTGAGTTCAGCGTGCATGACTTTGCCATCCGGAGCTTTCATGACGCCTCGCTCCTCGGCTCCGAATGCCTGCTTGTAGAACTCGATGGCGCGGGCTGCGTCGCGCACGGTAAAGAAAGGTGTAAGCGTGTGATAACCGTCTGGAATGGGCTTTACGGGCATGCAGGACCTCCTAGGCTGGAATCTCAGCTACGCAGTTTACACCAGGCGAAATGGAATAGTTTGTCACGGAAGATTTAGCCCGAAGATGAGCGAATAAAAGCAAAACCTGAAACCACGAAGGGCACGAAGTCACACGAAGGAATGCGGCTAGAAAAACCTGGTTACACCTTCCTCTAATACCACAACTTGATCTTTGATTCCGCGTGCGCTGGCTTCCTGATCGAGCAGCTGGAGCGGTTCTTCGACGGGTTCATGCGACAGGCGGAACGTTCCGTAGTGCATGGGAACCATCCAGCGGGACTTCAGATCGAGGAAGGCCTGGGTCGCGTCTGCCGGATTGGTGTGAACATTCCGAAACTGTTCGGGATTGTAAGCGCCGATGGGAAGCAGTGCGAGTTCCGGCGCGAGTCGCCGTCCGATTTCTCGGAAGCCATCAAAATATGCGGTATCGCCGGCGTGATACACGGAGTGCGTGCCCGATTTCAGCACAAATCCACCGTAGCCGCGATGCGAATCTCTTAGAACACGAGCGCCCCAGTGACGCGAAGGAACGTGCGTGACGGACAGATTGCCGTGGCGCGAAGTCTTCCACCAGTCGAGTTCGATGATTTCAGAAAAGCCGAGATCAGAAACCAGATCGGACACATGCGCCGGGATGATGATGGCAGGCGCAACGCCACGAGTCCGCAAGTTGTTTTGCACAATCGCGCGCAACGAGGGACGGTGAAGATGATCGAAATGGGCGTGCGATACCAGAACCAGATCGATCGCAGGCAAATCGGCAATGCGTAATCCCGGACGCCGCAGACGTTTCAGTACGAAAAGCCACCGTGCGAAGTTGGGATCGATCATGGCGGTCTTGCCGCCGATCTGCACAAAGAAGCTAGCATGGCCAATAAAGGTGACGCCGAGTTGACCGTTGGTAGCCAGACGAGGCTTATGAGTTTCCCCGCTGCGCGGTGTAACGGCGGAATGCCGCACCAGTCGTCCAAATTGGGTAGCACGTTTACGAAGGGCCGGATTGCGAAGCGTCTGTTTAATCATCCTGCTGGAGCCCGAAAGCTTGAAAGCGATATCTGTAATGGTAGTCCTCTTCGCCGACAGAAGCGAAGTGACATCTACGATTCAGTGAGTATTTTCACCAGTTTTTCATCTTAGATGAAGCGCGCGGACAGGGTGCTGCTTTTTAGTTTTCGGAAAGGTACCGCGGTAATCTTCAGGAATCAAAACGGATAAAGCCGCCAGCCTGATACTGGCGGCTTTGGCGGTTCTCAATAAATGAAAATACTTACTTGATCCAACGCGATTTGGGGATCTCGCGGTGGCCTTCGTCGTCATAGAAGAACTTCATTTCGTGATCGGATTTTGCATTCGGCACGGGACGATCATGGACGGAACTGAAACGCGGTGCATCGAAGTCCAGGGGCAGCGCAGTTTTTGTGGTGTACATCGCCTCGCTGTACGTAGTCCCTTTCAGTGCTTGGGCAACAGCGAATACTCCGAAAGGGCTGCCGTTGACGTAGGAGACGCCAATGTAGTCCGCGACCATCGGTCCGTTGTCGGAAACGGGAAGCCATCCGACTTTCATTGCGCCAGATAACTTCGCTCCGGCAGTCCAGGTTGCGCCTCCGTCCGTCGAGGTGGTGTAGCCGACAAACAGCTGACAGGTGCTGGTCGTGCACGAAGTGTTGGAATAGTAGTAGTAGACGATGGTCAGGTGCGCGTTGGCGCCTGAGGTTGTGGGATCAACACCGATCCCGGGAATGAAGTGATCGACCTTGCTGGTCGTGGGGTCGATGGGAATCCGAGTGACAGCGCTCCATGTGGTGCCATTGGAGGATGTGCTCATAACGATATCGTTGGAAGCGCACTTCGAGCGGAATCGGCAATCGGACCAGACGACGTACACGGTGCCAGCGCCGTCGATTCCGGCCGAAGGCAAGTTGGGATTGCGGAGGCCCGCGGCGACCAAGTGACTCTGAATCGTGGAGATGGACTGGCTTTTACCCCAGCTGGCGCCGCCCTCGGTCGAAGAGAAAACGTCGATGCCGCCGCCCTGGAACGGAACGATGACGGTGCCATTGGGCTGCACGAGAGGTTCGCCACCGAGCCCGCCGGCGTGGTCGGAGGAGGCGAGCCCCGATCCCCAAGTTTGTCCTCCGTCGCTGGAGACGCTCATCAGAACATCGCCGGTGCCGTACGCCTGGTCCCACTCGGTGTAGCAATTGCCGTAATAGGGGCTGGTGGCAGTGTTGTCGCAAACAGTCCAGTTCTTGTCGTCGAGATGAGTCTTGTCGATGATGATCGGGTTACCCCAAGTCAGGCCGTCCGTTGCACGACTCACGGCGACGTCTCCGATGATACCGGCGCTGGAATTCAGGCCGGCGAGAGGCAACGTGGAAATCAGCCATTCGCCGTGTTTGGCGTCGTAAGCGACTGAGGGATCGGCGGCAGCGCCGTAGGTTCCGTTCTGATAATTCACCGTCAATCCGGGCAGATCGCCATATTTCCAAGTCTTGCCACCATCGGTGGAGGTGGAGTAGCCGATGTCGCCGCTGCCCCATCCGATGGTCCCGGGTCGACGGGCGACGTGGAAGGCGCTAACGATGGTGCTGTCCCAGGCGAATGTGTCGGGCTCGACTTCGGTTTTGTGATCACTGTCGCTGTTGGTGAGATTGTCGACGCTGATTCTGACAAGGGAAGTCTGCGAGTCGGCGGGCATCGACAGTGCGAGCGAAAGAGCAAAGATTAGCGGGAGAAACAGAACTGGGTTCTTACCGTCGAAACAGGGGAGCAATCGTGTCATTAGCGTTCCTTGTCGTGGAGGCTTGTCGTGGAGGGTTCGATTATCAACGGCCGAACAGGTGCCCCCGGGCGGCCGTGGGATGCATTTGTCTGGCGAACTATATCTGATAGTTTTGGTGGTGTCGATGTGAAGGAAGTTTCACACTGAGCCCCCTCAAATCGGGGGCTTGTGACGAAATACAAGACGCTGCTTGACCTTGATCGAATGGTCATATTTAATCCGAAAAGTTCCTCACGCGCACCGTTTTCAACGACGAAGGAGAGTTCCGCATGCGAGTTGCATTTCTGGGATTGGGAATCATGGGCCAGGCGATGGCGACGAACCTGGTGAAGGCCGGCCACGAAGTCACGGTATGGAACCGCACTCCGGGAAAGTTGGTGGATGGAGCGGGAGTGGCGCCGACTCCGGCAGCAGCGGCACAGGGCGCCGAAGTAGTGTGGATGTGCGTGTCGGATACCGATGCGGTCGAGGACGTGATCTTCGGCAAAGAGGGTGCGGAGTCGTCGTTGACGGATGGGGTGATCATCGCGGATTCGAGCACGATTTCTCCTTCGGCGACCACGAGGTTCGCAGAACGCATTGCCGCCAAGGGTGTTGCGTGGGTGGACGCGCCCATGACGGGATCGAAGATCGGTGCGCGCGATGGAACGCTGGTTTTTATCGTCGGGGGCGAGGAAGACAAAATCGAGAGGCTCAAGCCGCTGTTTGCGGCGATGGGAAAGAAGATTTTCCGCATGGGGGATACGGGGAAGGGGCAGGCGACGAAACTGGCGATGAATCTGCAGATCGCCCTGATTTTTGAGGGATTCGCCGAGGCCCTGACTCTGGCGACGAAACTGGGAGTGGATACGCAACAATTGTTGTCGCTGATCGAGGCCACGATGGTGCGGTCCGGCGTGGTGGACTACAAGGGACCGTTTATTCTGCAACGCGATTTCACGCCGAATTTTCCGCTGCGGCTGATGCACAAGGATATCCGCCTGACGTTGGAGGCAGCGAAAGAAGCGCGAGTGAAACTGCCGGCGCTCGAAACCGTCGAAGAGATCTATGAGATGGCGACGGAGGATGGACATAAGGATCTCGACTACGCCGCGACCCTGACGTTGCTGGAGAAGTGGGCGGGCATACAGGTGAAGGGAAAGGCTGCATAAAGGGCGGGCGCATGGGGAAGAAGAAGAGTTCTGCTCAGAAATCTGCCGCGCAGTTGAGTCCCGCTTCTAGGGCGGTGAGAGCCAAGCCGAAAAGCTCGCCGGACGCGAATTTTGCCGCGACCTTTGCGGGACTGAAGACTGTTATGTCTCCCTTCGTGACGGAGTTGCAGGTGACTTCCGACGAGGCCCGCAAATATTACCTGGTCACGAAGGCGAAGAGTTGGAAGGGCGGTCCGATGTTTTTCGGTGCAGTCATGATGGGGAAAGCTTATGTGAGCTATCACCTCATGCCGCTATACGCGTGTCCGGACCTGGTCAAGACGGTTTCTTCCGATCTGAAAAAGCGGATGCAAGGGAAGTCGTGCTTCAATTTCCGTGTCCCCGACGACGTGCTGTTTGCGGAACTTGGCGTACTTACGAAAGCCGGCCTTGAGAAATATCGAAGTAAGAATTGGCTGTGAGACCTTACTCCTGTAGAACCTTCGCGAACACGTCGTGATCGACATTGCCGCCGCTGATCACCAGGCCCAGCCGCTTTCCATCAAGAACATTTTTCTCCTTCAGTGCAGCCGCGAATCCTGCGGCGCCCGCTCCTTCCGCTACATTGTGCGTGTCGGTGAAGATGATCTTCATGGCGTGGCCGATTTCTTCCTCTGTGACCGGAACGACGTGGTCGACATTTTGCAGGACGACCGAGAGCGAGTCTTCGTCGGGAACGCGGCAGGCCATTCCGTCAGCCAGCAGCGTGGTCACCGGAGCTGCAATCCTATGCCCTGCTTCGAACGAGAGTGCATATGCGGGAGCGCCGGTGGCCACGACTCCGACAATCTTGGTCTTGAGACGCAGGCCATTGCGTACGGCTGCGCAGGAGCAGACGCCGGACCCTTGACCGATCGGTACGTACACGACATCAAGGCTCGGCACAGCCGAGAAGAATTCCAACCAATACGTCGCCACGCCCTTGACGATGTTCGGATGGTACGACGGGACGAAGTGCCAGCCGTGGTCGCCGGCGAGCTTCTGCGCGTGTTCTTTGGAGGCTTGGAAGTCGTCGCCGAACTCGATGAGGTCGGCTCCCTGGGCGCGCATCGCCGCATTCTTCTCTGCGCTGTTACCGCGGGGAACAACGATGTGCGCGGGTACGCCAAACCGGCGGGCAGCGAGCGCTACCGATTGTCCGTGATTGCCGCGGGTCGCCGTGACCAACCCGTTGATGCCGGTAGACTGGCGAAACAGCTCGGCGGCGTAGACCACAGCGGTACGGGCTTTGAAGGCTCCGAGGGGAGTGTGGTTTTCATGCTTGACCCAGACTTCGGTTCCGAGACGTTCACAAAGCAAGGGCCAGACGATCTGCGGAGTCGGCTGCATCACGGAATAGACCAGTTGTTGCGCGGCCCTGATTTCATTGATAGTGGGCAACGCGGCTACTTCGAACGCTGGCTCGGGCATACAGGTTTGTCCTCGAAAACTGTTTTGCTTGCGTGATCTGATTCGCGGCGGATTGCTGCTGATTCAAAGAAAACCGGGCAGCGAGGTTGGGAAAATAAGGGGTCCAGCTCCTGATCCGTTACCCCCGTAATGGGCGAAAACCCGCTATTACACAAGTATTACAGTCCCCTAGTTCTTGCTGCTGATAGGTTAAATGGAGATTCTTCAACGTCGAAGAACGGGGACTTTTCTCCATCATGGAAATTCAAGATCTGGAACGAACACCGGCAGCGAAGACTCAAGTTAACTGGATAACGGCCATATTTATGGCGCTGTTTCACGTGGGAGCTGTCGCGGCCCTTTTCTTTTTCACCTGGAAGGCTTTGTTTGTCGCGATCTTCTTGTGGTGGGTCGCAGGCAGCCTGGGCATCGGGATGGCTTACCACCGGTTGCTCACCCACCGGGGATTCAAGACTCCGAAGTGGGTGGAGTATTTCCTGACTCTTTGCGCCACGCTCGCACTCGAGGGCGGTCCGATATTCTGGGTGGCAACGCACCGCATTCATCATCAGTTTTCAGATCAGGAAGGCGATCCGCATTCGCCGATTGATGGCAAGTGGTGGGCGCATATGGGATGGATTCTGATGGGCAAGTCGATGCACCATGATTCGACGACGCTGGCTCGATACGTCCCGGATCTGGCGAAGGATAAAGTTCACGTCTGGCTGACGAAATATCATTACGTTCCGCAGATCGTTCTTGGAGTTGCGCTGTACGCCATTGGCGGCTTGCCGTGGCTGCTGTGGGGAACATTCTTCCGCACAGTATTTTTGTTGCACGCAACATGGCTGGTCAATTCGGCGACCCACTCGTGGGGAACGCGCCGCTTTGCGACTCGCGATCTTTCCACCAACAGTTGGTGGGTGGCGTTGCTGACGTTCGGCGAGGGCTGGCATAACAATCACCACGCGCATCCGACGGCTGCGCAGCACGGATTTACGTGGTATGAAGTGGATATGAACTGGTACGGAATCTGGGTTCTCAAGGCGCTCGGCCTCGCGTGGGACATCAAGCGGGTCAAGCTGGAGGATGTGGAGCAGGGCCTGGTTCCGGCGCCCAATGGACGGCTGATTTCGCCTGTGGCGGAGCCGGTTGTAGCGGGCGACTAGCAGGTTTTGACTGGAATTAGCCCTGGCCGTCTTGGCCAGGGTTTTTCTTTTTAGATGCGCTGACCACGGGGGCTAAAGCTCCCAATCCTCAAACGCTTAACGCAGCCCCTTCGACTTCGCTCCGGGCAGGCTTTTAAAGGGCTGCTCTTCCACGCTAGCTTCGTACACCGCATGTCCAATCCAAAGTTGTGTCGCGGACCGGGAGAACATCTGGACTTGGCGTGCGAGACGCGGGGTGCCCTGCACACACTAAGTATCGCGACGCGTTGCGTCAGACACGGATAATCATGACTTCGGTGGCCTTGATGAGGGCTGCTGCGGTTTGTCCCTTCTTGAGCTGCATCTCGCGGGCCGAGGTTGCGGTGATGATCGACGTAATCTGCTGCCCTCCGATCGAGATCTTTACTTCCGCCATCAGACCGCTGATGCGGACGGAATCGATGCGTCCCACCAACTGATTGCGACCGCTCACGCGGCGGATGGCCTGCTGGCGTTCTTGCTCTGTTTTCCCTCGGGTTCGGAACAGCATCTTGTCCACTTCACTTTGTGGGATCCGATGGTGTCCGCCGGCCGTCCGGATGGTGCGAACTTTGTTCTTGTAAATCCACTGCTTGATGGTGGGGAAGCTGATGCCGAGCTGCAAGGCCGCGTCCCGCACCTTGAGCAGTTGCTCATCGCTGTCGTTTTGCGCTTGTACTTTCCTTGGCATGGAAATGAAATGCTACAGTTAGCTCGGGGCGGGGTCAACTTGGCGGGCGGAGCCGCGGCTGAGTCAGCGGGCACCAAAGCGGATTAATCCGTCTATGTGTAGACGGCATAACTGTATTTCATGAGCACTACCCATTCCTTGGCTCGAATCAGAAATTTGGGGGTTCCGATGCGGCGCGTAGGTCCGCTGTTTGCCATGATGGTGCTCCGCGTTTAGTCGACCGCGTCCTACGGACAGGAGAGTTTCTTTGACAACTGTTCAGCATGGTGTCGAAACCACAGGCCGAACAACCACACTGGATTACTCCGGTCGCCACGACCACGCCGCGGCTCGAGCAAGAGTTTCAGCAACATCCAGTGGCAGCTGCACAACAATAGCGTCACTACCGATAACTATGGCGTTAGGAAAGGCCTGGAAATCATCCCGGCAAGAAAATGTCGAAGTCATTCTAGCTGTGCCGCCTTATATCGTGAATCACCCGGATTCCCCTCATGACGGATTCGGCGATTTCCTATTTTCTGGTTGCGCTTCCCGTTCTGACCGGGTCTGACCTTCCGCGTCTGTCGAGGCTCAGGCTCTTGCCTTCTAGCGCCTTCGCACAAGGTCCGGCTGCGGCGCGGTAGAATCAGTTCCGAGAGCCACCATGCGCATCACGAGCCGCCGAGGAACGATCGTCTTCTTTCTCTGCCTGGGCATCGGCCTCGTTGCGCTCGCCGTCGCACTTAATGTCGGCTGGATCATCCTGAACTGGCGCGAGGGCGTGCTGTTGTTTTTCGGAATCGTGTTTTTCGCGCTCATCATCGCGGGCATGGTGGTCAACACCATTTTTCTGGTGCGGGAACTCCGACGCAGCGAGCAGCACGACAGCTTCATCAATGCAGTGACCCATGAACTGAAGACTCCGATTGCGTCGATTCGGCTGCATGTGGAGACTCTGCAGCGGCGGGACCTGCCGGAAGTACGAAAGCAAGAGTTCTACAAGATCATGCTGAGCGACGCCGACCGGCTCACCGAGACGGTGGAGCAGGTGCTGCGGGCCGGCCGGGCCGGCGATAAGAAAGCTGGGCGGGACAAGGCGGAGGTCGATTTCACCCAATTGGTAAGCGATTGCATGGACGCCACGAGAACCCGCCATCACCTAGCGCCTGAGGCCCTGCGATTCGAGCAAGCGATCAACAATGGAAACCGAGTACATGTGCGGGGCAGCGCTGAGGATTTGCGAACGGCGGTCGCGAATGTCCTCGACAATGCGGTCAAGTATTCGGGCGAAGCGATCGATGTGCGGGTGACTTTGGAGACGCCGGGCGAAAAGCGCGTGGTGCTGAGCGTGAGGGATCAGGGGGTGGGCATCGCCCCGGAGGATCTGAAGAGAATATTCAAGCGATTTCACCGGCTGGGGAATCGCTCCATGGCGCACGTGAAGGGGACCGGTTTGGGATTGTTTATTGTGAAGTCGATCGCGAAGAAGCACGGTGGCAAAGCTTTCGCTGAGAGCGATGGAGAAGGTAAAGGGACGACCGTGGTACTGGAGTTGCCGAGATTGGATTCGTCCCACTTGAAATCGCCGAGGGCGGACGCATGAGCCGCGTGCTGGTGGTGGAAGACGAAGCCCACTTGGCGCAGGGATTGCGATTCAATCTTGAGGCTGAGGGATACGCGGCGGAAGTCGTGGGGGATGGGGAAGCGGCGACCGACAAGCTTCTAGAGAAGAAGGAGAGTTTCGATGTGGTGGTGCTCGACATCATGCTGCCGGGGAAAGATGGGTTCAGCGTGGTATCGGAACTGCGGGCGGCGCGGAATTACGTGCCGGTGCTGATGTTGACGGCGCGCGGGCGTCCCGAGGATGTGCTGAAAGGTTTCGCCTCGGGGGCGGATGATTATCTGGCGAAGCCGTTTGACCTTTCAATTCTGCTGGCGCGGTTGCAGGGGTTGTTACGGCGTAGTGCATGGATGCGCGGCGGGACGAGGACTGAGAGCCCGGAGCCCAAAAGCAGTGGAAGCAGCGTGGGTGATTTTGACCGCTTCTCGTTTGCCGGGAAGACCATCGACTTCGGCGCGCTCGAACTGCGTTCGCACGGTAACACGATTCATCTCACGTTAATGGAGTCGGAGTTGCTACGGCATCTGGTGCAGAATGACGGAAAGATTGTCTCGCGCAAGCAGATTCTCGAAGAAGTGTGGGGATTGCACGAAGACACGGACACGCGAGCGATCGATAATTTCATGGTACGCCTGCGGCGGTATATCGAGGATGATCCGGGACATCCGAGGCATTTGGTGACGGTGCGAGGGGTGGGGTACCGGTTTTTTGCGAAGCCGGAAGGGAAATAGCATCGTGCTAGGCTAGGCTCTGCACAACTCCGCCAGGAGTGTCTCCCTTCGCTGCAAAGCGATTCGGTCGAGACGGTGCAGCATCACCACGTACACCGGGATTGAAACCGCGGAAAGAATCAGGAATAAGAGCGCGGCGATCCACAGATTGTTGTAGAGATGTGCTAACGCGAAAATACCTACCCCGAGTCCCACGATCACGATTTGCGTCCCGAAACTCGCCAGCACTGTCGTTTGTGAGACGTTTTGCCGGCCGAAGGTGGCGAAGTCGCGTTTCTTCGGGGAATAAATCGAAAGCAAGTTCCCGGCGGTGAAATTGAGCGGAGCTGCGAACAGAAGGCCGGTCAGCGTTGCGACGGTGACCGCCAGGTGGGGAGCGCCGTAGAGGTAGGTAACGGCGATCCAGGCGAAGACCGCGTTCAGAATCAGAATTCCGGCGTGCGTCAAATTTTTCCCGAGAATAATCTGGCGAAAGCCGACCGGCGATGCGTAAAAGAACTGAATGCCGCCGCCATCGCCTCCAAAGCTGTTGAAGACCAGATTGGTGAGCACCAGCAGCGCGTAGGCGGCAGCGCCGGGGAAGGCCATATCGGGTGTACGGCTGAAGGCGTTCGAGCGACGCATGGCGTCCAACGGTCCCAGACGGAAGATCACCAGCATGAAAATGGGCATGATCAGCGTTAGCAGCATGGGACCGCTGCGGGCGAGGTAGCGAATTTCTTTTTCGAATACGGCTGCGACTGCCTCCGAAAGCCCCGGCAACTGCCAGCCGATCAGCGGAGCCTGCGCTTGTTTCACGGTTGGCCGGGCGGCGGCCTCGCTGAGATTCTCTCCGCGATATTGGGCGTGGATTCGCAGGTGCAAAAGGGACGCGACCGCGAGCGTCATAATCGCGAGGAAGAACAGGGACGCAAATCCGCGAGCCAGGTTTCCATGAGCGCCTTGCGCGATAGCATCGGCGGCCAGACCCGGAGGCAATGCAGCCTGGGTGCGGGTTCCGACTTCAAAGGCGCGCTGGAATTCAGGATGTGGTACGCGTCCCAAGTGTTGCATTGCCGGACCAATCAACTGGAAGCTCAGCATGGTCAGGATAAAGAGGACACCGAAGATTTCGCGGGTGCGGCGCTGTGCCAGCCAGCGCTCGAGCCATGCGAAGACCATCTGCATGAGCACAAGATTGAAGACAGCGAAGGTGAGCAGGACCAAGAACGCCCACGGAAACAACAACGGGCGGGCGACGGTGACACCGAGAAGGACTCCGATTACGAATACCAAACCGAGCGCGCTGGCAGGGTCGAAAAAACCATAGGCCAGGCGGATCAAAAAATAAGAGCGATAGGCGAGAGGGAAGCGAAGCAGTTCCGAGGAGTCTGGATTATTGGTGAAGGCAGTCGCCATGACCGGAAAGAATTGCCAGAAAAACAAAATCGGCCACAGCAAGATGGCGAGATACTCCGGTTGATTTTGAGAAACGAAAAAGAAGGAGAAGCCGATAGCAGCGGCGAAGCCTCCGAAACCGCCGATGGCGAAAGCGGCAGTTACGAGGATGCGGGAAGCCAGTTCCATCTTGCCACGCCGGGAGCGCAGTCCGTTGACGAACATGCGCCAGCGAAGTTGAGCGATCGCGGGAATTTGACCGGGAATGGCTTCCGTGCGCTTCATTTTGGGAAACTTCAATTCTTGCACAAGTCCGCAAACCAGGAGCAGCGTTGTTGGAAGTTGTTGGTTTCCAACGGTCTACAGGATCGCGCTGAAGGGCGGCGCCGACCTCGCCGATGAATAAGTGACGAAGTGATCCACATCACGCCAGGACGTGGGAGGACGCACATGCGCTCTGCGGGCGTGGTGAAAAACTAAAAGTGAATCTGGAGGTTGATTGAGTATGTCTGTGCCCGAAGGTATTCCGCCGTGGGACAGCGTGACGCATCCATTAGCGAACGCGCTGGAGTTTGCCTTCGGCTGTCATCACTCGAAACTGAGCCGGGTCTTCACCCTCGAAGGCCACGCGTACAAAGTCTTCTGCGACTGCGGACAAAGATTTGAATATTCGCTTAAGACCATGTCGATCACCCACCGGCGGCGGTTGTTTTCGGCGTTGACGCATTTACGAGCGCAGCGCAGGAGAAGACGGTTCTTGCGGCGGCCTACGATCTCGGTATAACGGCGCATCCCGGCAGCACTATTATCCAAGCCAGGAGAGTTCCTGCTCAACGGGGCGCGATCCACCCACCACTCGCAGGAAAATCTCTTCCAAAGTGAGTTTCTCAGCAGACGAATGGGCGCCGTTGCCCGCGGGAGTTTGCGCTTCGACTCCCGTGCGCAACTCTTCGAGTGATCCCTGAGCAACAAGGCGACCCTGATGAATGATGGCGACGTGACTGCAGAGTCGCTCGACGATCTCGAGCACGTGAGAGGTGAGGAAGATGGTCGCGCCACGAGCGATCATGCCCTGCAGCATGGATTTGAGCGTGCCGGCGGCGATGGCGTCGACGCCTTCGAAGGGTTCGTCGAGGAACAGGACTTTGGGGCCGTGGATGACGGCGGCGGCCATGGCAAGTTTCTTCTGCATGCCATGAGAGTAGTCGGTGACAAGTTTCTTCGGCTGATCGGCGAGTTGCATGAACTCGAGCAATTCGGCGGCGCGCTTGGCGGCGGTTTCGCGGTCGAGGCCGTACATACGTCCGGCAAAACTCAGAAACTCGGCTCCAGTCAGGCGTCCGAACAGCGCCATCCCCTCAGGCACAACTCCGATTTGGCGCTTCACCTGGACTGGATGCGTGTCGAAATCAAGGCCGAGGATTTCGATTCGACCAGAGGTGGGCGCGAGCAAGCCGGTAAGCATCTTGATGGTTGTGGATTTGCCGGCACCGTTGGGGCCAAGGAAGCCAAAGAACTGTCCGGGCGCGACGCGCAAGTCAACTCCGTCGACGGCCACGAGGTCGCCAAAGCGCCGAGTCAGGGATTGGGTGATGATTGTGGGTGTGTTTTCCATCAAACGTCGAATCTAGCACACCAGCGATCCTAAATTCGGGAACCACGAAGGATCTCGATGTTACACGAAGGGGAACAGTTTAACTGAAGTACTGCGTGATCCGCGATCGAGTGGTCCAGTCACCGGAAGCGAGTCGTGCGCCAGAGGGCGATGCCGCCGGCGGCCAGCAGAGCGAGCATCGCAACGGTGAGTGCAACCGCCCAACTCAAACCGATGTTCATATGAGGCAGCTGGGCAGCCGAGGCGAGTAGTGCGAATAGGGCGGTGGTTCCTGTGATGAGGAACCAATCTAAGCGCGTTCTCGAACGCGGTGTGGTGCCGAAGGCGCGACCTTCCATACCAGCGCGGACATATTCGTCTTCGACGCCATAGCGCTGGCCCTCGCGGTCGGCGGCCGAGCGCCAAGATGAATGCTCGCGCTCGGTGGCTGAAGAGAGGGCGATCGCAACTGCCCCCGCGGCCATTAGAAGCGATCCTGTGATCACCTGCGTGTAGACCGTGCGAGTTCCGCCTTGCAGTTCGTGAAAGACGAGGATGCCCCAGAAAAGCCCCCAGAGCTGGTTGGTGTTCGAAAGCGGAATCCCGCGGCTGATGCCCACATATTTCGTTGCGTACTGCTGGAACAGATCTCCGAGGACCCACACGAAGCCTCCGAGCATCAGCCAAAAGAGAACAGCGCGGGCTCCGATGAGCTCGTGCCAAAGCGGGGTTGCGCCGCGGTAGCTGATTGCCAGAGAAATCATGGTGACGAGCTCGCCCACCGTGAAGAATGTGATGAAGGAGAGCGGGTTCATTCCGGTGAGATAGGCCTTGCGGTATGGGATGTACATTGTTCCCCATAGAATGCCTGCGCCTAATGCGGCGGCGATTCCGAGCGCCGCCTTTCCCGGGGCGGCTTGATGCGACGATGCGACTGCAAGCAATGTGGCTCCGCCGAATATGCACACCGCTCCGCCTAATACACCGAGCCAGCGCTTCCATCCAGCGAACTGCAGTTCCTTGAAAAGCACGACGCCCCAGAAGATCCCGAGCAGGCTGTTGGTGTTCCACAGAGGAAAGGCGATGCTGAGTCCGACGTTACGAATCGCGTAGATGGTCAGGGTGTTGGCGACGGCCCACATACATCCGGCGAGTACGGCCCATAGGACGAGATGGGGAGCATGCCGAAGATCGGCGCCCACGTGCGAGGTGCCACGGATGAACGCGGGCACGCTCCAGCGCGCGAGGAATACTCCACATACCATGATCAGGGAAACGGTGATGGGCGAAATATCGGGATTGACGAGCTTGATGGGAGCTTCCGCACCGCCTAGCCAGGCGCCGGCTGCGAACCCGCAGAATATGCCGAGCGCCTGCAGGCTGCGGAGGCGGGTGACACGCAGCGAGGTTGGAGATGGCTCTGGGATAGCTGCGGGAGAGCCGTTCAACGGAGCTTGTCCAGGAGGAAGAGACCGCCGATGAGGACGAGGAGCGGGATCCAGAAATGAACATCCGTGGCGATCGCACGAAACGTGGTGCGGAAGCGATCAGAAAGCATCTACGGCCTCAATGTGGTGTTCTTGAATCTGGAGTGCCATCTTAGGGATGGATTGGCGGAGAGTCAATGCGGCTTGACCGGCGTGCGAGTTTGAGACGTTGAGAAGACTCGCGGCCTACGTTGAGGCCTGCGTATATCATGGACGCGAACTGGGATGATTCTTCAGGTGATTCGAATGCTATTTCTTCTCCGATCTTTCCTACGTCGACCTGTGATGGTTCTGTTGTGGCTCGCGACGTTCTGTTTTTCGCCCGTATCTTCTTCAACGAGCGTAGCGCAATCCAGCAGTCCTACCGCTCCGACGGGTTCGCTCAGCCCGGTCGAAATCGATCAAATATGGCAGAAGGCTAGCGCGAAATACGATGGGGCGCGAGACGCGATTCTGGAACGTGTGGATCAGGTCAATCGCAGAGGTCCGTACCGTCCCGACTGGGAGTCGTTGCAGCATTACGAAGTGCCGGAGTGGTACAAGGACGCCAAGTTCGGAATCTTCATTCATTGGGGCGTGTATTCGGTTCCAGCCTTCGGAAGCGAGTGGTACCCGCGCGAGATGTATTCACGGGGATCGGCAGAGTACAAGCACCACATTGCCACTTACGGGCCCCAGGATCAGTTCGGGTACAAGGATTTCATTCCCAAGTTCAAGGCAGAGAAGTTTGATCCGGCAGCGTGGGCTCGCCTGTTCAAAGATGCGGGCGCGAAATATGTTGTGCCGGTGTTTGAACACCACGACGGATTTGCCATGTACGACTGCGGGCTCTCGGACTGGACCGCTGCAAGAATGGGCCCGCATCGCGACCTGGTTGGGGATCTTGCAAGAGCGGTACGGGCGGAGGGATTGCATCTCGGAGCGTCATCCCACCGTGTGGAGCACAATTTCTTCTTCGACCAGGGACGGACTTTCGTCTCTGATGTGAACGATCGGCAATTCGCAGCATTCTATGGACCCGCGCATCACTGGATGTCGAATCCGTCGGGCACCCCGCTGTCCAACGATTTCACGTTCGTTTCAGAGGCGTGGACGCACGATTGGCTGGCCCGCGCGGCGGAGATGGTTGAGAAATACCGTCCCGAGATCATGTATTTCGACTGGTGGGATGGGCAGGCATCGGTCCGCACGGACCTGACGCGGTTCGCCGCGTTTTACTACAACACTGTGCAAGGGAGTGGAAAGCCAGCGGGCGTGATCAACTACAAAGACTATGCGATGCAGCCGAACTCGGCTGTGCTCGATATCGAGCGCGGACAGCTCTCCGGCATTCGCCAGCAGTACTGGCAGACCGACACGTCAGTGAGCAACAAATCGTGGGGCTATATCGAGAACGATACGTTCAAGTCTGCGGAGTTCATCGTTCATCAACTGGCCGATATTGTGAGCAAGAACGGAAATCTGCTGCTGAACATCGGACCCCGGTCGGATGGAACGATCCCGGATGAAGTGCAGCGGGTATTGCGCGACGTCGGTGAATGGCTCAAGGTGAACGGGGAAGGAATCTACGGAACGCGGCCGTGGAGAGTGTATGGAGAGGGTCCGACGAAAGTTGTGGAAGGAACATTTCACGACACTGATACGCAGCCCTACGCGCCTGAAGACTTCCGCTTTACAACGAAGAATGACGCGCTCTATGCGATTGAGTTAGCAGTACCTGAGAACCGCGACGTGATCGTTCACTCGGTTGGTGGAGGGGAAGTAGGAGAGGAAAAAGTAGCATCGGTCGAACTGCTCGGTTTTAGCGGATCGCTCTCATTCCAGCAGTCACCGGATGGATTGAAGATTCATTTGCCCGACAATGCGTCTGGGAAGTATGCCTATGTCTTCCAGATTCGCTTCGGGCACTGACGCCAAGATTAGGGCTGGTCTTCCTGCGAATAAGAAAATGCCCTGGCCGAAACCAGGGCATTCCTAATGACAGAACTGCGTGCACCTTAGAACTGATTCCAGAGGAATTGGTTGTAGACTTCGTGGTGAAATTGGACCTCCTGGGCTTTGACGAACGTTCCCAGAAGGCGGGCGCAGCGGTCGGCGGAGGCCTGTTTCAGGTCGGCGTACCGCCCCTTGACATCTTCGCCTAGCAGTTTGGTCGTCCAAGCAGCTTTCTTGAAGTCCTCGAGCGCGGTATAGATGTTGTCGGGGAGGTAACGCTCGGCCTGGCGGAGATTCTTGATCTTCGAAGTGTCGCCGTCGAGGCCGGTCTTGAAGATTCCCAGCATTACCATGTAGGGGTTCGCGTCGGGCGCGACGGAACGGACCTCGACGCGCATACTCTTTTCGTTTCCGATTGGAATGCGGATCATCGAGCCGCGATCCACGGCCGAAGCCTTGATCTGATTGGGTGCTTCGAAGTGGGGATCGAGACGGCGATAGGCGTTCACACTGGGATTGAGCAGCAGGCAGATGTCGTTGCCGTGCGTGAGGATGCGGTCGACGAAAGCCCATCCCATCTTGCTCAGCTTCTCTTCGCCCTTAGCGTCCCAGAATAGATTCTTGCCGCCTTCGCTGATGGAGACGTTGGTGTGCATGCCGCTGCCATTGACGCCGATAACCGGCTTCGGCAGGAACGATGCGGTCAGGCCCATGTGGGTGGCGACCTGGCGGCAAATCAGCTTGTAGAGCTGAATCTGATCAGCCGCAGCGACAACTTCGCCGTATCCATAGTTGATTTCAAACTGCGAGGGCGCGACTTCGGGATGGTCCTTCTCGTTTTGGAATCCCATCGCGCGTTGCACTTCAGCCGTGGTGTCGATGAATGTGCGCAGCGGATCGCCGGGCAGCGAGTGATAGTAGCCGCCGGTGTTGACGTATTCGAATTTACCGGTTTCGTGATAATGGCGCTCGGCATCAGGGCCTTTGAATAGAAAGCCTTCTATTTCGTTGGCGGCGTTGAGGGTATACCCCTTCTTCTTGTGGAGTTCGTCAGCATATCCCTTGAGCACGCCGCGAATGTCGCCGGAGTAGGACGTTCCGCCCTTGTCGATGACTTCGCCGAAGACCAGAACCTTGCCGGAGCCGAAGACGTCGGCAGGCGCCCAATAGAAGGCTCCCCAATCAATGCCCAGGCGCAGATCGCTTTCGCGCTGCGCAGTGAAACCGCGGATCGAGGAACCGTCGAAGGTGAGATTGTCAAAGCTCTTGAGCAGGAACTTCTTGTCGTAATCCAGCATGTGCAACCGGCCTTCAAGGTCGCTGAAGAGCACGGTGACGGCCTTGATTCGCTTCTCGTCGGTCAGATACTTAAGCCGGTCTTCCTGAACCAGGTGAGGGGCGGTGTGGTTCCTGCGCTGCTCCTTCGCTTTGAGATTGAGGTCTTCGAGCTCGTTGTAGGTCAGTGCCAGGAAATTGCGCAGTTCGTTAGGCATGGATATCGTTCAGTCTCCTTCGATGTCGAAACTATGATTTAGGCAACCACACCAGGATACAGGGAACTTGAAATGGCTGGTTTCAACGCGCTGACTTTGGAACACGGAAGAATAGCGCGAGGGCCGGAGGTCAGCCAATCGAAAAAGCTGATGCGAGGCATAAAAGGGATTTATTCGGGAAGGAGGGTTGAGGTGTGGATATTAGCGGCCGGGAGCGACGAGGGTGGTCACCATCCATTCGCTCAAAGGGGCTTGCCGACCGCAATCGAGGCATTGCGTCGCTGGAAATTGGGTGCGGCAGTTGGGGCAGACTGCTCCGGTTTGAAATGTGTCGAAGGGCTCGCCGCAGTGTCCACACTTCCAGTAGGTGCCATACGGCGGTGCCGTCTTGCAAGTGGGACAGGAATAACCATCGCGTCGCGGTAGCTTCGCTACGCGTAACAGCGCCTGAGCGTGCTTAAAGCCTCCCCAGCAATTCATCAGCATGAAGACAGCGATCGCTCCCAGCCAGACGTCTTTGCTCATGAATGCCAGGATGATGAAGCCAGCGACGCCAATCAAGCCGAGGATCGTGGCGACCATCAGGCTGCGGGCGCGCCCCAGCATGAACCAGAGAAGCGAACGAAGAATCTGTCCACCGTCCAGCGGATAGACCGGAAGGATGTTGAAGATGAAAAGCCAGAGATTGATATTCCGAACGGATAATAGAAGTCGGTAAGCGTCGTGCGATGTCGAGGCCCAGCCGGATGAACGGCCCTGCAGGACGAGCAGGTACAGAATCGGCATGAGCGCGACATTGACGAGCGGCCCGGCGGCAATGCTCCAAAGGGTGGCGCCCGGTCGCGGAGGGGGATCCACATAAGCGACGCCTCCGAGCGGCCAAAGCACAATTTGGCTCGCCCTGCCACCAACTTGCCTGCAAGCCAGAGCATGACCGAACTCGTGCAGCATAACGATCAGGAAGAGCGCTAGATATTCCAGGACGTTCCAGGTGACTGACGAGTAGCTGCCAGCGCGGCTCTGGATTTCATAGACGGCGACCAGAAACCAGGACCAGTGCAGGAATAGATCGACGCCTGCGAAACGAAAAAGATGAATCGATCCCTGGCGCGCGGTTGGCATGCTGTGCAGTTTACTTTATTACGTTGCGCGCGGGCAGGATCGTTACAACAGGGATACGGACTCCGGCCCCACAGAGGGCTTAACGTCGGGACTTACTGGCGGTGGGCCGAGGCTCCGGCGGCCAGTTCGCGCAAGGTGGTCAGGAATCCGGCAGCGGTTCGCGGGTCGTCGAGAGCGTCAAGGGCGATCGTGGCCGAAAACTGGGGAGATTCGGGGCGGAAACGGACCTGTAGCACGTCCTGCTGGCGCACGGTCATTAACGTATTGAGTTCGGGCGTGGAGTCCTGTTTCCAGTGGGTGCGGGTCGTCAGGACGACCGGTCCGGGTTCATAAATGTCCCACTCGCGCTCGTCCCGCTTGCGGGCATTGATATTGCGGCTGTGCGCACACCAGCGATGACGCGTGACCTCGAGGTGGAAGTTGGGAGAGCCGCCGAGGTCGGCTTCGAAGGTCAGTGTCTCTTTCTGGTTGTACCAGCGGCTCAGAAGCCAATGGACGGGCAGTGGCCGCGGGCGGAACTTCATGGTGACATGGGCGTTCTCGAAGCTGCGAGAAGGGAAGTGAAGCCGGGCATACAGCCGAGAACTGTTAAGCCAGTGGGAATCGAGGACTCGGCCCTTACCGGCGCAAGCGGATTGCACCCAACGCAGAGCTTCGGTACCCCGGCGGCGATTGTAGGCGGCGAAGAGAAGGTACCATCCACCGAGAGCGACGACCGCGGCAACTGCGTCAATGATTAGAAGGCGTCCCACCACGTCTTCCCCAAACCTCTGATGCTGATGGTACGTCCGAGGTTGCGGGTCGGGCAAGGGCATTCGTCTCCAAAAGCGTTTTTTTCAACTTCGAACGGAACTGGTCCGTGGAAAAGGAGGCGGGTGATTGAAGAGAAGGGCAGAAGGAGTCCCCACCAACGACGGCACTTGGCCTTTACAATGACGCCGTGGCCTTCGTCATTCGCGACTTTCAGCCCGAAGATTTCGACGTGATCTGGCGCATGGACCAAGAATGCTTTCCCTCGGGAATCGCATACTCGAAGCCAGAACTGCGGGCCTATCTGCGCAATCGGGGAGCATTCACATTATTGGCGGCGGAACCGCTGGAGGGAAAGGTTCAGGGCTTTATCGTGGCCCAAGGAGGAGCAATCGGGCACATCATCACCATTGATGTGGTCGCGGCGGCGCGGCGCTCCGGGGTCGGCTCATTGTTACTTCGTTCTGCCGAAGAACGCTTACGCGGCGACGGCAGCCGGGCGGTGGGGCTGGAAACGGCGGTTGACAACGTCTCGGCACTGTCGTTCTACAAGCGGCACCGCTACAGCGTGATTCGTACCTGGCCGCGCTACTATTCGAACGGAGTAGACGCGCTGGTGTTGAGGAAGCAACTGGCCTGAATCGCCAATGCCATTGCGCTGCCGTCGCTTCAACAGATACCTTGCCTATTCAGGAAGCCGCTTCAGGAAAACTCAAAATGAAAGTTGCAATCCAAGGGGAACGCGGAGCTTTCAGTCACGAGGCCGCTGAGCGAATGGCGCCTCGGTGTAGGGTGGTGCCTTGCGCGCGATCGGCGGAGGTGTTCGACCGGGTAGAACGAGGATCGGTGGCTGCCGCAGTCATTCCCGTCGAAAACACGCTGGCGGGAACGGTGGCGGAACACGCCGATCTTCTGGTCTCGAGGGACGTGTTCGTCCAGGGTGAGTATCTGTTGCGGATCGTTCACAACGTGATCGCCACACCCGGCGTGCGGATGAGATCGATCCGGCGCGTGCTGTCGCATCCGGTGGCACTCGACCAGTGCCGCGACTTTTTTCGACGCCATCCTGAAATTGAGGCGGTTCCGTTTTATGACACGGCCGGCAGCGTCAAGCACATTGTCGGGAACAAGTTGCCGGACGCAGCGGGGATTGCGGGACGCGAAGCGGCTCGAGAGTATGGAGGAAATATTATCGAGGCGAGCGTCGAAGACGATAAACGTAACTTCACGCGCTTTTTCTTGCTTCGCAAGTTAAGTGGATCTCGGGCTCATAAGCATGGAAGTGTCGACTATAGGCGGCTCATCCCGCCAGGCGCGAATAAGACTTCCATTGCTTTCAAAGTCAGAAATGTGCCCGGCGCATTGTTCAAGTCGCTGAGCGTTTTTGCCCTGCGCGACATCAGCTTAAGCAAAATTGAATCGCGTCCGATGCGCGGCCGGCCTTGGGAATACGTCTTCTATGTCGATTTCCTGCGGGGCGACGACGAACCAGCGCGAAACGCGCTTCGACACCTGGGGGAAGTTGCCGAGTTTGTCAAAGTGTTGGGAATCTACCCTTCGGCTTAACCCCTCAAAGCGGCAGGCGCTGACCATCACAGGTGACGGTGACCTCGCACACAGTCGGGCAGGTATCACGCTCTTAGACTTTGCGGTGTCGCAGTAATGCGTCCTCGGGCACGCAATCAAATTGTAGGGAGGGTATATGCGTTTTCTCCGGGTGTTAGGTATTTTTGCGTTCGTCGTGGCCATGTTCTCGATTGCTGTCGCAAAGGAAAACAAAATGGGGATCCACGAAGTGAGCAATGTCACGTTCGACAGCCCCGTTTGCCGGCCGGCAAGTATGTGGTCCGCCACACGATGGAAGGCGAAGCGCATGTAATGGTATTCCAGCGCGAGCACGAGAAGGATCAGTTCAGAGTGAAATGCTCATGGGTCGCGCTGCTGAAGAAGGCGGCCCGGGACGAAGCGTCATACAAAGTGAATGCCAATAACGAGCGAGTGCTGCAGGAGTTGATCTTCAGCGGCGACACTTCCAAGCACGTTTTCTAGTCTGAAACGTTATTGAAACGGCTGCCGCAGGTGGGACCATAAAGGCACCCCTGTAATCGAATGAGGCCTGATCGACCCGATATCGGCCACAGAGGCGATGAGTGCCCTCCCGCCTGGGGGTCTCGCGCCTGCGTGGTCCGAATCGTCGTTTTGAAATTCCTCCGCTGAAAATCTAGTCCGCGTTCTTGATTCTTAGGGCGCGGTGGCAGTTCTTCCCGCATTTAGTGCTTGCGTGGGGGTATCTGCCGCGTTAGCCTCTGGACCTTAGACACATTCCACACCAGCGATTTCGGAATAGTATTGGGTTCGCGGGAAACATTTGGCGGCCTGAAACCTTTCCCCCACGAGTATCATCTAAACTTGAGCGAGTTACACTCAAGGAGACAAATGAGCCAGCAGACGCCCGTCGAGCGAACTCCTAAGAATAAGGAAACAAACGAACAAAAAGCTCTACCGGTGCTCCCGGTACGAGACACTGTGCTGTTTCCGCATGCAGTCCTGCCGCTTACCGTAGGGCGGGAGAGCTCGGTGCAGCTGATCAACTCTCTCGGCGAAGACAAGACCATTATTGTGGTGGCCCAACGCGAGGCGCGGGTGGACGCTCCCCAACCGAGCGATCTATATACGGTTGGTACCTCTGCCGTTGTTCACAAAGTCGTTAAGATGCCCAACCAGAGCCTGTTTGTGTTTGCCGAGGGCTTGGAACGGGTTCGCTTGGGCGAGTTTACTCAACTCACACCCTTCATGAGCGCGCACTATCACGTGCTTCCGGAGGGGGTTGCGCCGTCCGCGACATCCGAAATCGAGGCCTTGCAACGCAACGTCCTGACGCTGTTCCAGCAGATCGTTGCAGGATCGCCGACTCTGTCGGACGAACTTTCGACCGTCGCGATGAATATCGACGAACCTGGTCGTCTGGTGGACTTTATCGCGTCGTCTCTGCCGTCGCTTTCTACGCCCGACAAACAGGACACTCTGGAGACGCTCGAAGTCCACGTGAGGCTGGAGAAGATCAACCAGCATTTGGCGAAGGAACTCGAAGTCCAGCAACTGCGCAACAAGATTCAGAGCGAAGTGCAGGATCGCGTGCAGCAGACGCAACGCGAGTATTACCTGCGCGAGCAGATGAAGGCCATCCAGAAGGAACTGGGCGAGCAGGACGAGGGTCAACGTGACGTCGAAGATCTGAAGAAGAAGATCGAAGAGGCGGGAATGCCTGACGACGTCAAGAAAGAGGCGCTGAAGGAACTGGGCAGGCTTTCGCGCATGTCGCCAATGGCCGCCGATTATTCCCTGACGCGTAATTACATCGAATGGCTGGCTGTATTGCCGTGGGCGAAGACATCGGGGCAGGAAATTGAGATTCTGAAGGCGAAAGAGATTCTCGATCACGACCACTACGATCTCGAGAAAGTGAAAGACCGTATCCTCGACTATCTTTCGGTTCGCCGGCTGAAGCCGAATATGAAGGGGCCGATTCTGTGTTTTGTCGGACCTCCCGGAGTCGGCAAGACTTCACTGGGGAAGTCGATCGCCCGCGCGTTGGGCCGAAAGTTTGTGCGACTTTCGCTCGGCGGCGTTCACGACGAAGCGGAGATTCGCGGACACCGGCGCACGTACATCGGAGCGCTGCCGGGCCAGATCATTCAGGGGATTCGCCGCGCTGAGACGAAAGATCCGGTATTCATGCTCGACGAGATCGACAAGGTAGGACGGGACTTCCGCGGCGATCCGGCTTCGGCATTGCTCGAAGCGCTCGATCCCGAGCAGAACGCGACGTTCCGCGATAACTATCTCGACGTGACGTTTGACCTGTCGAAGGTGCTCTTCATCACGACTGCGAATATGCTCGACCCAATCGCTGAGCCGTTACGCGATCGCATGGAGATCATCGAACTGCAGGGCTATACCGAGGAAGAAAAGGTTCACATCGCATTCAAGTACCTGATCCCTCGTCAAATTGACGAGAACGGGATCACGGCGGAACAGATCGAGTTTCCGGAAGAGGCAGTGCGCTACGTCATCCGGCACTACACGCGGGAAGCGGGCGTGCGCAGCCTGGAGCGCACTTTCGGTACGATCTGCCGCAAGCAGGCTCGAAGATTGGCTGAAGGGAAGACTGAGAAACTCGTTGTCACCAAGGAGATTGTGCAGGAGTTCCTCGGCGGCATCAAGATTCGGAGCGAAGGCGAAATTGCCGAACGCACCGAGCGTCCTGGGGTCGCGGTGGGATTGGCATGGACCCCGTCAGGCGGTGACGTGCTCTTCGTCGAAGCCAACGCCATGAAGGGCAAGGGCGGGTTCACCATGACCGGACAGATCGGACAGGTGATGCAAGAGTCGATGCAGGCCGCGTTGACATGGGTTCGATCGAACGCGGACCGGCTGGGGGTGGCGGAGGACTTCTTTGCCAACCATGACCTCCACATCCACGTGCCGGCGGGAGCGATTCCGAAGGACGGTCCTTCGGCAGGTGTGACGATGGCCACGGCTTTGGTTTCCTTGCTCACCAAGCGCCGTATCACGCCTCTTTTAGCAATGACCGGAGAAATTACTCTGAGCGGGAACGTACTCCCCGTGGGCGGAATCAAGGAGAAAGTGCTGGCGGCCAAGCGCGCAGGCGTTCGCGACGTGATTCTACCAGCCGAAAACAGGATGAACGTCGAGGAGGATCTCTCGCCAGAACAGCTGGAGAACCTCACCGTTCATTACGTGAAGACGATTGACGAAGCGCTTGGCGTGTCCTTGCCTGCGGTCGCCCAAGGGCCGGCGGCGAAGATCCTTACGACTACGCCCAAAGATCCGAAGCAGGATTACAACCCGACTCCGATCAAAGAGCCAGAACCTGTTCACGACAAGGTGTTGACGCGAGCGTAATAAGACAAATACTCTCTTCAAGGCCAGCCGCATATTGGGCTGGCCTTTTTGTTTGATCGCTAAGGGTCGCGTGGTGCGGTTTTCCGCCACCTCGGGGTACACTGAACGCCTGATGAGAGTGCGGGTCCTTTTCTTCGGGATGTTGAAGGAAATCGCGGGGAAGCCTGCGGAAGAGCTGGATTTGCAGGAAGGGGCGTCCGTCCGAGATGCTCTGACTCGCTACGAAACGCAGATTCCGCAGCTGAAAGCTCTCCTTTCTTCGGTCGCGTGCGCGGTGAATCAACAGTATGCTGCCCCCGAGACGAAACTGAACTCCGGCGATGAGCTGGCGTTATTGCCACCTGTGAGCGGTGGTGCATCCGAAGCGGCGGGACGCCGGCGCTACGCCCGCATTATCCGCGCTGCCATTGATACTCAGCAGGTTCTAGCCGGACTGAAGCGCGGCGAGGACGGCGCAGCCTTGGTGTTTGAGGGAGTGGTCCGGAATCAGACGCGCGGGCGCAAGACGATCTATCTGAACTACGAAGCGTATGAAGGAATGGCGCTGGACCAGATGGATTCCCTGGCTGCCGAGGCGCTCCGGCAGTTCCAGATCCGCGACGTGGCTATTGTCCACAGGCTCGGACGGCTGGAGATTGGAGAGATCAGTGTCCTGATTGCGGTTGCTTCGGCGCATCGAGGACCGGCATTTGAAGCCTGCCGCTGGTTGATCGATACCCTCAAGTGCAAAGTGCCGATCTGGAAGAAAGAGTATTTCGAAGATGGTGCGGTCTGGGCGGACGGGGAGCCGTTTCCGGCGGAGGTTCCCCGGGTGAATTCTTGAGGGCAGAGGCAGCCCTGCCGCGGTCCCGGCATCTAAGGTAACGGCATCTGTCTGGCTCCAGGGCTTCTTTCCGGATTCGCCATTCCAAGGTGAAGAACCAGCCACTTGCGATTCTGGTGGCTAATGTGCTCGAGGAAGCTCAAAGGTATACTTCGATCATTCGATGAGAAAACCCGCCGCCAGCTTGTTTCTGGTCAGCCTGCTTATTTTTGTCGGCGGGATACAGGGGCAACAATCCTCGACGCCTCCCGCTGCCGCCAAACCAGATTCACAGTCCCAGCCGTCGACCACGCTGAAGGTCGACGTCAATCTCGTGAACGTATTCGTGACTGTGACCGATGCGCAGGGATCTCCTGTGGCTGGGCTCACGAAGGATAATTTCGTTTTAAAAGAAGACGACCAGGAACAGAAGATTGCCGTGTTCGACAAAGAGTCGGCGCTGCCGCTTTCGATCGCGCTCGCCATCGATACGAGTCTCAGCACGCGACATGACCTGCCGCTCGAACAGGCTTCGGCCAAGCGTTTCGCCCATGCCATCCTGCGTCCGGTCGATGCGCTCTCGGTATACGGATTCAGCGAGGTGGTCCACGAGGCAACGCACGGTTTTACGTCGGATCTCAAGCGCATCGACGACAGCATCGAACACATCCGAGTGGGGGCGGCGACGGCCCTCTTCGATGCCATCTATGTTGCCTCCCACTCTCTCGACCGCCGCAAAGGCCGCAAGGTGCTGGTGCTGATTACGGACGGCGGCGACACGATCAGTCGAGTTGATTACAAGGAGGCGGTGCGTGCCGCCGAGGAGGCCGAGGCGATTGTCTATTCGATCATTATTGTTCCGATCGAGAGCAGCGCCGGACGCGAAACCGGGGGCGAGCACGCTTTGATCCAGCTCTCGGAGGATACGGGTGGAAAGTACTACTATGCGACTTCCACTGCCCAACTCGACGATGCGTTCCGAAAGATTAGCGACGAACTGCGCACACAATATTTGCTGGCTTATTATCCATTGCAGCGAACTTCGTTTTCAGAGTTTCGACGGATTGAAGTCAAAATCGCGGGCGTGCCCGAGTCCGCAGCGTATCGCGTGAGACACAGAGCGGGGTACTACTCGGTCAAGTCGGAGTTTTAAGCGAGCCATTTTTTTACAATAGCAATCTGATCAGGCACTTTGTCAGTACACTTGTTGATTTACAAGTTGCCGAGCCGAAAGCTTTCCACTTTCCCGGAAGGGGGATACAGTATTTGGAATGCAGGCGCCTTATCCGCAAGAAAGCCTCTCTCAGATTCGTGACGCGCGAACGGGAAGCATATTGAATTAAAAGCCCTTCTTGCGCGTCGGTAGAATTTGGAACAAAGCTGGCTGGAAAATTGCTTCAACGCTAGCAAAGCAGAAGCCTGGGAACGGTACAGTTCAAAATTTGTGTAGGCGCGCCCAGCACGAAGAGCAAGGTGTACCGCTTGGAATTAAATCGAAATGCGACTCCAAAGTTCTGGAGCAAGGCTTCCCAAAAGGACGGTCGAAGATGTTGAACCTCGATTCCCCCCGGGCTGCGGCCCAACGTAGTCTACTGATCGTGTTGCGGTCAGTTTTGGTCCTATTCGTATCGATTGCATCGGCCCAGACAACGATTTCAACCGGCAGCATCGTGGGAACGGTAACGGACGCGTCGGGAGCCGTTGTATCCGGCGCCAGCGTCACCATTACCGGTCCTACGGGGCAGACGCTCACATCCAGGACGAACGATCAGGGCGGTTACTCGGTCGGGGGTCTGATTCCAGGCGTTTACAAGACGAGGATTGAGTCAAAGGGGTTTAAGACTTCGCAACTGTCCTTGGATGTGAAAGTCGACAGCGCGGTCAATGGCAGCATCAAGTTGGAAGTGGGCCAGGAGAGCACTGTAGTCGACGTGCAGGCGAGTGAAGTGCAGGTCAACACCGAGCAAGCGACGGTGCAGGGAGTGCTTACTTCCGCGCAGATCGAAAACTTGCCAGTCAACGGCCGCAATTTTCTGGACCTGGCTCAGCTTGAGCCTGGCGTACAGATTCAGGATGGACAAAATTTCGATCCCACAAAGGCTGGATATTCATCGATTTCTTTTGGCGGACGGTTCGGGCGCACGGCACGAATTGAGGTCGATGGCGTCGACGTTTCCGATGAGACCGTGGGAACTACGACGACGGACATACCGGCGAGCGGAATTCAGGAATTCTCAATCGGTCAGGCAAGTCTGGACATGTCGACCGAGCTGACTTCATCTGGTTCGGTGAACGTGACCACGAAATCCGGAACAAATGCGATCCATGGCGAGGCCTTTGGACAGTTCCGCGACAGCTCCGTAGGCGCGGCGGCGCTTCCAGGAGGAGCCTCTCCTCCGTTCCAGCGCAGCCAGTACGGCGGCGATTTGGGTGGGCCGATCCTCAAGAACAAACTGTTCTTCTTTGCCGATGGAGAACGCACGAAACAGGATACGCAGACGCCGGTGCCGATCTCTGCTCCTTTCAATATCTACTCCGGGAGCTTTAGCGATCCTTTCCGCGAAGACAACCTGCTTGGCCGGTTGGATTATTCGTTGACCAAGAGCGCCCGCCTCTTCTACCGCTTTTCTTATTTCAAGAACTTGCTCGGGGCGACCTTTGGATATGGGTATTCCGTGTATGACAACAAGGACATCACGCGGAATCACGTTTTGGGTGTGGACTTCAACACCGGACCATTTACGCATTCCGTTCGGTTTTCGTATCTGAAGTTCCAGAATCAAATCGTGGATGCCACGACTGGCAATAGTTCGCTCCCGTTCAACAATATCGGCGCAGAAATCTTTATGGGCGCGACCGGACTTGTCGCCGGGCCGAATCTACTCGCTCCGCAGAGCACGCCGCAGAGCGATCACGAACTCAAGTATGACGGCAGCAGGATTCTGGGCACGCACATCGTGCGCTTTGGAGCGACATTTAACCACTTGCAGGGCGGGGGAGTTGCATCGTTCTACAAGAACGGTCCATCCATCACGTCGGCAGTTACGAATGCCGACATAACTACTGCTGCGACCGGACCGTTCCCAGGGGGAGCTTCGAATCCCCTGAATTATCCGGCGGACGGCGGGTATGTGTTGGGCAACGGGCTCGGGTACTCCACAACCAAGGCGGCGCTTGGCTTCCCGGCGGGCGGATTAGGTCCTGACAATCGGATATTGCTGTACCTGGGCGATTCGTGGAAGATCAAGCCGAACTTTGTTCTGACGTACGGCTTGCGGTACGAACGTGACTCCGGCCGCACGGATAGCCAGTATGCTGCGATTCCTCAGCTCAATTCTCTGATCCCCGGTCTGGGAAACAAGGTGAACCAGCCAAACAAGAACTTTGCTCCGCAGGTTGGTTTTGCATGGGATCCGTCCCGCAACGGCAAGATGTCGGTTCGTGGCGGCATCGGCTTGTTCTGGGAGAATGCGATCTGGAACAACGTGCTATTTGATGGACCGTTCCGTGAGCCAACTGGCGCCTTCCTGCAGACTCCTTCGCCGTGCTCGTCGGCCGGGCAGCCTGCACCACTGCAAACGTCAACCGGAACGATCACGCCGTCTTCAGCTGTATGCGGTACGGGAGGAAGTTATCCGCTGATCGGAAACGCGCTACCGGCGTTGCTGGCGCTTCAGGCGCAATATCAGGCTGCTTCGCCGCTGGATTTGCAGCAGACGAACCCAGCTTTCGCCGGACAATACCTTACTGATTGCGCCGGAGGCACAAATTGCTTCTTCGCTCCGGGTAATTCGATGTTTAACCCCAATTATCGATCTCCCCGATCCATCGTGATGAATATCGGTATTCAGCGCGAGCTTCGGCCGGGGATGGTGCTGAGCGTGGATTACATTCGCAATGTACAAACGCACTTCCTCTTGGGAGTCGACCAGAATCACGCTGGCGACATCAGCACTTTCAACGTGACTGGGGCGCAAGCTGCCATCGCTGAAACGCTGAGCGCTTGCGGTGCTCCGTCGGTGGCTCAATCGTATTCGGTCAATTGTCCGTTCGATCCAGCTAATGGGACGACAGATCAAAACACATGGGGAACACCCACCAATCCTGCTCGCCCCGCCACCATGGCCGATTATGCTTCCTATGGCCTGGGTTCTTCCACAGACATGGGTGGCTCAAGCTGTCTTGCTGCTCTCGGCCACAATTGCGCTTTTCCGGGGAAGAATCCGAACGCTCCTCCGATCGGCATGCTCTCTCCGGTGGGACGTTCGCTCTATAACGGATTGCAAGCGAAGTTGGTGGAGAATGTGAAGAATCCGTTCCGTGGCGCGCATGCCTTGAATTTCCAGATTTCCTATGCGCTGTCCCGCTTTGACAACTCGGGTGGTGGCGTACCGCCCGACACCACGGTGACCGCAGTCAGCGGGGATCAGGATTTCATCGTTCCTGCGCTGGATAACTCTAACGTAAACCACTACTTCGGACCGTCGACTCTGGACCGCACTCACCAGATCTCGTTCGGCGGCTACGTGGACCTGCGAGCTGGTTTCCAAGTGGGCGTCATGTCGCATTTCTACAGCCCGCTTTCGACCACTCTAACGGTGCCGAACACGGGCAACGGACCAGGAGAAATCTTCCGGACCGACTTCACCGGCGACGGAACGACGCAAGATCCGATCCCGGGAACGAAGGTCGGAAGCTTTGACCGCGGCATTAACGCCAGCAACATCAACCAGACTATTTCGAAGTACAACACGACCATCGCAGGCCAGCCGACGCCAGCCGGAGAGGTGTTGATCAACGCGAACCTGATGAACGCCGGAGATTTGGCGGCCCTGGGCGGCGTAGCTCCGATAGTGCCGGCTGCGATTGTCGGCCAAGTCGACTACAGCTGGCTGCGCGCGTTCGACGCAACCATCGCGTGGAGCCACATGTTCTTCGAAAAAGTGACGATCAAGCCGTCAGTAGGTTTCTACAATCTTCCAAACTTTGCCAATTTCGATTTGCCCACGAGCATGATGTCGGGGCTGCTGACGGGTAGCACCGGCAGCATCAACGGCACGAATTACGCTGGACATCTCGTCAATCGGGTTGGAGTCGGCACGGGCGTTTATACGCTTGGGTCGCCTCGTGAAACGGAGTTCAGCTTGAAGATTATTTTCTAACTGAATCTGATCGACATAAAACTGACACCAGCCCGACCGAGTCTGGTGTTTTTTTTGCGAGCCTTCGGAATTTAATCTCAGGGGGCAGGCGCCTTTGCGCGATTGCGGCCTGTTCCCTCAACGCTTTGGGACCAGTGGCCGGCGTGCTTTGTGTACAATGCGTGCATGTCGTTTCGAGGCCAGCAGGGGAATCCCAACGCCAAGCGCGGCCGGACGCCTCCTCCAGAGGACACGTTCGAGGAAGCCTCGTTCCTCAAGGGACTGGGCGAGAAACAAAAGCCAGTGTCGGTCAAACTGATGGACGGGCAAGTCGTCCGCGGATGGATCGAGTACTACGATAGAAATATGGTGCGGCTGACGCGTGAAGGCGCTCCGAATCTGTTCATCTTCAAGCACGAAATTATGTATATCGCCGAAGATGGCGGTAAGAAGAAGTGACGGCCTTGGTTGTTGGGTGTTAGGTCTTTGCCCCCGACTTCCACCAAATATTCATAGCCCTCGAACCGAAAGACCCAAACCGAAAACTGTGCCGAACGCTCCTGATAGCCAGCTTCCCGCCATGTCCGCCATCGCTCGCGAAGCAGGCGCTTTGCTTCTCCAGTACTTTCATCAAGGTCTGAAGATTGAATACAAAGGGGACGCCGATCTGGTCACGGCAGCGGATCGTGCTTCGGAGTCTCTGATTCGCGAGCGCATTGCGAAACAATTTCCTTCGCATGACGTGCTTGGCGAGGAACAGGGACTCAACGATCAGGGCAGCGACTACCGATGGTATGTCGATCCTCTCGATGGGACGACGAACTTCGCGCATGGGTATCCGGTGTTCTGCGTGTCGATGGCGTTGGAACACCGAGTTTCGGGCGCGTCTGGGGAACTCGTCGCCGGTGTGGTTTACGATCCTACGCGTGACGAGCTGTTCACCGCTGAGCAGGGGAAAGGCGCGGAGCTCAATGGAACGCCGATTCACGTGTCCAAGGCCGCGCAGCTGAAGGAATGCTTGCTGGCGACTGGATTCCCCAGCCACAAGCGGCACAAGAATCCGAACATTCACTTCTATCACCAAATCACGCTGCGCACGCACGGGGTTCGGCGCGCTGGGTCCGCGGCGCTCGACTTGTGCAACGTGGCGTCGGGGCGTTTCGATGGCTTCTGGGAATTCAATTTGAATCCATGGGATACCGCGGCGGGCGCGCTCATTGTGGAAGAAGCCGGAGGCAAAGTTAGCTGCTTCGACGGATCTACGTTTCTGCTCGACAGCCGGGAGACGCTGGCTTCGAATGGTTTGGTTCACGATGCATTGGTGAATGAATTTCAGGAGATTCTTGCGGGGCGAGGGCTGGATGCGCTGCCTGATCCGCGGGTTTACCAGCGTTAAGTGCCGGACCCACCCTTCCACCATGGGTGGCGTTACAATGAATTTGTGGGGACGCCGATCCGTCTGCGGCGGCCGATTCTAACTAGTCAAGGGCTTCGCCCTTGATATCCCATCGAATCGTAGCGCTTTGGGGTGATGCCGTAGAAGCATTCATGGCGGTAGTCTTCTGGGTATTCCACTACACAGGAGATCGCCATGAACGCTTTCTACGAGCACCACAAGAGTAGCATCGAGTTCGGATATCGATGTTTCGATCGGATCCTACTGAACGGACTGATTCAACCCTTCCAACAACCGGAGCGGGTACTGGGGTTCTTCAACACCTATCGGGATGGGAAACGGGTAATCCGTCGGACCCTCACCGAGATTGCCGACCAGTTCCACAATTGGGTTATCAATCGTTCGGAGAAATGGGGAGCACCCATCGTCGAAGCTCCGGAGCATGAGCGGCGCGACGATTTCGTGCTGCAGTACTTGCAAAAGACCAAAGCCGATCATGTGGCCGTCATTCTGAAGGCTCGCGAACCCGCTCGCATCCTAGTTGCCATTGGCGGAAAGCAGAACCAATGCCCTCATCTGGAACTGAAGCAGCGCTGGGTGAATCAATACAATTTCTATCTCAACGACAAACACTGGGGGCCCATGTTTGTCCGCATGTGTCCTTACTTTCCTTTCTCCGCCCGCGCGTGCCTCAATCAGCACCATTGGCTAGCTCTTCGCATGCGCCAGGAGGGCATCGCTTTTCGACAATGCAAGAACGCCTTCTTGCAATGTTCCAACCCGGAACGGTTGCAACAACTCGCCGACTTTCTGACCGCCCAAGATTTATTGCGCTGCGGGCAGAAATGGCTGGCCGCCTTTACTCCCTTCTTCACCTCCCAGGAACGGCGACAGGCTGGCTGCCAACACCGGCTCTTCTTTTCCCAGGTCGAGCTTTGCGACAATCTGATTTTCTTCCTCCGCGCCGCCGTCGACCAGTTCGCCGAGCGCTTGCTGGATATGAACCGAACCATCGGACAACCCAAAAAAATCACTCTCATCTTTGGCCGGAAAGTGACCAAGCAATACAAGGGCAAACTGCAAACCGAGCTCGAAGACCTCGATCTTCCCAATCCCGTCATTCGCAGTCACTATGCCCATGGATTCGCTAAGCAATACGTTCGCGATGACCGCTTACTACGAACCGAGCCGGCCACCAATGACGTCACCGACTACGGGGTCAAAAAGAACGTCGAGAACCTGCCGCAGTTGCGCCAGCGTATGTCCGAGATCATTGACCACTACCACGATGCCCAGCAAGACATCCTGGAAACTTTCATCGATCGCGGCCAACTCCAAAAACTGGCTACGCCCACCACCCTGACCAACGGAAAGCGCATCCCGGGCCTTAAGCTCGATCACCCTCGGCAACTGGCGGTCATGCATGCTTTGGTCCGCTATGCCAACATCGCCGCCGGCTCCACTTTCACCACCGCCGATCTCTACCCGTCGGTGTTGGACGCTCTCGGACTTCCCCAGTCCCAATACTCCCTGGCATCGCTGCGCTATGACCTCTCCAAACTGCGCGCCAAGCACCTTCTGGACAAACTGCCCCACTCTCGTCGCTACCGTCTCGCCAACAAGGGCTATTCCACCTGCGTGCTCTTCCTCAAGCTATTCGAGCGCATCTATGCTCCACTCACCGCGGGTCTCCTCAAGCCTTTCGCCGGCGATCGCAACCTCGCCGAGGACAAACGCTGTCAACTGGACCGCCTCTATCAACGCGTCACTGACGATCTCGACGCTCTTTTATCCGCAGTCGGCCTCAAGACCGCTGCTTAACGAATACAACGAGAACAAAATTCTCGTTTCGAGGTGCATAATCGACTAAACTTCAGGCTAACCGTGATTAACTCACTTCTGGAACGAAAGATCGAAAAGCGTCCGGACAAAGTTCGGCTACAGGGAAGAATTCTGTTTCTCACCGAAGATCCGGAACTCATCAAGAAGCAGTTGGCGGGCGAAGACCTGCCCTGGGATACGAAAAATACCGCCAACAATCCGAAGCTGCGCGACGACATTTCAACCGACGAGATTACTCCGGCCCACTACTGCTTCTATTTCGACGAGACGCTGGGCGAGATCCCGTACATGGGCTTGAAGTGCGGGAGTGGCACGCCCATCGGGCGTGGAGACGTGAAGCGCGGAGGATTTGTTTGTGCGGTCAGCGGAAAGAGGCGAGGCAAGGGATCGAGCCGCGAGCAATCTCCGTACGCCGAAATGTGTGCCGGGATTCGCGTCGTGATCGCGGAGAACATCGAGCGCATCTACAAGCAGAACTGCCAGAATCTAGGGCTGCTGACGTCGACCAATTTTTCTTTGATTGATCGGATCCGCAGCGGAGAAGAGATCGCTCTGAGCGAGTTCACCGCGGGCGAGGACGAGATCACGCGGCAGGTGATCGAGTACGGCGGGTTGTTTCCCTTCAATGTGGCGCGTATGCAGGGGAAAGTGTTTCTTCCGCCGATTGAACGCAACGTGAGATTGGAAATGTCAGGGAATGTTCGCCGCTACTCTGTGCCGCCAATGACAGTGGCTGAGAAGATATTTGCCCGGCATATGCTGAACGAGAAAGGCGAGGTCGGCGTGTCTTCCGTTAAGCCCGGTGATACCGGATTTGCCCGCGCCGATCTGCGCTTTAGCCATGAGTACGTCACACCGATGGCGGCGATTTTCTTCGAGCATTATGTGGGTAAGGATGCGAAGGTGAACGATCCTTCGACCATTCTGTTCTTCCGGGATCATTTGACGTTTCTCGACGAAGTGATCTCCGAGGAGAAGAAGAAGCTCGGCCTGCTGGATCTCGCGACCCAGCTGAAGCTGAAGCAGCAGGATTTCGCGAAGAAGCAGGGAATTCGGCTGCACGGCGAACTGACCGATCGCAAAGGCTCCGAGGGCATCTGTCACGCGATTGTGCTGGAGAGCTACGCGCTGCCGGGGCAGTTGAACATTGGCTCTGACTCGCATACGCCACATGTAGGAGCGATCGGCTGCGTCGCGTTCGGCATCGGCACGACCGACGTGTTCAATTCGTGGATTACGAAAGATGTGCGGGTGAAGGTTCCCGAGTCAGTGAAAGTCGTAGTGCGCGGGAAGAGGCATCCGAACGTGACTGCGAAGGATTTCATCCTGAAAATTCTGAGCCTCGATTACGTCCGCAGCGGCAAAGCGCTGGCCAAAGTGATGGAATACGCGGGCGAAGCCATTGAAGAACTCAGCGTCGATGAGCGCGCCACCATGACGAACATGGCCGCGGAGATTGGCGGATTTACCGGCATTGTTGCGCCCGACAAGAAGGCAGTGGATTTCCTGGTCGAACGCCGCGGTATCGATCGCAAGAAAGGCGAAGCGATGGTAGAAGGCCTGTACAGCGATCCGGGAGCTCAATACGCGCACGTGATCGAACTCGATGCTGCGGAGATCACACCGATGGTGGCGACGCCAGGTGATCCAGGCAATGGAAAGTATGTTCGCGAGTTGAACACGCCGGTGCCGGTGGAGATCGCGTATGGCGGCACCTGCACGGCGGGCAAGAACGAAGACATGGACATGTATGCTGCCGTTCTGGCCGATGCCCTGAAGCAGGGCAAACGGGTCGCGGACGCGGTGAAGTTCTACATCCAGTTTGGCTCGCAAGAGACTCGGGATTACTGCGTTCGGTGCGGGTATCTCGATGTTTTCAGCAAGGCCGGAGCGCACGTGATTGAACCGAGTTGCGGAGCCTGCATCAACGCTGGGCCCGGAGTTTCGACGCGTCCCGATCAGGTGGTGATCAGCGCGCAGAACCGAAACTTCCCGGGGCGGAGCGGTCCGGGGCAAATGTATCTGGCTTCGCCGCTCACGGTCGCGGCTAGCGCGGTAGCGGGGTACATTGTCGAGTACGAACCGAGCGAAAAGAAGGAATTGGTCGGCGCGTAACAGCCTTCGACCAAAGATACATGCTTACCTAGCGATAGCTGCTACGTCCTACTCCTTCAGGAGGACGTCATGAACCGTTCCCGCCTGCTTCTCGTTGCTTGCATCACCCTCAGCTTTGCAACCGCCATATGGGCCTTTCGATCATCGGGGGTTAAGATCCCGCGCTTCGGATCGGTAGCTGCGGCTGCACCCATGCTCGAGCCGCGGTCCGGGCATAGTGCCACCTTGCTGCCTGACGGCAAAGTTCTCATGGCCGGCGGTATGCGGCGCAATCAGGATTTCTACAAGTCTGCTGAACTCTACGATCCGGCCACGGGCAAGTTCCAGCCGACGGGCGAGATGAATGAGCGGCGTGTCGGCCACATCGCCGTGCTTCTACCTTCGGGAAAAGTACTGGTCGCGGGAGGTTGGGTGGGAATGGGAGGAACGGATTCGGCGGAGTTGTACGACCCGGCGACGGGCAAGTTCACGCCGATCGGGAAGATGACCACGCGGCGTGGACGGCCCAGCGCGACGCTTCTGACCAATGGTGATGTTCTTATCGCGGGCGGCGAAGAAGACAACAACCAATCGCTGGCGTCCGCAGAGATTTTCCACGTTAAGTCGCTTTCATTCCAGCCCACTGGCTCAATGCACCATGCGCGCATATCGCACACAGCGACGCTGCTGAAGGATGGGCGTGTCCTTGTCGCCGGAGGTTATGCCGATGGTGTAGAGAGAGGCGCGGAACTGTACGATCCCAAGAGCGGTGCCTTCGCGGAGACCGGAAACTTAGGAGTTGCCCGCTGCAAACATACGGCAGGGCTTCTGCCAGATGGCAGAGTGCTGATTGCGGGCGGATCGGATTCTCGGGGCTGGAATGGGAATCTGAGCAGCGCGGAGATTTACGATCCGCACACGGGAACGTTCACCCCGGCCTCCCCGATGTACGACAGCCGCTTTAAACTACCCGACGAGGCCGTCCAGTTGACTTCTGGGGAATTGTTGATTGCGGGCGGCAGCAAAGAAGTCGAAGTCTTTGATCCGGTGCAGGGAAAATTCCTCGTGGCGGCGGGGGAGATGAACGACGCGCGCCATTTTATGTCGGAAACCGGACTCAAGGATGGAAGCGTGCTGCTGGCTGGCGGCTATCCGAATAACGACCAGGCGACGGCACAGGCTTGGATTTACAGGCCTTAGAGCTGAATCAGGGTAGTGCGTGTAAGTGGTTGAATTTGAGCGGGATGGCTGAAATCAGCCACCCCGTTTCCTGCAACTTTTTCCCTCCTGCGATGTTCAAATAGGTAGCGACAAGGCAGACGGCGAGATGAAAAAAAGAGACGCCGGAAGCGAAGTCGAAGAGTTTCTTGGGCCGGAATTACCGGTCCCAGTTAGGGGGTTCGTATGCGTTACTTGAAATATGTTGCGCTGTTGGCAGTGTTGATGGTGCCGTTAGCTTATTCGCAAGCGCAGGTTGGGGTGGGGATCGGTGTTAATGTGGGGCCCGGATACGTTGCGGGGCCGCCGGTTTGCCAGTGGGGATACTATAACTACTATCCCTATGCGTGCGCCCCTTACGGCTTCTATGGGCCGAACTGGTTCGCGAACGGCATCTTCATTGGTGCAGGACCGTGGTATCACGGATATTACGGCCGTGGTTGGTACGGTCGCCCGGGATTTGTGGGACGCGGATATGCCCGGCCTGGCTGGGGCTACGGTCACGCCGGCTACGTGCATGGCGGATATGCTCGTGGCGGATATGCGCATGGCTACGCGGGTGGAGGGTTCCACGGTGGAGCTGCAGTCCATGGCGGGGGCGGCGGATTTCACGGCGGAGGCGGTTTCCACGGTGGCGGACACCGGTAATCTGCGCTAAGGCAATGAAGAACGGCCGGCAGCTATTCGCTGCCGGCCGCTTCTTTTTCCTCGCTAGTTAGGTTTGGGATCCGGCAGCCGCCCGAGCTTTCTGGAGATCCTTTACCGCGGGACAGGAACTTGGAGCCACCAGCGTGTGTTCCACAGGCTGGGAACGGGCGGCTAGTGCAGACGCCACAAGTTTCAGAGCCTCGCCCGCAATCGGAGGACAAACTACGGTGGCAGCCATGCGCCCCTGGCGTACCCATTCCTGGCCGGAACGAGGAACCCCGTCGCATCCGAGGAAGGGAAGCCGGAGCCATGCATCTCGCTCTCGTAAGTCTCCCAGCTCTTCAAATGCCCGGCGGGCCCCGACTACCATGTCATCGTTCTGGCAAGCGATCATGCTGATGTGGAGCTGTCGCGAGGTGCTGAGAGAGAGCCACGATTTGATCGCGTGGTATCCGCTGTTCTGAGTCCAATCACCTTTGAGAGTCTTCACCTCGACTCCAGGCGGCTTGGTCGCCATCATGCCTTTCGTGCGGCTTCTCGCCACGTCCCGACCCGAAGGTCCCTCGATATACAGAACGCAGCCCTTTTCGCCGAGGAGGGCACCGATCTGCTGGCCCTGGATCTTGCCGATCGCCTCATGGTCTGAAAGAACGCTGAAAACCGGGACGAGGGCATGTTGGCGCAGCTGGGAGATGTAGTCGACGTTGGTGTTCATAATCCCCCAGGCAATGCCGGCGCCTACTGCCGCGCGCGCGATCTGGGGCATGCCGGTTCCCACGGGCTCGACCAAAATGGCGTCCGGGCGCTTGCTGGGTTCCTGGATAAATTTCAGAATCTGTTGGGTCTGCTGCACGGCATCGTTACCGGCGTAGATGATCTCAACGCTGGCGCCGAGCTTCTGAGCGGCGGCTTGAGCCGACGCTGCCTGTTCGAGCTGGTAGTCGTTGTCGTCCGTAATGAGGGATACGACAACATTGAGCTTGGTCATTGGGGCTGCGCCCTTCCACGCGAGCCACACCGCACGTGTGAATCATTAATGACATCCGTTGGTCTCTCACGCCACATTACTTAAGTTTGGAGAGGGTGTCCGGATTTGGGTCGGGGACACACAGGGTGGACGGGCTCCATTTTCGGCTTCGCAGTGCGACGCTATACCAGCTGCCTGCATTCTTGCTAGAATGTGCGGTCCTGTGGATTTAGCGGGCGGTCCGCCGTGGTAGTAAGATAACTGAAAGCTCTCAGGAGACTGAAACCCTTATGACCTACGTAATTGCTGAGCCTTGCGTCGGAACCAAAGACACTGCGTGTGTGGACGCGTGTCCAGTAGATTGCATTCATCCCAAGAAAGATGAGCCCGCCTACGCAACCGAGGAGTTGCTCTATATCGACCCGGTCGAGTGCATCGACTGCGGTGCCTGTGTTCCGGTTTGCCCGGTTTCGGCCATCTTCGCCTTGGACGACCTGCCGGAGAAGTGGAATGCCTTCACCGAGCGGAACGCCAAGTACTACGGAAGGTAGGCTCCGGGCCAACGGCCGCCAACTATCAGCGTGAATTCCGGGCGCGAGTCCCTGCATGGACTCGCGCCCTTCTTGTCTAAACTGGCGTTAGGCCAAGCCGCCTTATCTTCTTCGTTTATCTGCGTTGCCCAGTACCTCCGCGTCTTTCCCGGTGTGGGCCTTCACAGCCTCGAGAATGCGAATGTAATTGTGCTTGTCCATCCGAACGACGTAGGTCTTGGGCAAGTCCTCTTCGTGATAGTCGATCTCGAGCCAGTGACTTTTGGACTTGGTAAGCATGGCCACAGCGCCAATTCCGATCGCAGCGGTAGCGATCGTACCCTCGGTCACGCGATGTTTCTGGGTGTATTCGTACGCGAACTTGTCGATCTGGTCGTACGGGATCCGGACAGCGCTGCCCTTGGCTGGTTGGATCTCGACTGCCCTCTTGGAATCGTTAAACGTCAGCACTGCCTCGACCGCTTTTCCTTTTGGATCGGGAATCTTGACGCGGTTAAAGGAAGCGTCGTCGGCAAGGCCGAGAGCCGGGACGAGGAAGGTGATAAAGAGAAGGGACAGGATGGTCTTCACAGTTTCGCCAGTATATCGAATTGGGATGCGTACTCGGTACGGAAGGTGGCCGGTCCCGGATTTGCCACTGGGAGCGAGGCTGACGCTAAAACCGGCTTCCACTAGAATCAAGCTTCGCTGAACGCGGTGCTATGGCTCTGAGAGAAACAGAAGCGATCGTGCTGCGCAGCTATCCGCTGCGGGAGGCCGATTTGCTGGTGACGCTATTTACGAGAGCCGAAGGCAAGGTGCGCGGCGTGGCGCGCTCGGCGAAGAAATCGATGCGTCGCTTCGGAGGCGCGCTCGAGCCGCTGACTTACGTCCGCGCGTTTTATGACGTTCGCGAGCGGCAGGAACTGGCACGCCTTGATGCTTGTGAGGTGCTGGAATCTCCGATGGCGTCAGAGGTGAGCTACGCGCGCGCCGTGGCGTTGGGGCACATCGCCGAATTGCTGGATGAGCTGCTGCCGGATCGGGAGGTGAACGATGCCATCTTCCGGCTGACGCTTTCGGTGCTGCACGCCCTCACTGGACCGGATATCTGGATGCCCGTCACATATTTCGACCTGTGGCTGACGCGGCTGGTCGGCTTCTTACCCGAGCTGACGGAGTGCGTCGTGTGCGGCCGCAACCTGAATGGCAGTCGAGCCTACTTCCACGCGCTGGCAGATGGTCTCATGTGCGCGGACGACAAACGGCTCGCATCATCGGAAATTTCGAGCGAGTCGCGCACGCTGGCGGCGCTGATGTTTCGTGCTCCAGTCGACACGTTCGCGGAAGAGCCATGGCCGAAGTCGCAGGGGGCGGACTTGCGAAAGTTCCTGATCCAAATCCTGCAGCGGCACATCGAGAAAAAGCTGGTCACGGCTGGGATGCTGGAGAAGGGCCGATTCTAGGTTCGAAGGCTTAGGTGCCGCCTTGGCCGGTTGTGCTAGAACGGAACGCCACGAGGAACGTCATGACCGACAACTGGGGAAGGCGCCTGTTCACGACGGGGGCTGTATTGCTGGTGTTACTCGGGCTGGTGCACTCGTTATCGCTATTCGAAAAGCCGGTCCCAGCGAATGACACGGAGAAGCAGTTGCAGGATTTGATGTCCCACTACCAATTCAACCTCATGGGATCGATGCGCACGATGGATGATTTCTTGCGGGGGTTCAGCCTTTCGTTCGCGCTCAGTGCGATCGGCCTCGGCGTGCTCGATTTACTCCTGGGCCGCGAACGCGCGGGACTCGTGAAACGTGTGGCGCTTATCAACGCCATCTGGCTGGCCGCGATGACCGTAGTGTCTCTGCGCTATTTCTTTGCTTTCCCAACCGCATGTCTGGCAGCCGTGCTGTTGATCTTCGCGCTGGCATGGCTGAAACTCCCGGGATCATCAAGCTGACGACGGAGCACCACTTCCATTACAATCGTGGATTAACTTGCCAGGCCCCGCCCGCGCTGTAGGAGTTCGAATGACCGCCAGCGTTCCGGAGTCTTAAGCCAGAGTCAAGGGCCGAATCGTTGACTTTATCCTCCTCCAAACCGCTTACGTTCCAGGAACTCATCCTGCGCCTGCAGACCTTTTGGGCCGAGCGCGGTTGTGTGCTGCAGCAGCCCTACGACGTGGAAGTCGGCGCCGGGACGATGGCGCCGGAAACGTTTCTGCGCGTGTTGGGACCGAATCCTTATAAGGTCGCGTACGTCCAACCGTCGCGGCGTCCGGCCGACGGACGGTATGGAGAAAATCCCAACCGGCTCTTCAAGCATATGCAGTTGCAGGTGATCCTGAAGCCGCCGCCGGAGAACGTACAGGAGTTGTATCTAGAGTCGCTGGGTGCGATTGGGATCGATCTGCGCCAGCACGACATTAAGTTCGAGGAAGACAACTGGGAAGCTCCCACCCTGAGCGCTTGGGGTGTGGGTTGGCAGGTGATGCTCGACGGCCTGGAGATTACGCAGTTCACCTATTTCCAGCAGTGCGGAGGAGTAGACCTGTTTCCGATTTCTGTCGAGCTGACGTATGGACTGGAGCGTATCGCGGCATTCCTTCAGGATGTGGATTCGATTTACGACATCGTGTGGGCGCGCGATCCGGAGTCGGGGAGCGTGGTGAAGTACGGAGATGTACGGCTGGCCGACGAGCTGCAGTTTTCGGTGTACAACTTTGAATTGGCGGACGTCGAGAAAGCGTGGAAGCATTTCGAGTTGTGCGAATCCGAATGCAAGGGATTGCTGGAGAAGTATGCGGCGCTGGCGAAGGATCAAAATCCCCGCCCGGTCTCTCCAAACAACGGAGAGACAAGGACGGGGCACCCGGAGGAGGCGCGATTTCCTCTTCTAGCCGCGTATGACCTTTGTTTGAAGTGCTCGCACATGTTCAACATTCTCGATGCACGCGGAGCGATTTCCGTGACGGAGCGCGTGGGAGTGATTGCGCGCGTGCGGGCCCTGGCCGTTGGGATTGCGAAGGCCTGGGTGGACCAGCAGAAGAGTGAACAATCATCGACATCGGAACGGTCCGATGAGCCTGAGCCCGCGCGAGAGAAAAGGTCGAACCCAGCGAAAGAAAAGTTTGCGCCAGTGGGGTAGAACTGGCGCGGCGGGGAAAATGTCCTCGCAACAGCCGGCGAGACGCCGACGCTACTGTGATGCGAGTCACATTCGCCAGCGATTGGATTTGAGACACTTGATGGTTTGAAGGCATGCCAGATTTTCTCCTAGAGATCGGGTGCGAAGAGATTCCGGCGCGGATGATAGACGCCGCTTCGGCTGAGCTGCGCAAAAAACTCGCGACCTTGTTCTCTCGTGAACGGCTAGCGGGAGGAGAGGTGACCCGGTTCGACACTCCGAGAAGGTTGGCTGTGATGGCTTCCGGGATCGCAGCTGCCCAGGCTGATGTAGTCGAACAGTTGAACGGCCCGTCGGTGAACGTTGCCTATAAAGATGGACAGCCGACTCCTGCGGCGCATGCCTTTGCCAAGAAAGCTGGCGTGGACGTTTCCCAGTTGGAAAGAATTTCGACACCCAAGGGCGAATACATATCCGCGAAGGTTACGAAGAAGGGCCGTAGCGCATCCGAGATCCTAGCCGAGACTCTGCCGAAAGAAATCTCTACCATCTATTGGCCGAAGAATATGTACTGGCGCAAGACGAACGAAAGGTTCGTGCGTCCCGTACGCTGGCTGGTGGCGATGCTCGACGGCGAAGTCATCCCGGTGGAGTTCGATGGGGTCCGGGCAGGGAACAGTTCGCGCGGGCATCGGATCCTGACGGACGACTCGGTCACAATTCCGCGAGCAGGTTCCTCGTATGTTGACTCGTTACGGGCAGCGAAGGTGCTGGGGCGCGCCGAGCGCGAACATCAGATCCGCAAAGCGCTGGACGTTGCGACTCGTACAGTTCCAGGGGCGCATTGGCGCGAGGACAAAGCGCTGCTCGATACGGTCGTGAATCTCACGGAATATCCGTCTGTGATTCTGGGCGGATTTGATCCCCAATTCCTGATGCTTCCGGAAGAGGTGTTGGTGACCGTGATGCGCGACCATCAAAAGTATTTGGCGCTGGAAGACGCCTCCGGCAAGCTCTTGCCCCATTTCCTGGCGGTGCTCAACACCGACAGCGATCCACAAGGATTGATTCGGCACGGAAATGAACGAGTTTTGCGAGCTCGCTTTAACGACGCCCGTTTCTTCTGGGAAACGGATCAGAAGAAATCTCTGTTGGAGCGGCTGGACTCGCTGAAGAACGTCACCTTTCAGAAGGATCTTGGGAGCTACTACGACAAGACACTGCGCGTGCAGCGGCTTTGCAGTTGGCTGAGCGAGACTTTGAGGCAGCGGGGGACTGCAGTGCGGCCGGGCGTGATTCACAAGGCAGTGTGCCTGGCGAAGACCGATCTGACGACCGAGTTAGTGAAGGAGTTCACTGAACTGCAGGGTATCGTCGGCGGACTCTACGCTCGAGTACAGCAACTCGATCCATCGCTGCCCGAAGCGACCCGGCTTTCGATTGCCGACGCGATTTACGATCAGTACAAACCGGAATCCACGGACGACGACGTCCCGCGCTCGCTGGAAGGCGCGGTGCTTTCGATCGGGGACAAAGCCGATACGATTGCTGGAATGTTTGCGCTGGGACTGGTGCCGAGCGGATCGAAAGATCCATTTGCGTTGCGGCGGCAGGCCAACGCGATCGTGAAGGTGATCGCAGAGAAGAAATTGCCTTTTCGGCTGAACGACCTAATGCGGGATGCGCGAACCGGTTACCAGAAGTCCGCTGCCGAAAAGAAATTCGTCAGTCCCGAAAAATTTGATGAAAGCGTCCGGATATTCTTCCGCGAGCGGCTGGAGTTCTACCTGCGCGAAGTTCTTGGCTACGACTACGACGTGGTAAAAGCCGTACTGGGAGCCGATTTAGAAGATGTCGTAGATGCGGTGCAAAGGGCCGAAGCGGTGAAGCAGGTGATGCATATGCCAGAATTTCAGGCGATCGGGGCAGCCTGCAAACGAATGCGGAATATTCTGAAACAGGCAGCGGAGAAGGGGATTGTTCCAGCCGCGACTGTGGAAAGTGTGAGCGGGTCCGCCGACGAAGAACAGACGCTGATCGCCTATTTGGAGCATCAGGGCGCGCAAGTAGAACGACATCGGGAGAAAGGCGAGTACCTGGATGCCTTGCGATTGTTGTCGACTGCTAGGGAACCGGTGGACAAGTTCTTCGACAAAGTAATGGTGATGGTCGAGGACGAGCGTGAGCGGGCGAATCGATTGGCGCTGCTTCGAACTTTACTGAAGGAGTTCTCGTCGATTGCGGATTTTTCAGAGATCGTAACCGAGGGGAAGGAAAGCGCTGCGTAAATGGGAGCAGAAGGCAAAGTCACAGTGCTCCTGGCCAGTCTCGCATTGGCGGCCTTTCATGCTTTGAGTTCGTCCTCTGTGCCCCGTCCAGTGCAGAATGTCCGGCTGAAAACGTTGCTTGAATCTTTCTCTTACTTCGAGGGTGATTGGGAGTGCGCTGGCAAGTTCGATTCGTCGGGAAAGACGATCGAAGCGCACGAGCACTTCGAAGCCGATCTAGACGGGACCTGGCTCTTCTCCCGCCACGATGACAAGCCTCCATTCAAGTATCACGCGCAATCGCAGTGGGGCTGGGATTCAGCCCACAAAGGTTTTGTCATGCTCGTGCAGGATTCAGGCGGTGGTGCGCGCGAGTTCCATTCAGACGGGTGGGATTCCGGGCGATTGCAATGGGACGGAGGTACTCTAGGAACCGCTTCCGCTCCCAGTCAACGATTCACATATGAACGGCTCGATGATCGCCACTTTAAGGTGAGCTATTTCACTCGCAAGACCGACGACTGGTCCCGAATGGATTCGAGCACATGCAGCAAAGGGTAAAATCTCATAGAAAAAGGACTCATATATGGCGACGATCACTCTCCCCGAAGCAGAAGTGAAGGAAACAAGAGCCACGAACAAAACGTCCGCAACCAAGTACGTTTACTCGTTCGGCGGCGGCAAGGCCGATGGCAACGGCAAGATGAAAGATGTGCTGGGCGGCAAAGGTGCTGGACTGGCAGAAATGACGAATGCCGGACTGCCCGTGCCTCCGGGATTCACCATCCAGACCGAAGCCTGTCGCGAGTACATGCGCGGTGGTCTTTCACCGGACGTCGATCGGCAGATGGACGAAGCTCTGGCCAAGCTGGAAGCTCTGCAAGGTCAGAAATTAGGCACAGGCGAGAATCCATTGCTGGTGAGCGTTCGGTCGGGATCAAAGTTCTCCATGCCCGGGATGATGGACACGATTCTCAACCTCGGACTCAACGACAAGAGCGTCGAAGCGCTGGCCAAGCGTAGCAACAATCCGCGGTTTGCGGCGGACTCCTACCGGCGCCTGATCCAAATGTTCGGCAACGTCGTCCTCGACATCGAGAAGTCAGCATTCGACGAAGTGTTCGATGCCAAAAAGAAGCAGCGGAAGACCAAGTTCGACACCGACCTGACAGCCAAGGATCTTCAGGAAGTAATTGTCGAGTACAAGAAAGTCGTCAAGAAGCATGCCAAGCGTGACTTCCCGCAGGATCCGCGGGAACAGCTGGTGATGGCTCGTGACGCCGTTTTTCGCTCTTGGGAGAACGATCGAGCCAAGGTCTATCGCCGGATTAACAACATCGACGACATGCTCGGGACGGCGGTTAACGTGCAAGCCATGGTGTACGGCAATCTCGGCGACACCAGCGGCACCGGAGTGGGATTCACCCGCAACCCTGCCATTGGCACGAAGGAGTTCTACGGTGAATTTCTGATGAATGCGCAGGGTGAAGATGTGGTGTCGGGCGTGCGCACTCCGGTGCCGATTCTCGAACTGCAGAAAGTTATGCCGCATGTCTACGACCAGCTTCGCGAAATCACCACGCGGCTGGAAAAACATTACAAGGATGTCCAGGACTTTGAGTTCACGATTCAAGACGGCAAGCTCTACATGCTGCAGACTCGTGTCGGCAAACGCACGGGTTTGGCCGCGGTGCGGATCGCTATTCAGATGGTGGAAGAGGGGTTGATCACCAAGGAAGAAGCGATCTTCCGCGTCGATCCGAATCAGCTCTATGATTTTCTGGTGCCGCGTCTCGATGAGAAAAGTACGAAGGTTGAAGTGCTGGCGACAGGACTGCCGGCCTCTCCGGGTGCGGCCGTCGGACAGATTGTTTTCACTGCCGACGAAGCCGTGAAGATGGCGGGGCACGATACGGTGAAGAAGCCTGTAATTCTGGTTCGCGCGGAGACCACCCCGGAAGATATTCACGGCATGGAAGTCGCGAAGGGTATTCTGACTTCCCGTGGCGGCATGACCAGTCACGCTGCTGTAGTGACGCGCGGCATGGGCAAGTGCTGCGTGGCTGGCGCCGGCGACATCGACGTCAATGAAAAGGCGCGGGAGATGCGCGTAAAAGGGCAGGTGTTCAAAGAGGGAGATTGGATCTCTCTCGATGGCACTACCGGCCGGGTCATCAAAGGCAAGCTGAACACGCTTGATCCTTCCCCCGACGATCCCGAGCTGCAGAAGTTCATGCAGTGGGCCGATCCGCACCGCACGATGAAGGTCCGCGCCAATGCGGACATTCCGCGCGATGCGATCCAGGCGCGGACATTTGGAGCGGAGGGCATTGGACTCTGCCGAACCGAACATATGTTCTTCGGGGAAGAGAAGATTCCGCTCATGCGCGCGATGATTCTCGCGGACAACGAGAAAGATCGCCGCACCGCGCTGAAGAAACTGCTCCCCAAGCAGCGCGCCGATTTTGCCGGCGTCTTCAAGGCGATGGACGGACTGCCGGTGACGATCCGCACGCTGGATCCACCGCTGCACGAGTTCCTGCCGCGCCGCGAAGATCTGATGGTCGACATCGCTACACTCTCGATTGTCGACACGAAGCACAAGAAAGAACTCGTCTCGAAATATAAAGACTACGGCGTGAAGGTGGTCGGTGACCTGAAGAAAGTGCTGCCTACGCTGCTGGCTCGTGTGGAGCAGTTACACGAGTTCAATCCGATGCTCGGACATCGTGGCTGTCGTCTCGGCATCACGTATCCGGAGATCACGGAGATGCAGGCCCGCGCCATTTTCGAAGCAGCCGTGGATTGCACCAAGAAGGGAATCAAGGTTCTTCCGGAAGTCATGATTCCTCTTGTCGCGACCGTCAAAGAAATGGCGAATCAGGGTGCAATCGTCCGGCGCGTGGCCGAGGAAGTTTTCAAAGAGAAGGGAATGAAGGTCGACTACATGGTCGGGACGATGATCGAATTGCCGCGCGCGGCGCTGGTCGCGGACGAGATCGCGAAAGAAGCTGAGTTCTTCTCGTTCGGTACCAACGATCTGACCCAGACCACATTCGGATTCTCGCGTGACGACGTCAACAAGGTGCTTCCGACCTATCTGGCCGAGGGCATTCTGAAGCAGGATCCGTTCGCTGCGTTGGATCAGGACGGTGTAGGACAACTGGTGAAGATGGCGACCGAGCGTGGTCGCAAGACGCGGCCAACGCTCAAAGTTGGAATCTGCGGAGAGCACGGTGGCGAGCCGTCGTCCGTGGAATTCTGTTATCGCACCGGCTTGAACTACGTGTCGTGCTCACCCTTCCGCGTGCTTACGGCACGGCTCGCGGCAGCACAGGCCGCTGCGGCTGAGAAGTTGAAAGTCGAGGGCGGAAGGACAAAGTAAGTCCGATTCCTATTTCGAACTGTCGGAAGATTATTTCTTGCGGCCTGGGCGTTGTGCCAAAACGCTCAGGCCGCGTTCTGTTTGGATGGAGACGGTTTGATCTCCTGGCCGATCATCGGCCGCAGACGGGGCGAAGCAAACTTGTGTTCGGTGTGATCGGTTGACGGATGCTCAACATGCGATAGCCGGCCCTCGCTGATCAAACGATCGTAGGCCTCGGGCCATTCCGCGATCTTGTCGTCGATCGCGATCCAATGAGAATATGCAGCCTCGTCGCACCAATGAAACAGCCGGGGCATCACTTTGGCGTGGACTCCGGAGCCGCGAAAGGACTTCATGGCGCGCTCATCTTCCCAAGCGGTCAAAGTCCAGAAGGTGCGGTGCCTATCGATCAAAAGCCGTCCACCGCGAAATCCATTTGCGCGCGCGACCTGATGATTGGCAGCGAACGTCTGCCACAAAAATCCTGGGAGATACCACGGGCTACGAACTCGAAGTCGTGTTATTGAGATCAGCATGGTGGAGGGGAGAACTCAGTGGTCAATGTGATGAACGATTGCTGCGATTACTGCACTCTCTGCAGGCGTGCGATCAACTTCTGGGCAAGATTCTCTTCCGATTCCGACCACAGAAGCCGCCCGCTTGCTCGCGTGTTCTTTTCCGCCTTCATGGTGAATTCGACTAGCTTGGCTACATTGTCGCGGACTTTGTTCTGGGTTTCTTCCGTGAGTTCCACATTTTCCTGAAGAAAAGGTGAGTCGAGGCCAAAGTCAACCTGAATGTGTCCCGTTTGCTGGCTCGTCCCTTCCTCGAACTCTTCGCCCTGCACAATGAACTTTACCTGGCAGGGTATAAGTTTCCACTGCTTTTCGTCATCAGGGCTCCACAGATCCCAGTAAGCCTCAAGAACGAAAGCAAAGTCGTCATGGATCAGGTCCGCGGCCACCACCATTGCTTCTTCCGGTGTTATGCCAGGAGAGAACCGGCGTTCCAGGATGCTGGGTTCGCTCCATGAAACGGGTTGCACTGCGACATAAGTGATGCCTGGCCGAATCTCCGAATAGGGGAACTGTTGTAAAACTGCCAGGGCATGGGGCAACATCGCCGGACCATTGAAGTCCGGAAACCACAGGCTCAGGTTAAGCGTATCGGGCATAAGAAGTAGGCGTCTTGCGCCTTAACTATTGTAACGGGACAAGCTCTGATTGATCGAGAGCCGCTCGTCGAGCCGGATCCTAGTCCGCGGGTAGCGCAGTGGTCGGTTACCCAGAGTCCAGGAGGCGACGTTCTTCATCTTGCACCCGATGTAGTTTCACCGACAGCTCCGCAGGACCTCTAGTACGCTGCTCAACGAGCGATTCAAGAGCATCATGGCACGCAAAGCAACTTCGGCTGCTTCGCGTCGCCGCAAGTGGCCCCCACCCGCCAGAGCATCGAGTTCGCTGCTGGCGCCGCTCTGCTTTCTTGAGGTCCGTCGTATTCAGCTGCGACGAGGCACGAGAAAATGGCTACGCCGCCGCTGCGAATGATCGTAATCGTGGTATCCCTCCCGGGAGGCTGGGAAGGGTCCGGAAAAACCGATCGGTCTCCAGCGCAAGGAGTGTGTCGGTGTCGCCGGACTTAGGGGAGGTAGTTGGTATCCCGAGAGGACTTGAGCACATGTCGCCGGCGAAAGGGCATCAACGCCCGGCGGTGTGGTCCTGCGTACAGACAAGGCTACACGCGCTCAATGGCCGCGGATTTCGCCCGTTTGCTGTCGCGGATTTGCTCGGTACTAAACTCTCCTCCGCAAACGCTGCAACGCCAGCCTGGAGATGCGAGTTTCCCAAGCACCAGCGCTGGCTGCGGGTCGGCGCGTCTGGCTCTCACCAGTTCGCTACTGCAGTGTGGACACTGTCTTTGAATCATAAGCTCTAGGCCGGAAGGGTGTTTTCTTCGCGCTCTGTAAAACTAGTTGCCAGGATGGATCGTCCGAGCTTCCTCAACGGTAAGCCGGGAAGGATCGCAATAGCCGAACCCTTTCAGACAGGCTATGTAATTGCGCTTGTGCTCTGCGTCGGCCAGGGTCTTTGCTTCTGGGCCAGTCAGTTTGGCATAGTCGCAGGTCTCCTCGCCATTCCTACAAGCCACGAGGTTGCGCTGGTGCTCTGAGTACGCCGTCTGTTTTGCTTCCAGCGAAGTGAGTTTGGAGTGGTCGCAGTCATCCCAGCCGTTGTTGCAATTTTGAGCGTTGCGCTGGTGTTCTGCCGCAGTTGTGTCCTTGGTTTGCGAAGGGCTTAATTGGGCGTGATCGCATCGCCCAGAACCGTTCGCACAATCGGAGGCGTTGAGCTGGCGCGTGGCGACAGTAACTTGTTCGGTCTCCGCCGCAGTCAGCTTGGAACGATCGCAAGCGCCGGTTCCATCTTTACAGGCGGCGAGGTTGCGTTGTTGCTCCGCTGTGCTCATTGCACGCGCTTCAGACAGAGTTAGTTTGGAGCGGTCGCAGGATAGCATCCCGTCATTGCAATCGGTCACATTCCGCTGGTGATCGGCCACAGCCAGGGCAATCGTCTCTGGTTCAGAAAGTTTGGAGCGGTCACAGGAATCGTAGCCATTTCTGCAGTTCGCAACATCGCGCCCATGAGCGGCGAGAACTGTGTCCGCTAACTGGGCCGTGCTTAACTTGGATTGATCACAGCTTGCGCGACCTGCCTTGCAGGCCTCTAGATTCTGCGCAATTTCAGGAGCCTGCGCAAACGCCAGAATTGGCCAGAGACAGAGACTAAGACAGGCTATTTGCGCCCGAGGGTACTTCCGGAGACTAGCTTTCATATTGTCCGCTTTCAGACGGGTTCGGCGATCAGTTCCAACAGATCGTAGTCCGTGCTTTTTGGTTGAACTGGCCGGATCCAGCATTGCGGTTCCGGCCAGCCCACAAAATCCTTCTCTTCTGACGACATTGACGCACTTATCTCGTTCCAATTACTTCGTGTCTTCTCTTGCTTCAGCAACCTTGGCTTGCTGGCCCGCTTCAGACACGGCTTTCAGGAATGCATCTGCACTTCGCGGAGTCGTTGCTTTGCCCGAAAGGATGTCGCGGAACATCATGTGTTTGCCGTAGATCGCGCGAGTGGAGTCGTTATCCTGCTCCACGACGGCGCCTTCCAGCGTCAAGCCGGCGAACACGCCTTTGGAGCGCGAGTAAGTCAGCATTTCGGTGTTCATCTTCCAGTCCGTTCCAGCGGATGCGTGACGGCCAACTGGCCCCGCTGCGACCGATCCTTCACCCGTCAGTTCAAACTTGCTGGAGAGCAAATGCTGCATACCCTGGTCGTTCATGACCAGCATGACCAGGTCTACATCTTCGATTCCGATCTGCAATCCCCAGCTTCCGCCGCCAACGGAAACGAATGCAGGCGCGCTCCAACCGTCAGCAGTGCGGCAAGTGGCCACGCCACGTCCGTGCTTGCCACCAAAAACGAAGCCGCCCTTGACTAGATCGGGTACGACCAGAATGCACTTTGCCTTGCTCAAGACTTCTTCTGGAATGCCTTTGTCCGGTGTTGCCATGATCGCGTGTAGAACATTTACCGACCGGTCCATGCGCTCCACGGTATCTTCGCGCGCTGAACCCGCAAACGCGTACGTTCCAACCAGGCCAACGGCGCTCATCAACAACAGTGACAGTGTTTTCTTCATGAGAATTTTCCTTTGGGAACTGCCGAACTTAAGAGATGAAAGCTTCAGATAGCTGACTTAGTTCAGAGGACCTGAAAGAGAGAGAGGAAGTACTCGTCTCAGGTACCATGATCGCTCAGACGGACTGCGATAGCTGGTCTGAATTGCTCAGTTCCCAAAACAGGCCCGTCGACTCTTGGAAAGTGGGGCTGATTGGAGAATTCGACGGAATGTGAGCAATCCTGCACAGAATCGCAGGATTTACCGTGTCATCGTTCCATGGTCGGAGTTAGCCCATTCAGCGGAGAACCCCGCAAAGGTGAAATCGAATGGAACCGTATCGTCCTTCTCTCGGCCGCCAGCTGGCCTCCGGATGGGAATCCCTTGGAAAGTTGCTGGCGAGCTTCAGGCCGCGGAGCCAGGAAGTTCGATTGCAAAGGATGTGCCCTTTTTGCGGGCTGATCACCCCGCGCGCCAAGCGGTCTTGTCTGGAGTGCGGGAAGTCGCTCACCGATATTTCACTGAAAGTAGCGAAACAGGGATAAGCGGAGGAAATCTACATGCTTTGGACGATTGTGGCTGTTCTCTTAATTCTGTGGCTTCTGGGCTTCAGTTTGCATGTTGCCGGAGGACTGATTCACCTATTGCTGGTTGTGGCTCTAGTGATGATCGTCATCAATTTGGTTGGCGGTCGGCGAGGTACGGCCTGAACCCTGCCGGAAATGGGGCTCGCGGAACGATCTCGGCCCAACGGAGGTCATCCGCGTCAGAACTTGATGCTCCCATCCAGGATGCTTCTCCACACTGCGGGTGAGAAAGGCGCATTCCCATGGTCTGTCGGCCGATGATTGCGATTTACTCGCCTTTGCGCCGATGCTCCCACGGAGCCGTCCGGGCGACGATGCCGTACCGGCGCCTGCGCCCTCCGCGACGCTTGCTCGCGCCAGGTGGGCTTCTTCGCACTTAAGACAAACTGGACGGTAGCCCACAGAAAGTGAGCTCCGTCGGCCTTCGTCACCAGCGCATCGACCGACTTGAGCGCTTCGAAAGGTAGTTCCAGGTGGTCGGCCAGCATGACGATGGGTAGCTGCGGCTTGACCTTCTTGATCTCAGCTGCGACGACCGCACCATCGAGCAGGCCCAGATGATACTCGAGCACGATTGCATCCACGGGGCGCGTCGTCAAAAGCCGCAGTCCCTCTGAGCCATTGGCTGCCGTGACCAGTTCGCATCCCTTTTCCTCCAGAAGCGTCAATTCAGCCGGGTCCCGGTGGATACAAAGTAGGGTAGTAGTCGTAGCCATTCCACTCAGGTATACGTGCGAGGTGATCCCGATTCTGCCCAAAATTGCTCACCTCGCACTCAGTTCCGTATCGCTCAGAGCAGAGCAATTGTGATCAGACATCTAAGCAGGGCGGACCTAACATCGGGAGTGCGGTTCTTTCTCTTCGAGGAAATCCCAATGAGCAAACAATACCTCCATCTCTCCGCTTATCCATGTGACATGTGCGCCGGTCCGGTCATCGCTGGCTCGCTCGGCGTTCGAGAAAATCAGATATCAAAAGAAACGGACATCCGCGAAGTAGGAGCGCTGTGTCTGGCGTGTGGTCATCGGCAAAGCGCCGCGACCGAGCCGGCTCGCGCCCGTTATTTGTTGCCCATGGAATGGGATTCGGCAGGCGGAGCCAACGCTCATTGAACGGGATCTGATCTCGAAGAAGCACTTAATCGTGCAGAACCACGTTGAGCAGCGAGCTGTGGACCTGGAGCGCACCGTCGGAGCCACCGGCGTAGTGAATGAATCCCAGCTTCCTGAAGCGATTCATAAAGAAGCTGACGCGTGAACGAGTGGTGCCCACCATCTCAGCAAGGGTCTCTTGGCTAATCTTGGGGACCACGGTTTCGGGGATGCCTTCCTTGCCAAAGTGTGCAAGCAGCAACAGGACGCGGGCCAGCCGTTTCTCACTTGAGTTGAACAGTTGATCGACCAGATCCTCTTCGTACCGGATATTCCGTGCCAATAAATAGGCAACAAACATTTCAGAAAGCGCGGGTTCGCGATGAAGAGCGTCCATCATGGTCTTCTTTTCTACGCGGAGGATTTCGCAATCTGTCATGGCCGCGGCGGAGCCCATTCGTAACAACTGGCCCGCCAGCGAACCTTCCCCGAAGAAGTTCCCTTGGTTGACGATCGCGATCGTTGCTTCCTTGCCGATCTTGGATACCACGGTGAGCCTCACCTTGCCTTCTTGGACATAAAAAACGGCGTCGGCTTCGTCCCCTTGCGCAAATATTGTTTGCTTTTTCGGAACAGTCAGGATTTTCCTGCCATCCCCGATGGTCGCGAGAAAAGTGTCGGGGTCGAACCCGCTGTTCTTCTTGGCCGCTATCGAAGGAGGCATGTCCTTGAGTATAGCCCTCAAATGCCAACAAACCGTGTCAATCGTCCTGATTTCCGGAACGGCGCACATGCGCGATAACACGGAGCAGAAGTGGTCACTTTTGAGCAGTTTTTGTTCGACCCATGGTCCATAATTCGGCAGTAACCGACGGACAACTATGCCATCCAGCATTCAAGTCGGCACGATTTTGATGAAGGAGTGGGCGGGAATGCCGCAGCTTCTGGGTCTCGAAACCCAGCCCTGCTCCGGTGATTGGAGCGCAGTCGACGCATTGGACGGCTTCGCGGTGGATCGCAAAATTCACGCCGCAGGATGGAACTTCTTTTTCATGGCGACAGAGGTTAAGGTCATGTTCTTTGGAGGTCTTGGTGCAGCAAAAATCCAGAATGCACTGCAGCGGATATTGGCAAAGGTAAAATCGCAACACTTCAACAGTCTCGAGGTTACTGCAATTGTCGCGCGACGCTTCCTGGGTGTGCCCTATGTGACAGTTTCCGCGCATTCTCGGCACATGCAACAAGGCTGCAATCTGGACGGCCTCGAGGCTCGGCGTAGGTCTCAGAACGACGCCGAATGGGCAAGAGCTTGAACGTAACCGGGCGCTGTGGGGATGACTTATGAACTCCGCTGTGAACCAAAGTTTTGAGCAAACGCTTGAGTCTGCCGTCGTTATGTCCTGGATTGACTTGATGCATAGCGCCCAGGCCGGCTTGATTCATATTGAGTACGGTTTCGCTCCAACTGGCACCATTGACTACTTGAAGGTCTGGTCGTCCGTATCCCGAGGCCATTGGCTTCTGGCGTGTGAGTACTGGATGTCTGAGTCCACGTTCCACGGCGCTGGTGTCCGCTTCGACAATGGATACGAATCCGAACAATTGGCGCACATTCTGGAATTGGTGATGCGACACCAGGACTCGTTCGTGCTTCCTGCAAACCTTGGACGACAAGGATTGCTTCAGATTGAAACGCCGACGAAGGAAGAGATCGCGACCTCGAGTGACTGGGTCCGCGAGGTCTTCGACCGCTTGGGCTCAACTCTGGCGCTACCCGCACTAGCCTGAGCCGTCCAGGCTCACTTTTCCGCGCCAACTAAACGCCGGTCCCGATGCGGCTCCCTACGCGGCAAGCCAGTGCTCAGTTCACATTTTTCGCCGGGCTTCGCGCCACACGTGGGGCAACGAACCGACAGGGCCAGCTTCTTTTTGGCTTTCATGGCTACACAATGCACTGTAGCTCGCAAACAAGATGGTCAATAGTGACCAAAGCATAACCTTCCGCGAGGCGCATTCTTACCAGCCTTATAAAGGCATCCGGTTCCGCCCGTCCGACGTATAGGTGTTCTGCACCAGTTTGACAATACCGGTGCGAAGGCATAACGTAATTATTAGCGCGAACTGTATTTTCCTTTCTTTTCCAGGTTCTCTGAACTAAGTCAGCCCATCTGAAGTTGCTACCTCTTAGATATCCGTAGAAGAAGGCGTTAAGGTTAGCGAGAAGGTCTCTCGAAACGAAGGTTCACGAGAATTGCGCGAATAGGAGAAACTATGGCAAACATCAAATATGTCGTAAAAGTGAATCATAGCGGTGCTCACGGTCCCGCCTACGTGCAGCGGATCGATCGTAGTCCCATTCAAATGACAACCAACCGTAAACTGGCGCTGATGATGGGAAAATTCACGGCTGAAGACGCCGCCAAAGCCATCCAAAACTCCCGGCGCATCCCGGAATTAGTGCCCGTCTACGTTCCTGCCTAGCGCTCAGAATTCCGCAAACCTGTCCGGTGCAACGCCTCTGCACAGATGAGGGCCACCCCAAGACTGATCAATTTTGACCAGTCCTAAAGTCCACCGTCGTTGGATACTCGAAACAGAAGAAATCCACCGGTGGACGCAATACCAGACCAAAACTGAACTCGCCGAGATAGCCATTCGGGTTACCGGCAATTACCTTGCGCACGATGGGGAGATAGAGCCCACCGTCGTCATTTCCCGTTACGCTTTAGGCGGACCATGTCGCTACCAAACACCGTGCTAACCAAGCCTCTCCTCGAAGTTGTTGGCCCGCGTCCCTTGATTCGGGAAGAGGCCGCGGTGGTCCGGGTCCGTTCGCAATCGAAGCCGTCCCTGCCCAGTCGGATCGCAGTGATAGGGAACTATCTTCCGCGGCATTGTGGAATCGCCACGTTCACCACCGACCTGTGCGCGGCCATTTCTGCCGAGTACGGGACTGCTCGTCTCTTGGCGTTACCGGTCAATGACACGGAAGAAGGGTATGACTATCCTTCGCGCGTGCGATGGTCGCTCGCCCAGGACGACGAGCACTCCTATCAGGAAGCAGCTGAATTCCTGAACTTCAACAACATCGACATGGTGTGCCTGCAGCACGAGTACGGGATATTTGGCGGTGCGGCCGGAAGCCATATTTTGCACCTGCTGCGCGGCCTGAAGATGCCAGTGGTGACCACGCTGCATACGGTCCTGCGCGAGCCCAATCCCGACCAACTGATGGTCATGGGGGAGATTGCGGAACTCTCTGATCGACTGGTTGTGATGAGCCAATTGTCGTCGCAGTTCTTGCAGGAAATCTTCAAAGTGCCGGGCAGCAAGATCGACATCGTACCGCACGGGGTTCCGGACCTGCCTTTCCTTGATCCGAATTTCTACAAAGATCGGTTTGGCGTCGAAGGCAAGGCGGTTCTGCTCACCTTCGGCTTACTCTCACCGAATAAGGGAATCGAAAACGTAATTCAAGCGCTGCCGCAGATTCTGTCCAAACATAAGAATGTTGCCTACATCGTTGCGGGTGCGACGCATCCTCACATCCTGCGTCGGGAGGGAGAGGAGTATCGAGCCAGTCTGGAGGCTTTGGCGAAGGAAGTGGGAGTGGAATCGCAGGTGATCTTCCACAACCGCTTCGTCAGTCCCGAAGAGATGGTTGAATTCATTGGCGCCGCAGACATCTACATTACCCCCTACAGACACGAAGCGCAGGTGGTCTCCGGAACGCTCGCCTATGCGTTGGGGGCGGGTAAGGCGATCATCTCCACTCCTTATTGGCATGCGATCGAGCTTTTGGATGACCGCAGAGGAGCGCTCGTTCCATTCCAGAATCCCGAGGCAATCGCGCAAAAGACAATCGATCTGCTGGACACTCCGGCCATTCGTCACGCCATGCGCAAACGAGCCTATCTTTTCGCGCGGGAGATGGTTTGGAAGAGAGTGGCGCAAGGCTACATGGAAAGTTTCTCTCGAGTGCGCAGCGACCGCATGGAAACTCCCAAGGTGCAGTTCTCCGCTCGCATGATTTCCAGATCCCTGAATCAGTTGCCCACCCTCAAACTGAGCCACTTGCGGAGGATGACCGACGATACCGGCATGCTGCAGCATGCGATCTTCACGATTCCGAACCGCAGCGAGGGATACACCACGGACGACAATGCGCGCGCGCTGATTTTTGCCGTGCTGCTGGGTCAGGTGGAAAAGAATCAGCGCGGAAAGATCAATCCGTCTACGGAGACGGCAGCTCTCCGCTACTCAGCATTTTTGGAGCATGCCTTCAACCCGGCCAAGAGCAGATTCAAGAATTTCCTTCGGTATGATCGCCGGTGGAACGAAGCTATCGGTTCGGAAGACTCTCATGGACGCGCACTGTGGGCCCTGGGATCGGTTTTAGGGCGATCCGAAGATCCGGGATTGCGGGGAGCTGCTGGACGCTTGTTCGAGTTCTCTCTTCCCGCAGTCTTGGAATTCCACAGTCCGCGGGCGTGGGCCTACAGCCTGCTTGGCATTCAGGAATACCTAGACTCGTATCCGGGAGATCGCGACGCGCAGAAAGTGCGGTCCTCCCTTAGCCGGCGATTGCTCGAAATGTACCATTCGATCCGGCGTCCGGATTGGAAATGGTTCGAGAACGTGGTTGCTTACGGAAATGCGAGACTGCCTCAAGCTCTGCTAGTGGTTGGCTCAGCTTCGTCGGATGATCGCATGATTTCGGCCGGCCTTGAATCCTTGGATTGGCTGCTGCAAATGCAGCGCTGCGAGGCCAACGGCCATTTCGTTCCGGTCGGTTCGCAAGGCTTTTATCAGCAGGGTGGCGAAAAGGCTCGCTTCGATCAGCAACCGCTTGAAGCCGCTGGCGCTGTCTCTGCGTGTCTGCAAGCGTACCGCGTAACGGGCGATATCTGCTGGCGTTCCCAAGCGTGGTCGGCTTTCAACTGGTTTCTCGGCGACAACGATCTGCAACTTCCTCTTTACGACTCCGTCACTGGCGGCTGTCGGGATGGCCTTCATCCCGACCGCGCCAATGAAAATCAGGGCGCAGAATCAACGCTGTCGTTCTTAATGGCACTCCTCGAAATGCGCTCTGTGCAAGAGCCCGAACAAAAGGACATCCTTTCATGACCGTACCTGTAGAAAAGCCAGTGAGCCTTCTGGGCACTCGCTTCGAGCCATTGCTGCATCGCCATTCCGCGAACCCGATCTTGACCAGCAAGGATTGGCCCTATCCCATCAACAGCGTCTTCAATGCGGGCGCGACGATGCTCGCGGACGGCACGACGCTGCTGCTGTGCCGAGTGGAAGATCGACGGGGCTTGTCGCACCTTTGCGCTGCGCGCTCTCGCAACGGCGTCGATGGATGGCAAATCGATGGCGAGCCCACGTTAGTGCCTGACCCGAAGCACCATCCGGAAGAGATCTGGGGGATTGAAGATCCTCGTATCACGTTCGTTCCTGAGCTGCAGCAATATGCCATCACCTACACATCTTATTCGCGCGGCGGACCTGGTGTGTCGTTGGCGCTGACCAAAGACTTCCGAAGTTTCGAACGATACGGCGTCATTATGCCGCCCGATGACAAAGATTCCGCACTGCTACCTCGCAGAATCGACGGATGCTGGGCGCTCATTCATCGCCCCATGACGACGCTCGGGTCCCACATGTGGATTTCTTACTCTCCTGATCTGCGCTATTGGGGCAGGCACCGGCTGATGCTGGAAGCGCGGCGCGGCGCCTGGTGGGATGCCAACAAGATCGGCCTCTCGCCGCCACCCATCGAGACTTCCAGAGGATGGCTGGTTTTCTATCACGGAGTACGGCATACGCCGTCGGGTTGCCTGTATCGCCTGGGCTTGGCTCTTTTTGAGCTCGAGAATCCGGCAAAGTGCTTGCTGCGCGGAGACTCGTGGATCTTTGGGCCGGAAGCCGAGTACGAACGCCACGGTGACGTAGACGATGTCGTCTTCCCGTGCGGATACACCATGGACGCTGACGGCGACACGCTCAACATTTATTACGGAGCAGCGGATTGTGCGATTGCCCTGGCTCGGGCCAGCGTTCGCTCTCTCCTTGAGTGGTTGGACGCGAACGGAAGTTGCGAACGCCGGCAACGCGCGCAGGATTTATGAAATTGTTCTGGGGTGTCTTCCAGTTTCTTTTTGGTTGCAGGCATCATCATCTGAGCCGTGTGTTCACGATCAAGCACCGTACTTACAAGGTTTGTTTCGACTGCGGACGAGAATTCGATTTGCCTACCGCGCGTGCGCCGATACGGTCCGACCGTTCCTCTGTCGTCGGCCCGGGGACGAAGCCTCACCACGCACGCTGAGCGTTGCGCCTTGATCCAGCCGCGGTACGCCAGCCCTTCCTTCCATGTGAGCTGTCTTGCTCAGACACGGAAACACTGACCTGTCATTCTTCTTGTACTGATTGTGGGTATGAGCCGCGACCTCTGATTCGCTGCTCTCATTCTTAAGCCGGAGTCGAGGCCAGTCAGCTTTCTTCATCCGTGCAGGCCGCCAAACGTTTTGTGGCGGAACACGACTCGACCCTAAAAGTCCAAATCGAAATCAGGGCTAAACCTCCTGCAAATGAGGAGCGTCAGTCCGCGAAACTCAGCTCGCGAAACAAGGAAGGCCAAAGATCATGCCGTTAATTCAACTCCTCGAAATTCTCGTCGTGGTGGGTGTCTTGCTGTGGCTGGTGAATCGCTTCATCCCCATGCAGTCATCGATCAAGTCAATTCTGAACGGCGTTGTGGTGATTGCCGTGGTGTTGTGGCTGCTGAATGTGTTCGGGCTCTTCAACTCGCTGTCCCGAGTCCACGTTGGAACGTTGCTGATCCCGTAGGGGAGATCAGCCACAACGCTGAACGGTACACAGATCCTCAAACGAAAGACGGGGCGAGTCTCTGCCTCAAGGAGTCATCTTGAAATCGAACCTGTTATTAGTAGCGGGAATTACCCTCAGTTTAAGCGCGTTTGCTCAAACCAATTCTCAAAACCTCAGCGTCGAGCCGATGGCTACGACGCCCACTTTCCGGGTCACCGTGATCAGCCGCAGCGTGCAGGCAATCAACTATCAGCACCGCAGCGGAAGTTCAAAACTAGATTTTGCGGGCACCGACTTGATGCCCTCAGCGAGTGGCGTCGCCGAGATCAACAGCAAGCGGGGTTCCATCGCGATCGAAGCTGAATTCGGCGGTCTGCAGAAGCCGACTGCATTCGGGAATGAGTATCTGACCTACGTCCTGTGGGCGATTTCGCCCGAAGGCCGCGCTGTGAATCTGGGCGAAGTCCTGCTGGGCGGTAACCATCGCAGCAAGCTGAATGTGACCACTGATCTCCAGGCATTCGCTCTGATCGTCACCGCCGAGCCTTACTATGCGGTTCGACAACCGAGCAACGTCGTCGTACTCGAGAATGTGATTCGCGAAGATACAAAGGGAACTAGCGAGGCGGTGAACGCGAAATACGAATTGATGGAGCGCGGCGGCTACATCCCCACTGGCTACAAATTCGACCCTGTGGTTCTGAATGCTAAGTTGCCATTGGAATTCTTTGAGGCGCGAAATGCGCTGCGTATCGCTCAATCCGAGGGAGCTGAGCAGTACGCCACCGACAGTTACCAGCATGCCGTCAAGCTGATGGACAATGCGGACAGCTACGCCATCGACAAACACATCGACAAGAAGCCGCTGATCGCGACCTCCCGGGAAGCAGTGCAGACTGCGGAAGATGCGCGCGAGATCGCCGTCAAGAAAATGGACGACGTACGGCTGAACAATGAGCGGCAGGATTCCGCCGATGCGCAGGCCAGATTGCAGGGGCGAGCCGATGAGGCACTTCTTCGAAAACAGCAAGCGGAGTCCGAAACGGCTAGAGCGCAAGCTGCCAGAACTCAGGCGGAATCTGACGCCATGAGTGCTCAAGCTGCCAATGCTCAGGCCCAGTCGGATGCAGCCAGAGCGCGGAACGACAATGCGGATGCACAAGCAGCGACAGCGAAGGCCCAGTCCGATATGGCAGCCAATCAGGCTTCCTCAGCCGCCGCTCTCTCGGCGGCTCAGGCGGATGCGGATCAATCTCGTGCCTCCGCGCAGCAGGCGAACTTGAACGCACAACAGGCAGAAACCGACAAAGCGGCCATGCGTGCGAAATTGTCCGAGCAACTGAATTCGATTCTTCAGACTCGCGACACCGCCCGCGGATTGATCGTCAGCATGTCCGACGTGTTGTTTGACACTGGGAAATACACGTTGAAGCCGGGAGCACGCGAGAAACTGGCGAAGGTCGCCGGCATTCTGCTCGCTTATCCAGGACTCAACATTGCGGTTGGCGGCTACACCGACAACGTGGGGGGCGATTCGATGAACCAAACCCTTTCGGAAAACCGTGCCGGTTCGGTTCGTGATTACCTCGTCCAACAAGGCGTGGCAACGAATTCGGTTTCGGCCAGAGGTTTCGGTAATACGCTGCCAGTTACTTCCAACGACAGCTCTGCTGGACGTCAGCAGAACCGGAGAGTCGAGCTTCTCGTATCCGGCGAAGCCATCGGCAGTCCAGTCAACGCGACAACAGGAAGCTTGCGGTAGGGCTCACGTTCAAAGCGATTCGATAGATGGAGGCAAACTTTATGAAACTCGTTGGAGCTATCAGTACGGCAGTTCTCACTTTGACCCTCGGAGTTGGCATTCCGGCATACGCACAGCAGGAGCAGCACGACCAACAGGAAGAGAACAAAGATAAGCCCGCTCAGGAAAAAGAGAAGAAGGCGCAACCCGAGAAATCCGCGAAGCCAGAGGAAAAAAACGCGCGGCAGGAAGAAAACAAGAACACCAAACCCGAAGAGAACAAAGCCCAGCAAGCAGATAAGAAGAACGCTAAGCCCGAAGAGAACAATGCGCGGCAAGAGAAAAACAACAAGGAAGAAAAAAGCGTTCAGGAGCAACCTAGCCAGGAAGCCAAGCCTGCAAAACAGGACCAACACGCCAGCGGTAACGGCAATGGCCGCATTCCCGATGACCGTTACAAGGCCCACTTTGGACAGGCCCACAGGTTTCATGTCAGCCAAGCCGACTACAGCAATCGCCGCTTCCAATACGGTGGCTACTGGTTCGGATTCGAAGGCGCATGGCCAAGCGACTGGCTCTACACACAGGATGTATATGTTATGGAAATTGACGGCGTCTACTACCTGTGCAACGCGAACTATCCGGGCGTGAACATCATGCTCAGCGTCACGCTGTAGTTTCGCCATCCACCGTTTAGCGATTGGCGCGGGTCTATTCGGCTCGCGCCTTTCCGCGGATGGTTCGGCGGCGACGGGAGAGATATGGCAGAAAAAATTTGGACCGTGAAAGAACTCACAGACGCCCTGAAACGCTTCCCGCTCGATGCCAAGGTTTATTACGAGATGGGCCCGAACGGCCCAGGAGCAATCGGCAAAGCGCAGTACGTCAAGACCTGGGGCGGGTCCGATGAAATGGGAGTTCTGCTCGATAGATAGTTCGCAACGGAGGCGACCATTCACTGTGCCTCATCCGCACGCCGTCCCCGTTCTGTCTGGAGCACAAGGCCATCAGATCAAATTTCCCTAGTCTCCGATCAAGGAGTTGCTCGCCCGGGGATTCACCATGAACACGAGACTGGGGTCGCCTGAGCCCCTGTCGCAGCTTCGACGGGGGAGCGCCTCGTGGCCATTGTCGCCAACTCGGCGAGAGATCCCGCTTTCATCTTTTGCATCACCTGGTCGTTCACTCGATGATTGCCTACTGCTCTACCTTTTCCCGGCGAACTCATTATCGGCGTCTTGTGAGCCGGAGAAATGGCAATCCGTCGTTCGATCGCATGCATAAATCAAGCTAGAGCAGTATGCCGATGGCTCAGTTCATTCGTTCAGCTCATTCGGAGTGCGGTGTTGAGTGCCGCGAGCAGAGCAGTGTCGCTGCATGGCTTGAACAGGCAATCCACGGCTCCCTGTTCAAGTAGTCGGGGGCGAACAGTCTGATCCGTGCTAGCGGTGATGAAGATGATCGGAATCTTCTGCTTGCGAAGCTTCAATTCCTGCTGAAGGTCGGGTCCGCTCATCCCCGGCATAGCGATGTCGAGGATCAAGCATTTGGTCTGGTCGACGCAATCGGACGCGAGGAACTCCTCCGGCGAGAAGAACACCCGGGGTGCAAAGCCGAACTCCTTCAGCAAGTCGGGTAGCGACTCACGCACAGATTCGTCCTCATCAACTACTGACACAAGCGGACGCGTGACTGTCATAAGCAAGAAGCTAGCTCCAGCCACGGTCTCGCAGTATGTCTCCGCCCTGCGCTTCTTGTTCATCAAGACACTGCATCGGCATTTTCTCGCTGAGTACATTCCGTTTCCAAAAGCCACAAGCGATTGCCGACCGTGCTCAGCCCGGAGGAGGTGGCTCGACTCATCGACTCGGCTCGCAATCTCTATCACCGCACCCTACAGCCCGCCACTTATCTCTTTCCCGGTACCGTGAAGAGAGTGCGCGCCGATGTGCCCATCAGCGCCAGAAACCGACAACTTCTACACCTTCATTGACTTGCCCGATCCCCAGTCCTAAGATTTCAGCCCAATGATTGGCGAGGCCATCTCGCACTATCGGGTCATCGAGAAACTCGGCGGCGGCGGGATGGGTGTGGTTTACAAAGCTGAGGACACCGATCTTGGGCGCTTTGTCGCGCTGAAATTCCTTCCTGACAACGTCGCCCAAAACACGCTGGCTCTGGAGCGCTTCCGGCGGGAGGCGCGTGCCGCCTCGGCGCTGAACCACCCCAACATCTGCACGATCTATGAAATCGGTCATGACCAGGACCGCCCGTTCATCGCGATGGAGTTTCTGCAGGGCGTAACCCTGAAGCATCGCATTGCCGGGCGCCCGCTGGAGATGGAGGTTTTGATTGCGCTGGCCCTTGAAATCGCCGACGGACTCGAGGCCGCCCACGCGGCCGGAATTATTCATCGCGACATCAAGCCGGCGAACATTTTTGTTACTCGCGCGGGCCGCGCCAAGATTCTCGACTTCGGACTGGCGAAGATACTCGCTAAACCCGCCTCGGCTGGCAGCGATTCGGTAACCGTTACGCTCGATTCCGATGCTTCGCAACTGACGAGCGAGGGCGCGCTGTTGGGCACGGTGGCTTATATGTCGCCGGAACAAGTGCGAGCCAAGGAACTGGATTCCCGCACCGACTTGTTCTCTTACGGAGCCGTGCTGTACGAGATGGCAACCGGCAAGCCGCCGTTTGAAGGGGCGAGCGCCGGGGAAATTTGTGGCGCGATTCTTCACCAGGAGCCGGTTCCACCGTCGCAGATGAACGCAAAGGTTCCACCGGCTCTGGAAGCGGTGACCCTAAAGGCGCTGGAGAAGGGTTGCAGTCTGCGCTACCAGCGCGCCGCCGATATTCGCGCGGACCTGCAACGACTGAAGCGCGACACGGAGTCGGGAAGGGCAACAGCGGCGCAGAACCTGAGCGGGGCGAAGACGGCTCTGCTTCCTCGTCCGGGCGTCCGCAAATGGATGATTTTGGCCACCGTGTTTGTGGTCCTGGCCGCAATTGGCGTCGGCATTTACAAATACCGGTCTCACTCTGTCTTGCCCGCCAACGGCCGTGCGCCGCTGTACGTAGCGGAATTTAATAACTCTACCAACGACACCGTCTTCGACGATGTGCTCCGCGACATCGTCGCCAACGAATTGAATCGCTCCCCGTCGGTTCAGGTTGCCGATCCGTCCGCCGGAGATCTTGCGGAACGGTTGCAGAGCGCAGGAAAGAGTCCGGATGAACGCTTCACTCCGGAGCTCGCCAGGCAACTGTGCGAGCGCGACAAGGGCCGATTCTTCACCGACGGAGAAATTAAGCCTCAGGGCAATGGTTACACGCTTGATCTCTCCGTGCGCGAATGTAATTCCGGCCGCTCCGTGGCTCAGCAGCACGGCGAGGCCACGAGCAAAGACTACGTGATGCGGGCGGCGGGCCAGCTGGCTGCAGCCATCCGTCTCGAACTCTCCAGCAACCCGGCCAATTCTGTCGGCAACACGCCAGCGCCTTTGCCCACCGCTTCCTTGCCAGCCTATAAAGCGTTCCTGGTGGGCCATAGGCTGTACAACACCGAGCTGAGGCAGGGCGCCGCAATGCTCCGCCGCGCGACCGAACTCGATGCTAATTTTGCGTTTGCCTGGGATGCGCTGTCCTATGCGGATCACAACCTGGACGAGGGAAAGCGAGAAGCGCACGACCTAGGGCGCGCCTTTGCCTTACGCGAACAACTCCCCGACAACGAGAAGGCAAGCGTCGAAGCGCGTTATTACCTGGATGTTACGGGAGAGATCTATAAGGCCGTTGAGGTTTTGCAAACCTGGGAAAAACTGCAGCCGAACGAGTTTTCACCCCGCAACATACTGGGCGTGACCTATGAAGACCTCGGCCTGTACGAAAAGGCAACCGATGAGCTTCGAAAGAACGCAGAGGTTTTTCCCACATCCGCTCTCGCGATCTCCAATTTGGCAGTGGTGCTGCGCGCGCAAGGCCGCTACGACGAGGCCGAGGCCGTCTCACGGCGCATTGCGGCGGATCGGGCGACGAGTCCCCATCTCCGCATGGACCGTTATGAGTCGGCGATGCTGCGGTCCGATGAAGTGACGCTCGAAAAGGAGCGAAATTGGATGGAGCAGAACGCCGACGACCCAGACGTAACCTCTTACCTGGCGATGATCGACCTCTACGACGGGCGGCTGGAGAGCGGCCGTCAACGGGCGCGACATGGTGTGAACATTTCGCTCGGATCTGGCTTGTCCGAATCCGCCGCCGTCACACTCCTCGATCTCGCACGCGACGAGGCTCTGTACGGTCAAAGTTCCGCCGCCAAACAAACCGTCAACCAAGCGTTGAAGCTGTCCAACTCGAAGGACGTCAAACAACGCGCCGCCAGAGTGATGATCCTCAATGGCCAGGAACGCGAAGCCCAGAAGATCATCGATGACGATCTTCACGATCATCCCGCCGATACATTTCTCAATGAGTTGGATGCGCCGCTGGTCCTCGCAGCCTCGCAGTTAGGCACCGGTCAAGCCGAGGCTGCCTTGCGCACCCTTGATCGTGTAAAGCCCTTCGAGTTCGGCATCAGGGCCGGGTTCCTGCCAAACTATATCCGTGGCTTGGCATACCTTCGGCTGAAGCGCTTCGAAGACGCCGCCGGAGAATTCAGCGCAGTTCTGGCGCATCGCGGCCAAGCGCCCTTGAATCCGATCCTGGTAGTTTCGCAGCTGGGCCTGGCCCGCGGATTCGCGATGCAGGGCGACGTTGCCAAAAGCCGCGCTGCCTACGAGGCGCTTTTCGCGGAGTGGAAAAATGCCGACCCGGACCTTCCCATTTTGAAGCACGCCAAGGCCGAGTACGCGAAGCTGCGATAGTCAACTGACGTTAGCACAACTTTGCGCCTTTTGTTCGCCAGATAGGCGACAGGGTGGGGAGCTTCATCTTTCGCTCCCGCCGAGGTGTAGAATGCGTCCGCCTCACTAAATCAACAAAACAACAAGGAGGACGTATGCGTCGATCACTGTGGATGCTTGCAATCGCTTTGGGGCTCATCGCGGCATGGTCCATCGGACGCCTTCAGGCGCAAGGGGACAAGGTCACCTTCGCTGATCCGAATCACGCGACCTTCACCGAATTGCCGAGTGGCGGCAGAGCAGGTGTTTCCTCCGCGACGCTTTGGGGAGACCCAAACGCCGGCGCGGCTGGCACGTACACGAAATTCGTCCCCGGATGGGATGCTGGCTGGCACACCCACACCGCCGATGTATGGATCGTAGGCATCAAGGGTGCCTATCTCTACAAGGACGAAGCCGGCGAGAAGCGCGTAGGCCCGGGCGACTTCCTCCGCGTCCCCGGCGGGCATAAACACTGGAGCGGCGGCGACAAGAAAGAAGGCGCCCTGTTCTATACAGAAACCTCTGGCAAGTTCGATCTGATCCCGGCCAAGTAGATTAAATAAACATGTAGGGGACAGCCGCCACCGACCGGGTCTGGGGAGGGGTCGCGAGCAATCGCGATCCCTACTCCGATCAAGTGAGCCAAAAGGAAAACTGGTTTGCTTCGGAGTAGATGAGTGAAATAGCGATATTTCAATAGTTACAACTACTGGGTGTTGTTGCCCACTTGGAGCAGCGCCCGTACCCAGTTCAGCAACGCAGCATTTTCGCTTTTTATCCCTTTCGAGTTGCCAATCTCTTTGATCTGAAGCGAATGCCCGTTGCTCGTTTGAACAATGTAGTCTGTTCCGTCTTCAAGAAGCACACAATCCTTTCCGCGCCGGGGGCAGGCATCGGTTTCCAGATTGATCTTGCTAAACGCCGCCCATGACTGCTCAGCGCTGTCTGCGCGTGCGGGAAGTTCCACCGCATCGACCTTCGCAGCCAACGCCGAGTCGAGACATTGTTGCCGAGTCCTCGAAACGTGTAAGGGGTCGAGTTGCGTCCATAGTTGTTTTTCGAAGGTTGCACGGAGCAGTTTGATCTTTGAGCCGTCGCGCTTCAACACTAGCGCATATTCGGGATGGAAGCTGGGCAACACTTGTAGGGTTACAAGAGTCTCGCCCCCTCCCTTCGTTGCGTTCTCAAACGCCAAGTCTAGGCTGTCATGATATGTACCTAAACCGCACATTTTCTCTTGAGCGCCACTTCTCCAAACAGGCGTATTTCCTTGTGCGACAACTACCACGGCAAGAAAGAATATTGCGGATAGTCCGCTGGCTCGCATCCGTTGTGTCTCCCACCGTGATGATAACTGACGAAACCAGTTGGTACTTTATCGCAGTCCCGCCGAGCAGGAATCGAGCGCAGACTGGAGGGCAGCGGAGTTGCATGCGCTGAAGTCCACAGGGTCAGCGCCACCCTGCGAAATGAGAAATGACTGGAATCGCTACAGCCGCAGCGGTCGCAACGCTAAGAATCAGCGGTAATCTGTATGTTCTCGGCGGCCATAAAGCCTGTAATAATGCGCCACCGATAAACGACGCACCGTACAGGTTGTAATGTCCGTGTGGGAAGAAAGTTTCGACCAAAATCGGAGGAATGAGGAAATAGAAAATTTTAAACGTTAACGAAATCCAGTCTAGTGCGGTCGATTGTTGTGCGTCTGTTTCCTTCACACGGGCAATCCTTAAACACAATTATAGGCTCGGCACAACTGTTTGAAATCAGGCATGCCTGTTGGAAGACTCTTGCGCTCCAAATTCGCAAAAATAGAATCGACTTAGGCCGCCATGCCAACGACTTGCTCAGATAAGAACCGGATGCGCTAATCAGCGCCCGTCCGGGTCCGGGGAGGCAGCCCAGCGATGGCTGTCCCTACTGCGATCAACAGCTATGGTTTTATAATGCGTCACCGTCCGAACCGTTCCTCGTCGCGGAGGTCTCATGAAACTCTTCGTCTCCATCAGTCTCTTCCTTCTCACTACATCACTGACAGGTCAGCTTAAACACCCGCCGGGTATCTCAAATTGTCAGGCCCACCAGCGGCTCTTCTTGTCGAAGGTTGAAGCGAGTTATGACGCAAACGCAGACTACCTTCCCGGTTGGGATACCATCAGCCAGTGGGCAGGTGAAATGGAAGAATGCGAGACGGCCGACCCTGAGAACCATGCTGCCTATCACAACGTCAGAGCACAGATTCTAGCGTTTAAGTCCATGCGACAGCTAAACTTCATCGTTCGTCACGACCTTTACGACCAGTTCATTGAGGAAGACAAAGCAGGAAAGCGATGACTATTGAATAAGCAAGAACGATCATCCAAGAGCTTCGGACAATCCGCACACTCCTGTAAATGATTGGCGAAACCAGATAGCTCTCATTGCCCCGATGATGAGTGCTATCGCGATGTTACGACAACCACTCTGCGGAATTGCCCTTAGATTTCGCAGGGCCGCAATATAGGGCACGGCACATTAGTGGGCGCTTTCGATCAGTTGCTCGATTGCGTGGAAAGTTTCGTTGGAATCTTCGATGATTGCAGTCGATTCCTCGCCGTTATAGCAGACGTCATCTCTCTGCACACAAAATGTAATCATCGGTTTGCCGACTTCCACAGGGATCGGCACATCTGTCGCGTAATGGCGGCTGATAAGCAGATTGATCTCCTGCTTGAACCGTCCGGTCGTGTCGGCGAAGTGCACCAGCGGCAGGTCATTATCTGCCTTGCCGACCCATGTTGCATGGCCACGATAGACCATCGGCTCGGATCGCGAATCGGGGGGATGCGATGCCACATATTTACCGATTTTCTCGACAATCAGCGTTCGCTGATGTTCGCGTGCTTGCGCGGCCCATTGCTCCACTCGATGAACATTCTCTTCGCCCGCATTCAGGCTGACGAGAGGGCAATTGGCAGGAGGCTGCCGGTAAACATCCATCGCTTGGCAGTAGGCGATCACGTTCGCTTCGAGAGCAACGCCAGAGCAATCGCGGTGGGGGCAAATCGCAATGACCTCCGGCTCTTTGTAATATCCCCAGAGCAGGCGGGTGACACTAACCCGCATTGTGGGCAGCATCGAGATTGTCTGCGGAACACCGAGCGACCGCTTAGGAGTGACCCAGGTAACCTTACCGATCAGTAATAGCGGACGGCTGGGCGTTAATTCCAAAGAATCATGAAGCAGGTAGTGCACTCTCAACAATTCAGGATTGCCCTCCCTGCCGGCAAGTTTTTCGATCCACTGCTTTACGCGAAGGAGGCGATCATCAGTGAAACGAACGGGCGCAAGGCAGTCGTAGCCTTGCCCCGGTACAGCCTCGCAATACACGAGTACCCGCGTCCCCGTGGCCCAGGTTGGGAGAGAGGCCTGCCGGCAGTCGATGACATCTTTACTGACGAGATATCCCGGACGGAGCAAAGAGTCAGGATAGTCCCACAAAACCTGGTCAACACGGTATTCGATTTTGCGTTCGAGTCCGGAGGTGCATCGCGGCTGATGGATCGCGAGCTTCCTGTTGATCACGCCATCAAACAGGAATCCCTGCTTCTTTACCAGACGATCGGGATCTTCGAGCGGAGCGTGGAGCGTCCATAGAATGGAGTCGCCGCGGTCCTCGTGTTTCGCCAGGCCGGGAGGAATCGCTGCGATCCAGCCCTCGACTTTCTTTTGCCGCTCCTCGCTGAACTCAACTGGAGTGAGGCAACCCGGAAAGTTCAACTGCTCGCAGTACACAATCACGGTTCCATGCAACGTAAAAGGCGGAGATGGTAGCGGCTGCCAGGTGCAATTGATAAAACCAGCATGCATCACCTTCTCTGGAAATTGGCCGAACAGCAGGCGGGAAATCGTGAAGTCGACGCTCTCGTCCACCGCAGATTTGCAGACGCCTCGAAAGACGGGGCCCAGTGTGCTGATCTCGCCGACGAACACGATCGGCTTGTGATACTTCAACCTCTCGACGTTCGTAAGTCTCCGATGAATCTTTTCAAGAGCTGCATCGTTGCCTTCCACTTGTGCATGCAGACTTGGATTCGGCAGCAAGCAGCATAGGCAGAGGGCGAAATAGCGAACTAACCTGTAGCGTTTCGCTGCGATACTTCTCCCCGTGAGAGCAAGCATACGTTCGGATATCTCCGTGAGAAGATCCACAATCGATTGGACACCGCCAGCCCCAATCTCGGCAGCTTACATGGGTAACTGTTGTAACCAGGCGATGTCACCAGCTTGCGCCGTCTCTTCGCCTTTGTTGAGGCCAAAACGTGCAATAGCGATATTGCGTCCATCAACGAGACTGAGACTGTACTCTGGGCCTCAATCTCGTTGGTGGGATTGTTTTACGGATGAACCGAAGTTTCTTACCGCTGCCACAACGGCATGCCTTCTGCTCCTGCCGCCAGCATGCCGAGCGAGGGTCCAGCTTGATTTTGGACGCCCTCGGGAATCTGAATCTCGGCCGTCGGTTTCTCGGCAGTTGTCGCCCCCGTCCCAGTGGCCGTTCCCGCAAAGATTGGCTTGTTGGGCACGGTTTCGTAGGCGTACCCAGTGATCGTCGCCGACATAGGTGGCTGGTTGACCTCTAAAGTTGTCTTCACCGTCACCCTTATCCAGCCATAGTGGACCTGACCGCTGATCTGGAAGCGGACACCGAGGTAGTGGTTCTTAAGATTCCCGGCCCAATTCCCATGGGAATGTCTAGCTGAGCGGGAGGTAGAACTTCCCACCATGAAGCCCCCGCTGACGAACGAATATGTTGTGACGACAGGGCCAATCCTAACTCCCCGCGGGAGGGCCGAAGCAATTGCATAGAAAGGAAATCTTCCCTTGACTTCATCGTTTTCACTTTCGCCAAACATGAATAATGCTCGTGCTGACGGGTCCGCGAAGCTAGCGAGCGAGAATCCGAAATTCCCAACTCCGTTGTTAGCCAGCGAGATCGCCACTGGTTCCGCTGTGATGCCGGTTGAGACCGGAATCGGAATCGTTTTTCTGGTAACCACAACCTCTGCGGCAGCGGGGTCCGCCATCGCCAGCAAGCTGACTCCGGCCACGGCAGCCGCGAGCGCATATTGACCTACCTGGCGATTGACATCGTTCGACGATATTTTCTTGGCAGAATCGGTGCGCTGAGTAGACACGGGAGTCTCCATTCACAAATTTGAATTTGATTTTCGTGGCCCCAGGGGAGGAGAAATGTCTTTGCATCAGTGGAGCCGCCGGCATCGCTCGACTGTCAAAGAAGGTACGAATATGTAATTAAGTTACCTAGTCGTCAAGATGAAGAAATCTGCACAGCTCTCACAATTGACGAAATCGATTACACGTTTTGACCGCTGGTCATTGAGTGCTATGGGGATGTTTCATCCATCAACGAGATGAGACGCTGTTACTTGGACCAATCTCGTTGTGGAATGGTTTTACCGACGAGCGGAAGGTTCTTCCCGCCGCCACACTATTAAGCCCTCGGCACCCGCAGCGAGCATGCCGAGCGATGCTCCAGCTTGACGGCTGATCTTCTCCGGAACCTGCACCTCGGCTGCCGCCGTCGCCGCAGTGCCCGCCTTGATTGGTTTATTGGCTGCGGTTTCGTAGGCGTAGCCGGTGATTTTCGCCGTCAACGGCGGCCCGTTCGGATCAGGACTTGTCGTCACGGTTAGCCTTACCCAGCCGTAATGAGTCTGGCCATCGAGCAGGAAACTGACGCCCATATACTCGTTCTTGTGTTCCCCGCATTGCCCGGGCGGCAAAAAGTATTTGGGATTTGAGCCCCAAAACCCTTTGCAGTATTTGTTGACTCCGCTTGATGCACTTAACTCTACGAGTCCGCGGAAGTAAAAGGATGGATTCTCGACCGGGCCGATCTCGGCACCCCGTGTCAGCGCTACCGCATATGGGTCGAAATTGCCTCCCACCAGCACTCCGTTGTTCCTGTCAGGGGCGTTAAAATCCAGCGTTCGGCCGGGGTTCGCGCCCCCCCAAAGCGTGAACGAGAGGTCGGTTACTCCATTGTTGGCCAGCGAGATCGCCACTGGTTCCGCTGTGGTGCCGGTCGAGACCGGAATCGGAATCGTTTTTCTGGTAACCACAACCTCCCCCACTGCGGGCTGCAATAATGCCAGCATGCTTACGCCGGCCACGGTGGCTGCGAGCGAATACTGACTGATTTGGCGATTGAGATTTTTCGACGATCTTTTCTCAGCAGAATCGGTAGTCAGAGTGAACACGGTAGTCCTCCATCGAGAATTGGGATTGATTTTCGTGGCCCAAGGGGAGGAGAGATGCTTCCGTGTCAGTGAAGCGCGACGCTGCCGGCCCCCCACTGGACTTTCACAGAAGATGTAAATATGTAACTAACTTAGCGAGTTGTCAAGATGAAGAAATCTGCATGAGCTTTGATAGTTGACGAAAACAGATGGGATGAGTTCTACATGGCGCCCAGCGCCACAACGATTAATGAAAACGGGAAGCATTGGCAGTATGCTGTTCCGAGGCGGGTGGTCCAGAGGTCTTCGACCTTACTGGCGCTTGAGAGCCCGAGGATGAGTTTGACCCGGGACGCGCTTTGGCACAACGGACTGTAGCCTCCTCGTGAGGGGAGAGCACGTGAGGGAGATTCACCCTATCGGCGCGTCCTGGATCACACGTCAATGGAGGTGTAATCATGGACGTGCTGCATTCGAGATGTTGCAGTTTGGATGTACATAAGAGCTCGATTTCTGCTTGCGTTTTGCTGCGTGAAGCGGGACGCGTGCAGAAGCACCAGCGTCGCTTTGGCGCTATGACCCAAGAACTGCAGGAGCTTGCCGAATGGCTACGGCAGTTCGGTGTGACTCAGGTAGCGATGGAATCCAGCGGCGTTTACTGGAAACCAGTTTGGAACATTCTGGAAGGACAGTTCAGGGTAGTTTTGGCAAATGCGCAGCACATCAAGAATGTGCCGGGTCGCAAGACCGACCAGAAGGATGCGGAATGGATCGCGCAGTTGCTGCAGTATGGTCTTCTGCGGGCCAGCTATATACCCTGCGAAATCATTCGCGATCTACGCGACCTGACAAGAATGCGGGCCAGTCTGTCCCAGGAAGCTTCGCGCATTAGTAGTCGAATTCAGAAGGTGCTGGAAGACGCAAACCTAAAACTAGCGAGCGTGGCGACCAACGTTCTCGGCAAGAGTGGACGGGCAATGCTGGAGGACATCATCGCCGGGGAAGATGATCCGGAACACCTCGCCTCTCTCGCCCTGGGTCATTTCCGGGTAAAGATTCCGCAATTACGACTTGCTCTAGAAGGAAAGATCCGTTCCCATCATCGCTTTTTGCTTCGGCGTTTACTGGATCAAATACAGTTTGTGGAACACGAAATTGCATTGCTCGACGAACGCCTGGAGGACATCGGCCGACAAAGACCGGACCTGGCGCAAGCGGTTGCTCGCTGGGACACGATACCGGGGATCGATCAAGTGGCGGCGTGGGCTCTTCTAGCCGAAATAGGTGACAACATGGCGCAGTTTCCAACCGCTGAGCATCTGGCCAGTTGGGCCGCGCTATGCCCCGGCAATCACGAGAGCGCCGGCAAGCGTTTGCGCGGTACAACTCGTCAAGGGAGCCCCTGGTTGCGCCGCATGGCTTGTCAGTGCGCATGGGCTGCCGCGCGCACCAAGAACACTTACCTGTCCTCGCAGTTCAGACGCTTAGCGGCAAGACGCGGCAAGAAAAGAGCCATCATCGCGGTGGCGCATACCATCATCGTCATTGGCTATCACTTGCAGAAGAACCAGAGCAACTACGAGGATCTTGGCGGAAACTACTTCGATCACATCCACTCCGACGGTCTCAAGCGGTACTTGGTGAAGCGGCTCCAACAACTCGGGCACAAGGTAACTCTAGAGCCGATGGAAGCTGCTTAACCCACCGCTTCCCGCACTTGTTTTCGAGGGAGAATGCCGGTCTCCGGCGGGATGCGATAAGCTCCCAAGTTATCGACGCGCTCGAGGCGCAAGGAGATAAAGGAGACCGGCAATGAAGAAGATTACCACTACAACGACAAAGAAGGCTGAAGAAATTATAAGTCAGAAACTGACGATCGGGCTGGATCTGGGAGACCGATGGAGTTGGTACTGCGTAGTGGATGAAAGGGAGAAGCAGTTCTGGAACAGAAAGTGGCGACCACACCGAAGGCCATGAAGGAAGTTTTCGGCGGGATGCCGCGCAGCCGGCTGCGCTGGAAACGGGGACGCACTCACCCTGGGTAAGTCGGGTATTGAGTGAACTGGGGCACGAAGTGATCGTGGCACATGCGCGCAATGTGCGCTTGATCGGAGAGAGTCGAAAAAAGGATGATCGACTGGATGCGCGGACGCTGGCGCGGTTGGTGCGGATCGATCCGCAGTTGTTGTGTCCGGTGAAGCATCGCAGTGCCCAGGCCCAAGCGGATCTAATGGCGATCCGGGCGCGAGCGGGATTGGTACGAGCGCGGACGTCGTTGATCAATACGACGCGGGGACTGGCCAAGTCCTACGGAGAGCGGTTGCGCGGCTGTAATCCGCGGAACATAAATCTGGAGAAGGCGCAGGAGCTGAGTCCAGAACTGAAAACGGTACTGGAGCCGTTGCTGGGAGCGATCGAGTCGCTGAGCGAACGGATTGGGGAATATAACGAGCGCATTGAGGAGATCGCGAAGCAGAGTTACCGGAGGTGGCACGACTGACGCAGGTGAGAGGGAGTGGGGACGTTGATCGCGTTGAGCTATGTGCTGACGCTGGAAGATGCGCATCGTTTCGGCAAGAGCCGGGATGCGGGCTGTTATGTCGGGTTACAACCGGGACGGAGGAACTCGGGGGAGAGCGAACCGCAATTGCACATTAGTAAGGAGGGAGATCCGTCTCTACGAACGTTGCTGGTGCAGGGGGCGCACCATATTCTGGGACCGTTCGGAGTGGACAGCGATCTGCGACGGTGGGGACTGAAACTGGGGGAGAGGGGGGGAAAGAACGGGAAGAAACGAGCGGTGATCGCGGTGGCGCGAACTCGAACGTGGAATCACTTTGCGCAAGGGACGGTGCCATGTCGATGAGGCCTTGCCCGGGATCCTGGAAGGCGCCAGCGCCGAGTTATCAGGCGCATTGCGCGTGCTGCTGGCGCAACTGAAGCTGGAGCTCGATCACCTGCAAATGCGGATCGACGAAGCCGATGCGGTGAACAAGAAGACCGCCGGCGAGAACGAAGCCTGCCGACGATTGGTGGCGATCCCTGGCATGGGACCGATTACGGCGACCGCAATCATTGCCGGATCGGCAACGGAGCAGCTTTTAAGAAGGGGCGAGAGTTCGCAGCCTGGCTCGGAATCGTCCCGGGCGAATATACCACCGATGGCAAGCAAAAGCTGCTTGGGATTAGCAAACGCGGGAGCTCTTACTTGCGAAGACTCTTCGTGCACGGGGCTCGCGCCGTCCTGCAACAGAGCGCGAAGCAATCTTCCGGTCTGAGTGCATGGCTGGCCCAACTCACAGCACGCACCCACCGTAACGTGGCCGCAGTGGCCTTAGCGAACAAGCTGGCACGCATGGCCTGGGCCGTGCTCGCCAAGAATGAACCCTATCGGCCCCCGATGTTGGCCGATGCGGCGACCGCGTAACTGGCCTGCAGATGACGGCTGGCTGAGGCCAGGCTTGGAAATCGCATTCGCGATTCCCACGTCTACAGACTAGCGGCTACTACGGAGTTGATGATTTCTGCCAGGTCTGCTGGCGAACTATGAGATGGCACAACGGTCGAACCCGGCGCTCCGGAAACCTGCAAACCGGAAAAGCCTTTCCAGGCTGCCTAACTAAATAGGACGAGAGCGCAGCGCATTCCATCATGGCCAGGAGCCTTGTGCTCCAATAAAGGCCGAATACATTTGCGCAGACCAACCTGTCACCCTCATTTTTCGCTTGCAACAAAGCGGCGGACCATACATTCCGGTTTGATTCTTTTGATTTTAATGGGACGTTTTTCATAACGGTCGCTGATTCTAAAGCAGTTAGCACGGCGAAAATCTCGTGCGGGCTGATTTCTAAATAGCTTAGGGGTTTGATTTCGACTGAAAAATCAAACGGTAGCTTCCTAAGAACAGCCGGCGGCGAGAAACGCCGCGGAGATCGCCGCAGAACGGAAGGCTTTGCGGAAGATTCTAGAAAGTGCTGTGTTTAAGGCCTATGAAATCGAGAAGCGAATGGCCGGACACACATCGCAACTTGAATCACGAATTTTGCAACTGCCGAAGGAACTAGAAACTGGATTGGACCCACCCCGAATTGCGAAGCTGTTGGGAGAAAGCCTGCGCCAGTGTTTCCAGCAATCCGGTTTACGGAACACCGCGGGAATGCTTGGCCAGTCTTGCTCTGAGATGCAGGCCATCCAACAGAAACTTCTGAACGTGCTGCACGAAGTGGCTCACCCCGAAGGCGGAGTGATTGCTAAGGTTCGAAGCGCCAATGAGTCCCTCCTCCGAAGCATGGCTTCAAGAGCACAACAGATCAACGATTTACTTGCTAGTCTGGAAAAGCAGGTCTGGGCGATTTGGTTCCCTGTCGTTGCCAGCGCCGCCTTATTGGGCTTCTTCTTGGGTACTTGGTTTGCCAGCGAATGGCAAGCAACACCGGAAACCCCAGGTGCACCTCAGTCACAACAGGGGCTTGCGGCTCTCGATGTACCGCCACAAGCTCTTCCGCAGCAACGTCCAAAGCACCGCTGAGAGGAGATCCCATGGCGAGGAAGTCAAACACACAATGCTGCCATCTATCGTAATCCGCGCGCTCGCGACGTTGGACGATCGTGTTGTTTCTTCCTGTTCTTCGTCTTCGCGTTGGCGTTTTCGCGGAGGAAACTTGCGGCACAGCAGACAAGGAAGACCATGAACGCAAGCCACAGCACAAGGAAAACAGCCTCGAAGACCCGCTCGCCCTGATCGAAGAAGCGATCCCACGGAAATGCAAATACAGCCGTGGTAAGGCAGTGAGCTTGATCTCCAGACATCCCATTTATGTAAACCGGGATGCGGGAGATGAGAATCCTATCTTGTGGATGTGAGCAACGTCTTTAGGATGTCCAAGGCTATCTTCCGGCTAATTTAGCTCGTCGGAATGTCGGGACGGTTCCACCATCCGCCGCCGAGAGCTTGAAACAACGCGGCAGTATCGGCATACCGATTCGACTGCGCCTGCACAAGGTTAATCAGGGCTTGCTGATAGGCTTGTTCTGCGCTCAAGAGCGCGAGGTAGTTGGCGTAGCCTGATTCAAGCTGTTTTTTCGTCAGGTCCAGGGAAATGCTAGCGGCATCTTTTGCGGCCGCCGCGGCCTTCAAGGCATCGGCATCCTGGTGCAGCGCATTCAGCGTGTCTGCGACGTTTTGAAAGGCGGTTAGGACGGTGCTGCGATACTGTTCGTCGGCCTGCGTATAAGCGGCTCGTGCGGCGCGCTCCCGATGCATGAGGGTACCGCCATCAAATATGGGCTGCGTGACGCCTGCGGCTACATCCCAAAAGCCATTGCCTCCCGAGAATAACCGACCGAGGACCACCGCCATGCTGCCAGCATCCGCAGTCAGGGCAAAGCTGGGGAGCCGGTTGGCGCGTGCAATTCCAACTTGGGCGCTGGCTGAATGCAGATTTTCCTCGGCCTGGCGCACGTCCGGGCGCTGCTCGACGAGTTGTGAAGGAAGGCTTAGCGGCAGTTCCTGCGGGAGTTGCAAGCTCGACAGCTCAAACTTTTCGGCCAAATCCTGGTTGGGAAATCCGCCCGCCAGCATAGCCAGCAGATCCCGTTGTTGAGCCAACTGTTTCAGCAGCGGAGGCAAGGTAGCGGCCACTTGCGCGAGCTGCGATTCCTGTGCCGCGACATCAAGCTCGCTGGCATATCCCTTCGAATACTGATCCCGCAGGATCTTCAACATGTTGCTGTTGATGGTGATGAGTTCCTGGGTCGCTGCAATCTGTCCCCGCAATGACGCTTCTTGAATGACTCCGGCAGCCACGTTTGCGCTCAGCGTGATATGGGTTGCGGCCAGGGCAAAACGCGCTTGCTGCTCCTGCGCTTGCAATGACTCCACAGTTCTCCGGTTCAGACCGAACACGTCGGGCACAAAAGAAACGCTCACCTGCGGCGTGTAAAGGCTGTAGGTCAGCGCACTGGTGTTGGTTACGGGTGAAATATCTGCCGATGACTTGGCATGGGTTGCCGAGAAACCGCCGGTGACGCTGGGATAGTAGGCGCCCCGCTGGGCCAGCATATTTTCTCGTGCAACTATCAGCGCCGCCTGCGCCGCCTTCAGGTCGGGATTGGCTTTGAGCGAGCGCTCAATCAAATCGTTGAGCGGCTTCGAGTGAAACAATGTCCACCACTCGCCTGGAATGTCGTGCCCTTCAACCAGGTGTTGCGCCTCTCCACCGGCGACGTTACTCGTGCTGCTCGTGATCGAAATTGGCGCGGGAGTATAACCAGAAACGTCCGGAGCAACGGGCTTCTTGAACCTGGGCCCAACCGCGCACCCTGCCGTGAGCAGCAGGGCTGAGGCCGCGATGAAGCTGGTGAGGCACGAGTTGCGTTTGCGAATCATAGGAATGAGTTCCTTAAGGCCTGCGGTGCATACCAGTTCCGTTGATTCCCCCGGTATTGCTGTTCCTGGAGTTTGCCGATCCGCTAACGACCGCCGGGCTGGGTCCGCGACGGCGCACATTGTCTGGTAGTGGGTTGAGCGACGAGTTGAGCGATGCCACGGTGGGCCGAACACTGGTCGACCGACCGGGCAGAGGGCGGCCGGTCGTTTCATTCCGGATTAATCTGCCTTTTGCAGCGCCGCCAGATCTAGCTAAGGCCGGCTGACGAAGGCTGGCTGCGTTCCGAGGCAGCGAACGTTTTCGGCTGGTCGGAAGGTGCTTAGAACGATTTACCGCGATCAGGCCTGCACGGCTGTGCGGCTGATTCTTGTCAGAGGCGTGCTGCGGTGAGGCCGCATAACTTGTCTCCTGCATTAACGCGGCACAACTCACCGTCAGAAGTAGAAACGGAAGGCAGTTGACCTTCATAGTAGATCCTCTGATTGGGTGTGCGGGTGCTCGTCGCGGCCTAGAAATATCATTCTCAGCGCGGGCACAGCGAGAAGCAGCATGACGGGGCCGAGCAGCATGCCGCCCACGATCACAGTGGCGAGAGGACGCTGCACCTGGCTGCCGATACCCGTGGAAATTGCCGCAGGAAAGAGGCCGATGCAGGCTGACAGCGAAGTCATCAGCAGTGGGCGCATGCGGGTTGAGGCGGCGCGGTACATCGCATCCATCGGCGCCAGGCCCTGAGATCGTTCATGGTTGTAAAAAGTAATCATCAGGATGCCGTCCATGACGGATACGCCAAAGAGCGAGACGAAGCCGATGGCGGCAGAGATGCTGAAATTCTGACCTGAAAGATAAAGCGCGAGGATGCCGCCCACCACCGCGTCGGGAATGCCCGCCAGCGCCAGAAGACAGTCGCGCAGGTTATTGAACAAGGTGTAGAGCAACCCGATAATCAGCACGAGGCTGATCGGCACAATAATCTCCAGGCGTTTCTTGGCTTCCTGCAAGTCGCCGAACTCGCCCGCCCAAAGCAGCCGGTATCCAGAGGGAAGTTGCACGTTTTTCGCGATTCGTTGCTGGGCTTCCTCGACCGTGCCGCCAAGATCGCGGCCACGGACGCTGAACTTGACCGGGATGAAACGCTGCACGCTCTCGTGATAAATCCAGGCGGCTCCAGTACCCAATGAGATGGTGGCCAGTTCGCTCAACGGTATGTAGGCGTTGGCGCCGCTGGCAGTGGTATACGCGACTTTGATGTTGCGAATTTTATCGATATTGTCGCGGTATGCCGGCGTGTAACGGACGAGCAGATCGAACTGCCGGTCGCCTTCTAATACCTCGGTTGCTACCGCTCCGCCCATGGCCGCTTGAATGACCGTGTTGACATCTCCGGAGTTGAGACCATAGCGGGCGGCTTTTGCGCGATCCACCTTGATGTTCAGATTGGGCTGCCCCAGTACCGGGAAGATGCCAAGGTCGGCAATGCCGCGCACCTGGTTCATTTGGTCGCGGACTTTCTCGGCCAGTTGCGTCAAGACTTCGAGATTGGGGCCGACGATTTTGACCGAATTGACGCCTTTGACGCCCGAGATTCCTTCCTCGATATTGTCCTCAATGTATTGCGAGAAATTGAAGACAACCCCTGGCAATTCGTTGTTGAACTCGGCTTGTACCTGCTCGGTTAGTTTGTCCTTAGTCACGCCCCGCGGCCACTCGTCGAACGGCTTCAGCGGAGCGAATAACTCGACATTCGAGAACGGGGAAGCGTCGCTGCCGTCGTCTGGCCGCCCATGCTGAGCGACCACGGTTAGGACTTCGGGATGTCGCAGGAGAATCTCGCGCATTTTTTTGGAGGCCGCCTCGCCGTCTTCGAGCGACAGCGTGGTTGGCATGGATGCGCGAATCCAGAAGTTGCCTTCTTCCAGGTGCGGAAGAAACTCGCTACCCAGCCGCGGCGCTATCAGCAAGAAGGTTCCAATAGAAAGGGCGAGCTCAATTCCCACCACCAGAGCGCGGTGGCTCAGCGAAAAACGCAGTGCAGGATCGTAGATACGGTGCAAGAAGCGTACGACCAGGGTTTCGGCTTCCGTTACACGCTCAGGCAGCAGCATGGAAGCGATGACGGGCGTGATGGTGATGGTTGCAATTAGCGCCCCGGCCAGCGCGTAGCCATAAGTGCGCGCCATCGGCCCGAAGATCTGACCCTCGACTCCCTGCATGGTAAACAGAGGCACAAAACCGGCCACCGTGATGAGTGCCGAAAATAGAACCGCTTTGTCCACCTGGAGCGCGCTGATCAGAATCAGCCGCAAACGATCCGTCCAACCGTGGGTTGCTGTTGCATCTCCGGGAACTCTCGTCGGATCGGGCCCCCAATGGCCGTCTGTCAGGCGTTGCAGCAAACCCTGTCTTTCTTCCTGATTACGTTGAAAATTCCGGAAGACGTTCTCGACCAGGATCACGGCCGAATCCACGATGATGCCGAAATCCACTGCGCCCACCGACAGCAGGTTCGCGCTTTCCCCCATAATCACCATCAGAATCGTGGCGAAGAATAGTGCGAAGGGGATGTTTATTCCAACAATGACCGCGCTGCGCAGATTCCCGAGAAAAATCCACTGAATGAGGAAGACCAGCACACATCCGAATATCAAGTTGTGCAGAACCGTGTGCGTGGTGATGGAAATCAGCGATGAGCGGTCATAGTAAGGAAGAACTTGGACTCCCGGCGGCAGACTTCCGTCGTGATTCAAGTTTTCGATTGCCGCCTCGACCTTCGGGATCATGTCGTTGGTCTGTTCGGTTCGCCGCATCACCACGATCGATCCCACGACATCACTCTGGTTGTCGCGGCCCAGGATTCCGAGCCTCGGCCGGTAGCCGATCGACACCTTCCCGACATCCTTCACCAACACTGGGACGCCGTTCTCCTGGGTCAGAACCACATTCTCGATGTCGTCAACTTTGTAACCCTGGGTCAAATCGTCATTGCCGCCGTCATCCATCAGACCGACACCCCGAATGTTGATGGATTGCTGGCCAATGCGGATTTCGCGTCCGCCCACGTTGATGTTGGCGTTGCCCAGCGCATTCAAGATTTGGGGCACAGTAACGCTGTAGGCTTCGAGCTTGTGCGGGTCGACCTCAACCTGGAATTCCTTGGTGGGACCGCCCCAACTGTTGACCGCGGCGATGCCGGGAATGGTCAAGAGGCGGCGGGCCACGATCCAATCCTGCACCGTGCGCAGATTTGCGACTCCGAAATGCTTGGGGCCGACGACCTGATAACGATAGATTTCGCCAGTCGAACTGTTGGCCTGGATATTCGGAATCTGTCCGCCGGGCAGGCTAACGTTCTGTTGCATCGCGACCGACGCCTGGGCGTAGGCGAAGTTGTAGTCCACTCCATATTTGAAGCTGACCCGCACAAAGGACAGGCCATAAAATGAAGTGGAGCGGATTACGTCAATGCCGGGCGTGGTGTACAGCCCAATCTCCGTAGGGCGCGTGTAGTAACGTTCCATCTCTTCGGCAGAGAGGCCCGGCGCCTGCGCCGTGATTTCCAAGATGACCGGCGTGGGGTTCGGATACGCTTCGATGTTGAGCATCTTGAAAGCAATAAGCCCGGCGCCGGCAAACAGAATCAAACCCACCGCCACAATCGGACGGCGACTCAGGCAAAACGCGAGGAGAGATTTGAACATGTCGTTTCTTTTTTTGAAGTGAAAGTGGCAATGAACTAATCGCTTGGTGGCGCCGACAGCATGTTGCTGAGAAACACAGCGCCGTCCGCCACGACGAGTTCTCCGCGTCGCAAACCTTCCAGAACCTGAACCCGGTCGTCGTTTCGTAGTCCGATCTTGATGATTCTTTGCTCAAACCGGCGGCGATCGGTGGTTATCCAAGCGGTCATCGTGCCATCGGCTTCGCGAACGACGCCATTGGCCGGTATGGCAGTGGCTTCCACCGGGTTTTGAACGCGAATGACGAAGTTGGCGAGCATTCCGGGACGCAGTTCGTCCTTGGGGTCCGCGATCTCGGAACGGATGGTTACGCGATGAGTGTTTGGATCCACCGTGGCGTAGATTTTCGAAACCTTGCCTTGAAACACGCGATCCGGATAGGCCATTACCTTCACTTGAACTGGCTGGCCCAGGTGAAAAAATGGGATCTCTGTTTCGCTAACATTCGCCAGCATCCATTTAACGGTCACGTTGGCGACCGAGTAAGGCGCCGGGAGATTCCCCGGTTGCACCAAGAGTCCCGGTGGGGCGTTAAAGGATGTAACCGTGCCGGAAATCGGGCTGCATACGACCAGCGCAGGATCTGTCTTGCTCAGGGCGATCATTTGATCGATCTCGGCGTTCGTCTTGCCAAAGACGAGAACGGCATCGCGTGCGGCTTTGAGCGCGCCGTCAGCGGTCTGTTGATCGGATGTCGCCTGCTCCTTCTCGCGCTCGGCAATACCGCCAAGACCCTGGACGCGCGCCAGTTCTTTGTTGGTCAGTTCGAAAGTCGCCGCCGCACCAATCAGATTTGACTCGGCCTGAATGAGGTCGGGACTTTTAATCGTATAAAGGGGCTGGTCCTTCTGAACCCTAACGCCAAGTTCCACAAAAGTCTTGATAATGGTTCCCTGATAGGCCGGGAAGACTTGGACCGATAGATCGTCGGCAAAATCAATGTTTCCGACCGCTTCTTTTTCAACGCGGAACAGGTAGCTTTCCACAACCTCGATCTTGATGGAGTTCAGCTGGCTGGGTGACAGGTCCAAGACCGCTTCCGATCGCGAAGTGCTGGATTTTGAGCCAGCTTCCTGCGGCGCATTCGCGTTTGCAGCTTGACCACGACTGCAACCGGATTCCAGAAGCCCCGTTGCGACGATGATCGCGGCGGCTGTCACAGACACCGCGGCAAATCTCCTACTAACGTGAACCGGATATTTCATCATTTGTTTCGACCTTCAAGCCTTCCAGACAAACCTCACCCTCGAAGGATGCAGTGCAGGATGCGTAGAGATGATTGTGTAAGACACTGACCGCGAAGGGAATCCTATCTTTGGTGCTCCAACACTACCTTTCGACCGCTCGGAGCCTATCTTTTGGCCAGTTCCTGACAATGCAGTTTCATGGTGCGCGAAGATGGCGCACCATTAGAATGGCGATGAAAGAGCCACTGCCCATCTACGTAAAGCCCATGAGAGACCCGCTATCGATCTATGCGCCAGCCAACCGCTTCCGGCTGACCGTTGTCGCTGGTCTGCTGATAGCAGCTATAGCAGTCGTCGACTGGGAGACAAAGCCCTACATCTCGCTGGGATTCCTGTACCTGTTCCCCATCATGATTCTGGGCGGGCTCTTGTCGAGAACTCAGCTTGTAGGGGTTGCGCTGGTTTGTGCCGTTCTGCAGGAAGCGTTCAGCAATTTACCGGAGAATGAAGCTGTGATCCGCTTGCTTTTCAGTTCGGCAGGGTTTGTCGGCACAGGACTCTTTATTTCGGAGATGATCCGCAATCGCCGGATTACGATGGCGCACGTCGAGGAACTCGAAGGGCAGATCAAGCTACGTGAGGATGCCGAGGAGCAGCTGCATTCCCTCGTCGAAAGCAGTCCAGCTGCGATCGTCACAATTGACTCGGCTGGCAACGTTTTGTTGGCAAATGAAGCAGCTCAACACTTGCTCGCTCCTGAAGGGAAGCCCTTGCAAGGCCAGGAAATCAACTCCTATTTGCCAGCGTTGCAAACGGTCCTCAAAACGCAACAGCCGCGAGTATTTCGGACCACTCTGCAGTGCACAGGGAAGAGGAGCGACGGTGAAGTTTTTCTGGCCGGAGTTTGGTTTTCGACCTACGGCACTATATCGGGCCCGCGCTTGGCGGCCATCATTGTGGATCTTTCAGAGGATCTGCGGAATCGCGAGGATCTCAGCCTAGACTATCTATTGAAGAACACGAGAATTCTGATGAGCGCTGTGGCCCATGAAATTCGGAACCTCTGCGGTGCAGTGCTCGTCGTGCATAAGAATCTCTCCCGAGTGAAGGAGCTTGAGTCGAACGAGGACTTTAAAGCCTTGGCGAACTTGATCCAGAGCCTGGAAAGAGTGTCGGCATTGGAATTGGGTTCCAGCACGGCTCAGAATGGTGAAATGGTTGAGCTTACGTCGGTACTGGACGAATTCCGCATACTGATCGAAACCGCCTATCACGAATCAAAGATCGAGATGCAGTGGGATGTTCAGGAATCATTGCCATTGGTTTGGGCTGACCGCTACGGACTGATTCAGGTTTTCCTAAATCTGGCAAAGAATAGTCGCCGCGCCATGACCTCTACCGAGAAGAAGCAACTACGAATTGCTGTGCGAGAGGAGAAGGGGACGGTCACAATTCGATTTGAAGATACGGGAACGGGCATCGCTTCGCCAGAAAACCTCTTCCGGCCGTTTCAGCGTGGCGCCGAGTCCAGCGGTCTCGGGCTCTACGTTTCCAGGGCGATAATGCGGAGCTTTGGCGGGGAACTCTCTTACGAGCCGAGATCGGAAGGCTGCTGCTTCGCTGCCGTCTTGCCCTTGGGTGTCGCACCGGAGAAGGTGGCAAATGCCTGACACTGCGGCCAGCACCGTTCGCCTCTTGTTGTTAGACGATCACACCTTGTTTCGCGAGAGTGCGAGTCGTCTCCTCGCTGCAGAGCCGGGATTTGAAGTTGCCGCTCACTGCGGCGCAATTGGAGAGGGTCTGCAGATTCTGCGGCGCAAGGCGATCGACGTCGTGCTCCTTGATTTCGATCTTGGCGAGAGCGATGGCCAGCAGTTTCTCCGCTTGGCAAAGGAACAGGGATTCCAGGGAAAAGTTCTGGTTGTGACGGCAGGTGTGGATGCAGGCGTGGCCGCGGAGCTGATCCGCTCTGGGATTTCTGGAGTTTTTCAAAAACACGACTCTGCCGCGCTGCTGGCGCAAGCAATTCGTGACGTGATGGCTGGCAAGGTGTGGCTGAACCAGGAGCAACTGCAAACCGCCCTCAGAACTGAGATCGGAGCCCCACAGGACAATCGAACACGGCCATTCACGGAGCGGGAACAGCAGGTACTTTCCTGTGTGTTCGAGGGGCTTGCCAACAAAGAGATTGCGGTGCGAATCGGAGTCTCGGAGAGTTCAGTAAAAGCCACGCTTCAGCAGCTTTTCTCGAAGACCGGCGTCCGAACGCGCAGTCAACTGGTCCGTATCGTCTTGGAACAACATCGGGATCAGCTCTAGCACGGCAAGCCCCGAGAGGTCGGACATGGCACACAGGGAACAGCGACGCAGCGTTTTACCACTGGTCCTCCTCGCAACCATTGTCCTCGCAGCGAGATACGGACACAGTTCAGCCCCTCCGCCCAGTTCGTCAAGTGAAGGTCAGCAGATCGGAAAGATCCTCAGTGTGCGAAAAGTGTTGGAAAACCACTACTTTGTCAGCCGCTATCCGCAAATCCACTATTACCTGATTTATTTTGCAGTGCGCACTTCCGACCAGACATATTGCACTGAGTACGAAACTCCTGTCCTTGACGAGATTGATGATCTGTTGTCTGCGAAGGACAAAGATGTCGAGGTTGTACTCAAAGGCAAAAGTCTCACGCTAAGAACACCAAAGGGGCGAAAACTCAAGGCTCACTTAGTGGAACAAAAGTACAAGTGTTGAGCGCATGGGACGCTCCTGTGGGTATCTGCTTGCTGCCCTGATCTCGCTCTTCTCTGCAGTCCCGGTCCGCGCACAAGACCCGTTCTGAGCATTCTCAAAATGTAAGGAGCACCCTCACGTGATTCGGCCCGTGCCTGTCAGTGCGCAAACCCGGACGGCTGTCGGATAGTGCATCTGGCCACCGGACGCATGACGCTAGTGCTTTTTCGGACGCGACGCCGGGATGAGTGCTCAAGGCTGAAAGAAGGTGAGAGACGTCGTGTTGGAAAAAGCCGTCAGAAGGAAGCCGCTGGCGCGGCGGACGCGGGACTTATGCAAATGGAATGGAGCGAGCGAGGGTGTAGAAGTTGGCGGGAGTGATCAAGCCCAGTAGCGGAGGAGCCGGCGCACCTGAGCAAAGACGAGTTGATGGCCGAAGGGAGCCTAGGCGGGGACAGGAAAAAGATGTCTGCGTGTAGCGGAGACACAGTTCGGCAAGACGCTCTGAAGCGCGCCGACAGTGCGGTGTGTGGGCGAGTGATTTCATGCAGCCGTGGCTAGGAGTGGTGGAGAACGGAGTTGGAGTTGTGCGGCTGGGAATCGTTCGACGAGGGCCATCGGTCCGCCGCACTTAGGACAGCGCCACAGCGGGTGCGCAGTAGGAGCGGTCGAAGTTTCCGATTCCTTTTTCGGTGGAGTGGCGTGGAGAGCGGCGAAGCACCGTGGCAGCAGGGCGGCGCGCCTTCGGTTGGCGAGGAAGCCGAAGTGGCGGATGCGGACGAAGCCCTTGGGGAGCAGGTGCAGTAGGAAGCGACGGAGAAACTCATCGCCCGAGAGGGTCATCACTTTCTGCCGATTGTGGTCGGCAGAGTCGCGCCAGCGAAAGGTAACCTGTCCGTCCACCAATGCGACCAAGCGATGGTTGGAGATGGCGACGCGGTGGGTATAGCGGCCGAGATACTGCAGCACGTACTCGGGTCCGCCGAAGGGCTCGTCGGGGTAGACCGCATGCCTCTCAGACAGGTATGCGGGTGGTTGCCACGGGCTTTTCCCGAAGAATATATTCAAATTGCGTGGGGTTGTCGTACCTGTGGTGCCACCGGAGGGGATTTTAGTTTTCCCTGTGAGACCGAGAAGGTCAGTTCGAACCTCTCGCCAGCTCTCCGCAGCATTCAGGGCGCTCTGGTAAGCCTGCGCTATCCCACCCGCCTCCCAGCGCCTCAATCAACAGCACGGCGTTCGCTCTGCGTCTGCCTAGAATGTTGACGGCTGTCACCTCGTCGGCCAGGGCGGCATTCTGAGCGGTAATGACTTCGAGATAGCTGGTGACTCCGCCTTCGTAGCGCGTACTTGACAGGTTCAGAGATCGCTGTGCGGCCTCGACCGCGGTCGCCTGAACACCTGCTTCCTGCTCCAGGATGCGCAGGGCAGCCAGGTTGTCTTCCACTTGTTGAAAGGCGGTCAGCACCGTTTCGCGATAGGACGCGACCGAGGAGTCATAGCTGGCCTTCGCCTGGTCGTTTACAGCGCGCCGCCGGCCCACATCAAAGAGGGTCACTACCGCAGAAGATCCAACCGCCCAGAGACCGCTTGGTCCCTGGAGCAGAGTCGTAATGCTTCCGCTTTCGAATCCCCCTGACCCTAGGATATTCACCAGCGGATAGTACGCAGTTTTGGCAAGGCCAACCTGCGCGTTCGCCGAGGCCACGCGCCGCTCGGCGCCAGCAATGTCGGGGCGCCTTTCCAGCAGGGTCGAGGGGACACCGACCGGAATTGGCGGCGGCGGGGTAGTGAGTGGTAACGGCGGCAGGGTGAAATCCGCCGGCGTCTTGCCGACCAACACCGCCACCGCGTGCTCGTATTGCGCGCGGGCCACGCCGACATCCACCATCTGGGCCCGCGTGGTCTCTAATATGGTCCGGGCTTGCTCGACTTCTACCTCAGAAGCAAGTCCGCCTTGGTACCGGTCCTCGTTTAATTGGAATGCCTGCTCATACTGCGCAACCGTGTCCTGCAGCAATTTCTCTTCGGCATCCAAACTTCGCGCCGCGAAGTAATCGATCGCCAGAGCCGCATGCATACTGAGGTTCACCACCGCCAGATCAGCGGCACTCGCTTGCACTTGCTCTCGATACGACTCCACATTGCGGCTTACTCTTCCCCACGCATTGACCTGATAAGAAAAGTTAACCGGCACTGCGAAATCGTTGAACGTTATGCCGTCCAGAGTTGGAACTCTGCGGTGGGCGGTTATTGGAATATCGCTCGCGCATAGCTGATGGGGCCGCCGTAACGGTGGGATAGTAGTCGGCGCGAGCATAGCGGAGCGCGGCTCGGGACTGCTGATATTGCGCCACCGCAGCCTTCAAGTTCTGGTTCGAAACATTGATCTGCTGCTCCAAGGCATTCAGCTGCGAATCCTGAAAGATCTCCCACCAGTTCCCGCCAAGGTTCTGGTCATTCGGTTGCGCGGTCTTCCAATTTGCCATCTCTTTATAAGCGGGCGGAACCGGAACTGTGGGTCTCTTGTACTTAGGCCCGACGGCACAACCGGTGAACGGCAGCGCCCCGGCAAGAATCAGAACCGCACAAATCCCAAGTCGCATGCGGGTGGTCAAGTGAATCAAGCTGTTCATTGGGAATCTCCCGGAAGTGCTGCTTGTACGATCTTTACGTCCTGTCCCGACACCAGAGAATCGGGTGGGTTCAACACCACCTGGTCATCCGCCTTGAGACCGGCAACGATTTCGATCTGGTCGCCGAAATCGTGGCCAGGAGTAACGTCAGTGACTGCGACTTTTCCGTTTCTCACCACGCCAACCTGCAACTTGTCGGATCGAAAGATCAGAGCGCTGACCGGCAGAAGATAGGTCGAGTTCTGCGCGGGAATCTTCAAGTGCACTTCGGCGTACGAACCAGAAAGGAGATTGCCGCCAGGATTATCGAGATCAACTTCCACCAGCAGCGTGCGCGTGGTTGCATTGATCGACTCCGAGGTGCGCACCAGTTTTCCCGCGAACCTCTTGCCTGGAAACTCGGCCAGAGCGATCTCCGCGGCAGTCTGACCGGGCTTGGTGCCTTGCGAGTATTCCTCGGGGACATTCACGTACACGCGCAAGGTGCGAGTCTGGGCAATGTCAAAAAGGTCGGTCCGGGGAGCGGTACTGCTGCCGGAATTGATAAGGTCGCCAAGGTCCGTGTTACGCGCCGTGATCACTCCGTCGAATGGCGCGTATACCTTCTCGAAGGACACAAGGGCTTCGTAATGGCGAACATTTGCCATGTCCGCATCCACGATCGCTTTGTTCGCTGTGTAAGTGCCGACAGCGTTGTCGACGTCCTGCTGGGCGACTGCATGCTTTTTCAAGAGCGACTGGTAACGATCCCTGGTGATCTGAGCGAGTTCGAGATTGGCCTGCGCTGTATTCAGGGTGCTGCGCGCCTGGGCCAACTGCTCGTCGACCTCTGGCGTCTGAATGACGGCGAGCAACTCTCCCGCCTTCACATGCGCCCCAATATCGAAGTACCATTTCTTCAGGTAGCCGTCGGTGCGGGCATAAATAGGAGACGATATGAATGGCTGCATGTTGCCGGGCAGGATGATCTCCGTGGCCGGCGCAGTTTGCTTGGGCGCCACAACGGACACCGAAGGTACGGCCATCTGATCCGTCACGGCCCGAAGCGTGGTCTCAGCTCTCACTCGAGACCGGATTCCAAAAATCAAAACCAACACTGCAGCCAGCACTGCGAGCGCAGGTATCAGCCAGCGTCGAAGCGATTTTCGCGGATTCGTAGGTCGGAGAGCGTCCTTCAGCCTCTCGACCTGTTCATCAAGTTCGGTTTGCGTCATATTGATTCACCAAGCTTTCCATCCAGCGGTTGCTCTTGAGCAATGCGTGTTTTTGTTTGTAGCCATGCAGCACGCTGAAAAATGTAGGAACGAAGAGCAGCGTGGAGACGGTCGCAAAAAGAAGGCCACCAATGACGGCCCGTCCCAGGGGCGCGTTTTGCTCACCACCGTCTCCGAGCCCCAACGCCATCGGCACCATGCCGATAATCATTGCCAAAGCAGTCATCAGCACCGGACGGAAACGTGTAAAGCCCGCCTGCAGGGCAGCCGCGACCGCATCTTTTCCTTCCGCCATCTGCTCTGTGGCGAAACTCACGACCAGGATGCTGTTTGCCGTCGCGACGCCCATGCACATGATCGTTCCCATCAGCGCGGGTACGCTCAAAGTCGTGTGAGTGATGAACAGGAACCAGGCAATTCCCGCCAATGCCGCGGGCAATGCCGAGATCATGATGAAGGGATCAAGCCACGACTGGAAATTCACCACGATCAGAAGGTAGTCCAGCATGATGGCGAACAGGAGACCCAAGAGCAGTCCGGTATAGGACGACCTCATGGTCTGCACCTGGCCGCGAATCACGACTCGCGATCCGCGCGGCAACTGGCTGCGCGCCGAATCGATCATCTTGTTGATGTCGCGCGAGACTCCACCTAAATCGCGCCCTTGCACCGAGCCGAAGATGTCAATCACCGGTGCAACGTTGTAGTGCGACACGACCGCCATGCCGGCTCCCCGTTGGGTAGAGACCAGGCTTGCCATGATCGATGAAGGCGCCGACGGATTGCTGCCCGTCACCGGCGTGTTCACCAGGTCTTGTAGCGTATCGGCGTGATACTGCGGCGTCTGCGTCGCGATGGAATAACTCACGCCATTTTTCGGGTCAACCCAGAACGTTGGCGAAGTCTGGAAACTGCCGCTCAGCGAAACCAGAAGATTTTGAGCGATGTCGTGCGCCGAAAAGCCGAGTTCCTGGGCTTTTGTGCGCTCGATTCTGAGGTGCATGTACGGTTCATCGAACGGCTGCTGGATTCGAAGATCAGCTGTGCCCGGCACGTACTTGATTTTTTGCATCAACTGGCTCGCCCACACCCGGTTGCCCTCCAGGTTGTTGCCAATCACTTGAATGTCGATTGGAGCAGGCAGACCGAAGTTCAAGATCTGCGTGACCATATCGGAGGGCAGAAAGGCAAACATCACCCCGGGAAATTGCTTGGCCAGGCTCAAGCGGAGCTGGTTGACGTAGTCGGCGGTCGGATGATGTTTCGGCGAAAGAGTAACCAGGATGTCCGCGTCGGAGGTGCCGATCGGGGCTGAGTTGCTATATGACAGATTGATGCCGCTGTAGGGTAGGCCGATATTGTCGATCACGCTCGCCACTTCGTCGGGCGGGATCTGTTTCCTGATTGAATCCTCCACCAGATCGCACAAGAAGGCCGTGTCTTCAATGCGCATCCCGGTTGGCCCACGCATATGAAGCTTGAAACTTCCGGCGTCTACAGCGGGGAAGAAATCCTGTCCCAACCACGGCACCACTACCGCCAATGATCCGAGGCAGGCTGCAAAGAAAATGATCAAGAAAGCCCGCCGGTGATGGAGGCAACGCTCTAACAACCTGTGATAGCTTTCGCGAAAAGCTTCAAAGCCGACTTCGAACCGCTGCTGGAGACGCACGAATACGTTGCCCGATCCGCGAGCGTGCTCTCCTACTTTTTGTCCCTGCAACAGATACTTTGCCATGGTCGGAACGATCGTCCGTGACAGGAAATAAGACGCCAGCATGGCGAACACAACAGCCTCGGCCAGAGGCAGGAACAAATACCGTGCCACCCCCGACAGCAGGAACATAGGTGCGAACACAATACAAATCGACAACGTGGATACAAATGCAGGTGTCGCGATCTGCATGGCGCTATCGAGGACCACTTCGTCCAGGTTCTTGTCAGGTTCCGCTTCGCGGTTGCGATTGATGTTCTCGACTTCCACGGTGGCATCGTCTACGAGGATCCCAACCGCAAGCGCGAGCCCCCCGAGCGTCATGATGTTGATCGTTTGTCCGAACAAGCTCAACACGATGATCGACGTAAGAATCGCCAATGGAATGGATGTCGCAATGATCAGGGTGCTGCGCCAGTTCCCCAGGAAAATGAGAATCATCACTGCAGTCAGGCACGCGGCAATCAACGCCTCTTGAACCACGCCCTTGATCGCTCCCAGCACAAAGATGGATTGGTCTGCGAGTGGCTCCATCTTTAGCTGCGGCGGGACGGTCGCGGCAATCTGCGGAAGAATAGACTTGATGCCGGAGATCACTTTCAGGGTAGAGGCATCTCCGGCTTTCTGAATCGTTAGCAGCACCGAGCGCTGCCCATTCACGCGCACGATGTTGGTCTGCGGAGGAAATCCGTCGCGGACCCAGGCCACATCCTTCATGTAGATCGTCGTGTTACCAATGGTCTTGATCGGAATGCGGTTCAGATCCGCGATCGACTGGGGCGCCGCGTTGGGTATGTCGACGTCATACTCCTTACTTCCGATTTTGGAGGTACCCGTCGGCAGAATCAGGTTCTGCAGAGTAATCGCATCCACTACGTCCAACGCAGACAAGCCTTTCGACCGAAGCGCGGACGGATTCAGATCGACCTGCACCTGCCGTTGTTTACCACCATAGGGGTACGGGACAGCTACTCCCGGAATTGTGATCAGCTGGGTACGAATGAAATTAAGACCGTAATCATTGAGTCGTTGCTCGGAGAGTCCTTGTCCGGAAAGAGCCAACTGCATCACCGGGACACTGGACGCGCTATAAGCGATGATCAATGGTGGAGTGGTGCCGGCCGGCAGTTGTCGAAGTTGGGTTTGCGAACTGGCCGTAATCTGTGCGACAGCACGGTCGATGCTGGCGTTGGGCTGCATGAATACCTTAACGACAGCGATACCATAGAGCGACTGCGATTCGACATGGTCAATGTTGTCGACGATGGTGGTCATGTTTCGCTCGGTGACGCTGACGATCCGGTCCGCCATGTCCTTGGGCACCAGACCGTTGTAGTTCCAGATGACGCTCACCACGGGGATGTCGATGTTGGGAAAGATATCCGTGGGTGTGCGGAAGATCGCAATTCCGCCCATCACCAGAATCAGAATGGCCATCACCACGAAGGTGTACGGCCGACGCAACGCCAATCGAACAATCCACATAGAAGTTTCTTCCTAGTCTGTCCCGCCGAAGGTCATTGTTTGCCGTCCATAATTTTCGATGTTCTCAGGCCAACAGCGCAGGACATTCGCCGCAAACCTGACTGTCTTGTTGCTCTTTCCCCTTCACCGCGATGGTCGTGCGAGTTGGTTTTGGACGAGGCTGCTTACCGAGCGCCCGCGCATTAGTCGTCGCAGCTTGGTACGTGCGCGGGAGACCTGCGCCTTCACAGTTCCCTCGGACACTCCCAGATGCGCTGGCTCGCTGGTGGTCAGCTCCTCCAAGTCGCGCAACCTCGAATGCTTTGCGCAACGAAGGTGAGAGCTCTGCTACAAACTGCATGAGATGCCTGCGAAGTTCCGACTCGCGGCACTTGGCTTCGGGGCTCGGTGTGGCGTCGGCCAACACATCCGACAAGCGGTACTGTTCGTCTTCCCCGAAGCGCTCATCTAGCGACAGAGCAGCTTGGCGTGGCCGTCTGCGGAGATGCATACGCGCACAATTGACGACAATGGCGGTCAGCCATGTCGACATTTGCGCCTGCCCCTTATATTGATCCAGGTGCTTATATGCCGACAGGAGCGCATCCTGAACCACATCCTCTGCGTCGGACGCATTGCCCAGGTACTGATAGGCCTTCCTATAGAACACGGGCCGGTAGCGCGAGAGTGCGTCTTGCATTTCCTGGGTTCCTCTTTCACCACCGGCACCACCGGCCAGTTCAAGGCTCTGTTCGCTTTCGATGTATGTCTCGGTCGCCGACATGGTGTCTTTGCCTCCTGTCGTAACAGGAAGAAGCACGCTGTCCACCAATCCGTCACCACCTAACTCACTCCTTATTTTCAGTGGCATGAATCGTTTTGCGCCTTGGATGGCCTCGTGAAGTTGCGCTGACGCGTCCCGCCGCCGACACGACGTCAGAATTTGGACAGGCCGCAGGTATTCAAGTCAGTTGTTAACCGTCGGACACGTGGGCCCTCTTGCTTCTGCCTCATTCACTTGCCATGCTTTCGCTGTCCGTCGTGCAACTGGAACGGCACTTGCTACAAGTGGTGCCAGAGGAAACAGCTGTGATCAAGCTTGCGATTGACGGTGTCGCTCAAGAAGCTCAAACCGACGAGCTTCTGATTGACGTGATCAAGCGTGCCGGCAAGACAGTTCCTCACGTCTGCTACCACCCTCAACTCGGCGCGATTCAGACGTGTGACACATGCATGGTGGAAGAGAACGGCCGTCTCATCCGCGCTTGCGCAACCAGTGTTGCCGAGGGAATGAGCATCTCCACAAAATCGGCAAAAGCCGCAGCCGCGCAGGTGGAAGCTTTTGATCGCATCCTCGGCAATCACCTTCTTTATTGCACCGTCTGCGATAACAACAATGGCAATTGCACTGTCCATAACACGACCAAGCTGCTGGCCATTGAGCACCAGAAGATTCCTTTTCGATCGAAGCCCTACCAGGTCGACGACACGAACCCGTTTTATCGTTATGATCCCGATCAATGCATCCTCTGCGGCCGGTGCGTAGAGGCTTGTCAGAACGTCGAAGTCAACGAAACACTCTCTATCAATTGGGAAGACCCGAATCCACGCGTGCTTTGGGATGGCGGCTCGACGATCGGTGAATCCAGCTGCGTTTCCTGCGGGCACTGCGTTACCGTTTGCCCCTGCAATGCGTTGATGGAAAAAAGCATGCTGGGCCATGCGGGCTTCTTGACCTCTTTGAGGAAGTCCGCTCTAAGCGGCATGATTGAGGTGGTCAAAGGAGTCGAGCCCGAAACGGGTTATGGGAGCATTCTTCAGGTTTCAGAGGCGGAATCTGCCATGCGGGAGCATCGCATCCGCAAAACGAAAACCGTTTGTACGTACTGCGGCGTGGGATGCAGCTTCGACGTCTGGACTAAAGATCGCCAGATCCTCAAAATAGCGCCGGAGCATGGCCCGGCGAATGGAATTTCCACCTGCGTTAAAGGAAAATTTGGGTGGGGACACATCAACAGCGAAGATCGCTTGACCACACCGCTGATTCGTGAGGGCGGCAAGTTTCGCGCAGCCACGTGGAACGAAGCTCTTGACCTCGTCGCCCGCAGACTTTTAGAGATCAAAGCAAGAGACGGAGCGGACTCGCTGGCCTTCATCTCTTCGTCTAAATGCACCAACGAAGAAAGCTATCTCCTGCAAAAACTCGCCCGGGCAATCATCGGCACAAACAACGTCGACAATTGTTCACGCTATTGCCAGTCGCCGGCAACGGTGGGTTTGTTCCGCACACTGGGCTACGGGGGCGACTCGGGTTCTATCTCCGACATCGAGAAGGCTGACCTAGTCATCATCGTAGGCAGCAACACGGCGGAGAGCCACCCCGTGATTGCCACGCGGGTGAAGAGCTCTCACAAGCTGGACGGGCAAAAACTCATCGTTTCCGACTTGCGGGAACATGAGATGGTACGACGTGCCGATCTATTTCTCCACCCCAACCCTGGCACCGACCTGGTCTGGCTCTCCGCAGTGAGCCGTTACTTGCTCGACAGTGGGCTGGCGCACACGAAGTTCTTGGATCAATGGGTCGATGGACTCGTCGAATACCGAAAGAGCTTGGAACCTTTCACCCTGGAAGCAGCGGCGCAACTCACTGGCCTCTCCGAGAGGACGATCAGAACCGTCGCCCACATGATCGCCGAGGCGAAGAGCACCTGCATCCTCTGGGCCATGGGAGTGACTCAACACAGCCAGGGGTCCGATACCTCCACCGCCATTTCGAACCTCTTGCTGATCACCGGCAATTACATGCGACCGGGAACCGGCGCTTATCCGCTTCGCGGTCACAACAATGTGCAGGGAGCCAGCGACCACGGGGCCATGCCAAACATGTTGCCGGGCTACCAATCTGTGAACGATCCCGAGGTGCGTCAGCGATTTGAGAATGGCTGGAGGGTCAAATTGCCTTCCAGCACTGGATTGGACAACCACGAGATGGTGGAAGCCATTCATGAGGACAAGCTCAAAGCCATGTATCTGATCGGCGAGGAGATGAGCATAGTCGATTCAAACGCCAACTATGTCAGTGCGGCGTTCGAGAAGCTTGATTTCTTCGTGGTGCAGGACATTTTCTTCAGCAACACCTGCAAATATGCCGATGTCGTGTTGCCCGGCGCGCCAAGTCTGGAAAAAGAAGGCACCTTTACCAGCACGGAAAGGCGCATCCAGCGGCTTTATCAAGTTCTGGAACCACTCGAGGGTTGCCGGCCAGATTGGAAGATTATCCATGACATAGCGAACCGCTTGGGTGCGAGTTGGCACTATCAGCATCCTTCCGAGGTCATGGATGAGATTGCCTCTCTGACTCCGATGTTCGCCGGAGTCAATTACGAGAGGCTAGCTGGCTACAAGTCCTTGCAGTGGCCAGTCGCTGCCGACGGAATGGACGAGCCGCTGCTCTATACGAAACGCTTTGCCTTTCCCGACGGAAAAGCGCGGTTGTTCCCTCTTTCCTGGATTGGGCCGACCGACCGGCCGAACGCTGAATTTGACTTGCACCTAAACAACGGACGGCTTCTGGAACACTTCCATGAGGGGAACCTTACCTACCGGACAGAAGGGATTCGGGAGAAGACACCCGACACATTTGTAGAGGTTTCTCCCGAACTGGCCGAAGAACGGGGAATACAAAGCGGAACCTGGGTGCAACTGATCTCGCGCTACGGGAAGGTGCGAGTGCGCGCTTTGGTCACAGACCGTGTACATGGGAAGGAGCTCTACATGCCGATGAACTCGGTAGAAAGTCCCGTGAACCGGTTGACGAGTAGCCACACCGATCCCGCTACCAACACCCCCGCTTACAAGGAGACTAGCGTTCATCTGAATGTGTCGTCCGAGGTCGGCGAGAGTCCACTGCCGCGGATCAATTTCCGTTTTGGTCATCCGACACCACAGAAGGGCGTGGAAGTGGAGCGCAAGTGGAAACGATCGGACTACGCCCCACCAGGAAATGGCAATGGACTGGTGCAACTGCAGATCAAGAAATAACGCGAGGAGAGTTCAATGGCTCAACCGATCTCTTTAGAAACTCCACCGCGCAATCCACGGGCGGAGTTGCGTTTCCGATTGGAGCAGGCGCCCGAAAAGCATGCGGAAGCGGTGCTGTCTGCCTATGAGGTGCTCCAGCAATTGCACGAGCGCGGGGTGCTGGAGATCATGCGCGGTGCCCTGGCAGCGAGTGATGAAATTCTGGAAACGGTAGTGGACAACGTAAAAACGCCGGAAGCAATTCGCGCGATCAGGAATCTCCTATTCTGGCGCCAGATCCTCGGCAGCATCGAACCGGAGTGGTTCAAGGGCATCTTCCAGGCAATTCCAGAAGGTATTGCCGAGGCCACAGCAGAACGTGAGAAACCAATCGGATTGTTTGGATTGTTACGAAGACTCGCAAGCAGAGACAGCCTCCGTGGCCTCGCGGCAGCTGTTGATTTCTTGCAGGCATTTGGACGTCACCTGCAGTCCGCGGAAAATCCGCTTCCGCGTAATTAATTGATTTAAGTAGAGAGAAGTTATGAGAACAAGTCATTGGGGTATTGCCGTCGCACTCAGAACGTGGCAATGGTGGGCCCTCTGGCTGATTCTCTTCCTCAACACGTCTGCAGGAATTCCGGTCATCTCGCAGGAATCTCCCATGTTCCAGGAGTTCGCTGCGGTAGGTGCAGTGGCGGCTGCCGGCATTTACGGGTTGATGCTGACTGCGTGGGGCACCGCAAGCGCCTTTGGTCCGCTCTTGATTGCTTATATGCGCCAGGCGACCGGTTCGTAGGGTGAAGGCCTTCATAGGATCGCGGGCGTGGTGGCGGTTTCGGTCGTACTTCCATTGATCGTGTCGCCGCCCCGCCGAATTGAGGAACGAGTTACGGCTACTCAGCCTCAACGTCAGCCGGCAGCGTAGCTCTTTTATGCGCCTCCTGTCGGAATAGAGGACAAAAACGCTATGGAGTCAGCGACAGGCTTTGCAACGAAGCCTGTAAGAAAAGAAATGACGATGGGGACAGTCGCAGGGATTCAGACTGAAACTCTTACGTCGCTCTCTTCAGGATCGTTCTTGCGGCGGGACGTGATTGCCACCGGTGCACAATGGCTGCCAGCGACGCTTATCCTCGCATCGATTGCTGCGGTTGCGTATGCTGACTTCATCGTCTCTACTGTTTCGCTGGGCTATCTCTACATTTTGCCGCTCGGGATAAGCGCCATGTTCCTGCGCACCCGAATCAGTTACGCGCTAATCGCGATTTGCGTCTTTCTGCACGACTTTTTTGGTCCTCCATATTCAAGCCTTGAGGCGCGGATTGCACACAACCTCACGGCGGCCGTTGGGTTCACCTTCGTCGTCTACGTCATCCAGAGATACGTGAAGCAGAAGGAACAACTTGATAGGACGGTGCGTCACCAGCGTGATCAACTTCTGCAGGACGTTGAATTAGCAGCACAGGTTCAGAGGATGTTTCTGCCGACCCACCCTCCCTCCATCCGCGGACTGCAAAATCGCCGGCAAGATGCAGCCTGCGAGAGGTGTTAGCGGCGATTACTTCAACTACATACCCATCGACGAACACAGGATTCAGATCGTAATTGCAGATGTCGCCGGCAAGGGAGTTCCAGCGGCGCTTCTGATGTCGGCCACTGCGGCTGCCGTACCGTTCGAGGCAAGCGAAAAACGAGACATGCTCGAAATGGTGAATCGTTTGAACAGCGGGCTCTTCTCTTTATCCGACAACAGCCGTTATGTAACGCTCCTGGTGGCGGACATTGACGCAAGTAGGCGGTCCCTTAGCTACGTCAACTGTGGCCACAATCCCGCCCTCCTGTTTCAAGCGAAAACTTGTGATGTTATTTCCATGAACTCCTCTTGTTTCCCGATCGGAATGTTCGACAGCGAAACTTGTGCAATCAACTCGGCCAATCTCACTGTCGGCGATATTCTGGTTCTGTACACGGACGGGGTAACCGAGGCAGAAAATCCGCTAGGAGAAGAATTTGGTGTGGAACGCCTGTCGAATCTGATTCGACGTGGCCATACGCTGTCAGCGAACGAACTGATGAACCATATCCTCGAAAGCGTTACAGAATTCTCTCGGGACGTTGGGTTCGAAGACAACGCTACCCTTCTGGTGGTCAAATTTATGTTTGATTCGATGTGACGAAGCCACTGCCGAAGCGGTGGGATCGCGCCGCCGGTGGCGCTTAACGATGTCTAGAGGTAGTTCTTGTGACAGCCGATAGGGCTTAATGCGCTTCTACTTGTCCTCCGCGTCGTCGCGGATCCAGGTAAAAGCGCGCGTCGCAGCCGGCATCCCCAAAGTGCTGACAGCGAGCAGTGCCACATGATCAATCTCTTCCTGCGTGATTCCGACACTCTGGGCATTCCGAACGGTGGAGTGAGTAGCTCCCTCTAGGCCCGCGCCAATCGAAAGTGCCAGCTTCACCAAACGTCGAGACTTCCCGTCAAGCGGTCCGGCCTCGTGACAGCGACTGCCTAACTCATTGAACGCCTTCCACACGGTCGGATAACGTTTCCAGAGTTCTTCGACAGGCTTGGGTATTTGTCGCGGCATACGAGTGCTCCTTCATTGGCTTTGCTTATGACCAAAACTGTCCCGGAGCACGTTATCAGTCCGTGTGTTCCAGAGCAAGCCTCAGATCTAGAGATCGGAAACGCCAAGCGCACCGAGAGAATTGGGATGGTTTTCCGTCCAGGGTTCCGCTCGCGCGAGGCGTCCGCATGCCGACAGTTAAGTCAGCACATCGACGTTGCCAGCCTGACCTCATGGCGAACGCCCAGCAGGATGAGCGCACAAACCTTTGCACCAGAACGTCAGATGGGGTTTCTGATTTGCTGACGGATTTGGAGATGCAAATGCAATCCCTACATCCGAAAAGGAGGCTCACATGAAGCTGATAGTCCGTACAGCAGTTTGCAGCAGCGTGCTTTTCCTGGTTGCGCTGGGATCCGCCCTTGCGCAGCAGGTCAAAACCGACTTTGATCATCAAGCCAATTTCTCGCAGTACAAAACCTACTCCTGGCAGGAAATCAAGCCAGAGAGCTCTCTCTGGACCGCGCGCATCAAGAGCGCAGTCGACGCCCAGCTGGCAGCCAAAGGTTGGACGAAGGTGGAAAGCGGTGGCGATGTGGCCGTCGTAGCGATTGCCACTTCACACACCGAAAGGACACTTCAGACCTTCTATGACGGTATGGGTGGAGGATGGCGGTGGCGAGGATTCGGAGGGATGGGTGAAGCCACCACTACGGAGCAAGACTACAAGGAAGGAACCCTCGTTGTTGACATGTACGACGCGAAGACCAAGCAATTGATCTGGCGCGGCAGCTCCGAGGACACCGTGTCCAACAATGCTCAGAAAAATGAAAAGAACCTGGACAAGGGTGTCGCGAAGATGCTCAAGAAGTTCCCCCCAGAGCCGTCAAAAGGGTAGCTTACTCCCCAACGAACAGTTGCTCAGCAGAGCACAAGGAGACGTTAAGATGCGGACTCGCAAGCTTGGTAACTCAGATCTGCAAATCACTCCCATCGGCTACGGAGCCTGGGCGATCGGCGGCTCGGGATGGCAGTTCGCCTGGGGATCGCAGGACGACAACGATTCCATCGCTGCCATTCACCGCTCGCTCGAACTCGGCGTCAACTGGATCGATACTGCCGCCGTCTACGGCCTGGGACACTCTGAAGAAGTGGTTGGTCGCGCGCTCAAGACATGGCCGGGCGCACGACCTTACGTCTTCACCAAGTGTGGCCGGCACTGGGACGCGCAGGGCAACGTAAGCGTAAATTTGAGCGCGGAGTCGATCCGGCGCGAAGTCGAAGACAGCTTGCGTCGCCTCGCCGTCGATGTCATTGATCTCTACCAGATCCACTGGCCTCCTGACCCCGATTCAGCCCAACTGGAAGAGGGATGGTCAATGCTTGCCTCCTTGCAACGGCAAGGTAAAGTGCGCTGGATTGGGGTTTCCAACTTCAATGTCCAGCAACTGCGCCGCGCGCAGGCCTTGGCTCCCGTTACTTCTCTGCAGCCTCGATACTCCCTGGTCCACCGCGAGGTCGAAGACCAAGTGTTGCCATACTGCCTGCGGGAAGGAATCGGAGTCATTGTTTATTCTCCGATGGCTTCCGGTCTGCTGACCGGCGCGATGAGCCGCGAACGCGCCGCGACACTCCCTAAGGACGATTGGCGCAGGAGCCATCCGGACTTTACCGAACCCAATCTCGCCCGCAATCTCACGCTGGTTGAGCGCTTGCAAGAAATTGCCAGGCGGCATAATCGGGCAACCGGAGAAGTCGCAATCGCCTGGACGCTACACAACCCCAACGTCACTGGAGCAATCGTCGGCGCCCGCAATGCTTATCAGGCCGAAGGAGTAATGCGGGCAAGTGATCTGCGCCTTACTGATGTAGAAGTGAACGAGATCGAAGCTTTCGTCGCTGAGACCGCGGCGTGAAGCATTGGCAGTCGTGACCAACACAATTTCCGTCGGGCCCTTCAAGGCGCGATTGAGTTAAAGAGGAGAACACGGTGAACGAAGACAAGGTGAGCGTAAATACATCTCTGGAAGACTATCTTAAGTCTGGCCGGCAATTCGGAGACGGCGAGAAATTCTACCTCTTGGGCTTCGAAGCTGCCCTCCATGCCCGAAATCGCTGCAAAGAGTTTGATCAGATCGCGTCGGAGATGGCAAGCGACCTGGAAGACCTGCAGCGGCAATATCCCGGAGCGGCCGCAGAAGAGCCCTTTGCGAGCGGATTTCAGCGAGGACGGGAATATTACCAGCGCCTGTGCGATGAACCGAATGCATCGTGATTCTCGGCCGAAGTGTCAAGCTCGACCTTCCCTCCCTTTCTTCTGGCGCAGGCTAGTCGGCGCCAATTCTTTTCCCAGCTACTTCAACGTAGACGAATGTCCCTCGGTGGACACGCTGTCCGGGGGGCGTCTCTTCTGGGGGCCGCACCGAGACAGGCCCTGAACCCCTTGTGATTGCGTATGCGAATGAGAAATCCTTGCGCGAACTCATAGCTGAAGCCTCCATTATGGCGGTCGGTTTCTCCTCGCGCGAGGAGGCGGCTGCGGGTAGCAGAGCTTCAGTCCCGACTGCCGTTGCCTCTGAGGAGAGCCTGCCGGTATCTATCGCACGGAGCACTGAACGATATCAGCCGGGATTCCACTAGTCAGAACGGCGGGCAGAAATAGCTTCGGCACTGTGCAGAGCGGCAACGTTTCTTGTCGCCTCTTACCGTGACGTCGCTTCAACGGCAGCCGTCATTTTCTTTTCTACAAATGCCATCTCGGCGGTTATCAGGATGGCCCTCGGCAGTCCCGTCTGAGTCTTGAACGGCCGATTGAACTTGTTTAGTTCTAATGTCGCCACATCGTCACTGCCTCGCGCTTTCCCGATCACACACGTCAGAGAGGTGTGGGAATCTGTAGGCCCTAATGTGGTTTGCGAGCCATCGTCCCAGGCTACTCGAAGAGGATCTTGGCCATCATTCCCTTGTCCTCGTGATTCAGCAGATGACAATGAAACACCGACATGCCCCTGATGACGGGGTTGGTGAAGTCGAGGATGACGTCAACGGAGCCGCCGTACGGGACATTCACGGTATCCAGCCATTCTGGATCGGGGAGTGGCATGCCCTTTTCTGCATAAGCCAAAAAGTGAACCTGGTGAATGTGGAAAGGATGTAGTTCGGCAGTTTCGTTGACAATACGCCAATGCTGATAAGTACCAACACGAGCGCTCGTCATCGGAGGTGCATCCGCCTCAAATTTGCGGCCGTTGATGTAGAGGCCATTCTTATCTTCTGTAAAGGTAACAATGAAGTCCGGTGCAGTCTTCTTCAAGTGGGTCCACGTCGATCGGCCGGTAAACCGGTGGACGGTCGTCCGTGGCATGCGCTTGCCTGCTCAGAGCGTTCGCATCGGATTGATCGGACCGAGGTGGAACGACATCGGCCAGCACCATCTCAGGGTTGGGATCACCAACCGGGCCTGTATCCACGCAGAGCGTACGCAAGGTCCCATTAGCGCCAGAGGGTGGGCCGGTGACGATTGCTTCGAGCCGGCCTGCGGGCACCACCAGGAGGTGATGGGTGGCCCTGGTCGGATGTTTGGGATCGCGGTAGGCAAGCGGCATCCCGTCAAGCGCCACGATTTCAAAACTCTCCCCATCCATTTGCAAGTCCAAGTAGCGGTCAGGCGAAGCGTTCACGATACGCCAGAACTGGCGCTCTTTAGGCGCGATCTCGATTCGAGGCCGAAGCACTCCGTTAACAGTGAAAATTTCCTCAACGGACTCGGCTTCTCCTCCGCATCCCTTAGGTCGGGATTTCAACCTCGTGCTTGAGCGCGGCGGCATTCGGATCATGCTCGATCGAGCGGCCACGCACGACCAGCAGGCGCTCGCGGAGCCGTCTTACTTCAGGGACATAGCGCTCCATTCCTTCGATGACGATGGCCCCTGACATTCCGTCCAGCACTTGCCGGTGACTCTCGCCATGAGGGTGAGTGTGGTACCAGAAAAGGCCCGGAGGATGATCGCGCGGAATCTCAACCGTATAGTGCAGGGTCTGGCCAGGCTTGGCCATCATTGTCAGCACGTCATCTTGCGGAGTATCCGGCGACACGCTGAGGCCATGAAAGTGCAAGTTCGTCATGTCCATGCAGGGATTCACTGCGCAACTCTCAGGAGACTTGGAAGGGAGATCGTTGATATAGGTGATTTTGAGAACGTCACCCGGGGAAGCGCGGATAACTGGAGCGATGGTCTCGCCATTGAAGGCGAAAGCATCCCGGCCGTTTTCATTTACTGCATGCAACGTAAGAGACACCAGGTGATTCCTAGCTTGCACCTGTGGAGCTTCAGGCAACCAGGAACTCTGTGCACAGCCGAGAGCAGTAAGGAACATTACGTCGAGAAAGAATGCCAGCTTTGTCATCGCGATGATGGTCCTTTTCTTCTCTTCCCCTCCAGGTTTTCATGCTGCTGGGTGCCAACTCGAACCTGTGCGGGCTTTCATCTGTGGGGCGAGAGTCTTTGTTTCGGGGCCAAGATCCTTTTCGAAGACGATTCCTCTCCAGGTCACGACGAAGGTCTTAACTCCTGATGACTGGTACTCTGCGGGATACGCGATCAAAGTCAACGTTCCTTTCGTCTTGCTGGCGCTCGCGGACGCAGAATCCTGAGTCACGATTCGAAAGTAGTATCCGTGGAAAGGACCAGACTCTCTATGGTCCTTATTCGCTGCGGCAGCAGAACGCAAGCTCTCGGCAAATCGGGTGATCGGATCCTCGCTAGCTGCTTTTAGGCCGCTCGCACTGCTGGCCATTGCAAATTCCTCAGCCACTTCAATCGCGGTGGCCTCGTTTTCTCCAATTCTGCGGAAAAGGATCTCCTGCTTCCCGGGATCAGAATCGAAACACCATTCACCGTTTTTGGAGACCAGCGGGACGGGGAAGGGCCAGTTTTCCGCGCCAATGTATAGAACCATGCTCCCGTCGGGTTCTCGAACGAGGCGGTGCATCTCCTGGTATTTCTTGCTGAACTGTTCACGTTCGACCTTGTCTTCTTCTTCATCGCTCGAGGAAGTGACTTCCTTTCCTGCTCCCAGGATCGCTTCCAGGGCATGCTCATCCTCCTTTTGCGCCGCTTCAAAGAGAGCGTTAGCAGCTTGCTCCGGAGACGCGAATGTCATTGGATGTGGCTCTTCGGCAAAGCTCGAACTCGCGAAGCCCACCACAAGCAGCAAGCCCAACAGCAACAGAACAAGCATGGTGAGTGCGGACCCGCAGGCTAGTTTCACGGTAAATGTTTCAACTGCTTCAAGCCTCAGATTGTTCGTGTGCATGACTTCCTCCTCCATATCAAATACGTTTTTCTAGTTGAGCCGAATTACCGGTGTCCGCCACCGCCATGAAAGCCGCCGCCCCCGCCGTGGAAACCGCCGCCATGAAACCCTCCGCCAAAACTCGACTGTCCGCGAGCAGAAAAGCCTCTCGCCACTCCCCCGTGATTAAAGCCGCTGAACGCGCCGGAATGAGTGCCAGCCTGCGCATGCGATGCGAATCCTCTGTCTCCACTATGAAACCCGCTGGCACCGCGAACTCCACCATGATTGAATCCGCCTCTCGCAGCGTTAAAGTGCTCGCGATTGACGAAAATTCTGCTGTGGGATTCGTAATGGTGATGGTCGAAACGAATGCCGTGGTGGTGCCAATCGTATCCCCAGTGGTGCCAACCCCAGCCGAAGCCGCCAAAAAAGCCAACTCCAAATCCGAAGCCCCAGA
>CAVPFM010000006.1:0-146511 GCA_963703735.1 uncultured Acidobacteriota bacterium
CCGCTTCTTCCGACGAATGGAAATCTGCGCACGGACTGGTCCCGCGGATCTATCTGGTACTTCCCACAAACCCGCCGTTTGGACGAGCACCAGAAATATCTGCTCATGTCCCCCGGCCGTGATCGTGCCGCCACCATCGGTTTCCGCTGTCTGGTAGATGCGGAGCGGGAGAGCGAGCCACGACAGAGAGCATCCCACACTCAATAACGCCAACGAAGAACTTTCTCAGAGGCTCAACGCGTCTTGCGCGAATCGGTTCGAGGCGATCAGCCCTTAACCGCCGATCTGATTTTCGGTGTGCCCGAAACAGCGCTCCTTGTCGTCTCGTCGCTCTCGATCAGTTCCAGCACTTGTCTGGTCATCTCCTCGTCAATGTCCGGAGCCCTTCGAATCTCCACGGGATAGCGCACCAGCAGTTCCAGTCCCGGGTCGGCAAACTGCAGGCGAGCTTCCGGGCGCGGTATCTCCAGCTGGAAATCGACGCGGCGCTCGATGCCCGCATGTTGGCGTTCGATCTCGCCGCGATATTGCGAATACACTTTGTTCACGGCCGCGACCAGCTTTTCTTGCGCAATCTGGTGATTTCCGCCGGGCGCGATCATCACGACAACCTCGTGCCATGCATATTCCGTTCCCGGAATCTGCTTGAACAGCGGTGTGCCCGACTGGAAGAGAACGGAATTTGAGAACACCACAATTCTTCCGGTCGGATAGAAATCCAATCCCGTACCCGCCAGTTCCATCAAATACAGCCGAACCAGGCCGATGTCGACCACGTCGCCCGTAATGCCCGCCACGCTGATTCGATCTCCCACCCGGATGCCGTACCGTCCGATGATGAAGAAATACGCCGCCACCGAGAGAAGGACAGCCTGCAATCCCACCGCGATGCCCGCGGTGATGAATCCGGCAAACGTAGCGAGCGAACTGAACTCGCTGACGAAGCCCAGGATCAAAACCATGACAATCAGAAAGCCGATTACAACTCTGCGCATCACCAGGAACTGCCGCCGCCGGCGCGGATCGCCGATATAACGGAACGTCACCCGGCGCCAGATCTCTGACAGAACGAGGATCAAGCCCAGAGCCAGGAGAATTGCCATCACTCGAAGCAGAACCGAGCGAAGAACGTATCTCGACTCGCGTGAGATTGACTGGCGCCACTCTTCAAAATTCGTCTTGCTGTCGTTGAGCACAATCATTTCTTGACTCAACGGAATGAGCGCGGCGGACAGCTGCTTGAAGCGTTCGGTAATCGCCTGGAAGTTTTGCCGCTCCGCCTGCAACTGCTGGGGATCCGTGGCCGGCGTCTGGTTGGCGAGTTGTTGACTCTGCTGAATCGTCGCCCGCAGCGCATCCCGGAGCGGTGTGCGCAAGCGATCGGCAACGTCTCGCACGTGGTCGGTTTCCTTTGCGACTCCCGCGATTTGGTGAGCGGCGCTCATGTAGTCGTAGAGGGTGATCGCCTCGCTGATCAGGCCGCCGCTGTTCGCGAATGTGGGTTTGGGTGCCGCCGGCGTCGCAACCACCTTCTGCTCTTTTTCCGGAGAGCCGAGCACTTCCGGAATCGACTTCGACAGCCGGTTGATGTCGCCCTCAAGTCCTCCCGCCATCTCTCCGTTTGTTTCCACGAACGCGGCCATCTTTTGAACCGCGTCGAGAAGCGACTTTTGAAGCTCCACCTCGCTCTGCAAAGCGTCTCGTTGCGATGTGAGGCCGACGCGTTTCGACGCCGACGTCTTCTCGATCTGCGCGTTCACGGTTTGGATTTGTGACTGCAGCTGATCAATCTGAGCCGAAGTTTTAGCCTCAATCTGCGCGAGATTTTGCGCTTGAGTCGTCTCGCCGGAAGTTCGGTTCGCACTGTTCTTCTGCTGAGCCTTGATCAGCACGCTTTCCGCTTTGGCGGATTGAAATGCGAGCTGCACGACTTGCGCTCCGAGGCTCTTCAGATTCTCTTGATAGATGGCATCGCTGGGTAACCCGACCGATTGGATCCCCGTGGTGGCGTGACGGTACCAGCTGATGAGCTGATTCAGGTGTTGCCGCGCCGCTTGTCCGTCAACGTCAACCGGAGGCAATGGATTCCCCGGTGGCTCCGAGTTCTGCTGCGTCGGAGCTTTTGCCGGCTCCGCCGGTTTCGAATCCTGCGCTGGCGAACGCATGCTGCTGAGCAGAAACGACAGGCCAACTCCAATCCAGATAGCTTGGAATGGAATATGAAATCGATAGTGTTTGGTAGTTGTCATTCTCATGTTTTCAATTGAGTCGATTCTTGTTTGACGCAATATTTCAGACACTGGACGAGAAATTTCTTGCCACGGGCACGAAGCGACTTTCGGATCCTGGTTCCATACCAAGCGTAACCACTCTAAAATAGTCCACAAATGAAGAAAGAAAAATGCTCATCGGACTTCTCGCGTTTTTCCAGGTCTTGCGGTTGACCTCTCCACGCATCGTTATCGTGGGCAGCTACGCAACTGGATTGACGATGAAAGTTGCGCGAATTCCCGGCGCCGGTGAAACCCTACTGGGCAGCGGCTACCGCGTCGACTTCGGCGGCAAAGGATCCAATCAGGCCGTGGGCTGCGCTCGTCTCGGAGCGCACGTAGACTTCGTCGCCCGCATCGGCAAAGATCCCTTCGGAGACATGGCGCTCGATTTGTATCGCCAGGAAGGCATCGATACCCGCTTCCTCAACCGCTCCGCAGAGGCGCCGACCGGCGTAGGCTTCATCGTCGTCGAGGCTGGAACTGGACAAAATTCCATCGCGATCGATCCGGGGGCGAATGAGCTGCTAACAGCTACAGATGTGTCGCAAGCCGATGTTGCTCTGCATTCTGCCTCAGTCGTCCTCACCCAACTAGAGATTCCGGTCGAAGCCGCCGAAAGCGCTCTGGGGCGAGGGCGATCCGCCGGTGCCATCACCATCCTGAATCCTGCCCCGGTCCGCCCTCTTTCTCCTTCCGTTCTCAGTCTCGTTGATGTACTCACTCCCAACGAGACCGAGGCGAAAGTGCTGGCCGGCCTCGCGCCCGACGCAGCCGCAGAGCCTGAAGTCATCGCGGAAGTACTTCTTCGCCTCGGAGTGAAGCACGTAGTGATGACGCTCGGTGAAAAAGGAGCATTGCTCATCCACACCTCTCAGCACCAGCATTTCTCTGCAATTCCAGTGCTAGCCGCTGACACGACCGGAGCCGGAGACGCCTTCAACGCCGGACTCGCCGTCGCTCTCGCTCATGGGGATACCATGGAAGACGCCGTCCGCTTTGCGATCATCATCGGAGCCATGGCGGTGACGAAAGAAGGAGTTATCCCGTCTCTGCCTCGATGCGACGAAGTACGCACCTTCTGCGAGCAGCACGAAATTGAAGTTCCGTCGTGGCTCGGTCGCATTTCCAGCCAGACCGAACATCCGCGGTAGCAGATCAACGCACTTATAAGGAGCACCGTGTCTCTCAGCGAATCCAAAACGAACGCGGCCCAGGCAAAAGAATCCGCCAGTGCCGAGGCCCTCCAACTTGCGCGGCGCATCCAGCACACCTTGATTTCCAACGTCTTGACGGAAACTCTCTGGGAAACGCACATCTCCGAATGCCTGCGCCACCAATTCCAGGCTGCCATGATTCCTCCCGCATGGGTCGAGCGAACCGCGCAGCGTCTGCACGGTACAGAGATTCGAGTGGCTTCGTTTGTGGACTTTCCCTATGGGACGATGACCAGCGCTGCCAAAGCGTGCGAGGCAAAACTACTCGCTGATGATGGGGTCCAAGAGATCGACTTGATGCCGAATGTCGGCTTCCTCCTCTCAGGGATGGAGAAGGAATATTTCAGCGACATCGAAGGCGTCGTGCGTGCCGCTGGAAAGGTTCCGGTAAAAATCATGCTGGAGCTTCCATTGTTGAATCAGCAGCACAGCGAACGCGCAATCGCTCTCAGCATCGACGCGGGCGTAAGCTATCTGAAAAATGCGAGCGGCGGCGCAGTCGGTGTGGCTACGCCTGAGCAGATCCGGTTCTTACGCAGAGTCGCACCGCCCTACATTCGAGTGAAGGCCTCCGGCGGCATCAAGACCGCGGAACAGGTGCGCGAACTCCTGGCCGCAGGAGCAGATCTGGTCGGAACAAGTTCAGGGGTTCGAATTATGCAGGAACTACTTCAGCAGACAGCAGCAACCATCGGCCAACCTTTCGACTATTAGCGGCGACCGCGTCATCGGAACTGATATCCCGGTTTCAATTCACATCGGAACACCCGCGTCCGATCCGGATTGTCGCTCGCGCTGCAGTTAGCCCAACTGAGCAGCAAAGCAGGCCCAAGCGGGAAGAACACTCGCTGCTGATCCACATCGGCCTCGACGGTCACGCCCTCGACGGCTGCCGGCAACGTGAAGCTTAACTCTCTTCCGAAAATAACAGGAAAGAACTCGTGCGCAGCGGATGTCGGCATATTGTGCAGCACTTCCGCCTCCAGCAGGAACGTCGCCGTACTCGACCAATCGCGAGCGGAAACCTCGATAATCTGTCCGCCGCGAGAAGTGTGCTCCGATTCGATTCTTGTGAAAGGGCACGGTCCGGCGATGCATGAAACTCGGGCATCTCGAAACTCGTTCCCTGTTCCTGCATCCAGCGTCGTCGAACTGATCGTCGCCTTCCACTTTCCGTCCGGCGAGCACGGATGCTGGTTCCTGCAGGGTACGTTACCCTGGTTCTCGACCTGGAACGTCTTCACGGCGCTTCCGATGTTTACGTCTGTGGTGGTCTTGATCGAGTATCGTACCGTGACGTTGCCCACATTTGTGGGCGGCCGGCCTTCAGTCGCGGCATTCGTCGTACGCGGCACCATGTGGACGACATACAGCTTGTCGCCCACAAACTCGGGAAGATCCATAAGGAAATAATCAGGGTGCCGAAATTCCAGCGTGATCGGTTGGCCGCGCTTCGTCCCCTCGTGCAGAGGAATCAAAAATAGCCCGGAGGAATCCGACTTCACCGTTTCTATCTGTAAACTGTCGATAGCGGTGACTTGGACGCCGGCAATGGGTCTCTGCTTGCGAACGTCGGAATCCTTCACCATGATCGCGCCTTGCAGAACGATAATCCTATGGCTGCGCCAGCGAAAAAATGCGACCGCGCCTGTCGCCAGAGCGAGCAGGATAATCACAGTCAGGCCGAATCCGAGTATGCGTTTGAGGGTCACACTGTCACGCGGTTACATCCGCTGATTTAAATTAATGAATGATGGTAATTTAAGCAACGATTGTAGTGGCACAAGACACGAGATGACGGCATCCACAGCACCGAAATCCGCATCTTTCTTCATAGTTGCCGTCTTGCGCTCGGTGTTTGTCTAGAATCATACGACGCGGATGACAGACCTTCACGATAATCGATTATCGCGCCGGCAGTTGATGCGTCAGGTTCTAGGCGCGGGCCTAGGATTGCCGTTCGCCCGCACATTGTTCGCGCAAGCCAGCGTCTCCCCGGCACAGAATCAGAATCCGGCTCCTCAGAATCAGAAAGACGAGCGGGATCTACCTGCCGGTCAATTCGCCCTGTCTCCCGAAGATGATCAGTTCCTCAACGAACTGGAGACCGCCAGCTTCCTTTACTTCTGGGAGCAACAAAATCCAAAGACCGGCATGGTGCAGGATCGTTGCAGTCTACTGGGCGGATCTCCAGGACTCGTCGCCAGCATCGCCGCCACCGGCTTTGGCCTCACCGCGATCTGCATCGCCGAAAAACGCGGGCTTGTCACCCGCGCTGCCGCATTAGAGCGTTTATTCACGGCCCTCAATTTCCTCTGGAAGAAACTGCCGCAGCACCGAGGATTCTTTTATCACTGGGCGAATATCAATACCGGTGAGCGCGTCTGGGAATCCGAGATCTCTTCGGTCGATACTGCCATTCTGCTGTGTGGCGTTCTGACCTGCCGGGAGCATTTCAAGCATACTGCCGTCACGCAACTCGCCGACCTGATTTTCCAGCGTGTCGAATGGACCTGGCTCTCCGAAGACACCTCGCTGCTCTCCCACGGCTGGACTCCCGAGATCGGGTTTCTCCCCTCGCGCTGGGACTACTACAGCGAACTGATGATGATGTACCTCTTGGGAATGGGATCTTCCTCTCATCCTCTCAAGCCGGAAGCCTGGAATGCCTGGAAACGGCTCACCTTCGAATACGACGGACTGCGTTACATCGGGTCGTTCGCCCCGTTGTTCGTGCATCAGTATTCGCAGGCGTGGTTTGATTTCCGCGGCAAGCGCGATAAGTACGCTGACTACTTTCAGAACTCCGTCATCGCCACGGAAGTCCATCGCCGGTTCTGCCTCGAACTGGGCAAGAAATTTCCTGATTACACCGACGATCTCTGGGGCATCACCGCCTCCGACGGGCCGAACGGCTACGTCATCTGGGGCGGCCCTCCAGCCGTCGGACCGATCGACGGAACGATCACGCCCAGCGCGACTGGGGGCTCACTGACGTTCGCCCCGCAAGCCACCTTGCGCGTGCTGAAAAACATCCGCAATCATTACGGCTCCGCCTGGAGCAAGTACGGCTTTGTGAACGCCTTCAATCCCCTCAACAACTGGTACGACCACGACGTGATCGGAATTGACACCGGAATCACTATGCTCATGGCCGAAAACCTGAGGACCGGATTCGTCTGGAACACATTTATGAGGACTCCGGAAGCCCAGCGCGGCATGGAGCGTGCCGGTTTCGTCAAAGATTGACTCCCGCGCGCTTCGAAGAGCGGGATTGTTCCCAACCGTAAGTATCGGTTTTTCATCAAAGAACGCGTTTCAAGAAGGGGATTTCCGGTGTATATTCGGTGAACTCCAGTCGCTGGAGCTCGACGGCGACCTGTGTCTCCCGTGGAGGAAGTTCTCGGCAGGACCCATAAGCTTGAAACCAAAGGCTTTAACCGATGTCTGATCGGCACACCTTCTTGAGCAGCTGGCGCGAACGCCTTTCCGCTTTGCGCAATGTTCCGCCTGTCCTCAAGATTGTCTGGGACTCCGGACGGGGAGTCGTGCTGTTCGGCATTCTAGCGCGCGTTCTTGCCGCGATCTTACCGCTCGCCCTTACCTACGTCGCCAAGCTGATTATCGACATTGTCGCGAACGCGTTAAAGACGCAGGCCGTTCCGACCCGTCTCTGGTGGTTGGTAGGGATCGAGTTCAGCCTGGCCGTGCTGGGCAGCATCCTCAGCCGCATGATCGATTACTCCGACGCGCTCCTCGCGAACAAGTACACGCGGTACGTCAGTATTCAAGTCATGAAGCACGCTTCAGAGCTGGACCTGACTGCCTATGAAGACCCGATCTTTTACGATCGACTGGAGCGCGCGCGCGTGCAGGCCACCGACCGCCTGGTGATGATTCAGTCCATCGGACGCCTGGAATTGCAGGTGATCACCGCAGTCGCATACTCAGCCGCGGTAATGTTCTATTCACCCTGGTTGATGTTGCTTTTAGTTTTGGCAGTGGTCCCGGCGTTTCTCGGTGAAACCCACTTTGCTTTTCTGAGTTACGCCAAAAATTTCCGCCAAACCCCGATTAAGCGGCAACTCGACTACCTACGCCAGGCCGGGGCTACCAAGGAAGCAGCGAAAGAACTCAAACTTTTCAACCTGGCCGGATTTTTCACTCAACGTTTCGCGAAGCTTTCCGACATCATCTATGAGCAGGACGTTGAACTGGCGAGAAAACGCCTTGGCATCGGCTCCATTCTGTCGTTCATCAGCACCGGCGGCTACTACGGAGGCTATGCCTACGTCATCTGGCGGACCGTTGCCGGCAGATTGACCATCGGCACCTTCTATTTCCTGATCACCGCCATCATGCAAGCCAGCAGCAACATTCAGCAGGTGTTCTCCACTCTGTCGGGAATCGCTGACCAGGCGCTGTTCCTGACCGACCTGCTCGCCTTTTTCGAGATGAAGCCGACCATTCAGTCGAAGCCAAACGCACTGCCGGCTCCCCGGCCGATTCGGCAAGGATTCGAGTTTCGTGACGTGTGCTTCCGTTATCCGGGAAACAGCCGCCTTGTTATCGATCACCTGAATTTCCATCTGCACCCGGGTGAGCGGGTGGCCTTGATCGGCGAGAACGGGCAGGGGAAGACGACGATCGTCAAGCTCATTACGCGCTTGTACGATCCGAGCGATGGGCAGATCCTGCTCGACGGAGTGGACCTTCGCGAGTACGACCTGGAAGACCTCTATCGCGAAATCGGTGTGATTTTCCAGGATTTCATGCGCTACGAGATGACGGCGCGCGAGAACATTGCGGTTGGAAAGATCGAAGATGTCGACGACCTCTCCAGGCTGCAGAATGCCGCGCAGAAGAGCCTGGCCGATGAAGTGATCGCCAGACTCCCGGGAAAGTATGACCAGATGCTCGGCCGCCGGTTTGAAGGCGGCGTTGATCTTTCCGGAGGCGAGTGGCAGAAACTCGCTCTGGCCCGAGCCTATTTGCGCAATTCACAACTGCTGATCTTGGACGAGCCTACCGCGGCGCTCGACGCCCGCAGCGAGTCTGAGGTCTTCCAGCGCTTTGCCGAACTGACGACCGGCAAGATGGCGCTATTTATTTCGCATCGGTTCTCCACTGTCCGTATGGCGGACCGCATCATAGTGCTCGAAAATGGCCGCATCGCCGAAGAAGGCAAGCACGACGAGCTAACCCATCTCGGTGGACGCTACGCCGAGATGTTCGAAATGCAAGCTGCCAGTTATCGATAAGGGACCTCATGCCGCTGAACACTCACGACCAGCCCGTACTTGCCGAAGTTGTCCGAACCCCAGCCGCGGCGGGCGAATCCACAGAATTCGACACTCTCTACGCCAATGCGGAGCAGATCGCTTCGCAGTTGCCGTGGTTGCCGCGAGTTCCGTCGTCTCACGTTTTTGACAAGCGTGCGCGCTCTGTCCGAAGCAGGCTCTTTCCCGTCCTCTCTGCTGTCGACGCCTCCTTCAAGAAGGGTTCTCTGACCGACGACGCTCGCTGGCTTCGCGACAATTCATCGCTCGTATATTCAGAACTGTCCACAGTTCAAGGCGATCTCAAGCTGCTGCGAAAACTCCCGCACGTCCGCACCGCAACGGCCGAGGTCCTACCCAGAATTCTCGCCTTCGCTCAGGGATACTTCCGCGAAGCTTCCTATCATTTTCAGGATCAGACGTTCATTTCGTACTGTCGCGGCTACCAGCGGGCGACTCCTCTGGAACTGCGGGAATTCACGGTTTTGAGTGCGGGACTAAAGTTAGTGTTGCTCGAGGAAATCGCGGCCCGCGGACGCAAAGCGGTCGACCATCCCGAAGGACCGTCTACCGAGGTTGGGGTTTGCATTCAGAGCCTGCGCGAAGTCAGCCAGGCTTCCTGGAATGAGTTCCTCGAGCCTCTGATTCTCTTCGGCGACGTCCTGCGCCAGGATCCAGCGGGTGCGTTCGCTCGCATGGACCCCGACAGCCGCCACCTGTATCGCAAGAAAGTGGCCGCACTGGCATCGCGCTCGGACTTCACCGAAATTCAGGTCGCGCACGAGGCGCTGCTCCTCGCGCAGCAAGCCCACGCCCGCCCCTACCCCGATCCGCGGATCGCCTACCGCGAGTCGCACATCGGCTACTATCTCGTTGCCGAGGGCCGGGAACTCCTCGCGCAGCGAGTGGGGGCCAGGCTGAATCCGCTGCAGCAGATTCGCGCCTGGATGTGGCGGCATCCCGATGAGTTTTTCCTGCCGGGGATCGCGATCCTCACATTGTCCATCATCACCGCGACCCTGTTGTACGTGACCACGCGCGACAGTTCGCCGCTTCTGATTCTGATTGCCATGCTGCTGTTCCTGTTCCCCGGATCGCAGTGCGCCATTCAGATTATCGATACCATCATCACGGAACTGCTACCCGCCGAGATCCTGCCCAAGCTCGATTATTCGAAGGGCCTTCCTGCGGATTGCGTGACCCTGGTTGCTGTTCCGACGCTTCTGTTGAACGAGAAGCAGGTCCACGCGCTGATCGAGGACCTCGAAGTCCGCTACCTCGGCAATCACGATCCGAACATTCACTTCGCTCTTCTCTCCGACCTGGCGGACTCGGACCACCGCGCCAGCGAAGAGAATCCCTTGATCGAGCTGTGTTCTTCGCTCATCCAGGAACTGAACCAAAAATATTCGGCTGAAAAAAAGGGCACATTTCTCCTTCTGCACCGCCATCGCATCTACAACCCGCGCGAGAAAGGCTGGATGGGTTGGGAGCGCAAACGCGGGAAGCTGCTCGACCTGAATAAGTTTCTTCGCAGCGAATACGATAGCTTTCCAATCAAAGTGGGCGATCTGTCGATTCTGCCCAAAGTGCGGTTTGTCATCACGCTGGATTCCGACACCGAGCTTCCACGTGGATCGGCGCACCGCATGGTCGGAGCGTTCGCGCATCCCCTGAATCAGGCGATCATCGATCCTGAGAAAAACATCGTCGTCGCCGGGTACGGCATCCTCCAGCCGCGCGTCGGAGTGAGCGTGCTCAGCACCGTCCGCTCGCGTCTTGCCGCAATCTACGCAGGGCAAACCGGACTCGACATCTACACCCGCGCGATCTCCGACGCCTATCAGGATCTATATGGCGAAGGCAGCTTTACCGGGAAAGGAATTTACGAGGTCGATACTGTCCACCGCGTTCTTGACCAGCGCTTCCCCCGCAACGCCCTGCTCAGCCACGATCTGATTGAAGGTGCATACGCCCGCGCCGGTTTGGCCAGCGATATCGAAGTCATCGAGGACTATCCCTCACACTACAGCGCCTACAACCGGCGCAAGCACCGTTGGCTGCGCGGCGACTGGCAGATCGCCGGATGGCTCCTCGCGGACGTGCCGGACGAAGCCGGCGCCCGTGTTTCTAATCCCATCTCTCTGATTTCGCGCTGGAAGATTCTCGACAACTTGCGCCGCAGTCTGGTCGAGCCAGGCACGTTCCTGCTCCTCGTATTTGGCTGGCTCGCGCCCGGCGTCCGCCCAGTTCGGTGGACTCTCGCCACCGTCTTCTTGTTGTTCCTACCCGCCGTGTTTCAAGTGATCTTCGGCGCAGTGAAAGCAATCGTCGAGGATAAGCTCACGGTAGCTCGTGATGCGGTGCATGCTTTCCTCACCACCATCATCACCTCGACGCTCACGTTAATTTTCCTTGCTCATCAGACGCTGCTCTCCCTCGATGCGGTGGGTCGCGCGATTGTTCGCAAGACGTTCACTCGCCAGCGCCTTCTCGAGTGGGAAACCGCTGCGGAAGCCGAACTCACCACGCGCCTGGCGCCTGCGGACCGTTACCTCAATTGGATTCCCGTTCTTTCCATCGTGGTCGGTGCTCTAGTATGGTGGGCCCAGCCTGCAGCGCTGACCGTGGCTCTGCCTATACTTGCATTGTGGGCGTGCAGTAAACTCGTCTCCATCTGGTTGAATCGCCCCACCGGCGTTCCCCGCAAGGAATTGCCCAGGAAAGAAATACTGTTCCTGCGCAATTCCGCTCTGCACACCTGGCGCTACTATGCCGAGTTTTGTACCAAAGAGCACCACTGGCTCGTTCCCGACAACGTGCAGGAAGAACCTCCGGCAGTCGCGGGCCGCGTCTCCCCAACCAATCTCGGACTGCTTCTCAACGCGCAGCAGGTGGCGTGCGAGTTCGGCTATCTGACGGTTCCCGAACTGGCGATGCAGACGCAGCGCACCGTGGCGACGCTCTCCCGCATCCCCAAACATCACGGTCATATCCTGAACTGGTATGACACGCGCACTCTCGAACCGCTCACGCCGCGCTTCATTTCTTCCGTTGATAGTGGCAATCTCGTGGCTTCCTTGTGGACCCTGCAGCAAGGACTGCTCGCTCGCATCAAGCAGCCTCTGCTGCAGTCGAGCTTGGCGGAGGGCCTCCTTGATCATCTTCGCGCCCTCGCCGATTTAAAAGCGTTCCCCCGCAAGCATCTCGCTCGCTGCGAGCAGGAGCTGAAAACAGAGAATTGGTTTACGGCGCTCGTCAATTTGTTTGAAGCCGCGGATGACGACCAATCTTCGGGAGTCAAACCGAGTCAGGCCGCGGAAGTTGAATGGTTCGAACGCGAGACCCGAGCCCGCATCCAAGGTATTCAGGATCTCGTGCGCTCCTACGTTCCTTGGGAGCTTCCGGAATTCGCTGCGGTGCGCAACGACGTCAATGTCGGCCCCGAGCTCGAAGGGAACCCTTCTCTGCGCCAGTTGCCGCTCTTCATCGACGACCTGCATGCGCGCCTGGATCGCGCTCTACCCTCCATCGCCAGAGGAGACCGAGGTCTGTATGAGAATCTGCAGGCCATGCTGCCGCAGGCTCGCGCCAATGCTATGCGCCTGATTGAAAGCTTGCGCAGCCTCGCTGCCGAAGCGGGAGAACTCGCCGAGGCCATGGATTTCGCCTTCCTGCTAAATCCACGCCGCAAGCTGATGTCCGTCGGCTTCAATGTCGAGACTCAGAAACTTGAGCCCGCCTGCTACGACCTGCTCGCCACGGAATCCCGCACCGCCGTTTTCGCCGCCGTGGCCAAGGAAGACATTCTGCAGGAGTCGTGGTTCCGTATGGGTCGCACTCACACGCTAGCCAACGGCAATCCCGTGCTGCGCTCCTGGACGGGCACCATGTTCGAATACCTGATGCCCATGCTCTGGATGCGCTCCTATGCCAACACGCTGCTCGACCGCAGCCGCATCGCGGTGGTCGACTTCCAGCAAACCTATGGCAACCGCAAAGGCGTGCCCTGGGGAATTTCCGAATCCGCTTACTACAAACTCGACGAAGCGGGGAACTATCAGTACCACGCGTTTGGAGTTCCTCAACTCGCCATGATGAAGGGCGAACTCAATCTGCTGGTGATCTCACCCTATTCCACGTTCCTCGGACTCTCGGTCAACGCGATCGAAGCCTTGCGCAATCTGCATCGCATGGAGCGTCTCGGCTGGTTCGGTCCCTACGGATTCTACGAGGCCGTCGATTTTGGTCCTGCCGACAAAGTGCGCCGTTCCGGTCAGGTCGTGCCTTCCTGGATGGCTCATCATCAAGGCATGAGCATTCTCTCGCTCGCTAATTTCCTCTGCGATAACGTCGTACAGCGCTGGTTTCACAGCAACCGCCGCGTGCAGGCAACCGAGCTGCTTCTGCACGAAAAGCCAATTTCCCACGTACCCAAAACCAATGTCCCGCGCGCCAACGCCGCATGACACGCGCTGGAATGAAGCAGCAGGCGCAATATGAAGTAACGGGGTCCCCCGTGCCCCCTGTGGTGAAAGGTTTATCCAGCGCCGGAGTGTGAAGCTCGACGCTATCGGCGAGCCCGCTCCACCGATGTATACTCTGACTTTTCACGACGTAGAAATCTGATCCCGTCGATTTCACAGGAGACCCTCATGCAGAGCCGCATCACCGGCACAACCATGCCCGTTCTGGAATTCGTCCTCGACCCTAACGACTCCATCATCTCCGAAGCCGGCGAGCTCTCCTGGATGGGGAGTTCGATTCAGATGACGACTCACACCCAGTTCGCCGGTGGCGGAGGCCTCTTCGGCGTGCTCAAGCGTGTCGCGGGCGGCGGATCGATCTTCATGACGGAATATCGCGCCTTTGGCGCCGCCGGAGAACTTGCCTTCGCGACCAAGCTTCCCGGCCATATTGTTCCCGTCGAAGTCTCTCCGGGCCACGAGTACATGATTCACCGCCATGGCTTCCTCTGCGCCACTCCGCAGATTCAAATCAGCGTTGCCTTCCAGCAATCACTCGGCGCCGGAATCTTCGGCGGCGACGGCTTCCTGCTGCAAAAGCTCAGCGGACAAGGCACCGCCTGGCTCGAACTCTCCGGTGAACTGGTCGTCCGCGATCTTCAGCCCGGAGAAACATTGCGCGTGCATCCCGGGCACGTCGGCGCATTCCAGGCCAGCGTTTCTTTCCAGATCACCACCGTGCCCGGCATCAAGAACATGATCTTCGGCGGCGACGGAATCTTCCTGGCCTCCCTCACCGGCCCGGGCAGAATCTGGCTCCAGACGCTCCCCATCGCCAAGTTGGCCCACGCCATCGAGCGCTACATCCCTCGCGAAGCCACCAGACACACTGTGGAAGGCGGCGTAGTGGGCGGAATCGTAGGATCAATCCTCGACAATATGAAGTGAAGAGGAACTTGGTTCCTCTGTGAAACTCTGTGCTCCGCTGTGGTGACAGGGTTTTGAAGCGGTGCGCACGAAAGTAACGGGCCAGCCAGTCCGCAACCCACAATCCGCAGCCACCCTTCGGGTAAACTAAAGCAAGTCTCCGATGATTAACGGCAAACGTATCGCGGTCGTCATGCCCGCCTATAACGCGGCCAAGACTTTGGAAGCCACGGTCGCCGAAGTCCCCGAGCTCGTCGACGTCTGCATCCTGGTCGACGACAACAGCAGCGATCAGACAGTCGAAGTAGCCCGCCGGCTGGGCTTGCTCGTTTTCCAGCACGACCGCAACTACGGCTACGGACGCAACCAGCAGACCTGCTATCGCGAAGCGCTCGCCGCCGGTGCCGATGTCGTCATCATGCTTCACCCCGACTACCAGTACACGCCGCTGCTGATCACTGCGATGGCCAGCATGGTCGCCTACGAGGTCTACGATGTGGTCCTCGGATCGCGCATTATCGGCGGCCGCGCGTTGCTCGGCGGCATGCCGTTATACAAATACATCTCCAACCGCGCTCTCACGGCGTTCGAAAATCTGTTTCTTGGCGTAAAGCTTTCCGAGTATCACACCGGGTACCGCGCCTTCGGCCGCAAAGTGCTCACCGAACTGCCGTTGCTGGAAGACTCCGACGACTTTGTCTTCGACAACCAGATGCTGGCCCAGTGCGTTCATTTCGGCTTTCGCATAGGAGAAGTTTCCTGCCCGACGAAGTATTTCAAAGAAGCCTCGTCGATCAACTTCCGCCGCAGCGTGAAATATGGCTTCGGCGTGCTAGCGACGACTCTGCAGTTTGCCCTTCAAAAGATGGGGCTCATTCACCTGCCGCGTTTCAGCGACATCGGCCGCAAACTTGAAGCCGAACGCGAAACCTACTACGCTCCTCGCACGGAATCCGGGCACACGGTTTAGCGTCCCCGGCGTTCCCAACTGGAATGCAAGCAAGCTCCAATTCTTCCGCGCAACGAATCGGCTCCGGCGATTTCTCTACCCGGAATCTGCTCGCGCTCGCCGCTTTCACCGTGTTCGCTTTTCTGCTGATGGGCTACCATCCCGGCCTTGAGGATGATTCCTTCTACCTGGCCGCCATCAAGCGCGATCTCAATCCGTCCCTGTTTCCTCATGATGCCGATTTCTTTCGGCTGCAATTTCAGGCGACTATCTTCGACAAGCTCATCGCTTTTTCGGCGCGTCTGACTCACTTATCGGTCGCATGGCTGGCGCTCATCTGGCAGTTTGTCGCAATCCTCTTTCTCTTGCACGGCTGCTGGCGGATCGCCCGCCGGTGCTTCGCCTCGCCCGCGGCCCATTGGGGTGCGACGGCTCTGATCGCGGCGCTGCTGACTCTGCCGCTTCCGGGAATCGCGATCAATCTCGCCGATCAGTACCTCCATCCGCGCACGCTCGCGACCGTCGCAATCCTGGCAGCCATCGTCGCGATCCTCGACCGGCGGCCGTGGCTCGCCGGAATTTTTCTGGCCGTCGCCTTCTCGATCCACGCCATCATGGCCAGCTTCGGAATTTCCTTCTGCGTGATCCTGTGGTGGACGTTGCGCGAGGCTAGGCGGAAATCGGCGGTGCCCATTGCCGCGGCGTTCCTTCCTTTAGGATGGCTCTTCGAGCCCGCCTCCGACTCCTGGCGACAGGCCGCAGCCACCCGCGGTTTTTATTTCCTCACCCGCTGGCACTGGTATGAATGGCTCGGCGTTGTCGCTCCGCTCGCGCTGCTCTTCGCCTTTCGCCAATTCCTGCAATCTCGCCGGGAGCCCGACGAGGGCTCCGCCCTGCTCCCGCTGACGTCGAGCTTGATCTATTACGGCGCATTCCAGATGATCGTCGGCCTTGCGATCATGCTTCCACCGCGTCTCGAGCGCCTGCGGCCCTTCGAACCGATGCGCTACCTGCATCTGCTCTATCTTTTATTTTTCCTGGTCATCGGCGGACTGCTCGGCCGCTACGTCCTTCAGAGAAGTTTCTATCGTTGGCTGCTGCTCTTCGTTCCGCTCGCTGCCAGTATGTTCTACGCGCAGCGCCAAATGTATCCCGCGTCCGAGCACCTGGAGATGCCGTGGACGGCGCCCAGTAATCCCTGGCTGCAAGCCTTCGCCTGGATCCGCGCTAACACTCCGACAGACGCGCCCTTCGCGCTCGACCCTCACTACGAATCGCTCCCCGGCGAGGACTCTCACGGATTTCGCGCCCTCGCCGAACGCAGTGCCCTCGCCGACTATGAGAAAGATGGAGGCATGGCCGCCCGCGTCCCGCCTCTCGCTCCGCGCTGGCTGAAAGAAGTTACGGCGCTGAAAGGCTGGCAAAATTTTCAGCCTGCAGATTTCACGCGCTTGAAGAGCGATCTCGCCGTGACGTGGGTACTCCTGTCTCGGACAGACGCTCAATTCTCAGCTGCGCACCCGGAAAGCATGACCTGCCCCTACGCCAACGATCAAGTGCGAGTCTGCCAGTTATACTGACAGTTTCAGCAAGCCATTTCCAACAATCCGAATGCCAACTCCGCCACCTTCCTCATCCCGCGCGCAGCCTTATGTTTGGATGGTCCTGGTCGCCCTCGCGATCCGCCTCGCCGTCATCCCCTTCGTCTATCGCGACTGGTTGGATCCCTTCGTCCTTGAGCACTGGGCCTTCGGTCTGATCGCGCGCTCCATAGCCTCCGGACACGGTTTCGGCGGCCCATTTGCCCCCACCGGCGCGTCAGCACTGCTGCCGCCCGTGTACTCATATCTTCTCGCCGGAATCTTCAAGATCTTTGGGATCGAAACCCCGGCGTCCATTCTCGCAGCACTTTCGTTGAACAGCGTGTTCTCAGCTCTGACGTGCGTTCCGGTTTTTCTTCTCGCGAAACAGGCATTTGGAGATCGCGTCGCAAAATGGGCTGGATGGGGATGGGCGCTCTCACCCTATGGCATCTACTATGGCGCGGACTGGGCATGGTCGACTTGCCTCGTCACGCTTGAACTCGCGTGCTTGTTCCGGTGGGCCTTGCGTCTCGAAAATTCATCGCGGACGCGAGACTGGATTTTCTTCGGACTCTTCGGCGGCATCGCCGCGCTGACCGAGCCAGTCATTTTGTCCGTCGTGCCGCTGCTGGGCCTTTGGACTCTCCACCGCCGATATCGCGCGCACCGCCCGTGGAAGGTGCCCATGGCCGCGGCCGCACTCGCGGCTCTCGCCGTGATGTCCCCATGGTTCGTCCGCAACTACGAACTCTTCCACAAATTCATACCGGTCCGCAGCGGCTTCGGACTCGAGCTCTACATCGGCAACAACGGGTACTCCCAGCGCTGGGTCAACAGCAGTCTGCATCCCAATCACAGCGATGCCGAGCTTTCGGAATATGAGAAGGTGGGTGAGATCGCCTACATGGATCACAAGCTCCAGCAGGCCAAAGCCTACATTCGTGCCCATCCAGCGTGGTTCGCGTGGATGACCGGCCGCCGCATCGTCTACATGTGGACCGGCTACTGGAGCTTCGATCGCGCCTATTTGAAGGATGAGCCACTCGATCCGCCGAACATTTTTCTGGACACGACCATGACCTTGCTCGGCCTTTTCGGACTGTGGCGCCTCTTCCAGCGCGATTCGTCGATGGCGGTTCGTTTCGCCATCGTTCTTCTCGTTTTTCCGCTGCCGTATTACATCTCCCATCCGGAGACATATTATTTTCGTCCGGTCGATCCGCTGGTCGTAGTCCTCGCAGCGGTCGCAGTAGCCGGCGGAACTACCCGGAAGAAAGAAGCAGCGTAGCTTTCTTTGAATCGTTCGCTGTAAATTCGCGCTCTAATTTTGAGAATGAGCACGGTTCTTGTCACTGGCGGCTCCGGCTTCATCGGCAGCCACACCCCTCTGCAACTCCTGGCCGCGGGACATCAGGTCCGCACAACTGTGCGCAACTTGAAGCGAGAGCCCGGCGTGCGCGCCAGGTTGAAAGAAGGCGGTGCCGAACCTGGCGATCGCTTGTCTTTCTTCGCCGCCGATCTCGAAAATGATTCCGGCTGGTCTCAAGCTGTCGCTGGTTGCGAATACGTGCTGCACGTGGCTTCTCCATTTCCTGCAAATCTTCCTAAGCATGAAGACGAACTGATTGTCCCCGCGCGGGAAGGTGCGCTGCGAGTGCTGCGAGCTTCACGCGATGCCGGCGTCAAGCGCGTGGTGCTGACTTCCTCCTTCGCTGCGATTGGCTACGGCCACCCGCCGCAAACCGAGCCCTTCAACGAGGGAGACTGGACCGAGCCAGCAGGCGAAGGCGTGACCGCTTATGCGAAGTCGAAGACATTAGCGGAACGGGCTGCCTGGGATTTCATCGACGGCGAAGGCCGCGGCCTCCAGCTTGCCGTCGTCAATCCTGTGGGTGTCTTCGGTCCTGTCCTTGGGCCCGACTATTCGACATCGATTCTGTTGGTGCAGCGTCTGATGGACGGCGCGGTGCCTGGCCTGCCGCATCTATATTTCGGTGCGGTCGACGTGCGCGACGTGGCCGACCTGCACATCCGCGCCATGACTCATTTGGACGCGAACGATGAACGTTTTCTCGCCGTCGCCGGCGATTTCATGTCGATGCAAGATATCGCTAAGGTCCTGAAAGACCACTTGGGCGCGGCTGCGCGAAAAGTTCCCACGCGCCAGTTGCCCGATTCGATCGTGCGCCTCGCTTCGCTGTGGGATCCGGCCATCAAGCAGATCCTGCCCGAACTCGGCAAGAAGAAGAACGCCGCCGGTTACAAGGCCATTCGAGTGCTCGGTTGGAAGCCGCGATCCAACGAGGAGTGCATCATCGCGACCGCCGAGAGCCTGATCCGCCTGGGACTCTTGAAGGACAGCCGCAAGACTTAGCCATTCGAGAGCGTCGCCAAGCGGCAAGCCGCATTCCTTCCCGCATTGCAGGGTCGCGGGAGCGGGGTTTAACATCTAACTACTCGCGATGGCAATTGCCACATCTTCACCGGTCACAACTCAACGACGCTTCACGATTGGCCTCAGCGAGATCCTCAATTTCGCATACGACGCGTTCTCCAGCAACAAACTGCAATTCACGCTGACGTCGCTGGCCATGGCAGTGGGCACCGCTTCAGTGATCCTGGTGGTCACAATCGGTATGACCGGGAAGCAGTACATCCTGCGGCAAATCCAATCCATCGGCGCGAATATGATCTACGCCGACTACGAGGGTGGAGCGCAGCGCATCGATTCGACGCCCGATCCCATGACTGCCGAGGATGTCCTTGCGATTCGCGAGCAGGTACCGAGCATCGTTGCCGCTTCTCCCACCGTGGCCTTGAACGATCGCATCAGCGTTGGAGCAGGCAAGCAGAGCGACATCCTTCTGCTCGGCGTGGACCCGCAATACAAGATGGTGCGCAATTTGAAGGTTCTCGCGGGCCGCTTTTTCGATTCCGAGGATTCCGCAGGACGGAACAAGGTAGGCGTGATCACCGACAAGCTCGCGCAGAAGCTGTACAACTCGTCGGTCGGCGCCGTAGGCCAGGTCATCCGGTTGAGTAGCGGCCTGCCGTTCACGATCATTGGAGTTTTCAGAGAGAGCGTGGACACGTTTGGACAGTCCGACATCCAGGAAGACACCATGCTGATCCCCTACACGGTCAGCCGGTTTTTCACTCCAACCGGGGCGGTTTACCAGATCTATTTTTCGGCCGCCAGCCCTCAAGACGTGATTCCTGCTACCAACGCGATCAAACGCGTTTTGCAGTCGCGCCATCGTGCCGAGTCGGTTTACAGCGTGCAGAATCTTACCCAACTGCTGTCGGTTGCCGGACGAATCGCCGACGCTCTGACCGTCATTCTCATGCTCGTTGCTTTTGTGACCCTGCTGGTGAGCGGAATCGGCATCATGAACATCATGCTGGCCACGGTAACTTCGCGGATTCGCGAAATCGGAATCCGCAAGGCCATTGGCGCCACCACGCGCGAGATTCGCTTCCAGTTTCTTGCTGAAGCCATCTTGATCTCGCTCACCGGAGGCATCGCCGGCATCGTCGCTGGCCTCGCGCTCCCGTTTTCCGTGCGTTTCTTCACCGACTACCACTTCCCGATTTCCGGCCTGTCAGCCATCATCGCCATCATTGTGTCGTCGATCGTGGGGATCATCTTCGGCACCGTCCCGGCCACCCGCGCCTCCCAGCTCGACCCGGTCGAGAGCCTGCGTTATGAGTAAGCTAGCAAGCTAGCCGCTTTCCTGACATCTCCAAAGTGTTCCTACAGGAACACTGCCATGTACATAAATGTACGTACATCGGCGCACCATACTGAAATGCTGAATAGTTCACTCTGGGGACCCGCAGCGGCTACCTCAACGGCGAAGACGCTTGTTCTCGTCGTTCCACTTGAAGAACTCGCGCTCGCTGCCAGCTCCTCGAGATGTTTTTGATCAACCGTAGTGCGCCGCAAGGCGTCCTTTAGATACGCTTTGTGCAGGTCCATCTGTTCCCATTCTTTTTGCAGCTTCCCGACCTTCGCGGGATCTTTTTCGCTGGAAATCTCGCGGTAGAGTTTCTCGATGTCCTTGTCAGAGTCGTTGATCAGCTCTTTCAGGTGCTCGCTCAATTTTTCTCCGCTGTACTCCCTGAGCATGTCGAGGCCGCGCTCCCAGGCATCGTCCGAAGCTTTGTTTACCGTTTCCTCCCATTCGGCGCGGTCTTCGTTGTGCATGTTCTGCGTTTCCATCAGGCGCCGCAGAGCGTCCTGTGCCCCGGCGAGCTGCGTACAGAGTTGAGCGGGCGTAGCTGCGGGCTTGATGACGGCGGGCCTTGCAGGAACGGCGGTTGCGACATGCGTTGGAGCGGGTGCGGGCAGCACTGGCGTGCCGCCAGCGGCGGGTGCTCGCAATATCGTTGGAGTCAATTGGTGGGCGTGGGTGAGATCCACGGGTGGCGCGCCGGAACTTTGCGTCAAGCCGGCCAGCGCTCCAGTCGGATTGTCGCGGACGATGGATAGATGCGCGTTGGCATTTTCGAAGATTGCCCGCGCAGCCTCCGAGGCCTGTTCATCCGTCTTAGCCACGTCCATCATCTGCCGCAAAGCCGCCTGCTGATCGCTCCTAGGCTGCAGGTTTGACAACTGGCCCTGCGCCGTCTGGATTGCACTCTGGTCGGCGGCAACCCGTGACTGGGCCCAGATTTGAGGGCGCGCTGATTTTCCTCGGCCGTAAGGCGCAGGAAGAGATGGAGGCCAAGGGGGCTGCCAGCTTCGAAGAGTTCAAACCGAAGGCGGCGCAATGGCGGCAACTGACGGTAAAGCCCGAGTTGCCGGAGGAGGCGCATCGCCACCAGGTATTGGCGGAGAATGCCTATCAATCGAAGGATATCGGGAAGACCATCATGGAATATGAGGCCGCGCTGCGGGCCTATCCGTTGTGGCCGGAGGGTCATTACAACCTAGCGATGCTGGCCGGCGAAATTGGAGGCCGTCCGGGCTATGAGATTGCGATCTTCCACATGAAGGCGTACATCGAACTTGTGCCCGACGCACCCGACGCCCGGGCGGCCAAAGACAGCATCATCATTTGGGAAGACAAGAGATAGAGCGCGGGAAATCGCGTTCCCTAAGAACCACAAAGCCGGGATGGCGTGTCCCGCCATCTCTTACTTGACGCTCGCGACGAAAGCGGTCCTACGACCCCACGAAAGCATCCGGTAAACTCCATTGTCACGGAGTGAGATCGATGACAGCAATCGCTGGCATAGCCAGGTGGCGGAAAATCGTTCTGTGGGTTTCTCTTTTACTTTACGTGCTGGGCCGTATTTGCCAGCTCTATCCGGATAAGGTCCCTCTTCTTATAATTGTCATCCTGCAGGTCGCGCCGCCGGGGGCCTTTGCTTTGGTTCACGGAAGCATCCTCTATCGCGTCAACGGAATGGCGGCCTTTACAGCGTTCTGTCTCGGAGTGGCAGCTGTGTGTGAGAGCCTCAGTCTTCGGACTGGCTTTCCGTTTGGGCATTATTACTTCACCAGTCTCATGGGGCCAAAACTCCTGCAGGTGCCGATGCTGCTGGTCTTGGCATATCTGGGAATCGGCTACTGCTCCTGGGTGCTCGCTCTGCTAATTCTTGGATACCGTGATAAGCCTCTGACAGGCGCCCGCGTGATCGCGCTTCCTCTGCTTTCCACTTTGATCATGGTCGCGTGGGACCTTTCGATGGAGGCGGTCTGGTCGACCCTCGACCGAGCTTGGATATGGCGCGATGGCGGGATGTTCTATGGCGTTCCGCTCAGCAACTTCTTCGGCTGGTATTTGACTGCATATCTGTTTTATCAAGCCTTTGCGCTCTATTGCAGAGCCAATCCGGTCCAACCGGTCCCCACTTCTCGCGGTTACTGGCGCGCCGCCATCCTTTGCTACGGAATATGCGCCTTCGGAAATCTCCTGATCTTCAGAGAGGGATTGTTTCCCCTAGCCGCAACCGACGGTTCTGGGAGACTTTGGCTAACTAGGGACATTCTCGTTGCCTGCACGCTGATCTCTGTATTTGTGATGGGACCGGCGGTGCTAGTGGCTTGGCATAAATTGAAAGTGCAAGAGGGGGCAGGGTAAGGACGGAGCCGGTCACAGTGCCTCAATGGTTTGCTGAAGATGGGCGGCGAAGATACTTCTCCCCAAAAACCACAAAGCCGGGCTGGTTTGCCCGGCTATCCTTTTGTGGAGCTGGTTCGTTCGGTCTTGTTTCGATCGACGACCCAGAATGTCGTGTTGCTGAATTCCTGCCCGCGCTCGCGATACTTTCAAACCAACCTGCTGAGCAGTTTCACTCAGCTCTTGGTTTTACTGTTTCTCTTAGCACGGGGTCACCGTCCCCTTGGCCCTTACATCACCATCGCCAGATTCTCCAACTCGTGCTGGAGGACTGGCAGGGCGCAGCCGGCCATTTCGACGCGGCCAGCAGCGTCCAGTGCCGCCTTCGGCGAAACTCCATACCCACGGCCCATCAGAAACACCTGGAGCAATTCGGCGGCTTCGTAGGAATCGATCATGCCCCCCTGGAGCAAGTCGTTCCGCAGAGCCGCCAGTTCGGTCATCGTGAATCTGTCTTTGTCGTTCATCGCTTTGTCGATCATGGCCGTCATCACCTCCGATTCCGACCTCGTCCTGCTTTACGCTATTAGACTCATCGGCAGTTGTGTAAGTTGCATGCAATTCGCCTGCCGTATTTGCCTTAGCTCTTCAGTACGATCCCCAAGCCCCAACTGGATGTATTAACCCTCGTGTATATCGGAAGTTGCAGGGAGGACTGTAGGGGGCGCGGCTCGGCTAAGGTGCCCTTGGTACCCACGAGTAATCCCGAACCTGACACATTGTGTCGTTTTCAGACTGACGGAGTCCAAACTACGGCGGTCCGGTTTCCGGCGCCTAGCACGGAAGTGGGGTATGAGGAAGATTTAGGCGTGGGCTAGCTCTGCAGCTGCCTGGGTGTCATAGAACTGGAAAAATTGCTCGACGCGAGTCACCCTCAGAGCGTCATGCACACGCGTGGTAACTCCCACCAGCGCCAGGCTGCGACCGTCCTTCTGATGGTTAACGTAGGCGCCCACCAGAGCCCCGATCCCGGCGGAATCTATGTACGGCACCTGGGTCAGATCCAGAATCAGATGGCGCGAAGTGTTGCCACGGACCAGCGACTGAAACTCAAAGAAATTCGAGATCGTGACCGGTCCAATCAGCCGGAGAACTCGGCGGCCTTCTGCCGATCCAGCGGCATCTTCGATGTGCAAGGGCTCCTGCGGCATCCGCAGATGGTATTACAGAAATGTGAAAGGAGTGTTAAAGCGAGGCTGCGCCCGTAGACTTTTCGGACATGCTCAGCCCGCCCTAGCCGGTTCCGACTTCTCGCCGCCAAGAACCTCCGTATCCCGGCAATGCCCAGATTTCGGCTACTCCGCCAACCCTTGCCCTAGGGTTCGATCGTCGCCTCATCAATCAGCATGATGGGGATGTCGTCCTTGACGGCGTACACCCGGTGGCACTGTGTACATTTCAAGCTTTCCGGATTTTGACGGTACTCGAGCGCCTGCTTGCACGCCGGACAAACCAGAATTTCCAGAAGGTCTTTGGCAATCATGACCTGTGAATTGTATACGACGGCTGGCATGGTCCAGGTTGTGACCCACCGCACAGCAGGACAATACGGGAATCACCAGAGATTTCAGTGCCAGGGTCGCAAGGCACGCCGAGGAAGCTTTTAGAAGGTTATTCCTTTTGCGCTCTCGGCGTCCTGGGCGGTGTAAGATTTTAGAGGTCCGAAGCCCAAATCATGTCAGCTCTCATCCTGGATGGAACCAAGATCGCGCAAGAGATCCGCAGCGAAGCCGCCGCGGAAGTGAAAGCCATGTCCGCCGCCGGGATTCGTCCCGGACTGGCCGTCGTCCTCGTCGGACACAACTCCGCGTCGGAGATCTACGTTCGCGGCAAAGTTAAGGCCTGTGAAGAGGTTGGTGTCTGCAGCGAGAAACTGACGCCCCTCGAATCTTCGACCACCGCCGAGCTGCTGGCGGTGGTCGAAGGGCTCAACCGCCGCGACGACATCGACGGCATCTTGGTGCAGCTTCCCCTGCCGCCGCAGGTCGACTCCAAGAAAGTGCTGTTGGCCGTCGATCCCGCCAAGGACGTCGACGGATTTCACCCCATGAACGTCGGGTTCCTTTCGACCCAGCGTCCCGGACTCGTCCCCTGTACGCCTGCCGGATGCCTCGAGATTCTCAAACGCGGCAACATCCCGATCGCCGGACGCGAAGCTGTCGTCGTTGGCCGCTCCGACATCGTCGGCAAGCCTGCCGGCATGCTGCTTCTCAACGCCAACGCCACTGTGACCATCTGCCACTCTAAGACTCATGATCTGCCCGGTGTCTGCCGCCGTGCCGACATCCTGGTTGCCGCCATCGGACGAGCCGGCATGATCACGCGCGAGTTTGTGAAACCAGGCGCAACTGTGATTGACGTTGGAATGAACACCGTGACCGATCCCGCGGAATTTCAACGATTCTTCGCAGGCAATGCGAAGAGGGAAGAGACTTTCCGCAAAAAGGGATCGACACTGATCGGCGATGTGCATCCCGAAGTCGCCGAAGTTGCCGGCGCCATGACCCCGGTTCCCGGCGGCGTCGGTCCGCTCACCATCGCGATGCTGATGTTCAACACTGTCAAAGCGGCGAAGATGCGGCGGGAAAGCCGCATGCCGGAGTTGTCGCGCGCCTGACTCCAAAATGACAACCCACCACAGAGTCACAGAGTCACAGAGAAAACCTGTATTTTTTCGATCTTGGTTTTCTCCGGGCCTCTGTGACTCCGTGGTGAAATCGCCGTTAGGGACTCCATGCTGAAAGTCGGCCTCACCGGAGGCATTGCTGTCGGAAAGTCTGTTGTCGGAGAGATGTTCGTCGCGCTGGGCGCGCACCTCGTCCAGGCCGACCGCATCGCCCACTCCCTGATGCAGCCGGGCGAGGCCGTCTACAACGAAGTCGTCCGGTACTTCGGCCGCGAGATTCTCGACTCTGACGGCAGCATCAACCGCGCCAAGCTCGCCGAAGCCGCTTTTGGTCCAGCCCCGGCGGACGAAGGTAAGCGCGCCTCGCGCATTGACGAACTCAACCGCATCGTGCACCCCGTCGTCGTCCGCAGCCAGGATGAATGGATGCGAGAGATCGGCCGCCACGATCCGCACGCGGTCGCGATCGTCGAGGCGGCTGTGCTTCTCGAGGCCGGCGCGGCCGACCACTTCGATCGCCTGATTGTAGTGACCTGCACTGCCGATCAGCGGGTCGCCCGCTTTGCCGCCCGCCAGAAGATTGATCTCGAAGCCGCGCGAAAAGAGGTCGTGCGCCGCATGGCCGCCCAACTTCCCGACGAAGAAAAAATCAAGGCCGCCGACTACGTGATCGACAACTCCGGCCCAATCGAGACAACGCGAGAACAAGTGCGCCAGGTCTCGGAAAAGCTGCGAGCGGAGGCTTGAAGCATAACCGCGGAGTCGCGGAGACTCTCTGAAGTGTTCTCCTTGGTGACTCTGTGCCTGCGTGGCGAAATGATTTTGTCGGACCACAAACTCAGCTAGAATTCCCGGCATGAAGCCCAAGACGATTTTTCTCATCCTCTGTCTGCTGGGTGTGTTGGTCCCTTACTGGCAGTTCGTGCCCTGGGCGTGGCAACATGGACTGAACCTGCCGCTCTTTGCGCGCGACCTGTTTGCCACCCGCATTGGCGCATTCTTCGGCATGGATGTGATCGTCTCGGCTGTAACCCTTCTCGTATTCACCCGCATCGAGAGCAAGCAGCTCGGGATTGGGAAGCGATGGCTCGTCCTCGTCGCCGTGCTCACCGTTGGAGTCTCCCTTGCTCTGCCGCTATTCCTCTACCTGAGAGAACTCGAACTGGAACGCCGGCCTGCCGCTGCGGCAGTGTGAACCGGCGAGGCGTGCTCAACCCTCCGCCATTGTTTAGAATTAATCCAGGGACCTTTCTACACCCCGACACCGTACTAATCGTTAGCTGACAGGATTGTCGAAATTATGAAACTTGTACGTCCGCTGATCTTTGCCGTGGCTCTGGCCGGGGCCTTCTTTTACTTCACCACCTGGCGTTCCAATGCTCGGGAGGAAGTCCACTCTGCGAACTGGTTCAGCCGGCCCGATCACGTGGAAATCACCGAAGCTGCCCCCGGCGAGTCCCTCGATGGCGAAGAACAGAACAATATTTCCGTCTACAAGAAAAACATTCCGTCGGTGGTGAACATCACCTCGCGCGCCATGACTTTCGACTTCTTCTACGGACTGGTGCCACAGGAAGGACAGGGCTCGGGATTCGTGATCGACAAAGACGGACACATCCTGACGAACTATCACGTGATCGCCGATGCGCGGCAGGTCGAGGTCACGCTTCACAATCGCAAGAAATTCAAGGCAACGGTCATCGGTACCGACCCGCCCCACGATCTGGCGGTTATCCAAATCAAGTCCCCTGATCTCGTTCCGGCCGTAATGGGCGATTCGCGCAACTTGCAGGTCGGCCAGAAAGTCTACGCGATCGGAAATCCCTTTGGCTTGGCAGGCACGATGACGCGCGGGATTGTCAGTTCCATCCGCCCGGTGCGCGAGCCCAACGGCGCGATGATCGACGAAGCCATTCAGACCGATGCCGCGATTAATCCCGGAAACTCGGGCGGCCCGCTGATGAATGGTCACGGCGAGGTCATCGGCATCAACACCATGATCCTCTCCAACTCGAACCAGAGCGCAGGCATCGGTTTTGCCATTCCCATCAACACGGCCAAGGCCGTCTTGAACGATCTAATGACTCTCGGCCGCGTGCGCCGTCCCGCTCTGGGTGTGCGCACGATTCCCATCAGTCCTGAACTGGCGGATGAAATGAGTTTGCCTGCCGATTACGGATTGCTGATCGTGCAGGTCGTCCCCGGAGGATCGGCGGACCAGGCAGGCTTGCACGCCGGTACCGAGCGCGCCTATCTGGGAAATATTCCCATTATGCTCGGTGGGGACCTGATCATCGCCATCGACGACCAAAAGGTCGAGTCCGAGGAAGATCTCTCGCAGATGATGAACGACCACCGCGCTGGAGACAAGGTGAAGATCACGATCTACCGCAACAAGAAGAAAATAGATGTGACCGTTTCACTAGGCGAATCGCGCCAGCAAGTCTAAGAAAAGCGGCTGTCAGCTATCAGCCTTCAGCTGTCAGCAAATCCAGACCTTTTTAGGGCGTCATCCTGAGCGCAGCCGCTTTTCAGGCGGAGCGAAGGATCTCAGTCTGATCAAAACTCGCGTTCGAGCGCGTCCTTGCCCGACAACTTGTAAACGGCCGCCTTCCGCGATACTCTGTTTCCCTGCCTATGACTGCCGTCCTTTAACCTGGCTACCGCGTCCCTGAGCGCAAGCGCACACGCACGTGCATAACGCTCCTGTCTTGTTTTGTCTCAACCAGAAAGGACTGTTCCCATGCAATTCGTGGATAAGGCGTTCGCTCGCCGTCTCGAGTCGTGCGAGGAGATGCCGCAGGTGTTCTATGCGCGTGAATTCAAAAAGACGCGTCCCGAGATCGGCGCCGCCGAGGAAGAAATCTGTGGTGGTCACGTGATCTTCGCCGGGCTCGATTCGCCGATCGGCCGGGCAACCGGAGTCGGACTCGATCGTCCGCTTACTTCAGACGATGTCAATCGCATCGAGCAGTTCTACCGCGATCGCAAAGCGCCGTCGCAGGTGGATCTCTGTCCATTACACGGGCCGGAAGTTTTCGAAATGTTCAAAGATCGCGGTTACGCAATCGCGGAACTCAACAATGTCCTCTATCGCAAACTCGACCCCGCGGAGAACTTTCCTCCGCCTCCCGATCATTGCCAGATTCGCCACAGTTCTCCGGACGAGGCGGCGGTGACTGGCGCGATCGTCGAGAGCGCCTTCTTTCCCGCCGGCGCGCCCGAGGCGTTCCGCGGCCTCATGGCGCCGCTTTATCAGATGGAAGGCGCCCTAGCCTTCGTGGCAACGGTCGACGGCAAACCGGTCGCTTGCGGGACCGGTCTAGTGATCCCACAGCACAAGGTCTTTGCCCTGTGTGGCGCGGGCACGCTGACCGCGTATCGGGGAAGAGGCTTCCAGACGGCACTATTCCGTGCCCGCATGGCGGCGGCGGCCGAAGCCAGATGCGAGTATGCGGTCGTAGTCACGCAAGGCGGTTCGGCCTCACAGCGCAACGCCGAACGTCTTGGCTTCCGCGTCGCCTACAGCAAAGTCACGGTCATAAAACAGACGGCGTGGTGCCGCCGCCCAACGGCGGCCGGGAGCCTGCCCTGAGCGAAGCCAAGGGGCGAGCGCCTGACGCGCTGGCCCCGACGGAGGCATTGCCCGATACCCGTCCCAAATTGCATAGTAAGGAGGTGATGTCGATCGAAGGTCTCACACTGCAAGGCAAGCGCATTCGCCTCGAACCGCTGGAGCGCGGCCATGCCGACGGACTGGCCGCGGCGGCGGCTACCGATCCCTCTCTGTACCGCTGGAGCCCAATTCCGCAGGGTCCAGCCGAGGCGACGAAGTACGTCGAGACCGCGCTCGCCTGGCAGCAGGCCGGCACCGCAGTCCCGTTCGCGATCTTCCGCGCACTGGATGGTGCCGTCATCGGCTCGACGCGCTTCTGGAATATCGAACGATGGGCTTGGCCGCAAGGGCATCCCGCCCACGGACGCGGTTTCCCGGATGCCTGCGAGATCGGTTATACGTGGTTCGCCAAGTCCGCGATTCGCACTGGCGCGAATACCGAAGCCAAGCTCCTCATGCTGAGGCACGCCTTCGAAGTCTGGCAGGTCCTTCGCGTATGCTTCCACACGGACGCGCGCAATCAGCGTTCCCGCGCCGCGATCGAGCGCATCGGAGGCCAATTCGAAGGGATCCTCCGCGCCCACCGCATGGCCGCCGATTTCATCCCTCGCGACTCGGTCCGCTATTCGATCGTCGCCTCAGAGTGGCCAAACGTGAAGCAACGCTTGATTCAATTCGTGGACAGATAGCAGATTCCTTCTGTGATCACGCCATTGTTTTCGGCTTGAGTCCGTAAGTCTTGACCCACGCATCGTAATTCTCCTGCGTCGCTGGCCACTGAAAGCAAAGCCCGTAACCATCCGGATCGCTGAACCACAACTGCTTCATCCCGTACGGTGCGACCTTCGGTTCCTTGAGATTGAGACCATGAGCGCGCAGATGCCGGTAAGCCGCATCGAGATCCTCGCAACCGAAGAACAGGCAGGTGTCGTTGTGCGCCGCGATACGCACAGGGTCTGGAGCAGGCGGCCGCTGATCAGATTCATAAGCCGTATTCAGCATCACTTCAGCGCCGTTCAGTCGCAGCCCGGCCCAATCGCAGTCGTCCCCAGGCCGGGACGTGCTCCAGACGGTGAATCCCAGCACGTCGCGGTAAAAGCGAATCGAGGTAGGCATATCGAAAACCTGTAGCAGAGGGGCAACTCCGTGAATATCCATGGCGGCAAGATCCTCTTGCGTGGCGGGAAAAATATATCAAAAGACGGGACACATCGTCTTTGCGGTCAATCGTCATAACCACGAAGGACACGAAGTTGCACGAAGAGTCATTACAGAGAAGCCTTCGGGATACTTCGTGTCCTTCGTGGTCGAATCTTGCTTTTGCGGTTAGACCGCAGTCTCAGCAAAGAACTCCGCGATCTCCAGCACTTCCTCGCCGCTGAGTTGCAGATCGCCCGCGTGCATCACGCCTTTGGCCTGCTTGGTGTTGCGCGCCTCCACGACAGGAGTAAGGTTCAAATCCGAGTTGCCAAGGAAGTGCGAATTTCCATTCCAATCTCCTTTTGAACTTTGATTCCCGGCCAGCGGGTTCCGATTCAGAAGAGGAATTAACGAATGAACCCCGAAGAAGTTCGCAAATATTGTATGACTTTTCCCGATGCCACCGAAAATCTTCAATGGGGAGACGACCTCTGCTTCAAGATTCGTGGAAAAATCTTTACCATCTTGAGTTTGGACATTCCGCGGCTCTGCTTCAAGTGCACGCCAGAGGTCTTTGCCGAATTGATCGAGCGCGAGGACATCCATCCCGCACCATACGTCGGGCGCTACAAATGGGTCATGCTTGACCATCTGGACGCGCTCAACCGCCAAGAGCTGTGGGAACTGATTCAGCAATCATTCGAAATAGTAGCCGCTAAGGCGTCAAAAGAAGCCGGCAAGCGCAGCGTCCGCGGCCGCACGACAGCTGGAAAAAAGAAGGCTGAGAAGAAGCCCGGCGCCGCTCCAAGAAAGGGAAAGAAAAAGCGATAGTCCTCTCGTCTTTTCGGGGACCACTTCGGATTTGACTCCGCTTACTTCACTCGGCTAGCCTCAAGAGTCCTTAGTGTTACCTGATTCCCGCAACCCCACGCATGCGATCTCCACACAAATTATTGATTTTCGCGGTCTTGTTGGCCGCCGCGACCCACGTCGCGGCCTCTACCTCTCCCGTACACGCCCAGCACGCCATGGTGGTGACCACCCAAGCCCTCGCGTCCCAGGTCGGGGCCGACATCATGCAGACCGGCGGCAACGCCGTCGACGCCGCGGTCGCGACCGGATTCGCCCTGGCCGTCGTTCTTCCTCCGGCTGGAAACATTGGCGGCGGCGGATTCATGCTGATCCGAATGGCCGACGGCAAAACGCACTTCCTCGACTACCGCGAGAAAGCCCCTGCCGCGGCGACTCGCGATATGTACCTCGACGCCCAGGGAAACGTCATTCCAGGAGCCAGTGAGATCGGTTACAAGTCCATCGGTGTGCCGGGATCCGTCGCCGGCATGGTCCACGCTGAGCAGAAATACGGAAAGCTGACGCTCAAGCAAGTCATGGCCCCGGCCATCAAGCTGGCGAAGGACGGCTACGCACTGACATGGGGCGAAGCTGCGGAGATGCACGACGAAGGCTTGGCCAAGTTCGCCGAGTCGCGGCGAATCTTCCAGCGCAACGGCGACTACTACAAGCCTGGCGACATCTTCCGCCAACCCGAGCTAGCACGGACGCTAGAGCGCATTGCCGACCATCCTGAGGACTTCTACCATGGCGCCCTCGCCCGAGAACTGGCAGCGGCTATGCAAAAAGGTGGAGGCCTCATCACCGCCGACGATCTCGCCCACTACGAAGTCAAAGAGCGCGAACCGGTTCACGGCACTTACCGAGGATATGAGGTCATCAGCGCGCCGCCGCCTTCGTCAGGTGGCACGGTGCTGATTGAGTCCCTCAATATCCTGGAGGGCTTCGATCTGGAGAAGATGCAGAGCCGCTCCGCGCAGTCTGTTCACTACACGGTGGAGGCGTTCCGCCGTGCGTTTTTCGATCGCGCCGAATTTATGGGCGATCCCGACTTCGCCAAGATTCCGGTCGCCCAGCTTCTCGATAAGAAATACGCGGCGGCATGGCGCGAGAGCATTGATCCGCAGCACGCCAGCGACAGTCAAGAGTTGAAGCGGCCGGCCGTGTTCAACGAATTGGAACAGTACGCAGCCTCGCATCCGCCCGCGACCGTCCCACACGAATCCAATCACACCACCCACTACTCGGTGATCGACGCCGAGGGCAACGCTGTTGCCGTGACCACCACCATCAACGATTGGTTCGGGTCGCGTGTCACTGCCGACGGTTTGGGATTCCTCCTGAACGACGAGATGGACGACTTCTCCGCCAAGCCCGGCGTTCCCAACTCCGATGGTTTGATTCAAGGCGCGGCCAATGCGATAGGCCCGGGGAAACGTCCGCTCTCCTCGATGACTCCCACTATCGTCGTGCATGACGGCAAGACGGTGCTGGTCCTGGGATCGCCCGGCAGCTCCAAAATCATTACGACTGTGGCCAATGTCCTGATGGGCGCCGTCGATTACGGGATGAACATTCAGGAAGCGGTCAACGCTCCCCGATTCCACAATCAGTGGCTTCCCGATCTCGTGAACGTAGAAAAATGGTTTTCGCCCGACACTCTGAACGTTCTGCGCGCCATGGGATACAAGATTCAGACTGGTCTGGACGCGGACGGCGATTCGCCGTATTGGAGCGATGCCGAGTGCATCGCCGTCGATCCTAAGACAGGTGACCGTCTGGGTGCCACCGATGGACGGAATAGCATCGGCAAGGCTGTAGGATACTAGTAAGGCAGTTGTTGATTGTTGATTCTTGATTGTTGAAGAAGAACCCAACAGGGTTGATTTGGGGGTTCATCCAACATTCAATAATCCTTCAACAATTTCCCGAGGGGCTTGCATGCAGAAAGCTGTCTCAACCTATCTCTTTGTGAAAGAGCGCCTGCACCCGGGTATTCTTGACGGACTCGCGCGCAGTGGCGTGCAGTCCATCGAGATCTTTGCTGCCCGTCAGCACCTCGACTATGCCAACCGCAAGGCGCACGTAAAGGAAATTGCCGATTGGTTCCGGGGCAGCGGGATTCCACTGAACTCCGTCCACTCGCCGCTGTATGCCGACTACGAGTGGGGACGCGCCGGTGCTCCTCCCATCAACGTGGCTTCCACCGACCGCGCCGCTCGGGTCGAAGCCATGGACGAGATCAAGCGCGCTCTCGAAATCGCCGAGCAGATTCCGTTCCGCTTCCTGGTGCAGCATCTTGGTGCGCCAAATGAGAGCTTCAGCGAGAAGAAGTTCGAGGCAGCGATGACCTCGATTGAGCACCTGCGGGCGTTCGCCAAGCCGCTCGGCGTCCGGATTCTGCTGGAAAACATTCCCAACGATCTGTCCACGCCCGACAAGCTCGTCGAACTGATTCACGGCGCTCACTTCGACGATGTCGGCATCTGCTTCGACTTCGGGCACGCGCACATGATGGGCTCGGTGGCTGAGGGATTCGAAATTCTCCGCAGTCACATCTGCTCGACCCACGTACACGATAACGACAAGATGAAAGACACGCACCTTTGGCCGGGGCAGGGAACCATCGACTGGAAGGAAGCGATGCAACTGTTGCGCTCGGCCCCGCAAACGCCGCCTCTGCTGCTGGAATTGGCGGAAGACGAGAAAGTGAATTCGCTGGAAAAGCTGCCGGAACTATTCGAGAAGCTGGAAAGCCAGTAAGGCATTGAGAAATTGAGAAATTTGGTAATTGAGTAATTTTAAAACTACCGCGCGATACGATTTTGAATTTCGCAATTACTAAATTTCCCAGTTCCCCAACCAAGTTATGTCCTCACCCGTAACCACAATCGCAGAAATTGGCAAGCACGATGGCCAGTCGGTCACCATCCGAGGCTGGCTCTACAACCTGCGTGAAAGCGGAAAGCTCCTCTTTCCGCAATTTCGCGACGGATCGGGAATCATTCAAGGCGTAGTCCCGAAGAACGCCGTCACTCCCGAAGTCTTCGATGCCATCAAGACGCTGACCCAGGAATCCAGCGTGATCGTTGAAGGGAAGGTCCGCGCGGATAAGCGCGCTCCCGGCGGCTTCGAACTCGATGTCACCAATGTGCAGGTCGTCCAGCGCGTGCCCGAGTCCTCGCCTTACCCGATTACTCCCAAAGAGCACGGTACCGACTTCCTCATGGAGCACCGCCATCTTTGGGTGCGCTCCCAGCGTCAGGCGGCGATCCTGCGCGTGCGCGCCGAGATCATCAAAGCTGCCCGCGATTTTTTCGACGAACGCGGATTCACGCTCACGGATCCGCCCATCATCACTCCGGCAGCCTGCGAAGGCACCAGCACGTTATTTCCTGTCGATTACTTCGACGAGCAGGCCTTCCTGACGCAGTCCGGCCAGCTCTATGTCGAAGCCACCGCGATGGCGCTGGGCAAGGTCTACTCCTTCGGCCCGACGTTCCGTGCCGAGAAGTCTAAGACGCGCCGTCATCTCACCGAATTCTGGATGGTCGAACCCGAAGTCGCGTACGCACAACTCGACGATGTGATGGATCTGGCTGAGGGACTCATCACCTTTATCGTGAAGCGCTGCCTTGAAAAGCGCCGGGCCGATCTGCAGACCATCGGCCGCGACATCTCGAAACTCGAAAAGATCGAAGCCCCATTTCCGCGGATCAGCTACGACGACGCGGTAAAGAATCTGCAGCAAGGTCACGCCAACGGCAAGCTGGAATCGAAATTCGAGTGGGGCGGCGATCTCGGTTCGCCCGACGAAACCTATCTCTCCGCCCAGTTCGACAAGCCGGTGATGGTTCACCGCTATCCCGCCAAGGTGAAAGCTTTCTACATGGAGCCCGATCCGCAGCGCCCCGACCTCGCCCTCTGCGTCGATGTCCTCGCCCCGGAAGGCTACGGAGAAATCATCGGAGGCTCGCAGCGCATGGCCTCGTACGAATTGTTACTCCAGCGCATCCACGAGCACGGCCTCCCGGAGGAGGCCTTCAAGTGGTATCTCGACCTGCGCAAGTTCGGCAGCGTTCCGCACGGCGGCTTCGGTATGGGTATTGAGCGCGCCGTCGCCTGGATCTGCGGCTTGGAACACGTGCGCGAAACGATTCCATTCCCCAGAATGCTTTATAGGTTGTACCCGTAGAGAAGATTGAGCGATTGTGTGATTGGGTGATTTCGTGATTTCGAAGCTTATTCGCTCTGTCATTTTCAATGACGCAATCACTCAATCGCCCAATTGCTCAATGAATTCAATCCCTGTCGATTGATCCTATGATGACTACAACCGCACCTTCCTCCAGCATCTCACCGCGCAAAATCCGCGTCATCGGCGTTCCCCTTGATCTCGGCCAATCGCGCCGTGGCGTCGATATGGGACCATCCGCCGTCCGCGTTGCCGGCCTCGAAGCCCGCCTTGAAGCCCTCGGCCACGAGGTCGAGGACGGTGGCAACGTCGCCGTCGCCATCCCCGAGCAGAAAAAAGAGGGTGCCGCCAACGCAAAGTACCTGAAGGAAATCACAGCGACCTGCACCAAGCACGCCGAGCTAGTCGTCAAGACGCTCGAAGCTGGCAAAGTTCCTTTAGCCCTTGGCGGAGATCATTCCATGGCCGCCGGCACCGTCTCCGGAGTTGCCGAGTTCTACCACCGCCAGAACCAGCGCATCGGTCTCATCTGGATCGACGCCCACACCGACATCAACACTCCCGATTCTTCTCCCAGCGGCAACGTGCATGGGATGCCGCTCGCCGCGTTGATGGGTCTGTGGCCCGGAGACCTCGCCAACATTTATGACTTCTCTCCGAAGGTGAAGCCTGAAAACTGCGTGCTCGTCGGAGTCCGTGACATCGACGCAGTCGAAAAAGAGAACGTCCGCCGCGCCGGCATCGGCGTCTTCACCATGCGCGATATCGACGAACGCGGCATGCGCACCGTCATGGAAGAAGCCCTCCGCATGGCCGGACGCGGCACCGCGGGCTACCACATCTCCCTCGACATGGATTGGGTCGATCCCGAGGACGCCCCCGGCGTCGGCACTCCCGTCCGCGGAGGGGCCACCTACCGCGAGGCCCATCTCGCCATGGAAATCATCGCCGACCACGGCCGCATGCTGAGCTTCGAAATCGTCGAAGTGAATCCAGTCATCGACGAACACAACCGCACCGCCGACTTAGCCGTAGAGTTAGCGCTGTCGGCCTTCGGCAAGAAAATTCTTTAGCCACGGATTAGCACGGATTCCCGCGGATATAAAAGACAGAAGAAGATCTTATCCGCGAAGATCCGTGAGAATCCGAGGCTGATGGTTTGTGACGTTACTTGCGGAACCTCCCCTGCGATTGACGCGCCACTCGCCCCGCGTCCAAACTGGATCGTCATGGAAAAGCTACGAATCGGCATCCTATTCGGCGGGCGCAGCGGAGAGCACGAAGTCTCCCTGCTCTCAGCCGCCTCCGTTCTGAACGCAATCGACAAAGATAAGTACGAAGTTGTCCCCATCGGCATAACCAAAGATGGCCGCTGGCTCACCGCTGAGCATGCCGAGAATCTGCTGACCGGCAAACTCGTTCTCGAGCCTCGCAACCTCCGTGCCGGAGATCCTCAAAATACCGAAGCCGCCGCCGTCCTCGCCCGTGGAGAAGCTGTCGTCGTTCCGCCCGAGCCCGTACACCGCCGGAGTGGCTTCGTCCCCTTCGAGACCGACGCCGCCCTCATGCGTCGCGCCTCCGATCGCGCCATCAATGTCGATGTCATCTTTCCCGTGCTCCACGGTACCTTCGGCGAAGACGGAACGATCCAAGGCCTGCTCGAACTCGCCGACATCCCGTACGTGGGCGCAGGCGTACTCGGCTCCGCCGCTGGCATGGACAAGGACATCATGAAGTCCCTCTTCATTGCCGCCGGAATCCCCATCGTCAAGCACGTGACCGTTGTCCGCAGCGCATGGGAGAGAGATCCGAAAAGAGTCGAGAAGCTAGTCTCCAGCAAACTGAAGTACCCCGTCTTCGTGAAGCCTGCGAACCTGGGCTCTTCCGTCGGCATCAGCAAGGCGCACAATCGTAAGGAACTCGGACCCGCCATCGAAGAAGCCGCGAAGTTCGATCGGAAGATCGTGATTGAGGAGGGAGTCGGCGGCAACAAAGCCAAGGCTCGTGAGATCGAATGTTCCGTCCTCGGCAACGACGAGCCAGCCGCGTCGGTCCCTGGTGAGATCGTTCCCGTCAAAGAGTTCTACGATTACAACGCGAAGTATCTCGACGAAGGCTCGCAGCTGATCATCCCCGCGAAGCTCACGAAAGCGCAGACGAAAAAGGTGCAGGAACTGGCGATCAAAGCGTTCCAGGCCGTGGATTGTACCGGCCTTGCTCGTGTCGATTTCCTGATGGACCCAAAGACCGGCAAGATTTTTCTCAACGAGATCAACACCATGCCCGGCTTCACCGCCATCAGCATGTATCCCAAGCTGTGGGCGGCCTCTGGCCTCGCCTATGCCGACTTGATCGACCGCCTCATCCAACTCGGCATCGAGCGTCACGCCGACAAAAAGAAAAATCAATACAGCCGCTGAGATTGTTCGGATTAAAAGGGTAACCGCCCGAGCTGAAAGAGAACTCGGAGCCGAGCTTTTCCTTCGTGATCCTTAGTGCCCTTCGTGGTTAATGTTTTGTTAGGCGCACAAAGAAAAAGCCCACGGCCGAAGCCGTGGGCTCGAGTTATGTCCTAACTGTCGGACTACGGCTGGAACTCCCACAGGTCTTGCAGAGAGTCGAAGCCGGTATGCAGGTTCTTCGGCTGCGAGGGCAGCAACCCTAGGCCGAAGCCACCCATCAGCCATATATTGCCGTTCGGGTCAGCCCACGCCGCTCCCTCATACCGGCTGCCCGGTGCAAGAGTCGACGCGCTACCGGTGTAGATGCCCAGCTGATCACTCAACTCTGAGCCATCCATCCACGTCCATTCGCCTTGGCTGTACTTCCACAGGTCGTTGAAGTAGCGGCCGCCCTCTCCTTGACCGCCCAGGATCCACACATCGCCGTTGGTAGCCTTCCAGCTTGCGGCGAAGGTACGAGAACCGGGGACGTTGGCGGAGTTCGGGATGCCCTGCGTCCCGAAGTTCGCTCCGGCATCATTGGTCTCTGAGCCGCTTACAAACGTCCAAGTGCTCGTCCCAGGCGTGAACTTCCAGAGGTCGTTCATTACTCCGACATTGCCGTTCACATCGTATGCCAGACCACCGAAGAGCCAGAAGTTGCCGGACGAATCGAACCACGAGTTCGCGCCGATTCGAGCTCCCGGCACCGCACCAGCGCCAGAGTAAACGCCGTTCGCCTTGATGGTGCTCGATCCGCTCATCCACGTCCAGGTCGTGCCATTCCACTCCCACAGGTCATTGAGGTAATCCTCGTTTGATGCTGAGTCGAAACCGTACCCGCCAAGCATCCAGAAATTGCCGGCGGCATCCTGCGCGCCCGTCGACCAGTACCGCGATCCGGGCGTGCCCGCATTGCCAATGCCGTTGTATATGCCGGCTTGGCTCGGCAGACTCGACGCCAGCGGGCCTTGCCACACCCAAGTATTCGTCGAGGGCGTGTATTCCCACATGTCGTTGAACGCATCGGCGCTCTCGCAGAAGCCAGGAAGGTTGTCCGCGACATATCCGCCGAACATCCAGAGGTTGCCCGACGCATCGATCCAGCTCAAAGAATCCGACCGTGCGCTGGGGCTTCCCGCCTGGCCAACCGCGGTAGGATACGCGAAGCACTGGCCGCCAGCGGACTGGCCTTCCTTGAAATTCCAACTGGTGCCGTCAAACATCCACAAATCGCTTAGAACAGTCTCTGCGCCGCCTCCTGACGTCTGGTTCACGGTCGGCCCATCTATGTCGTAACCGAGGCCGCCGAAGAGCCAGAAGTGTCCTGAGCCGTCGATCCAGGAATTTGACCCGTACCGCGTTCCCGGCTCGAGCGGAGGAGTGCTATAGATTCCGCCCACGGCCACTACATCCGCGCCGTTGATCCACGTCCACTCGCTGATGCAGACCACGACCACGTTCGTGACATTGGCGGTCGCGGTTCCGCTGCCATTGCTCACCGTGCAGTTCTGATCTGGTTTCGTCGGCTGGGTGAACACGGTCACGTTGTAGGTGGCGCCGTTCGCAATGGCCGTCGCAAACGTGAAAGGTCCATTCGTCGTCAGCGTCAGATTGTCGGCATTGTTGTCCTGCAACACGATGCCGGTGCTGGCAACATTGGTGGAAAGATCGTAGAGCGTACCGCCAATCGTCACCGTGCTGCCGGTGGCGCTGCACGTTGCTGTGACCGTCACATTGGCAGTGATGGTTCCAACGGCGTTACTGCTTAGCGTGCACGTCTGTCCGGTTGGCTGCGTGAAAACAATCACGGAATAGCTCGCGCCGCTCGCGTACGTATTGGAGAACGTCTGTGTCGCGTTGGTGGTAAATGACAGCTGAATGCTTTGATCGTCTTGAACAACGAGCGTTCCACTCGTCAGGCCCGAGACCGCTACGCTAAGCGTTAGAGGAGTCGTCGCCCCGCATGCCACTGCAACATTCGTGACATTCGCGTTGGCCGTTCCGCTGCCGTTGGTGACCAGACAAGTCTGCCCGGCTGGCTGGGTCTTAATCGTTACGTTGTAGGTGCCGCCCGCCGTGATGCCCTTCGTGAAAGTAAAGCCCCCGTTGGCTGTAAGCGACAACGTGTCGAATGTGCCATTGTCCGACAGCACGAGCGTGCCGGTAGTCAGACCGGACAGCGTTCCGCCAATGGTGTACGTCGTCGGCACGCATGCCACCGCAACGTTGGTGACATTTGCGTTGGCAACAACACCGCTCCCGTTGGTGACCGTGCAAGTCTGTCCGGTGGGAGCTGTCGTAACCGTCACCGCATAGGCGCCTCCGGTCGCAATCTGCCGGTCGAAGGTGAAGGGCCCATTCGCCGCAATATTCAAACTGTCGAACGCGCCGTTATCCGCCAGCGTGATGGAAGTGCCGTTTGGCAGTCCGCTCAGAGTTCCACCGATGCTGTAGAGCGGGGCGCAGGTAACCGCCACATTGGTTACATTGGCTGTGGCAGTGCCGGTTCCGTTGGTGACCGTGCAAGCCTGGTTCGTCGGCTGAGTCAACACCGTTACGTTGTACGTGCTGCCCGCGGGGATCGCAGTCGCAAACATGAACGTTCCGTTTGCTGTGAGGGTCAGCGTGTCGGTCGTGTTGTCCGCGATCACCACGGTCGCGCCAGTGGCAAGACCGGTGAGGGTTCCGCTAATGGTGTAAGTCGTGAGCACCGGGGCGCAAGCGACACCAACATTGGCAACATTCGCGTTGGCCATGCCGGTGCCGTTACTGACCGTGCAAGTCTGTCCCGCTGGCTGCGTCAACACCGTCACCGCGTAGGTGGCACCCGCTGCGAGAGGAGTCGCGAACGTGAATGTTCCATTCGCACTGAGCGACAGGTTGTCGGTGGCATTGTCCTGCAACACCACCGTGCCGCTCGTCAGTCCAGTGAGTGTTCCGCCAATCGTGTAGGTCGTAGCCGCTGTTGTGCATGTCACGCTAACGTTGGTGACATTTGCATTGGCCGTGCCGCTGCCACTTGTTACCGCGCACGTCTGCCCTGAAGGCTGCGTCGAAACCGCGACGCTGTAAGCACCGCCCGCATTGACTGCCGTCTTGAATGTGAAGGCGCCATTGGCTGTAAGGCTGAGGCTGTCGGAGGTGTTATCCGCTAGAACCACGGTTGCACCGCTGGCGAGACCGGTGAGCGTTCCGCCAATCGTGTAGGTGGTTGTGGTTTTTGTGCCGTTAATACTGCCGCCGCCACAAGCAAAAGAGAACAACAATGCCACCATCACAACCGATAGCAGAGGTATGCGGGAACTCATCTCACCCTCCAACCCATTCCTGAATCTTTTGTTTCGAATTTAATTTGTCGCGGAGTCTACCTCAGGTGACCTGATGGGCCAGAACAGGGGGGATAAAAATAACGCCTGGAATCTTTCGGATCTCAATACTGGCACAACTCGCAATAAGACTCGCGGCGGGAATTTTATCTGAGTTGTCACTTATAACAATAGCCAGAAAGTGGGGGACGAAGAAACTACGAACGAGTTGTCACCCGTCGATCTCCGGACAAGCGCCCTGCTCCGAACAATCGGATAAGCGAATCATCGTGCTGACTGATGAAAGGCGACCTCGGCGAGAAATCTCTGAGTGGCTCGTCCCTAGCCACAGTTCATTCGTCACTATTCCCAGCAACTCCCCGCACCCCCAACCGAATCCAAACCCCGTCCACAGGAGGCCAACCCAAAATGCCCGACGATCAGACGCTCGCCACTATTCTTGCTATTTGCGATTTGACGGGGAACCGCGGAACCAATGCGGCGGCCGCTATTGCAGCTTACGACCGCGCCATGAAAGAAGTCTTGCAGTATCGCCAGTCCGCCGGACTCACCGAGGTTGGAGGATATCCTCAGCAATAGCTCGGGCCACAGATCTGACGATCGAGCTGGGTTTTTCCACAGGGCAGTGCCAGCTCTGTGACATCTGACCTTGCGCCATACCGAACAACAAGCGCATCCTCGTCAAGGCGGAGATGGCAGGGGGAGCCGTCGCAAAAAGCCGCCCAAGTCCCTTGGAATCAATATTTTGACCTCTAAACCCTAGGCGCTCAAGATTTTGCAGACACAATTTTGCAGAACCCGAGCCAGTCAAGGTTTTCAGACAGCCTTGGGGAGGGGGGTACCTCAAAGATCCAAGTCGAATCCCAAATCGAAACCCGCAGAAAATGCTCCCCATCATCGCAATTAGAAATTATTTTCAGGGTTCAGATCGCCAACATCCCTAAATCGCCAAAATCCTGTCATTCCGAGTGCAGCGATTCAGTTTGTCATTCCTCGCGAAGCAAGGAACCTGCTGTTCCTGACCACGAGCACTCTGAGATACCCCTTGACGTCCTCTTCCCGATTTTGTAGCATCGTGAGGACAAGTTCGCTCTTCGGAGCGGACCTGAATTTCATGCAGAGTGGCTGAGGGACGAGCCCTGAGACGCCACGGCAACCGATCCAGGATCATATATCCCGGATGCTTGGTGCCAACTCTCTCCTGGAAACAGGGAACATGGGATTCGGCATGCGCACTGTATTTTCTATTCGCATTCCGATAGCCTCTTTTCCTTTTCCTGGAAAAAGAGGCCTTATTTTTTTGAGGCCAATTTTTCCGGCTCGTCCTCAGCTACTCGTTGCTTTGAAAGAGAACAAAGCAAGAAAGCGAGTAGCTACATGTCTCACTACGAACTGCGGTGCCGCGAATGCGGACGGACCTGGGGAAACCAGCCCCGCTCCATCTGCGACGATTGTTTCTCCCCCCTGGAAGTGGCTTACGACTACGACGCGCTAAGAGCGTCCATCAGCCGCGAGCAGATCGCCCAGCGGCCGCCGGACATGTGGCGCTACTCCGAGCTGTTGCCCCTCCCCCAAGGCTATACACCGCGGCTCCCGGTTGGCTTCACTCCGCTGTTTCAGGCTCCGCGATTGGCGAAGCAGTTGACTGGAACGGCCGCTGCCGCGGGTAATCTCTATCTCAAGAACGACGCCGTGTGTCTGCCCACATTGAGCTTTAAGGACCGCGTCGTCGCCGTCGCTCTCTCGCAAGCCAAGGCATTCGGTTTCGACACGGTCTCGTGTTCTTCAACCGGAAATCTGGCGAACGCCGTTGCTGCGCACGCCGCACGCGAAGGCCTGAAAGCCTGGATCTTTATTCCCTCCGACCTCGAGCCCGCGAAGATTCTCGGCACGAATGTCTTCGGCGCGAAAGTCGTCCGTATCGCCGGCAACTACGATCAGGTCAACCGGCTCTGCTCGCAGATCGCCGACGAACATCGCTGGGGATTCGTGAACGTGAATCTGCGTCCCTATTACGCCGAAGGATCGAAGACCGTCGGATTTGAAATCGCCGAACAACTCGGCTGGCGCTTGCCCGACAACATCGTTTGCCCGATGGCTGGCGGATCGCTCATCGTCAAAATCAAAAAGGCTTTCGATGAACTGATCAAGCTGGGCCTGGTCGAGCCGAAAGAGGTGAAGTTCTTCGGCGCCCAAGCGACTGGATGTTCGCCGATTTCGACAGCCGTGAAAACCGGCAGTTCCGAAATCGAGCCGCAGAAGCCGCACACCATCGCGCGTTCGCTGGCGATCGGCAATCCCGCCGACGGACACTACGCGATCAAGACCATCAAGAACAGCGGTGGATGGAGCGAGGACGTCAGCGATCCGGAAGTGATCGACTCAATCAAACTGCTCGCGGAAACCGAAGGCGTCTTCACCGAAACCGCAGGCGGAGTAACCGTTGGAACCGCAGGTAAGCTGTATCGTCAAGACCGCATTCTGCCTGACGAAACGACCGTTCTCTGTATCACCGGAAATGGATTGAAGACGACCGACGTGCTTGCTGGCGCGTATGAAGTGGAGCGTCCGATTGCGCCGAAGCTGGCGGAGTTCGAAAGCTATCTGCAGCAGACGCTGAGCGCCGCCGACATCCGCGGCGTCATCGCAGAAACCGTGGGAGCGTAACTATGCCGATCACCGTGCAAATTCCGACAGCATTGCGCCGTCACACGGAAGGTGTGAAGTCCATCACCTGCGCCGCATCAAACCTTGGGGAACTCTTTACGGTGCTGGACGAAAAGTTTCCTGAACTGAAGCCGCACATCCGCGACGAACAGGGCCAGATTCGCCGCTTTCTGAACATCTACGTGAATGAAGAAGATATCCGCTTCCTCGGGGGACCAACCTACGCCTTCCAGGAAGGCGACGAGGTGCTGTTGGTGCCGTCGATCGCCGGCGGAACAGGTCTTGGTCCTACTTCCTAGCAAACTAACCCGCGGTGCGCGGGTGAAACCAGGCAAGGAACTGAGCGTTGCAATAAGATGAGCGGGCCCGTGCGTGCCGGCAAGTAGGCCGAAAAACCAATGGTGCATCCTCCGGGAGCCCGTTTCCTAGCATGGTCCCAGACTCTGTGCTCAAGACAGTGGTGACGGCGGCCTGGTAACAGGTGCGTCGATCCCGATTAGGAGAGTACTCAGTTCTGCACAGTCTGGGCCGTCTCGCATGGTCAAATCCAATGCGGAGGGACCCATGTCGAGAAAACGAAAGGGCAAGCGGAAGACAGGAGCGCCCATGTTGTGTTGCCTAAACCCAAATGCTGCCGGGGTGGATATTGGGGCGACGGAGATCTACATGGCCGTGCCTGCGGATCGCGATCCGCAAGCGGTACGCTGCTTTGCAACGTTTACGGAAGATCTTCATACCGCGGCCAACTGGCTGAAAGCCTGCAACATCGAGACCGTGGCGATGGAGAGTACCGGCGTGTACTGGATCCCCTTGTTTCAGATCTTGGAAGCGCGAGGATTCAAGGTCTTCCTGGTCAACGCCCATCACGTAAAGAAAGTTCCGGGGCGCAAGTCTGATGTTTCCGACTGCCAATGGCTGCAGTATCTGCATTCGGTGGGCTTACTGCGCGGGTCGTTCCGGCCGGAACAAGCGGTGTGTACGGTGCGATCGATCCTCCGTCACCGCGACAGCCTGGTACAGATGGCGTCGACTCACGTGCAGCACATGCAAAAGGCTCTGGATCAGATGAACCTGCAACTCCACCATGTGATCAGCGATATCACCGGCGTGACCGGGTTAGCGATCGTGGAGGCCATTCTGGCGGGTGAGCGCAACCCGCATACGCTGGCTGCACTCCGCGATCGGCGGATCAAGGCCAGCGCGGATACCATCGCCAAGTCGCTGGTGGGAGATTATCGGCGCGAGCATTTGTTCACGCTCGGCCAATCGCTGGCGGCGTTTCGTCATTACCAAGAGTTGATCGCGGCGTGCGATCGTGAGATTGCGCAGTATCTGGAGAGGTTCGAGTCGAAAGTGGATCCGCCCTCAGGTTCCCCATCGTCCTCGAAAGACGAGTCCCAACCGAAGACGAGCGAGCCGCGCTTCGACCTGCAGACTCATTTCCACCGCAGCTTGGGAGTAGATCTGACCCAAGTGCCAGGGATCAACGTCCTCACCACGCAGACTCTTTTGGCGGAGATCGGTCCTGATCTTGCCAGCTTCGACGATGGGTCGGCCTTAGCATCCTGGCTTGGACTCTGTCCCGACAACCGGGTGAGCGGTGGCAAAGTGTTGTCGGTCAAAACCCGCAAGGTCAAGAATCGAGCGGCCACAGCGCTACGCATGGCGGCGCAATCGCTCTATCGCAGCCAATCCCATCTCGGCCACTTCTATCGCCGGATGCGCGCGAAACTTGGGGCCCCGAAAGCAATCACGGCCACCGCGCACAAATTGGCGCGTATCATCCATCCCATGGTAACCACCGGCCAGGCTTACGATGAGGCCATCTGCGCGCGAAACGAAGTACAGAATCGTCACCGGCTGGAAGCCAGGCTTCGCAGACAGGCCCGTGAGCTCGGATTACAGGTCGTTGCCTTATAGCAGAAGTTCCTTGGGAAGGTTCTTGGCCTGAGACCCCAGACCGAATATCTCAGACCCCAGATTTAGTTCGGCATTTCCGCCGACACTTGCCCGGTCGACATATGCAGTTCCTTCGTTCGATCGATCACCCATTGAGGCATGGCTGGAGCGCCCAGCGGAATCTTGCCTTGCGTTATCGCCCAATGCTCGATCCAGCCTGTTCCTTCTTCTCCCACATACGTATCGGGCAAGCTGTAAGCCTGATCGCCTAGCGCATCTCCCAGCGTGATGAAGCGGTATCCGCGCTTGCGCAGAAGATCGAGCAATTCACCGATGTGATCGGCTTCGAGATTACTGGCGTGCAGCAATAAGATCTGCTTCGGTTCATAGCCGAGGACCTTGGTCGACAGTTGCTCCGCGTACGCGATCGAGGCGTCGTGATGCGCCAGATATTCCTTCACGATCTGCTGTTGAAACGCCGTATCGTTGCGCTTCTTCGCGTCTTCGTAAAGTCCGGCAAACATCCAATCCCAGCCGTCGAGCGTGATGGGAGCGATGCGGTATCCGCGCTGCGTCAGAAATTCCTCTGCCTTGCGCCGCGTTTGCAGATCTCGACCGGTATCGAGATAGGGATGGCGGAAGTAGCGCAGCTTCATCTTATGTTGCGCCAGAAGCATGCGCGTCACGGTCTCTCCCTGAACGACTTCGTCTTCCCAGTCTTTCAGTTCAATCTGGTTCAATGACGCGTGGCTGAAAGTGTGGTTGCCGAGCTCGAATCCGTAGTCGAGCCACATCTGCAAGGCTTTGATGCGCTCGTCGACTTCGCCCGGCTTGTAGAGCTTCTTCTCGTTGACAAAGCCGACGACTGGGATCTTCTGATCGCGCAACGTGCCCAGCAACTTCGCAGTCATGGCTGTGATGTCAGCGGCAGGCAAGCGATCCGCCATGCCAGCCGGAAGATCGTCAATCGTGACCGCGACCTGGCGATCAACCTTGGTAGTTTGGGTCCACAAGCCTGGTGAGAGCAGGCAGCAGACGACGGCAACAAACAATGAGGACAGGGTTTTCATGCGGCTCCTGTTCGAACGGAACGGATATTAGAACACGCCCCGCACATCGTCTGAGTGTGTGCTTGAGAAGCGAAGACCGCGGCGTGCGATCCGCACAGATTTTGAAGAGCTTGACGTGGTGGAGTATAATCTAACTAACTGGTTAATTAAACTATGGCTCGACTCTTTCGTCACGGTCACGCCGCTGGGCGCCGCATGGGGTCTCGCGGCCAGCCCGAAGCGAGCCGTGCTGCCATTCTGCAAGCGGCGGCGCGGGAATTCGCCGAGTTTGGCGTCGCCGGCGCGCGCACGGATGCGATTGCCCGCGAGGCCGGCGTCAACAAGGCGCTGCTCTATTACTACTTCGAGGACAAGGAAACGCTGTACGGATCGGTGCTTAACGAAGCGTTCTCGGGCCTGAAGACCACAGTGCTCCGGGTGCTGGATAGCGAATTGCCGCCGCGCGAGAAAATCATGGCCTACGCCGGAGCTTATTTCGATTTCATCGCTTCGAACCAGCTTTATCCCCGGCTGATGCAGCGAGAAATGATGCGAGCAAAGGACGGTCAGTCCCAGCACATCGACAAAGTCATCAAGAATTACATCCAGCCGATTTTCGCCCGCGTCAGCGAAGTCATGAAAGAGGGAATCGCCAAGGGCGATTTTCGTCCGGTGAACCCGGTTCACTTCGTGCCTTCGATGGTCGCCATGATTGTTTTCTATTTCAGTAGCGCCCCGATGATGCAAAAGATTATCGGTTTCAACCCTCTGACGCCCGAGCGAATTGCCGAGCGCCGAGTGGCAGTCCTGGATTTCATCTCCGCCGCGTTGTTTCGTCCCCAGAACAACGCCACGCAAGGAGCACGCTCATGAGCGCGCGCAATCGCTTTCTCATTCTTCTCGGCATCATTTTTGTGATTGCCTCGACCTACTATTACTTCTCCACCGACCATTCCCGCGATCTGGTGCTGATTGGCACGGTCGACGCCAACCAGGTGATCGTGAGCGCCCAAGTCGAAGGCCGCATCCAGAAGTTACTTGTGGATGAGGGCACGCCGGTGAAAGCGGGAGATCTGATCGCCGTCCTCGATCCATTGGAATTGCAGGCGCAGGAGGCCGCGGCGGCGGCAACGATCTCCAGCCTGCAACATAAGGTCGCAGAGACGCAGCACACAGAACAGTCAACCTCTGGCTCGACGACGAGTGATGTGGCGAATGCGGAAGCCAAAGTTTCTTCCGCAAAAGCGCAACTGCTGCAGGCGCAAGCGGCCCTTGACCGCACCGAGAGTGACAGTCGGCGCACCGTCGAACTGGCTAAGGCGGGTATCGATTCGGACCAGGAGCGGGTGCAGGCGGAGACGAATCTGCAAGCGGCGCAGGCTACGGTGCAGGCGCAGCGGGATCTGGTCACCGCCGCCGAAGCCGATCTGAGATCCGCGATCGCGCGCACAAACCAAGCCAATGCCGCGAAGAGCACCGTTGCTTCCACCCAGGCCGACTTGAAGAATGCGATCGCCCAGAAAAACCAGGCTGCAGTCCGGCTTGGTTACACGAATGTCTATGCTCCCGTCACCGGAACGGTCTCGGTTCGAGCTGCGCGGCAGGGAGAAGTGGTGAACATTGGAGCGCCGATCGTGACCATCGTGGATCTGACGGACACGTGGGCGCGCGCGGCCATCCCTGAAACCTATGCCGATCACATTGGATATGGCGATGTGCTGCGAGTGCGGTTGCCGGGCGGAACCGTGACGCAAGGAAAAGTCTTTTTCAAGGGCGTGGAGGGCGACTTTGCCACGCAACGCGATGTGAGCCGCATGAAGCGCGACATCAAGACCATTGTGCTGAAAATCCGTCTCGACAATCCAAAGGGTGCATATGTACCCGGCATGACTGCCGAAGTGCTGGTCTCTCCGGATCAGATCAAGAATGGCAGCACGCAGTCTGCGAAAGCTGCGGAGTAACGATGACGACCGAAGCGAATTCCAAACCGAATTCAGCGAGCGCGTCTTCCGCAGCTGCGCCGGGCTCCATGCTGGAGAAGCCGATCTATGATCCGACCGCGCCCTCTGCGATCGAGGTGGACCACATCATCAAGAAGTATGGCGACTTCACCGCGGTCGATGACGTTTCGTTCAGCGTGAAGGAGGGCGAAATCTTCGGACTGCTGGGGCCAAACGGAGCAGGGAAGTCGACTCTAATCCGCATGATGACGACGCTGATCCCGATTACTGCCGGGCACGCGCGGATCGCGGGACATGATGTAGCGAAGGAGCCGAATGGCGCGCGTCGGATGATTGGCGTGATCCCTCAGGCACTGACCAGCGACCTCGACCTGACCGTCGAGGAGAATATGAATATTTATGCCAAGCTCTACGACGTCCCCGCGAAAGAGCGGAAGAAGTCGATTGACGAGCTACTGGAACTGGTGGACCTGACGAAGTGGCGTGATGCGGCGACAAAGACTCTATCGGGCGGCATGCGGCGGCGCCTCGAAATTGCGCGTGGGCTGGTGCATCACCCGAAGATTTTCTTTCTCGACGAGCCCACGACGGGATTGGATCCGGTTTCGCGCGTCGCTGTCTGGGAAATGCTGGGGAATATCAAAGAGCATCGCCAGCTGACGATTCTGATCACGACACACTATATGGATGAGGCCGACCGCCTGTGCGACCGCATCGCGATTGTCGATCACGGCAAGCTGGTCGCCCTCGATTCGCCGACGGCGCTCAAGGCGAGCGTGCCGGGATCGAATGTGATTGAAGCGCAGTTCGAGAATCCTCCCGCCGACTGGGAGCAGCGGCTGCACAAACTCGATGACGTCACTTCGGTACAGCATGAAGGCGCGGGCATGTATCGCGTGCTGACCGGGAACGGATCGCTCACGACCACTCAACTGGTCGAGATGTCGGTGCACAGCAAAGTGCCGGTGAAGTCGCTCTCGGTGCAGAACACGACGCTCGACGATGTCTTCGTCCATTACACGGGAAGACAGTTGCGTGACGAGCTGCAGAAGTCGTACGCGTTTGTGATGCCGCAGCGGCCGGGATTACAGCCGTAGAGTCTCTCGTTCATCGTTGGTCGTTTAGCCGGTTCGCTCACAATCAGTGCTTTTACTAACGACTAGCGACTAAGGACAAACGACCAAGAAGTGGAGCCGTACTTATGAATCGAATGATGGCCATTGTCGAGCGCGAGATGCGCAAGTTCTTCCGGTCGCCGGCGCTGATGCTGGCGTCGATGATTTTTCCCCTGGTGCAGTTGATCATTCTGGGCAACGCGTTCGGCGGCAAGATTCATGATGCCCGTGTTGCCATCGTCGATCAGGATGGGGGCCCACAGGCCTTGCGAGTACGTCAGGCGTTCGACTCCGTACGCGTCAACATCCGCACCTTTGTTCCGATCCCGTACGACAGCGACCGCCAGGCCATGGAGGATGTGCGCAACGGCAAGCTGGAAGGCGCGGTGATTATTCCTCCGCAGTTTTCGCGCCGCGTGTATGAAGAGAATCATCCACGCATCGCACTCGTCGTCGACAATAGCGATAACTTCATGAGTTCGGCAGTCGAGTCGGAGCTGTCGGACCTGACCAACGCACTCAATCAACCGACGGTTTCGCCTCGCATCCTGCAGCAAACTGCGCTCGATATCGTCGAACTTTATCCTTACATCGAGTACATGAAATATCTTCTGCCGGGATCGCTGGTGCTGGCGATGTTTGTATCGGTGATGATCGGTGGCGGCATGCTCTACATCGACGACAAGGCTCGCGGCGTTCACGAAGGCTATCTGGTCACGCCGATCACCAAGCTCGAACTGGTTCTGGGGCTGAATCTCGCGGGCGCGATCAAGGCGGTGATGACAGGCGTGATCATCGTGGGAATCGGCTCGATGATGGCCGGGGTGGGCACGATCTTCAATCCCGTGACTGTCTTCGGACTACTCATCATGATCGTGCTGACCTCGCTGGCTTTTAACACCATGATGTTTCTGCTGATGGTGCGCATCGAGGATCCGCTGGTGCCACGCGCCATGTTCGGCATTCTCAATACTCTTCTGTTCTTTCCCAGCGGGTCGGTGTATCCCATTCAGGCGTTTCCGCGGTGGCTGCGGGCGATCGCGAAATGTGATCCGTTCACCTACGCGGTGGACGGCTTCAAGTGCCTGTTGCTGAAAGAGACTTCGCTTTCAGCAGTGTGGGGAGACATGCTGTTCCTTTCGATCTTTGCGGCGGTCACGCTGGGGATCGCGATTCCGTTGTTCAAGAGAACACTCTGAAGATTTAGCAATTGGGAAATTTGGTAAGTGTGTAATTGAAAACCACAGCCGCGTCTCCGAGTTACCCCGAATTCCCCAATTGCTAAATTCCCCAATTCTCCGATGTCTTTCGGGAACTTTTGCGTTCTTCGCCGTGTCCGTTATGCTAGTGAGGCATGACTCTCCTGGACGCTGCAGAGTACGATCCCGAAAAAGCGCGAAAACGGACGCGCAGAATCGTTGCCAGCATCGCCATTGTGGTGATCCTGGCTGGACTGGGCTGGTGGTTCCGCTATTGGCCCGAAGAGCGCATCGTCGGCCATTTCTTTGACGCGCTGCAGAAACAGGATTACAAGACGGCCTACGGGATATGGATGCACGATCCCGACTGGTCGCAGCATGGAGACAAGTTTGCGAAATATCCGTACAGCGATTTCTACCGGGACTGGGGTCCGGGCGGCGAATGGGGACTGATCAAGACACAAAAGGTGTACGGCGCGAGCACTTGCTCTGGTCCCGGCACGGGAGTGGTCGTCGATGTGGTCGTGAACGATCGCGCCGAACATGCGCAGGTGTGGGTCGAGAAATCAGATAAGACGCTCAGCTATCCGCCCTGCGAATTGATCTTCCACTGACGTCGCTATGCTGGAGTCTGCTCCAGCGCTGATAAGGTTTTCGAGAGCGACGCTTCTTCCCCAACATTCAGACAGGTCTTCGAGCGATCAATCTGCCGCATTAATCCGCACAGTACTTTTCCCGGACCCACTTCGATGAAGGTCTGAACGCCCTGCGCGATCAGCAGGCGCATGCATGAATCCCACTGGACTGCGCCGGTCACTTGCCGAACGAGTGTCTGCAGGGTGCGCAAGTCGTCGGTCACCAGGTCGGCGTCCACATTACATGCGACCGGATAAACGGGCTTGCACCTCGCGAGCTTGTTTAAGTCTGCTTCCAGGCGGTCTTGCGCGGGTTGCATCAGAGAACAATGGAAGGGCGCGCTCACGGGCAGCAACTTGGCGCGCTTTGCGCCACGCTCATCGGCAAGTTTCGCGGCGCGTTCGACGGCGGCCGTGTTGCCGGAGATCACGATCTGCTCGGGCGAGTTGATATTGGCCGGAGCGCAGACTTCATTTTGGGCGGCGTCCTGGCAGACAGTGGTGACTTTGTCGAGGTCCATGCCAAGAATCGCGGCCATCGCGCCCACGCCGATGGGGACCGCTTCCTGCATGTACTTGCCACGGTTGCGAACCGTGCGGACGACATCGGAAAAGGTGAACGTTCCGGAAGCAACGTGAGCGGCGTATTCTCCGAGGCTGTGTCCAGCAACGTAGCTGGGCTTGGGGAGACGCGTTTCCAGAACGCGGAGGGCGGCGATTGATGTGGTGAGAATCGCCGGCTGCGTAATCTCAGTGAGGCGCAGCTGATCTTCCGGTCCTTCGAAGCACAATTGCGAAAGCTTGTAGCCGAGAGCATCGTCGGCCTCTTCAAAGGTCCGTCGCGCAACCGGATATTTTTCGGCCAAATCTTTGCCCATGCCTACGGCTTGCGAGCCTTGGCCGGGGAAGAGCAGTGCGATGGTGGTATCAATCATGGGATCAGTTCAGTTGGACTGCGTTACTTCTTCAGGCGTTGCCGGATGGATCGCGGCCAGACCACTCTCGATCGACTGGTTGACGCCGCTCTCCGAAAATTCCGCCGCGACGCGCACCGCGTTCTTCATAGCGTTGGCGTTCGACGATCCGTGCGTGATGATGCAGACGCCCTTCACGCCCAGCAGCGGTGCGCCGCCGTACTCCGTGTGATCGAGGCGCTTTTTGAAGTCAGTGAATGCGCTGCGGGAAAGCAAGGCTCCCACCTGGCGGGTGATGGTCGCTTTGAGCGATTCCTTCAATGCCGTGCGCACAAGGTTGGCGACGCCTTCGGAAATTTTCAGGGCCACGTTTCCGACGAATCCGTCGGCCACGATGACGTCCACTTCTCCGTTATAGAGATCGCGTCCTTCGACGTTACCGACAAAATTCAGGGGAAGCTGTTTGAGAAGCTGGAAGGCTTCGCGGGTGAGATCGTTGCCCTTGGATTCCTCTTCGCCAATGGAGAGCAGGCCGACGCGAGGTCCGCGCGTGCCGGGCTTGCGGCCGAACATGGCGCGGAAATAGACGTCGCCCATTACGGCGAACTGTTCGAGGTTCTGCGCCGTGCAATCGACGTTGGCGCCGACATCGAGCAGCATGGCGGGATTTCCGGGAGCGGTGGGGAAAACGGCAGCCAGTGCCGGACGGTCGACGCCCGGAACTGCACCCAGCACGATCTTGGCGGTGGCCATGGCTGCGCCAGTATTGCCGGCGGTCACGAAGCCGGCGGCCTGTCCTTCGCGCACCATGCGGAGGCCGACACGCATAGAGGAGTCGCGCTTGGCGCGAATGGCCTCCACCTTGTCGTCCATGGTGATGAATTCGCTGGCGTGGACGATTTCAATCGGCAGGCGGCGGGCGGCCGAGTGACGGTCGAGTTCCGCCTTGACAATGGTCTCTCGGCCGACCAATAGCACGCGCACGCCGTATTGGCGCGCAGCCTGGATCGCGCCCTCGATTTCGGGCTTGGGCGCGCGATCCGAACCCATCGCATCCAGCGCGATCACGCTAGGCATGGTGTGGTGAAACTAGCTGGCTTCCTTCACGTCGAGTACTTCGCGTCCCTTATAGTAACCGCATTTTGGACAAGCGCGGTGGGGCATCTTTTTCTCGTGGCAGTTGGGGCATTCGGAGAGGCTGTGGCTTTTCAGAGCGTCGTGGGCACGCCGGGTAGAGGTGCGCTTCTGGGAGTGTCGCCGTTTTGGATTAGGCATGGTATTCGATTCCTTCTTCGCGGCGTTCTTCTCGCCGCCAAAATTTCGATCAGTCAAAACCCATCCTGTCGCACAAAACGTGACCAGGATGGAGCACCCACTTCTCGGGTGCTCTTCTTAAGATCAGTGCTCAAGTCTGCCGCGAACTTCTTTCAACGCGGCCCAGCGCGGATCCTCGACCTCGGTCGAGCAGGAACACTGTTCCTGATTCAGATTCCTACCGCACTGCGGACACAATCCCTTGCAGGTTGCACCGCAGGTGACTTTCAAGGGCAGCGCCAGCAAAACCTGCTCTCGCAGCACATCTTCGAGCAGAATTCCGTCGCCTTGATAATAGCCGATCTCGGCCTCCGCGTCGGTAACAGAAAGTTCGTCGCGGCCGGCATCGGCGCCCAGAGGGCGGTAGAGCAATTCGAAATCGCGCGTGACCTCTTGCGTCACCGGTTCCAGGCAGCGCGCGCACTGCAACTCGAGCCCCGCAGACAGATGTCCTCGCAGGCGTATGTCTTGGATTATCTGGTGCTTGCCGTGGTGCTCCTCGATCACCTCGGCATGGCCGGAAGCTTTGAGCGCGGTACGCTGGCGAGCCTCGCTTCCGAAGTCGATGACACCGGGCTGAAACTCCTCCTCAAAATCGAGAGGATGACGTTCCAAATCTTTGATGTCGAGGAACATGTCCAACTCTCCGCGGCGATCGCGCCGTCAACAGCCCGCGGAAGCACGCCAAGAGGCGTAAGTACCGCAAGGAGCAAGACTTAGGATAAAGGTGGGGATGCAAAGGTGTCAAGAAAAGGTGGGTCGAGGGCAGTAGGTTAGTTTCCGATTTCGGGGCGCCACCAGCGCTAATCGCTTAGCCGCAGCGCCTCGATCGTCTGCGTTGGAGATTCCTCGAAGATCAGCCTCTTTTCGATTTCGTTCGCGCTCTTCGCAAGATAGTGTGGGATGTACCACGCCACAACGGCGACGGGGGCGAGGCTGAGCATGTGCAACGGCTCCGCCAGCGCCGACAATTCGAACTCGGGCGTTGAAACGGCATAGAGAAGAAATCCGAAACAGCAGGATAGCAGCGTCACCAAGGAATGCTGTTTGAAGAGCGGCAGCGTGCAAGTGAACGGAATCTTGCGAAAACGAATCAACACGATGTTCGTCAACAACACAGCCCACGTCGCCACCAAGAACGTATGAAGGCATGCGACCACCCAGCCTTCCAGGTAGGCGTAAACGGGAAATGCGGTGACCAGGAGCCAAGGCAACACCAGGATCAGGATGACTCTTCTCGCCAGACCTTCGGACTCTTGTCGCTCTGGATCAATCATCAGTTGGAAGATCCAATTGGAGCGCAACTCAGCGGGAATCTCGAAGGCGATGCGGAGGCCGACGATGATCAGGAAGCTAAGAATGAACGGGATGGAAAGAGCATCCGGCGAGAGCGCAGCCTGACGCAAGGATTTCGCGCCTTCAAACGCGTCCAGTAGAGCCTGAGAAGCCAGGACCAAGCCGAGCCCACAAACTGCCGTCATCACGAGACGATGCGCTTCGCTGCGGAGTAGGGTTTTCCCCACGAACCGAAAGCCGGCTTTTTGGAATGGAGTGCGCAGCGCCAGGCGATCCAACAAGACGCCGATACTCCATGTCCGGGGATTGCGAGCGATCGCAGATGTATCGGCGATCTCTGCAATGCGCACGAAGTGGCGCTTGTAACCCACCCCGTAAGTGCAGAGGGCAACCAATGCCACGATCGCGAGTCCGGGCAGAGCGAGCCTGGACAACTCTGTGAGCACGGGACCGGCGCGGCCGCGCAACGACTGGCAAAGACCCAGAAACCAGCACGATGGAATCAGAGCGATCCATCGAGGCGCAGGCGCGCGCCGCAACAGTTGTGGGACCGCGAAACTAGTGCACAAGAGCGCGACCAGGCAAACCACGACCACGCCTCGCATGTAGGCCGAGATTCGTCGAAACGTTCGGGGAGGCAGCATTGCCATCAGCAGACCAAGCACTGAGAACACGGCAAAGAATGCGAATACGCTCGCCAGCAGCACTCCGACGGCATGGACTAGCGCAAACTTCACGAAGAACAGGAACTTGCTTTGGGTCGCGCCCACGACCATGGGAAACAAAATGCACGACGCCGCATTGACGTCGACTGCGATCAATCCCACCAAGAACAGCACCGCGACGAGATTGGCGAAAAAGATGGTCCGCGTAGAAATGGGAAGCGAGACCAGATTCATGTAGTCGCGGCGGTCAGGGAAGATGGCATCCCACCGCCAAACGGCGACTGCGCCCGTCACGGTCATCGAGAGGACGATGAAGAAGTACTCATCGGGAAGTGCAACCAGCAGCGGATCGACGTTGGTTTGTCCTCGCAGCCATTGCAGGAAAGTTCCGTACTTGTTCAGCAGCAGGATCGATACGAATCCTCCGGGCATGGCGAGCAGCGTGAGCACCAGCCCGATGCCAAGGTCGAGGCCCTCCGCGTCGGAATCGCCGCCGCCGCGAAAAATGCGGGCGGCGAAGAGGTACACCATCCGCCAGAAGGGACGCTGGCGGCGCTTTTCCCACCTGTAGGTGAGTGCGTCGAGCACCTCGGTAATCATGCGGTCTTCGTCTTCATGACGCTCACGATGTCGCTGGCCACGCGCATCGTATCCACGTCGTCAACCAGGTGGAGAAACGTATTCTCGAGGGATTGCCCGAGAATCTTGCGGATGTTCACCACCGAGTCTTGCGCGATCGCCACGCCCTTCCGAAGAATCAGCACGTCGGTGCAAACTTTCTCGACGACTTCAAGAACGTGCGAACAATAGAAGACGAGTTTTCCGCCGCGCCCCAGCGCCTGGACCAAGTTCTTGAAGATCAAAGCCGAGGTGACGTCCAGTCCTGACAAGGGCTCGTCGAAGATGAAGATGTCAGGATTGTCCATGAGGGCTGCGATGAGAAGAATCCGTTGGCGCATGCCCTTCGAATAAGTCCCGATGCTGGCGAAGCGGTGGGGATGCATGGAGAACAATTCCAACAGAGAATCAATCGTGATCGCGAGCTTGCTGGACGGCATGCCGCGAAGAGTGGCGATCATTTCGAGATATTCCCAGCCGCTCAGGTAGGGATAGAGATGCGCTTCCTCGGGGACGTAGCCGAGACGCTTCCGGAAAGCGGTCAGGTCGTTTCGAATGTCATGGCCGTCGACCTGAACCACGCCCCGTGAGGGCTCGAGCAACCCGGTGAGCATTTTCACGGTCGTGCTCTTTCCGGAGCCGTTCGGGCCGAGGCAGCCAAGGACCTGTCCCGGGCGCAGCGTAAACGACAAGTCTTGTACGGCAGGCAAAGAAGCGTAGCGCTTGGTGAGATGCACGGCTTCGATCATGGCCGACCTCGTCAGCGGAATGGGCGGATCGTGGTGCCTGCAATTGTAGAGCGCGGAGTGAACCCGGTTCGTTAGACACCGTAGAGGGTCAATAAGTTTCTTCAGAAAATAAACTGATGAACCCTCCAATTTAGCTGGCAATTCGGAAGTCGGTCGATATCATCTGTGGGTGACGTCGCCGTGCCTTCTCCGCTATTGCTGCGCTCTGATCCTGGCATTAGCCGCTGCGAGTTCTCCGGCGGTTAATCCGGGCGCGGAGCAGCTTGGCACTTCGCCGTCCGACAACAACGTTGCTCATCTGATCAGTGAAATACGTGCCCGTGCGAAAACGCTCGAAAGCAGTTCGGGAATGCGGCTCAGTTTTCAATCCTTCACCACTGCCTACAAAATTGCCCCCGACAGCATCAGCTACTCCGACTTTGTCATTGTCCGGTTGCTCTACGAGGCCACGCGAGACGCAGGATTCTGGAACGTTCATTGGACGATTACGAATATGCCGCCGAATTCCGACCGCATCTGGAGCCAGTGGAAGGCAGTGCGAGAGGTTTCGTGGGCGGCGCCGACGGCTTCCGCCGAGTGCGACGAACTCTCGGCCTTGTATGCGTTTCTGGTGGAGCGTGCTGGAGTGCGCAGTGTCGGGCTATTCTGGCCGTACCCGAATCATACGGTGGCGGTGTGGGTGATCCATCCTGGAAATGGAGCCGAGGTGCGTGTCGTGATGCCGACGTCACAGATTTTTCTCGGCGTGAACGATTCGTTTGGAACGAGGAAGTTCAATGCATGGCACCAGAAAACGATATTCGAATACAAACGCCGTGACGCACCCGACAACTTTGAACGCCTCCTCTGAGGAATCCGTGGGTAACTTGGGAAGGTTGCGAGTAGCGCAAGCGCAGTTGTAGCTTTGATTTGCTTTGATTGGGTGTTGAAGCGAGGACAGCAGCAGTAGCCGTGCGGTGGGAATGTGGGAAGCGCGGGGTTTGCGCTTTCCAAGAAAGAGGGAAATCCCGTTCTTGGTTTTGGGGATTTTCCTCTTTCGTCATTTCCACCGCTTCGTGGCGGATGCTAGGCTCGGGCGGCCTTCCAGGAATCTGCGAAACTTGCTGCAGGTGGATGCAAAGGACCGTTTCTGCTCCTCGGAGTCGTTGTGATACAGAATCGGACCTCCGTCCTGGATCACCTGAAAAACCAGAGTCTCGATGGGTACCTTTCTTAGAGATGGCGTTTCATGCAGATCACGGATCATCTCTCCGCCCAGAACCCAGAGGTTGTCGACATGTTTCCGGATGGTTTTTTTGGACAGTCCGAGGTGGATCAGATGTTCCAGGAAGGGTCGGAAGTAGGCCACCATTTTCTCTCCGGGCACCAGGTCTTTGGGCAAGCCCATCCAGCTTCTGGGCCACTCGGCAAGGTCTTTGCAGTAGTCGTCGATACGGGCCGCGGCGGATTGTTGTAGGGTAGATACTTTTGCCATGGCACCCATTTCGACATGCAGATTATCACGCTTCTTAACCAGTGCTATCACTTCCCCGGATTCGTTTACCAACCCGCCCGTCTCAGCCCAGATCGCAAGCGCCTTGAGATCCGGGTACGGCCACGTGTCGGTTCCAAAGCCATCTGTTCCGGTTGCCACCGGCCAGCGGCCGGCTACGACCGCCTGGCCGAGCGTTCTTTCGAATTCATCCCGGTTTGGGGCTTCTTGGTTTTTCTCCTCTATCGCATGCGCCGGGTCCACTGCACCACCTGCGGCGTCGTGGTCGAGGAAGTCCCCTGGGCCGATGGTAAGCATTCCCTCACCAAAGCCTACATGATCTTCTTGGCGCGCTGGGCGCGCAAACTGTCCTGGAAGGAAACCGCCGAATCGTTCCGCACCTCTTGGGACCAGGTTTGCCACGCCGTGCAGTTTGTCGTGGACTGGGGCTTGGCACATCGCACCCTGGGTCCGATTTCGGCCATCGGTGTGGACGAAATCCAGTATGCCAAAGGCCACAAATACCTCACCTTGGTCTATCAAATCGACTCCGGTTTCACGCGCTTGCTCTGGGTTGGCCAAGAGCGAACTGTCGAAACCTTCCAGGCATTCTTCGCCATGCTAGGAACTGAGCTCAGCTCCAAGATTCAATTCGTCTGCTCCGACATGTGGAAGCCCTATCTCCAAGTGGTCCGGGAGAAATGCTCACAAGCACTTCACATTCTCGACCGTTTTCACATCGTGGCCAAGATGAATGCGGCCCTCGACGATGTACGTGCCGCCGAGTCTCGCAAGATGGCCCAAGATGGCCACGAACCTCTCCTCAAGAAGTCCCGTTGGTGCATCCTCAAGCGCAAAGCCAATCTCACTTCGCAACAGAAGTTCCGGTTGCGCGATCTTCTCCGCTATAACCTGCAAACCGTTCGTGCCTATTTGCTCAAAGAAGACTTCCAGCGCTTCTGGGACTACAACTCCCCGACCTGGGCGGGCAGGTATCTCGACTTCTGGTGTCAGGAAACCATGCGCTCCCGGATTGAACCGATGAAGAAAATTGCCAAAACCCTACGGGCCCATCGGGAACTCATCCTCAACTACTTCAAGGCCAAAAAACAGTTCTCCAGCGGCGTGGTTGAGGGCCTCAACAACAAAGTCAAAGTCACTATGAGAAAATCCTACGGGTTCCGCACCTTTCGCATCACCGAACTTGCACTCTATCATGCTCTGGGCAAGTTGCCGGAACCGAAACTAACCCACGAATTCTTCTGACGAATCCTTTGAACTACCCGATCCCCTGTTCAAGTTCTTCCTGCGTCAGATCGACAAATATGCAGGAGCATCCGATTCGACCTTGCAGGAAATCCGTTACTTGCGCGAGGGCGTCTTCCTGAAATATTGGAGTGCCGAGACAGCTGCCCAAGACGCGCTGGATCGAAAGAGCGGCTTGGGACCAGGTCCGGCCGAAGATCTGGCCGCATTTCAGAACTTCGCTTCGGATATGAGGCAAACAATTCCTCACTAGGTCATGGCGTGCAGCTTGGCCGCTGCTTTACGGCACCTTCAATCCCAGTGCCTTCACAGTGTCTGGATCCAGCGTGTTCCTCCCGTCCTTCTTCGTCACCACGCCAAAGCTGCCGGAGTAATCCCACATGGTCCAACCGATGTTGTGGCGCTCGAGGGCGGTGCGGACGTCGGTGAGCCAGGCGAGGCGATCTTGCGGTTCGGCGTGACGATACACGCCGAATTCATTGCAAACGAGAGGGACTCCATTTCGTTTCGCCCACTCAGAGGCCTGATTGATTTCCGCTTCGATGCGTGATGCGTCCCAATGATCTTGCCCATAGCGAATCACATCGAGTCGGTGCACTGCCTCGGGGACGGTTTCAGCCGCCTGCACAGCATTGGCGGGATTCGATGGATAGTGGAGATCCTTGAGCCAGTGCCAGTACAACGCGCCCCAGGTCGCTCCCTGATGCGTGAAGATGTGCGGCTCGTAGAAGTGGAAGACGTAAATGACATTGGGATCGCGCAGCGGTTCCAGCATGAGCATGTCGTAGTCGTCGTCCCACTTGGCGCCGGTCGCGATGATCGTGTTGGCAGGGGCGCCCTGGCGAATCGCTTTCGCCAGCTTGGCCTCGATGCCGTACCAGCGATAGGGATCGCGCATCTCGGGTTCGTTGAGGATTTCGAAGAATATGCGCTCGGAATCCCATGAGGATGACGAGTAGTGCTGCGCCAGGGTTCGCCAGAAATCGGCGAAGCGCTCGACGAAGTCGTCTTCTTTGGCGAGCTTGGCTTTGAAGTCGGAGTCGGGGTGCATGTCGAGCTCGAACGGCGAGTCCAGCGTCGAGAATCATCTTCATCGCGGCGTCGAGATAGCCGAAATATTCGTCGCTGCCATGCTGGCGCCAGGCTGCGTCCATCATGGGCTGAGGATTAACGCTCAGGCGGACGTGATCGAATCCTGCCGACTTGATTAATGCAATATCTGTCGCGGTCGTCCAGGTTTCGAAGTGCTCCTTGGTGTATCCCTTAGGATCGTAGACCTGCGCGAACCATTCGCTGAGATTGATGCCGTGGCGGAGGTGCGCGAGGCGGGAAGCGGAGACCGAGGATGAGGGGGCGGTTTCGGCTCGCGAAGTCGAAGTAAGAAGAGGAATGGCAGTAAGAATAAGAATGAGGATTGCAGACAGACGCTTGCGGAACATGGATTCTCCTGAAGGAGCAATATCCGTTATAGCCCTGACCGCGAGCGCGAGACGCGCTCGGGACAGCCGGCGAGAGGCCGACGCTACACGAATCGAGCTCGCCACGATCAGAGTAGGGCGATCAGCTTAAGATCGGCAGCGCTCTAACTCGCTTCTTCGTCGCTGCATAGATCGCATTGCATAGCGCCGGGGCGATGGGTGGCACCGAAGGCTCGCCGATCCCGCTCGGCACTTCCGCGCTCGGAACCGCGTAGACTTCGACCGTCGGCGTCTCTTCCATTCGCAGCGGCGCGTAATCGTCGAAGTTGCCTTGCACCACGCGTCCCTTCTCAATCGTGATCTTGGCGCGCAGGGCGTTCGCAAGACCGTAGACGATGCCTCCCTGAATCTGCTGTTCCAGAATGCTCGGATTGATAACTTGGCCGCAATCTACGACGGCGACAACGCGATGCACGCGGGGCTGATCGTTTTCCATCGTGATCTCTACCACTTCGGCCATGTAGGAGGCGAAGCAGCCGAAGCAGGCGATGCCGCGATAGCGTCCGGCGGCAAGAGGCGTATCCCAGCCAGCTTTTTCTGCAGCTAGTTGCAGCACTTCGCGCATGCGGGCAGTGTGCCAGGTGGTGGTGAAATATTGCAGGTCCTGATCTTTTTCGAGCAAGTGCAAGCGATACCGGAAAGGATCTTTTCCGGCCGCGACGGCGAGTTCATCGATGAAGCTCTCCAACGCGAATGCAGCTTGCAGCGCGTATACCGACCGCATCCATCCGAGAGGCACCGGAGTCTCAGTCATCACATATTCGATCGAGTAGTTCGGGAATCCGTAGACCGGTCCCGCTTCGTCAGGAAGATCGGGATCGACTCCGTCCGGAACCGGCTGACCCTTCTGCCCGCTGATCGACGGCGCGATGATGCGATGGGTCAACGCGACGGGGTAGCCGGCACCATCGACCTTGGCGCTGATCTGATGCAGGCTCGCCGGGCGATAAGTCGAGAAGCGCATGTCGTCTTCGCGAGTCCAGAGGACTTTCACCGGAGCGTTGATCGCTTTCGAAACCAGCGCGGCCTCGACGGCGTAGTCGTGCTCGAGGCGACGACCGAAGCCTCCACCCATCAGCGTGACGTTAACCTTCACCTGATCGGGGTCGAGTCCGATCGCGGGGGCGACCGAGTCGCGACAGTCTTGCGGAACTTGTGTCGGCGCCCAGAGTTCGCACTTCGACGTTTGATGGTGTGCAGTGCAATTTCCGGGCTCCATCGGAGCGTGCGCCATGAACGGCAGAGTGTACTCGGCAGACACCGTGCGGCCTGCGGCCTTCGCGGGATCGCCGGCGAGATACATGCTCGCGGGTTTCTTCGTCGCCGCTTTAAGAGAGGCCATGACCGCGGCGGTATTCAGATCTTTGTTGGGGCCGTCGTCCCAGGTGACGTTGAGGACGCGTCGGCCTTCCATCGCGCCCCACACGCTGTCGGCTACGACCGCGACGGCGGAGTCACTGATCTTGCCGACATAACTCACGCCGGAAATCTTCTTCGAATCTTTGTCATCGAAGCTCGAAACTTTGCCGCCGATGGTGGGACAGCGCGAGAGCACCGCGTATTTCATTCCTGGCAGGCGGAAATCGATGCCGAAGGTGGCTTCGCCTTTTACTTTGGACGGCGAATCCACGCGCGGCAGTCGCTGTCCGACGATCTTGTAGTCTTTGCTCTGCTTCAGCGGAACGTCGGTTGGAATGGGCAGCGTTGAGGCCTTGGCGACGAGATCCCCATACGCGAGGCTGCGATTGGTTGCGGCGTGCTTGATGTGGCTATTCTCGGCCGTACACCCCGATCGGGGCACGTTCCAAGTCAAGGCGGCTGCGGAGATTAGCACCTCGCGGGCAGCGGCGCCGGCCTTCCGCATCGGATCCCAAGTCGTGCGAATGCTTGCGCTGCCTCCCGTGGTCTGATCGCCGAACAAAGTGCTGGCTCCAGCCTGCTCAATCTCGATTTGCTTCCAGTCAGCTTCGAGCTCTTCGGCGAGAATCATTGGAAGCGCGGTGCGAACGCCCTGGCCCATCTCCGAGCGCGCGACCACAATGGTGATCTTGTTATCGGGGGTGATGCGAAGATACGCGTTGGGCGAGAAGACTTCCTTTTCTGAACCGCCTCGGTGGGGCAGGTAGAAACCGATGACCAGGCCGGCTCCGGCAGCAACGCCGGCGGTGACGAATCCGCGGCGGGTTAATGGGCTCATCGCGTGCCCCCGTTCGCCGACGCACGGTGGATCGCTTTGCGGATTCGTTCATACGTTCCACAGCGGCAGAGGTTGCCGTTCATGGCTTCGGTGATCTGATCGTCGGAAGGGTTGGGAGTCTTCGCCAGCAGCGCCGCCGCCGACATAATCTGCCCGGTCTGGCAATAACCGCATTGGGGGACTTCTTCCGCGATCCAGGCCGACTGCAAGACGTGCAGGCCATTGGCAGAGAGACCTTCGATCGTGGTCACACTCTTCCCCGAGACTTGCGAAACGGGAGTCGAGCAGGAACGGATCGCGCTGCCCTCGACGTGGACGGTGCAAGCGCCGCACAATCCGGCACCGCAGCCAAATTTCGTCCCGGTCAGTCCAAGCGTGTCGCGCAAGACCCAGAGCAGGGGAGTTTCCGGCGGAACGCTGACTGTTTTTTCACTTCCGTTGATGCGGAGTGTGAGATCGGCCATGTTTGTGAGTTTGAGACAGCAACATGGTATCAGGCAGGAGCGGGGTGGAGTTAGGGTTCGGGATCGAAGGTCCGGATGTGCAGAGTGCTTCGTAACTCATGATTCGTGAAAGTGACCAGCGATTGCTTCCACACAGCGCTTAATATCTGATCCCTACTTCAACTCTGCCAGCTTTTCGGTGGCCAGCTGTCCGGCTTCGTTGGCCGCGTTGTCTTTCTTGATCTGCTCGTAAAGCCGCTTGGCGTCGAGGGGTTGGTTGGAGTTCTGATAAGTTTCCGCCAACTGCAGTTGCGCGGTCACCTTGCTGACCGACTCGGTGGGCTTGTTGAGCAATTCCTGATAGAGCGCGATGGCGTCTTTCGTCCGACCTGTATTGGCGTAGAACGAGGCCAATGCGTCTTTGGCGAGCGACGAAACCTGGCGATTCCCGGAAGAGATCACTTCCTTGAAATTGCGCTCTGCGCCGGCGTTGTCGCCCAGACTGACCGCGGTGACACCCAGAAAATAATGCGCCATGTCGGCTGTGTGGGTGTGCGGATACTTATCCACAATTGCCTGAAATTGTTTTTGAGCGGCCTCGGAGCGTTCTTTCGCCGAGGTGAACGTAGGGAAGTCAGGTTGGGCCGGAGTGCCGGCGGGACGCAACTGCGTGTCCATGGTGCGAACCGCCTGGGACAACTCCAGGCTGGCCTTTTCGTCCTGCGCGTTCAGGTAATACCAACCGCCAATCACGGCAACCAGGACGACCGCGACAACGACTGTGGAGATCATCAGCGTAGTCCGGTGTTCGACGCTCCAATGGGCGGTTTTTTCGGCGGCGCCGATAGTCACTCGGCTGAATGCGTCCTGCTTTAGTTGATGGCGGGTTTCTGCGCGCACAAACTTCCCTTCTGATAGTAACGGTGGGCCGGCTGAATTGTTCGAGACAAACTAGTAGCTTAACAGGGGTAAAAGGGGGGCGTCAAAAACATCGTTCCCATCGTTCCCATCACCAAAGAGTCTAAGGTCGGCGAAACGCCAGACACTCAACGTCAGCCGCCTGTTATGGCCGCGATTTCAGGGCCGATTCGACGGTTTCGTCTTTCACTATGCCGCGTCATTCTGCTACTCTGCGCTTTCCGTTCTGGGGAGGAATCAGGAAAAATGCAATTGCACAAGCGGTTTATCTCGACCCTTGCGGTCGTGTTGTGTCTCGCTCTTTTCTCCGTTGCGGCTGATAAGAAATCCAAAGCAACCAAGTCTGACGAAAGCAACAAACCATCGTACGAGCTGCCACAGCCGGCGACCGAGACTCTCGACTACGCGATGTATCAACGAATCCGCGAAGAGGGCCTCGAGCATTCGCATGTCATGGAATATGCCTCGGGCCTGGCGGACGGGATCGGACCACGGCTGACAGGGTCTCCAAATCTGAAGCGCGCCAATGAGTGGACGCGGGAGCAACTCACCGCGATGGGATGCAGCAACGCGCACCTTGAGGATTGGGGCGAGTTCGGCATGGGTTGGCGCCAACTCAACACATGGGTCCGGATGTCCGTGCCCGACACCGCAGTTTTTATCGCGCAAGCGTTGCCATGGTCTCCGTCGAGCCATGGACCAGTGAGCGGCAGCGCGGTCTTGGTCGATGCGAAAGATGAGAAGGATCTGGAAAAGTTCAAAGGCAAGTTGACTGGAAAGATCGTCTTCTTCGGACCGATGCGCGACGTGAAGCCGGTCGACAAGCCACTGTTCGAGCGCCGGGACGATGCCAACCTGAAGACGACAGTGGAGTTTCCCGTGCACGTGGGCGAGCCGCAGGACGGCTTCGCCGAATTCATCAAGAAGCTGGAGTTCCGCGAAAAAGCTGGACAGTTTTTCGCGGCGGAGCACGCAGTGGGAATCGTGATTCCGAGCCGCGACGGCCGAAACAACGGCGGATCGGGTGGAACGATTTTCGACGATGGCGGCGCTGGCATGGGTTGGTTCACGTACAAGCGCGAGCACGCCGAGGCCCTGCCGGTGGTGGTCACAGCGATTGAGAATTATGGACGCGTGTACCGTCTGCTCAAGGCGAATGTTCCCGTGACCGTCGAGATGGACGTAGAGACGGAATTCACGGGAGATCACGAGCACGGCTTCGACACGATTGCCGAGATACCAGGGACCGATCCCAAACTCAAGGACGAAGTTGTGATGGTGGGCGGCCACCTTGATTCTTGGGCCTCGGCAACAGGCGCTACGGATAATGGCGCGGGCACAGTGGTGGCGATGGAAGTGATGCGCATCTTGAATACGCTGCACGTGCAGCCGCGCCGCACGATCCGCGTCGGCCTCTGGACCGGAGAAGAACAAGGTGAGTTCGGTTCCTACGGCTACGTAAAGCAACATTTCGGATTCGTGCCACTCTCGGAGTCGCCCGACCAATTGACGCTGCCCGATTTTCTGCGCAAGCCCGCCGGTCCCGTTGATGTAAAGGCGGAGCAGCAGAAAATTTCCGGATACTTCAACGTGGACAATGGCACTGGGAAAATCCGCGGCATCTACTTGCAGGAAAATGCGGCCGTGGCCCCGATCTTCCAACAATGGATTCAGCCGCTGTCTGACCTGGGCGTCAGCACGATCACGATGCGAAACACAGGCGGGACTGATCACGAGGCGTTTGACTCCATCGGCATCCCGGGCTTCCAATTCATTCAGGACATGCTCGACTACGGGTCGCGCACGCACCACTCCAACATGGATACGTACGAACGGCTGCAGCCTGATGATCTAGCGCAGGCAGCCACCGTGGAAGCGACCTTCGTATATAACGCGGCGATGCGCGACCAGATGTTGCCGCGCAAGCCGCTGCCGCATCCGGAACTGAATGAGCAGAAGAATGCTCCGCTGAAGAACGTTATGCCGGGAGCGGAGGCCGCGCAGGAAGAAATGAAGAAACCCGGCAATTAGGCGCCGTGCAGCGTCCGGCGGACAGACGAGGCGGCCGTCCCCGCATGATCTACAAAATGCGAACGCCGCCGAGTTCCGGCGGCGTTTCGTAGGACAAAAACAATTTTCTTACCGCGGAGCTTCTTCCAGCAATCCCTGCTCGAGTTTTTCCTGGCACTCGATGCAGTGGCGCGTCCACGGCACGGCCTCGAGGCGCTTGGCATTGATCTCTTTGCCGCAGTGGATGCATTCGCCAAAGCTGCCTTCGCGAATGCGGACGAGGGCGCGGTCCACCATCTGCAACAGCTGGCGCTCGTTGTTGCTCTGGCTGAACAAAAATTCCTTGGTGTAGGAACTGGCGGCGCGATCGGCGATATCCTGCGCCGTGTCCTCGTCGGCGGAGCGGCCGTCGGCCTGAGTCCGGTTCACCGTGCGGCGCAATTCCTGCTGCCGCGTCTCTAGCCGTTTCTTGAATGCTTCGAGCTTCTTCTTTTCCATAAGTTCACTTCGCGAATCCGAAAAGGCCTCATAACTTTTAGGACGCCCCGCAGCGGAGGCGTCCGTGGTCGTGAGGCCAAACGAAAATGATAAGCGCGGGAATTAAGATGCGTCAACCGCTCAAAGGGCTGTCAGTAGACTGCGCCCACGCGGTGGTGATCCTAATCACGCACCGTTGCTCCTACTCTGAAACCCGCAAACCGCGCAGATGTTGCGGATGGCTCGTCATTGCGCCGCCCCTTGGCGATCAATCCGAACGCACCATTATCTGGGCAGCGGATCTTTCATGTCGGCCAGCGCGTATCCCATGACGGCCATGGCTGCGGCGTTCTCACGCAACTCGCTCGGGACAATCTTGTCGAGTGTGTCGGCGGCGCTGTGGTGATAGTTGAAATAGGTGCGGCCGTCTTGCAGTAGTCCGAGCGCGGGAACTCCCGCTTCGGACATCGCTGCGATATCCGCTCCAGGTGGATAACTACTGGGCTGCAGGGCGGTGGCTCCGAAGCTTTGCAGGACATTCAATGCCGGCCGCAGCAGATCGGCGGCGCTCGTAGACATTCGGATATCGAACCCCAGTGGATGCGCTGCGCCCGAATCGCTTTCGATCGCTGCGACGTGCCTAGGGAAATCGTTCGAATGATCCTTCGTGTAAGTCTGACTTCCCGCTCCACCGTTTTCTTCGTCCATCCAGGCAATCACACGCAGTGTGCGTTTGGGATGCAGGTGCAGCTTCTGTAGAACCTCGGCCGCCTGCATTGCGACTGCGACTCCGGCCGCGTCGTCGATGGCTCCGGTGCCGAGGTCCCAGGAATCGAGATGTCCGGAAACGACTACGATCTGCTCGGGATGCTCCGTGCCGTTCAGGTCGGCGATGACGTTGTAGCCGACCGCATCGGGAAGCTTCTGCGGAGTCAACGTGAGATGCATGCGAACTCTGCCCTGTGCCGCGAGGTGAGCGATGAGTTCTGCATCTTCGGACGCAACGGCGCCAGCAGGGATACCTGCTGGAACGCTGAAGCCGGTGTGCGGCAGGCGGTAGTCGGCGTTTTCTACTGAACGGACCAGGCCGGCGACCGCGCCCAGTTCCGCTGCGGCCTTGGGTCCGGCCGCACGGTAGCGGACGGCCTCTCCGTACGAGATGAAGGAGAGGCCAGCCGCAGCCTTCTGCTTATCGAAGATTTCGTTAAATAAAACAATCTTGCCCGCGATATGGTCTCGTCCGAGTTTCTTTAACTCATCGAAATTGTTGATGACCACGACATCTGCGTTCAGTCCTTCCGCCGGTGTCGCGGTACTTCCGCCGAGAGCCGTAAGCACGATTTTCTGACTCGTCCCGGGAACTTGTCCCGGATATTCCACCAGCTCCGCGGTTTCCGCGCCGCGTACCCAGTGCGGAACTTTCACTTCTTCCAGTTGGACATCGAGCCCGAGCTGGCGGAGTTCGCCGGCAACGTAGTCCACGGCGGCCTTGGCCTGCGGCGAGCCGCTGATGCGCGGTCCGATGTTCTCCGTCAAATGCGTGACCTGATGGTAAGCGTAGTCGTCGGATAGAGCCGCCGTTTTGATTTCCGCTAGCTGGTCGAGCAACTGGGCGGAGTAGTTTTCCTGCTGCGCCTGCGTCATCTGCGGAGGAGCTCCGAAGGGGGCGGGCGCGGGTTGCGGCTGGCTTTGGGCGAGGGCAGGAATCGAGAACGCGGCGAGCAGGCTTGCTATCAGTTTAGGGCGAGGGTAAATGGTTGGCATGTCGCACGCCAGTGTATCTGACCTGCAAAGGAAATGAGAACTTCGGCATGGTTAGCTGGGTCGAAGAAAGCCCCTTCACCACGAAGGACACGAAGTATCACGAAGGTTGAGACGGCATTTTGTTCCTTCGCGATACTACGTTTCCTTCGTGGTGGATGATTCTCTGCGATTTCCGCCGGGTAAAAAAAATGGCCCCATCTCTGGGGCCACGTTTCAAGAGGCTACGATTGGTGGGCGATGTCAGGAAAGGCGATGCAAGATGCCGTTCCGCAAAGCTGGACGGCACTTCGGGAAGTGACGCGTAGAATCGAAGAGGATGAAAGTCATGGAGTGTGCGGCCTCTTTCTTACAGATGACTGAAGCACTTGCCGCGCCAAATTGTGGAAATCCTGTGATTAGTATCACGTACGACCATAACTAAATGGATGTAAAGGAGTTACTCGGCGTTAGATGGATCGACGGAAGCACCGCAGTCGGCGATGGCAAGAAGCTCCAAGTGCAGAACAATGCATATTCAATGCAGGTCCATGCGAAACTCAAAGCAAAAGCCCATGGCAGATCGCCATGGGCTTTTGCAGAATCCAGAGAATCTAGCTATTGCCGGCTACCGTGCGGAGCTTGCCCGGAAGGAAGTGATACGGAGGCCACGGACCGCTGATGGCCACTTCACAATTCTTAAGCTGCTTGGCGGCCGTGCTGTAGCGATTTTGATACTTTTCCACGCTCTTGGAGTCGATCAGGTGGGCGATATCGATCAACATGCCCTCTGGCGCGACCTTCTTGCAGCTGACTTCTTCTTCCAGTGGATTGAACAGCTTATGGACCTGGACCGAGAGGGCCCGGGCTTTCGTCTGACGCTCGCGTTCTCTCGAAGCCTTCACCTTCAGCTTGGACAGGTAGTCCCCGCCGACGGTATCGGGTAGCTCGATGTCGATCATCGCTTCGCGCAGGGAACCGTCGCGGACGACCAGCTTGATGTGCATTTCGGACTTGCCGCGTAACTTCGCAACGCTCAAGCCAAAAGCGCGCCGGTTGACCCGGACGGCCTGGCGAAGGGCGTCGTCGCTATCGAAAATTGTGCCAAATTTGAAGGGGAGGACGGTGGAATTGCGGAAGCAGTTGCTGACGACTCGCGCATGCTCAATCGCGGCTTTGTGGTCGAGCTCGCCGGCTGTGTGGTCGTATTCGCTGACAATGACGGCGAATTCACCACTGGGATAGCTGAGAACAGCAGCCCCGTTGACCCCTTGAACGCCCTCGAGGAGGAAAGGACGTCGGGTGCGGGTGCCATTTGGGAGGGTTTGATGCTCGGTAAGACAGTACGCGTACCACGCCATGTTGAACTCTCCGAACCGGGATCGAGGCGGACCAAGCCGTCTCTCACGTCGAGTTATTTCGCCAAAGCTTGTGAACTGCGAGTTTGGAAGTAAGGAACGGGCGGTACTGGGCTAACCGGAAGCGTTTACAGTCGCACTTCCTATATGCATCTTACTTTGGGCACCTGGTAAATGCAACTTTTTCTTGCAGTGGAGCATCGGCAAGTGCTTATTTAGCGTTCGCAGTGTGGTTGACGCGCTCCTGTTGGGCCAGAAGTACGACTCGCAGCATCTCGTCCCAGGGGGCAGGTTTCCCCGTCCAGATTTCGAACTGGCGGGCCGCCTGGTGGACGAACATCTCAATCCCCGAAATAACTTGCGCGCCCCGCTCCTTCGCTAGTTTCAGAAGTCGCGTTTCTGCAGGATCGTAAACCATATCATAGACATAGCGTGCATTGATTTCTTTATCCTGGAGCGGCGTTTCGCGCGAATTTCCCATCCCAACCGGAGTGGCATTGATGATCACGTCAAAAGCCATCTTCTTCAGGTCGGGACGCTTCATGATCCGGGCGCGGGCCTGATGCGCCAGCTTTTTTGCGTGCGCTGCACTGCGATTCAGAATGTAGACTTCCGCGCCTCGTTCTTTGAGCCCAAAAACGGCGGCGCGGGCTGCGCCTCCTGCTCCAATCACCAGAACCCTCGCACCCTCGATGGTATTGAGGCGGCGTTCGAGCGGGCGCACGACACCCGCCGCATCGGTGTTGAAGCCGTAGAGCTTGCCGTCCTGCGCGCGCACGACCGTGTTACAGGCGCCGATCTTGGTGGTGTGCGAATCCGTGTTATCGAGATGCGGCAGGATCGCTTCCTTGTACGGCATTGTCACACTGATGCCGTGAATTGGAATCTCTTTGACGCAGGCGAGTAGATCCTTGAGCGTCTTGGCGTGCAAAGCCAGGTAAACACCGTTAACGTTCTCGCGGCGGAACGCTGCATTCATGATTGCCGGAGAAAGCGAATGCGCAATGGGATCGCCAACGACGCCGTAGACTTTGGTCGCGACATCCACTTGATCGATGCGATAAACACTTCGCAATTCCTGTGCTGTCGCTTGACCGGGAGCGGTTTCCTGTCCAGCGCTGGCAGACGCGAAGGTAAACACGCTGCCTGCCCGAACTCCCAAAACACGGCTGATGATTCCTTGCTCGCCCATACACATGCCGACCAGGGAATGCCGGTCGCCCTCACGAGCCAGGAACTTGATCATGGTCACGTTATCGGAGAGCGTCGTCGCCGTGCTGACCACTTTGTAGTAATCCGCCGGGTAGGCCACCATCTTTTCTAACGTTTCATCAAGCTTCTTCGTCGCCCGGAAATCATGGAACGAAAGGATCAAGCCGGAGCGGGTACGCAGTTTCTGCAATTGAGCCGGTTTGCACTTGCTGGCAGTCTGAAGCTCAACGTCAACCAGTTGGCATCCCGCCGCGATCGCCTTTCCCAGAATGTCGAGTTGCGAAGCCATGGAGCCGCGGAACTTGCCTCCGTTGGCGGCACGACGACATGTGGCGATCACCACGGTGCCGGGATGGCTTTCGAGGAAGCGCTTGATCCGGGGAAGACCCAGTGCCGGTTTGGGAAGATAGTCTAACCTGAACTCTAGAAAAGAGTTATCGCGCACCAATCCCTCGGCCTTTTCGGCCATTTCATTGGCATCCGAGCCAATGACAGCTACGCAGACTCGCGGCAACCGCAAGGGCAAAAGGCGAGGCGCGTAAGGGGAGGCGGAATTCATCATTCTCAGTTCGGTACCCCGGTCCGGGATGCAGCGGAACGAACGGCGAATTATTACAGGGCCTTAATTACTTATGCAACAAGGGATTAACTTCTGGAGCCAAAAAACTTCTGCTCCGGGGTGCCCAACACCCTCGTAACCTTGACCCTCCCTTACCCGCTTGTTACCTTCCGCTTGAAGCCTTTCTTTTCTGGCATTTGACAAGGGAGAAGGACCGCGAAACCACTCCCCGGAGGTAACATGAAGAAAACAGGATTGTTAGTGTTGGTGCTCGCGACGGCAGCTTGGGGACAATCGGCAGACGACAGCGCCGCAGCAGCGGCCCCCCAAGGGACTGTCCCGACCACGGAGAGCTTTCCCACGGAGCGGGTTCAGACGCCCACGTATTCCGACCTTTATTGTGCCGGCTTCGTCAGCAAGCATATTCTGCCTGACGCTAATTTTGTTGCTGGCGGCCTGCAGACTCCGACCACCACGAAATTTACTCGTGGCGACGTCGTCTACCTTGAGGGCACCGGATACACGGCAGGCGCCGAGTATGAAGTTGTCCGCGAACTTCGGGATGTCAACGAGTACGAGATGTACCCCGGTCAGAAAAAGCTGCTAAAGGAAACCGGCCAGCCGTACGAAGAAGTGGGCCGGGTGAAAGTCATTGATACGCGCAACAAGACTGCCATCGCGCAGATCGAATACGCGTGTGATGGCGTCAACCCTGGTGACACTACGATTCCCTTCGCCGAGAAACCGGCCATGACGTTCCGCAGCCCGATGCACTTCGACCGATTCCTGCCGGCCAGCAGCAAGGTTTCCGGCCGCATCGTGATGGGCAAGGATTTCGATTCAGAGCTGGGTACGGGCCAGAAGCTGTATCTCAACATTGGCTCGAACCAGGGCGTTAAAATCGGCGACTACTTCCGCGCCGTGCGCTCTTACGAAGCGGACCTAAAAGATCCGGTGGATTCTCTCTCATTCAAGGCTGCCATTGCCGAGGACACGCAGAAGAAGGTACCCTCGGTCGACCCGGCGATGTTCACCAAAGGCAACGGTCCCGTGATTCACGTGCGCGACCTGCCCCGCAGGGCTGTATCCGAGATCGTGATCATCGGAGTAACCGACACCACCGCGACCGGCATGATCGTTTTCTCGTTGGAAGATACGCACGCAGGCGACAGTGTGGAACTCGATCAGACCAACTAGTTTGCTGTGGCTCTACTAGTCCCAGACCGGGAACGGGAAACCGTTCCCGGTTTTCTCTTTCTGCGGAGACAACGAACGGAACCTGTACGTGATACGTATGCTGAGTTTATCCGGTCTGCTTGTCGCCGAATATTTCTGCCGTGAAGGCTTCAATCGTGGCACCCTTTTGCCACGCGTCCAGCGACAAACCTGCCTTGCGGCATGTCTGGCTGAGGAAGGTCTCGCGATCCCAGCGGTGTTCGATGGGAACCTGCGGCAGGAGCAGGCCGCGATGTCCGGTCACGCTGATCAGTAATCCATGGCGTCCGATCTCGATGGATTCGGCCGCGATCGGCTGCGGAACAGAGAGGATGCTGAGCTCCACTTTCAGATGGTGTGCCTCCTCGATCTTGACCGACGGAAACCGCGTGTCTTCGAAAGCAGCGGCCCGGGCGGTTTCGCCGACCGCGCGATAGACCGAGCCGACCGGCAATACGTATCCAACGCACCCCCGCAGCTCCCCCTTCAGATATAGCGATGTGAACGCCCCGCGAGGTTCTGCCAGATGACGAGTCGGGGGATCAAGCGGGATCTCGCGATCCTCGAGTGCGGAAAGAATGGAGTCGTGGGCTAGTCGAAGCAGCAAAACTCTCTCGTCTTGCGAGAACTCGCGGCGGGAGGATTGGTCAACATCAACCGGACTAGGTCGAAGCTGCGACATCAGGGTCGGCCGCTGGCGGCGTAGGCTTTCTCCGCCGGCTCAGAATGAAGGCGCGGCGGCGGCGCTTGACCACGCGCCGGTCAATTTTCGACCAGAAGGCCACAAAGTAATCGATCGCCGATACGAGGGAGACGCACACCATAAACCAGATCGCGAGAGAAGCAATCCAGTGAATGGGAAAAATGTAATTTCCGTACACCGGCCATTCTTTCCAACGATGGTCCAGAATGACGGCGACTACCGAGACGATTTGCACCACCATCTTCAGCTTGCCGAGTTCGCTGGCTTCGATGGTGAACCCTTCAGACGCTGCGATCGAGCGCAATCCGCTCACAAGGAATTCGCGGCCAATAACGACCACGGCAATCCACGCCGGAACCAGGCTGGGATTCAACTGCACCAGCGTCACAAAGGCGGCTGCGATGAGGAGCTTGTCGGCCAGGGGATCGAGCAAGATTCCGATGGTCGTGATCTGCCCGCGCCGGCGTGCGAGATAACCATCGATTCCATCGGTCATCGACGCCGCGATAAACAGCGCCGAGGCCAACAACTCTCGCTCGCCGCTGATGCCATTGAAACGGGGACTGGCAAGGATCCACATCAGCAGAGGAATGCTGAAGATGCGAATGAGCGTGATGGAATTCGGTAGGTTCACACTACGGGGAGCTCCGGTGGCCAGGCGGCAACCAAGTTGATTATCCTCCTCGGACAAAGGGAACGCAATGGAGGGAGAGGACACGAAAGTTGAAAACGGGGACGAGATCGTGGCCGTCCCCATTTCGAGTCAGAGACACTAGCCGTTGGTACCAGTTTTGCTGAGAGACGAGAGCAAGCCTTCACCCATTTGCAGCAGGTTGGAATGATCGGGGACTGCCCCATTGGGCGACAACCTGTCCATGACCGTGGGAAGCAATTGCGACAAAGTCGAACTTGCCTGCTCTGGAGACAAGCCTAACTTTTGCGCCAAGGCTTGCACCGGGCCCGAGCCCAGCACTTGCTGAATTTGAGCGGGGCTGACAGACTGGTTTTCGCCGGTGCTGATCCAGGAGTGCACCAGTCCACCCAGGCCGTTGCTGTGGAAAGATTGCACCAGGCCCGAGATTCCCCCGGGATGGCTTTTGGATCATCTCCAACACTGCCGTGGCTTCGGGATTGGAAGCGGCCACTTTGCTTGCTGCCATATTTTCCAGATTGCCCAGCAAAGCCATAATTACTCCTTTCGAACGGACCGAGCGTTACAGAGCGCGAAGGTCTGGAGCCGTTGAACGGATTCCAGACCGCCGTGCCTCATTTTTGCTTAGCGATAATTTTGTCCTTGATCTTGTTGTAGGTAGCCTGCGGAAGGACTTTCTTCCTGACCAGATCGGTCTTGGCTTTGTAGGGCCGCCCGTCGATGATCTTCTGCGAGTACACGGCACCGATGCCGGGAAGCGCATCGAGCTGATCTTTCCTGGCAGAGTTGATGTCGAGCAAATCAGCGGATGCAGTTTGCGCGCTCGACGTCTTGCTGGGGGCCATCGTACCTGCGGCTTGCGCCACGCTCAAAGAGCTCAAGAGCGAGACTGCAACCAAAATGATGAGAACGCGCGCGATCAAATGTTTTCTTGTCATGGTTTCTCCTTAAGATTTTGAATTAGTCGGATTGAGAGGCCTTGTAGCCGGCAGCTTTGGCTTCGTCTTCGGTCATAAACTTGCCGCTCTTGGTCTTGCCGTACCAACGCCCGCTCTTGTGGTAAACCTTCGAGTCCATGTTGACCCAGACTTTGCCCGAGGACTTGGCTGCAGCGATGTCCGCGTCAGAAGCCGCGGGCGTAGCAGCGGGTTTGGAAGCAGCCTTCTTCGCGGGAGCTGCGGCCGGCGCCATGCTGTTGGCTGCGGGCGCGGCAGCCAGAGCAGGGGCAGGCGCGGCTGCTGTAGAAGTCTTCGTGGCTGGAGCTGGAGTAGGCGCCGGAGCTGCCATCGAATTGGCCGCAGGCGCCGCCGTTGCCGAACTCGATTTCTTGCTGTTCTTGGATGAAGTCTTTGCAGTAGAGGCGTCCGCAGCAGGCGCGCCTCCTGTCGATGCATCGGCCGTCTTGCTTGCGGTGGAAGATTTCGTTGCACCTGCAGCGGGAGCTGAAGACGCGCCGCTAGTGCCGTTCTTCTTGCTTTTCTTTGAGGACGTTGACGTGGTTGTGGCCGCGGTGCCAGCCGGAGCAGCAGAACTGTCGGTCGCAGCCGCAGCGGCCTTCTTGGATTTCTTCGATTTCTTGGTTGTAGTGGTCGAGCTTTGATCGCTGGTCGAGGTAGTGGATTGGGTTTGCGCCCAAGCCGTGGTTCCAACGTTCGCTAGAGAAAGACACACAAATACGCACCACTTCGACCATGAGTCGATTTTCTTCACAGGTTTCTCCCGAAAACTGTCAATGAGGCCGAGCAAGCCTCACGTTTCTTTGGAAAGATTTGTTGCGCGCGAACGCGCCGAACCCGAGCCCAAGTAGCGTGCTACATAATGACAAGGCGGACAGGAATGGTCAAGCAAGAGAAAGGGCCTCCATCTGAATGGAGGCCCGGAACTTCATCGTTCAATATCTAAGCGTAAATGCCGCGCTGCCGAATCGTGTAGGCCACGCGGTCGATCGCGAGCATGTAAGCCGCGATGCGATTGTTGACGTGGTGAGTCTCGGCGTAGCGCACGACATCTTCAAACGAAGACTTCATGATCGCGTCGAGTTGTTCGTTGACGACTGACTCTTTCCAGAAATATCCCTGGCGATCCTGGACCCACTCGAAATAGGAAGTGGTCACGCCGCCGGCGTTGGCGAGGATGTCGGGAATCACGAAGACGCCTTTGTCGGTGAGGATGTCGTCAGCTGCTGAGGTTGTTGGTCCGTTCGCGCCTTCCGCCAGGATGCGGCACTTCACACGGTCTGCGTTGCGGCTGGTGATGACATTCTCGGTGGCCGCAGGGATGAGAATTTCGCAATCCTCTACGAGCAAGTCCGCAGTCTCGGCCTTTTCCGCGCCGGGGAAGCCGTGAACAGTTCCATTCTTCTGGCGGAAATCCACCAGGGCCTTCAGGTCGATGCCATTCTTATTGTGCAAGCCGCCGCCAACCTCGGCGATGCCAATCACTTTGTACCCGGCCTGGTGCATCAGCAGAGCAGCATTGGATCCGACGTTGCCGAAGCCCTGCACGATCACGCGTGTTTGCGTGCGATCGAGTCCCAGCTTCTGACACGCTTCATCGCAGACGATCATCACGCCGCGTCCGGTAGCCTCGCGGCGTCCGCGAGAGCCTCCAATATTGATCGGCTTTCCCGTTACGACCGCAGTGACGGTCTGGCGCATGTGCATGGAGTACGTATCCATCATCCAAGCCATGATTTGCTCGTTTGTGTTGACGTCGGGAGCGGGAACGTCTTTTTCCGGGCCGATGAATTCGATCAGTTCCGACGTGTAGCGGCGCGTCATGCGCTCGACCTCGCCCATCGACATTTTGTGCGGATCGCAAATCACTCCGCCCTTGGCTCCGCCGAAGGGAATGTTGACCACGGCGCATTTCCAGGTCATCCAGCTGGCCAGTGCGCGCACTTCATCCAGCGTGACGTCGGGAGCGTAGCGGATGCCTCCTTTGGCCGGACCGCGCGCGATGGAATGCTGCACTCGAAATCCCGTGAAGACTTCGAGATGACCGTCGTCCATCTGCACTGGAATGTAAACCGTGACTTCGCGATTGGGATAACGCAAGACCCGCCACAGGCCCTCGTCCAGATTCAGTTTTTGAGCGGCCAGATCGAAGCGCGCGCGCTGTGACTCCCACGGATTGGTTTCTTTATCCACCTGCGGGGGCGTTGTAATCGTAGTCATAAAAGGGTTCTCCGGAATGATTGCAGCTCGCGAATTGAAGGCCGATGCCGGCCGTTGCCGGACGATTTCCGGCGCGAGGCGGCCAAACGTTCAGAGTATATGAGGCGGGATGGCAGGGAAGCAAGCAGCGGAAGTTGATCACGCAGGTGACTCAGTATGCACGGCTCGGAGTGGGGCGAAGTTTAACAGGCAGAGTTCGGGCGATTCGAAGGGGCATTCCCCTTCATGAATATCGTTGCGCCTCGTTGCTGCGCGCTGCCTCCTGTGATGAAATCCTTGCTATGAATCGCCGAAGCTTCATTCGACTCTCTGCCGCTGCGTGTGCTGCCGCTTACCCTCTGTCGCGGGCGTTCTCCGAGAATGATCCTGCAGTCTCGCTGCGGCTGACACTGCATCCAGATCGTTTGGGAAATAAAATCGGCCAAGATTTTACCGGTCTCAGTTATGAATCGGCACAGCTCGGAAACCCGAATTTCTTCTCTGGAGATAACACCGGTCTGATCGGATTTGTGAAGCGCCTCGGTTCCTCGGGCGTTCTGCGCATTGGAGGCAACACCAGCGAGTATTGTTATTGGACTCCCGATTCCCAAGCCGAGGCAAAGCTTCCGAATGAGGAAAGCATGCGTACAGGGGACAAGGCGAATCCCATCGCCTTTGGACTCGCCGTCGGGCCCGACACTGGACACCGCGCCCCAGCACCCGTGAAGATCACTCCGGCGGCGGTTCGTAATTTGCGCGATTTTATCGACGCCACGGGCTGGAACCTCATCTTTGGCCTGAATATGGGAACGGGTACCGCAGAAGACGCGGCGGCCGAAGCTGCCTATGTGATGGATGTGATCGGCTCGAAGCTGATCGCGTTTCAACTCTGCAACGAACCGGATCTTTTCTTCCGCAACGGAATTCGCAAGCAGGACTATAACGCCATGCAATTTGGAGATGAATGGAAGCGCTTCTACGACGTAATCTGCGCGCGAGTCCCGAATGCGCCCTTCGCTGGCCCCGACACTGCCTACAACAATTCATGGCTGGTTCCATTCGCGCAGCGATTCAAGCACGAGGCGAAATTCCTCTCGCAGCACTATTACGCGGAAGGTCCGCCAACCGATCCTTCGATGACGATCGGACGGCTGCTCAAGCCTAATCCGAAATTGCGGGAAGAGTTCGATGGTATGAAGAAGACGATGCATGAAACGGGCCTGCCCTTCCGTCTGGCGGAAACGAATTCCTGCTATCAGGGAGGCAAAGCGGGAGTCAGCGATACGTTCGCATCGGCTTTGTGGGGCGGTGACCTCATGTATCAACTCGCGTCCGCGGGCGGCATGGGGATCAATTTCCACGGCGGCGGCTATGGGTGGTACACGCCTATCGCAGGCACGCGCGAAGACGGATTTTTGGCGCGTCCGATTTACTACGGGATGTTGCTGTTCGCAGAAGGGGGCGCGGGGCAGTTAATCGAAACCCAAGTCGAGGGTCTGGATCAAGCGCCCTTGCTGACGGTGTATTCGTTGCGCACTGAAAAAGGCAAACTCAAAACCGCGATCTTCAACAAGAATCTTGATCGAAGAATTCGTTTGACTGTGGAAGCGGGAGTCCCAGCTCAAGTCGCGAAGCTGCTCCGGCTGGACGCGCCCCGAGTCGACGACACCACCGATGTTATGTTTGGCGGTGCGCCCGTTGGGGCGAATGGCGCATGGGCGGCCGACCATCAAGAAATCGTGCCTGCGCAGGAAGGTAAGATAGTTTTCGACCTTCGTCCTACTAGTGCCGCGCTGGTCAGCTTCGACACATAAGCTGGGAAATACTGATATCGCTAAGTCCGTTCGTAAAAGCGGAAGAACAGCGACTGCTTCGACACCGGTTCCGCTTTTTCCGTGAGTGCCAGCATCTGCTGTTGGCTGAGCGGCGTGAATTCCCGCGCCAGTTGTACATTCTCTTCGAGCTGCTCGATCGAATCGCAACCGATGATCACCGTGCTGACTGGCAGTGAGAGCGAATAGTACATCGCCTGCCGCATCCCGAGCGTGCCCGGAGTCGGCGCCAGCACCATTCCTTCCCACATGTGTTTCTGCTGATCAATCGGCGGAGGCGTCCAGGTCGAGAGAATGCGGCCACGTGCCGGAATTTTCATCCCGATGATGCCCATCTGCTTCTCTACTGCCAGCGGCAGCAGTTGTTCGGAGAAACTAAAGTGATGAGGATCAGCCGCGTTCACCGCCATCAGGATCGTGTTGAACGGATAGCGATGAATGGCTTCGATCAGCGCATCGGGACGATAGTGTCCAGTGATGCCGAGATATTTCACGATCTTCTGCTCACGCGCCTCGAGAAGGGCCTCCATCGCGCCGCCTTTGGCGAAGATCTCGTTGAGGTCGGCCATCGTGCCGATATCGTGCAGCTGCCATAGATCGATATGGTCGGTCTGCAGAAGCTTCAACGACTTCTCGAGCATTTGTTTCGAGCCGTCGCCAGTGCGTTCTTTCGTCTTCGTCGCGAGAAACGCCTGCGCGCGGCGGTTTTTCATCACCTTGCCGACGTACTGCTCGCTCCAGCGTTCCGGACCGCCGTAGATGGAAGACGTGTCGATGTAATTCACGCCGAGGTCGAGAGCCTTCTCGATAATTGGGACCGCGACGTCCTCATTGTGGGCATGCTCGAGCGCAGCCTGTCCGCCGAGGCTGAAGATTCCGACCTTGTATCCCGTCTTGCCGAGGTTTCTCGTCGGCATGGCTTCGCTGCGAGCGGAGTCGATAGGCTTCGCCGCCGCCGCCGTCGGCAGCTTTGGAAGGGCGGCCGAGCCAACGGCAACGGCTGTCATTAATCCACTGGATTTAAGAAACGTGCGCCGATTGCTGCGAGGGGATTTGCCGGACGGACTCTTGCTCATAACGACGCCTCCGAAAAATCGAAGGTCAATTGGACGCCCATTGCCCGGCCCGCGTCAATGATCAGAATCGCAAGAGGAACGTTTTTCTGAAGGGATTGGTGCAGTAGGAAAACATGGCGCCAATTACAGCTTGATTTCCATGCCTTCGGCGGCTGCGCGAACTTTGGGGTAATAGCTGCGCGCGTCGGTCACAACTTTGTCGACGATCGCGTCGGTGTGATCGGGATCGTGGTGGTAGAGAATTAATTCTTTCGCGCCGCTCTCCATGACAACATTCACCGCTTCGCGCCAGTGGCTGTGTCCCCAGCCGCGGCGCCGCGCCGCATACTCCTCGGGAAGATATTGCGCGTCATAGATGAGAATGTCCGCACCTTCCGCCAGCTTGCGTACGCCCTTATCGAACTCGGGATCGCCGGGTTCGTTGTCGGTCGCATACACGAGCACGCCTTCTTTCGATTCGATCCGGAATCCCAGGCAGCCCTGCGGATGATTCAGCCATGCAGTCTTGATACGGATGCCGTCTTCCATGTCGATGCATCCGTTCTCGATGTTGCAAAAACTGCGTTGCGCTCGCATTTTGTCGAGATCCACGGGGAAATACGGCGAGGCCATTTGCTCGGACATCACTTGCTGAATGTTGCGCGTGCGGCCGGACGAATGAAAGTAAAACTGGCTCTTGGGATTGTCGTACAACGGACGGAAAAACGGCATGCCCTGAATGTGGTCCCAGTGAAAATGCGAGACGAAGACATGGGCCGCAAACGGTCGCTCGCCAAATTCGCGCTCCAGTTCGTGCCCGAGCACACGAAATCCGGTGCCGCAGTCGAAGACATAGATCTGATCTCCGACGCGCACTTCGACGCAGGAGGTGTTGCCTCCGTAGCGCATGTTCTCGGCTTGTGGAGTGGGCGTGGAGCCGCGCACGCCCCAAAACTTAACGTGCATATTCGTTAAAGTTGCTTACCCGTATCGTTCGATCCCTGGGATTTCGCCGTCAATTTCGATCGCCAGTTCGTCCGCATTGCTAGTTCATCCCGAGATCATCAGCCGGGCATCTGGTTGGGAATGCCCCAAAATGCTCATAATACTCGGGATATCCACGATTCTAGCGATTGTCCAGAGGGTAACAAGTGACGAAAGTTTGACTCAGACGCTTTATCCCGCCCGGTGGCAAAGCACACTCGCCCAGTGTCGGCAGGCCTTTTACTCGCCCGATTTCTAGAGATACTGGAGCCATCTTTCGCTCCGCCGGGCCTTAAGCGCTGCAAACCAGCGACAAGCAAAGAAGAGCAGGCCGATGGTGATGCCCCACATCAGGTAGAGCAGGGGAAGGCTCCAGACGTAGCCGTCGGGTGGTTCTGGGTTGCCCATCGGATGGTTCGTAAAGAGCCAGGGACTGACAAATCCCAGCCGGACTTTCGACACTAGAAGCGCGAGCGCGTGGATCAGGGGAATGTGAAGCATGTAGAAGAAGAATGGCACCCGTCCGAAGAGGGTGATTGCCCGGGCAACCGGACCATCGAAGCTTTCCAGCAGCGGGATCAACGCTATGATGGGGCCCAGCGTCATCAGGAGAAAAGATAGCGAGGCCGGGTATTTGGTGGTGTTCAGGAATGAGAAGAATGCGGGCATCGTGCTTCGTCCGGGCACTGGGCCGTGCCAGGGGCGCGGATCTCCGTACAAGTTGAATCCACGCAGCACGAGAAAGAGTGTGATCGCTGAGAGCCCGATGGTCAGGCAGATGCGCCTTCTGGGTTCGGGTGGCAAGGTCATGATCCAGCCAAAGGCATAACCCGCCGCCATGACGCCGATCCACGGAATGATCGAATAAAGCACGATGAGATTGGGGCCATTCGGTCCAAACTGGATTGGCCCGGCGAAGAATCCCACGTAGAAAAGCTTCCAGAGACCCGAGAGAGGGTTGCTGTCGAGGCCTTCCAGCAACTTGCCCATGTGCGAGTCCATTAGGTTGTGCGCGGCGACGATCAGCACACCAATCGTTCCGACCGCAGCCAGCGGCAGCTTCACCAGCCCGGTCATCAGGATCATGCAGACCCCGATCACCCAAATGACGCCCGCCATTTCGTAGTGGCGAAAATCAAAATTGAAAGTCCAGGCCACCCGGAGAAAGGTGAACTCGAGGAAAATGAGCCATGACCCGCGGATCAGCAGGTACTGTGGCACGCCGGTGTGTTTCCGGCCGTATAAGAAAATGCTGGTTCCAGCCAGAAAGATGAAGGCAGGTGCGCAGAAGTGAGTGATCCAGCGAGTAAAGAAGACTCCTGCTGTAGGGCCGCCCGCAGGAACACCGGAGAAAACTCGCACATGATCGATCGCCATTAAGACGATCACCGCGCCGCGGACCAGGTCGATCGATCCGATTCGTGCTTTCGAAGCTGTGCTGTCAGTGGGCGACGAGGCAGAGGCGGCGGCAGCACTCATGATTTCCTCCGGAGTCTTTGGACACTTTATCGAGAGCTTCTGACCTCGGGAGAAGACATCCTTCGAAGCCTTGGACGACGAGTTTACCCTATCGTTAGCCCCCCCCCGCTGACATCGGCTGCAACGTGACAAGCGGGGACCGGGGAAAGCGTTCCGTCGTGCGTCCCCTATAATGAAAGCCCCGCCGCTCGCGCCAGGGACGTCCCCAACCTAAGCGCAGCAAGCCGCGCGGTTTTTGGATCCAAACGATGCTGCAGCCTGATTTCAAAGAGTTTTCCCGATTGGCGCGACAGGCCACATTGGTCCCGGTGGTGAAGTCGGTTAGCGCCGACCTGCTCACGCCGGTTTCAGCCTTTCTCACCATTTCCCAAGGGGAATCGCACGCGTTCCTGCTGGAGTCCATCGAGCGGGGAGAGCAGATCGGACGCTACACGTTTCTCGGGGCGCACCCCTACATGCTGGTTAAGGGCCATCAGGGAACGGTTGAGATCCGGCGCGGCCGCCGCCGCGAAACCGTTAGAGACGATATTTTTCAAGTTGTGAAGCGGCTGTTGCGCGAGCATCGCCCGGCGAGTGTTCCGGGCCTGCCTCCTTTTCTGGCGGGAGCCGTTGGATATTTCGCATATGACGTCGTCCGCCAGCTGGAAAAAATCGGCGACCACGCGAAAGATGATCTGTCTCTGCCCGATGCCGAGCTCATGTTCTTCGATCGCCTGCTGGCGTTCGATCATCTTCGCCATCAGATTCACATTGTCGCTGCGGCCGACGTGACCGCGGAAAGTCCGCGCAAAGCCTACGATCGCGCTCTCCGCGATATCGCCGCGTTGGAGCGAAAGCTCGCTGGCGGACTCAGCCCCGCGCTGTGGCGCAAATCCGCGAAGGCGAAGCCCGGCAAGCTGAAGATTCATTCCGGCACGAAGCGCGAATCGTTCCTCCGGGGCGTGAAGCGATGCAAGGAGTACATCGCCGCCGGCGACATCTTCCAGGTCGTGCTCTCACAGCGCCTCGATTTCATCCCTGAAGTTGCGCCGTTCGATTTGTATCGAGCGCTGCGCCAGGTGAATCCATCGCCCTATCTTTATTTCCTGCAGACCAGCGACGCTCAGATTCTTGGATCGTCTCCCGAGATGTTGGTGCGCGTTACCGGGCGCAAACTGGAATACCGCCCGATCGCCGGAACCCACCCGCGGGGCCGCGACGAGGCTGAGGATTTGCGTCTTGAGCAGAAGATGCTCAATGACGAAAAGGAACGCGCCGAGCACGTCATGCTGGTCGATCTTGGACGCAATGACCTCGGCCGCGTGAGCGAGTACGGTTCCGTCAAAGTGAAAGATCTGATGTACGTCGAGCGCTACTCGCACGTCATGCATCTGGTATCGGCGCTCGAAGGAACCTTGCGCAAGGAGTTCGATGCGCTCGATGCCTTCGCCGCCTGCTTCCCCGCAGGAACGCTCAGCGGCGCTCCGAAAGTCCGAGCCATGCAGATCATCGAAGAGCTGGAACCCACGCGCCGCGGCATTTACGGTGGCTCGGTTCTCTATGCGGACTTCGCCGGAAACCTCGATTCCTGCATCGGAATTCGCACCATGCTGATGCAGGGGAAGAAAGCCTTCGTGCAGGCGGGAGCGGGAATTGTTGCGGACTCCGATCCGGCGAGCGAGTTTCAGGAATCGATGAATAAGGCGCAAGCCGTGCTGAGGGCAGTGGAGAAAGCGAGAGGCTAGGCCTTCCGGGTTTCAATGTTTCACGGGCCCGCATTGAGGGCTTGAGGACCTTGCACACTTGAAACTTCGAAACCATGAATTCTAACCGTGTCGCTACCGTTTGCTTGGGCACGGCGGATCCGGGTCGTGCGCATCGACGTTTTGCGAATTGTGCTTGAAGCACCACGGAATGAACTTCTCCGGATAGCGTTGTTTCACTGGCTTGAGAACGTCGGATTCCGTCACTTCCATGAACTTGAAATCGATGGTCCCGTCGACAGCGACTGTCCCCAAGAGATACCCGTAGACATCTTTCGTAGCGTTTGCCGTGGCGGGCAGGTTGTCAGGAACCTTGTAGCGCACAGCTCCCGCCGTTCCGGCAATCCAGCCGGGCAGCGGCAGGGCGCCATTCTGCTTCAGCTTGTCGCTGTCGAAAATATTCTCCATATAAAAGTGCGAGTGGCTGGCCAGCACGTAAACCGGCTTCTTGTTGCGGAATGCAAGCAGAGCATTGTAGACAGCCTCGCCGGTGGAAGTGCCGCGCGGGTCCGAGCCATCGCCCATGCTGTGCTCGTTGGCGAGGCTATCGGGCAGGGCCTCATGCATGCCGACTACGACGCTCTTCACCGCAGGATTGTTCTTCGCGCTCGTCAGCCGCCGGAAGAACCACGTGAGCTGATCTTCCGAAAAGAAATTGTTGGCATTGTCGAGATAGATGAAATCGACGCCTCCTTGAATCCAGTGGAAGTAGGGTTCGGGTTGGGACGGTTCATTGTCGGCGTAACGCTGGTGCGCCAACGTCGGCACGTTCAACCAGTCGTAGAACTGGCGTTTGAACGCGTCCTCATTCTTAGGTGGGATGACTTCGTGGTTGCCAATTCCCAAATAAAACGGCAGGTCGCCGAAGGCAGCGATCTGGTTCTCGACGAAATCGTCCCAGGCGCGCCTTTGATAGTCGCCGCAGGTCAGGTCCTCGCCTCTGTTCTTGGCCTCGGCGGCCATGTCCTCATCGATTTTGTAAATCGCCCGCAAATCGCCGAGGTGCCAGTAGAAACTCGGCGCAAATTGGGCGCCATGCGCGGCGATTGCGGGCATGACAACGTCGCCGCAGTTGCGCGAATCTCCAGAAACAATGAAGCGCCACGATCCTGTGGGCAAAGCGGCTGCCGCCTCGTGCTTTCCTTCGTCGGCGGACCTCGTCTGCGCCGAGGCCGCAACTCCTCCAGCCAATAGAAGTCCCGTAACTAGAACTGCGAATCCAAAGCGACGCGTGATGCCTGCGCGTCTGTCAGAAGAGCCCATGCCAGAGGATCCTTTCGCAATGCGGATAGGAGCGGGAAGAGTATAGATGAGGTGGCTGCACCGACCTGCCTCAGAGTGCCAGAAAGTTGGCGATCAGTTTCTTTCCTGCTTCGGTCAACACGCTCTCAGGATGGAATTGCACGCCCTCGACGGCGTGTCTCCGGTGGCGCAATCCCATGATGGTGCGGCTTCCATCCTTCTCGGTGGTCCAGGCACTGACTTCTAGTTCCGACGGCAGGTCCTCTGCTTCCACGATCAACGAGTGATAGCGCGTCGCCGTCATCGGCATGGGAAGTCCTTGAAAGACCGTTCGATTGTCGTGCAGGACGGCGCTGGTCTTGCCGTGCATGAGATGCGGCGCCCGAACCACTCGCCCTCCGAAAGCTTCGCCGATCGCCTGATGTCCAAGGCATACGCCGAGCACCGGTATCTTCCCGGCGAAGTGGCGAATCAGTTCGATGCTGATGCCCGCTTCATGCGGCGTACAAGGTCCCGGGGAAACCACAATCCGCTCGGGCCGCATCGCTTCCACTTCTTCCACGGTGACTTGATCGTTGCGGCGAACCTCGACCTTGGCTCCCAGTTCTCCGATGTATTGAACCAGGTTGTAAGTAAACGAGTCGTAATTGTCGAGCACGAAAATCAACGAGGACTACTCCTGTGAAAAGCTTACACCAGGCCAGTGGGCAGTGATGAGTGGCCAGTGACCAGTGGCCACTATTCACTATTCACTGCCTCTCTCCCCTGAACGGGCCACCCGGTGACCCGAGCGTGGTATTGACCCACCTGCTCGGGCCAGAGCATCCTTCTACTTGTAAAGTAACGCTTTTTCTGGAGGATGCATGGCCGAGCCCCAGCAGGAAAAAAGGGCTGCACGACGATTTGCTCTCCGCGTACCCGTCACGGTAACCCGCGATCAGACAAGTAAAGATGAAGATGCTCAGATTCGCGATGTCAGTGCTCGCGGCATCTCCTTTTATGTCGGATCCTCAGTGGCGCAAGGCTCGCCCATCGGATTCACCCTGACACTTCCGCCAGAGATTACCCTCACCGAGAGCATCCGCGTGCAATGCAAAGGCCGCGTAGTCCGCGTTGAAAACGGTGGTCCCGACGGCAAAGTCGGCGTAGCTGCCGTCATCGAAGAGTACGAATTCCTGCCAGAAGCGTAGGAACAGTGGCGAGTGATGATTGACGAGTGACCAAGCATCCGGTTGGTCCAGCGTCGCGGCATCAGATCTAAGTGCTAGCCACTTTCACCGCTCGCACTCCCCACTGAACCATCGACCGCACCTAACCCCTAGCCACTGATCCCTGACCTCCGTACCCATCTCCCTTCTTCTCACCCACCTCTACAAGTGATATCTTTGCTGCAACCCTCCATTTGAAGGACAGTTGTGCCGCGAATCCTGATCCGACTTGTGTGCGCCGCCGTGCTCGCGATGCAGGCTGGCGGACTGGCCGCCCAGACCTTCGGTCCTCCGAGGACGATTCAGAGCGTTCGCGTGGTTCACGAAAAGGGTGTGCCGGCGATTGAGATTCTGTCGAGCGGCCCCGTCATCCCTGAAATTCAAACCCTCGACTCACCGCCGCGGCTGGTCATCGATTTGCCCAACTCACGGTTGGGACTTGCCACGAATCGCATCGAAGTGCAGAAAGAGAACATTCTCGCCATCCGCGTGCGGCAGTTTCAGGACAAGCCCCCGGTGACGCGCATCGTGCTCGATCTGCAAGCCCCGTATGGCCACTCCTGGGACGGCTCCGGTCATCGCTTGATGGTGCGCCTCAAACCGCCGGAAGATGTAAACGCTGGCAAGAAATCGTCGGCGCCGACGCCGGACACGGCGGCCACCGGTTTCTCGCTATCCTCGGAGGCTGCCGTGGTTCCGGTGAGCGCTGAGGCGGGCTCCACGGTCATGGACGCCGGCCATCTTGCGGCAGGCTCTTCCGTCACCGCCGGTACCGATACAACCATCCTGCACCTTCCCCGCGGAGGCGAAGTGCGCGTTTGTCCCGCGACCACGCTGTCGGTTACGCCGTCTCAGAACAAGCGGGACCTCATGTTTGGCATGAGCACAGGAGCGATTGAAGCCCACTACTCTCTCGCCGCTTCAGCCGATGCAGTGCTTACTCCCGACTTCCGCATCATGTTTGCCGGCCCCGGAGAATTTCACTTCGCGATCAGCGCCGACTCGCATGGCAATACCTGCGTGCGCGGATTACACGGCAACACTTCTTCGGCGGTCGTCTCCGAGTTAATGGGCACGCGGATCTACCAGGTCAGGCCAAACGAGCAGGCCGTTTTTCGCTCCGGGCAGATCGACAAGGTGGATACCGATGTTCCTCTGGAGTGTGGATGTCCTCCGCCACCGCCCGCGGTTTTGCGAACCAGCAATCCTCCCGCGCTGCCGGCGCCAGATTCGGATTTGCCCGCGAAAAATCGCGTAGGCGAGAGTTCGACGGTAGCCTCCGCCGGCAGCACCCCAGGTGCGCCTCCGTCCGACACGCGTTTATCGAGCGGTCCCGAGACCGCACCTTTGCCTGCTTCTCAGCCCAACGACGTTCATGTGCAGGTCGATGCCCCGTTTGTCTTCAGCGCGAAAAATCGCGCGCGGGCCAGCGCTCCGCCGGCGCCCGTCGATGCTGTCAGGGACTTGCCGGTGGATGATTCACCCGAACAGCAGGTTCATCTCGATGCCGTCGTACAATCTCCGCCGCCTGATCCGCAGGAAGATCAAAGCAAGCCGAAGCGCCACGGCTTCTTTGGTCGCGTCAAGGGATTGTTCTCGGGCATTTTCAAGTAGCGCTGGCGTATCGCCGGCTCTTGCGGGCGCATCCGGCGCTCGCATCCGAGCGCCGGAATGTTCCTGTCGGAATTCTCTGATTTTGTTCGGGATGATCATTCCGGCGTCCTTTACGTGTTGCGGCGAGGCGCCCCAGCGACAGCCGCCGGGACAGCGCCGCTGCCTCGGAAATCCTTTTCCCGCTCCCTGGCGTCTTACAGCAAGTTGGGTCAACTCCACTCGTCCGCAGGAGCGCGCCATGACCGCAGCATCTCTTCGTCCGGACCCCGGTCTGTTCACGATCCTTTCGATCGGAAGTGACGGCATTTCCAAAAAGCGGGAAACCTTTGTTCTTTCCCTCCTTGGACACGCAGCGATTCTGGCGCTGGTCATCTATTTGACCAGCTTTGTCATTCCCGTCCACCCTGGAATAGATCGCCGCCTCCCGAAACTCGACGACCTTCCCTTGATCTTCTCCGGACACAACGGTGGAGGAGGCGGAGGTTTCGATCCATTGCCGGCTTCCCACGGCAATCTGCCGCGCGCTTCTCTCGACACGCAGCTTGTCCCGTCGACCGTGATTGTTCCGAAAGAGATGCCGAAGCTCGCCGTGGACGAGACGGTGATGGTTGCTCCCGACATCAAGATTCCACAAGGTGGGCAGATCGGCGATCCTAGGTCTCAATTCTCGCGCTGGCTCTCCAATGGTCCGGGAGGCCCCGGCGGAATTGGGTCCAGTTGCTGCGACGGAATCGGCTCGTCAAGTGGCCCCTACGTCGGCAACGGACCGCCTGGCATATTTCCCGCAGGCAAGCAGGGCGTGACCGTGCCGCAAGTCATTTTCAATCCGGAGCCGAGCTTTTCAGAAGAAGCCCGCAAGGCGAAGCAACAGGGAATGGTGCTGCTGCTCGTTGTAGTTGGGCAAGACGGGCACACTTACGACATCCGCGTCGCACAAAGCTTAGGCATGGGATTGGACGAGAAAGCGATCGAAGCGGTCAACCGCTGGCGCTTCCGCCCAGCCACGTTCAACGGACAGGCCGTCGCTACCCAGATCGCTGTACAAGTAGACTTCCACCTTTACTGAGGCGAGAAAGAAGCGGTCGGTTAGTGATGAGTGTTTGAGACTTCGCTTGGCACTCGTCACTAACCACCGATTTGGAAACTAGCTTCTCTTAATCGCCCGCCGCAACGGCTCCACTCGGTCGCGCAGATCGTCGGCGATGTCCGCGCCCCGGCTTGCAACGTCGCGAACCCGGTCGCTGACTTCCCGCACCCGGTCCTTGGCGTCGTCGGCCCAATCGCCCAGGCTGTCCTTGGCGTCTTCATAGCCGCGCTGCAGATCGCGCCGCATTTGCTTACCCGTCTTGGGGGCCAGCAAGAGCCCAGCCAGCGCTCCCGCACCCAATCCGATTAACAGGAACGTGATTGCCGTTCCGATATTGCCACTCGCTGAAGATTCGTAACGTCCGCTACCCATGATGACAACCTCAATTCTTTCCGCCTGCAAAAAGTCTTACAGGCACCTTCACGAAAATTTCGGCGTTCAGAGACAGCTTGATTCTAGTCCTGCTCTGCAAGCCCGGCGGATTGGCCATGACCGGCAACCCGACTGCTTCGATGAGTTCGCTCGGGGGAAGGTTTCCTTTCCGCCGCAACTGAGTGTAAAATAACCCTCTAGCCCTCGTGGCGGCGGAACTTGTGGCTTGCCCGCCTTCCGCCGGCATCAAACCGAAATCGTACAAGGAGAGGTTTTTCAAGCGATGTCGATCCCTGCCACCCAGCTTCGTCCCGGCATGATCATCAAGCACAACAATGATCTGCATTCCGTTTTCAGCGTGGAACACCGCACACCCGGCAACCTGCGCGCGTTTATTCAGGCCAAGCTGCGGAATCTGCGCACCGGCGCCATGTTCGAGCACCGTTTCCGCTCGCCCGATCCCATCGAGAAGATCAATGTCGATGAAGTCGAGATGCAGTTCCTTTACGCCGACGGCGACAGCTACTACTTCATGGACACCTCGAACTACGAGCAGACCCACCTGACGAAAGACATTCTGGGTGATGCGGTCGAATACCTGATTCCCAATCTCGAGATCAAGGTGGAATTTTTCGACGGCAAGGCCGTCGGCATCGAGCTGCCTCAGACCGTCATCCTGACCGTGGTCGAGACCGAGCCCGGACTGAAGAGCGCCACCGCCTCCAGCGTGACCAAGGCTGCCAAGACCGAGACTGGACTGGTCGTGCAGGTGCCACCCTTCATCAACGAAGGGGAGAAGATCAAAGTCGACACGTCGGAAGGCGCATACCTTTCCAGAGCATAAGTTTCAAGGTTTCAGAGTTTCACGTTCCGAGGTTGTTGGATTTTGCTGACCTTGCAACGTTGAGACCTTGAAACTTTGAAACCAGAACACCGAATGCCCCCAACTGAAAAGCCAATCCAGGCTCGCCGCTTCTTCGTCCGCGGACGCGTCCAGGGCGTCGGTTTCCGTTGGTTCGTTGAACGCGAGGCGCATCTGCTTGGCATCGCCGGATGGGTCCGCAACAATCATGATGGCAGCGTCGAGATCCTGGCGCAGGGCACTCGCGACCAGCTGTCCGGCCTGCACTCGCGTTTGCGCGAAGGTCCGCGCGCGGCTCGCGTGGACGCTGTGGAAGTATCTGAAGCCAGCCCTGTTGCCGGCCTGAGTTCATTTCGCATTGAAGGAGCGTGGTAGATGTCCCCCGTCCCAACTATGAGTGCCGATCGCCTTAAGGCGCTGATTCGCGAAGTCCCGGATTTCCCTAAGAAAGGGATCCTGTTCTACGACATCACTACGCTGCTGAAAGATAAAACCGGCTTCGCCACGCTGATCGACCAGCTGTCCGAGCATTATGTCGCCCAGAACATCGACCTGGTGCTGGGAATGGAAGCCCGGGGTTTCATCTTTGCTCCTGCCCTCGCTTATCGCCTGAACGCTGGATTCGTCCCCGTGCGCAAGCCCGGAAAGTTGCCGGCAGAATGCGTGAAATTCGATTACGCGCTCGAGTATGGGACGAACACGCTGGAACTCCACAAAGACGCCATCCAGAAGGGACAGCGCGTGCTGATTGTCGATGATTTGCTGGCCACGGGAGGAACTGCTGCGGCCACAGCGAAGTTGGCGGAATCTCTCGGCGCGACAATCGCCGGCCTGGGATTTGTCGTGGAACTCGATTTCCTCAAGGGCCGCGACAAACTCAAGGGCTACGAAGTAATGTCCCTGCTACGCTACGACAAGTAGCGCGAGACCGGCAACCTTCGATAGAGCCGGGTGCTCTTTATCTCCAGACGCGCTGGACCAGCAACGCCAGCCCCGTCCAAAAACCTGCGCTGATCACGACGGAGAGAGCCAAGCCTGAAATCGCGCCCCAGTTGGTGCGCTGTTGTGTGTCGCAGTCATCGTCCTCAATCCACGACTGTAGAAAGCCACTTCCATGCGAATAAACGGACGGACCGCTCCAGGGTTCGCGGATCGCTTTCATGCGAATCACGCGGCCGATTGATTGGGGGGGGAACTGCATCAATCGAAAGCTCACGAAGCACCTCCACATATCTCATTGCAACTCGCGTACCAACCTACACGACTCTGCAAGTAACTGAAAACAAGAGGCACATTTTCAAAAACATCTGGGCAAATTGTCCCACTGCGTCAAAACATCCAGGCCAAATCCGATACGTGCTGCGAGATTTGACCCACCGACGGGGGCATCCTTGCCCCGCATTTTTCCTCTTCAACGCCAGCCAATGCCGGATAGTCTCGGCTCCTCTTCAGTTCTCCGCTAGTACCAAGTGCGACTCCTTCGGCAGATAGCCCTTACGCCGGAACCAATCCTCCATCGCTTCCTGGAGTTGATTCACGGGTACGGTTGAGCCGATCTCCATCTGTCCGTCGGAAGTCGGAAGAGTATCATCAAAAACGCTGGCGTTGGTAAAATTGCGCATCGAAAATGAATCCAGCCACTTCAGAGGGCAGGGGATTCTTCGTCCCCCTTCTTCATATTCGACTCGAATCCTGCGTGCAAACATGATTCGATTTAACCACACGCCGAGCCCCTGCCGGTTTGACAACGCACACTTTCACTCGTAGTCTCCTCACCGACCTTGCGGGACGACCTTGTGCGCACCCGCTCTCGGGTCTGTCCCGACCCGAATCTCGAAGTCTCAGGAGAACGTTATGACTAACCTCATCTGGTGGGTCGTCGTCGGTCTGATCGCAGGTTGGGCCGCCGGAAGGATCATGAAGGGCGGCGGCTACGGCGCCGTCATGGACATCATCCTCGGCGTCGTGGGCGCCGTGGTTGGTGGCTGGCTGATGGGGTTATTGGGAATTCACGCCGGAGGCCTGATCGGAACCATCGTGGTGGCGATCATCGGCGCGGTCTTCCTGATCTGGCTCACTCGCCTGATCAAAAAAGCGTAAACCTCGCCCACGGTTCCACCCGCAGATTTTCACCGACGGTTCTTTATAAATTCTCTTGGGTTATCCGTGAAAATCCGTGCAGATGTGTGGCGTTATTTCTGTTTGCGCGGTCCCGCCGCTTTCACTTCGGGAGGAGCGTCAAAGTTCTCAAAATTCTTTGCGAACCGGTTTCGCAGATCTTCGGCCGCTTTGTCGTAGGCAGCTTTGTCCGGCCATGCATTCCGAGGGTTCAGCACTTGCGGCGGCACGCCATGACAAGACTTCGGGATGCTGAATCCAAAGGTGGGCTCGATCTCGAACTCTTCGCGGATCAATTCTCCCTCGACCGCCGCATCCACCATGGCGCGGGTGTGCGGAATGCTCATGCGTTTGCCGACGCCGTAAGGTCCGCCTTGCCAACCTGTATTCACCAGCCAGCACTGTGCACTGTGCTCGCGCAAGCGCCGTCCCAGCATCTCGGCATATGTCTTTGGAGGCAGCGGCAGAAAGGGCGATCCAAAGCAGGTCGAGAACGTCGCCGACGGTTCCTTTACTCCAGCCTCAGTTCCCGCGACCTTTGCCGTGTAGCCGGACAGGAAGTGATACATCGCCTGCTCGGGACTTAGCCGCGAAATCGGCGGCAAAACTCCAAATGCGTCGGCGGTCAGGAAAACGACATTCTTCGGATGTCCCCCGATTCCTGGGATCACGGCGTTATCAATAAACTCCACCGGATACGCTGCCCGCGTGTTCTCGGTCTTGCTGTCGTCGTCGTAGTCGGGAATGCGGGTGTGCGAGTCGAGCGTGACATTTTCCAGTACGCATCCGAAGCGCAGCGCATTCCAGATTTGTGGTTCGTTATTTTTCGACAGCTTGATGCACTTGGCATAGCATCCGCCCTCGAAGTTGAAGATTCCGTCAGCGCTCCAACCGTGCTCATCGTCTCCGATCAGATCGCGGGAAGGATCCGCGGAGAGTGTCGTCTTGCCCGTTCCAGAAAGTCCGAAGAACAGCGCGCTCACCCCGTTGTGCCCCACATTCGCAGAACAGTGCATGGGAAACACATTGCGCGGCGGCAGCAGGAAGTTCATCACACTGAAGATCGACTTCTTCATCTCGCCTGCGTACGAAGTCCCGCCAATCAACACGGTCCGTCGCGTGAAGTTCAAAATGATGAACACGTCCGAATTGACTCCATCGCGCCGGGGATCGACTTTGAATTCCGGCGCCGAAATCACCGTGAATTCCGGATGATGATTTCTCAACTCCTGCGGTGTCGGACGCAGAAACAACTGCCGCACAAACAAGTTGTGCCAGGCATATTCATTCACGATGCGCACGGGCAGGCGGTACGCCGGATCAGCGCCGCAGAACAAATCCTGAACATAAAGTTCCCGGCCGTGAAGGTGCTCCATCACGCGCGCGTAAAGGGCATCAAACTTATCCGGCTCAAAGGGCGCGTTGACCGCTCCCCACGCCACGGAGTGCGCGGTCGCCTCATCTTTCACGATGAACTTATCTTTGGGGGATCGGCCAGTGCGATTGGTATACCCGACAATCGCGCCATTGGCCGCAAGCTTCGATTCATTGCGGCGTATGGAATGTTCGACCAGGTCCGCCGCGGACAGATTAAAGTGGGTTCGGCCGTCACTCAGCAACTCGGCTACGTCGCTGACGTGCATGGTTGTCGCCATGGGGAATCTCCTAAAAAAGTGCGAGAAAATAAGCCACAAAGCAAAAGCGTTCTATTCTCGCTCAAAACACTGCACTTGCCAAGGAAGCGAATCACACTTCACACATTCATTTTAAGAGAAACGTTATTGTTACGACTATGGGCTGGAGCCTTGAGGGTGTACACGTGAATCCCGTAGGAATGACAAGAACTAGCGCTGTCGAAGAGACGTAACAGCCGCGTATTGCCTCCGCTATTTCGAATGGCGGCGTAGGAAGACAAAGTTGCCCAAAGCGACGTCTTTACCAGGCCGAGTCAGACGTCTTATAGTCGCAGGCTCTGCGGCAAGGCTCGCAGTACATCAGTCCATCGTCGCAAATGCGGATGTCCATCCCGGACTGGCAAAGGCAGCAGAATTTCTCGCACTCGCACGAGCTCTCTGGTTGTTCGCATTGCGCGCAGCGGTACTTGGCGGTTCCGGTTCCGGTGCTCATCCCCGTACTGTAGCGCGCTCCAACAGCAGCGGGAAAATGACCTTCGTAACGGTTCCAACTCTGGGAAATTCATTCTGAGAGTGTTTCTCGACAACATCCTTTCTTTTTGCGTGGCCTATAATTTCGGGAATGACTTTCCAACATCTGCTGGATGGCGCGGAGATTCTTGCCCAAAGCGGAAACCCCGACGTTACCGGTGTGCAATACGACTCGCGCCGCGTAAAACCAGGGAGCGCGTTTGTCGCCATGCGTGGCGGAGCTTCCGACGGAAACCGCTTCATCGATCAGGCCATTCAGTCGGGCGCGGTCGCTGTGGTGACAGATTCTCCCGCGGAAAAACCTCGCGAAGGCGTGGCCTGGGCTCTGGTCCCACACGGACGGCGCGCTCTGGCGCGAGTCAGCGCAAATTTCTATAAACGTCCTGCCGAGCGCATCGCGATTACCGGAATCACTGGCACGAATGGCAAAAGCACGACCGCATTCCTGGTCGAAGCGATTCTCACTGCCGCTGGACGAAAGAGCGCACTCGTCGGGACCATCGAGTATCACGTCGCGGGTGGCGTCTATCCTGCTCCTCACACTACGCCCGAGGCTCTCGAACTGGCCCGGTTGTTCAACGAAGCGCTCGCACAGGGAGCCACCGACGCCGTGATGGAAGTTTCTTCCCACGCGCTTGTGCAGCAACGCGTTTACGGTGTGCCCTTTGACGTTGCCGTATTTACCAACCTGACGCGCGACCACCTCGATTACCACCACACCATGGAAGAATATTTTGCCGCCAAAAAGATACTGTTCGAGGGATGCGGCACCGACGCGCCCCGCGCCTCCGTCACCAATCTTGATGACGAATACGGCGCGAAGCTGGCCGAGTTCAGCCGCAAGCGCAGCGCTGTAGTCCTGACCTATGGCTGGAAGCGCGGCGACTTTCACGCCGAGAACGTGGACATCGCTCCCCGCGGCACCCGCTTCGATCTGGTCACACCGGAAGCGAAGCTCGCTATCTTTTCAGCGCTCATCGGCCGCGTCAACGTCTACAACATTCTCGCTGCCGCAGCCGCGTGTCACGCGCGTGGCTGTAGCTTGCAGGCGATTGTCCGCGGGATCTCTGAGTTAACCCACGTGCCAGGCAGATTTCAGCGGGTCGATTGCGGGCAGCCCTTCACCGTTGTCGTTGACTACGCCCACACCGACGATGCTCTTCGCAATCTCATTTCTCTGGCGCGCGAGTTCGTGTCCCGCGACGGAGGTTCGGCGAGAGTCATCGCCTTGTTCGGCTGTGGTGGCGACCGCGATCGTGCAAAACGGCCGCTGATGGGCGAGGCCGCCGGACGAGGCAGCGACTTGGCCGTGCTTACATCCGACAATCCGCGCAGCGAAGATCCCTGCGCGATCATCAACGATGCCCTCGTGGGCCTGCAAAGGACCGGCGTGAAATACAACGTCGAGCCCGACCGCCATAAGGCGATCGCCTTGGCGATCGGCGAAGCGCGTCCGGGAGACATTGTCCTGCTCGCCGGCAAAGGACACGAGAAAGTTCAGGTCACGCGCGACGGCCCGCATCCCTTTGACGACGCAGAAGTGGCGCGCCAGGTATTGAAGGCCAACGGATTCGAGTGCGAGCGCGCAGCCGCGGCGGAGCGTCCGGCATGAAGCTGAAGCTCTCCAAGATCGCGGAGTATATCTCCGTCAAGAACCGTGTTGAGACCAACGATGTTGAGACGAAACATGCGGAGACGGCCGCCTCGGCCGTCAGTCGCATCACCCGAAGCGCCGAAGTTGCCCAAGGTTACTCCATCGACTCTCGCACCGTGGGTGCTGGCGAACTCTTCTTCGCCGTAAAAGGCGAGCGGCTGGACGGCCACGACTTTGTCGCCGCTGCTTTCGAAAGACGAGCTGTCGCCGCCGTCGTCCGCACGGATCAACTTCATCGTTTCCAAGATCACACCCGCCTCCTCGCCGTGGACGACACGCTGGTCGCGTTACAGGCACTGGCTACCGCAGTCCGCAAGATCTGGGGCAAACCCTTAATTGGCGTCACCGGATCCGCGGGCAAGACCACGACCAAAGAGGCGATCGCGCACGTTCTTTCCACTCGCTTTCGCGTGCTGAAGTCCGAAGGCAATTTCAATAACCATTTCGGACTTCCCCTCATGCTTTTGAAGATCGAGCCTGAGCACGATGTCGCCGTCATCGAGATGGGAATGTCGCACGCCGGCGAGATTCGCGCCCTGGCGAAGATCGCGCAGCCGGAGATTGGCGTGGTCACCAACGTCGCGCCCGTGCATCTAGAGTTCTTCGATTCACTGGCAGGAATCGCCCGCGCGAAATACGAGTTGGTCGAATCGCTCCCGGCCAACGGGACTGCGGTACTCAATGCGGATGACGAATACGTCTCCCAGTTTGGCCGCGGCTTCAAAGGAAAAGTAATCAGCTACGGATTGCGCGCAACCGCGGATGTACGCGCGGAAAACGTCGAGTCCAACGGGGCCGAGGGCTCGCGCTTCGACGTAATCACCGCCAACGGACGCGAAGCCGCCAAATTGCCGCTCGTCGGCGAACACAACGTCCTCAATGCGCTGGCGGCCGTTTCCGTCGGATTGGCTCGCGGTATGAGCCTGTCGGAAGCCGTCGCTGCGCTGGCCACCTTGAAGCCGGCAGACAAACGCGGACAGGTTCTCCAACTGGGTAACATCACCGTGATCAACGATTGCTACAATTCCAATCCAAAGGCGCTCAACGCCATGGTCGATGCGCTGGCTGCGATAAAAGCGAACCGGCGCATTGTCGTCGCGGGAGAGATGCTGGAGCTCGGCCCATCTGGCGAGGAACTGCATCGCGCCGCAGGCCAGCACCTCGCTGAGAAGAAGATAGAAGTTCTCGTCGGCGTACGCGGACTGGCCCACGCGATGGTGGACGGCGCCCGGATCGCGGGAGCGCAGGCGGAATTCGTTGCTACTCCCGAACAAGCCGGCGAGTGGCTAGCCCGCGAGGCGCGCGATGGCGACGTCGTGCTGCTCAAGGCATCGCGCGGCGTGAAACTGGAAAAGGCGCTGGAGACCTGGCAAGCAAAGCGCAGCCAGTAAGAACTGGCGTTGATGCTTTTAGCTAAGCGCCAAGTGCTAAATGCTAAGTGCTGAAGTCGGAGGCTGATTGCTCTACTGGCTGTTATTCATCAAGCTGCAACATTACGTCGCCCCATTCCGCATCTTCCGCTATGTTACGTTTCGCACGGCGTTTGCCAGCCTGACCGCATTATTTACCGCGCTGATCGTTGGACCGCTCGTCATCGGACGACTGCGCGACTTCCAGATCGGCCAATACATTCGCGAAGAAGGTCCGAAGGCTCATCAGAAAAAAGCCGGCACGCCAACCATGGGCGGCCTGCTGATCGTCATCGCTATCGTCGTCCCAACTCTGTTGTGGGCCGACCTCAGCAACCGCTTCGTGTGGATTGCAGTCTTCTCCACCTGCGCCTATGCCGCCATCGGATTCACCGATGACTACACAAAAGTGACGCATCGCCGCAATCTCGGTCTGACCGGGCGCGCCAAAATCGGACTGCAGATCGCCACCAGCATCGTCATCGCCTCCATGCTGATCGCCATGCAGACCTACGGCATGTACTCGACCAAGCTGATCGTGCCGTTCTTCAAGCAGTTTCATCCCGACCTGGTCGTCGGAACTCTAGAACGCAATCCGCATCTCTGGCCGCTTGCTTTCCTGCCATTCATGGCGTTCGTCGCTTTGGTGATCGTCGGATCGAGCAACGCGGTCAATCTCACCGACGGCCTCGATGGACTAGCCATTGGATGTACGGTAATTGCGGCCGGCGCCCTGACGGTGCTCACCTACGTCAGCGGTCACGCCACCTTCGCCACCTATCTTGAATTGCAGCGCATGCCGCAGGTGGGCGAACTCACCGTATTCTGCGGAGCCATGGTCGGCGCTTCCATCGGATTCCTCTGGTACAACGCGCATCCCGCGGAAGTGTTCATGGGCGACGTTGGATCGTTGGCGTTGGGCGGCGCGATCGGCACCGTCGCTGTGATCATCAAGCAGGAATTGCTGCTACCGTTTATCGGTGGGGTATTCGTGCTCGAGGCGCTTTCGGTGATTCTGCAGGTCGGCTCGTACAAGCTGCGCAAGAAGCGCATCTTCAAGATGGCGCCCATTCACCATCATTTCGAATTGCTGGGCTGGTCTGAATCGAAAGTTATCGTCCGCTTCTGGATCGCGTCCCTGATCTTCGCCCTCTTCGCTTTGACGACTCTAAAACTGCGCTAACCGAAGCCACAGATTCCCGCAGATCTACACGAATAATTTTTTTCATGTATTTTGATCGATGCGAATCCGTGACGATCCGCGGCCAAGAAGTTGACTTTGGGCGTCCGGCGGGTTCTGTGGTGAAATAGCACTGATGGAATTGAACGGCAAACGCGTGCTGGTGGTCGGCCTTGGCAAATCCGGGGTGGCGTCGGCACTTTTCTTGAAGAAGCACGGAGCCCGCGTCGCCGTGTCCGACACCAAGAGTGGCGACGAACTGCGCAACGAAATCCCCGTCCTGCTCGACAACGGCATCACCGTCGAGACCGGTGGACACGGCGAGCGCACCTTCCGCGGACAGGACCTGATCGTCGTCTCTCCTGGAGTGCCCGTCGACGCGCCTCCGCTGAAGCAAGCGCGCTCGCTCGGCGAGAGTGTCATCGGCGAGATCGAACTCGCCGCGCTGTTCCTTCCCGGCCCGGTCGTCGCCATCACGGGATCGAACGGCAAGACGACGACTACGACGCTCACGGGCGAAATCATGACGGCTGCCGGTTTCCCGACGCTCGTCGGCGGCAACATTGGTACTCCTGCGATCTCGCTCGCCGAGCGCGCCACAGCGGAGACCGTGATCGTTCTCGAAGTCTCGAGCTTCCAACTGGAAACCATTCAGACGTTCCGCCCGAAGGTTGCGGTCGTGCTGAACGTTACTCCCGACCATCTCGACCGCCACCACACCTTCGAGGTCTATGTCGACGCGAAGGCGCGCCTCTTCGAGAATCAGCAGCCTAGTGACTTCGCTGTCCTCAATGCCGATGATCCAACTTGTGTCTCGATGGGCACACGAACGAAAGCTCAGGTGTTCTGGTTCAGCCGTCACGATGAAGTGCAACGAGGAGCCTGGGTACGTGATGGCAAGACCCTGTTCTGCGACGCGAAAGGTCAACGCGAGATTCTCGAAGTCTCTGACATTCCGCTGAAAGGCGCGCACAATCTGGAAAACGTTCTGGCCGCCGTCTGTGCGGGAGCATTGATGGGATGCGCTCCCGACAAGATCCGCCAGGCCGTGCGCGACTTTAAGGCCGTCGAGCACCGGCTGGAGTTTGTGGCCACCATCCGCGGCGTCGACTACTACAACGACTCCAAAGCCACCAACGTCGATGCCACGATCAAGGCGCTGGAATCTTTTCCTGCAAACATCCACCTCATCCTCGGCGGCAAAGATAAAGGCAGCGACTACACCGTCCTTAACGACCTGCTCCGCCAGCGCGTGAAGCGTGTCTACACCATCGGCGCAGCCGCTGCCAAGATCGAATCCCAAATAAAAGGTCCCGAAGTTGTACACGCCGAGACACTCGAAAACGCCATCCGCAAGGCCACTGCCGTAGCGCAGCCCGGAGACGTCGTCCTGCTGGCCCCAGCCTGCGCAAGTTTCGACCAATTCAAAAGCTACGAACACCGCGGGAAGGTCTTCAAAGATATCGTCCACTCGCTGAGCTAAACGGCGGCTTTTCACCACGGAGACACAGAGGCACCGAGAAAACGAGAGAGTCAGAAACTCACTTCGCACAAATTGCGATCAATTGCTTTCCCCGCGGCTGAGTGCCTCGGTGGTGAGTTGTTCCTGCACGAACCAAAACAAGCAACAATCAAAATTCAACAAACCACAATTCCTTCTCCTCCGCTCTGCGGCTCCGTGGTGAAATAAATGTCCCATGGCGAAGCGCGTTAGTGTCGACCGCTGGCTGTTCACCGTGACCATGCTGCTCGTATTCATCGGTCTGGTGATGGTCTTTTCGGCGTCGGCCGTCATGGCGCGCGAGCGTTTTGGCTCGCCGTATGCATTCCTCTCGAAGCAGCTGATCTGGGCCGTCGCCGGCCTGGTCGCGATGGTCGTCACCATGCGCGTGGACTACAAGAAGTACAAGCATCCCGCCATTGTTTTTTCGCTGATGGGCCTGACCACGCTGCTGCTGATCTCCGTTTTCTTTCTTGATCGATCGCACAACACGCACCGCTGGATTCACTTCGGAGGCTTCTCCTTCCAGCCTTCCGAACTGGCGAAGCCCGTCCTCATCCTTTTCCTGGCGTACTTCCTCGAAAGCCGGGCCAAGACGATGGACGAGGTGCGCAACACGCTGCTGCCGGCCGCCGCGCCGGTCGTTGTGTTCCTCGGATTGATCGTGCTGCAGCCCGACCTCGGCACTGCCATTGCTTGTGCTGGCATCGCCGCCTGCATCCTTTACGTAGCCGGCATGCGCATGCGCTATTTCGGGTACGCCTTCGGAGCGTCTCTGCTTCCGCTCTATCTGCTGATCTTTCATGTCGCATGGCGCCGCGACCGCATCCTCGCCTTCCTGAATCCTTACGCCGACCGCCAGAAGACCGGCTTCCATATTATTCAGTCGCTGATTGCCGTCGGCACCGGCGGCATCACCGGGACGGGTTTGATGGAAGGGAAGCAGAAGCTGTTCTACCTTCCTGAGCCGCACACCGACTTCATCTTTGCAGTGACGGCCGAAGAACTCGGTCTGGTCGGCGCGATTTTCGTCGTCGCCCTGTTCGCCGTTTTCCTGTGGCGCGGCATGCGAGCTTCCTGGCGTACCGAGGACCTTTTCGGACGCTACCTCGCGGTCGGCATCACCATCATGGTTGTGCTGCAGGCATTCATCAATATCAGCGTCGTGCTGGGCATGATGCCGACCAAGGGCATCCCACTCCCGCTTGTGTCGTATGGAGGATCGTCGCTGTTTGTGACCTTGGCCTGCGTCGGCGTGCTGCTGAACATCACCAAGCAGGCAGAGTGAACGGAGTTCTCCGTCGCGAGTCCAGACGAGCCGGTATCAAGTTGCTTTTTTGGACCAATCTCGTAAAATCCTGATTTCATTTAACTTAGACAATTCGGATATCCTTTCGGCTGCCAAAATCTTGATTCGAAATGACTTGCGGGTACAATATTGCAAAATAAAGAGTTATGCGCTTGCTTTGCTTCTTATGCAAAGCCCTTGCTTTGCGTCGAGACTGCCCGTTTGATCGAAATGTTCGAATTCGTCGCAACGCCTCCCCGTCATAAGTGTTACTCTCACGTTCCTTGGAATCTCAGTAAAGGTTGTTCGTCACACGACCGCAAATAAAGCTGTGCAAAACGTCGAAAGCATCAACCACGAAGGACACGAAGTCACACGAAGGAAATGCACCGGTATCAGGGCCTGCGTGATACTTCGTGTCCTTCGTGGTTAAAAGGTTTGAACTGACCAGAGGAGATCCGAATGCGCTCGTTTCAGAGGCTTCTCGGGATTTTCGTTCTTCTCATTACTTCTCTATCGCTAGCGGCCAGCCAGAAAGCCGAGACGGCGCAAGCTTCGCAGATGCCGCCGTCGCTGCCAATCGTGACTCCGGCGGAACTCGCCGCCAAAGTGCCCGCGCCGAAGCCCGACGACATCAAATCGATCGACGCCATCATGCACGCCGCCTACGACTCGATCTCGGGTCCGGCGGGACCGCGCGACTGGAGCCGCTTTCGCTCCTTGTTTCTTCCGCAGGCCCGCTTCACGCAAGTCGGCAAGGGCGCCGACGGATCGACCTTCATCATCTCCTGGAGCGAAGAGGAATTCATCCGCGACGCGACCTTAGTTTTTGCAAAAGACCCCTTCTACGAAAATGCGATCGTGAACAAGCCCGACACCTACGGCGGCATGACGCAGGTTTTCAGCAGCTATGAATCCCACCGTGCGCTCGGGGACAAACCGTTCGAACGCGGCGTCAATTCGTTCCAGTTGCTCAACGACGGCAAGCGCTGGTGGATCGTTTCGATCTTCTGGGATTCGGAACGGCCAGACAATCCGCTGCCTGCGAAACTCGCGAAGAAATAATTCAAGAGCGCCACGGATTTTCACGGATCAACGCGGATATTTTCTTGGGCTCTATGAATTTCAGTCCGACGACCTTTCCGTGAGCTTTTTGGGTTATCTGCTTGCATCCGCGCGAGTCTGTGGCCCGTTTAGCTTCTGGTTTATAGTCAAAAGATGCGAGCGATTCTGGCAGGCGGAGGCACGGGCGGGCACGTCATTCCCGCGCTCGCCATCGCGAATCAACTCAAGAAAAGTTATAACGCCGAGATTCTCTTCATCGGCACCGCGCGTGGCATTGAAAACCGTCTCGTTCCCGCCGCCGGATACCCTCTGCAACTGGTAAGAGTCGGCGCTTTGAAAAACGTCAGCCTGATGACGCGATTGAAGACGGCCTTCGATCTTCCGCGTGCGGTCTGGGATGCGAGCCGCATGATCAACGAATTCGCTCCTGATGTAGTCATCGGCGTTGGCGGGTACGCTTCGGGTCCTGCGATGTTGTCGGCCGTGATGAAACACGTTCCGACGCTCGCCTTCGAGCCGAACGTCGTCCCGGGATTCGCCAACCGGATGGTCGCTCGCTTCGTCTCAGGAGCTGCGGTGCATTTCGAAGAGACTGCGAAATATTTCCGCCATGGCGAAGTTACGGGCGTCCCGGTGCGCCAGGCTTTTTTCGAAATCCCTCCGAAACGCGCAGGTACGCCAACGCTTCTCGTCTTCGGAGGCAGTCAGGGTGCGCACGCCATCAACGAAGCAATATTTCGCTGCTTGCCCGTTCTGCGGCGCGAGGCCCCCGGCATTCACATCATCCACCAGACCGGCGAGCGTGACTATAATGACGCGCTGGCAGCCTACCAGTCGTTGGATGAGTTCGCCGAGGTTTCCAAGTTCATTGAGGATATGCCGGCGGCTTTCGCTCGGGCCGACCTGGTGGTGTGTCGCTCGGGCGCGAGCACGGTTGCGGAAATCGCCGCGGCAGGGAAGCCGGCAGTGTTCGTCCCGTTTCCACGCGCCGCGGACGATCATCAGCGCGTGAATGCAGAAGCGCTGGCTCAGCATGGAGCCGCGGTGGTCGTGGAAGAATCGAAGCTGGAAGGAGTCTGGCTGGCGGAAACGATCGCGGCTCTGTTGCAGGATCGGCAGCGGTTGCGGCAGATGAGCCAGGCCGCGCGCGAGTTGGCGCACCCAAACGCCGCCAGCGATATCGCAGCCATGGCGGCACGCGTAGCAGGAATCGAGGAAATCTCAGCCACGGATTAGCACGGATCTTCACGGATATTTCTTTTTATTGTTGTCTTTCTGGAGGATGGGGTTGATCCGAGGACAACTGCTTGAATCCGTGGCCCAGAAGTTGATTTTATGTTCGCAAAAATTCAGCGCATTCATTTCGTAGGCATCGGCGGCATCGGCATGAGCGGCATTGCCGAGGTGCTGGTCAATCTCGGATACAAAGTTTCGGGCTCCGACCTCAAGAGTTCCGCCGTGACGCAGCGGCTGGCGAGTCTGGGCGCGACTACATTTGAAGGACATCGCGCCGAAAACATCGCCGGTGCCGAAGTCGTCGTGACCAGTTCGGCCATCGCCGCCGAGAATCCCGAAGTCGCCGAAGCGCACAATCTCCACATCCCGGTCATTCAGCGTGCCGAGATGCTAGCTGAGTTGATGCGGTTGAAATATGGAATCGCCATCGCGGGCATGCACGGCAAGACGACCACAACTTCCATGGTCGCAGCCGTGCTGGCTGCGGGCGGCCTCGATCCTACGGTGGTTGTCGGAGGACGCGTCGATGCCCTGGGCTCCAACGCGCGTTTGGGCAAGTCGCAATATCTGGTCGCCGAGGCCGACGAGAGCGACCGGTCGTTCCTAAAATTGTCCCCGATACTTTCTGTCGTCACCAACATCGACCGCGAGCACATGGATTGCTACCGCAACATGCGCGACGTGAAGAAAACGTTCCTCGACTTCATGGACCGCGTCCCTTTCTACGGAATGATCGTCGCCTGCAACGACGATCCTCTCCTGCGAAAGCTGTTGCCCGAAGTGCAGCGGCGAACTGTGACATACGGAACCAAGCGCGGCTCCGATTTCCTCATCAAGCTGGAGGAAACGAAACGCGAGAGTCCCGGCGACTGCCGTCCCTACAGCCGCTTTCGGGTGAACTATCAGAAGAGGGAATTGGGAGAATTCACGCTGCACGTGCCAGGCCTGCATAACGTCCTCAATGCGACGGCCGCGATCGCCGTCGGCGTCGGGCTCGACGTGACTGTCGACGCAATTCGTTCTGCGCTCGATCAGTTCCGCGGCGTCGACCGCCGTTTTCAGCTCAAGGGGCGCGCTGCGGGCGTCAGTGTCATCGACGACTACGGCCACCATCCCACCGAGATCCGGGCGACCCTTGCCGCAGCGCGTCAGTGCGGCTTCCACAAAATTCACGTCATTTTCCAGCCGCATCGCTTCACGCGGACGCGCGATCTGATGGAGGAATTCACCAGCGCCCTTTCTGACGCGGATACGCTTGCCGTGCTCGACATTTACGCCGCCAGCGAATCACCGATCGAGGGAATTACGGGAGAAGTTCTGGCAAACAAAATCCGGGAGAAGAGCGGGAAGCCCGTCCAGTACGCGAATTCATTTTCCGCCGCTGCGGATGCAGCCTCCTCGTCGGCCCGAGACGGAGACATGATCCTGACCCTCGGTGCCGGCAGCGTCTCGCAGTTGGGGCCGATGATCCTCGATGGATTGAAGGATCGAGGATCTGCATCAGCACAGGCGAACTGATGACGATCCGAGAAGACAGCCCGCCTTCGATCCGTGGCGCGTCCGCCGCGGCCCCCAAAATCCAGATTCCGTGAGGTTCCGGAACTTTCTTAACGCATTGTCCGTATCCCCTGCTAACGGATCGAAAGGCCCTTCGTCTATAAGGCATAAGGGGTTAAGGTCATGAAAACACAAGCATGGGGATGGTTAGCGATAGCGGTCCTGGCAGCCGGATTGAATGCCAGCTACCACGATGGCGGCCTGGATTGGGCGCACCGGGTCGAGTATCGCGTCGAGCACAACGCGCGCGCCGTGCTGGCGCTGGCCACCGGGCACGCAGACCAGTTTTTGACCGAGGCGCAGCTGTTGACCCCGCGCGCAGGGACTTCGAAATGCCCCCTGACCATGGCCCTGGCCCGGGTGCAGACGAGAGTGGCGCGGTCGGACGCAGAATTTGACCGATTCGTGGCGATTTCGGACCGGCAGGAAGCCCAGATCGAGGCCAGCCGGGCACGGATGGAAACGCAACTCGCCCGCATACGGATTCCGACGGCGGCTTTCAATCCCGCGGTCCTTGGTGGGACGAGAGTTGCGTGTCCCCGGATTCGCGTGAGCATCCCGCAAATCCCTACGATCAAAGCGCCGATGGCGCCGGTGATTCACATCGCAGCGCCGGGTGCGGGTCCAGTCTAACTTCATTTCTACGTTGCATTGAGCTTTCCTCCTGGGACAAGGGCGCGGAAAACAAGCCGCGCCCGTTTTTTGTTTCTCCAGATTCAGCTCGCGTCATTCCCGGATTGTCATTGCGAAGATTTCTTGGGCGGTGAGCATCTGCCGTTCTTAGTCCGCAAGTATTTCTCTCCCGTACCCAACGCGGTTCCCTCCTGTGCAAAACCTAAAATTTTCCATCTATCTCAATTCGAGAAATGCAGCTATAGTGAAAAAGCTCAGCGATTCCTCTACGACAACTGACCTGAACTGATGGCGCGAAAAAGTGGTTCCACCATCATGCAGGAGGAGTTGTACCCACCCAGCGCCCCGCCCGCGCGCGAGGAACTCGATGATGCGCGCTTGCTTGACCTGGATGTGGCCGAGGAATCCCCGTTTCTGCGTGGACAAAAGCGTGTTTCCGCCCGCCGGAGCTCGCTTCCCAAGAAAACTGCAAGCCGCCTTCTGTGGGTGTCGATTGCCCTTGCGATTTTGTGCGTGGGCGCTATCGCTGCCGCGGGTCTATATCACTATGGTGAACACTCGTGGCGATTCCGGATCGAGTCGAGCGACGACATCGCCGTCACCGGCATGCAGAACGTCACCAAGCCACAAATCATGGAGGTCATGGGCGCCGATATCGGGCGCAACATTTTCTTTGTCCCGCTGACCCAGCAGAAAGCGCAACTCGAACAGATCCCGTGGGTGGAGTCGGCGAGCGTCATGCGCTTCGTCCCCAACCGCCTGAAGGTAGAAATTCACGAGCGTACGCCGGTGGCCTTTGCTCGCGTCGGCCCGCACATCACGCTGATCGATGCTGGCGGTACGCTCATGGAACTGCCGCAGAAGCATAAATATTCCTTCCCAGTGATTCTTGGGATGAATCCCGGAGAGCCGCTCTCGACTCGCCTGCCCCGTATGAAGGCCTATAACGAACTCGTCCGCGAACTGGATTCCGGTGGAGCGCGCTATTCGCAGGACCTGAGCGAAGTGGATTTGTCGGATCTCGACAATTTGAAAGTGCGCGTGAATGATCCCGCGGGTGACGTACTGGTCGAACTCGGCGCGTCGGAGTACTTGAAGCGCTACAGGACGTACGTCAGCCACGTGCAGGAATGGCGTCAGCAATTTCAAAAACTCGAGTCGGTGAATCTGCGCTACGACAACCAGGCCATCGTAAATCCCGACATGGAAGGGAAGCCGAAGCAGGCCGCGCTCACCGTCGCGGCGGTGAAGGCGGCGGCTGCGGCCGGGGTGAAGCCCGCCGCGCTTATCACGCGCATGGGGCCGCATGATCGGCCGCTTCCCAAACCCGCGTTTGAATTGACCGAAAAAAAGCTGGATCCGCCGCTCGTAGCAAAGAAGCCGGCATCCGGGACGACGAACGCATTCAAGCCGGCGGCGAAGAAGACGGTCGTCAAGACGAGCAAGGCTGCGGCAAAGAAAGATCCCGGCAAGAAGTCGACATCGGCGGCCAAAGGGAAGAAGCCTTCCACGCAGCATGCGGCATCGCAAAAAGCGGGCGCGAAAAAGCCGTCGGCATCGGTCGCTGCGAATGCCTCGACGCCAAAACCGAGCGCGGCCATTTCGAAGCAGCAAGCGAGTGCGGGGTCCAATTAATGACGCTAGGGAATTCATAGGAAGATGGCAAACCAGCAGGGAAGCTTTCTAACGGCGATTGACGTGGGCAGCGCCAAGACGCGCGCTCTCGTGGCGGAGGTCACCGACTCGGGCCTGCGTTACCGCGGCCACGGCGTCGCCGAATCGCGCGGCTCGCGCAAGGGTGTCATCGTTGAACTCGACAAGGCGGTGGCTGCGATCCAGCAGGCGGTCGAGGCCGCCGAGGACGCCGCTGGAGCTGCCGTCGAGCACGCCATAGTCGGCATTGGAGGAGCCCACGTGCGCGGTATGAACAGCCATGGAGGCATCAGCCTCGGCACGCGTCCCCGCGAGATCGGACGCGACGAGATCAAACAGTCGGTTGAACGCGCCCGGGCGATCCCATTGCCTGCCGATCGCGAGATCCTGCATCTCCTCCCCCAGGAATTCATTCTCGACGACCAGGCCGGAGTGCACGATCCGCTGGGCATGATGGCGGCTCGCCTCGAAGTCCGCGTTCATATGGTGACGGCGGCAACGAGCGCTACGCAGAACGTCATCACTGCGGTGAACAAAGCAGGAGTGCACGTCGACGACACCGTTTACGAACCGTTGGCTGCCGCCGATTCTGTGCTGCGCAACGACGAACGTGAACTCGGCGTTTGTCTTGCGGACATCGGTGCCGGATCCACCGAACTGGTCGTGTTCCAGCAGGGCGCCGTGGCTTACACCGGAGTGATCCCGGTCGGCGGAGATCATTTCACCAGCGATCTCTCGGTTGGACTCTGTACGCCGTTGTCCGAGGCTGAGAAGATCAAAAAGATTTATGGCAACGCGATCGTGACGCTGATTCCCGAAGGCAACGAAGTGGAAGTTCCCTCGGTCGGCGACCGGCCCTCGCGCTTGATGCCGCAGCGGCTTGTCGCCGAAATTCTCGAGCCGCGCGCCCGCGAACTTTTCGAGATGATGCGCGATGCCCTCCGCCAGAGCGGAATGTTTGAGCTCTGCATCGCCGGCATCGTTTTAACCGGGGGCGCATCACGGCTTCCCGGAATCTTCGACGTCGCCGAGTCGGTGCTGCGACGTTCGGTGCGGCTCTCCTGGCCGGCACCACTGGCAAAGATGCCGTCGACGTTGTCTGAGCCGGAGTTTGCGACGGTGCTGGGTATGGTGAACTATGGCCAGCGAGCCCGCATCGCCCGCGGCATCCAGAGCGATCGTTGGGGAGCAAGACTGAAGTCGTTGTTGGTGGGAAAGGGAGCATGAAGACAAAGTTTCAATGTTTCAAGGTTTCAAAGACCTTGAAACTCTGAAACAACTTTGAAACTCAGTTTTAAGGTGAACAAAATGACAAACGATCCGAAAATCCGCATCAGCTTCAACGAAGAGGCCCGCAACGACGCCAAGATTAAAGTCATCGGCGTCGGTGGAGGCGGCGGCAACGCGGTCAACCGCATGATCGATGCCGGCGTTGAGGGCATCGAGTTCATCGTTGCCAACACGGACTTGCAGGCGCTGCGCATGTCGCATGCTCCCGTGAAGCTCCAACTCGGCGTGAAGCTGACGAATGGATTGGGCGCAGGCGCGAATCCGGAAGTCGGCCGCAAAGCCGCTCTCGAAGATTCCGACAAGATTATCGAAGCCCTCGAAGGCGCCGACATGGTGTTCGTTACCACCGGACTTGGCGGTGGAACCGGAACCGGAGCGGCTCCCATCATCGCCTCGCTCGCCAGCGAAATGGGCGCGCTCACCGTCGCGGTCGTGACCAAGCCCTTCTCGTTTGAGGGTAAACGCCGCATGCAACAGGCTGAGCGTGGCATCTCGGAGCTGATGGAGTCGGTGGACACCACGATTGTCATTCCGAACGAGAAGTTGCTCGCCGTCGCCGAAGACGCCGGCTTCTTCGAGTCGTTTCGCATCGCCGACGATATCCTTCGCCAAGGCGTGCAAGGAATTTCCGACATTATCACGATCCCGGGCATCATCAACCGCGACTTCGCCGACGTGAAGACCATCATGGCGCGCATGGGGTACGCGGTCATGGGCACGGCCTCCGCCTGTGGCGCGAAGCGCACCATCGATGCCGCGCAGAGAGCGATCGCTTCTCCGCTGCTCGAAGCGGGAGCCATTGACGGAGCCCGTGGCATCCTCATCAACATCACTGGATCATCGTCCCTCAAGCTCGCCGAAGTGCAGCAGGCCTGCTCGATCATCCAAGGCGCGGCGCACGAAGATGCGAACATCATCTTCGGCGCCGTCATGGACGAGAAGATGAAGGACGCGGTCAAGATCACGGTGATTGCCACCGGCTTCCGCGAAATTCCCACGGCGCGTCATCGCCCGCAGGAAACGCGGATGTCATTCGCCGCGGTGCATGAAGACGCCATGGATTTTGCGGATGATTTCGCCCCGCGCGAACCCATGCCCGAACCGATCCCGCCGCAAATCATGGCGGCGGAGTCAACCGTCGACGAGCGCGCCTACGTCGAAGATGCGGCCCCCGGGGCGCATGTTTCGGACCGTGTTGCCGATCCAATCTCGCTCGACACTATGCGCAGCGCCATGGTGAACAACTTCGAGCAGAACGATCTCGACGTGCCAGCGTTCCTGCGCAAGAGAAATGATGTGATGTAGTGCAGAGCAGTGGGAGGCGAGCAGTGGGCCACAGAAAACCGACCGGGCTTGCACCATGCTCACCGCTCGTTTCCCTTTCGGGTACGCAAACTTTTTCACCTCGGGGGGAGTGTCTTACCAGTAACCCCGTAACCGATTACGGAAGGGGTCTGACCCCAGGTAATGCCCACTTATGTCCTTGTTTCAAAACGGGTTAAAGCAAAATTAGTGTTTCATTAGATCGAAACTTTATCATTGCCACGGATGCGCTAAGTCTCGTACTATCAGCGCAGTTAGGCGAAGGGGTGGGATTACCACCCGCTGGCAGTGCGCTTGCATCGAACTACATAGATTCCGGGAGTGAAAACAGACAGATGTTCAGGGGAAGCGTTCTTCGTCTTGTAGTTACCCTTTGCGCGTGCCTGCCATTGGCCAGCGTGAGTTGGGCGGCGCACATCAGCACGCATCCGACCACAAAATCGACTTCCAAGAAAGTAAGCGAGACCCAGCACACGCGCCGCCGCCTGCATCACCTGGCCCGAAGCCGCAGCGCGAACGCCACGGTCCGCCGGGTTTCGGTGACCACTCGGCGCCATCATTACTACGAGCGCTTCACGGCGAGTTCGTTTGCGGAAGGCCTCACGGCTGGTGACATCACTGGCGGAGAGGATCCGATCGTCCGGCAGGCCGCGATTGACGCTCTCGGCAATATGAACGGCACGGTCGTCGCCATCGAGCCCACCAGCGGCCGCGTGCTCGCCATGGTGAATCAGAAGCTGGCACTTTCCAGCGGCGCGCAGCCTTGCTCCACAATTAAGCTCTCGGTCGCGCTCGCTGCACTGAGCGAAGGCGTCGTCTCCAAAGAGACTCCGGTTTCGCTCGGTGGCAGCTACCGCATGAATCTGACGACCGCGCTGGCGCACTCGAACAACGCCTACTTCGAGGCGGTCGGACGCAGGCTCGGTTTCGAAAAGGTCGCCTACTACGCCCACGAATACGGTCTTGGAGAACTGGCGGGATACGATATTCCCGGCGAACAAGTCGGTGCTTATCCGGACGAAGTGATTCCCGAAAAGCTTGGCGGTGTCGGCAAGATGTGTTCGTTCGGTGAAGGCGTCTCCATGACTCCGCTGCAGTTGGGCGCAATGGTTTCGGCCATCGCCAACGGCGGAACCCTGTACTACCTGCAGCATCCGACGACTCCGGAAGAAGTTGCGAACTTCCAGCCGCGCGTCAAGCGCCAACTGGATATCGCTCCGGTTATTCCCGAGCTCTCGGACGGCATGGCCGGAGCTGTGCAATACGGCACTGCCCGCAAACTCCGCCTCAATTTCAACGAAGAAGAAATTCTTGGCAAGACAGGCACCTGCTCCCACGCCGGAACCCGCTACGGGTGGTTCGCCTCCTACGCGAACACCAGCGTGGGCCGCGTCGTGGTTGTGATCTTCCTCGAGGGTGGACGTCCCACCTTCGGTCCTAAGGCTGCCGAAATTGCCGGCCATATGTATCGCGACATGTACGACCACAATTTCTTCATCGTGACCCACGGTTTGCCGTCGAAGACAGCGACTGCAACTCCGGTCAGCACAACTCCGTAAAATCTTCTCCGAATCTCTCGCAGAGACGCAGCTTCCTGCGTCTCTTTATGTTTTTCTTCTCTGTTTCTCGCTGGGTTTCGTCGGCGGTCGGCCATCACGACGGTAACTTCGTTGCCGATTTCTAATGTGGCAAGGCCATTCCCATGCCCGATATCTATCCCAGCACCTCGGCATGGCGCCGCCAAACCCTGATCCGAACTGCGCCTCGAAAAAGCAGAACGCCCAGCCGAAGCTGGGCGTTCCCATAGTTCAGCTATCGCTTGGAATCAACTGCGCTGTCCGGGGCCTTTGCTTTCGTCGCTGGCGATCACTCCATCCTTGATGTGAATGACGCGATGCGCGTATTCGGCAATGTCGCCTTCGTGCGTCACCAGGATGATCGTATTGCCTTCGGACTGGAGCCGGTCAAACAGCGCCATGATCTCGATACCGGTTTGCGAATCCAGGTTCCCTGTGGGTTCGTCAGCCAGGATGATCGAAGGCTTGTTCACCAGGGCTCGCGCGATCGCGACCCGCTGCCGCTGGCCGCCCGAGAGCTCGTTGGGCTTGTGTTGCATTCGGGATTCCATGCCGACCGCCGCTAACGCTCCCTTGGCGCGTTCCATACGCTCGTCTGTGGGAACTCCGGCATAGATCAACGGCAGCTCGACATTGTGTAGCGCCGTGGCCCGCGCCAGCAGGTTGAAGGTCTGGAAGACGAATCCAATTTCTTTGTTTCGAATGCGCGCCAGTTCGTCGTCATCGAGCTCGCTGACCAGCTGGCTGTTGAGCCAGTACTTGCCCTGGGAGGGCGTATCGAGGCAGCCGATAAGATTCATCAGCGTCGACTTGCCGGAACCGGAAGGACCCATGATCGCGACATACTCGTTCCTCTGTATCCGCAGGTTGACGCCGCGCAGCGCGTGCACCTGCTGTTCCGAACCCATGTCGTAGGTCTTCCAGAGATCCTCGGCCGCGATCATGCACGATTCCGGCGGAGCCAGATTCGCGGTATTCGGCATACTGATGACTTCTGCGGTTGCCATGTTTTTCTCCTGGTCGGCTGCCACTGGCTCTCCGATGTTTGGCTTAAATCCGTTCTGCTTGCACTCCGATTTCCGAGACCTCTGCCGACTTTCCCTTTGGACGTACCAACCCGGCTAAGGTTATGACGACTCTTCTTCTTTCTTGGGAGCCGTATTATCGATTTTGACGCTGCTCCCCGGCCGCAGGGTACGCAATATCTTGTAGCTCCCGGTAATGACCTCGTCGCCTTCCTTCAGGCCGTCGAGGACTTCGATATCGGTGGTTCCGGTAATGCCAGTCGTGACCGGGACGAATATGGCTTTCTTGTTGCGGACGACGAAGACGCCCTGCAGTCCTTCGTCTTTCTTGCTCTTGGATGCAGCATCTTTCGTCGCAGGTGCCGCCGCATGCACCGATCCCGGCGCATTATTTTGTTGCTCCATTTGATCCTTGGTGCGCAGCGTCAGCGCCTGGATTGGGACTGATAGTGCATTGCTCCGCGTTGCTGTCGTAATCTTCGCCGTGGTCGAAAGTCCCGGACGCAAATCCACCGGAGCATCGGTCAAGGTCACCACAACTTTGAAGTCTTTGGCTTCTTCACTGGCAGTGTTCGACTGCGAGGTCGAAACCCCGCTCGAGCGGATGATGGCGTTGTCCCCAATTTCTGAAACCGCCCCGTGAAAAACCTTCTTCGGGATCGCGTCGATGGTCACCTCCGCCGGTTGACCCAGACGCACGTTCACGATGTCGGTCTCATCCACCTTCACTTCAGCCGTGATCACCGACATGTCGGCAATCGTCATCAAGGTGCTTCCCTGAGCGTTTTGAATGCCGACCACCACGGTCTCGCCCTCGCGTACGGGAAGATTCGTTACGACTCCGTCAAAAGGAGCGGTATTCGTGGTCTTCTGCAAAAGATCCGAATAGTGCACCAGCGTGGCTTTGGCTTGCGCGATGTGCTGATCCGCCGAGTCGTGCTGCGCCTTGGCTTGTGCGACTCGAGCTTGCGCTTGTACTAATCCGGCATCCGCCGTGGACCATGCATTCTTTCGACTGTCGAAGTCCGACTTGGAAATTAGTCCATCCTTGAATAAGCTCTGTGCCCGCTCCCAATCCATTTTGTTGCGGTCATAGTCGGCCTGCGCCCGCAACAGATCGGCCTGCGAGGTCTTGAGCGCGGCGTCGGCTGCCTGCGAATCCGTCTGCGCCGCCTGCAACGAGGCTTCGTTGGCATTCACGTCCGCCGAGGACTGTACATTTTCCAGTTGCGCCAGCAATTGGCCCTTCTTTACGTGATCGCCCTCTTTTACATACAAGTGGGTGATCTTTCCGAATGCGTTGGCCCCGATGTTCGCGTAGGTCTTCGGCTTGATTTCACCCGAAGCACTCACCACCGTCGACAGGTCCTGGTGCAGCACCTTGGCGGTCTGCACCGTCGATACGTTCTTGCTGCTCTGATGAACGGTAAAACCGACGATCATTGCGAGCAGAGCCAGGATTCCAACGCCAATTGCGATTTTTTTCCAAGCTTTCATAGTTTCCGTCACATCCGAAGCAAATTTTCTCCTGTAGAGGCCCGATTCGCGCAAAAACGATTATCTAGCGACGAAAACAGCCTTCTGATTCGCCCAGGTAACGGACACACATCCTCTGTTACGATCCTGCCGGCGAGAAAGTTCCCGATTCGATTGAGAAGAGTGGCCGCGACCCGTTACGGTGGAGTATTCCAAGCTACCGCCCCGGAACGAAACATTATAGCCTCGCTGTGCCCGGTTTACAGCCAAGGATTCAGTGACAATCCGGGCAACCCGAACCGGAGTCGACGCTTCTTACAATGGTCAGCGGTTTTGTTCAATGCATTCTCCGGGCACGACTTAACCTTGCTTTCACACAACTAACGGCCTAAAATAGGCAAACGACGGTTGTCTTGGCAGGAGTCCCTCTCATGTTCCGGGTAGCTTCGTTTCAGGCTGCATCTCTAATTTTGCTCATTTCGTCTCTCGGCTTGGCCGCTTGCGGCGCCGTCGCCCAAGATCCCGCTCCAGCCCGGGCTCCAGCGGACCAGAAGGCTGCCGATTCATCCGCGAAAACGGCGGCTACCACGACTGCGGCAGCCCCACAAGACGCGACCGATCCTCTCAAGCGTCCGACCAATGAGAAACAAAAGAAGAAAAATGAACGCGCCCTCAAGCAGGAATTAAGCAAGCCTTACAAGAAATGGCTGGACGAGGACGTCATCTACATCATCACCGACGAAGAGCGCGCCGCCTTCAAACAACTCTCCAACGACGAAGAGCGCGATAACTTCATTGAAGCTTTCTGGCAACGCCGAGATCCCACCCCGGACACCGAAGAAAACGAATATAAAGAAGAGCACTACCAGCGCATCGCCTACTCTAATGAGCACTTCGCTGCAGGCGTCCCGGGCTGGAAAACCGATCGTGGCCGCATCTACATTGTCTTCGGCAAGCCCGACGAGATTGAATCTCATCCTTCCGGCGGTACCTACGAGCGTCCCATGGATGAAGGTGGCGGCGAGACTTCGACGTTCCCCTTCGAACAGTGGCGCTACCGCTATATCGAAGGCATCGGCCAGGAAGTGATCGTCGAATTCGTCGACACCTGCATGTGCGGCGAGTATCACATGACGATGGACCGTTCCGAGAAAGACGCTCTCCTCATGACGCCCAACGCCGGCCTCACCATGTGGGAGCAGATGGGCATGGCCAACAAGTCGTCCCGTTTCAGCGGCGGCGGCATGGAGCGCCTGGGCCTCGGACCGCAAAGCTCGATGTTGCAGACCAAGGAATTTGATCGCCTCGAGCAGTTCGCAAAACTGCAGGCGGCTCCGAAAGTGAAGTTCACGGATCTCGAAGAAGCGGTGAACTCGAAAGTCATCCTTAACCCGATGCCTTTCGACGTGAAGGTGGATTACGTGAAGGTGACGAGTGACACCGTCCTGGTGCCGATCGTGATTCAGATGAAGAACCGTGACATCACCTTCGTCAACAAAGACGGCATTCAGCGCGGCACGGTGAACATCTTCGCGCGCCTGTCCACGCTGACCGGCAAGATCGTGCAGACCTTCGAAGACACGGTCCAGGTCGACGTTCCCGCTGAACTCCTGCCCAAAACGGCCGAAAACGCTTCGGTTTATCCGAAGGCTCTGCCCTTGCGCCCTGGGCTCTACAAGTTGAACATCGCGGTGAAAGACGTGAACGGCGACCGCAAAGGCGTATGGAGCCGCAGCATCCGGGTTCCGGAATACGCCGACGACAAGCTGTCGACCTCAAGTCTGATTGTGGCTGACCTGATGGAACCGGTTCCCACCAAGGCGATCGGCAGCGGCAATTTCGTGATTGGCACGACGAAGGTTCGTCCCCGTGTTCCGCCCGCCGACGGCAAGCCGGCCACGTTCAAGCGCGATAAAGATCAGAACCTCAATTTCTGGATGCAAGTCTACAATCTCGGAGTCGACGAGAAGACGCACAAGGCTTCCGCCACTTTCGAGTACGATGTCACCAATGTCGCAACCAACAAGTCAGTGGTGCAGAAACTCGAATCAACCGACTCGATGGGTAATGTGGGCGATCAGGTGACGCTCCAGAAATCCATCAAAGCCGCTAATCTGCAACCGGGCATCTACAAGATGCAAATCAAGGTTAACGACAATATTTCCAAGCAGACGGTTGATCCGTCAATAACGTTTGCAGTAGAGTAGCTCCCTGCATTCCCCCGGGGGGTGGGGCGAAGTTGAAACTGTGTAGGCTCGCAACTTGGGCTGTGGTATTCGGACTTTCGCTTCCCGCGTGGGCTTTCGAGCCGCCGGGCGAAATTTCCGGATACGTTCGCAGTGCGGCCGGCGCTCCTCAGATGGGAGCTGTGGTGGAGATCCTCGGCTCGGCCCATCACACCTTCACCGTCTTCACCGATGCCGCCGGATACTACACTGCCACCGGCCTGCTCCCCGGCCTTTATTCTCTCAAAGTTACCGCGCCTTCCTTCCTCCCTGCCCTGCGCGAAAAAATCGGTGTTCGCCCCGGCGCCAGCCTGAACGTCAATGTCACCTTGAGCACGCTACTCGGCGTGATGCAACTCGGCCCGGTGCGCAGCCTTCCGGATGACGACGACTGGAAGTGGACTCTGCGTTCGGTGGCGAATCGCCCCATTCTGCGCGTTTTCGACGATCCCGTCGTGCCAGCCGAAAAGCAGGATCACGAGATGCGCGGCACGGTATCCTTTCTTGCCGGATCGGCGGCTGGCGGCTATGGCACCGGTTCCGACATGAGCACCAGCTTTACGCTCGAACGCTCCATCTTTTCCGATGGACATCTCGCCTTCAGCGGCAATGTAGGCTACGGCTACGGATCGACTCTGCCCGCTGCCGTTGTGCACGCCGCGTACTCGCACAAGCTTGCGGACGGCTCCACTCCGGTCGTGGGCCTCACGGTCCGCCGTTTCGCGCCCTCCGATCCCAACCTGCACAACGCCGCACTGCAGGCGCTGGCCTTCTCCGCCGCAGACAACCTTACGTTAGGCGACGTGCTCGAGCTCAGGTTCGGCAGCGAGCTTCAAACCATCCAGTTCCTCGGCCAGATGAACGCCTTCCGCCCTTACGGCTCCGCCGATCTTCATCTGTCGCCCAACACCGTCGTCGAATATAACTACGCCACCTCGCGCCCTGACCTGCGTGCCGAGAAAGGCTTCGATTCCGCCCCTGCCGATCTGAGTGAATCGAACCCGCGCGTAAGCTTGCTGAACTACTCGCCTCAAATGGAGAGCGCGCATCATCAGGAACTCAGCGTCTCGCGGCGGATCGGAAACAATAATCTCCAGGTCGCCGCCTATTCCGATCGCGTCGGCAATACCGCTTTGACCGGCACCGGAGAAGTCACGGCCTCGGGCGGATATCTACTCCCAGACATCTCTTCCGGCACCTTCAGCTATGCCGGACCGAATCTTGATACCAGCGGCTTGCGCGTCGTTCTCCAGCGCAAGTTCTCTTCGGATCTGACGGCCACCGTCGACTATGCCTTCGGAGGCGTTCTCGATCTCTCCCGTCCGGACGTGCCCCTGCAGGGCGCGCAGCAGTGGATCTCCACCCAGCGCCGCCACGCTTTAGCCGCCAAGTTGAGCGGCACCGTCGGACGCACCCATACCCGGTGGATCGCCTCTTACCGCTGGATCAACGGACCGGCCCTGACGCCGGTTGACATGTTTAACGCCTCTGCCGGACAGAGCGATCCCTACCTGAATATCTTCATTCGCCAGCCTATTCCAGCCTTGGGCGGACACATCGAAGCCCTCATCGACATCCGCAACCTGCTGGCCCAGGGATACATTCCCGTTCTAGGCCAGGACGGCCAGACCGTCTATTTAGTGGATTCCGCGCGCTCCGTCCGGGGCGGCTTCGCCTTCAACTTCTAAATAGCTCGAGTCATGAGCTTAGAGCGATAAGCGACCTTGGTCGTATGCCCCTCTCCGGTTGTGAGCTCGCCGCTCCGAGCTCGCTGCTCACAGCAGTCCCCCAGTATCTTATTCGTAAAATCTATAGTAACCATCGATAACTCTTTGGTTGACTGTTGCAATCCGCTTTGAGTATGTTTTCTTAGCTGACTTTGCGGGCGGGCATCTTGTTAGTATGCAAGGAATTGCAGGCTTTCCCAGGTGTTGGCAAAAAGACCGCTGGTTGTCCCGCAAAGACGATTCACTCCCCTAAAAACTTGATCGGTTTCAAGGAGACCTAATGAGAGTGCGCATTTTCCTGGTGTTTCTTCTTCTGGCAGCGGTGAGCTTATCGGCCCAGACCTTCCGCGGAACGATTCTAGGAACGGTCACGGACCCCTCCGGAGCGGTCGTTTCCGGAGCCAAAGTCACCGTGAAAAACACCGGCACGGGCCTGGAGCGCTCCACTGAGACCAGCGGCGACGGCAGCTATTCCCTGCCGGAACTGCCCATCGGCACGTATAACGTCACCGTCGCCCAGAGTGGATTCCAGACATTCGTCGCCACCGGCGTAACGATCGACGTCGCCTCCGAACGCCGTGTCGATGCCGCCCTCAGGACCGGCGAAATCAGTACTAGGGTCGAAGTCTCCGCTGACCAGTTGCCGCTCGTTGAAACCACTACGAATACTCTCGGTGGCGTGCTGACCGCCCAAGTCGTTCAGGATATGCCGGTAAACGGCCGCGATTACACCAAGCTTATCTATATGAACCCCGGCGTGTCTGGATCTCCCGACCAGATCTCCGACTCGCCCGGTTCTTTCGGTGAATTCTCGATGAACGGTGCCCGCGGCCGATCGAACAACTATCTGCTTGACGGTACCGACATGAACGACGGCTACCGCAACGATCCCGCCATCAACCAGGCGGGCGTTTTCGGAACGCCGTCGACAATTCTGCCGATTGATGCCGTAGCGGAAGTGAATGTCCTCTCCAACTTCGCGCCGGAATATGGACGCAATGCGGGTGCGGTCGTCAATATCGTCACCAAGAGCGGAACCAACGCGATCCACGGAAGCGCAGCTAATTACTTCCGCAACAGCGCACTAGATGCCCGGAACTACTTCAATCCGTCTTCTCAGCCTAAGGCTCCTTTCCACAACAACCAGTTCGGAGGTTCCGTGGGCGGACCCATCGTGAAAGATAAGACCTTTTTCTACATGGATTATGAGGGGCAGCGCGAGCCGGTCGGTGTCGTCACGGTATCGGCCGTTCCCACAGGGACTGCTCCCGACGGATCGTTGAGTCCCACTGACGCCAGCAATCCGGTGATCGCGGCCCTCTTGGCACGTCATCCCTGGCCTGCGCCGAACTTGTTCAATCCCGGCGGGGTCACGAATGGTGGAACTGCCTCAGTGATCTCTCCGTCGTACAATGACCTGACCAGCTTCATCGCCAAGATTGACCAGAATTTCAACCCCAGCAACCTACTTACGGGCCGTTATTTCTTCGGCGACAGCGTGCAGTCGTTTCCGCTTGCTCTGACTGCCAGTGGGGGACAGTTACCTGGATTTAATACCTTTACCCCGACGCGCGTGCAGTTGGTCTCTCTCTCTTACACGCATACCATCGGCGCCAACAAGGTCAACGAACTTCGCTATGGTTGGAATCGTTTCGCTGAGGGCTTCTTCCCGCAGGACCAGAATTTCCATCCCAGTTCGATCGGCCTGTGCGCTGCGACCACAACGGCGTTGTGCACCGGCAACGGACCGTTCGACTCTGGAATGCCAATCATCGCGGTCGCCGGAGTCGCGCAGCTCGGATCCACGAGCAGCGTTCCGCGTCATCGTTTTGACAGCAATAATCAAGTTATCGACAACTTTTCGTGGAAGCTTGGCAAGCACGACGTGAAGTTCGGCGTCGATTTCCATCGCACGTCGGTGCAGCAATATTTCGACAAGTACTTTCGCGGCCGGTTGAGATTCAACTCGACAGCGACCGGCTTCCAGGATTTTCTCGCGGGCAACGTCGAGAACGGCTTCCAATATTTCGGAGACTCTACGCGTCACACGCACGAAAACAACTTTGGTTTCTACGCGCAGGACAGCTTCCGGCTTACGCCACACGTGACCCTGAACTACGGGTTGCGCTGGGACTACTTCGGCATCGTCCAGGAGAAGAACAACCTGTTGAGCAACATCACCAGCGTTTCTCCTGCGCCGGGAACGGGAACCTTCACCTTGACGCAAGTTGGTCAACCGGGGCTCAGCAGCCTCTACAATCCCGACAAGAAGGACTTCGCGCCCCGCGTGAGCGCAGCATGGGACGTGACGGGTAAGGGAAAGACCGTCGTCCGCGCCGGGTATGGCATGTTCTTCGACGCGTTCTCTCAGGATATGGTGCTTGGTCACTTGCCGTACGCACCGTTCTTTGATCCCGGGCCGGCGTACAACAATTTCGGCCCCTCCCCGATCCTCTCCACCAGTGCGGTCGGCGGACCCATCGTAGCGGGCCAGCCGCTTTATGCCCCGACGACCAGCTGCAACTACGAGTGCGACGTGTTCGGCTTCGACCGCAACATCAAGACTCCTTACATGGAGAACTACAACCTGAACATCCAGCAACAGATCAATAGCAAGACGGTGCTTCAGGTGGGATACGTTGGGTCGCAAGGACACCGGCTATGGCGCTTCTTCGATATCAGCCAGCCGAGCCAAGCACAAATTAACGCAGCCGACGCCGCCTGCGATTGCATTCAGGATTTCAGCGGAGCCGCACGGCCCCTCAATGGCAATCCTTATGGCGCATTCTATGTGCTGCAGGAAAACTCCACTGGCTCATCGAATTATCACGCGCTCCAGGCCAGCCTTCGTGTGACTCAATGGCATGGTGTGACATCCATCCTGAACTATGTCTGGTCGAAATCGCTCGACAATTCCAGCGACGGGGAAGACTTCGAACCCAACCAGGCACAGCCAAACGACAGCACGCAGCCGAATCTGGAGTACGGACCTTCCAGCTTCAACCTGCCCAACCGTTTCATGTGGAATCTCGCTTACGATCTCCCCAGTCACGGTGGCAACATGCAGGGCCTGAAGAATGGCTGGGGATTGAACAGCATCCTGACCATGCAGAGCGGGCAGCCGTTCCACTTCAACTACAACTTCGAGGACGATTACAGCGGCAGTGGGAATGCCTTCGATCGGCCGGATGTAGTTGCGCCGATCGTTTATCACAAAAATGATCCTTACAACTACGTTGATCTGAGCTCTTTCGCGATTCCTTGTGCTGTGATCCCGGGATCGGCCAACGGAGTGGCTTCAGACTGCGCGCTTCCATCGTCGGGTAACTACAATCGCCACTTTGGAAACATGCGCCGTAACTCCCTGGTCGGACCCAACTTCAAGGAATGGAACTTCTCGATTTACAAGAAGACCAACATCACGGAACGCGTGAATATGAAGCTTGGAGTCGATTTCTTCAACATCGTCAATCACCCAAACTTCGCAAATCCTCTCTTACCGGCATTTATTGCTGATCCGGGTCTGCACGGTTCCCAATATCTGAACGGACATGAGGTTGGGCAGATGGTCACGCCCGGACAAGGAGCACCGGTTGTGAGCGCCACTGGCGACGTGGGCATCGGCAACCCGTTCATCGGCGGAGGCGGTCCGCGCGGCATTCAGCTCTCGGCCGTCTTCAAGTTCTGAAGCTGTTGATCGAACTTCAAAGCCCTTGCTTCGGCAGGGGCTTTTTCTTTCCGTCGGAGAATGTTACCTATCGGTCTTGGCCAGCAATTTGAAATGCGCATCCTGTCCACCCACGGACAGCATTGTCCACTTTGGGATAAATCCTACTCTTCTGTTCCGGCGGGAATCGGCAGCATTCTCATCATTTCCCGACACTTATCAACGCAGAATGCATTGGTCGGTCAGTTGCTCCCGTATGTGCCAAAGACTTACGTCGGCAAAGACTATGGAAATTCTGCTGCAAGACCTTCGCAATGGAGTGCGCCAGTTCTGCAAGGTTCCAGGATTCACCGCCATCGCGGTGGTGACGCTGGCCTTGGGGATCGACGCGAATACCGCTATTTTTAGTGTCATTTACGCAGTCCTGCTGCGGCCGCTTCCATTTCACGACCCCAATCGTATCGTAGCGGTGAAGACGACGGAACCGAACCGGCACGATGACATTGGCGTGTCGTACCCGGCATTTCTTGACTGGAGATCCCGCAACCACGTCTTCGAAGCCCTCTCGGCATTTCGTACCGACGATTTCACTTTGACGGGAAAAGGCGAACCACTTCACTTGACCGGTGGGGTTGTTTCCGCAAACACGTTTTCACTCCTCGGTGCTGCTCCAGTCCTCGGACGAGATTTCAGGCCGGAAGAAGATACTCCGACAAGCACCGGACTACCCGTCATTCTCAGCCAGAGTCTGTGGCAAGATCGCTTCCACTCGGATCCAAACGTTGTCGGCCAGAGCCTGATCTTGAGTGGCCAGGTCTACACCGTGGCAGGAGTGATGCCCCGCGGATTCCAGTTTCCAGTGCAAACCACGCCGGTCGACTTCTGGACACCGGTCGCCCTCGACGCGCAATCCGGCAACGGAAATCCACCGATGACCGCACAGCGCGGCGTCTCCTACCTCGATGTAATTGCGAGATTGAAACCAGATGCATCGATCGCGCGAGCGCAGACCGAGATGAGCTCGATTCAGGGAGCTTTGAACAGTCAGTATCCCGAGAACCGGCCCAAGGGGATTGCAATTCTTCGTGAAATCGACGATGTCGTCGGGCAGTCTAGCTCGGCGCTGTTCATTCTGTTCGGAGCCGTAGGGTTGGTCCTTCTGATCGCTTGCGCAAACTTGTCGAATCTCTTGCTGGCGCGCGCAACCGCGCGGCATCGGGAGATTAGTGTGCGCACCGCGTTGGGAGCAACGCGCTGGCGCATCGTCCGGCAATTGCTCGCGGAGGGCGTCTTGCTGGCGGCTGCAGGTGCGGCCGCTGGACTCTTCTTCGCGGTGGGCGCCATCCGACTGCTCACAAGACTTGCCCCCGGCGGATTGCCCCGAGTGGCAGAGAGCGGCCTCAATCTACAAGTGCTCGCTTTCACCGCGGCCATCGCGGTCTTGACCAGCATCCTTTTTGGACTGGTTCCGGCCCTGCATTCGTCCAGAGTGGAACTCGCTACTTCGTTGAATGAAGGAGGCAGAAGCGGAACCGAAAGTCGCGGCAGAAGAAGGCTGAGAGATCTGTTTGTTGTTTTCGAGACGGCTCTTGCGGTCGTGTTGCTGGCTGGCGCGGGACTGCTGCTCCGCAGCCTGCTCGGATTGAGCAAGGTCGATCCTGGATTTGCCAAAGATCACGTCATCACCTTCGGACTCGATCTGCCCAGCCGCTACGGACACTTGGAGCGAATTGAGTTTTATCGCCAGCTGCTCGCGCAGATTCGCACGCTTCCGGGTGTGCAGTCGGCCAGCGCCGTTTTTCCTCTTCCACTCTCCGCGGACGAAGTAAAGACCAGCTATGACATCGAAGGTCGGCCGGTGAAGGAAGCAGAGCGTTCGGTCACCACCTTGCATTTGGTTGACGATGATTATTTTCGTGCGCTCGGAATTCCACTCATGAGCGGCCGCGAGTTTGATGCTCGCGATGACGCCTCCGCAGCAGTCCCGGTCGTTATGATCAGCCAGGCTTTCGCGAAACAGACGTTTCCCGGCGAAGATCCTGTCGGTAAGCGAATCCGTCCGAATATTTCGAGTGGCACAGACGACGCTCCCATGCGGCTCATCGTCGGAGTCGTGGGCGACGTAAGAGCCGAAGGATTGGCGGCCCCTCCAATTTCCGAGAGCTACGTACCCTATGCACAATTGCCGTTCGCGCCGATGTCAGTTGTTGTCCGCACCGTCATTGACCCTGAGACGATGACTCCCACCCTGGCAAGAACCGTTCAATCTCTGGACAAAGATTTGCCGCTTCTCCACACCAAGACTCTTGATGAATACGTCCAGGACTCCGTCGCGGACACACGTTTCGATACCGTCCTGCTCGGCACCTTCGGTGCGATGGCTTTTCTTTTGACCTGCGTGGGCCTTTATGGAGTCATCTCCTATAACGTGAGCCAGCAGACCCGGGAGATGGGTATTCGTCTGGCGCTCGGCGCCGGACGCGATGGCATCCTGCGTATGGTCGTTCGAAGCGGACTCCTGCTGTGCGGTGCCGGCGTGGTCACCGGTTTGATCTTGTCGTTCATGCTCACCCGTCTGATCGTGAGTTTCTTGTACGGCGTCAGTACCTCCGACCCGCTCACCTTTGTTGCCGTTCCAGTTGCTCTGATCGCAATGGGAGTGGTGGCGAGCTACGTTCCGGCGCGCCGGGCGGCCAAAATCGATCCGATCGTGGCGCTTCGATACGAATAACCCGGAAGGGAAACGCCCGAAGCTCCTGCGAGAATTCACAGTCTCCTTGTGACATCTGACCTTGCGCACAGCGTCCGCCTTGACGGATGATGGTGCAGCGCGCGCGCGTAGTCAATTCAGGCAAACTTAAGCTAACTCGTGCGTTTTCAGGATTTTGCCGGCAAGCTGTTGAGCCCCAAGATTTTGCGGACAGATTTCCGCTAAGTCGATGATTCCAATAGCCCGATAGGGGAGGGTGGGGATAACTAACTGGTAATATCCAGTTCCAAAACAGAACTTCCTCCGACAAGGCAGGATGCTTTGAAAGTTTATCTGTGGAAAGAGAATTGACGCAAGGCTTCCAATTGCCGCGGGTCCGTCAGGTTTTCAAATTACCCAATGACCCGATTGCCCAATTACAAATTGGCTCAATGACTCAATCACTCAATGGCTAAATGACCCTGCTCGTTCACCGTCTTTCGTCACCTCGTCCGCTGATTACGCCAATGTTACCCTTCATCTCGTTGGTCCTCCCCACATAGCTCTGTCCCGGAGATTCCCGATGCGCCGCACTGTTTCTATGAAGACTTGCGTCGTCTTAACCTTTGCGCTTTGCCTTGCTGCGCCTGTGTTTGCCCACCACGTCCAGAAAGGGCAAACCAGCAGCATGCCCATCACGACATCGTCGGCCAGAGCTCGCGAGCTCTACATCAAAGGCATGGAGGACTACGAGAATCTATACCTCGAGCGCTGCAACGACGACTGGCGCGCAGCGGTGAAGGAAGACCAGAGTCTCGCCGTCGCTTGGGCATGGATCGCCTTTAACAGCGGCAATCCGCAGGAAGTCGCCGACGCTCGCGCCAAGGCGAAGGCGCTCGCTCCTAAGACGACTCCCGGCGAGCAGTTGATGGTCGCGTGGATTTCCAAAGTGCAGGAAGGCGACTACATCGGCGGCATCACCGCGATGAACGACATGCTCGAGATGTATCCCCGCGACAAGCATCTTCTTTATCAAGCAGGGAACTGGCTGATGCTCGAAGATGGCAACGAGCAGGCAGAGCGCATCATGGTGAAGGCGCTGGCCATCGACAAGAACTTTCCCGCGGCGCTGAATGATCTGGCCTATCTTGACGCCCGCAACCGGCAATTCGCCAAGGCTCTCGCAGCCATGGATCGCTACGTTGCCCTGCTTCCCAAGGAGCCCAATCCGCAGGATTCCTACGGAGAGCTTCTACGCATGGCGGGTAACTTCGAAGGTTCGCTCCTGCACTATCGCGCGGCGCTCAAGATCGATCCCGACTTCGTTACCTCGCAGCTCGGACTCGGCGATACCTACGCGTTGATGGGAAATCAGGAGCAGGCTCGCATCGAATACGACAAGGCCATCCGCTTCGCGCACACTGAAGCCGATCGCCTTACCTACGGCATGCAGAAGGCGATGACTTATGTTCGTGACGGCAACTTCGCCGAAGCGGATAAAGACTTCCTCGCCATCGCAGAAGATGCGCACGCCAAAGAGCAGGACTTGCAGGAAGCGCAAGCCCTTCGCCACATGGCGGAGTATCAGCCGGATGACACGATTGCGCTCAAGCATCTGAAGCTGGCGGAGGAATCGCTCGGCCACCGCACGACCCTCTCAAGCTCGGATCGCGATGAAGAACTGTCGCGCATCTTGCGCAATCGCGCGGTTCGCGGCACGCTGGCGGGCAATCAACCGCTAGTCGACAAGACCTTGCAGCAACTCGAGTCTCTCGCCAATGGCAGCCGCAATCATGTGATTCAGAGTTCGTATCAGGGAGCTGCGGGCACGCTGCTGTTCAACCAGAAGAAATACACCGACGCGATCTCGCACCTGGAAGAAGACAACGACAATCCGTTCACTCTGGAGTTGCTCGTGCAGGCTTACTATCAGACCGAACAGACCGACAAGTTGCACGAAACCGAAGCCAAGCTCCGCGGCACCAACGTGCCGACCATGGAGCAGGCCCTGGTCGTCCCCGCCGCCCGCGCCAAGCGGCCGAACATCTAGTCCTAATTCAGTTACGGGCTTCTAACCGAAGCCCGGATCAAGGCTCTCGCGAGCTTCGTATCAGGGCACGCCTTCAGGCGTGCCGTTACGTTCCGCGGCGCGAAAGCGGCTTTAGCCGCTGGACTCGTTTTGGTGTACAGTACGTAAGCCCATGTCGGCTGAGAACGAGCGCCGTTCCGGAACCAGAATCGCAACCCGCGTCCCTACGCGCGTGCGCACCGCCCAGGGCGCGGAGCAGACCGCCCAGACTCGCGACGTCAGCGCGAACGGAGTCTATCTCTATACCAACTCCAAAATGGAGAAGGGCACCGAGGTTGAGCTGGTTTTGATCCTTCCTCCCGAACTGACAGCAGGCGAGAAGTGCTGGGTCTGTTGCCAAGCCACAATCGTACGCGTGGAAGAGGGGCCGGAGTTCGGCATCGCGGCGCAGATCCGCCGCATGGACATCCTGCCGGAAGTGGCCGTCTGACGGGGCATCCAGCCGGTGAGTCGGCATCTCCCGTTTTGGCCCGTTGGCGAGGGCCGATATTCCCCAAAATTACCCTCACTCCGCCACTCACCCTCGCCTTTTAATAAGAATTCTCTATGAAATTGTGAAAAAGGGCCTTCCATTGCATGAGGGATGGTGCAATAATGGCGGCCTTAAAATTGCTCTGGCCAATTCTAGGTTCCAGGCGGGCCCAGTTATATGTTGATTGATAAACTCGTGGCTGGTGTGGTGGAAGTGCAAACTGCCATCGGACCACGTTATGTAATGCCATCATTCTTGCAGCGTGTCTACTTGTTGTGGATGTTCCGCAACTTCCCCATTCTTCCGCACGCCGTGTTGAGCGGACGGCAACAACGTTTGATCGACCGGATGTGCAGCGAGCAAAGTTTTGCCTCGATGGCATACGCGGATGGAATGGAAGCCCCGGTGATCGGAACGATCGAGCGTCGTCCGGCGATTCCTCAACCGTTGCCCCTGCGGCGCCCGGTGGCGAGCGAATCAGCAAGCATGGCAGCGGAAGTTCGCCAGCGTCCCTAAGACGTCGAAGCCCAGGAGAGTCGCAAGCGTGACGTCCGACTCCGCCCGGCCCTCTCATGTTTTGCCCAATGTAATTTGCCTCGATTTCTTATTCGACAGATCGGTTTATGTTGCAGCCGCCTAGTTCAGGCGCATGCGGACCTCATTCTTTTTTGACCGCATCGAGTCGACTCTTCGCTTGCGAAGATCCCATTTAATTTGCAACTCGCGCCCGGATCGAACCCTGCGGGAACAGCTGATGGATGTTATAATTTTTGTTTCGTCCTACCAAGCCACCTCTCACTGTGGGCGCGTAGCTCAATTGGCAGAGCAACTGACTCTTAATCAGTAGGTTGTAGGTTCGATTCCTACCGCGCTCACCACTCTTAGTCACTGTTCATGATGGTTAGAGCGTTTTTCATATTCTCGACCTCTTCGCACTCAACTCCCGTGTCCGTGTGGTGTCCGTGTTGGTTGTCCTGCTTCGGGTTGGGGCTTTAGGTGCGCGTATACATACGAGATCGGTGAATCCGAGTTGCAAAAAAGAGTTATGAGGACGGCAGAAATTCCCCGCTCCTAAAGCGTCCACGGAAGCGAATGGATCAAACCTCGCCGTTGTATTGCAGCTTGGCCTCAATTTTCAGGTGACTGGCCGTCGTGGTGTCCCTACGCTCGGAAATTTTTCGTTCTGCTAACCAATCCGCTTTATCGCTGTTCCGCTTGTTCCAGTTCCTCCGCGATTTTCGTTCGGAAAACATCTAGAAAGGCAGCAAAGGCGGCGGCTGATTGCTCTACCTGCTGATACTTGCCCGCGCAGCCAAAACCGATGAGATGGCTCAATTGCTCACTTTTGTAGAAGGGTGCGAACTGATTAACTCCCTTTCGGAAATCTAACACTGCTTCGAGACCAAGACGGTCCGCGTCTTTCTTGAGCGGACCAACCCAAACTCCCGACTTGTCCAATGCCACAAGTGAATGGAACTCACCGTCGCTGGAGGTGAATCCAAACTTCAGAGTGCTTGCGGTGCCCTTCGGCTCAAATTGCAATATCTCAAGTTGCTCTATCAACCGAGAAGCGGCCTGTCGGTCTACGGGACGCAAAAGCTGCAAGAGCGTGCCCTTGGTCAGAGGAACAGGGGCGGCCTTGACTGGACGAGACTCCTGTCGTTTGCCGCCTGTGGCGCTCTGGAAGTCGTCAGTCACCTTGGCCGACACGCTGACTTCGGGGATGGGTTGAATATCAACCGCCACGACATACCGGGAGACCTCCTGCGTTTTCAGAACCGCGCGAGGAACTACCAGCCGCTGATTGCCAAAGGCATAGAACCGTAACTCCACGAGTCCGAACCTGAAAGGCGAACTGCTGCCTTGTTCATTGAGCCAATGGGTCACGCGCCCCACTCCGATTCGGATGCTGTCAGAAGCTACCAGCAGCAACACCTCGCCTCGTCGCCAGTGGCGGTCCAGAGTGTCTTCGAAGTCGTCGGCCAGAAAAGCCGAAGGCACTTGATTGGCAATCGCCAGTCGGGAAACACAGTCTCGGATACTCTCATCACGCTGAAGCGAAGGATTCTCACCCCGCCTAATCCTAGCTTCCAATTCCAGAATGGGCATTTGCCACATAGCCGTACCGTATTGCAATGTTTGCGCGACCACCTCGCGGATGGCCTCGGGATTTCGGTACAGCTTAGTTTCCACAATCACGACGTAGCCGTCGTTGGTCACCAGCAGATTGTCGATATAGCCTTCTTTGTCGCCAATATCTACTGGTACCTCCCTTCCAAGGTGGAACAGTGCCGATGTTGAGGGCAGAAACTCACGCACGGGCAACACATCGGGGGTTTCGCAGATTAGCTGCTGGAGGAGTTTTTCCTCGAAAAAGTTCGGGTCGTCACGGCGCGTGGAGGTAGCTATCAGCCGACTAAACTGTCGATTCTTCGGGTCAGCGTCGAACACAACGGGGCTACCGATGCTCATGAAACCCCTTGATACCGCAATTTAACCTTGTCATCAGAACCATCTCTTCACCTTCATAAGAGCGAGGTTGCAGGAGAGCGTTACGAACAACAGTCGAGGAACCAACTTCGTAAACGAATTTCGCACCCCGAATAAAGCCACACCCACGCCGTTCGTTATTGTTAGCCTACTGGCTAAATTTAGCCCGAAGGATATCGCCATGCTAGTTAAATGGCAAGTGACATCTGCGTCCGGTTTGGAAGGCGCATCCGACAATTTCGGAAAAGGCGCGGCTGGACGCAGGTTTACTTGGCCGAGCACACTGGTCTCGGAAGCGTGTACATCTCTCAGCTCGAACACGGCAAAAAGGAACCGGGGCTGAGGACCATTGAGATTCTAGCCCTCGGCTTCGAAATTACGCCCGCGCAACTTCTTAGGGGAATTGGCTCACCATCGGCAGCAGATTGAGGCAGGACGCCACATCACACTCACAACACTTTTGAGAATTTGCGATACGTTCGACATCGGACCTGAGCCGACTGATCAAAGGTTTGTACCGTCCTAACCGGACATAAAAGGGGAGACCGCGGAAAACGAGGAGAGGCGTCCTCAATACAGCAGCATAATTTGTCAGCAATTTGCAATTGATTGCAGCGTCCAAGCTGCGGCGTGTCAGAGTGTATGGCGAGGCCTGTACAAAAAGAGGCAAGTCACGGACGCTCGATGACAGGGATGTGGGGGCGTTCCAGGGCCAGTCAGTCTTGAGTTGTCGCACGTGAAACCGTTAGGCTCCCTTGCTTTTCTGGTTTTTCCAGGCTCATTCATTGTGTGCCTACGATTCCAATCATCAACACCGGTGTACAGTTTGCGCCCAAAGGCTAGTCCTAAAGAGACTTGAGGAACTCTTGGAGTTGCCGCTTTTCTTCTGATGTCAGTTGTTCGTAGCGATCTCGCACCTTTGTCGCCTCGCCGCCGTGCCGCTTGATGGCCTGTTCTAAGGCTGGAGTATCGCCGTCATGCATGAGGTTGGTCATTCGGAAGCGGAGACCCCACAACGGTGCCGTTCGGAACTTGTTGGCGGTGGATTGGTCGAGGAATTCGGGTTTTGCGGCCTGGGGGATACCGTCTCCTGTGCCCACGTCGTGCAGCAGGAAGTCGCTGTAGGGATGGATGATCTTGTTGCCCAGGAACTTCGGGATTCTATAGGTTCCTCCATTGATCCGTGTTCCTGGGCGCAGCGTCTTGTAAGTTGTCACATGGCAGATTGCACAGCCGATTTTAGTGAAGAGCATTTCGCCGGCCTGGGCGGCGGGAGTTGTTGCGAGATTCACATCCCGAGGCGGAGGGGCCGTGTGACGGATTTCTTCTACCAAACGTTCCAGTTCGGTTTTCCCGGTTCTTGGATCCGGACTATCGAAGGGAGTCGGGCTGTCACCGGATGCGTGGGTGGGATATTCGTCTGGGTACAGTCGGTTGCGAATGCCGAGTTCATTACGTAGCGAATCAGCGCAAGAGGACATCAAACTGCTGTGTTGGCTCTTCCAACCGAAACGACCTAATCCCAGTTTGGCAGCCGAGGCTTCGAGCGCGGGAACATTGACGATGACGCTTCCGATTCCCAAGTCGGCTTGGCGTGGTTGTTGTGCATTCCGCTCGATGTCGTGGCTGTCGATCGCTTCAATATAGGCATCTCCCAGCAGGTTGAGAGGTAAGCGTACGGTCTGACCATCTGGAAAATGGATTAAAAGCAGGAGATGCTCCGAGTCGGGACAGGTGTAATCGTGTCCGCGAGGAGATAGATGGAGAGTTCCAGAACGGAAGCGGTGGGCACAGTGTCGGCGAGTGGGACGGTGGTGCCGGAGTCGAAGCGAGGACGGCGGAGTGTCGCCGAGCGTCGGCGAGTGGTGGAACAGACGCTGGCTCCGGGAGCATCGGTAGCGCGGGTAGCGCGAGATCATGGAGTGAATGCGAACCAGGTGTTTCATTGGCGTCGACTGTATCAGCGTGGATTGCTGGGAGGGAAGGTGCAGCCGGCTGGAGGACTGTTGCCGGTGAAGGTTTCCGAGAGTGCGGAGACGACGGCGATGGTGGCAAGAGGTTCCGGGGTTACAGCTGCGATTGCTCCGAAGGCGGCAAGCGCCATCCAGATTGAACTGGCGAAGGGAAGAGTACGGATTGAAGGTAAAGCAGACATAGAGATGTTGCGGGTGGTGTTGGAGTGTCTGGCACGATGATAGAGCCGCCAGCCAACACGCAGATTTGGATTGCCGCAGGTGTAACCGATCTGCGGCGAGGTTTCACGGGACTCAGTGCGCTGGTGCAAACCAAGTTAGAGAAGAGTCCGATGTCAGGCCAAGTATTCATCTTCCGCGGCCGAAGAGGCGATCTGGTGAAACTAATCTGGTTTGATGGAGACGGCCTATGTTTATTTTGCAAACGTCTGGAGAGAGGAAGATTTGTTTGGCCGCAAGCTTCGGAAGGAGTTGTTTATCTGACGCGAGCCCAGCTCTCGATGCTGTTAGAAGGCATTGATTGGCGTCGACCGGAGCGGACGTGGGATCCGCAGATGTCGGTGTAGATACGGGTTGTGGATTTCCACTGTTTTTCTTCGCACCACGAATCCAGTTCGTGGCATACTGCGCGTCATGTTGGTTCCCACACTTCCCGACCTGAGCACGCTGGATCGGGAAATGTTGCAAGCGATGCTGGTAGCGGAACACCAGGAACACATCGCGACGCACGCGCGGCTGCAATCGCGCGAGTCCGAGATCGAACATCTGAAGTTGCTGCTGAGCCAGTTGCGGCGGATGCAGTTCGGGCGGAAGTCGGAGAAACTGGAGCGGCAGATCGAGCAACTGGAACTGCGGCTGGAAGATCTGCAACAGAGTCGGCCCTCCGAGAGCGCCCCGGCGAGCGAAGGTCCGCAGCCATCGGCGACGGCGTCCACCGCGATGGATACTCCAGCGAAACCGGCACGACGTGCGTTGCCAGCACATCTGCCGCGGACGACGCAGACGCATCTACCAAAATCGACGACCTGTCCAGATTGTGGCGGCGAGTTACGGAAATTCGGAGAAGACATCTCCGAGATACTGGACTACCTGCCGGCGAACTTCGTGGTGATTCGTTATGTGCGGCCGAAGCTGAGTTGCGGGCACTGCGAGCGAATCGTGCAGGCGCCGGCACCAAGTCGGCCGATTGCTCGTGGAGTGGCTGGCCCTGGGCTGCTGGCACATGTGCTGGTCAGCAAGTACTGCGACCATCTTCCGCTTTATCGGCAGTCTCAGATCTATGAGCGCGTCGGAGTGGAACTGGAACGATCGACGCTGGCGGATTGGGTGGGAGGCAGCAGTCAGTTACTGGATCCACTGGTAGAAGCGCTGCGTCGATACGTGATGGCGGCGGGCAAGGTGCACGCCGACGACACGCCGGTGCCGGTGTTGGCGCCCGGAAACGGCAAGACGAAGACGGGGCGCTTATGGACCTATGTGCGCGACGATCGACCGGCGGGTGACACGGCAGCGCCGGCAGTATGGTTTGGGTACTCGCCCGATCGCAAGGGCGAACATCCCGAACAACATCTGCGCACGTTTCGGGGAGCGCTGCAGGCAGATGCCTATGCCGGATTCAACCAGCTCTATAAAGAGGATGGGCGCATTCAGGAAGTCGCGTGCTGGGCGCACGTCCGGCGCAAGTTCTACGACTTGCAGCAAGCGCATGGCTCGCCCATTGCTGGCGAGGCGCTGGAACGAATCGCAGCTTTATATGCCGTTGAGAAAGAGATTCGTGGACGACCACCGGACGAACGGCAACGAGTTCGTACAGAACGATCGCGACCCTTGATCGAGTCGCTGCACGAATGGTTCGAGGTTTCGCTGCCGAAACTCTCCCGCAAGTCGGATACGACAGCGGCCATCCGCTATGCGCTGACGCTGTGGCCGGCGCTGACGCGTTACTGTGACGATGGTAGTTTGGAAATCGACAACAACGCCGCGGAACGGGCATTGCGCGTAGTCGCGCTGGGCCGGAAAAACTACTTGTTCGCAGGTTCCGACCTGGGAGGCGAGCGTGCGGCCTCCATCTACAGCCTGATTGGTTCGGCAAAACTCAACGGACTCGATCCCGAGGCATACTTGCGCGAGGTCCTGACGCGGATCGCCGACCATCCCGTGAACCGGATCGCTGACCTGCTGCCCTGGAACATCGTCCCGGCAGAACCGACTCACTCAACCGCTGCCTAATCGAATCACCAACCCCTCGAGATAAGTGTCCACTTATTTTATGTGGACACTTATTTCAACACTCACACTTCCATAAACTCAGCGATGTCAATGCGTCGCGCCCGGACGGTTACGTTGGAGAGACTCTCTCGCCGATAATGTGGTTCGCAGAGGCCAAAATGTGAGATGATTCACCGTTTCGGTGGTGAATCCCACCCTCTGCAGCTGGCATGAACCTGCCCGCAGCTATCTCTCCGATTCGGTGAACCGTCATCGAGCTGCCGCCAAACTTGATTGGCACGCTGTGACACCGATCGCAACTCGCGGCATTGTGAGGATAAGTGTCGGACTGAGTATGGGCAGTTAGCGACATCCCAAAAAGAAACAGCCCAAGGACCCTTCTTCGCACCCTACGTTCTCCAATTTTGCACAAAGAGCCTCTCAAAAAGATTAACCAACTCCGGACGCTCCCTTGCTATGCACGCGAGAACCCGCGAATAGGAAGCGCGTAGAGCTCTCGACCAACATCGCATCCACCAACAATCTCAGCATGCGACAGCGATCTCGCTCCGACGCCCTTGGCGCTTGGACTGCGGATACTTGGTCCTTTATGTGCATCCCATGAACGCAAAAAGACCGCAGTGGTGAGAGTAATTCCCATCCCAAGAAATAGAATCTAGTTGCCTCTACCTATGAAGAACCAACAAATGGACGCCGAATGTCCGATCCAGGCTGCGAAATACTTAAAGCGCTCTTAAGTTATTTACGTTTCCCGAGTGAGAACAAAAGAACTCCCGAAACCGTCACAACGATCACGTAGGTGGAAAACCGTGTATAGTCGCTGCGCGTCACTCGCTCTGTTAGGCCGAAGTGCATGGCATAGTACATGCAGACAGAACCCAGGACGAGTACATATAACCCAAACACCAGGTTCCCGTTCGGAGGTCCTCGTCTTTCTAAATCGTTGACGAACCCAATACATAGGGACATACATCCCCAACTGGACCCCTGCTAGCACGGCAGCAGCTAGAAGCGCTCTTGACAGCGGCACCCCGAATGACAAGTGGAGAATCGCGGCGGCTAAAAGGCCCATCCCTAAGAAAGATGGAACTCCCACAAGAAGCCATTTTGAAAAATGCTCTTCCGTTTTCATGGACATCCAGGATACTTTTATATCCGTTGTACATGTCTTCTATCTCTTCAATGCCGCCTCGGGTTAGGAAATATCCTCCTATGACGGCAGCGCCGCCGGCCTCGCCCGCCGCAACACAACCCAAACCCAACGTTTCAACTGCGGTCGCGACGCAGAAAGCCGCGCCGCCGGCGACTCCACCGACACCTAAAGCGACGCCAACCATGGTTGTTGCGGTAGCGTCAAAAACCCGGGACATCGCCGCAAGGCCTTCAACTTGCCCGTAGACGTCATCCCCATTCCAATTGAGCGGGGTGCTACCGCACCCGCACATTCGTCCTGCAGGAGATGGAACACTGGGGGGATTTAAGCCGATACCGAAGGCAGCGTTCGATCTCTCGATATCGTTCCGCGCTCCCGGAGAGAGAACACAGTCTGTCGGGTTCTCTGGACAATCTAGACCAGAAGGGTCCACGAAGTTCGTCGGGCTGTCAAACGTATACTCGTACAAGTTAGGGCTAAGGCCAGAAAACCCCAATGGATCGGGACTGATGAAACGATGTAGCGTTGGGTTGTAATACCTAGCCCGGTAGAAATATAGTCCATTCGAATCGTTTTCGCGTCCGGTGTACTGGAAGGTATTACCGCTAATGGATCCATAACTTGCGGTGTTTCCAAAAGGGTCGTATCCGTACTGTGTTGTGACATTACCCGTGGAATTTGTTAGTGCGAGTGTGCTTCCTGATGCATCTGTGATTGGGCTGGATGCTCCGCTTGAATCTGTACGGCTGAAGAACTCATCGACGCCTCCAAGCACTCGGTTGGCGAAGGGAGTGGTACCGGAAAGCTCCTGCGCCGTGTCAGCACCCTCATAGAGCAAACTACTCCCACTTGCATTTAGCGTTCGTCGTCCGAACGCGTCATACTGGAAACTTGTACTGGCGCGTCCTGTAAGTTGATTCCGTCCGTTCCAACTATAGGTCGCGATGCCATCGTTCTGGATGTTTCCGTTGGCATCATAGCTGATGGTCGTTCCGCTCCAGCTCGTGAGCTCATTGGCAGCATCGTAGGCGGTCGAACCCACGGCTGCGGGAAAGTTGGTTGCAGCAAGACTGCCTCCAACCTGAATGCGACGGCCGGCTGTATCATATTGGTAGGTCAAGCTCCCCACCGAGGTGGTTCCCAATTGATAGCTCATGCTGTTAACGCGCGAATCGCCATCGTAGCCGTAGGTCAAGACGATGCCGTTCGGAAGAGTCAATGTGCTGCGACGATTGGCATTGTCATAGTTGATGAGAGTACTCGCGCTCCCTTGACTGACTTTATAAAGGCGGTTGGCATTGTCGTAGTAATAATTCACTGTGGACTGGCCGGTGACTGTGGCTGTCTTCAAATTGCTGTCATTGTCGTATTGTAGCGTGAGTTTTCGGTAAGCGCGTGACGACCGCTAACTCGCCTGTTACTTTCGTTGAGCCGCCGAAGAGCGGCCAAGGGCGAATCGCATGAGCGCAGCAGTCATTCCTGAGCCAATCGCGCAGTTACAACTCCAACTGAATGAGATTCGGAGCACCCGACCACGGGGAAAGAGACTGCCGGATTCGGTGTGGCAATCCGCAGTCGAACTGGCCCGGGAACACGGTGTGTATTCCGTCGCGCATCATCTACGGCTGGACTATGCGGGGCTGAAGAAACGGCTCGGGGGAGTTTCCCATCGCCGACGAAAAGTACGCAAGCCGGCATTCGTCGAACTAATCGCGCCACCTTCAGCGATGCGGGGAGAGTGCTTGATCGAGTTCGAGTCGTTGCGCGGCGGCAAGGTGCGCATTCAGTGGAAAGCTGCCACATCGCCCGATTGGATGAGCCTGCTGCGGGCCTGGCGGGAAACCGAGAGATGATTCAGATCTCGCCGCAGATGCGCGTGCTGGTCGCCATCGAGCGAGTCGATGGACGAAAAGGGATTGACTCTCTGGTGCGACTCTGTCAGGAGAAGCTAGCAGAAGATCCTTTTTCCGGCTGTGTATTCGTGTTTCGGAGCCGCAGCGGGACGACGATCCGGCTACTCAGCTATGACGGCCAGGGATACTGGTTGGCGCAAAAACGTCTTTCACGAGGAAAATTCGTGTGGTGGCCGGAAGGATCCGGAGCAGCCAAGCCTCTGGAAGCCTATGAAGCGCAGCTGCTGATGGCGGCGGGCGATGTATCGCGCGTGCGCGCGGCGCCGATGTGGCGGCGAGTGAGCGTGCTGAAGTAATCAACCCTCCCGGCGAAAAAAATATGGCGTTACCCCTTGCGTTCCAAGAAAAACCAGTTCATACTGCGGAGCGATGGTCGAGTTCAGATATCGGGGCCGGAAGATCAGCCAGGAAGACATCCTTTCTATACGCGCACTGATCGAGCAGCACCCGCAGGAAAGCCGCCGCACGCTATCGACCAAACTCTGTGAAGCCTGGCAGTGGCGCCAGGCCAATGGTGCGTTGCGGGACATGGTGTGTCGCGGCTTGATGCTCATGCTGGACCGTGCCGGCCAGATCGAGTTGCCGCCAGTAAGTTATGTGCGGCATAACCCGCTGGTCAACCGAGCCAAACCGGAGCCGGTGCGGATTGATGCAACGCCCATTCAGGACGGGCTGCACCACCTCCAACCGCTAGAGTTCGAACTGGTTCGTCGCACCGGGAAAGAGCCGTTGTGGAACAGTTTGCTGCAGGAACATCATTATCTCGGCTACCAGCAGCCGGCGGGAGAACACCTGAAGTACCTGGTGTGGGCGCAAGGGCGGCCGGTTGCCTGCCTGGCATGGTGCTCGGCCCCGCGTCATCTGCGCAGTCGCGACCGCTACATTGGCTGGAGCGCCGAAGAGCGCGGTCGCAACCTCCGCTTCCTGGCTTACAACACGCGATTTTTAATCTTGCCGTGGGTAAAGGTGGAACACTTGGCGTCGCATATCCTGGGGCGCATGGCGTCGCGGATCTCCGCGGACTGGCAGCGGATCTACGGACATCCGATCTACTTCCTGGAGACGTTTGTGGATCCGGAACGATTCCGCGGAACCTGTTATCGTGCGGCCAACTGGGTGGTGCTGGGCAAGACGACGGGGCGTGGTAAACAATCGAATAGCTACGTGCCGAACCGGTCGATCAAAGATGTTCTGGGATATCCGTTGGCGAAGCAGTTTCGCGAACTGCTCATGGGGCGAGGATGAGAACTGCGAGACCACGACTCGATGTAAATCTGGACGAACTGGACCGGGTGTTGGACGGAGCGCGGCAAGCGCCGTTGAGCGAGGACGATTACGAGAAGCTCAAGGAGGCATTGCATGCGCTGGCGGCGATGCTGGTGCGGCCGCGCAGCACGGAGAAGACCAGCGCGGTGCTGGGAAAATCGGAAGGTGCGGAAACTGACGCCGGGACTGAGCCGAAGAGCAATGCTTCCCCAGCGCCCGGACATGGACGCAATGGTGCAGGGGCGTTTGTCAGTTCGCGGAAGATTGCGATTGCGCACCCGCAGTTGAAGCACGGGGATCGTTGCCCGGAGTGCGAAAGAGGCAACGTATACAGGCAGAAAGAGCCGAAAGTGCTGGTACGGATGGTTGGGCAGGCGCCGCTGGCGGCCACCGTTTTCTCGCTCGAACGGCTGCGCTGCGGTGCCTGCGGACAGGTATTTACCGCACAAGAACCGGAAGGAGTTGGTCCGGAAAAATACGACGAGACCGCGGCAGCGATGATCGCGCAACTCAAGTATGGCAGCGGAACCCCGTTCTACCGGTTGGAACAACTCCAAGGTCAGCTGGGGATTCCATTACCGGCGGCGACGCAATGGGAAGTGGTCGAAGAGGCAGCCGAGTTACTGAAACCGGCGCGCGACGAGTTAATCCGGCAAGCGGCGCAGGGTGAAGTGGTACACAACGACGACACCAGCATGCGAGTGTTACGTCTCAGGCGCGAACCGTCGGACGAGCGCACGGGCGTATTCACCAGCGGCATCGTGTCCACCAGCCAGGGTTGGAAGATTGCGCTGTACTTCACCGGACGCCAGCATGCCGGCGAGAACCTTGCCGAGGTTTTGAAGCAGCGTGCCCAGCACTTGGGACCGCCTATTCAGATGTGTGACGCACTCTCGCGCAATGCTCCGAAGTTGGCTGCGGGGGTGGAGATTCTGCTGGCAAATTGCTTGGCCCATGGAAGAAGACAAATCGTAGAAGTAGCGGAGAACTTTCCCGATCAATGTCGCTATGTACTGGAGATGCTGGGCGAGGTCTATGGTCACGATGCCGAGGCGCGGGAGCGTGGTCTGAAGCCGGAAGAGCGCCTGCAGTTTCATCAAGAACGCAGCGGCCCGGTGATGGCGAAACTCCATGGGTGGCTGGAAGCGCAGTTCGCCGAGCGCAAGACGGAGCCGAACTCGGGGCTGGGCGAGGCGATCACGTACTTATTGCGACACTGGCGGCCTTTGACATTGTTTCTCCGGCAAGCCGGAGCGCCGTTAGATAACAACATTTGCGAAAGGGCGCTGAAGCGGGCCATTCTTCACCGGAAGAATGCCTTGTTTTATCGGACGCTGAATGGGGCGGATGTGGGCGATCTGTTCATGAGTTTGATTCACACTTGTCAGTTCTGCGACGCCAACTCCTTCGACTACCTGACCGAGTTGCAGCGCCATGCTCAGGAAGTGGAGTCTAAGCCCGCGGAGTGGATGCCGTGGAACTACCGGGAAACCTTGGAACGAACCGTTCCTCTCTCCGATTCCGCATAACGCTAGGCGAATCGCACCTGGCCGGAAACACAATTTCTTGATTACGCAGCTTTGCCGAAAGGACACGGTGTAGCTGACGCTGCCTTGAGGGGTCGTTTCAGAAGTCAATCGGTTGAGCCCATCGAAGACCGGTGTGATTGTGCCAGATGTCGAATCCACAACTTTGGTCAGTCGATTGCCACCATCGTACGTGTAGTTGATCGTGCTCTCGTATGTCGGGCCGGGCTGGGTTCCGTAGCCAGAAAATGTTCGACGGTTGATGCCGTCATACTGAGACGTAGTCACTTTTCCACGGCGGTCTGTGAAACTCGTCAAGTTGCCCAGCTGATCAAGACGTAGCTCTCCTGCCTGGTCAGAGGATCAGTACGAGCTTGCAAGTGATCAAAGCTGTCATAGGTGTAGACGGTCTTGTTGTTCGTACCTTGCTGACGAGCATCCAGCACGGTTAACAAATTGCCATTTCGGATCGTATGTGAAACTCGTGACACCCTGAAGAGGATCCGTGATCTGTGTGAGCTGGTTTAGTGGGTTGTACTGATATTTCGTTGAGTTGGCGAGAGGATCGGTTTTCGTCACAACTCGACCGGCTCCATCGCGAAACAGCGATGTCTTATTGAGCAAAGGGTCGGTGACCGCTATTAGGTCTGCGAAATCGTACGAGAATTGTATTGTGTGTCTGCAACGCATCTGTAATGGAAACGGGGAGGCCTATGCCGTTGTTGCGAGTGACATCTGATGACCGAACGGGTCGGTAATGGTCGTCGGATTCCGTACGTATCGTAGCTAATCGTCGTTTTGTTACCGAGAGGGTCTGTTAGAAAATCGGCTGACTGAAGATGCTGTCGTATTCGACGGTGGTTGTAATGGCGTTCGATGTTCCGCTCAACTGCGTGAGCGAGGTCGTGTTGCCCTGCACATCGTAACCGTAGGCCGTAACACGACCTAGTTGATCTGTCACGCTGGAGATCAGGTTATCCGGTGTGTAGGCAAATGTCGTGGTCTCCTGCTCCGGCTTCCCGTATGCCATTGTATCGCTGCTCGGGTATCCATATTGGTTGAAGATCACGCGTCGATCGTAGCCTCGCGGATCGATCACATCCACTTGCGAAATTAGCGGCTGGAAATCCTTCGCTACAGGTAGAACAATTGCGGAAGTTCAGAACTGAATAAGAAGGCGGTCCGCCCGAACCGCTATTAGCCGCAAAAGTGACATTTTGCGTGTTCGACGTCGGCGTCCAGTTGAATTGATAAAAGCTCGTCCCGTCGGCGAGGTATTGCTGGTAAACTCGGCCACCGCTATCGTACACGTTCGTAAGGTACGTGATGAGACGCGGATCCTGAATCGTCGTCATGCGATTCAAAGAGTCGTACCCATATGTCCAGGTGCCATTGTTGGCGTCGATGACCGTTTGGAGGCGCCCACTTGCGTCGTAGCTGTACTGCACTTCCCGACCGATGTTGTCTGTGGCTGTTTTCACCCGGTAGGAACTGTCGTAGGTGAATTGGACGTAGCGCCCGCTGGGAGATGTGATCTGCGCTATGGTGCAGTTGGCGTCAACATTTCGCGTAATCTTGATCTGATTGCCATACCGATCGGTGATGCCGACTAGAGCCTGACATCCCGGATCGACTATGCCGTCCGCCCCGGGAAAGCTGTAAATCTTGCCATCTTTCGTTTGTAGCTGCCATCCACCCGGCAGGTTGTAGCCATTTGGGTTGTTCGGAGTGGCAGAAATCAGAGCACCGTACCACGGAGTTCCGGCAGCTGAATGAATGTAGCTCGTGTACGAAGGTCCCGGACCGTTACCCACAAAGTGAATGCGTGTACCATCAGGAAGAATCAGATCGATATAGGCGGTGGTGCCAAAGGTGTTACCGTCCCCTCCGATAAACATTTCGTAGGGATGGGTCGCACCTATACCGAACGGGCGTGACCAACTGTCGTTAGGTCGGTAGGTACGGGTAAGCGTGATAGGGATGACATCAGGCAGTACCAGATCGGTCTTGTTGTAGACGAACAAGCCGCTCGAAAGCTGGACCGGTTCACCGTCGTCCGATCCGTCGCCGGGAGTGCCTTGCGAAGTTGTGCCCCCACCGGTTCCTCCCACCATGGCGCCAGAGAATTCATAGATGAGCACACCTGGATTTGGGATGACTTGAGTTCGTGCCTTGTTTACCCGACCTTCGCCATACACATACCAACCATTGTGGTCTGGGTTGTAGTTCCAGAAAGCGTACGGGACCCCAGGCGCCTTGTGCTCATTGTTCGGATAGAACAACTGGGCGCCTTTTGGGCCGGTCCCATTCACGGAGATGTACGCACCGCCCGGCTGAATTGTGAAATAGATCGGAATCGATACAAAGGGCAGCGGAAACGGCGGTCGATCGATTGGAATAGGCGTGATAGTGATCTTGGTGACCGCCTTGCCTGTGGCGTCGGTGATGACGGTACCGGCCGGTAGGCGGAGTTCCAAGCCGGGCATTGTGGGCGTGGTAACGACGGTCTCCTTCGCGGTGGGAGAAGGTATTGTGACCTCATGCGCCATGTCGAGCAGGGACATCCATATCTTGAAATCGAGCTTGTTGGTGACACCTGCCTTGATTTCGTCCCCGAACTCAAAGCGACCGTATTTCTTGCCGGGACGCGTTAGCGGTGGCTCCCTCAATGACGAGTACTTGATGGCCGGAGGGAATGTCGGTGAGTAGAAAACGTCCCGTGCTGTCCGACTCCGCTCGTCGGTTACCGACTTCCAAGGTGACATTGGCCAAGGGTTCGCCGTTGAGTTTCAGAACCTGGCCGGCCAAGGCGGTGGTTCCTCGCGGACCTTGCAGGTCCGGGAGCGATTCGTATTTCGATGGACCACGATGTGTTTGCCAGTCTGAAGTCGGCGTCCATTCCTCGTCTCCGATTGGGGCGGGAGTTCCACCGATTGTGGAAAAGGAAAAGTCAGCATAGGCAACGCTTTGATTCGTAGCGTCGACCACCCCCGCGATCTTGACGGTGTAACTCACGCCCGGAAGCAGCTCGGACGCGGGTGTCACGAACGCCAGCATGCCCCCTTCGGCGGCAACTGCCTTCGCGTTTACGACGCCGTCTGGGCCCTGAAGGGTCACGGTCGTGACGCTGACACTGGCCATCTGAACGGGTCGAGAGAACCGTGCCGATAAAATGGCGTCGAGCTGGATATTCTGCGCGCCATCTTGAGGCGAGGATGCACGCATCTCCGTTAAAGAACCATCGGACTGCTGGAGCGATCCGAGATCGGCTGCAATCGAAACAGTTTGGGACTGGGGATCGAAGACCTGATTATTCGCCACAGAATTGCCGCTCTTGTCGGTCCCCCCCGAAAAGAGCACCCGACCGTCCGGCAAAAGATTCGCCGTATGGTTTCGGCGAGGCATGGTCACTTGGGGCGATAAGATGACTGTATTTTCACCGCGAGGGTCCCATAGCTCGACCGTCCCGGCGAGTGTCCCGTTTGAGAAGACGCCACCCGCTATCAGGACACGTCCTTCGGTAAGTAGTGTCGCTGTATGAAATGCCCTGGCAACTGGCGCAGGAGTCGGAAGCACTCTCACCGCCCCGGAAACGGGGTCGAACAATTCAGCCGAAGGAACAAGCTTCCCATCTTGCCCGACTCCACCAAAGATCAGAACAGTGCCGTCAGGGAGCACGGTTGCGGTGTGCGCGGCTCGGGCAAAGCGCAAACCTGATTCGAGCGCTATGGTCTCGCCCGTTATCGGATCGACCGTAGAGAGAGTGGTCTGCACACGCCCGCTACTGTCCTGTCCTCCGGCGATCAGAAGGCGTCCGTCTGGCAGAAGCGTCCTACTGCCTCCGACGACTATCGAAGACTGCCAAGCAGCCGGTGAAGCGCCAGAGAACCGACGCATCTTTGCTCCGGCAACTGGAACAAGCAGCAACGCCACCATCACTGCAGACACGATTAACGAAGTCGAGCGGACAATATTTTTCATCTTCTCTCTCGCCTTAAGGAGTGGTTACGGTCAACTTCATTCCGCCCGCACTTTGTGCCTGGGGGTTGATCAGAATGTTGTAGGTTCCAGAAGAGATCGTGCCAAGGCTGACAGTTCCAGTTGCCGTATTGCAATTTCCAGAACCCACCTGGTTCGTGGAGGGGCTGGGCCCGGTGACGGTAACGTAGCAGTTGAACGTGCTGGGGTAGGTACCGCTTGTCCAATGAACCGTAACCGATTCGCTCGAACTAGTGGTAAAACCAATATTTGCGTTCTGGCCCGCCGATGTCGTGAAAGCGTAAGCGGCTCCGCCAACGGTAACTGTATGGCTGATATCGGCAGGAACATTCAGGATCTGCATCTTCTCGCTGCCATGGCCAGTACTGCTGTGCTGCACCCACAACTGATATTGCTGGTTCGCGTTTACCGACTGCGTGTCGAGGAAGAAGGTCTGGCCTGAGGGGCTATTGTTGATCCCGATTGAAGCTTGAGTCGACGTGCCAGTCCAGAGATTCAATGTTGCTAATGGATTCGTGACGTTCGATACGAGAACCGCAATCCTCGGCTGGGATGTCGTGGGCGTAAAGCTCAGGCGCACATCCTGTCCGGCGACTGTGGTCTGTGAGGTGACTGCGGAGCCGCCTACCGTGATCGCAGGCGTCGTCACATCCTGATCGTTATTAACAGATACTGCGATGCTTCCGGTGTAGGTCGACTGAGGGTCCAGATACAGGCTGTAGGTACCTGTGCTCGCCAACGTCAGCGTGTCCAAATACTCCAGAGTCGATTTCCCACAATAGTTAAATTCGAGACCATTGTGATTCGGATCATAAACATTTGCATAGCAGGCAGTAGTCGAGGTTCCAATCGTCGAATTGAGCAAATTGAAACTGAGCTTTTGTCCGGCTGTCCCAGCAAATGTTAAATTCGCATTCTGTCCTGCAATTAGATTCCCGCTGGAGGGTACTTGCAATGCGGTTCCAGTCGCCCCTGCAACAGGTATCGCGAGTGTGCCGCTGAAGTCGGTCACATCGACCAGTTGGAGCGTCTCGCTGCCGACATTCGTACCGGAGTGTTGGATCCAGAGTTGATAAGTCGCGGCCAATAGCGCCGTTGGCGGTGTATCCAAGAAGAACGTTTGTCCCGAAGGGCTATTTGAAATCGGGATACCTGCCACGACTGCACCCAGGGGCGCCACAATATTCATGGTTGCGCCTGGATTTGAAACATTTGTTGCGTACGCAACCGTTCTTTGACCGGCCAACGCTGTGAAGTTTAACCGAACGTCTTGGCCCTGATAGGCTGTCGTCTCCGTAACTTGCGGACCGCCAATCGCAATCGTACCGACGATATCGCTGTCTATTGAGATCGTGACGCTCCCCCCAGACGTACTCGGATACGGGTCGACTCCAATCGTGTACGTTCCACTCGTGGGAAGGTATACGGAATCGACATTTCCAGATCCACTCGTGCACGAGTTGTACGTAACAGTCGAAGAGTTTGGGGCTATCAAATAGAAGGTGCACGCCGA
>CAVPFM010000007.1:0-324103 GCA_963703735.1 uncultured Acidobacteriota bacterium
AACGAAGCCGCGTTGCGGCAGACGCTTTCGCGTGCTGGGTCTCAGCGGTTTGGGTGAAGGGATAAGGTTGGGTCATAAGGAGATGACCTATGACCCACCTTCGCAAAATGATGCTCGAAGAACTCGAGCGTCGTAATTACGCTCAGGCTACCATAGACTGTTACCTGCGTATCGTTGCCGAGTTTTCCCTTCACTTTCACCGCCCTCCGAACCAGTTAGGACCGGAGCACATCCGCCAGTATCAAGCCCACCTATTCGGCCGGCGAAAGTTGGCACCCAGCACTGTGACGCAGCGGCTCGCCGCTTTGCGATTCTTCTACATCAAGACGCTGCGGAAGCCGTGGAGTGTCGCCGAAGACTCTCGTACCCCAAGAAGGTTCAACGTCTGCCCATCATCCGCAGCGCGGAAGAAGTCGCCCAGCTTATCGACTCGGCTGTCACTGCCTTTCATCGCATTCTGTTGATGACGCTCTACGCCACTGGAGTGAGGCGCGCGGAACTGGCTCGACTGAAGATCACCGATATTGACAGTCGACGAATGATTATCCACATCCAAGGCGGAAAAGGCCGCAAGGATCGCGACGTGATGCTCAGCCCGAAGCTGTTGGAAGCCTTGCGAGAGTACTGGCGTGGACTAAGACGCAAACCCACAAACTGGTTATTTCCCGGCGGGCGCTCGCATACCGGCGATCGTCACATCAGCCCCAAGACCATCTGGAATGCCTGCGAAAACGCTGCCCAGCGGGCGGGTATCCGCAAGAAGATCCATCCGCATACGCTGCGCCACTGCTTTGCCACACATCTGTTGGAGTCAGGTGCGGATTTGCGCACCATTCAGATACTGCTAGGCCACCGTGATTTGGAAGAGACGACCATCTATCTCCATCTCTCCCAACGACACCTCAACGCCACCGCGAGTCCTCTGGACTCGCTCCAGCTGAAAGAGAAGGTACCGCAGAGCGAATGATGAACCGGCCACCCCTCGAGGTGGCCGATCTGGTTCGCGCCGCGGGACGCGCTTTCATCGAACACAGCCGTAAATGGATCACCGGGCAGCACCTCAAGGTGTTGCGAGCCATCACGCGCTGTCGCACCGCCGCCTTGGGCGGGCATCTCGATGAGTGCACCGACTGCGCGTACCGTCCGCCCATCTCCTACAACAGCTGTCGGGACCGGCACTGCCCAAAGTGTCAGGCCAACGCTCGCGACCGTTGGCTCGAAGCGCGTCGTAAGGAACTTCTCCCCACGCGCTACGTCCATGTTGTCTTCACCCTACCCCATGAACTGGCCCCGCTCGCCTTGCAGAACAAGAAAATCCTGTACCATCTGTTGCTGCAGACCAGTGCCGAAACCCTCCTCGAAGTCGCCCGCGATCCCCAACATCTCGGCGCCGAAATCGGCTTCTTCAGTGTGCTCCACACCTGGAATCAGAAGCTCGAACATCACCCCCACGCCCATTGTGTGGTGCCCGCCGGCGGATTGTCGCTCGATCACTCTCGTTGGGTTCCATCGCACTCTCGCTTCTTTCTTCCCATCCCGGTGCTCCGAAAGGTTTTTCGCCGCAAGTTTGTCAGCGCTCTAAAACACAACTTCCGTCAGGGCAAGATTGGCTTCCATGGCATCCTGAAACCCCTGGCTCACCCCAAAGCCTTCTCCGCCTGGTTGCGAACCCTATACCGACACCACTGGCACGTCTACTCCAAACGCCCCTTCGGAGGAGCCGAACAAGCACTACGCTATTTAGGCCGCTACACCCATCGCGTCGCCATCTCCAATCATCGACTCGTTTCTTTCGTCGATGACCAAGTTACCTTTCGCTGGCGCGACCGTGCTCACCACAATGAACCCAAGTTGATGCCCCTATCCCTCGATGAGTTCCTGCGCCGTTTCCTCTTGCATGTGCTTCCCAAAGGCTTTGTCCGCATTCGCCACTTCGGCTTCCTCGCCAACCGGCGGCGGGCTACTCTCCTGCCCCTCTGCTTTCAAGTACTCGGTCCCATACCACAACCGCAGATAGAACCAGCAGCATCCCCCGCCAAGCAACTCAGCCCTCTTTGTCGCTGTCCCAAATGCGGCGGCCGCATGGTGGTCATCGAGAGACTTACGGCTGCCCAGATCCAACTCCGTTCTCCGCCCTCTATCGACGGAGTCGCCGCATGAAACCAATTTCCCAAAACCGCAAACCTCGATCCGTCTTTCGGCTCGATCCGCCCTCGTGCGCCTTGTCCCCGAACCAAGTTCCTCTCCCTGACCCAGAATCTGTTCCAACCGCGATCACTTTCTACTTCCATCAACCTGTGCAAGCCACCCTGCTCTTCTCCCACCAAGCACACTGCTCCATCGCCTACCTCATGCCGCCCATCGACCCCTTTGAAAACCCATAGCCATCCGCACCCGATCGCACCGCGGGGCGGCTTCCTTCAAGTCGTTGTATCAAAAGCGACCGCCGCAGATTCTGATGAGGCTACCAATTTTCTCCTCTGCGGTCGCTTCTGATACAACACTAGGACTTGAAGCCATTCCTGGCTCACGGAGGAAAGCTGATCCTCTACCACGGCTGGAATGATCCGGCGATCTCCGCCCTCAACACCGTCCGTTACTACAACCGCGCGGTCGCGGCCGCTGGAACCAAGGCCGCCGACCAGTCCATGCGTCTCTATATGGTCCCGGGCATGCAGCATTGTGGCGGAGGCCCCGGGGCGACCATCTTCGGCCAAATCGAGGAGGGACCGCGGGCCGACCCCGATCACGACATCTTCACTTCCCTTGTGCAATGGGTCGAGAGCGGCAAGGCCCCGGGGATGATCATCGCCTCGAAGTATTCAGGGCGAGAGGTCAAAGTGGCTGAAATGACTCGTCCGATTTGTCCCTACCCGCAAGCGCCTGAGTACAAAGGGACAGGCGACCCGAATCGAGGAGAATCCTTTGTCTGTGCGATAGGAGCGTCGACAAGCAAGTAATGGGCACTCCTGCCGGTGAATGCCTAATCTCTCTGAGTCCTCGAGCCGTCGTCAACTATCTTATACTCAATGGGTTATGAAGCTGGTGCCGTGTGCCCGAGGCTTAGCACTTTGGTAACCCTCGGCATTAACCCGATGTAATCTTCCGTTAACAGTTCTGGGTTATCATAGGAATGGAAGAAAAGACACAAACTGAATCAGGATTGAGGATCGCGTTGGACATCGAAACACGTAGAAAGAAGCAACAGGCCCTCATGGTCCGGCTGGTAGAGCGGAAGGTGCGTTCGCGCGCCAAGCAGCTCTATGAATCGCGAGGCCAGACGGAAGGACAAGAGTTACAGGATTGGTTCCAGGCAGAGTCAGAAGTGATTGAAAATAAGATTCTTGCAAGGCTTTATCGTCGTCTGCTAACGACCCACAAGGACTCGAAACAGAACCCGGACGCTGCGAACGAGAACGCAACGGAGCCGTCTCCTGCCTACGAAACTGGCGTCTAGCTCGTTTCTATCAACCAGCTGACCTCTGTTAAAACCCTTGTGTCTTCTGTGGTGAAGGGGTTTCCCAGCCTACTTCTTAGAAACAGCCTTTCCGCCCTTCCGCGCACTCCCCTTCTTGGCCTTATCGAGCCGCTCAATCACAGCCGCTACGATGATGGGCAATCCGACAGTGGCATCCACGAAAACCTCGCCAAACTTCCCGCCCTCGGACGGCGGCACGAACTTACCCCAGGAAATTGCCTCGCTGTAAGGACTCCCTGACAGCCCACCCCAGTAGACCGGCTCCGGACAGATTCTGAGTCCGTAGTGGTAGCGCTTGAGCGGCACATTCTCGCCGAGGCGCCGGTGTCTGAGTTCGATGAATGGCCCAAATTGCTGCGACCAGTTGCGTGGCACTCCACCTCCGATGGTGAAGATCCCCAACTTTTTTTGCCGCAACAAGGTCGCTGCAAAATGCTCAAGGTCTTCAAAGGGGTCGTATCGGATCTTGTGTCGCCCCGTCGATTCCCGCAGGCGATTATTCAGTGCGGTGTCGAGCCCCATCTCCGAATCGCTGAAAGCCGGCACAAACACCGGTACGCCCTTTTCGTACGCCGATTTCAGAATTCCCCGCTGTCCCTGTGCGTTCTTCGAAAGGTAGGCGCCGATCGCGTGATTCAGCTTGTACGAACACATGACCTCGTTGTGGTCCCAGGCTTCAAGCACGGCCGACATGACTTCTTCGACGTCGTCGAGATTCTGCTCGGGCTCCAGCGTGTCATAGACGCGGTTGTAGCCCTGCTCATAAAGCTCTTCATCAGAGACTTCCGGATTCGCCCGGAAGTGCGCCCGCCCAGTGGCCTCGACCAGCCCGTGAGCCATCAGAGCGCCGGTCGAAACGATCGCGTTCACAATGCCGCGATCGATGAGTTCGGTGACAATCAGACCCTGCTTGGCGACGGTCATCGCACCGGCCAGAGTCATCACGATGAAGGCATCTTCGTCGAGAGCCATAGCTTCGAGCACGTCAGCCGCTTCTCCGAGCTGACGTCCGGTGAACGCAGTCTTGGCCATGGCGCGGACCAGGCTGTCGATCGAGGTGACTTTCGCGAGATCGAGCGGCTCGAGGGGAATTAGACGATCCTCGATGGGATTATGCAGGTGACGGTCTTTGCCTTCCCCTCCCCCGTGTCCCCGCGCGTCATGCGAATTGCTATGATTGCCGTGTTTCAACACAAGCCTCCAAGCCGATTACGATTCTGCCCGACTGAATACTTTACAGGAAGCATGTGAAAGGACGCCACGCGCTTCCAACGGGTCGATGAGAGCTCAGGTGAAAGGGCACGAAGTGACGCAGCAACGATCCGTATCAGGCTATGCCTTCAGGCATAGCGTCACAAGGGGAGAATCAATGGCGCCTTCAGGCGCTGCGGTCTCTCGACTCGGCTAAACTCCTCCCATGGCCGGAAAGCGCAAGTTCGAAGAGCAAATCGCAGCGTTGGACGCGCTGCACGAAATTCCCGACGACGCTCGCATCGAGCCGCTGCGGAAAGCGCTTGGCAATCGCAATAACTTCGTCGTGGCGAAAGCCGCCGATCTGGTGCGCGAATTCCGCCTCGCCCAACTGACTCCCGACCTCGTGACAGCTTTCGACCGCTTCTTCGAGAATCCCGAAAGAAGCGATCCCCAGTGCTGGGCCAAGAACGCTCTCAGCCGGGCGCTCGCCGCCATCGAGCATCAGGATCCCGAGATTTTTCTGCGCGGAATCCGTCATATCCAACTGGAAGCAGTCTGGGGAGGCCGCTCCGATACCGCAGGAACGCTTCGCTCGACCTGCGCTCTGGCGCTGGTCCAATGTCGTGGCCTCAATGACAACGATTTGCTGGCGCATTTGATCGACTTGCTCGCGGACAAAGACAAGTCCGTTCGCGCCGATGTGGTTCGCGCCATCGAACAGGTCGGTTCGCCCGCGGCGGCGCTGATCCTTCGCCTGAGGGCCGCCCTGGCAACCGACGAACCGGAAGTGCTCGGCGCTTGCTACAGCGCTATTTTACAGATCGAAGGCCTGAGGGCGATTTCCTGGATCGGCCGTTTTCTCTCTTCCGCCGACGAAGCTGCGGCGGAAGCCGGTCTGGCGATTGCTGGAACTCATTCCGCCGAAGGCTTTGAATGCCTGAAGCAACAACTGCCCAACGCGGAGGGTCTCAAGGAGACCGACCCGTGGTGGCGTTCCGTTCTCCTCTCAGCGATCGCGTTGACGCGCCAGGATGCAGCACTGGAATTCCTGCTGGATCTGATTGAACGCGACTCGCGCGATGCAGAAGCCGCGATCGAAGCGATCCTCCGCGCTGCGCCTTCCTCGGACGTGCTCCAGCGAATCGAAAAGATCGTAGCGGGAAATCAGCGTCTCGCCCGCCACCTCGCCACGCAGCGCAAGGCCTCCTCCTGATTCCACAAAAAAGCCCGGACCTTGAAGATCCGGGCTTTGCACCACCGCTGCCGAGGCAGCGGTCCTGAGACGTCCCACTTACTTGATCGTGAGACTCGTCGTTGTGGTCTTGGTCACACCGCCGCCTGTGCCTGTGATCGTAATGGTCGAGGTTCCGGCTTTCGCAGTCTTCCCAACGCTGATCCGCAGGGCTGCGATTCCCGAGCCCGGGGCTGCAATGGACGAGGGCTTGAAGAGCACCTTCACGCCACTCGGAAGTCCGGAGGCCGACAAAGCAATCGCTGAGTCGAAGCCGCCAGAAACCGTCGTCGTGATCTTCACGCGTCCTTGTGCACCCGGAGCGATCGTCACCTTGGCAGGCGCCGCAGCGATGGTAAAGGTCCCGCCGCCACTTGTGGTCACCGTCAACGTGACCGTGGTCGTTTCAGTGGTGGCACCGGCGGTTCCGGTAACGGTGATCGGGTACGTTCCCGCCGTGACCGTGGAACCCACCGTCATCGTCATCGTCGAGGTTCCGGTTCCGGTAATCGAGGTTGGGCTGAAGCCCACCGTGACGCCAGAAGGCTGTCCCGATGCCGACAACACAACCGCGGTATTGAAACCGCCGGTCGTGGTGCTGGTAATGGTTGAAGTTCCCGTACCACCTTGCAGAACGGAAACTGCATTGGGCGAAGCAGAGAGGCTGAAGCCACTGGTGGAACCGCCTCCGGCCAGAGCAGTTAACAGCGCTGGTCCGATCGGAGTGCCGATACCCGTAGACAAGTCGTAGCCGACGGCTGTCCCAAGGCTGTTGCCTCCACTGGTAATGTCGTGGAAGTCAGCAGCATAGCCCGAGCCCGAATAGATGTCGTAGAGGGCGGGGTTGACGAAGCCCAGAACGGAGCTCCCGTTCAACAGCGCCTGTTGATTGACGAGAGCCATGAAACCGGCCCACATCGGCGTGGCAAAGCTGGTGCCGCCGTAAAGGTTTGCGCTGCAAGCGGTCTGGTCGGCGCAAACATAGAAGGTGAAATCCGCGTTTGCCGAAATGTCCGGTCCGTTACGGACGGTTTGGGAGCACTTGGCGCAACCCGCCGCAGCAGTCACCTGCCACGAGGGAATTGCAAATTTGTTCGGCGAAAGGCCGCCGCCACCGTCACTCCAGCCGGTTTCCGAACTCCACGCACCCCCCGCGCTGACAGTTTTGAGAGATGTTCCACCGACAGACGTGACATACGGATCATCTGCTGGCCAGACGAACGAAGCCGTCGCCCAGTTGCCGCTGTCTCCCGAGGCGGTAAAGAAGTTCTGCCCCTGCGCTGCGAACTCCTGGAAGAACGGGTCATCCGTCGTGTTGTCCGTCGGGTTCCAAGCCCACGAGCAGCTCAGCTGGTTGTTCAGGGGCTTCGCTGTGGCCATACCATTCAGGATGCCCGGATCGTCGAGGGTCTGACCGGACAAGCCGCCGGTTCCGATGTACATCACGAGGCTCGACATTCCCGGCGCCATGCTGATCGCCTGCGTCATGTCGAGAGTTTGTTCCGTATCATCGCAAGTCGGTTCGGTGCAGCTCGTGCTCTGGGTGTCAACAGAGAAGAGCGTAACCGGAACGTTATCGGTCTGTTTTGCGTTCGTAAAGTAGGTGGTCAAATCAACGAGATCGGTCCCGATGAACTCAAACAGTCCTACCGATTGGCCAGCGCCGGTAAGAGTTCCGCCGCCCGCCGTGTAATACGCCGCTCTCATATCGCTGCCGCAAAACGATTTCGAAGGGCAGGATCCGGTGGTGGCGTTATTGATCACACTGTCGTCTTGCGTGGTCCTTGGGTCATGCTTGAGCAGCATCCGTTGCGGAGTCGAAAAATTGTCGAGGCCGCCGATGCTCCACAGACGAACGGTCGTGTCTGGCGTGGGCTCGCGGTCCGGAGCAAAGAAGGTGCGGGCTTCGGTCGGATGTTGATAGAGCCCCATCGTCACATGCAGGGCTCTCTCAATCTGGTTTACGGATCCGCTTACGGGCAGGATCATGCGATTCGGAGATGTGCCTTTGATCTGAAGTCCGTTTTGGCGGGCCCAATCCTTCACGGCTTCGTAGTCTGAGCGGGTGGGGCCAAACTTTTCGGTAAACTGTTCCACCGTCAGGAAGTGGCGATAGCTGGAATTGGAAGGATCATAAACATCCTTCAGGAACTGATCCAACTCGGGCTGGTTGCGGTGGGGCAGAACGAGGACAAGGCGTAGGTTCTGCGTTGAGGACAGATGTCCCACAAGAGGAGCTACTTTCCCTGTAACCTCTTCCCGAGTATGACGCGTCATCAGTGTCTGCGATTGAGCGAGGCCGACTGCGCTCATCACTGACACAAATGCCGCGATTGTCAGCAGAAATGTACTGAGTCTTCGAATCACAGTTTCTCCTTTGGATTGGGCAGTGACGTACTTTCTTTGTTCTTGACGAGTGGCGTTGTCCCCACATTTTTTCCGGATACATCTGGAAAGGGGGAGCGATTGTACAACGATTCCGCATGTGCACTTCGTCTGTTGAAACAATTTATTTGTGTTCGGTCCTACGATTGGCGGTAGTGTTGCAGAAACTTGCACAAAAACTGACATCGCTTGCGGATATCAAGCCCCGCAAGGCTTTTCGGGCGATCGATTGAAAATTCTGCAGCGGCCAATCGCTGGTACAACTCGTGCGGCAACAACCGATTTGCGCGCAAACTGCGCTCGATTGTGACGACTCGACGCAGTGCCAGATGACCGCCAAAGGAATGAACTTCCTGCAGTGCTATATTTGATCGCGGAGGTCGGAACGCGTGCCCCCTGAGAAATTTCGTGTGGCCCTGGTGCAGATGTCGTGCGGGCCGGAGCCGGAACAGAATCTCGAAAAGGCGATCAGCCGGATCGTGGACGCCGCTGGACGCGGCGCACAGGTCGTATGCCTGCCCGAACTTTTTCAGACGCAGTACTTCTGTCAGCGCGAGGATCATGCGTTGTTCGACCTGGCCGAACCGATCCCCGGCCCCAGCAGCGAGAAGCTGGCCGCGGCGGCCCGCGCAAACGGCGTCGTCCTGATCGCATCGTTGTTTGAGAAACGAGCACCCGGCGTGTATCACAACACTGCCGCGCTTTTCGATCGCGATGGATCTCTGCGCGGGCTCTATCGCAAGATGCACATTCCGGATGACCCCCTTTATTACGAGAAGTTTTACTTCACTCCGGGGGATCTCGGCTTCCGCGCTATCGACACCAGCGCTGGACGATTGGGTACGCTCGTCTGCTGGGATCAGTGGTATCCGGAAGGAGCGCGCATTACTTCATTACAGGGCGCCAACGTGCTCTTTTATCCCACCGCGATCGGATGGCATCCCGCCGAGAAAGCGGAGTTCGGCGTAGCCCAGCACGACGCGTGGCGCACAATTCAGCGCGCTCACGCTATCGCCAACGGCGTCTACGTTGCGGTTGTGAATCGCGTCGGCTTCGAGACCGGAAACATTCGGGGTAAATCCGCTCCCGGCCAGGGACTCGAATTCTGGGGTGGATCATTTTTTTGCGACCCCTTCGGACGCGTTCTCGCCGAAGGATCGCACGACCGCGAGGAGATTCTGGTCGGCGACGTGGACCTGAAAGCGCTCGAAGATATCCGCCGCAACTGGCCGTTCCTCCGCGACCGCAGAATCGATGCCTACGCGCCTATCACCAACCGCCTTCTGGACTAGGTTCAAACCCGTGGCCAAACTTCCGACCCAAGCAACAAGTAAAACTTCAAGCGTGTCTCCAGCCACGCTCAACTGCCGCATGCCGGCCGAGTGGGAGCCCCACGCCGCGACTTGGCTTGCATGGCCTCACTATCACGGAGACTGGCCTGGAAAATTTGAGCCGATTCCCTGGGTTTACGCCGAGATCATCCGGAACCTCGCGCAACACGAGCGCGTGGAGTTGATCGTCAACAGCACGGCTGCAGCCCGGCAGGCTCGACGCGTGCTGAAACGCGGGGATGCTCTGTCCTCCAACGTTCGCTTTCACAGCTGGCCCACCAACCGCATCTGGCTGCGCGATTCCGGCTGCATCTTTCTAGGACAAACAGATCATGTGGGTCCGGGTCTCAGACCCGGAGGAGCCGAGCAAGGCTCAGCAACTCGAGCCGCGAAATTCCGCTTCAACGCCTGGGCCAAGTATTCCAATTGGCGTTATGACGAAAAAATCGGCAGCCTCATGTCGAAGTCTGCGCACGCTCAAGAAATCCGTCCACTGTCCGCCGAAAAACGCATCGTGCTTGAAGGCGGCTCCATCGACGTCAACGGAGCCGGCACGATTCTTACCACGGAAGAATGCCTGCTCAGCAAAGTGCAGGAACGCAATCCGCACATGACCCGCATTCACTACGAAAAGGCGTTTGCGGATTACCTCGGTGCGCCGCACACCATCTGGCTGGGACGCGGCATCTTCGGCGACGACACCCATGGACACGTCGACGATCTCACCCGCTTCGTCGCCAAAGACACGGTCGTCACCATGGTCGAGCCCAACCCGAAAGATGTAAACCACGCGCCCTTGCGCGCGAATCTCCGCCGGCTGCAAGCCGCTCGCGACCAGGACGGCCGCCAACTGACGATCGTTGAACTCCCGATGCCGCAACCTGTCGTCTTCGAAGGCCGCCGTCTGCCGGCCAGCTACGCGAATTTCTACATCGCCAACGGAGTTGTTCTCGCCCCGGTCTTCAATCGCCCCAACGATCGCATCGCGCTAAACACTCTGGCTGAACTCTTCCCTTCGCGCCAGATCGTCCCCATCTACTCCGGTGATTTCATCTGGGGCCTGGGCGCAATGCACTGCTTGACGCAGCAGCAGCCAGCCTAAAGCTTTGGTCGGCAGGGGCGTGCTTCTCTTCCCTTCGCTTTCTCCGTGTCTCCGTGCTCCGTGGTAGATTCTCGGCATGCCCCACGGCGAAATGACCACCAGCCGTCTCGAAGCATTCAGTGACGGCGTGATCGCCATCATCGTGACTATCATGGTTTTGGAACTGCACCCGCCGGCGCAACCAACCTGGCCCGCGCTGCTCAAGACCGCGCCTGTCTTCCTCAGCTATGGACTCAGTTTTCTGATCGTTGCCATCATGTGGGTCAATCACCATCACATGATCCATATCGTACGCCGCGTAACGGCCAGACTTCTTTGGTCGAACCTGAACTTGTTGTTCTGGATGTCTCTTGTGCCGTTCGTGACTGCATTTGTGGGAAACAATTACCGCGAGCCGATGGCGGTCGCCCTCTACGGCCTTGATCTCACGCTATGCTCGGCGGCATTCTATTTGCTGCGTATCGAATTGATCCGTCAGGAACCGGAGCACTCCGACATGATTGACTACCATCGCCGCATCCAACGCAAGAACGGCTTATCGCTCCTGATCTACTTGGCATCTGCGCCGTTGGCGTATGAGTCGGTCTACCTGTCGTTCCTGGTTTTTGCTTTGATTCCAGCGCTCTACTTCCTTCCAGAGAAAAAGCTAGCAGGCGAAAGCAACTAAATATAAGGACGGGGAGGTTCAGCGGCGGTATTGCGTCGGTTGCGGACCCTTTTCCAGCGTTTCGCGGTCCCAGATGGCACCGTCGCGCGTATAGCTGGCGAGCTCGAAATCCTGGGTTAGCTCGAGTGCATCGGTAGGACAGGCGTCCTCACACAATCCGCAAAACATGCAACGGCTCAGGTCGTAGGTAAAGTTGGTGAGTTCTTTGCGGCGGGTTTTCTCGTTGCGCTCGCTCGATACGATGATCAGATGCTCCGGGCAGGCCAGCGCGCACAGATCGCACGCGATGCACATCGTCTCGTCCGTATCTGGATTTACGTTGAGCCGCGGCGCTCCCCGGTACCGTTCCGCCACCTGCGGCCGCTCCAGCGGATATTGCTCGGTATAGATCTCCTTGGGATCCTGATAGCGGAAGGTGACCTTCAGCCCCTGCAGCAGATCGACGAGGAACAGTTTGCGCAGCAAGCTCGGCATGCCCATAATGCGGTAAGCATACCACTTGCCGGCGAATTCCCTCAAAAACGATTCCGCCCCGGAACTTTTTCCCGCCTTCACCCGTACCCCTGTACAGAGGATGTCATGAAGGCCTATTTCCATAACCTGCCCACGAAAATGTGGCTTCTTCTGGTTATGCCGGCGGTGGCGATCGCCTACCCCGTCGGCCGGATCGTGGTTCCAGCGGTAGTCCACGCCGTCGTGCCAGAAGTTGTCCGCACCATGCTGCGAGTGATCTAGCACCTTAGGTGCCCGCGTATTCACCCGCCGCTGCTCCGCCCCGCCTTGCTCCGCAGAATCGCGTCCCGGTTCGGTAGAATAATCAGCGGAACTTTCTTGCGCCCACAAAGACCAACTGGAACGCATGCCGCGGTCCCGGAGATCAATCCCGAGGGGACGAGCCAGACTTCCGCCTCCGATGAACTCTGGATGGAGGAAGCGCTGCGATGCGCCCAGCGCGCTCTGGAACTCGGAGAAGCTCCGGTTGGCGCAGTCGTCGTTCGCGACGGAAAGATCGTCGGCCGCGGATGGAACCGCAATATCAACGACTCCGACCCCACCGCCCATGCCGAGGTCGCTGCTCTCCGAGAAGCGGGTACAACCATTGGTAACCATCGACTTGGAGACTGCGAACTCTTTGTTACAATTGAACCCTGCGCGATGTGTGCGGGTGCTCTGGTCCATGCCCGCATCAAGCGGTTGGTGTACGGCTCAGACGATCCTAAAGCGGGCGCTGTGCGTTCGGTCATGCAGGTCTTAAATCACCCGCAACTGAACCACAAGACCGAAGTCCGTGGTGGAGTTTTAGCTGGCCGGAGCGCAGAGTTGCTGCAAACGTTCTTTAAAAACCGTCGTTAGTCGTTGGTCGTTAGCAGAACCCCTCATGCTTGTCATTCCGAGCGCAGCGAGGAACCTGCTGTTGCTGGCGCCTAGGAACTGAACTAGCGGCTTGTCCGACGCGGAGAGGTGCGTGAGTGGTTGAAACGATCCGCCTCGAAAGCGGACATACCTTAACGGGTATCGGGGGTTCAAATCCCTCCCTCTCCGCCATATCTTTTGTTATCAGTTAGTTGTAAGCTGGTGATACCTTCACTGATTCCGAGTTGAATCGGAGGTGTCGCCATGGCAAACACTCAGTCCCGCGAAGTAAACCTCACCAAACGAGTCCAAACCCCGAAAGGCCTGCGCTACTGTCCCGTCGTCCTATCGGCGAATGGCCGGGTGAAGGCCGATTTGGTTCTGGTCGGTGGCAAGACAGTCCGCCATCCTGAAGGCGCCTATTACCTCGAATGGCGCGAGAACGGCAGGCGAATCCGACTCTCGGTCGGCAAAGACCCGCAGGATGCCGCTGCGCGACGCCAGCGCAAAGATGCAGAACTAAATGCACTCAACAATGGCGTCACAGTCCTTCCCGAGAACGATGAGGCGAATCCCTCGGTCGCATCGGCAGTTGCGGCGTTCCTGGAGGAAACCGAGCTCACAAAAAAGCCGAGGACTTTGGCGGCTGGTTGACGGGCTACCCTTCCGTAATCCGGTAAGGTAAGGGTTGCCGACTATCCTCCTTCAACTTCCTACAAGCGGTTTCTGGACCACGGGACAAGCTCTACGGCATGCGCGGCTACTTCGACATCGCCCGCCTAGGCGGCTACTACTCTCCGGCACGTGGCCAGCGGAATCAACAGAAAGTGATTTTGTGTTTCCAAAGTTACTTCTCGATTTCGGCGGGCCAGTTTTGTACCAGGGTGAAGGGCTGGTTCTCTTCTTTCACGTCGCCAGTGTTGATGAGAAACTTTTTGCCATCGGCGGTTACAGTGTAGGGGCCCTGCTGGGTTTGAACTCCACCAGCGTGGAAGAGTGCCTGGGGCGTGCCCATCCGGACCCCGTTGGCAGTGGTGTTTACGTCGACTGCCATCACGTTGTCCGCTGCATCGAGCAAGAACAACTCCCTGCCGTCCCGGCGCCATTTTGGAAATGAGCCCCCGCTAGTGGTGACCTGCCACTTGGCGCCGCCGCCGGGGAACCCGGTCACGTAAACCTCAAACCGGCCGGATTCATTGCTTGAGTAGGCCATCCACTTTCCGTCCGGCGAAATCCTGGCCTGCATGTTGTTGAATGCATTCTGCACGATAGGGAAGGGCTTGCGCTCGCCCGACAGAGGCAGCGCATAGATGTCAGTAGCCGTTCTTTTATCGCTCGCTACACGCATATAGACCAGGAATCGCTGGTCCGGCGAAACAGACTCCGGGTATTTGAAGGCTTCGTCGCCCTCGAGCAAAGCCTGTTCGGGGCCGGTGCCATCGGCGGCTCTAGCGTAGATGTGGATGCCCCCTTTTCGATTGGAGCCGAAAAAGATCGTCTTGCCGTCAGGTGACCAAACCGGATACCTCTGAATCGATGGGCCGAACGTGAGGCGTGTTTTGGTGCCGCGTAAGAGGTCGAAGATCCAGACATCGCCGGTTCCCTGGCCAGTGATCAGCGCTGTCGCGAGTCGCGTCCCATCGGGAGAAATTGACGGGTCGAAATAAGGATTGAGGTCAGCAACCGAACCCGTCTGCTTGCCATCGCGTGTAAACCAAAACAGGTGCCACCCCCCCTGAGCGTTACCGGCCTGGTAAACCAGCGTGCCGTTGTCGGACGCCGAGAAGGCCGGACGGTTCGTCGTGGGATTGATGGCCACATGTTCGGCGATGGGCTTAGCCACTCCGGTGGTTTCGAGGCTCCGCGTATTAAAGGGCTGCGCCATCAGCGTCTGGTCACGCAGGAAAAGCAGATAATCGGGGACGTAGAGCGCCATCAACTGGCTCTTCATCAGCGGCTTCGCCTGGAGCGACCCCAGAGAGCCGACATAAACCGTATGTTCCTGCGCTCCGTTGGAACTGCGCGCCCAGAACAAGAAGTGCTGGCCATCGGGCAGGAAGTAGGGCCAACGGTGGCTATTTTCTCCGCGCGAGACATCCAGTTTCGTGGCTGGCTCGGCGGCGCCGCCCGCTGCCGCTACCCGCAGGAGCGGATCTGACGTTCCTGGCGCGAATACAATCACACCCGCTTTGCTCCATGCGCCTCCGCGCCCGATGGCGGCATCACACAAAGATTGTGGGGGCCCGCCGCTGGCCTCGATCTTCTTGAGCTTACCTCCGGCGAAGAAACCGATCTCCTGGCCGTCAGGCGACCAGAAGGGGTAACTGGAGTCCTCTGTCCCCACAAGGGGCTGCGCCGTCAGGGAACTTAGAGGGCGGAGGTACAGCCTGGTCTTGCCTTTGTCATCGCGAGCGGTGAAGGCCAGACGGGTTCCGTCGGGGGATATGGCGGGCGGGCCCGATGCCGGCGAAAGGGTGACGTACGACGTGCCCGGTGGTGACTCGATGAACGACCGCACGAGCGGACTGGAATGGGTGGCGATGGTGAAATACGCGGCGACCAATACGAGCACAAGAACCGCGGCTCCTGCCACCACCCAACCTAGCGGCGAGTTACTCTGCGGAGACGGTGCGATCCCCGCCTGCGGGCCGCCTGCAGCAATCCACTTCAATTGCACCTTCACATCGTGCGCGGTCTGGAAACGTTCCTCGGGATTCTTCTCCAGGCACGTCTTCACCACATGATCAAGCGCTGGGGGCGATGTTTTCTGAACCCGGCTCACGGGGTCGGGGTCTTTCTCCAGAATTCCCGTGAGCACACTGAGTTGACTCTTCCCTTCAAATGCGCGCCGTCCAGTGACCATCTCGTAGAGCACACACCCTAAACTGAAGATGTCGCTGCGCGCGTCTGCCTCCGCTCCCTGCAGGACCTCCGGCGCCATGTACTGGAGAGTTCCAACCAGCGTGCCTCGCTGGGTCAGCGCGTTCGACGGCGAACTCAGGTCAGCTATCGTCAAGGTGGGAGTTGAAGGCGTCATGCCGCCGGCGACTTCCCCGGATTTACCGAGAGCAGGAGCCGCCTTTGCCAGTCCAAAGTCCAGGAGCTTGGCGCCAACCGGGGTCAACATTACGTTTCCCGGCTTCAGATCGCGATGGAGGATGCCACCACGGTGCGCAACTGCGAGGGCCTCGGTGATGTGGATCGCGAATTCCAGCGATTGCTTGAGCGGAAGTGCACCTTTGCGCAGACGGTCCGCCAGTGTTTCTCCCTCCAGATACTCCATCACGAGGTAGGCAGTCCCGTCCTGCGAACCGATGTCGTACAAGTGACAAATGTGAGGATGATTGAGTGAAGAAACCGCCCGCGCTTCGCGTTCAAAACGCGATCTCAGTTCGCTGTTCGACGAGAGATGTTCCGGCAGAATCTTGATTGCGACTGTGCGCTCCAAGCGAGTGTCGCGAGCGCGATACACTTCTCCCATGCCACCAGCGCCGAGCGCCGACTGGATCTCATAGGGACCGAGTTTGGTACCAGCGGCAAGGCCCATCTGTGCGTGCATTATAGCCCTGCAAGATGGCTCGCTGAACGTATAACGGGAGTCCAAACAATTGGCTGGGCAGATCCGGGGTAATGGGCGAATCGCACGCTATTCAGGGCGTGAAGTCCTAGTGTTGTATCAGAAGCGACCGCAGAGGAGAAAATTGGTAGCCTCATCAGAATCTGCGGCGGTCGCTTTTGATACAACGACTTGAAGGAAGCCGCCCCGCGGTGCGATCGGGTGCGGATGGCTATGGGTTTTCAAATGGGGTCGATGGGCGGCATGAGGTAGGCGATGGAGCAGTGTGCTTGGTGGGAGAAGAGCAGGGTGGCTTGCACAGGTTGATGGAAGTAGAAAGTGATCGCGGTTGGAACAGATTCTGGGTCAGGGAGAGGAACTTGGTTCGGGGACAAGGCGCACGAGGGCGGATCGAGCCGAAAGACGGATCGAGGTTTGCGGTTTTGGGAAATTGGTTTCATGCGGCGACTCCGTCGATAGAGGGCGGAGAACGGAGTTGGATCTGGGCAGCCGTAAGTCTCTCGATGACCACGATGCGGCCGCCGCATTTGGGACAGCGACAAAGAGGGCTGAGTTGCTTGGCGGGGGATGCTGCTGGTTCTATCTGCGGTTGTGGTATGGGACCGAGTACTTGAAAGCAGAGGGGCAGGAGAGTAGCCCGCCGCCGGTTGGCGAGGAAGCCGAAGTGGCGGATGCGGACAAAGCCTTTGGGAAGCACATGCAAGAGGAAACGGCGCAGGAACTCATCGAGGGATAGGGACATCAACTTGGGTTCATTGTGGTGAGCACGGTCGCGCCAGCGAAAGGTAACTTGGTCATCGACGAAAGAAACGAGTCGATGATTGGAGATGGCGACGCGATGGGTATAGCGGCCTAAATAGCGTAGTGCTTGTTCGGCTCCTCCGAAGGGGCGTTTGGAGTAGACGTGCCAGTGGTATCGGTATAGGGTTCGCAACCAGGCGGAGAAGGCTTTGGGGTGAGCCAGGGGTTTCAGGATGCCATGGAAGCCAATCTTGCCCTGACGGAAGTTGTGTTTTAGAGCGCTGACAAACTTGCGGCGAAAAACCTTTCGGAGCACCGGGATGGGAAGAAAGAAGCGAGAGTGCGATGGAACCCAACGAGAGTGATCGAGCGACAATCCGCCGGCGGGCACCACACAATGGGCGTGGGGGTGATGTTCGAGCTTCTGATTCCAGGTGTGGAGCACACTGAAGAAGCCGATTTCGGCGCCGAGATGTTGGGGATCGCGGGCGACTTCGAGGAGGGTTTCGGCACTGGTCTGCAGCAACAGATGGTACAGGATTTTCTTGTTCTGCAAGGCGAGCGGGGCCAGTTCATGGGGTAGGGTGAAGACAACATGGACGTAGCGCGTGGGGAGAAGTTCCTTACGACGCGCTTCGAGCCAACGGTCGCGAGCGTTGGCCTGACACTTTGGGCAGTGCCGGTCCCGACAGCTGTTGTAGGAGATGGGCGGACGGTACGCGCAGTCGGTGCACTCATCGAGATGCCCGCCCAAGGCGGCGGTGCGACAGCGCGTGATGGCTCGCAACACCTTGAGGTGCTGCCCGGTGATCCATTTACGGCTGTGTTCGATGAAAGCGCGTCCCGCGGCGCGAACCAGATCGGCCACCTCGAGGGGTGGCCGGTTCATCATTCGCTCTGCGGTACCTTCTCTTTCAGCTGGAGCGAGTCCAGAGGACTCGCGGTGGCGTTGAGGTGTCGTTGGGAGAGATGGAGATAGATGGTCGTCTCTTCCAAATCACGGTGGCCTAGCAGTATCTGAATGGTGCGCAAATCCGCACCTGACTCCAACAGATGTGTGGCAAAGCAGTGGCGCAGCGTATGCGGATGGATCTTCTTGCGGATACCCGCCCGCTGGGCAGCGTTTTCGCAGGCATTCCAGATGGTCTTGGGGCTGATGTGACGATCGCCGGTATGCGAGCGCCCGCCGGGAAATAACCAGTTTGTGGGTTTGCGTCTTAGTCCACGCCAGTACTCTCGCAAGGCTTCCAACAGCTTCGGGCTGAGCATCACGTCGCGATCCTTGCGGCCTTTTCCGCCTTGGATGTGGATAATCATTCGTCGACTGTCAATATCGGTGATCTTCAGTCGAGCCAGTTCCGCGCGCCTCACTCCAGTGGCATAGAGCGTCATCAACAGAATGCGATGAAAGGCAGTGACAGCCGAGTCGATAAGCTGGGCGACTTCTTCCGCGCTCAGGATGATGGGCAGACGTTGAACCTTCTTGGGGTACGGAGTCTCGGCGACACTCCACGGCTTCCGCAGCGTCTTGATGTAGAAGAATCGCAAAGCGGCGAGCCGCTGCGTCACAGTGCTGGGTGCCAACTTTCGCCGGCCGAATAGGTGGGCTTGATACTGGCGGATGTGCTCCGGTCCTAACTGGTTCGGAGGGCGGTGAAAGTGAAGGGAAAACTCGGCAACGATACGCAGGTAACAGTCTATGGTAGCCTGAGCGTAATTACGACGCTCGAGTTCTTCGAGCATCATTTTGCGAAGGTGGGTCATAGGTCATCTCCTTATGACCCAACCTTATCCCTTCACCCAAACCGCTGAGACCCAGCACGCGAAAGCGTCTGCCGCAACGCGGCTTCGTTCAAGTCGGCTTCCGGAAGCTGCGGTTCCGGATTCTGGGCGGATGACCCGACGGCAAAGCTCTCAGCTTCGTGCACAATACAACTGGTAGCACGCAGAATGTGTATATGGTGTCGTTGTCAGGCGGCGCTCCTGTACAGTTGACTCACTTCGGCTCCGAACCTGTGTCCGTGCCTGCCTATGCCTGGTCCAAAGACGGTAAGAAGAAGTTCGCACTCACGCGCGCCCGCTACAACGATACGGATGTGGTCCTGTTCAGCGGATTCCGCTAGCGCTCCAGAATCGCGCCCGGCACAAAAAAGTCAGAGACTTCTACATTTCGGGTTTCGGCTGGACTAGGGCCAATCCGGGCTTTACCAAAAAAGGCGTTCAATGTGTAGAGCGATTTAGCGTAAACAAGGAAGGACTGATACCACTGATACCTTTTCGAGCAGAACTTGAGCGGATAAGAGAAACCATAGAAACTGCGGCCGAAGGTCGGATTCGCTTGTAACCTTGTGAGTTCCGGAAATTCTGACCTCCCTAATTCCGGAAATTCTGGCACGCCTAATAACCACAAAAAAGATTAGAAAACTCCCTATGCTCCGGCTATGCCGGGAGCGGAGGGAGGAGGATGTTGGGCATGCTAAAACGACACGAAGTCGAGATTTTGCTGAAGGCCGGTCACGCCAAGACCGAGGTAGCGCGCTTGAGCGGGGTATCGTTGCGCTCGGTAAAACGGATCGCGGAAGAGAGTCCGGTGGAGCATGTTGAGGATGCGAAGGAGCGCGTTAAACGGCAGATCGGGCGACCCAGCACGGTCACGAATTTCCGGAAACAGGTGATCGAGATCGTGCAGGAAACGCCGGATCTGGCGTCGCTAGAGATTCTGCGTCGAGTTCGGGAAAGCGGCTACGCAGGGGGCAAAACCGCGCTCTACGCGCTGGTGGCCTCGCTTCGCCCGAAGCGGGTGAAGCCACTGGTACGCTTCGAAGGTCTTCCCGGAGAGTTCAGTCAGCACGATTTTGGGCAAGTGGAAGTGGAGTTCCTCGATGGTGCAAGCCAGCGGATCCATTTTTTCGCTTCCCGGTTGAAGTACTCGCGCTGGGTACGGGTGAGTGTGGTGGTGGACGAGGCGGTGGAAAGTTTGGTGCGCACCTTGGCCGAGCATCTGGCCAGCTGGGGCGGGCGCCCGCTGCTGTGTGTGTTTGATCGACCGAAAACGATCGCTCTGAAGTGGCACAAGAATGGAGAGGTGACGGAATGGAATCCGATCTTTGCTTACGCCACGTTGGAGATGGGCGTGGGGGTGGAGTTGTGCTGGCCGTATCGCGCCCAGCAAAAAGGCAGTGTGGAAAACCTGGTTGGATTCGTAAAGTCTTCCTTCTTTAAAGTACGGCGGTTTCACGACCAGGAAGATCTTCGCCAGCAACTGCGCGACTGGCATCGCGAGGTGAACCAGGAACGTCCGTGCCGGGCGACCGGAATCATTCCGGCCTTGCGACTGGCGGAAGAAGCACCGCGACTGCGTGCGTTGAAAGTGCAACCGGAGCAACTGGCGCTACGGATTCCCGTCTATGTCGGCCCCACCGGGACGGTGCTGCACGACGGCCATGCGTATTCCATGCCGCCGGAGGCAATCAGCATGCCGGCCACGATGTACTTGTATGCGCGACGAGTGCGCATTGTGGCGGCGCGGTATGAAGTGGAACACCCTCGAAAGTTTGGAGCGCAGGAGAACTCCTCGTTGCCGGAGCACCGCGCGGCGATGGTAGCGGCGGTCTCGGGGAAACGGGGCAAGCGTTATCTGAAACGGCAGCAGTTGCTGGAGCTGGGCGAGACGGCGATTCGCTATCTCACCGAGATCGTGCATCGCCGACCACGGCAGTGGTACGAGGATGTCGATCGGCTGCACCAGATTCTGCAGAGCCACGGTCCGGAAGCTTTGCGGCATGCCATGGAAGAAGGATTGAAACAGCAGATTTATGGTGCGTTTTATGTCGAGAGATCACTTCAACCAGGGTTGGGCTTACCGCAGGGGGTGCAATGAAAACGGACGAAACGGGGGATGCTAAGGATCGACCGAGGTGGAGAACGTCGTTTGTAGGCGATCCTAGCGCGATATTTTTTATGGAAAACGGGACGGGAGCACAAAACCAGAAAAAGATCCTGCCTCCGAAGAAAACTCGGGGAGGTCTTTTGGTTGTTGCTTTTCCTCCCTAGCGGAGCCCCTTGCCGCGGCCCGCAGCGGTCCAGGGCGCGCCGCTGTTCAGGCGCGGCGAAGCGAACCCTTGACGGCGAGGACCGCTGCGAAACACTGGGGCGCGGGGGGAAAAGACCTAGTTCTCAAGATGTAAGACGGAGGAGTAAGGATGAGCAAGAATATGAGTCATCCCAAGCAAAGTTCGAACTCAACCATGCCGAACCTTTCGGAAGGGCAACTGGAGACTCTGTTCCGACGGTTGAACCTGGCACATACCCGTCGTATCTACCAAGATCTGGCCGATCGAGCCGAGAAAGAAAACTGGGGCTATCGTGATTTTCTTGCTCTTCTGCTGGCCGAAGAGGTGGCCCATCGCAAGCAAACCCGCTTGCAACGTTTTACCCGCAAGGCCAACTTCCCCTTCTTCAAGACCATTGACGAGTTCGACTTCAGTCTGCAGACGACACTGCGTCTGTCCCTGCTCGGCTCCTACCTCGGGCCGGATTTTGTCAGCGAGGGTCGCTCACTGATTTTCTGTGGCAAGGCGGGTCGCGGGAAAACTCACCTGGCTGTCGCCATCGGCTATCGCGCCATCCAGAATGGCTTCGAGACCTTGTGCATCAACGCCGCAGAGCTCGTGGAAGAGCTTTCCAATGCCAGCAAGCAGGGACGCTTGCGGGAGTCATTGCTAACCTACACGCATCCTCACGTTTTGATTGTCGATGAGGTCGGTTATTTAACCTATGGTCCCGATGCCGCCAATGTTTTGTTTCATGTGGTCAACAATCGCCACTTGAGAAAACGACCGATGATCTTTACCACGAATAAGCCGTTCAGCGAATGGGGAAAGGTTTTGCATGACGAGGACCTGGCAGCGGCCATTCTAGATCGCATTCTCGAGCGCGGACGCGTTATCCACCTCGATGGGCCCTCTTGGCGCACCCGTCACCTGAACTTAGAGGAGCCCTTGCCGCCTGCTGCAGAACGTGCCAGAATTTCCGGAATCGGCGTGCCAGAATTTTCGGAACCCACAAACCTATTACAGCACAGCGTATTATCGCGGAAGTGTAGGGATCACAGCCAGATAGCAGGATCAGCGGTAATAGAATCCCTCCCTCTCCGCTATAATTTTTCGTTGAAAAAGGGCGCCGGTTTCGTCGCCCCCACTGCTTAACCACTTCGCTGATCCAACCATCGATCGGAACCTAGTACAACAGGATCGGCTCGGAACCCACCTGATCCTTACCCCCCACAATCTTCACGGCGGTGCCTTCCAGAGTCGAATAGTAGCTCTGGGTGGTTTCTACCGTCGGAGTACCGGCAGTGTCCCACATCGCCTGGGTAGTTGGTTTCCGCCTAGTGTGCAGAACGAAGTGCGTTCAAATGTTGTTGTGCCTCGGCCATGCCCGGAGCAAGTTCTAAGGCAGCTTCATACGCAGACGCGGCGGCCTGGGTTTTCCCTTGGTCCTGCAGAGCCCTGCCCAGCCAGAAATCCGCAGCCGCCAGAGGCGCAATTCGCGCGGCGTGCGATAGATCGCTCACAGCCGCATCCAATTTCCCCTCGCGATACTCCGCAATCCCGCGTCCCAGAACGCTGTTTTGCTTTTCCGGATTCACCTGGAGCGCGGCCGTGAATTCCTGCTCAGCCGCTTTCGGATCACTGGATCCCATCAACAGAAAACCCAGATTGCTGTGCGCCTGAGCAATCTCCGTGGGATCGGTACTGTACCTAAGCGCAAGTTCGTATTCTTTCTTGGCGGCGTCAGCATGGCCCTGCTGCTGATGCAAAACCCCGAGGTCGTAGTGCGCGGTGGAAAGCTGCGGCACGAATTCAGCCGCGGCCTCGAAATGCGGCATCGCGAGGTCAGGCCTTCCCATCTCCACCAGCGCCGTACCCAGATTGTCCTCGGCGATTCCGTTGTGGCTCGTAACCGCCAGCGCATGAGAGAACAGCGTGTAACTGTTGCGCCAGTAGCTGATTTGAAGAAACGACATTGAAGCGTAGGCGATGAGCACGGTCGCGGCAACTGCGGTAGCTGCGAATGTCGATAGTTTTAACTGCTCGAACAGTTCGGCTCCGCCCCAAGCTCCGACGATGAATAATCCCACGAACGGTAGATAGGCGTAGCGGTCTGCCATCGCCTGACGTCCCACTTGCACGATCCCGATCATGGGGATCATTGCTGCGAGATACCAGAGCCAACCGGTAAGCAGATAGCGGCGTTGCGCGCGGTATCGCCAAGCCAGTACAGTAACCGCCGCGATCAGTACCCCCGCAATACATACTTGCCACCATGCAAGGTAGCCTTCGGGATGCGGATAGAAAACCGCCAACCGCGATGGCCAGATGCCTTTGGCGATGTAAGCGATGTAGGAGTAGATCGCATTTTCGATCCGCAGTCCCAGCGGCAATAACTCCGTCGATCCTAAAGCTCCCCCGCTGCGTTGCGCGTAGAGCGTGATCCACGAACTAGCCGCGGCCAGGGCAAAGAGCGGGATCTTTTCCGCCGCCAGCCGGAAAGCTGTGGGCCGGTCCGACACAGCATCCGAAGCGGACCCCATCCGCTGCAGCGGCCAGAAGTCCCACAGCAGCAGCAGAACAGGCAAGGTAACAACCATCGGCTTGGCTGCCAGACCCAAGGCGAAGAGCAGCAACATCAGCGCGTAACGCCGCCAATTTCGCTTGCTCGCATACCATCCATAAGCAAGCAGAGCTAGCAGAAGAAAGAGCATCGACAGCAGCGATTTGCGCTCGGCCACCCAGGCTACGCACTCCACGTTCAGAGGATGAACTGCAAAGAGCGCCGCCACCAGTGCGCTCCGCAAGAGAGAACCGGTCGCCTTACTTAGTACGAAAAACAGCAGCACCACATTCAGCGCGTGCAGCAGAACACTAACCGCATGGTGCCCGCGCGGATTCGTGCCGAAGAATTGCACGTCCGCCATGTGAGAAATCCACGCAAGAGGATGCCAGTTGGCCTCCAACGTCGCCGTGAACGCCCAGGCAATGTTGTGCCAGGAAAGTCCCTGCAAGACGGGCGCATTCGACGTGACGTACGCCGGGTCATCGTAATTCACGAAGGCGCTATTCAATGTCGGAAGGTACAGAATCAGCGTGGCGGCAAACAGGACAAGCGAAATGATCAGCGGCGAACCGATGTCGACGGATGATGAGGAAGCAGTACCTACCTTCATGGCTTTTGCAGGCTCTGTCATCGCAGGCACGTGCCATTTTCCTTCCGAAATCGACGATGCATCCATGGTGAGCCATCTAGCCAGAATCAACAAGCGAACGGCTGTTGACGGGTTCGGTCCTCTCTCCATTCCACAAAAAAGCAAACGGGCCTGGTCACGTGTCGTGACCAGGCCCGCTCAATCTGCTCACCCGCTCCTCGGAATTGTCCGGGACGGGATTCGCTTACTGGTTCTGCAGAAGAATCGGTTCCACGCCCACCGTCACCGATGCTCCCTTGGAGATGGTGTGCTTGGTTCCGGTCAGATCCAGATAGTTGATGTACTTCGAGGCTGGAGTGTAGCTCTTGTTCCCGCTCGCATGCCACACAGCTTGCGCAGCATACCCGCCGGAACCGGTGAGGCCGCAAGTCCATATGCTGGTCGAAGAGGCCTCCGAACAGAGCGTGTTCATCGTGCGGCCTGTCATCCAGGCCTCGACCTCTTTATAGGCGGTGCCGGCGGTATTCGCCTTGCCGCCGCTTTCCAGCGTGCCGGTTTGCTCATCGTTCCAGTCATACCAGTAATGCCTCACGACGCCGTTCGACCAGAGCAAGAGATACAACCGGGCTAGAAAACCCGCCTGATCCGTCGCGCTCGGCAATTCGCTGTCGGTACCCCATGCGCCTTCCGTAGACCACAACGGTAGCGAACTGATCTTGTAGGTCGACATGATGCTCTTATAGCACTGCACCACCGGCCCGATGTTCTCTGCCACGGTCGTGTAATACGTATGCAGGCCAACGATGTCGATCCACTTCGTTCCGCCGGCAGCCAAGAACGAACCTAAACGATCTGGCATCGTGCAGTTGCCGGAGGGATAGCTGTAGTTGAGCTGTCCGTTCGCCGGCGAGATGATCTTTGCGCTCGGAATGTATTTCTTAATAGTCTGGTTCGCATCCTGCGCCATTCGCACTAGCTGGGCGTACGTGCCCGTCCACTGCTTGATGTCGTGGGGAGTGTTCCAGAGTTCCCAATACGTGATGGTGGGTTCGTGCTGCGCGATCGCCCCGACGAAATCAATGAAGTGCTGATCGGCGCCGGTGCCGTCCGAGTTAAGATCGTTGGGAGGATCACAAGCTCCATCGGCCATGTCGCAACTGCTGTCGCTCGGCTTGGAGCTAGCCCACCCCGGAGTCCATCCGAAGGTGTAGATCAGCGTGTCGTTGTGCGACTTGGCGGCACTCACCCAGCTATCCAGCGTAGTCCAGTCATATACGCCCTTCGCCGTGTTGATCTGTCCCCAGGCAACGCTCGAATCCCACAGCCGCATGCCCGTCGTCGTCATCGTCGGCCAGGGATTACCGAAGAGAACGCCGTCGTGCGCCGACATGCCAAACATCGTGGACGGAATGGTGGTCGAAGTAACCGAGGGCGGATCAATCGAGCCCACAGTCTGGTCAGTTTGGGCGACCAGACAGGTCGCAGTTAGTAGGACAAAAATACCAACAAGTAGCTGGCAGGGCGCGAGGAAGTTCTTCGCTCTCATCGTGACTCCTTAATTTTTTAAATAGATGCGGGAGACGAGTGGCAAAAACCTGGGCCGGAACCACTAATACCCAACGAATAGTACTACCCAGCGCCAGAAAACCTTAACTGAATGGTTCTAGAACTACTGAGTAATTCCGCGGAATCGAAAGCCAAAAATCTCTGAGCAAGTCAGCCAGAATGTGGCGCAGGAGAACGGGACGATGGCTTCGGATTTCTCTTTTATCTTCTTGTGGTTTTAGGGTACTCCTAAAGTAATACTGGATGCAATAGTGATTCCCAACCTGAAGCCACAATCGGAAAATTGGCACCTCCAAGCCGAATTCGGTATTGAAACTACCGATTCTAGTCTTCCTCCTTGGTGCCAGCCCGGACCCGAGATGCCGACGCGATGGTACAGCAATTCTCTCAGGTCCCGTCCCATGAACACCCGATGGCCCGAACGGTCCTGAAAAACTACTGCCGCTACTACCAAATCTAGAACTCTTGGAGTCTTTCGTGACCCGTTTCTCAAGTGCAATTCTGACTCTCTCCCTGGGCGCAGCGGTCGGGCTTCCCGCAGCGGTCGCGCAAACCGCTGGTTCCTCAGACTCGGCGATAGCTGCGAAAACCTCCGCGGGGTTGACAGCAGCCGATACGACTTTCATGGAAAAAGCGGCCATTGGTGGTATGGCCGAAGCGGAACTCGGACAATTGGCGGTTCAAAAGGCGTCCAATCCCGATGTCAGGCAATTCGGCCAGCGCATGGTCGACGATCACGGAAAAGCCAACGGCCAACTCAAGCAGGTCGTTGCGGAGGAACACACCCGCCTGCCGCAAGCCCTCAGCGCCAAGGATAAAGCCATTAAGGACGCTCTCGAAAAGCTTTCCGGCGACGACTTCGACCGCGCCTACATGAAGGATATGGTCCAGGACCACCGCCAGGATGTCGCCGAATTTGAACGCGAAAGCAAGTCCGCGCACGATCCCGCAGTGAAGAGCTTCGCTACGCAGACGCTTCCCACGCTCCGCCAGCACTTGAAGGAGGCAGCGCGAATCGCGCCGAAGGAAGAGTCGGCACAAAATTCTATGCGCTAGGGTTTGCGGGTAACAAGGGCTTTCCGGATCGCCGTGACCAGACCCGGGATGGTGAACTCTTTGGCCTTGATGTGGGCCTTCAGACCTAACTCCTTCAGCGTCGCTGAGGTGACGGGTCCGATGGACGACATCAAAAGGCCATCGAGTGCGCTGCGCCTCCGTCCAAGCAACTGGACGAAGTTCTTCACGGTCGATGAACTCGTGAACGTGACGACTTGGGGACGCCGGCGTGGATTTGCCAGGACAGCACGCAATCGCACACGGGAAGATTTCGGCACTACGGTCTCGTACGCTTCCACCACATCGACTTGAGCTCCCGCGAGCCGCAATTCCCGAGGGATCACGTCGCGGGCCACCTTGGCCCGAACCAACAGCACCCGCTTCCCTTTCACTTTCGACTTCAGGCTGCGAACTACCGACTCCGCCACATACTCCTTGGGCACAACGTCGACCGTCGCGCCGCGTTGTTCGATGGCCTTTTTGGTTGCTGGGCCGATGGCCGCAACCAGGAGACGTTCTGGGACGTGGATCCGGCGCAGCTTTTCCATACGCGCCCACATCGCCTCGACTCCGTTCACGCTGGTCAAAATCAGCCAGTCATAGGACTCGAGATTCTCCACCGCCGAATCAAGCGGGCGAAACGAGCGCGGCTTTCGGATTTCAATGAATGGGATCTCAACCACTTCCGCGCCGGCCTCACGCAATTCCGAAGACAAAGCTCCCGCTTGATGGCGCGCCCGTCCGACCAGCACGCGAACTCCGGCAAGCGGAGCGTCATCACTAGCAGCCTTCTTCATTCGTCCTTCTTCACTTCTTTGTTCGTGCCCAATCCCTGCTCGCACATCAGCCGCGCCGTGCCCGAGATCGCCGTGTCCGACGCCCCGCTTAACGATTCGATCACCTTCTGCTGCTCGTCGCGCGTCCGGTTCTGGCTCAGCTTGAATTTGGCTTCCACCTTGGTGACGGCAATTTCGAAGCCAACGATGTGCGCCAGCATCCGAGTGCGGTACGCCTCACTGAGGCTGTTCCACTGCTCCTCGTACGCGGCCTCAAACGTCGGGATCAAGTCTTGCAGCACGCCCAGCAGTTCTTCCGTCTCGCTGAAGACTCGGGCATCGCCATGGACGTGAACCGCACCATAGTTCCATGTGGGAACGTTCTCCCGCGTCGCGTAATTCGAAGGCGACACATAAGAGTGCGGGCCATGAAAGATCATCAAACAGTGAGCCTGTTCCTGCAGGTACCGCCAGTGCGGATTCGCTTTCGCGACGTGGCCGCGAATCAGAAGATGCTCTCGCGCTTCACGAATCACCACCGGCACATGGGTGGCAAAAGGTCCATCCGCGGTCGTCGACACCACAATGGCAAACGGGTTCGCCCGCATAAACGCCACCGCTGCCGCCTGATCTTCAACCCGAAAATGTTCCGGAATATACAAAGCGTTATTTTGCCCTCTAGTCTTGCTCGTTCTGGCGGCCGTCTTTTCCGAATGAAGGAAAGAAGCACGAACGATCGAATCATCGCGGAAGGGCGGCCCTTCAAGAGCCTGCGCTGAGCGAAGTCGAAGGGGCTGCGTAAGGGGGCGCCCAAATGAAACCGGGCTTCAGCCCCGGGATCGGAATTCGCCGCAGACATCTCGGCTACCCGCTGCGACCCGCACCCCGATCTGCCGTCGCATCCGACTCCTTCTTCCGTATATAAATCATCTTCTCGACTTCCGCGATCACCGTTCCCTGCTGATCTTTCACGTCGACCTTGAACACCGGCTCGTACTTGATCAGCGTCTTCAGCTTCTCACGGATATCCTCAATCTGCACATCGCTAATCCGAAACTCCGCCCGCACCGTTCCCATCCCGGGCTTGCGATAGCGAATCGACGCAGCTTTGTCCCAGATGACATACTCCTCGCCCAACTGCGCCATCAGCATGAGCATATAGAACGCGTCGGTCATGGCGAAGAGCGATCCGCCGAAATGCGTGTCCACGTAGTTGGCATTCCACCAGGTCAGCTTCATCTCGACATCGACGGATTTCATATCGGCCGCGATGTGCTTGATGCGAATACCCGCCCCAAGAAACGCCGGCCACAGATTGATCCACCGGCGCAGCTTGTGCGAAGACTTCGCACCGCCCAGCAGCTTGAGAAGCACGTTCCGGGTCATTACCTTCGTGAAACTTCGTGTCCTTCGTGGTGAATGATCTTAGGCTGGCGTCGGCTGTTTCACGGCTGCGGAGGAACCGCCAACCCACGCCCGTAAACGGCGTCAAGAATGGCGTCGCCCCCGCGGCGAAGCAGCGCAGCACCGGCTTCATTACCCAGCTTCTCCGGATGGTCTCCGTCGCGCGAATCTCGCAGCAGCTTCGACCCGTCCGGATCAGCGACGATCGACTCCAGATGCAGCCTGCCGTTCTTCACTTCCGCAAAAGCGCCGATCGGAACCTGGCAGCCTCCGCCCAAACTGTTCAGCAGCGCGCGCTCGCAGGTCGTAGCCGCCCTAGCATTCGGATCGTTTAAGAACGCGAGCAATTCACGGGTCACCCCATCGCCTTCGCGGATCTCAATTCCCAGCGCTCCCTGCCCCGCCGCCGGACACATAATCTCCGCCGGAATAATCTGTTTGATCCGCTCCGTTTTGCCCAGCCGCTTCAGGCCGGCCGAAGCGAGAATGATGGCGTCGTATTCTCCTGCTTCGAGCTTGCGCAGGCGCGTATCGACATTACCACGCAGAGGATGAATATCGAGATCGGGCCGGAAGGCCTTTAGTTGCGCCTGCCGCCGCAGACTCGACGTGCCCACCCGCGCGCCCTGCGGCAACTCCTGAAAGCTGGCGTAGTGCAGCGAGCAGAAGGCGTCGCGCGGATCCTGTCGTTCCGTGATGGCAGCAATTTCAAATCCGGGAGGAAGTTCAGTCGGCAAATCTTTCAAAGAATGCACGGCCAGGTCGAGGCGGCCCGCAGCCAGCGCCTCTTCAATCTCTTTCGTAAACATCCCCTTGGTGCCAACCAAAGCGAGGGCAACGTCGGTGATCTTGTCACCAGTGGTATGAATGATTTCGATCTCAACTTCATGCCCACGCTCCCGCAGCAGCGTAGAGATGTGGTTCGCCTGCCAGAGCGCAAGCTGTGAACCGCGTGAGCCGATACGAAGCTTCTTGGCTTTGCCGTTGTTTGGTGAGGAGATCATTAATTCTGCTCTTAGGAACTAGAGATGCGCTCGCCCTCTTCAAGGTCCAGCCGCAACGCGGCGGCACATGATAGCCCGGGGGCGTAAGCCCGGGGTAAAGCTCAGTACAAGGACCGAGTCCCGCCTGGGACGGCACGATTCACAGGAATGACTTCATGCCTCACTGCCTCGTCCCCACTTCATCCTTCTTCGCCGCCCCCTGCTCCGCTTCTTTCCCCTTCACCTGCAAATTAAACAACCGCCGCACCACATCGACGATCGTTGTCGCTTCCGATTCCTTCGCCGCTGACTTCAACGTCGTGATCGGCGTATGCATCACTTTGTTGATGATCCCGCGCGTCAGCGCCTCGACGGCAATCTCCTGCTCAGGACTCAACTGCCCCAACCTTCCGCGCACCCGGTCAATTTCCGCCTGCCGGATCGTCTCCAGATGATCCTGCAGCGACACGATCGTCGGGACGACATCGAGCGAGTGTATCCGCGCCTCAAAGCGCTCGACTTCACTAGAGATAATAGCTTCCGCGAGCTCGGCTTCTTTCCGCCGGTCAGCAACATGGCTGGTAACCGCCTGCTGCAAGTCATCGATGTCGTAAGCAAAAATTCCATCCAGCTTCGCCATCTCGGCCGAAACGTCGCGCGGTACCGCGATATCGATGAAGAACATTGGCCGATTCTTCCGCCGCGAGAGAAACTGCTCTCCATGCTCGCGCCGGAAAATCGCGTGCGGCGCGCCGGTCGAGGTAATGACGATGTCGGCGCGATCGCACGTCGAATACAGATCGTCGAACTTGATGGCCTGCCCGTTGAACTTCTGCGCCAGCCCAATCGCCCGCTCGTACGTTCGATTCGCAACAAAGATCGAAGCGCAGCCATGCGCCATCAGATGCCGCGCCGCCAGCTCGCTCATCTTTCCGGCGCCGACGATGAAGACCGTCTTCCCTTCCAGCGTCCCGAAAATCTTTTTGGCCAGTTCGACCGCAACGGACGCGATCGATACCGACGACGATCCCACGGCCGTCTCGCTGCGCACGCGCTTGGCCACGGCAAAGGCCCGGCTGAAAAGTTGATCCAGTTGCCCACGCACTGCGCCCACCGCCCGCGCCGTCGCGTAGGCTTCCTTTACTTGTCCCAGAATCTGCGCCTCGCCTACCACCATCGAATCCAGGCTCGAAGCCACGCGGAACAAATGCCGCACCGCATCCTTTTCCCGGAATTCATACAAGTGCGAGTCGAGTTCTTCCGGCGTCAGATGAAAGTGATCGTGCAGAAATCCGCGCAGGTCGGCATGTCCATTGGTCGTATGCGTCACAATCTCGACTCGATTGCACGTCGAGATCACCATCGCCTCTTCGATCCCCGGATAAGCGGCCAACTCCCGGCAAGTGTCCGGCAACCTCGACTCAGGGATCGCCAGCCGCTCCCGCACTTCCAGCGGAGCGCTCTTGTGATTCACGCCGATGAGCTGGAATCTCATGAAGCTCCAAACCTGTGCATGGTCGAGAAATAATTCGCAGCCCAAGCCGCCAGTGCCGCGACAAACGCAAACGTAGCCAGGAACGCCGCACGCCGTCCGCGCCATCCCGAATTCCAGCGCGTGAAGACCATCACCATGTAGACGGCCCACATCAGCACCGACAGCAAAACCTTCGGATCGAGGAAGTCCACATGTCCGTAGGTCGTCACGGCGACGACAGTGCCCGTCAGCAGGCCCAGCGTCATGAACGGAAAGCCGAGCAGCAGCGACCGGTACCCGATCTGGTCGATCACCTCAAGCGCCGGCAAGAACGAAATCAGGCTCGTGGGCTTTTTCGATTTCAGCCGCCGCTCCTGCAGCAGATACAACAGGCTCGCTCCAAAGCTCAACACCAGCGCCGCATATCCCGTAAAGATAAGGATGATGTGCGCGATCAGCCATCCCTTGTGGGAGACGAATTGCGTCAACAATACCGGCTGTTCGTCGACCGCCGCCACGAACGTCAGAAAGAAGACCACGGGAAACACCACCACCCCGGGCGACGTGGTCTTGTAGATGGTGTAGATGAGCATGAAGAACGACATCGACAGAAACGCCAGCAGCGACTCGCCGTTATGCACCGACGCCCAAACCAGCTTATCCGCGAGGAACAACTCCGTGAGGGAAACGAAGTGGAAGACCATCCCCAAACTTGCGGCATGCAGTGCGATGCGGCTGAAAAGGTCACTGGTGCGCGTCAGCGCCACGAAGGCGTAGACCAGTCCGATAAAGTAGCACCCCAGTGCAAAGCGCAGCCAAAGCAGTGACATAGGCCTTTATAAGGTCCGGAATCTCATGAGTTTACCCCAAATCGCGAGTCCGGTCCCGAGTCCTCTAGTAACGTCTCCATCTTCGGCTAGGACGCGGGTAAGGCCAACAAAGCGGGTCACTTAGGTGTGTGATTAAAATCACAGACTAGAAAGTAGCGCTGGCATCTTGCCGGCTGTCGCGCGGGTGTCTCGCCCCCGCACTCGTGAGTCTCCACAATCTCTCAATTCATCTTCGGTGCCCCATGTGGATTCGCGACCCCCGGCGGCATGGCGCCTGCCCCGTGACCACCCCCCATGGAACCCATATCTCCCGGAGCGAAGCACGTCACCCGCCCACTGGAGGCCACACGGAGTTGCGAAGGACAATCTCCCGCAGTGATCGCCCCATTCTGCGATTGCGCCGTGAACAGTTTGCCGTCGGCATTTCCGGCGACTCCAACGCTCATTCCCGGCATGTCGTAGACGACATAGAACGCATGCTTCCCCTGACTGGCCTGCATCGCACATTCGCTGGCCGTCTTGGATTGATCTGCGGGGGCCCCGACATTGAGCCGTCCGCAGTCGGTCGCCGACGCTCCTGAATACTCCTGCAACTTCTGCTGCACCCCATCGGACTTGGGTGAACTCGCAGCCGCACCTGAAGTCGCCGCCGGAGCGGACGATTTGTTGCACGCGATTAGACACGTCAGGACGGATGTGAGAACAATCAGGGCAGTTTTCATGGCGTGATTGTAAATCGTCTAGGAATTATGTGGGACGGACGCCCCAGCCGTCCGCGGGCCGCAAGGCCCGCCGTTACTTCTTCCCGGTCAGTTCCCGAATTAAATCCACTTCCGCCTGCCGGTACGGCGTTCCATCGTCCCGCAGCACTTCATGAAACCACACTGGTGGATCGTCCAAGATATAAGGATGCTGCCACGACTCCCACGGATAATACGTCTGCGTCTTGCCCGCCACGAATCCCCAGTTGATCGCACCCACGCGCTCTTGCTTTGCGATTGGAAGGATCTGGTCAAACGTACTTCCCGCCGGACGCGCCATGTACTCCGTGCAGATCACCGGGCGATGAAATCTCCTCAGCCACGCGACCTCCGCCTTGAACGACTCCGGCCAGCTGTAATTGTGAAAAGTGATGACGTCCGATTCCCGCAACTGGATTCGCTGGATCTCATCCGGCGCGCTCTCATCCTTCGTCGTATCGATATCCCAAACTCCGCTCGTCAACGGCTGCGTCGGACTCATCTCCCTCGCCCACGCAAACGCCTGCGGCAATAGCGTTGCGACGCGCGCCAACTTCTCCGACATCTTCATCTCGGTCTTGGGATAACTTCCCGTCGTGTCCGACCCGGGCTCGTTCCACACATCCCATCCAAGAATCCGATCGTCCTTCGCAAACGCACCGACCACACCTTGCACATATGCTTTTAGCCGTGGAACCTGGCCTGGATCCGCTAGCGCCTTCGCCCCCGGACTCTGTACCCACCCCGAATTGTGCACGCCCGGAATCGGCGGATGTTGCGGCCCCATCTTCGGCAGCGGATCCCAGCAGGAATCAAACAACACAAACAGCGGACGAATGTGATGCCGCGCCGCAATCGTCAGAAACTCGTCAATGCGCTTCTGAAATCCGGGCGCATCCTGCTGCCAAGGCAGATCATGAAGAAACACACGCATGGTGTTCATGCCGAGCCCTTCAGCCCATCCCAATTCCTTGTCGATTTCCTCCGGATCGAACGTTCCCGCCTGCCACATCTCCAGTTCGTTGATCGCGTCCTTGGGAATGTAATTGCTGCCCACCTGCCACGGCTGCTTTGCATACCAGTCGTTCGCCCGCTGCTCCGACCACCGCTGCGCCTGCGCATCCGCGCGACACGCAAGACAAACCAGAACAAGAACCGCCGAGATGCAGTGAGATGTGAATGTTTTCAAGACAAGGCTCCGCAGCATTTATAAGCGAGGCCTGGAATTGGATCAAATCGCTCCACTGGCCTAGGAAGGTACCGTGGAAGAGCGGCCCTTCAAGGGCCGCGTAATGGAATGACCAAAATGAACGGGCTTTTAGCCCCTGGGGTCTTACTCCACCCCCAAAGTTCCCATGGCCTCCTCGAGCAACGCACCGTCAATCCGCAACCGCCGCCCGTCGGCCTTAACATCCTCGATCTCATCGAACGCCCGAAACAACCGCATCTTGACCGCCGCATACTGCTCGGCATCGTTCAACGGACGCCCATGGGCGGCGTTCCACTCCGCCAGCGACCCTTGCGGCAAGAACACGCTAACCGCATAGGTTAGCTTCCGGTCCGAAGTCACATCGAATATAAATTCCGTCGCCGGAGCCTCAGGGTCCCCCGCCAGTGCAGCCCGTTTGCCGACGAAGTAGTACTGGTAGACGTAGCCCTGCGCCCCCGTATAAGTCTTCACCCGCCGCACGGTCATGCCGACATTATGGAACGATCCCGCGCTTTTGTCCCGAAACCGTGCCTGTCTAATTTATTTTGCGACCACTTATATGTATATACATCTATTGTCGACATGGATCAGTCAACGTTGCCAGTTCTGCCCTGCCTCTGCGGAAATCTTCGGAGAGTGGCCCGGGCACTCACTCAACTCTACGAACACGAGCTCCGTCCCTTAGGGCTCCGCTCGACTCAGCTGACCATCCTCCAGGTTCTTTCGCGCACGGGAGAACTCTCTCAGCGGCAACTGGGCCAACTCCTCGCGATGGACAGCACCAGCCTGACTCGAACCCTCGCCATCATGTCCCGCAAAGGCTGGATCACCGAACGGCGCGGCGAGGATCGTCGAGAGCGAAGGCTTCGTCTTTCCGACGCTGGGGAACAACAGCTCAAGCGAGCCCTCCCGGCATGGGAGAAAGTTCAATCGCGTCTTCGTCATCAACTGGGCAGTCAAAGTTGGAACCGCCTCATGCAACTCAGCCGTCAACTCGCTAGTTTCGCCACGATCGAAGGAGAATTACGATGAAACTCTACGCAAAACTCACCCTCGTGCTCGCACTGCTGTGGTTCGTTGGTGCCTTGTCCGCTTCGGCATGGCATCTGTTCGAGAATGCTTCCAACCGCTTAGGGGGTGCGGTTGCCGTCGGCGCGGTAGCGCCCCTCATCGTGTTCTTCGCATGGTTCGGGGCGTCCCGGAAGTTCCGAGACTTCGTCCTGTCGTGGAACCCAATCCTTCTCACCGCAGCTCAGTCGTGGCGAATGGTCGGATTCACATTCGTTCTGCTTGAGGCACATCGCGGACTTCCCGCGATCTTTGCCTTGCCCGCTGGATACGGCGACATGGCCATCGGAGCGACCGCCACCGTCGTGGCGTGGAAGTTGGCCAATCCCAGCCATCGCAACAGTTTTATCCTTTGGCAACTGCTCGGAATCGCCGACTTGGTCACTGCTGTAGCCCTGGGCACCACCGCGGGCCTGATCGATCCTCACGCTGTACCGATGCTCTATATGACGATGCTTCCGCTAAGCCTCGTACCGACATTCCTAGTACCGTTATTCTTGATTTTTCACGTGGTCTGCATCGCGCAGGCGAAGCGCTGGCCAACAACTTCGCGGCAGCCCCATCCAACCGCGACGTCTGCGCCCATTCGCCAATTCTGAGCGGGCGATGCGCTCCGGGATTGAATCTCAGTTGCTGCGCAAGACTTGCGTGGGATTGACGCCCGAAGCGCGGCGCGCCGGAATGTAGCCGGAGATTGCCGCTACGAGCAGCAGCGCGAGCGCCATCCCGAAGTAAGTCGGCAAATCCCATGAGGACGTTCCGAACAGCAGCGACGAAATCAGCTTCGCCACCACGAGCGCGAGCAACGTCCCATGGCGGCGGCCCTCCGCAGTCAACCCGTAGAACTTCGCCTTGCGGTTGTTTTCGGAAAGCCCCCACTCGGCGTCGAGCCATCCTTTGTTCTCCAGCCGCCAGAGCGCCGGGTAAAGCGTGCCCTCTTCGAGCAGCAGAGCGTCGTCGCTCTGACGGCGGATCAGGCTGGTGATGGCATAGCCATGGAGCGGTCCCCAAACGAGCGCCTTCAGAATGAGCACATCCAGCGTGCCCCGAAGGAATTCCAGTTTGGCGGTATCCATTCGCACCCTTGCAATCCAAGGGAAGGCTGCCACACTCCCCCTGTGATAACAAGGGGACGCTCTGAAACAAAATTGGTTAGCGAAAAATCAGTGGGACCGGGAGGACAAGCTCGTTGCGATCGAGGCGTCAGTGCACATCTGTAGAATCCGCCGTGCCGTCCGACCACTTGCGGATCGGAACCAGGAATACGATCAGATGGTCGTCAGGGTCGTCACCTGCCAGAATCGGCGAGTCCGACAGACCTGCTCCCCAGGTCCGAGCGTCCATGCGGGGCAGGAAAAACATCAGGTGGGGATGCCAGTGCCCGACGCGATCGCTCAAGTACCCTTGCTTGGACATCATGTAGCACATCGCGCCCGGCTCCTGCACCGGCAGTTCCTTCTTGTCAAACCCGGCCTTGATGCTTTCGAAGACTTGAGCTTTGGATTGCCCCGCGAGTAACCACTCGGTCCTTTTGACCATGAGGGGAAGATAGGTTCGTGTGGCTGGGGGGTTGAAGCAAATGGGAGCCCGCAGCTTCGGATTCCAAAAGTCCGGATCGTCGATTCCAGCGGTCCAAGAGCGTAGCACCATGCACGCGAAACCGTTCTTGCCTTTGACCGCAGTTTCGTAACCATGCCGCCCGAGGACCCAGACTTCGGCATCGTGTGAGATGGATTCCGGCGCAGCGCTCCGCGCCAGGGCTGTCTCGGCATCGCGATCCGCAATCAGATACTGCTCAAGCGGGGCCATGCCCGGATACGATGTTTTCGCGTCCTGCGCTTGCGCGGGCCAAGCCGCGCCCAGTAGGACGATCAGTGCGAAGCTTTCTGCCTGGATGGTCCTGAGAATCTGCCGGTTCATTGATTTCTCCCGAGCATGGATTTCTTCTTGGGGAAGGTTCGTTGATATCAATAGAATCTACTCGGTGTCAACATTTACAAAGCCTCCTTTCGAAACAGCAATCCAGGTCCGAGACTCTTGCCTCAGCCTTCATGTTGGCAAGGACGGCCTTCTGATCTGCAAATACAGCCCTGCAACCGCACGCTGCTTGACCTTGTCTTAAGAGTTGAGGTGACACAATGAGCTACACAGTCGGCGATGGTATGGTTGCGCTCGCATTGGCGGCGGGCATTGTTGGGTATGTTTACGTGAAGCAGCAAAGCCGGAGGAACCGGCTGGAAATTATTCATCAGGAGAGGCTCGTGGCGATGGAAAAAGGTATACCGTTGCCCGAATTTCCCCTGGAGTCGGCGCAGAATCCCCGCGACCCAAATCCCACTGTGCTACCGATCCTGGGTATTGTCCTGTTCAGCCTCGCCGTGGGAACCATGATCGTGCTCTATCGAACTCTCGAGGCGGACGAACATTCATTCTGGATAACACCTGTGCCGTTCGCCTTTTTGGGCGTGGGCCTGTTTATCTTCCACTTTTTGAAACGCGACGCCGGCCGTTGATTCGGGTGGATAGCGATTCTCAACTCGTGACCCGCGCGCAAGGCGGCGATCAGGACGCCTTTGCCGAGTTAGTTCGCCGCCATAGCGACCATATCTTTCGTCTCGCTCTTTCGATTCTGGGGCAGGGATTTGCAGCCGAGGCCGAAGACGTGGCGCAGGAGGTCTTTCTGAAGATTCATCATGCGCTCGCTTCATTTCGAGGCGATGCAGAATTCGGCTCCTGGATTTACCGTATCACGTTCAACCATGCAATGAACGTCAAGGCACGGGCTCGTTACCGCATGCCACACGTGGACGACTCCGTGCTTTCTAATGTAACGACCGCGCAGCGCGGGCCGCACTCGCTTGTAGAAACAGCACAGCGCGATCAATCCCTTGCGGAATGCATTCAAACGCTACCCGAGGTCTACCAGTCAGCTCTCCGGCTTTACTATTGGATGGACGCAAGTGTGGCCGAGGTGGCGGCCCTGCTCGATGTTCCGGAGAATACAGCCAAGTCATATCTCCACCGTGCACGCCAGCTTCTCGATGGCATGCTGAAACAGCGAGGATATTCGTATGTCTGATCGCATGTCCGATATGGACCCGCGCGATGCCGAAATAGATCGACTGTTACGGCGATCGATGGCTGCGCCCGTTCCGGCCCTATCGCCGGATTTCCACCAAGTCTTATCGCGCGAGCTGCGCCTAAGATCCCAACCGCCCAATTCCTTTGGCCCGATTTTGCTCGCCAGCTACGGTGTCGTATCGGCGGCGATCTCCATGGTTGTGATGCGCGGCCAGGGGCTCGGCTGGACGGCAATTGCGTTGACGACGCTTGCTCCCCTTTCCACGCTTGAACTGGCTCGCCGGCTGCGGCGCGGGCCATGGGGAATGGCAGGTAAATAACTTTCGTGGACTGTCGGGTTCCCCACCCTTCTCGCTGTTTTTTTTGCGAGAGGGTGGGATTTTGGCTTCCGACGATACAAAGGGTCGGATGAGAAAATCAAAGTCCCCACCCTCGTTTCGTAGGCCCCGCGAAAAGAAGGATGGGGCACCCCGATCCCTTGTGAAATCTGACCTTGCGTTCCACAGCCCCCGGAGCAGATCATCGTCAAGGCGGAGGCGGTATACGAATAGCGTGCAGAAGAGTCGCTAACTCCTGAGTTCTCAAGATTTTGACCTCTAAGCCTTAGGCGCTCAAGATTTTGCAGGCGCATTTTGCAGAACCCGCGCCAGTCAAGGCTTTCAGAGCAGGTGGGAGAACGGGTAGCCTCAATGACCATAGAATTCCCGAAACAGAACTGCTTCGAATCCCGCATTTTCAATTCTCCGCAAGAATATTTTTTCGCTGATCTCCACAACCTGAAAAGCTCCCAACCACCGGGTTCAATTCCCCCCGATTCATTCTCTCGCCTGATTCCGCCGGTAGCGTTTCTCAGGAGTGCTTTCGATGCTGGAATGGTTTTGGACTGCGCTGGGAGGGTTGGCCCTGATCGTGATCTGCGAAGAGCTGCGCATTTACAAGATTCACCGCGCCTCTCGCAAGAACGAAGAGATTTTCCAAACCGCAACGCCGCCGACATGATCGCCTTGGTCGACGTTAAAGGACTCCGCTTGTACAACAGTCCCTCGTACAAGCGCATTCTCGGATACTCGCCCTCTGAGTTGGGCGAGACTTCGGCCTTTGAGCAAATTCATCCCGACGATCGCTTCCGCGTTCTCGACGCAGCCCGAGAGGCGAGAGAAAGTGGCGTTGGCCAGCAGCTCGATTACCGGATCAAGCACAAAGATGGAAGCTGGCGCGTGCTGGAATCCATCGCCAGCACAATTCGTCATCCTGAGCGTAGCCGCATTTCAGGCGGAGCGAAGGATCTCGCGCGGACAAGACTCGAAGCGTACCAAATCACATAAGGTCCCTCTGAGGCATTCGTCAGCGTGTACCGTTGCCGCGCGACACGACTCTTCCATATTCCGTCGCGCGGCTCAGGCGGTCAAACATCCGCCACCCAGCGAGCGAGACCTTGCTGATGGCTTCTTCTCCGTCGCGCTCGTTGCGGAGGAATGAAGTCATCACGCAGATTACATACGGACGTCCCTCGACAAAAACGATTCCGGAATCGTTGCGGACGGCTTCCAGCTCTCCGGGTTTGTTCGCGATCTTCAAGTCCGCCGGAAGGTCGCGGGGGATAAAGGAATCTTTGTTCGAGCTGAGTACTTTGAAGAAATCGTCCGTCGACTCTTTGTTCAGCACTTTGCCGTGATAGATGGCATCGAGCAAGGTCATCATCTCGCGCGGCGTCGAGATATTCTCGCGCCCCTGATTTGCCGCTTCGAGGTCCATCATCTTGCGGCGCAGGCGCGTGTGCGTCAGGCCGAGCGAGTCGAGCATGACGTTAACTTGCTGCATACCCTCGTGATCGATCAACACGTTGGTCGCGGCGTTATCGCTGACCGCAACCATCATCGTGGCCAGATCCCGCAGTGTGACGCGTGTCACGCGCGGTGTGAGCCCGTTCATGATGTCGCTGTCCTGCACCAGGTCGGAAGATTGCACAGTGTAGAGATCCGTCAGCTTGAGCGTGCCTTGCTGCGCTTGCAGATAGAGATCGGCGAGTACCGCGATCTTGATGGAACTGGCCTGCGCAAAGACTTCGTCTTCGTGCAGGAAATAATGATCGCCCGTCGTTAAGTCTTCGATGGCGACTCCCATCACGCCATCGAGGTGCTCATCGATGTCCCGAATACTGGCTTCGAGTTTCTGCCAGAGGACTTTCTGCTGGCCAACGGAGGGCGGTTGAGTCTGGGCAAGGCAGAAACCCACGAGCAAAATGCAGATGAGTGCGCGTTTCAAGAGTCTCTCCTGAGCCGAGGATTGTAGCAGGCGCACCAAGACGAACTCACCACAGGGGACAGAGGATCACAGGGCACGATCGCACAAGACGCGACAGGCTTGCAGCTAGCCTGCCTGACCAATCAGCAGCACGTAGCCATCGGGATCTTCCAGGCAAATCTCGCCCTTTGGCATGTATTCGGGATAAGTAACTCCCGAGACCTTCACTCGACTCGCGAGAAGATGTTCTCGCAGAGCGATCAGATCAGGCGAATAAAGGTAGAACAACACTGCTTGCTGTCCCGTGATCACCGGTTCCGATGCACGCGTCAACATCAGATCAGCCTGCTCGCAGGAAACGTGAGCCCATTGCAGATCGCCCGATGCGCTGCGGAGGCTGCCGCGGATCGTCATTCCTACGAGTTTGTAGAAGTCCGCGGAGCGTTGCACGCTGGCCACATGCGCCATCGGAATCAGGCCGATGATACAAGGCTTTGGGGATACATCAGCCATCGATCTTCGCCTCGCGCAGCTGCTTCACTGCAGTTTCGGAGCTGACGGGAGAATAGTACACCTCCTTAAAGGTGTACGAACGGGCCTTGGAAGTGATGACGGGGAGGATCTCGATGTGCCAGTGATAGTCCTCGTCAATCGTCTTCCAGTAACCGAGATTCTTCGATGGATGAATACTGCTCGGCGAGGTGTGCAGCACCAGATGAAATTCCTCGGTGACCGAGCGGATGCGTTGCAACGTGCGGCGCAGCAGGGCTGCAAGGTTAGTGCGGAGTCCCGGCTTGTTTAAGCCTGTGCGCTCGAATGACGCTTCGTGGTTGCGCGGCATGATCCAGGTTTCGTAGGGCACGCGTGGCGCGTAGGGACCGAGAGCGACGTAATCTCCGCGAGCCTCGATCACGCGTTGGGCCTGCTGTTCTTCCTGCTGGATGATGTCGCAGAAGACGCAGCGCTCCTTGCCAACGAAATACTCGCGTCCGGCGCGGAGTTCGTAGAGCACACGGCGAGGAACGAACATGGTTGCGGTGATCTGCGACGTCGGATGGCTGAATTCCTGACCGGCGTTCTTGCCGTAATCCTTGAAGAGGCTGACGTACTTGATGCGCGGATCATGCTTCAGATCGAGAATGCGCTCAGCCGCGAGGCGGAGAAAATGTCCAATCTCGTGGTCACCGGCACTCCACAGATGACGGTCGTGGCTGCGATTCTCAATGAGCACTTCATGGGCGCCGACCGAGTGCATGCGGTCGTAGATTCCATCGCCGCGGCGGTCGGGCTCTCCCTCAATGTGGTAAAGCGGGCGAGGATGAACGACCGAGCGCGCGGACCAGATCGAACTGGGAGCGTCGGGAGAACTCGCAATCACCTGTTGCGGCGTGGAAGCGTCAGGGCAGAAACCGCACGGGGCGTCGAGACGCGGTGCGGCATCGCCGGCATTGTCTCCCGTGATGACCCAGGAGCGGGTGATTGGATCTTTGCGCAGTTCCATGTAAAGGAAGAGGAGAACACCGACGGAGAATCGTAGTCAACCCGATTTCCTGCGGGAGCTTGCCGCGGACTTATGCGAAATGACGCAGAACGGCAGCACGGCGCTTTGTTATAATCCGCCGAAGCCCGCCCAGATGACCGAGCCGTCCACTCCGCTGATGCGGCAGTATGCCGCCGTCAAAAAAGAACATCCCACCGCGCTTCTGTTCTTCCGTCTGGGGGACTTCTACGAACTGTTTTTCGATGACGCCATTGTGGCCGCGAAAGAGCTGCAAATCACGCTGACCTCGCGCAATAAAGAAAAAGGAATCGCGGTGCCGATGTGCGGAGTGCCCTACCACGCGGCCGAGGGTTACATCGGGAAACTGATCCGCAAGGGCTTTAAGGTGGCCGTCTGCGAGCAGGTAGAAGATCCGCGGGTGGCGAAGAAGTTGGTGCGGCGCGAAGTGACGCGGGTCGTCACGCCGGGAACGGCGGCGGATTCATCGCTCGGGTCGGATGAGAACAATTTCCTGGCCGCGCTGGCGCAGGTTGGGAATCGAGTGGGATTTGCGGCTCTGGACTTGTCTACGGGAGAATTTCGGGCCACCGAGTTTGCCGGGGACAACGCACTGCGGCGGGTACAGGAGGAGTTGGAGCAACTGCGGCCGAAGGAGCTGTTGTATGGGTCGGCGGCGCCTTTGTTTGAAACAGCCGGAACTCGGTCGACAGAGCAGCCGAGCTTTGCTCGGCCGGACGGCCGAGGGCGGCCGTCCCCACATGGTTCGTCTCCTCACGGGTCATCTCCAAATGCCGTTTCTCCACAGCCTCGGGCAGCTGGAGCAACTTGCACGGAGACTCCACTGGACGACTGGATCTTTGCGCCGGATCATGCGCTACCGTTGCTCGAAAATCATTTCGGAGTGCTTTCGCTGGAGGGATTTGGGCTCGCGGGCCGCATTGCTGCGGCTTCGGCTGCGGGAGCCATCCTTTATTACGTGCGCTCGACGCAGCGCGGATCGCTCGATCATGTGGATCGCATCGGCTGGTACGAGCGGCAGAATTGCCTGGTGCTCGATGCTGTCACGGTGCGGAACCTCGAGCTGATCGAGCCACTGTTTGCCGGGACGGATGCGGGCGTCACTCTGTTTCGCTCGATCGATGCCGCCATCACGCCGATGGGCAAGCGGCTGCTGCGGGCGTGGCTGCTCCGGCCGTCGTTGGATTCGAATGAGATCCAAGGACGGCTCGATGCAGTCGAGGCCGGTGTCAAAGACATTGTTGCCCGCGAGGAGTTGCGGCGGGCGCTCGATGGCATACTCGACCTGGAGCGCCTTCTGAGCCGAGTCACGCTGGAAGCGGCGAATCCGCGGGACGTGCTGGCGCTGTCGTCGTCCCTGGCAAAGATTCCCGCAGTGAAGGCCGCAACCGGACGACTACCCGCGGAACGATTGGAACAGTTGCATGGATCGCTCAATGAACTGGGGGAACTGCGGGATCGCATCGAGAAGACAGTTGTGCCGGAGCCTCCGCTGAGTTTTGCCGATGGCGGAGTGATCGCACAAAGCGTGGATCACGATCTGGACGAATTGCGCGAACTGTCGCGCAACAGCAAGGCGGTACTGGCGCAGATCGAGCAACGGGAGCGCGGACGCACCGGCATTTCGTCGCTGAAGGTGAAGTTCAATTCCATCTTCGGCTACTACCTCGAAATCTCGAAGTCGAACCTGCACCTGGTTCCGCAGGATTACGACCGCAAGCAGACGCTGGTTGGCGCGGAGCGCTTTACGACTCCCGAGTTGAAGGAGTATGAGGCAAAGATTCTCGACGCGCAGGAAAAGATTGTCGAGATCGAGCGGCGGCTGTTTACCGAGCTACGGACATCGATCGCGGCCGAGGCGAAGCGAATTCGGCAGACCGCGCTCGCGCTGGCAGAAGTTGATGTGCTGGCGTCGCTGGCGCATCTCGCGGCGCTGCGAAACTATTCCCGGCCTCGGTTTGTAGAGGCTGGCGGAGAATTGGAGATCATCGAAGGGCGGCATCCGGTGATCGAACAGCAGGAATTGGCCGGAGCCAGTGATCGCTTTGTGCCCAACGACCTTTATCTCAATGACACGACGCACAACATTCTCTTGCTGACCGGGCCGAACATGGGCGGCAAGTCGACTTATCTGCGTCAGACGGCGCTGATTGTGATCCTGGCGCAGATGGGGTCGTTTGTGCCGGCGCGTTCGGCTAAGTTGAGCATTGTCGATCGAGTGTTCACGCGGATCGGCGCGAGCGACAATTTGGCACGCGGTCGGTCGACCTTCATGGTCGAGATGACTGAGACGGCGGCGATTCTGCATACGGCGACGGCTCGATCGCTCATCCTGCTGGATGAGGTTGGACGCGGCACGTCTACATACGATGGACTAGCGATTGCCTGGGCTGCGGTGGAGTATTTGCATGCGCGAGTGCGAGCGAAGAGTTTGTTCGCCACACATTATTTCGAACTCACGGAACTGGCGGAGCAACTTGCCGGCGTGAAGAACTATCACGTGTCAGTCAAAGAGACTGGCGGAGGAATTGTCTTCCTGCGGAAGGTTGAGCCCGGAGCAGCGGATCGCAGCTATGGGATTGAAGTGGCCAAGCTGGCCGGGTTGCCAAACGAGGTAGTGGAGCGGGCACGCGAAGTTTTGGTTGAACACGAGTTTGCGGAGCAGCAGGCGACGGCGCATTTGTCGCCGGGAGCGAGTCCTCCACCGGCCCAGTTGACCATCTTTACTCCCTTGTCGCAGCCGGTACTGGACAAGTTACGGGAAGTTGATTTGAATCGTCTTACGCCGCTGGAAGCTTTGAATCTGCTCGCGGAATTGAAAAAAGAGATTTAATCACTAGGGGCACGGGGAAGCACGGAGGCTGGTCTGTCGCAAGATCCCGGACAATTAATGATCGTCGGTTTCGACGGCGTCGAAATGTCGACGCGACTTGCTTCCCTGCTGGGTAGGCTACAGCCTGCGGGCGTGATCCTGTTTGCACGCAACATCAAGAGTCCGGAGCAGACCTGGCGTCTGTTGCTGGAATGCCAGAAATGCGTATCCACCCGGCTCTTCACCTGCGTTGATCTTGAGGGGGGAAGCGTGGACCGCTTTCGCGATGCGCTCGGGTCGGCACCATCGGCGGCCGATGTGTTTGCCACGCGCGATCGCAAGCTGTTTCGCAGGCACGGGGAGGTCATCGGAGAAAACTGCCGATTGATGGGATTCAACGTTGACTTTGCGCCCGTGCTGGATCTGGCGTTCGAAGCATCGCGCAGCGTGATGGGATCGCGGGCGGTGTCGGCGAATCCGCGTGAGGTTGTCGCCTACGTTCGGGGGTTTCTTGCAGGGCTGGTCGCCGCCAAAGTACTGGGATGCGGCAAGCACTTCCCCGGACTCGGCGAAGGCAATCTTGACAGCCATCATGAGCTGCCCATCATCGAGAAATCGATGAAGAAACTCTGGGCGGAAGACCTGCTTCCCTACCGGACATTGCGGCGGCAACTTCCGTTTGTGATGGTGTCGCACGCGGCTTACCCGATGGTAACAAAGACGAAGACTCCCGCCTCGATCTCGAAGACGTGGATCACCGATGTGCTCCGCAAGAAAGTCGGCTACAGAAATCCGATTGTGTCAGACGATCTGGAGATGGGCGGCGTGCTGGCGGCGGCTCCGGTGGGAGAGGCCGCGGTTGAGTTTGTTCGTGCTGGCGGAGATCTATGCCTGGTATGCCATCGCGAGGATTACGTGACGCAGGCATACGAGGAGCTGCGACACGCCGCGGAAAGCGACAAGCATTTTGCAAAGCGGGTGAATGAGTCGGCGCGGCGAGTGATGGCGTTCAAGAAGAAGTGGGCAAAGACTCTGCGACCTTCGAAGTCGCCGAGCGCGGCGACCGCTGAGAAGTTGAGCCGCCGGCTGTGGGAGTTCGGCGAACAGGTGCGGCTGGACGCATTGAGTCGCCAAGTGGCACCCCGGCGGCCGCAGGCATGAGCAAGAACCCGATGATTGTAGCCGGCGTGATGAGTGGGACTTCGGCGGACGGGATTAACGTCGCGATCGTGCGGATTGCGGAGAAGAACAGGAAGGGCACTGGCGCGAAGTCTCGCAAGGCTATCGGGACTGGCGGACAAGAAAGGCCGCTCCACACAATTGAACCGCTGGGACACGAGGAGTTTTCTTATCCTGCTGCGGTTCGGACCGCTGTCTTGGCTGCGATGAATGCGTCGCGAGCCAGCGTCGCGAATTTATCGCGGCTCAATTCTCTGCTTGGCGAACTGTACGCCGACGCGGTGCTGTCAACGTCGCGGCGGTTGCAAGTGAAGGTCGATCTGGTCGGCTGTCACGGGCAGACTCTCTACCATCAAGGTGAAAGGCGGGCGTTCCTGGGACGCAACATCACAACGACGTGGCAGACCGGCGAGGCGTCGATCATTGCCTCGCGGGTGGGCGCACCGGTCGTGTCGGATTTTCGTCCGGCGGACCTGGCTGCGGGTGGCAAGGGAGCGCCGCTGGTTCCTTATCTGGACTACTTGTGGTTTCGCGACGCGAAGATCGGGCGCATCGTCCAGAACATAGGCGGGATCGGCAATCTCACCGCTATTCCTGCAGGCGCTCGGGCAGGAGACGTAATGGCCTTCGACACTGGGCCGGGGAACATGGTGATCGATGCGGTCACGGAGAAATTGTTCAGGCAGCCGTTCGATCGTGGTGGCAAGATTGCGGCGTCGGGAGAAATCTTGGAGTCCGTGGTCGCGCAGATGTTACGCCGCGCGTTTTTTCAGACTCGGCCTCCGAAGACCGCGGGGCGCGAGGAATTTGGGCGGGAATTCGTGCGCGAATTCTTACGGGCCGGCGGACGGGCGCGGAAGCAAGATGTTGTGGCAACTGCTACTGCGCTGACCGCTCGCTCGATTGCCGATGCCGTCGAGCGCCACGTGATCGGGGACAGTAAGAAGAAACACTTTCACGAGCTGATCGTCTCGGGTGGCGGGGCGCAGAATGCGACGCTAATCGCTATGCTTACGGAATGCCTGCGGCCATTGGGGATTGTACTGCGGTTCTCGGACGAGTTCGGATTGCCTTCGGAGGCCAAAGAGGCGACCGCCTTCGCCGTGATGGCTTACGAGACCTGGAACCAGCGGCCCTCGAATGTGCCTTCCGCTACCGGAGCTAGACGGGCAGCCGTCCTGGGAAAGATCTCTTATGCGTAAGGGACACTTCAACGGCTTTTACCACGAAGGGCACGAAGTTGCACGAAGGTCGAACCGGAGAGGCTTCCTTCGCGTAACTTCGCCTTCTTTGTGGATGCGGCCTTTTACCTTCCTGGTTTTTCTTATTTCGTTCTTACCTCTTCTTGCCTGCTCCTCCAAGCCAGACGCGAACACGCTCGTCATGATCATCGAGTCGAGCCCGACGAATCTCGATCCTCGTGTAGGAATCGATGCGCAGTCTGAGCGGATCGACAACTTGATCTTTGATGATCTGCTGTCGCGCGGAGAGGATCTGAACGTGGCGCCCGGGCTGGCTGAGCGATGGGAAATACCTGATCCCCTGACGTACGTGTTCCATATCCACCAAGGCGCGAAGTTTCATGATGGGCGCGGGTTGACTTCGCGCGACGTGAAGTGGACGTTTGATTCGCTGCTGCAGGGGAAGATTCGCAGCACTAAAGCGGCCGTCTACAAGTACGTCGATCACGTGGAAGCCCTTGACGACGCCACCATCGTCTTCCACATGAAGGAACAGGACGCCACCTTGCTGTGGAATCTTTCCGACGGGGCGATGGGCATTGTTCCGTATGGCAGCGGCGAGGAAATCACGCAGCATCCAATGGGGTCGGGACCGTTCAGGTTCGTGAGCGCGGAGACCGATCGCGACGTCGTTCTGGAGCGCAATCCCGACTACTGGGGAGAGAAAGCGAAACTGGAGCGAGTCCGCTTTGCGGTCGTGCCGGATGAGACGACGCAGGCCCTCGAATTGCGCAAAGGCAGCGGGGATGTGGCGATCAATTCACTGACGCCCGATACCGTGGTCACGCTGGCTCGGGATCCGAATCTGGCGGTGGAAAAGGGACCGGGGACACGTCTCGCGTACATGGGATTTAATCTGCGCGATTCGATTCTGAAAGACGTGCGGGTGCGGCAGGCGATCGCGTATGCACTGGACGTTCGGCCGATGATCGAATACCTGTGGCGGGGCGAAGCGGAACCTGCCCACAGCATTCTGCCGACGCAGAGCTGGGCTTATAACGGAAGCGTCCCAGCCTACCTGCACGATCCGGAGAAAGCGAAGCAACTACTCGACGCCGCCGGCTACGCCGAATCAAACGGAGTGCGCTTTCACCTGACGATGAAGACTTCGACCGACGCGAATACACGGCTGATGGTCGCGGTGATGCAGCAGCAGCTGCGCGACGTCGGGATTGTGCTCGACATCCGGAGCTTCGAGTTTGCGACGTTTTTTTCCGACGTGCAGCATGGAGCTTTTCAGATCTACTCGCTGCGCTGGATCGGCGGGAATGAAGATCCCGACATCTTCGAATACGCGTTCCACTCATCGAAGTTTCCGCCGAACGGGGCGAATCGCGACTATTATTCGAATCCCAAGGTGGACGCTTTGATCGACAAGGCGCGGCGCGAGATCGATCCGCAGGCCCGTAAGCCCTTGTATGCCGAGGTACAGAATCTGCTGGCGGGGGATTTGCCCTACATCAATCTGTGGTATCTGGATAACGTGCTGGTGCGCACGAACCGGGTGCGAAACTTGAAGTTGAACCCGGCGGGCAACTACGATTTTCTGCGCAGCGCCGAGCTAGTTTCGTCAACGAACTAGCGATTTATTCCTTCTCTCTTTCTCCGGCCAAATCGGTCTCTGCCACGTGGTACCATCAAAATTCGCTTCCTAATTATGCGCATTCTTTTCATCGGCGACATTTTCGGACGGCCGGGACGCAACGTGGTCAAAGACCGGTTACCGGGAATCGTTCGCGAGCGCGGGATCAACCTCATCATCGCGAATGGCGAGAATTCGGCGGCCGGATTCGGCATTACTCCGTCGCTGGCTGAGGAACTTTTCGAGCTCAACATCGATGTCATTACCACCGGAAATCACGTCTGGGATAAGCGCGAGATCATCGATTATTTCCATATGGTCGAGGGCAACGGGCACGGTCCAGCGCGTCGGGTGTTGCGACCGGCGAATTATCCGGCGGACATGCCGGGATCAGGCATGTATCAGGGATTCAAGGGCAAAGTTCCTTACGCGGTGATCAATCTACAAGGACGTGTTTTCATGGCATCGAATGACGATCCCTTCCGTGTCGCGGACCAGCTTCTGAAGAAGATCGATGCCAAGGTGATCCTGGTCGACATTCACGCCGAGGCCACTTCAGAGAAAATATCGATGGGATGGTATCTGGACGGGCGCGTCACAGCGGTCGTGGGAACACACACGCATGTGCCTACAGCCGACGAGCGGGTTCTACCCAATGGCACCGCGTACATAACAGATGTGGGGATGAGCGGTCCGTACGATAGCGTGATCGGGGTGAAGAAGGAATTGGTCGTCGGAAAGTTTTTGAACGGGATGCCGGTGCGGTTTGAGCCGGCAACCGGGGATGTTCGGATGTGCGCAGTGGTGATCGATTGTGACGAAGAGACTGGCAAGGCGCGTTCGATCGAAAGGGTGATGGTGTCTTAAGCTATCTTCCCGCTGCCCTGAGCCTCTGGACACAAGACTAGCCAGCTACGTCTCTACGAAATGATTGATGCAAGGGGCGAGGCTCTCCTCGTTCTTCCGGTGGGGTTTTCGCGGTTTGCCCGAGGTTACGACCGGGTGTACCCCGTCCTATTGGCCTCTCCTTTTGGCGAAGGAAGCACGGTAAAATCAGTCTTCATGCGGTGCAAAGCATACATCTTGGCCGGGATGCTGGTCGGTATCGTAGCAGTCTCGGGGCTCGCCCTCGGAGATGACACTTCGCCTGCTCCGCCAATCTCCTGCTCGAACGGCCTGGTCGGCGGAATCAACTGCATCCCGACCAAGCGAGATATGAAGCAAGCACGGGCCGCGTACGAGCGCGGCATCAAGCTGGACAAAAACCAACGGCTGGAGGAAGCGTTCGCGCAGTTTGACGACGCCTCACGGCTCGTTCCCCAGAATATAAATTTCCTGACAGCGCGCGAGGTCGAGAAGGCCAAATTAGTTTTCGGCCATATTGAGCGCGGCAATACGCTGATGGCGGAAGATGCGCGCTTGCGTGCAGCGGGCGAGTTCCGCACGGCGCTCGATCTCGATCCGGACAACGAGTTCGCGCACGAGCGGTTTGCCGAAGCCACCCGCGAGCCGGCGCCGGTCGTGCCCCCGACTTCTACCGAAAATCGCCCATGGAGCCTCTCTGAGTCCTCAGAGATCCATCTGCTTCCGCCCGACAGTGAAGCGACATTCCACTTCAGCGGAGATGTCCGTACCCTCTTCACGCAACTGGCTGCCGCCTTCGGCATGACGGTGCAGTTTGACGACTCTGTCGAGCGGCGGCAGGTGACCTTTAACGTCGACAACGTGGGCTTCTTCACCGCTCTGAAACTGGCCTGCGACGTGAGCAAGACGATGTGGGTGCCGATGTCGGCGCGCCAGTTCCTGCTCGCCAAGGACGACGTTCAGAACCACCGACAGATGGACCGCATGTCGCTGCGCACATTTATCCTGCCGCCGCATTCGACCCCGCAGGAAGCCACCGAACTGGTAACCACTCTGCGTAATATGTTCGACCTGCGCTACATCAATTCCGGCCAGACTGCCGATTCGGTCGAGCTCCGCGGACCGCCGGCTGCCCTTGATGCCTGTGAGAAGCTGCTCGAACAACTGAATAACGGCCGGCCACAGGTCATGCTCGATGTGCGCGTGTTTCAGATTAGTCACCAGCTGACGCGCAACATCGGCGTTCACATCCCCAACACGTTCAACATGTACAACATTCCGGCGGTGGCGTTAGCGGGGCTGGCTGGACAGAATATTCAGCAGCTCATCAACCAGTTGATTTCTTCGGGAGGCATCAACCAGGCCGGCAGTTCGGCGCTGTCGGGCCTGCTGGCACAGCTGCAAGGCCAACAGAATTCCATTTTCAGCCAGCCGCTGGCTACGTTTGGCGGCGGGCTCACGTTTATGGGCCTGAGCCTTGATCAATTTGCCGCCGCTCTTTCGATCAACGAATCGTGGGCGCGCAGCCTCGAGAACCTGTCGATGCGCGCGGGTCAGGGCACGGATGCCACGTTCCATCTGGGGGAGCGTTTTCCGGTCCTGAACGCCAGCTACGCGCCGATCTACAATTCACCGCAGATTTCCCAGGTGCTGGGCAATCAGAGTTACGTTCCGCCCTTCCCGTCGGTCAGCTATGAAGATCTGGGATTGAACGTGAAGGTGAAACCTGCAATTCATGGGGATGGATCGATCACGCTGCAGCTGGAGCTCCAGGTGCGCTCGCTGACCGGGCAATCCAATAACGGCGTGCCGGTCATCTCGAACCGGGAATATAAAGGGAGCATCCGGCTCAAGGACGGGGAACCAGCGTTCGTTGCAGGCGAAGTATCCCGCACGGACACGCTGTCGATGAGCGGGATCCCAGGGCTGGGCGCGATCCCCGGCCTGAACCAGGCCATGGTGAACAACACCAAGCAACAGGATAATGACGAACTGATGATCGCCATTACCCCGCACGTGGTGTCCAACTTCGCCCGAGCTACTCCTGAGATTTGGGTCCCGGATCGAACCCGGATGCCAAACTAGTTCTTCATGGCGAACTCGACGAGCTTCTTGTAAATCTCTAGCAGGCTAGCATCAAAGCTTCCAATCCTGCGCCCGTTAATAAACACCGTGGGAGTTCCGGTCACTTCCACCGATTTTCCCAGAGCGATCGACGCATCCACGCGAGCTTTGGTCTCGGGCTTGGCGGCGCAGGCGGCAATCTCGGAGCCCTTCAGGCCGGCGCCATCGGCGATCGCCGTCAGCTTCTCATCCGCATTCTCGAGCGTAATGTCTGACTGCGTTTCGTAGGTCTTCGCGACGAACTTCCAGAACGCATCGTTGGAAGCTCGGCCAACGCAATCGGAATACGCGGCTCCCTTCGCCGCCCAGTTATGCATCTCCAAGGGAAAATTCTGGAAGACGAAACGCGCATTGGGTTCGGCCGCGACCAGGGCCTCGATGGTGGGCTGCGCGGCTTTGCATGCCGGACACTGGAGGTCGCCAAATTCGACGATCATCGCCGGTGAATCTTTCGGACCCCTGGCCGGACCAGTCACGCCCTTCTCCAGGGTCTTTTTCACCGGATCGAAAGGCTGCGCGCCGAACGGAATTATGTCTCCGATGAGCGCGTGCTTGCCGTCAGGAGCAACGTAAAAACGGGTCAACTGCTGTCCTTGTGAGCTGGCCAGGATTACGACGACCTCCGCCAGTCCCGCGATCTGCGAGGGCTTGATGCTCGAGATTTTCCACGTCAGGCCGTCTTGATAACCGAACTGCTGATGCAGGAATGCGTCGACCGTGGACTCCGACGGAAGATTCTCGCCGCTGGAAGCAGGCTTAGCGGCGCTTGATTTTGGGGGCGCGTTTTGAGCTGTGGCAACCGAGAAGGTCAGAAAAAGAATACAGAACAAAGTCAGAAAACTGCGCATAGCTTCCTTTCGTATTTGATGTCGCTGAAACTTGGAAAAAATGAAATCGGGATTGCAGTTGAACCGCACCATCCAGAACTAAACTCAAACCTCAGACTTGGCGGCAATCGGAAAACGGCGTCCATAGCCGAATGCCTTGGGAGAAATCTTGAGTCCCGGGGCGGCTTGTTGCCGCTTATATTCCACGCGATCTACCATGCGGACGACACGCCGCACGACGTCGGTATCAAAGCCGCGATCGGCTGCAATCTGCTCCGGGGAGTGCGCATCTTCCACATAGTCTTCCAAAACCGCGTCCAAGACTTCATACGGTGGCAGAGAGTCGCTGTCTTTCTGATTCGGGCGTAACTCGGCTGAAGGTGGCTTTTCCAGCGTGTCGTGCGGAATCACGGCGCGCCGCGAATTCACGTAGCGGCTCAGCCGATAGACCAGGGTTTTGGGGACGTCCGAAATCACTGCAAGGCCGCCAGCCATGTCTCCGTAAAGTGTACAGTAGCCCACTCCGAGTTCACTCTTGTTGCCGGTGGAGAGCACGATCGCGCCAAACTTATTGGAGAGCGCCATCAGCAACATGCCGCGGGCGCGGGACTGCAAGTTCTCTTCGGTCGTGTCTTCTTGCTGCCCGGCAAAGACTGGCTTCAGCATTTCGCGATATGCCTCGTAGGCCGGATCGATCGAGATCAGCTCGAATCGAATACCTAGATTCTTTGCCAGGGTGCGCGCGTCGTCGATCGATCCGGGCGAAGAATATGGCCCGGGCATACCGACGCCGATGACGTTCTGAGGGCCGACGGCGTCGGAAGCGATCACTGCGGTGAGTGCGGAATCGATGCCGCCGCTCAAGCCGATGATGGCCTTCTGAAATCCGCACTTGTGCATGTAGTCGCGCGTGCCCAAAACAAGAGCGCCATAGGCGCTGGCTTCGTCTCCGGGAATCTGCTCGTGCAGATCGCCAGTCAGAGTTTGAGAATCAAAGAAGATCAGATCCTCTTCGAACGACTTGCCTTGCGCGATCACCTGCCCTTCTCGATTGAGCACCAAGCTGGAGCCATCGAAAACGAGGCTGTCGTTGCCACCCACTTGATTGACCAGGGCCACTGGAACCTTGTGCTGCCGTGCGATGCTGGCCAGCATGTCGCGGCGGAATTCGCGCTTGCCGATCCAGAATGGAGAAGCGGATATGTTGAGCACGAAATTGCCGCCGGCGTGAATGAGTGATTCGACGGGATCAACCGTGTACAGGCGTTTCGTCCAAAAGCGCTTGTCGTTCCACGCGTCTTCGCAGATCGTGAGAGCCATCCGATTGCCGCAGAATGGAAACAGTTCCTGATGTTTAGCGGGGGCGAAGTTGCGCATCTCGTCGAACACGTCGTAGGTGGGAAGCAGCATCTTCGACTGGATGAATTCGATCTTACCGTCCCGAAGCAGAGCCGCAGAATTCATGACCGTCTTGCCGGTGTCGGCGTGGGCGGGCATGACCAGACCGCAGATCACGGCAATTCCTATGGTTTCGGCCGCGATTTTCTCGGCCCATTCTCGATTGTGGACAACGAACGACGAGCGCTCGACCAGATCCCGGGGCGGGTATCCGCAGACCGATAATTCGGGGAAGAGGATGAGTCCGGCGCCAGCCGATTCGGCCCGCCGGGAGAATTCAACCATCTTGGCGGCGTTGCCGGAGAAATCTCCGACGGTAGGATTGATCTGGCCCAGCGCGATCTTCACTTATCAAGTGTAAAACCTGCTTGAAGATATTGCACAGCACACCGCGGAACGCTGTTTCGCTCGGAGGTTCTCCGGATACGCCAAAAACTTGCGGAGCCTGCTACAATAACGATTTTGCAGCGAAACCGGAGGTAGGGCGATGCGCCTACGTACGCAAGCGATTGCGAAATACTGCCTGTTCTTCTCTCTGTCATTTTCGATATTCAACCTTCTTCTTTCTTCCGCCGCCGCGCAGAACACCACCGGCAAAGCACATCCCTGGATGAACGCGAGCCTGTCTCCCGACGATCGTGCGTCGCTGGTCGTTAAAGAGATGACGCTCGACGAAAAGATTTCCATGCTTCACGGCACGGGCATGCAAGGTTTGAGTCCAATGAGCCCGCTGGCGATCAGTTCTAATGGCGGAGCGGGATATGTTCCCGCGGTTCCCCGGCTGGGGATTCCGGCGATTCAGATGTCGGACGCCGCCTATGGCGTCCGAAGCAGCGGTGAAAACGGCCGCTACTCGACCGCGCTCCCCTCCGACATCGCGGGCGCCGCAACCTGGGATATCAACGGCGCTTACTCCTATGGTGCTCTGATCGGCCGCGAGCTTCGCGCACAGGGCTACAACATGTCGTTAGGCGGAGGCATGAACCTCACACGTGAGCCACGCAACGGGCGCACTTTTGAATACATGGGCGAGGATCCAATTCTTGCCGGAACGATGGTCGGATCCGTCATGAAAGGTCTGCAGGCGCAGCATGTTCTCGGCGACATCAAGCATTACGCGCTGAACGACCAGGAGAGCGGGCGCAATGCGGTGAACATTACCATCGACGAGCGTGCGGCTCGAGAGAGCGACCTGCTCGCCTTTGAAATCGGGCTGGAGAAATCCGACTCAGCGGCAGTGATGTGTTCCTACAATCGCTTGGATGGCGATTACGCGTGTGAAAATAAGCACTTGCTCACCGACGTCCTGAAAAATGACTGGAAGTTCAAAGGATTTGTTATCAGCGACTGGCAAGCCGCACACAGCTCCGCCAAATCGTCAGCGGCCGGCCTGGACCACGAAGAGCCCGGATGGATTTTCTATGGAGACGACGTGAAGAAACTGGTGGAGTCGGGCACGGTGCCTCAGTCGGAGATTGACGATCACGTGCGCCGGATTTTGCGGTCGATGTTTGCGACCGGCGTGGTCGACGATCCTGGTCAAAAGAGTGTCGTCGACGTGCTCGGCGGGCTCGAAGTGGCGCGGAAGATCGAAGAGTCGGCGATTGTGCTGTTGAAGAATGACGGAGCACAGCTTCCGCTGGATGCTTCAAACGTTCACAGCATTGTTGTCATCGGTCCGCACGCGGATGTGGGAATGATTTCCGGCGGCGGCTCGGCGCAGGTCGATCCTCCGGGCGGAAATGCGATTCTGCCCCCCGGCAAGGGGCAGACGCGATGGCTGGAGCCGATGTGGTTCCCGACTTCGCCGTTGAAATCCGTCAAAGCCAAGGCCGACGGCGCAACTGTGCAGTTTGATTCCGGTGCTGATCCGGCTGCGGCTGCGGCTCTGGCCAAGAGCGCGGACGTCGTCATCGTATTCGCTTACCAATGGGAGAGCGAGGGCATGGACCTCGACAGCCTGTCTCTGCCCGAGCATCAGGATGATTTGATCGCGAGAGTCGCAGCGGCGAATCCACATACGGTGGTGGTCCTCGAAACTGGTGGTCCGGTGACGATGCCGTGGGCGGGACAGGTCAGCGCGATCCTCGAAGCCTGGTACGCCGGCAGCAGTGGGTCGGACGCTGTTGCGAATGTTCTTTTCGGAATTGTGAATCCGAGCGCGAAGCTGCCGGTGACGTTTCCGCGCAGCGAAGCCGATCTCCCGCATCCGACGATCGTCAAACCTCCCAAAGCGACCGTCGACGCGGACCGACAAGGCTGGAAGCGAATCGCGGCAGGCTTGCCGGTATTTCAGGTGACTTACGACGAAGGCGTCAAGGTCGGATATAAGTGGTACGACGCCGAAAACAAACCGGTGCTGTTCCCCTTCGGCTTCGGGCTCTCTTATACGACGTATTCGTATTCGAATCTTAGAGTGACCCCTGGGAAGAATCCGCGAGTGTCCTTCACCGTCACCAACACCGGGAACCGCCCGGGAGCCGAAGTTGCAGAAGTCTATGCATCCCTGCCCCCTTCCGCCAATGAACCCCCCAAACGCCTGGTTGGATGGAACAAAGTGCAGCTTAAGGCGGGAGAGAGTAAAGAAGTCAGTGTCGAAGTCGATCCGAAATATCTCTCGATTTTCGACGTGAAGCAGAACGCATGGCAACTGGTTCCCGGAGAGTACAGCTTCATGGCCGGCGGCTCCTCTGAGAGCTTGCCGCTGAAGCAGGCCGTGAATCTGAATTAGGATTTGGAATGAGAGTAGCGCCGTCGGCACTACTCTTCTCCACCTGCTGGAAATACCGTGTGCCGCGCTGCAGGCATCGGCGCTGCACCTTTCCGATCCTGCCAGAGCACGCGATTGAGTTGCGCTGCGCCCGCGGCATCGGGACGCGAGAAATTCATCTTCGCAGAGATCTTGGCGCCCGGTGCGTCTTTTTTATTCGTTTCGTAGATCAGCCCATTCTTCAGATTACGGAAGTCCGCCTTGTACGGCGCTTGATCCCCAGGTCCCGAGAACAGGCCGCTCATCACGGGAGCATACGCGTCGTTCTGATTCATCGACGGAAGCCCCAACAGCATTTCCATGGTGTGGATGACATTGACTGTCGTATAGAAGCGGTGCTCGAGATTGGGCTGCGCGGCAGATCCAGGCGCGTACTTGCTAATGACGAAGGCCATTGAGCGATGTGCGTCCACATGGTCGGCGCCATCCTGCGCGTCGTCTTCGAGGACCAAGATGGCGGTGTCATCCCAATAGGGGCTGTGCGAAACAGCATCGACAACGCGGCCAAGAGCGAGATCGTTGTCGGCCACGGAAGCCGCGGGGCGCGGAAAGTTCGGACGCGTGCCTCCCGTGTGATCGTCGGGTAAATACAGCAGAACGAAGGCAGGCATCTCGAATCGCGGTCCCTCGTTCTGCTGACGAGCGCGCACGAAGGCGGAGAACTCATTTAGAAATTCGTCAGCACGAAGCTGGTCGGGATATTCCGTATTGAAGTCCGGAAATAGTGGATCAAAATGATCGCGCAATTCGGCCTTGCTCGGCTTTACACCGCTAAACAACGGCACCTCCCACGGAAACGGGCTCGATCCTCCGTGCGGGTCGCCGACATTTGGAGGCAGCGTGTCGCCCTGGTTCATCACCGAGCGAGGACACTTCGCTTCCTGGCCCGAGGGAGTTCCCTGCTTCGGACTCGCGGCCTTGCGCTTCTGGTTGCACCACTCCGCATTCACAAACTCTCCGTAGTCGCGGAAGCTTACGTGATTGCGCGCGAGATTGTCCCATAGGAAGCCGGTTGACGGATCATCAATATCGGGCTGGTTGTGCTCGAGTGGATATTCGTCGGCGACCTGGCCCTGGAAATCGTAGGTCCGTTCCTTGCCGCGATAGGCAATCTGCCAAGTCTTCTCGTTGTAGTCGGAAGTGATGGCAGCCGTCGACCAGAGATGGCCGTCGCCGGAGACTTCGCCGCTGTCGTAGAAATTGTCGAGCACTCCGAACTGGAGCGCGAGTTTGTGTTCGTTCGGCGTGATGTCCTGGCCGTAGAGCGTGAGCGAGGGATCTCCGTCGCCAACTTTCAAATCTCCGAGGATCTGGTCGTAGGTGCGGTTCTCTTTAATGATGTAAATGACGTGCTTGATCGGATTCTGCCCGCTAGCGAAATTGATCGTTCCGGGATCGCTATGAAAGAGGTTGTCTCGTTCCACCGTCTGTGTGAACTCAGGCAGCTTCTGCAAAGTTGACGGAATGTTGAGACGGGCGATTGACCCTCTAAGAAGGGTTGGAATATAGGGATGATCTTTGTGCTTGGTCTCGTACACCGTCTTGCCCATGTCTTTGTTCGCGCGCGCTCCTGCGCCTTTGGCGGTTGCGATGAGGAGATCATCGCCATGAACGGCAAGGGCGCTGGGATACCAATCCGTCGGAATGAAAGATGGATCCGCGAAAAACGTGTCGCCCGGGCCCGGACCGTTGGAAACCTTAGAGACATCGAGAACGGCGACCGCATCCAGCGACGCGTCGGCTACAAATAGATGTTCTCCATCCCCTGTTTGAGCAAGAGCAATGGGAGCATTTCCACCGAATTTCTGTTGGCTTATAGAGACGGGCAGGAAGTGAAAGGCTTGGCCCTGGTCGGTTGAGACGACGGCGACTTCGTCAAGATTGGACAATGTCACGTACAAACTCTTCTCGTTCGGACTCAGCAACATCGCCGTCGGGTGCGATCCCGGCGCGAGTGGATCGTCCGGTTGCTTCAGCGTGATCCAGCGCGCCACTTTACCGCTCGTCAAATCCAGTTCCGCCACCTGCGATGCGTTCCATAAGCTGCACCACGCACGGCGGCCATCGCGTGTAGCGACACATGTGTATGGAAATGACGACGGCACCAGATCGTTCGTGCTGAGATCGAATGTCTGCAGAATCTTCCCGCTGGCTGGATCGAGCAGCACAACGTTGTCCGAGAGATTGTTGGCGACCAACAGCTTGTCTTGGCCGCGGTCGGAGATGAGCGCAAGTCCGGCAGGATACGGAATCGCCGTACGCGGGGGCGCCTTTAGTCCGACCGCAAGTTTTTTCTCGGTTGAGAGCGGCTGCGGTGGAATCGAAATGAATCCCTGCGGAGCTACCTTGCCCGCGGAAAAGGTGTACACGGCAATTCCGTTACCCGTGTCGCCTGCTTTTGTGCCCGTCGGATCGGACAGTGATCCCACAGACGCGTACAACCGCTTGCCATCCGAGCTGAACGCCAGCCCGATGAAATAGCTCTGGTGTGATTCGTCGCTGAGTCGCGCATCGGGAAATTCCGTGATCTGATTCGTCTTCAGATTCAGCACCGAAATCGACTGGTGCGCGAACGTCTCCTGCGTGCCGTAGCCGTCATTGAGCAGCGCGGCGTAGTTGCCGTCGGGGCTGACGACCATTGTGGCCGGAAAACTGTTCGTGCTACCGATACGTCCCGGAGAAGGGACGGTCAGCATCTTGCTGGTCGGCAGATTGATCGGCGGACGATCGGGAGCGGGAGATTGTGCGCACAAGACCGTAGGCGCGAGTAAGCATAAAGGCAGCAGACGACGAACGAGTGCAGGCTTCACGGACCCTCCGCGATGGATGGAGTCAGAAATGAAAGAGGTGATGAGCGTAATTCAACCCGGCGCGAACGGTCAAAGCTGAGCTCTCAAAGCGAAGTTTTGCTAGCGACAGAGCCAGTCGAGCTTCGCTCGACCGGACAGCCGAGGGCGGCTGTCCCCACACGGACTGTGTCGCTAGATGCCTGAAGCGCGCGTAGGGAGTTGCGGTTCCGGAGCCGACGGAGTTTCTTCCGGATGAACGTTGTGCCGCACGTCAGAACCCTGTACCCAGAAGATGACATCCTCGGCGATATTCGTGGCGTGGTCGGCAACGCGTTCTAAATTGCGGGCGACCAGCAGTGCATCCAGAGCCTGCCGCACGATCTCAGGACGATCGTTCATCGTCTTGACCAGCTGGATGAAGGCGTCGTCGCGCATCCGGTCGATGACGTTGTCCATTTCGAGCACAGCTTGTGCGAGCTCCACTTTGCCCTCGATGAACGACTCTAACGCCCGGCGCACCATGGCACTCACGGCTGTTCCCATACGCGCGATGTCGACGGGAAGGTCTGCCGCAGGCAGTTCCACCATGTCCATCACGCGCTCGGCGATGTTCACCGCCTGATCGCCAACACGCTCGAGATCGGAATTAATCTTGGTGACGGCGAGGATGAAGCGCAGGTCCACCGCCATCGGCTGCTGCATAGCGAGCATGTCAAAAGCAGCTTCGTCGATTTCGCGTTCGGCGATGTTGATCAGATTTTCGCCTTCGAGCACCATCTGGCAGCGGGTCAGGTCGCGCTCTACATAGGCCTGGCGGGCGCGGTCCACCGCCTGCTCCGCCAGTCCTCCCATGCGAAGCAACCGCTGCCGTAGATCGTCGAGCCCCTGCTGAAAGCGCGTACGCATTATCCGAACCTTTCCTTACTTGAATCTGCCTACCCGAATCTGCCGGTGATGTAATCTTCCGTCTTCTTGTCGGACGGCTTGGTAAAAATTTTCTCGGTCTTATCGAACTCAATCATCTTGCCCAGCAGGAAAAAGCCGGTGAACTCTGCGACGCGCGCCGCCTGTTGCATGTTGTGCGTCACGATTACGATGGTATACCGCTCTTTCAGCTGGAAGATCAACTCTTCAATTTTTCCGGTAGAAATCGGATCGAGCGCCGAGCAGGGTTCGTCCATCAGGAGAACTTCGGGCTCGACCGCCAGGGCGCGCGCGATACACAACCGCTGCTGCTGGCCGCCTGAAAGACTGGCTCCGGATTTCTTATGGAGATGGTCCTTGGCTTCGTCCCACAGAGCCGAAACTTCCAGCGAACGCTGCACGATCTCGTCCAGCTTGCGGCGGTCGCGAAATCCATTCAACTTGAGCCCCGACGCGACGTTGTCGTAAATCGACATGGTGGGGAACGGATTCGGCTTCTGGAATACCATGCCGACGCGACGTCGCAGCTGTGTAGCGGAAGTTCCGTTGTAGGCGTCGATTTCGCCGATGCGGACGCGGCCTTCCACCCGCGCTTCCGGAATCGTCTCGTGCATGCGATTAATGCAGCGGATGAACGTCGATTTTCCGCACCCCGAAGGACCAATCAGCGCGGTGGCATGGTTCGCCGCCACCTTGAGATTGATGTCAAATAACGCTTGGCCCTTGCCATACCAGGCATTCAGGTTCTCGACCTGGATTCCAACGCCCATAAATTATGCCGCTCCGAACGAGCCGCGCCGAACCGCATACCGAACGGCAGCGACCGAGCTTACGATAAGAAGGATGAGAACGAACGATCCGGCCCATGCCTGACGATGCCAGTCATCATAAGCGGAGTTGGCGTACACATAGATCTGCAACGGTAGGGCGGCGGTGGGCTGATCGTACCGCAGATTCCAAAACGTATTGCCCAGCGCAGTGAAAAGCAACGGCGCAGTTTCGCCCGCTACTCTAGCGAAGGCCAGCATGACGCCGGTGATCACACCGGAAGTCGCGGTGCGAAGCGTGATCGAAAGTGTTGTCCGCCAGCGCGGGACGCCGAGGCCATACGCCGCCTCCCGTAGCGCCTGCGGGACTAACAGCAGCATCTCTTCCGTCGTCCGGCAAATGGTCGGGACCATCATGATCGACAGTGCCACTCCGCCGGCCAGCGCTGAAAATCCGCGACCGCGAACCAGGATCGCCCAGGCGACGATGCCGATCACGATCGACGGCACTCCGTTGAGCACGTCTGCGGTGAAGCGAATGGCGGCTCCGAAGCGATTGCGTCCGAACTCAGCCAGGTAGATGCCAGCGCCGACTCCAAACGGTACGCCAATGACGCTGGCAATCCCGAGAATCAGCATCGATCCGACGATCGCGTTGGCCATGCCTCCGCCGGGCTCGCCGACGGGCTTGGGAGTTTGGGTGAGGAAAGCCCAGTTAAGGGAGCCCACGCCCTTGTAGACGAGGTAGCCAAAGATAGCAATCAGCGGAGCCAACACCAGCACGACGGTCAGCACGGCCACACCCGTCATCACATGATCGGTGACGCGGCGGCGCAGACTGATCGGTGGAACGGTGGCCTGTGAAGTGGATGTGCTCATGAGTTCAGGCGTTTCCCCTCGCAGGCTGACCGCGTGTCACGGTCCACACAAGAAGTTGCGCCAGCGCATTGACAACGATCGTGACCACGAAGAGCGCAAGGCCAATCTCGACTAGAGCGGAAAGATAGGTATCGCCGGTCGCCTCGCTAAACTCGTTGGCGAGCACGCTAGCCATGGTGTATCCGGGCGCAAATAGGGACTTCGCAATCTCCGGGCGGTTGCCGATCACCATGGTGACTGCCATGGTCTCTCCCAGCGCACGGCCCAATCCAAGAATGATTCCGCCAACGATCCCGGCGCGCGCGTTGCGCAGAACCCCGACTCGAATCATCTCCCAGCGCGTTGCACCCAGGGCCAGCACCGCCTCTCGCTGGTGTTGTGGGACGACCATCAGCACTTCGCGGGCGATCGAGGAGATGATCGGAATGATCATGACGGCCAGGATAATTCCGGCAGCCAGCATTCCGATCCCGTAAGGAGCGCCGGTAAAGAGCCCAGTCCATCCGAGAGTCTTTCCCAGAAACGGTTCGACGTAGCCGCTCAACAGCGGCACCAACACAAACATCGCCCAGAGCCCGTAGATCACGCTGGGAATCGCCGCCAGCAATTCCACGAAAAACGACAGTGGAGCGCGGAAGACTTTGGGGCACATCTCAGTGGTGAAGACGGCAACCCCGACCGCTAGCGGGACTGCGATGATGAGCGCCACCAGGGATGAAACCAGGGTTCCGTAGATAAAGGGCAGAGCGCCGAATTGCTCGCTCACCGGGTCCCAATCGCTGCCGGCGAAGAATTTGAACCCAAATGCGTGCCAGGAAAGTCCGGAACCTGAGATCAGGGCGTAGACGATCAGGATCAAAACTCCCAGGACGGCCAGGCCGCAAGCTGTCATCAACGACTTAAAAACACGGTCGGGAATTTCGCCGCCTGAAACGTGCAGCAGGGGTGCCGTCCGGGGCTCGGTCAAGGCTGTAACTTTCGTAGCTTCAACAGGTTGCGGACCAGGCATATCAGGCCGTGAGAACGCATGGTTGGCCATTCGGCTCAACCGTAGCAGAGACTTGTTACAAAGATGTTAAAATGGGGTAGTTTTTCAGCCGTCCTGAGTTCCCTCATCAATCGGCCGGAGTTTTGAATCACTGGACACCCGCAGCACCCAGGCTCTTAATTTCCAGCGTGATGGATTCTTTTCCTCCCTCAGGACCTGATTTTTGTTCGATTTTTATGGCTATCGCATCCAAGCGCGGCAAACTTATTTTTCGCAAGACCGAGCGCGACCTGCTCCGGCTATCCGCCGGGCACGAGCCCGAAGTGGTACACAGCTTCCGCACGACAACCCGCCGTCTGCAGATCCTGCTGGAGAAACTGGTTTCTGACCAAGATCGGAACCAGAAGAAGCTGCTAAAGATGCTGAACCGCATCCGCAAGCGTGCGGGAAGGGTGCGCGACCTTGACGCTCAACTAGCAGCGCTGCGAAGCCTGAAGGTTCCCTTGGAACCGCGCCGAAAAACTCAGCTCACGCAACAACTTCTTGAGCTTCGTGCGAAACACGAAACAAAGCTTGGCAAGGCTCTGAAAAACAAAGAAGTCCGCGACATTCGTAAACGTTTGGAGCGTGCCGCAAAATCGGTGGAGTTCGAAACCGAGCGGGATCCTTTGACCGTTGCTCGGCAGATGATCCAATCGGTCGATCGTCCCTCCGGCAAAATCGCTGAGGACTTGCTCCATCGGTACCGGATCGCCGTCAAGCGGGCGCGCTATGCCGCGGAGTTCGCGCCAAAGTCGGCGGAGTCCACGGAATTCGTCGCGCAACTGAAGCGCTTGCAGGACGCGCTGGGCAACTGGCATGACTGGCTCATCCTGACGCACACAGCGGTCCAGCGTCTGGGCGAGATCAACCAGTCGCCGCTCGTCGCCGCGTTGCACAATGTGACGCGAGGTAAGTTCCGGCACGCGGTGGCCGAACTCACTGCGAACGGAAACGTGAGCATCGGAAAGCCTATGGCACCGGTTCCTCAGAAATTGGACACGAAGGGTCCGACTCTCGTTGGCAAGACTGAAACGGCCGCTTAGTTTCCGATCCGAGCCCGACCTAAGCCTCATTCCAGAAACTGTTGTGGCTCAATTCCCTTCCGCTCCCTTCCGCATGTAAACTGTTGGGCTTCCCATGCCCACGTTCGCCGCGGTCGATGTCGGCTCCAATTCCGTTCGCCTTAAGATTGCTCGCCTTCAAGGCGGCCGCCTGCGCGCCTTGCACGAAGACCGTGAAGTGACGCGTCTCGGCGACGGAGTGTTCGGCTCTGGATTTCTCACTCCCGATTCAATGGCCGAGACCGTCAAAGTCTTGCGCCGCTTTCATCGCGCCACGCAGCAGATTGTCACCGACACTGTGCGCGTGGTTGCCACCAGTGCGCTGCGCGACGCGCGCAACTCGCAGGCATTTCTGGAGTGGGTGCGATCCGCAACGGGTTGGCGGGTTGAAATCATCTCCGGCGTGGAAGAAGCGCGCCTCATTCACCTCGGGCTAGTCTCTGGACCGCGCATCGACAGCGCTCCCATGCTGATGATGGATCTGGGCGGCGGAAGCTGCGAACTAACCGTTTCCCAAGGCGGACACATCCGGGACGCCGCCAGCCTTCCGCTGGGCGCGGTTCGCCTGACGAACGAATTCCTCCGCCACGACCCTCCGCGCAAGGGAGAACTTAAGCGTCTGCGCGGTTTCGTCGCGCGCGAGGTGAATCGAGTAGTAGATCGCATTTCCGCTTCGAAGGTGAAGAACGTAATTGCGACCTCCGGCACAGCAGCGGCGCTGGCTGCTGTGGCGGGCCATATGCGGCGCGGGGCCGCGCGTCAGAGAAACATGGTGTCGCGGGCTGAGATGACCCGCATCGCCAAACGCCTGGCCCGGCTACCGGTCGCCGAGCGTCGCAAAATCGAGGGAATCGGACCCCGCCGCGCGGAAATCATCGTCGCCGGCGCCACGGTCTATCACGAACTGCTGGACCGTCTCCATCTCAAGGGCTTCCGCTATTCCCCTCTCGGATTGCGCGACGGAATCCTGGCGCAGATGGCGGCAGATTACGATCGCAGCACGCGCTCGGGCCGTCAGATCGAATCCGAGCGCTGGGAATCGATCATGAAGGCGGTCGCGCATTATCACGTGGATCGCAAGCACGCGCTGGATGTCCGCGACGCGGCTACTTTGCTTTTCACCTCGCTGCGCTCCGTGCACCGCCTTCCGCCGGAATACCGCGAGTGGCTGGCCGCAGCCGCCATGCTGTATGAAGTTGGCGACTACGTCAATCGTAACGGGCGCCACCGGCACGCCAACTACATCATTTCCAATTCTGAAATCCTCGGCTACACGCCGCAAGAGCGCCGCCTGATCGCGGCGATTGCGCGCTATCTGGGAAAAACGCGTCCCAGCCTAGAAGACGGTCCGATGAAAGCGATTGAGGCACCTGAGCGCGCGGACGTGCAGAAGGCGATCGTCCTTCTCCGCCTGGCACGCGCGCTCAATCTAGGCCGCAGCCGCGCGGTGGAGAAAGTTCGCATCGGAGTTCGATCCGCCGGAGTAAAGTTGACGCTCGTGCCCCGACGTCGCATGGGAGTGGATCTGGAACTCTGGGCAATTGAAAAAGAGTGTGATTACTTCCGCGAGGTGTTCGGACGGGAGCTTTCCACTGCCGTGTCGTAAAGCGTCCGCAGCAGCTTTGGCGTAATGCACCATTGCAGGGTCCCAGAGGTACGGCGCATTTCCACTTTGGCGACCGCGCCTTTCTTCAGTTCGAGCGACGCTTCGCACCCTGAATCGCTGATGATCGCGCCCAGAAACTGGCTCAGATTGGGATTGTGCCCAACAACCATAATCGCTTCCTGCCGCGAATATTTCTCCAGCAACTTGCGGAAGTCAGCAAGCCCGGCGATCGGACGCAGCGCGGCGTCGATCTGCAATTTCCCTTCGTAGCCAAGCTCATTGCCCACCAGCGAAGCGGTCTGCGTGCATCGTTTCAGCGGGCTAGAGACAATTGCGTCCACCTGAGCGTTTAGCGCCGTAAGAGCGCGGCCAACGTAGCCGCACTGCTCGATTCCCTCTTTGTCGAGGGCGCGTTTTTCATCCTTTTTCGGATTGGCGATGTGCTCGCCGGCACTGGCGTGGCGCAGAAAATAAAGAATCATGGCTTACCGTTCCCTTCCCACGCTTACTTTACGCCTTGGCGCGGGAACTAGGGCGGGCATGAGCGCCGGTGCCTTCCCTTCCGCCACGCTCATCAGAAAATCCTGCGCACTGAAGGCTGCAGCACCGAGGGGCGGACGGCGATTTCTTTTTCCATGGATCGGCTGCCATCCAGGGATATACGTCGCGTCACTCAGCAGGATGCGTGCTTTCCGGTTGTCCGCCAGGTATGCACCCAGAATCTCGTGACGAATCCTTTCTCGCAGCATCTCGTCGCGGACCGGCACCAGCACTTCGACACGTTCATAGAGATTGCGCGGCATCCAATCCGCGCTGCCGATATAAATCTCTTCGTCGCCACCATTGGCGAAGGAGAAGATTCGGCTGTGCTCCAGAAAGCGCCCCACAATGCTGCGCACGCGGATATTGGCGCTGACTCCGCGTACTCCCGGACGCAACGCGCAGATACCGCGAACAATCAAATCGATGTGCACTCCCGCCTGCGACGAGCGGTAGAGCGCCTGAATAATATTCTTGTCGAGCAGCGCGTTCATCTTGGCGATGATCCGCGCCGGCTTTCCCTGCAGAGCGTGCTCGGCCTCGCGGTCAATCAGGGCGACACACTTTTCCGCTAAATCGAGGGGAGCGACCAGAAGCGGTTCGTAGCTTGGGTTCTCGGCATACGCGGTCAGAAAACTGAACACATCGTGGACGGCGCGGGTGACCTCGGGATTCGCCGTGAACAGGCTCAGGTCGGTATAGATGCGAGCGGTCGTCGCGTTGTAGTTTCCCGTGCCGATATGCGCGTAACTGCGCGGGACTCCATCGGGATCGCGACGCACGAGCAGCGACAGCTTGCAGTGCGTCTTCAGCCCGACGAGGCCGTGAAAGACTTGCACGCCGGCGTCCTCCATATCGCGCGCCCAGCGGATGTTCGAAGCTTCATCGAAACGCGCCTTCAACTCCACGACTGCCGTCACTTCCTTGCGCGACGCGGCTTCCATGAGCGCGGGCACAATGTGCGAACGTTCGCTGGTCCGGTAAAGCGTCTGCTTGATCGAGAGAACGTTGTCGTCCTCGGCCGCCGAGCCGATGAACGAAACCACCGCGTCGTAAGAATCAAACGGGTGGTGCAGCAGCACGTCGTGCTGCCGCAACTCCTCGAACATATCCTTCGATTTCGAAGTGAGCCGTAGTTCCCGCGGAGCAAACGGACGATCCTTCAGCTCCGGACGGTCGACTTGCTCGTAGACATTGAACAAACGCACGAGGTTCACGGGCCCGTTGACAGGAAAGACCTGCCACGGATCCAGCTCAAAGACGGTCCGCAGTCGCTCGATAATCTCTGGATCGGCGTCGGCTTCGATCTCCATGCGTACCGCATCGCCCTTGCGGCGATTGTGCAATTCGGTGCGGACCGACTCGAGCAGGCTGCGCGCCTCCTCTTCCGCCAGATACAGGTTGCTATTGCGGGTCACGCGGAAAGGGGCCGAGGAAACGATGTCGTAACCCTGATACATGCGGACGGCGTGATGCGCGACCAGATCCGCGAGAAAAATAAAATCCGCAGGTCCTTCGGACGGAAGTCGAACGAGTCTTGGCAAAGCGCGCGGAACCGAAACCACTCCGGTATAGGTCAGCGCGGAACGACGACGACGCCGCAACAGAAATCCGACGCACAAGGCCTTGTTGATCACCCGCGGAAACGGATGCGCCGGGTCCACGGTCACCGGGGTCAGCAGCGGGTCCAGTTCCCGCTCGCAATACTCATCCACGAACCGCAAGGCACGAGAGTCCAACTCGTGCAAACCCAGCACGCGAATTCCGTTGACCGAGAGCGCCGGTCGCAGGCGGGTACTCCAGCAGTCATATTGGTCGTCAACAAACTCGTGCGTCAGCTTATTGAGGACATCCCGTTTTTCGGTCAGCGTCAGACCGTCGGGGCCTGCCTCGTTGTAGCCGTCTTCGATCTGCTGCATCATCGCCGCAACCCGCACTTCGAAGAATTCGTCGAGGTTGCTGGCGGAAATAGACAAGAACTTTAGCCGCTCGAGAAGAGGATTGCCCTCGTCCTCGGCTTCTTCGAGCACACGCCGGTTAAACGCGAGCCACGAGGTGTCGCGATTGAGGAAGTACTGAGGATTATCCAGCGAGATGCGAGCCATGGAACGCACTTATTGGAATGCTGTTTGAAGTCGAACTCACCACCGGAGCATCATTCGCATCGGAGCGCCGAATGCGAACCGCTAGTATAAAGCATCCTCGGAGTCTTGCTCGGATGCCGACTCAACTCTTGCACTGCCTTCTGCTGATAATGAAACCCGGCACGGACCGCGCATCTGCGCTCTCCGTGCCGGTAGCTGTTGCCTTGTCCTGAACCTAACTACGATCGCTCGTTACGGCAGGTAATACCGGAACGACGTGAAGATCATCGAGTCGAGTCCATGCGGCTGGTTCGGCGATGAAGCTCCCGACCAGGCATTGCGGGTAACGTACGAGTACTGTGGTCCCCACTGGACGCGGCCTTTGGGTCCGTTGTAAATGCGATACCAGAAGCCCGCCGTTCCTTCGATCAGCACGCGCGTGTCTGCAGTGCAGCTCGACAGCCCGCCCGGCAGGAATCCGTTGTTGTTCACAGGACCGGTTTCCGTGAAGCATCCCGTGTTGCTGAACTGCGGAGACCCGTAGCCGACAGCCTTTTTGAGGATCGGGTCAAATGTCGCGCTGCGGCCCGCATATTCCGCTCCGGTATTGAAGTAAATATCTAGCTTGGGTCCGTGCCACTCGAGAGTCGCCAAACCCTGCAAGCTCTTGATCAAGCCCAGCGTGCCGTCATCGCGCACGGTCACGTCGGAGAGTCCACCGGTGCCGTAGCGGCCGATTCCGGCGCCACCGAGGCCGTGCAAACCGAAGTCGACCTTCTTGCCGGCAAATGACCAGCGAGCATTGGCGCCGATACCGCCGCCGTTCTTCGAAGAGTTGTAGGCTCCCTTGGCATTCGGCCCAGCAGTAGTGCTCAGGCAATCCGTCGTCGAAGAAACGTCTTCGCAGGGGAACACCCGGTCACGGAAGCGGCTGAACACACCGAAGACTTCGTAGTGTCCAAAGCCAGGCTCGAAGGCAAGCTTGGCAACAACGTCTGGCGAGGGATTGAACGCATACGACGCCGCAGGCGTACAGGTTGTGGTCGCTGCGGTGTCGGTGCTGTTGAGTGCAGTGCTGCAAGTGGTGATGGCGCCGTTGTAAAGTCCACCACCTGCTCCGGCCGAGCCCAGCAGGAAGTTGGCAGCGTTGTTATGGGTGGTCAGAGTGGCCTGCGCGTTTTCGAGCGAAACCGCGAACCAGACCTTGTTGTCGAAGTTTTTCGCGAGGCGAACGCCGTACTGCCGCGCCCAACTGAAACCCACGGTATATTGCGGGTCGATGGTCATGGGCAGAGCCTCACTACGGTTGTCCACGCCATGCTTGGTTTCGGTCACCAGACTCCACATCTGGCCGCCAGTGAAGCTCCAGCCATTGTCGAACGCAGCCTGGCCCCACGCCTGGCGCTGGCGGAGCGTGTAGCTGTTGCTCTCGTTGTTGTTGGAAGTGACGCCGGCCGAGAGGAAGTCAGCCTCGACGTAGCCGGAAAGCTTCACGAAATCCAACTTCCCTTCCGCGAGCATCGAGAGGCGTGACTGCCGTCCGGAACCGAAGAACTCGGAAACCGAACTCTGTGATGCGCCCGGCATGGTTACAGAGTTGAAGGGAGTGTTGATGTCGGCGGCCAGTGCACGCGTGCGGTAGACCGATTCTGCCGCCAGGAAGCCACCGGGGGTGATCGTGATTCCCTTGACGTGAATTGCAGTGGGCGGTTCCGAGAGCTTCTTCTGCGTGTCCTGCACGGCCACCACGGTGTTCGCCATGTTGCCCTTGAGGTCGGTGACATCGTTCTTCAAATCAGTGACGGTCTGCTGCTGCTGCGTGGCGACGGCCTGAGCGGCGTCCGCTTTGCTGGACGCATCTGCGGCAGTGCTCTGGGCCTGCTGGACGGTCTGATCCTTTTGGTGAAGCAGGTCCCGCAACTCCTGAATTTGCCGCTCCTGCTGCGCCAACGCTGCCTGTTGCGAGGTGATCGCATCCTTCAGGGCCTGTACGTCAGCTGCTGTAATCGCAGCTGACTTCTTTTTTGTAGATTTCGGCGGTGTACTGGTTTGCCCCACCAGTCCGGTCGCCAGCAGAAGAATTGCACACCATCTCCACTCGAACCTCATCGTTCACTCTCCTTTTTTTCGCGATGCATCAAAACCCGGGGCGCCTTGGGTTTTTACTTGACTTGCTTGATTGCTTCTTTCACTTTCGCAACCACGTTATCCGGCAGCGACGCATAGGACAGGCCGGAGGTCATCTTCTGCCCGTCGGTCACCATCCAATTCAGAAAATCAGCGAGGATTTTCCCCTTGGCCGCATCTTTGGACTGCGCTGGAATCAGTAGCCACGTAAAGCTTGAAATCGGATACGCGTCCTTGCCGGGCGCGTTTGTGATCGATACTCGAAAATCCGCCGGCATCTTCGGTGCCGAAGCCGCTGCCGCCGTCACGCCGTCGAGGGATGCCTTTACGAACGCCCCCGCCGAATTCCTCACGCTTCCGTGAGGAATGTTGTTTTGAACCGCGTAGATCAATTCGACGTAGCCGATCGATCCCGACAACTGCCGGATCAATCCCGAAACGCCTTCATTGCCCTTGCCGCCCATCCCGATCGGCCACTTCACCGAAGTGTCCGCCCCCACCTGGTTCTTCCAGTCGGGGCTCACTTTCGAAAGGTAGTCCGTCCAGACAAAGCTGGTGCCGCTGCCGTCGGAGCGGTGCACGACGATGATGTCTTTGTCAGGAAAGTTAACGCCAGGATTGGCGGCAGTCAGAGCTTTATCATTCCATTTCGAAATCTTGCCGAGGAAAATTCCGGCCAGCGCTTCTGGCGTGAACTTCACTTCGCCGCTCACTCCAGGAACGTTATAGGCCGGAACGACTGCGCCCAAGACAGTCGGAATATTCAAAATCTTGACCTTCGAATCCTGCAATTGCTTGTCGGTCATGGGCATGTCGCTGGCGCCGAAATCGACCGTTCCGGATGTGACCTGCCGGATTCCCCCGCCGCTCCCAATCGGCTGATAGTTCACTTGAACGTCGGAATGAATCTTGTGATATTCGCTAAACCATTTCGAGTACATGGGTGCGGGAAACGTAGCGCCTGCTCCGTTCAGCGTGGTCTGCCCTACGACCGGCATGGCCAACAGGACACACACCAACAGCAGCACAATTTTGCGCATTGCCAGGTGACTCCTCCTTGAATAGGTGTCCCCTTTCTATCGTCGGTGTGTTAAAGGACGGTTACAAACGGGTAAATTTCTGATGAACGGGATGAGAATGAAAACGTGGAGAGTCAACCCTAGAAGAGATCTAATAGCTGGTGGATCTGCGAAGAAGTTTTCAGCCGGCAGCTTGGAGTCGAGCGGTGCATGGTCCCGATTTTGCCGGCGCTGCGCTCCACGTTAGTCACGCCCCACGTATGCTTGGATGACGACTTCAATGGAATCACCACCAGCCTTGTAAAACACTTGTTTCTTTGACTGGGATACATTTGAGTTCGAGGATTGCGATCCATGACTGATTCCCCCACCCGCTACGCTCCCGGATGGCCCGGTATTCCGCCGCGCTGGACCTCCAGCGCCAAGAGTGGTGTCGGCACGGCACTCAACCAGCACAGCAAAGTCTGGTTCACTTTAAGTCACGGCATCCTGAATGAAGTCTATTTTCCCCGAGTGGACCAGGCATGTACGCGCGACATGGGATTCATCGTTACCGATGGCCGCGATTTTTTTTCGGAAGAAAAACGGAATTGCACACTCGAAAACCGCCCGGTGGAACCCGGCATTCCGGCGTATGAAATGATCAACAGCTGCAACTCGGGACGCTACCGCATTCACAAAGAAGTGCTGACCGATCCCTTCCGCAACGTGGTTCTGCAAAAAGTCCGCTTCGAGCCCCTGACCGGTCAACTGTCCGACTACCACTTATTTGCCTTGCTCTCGCCTCATCTGGCCAACTTCGGAAATGGCAATACGGGATGGATCGGCGACTACAAAGGCTACCCCATGTTCTTCGCCCAGCACGACGGAGCGACCTTGAGTCTGGCTTCGTCGACGCCGTGGAAAAAGATGTCCGTCGGCTTTGTCGGAGCCTCCGACGGCTGGCAGGACCTCTCGCAGCACTTCAAGATGGAGTGGGAATATACGCGCGCGGAGAACGGCAACATTGCCTTCACCGGAGAAATTGACCTCGCTGCCTGCAACGGCGAGTTCATCCTTGCTCTTGGCTTCGGCGCGATCTGGACCGAGGCCGGGCAACAATCCCGCTCAGCCCTGTTTGAGGACTACAACGAAATTCGCCTGCAGTACATCACGCAATGGAGCAACTGGCAAACCAAGCTGCTAAAGCTCGACCAGCCCTTACGGCAAAATGATTTATATCGCGCGTCCACGGCCGCCCTGCGAACGCACGAGTCCAAGGACTTTCTCGGCGGCATCATCGCCAGCCTTTCGATTCCGTGGGGATTCAACAAGGGCGACGAGGATCTCGGCGGATATCACCTCGTCTGGCCGCGCGACCTGGTTGAGACTGCGGGAGCGCTGTTGGCAGCCGGTGCGGTCAATGACGCGGTGCGTGTGCTCCGATACCTCGAGGCCACGCAGGAGGCAGACGGCAATTGGGCGCAGAATCTGTGGCTCGATGGGCGACCTTACTGGAGCGGCATCCAGATGGATGAGACCGCCTTTCCCATTCTGCTGATCGATCTCCTCCGCCGCGAAGCGCCGGAAGCCTTGGGCAAGCTCGATCGCTGGTGGCCGATGGTCCACAACGCCGCGAGCTTCATCATCCGCAATGGCCCGGTCACGCAGCAAGATCGCTGGGAAGAAGACGCCGGCTATTCTCCGTTTACTCTCGCGGCAGAAATTTCAGCGCTGCTGGCTGGCGCCGATCTGGCGGATCTCACCGGGCATTCGGACCAGGCCCAAACCATGCGGGATGTCGCCGACGCGTGGAACGACAACATCGAACGTTGGGTTTATGCCAGTGGCGGCGACCTCGCGCAGCAACTCGGGGTGGAAGGATACTACGTACGGATCGCCCCTCCCGACACCGATGGCGCCGCATCGCCTACGGAGGGCTTCGTGCCGATCAAGAACCGTCCGCCGGGGCAGGACGGGGAGCGCGCCTACCATATCATCAGCCCCGATGCACTGGCACTAGTTCGCTTCGGCTTGCGTGCGCCCGACGATCCGCGGATTCTCAACACGCTTCGTGCGATTGATGCGCTTCTTGCTGTCCAACTTCCGCAGGGGCCGTGCTGGTATCGCTACAACGGCGACGGTTATGGAGAGCACAAAGACGGCTCTGCCTTCGACGGGACCGGCATCGGCCGCGCCTGGCCGCTGCTCGCCGGAGAGCGCGGTCATTACTCTTTGGCTGCCGGACATCGCGATGAAGCCGTGGCGCTGCTTACCGTGATGGAAAATTCGACTGCCGGACATAGCCGCTTGCTTCCCGAGCAGGTTTGGGATGCGGCCGATATTCCGGCGCTCGAACTCTTCCGTGGCAAGCCAACCGGCTCGGCGTGCCCGCTAGTGTGGGCGCATTCCGAATACATCAAGCTGCGCCGCTCGATTCGCGACGGCAAAATCTTCGACCAGCCCCCGCAAACCGTGAAGCGATATCTGATCGATAAACATGTGCGACAAATCTTCGGTTGGAGATTTAATAACAAGACGCGTTCAATTCCGCGGAACAAGACGCTCCGCATCGTGATGCTCTCTCCCGCGCGCGTGCACTGGAGTGTCGACGACTGGAAGACGGCGCACGACACCGACACCCGCGATACGGGACTCGGAATCCATGTCCTCGACCTGCCGACCGCGTCTCTGCCGGTGGGAGCTCAGGCGATCTTCACGTTTTTCTGGTCGGAAGAAAATCGATGGGAAGGTACGGACTATCTTGTTACGGTCGAAAAGAACTGAAAGGATTCGACGCTCGACTGACTCCACGAAGAACATGAAGCGGCAGGAAGGAAACGGCGGAGAAAGGCAGTCCTTCGTGAGACTTCGTGTCCTTCGTGGTTAACAGGATTTCTATGAAAGCTCAGGGTCGGAATAGCACAATTCCACGACGGTGCAATCGTCGCTCAACGGATTCCCCGCGCAAAATTCAGTAACTGCGGAAAATATGCCTTCCAGCGTCGGCGACTTGGCGGCAGCCGCCTCCAACCGGAAGTCTTCAAAAAAATCTCCCATCGCGTTTTCCGCTTCCGTCACTCCGTCCGTTACGAGGATGAAGCGGTCGCCGGACCGCATCTGACAGGTCGAACTTTCAAATGTCGCATCCGGCAGCAATCCAACAGGAACATTGCCGTGCGGAGGGCGTATGACCTCGCCGGCGCAAACCAGCAGAGGAGGCACGTGGCCGCAATTCACGTATTCGAGTTCGCCATCGCGCCGTAGCCGTACCAGCAGCACAGTCGCATATTTTTCACCCACCAGCTTGTCGGTAAAGAAGCGGTTCACCGCCGAAACCACATCGAGCAACGGCATTCCGGCGGTCAAATGCGAATAGATCATTCCCTGCAGCGTAGAAGCCAGTAGCGCTGCCGAAACTCCCTTGCCACTGACGTCCGCCAACACCACGGCCAAGCCCTCTTTGGTATTCACTGCATCAAAGAAGTCGCCACCAATTTCTTTGCAAGACAAGTTCTTGCCGCGCAGCTGCGCAAATGGCACTTCTGGAATCTTCACTTGCATCAGCCGCTGCTGGATGCTGGCCGCAATGCCCAACTCCTGCTGGTAACGCCGGGCCTCTTCTTCCGCTTGCACAAGGCGCGCATTCTCGATGAGCGACGCAGCTTCTGTCGCGATCGCGTGCAAAATGTCGTGGCCGACCCCGCTGATATCGCGGGAAGCAAAGCGCGAGTCGACGTACAAAACACCCATCGCCTGCGCCGCGTTCGCTCCGGGCAGAGGCGTCTGCGCATCGCGCGTCGCTTGCACCTGCATTTTGCGCAGCGGAATGCACACCACCGTCCGCAGATCGTAGGCGACTATACTCTGCCGGCCGGCCATATCGAGCGACTGGCTCGTGTCGGTCAGCAGAAACTCCGAATTCGCCCGCATCGATTCTTCCAGGATGGAGTGCGAAATCGTCTTGTCGTCGAGCAGCGGTTCCTTCTTGGCATTGCGCCCGGCCGCCAGCCGCAGCTTCCCTTCTTCGTCCTTCAGGAAGACGTAGGCGCGTTCCGCCCGCGTCAGTTGCAAGGTAACGTCCAGCATGGTGATCAGAATCTCATCCAGCACCCCCGCCGTATTTAACTTGCGCGCTGCTTCGAGGAACCAACGGAGGGTTTCAAGTTCCGTGGTTTCTGGCTTGATGCCGATGCCGGAAATCTGGCTGAGAAATTCTCTCGCTGTGTTCGAAGTGGCATGCGCCGGGTTGAACAGGATGTAGGCCGAGTCGCGCGCGCCAAACTCAAGCCGGTCGCCGCGTTCCAGCTTCTGACGCTGGATCCGCTCCCCATTAACGAACGTGCCGTGTTTGCTTCCGAGATCGACCAGGAAGAATTCCTGGCCCTCCTGCATGATCTGTGCGTGATCGCGCGAGACTCGCGGGTCGGCGATGACCAGGTCTTTGTCCACCTTCCGCCCCACCGTAAAGGGCGTGCGGTTCAGGACAATGTTTTTCTGTTCGCTGCCCTGGACAAACACAAGGGCGGGAAAAACTCCGGATCCGGAGCCGTGATGGCTGTGATGACTGATTGTATTCAGGGCCATGAAAGGTCAGTCGGCGCGCTGTTCCCCCCGGCCAACCAGCAGCGCTCCGGGGCCACATCTCTCGCAGCCAACAGACTACTCTGCCGCCGCGTCCTGCCGCAAGATGCGCTGCCCCAGCACAACGCTCCTGGTCACTAGCAGCAACGCTAAGACTAGGACTGGAATGGCAAAGTTTGAGTACAGAGGCAGCGCCCACAATGCCTGCAAACCCGACGCCGGTAGGAACAGCAACGCAGTCGCCAGTAACGCGGCCCCAATCCAGGGCAAAAACACTGCCAGCGCTGTCACCACAACTAGGAGCCGCGAGAGTCGGTTCGTCCGCCACAAATCTCCGATCGAGCGCACGATCAACATCACCGCCGGAATCAAAAGGAGCTGGTTGTATGGCGCGAACATCGGAATCACCACAAGCGTGACGGCGAGAGCCAGAGAAACGGACCATTGGAAGTCTGCCGAGCCCTCAGGCGCCTTCCTTACCCGCCAAGTTAATAAGATAAAGGCGCCGACGAGAATCATTGATAGGACCCTGCCCCACGCTGGAGTCAGGGCGACGTCGAGCACCGACTTTCCCCCGCCCGTGTACTGGTAATACGCAGCACAAGCCGCTCGAAATTCGTGGATCCATCCTGGTAATGCAGCTTCACCCGCAACCACGAGCGCTGCCAAAGTCAGGATGAAACTCCAAAGCGCACGCTGCCGGTCGCGCCAGTTACCAACCACCCAAATGCACAGCCAGAGAGCCGGCAATGCCGACAGTTGTGGCTTGACGGTGGCAACAGCTAACAGGATCCCGGCCCAGATAAACTGCCGCCGAGCGAGGGCGCACATCGCGGCTGCCAGCAACGCCGCGACCAACACCGAAAGTTGTTGCAACTTCAGTCCTTGAATGGCCGGGAAGCAACTCAATGCGAGCAGTATCCATTCGAACTTCCCCAGCCACGAAACGCGCCATCCGATCGCCTCCAACCAGAGCAGCGCGGATACAATCGTGATTGCCAAGAACATCCAGAAGAAGACCGTATGCACGATTGAGAAAGGCAATCCTATCGTCGGCGCCAGCAAGAACACGACGTACAGCGGGTAAGCAAATGCCTGCTGGTCTTTGGGATCGTTCGGCCGCGCCGGATCCAGCGGGCGTCCGTAGTAGCCAATTTGAATCTCACGCGTGATGTCGGCCCCATACGGGTCGCGCCGGTGCCGCAGCAACTCCCGCGCGCCCAGCCATCGCGGATAAAGGTCGGAAAGATTTCCCCGAGGCCTCTGCTTCGCCAGTTCGTCCGCCCGCTGATGAGGAATCAAGATCAGTTGGACGTAGAGCCACATGCTGCCCGCAGCAAACAGCGCCAACAAAAGACCGAGTTTTGATCGACTCCCCATGTTCTGCAGCGTGTGGGCCCTACTAGAGAAGCGCGGACCCATGTTACAACTTATGCTTCCCATGCCAGAGACGCGACCCCGTCTGCTGATCTCGACCGCTCTCGGCCTCGCGACCGGGCTGTTCTGCTGGTTCCTAATGGTCCGCCTTCATCAAGGCAGCGCGGATTTTTCGTGGGCCATTCGCGCCGCCCGCGACTTGCTCGCAAGACGGAATCCATACGACACTCCCTACCAACTCTATCCTCTCTCCTCCGCCCTGTTCGGACTGCCATTCGTTCGGATGAGCCCTGAAATCGCCGCGGGAATCTTCTATGGACTCAGCACCGCGCTGCTCGCCTTCGGAATCTCGCGGCACGGATATCACCGGCTGCTGATTTTTCTTGCGTACCCGTACTGGGCGGGAATGTTGACCGCGCAATGGATTCCGCTCCTCATGGCGAGCGCGTTCTTTTCGCTTTTGCTACCCGTCACTCTTGCAAAACCACAGATCGGGCTCCCCGTTGCGCTGACTCACCTTGACCGGAAGGGCGCAGTCGCATGTCTGGTGGTCCTGCTTTTGAGTTTCCTGATCATGCCGCACTGGGTTTCTCTGTGGCTGGCTCAACTGGGACGTTACGCGCGCTTCATCCCTCTACTCGTCCTTCCTGGGCCGCTGCTGGCAGCGGTATTGCTTCGCTATCGGGATCGGGATGCCTGGCTTCTGTTTCTCGGAGCGTGCATGCCGCAGCGGTGGTTCTACGATCCGTTTTACTTGTGGCTGATCCCGAGAACTCGACGACAGATTGTCTACACGGCGAGCTTGAGCTGGATCCCAGGAATATGGCGGTGGTACCACGCCCCGCGCGATTTCACCGAAGTCGGCCGCTGGACGGTACTGTGGCTGTACTTGCCAATGCTAGTGGTCTTGCTGTTGCGGGAGACATCGCCAGACAACACACCAGGCCTAGAAGCACAAGAGCAAACAGATTCTCGTGCGAGTAGTGCAACGTCATAATCAGGTAGAGTGGCGTGAAAAACATGAGGGCCAGAACGACTTCGAGTCGTTTGGTGCCCGCCCCGAGTCGCTGAGACTGCTCTCCCAAGATACCGTCCACCGTAACCAAAACGGGCAGCAGCAGAATGCTCATGTCGTGGTTGTAGCTGTGATAACCGACCAGGAATGTCGCCACCATCGCGATCGAGAAACCCTTGTTCCAGGCATCGACTTCTCGCAAGTTCTCCGGGCGCCAATAACGAGACGCCCAAACCAGAAGTCCGACCGACACCGCAATCAAGACCAGTTGTAGCCACGCCGCAGGAGGCTTCAGCTCGCTCCATCCGGTGAACAGACCCCGCAGGTTCGGCATGTTTTCCGGGACGATCACGCCCGGCGGCTGTTGTCGATTGATCTGCAAAATATATCGCGGGTAGTAAAGCAGTTGCTTCCAACCGACAACTGCCCACGAAACGGCGAAGTCGAATCCCAGGCCAAGAAGCATCCCTCCCACGGCGCGCCAGCGGCGGCGCAACAGCAAAACGAACACAAACGGCAAAACCAGGTGGAACTTAAATAGCCCCAGGCCGAGAAAAACTCCCGCTCGCATGTCTCGCGCGCGGCGGAACGAGCCATAGGCCAGGCAATAGAGGACCAGCAACAGGATGGAATCCTGCCCCTGCAGCAGAGCGTATGCCACCGGAAAGAAGGCTAACGGGGCCAGTATGAGCAACGAGCGGAACCCTGATTCAACTGTGGGGAGCCACGGGCGCATCAGATATGCGCTCACGCCGATCAGTAGCAGATTCACGAGAAACCACAACAAATAGGCGCGAAGATACGGCAAATAGGTCATGCAGAGGAATGGCACCGCTTCAAACGGAGGATGGTTGAAGGGCAAAGGATGGTCGCGAACGGCCGCGCCCGGGACAACTTCCCGCCAGGTTGCCCTTTGCGCATCGGCGCTGTATAGGACCGGGCCCCGATCCTGCCGGAGCATGAGTCCAGCCGTATAAAAGATGCTGAAATCGGGGGATCCGGCCTGAACCCGGTAACGGGCCAGCCAGAAAACCGCGCAATGCAGCGCGATCATTCCCAAACAAAACGACGTCAGCGCAAACCGGAGCTTGGGCCTGTCGGACATGAGGCGCGGTCGATTGTATCCCACAGGCGCCCGGCCGACCCCTCGGATTCCGGCCCTCCGAACCCCGGCACCGGATTGGTTACCGACAGTAATCCCGGGTGCAAGAATTTGTCACTTTATTCCGAGATGCAGGTATGATTACCGTAAGTCGAGTGGCGGCGAGCCCTAAATGAGGTCCCAGCTGGGCTCTCGAATACCATTCCTTATCGATCTCGAAAATGCAGTTAGGAGAAAACCAATGATCCTTGAGGCAGCGCGTCAGCTTTGGTCCGAAGAGCAGGGGCAGGACATCGCCGAATATGCAGTCATGCTGGCGGTGATCCTGGTGATCGTCGTCGGAACGATCCGGTTAATCGGGTCCAACGCCAACAATGTGTTCTCCAACGTCGCCAGTTCGATTCAGTAGCGAATAAAAACGCCCAAGTTCGACGGAAGCAGTGACGCAGTTTAAGGAAATGGAATGAATCGCACACGTCTGTTAATGATCGGGGTTCTGGCGCTTGGGTTGGGCCTGTTCGTAAGTATGTACGTCTACAAGAGCTTGCAAGCGAAAAGCGGTGCAGGCGGCGACCCCGGCGTCGATGTCATGGTGGCCGCGAACGATTTGCAGGTGGGCGCACGCGTCGAAGAACACGACATCAAGATCATTCGGATACCTGGCGGAGATCTCCCGCCGGGCGCGCCCAGAAAGCGTTCCGAAGTCGTTGGGCACGGCGTCATCATTCCGATCTCCCGCGGTGAATTCATTCTGCCCAATCGTCTTGCCGCCGAGAATGCCGGATCGGGCCTCCCATCTCTGATTCCGCCCGGGATGCGCGCCGTTTCCGTTCGCGTGAATGAAGTTGTATCCGTGGCTGGATTTGTGACTCCCGGAACACGCGTGGATGTTCTGCTCACCGGAACGCCCAGCAACAACGGGGATCAGGAAACCACGACGGTTCTGCAAAATGTTGCAGTTCTCGCTTCGGGTCATACGCTGGAACGAACTTCAACTGGCGAGGCCCAGAATACGGCCGTGATTACGCTTCTGGTTTCTCCCGACGACGCGCAGCGACTCACTCTCGCCAGTTCGCAAGGACATATTCAACTCGCGCTGCGCAATCCGCTCGACACCAAGCAAGATGAAGTGCCGTCGTCCAACTCCAAGGGTCTTTATAGGTTGATGGCGACACCCGAACCTGTCGTGCACGCCCCGGTTCATCGCGTTGCGACCCCGAAAGCCGCTCCGCCTCCTCCGCCCGCAACCGGGGTCAGCGTAGAGGTCTATCAGGGCGACAAGAAAGTCGATGTAGTGAAATGTGGCGATGACGGTTGTGGTGAGGCCAAGTGATCCGTAGAGATTCGATGTTGCTCAACGCCACGTTGCACACCGGTCAGTTTCCTCACAGGGAGACCAATCTGACAATGAACGTTCGCATGTCTTTGCTTGGGGCCCTGCTGCTCGCGTCGCTTATCCTGCCCGCGTCCTCCGAAACCGTGCAGCAAGCAGACGCCCCGGCGCAGCCTCAGAGCCCGGTTCCGACCGGAACCCAGACCGCTAACCTTCCGGCTCAGTCCCAAGCCACGCAAGGATCGGCGCCCCTGCGCGTGATGGTGGGCAAATCGCTGCTCATCAATACGACGGAGCGCCTGAAGCGCATCTCTATCACCGACCCAAACATCGCCTTTGCCCAGCCGATCACTCCGACGCAGATTCTCGTGCACGGCAAATCTCCCGGAGAAGTTTCGCTTCTCATCTGGGATGAACTGGAGCGCTCGCGTAGCTTCGACCTGCGGGTTGACGTCGACGTCAGCGCCTGCGCCGAAGAAGAGCATCGCGTTTTCCCCGACGAGCAAATTACGGTCACGCCATCGCGGGCGGCCATCGTTCTCTCCGGACACGTTTCAACCGAGGATGTGGCCAAGCGCGCCGGCGAGCTTGCCAGCGCCTATTCGCCGAAGGTCGTGAATGTTCTGACCTTCGGTCCCGTCGGCGCACAAGAAGTTCTGCTGCAGGTAAAGTTTGCTGAAGTGGATCGCACCGCCCTCACACAGCTGGGCGTGAATTTTCTTTCCAACGGCGCCGCGAATACCATCGGCACGATTACAACTGGACAGTACGGCGGCTTCGGACCGCAAACTTTAACCAACCAAAACGGCACCACGACCACGACCGGTCAGACTCTTAACAACGTGTTGAACCTGTTCGTCTTTCGTCCGGACATTAATTTCGGCGCTGTGATTGAAGCTCTGGAAACTAAGAATCTTCTTCAAATCCTGGCCGAGCCGAATCTCATCGCCGTCAACGGCAAGAAAGCCAGCTTCCTCGCCGGCGGACAATTTCCCTTCCCCATCGTGCAGCCGGGCGCTGGCTTTACCGCAGTCACCATCTCATTCAAAGAGTTCGGCGTGCGGCTGGAGTTCACCCCCGTCATCACTCCGAACGGCAGCATCCATCTAACCGTCGCTCCCGAAGTCAGCACGCTCGATTTTGCCAACGCGCTCACCATCTCCGGATTCACCGTCCCTGCGCTTAGCACCCGCAAGGCTGAAACTGAATTCGAAGTCCAGGACGGACAGAGTTTCGTAATCGCCGGTTTGATGGACAACCGCGTGACCGATATTTACAACAAAATCCCGGGGCTCGGGGACATTCCGATCCTGGGGGCGTTCTTCCGCAGCAAGAGTCTTCAAAAGAGCAATTCGGAACTGATGGTGCTTTGCACGGTGCATCGTGTTTCACCGACCACGGACCCGCCGGCTCCGCCGAAGAACGCGAAGCCTTTCATGGATACGGGCAAGTTTGATAAGAGCAAGTAGCTACGAATTCCTCTCGTGATGGGCTCGGCACGACAGGAGCAAGTCTTAACGTGAAGGGCCACAGATTGCTATGCCAGAGCTGACAGTCGTCATCGTGGCCACCGACAACGAGCAGCGCGCCCTTCTGCAGGTGCTCGTTGACAACACCAGTGTGGCCAGGACCGCTCACACTTGCGCAAGTTATCCGCTGGCTTCATCGGATCCGGTCACCCGCCGCGTGCGCGCCGCCAATCCCGATGTAACTCTGGTCGATATTCCTACCGACAATGCACCCCAGGCACTCCGTGCCATCGAACTGCTTCACCAGGAAATGCCGGATCTCGCCATCTTTGCCATCGGCAATCTGAATCAGCCGCAGGTGATTGTGAACGCCATGCGCGCCGGCGCAAAGGAATTCATCGAGCGTCCCACCACCACGACCGATCTTCTCGAAGCTTTTGTGCGCCTCTCGGCCGCGCAACGCCGCGGACAGCAAGAAGGCTTGCGAGGCAAGGTGTTTTCCGTCGTCAATGCTAAAGGTGGAAACGGCGCGACGACTGTCGCCGTGAATCTGGCGCTGGCGCTGCAGTCCGCATACAGCCAAACGGCTCTAGTCGACCTGGCTCCCCTGGGCCACGCGGCGCTGCACATGAACCTGAAGCCAGTGTTCACCGTGGCCGACGCCACCCGCAACTTGCACCGCATGGACGCTTCCCTGCTCGAAAGCTTCATGACGCGGCACAATGGAGGATTGCAGCTGCTCGCGGGAACGAACGTGCCCGCAGCTCTAGATCCGTCGACCGCAGAGTTTGTGCGTCTGTTCGATATGCTGGTCACGCATTACCGTTACGTCGTGGTCGATGCCTCTTCGCGCTTCGACGCAGCCACCCGGCTCATCGCCAGTTTGTCCGAAACCGTGTTGCTCGTTGCCTGCAGCGATGTCGCATCGCTATGGAGCGCAGCCCGCGTTCAGCAGTATTTGGGAGAAACCGGCGGGCGCGAGCGCGTCCGGTTAGTTTTGAACCGGTTTCGCAAAGTTCCAGGCTTCAGCGAAGCCGACGCCGAGGCTGCGGTCGGCGCCAAACTCCTGTGGCGGGTGCCTAATCAGTATTTCGCCGTCTCCAGCGCGATCGATCGCGGAACTCCGGTGATGGATCAGCGCAACTCCGAGATCGCCCGCTGTTTCTCCGGATTGGCGCAGGAATTGACGCGCAACGACGCTGACGTGAAGCGCGCGGCGTGGTCATTGTTCAAGTCAGTTTAGAATTTAGGGGCTTATGGCAAATCTTCAATCGTTCGAGCGCACCGACATTCAGCAGGTGAAAGCCGACCTGCACCGCAAGGTTCTCGACCGTTTGGACCTGGAAAAACTAGGCAAGGCGGCCGGAGACTCGGCTCGCGATGAAGTCCTGGTAGTGATCCGTGCGGTGGTCAACGGCGAAGTCGTTCCTCTCAGCTTTGCTGAACGCGAACGTCTTTCGCGTGAAATTCTCGATGAGATCTTCGGCCTCGGTCCGTTAGAGCAACTCCTCAAAGATCCCAACATCTCCGATATCCTGGTCAACCGTTACGATCGGGTGTACGTGGAAAAGGCGGGCAAACTCGAACTCACCACGCTGACGTTCAAGGACAACGTGCACTTGATGCAGATCATCGAGCGCATCGTTTCCCGCGTAGGCCGCCGCGTCGACGAGTCCTCTCCAATGGTTGATGCGCGCCTCACCGATGGCTCCCGTGTGAACGCCATCATTCCGCCGCTCGCCCTCGACGGTCCGTGTCTCTCCATTCGCCGTTTCGGACGTGAGCCAGTCACCGCGCGGCAGATGATTGAAAATCAGACGCTCACCGAATCGATGCTGGAACTCCTCTCGGCCATGGTCAAGGGTCGCCTCAACATCCTGGTATCTGGCGGAACCGGCGCCGGCAAGACCACCCTGCTCAACGTGCTCTCGGGGTACATTCCTAACACTGAGCGCATCGTCTCCATCGAAGACGCGGCCGAATTGCAGCTCAAGCAGGAAAACATCGTCCGCCTGGAAACTCGCCCGCCCAACATCGAAGGCAAGGGCGCTGTCCGCCAGCGGCAGCTGGTCATCAACAGTTTGCGTATGCGCCCCGACCGCATCGTAGTTGGCGAGGTGCGTGGCGAGGAAGCCTTCGACATGTTGCAGGCCATGAACACGGGTCACGAAGGATCGCTCACCACGGTCCACGCCAACTCTCCGCGCGATGCCATGGCTCGTATCGAAAACATGGTCTCGATGGCCAATCTCAACATTCCGGAGCGGGCCGTACGCCAGCAAATCTCCTCCGCCGTGCATGCGGTGATTCAAATTGCCCGCCTGTCCGACGGTACGCGCAAAGTGACCACGATCTCCGAAGTCACCGGAATGGACGCCGATTCGATTGCGATGCAGGACATCTTTTCCTTCGATCGCACCGGCATTGATGAGAACGGAAAGGTCCGCGGTGCGTTTCGAGCCACCGGGACTCGTCCGAAGTTTGCCGATCGCTTGGCAACCGCAGGCGCCCGTCTACGGCCTGCGCTGTTTGAATCGAAGGCCGAGGTCTAGGTCCAATATGACTGCAGCTCTGATCGCGCTGGTTGTCTTCGGAGTGGTCGCGCTCCTCGCGTTCGCGGTGTTCTCTCTTCTTGATCAGCGCAGCGCGCAAGCCCGCTTGATCAAAGAGCGACTGGCCAACGAGCGCAAAGCTCCCGATCTTGCCGCCGACGAAGAACTGGCGCTGCTGCGGGACGAGCAACTCAGCCGAATCCCCGCCCTCGACAACCTGCTTCGCCGTTCGGCTCGCGTCTCCGACCTGCAGAAAATGCTGCTACAGGCAGGCATGGACATGCGCGCTGGAAATTTCCTGGGATTCTCGGCGCTCAGCGGAATCGTCGTCACCATCGTCACCTATATTCTCAGCAAGCGCGTTGAAATCGCGTGGATTGGCCTGCTCGTCGGCTTCGTCCTGCCGTATTCCTACGCTTCGTATAAGCGCAATAAGCGCTTCGAGAAGTTCGAGGAACTCTTCCCGGAAGCCATCGACACTCTGGCTCGCGCCGTCCGAGCTGGTCACGCCTTTACCACCGCGCTCGAGATGATTACCAGCGAAATTTCAGAGCCGATCGCCGGCGAGTTCCGGCAGCTCTATGAGGAACAGAAGTTCGGCATGCCTGTCCGCGATGCTCTGCTGAATCTGACGGACCGGATGCCGCTGGTCGACGTGAAATTTTTTGTAACAGCTGTCATGTTGCAGCGCGAGACCGGCGGCAACCTCGCGGAAATTCTCGACAACCTCTCTTATGTCATTCGCGAGCGCTTCAAAATACAGCGCCAGGTTCGCGTATATACCGCCCAGGGCCGCCTTACGATGGCCCTCCTGATGGGCATGCCGCCCATCATCGTCACCGTGATGCTGGTGCTGAATCCCAGCTTCATTCACCCGCTGTTTGCGGATCCCATCGGCCACACTCTTTTGGTCGCGGGAATCACTTTGCAAACCATTGGATATTTCGTGATCCGGAAAATTATCCGGATTCAGGTTTAACTATGCTGCCTCTGCTGCTGATTGTCGTCGTCTTCATCACCGTCGTGGTGGGCGTGTTCGCCTTCGGCGCTGCCGCCGTAACGCCGAGTTCCATGCTGGGCGCCCGCCTCCGCGCTCTTGGTGGACAGCAGGCACAACCGGCGGAGAACCGTCCCGCCATCCGGGAACGCATTGAGCAGGCGCTCGATCCTCTCAGCAAAGCCATTCCGCTCTCCGCTTCCGACGTCTCGCGCACGCGCCGCTGGCTGATTCAGGCCGGCTTCCGCGATGCCATTGACGTCAATTACTACTTCGGCGTGCGTCTTTTGGCGGCCGCCGTTGGTTTCGTCGGAGTGGTCGTCTTCTCCGGATTTGCCAATCCATTTCTGCTCGCCGGCATCTCGGGACTTGGATTCTTCCTTCCGCGCTTCATGTTGAAGCGCATGATTCGGGACCGCCAGAACCGCATTCGCCTCGGATTGCCCGATGCCCTTGACTTGACCGTCATCTGCGTTGAGGCTGGCTTGGCGCTCGATCAGGCTCTGATGCGCGTAGGCCAGGATTTGCACCACGCCCATCCCGACCTCAGCGATGAATTTCATCTTGTCAACCTGGAAATGCGCGCCGGCAAGCCCCGCGCCGAGGCTCTCCGCAATCTGGTGGAGCGCACTGGTGTTGACGATATCCGCTCCCTTGTTGGTACACTGATTCAGACCGACCGCTTCGGTACCAGCGTCGCCCAGGCTCTCCGCGTGCATTCCGATTCCCTCCGCACGGAACGCCGGCAACGCGCCGAAGAACAAGCTGCCAAGACCACCATCAAAATGGTCCCCCCACTGGTAATCTTTGTTCTGCCGTCGATCATTTTTGTCACGATCGGTCCCGCCGTGATCGAATTGATCCGGCAACTGGGGCCGGTTTCAGGCGGCCGCTAGCGGCGCAACCAGTTCCGCAGAACAACACGGGGTCTCATGGCAGTTCTCTCCAGCGAAGGGCAGGCTTTCAATCAGACGCGACAGGCCTACCTCGCCACGTCACTGGCCGTCGCCGACACCCACTGGACTCGCCTGCGTGGGCTGGTTGGCCTGGGGGCCGATGACTTCCGTAATGGTTCAGGACTCTGGATCGTTCCCTGCCATGGCGTTCATACTCTAGGGATGGGGTTTCCCATTGATGTTGTCTATTTGGATCGGGCCATGACGGTGATACACGTTCAACCGGAATTGCGGCCGTGGCGATTCGCTCCAGTGCGTAGACAGGCTGCGTCGGTCTTGGAACTGCCGTGTAACGTCGCTGCCGAGACTCGAACGGCGGTGGGCGATAGAATTGAAATCACTCTCGCAAAGGATCCCAGCCAGCCAACTGCATGAGCAGCGTTCTCCAACTCGACGAGGCGGTCACCGTTCGTGACGTCCGGGACGCTCCTCGCCTTCTGGTTGAGTGGTCCTCGCCCTGGCAGGAATTCGTCAGCTCCATCAAGCCGGCGCTGATGCGATCGGAAGCCCGTCTGGCGGGAGAAGCTCCGTTTGGATTGATTCCTCTGCGGATCATGGCGCCCTCGTATTTCCTCGAGGCATTTCTGATCCTGGCGGCAATCTTTGTGCAGTACAAAGTCGCTGAACTGCGCCCTTATGTCTCGCCGCGATTATCGCCCCATGACGTTATTTATTACACCGGCGACGAACTGCCTCGTACCGAAGATCTCGGCGGCGCTCAGGCGGGAACGGCAGGCCGCGCTGGCGGCGATGAGTCGCACCATCGCACCCAGACCATCAAGATCGCGCGCGGCGGATCTCTCACTCCGCGCGTAGTCGATGCGCCGAATCTTAAGCTCACTCCTACGCACGATGCCGTAGCGAACCTGCTGGCCGTCAAGCCCGATCCCGGTCCACCGCCTGCGGAAGGGTTGCGTTCTGCGCGCTCGGCTCCGAATCTCGCTACGTCGATTGTGGCCCCAGCTCCCAATGTCATTCGCGACTACACGCGCAACGGAGTTCAACTCGATTCCGTGATTGCGCCCGCTCCGAATGTCACGCGCGATCGCACGCTGACTGCGCCGACTTTCAACGCGACACTGATTCCTCCTGCGCCCAGCGTTCCGGATGATCACAAGCTCGTCGCTCCCGCGCTGGCTCCGTCGGTCATTGCTCCTGCGCCGCGAGTTTCACGGGATCGCTCGCTTACCGCCCGGTCACTCGACCCATCGGTCGTAGCACCCGCTCCAAGCGTCGCGCGCGACCGGGCTCGTTCCAGCCCCGCGCTTTCCTCGAATGTGATTCCGCCCCCTGGCGCATTCAGCCGCGAAATCTCTAGCACGCCCGTGCAGATGACGAATACGTCGGCGGTGCCTCCGCCCGTTTCCGCGCCCGAGCGCGCCACACTCCGGAATCCGAAGCTGTCGCTGCCATCGCCTTCCGTGGTCGCTCCTCCACCTTCATCCGACATCTCCCCCGACATGCGCCGTCTCGCGAGCGGTAGCGTACAAGATCCTGCGAAGACCGTCGTCCCTCCACCGCCATCACAATCCGGCAGCGGAACGTTCATGAGCAGTCTGATCGGCAAGATTTTTGGAGCCACCGAGGTTGTGCCTCCGCCACCGTCCGTGAACACAGGAAGCACCCCCGGCGGACCGTCAACCTCACTCTCCAGCGATGTCGTCCCGCCTCCGCCCACAGTCGGCTCGGCGGCGGCTGGTGGTAATCCACGTGGCAGTCGCAACGGTGCCGGCGCATCGCTCGGTGCCAATGCGGTGGCTCCGCCTCCGGCCGTTGGAGCAAATGGCGGCACCGGCGCTCGTGCCAATGGCGCTGCGCCCTATCTCGGAAATCCCGGCGTGGTCCCGCCGCCCCCGTCGCTCTCGGGAGCAGGCGGCGGCACCGGCAACTCGGGAGGCGGCGCCGGCGCTCCCGGAGGAACTCTGCTCGCTAACAATATCGTGCCTCCGCCGCCATCAGTTGGCGGAGGATCGGCTGCGGGCGGGTCGGGTTCTGGCCGCAAGGGCGCTGGACTCGGCGCTCCCACGGATGTTGGCGCCGGTCTAACCCCGCCCACTAACGGCGGCAGCGGGACCAATGCTGGCGCAGTCATTTCCACTCAGCCCGGAGCCAAAGTCGGCATGCCCACCAGCGGCGGCTCAGGGTCGCTCGCGATGTCCCCCTCTGGGGCAGACAAATCCGGACTAGGTGGTGTGGGCAGCGGAACCGGCATCGGCCGCGACAACGGCCCCGGCAGCTCTCTCAATGGTCAAGGCGGCGGCGCTGCGAAAACCGGCGCCGGGCGCGGCTCCGATCCAAGCTCGAACGGAGGCATTTCTCCGACCCCGGGACCAGGAGGGGCTGGAAATTTGACTGCGGGTAACCCGCCCGTCCGGGGCGTCGACATCAGCGGTGGCAGCAGCATTGTCACCCTGCCTGGATTTGGCTCGGACAGTGGCGTAGCTAGCGAACCTGCTACACCGGGTCGCACCCCTGTGAAACAGCGAGACGCGCTGGGCGTAACGGTCGTAGCAACAGCCAGTTCCGGCGGAGCCTTCGAGCCTTACAAGAATCTTCTCCGCGGCGAGAAGTACACCACCTATTTGGATACGACGCTCGGGACGGTTGTCATGGAATTTGCCGACGAATCGACCACGGGGCATCCTTTCGGCGGAACTCTAGCCGCGCCAACGCCGATTAAAACCGATCTCGCGGAGGGCCTGCCCCGCGCGCGCATGGTCGTCACCTGCACGCTCGACGCGTCCGGCAATCTTAGAAATATCCGTGTTCTCGAAGCTGGACCCGCCACAATGACCGCCAAGGTTGTCGCAGCGCTCCGTGCCTGGAAATTCCAGCCCGCAACGCGAGGAACTCAGGCGGTGGAAGTAACCGCAATCCTGGGCTTCGGAATCGACACCAACGACCGCTTCTAACGTTCATTCGCTTGGTGGAATTTCTTATGCCCCGTGAAGCTGGCGAAAGCGTCGCTTCAAATAGAAGGCGTCATCCCGACCGGAGCCGCTTTTCAGGCGAAGGGAGGGATCTCGCGTGCAGCGGCACAGAACTATCCCCTAATCACTTCGCATTCTTCCGAGCCCGCCGGCGAGGCGGCCTCCGCCCCTTTTCCGGCACTTCCTTCTCAATCGGATCCGACAACCGGTGCAGCGGCCGATCGCCCGCAGAAGATAACTGCCGCCCGGCAGCCTTCGCTGACAGCCCCTGGCCGGTGTAGATCGCTTCGCTGAACGTCGATCCCGAATTCGCCTGCGCCACCGCGAACACTCCATGCGGCACACCATTGGTAAACGCGGTCGCGATATAGTCGCCCACCATCAATCCGTTCTGAGAAACGGGCAGCCAGCTCACAAGCATCGGCCCGCTCAGCGAACTCGGACTATTCCAACTCGTCCCCCCATTCGCTGAAGAGATATACCCGAGCGCCAGCTGGCAGGTGGCCACCGTGCAACCGCTCTGCGAATAGTAGTAATAATGCAGAGCCACGTGCGCCACCGTGCCAGAAGTCGCCGGATCAATCCCAATCCCCGGGATGAAATGATCCACCGTGCTCGACACATCGTCGATCGGAATCCTCGTCACTGCGCCCCAATTCACTCCATCGGCCGACGTGCTGTAAACAAGATCATTCGAAGTACAGCTTGCGCGGAAGCGGCAATCTTCCCACACCACCCAAATCGTCCCCGCTCCATCCACCGCCGCTGACGGCAACGGTCCGCTGCGAATTCCTCCCGCATCAGAATGAAACTGGATATTGGATATCGTCACCGGAGCGCTCCAGGTCACGCCCCCATCGCCGGAACTGTAGGCCAGCATCAACGGCGCAGCCGTGGACTCGATCGGCACCACCACCGTCCCGCTCGGCTGCACCAGCGGCTGTCCACCAATTCCGTCGGACAGGTTCGCCGTCGGCGTCGCAGCACCCCACGTCAGTCCGCCATCGCTCGACGTGCTCATCACGATCTCATCTGCGTTCAGCGGATCATCCCACTCCATATAGCAATTTCCGTAGTGCGGGCTACTCGGCCAGCTATCGCACACAATCCAGTTCTTGTCGGAGCTCTGCGACGTCGCGTCGACGCTCACCGGATTCTGCCACGTGAATCCGCCATCGGTGGAGCGGCTGACCACCACCGCCGGCGTCGCCGAACTATTCGACAGCGGCAACGACGAGATCATCCACGCTCCATGCTTCGCGTCGTAAGCCACCGCCGGATCGCTCGCCGCGTCGTATGGACCACTTCCCTCGCCAATCGTCAATCCCGGCAAAAAGCCGTGACTCCACGTCGTGCCGCCATCCGTCGACGTCGCCCATCCAATATCCGTCGCGCCTCCCGGGGAAATTCTTCCTGTCTGAAATGCCGCGACCAGCGTCGATCCGTTTGACAACATGTGCGGCTCGACCTCGGTCGCGTGCTGCCCCGGCCCCACGGTAAACGGATCCGAACTGACCTGCGTCAGATTCGATCCCACTGGATTTCCCGGCTGCGTCGTTGGTGGAGTTGTCGATGTTGAGATAGGAGACGAAGATCCCGAGCACGCCGCGAGCGCCAGTGTGAGCGCCACCGCCGCGGCCACCCGTGCGGAAAAATACTGGGCCATTTTCAGTTGATCCAAGACGGCGCGAATGTGGAACTCAAGGACGCAGCGCCACTTTCATTTTCAGCGCGGCGAATAGAAAGGTCAATTGCCAGTTCATATGCGGACTACGGCAGCTTCATCTCCGCGTGCAGTTTCACTCCGCTCTCCGGCCCGTTTGCAAACGCAATCGAGACGTCATCCTCGTAGATCACTCGCCACTCCGGAGTCTTTGCGAGAATACTCGCGAGCGCGGCATTCCTCGGCAGTAGCACGCACTGCGGATTATTCTCCCGGAGGAAATCCTCCCACCCATGCTCCAGATGCATCATGCGCAAGTACGATTGCAGAAATTCAGCCCCGTACAAATCGTGCCGGTCATCGACCACTACCGGCACCTGCGGATACATCCGGTAAATCAAATATCCGCCCCAGTAATCCGGGCTCAGGATCGGCCCCTGCACCGAATGCGCTTCCAGATAATTCACCGCATCCACCGGCATCCGCTTCGGACCGAAGTGCGCATCCATCAGCACGCTCGATCCCACACGGCCCCCATTCAACGCAATCACCAACGTGCCAATGGTCACCACGATCGCCCAAAAATGCGCGCGCAACCCCAGTTCCACCGCGCTCATTCTCAGCGAGAATCCTTCGAGGAACTCCACTCGCGGCAGCCACGGCCCGACAATCATCGCGAGCAGAATGGCCGAAATCGGAATATTCCGCGACGCATACAATCCCGCATACGTCACAAACAGCACGAGCAGCCCTTCACTCGTACGCAGCTTCCGTCCCCGCGTCACCAGCACTCCCAGCGACAGCACCAGCAAGAGCAGAAAGCATTTCTGCGCCACGCCATGAAAATTTGGCGATTGAAACTCCTCGATGTGATCCATCAAAAAGCGGTTCGTCAGGTACGAATAAATATGCGCATGCAGCCGCCATCCATACGGATTCACAAAACTCGCCAACACCGACGCCCCGCCCACTCGCGTCAGATCGCGCACCCGCTTCCCTGCGGCGATCCGGTGCAGCACTTCGTCAATTCGCGCACCCTTCGTTCGAAACAGGGTCCAGATCGATCCAAACCAGAAGATCGCCAGCAGCACAAACCCAAGCACAAACCCGCCGTGCACATTCACCCAGACGAGCATCAGGGGCGGCAAAGCCCAGAGTTTTCGATGCCGCCCCACTCCCTTGAAATAATTTCGCTCCGTCGAATCCAGGAGCCAGAAGAAGGCGAGCGTGAACATCCAGCTCACGATATGCGGACGCGCCAGAAAGTGCAGGGTCGATGCCGACAATGCCAGCAGCACCAGCAACAGCGCCGAAAATATGTTCATCTCGCGCCGGACCAGCAGCCGAAACATCCAGCCAAACACTCCCGCGATCATCGCCGCCGTGAACCACACCACTCCATTCAATCCGGCAATATTCGCCAACTCCCCGACGACCACGTCATAAAGCCACTCCCACGCAAACCAGGGCTTGCCGCCCATGGTCGAAGAAAAGGGATCGGTCCGCGGGATCGCGTGCGTCGCGAGAATCTGCTGCCCCGTCCGAATGTGCCATCCAATGCCCGCGTCGCCCAATAGCTTCACCGAGAGCGCCGTGAAGATCAAAAGGCACAGGACACAGACGAAGATCAGGTCCGAAACCGAGGGCAGCAACCATCGCACCCACGCCCGAGTAGATTTTTCCTGGGGAATGACAGTTGAATAACTTCTGGAACCATCGGCCATCGCGTGAATCTTATAGAGTGGAGCAGAGATCAGCAAGATGACGAACCAACTTCCCCCTCGCGTAGTGATCGTCGGCGCTGGCTTCGGAGGCCTTAACGCAGCCCAGGTGCTGGCCAAAGCGCGCGTCCGCGTCACCGTCATCGATCGTAGGAATTACCACACGTTTCAGCCGCTGCTCTACCAGGTCGCCACCGCCGGACTCTCGCCCGGAGAAATCGCCGCGCCCATCCGTTCAATTCTTCGCTCAGATAAGAATATTGAAGTCCTCATGGCCGAGGTCACCGGATTCGATCTCAACCGCCGCGTCGTCCTCACTCCCGACGGCGAAATTCCCTATGCCTATCTGATCGTCGCCGCGGGAGCCGGACATTCTTATTTCGGACACGATGAGTGGGAACCCTATGCTCCTGGGCTTAAGACCATCGAAGACGCCCTCGAGATCCGCCGCCGCGTATTACTCGCTTTCGAGTTGGCCGAGCGACAGGCGGCAGCCGGAGAAACCAGCTCCCAGCTCAACTTTCTCGTCGTTGGTGGAGGCCCTACCGGAGTCGAACTAGCCGGCACGCTCGCGGAAATCAGCCGCCACGCTCTCGCCCACGAATTTCGCACCATCGACCCCGCGCGCACCCACATCTTGTTGATCGAAGGGGGTCCGCGGATCCTCCCCGCGTACGCGGAAGATCTATCCCGCAGCGCCGAGCAACAACTGAATCACCTCGGGGTCGAGGTGCGCACCTCAACCATGGTCACGCAGGTCGAAGCCGGCGCCGTATATTTCGGCAGCACGCGCTTTCCCGCAACCGTGATCCTCTGGGCCGCCGGAGTTGCAGCCTCCCCTCTCGGCAAGAAGTTGGGAGTCGCTGTCGACCGCGCCGGACGCGTCCCTGTGCAACCGGATTTGACGATTCCCGGGCATCCCGAAGTCTTTGTCATCGGCGATCTCGCCGCAGCGAAAGACGAACAGGGCAAATTGCTCCCCGGCGTAGCTCCGGTCGCCATGCAGCAAGGCAACTACGTAGCAAAGCTAATTCGCAAAGAAGTGGAGTCACGCGAGGGTGCCCCACCCTTGTCGCTTTCTTTGCGAGAGAAGCCTGCCCGGAGCGCGACCGAGCGCAGCGAGGGCAAGTCGAAGGGTGGGGATTTTGACTCCGACCGTTCCAAGTTCCACTACTGGGATAAAGGCAGCCTGGCCACGATCGGCCGCGCCGCAGCAGTCGCTCAATTCGGAAAAATCCACATCTCCGGATTCCTCGCGTGGCTTTCCTGGCTCTTCATTCACATCCTGTTCCTGATCGGCTTCCGTAACCGCGTGCTCGTTTTCATTCAGTGGGCCTGGTCGTACGTCACCTACGAACGCGGCGCGAGACTGATCACCGGCAGCACCGACTTGCCGGGATGGAGACCAACTCTTCCAACTCCCAGTGGCGCTCAAGTCTCCGCGCCTCAAGAAATTCAAACCAACACCCGCAAATAGGTGGACAATAGGATTGGACGCGGTGCCTCGCTCAACACCAAGTCGGCCGCGGCTTTCATGCATCTTTGTCATCCCGAGAGAAGCGAAGGGCCTATGCACTTCCTACCCAAATTCAATAATCTAATTCGCGCACTACTCTGGCTAGTGGCAGCGGTCGCATTCGCCGCACCCGCCTCCGCCCAGGTCCTCAAAATCGTTGTCGACGACACCATCCAGCCCATCAGCGCCGAATACATCTCCCGCGCCATTGATCAGGCCCACCGCTCCAACGCGCAAGCCGTATTGATTGAGATGAACACACCCGGCGGCCTCGTCAGCTCCACTCGCGAAATCATTGAGAAAATCACCAGTTCCCCGGTGCCGGTGATCGTTTACGTAACTCCCACCGGTGGACATGCGGGCTCCGCCGGGATCTTCATACTTGAGTCCGCGGATATTGCCGCCATGGCTCCCGGAACCGCCGCTGGAGCTGCTCATCCCGTAACTCTGATCGGCCCCGTCCAGGTGAAGCCCGACGATGAGATGAAGCAGAAAATCGAGAACGACACCGCCGCCCTGATGCGCTCCGTTGCCTCCAAGCGCGGACGCAATACCGACGCCGCCGAGAGCGCCGTGCGCGAATCGAAGTCTTTCACCGAGCAGGAAGCTCTCACCCAACATCTCATCGACTACGTCGCCAACCGTCGGGAAGATCTTTTCCGCCAGATGAGGGGAAAATCTTTCAAGCGCTTCAACGGTGAGACTGCAGCTCTCAACTTGACGGATCAGTCGATCCTTCCCTTTGAGATGACCGTCAAGGAGCGCGTTCTAGACGAACTGATGGACCCCAACGTCGCGTTCCTGATCCTCATCATCGGGGCGCTCGCCCTCTACGTCGAATTCAACCATCCGGGAGCCGTCATACCGGGAACGGTGGGAGTGGTCTTCATCCTCGTCGCGGCCTTCGCGCTGAATCTTCTCCCTACACGCTTTGCCGCACTCATTCTGATTCTCGGAGCCTTCGCTCTCTTCGCCGCCGAAGCCAAATTTGTTACTCACGGAGTTCTCACTGTCGGCGGCATCGCACTGCTCACTCTGGGTGGCCTGCTGCTCGTGGATTCCCCGATTCCTGAGATGCGCGTTCACCTGCTGACCGCGCTGGCAGTGAGCATTCCCTTCGGCATCATCACCGCGTTCCTGATGACGATTGCCTACCGGGCCCGCCGCAACAAGATCGTGACCGGAGAACAGGGCCTGGTCGGTGAAACGGGAGTGGCGCAGACCGCGCTCGCGCCGCAGGGCAAGATCTTTGTCCACGGCGAACTATGGGACGCGATCGCTTCGACAACTTTACCGGTAGGGCAGATCGTGGTAGTGCGCCAAATAGAGGGCCTGACGCTGCAAGTGGACCCGCTAGGCGCAACGCCAAACACAGATCCAGCCCCCGCAATTCTTTAAGAACAATGACGCGAGGGTGCCCCACCCTTCTTGCGCCTTATGCGAGAGGGTGGGGAATTTGACTCCCTTCCCACGAAAGAAGTTGATACCCCAAAACAACAAGGCACCGAGGTCCGCCGAGCGGATGCGCCCCTCAATGCCTTTCCCTTTGCGAGAGAAATCAGACCAGAAGCGTACTTACTTCACCATGATCTTCTTGCCGCTCGGATCGAGCGTACCCTGCACGCGTACGCGCTTTCCATCGAACTTGGCGACGTCGGTCTGATGATCGATGTCATAAACCTGACCCGAGTCATCCTTCAGCACGTACTTGTCGCCCTGTTTCATCACGGTTCCCGAAAAAGTCTGGCTGTCGGTCGCGGTTGCGTCAGGAGAAGACTTCGATCCCGTTTGCGGAGCGTTCGGATCCGGCGTCTGTGACTGGTCCGGAGTCTGCGAGGAGGGCGCTTGCTGCGACTGCGGCGGCATCTCCGGCGACGAGGCTTGGGGCCGCTGCTGCGATGGAGTCGTGTCCGGCGCTGTCGCAGGCTGCTGCGTCTGCTGATCCGACGGTGTGGTTTGCGCATGGAGCGCGCTGCCCCAGGAGATCATGCCGATGGCGATCGCCAGGGTGGCGAGGAACGAGAGAGACTGAATCTTTTTCACAAATCCTCCAGGAGCCAGTGCGGCTCGTGCGAAGGTCTTTGCAAGCTCTCTGCCACAAAATCACCACCTTAGGATGGGCGAAACCACGGGGGTTGAAATCACAAGGTTTAGCGTACCTCACTAGATTCGCCCACAGGCCGATGTCAGGATTCTTTTCGGATGGCATACGTGGATCGCTGTAGCTCGTAATACGCAATCCAATTGCTCGCGGTGGAACCTGTCGAGCATTTCTTGCCAGATTTGAAGAAAAGTTTCCCTCAACAAGAATTCACAAAAGAAAAAAGCCGCGACGAAAGTCGCAGCTCTTTTCATGAAACGAGGTTTTAATCCGCGCGAATCCGTGACAAAGAAGTTAGTGTCGCCCTCCGCCACCGCCGCCGCCGCCGTGGCCTCCATGCCGGCCTCCGCCACCACCGCCGCTGCGGCCTCCGCGACCACGACCTCGGCCACCGCCGCCACCGCCGCCTGGACGTCCTCCACGGCCACCGCGATCTCCTCCACGGTCACCGCCTCGGGGACGCTCTCCAGCGCCAGCTCCAACCGGCGGAGCCCCGCCTTCACGATTGAAGTTAGGCTCATCCGGATCATCCGGAAAATCACCGCCGCCTTCGATCACCAGCGTTCCAGCCGGAAGCGGTTCGCCGCCCTCTTCCGCAGGAACTGCCGGAGCAGCTTCTCCGCCGCCCGAGGCCGCCATCTTCGCGCGCTGCTCTTTCAAAATCGCTTTGCGCGAGAGCCGTATGCGATTGCCTTCGACGGCCAGCACCTTTACCAGCACCTGATCGCCTTCCTTCAACTCGTCGCGAACGTCAGCGATCCGATGCTCCGCCACTTCGCTGATGTGCAACAGGCCCTCCGTGCCCGGAATGATCTCGACGAATGCGCCGAAATCCGCCAGCCGCGTAACCTTGCCAAGGTAAGTCTTCCCGACTTCTGCTGTCGCCGTGATGTCGCCGATAATCTGCAGCGCCTTCGCCGCCGAAGCCTGATCGCTCGACGCCACCTTGACCAGTCCGGAATCTTCCACGTCGATCTTCACTCCTGTCTGCTCCACGATGCTGCGGATCATTTTCCCGCCCGGCCCAATCAGATCGCGAATCTTGTCGGTTGGGATCTGCACCGTGTAGAACCTCGGCGCGTAATCGGAAATCTTCTCGCGGCCCGTCGTGATCACTTCCTCCATCTTGCCGAGGATGTGCATCCGTCCGCGCTGCGCCTGCGACAGCGCCTCGCGCATGATCTGCGCCGTGATCCCCGCGACTTTGATATCCATTTGCAGCGCGGTAATTCCGTCCTTCGTTCCGGCAACTTTAAAGTCCATGTCGCCGTAGTGATCTTCCGCGCCCGCGATGTCGGTTAGGATGGCGTAATCGCTGCCTTCTTTTACCAATCCCATCGCAACGCCGGCCACCGGAGCCTTCAGCGGAACGCCTGCATCCATCAGCGAAAGTGAAGCTCCGCAGACGGTCGCCATCGATGACGATCCGTTCGATTCCAGAATGTCCGAAACCACGCGCATCGCATAAGGCCACTTCTCTTCCAGCGGCAACACTGCTGAGAGCGCCCTCTCCGCCAGCGCTCCGTGTCCAATCTCGCGCCGTCCCGCACCACGCATAAACGCCACTTCCCCAACCGAAAACGGCGGAAAATTATAGTGCAGCATGAAGCGCTTTTTGGCTTCGCCTTCGAAACCTTCGAGGCGCTGCATGTCGTCGCTGGTGCCGAGGGTAGTTGTGACCAGGGCTTGGGTTTCGCCGCGGGTGAAGATTGCGCTGCCGTGCGTCCGCGGAAGGACTCCGGCTTCGATCCAGATTTCGCGGACCTGGTCGAACGCGCGTCCATCGGGACGGCGCTTCTGATTGATCACCGCCTCGCGGAAGATGCGCTCGCGCAGCGTTTCGTAGTAGTGATCGAGCTTGCGCTTGGCTACTTCGTCGCCTTCGGGCAGCTCGGCTGCCAGCTTCTTCTTGATGTCCTTCACCAGCGTGTAGCTCTCGGCCTTGGGATGCTTCTTGGTATCGAGCGCGTCGGTGAGTTGCTCGCCCACCTTGCCACGCAGGCTGTTGTAGTAGGCGTCATCGAACTGCGGAGGCTCGACTTTACGCTTCGGCTTCCCTGCCTTGTCGCGCAGCTCGTTGATCCCTGCGCAGACTTTCTTGATCTCGGTGTGTCCGAACTCGATCGCGTCGACAACCGTTTCTTCTTTTACTTCTTTCGCGCCCGACTCGATCATCACGATGCCATCCGCGGTGCCGACCACCATGATGTTCAGCAGGCTCTCTCGCATTTCGTCGTAGGTTGGATTGACCACGAACGACCCATTCACCAGGCCCACGCGCACTGCGCCAATCGGGCCAAGGAACGGAATGTCGGAAACGGTCAGAGCCGCCGAAGCGCCATTGATACCGCAAACATCGGGATCGTTATTCGTATCCGCGGAGAGTACGAACGCGATGACCTGCGTCTCGCACTTGAATCCCTCGGCAAACATTGGACGCACTGGCCGATCAATCTGCCGGCTGGTGAGGACTTCGCGCTCGCTCATCCGGCCTTCGCGCTTGATGAAGCCGCCAGGGAAACGTCCGCCGGCGTAGGTGTACTCGCGATAGTCCACGGTGAGGGGAAAGAAGTCGATGCCTTCGCGCGGGTCGGCGTTGGCGGTAGCGGTGGCGAGAACGACGTTCTCGCCCATGCGGACGACAGCGGATCCATGGGCCTGCTTGGCCAATTTTCCCGTTTCAAATGAGATGGATTTTCCGCCGGTCAGACTGACTGTAACTACGGTTGGATCTGGTTTCATGAATTGATTTCCTTTGGAGTGCTTAGAGCCGTGAGCCTTGAGCTAGGAGCGAGCGGGCGCCACATCCTTCGCGGTTTTCGAAGGGTGAGGATGTTGACGTAAGGTAGGCACACCTCACCCGACATCACCCTGGTGTGGAGATAGGCTGCGCTTGAAAAACGCACGTGTGGAGATTTCCTCGATGCTGCCGTTTCACCAGAAACGGCGCTCAGAAATAGCCCCGGGAAAGAAAGTTTCAAGGTTTCGAGATTCTCAATGTTTCAAGGTTCCGTTGGAAACCTTGAAACGTTGTCACTTTGAAACCTGGATGGATGCCCGCCGGTCGACGTTGTCGAAGCGAAGGGATTCCCGGGTCAAGACTACTTGCGGATGCCGAGTTTGGTAATGACGGTCTTGTATTTCTCGGTATCGTATTTCTTGAGGTAGTCGAGCAAGCTACGGCGCTTGCTGACCAGCATGAGAAGTCCGCGGCGTGAACCGTGGTCTTTCTGGTGCGTCTTGAAGTGCTCCGTCAACTGTCCAATACGTTCGCTAAGCAGGGCGATCTGAACCTCGGGGCTGCCGGTATCGCTCGCAGTTCTCCCGTACTGGTCAATGAGGGATTTCTTTTGCTCTCTGGCTAACACTAAACTGGTGCACTCCTGTTCTTAATCGATTGTCTTTGTGACGCTTACGAGGATATCACGGGGGCTTGAAGACGGTAAAGGCTAAGCCGCGTCGATCGATTCCAGACCCCGGGGGGTGCCCCACCCTTCTTTCGCGTTCTTTGCGAAAGAGGGTGGGGATTCTGATTTTCGTGGACGACCAAGAAAATCGCTGCCCGAGCGACGCTTGGAGCGGCGCACCCCCGAAACGAGAGGAGTAGGCTGGGGCCATGAAACCATGCATCTTTTGTGGCACGCCGTCCGATTCCAAGGAGGATTTGTTTCCGCGTTGGATTCTGAAGCGGGTCGTCACTCGCCAGCCGCTCTATCGCAAGATGGGGGACATGCAGCACGTCTCCGTGTCGCCAGCGAAAAACCCCAAATTCCCCTTGCCCGCTCCAACGTTGCGAGCTAACGTGTGGTGCCCGAATTCGTTCGACAGGAGTTCACCCCTATGTCGGCCGACGAAAACATCCAACTGATGCGCCGCTGGTTTCAGGAAGTATGGAATGAGGGCCGAACCGATACGATTCGCGAGTTGCTGGCTCCGAATGCGGTAGCCATCGGACAAAGAGGCGCGGACGCGAAGATTCACGGGCCAGAGGAATTCGATGCGTTCGTGCGCGAAATTCGCGGCGCGTTTCCGGATATCAGAGTCACCGTCGAAGACGTCTTTGGCGCCGGCGATAAAGTTGTCCTGCGCTGGTCGGCAGTTATGACTCACACGGGAGCTGCGCCTGGCCTTCCTGCCAGTGGCCGCACGGTGCGAAGTCGAGGCATCACGATCGCGCGGATTGTTGACGGAAAGATCGTCGAGGGCTGGGATAACTGGGACCAACTCGGAATGCTCCAGCAAATCGGCGTGTACCCACAGCCCGTCGCAGCGTGAGGCATATGCGGGATACTGGGCCCTGAGGTTTTAGGCCTTGGCTTGCCGCCAGCACGAAAGCGGCTGCCCCCACCTTTGACGCTTTCGAATCGTGGGGGCTTCGGCTTACGCGGCCTCCAGGGCCTTGCGGTCCCACTTCGCCGTGGTCGCTCCCGCATCGTATGTGCTCTGGAGAAACTCGAGCAACGCCGTGCTTGGCGATTTCGCACTCCTGACGTCGTCATACATCAAGAGGTACTCGCCCATGCCAGAGTGATAGAACGCCTCGCCAGGTCGCACGGTTTGTTCAGCGAATCCGGGCGCGGCGGGCGCGGCATAGCAATAGAACGCCGCTTCTTTGACCTCTCCGCCGCCGGGCCACCAGCCTGCGCTGATCACCTCATGCGAATACGCCTCCTGCATGATCTTGCGGAGGACCGGATCGGCGTCGTTACGCTCGGGAGCGCGCCGGCCTGAAAAACGCGTAACCGCCAGATCGAAGCTACCCCAGAAGAAATGCACGGGACTGGACTTGCCGATGAAACGCGAACGGAAGACTTTGAATACATCGTCCGCCGAGAGCAGAATCCGCCATAACCGCCGTGCGGATTCGCCATCGTAAGCAGCGTGAACCGTATCCTGATCGAAGGGGATGGGATCGGCGACTTCCACTGGCACCTTCCAGATTTGTACCTCGATATCCAGCGAGCGGAGCGCGGACCTCAGTTCGCTGTAAAAATCGGCCACCGAACGCGGCGCTAGCGCTACAGACGCGGTCTTCGGATCGGAAGTACGAATCACCAGCTTGCTCTGGTGAAAATCAAACTCCATTTCGAAGGAGCGGCTTCCGTAAGGCATCATGGAGGTTGTGAGCCCGCATGAACTCACGTACAGCGGCACATTCCACCAGTGATTCACCTTCGGGGTGAGTGCGAGGCGTATCTTTCCGACGATCTGCGTCCACATGTGCAGCGTGGCGCAGGTGTCTTTCCAGTCAGCCAGCCGAAGCATCGGCCAGCATTCCGACAAATCCGAGATGTTGGTTGCCTTGGTCACGGAATGCTCCTGTGAGTCTCGCAGCAGTTTCTCACCGTTCAACTCCGCTTTCGGCCGAGTTGATCGAACATGTCTATTGGCAGATCGTATCCTGCGGCCTTGAGGCGCTCAGCAAATTTGGGACGGATTCCAGCCGCAGTGAAAGCTCCTACCACGCGGCCTTCCGCGGAAACTCCCTGTTTCTCGAAAGTAAACAGATCCTGCATGCTGACGACGTCAGACTCCATGCCGGTGATCTCGGTAATGTGCGTCAGACGCCGCGTGCCGTCGGTGAAGCGCGCTACCTGAAGGATCAGGCTCACCGCCGACGCGATCTGCTTGCGAATGGCTTTTTCTGGCAAGTTCAGGTTCGTCATCATAGCCATGGTTTCAATGCGAGCGAGAGCGTCGCGCGGGCTGTTGGCGTGGATCGTGGTCATCGATCCGTCATGGCCGGTGTTCATCGCTTGCAACATGTCGAGAGCTTCTTCGCCCCGCACCTCGCCAACCACGATGCGATTGGGCCGCATGCGGAGGCTGTTGATCACCAACTGCCGCGCGTGAACGGCTCCCTTGCCGTCCGGATCGGGAGGACGGCATTCCAGCCGGACAACGTGCCGCTGCTTCAGTTGCAACTCCGCGGAGTCTTCGATGGTGACGATGCGTTCTTTTGCCGAGATATATCCGGAAAGGACGTTGAGCAGCGTCGTCTTGCCCGCACCTGTTCCGCCCGAGATGATGATGTTGAGACGCGCTGCCACCGCGGCTTTCAGCAGCGACAGCATGGGCGCGGTCAGAGTCTGATTGGCGACGAGGTCGGCGTCGGTGATAGGAGTGTGGCCGAAGCGGCGGATCGAAAGATGAGGACCGTCGAGCGCCAGCGGCGGAAGGATGACGTTGACGCGGGATCCGTCGGCTAGGCGGGCATCGACCATGGGAGAAGACTCGTCGACGCGGCGTCCGATCGCGGAGACGATCTTCTGGATGATGCGCATCAGGTGCGCGTCGTCCTTGAAGACAACTTTGGTTTCCTCGAGCATTCCGCCGCGCTCGACGTAGACTTCTTTGGCGCCATTGACCAGGATGTCGCTCACGCCGGGATCTTGCAGCAGCGGCTCAAGCGGGCCGAGTCCGAAGACTTCTTCGAGAATTTCGCGGGAGAGTTGCTCTTTCTCTGGAGCGGAAAGTGGGGCTTTGAGATGCGCAACCACGTCCTGAATGACGGCGAACACCTGGAAGCGCGTGCGGTCGTCGGGAACGGCAGCGATCTGTTCGAGATCGAGTTTATTGAGCAGGTAGCGATGGATCCCGTGCTTGAGATCCTGATAGGCGCGAAAGTCGAGTCCGGCGGGCTTTTGAGGCAGGCCTGAAGTGAGAGGCTTGGCCGCGAGCGAGGGAGCTATTTCAGGCTTGCCCATAGATATTCAATACCACGACAAGGCAAGAATTGTAGGGCTCGGCCAGAGGAAAGGAAAGCCCTGCGTCTCATCGCCGCGGCTGGCTGAGAGAAGCAGGGCTGATTCGTGGTGCGCTGACTAGCCGACGAGCGTGAAATTGACTTGCACTTGGGTCTCGACTTCGACTGGCTGCTGGTTCAGCCGATAGGGTTTGTACTTCCACTGCTTCACGGCTTCGATGGCTGCGGGCGCGAGTTCGGGATGTCCGCTGATCAGTTCGATATTCTCGACATCGCCTTCCTTGCTGACGATGACCTTGAGAATGACAACGCCTTGAATGTGGGAATCCTTGGCTGCTTGCGGGTAAATCGGTGGCACTTTCTTGGCAACGAATGCGGACTCCACGCTCGATGAGACGCGTACGCGCTGCGGAGGAGGAAACAGTTTGCCCGAATCGACAGCGCCGACAATTCCTCCTTGTTGCCCGGGTTTGGCTCCGCCGGGAATGTCACCCGCAACCCCTTCCGCGGCAGGCTTATCGGAAAGCGTGAAGTTTACCGTGACCTGAGTTTCCACCGCGATAGGATCGCCGTTCAGAAGATACGGTTTGTACTTCCACTGCTTGACGGCTTCGATGGCTGCAGGAACAAGCATGGGGTGTCCGCTGAGCATCTCAATGTTCTCAACGTCTCCGCCTTTTGTGAGTCGCACTTTCACTACAACCGTGCCCTGAACCCTCGCCTTGCGAGCGGCCTCGGGATAGATTGGTGGCACCTTTTTCAGGACGTAGCCCGACATGACGTCTCTGGAAACGCGTACGCGCTCAGGGTGAACTTGAGCAATGGCGATCGAGGCGCAACCGATCAGGAGAAAAGATGCTGCGAGACGACGGGACATTGAGACCTCCACAGACGTGATGTCGCGGGTCGTTCGAGACCCGTTTCGTGTACCGGGGATTGGACCGCTGGGAACCTGCGTTATTAGACGCCGATATGATCGGATTTGTTCCCGGAGATGCGCGATACGAATCCCGCGATCGCTTCGAGAACGGCTTCGGGCTGATCGCGTTGCGGAGAGTGACGGCAATCCGGAAGAGCGAGAATCACAACCGGTCCTGCACTCTGCTTCGCGATGGCTTCCACTTGGGCCATGGTTCCGTACTGGTCGTTGAGGCCCTGAATCACGAGGATCGGGCAGGTAATGCGCGGGAGATATTCTTCGATGGTCCAGCAGCGGAAGTCGGGATGAAGCCAGATGTCGTTCCATCCCCAGAAGGTTCGGGCGGCGTCGCGATGATGACGGGCGAGTTTCTCCGGCACGTTTGTGGTCCGGAATTTCACTTTGGCTTCGGCGATGCTAGTCACGCTGAGGCCCTCGACAAAAACGTGAGGCGCAAGAAGGACAAGACCAAGCACGCGATCGTGGGCTCCAGCGTGGATGAGAGCGATGGAGGCTCCGTCGCTGTCGCCGATCAGGATGGGTTCATCGATTTCGAGTTGCCCCAAAAGATCGGGGAGAGTAGTGAGGGCTTCGTCGTGCATGTAGGTTACGGCGCGAGCTTCGGCGAGCAGGTCTGAATTGCCGGAACCGTAGCGCGAATAAACGGAGACCGGACATCCCGTGGCATCGGCGACGCGCGCGGGAAAATCTTTCCAGTGTGAGACCGAGCCGAGGCCTTCATGCAGAAAGACCAGCTCTGGAGCTTGCGGGACGCGTCCCGGGACGCGGAAGACTTCAAGGCTGTGGCCTTGGACGGTGAGTTGGAATGTTTGGCAGTTGGGGGCTGGATTCATATTGGCGCACGGCGTCTTGATACTGCATCGAAGGTTCAAGATATCGTAAGCTATAGACAGGCACAGGAGGGATATGCGCTGCGCTCGCTGCGGCAATGAAAATCCGGAGGAGAACCGCTTCTGCGGGATGTGCGGGGCCACGTTATTGGCGACGCCCGCCGTGGCAGAGACACAGACCCAGCGCGCAGCCGGCGCGAGCCCTGTCCTTCCCACACCGGTAACGACTCCCCCAACACCTTCGGTGCCGCGCCAGGTTGACGGGCCTCGTCCTGTCCCTCCGCCTCCTCGAGATCCGCCAACCATCAGTGGACCTTCGTTTTTGGGCTTGAATGATCCGGGTCCGCGGAAGCGCGCCAGCTTAAGCATTGATCCACACGCTCCGGGATCGAGGGGCATCGACTATCTTCTGGATGATGAAGAGGAGCCGAGAAGCGGAGGCGCGGGAAAGTTCATTCTGATCCTGATCGCTCTCGCGTTGGCCGTGGGCTTCGGATATTTGCGCTGGAAGAACCAGGGGTTTGCGTGGCTGAATACGGGTGGGCACAAGCCTTCGGCTGCGGCACAAAGTCCGAGCGATGCTGATACCGGTACTCCTTCTAGCTCGCCCGCCAGTTCTCCGGCCAATTCGCCAGCGGCGGGGTCTCCGAGCATGACTCCGGACGCGCAAACACCAGCAGCGAACCAGCCCGCGGCGACACAGCCGGCTACAACGCCCGCGCAGCCGCCCTCAGCAACGGGTCCTAGCGGGAATACAGCGGCGAATCCGCCTGGGGGAACGGGGACGGCATCGCCATCGAGTGCAGCTCCGGCGAAGAGCGACAATTCAAACGCGGCCAAAGCGAATCCGCCAGCCGATTCAGATGATTCGGATACAGCGGATGACAATGACACCGCGACGGCTGCAGCAAAGCCGGCGAAACCGGCGGCAAAGCCGTCCGCGGCGGCGCCGAAGCCGGTTCGGACCGGCGATCCGGTGAGCGAAGCGCAGAGATATCTCTACGGGAAGGGCTCGCCTCAGGATTGCGATCGCGGGCTGCGGATTTTGAAGCCCGCCGCGAATGAAGCAAATCCGAAGGCCATGATCCAAATGGGAGCGCTTTATTCCGCGGGGTTGTGTACGCCGCGCGACCTGCCGACGGCGTATCGCTGGTTCGCTCTAGCGCTGCGCAAGGATCCAGACAACATGGCGGTGCAGACGGATCTGCAAAAATTGTGGGGAGAGATGACGCAGCCGGAGAGGCAGCTGGCGATCAAGTTGTCGCAATAGGTGCGCGTTCTTGCCGTTTACCTCGCGAGGGTGGCGGGGTTCGTCGCGCTGCACGGGACAGCAAGTTCCTCGATCGCTTCGCTCCTCGGAATGACAAGAGCCGGAGGGGCGATAAGAGCCGGACCGGCGGCTGCGTTAATTCCCTGGCCCGGCCCGGAATTCGATTTACGTTCTAGACTTCGTCTTGCTCTTTCAGTTTGGCGATTACGCCGAAATCTTCGAGCGTGGTTGTGTCGCCTTTCACGTCTCCGTTGGTGGCGAGTTCGCGGAGGAGACGGCGCATGATTTTTCCACTGCGCGTTTTGGGCAGACTGTCGGTGAAGCGGATGTCGTCAGGCTTGGCCAGCGCTCCGATTTCTTTTGCGACCCACTTGCGCAACTCTTCCTTCAGTTCGGCGGTGGGCTGTCTTCCCTGCTCCAGCGTTACGAAAGCGGAAATCGCCTGACCTTTTAGATCGTCGGGACGTCCGACTACCGCGGCTTCCGCGACCGCTTCGTGCGCCACCAGCGCGCTTTCGACTTCCATGGTGCTGAGGCGGTGTCCGCTGACGTTGAGGACGTCGTCGACGCGGCCCATGATCCAGAAATATCCGTCTTTGTCTTTGCGGGCGCCGTCACCGGTGAAGTACATGCCGGGAATCTGCGACCAGTAATTCTTCACGTAGCGATCAGGATCGCCGTAGACCGTGCGCAGCATGCCGGGCCACGGCCGCTTGATGACGAGAAATCCGCCCGAGCCCTCTGGGACAGGCTGGCCCTCCATGGTGACGATTTCAGCCACGACTCCCGGGAACGGGCGCGTTGCCGAGCCGGGCGTGGTCGCGATGGCGCCAGGGATCGGCGTGAGCATGATGTGACCAGTTTCGGTCTGCCACCAGGTATCAACGATGGGACAACGATTTCCGCCGATGGTTTCGCGATACCACATCCAGGCCTCGGGATTGATGGGCTCACCGACGGTGCCGAGCAGGCGCAGGCTGGACATGTCGTGCTTCTTTGGCCACTGGTCACCCCACTTGATGAAGGTACGGATGGCCGTGGGCGCGGTGTAGAAGATGTTCACTTGGTGGCGGGCGATGATCGACCAGAAACGATCGGGCTCGGGACAATTCGGAGCACCTTCGTACATCAGGCTGGTAGCGCCGTTTTGCAGCGGGCCGTAGACGATGTAGCTGTGGCCGGTCACCCAACCGATGTCAGCTGTACACCAGTACGTGTCTTCCTCCTTGAGATCGAAAACCCACTTGGTGGTGAGATAGGTACCGACGGAATAGCCGCCGGTAGTGTGGACAACGCCCTTCGGTTTGCCGGTGGTGCCGGAGGTGTAGAGGATGTAGAGCGGGTGCTCGGCGTCGAGAGGCTCGGCGGGACAGACATCGGAGGCCTGGGCCATCAACTCGTGCCACCAGTGGTCGCGTCCGGCTTGCATGTGGATGGGAGTTCCGGTGCGCTTGTAGACAACGACGTGCTTCACGCTGGGACAAGACCTGAGCGCTTCTTCGACTGCGGGGAATAATTTCACTTCGGCGCCGCGCCGGTAAGAGCCATCCTGCGTGATGACGGCTGAGGCTTGCGAGTCATGAATGCGGTCGATGAGCGCGTTGGAAGAGAATCCGCCGAAGACGACGGTGTGCGGCGCTCCGATGCGGGCGCACGCCAGCATGGCGATGGGGAGCTCGGGCGTCATGCCCATGTAGATGGCGACGCGGTCTCCCTTTTTTACGCCGAGGGACTTGAGCACATTCGCGAACTTCTGCACTTCGCGATGGAGTTGCTGGTAGGTGAGGGTGCGGATTTCTCCGGGCTCGCTTTCCCAGATGATGGCGGCTTTATTTTTTCGCCAAGTCTCAACGTGGCGATCGAGACAGTTGTAGGAGAGATTGATCTGTCCGCCGACGAACCACTTTGCCCAGGGGCAATTCCACTCGAGCACCTTGTCCCACTTCTTGAACCAGTGCAGTTCGCTGGCGACCCGCGACCAGAAAGTGTCGGGATCGTCGACCGATTCTTTGTAGAGGCGCTCGTATTCCGCGAGGCTCTTAATGTGGGCGTGACGGCTGAATTCGGCGGGCGGCTCGAATCTCCGCTGCTCCTGCAGGATGGAATCGATGTTGGTAGATTGCGTATCCATGAGTGCTTTGTCGGCCATGCGGCAACCTCAACGTGGAGGAATGATTTTTTCGCGTCCAAAAATCGGACACAGAATTTGCGAAGTTTATTCTACACACGAATGGCTGGATGTGACGGGGATCACAGGCCGGAGATATTCACTTTTTCCCGATAAACCAGCCCAGCAGGTGGCTTTCGAATTGCTGCGGCGCTGTGGACATGGCACCGCAGTGATCGGCGCCGGGAACTTCCCATAGAACGGTCGCGGGGCTACGGGCGTGAATCAATCGGGAATGGCGGACGGGAATATTGCTATCGATTTGACCGTGAATGGGCAGCACCGGGACGTGTGACGCGGCGACCGCGTCCGTTGGAGAGATCTCCCGCATATCTAGCTTGTACTTCCAGCGTGCGCGAAGGAATGCAATGTCGACGAGCGGGCGGAGGAGAGTTCGGCCGATCCAGGGCCCGCGATGAAAGGGCTGCCCCATGCGATCGTAAGCGATCTCGCGAAAATCAGAGAACGAGGATTCGGCAACGACGGAACAGAACCGACTCTCACTTTGAAGAGACTGCAACAATTCTGCAGCTCCCATTGATTCGCCCAAGCCGTAGATGCAGCGCGGATGGATTTCAGCAGAGAGTAAATCGAACCATTGATGGATGTCCTTGCGCTCGAGGAGTCCGTAGGTTGCCAAAGCGCCGCCGCTGAGGCCATGAGCGCGCGCATCGGGCAGGAGCACTGTGAATCCGTGCACGAGCAGGAACTCGGCGTATCCGGTCATTCCGAGGCGATTGTCGCCCAGGCCGTGAAGCAGCACGACAGCATCGCCGTTCGAGTGGACGGGACGCAGGAGCCAGGCACGCAGGACCGCGGCATCGGGAGCGGTGATGGATACATCCTCCATCTGCGCGTTCAGTTCGCCGACAGATTGACGGAAACCGGCGACTTCTTGCTCTGTCAGTGGACGGCGAGCCGGACGTAGCGTCGCGTCCGCCAAATAAATGCCGCCGATCGAGCAAAGAGCGAAATACATGGTGAATGCGAAGATCAGCCAACGCAGTCTGCGGCGGGAACGCATGGTCGAATGAGGATACGCGGTCGGATGGTTTGCCGTTCCCCGTCTTCTACACCGATCAACAGATCAGAGGTCGAGGAAGCGAGACCGGGTGGCATCGGTTGGGAGCGGACAGGCATCGTAGCGGCCGAAGATGCGATAGCGGTGACGCGCTACGAGGCAGTAGGCCCAATCCCTGATTAGGTGCGGAAGAAGCCGCATTATGAGAGCGAGGTGCCTCCAAATTTCACCCAGTTGCTCGATTACAAATAGAACCGCGTCGGAACGGGAGAGCAATGATCCGGCGGGATGCGGATCATTCGCAGAATTCTGGTTCGGATCGTAGTCAAGAACGACATAGATCGTGTCGAGGGCCGCTACATTTGGGTGCTGCCGGGCGAGGATGTCTTTAGCCAAGGAGCTCTGCAGCGAGGCGAACCGAAAAATACCTTCGCTGTCGCGCTTCAGGATGAACTTGACCATGCGGTCGCAGAGTCCGCAAACGCCATCGTAAAGGATGAGGGGATGGCTCAACTGTTTTTGCGCTTCGGCTTCAGGGTCTTGTCCGCGAATCTATCAATAGCGGTACCAACTGAGCAAATTGGCGAGGTGGCCTCCCAGGAGGCGGCTGACTCGCCGGAGCGGCGGGTGATCGAAGCATTGGAGCTTGGACGAATTGGAAGCTGCGGCATCACCGGCGTCGTGCTTGGATCCGTCGGCGGAAAAGCTGGATTTGTATCCTTCTGGTAATTGCTGTCGCGTATCCATAAATTTCTTATTTCGCAAACTGGGAGAGCGGAACACTTCTCACCGCGTTCTCGTTCGCTTGATCGGCGAGGAGCCCGGTGGGGTATCCGAGGCATGCGAGTGTTGCGGCGGCATAGTGCTCAATGAGCGCAGTTTGCTTCTGATTCAGTTTTTGGCGCCAGCCCTGAGCGACTCCCGAACTGATCAGGCGGCCTTCATGCATTCGGCTTTTGGGCAAGGTGGCGGATTGATCTTCTTTCGCGCGCATCTTTTCGATGGAGTTGTTTGCGCAGGCGCGATGAATCGTGGCGGGATCGGCCGGCATTGCCAGGAACGTCAGCGCACGCGACATCGTCGACTCGACGTCGTTGCAGACATCCTCGAAACGCAATAGCAGCAAGTTGCCGCTTGCGGCTAAAGGAGAGTTGAGCCACTCCTGGATGTGATTCTGCCAAGCACCCCAACGCGATGTTTTCCCCTGCATGAAGGGCTCGATGTATCGGTCAAGGGCAGCCGAATCGAGAAGATCCATGGCGGCTTCGCGCGCGAAACTGGAGAGCAGGACGTCGCGCACATCTCGGACGACATAGATTGCGCGACGGTACTTGCGGCGGTAGCGTTCGTGGGTTTTGATCAAGCGTCCGCCACCAGGAAGAAGCGGATGCGCATACACGTGGACGCCGATCTCAGGAACGAGGCGCTGTACATTTTCGAAAGAACACAGCGCGCCACTGATCGCTTCGGCGAGAGGAAAGCGCAGAAGCGTATTGCCGGACCTGGGATAGGAGGCCAGAAATACGTCACTCGAGTCCAAGCCAAGATGTCGAACCCAAACCAGAGGAGCCCGCAGCGAGGTGCGCGAAACTCGCGCGCGAATTCTGATCACGGCCGACACTCAGACCTCTTTAGCCCCAACGAGTTCAGACTGAGAACGGAGGGCGGCTTCGGTCTTCACGGAGGGAGTCGCGGGCGTATCTCGATACTTCCTCTTGCGATAGCCTTGAAGAAGCGATAGCGGCGCCATCGAGAAGCAAAATGCAGTGAAACTATCGAAGGCGCGCAGAACGCGGTAGGTCAGCTTGTCCTTAATGCGTTGCAGCAGGTCAGCAGAGTTTGCCTTCGAGGCGTCAGCGCTCGGATAGGGCGGCCAGTTGCCCACGAAATGCTTGCGCCAGAAAACCACGTAGCGATCGATCTTGGCGCGTAGATCGTTGTCGACGACGTTGGGACGTGGGCCCGCAACGATCTTGTCCCCTTTGACGAACGCATGATGCTGGCCTCCGTAGATAGCGGTGCGATCCGCGCCTTGCAGATTCGCCAGATCATCCTGATACGGAATCTGCAGAAAGCTGCAGACTTCCCGCATGACCGCCGGAGTGTCGCGCACCAAATCTTCATAACTGAGGGCATAGACCGGCTTGCCGTGTGCAACCAGCCAATCGTGCTGCTGCTTGTAGACTCCATAACCGATCAGTCCGCGGAGGGTTGATCCCGGACGCTTGAAGTAGGAGTTCCCGCTCTTGGCGGCACGCAAGATGCTGTTGGCCGTACCCGCCGGATCGCGCCAGACGATGATGAACTTGGCGTTGGGAAATGTCTCAGCCATTTCCTGCAGACGGTCGTAGTAGTTGGGAGATTTGTCGCCCCAGATCGTCGCACCTTTGCGGCGTGCGAATTCTTTGTGGACCGCTTCGAAAGCCTTCGGGAAATCCGCGATGCCCTGATTGAAGTCTTGGACGTTGAGGCCGTGACGGGTGAAGGCCTGATTCCAGAATTCCCAACGCTGTGCCCAGTCGCAGGAGCGTCCGGCCTTCAGGAATGCTGAGCGCAGCAGCAGCAAGTCGGCCTCATACATGAGTCCGACCTGCGGATGCTTGTTCAACAAGGCGTAGAGCAACGACGAACCCGACCGCCACATGCTGACCACAAAGAGCGGGCCCAAAACCTGCCCCGTCGCAGTATGGGTGGTCGGTTTAGCTGATGGCGATGGCATGTTTCGCCTCAATGTCCGCGGAATGCGCGGGGAACGCGACAACGGGATTCGCCTCCGAGGAACGCATCCTCCACGCGCCATCCACTTTTTCGATAAACGTCACGGTGCCGGTGGACGGTCCTCCCTGCACCGGAACTCGATCACGATCTCCGTGTTCGAGGATGGTCTTCGCCGCAAGGAGATTTCGCACGTGGGTCACGGCAACGATATACCCTGATGATTGCTCCGCCAGAGCGAGCATCTCGGTCAGGCGTCGCGAATAGCGGGCGTAGAACTGATGAAACGATTCGCCGTTCGGAGCCGGCAAGTCTGGACGCTCGTTCAGCAGATTCAGAAACGGGATGATCTCCCGCAGCAGTTGGCCGCCGAATACGCCCAGGTTCCACGGGCGAAGTTCGTCTGTGGTGACCACGGACGCATTGGTAGTACGGCGAATCGCTTCTGCCGTCTGGCCAGCTCGCTTCAAATCGGAAGAGTAGATAGCGGTGACGGGATAACCAGCGATCTGGAGAGCGGTTTCCTCCGCTTCCTGCAAGCCTTGCTCATCGAGCGGAATGTCGAGCCAAGCGCGCAAACGCTCTTCTTTGCCGTGACTGTTAAGGGGAGTATGTCCGTGCCGAATCAGAATAAGCTTACCCACAGATTGGACTCCTATTGAGATTTGTATGGCGCACGACAATGACGGTGCTATATACGGGATGCAGAGGCGTCGTCATGGACGTGTTGAACCGGAGGGGGAATCGTCAATCTATAGTAGTCCGATTGACATTATGGGAATGTAACACGTCAGTAACAATTGTCAATAGGAATTTGGTGGTAGAGATGGCACTTTTCACCCTGTATCAAACACGCGATTCCCGCACTGGACGCCGCTTTCCGGCCGACTAAGCCCATGAGGCAGGACTGGCGTTTCACCCGCTGCGCGGTCTCGACTCCTTCAAGAAGACGAGGCTAGCCCGCCAAAAGAGCCACTCCGCCGGCAACCAAGGCGGCGGCGATCCAGCGGCGGCGGTCGACTTTCTCATGAAGGAAGAACCTCGCGGCGAAGGCATTGCCGATGAAGGTAAGGGAGGCGGCGGCGGGGGCGACAAGGCTGACATCTCCCCAGGACAGCGCAAAGAGCAGGCTGAAAAATGCGAGCGCCATGGCCGTCACGCCGAAAAAGAAATTCGGATTACCGAGAGTGCGGCCGATGACGGTCCCCAGTCCGCGGCGCTTCCATACATCGTGCACGTCGCCAACCTGCTTCATCGCACGGGCGAGGACGACGTCCCCGACGACGGAAAAGAAAACGACGACGAGAATCCCACCCCAGGTGTAGAGGCTCTTCATCGCTTGCCTCCGCCTGCGGCCGCCGAGACAACAACCTCTTGAGCATCTTCTTCCGCCTCGGGATGAGAGTGCGAGGTGAGGGCCGGACCTCCGGCAACGAAGCTGACGCCACCGGAAATGAGAGCTATGCCCATCCAGCGCAGCGGGCTGACTTGCTCGTGCAGGAAGAACTTGGCGACCAGGGCCAGCAGAACGTATCCGAGCGAAGTTGCGGGCAGGACATACGTGAGGTCCGCCCAGGAAAGCGCATTCATGTAGGAAGCGAAGAAGGCGAGCAGCAAGATAATGCCGACCGCGACCCAGGGATTGAGAACCGCTGAGATGACGCCCTGGAGATGATGGACGGAAATCCTGCCGGTCTGCTTCATCCCGTGCGAGAGCATGGAGTCACCAGCCGCTGCGAAGACGGTCACTCCAGCCAGCACCAGATACTTGCGGAAGGTCAACGGCAGTTCTCAGTTCTCAGCTGTCAGTTCTCAGTCCGGTTTTCAACGTTAGATTATCTGGACTGAGAACTGGTTCCAAGAATCAGGTACGCAAAATCAGTTCCCGGCTCACAAATTGTTACTCTGAGATTTGTTAGTCTGACATGCTCGCGAAGCCCGTCGGGTGCGACGCCGCAGCTTCATCGGCGTGCTTCTTGACCAGTTTGTTGCGGGCCGTGCGCAGCTTCCAGAATGTTCTTGCTTCTTTGTACAACCGCCTGCGCTCATCGCCGTTGAAGATCGCCTTCTTCACAATCCGCCAGGCAGCCTTCGGACGGAAGTAGTACTCGTCGTAGAAGCGATGGACCGCGCCGAGAATTTCGTCAGCCGGCAATCCGGGATACTGGATGTGGGCGAGTTGATGTCCGCCCTCATCGACCATCTTGTTGTCTCCGACGATGAACCCGTTCTTCACCGCGTAATCGTAGAGCTCGGTGCCTGGATAGGCGTGCGCGACCGAAACCTGAATGGTTTCGACGTCGAGCCTCCTTCGCGAAGGCGATTGTATTGTTGATTGTCTCGGGAGTCTCGCCGGGCAGTCCCAGGATGAAGTCGCCGTGGACGACCAAGCCGAGCTTGTGGCAGTCCTTGGTAAACTGGCGGGCGCGCTCGACCGTCGCGCCTTTCTTGATGTTCTTGAGAATCTGCGGGTCGCCGGACTCGTAGCCAACGATTAAGAGTCGGCAGCCGGCTTCTTTCATTGCCTTCAGCGTTTCGAAATCGGTTGTAACGCGCGAGGTGCAGGACCAGGTCAGTCCGAGCGGCTTCAGCTTCGCGCAGAGTTCGATGGTGCGCGCCTTCTGGATGTTGAAAGTGTCATCGTCGAAGAAAAATTCCTTTACGTTCGGCCAGTATTCTTTGGCCTTCGCCATCTCAGCAGCGACATCGTCGGTGGAACGCTTGCGCCACGGATGTCCGCTCAAAGTCTGCGGCCAGAGGCAGAAGGTGCATTGCGCCGGGCAGCCTCGGGTGGTATAGAGCGAGACGTATGGATTGAGCAAGAATGGAACGTTGTATCTGGAAACGTCAAGATCGCGCTTGTAAACTTCGGTGACATGCGGCAGAGCGTCGAGATCCTGAATCTGCGGAGCATCGGGATTGTGGACGATCTTGCCGTCCTTCCGGAAAGAAACTCCGGCAATCTCTTCAAGAGGCTTGCCTTTGGCATAGTCGACAATGGCGTAGTCGAATTCCTTGCGGCAAATGAAATCGATGTCGGGACAATCGCGGAGGGATTTTTCCGGGAGCACGCTGACGTGCGGACCGACGAAGGCAATCTTCATCCTGGGATTCGCTTGTTTAATCGCGCTCGAGATTCGAACGTCGCCGGGAAAACCAGGCGTCGACGTAAACAGCACGAGGAATTCGTAATCCTTAGCGATCTCGATGGTTTCCGCAGCGGAGATATGATGCGGAGGAGCATCGAGCAGCCGTGAGCCCTCCAACAGGCCGGCGGGATAAGCGAGCCAGACGGGATACCAGAAACTCTCAATTTCGCGGGTGGCGGGCCAACGAGAGCCGGCGCCTCCGTCGAAATTCTCAAATGAGGGAGGGTTCAGAAACAGTGTCTTTAAAGGCATATTGGGTATTGTCTATATTTTAGCATTGGAACGAGGTTTCCCCAGAAAGCGCCCGTGTTCTGGCAGGTTCCCCGTAATCCTTCCGCTGGTACGTAAATCCTTGATTTAACTGTACTAGCATCCTTCCGAAAAACAAATGGCCTTAGGGTGAACCTATGTTTGGATGCAGTGAATGGGGAAAGGGCGCTGTGAGTGGGGATGGGATGCTCGGGACGCTACTGGGCTTCGTTGGCCGTTGGAACGCGGAAGGTGACGCCACGGTCGTCGTTGGCCTTCGCAGTGGCGGCGAGGTCCAGATTGGATAGCGGGATTTTCTGCGTGCGCCCGGGAGTGAAATTCCAGAGAGTTTGTCCGACGATCGCGTAGTTCTGAATTTCCTGTTGGCGCTGGTCGCGGAAAACCAGGACTGTGGGAGGAACCATTGAACTCGGCTGCGGATCGCTGCTTGCGGCTCTCGGGGCAGGACGGGGTGCCGATCTGTGAGCGTAGAGATCCTGATCGCCGTCGGCTTCCTCCTGGCGCATCATCTGCTGCTGTTCGAGACTCTGCTCGTTCATCTCGTCGGCGGTGGCGAGATTGTTGTTGTAGTCGTTGTCGAAGGAAGCGTCGTCGGCCGACCAACCCCACAGAAACGGATCGTAATAGCCGAGACCCCAGGGATAGCCGTAGCCATTTCCGTAGCTGCGGCAGGCGAAGCCATAGCAGTTATTGCGAAAGCCGTAGGTGTGGAAGCGGCTGCCACGAAATCCGTCATGCAGGAATGGACCGCGAGAAAAGCTGCGTTGAGCGAAGGAAGGTGTGCGAGAAAAGCTGTGGACGGCACTGCCTGATGAACCAACTGCGCGGCCGCTGCGGAATGATCCGTGACTCGAGAAGCCGCCGGAATGGCCGCCGCCGAAACTGGCGTGACCACCACCACCGCCGTGGCCTCCGCCATGCTGCGCACAGAGGGGCAGTGCCGCGAAGAGGGCGAACGCCGCGATGAACGTCAGGCGACGCATACCGGGCTATTATAAGCCCGTTTGCGGCTAGCGGCGCGGGTTTTACGTTCCTTGACACGGGGGATCACAGAGACTGAAGCCGGGTCGTCTAGCTGCGCTAGGCGCGACCCTTTAGGGGCTGCTCTTCCGCAGTCCCGGTGGCATCAGTTCCGGTCGCCACCCCCGTGTTTGTTCTTGCAGAGTTGGCAGTAGGTGGGTGGCAGCGAATTGTCCACGTGATGTCGGACGGGAGTCATGGTTCGCAGGTAGGCGAAAATCGATTTGAGATCGGCGTCGGTCAGGTTCTTGAAATTTCCGAAGGGCATGATGGAGTTCAGTTTGCGCGCGCCCACGTAACCGGTACGGAGGACGGTGACGAATCCGGCCTCGCTGTAGTAGTTGATTCCGCTGGGATCGGGAGTGATGTTGGCGCTGGTCGCCGATCCCCATGGCCCGGTTAAGGAATCTCCGCCTGCGAAAGGGAGATTTTCATTCACGTTGTGGCAGCCACAGCCCAGGCTCACCAAGTATTTCCCCCGCGCGACGGGATCTGCCGACGGGCCGGGGATTGGAGATGTGATGGGCTCAGGCGCGCTTCTCACCAGATAGTTCACCGGGAAGTTTACCTTCGTCGGTGGCAAGGGATTGCGAATGGGAGCCAAGGAGCGCAGGTAAACCACAACCGCAGCCAGGTCTTCGTCGGACATGTTTTTGTATTCGCCATAGGGCATGGCGGGAAACAGCGTGGTGTCGTCGTGTTTGATCCCCTCGCGGATGGCGCGAGCGATCTGGTCATCGGAGAAATTCGCGAGGCCGGTCTCGGGGTCTGGGGTCAGGTTCGGCGCGACTAGTTGTCCGGGAAAGCCCTTCAGAGTGAGTTCCTGGCCCGCGAGCTCGGTGCTCGCCACAATCGGCGCGCCGTGTTGCGTCCAGTCGTGGCTGGAATGACAGGTTTCACATCCGACGGTTGTTACCAAATATCGTCCGCGGGCGAGGCGCTCGGGAGTGCGATCGAACTGGCGATTAGTGGCGGCGCGCTTCTTTGGCCCGATAAATGGGCGCCAGCCGATAGTGAATGTGATTCCAGTGGCGAGGAGAATGCAGACAACAACGCCGGAAATAAGCAGAACTTTCCTCAGCTTTTTCATTCTGATCTTCTCAGTAATTTGTGTTGGACCGCCCCAAAAGTGCGCCTCATCCTAACGGAGGATAAGAAAAGGGACAAGGTGTTCTGCCAGAACCAAATGTGTAGGCGTAGACGCCCATGCGATAAGCCGGCGTGACGCTTTACTTCTTCTTCCCTTTTGCCTTTTTCGCGGGAGCCTTTGCCGGCTTTGGTGCAGGCTTCGCAGGCTTGGGCGCCGGTTTGGACTTCTCGGGCGCCTTTGCTTTCGTTTCCGGCTTCGCTGGCGGCGCAGGCGCTGCGGGCACAACTGCTGCGGCAGCTTTGCCCTTCTTCCCTTTTGGGCCAGGCTTGGCAGCCTGAGCGGCGGCTGCAGTTGCCGCGGCTGCTTCGGCAGCGGCTTTGGCGGCGCGTCCACGGCGCGGTGCCGGCGGCGGTGGAGGCGGCGGAGGCGCAAACGGCTTCAAGAACTTCAGCGTTTCGGTGCGCGAGCGCAGCTTGCCGTCGAGCAACAGCATGAAGACGTCATTCGCGAGCTTGGGATAAATGGGGAGTTGTGGAGTGATGAGCAACTCCGTCATTTCAGGCAACGGAAGCTTCTGCTGTAGTTGCCGCCACTTCGTCAGATAGTTCTTGATTTTCTGTTCGACCGACTGCTGCTTCGCGGTCACGGCGAGGAACAGCACCATCTCCGGACGCGCAGAAGAGAGCAACTGCCAGGTGCGCGAGGGAGTCGCGGCTTCTTTTCCCATCAGTCGCTTGGAGAGTTCTTTGGCGTGGTCTTCGATGTCGCGCCAGGCTTCGACGAGATCTTTGCGCGGGATCAACTTCTGGATGTCCGCAACGTCTTTGTCGGAGAAGTGCGAGGTCAGAAAGTACATCACAGCCGGACCAGCGTCGGGCGTGTAGCCGAGATCGACCATCTGCTGGCGCGTCTTCATCAGCGTGCTGAGTCCGTTGGAATCAACTTTGGCGACGGTCCAGTGCTCGTGCAGAACTGCGAGCCAGCCTTCCTTCTCGAGCATTTTGACGACGTTCAGAGGATCGTCTTCGTGCGCCAGGGCAGCGATCTCGTGGCCGATCGACGATCGCAAAATGTGATCGATATACTTCCCTTCCTTGGCGGCGTCATAGCGGGCTTGTGTGCGTTCTTCCAGCGGCCAATGGAAGCGAGCCGCAAAACGAGTGGCGCGAATGAGGCGCGACGGATCTTCCAGAAACGCATAATTCTGCAGAATGCGGATGACCTTGGCTTCGAGGTCGGCGACACCGTTGAAGGGATCGAGAAGAAGTCCGCGCGATCCTTCGTTCAGCGAAAGCGCCATCGCGTTGATGGTGAAGTCGCGGCGGCGGAGATCCTCGTGGATCGTTGCCGGCATTACGATTGGCGGCTTGCCGGTTTTTTCGTAGCGCTCGGTGCGCGCCATGCTGACTTCGGCGCGAGCATTCCCCGGCAACGAAAGGAAAATCGTGCGGACGTCTTCCTCGACGGCGGTGATTTTGGCGCCGGCCTTTTCGAAGTCTTTTTGCAGCTTGAGCGGATTGCCCTGGACGGTGAAATCAAGGTCGCGGATGGTAAAACCGCTGATGATGTCGCGGATGGCACCGCCGGTGAGGTAGAGGTTCATCCCGGCAGCACGGGTTACGTCTTGAACGAGGCCGACGCCCTTCAACTGGTCCGGCGTCAACCGGATTTCCATCGTGTAAATGTAATCAGCCATTCGCTTTCAAGCGGCTGTCGGGCCTGGGCCTAGGGCGATTAAAAGCCAAAAATCGCCGGCGGGGGAGGGCCGGACCAACCGAACTTTCCACAAGATTTCCACAGGCCCGTACCCGAGATCAAAGAAGGCCTGTACCACTAGGATGCAAGTGGCTAAGTTCAAAGTACTTACACGAACTGGAAACTTTGCGGCAAGCTCAAGAAAATAACACAACGTTTACATTTTGGCTACTGCCAAGGCGGATTCCCGGGAAATGTGGGCAAAAAGTGCGAGAATCAGAAGGCAGAGGTCGGGGATCAGGGGTCAGCCGCCCATAGAATCGATGTCCCCAGGCTGACCATTTCCGCGATCCCAGCGGCTAACCCTTTTATGCCCTCGACACATAAGAAAGTCATCGTCCGGAAGATGGACCGGGACTCGGTCTCGGGATTCGTGTCTCCGGCGCAGTTTGTCCAAGAGGGGAAGCTTGAGGTTCTGAATACCTCCGGTACGGTGATCTCGATCGATCTGCGGGAGGTCAAGGGAGTGTATTTCGTTCGCGAGTTTGGAGAAGCGGAATCGCTCGCGCGAAAGACATTTACCACTCGTCCGCGATCTGAGGGACTGTGGGTCCGGTTGCGGTTCAAGGACAGCGAAATTCTGGAAGCGCTGATGCCTGCCGACCTGACCCAGACCATGCCCGAGGGATTTCTTGTAAATCCTCCGGATCAGCGAGCCAACACGCAGCGTATTTTTGTGCCACGAACGGCGTTGGAGTCGTTGACCGTGCTGGCGGTGATTGGAGCAGCCCGAAGGCAGCGGCGCGGGGCGCAGGATCAGCGGCAGGTTCCGATGTTTGAGGAGTGATCGGACGGAAGAATCTGGCAAGAATCCTTCTGGAAGCGTCCGAAGGGCGAGATGCGCTTGCGACAGTCGGCAAGATGGCCAGCACCCGTCGCTCGGTCCACGATCCCCGTGAGATGTCAGCCTTGCGCGTGCCACGAAATGTACTCCCAGTCGGACTTACACCGTACCTCAGCGGCTACAAGGGGCTTGATATCCCATAGCGCAAAGTCCACATCGACCTTGTCAATCGCTGCTTAGAGCTCGTATGGGCATGGTGTACGATTTATTCGCATACCATGCCCATGAAACTTTCTGCCATTGCTTCCGCTCTGCACGTGCGTCTGGAAAACGGGTCTCCTGATCTCGAAATTACCGGCCTGAATGGAATTGAGCAGGCTGGACCAGGGGATCTAACGTTTGTCTCCAATCCCAAGTATGCGGCGGCGGCGCGGAACACGCGGGCTTCCGCTATCATCGTCAGCGAAGACTTCCCTGCCATTTCCGCAGCCATGCTGCGTGCGAAAGATCCTTATCTAACATTCGCGCGGGCGCTCGAGCTCTTTCACGAGCCGCTGAAGTATGCGCCTGGAGTTCATCCGACGGCTGTCGTGCATGCCAATGCGCGCATCGGAGCGAACGCGCACATCGGCCCATATGTTGTGATCGGCGAAGACGTCGAGATTGGGGCGCATGCGGTGCTGCTGGCGCACGTTGTCATCTATCGCGGGACGAAGATCGGGAAGAATTTCTTTGCCCATGCGCATTCGGTGGTTCGGGAAAATTGCCGCATTGGCAGCAACGTGCTTCTGCAGAATGGAGTCGTGATCGGAGCAGACGGATTTGGGTTCGCCAAGACTGCGGAGGGACGGTGGCACAAGATCCCGCAACCGGCTCCGGTTGTGATCGGCGACGACGTTGAAGTGCAGGCCAATTCTTGCATCGATCGAGCCAGCGTGGGCGAGACGCGCATCGAGCGGGGAGTGAAAGTCGACAATCTCGTACAGGTTGGGCATGGAACGCACGTTGGCGAAGACGCGCTGCTATGCGCACAGGTGGGACTGGCGGGATCGACCGAGATCGGGAATCGGGTGATCCTGACGGGACAGGTTGGAGTGGTTGGGCACTGCAAGGTTGGGGATGACGCGATTGTTACTCCGCAGAGCGGAGTGGCGGCGGATATTCCGGCCAAAGCAATCGTGAGTGGTGCGCCTGCCGTTGATCATCGGGCATGGCTGAAGTATTCAGCGATTCTGCCACGATTGCCAGAGCTTGTGCGGGCTGTCCGCGCGAGCAAACCAAAAGAATACCGACAGGGGACACAGGATTACACAGAGTAAACCTGAAACCCTTTAGGCTTGGGTCTGGCTCGCCAACGCAGTTCCGTGCCTGAACTCTTCCGGCAAGCCGCTCTCAATAGCGGCTCTCACTTTTTCCATCAGACATTCGCGGCTGCCGAAATCTTTCGGCTCGATCGGGGGATGGAAGATCACTTGGACTTTACCGGGTTTGATCCCAAAACGCGCCTTCGGCATGGTGTAGTGCGTTCCCACGATCGTCATAGGGATTACAGGAACGCCGCACTCCGCCGCCAGATAGAATGGCCCCTTCTTGAACGGCAGGAGTTTGCCATCGAAGGAGCGCCTGCCTTCGATGTAGATGGTCATGTTGATCCCAGAATTGACAACGTCTTTGGCGGCGCGGACCGCCTCAATACCGGCATCACGATTGCCGCGATCGACGGGAACCAGCGACCCAAGGCGCATGGCACGACTGAGGAGTGGCACCTTGAACAACTCCTTTTTCACCATGACCGAAGTGCGCTTGGGGATGAGCGGAATCTGGATCGGGGGATCGAGGTTCGAAACGTGGTTGGTCATGAAGATATAACTGCGCGAGTGATCGAAGCGATCGAGACCGATGGTTTCGACGCGGACGCCCGTGATCCAGACGCCTGACCATGCTCCCCACATGAACAGGCGATAGAGGACGCGGACGTCGCCCATGACGAAAGTTGCCGGGAAACCGATCAAGACGGCGATCGGCAAGGCGATCGTCCAGAACAAGAGCATGAGGACAGTGCGGATCATTTATAGGAGAGCCCCGTGGCGGAATCGGTCTGGGCTTCACCTTTGAGCCACGCGTTACGGCGCGCTCGCTGCTCGGGTGTGACTCTATCGAGGTCTTTCACTTCGTAAGAAATCTCCTGACGCGCGCCGACTTTCCACTTCAGTTCGCGCTCGCCGCCGCGGCGGGAACGGACCTTGACCGATAACGTATCGCCGGCGCTGAGACGGCTCAGTTGCTGCCGCGATTCCTGGCCCGCTGGCTTGCCTTGGAGTTCCACGATCGTATCGCCTACCTGCAATCCTGCGCGGTCAGCTTCACTGCCCGGAGTAACGGCCGCGACCGCCATCGGTCCATCGAAGTTACGCGAACCGATGAAGCCAGGATCAGGGACGGTATTGGTCACGGCCTCGACGTGCAGGCCGGAAGAGCGAAGGAAATCGTCCCAGGGGATTTCATCGGTTCCAGCTACGTACTTATTGAAAAACCATCCGAGATCCGCATGGCTGACGGCTTGGGCAGCCTGGCGGACGCCGTTGGAATCGTCGAAGAAAACGCCTTGCTTGGCATCGTTGACGTTCATCCACTGGAGGAGCTCGCGCAGGGACGCGTGACCACGGCTGGAGTCGCGCATGGCGAGATCGAGCATGATGCCCAGCAGTTCACCCTTGTTGTAGTAAGAAATGCTGCGCTCGGGGCGGCGGTAGTAGCCGAAGCCTTCAAGCCACGCATCGAGGCTCGATTGCTCGGCAGACTGCGTGAGGTGCGCGGGACGGCGTTCGAGTTCGGTGATCTCTTCGCCCAACCGGGCGAGATATTGCTGCTCGTCAAGCAGGCCAGCGCGCAACTGAATCATTCCTTCGGCGGTGCTGGTCACGCCTTCGCTGAACCACAGCGCACGAGTGTAATTCTCTTTTGTGTAGTCAATCGGCTCGAGCGTCTGCGGGCGAACGCGCTTGACGTTCCAGAGATGAAAGAATTCGTGGGCAGTCACTCCGGTGAGAGCGTCAAGACTCTGCTTGACCTGCTCCGAATTGATATCGATCGCGGTTGCGTAGGCGTGCTCCATGCCGCCACCCGCGGGGCCGCGGGGGAAGTGAAAGAAGAACGTGTAAGTATCGAAGGGGCGGTCATTCATCCAACTGATTGCGGCAGCGACAATCTTGTGGAGCGCGATGACGATTTTCTGCGCGTCATAGTCGGCGGGATCCGCGTCGATGATGACACGGAAGTGGCCTCCGGCTTCGTCGAAGTCAGACTCCTGAAACGTACCCATCTCGACGGGCGAGTCGACGAGGCGGTCGTAGTTATCAGCCTGGAAGGCATCGTCTGCTAACCCAAGGGGGGTAGCGATGTGCCAGTCCGCGGGAACATGGCCGAAATGCAGCGTCAGAGGGGCATCCCTGGCGTCGATGGCATACATCAAGAGCTGCGCCAGATTGAAGAAGGCGTGATGCGGATTCAGTTGCGCGCCGAATGGGCCAGGAGAGTCTTCGTATATCTGATACTCGACGATGGCGCCGTTCGCCGCGCCATGAACCTGCCAGCGGCTGGGATTGAGTTCGCGGATCTCGAGCGGCTTGCCGGAGCGATCTTTGGCGCGAACCCAGTTGATGTATTGGGAGAAGTCGCGGATCTGGTAGAGCGCGTTCCACACTGGCAACTGGAGCTCGCGCTCGGAGGCTCCGGGCGGCAGCATGATCTGCACTTCGACGAGATGCTGATCGAGAGACACGAGCGAGACTGTGTAGGAGACCTCGGACGCTGCTGCGCGAGCGAACACCGGGGAGAATACGGAGAGGATCGCGGTGCATACTACGGCGCCAGCACAGCGTCGAATAACCTTAGGACGAAGAATCATTGTTTTTTCGCCAGCTCACGCAGGCGCGCTGGAAGTTTTTCATAAATACCGCCAAAGCCGCCATTGGAAAGAATAGCGACGACGTCTCCACTGCGCAGTTCGGGAGCGATGGTTTGTACGATCGCATCGGCGTCGGGGAGAAGCCGCGCCGGGCGGCCGTTTTGCTTGATCTCGGCGGCAAGCTCCGACAGCTCCAAGCGTTCATTTTCAGGGACGGCTTCTGAGCGGAATACAGCCGCCACTATCACTTCGTCGGCCTGCGCCAAACTTCGCGCCAAGTCGCTTTGAAGAACGCGGCGGCGCAGAGTATTGGAACGCGGCTCGAGGACTGCCCAGAGGCGAGATCCTGAGTAACGAGCGCGCAGCGCCTTCAGAGTTCCGGCGATCGCCGTCGGATGATGTGCGAAATCATCAATAATGGTGACGCCGTTCACCTGGGCCTTCACTTCAAGGCGGCGCTTCACGCTCTTGAAGCTCTTGAGCGCGCTGATGATGGATTCTTTCGAAACGCCGCACGAGAAAGCAAGGGCTGCGGCCGCAGTGGCGTTCCAAACGTTGTACTCCCCTGCCAATGGAAACTCTAGGTCCGCCCACGGCTGGCCGTCGCGAAGCACCGTCCAGCGAGTGCCGTCGGCATCGAGACGCAAGTTAGTGACCTTCCAGTTGGCGCGCGGTCCGGTCCCATAGCGCTCGACTGGACAGAAGGCTTTCGCGAGACAGCGCTCCAGGCTTGCACTTTCCGTCGAGTCGCCGACTGAGCCATCGAAGGCAATGATGCGCCCGCGTCGCGGCATCAGGTTCACCAGGCGCTTGAAGGCGGTTTCGACTGCATCGAGGTCCTTGTAAATGTCGGCGTGGTCGAATTCCACAGATGTCAGAATGATCGCGTCGGGAAAATAGTGAAGAAATTTCGGTCCCTTGTCGAAGAAGGCGGTGTCGTACTCGTCGCCTTCGAGGATGAAGTGCTTGCCTTGACCGAGATGGAAGCTGGATCCGAAATTCTCGGCGATACCGCCGATCAGGAAGGACGGATCGAGTCCGGCGGAGTGGAAGATCCAGGCAAGCATGGAGGTCGTCGTAGTTTTTCCGTGCGTGCCGGCCACTACCAGCACTTCCCTGCCGCGGAGAAATTCGTCGTGCAATAGTTGCGGGAGCGAACAGAATGCGATGCGGTGGTCGAGCAGACGTTCGAGCTCAGGATTGCCTCGGGAGATGGCGTTCCCAACGACGACGAGGTCGGGCTTCGGTTCCAGATTCTTAGCGTCGAAAGGCTGCGCGACTGGAATGCCAAGTTCACGCAGAAAATCCGACATCGGCGGGTAAGCGGCAGCGTCGGAGCCAGTCACATGAAATCCGCGTTGCTTGAGCATCCCTGCCAGTGAAGCCATCGCGGTGCCGCAAATGCCGATGAGGTGAATGTGCTTTGCTTGGCCCATTGCGCTAGACAGATACCTCCTTTAACAAAGGCGACCACTGGGGCTAAAGCTCGAAAGCTTTCTGACGCTTGACGCGGCCCTTAAGGGCCGCTCTTCCACGACGTACACGACCGGTCCTCGCTGAACCCAAATTACGGCGCTACTGCTGACTCCAGAATTCTCAGAGTAACTTGCGCTTGCCTGACTGAGAGCTTGGCTCGCACTCCGAACGGGAGCGTGATGTTTCCTGCCGCCACGTGGCCGGATCGCACACCGAAGGCGACGGGGACGCCGAGGTCTCCTACGATTCGCGTGACGACTTCCTGCAAAGTGTAATCCTGATTCGCGCTCTGCACGCAATCGAGCATTTCCCCAAAGATGATGCCGCGAATGGAATCCAGGTGCCCGGCCAATTTTAGTTGCATCAGCATGCGGTCAATTTGAAAAGGCTTAGCGGCAATATCTTCGAGAAACAGGATCGTGCCTTCGGTTTTGATTTCGTACGGGGTACTCAACGACGCGACCAGGATCGACAGGCATCCGCCGTATAGCACGCCTTCGGCTTCACCATCAGCAAGGCCGCCGACGCCGTCATTGAGCGGTACATCCCACTGCACAAGGCCGGACAATGCAGACTGCCAGGAGGACAGATCGACTCCACCGGGGTGCGCCCAATCCTTGGCCGCCATGGGGCCGTGGAACACGGCGAATCCAGCGGCATCGACGAAATATGTCAGCAGCGAAGTGATGTCGCTGTAGCCGATGAAAATCTTTGGATATGCTTTGACGATCTCGAGATTCAGTCCATTGAGCAGGTAGTTCGCGCCGTAGCCGCCACGAGCGCAGAGAATTGCCCGGACATCTCGGCGGGAAAACATTTCTTCCAACTCACGGGAACGGCGGGCCGGAGATCCAGCGAAATACAAATCGCGCTCAAAGATCGAATCAAAATAGAACGGGCGATAACCCGCTTGACGCAAGGCTTCACCGCCGGCCTCCAGGTCAGCCCGCTTGACGTTGCTGGCCGGCGCCACGATGCCCACGGTATCGCCGGGACGAAGGGCGGGAGGTTTTACGAGTTGTCCGTTGGAGTTTGACATGCGAGCGTCGGTGGTTGAACGAGGATCTACCGCGTCTCAAACGAGAAAGAATTCTCCTCGGCAAAGCAGGCGCGCGGGACCACGCAAAAAAATATTTTCACCTTCGCGGCGGACGGTCTGCATTCCGCCGGGAGCGTGTACCTTGACCGGAGAATCCGCGCGTCCGGTGGCCATCGCGGCAACAGCGGAAGCGCAGGAACCCGTTCCGGAAGATTGCGTTTCGCCGACACCACGCTCGAAGAAGCGCACGCTCACGTCATGCCGGCCGTTGGCGGTAACAAATTCGACATTCACTCCTTCCGGAAATTGCGGCAAGTGCTGAATTCTTGCGGCTTGCGATTGCCAGTCCGACGCGAATTGTGGAACGAAGACGACATAGTGCGGGTTCCCGATGGAAACTGGGACTCCGCGAACTTCTGCCGCAGATCCCTTCAACGCAAGCTCTGAATCGACCCTGGGCTTACCCATTTCCATTTCGAATTCGTATTCCAAATCCCGCCGCGACGTGAGAGTGCAAACCTTGGTTCCGGCCCCGGTCAGGACAGAAATGCGTTCCTTCGACTGCATCGCAGCAACATAGGCAGCCACGCAGCGGGTGCCGTTGCCGGAGATTTCGGCTTCGGAACCATCGGCATTGATCAGGCGGATCTCCACGTCGACTGAAAAATGCGGCGACATCCATTCCACGCCGTCCGCGCCGACGCCTTGGTGCCGATCGCAGATGCGGCGGGTGAAGTCTCCAATATCCGCGGGAGCAAGGGCCGCGTCGATCAACAGGAAATCGTTACCGCAAGCGCTCGCCTTGACGAACGGGATGGTGCGATCGCCGGGGATCACTCGCGCTCCACCCGTCCGAGAGAGGCGGCACTTCCAAGAACGGTCGATGCTTTCAGTTGATGAAACAACTCCTGCTGTTCGCGATTGCAACCGTCGACGTCGAACTGCAGGCGAATGTGCTGTCCAGTGCTGCCGGTGCTGACATTCTGCATCAGGCGATGATGACTTTCGAGAATGCGGTTGACCTCGTTGCTGATCTCCTCGACGCTCGCACCGGTGACTTCATAGCTAGAGAGCAGAACTTTTAAATTGAACGTTTCTTCCAGGTGTCCCAGAACAAACAAGGCGATCAATACGACCCCAGTAGCAAACATCGCCGTGACATAAAGACCGCCCCCGGCGGCCATGCCGATTGAGGCGACAACGAAGAGAGTGGCCGCCGAGGTAATGCCCGAGGTCAATCCCCGCGTGTGCAGGATGGATCCTGCTCCGATAAAACCGATTCCGGGAATGATCTGAGCGGCGATTCTCGCGGCATCGGAAGGCACGCCGGCCAGGGCGGCGGAAAGTACCGTGAACAGAGCGGCGCCGAAACATATGAACATATTGGTGCGCAGACCTGTGGGACGGTGATTCAACTCCCGCTCCAGACCGATTATTCCGCCGAGAATCGCGGCCAAGACGAGTCGCGTCAGAGAGCTTCCGACGATCCCGCTCGCCATCTCGCCGTGCAACAAGTCGAGAAAATGTTGCCAGTTCATGATCAATACTTGCCGGTTTCGCGCATGCTTCGGATGGCCGGATTTTATCATCCATACCACGGCGCGCTGCGTTAACCGCGATGATTACCGCGCCTGGTACAGGATCGCGCGAGCCTGCCCGGTCACATGGATTTCGACGAGCTCGTGCAGATGCATTCCGTGAACGGCCTCCCACACAGGATCACCCTCGAAGGCGAGAACGTAGTCGGCATATTGCGAAGGATTCTCGAGGGCTCGTTCCCACAGTCCTTCGGCATCGGCTGGCTGCTTCCATACGCGATGGTTCCCCTCGTTGATAGTGCGTTTCAACGGAAACCCCGCCCGTTCGAGGGCACCGACGTGGTCTCCGAGATACATCAGCAGAGTGGAGTCGGGAGACATTTTTTCGATCCACACCGAGAGTTGGGCCTGCAACTGATTTCGAGTGCGCATGTTGACCTGGGCTTCGCGTAGGCAGATGGGAGTCTTTTGCCAGATTGAAGCGTAACTGGCCATCACGATGCCGAAGACGGAGACTAGGCAAAGCACTCGAGCGCGGGATTTCAAAACTTGCAGGCGCACAATCAAGAAGACGAGAAGGGCGAGAGCGGCAGAAAATGCCGGGAGAAGTTGGAGCCCATAGCGGACATTGTAGTGGGTGAAGGGCCACCAATACGGGATAAAAATCGGTACGCCGCCATAAGCGATCGAGAGTGCATAGAACGGCAATGGGACGAGCAGGAACAGAAGTGACAACCCCTTGGCTGGAGTTCCGGCCACAAGCGCTTGGTAACGTTTGGCGGCCAGGACGGCTGCAGCTATCGCAGCAACGGCCAGAAGAATCCAGCTGCGCTGCAGCCATTCGTTTTGAGCAAAGTTGGATTCAGCGGATTTCACAAAGTACATTTCCGCGAGTAACAGGTTGCCGCTGCCAGGATGTCCGGGCGTTCCGGTAGTCTGCGTCTTGCGTTCGATCGCCTTTGCCGAATAGGGACCGTTCTCAAATTCAAGGGGGTTGCGATAGATGATTCCGTTGTATGCGAGCCAAAGTGCCGGTGCTGATGCTGCGATAAGCACGAACTTGATCACTGCGGCTCTCGATCCCGCGGTGGAGATCGATTTGCTGGCTCGATTTCCGATTAAGACCAGCTGCAAGAAAACGACTCCCGCCATCGCGACGGCTACGAACCATCCGTCATAGCGCGTCAGGCAGGCGGGCGCCAGGCATAGGCCACATTTTGTGAGAGCCTTCGCTTCGCCCTGTACCCACTCGCTGAAGAAGACGACTGCCCAAATGAAAAGGGCGAGGTACAGAGATTCTCCCATCGCGGTTGACTGCATATAAATCAAGTTGGGGTTGAGCGCGTAGATAAACGCAGCAGTCCAAGCGGCGAATCGGGCTGGACCATCGGGCGAAATGCCCCGCGACAAAGCCCCGCGAGTCAGGCGGAAGAATCCGATAACTCCGAAGACGTATGCCGCCATCGACGGGATCGACCCGCCAGCACCGCTTTGCCACATCGGCGTTGAGATCAGAAATGGAATCATCAACAGGTGCGGCAGCGGGAGCCACACAGTTCCCAGTTGCAGCAGGCCGGGAGTTTTCGAATCAAAAACCTTGCGGGCGATGTTGATGTGAGCAATGGCGTCGCCGTAGAGCAGGACTTCGCTACGCTGGTGATAGAACAGGAAAGCGAGAACAGAGGCGCACGTCGCAAGCCATGCGAGCAGCCTGACTTCGGAATCCCATACGGAATTGGCGGTGTCGGCTGTCTTGGCTCTTTTCGGCATGACCTGGAACGACGCTAGGGTTGGCCCACTACTGCTTGACGATTACGCGGTCCTAGAAGACCGCTCTTCTAAAAGTGGTGCAGGCATCGCGTCGATTCCCGAAGCCCGAAGTCGGGTCCAATAGGCAGACTACTCGAGATGCGTCAGTTCGCGAAAGACCTGATAGCGAGCCTCGATCTCTTCGCGCGTCAGCGACTGCAGGCGCTCGGTGCCGAAGCGCTCGACAGCGAACGATCCCATCACTCCGCCGTAGAAGAGAGCCCGCTTGAGGACTTCGCGATTCAGTTGCTTCTGGGACGCGACGTATCCCATGAATCCGCCTGCGAAAGAATCGCCAGCGCCAGTGGGATCCCGAACTTCTTCGATAGGGAGAGCGGGAGCGCGGAAAGGATGGCGTCCGATGCCGAAGGCCCCTTCTCGAAAAAAAATTGTGGCGCCGTATTCTCCGTGCTTGATCACCAGCGCCTGCGGGCCCAAGGCGAGGACTTTGTTCGCCGCGCGCGGCAGGTTGGTTTCGTGGGCGAGCATCTTGGCCTCCGTGTCGTTGATGAGGAGGACGTCCACGAGTTTCAGGGTCTCCGCCAATTCCTTCGGCGCGCCTTTGATCCAATAGTTCATGGTGTCGCAGCCGGTGAGACGCACCTGGGCCATTTTGCGACGGACCTCCGCCTGCAAGGTCGGCTGAATATTGGCAAGGAAGAGAAAGTCCGTGTTTTCGTATTCTTTTGGAATGCGCGGCTGAAACTGCTCGAAGACGTTGAGGTCGGTGTAATCCGTTTTCGCCTCGTTGAGATTATCGACGTAGGAACCGCCCCAGCGAAAAGTCTTGCCCTTGGCGCGCTCCAGACCACGGGTGTCAATGCGATGTTGTTGGAAGACTTTCTCTTGTTCGGGACCAAAGTCTTCGCCAACGACGGCGACGACGCGTACGTCGGTGAAGTAGCTGGCGGCAAGTGCGAAATATGTGGCCGCGCCGCCAAGGATGTTTTTCACGCTGCCGGAGGGCGAGGTGACGTCATCAAATGCTACGGAACCCACGACGAGTATGCTCATTCTTCTTTTGATTTCCTTATGCGAGTCGAGCGTGCTGAAAAGCATTAACCACTAAGGACCCGAAGGCGCACGACGGAAAACTTTCATTTGGGATTGGGCTGCAGGTATTTCCCCACAATCAGCTTCAGTTTCTTCCTCGTTGCTGCAGGAATCTTTTTGCGATCGGTCAGGATGGCGTGAGCCAAAGCCGATCCGCATCTGCAGGATCGGCCGCGGGGCATAGCCGCGACGGTTTGGCGCACAACTTTCGCTGCATTCTCGGCATTTTTCACGAGCACCGCGACGATCTGATCGACCGTGACGGAATCATGATGAGGGTGCCAGCAATCGTAGTCGGTGACCATGGCGACGGTGACGTAGCAGAGTTCAGCCTCGCGCGCCAGCTTTGCTTCCTGCAAGTTGGTCATGCCGATGACATCCATTCCCAGGCCGCGGTAAACGTTGGACTCCGCCTTAGTGGAGAACTGCGGACCCTCCATGCAGAGATAGGTGCCGCCACGCTTGCCCACCACGCCAACTTGCTTACAGGCGGACTCGACTACCCTCGCGAGTTCTCCGCAGATCGGATCGGCGAAGGCGATGTGGGCCACGATGCCGGCCCCGAAAAACGTATCGACGCGGTGGCGGGTGCGATCGAAGAACTGATCTGGGATAACGAAATCCAGCGGCTTGTGCTCTTCCTTCAACGATCCGACGGCAGAGATAGAGACGATGCGCTCAACGCCGAGCTGTTTGAATCCGTGAATGTTGGCGCGGAAATTCAGTTCGCTGGGCAGGATGCGGTGGCCCCGCCCGTGACGGGCTAAGAAGGCGACCTTGCGGCCTTCGAGCGTTCCGCAGACGAAGGCGTCGGAAGGCGCGCCAAACGGTGTCTTCAGGCGTACCTCTTTTACTTTTGTCAGTCCGGGCATGGAATAGAGCCCGCTGCCCCCGATGATTCCGATTTCCGCTTGCAAACATCCTCCCAAACGCTCGGAGCGTTGTGAAATCAAACTGCTGATTATACAGGACAAAAATCGGGGCTCTGCGTCGACCTGGCGGCAGTCCAGCGATCGCTTCATGGCGGGAGCTACAATTCAACAAATGCGATTCCTGATTTCAACCTGCATCTCGCTGGTACTTGTCAATTTTGCCGTAGCGCAGGAGAAGGCAGCTCGGTCGCAAGAACTGAATTCCACTACTGTTCCCGCAGCCGTCGATCACAATCGAGTCGTCATCAATGTGGATGTTCCGCTTCCCGACGGATCGACCAGGAAGATTCATGCCTGGGTGGACAACGGCAATCCTGACCTCTACATGTCTCGTCGCTTGGCGACACTTCTCGGTCTCGCCGTTACCTGCGACGACAAAGAATGTTCCGCACCCGTTCCAGCTCTTGTTGTTGGCGGAATGACGATCTCACTTTCTGATCTCAAGCGAGCTAAAATCCCGTTGAAGCCGGTCACTGGCGCTGCCCTGACGGCCGCCGGAATGGATGTTGAGATCACCCTTCCTTCGAGTGTGCTCCGCCATTACGACGTGCTGGTTGATTTTCCGGGACATAAATTCTCGATTGGGTTGCCGGGCACGATCCACTTTCAGGGATCGTCCGCAAAAGTGCAGATCGGCCCGGAGAGTGGGCTGATCCAGGTTCCGAGCAAGATCGAGAACAAGAAATACAATCTGGGGCTCGACTTGGGATCGAGTATCAGTTTTCTCTCGGACGAACTCTTCGAGAAGCTCGCCTCTGCTCACCCCGATTGGCCACACATGACCGGCGCCGTCGGCTCGGCCAATATGTGGGGAGCGGACGAAGAAACCCAATGGAAGGTGATGCGCCTGGATCGCGTACAGTATGGACCGCTGTTTCTGACGAACGTAGCCATGGCCGGGTTATCGCGAGCGACAATGGACTTTTTCCAGAAGCGGGCCGGTCTTCCGACGGCCGGACTAATTGGATCGAATGTCCTGCTCAATTACAGGGTCGGCCTGGACTACGCGCACTCGATGGTCTATTTCGATATTGGGCGAATGTTCAACTTTCCGGACTTCGACGTGATTGGGCTCGTCTTGCGACCGGAAGACGACGGCCGCTACACGATTCTCGGCGTAGCCGAACTTGAGGGCCAACCATCCGTTCCGTCCGACACCAACGGAGTGAAGGCCGGAGATCATTTGGTTGCGGTCAACGGCATTCCCGTTCGCGGATCGACCATGGGCCAAGTTTGGTCGATGCTGGGGGGAACGCCAGGACAGGAGCGCAGTCTGACGATCGAGCGCGGAGGAAAAGAGTTCACCGTCGCCACGAATGTGCAGCATTTCCTGGGAGAAGTGCCGGAAGAGCGGGAAGGCAAGAAGAAAAAATAGGCGGCGGCCCATTCTGGTTGAGCGTGTACGGGTGCCGAAGCCGGGTTCTAGCAGCGAGCCTTATCGCGACCTTGAGGGCCGCTCTTCCACGGTGCGTCGTCACTTCGCGGGCGGTACCGCGAACACTTCCTTTTCCAGCGTCGAGGTGGTCGCCGCATCGAGACTCTCGCTGACGAGCACGGTGTCGCCCTGCTGTTCGATCACGACTGCGCCTTCCTCGGTATTCCACGCGTGTCGTCCTGTAAGCGATCTGGGGGCGGACTTTTCGCGGGTGTCGGCATCCTGATTCGGCTCTTCCGCAACTTCGTCCGCTTTCTTGTACCGCTGCTTCAAAGAGTGAGCATAAATTCCGGCGAACTGCGAAGCGGTTTGAGCGCTGGACCAGCGTGATATGTAGAGCAATCCTAACGGGGCTGCCGGGTCGGCCTTAGCCTTTGCCGCGTAATAGAATCCGCCGCGCCATTCGGGATACATAATTTTCGAGATCGGCCTGCCGACATATTGCTCGATCAGCACAGCGACGTCGAATTCGCCCATCGCACCGATGTCGAACTTTTTGTAATTGCTAAAGTCGTGTTTGAAGTCGGGGACGCGCATGGGTTCAATCGTCTCGCCGGCCAGGTAGGTCTGCGGCTCCATGATTTGGCGCGTCGTGTGAGGAGGATTTCGCAGCAGCCCGGCGAATGCTTTCTCCTTGCCTCCGGCTTGCATCAGCTTGATGACGAAATCCATGCCATAGCTATAGGGAAACGTCAGAGACTCTTTCAGGAAAATGGGCGCGTCGTTGAAGACCTTGGTGCCGGGCGTGCCGGTCATGGTCTCGTCTTCCATCGCGCCCACCAGCGCAGGGGAGTTGGTGATCGAGTGACCCGTTGGAGCCAGCGCGTACTGGAACAGCATGGCCTGCGCCTGGCCTTCGATCACAGCCTCGCGGGCGTTGTCAATTTCGTCGTTCTCGATGTCGGCCGGGGTCGGATCTTTTTTGATTTCGCCCAGATCCTTATCGCCCTTCTTCATCCACTTTTGCAGGCCAATCTCCTGGTCTTGAAGCGCGTGCGTCAATTCATGGGCCACGACGGGCTCCTGTTCTTCCATCGGCACCCAGTCGAGTAAGTTCACAGTTTTCGTTTTGGGATCGTAGTAGCCAGCCACTTCTTCCTTGAGAAGAGCGACCAGAAATGTTTCGAGATTGAAGTCGCGCGGGAGCAGGCCAAATTTCTTGAGCACTAATTCGGAACGACGCAGGCGCTGGGTGTCTTCGTCGTTCATGTGCTTCGTCAGATACGACTCGACTTCATTGCGCCCGGTCAGCTTGCGCTTCACTTCTCTCCTGATGGGTAAGCCGGTCTGCTTGCTGTCGAATTCCATGATCTCGTCGACGGAGTGGAAGAGTTCCTCCGCCTGCCGGGGAGTGATCTTGACTTCACGCTCGTGGGATTGATCTTGCGGGGGCGCGGGCCTAGTTGGCTCCGACGCAGATGGACTCTGCTGGGTCTGGGCAGGCTGATCTTGCGCAGCATGGTCCTGCGAATTCTGTGCGGCCACCGGCAACAGCGAGATCGTCACAACCAGTACAACCGGGAAAAGCAGCCGCCGAATCCCCAGGAAAGACAATTCAACTCTATTCATTAAGATTGAGTTTATACGTTTCCCTATACTTTCTCTCATGAATGCGATCAAACCTGTCAATCTGTGGACTTCCACCGAACACGTCCGCGACTACCTGGGACGCGCCGACCAGATTTCGCACCGCAGTGAGGGAGAATCGGCGCTGCTGGAATTCATTCCGCGGGAAACACGGCGAATTCTCGATCTAGGAACGGGCGATGGACGACTGCTCGCGCTGCTGAGAAGCGAACATCCAGACGTTGAGGCCGTCGCCATTGATTTCTCGCCCGCGATGTTGGAGGCAGCGCGCAAACGCTTCGCAGGCGATTCACGGGTGAAAGTGATCGAGCACAACATGGACTCTTCCCTGCCGGATCTCGGCAAGTTTGATGCGGTGATCTCGAGTTTTGCGATTCATCATCTGGTGCACGAGCGAAAGCGTGCGCTGTATACCGAGATTTTCGGGCTGCTGCATGCGGGCGGGGCGTTCTGCAATCTGGAGCATGTCGCGTCTCCGTCAGCGAGATTGCACGAGGAATTTCTTTTGCGGATTGGATTTACCCTCGAGACGGAAGATCCGTCCAACAAGCTGCTTGATCTGGAGACGCAGCTGGGATGGCTGCGGGAGGTCGGCTTCGCTGACGTCGATTGCCTGTGGAAGTGGCGGGAGTTGGCGCTGCTGGTAGCGCGACGACCGTAGCAGCCTTATGCCAGCGGCAAAATGAGACTTCGCCGGTTGCGGCCCCTTGTGCGGAGAATTCCCGTCTGCGTTGCGGCCGCTCCTGGCCACATAGAGGTCCTTCGACTGTGCATGCCGATTCGCTACTCGCGAATCGGCATACTCCGCTCAGGATGACAAGGTATTGGCAATCCATTCCCCCGCTTGGCGCGTGCCTTGAGAGCCCCCGATATCCTGGGTGGTCTTCTTTTGGCGCACTGCTTCCAGCACCGCAGTTTCAATCTTGTCGGCTTCTTTCGCGAATGCCATATGTCGCAGCATCATCGCTGCCGTCAGAATCGCGCCGCAGGGATTCGCCAAGTTCTTTCCCGCGATCGGCGGGGCCGAGCCGTGGACTGGCTCGAACATCGATGTCTTCCCTGGATGAATATTGCCGCTCGCAGCCATGCCCAATCCGCCCTGCAATCCGGCGGCAAGGTCGGTGATGATGTCGCCGAACATGTTGTTGGTGACGATCACGTCGAACTGGCGCGGGTCGCGGACCATCTGCATGCAGAGAGCGTCGACGTACATGTGTTGGGGGGTGATCTTTGGGTATTCGGCGCTGACTTCTTTGAAGACGCGCTGCCAGAGGCCGCCCGCGTGAGTCATCGCGTTGGACTTATCGCACATCAAAACTTTGCTGCGTGGAGAGCCATCGAGTTTAGCCTGTTTCCCGCAATATTCGAAGGCGTAACGAATGATGCGCTCAACACCTTTGCGCGTGTTGATGTCTTCCTGAGTGGCGATTTCGTCGGCAGTTCCCTGCTTGAAGACACCGCCAGCATCGGTGTAGACACCTTCGGTGTTTTCACGGAGAACAACGAAATCGACGTCTTTCGGCTCGACGCCTTTCAGCGGACAAAGCGCAGCATCAAGCAAACGAACGGGGCGCACGTTGGCGTAGAGATCCATTTGGAAGCGCATGCCGAGCAAGATTTCCTTGGCATGGATGTTCGTCTTCACTCGCGGATCGCCGAAGGCGCCAACCAGAATGGCGTCAAAGTCGCGGGCCAGCATGGCGAATCCGTCGGGAGGAACCGTGGTCTGGTCGCGCAGGTAGCGGTCGGCTCCCCAATCGAATTCCGTCAAATCGACGGCTGCGCCCGAGGCCTTGATCACGTTCACGGCTTGCGGAATGACTTCTTTGCCGATGCCGTCGCCAGGGATTACGGCGATGCGTTTCTTCGTCTGGTTTCTTGGGTCCACGGCAGGAACGTTAACACACTCGCTATAATCGATTACAGGTATGGGTCTCACGGCATTACAAGCTCACGGCGAAGGATTGGGTGCGGTTGGCGTCAGCGAGTATCGCGGCGCGGCCACCCCGACTCGCTTCGGAGATCCGCAGGCTGAATTCGCTGCTTTGCGCGAGGGCTGCGGCGTCTATGACCTAGGGTTCCGGGCGAAGATTTCGCTGACGGGCGACGATCGAGTCCGCTGGCTGAACGGAATGGTTACGAATAACATTCGCGATCTGGCCGAGGGGCACGGCGTCTACGCCTTTCTGCTCAATCCCCAGGGGCGGATTCTCGGGGATATCTACGCGTACAACCGTGTGGATTCGATCACCGTCGATACTGACTGCGGGCAAGTCGAGAAAATCATGGCGACGTTCGACCACTTCATCATCATGGATGATGTTGAAGTGAAGGACCTGACTGCGGAAGTTACTGCTCTCGGAATTTGCGGACCCAAGTCGCACGACGTGCTGACGGCCGCCCGATTTACCGTTGGGCCAATGCAAGCTTTGCAGACGGAAACAGTGTCATGGTGTGGGATCGATTGCACGGTAGTACGCGGCGAAGATGAGCGAAAGCTCGAGTATGAGATTTGGGTCTCTCCGGACGACGTCAGGACAGTCTGGGACGCCTTGCGCGAGGCTGGCGCAATCGCGGTTGGATCGGAAGCGCTGGAGCTGCATCGAACTGTCTCTGGGATTCCGCGATATGGAGTGGACATCCGTGAGCGCGATCTGCCACAGGAGACCGAGCAAGCGCGAGCATTGAATTTCAATAAGGGCTGCTACGTTGGTCAGGAAATTGTCGAGCGCATTCGCTCGCGCGGGGCGGTTCACCGGAAGTTTTCCGGATTCCTTATCGAGGGCAGTCCGCAGATCGCACCGGGCACAAAGATTGTTGCCGCGGAGAAAGAAGTCGGAGAGATTACCAGCGTCGCCTCCGTGCGCATCGCTGGTCAGGACAAGACGATCTTGCTGGGTTACATCCGGCGCGAAGTTGGCACGCCCGGCCGCGAGGTTATCATTGGATCGGAGAAGGCGATCGTGATTCAAACCCCGGTTGTAGACGTTGTGGTCTCGCGGAGTGGCAACGCTCTGGAGCAGCGTCCGGCGTAAGAACAAAACGATTTGACCGCGCCTCATGCGGTCCCAAGGAAAGACTTATGGCTGAGAAAAAGCACGAACAATCGAGTTTTACCGTAACGGACCGGCGACTGTTTACGTCGGATGGAGAATTGCGGTCCGAGGCGCCGGAACAAGAAGTTGAGGTGCGAAAGCCAGCGCCGCCGAGTGCGACCCAAGCGGCCCCGGCCGAGCCGATAGCTCCCCCACCTGTGGCAACCGATGCCGCTGCAACGGAGGATCGAGAGATGCCCGTGCCGCCGACCCATGCGGAGCAGGAAGCGCAGGCGGCGGCATACAAGCAGTCGTCCAGGGATCTCGACACACAAGTCGAAATGAGCGGCCATTCCGCAAGAGATTTCGAGATCACGTTCGGACGATTCCTCGCCTCGCTCTACATGACGGCGATGCTGCAATTGGGATTGATGCGGCAGCAAGACGGGCAGCCGCAGGTGGATATCATCGGAGCAAGACAGACGATCGATACGCTCAGCCTGATTTCCGAGAAAACGAAGGGCAATCTCACGGCGGCGGAAGGGAACTTTCTGCAGAACAGTCTTTATGAGCTGCGAATGGCTTATGTGGAGGTAACGAACGCTCTGGCTCGGCCGCCGCAGCCAGGACCGGCAACAGGAATTACCGGAAGATGAAAGCAACCTTGACCGTGCTGGGCAGCGGGACGTCGATGGGCGTACCCACGCTGGGATGCGACTGCTCGGTTTGTCACTCCAGCGATCCGCACGACCGGCGGACGCGACCGTCGATCATGCTGGAGTTCGGCGGCAAGGTCGTGTTGATCGACACCACCCCTGACTTCTACACGCAAGCAGTACGCGAGAACATCACGCGAGTCGATGCAGTCTTCTACACCCACACGCACGCTGACCACATCCTGGGCATTGACGATCTGCGTCCGCTGAGCTACCGGCACAAACCGGACAGACTGCCTTTGTACGCGCGGCCCGAGGCGGCCGCGTTCCTGCGCAAAATGTTCAGCTACATTTTTGACGCAGACTACAAGTTTGGCGGGCTTCCGCAGGTGGAATTGAAGCCGATTGATGGGCCCGTCGATGTGTTTGGCGTGCGCTTCGAGCCGGTCGTCGTAATTCATGGGGAGACACAGATTTGCGGCTACCGCTTCGGAGCGGCGGCGTATCTGACCGATCATAGCGAGATCCCAGATTCGTCCATGCGCCAGCTGGAAGGGTTGGACATCCTGTTTCTCGACGCGCTTCGACATAAACCTCACCCGACACACTCGACGGTCAAGAATTCGCTCGCGATTGTGGACAAATTGAAACCGAAGCGGGCGTTCTTCACCCATATATGCCACGATCTGGGGCACGAGGCCACCAATGCGACGTTGCCGCGTCAGGCACGGCTGTCGTATGACGGGATGAAGCTGGAGTTCGAGATCTGAAGAAGCGATTGTTGAATTCTGATTGTTGATTGAACGGAACATTCCTATGTGGTTGTTTCGGAGCTATTCAACGATCAAGAATCAATAATTGCAACCACAACCTATGCAAGTCTTCCACCATCTAGAGGGGATTCCTGGCAATTATGGGCCCGCGTTCGTCAGCGTGGGCAATTTTGACGGCGTTCACCGGGCACACGCGCACGTGTTGGGAGAAATTGTCTCCCAGGCAAAGGCGACCGGAGGCAAAGCCGTGGCAGTGACCTTTGAGCCGCATCCGACCAGAATTTTGAAACCAGAAGCGGGATTGAAGCTGCTCACTCCTACGCCCGAAAAGCTGCGTTGGCTGGAAGGAACTGGCATCGACGCGGTACTGCTGCTTCCCTTCGGACGAGACCTGTCGTTGATGACGCCGCGGCAGTTTGCCGAGCGTATTCTCCGAAAGAAACTTCACGCGCGTGAGGTACACGAAGGATTCAACTTCCGCTTTGGACACAAGGCGGCGGGCGACGTAAACATGCTGGCCGAGCTCGGGCGAGAGATGGGATTCGAAGTCAAGGTGTACCCGGAGATGAGCTTGCGCGGGGAAACCGTTTCGAGCACTCAGATCCGGAAGCTGTTGACGGCGGGACGCGTGAGCCGGGCACGGCACCTGCTCGCCCGGCCATTCTGCATCCTGGGAACGCCTGGGCGCGGCCGGGGATACGGCTCGAAGTACACGGTGCCGACGATCAATCTGGCGCGCTACGAAGAAATTGTGCCCAAGGACGGCGTGTACATTACGTGGACGCGCGTCGGCGCGGAGCGCTTTGATTCGGTCACGAACGTCGGAAATCGCCCGACTTTTGGGGCCGAGTTATTTGCCATCGAAACCCATCTGCTCAACTTTCATCCGCTCGAGTTGACTCCGGAAACGGAGGTTGAGATCTGTTTCCTGGAGAGACTGCGGGATGAGGTCAAGTTTCCGTCGGTGGAGGCGTTGCGGGAGCAGATCGGGCGCGACGTGAAAAAGGCACAGCGATATTTTCGATTGCTCGGGAGAGCGAACCTCAGAGGCTAAAGCCGGGTCCTTTTTGCCTCACTAACGCGGCCCTTAAAGGGCCCCTCTTCCACGGCTGTGGCAGCGACACCCTCGACGATCACAATCTCAGTCTTCCTTCTCAGTCTTGCTTGCCCAGAGTCGACGCGCACCCGCTAGTGGGGCAGGTAGCCGAATTCCATGGGAAGCTTGCCGTCCACATGCACGACGGTGACGCTGTTGTCGATGGAGTGAGCCTCGATGAAACCAATCGCGCCGGGCTCGGCCTGTACTGCCTTGAGCACGTCAGCGTCAGTATCCACAAAGACAATCGAATCTTTGTGGGCGGCGAGGAACGACTTCCATTCTGCCGACGACATCTTGTTCAAGTGCTCGAGTGTCTCGCTCTCCCCAGCCGAGTCCTTATGCAGTACGAGCACAATGTTCTTGCCATCCGGCCACCTCTTGATTTCGCCACGGATGATTTTTGCCAAGTGCGCCGACGTAAGATTCTCCACGGTATTGTCTTTGTCGACGATGACGGCCGTGTGGTGCGCAAAGCAGGGCGTCAGGCACGCACATAGAAACGCGAGCACGTAGATGGCTGGGCGGACTCTCATCGCTGGAACCTCAGATTTATCTCGGGGAGACAGTCACAGCGTAGCGAATAGACTCCCGGTGTGTTGTCAAAAAGATGTCAACCGGCGCACGGAAGTAACTGAGGAGTAATCCCGCAAAGAGCCTTGTTTTCCTAGCAGGATCACCACAACGCTTCTCTTCGAGTTTCATAAATCGCGCTTCAGGCTTTACAATCCGCGCGTTCCCTCCTCGGTCCTCCATGGCAATCGGGCCTTTGCAACTCATCCGGCAAGCGACTCCTGGACAGCGGCGAACTCTGCTCGCAGCAGGAATGGGCTGGGCGCTGGACGCATTCGACGCCATGCTCTATTCGCTGGTGCTCGCCATGCTGATGCGCGATCTGGGCATGAGCAAGACCACGGCCGGATCGCTGGGGACTCTGACTCTCCTGGCCTCAGGAATTGGCGGCGTGCTATTTGGATTTCTCGCCGACCGCATTGGGCGCAAGCAGGCGCTGATGGCGAGCATTCTGACGTATTCCGTGTGCTCGTTGGCATCGGGACTGGCGACGAGCGTTGCGATGCTGGCCTGCGCTCGATTTGTTCTGGGGTTGGGAATGGGCGGGGAGTGGAATACCGGGGCTACTCTGGTGGCGGAAAGCTGGCCTTCTGAATTTCGCGCCAAGGCGATTTCGATTGTGCAGAGCTCGTGGGCGCTGGGATTTGCGGCGGCGGCGCTGGTGGCGGGTCCAGTGGCACATTATTTCGGGTGGAGAGCGGTGTTTTTCGTCGGGATTCTGCCGGCGGTGATTACGTTGTGGATTCAGCGAAAAGTGCCCGAGTCGGCGATGTGGCAGGACCGTATGTCGTCTTCCGAAAAAACAGACGGGCCCGACGGTCGTTCTTGTGGGGAGAGAGACGTAACAGGTTACGTCTCTACGATGGCCATTTTCAGGCCGCCCTACGTTCGACACACGTTTGCCTTACTGTTGTTTAATTTTTTCGCGATGTTTGCGTGGTGGGGACTCTTCACCTGGCTTCCGCCGTATCTGTCACTTCCGGTCGAGCAGGGCGGGCGCGGGTTTGGCGTAATGGGCATGACTACCCTGATGGTTGTGCTCAATCTCTGCGGCATGTTTCCCGGCTATGCCAGCTTTGGCTGGGCTGCGGACCACCTAGGACGGCGTAAAGCATTTCTGTTCTATTGTTTGGCTGCAGCTCTTCTGATTCCCCTTTATGCGGCGGCGCGGTCACAGGGCCTATTGCTGGTGTTGGGAACGCTGGTGGCATTCTTTGGAACAGGAATCTTCTCGGGATCGGGGATTATGGGCAGCGAGATATTCCCTACCGCTGTCCGGGCCCGCGCACTCGGCTTCACTTACAACGGAGCACGGACAATGAGTTCGCTGGCTCCCTTAGTGATTGGACGCGTAGGACAGGCCAAAGGATTGAGCTGGGCGTTTTATCTTTGCGCGGCAGGATATCTGCTAGCGGCACTAATGACCACGCAACTGCCGGAAACGAAGGGCAAAGGGCTGCAGTGACCTCAAGAGAAGTCGGTTTATTCAGTGGCCCGCCCGCGTGTGCCCGTGATGCAAATCACTGACTTGCTCTCTGGTTCATGGAACGCTGCTCTGTATTCACGAAACGACGTTCCAGTGATGGCATTCCTCAAACAGCAAGTGTTCTACCTCGCCGTCGCCGCAATCATGGCTGGTGTTTTTTGGGCCATCGGACAATCGATCAACCCGGGCACGATCGTTTTGTATTCGCTCTGCCTGGGAAACCTGATCATGCCTTCGATGGGCTGGGTGCGGCGTAGGTTCTCGGGACGAGCCTTTCCATACAATTGGCTGATCTTCATAGCGGCGCTGCTGCTGGTAACCCCGATCGCATATGTCATTTCCAGTGCGGTGGTCGTTTGGATCGCTCCGCCCAGCCCGCAAACCTTCGAGCATCTGGTCCGGACAGGCTGGAAGTTCCCATCGCTGACCGTCGTTGTGTATGGAGTAATCTCTCGTCTTCACGCCGACACTAAAGAGCGGCTCGAGCAGCGAAACGCCGAGTTGCAGAAATCCGTTGCAGTCAGCTCCGCTCAATTGGAACTGCAGGAGCAGGAACTGGAGCGCGCCCGGGAGATTCAGCAGTCTCTACTTCCGAAGGATATCCCGCAAATTCCTGGATTCGATGTCGCCGCCGCATGGCAGCCCGCGCGCATGGTGGGAGGCGATTATTTCGACGTCTTGCGCCTCAGCGATAACCGACTTGCGGTCTGCACTGCGGATGTATCCGGCAAAGGTGTGTCGGCTGCGCTGCTCATGGCGAACGTGCAGGCCACCGTGCGGGCTTTTGCGCGCGAGACGGAGAGCCCGGCGCGCGTTTGCAGCCGCGTCAACAGTGTGCTTTGCGGGAACATCGCGACGGGAAAGTTTGTCAGCTTCTTTTACGGAGTGCTTGATTGGAGCACCGCACCTTGGAGTACTGCAACGCAGGCCACCCAGGTCCGATCGTGGTCTCCGATGACTCCGTCCGGCAGTTGCCGACGCAGGGTGCGGTCCTCGGCGTATTTCCGGCCTGGAAGTACGAAGACGCGCGAGTCGAGCTGAACTCCGGGGAGCGGCTGCTCTTGTTCACCGACGGGATCACAGCGGCCAGCGGACCCGACGGGGAGGAGTTCGGCGAAGAACAACTGGCCGCTACCGCAAAGGCCAGCAGCGACGGCTCCGCTTTGGCTTTGAATAGCAGGCTGTTGGCCCGTGTCGCCGATTTCTGTTCCAGCCGCTTTCAGGACGATGCGACGCTGCTCGTTGTCGCCGTAACCAAAGACGTAGGCCTAACCCAAGAATTTCCTGAGTCGCTACTCGATCGGGTCTACCACAACTGAGTCTGGATCGACAGCTCCCCTTCCAGGTAATTGCACAATCACAATCGCCGACAGCACCAGCACGATCCCCAACGTCTGGATCGGACGCACGCCTTCGCCCAATAAGGCCGCCGCGAGAAGGATCGAGAACACCGGCTCCAGGCAGCTGGCGATGATGGCGCGGGTGGGTTCGAGGTACTGCAGGCCCAGGAAGTAGAGCGAGAACGACCCCAGTACCGAGATCATCGAAAACACGAACAGGAATCCCCACTGGGCAGCCGAGTAATGGGCTGCGACGACTTTCCACGGCGGATTGACTACGAGCCAGAAAACGGCGGCGGAGACGAGTGTCCAGGTCAGGACGCGCCAGCGGTCGTAGCGAGCGAGGATGCGATGGCCCCCGACGTTGTAGAACGCAAACGAGAACGAAGCCAACAGCGCGGCGATCAGGCCGTAGGAGTCAAGATGCCAAGGGGATGCCGACTTCCCGCCGACCATGCCGATGGTAAGCGCGATTCCAGCAACCGCGACCGCGACGGCGGCAACTTTCTGCACTGAAAGCTTCTGCTGCCGGCGAGCGACGACGTACAGCAAGACCCACACCGGCGCCGTGTATTGCACCATGATGGCAATTGCCACGCTCGTCCTCTGGATGGCGACGTAATAGAAATAGTTCGAGGCGGCAACACCCAGCATGCCGAGCACGAGGCATTGGACGCGATCGGGCACGGGGAGATAGATGCGCTTCCATCCGCGGCGGCCCACCAGCATCGGAAGCAGGACCAGCAGAGAGAACGACGTTCTGGTTTGCGAGAGGATCAGCGGATCGATTGGATGAAGAGCTTCTCCGGCGAGCAGAAGCTTTCCGGTAAAAACGGCTCGGCCCAGCGCAGCGGAAACCCCCCAGAAGAAGGCAGCGGAGGCGATAAAGAAATATCCGCGCAGGGTATGACTTTGGTTGGGAGTCGAAGAGTTCAGAGTTCCTGCACCGAGTCGGATGATGGAGCCGGATCAAACAACTGGTCAAGGCGTGCGGGATCAAATCCCGTAATGACTTCAGCGTCGATGACGAGGGTCGGAGTTTCGTTGCTGCGATATTGTTCGGACATGATGCGGCGAGCCTCGAAGTCGCTGCTGATGTCGCGCTCTTCGAAGGCGATCTCGCGAGCTTCCAGATAGACGCGCATCAACTCGCAGGAGAAGCAGCCGGGCTGGGTGAAGAAGAGGACGGGGGTCTTCATTATTTTTTCTCCTGTACCGTGATCGTCGCCCGAAACGCATTGGCTATTGCTCGACATATTCAATTTCGAATCCAATCTTAGCGCTCTTCGCCAGCATCGCCGAAACCGAACAGTATTTTTCTTTTGAGAGCCGGACTGCATCTTCCATCGCTTTGTGGGAAACCTTTCCCGCTACGCGATACTTTAGCTTGATTTCGGTATAGACCTGAGGATAGTCCACTGCGCGCTCCCCGGCCGCGCTTACTTCCAGGCTCGTGAAGGGCTCACGCTTTTTGTGGAGAATTCCGACCACGTCCGAAGCCGTGCAGCCGCAAAGAGCGATCAGCACCAGCTCCATGGGCGAACTGGCTGTCTTCTCTTTGGCTGTATCCATGACAAGTGCGTGCCGTGAGTTGGCCTCGCCGACATAGCGTTCGTTATCAGTCCAGATTACTTTCGCGGATATCACCTTTATCTCCGATTATCGGTGCTGGGCTCGGGGTGGATCAGAACGCGGAACAGTTCCGGCGCGTCCTGTTTGAAGCGGATTTCCAGCTCCGTCTGAATGTCGTGAACGCATGCGAGCGACAAATCGTCGGACAGTGTGCAATGGCATGAGATGTAGAGGCGCCCGCGGACTCGCTTGAAAATGAAATCGTGAACGTCCATCACTTCCGGGAATTGCGATGCCACGGCCTTTAAGCGATGTTCCAGTTCGACGTCACTGACTACTTCGTCCGGGCGCTCAATGGTGGCCGGCTCGCTTTCGATGTGCGTCAGGATATCGGCGATTTCCGGCACGTCGCGTCGCATATCTGCTTCGAGTTCGGTGACCTGATCGTGAGCGTCCTTGAGGCTCATGCGCTCGTCGAGTTCGATGTGCTGCTCGACGTGCAGGCGGCCGGAGAGATCCTGAACACTGATGTCGTGAACGTTGAGATTTTTGTCGGTTGCTGCGGCGCGGATGCGATCGAATACATTTTCAGAACGCTGTGCGCGTGGCAAGGGCTGCACGGTCACGTCGGCGCCGGGGAGGATGCGGCGGACAGATTCAGTGACCGCCGCAGCCAATTGTCCCGAGCGCTGAAAAGTAACGGTGCGGGCGAACCCCACAGCGAGGTCAGCGAAGTAGCGGTTTCCGGCGCGGCGGATGCGGACGCGATCCACTTCCAGAACACCATCGAGGCGCGAAACCGCATCGTAAATCTGCGAGCGAACGCCCGGTGGAGCTGCGTCGAGCAAAGCATCGATGGTCCGGCGGGCCAGCCGCCAGCTTACAGAGACCACCACCCCCGCTACGAACAGGGCAGCAACGGGATCGGAATCTCTGAGCCACTCGATGTGGAAGGAGCGTCCGAGAAGCACCAGTGCCAGGCCGAGCACGACGACGCCCGCCGACCAGATATCTGTGGAGAAGTGGAGGGCATCGGCCTCGAGCGCCTGGCTGTCGTATTTGTTGGCGATGCGTCCCAGGACGCGGGAGCGCCACCAATCCACGCCCATGGAAAATAGCATCACGGCAAAGGCTGCGATCGAGGGCTCAATGTCAATGCGACGGAAAAACACGCGGATCACCGCTTCGTAGATAATCCATACACAAGTCAGCAGTAAAAGTGCGGTTTCCACGAACGCCGAAAAGTTCTCGAATTTTCCGTGGCCGTACTGATGATCGGCGTCGGCCGGTTTATCAGAGACTCGGACGGAGAAAAATGTCAGTACCGAGGCAATCAGATCGAGCCCGGAATGCGCCGCTTCCGAGAGAATGCCCAGACTTCCGGTGGTGAGGCCAACCGCCACCTTCAGGCCCGTAATCAAAACGGCGGCTAACACCGAAGTTCCGGCGGCCGCGCGCTTTTCCGCGCGCATTAACTCGGAGGAGGCAAGAAGCGGGCTGCCGGACATGCACGCATTATCGCTGGTGGAAGCGAAAAGCGACAAGGGACTCAGAGAGTCCGATGGGCGCCACGATATCCCGCGAGCATCGGGCAAATAGAGCTGGTTGTGCTAGGATTTCCTGCTGACGCTATTTAACTTTCTGAAGGACCAATCCTGGAGGAAAAGGTTTATGCGCAAGAGTTGGCTTCTGTGTGTTCTGCTGGGGACGCTGGCTTGGGGACAAGCCGCACCGAGCGCACCTCCGCCGGCACAGCCGGCCCCGTCGCCCGCCCAGGGTGAGGCCCGGCCACAGGCCCCCGCGGCGCCGGTGGATACTTCCGCCTCGGTACCGCCCGAAGCACCCGTGATCACGGTAGAAGGAGTCTGCCCGGCTCAGCCCAAAACGCCTGCGGCCAAAGGGACGGCAGCCAAAGCTCCTGCAACGAAAACTCCCGCCCCCGACTGCAAGACCGTGATCACTAAGGCCGAATTTGAAAAGCTGGCCAATGCGCTGGCACCCAACGTGACGCCTCAGCTGAAGAGACAGCTGGCCGGCCTTCTGCCGAAATTGATCGCTCTTTCCGACGAGGCGAAAAAAGAGGGCCTGGACAAGACTCCTCAATTTGCCGAGTCGGTAAAGTTCGTCCGGATGCAGGTTCTGAGCAACGAACTCCAGCGAAAGATCCAGAAGCAGGCGGCGGACGTTCCGGACTCTGAGATCGAAAAATATTACAAAGAGCATCCGGAGGCGTTCGAACAGTACAACGTTGAGCGGCTGTTCGTTCCGCGCACGAAACAGGGCGACAACGAAGCCAAGGAAGACGACAAAGATCAGAAACTGACAGATGATGAGAAGAAGGCCAAAGAGGCTGCCGAGAAAGCGAAGGCCGACGAGGCTGAGCAGTCCATGACCAAACTGGCCGAGGATCTGCGAGCCCGTGCCGCCAACGGAGAAGATTTCGCCAAACTGCAAAAAGAGGCATTCGACGCCGCTGGCATGAAGATCGAATCCCCGAGCGTGAATCTTCCCAACGTGCGGCGCACGGGACTACCGCCGGCGCACGCCGCGGTGCTCGATCTGAAACCGGGGGACGTTTCGCAGGTTATCAGCGACTCCGGCGGTCACTATATTTACAAAGTGAACAGCAAGAGCCAGATGCCGCTGGATCAGGTGAAAACCGAAATTCACAGCAAGCTGCAGAATGATCGCACGCGCGAAATGATGGACAAGGTGAACGGGTCGTTCCACGCGGTGACGAACGAGGCCTATTTCGGGCCGGGCGGAGCTTCGCCCATGCCGCCCCGCGGACCGCGTCCGATGCCGGGAATGCGGCCGGGTAATCAACAGATGCAGCCTCAAAGCGCGCCGCCGGCGCAGCCTCCGGCAGCACAACCGAACTGATGGCAAAACCTGTCGTTGTCGTAACTGGGATCTCGGGCAACCTGGGATCCAGGCTACTGCCGTTGCTGGGAAGCTACTCGGTGATTGGGGTGGACATGAATCCACCCCGCACCGATTCCGAACTGCAGTTTGAGAGCCTGGACCTGGGCCAGGAATCGTCGACCCGAACCCTGTACGAATTGCTGCGCGACACGCGTCCCTATGCGGTCGTACATCTGGCATTCGTCATCGATCCCGTCCGCACCGGAGTGGTCGATGTGGATCGCATGTGGCAGATCAACGTTGCCGGAACTGCGCGTGTAATGGAGGCGGTCACCGAGGCCAACCGGACCGCCGACGACGGCATCAAGCAATTCATCTTTCCCAGCAGCGTGTCCGCCTACGGGTCAGATTTCCCGAACCCCGCCATGGAAGAGTCCGCCCTGGCGGCGCACACGCTGCCGTATGCGATTCACAAGCAGGAAGCAGACGAGGTGGTGCAGCAGCGATGCACCGCCCTGCGAGGATGCAGCGTATACATTCTTCGGCCGCACATTTTCGCCGGAGCCAGCGTCGAGAACTACTTGATGGGAGCTTTCCGTGGAACCCCGAACGGAAACGGTGCGCGCGCCGAAAAGATGCGCAATGAAGGAAAGCGCTTGCCGTGTATGCTTCCGCGCGGGCAGCAGTATCTGGATAATAAGATTCAGTTCATTCATGTTGATGACATGGCGCGATTGATCCGACATATTTTGCAGCGCGAACCGGAGCCGCAACGACTGACCGTGTTAAACGTCGCCGGCAGAGGCGAGGCGCTGACATTCGCGCAGTGCATCGAGATGGCAAAAGCGAAGCTGTGGCGCGTTCCGGGAAAGTGGGCAATGCGTCAGGTGCTGAATTTTCTCTGGAAGCAGCAGATTTCCGCGATTCCGCCCGAAGCCGTACCTTACATGACCGGTCAGTACATCATGAACACCGAACGCTTGCGGCGGTTCCTGGGCCCCGAATACGATCACGTCATCCGCTACACCATTGCCGACGCCTTTGCGGATAGTTTCAAGCCGATCGCAGCGAACTAGTGCGAGCAAATGGTCGGGCTTGTTGCCACGGATCACTGCCGTCAGGTTTCGGCCTCCCTTATTGGCTTCCATTCCCGGCAAACCTGCGGTTCTCCCAACTTTCCTGCGAGGCAGGTGCGGGATATTAAGCACAATCTGCGAGATTCTTCATCGCGGATCACTTCTCTCGAAGCAGGCACCTCCGAGGTAGCAACTCCGTTCTGGATGATCTACTGCAATTGGCTTCGCTATATCCTTGCCCTGAGAACGAACCGAGCGCGGAACGCAAACGGCGCGAAATATTCTCCAGGCGAACGGGAGAATATTTCTCGTCCGAGGTGGAATAAAACTGCCACTTCGCCGTTTATGCTATGGAGGTGCCAGACCCACCCTTGTCCGCCATGGCGTTCGAAGATTTGGCCCTCCCTCTTTTCGACCAACTCTATAACTTCGCGCATTGGCTGACCCATGATCGAAGTGAGGCCGAGGATCTTGTACAGGAAACGTATGCGAAGGCGCTGCGCGGTTTCTCGAGTTTTCAAAGCGGAACAAATTTTCGGGCGTGGATGTTTCGGATTCTGCGAAACTTGTTTTTGAGTTCACGAACGGGCCTTCAGTCAACGGTGACCTTCAGCGACGACGAGGACGAGGTAATCGCCTCGCCGGATCCCACGCCGGAGGCTGTGCTCATCGAGCAGGCCGATCGCGAGACGGTGCGGCAAGCTCTAAGGGAGCTGACTGTTCCATTTCGTGAAATCCTGCTGCTTTGCGACGTTGAGGAAATGTCTTATGAAGAAATTGGGCAAGCGTTAGCGATTCCCATTGGGACCGTCATGTCGCGCCTGCATCGAGCGCGGAAGGCGCTTCGCGCCAGCTTGGCCGGACGATTGAAAGGAGGCTCGAATGCCGTGTGAGCAGTGGCGAGGAAAGATCGACGCTTACCTTGACCGGGAGCTCTCGCCGTCTGAAACGGCCGACCTGGGAAACCATCTGCGTCAATGCGCCGCGTGTACTGCAGAAGCTTTGGAACGCGTCCAGCTTAAGCGAGCGGTGGCAACAGCGGGCCCTTCCGACACGCCGAGCGCGCAGTTTCGCGCAAAAATAATCCAGAGCGTCGCCTCAAAGCCACGCCCCGAACGAGGATGGCTCTTGAGACTCGTGGTCGCGCCTGCTGGGCTCGTGCTGCTTCTGTCGCTAGGGGTCGACTTATACGTAGACCACCAAAAAACTGAGCGATCACGTGTATACAGCGAACTGACTGATCTCCATGTGGCAACGCTGGCCAGTGCGACTCCCGTGGATGTCGTTTCTACTGATCGCCACACGGTGAAGCCCTGGTTCGAGGGAAAACTTCCTTTCACTTTCAACTTGCCGGAACTCCAAGGAACGGACTTCACACTGGTCGGCGGCAGGGTCACGTATCTCTCCCAAACGCCGGGAGCGCAGCTGGTCTACCGGATCCGCAAGCATGAGCTCTCCGTTTTTATCTTTCAGGACCGCGGCGGCGAAGCTGCACGGCTGTCCTCCGGGCCGATTTCTGAATTTTCATTTAATGTCGAAGGCTGGACGAAGAACGGCTTGCGTTACTTCGTTGTCGGCGACGTCAGCGCAGACGATGTCGACAGTTTGAGTAAGCTTCTGCGCGATGCGGGATAGCAACGAAGTTTCGTGGCGGAGAAGAGTTATTCCGATTTCTTCCCGCGATACAGGACCGCGATGCCGAAAGTGTAGGGCGTCCAAGTCGCTTCCACAAACCTTGCGTTCTTCATTCTCGAAACCATTTCCTCGGGCGACGGGAATCGCTCGACCGAGGCGGGGAGATACGCGTACGGACCTCGAACCCCGGAGATAACTGTCCCGACCCGTGGCAATACCTGCTTGAAATAGACGCGATAGAGCGAGCCTAATGCCCCTTTGGGCTCACCGAAGTCGAGAATTCCGACTTCGCCTCCGGGACGGAGCACTCGAAAGATCTCCCGCAATCCTGCGTCGTAGTCGGCGAGATTTCGGAATCCGAACGCGGAAGTGACGAGATCGAAGTGCCCGCCTGGGACCGGCAAATTCAGAGCGTCAGCTTCGATCCAACCGGGGACATTCCCGTTCCGACCAGATACCGCAGACTTAGCGGTTGCCCGCTGCAGCATCGCATGAGAAAAGTCCGCCCCCAGGATGCGAGAAGAGGTTTTCCCCGCTTGGCGGCGCAGGGCGAACGTCATGTCGCCCGTGCCGCAGCAGAGATCAAGAACACGCGCGTCCGATCGGGTCAAAATATGGCGGAATGCGCGCGCAGTGCGCCGCCACCACATTCGATCAATATTGAAAGACAAAACGTGATTCAGCAGATCGTAGCGAGGCGCGATCGCCGTGAACATCTCGCGCACGGCACGTGCAGCCGAGGGCACGTCGCTCGTCCCTTCAGGCGCGGCTCCGGCTATAGTCGACTTGGCAATTTCAGGCACGAGGATTCAGTCGCGCTAGCGCCGTTTCTTTGTCTTGGGTTTTGCAGCCTTGAGCTGCTTCACGATACGCTCGACTTGCAGAACGTGATTCGTATCATGGCCGGCAAACATACGAGCCAGGTGCGCGATCGACTCTTTGCCGCGTTCGAGGTGCATCCCATAGTTCTCCCAGGTTTGGCGCGGGATCTCCTTCAGCATGACGAGATTGTTCTCGCGCAACACGCGGAATGTTTCCAGCGAACGTCGGGCGTCGCGATCCTGATAGACAAAGACCGATGCCCAGGCATCCTGATCAAAGGGTTGAATCGTGACCCCGTTCTCGCCGACGATCGAGCGCATCCGCCAGCTGGCTACGATTTCCGCGTCGGCCAGATGCGCAATGATTTCGGAGATCGACCACTTCCCTGGCTCCGACCGCCATTTCAGCTGCTTGGGCGTCAGGCCATGAATCGACTTCTTCAGCTTGGCCGCGGTCGTCCGCTGCACTTTGATGGCGTCTTGGCCTTCGACGTATCCAAGGATTCGCTGGATGTATTGCTGCGCTGATTCCTGCATGATGGACCTCTCTATTTTCCCCCAACCCAGCCACCGCGCGACAGTCGGCGGAGTTCTTCGACGGCACTGAGAACGGCGCTCTCGGGCACATCGCTGGCTATCTCAACCTTGCCAATTTCGCGTGGCAGAACGAAATGCACCACGCCATTCTGAGTTTTCTTGTCCGACTTCAGCCGGGCCAGGATTTTGCGCGCACTGACGTTCACTTCGGGCAACCGCCCCAGGCTTAGAACCGCGTCGGTGATGCGGCCCGCCGTCACGCTGTCGGTTCGCCCCACGCTGAGAGCGATGTTCGTGGCGGCGATCATGCCCCAAGCGACAGCCTCCCCGTGCAGCAGTTTGCGGTATCCGGTTTCCGCTTCGAGAGCGTGGCCGATCGTGTGGCCCAAATTGAGTACGCGACGCAATCCGCCTTCGCGCTCGTCCGCGGAAACCACTTCTGCCTTCAGCTTCACGGACTGCGCAATGATCCATTCCAGCTCGGCCGGATCGCGTTTCAGAATACCGGCGCGGCTCTGTTCAAACCGCAGGAAAAGCTCCACGCTCCCGATGACGCCGCATTTCAACGCCTCATAAAGTCCGGAGCGGAATTCGCGATCGGACAGAGTTTTCAGCACAGTAGGATCAATCAGGACGATCCGGGGATGGCAAAACGTCCCAATCAGATTCTTACCTGCGACGAGGTTCACTCCCGTCTTGCCCCCGATGGAGGCATCCACCTGCGCGAGCACGGTCGTCGGAATCTGCACGAAGTCAATGCCGCGCATGTATAGCGAGGCTAAGAGCCCGCTGACGTCGCCAACGACGCCGCCGCCCAAGGCAACGATTACTGACTTGCGATCCGCGCCCAGTTTCGCCAGTTTCTCAGCAAGAGCCTCTACCGTCGCCAAACGCTTTGAAGTCTCGCCATCCGGCATGACCAAAACTTGCGGGGCGAACCCGGCGGACTTCAGCGAGGCGATCAACTTCGATCCCCAACGCTTGCGCACCGGAGGAACTGTCACGATAAAAACGCGGCTCGACTGCGGCAGAAGGTCGCTCAGAACCGATCCCGCGCGCGTGAGCAGGCCGTTCTCGATCGAGGCCTGATACGGTTGCGGCGGCACGTGTATCGTCGCTTGCGGCATTGCTTTCCCATGATAGCGTAACGGCCCGTCTTGGCATGGGGGCACTCCTCGACAGCGGTGGTACTATTCCCGTCTATGAAGGGTCTCCCAGCCGAAACCGACTTCATCGTCGTCGGTGCTGGAGTTGCCGGTCTGAGGGCAGCCATCGAACTGGCTGGCGCTGGCAGTGTGCTCGTTCTATCGAAAAACGAAATCCCTAATTTCAAGACCGCGGATGCGAAGACAGAAGCTGCGTGGTTGAGCGACGAGGACGAGATCACCTTGCATTTGCAGGACACCCTCGCCACAGCTGACGGTTTGTGCAATCTACCTGCGGTGAAGACGCTTCTGGAAGAAGGCCCGGAACGCATTGAAGAGCTGATCTCGTGGGGCAAGCACCATGGGACGAAACTCGTCTTCAGTCAGGAGATCACCAGCAGTCGCAGCCGCGCTCTGCATGCCGAAGGCGATGCGACGGGTAGAGCGATCCTTCGTGTCTTGTACGAGAAGGCTCAGCCTCTCAAACAACTCTCGATCGTTCCGTTCGCTTCTGCGATCGAATTGCTAAGCGATGGCGGGCACATCACCGACATTGCGCTCATCGACGAAAAGGGCGTGCCTCAAGAAGTGGCCTGTGCCGCCGTACTCTTGGCAACGGGTGGGACGGGGCAACTCTATCGCAACACGACGAATCCCGGCTCCGCGACAGCGGACGGCATTGCAATGGCCTTCCGCGCCGGGGCAGAAGTCAGCGACATGGAATTCGTTCAGTTTCATCCGACAGCGCTTCACATGAAGAAAGTGCCGCGATTTTTCTTGCCGGAGACGTTGCGTGCCGAAGGCGCGTACCTGCGCAACATTGAACTGAATCGCTTCATGGCGAAATACCATCCCGAGGCCGAGCGGGCCCCGCGAGATCTCGTTCTCCGGGCTATCGTTCATGAGATGGAGGTCAGCCGCGCCAAAGACCCGTTCGTTTATCTCGATCTCACTCATCTGAACGCAAGCAAAGTGGAAAAACACTTTCCCAGAATCTACGCGGCTTTCATGGCGCACAACATTGACATCACCGAAGATGTGATTCCGGTGCGCCCGGCCGCGCATTTCAACATGGGAGGAGTGCGCACGGATCTCTATGGCCGCACCAATGTTCCGGGACTTTTCGCGGCTGGCGAGGTTGCGGCAAACGGTCTCCACGGCGCGAACCGCTTGCCCAGCAATGCCCTGCTGGAATCCTTGGTCTACGGGGCGCGTGCCGGCAAGGCCATGCGCGAAGCCAAAAAGCCAGCTTCCAGGACTGAGAGACAGCCCCTGGCCGCATATTCCAACGGCCCTGTGGACACAAGCGTCGAAGAGCTAGTCGCGCAGATTCAGGATCTGATGTGGAACGAGGTCGGCATCGTCCGCTCACGGATGGGGATCCAGAAGGCGGTCAAGAGCCTGGAAGAGTTAGCGCCGAAACTAGCGCATCCGAAAACGCGGCGCGGGCACGAAGCTTCCAACTTGCATCTAGCCGCGCTTCTGGTCGCGCGTTCGGCGTTAGCTCGCGAGGAGAGCCGGGGGGCGCACTACCGCATGGACTATCCCGACCACGATGACAAGAGATTCCTGAAGCACTCGGTTGTCAAAACCGATAAGGTTGTATTTGTTCCCTGACCCTGGCCGAGGACCACTAAGCCTTCTTCGGCGTGGGATATGCCAGCGACAGCGCAATCGAGACGAGCAATACTCCTGCGACCGCTCCCAACGTCGCGGAGATGGGGATGTTCAGATAATCGGCCGCCAGCATCTTGAGTCCAACCAAAATCAAGACCACCGCCAGCCCGTAGTGCAAAAAGCGAAATACCTTCATCAGCCCGGACACCGCGAAATACATCGAGCGTAGTCCCAAAATCGCGAACACATTCGACGTGTACACGATAAAAGCGTTGAGCGTGATGGCAAGAATGGCCGGGATGGAATCGACCGCAAACAGAATGTCAGTAGTTTCGATGACTAGCAGCACAATGAGCAGCGGCGTGGCATAGAGGCGCCTGTCCTGCGCGTTACGCACAAGAAATTTCCCGCCTTGGTATTCCGGGGTCACGGGGATCCAGCGTCGCAGCGCCTTGACTATGGGATTGGACGCGGGATTGATCTGGTGATTCCCCATCACACAAAAGCGGATGCCGCTGTAGATCAGCAGGGCGCCAAAGACGAAGAGCAGCCAGTGAAAACGCTGAATCAGGCCCACCCCAGCACCGATAAAGATTCCGCGGAAGATGAGCGCGCCGATGACTCCCCAAAACAGCACGCGATGTTGCTGTTCGTCGGGAACCGCGAAGAAGTTGAAAAGCACGAGAAAGACGAAGAGATTGTCGACGCTGAGCGAGAGTTCGAGGACGTAGCCTGTGACGAACTCCAACGCGCTCTGATGGCCCTGCCAGAAAAGCAATACGATTGCGAACCCTCCGGCCAGGGCCACATACATCGCGCTCCAGCCGAGAGCTTCACGAAAGCGGACCGCGTGACCGGGCCGGTGGAAGACGCGAAGGTCCAGCAGCAGCATGCCCAGCGCGAAGAGGTTGAAGAGAATCCAGAAATAGAACAAGCGGAATTCCTGGCCGACTTACGAATTGTTGATTCCTTATAGCGGAGATCTACATTCTGCCATTATTTTTGCCTTCCCCGATTACCGCTGACCCAATCGTCCCAAATCCCGTCGGCTTTAAGCATTTCCACGCTATTGCTGTCGCGCATCGTCTGCTCAATCTGATCGTGAGTTAAACGCGGTCCAATCTTCTCCGGCAGATTCGCCAGTTCAAGGCTTAGGACGGCGGCTTCAGCTACATGCTTCTTCAGTTGCGGGAAGTCCACTTTGTCGTACGTGTCGGAAACCGCATGATAGTTCTCGAGATAGTTGGCTTCCTCCTGATCGGCAACGAACGTGGGAACGCCTTCCAGCATGAAATCGAAATGATCCGTTCCCCACTCCATATCCGTCGTCAAGCCTTTGACGTCAAACTGCGCAAGGGGAGCGACGAGTTGCTTCGCGGTCAACAGCACATCCTTCCGGCCGCCAAGAGAAAAGCTTGTCGTTTTGCCTGTGCCGGAATCGTAAATGATCACGCCGGCGGCCTTGTCCAGCTCGGGGCGATGACCGAAAGCATAAGCGCGCGACCCTAGGAGGCCCTGCTCCTCACCCGAAAAAAGGACGAAGCGGATGGTACGCCGCGGAACAGCGCCCGAAGCTTTGATGGCTCGTAACGTATCGACGACCAGCGCAGCGTTGCAGCCGTTGTCGAGGGCTCCGGTGCCCAGTTCCCAGGAGTCCAGATGCGCGCCAACGATCACGAACTCATCGGGCTTTTCGCTCCCGCGAATCTCGCCAATCACGTTGGCAGTCTTGATCGGGCCGCCGACCTGGTTAGGGATGGAAAGGTCGGCCCACACCAGATTTCCCGCCGCAAGCAACCGGGCAATCCGCTCGCCGTCTTCCCGCGCCACGATCACCATGGAAAGCCGATCGATTTCTCCGGCGACTGCGTTCGTATGGCGGTAAAGAATATCGTGCTCACGCGTGGCCATGAAGGCCACGGCCTTCGCCTTCGCTTTGACGGCGAAATCAATCACTGGAGGTGCGTTCGCGTATTCGGCGAACAGGTCAGCCCACGTCCTCAGAACCACGGTGTGAACCAGCACGATCTTGCCGGCAACGTCGCCGGCTTTTTTGAAATCCGCTTCCTTACCCTCCCCGACATCGACCACTGGCACGTGCTTTACCGGCGCCAGCGCCGGAGCCCATGCTACCGACACTGCGCGGATGCGGAATGAAGTGAGTACGGTTGCACCCCCGACACTGCTGGGACTGACCTGATACGAAGTCGCCGCGCTCATCTCGGTCGGCCCTTCGGTCCACGAGTACGGAATCTCGAAACCCTCGGCGTGCACGCTGTCGGCGCCGGCGGACGCCAGAGCCTGCATGCCCCACTGGATGGCGTGCTGCATGGCAGGCGTGCCTGGCACACGGCCTCCAATTTCGTCCGTCAAACGGCGCAGATTGTCCTGAAGCGGCGAGGGCTTCAGGGCAGCCTGGATCACCGGATTGAGGTCGTTGTTGTCAGCGGGAGCAGCGGCAAGCCAGAGAATGGAGAGAATGCAAACAAGAAACAGGGTCTTCACAGTTCGCATATGGAAGTGAATTAGAAATGAAAACCTTCAAAAGCGCAAAAGCGGCAACCACGAAGGACGCCGAGGTCCACGAAGGAATTCCCGCTCTTCCTTCGTGTAACCTCGTGTCCTTGGTGGTGAGGGGTTGATCCTAAACTCGCGAATCACTTCGGAGGCAGGGGATCCATTCTGTCGAGGATGCGCACAGTCTCAAGCATGACGCCGCCCACGATCTCCAGGCTCTTGGGACTGAGCTTGTCCACAGTATCCTGCGGCGTGTGCCAGAAAACATTATTGTATCCGTAATCGAAGTCGATGAGGTCGGCGCCGGGCACGCCGCGATCCACGAACGGAATGTGATCGTCAGAGACTTTGTTGTCACGGCCGAAGAAATGCGATTGATATCCCAGCCGCTTCGCCGCCTCACCCACGACATCCTCAAGCCAGGGAGTCGAGTTGAGATCGCGATCGATGTTGAGGTCGGCGTCGCCGATCATATCGGCCAAAAGAAAAGCCTTGACCCTCTTCAGCGTTCCATCCGCCTGCCACTTGTCGGCCAGATGGGTAATGCCGTAAAGGCTGTCCTTCATGAAATCCATTTGGGTGTCGGGGACCATTGCCTCCTCGGCGTCATCCCAAATCAGCCACACGCTATAGCCATCGCGAGTCTTCCCCCGCAATTGGTTGGCGAATTCGAGCAGCAATGCGCTGGAGGAAGCTCCGTCATTTGCTCCAATATATGAAGTATCGCGCAAGGGATAGTTTGTATCGTAGTGACTGGCAATCAGAATGATGCCGTCTTTGGTGCCCGGATATTTGGCGACAATATTGTGGACCGGAAACTTGCCGACCGGAGTATCTGCCGTAAAAACATCGTCTTCGACCTGATCGCCTTTCAGGTGCGAGTCGATGTAGTCCTCGACCTTCTTATGGTTCGCAGTGCCAAGCGGGCGAGGTCCCAGTTTCACGATTTCTTTCGTGTACTGCATGGCGCGGTTCGCATCGACTGTAGGGAGCGGTCCGTTATCGGGGCGAAACGTCGGCGTTTGACGAGCCGGATCTAGCGCTGGCGGCGGTTGAACCTCGATGGTTTGCTTGTCCCGGTCGCAAGCCAGCGCAGCCAAAGCCGCGGCGAACAGCACGCAACTCAGGATTCTTGCCGCGCTCATGACGCCTGCTTGGCTTTCCGTGCCGCGCGCTGCTTGGGATGGACCAGCCACGCTACGCCAATACTCACAGCATAGAGCGCGATCATCGGCGCGGCAAAAATACACATATTTAGGATGTCCGTCGTTGGGGTCACGATCGCTGCGATAATGAAGATCACCAGGATCGAGTAGCGGAAGTTCTTCCACATAAATCCGGCGCTGAGGATGCCCATCAGCGACAAAAAGAATACGAGGATCGGCATCTCGAAGATCAGGCCCATGCCGAGGATAATGCTGAGAAACAGGGACGTGTATTCGCCGATGGTGATCATCGGCTGAAACTGCTTGCCGAAATTAATCAGGAAGTTGAGCGCCGCGGGATAAACGATCTTGTAGCCGAAGTATCCGCCAGACGCGAACAGCGTAATGGTCGACACCATGAAGGGCACAACATACCGCTTCTCGTTGCGATAGAGTCCCGGGGAAATAAACATCCAAACTTGATACAGAACAAAGGGCGAAGTCAGGAACAAGCCCGCCAGTGCCGCAATCTTCAAGTAAAGGTTGAAGGGCTCCGTCGGGTTCAGATAGACCAGTTTCTCCGACATGCCGTTGGCTTTGAGCGCATCCATGATTGGGCGCTGCATCACGTCGTAGATGCGCTCGACTTTCCACCAGCATGCGCAAAAGCCGACCGCCACCGCGATGATGGAGTAGACAAGCCGGCGGCGCAATTCTTCCAGGTGATCGAGAAAGCCCATTGTGGGCATGGATTCCTTTTCGTCTTCGCCGCTGGGAGGCGCGGCCGCGAGCTCAGGCATGCGATTCCTGCGTGCTCGAGGATGTTACGGAGTCGGTCGGATGAACGGCCTCGGTAGCAACAGCAGGTGCCGCAGAAGCTCCGTTCGCGGAGTCGGGAGTCGGGGTATCTACGGGAGCCGTCAAGGTGGCGGGAGGATTCGTAGGGGCCGCTTCAGCCTCGACCGTGTTCCAGGTTCGGCTCGTCGTGCCCTCTACCGGGCTGGGTGGCAGGATCGTCTGCTTGGTCTCGACGTCCAGATGAGCAATTTCCTGTTCAATCTGCGCCTTGAATTCGTTGGAAGCCCGCTTGAACTCGTTCAGATACTTCCCGACCGTGCGGGCGATCTCCGGCAGTTTCTTTGGCCCGAAGATGACGAGGGCCAGAAAGAACAGGAAGATCGTCTCGGAGAAACTCATGCGCTTCATCATACTGCCCAAGCGGAAAGGCGGCAATGATGGAGAGACATGGGCTTGACAACGTGTATGGCGCAGCGAGAAATGCAATGGATCACGATTGCCCAGTTAGGCAAAGGGTGCCCACACGTTTCTGCGGAACCTCTTCACCAGGACCTGCAGCAGATGGGACAAAAGCCAAGGAGCCCAACCGCAGTCGTCGCAGTCGAGCTCCGGGATCTCAGTGAAGGCCTAGTCGGAGCAACCAGCTGCGACTGTTGGCAATTCAGTCAGGCTTTTTGACCCGGTTTCTTCCAGGCTTGAGGAACCTCAATCGAGGGCTAACGCATCTGATAAGAAAGCGCAAATTCGGAGAGTTACCAAGGTGACCCTCCGAGTTCAAGGCCGTCTAAGCTGGTGATATACTGACGGATATTCAGCGCGGTAGCTGGGGTGGAAGTAAGCCCTCAACGAAGGAAACCCTCAAGATGGCACGTAGTTCTCGCCGATCACTCTTCCTTGTAGTCCTGTTTCTCCTTGCCTGCGGATTCCTGGGAATCATGTTTGCCCAGCATTCCGGCCAGCAGTCGTCGATGACCGGCGACTCTGACGTCAAGGATAGCTTGAAGCAGTTCACCGACGTGTACGCCCTCGTTGAGGACAACTACGCGGAGCCGGTGAATCCGGATAAAGCCATCTACAATGGGGCCATTCCGGGGATGCTGCACGCGCTCGATCCGCACTCCAATTTCTTCGATCCGAAATCGTACGCGCTGATGCGCGAGGATCAGCGCGGCAAATACTACGGCGTGGGTATGACCGTCGGTCCCCGCAATAATAAAGTCATCGTGATTTATCCCTTCACCGGGACGCCAGCCTACAAGGCAGGCATTCACCCCGGGGACGTCATCATCGCCGTCGACGGCAAGTCCACAGAGAACATGAGCACAGGTGATGTCGCCGACTTGCTGAAGGGGCCCAAGGGCACGACTGTTCACATCAGCATCGCGCGCGAAGCCGTGGAAAAACCGATGGAGTTCACGCTGGTTCGCGATGAGATTCCGCGCTACAGCGTCGACGTCCATTTCCTCATCAAGCCGGGCGTCGGCTACATGCACGTCAACGGTTTCAACGAGACCACCGAGCATGAAGTCTCGGACGCGCTCGATTCGTTTGGCGACCTCAAGGGCCTGATCCTCGACCTGCGCGGCAATCCTGGCGGACTGCTGAGCGAAGGCGTCGGGGTCGCCGACAAGTTCCTGAAGAAGGGACAACTCATCGTCTCGCATCACGGCCGCGCATCAGCTGAAAAGCGTTATGTGGCGCAGCATGGCAACGGCGGCAAGGATTATCCAATTGTTGTGCTCGTGAACCGGCTGACGGCATCCGCCGCGGAAATCGTTTCCGGAGCCATTCAGGATCATGACCGCGGATTGATCGCCGGCGAAGTCACCTTCGGCAAGGGCTTGGTACAGACGGTATATCCGCTCTCGGAAAACACCGGTCTCGCGCTAACCACCGCGCATTATTACACACCGAGCGGCCGCTTGATCCAGCGCGATTACAGCAACATCTCGCTGTACGACTACTACTACAGCCGCGAGGGCGCCGAGAATAACAACACGGCCAACCGCGAAGTGAAACTCACCGACAGCGGGCGCACGGTCTACGGTGGCGGCGGAATCACTCCCGACGTCAACATTCCCCCAGTGAAGACCAACCACTTCCAGGACACTCTCCTGCAGCACTACGCGTTCTTTAACTACGCCAAGAAATACGTCGTCACCCACCATCCCACGAAGAGCTTCGAAGTGGACGATGCCACGGTGGCGGACTTCCGCAAGTCTCTCGACGAAGGCAGCATTCCCTATACCCAAGCCGAGTTGATGGACAACGCAGACTGGATCAAGTCAAACATCAAGTCCGAGATTTTCGTCGACGCCTTTGGGCAGGACGAAGGCATGAAGGTTCGCGCAGAATCCGATCCGGAAGTCGTCAAAGGCCTCGAGCTTCTGCCTCAGGCAAAGGCTTTGGCTGATAACGCCAAGAAAATCGTGGCCGAGCACAACGCGGTCCCGGCATTCAACCGATAGGAATTGGAACGTTTCCAGAAAGGCCCGAATTCAGTTCGGGCCTTTTGTCTTTTCTTCGCGTACCGGGGCGTTCCCTACGATTCGGGTTGGCTAGAAGTCTCCCTGGACCGCTCTAAAGTAAGCCCAGGGGCCCGACCCTACGGACTCATTGACTTGCCCTTCCCGGTGTGTGAGAATCCGCGCAAGAGGTGGCTTTTGCGGGGGCAATCGCCAGCGCTCCAGGAGCAATCGGCTCCTTTCGAAGGCTCTTTTAACCATCGACAAATGGATCTTTCATATCAGGGCGAAGAGAATTGGGGCCGGCAGTGCGGATTGAGGCTGGCTTGAAGCCGGCAATCCTGGGTGGCGCTGTGCTTTTAGCGTTACTAGCAGGCTGGACGGACCTGCGGAGCCGGCGCATTCCGAACTGGCTGACGGTCTCCGGGGCCGCAGCCGGCGTTGCAGCAAATACAGTTCTGGGCGGTTGGGTCGGATTGAAAACTTCCCTGCTCGGCCTGTTGGTTGGCTTGGGGTTGCTGTTGCCGTTGGTTTTGCTGCGCAGTTTGGGCGCGGGCGACTGGAAGCTGGCAGGAGCATTGGGAGCTTTCAGCGGTCCCACTGTGCTGATCGATCTGTTGATCGGGTCCGTGTTCGTCGCCGGGCTTATGGCCTTGGCATTGGTGATTTACAAGGGACGAGTGCGTCAGACGTTGCGCAATATGGGGCACATCTTGGTATCGCTGGTAACGTTCCAGTTGCCGGGGCCCAGGGTGTCGCTCGATAATCCGGATTCGCTCAAAGTCCCTTATGGTGTGGCGTTGGCGCTGACCGTACTCTTGTATAGCGCGGCTCACATCCGAGGAGTGGTGTAGATGAAAGCCCTCGCGCGGAAGGCGTTTAACAAACTCGTAGTTGAGACTCGCGGATCTGAAATTGCCGAAGCCGCGGCGGTTTTGCCATTGATGTTCATGGTCTTGCTGGGAATTTTCTGGTTCGGGCAGGCCTTCTCAATTTACGGGGCAATCACCCGCGCAGCGCAAGAGGGGGCGCGGGCGGGATCAATTCCTTATTGCATCACATGCAACAGTCCTAATTCGCCCGCGCAAAACGCGGTTAGCGCCGTGCAAGCGGCTTTGACTGGATCCAAACTGGACCCCACGCAGGCACGGCAGCCCTCGCCCGCGCCAACTTTGCTCGCATGCAGCAGTCCCATCGGCCCGCCGCCGGATGTGAGCTGCGGAACGGCCAGTACCAACTTCTGTATTCAGACTTCTGTTCAACTCACAAGCACCGGACTCGGCGCGACGGGTCTTTGCGGCATTTCCGTATCGCTCCAGTACCCGTACAAGTTCTGGCTGCCGTTCACGTCGGTTAACAAGCAGACGATCTGGATTAGTGCGTCGGCAAGGGCGCGAATGGAGAACAACTAATGCGCTGGTCTCACATCAGGGATCGGATGGGTCGTTGGGTTTCGCTTCTGCGTTCTGACCAAGCTGCCCAGATCGTGGAATTCGCCGTAGCGCTGCCGTTACTGATCCTGTTTGTAGTGGGCATATTCGACTTCAGCAACGCGTTCACACTCAAGCAAAAACTAACGAACATCGCCCGCGATGCCGCGAGAGCGTCCGCGATTGATCCGACCAACGATCTGACATTGCCGCAATCAACGCTGCCGGTATCGGTGAACGACGCGTTTGAGATCGTGGACAATTATCTGGTCGCAAACAATATCAACGACTGCGCCATTAACTCGACCGCTACCCCCGCCGTTTTGACTTGGGTCTTTACCGCGAGCGGCAACGGCTGTACGGCTCCGGGACTAACGATCACGGTCAACCGCGGATACTATTTTCCGTCCACCGGGGCCGCCCTTCCCAACGTGAATTGCACGTCGCAAGCCCCCGCTGGACAAACGGCGGTAATCGGCACCTGCGTCAGCATTCAATATGCCTATCCCTGGCGCTTTGGCCACGTGGCCAGCCTCCTGGGAGCGAATACAGCGCTGCCTACGCAGCTTTACGGAGTCGCGGTCGCTTTGAACGAAAACTGACGGGGACGTTATGAAGAAACCGCTCATTCGAAGATCGCAACGCGCCACCCTTCATCGCACCCGCGAGCACGGTGTCACCATGGTGCTGGTTGCGATATCGATGGTCGCGATCATCTCCATCGCAGCTCTGTCGATCGATGTCATCACACTTTATCTGGCGCGCGAGGAAGCGCAGCGCTCTGCCGACAGCGCCGCTCTGGCTGCCGCCAAGATTATCTCGGTCTCCGGGCTGACGGGAGATCCTACTAACTCAGCCGGAAATTGGCAGAAGATTTGCGGCCCCGACAACGGGGTAAACGGCTTGGCTACGCGAGTCGCCAAGTCCGTCGCGGGACAGGATACGGTCGGCGGCCAGGTCGCAACGACCATTAATGTCGGTTACTCCGCCGGCACTGGAAGCGGAGGCTCGATGGGCGTCGGCACCTCCGATTGCTCGACACTCACGGGCACGGCTTTCGGGGTAAACCCGATCATAACCGTACAAATCACGCGTGCCAGCTTGCCGACATTCTTTTCGCGTATCTGGGGAAATACGGGCGGGCAAGTAAGTGCAACAGCCACGGCGGAGACTTACAATCCGTCGAATTCAGCGAACGTCGGCAACCAGACTTCAGGCACGATGATTCCGGTTCAGCCGCGTTGCATAAAACCATGGGCGGTTCCAAACCAAGACCCGCAAAACCAAACTGGCTGTTCGCCCACGGGTACGCCTTGCCAGCAACTCGTCAATTACGGCGACGGATCGCTGGTGAACCCTGGGATGACTATTAACGGTTCAAGCGGCCCGGGCACGGTCGGGGAGATGTTTTGGCTCGAGCCCGATTGCAGAAACGGCCCGGCTAACTGCCAGCTTCATACTGGCGGTACGCTTCGGCCGCAAGCTAACTATTCTGGAGGAACTCACGGCAAGCCGAACCTGCTTTATGTCCCGGCTCAAGTCGGGACACCTGTTCTTGCCGTTCCCTCCTGCACTTCCGGAGAGCAATACGAAGAAGCCATCGAAGGCTGCGATCAGCCTACAAACTATGCCTGCGGTTCGCCGGGTAATGTGAATATGGTCGACCTGACGATCAATCCTATTGCCGGCACGACTGCGGGAGTTTCGTGCCTGATTCACCAGGCTGACACCGCGGACTTCACCAACGCGAGCGGGCAGGACTACCTCACGACATCCGGCACATTCGGAGCTCCGAGCGCGTACCCTTACCAGATGATGGCTGGCAGCGCCAATCCTACAGGGCTGAAAGACGTCCCAATAAGCATCAGCTCATCGATTGTCTCGCTGCCGATTTACGACAGCACCAACCCACCAGGGAAAAATATCGTCTCAGGTGCGCAGACTCAAGTGACATTCGTCGGGTTCCTCCAGGTCTTTATCAATGCCGTCGATCAGAACGGGAGCATGAAGGTCACCGTCCTGAACGTTGCGGGATGTGGCAATGGCAGCGCCGGCGCTCCTGCCACCTCAGAGATCGGCAATTCTCCCGTGCCGGTCCGCCTGATCACGCCTCCATAAAAGAAGGCGAACCGCGGTCAGTCAATTTTTCGTTGCTGGGATAGAAGCTACTGGTTCGGGGGAGTCGGATCTTCCGGCGCTCTCTGCTGTTGAGGCTGGTCCGTTGGTGGCGCGGGATTATCGGGCTGGCTATTGTGAACAACAGCGGGCTCGTCATCTTCGGTATCGGCGTTGTTCTGGACCTGCTGCAGCGGTGCTACAAAATTTCCTTCGGTGCGCGTGCTGAGAATTACCCGATCCAGCTTGGTCGGATCGCTGGGTGAACTCACAATCATGAAATTAAATCTGGATCCATTCAGCAGTCGCGCCAGAACTTCCGGCGCAGGCGCAGGCTCGATGTCGGCCGCAACTCGTTCCTGCTCGGCTCCCGCTGGGATGCCGATATCCGCACCCGTCTTCTTTTGCACGGCATAGAGCACCTCCGAAAGCGTTGCCTTGTCGGAATGAATCGATAGCATCCCGTGCTCGTAGGACACCTGCAACGGAGGCTGAGGCGCGGCTTCGATGCTCACGGGATCCTGCCGGGGCGTATAGTTCGCAGCCAGCAGCCCCGGATGAGTTGCCGGCTGAGGCGCAACACCATTTGTGGGAGCCAGAGTATTCGAGCCCACGACAGTTCCGCCCATCACTTTAATCATCACTGTGCGCCCGTTCGGAAAAATCTGATACGAGCGCGCGGATTTCAAATCGACAACCACTCGCGTGACCGGAGGTCTGGACTGGAAGAGTCCCACCCGTACATCTTTCACTTCTCCCCGGTCCACGGACTGATTCCGCAGCTGCTCGCTCGGACGGGAGTTCGGAAAGTCGACTACGAGGCGATCGGGGCCAGCCAGCACCTGTGTTTGCGGAGTAATTTGGTCGGTCGCTTCAACTTCAATCTCGACCACGTCTTTGCTGCCGAGAACCTTGACCGACCGAACCGAGCTTTGGGCTAGAGCCGGAACCGCGAACAGACACGCGCACAAGCCGGCTGCTAACAGCCGGCTCGTGGAATTTCGCGGAAATCTGGGCATGGATGACACGCTGGATACTACTTTATTGGCTCACAGCGATTGTAGCAGCGATAGCTGCCCCCTGGGCTTACTTTGGTACTACAACCCGGCTTCGGATTCAATGAGCCAGCGGTTGCAGAATGTCTCCCAAAATGTCGGGCTGATCCGCGACACGTTCCAGGTGAGGATTCTTCTCGCCATCGTGATAAGCCACGGAATACGTCTTGAAAAACTGCGCGTCCTCGACCAGAAGATCGATCGAAAGATCGGTTCCCCTTGCCGCCTTCACCGCCGCGTGCAGAACCGCCGGCGACCACTTGTGACCGTTCACCGCAACCAGTTTCATCCCCGGTCCCACGCCCGCCTGGTAGGCAGGCGAGCCGACCATCACATCTTCGAACTTGCCGTCTTGCCCGACTCGAAATCCCAGCGAGTACGTGAAATTGCCCGACTTGGACAGTTTTTCGGATGCCTCCGCGAACAGGTTCGGTTTGTCGTTGTAAACCAGCTTCCAGCCGCCGCGGTCGATTCCGCCTAGAGGCGCATGCGTGCTGGTCTGGTTTACGCGCTCGTGCAGAAGAGTCGCCCAGTCATAAGGAGCAATTTCGTTGAGTGCGCGGACGACATCGTCAAACGTATAAGGCACAACCTTGGGCGGACCACTCTCTCCGCCATGGAATCGCCGACAAAAGTCATTGATCGAACGAAGGCCGTGTGTCTGCTGGCGGATAATCGAATCGACTTCGAGCCAGATCAACTCACCCTCCGGGTAGTAGTCGAGACTGCGGCGCCAGTTCGTCCACTCGGGGGCCATCAGCATGCGCAGGCTCTGCACAGAGCGGGCCGTGTCTTCCAGCGGACGCCACTCGCGCCCGGCGCGGTGGTCAAGCATCGCCGCCGTTCCAGCCAGCGCCTCGCGGTATTGCTCGTCGGTCCAGAAGCCGCTTCGCTCCGCCAGCACATTGCCAAGATATTCGGTCAGTCCTTCGTATACCCAGAGAAGATCGCCGATCATCGGCTCCTGATAGTTCGGCGTGGCCAGCCCAGCTGGACGGCGGTACTTGCCGTTCCACGAATGGGTGAACTCGTGCGGCACGAGTCCGCCGTACAACATGCCCAACTTTGGGTCCAAGAGCATGCGCTCCGCGCCAACGCTGTCATTGGATTCGTGGTGCTCGAGGCCATGTCCCCCCACTTGACCGCTGAGCGTCAGCAGAAAGTGATATTCGCGGTAGTGCCGCGCTCCAAACAAGGCACCGGTCTCGGCCACCAGCTTCTGGTAGGCAGCAAGATCTTTGGGAGACATCGCCAGGTCAGACTCAGCGTCCGCAACTAAATCCATTTCGTGACGCGGCGTTTCGCCTTCCTTTGTCAGATCGATCCTGCGATAGTGCAATCCGGCAATCACGGGCGAATCGATCAGCGTGGTCAGAGAAACTGGCGCAAACTCGACGTCATCGCCGCTGACGTGCGGCCCGGGCAGCGCTGTGCCGAATTTCCAACCTGCCGGCAACGTGATCGAAGGCTCAAAAGTAACGTCGTCGGATCGAGCCCCCTTGGGATAGAGCAGCACCGCATTCCAGTTCAAATCCAGAATGTTGGACGAAGCCGCCGGACCGCCTCCTCCGGCGCTGTCTTGCTCAGTAATCGCATCGAGAGACACACTGAGCGTCTGGATGCCGGCTGGAACGGTCACATGAAATTCGTACATCTCGACAGGGTCTCGGTCCCAAGAGAGGGGATGGCCCCCGGCCTCCATGCGCAAGCCGGTCAAGCCCGCCAGAGGACCGCTCGGCCGATGATTGCCGGGAATCCATTTCGGAAATACCAGCGACACCTGACCGGCATGGACGGGAATCTCCAGGTGCGCGTGATAAATGTTTCGGGGAGCGTCCGTCAAATCGACGTGCAGGCGGATCGCTTGGCCGTTCAGGCCCGGAGCGATCCAAGAGGAAAGGAGAAGACCATAGAACATCCAAGGCGCACGCAACTGCACGAATACCCTCCTGCCAAAACAGAGCATGAAGGCTACCTAAATAGTAAGACAGAATGCAAGCAGCGCTTACTCCGAAGGCAATGGGGCTGTTGGCAAGCCAGCCATCAGTAAAATGAGTTTCCAACTTTTCAGGGAGAATGACACTCCAAGCCTTATGTCCTCGATGACGAGTGTCGCCGGCGCGAAAACTTCTGCCGCTCCGGTACGGCACTCTGCCCCTGGATTCAAGCATCGCGGGAAAGTAGGAGCTCTCGCGGTTCTGCTTATCGCAATATTTGTCGCCGTTCCTATCTATATCCGCACTTCACCCTTTTCTGAAAGGTCCATTCTTAAGTCGTTACAGGAAGCCAGCGACAGCCAGGTCACCATCCGCAGCTATCATCGGACCCACTTCCCTTCTCCGGGCGCCGTCGTTGAAGGCGTGGAATTTCATCACGGACCAAACGCTTTCACGTTTCTCAAGATCGAAAAGCTGGTCATCAAAGGAACCTACCTGGGCTTGATCCGGCAGCATGTGTTGCGTGTGAAAGCCGAGGGTGCCCACGTGTTCGTTCCTCCGTTCGGCAGCAACTTTCGGTTCCAGACGCAACATTCCAATATCGTCGTGGACGAAGTCATCGCCAACGGAACGATGGTGGAATTCGAATCCGATGATCCTCACGGCAAGCCGGTCGTGTTCGATGTGCACGACGCCTTCCTCACTGACGTGCGCTGGGGACAGCCGATTCACTACCAACTCAAGCTCCGCAACCCTGAACCGCCTGGCGAGATTTCGGTCCACGGCGACTTCGGAGCCTGGACGACCGGCCATCCCCAGGACACGCCCATCTCCGGGGAGTATTCCTTCGATCATGCGGATCTTGGCGTGTACGGGGGGATCGGGGGATTGCTGTCATCCACGGGAAAATTCCAGGGACTGCTGCAGCACATCGATGTCTCCGGCACCACCGACACACCCGATTTCGAAGTCACGTCCGGCGGCCACAAGGTGAAACTCGTGAGCCAATTCGATGCTTACGTGGATGCGATGCATGGCGACACTTTCTTGAAACGCGTCGAAGCGAAGTTCGGCCGAACCACCATCCTCGCCGAGGGAAGCGTCGCCGGAACGAAGGGGCAAAAAGGAAAGTTCGCTCGGCTGCAGCTATCGGCGCCACGGGCACGGATCGAAGATCTGTTGGGTCTGTTTGTGAGCCAGGGCCGCTCGCCCATGTCCGGCCAGGTTTCGCTTGGCACTCGAGCGCAGATTTCGCCCGGCGACGAGGAGTTCCTCAAAAAGACCAGGCTCGACGGCAATTTCGGAATCGCGAATGGAGCGTTCGCGAATCGAGAGACCCAGAAAAACGTCGATGAATTGAGTGCCGGCGCTCGCGGGGAAAACAAAGAGGATCCGGAAACCGTGGTTTCTGATTTAACTGGAAGCGTCGCGCTCGTGGGTGGTGTCGCGCAATTCTCTGACCTGTCGTTCAGCGTTCCCGGCGCTCATGCACGCATGCACGGAACCTACGACGTCATGAACCACAAAATTGGTCTCCACGGCCAGATGCGAGTCGACACCAAGATTTCGAACACGTCCACCGGTGTCAAATCCGTGCTTCTGAAAGTCATGGATCCGATTTTCAAGAAAAAGAAAAAGGGCGAAATCGTGCTCATTCACATCCTCGGAACCTATGAGAAACCCGAATTCGGCCTGGATCTGACCCAAGGTTCAAACAAGACGCAGCCTGCGAAGTAGCCTGTTTTCTTCGCAAACATCTGCCAGACACTCGACATCCAAACAAGTTGTGAAGCATTCTCTGTCGTTGGAGGGGCGAAGGGCCGTGAACATCCTCCCCTTGTCTTTCATCGTATGCCTATTGGCCTCGGTCGGCCTTGCATGCGGCGGGTCAAACTCTTCCAACAGACAGGCATCCACCACTACTCCAAGTCAGCCTGCGTTCAATCATGTTGTTGTGGTTGTCGAGGAGAATCACAGCTACTCGGATGTGATCGGCAATTCCTCGATGCCCTACTTCAACGGACTCGCCTCGCAATACGGCCTCGCCACCCAGTACTTCGCAAACGCTCATCCGTCCATTCCGAACTACCTGATGCTGACCACCGGTCAGACGGAAACTTTCGACGACAATTTCTCGGGCACGATCACCGACGATAACGTCGTTCGAGAACTGGTGAAGGCTGGTAAATCGTGGAAGTGCTATGCGGAATCGCTGCCATCCCCCGGATATCTCGGCGGTGACACCGGCTACTACCTCAGGCACCACAATCCGTTCACCTATCTTTCGGATGTACAGAGCGACAGTACTCAGGCAGGCAGCATTGTGCCCTTTACGCAATTGGCAACTGATCTCGCCGGCAATGCGCTACCGCAATACTCCTTCGTCGTTCCCAACGTCATGGACGACGCCCACGACGGCACGCTGTCAGAAGCCGACGCCTGGCTTCAAACCAACATTGCTCCGCTGCTGACCAATTCCGCATTTCAGAGCAGCGGATTGCTGCTTATCACGTTCGACGAGGGAGATCAGTCCGACCTGCAAAATGGAGGAGGTCAGGTCGCGACGCTCGTAATTAGCTCAGCTGCGAAGCAGGGATATCAATCGAAGACGCTCTATCAGCACCAGAGTGCCTTGCGCCTGAGCCTGTCCGTTTCCGGAGTCACCACGTTTCCTGGGATGGCCGCCAGCGCGCCCGATATGACGGAGTTCTTTACCGGGCACTGATCATTTTTTTTCGGGAGACACCCGCGTCGAACGCGACTGGATGGTGGCTTACTTCTTGGACGTCGGGGCCAGATCGTTGATTAAATCGACTCCTATCGGGCTGCCCCAACCGGTGACCAAATCGTAATCTTTGACGGCATAATACTTGCCGTTGTTGCCGCTGGTGATGTCGTGGAAATCGCTGCCGAAGCCGGATCCCGTGCCGATTCCATAGAGGGTGGAATTGAAGAATCCCATGAGCGATCCGCCGTTATTCAGCGCTTGCTCATTCACCATTGCCATCAGGCTGGCCCAGAGCGGCGCCGCGTAACTGGTGCCACCACCTTGCGTGCGGCAGGTTCCGTTGGCGCAAACATACTGCGAAGCATTTGACTCCGACGAAACGTCAGGAATATTGCGCAGGCTCGACGAAGCTCCATTGGACCCGGTGACAACCCCAGCCAGCTGCTGCCAGCTGGGAATCGAGATGTTGTTTTTGGAAGGCATGCCGGCGCTGTTCTGCCAGCCAGTTTCGGATTTCCAGGATCCACCCGCGCTGTTTGTGGTCAGAACCGTTCCCCCGACCGCGGTAACCCAGACATCATCGGAGGGCCAAATCACGTTGGCTGCGGTGCTGGACCCTTGATCTCCGGTCGCCACGAATACCGTCTGGCCTTGTGCCGCCATCTCTTCAAGTATCGGATCCAGGCTGCTCTGATCCTTGCTCCAACCCCATGAGCAGCTGATCGTCTTGGCGACGTTGTCCGCCGCCATCTGGTTGAAGATCGAGATATCGTTTTTCCCCACATACACGCGGAGTTGGCTCAGCCCTGGAGCCATCGAAATCGCCTGCTCAATATCCAGCGCCTGCTCGATGTCGGTGCAGCCCGAGCCGCAAGTTAACGAGGCCCCGTTCACCGAGATCGCCTTGATCGGCACGTTCTGCGGCTCGCCCGCGTTGTTAAAGTACGCATTGATGTCGCTTGAGTTGTATCCCTTGTACTCGAAGAGCGCCACCGTTTGACCCGCGCCGTTTAGCGATCCGGACCCGTAATACGCCGTTCGCAGATCGCTGCCCAGGAACGATCCGCTCGGACCCGATCCCGTGGCTCTCGGAGTTACGGCAGCCTCGGAAATCACATTCTTCGCTTGCGGCGGAGAATAATTGTCCATGCCGGAGACGTGCAGCAACGGCACATCCAGTTCTACCAGTGGCTCGCGCTCGGGCGCGTAGAAAGTCCGCGCCTCCGTTGGATGCTGGAATACTCCAAGCGTCGTATGGAAAGCGCTCTCAATATCTGCCGCTGCGCCTTCCACATCCACTACCATGCGGTTCCCGCCCCTCCCAACAACCTTCAGGGCGTGGGACTCGGCGAAACGCAACACCTTGGCGTAATCTTCCTCAGAAGCAGCAAATCTTTCAGCAAACTCCGAGACGCTCAGGTAGTGGCGAAAATTCGGGCTTTGCGGATCGTATAAATCCCCTAGAAACAGTTCCAATTGATCCTGGCTCTTCAACGGAAGCGAGATGGCAAGGCTTACCCGCTCCTCGGCGGCGAGATGTCCGACCAGAGGGGCCACGCCGCTGGCTACGTCATCAGGTACGTGGCTGGTTAGAAAGGGTCGTGGCGCCGCTTGCGACATGGCTGTCACGGACAGGAGGACGGTGAAACAGAGGGTCGCAGGCGCCATCATGCCTGCGAGAAAGACCGACTTCCGACTCATTGTTACCCCTCCCGGGTCGCAACAATCTATACCAACTCGGGTTGATAGACAACCACACCTTTGGCCCCTAGAAGGTCGGCTGGGTCCCTCAAAAGCTTATTTCCAGGAGATGTAAAGGGAGGAGACTCGGTCAGATCAGGAGTCCTGATGCAACGTCACATTTCCAAGTGATTGAAAAATATGGTGGAGCTAGTCGGGATCGAACCGACGACCTCATCGTTGCGAACGATGCGCTCTCCCAGCTGAGCTATAGCCCCGTGTGCAAAACTTGAGTCGAAAATGTACTAACTATTTTATCAGCGATCTTGAAGCGTCACCAAGCCTACCTCGGCGACTCGTGCATTCTATCCGAAATCTCTGGTTATGAGGCGCACAGAAAGTACCTTGACGAACTCCCCGGCCATACGTCTAACCTATTACCTAAGATCGGTCTGGGGACCTTGCTCTCATGTTTGATCAACCAAGCTCAGCAACCGACCGCCGCCAGCGCTGGCTGCTGACGAGTTCGCTCGTTCTGCACGGCTTTTTGCTGGCGTGGCTCCTCCACTCTCCAGAGCCGCAACTGCTCAATCCTGTCTCAGTCGCCTTTGGCCAAAATGGAAAGTCCGTAACCCGCCTCTACTGGTCCAGCAAGAATTCCGATGATAGCGACCACAGTTCCTCCGATCTCGCGACCGAACACTATCGCCACCAGCGGCTCGGACAGAAACTCAAATGGAAGAATCCGACTCAGTCCGCAAAACTCACAGCTCCGGCCGCACCTTTGGCTCAAACGGAGACGGAAGACAGTTCGAAAACCCAGACGCTCTCAGCCTTGGGTCACGGCGCTCCGGCTGGCCTTCCCTACGGAACGCTGAACCACGGCACGTTGTACGGCGACGAGGTTCGCCCCGCTCTTCCGGTGACGACATCCGATCCCTACGTTTATCCGTGGCAACTGCCCGATTCTCCCGGCAACGAGGTGATCGAGATCACCATCGACGAACGCGGTGAGATCGTCCGCAAGACCGTCTTGCAGAGCCTCGGCCCCGACATCGATAGCAAGTGCCTGGCGGCGCTTGAGAACTGGCATTTCCATCCGGCGACTCGTAACGGCACTCCCATCCCCTCGAAGCAAGACGCCATCTTCCCGTTCCGCGCCAGAGGTTAGCTCTCACCCGATGTGACCAAGGGCACGCCCTGCATCGCATGCAGCCGCTATAATGAATGTGTGAGTGAAAACGAGATCAAGCAAGTTGCCTCCGCGGATTTCCCTACCCGCTGGGGCCAATTCCGCATTTACGGCTTTCAGGGCGAGACCGATACCGGAGGCACTCCGCGTGTGGAGGAGGCTGTTGCCCTGGTGATGGGCGAAGTCAAGTCGGCGCCGCCGCTGGTACGCATTCATTCGCAATGTCTGACCGGCGACGTTTTTCATTCCCTGCGCTGTGATTGCCGCCAGCAACTTGAACTTTCCCTATCCCTGATCGCCGAAGAGTGCGCGGGAGTCCTCATTTACGAGCAGCAGGAAGGCCGCGGCATCGGCCTCATGGCCAAACTCCAGGCCTACGAATTACAGGACTCAGGCCTCGACACAGTCGAAGCCAACGAGCGCCTCGGCTTCAAAGCCGACCACCGCGATTTCACGCTTCCCGCCGAAATTCTCAAGGCTTTGGGGATCACGCGTGTTCGGCTGCTTTCGAACAATCCCGACAAGGTCGAAGCGCTGGAACGAGCCGGAGTCCGCGTCATTGAGCGGGTGCCGTGCGAGGTAACGCCAAGTCCTCACGCCGAGGAGTATCTGAAGACAAAAAAAGAGAAGCTCGGACATTTGTTCACGTCCAGCTAAGCGGGGCAGCGCAATCCTCGGTGATTCTTGCGCCGGTCTGTACGCCGTGGTCTAATTCGCTCCATCACAAGTAAAATGCCCGCAACTGAGCCGGGAACTCGCGCCGTCTCCTCAACTCTCGCGTTATGCCTGGTGCTCATCGGCGCCGCGGCCATGCTTTATTACCATCAGGGACTCTTCATGCCGCGCGTGGTTGCGGTTCGGACGGCTGCAGGTCTGGGAAACGGCTATTCTTTCGGCAACGACTTCTACCAGGTGTGGCTGTCCGCTCGCGAGTTGCTGCACCAAAAACGCGATCCCTACAGTCAGGAGATGACCCTGGAGATTCAGAATGGCCTTTACGGCCGTCCCCTGGATCCAAAGCGTCCGACCGATCCCGTCGATCGGCGAGTCTTCCCTTATCCCATCTACGCAGATCTGTTGTTCTGGCCGACGGCGGAGATCCCTTTCCCTGCAGCGCGCGTTGCCGTTTTGTTCTTGCTGATTTTTCTGACCGTTTCCAGCATCGTCCTCTGGATCAAGGCGCTCGACTGGGCCATCGATTGGAAATGGTTCGCAGTGCTTCTTCTTCTGACGCTCACCTGCTACCCCACACTGGAAGGCCTCTTTGCAGAGCAGCTCGGGTTGCTGGTGGCATTTTTCCTGGCGGCATCCCTATTCTTAATTCAGCGCCAGCGTTTCTTTTTCGCCGGCATTCTGATGGCGCTCTCCACCATCAAGCCGCAGGTCGCGGCTCTGGCCATTCTTTATCTGTTCCTTTGGAGCATCCAGCGCTCGAAAGCGCGGCGCGGCTTTGTGATCGGATTCTTTCTGACGCTTGGACTTCTACTGACCGCGTCACTGCTGGTGATGCCGCACTGGATCCAGTCCTGGATCCACACAGTCCTTGCGTACCGCCACTACACTCGTCCTCCACTCGTGACGGAGGTTCTCACTTCGCCGTTGGGACCAACACTGTCGGGCCCAGCGACGCTGCTGCTAACAGCAGCCTCAATTCTGATCGCCGCTTGGCTGGCGTGGAGGAATCGCACGGCTGCATCCAACTCGTTTCAATTCTGGCTCACACTCAGCCTCCTGTTCTCCATCACGGCGATCACGATCCTGCCGGGACAGGCCGTCTACGATCATCTAATTCTGATTCCAGGAATCTTTCTGGTCGCGCGGCATCGTCGTGAATTCCTCGCCGCTGGCCCGGTTCCGCGAATTTTGTTGTCAGTCGGCGCGCTGCTTCTCTTCTGGAACTGGATCGCCGCCTTCGCTCTGATCGCGTTGCGGCCTTTGCTCTCGCCTGCGATTTTCGATTCAACCGCGGTGTTCTCGCTGCCGATTCGCTCCGCGGCTTCCCTGCCCTTCGCCGTGCTCGCATTGCTTGCCTGGGCCCGGCGCCTTAATCCTTCGCCGGATCCAGAATCCGCTTGAGCGCAGTCTTGTTTCTTGCGGGCAAATACCGAAGAGCAGATCGCGCCAAACTTGAATAGACCTCTCGCGCAGCTGGCAGCCCGCGCAACCCTCGCAGGTGTCGCCGCACCGTATCCACATCGCCGCGAACGATTGGCCCGCTGAACGCGTTCGGTCCACCGAATTCAGCGTAGTTCTCCAGCGTCTGCCGTAAGATCGGCATCATCCACCGCACTGCGTCTCGTCGATTCACGCGCGCAAGTCCAGCAACGCTTTCGGTAGTAGCGAGCAACGCGGTCAACAACGGTGAGGCGAAAGTCCCCCACGCGTGATAGGCAGCTTTATCTTTTTTACGGATCGAATAGGGCTTTCCGCCCAAATCCCGCACGATCCGTCGCCCCACTCGTACCGCAACCGCATCGCCTTCGATGGCAAACGGCACTCTCGCCAGCGAAGGACGCGAACCGCGCACGAACGTCATCAGCGGATGCACCGACGCCACCGACGCGCCTCTCCGGCGCAAAGCATCGAGTTCGTCGCTCGACAAAGCTCCACTGGAATGAAGCGCGACTTTTCCCTGCCAGGAGGATTCCCGCGCAAAGGCAACTGCAGCGTGTGCGATCTCCGAGTCGGGAACGCAGAACCAGATCAACTGAGCCCCGATGGTTGTGGAAGCAATCAAAGCCTTTCCGCCCACCCGTCGCGCCAGTCTCTGAGCCTTCGTTAGCGATTCGCCCCGGCCTCTCGCAATCACCGCCTCGATCGTGAATCCCGCCTCGCGAAGCGAGAGCGCGAGCGCGCTCCCGAGATTTCCGGGGCCGACGATCGCAATCCTCGGTTTCGCTGCCATGCCGGGCAGCATAGCAGAAGCGCTTTCAGCTTCCCGCATCGCTTCCCGGAGCCACCGAATGAACCTCACCGATGTTTTATATTGTCTGCATGGCCAAATCCTCACGCCCTTCCAAAGTCCGCGCTAAGAAGACTTCAACAGCGCGTCTGGTTTCTTCCAAAGTCGTCTACAAAGGACCGGTATTTTGGGTCAGCACCGACCACGTCCGGGAACCCGGTGGCGTCGAGGCGCGCCGCGACGTCATCCACCATTCCGGTTCTATCGTCGTGCTCGCGGTTGACGATACCAACTCGACCCTGCGCATCCTGCTGGAGCGCCAATACCGTCACGCCGCGGGAGACTATCTTTGGGAACTACCGGCCGGACGGATTGATTCCGGAGAGAAAGAACTCGCCGCCGCCAAGCGCGAACTCATCGAAGAGACCGGATACCGCGCCTCGAAATGGCGCCGCATTCTGAAGTTCTACGCCAGCCCCGGATTCGTCGCCGAAACCATGGCAGTCTATCTGGCAACCGGCTTATCCGAAGGAGAGGCCCAACCCGAAGAAGACGAGATCATCTACAAGAAACTAGTCCCACTCCCAACCGCAGTCAGCATGGTTCTCAAGGGAAAGATCCGCGACGCCAAGACCATATCCTCGGTCCTGTGGCTCGATCACGTAACCCGGGCCCATGGCGGCAAAGTGCCAAAGACAAAAGCGCTCGGATAGCGTATTCGTTGCGGAAAGCGCGATTTTTGTTGTTGTCACCTTTCCGCCTTTTCTCGCCCGCATTCCCTTGACAGCCTAACCCTTGCGTACCAAAATGCATCCTAAGGACTGCAGGCACGTCCTTGGCCCCCAATGAGGACGTGCGCACGAAGGGGGTTCAGTGGAACGTCTGAAAGGAACCGTGAAGTGGTTCAATAACGCCAAAGGGTATGGGTTCATCGGCCGAGCAGATGGGCCGGACGTCTTCGTTCACTACAGCGCAATCAGCTCCGAGGGATACAAAAGCCTGCAGGAAGGCGACCAGGTGGAGTTCGAAATTAGCGACGGCCAGAAGGGTCCGCAGGCAGCAAACGTAACCAAAGCGGCGTAGCGCTGCCCGAGCAGCGCTTCTCGACTCTCCCACTCGACGGGCATCGACGGCGCCGAGTGTGCTCAAATTCAAGAATTCTCTATTTGTGGATGCTGGCCCTGTTGCGCAATCTTGTTTATCTTTAGTTCGTGGATAACAAGGCCATCGCCAACATCCTTTACGAAACTGCCGACCTGCTCGAAATTGACGGGCAGGATTCCTTCCGCATCCGCTCCTACCGCAACGCCGCGCAGGCGATCGAGAATCATTCGCAGCAGATCAAGGACATCATCAGCGATCCCAAGCAGGTTCTCGCGATTCCCGGTATCGGCAAAGGAATGCTGAAGAATCTCGAGGAGCTTTTCAACACCGGAAAGCTGGCCGCCCAGTCCGAGCTGCTCCAGAAATATCACCCATCGATGCTGCAGCTTCTGAAGATTCAAGGGCTCGGACCCAAGACGATCAAGCTGATCTGGGACGCTTACCAGGTCAGCGATGTGGACGGCGTCGAGAAACTCGCCCGCGAAGGCAAGATTCGCGAACTGCCCCGCATGGGTGAGAAGCACGAAGCCAAGCTGCTCAAGGCGATCGAAGACTATCGCCGCATCGGCGGACGCTTCCTGATCGAGGCCGCCGAAATCGAGTGCGAGAAGATCACCGACCATATCAAGAAATTCCCCGGCATCGACAAGATCACTCCCGCCGGATCGCTCCGCCGCGGCCGCGAAACCGTCGGCGATCTCGACATTTTGGTCACCGGCAAAGCCTGCACCACCGAAGAAGGACGCCAGAACGCCATCGCGCATGTCGCCCAATACCCGCCGCTCATGGACGTCATCGCGAGCGGCGACAATAAAATCAGCTTCCACGTCCGCAGCGGTATGCAGGTCGACGTGCGTCTTCTTCCGCCCGAGTCGTTCGGCGCAGCCATGCAATATTTCACCGGATCGAAAGCCCACAACGTTTCTCTTCGCCAGCGCGCCCTCAAGATGGGATACACCCTCAACGAATACAGCCTCGCCACGCTCGAAGGCGAGAAGCCAGTCGCCGGAAAAACCGAAGAAGAAATCTACGCCAAGCTCAAGCTCGACTACATCCCGCCAGAAATGCGCGAGAACTTAGGCGAGATCGACCTCGCGCAAACTCATTCCCTGCCCCAGCTCATCACCCAAGAAGATATCCAGGGCGACGTTCACATGCACACCGTCGAGACTGACGGTAAGAACACGATCGCCGAAATGGCAGAAGCCGCAAAGGCGCGCGGCTATAAATACATGGCCATCACCGATCACTCCAAGAATCTAGCCTTTGCTAACGGACTCGACGACCAGCGCGCCGTCGAGCACATTCGGCGTATCCGCGACACGAACAAACAAATCGACGGAATCAAGATCTTCGCCGGCATCGAAGTCGATATCCTGGCCGACGGCGATCTCGATCTTTCCGATGACGTTCTCGCCCAGATGGACGTGGTCATCGCGAGCGTGCATTCCGTCTTCAATCAGGAATCCGCCAAGATGACCGAGCGCCTGATCAAAGCCATCGAGAACCCCAACACTTCGATCGTCGGACACCCCACAGGCCGCGTCCAGCTTCGCCGCGATTCGTATCCTTTTAACATGCACGCCGTTCTGACAGCGGCCGCCAAGAATAAAGTCGCCATGGAGCTGAACTCCTACCCCGACCGCCTCGATCTCAACGACGTCAATCTTCGCCAGGCTAAGCAGCATGGCGTGAAGATTGTCATCAACACAGACTCCCACCACACCTCGCACATGGAAAAAATCCAGTACGGAATCCTCCAGGCCCGCCGCGCCTGGCTGACCAAAGAGGACGTCCTAAATACCCTTCCCGCCGACAAATTCGCGAAGGCCATGAAGCACGCCTGGTAACGCTGGGCTTCGGCCGACTCAGGTTCTGAAAGGCACAATCGGAGTTTTCCACAGACTTATTTGCTGCGATGTTCACATGACCTTGCCTCTGGTTTTTCTAACTCCAATACGGGGATCACGGCGCAAAGAGGAGGCCTGGTGTGAACTCAGGAACGGATCGCGACGAGCAATTGGTGGACGATGTCCAGGCTCAGGCCTGGACCTACGCGCAGACGACCGGCGAACTTCAGCGGGACGATAAGCTTGTGGCGACGGGCTATTCCGGGAATGGTCCGGGGAAGAACAATCCGGCGATGGAAGACGTGCCCAACGTCGGCCCCATCCCGAGCGGGGACTGGACGATTGCGGGGCCCGCCCGTCGACACTCCAGCGCACGGGCCGTACGTTCTTCATCTCAAGCCGGCAACGGAAACCGAAACCGTCGGTCGCAGCGCTTTCCTGATTCACGGGGAATCAAAAGAGAATCCCGGCTGCGCCTCTGAAGGATGCGTGGTGTTGCCGAGAACGGTCAGACACCAGGTCTGGAATAGCGGCGATCGTGAACTGCAGGTTGTTGCCTAATATCCGTCTTCCGATTCCGAGAAGCTCGGCCAGAAGTAAACACACGCGCCGCCCTACCCGGGCGGTTCGATTCCGCGGCGCAGCAAGCGTAGAATCGGCGTGTACGGCAAACATCTATGTCTGATCCGACCCCCGTTCCTCCGCCTGTAATGCCGGTATCGCCCGTGCGGCCGCCTTCCGCAACGCCTTCGCCGGCGCCGCCCGCTGCTCCGACTGGCCCGACGATCCACATCGGGGAAGAGTTCGGAACTGCGAAGAAGAATCTTCCACCCGTGAAGATAGTCCTGATCGCGGTCGGGGCAGTGCTCGTAGTCGTGCTCATCGCTTCTTTCTTGAAACGGGCGAAACCGCAGGGTGGGGGATCCCTCGACAACGTAGTCGCTGTGCAAATTCCAGACCAGACCTCGACCATGGTGGCGCTGACGTTCACGGTGCGCAACACCAGCGACAAAGCGTTTTATGTACGCACCCTGGGAGGCTCGCTGCAAACCGCCGACGGGGAATCTAAGGCTGACGCCGTCTCCGCGGTCGATTTCGACCGCTATTACCAGGCGTTTCCCACGCTGAAGAACGGCGCTCTGCCTGCGCTGGTGCCCGAGGCCGAAATTCCGCCCGGCGGATCGAAAAGCGGAACCATCATCGTGGCCTTCCCGGTGGCTCTGGACGCATTCAACCAGCGCAAGTCGGTAAGCGTAGTGATCTGGCCTTATAACGAGACGGTTCCCGTTACCCTGGCCAAGTAGCGCCGGACTTGCGCGAATGACCCGGAATGAGTTTCCATAGCGGCATGAATCTCTCGCGGCATTCCTTCTGCTCTGTCACCCTTCTGTTCGCCCTTATGCTCTCAACTGTTCTCGCTGCGAGTGCAGCGCCCGCTCCGAAACAAGCCAAGTATCTTTTCTACGTCGGCACCTACACAGAGGAAGGCAGCACGAGCAAGGGAATTTACGCGTATCGCTTCGATGCGGCAAATGGTGAAACCACGCCGCTCGGACTTGCGGCCGAGACCACGAATCCATCGTTTGTAGCGCCTTCTCCCGACGGACGGTACCTGTATGCCGTCAATGAAGTCCAGAAATACAACGGCCCGAACAGCGGTGGGGTCAGCTCTTTCTCGGTCGATCGCGCAACCGGTAAGCTGACTTTCTTGAACGAAGTTGCTTCGCGTGGAGCCGACCCTTGCTACATCGTCGTCGACAAATCGGGAAAGTACGTGCTGGTGGCGAACTACACTGGCGGAAGCGTTGCCGTGTTCCCGGTCCTCGAAGGCGGAAAGCTTGGGGACGCGACGGCCTTTGTACAACACACAGGTCACGGAGCGGACCCCAAGCGTCAGGAAGGTCCGCACGCACACTCGATTGATCTCTCGCCCGATAGTCGTTTTGCCTTCGTCGACGATCTCGGGCTCGATGAGATTCTTACTTATACGTTCGACCCGTCAAAGGGAACGCTTACGCCGAACGATCCGCCATTCACCAAACTTGATCCGGGGGCAGGACCGCGGCACTTCGTGCTGCATCCCTCAGGGAAGTTTGCTTACGTCGTCGCTGAGATGCAATCGACCGTGACCGCGCTTTCCGTCGACCTGAAGGCAGGAACGTTGCAACGCCTGCAGACTCTCTCTACCTTGCCCAAGGATTTCAAAGGTGAGAACGACGACGCCGAGGTTCACGTTCACCCGAACGGCAAGTTCCTCTACACTTCGAATCGCGGACACGACAGCATCGCCGTGTTCGCCATCGATCCGGCAAAAGGCACGCTCACGCCGATCGCCGATGTTCCGACGCAAGGCAAGATTCCGCGCAGCTTTGAGATCGATCCGACCGGAAAGTTTCTCTTTGCGGAGAATGAGAAATCGAACAACATTGTCATCTTCCGCATCGAAGAAAAGTCCGGCCGCCTGACATCGACCGGACAAAAGGTCGACGTTGCCGAGCCAGTATGTCTGAAGTTCATACCGGAAGAACAGTGATCGCAGAGACGTAGCTTGCCGCGTCTCTGCTTGCAGTATTCCAAACGTTGGCGAGAGAGACATTGCAAACAACGGCTCTATTTCTTTTGAATGAATCTGCGGCGTACCAGGTGTGTGTTCGCGTCGGGTTTGATCTCGTCGTACTTCAGGCAACTGATCGAGCCGTCCACTTCCAGCACAGCTAGCGCGACTTGGTCGCAGCCGTTGATGCCGTGTTCCCGCAGGGCACGATGCAACTCGTCCATGCTGACGTGCTCTCTTGCCATGTGCGATTCGATGATCTTGCCATCATGGATGAGCAGAGAAGGCTCGCCCTCAATTAATCGGCGAAAGCGACGGCTGAGTCCTGAAACGTCCGCAACCAGGTAATTCAAGATTAAGAGCGTGCCGGCTGCGACCGCGCCGCCTAGCAGCGACGTGTCGGGACCGGTCATCGCATTCTGCACGGAGTTCGACAACAGGAGGAGCAACGTAAGGTCGAACGGAGTCATCTGGCCGACCTCACGTTTGCCGCTGAGGCGTACGCCGATCAGCACGAGCAGATAAATCACGCCCGTGCGCATGACGATCTGCAGCAAGACCTGACCGCCCGGGAAAACAACTCCGGTCATCGTTAGTTTGCCGTCACCGGCACTGGGGCGCTCTTGGGCGTGCTCAAATATCCCGTGGCTTTGTTCTTGTCCACGGTCCAGACGACCAGTTCAAACAGAAGGTGATCCCGTCCCGAGTAGAACTGGATGGGCTCGGAGATGTTGCGGTCCTTCTTCTCGATGGTTTTGTCGTCGGAGGTAACGTCCAAGGTGAACTTGCCCTTCTTCACATCTGCCTTCTTCAGTTGCAAGCTTACAGTCGAGACGGGCTGCGGTTTCGCGCCCTTCAGCAGCGTGAACTCGTAATAATTCCGGTCGCCCTTGTGCTTCAGGACCTCAAGATCGGAACGCGTGTTGGCGATCAATCCGCTTTGCACGCCCAGATCTCCGACCGCACTTTGTAATTTGGCCTTGGTCGCTTCAAGATCGGCTTTCGTCGAAGCTACATCAGTCTTAACTCCGCCGACGTCGGTCTTCACGCCGGCAATGTCGCCGCTGACGGCGGTGATCTGTTGTTTCTGCTCCGCTTCCAATCGGGCCTCTGCGGCCTTCTGCTGTACCTGCAATTCAGCTGCGCGCCGGGCCAATTCTTTCTTGGTCATGCCGGCTTGCTGGGCCAACGTTTCTTCCTGAGCCTCAGCGGTTTGCATGCGATTTTGCAGTTCCTTTAGCTGCGCTTGGCTGGCGGTCAAATCGCCGTTCAATTTCTCGATATCGGTATGGGTGACGTAATGCGCGTATCCAAAGCCCGCCACCACCAAAACCGCCAAGATGGTCAGAATCCACTTACCGGCGTTGGACTGACCTTCCATGTGTACCTGATCGCCTTCATCGGCCATACACTCTTCCTCCTCAGGAAGCAAAAGAATGAATTGCTGGAATAGTTAATTGTTTAGCAGGAGCACAGCGGTGTCAATTGGCTCATCAGATGCTAACTCTCACGAATGATGCCGCGCCCACATGCGGGTTGAGCCGTCACGAGGACCTGATCCATACTTGGTATTCTCCGTCCCATGCGACCCAATGCGAGAGTTACGGATCGGTGGGGCTGACAGGGTTGGAGCCACGGCAGAGGGCCCAGCAGGTTAGCGCGATGATTGCCCCGGTACCGGCTCCAATGGCCCATGGTGAGTTCAGGATGGCGCCTTCTCCGGCGGGGGAATCGGCTGGATTCAGGTAGCCGCCGCCGCATTTGTCTTCGCGGGATTTTTGCTCTCCCTCGCGAACTCGATCACGGCTCTTGCTTTGGGTCGGCTTGGGCCCTTGCGTTCTCTTGGTGTGCTCGTCGATGTATACGTCAATCTTGAGCGCTGATACGGTCACCTTCCCGTTGACGTCGACGACGTCGTAGTGAGTCCAGTTGGCGTCGTCCACCGGAGTGATCGTCAGGCAACCCACTCGCACTTTCATCCCGCGAGTAGTGTTCACCGACAAGCTTCCGTGATCCAACACCAGTTCGTCGCCTTCGTACTCGACGATCGTTTCCGGACCGATGTCGGCGCTCGAACCGGTGCCTTCGATCCGCGCGGCCGCGTTCTTCTCGGTGCGGACGACGTCATCGCGGAACAACGCCGTGGATGCGGGGGCGGCTTTGTCGTTCACGAAGACACCGACACCGTCGCCTCGCAACATCGCGCCCGCGGTCTCTTGCGCGTACAGCGACACCGGCGCGATCAGGACCAGGCTGCTGCTTACGATATGTCGCCAACTGGACAGACTTTGCCCCGATCCGCACTCTTCCGCTGGCTCTAGCGTAGCCGACGCGTTGTCCGCCTACTATTGGCTGCTTTGGTGACAGGACCGGGAGATGCCGCGACCAGCGGGGCGTTCAGGCGCGGGCGAAGTCGATATATCCCTTCTGCACGTCGGTGCGGATCAGTTTGGCGCGGAGCCTGTCGCCGACATCGAGTCCTTGCTGGCCCTGGGCAAGCAATCCCTCGACGTGGGGTTGCAAGACGCGAACGAAGGTCCCATGGTCGGTGACTCCGGTGACGATCGCATCGAACACCTCGCCGATCCGGTTTTGCATGGCGACCGCGGCCAGACGCTTCGACATCTCGCGCTCGACCTTTCTCGCCGCGTCTCCCTTCTGCGTGCAATTTGCGGCGACCGCGGTCAGCTCGTCGTCGGAGTATGGATTCGTCTTTCCGGCGAGCATGGCTTTGATCAGGCGCTGCGTAACGACGTCGGCGAAGCGACGATTCGGAGCAGTCGAGTGCGTGTAGTCCTGGACGGCGAGGCCGAAGTGTCCGGCGGCGGTTTCGCCGGCGCGTTCGAGAACGTATTCGCCGGGACCGATCAGCTTAATTACTGCCAGCGACAGATCGGCGAAGTGATCGGGATCGGCAGCCTTGCGTCGCAGGAGGAAATCGTTCAGCGCCTTGGAATCCGGTTGCGCGGGAAGCTTCTCCCCTTTGGTCGCGGCGAGTTGCACGATGCGGTCCCAGCGCTCGGGGGTGCGTACGATTCGGCGCAGTGACGAAACCTTCTCAAGCAGGCGGGCGACAACGCCGTTGGCGGCAACCATGAAGTCTTCGATCAGATCGGTGGCGTGGTTCTTCTGCTGCTTCACCACGTCGACGACTTGATCGTTCAGCATCAACGGAAGGCCTTCGTCGGTCTGCAGATTGAGCGCGCCGTTTTGGACTCGCTGCTTCCTGAGACGCTGCGCGACTTCGTCCTGCAGCTTCAGTTGCGTCTGCAGATCGCTCGATGCGGCGACCCTTGGCAGCGCCGGCGACTTCCCTTCCAGCCATCCTCCAGTCGAGTTGTATTGCAGTTGCGCCTTGTTGCGTACGATGGCGCGATAGACATCCGAGGACTTGAGAAGGCCATTGGGATCGACCACGAACTCAGTGACTACGCTGAGGCGGTCGACATTCTCCAGCAGCGAAGTCGCTCCGGTAGAAAGCTCCTCGGGGAGCATGGGGAAGTTGCGGATTCCGGTGTAAACGGTGGTAGTTTCGCGCGCGGCGTGTTGATCGATGGGCGTCTGCTTGGGAACGAAGGCATCGACGTCGGCGATGCCGATTAGAATCTTCACGTCACCGTTCGAGACGCCATTGGCAACTTCGATCTGATCGAGATCGCGCGAGGTGTCATTGTCGATCGACGACCAGAGCAGATTGCGCAGGTCGCGAATGTCATCGGCGACCGCGACTTGGGGAGGATGCTGCTTCAGGTCGGCTAGCTGGGCGGAAACTTCGGCGGGAAAATCCGGTTCGAAGCCATGCTGCATCATGACTTCTTTGGCGGTGGCTTGCAGATCGAGATGCGACGGATTGGCGGCTGGCATGAATCTCCGTGAGAGTTGAGTTGGAGTTCAGGCTAACACGCGCGGGGAGTGGCTCAAGACACGCAGCGAGGCCTGTGGAAAATCATCAGAAAAAATGGGGATGAGTGCGAAAACCGGGTGGTTGCGCCATTTCGTTTTGGGAAAATCTGGTCCGGTTTGGGAGTACCCCCTTCCCCCAACCCCTTCGAAAGCCTTGACGGGCGCTGGTTCTGCAAAAATTGTCTGCAAAATCTTGAACGCGTAGGGGTTAGAGGTCAAAATCTTGGGGACAAAGGAGTTGCGGCGCATCTTTATTGTCTTGTCGCATGCCGCCTTTGCCTCGGCCATGATGGGATAAGGGCGCTGTGGAGCGCAAGGTCAGATGTCACATCGTCGTGCATCCGCTAGTGGAAAACCTTTTTTCCCCGCGCTTTTTGCGCTCCTTGCTAAGCGCATTTACCACGAAGGATGTGATTTGCCGCTTCCGTGGCAACTTCGACCTTGCAGGAAAGACGATGCTGGTCGAAAAGCGCCCATTAAGTTGGAAATAGAGGCGACGAGTATGTGTTGTTTGTGATCGGACGGTCCGCGTTTCCATTGACCTTTTCGCTTGAGAAGCCAAGGAGATCAATAGCGGAAAGCTTTACCCACTCTGGCGGCTCCGACGTTTTGTCGTCGGTCTCGCTCTTCCAGCGTTAGCGTTTTTCCAGTATTGTTCTGATCTCCCGATGCCAAGTAAGCTGTCCGCCATTGCGCAGTTCATCTCAATATTCCGGAGACGCCGGTCTCCTGGTTCGTGGGAGTAATCGTTGAAAAAGGGAGTGCGATTGAGCAGCGCTCTATGTGGCCCGGCTGCGAGGTTCGTTTTCTTGATCTTTCTGTTGCCCATGTCCTTGTACGGGCAGCAACTGGCAACGTTGAACATCAGCGTGGCAGACCCCTCGGGAAGGGCTGTCCCGGAGGCACGCATCACGCTGCGAAACCTGGCCACCGGGGCAACACGGACGGTCCTCTCCAGCGGAACTGGGATCGCCGTAGTACCCGGCCTTTCTGCAGGGAGCTACCAACTAACAGTCGAATCCGATGCGTTCGCTTCTTATCAGGCAACGCTCACCCTGGCTGTCGGACAAATTGCGTCCTTGCCCGTGGCTCTGAAAATCAAGACCGCGCGCGCGACTGTGGACGTTCACGAAATGCCTCCGGGCGTCGACACGCAGAGGCCCGAAACGAGCCAGGTCATTGAGACAGAGAAGATTTCCGATCTGCCCATCGCGGGCCGCGATTTTATCGATTTCGTGCTGCTGACGCCGACTGCCAACGTCGGCCGCAATACTGCCGTGGGGGCGCAATCCCCCTTTCAGGAGACCGTTTTGGAGCTGAGCTTCGGCGGACTGCGCGAGACCCACAGCACCTTCTATGGACTCGATGGAATGGATTACACCACCAGCGTTTCCGGCGTCCAACGTGCCAGTCCGTCGCAGGACTGGGTGTCAGAATTCCGCGTAGCAGATGGCCCTATCACCGCTGACAACGGACGCAATTTGGGCTCTGTCGTGAACACGGTCACAAAGTCCGGAAGCAACGACGTGCATGGCTCGGCGTACGAATTTCTCCGGAACAATGCGTTGGATGCGAAGAATCTGCTGTCAGCGCCCGGCTTCAACACTCTCCGCTTCAATCAATTTGGCGCCAACGTCGGAGGCCCGATCCGACTCAACAGAGTCTTTTACTTCCTGGGCTACGAAGGGCAGCGCCGGGCTGAATCACCGATCTATTCGTCGTTCATCCTGCATTGCACGGATACTCCTGGATGTCTCGGGCCGGGAACGCCCAGTATCAACCAGGTCAAGGAGACTCTCGGCTTGCAGCCCGAAGATCTCGGATCCATTCTCCAGATTCAGGATTACGACAAGGCCTTTGGAAAGTTGACCGACGTGCTCAACGACGGCAGCGTTCTCACCTTCGGATACGTGTTCACCGATGAACGAAACCAGCACATACCGGGCGCCGCGCCGGGACAAGGATTGCCGTCTTTTTATCGAAACAATCCCATTCTCGATCAGACTCTCTACGCGAACTTCCTGCATGTGTTCGGCACGCATTGGAGTTCGGAGAGCATTCTCAACCTCGGTAGGAGAACTTTCCATCTCGACCCTGTCGGAGCGGGATTGGAACCAGCACTGCTCGTGGCGGACCTCTTTGACTCTGGGGGGATTCAAGGCGGCGTACACCAGTACAAGGACCAGCATTTCCAGGCTGCCGAAAATGTCACCTACGTTCGGGGCAAGCATTCATTGAAATTCGGCGGGGATCTCGAGCCGGTTTGGATCGGCGCGCAAACGGATTTTTTTGTTCCTGGAGCCGGCATCTTCACCCCGCAAAGCTTCTTTGGCGCCGCGCCCTTTAACGCGCCGCCGTTCGGCCCCGGCACTCCCGTAGAGTTTCTCTTCCTGCAACCCCGATCGTATTTTGGTCAACAGATCCCGCCGCGAACGTTGCCTTTCACAACAGGGCTCTTCGAGGGACCAGCGGCCGCCACTTTTGCCGACAGCACCAACCTGGCCTTTTTGCATAAGTTGGCCGGGGTCTACGTGCAGGACCAGTGGAAGCCGAACGCGAACCTTACGGTCACGCTCGGTCTGCGTTACGACATCGATTTTTTCCCATCGGCCGCCGCCATCCGGCTCAACGGGAGGATGCACCCCACAAACTATGGAAACGTGCAGCCGCGGGCTGGATTGGCCTATTCCTTCCGGCGGGGAAAAGGCGTGGTCCGCGCAGGATTCGGTTTGTTCACCGGACCTTTCGACTACAGCGACGTCATGGTGTCCTGGCAAGGAGCGTCAGCTTTTACGTACATGAACCAGCCGATCCTGCCGGAGTTCTCCAATCCCAGCAGCAGTCTGGTTGGACTGGGACCATCCGGGATCGTGGGAGTGAACGGGCCCGTTCTCGCCCGTCAGGCTTTCTCGACATTTACCCACACCGGGGTTTATCCCAGCCCCAGTGCGTTGCTCCAGTTTCCGCTGGGGTACGCGCCGCGCAAGTTTCCAAATGCATACGCAGAACAAGCCAACCTCGAAATTGAGAATGAAGTGGCAATGGGACTCTTCGTTACCGCCGGATACCAATTCGTGCACGCGCTCAAGATGCCCCTCTATCTCAGCATCAATGGATTGCCGAGCGGCACGACTGCTTCCGGCGTCCAGGCTTTCACCACGGCCGATCCGAATTTCGGATTCACATTGATGGCCTCCCCATCGGCATATTCCATTTACCATGCGGGAACTCTGAGCGTGCGCAAGCCCTTTGCCCATCACTACAGCATCCTGGGAAACTACACGTTCTCGAAGTCGATCGATCTGGCCACAGACGTTCAACTCACAGACAGCCCGATGGACTATTTAAATCCGCAACTCGACCGCGCCTTGGGGGACAATGATGTTCGCCATCGGTTCGTGCTGGCGCTGTTGGGAGAATTTCCCGGCTCCTGGAGTCCCGCGCTACGGAACTTCAAGGTCGCAATGCTGAATACTCTGCAAAGCCCTCGCTACTACTCGGTTTTTGCGGGCTTCGACGTGAACGGCGACGGGTTCCCGTTTTCCGATCGTGTCGGTACCCTCGGCCGCAACACCTACCGCGGCGATCCGTCGTACTCAACCGACGTTCGTGCTCAGCGAATCTTTCCGCTGGGCGAGCGCCTTAAAGTGGAACTGAGCGCTGAAATCTTCAACCTTTTCAACCGGCCAAACGTCAACGGAATCGATACCGTCTACGGCTCGGACGTTTTCCTGGGACCGGTTCCGCAGAGGTTTGGGGATGGCGTCGCTAGTCCTGCGAATCCCACGTTCGGGACGCCGAACTTCGTTGCGCCGGCGCGGGAGGTTCAGTTGGCTCTACGCCTGAATTTCTAGTTCGAACGAGAGTCAGATACCCTGCACGCTGACTCAATTCCCAACTGTTGAACAATCTCTATTCCGCTCATTGACACGTTTGCGTCGGTTAGGGGACTGCTTGAGCCAGGGCCTCCAAGTCGATGAACGGACGCTGGTCAGGTTAATGACCGTTCCCAGGTAAAGCCCTTCATCTTTGGGCGCTTGGCATTGCGGCTAGAAGCCGTGGCCTACCCAGGAACAGTTGCGAGACTGCTTCTAGCTTTGGGGGAGGCGCTGTATGTCTGCGTTGGTGAAGGTACGAACTGAGCGCGGCTTGTGGGTTTTGAAATAGGAGGCGACTTCGCCGAGAGGGACTCCGTAGCCTTGATGCTCCAGGGAGTTTGCTGTGACGAAGGCGGTCACTCCGGTGTCGACGAAGGTGGGAGGCAGCGGGTGCGGCGAGGGCGCGGCGGAGATTTCTATATCGCTGGTAGTTTCGGGGGTAAGGGGCGGATTCCTGGGAACACCCCAGAAGACTTCTGACAGATTGGGCTGCACCGGAACGGTAGCCGTGGGATTCAGCTGATCCGAGGCGGGAATCGTTTCGGCGGGAATCGGGCTTGCGACGGACGTCAGCTCGGAGGGCATAGATAATCCTGTGGACGTGCTTTGAGCCGGAGTCGCCGAGAGTGACAGCGAAGGCGTCGTGATCGAGTGCAGGAACATGGGATTGCTGCCGGGCGGGACCAGGTACTGGGGACCGGCGGAAAAGCTGGTGTCCTGCGCGGCGACGATTCCTGCGAGGGCAGAGAGAGAAAGAAGAAAGCTGGCGAGACGCATGGGGACCTCCTTGAGCGCACTCGTGCTTGCTCATTATGGAACGGAATGAGGGAGGATTGCCAGAGTCCTTGGACTCCAATTGGCTTATTGGGCGCGGGGTTTGAGCGGGGAGGCGACGGCGGCAGCGTTATGGCGCTCGCGGCGGTTGGCCAGGATGATGTAGAGCATGTAGAAGACGATGGCCAGGTTTCCGATGAGGAAGCCGCAGCGGATGACGGTCACTCCGCGGAAGAGTTCGCGGACTTCGAGAGGCAGCAAGAGAGTTCCGGAGAGGAAGGCGACCCATTCGGCCCAGGTTCTTCCCCTCCAGAGCCCGTACGCTTCGGTGAAACGCAAAGCGGCATAGGCGAACGCGATGCGGGCGGCGGCCCATAGGCGCGCGTCGGTGATGCTGTCAGCAAAATCGAGGAATAGCAGCGCGTAGCGGCGATCGGTGCTGATGTGGAGACGAGCGAGCAGGCTCTCGGCGATCAGCCAGGTGTCTTTGTGAAGTAAGGCGATGGCGCAGACGCCCATCACCAGAACGAAGATGCCCTTGAAGAATTCGAAGCCAGCGACGGCCCGAAGCACGCGCCGCTGGCGGCGGTGGTAGTCAGGCTTGGTCCCGGGCTGGCGCATGAATCGAAGCGATTACCTCAAGGCAGATTAACACGGAGCTGGGCGTGGCTCTATACGGGCTGAATGGTAGGAAATCCTGCTCAAGCGGTGACCTTCTGATCGTCTCGTCCATGTAATCTGGATGAGCGATTCCATTTTCAATCGGGATGCGGATTTCGCTGTGGGTATGCATCCGCATTTCATGATTCTTTGTACTGACCACCATGCCTGCTGAAACTCAAATCGATTTTTCCACGTCGGCGTCGATGAGCGACTTCCGCATGACGCTGCGGCTGGCGCTTCCGCTGATTGTGGCTGAGCTGGGTTGGATGAGCATGGGCCTGGTGGACACGATCATGGTGGGGCGGCTGCCGGACAGCGCGATCTCCATTGGAGCGACGGGGCTGGGGCAGAGTTTGTATCACATGGTGGCGATCTTTGGCGGCGGACTGCTGCTGGGCATGGACACGTTCGTAGCGCAGGCGTACGGGCGCAAAGACGAGCAGGACGCGCGGCACACGCTGGTCAACGGGATGGTGCTGGGGCTCGCGCTGACTCCGCTGCTGATGCTGGCGGTTTCATTCTGGCCGGCGATGATGCAGCGGTTCGGCATCAGCGTGGAGTTGGTGGGGCCGATGCGGCCGTTTCTCTTCGCGATGAACTGGGGCACCCTGCCGCTGCTCGCCTATTTTGCGCTGCGGCGGTATCTGCAGGCAGTCGACGTGGCACTGCCGATCACGTTCGCGGTGATCTCGGCCAACATCGTTAACGCGGTGGGAGATTGGGCGCTGATCTATGGGCACATGGGATTTCGGGCGCAGGGGATCACGGGATCGGGATGGTCCACATGCTTTGCGCGCATTTACATGGCGCTGGTGCTGGCGATCACGTTGGTTTGGGTGGAGACGAAAGGAACGTCGTCGTGGCACGGGCTGATGGATACGGTGCGGCTGAGGATGGACACCCCGCGGATCGATCCGCTGCGGATATGGGCGTTGCTCAAGTTGGGAGCGCCGGCAGCGGGACAGATCCTGCTTGAGATTGGCGCGTTCTCGGCGGCGACGGCCCTGTGCGCGAGACTGGGCGCGGTGCAACTCTCGGGACATGAAATCGCGTTGAACTGCGCGGCGTTCACGTTCATGGTTCCGTTGGGAATCAGCGCGGCGGCAGCGGTGCGAGTCGGACAAAACCTGGGTAGAGGAGATCCGCACGCGGCGAGGCGAGCGGGATGGTCCGCAATTTTGCTGGGCGCAGGATTTATGACGTGCGCGGGACTGGTGTTTGCGGCGATGCCGAAGGTGATTGCGCGGGTGTTTTCTCCGGATCAGGCGGTGGTGGCGACGGGAGCGAAGCTGCTGCTGGTAGCGGCCGTGTTCCAACTGTTCGACGGATTGCAGGTCGTGACCACGGGAGCGCTGCGCGGGTCGGGCGACACCAGCACTCCGATGATTGCGAATTTTGTGGCGTACTGGCTGATCGGGCTTCCGCTGGGATGCTTGCTTGCATTTCGGCTGGGCTGGGGCGCGATGGGCATCTGGATTGGGCTGTGTGGCGGACTGGTGATTATTGGGTCAGCGCTGGTGCTGGCCTGGCATCGGAAGCCGCTGGCTGCGGTGGGAGTGAAGTCCGGGGCCGCGGCGTAGCTTCTATCGTCGTTGGTCGTTCGTCGTTGGTGGTTCGTCGTTGGCCGTTCGTCGTGCGTCTTGCCTCGGTCGTTGGTAGTTTCCCCTGACACCTTTTTCTCTCGATTATCTTCACTCGATGCTTGGGCGGCACTTTCTTACCTCAGTAACTAGGAAAGCGTTTGTCCGCATGAAACGATCGATCGACCGAGATCGGCGAGGAAGAGGCAATCATGCGAAAGTCCTTGTGTTTGGTGGCTGTGGCGGCGTTGTGCGCCGGGATCGTGCAGGGGCAACAGAGCGCCGCGGCGCAGCAGACCGCGCGGCAGGCGCTGATCGAAATGTTCTTCAGCAAGACGCCGGGGACGTTCGCGAAACATCTGCCCGCAGCGACGATTGCGGCGCTGGAGAAGTCAGGGGCACTGACGAATCTGCAGCAGTACTCGGCGTTCATGACGCAACTGCAGGCGCAGGGGCACACGATCCAGACGTTCGAGACGGGACCGATGCTGCTGGTGTCGGAGGATGCAAAGACCGGGCAGAAGGTCGAGATCACCGTCGAAAACGATGCGCTGCGCGGCGATCAGGACGACCTTGAGTTGACGTTTCATTCCACCAAGGACGGCCAGGAGCCGATGTCTCCGTTTATGCCGCAAATGGTTTTCTCGATGAAGCAGGAGGCGGCGATCTGGAAGCTGAATGAGCTTTCGTTCACGATCCATGTGCCGCTGGCGGATCCGAAATTCTTGGCGGCGATTACGCAGAGGATGACGCCGCAGGCCGGGACGAATGTGACGATAAATCCCCACAGCGAAGCTACGGGCGCGCCGGCGGGCAGCGACGCCAACGTTCTGGCGGCGGTGCGGATGATTCTTACGGCGGAGGTCACGTATGCGGCGACTTATCCGAATGTCGGCTTTACATGCTCTCTATCGGACCTCGACGGATTTGGTGGCGGCCAACCGAATGAGCACCAGGCGAGGCTGATTAACAGCGGGTTGGCGAGCGGAAAGCGATACGGATTTATGTTTACGCTGTCTGGGTGCGGCGGAGCTCCGGCGAGTGCGTTTCATCTGACCGCCGCGCCGAATGCGAATACGTTTGGGCGGAAGGCATTTTGCGCGGATCAGTCCGCGGTGATTCGGTCGGCGGCAGATGGAAATGCGGCGGCTTGCCTGGCCAGCGGAATTCCGGTCCAGTAGAGCGAGTGTTCTTCTTCGCTGCGTCTCGCGTTGCTCGACGAACAGCCGAGGCGGCTGCCCCCACATGAGCATGCTCACCAAACCTTACTTCCCAACTAATCACAGCCTTAGTGGCTGACTGACCAGGCCATGCCGTCTGGCTCCTGGCCTACTTCTAAGCGACCTACGACTTCCAACGATTTGAGATCGATCACTGCGATGTTGTTGTCCGGCGAGCAGGCAACGAAGGCACGGCTGCCGTCGGGCTGCATGAGGATTCCTGCAGATCCTTTTCCGAGCTTGATTCGCTTGAGCTCTTTGCGGGTGTGCGCGTCGAAGATGACGAGCTCTCCGCCAAATAAAGTGGAGACAAAAACGCGGGTGCCGTCGGGCGTGAACTTTACGCGGTTGGCGCCGCGGGCGTTGGCGGCGATGGTGTCCACGACTTTCTTGCTCGCGAAATCGATGACCGAAATCGTGCCTTCCTGAGCGTTGCCAACCCAGATTTCTTTGCTGTCGGGGGAGACGTCGAATCCTTCCGAGCCGTTGCCGACGCGAACGACGGTCTCGTCCCAATCGCCGCCGGGAGGGCCCATGGGACCGCGAGGTGGACCGGGCGGCGGACCACCTTGCGCACCGGGAGGCGGTCCCGGCGCTCGGGGAGGAGCTTTCTCGATGAAGGTCACCGTGCCCGAGGCGACGTTGGTGGTGACGATCTGGGTGAGATCGGGGGCGACGTAGATCATATGAGTGCGGCTCTGGCCGGTACCCATGATCCAGTCGATTTTCTGGGTCGCGGGATCGTAGCTGCCGATCGCCTTGGCCGCTTCGGCGGTGAACCAGACTTTGCCTCCTACGAACGTAAGGCCGTGAGGTCCGCGGAGAGGACCGAGATCGATCGCCGGGAGCGGCTTTTGGCTGGCAAGATCCACTACTGCGATGGAGTTGTACGCACCGCCCCCATAGTTGGAAACGTAGGCCGTGGTGCCGTCGGTGGAGGCGATCACTTCGTGCGGATCGTCGCCGATGGGAACCTTGGCGAGGACTTTCAGCGTGACCGGATCAACGATGGCGAGAGTGTGATCCCGCTTGCTGAGGGCCAGCAACTTTTCCTTGGAAGCTTGAGCGCTTAGGATCGCGGGGGCGATCAGGCTTGCGAATGCCAGGGTGAGGAGAATTTTCTTTGTCATCGGGATCCTCAACATTGGGATCGTCATCTGGACCATCAACCTCGAATTATGGGACGGTGTGGTGGCGAGACGCCGCCACGACAGCCTGCTGGGACGCCGGCGCTACTTAACACTGTCACTTGTCGCCATTATCTGCCTGCTTCTTTCCCCGAATCGCGGCTCGCAGCTCGGCGACAATTTCTTCTGACGCTTTGACCGCGGCGTCGTGCTGGTTCACGTTGAACGAGATTGCTCCTACGCGGGCGTGACCTCCGCCGCCGTAGCGCTCGCAGATGCGGGCGAGGTTGACCTCAGGCTCTTGCGGCGCCCAGGGATTCGATCCGACGGAAACTTTCACGCGGAAGCTGCTCTTGCTCAGGCCGACGCTGTAGACCGATTCTGGATGCAGGTAATACGGCACGAATTTGTTGTAGCCCTCGAGGTCGTGGTCGCTGACGTCGAAAAAGATGGTGCCGTCTTTGCACTCGCTGCGCTCTTTGAGGATCCCCATAGAAAGCTCGTGACGCTTGAGCAGGGGTGGAAGCAGCGGAGCGACGAAGGGCTCTCGCAGAATTTCCGCCAGAGATTTTGTGGCGAGGAGCGGGATCAAGTTGGGTACGAAGCCGTGATCGGGAGCAGACTCGATGACCATGGTCAACTTCATGGCAGGAGCTTCCATTTCGACGGCGGTCTTGGCGTCGGGATAGAGGGCGCCGTCGATGATGTCGGTCCAGTGGACGAGGTCGGCGACGGGCTTGGGATCGAAGCCGAAGCGCTGCTGGGCGATCATCGCAATGAAGCTGGTGCAGGATTTGAAATCGGGATCGTAGAACTTGCGATTGCTCTGGTCCTGCTCAAAGTGTTCGGCGTCGGCGGGAGAAAGAAAGGCGCTCTCGTGGTGATCAAACCACCAAGTGATCGCAGGCGAACTCGAATACTTGAAATCTACGATGGCGTTCTCGTCGCCGTCGAACTGCTTCTCGTCGAAGAGAGCGCCGGCCCGGTGCACGAGGCCGGTGAATTCAAATTCGGCGTCGCCGCGAATACGCTCGCGATAGAAGCGGGAAAAAAGGGCGGCGGAAGACGCTCCGTCAAAACACTTGTCGTGATAAAAGACTCGAACTCGCAATTAGTGCCCCAGTCGAACTGAATTCCCGCGGATGAGTCAGACAGTGCGGACTCACGCCGCTGGTAAAAGCTAATAGGATTGACAGCTTGGAGGGAGAAAGTCAAGCGCCGGAAAAAGAGAAAGAACTTGCCAGCACCACAACTTCAGAATAGAAGGCGAAATCCTCGCGAGCTCGTCCGCGTGGGTGCGAAGGAGCTCGCGAGGATTTGAGAGGCCATTCCGCGCCGAATCACGCTCGACGCAGCCTGAATTACATGGCGTTGGCTTGCTTTTCGGCCATGTCGCCGATGATCGGCAGTTTGTACATCTGTCCCTGGTTGGCCTTCAGGAGAAGGACGATCCAGAGGATGAAGGCACCGAGGCTGACCAGAAGGTGAAGCGGGAATGTGACTAGTGCCAGGAACGGCACAAAGGCGAAGATCGAAAGCCCGACGTGAAGAATGAACACGGCCGCCGCGAAGAACAGGCATTGAAACGAGTGGAAGCGGATGAAGCGGCTCTTGTTGTAAGGCTCCATCACCAGGAAGATGATCGCTGGAATGATGGTGATGTAGGCGAGCATGCCGGCAACGTTATCGGTCAAGCCTCCAGCGCTGGCCATAGGAGCGGCGGCCACGGGAGCGCGACTGGCGCATGCGGCGCAGGTGGTGGTGCCGTCGGCGATTTGTGCCCCGCACATGTTGCAAAATGCCATAGAGAGAACCCTCCGGTCGGATGAGACCTCGCCCCTGGATAGACCCCGAACCTACGCTCCAAGCAGCGTTCGCGGCAAGGTATCAAAAAGCTTCTGCCAAAGCAACGGACAAATTCTAAGGATTCCCTCGAAGGCGCGCCAGGAGTGGGCGGAATCAACCTAACGCATTGACGACTACGAGAACGAATAGTATGTTTCGTGCAAATTCGCGGCTTGATTTCCGGCAATGGTTGGTCAGCAGCGAATCGGAGGGCGAATGAGCACATTTTGCGCGGGCTGCGGCAACAGCATGATCGCCGCGGACCAGTTTTGCCGGGTGTGCGGACGGCAAGTGTCCGCACAAGGGGGGGCACCAGTGGCAGCCGCGCCGACGCCGCCCGCGGGCCCGCCTGAGACCAGCGGGAAAGCGATCGTCAGCCTGATCAGCGGACTGTTCATTTTCTTCTTTCCGTTTTCGATCGTCGCGATTATCTTCGGTCACTTATCGCTGTCGGAGATTGGCAAGAGCGCGGGGCGGCTGACGGGACGAGGGATGGCGATCGCGGGACTGGTGCTCGGATACGCAGGGCTGGCGATCATTCCTCTTATGATCATCGCTGCGATTGCCATCCCGAATCTGCTGCGAGCGCGAATGGCGGCGAATGAATCGTCGGCGGTGGCGTCGATCCGAACCTTGAACGTCGCGGAAGTCGCATACTCTCAATCGCACGTCGACGCTGGCTTCACTTGCTCGTTGCCGGATCTGGGCGGCGCGGCATTGATCAATACGCAGCTGGCGAGCGGGCTGAAAAGCGGGTATGTGTTCGAACTCGCGGGATGTAGCTCGGAAACCGGAACCGGCCCGAATACCAAGTACCAGGTGCTCGCGCGTCCGGTGACTCGGAATCAATCGGGAGTTCGGACGTTCTGTTCCGACGAGTCCGCGGTAATTCGAGTGGAGAGTATGGGCTTGGCGGAGCGATGTTTGGTGCGCGGCAGAGCGATCGAATGAAATTGTTGTTGGGTCGTGCAAAGGAGACAGTGAATGTTTTGTCCTCAGTGCGGAGCGAGTAACGCGGACACGAACGTGGTATGCACGCAGTGCGGCAGGCAGCTTCAAACTGGGGTTCCACCTGGGATTCAACCCGGGATGACACCAACCCCACTGCCGGTTGCCGGTGTGGTTCTGTCGCCGGGCACGACGGTGCCAAACTATCTGGTGTTCGCGATCCTCGCGACGGTGTTTTGCTGTTTGCCGGCGGGAATCCCTGCGATTGTATTCGCGGCGCAGGTCAATGGCAAGCTACAGGCTGGCGACGTGGCAGGGGCGCAAGCGGCGGCGAACAACGCAAAGTTGTGGTGCTGGATTTCATTTGGCGTCGGGCTGGCGGGGATTGGAGTGTGGATTCTGCTGGCCATGATCGGAGTCGTGAGCGGACTCCATAATCAATAAGACATGGAAAACATCTTAATCCAGCCCGTTCGAAGGCAGGATCTCGTGGCGGCTTTATTTGTGTTGGCCGGCTGCGGATTGTTGTTGTTGCGCGTTTTTGATCCCGCGACCTCGGATGTGTTCCCACCGTGTCCGCTGCACTATTTCACGGGGCTGTACTGTCCCGGCTGCGGATCGCTGCGCGCGATGCACCAACTGCTTCACGGCAATCTGCGCCAGGCTTGGGCGCTCAATCCGATGGCCGTGCTGCTGCTGCCCTTTGTCGCGTATGGTTTGACGTCGGAAGCGCTCCTGCAACTGCGGGGACGCGGGTTGCCTCATTTGTTTCTTCCAGCATCGTGGATCCGCGCGCTCGGCGTGGCAATCGTTCTATTCGGGATCGCGAGAAATCTTCCGGTGCATCCGTTTGATCTTCTGGCGCCCGGAGCCCTGTTTCCTCGGTAATGGCTGCGGCAAGGAGAGTGAGTGAGTTCGTTCTGCCTGGGTTGCGGGAACAGCCTCGCCGAAGGAGAACGCTTCTGCGCAACCTGCGGGAGAGATTCTCAGGCGGGGGCGGCCGTACCTCCGGTTGATCCAGCGGTGGCGTTTGGGCTTCCTCCTGGTACGAGCGGCAAAGCGATCTTCAGCCTGGTGTGCGGCATTCTCTTCCTGATCCTTCCCTTCTCAATTCCGGCGGTGATTTTCGGGCACTTGTCTCTCTACGACATTCGGCGCAGCGGCGGCCGGCTAACGGGGAGAGGCCTGGCCATCACGGGAATTCTTCTGGGATACCTGGGGATGACGCTACTGGTCGGGTTCATTGGCCTGACAATTTATGAGGCGCGGCTGGCCCAAAAGCGAATTGCGAATCGAGTCCAAGGACAAGGTGAAAATTCGGTGGTCACGTCGGTGCGAACGTTGAATACGGCGGAGATTGCGTATTCGCAGGCGCATCCGAAGGTTGGGTACACCTGTTCCCTGTCGGATTTGCGCGCGGCGTGGGGAATCAGCGCAGATCTGGCGGCCGGACACAAGAACGGATATACGTTCAAGCTTCAAGGCTGTGCGGCTGACAAAGCGGTTGGACCCATCGTGAAGTATCAACTGCTGGCTTCTCCGTGGTTGGATCCGGCAATGCCCGGAAAGGCGGCAGCGCCCGCCTTTTGCTCGGATCAATCCGACGTGATTCGCATCGCGCCGAACGGATCAGCCCAGGATTGTTTGAAGACCGGTGTCGACCTTTCGGTAAAGGACATCACACATCCGAAGGTGATAGTGCAGACTTCCCCGCAGTAATTCGTTCCAGCATCTGGAGAACTTCAGAGCGGGCGGAGGGAGTGGCTCTTCTTGCGGCAATCCTCGCAGATGCCATAAATCTGGAAGGTGTGGCGCGTCGTGAGGTAGTGGTACTTCTGTCCAATCTCCTCCTCGAGTTTGCCGACTTCCTGCGAAAAGAACTCAACCGAACTGCCGCATTCGGTGCAGACCATGTGGTGATGGCTGCGGCGGTTGTACTGATGCTCGTAGCGAGCAATGCCGTCGTGAAAGGCAACCTCGCTGGCGAGTCCACACTCGGCGAGAAGCTTCAGAGTGCGATAAACGGTGGTGTAGCCGATGCGGGCGTCTTTTTTCTGGACGAGGCGGTGGAGTTCATCGGTGGAAAGGTGGTCGCGGGTTTCGAGAAAGGTGCGCAGAATTGTATCCCGCTGCGCCGTCTGCTTCAGGCCCACGCCTTTCAGGTGACGATGGAGGATGTCCTGGGCTTCCCGGACCATCTGGCGGGAGAGGTTGGGTTGATCGTCGATGCGTTTCTGGAGCATGGCTGGATCGCGAGTCAGAATACCACCCGGCCATCTTGAAAATGAAATTCATTTTCACCACACGGCCGGCGCGGGCCGAATCCGACTGGAATACAATCAGAGTTTCCCATGAGCACGATGGCCGAAGTCAGCACTGCGCCTTCCCGCCGGTCCCCGGTTCTCCGCATTTTGTTGTGGCTTTTACTGATTGTGTTGGCTGCGGCGGCTGTCGCGGCAGGCTACGCGTATCACGTGGCGCATGCAGCGCTTCCCCAGCTGGATGGAAGGCTGCAGGTGGCGGGGCTGGTGGCGCGGGTGACGGTAACGCGCGACGGTCATGGCGTGCCCACGATTGAAGCCGCGAACCTGGAAGACCTGTTCTTCGCGCAGGGATACGTCACGGCGCAGGATCGTCTGTGGCAGATGGACGTCATTCGCCGCGCCGGCAGGGGAGAGCTTTCCGAGATTATCGGCCCGGACACGATGCGACTCGATCGCGAGCAAAGGATTCTGGGACTGCGTGCCGCCGCACAAAAATCTTGGGAGATAGCCAGCCCTCAGAATCGCGATTTCTTCGAAGCCTACGCGCGCGGCGTGAATGCCTACATCAAGACCCAGGGGAAACACCTGCCGGTGGAGTTTCAGATCCTCGGATACGCGCCGAAGCCCTGGACGCCGGAAGACTCCGTGGTTATCGCCAACCAAATGGTCAAGGATCTGAACTATCACTATTTTTACGACGCTCTGGCGCACGAAAAAATTCTGGCAAAGCTGGGGCCGGAGTTGACCGGGGACCTGTACGTGAACCGATCGTGGCACGACCGTCCGCCGACTGTGATGCGTGAAGATCTGAGCGCGCCGGACAGCCATGGCGGTGACGATCAGGATGACGATGATGAGGACGATTCTCCGGACAATGCGGTCACTCAAGGGCACAGTGGAGACATAGGGCGACTGGTCGAAGTGCCGGTGATTGGATCGAATGATTGGGTGGTCTCAGGGGCGCACACTGTAACCGGCAAGCCGCTGCTCTCGGACGACATGCACCTCCCGCACCAGATGCCCAACTTGTGGTACGAAGCGCATCTGCATTCGGGAGCGCTGGAGGTTGCAGGCGTAACGCTTCCTGGCGTGCCATTCGTCATCGTCGGCCATAATCAACGTGTCGCATGGGGATTCACCAATGTTGGCCCGACGGTCACCGACGTTTACATCGAAAATTTCAATGCGCAGGGCGCATACCAGACGCCGACGGGATGGGTTCAGCCAGAACATCGCACCGAAGTCATTCATGTGAAAGGCAAGCCGGATGTTACCGTGGACGCGAGAATCACGCGCCACGGGCCCATCATTACCGATCTGGTGCCCGGAGAGACCCGCCCCCTGGCTTTGCGCTGGACCCTCTACGACGGGATTCGCATTTCTTTTTTCGACGTGAACGCAGCGCAGAACTGGGATGAATTCCAGAAGGCCTTTTCGCAGCTCGATGCGCCGGGACAGAACGTCGTTTACGCGGATGTGGACGGGAACATCGGGTACCACACGACCGGCAAAGTTCCGATTCGCGCGGCAGGAGATGGAAGTCTGCCTGTCAGCGGAACGGATGATGCGCACGAGTGGACGTCGTTTATTCCGTTCGACAAGCTGCCGAGTGTTTACAACCCTCCGTCAGGAATTATTGCGACGGCGAATGGACGGATCGTGCCCGACGACTATCCGCACTCGATCAGCATGGAATGGGAAGCGCCGTGGCGCACGGCACGGATTTATCACATACTGGAGTCGGGACGGCAGTTTACTACTGCGGACATGCTCGCGCTGCAGACGGACGTTCATTCGGAATCGGACTTGTTCGCGGCGGAACGATTGGTCTACGCCGTCGATCACGCTGCGAAGCCTTCGGCGCGCGCAAAGCAGGCGGCGGATTTAATGCGGAGTTGGGATGGGCGGATGCAGGCTTCATCGGCGGCGCCGACGATCACGGAGAACGCGATTGCCGAACTGACGCGGCTGCTGTTGGAGCCGAAGCTGGGAAGCGCTCCGGCGAGTTCAGCGAGCGACGGCGTGCTCAACTGGAAGACGTATTCGTGGGAGATGCGATCGGTGTGGCTGGAGAATATTCTGCTGCATCACCCGAAACGGTGGCTTCCGGAAAAATACGCAACCTATGATGAGCTGCTAACGGCGGCAGTAGATGCAGCAGTAAACCAGCCGGACGCGCCGAAGGACTTGGCAACGTGGCGCTGGGGCGCGTTCAATGCAGTGGAAATTCAGCATCCGATTCTGAGAAGAATTCCGATCCTCCGGCATTGGACGGGACCGGGCGTGCAGCAACAATCAGGGAGCGGTTACACGGTGAAGGCCGTCTCCCGGAATCACGGACCTTCTGAGCGGTTCACGGCCAATCTCGCGGATCTTGACCACTCGACGCTGAACGTGGTGACCGGTCAGGGCGGGAATTTTCTGAGCCCTTACTACATGGATCAATGGAAGAACTGGTACGAAGGAACCACACTCACGCTACCCTTCAGCCAGCAGGCGGTGAAAGCGGCCGAGGCACATCAATTGGTCTTGGAACCCGCTCAGCGCTGAGTTCTGGCATCAAATCTAGAAGAAATCGATTGCCTTCACGTCGCCGACATAGCCGGGGATGTTGATGCTCCCGTTGGGTAGATAAATATTAATCAGCAAGATGTCGCCGTGGAGCGTGTCGTAGACCCGAAGGTTTCCGCCTTCGGCGACGTATTCGACGTAACGGCTGCTGAAGCCCTGCAAGCCGTTCACATCGCCATTGTCGGGCGGAATGAAGACCGAGTTCGTCGCGACGGTCACAATTGATAAACATCCGCGCACTTCGCCGCTCGGGTTGTTGACATTGCCGATATTCGTGCAACTGTACGATCCGACGAAGAGCTGGCCGTTGTTGGTGAGATCCATGCGGTGATGGTAGCCGTCGGTGATGACCGCGGTTGCGGTCACTTTTCCCCCGGCAAGGTCGACGGTGTCGAGACGTCCGCAAGTTGTTGCAGCAGTCGTCTCGCCCGTGCAAGCGTTATTGGTGGGAGAAGTACCCGCCACGTACAACGTGGAGTTATTCAGAAGAGCCCAGGTGGCTCCGTCGACATTAATCGTGCTGGTGATCGTGAACGTCGTGAGATCGAAGGTCGCGACGCTGGCTTGCTTGCCTCCGCATTGCGCTCCGCAATTCAAAATGTAGGCGGTGTTGCCGTTGATGATGGCGAAGACTGGACGGTCGAATCCGGGAACGATGGTGCAGACGGCGTTCGGAGGACTCGAAGTGCTCAGGCAACTGGTATCCACCGGCGGAGACGCAGCACCCGGATTCAGAATGGTCATCGAATCGGAGTCGTTGCTGAAGGCCAGCACCTGGGTTCCATTCGAGTTCGAAACCACAGTCTGAGCGTTCGGAACGGCAATGGTGACGACGACCCCGTCCTGAAGGTTCATTTCATCGACCGCTCCCACGAACGAATAGCCATTGATCACAGCCGAGGGAACGGCGGCAAATCCCAAGGGATTTGAGGTCGGGATCACGAAGCTGGTCGTCGGACCTTGCAGGCGAGCCGATCCAATACTGGTTTCTTTCAGCGTATTGACGGCAAAGACGGAATTGCTGCTGGCATCGAAGGCAGCGGCGATGTTCCGCGTCGGAGATACGGCCATCAAGCCGGGGTTACTCCCGCCGCTGAGCGGCGCAATTCCCGGCAGCGTGTCGTTGTAGGCATTGATGATGACCAGCCCACCGAACCGAACGGTGTCGGTGATGCCCTGGGAAGCGAGGACGCGCTCTTTCAGGCCACTGGGTGGCTGCTTGGTGCCGCCGCCGCCACAGGCAATGAAATTGAGGATGGCCCACAAACCGACCAACAGAAGGACATTGCGTTTCTTCAAACGGCAGGCTCCTAACAACATGAAAAAGGGAGATTTAATTGCGAAATCGTGGATTATAACAGACCGGCCACATCTGGCTCGTCGAACTCTCTGACCGAGCAAGCAGAAACGCATTCCGCTGCTGCCAGCAACCGCTCGCTGGGCATTAAGATGCGAAGACTCGGGGTTATCCTGTATTCTCAGCATTCATGGCGGCTGACTTTCTATCGCGGATCAAGCAGTCCCCGGTGCTGTGTGACGGCGCCATGGGGACGCTGCTTTATGCAAAGGGCATCTTCATTAACCGCTCATACGACGAACTGAATCTTTCCCAGCCCGACCTGATTCGCGGAATTCACCACGAGTACCTGCAAGCCGGTGCCGAAATTATTGAAACTAACACTTTCGGTGCCAACTCTTTTCGATTGGCACGGCACAGTTTGGCGGACAAGGTCGGCGATATCAATCGGGTAGGTGCGCGGCTCGCTCGAGAAGCCGCCAAAAGCTTCGATGTGTGGGTTGCAGGATCGGTTGGCCCGCTGGGAACCAGAATCGAACCTCTGGGAAAGACTTCGTTCCAGGAGGCTCGCGATTCCTTCCGCGAACAGATCGCGGCGCTGGCAGATGCGGGAGTCGATCTGCTGATCCTGGAAACATTCGGATACCTGGAAGAGATCCACCAGGCGATTCTGGCGGCCAAGGACGTCAGCCCTTCTCTGCCGATCGTGGCGCAAGTCACCATTGATGAAGACGGGAACTGCCTGGATGGATCAGACCCGGAGACATTTGCTCCCAAGCTCGAGGAGTGGGGCGCGGATGTGATTGGCTGCAATTGCAGCGTAGGCCCAGTGGCGATGCTGGACGCAATGGAACGAGTGCGCGCTGCGGCTTCCCTGCCGATTGCGGCTCAACCAAACGCGGGCATCCCGAGATCGGTGGAAGGCAGGAATATTTATCTATGCTCGCCCGAGTACATGGCCAGCTATGCGCGGAAATTTGTGGCGGCAGGAGTGCGGCTGGTGGGCGGCTGCTGTGGAACGACTCCGGAGCACATCCGCGTAATGAAGTCGGCGCTGCGCGTGGGAGAAGCGCGCGGACGAGCGACTTCGGCGCACGTCACCAGCGGGCCATCGTCCCCCAAAACAGTCCCTGCGATTCCACTGGAGAGCCGGTCGCTGGTAGGCGCCAAGTTGGCTCACGGCGAGTTTGTGACGATGGTCGAAATCGTTCCACCGAAGGGGATCGACGTCCAAAAAGAGGTTGAGGGGGCGCGATTCCTGAAATCTGTGGGCGTGGATGCCGTGAACATTCCCGACAGCCCGCGCGCGTCGGCGCGCATGAGCAATCAGGCCCTATCGCTGCTGATTCAGCGCGAAGTCGGGATCGAAGCGATCCTGCACTACACTTGCCGCGACCGGAATGTGCTCTGCATTCAGAGCGATCTACTGGGAGCTGCGGCGGTTGGTATTCGGAATCTGATCTGCATCACGGGCGATCCGCCGAAGATGGGTAATTATCCGGACGCGACTGCAGTCTTTGACGTAGACGCCATTGGCCTGGTCAACATTGCACACAGCCTCAATCGCGGGCTCGATCTGGGCGGCAATCCAATCGGCACCGGAACCAGCTTTGTGATCGGAGTGGGAGCGAATCCTGGATTGACCGACCTGGATGAAGAGATTCGACGGTTCGAATACAAAGTTGAAGCTGGAGCGGAGTATGCGGTTACGCAACCCGTGTTCGATCTGCGGCTGCTGGAGAATTTCCTGAAGCGCATTGAGCATTGCCGTATTCCGGTAGTGGCGGGGATATGGCCGCTGGTCAGCGTGCGGAACGCGGAGTTCATGAAGAACGAGTTGCGCGTCTCTGTGCCGGACTCGATTTTGGAGCGCATGGCGCGGGCGCAGACGCCGGAAGCGGCTCGGGCCGAAGGCGTCGCGATCGCCAGAGAAATGCTGCTGGCCGCGCGGCAGACAGTGCAAGGAGCGCAGATCAGCGCTCCCATGGGACGGTACAGTTCGGCAGTGGATGTGTTGGAAGCCCTTGGTGGCAACCAGCAACCCCGGACGACCTAACCGTTGTCGCCGCAGGCAGCTTAACCGATGCGAAGCACCGCCATGGGATCTACGCTGGCCGCACGACGCGCCGGGATGTAACTTGCCGCCAGCGCAACGATTACAAACAAGATCGAAATGCCAGCGAACGTTGCCGGATCGGTGGCACTTACCTGAAATAGCAAATCCTTCATCAGCCGAGACAGGACAAGACTTGCGCCGACTCCCAGCGCGATTCCCATTAGCGCGAGGCTGATGGCCTGCCGGGCGATGAGACTGAGGACGCTGCCAGTCTGCGCTCCTAAAGCCCGGCGAATCCCTATTTCCTTCGTGCGCTGCACGACGGAATAAGAGATCACTCCGTAGAGCCCCACCACTGCGAGCAATGTGGCGACGGCAGCGAAGGCGGCAAGCAGCCGCATCATCAGTCGAAGCTCTCCTTCCGACGCTTCGACTATATCCTCCAGAGTGGAAATATCCGAAACAGGCTGGTCGCGATCGATCGCCAAGATCTGAGACCGAACTGCACCGGCGAACGATAGCGGATCGCCGTTGGTACGCATGGCGAGCATCTCGGCCTCGGGCGGTTTCTGCAGGCATGGAATGTAGATCGTCGGTTTGGGATCCATATCTCTGCCGGTCTGATGCACGTCGGCCGAGATACCTACGATCTCGACCAGCTGCGCATCACTGCCGAACAAGACGTGCTGGCCGATTGGGTCCGGCCCGCGCGGATAGTCGGGCCAGAAAATTCGAGTTGTACTTTCGTTGATGATCCCAACCGGCGTTGAGCCGACCTTGTCTTGGGAGGTGAAATCTCTTCCTCGCTTAAGCGCAATCGCCAAGGTGCGGAAATATCCCGGGGTGATGTTTTCGAATATGGCGATGGGGCGCTGGTTGAGTTCCACCTCGGCTCTTCCGGTCACTGCCAGCGTGGTTCCCATCCACTGGTCGGCCATCGGCAACGTCGTCGCGACGGCTGCGCCGCGGACACCCGGGAGCGAGTCTGCACGCTGCACAAGCTGGTCGTAGAACGCCGCCTTTTTTTCCGGGGTGTCGTAATGCGCTGGCGACGGCGCGATCCTCATGGTCAGCACATTGGCCGGTTCGAAGCCGGGCTTGACGCGGTACACGCGGGCTAGACTTTCGATCAGCAACGTTGCGCCGATCAGAAGGATGATCGACAGCGCCATTTGTCCAATCACCAAAAGGCCTCGCGAGCCGAAAGGCACTCTCGATTTCGAGCGCGCCGCGACGCTTCCCTCGCCACTCCCGCGCAGTACGCCCGCGAGATCTGGCCTTGAGGCTGCGAGCGCAGGCACCAGCCCGAACATCAACCCTGTAAGCAACGCGAGCGTCGCGCCGAATGCGAGGACCATCCCGTCAAGCCGAATTTCTCCAGCACGCGGCAGATCGACAAACGTCATACTGCGAATTCCGCGCAGACTAGTGGCGGCCAGCGCAATGCCCAATGCGCCGGCGCTGAATGCGAGCAGTACGTTCTCGGCGAGCAGTTGGCCGATGATGCGCCCTCGTCCGGCTCCAATCGCTACCCGCACCGCGAACTCCCGCGCGCGCGAGGCAGCACGAGCGAGAAGCAGTCCTCCGATGTTGGCGCAGACAATGAGCAGAACGAAAGTGACTGCGCCGAACAGCATCCATAACTTCGGACGCACATCAGACACAAGCTCTTCTTTCAGGGGGAGCACGACGTCGGGAGAGTCTGGCTTGGTATCGAGCATCCCCGGATGATCAGTCGCATACTGGCCATCCACAACCGCCAGTTCGGCCGTCGCCTGTTCAACGCTTACACCTCCTTTCAGTCGGCCAAAGACGCTCAGAAAAGGACTCAGAGGACGCGCTTTGGGTTGGAGGACGGACCATTCGGAGGGCTTCGTCAGCCAGACATCGGCTCCGGCAATCGGGAATTGGAAACCCGGAGGCAGCACGCCGATGATGGTTGCCGGCACGCCCGCGAGGACGATCGTCTTGCCGATAACTGTGGACTCCCTCGCGAAGCGTCGCCGCCAGAGTTCGGCGCTGATTATGACGACTGTCGCGGCACCGGGCTGGTCTTCTTCCGGAAGGAAAGCGCGGCCCTGCAGCGGAGCGACTCCGAGAATTTGAAGGAAGTTGGCTGAGACGCGAACGCCGTTCAAGACCTCGGGCTCGCCGAAACCGGAGAGAGCAAGGTTTTCCAGACCTGCATACGACCCGACTTCGGAATAGGAACGGCTCGCCGTGGTGATCTTCTCGGCCCGGGCTGGCGTTGCTCCGTCGGTCACAAGGACCAAACGGTCCGGTTCACGGTATTCGAGGGGCTTCAACAGCACGGCACGAATGACCGAGAACATGGCGGTGTTGGCACCGATTCCCAGAGCCAGAGTAAGGATGACGGCGATGGAAAAGGTGGGACTTTTGCGGAGAGTTCGAAGACTGAACCTGACCGCTTGCCCGATGCTCTCGAAAGTGCGTGATTTCGTCACAGAATCTCCCCCGCGCTGGCACTCGGTCGACCGGACTGCCGAATTTTGCAACTGTACGACGGCGGACGGATCGACTCAAGACAAATTCCCGCTGCGGGAAGGCAGCTGTATGTTTTTTCGATCCTTCACATAAAAAAGACTGGACACTCGGCTGAAATAGTTGCATTACAATAAGAGACGGAGCGAAACCCCGTTGGCCAAGTTTGAAGAGTGCCTCCAGCGACTGGAGAAAATAGTTCAGGAACTGGAAAAGGGAGAGGTCCCTCTGGAAAAATCTCTCACACTCTTCGAAGAGGGCATGCAGCTTTCGTCGTCTTGCCGCAAGGAATTGGAACAGGCGGAAGGAAAAGTTGAGATTCTGCTGAAGAAGAACGGGAAGCTCCAGGCAGAACCATTCGAACCGCTGACGGAAAAGGCTCCGGTACGCCGGTAAGCATTTGTTTCGGTCCGCGATTCGAGCGTTTCCTTTGGTGTCTGTGGAGTAGTGGTTTCAAGGCCACCCTGCAGCCTTAATCTGGCGTTAACGTGCATCGTTGACGACGGTTGAAGATTCGGGGGATTGTATGGCTCAAAGTGTTGTCGTTCTCGAGAAAGACCCCAGAGTAGCGCGGTCCCTGGCCGGCGGACTACGCCCTCACTTTTCGGTCCATTTCACTCGCTCCTGCGAGGAGTTGCGCGAGGACGTGGCCCGGAACAATCCCGAGGCCGTCGTGCTCAACATAGAAATCTGGCGGCTCACGGATGTGCAAAGCTTGCACCAGGATTTTCCGGACCTGCCCATCGTTTGCACTCACCGTATTCCGGATGAAGAAATGTGGATGGCTGCGCTGGCAGCGGGCGCCAGTGATGTGTGTCCCGCCGACGATATAGCGAACGTCCTCACTTCGGTGCTGAGGAATACCGCTTTGTCGCGAAGTGCTGCCGCTTAAATGATTTCAGCTTCTTTCGAGGACGCCTGCGGGGGTCCTTTTTTCGTTATTACGGAATCGCGTGCGTCCCACCAAGGCTTGTAGCTGCCTGCTTGTTATACTGCCTCTTCATGCTGAAAGAGACTTTGGAAGAAGGACGGCAGCGAACCGACGCTGCGCTGGACCGGCTGATTCCGCTTGAAACCGAGCATCCGGCATCGATCCACAAGGCGATGCGGCATAGCATGTTCGCCGGCGGGAAACGCCTGCGCCCAGTTTTATGCATGGAAGCGGGACGGATGGTGGCCGGATCGCTGCCGAAAGGGATTGAGGAGTTGGGCGCGGCACTGGAGATGCTGCACACGTATTCGCTCATTCACGACGATCTGCCTGCATTGGATAACGACGATCTGCGGCGCGGGCGTCCGACCTGTCACAAAGCATTCGGAGAGGCCATTGCGATTCTGGCAGGGGACGCGCTGCAGACACGGGCCTATGAGGTTCTAGCCAAGTTAAAATGTCCAGCGGACGCGCGCGTGCGCATTATTGAAGAGATCGCGCGCCGCACAGGAACCGTCGACGGCATGATCGGCGGACAGGTGGTCGATCTGGAAGCGGAGCATACCCAACCTACGGCTGAAATGCTGGAGTATATTCACCGCTCGAAGACGGCCGCGCTGATTACGGCCAGTCTGGTGAGTGGCGGCTTGTATGCCGGAGCAAAAGACAGCGAGGCGGGGCGACTCCGGGCCTTCGGATTGGCGATCGGCTTGGCGTTCCAGATTGTGGACGACGTGCTCGACGTGACGCAGACTTCCGAGCAATTGGGGAAGACGGCGGGGAAAGATACTGCGTCGGAGAAGGTGACATATCCATCGCTGTTTGGAGTGGACGCCTCGATCCGCAAGGCAGACGCACTGGTAAACGATGCCTTCGCGGAGCTGGAAAGCTTTGGAGAACGCGCCGAGACGCTCAAGGAACTGGCAAGGTTCTTGGTCGAGCGCCAGAAATAGGCAATCGGTAATTGGAATTGGCATTTAGCCGACATAGAGTCGGGATTGAAACCGGCCCACTAAGGGGCCAAGTGATTATTGCCAAGTGCCCATTGCTGTCGGACTCTTACGGGCCTGTGATATTTAATTAAGACGGCGATGGAGTTCGCCCATAACCGCCTGCAGCGCAGGCTGATAACTCCTACAGAATTGAATCCCTTTTTGTAGGAGTAACTACCGTGAAAGATTTCCTCGCTATATCCCTTGCCGCGATCGTGGGCGCCAATTTGCGCTATGCGATGGGACGCTTGTCCGCCCGAGAACTCGGCACTGTCTTCCCGTACGGCACGCTTGCCATCAACATTCTCGGCAGCTTCATCGTCGGTTTTTTCATTATCTGGACCACCGAGCGCGTGCTGGTCGATCCGCGCTGGCGGTTGCTGGTGGCGGTTGGATTCTGCGGGTCCTTCACAACCTTCTCGACCTACGCGTTTGAAACCATGTCGTATTTTGAGCGCGGCCAGTGGACATTGATGCTGGCGAATATTCTCGGCAACAATCTGCTCTGCCTGGGCGGAGCGCTCGCCGGCATGGCCGTGGCGCGGGCTCTCTGACATGACGACGAGACCTACGCTGGAAACCGCGCGTCTGAGAATGCGTCCGTATTGCGAAGCGGATATCGCGGAACTCTTGCCGGTGATCGGAACGCGCGAAGTGGCCGCCACTACATTGCGGATCGCACATCCTTACACCGAACAAGATGCTAGAGCGTTCTTTGCCCTGGCTGAAGAACCCGACAAACTCTGGCTGGCGATCACGCTGCGGAGCGACGGGCGGCAAATCGGCGGCATCGGTCTGCGGATCGAGCAGCAACATCAGCACGCGGAGCTGGGCTACTGGCTCGGTGTGGAGCATTGGGGCAAGGGCTACGCGACCGAGGCAGGACGAGAAATGCTGCGCTATGGCTTTGAGGATCTGGGGATGCACCGCATTTTTGCGACGCACTTCAAGCACAATCCGGCCTCGGGTCGGATTCTCAAGAAGCTCGGGATGCGCCACGAAGGCTGCCAGCGCGAACACTTGCTGAAGTGGGATCAGTTCGTGGATTCCGAGATGTACGGCATTTTGCGGCGGGAGTGGCAGATTTCCCGAGAGATACGCGAGTAAAATGCGAGATGCTATGGCGGTACAAGTTACGATCTATTTGAACGAAGCCGACCAGTGGCATCACAAGCCACTGCACATGGAGATCCTCAACTATCTGCGCAAAGAAAATGTTTATGCGGCCACCGCGCTTCATTGCGTCGCAGGATTTCTCGGTCGCCACCGCGTGGAGACATCACATTTGGTCGAGGCCGGAGGCAAGCTGCCAGTAATCATCATCTTTGTCGATACGGATGAGCATGTGAGCCGCGTGTTGCCGACACTGAAGGAAATGGCAGCCCACCGGCTGATCGTGCGCGAGAATGTGGTGCTAGAGCAAGGGGATCTCGACTGAATGTCATCCTTGACCGCTAGCCTGAACATCCTTGCCATCGCCGCCCATCGCGACGACGTGGAACAGACTTGCGGGGGGACTCTGCTGAAAGCTTCGCAGCGCGGGCAGCACACCGGCATTCTCGATCTGACGCAGGGTGAAATGGGGACGCGCGGGACGGTGGAAGATCGCGAACGCGAGGCCAATGACGCCGCGAAGATCCTCGGTGTGACGTGGCGGCGGGCGCTGGATATCCCCGACGGTCGCGTCGAGAACACTTGGGAAAACCGGCTCAAGGTTGCCAGCCTGATTCGGGAGACGCGTCCCCATGTTGTGATTCTTCCTTATTGGAAGGGCCGGCATCCGGATCATTACACAGCGTCGATCTTGGGATACGAGGCATGCTTTCTGGCGGGATTGGCGAAGCTGGATCCGCAGAAAGCTCTCGGCTCTCAGCCCTCAACAAGCAGCGAGCAAGCCGCTGACTTGGCGCCGCATCGGCCTTTCAAGATCATTTACGCAACACTCTATTACGATATTCGGCCCACTTTCGTCGTTGATATTTCAGACCAGTTCGAGGGGAAGTTCGCGTCGATCCTCGCCTACAAATCGCAATTCAGCGATCAGGAACCCGGGAAGGACCTCTTCCCTGCTCACAACCAGATTCGCGCGCGGGTTGACTCTATGGCGAGATTCTACGGGGCGCTCGGCGGGGTCACTTACGGAGAGCCCTTTCTGCAAAAAGAAGTCGGCTTGGTTGACGACCTTGTGGCGATTCCCGTCAAATCCATTTAGCATTGCAAGACTCACCTATTTCCAAGAGGAGAACGTATGTCCCGTTTTGTATTCGCTCTCGTTACCGCTCTGGCGATGGCTGTCTCCGCCGCCGCGCAAGCTGGAACCTGGCAGATCGATCCCAACCACACTGCGGCGCAATTTTCTGTGCGGCATCTCGGCGTGTCCACAGTGCGGGGCGCGTTCACCAAAGTGACCGGCACGGTGAAACATGATCCATCCGACGCGACCAAGGATTCTATCGAGGTCACGATCGACGCCAATTCGGTGGACACGCGCGTGGAAATGCGCGACAACGATTTGCGGAGCGCGCGTTTTTTTGATGTGCAGAAGTATCCGGCGATTACTTTTCATTCCAAGAGTGTGAAAGTAGCCGGAGCAGGAAAGATGCAGATCACGGGCGACCTGACCATTCACGGCGTGACCAAAGAGGTCGTGCTCGACGTGGATGGTCCGACGGAGTCTATTAAAGATCCGATGGGCAAAGGACAGCGCATGGGCGCGTCGGCGACGACCAAGGTCAACCGGCAGGATTTCGGTGTGAGCGCGCTGCCGGGAGTGGTGGGAGACGAGATCACGATCACGATTGACGTGGAGATGACCAAGGCGTAGTCGCTCGCCTGTGTCGATCGCGCATTGAATAAAACAGGGCCGCGCCCAGTGCGCGGCCCTTCACTTTCCTAGCGACTAGAAGATCTTGCGGAAGAGCCAGAACAACGATCCCGACAGGAGCATGGCAACGGGCAGCGTCAGCACCCACGCTAGAGCCAGATTGCGTACCGTGCTGAGCTGAATGCCCGAATGATTGGCCATCATGGTGCCGGCCACGCCCGAGGAAAGGACGTGGGTGGTACTGACCGGCAGACCAAATCCGTCTGCAGCTCCGATCGTCGCCATCGCGGTGATTTCGGCAGCGGCTCCCTGAGCGTATGTCAGGTGCTCCTTGCCGATCTTCTCTCCGACGGTTACCACGATGCGCTTCCATCCGACCATCGTCCCCAATCCCAGTGCCATCGCTACGGCGACTTTCACCCAGGTGGGAATAAAGCGCGTTGAGTAGTCCACGTGCTTTTTGTAGTTGGCCAGGACTGCTGCGTCGGCTGCCGAGAACTTCGGCTGTCCGGTCTTGGCAGTGATGCGCAAGACTTCGCTCACCAGATACAGATCGTTGCGGAAGTTGCGCACTCGGTCGTTGGGAACATTCTTCAGTTCTTTGTAGATGCCAGTTTCCGTTCCCACATCGTTGACCAAGGTCCGCATCGCCAGCATGGTGTTGGCGTTGAACTGCTTGGTGCGGATGAAATCCGTCAAGTCATCGCGCGCGTCGCCTATGACTGCCCCCGGCGTGACGTAATGATCGAGTGCGTCGGCCGCTTGTTGAGAAACCGCGATGAAGTCCTGCGACTGCTGGTAGGTCACGGCGTGGTTCAGGGCGTAGGCGGTAGGGACAGTTCCGATCAGGATCAGCATGATGAGCCCCATGCCTTTCTGTCCGTCGTTGGAGCCGTGGAAGAAGCTGACGCCGGTGCAGGTGAGAACCAGGAGGCAGCGAATGGAGAACGGCGGCGGCGCGTTGCCTTCTGGAGCTTTATACAGCTTCGGGTCATGAATGAGCGCCTTGGCGGCCAGCAACAGCAGCGCCGCAACGGCGAAGCCAACCAACGGCGAGAGCAGCAAGGACTTGCCGATGTTCAGAGCTTGTCCCCAATCGACGCCGGAGGTCCCGGTACGGCCCGACATCATCTGATTGGCGATGCCGACGCCGATGACGGAGCCGATCAACGTATGGGAACTGGAGGCGGGAAGGCCGAAGTACCAAGTGCCCAGATTCCAGATGATCGCAGCCACAAGCAAAGCAAAGACCATGGCGAATCCAGCCTTGCTGCCTACCTGCAGAATCAATTCCACCGGCAGTAATGAGACGATGCTGAACGCAACCAGCCCGGACGAAACCATAACGCCCAGAAAATTCCAGAAGCCGGACCAGACCACGGCAACGTGAGGCTCGAGAGAATGCGTATAAATGACCGTGGCTACGGCGTTGGCGGTGTCGTGAAATCCGTTTACGAACTCGAAACCGAGGGCGACCAGCAGAGCAATTCCGAGGAGTACATAGGGGAGGGCGGACTCGCTATGCATGGTGGAGAGATCGCCGAGCAGGTGCGAGCCCGCATAGGCAAATCCGATCACCAGCACGATGCCGAAAATAATCATCCCGATCTTGCCGGGTGAGCGCGAGAGTTTTGCATCCAGGACGGTCGAAGGCGCAGCCATAGGAATCCTCAGTTAGTGCGAAGTGGGATCAGGAATTCGATCAACGAATTGCGGAACTATAGAGGACGAATGTTACGCGTGGGTTAAAGGAAGGTTACAGAATGACTACTTTACTTCGAGCCCACGAGCTTGGCCTCGGGTAAGTTACCGCTTAAGAGCTACGGCTAATCCGTCGCGGATGGGCAGAAGTGTTGTGTAGAATTCCCTCGAGTCATACAGCTTGCGATTGAACTCTAGAATGGCCTTGGTCCGGGCGTCGGTTGGATTTTTCTCGGCGACGCGCCCGCTCCAGAGAACATTGTCGGTAATGAAGATCCCGCCCTTGCGGAGCCGCGGCGCGACCAGGCGCAGTACGCGGGGATAGTCGTCTTTATCGACGTCGTTGAAGATGATGTCGAACTCTTGCTTCTGCTCTGACAAGTACTCGAGCGCATCTCCAGTGTGCAGCTTGATGCGGTCGGAGACTCCGGCGCGCGTGAAATATCCGCGAGCGCGCTCGGCATTCTTTGAATCGCCGTCGGTGTAGATCACGCTTCCTTTTTCGCCGACTGCCCGTGCCCACCAGATGGTCGAGTATCCAATCGCCGAACCCAGCTCGAATACCGTGCGAGCGTTGATCATCAGTGCCAACTGCTGCAGAACGGACGCGACTGCTGGACCCACGATAGGGATTTCGTGCTCAGTGGCATAAGCTTCCATCTCCGTCAGCACTTCGTCGCGCTTGGGCAGCATGGAGTAGAGATAATCGTCGACGGGTCCGGCGGTGGTGAAGTTGTAGTGCCGCCAACTGGCGGGAGCGTCTTTCTTCTTGCCTTGAGTCACGTGCTTAACCTTTCGGAGGAACTTTTCGGACCGCTTAGCCTACAGTCTTGCCGGGCTTCATTTCTAATACTTCTAGGTTGGGGACGAGCTTCTGCAATTCGCCGGGCTTCCCGGTTAGCATAGGAAACGTGCCGAAGTGCATGGGGATTACCGTTTTCGGTTTGAGCAGATTGCAGGCGTAGGCGGCTTCACGCGGTCCCATCGTGTAATGATCGCCAATCGGAATCATCGCGATTTCAGGCGCGTACAGGTCGCGGATGATCGCCATATCGCCAAAGACGTTGGTATCACCGGCGTGGTAGATCTTGACGCCGTTGGAAAATTCGATCACGTAGCCGCAGGCCTCACCGCCGTAAATCGTTTCGTCACCATCTTGAATCCCGCAAGAGTGATCGGCGTGGACCATGGTGACTTTGATATCTCCGACGGTTTGCGTGCCACCCTTGTTCATTTCTGCGACCTGCTTGGCGCCCTTCTTTCCGAGCCAGCGCGCAAGTTCGGGGATGCCCACCACGACTGGGTTGTGCTGCTTGCAGATTTCGACGGCGTCGCCGATGTGGTCTCCGTGCCCGTGGGTACAGAGCAGGACGTCGACCTTCTTTACTTTTTTTTCGGCCTCGGGACACGCGGGGTTACCCATAATCCAGGGATCGATGATGACGGTCTTACCACCCGGGGTCTCGATGCGGAATGTTGCGTGGCCCAGCCACGTGAGTTTCACGCCGTTCAGATTCATGATGCTTCTAGCTCCTGGCCACTAGCCTGGCTGTTATACCGGTGCTCTTAAGAGCAGTGCACCGGGATGCAGCGATGCGCTTTTCCTTAAATTGCCAACCTAGTTTAATATGAAACGCCATGTCAGAACTTAAGGTGCTGATTTCACGGCAGGATGTTGCCAAGCGCGTGAGCGAACTCGGGGCCCAGATCACCAAAGACTTCGCCGGACAATCGGTCGTTCTGGTCGGCGTCCTCAAGGGAGCAGCAATCTTTCTCGCGGACCTGGCACGGAATCTCGACCTCGATGCCACTTTCGATTTCATCGGAGTCTCCAGCTATGGCAACCGGCCCACCCCGACACAGGAACTTAAGACCGGATGGGACTCGACGGGCGAAGTGAAGCTGACCAAAGATGTGGACCAGACCATGAAGGACAAGAACATCATCCTGGTCGAGGATATTTTGGATACCGGCTTGACGATGACGTACCTGAAGAAGATGTTGATGGCTCGGCAGCCGCGGTCTTTGAAGGTTGCGGCGCTGCTCGACAAGCCCTCGCGCCGCAAACTGCCGCTGGAGGGCGACTACGTCGGCTTCAAGATTCCAGATGAATTTGTCGTAGGCTACGGGCTCGATTACGCCGAGAAGTATCGCAATCTTGCCGATATTTGCGTGGTACCCAGAGAATAGATCGGCGCGGAGCCGTTTCGTCGCACGCCTTTTCAATCCGCGTTTCCCTCAACGCCAACCAGCATCGGGGAATGCGGCTGCTATCATACGAGCAATGGGTTCTGTCGTCTCCAAACCGGATCTCTTACCGGCTGAGTCTTTGCTGCTGGACGTCGCAGACGTCCTGGCAACGTCGCTCGACCTGGATACCACGCTGCGCCGCGTGTCTGAGGTAGTCCGCAAGGTCATCGACTACGAAATCTTCGCGATCCTCCTGCTCTATGAAAAGACGCAGGAATTGCGCTTCCGCTTCCAGGTGGGATATCCGGCAGAATTCGCGGAGCGCAGCCGGATTAAAGTTGGCGACGGAGTTACGGGCCAGGCTGCCCAACTGCGTCAGGCAATTCTCATCGACGACGTTACGCTTGACCCGCGCTACATCGAAGGAGTCCCTAATGTGCGGTCGGAGCTGGCGATCCCGCTGCTCACGAAGAATCGTGTCATCGGCGTGATTGACCTCGAGGCCCGCGAGCCTGGCTACTTCACCGAGGAGCATCGCCGAGTGCTGACGCTGGTCGCCTCGCGGATGGCCGCCGGCATTGAAAATGCGCAGCTTTATTCGCGAACGACGAAGCAGGCGCGCATTCTGCTGATGCTCAACGAGATCGCCCGCGAGCTCACGTCGATCCTGAACCTGGACGAACTTCTGGGCCGTATCGCGGAACTGGTACGGCGGCTGATCGATTACCAGATGTTCAGCATTCTGCTGCTCGATGCGTCCGGGGAGAAGTTGCAGCACCGTTTTTCGCTACGCTTCAATGAAAATATCCATCTGAAGCATGAAATCCCCCTGGGACGCGGCCTGGTCGGTTCCGCCGCCGAGAGCAAAGAGGCGGTGCTGGTTCCTGACGTCACGAAAGACTCGCGCTATGTGCAGGCGAATCCCGAGACACGGTCCGAACTGGTCGTGCCCCTCATCTACAAGGGCAAGGTAGTCGGCGTACTCGATCTGGAGCACACGCGCCGCGGATTTTTTACCGAAGAGCATAAGCGCACGATGATGACGCTGGCAGCGCAGATTGCCATCGCGTTGGAAAACGCACGCCTCTACGAAGAGATCGAGCGCCAGGAACGACGTCTGGAGCGCGATCTGTCCCTTGCCCGCGAATTGCAGGGGCGCCTGCTGCCGCAGACGAGTCCCAAGCTGGCCCATCTCGACGTGGCCGCGAAGTTCGTTCCTGCGCGAGCTATCGGCGGCGATCTCTACGATTTCATTCCTTATTCGATGTCGCGGCTCGGTATTGTCATTGGGGACGTCAGCGGTAAGGGCGCTCCAGCGGCCATCTACGCGGCTTTGGTGAGCGGGATTATTCGCTCGCACGCTCCGATTGAACCGGGGCCGGCGGAAATGTTGGCGGCGGTGAATCTATCGCTGGCGGAACGGCGGATTGAGGCGCAGTTCGTGTCGATCATCTACGCCGTTTGGGACGACGAGCATCGCACGTTGACTGTCTCGAACTCGGGACTTCCCCGCCCCATCTTCGTGCATGGCGGCAAGAATGAAGTGATCGAGGCAACTGGCTTACCGCTCGGGCTGTTCGACGAGGCCGAATACGACGAATTCCACTTCAAAATGAAGCCCGGGGACATGTTCGTCTTCTTCAGCGATGGCATTCTCGATGCGCGCAACCGGAGGGGAGAACTGTTTGGCCGTGGACGAGTCGAGAAGATTGTCAGTGAATGTACGGGAGACTCGGCCTCATGTGTGGTGGATTCGCTCTTCAAAGCGGTGGCCGAACATTCCGCCGGTGTAGAGACTTTTGACGACCAGACGGTCGTTGCCATTCGAGTGCGCACGGGCGCGACAACCTCCCACAAGAAAAAATGACTTCTCCGAATCAGAGCCCAGCCGAACGTCCACCCGGATTTGTGTATCGCAAGAGGAAAAGCGGCAAGTCTTCCAGAGGATGGGCTTCGCTTCAATGCGAAGACGTATCTTTGACGCAGTTGGCGGCAATGCATGGCACTCCGCTCTACGTGTACTCGTCCGCGACAATTCATGAGCGTTACGAGGCCTTCGATGGCGCGTTCCGCGATATTCCTCACACAATCTGCTATTCGGTAAAGGCAAATTCGAATCTGAGCATCCTGCGCCTGCTGGCGAAGAGAGGATGCGGGTTTGATGTGGTTTCCGGCGGTGAGCTGGAACGGGTACTGACCGCCGATCGCAAGGCAGTCAAGAAAGTCGTGTTCTCGGGCGTCGGCAAGACACGAGAAGAGCTGACCGCTGCGTTGAAGGCCGGAATCCTCATCTTCAACGTCGAGAGTGAGTCGGAGTTGTCGGCTCTGGCGGAATGTGCGGCGCGACTGCGTAAGACGGCGCCGATGGCACTACGCGTGAATCCGGATGTGGCGACAGAAACCCATCCCTATATTTCGACGGGACTGCACAAGCACAAGTTCGGCGTGCCCATTGGAATTGCCCGGGCGCTCTATGCCAAGGCGGCCGAGACGAAGTACTTGAAGCCGCGCGGCGTGAGCGTTCACATCGGCTCGCAAATCACTGATCCCACCCCGTTTGGCGAGGCGATGTCGCGGGTCGCGGACCTTGTGCGTCAACTACGTGCCGACGGACACGACATCGAATATGTCGATGCCGGCGGCGGGCTGGGTATTTCTTATGACAAACCGAATACGCTCGATTTCTCGGCCTACGTCGCCACGTACGCACGGGCGCTGGGGGCACCTCTGCGCGAACTGAAGGTGCGACTGCTGCTCGAGCCCGGCCGCTCGATCATCGGACCCTCTGGGATTTTGCTGACCAAGGTCGTCTACAAGAAATCGAATGACGGAAAGCGATTTTTCGTAGTCGACGCCGCGATGAACGATCTGATCCGGCCCGCGCTCTATGGCGCATATCACGAGATTGTACCCGTGACACAGCGTCCTCAGGCAACGAACGAAACGGGTGATATTGTCGGGCCAGTGTGCGAGACGGGAGATTTTTTCGCACGCGACCGTGAACTTTCTGGAGTTGAAGAAGGTGATCTGCTGGCGATTCTCGATGCCGGGGCCTACGGCATGGTGCTTGCGTCGAACTACAATACGCGTCCGCGTCCGGAAGAAGTGCTGGTATCGAAAAAGTCGGTGAAGGTGATCCGGCGCCGCGAAAAAGTATCCGACCTGCTGCGGCCTGAACGCTAGGCTGAACCTCTAAGCCTGCCGCTCTCCCCACTTAAGCTTGGTCCGCAGAGCCTGAAAGAAATCGGATCCCGAACGAAACAGGTTGACCTCATGCTCCGAGCGGCGGCACCGGACGCGGTCTCCGTCGCTCAAGTCAAGGCCAGGCTGGCCATCGAGACTGAGATACGCCACTTCTTCCTCACTTCGCAGCAAGATCTCGATCTCCGAAGAATCCGGCACGACTAACGGACGATGCGTCAGCGAGTGCGGCGCAACTGGCGTCACGATCAAGGCCTTTACCGTGGGCATCAGCACCGGTCCCCCCGCTGAAAGAGAATACGCGGTCGAACCTGTGGGAGTAGCCACGATCATTCCATCGGCGCGATAGCTGGAAACGAACACCTTGTCGATATACAGGTCGTACGTGTTGAGACGAGCCAGGGTGGTCTTGTTGACGACAGCGTCGTTGAAGACCAGATAACTTCCGCGCACCGTATCCCCGCGAAGCAAGTCGCACTGCATCAGCGAACGATGCTCGACCGGGGCACGCCCCTCGGCAATCGCGTCAAGCATGGTATAGAGCGACTGCGGGGGTACTTCGGTCAGGAATCCGAGCGAGCCTAGATTCACGCCCAACAGAGGCACATCGATGGCGGCCGTCACACGGGCGGCCGACAATAACGTTCCGTCACCGCCGAGCACGACGACGAGATCGAGCGGCGTGGACGCCATTTCCGATCGAGGCACAGGCTCATGGCCGGAGATGTATAGCCCTGTCTCCGGGTCGATGATGACCTTGTAGCCGTGCTCGGCGAGCCACGACAAAAGCCCAGGAAGGATTTGAGCGACGGCCGGACGACCGGGCCGCGAAATGATTGCGGCGGTCTTGTTGAGGGATGATTGCGGATTCGCCATCGCTAATGATGAAAGAGCGATTGTACAGAAAGTCGAGGCTTTCACCACAGAGGGCGCTGGGAGCAGCGCGGCTAAAAGGCGCCGTAGAGAAGGAATTCGCGATTGCCTTCTGCTCCGAGGATGGGCGAGTCGATAACATCCGTCTTCGTCACGCCAAGTTCCAGCAGCGCCGATCGCACCTTTTCCACTGCCGCCTGCTGCGCCTCTTGGTCGCGAACGATGCCGCCTTTGCCGACGTGTTCCCTACCGGCTTCGAACTGAGGCTTTACCAGGACTACGATTTTCCGCCCGGATCGTTCTTGAAGTGAAGCCGGAAACACGGCGCTGATGACCGCTGGCAGCACCAACCTGGCGGAGATGAAGGAAACGTCCATCGCGACGAAGTCCGCCATCTCGCCTAAAACTTCATGCGTCAGGTAGCGTGCATTCGTCTTTTCAAGAAGGCACACGCGAGCATCCCGGCGCAGTTTGAAATCCATTTGGCCGTAGCCGGTGTCCACTGCGAGTACGCGCACAGCACCGTGCTGCAGTAAGCAGTCGGTGAATCCTCCGGTCGAGGCGCCCACATCGAGACAAACCTTCCCGTCGACCGCAATCTTCCAGTGCTCCAGCGCCCGCTCGAGTTTGAGGCCGCCGCGGCTGACATACTTCAAGTCTTCCCCGAGCAAGCGAATCACGCACTCGGCTTCGACTTGCGCCCCGGCCTTTTCCAGCTTCTGATCATTGACGAGCACCTTCCCGGCGAGGATCAGCGCCTGCGCACGCTCGCGCGACGCGGCGAGGCCGCGGTCTACAAGAAGTTTGTCGAGGCGGGATTTCAAAAGGCAGTTCTCAGTAGCCAGTTCTCAGTTTCTGAGAGATCGTTTTGCGACGCCCCAATTCAGGCTGAGAACTGAGAACCAGGAACTGAGAACTGGTTCCGATTCTACTCGCGAGGCCCACCACGAAGGTGCCAGCACTCTGTCCGGTGCAATGTGTTGAAGCATCTCTCGATGAATCACTTACGCCCGCGCATTGTTCCTTTTCCACAGTGTTTTCCACGAACATGTTGAAAACTTCGGCGCGACGAATGCTTAGCGGGACCAACGAGCAAAAGAAAGCCGCCCCATGCGGGCGGCTTGCTAAAAGCAAAATGACTCGATTATCCCGCGACTTCTTCCAGCAACTTCTGGTCGATGTCGAAGTTCGCGTGCACGTTCTGCACGTCGTCGTGCTCTTCGAGCGCTTCCATCAGGCGGATCATCGTATTGGCCGCCGCGCCTTCCAGCTTGATGTAATTCTGCGGAATCGATGAGACGCTCGCTGCTGCCGGATTAATGCCGGCTTTCTTCACCGCTTCGAGCACCGCTTCGTACGCCGAGGGCTCGGTCAGGATCTCCCAGTTGTCGCCATCGTCATTCAAGTCCTCTCCCCCGGACTCGAGAACGATATTCATCAGATCGTCCTCTTTCGCGGCAGATTTCGGGATGACGATGTCGCCTTTCTTGTGGAACATCCAGGAGACGGCGCCGGCTTCGGCCATGTTGCCGCCGTTCTTGCCGAAAACGTGGCGGATTTCGCTGACAGTCCGGTTGCGGTTGTCGGTATTGATATCGAGCAGTACGGCCACGCCGCCGGGTCCGTAGCCCTCGAGCGAGAATTCCTCGTAGGTGGCGCCGGGCAATTCTCCGGTACCGCGCTGGATGGCCCGCTTGATGTTATCAGCGGGCATATTCTCGGCCTTGGCGGCGACGATGGCGCCACGCAGACGCGGGTTTGAATCAGGATCGCCTCCGCCGTTCTTCGCGGCGATGCTGATTTCCTTGATGAGACGGGTGAAGATTTTGCCGCGCTTGGCGTCGAGCGCGCCTTTTTTGTGCTTGATTGTGGCCCATTTGGAATGGCCGGACATGGTTCGACCTCGTATGTTCTAAAGATCTTGGATGGCGCAGGATTCGCCTTTAGAGGAGATCACAGGATTGCCTCGATATGGATGCAGGCGAAAAGAAATTATAGCATGGGGGCGCCCACCCAGACCAAGCAGCATATTCTCGCGCAGATAGCCGATATGGTTCCTGGCGTGGCAGTGCCTTCCTCCGTCTTGACTGTATGAGCCAAGGCACCTAACATGCCTTGTCAAACGGGGCGCGTTGGATTTATGGCTGGCCAGTTGTTTGGGCACTACCGGATTATCGAGAAGATCGGCGCAGGCGGGATGGGGGAAGTATTCCGCGCGCGCGATGAGAGGCTCGGCCGGGACGTCGCCATCAAAGTAATTCGGCCGGCTTCAAGCGACAATCCTGACCATCTGCGCCGCTTCGAGCAGGAAGCCCGTGCCGCAGCCGCTCTGAATCATCCCAATATTCTTGCGATTTACGACGTCGGCTTCGAGGACACGACGCCCTACATCGTTTCGGAACTGCTCGAAGGAAAGACCCTGCGCCAGCGTCTCGCCGAAGGTCCGATTCCGGTGCGCGACGCGGGCGGCTATGCACTGCAGATTGCCCACGGTCTCATCGCGGCGCACGAGCGCAACATCGTGCACCGCGACCTCAAACCCGAGAATCTGTTTCTCACGCATGACGAACGCATCAAGATCCTGGATTTTGGTGTAGCGAAACTCCAACCCTCCGCTGAGGAAAAGCGCTCGATCGAAGCCTTGACCACTGTGACCAAATACGGCGCGTTGGTGGGAACTGTCGCCTACATGTCTCCCGAGCAACTGCGGATCAAGCCCGTCGATCACCGCAGCGACATCTTCAGCTTTGGCGCCATTCTCTACGAGATGATGGGAGGCCAGCGAGCTTTTCGCGGCGAAACGGAAGTCGACACCATGACGGCGGTGCTGCGAGAGGAGCCGCCCGCATCCATTCTGGACGATGCCGCGATTCCAGCCGGATATCAGGATATCGTCAAGCACTGTCTGGAGAAGGAACCAGAAAACCGCTTCCAGTCTGCCAAAGATCTGGCTTTCGCGCTGCAAACGCTATCGGGCTCGTCGGCGGGCACGACCATTGTGCTTCCGAGGCCGAAACCTAAGACATCGTCGCGACTCCCCTGGGGAATTGTGGCTTTGTTCGCTGCCGCGACATTGATATTGGGGAGCATTCAACTTTTTCGTACTCCCCCGAAGCCCCCCGACTACAGCCGCCTGACCTTCGAAGCAGGAACGGTGTATGCGGCGCGATTCGCTCCCAACGGCCAATCCGTCATCTACAGCGCTGCATGGGACGGCAAGCCGGCGCAACTCTTCTCTACTATCGGAAACTCGCTGTTGTCGCAGCCGCTGCAGTTGACGGAAGCAAATCTGCTCGCCGTCTCCCGCGATAACGAACTTGCCCTGGCGCTGCACGGAACACATTCCGGCCAATTGGAAACGATCAACGGGATGTTAGCTCGCGCACCGCTGGCCGGAGGATCTCCCCGCGATATGCTTTCCGACGTGCGCTGGGCGGACTGGGATCCTGAAGGCAAATTGGCGGTGGTGCATTACCTTGATGGCCATTGCCGCCTCGAATATCCCATCGGCACTGTGATCTATCAAAGTGGCGGATGGATCAGCAACATTCGTTTCTCCCCGAAGGCGGATGAGATCGCGTTCATGGATCACCCCGCGCTTTGGGATAACCGCGGCACCGTCCGAGTCGTGAACTTGTCGGGTCGCGTTAATACTCTGACGCGCGAATGGGACTCTGAAAGCGGGCTGGCCTGGCGCCCCGATGGAAAGGAAGTCTGGTTCACCGCGGTCGAGAAGGGCAACACTCTAAATCTCATGGCGGTGAATCTCTCCGGCGCCCGGCGCACTCTGCTGGATCTGCCGATGGCGATAACGCTGGAGGACATTGCTGCCGACGGCCGTGTGCTGGTGTCGTTGAATTCCAAGCGCCTCGCCATGGGGTACACGACTCTTGGAAGTAAGGCAGACATCGATCTTTCATGGCACGACTTGAACTCCGCTCACGACATCTCTTCCGATGGCAAGTCGGTTCTATTTGAAGATTCGAGCCAGGCCGCTGGTCCCGGGTACGCAGTAGCGATCCGGAAGATCGATGGGACGCTTCCCGTGCGGCTTGGAGAAGGAAGTGCCGGAGGGATTTCGCCCGACGGAAAATGGGCGATTTCGGTCTCTACGAATAAGGCACCACAAATCACATTGCTGCCAATCGGCGCAGGCCAGCCTCGGTTGATCCAGGTCACGGGTCTCGACCACATTCAAAATGGCTGGGCCCGGTTTCTCTCGGATGGGCAACGGATCGCACTGAATGGCGATGAGAATGGGCATGCCCCCCGCTGTTATGTGATGGAGATGGCCAGCGGGAAGGCTAAAGCGGTTACGCCGGAGGGAGTGGCTTGCGGACCTTTCTCCCTCGACGGCCGCGCGATGATAGGGATAAAACAAGACCGTTCGTTCGAGCTTTACTCGCTCGAGGGACAGTCTCCTCGGTTAATCCCAGACGTGAAGAACACCTTTAATCCAGTGCAATGGTCGAGCGATGGATCTGTTCTTTATGGGTATCACTCGGGAGAGTTTCCCAGCTGGGTATATAAAGTCGAAATCGCTACGGGAAAAGAAACTCCCGTTCACGAATTAAAGCCTGGAGCTCCCGCGGGCGTAGTGATTGTGGCTCCGGTGGTAGTGAGCCGCGATGGAAAGAATTTTGCCTACAGCTACAACCAGACGATGTCGGTTCTTTATCTGGTTACGGGCTTGCAATAGTCGCTCAGCTCTTCTCTCCTAGCGCATCATCCGAGCGGCCCGTCAAAATCTGCCGCGACATAATGAAAGAAGATCGACATCGACGTCTGCCCCTCGGGCAGAATGCTGCGATAGTGCGGCAATCGCGTTCCACGGTAAGCCAGACCGTCTCCGAGCGCTTGATAGGCAGTCACCGTTCCCTTAGGCGTGTCGAGCTTGATGGGCCAAGGCGTGGCAAGTTCGGGCTCAGGAGAGAAATCCAGACAGAATGTGATGCTGAATTCGCATTGCTCCCGGTCCTTGTGCTTCCTTAATTCGGCGCCGCTGAGGTAAGAGGCCAGATAGACGTATGAGGGCTTGAGTGGCTCTCCAGCGACGGCGCTGAACTTGGCCGCAATCTGCTGATGGAAGAAGCGAGCTACGGGTTCGTTATACGCGACATAGCGCTGCTCACTTTGGCGATCGCCGAGTTGAATCACTCCGGAGCGGATGAGATGACGATAGTAGCGTCGCAGCGCCGCAACGTGGAATGGATGAATCAGATTCCCCAGCGGAGCGTAGCCCCTTTCTTGAAAGAGCATGGAGGCTTTGCTGGCTTCCTTTTCGGGCTCCGCGGGATGGTGCCTCAACCGATTTTCGGGAATAAGTATCCCCGCTGATGTGAGCAAGCGGCATGCGTTCGTCGGCATCGACGCCGGAACTGGTTCGTCTGGGCGCAAACTTCGCAGCGTCTTTTCTAGTTCTGGCCCGAGCCAGAACGGCAGAAGTGTCCCGATCGCACTCTCACGAACCCAGGCGATGGTCCCTTGCAGAGCAAAGTGAGATAGCAAGTCCTGGCGCGAGGCGAGTTCGTCGGGGATTTGTTCTGCGGGGCCGATGGTGCACTCAGGATTGAGATAGAGCTCTTGTTGCGGGCTTCCCTGCTTCTGCAACAAGCGGCGGTCGCGCTGTGGAATCAGATGAAGCGGCAACTCGTCTAACAGGCAATAAAAGCGATCCGGGGGGAATGTCACGGCATAAGTCTGCCGCGACACGCCTCCCATCAGGCTTGCCATCCACTCCAGCCACGCCGAGTTATTTATCGACGAAGCCATCCGTTCAAGGTAAAGCGGCTATCGGCGAAGAGTTGCGAGGAGCACTTCACCGCAGTGATTTCATGTAGCAATTCGCATGGGAAAAAGACGATCTGGTTCTGCTGCGGAATGATCGTCTGGTAGTTGCCTTCACTGATGTAGGTGCCTCCGTCCAGCCGCGCGTCGTGAATCCGCAGTTCGCCCCCTTCGAATTGCCGCGGCTCGCGATGGAAGAAGTAGACGAAGGTCAGGTGACGGGAAGACACTTTGCCGCTTCCGTTATCGCAGTGGAAATGGAAGTAATCTCCATCATTGCTGGCAGTGATTTGCGCCTCTACGTCGGCAATGGCGAATTCCTGCATCCCCAGTTTTTCGAGAACCTGCGGCAGCACCGTTTTGATTCGCGCCAAAATGACATTCTCGTGGCTGCCGAGATCCATCAGTACACGGGAGCGGCGATGATCGTAGTTGACCACACCTTTTTCATGGGTGGGAGAGACGACTTCGCTGGCGCTGAAATCGCTCTCGTGTTCCAGCGTAAAGCGAGTCAGGTCGGCCAATTCCTGCGGCGCCAGGAACTCGTCGAGAACCACGCAATGCGCAGGCAAATGTTCCGGCCGCTCAGCCACGCCGAGGCTCGAACCGGAAATCACTTTCGTGCTTGTCCCGTGTCCAGGATGCTGCGGGTCAGGCATGGGTATGGGCGTGTCGCGCATCGGTTTGCCCGGAGCTTTCACGCCGGGAGGTTCTGGATCTGGCGGTGACGGCGGCCTCGGAATATCACGTATGGGCCGAGGCGGCACTTTAACTCCCGGAGGCTCGGGATCCCGCACCGGTTGTTTGGGCGGAGCCTTCACTCCCGGGTGCTCCGGATCTCCCGGGTTGCCTAGGATCTCCGTTGTCCGAGCCGTTGCATCGGACGACAACGCGCTGCCCTCCAATATCCGCTCGACGATACTGCCGCCCAGCACCGCGAAGGCCCGCTGCGCGACGGTCTCGCCCACAGCCGTCGCGATTACGGATCGCACGGCCTCCTGTGTGTGATGATTCTCGGCGCTTGCGGCTTTCGCATGCTGCAGCAACGTCTGCAGCAACTCGCGTTCCCGAGCACTCAGAATCCGTTCGTCCCGCATCAAGGTTTCGGAAAAAGAATCTAGAATTTGCTTCGGTGTCATTTGAGACACGCCTCCCCGCGTGTGCCTACGCATCAATTAGAGGTTGGACTGCCGCGCTTATCAGGGGAAGAAGGAATGAACATATACCGAAAAGCTGTTGATCACCAAGAAAAATTTGTAAAGCTTTCAGTGAAGCGCAGCCTACTTGGCAACTAATGCGCCGACCACCGACTGGAATATCTTCACGCCATCGGTGCAGCCGAGTTCCGGCTCCGCAGAGCGCTCGGGATGCGGCATCATGCCGACGACGTTTCCACCGGGGCTGCAGATGCCAGCGATATTTTCCAGCGAACCGTTGGGATTGGCCGCTGCGCTGATTTCTCCTGAGGGAAGGCAGTAGCGGAAGACGATGCGATTGTCGCGCCGTAACTCATCCAGCGTCTCCGAATCGCAGAAGTAGTTCCCTTCCATATGTCCGATCGGGATGGTCAGAACTTCTTCCTTAGAACAAGCACTTGTAAATGGAGTCTCCACATTCTCCACCCGCACCTGAACCGGCTTGCAGACGTACTTCAGACCAACGTTGCGCATCAGGGCACCAGGCAGCAGCCCCGACTCGCACAGGATCTGAAAGCCATTGCAGATGCCGAGGACGAGTCCGCCTCCCGCCGCAAACTTGCGCACTGATTCCATTACGGGCGAAAACTTGGCGATCGCGCCGGTGCGGAGATAGTCGCCGTAGGCGAAGCCGCCGGGAACGATGACCGCATCGCAGTTTTCCAGATCGTGCGACTCGTGCCACAAGAACGTTACCGGCTGCTTGGCAACGTGCTGAATAGTCCAAAAGGCATCGTGATCGCAGTTCGAGCCGGGAAAAATGATGACGCCAAATTTCATGGAAATCCTCAATTTGCAGGGATCGAAATTAGTCTAGCACGCTCGGAAAATAGGGGTCCGGCCGCGACGTTCCGCCGTGCCTGCAAATGTTTGCGGCACCCGCGCCTCTCGGCCAAAAGAACGTTTTGGTTAAAGGACTGACATCTCGAGACTTACGAGCCTCAGAAGCTTGGCGATCCGGTTGCCTTACTAGTAATGGGTTGGAGGGCATAAGTGCGCGCGTGATCCCGGCTACAGACACCGGCGCTACTTTTATGGTTCCATCCGGACCGTGATCTTCTTGACACCTCAGGATTGTAATTGTATTGTGGCGACCCATAAGTCGAGTGCTCGACCAATCCGTGTAGCTCGGGCGCCGCGATAGCCTATCTGGCCTCTGCTTTCCCCCTTCAGGCTGGCGGTTTCCGCGGTCCAAGGATTTCCAGAGGGGAACTGCGCCATGTTCTGTTTTCGTCTGCGTTCGACGTTTCTCCGTGCCTTTGCCATCCTGCTTCTTGGGATGGGGGTCTTTGCAATTCCGGCCTGGTCCTCAAATTTCCCGCCCGTACCCCAGTCCGAGCTAAAGATGGTGAGCGAAGCCAAGGCGCCGGGTGCGGCCGCGGTCATTCTTTACCGGCAGGTAGATCGCGATGACAGCGACCATGGAGCAATCCATGAGAACAACTATTACCGGATCAAAATCTTTACCGAGGAGGGCCGCAAAAACGCAGATATCGAGATTCCTTTCGTCAGAGGTGAGGACGAGGTAATCCGCATCCAAGCTCGCACCACCCGGCCCGATGGTTCCACGGTTGAGTTTGACGGCAACGTTGTCGATAAGCTTTTGATGAAAGCGCGCGGGCTGAAGGTCCTGGCCAGGACGTTTACGCTTCCCGCAGTCGAACCCGGGTGCGTCATCGAATACAGCTACACGATTGATCTGGAGCACGTCTATGATTCTCATTGGATCCTGAGCGAAGATTTATACACGGAGCTGGCGCGCTTCTCGCTCAGGCCCTACAAGAGCAGTTACATCCCGGTTAATCTCCGTTGGAGTTGGCAAAACCTTCCGTCCGGCATCGCACCCAAAGAAGGACCAGACCGCGTCATCCGCATGCAGGTTGCCGATATCGTGGCATTCCAGACGGAAGACTTCATGCCTCCGCCGGACGAACTCAAATCACGGGTGGACTTCGTCTATGAGGCGGAGCTCCCCGATCGCGATCCCGACGCATTCTGGAAGCGCATCGGCAAGAAGCGCAACGAAGCGCTGGAAAGCTTCGTCGGAAAACGCAAGATAATGGAGCAGGCGGTGGCGCAAATCGTTTCTCCGAACGATCCGCCGGAAGTGAAATTGCGCAAGATCTACGACCGCGTGCAGCAGGTGCGGAACACGACCTACGAGTCGCGCAAGACGGAACAAGAGGCGAAGCGCGAAAAAGAAAAGTCCGTCGAGAACGTAGAAGAGCTCTGGAAGCGCGGCTATGGCGATGGCGTGCAGCTCACGTGGCTCTACTTGGGACTGGTTCGCGCGGCCGGCTTCGAGGCATATGGCTGCTGGGTTTCCGACCGCCGCAACTATTTCTTCGATCCGAAGACCATGCAGAGTGGAAAGCTCGACGCCAACGTTGTCCTGGTTAAGCTCAATGGCAAAGATCTCTATTTCGATCCAGGCGGGGAGTTCACTCCTTACGGATTGCTAACCTGGTCGGAAACTGGCGTTCAAGGCCTGCGATTGGACAAAGACGGAGGAAGCTGGATCGTTACGACGCTTCCCTACAGTTCGGAATCACAGATGGACCGGCGCGCAAAGCTCACGCTATCGGAGTCCGGGGATCTGGAAGGCAAGCTGACCGTCACTTACACCGGGTTGGAAGCCATGTATCGCCGGCTCGAGATGCGGCATTCTGACGACGTGGCCCGCAAGAAATTCCTCGAAGACGACGTGAAAGATCAGATTCCCGGCGCGGCAGACATAGATCTCACGAACCATCCGGATTGGGCCGATCCAGAAACACCCCTGATCGCCGAATTCGATTTGAAAGTGGCGGGGTGGGTATCGGGCGCCGGCAAGCGGGCTCTCCTGCCTGCGGGCCTCTTCAGTGGCGGCGAGAAGCACTTGTTTGATCACGCCAGCCGCGTTCATCCCATCTACTTTCAATATCCCTACGAAAAAGTGGATGACATTGCGATCGAGCTCCCCGCGGGCTGGCAGGCAAGCAGCTTACCGCAGCCGCAAACGAGAGATGGTCACATTGTTACTTACAACCTCAGCGTTGCGACGGATAAGAAAGTGCTGCATATTTCTCGAAAAATGACCTTCGACTTCCTCCTGTTAGAGGTCAAATACTACGGGTCGCTACGAAACTTCTTTCAGGTCGTGAGGAGCGGCGATGAAGCTCAGATTGTTCTGCAGGCGGGAACGGCAACCGCGAGTAACTAACCGGCTCAACCTGATTCTGGCCGCGGCGCTCATGCTTGGGTCGACTCCTGTGGCTCTGGCGGGAAGCGCACCGGCATGGATGCATTCGCTCACCAATGCCCCTCTCCCTGAACACACGGAGAAGACCGAAGCGGTCCTGTTGTACTCAGAAACCAATGTCACCGTGATCTCGGCCGACAAGATCAGGACCCAGGTCCGCGAGGCTTACAAAATCCTGCGCCCAGAAGGCCGGGATCGAGGCACGGTCTGGGTCTTTCTCAACTCCCGCAAGAAGGTGAAGAGCCTGCACGGATGGTGCATCCCTGCCCAGGGCGAAGATTATGAGGTCAAGGATAAAGACTCTTCGGAGATGGCTCCCCCGATGATTGCGGGCATTGAGTTAGTGCAAGACATCAAGGTCAGAGTCTTGCACATTCCTGCTCCGGATCCGGGGAACATCGTCGGAGACGAATACGAAGTGGAGGAACAACCTTTCTTCTTGCAGGATACTTGGGAGTTTCAAACCGGCGAACCTGTGCGCGAAAGCCATTATTCCTTGCAACTCCCCGCCAGCTGGGAATTCAAGTATTCATGGCTGAATCATTCCGAGGCCAAGCCAACTGAGTCGGGAAACAATCTATGGCAATGGACCCTCACTGACATCAAGGAACTGCGGCGGGAGCCCGATATGCCGCCCTTTAGCGGCGTAAGCGGACAAATGATCGTGTCGTTCTTTCCTCCCGGCGGTCCGGCGTTGAATGGATTCGCTGATTGGAACACGATGGGCAAGTGGTATTGGAACTTGACCAGCGACCGCTTGCAGGCATCTCCGCAAATCCAGCAGGAAGTGAAGACCCTAACCGCATCGCAGATGACCCCTGTGGCCAAGATGCAAGCCATCGCAGGCTTTGTTCAGCGGGAAGTACGCTACGTCGCCATCGAGCTCGGCATTGGCGGCTGGCAGCCCCATCCCGCCGCTGATGTTTTCACAAACCGCTACGGCGATTGCAAAGATAAAGCGACGCTGGTGCGGTCGATGCTGCACGAGGTTGGAATCGAGTCGTACCACGTCGTGATTTACACGGAGCGCGGGGCGATCACTCCACAAACACCGGCCTATTCCGGGTTCAATCATGTGATCGACGCCATCCGCCTTCCCGATGACGTTTCCGATCCATCTTTGATTGCGACGGTACAGCATCCGAAGTTGGGCAGACTGCTATTCTTCGACCCGACGGACACGGTTACGCCCTTTGGACAGATTCGTGGCGCACTGCAGGCAAACTACGGATTGCTGGTCACGCCAAACGGCGGCGAACTTATCGAACTTCCACAGCAGCCTTCGTCCATGAACAGCATCCAGCGCGTGGCGAAACTAAGCCTCGACCTCAACGGAAACTTGCATGGCGACGTTACCGAAACGAGGTTGGGCGACCGGGCGACGTCGGAACGATATCGTCTGATGAGCATCAGCGACAACAGCGACCGGATCAAGCCGATCGAAACCCTTCTTTCCAGTTCCCTTTCTACTTTCCATATCACGCATGCCGCGTATCAGAATCTCAAGCAGACCGATCTCCCGTTCGGATGGCTCTACAGCTTCGAATCGCAGAACTATGCGAAGAATGCAGGAGACCTGTTGCTGGTGCGCCCGCGCGTACTAGGGAACAAGGGACTGAGCATCCTGGAAACGAAAGAGCCGCGGATCTTTCCCATCGAGTTCCAGGGCCCGGCACGTGATACCGACACCTTCGACATTACGATCCCGGCCGGCTATGTCGTGGACGATCTGCCGCCCGCGGTGGACGCAGACTACGGCTTCGCCAGCTATCACTCGAAGACAGAAGTGCAGGGCAACCTGATTCACTACAGCCGTACGTTTGAGGTGAAGGAACTCAGCGTGCCCGTAGCGCGCGCTGAAGAATTGAAGAAGTTCTACCGCATCATCGCTGGCGATGAGCGCAACACGGTGGTGTTGAAGGCGGCGCAGTAGGCTTCCTTCCTGCTCCTTCGCATCCTTCGTGGTTCCCGCTTGGTCGGGGCTGGGTCCTCTGCACAGCTTCTAGCTCCGTGCCGCACCTCGTGTATAAATTCTGCATGAGATTGCGCTCGATCCTGATTCTCAGCTTGGCCACGTTCGCCTCTGCCCAGGCGTCCCAGCAACTGGCTCTCGATCGCGATGCCTCTTCCCTGCTTGAACAGGATTTCGTCGCGTTCAATCCGCATTACAAAGAGGAGCACGAGTCGCGGGTAGCGCGAACGAAGGCTCTTGCCAAGCGGATGTATGAACAGGAAGCCAAGGGAGGAAAGAACGCCTGTGGACATCAGGTCCTGTTCGAACTCGGGTCGCTGCTGATCAGCTCGGCGGACTTCAAACTTATCGACGCGCGCCTGCACGATCTTGAGGCCAACATCGGCCATTCCTCGTCCGACAAGCAGGACGCAGACGGCATGTGGGGCGCCTGCTATCAGGAGTGGTATCTCAAGCTCTACGCCACGTACGATCATCTCGAAGCCGCGGCCGGAGATGACCCTGCACCGCATGCTCTTCCCGTATTCCTCGCGCGGGTTGCGACTCCCGAAAAACTGGCAGCCTATCTCGATCCGCTCTCCGTTCCCGACGTCCGGCACACCGGACTCGATCACGAACGCGAGTTGAACGAAACTGTGGCTACGCTGCTGCAAATGATCATCCGCCGCAAGCCGGAGAACTATACCGTCGATCCCGCGCTGCACGATGCTCTGCTCGATCGCGTGCTCCATCGCTATCGCAATGCCGAGACCGGATACTGGGGAGAGCGCTATCGCCGCGACGGGCGCGAAGATTTTCCCGACGACCTGAGCATGACCTTTCACGTCATTTCGTATCTCAAGGGGAAAGTTTCTGACATGCCGAGCGTGCTCGATACCACGCTGGCGATCAAGGATTTCAGCTATCCCGCAGGCTGGCTCTGGAAAGGCCAGTTCTGGAACCACAACAACATGGACGTGGTCGCCTTATTTCGCTACGGCTGGACGGAGGCTAACGCCGCGCAGAAGAAGGCCATGTCCGCGGAAATCGGCCGCATGTTGACCTGGTGCCTTCACGATTCTCTGCAGCCCGATGGATCGTTCAAGGTCCACATCGCCGACGGATCGATCGAGGATGCCGAATATTACGGCTCATCTTTCCTGGCGCGCATTGGATATTTCGACCCCGCGCAGCGCTTCTGGAGGGACCGCGATTTCCCGGACGCGGTTGAAGTGAAGAAACGCATATTAGGATTTGTCAGCAGCCACAAAGGATCTGGGCCAACCGGAGACAATTACCGCAGCACTTTGGAGTTGTTGGGCGTTCACTGAATCCGTAGAGACGTTGCTTGCAACGTCTCTCTCACCACGAGCAGAAATGCCGGAAGCAAGAGGTTGCGAGCAACGCCTCTACGATCAGATTTTATTGATGATCTTGCGGGACCGGATCTGTCGTCTGGCTGGGTGAAACCGCGGTTGCGGACTGGGCTGGCGGCATATTGGTCGGCGCAGTCGTCGCGCCCACGTAACCTTGTGGCGGATATCCCTTGGCCTGCACGATTGCCCAATGCCACTCTTGTCCCGGAGCAAGATCCAGATTCAGCGGCGCGCTGAAGACAGCGCGGGACCACGGCGACGCCGGAGCACGCATCCGGTACATCAAGATCACATCCGGCTTTCTCTCAGGGCGGACGTCCTGAAAGGAATTGCCTGCTGTCGATCCATCGATCCCCGTGCCGCCGGACTGCGAATCGCCGGCCAGCGGATCTCCCTGCCTCTTCACCACCGTCAGTGCGACCTCAACTTCGCTCACGTGCCAGTCGGTTGCATTGAATACGGAAACGGTTAACGTGTCCCCTTCGATCGTCGCAGGGCCCTCCAGCTTGGCCAGGTCTGTGACGGGAAGGTCCATCTGGGAATACTGGCTGCTGGAAAGCAGCGACTTCACATTTGGAGTGAAAGCCAGGCTGCAGGTGACGTCGGGGGCTGAAACCTGAAAGCCCTGGGTGTCTCCCGCCATCAGATAACGCAGCGACGAACTCGATCCCTGGCGGATTTCTCTCTGCTCCATCACCTGCGGAAGATTGTCATCGTCAATAACCTGAACTTGCTTGGCAGGCTGACTATTCTTTCGCAGATTGCGCGCGACATCACCAAGCGGCACATCGTTGGGATCGTCTTGCGCCGCTCCTCGCGCGGGCAGGAACGCAGCCAGCAGACAGGCCAGTGCGAGCAGTAATCGGATTCCCGGGACCCTGGACATAAAGCTGAGATCGAAGCGGAGCACTCCGCGGACGCAAGAGCATCCAAAAAGAGTCTCTAGCTAATTGTATGGAGAGTAGTGGACTGCGGAGAAGGTGCACGGAAACCTTGGTAACAGTACGGAGGGAGGAGACTATGGGCGCGCGTTAGACGAAATGGAAGCGCAACGGGTGCGCGCGCCCAGAGCCCGGAAAACCCCCTCTACAGAAGGCCCTGTGACCGAAACCTGCTGACTGGGTCTGCCACCGGCGTCGCTTGCCGCCTGAAAATCCATCGGGCCACCGCAAAGCCTATCGCCGCATAACACAGGTGCATCATTTTCATAAAACACCCCCCAATCCGGCTCGTTCATTCACCTTCAGGGGAGGAACTTACATGTAACCCTACCGGCACAATACCAACGGTCTTCGAAGCGAACAAGGCACAACAGTGCCATAAGCGTAGCACGGAGGTAATAGAAGTAACCGTAGGTGTCAGCAGGGTGGCAACTGCTTGGTGACGGCGGAATCTTGAGTATTCGGCCTTGGCTATTCGTCTTCGCTGTTCGGTCTTGGGTCCTCGGTATCAGAGGGCCAGGCTCTTGGGACTCAACCCCAAGCCCAAAGACCTAACCCTTGCGACCTAAGACCTACGCTAGAATCAGTGCGCCGCCACCGGCTCCTCCGGAACCCATCCCGCCGGAGGCACCACAACCGTGGACAGGCTCCCCTCGGCCGTAAGCTTCTGAAACGCGGCCAGATCGCGCCTTTGCAGGTCATCCCACCGCGCGATCAGTTCCCCGCTCTGGCGCTTCAGCTTCTCAAACTCCCGAGCTTCTGCCTCGGTGGGCGCCGAATCGGCTGTGCTCACATCCATCGCCAGATACGCCAGCTTGGCGTCCAACTGCGGGGGATACGCCAGCGAATCCTCGTTGGCATCGATCTCCAGGTTGATCAGACCTTCGCGAACGGCAACCAGCTTCTTCTCCAGATCATCTGCGGCCGTGACAATATTCTTCGAACTCGCATTCTCCGGCAGCCGCCGCTTCAGTCCCGACAGCTGCGACCGCACATCCTGAATCTGATTGACGGTGTCGTAAACCTTGCTCAGCTCATCGCGCGTTTGGAGCAGCAGATTCAGCTGCGCCTCGAGGTCCGCCTGGCTCACGTTCACTCGCGGATCGAGTTTCAGATCGACTCCCGTGGTTTGCGTCTGCCCCCCAACCGTCAGGCGCACCTGATAATGCCCCGGCATTGCGACCGGACCCCGCGCCCCGGTACCGTATTCCCACAAGTAGTAGCCCGGAACATGGCGCGCCTCTTCATAACGCAAGTCCCAGACGAAGCGGTTCAACCCTGCGTCCGGCTTGAGCTGTTTCTCTGGCTTTTTGTCGTCAGGGCCCAGCGGCTCCTCCAGCATTTCGTACTCTGCGCTCGAATATTTGCGAATCACTTTTCCCGACGCGTCGAGAATTTCGATCTTCGCCTCCGCATCATGCTTCGGAGCATCTTTCAGGAAGTAGTAAATGACCGCGCCAGACGGCGGATTCTGTCCCACACGTTTCGACAGATGATGTTCTCCCGCAGCCCCCGCTTGAATCCGGTATGCGGTCGCCGGCGCGTACAAGAACGCATCCTTCTGCACTAGGTCGTCACTATATTGCCGCAGCGGACTCACGTCATCGAGCACCCAGAACGCCCGCCCATGCGTTGCCACAACCAGATCGTCATTCTTGATTACCAGATCGTGCACCGGCGTGGTCGGAAGATTCAGCTTCATCGGACGCCAGTTCGCCCCATCGTTGAACGAGACGAAAACTCCAGTCTCCGTTCCTGCGTAGAGCAATCCACGCTTCTTCGGATCCTCTCGCACCACGCGGACGAATGTGTTGTCGGGAACTCCCTGCCCCAGCTTCGTCCACGTCTTGCCGTAGTCGCTGGTCTTGTAAATGTAAGGATGCAGGTCATCGAATTGATGCCGGTCGACTGCCACATACGCAGTCCCGGCATCGAACGGCGATGGATCGATCTGGCTGATGCGGCTCCACTCCGGCATATCTTTCGGAGTGATATTGGTCCAGCTTTTGCCCTCATCTTTCGTGAGCTGGATCAACCCGTCGTCGGTGCCCACCCACAGCAGTCCCTTGGTGATGGGCGATTCCGCCAGCGCGAAAATCGTGTCGTAATACTCGGTGCCGGAATCGTCGAGCGTGATGTCTCCGCCGGAAACTTTCTGCTTGCTCTTGTCGTTGCGCGTGAGATCGGGACTGATCGGCTGCCAGTGCACGCCGCCGTCGGTCGTCTTAAACAAAACTTCGCCGCCGTGATAAAGCGTGTTCGGATCGTGCTGAGAAATCATGACCGGAGCTGTCCACTGAAAGCGGTGCTCCAGATTCGCCGCCCCGTGCGCGTCCGAGAGTTCCGGTTGCTCGGTAATTGCCTTGACCTGCCCCGTATGCCGGTCGTACCGCGTAATGTTTCCCTGATAATCCGCCGCGTAAACGATATTCGAGTCCGGCGGAAACGGCGCGATGTATCCCGCCTCGCCTCCGCCTACGTCGTACCAATCGGTGCGGCTGATAGAACCATCGTCGCTGCGGCTGGCGATCGCGACGGTTCCGCTGTCCTGCTGTGCGCCATACACGCGGTACGGCGTCGTGTTGTCGGCAATCACGTGGTAAAACTGCGCAGTCGGCTGATTGTCCTGCGTCGTCCAGTTTTTGCCACCATCGAGCGTCACAGTGACTCCGCCGTCGTTCGATGCGATCATGCGCCGCGTGTTCTGCGGATCGATCCATAACCCGTGATTGTCCCCATGCGGCACGTGCACTTTGCTGAACAAGTGCCCGCCATCGGTCGATCTGTAGGCATCGACATCCATGATGTAGAGAACGTTCTCATCGTGCGGGTCGGCGATGACGTGCATGTAATACCAGGGCCGCTGCCACAGGCTGTGGCTCGGGTTCACCAGTTGCCACGATTCTCCGCCATCGTCGGAGCGATAAAGGCCGCCGTCCGGATCGTGCGCCTCGATCAGAGCGTATACGCGATCGGAGTTCGCGCCGACCGCGACACCGATCTTTCCGTACGGTCCTTTGGGCAAGCCGTGTTCTTCGAGCCGCTTCCAGGTCGTGCCGCCGTCGTTCGAGCGATAGAGGCCGCTGCCGGGGCCACCGTCATCCATACTCCACGACGTGCGCCGCGTCTGCCACAGCGCAGCAAAAAGAATGTTGGGATTGTGCGGGTCGAAGGCGACGTCGACACCGCCCGTGTTCTCATCTTTATATAAGACCTTTTCCCAGGTCTTGCCGCCGTCGGCGGTACGGAAGATTCCGCGTTCGGCATTCGGCCCATACGGATGTCCCAACGCTGCGACAAACGCGATGTCAGGATTCGTGGGATTGATGATGACTTTGCCGATAGCCCGAGAGTCGCGTAGCCCGACGTTCTTCCAGTTCTTCCCCCCGTCGAGCGATTTGTACACTCCATCGCCGTGCGAGATATTGCCGCGGATGCAGGCTTCTCCGGTAGCGACGTAAAGCACGTTGTGATTCGAACTCGCCACCGCGATGCTGCCGATCGACGACGTTCCTTCCTTGTCGAATACCGGCGACCACGTCATCGCGCCGTCGGTTGACTTCCACACTCCGCCGCCGGTGGATCCAAAGTAATAGGTCGTCGGATCACCCGGAATGCCCGCTGCCGTCAGCGAGCGTCCGCCGCGAAAGGGGCCGATCATTCGATACTTCATCCCTTTGAAAGCCTTTTCCTCTGGCTTGGCCGATTCAGCATTATCGCTGTCAGCAGTCTTGGCGGCGTCTGCAGTCTGGGGCGCAGGGGTATTTTTCTCGGGCTTCACAGCCTTGGATTGCCGCTCGGGTTTCGCCTGCCCATAACCGCCTGCGACTGTTAGTAATAGGAATGAAATTGCGCAAAACAGACGCACAGTGAACGAAGCATTCTTTCGAAAGCTGTTTAGGCCCATTTCAGCTGATCTCCGGGAAGATGTGAACAATTCGTCTATGTTAATCCCGCCGGGGCGGACTGGAAAGGGCCGGATGCAAACATGTGGGGACGGCCGCCATCGGCCGTCCGCCAGAGAGTGGATTTCAATGGAGAGGGAGAACTCGAACTATGACCGGACCGATAAATTAACGGGTTACTGCTTTGAAATCAGAATCTTCTTCGCCGACTCGAGTTCCTTCTTCTTTGCGTCGTCCACTTTGGGATAGGAGAGGTCCAACGACTCCAGCGCGTCGACCAGAACCGTCGAAATGACCAACCGGCTGAACCACTTGTTGTCAGCCGGCACCACGTACCAGGGCGCATGTTCGGTCGACGTGTTACGGATCATTTCTTCGTAAGCATTCTGGTAATCGTCCCAATATTTGCGCTCGTGAATGTCGCTGGCAGAAAACTTCCAATTTTTCTCCGGCTCATCCAGGCGCGCCAGAAAGCGCTTCTTCTGCTCCTTCTCGGATAAATGCAAAAAGAATTTGCGGATGATCGTGCCGCTTCGGACCATGTGCCTTTCGAAGCAGCGGATATCCTCAAAGCGCTCGTCCCAGATGTTCTTGCTCACCAGCGATGGCGGCGTCCTCTGGCTTTTGAGAATCTCCGGATGTACTCGCACCACCAGCACTTCTTCGTAGTAGGAACGATTGAAGATTCCAATGTGTCCGCGTTCAGGAAGATCGCGCGTTGTGCGCCATAGAAAGTCGTGCTGTAATTCCACTTCCGAAGGCGCTTTGAACGAAAATACCTGGCAGCCCTGCGGATTGACTCCCGACATCACATGCTTGATCGCGCCGTCTTTCCCGGCGGCGTCCATCGCCTGAAAAATGAGGAGCAGTGCCCAGTTGTCCTGCGCATAGAGTTTGTCCTGCAATTCGGAGGTTCGCCCGATGCGCTCGACCAACGCCTCTTCGGCATGATCCTTCGAGTGCCAGTGCCCGGTGTCGGCTGGATCAAAATCCTTCAGGCGGAAATGCTTCCCGCTATCCACGCGGAACGTATTGGCGATCTTGTCATCCTTCATTCGTCACTCCCTAAGCAGACTCTATTCTCCTGCATCAGCGAGTGGCAACTTCGGCAGCGCTACTTTCGACGACAAGCAGCACTGGGAAAGCCGCGTAGAGCCGCGAAGCGGCGAAAGAATGCAGCCCCCGGCGGGGCGGAAGAATCCTCAAAGCCCGGGCTTCCTCCGAATGGCACCGCCTAACCTATACCCACCCGTCCTGTGGGAATATAACAACCATAACCGTACATCCGGTGCGCCAGAGGCCCAACGTGTTCGAATCCGAATTCTTGACTTGCTCGCCCGCAAACAAAGATTCCTATCTCGCCTTCGTTGCCCGAGCCGCGGCGATCGTTGCATCCTCTCTGCCGGCTCAACCGTACGCCGGCAAAACGCCCGCCGCACTTGCAACACTGATCAACCCTGATTTCCTTCCTCCAACCGAACGCTCTCTCGAACAAATCTCGGAAACATTCCAAACCGTCGTCGCGAACTCCATCAACGTCAACCATCCGCACACCGCAGCGCACCTGCACTGCCCTCCGTTGCTGGCCTCTCTGGCCGCCGAAATTGTGATCAGCGCGCTCAATCAATCGATGGACTCCTTCGACCAAGCGCCCATCGCAACCGTGGTGGAGCAAGAGCTGATTCGCTGGCTGTGCTCCCAGGCCGGCCTTCCCGCTGGCGCTGACGGCACATTCACGACTGGCGGTTCGCAATCGAACTGCATGGGCCTGCTACTGGCGCGCGATGCCTTCATTCAGGAGCGATGGAATTGGCCGGCCCAGAAATCCGGTCTGCCGCCGGACGCGCACAAGCTCCGCATTCTCTGTTCGGATGTGGCTCATTTCACCGTGGAGAAATCAGCTGCGCAATTAGGACTGGGCTCCGATGCAGTGATTCGAGTCGCGGTCGACGATCAATTCCGCATGAATCCGGAGGCGATCCGCGCCGCCTCGAACTCTCTCAGTTCCAGAGGTCTGCTGCCGATGGCCATCGTCGCGACCGCCGGAACCACGGATTTCGGCTCGATCGATCCCCTGCCGGAGCTCGCGGCGATTGCTCGATCAGCAGGCGCATGGCTTCATGTCGATGCGGCCTACGGCGGCGCCTTGTTGTTCTCAAATCTGCATCGCAACAAGCTTGCCGGTATTGAAGTTGCCGATTCGCTCTCCGTCGACTTCCATAAGTTGCTATGGCAGCCGATCCCTTGCAGCGCCTTCCTGCTGCGCGACGCCCGTAACTTCGACTTCATCAAAATGCACGCCGACTACCTGAACTCCGAGCTTGATGAAGACGAGGGAATCCCTAACCTGGTGACGTCTTCCCTGCTCACCAGCCGCCGCTTCGACGCACTGAAGTTGTGGGTTTCGTTTCAATCCCTGGGACGGACCAAGATTGCTGCCATGATTGATCGCACGATTGCCCTCGCAACTCACGCGGCAGAAGTCGTACGAACCACGCCGCAACTCGCGCTGGTGTGCGAATCCCAGCTGAGCACAGTCGTATTCCGGTATCTGCCGCTGACGGGCGACCCGGATCGGGTAAATCCAGCGATCCGGCTGCGCCTATTCGAACGAGGAGAGGCCGTCGTCGGCCACACGAGCGTTGGCGGCCACCAATGCCTCAAGCTCACCTGTATGAATCCATCCGTTTCGGAAGCGCAACTGGACGATTTGATCGACCGGGTCGTGGAGCGAGGAAAGGAATTCGAAGTGGATTCAGATCGACGCTAACCGGCTTATTTCAGTCTACTTACCCGTTAATGTACGTACGCTTATGTACATGGAATTGTTCCTGTAGGAACACTTTTTCCACAGGCTCGTCACGCCTCGACCGGTTTAGGAGTCGCGGACGGCAGGTTCGCCTCCTGCCAGGCGTCAAACCCACCCACGACGTTCAGCACGTGGGTAAATCCAGCACGCTGCAGAAGGCTGCTCGCGATGATGCTGCGATAACCGCCTTTGCAGTGCACGGCCAGCGGCGCGTCGTGATCAATCTCTGGAGGCGAGACTTTGAAGTTGTCGAGCGGCCACCACGCCGCATTCTCAATGTGCGCGGCGTTCCACTCGGGCTCGCGGCGCACATCGAGCACTTGCATCTCACCCGATTGCATCCGTGTGTTCAGCTCATCGACTGTGATCTGTGAGATCTTTGTCAGCGGCAAGCCCGCCTCCTTCCAGGCCGCAACACCACCGGCAAGATATCCGTCGAGCACTTCGATCCCCACGCGCGCCATCCTGAGTCGTGCTTCTTCGATCTGCGCGTCCGTGTCGGCGAGCAGCACAGGATGCGCTGCCAATCCCAGCACCGTTCCTGCCCACGTAGCGAACTGACCTGACAGTGCAATGTTCACCGATCCGGGCACGTGTCCTGCGGCGAACTCATCTCCGGGGCGCACGTCGAGCGCAAGCTCACCCTCTTTCAGCATAGATTCCAAGTCACGCGGCGAGATCGCACGAAGCGCAGGCAACTCCGACAGAGCGGCGGCACCGGTACGGTTAATCTCAGCGTCTTTCGAAAAATATTCCGGCCGAGCCGGCAGGTTGCTAGTCAGTTGCGCGATGAATTCCTCTCTGCTCTTGATCTGCAGCGCATAGTTGGTCAGACGTTCCGTCCCGATCGTCGACGAGCGCTCCGCGCGCATGTTCTTGCCGCAGAGCGATCCTGCCCCGTGCGCCGGATAGACCAATACACTGTCAGCGAGCGTGAGCAACTCTTGGTGCAAGCTGTCGTAAAGCATCCCGGCTAGCTGCGCGGGCGTGTGTTGTGGCGACAAGTCAGGACGCCCTACGTCCCCGATGAACAGCGTGTCGCCGGTCAGCACCGCCCAGGGCGACGGAGATTTTTCTTCATCCGTAACTACGAGGCAGATGCTTTCTGGTGTGTGGCCAGGAGTTTCCAGCACACGAATTGAGGCTTTTCCAAACTTCAACTCGAAGCCATCGCTGACCGCAACGTGCGGAAAAGTCGCCCCGGCCTGCGCTCCCATGTAGATCTTCGCGCCCGTGCGCGCGGCCAGCTCTTTGTGTCCGGAGACAAAATCAGCGTGGAGATGCGTCTCAAAGATGTGGCGGATGGTGACGTCATGTTCCGCGGCGGCCTTCAGATAAAGGTCCACATCGCGCTGTGGATCGACCACTACCGCTTCGCCTTCGGACGATAGTACGTACGAAGCGTGCGCCAGACATCCCAGATAAAGCTGTTCAAAGTACATAGCGAATCCCCCAACCGCCTAGAGATGCTAGAACAAATTGTTGTGGAATGCTATTGGAGAGCGGATGGAGAGGGCTAACAACTCAGGCGGGCAACGGAGTAATGAATTCCAGCCCAAAACAAAAACCATTTCGCGAGCGGACGATCGCAGGCAGACGCGATGGCGTCGGCATGTCGAATTCAACCTCGAGCAGGTCGCCGGGATTGAGCAGGATGCCCGCGTACAAAACCATGCCACCTTCGCTCAACTCAGTGCCGCGCCCTTCGACGACAGTCGTCGAGAAACCCTTGGATGTGACCACACGAACTGGCATGTCCACGGGCAAGCGATCCCAGCGGCGCGTGTTGGGGGCGGTTTGCATGATTGAACATTATGATCGCTGGATCGCCTGCCCGCACATTACCAAGGTGAATGTCTACCATGGCCGAATCTCTTTGGCATATCACCAACTCACTTGCCAGTCTACCTTCTCAGTTGACTGTTTATGAGGATGGAGAGGCTCTATCCCAGTTGGGAGCAATCAGCAGTTAAACCTTTTGGCAATAAATACATCCAAGCTAGCCGTGCGGCACGAACCTAGATGAGAGGTAGGTGTGCAAATGGGGCCATCGGCATGACCGAAGGAAAGACACGCAGCGTGCGGTCGATCAAGTGTCTGACGTTCTTTTTGGCCGACGTGCAGACCGGACTTGGACCTTTCCTGGCCGCATATCTTGCGACAAGCGGATGGAATCCCGGCCAGGTGGGATACGCTCTCACTTTCGGAGGACTCGTATCCGTCGCAATGCAGACTCCCGCCGGCGCCATCATCGATGCGACCCGCCGCAAACGCGGATTGATGGCCGTCAATCTGACGATTCTAGCGGCCGGCGCATGGCTGCTACTGAGACATTTGAGTGCGATCGAGGTCTACACCGCGCAATTTCTGATCGGAGGTTCCGGTGCATTTTTGGCACCCACAGTGGCCGCAATGACGCTGGGAGTAGTGGGATCGGCCGCATTCGATCGGCTCTTTGGGAAGATTCAAGCGTTCAATTCGGCCGGGAACGTGTTCACCGCGCTGCTGGTCGCGTATGTCAGCTACCGCTTCGGATACCGGATGATCTTCGCGGCGGCCGCATTTCTCGTTATTCCAGCGGCGGTCGCGCTGTTCACTATCGCTCCTGATCAAATTGATTTTGCGCGGGCGCGGGGAGCGGTAGATGGCAAGTGTGCGGGCCAAAGCGAAAGGATCTCAGTGCTCTTGAAGGATCCTGTGCTAGTTGCATTTCTCGGAACCGCGTTTCTCTTCCATCTGGCAAACGCGGCGATGTTACCCCAGCTTGGAGAGTTGCTGTCAAAAGGAAGTCCGAAAGCGGCGGCGTCTTTTATGTCAGCGTGCGTGATCGTAACTCAGGTCGTCATCACTCTATCGGCAGCTTGGATCGGAAAGCGGGCGGCCACTCACGGACGAAAGCCGCTCCTGCTGCTTGGATTCGGAGTGTTGCCGGTTCGCGGAGTGCTCTACACCTTGACGCACGCCGCAGGGGCGCTGATCGCGATTCAGATTCTGGACGGGGTGGCAAACGCGATTTTTGGTATCGTCTCTGTTCTGGTGATTAAAGACAGGACGCAAGGCACGGGACGCTTCAATATCGCCGCTGGCGCGCTGGCCACCATGGTCGGAGTAGGCGCGGCTCTGAGCACATCGATTGGAGGCATGCTGATTCAGCGGCTGGGATATCGAGCATCGTTTCTAGGGCTGAGTGGAGTTGCACTTGCTGCGTTCTTGATGCTGTGGTGGTTGATCCCCGAGACGCTGTTATCGAGTGGCAAGAGCTCGCAAGCAGGTACGAAACTCGGAACCATGAATGAAGGAGAAGCTCTAGCGCAATGAGCGGTCGACGGACTGACCTAAATTCCGAGCTGAATGTAGGCGGGTCGGGGCCAACGACGCCAAGCAAGCAGCTTAGCCGGAACAAGAACGGGAGAACACGGTAGATGCTGTCTCTCGCTCTCGCGCACTCCCTGATTACGATCATCATTACCGTCAGTGTCGTGCTGATGTTGATCCGTCCACGCGATGTGCCGGAGGTGTATTGGATCAGCGGAGGGGTGGTGCTGCTCCTGGCGCTCCGGCTGATCAATCTGCGTCTGGCATGGCGGGCTTGCGGCAAAGCGCTGGATGTGTGCTTTTTCCTGATTGGCATGATGCTGCTTTGCGAGCTCGCGCGGGAACACGGAGTGTTCGACTGGCTGTCGGCTATCGCCGTCAGAAAGGCAGATGGATCATGCTTGAAATTGTTCACGCTGGTCTACGGTATAGGCACGGTGGTGACGGTGTTCCTGTCCAATGACGCGACGGCCGTGGTGCTGACACCGGCGATCCTGACCGCGGTTCGTAAAGCGAAGGTTCAGCCGTTGCCGTATTTGTTCGTTTGCGCCTTCATCGCGAATGCTGCTTCCTTCTTATTGCCGATATCAAATCCTGCCAACCTTGTTGTTTTCCATGACGCCATGCCGCCATTGGGCAAGTGGCTTTTGGCGTTTTGCATTCCCAGCTTGTTGTCGATCGGCACAACCTATCTCGTACTACGCTGGGTATATCGCAAGGAACTTTGCCAAAGCATCGATCATCCCGTGGAAGCTAAGAATTTGAACGGAAACGGCAAACTGGTGCTGGGCAGCGCCGCTCTTATGATTGCAGTTCTGCTCACGGCGTCATCGTTAGGGAAAGACCTGGGCCTGCCCACGTGCCTGTCCGCGCTTGCCCTCACTGCGGTGGTCTGCGTCAAAGAGAGAAGCAATCCGCTGGCATTGGCCCGCGAAATCAGCTGGCAAACGCTGGCATTGGTCGCCGGGCTATTCGTGATGGTCGATGCGATCGAGAGTATTGGCGCGATGAAGTACACGCAGGAATGGCTGAGCTGGGCGCAGCACAGCAGCATCGCGGTCGGAAGCCTGGTCGCTGGTTTCGGCATCGGGGTCGCCAACAACCTTGTGAACAATCTCCCACTCGGGCTCATTTTGGGAAGTACTCTTCACGCGGCGCAAGCCAAAGGACCGATTGCCGAGGCTGTGCTGATCGGTGTCGATCTTGGACCGAATCTCTCGATCACGGGATCTCTGGCCACAATTCTGTGGTTGATTGCCTTGCGCAAAGAAAAGCTCCACGTGAGTTTCTGGGATTTCCTAAGAATAGGAGCGCTGGCAATGCCCCTTGCTCTGCTGGCGGCTCTCGGCGGCGCGATTTTGACGCAGCTCTGTTTGGGAGCTTCGTAATGATTGGACAGACGACGCGGAAGGTTAGGACGGGATGAACGCCGGGTCGTCCAGTGAGACTAAATATTCACGCCGGAATGGCATTTTGGCCACCTCCGCGAACGGGGTTGGCGCATTGTTTTGCGATCCCCAGGAAGCTGCGATGACGCTGGTCGGGCCGCCTGCTGCGGGTGCCCGATTCCACATTTCGCGTTCTTCGCGAAATCTAACGTGATTTTCGCCGCGGCTTCGGCTTGGTCTTGCCCTTGTGATTGAGCGCCACTGCGGCGCGGATAAGGTCCTTCAAGGCCGCCTCATTGATCTGTTCGCCTTCGTGGATGTCGATGGCGCGCCTGACGTTGCCGTCGAGGCTCGAGTTGAATAGACCTTTCGGGTCCTTCAGCGAAGCTCCCTTGGCGAATGTCATCTTGACGACGTTCTTGTGGGTCTCTCCGGTGCAGACGATGCCGTCGTGGGAAAAGACGGGAGTCCCCGGCGATGTCGCCTTGACCCACTTTCGTTCTTCGATGATGTCAGGGTCTGCCTCGTGAATGATGTCGCGCACTTTCGCGAGCATCTTCCCGCGCCAGTCCCCAAGTTCCTTAATCTTCCAGTCGATGAATGCCGAGGCGGAGTCCATCGGGACGCGTCCTTTCCTGTTCAGTTTCAAACCTTGTCCTAATTTAGTAGCGGTCTGGGGAACGTGCAACCCTCGAAACTGCCTCAATCAATCCAAGAGCGGGCTTGAATGGGCCACCCCGCCGATCGGGGGCTTAAGCCTCGGCTATGGCCGCGGTGGGACACTCTCATGCCTGGGATTCGAACGGGTAGCTTGGCGCCTTGCCGCGCAGGTGGGTTCGTTGGAAACCACTTAATCCACTCTTCGTTCATTCCAGTGAAGTCTGCCTCCTCCAGAACGATGACCGTGGCACTCACGATTCGTTCGAGGAAATGCCCGCGGCTTTGAGAATGGCAGATATATTCTCCAAGCACTGTCTGGTTTGCTCTTGGATCGTATCCCCAACGATCTTGCCGGTTACTGGATCGTGCGGGCCCGTCCCTGAGACGAACACAAGACCCGCTGCCCGTACCGCTTGGCTATAGGTCGGCGGCGGCGCCGGGGCGTTGGGCGTTCGAATAATCTCTCTTGCCATCCTCCCGGACGAGAATGAGCGTCCACTTCTCTCCGTCTTTCTCTACCCGCGCCAAGTTGGCGGGACCCGGTGCGTACAACTCAGGTTCGGTCATCTTGTTCCTCGGTCTTCCTCGTTCTGAACGGCGGTCCTACCAGCGCGCAAGCTGGGTGAGCTGAATTAGGTTGCCGCAGGTGTCCTTCAACATTGCAATCGTAGAGCCGGGCACATCAGTGGGCGGCATTGTGAACTCGGCGCCGCGGCTTTTGATCCGCTCATAATCGCTCTTGACGTCGTCGGTGAAAAACATAATCGCGGGCTGGTTCTGTTGAAAAATCGCCTGTTGATACGTTTTGGCCGCGGGATTGTTGTTCAACGCGAGCTGCAGTTCGATACCGTCCGGCTGCTCGGACGAAGCGACGGTCAGCCAGCGATATGGGCCGTTACTGAAATCGGCCTTCTTGGTAAAGCCCAGTACGTCCGTATAGAAGCGCAAGGCCTTGTCCTGGTCGTCCACGTATATGCTCGTTACTTTGATTTTCATTTCGTTTCTCCTTTATCGTGCTCGCGGTTTGGGCCGCGGCGGCTTCTCCTTTGTCTTCCCTTTGGTTGGCGTTGGTGGATGCATGCGGTCGTGATCCATTCGATCAAGGTGGCGTTCGAGAGCATCAACGTGAGCGGACCAGAACCGGCGGAACTGAGCCAGCCAGGCATCGACCTCCTGGAATGGTTCCGGTTTCAGCCGGTAGAGACGGCGTTGTGCGTCCACCGTGGATTCGACGAAACCGGCATTGCGCAGCACGCGCAGGTGCTTGGAGACGGTCGGCTGCGACATACGGAGCTGACGCTCAATTTCTCCCACCGACTGTTCTGACGAGACCAGGAGGCTCAATATCGCGCGGCGGTTCGGCTCCGCAATGATTTCGAAGACAGATTCCATTCGCTTGATATACCCTACAGCGTATATGCTTGTCAAGGTATATTAAGAGAGGATAGCACTTTGGGATTACGATCAGGTCGTTACATACGAACCGTTCTCTCCGAGATTCTCACGTAACCGTGGACCAGGCCAAGGGGCAGCGTTCTGAGTAGAGACGAACGTGTAAATCCCGGCGGATCTGCCCTATGATAGAAATGCAGTCAGGCAGCCGCGCGTGGGCGTGGCGGAATGGCATACGCAGCGGACTTAAGGAAAACTTGAGTGCTCGCCTGGGAAACCGGCGATGCAGAACTGCTCAAATTCGGGGAAACCTCAAAATGGCAATCCCGAGCCAAGCCCGGAGAGACACCAGCCGGGAAGGTGTAGAGACTAGACGGGCAGCACCTAAGCTCCGGAGCTTCCGGGGGAGGGTGAAGGGATAGTCCAGACCGCAAACTTGGCGTGAGCTCTACAAGAGCCAACGTCCGGGCTGCGAAAGCCGTAGACGGTATGAAAATCCGCAGGGCTTAAACGGCCCATGAGGGTTCAAGTCCCTCCGCCCGCACCACGTTTCGCTCTAATCCAAGCCAAGGCTACAGCCCAAGAAATAAGAATCGACGCAAGCGACTTGAAGGAATCCGCCCTGGAGGACTATGGGGTTTTGTGTCCGGATGAGCCGGTCGTCGTCGATTGCGACAAAGCTGGCGGGCGGACATGTGTACAGTTCAACTTTACAGTTTACCTGTATATATGAGATATTGATCTGGTGAGCAATCGAAAGTCTTCTGCTCAGACCGGGCTAGCTTCGACGCTTGCTGCCGAGATCCGTACGGTAGGCGGTAAGCTCAAGCGGCGTTTACGCGAGCATGGGGGACGCAGCGACCTGACGCCGTCACAGATTTCCGTTCTTCTTCGACTCGAAAAGGATGGTTCGGCCACGGTTTCAAGTCTGGCGCGAGCGGAAGGCATGCGCCCGCAGTCCATGAGCTCCGTAGTTACTCCGTTGCAGGAGTCCGGCCTGGTCAGTGGCGCACCTGACCCGAGCGACGGGCGGCAAACTCTGATGTCTCTCACGCCCAAATGCCTGAGGCGGATTCAGGAGGGTAGGGCCGCGAGGCAGGATTGGCTCACCACGACCATCTCGCAGAAGCTTTCTGCTCACGAGCAGGAGAAGCTTCAGGCGGCACTGGAACTGCTTACGCGGCTGGTTGAGGATTGAACCCACTGCGTCCTGCCTCTTACCCAGTGCCAACTTTGTATCCGAGGAGGAGAACTCTATGCCGCTTACTATTCTTGACCCCAACACCGCGTTGATCGTCATTGACCTGCAGAAAGGCATCGCCGACGGGAATTTCATTCATCCCATCGGCGACGTCGTTGACCGGACGCGCGCGTTAATAGATGTTTTCCGTGCGAAGAACCTCCCAGTCGTGCTGGTGAATGTGGCGGGACGGCCGCCGGGCCGGACGGAACAGGGTCCGCGCAGCAACTTATCGTTTTCCGAGGGATGGACCGACCTTCTGCCGCAGCTGGATCAGCAACCGAGCGATATTGTCGTCACGAAGCGTAGCTGGGACGCATTCGCAACAACGGATCTTGAATGCCAACTCAAGGCCCGAGGCGTTACGCAAGTGGTCGTAACCGGAGTGGTGACCTCAGGTGGCGTTGAGGCGACTGCGCGGCAGGCCTACGAGCAGGGGTTCAATGTGACCCTCGCACTCGATGCAATGACCGATCTTCGGGGGGAGGCGCACGAGTACAGCATCAGAAACGTCTTCCCTCGTCTTGGCGAGACAGGGTCGACACAAGAAATTATTTCGCTATTGGAAAGAAGGAGCTCTGCATTATGAATTGGCTTTGGCTTGTGTCGTATTTCTTTGCGGGCGTTTTTGCGGCAAATGCTATCCCTCACTTTGTCGCGGGCACGATGGGACACTCCTTTCAAAGTCCCTTTGCCAAACCGCCCGGCCAAGGGCTCTCCTCTGCAACGGTCAATGTTGTCTGGGGATTCTTCAACGCGGTGGTTGGGTACCTGCTAGTCGCGCACGTCGGTGCTTTCGATCCGCGGGCGACAAGCCACATCCTTGCGTTCGGCCTGGGCGTGCTGCTCATCAGCATCTTTTCGGCGCGTCGCTTCGGCCAGTTCCATGGGGGCAACACGCCGTCGCGCACATGAAGAACCCAGTGTCCGGCACCTTTCGCTCCCTGAGAAGCTTCAACTTCCGCTTATGGACGGCAGGCGGCCTGATTTCCAACGTTGGTACCTGGATGCAGCGCGTCGCTCAGGACTGGCTTGTGCTGACGCAACTGACCCATCATGATGCGTCAGCGCTGGGTATTGTGATGGGCCTGCAGTTCGCCCCACAAGTTCTGCTCCTTCCCTGGACGGGATCGGCTGCAGACCGCCTCAATCAGCGCAAGCTCCTGATGGTGACCCAAGCAACGATGGGCGTGCTTGCACTCATCCTGGGAGTTCTCACGATCGCGGGAGTCATCCGGCTCTGGCACATGTATGTGTTCGCCTTCCTGTCTGGCTCCGCCGCTGCGCTGGATGCTCCGGTGAGACAGACCTTCGTGGCAGAGATGGTCGGCGATGCGGATCTCCCGAATGCCGTGGCATTGAACTCAACCTCATTTAATGCTGCCCAGATGATTGGACCCGCCGTCGCCGGTTTGCTGATTGCAAAGGTTGGCATCGGCTGGGCCTTTCTTCTAAATGGGCTCTCGTTCGCGGCAGTGCTGCTCTCGATGTCGTTCTTCCGTCTCTCGGAACTGCGTGCAAGCGTCAGAGCGCATCGCGCTACCTCTGGATTTCTAGAAGGGTTTCGCTACGTGTGGAAAAGACCGGACCTCAGGGCGATCCTGGTCATGTTGTTTCTGATCGGCACCTTTGGACTGAACTTTCCGATCTTCATCTCTACGATGGCCGTGAATATCTTCCACTCCGACGCACGTGCTTTCGGCCTGCTCTCCTCCATAATGGCCGTGGGCTCACTCTCGGGAGCTTTGTTTGCTGCTGGCCGAAAGAAACTAGGCTTAGCGTCTCTGTCGATGGGAGCCGGTGTCTTCGGGCTGGGCTGTACTCTAGCCGCACTCGCGCCGGGATACTGGTGGTTTGCGGCAGCTCTCGCGGTCAGCGGCGCGGCTGCCCTGACCTTGACCAACGGCACGAACAGTATCATGCAGCTCTCGACAGAACCATCCATGCGGGGCAGGGTGATGGCGCTCCGGGTCGGCGTTGCACTGGGAGGAATGACGATCGGCGCTCCGATCGTCGGCTGGGTTGCCAACCACTTCGGCCCACGCTGGTCGCTCGCAGTGGGTGCCGGGGCGTGCTTCACCGCTGCCCTGGTCGCAGTCTACGTTCTGGCCCGCCGAAAAGAGCCCCGGCTCGCCCAGCAATTAGTCCTGTGAAGTCTTAGTGCTGTATCTGAAGCGCCCCCGAGCGAAGAGCGGGGAGTTGAGACGCTGTGGAGGGGCGGTTCAGATACAGCGACTTGAAGGAAGCCGCCCCGCGGGACTACGGGATCTGTATCTGGATGGGGCGGTCTTGATCGTTTGCGAGTTTGCCGTTGCGGTCAGAGCGCTTGGGTTTCAGTAGCGGGTCAGAGAGAGAATGAGCGTGGGGCGGCGCATCGGAGAGTCTAAATCGCACCGCCATACTGCATTCCGACAAGTGCGAGACACAGAACCAGCGTGCGCGGCGGAGAGGCGTTCGACAACTTGCATGGTTCCTTCGCGAAGCGGACATCGCCACAGCGAGGGAATGCGCAGCGCCGCCGGCGAGGCAGTTGCAACCGCTGGATGATCGGATGACTGAAGCAACCGCGAACAAAGCGGAAGAAGTTCTGCTCGCCGCCGGTTAGCGAGAAAGCCGAAGTTGCGGATGCGCATAAACCCGCGCGGTAGCAGGTGCAGGAGGAAGCGGCGCAAGAACTCTTCGACCGGCAGGGCGATGAGCCGCTCCTGGTTGCCGTGAGCGTGTCGACCGTCGTCGCCTCGGGCAGAGGAGGAAGACCTCGCCGCAACACCCCAATTCTGCAGCACGACATCGACTCTGCAAAGTCGTAAGAAAAAGCCTTGAATCCTCCTTGACAAGAAAAGTTGTCAATGGTACCGTCTCCTCGTGCTCGACCTCCAAGTCATCGATGATCCGGCAGCGGCGACGGCGGCGTTGGAGCCCATGCGGGGTCGACTGCTCTCCGAGCTACTCGTGCCCGCCTCGGCGGCGACGTTGGCCACGCGGGTTGGCCTGACTCGGCAGAAAGTCAACTACTACCTGCACGGGCTGGAGGCGCACGGGCTTGTGCGGCTGGCCGAGGAACGCAAGTGGGGCGGGCTGACGGAACGGCTGCTCGTGGCTACGGCCGCTTCCTACGTTGTTTCGCCGAGCGCCCTGGGTCCGGTCGCTGCGGATCCGAATCGGGAAATCGATAGGTTGTCCGCGAGCTATCTCATCGCCCTGGGCGCACGGGTCGTCCGCGAGGTGGGCGATCTTGTTCGCCGTGCGAAAGAGACGGGCAAACGCCTGGCGACCCTGGCGGTGGATACCGAGGTTCGCTTTCGGTCGGCGACGGACCGGGCGGCTTTCAGCAACGAACTCGCCGAGGCCATCACGAAACTGGTTTCGAAGTACCACGATGAATCCACCCCCGGCGGCCGCGCGCATCGCCTGGTGGTCGTGGCGCACCCTGTGCCGCAGAAATCCCATCCCAAGGAGCCATCATGAGCGTAAAGAAAGAAGCATCCGGACGCCGTTCAGTCCAAGTCGAAGTCGAGGTCCCCGGCACGCCGGAGGAAGTCTGGCAGGCCATCGCCACCGGGCCGGGTATTTCGTCCTGGTTCGTGCCGACTGAGTTCGAGGAGCGCGACGGGAAGCCCGTTGCGGTGAAGTTGAACTTCGGCCCGGGCATGGAGTCCAGTTCCGCCGTGACGGCATGGGATCCGCCGCGGAGGTTTGCCGCCGAGGCCCCTGGCTGGGTGCCTGGCTCGCCGGTCATCGCGGACGAGTGGAGCGTCGAAGCGCGCGGGGGAGGCATCTGCGTCGTCCGCGTGGTGCATAGCCTCTTCGCCAGCACGGACGACTGGGACAACCAGCTCGAAGGCACCGAATCCGGCTGGCCTGGCTTCTTCCGCATCCTGCGGATCTATCTCACGCACTTCCGCGGCCAACGCTCCGCGATGATGCAGTGGATGGCCCCCGCCGCGGGAACCGAAGCGGAAGCCTGGGAGACGCTGACCGCGGCATTGGGGCAGAAAGGCGTGAGCGCGGGGCAACGTTGGACTGCCCCCGCGGGCGTCCCGGCGCTCGGCGGTGTGCTGGAACACGTCAGCCAGAGTCCCTACAACGCCCTGCTGCGGCTCGACAAGCCGGGGCCCGGCACCGCCGCGCTTGGCGCCGTCAACTTCGGCGGCCAGAGCATGGTCACGCTAAATTTCTACTTCTACGGCGATCAGGCGGCCGCGACCGTCGCCCGCGAGACACCGCTCTGGCAAGCGTGGATTCAAGAACGCTTCCCGACTCCGGCGGAGACGAGCAAGAGTGAGAGTGAGAGCAAATGATCGCGTGGTCATGCCGTGAAGCAGTCCGCCCTCATCGCGAGGTGTCCTTTCGCCGTCGCCGCTCGCTCTCATTTATGATTTCGCTCAAGTCCATAACCGGCCGTATCTCAATCGGTCCAAGTCCATACTTAAAGCCTGGTTGCTGCGAGACAAGCTGAACGGCATGATTGAGGTCTCGCGCCTCAAGGATCTGAATGCCGCCGAGCTGTTCCTTGGTTTCCGCATAGGGACCGTCGGTGGTCGCGACTTTGCCGTTTTTCCAGTACAGGGTCAACGCGGTCTCCGGAGGCTGAAGAGGCACTTCGGCAACAAGATGTCCGTTGGCGCGCAGATGGTCATTGTGCTCAAAGCAGTCGTCGAGCACTGCGTGTCGCTCGTCCTCGGTCATCCCTTCAAATTTTCCTGGCTCGATGTATCCCAAACAGATGTATTTCATCCATTCCTCCGTGTTTTCGGTAGTGGCACGGTTTGAACTCTGAATCTCACAAGGCGTCATCCCGAAGAGCCCGAGTTTTTACCAGCGGGCCGAGGGATCTCCTGTGGCAGACAGCGTCGTGGCGGAGATCCTTCGCTCCGCCTGAAGAACGGCTGCGCTCAGAGCTTGCCCTGAGCTTGTCGAAGGGATGACGCCATCGACGAGCGAAGATGCCATCAGAAATTCAAAATGAGCCACTACCTTGTTTCTTGTGACTCAGAGAGCCGTCGCTCATCGTTCTGTTATCAGATAGTCGTTCGGGAGACCGAAAATCGACAGCTACTCCATTTTTTTTGGCCTTCCTCCGTGGTACTTTTAGCGCCCGGAGGCCCACATGCTTTGGTTCTACGAATCTTTATTTCCCGTGCTCTGGATCGTTTTTGTTCTCTACTGGCAGATCAAAGCTGCGGATACCAAAGCCACCCAGCGTCTCGAGCCCGCAGCCTCGCGCATCCTCCGCGTGCTCATCTTCCTGATCGCGATCGTTTTACTCTCGATACCTCGCATCCCGCTGCCCTGGCTTTACGTCCAGCTCTGGCCGTCTGGTTATTGGACATTCTGGCTGGGAGCCGCCCTCACCGTCGCCGGCCTTCTCTTCGCCGTCTGGGCACGCGAGCACCTCGGCAGCAACTGGAGCCGCTCCGTCACCATTAAGCAGGGCCACAAGCTGATCACCACAGGTCCCTATGCCGTGGTGCGTCACCCAATCTACGCCGGCATTCTGACCGGGTTTCTTGGCATGGCGATTGCTATCTCCCAGGTGCGCGGGTTCATCGTTTTGGCCCTCATCTTCCTCGTGTTCTGGCCCAAGCTCCGCTTGGAGGAGGAATGGATGCGCTCCCAGTTTGGGGAGACGTATGCTTCCTATGCCCGACAGACTGCCGCCCTGGTGCCCTACCTCCTCTGATCGCCTGCGGCGGCTGGCCCGCCTGTAACGATCTTTTGCGTGCAACATTTCCACTTGGGCTGCCTCATCCTTGGTTTTTTTGCAAGAGCCTGCCCTGAGCTTGTCGAAGGGGTGGGTGGCGATGCTGCGTGTGGTATTTGATTTTGTTGTGGATACGTGAAACCCACCTGGCGCCGGCATTTCCGACTCCCGCCCCTTCGGCTCCGCTCAGGGCAGGCTCTTCGCAAAAAACGCGAAGGAACGGGGCACCCACTGTGTTGGTAATACCCGCAAGATCAAAAGCCTGGGCCACCCGCCACCCGTTCGTACATAAACCGGATATGTCGGTGTGGACGGGCTCTGTATTTGAATAGATAAGATGACCGCGTTCAATTAGTGCTTAGCGTGGACTACATGAACACCAAGGTGTCCGGGCGCGAGTCCTTGAACGGCGCGGCCGAACCTGGACGCGATCTCCTGGAAATTGATGTCTTCGATGACACAAAATCCGTGCGAGCGAAGAATTGCTGCAATGCCAGCCGGCTCGAAACGGCTGTCCGAACGTTCATCAATTTTCTCAAGCTGTTCGGTCCGGTCCTTTTCTAATTGCCTTAGCTCTTCTGAGAATGCCTCGGGAGGTTCCATGTAGTCGAACACCACCTCCGAGTTCTGGATTGACGACATATAGTCCAGAGTGCGGCCGATAGCGTCCTGTGTCAGATATGGCACAACCCCGAGCCAAGTGAAAAACGCGGGCGAGTTCTGCTGAAAGCCAGCGGCGACGAGCTTCTCTCCCACATCGTCCCTCTCGAAATCGACTGGCACGAGAACAAGCCATGGCGGAAGTGCGATTTGAGCTTCAGCCAAGCGCTGGCGTTTCCATGCCTGCGTCGCGGGGTGGTCCACCTCATAGATACGGATCTGTCGTGCGCCATGGGGATTCCGGAGAGCGAAAGTGTCGAGTCCGGCGCCAAGGATGACGATCTGCCGAATCCCTCTTTCGACCGCTCTTGACAAAGCATCTTCCGCAATCCGGCTTCGCGCAGTGGTGATCAGACGTCCGATGCTGGCCAAGGGGTGTCCGTTCGCAAATTGAAGCACTTCCTTTTCGTCTTCGCGCAGAATCTTCATGGCAAATGGGTCATCGAGGATTGAGCCATGATCGAGCAACTGATGAGCGGCTCGTTGTCGGGCGATCATCAGGGCTGTGCGGCTGGGTTCATTAGGCTTCATGTTCGAGGTCTCCGTTCTCATCAATAGCTGATCGCACAAGTTGTCGGTAGCGTCACGCGAACCCACCTTTTCGCCGGGCTACGAATGTGTTGGGTTGAGAGGATGAACGAAAAACAAACTACACCAGCACGGAAGTGGCGGCCGACCGCGGACCTCCTTCTCGATCACATACGGGGCTGCGACTCGTTGCAGTGCCTCACTCGCCACCGGCGAAGCCTGCGCCTGCTGCAAATCGTAAGACTTGCGGCGAACGTGCGGCGCAACACGTCGCGAATGTTTATACGCTTCCGGTTGGGACTGCGCCTACACGCTCGTAATTCACGATAATGACGCCTTTCGAGGTGACTGTGCTTTCCGTCACCTTGAATGCCACCGCCGGGATCGTGCCATCGGTAAACAATCGTTTATCACCGCCCAACGTGATCGGAATTATCATCAGCCGGAACGCATCGACCAAATCATGCTTGAGGAGCGTTTGAACGAGATTTGCGCTTCCATAAACGTGCAAATTCCGCCCTTCCTGTTGCTTAATTTTGGTGATTTTTTCCGCAATATCTCCGTTTAGAAACACGGACGGCTGCCATTCGTGAGAAGTCACGGTATTCGAGGCTACGTACTTGGTCGCTGTCATGACGGCTGGCCACATCTCGCCATGTTGCGGCCAGAATTTTGCCCATAGTTCAAAGGTTGTGCGCCCTAGCAATAAGTCAAACGGCAGGTTCATCCCCTTTTGTACGGCCGCTGAAGAAACAGCGTCGGAATGTTGACGTATCCACCACGGCGGGCCATTGGCATCTTTCTCCGGGCCACCGGGGGCTTCTATGACACCATCCAGGGAGATAAATTCGGCCACAATGATTTTTCTCATGACTGAGTTCCTTCGAGTCCTATCTGATTTTGCTGAATTTGAGCCAGCAGCACGGCTTTCGCAGATTTTTCTGTCACTGTTTCAAGTAACGAAGCGCAACACATCCCGAGTCAAAAATCTTTGACTCAACCAGTTTTAGTTGTAATCTCTCCCGCAGGCTGACACCTTCCCACAACCGTCTCCCTTCTCCTGCAACGATTGGCCCAACGACAAAACGATATTCGTCAACTAGACCAAGCTCCATAAGCTGTGAAGGAATATCAACACCACCGATCAGAATATGTTTGCCTGGTTCTTGCTTCAAGTTAAGTATTTCATCGTGAAGGTTCGTACGAACAATTCTCGTATTTTTTCCTTCGACGCCATCCAATGATCGCGAGAAGACAACAAGTTTCTTGGAGTCAAATGCTTGAGCAAATTCGTTCTCCGCTTTTGTCTCAGACTGGCTCTTTGCGACATCAGGCCAATAAGGAACCATCAATTGATAGGTTTTACGCCCAAAGACGAGTAGGTCGACATCTCGCATGAGGTGCGTAAAATATTTATGTGTTTCTTCATCGGCAATTTGTTTGGTGTGATCGCAGCAGCCATCCAGGGTAATGTTGATTGCGAAGATTACGTTTCTCATTTGATTGTCCTGATCCGCTTTTATTTGTAGCAGCGCTTGTGCGCCCTTTGCACAGTCCGGCTTAGCGGCCTTCGGTTCCGTCCGACCACCGTTCGACGGCAATCACGAACTGCGTCAGGTGCTCCACGGGGTCGCTCATACCAACGACGGGGGAACCCGGCAGATTCGCTCCCCAAATTGCGGGATCGGTGTCCGAATAGAAAAACATGAGGTGAGGAGGCCAGTGGGGGGTGCTGTCGCCGCCGAAGCCTTGCTTCGACAGCATGTAGCACATCGCCCCAGGCCCCATCGGCGGCAGTTCTTTTTTGGCGATGGCAGCGGTGATGGACTCGGTCATCTGAGCCTGGGTACGCCCCGCCAGTCCCCACTCGGTCTCTTTGGTGAAGCGCAGCAGGTAAGAACGTGCGGCTGCCACGTTAACACACATGGGAACCCGCACTTTCGGATTCCAAAACTCAGCATCCGGAGCCGATGTCCACGAACGCCCCACGATACACACGAAACCGTTTTTGCCTTTGACCGCGGTTTCGAAACCATGACGTCCGAGAACCAGGACCTCTGCATCGCGTGAAATGGACTCCGGTGCCGCACTGCGCGCCAGGGCTACTTCCGCATCCCGATCCGCCATGAGGTATTGGTCGATCGGGGCCATCGCTCGGATATGGTGTCGTGGCATTCTGTGCTATCGCCTGATTCGCCGTACCGAGGTACGCCGTACCGAGCACAACCAGCAGAGCGAAGCTTTTGATTGCGATTGCGCCAACCTTCTTTTTCCGCATTGTTTTCCTCCTGAGAGTGGGCCTGGTTGCCCTGCCTTCACTAGGTTGTCGAACGGCCGGAACGGAATTCGACAAACCGTCCAAGAATAGTTTTACTGCCCGCACTTTGCCGCGACACTTCCAGCTTCTGTGCTAATGAACTTTGCCAGTGGCGAATGCTTTGCGCAGCGCAGACTTCCAACTCGCGTTGAATTGTTGGGAGACTTCGGCATCCGGCAGGAGGCGGTCAAATCCATGAAAGGCACCACGCACGACCAGAAGCTCGGTTGCGATTCCGGCGTGGATGAGTCGGTGCGCATACTCCATGTCCTCTTCGACGAACAGGTCGATAGCACCGACACCGATCCAGGCAGGCGGTAGGCCGGCGACGCTGGCTACCCGGGCGGGTACGGCAGCTACCGGCACCTTGGACGAACCCGCTGGAATACCGAGCAGCGAGCTCCAGGCAAAACGATTGGCACTCGCAGTCCACATAAAGTGGCCAATGGCGGGCGGCGCTGGGTGGGAGCTGCCCGTTCGGTCGTCTAGCTGGGGGTAGATGAGCAGCTGGAAGACGATGGGAACTTCGTCGCGGTCGCGCGCGTGAATCGCAAGGCTCGCTGCGTGGCTGCCGCCCGCGCTCTCACCGCCCACGGCAATCCTGGAGCGATCAATGCCGAGCTCCGCTGCATGGGCGTGAACCCATTTCAGCGCCGCGTAATTGTCCTCAAGCGAGCCGGGATAAAGAGTCTCCGGAGCCAGCCGGTAGTCAACCGAGACGACGACGCAATGGCAATCCGTCGCGATCCCCTGGAGCAGGGGCATCCACCCGGGATCGGTCATCATGAAGCCGCCGCCATGCATGTGAAGCAACAACGGCTTGCCCTTCTCCGACGGCGCAGGATCTACGACCCAAAGACGAACCTCGGGTGCTCCTGGCGGTCCGGGGATATGCCGCTCCACCGGCTGCGGCGCGGGAACAGGTAACGGAGGCATGCCGGGCATTTGCCGGAACTTGCCGACCATCTCCGCTGAGAAGTCAAAGGCGGGGAACTGTTTGAGCGCAGGAAGAAGTTCCGGATCGACAAGGGAATATGGGTCTGCACTCGCCGGCGAAGCTTCTGAGCGCGAGGCTTGTTCAGCCTCCGCCAGCGTAGCAGCAGGCGCGAGTCCCAAAGCCAGACCAAAGCCGGCGGTGCGGATAGCGAAGTCGCGACGAGTGAGTTGATTGCTCATTTGAGTAGAAGGCGACTCGCGTTGCATCGCTTCGCCCTCGACGGACGGGTCGTAGTTGTTGGGGTGGTGAATCGCAACCAAGGACTGCGGCATAATTTCTCCTTTTATCCTGGAACGATGTTCGAGCGGAAAAACGGGCGTACCTCGACCGGCGCCCGACAGGCGATGACAGCCTTGCGCCCCCACGCCAGTGCCTCGTCCAGGTTAGCGGCTTCCAGTATCCAAAATCCGCCTATGTGCTCCTTGGTCTCCACGTACGGCCCGTCGGTGATGAGCACTTTGCCACCGGGCTGCGCCCGCATCGACTTCGCGTTGTTTGCCGACGTGAGACCACCAGCGAAAATCCTGAAACCGGCAGCGATCATCTCGCGGTTGAGCGCGTGGATATCGTCGGACATCGCTTCGGTCTCGACGGACGGGTCGTAGTCGTCGGGGTGGTGAATCGCAACCAAATACTGCGTCATGATTTCTCCTATTCCTGTAACTGTCTTCTTCCTGTAACGGCATTCGGGCGGGCCGGTTGCCCTGCTTTCACGATATAGTCGAACGGCCGGACCGGAATTCGACAAATCGTCCAAGATGTTTTTCTTCTTTCGTGCCTTAGAACTATGCTTTGCGCCTGGTCATCTCAATATCCGCGTCGGCTTTCGGCTTCCAACGAGTTTTTTTGTTTCAAGGGCTTTGGAGGAGCTGGGGACAGACGTCTGTCCCCCGGTTCCGGGTTTCCCCGCTCAAACCGGAGATGGAGCTCAAGGAAGTTGTCGTATTCTCTGGTGAACGGAAATTGGGGGCAGGTCAATATCTTCGGCAACTTCTGCTGGTGTGGTGTTCGCGGTAGACAAGACGGGACGGCTTCCAGAGCTGTATTGTCTTGGGGAACAACCTATAACGCGCTTGAATGCTTTGCCAAAAGCGCTCTCGGATTCGTAGCCGAATGAAGAGGCGATCATGGTATTCGCAACGCTTTCGATGACAGCCGGTAAAGTCGCAATCGAGGACAATGCTTACGACCCCAAGTCGGCCGGAAACGTTCGCGGGTCTACGGAAAACACTAAGCGTTTGCTGGCCTCGCAAAGTGTACGAACGTCGATCATTCGCCTGCCGCCGGTCGTGCATGGTGAAGGCGACCGGAATGGATTCATTCCCTTCCTCATCCAGAACGCGCGCAAGAAAGGTGAATCGGCATACTTGGGGGGGGCTCGAACCGCTGGCCCGCAGTTCACAAACTCGGTGCGGCCCGCCTCTTCCGCTTGGCATTAGAGAGCGGCCCCGCGGACGCAGAGAAGCAGTTCAGTTTCCTAGGCGCTTTTGTACCTGTCGACAACCCCACATCCGGCACGCTGACTCAGAAGCGGTTGGGATGGCGTCCAACGCAGCCCGGCTTGTTCACTGATCTCGACCAAGCAAACTACTTCAAAGTTTGAGGATGGGGGGCTGGCCCAGCGGACGTATTTCCTTCAACCTAGTTCGAACCGGATGCGTGTGTTATGTGATTTTGTTGTGGACACGTTGTCAAACCCACTGGGCGGCCGGTGGCCCGCCTTTAGCGATCTTTTGCGTGCACCGTTCCCACTGCGGGTGCCCCATCCTTGCGTTCTTTGCAAGGGTGGGCGTCGATGCTGCGTGTGCTATTTGATTTTGGTTCGGACACGTGAGCAAACCCCACTTGGCGCCGGCACTTCCGACTCCCGCCCTTCGCAAAAAACGCGAAGGACGGGGCACTCACTGTGTTGGTAATGCCCGCAAGATCAAGAGCCTGGGCACCCGCGCGTGTTCCGAGGCCGCAGTGCCAGGTTGTTTACTTCCTTTCGCTGGGTTCTTGTTCCGGAGCCGGGTAGAAAAGGAGCTCGCGCACCTCGCCGGGCACATCGCAGGCGATGGCAGCCTTCTTCGCCCATGCGAGTGCCTCATCCATATTGGCGGCTTCCAGTATCCAAAATCCGCCCATGTGCTCCTTGGTCTCGGCGTACGGTCCGTCGGTGACGAGCACCTTGCCGTCGGGCTGCTTTCGCAGCGTCTTTGCCTTGGCGGCCGGGGAAATGCCGCATGCGAACTTCCTCGCGCCGGCAGCAATCAGTTCGCGGTTGAGCGCGTGAATCTCTTCGATCATCGCTTCGGTTACGGTGGACGGATCGAAGTCGTCGGGGAGGTAGTTAGCAACCAGATATTGTGGCATGACTTTTTCTCCTTGGTTTCTGTGGTTTGTTCCCGATGACTCGTTTCCTGTTCAGTCAGGAGCCGCAGCGCATCGTTCTTTTGTCCTATAGTCGTTGGGGAGACGGAAAATCGACAGCTTTCCCAATTTTTATTTCAAATGCCGAATCCGCGCCTGCAGGAATTGTCGGCGGGTGGCCCGCCTCTAAAGATCTTTGCGTGCACCATTCCCACTGAGGGTGCCCCTTCCTTGCGTTTTTCGCAAGGGTGGGCAGCCGCGCAGCGTGTGCTATTTTGATTTTGTTTCGGACACGTGAGCAAACCCAGTTGGCGCCGGCATTTCCGACTCCCGCCTTCGCAAAAAACGCGAAGGACGGGGCACCCTACTGTGCTAGTGATGCCAGCGAGATCAAAAGCCTGGGCCACCGCCAACGAAAACTGATCTGCCCGATTCCTCTCCGCCGCCCGTAGAATGTGAATGAGGAGACAACATGAAACGGATCGCACCTATGCTTCTCGCGTTCGTCGTGGGTTGGTTCGTCGGCCAGCATTATCCGTTTCACGACGGGCTCATTGAGAGCAACATCAACGAGCACGCTGCCGACTGGGACGCGCAAGCCGCGAAGCATGGATACCCCAAAGGCTATTGCGGGCATCTTATCAAGATGTGGCTTGGAGTTACCCGTCAGTCGACCCGAACCAATTCATAAGCGTGTGTACTCCGAAATCAATTGCCCAATAATTGGGGGGGAACTGGGGACAGGAAGCTGTGAAGAAATCGGTTTTTGTTTGCAGTTCGAAAATCTGTCATGGCGCTGTTTGCGTTATTGCTGTGAGTAGAACATTCGGTTTCCTGTACGCCAGGAACTTCGGGGTTAGCGCCTAAGCCGACGCTGTTCCCAGATTGAGGTTGCGTCGTATGCTGAACCACCTGGTCAGGTTGTAACTGAGGCACGCCCAAGTAGCTTCCATGGCTACCTTCAGCCGGTTGCGACAGCGGAACTGCCGTAAGCCGCAGCGCTCCTTAATCCACGCATGCGGGAACTCCGCGATCTGCGAGCGTTTCGCGTAGATCTGTTGTGCCTCTTCGGTCGCCATCTTGGCCTTGAACGCCGTCGTCGTCGCAGGTTCTTCGAGACGCGTGATGGATCGCCTCCAATCGGGCCGCGCCACCGGTGGAGCGCAACGGCCGCGCAGCGGGCAGTTCGGACATGCCGTCTTGGGCGCGCGGTATACGTGCGTACGGACGCCGTTGCCGCGATTCAGTAGTGCGTGGTGAGTGAGGATTTTTCCGGCAGGACAAGTAAAACAGTCCCGTTCGGCATCGTAGGGAAACGCGCTGGCCAGGAACTCGGCGCTGCGGCCTTGCGCGTCGTGTTCGACTGGCTTCCAGCTATCTTGCCACGATCCATAGAAGTCCACCCCGCAAACTGCCGCCGCTTGCACCGACGCGTGATTGGTGTAGTCGCCATCGGCCACGATCTGCTTCGGCTTCTGTCCCAGCGTCTTCTCGCACCGTTCCAGAGCTGGTTGTAGCTGGCGATAATCGATTGCGTCGGTCGTCGCTTCCACATTCACCACCAGGCCATGGGTCACGTCGGTGAGCAGTTGCACATTGTAGCTGGGCACCGTGCCGCCCTCGCCGTTTCTCATCACGTGCGCATCCGGGTCTGTGCTGGAGCCGCGGGCCACGAATTCTTTTCGATCGTGCTTCTTCTCTTGTTGCAGGCGTTCTACCTCACGCACCGCCGCTTCCAGTCGACTCGCCCGTTGTCTCGCCGCTCGCCGCCGTGCCGCCGCTTGCCGGGTGGCCGTCGTCTCCTCCGCGCTTTCCACATTCAGCAGGCGCACTTGCTCGCGCGCCAACTCCAGGTGGGCTTCGAGTTTCTCTTTGCGGCGGAAGCTATTGCCTCCGGCATTGGCTTTGATCTTGGTTCCATCCAGCGTCACCCGCTCCAGCGTAATCAGTCCCTCGGCGCTCAACATCCCCAGCACCTGCACGAACAAATCATCCAAAGCTGCCTTGTTTTCTGAACGAAAACCGGATAGCGTCCGATGGCTGATCGCTTCCAGACCGCACAGCCATTGGAAACCCGGTTCGAACTCGCACTGCCGCGCCACCTCGCGCGCCGAACTGATGCCGCGGCTGTAGGCATACAGCCACACGCTGATCAACAACTGCGGATCCGTGTGCTCGCGCCCGGCGTGGCCCTCCACCGCAGCAATTTGCGCGTGATAAAGGCTCAAGTCCAGCCGGCCTACTAACTCCCAAAGAGAACGCGCACTGTGGTCCTCCTCGATCAGCTTCTCAACATCGACAGTGCGCAACAGGATTTGCCGGCGATCAATGGAAACTAGCCGCGGAGTTGGAGACGTCGCTGGATTCGTCACCCTTGCAGTGTACGCACGTTCGTCGATTCCGCAATAGTGCTACGGAGTCCTTCGGTCGATTGCTTCACAGCTTCCAGACAGAACGAACCCCGCTTTCCGCTGGCCGGAGCGCCACCGGACGGTCTTTATTTCAGCTGCCGAATCCGCTCCTGCAGGAATCGTCGCTCTGGTTCCTGTTGGGTCAGCGCCAGCGCCTTCTCATAGGAAGCACGAGCCTCATCTGTCCTGCCGAGCCTGCGGTACATATCTGCACGGGCGGAATGCGCCAGGTAATAATTGGCCAATTCGCCATGTTCCAACACGGCATCGATATGCGCCAGGCCGGCCTCTGGACCATCACGCATGGCAATTGCAACGGCACGATTCAGCTGTACCACCGGCGAAGGCTGAATTTGTACCAATCGGTCGTAAAACGCAACAATCTGCGGCCAGTCGGTCGCAGCGACCGATTCCGCCTGCGCATGAACGGCCGCAATCGCGGCCTGCAGTGTGTAAGAGCCGAAGCGGCGGGACTTCCCACGGTACCCCAGGGCTTTCTTCAGCAATGCCACTCCCTCCGCGATCTGCTCCCGGTTCCAGAGCGAGCGGTCCTGGTTCTCCAGCAAAATCAGCTCACCGGTCGGAGAGGTTCTGGCGGCGTGACGGGATTCGTGTAGCAACATCAGGGAAAGCAGCCCCATGACTTCCGGATCCACGACTTCCGGAGCCCCGCCTTCCGGCTCTGGCCGGAGTTCCATCAGCAGTCGGCCCAGTCGAATCGCCTCGCCGGTTAGCTCGGCGCGAGTCACCTCCGCTCCCGCCGCAGCCGAATAACCCTCGTTAAAGACGAGATAGATGACCTGAAGCACCGCGCCCAGTCTCTCCGGCAATTCCTGCGGCGTCGGCACCTCGTACGGAATCGGTGTCTCTCGAATCTTTGCCTTGGCGCGCACAATGCGCTGCGCCAGCGTACGCGGAGTGGTGAGGAAGGCCTTTGCTATCTCCTCGGTGGTCAGCCCGCACACCTCACGCAAGGTGAGCGCAACGTGCGCTTCCGGCGCTAGCGATGGATGACAGCAGGTAAAAATCAGCCGCAGCCGATCATCTTCAAGGCGATCATCCTCAAGGCTGTCCTCTTCCTTGGACCTTTCCGCCGAACTCCATTGCGCTTCGAGATATCGCACGAGCTCGTCTTGAGACGCATCAAATCTGGCCCGTCGACGCAGAGTATCAATGGCTTTGAATCGGGCGGTCGAAATCAGCCACGGTCGCGGGTTGTCGGGTACTCCACTCCTCGACCACAGGCTCAGCGCAGCTGCAAAGGCTTCGTGCATCGCCTCCTCGGCAAGATCAAAATCACCGAGCAAGCGGATCAGAGTGGCCAGGATTCGTCCCGAATCCACGCGATAAAGGGAGTCGAGCAATTCGCGTATCTGCTCGGTGGGACGCTCGCACATGACACGCTCGGACATGAAGACGACCTTAGCAAACCAGCTACCCCGAATCAATTCTGGCAAACGGCGGATCGATGCAAAGTGCCCACTGGCAACACAAATATGCGCTGTAGCCTCCGGAATTTCTCGGGAGCGCAGACCTTATTGTGCGAGCGCCTTGGTGGTGATTTTTGCCTCGAGGGTTTTCATAAGATCCAGAATCATGTGAACGACCGCCCCATCGCCGATCGCAGTATTGATCATCGTATGGTAAATCGGGCGGTCAGGCCATTCGACGTGGAAGTACTTTTGGATGAAATCGACGCGTTCCCGATCAACAGTATCCACGAGCTGTTCGGCTTCTTGCTCGCTCTTGCCTCGAGCTAACAAGCGCCGCACTTTATCTTCTCTGGGAGCATAAAGAAACACACGCAGGGTGTCTTGGCGGTTCTTGAGAAACTGCTGCGAGCCCCTTCCGACGATGACCGACTTTCCGGTTTTCGCCGCGTGCTGAACGACCTGTTCCGTGAACTTCAAAATGCATTCGCTATCGACCAATTTGAGCTTGTGCGCGTTGATGCTTCCTTCATAGCTTCCGCGCAAGAATGATTTGAACAGCCGGTAGTACAGCGGATCCGTTCGTTCCTCTCGGCCTTCGACGACTGATTTCGGACAGTCGGCAAGCCGCGCAATCTCCTCCGTCAGCAACTGATCCCAAAGCTTCCAGCCCAGCTGCTTGGCAAGCAGTTGAGCGATTTCGCCTCCGCCGCTTCCGTACTCGCGTTCAATGGTGATGATTTTGATCATTTCCATCGCAATACTCCGGGCCTAACGGTTCACACGTGGACGGCGAGAACGGGACAGGTTCCCAACTGCATTACTCGATAGGTTGTCGAACCGAATACCGCCAGATCCAATGCACCGCGGCCCCGCACTCCCATAACCACCGTGTCGATTTTCGTTTCCAGAACGAGTTGGATGATTTGCTGGTATGGTTTTCCGACGCGCACCGCCGTCTTAATCTTAAGCGTCTCGCGGACCTGCTCTGGAATCAGTTTGTCGAGTTGCTTCGTGACTGCTGCCATGGCTTCTTCCGTCCTGGCCGGACTTGGAACATCCTCCAACACATGCAACAGTGTGAGCTCGGCGTCGTACTCCGTTGTCGCAGAAATCGCATAGTTCAAAGCGATCTCTGAATTCTCGGGGAAATCGGTACAAAAGAGAATTCGGTTCAAGTGGTGGACGTGGTGCCGCTCTTCACCTGCGGCCGAAGCTTCGTAGGGCGCCTTGCATATAGCCAGCACCGGGCAGGGAGTCTTGCGCATCACTCGATTGGTCACCGACCCAAGCACCAGCCGATCATACCCCCGCCGGCCGTGCGTTCCCATGACGATCAGGTCCATTTTCCTGACCTGCGCCAACGACAGGATACAGTCCGGCGCCGTTCCCTCGTGCACCACTAGCTCCGGCTGGATTTCATCGTGGGTGTGCTTCTTCACGAATTCCCGCAGTCGCTCCTTGCCACCCTCGCCGAGTGCCCGGCAGAACTCCGCATAGTCTCCCGTAGAGGCAACGTAGTCGGCGTAAGGATATCGCGACAGCTCTACGATATGCTGCACCACTAATTGGGCTCGATAGTGTTCGGCTAGGGATAGCGCATAGCGATATGCCCTGATCGAGACCTCGGAGAAATCAACCGGGCAAAGGATGCCTTTAATTTTCAGCATGACTGCTTCTCTGATGCTCGCGATCGTCCGCACTACTCAGATTCATTACTACTCCGCTATCCTTACCCCGCCGCCCGTATCATTCTTCTTCAAGACAGAAGCCAGAAAGAACATGATCGCCGCCCCCACGCAAAGCACCATAAAGGTATCGATGTATGCCAGGCTCGCCGCCTGGGCTTGCAGGGATTGGTAAATCCTGGCGTAAGCTGTCATTTGTGCCTCGTGCTTGCCTACGCCGGAGATAGCCAGGTGCTGAGTCAGGCCCTTAGCCCGCATAATTCATATATTTGAAGACAACAAAAGCCTCCTCTGTTACAAACATGTTGTCTAGACCTGTTTGCGGCAACAAAAGAGGCTTCTGAATGTCTGAAGATAGCACAACACAGTGTCTGTTGTTTCCAGGAATTTTTCGCAAGCCTGTAGTGGCCCAGTTCAATCAGCGAGAGGGGAGTTCGGACGGCGGAGCTTCGCTGCTGAAGGCCGCCAATCGACATTATGGATTGGTGGCGGGACTGGCCTCGTGCCTGCGAGACGAGCGGCAAGCGGGCAAGGTCGATCATTCGTTACGCGAGTTGGTGGCGCAGCGAGTGTTCTCGATCGCCTGCGGTTACCCGGACGCCAACGATTCAGCGCGCCTGTCCGGGGATCCGATTCACAAACTGCTTCTGGACCGCGATCCGATCAAGGGTGGCGACCTGGCTTCGCAGCCGACGTTGTCGCGTTTCGAGAACGGAGTTGGGGTGAAGGAACTCTATCGTGGGGGTGAGTTCCTGGCGGAGAGCGTAATCCGACGCCATGCCAAGCGGCTGCGTCATCGCACCTATCGCGTCACCATCGATCTGGATCCGACCGACGATCCCACGCACGGCGCGCAGCAGTTGTCGTTCTTCAACGGACATTACGATACCTGGTGCTACCTGCCAGTGATGGGTTTTGTCAGCTTCAACGACGAAGCCGAACAGTATCTGTGCGCCGCGGTGTTACGGCCCGGGAACGTGACGGCGTCGGTGGGCGCGGTCGCCCTCCTGCGGCGTTTGGTGAGGATGATTCGGCACCATCTTCCTGCAGTACAGATTCGTATACGCCTGGACGGCGGTTTCGCGCATCCGGCTGTGCTCGAATTTCTGGACGCTCAGCCTAAACTCGAATATGTGGTCGCGATGGCCAAGAATGCGGTGTTGAAGCGGGTCGCTGAAACCGGAATGCGACGAGCGCGCCAACTCTCGCGGCGCAGCGGAAAGACCGAACATATTTACGGGGAAGTCCGCTACAAGGCCGGGAAGTGGCCACGTCTACGCCGCGTCATCATCAAAGCCGAGGTCGTCTGCGCTGCCCACAAAGACCCCAGAGACAATCCCCGTTTTGTCATCACCAACATGAAACAAAGTCCGCAGTGGATTTACGAGCATGTCTACTGCCAGCGCGGGGACATCGAGAACCGCATCAAGGAACTGCACGACCTCGAGATCGACCGCACCAGTTGCACCAGCTTCTGGGCCAACCAGTTTCGCGTCCTACTCACCGCCGCGGCGTACGTCCTGATGCAGGAGTTGCGCTTGCGGGCTGCCGGCACCGCCTGTGCCCGCGCCCAAGTTGGCACGCTGCGCGAACGATTGCTGAAGCTAGGAGCTCGGGTGTTGGTCTCGGTTCGACGCGTCGTTGTCCATCTGCCCGCTTCCTTCCCGTTTCTACCCGCCTTCCGTCGAGTCGCTCTAGCGCTCGGCGCGGCAACCGGCTAAATCCCTTTTCGCAGTTTACCAACTCAATGGAAATCCACACCGGCGACGGTCGCGGCACCCCTGTCTCCCCAACCTGCAAATTCGGCATCCAGGCATCGGAACTCTGCGATTCCTTCGCTCGACCAACCCAACTACCGGGATTCACAACACAACTTACTCCACTGACTGTCGTTCGTGACAAGTTCACGAATAAAGCGGGTTAGATGCATTAATGAAATTTGGATTGTCTACCCTTGCGTTCTGCACCAACCTTTCCTGATGGAATTGCGAGCGTCGAGCGATCAATGTCGTGACCAAGGACGTTCCCACGCTGCTTCCCATATTCCGCATGAAATTAACAATCCCGGCGACCGCGTTGTTTTTCTCCGGCGCGATTCCGACGTAAGCCACCAGCGTAATCGGCACGAACAGAAATCCCAGACCGATCACCTGGGTGATGCGCAACCAGGTGGCGGCACTGAAGCTAATCTGCAAGTCGATTCGCTTCGTGGAATAGAACATGGCGATGGACAAGGCCAACCAGCCGAAGGCAATCAGGTAGCGCGCTTGGATCTTCGTTGTCAGTTGGCCCATGATGGGCATCTCCAGCAGCAGAACAAAGCCTCCAGCCGAAAGAGCAAGTCCCGCCAGTTCGGAGGTGTACCCCGCGAGTGTCTGGAGGAACTGCGGCATCAGGACCAGGCTGCTGAACAACAGGATTCCCAGGGTGAACATCATCAGGCTGGAACTCGCGAAGTTAAAGCTCTTGAACATGCGGACGTCGATGATTGGCGCCTTTTGATACCACTCCCAAATCACCAGCGAGATCAGACATACAGTCGCGATGACTACTAGAGTCGTGATGAAGTGCGACCCGAACCAATCATCTTCCTGGCCTTTGTCGAGCAGTACCTGCAACGCCCCGATACCTAGGGTAAGCAGAGCGATGCCAATGTAGTCCAACTTGACCCCAGCCGCCTTGAGCTTGGCTAAATAGGGTGGGTCTTCGACAAAACGTCGCACCAGAAACCATGTAACCAATCCGACCGGCAGATTGATGAAGAAAATCCATCGCCAGGAATAGTTGAAAGTGATCCAGCCGCCCAGGGTGGGCCCAATCGTGGGCGCCATGATGGCCGTAATGCCATATAGGGCAAATGCCAAGCCTCGCTGCTGTGGCGGAAACGTGTCTGCCAGAATGGCCTGCGCCATCGGCTGCAGCCCGCCGCCGCCCGCGCCCTGGAGCACCCGGAAGAGAAGAAGAAACCCGAGACTCGGCGCGATTCCACAGAGCAAAGAACTCACCGTAAAGACAGCGAGACAGGACATGAAAAAGCGCTTCCGTCCCAAGGCTCCGGCGAGCCAGCCGCTGATCGGCAGAATGATTGCGTTCGAGACCAGATATGAGGTCAACACCCAGGTGCTTTGGTCGTTGCTTGCGCCCAGATTCCCGGCCATATAAGGCAGGGCCACGTTAGCGATGCTGGTGTCGAGTACCTCCATGAAGGCCGCTAGGGCCACGACAACGGCAATCAGCCAGGGATTGTACTTGGGCCGCCAAACTTCAGGGTCGAGTGTAAGAGCAGCGGAACTCATTTGAGGGACACGTCCGGCACCACGTTCATGCCCGGTCGAAGTTGGCGATCCCGGTTTTCCCCAGGTTCGAGAACGATCTTTACCGGAATCCTCTGGACAATTTTCACGTAGTTTCCAGTTGCATTCTCCGGTGGAAGTAAACTGAACAGCGGGCCGGTTGCTCCCGCAATGCTGTCCACATGGCCTTTGAATGTCCGGCCGCTCGAATCCACATGGATTTCCGCTCTCTGTCCAATGCGCATGTGCCTGAGCTGCGTCTCTTTGAAATTAGCGGTAACCCACACTTCATCGAGCGGCACCACGGTGAGGAGTTGTTGCCCGTCCTGGACGTTCATTCCAACCACCGCCGTCTTATTCACTGCACCGCTGACCGGGGCAACGATTTTCGTGTATCCGAGATTCAGTTGTGCCTGCTCGAGTAGCGCGCGCTTTTGCTCAACATCTGCGATCGCAGCCCGGACGCGAGCCTGAGTCGACGACACCTGCTGGGGCCCGGTCTCGGCATATTGGTGGTTTGCGTTTGCTTGTAACAGGCGGCTGCGGGCCTGTTCGACGAATTGCTGTGCTGCGGACTCGGTGGCGCGAGCTGCCGATACGGTCGCCGTGCTGGCCTTGGCGGCAGCCAACGCCTGATCGTAGATTTGCTGCGATACTTCGCGCTTGTCGACTAGTAACTTGTAGCGGCGGAGATCGTCTTGCGCTTTGACATCGTTCGCCTCGGCCGCTTCCAGTTGGTCATGAGCGGCATTCAGTTGCCTTTCGGCGGCGATGACTCCAGCGTTGGCGTCTTCCACGCCGGACGCAGCAAACTTCAGTTGGCTTGAAGTATTCACCGAAGTAATCGGAACCGTGATATTCAGCGATTGGGCCGTTGCTTCGGCATTGGCGAGATTGGCCTGAGCCTGTGCGACCGAAACCTCATAGTTTTTCGGATCGATCTCGACCAGTACGGTGCCTTTCTCCACCCATTGATTGTCGTCTACGTTGACCCGGACCACATAGCCTGAAACACGCGCGCTGACGGGATAGAGGTGAACATCCACCTGGGCGTCGTCGGTGGATTCGTAGCTGCTGAAGTAGCGCCACAAGAACACGCCGCCGATAACCACCACCACCATTACGACGACCAGAATCACTATCCTTCTCCGACGCTGGGCTCGCCGAGGCACCGGTGGCTTGTTGTCCCGGTCGGCCAATGTCGATGGCTCAAGGGGATCGTGTTTGTCGGTCTCAGGCCCCGAACGGGGAGGGTTTTCGGCCATGTTCATTTTCCTCTGAAGAATTCCCTTCCGCTCTGTTCCGCGATGCCCAGAGCGCGAACCAGCGAAATTTTCGCGTAATTATAGCTGTACAGACTCGATATGTACTGCTCGTGCGCACTCGCCACTGCCTCTTGCGATTGCACCACTTCCACGGTATCGGTAACACCGGCGCTGAAGCGATCACGCGACTGAGTCAGCGTCTCTTCGGACAACTCAATGTTGCTGCGTGCGACATTCACTTGGTCCGCCGCCGACTGCAGGTTCAACAGCGCGGCGCGCACATCGGAATCGATCTGCGCCCGTAAATTCTCCAGCCGGTCGCGGCTCTGTTCGAGTCTTGCGTCAGCCTGCAAAACATCCCCATGGACGCTACCGCCCTGAAAGATCGGAATCGACAGTGTTCCACGCACGTCAGCGACTGGCGTTGCCGTAGAGGGATGCGATCCTGCCAAACCGTAATCCGCATTAAAGGAAAGCGACGGGAGATAGCCGGCCACCGCGGCTTTTCGGGCGAACTCGGCTGCGCGCACGTCGGCCATTGCCGCCTGGTAATCGGAACGCGAAGCGTAAGCGCGTTTCAGAGCATCATCGACGGCGATGTCTTCGATCGCCTGGTAAGGCGCCTTGTCGGTGAATTCAAATTCCTGGCCGGGAGCCAAGCCGATGACTCGAGCCACGGTGAGCTTCTGGATGGCGAAGTTGTTCTTGGCTTGGATCAACTGCTGTTGCCGGGTTTGGAGTTCGACCTTGGTACGCAGACCGTCGATGTCCGGCGAAGTACCGGCATTGATCTGGTCGGCTGCCTGATCGTAGAGCGCCTGTGCCGTCTTCACCTGCGCTTCTGCGGTTTCGATGCGGGCTTCGTCGGCGATGGCCCGCAAATAGACATAGCCTACGGCGAGCACGACGAGGTCTCGAGCGTCCTTGAAAGTATAAGCGGCGGATTTCAAACTCTGGCTGGCCGCGCGGGTGGCATTGATTGCCTTCCAATCAAACAGGGTTTGGGACACACTGGCACGCGCGTCAAAATAAGAAAAAGGGCCGACGGACGGAGGGATGCTGATTCCATCAAGACTCGTGAGGCCGAGCTCGGCGAGATTAATCTTGGAGGCTTCCACATAAGGGGCCGCGGTCACGTGGGGTAAGAGGGCGCTCAACTGCTCCCATCGCTGTCCCCGGGCCGAGCGGATATCCGCATGCGAGAGCAACAGTCCGAGATTTTGCTTCAACCCCCGGTTGATGGCGTCCTGCAACGAGAGTTGGACGACACCAGGAACAAGCTTGGCTGGCACGCTGCCCGCGAACGGGCTCACTCCGCTCGTCCCGGGAACGGCTTCGCCCAGATTGGTCGAACTGGGCATTGTTTCGGTTTGCGCCAGGGACGTTGCTCCTCCACAAATCAAGACCCCGGCTAACAGGAAGGCGCGGCGGCATTCATAACTGAATTTCAAGGGTTCTCCCTTCTTTTCGTGACACCCTCCGTCCCGCTACCAGGAGAGGTTACTACGCACTTGCAGTTCCAATCCGCGGTCATTCAATGGAGATTGCGGCAATCTAGGAATTCTGTGAAACCCAGTCCTCCGGCTTAGCCGGGGCGGCGCCAGCGCCGGGCAACTCAAGTTCCTGAAGAACAAGACCATGAAAACCTCTGGGGGATCCAAGTAACAACGTGGATCGAGCACATGCTTCCTTATGTTGCAAAAACACCGCCGCCTTCCTGACAGTAATTTGAGCCACTCCTGCTCTTGCACTTGATAATGATATTCGACCACTACCCCATGAAGCAGTGAGAGAACTTTATCGACTTAGTCGGTGTATGACTGGGTGAAGGATAATCATCTTTCGCAAGATGAGGTGCGCTCAAAGAAGCCTACGGTCGCGAGACAAGGGAATATTCTTCGGGCTGGCGAAGGTGATGTCGATATCTGGACAGCCCCGGCCGCCCGCCGACACGCGATAATTTCCTGGGGGCGCTGGCCTTCGTTCCTCATCAAGCAACCTGCACTCAATGCATCGCTCAGTACAAGAGCTGCCAGTCATGGCTTTGGCACCTCCTTTGCAAGAGTCACTATCGCGATGCCGCCAATTCACATAGATGAGCTAGGGAAGAATCTCTTCAAACAAATGTTGGTCGGTCGATTTGCGAAAGGCCACCGCCAAGTTGCGCGTGGGCTCTTTTGCCGAGCTTCTATTCGGCAACCATCCGGGAGGAGTTCTTTGCTCTTGCTACATTATGTTCTTGGCGGGAGCCTTCCCGCTATACCAGGTTACCAAACTGGCGCAGTCTGCTTCGAAAGCTCTCGCCAGCCGCATTGTCCATGCTTCCTTCATTTATCTGCCGGTAGTTCTTGGCTTGATGATCGCAGGGAAGCGACAAACTTCTTAGGTTGCGAGTTAGACCGTTGTTCTCGTTGTCGATCTTCGGGAGGTTTCAATGCAGTTATCCAACATGTTCAAGACTCTGCTGTCCGCCCTTGTCGTGCTCGCCGCAATGTGCATCAGCAGTTCATCGGTGCCGCCTCGAAACCAATCCCATCCGGCTGCAGAAGCCGATAGCCATGGGTGCCCGATCGATAATAGCGGATTGAAGTTGCCACCCGGTTTCTGCGCAACGATCTTCGCTGACGGCATTGGTCACGCTCGTCACATGATAGCAGCGCCCGGCGGAGTTGTTTACGTCAATACCTGGTCGGGCAGGTACTACGGGAACGATGCGCCGCACGAAGGCGGTTTCCTCGTTGCGCTGCAAGACAAGAGCGGTGCCGGAAAGGCCGATGTGATTGAACGCTTTGGCGAAACCGTCCAAAGCGGTGGAGCAGGTGGTACGGGAATTGGCATGTACAAAGAATCTATCTACGCGGAGATCAATGATCGGATCGTACGATACTCATTGCCCGCCGGCTCCATCGTACCGAGTGGCTCTGCCGAAACCATCGTCTCCGGATTGCCTCTGGGCGGCGACCATCCGATGCACCCATTCATCATTAGTGTCGAAGGAAAGATGTACGTCGATGTCGCCAGTGCGACCAATTCCTGCCAGTCGAAAAATCGGACACTCAAGTCGCCCGGCGAGGACCCGTGTACAGAACTTGAAACCCGTGGTGGCGTCTGGGTCTATGACGCGAACAAGACGAACCAAACCTTTTCCACCGCTGAGCGCTTCGCTACAGGAATCCGCAACGCTGAAGGTTTTGCAATCGACTCAAGCGGGCGGTTGTTTGTGACCCAGCACGGACGAGATCAGCTGCGCGCGAATTGGCCCGACTTCTACACACCCGACCAGGAGGCGACGCTGCCTTCTGAAGAATTGTTGCTTTTGACGCCAACGGGAGACTATGGCTGGCCGGAGTGTTATCACGACCCGTTCGTGCAGAAGCTGGTTCTGTCGCCGGAATACGGTGGGGACGGCAAAACGATCGGCGTATGCGCTAACAAAATTGCTCCGATTGCCGTATTCCCCGCCCATTGGGCGCCTAACGCAATGGTGCGGTACGACCAGAAAGAATTTCCTCCACGCTATCGCAGCGGCGTCTTCATCGCCTTCCACGGCTCATGGGATCGAGCGCCATATGCGCAAGGTGGCTATAACGTGGTTTTTCAGGCGCTCAACGGGGACCACGCATCCGGACAGTGCGAAATATTTGCGGATGGTTTCGCGGGAACGGTGAAGTCGCCGGCGCAAGCCGAACATCGTCCTACAGGCTTGGCAGTGGGACCGGACGGTGCGCTCTACGTTTCCGACGATGTGCGCGGACGGATCTACCGGATTGTCTATCAAGGCGGCTCCGCAGGCGATGGCGCGAACACCACCCCATGTCCGAGCGCGACAGCTCCGGCCGGCAATCCTGCTGCAGCCGCCGCGCCTCCCCCCGAGGGGACGCATCCAGACGCCGGTGCGGCGTCCAGTCTTCCCGTTCCCCAAGGCGCAACACGAGACATGGTTGTGCTGGGTGAACGCATCTATCGCGGCCAAGTGGGCGGAGCGGCATGTACGGGCTGCCATGGTGAGAGCGGTGTAGGGTCGCCTTTGGGGCCTAATCTAGTCGGCAAGAAATGGCTTTGGAGCGATGGTAGCTATGCTGGAATCGCGAAAACGATAACCGAAGGTGTGTCGCAACCAAAGCAATATCGCAGCCCCATGCCACCGATGGGCGGGGCGCAGCTTACGCCCGACCAGATATCGGCGCTCGCAGCGTATGTATGGAGCCTCGGCCATCGCGCATCGCCCAACCGCAATTAATCGCCCTGTTGGAGGGGATTTCGGTGCAGGAATGCAAGTACGCCCCAGGAATGGGGATTGCTCACGCTGAGAAGTTTGAATTGTTTCGCAAGATCACTTCGGAGACCTGCTCTGAGCCGGGTATCCTGCACGCTCCTGCTGCCAGTGCCCGCTAGCCGGGTTGCGTGAATTTGCAGGGGTCTAGCGTTTGATGGGATTGGGTGATGAAGAAGAAGATTGGGGGCGTTGCAGCAATAACGCTAGTGGGATTGGTACTTCTGTCCACCCGCTACTATGAGGTGGATTTGCCGGTATGGCATTTTCTGGACGGTGGCAAAGGACCTGACCCTGCAACATTGCACCTGAGGGGGGAATTCGTGGAGAGTAATCTGGGTACGGCGGAAGACTCGGATGGGTCCCTTACAGTGCGCATGATTGCACAGCAATATGTTTTCGTGCCGCAATGCATCGTCATCCCTGCAGGCGTTCCCGTCCGCTTTCGAATTACGAGCGCCGATGGCGTGCATATGTTGAGCTTTATGGGGACCGATTACGGGCTCAAAGCCGTACCCAGAGCGGTTACCGAGGCGAGCTTCACTTTTCTAAAACCAGGCGAATTCAAAATCCCGTGTCATGAGTTTTGTGGACCGGGCCACGACGCGATGAGAGGCCAGTTAGAGGTGGCCCCGAGAGACCAGTTTTCTTCTTTGCATCCCGAAGAAAGGCGTACTTGTGAGTCCCGTTAATCCGACTGCGTCCTTGCGAACGCCCGTCCGATGGCGTGCGACCCTTGCAGTCGTTCTCCTAGCGATTCCGCTCCTATGGTCGAGAGGGGATTCTTCCGCGCAGCAGTCCAACCCAGAACCTCCCGTTCGCGTGCCATCGAACGTGGCCTGGACGCACGAAACGCTTGTGCTCATTTCGCATGGCGACGCTTTTCATGGACTGATCCTGGCCCGGCGCTGCGGTCATTGCCATGGAGAGGAAGGATTCAGCGCGGATCCTGCGTTTCCCAACCTGGCAGGCGTGGATCGTTTGTCGCTCTGGAAACAGATGGAGGATTTTCGCTCCGGGAAGCGCGCTTCTCCCGTGATGCAAGAGGCGGTCGCGGCACTCTCCACGCGAGACTCAGCTGATTTGGCGGCCTACTACTCCATGCTGCCCACAGCCAGCGATCCGCAAGACAACCGGGCGTTCCCGCAAGCCATGCAGGATCCTTCGCACGCTCAGATTGCCATTCGCCTCATTCTTTTCGGAGATGGCCAGCGCGGTTTACCGCCATGCCAGTCGTGCCACGGTCCAGTCAGCTACGTGAACGGAGCTTCCGATTCTTGCGCATCAGAACGGAAGTTATTTGCAGGAACAGCTGGAGAATTTTGCGAGCGGGTCTCGAAGCAACGATATTAACGTTCGAATGCGCAGTATCGCGCGGCAGCTGAAGGCCGAGGACAGGACGGCTGTGTCGGAATACTATGGCGCCGGACTAGGGCCGGAGTGAACCAACGGTAGCAGAGGCTTCGGAAGGTCGCGACGCTGCTCCTCTGTGACGCACTCCCGACGCTACATTAGTCGCATGAATCCATTCCGCACCTTGGAACACCACGTGCATCGGTGTTTCCGAGGTATTCGTCATGTTCCCCGGTCCCAAGTCTTTGCTTTTTTCTCGCAGAATCTTAGCTCCTGCCTCTTTTGTGTTCGTCTGCCTACAGCTTCCAATCGCCCACGCGCAGAGCGAGATTTCCGACGTTCACATTGAACCCCGGGTTCAGTCGAGGGTCGGAGGCAGCCTCGCTAACCTCTATCTCAGCACGATACGTACGCAAGCCGAGCTCGTGCTGGTGCCGGTGAGCGTCACAGACACAACGAATCGTGTCGTCGTAGGTCTTGAGCAGGGAAATTTTCAACTCTACGAAGGAAAACCGTCCAGGAGATCAAACATTTCTCCCGCGAGGATGCGCCGGTCTCATTGGGTGTAATTCTCGATGGCTATCACGGACGCTCGGAATAACAAGGCGCCGACGGTGCAAGACGAACTAAAGCACCTAACCATATCGTCTCGGATTCGTCACTCTTCGATCGTATATCCCTAGCCCGCTTTATTCGTGAAGGTGAAGAGATCTGAAGACAAAAGAAGCCTCCTCTGTTACAAACATGTTGACTAGACAATGTTTGAGAAACAAAAGAGGCTTCCTTAATGTCAGACGATAGCACAACACAGTGTGTGTTGTTCCCAGGAATTTGTCGCAAGCCAATCGTTGCCCAGTTTGATCAGCGCGAGGGCAGTTCCGACGGTGGGGCTCTGCTCCTGAAGGCCGCGGATCGGCACTATGACTTGGTGGCTGGACTGAGTTCCTGCCTTCGAGATGATCGGCAAGCGGGCAAGGTCGATCATTCGTTGCGCGAGTTGGTGGCGCAGCGAGTGTTCTCGATCGCCTGCGGCTACCCGGACGCCAACGATTCGGCCCGCCTGTCCGTGGATCCGATTCACAAACTACTTCTGGATCGCGATCCGATCGAGGGTCGCGACCTGGCTTCGCAGCCGACGTTGTCGCGTTTCGAGAACGGGGTTGGGGTCAAGGAACTCTATCGTTCGGGCCAGTTCTTGGCGGAGAGCGTGATCCGACGCCATGCCAAGCGGCTGCGCCATCGCGCCTATCGCGTCACCATCGATCTGGATCCGACCGACGATCCCACGCACGGCGCGCAGCAGTTGTCGTTTTTTAACGGACATTACGACACCTGGTGCTACCTGCCGGTGATGGGTTTTGTCAGTTTCAACGACGAAGCCGAACCGTATCTCTGCGCCGCGGTGTTACGGCCTGGCAACGTGGGAGCAGCGGTGGGCGCGGTCGCCCTCCTGCGGCGTTTGGTGAGGATGATTCGTCACCATATTCCTGGAGTACAGATTCGGGTACGCCTGGATGGCGGGTTCGCGCATCCGGCCCTGCTCCAGTTTCTGGACGCCCAGCCAAAACTGGAATACGTGGTCGCGATGGCCAAGAATGCGGTGTTGAAGCGCGTCGCCGAAAGCGGAATGCGGCGAGCGCGCCAGCTCTCGCGGCGCAGCGGAAAGACCGAACATATTTACGGGGAAGTCCGCTACAAGGCCGGGAAGTGGCCAGGTCTGCGCCGCGTCATCATCAAAGCCGAGGTCGTCCGCGCCGCCGACAAAGACCCGAAAGACAATCCTCGTTTCGTCATCACCAACATGAAACAAAGTCCACAGTGGATTTACGAACATGTCTATTGCCAGCGCGGTGACATCGAGAATCGTATAAAAGAGCTGCACAAGCTCGACATCGACCGCACCAGTTGCACCAGCTTCTGGGCCAATCAGTTTCGCGTCCTACTCACCGCCGCGGCGTACGTCCTGATGCAGGAGTTGCGCTTGCGGGCTGCCGGTACCGCTTGTGCCCGCGCTCAAGTTGACATGTTGCGCGAACGACTGCTGAAGCTAGGCGCTCGGGTCTTGGTCTCGGTACGACGCGTCGTCGTCCATCTGCCCGCTTCCTTCCCGTTTCTACCCGCCTTCCGTCGTGTGGCTCTGGCGCTCGGCGCGGCCACCGGCTAAATCCCTTTTTCGGTTTACCAACTCAACCCGACACCGATGACGGTCACGGCGCCGCTGTCTCTCCATCCGGCAACTTGAGCATCCCGCTCTTGGAACTCTTCGATTCCTTTGCTCCTTTGCTCGACCAACCCCAACTATCGAGACTTACAACCCACTTCCCACCAATGACTGGGCGCTCGCGATGTCTTCACGAATAATGCGGGCTAGCCAAGCCACTGTGGATTGGCGTAGGTGCCGTCAAACTGATGAGTAGTCTTGTAGAGTTCGAACTGGCCCACCTCCGCAGCCTTTGAGGTTTTCGCAAGAAGAGCCGCAACTTGGGAAGAGTCCATAGGCTGAAAACTGCGGGCGGCGTTGAGCGCTTGCTCAAGGATCGGCATTGAATCGCAGCCCGTGATGACGACCGTGGTCGGAAGATTCATCGAGTAATGGAGACACTCGACCGGCGTAACGGTCTTGCTCTCGAGGATGACGTGGTCGCCCATGGATTTCATGCCGAGCACGCCAATACCGTTCTCTGTCAAGACCGGAAGTACTCTCTTTTCGAAACTGTTGAAGTGAGCATCCATCACGTTAAGAGGCATCTGAACTGCATCGAACTTGAATCCGTGCTTTGATGCCGTGGCCAGCATGTTCAAGTGAATGTCCGGACTCTTGTGGCCGGTGAACCCTATAAAACGTACCTTGCCCGCCTCTTGGGCTTCACGCACCGCCTCCATCCCGCCGCCTTGGGCAAAAACCCGGTCTGGGTCAGAATCTCGAATCACCTCATGGAATTGGAGTAAGTCGATTCGATCAGTCTGCAACCTCCGCAGCGATTCATTGAGCTGAGCTCCTGCTGCAGCCTTGGTACGACCGTCGATCTTGGTCATCAGGAAAGCTTTCCCGCGATAACTGTCTCGCAAGGCCTTGCCCATTCGAATTTCGCTCTCGCCTCCGTTGTAGTCCCAGCAGTTATCCAGAAAGTTGAGCCCTTCATCGATTCCTGTACGAATGATCCGGATGCTCTCTTCCGTAGTGCTCTGTCGAGCCAGGTGATACCCACCGAGACCGATCACTGAGACCTTTTCACCAGTGCGGCCCAGAGGCCGATATGGAATCCCATTCTTACGATCTGCTGCTGCGGATCCGCTCAGCGTTCCGGCCATTAAAAGGGATGCAGCAGTCATGCCGAGAAACTCCCTTCTGCTGAAACCGGGGTCGTGATTCGCAAGGACTTCTTCTGGCACGGGCGGCTTGGAACGAACCGAGCATGATTGATTCGAGTCGTACTCATTGAGAATCATAGAAGGCGCCTCCTGTGAACGCACTTGGCGATCTTATTCGAACAGGCTGTTGCTCGAGAGCGGCAAATCTCGGACCCGCTTGCCTGTGGCGGCGAAAATCGCATTGCAAAATGCGGCGACAAACGGTGGGACTCCGGGCTCTCCCACCCCGGCCGGCGGCGCAGAGCTTTCCGTAATGTAGACATTAGTTTGAGCCGGGACTTCGTTGATCCGGGCCACGGGATAATCATTGAAGTTGGATTGCTGGATTGCGCCGTTCTTCGCAGTGATCTCTCCGCTGCGAACAATGCTTGTGCCGAAGACCACCGCGCCTTCGAATTGCGCACGCGTTGCTTCCGGATTTACGATGAGTCCCGCATCCAGCGCTGTGTCAACGCGGGGGATGCGGATCTCGCCGTCATCCGTCACCTCCACCTCAACAACCGTGGCCACATAGGTCAAGAAACTGCGATGCGCTGCGAACCCAAACCCGTGGCCCTTCGCGCTCTTCTTCTTGCCCCAACCGGATTTGTCAGCAACCATTTCGATAACCTTCCGCAAGCGCCCCGTTTCCCAAGGATACGTTTTGTAATCCGCACCATAGTTCGGATACTCCACGTTGGTGAAGTCCAACGTACGAGGCGGCCCTACCAGGTCGAGCAGATACTCCACGGGATCGCGCTTGGCGCGATGGGCGAGTTCATCCGTAAAACATTGAATCGCGAACGCATGATAGATATTGGCGACGGATCGCAGCCATCCTATCCTGACATGAGCTGGCGCGGGACCATTCTCGATGCGTATGTTTGGCAAATCGTAGGGGAGGTCCGTCCAACCCTGTGCCAGATGCGGCGGATCACCATAGACCGCATTCATGTCGAAGATGGAGGTGATCGGTGGGAAGACGGACCTCTGCAGCCACGCCGTCGGTTTCCCCTTGTCATCGACGGCTGCCTTCATGTACATCGCAGCCACCGCGTTGTAATAGTCAAACTTGACGTCGTCTTCCCTGGTCCACACAACTTTAACAGGACGGCCCAGCTTCTTGGACAAGACGGCAGCCTCGGCAACATAGTCAGGCTTGGACTTTCTTCCAAACCCGCCACCCAACAATGTGACATGGCAAATCACATCCTGGACCGGAATGCCCAGTTCCGAGGCCACGATCGCCTGCGCAGCTTGAGGATTCTGAGTGGGCGCCCACGCCGTGACCTTCCCGTCCTTGAATTCCGCCAGCGCCACCAGCGGCTCCATCGGCGCGTGGGCCAGTAGTGGAACGTAATAGTCGGCTTCGACTACGTTATTTCCCGTAGGGAACTCTTTGTCGGAATTGCCCACGCTGCGGATGAGCTTGCCCGGGTTATGCGCGGTTTCCCTGAGATCTTCTTATATTCAACCGAGTCGTAAGATTCGTTCGGCCCGTTGTCCCAAGTTATCTTCAGCTTCTTGCGACCCTGGAATGCAGCCCAGGTATTGTCTGCAATGACCGCAACGCCACCCAGAGGCTGGAAGGCCGCGGGGGGCTTGAACGGATCGATGCTAACGGTCTGATGGACCCCGGCAACTTTGAGCGCTTCCTGATCGTCAAGACTTTTTATTTTCCCGCCAAACACCGGCGGATGCTCGATGGACGCGTAGACCATGCCATCCAAGCGCGCGTCCATTCCATACATCGCCCTGCCCGTGCAGAGCTTCTCCAGGTCAATGCTGGTCATTCCCTTCCCGATGTACCGCCACTGCGAGGGCTTTTTCAGAGGAAACTGTTCTTTGTTTGGCACCGTAATGCGGGCTGCTTTCGAGGCCAGTTCACCGTACTCCGCGCGGCGGCCCGTTGTTTTGTGAACCACGGCATGAAGTTCGGTGGAACACTCCGATGCAGGAACATTCCACTGTATCGCCGCCGCCTGGATCAACATCGAGCGGGCCGCAGAGCCGCACTCCCGCATGGTGTCATAGAATCGCCTTACTGATTGCGAGCCGTCTGTGTTTTGGTCTCCATATCGCTTATCGCCAATCGCCTGGTCGATCTTCACACGTTCCCAGTCAGCGTCTAGCTCGTCCGCAAGCACCAGGGGCAAGGACGTGCGAATGGTCGTTCCCATCTCTGACCGGTGGGCCACGATGTAGACGGTTCCATCCTGCTGAATTCCGACAAAGAAATTCGGGTGGAAGTTTGCGCGGTCCGCATCGGTTTGACCGTCGGTCGACTGCCCTTGTGCCCACATCGGTGGGATGTACCGAACGGAGAGGATCAGTGCTCCCGCCCCAAAAACTCCCTTGAGGAACCGCCGCCGGCTTACGTTCTCGATTTGGCTCATGCGACTTTCCCTGCTGCCTGTCTGATAGCCTGGCGAATGCGTTGGTAGGTTCCACAGCGGCAGATGTTACCTGCCATAGCATCATCGATTTGCTGGTCTGTGGGATGGGGAGTGGCTCTCAAAAGAGAAGCAGCCTGCATGATCTGTCCTGACTGACAATATCCGCACTGTGGAGCGTTCACCTGTATCCAGGCCTCTTGCAGGGGGTGGAGTCCATTCGCACCCAGGTCCTCAATCGTACGAATCTCGCTACTCGCCGCCGCGCTCATCGGGGTTACACACGACCGGATTGCTTCTCCATTCTTATGAACGGTGCATGCACCGCACAAGGCCATGCCTCAACCAAACTTTGTTCCCGTCAGCCCCAGGATGTCACGCACATACCACAGCAGGGGCATGTTGGGATCGCCATCGAAGCTTCGGTCTATCCCATTCACTTTGAGATTCATCACTCGCTCCCTTCCCTGTCCAGATAAACAGCATTCTGCGTGCCACGTTGCGCTGCAGCCATTGGCGCAAAACCAGGGTACATTTGTTGTCCCTACGACGAGAGAGGGACTTCCTTTCCCGGACGGTGTCCCTATTTCGACGCAAGTGTTGAAAGGCGGTCACGCACGTCAGGTGCCGCTCGGCATCTTGTTGCAGGGGCAGGCACCCCACCGTGGCAAGGAAGTTGCTTATCCTCTCAACGGCTGACGCTCATTTCATGCTCGAGGTGCATTCTGGAACCGCGCAGATGAGTAACCAAGCCAGAGGACAATCTTGAAAATCACGAACCGTTCATCATTTCTCACAGCAGTAATACTGGCCATGGTGTGGACCTTTCTTAGTGTGTGGCTTCATGCGCAAGATGCTCAGTTTCATGACGCGCCCCCTTCCAGCGCTCATTCTAGAAATCCGTATGCAGGACAGCAGACTGCGGCCGCAGCAGGAGCAAGGCTGTACGCCACAAACTGTAGTTCCTGTCATGGAAGTCACGGTCAAGGAAGCGGAGCGATGCCTGCCGTGTCCCAAGGACCCACGCAGTCGGCGTCGGACGGTGAGGTCTTCTGGTTTATTACGACCGGAGCCGCTGACAGAGGGATGCCGTCATGGAGCGCGCTATCCGAACGGCAACGATGGCAGCTTGTCACTTACCTGAAGTCACTCAGGAGCTCTCAAGGTGCACCCGAGAGCGGTTCTGCGTCCAGGTCCTAAAATGTTCAACGACAATCATCGAGATCAATCGTGAATCAGAAAAAGCATTTCTGCGATCCTCTCCGACAAGGTTTCGCTGGGCGGAGAACTTTCTGTCAACCGTCTTGGCTTTGGAGCGATGCGCCTTACGCGGCGAGCGTTCTTCAAAGGTGCGGGTACGTTTTCCATTGCTACTTCTCGCGCGAGCGCCGACTAACGTCATGTTTCGTCATTCAAGAATAGCGGAGACCGTATGGAATTATTTACAGCAGATCGGGTACAACTCGGATTCATTGGCCTAGGCAACATGGGTAGCCGGATCTCACAACGCCTGCTTGATCATGGATACCGACTCGCGGCATACGACAGAGATTTGACCCAGGCGAAGACCCTCGCTAATCGTGGTGGCACGGTGGCGAAGAGCGTGCATGAGTTGGCGAGCACGGTCGATGTGGTTCTCTCCTGCTTGCCCAACGATGAGGCAGTTCGGAGCGTGTATACAGAAGCAGGGGGAGTGTTTGCTGGCGCAAAAGCAGGCACCGTCGTGCTTGAAATGAGCACAGTCTCTCCAGAGACCTCCCGCGAACTGCACAGCCTTGGGGCACGACGAGGCATCGAAGTGTTGGACGTCGCTATCTCTGGCAGCACTCCTGCCGCCGAGCAAGGCATTCTGACACTGCTAGCGGGCGGCAGCCCCGAAGTTTTCCGGGCCGCTGAACCGATATTCCAGACCATCGCAAAGCAGTCGTTCCTGCTCGGCGATTCTGGATCAGGAACGGCGATGAAGTTGGTCGTCAAGACGCTGCTGGGGGTTGGCATGCAGGCGATCGCTGAGGCTGTGGTCCTTGGGGAGAAATCCGGCCTTGAACGCAAAAGGTTGCTCGAAGTCTTATCAAGGACAGCTGTGATCGCGCCGGCTCATCTGGGAAAGCTGGCGAGAGCAGCAGTCAACGATTACAGCCCACAATTTCCGCTACGCCTGATGAATAAGGATTTTGAATTGATTCTGAAGGCGGCGGCAAGAGAACATGTCTCCATGCCTGCGACACAAGCTGCATTTTACGTAAGCTCCGAAGAATTGCGTGGCGATGAGGAAAAAGACTTCTCCGCTGTCTTGCGGCGGATGGAAAAAGAAGCAGGTATCGAGGCTGTTCCCTCGGACGCGGTAACAAGGTGACTTGCAGGCGAGGCTTGATTCATGCCTCGTTACAACACTCCTGCAATCTCGTCCTCCGCCAGCCCAGAGTATTCTCCAAATCTCGTAACAGTGAGGCTCCTCTTGTAAGCACCTCATCGTGCGCCAATCGCCTCTTCCTTCACCCATGCACGGGAACGGCGTCAGTTGCTCTCGAAGTTCACGACGTCGCAAACAAGGTGGACGGCATCGTAGTGTTTGCCGACATCATGCGCATCGAGGCGGCGCGAGACCAAATTGTGGTGACTCGGGAATTCGGGCTACAGAACGCCTCCACTCCTCCGCTCACCGAGATGAATGAACGCAGTCTCAAGTTCTACGTTCCCGATAATGCGCGAGTCATCGGCGCCTTCGCCACCACTCAAAACGGCTTTCCTCTGAAGTCCGCTCCCGTGCCCGCAGGCGATAAGAATCGCTACTCCTTCAATTTTCCGTTGCGGCCGGGGCTGACGCGCTTCGAAGTGACCTACCAACTTCCATACAGCGGGAGCGCGAATCTCGATCCCAAGTCGCTCTATCCCCTGGAGCACTTCATGGTCATGTTGCCAAAGTCCATACATTTCAAGGCAGTGTCTAGTTCAACCGGATTCAAATTGATTCACCTTCCGAACCAGCCCGATGTCACGGTGCACGTCGCGGAAGACACTACTGACAGTTAGAATCTCGCTTTTCACATTTCCGGAGAAGGCATCCTCACAACCGGCCAGCAGAAATATCCTCAAAACTCGGACGAGCATGAACAAAGCCCGATCGCCGGTACTTCCAGTGCGCAGTCCAGTACCCGCCCCGGTTGGGGGGTTGGGTCCCCCGATTGACGCTCCCGACCCGCTAAGAGAATATCGGTGGTGGACACTGGGTGGCTTTGCCGCGCTCCTGCTCATCGGTGGCGTCTACTCAGTATCTCGGCATCAGACCTCCAGACAGCTTGGGCACCAGAGAAGCAGATCCTCCCGGCTGATGGAAGGGATCAAGGAGGAACTTTTCCAGATCGAGGGAGCGTAACAATGGCCAAATGTCCCAGCTCGAATTCGAAAGGGCTTAAGGCTGCTCTCGATCAAACGCTGCGTCGTGCCTTAAGGCGCGAAGCGCATGGCGTTCATCTATCAGGGGAGTGACAACCTGCTGTTTCTTTCGAAGGCATTTCGAGACACATGATCACGAAGATTTACGCACAATTACATCGGGGACGCGGACATCGTTGCACCTAAGATCGATTGATCTGCATCTATTGAGAAAGACATTAAATGTCTAGGTCGATCTGATCTTAGATGGTTAAAGGAGAATGCGTTCAATGAAACAAGTAAGGTACACGGCACTTTTATCGATGCTCGCCCTACTGTGCACGGTAACCGCTTTCGCACGGGACAAGAATCAACATTCGGTAGACATTCCAGATCCCGTGCGAGTCGGTGACACGCAACTTAAACCTGGTAGCTACATCGTCGAGTGGCAAGGAACCGGCCCGGAGATACAGGTGAATTTCATGCGCGATGGAAAAACTGTAGCCACGTCGCCAGGAACATTGAAGACGAATGACGCCCACGTGGTTCAAGACGACGTCGTGATTAACACAACCGGCGATAACACCAAATCGCTCGAAGAGATCGACTTTGCTCATAACAAGGAATCTCTGGTCTTTGAGCAGAGTGGCATGTAGTTCTCTGCCCTAGGTGTCGGACGCTCCACTTTTCGCGGTTCCTGGAGAACGGCCCTGCCGGCACGTCGAGGCAGGGCCCTCTTATCCCGAACTCTCGCTATTGAACAAGGCCACATGGAATTGAATGCCAAAGCAACCGATGAGCTAGAGAAGAGCCTGATGCGCTCAAATAGTGTGAAGATTGAAGCATTCACAGTAAGACTGGCGTGGGATTTGTATCCACCATCCTTCTGCTGCTGGTGACGAGTCTTCTGATGGTGGCAGCGGGATACGCTGGGTCGATCTTCGCCCCAGACGTAGAACCAATAACGCTAACGTCATCTTGGTGAAGGTAGTGTAACTGTCGATGCGAAAACGATTCTTCACGCTTGCGTATGGAGTTATACCCGCGCTCGCAATGACGGGTCTTCCCATAGCACAAGACAATGGGGCACTGGTCTGCAGGGAACGGACCCGAAAGCCCATGCATTGCCAGCCGATTTCGGCCCGGAGGTCAGAAACTGTTTGGAAAACATCGGGCGCGTTCTGAACGACGTCCATATGAACTACTCCGATGTCGTTTCAGTTCAGATCTATCTGGACGATATTTCGCAGTTCCAGGAAGTGAACGCCATCTACAAGGAGTATTTCAAGAGTCCGATGCCCTCTCGAACGACCGTGCAGATCGCCAAATTGTCCTTGGGCGCTCATATCGAGGTCTCGGCCATCGCGCGCAAGTGAAGTTGAGAAATGAGAGACAAACATGAAGAGGCAAATAGGGCGTTTCGCTGAGATTTGGTTTTGCATAGGCCTCGTCGTCGCCTTGGGAATAGTCTGCCGGGCTTAGGCACAGGACGGCGCTGCAAAATATGTTGTCGATCCCAACTGGCCTAAGCCGTTGCCTGGAAAATGGGTAATCGGACAAGTCAGCGGTGTATGCGTGGACGCACAGGATCACGTCTTCATCGTTAATCGCAATGACATGACAGACAAGGAAGCGGAGGTTGCACAGCAGGCGCCACCTTATATTGAATTCGATCCCGACGGCAAAGTAGTGAACAGCTTTGGCGATTTGGAAAGTCGTTCCGAATATAACCCACGGTTGCACCATTGATTATGAGAATAATTTCTGGACGGCGGGCAATGGCGATGGAATCATTCAAAAATATAGTCATGACGGAAAACTACTGATGCAGATCGGGGAAAGAGGCGTTGTCGATAGCTCGAAATCGAAGTGGCGGAACGAACGCAGCAGGCTGGTCTGCTCAATCTCACCCATGACACGATTTTCGTCCGTGCTATGAGCGATGTCATTACGTACTGGAATCACGGCGCGCAGGAATTGTACGGGTGGACGTCGGTGGACGCGATCGGAAAGCGTTCCCACGATCTCTTGCGGACGGTTTTTCCGGCGCAGATTGACGGCATCAACGCCGAACTGCTGCGGACGGGGCGATGGGAGGGCGAACTCAGACATGTGAAGGCCGACGAAACCCAGGTGGTGGTGTCGAGCCGGTGGTCCTTGCGGCATGACGAGCGGGAGCGGGCCGTTGCCATCCTGGAAGCCAACAATGACATCACGGAGCGCAAGCGTCGAGAACAAGAAATTGAGAGTCTCAATCAGGAACTCGCAAACGCTCCACGGAGCTCGAATCCATCAGCGAGGAACTGGAAGCGTTTGCCTATTCCGTCTCGCATGACCTGCGGGCGCCTCTTCGCCACATGGCTGGCTATACTGAGCTGCTTCAAAAAAAGGCATCCTCCGGCTTGGACGAAAAAAGTAATCACTACATCTTGATGATGCTGGAGTCAGCCCAGCGTATGGGCAATCTGATTCGGTTTGCTCCGGACCATGGCTACTGGCATTTCGATATGAACGATGAGCCCATCGCTCCGCGGCCCGCTCGACATCCTTACGTTCCACTGGGCCGGACTCGTCTAGCTTCATCCAGATTGCGGCGCGATAAATGATGCCAGCTGCGGCCGTGATTGTGTGGAGGGCAGCCCCCTGGGCGGCAAGGTGTTCCAGGTAACGAAGCCTCGATTCGTGCAATGGACCATTTTCGTGACGTGCGACGGTGCGTGGACAGCGATGCAGAGTTTTGAACATGAAAAGCCTCCTGGTCGGGAAGGCTCTGCTCCTGTTCCCTCTTTTGTCCAGTCAGAACTCGGTTTGTTTTTTTTGCAACAATGACGGGACCCGAGACTTACCGGGATGGGGTTTTGAGCGCTTCTATGAGAAGGTCATAAAAGTCAAGGCCGACGCCCAACCTTCAGGGTGGCCTAAGAGTGGGCTGGCGCTAATGGGAATCCGCCGCGTGACCCGCACCAAGAGTCGAAGATGACGGGAGGAGCGCCTTCGATTCGTGTCCGGCGGCGCCCGGCGGGCTCATGAGAATAACTGCCGATGATGCCCATTCGAGCCGCCCGTTGCTCTTCGAAACTTGCTCAACGATCTTCGTGAACAACTGATCTTTCATGGCGGTTCGTTTCGCGTAGTCAACCACGTAGCTGACCGTAAATTCCAACGATCTGCCAACTACGACTAGTGCCACGGTAGGTTCCAAAGGAGGGTTCTCGCTTCGATAATTGTCGCTTATTTCTTTCCAGGAGGTCTGCGCCTCGACCAGGTACTCGCCACTCGCCTCTTTGGCTGCCCGCAAGAGCGTCTCCCTGGCAAACTGGCAATCGCTGGTGGTTGTAAACAGCACTTTTATCTCATCCCAGATAAACCGGAATCCTTGCGAATAGTTGAAAACGGTCCCTCTCAAGACGGTGCTGTTGGGGATGCGAACGATGCGGCCGTTGTACAAGTCCCCGCTGACCCAGTTCCCCGTTTCCAACAAGGTGGTGCGCAGAAGCCCGATGTCGATCACGTCCCCTCGAGTATCGCCGATCTGAACTCTGTGTCCCACGGCATACAGCTTTGAAAAACCGATGGAGAAGGCGCCGGCAATGCTGGCCAGCACGTCCTGCAGCGCGATTGCCACACCCGCGCCGGCGATACCAAAGGCAAAGCTGAGGCGGCCCAGGCGATCTTCAAAAAGGAAGGCGAGGAAAAGGAGGATCGAGAAGTATCCGGAAAAGACGATCAGCTTGCGAACCTTATATCGCGCATCGGCCCGTCCAAAGCGCCGGGGGAGCGTTTTTTCGAGGACGCGAAACGCGGCGTGGATGATGAGGACTCCGACGGTTGCAGCAGCGCCTTTCGCGAAGAACGACAGTGAAACGGCCTGTCTGTAGAGATCATTCATCCCGCCACCATCGCTTCCAGTTCGCGGCTACAGCGCGAAGTAAGACTACCAGACCCCCAATGCCCTCGAACTAATGCCTTCGAACAATCGCGATCTCTGATCCACCGGCGCACATGGCAAGTCTCGTCGGCGGCCTTCAGTGTGACTGGGTCCCATTTTCTTGCGTGATCCGGCTCAACCGAAGAACCGCGGCGGCGGCAGAATAGCGCACAATATCTTTCTTGTCTGACATTGCAGGCACGATGTTCGCCAGCAGGGCCGCATCCCCGCGCTTGGCGATTGCCTCCACCGCTGCCGCCCGGACACTCCAGTCTTTGTCGGACACTGCTTTCGCCAGCGCTTGGCCGGCGCGCGGGTCCGGGTCGCCGGCCAATTCCCGTGCGGCGGCAGCCCGCGTTGGCGCAAGCTCGGCGTGCAGCCGGCAACTCATGCCGATTCGCTCACCGCGGGCGTGCAGCCAGAGAAAGGATCAGACGAGCGACTCCAGCATGATGATGCCCACATGGGTGCCGATCACCTCTGGGATGCTTGAGCGCCATGTCCTCCGAATCATGATTGCGAGGATGCCCGAACGCGCCAGCAACTACAAACAATCCCGGAACTGCCGTTTTCCCTCTACGCGCCTCCCCGGCCTCAGTCATGCGCTGAATTCCGTCACGCCGGGACTACTTGCAAGTTGTTGGTCACCGAAAAGATGCCGGGGACGCCGTTGGCGCGAAGTCCGGCCAAGTTCGTGTCAGCCTCGTTGTCTACGACGCCTTCCAGGGTGACGCCGCCGTTCTTCACGATGATTCGAATCGGCTTTTGCACTCCCAGAGCGTATTTCTCGAGGGCCGGCTACCCGTAAATCGCGCGATACAAGGTGAGGCGTAGGCCGTCGTCCATGGGCGAAGGAGGCAGTACCTCGATCTGGTTATCCACCTTCTCCACGCCTTCGATGTGTTTCACCGCATTTTCGGCGTCGGACTTAAGAGTGGGACGAACCGCTGTCCAAGCAGAGTGACGTTGTAGCCGTCCACTTTAAAGGCGATGTAATCGAACACGCCAAAATAGGGGAGCATGAGAAGTTCGTGGCGAACTTCCCGGATGATGCGTTCTTGAGTCTTGGCGGAGGCCTGTCCGCGATCCTGAGCAATGCCCAAACTTGCGAGCGCTAACAGAGCAACTACGACAACCAACATTTGGCGCTTCATAGCAGTCTCTCCTTGTGTTGGTAGCCATCTCAGAAAGGACCCAACCGTAAACGGTTGGCTGCTGAGGGACTAAATCAGAATGTTCCCGTTGACGCCGGTTCTATCGGTGGTGCTCTTCTGGACGTGGATGGCCCATGCGCGCCGCGTGCCGTTCTTCTTCGCTGCGCGGGATCAACCTGTGCCCTTCCACGCGGTGCGCGGGCTCCCACCGGTGCAACTCGCCGTAGGGATGCACATAGACGCCGCGGTTGGCCCAGATACGTCCCCAAGGCGCGTTGTTGATGAACACCACGTGTGCGCCCCAGTCGAAGCGGCACAAACCCCATCCCCACGGACGAAATGCCGCGGTAATGGTGACGCCGAAGCCAAAGCTGATAGCGGCGCCCACGACGATTCCCGGCCGCGGCGGAAGAAAAACCACCAGCGGATCGTAGGCAGGCACACAGATGAATGCCGGATCCACAGGCAGAATCTCAATGTACGGACCGCCGCTTACGACGATTCGATCGTTGCTCCGCAGATAGCCAAAATCTTTTGCCTTTTGCCGCATTCGCTGTATCGCGTCCATCACGTCTTGACGTTGCGCGAGAAAAGCATCGCCCAGATCCCTGGTCCATTTCATATCCGAAGCCATCATCTCCAGGACAGACGGGAAAGGAAGCAACGCCTGCACGCTTGGGTCCCACGACAGATGGTCCTCGGAAATGGCCTTGGCGAGTTCGTCCCCGGTCAAATAGTGGTGTTCATCGGCCCACTTGGCAGCGTCGGGGATCTGGTCGGAAAAAGTTGCGGCGGCAAGGACCTGCGCCAGAAGCGGGTCGGGATACAGCGCGATCCGAGAGACCAGTCGGTCCAGTTGTTCTGGCGAATACGAAGGCGGAGCCTGGGCCAGCGCTGGACTGGCTGACCATCCGACCAGGAGCGCCAATGCCAAAACGGTCGTCGTGATTTTCGTCTTTCGTTTTGAATGTCGCATCGCTTCCTCCTTTGCACTTGGGGCCCACTCAACAACTCGTGTAAACATGGAAACACTCCTTTGCGCTTGTTTCTCGACAGGCGACAATTCGAGGCTGCCGGTCGAAGCTGGCCAGCTGCGGTGTTGGGTCCGTGGGGTGGAGTCGGTCTTGCGACCAACTGCTTGACCACCATGTATTTGGGTCTACACCGTCATCGGTGACGGTGATACGGTCTGGTTAATTTCAACTGCCCGAATGTCCTCGTGGGTCAGGGCCGTTGCTGGGGCCGCTAGGTAAGAGTTGTGCGACCGAGTTTAGCTGTGGCCAATGGAGACATGCCGACGCTAAGCTCCCTGGGGAGCCCTGTCAACGACCACTTTCGGTGCAGTGCCTGCGGGCCTGGTGGAATGGTTCTCAGACGCTCTTCTTGGAAGTGATGGGGTAGAACACGGACCAACTCTGTTCTACGTTATCGCTGCTGCAATGCGGACGGAGGACTTCGCCTTCCTCGTATTCGGCCCGCGTCAGCACCTTTGAGAATGTTTTCATGCAGGTGTGGCAGTAGAACTCGTAGTCGGGTATAGACCACCTCCCAACGGAATAGTCCTTAGATGAATTCCAGACCTTGGGTCGGTCAGGTTCAATTGTGGACTCGGTCACGAATTGTTTGCGTGGTTGGGTCGCGCAACGGCGCTTCCGGCGATTGCTGATTTCCTGACGCTCCCTCGCATGGCTCAAGACCATCGCGACCTTATTTAGGGTTTCGTATCCTGATATTGCGCGCCCGACACGATCGACTCCGGCGTCCAGTCGTAGGTGGGCCGGAAAGTCTGGTCGCTCAATTGAATCCCCTGCGCGTTGAAAGGCATTCCGTTCGAGCGTCCGCTCGCCCGGACCGCGATGCGCACAATTCCCGCGTCCTGCAGGGAGATCACTTCGCCAGGATCGCACACGCCATTCCCGTTGATATCGCGCCAGATGGCGATTCCGGCGAGTTCATCTCCTTCGAGCCAGCCGTTGCCATCGTCGTCAAGCGCGGCCAGGGCTGCGTAGCCGTCGCGCCAGAACATCCACCAGGTCACCGAACCGAACAGTTGTCTGCCAGACTCGATGCGCTGCCGGTTTTCAGGATCCCACACCAGAAAGCCCGCGTCGGAATTCACCCAGGGCCACTTCGCCGGCACGCCGTTCCCGGCAAGATCAAATGACACGACGCGCCCGGGGGCCAGCAGCGGCTCGAGCGGGCCCGGTCCGCGCAGTGGAAAGATGATGGGCGAAATAACATGTCGGTCCCCTAGCTCTCCAGCTGGCTGTCCCGCCGCTGCCTTCTTCGCCTTTTCCTCGAAATCTTCGTTCACCTTGCGCGCGCTTTCAGTATCCGCCTTTTCTTCTGGGGATAAGTCCGGTCCGGGAAGCATGCGCAGGATTGCCCGGCTCGCTTCCACGCGCAGTCCTTCAGGCGATTCCGGCTGAGGCCCTGCGTCATAGAGACCCCTTGGGGTTCGTGGCCAAACGACGATAAACTGCCAGCGCTTCGGCCCGCCACTCCTGCGCAGAAGCCCGCTGCGGAGGCTTCCTAAAAGGGGCGTCGACCTGGTCCGCGAACAGCGCGCCCTGCTCCAACATCCAGCCTAATCCGAGATACGCCAGGGGCTGCTTTGGTTGAAGTTCGGTCGCGCGCTGGTAGTTGCGTAGCGACTCGTTGAGGTGCCAGCGCGCCGCTGCGGGCAGAATTTTCCCCGGTACCGTCCGCTCCTGGCGGGGGACTGGTTCGATAAAGCGCGCCTCCGGCAACGCGTTCGGGCCGAATAGTCTTGAGTACTTCGACTCTTCGGTGTGGGTATTCCCGGCAAACGCAAAGCTGTGCAGCCGTCCGAGCAGATAATATCCCTGCGAATCTTTCGGGTGGGCTTTGATGTATTTGGTGGTGTTGATAATCAGTCGGTTCACCGGAACGCTAACGGTCGGATCCATCATTACGATCGCTTCGATGAATCGAGGCAGGGAAAGAACCATCGCAAGCACGACACACACCACCAGAACTCGTCGCATATCCGATTCTCCGCTTTAGGTATTAACTGTTCCCGCCGATGCGACCACTGCAATCGGCTCCCGGCCTTGCGCCTCGTCCTGCCGGATCGCACGCTCCAATAGCGACGGAACCATCCGGTAGTGCAGGCTGCAAGCCTGATGATACCGCGTGGAAGCTTGACACCCAGTGTCTGCACTACCTCTTGTGTCGGTTTTAGATCTCAATACGCAATGCCGAATCTACGATTGCTTGGGATTTAGGAGGCCCATCTAATGCTAGAAACCATTTTGGAACGTCCAAGCACTCTGAAACGTCATCGAGATGTCCCACTGCTGAAGGAACGTGAAGAGTTCCTCCAGCACCTGCATCATCGAGGAACAAGTCGCGCCGCTCTGTGTAACCTCGCCAGCGAACTAATCCACGCGGTTCGCCTCCTGAGATTAAGAAAACTGCGCGACGTGAGTCCAGAGGAGATCCACAGAGCGGCGGAGCGCTTTGCCCGCCAACAACTGTCAAATCCAAAGGCTCACTCATACGTCCGCGCTGCGTCCTACTTTGCTTATGTGGCGAAAAAATGGCTTCGCTTCCTCGGCCGGCTGAAACCGCTGAGTGTACGGCGGGCGCGATTCGCCGACCAACTGGACGGCTTCGCTCAATACATGGCATCGGAACAGGGACTGTCGCCGCAATCTATCCAGTCAAACTCCTGGAAGGCATCGAAGTTTCTGACATGGTTCGGAGAGCGACATCGATCCCTGGCCAGCGTGAACCTCAATCATGTGGATGAGTTACTTGCGATGAAAGGCGCCAACGGATGGAATCGCAGATCGGTCTCCACGGCGGCACAATCGCTTCGTGCCTTTTTCCGCAAAGAGGCCGCCATCTGTTGCGCTGCGCACACGAGCAATACTGATGTTGTTTGCGGTTTATGGGCTGCGTAGTGGTGAAGTGTCGCGGTTGCAGCTGAAAGACTTCGATTGGCGGCGAGAGACGTTCGTTGTCCAACACTCGAAAGGGGGAGGTTCTCAGCGATATCCGCTCCATCGCGCAACAGGCGATGCAATCCTCGAATACCTCACAAAAGCTCGACCACGATGTGGTGATCCTATTATCTCGACATACGATGGACGCTCATTGTCTCCGCTTTCGAGGCGTTGCTGAGTACCAAGGACAACGACCTGGCCTGGCAGTTCCGGGACCGAGTGCGGCAACTCGGAGCTGAATTCAATCTGCCTTTCACAGATGAAGAGCTTTGGATCGCTTACAAACTTCGCTCTAAATTAGTTCACGGCGAGAGCTTTTTGTCTGGCATGACCAACACGCTTCCCGAAAGCGAGCACACGCCTCTGTACGAACGCTTGGAGTCGCTGCTAAGGGAAACGGTCGAACGATGTTTGTTGGATCAGACGTTTGGTGATTTCTTTCGGAACAACGCCGCCGTGAGCAGGCGATGGCGTCTCAGTTCGAGTCCACAGCGTCGACGCGGATCAATTTGCCGTAAACTTCAGTCAATTTGTCGGTAGGAGCGAAGAGTTTTCCTGTCTAAAGTTTCTTGTCACGAGCCGCGAGTTGCTCCTTCCAGACTCTCTCGAAGTCTTTCACTAGCTCATTGATGCGGTTGTTGTCATTGATGCGGTTGTGGAACTCAGTTCCCGTCTTGTGATAGGCGTTGTACAGGGACACTAGCGTTTGCAGCAGGCCGCCATGGCCCACGCGAAGTGCCTCAGACGCCCATTCCAAATCGTAGCCTATCAGACCGACAACATTTACGTGGTGCAATTCCGACGCTAATCCGTAGACCACTTCATAGAGATTTGTCCAGTCTGGACCTATGGCGTGGGCGAGCTTTTTGATGGTCTTGTCCGTCCAGTTGTTGCGAACCTTTCCATTCTTCTCGAATTTTGCCTTCACCCGGTTGTACTGAGCTTGAGCGCAATCTTCATGGCGCCCGCGCCTCTGCGGTTTCCGGTCAAGATGACCACATCGGTCATGCTCGCGTTGTTAACGCTCGTGAGAGCGCGCAGAACTTCCACCAAATCCGATTCGTTGTCTTGCGTTGCTTTTATCAAGTCGTCCGCTACGAGTTGAACCTTGTCGAGCGCGTGATATACGTCCGCGTGCGAATGGAAAGATTCATTCCACACGGCGGGCAGTCCAAACATTACGGGTCGGTCGTCCATTTGGATGTTCTCCCTACTCAAGCGTAGAGATCCTTGCGGTAAAAATGGGTCCACCATGATGCCGATCACACGTTTGCGGCATTCATGGATCTTGGCAGTTTACAAGATTCGCTTTTCGTTCGCCAACTAGAAGCTTGCGACCAGTTGGTAGCGTATATGCTGTTAACGTGTTTCATGTGTATGCTAATGTTGCCATTTATTAGCAGTTATGCTATATTTCAGTCATGAACTTGGCTGCTCAGATTGCCGCGTATAGAGATAAGGGATTCACCGGCGACCAGGCCGAAGTGATCACAATGATGCGGCTTGCCGCCGGCGTGCTTTTCCAGGACTTCCCCGACTCTTTTTTGTTGTTTGGCGGTGCGACGCTGTTGCTATTTCACGACGGTGTGCGTCACTCCGCGGATTTAGACTTGCAGCCGAGAGCGGACAAGCTACCAACGTTAGAGGATCTTCGTGCCTCGCTTGCGGCCGGACTGGCCTCGGCAGCGGATGCCCTGAATCTAGGCCCGCTTCAAGTCGAGGTTTCTGGCGACAAGATTCTGGTTAAGAAGCGAGACAAGAGCCTTCTGTTCAAAGTGGACATCACTCGGTTTGGGTCTGTGCTTGAGAGTGAAGTAGAGGAGCATGCGGTTCAAATTGATGAAGGCAACGTCGCGAAAGTGAAGGCCGCTTCGCGCGATTTCCTCTTGCTCCAGAAGGCTGAGTGTTTCCTATTGCGAAAGATCATGAAAGCACGTGATCCATTCGATATTTTTCGCTTGAGACAGTCTGGTGTTGTCCTTAATGAGCAATTGGAGAATCATTTGGAGGACACGCTCATGGGCCACGAAATTGAAGCGATGGACATCGCTGCGAGAATTGCGCAGGTTGATGAGAAGCGTTGCAGTGAGCTGCGTCCTTTGTTGCCGTCGGAAGTATTCGAGTCGCTGGCGAAAGAACAATTCAGCCCTCTCCGTGACGCACTTCGCGATCTGTACCGGCGCTGGTTGTAGTCGGAAGAAAAGAGGAATACGAATATGGATTGGGTAACTGTGATTCACAAAGAGGCGCAGACTAGCTCTATCCTTCGCACGGATGAACTGGCACGTAAGTACGGCATCATTCCCGCTGCTGTAACGCAGGCGCTCGCGCGCCAGGAGCAGAAAGGATTGGTCGAGCATATCAGCAGTAAGATCTACTACAACTGGCTTGCGCTGGATGGTTCCCCTCGTGATCTGGTGAATGTTTTGCGTGAGGATGCTTATGTCTCGCTTGAGTCTGGCCTGCGCGAATACGGAATCAGTACGCAGTCTCCTCGTACACTCACTTGTGTGACGACAGAACGTCCCAAAGAGTTCAAGGCGAGGACGATCACGATCAGCTACCGCAGTATTAGTTCTCGTCTCTATTGGGGGTTCGTGCGAAAGACCACTCGATACGGCAGCTATCTGATCGCGGAGCCAGAAAAGGCAATCCTCGACTGGATTTATTTGGGTATTCAAAACGGAACTGCACCGGCTCTCGACGAGCTCGATTTCGGCAGTGTTGACCGCCCGAAGCTCTTGAACTATGCGTGCAGATTCCCATCGTCCACATATCTACACGTGCTACCGGCTTTAGTCGAAACTGCGGGTGCCGTGAGGTTGGTTGGCGCAGGTGCCGGGGCAGGAGCCGGAGATTAAGGGCGTTTGAGCGCAGGACAGGGGTTGCAACCTACTTATTGTACCTCTGCAAGATCTCTAGCACGTCTTTAGGGTGGCGGGAGACATCTGCCGTCCATTCACCGAATCCACCGTGCCCATTGACGGCTCTGACCCATTCGGATAGAAACTCACGCTTGGTCTGGTTCTGCTGGTCATCCTGTCCCTTTACCTCCAGGATGAGGGTTCGCCCGTTGGTCAGCCGAACTAGATAGTCCGGTCTGAATTTGTGAATGATCCCTTTGAACGAGTACGTGATCTCGTGCTTGAAAGGAATGGCGGGGACGACGGGACTCGAACCCGCGGCCTCTGCCGTGACAGGGCCTCGGGCTCATGTAACTGATTGATATCAAACGGTGTCGGCGGACATCTCTTGATACCATAAAGTATCGTATGTCACTTCTTATCGTCCCCTTAACGTCCCCAGATTTGATAGCGGGAGCGTGTTCCTCGTACCCCAAAACCAGTTTCACCGTAGCTTACAAGAGCCATTAGCAAGGCCGGTTTACCAAGCCGGATCAAGTGCGCGAGAGCCCGACCTAGAGGAAACGATTCAACTGTCCAGAGTTCTTGGCATCGACAGTTGAGATACATTTCTGTTTGCCGACCAACCCAGAACTGGTAGCGATATGCGCGTTTACGAGGACCTATTTTTGCATTCTCAGAGCAATCCGCTCGTAATCAGTCAGTACGGGGAAAGGTTGTTTCGTACAATCAGGGGCTCTAAAGAGCTTATCGGACCCATAATCCGAGCAGCCTCGACTGCTCGCCCTCGTGATCAGTATGGGTGGAAGCCTGGTTCAGAAGAGTCTCGGCGCGAAATCCTTCAGATCACGGCGCCAAGTTTGCCACTCGTGGTCGGTGCCGGGTGATTCGTAGAAAACATGTTGTATCTGCGCTTCCTGAAGTGACGTGTGCAGGCTCTGGAGTCCTCCGCGCATTCTTTCTGGCTCATTCGTTCCTACGCCAAGCCAGAGCAGGTGCACTTTCTTGGTGAATGCTGCTGGATCAGCGAACACTCCGTTGTAGTCGGTCTTGGGATCTAGTTTCCGATTTCCGAGCACGAGCATCCCGCCCGCTCCGCTGAAGCCGCCGATGTAAGAGAAGAGATCGAGATGATCCAGAGTAATCTGGAAGGTCTGCATGCCGCCCATCGATAGGCCTGCCATCGCGCGGTGGTCGCGGTCGGATAACGTGCGGAAGGTGGAATCAACGTAGGGGATGAGAGATTGCGTCACATCATCTTCGAATGCCGCGGCCATATCCTGCATCGCCTTCAACATTTCAGGTGACCCAAACCCTTTTGCGAACAGATCGACAGGCGCCTCGCCCGCGCGGTGCGCGTAGCCGTAGGCCATCACCACGATCATCGGCTTGCAATTCTTCGCTGCGATCAAGTTGTCCAGGATGAAATTCGCGTTGCCCTGGCGGACCCAACCGGTCTCGTCCTCGCCGGCACCGTGTTGTAAATAGAGCACTGGATAGCGCTCTTTTGTTTGCGTATCGTAATTCGGCGGGCAGATAAACCAATGCGTGCCGCCAGGTGCCCGTCACTTTCGAGTTGTACCAGACCTCGCGAACTGCGCCGTGCGGCACATCTTGCACCGAATAATAGGTAGAGCCTGGCTCCGGAACTTCCACGCCACTCGCCGGCTTGCCTCCTCCGAAGAAGGCGTGAGTGTTGGGATCGCTGACCTCGGCGCCGTCGATGATCAGCGTGTAATAGTGAAAACCAGGAACCAGCGGCGGAGTGGTGATGGTCCAGAATCCATCCTGCTGTTTCTCCATGTCCAGTTTCGGACCGCTCCAGAAGTTCAGTCTGACCTTCGTAGCATCTGGAGCTTTCACGCGAATCTGTACTCTGCCGGCGCTGTCAACCCGTGGATACTCCGCTGCCCAGACATTCGTCGTAGAGGGCTGAAAACTGCCTGATTCCTGTGCCCAACAAAAACTCAAAGACAAGAGGACCAGTATTGCGAATCTCCGCATGTTGTTCTCCTTCGTTGCCATCGAATGTGAACCATAGCGCCGTCGAGCGATAGCTTTTCGTTAGCTTCGGCGTTGCGGTCGCAGGATCCGGTTTGGATCACTGCTCAACTGAAACGACGGTTACAGACTTAGGCTCCAGTTTCAAAGTTAGCTTGCTACCCTGAACCTTCGCTGAGATCGGCCTCGGCGTGACTGTGTTGGGTGCGTCGAAGGTGTTGACACTGTCCACCTTCGGCGCGGTCAGAGTTTCGCCGCTCGCTGCTTTTGCCGTAATGCCCGCCAGGCCTGCCTCGATTTCGACCGGTTCATTGGGATCGAGATTGGTAATCTCCAGCCACAACTTGCCGTTCGCGTCTTTCGCTGCGATCGCGTCCACTCGGGGCACCGCCACGGCCCCATGTGTGTACCAACCAGCATCAAAAGTCACCGGCACGAATGTGGCGTCCTGGAACGGCACATACATTTTGAAGACGTAATAGGTTGGAGTCAGGACCATCTTCTCTTTGTCTGTGATGATCATTGCCTGCAGCACATTGATCATCTGTGCGATGTTAGCGCCGCGTACGCGGTCGGCATGGCGAGCGAAGATGTTAAGGTTCAGGGCCGCGAGAATGGCGTCGCGCAGGCTGTTCTGCTGGACCAGAAATCCCGGATTGCTGCCCGGCAAGTGGCGCGTACCAGCCTCCCCATTCGTCAACCACGAGCGCAACCTTCTTGTCGGGGTCATACTTGTCCATGATCGCCGAGTGCTTGCTGATGAGACCTTCCATCTCCAAAGTGGATTTGAGAATCTCGCTGTACTCAGTTTCACCAAATCCCACCGACGCATAGGAAGGCGGCCAGTGCCCGACCGTGTAGTTGTGCATTGAAAGTCCGTTGATGTCCCAGCTCCACGTGTGTTGCTGATAAGCCTTCATGACGGTTTCCGTCCAGTCGGTCCATCGCGGGCCATCGCCGCCCGGACCGACGGCGATCTTGAGCATCTGCTGCTTCTCTTGCTGCGCGGGATTGAAATTCCTTACGAAGCGGCTGTAGATCTTCATCTGGCTGACGTAGTAGTCAGCAGTCATGTTGCCTCCACAATCCCAGCTTTCATTACCGATGCCGAGCAATGCGACTTTGTACGGAGCTGGATGCCCGTTCGAGGCACGTTCTTTTGCCAGTGTCGTCGGTGCTGCTGCGGTCATGTATTCCAGCCACTCGGCCGCTTCCTGTGGAGTCCCGGAACCGACATTGACGGAGATATACGCTTCCGCCCCGATCTGATCGATGAAGTCCATGAATTCATGCGTTCCAAACGTGTTTGCCTCAGTCACTCCGCCCCAGTTGGGGTTAAGAGTCACCGATCGTTGAGGGCCGATGCCCTTACGCCAGTGATACTCATCGGCGAAGCAGCCCCCGGGCCAACGAACGTTAGGCACCTTGATCGCTTTCAGCGCCGCAACAACATCGTTGCGAATCCCCCGAGTATTCTGGATTCTGGAATCAGGCCCGACCCAAATACCTTCGTAAATGCCGTGTCCAAGATGCTCTGCGAATTGCCCGAAAATGTTGCGGTCGATCTTCGCGCCGGTTTTGGATGCATCAATCGACAACTCGACTTTCTGGGCAGCCAGCTTCGGCGCAGTGATGCACATAACGGCCAGCGTCAAGCCTACGAGAAGTGAACGCATAAGAAGCGATGTCCTTTTAGAAGAAGTAACAAAGTTTAACGGCACTCGAAGCTGGCTGCGTCTTCCGTGTCTCCTTTCCCCTTGTATTGTGCGTGCTTCGGATAAGGACACAGCGGCCGGCTGCGGCCAGGAAAAGCGCTGCCAGTCGCAATCACTGACGTAGGCGCCGTACCCTTCTCGACCCAGTTGACGATCGCGCCCAACAAATCAAACTGATCCAGCGCTTGGCCTCCGCCACAATGGCTCATCCCTGGAACGAAATAGAACTGACTCCACTTCGATACCGCGTCGAGGCCCCCGTTGGCAGATGCCATGTCTTTGTAATAGCCGAACGTATCAAGCGGCGAGAACCACGGGTCGCTGTCGCCGTGGTAGAAGATGAGCTTCCCTCCGTGCGCGGAGAAGGTCGTCAAATTCGTGGACATTGAATCGACAAGCGGCTGGGCAGCCGCCAGAGCTTCCTTGGCAACGTCCATTGTCATGTCCGTCGTCGCGGGCCCGAAAATGCCGGGTCCCGGTGAGAGCAATCCTCGAAACGGCGGGCCGTTCGTGATGCCCGTGTCGTAAAGGAAACCCGCATAGACTTGGGTTCCACTCGACGTCTTCGGCCCTCCCATGGCCTTCTTGATGGCCGCGGCTTTTTCCGGAGCCAGGCAGGAGTTATTCGTTTCGCCCTTGCACGCCAACATCTCAGGATCGAAGTCGCACCCGAGAGGATCGGAGATTAAGCCGTCGGCGACGCCATCTTTGGCGTCGCACTGTTTGATGAGAGCATCTCTGATCAGCTTGCGATCATTCTCGGTAATCGATTGCTCGATGATTGGTTTTCCATTAGCATCTTTCGGAGCAATTTGATTGAAGGCAATGGGAATCCATCGCCCAATTGCGAGATTGGAAAGCCCAGTGCGCATCGCTGGGTCGCCCGAGATGATGCCGTTGAAAACCGCGGGAGAGCGCTGCGAAAGGATCATGCCTTCGCGGCCGCCGGTGGAGCACCCGGAAAAATACGAAAAGGCTGCCGGCTTGCCGTAGTGTTGCGCGATGAGTTGTTTTGCCAGTGCAGCGACCTCAACATTCGCGAGGTAAGCGAAGTCCAGATAGGCCTGCTGATCGCGCATGAAGCCGAAATCAAATCCCGGATTGCGGCTCTTATGACCTGTGTCCGTACTTACGACAGCGAAGCCGCGTATCAGTCCAGGGGTGTCTCCAGCCGCGTTCAATCCAAGAGGCGCGCCTACGACGCCGTTGCTACCAGCTCCGCCTTGCATCAGAAAGTCACCATTCCAGTGGTCGGGCATGGCCAGTGCGAAGGTGATCCCAAACTGTTCGCCATCCATTCCGGTGCGCCGGTTCATTGTCCCTTCGACTCGGCAATACGCAGGCAAAGGTGCGGTGCGAGTCTGGTTCCAGGGAATGGCCTCGGTGGTCCCGGCAGTGATGGCCGCTGCTTTGGTGATTTCAACATTCTCGGCTTTGAAGCTTGCCAGCTTCGGCGCAGGAGTTAGATTCCTGCGCCAAGGCATAACCAATGGAAACCAAGACCAGCAGCATGGATCTCAAAACATTAGTGTGCATATCGCCTCAAGCTCTCAAGAGTTATTCCGGCAGAACGAGTTGTCCCTTGACCTCAAAATTACCGCTCACTGAGGGAACTCCTGTTCCGGGTTGACCGCTCCCGATCGAGACCGTGTACTTGCCTTGCGCCACGATGATGTCTCCTTGATCGGTGACCATGCTGAGATCGCGAGACTTCAACTGGAACTCTACCTTCTGGCTTGCTCCGGGCTCCAGATGGACACGCTGAAATCCGCGGAGTGCGCGCCGCGGCGCACCGGACACTTCCGGAAACTGGAGGTACAGCTCGACGACTTCGTCACCGGCCACTTTGCCAGTGTTAGCGACCGTAACGGAGGCGTGCAGCGGATCACCGGCGTTGACTGGTGTATCGGGTAGCTTGAGATTGCTGTAAGTGAACGCTGTGTAGCTGAGGCCGTATCCAAACGGCCAGAGCGGTTCCCCCTCGAAGTAGCGGTAGGTTCGCCCCTTCATTGAATAATCTTCGAAATTCGGAAGCTGGTGAACATCCTTGTAGAAAGTGACAGGAAGACGTCCAGATGGGTTGTTTTTTCCGCTGAGTGTTTCCGCGATCGCGGCTCCTCCTTCTTCGCCGGAGTACCAGGATTCGAGGATGGCGTTGGCGTGCTCCTTCGCCCAGCTCACGCCGAGCGCACTCCCGTTCATCAGCACGATGACGAGAGGCTTGCCATTTCCTGCAAGAGCCTCGATCAGATCTTCTTCGGGTTTGGGTAAATCAAGGCTGGTGCGGTCGCCGCCGGAAAAGCCGGGCTGGCTCACAGGCATCTCTTCCCCCTCGAGACGGCTGGTGATGCCAACTACGGCGACGACGACATCGGCATTCTTCGCAGCCGCCACGGCCGCCGGATCGGGCGCGTTATTCACGGGAGTCCACAGGAGCTGCGCTTCCGGCTTACCCTCCCCGTTGCGTCCGTAGAGGACCTCGATTTTTACAGGGTGAGCTTTTTCGAGGTGAACCGGGCTTAGATTTATGTTCTTGCCCCAGAGCGTCGTAACCTCTCTTCCATCCACTGACAGGCGGCCGAAGCCGTCGACGCTGAGTCCCAGTAAATAGTCGCCGGTTGCAGTTGGGTTGAGCCAGCCAGTCCATTGCACCGACAGGCCCGAAATTCCTTTCGCCTGTTCAGGGACATTGGTCGCATTCAGGTTCACTGAGGACTCGACCCTTGAGGTAAGAGAAGTCGGCTTGGCGTCGAAGCTGGGCCGCGAACTGTATTCGGCTTTGAGGCCGGGCTTGCCATCCGGAGTGGTCAGGACAGATGCGGGCACGGGGTCTGCCTTGTTTGAAAGAAATTGAGTGCCGGGCACGTAGGTGATCTTTGCCTGTGGGAACTCGGCCTTCATTCCTTCCAGCACGCTGACGGTGTGCGAGGTACTGCCGTTGTAGTTGCCGAGCAGAACCGCAGTTTGATCGGCGAGCGGGCCGACCAAGGCGACTCGTTTGGCAGATTTCAGAGGCAGGACGCCGTCATTCTTGAGCAGAACCATCGATTCATTGGCGATACGACGCGCAAGCTCGCGGTGAGCGGGACTGTCCAGTTGTTTCTCGTCGATGTTCATGTATGGCACGGTCGCCGGCGGATCGAACATGCCGAGACGGATGCGAGCCGTGAAGAGACGAATGAGCGCAGTATCAACCGAGCTTTCCGGAAGATAGCCCTGCTGCACAGCCTCGATGTACGGTTTGTAATCGTGGTCGTCGTTCACTTTCGCAAAGTCGATGCATTCGTTATCCATGCCGCGGATCACAGAGATCGCTGAGGCCTGTGGCTGCGTCGGGCGGTAATGATGGCCGTTGAAGATGTTGCGCACGGCGTCACAGTCAGAGACTACATAGCCCTGGAAGTCCCAAGCCCCGCGAAGAGTGTGCTGCAACAGAAACTGACTCGCGCACGCAGGCTCACCGTTGATCGCGTTGTAAGCGCACATAACCGACCCTGCATGGCCTTCCACGACGGCCGCGCGAAATGCAGGTAAGTAGGTGTCTTCTTCGTCGTGCTTGCTGACGTCCACATCGGTGAAATGGCGAGTGGGTTCGGGGCCACTGTGAACGGCATAATGTTTGGGTGTGGAGATGGCACGGTAATAGTGGGGATCATCGCCTTGCATGCCTGTGACAAACGCGACGGCTAGACGAGCGCTCAGAAAGGGATCTTCACCATAGGTTTCCTGGCCGCGTCCCCAGCGCGGATCGCGAAAGATGTTGACGTTGGGAGCCCAGAAATCCAAGCCTTCGAAAATATTGGAGTGACCTGCGCGCTCATGCTGCGCGTGCTTGATTCGGCCCTCAACGCCGATGGCGGTCGCCATCTCGTGAATGCTGGACACATCGAACGTGGCGGCAAGACCGATGGGCTCGGGAAATTCCGTCACGCCATCGGAAATGACGCCATGCAGGGCCTCGCTCCACCAATCGTACGAAGGAATGTTCAGGCGAGGGACGGCGCGTGCCTGATTCACGAGCTGTGAGGCCTTCTCTTCGAGCGTCATGCGATGAACGAGATCGGACGCGCGCTCTTCAGGAGAGAGCTTGGGATTCGTGTAAGGGAAGTTGGAGGTGTCTTGCGCGAAGGAAGTGGGGGCGACGAAGGCGATGCTAACGATGAGTGCGGCCAGCAATACAATTCTGGGATGGTTCATTCGACTCCTGTGAACACCCAAACAAATTGCTACGGTTCAAGCGTCGATGTTACGGCGCGTGAACCGGTGTTGCCTCTCCCGCGTAATCAACCAGCTTGTCGGGATTAGCGGTTGATTCGAGGCCCGATCCGTGCCCGGCGGTTACGAACACAATCTTCATCTGAATGCTTGCCGGCATTCCGGGATATTTCCCTTCTCGCTGACCAATCGTCAAAGTTCGGTTTGACTCCGACCAGTGCATTGGGATGACAGAGTGCACACCGTGCTCATAGTCGTAACCGTCGCCGGCGTCTTGATAGAGAACGAATTCTCCGTCGGCACCTGTATAGATCCTTAATTCGATAGGCCCTGCGGGTTTCTCATCCGCGTACTCGATTTCAGGACCCAGCGGAAGAATCGAACCGGCACGCACGTAGAGGGGAATACGATCGAGAGGCGCGTCAGCATCGATCTCGCGGCCTCCATTTGTCGAAGCTCCCGTCCAGAAGTCGTACCAAGCCGGGGCGTCCGGCAGATACAAGGCTCTGTGAGTAGCGTCTGGCTGTAGCACAGGGTTGACGAGGAGCGCAGGTCCGAACATGAACTGATCACCGATGTCCCGAACTCTGAGATCAGTGCGCCAATCCATTACTAGCGGACGCTGGATCGTGTAGTCCTCATTCGTCACACGCCACGCCAGCGAATAAATGTAGGGCATCAGGCGGTAGCGCAGCTTATCGTAATTGATGAGAATCGGTTCGACTTTATTGAAGGCCCAAATCTCATTCTGCGGCCGGTGCCCATGCGTGCGGAAAATCGGGCAGAAGGTTCCATACTCGAACCAGCGTGCATAAAGTTCCTGAAACTTTGGGTCCTCAACCGGATTGTCGTGCGGCGGCCAATAGCCGCCGATATCGGTTGTCCAATACGGATATCCGGAAAGCGCAAAATTCAATCCGGCGGCCACTTGATGGCGTAGACCCCAGTAAGAGCCATAAACGTCACCCGACCAGACTGCCGCTCCAACTCGTTGCTGCCCGAGAAAAGCGGAACGCGTGAGAAGGAAAACTCGCTTGCGATTTGTGGTTGTTCTCCAGTGTTCCTGAACCCCTAGCGTGTGCATGAACGGAAAAATGTTGGTGTATTCGGCGCCATTGCCGATGGCGATCTGCTTGTTTTGCAGAATCGCGTCACCCATGTGAGGCCAATATTCTTCCGGCTCGGCGCTGTCGAGCCAGAATGCGTCCCAACCGAAAGAGAAGAGCTTTCCAGCGAGATTGTTCCAATAGAAATCACGCGCTTTCGGATTCGTAGCGTCGTAAACATGGGCGCCGGGAACGTCCAGGTGTTGCTTCGTCATCTCCGCGAAGTTCTGAGACTTCGAATCAAACAGCCCCCAAACCGAAAGCATGGCATGGACGTGTTCATCGTGGAGTTGTTTGAGTTCACCGGGGACATCAGGGAAGTTCGAATTGAAGATCGGATCGCCTTCTGCTTTCCACCAAAACCAATCCTGAACAATTGCGTCGAGCGGTATGTGCTCTTCACGATACCGATGTGCGATTCCGAGCACTTCTTCTTGCGAAACGTAACGGTCCTTCGACTGGAAGAATCCGTAGGACCATTTCGGTAGCAGCGGGGTGTGTCCCGTAAGGTTCCGATATTCATGGATGAGTTGATCCATCTCCGGGCCGTAAATGAAGTAGTAGTCGATGGCATGGCCGGCAAGTGAATCCAGATTGAGTTCCAGCGGGAAACGATTGTCGACGTGCGTCAGTGAGGCGGTGTTCCACATCAAAGCATACCCTTTGCTTGACAACAGCAAAGGGATCGCTACATCCGTGTTGTTCTGCCCAAGTTCGACGGTGGCGCCCCGGTAGTTGAACATTCCGTTCTGGTGTTGCCCCAAACCGTAGAAGCCTTCGGAGAAATCCGGAGCAAATCTGTCTTCGACGTGAAATTTCTTCTCTCCATTCAGTTCAGCCGGTCCGTAGGTCCGGGGAATCGAGTTGCGTTCGCGTAAGAGACCCTGGCCTGTAGCCGTGCTGAATTGGACGTTGCCCCATTTGAGCGAGAGTTCGATCTTCAATGCATCGGTAGTGAGGATCGCCGCTTCGGATGTTTGTGAAATCTGGAACTTCGCGCCTGGACACGACTGCTTTGAATCGAGCATCCATGGCTGGCTTGGGCGAATCGTATCGGGCGGCTCGGGGGAAGCGACGAAATGAATGACGGAGGAGCGGCAAACGGAAATGTGCACGCTCTCGTTTCCGATTGTGGCCGTCATACCGTCCCGAGCTTGCGCGTACTTGACTGGGGGTAGTGGGGGCACGTCCCACAGCTGGGCGGTTGCCTGTGTCGCGGTCCCGGTGAGCCCGCATAGGCCGAGAAAAAGAGAAGTCCAGAAGCTCGCTGGATGGAAGCAAGTTTAATCTCATTCGGTCAAAAGTGCGTACAACGGCAGCGCTAACTGTAACGAACTCAAAATGGAAATGCCAGGCAATGATAGAGCCGTGCACGCGAAGGGCTTTTAAGGCCTTTGGCTTCGCTTGACGCTTGCGTGCACTTTTTTTGAAATGTCCTTGCCCGTGCGTCGGTGTGTCGATTCGCGCACAATCAACTCGGGCTGCATCACCACAGTTTCCGGCTTTGGGGGTGCTTTTGTGTTCAGAATGCGGAGCGCGATGCGCGCAGCTTCTTCTCCGATTCTCCGGCTGTGTTGATCGATGCTGGAGAGTGGAACACGAAGTGAATCATCGTAGTGGAGATTTCCGCAGCCAACGACCGCCAAATCCTGCGGAATTCGTACTCCGTGATCCAGCGCGTAATTCATGGCACCCATTGCCAAAGGATCATTGAAGCAGAACAACCCGTCTGGTCTGGGATCGAGACTTAGGAGTTGGCGCATGGCTTCGGCACCACCCTGTTTGGTTCCTATATCCCCCTTCTGTTGCGTGACGATGTAATGATCCATTACTTTCATCCCAGCTTGCGCGAGGGCTCGTTTATATCCTTCCATCCGGCGAAGCCCGGGACTGATCTCTGGTCCGCAAATGTGAGCGATTCTTTTGCAGCCAATATCAATCAAGTGCTTGGTGGCGAGCCTCCCCACCGATTCATCGTCTACCCCGACGAAGTTCGCCGAAAGACCAGGCAAGCACCGATCGATCAATACATACGGTATGTTTTGTCTTTCGATGTGAAAGAAAACGTCTACCGTCGTCCGACACGATGCAATGATTAATGTGTCGAGCCGGCGTGCCAGCAAGTGATTGATCTCCACCTCCTCGAGATCGGGATCTTCGTCGGAGGAGGAAACGATCAGATAGTAGCCGCTATGTCGCAAGACTTCGGAGAGAGACTTAGCAACTTCCGCAAAGAATGGGTGAAGCAGATCGGGAACAACCAGGCCCACAAGATACGAGCGCCCGGTCACCAGGCTACGGGCAGCAAAGTTGGGACGATAGTCCAGCTCTTTCACTCGCGCGAGGACCCGCTCACGGGTCTCATCTCCGATGTCAGGATGATTTCTCAGGACCTTGGAAATGGTGATCAGGGATACTCCAAGGTCTTTGGCGATGTCCTTCATTCGTATGTTCATAGGCAACTCGTCAGTTTAGAAGCTCAGACCGCCCTCTTGTGCAGTAAACCATCGAACCTAATAGACCCTTGCCACGGAAGCCAGTTTCTGTGTCCCGAGCTTCCATGGTTGACATCGATAACTTTACCGATTATTTTCCACGGAGTACAGACATGAGAGCGCTTGTGCTTCGCAAACCGGGCCAGGCCGATCTGGAGACCATCGCCGATCCGGTGCTCACAGATACGAACGTGCTGCTCAAGGTCCGCATGGTGGGATTCTGTGGCAGCGATCTGAATTCGTTCCGTGGACTCAATCCACTAGTCACGTATCCTCGCATTCTGGGACATGAAGTATCGGCGACGGTCGTTGAAGACCTCGGATCCGAGGCCGTATTGCCTGCCGGCACGAACGTAGCGGTCTCCCCATATACCAGTTGCGGCGAATGCTCTTCTTGTCTGCGTGGACGTCCGAACGCTTGCCAGTTCAACCAGACTCTCGGTGTGCAAAGGGATGGCGCACTCACCGAATTCATTGTGATGCCGCGAGAAAAACTGTATCCCGCTAAGTTGACGCTTAAAGAGTTGTGCTTGGTGGAACCGCTTACCGTCGGGTTTCATGCCGTCACACGTGGACGTGTTACTGCAGAACGATACGGTTGCGATTTGGGGTTGTGGCGGAGTGGGCCTTGGTGTCGTTGCAGCCGCAAGTTCCCGGCGTGCGCGCACGATCGGCATTGATGTGGATGACGAAAAACTCGATCTGGCGCGCATGGCCGGTGCGCAACTCACCATTAATAGCACGCGAGAGCCGCTACACGACCGATTGCTGGAAATGACCGACGGCCGGGGACCGGATGTTGCCATCGAAGCGATTGGCACCGCGGCTACGTTCCGAGCCGCGGTCGAAGAGGTCGCATTCACCGGGCGCGTAGTGTACATCGGGTATGCGAAGGAACCGGTCAGCTACGAAACCAGGCTGTTCGTTCAAAAAGAATTGGATATTGTCGGCTCCAGAAATGCTCTACCGGCGGATTTCGAGGCCGTGATCAAACTTCTGGAAGCGCAGACGTTCCCCGTTGATCAAGCTGTGAGTCTGGTTGTGCCCCTTGAGCAAGCAGCGGATGCGCTGCGTTCCTGGAGCGATAATCCATCACGTTTCAGAAAGATTATGGTGAGCATGGATTGATGTTCTGTTTGTAGAGCCGCGCTGCTGCTCGACCAGGAAATTGCTGCTGAATTGATCCGGCAGAAATCGACGATGCGTCTGACGAAAGGGCAATAATGTTTTCACCTCGTTTACTCTCAATTCTTAAAGTTGGCACAATTTTGTTACTGTCGTCTGCGGTTTCTATGGCGCACGCCCAGAGTGCCACGGCTCCAACCGCTACTCAGGAGCCGGCTAGCATCGATCAAATCTGGCAGAAAGCGAGCGGTAAATACGATTCAGAGCGCGCCGCTTTGCTGAAACAAGTCGAGAGCGCGGACCACCAGGGCCCGTTCCGGGCTGACTGGGAATCGCTTCAGAAGTACGAGGTGCCCGAATGGTACAAAGATGCGAAGTTCGGCATTTTCATTCATTGGGGTGTCTACTCCGTCCCGGCGTTCGGCAACGAATGGTATCCGCGGAATATGTACGTGCCGGGATCGCCCGAATATAAGCACCATTTGGCAACGTACGGTCCGCAGGATAAGTTCGGCTACAAGGATTTTGTCCCGTATGTTCAAAGCCGAGCACTTCGATCCGGCGGCGTGGGCTGAGCTATTCAAGAAATCCGGGGCAAAGTACGTTGTACCTGTGGCTGAGCATCACGATGGCTTTGCCATGTATGACAGCGAATTGAGCGACTGGACCGCAGCCAAAATGGGGCCGCATCGCGACACCACGGGAGAACTGGGCAAAGCCGTGCGGGCTGCAGGGCTGCACTTTGGAGTGTCATCTCACCGAGTCGAACACAATTTTTTTCTCGGCGTGGGCCGCAGTATTCCCTCGGATGTGAACGATCCGCAATACGCAGCATTCTACGGACCAGCTCATAACTGGTTGTCGGCCCCGTGGGGCGTCCCTCTTAACGATGACTTCACTTACGTGTCTTCAGCGTGGGCCGACGACTGGCTCGCGCGAAGTGCAGAACTTGTGGAGAAATATCATCCCGATATCGTCTACTTCGACTGGTGGATCGGACAGGCTTCGATCCGGCCAAATCTTACCAAGTTTGCTGCTTTTTATTACAACAGTTCTCTGAAATACGGCGACCACGTAGGAGTAATCAATTACAAAGACTATGCCATGCAGGAGCACTCCGCCGTGCTCGACCTGGAACGCGGACAGCTTGGCGATATCCGTCCCCTCTACTGGCAGACCGACACCTCTGTAAGTAACAAATCATGGGGCTACATCAAGGACGACACCTTCAAGTCGCCGGAATTCGTGGTCCATCAGCTGATCGATATCGTCAGCAAGAACGGCAATCTGTTGTTGAACATCGGTCCACGCTCTGACGGCACGATCCCGGACGAGGTGCAGCAAGTTCTTCTCGACGTCGGTGCGTGGCTGAATGTGAATGGGGAGTCGATCTACGGCACTCGACCGTGGAGGATCTATGGTGAAGGTCCAACAAAGGTAGCGGCCGGATCTTTTCACGATACCGACACGACGCGCTATACAGCCGAAGACTTTCGTTTCACGACCAAAGGGGATGTACTCTACGCGATTGGGCTTGGCTGGCCGACTAATGGCGAGGCCGTGATTCACTCGCTCGCATCGGCCGTTGGCAACGAACACGTTCGGTCCGTGATTTTGGTAGGCAGTGAGGCGAAGCTGCAGTTTGAGCAGCGGGCCGATGGTCTCCGAGTGCGGCTTCCGGACCAGGCTCCGGGCAAATATGCATACGCCCTCCGAATAGTGTTCGACCCCTCATCACATCAACCTGGATCTTAGCTTCAATTAACCCAGCAAGAGAACAGGAAGAGGTGTACCATTCTCTGGCAATTATTCGCTAACTGTACCGATAACTATGAATAAGGGACTGACCCTCCGGGAAATCGCGCGACTGGCCAAAGTGTCCACCGCCACAGTGTCGCGCGCCATTAATCGCGTACCCTCCGTCGATCCGGTTCTGGCCAGACGTATTCGAAAGGTGATTGAAAAGGAAGGTTACTTTCCGAACACAAACGCTCGCGCGCTGGTTCGTGGACACAGTCGTAGTCTTGGCCTTATCGTCTCCGAGATCACCAATCCCTTTTTCCCGGAAATCGTGCAAACCTTTGCGAAACTCGGCGTTCAGCACGATTACGAGATCTTGTTGAGTTCAATCGACCATGACCCGCGATTGTTGGAGACGACGGCCCGGCAAATGATTGAGCGTAGGGTTGGCGGAGTCGCGATTCTGACCTTTGGCGACGAGCTGCCGCTCATCGATGCTCTAACTGCACGAAACGTGCCCGTATTCGTCGTCGACGCGGATTCATCTGGACCGCTGCTAAAGACCGTCCAGATTGATTATGAGCACGGAATCCGGCAGGCTGTACAGCACTTGGCGGCATTGGGACACGAGCGTATCGCTTTTATCGGCGGCCCACGAGATTTGAAAACCGCCACTATACGGAGATCCGCGGTCGAACAATGCATGAAGGAAATTGGCTTAGAGCTTCTTCCGGAACTGTTCGTCGATGGGGATCACACGATCGAAGCCGGCATGAAAGCATTGTCTGCTCTCGCTGCCATGCCTGATCGCCCTTCCGCTGTGCTCTGTTCAAACGATATGACGGCCATCGGCGTGATGCGAGCGGCATTCGACCTCCGTCTCAATATTCCGCAAGATTTGTCGGTCGTAGGATTCGATGACATCAGGCTGGCCCAATTCATGGCGCCACCACTAACCACAGTGCAGATGTCGCAGACCGAGATCGCCCAGTTGTCATTTTCAGCGTTGCTCGATTCTCTGGAACCGACCCGCCATGGAAATGGGCGGCAGATGTATTCAATGAAGACTAACCTCATACTTCGACAATCAACGGCCCTCGCGCCTGGTTGCCTTGTGAGCAGAGCGGAAACCGCCCGCTCCGAAGGAGATATGGTCCTGAGGCTTGCCGAGAGGATGCAATCGAGGAAGGATCGAACTCGTAGTCTGGAGCCGCATCAAAGGGATATGTTCTCGGTCCCGCAACTTGAGTCCACATAATTCCGCATTTTGCATGACTATTCCGTCGTGAAGTTCGGCCCTTCCAAGCAACTTTCTTATGGCAATGTCTCTGCACAGAAAGGGGTATGGAATGCTTCCACGTTGCATGCCCCATTCTTCCCGGAAAAAAGTGACGGGAATAGGATATCTCGAAACGGCTACACTTTGCTTTCGTAACGATATTGAGCCGCGCCCGACGAGAACGATGGACCAACACCGTCGCAAGCTTTCCTCTTACCAGCTTCGATTGCTCAGATGCTGATCCTTTTGCTACCCCACTCAGAACTGCCGGCGCCTGGGCGAACTCACCAGAAGTGTGCATGTCATATCATGTTGGAGCAAAGGAGCAGTAATAATCCCAATCTATGTTCACGCGAATCACAGTTTGTCTCCTCTTGGCCATGATCTCGGCCCGAGGCCTGCCCGCCGCCGATTTTGCCATGAAGGTGACCGACAAGAATTATCTCGATACTCAAGGTTTCAGCGTTTTTCTCTACGACAGCACGTACCATCCCGTTTTTGTGGACCAAAAGAACACAGCCATGGAGATGATTCTCCACGGCCAGCGCATCGCCACCAACGGCGACGTGCGCCTGATGCCAACGCCGGAGCAGTGGGATTTGGTAGCAACCCTCAAAGGTCGCCATGCCGACAAGGCGACCAGCCGGCTCACCGCCGACCTCGCTTTCCCGACGTTCGACTTCAGCTACACACTGGAAGTCGCAGCGGAACCGGGCGGCGTGAAGGTCAGCATCAATCTCGACAAGCCGCTACCGCAGAAACTGGCCGGGCGGGCGGGCTTCAACCTGGAGTTCCTGCCCTCGATCTACATGGGCAAGGCGTATCTGGTGGACGGAACCAAAGCCGGCATCTTCCCGCGTACGCCGAACGATCCGATGATCGAAGGTGTTGCCCCTGCCGGATGAACCGAAAAAGGCGTACTACCTGGAAGACTGGGATAAGGCCAAGGGATACACTCAGCCGCTGCCGTTCGCCGAGGGCAAGAGCATCACCCTGGGAGTCGACGACGCGCTGGCCCGGGTGAACGTAGTATCGGATACGGCCAACCTCATGCTGTTCGATGGACGCGACCGCGCGCAGAACGGCTGGTTCGTGCTGCGTTCGCTGATTCCTTCAGGCAAGACCACTGGCGCCATCGTTTGGCACATTAGGCCGGACGTGATTCCAAACTGGACACGTCCGCCGATGATCGCGCACAGCCAGGTCGGCTATGCGCCGGGCTTCTCAAAGGTGGCGGTGCTCGAACTCGACCCGAAGTACAGCGCTCCGAAGATGGCCAGAGTGTTGCGCCTGATGGAAGACGGATCGTACAAGCAGGTGTTCGAGGGCCCGATCACGCCTTCAACACCGTGGCTGCGCTACGTCTACTCGAAATTCGACTTCACTCCCGTGAAAGACCCCGGGCTCTATGTTATCGAGTATGCAGACCAGCGTACGGCACCCTTCCCCGTCTCTAAGGACGCTTACGCGAACATCTGGCAGGACAGCCTGGACCATCACCTTGCCGAGCAGATGGATCACGTTTCCGTTCGCGAAGGCTACCGCATGTGGCATGGCGCTTCGCACCTGGATGATGGCCGTATGGCGCCAGTGGTCGGGGAGCAATTCGACGGCTGGAACCAGTCGACAGCAACGGACGGGAAATACAAAGGCGGCGATCACATTCCAGGGATGAACGTGGGCGGTTGGTACGATGCCGGTGACTTCGACCTCGAGGAGCCTGCGCAACTGAGCGTGATTCAGAGCCTCGCTCTGGCGTATCGCGAATTCGATCTCAAGTACGACGAGCTTACGGTGGATGAACCCGCTCGTGAGGTCGAGATGCATCGTCCCGATGGCGTGCCCGATACGGTGCAGCAAGTCAAGCACGGCGCACTGCTCATCCTGGCGCAGTTCCACAACATCGGCCACGCCATCCGCGGAACTCACGAGCCAGATCTGCGTCAGTACACACAGGTGGGCGACGGAGCGTCGAAAACTGACGGCCGCATTTACGATCCGAAGCTCGGCCCGAACGAAATGAAGGGCGATTACTCGGGCAAGCCGGACGATCGCTGGATCTTCACCACGAACAACTCGTACTTCCAGTGGAATGCCATTGCGGCGCTGGCTGCAGCAGCGGATACGCTGAAAGGCTGGGACGACGCATTAGCGAAAGACTGCCTTGAGACCGCAATCAAAGCATGGAAGGACACGTCGGCGAATCCAACACTGTATCCGACATCCAGCGGGCCAGACCGAGAGACTCCCGCAAACGGTGTGCTGGCGGCCTCTCAAGGTGTTGTCTCTGGCGAACCGGGCGCTCGTAAACCAAAGAGCATCTCGGGGGCTGCGACAAACTCGGCAGCACCGGCAACTCCACCGACCGGCTTCGGCCGCGGCCGATCTTTTGTCGGCATGGACTGGGCCGCGGCTCTGGAGTTGACCATCGCCACCAATGGTGCCGAGCCCTACAAGTCCCGGCTCAAGGAATTGTTTCCTCAGATGATTACTCCGGAACAGATGGACTTCAACGGTTGGAAAGCAGTCCGGGCGTTGTCTTATCTGGACGCGAGCGCGAAAGATCAAATGCGCGAAGCGGTAAAAACATACATGGCTGGTTTGGACAAGCGGCTGGACGAGACTCCGTTTGGCGTACCCCCGAGCCTCGGCACTTGGGGTGGATCGGGCGCCGTGGTCGACATGGCGATCCGAATGTATTTCCTCCACAAGACGTTTCCGGATCTCGTGGGCCCGGAATACACACTTCGCGCGGTCAACTACATTCTCGGTACGCACCCGGTATCTAGCACTTCGTATGTAGCTGGAGTCGGCACAGTCTCGAAGACGAAGACGTACAGCAACAATCGCGCCGACAATGCTTACATCCCGGGTGCCGTGATTCCGGGATATATCATCATCAAGCCGGATTTTCCGGAGTGCATCGACGACTTCGGATTCCTCTGGTTTGAGGATGAAGCCGTTGTGGCCGGATCGGCAAGCTGGGTCGTGGCCGGCAACGCTGCGAACGCGATCATTACCGAATCGAAGTGACCAAGTGCTAAAGGCGCCCGGCTGCCTCGAGGAGCGTTGGCGGCTATCTTCTCAAGAAGCGAAACCTGCGGGATACTCGCTTGTGGCAGGCTTTTCCCGAGTCGAGACGCGAAAAGATTTTCGTACAATAAACGGCCGCTTCAGCACAGCCTTAAGTTCGCGCTTATGTGACCGGTAACGCGTTCCATGAGCGCGTTTATCGTTACTGGCGTAAGACCAACTTCTCACTTCGATTCTAAAGTCCGCCTAGCTAGACGTTCGCCTGCTCAGGCTGCTAATCTCAATAACGCACACCAAGGGTGCACCCCGTCCGCGGAAAGGGATCATCCCACCTTTGCACTTCTGGAACACCACAACCCACTCTCTTCTCGTCCGACGAAGCGGATCGCGGACTTTAAAGAAGGAGTGAGTCATGGCTATTCGAGAACTTCCTGCGCACCCCAACCTTGAACATCTGAAGAACCAAGCCCGCACTCTGCTGCGGCAGGGCCTTGCATCTGACGCATCTGCGATCGCACGGTTTGCTGCATTTGGCATAACTACGACGACTCCAAAGCTCGCCGACGCCCTCCACATCATCGCCCGCGAGTACGGTTTCGACACCTGGCCGGCGCTCAAACTGCACGTTGATGTTGCCTCAGAAGAACCTGTCGAAGCGCTTACTGCCGCTATCAAAGCCAACAGCCCTTCACTCGTCCGAGATGTTCTGGCTCATCATCCCTCTCTCAAATTCCGCATCAATGAGCCGCTGCCGAACTACAGCTTCGATACGCCGCCCCTCATTGCTGCTGTTCAGAAGGAGAACCGCGAGATCATCGACGTGCTGCTCAATGCCGGCGCCAATGTGAACCAGCGTACCCGCTGGTGGGCTGGCAGCTTCGGCGTCCTCGATTGCGCCAGTTCTGGGCTTGCGGACTATCTCATCTCTCGCGGCGCAGTCATCGATATCCATGCGGCCGCGCGGCTTGGGAAAATCGACCGTGTCCGCGAACTCCTGGCGGCTGATCCGCAGCTTGTGCATATACGCGGCGGTGACGGCCAACTACCACTCCATTTCGCTGCCACGGTTGAGATCGCCGCCCTGCTGCTCGACCACGGGGCCGACATCAACGCTCGCGACATCGACCATGAATCTACCGCCGCGCAGTACATGGCTTGCTCTCGGCAGTACCTGCAATGGCGAGAGCCCTATCGGCACGACGTTGCGCGCTTCCTCATCTCCCGCGGCGCCCAGACCGACATCTTGATGGCATCTGCCATCGGTGATCTCGCGCTCGTCGAGCGCATCCTCAACCACGATCCTGAGACGGTTCGCACCACTGTCAGTGAACGCTACTTCCCCAAGCGTGATCCGAAGTCCGGTGGGAGCATTTACATCTTTGGTTTCGGATGGACCAAGTCCCCGCACATGGTCGCGCACCAGTTTGAACACCCTGAAGTCTTCGCGCTCCTCATGCAGCGCAGCCCCAACTGGCTCCGCCTGATCAACGCCGCCGAAGTCGGCGATGAGTCTTACTTCCAGCACATCCTTATCGACCATCCGCAGCTATTTCAGAAGCTTTCAACCAACGCCGCCCGTCGCATCATCGGTGTGGCATTGCGCAACAACACCCGCGCTGCCCAGCAGCTTCTCTCGGCGGGCTGGCCTGCCGGCGCTGCAATGGACAACGGCCAAACCGCCCTCCACTTTGCTGCCTGGCACGGCAATCTAGAAATGGTTCGGGATCTCATCACCCACAACGCTCCCATCAACGTCTTTGAAACCGAGCATGGCGGCAGTCCACTTGCGTGGACGCTCCACGGTTCCCTCCATAGTTGGGAACGCGAAAGGGGCGATTATCCGGGCGTCACTCGGGCACTGCTCATCGCCGGAGCGGCCATACCAAAGCCAGAGCGTCCGCTGGAGGCCGCTGAAGAGGTTTTGGCAATTATCGAGCAGCACGCCTCTTGAGTTCGGACCAGTCACTACATGCGCGTTTGTGAGGACAGATCATCCCCGTGAGGTTATTTCGTCGCCTGATTGGCTTCCCAGATCACCTTGCCTGCACGGATCGTATATCGGATGTTGGTGAACGCCTCAGGTCGTCCCGATTGTGGATCTTCTGACAGAACCGTGAGATCGCCGCGCATTCCTGGGATCACCTTTCCCTCGTGCGCCGATAACCGAAACAATTCTGCAGGAGCCGTAGTCAGCATCGTAAGCACATCGCGGAAGCCAAACCCGGCCGCCATGAGTTGACGAAATTCCTCGCCTTGGTCGTAGTCCGTGAGGAACCCGGTGTCGGTGCCATAAACAAGCCGCCCGCCGAGCCGGTGGAAACGGGAATCGAGCTCACGAATTTTCGAGATGGCGCTGTCCTGCGAGAACAGTTTCAGCGTCGGAATGATGGTCATGTGTTGCGCGACGATGCGCCGCAGCATCGGCTCATCGATACCCTCTGTAGCCTCAGGCGTATGCACCAGAACATCGACCCCGGCGTCGATCGCCACTTTCGTTCCCTCCAGATTCGAGGAATGCGCAAATACCAACTGCGCATGCTTATGTCCCTCGTCCACCGCCGCACGCGCGATCTCCACTCGCATTGGAGTAATGTGATTCGGGGCAATAATGGAACCAGTAAAGAGCTTTACGATGTCGGCTCCGGCGGCCCGATCCTCTTCCACCAGTGCGGCCGCGTCTGTAGTTGTCTCGGGCTGGCCCAGCTTCGCCTTGAGGTCCGCCGGTAGCTCCGCCAGGTAATACGGCAGTGCCCGCGCAGGAAACAGAGGAAGCCCCGCAGTAAAGATGCGCGGACCTGACACCTCGCCGCTCTCTACACGCCTTCGCAAGGCAACAGTGTTCTCTATGTCCGAGCCGGTATCGACCACCGTTGTAAAGCCCGAATGCGTGAGCATCTCGCTCATCTGCGACGTCAATTTCTCCGCGGGCTGATGCGCGGCATCGCTCCACTTCGGCTCCATAAAATGCACATGCGCATTCCAGAAGCCCGCAACAACAACACAGCCCTGGCAGGAGATCGTCTGGATACCTTTGGGTACTCGCAGATGCTCTCCGACCTCCGCGATGACGCCATGACGGATCACAATTGTCACGTCGCTCCGTACTTGCGCTTCAGGTGAGGAATAAACAGAAGCTCGCGTAATCGCGAGGTCCTGCGCTACACACACGGCGGCAGCACCGAGCAGCAACAAAACAGGAACACACGCTCTCGTACGCAATTTTCTGATCATTAGACCCTTTCTACGTGCCAGACATCGTAAATATCTCGAAGCTAGCCCAAGCTATCCACTCCAATCTATCGGTAATGACAAGTCGGCATGCCATCACGTTTTCTCGCAGCAACGGCGTCTCGTCGGATGAAAGGTGCCATGCGCGTTTCCCAGTGCGTATCCTGGCTTCATCGTCCAACCCACCTCAATGAGCGATTCGGCCCGTTCTCGCCATTTGAGCTTTCGCTCCCCAGAAGTTAAGCGACGACTTGTACGTTTAGGGCTTCGGATGAGTGACGGGCCGGACCCTCGTTGGGCGTCCGCGACGTGCCTGTAAAAACTGCCCGCCGAGCGTGTTCTTCATATCGACCACCTGTTTGCGCGCATGCCGCGTCTCAATACATACGAAGCAAAGACGAACGCCATGACGAGAATCGGATCAAATTTATCCCAAGTACTGCCACCGCCATTCAGTTGTGAGTAGAACGCGAGTAAAAGAGTGATCGCGAAACCCGCATAAATCCACTCGGTCAATCGAGGCACATTAGGAATCAGAAGGCCCACTCCACCAAGGATGTGGGTTACGCCAATCAAAGGGATGATATAGAGTGGGTAGCCGAGCTGCTGGTTGACGATCCTCCATTCGACCGGATCCTGAATTAGATACTGTCCTGCCTCAGCTGGAAATGGAGAAGCGTTTGTCCGTTAAGATAACGGAGCGAACGTATGAGGAAAGAACGAAGTATTTCACCGAGAAGAAAAAGTAGCCGTCTTGAGGCGGCATCGTGGAGAAAGCACCCGTCTGGAGCTGTGCCAAGAACTAGGCCTGCGGCTGTACAATGTCGATCCGCTGGCAGAAGGAACTGTTCGAGAACGGAGTCGCGGCTTTCAGTCGCAAGAGCGTCCCCAGCGCCAAGTGGAGGAGAAGCAGAAACGGATCGAGTTCTTGGAGAAGAAGGTGCAGACCAAGGACGAGGTCCTGGCTGAGTTGATGGCTGAGCACATCGCG
>CAVPFM010000008.1:0-301982 GCA_963703735.1 uncultured Acidobacteriota bacterium
CAAAGTCGAGCCGCTGATCCCGATGCTCACGTGCTGCCCTTCGGTTGCATCGAATAGGATCAGACCGATATGGCTTCCGGCCAGTGTCACCGTAGCGGATCCAGGGGTAGTGATTCTGGTCGTGTAACCGATGTCCCCAGGAACGTGCGAATTGAATGGCACATAAAAATCTTGGGAGCTCACAGCGGTTCCGGCTGGAGCAAGCAAGGTGAAATGTCCGGACGCGGTTGCCGAAGGAACTGTGGTGGATAGGTTCGTTGAGGTAGCGGTGGTCACCACTGCCTGACTGGCATTCAGTCGCAGTTTGTCGTTCGCTAATGTCGTGTCAAAGTTAACCCCGGTCACAGTGACCGCAGTGCTTGCAACTCCGCTGCCCGGACTAAAACTTGTAATCGTCGGTATGCCATTGCTTGAAGTGACGGTAAAGTTCGCCGTAGAAGTCGCTGACCCATTCGGCGACGTTATCGAAATCGGACCGGTGGTCGCGGAAGACGGAACCGGCACCTGAATCTGGGTGTTCGTTGCCGACGACACTACGCCAGCCACCCCGTTAAATTTCACCGTATTCTGACTTGGCGTGGTGCTAAAACCTGTTCCGTCGATCATAATGACCGTTCCGACGGACCCACTTTGTGGGCTGAATTGAGCGATCGACACCTGTGTGGATGTAAATCTGGAAATGCTCAGGATATTGCCTACGGCGTCATAGGCGTATTCGGCGGCATTGCCATTCACATCGACGACCTCGGTGAGCCGGCCTAGGTTGTCGTAGACGTAGCTAACCGGCCCGTTGTTCAGGGTAAACGCGAAACCGTTGCTGGCGTGCCCGCCTGCCGTGACAATGACGTTGCCACTGCTTGTTATTGTCGGCACTGTCGCCACGATCGAGGTGGAACTCCAACTCGTGGTGGAGGCTGTCACGCCGCTGAACGTGACCGAACCGGAAGTTCCGAAGCTTGTTCCGGAAATCGTAACGGACTGCCCGATACCCAATGGGTTTGGGGAGATAGACGAAATTGTGGGTGTCTGCGCGTACGCAAAACAGCAAGCTATGATCAACAGAAAGCAAGCCTTCAAACCAAGTCTGACTATGAATTGCTGCACGCTCAAGCCTCCACAGTTGCTCTCAACGTGATGACGACCACTCCGTGAAACGCGGTGAGTGATTCACCCTCCCGGGCACACTTATACCCCCGGACGAACCAGTCCCACTCCGTGCCTTTGTTAGAAAGCCCGGTCTCCAATGCTTTGATCTTCTTGGGGAACACTCCGACGGGAAACAAAAGCCCCGACCCCTCTTTCGGAACCTCACGCCGCAAGTGAACGGAGAATCTAGAGCAACATCTTTACAATGTCAATTGAGAAATCAAGTTGTTACGAAATCCGAACAAGATAGTCATAGAGGCAGCATGCTAATTCTCGATCGGTCGTCAATACGGTGAGGCCGAGAGACTTACAGCGTGTCCAGCTGGGCGTTTCAGTCGGGGCTGGGCACCACAATTCACGACATCGTCTGGCAAGTATGCCCTCGAACAATCTCTTGCTCAATTCCTTCAAGGGCGCAGATTCGATGTCTGTCTTGCCGAAAGCCTGACCAATTGTTGTTCAGGTCTCTTCGTACGTCCATTCCGGCGCGACCGAATACTTTCAGTAGATCTTCATCAGAGCGGTGGCCGCGGCTTTTGAAGCTTGCTGGTCGCTTGTCGTTATATACCGCATAGTCGAGCCAATCGATTTGTGTCCCAACTGTTGTTTTACGAGAGCAAGATTGACGTTTGCGGAAACCAGATGACTCGCAATCGAATGCTTCAGCGCGTGGGGATGTTGCTTTTCCGCTGGTATCCTGGCTTCGCGAGCAATTGCCCGGAATAACCGAAATACTTGAGAACGATGAAGCCGTCCACCTTTTTGACTGTTAAAGAGAAAATCAGAGCCGTCATCTGCACGCTGCCGCAACCATTCACGAAGGGCCTTGATTTCGTTGAGTAGTGGTTCCCCCCGATGTTCGGTCAGGGCCTGTGTCGTCCTCAGAGACCCTTTCAGCCGTTCCACAACGATGCTGCCATTTTTCATGTCAATGTGGTCCAAACGGAGATTGCAGACCTCAGAAGCCCTCAGGCCATGCTTGTAGGCCAGAAGTATCATCGCCCATTCCCGGCTGTCCTTCGCTTTAGCGGCCCTGAGCACCGAGAGCAACTCGGCGGGTTCAAGAGAAATCATGGATCGTCTCGGCTCTTTGGAACCGAGGCGCGTCGCTGGCATTGGAATTTGATCAGAATGCAACATTATGTTGATTTTCGCCTCCATTTGTGTCGCCGTAAGTCTTTGTGTTTGGTGAAGCACGCTTCGAGAGAATGCAACAGAATGGTTAGTTTGTTGCTTTATTCATCCTGCCCCTGTCCTTGCAATTGATTGCAGAGGTCTCCTCCACCGGCTCGATGGTCAGCCCGTCGTAGCACCGGAACTCAGGCAGCCATATATCGCCGGGATCAAGGCGCCCGTAGTGCTGGAACGCCCGAGAGACCGCATACATGTGATGCCACGTCCGCATGAATCTTACGTCATTGCCTGCGCTATGAACTCCATCGCAAAACCAGCCGGGAATTGGTTGCGGGTCTTTCCATCGTTCCCGAGGGCGTTCTAACAAATCAGAAACCTCTTCACCAGACACCGAGAAGATCGAGTCCCCGACCGCCTCATCCCACCTGCCGCCATCCATGCCGCTTGGCATATGAAGTTATTGTCGGAGGAACTAAGACCCTAAAGATGGGTTCTTAATAATTTAGAACTGAAGGGAGCGAGGAAGTTGCACTTGTATGCAAATAAAATAGGAAGCAGTTGAACATTAGAAGCGTACCTAGGTTGGAAAGCGCAGACCAACAACGATAGCGAAATGGCGTTGTTCCACGAGTGCATGCCGCAGTGCGCTCAAAAATTGTTAACACTGCCGACATTGTTAGAGATGGCGATTTTTCTCCAACTATCGCTCGCGTAGCATAATCTTGATCGCATGTCCGACATCCTGATCTCGGTTAGCATGACACCCATGTACAACTTCATGTCTGCCGATGTAGCTCCGTTGTTTTCTAAGACCCTGAAAGTGCGGGTTCAGTCAGCCCTCTGACCTGAATGATCCGTTCGAGTTCAGCCCAATCATCGACTTCTAGGGTACAGCCCCTGCCAAAGTTCGATTAGCCCGTAAGGCCGTCCCTGTTGCGCTTGAAACGCCGTACTTGCGCTTGATTCCTTGATGGTGAGGGCTGTAGTGCCTGACAAAGGAACTCTTTCATAACGTCGCCATTCTGGCACTGTAGCTTAGGACTCAACTTATGCACTGGCACTGCAAACGTTTGTCTACTATTTTGTTGTGACATTGGCAGAACAGTTAGTGCTCAAGCAGACTGTTAAGCTTGCTGCACTTTGCCCTGCGACCGCTTCCCCTCACAATCAGATAAGTGGCCATTCGTCTATGTTCTGAATGGACCGCCGTGCAATCTCGCCCGTCCACCGACGGTCAGCGCAGATTCATTGGTCGGCCTTCGGTATTGGCTGACGCTTCTATTTGATGGAGGAAGGCAAAATGCAGAAACTCTTTTCACTCATTGTTCTGTCATTACTAGTCTCTCTGGTCGGGCGAGTGCACGGGCAAGTCACGCCGGGCAAGCCGACGTTTGTACCGGAGGACTGTCAGGATGTTGCCTGCGTTGATCTCCTTAACAACAACATCAGCCTGAACTTGCCGGTTATGAGCAAGAACGGGAGCCTTCCATTCTCGTTCGAGATATCGGGCAACTCGTACATGTTTAGTACCAATGCAATCTGGGAAGCCGCTATGCAGCAAAACCTTCCGCTTGGGTCAGCCAATGGATTCTTGTCGAGCACTCTGCCACTCTTCACCAATCTCGCCCACCCGGGCACCGTATGTAATATCGGCACTGGTACAACGACAAAGTATACGAATTGGCAGATGCAAGCGGCAGATGGAACACTTCACCCGTTGCCCCTGAACGTCTATGCCGACAAGAAAAGTGACGGCACATCTTGTCTCACGGGATCTGGGTTTACAGCTACAACAAGCGATCGAAGCGGATACACAATGACGGTGACGGCGAATGCCATTCCGACGAGCGTCTTTGGTCGCAATGGCATGCTTTATTCCGAGACCTCGGTGCTTGATTCCAATAGCAATAGTATCCTCTTAAGTGGGGGTGAGTTTGGTGATTCAATGGGGTTGCTCGTCTTTTCGTACGGGTCATCACCTAATTTCGGTCCTTTTTCATGGACCGATGTTGATGGCGGAAGTCCTCAGGTGACTGTGGGCACATCAAATCTTACTCTTCAATCGAATTTCAACTGCAGTGGTATTGGCGAAGAACATGGTTTTACCGATCCGATGCCTACTAGCTACTCGTTTCCGGATGGGACATCTCTTGGAATTACTTATGAAAAAACACCTGGCTATTCGGGCGACTACACGGGCCGAATTAACCAGATCACTTTGCGCCAGGGCGGCACGATAGCATACACATATGGTCCGACGACGAACAATGGCATCGATTGCACCTATCAAACGGTGCCGGTCCTAACTCGGACACTCGGAAACGGGGACAAGACCACTTACACGCTAGCTCACACGCCCATCAGCGGCGGATCGACGTACAAAGCGACGAACACAGTGGTCGATCCAGGCGGGAACCAAACCATCTATACGTTCACCGGTTTTACTTCTGCGGGTAACTCGACAACTTACACGCAGGCTCTAACAGAAGTGCAGCGGTATCAGGGAAATGGCTCTGGTGCTACTCTCCTCGCAACCGACATCTATTGCTACAACTATGCGGCATTCAGCAACTGCTCCACTCTCACTGCCCCGACGGCGTCCGTCACGTCGCCAATCACGAAGCAACTCGTCTTCCATAACCTCAAAGGCATGTCAACCTATTCCGCTACAGAGACATGGTTCGACACATACGGCAACGTAACATATTCGGCGCAGTATGACTTCAATGGATCAACCCCAACAAGAGCTACGACGATCACATACGGGAGTTGCACCGCAAACTGCAATACCGCGAGTCCTACCATCACCGCCATTGGTTCGAACGTCAGCGACAGGCCGGGCGAGGTCGTGACTACTCAGAACGGAAGCAGCTCTATACGGAGTCGACCGCCATGAACGAAGTGGTCACGAACACGTATGCTCAGAACGATGTACTGAATGCCCTAGCAGCCCGTGGTGCAAGTCTGGATACGTGAGACAAAAACTGATGTGATCCACAGGGATAGTTCGTAGAATGCGGGCATGGCGATGAGCAAGAGGAGTGGCGGGGAGAAGCAAGAAGACATCTGGATCGCGCATACGGAGTTGGCGGTAGCGCCCGGGCATCCTTTCTATAAGCGGTTGAATGAGTTACTGGAGGGTGCAGGGTTCGATGAGTTGGTGGAAGGATTGTGTGCCGGTTTCTATCACGCGCGACTGGGACGGCCCTCGCTGCGACCTGGGATTTACTTTCGGGCGCTGCTGATGGGATATTTCGAGGGCATCGATAGCGAGCGTGGGATCGCATGGCGGCTGGCCGATTCGCTGGCGCTACGAGGGTTTCTGGGGATTGGACTGGACGAGCAAACCCCGGATCACTCGACGATCTCGCGGACCCGGCGCTTGATCGACATCGATAGGCATCGCGAGGTGTTCGCGTGGGTGCTGGGATTGTTGGCCGAACGGGGACTGCTGAAGGGACAGCGGATGGGCATCGACGCGACCACCTTGGAAGCGAATGCGGCGATGCGGTCGATTGTGCGGCGCGATACTGGGGAGACCTACGACGAGTTCTTGCGGGGATTGGCGAAGGCGTCCGGGATCGACACTCCGACCCGCGAGGACCTGGTGCGGTTGGACCGGAAGCGCAAGAAGCGAACCTCGAACAAGGAATGGAAGAGTCCGGCGGACGGGGACGCGCGGATAGCGAAGATGAAGGATGGGCGGACCCACTTGGCGCACAAGGCGGAGCATGCCGTGGACATGGACACGGGTGCCATTGTGGCGGTGACGCTGCAGGCCGCCGACCAGGGCGATACGACCACGCTGGATGAAACCTTGTGCGATGCCGGTGAGCAGGTAGCAGAACAGATTCGACGCGAGGCCGAGTCGCGACCTCAGGATAAACCGAAGGTCCATTTGCAGGGGATCGAAGAACTGGTGACGGATAAGGGCTACCACAGTAGTGCGGTGGTCCAGCGGATGAAGAGTTACAAAGTGCGCAGTTACATACCGGAAAAGAAGCAGAAAGGACGGCGCGACTGGCAAGGCCAGCGTGCAGAGCAGCAGGCGGTGTACGAGAACCGGCGACGGGTGCGGGGCGAGTACGGCAAGAGCTTACTGCGACGACGCGGCGAGTTGATCGAACGCAGCTTCGCGCACTGCTACGAGACGGGTGGCATGCGGCGCTGCCATCTGCGAGGGCGGGAGAACATTCTGAAGCGGCAACTGGTCCATGTCGGAGCGTTCAACTTGAGTCTGATTCTGCGCAAGCTGCTGGGAGCGGGTAAGCCGCGCGAGCTGAAAAACCGGGCTGGGCAAGTTGTTTCGCGACTCTTACGCTCTTTGTCATGCTGGATGGCGGGCGGTTCCTTCATCGGGCGACTCAATCGCCTGCCTCGCCTGCGGATGGCACCATCTTTCACGTGCCGCACACCTCGTCACCGCTCGCGCATTTTCCGTAGTTCTGCCACGGGCTGCTAGGCCCCATACCGACGGGAGAATTCGCGAAGCAAACTCAGATGGAATATGACGGACTGGGGAGGACCAAGTCTGTGTGCCAAATTTTTCATGCGGGCGGAGGTCCTGACACTTGCGCACAAAACACCGGCTCTTACTCCGGCATCTTTGACAGCTATTCTTACGGGGCCGGGACTGGATACACGACTGTCAGCATAGCTAGGGGAGCTCAGACGCGCTCGCAGACCCTGGACGGCTTGGGGCGGGTTACATCGGTTACGACTCCTGAAAATGGATCGACGTCGCCTGGAACGACGACTTACGTCTATGATTACTATGCACCGGGAGGCTGTCCTGGTTGGCAGTTCGAATACGGACATTTAATGTTGGCAATAACTCCAACTGGGACAATGTGCTATGTCTACAATGACGGTGGCCTGGGTAGAGTAACGGATATAGGCATTAGCGGCGCGGCCAATTCTTACTGCAAACGTTTCCGCTATGACAGCGCATCGAATGGTATAGTGACGCAGCCCTCTGGCTCAACAATCAGTAATGCGGCCGGACGACTAGTTGAGGCTGAGACTGACAATTGCTCGAACTCTCAATACACCGTGATAACAGACGAATGGTTTAGTTACGATAAGAACGGGCGAGTTACGGACATTTGGGAGAAGACACCTCACTCGGGGCAATATTATCATTCGATCGCAACGTTCTTTGAAAATGGCCAAGTGAAGACTCTCCAATTAGCCATCCCGAGCCTGTACACACTAACATATACCCTCGACGGCGAAGGCCGCTGGAATTCGCTGACCGATACGACGACCAGTCAGAATATTGTGACGGGAGCTACGTTCTACCCTGCCGCGAATCCGGCTGTAATCAGCCTGACAGGAACGACCGCTGATAATGATTCCTACACGATTGACCCAAACACGGGTCGCATAAATCAATTCGTGTTCACAGTCGGAAGCACCCCGAAGAATCTGACTGGGGTTCTATCATGGAATAAAAGTGGTACGTTGGGCACGGTTGCGATTACGGACGGTTTCAATTTAGGTGGCACGCAAACCTGCCTATCCAACGCTTCGTCTGCTCTTGGTTATGGCTATGACGATCTTAATCGGCTGGTCGAATTTGATTGTGGTTCCGGCCACTGGGGGCAGCAGTACAGCTACGATCAATACGACAACCTGACAAAGACCGTTATTTCCGGCCGTTCAGGGTCAACGTGGAACCCCACATACTCTCAGACTACGAATCATTACGGTTGCGGTGGTTGCACGACCGATGCCGCCGGCGATGTTACGAATGATGGAAATAACGTATACGGATGGACCCCCGATAGCAAACTGGCCTGGACCGCATCCTCGGGCACTCCGACCTGTGGGTCGTCGGGTGAGTGCATTACCTACGACGCCTTCGGACGGATGGTCGAGAACAGCAGTGGCGGTTCCTACAACGAACTTTGGTACACTCAGTTGGGAACTCCAATACAGATGGCTGGCTCTGTGATCGACTTCGGCTATTTCCCAACTCCAGAGGGCGGAACCGCTATTATCAACGGAAATAGTTCCTCGTACGGGTACATGCACAAGGATTGGCTTGGCAGTGCTCGCGTCGTATCCTCAATTACAGGGCGCACTGCTACAGTCGACCAGGCGTTTACCCCATATGGTGAAATCTACGATCAATTTGGATCGAATAACTCTCCATACGACATGTTCGCGGGCACTACGCAAAACTTTGATCCCGGGGTCATGTGGGACACGCCGAATCGGGAGCTGTCGGTCGTGGGCCGCTGGCTTTCGCCAGATCCAGCGGGTCAGGGCTGGAATCAATACGCATATGCTACCAATCCGCTCAGCTTCACTGACCCGCTTGGATTGTATGTGGGTGGCCCTGGTAGCGGTGGCTGCACCATCGATGGGTGCGGCACCAATGCCAGCGGAGGCGGAGGCGGTGTCACCGCTCCTGGCGGCAGCCCGTCGTACTATTTCGAAGGGTTTCCAATATCAGCGGGGGTGTTTCAGCAGTTGACTCAGTTTGGTCAAGGGCAAACCTCGTTTAGCGGGAACACGAGCGACTTGGGAATCATTATTAACACATACTCTTATGTTCCGCCGGTTGGGACCGCGGCCTTTAATGGACTACCCGCGTTCCTCTTGCAATCGGCGTTGATAGGAGTTGATTTCATCCCGTCTCCCGCCAACAACAGTAGTAGTTGGGGATGGGACTTCACCCAAGCTTTCTTCGGCGGCCTTGTTTCCTCAGCAGGTTGGAAGGGGGTGTATCACAGCGTCACCGACGAAGGAGGCTGTGATCGGCTCATGTTCGAGACCTTCGCGGGCGATTTCAACCCACTTCCCGACGAGAGCGCAAGTTCTAGCGACGTGGCGGAGGTAGGACCCAAGGCTGTGGCACAGGCGGGCCGGACGGCTGCCACCACGTACAGTATTTACCAAGGACTGTCGGTCCCGCTGAGGTCAAGCGTGTACCGCGGTTTGCAGTCGAGTACTTTAAGCTACGCGTCGGCTGCCGAAGAAGCTGCGCCATATCTCCTAGTGGGGTACGCTACCGGACATTCTGTTCTTACGGCAGGGTCAGCAGCGTATAACGGAGAATGTCATTGAGCGAAGTGACTTTGGGAAGGTTGGTTCAACGGATTATTCTATATCTCAGTATCGCGGTAGCTGTTGTGGCTGTGTTTGCCACGGCCATTATTCTCAGCAAGGGAGCGAAGGTTCCGTCCGAGTGGTTAGCTCTTGCTGTGTTCACCTCCGGCCTATTCTGGGTGACCATCAGGCAATCGAGGGAATACTGGCAACGTCCAAGCTTCTGGTTGGCGAGTGGTGGTCTGCTTGTCGTCCACTTGTTGGCATTCATTGCAATTTTGCGCGCTTACCCCCACTGGCGCGCGATCTGGTTCATGCCGGTCGCGATAGTCGAGGGTGGATTGTTTGGAGCAATTCTGTATCTGTTATTCGCGGGACGCAAACGTCATTAGCCGCAAACAACGGGTGGTCGTTATTGGGATGGGATGCAAATGCGGGCAAGATACTTCCCGACTTTTGGAGACGGCGTCTTCAACGGCGTGCGAAAGTCAGGCTACGGAGGAGATATGCCCTGTCTTCTACTCTTGTGCCGCAAGTGTTTTTGTTTGGTGAAGCACAGTTCCAAAGAAGTAACCGTCCGGGCGCGACGCATTGACATCGCTGAGTTTATGGAAGTGTGAGTGTTGAAATAAGTGTCCACATAAAATAAGTGGACACTTATCTCGAGGGGTTGGTGATTCGATTAGGCAGCGGTTGAGTGAGTCGGTTCTGCCGGGACGATGTTCCAGGGCAGCAGGTCAGCGATCCGGTTCACGGGATGGTCGGCGATCCGCGTCAGGACCTCGCGCAAGTATGCCTCGGGATCGAGTCCGTTGAGTTTTGCCGAACCAATCAGGCTGTAGATGGAGGCCGCACGCTCGCCTCCCAGGTCGGAACCTGCGAACAAGTAGTTTTTCCGGCCCAGCGCGACTACGCGCAATGCCCGTTCCGCGGCGTTGTTGTCGATTTCCAAACTACCATCGTCACAGTAACGCGTCAGCGCCGGCCACAGCGTCAGCGCATAGCGGATGGCCGCTGTCGTATCCGACTTGCGGGAGAGTTTCGGCAGCGAAACCTCGAACCATTCGTGCAGCGACTCGATCAAGGGTCGCGATCGTTCTGTACGAACTCGTTGCCGTTCGTCCGGTGGTCGTCCACGAATCTCTTTCTCAACGGCATATAAAGCTGCGATTCGTTCCAGCGCCTCGCCAGCAATGGGCGAGCCATGCGCTTGCTGCAAGTCGTAGAACTTGCGCCGGACGTGCGCCCAGCACGCGACTTCCTGAATGCGCCCATCCTCTTTATAGAGCTGGTTGAATCCGGCATAGGCATCTGCCTGCAGCGCTCCCCGAAACGTGCGCAGATGTTGTTCGGGATGTTCGCCCTTGCGATCGGGCGAGTACCCAAACCATACTGCCGGCGCTGCCGTGTCACCCGCCGGTCGATCGTCGCGCACATAGGTCCATAAGCGCCCCGTCTTCGTCTTGCCGTTTCCGGGCGCCAACACCGGCACCGGCGTGTCGTCGGCGTGCACCTTGCCCGCCGCCATCACGTATCGACGCAGCGCTTCTACCAGTGGATCCAGTAACTGACTGCTGCCTCCCACCCAATCCGCCAGCGTCGATCGTTCCAGTTCCACTCCGACGCGCTCATAGATCTGAGACTGCCGATAAAGCGGAAGATGGTCGCAGTACTTGCTGACCAGCACATGTGCCAGCAGCCCAGGGCCAGCCACTCCACGAGCAATCGGCCGACTTGGTGCCGGCGCCTGCACGATTCGCTCGCAGTGCCCGCAACTCAGCTTCGGCCGCACATAACGAATCACCACGAAGTTCGCCGGCAGGTAGTCCAGTATCTCGGAGATGTCTTCTCCGAATTTCCGTAACTCGCCGCCACAATCTGGACAGGTCGTCGATTTTGGTAGATGCGTCTGCGTCGTCCGCGGCAGATGTGCTGGCAACGCACGTCGTGCCGGTTTCGCTGGAGTATCCATCGCGGTGGACGCCGTCGCCGATGGCTGCGGACCTTCGCTCGCCGGGGCGCTCTCGGAGGGCCGACTCTGTTGCAGATCTTCCAGCCGCAGTTCCAGTTGCTCGATCTGCCGCTCCAGTTTCTCCGACTTCCGCCCGAACTGCATCCGCCGCAACTGGCTCAGCAGCAACTTCAGATGTTCGATCTCGGACTCGCGCGATTGCAGCCGCGCGTGCGTCGCGATGTGTTCCTGGTGTTCCGCTACCAGCATCGCTTGCAACATTTCCCGATCCAGCGTGCTCAGGTCGGGAAGTGTGGGAACCAACATGACGCGCAGTATGCCACGAACTGGATTCGTGGTGCGAAGAAAAAACAGTGGAAATCCACAACCCGTATCTACACCGACATCTGCGGATCCCACGTCCGCTCCGGTCGACGCCAATCAATGCCTTCTAACAGCATCGAGAGCTGGGCTCGCGTCAGATAAACAACTCCTTCCGAAGCTTGCGGCCAAACAAATCTTCCTCTCTCCAGACGTTTGCAAAATAAACATAGGCCGTCTCCATCAAACCAGATTAGTTTCACCAGATCGCCTCTTCGGCCGCGGAAGATGAATACTTGGCCTGACATCGGACTCTTCTCTAACTTGGTTTGCACCAGCGCACTGAGTCCCGTGAAACCTCGCCGCAGATCGGTTACACCTGCGGCAATCCAAATCTGCGTGTTGGCTGGCGGCTCTATCATCGTGCCAGACACTCCAACACCACCCGCAACATCTCTATGTCTGCTTTACCTTCAATCCGTACTCTTCCCTTCGCCAGTTCAATCTGGATGGCGCTTGCCGCCTTCGGAGCAATCGCAGCTGTAACCCCGGAACCTCTTGCCACCATCGCCGTCGTCTCCGCACTCTCGGAAACCTTCACCGGCAACAGTCCTCCAGCCGGCTGCACCTTCCCTCCCAGCAATCCACGCTGATACAGTCGACGCCAATGAAACACCTGGTTCGCATTCACTCCATGATCTCGCGCTACCCGCGCTACCGATGCTCCCGGAGCCAGCGTCTGTTCCACCACTCGCCGACGCTCGGCGACACTCCGCCGTCCTCGCTTCGACTCCGGCACCACCGTCCCACTCGCCGACACTGTGCCCACCGCTTCCGTTCTGGAACTCTCCATCTATCTCCTCGCGGACACGATTACACCTGTCCCGACTCGGAGCATCTCCTGCTTTTAATCCATTTTCCAGATGGTCAGACCGTACGCTTACGTTTGTATGTTGCCTGCTTCAGGCGTGTGGCGTCAGAGAAATGACTCGGCATAGGCACACCCCACCCCAGATTCGAAAAACACAAATCTAGAATGGGGATCTCAGCTAGGGAGTGATCTTAAATACGACGCCGGAGCCTGTGACGTTCCCGCCGATTGTAGCAGTACCATAGACGGTTCCTGTCGCAGTGACGTAGAGGCGGCCATTGGGGTCCCCTCCATCAGCACCGTTGCGAAAGCTATAGAAAAGAGTCTCATTGCCTGATGTATCCACCTTGTAGACGGCACCGACATCGTATGGTCCGCCCGAGGCTGCAGCACCGTAGAGATTCCCGGCTGCATCGCGAGCGATTGGGCCGCTGGGCAGAGACACGTCCGACGGTGGATCTCCAAATGAATGAATGACCGTTTCCACTCCTTGCGAATAGGAGAATACAACGCCACAGCCGAAGCCAATGCAGGCATTCAGATCGCCACCCTCGTAGGTTGTGCCGTATAGAACAGCGCCGGGACCGAATGCGAGATCATTCTGCGGATTGTCGCCATTCGCGTTCAGGCCGGGCCCGAAATCCAACAAATCCGTTACATTGCCCCCGGAATCGATTTCGAAGATGTTGCCGTATCCATACAGCCCGCTACCGAATCCTGGCCCGTAGAGGTTTCCCGCCGAATCCATCACCAACCCGCCGGAAGGAGAGCCATCCAACCCGCCCGTGAAGGTGTGAAGGATAGTCTCTTTATCACCGGGATCGATTTTGAAAGCGATTCCGCAACCCAGCGCACAAAGGGTGTAATCCCCGCCCGATGAGGTGGTGCCGTAGAGGTTGCCGCTCTTAGCGCGAACCAAGTCAGTGATGGGGAATGCCCCGTCGCTTCCTCCCTGGAATGCGTAGAGCACGGATTCCGGGCCGGAGCTGTCGATTTTGAAGACAGTTCCCACGTTTGAGGCACCGCCGGACTCCGTGGTGCCGTAAAGGTTGCCAGAGGCGTCGCGGATTACAGAAGCTTGGGGATTGCAACCATCGTTTCCTCCACCAAAGCTGTAGATCGATTTGAACTTTCCGGATGTGCTGATCTTGAACACGGTGCCGCACCCGACGGTGCCGCCAGCGAAAGTGGTTCCGTAAAGATACCCATCTGAACCGCGGACTAGCCCGGAGTATGGGAACGCGCCATCGGTGACTTTGAAGGTGTGAAGAACCTTCAGGGTTTGGCTGAAGCCGAAGGTGGAGAAAGCAAGAACGAAATACAGGCTTGTAGTGGCACAGCGCCGCAGTAACACGATGGAAAACATACAATCTCCTTGACATGGCGAATACGCCAGAAGTGGTGTAGGGGCCGGAGCAAGGAGAGGGAGGGCGAAGCAGAAGCATCTTATGCCAGAAATGCCCGTAATCGCAAACAATAAACGCACGTTAGCCCCTTGGATTATTCCGCTCTCGTCTCGCAGAGGATTGCGTTTCTTGCGCATGGACTCGCCGCGCAGTTCGATGCGATGGCGAAACATCGCCCATCTCTGACAATGTCGGCGGTGTCAAGTGTTTTTTGAGCGTACTGCTCCTTGCACTCCGAAGAGCGCGCCATTTCGCTCTAGTTGAAGGTTCTGCCATACCAACCAAAGGCCCGCTCGTAATCGTTGCAGGTCTGAAACTCAGTTCGACCCATGCATCTCTTCGGTCATAACCTCGATCATGATTCCTACTTCGAACTCCCCCATGCAGAGGGAGCGGGATACCCAATCAATTACTCGATGTTTGACTTCACACCATCGCGATGTCCGGGTTGTCCCGCGTGCGAACCGAACTTGTTCAGCTGCTCGTAATCCCATTCCTTGCGCATCATCCAGTAAAGGCGAACCGCCAGTTTCCTCGCCATGGCCACCTTGGCGATTTTCCGTCCGCGCCGTATCGTCAGGTGGACATACTTACTGCGCCATTCCGGAAGGCTCCGCGCCGTTACTTGCGCCGCTTCCACCAGCAGGAAGCGCAACAAAGAGTTCCCTTGTTTCGTGATATGTCCAAGTCGCCGCCGATTCCCGCTCGAGTCTTCCAACGGCACCAGTCCCAGATAGCTCGCGATCTGCTTGCCACACTGAAACCGATCGGCTCTATCGATGATCAGCACGAACGCCAGTGCCGTCAGCGGACCCACTCCGGGATGGGTCATCAAACGCCGCGCCGCAGGACACATCTGCACTTCTTGCTCGATCGCCTGACTCAGTTCGGCGATCTTCGGGTTCAGCCGATCCAGCAACTCCAGCAGATCCTCCCGTCGCCGGCTCGCCCACGGAGCTAGCCGGAACGCCTTCAACTGTTTTCGCCCCTCTTCCCGCCACAGCTTCTTCTTCGAGCGGAGGCCTTCGTTCAGTGCCACCGCTTGCAACTGGTTCATCATCCGCGTGCGCGCCTGCACCATGCGGTGCCGGTGCCACAGCAGTTGCCGCAGATCGCGATTCTCCCAGCTCGGCACCCAGATCCGTGGAAAGTCATCCTTCAGCAGCAAACGCAGAATGTGTTGGGATCTTGACGATCGGTCTTCTGCTTGCGTTCCCGCTTCCTGGCGATCTCGGTGGCGTCCCCGATCCACAACTCGAAGTTCAGGTCCGCCAGCAGTCGTTCGAACCAGCGCGCATGCCCGCTCGCTTCCATTCCCACGCGAACCTTCATCCCCTGTGCCGCCAGATCACGGTAGAATTTCTCCGCTTCCTCGCGGTGCTCCAGTCGCCGTTCCTGTAATTCCCCTGTGTCCATATCCAGAAACGCAATTTGCTGAAAGCTCGGGTGGTAATCGCATCCTATAATCAACATATCGGCTCCTTTTCTCCCGAGCCTTTTGGTTGGTAAGCACCACCAAGTTTACTCGGGGCTAGGGAGCCGACATTGTCATGGAATCATTTACGCTCATCTTTCGATTGATTTCACACGCCTCCGGTGTGGACTGAATCGAAAGAAGTTGAAATTTGAGCGCAAACGCCTGATTGCAACAGTTTAGACAGAACGATCCTGCGCAGGCGATTGCACTGCTTCAACCCGCCGCTCCCTACGAATTGGGAAATCGCGGATGGAATCGCGTTGGAGTGATGTATATACGAGGCGAGTCTTATCTTGCCGCGCATCGATGGGCGGAGGCCATATCTGAATTTCAGAAGATTCTCAACCATCGGGGAATCGTGTTGAATCATCCCTTCGGCTCCCTCGCACACTTGCAACTTGGACGGGCGTATTCGGGCTCCGGCGACAATGTCAAAGCCAAAATCTGTTATGAAGACTTTCTGAAGCTTTGGAAAGATGCCGACGCTCGCTTGCTTTTGCTGACAACAGCTCGAGCCGAATACACCAGACTGCATTGAGATGAGAGCGCCACTTGTGATTCGGGCCGGCACCCTGCTTGGAATCGGAGAGCGTCCGAGATGGATCAGCGCCCGTCATCCTTAGCCGTGTAGGAACTGAACCGATGTCCATTGGCGAAAATCGCCTAACGCTCACCGAGGTCCAAAAAGGCGAAGCAAAAGCGCAAGCTTGTGAGAACGCCTGATTACATCAGTTAATTCCGGCTAGCCCGTCACTCGGCCCTCAATCTAAGAAGTGGTCTTCAGCATCCCCGAGAAATGTGGAAACTGCCAATCACCGCTGCTTCACGCACTTCGTCAAATTCCGGGTTGGGCGAACACGAATCAGATGCACGGAGGTGAGCGCGGACCAGGGCGGTCCGCGCTTTCGTCTGCGGTGAAAGTTAGCGGTTGCGCGTGTTGGCAAGCGCCCGAAGGATGATGCGGGTGTTTTCATTGATGGCATGCCGAAGATACATGGTGAGGGCGAAAATAACGACAAGGAAGAAGAGATCGACGCGAAGCAACGAATGCAATAGCCCGCCCAGAGTTTCCAGCGGGAACATGTGGAGGTGCATCCAGATGAAGGCGACGACGGCGAGAATGCCAAGCACGCCGACGATGATTCGAGAGAAGCGTTCCGACCTGTCTGCGGCTGCAAGGGCCTGTTGGACGAAAGCGATTTCGGCGTTCGTATTTTCGGAGTTGGGCTGTTGGGATTCGGGGCTCATACTGGTTTCCTTTCGAGAGTGAGATGTTTGCGAAGTGTCGCGACTCCATAATGGAGACGTGACTTGGCGGTGCCGACAGGAATGTCGAGAATAGCTGCGGTTTCTTCGAGCGAAAGATCGTGCTGGTAGTGAAGAAGGAGGACTGCCCGGCTTGCGGGCGAGACGTGGTCGAGAAGAGAGAAGAAGGCGGCATCGGGTGGCCCGCCAAGGTCGGGATTGGGAGTGAAGGTTCCGAGGGGAGAGTCGTCCAGGGGTTGCCAGCGGTGGGCGCGTTTGAGGTGGCTGATGGCGATGCGCGAGGCGATACGGAGAGTCCAGGCATGGAAGACAGCGGGCTCGCGCAAGAACCGGAGCTTACGGAAAATTTGGATTGAAGTCTCCTGGAGAATGTCGTCGGCGAGATCGGCGCCGGCCAAGCGGGTGATGTAGCGGCGCAGCGGCGCATGGCTGTTACGGAGGAGCTGTTCCAGGGCAGCCCGGTCGCCGGCCTGGGCGAGGAGCACAAGAAGAGTTTGGTCGGAGGGCGAAGGCTCCTTCGGATGCGATGGGGCGTGCATGTTTGAAAGAGGGGTTAAAGGGAGTTAAAGTTCGGTTCCGTCGAAAGAATATGCTAGGCGAGGGCAAAACGGGCATCTGCTGTCGGCTGAACGGGGCGCGTTAGGTCATCGGCGTCCTGTGAGAGGGCCCTGTTACAGCCAACTGTCCAGATTCGGAGGAGAAGAGATGAAAGGCACTTCTGCGCTAACGGCGGCTGCCACGTTTTGGGTCGGTGGGGTACCTAAATCTCCTTGGGGTGATCGGCGCAAACATGGGACGCAAACTCTTTGTCGCGCTGCAACTCGAAGTTTCGCATCATTTCATTGAAAGACGGGCCGGTCAGCGTTTCAGTAGGTTTGAACCGCCAGCCACATTCCGAACAACCAAAACCCCGAAAACGCTGTTGCTCAATCCACACCAGCTTCCGGCTCATGGTGCGCAAATCTTACAGGCCGCCAATTTGGATGGTCTGTCGGGCATCCTACAGAAGCGTCGTGTTTGGCCCTGTATACTCCAGCGGATAGCGCGAATCAGCTTTTGCTGACGATCGGGATGGAGGCCTACAACTAAGGAGGAATCGAAGTACTTGCAAGCCTATCTCGTCAGTGGCAAGAAGGGCTAGAGTGACGCAACTGGTTTCTTCAAAATGAACGCTGAGCACGTTTCGGCACTGAACAGCGTTTGTATTAGCGAAGGAATCTACATCGTATTTGTCTGACATTAACATGACTGTCGATAACATCCTTCCCGAAGAAGATGCCCGATTTGGTCCGCTCAAGGCTAAGACCGAGGCGCACTGGAGAACTCACAACAAGAAGTTCGTTCGCCTTTTAGAAAGCAACGGCGAACTGGAGCAACGGCTAAATGAGACCGCGGCCCGCGCGATCTTCGTCCTTAATCAGGCTGAGGAGACTGGACTCGCCCAGACCAGGCGAGGGAACTGGCATACGACTGCTCACTCTTACCTGAGGACTAGCAGATCGCGTTGTGCCTCGCCAGACAGCGCTTTCCGGCTTCGGTTCTTACAACTCGCCTCGCGCATCGACGATAGCCATGAACCAACCATTACAACCGGCGATGCGTTTCCTAGTGATGTTCCATTTATTAAAGGGCATCACGTCGCTGCATCTACCTAGCTAGCAGCCAGCGATGACGGTCAACACTGCATGTTCTTCTATAAATTTAAGCTCCCGTTTCACTTGTAGCTCCTGCGTTGTTTCGCAACTGTCGTAACATCCCGTGGCTGTTGAAAAACTTCATTTTTCTCAAAACAACCGCCATTTCGGGGATAGAAAATGTCTACCCGGCTCGAGAAAGTCGTTTGTGAGGCTTCCTAATGCAAAGTGTTTTCGGCCATTTTCGCGTGCGTGAGTTTTCAAGAGCCACGCCTGTCAGGGCTGGGTCCTACGTGCCCCGCGAAATCTCATGAAAATCGCTCAGAGTTTTACGATAATTCAGAAGGGTTGGGAGTGGCGAGATTGAGTAATCAGTGGAGACGTTAAGACCGAACGCCTGTCTGATGCGGAGCGTGCGTAATAGAGCGAATAAATGGGCGGTGTCTCTCCCCAGTGGGAGCGTCGATAGCCCGCGACCCTGCTTAATGTAATCTCTGGCGCGCTCTCCGCTCCTGCCCGGAGGAGGAGCTTATGCCATATCGGATAGCGGGAATCGATGTACATAAAAAGAAGCTGGCCGTGGTTGTGGCTGAGGTCGAAGTCGAAGACGAATACCAATTCGAGCGACGCTGGTACGGAAGCAACCCGGAGCAAATGCAACGGTTGGGGGAATGGCTTATTCAGCAGCAGGTGGAGGAAGTGGTAATGGAATCCACTGCGCAATACTGGAAACCGGTTTGGGGAGGGCTCGAGCAGTATTGGAAGCCAAGTTGTGAGAAGCGGGAAGGTGCGGGCCGGATGTCGGGCACACTTGATCTGGCACAAGCCTTGTCCAATCGTGGGCGGCGGGGGCGCAAGAGAGACTTTCGCGATGCCGGACGTTTGCGGAAGAGATGGGTGTCTCAAGAACTGGTCTTGAGCTTCGTGCCCCATGCCGAACAGCGTCTCTGGCGGACGGTGACCCGTACAAAGTACCAGCTGAGGCGCGACAAAGTACGACTGCACCATCAACTCGAGGCTTGGCTGGAAGAAGCCCCTATCAAGTTATCCAGTTTGGTTTCGGATCTACTGGGCGCAAGTGCACGGCGGATGCTGCAGGCGTTGGCGGATGGAGAAACTGATCCGGCGGCTTGGGCCGCCTTGGCCGAGCAGCGCTTGCGTGCCACGTCGGCGCAGTTGCGCGATGCATGGGGTGCGTGCACGAAGCTCAACCCGGTCTACCGCCGGCTGGTGAAGATGGCGCTAGAGGAGTTGCCATTGATCGAGCAGCAGATCACCCCACTAGACCAGGAGATGGCAAGTCTTCTCCGGCAACATCCGGACGCAGTCCAGCGACTGGCCGAAGTGCCCGGTCTCGGGGTGGATTCGGCGCAACAGATTATTGCCGAGGTGGGTGCCAAGGCGGCGACCTTCGCTTCAGCCAAGAAGCTTTCCTCGTGGGTGGGGGCATGCCCGGGATCGGAAGAGAGCGCGGAAGTGAATTCCAGCCCACGCTCGCCGAAGGGCAACCGTCACATGCGCCGTCTTCTCAATCCGGCGGCTAATGCTGCGGCTAAGCGTAAAGGAAGCATCTTCGAGATCGTCTACCGTCGTCTCGTTCCGCGCCTCGGTCACAACCAAACCATCGGAGCAATTGCGCATCGCATCTGTCAGCTGATCTGGATGATTCTGAATAAAGGCGTTCGCTATGAGGAACGCGGGCCGGCGGTTTCGGAAAACTCCAAACCAGTCCGCACTTCCCGAATGGTCCGAACCCTCCGGAGGCTTGGCTACCGGGTCGAACCTCTAAGCGATCCGGTGTGAGGAGCGCGATTTTCGACCCTGGTTACGTCAACTGTGTGCGCAACCGTGATGTGCCGAATGGAATTGGACCTTCGGAGTAGCCTCAGCCGCTCTGTTCCGGAGCGGCGCCTTCGTCTCGAGAGAATTGGCGGTTGCTTTTTTGCTGGTACATCAGCGTGTCGGCCATGGCTAACAGAGTCTCAAGATCCGAAGTCTTCCGGCCACCAGCCGGGACAATACCCGTACTGAACGAGAGGCGATAACGGCGGCCTGCCGCACTGTTGCATGTGGCCAAACCCTGCTGAATACGGCTCTCGATGCCGTCAATCTGGCTTTCCTCTGCGTCGGCAATGAAAATGGCGAATTCATCCCCTCCAAGCCGGGCAAGGATGTCTGATTCCCGGAAGCATTCTCTTAACACGTTTGCAGTTTCCACCAGAGCGCGGTTCCCCTCCTGGTGACCGAATGTATCGTTGATTCGCTTCAGACCGTCAAGATCTATGAAGGCGATTGAGAAAGGCGCTCCGGTTCGATCGGCTAGCTTCACGCGATGCTCGGCGAGGGCAAAAAATCCTTTGCGGTTGTAGAGTCCAGTAAGATCGTCAACCAGAGAAAGACTCTCCAAGAGCGCATTGGATTGAGCCAGCTCTTGAGCCTTGAGGGCTAGCTCGTTCTCCACCAGCTTGCGTGCTGCAATGTCAAGTTCGAGTTCCGTGTTCGCCTTGATGAGCTCGGAAGTTCTTTCTCTCACCAATTCTTCCAGACGGACCCGGTACTGCTGCAGTTCATTTTCCACGCGTTTGCGCTCAGTAATGTCGCGAGAAATTCCCATCGTGCCAATGATGATTCCCCTGTGATCTACTAAAGGTAACTTCGTGGTAAGGACCCAGGTCTCGCGCCCATCCGGCCATGTTTCTTTCTCTTCGGCTTCAACGATGGGCTGACCGGTGCGGATGATGTCCTGTTCGTCAGCGAATGCCTGTCTCGCATGCTCGTCGCTGAACATATCAAAATCGGTCTTGTTTATTGCCTCAACGGGATCGCTCAGTCCAAATCTGACGGCGAGTGATCGGCTGATGCGCACAAAACGGCTCTCGCGGTCTTTGAAGTAGACCCCGTCCGGAATATGCTCCAGGAATGCGCGGAGCAGATCCTCCTCTGCAATTTTTGGAATTAGCCTCTTTGGCACACAAAGCCTTTGTACGCCATTGACCGCACGGCTAGTTTTTTGTCTATCTTGGGCGCGATTGTAGTCCCTTTAGAAGCAATGCGAAACGAACATTTGCCCCGTCTGACGGGCGACTGCTGTCACGGGTGCCTACGAGCCGGGCATCTCCCCGCAGTAAAGTCCTGTCCGCTGCCCTGCAATGCACGACCATGCCATCGGCGCTGTTCTCTCCCTGTTTGCTGGGTAAGATCGCGAGTTCACATTGAAGGTCACTGAGTGTAAAGCCTTGGTTTTGTCAATCGTCGAATTCACTACCTCATCTTCGTTTACCACGTTGGAAAAACAGCCCTCTTAATGTGGTCAATCCTGCTCAGATTGCCTTCCAGCCAACGGGCTAGGTTGAGATCTTGCGGCGAGTAAGCCGGGATCATCCGGATCCCCACCTCGCGCAGCGCCCGTCCCACCTCCCGTCAGCCGATGCGGATCCACCTTGCCGCCCACCTTCGGCGTGAGCCAGAAATGTCTGCCGCGATCGCTGTATAAAGCGCAGAACACGCCTTTCCGCTCAATCACTTACCAGCGTTCGTCCTGAGACCACTGGTGGCGGCTGCCGTCGATGTGCAACGGCATCCCCGGCAACGGCCGCCGCGGACGCCGTTTGCGATGCACCCCACGCTGCCGTCCCCGCGCCACCAGCCCGGCGCCCTGCAGCACGCCTTTCACCCAGCTATAGCTCAGCCCGATCGGGTGCTCGCTGGCCAGCTTCTCGTGAAAATGTCGCAGATTAAAATCGAAATACTTCTCCCGATAGAGCTCCAACACCCGCTCCAACATCGCCATGGGCACCCGCTTCGGCGAAGCCTTCCCTCGCCTCCGGTCGAACAGCCCGCGAAAGCCGCCCTCCTCATAACGTTCCCGCCACCGCCGCATGTGCCGGTCGCTGATGCCGATGATCTCCGCTGCCTGAAACCACGTAATCTTCTTCGCCATTGCCTGCAACATTACTTCCTGTACTTTCATCGCCCGCTCCATCGCGGCCCTCGAGTAAGATTCCATGCTTCGCATGGTCTCCTACCCTCGCCGCCCGCAAAGCGGACATATCGTGTGCTAACTCAACCGGACATATCATGTACTAACGACACAGGCTGATTTTAACGTTGACCGTCTTCCGGTTCAGTGCTACTGTCGTCGCCATTTCTAAGGCCCCCAAATTTCTGGAGGATTCCATGCGACATCAGATTTCGGCGCACGCGAATAAGCCTGCGCTTTCTGGGAACACAGACCACACGTTGCGGTTGTACTCACTGGCGGCGGCCGCCGCTTCGGTCAGCGCATTGGCGTTGGCGCAGCCTGCCGAGGCCGAGATTGTTATCACGAACAAGACAATTCCGATCCACGCGGGTACGCCGGTCATGCTTGACCTCAACGGGGACGGGATTAAGGACTTCGAGTTTTCGCTTTCCAATTACACCTATAAGATTTTCAGCAACAACAAGTTGTATGTGCAAGGGCTGACGGCGGGAGGCGGTGTCGTCGGCAGGGGGCAGGCCGCTTCGGCGATGCTCCGCGGGGCAAAGATTGGACCTGGCGGTCCGTTCATCCATAGCTACTACCGCGTCAATGTTGAGGCCTCGCATTTGTGCACACAGAGTTGCGGCCTGAAATCGGGCTACAGCTTTGATCAGAGCCTCTATGGAAAGTGGGGAGGCGGCCAACCCAACCGCTTTGTCGGGGTAAAGTTCAAGATCAACGGGGAGACACATTACGGATGGGTGCGTCTGACAATAACGGTGAAGAAGAAAGGGAGTGGCAAGGGCCCCAAAGGATCGTTCTCTGGGACTATCACCGAATACGGATATGAGTCGGTGGCCAACAAGTCCTGCGGTGCGGGTTTACCGGGCGCGAGCGCGGCCCCATCCGATGACGCCCATACCAGTGGGATGCCTGAGCGGGGAACCTTCCGTGATGCTGGACCGGCGCTGGGCATGCTCGCATTGGGTGCAGAGGCGCTGCCACTGTGGCGTCGCGAAGAAACTTTGACTTCGAGTTAGAACAAGTCCACGAATTTATGGAGGCTGGCCAGTCTCAGAATCGTTGATGGATGCTAATTCAGATTTCACCCATTGAGGAGGGTGGCAGTCCCGGACCGCGTCAACTCATCATGGCCTTGCGCTGGCACTTGAGTGTAATGGCCTGGTCACAGCATTAGTGATTCAGGTTTCAGAAGGGAAATCCCGGCTAGCGCCGAAGCGGGATGATGCAGTTTCCGTCTTCATCCGAGCGAATAAGCAGGGTTCGTGAACAGCGCTGCCGTGCTCATCGACCTTGCAGGTTTCCAAGGAAACTTCACGGCCGCAGACCCAGCAGTAATGTGTGGTCATTGCTGCTAAGAAATCTGATATATGCATTCCCGAGTCCAGCAATTGAATAAAATCAGCGGGACTGAGGCCCTGGCGTTGGGCTATTTCCAACAATTCAACGATAGCGCATTCCACAACCTCCGGCTTGGGTTCAGCGGGCTGTCGAATATTATTCACTGTCACCTTCTATAGGCGTCATGCATTGTCTGTGAAGAAAAAACGTTACATCAATCAGCTTTTCTGAGACTTTCGGTGGAATCGTCTACCGCCGTCTGTTCAAAACTGCACACTTTCGCCGATTGCCGATTTTGGCAGGAGGGGTCGCTCATTGACCTCGGTCGGTCGGCATCGGATGAAAGTGGTGAACAGCGCGATGAACGAGTATTTCAGTGGTTCGGCGCGAGCTACCAGGATCTCACCCAAGGAATCAGCTTCCTGAAAGCCTGGCGTGCTGATGTTGTCAAGAACGCAGGGCTGCATCTCGATGACTGGAAAGAACGAATTATCAAAGGTTTCGGAGTGGGGTTCTACGACGATCTCAAAGACTGGACGCGAATGAGCATCGATGCGATCTTATTGGCGGAACAGCTTGTACGTCATGCCAACACTTTTGGAACCGGGCTATCCGCGGCTCGGCAACGCAGCGCATCCGCTCCTCAGCAACCCAGCCCATTCGCTCCTGAGCAAGTCTCTGAAGGGGTCGAGATGATTGCGGACCCGAGACAGAAATGGCAGATGCTTGTGAACCTGGTTGATGTGCAAATAGAGCATCTCGTTAATCTTCGGCAGGTCTATGCGCAACTGCAGGCACGCGAACAGGTTCACACCTGTGAGTTCCGGAAATTCTGACCTCCCTAATTCCGGAAATTCTGGCACGCCTAATAACCACAAAAAAGATTAGAAAACTCCCTATGCTCCGGCTATGCCGGGAGCGGAGGGAGGAGGATGTTGGGCATGCTAAAACGACACGAAGTCGAGATTTTGCTGAAGGCCGGTCACGCCAAGACCGAGGTAGCGCGCTTGAGCGGGGTATCGTTGCGCTCGGTAAAACGGATCGCGGAAGAGAGTCCGGTGGAGCATGTTGAGGATGCGAAGGAGCGCGTTAAACGGCAGATCGGGCGACCCAGCACGGTCACGAATTTCCGGAAACAGGTGATCGAGATCGTGCAGGAAACGCCGGATCTGGCGTCGCTAGAGATTCTGCGTCGAGTTCGGGAAAGCGGCTACGCAGGGGGCAAAACCGCGCTCTACGCGCTGGTGGCCTCGCTTCGCCCGAAGCGGGTGAAGCCACTGGTGCGCTTCGAAGGTCTTCCCGGAGAGTTCAGTCAGCACGATTTTGGGCAAGTGGAAGTGGAGTTCCTCGATGGTGCAAGCCAGCGGATCCATTTTTTCGCTTCCCGGTTGAAGTACTCGCGCTGGGTACGGGTGAGTGTGGTGGTGGACGAGGCGGTGGAAAGTTTGGTGCGCACCTTGGCCGAGCATCTGGCCAGCTGGGGCGGGCGCCCGCTGCTGTGTGTGTTTGATCGACCGAAAACGATCGCTCTGAAGTGGCACAAGAATGGAGAGGTGACGGAATGGAATCCGATCTTTGCTTACGCCACGTTGGAGATGGGCGTGGGGGTGGAGTTGTGCTGGCCGTATCGCGCCCAGCAAAAAGGCAGTGTGGAAAACCTGGTTGGATTCGTAAAGTCTTCCTTCTTTAAAGTACGGCGGTTTCACGACCAGGAAGATCTTCGCCAGCAACTGCGCGACTGGCATCGCGAGGTGAACCAGGAACGTCCGTGCCGGGCGACCGGAATCATTCCGGCCTTGCGACTGGCGGAAGAAGCACCGCGACTGCGTGCGTTGAAAGTGCAACCGGAGCAACTGGCGCTACGGATTCCCGTCTATGTCGGCCCCACCGGGACGGTGCTGCACGACGGCCATGCGTATTCCATGCCGCCGGAGGCAATCAGCATGCCGGCCACGATGTACTTGTATGCGCGACGAGTGCGCATTGTGGCGGCGCGGTATGAAGTGGAACACCCTCGAAAGTTTGGAGCGCAGGAGAACTCCTCGTTGCCGGAGCACCGCGCGGCGATGGTAGCGGCGGTCTCGGGGAAACGGGGCAAGCGTTATCTGAAACGGCAGCAGTTGCTGGAGCTGGGCGAGACGGCGATTCGCTATCTCACCGAGATCGTGCATCGCCGACCACGGCAGTGGTACGAGGATGTCGATCGGCTGCACCAGATTCTGCAGAGCCACGGTCCGGAAGCTTTGCGGCATGCCATGGAAGAAGGATTGAAACAGCAGATTTATGGTGCGTTTTATGTCGAGAGATCACTTCAACCAGGGTTGGGCTTACCGCAGGGGGTGCAATGAAAACGGACGAAACGGGGGATGCTAAGGATCGACCGAGGTGGAAAACGTCGTTTGTAGGCGATCCTAGCGCGATATTTTTTATGGAAAACGGGACGGGAGCACAAAACCAGAAAAAGATCCTGCCTCCGAAGAAAACTCGGGGAGGTCTTTTGGTTGTTGCTTTTCCTCCCTAGCGGAGCCCCTTGCCGCGGCCCGCAGCGGTCCAGGGCGCGCCGCTGTTCAGGCGCGGCGAAGCGAACCCTTGACGGCGAGGACCGCTGCGAAACACTGGGGCGCGGGGGGAAAAGACCTAGTTCTCAAGATGTAAGACGGAGGAGTAAGGATGAGCAAGAATATGAGTCATCCCAAGCAAAGTTCGAACTCAACCATGCCGAACCTTTCGGAAGGGCAACTGGAGACTCTGTTCCGACGGTTGAACCTGGCACATACCCGTCGTATCTACCAAGATCTGGCCGATCGAGCCGAGAAAGAAAACTGGGGCTATCGTGATTTTCTTGCTCTTCTGCTGGCCGAAGAGGTGGCCCATCGCAAGCAAACCCGCTTGCAACGTTTTACCCGCAAGGCCAACTTCCCCTTCTTCAAGACCATTGACGAGTTCGACTTCAGTCTGCAGACGACACTGCGTCTGTCCCTGCTCGGCTCCTACCTCGGGCCGGATTTTGTCAGCGAGGGTCGCTCACTGATTTTCTGTGGCAAGGCGGGTCGCGGGAAAACTCACCTGGCTGTCGCCATCGGCTATCGCGCCATCCAGAATGGCTTCGAGACCTTGTGCATCAACGCCGCAGAGCTCGTGGAAGAGCTTTCCAATGCCAGCAAGCAGGGACGCTTGCGGGAGTCATTGCTAACCTACACGCATCCTCACGTTTTGATTGTCGATGAGGTCGGTTATTTAACCTATGGTCCCGATGCCGCCAATGTTTTGTTTCATGTGGTCAACAATCGCCACTTGAGAAAACGACCGATGATCTTTACCACGAATAAGCCGTTCAGCGAATGGGGAAAGGTTTTGCATGACGAGGACCTGGCAGCGGCCATTCTAGATCGCATTCTCGAGCGCGGACGCGTTATCCACCTCGATGGGCCCTCTTGGCGCACCCGTCACCTGAACTTAGAGGAGCCCTTGCCGCCTGCTGCAGAACGTGCCAGAATTTCCGGAATCGGCGTGCCAGAATTTTCGGAACCCACAACACCGATTTCGTTCCGCGCTATTTCACAACGGCGAGCCGCGACCAGCAAAAGGCAGTCGATTAGTTTCTTTACCTTCAATCTAAAGGACTCTGATTCTGCTACAGCTGAGATGCTCGTTTTCACGATCTGAGTCTGGTCTGCCTTTTTCCTTACGAAACAACGCCAATAAGTCGTTTATCTGCAACGGGCATACTGTGGTCCAACCCGAGCATTGGCTCGAGCCACTGCGAAGGCACGCCTAGGACTACTAAGAAACTCGAGCATATTCGGCGAAAAGCGATTCAGGGCTCGCGCCAGCTCGCAAACAAGATCAGCCCCTGGCTGGGCTCAGCCGGGGGCGCACGGCAAGTTGATCATGAGTGTCGGATCAACGCCTAGTCCGGGCCACATGGAACCGGCAACGCGGATTAAGGAGAACGAATTCAAGCTGAGCCAATACCCAACACTGCAAACACGTTGACGACCCTTCACCGTATCCCTAAGATAAGGCGTTCTTCGCAGTGAGCGCACCGACTGTCAGCAAAGACATATGATCGGCCAAACCATCTCGCACTATCGCATCCTCGAGAAGCTCGGCGGCGGCGGGATGGGCGTCGTATACAAAGCCGAGGACACCAAACTCGATCGCTTCGTCGCGCTGAAGTTCCTCCCCGACGAAGTGGCGAGAGATGCTCAGGTCCTAAGCCGCTTTCGCCGTGAAGCCAAGGCCGCTTCTGCCCTGAACCATCCCAACATCTGCACCATTCACGAAATCGACGAGCAGGATGGCCAGACCTTCATCGTGATGGAGTTTCTGGACGGCATCACTCTTAAGCACCGCATCGCGGGACGACCGTTAGACATTGAGACGCTGCTCACTGTGTCGATCGAGGTCGCTGATGCGCTGGACGTGGCGCACGCTGGTGGAATTGTTCATCGTGACATTAAGCCTGCGAACATCTTTATCACCAAGCGGGGACACTCCAAAATTCTCGACTTCGGGCTGGCCAAGGTTGCAGTCGAGCCAGAAGCGTTGTCGATCGAAGCCACGGCAGCCACCGTTTCTGACAGTCATGAATTCCTAACCAGTCCCGGCACTGCGGTGGGCACCATCGCTTATATGTCCCCGGAGCAGGCCAAGGGAAAGGATCTCGATTCCCGTACCGATTTGTTTTCATTCGGCACTGTACTGTACGAGATGGCGACCGGAGCCTTGCCGTTCCCGGGAGAAACTTCAGCGACCATCTTCGACGGTATCCTCAATCGAACCCCGGTTCCGCCAATACGGCTGAACCCTGCAGTGCCGCCCAAGCTGGAAGACATCATCAGCAAGCTGCTGGAGAAGGATCGCGATCTGCGCTACCAATCCGCGGCCGAAGTTAGAAGCGACCTCAAGCGGCTTCGGCGCGACACTGAATCGGGAAGGCTCCAGGCTATCGATTCCGCAGACGTTGCGGTTTCGAGCGCAACCATTCCCGCCGCCGGGCACCGCCCCAGCGGTTCCGACGTTGTCGCCGCTGCGCGCCAACATAAAGCCGGTCTGGGAATCATCATTGCCGTCGTATTGGTCCTGTTTGCCGCCGCCGGATTCGGCATTTACAGCTTGGTTTTCTCCGCCCGTACCCAACCGTTTCAAAGCATCAAGATCACCAGAATCAGCGGGACTCACAATGCGAGCACCGGTGCCATGTCTCCCGATGGCAATTACCTGGCCTATGTGATCAACAATGAGGGCAATGAATCCTTGTGGCTGCGCCATCTGGCCAGCGAAAGCAACGTGCAGATCATTTCCCCGGAACACGTACAGTACTCCGCGCTACGCTTCTCGCCCGACGGCAGTCACATTTACTATTCGCACACGCAACTCGCCAACGGCCCGGCTTCTCGGGATTTCGACCTATACCGTATCCCCGTACTGGGCGGGACTCCGCAACTGCTGGTTAAGGATGTGGACACGACTCCCAGTTTTTCGCCCGACGGGCAGCGCTACGTTTTCGTGCGTGCCAACGATCCTGACCCCGGCAAATACCATCTCATCGTCGCCAACGCCGACGGCAGCAATGAAAAGAGCATTTTCAGCGGTCCCATGGCCAACGTGGCGGCGGATTCAGCCTGGTCGCCGGATGGAAAGGCCATTGCCGGTGTAATGTTCGATCAGACTGGCAATAGCATCAGCACCCTGTTTTCGATTGATCCCATCACAGGTATCCAGAAGACAATATCCAAGCCGCCGTACACAGTCGTGACCAACGCATCGTGGCTGCCCAATGGAAAAGCGCTGGCTGTAATTTTTTCTTCTGCGGAAACAAACTTCGCCCGGCAGCAAATCGGACTCATTAGCTATCCCGACGGACAGTTTCGTCCCATTACTGCCGACGCGAATGATTACGCGACCTTGAGTGTCTCCTCCGACGGTGCGACCATAGCCACCGTTCTGCGCCAGTCGGTACGCGATGTCTATGTGGGTTCGGGACAGAATGCGGACTACTCCGACGCCAGACAAGTCACGTCGGGAGACCCCACCCCGCTGGTCTCGTGGACGAGCGACGGAAATTTGGTCGCCGAGCAAGAGGCGTCCATTCGTGTTATCAACACGAGCGGCGGGCTCAAGGCTGAGTTTGCCCGCGAGAAGGAATCAGGGTCTATGCAGCCCTATGGCTGCGGTGACGGCCACATTGTCTTCGCGCGGGGAACTTTGAAAACCCTCTCTGTGAATATCTGGCGCAGCGAAGGGGACGGCTCCGGAGTGCGGCGCCTCACCGAGGGAAGGAGAGACCTGTACCCGCTGTGCTCTCCCGACGGGAAAACCGTTTTTTACGTAGATAACACCACTGCCGCATATATGAAGGTACCCATCGACGGAGGCAAGCCGGAACGATTTGCGAAGGAATATGCGGAGACAAACTCCGGTTATGACATTGCCCGCGATGGAAAAACGATTGTGCTTGGCACCTATGATTTCAAAGCTCAGAGGCCAAACATCTCCTTAGTGTCTCTCGTTTCCGGCGAGCTCTTGCGAACCTTGGAATATGATCCGCGGCATGAGGGGCAACTCCGCTTCAGCCTTGATGGCAAGGGCATCGTGTATCCCGTCCGCGAGAAGGGCGTGGACAATCTCTGGCTACAGCCGCTGGACGGCGGTCCCGGCCGGGAGTTGACCAACTTTACCTCGCTAAAAATCTACTCCTATCAATGGTCTCCCGACGGTAAAAGCCTGGCCCTGGTCCGGGGAGACTCCCCCTCCGATCTCGTGCTGATTCAGGAATCCCAGAAAAAGTAACTGATCTCGGTAGCGCTGGCGTCCCGCTGGCTGTCCCGAAAGCGCCTACGCCGTCTTCGCTAGGGTGGTCGTTCGTGGGGCTTTCTATTGCAAACTTTTCTCGACCATTTTTCGGTGCGTGAGTTTTTCAACAGCAAGGGGCCCGGCCGATGGTCGGGGCAAAGCGGAAAGGAACTTGTCTTGGCCGCGCCATTTCTCTTGAGCAATGGCGGTGCCCACTGTGTATCCCGCTTGATTGCCGTAGAGAGGCAAGATCTCAAACTGGGCGCTGGCGGTTGCCACCAGCGCGAGTCCCAGGAAAGCTCCAGTGAGTATCCGTGTCCAGTAAACCGAGTACATTTTTCCCAAGGCCTCTCCACTCCATTTGTCACAAACTAGTTTATTGACGGCCGTCGTGGCCGGCAGCAGAAATAGCGACAGTCTCGTTCTCATTTTGTGACTCCTTGTTGTGACTCCTTAAATTGTGACCCTTTAGTCTGCCTTGGCCCTCCGGCTAGATTCATTTAAGAACCCCCCGTAAACGTCAGAGGAATCACACGGGTTGACGGGTTGAGAGTCTCATTGACGCGACTGCACATGGTGCTCGTTCCGACGGAACAACTAGCCTGTTGCCCCTCAGAGCTTTGCGCGGTATAAACCCGAGCGGTTACTCCAATGGGCCGGTTCGTAAAGACGGCATTTCTCTCCACGGGAATACTGTGTGCGATTTCTTTGGTCTCAACATCGAAGCGCTTGAAAAACGCCAGCAATATCAAAATAGCTTCAGTTGTTGCCATCGCATGTCCAGGGCATCTTTGCGGCCCGAAGCCAAAAGGGGGGTAGTTTATCGTTTGTTCAGAAGTCAGCGGTCGAGCGAAACGATCCGGGTCAAAAACATGGGGGTCTGTCCATATGCTTCGCCGCATATGGCCCCCTATCGGCAGGTGTCTTAGAGTGCTCCCTTTTTGAATCCGGACTATCACCCCGGATTCGGTCCCCGGCTTCTCACTAGAAAGCTCATAATCGGTCTCCGTCTCGCGCAGCATGGTGGGGACAACGGTGTGGCGACGCAAGGTTTCTCGAAAAACACAATAGAGGTAAGGGAACTGAGCTGCCAAGGTCGGACTCCCATTACGCGGCGGCTGGTTCGTGACGTGCTTCGCTTGTCACTCTGCCGCGCACAAGGGGGTTGTTCGCGATCTCCGCAATCGCGAAAGTCAGCGCCGAGGCCGTCGTTTCTATGCCGGCGATGAACAGCATTGCATATTCAGCGGCGATACATCGCTTCAGTTGCGCTTGCATATCCTGTCTGCGAATCTCTTGATTCCGAAATTTATTGCCAATCGCGTGAGTATCGGACCGGTGGCGGCAACGGTTGGAATCCTCTTCTGGGGTTGGTTGTGGGGTGTGATGGGCTTGCTGCTCGCCGTACCGCTCACGGCATTCATCAAGATGGTCGCGGATTTGCATCCGTCCTTATGTCACTTGTCGAACATGCTGGCGCTCACGCCACGTCCGACTCCGTGCTGGGTGCGCTACAGCGAAACGGCTTTGGAACGGGCAATGCCTTACTTGCGCCCCCGCGGGGAAAAAGCTTCTGCAGGGCGCCAACCCTAGACGAACGAAAACTGAGGATCAATTCCTGCTATCGCTCGGTCGTCATTTCTTGGCAGTCACCCGATCCGCAATTTTGTCATACTCTGTCTTCGGCATGATGCGCCGCGCCACCACGTCTCCAGCTTCGCTATAAGGACGCCCGGCAATCACTCGGTCTGCTTCTGTCGCGGTCACGCCCGGCAGGCTTAGCAGCTGGTCTTTTGTGGCCGTGTTCAAATCGAGTTGCTTGTCGCGGCTCCAGCCTTCGCTGATCCCTGGTGCCACAGCCTTTGCATCGCGCTTCACATCCGCTGTTGCTTGCGCGGTTTGCTCCTTTAGGTCCTGCGAGCTTTGTTGCTGAGTACAACCCGCGAGCGTTGCGAGCAGCAAAACTATGAAAACGTGCCAACATCTGAGAAAATCCATTTTGATCAGCTACTTTCTGTTGTATTCGCTCATTCTCAGCCCTGGTATAAAAATGCGGACCATCGCGAACCCGAGGAAGATGTCCAGAGTCTGCTCACCGTCCAAGCTGATCGTTGCCGTCCTCAACGGATTCGCGCGGACAGTTGGCGGGCGCTCGATTGCGAACCAAGCACCCGGCCCGTCATTTCAGTCGCCCGCACTGCTGATCGACCGACTACTTCCACATGCCGTCGGTCTTCTTGTAGTCACTTCGCCATCTTGAGCGACATGACGTGGACTTCGTTCTTGTCAGCTTTACATTGTGCTGTCAGGGTGACGTGGTGCCCTTCGTGTCCTTTTACTGCTTCTGGGTTGTCGATGGTCCAGCTCTTGCTGTCCGTGTCACCCACAAACGTCTTGCCGTCATCGCTAACTTTGCCTGTGACGTGAACAGCTTTCATGGACGCATCACTCTTCATGTTGTCATTGTGCATGGTGTCCTGAGCCGAGGCTACTCCGGCAGTTAGCAGGGCGAGGGTGAAACAAATTGTCATCAGCTTTTTCATGTTGTTCTCCTTGAGATACGTCAACCCGGTCGACACGAACCACACCTGCCCCCGAGGGGCTCTCCGTGTTTCAGGCGCCGCGCTGAGCAAGTTGGAATGCTAGTATCCCGGCCGTCGGGTGAGCTGTACAAAATCGCTCAGTCCTTCACTTTGTTTTGAGAAGCTATGCTTTCGAATCAGAGTGTTCGTAGCCGCGGAGCTTTTGCCAATACCTCCCTTCCACCAATCCACTTATTACGGACCGTTTATTACGGACCGTTGAGAGAGAGCTAAAGTGGACAGCTTGGAGGTCGCCGGTTCTGCCATACTCTGGCTATGACAACGAAAACGATTCCGGAATACCTTGAAGATGAGCGCCAAAAAGATTGCGCCGCTCAGCTGCGGATGGAAGATGAAGCCGCGCGCATCCAACCGCTGAACCATGGCCATCATCGCACTGCAAAACAGCCCAAGCGGGAATTGCAATCTGTGGTTAAAGCCGCGCCAAAAGCGAGAAAGACCGGGGCACAAGCTCGGAAAAAGCCACGCACCGCGCGAAAGACGGCGCCGAAAGCCCGCAAGGCGGCGTGAATCCAAGGCTACGCTCGCAGGGATGACACAAGCCAATTTGCTTGGTATTGCAGAAGGGCGAATGACATCAAGTACTCAGCTGCTTCATAACGCTCTCCACTCGGACTTTGCGTCTTCATCCCGTGCTTGGCGAGACCAAACTGGGAGTCCGCGGCTCACGAGTAGCAAGGGAGAGAGCGTCTGCTCCCGTGCCGGACCAACGCTTTCCGGAGGCGTCTCTGAACTCTGTGTATGGTTTGGTCCAGTTACCACACCGGACCGCGAACCTTCCGTGGGCGAGAGCGTGAGTCTTTTCCGAGAGCCGGATGCGGGAAAACTGCCAGTCCGGTTCGATGAGCGGGAACAGGAAACAGGACCAGGCCAAACCGGACTGAGGTGACGAGGCGAAAGCCCAGTTCACTAACCACCGGGAGACTACAGTTACTGCGCCTTCTGTTCTCGACTCTACTCCCGATAGCGCTCATTGACCAGCGGTCAAAACGTGTAATGGCCCGATTTCGACAGGCTGCTTGCGTTTACCCATCCGAGCGACGACTCAGCAATTACGGTTTCCGGGCTCGGCGGTCCTCCTCCGCTAAGTGATAACCTTGCGAGGTGGCTCACGATCCTGATGCAGGGCCCCGCTCTGCAAAGCTTGCTCGATCCAATGCGATTGTTGTGTTTGCTCTCCTCATCGGCCTCTTCCTCGGCGTACTATGCGTCAGCTCGGTTGGATGGGTGATGCTGTCGCGCGATTCCGGGCGAGAGTTGTTGAGCCATGCGTGGTCGTCAGCGACAGGCAGAACCCTCAGTTTCGATGTAAGCCAGCCTATGGTGGTCGACCGTATACAGCGTTTGCAGCGGTTGGAGACTGTCGTTTACACCATGGACAAGCTTGTGACCGGGGCGAAAGAAAACCCCATCTTCCCGGATTTTCTGGCAGGAGATCGCCTGTTAATGTTGGTGCACGGCGAAGTTGTGGCCGGAATTGATTTCACGGATTTAAAGCAGGGCAACGTCAGAGTGAATGGGAAGCAGATTCAGTTGCATCTCCCGCCGCCGCAAGTGTTCCGGACCCGGATCGACAGCGCGAAAACGCGGGTCTATTCCAGGCAAACTGGGCTGCTGGTACCTACCGACCCGAATCTGGAAACGCAAGTGCGCCAGGAGGCGGAACGTCAGTTGCAAGAGGCCGCGCTGGCTGATGGCATTTTGCGAGCCGCCCAGCAGAATGCGGCTTCTACTATCGGCAGCCTGCTGCAGGGTTTGGGATTCGAGAAGATTGACTTTGACTAGCAGCATTGCGCTCATTGACCCTGCTCGGCCAATCCTCAAATGAGCGAAATCGCCTGATTACGTAAACAATCGAGAGCCCCGGGCCTATTGCGGTGGGCGACTGAATGAGGTGATCGCCTCACTGAGTTCCTGAGGCCTGTTGGATGGCTGTGCGCATCAAGGAAGCCACGGCGGAATTATTCATCTCCTTACAGAACGGGGCGAGAGACGGATCTCGGATTCCTTGGCATTCTCTAGCGTTCTGTAGGAGGGGTATCAGAGCGATCTCTCCCCCCCAAAAGTGCTTCATTTTCTGATTCAGCGGGCCCATGGGACTCGGGTTCTGCCCGAGCTCTACTGGAAAGTAAACTGGTTTGCCGCTGTTGATTGGAGCCCATGAGCGCCCTTCGTTGATCTGGACGCTAAAGTTCGAGAATGCCGCAAGGATACTGTATTCGCAGGTTGGCACCATCTCCGCATTCGGGTCGGTGATGGTGAACGAGTACCCCCTCCAATTCCGAAAGCCCACAACATTGTGAGTCGAGGATGAAAAGGAAAAGTTTCCGAAAACGTCGCTCCTCGTCACTTCGCTCCGCACTACTGTATGTGTTCCCCAATCCAGGACGTACGCCTGTAAACACACATCCATTCCTGCGACAGGCTTGCCGCTTATGGCATCCACGAGTCTTCCCGAGATCGGCGGCACGACCCCCACAAACAGCGGGGCGATGATCACCAAGAACAAGACCAAGACTACAAAGCATACGATGAATAGGCCACACCCCAGATACACCCACCATTTTCGTTTTGGCCGACGGACTGCCATGAGCCTATCGCACACTGGAGATGGTGATGCGTCAAGATTACTTCTAGGTATTCTTCAGTGCGAGGCTGCTAATCAGACGTTCGCTGTTACAACATCGCGGTTACACTCATTTGGACTTCCGCACTGGGCAATTGAGTGAAATCAGGCCGTCGACAAGATGATGGAGTTTAGGTGCCGGTTGATCTTGATACCCATTATCGTCGGGAAAAATCCAGTGAAAACCGCTCGCACCGTGGGTGCTCCCTTAATGGGAGGGCCAATAGGTCCGACGAACTCTATGTGTTGGTGAAATGGCGAAGCACTTATATCCCTCGCTTCAAGGCCGTTCAAGTGCGCTTCAAAAGCATGGATCACGTCTTCCCGCATGAAAAACTCCATTTCTGGTTACTGCCGGAAACACCAAACCCGCAGGGGGCGATGGCAGCCCGATCTTACACGACCCGTTCGGCTCTGAGATGGCTGACGAAAAATCCCCACCTCTAACAATGTCGGCGCTGTCAAGTTCTTTGCGAGCGTACTAACCCGTGCACTCCGAGGAGCGCGCCATTTCGCTCTAGTGTAGTGCGTCACAATTAACAACCTTTATCCATCTGCGAGCGTCTTATGACAGAGGAGACGCTTGCGGATGCGAATCGCCCCAGCCATCAGTTTGAGTTCGGAGGAAAGGACGCGGTTGGAATCCCAAGCCCGGAGCCGATCTCTCCCGGTGCGGGTGGCGGAGCGCGCTCGCATCGTGTTGTTTGCGGCCTCGGGCCAGCCGGACAAGGAGATTGCCGCCCGCATGGCGATCACCCCGAAAAAGGTTTCCCGCTGGCGCAAGCGCTTCCTGGCGCTGGGCGTGCCGGGGTTGCAGAAAGACGCGCCCCGGGTGGGACGCAAACCCAGCATCGGTGCCCGCCTTACCAAACGTGTGGTGACCATGACCAAGCGCCAGCAACCGGCCAACGCCATGCACTGGAGCACACGCACGATGGCCGCGGCCGTCGGTATCAGCGAAGCCAGCGTGCGGCGCATCTGGCGCGCCCAGGGGTTGAAACCGCATCGCGTGGAAACTTTCAAGATCAGCAACGATCCTGGGTTCGCGGAGAAGTTGGAAGACATCGTCGGCCTGTATCTCAATCCGCCAGAGCACGCTCTGGTGTTGTGCGCCGACGAGAAGAGCCAAATTAAAGCCTTGGATCGTACCCAGCCCGGCTTGCCGCTGAAGCGCGGACGCGGCGCCACCATGACCCACGACTACAAACGCAACGGCACGGCCACTGTGTTCGCCGCTCTGAACGCGGCCAACGGCGAGGTCTTTGGCCTTTGCCAGGAGCGGCATCGCCATCAGGAATGGCTCAAGTTTCTCCGTCGGATTGACCAGACCATTCCGCCCGACCGACAGCTTCACTTGATCTGCGATAACTACGCGACCCATAAGCACCCCAAAGTGCAGCGCTGGCGGGCACGGCATCCGCGCTTTCATCTGCACTTCACTCCCACCCGCGCATCGTGGCTCAACATGGTGGAACGCTTCTTTCGCGACCTGACTCAGAATCGGCTCCGGCGCGGTGTATTCCGCGACTTGGAAGAACTCATCATGGCCATCGGCACCTACATCGATCGCCACAACGAGAGTCCGAAACCATTCATCTGGACCGCGCTGCCGACATCTTGGAAAAAGTGAAACGCGCTCGCCGTACCCTGAATAAACGTCAATCTGTTTGACGCACTACACTAGAATCGTCGTCAGGAGTCAATCCAATGTCCCCTGCTAACGGCGAAATCACGCACGTCAGCGATACGGCGCTCATGGTGGCTGCATGTCGCGCGCATGAGACGGAGTTGCAAGATGCGTTCGTGAAGGACCCATTCGCTGTGCGGCTTGCGGGAGAGCGCGGATTCGCCATCCTCTCCGCGTTGCCATATTCGAACCTACTGCGCCTCGGAATTGCTATTCGCACCTACTTCGTGGACAAATTGCTGCTGGAAGCGTTAAGACAGTCCCCAATCACGACCGTGCTGAGCGTCGGCTGCGGCCTTGATACCCGTCCTTGGCGTCTCGACTTCCCGCCAGATCTGCGCTGGATTGAAACTGATTTCGCTGATGTGCTGGATTACAAGAAGCAGTTGATGTCGGGCGATGCACCGCGCTGCCGCCGCGAGCGACTGACAGTGGATCTCAACGATCCGGCGCAGCGCAGCGCCATGTACCAGGCCGCCGGTCCAGCCCCGGCACTAATGATCACCGAAGGTTTGCTGCTGTATCTGGCGGCCGCGACTGTGGATGCGCTAGCCGCCGAAGTCTCTGCCCATAGCGGTGTCGGTCATTGGATCACCGATATTACGACCAGCGCCTTCAGCAAGGTGTTAGGAGGAGGATCTGACACGATGGAGCCGATCCGTCATGTTCAGGCTTCGGACGCTTTGAAGGGCGAACAGATTCTGGAGGTCGTCCGACGCAACGGGTGGAAGACGTCAGCAATGCGAAGCTATATCACCGACGTTGGGCTTGTGCGGGAACGCGTCCGGCGGGCGATGGGAGGCGCTGAACCCCCTCAGCGGCCATATCCGCCGAACGACCCGACCGGAGTGCACCGTTTCGGACGGGAGTAACGGCAAGCGCCAATTCCAAGTCAACTGACATCAGGCTGGTCTTGAAGATACGGACAGTGGCCTGTTCGTTTTCAGACACCACAGTCCGACTGTGGACACCTTTAAAGGTGGGCTCTGTCCTCTTGTATCCGTGCTATCAGTGGTTTAGGCGCTGCACAATCTGGTAAGAACCCTGCTGAGGGAGTGCCGAGCTTTACCGGGAACGCGCGATCCGTTCCGCCTTGTATTGGCCTACCGAATCAGTATGGCAGGAGGACGAGCCTGAGATGACCGGCCTCGCACCAGATGTGCGCTACGCGCTGCGGCAGATGCGCAAGAGCCCTGGATTCGCCACTGTCACGATAATCACGCTGGCGCTCGGCATCGGCGCCAATACGGCGATCTTCTCAGTCGTGAACGGAGTATTGCTGAACCCCTTACCGTTCCACGATGCCAACCGCATCGTCTCGATGTTCGAGGCGACGCCGAACTTTTTCAAAGGCTCGATTTCTTATCCCAACTTCCTCGACTGGCAGCGCGACAATCGTTCCTTTGAGGCAATGGCCGCATACCGCTCGACAGATGGCAGCATCACGGGCGTGGGCCAGCCGGAGAATGTGCGGGCACAGCGCGTGTCTGCAAACTTCTTTCCGATTCTCGGGGTGAACCCAATCCTGGGACGCAGTTTCAATTCCGAAGAAGATCGGCGCGGCGCCAGCCCGACGGCCCTGATCTCGGAAGGGTTGTGGAAGCGAAAGTTCGCTTCGGACCGGAACGTGATTGGCCAACGGCTCATCGTGGCGGGTCTGCCGCGCACGATCATCGGCGTCATTCCAGCTTCGTTTCGATTACATATCTTCAACTTCAGAACCGCCGATGTGTACGAAGCCATCGGGGAAGAGAGGGACCCGACCTTTTACCTCCGGGATTCGTACCGGGGCATGGATGCTATTGGCTTGTTGAAGCATGGGGTCACGCTTGCGCAGGCGCGTGACGATATGAAGCGAGTGAATGCCGGCCTGGCTGATGCCTATCCCAACGTTGACGGTAATATCAAGGCCAACATCATCCCTTTGAAAGACAATATTGTTGGTGACATGCGGCCGGCGCTGCTGGTGCTGCTGGGGGCGGTGGGATTCGTCTTACTGATTGCCTGCGTGAATGTCGCCAATCTGCTGCTTGCCCGGTCGACGGCACGCCAACGAGAGTTCTCGGTTCGCGCTGCCCTGGGCGCGGGGCAGATACGGATTCTGCGCCAACTGCTCACCGAAAGCGTTCTGCTCTCGGCCCTGGGCGGCATGTTCGGGCTGATTCTCGCGAAATGGGGAACCGTTGCGGCCCTTGTGGCAGTCCCGGAAACAGTTCCGCGTGCCGAGGAAATCGGGCTCCATCTCCCTGTACTGCTCTTCACCATGTTCGTTTCGGTCCTCACTGGAATCATGTTTGGCTTGCTGCCTGCCATTAGGATGTCGCGGGCCGACATCAGCGGAAGGCTCAAGGATAGTGGGCGCGCTATCTCCGGCTCTCGTTCGCGCATGCAATCTATACTGGTGATGGGCGAAATGGCCATGGCGCTGGTGCTGCTGGTGGGCGCCGGCCTGATGTGCCGCACTTTGCTGCAATTGTGGAGAGTTGATCCCGGGTTCGATCCGCGCAACGTCTCGTTTTTCGAGGTGACCCCACCGCCTTCTTTAGTCAATCAATCGCCGGATGCGATCCTCGCCGCACTTCGGCAAATCAATGCGACCCTTCACAGCGTGCCGGGAGTTGACGCCGCGTCCTTGCATGATGGCGCCCTTCCCATGGAAAGCGACAATGAGAGGGGTTTTTTGCTCGAAGGGCAAGGGCCGCCCACGCAGCGAACTAAGAATATTCAGCAGACTTTGGAATACACAGTAGAAGCGGAGTATCTGAAAACCATGCGCATTCCCCTCCTTCGGGGCCGCTTCCTAAGCAACGAGGACAATGAGAACGCAGCGCGCGTGGTGGTGATTGACGCGAGATTCGCGCAACAATATTTCGCAGGCCGAGACCCGATCGGCAGACACATCCGCATTTTTGAATTCGATAGCGATTCCAACCAACGCGTCCTTGTACCGCTGGTGATTATTGGTGTCGTTGGGCACGTGAATCAGTGGGGACTCGCCGAAGACGCCAGCCATCCCCTGCAAGCCCAGATGTACCGGCCAATCATGCAAAACGGGGCCGTCTACACGAAGGGTCTCGCTCAGGGATTCAATGTATTTGTTCGCGCCAAAACGCCGCTCGCACCTGAAGCTTTTTTCGAGTTGATTCGCCAGAAACTTCTGGCTAGCAACCGGGACATGATCGTTTACGACAACGAATCCGAGGAGGAAGTGGTGGCGCACTCCATCGCCAGCCAGCGTTTCTCTCTGATCCTAATGGGCGCATTTGCAGGGCTCGCTCTGTTGCTGGCTGGCATTGGAATCTATGGCGTGCTGTCGTACCTGGTCGGGCGCCGTACGCGGGAAATCGGTGTGCGGATGGCTCTTGGAGCGCAGCGGCTTGATGTACTGCGCATGGTACTGGGAGACGGTGCGCGCATGACGATGGTAGGAGCAGCCGTCGGCTTGGTGGCGGCACTGGCCCTGACGCGATTAATGGCCAGCATGCTGTTCGGCGTACGCCCGACCGATCCCGTCACTTTCGTTGCCGTGGCCGTGCTTCTTTGCGGCATCGCGCTGTTCGCGTGCTATCTCCCTGCGCGCCGAGCGGCCAGGGTCGATCCTAATGTGGCGTTGCGATACGAGTAATCCGCCATAAATGCCTGAGGAAGAGATCTCCCCACAGACAAGGTCACCGGGAAATTGAGCGACCTTATCTGAGTGGACTCTGGCGGACTGAAACTGACTGTTGTTGAATTCCTATTTCGCTCATCATCCTCTCTCTGCGATCGAGAACTTGAGCGTTATCGCCTGCTTCAAACTGTTTATCTTGAATCGCATTCCACGTCGGAAGGTGCCCAGTGCTGCTGCGATACTCTGAGCGGGAACTTCGTGGTCGACGTCTCCGTATCGCATAGGACGGAGGCAGTGATGAGAAAGGTGAGCGGCTGGGCGTTTTGGACGGTTCTATTGGCGGTCATGGGAAGCATGGGCTTTGCTCAGGTCAGTTCCAAGAGCGCGAGTGAATCTGGGGTACCATCGGTCCAGGCGGCGAAAGATCCGAAAGATATGTCGCGCGCCGACTTGACGGCGGCCGTGAAGCAGCTCGACGCTGATTTGTTCGGTGCCTACAACGACTGCGAGCTGGAGAAGTTCGGCTCGTTCATTCCCGAACATCTGGAGTTCTACCATGACCAGACCGGCGGCGGGCCAATGACGCGCGAGCAACTGGTAGCGGCTATCAAGCAGAACATTTGTGGCAAGGTGCACCGCGATCTGGTGAGCATTGAGGTATTTCCGATGAAGAACTACGGCGCTCTGGAGACGGGTGTGCACAGGTTCAGCCATCCGGGGATCGACAACGACCAAGGCGATGCCAAGTTCGTGCAATTGTGGAAATACGAGGGCGGACGGTGGTGGCTGACAGTGGTCATCAGCTACGACCATAACGAGCCGGTGATCGGAAAACGCTGAAGCTAAAAGGGCCTAACTTGTCGCAACATCCCCATTACACGTGCGCCGTGGAAAGGCGCTGGACGACTGCGGGTGAAAGTCCCGCCCGGGAACTTGGTTCGCTCCACCCGGAAGCAATCAGAGCGGCGGTGGAGGAAACGAAGCCGTCGGAGCCTCTGGTGTAGAGGGTCACTTAGGTGACTTGGCGAGCATGTAGGCCGTAACGTGCAGTGAACGCTGAGCAGGCCTCGAAACGATTAACGCAGGAGCCAGCCCGCCGTGTAATCGGGAGGGCCGCCGCTGATGGAACAGCACGAGCGAACGAGTTCCATCAGACCTGCCGGGGTAATGGCGACGGCAAGCATGCAAAGTTGACCAGTAGCAACACGGGAAGCCCCAGCGGTGATCGCAGTTGGGATCAACCGGCAACTCGTGAGAGTCAGGCTGGGCCGTGTGGGGTGACGGAGAGGCTCGCAGTACTGATGAAGCCGGGTAATGCCGGTGGAGGGAAGGGGCCTCAGTTGAAAGGAAACGCAAGAAGCGACGAAGACGGAGGGATTGGTGTCGAACCTAACAACCCCAGCAAGCGTTCAGAAATTGCAGACGGCGTTGCACGACAAAGCGAAGGAAGCGCCCAACTTTCGCTTCTATGCACTGTATGACAAAGTGTACCGCAAGGACGTTTTAGCGTTCGCCTACGAATGCTGCCAAGCCAATGGCGGAGCGGCAGGAGTGGACGGCCGAACGTTCGAGGACATCGAGACGTACGGAAAAGAGCGATGGTTGGACGAACTGGCGCAAGAGCTGAAGAAGCGAAGCTATCAACCACTTCCTGTCCGGCGAGTGTACATACCCAAACCAGATGGGAAACAGCGGCCGTTAGGAGTGCCCGCTATCCGGGACCGGGTAGCACAAATGGCAGCAGTTCTGGTTCTCGAGCCCATATTCGAAGCCGACCTGCAGCCGGAACAGTACGCCTATCGGAAAGACCACAGCGCACTGGACGCAGTGAGACACGTCCATAAGCTGATCAACACTGGCCATGGAGAAATCGTAGATGCAGATCTCAGCTCCTACTTTGACACTCTTCCCCATTCCGAGCTTCTAAAGTCGGTAGCTCGCCGGGTCGTAGACGGGAACATGCTCCATCTGATCAAGATGTGGCTAGAAGCTCCGGTCGAGGAAACGGATGAGAGGGGAAATAAGCGTCGAAGCACGCGAAATCGGGACGAAGGTCGGGGGAGTCCACAAGGCTCTCCGATCAGCCCGTTGCTGAGTAATCTGTACATGCGCCGGTTCGTGCTCGGGTGGAAGAAACTAGGGCACGAGAGGCGTCTGAAAGCGTACATCGTTAACTATGCCGATGATCTTGTGATCTGTTGTCGGAACAGGGCCGAAGAAGCCTTAGTCACGATGCAGAACATGATGTCGAAGCTGAAGCTGACGGTGAACGAGGAGAAGACGCGGGTCTGCAAGCTGCCGGGAGAGAAGTTCGACTTCTTAGGGTATACGTTCGGGCGATGCTACTCGCCGAAGACGGGACGAGTCCATCTCGGGGCGAAGCCGTCAACGAAACGGGTGCAGCGCATCTGCCAGGCGATCAGCCAGGAAACCGGACGGAACAAGACCCTGCTGGCCCAAGAAACAGTAATCACGACACTCAATCGAATGATGATTGGGTGGGCTAATTATTTCTGTTTGGGACCAGTCAGTCCTGCTTATCGAGCTGTCGAACGACATGCTCGCAAGAGGCTGCGACAGTGGCTGCGCGCCAAGCACAAGCTGCGCGGGCAGGCAACCAAGCAGTTTTCAATTACTGTCCTGCATCAGGTGCTGGGCCTTGTCGAGCTTACCACTCGGACACGCAGCTTTCCGTGGGCGAAATCGTGACACTTTCTCCGAGAGCCGGATGCGCGAGACGCGCCTGTCCGGTTCGATGAGCGGGAACAGGAAACAGAGCCATGCCAAACCGGACTGAGGCGCGCCCTGCGAAAGCAGTGCTTACGTATGTCACCGGGAGACTACCGCTACTGCGCCTGTTCTCGACTCCACTCGTTGGTATTCGTGGGCCCAAACCGTGACCACGGTCATCATATCCTCGCAGGAGGGTGACGACGATGTATCACGTGCGCCAAGAGAATTTACCCTTTGTTGGTAGTGCGCATGAGTTTGTCGGAGCTCAGCAGGGCGACACTAGTGTTTCGGTGTTTTTGTTCCACGGGAACCCGGGATCAGGGCCGGGGCCTCACCGGCATCCCTATGACGAAATCCAGTTCATCCGTGAAGGCAGAGGAGTGTGGACAGTAAGCGGCAAGACCTTCGAGGGCAGCGCGGGAGACATCTTTGTCATCAAGGCTCTCGATTACACGCAAAACCCCTTCCCGTGGGGACTGTTCACTTCAGCTTCATGTACACACTCACCCAATAACCCGTTTTCGGGGGGACAGTCGCAAAACGGTCTTTCGCCAGTGATTCCCGAGCGCACAAACCTAGCTTTGTCTCCGGGTAAAGCAGCATTTCACGGACGCTTCCATCTTTATCGAGCTTGAACAGCATCCAGAAGCTCGTCAGGTCACTGCCGTCACTTTGCTTGCATTGTCTTAGCGGCCCCAGATGCTTCTGCCCAAACTCGGTCCCGAACTGCTCGTCGTATGTTTTGCCTGCGGCAGTACTCATGTTTGCCTCGATTGCAGCCCGCGCATCTCTGAGTCCTGTCGGCTTGTCCTGCGCGGAGACCATCACGGCAGCGACCATGAAAAGGTTACCGACCGTGAAAGCAAGAATCGTTGAGGTAGGAGTACGTCTGATTTGGAACCACCGTCTCGGGCCAAGTTCATTGCAGATTATAGGATAGAGCGAGCGGACGCTCAATTTGGCGTAACAGTGCGCCGTGAAAGGCGCTGGACTTCGGCGGGTGCAACTCCCGCCCGCAAACTGGTTCGCTCCACCCGATGGCAATCGAAGTCGGTTGTTTCTCGGTAAAGAGCAGCACAGTTTTCTAGGAATTTCCCAGCGGGCAGCAGGGCAGCACCTCCCCTTGACAGGGGTTTTGGGCCGTCACTCGTTTTTCTGCCCTCCTGGTGGCGTGTTCCATCGTGATCGCAATCTTGTTTTCTCTAATCGCGTTGCTGATGGCGTTCGGTCTACGAGAGGAGACCAAATGGAGTGCTCCGAGAAGGCTGGGCGGCGCAATTGTGATGGGAGTCGCCGGCGGCCAGTACATTTCTGACCCACCCGCAAAGTGATTGCGGCAAACCTCCTGTCGAACTGTTACTATTCATATCGTTTCATTTCGTTTGTCCGGCGCAAAAACAACCTTGCGTGCTCCCTCCATAGGAGACCTCATCATGGGAATGGCTAAAGAATCGAAGGAAATCTCCCGACGAAGTTTCCTCAAGAGCACGGCGATTGGTGGCGCGGGACTTGTGGTTGCGACTGAACTTCTAAGCTCCGATTCGCTTGCCGGCACACGCAAGAGCACGAAGTCGACGATGATCGGCGTCCCGTTCGAAGCACGGGAGCGGGTGCACTTGGGAATTATCGGGGTCGGGGGGCGGGGCACCAGTTTGCTCGGGGACTTGCTCGCAGTAGAAAGCGTGGAGGTCAAGGCGATCTGCGATGTGGTGCCGGCGAAGGTCGCACAGGCGCAAAAGATGGTCACGGACGCAGGACAACCGGAGCCCAAGGGTTTCAGCAAGGGCGAAACGGATTTCAAGAATCTGACTCAGCTCGATCTCGATATCGTGTACATCGCAACGCCCTGGAACTGGCACGTTCCGATGGCGCTCGATGCCATGAAGAATGGCAAGCATGCTGCCGTTGAAGTGCCAGCCTGCACGACATTGCAGGAGTGCTGGGACATCGTTGATACATCCGAGGCCACCCGAAAGCATTGCGTCATTCTGGAAAATTGCTGTTACGGCGATACCGAGATGATGGTGCTGAACATGGTGCGCGATGGACTTTTCGGCGAGATTACCCATGGAGAAGCGGCGTATCTTCACGACCTGCGAAAGATTTTGACCGCAAATGAAAGCGAGGGCCTGTGGCGACGCGTTCCGCATACGAAGCGCAACGGCAACTTGTATCCCACCCACGGATTGGGCCCGGTCGCCCACTACATGGACATTCATCGCGGCGACCGCTTCGACTACATGGTTTCCGTGAGCTCGGCAGAGGCTTCGCTCAGCGCATATGTGAAAGCTACGTTTCCTGACGGCGACCCTAAACGCGCCGAAAAATACGTCTGCGGCGACATGAACACCAGCATTGTCAAAACGCAAAAAGGCCGGACGATTCTTCTTCAGCATGACGTGGTCAATCCACGACCTTATAGTCGGCTCAATTCGATCTCGGGGACAAAGGGAATATTTGCGGATTATCCGGCGAGGATTTTCATCGATGGTGCAAAGCAGGCAGATGGCTCAATGAAAGAAGACTGGGAAACCATCGATGCATTTCGCGAAAAGTACGAGCACCCGCTCTGGAAGAAAACCGGAGACCTCGCCCGAAAAATGGGCGGGCACGGCGGGATGGACTACGTCATGAATTACAGGTTGATGGAGTGCCTGAAAAAGGGGCTCGTGCCCGACATCAATGTTTACGATGCTGCCGGCTGGAGCGCGCCGACCCCGTTGAGCGAAGCCTCTGTCGCGCAGAATGGAGCACCGCAGAGATTTCCAGACTTCACACGCGGGGAGTCGGACGCGCATTCAGATTCTCCCGGCTTCGCAGTTCAGGCTTAGATGCCGCCAGTCCCCAGGAGGCTTTGATGATCGAAAGCGCGCAGGTTGAGAGTTCGGGATCGGAAGCACCTGTAGTCGAGACTGCACGAAAGACTGAAGGCATCACCCGGCTGATCTCGCTGGATGCATTCCGCGGGTTGGTGATGGTTCTGATGCTCGGAGAAGCCATGCGTCTATTCGATGTGGCGCGCGCGTTTCCGAACAGCCTTCTGTGGCGCGTGATTGCCTTCAACACTCAGCACGTTGAGTGGCAAGGGTGCTCATTGCATGACCTGATCCAGCCGGCTTTTTCGTTCCTGGTGGGCGCCGCGCTGCCGTTTTCCATCGCAAGCAGGAAAATGAAGGGGCAAACCTTTGGTCCCATGTTTGGGCATGCAGTCGGCCGCGCGCTGATTCTGATTCTGCTCGGAATTTTTCTTCGCTCCCTCCGATCGACTCAGACCTACTTCACATTTGAGGACACGCTGACGCAGATCGGATTGGGCTACGTCTTCCTGTTCTTGCTGGGGTTCACACGCGTGCGAACGCAAGTAGTCACCCTGGTGCTGATCTTGATCTTCTTTTGGGCAGCTTTCGCGCTGTATCCCGCGCCAGGCCCGCAGTTCGACTATGCGAGGGTCGGAGTTCCGCAGAACTGGCCTCACCTCGATACTGGGTTTTTTTCGCATTGGAACAAGAACTCGAACCTCTCGTGGGCCTTTGATGTTTGGTTCTTGAATCTCTTTCCACGGGAACATCCCTTTGTCTTTAACGAAGGCGGTTGGTCGACACTGAGTTTCATTCCAACCCTTGGCACCATGATCATGGGACTCTTGGCCGGAGAATGGCTGAAGGGAGGGAGGTCGAAAGAACGAAAACTGCGAGGGCTCGTAGTCACGGGAGTAGCCCTCGTTCTGCTGGGACTGATCTGTCAATGGGCCGGCATCTGCCCCATCGTCAAGAGGGTGTGGACATCGTCGTACACGCTGTATAGCGGTGGCTTGGTGGTGCTGATTCTCGCCGGTTTTTATGCGCTTATCGAAATAAGAGGATGGCGGCGATGGGCGTTTGCCCTGCTGGTGGTCGGCATGAACTCGATTGCCGTCTACGTAATGAGCTGGACGATGGAGGCCTTCTTCGGAAACGCATTAGACCGTCACTTTGGCGGAGCGATAGCGTTTATTGCCGGGGCGACTTTCCAGCCGGTGCTGCAGGGTTTTCTCGTGGTACTGATTTTCTGGTTGATCCTATATTGGATGTACCGCCGGAAGATCTTCTTAAGGATTTGAGGCAGCAGTTCAACGAAGTTGCGAACCTGCCTGTCCCTTAGCTGTCTAATAGCGATTCCTCATGCGCCATGGCCCGAAACCGGAGGCTCAGGCGCAGGGCGGCCTTCTTGGGAGTGATGAATGTGAAATTTCCAATCCAGTTCATGTTGTTTGTGTGTGTCTCAGCGGCTTTCGGCCAATCCAACTCCTCCTTCTATGTGTCGACGACCGGCGTTGATTCGAATCCCGGCACTCAAACGGCACCTTGGCGCACCGTTCAACATGCCGCAGACACCGTGACTGCGGGTAGTACCGTCAATGTGCGGGGTGGAGTCTACGAAGAACTCGTAAGCATCAAGGCATCCGGCAACGCGACGGATGGATACATCACTTTTAGAAGCTATCCGGGTGAGACGGCCGTCCTCGACGCAGAGCATCTTGTTCCGGATGGCAGAAGCGCGATATTAACCATTCATAACAAGAGTTACGTGCGAATCGAGGGCTTTGAGGTTCGGAACTACCACACCGCCGAACATCGGCTGACTCCGTTGGGCATAAGTGTGATGGGGGCCGGCTCCCATATAGAACTGCTGAAGAACAACGTCCATCATATTGAGCAGACTTTTGATGGGCGCGACGCTCCGGGACGAGGCGGCAACGGGTTTGGCATTGCTGTATACGGAACCGATGCCAAGACTCCAATCAGCGAACTGGTGGTCGACGGCAATGAGGTGCATCATCTCAAAACCGGTTCGAGCGAGTCGCTGGTAGTGAACGGGAACGTTACGAACTTCCGCATTACGCACAATGTTGTCCACGACAACAACAACATCGGAATCGACGTCATCGGTTTCGAGCGCACAGCGCCTGACCCTGCCGTTGATCAAGCGCGCGATGGAGTGGTAAGCGGCAATTTGGTTTACAACATTACATCGCGGGGAAATCCGGCATACGGCGATGATGAAAATTCCGATGGCATTTACGTGGATGGCGGCACCAGGGTCCTTATCGAACAGAACGTCATTCACGATGTGGACTTTGGAATCGAACTGGCCAGTGAGCACAAGGACCGCGCCACCAGTTACATCACGGCGCGAAATAACCTTATCTATCACGGCCATACCGCAGGGGTTTCGATCGGCGGTTATGCGCCCGAACGGGGACACACAGAGCACTGCACCGTGGTCAACAATACGCTCTACGAAAACGATACGTCGGCAACAGGCTCCGGCGAGTTTCAGATGCAGTGGAATATGGCGGACAATATTTTTGCGAACAATATCGTGTATGCGGGATCCCGCTGTCTCATCGCCGTGAACAAATCGCAGGTCGACCGACAACACCCGCCCGTCAGCATCGATCACAACCTTTATTACTGTGCTAAGGGCATAAGAGCGAGCACGTGGGGAACGGTTTCGGGTCCCATAACAGGGTTCGACAACTATGTTCAGTCAACCGGGAATGACCGTCATTCTCGTTTTCTGGATCCGCATTTTGTTGAAGCCGCCAAGGATTTTCATCTGCGCTCGGATTCTCCTGCGATTGCCGCTGGAACGAGTGAGGGAGTGCCAGTGGGAGAACTGGATCTTGAAGGCTCACCGCGAGTCAAATCCGGAAACATAGACATCGGCTGCTACCAAACAAAACAGGGAGCGGCTCATGATTAAATCAGACGAGGCGCAGGTTTGAGGGCTTGTGCTGGGGGATTTGTTTCCGGTGTATCACGCAATTCCACGTGAATCCGAGACCCGGAGTTCCTGCTGCACGCGTTCAGGATCAAACCGAAGCTGCTCGGCTGCCGAGCAAGCTTATTATCTGGGCACGACTATCAGATGACTCATTCCGTTTCAAAATACTGTGCAGAATTGCTCACTTCGAAAACTCGCTGGAGCAAGAGCGGTGGGTGTGACAATTGCGAATTGGCGCCTTCTTCTGGAATATAATTTCGAACAATTCGGAACGACAGAGGAGACTCCTTTTTGACCGTTGACACGAGTCAGCAACCCCACATTGGTCCTGGACATCAACTCCCCGCTCATGGTTCGGAATCTCACCGCCGCAGGGTAGTGTGGATCGTCGTAGGGATTCTGTTGCTGCTCGCTATTCTGCTTATCATCGTGCTGATGTGGCGCAAGGTCGACGCCGCGAAAAAGGTCCCGCCTCCGCCGCCAAAGGTCGCGATTACGGTCGCGACCACCACGAAAGGTAACATCGGCGTTTACCTCGACGCGATCGGTACGGTCACTCCGGTCTACACCGCTTCGATTACCAGCCAGGTGAATGGCCTGGTGGTCGCTGTGCACTTTAAGGAAGGTCAGCAGATAAGCAAGGGCGATCCGCTGATTGACATCGACCCGCGTACCTACCTGGCAAACCTCTTACAGGCGCAAGGGACGCTCGAACGAGACGAGAATCTGCTCGCTCAGGCAAAGATGGACCTGGAACGCTACCGGGCGGCATTGGCACGCAACGCGATTGCGAAGCAAATCGTGGATGACCAGGAAAAGCTTGTTCTGCAGGACGAGGGTTCCGTAAAGAACGACCAGGGCGTCGTGCAATTTGACCAGGTTCAGGTCGAGTACTGCCATATCACCGCCCCTATCACCGGCCGCATCGGCTTACGGCTGGTGGATCCGGGAAACGTGGTGCAATCTTCGGGAACCGCAACTCTGGCCGTCATCACGCAGCTGACGCCGATCACGGTGATTTTCACCATACCGGAAGACAGTCTTGGCCCGGTTGCAGTTCAGCTGCGCAAAAAGGCCAAGCTCGCCGTCGATGTTTTTGATCGTAGTGCGCAAGCGAAAATCGCCAGCGGGAAGTTGCTGACGCTCGACAACCAGATTGACACCACGACCGGGACCGTTAAAGCACGGTCCATCTTCGACAATAAAACTGATGTGCTCTTCCCCAACCAGTTCGTCAACACGCGGCTGCTGGTGAATACGTTGCAGGGGGTAACGCTGGTTCCGGCATCAGCCATCCAACAGAATGGCCAGGCCTCGTTCGTGTATGTGATTCAAAGCAATGTTGCGCATTTACGCGGTGTAACTCCGGGAGTTACAGACGGCGGGCTAACCCAGGTTGGCGGCATCAATCCTGGAGACGTCGTAGCCACCAGCAGCTTCGACAAGTTGCAGGACAACACAGCGGTCGCAATCCCGAGCCAGACTCCGGGCCAGACTTCAAATAAGGGCGCGACCAAGCGGGCTGCGGCCGGCGCAAAGGGGAGCAGCGTCCCGTGAGTCCATCCCGCCCGTTTATCTTGAGGCCAGTTGCGACCTCTTTGCTGATGGCTGCTATTCTGCTGGTCGGCATTGTTGGCTATACGCAACTTCCGGTCTCCGCCTTGCCGGAGGTCGACTATCCGACCATTCAGGTGCTCACGTTTTATCCCGGAGCCAGCCCGACTGTAATGTCGACAACCGTGACGGCGCCTCTGGAACGCCAATTCGGTCAGCTGCAAGGTTTGAGCCAGATGACCTCCACCAGTTCCGGAGGCGCTTCCGTCATCGTTCTGCAGTTCAACCTCAGTCTGAATATTGATGTGGCTGAGGAGGAGGTGCAGTCGGCCATCAACGCGTCCCAGAGCCTTTTGCCGTCGATCCTGCCCTCGCCGCCGATCTACAGCAAAACGAATCCCGCCGATGCTCCCGTACTTACGCTGGCTATCACCTCGAGTTCCCTGCCGCTGTCTCAGGTCGAAGACCTGGTAGACACGCGCCTTGCGCCAAAGATCTCGCAACTCAGCGGAGTCGGTCTAGTCACCATCAGTGGAGGCCAGAAGCCCGCCGTCCGTATTCAAGCCAACCCTACGGCTCTGTCATCCTACGGCATCAACCTGGAGGATCTGCGCACGGCGCTTACCAACGCCAGTGTGAACGCCGCCAAAGGGAACTTCGATGGGCCGCGCCAGGATTACCAGATCGACGCCAACGATCAACTGATCACCAGCGACGACTATCGGAAGGTCGTCGTCGCTTACCGTAACGGCGCGCCGGTGATGCTGACCGACGTGGCCAACGTCGTGAATGGCGTGGAAAACAACAATCAGGCCGCGTGGATGAATCAGACCCCCGCGGTCATCCTGAATGTGCAACGCCAGCCGGGGGCCAACACAATCAGCGTGGTCAAGAGCATCAAGCAACTCCTGCCCCAGCTCCAGGCTAACTTGCCCACGGGCATTCAGGTCACCACGCTCACCGACCTCACAACCGCTATCGAGGCATCGGTTTCCGACGTTGAGTTTGAATTGCTGCTGACCGTTGGACTGGTTGTGCTCGTCATTTTTCTTTTCTTGCGGAGTCTCTACGCCACCATTATCCCCAGCGTGGCGGTGCCGCTGTCGTTGGTGGGCACTTTCGCGGCGATGTACATCCTCGGTTACAGCCTGGATAACTTGTCGCTGATGGCGCTGACGATTTCCACCGGTTTTGTGGTAGACGATGCCATCGTGATGATCGAAAACATCGCGCGCTACATCGAAGCCGGGGACCCGCCCATGGAAGCGGCGCTCAAGGGCGCGGAGCAAATTGGCTTCACCATTCTCTCGCTGACCGTGTCACTCATCGCCGTGCTGATTCCGCTGTTGTTTATGGGTGATGTTGTGGGACGCCTGTTCCGCGAGTTTGCCGTGACCCTGGCGGTCACCATCGTCGTTTCAGCAGTGGTCTCCCTTACGCTCACGCCGATGATGAGTGCGCGCATCCTGCGGCACCAGCCGAAGGCGAAGCAGGGACGCATCTTTCAAGCCTCGGAGCGCGCTTTCGAAGGGATGATCGCGTTCTACGGCCGGACCCTGAAATTCGTCCTTCAATTCCAGACGGTTACCCTGTTCGTTGCGCTGGCCACACTGCTGCTGACGGTTTTCCTTTACATCATCATCCCCAAGGGATTTTTCCCGGTACAGGACACCGGCGTGATCCAGGGGATATCGCAGGCGCCCCAGACCATTGGCTCTGTTGCCATGGCAGCGAAGCAGCAGGAACTGGCGAAGATAGCTCTGGACGACCCGGCCGTCGACAGCCTCTCATCTTTTATCGGTGCAGACGGTACAAACACAACTACCAACAGCGGAAGGATGTCGATCAATCTGAAGCCACTCGACCAGCGCAAGATCAGCGCGTCAGATGTGATCCGCCGGCTCAAGTCGAAACTGGATCAGGTTCAAGGAATCGAGCTATTCATGCAGCCGGTGCAGAACATTTCGGTGGACGATCGAGTGAGTCGCACGCAATACCAGTACACGCTTGAAGACCCCAACGCGGATGAACTAAATGACTGGACCGACCGTTTCGTCGCCCGGCTGAAGCAGTTGCCAGAACTGGAAGATGTCGCCACTGATCAACAAACCGGAGGACTGGCGGTATCGCTGGTGATTGACCGGGTCACCGCTTCACGATTTGGCATCGCACCGACAACCATCGACAACACTCTGTACGACGCCTTCGGTCAGCGGCAGATCAGCACGATGTATACCCAGGTCAATCAGTACCATGTTGTGCTCGAAAGTGAACCGCAATTTCAAAAAGACCCGAACAAGCTGAACCATCTCTACATCCAGTCCAATGCATCGGCTGGCGCAACCGGCGCGGGCGCATCTTCCTCCTTCGCCTCCTCAGGATCATCCTCGGCGGGGTCGAATGCTGTGACCACCTCAGCCCTGTACACTCCGGCGGCCAATACCTTGGCGGCTCCGGCGAATGTGCTTTCGTCGGGCAGGGTAGCAATTTCCATCAGCGCCATCAGTTCGGCCACAAGCAGTGCCGTGCCGCTGAGCGCTTTCTCCCATTTCGAGAAGACTACAGAGGCGCTCTCCATTAACCACCAGGGTCAATTTCCAGCCATTACTGTGTCGTTCAATCTTGCGTCGAATGCCGCGCTGGGCGAGGCCATTACGGCTGTCGACAAAGTGGAAAAAGATATGCACATGCCTCCCAGCCTGCAGGCAGGTTTCCAGGGCACGGCTGCATCATTCACGGCTTCACTAGCTAACGAGCCGTTGCTCATTCTGGCTGCGCTGGTCACGGTGTACATCGTGCTTGGAGTTTTATATGAGAGCTTTATCCACCCGATTACGATTTTGTCCACGCTACCGTCAGCGGGCGTTGGCGCTTTCCTCGCGCTGCTGATCTTTCGCCAGGATTTGAGCGTGGTGGCCATCATCGGGATCGTGTTGCTGATTGGGATCGTGAAAAAGAACGGCATCATGATGGTCGACTTCGCGCTCGAAGGTGAGCGCGAGCACGGGAAGAACGCGACCGATGCGATTTACGACGCGTGCCTGCTCCGCTTCCGCCCCATCATGATGACCACCATGGCCGCGCTGCTGGCCGGACTGCCGCTAGCGCTCGGAACGGGTTTCGGTTCCGAGTTGCGCCGGCCGCTGGGCATCGCCATGGTGGGCGGACTGTTGCTGAGCCAAGTGCTCACGCTGTACACCACACCCGTCATCTACATCTTCTTTGACAATCTGGCGCAGCGCTTTTCACACAAAGCGAAACAACCGGAAGCCGGAGGGGCGGAACTGGCAGGGCCGGCATGATCATCTCCTCACCCTTCATTCATCGGCCGGTGGCTACCACTCTGCTCACGGTAGCGATTGCCCTCGCCGGCGCGATTGCGTTTGAGGTGCTGCCGGTGGCGCCCCTGCCGGAGGTCGATTTTCCGACAATCTCAGTCAGCTCCGGCTTGCCCGGAGCAAGCGCCGACATTATGGCGTCTTCCGTCGCTACGCCACTGGAGCGGCAGCTCGGTCATATCGCTGGAGTGACGGAGATGACTTCTTCCAGCACGCTGGGCAGCACATCGATCACCATTCAGTTTGACCTCAGCCGTGATATTGACGGTGCGGCGCGCGATGTGGAAGCCGCCATCAATGCGGCGCGATCCTATCTGCCCGCGAACCTGCCGGGCAATCCGACCTACCGCAAAGTCAATCCCGCCGATTCGCCGATCATGATCCTGGGCCTTACTTCCGACAAGTACGGCCCGGACAAAATGTACGACTCAGCCTCCACCGTCCTTGCGCAAAAGCTGTCGCAGATACAGGGCGTAGGCCAGGTTACGGTTGGAGGCGGCGCATTGCCCTCTGTGCGTGTGGACGCAAATCCCACACAACTGGCGGGCTACGGACTCACCATTGCGAATTTGCAGTCTGTGCTGAGCCTGCAGAACTCCGACCTGGCCAAAGGTCAAATCTCCGATGGCATGATTAGCGCAGACATCCTTGCTAACGATCAGCTCTCCCTCGCAAACGACTACAAACCGCTCATCGTGGGCTACAGCAACGGCGCAGCGGTGCGCCTTTCCGATGTCGCGCAGGTTACAGACTCGGTGCAGAATGTCCGGGCTGCGGGATATTTGAATGGCAAGCGCTCGGTTACGGTCATCATTTTCCGCCAGCCCGGCGCCAACATCATTGATACGGTCGACCGCATCCGCGACCAGCTTCCATTTATTAAAGCAACCATCCCGTTCGGCATCGATACCACCATCGTGCTGGATCGCACCACAACCATTCGCGCCTCAGTCAGTGACGTGGAGCGGACTCTGCTTCTCTCCGTCGGACTCGTCATCCTCGTGGTATTTGTCTTCTTGCGCAATGGCCGCGCCACGCTGATTCCCGCGGTCGCGGTGCCGGTTTCGCTGGTCGGTACTTTCGCCGTGATGTATCTGTTCGGATACACCCTGGACAACCTCTCGCTGATGGCCATGACCATTTCTACGGGATTTGTGGTCGATGATGCCATCGTGGTGATGGAGAATATTTCGCGACATCTGGAAGGCGGCATGGAGCCCTTTGCCGCGGCACTGAAGGGTGCAGAGGAAATCGGATTCACCGTCTTTACCATCAGCATCTCGCTTATCGCGGTCTTTATCCCTCTTCTGTTGATGGGGGGAATCGTTGGCCGTCTCTTCCGCGAATTCGCCGTCACCCTTTCGACGGCGGTGTTCGTGTCCATGATCATCTCGTTGACCACGACGCCGATGATGTGTGCCTACCTGTTGAAGGGCGAGCGCACTGAAAAGCATGGCCGCATCTACGCAGCCGGTGAGAAGTTCTTCGACTGGGTCCTCTCATTGTATCGAGGTAGCCTGCATTGGGTGCTCGATCATCCGACGCTCACGCTCGTCGTGCTCTTCATCACTATAGGGCTCAATGTGCTGCTGATCGTCAAAATACCCAAGGGCTTTTTTCCGACCGTGGACACGGGTTCGATCAGCGGTTCTGTGCGCGGGCCGCAGGATTCATCCTTTCCGGCGATGAACGACTCCATTCAGCAGATCGGCCGCGTGATCAAGAACGATCCTGCTGTCGAGAATGTGATTGCGTTCACCGGCGGCGGCGGGGCCACGAACACAGGTTCCCTCTATATCGCGCTCAAGCCGCTCGCAGACCGCAAGATCAGCGCATCCCAGATCATCGATCGCCTGCGTCCGCAATTGAATCGTCTCCCCGTGGCTTCCGCGTTCCTTCAACCAGTGCAGGATCTGCGCATCGGCGGCCGGTCCAGCAATGCGATGTACCAGTACACTCTCCAATCCGACACGGTGCAGGATCTTTCGAAATGGGGACCGATCATGCTGGACCAGATGAAGCACCTGCATGGCCTGCAGGACGTCAACTCCGACCAGCAGAATGGCGGTCTTGAAGAGTTGATGACCTATGATCGCGTTACCGCGGCCAAGCTCGGCCTTACCGTGAAGTCGCTGGACTCGGCGTTGTACGGCGCATTCGGCCAGTCGGAAGTGTCCATCATTTACACACAGCTCAATCAGTACTATGTGGTGCTGGAGGTTGCTCCCCAGTATTGGCAAAGCCCCGAAGGACTGAAAGACATCTACTTTCAGAGTTCTAGCAATGGAAGCACTCCGCTGCTCGCGGTGTCCAAGAGCCAGGCCAACACAACCCCGCTGAGCATCAACCATACGGGCTTATTCCCTTCAGTCACCCTGTCCTTTAACCTCGCGCCGAACGTGTCTTTAAGCGACGCGACCTTGAGCATCGGCCAGATGCAAAAGCGGCTTGGCACGCCATCCTCGCTGCAAGGTTTTTTTGCCGGCACGCTGCTGGCTTACCAACAATCTCTGAGCACTGAGCCTGTGCTGGTTCTGACGGCGCTGCTGGCGGTGTACATCGTCCTCGGGATTCTGTATGAAAGCCTGGTTCATCCAGTGACCATCATCTCCACGCTGCCCTCGGCGAGCGTAGGCGCAATGTTCGCGTTGATGCTCTTTAAACAGGATCTGAACATCATTTCCATTATTGGCATTGTGCTGCTGATCGGAATCGTGAAGAAGAACGCGATCATGATGATCGACTTCGCGCTTCAGGCAGAGCGCAATGAGGGAAAGAACACATACGATTCGATTTTTGAAGCGTGCATGTTGCGCTTCCGTCCGATCTTGATGACGACGATGGCTGCGTTATTGGGCGCTTTGCCATTGGCGCTGGGGACTGGTACCGGGTTCGAACTCCGCCGGCCCCTTGGCATTTCAATTGTGGGGGGGCTGATCTTGAGTCAGATGCTCACGCTCTATACTACACCGGTCGTCTATTTGGCCTTCGACCGCCTTCGGCTGCGGATGCAGGGGAAACAACGCGACATCGTCCCTCAAGGGGCCGGACCAGCCCCCAGCGCTGCGAGTTAATGGGAGCCATCGGGGTGCATACGACTATGACAACTTTCCATTTAAGAGCCACAATTTGTGTCGCCATGACGTCTTGCTTTCTGGCAGGGTGCGTAGTCGGTCCGAAGTACCACCGAGCATCCATTGACACTCCTGTGGCATACAAGGAACTCACTTCCCCCTATTTCCAGAATACGGAAGGCTGGAAATTGGCGCAGCCGAAGGACGAAGCGCTCCGCGGAAAATGGTGGGAGGTTTTCAACGATCCTCAGTTGAATGCACTGGAAGAGAAAGTCAACGTTTCAAACCAGAGCATCGCATCCGCTGCGGCAAGCTTTCTGGCGGCGCGGGCACTGGTTAAGGAAGCTCGATCGCAGCTCTTCCCTACGGTTACGACCAACCCAGCCATTACTATGCAACGGCCGTCTGCCACCTCATCGGGTGGGGGATCCAGCTCTGGGTCCGGGACAGGAACAGGCTCCTCATCTTCGTCGCGGAGTACATTTACAGACTACACCCTCCCTTTTGATGCCACGTGGCAGCCGGACCTGTTCGGTCGCATCCGCAACACTGTGAGATCAGCTGCCTACGGAGCCCAGGCGAGCGCGGCGGATCTCGAGAACACGCGCCTGACGGTGCAGGCCGAAGTTGCGATGGACTATTTTCAACTTCGCGGGCAGGATGCGCTAAAGAAGTTATTGGATTCCACAGTGATCGCTTATCAACAGTCCCTCGATCTGACGAGGGCCCTATACGACACAGGCATCGACTCGGAGGAAGCCGTCGCCCAAGCTGAAACTCAACTCGAAGCCACAAAAGCGCAGGATGACAATCTTGGCATTCAACGGGCGGAATTTGAACACGCCATCGCCATGCTGACCGGCCAACCGGCATCGACGTTTTCAATTCCGGTCGAACCGCTTAGTTCAAATCCTCCGGCGATTCCCGTCGGCATTCCTTCCCAGCTTCTGGAACGGCGTCCAGACATCGCCGCCGCCGAGCGCCTGATGGCCCAAGCCAACGCCCAGATCGGCGTTGCGAGAGCGGCATATTTTCCAACAGTAACGCTAAGCGCCGTGGCAGGATTCGAGAGCACCTCGTTCGCCAGTTGGTTCACCTGGCCAAGCCGCTTTTTCTCGCTCGGCCCGGCGGCCGCGGAAACCCTGTTTGACGCGGGGTTGCGCCGGGCGACGGTCCTGCAATTCAGGGAGCAGTACGACGAGACTGTGGCCAACTATCGCCAAACGGTGTTGACGGGTTTTCAACAGGTGGAAGACAACCTCGCGGCACTGCGAATACTATCGCGGGAGATTGAACATCAGGACGCGGCAGTCAAAGCGGCGGAAAGAACCCTGACGCTTGCCACGGATCGGTACCGGTTAGGAATCGATCCTTACCTGAATGTGATTACCGCGCAAACCGCATTGCTATCCAATCAAGAAACCGCAGTTACTCTTCGAATTCAGCAGACTACGGCCAGCACTGGGTTAATCGAGGCGCTCGGCGGCGGCTGGGACGCTTCGCAACTTCCATCACCAGCGCAACTGGTCAGTAAGACGCCGTAAGACTTCAATTCGACTTCCAGCGCTTCGTTCGTCAGCGACTGTCCAGAGGAAGGTTGAAACCCTCCATTATCGACAAGGCCGCACTGAGTGGACTCTTCCACGGTGGATCGCATCTCCGCCCTGACGCCGCTGGTCGTGGTGAATGAGTCGCGGCGAGCGTCACCTATCGTAAGACGTCGTCTCCGAGATCTGCCTGAGGGAAGGTCAGCAGTGTAGTCTGCGGATTCCCATCGGTAAAATTATCCCAGATGGGCCTAGTTCACTTGGGGATCGAAACACAACTGAACGCCCTTCTCGTCAAAACAAATTGAGCCAAAACTCCCTTGCTCCCGATCTTCGAACAGCGCTAGCGTCGCTGTGTGCTGACGATTCGTACTATGGCCGGCGGGGCGTCTTATGCGCAACGCCATCTCCAACAGAGTGACGACTACCACCAGAATCGGACCATGGTTGGCCAGTGGCACGGACGCGGCGCTGAACTGCTTGGGCTTAAAGGGTCACATCGTCGCTTTCGAGGACGAGGAGAAGATCTTGGATGCTGCTCCACCGCAAAGCAAAATGCCAAATTGGCTGTATTCGTTACCCACAAGATTCCTTTGGGGTTTAGCCCGCAGCAGAAAGGTCGGAACGTGAATCGCAGACTGATTGCTCGCGGCTTGTTGACGTAATGGATCGTGTGGTGGGAGAAGTATCGCCTGAGTACTTGCCGCCTGTTAGCCGCAAAGGCGCTCTGAGCCTACCCACAGTTGAGCCAGATCTCTGAGGTTGTGTTTGTATGTACGCGTTACCAAGTATTCCTTGCCACCTTTTACACGCAGCGTGTACTCCCCCGTCGGTAAGGGTTGGATCTCCTCCACGGCCGAAATATTCACGACGACCGAGCGGTGAATGCGAATAAAACCGTAGGGTCTGAGCTTCTCCGCGATGGACGAGAGGGACTCATGCACTAAATAGGCATTAGGTCGGTGTCGCAACGAAACGTAATTACCTTCGGCTTGCACGGCCAGGATGTCGGCTAAATCCAAGAGTAGGATTCTACCGTTTGCCTTGAACGCGATTCGTGGCGCCTGTCGTTTTGCTACAACCTCCAACTGCCGCAAGACTCGCATGAGGTTTGCAGCATCAACTCGGATTACCGGAAGCAATGATGTATCTGCAGCTTCGCAGAACTTGTCCGCTGTCGATTCAAGAGTGTAATCCCGTCTACTCTTGGTGGAGCAAATCGTAGCTCCCCGCAGTGGGCCAGCCGAAACGTCGGCATTAGCGCGAGCGGCTTGTTGAACAAACATCTCACGTGCAATGGCCTTCTGATCCTGAATTTCGCGGGCGCTCATGAACCCCTTGCTCTCTCGTTTCGACTTCCTGCTACCCGAAGTGAGAATGACGAGTGCACTGCTTCTAGATGAAATGGTGCTACATAACCGGAGCCGCCGGATCCGTCTGACCACCTGCCCACGGGAACGACAAACACGTCGATTGGTTGAGGGCCTTTGAATTGTGGATTCAGCATCACCGGTGATTTCGGCAGATCGGCACCCCACGCCTTACCTTCCAGGCCGGTAGGTTACTTCTGCCCAGTGCTCACTGCCGACGGAAAGCTGGATTGCGCGCCGAAATAACACTCAATGGATTGCAACTTTCCGTTCTCGATTCGGAGAAACTCCACGTTTCGGAACGATTTACCGTCCTTGGTGTGGCAAAGATACTTCACAAAAGCATCCTCCGCGCCAGTGGTGATTCGCTCCACGTCAAAATGTCCAATGAAATCGATCTGTGTTTCCCAGCATCGCGTTTTGAAAGTGCTCTTGCTGATGTGGTCGTCGCCGGCCGCGCTTGTAAAGGTGAAGTTATCGGCGAGCAGGCTATCCACTGGGCCCCAGTCTTTCTTCTCCCAGGCCGCGTACCACTTTCGGGCTACCTCCTCGTTCGTTAAGTTCTGCCCTCCCAATGCGCTGGCACTTGCCGGTCCCGGCAGGCTCACGGCACCAACCAGCGCGCAGGCTCCCGTTGCCAGCAGATTCCTGCGCGACACTGCGATCCTTGTCATTGTTCGTTCTCCTTGTGCGCCGGTTAAACCGGCGAGGTGTAGTGAATGAAAGAGTCATACGAATGTGAAATAGCGACCCACATCGGCGCTGAGTCATGCGGAGCCGCTGGTGAGGGCGGCGTCGAAGCGTTGACAAGGGAATGTGCGGGCCGGGTATTCAGCCGCGTAAGAAACTCACTCCGGGACGCCGACGCTGTAAGGAGATGCGGAAGGCCCCATCCGGTGCACCGATATCGCGAGGTGTGCCAGAGTCCCGCGCGGTCACAGACCCCGTGCACGTACGGAAGCACCTCGAACGGGAACCGGGAGATCCCAGGTTCGCCCAGGGCCGCAGTTGCCTTGGGCCGCATCGGGAAGTCTAAGGACGCACGCCGATGACGAACGAATCTGGGAAGTCGGACAGACCTACTGTACCGGAGAAGTCCCCGAACAACGCCGGGCAACCGGTTGCGGAGGGGATGGAGGGAAGAGGCCTGGCCAAAGGGAACCAGCCCCAACAAAACGCGTCCCGGACACCGAGCCGGGAAGACGCGCTCAGCGCGTTGGAGCGGGTACGTCAAGCAGCAAAGCAGGATAAGAAGTTGCGGTTCACCGCGCTTCTCCACCATATCTACGATCCGGAAAGGCTCCGCGAGGCTTACTTCTGCTTGAAGAAGGAAGCGGCGCCGGGCGTGGACGGTGAGACCTGGCGGCACTACGGCGAGACCCTCGAGGACAACCCCCAGGATCTCTCCCATAGACTGAAGCGAGGAGCGTACCGAGCCAAGCCGGTGCGTAGAGTGTATATACCGAAGGCCGACGGGCGGCAAAGGCCGCTCGGAGTAACGGCGCTGGAAGACAAAATCGTCCAGCGCGCGGCGGTCGAGGTGTTGAACGCTATCTACGAAACGGATTTTCTCGGATTCTCGTATGGGTTCGGGCCGGGGCGAAGCCAGCAGCAAGCGCTGGATGCGCTCTACACGGGACTGCTTACGAGGAAAGTGAACTGGGTGCTCGATGTCGACATTCGCGGCTTCTTCGATGCGCTTTCGCACGAATGGCTGGTGAAGTTCGTCGAGCACCGGATTGCGGACCGGCGCGTCGTGCGACTGATCCAGAAATGGCTCAACGCGGGCGTGCTGGAGGATGGGAAACGAACACGCACGGAAGAAGGGACGCCCCAGGGCGGCAGTGCTTCGCCGCTGTTGGCCAACGTTTATCTTCATTACGTGTTCGACCTGTGGGTCCAAGCGTGGCGTCAGAAGCGGGCGCACGGCGAGGTCATCGGGGTGCGTTTTGCGGACGACATCGTGGTTGGATTTAGTGCAGCGAGGCTTAACGGTCGTTCCAGTGGGTGTAAGTCCCACCGGTGGAGCTTGCTCAGTTGCCACCGTAGTTATACCCGACAACGGGGAGGGTGACCGACCCGTTGAAAGCTCGGGAGTAAAAGTCTCTGGAGGCTGGGTGAAAAGCTCAGCTAGATCCGCCAGGGAGGCAAGCAACTCGACAGGCCGTAGCGGATAGCGAACCAGTGTAGCTGCGAAAACCACGGCCCATCTGAAGCGGATGATGGGATCACTTGGGAGCGCCGAGCCCTTTAAATCCGGGCGAAGGCCAGCGACATCGGCGAAGAACTGAGCAAAAGCAGCCGGTGGGCTCCCCGCAGTCTTAGAGGACAGCATGTCGAGAAGGAACGTGCCTTGAAAGCCCGGAACCACTCGGGGGTCGCCTAGGCGGCAACGCACAGCGAGGGCATCTCGTATAAGCCGCAATGCGGTGAAGTCGGGATGTGCCCGCGAGTGGGACGGATGGGGCCGAGTAAGTGATGAGGGACTGGGACAATAGAACCCAGACCGGAGCGAGGGCCCCTGGGGTAGAGCGGAATAGTCCGCTCGAACGGAGGTGCTCAAGCGCGCAACGAGCCTCGGCACAGTACGAGGATCACGACGATGCAAGCGGAGAGCACGAAGGACGGACGCAAACCGAGCGACGCAATAACCTGCGCCGATCGGGAAGGCCCCGTCTGATATACCGGCCTTGGAGCCGTACTGGGGAAAACCCGCCGTACGGAATCTTAGGGAGGGCGATGGAAACGTCGGCATCATTCGAAGCCCGGTCCGCGCCATTGCTCTACCCGACACAGTAAGGCGGATGCCGATCAGTTCCGGGTGGAACTCACGGAGAGAATGCAGAAGTTCCATCTGGAACTGCACCCTGAGAAAACGCGACTTCTCGAGTTCGGTCCCTATGCAATCGACCAACGGCAGTGGCGTGGAGAAGGGAAGCCGGAGACGTTCAACTTTCTCGGCTTTACGCATATCTGCGTAAAGAAGAGGAGCAATGGACGATTCACGGTGTTGCGGCAGACGATACGGAAAAGGTTGCAGACGAAGCTGAACGAGGTGAAAGCCGAGCTTCGGCGACGAATGCACGAACCCATCCCCAAGCAAGGCAAGTGGCTGCGGGCGGTTGTAGGTGGACACTTCCGCTACTACGGAGTGCCGATGAACCAACCGGCGCTGGCAGTTTTTCGGTTCCGAGTCGGCTGGCTTTGGCATCGCTCGCTGTCGCGGCGTAGCCAAAACGGCCGCGTTCTCTGGGACCGCATGCGGCGTCTCATCACTCGCTGGCTGCCTTTGCCTTCTGTCTGTCATCCCTATCCTTTGCGACGCATGGGCGTTGCTACCTAAGGCAAGAGCCGGATGCGGGAAACCCGCTCGTCCGGATCCGTGGAGGGGGTCATGAGCAATCGTGATCCCTACTCCGACTTCATGATGAAGTTTGAAGCGCTTCGCCCGATCGCGATGCTGACTGTCCGAGCAGACAAACCGGTTGGTATCTAGATACATTAGAACCGATGCGATCAGACCCGCTTGCGGTTGCCCGACGGGCGCAAGGACCGCAGCCAGTCCACGATGTTTCTGATCCCGGCTTTCATTACTCTCGGATCCTGAGCATTCTTTGCCAGCGAACCATAGCCTTCGACCGTGGCGATCAGTAAACCAGCGGCGTCAGCGGGCTCCACATCACGGCGAACGCTTCCGTGGGTCTGGCCCTCTCGCAAAGTGGAGGCAACGGCGTCGCGCCAGGCATCGAAGATGATCGCCAGCCGTTTCCGGAATCCCGCGTCAAGAGGAGACATTTCCTGCGCCAGATTGTTCAGCTGGCAGCCACCCCGCACATCCTCGGGCCGAACGGGTATACGTTGAACAGCGCCGATCAAAGCGTCGATAGGGTCCTTGACGCTCTGTAGAGGCCGCACCCATTTGCCGTGGACGTCGGGGGCGATGACCTCTTCGACGACGGCGTATCCCAAGGCTTCCTTGCTTTTGAAGTGGTAGTACAGCGCTCCCTTGGTGACGCCAGCCGAGGCCAGAATTGTGTCCAGGCCGGCACTCTGGAAACCCGATCTGTAGATCTCACGGGATGCGGCCTGCAGCAAGCGCTCCCGCGTGCGCTCAGGATCGTGCAGCCTGGCCGCCCTACGTTTCGGATTCTTGCGTGCCGCGAACATACCAACCAGTGTGTACGGCAACGATCAGAGCGTCAAGAGAGATTTAACAACGCGCTCAATAATATGAAAATCCATCGAATTTCGTAACCTCTCGCCAACAAGACGTTCGCATCTCCACTTGCCATCGTGATCCAGTTGTACGGGCACAGCTACGCCTTAGAGTCGTAATTACCACTTTGACGGAAGGAAGACTTGAAAGTTTGTTGGAGGCATGATTGCAACAGTTGGCTTCCGGGCTGTCCATGATTCGCCCAGAATCGTCTGCAACATTCATGGAACCGCTTAATCCGCGAACGGTGACCGACGTGGGAGAACTATTTTCTGCTACGGGCAGGTATGCAGCTTCGCGAGTATGCATTGGCTTCTTTGCGCGTCCTTCCAGAGTGTGCGGAATACTTGGCACGTCTTACGGTTTGGACTCTTCCAGGAGCACAACATCGGAGTCGGTGTGGCCGCGAACCATGCCCAGCTTGCTGCCGTCGAAAGACCAGTGAAAGTCTGTGATGCGCTCTGACTTGAAGTTGGTGATCTGCTTACCGGGCGAGCCGTCGAGGGGCTGCAGCCACAGGTTTTCCGCGTCCTGATCGCGGAAGGGATAGACCACTGCTTTGCCGTCGTGTGTAAAACGGACAGTCCCCAATCGCGGCCGTTGCAACTCCTCAAGCTTGGGGCTCTGGGAAGAATCAACCGGAAGCAACGCCAACTGGGACTTGGGGGTGCCGGGAGCCACAAACGTTCCAAACGCTGCCAGCTTGCCATCGGGCGAAATATCGAAGCCGTAGGCCGGAAGCTCAGACAGTCGTTCCGGCTTCCCGCCTTCCAGCGGAGCTCGGGTCAGCTTGGCGCCGTTGGCGATGTCCGCGTAGTAAACCCATTTTTCGTCGGGTGAGCAGAGGGCAAATTGATCCAGTTGGCCGTCGCTGATCTGCTTGAAGTTTCCCCCGCCGGCGTCCATCCGCCAGACGGGCACCGTTCTCGATCCGCCGTGACCGCCAATCGATGCCACTATGTAGCGGCCATCGGCGCACACTGACGGCCCGAACACCAGGCCATCGCGTTGCGGCGAGGTGAGCGGCGTCCTGTTCCCCGTGTCGGGGTGAAAAAGGTTCAGGCCATCCTGCTCCAGAATCAGTTGGTCATCCGGCGTCCAGGCAAAGCTGCCCACGCGTGCCCCGGAGGTAAGTTGCTGACCTGGGCTGCTGCCCAGATCAGATGCGGGGACAACGAAGAGATCGAAGTGACCCTCGCTTAGCACAGTCGCCACCATGTGCCCATCGGCGGAGATGCTCAGGTCGGAATAGTTGTTGATGTCATGGGTCACCGCGTGTGAGGTACGGCCTCGAAGGGAAATCTCCACTATCTGCTGGCGAGTGAAATTATTTTCCATGCCGGTGTAGAGCGCCAGCAGATGATCGCCATCGGGCAGCCACTCGGGGCTCAACAAGACTCCGTCTTTCGCTGCAAAGATAAGGTCTTGTTTCCCTGTGACCGCGTTGACCGCCATCAGTCCGCTGATGGCCGCAGCGCTGGGCTGGCCGACCACGCACACGATCGTCTTGCCGTCGGGCGACCATGCCGGAAAAGACAATCTTTGATTCATGCTGCCGGCGACCAGGGTCTTACTCTCGCCGCTTTCCAGCGAGTACGTCACCAGCCGGAGTTTGCCGAGTGCGGGATTGTTCATCACCACATAAGCAAGGCTGCGGCCGTCGGGGGAAAACGTGACGTTCGTGTCCACGTCGGTGACCAGCTTTTGCGGAGTGCCACCCAGCACCGGCGCCCGATAAAGAAGCTTCAGCGCTTCCCCTGGTTCGCCGCGGACAAAATAAAGGTAGTTTCCGTCCGGAGAGAACCGGACACCCAGATACTGCACCGCCCCCGGAGGCATGACCTGCGCATTGCTGTTAGTCGGAACATTGCGCAGCCACAAGCTCTGCTGCCCTTTGTCATCCACGACGCTCAAAATGTATTTGCCGTCGGGCGAAATGGCCACCAGCCTGACCTTCCCGGTCTCGGTAACTTTGTTGACGGAAAAATTTTGGAACGGAACAGGCCGGCTACGAAGGAAGAAAGCGTAGAGGCCGTAGGCCGCCGCCGCTATCAGCAAGACGACGATTGCACTAATCATTCCCGTGCCCAACTTGTTCTGCCGCGCGACCGCCACCACCGCTGCACTGCCGCTGCTCTGCGCAGGCTGGACGTGCGCAGGCTGGACGTGCGCAGGCTGGCTCTGCGAAGTCTGGCTCTGCAACGATTGGACCTGCGAAGACTGGACTTGCGCAGATTGGTTCTGCGCGGACTGGGCACCCGCCGCCGAGGCTCCGGATTCCGCGCTCGCCGCCGGCACTTGCCGGCTGGAATCCGTATCCCGCTTCAGCCGTTGCAGTTCCGCCCGCATCTCCGATGCGTGCTGGTAGCGCAGATCGCGATCCTTCTCCAGCGCCCGGTTGATGATGCGTTCCAACTCCACCGGCACGTCCGGGCTCAGCCGCGTCGGCGATACTGGAGCGCGGTTGAGGACGCCGTCAAAAATAATCCCAGATGTATCGCCTCGGAACGGCAACACTCCGGTGACCATCTCGTACAGCACCCCGCCAAACGAGAATAGGTCGGTACGGGCATCCAGTTCCTTACCTCGCACTTGTTCGGGCGACATGTAGGCCACCGTGCCGAGTGCCGTTCCCGGACTGGTCAGGTGCGGTTCGTCGACCGTGCCCGTCACGGTATTGGCCGCCGCAATCTGGCTCGAGGAACTGGCCGGGCTCGTAACCTTGGCCAAGCCAAAGTCGAGAATCTTGGCGTGGCCGCGCTTGGTCACGAAAATATTCGCCGGCTTGATGTCGCGGTGGATGATGCCTTCGGTGTGCGCGGCATCGAGCGCGTCGGCAATCTCAATGGCCAGGCTGAGCACAACTTCGGTCTCGAGCGGCTTCCCTGCAATCCGATGCTTCAGTGTGACCCCGTCCAGAAACTCCATGGCGATGAAGGTCTGTCCGTGCTGGTCGTCAATCTCGTAAATCGTGCAAATATTGGGATGGTTCAGCGCGGACGCGGCCTGCGCTTCGCGCTGGAAGCGGGCTAGGGCCTGCGCATCTTTCGAAATCTCATCCGGCAGAAACTTCAACGCCACAAAGCGATGCAACTTTACGTCCTCCGCCTTATAAACCACACCCATCCCACCGCCGCCGAGCTTGTCGACAACGCGGTAGTGCGAGATGGTTTGGCCGATCATTCGGGAGATGGCGGGCTTTCGGGACGCTTCATCTTAAAGACGTGGCAGCGGCCAGTCAACGAATGATGAACTGGCTCGAGCGCATCGGGCGAGTACGCTCGCTTGTTGTAGGCTGCCCCCGGGGTGCGGTATAGCCCCCGGTTGTCGCGTTCTTGGTACTGACCTTTCGGGACGAGTCGCGGCGTCCAACCGTTCCAAGTAAAATGATGCTTACGTTTATGACCCCCAAAGGCAATCGGAACTTCAGCGCTGGACGCCCGACACCCGTACCTCCGTCGAATGGATCTGAGTTTGAAAAGCGGATGCGCGAGTTGAAGCTGACCCCAGATACTTGCGAAACCTCGCGTGAGCTGCGACGCTGGTGTGAGGAAAATCGGAATCGCTGCTTCATACCGGAGGCCCTGCTGAAGGCTTGGGGTATTCCAGTCGATCTCGACGCGTGAAACACGTGCCCGGGCGATTCAGCCTACGCAGAAAAGCCTTGGAGCGGATTTTTGCATTGCCCGGATTTCGTTTTTGCTTACTGGCACCGATTGTTTTCGGGCAGTCCTTGCGATAGTATCCGCGCTGTAAGAGCTGAATCCTCCGAGAGAGTTCAAGGGCTTTTCCGCATGGAACGGAGAAGCCCCTTTTTATTGAGCACTGCCCTGAGAACTATGCCACACTGTCTGCGCCATGCAAGAACGCGAGTTCATCGTCTTGCGACACGAAGGCAAGATTCCCGCGATGGCGGTCTGCGGGAAATGCCAACAAAAGTTCTTTACGCCTGACAGCTATTACGGTGATGTGATTGGGGCGGAGCAATACTTGATAGGCAAATTCAGCGAGCACCGCTGTGAACTATCGAGCAGACTCGATGCGTGGTTGAACAGGAGACACGGAACGTAGTGACCTGAACGTTACGGTTGGGTCATTGGACCGAACTGGCTACTGACGAAAACACGTTGTTCGCGTTGCTTCCGACCAAGCGAATCGTGCCCACGACAATTACCAGAATTACAGCCACTCCTTCAGAATCTTGAATCCAACGCCCGCGACTAAGCAGCAGGCGAAAGTGGCTTGCGCCGGTTGTCGGTCGCGCCTAGCTTCTTCGCTAAGATCGCGAGTAGCCGCTCAACTTGCTTCTCTTCGCACTTTCTCTCATTGATTCGCTCTTGAGCGCTGGTTTCGTAGTGAGTGAATTTTGAAGGCTGGGAGAGTGTCACGATGTTCGTCCTTGCACTGTGCAGTTGCGGATGCACAGCGATGAGAGTTGTTTCGGAGGCTGGAGTCTGTCACACGATTTGATGTTGTGCAATCTAAACCTGGGGCTGTGGAAAACAATTAACACACCACAATCTTCCAGAAGAAAGCCCCAGCCGAGGCCGGGGCCTAAGACAACGGGGGGATAGATGAATCAACAGAACCGGGAAAATGTACCACAGCCAAGAAGCCTCGGAACCGGAACTGAAACCGGGGCTCCTTGCGGGTGCTCCGATTCTAGCTTGGAGATCAACCAAGCGGGGCTCGCGCGAATGAGTATACTCCCACCACTCAATAGCCCAAATTTCGCAGCTCCCTTGTATTAATTTTCAGTTAAATCGATTCGGCTGTAATTGACTGGACAGCCGGGCGTAATTAGTCTTGCGGGCAATGAGCCAAGAAGATTTGGATAAATTGCGCGTTGCTTACAAAAAAGCTGTTGATGAGTGGGTTAATACCATCCGCGCGGAAGAAGCGCTAGCTACTCCCGTCCATTCAGAAGTCGCGATGGAGAAGTGGGATGCAGCCCATTTCACAGAGAGTGACGCAAGCGCAAGAGCCTCAGAAGCACGCGAGGCTTACAAAGATGCACTTCGCGGCGTGAACTATGGTTTCTGACCTGTGAACGCCGTCGCGTTACATAGTGTTCCGCATCACGCTTCCTTTCGTTGGGGCCTTGCATTTACGGTATTTTGTCGGTCTCGTGCCAGTTGAACAGCCCACCTTGTGGGGACGGTTCTAATTCGAATTGCTTGGCAAACTCCGCATCCTGGTTCTGCACTCGATTGACCCGAGTGCTGACCGGGAAGAGACGTATGAGTTGGGCGTCGATCGGCCTCAGCATCTGTGAGATGGCTACGGCATCATGGAGCCCTGGATCGAGCCAGAGATCATAGGTAGCCGGGTCCAGAATGACAGGCATCCTGTCGTGAATTGTTGATGCAACCGAATTGGGAATTGTCGTCAAAATCGAACAGGTTCTTACCCAAGTGCCCCTCGGATCCTTCCATCGATCCCATATTCCAGCGAACGCGAACAAGTCCCCGTTACTTACTTCAAAGCGGAACGGCTGCTTAGATGTTCCCGTTCGCCGCCGCTGTTAGAAGACATCTGCCGGGAGTAGACTTCGCAGCCGGTGGAGGTGCAGCAGTTAACAGGGGTGTCGCATACTCCCACATCCTTAAAGCGCTGATTTTTTGAGAAATCATAGTCGCCCTCAGACGCTGACCCAGCTCTTAAGTCGAGGACGAAATCTTAAATCGATGGTGCTTGATCAAATTTCTCCTGCTCTGTCGCGTTGGTAAGTAGTGAGGATGAAAAATCCTCAAATCAAAATCAGGAGGAAGACATGAGATTCGCAAAGCGACAAACGAACGAATTGGTGAGAACCGTCACAACCCAATGCAAGCCGGCACAGGGTATCGTGCTGTCAATACTCTTGCTTGCCGTTGTTTCGACACTTGGTCCGTTCAGCTCCGCGCAAGAAAAGGACAACAAGCCGACGGGCATAACGATCGCCTCTTTGGCGGGGCCATGGCAAATGGCCATTGTGGGCAATGCAGGATGCGGCGCGACATCGCTGTTGTTCACTGGGACGCTGAATTCCAGCGGCGAAGCCACGGGGACTTTGACCGCCAGCAGTGGATGCGGTGTGAACGACAGCAGTACGGAGACCTTTACCATCAAGAGCTTGAACGCCAACGGTTCCGGAACAGCGAACCTCACTTGCGGGGTGGGCTGCGGATGGAATTTCTCGATCCAAGTGTCGACGAACAAACAGGTCTTTAATCTGGTCGATGTGACGGATCCAGTGGCTAACTACTTGGCCGGGACGGCGATCAAACAGTAAACAGCATCCAATCATGCAAACAGACGCTAAAGCCATCCAAGCGGCACCCTTACGACTGGATGGCTTTATCCTTACTTTGAAAGTTATTGTTGGCTTCCTCGCGGCGTCACGTTCCGGCCGAACCACGAGTGGGTTCAGTGATGCATTCGTCGTCGCTGGGGCTTCGCAATTTATTCCGCGACGAGGGGACGATCAATCGCCGTTTAGCGGTCCCCTGCGTTGCAACTCGTCGATGAAGTTTTCGAGAAAAATCACGTGACCCGCGTCTTGTTGGGTCGAGCCACCAGCATAGGTGGCGACGGCGATACGCTTGCCATCGGGGGAAACGTCGTACTGCGCCCCCACTGCGCCGCTCAGTATCAGCGCTACGCTGCGGCTTGACCACGTGCGCGGCTTGTCTGCGATGAAGGAGTCGCCCTTGACGGAGTAACTCGCCACCATGATCCTATCGTCCGGTACGTCAAAGTAAAACAAATCCTTCCCGTTCCGAGCGAACTTGGGCGACGTTCCGCCGTTGGCTGAGACTTGCCAGTGACCGCCTTTGTCCGGAAACGAGCGCACATAAACCTGGGAAACCCCTGTTTCGGCAGAGCTGTAGGCGAGCCAACGACCGTCGCCGGAGAAGCTCGCACCCCGGTTCCCAAAGTTCGTGTGCTGGAACAACTCCGGTGTGCCCGCTTTCAATCCGCCCGCGTCGAGGTCGACCGGAACAGTCCACAAATCGAAGCCCTGAAGTCCCATTTGATGGAATGCCAGTGTTTTGCCATCGGGCGAGAAGGCGGTGGGGTATTGAAATTCCTTGCTCTGCGTCAAGAGAGTGGGTCTGCCGCTGCCGTCGGCTGGCGCCGCAGAGATTCCCTGACGAACCGCATAAACAATGTACTTGCCGTCCGGCGTCCACACCGGGTAATACGCGTCCCGTTCTCCGGTCGGCGGCGCCAGCGTATCGCGCCGAATGTCGTAGATCCAAATCCCGGATCCCGCGTCATCGTTCGCCACCGCCAGACGCTGACCGTCGGGCGAGAAGCGGGGATTGACGAACAGGCCCGGCTTGTCCAGCAGAGGTTGGGTCTTGCCTTCTTCATCCATCCACTGGATCATCACACGTGAGGCATCGATTTCGCGGCTCCGGTACACGAGCGTCCCAGTTCGCGAAAAGCTCAGCTTGGCCGAGCCAAACATCGCGGAGTAGGAAACCTGCTGCAACACCGGCCTAGGTGAGCCCGAGGTCTCCAGCGTCTCCGGGTCGAAAGGAGCCGCGAACAGCGTTCCCCGATTGACAAAAACGAGGTAGCCCTTGCCGCCTGACGCAGCCAGATAACGCCCGTAAGTTCCGCCTCGCTCGAGGGTCTTCCTATAGTGGTTCTTGAGGCTGATGACTTCAATTCTGGCGTCGTCAAAGCCGACCGTGGAATTTTCGACGGTGAAAAGGATCGCCTTACCGCCGGGCAGAATCTGCGGCCAGCGATGCGTCCGTTCTTCTCCCACAAGCTCGGTGATCGTGGTCGGGGTGCCGCCGGCAGAGGAAACCCGTGACAATCCGCCGGAGACACGCAAACTCGCGACGATATCACCATCTTCACCCCAATCGGCGCCAGTGTAAGAAGATGCCGCGTCGCACAATATGATTTCGCCACCGCCCTCCACTGAGATTTTTCTCAGCTTTCCTCCTGCGACAAAGCCGATCCACTGGCCATTCGGAGAAAAGAACGGACTGGTTGCGCCCGGCGTAATCGACAGTTCGGTGGCGCTCGCTTGGTCGAGCTTGCGCGTGAAGAGGTGGTTCCTTGAAAGGTAAGCAATACGCGTGCCGTCGGATGAAAGAATGATGTCGGAGCCGCCAAGAGCGCTCAAATAGACGTCGCGGCCGAGGTCCACCTCCAGGCGCACCAGCGGTTTCAATTGGGATCGGGTAGAACGATACGCAATCCAGAATGCAAATGCCGCAGCGACAGCCAACACCGCCGCTGCAATCCACGGCAACCGCCGCTGCCTTCCGGCAGTGCTCGGCTGGACGCTGACGTCGTTGGCGGCTTCTGCGATCCACTCCATCTCGGCCTTCAGATCGCGTGCGTTCTGCCAGCGATTCTCGGGATCCTTCTCGAGACACCGCTTCAATACTCGATCTAAGGCGGGTGGCGCGACCGCCCCAATCGAGGGAGCCGGGCGCTCAATGATGGCCGCGATCACCGTGGCAGGGGAGGCCCCATCAAATGCGCGCTTGCCGGTGAGCATTTCGTAGAGCACCAACCCAAAGGAGAAGATGTCGCTGCGCGCATCGATCTCCTGCCCGGTGGCTTGAGACTGCAATTGCTCGGGGGACATGTAATAGAGCGTGCCCACGATTTCGTTCTTGCCGGTAAGCGCCATGGTGAGCGTGGCGTCGCTTGGAGGATTGTTGCCTGAACTGATTTTGGCAAGTCCGAAGTCGAGCAGTTTGATTCCAGTTTTCGTCACCAGAATATTCGCGGGCTTCAGGTCGCGATGCGTGATGCCTTTGTTGTGCGCGGCGTCGAGTGCATCGCAAATCTGTGCGGCGTACTTCAGCGCCTGAAGGAGGGGCACGGGTCCCTTCAGAGGCGCGCCGTCAATGTATTCCATCACCAGGTAGTTCGGCCCGACGTCATGCAAGGTGCAGATGTTGGAGTGGTTCAGGGCAGCGACAGCGTGCGCTTCGCGCTCGAAGCGTTCGGAGAAGTGTTCATTGGAAACCTTGATGGCAACGATGCGATCGAGTCGTGTGTCGCGGGCTTTGTAAACTTCGCCCATGCCGCCGGCGCCCAGGGGCGCGGTGATCTCGTAGGGCCCCAATCGATTTCCGGGAGCCAAGGGCATAAGCTCCAACGATTGTACCGCGCAAGAGATTGAGTCGGAAAACCGACGATGGGCAAGATGGCGATCTAAGACACTGCCCGGTTGTGTAATTCCCAGTTACTTGGAGGATGGGATTATCTCGTTGGGTTGATCCGGTTCGGATACGAACGTCGGAGTGCCGAGCGGCCGATCCGCGGGCTCCGCCGGAGAGCTACCGATGATCGCGCTTAAAGACCAGGTCGGGAGCTAGCCCCAACAGGAATAGGGCGACGAAAGGGTCTTCGTGGCCTGTCCAGCGCAAAGGCCAGCGCCGCTTGAGGAGCTTATAGAGACTTCAAGAACTCCAGGACGGCGTCCTGGTCGTCTTTCTTCAGCTTTTCAAATTTCTGAGTCACATGGAGTGCTTCGCCGCTGTGGCGATGGATCGCGTCGCGAAACGTCAGGGATTCTCCATCGTGCATCAGCCGCGGACGCAAGCGCACTCACCACAAAGGCGCGGTACGTATTTTATTCCGGCTGCTCTCAAAGTTCTGCTTGGCAAGATATCCGGACATCATGTCGAACACTTTTTTTCCGTAATGCTCCTGAGTCGCCTGCAGGATCCCGTCGCCCGTACCCACGTCATGCATCAGGAAATCGCCGTACGGATGGAATGTGACCGTCCCCAGCGCGACTGGAATGATGAATGTGCCTCCGTTGATCTTCGTTCCAGCGGGAGCGGTGGTCAAGGTTTCCACGTGGCAAGTCGCGCAACCGACCTCTACGAACAAATGGTTGCCCCTCTTTGCAGCGGTGCCGTTAGCGAGCTGCGAATCGCGCGCCGGAGCTTTGGTGGCCCGAATGAAGCGGGCGAAGTGATCGATGTCAGATAGGCCGTCCGGCCCCGGCGTATCATTCGGCTCTGGAGCGGCATTGCAAAGCTTCGTCACCTCATCGGGCTGGAGGCGGTTAGTAATGCCCATTTCGTTGAGGTACGCATCGCCGGCGAAAGACAGCAGGCTCGCGTGCTGGTCTTTCCAGCCAAACCTGCCCACGCTCATCTGTCCGGGGGCCTCTACGATCGGTACCTCGAGGACTTGTCCGCAGATTTTACGGTGCGAAGACTTGCATTGTTGCGTGGCAAGATCGATGAGAGTTTGATCGGCAACGGCTTCGACGAAGCCGTCTCCCAGCAGATTCAAGGAAAGGCGAAACGTCCGGATTGTTTCCGTTTCAGGAACGCGCTCTTGAATCTCCGAGTCGGGAAAAGCAGCGTTTGGGCAAATCGCTCGATCATTCACCAGGGACCGGCCGGTAATTACTGCGGCTCCGTGAGCGATCGGGATTTCGGGATTGCGGAAGTGTCCATCAGGCGCTTGATGACCGACTCGCAATTCTGAAACTTGGGAGGCAGCGCCGGAAACTGGATTCTGGTGGCATTCGCGGCAGGACTGCGCGTTGTAGAGCGGTCCGAGACCATCGCTGAGTTGTTCGACCTCCTCGAATTTTGCTTGATCGGCTTGGTGGGTCGTATCGTCAGTGACTCCATTGCTTTTGTTGTCAAAACCGACAGGCGCCTCGGGCGAAATCGAGGCAGCGGGGGAAAGGAGGAAACTAGCAAAGGCAAAGCTTAGGCACGTCACAGGTATTGAGAATCGCATGGCTTGTTTCTCCTTCTTGCCATTATGCATACCATCTTTGCTGTTTCAGTCCAAGATGCAAGATGGGCAACAGGAAATGGAGCGCCGAGAGGGCTGTGATGGCTGCGTGCTAGCGGACGTAAGCGGGAGGTAGATGCACTAGGTGATCAAAAACCGGGGGCAAAGGTACCGCCTCTTCGGGTAGGCATCTCTGCAGCGGCTTCCCGATGAGGCGGCGCTCCATGAGATGACAGCCAATCGCAAAGTTACTCCGAACGCGAAGTGTCTCGTGCCGGACAATTGTTGCGCCACGGTTCCGAGGCCACGGCAGGGAACTTGAGCTTGGATCGTGCTGGCACGACGTCCGGTCCTATGGTCGCGTCCACGTCGAAAAGGTCTGGATATCTTCTGGATATCTTCTTGACAGGCTTTGGTCCATCGGTCACAATGCGTGCCGCGCAGTTTGGGTTTCCTACCCCGGTTGTCTAGCGAGCTCTGTTGTTAGTTATCAAGGACTGCTCGCCAGTTCGCGTTCCCCAATCCCCGGATGGGAGGACAACAAAATGCAACGCTTCAGAACGCTCAAAGTTTCATTCCTTTTGGGGTTCGCTTTGTCCGCCACTGCCTTGGCGCAATCGTGGCAACCACTAAAGAACCAGCCCAGCATCGGGGCGAGTAATCCGCTCTTGCTCACCGACGGCACTGTCATGGTGCAAGATGTTGGCGCACAGGATTGGTGGCGACTTACTCCCGATAACAGCGGCAGCTACGTGAAGGGAACTTGGACCCAACTGGCATCCTTGCCATCCGGATATGCTCCCTACGCTTTCGCCTCGGCAGTCTTGCCCGACGGACGCGTGATCGTCGAAGGCGGAGAATACAACTTCTTTCAGATCGACTGGACCAACCAGGGCGCGATCTATGATCCAACCACCAACGTGTGGACAGTCGTGGCTCCTCCTGGCGGTTGGAACATCCTTGGCGACGCAGAGAGTGCGGTGCTGCCGAATGGGACGTTCATGATCGCCAACTGCTGTTCCTTTCCGTTTCTGGCTGCCATGTTGGACGCCAAGACACTGACGTGGACTCCGACGGGCACGGGGAAACAAGATTCCTATGACGAGGAGGGTTGGACGCTACTGCCAGATGGCACTGTGCTTACAGTCGATGCCGAAAATGCCGCTAATCCAACTCAGGCGGAAAAATATATTCCCGCATCGGGCAAATGGGTCAGCGCTGGAAGCACAGTTGTACTTTTGTCGGATCCATCGACCGCAGAGATAGGACCTGCGGTACTGAGGCCGGACGGGACGGTGTTCGCCACTGGCGCGAACTCCAATGGGGCGGGGCTCACCTCCATCTATCATCCACCTGCCAATCGCTCTGAAAGGGGGTATTGGGTTCCCGGTCCCGACATTCCGAACGGAAATGACATGGCCGATGCGCCGGCAGCGCTGCTTCCTGATGGCAATGTCCTTTGCGATACGAATCCAGGTGTCGCCAACCCTCCAAGTTCTTTTTATGAATACAACGGCACTGAGTTCATCAGCGTACCTGGACCGCCCAATGCTCCGTTCGAGTCGACCGAAGGTGGATCGATGCTCGTGCTTCCGACGGGGCAGATCCTCTTCACAGATGGCTCCCAGGATGTAGAGATATACACATCATCGGGAACGGCTCAACGAGCCTGGGCACCCGTGATTAGCTCCGTCCACCTGAACTTGGAACGGAGTCAGACATACGTAATTGCTGGGAAACAGTTCAACGGGCTTTCACAGGGCGCCATGTATGGCGACGATGAGCAGATGGCTACAAACTACCCGCTCGTGCGGATTACGAACAGCGGCAGTGGTCACGTGTTTTATGCGCGAACGCACGGCCACAGCACGATGGCGGTGGCGACCGGGAATAAGAAAGTATTCACTCACTTCGACGTGCCGGCTGCGATCGAAACAGGCGTGAGCACGCTTGTGGTGGTCGCAAACGGGATCGTCTCCGATCCAGTAACAGTCATCGTGCATTAGGAGATGCACCGGAACATTTGCCCGCGCTCGATTTAAGGAGGAGACTCATGGCAAGTCATCGGCCAATTTGTGCATCATTCTCGAGAACTTACCTGTGTGCGGCTAGCATTCTTCTAGCGTCGCTGGTTTTGGCTGTGCCACCTTTCGTCGCAGCGCAAACTTACACATTCAGCTCCCTCTATTCCTTCCAGGGCGCAAACGGTGAATACCCCTTGGGAGGACTGGTTGTCGATTCCAAAGGCAACCTCTATGGCACCACTTCGGAAGGCGGAGCTCATGGCAGCGGCACGGTTTTCAAGATGACTGCGGCCGGCAAAGAGACTGTGCTGCACAGCTTTAAAGGAGGAACGACGGATGGTTTGTTTCCCGAAGCAGGGTTGGTACGCGACTCCGCGGGCAATCTTTATGGCACAACCACGCTCGGTGGCGCGGATGGGTACGGAATCGTGTTCAAAGTAACAGCGAGCGGCGAGGAAAGCGTGTTGCACAGTTTCGGTCAAACCAGCGACGACGGTCGATATCCGAGCGCGAATTTAACGCTCGATTCGAAAGGCGATCTGTATGGCACTACCCAGCAAGGCGGAACCTCTGGTTTCGGGACCATCTTCAAAGTGGACGGAAACGGTAAAGAGACGATCGTGCACAATTTCGCCGGAAACCCCAGCGACGGGCAATATCCAGTGCAGAATATGATCCGCGATGCGAAGGGCAATTTCTACGGCGCTACCGAACTCGGCGGCGTCGTGAACGATGGAATCGTCTTCAAACTGGACGCGTCGGGCAACGAGACCGTGCTTTTCAGTTTTGTCGGAGGTTCGGGGGGGAACTATCCATTCGGCGGCGTGGTGCTAGATGCGATCGGCAACTTGTACGGCGGCACCGCGTACGGCGGAAACGGTGTCGGACTAATTTTCGAACTCGATACTTCGGTTAACGAAACCGTGCTTTACACGTTCGGTGGAAGCGGCGGCTCTTATCCATCCTCGAACCTGATTCGAGACTCGCACGGAAATCTTTTCGGCACGACCGAATTCGGTGGCTCTGGCGGAGCCGGGGTGGCTTTTGAGGTAAGCAGCGGCGTAGAAACTGTGCTGCACAACTTTGGCGGCACAGATGGAGCGGATCTACTCACCCCCCTCGTGAGCGATGCGGCAGGTAACCTTTATGGCACGACCACCCAAGGCGGCACAAACGGTCAAGGAACGGTCTTCAAGCTCAGTCGGTGAATGAACCCGAAATCGTGGAAGTCTCATCGGAGTCCGGATAAGCCCGGTGATTCGGAAACCGGGAAAGCTCACCGCCGGCCCGAATTGGCGGATCTGGCAGGCAAAAGCAAACTCCGAGATGCTATTCGGGAGCGAGTCCGGACAATGTCGTTTTGTCGGAATCGGAGAACCGGGACGGTCGAGGGCGATAGCCATTGCGAGTACGTATCTTGTATTTCTGCAGCTTATCGCCCACGAGCCTCACGGTAATTGCACGCCAGCCAGCGTTCGGGTTTGGCTTAGGGTAGTAACTCAACGAGTAGAGATGAGCCAAATCGTCGCGGATGGAAGCGAATGCTTGGTGTTCTTCTCTCCAATTCTTGGCGAAGTAGGCTTTGCCGCCTGTGGCGGCGGTCATCCGATCGAATACCACTGTAGATATCGGTTCTAATTTTGCCTCTTGGGTGCTGATCATATAGATAGAAACGCCGGCGGACTGAGCAAATTCAGCAACGTCTTCCGGCGGCACCACGCTGGAATTGTCCGGGCCGTTTGAGAAAACTACGACAACTTTCCTGCCTGTGTTCTGCGATGCATCTTTCAGGGTAAGCAGGAGCGCATTGTAGAGCGCTGCCTGATCTCCGGCCACGGTCGAGCGCACGGCTCGCACAACTTGCGATCGGTCGGAAGTGAGGGAGGCGGCGCGAGATAAGTCTCGGCTGTAGGAATAAAATGCAATCTTGTCCGCGGTCTCCAGCGATCGCACAAATTCGGTGATCGCGTCTTGCGCGAAGACAAAGCCGCGGTACATGTAGTCACTAGTATCGAACAATACGAACACATTGGCTCCGTTCACCAGCGAGGCGAGAGTCTGAGCCGAGGCGCCATCCAGCGTAGTTTTGGGGGGGTCGCCAGACACTGAGGTAGACGAGTCGTGGCTCGCTAAATCCCCAAGACTGCGCGCGGGCTCATTGCCTTCTGCAAACGTAGCCGTCTTCTCCACGATCCCGTCCTCAACGATCGCAAAATCAGTTGGCCGGAGCCCCGTGACGTAGTTGCCATGCTTGTCGGTCACTGCCACGTTGAGCTGGACCATGTTGACTACGACGTGAATGTCCGGGTTCTCCTGATCTTCGATACCGGTTGCACGTCCCAGTATTAGGGGGAGACTGACTAAGACCAGCGTAAACATATTCCTTACCATGGTTTTAAGTTCCTACTCCGCGACCCTGCTCCTGGGTTCGCTGCATTGTCGATGGCCTATGATTGACCGAATGCTTCAAGGCTGCGCGGTGCTGATCTTCGGCGGCGAAATCAACCTACCCTCACGAAGGTCGGCCCCCGTTTCGCGCATCGCCCGAAGGAGAGCAGGCCAATCCTCAAGGTCGGTGGCGAAAATCTTCTCCACCATTGTCCGGGTGAGTTCCGGCACGAGATGATTCAGCACAACGGGTGCGTATCCGCCTTCGTCGGCCAGACGTGCCCAGTACAAATTGGGTGAATCCCAAGATTCAGCAAGGAAACGACTGGAGGATCCGGAGAATGCGGGCATAGGCTCTATATTCAGAAGCTCGAGACCGTAGTTCTGCGCAATGCCAGGATGCGGAGTGCCAAAATCGTGTGACAAGCGCGTCCAATCGACTTGTTCGGGGTGCTGTCGGCAGAGTTCCTGAAGTTCCTGGAAGGCGGTTCCCCCGTCCTCAAGCATTTGCGGGTACTTGTGCTGGAACTCTGCGGCCAGATAAAAGGTGTCGGCCGGCATCATTTGAGTCAGAACGTCTGATGAACGACTCTCGCGCAGGTCCCTCTCGACTTTCCTTAATCGCTGCGGAAGCAACCGATCCGACAGAATGTTCACGACCTTACTTCTCAGTGCCTCGTCTTTTGCCGAGGCAGTCAGGAGTTCTTCTCCACTCCGCTGGTAGAGAGCGATCGCATGAAGTTCCAACGGGCTGACATTCCACCAGCGGGGCAGGATTGCGCCGGCCAACAGTTCCGGCGTCAATTCGTTCCAGATGAGCGCCTGGACACTTTGCGGTGAAATGAAATCCTGCTCGAGATTCGCCAGGGCGTAAGGGAGATCGACCAGCGAGCCGACGAAATGGGCGCCGCCCCCGGCCGGAGAGCCTGCGCCCAGAAGGTTCGGAGCCTGCCAAAGTGTCTTAATTCCTCCAACCGTCTCTCCAACAAAGTCGTGAGAGCGAACGAGAAGAGGATTGTTGTGCAGTGCCTGAGCGCCTGGGGGTTCGTAATAGGCGTAGTTCAACCCAACCAGGGTATCTCTCAAAAACGAGGCGAGCTGACCGAATGCTTCGTCGATTTGAGCGCGACTGGCAGCGGGGGATTTGAGGACCCTTGGCAGGTTGGTTCGCATCTGCGTATCGGTATGACGATTGTTATAGATCCCCGCAGCCCATTCAGTTCTCTCGCCGCTGGTAAAGATCGGCCGAGGCATCTCAAATTCCCGCGTCTGGCCAGCCAGCGTGATCATGTACTCTGCCGGCTGTTTCCCTCTGGCTTTGTCAGCCAACGCATCCCCGAGAGTGAGCAGGGTGTCGAGGGAGACCAGTCGCTGGTCGTCCACCAGAGATCGTATGCGATCGGCGATTTCGCGGTGTATCTGCCTTCCCTGCGGCGTATTCTGCCGAGGTCCCGCCAGCAGGTCGACGATTTCGTCCTGCGAACCTCGAGCCTTGCCGGTCGAAAACCGGAATAGGGCCTCAAGAGAAGTTCGCCCGGCGTCATACAATTGTGTGCCGGAACGAATCGTCCCGAAGGGCTTGATCACCTGCTGCCACGAGTCGTTCAGGTGTGAGCTTAAGATCTGCCCTTGGCGGGCCAGAATCTGCCATATTCCTACGTTCGCTTGAAACGTGCCGAGTGCATTGCCGCGCACTGCTGCAGGCGCCGTGTTTAGCCCTTGCGCGACATCTAGGAAGAGAGCGATCGACTCATCGCTTAACTCTGGAAACTCTGAGAACAGCCGGTATTGGTCGCTGAATCCCTCGAATTTGTTGGCAAGCAAGCGAACAGTTTCCGGTGCCAGTTTATGTCCGGGAGATCTTCGGCTATCCAGTTCACTGGTCGCCATGTAGATTTGCAAGGGCCCGCTTTCAGTTGACAACCGGGACAGGGCGAACATGGTTTGTACAAGCTCGTCCGGATCATTCACCTTGGGGTTCTGCCTTCTCCACCTGCGAACGAAGTTGGAGTTGCGCCACTGGAGAACAATGTCTTTCCAGGTTTCGAGATTTCCGGGGACGACGGGCTCTCCGCTGCTGTCCAACTGAAGTCGAGTGACCAGCAGCAAAAGTGACGGTGCAGGTCTGAAAGCACCTCTTGTGGCTGGGACGGAAGGATCTGAAGCGCGCAGTCCTGCGTAAAAGAGCCGGAGCCGATGGGGGTCGGTAAAATAAGCCTGCCGGTTTCCATGCACGCGCGAAAGCGCGTCAAAATATGCCATCAACCAACCCTTGTCCTTGGCCAGCAACTTTAAGACGAAAGCGGCAGGAGAAGCCGGATCGGCGCCAACCAAGTCTTTCCAAGCGGCTTCTGCAGCAGCCCCACCCGGCACCGTGACTCTCCCCGCACTGATGCAGAGACTTCTCCCGTAAAAATCAAGGACCCCGGCATAGGGAAGCAGCTTCCCGATCCCAATGGATTGCTGCAAATATATGCTGGTTTCGGGGTCGAGTCGTGAGAGGGCCCAGTACAGCCGCGCGACCTCCGGGTCGCTCAAGATCGTGTCAAGAAAGCTCCGGCTGTTTTCTTTGAAGTTTTTTAGGCTCGCCCTGGTCCATTCGCTTTCGGTGAAAAGCAACGGTACGTTCGAAGCGGTGAACGGGTACTCGAAGGATTTACCGCCTTGCAATGTCTGCTCAAGATCGGGCAGCGGAAATCCCGAATCGATGGCGAGGAAAGCCCTCTCGGGGTCCTCAGTCTGTAAAGAGGTCTTGGGATCGCCGCAGTCTGCCCGTGTTCGGTAACCAAGAATGCGTAGAAGTGGTTTTGCATCGTCACAATTTGTAACGTGAAGAACCATGCCGCTGCCAGCTGCCAGCTCCGCCAACTCACGGGCTTGCACGACGTATCGTTTGAGCAGAATCAGGAACTCGGTCGGTTGAGCGGAGCCTTGGTAGCCCTCAGTGAATACGTTCCGACTCAGCAAGGGTAGGACTTCTTCCGGCGAAATCTTTTGACTGATCCCGGCCATGCGCAGAAAGGAGCGCTGAGGACCTGGGATCACGGACTGCGCCGCAGATGAGGTCGCCTCGCTTGAAGAAACAATGGCCGCAATCGAGGGATTCTGGTTATTGGCCGGAGAGGGTTGCCCAGTGCGCGCAATCAATTCGCCGTTCAACAGCGAAACCGCGACCAGGATGGACAGGCAAAGGGAAGGTTTCACGGCTGGATCCCCTCTTGGAGTCGGTCGGGACCTCACGGCACCTGGAATCTATCGCGGAAGTCAGGAGTGTCTTCAACTCGCGAAATCGGGAATGTCCCAATTTAGGATTCGTGAGAACCGGGCATGCTCCATTTCAACGTGGGCAAAGTATCCCATATCGAGCGATTATCCAAGCTTTTTTTTAATTCTTGCTGGCGTCTCTCGGCGAGGGTCTAATCCGGAGACAGCGGTGTTTACAAAAGTACTTGCCGTACCAACGTTTTACGACTCCGAAATCTTGAATGCAGTTGATGCAGGTATTTTCCCAGAAATCGATGAGCACGACGTGGCCGCAGGAGTCGGGGATGTGGTGCGGCACGGTTGCCCGTTACTCCAGCCTAACACTTCCAGCCCCGAAGGTCTGGTGTGCGATGCACATGCCGGTCCACTCGGCAGAGCACCGAGGCTGCGATGAAAGAGTGATACCAAGAAAGAAGCCACGACCATAGGGCGTGGCTTCTTTAACTTCGAGCTGTTTCTGTTCTCTGCTTCCGATCCATAACGAGTTTTCGATTGCATGTCATTTGGATTCAACTCCTGACCAAGCACTAGAAGCTGAACTTCACCGTCAGCTGCACCAACCGCGGCGAAGCGTCCGCACCCAGCCCCGACCCTAGGATGCTGGTCGGTGTGTTCACCGTATCCAGCACATGACCGAAGTTCGAGCTGTTGACGTCGTTCGCCGGACTTTCGAAGGCGGGATGGTTGAACAGGTTGAAGACCTGAGCGCCAACTCCAACCTTCGCCGACTCCCAAGTGAGGGATTTGGGTGTACTTCATGATGGTCATGTCCATATCGAAGTAGCGAGGACCGAAGAACTCGTATCGGGCAGCGCGAAGTCGTATAGTTTACTCGTTCGCCAAACGACTATAGTATGATGACCATAGTTACTGAGGGGCAACCGTGAAGAAAATGGCGGCTGGGCTGTTCAAGGTGCATTGCTTGGCGGTAATGGATGAAGTTCAGTCTAAGAAACAGACGGTGGTAATTACGAAACATGGCCAACCGGTGGCCAAGCTGGTCCCTGTCGATAACGACACAGATGACATTTACAACTTCCTTGCCGGCAGAGGCACCATTACGGGCGACGTCGTCTCCCCCGTGCTTTCTCCTGAAGAATGGGGAGATCTAAAGTGATTCTCGTCGACACGCATATCGTTCTTTGGCTCGCATTTGACCAGAATCAGCTTTCCACTAAGGCGAGAGCGGCTATCAGCGACGCACGGCAGAAAGGAGATGGATTAGCGATCGCTGATATCACTCTTTTTGAATTGTCGACGCTTGCTCGGAAAGGCCGAGTCCGCCTCGATGTAAGCTTGGAATCATTTCTGCGAGAGGTCGAAATCCGGTTCGTTGTTCTTCCGATCAGCAGCCGTGTATGCGTCCACGCCCTTGGTCTTCCAAACACTTATCCTAAGGATCCGGCGGACCGTATCATCGGAGCTACCGCGATGGCAGAAGGGCTCTCCCTGCTCACTGCGGACCGCGAGATCCGACGCTCAAGAGCACTGCCGACTATCTGGTAGAAGACCCCAGCACCTCTCACCGTATATTCTCGTAGGAAAGGGGATCGAGCTGCAAGCGTCCGGTATTTCAGCGAATGCCGTTCACGATTCTTTCTGACTCGGTCTCGAGATAGTGTGCCCTTGGCCCTCTGCAAGGATGACCGAATGACTATGACATCTATGATTCCGGGCAGGTATCTAAAGTGTCATATGCGTCACCAGGAAGTTTTGATAGGGTGCCGATCCAAAGGCTGGGCGCCTCAAAGAACCATTCGTGACGAGATGTCCGCGTGGGTTCTGCAATATACGCTCATAGTTCATCCCGGCGGGACGCCGGGTCCCTCACTCTAACCCTGATTGTTCGGGCGGGATGCCGGAGCGGCAGGCCGAGATCGGCACACTAGTGCGATTGAGGTCCTCATGCCCAGTTCTGCGTCCCTTGAGCGTCAAAAGCGACTCGCCCGGCTAAAGCCGCGAAAGTCCCCACCTATCACATTCGGTTGCGCTGATTTACCCCCAGGGCTTTTCCAAGGAAATCTAGCTATCACCATCCAGAGAGGAGTGACATATTGCTACACCTCGCTGGAGTCAATGAATATAGGGGGTTGCGCGTCGTTGGAAACGCGAGATGGAAGGCATGCGGCGGTTCGCACCAATTTGATGGACCTCGTGGATCGTAAACAGATCACCCGTGATTGAATCCGACAGCAACATCAACGTGACGTCGTGACCCTTTGTGTACTCATGGCAGTCACTGATGTCGCTGAGTGCGTTGGCCTATCGACAGTTGAAATTCGGAGATGCCTAGCGTTCGGCAAAGCGCGGCTCACTGATAGGCGCGCCGGCCGGCGATGCTTGTTTTGCCGGGAGGAGTGCAAGCAGCGTGCCTCCAATCACGACAAACATCACGATGTCCTGGGGACTATCCTGCCTGTGCATCCCGTGCGCCACGGCCTGCGCCGACATGATTGTCATCGTGAACGCATGGGCAAGGCTTGACCACGCCCCATAGGCGATCATCAAACGATGCTTGGCCGGCTGCTTAACGGCCAACAACAGACAGACCCCAAGCGCCGTGTTAAGGCTCAGGAACATCGGCATGACGTCACTATGCCCGCTAAGCCACTTAGCGTGCCACAGATTGTCGAACAGGAGATAGCCCCAAAAGCAATAAAGCAAGCCCACCAACACCAACACTACCTGTAAGGCGCGTTCACGTTTCATACCGTCCTCCGTTTTGTGTGATCGTCAGCGGTGATGCGATCGATACTAAGAACCCTGCGCGTATCCGCAGTGGCTGCAGAATGCTTCTCCCCCGCGAATAGGCTTGCCACAGGAGCTGCAAGGCCCAAGGAGAGGCCCTCGGAACAGAAAATAAAGGATGAATCCAATGAAATTGGGTATGAGGAAAGCGGCAATCACCCAGGCCCAGGCAGGCTGTTGACGCCTTTTTGCGTCCCCGTAGATATATCCGAGGGCAAGGAAAAAAGCCGCGGTGAAGATGCCAAACGTTAAGCCAAACCAAAGCGCTTCCGGCATCGCACTGAGAAATCCTTTGGTGGCAAGTAGGGAACGGCCCTGGCCGGAAGCAAAATAGAGCACCCAAATCGGGATCGCCAGTGCCGCGATGCCCATTGCAGATCGGGGTAGAATCTTCCGCGTTGCCGTTCCCAATAAGACAGCCGCAACTACAATTCCGGCCAAAAACGCTATCAAAAGCACCGCCGATTGCTGTGTCATGCAATACCTCTATTCTCACTAGGCGCCGCGAGCAGACATAAGGCCGCGCAAAGAGATGGCAGCAGCCAAAAGACGAGCACGCCTGCCTGGACTTGAGCAGTGACAAAATGCATTGGGACCGCCAGGCGCTCGGCCATCTGGTACACGAGTCCCGATCCGACAAATGACATCGAGAGTGCTACAGCAAATGCTGCCCAGTTCTTGAATGGCACGCTGTGCCGTCGCATTGTCCCAGTGTCACGCGCAAGAATCCCACGGCCCTCTTCCGCCTGCAGCCTGAGGGCTGCCAGAACCCCGGCATTGAGGGTTGGATTTACCTCGAAGGAAAAACCGCTGAGGCCCGCGATAACCCGGTTGTTGGCGCTGAGATACTCCCTGCAGGTAGCGCAAGTGGAGAGATGCTCGCGAAGAGATTGTTCCTTCTCCGCTGAGAGGACGCCTGCGAGACTCTCGTCGATCATGCGTTGGAAAGTGTCGTGGTGGTCAATATTCATGCTGTGTCTCCCTCAAACTGCGGCCGCAGCGTTGCCAGTCCTCGGTAAATTCTGGAAGCCACGGTAGAGACAGGCGCTCCCACAATCACAGATATCTCCTGTAGAGATAAATCTTCTTGAAAGCGCAGTACGAGGGCTTCGCGATAGACGGGCTCCAGAGTTTGCAGCGAGTGGGCAAGCCGCTCGGCATCTTGTGTCCGCGCCGCAAGCGCGTATGGCGAAGGCTCACCGGAAGCAGGCGATGAGCGAACACCATCTCCCTCATTTGAGTCCAGACTGAACATCGGTCGCTTACGCATGGCATCGATAGCAATATTGCGTGCCACCCTGAAGAGCCAGGGTTCAAAGCGGGACTGCCCGTCGTACGACCCACCCCGCTCCAAGACTCGAAGCCACGTCTCCTGCACGAAATCGTCGACTCCGTCGCGTCTGCCCAACAGGGAGACGAGATAACGAACGAGCCGGTATTGGTATTGCTCGACCAGAGCCTCAAGGACGACGACATCTCCCTGGCGCAACCCAAGCGCGATTCGTTGCGTTTCGCTTTCCATGAACGCCCTCGAAGTCAGCTCATAATCGAACATACGACGGGTATACGAACCATGGCCCCGAAATTACGAAAAGTAGAACCAGTGGCTATTGGAAACCCGAAACTTGCTTCTGGCGGTTCGATACATTCTCTGGAGAAATGGTCGGCAATCTGGAAGTTGGCCTGATCGGACCTCAATTCAAGCCAAATTACCGCTAGAGAGCCCTCTGGAAAGAGAAATATCCCCTCTGGACGCCCCTAAAGAGAAAAGAAAGCCTAGCAGCCCGTGGCAGAACTACGGAAAATGCGCGAGCGGTGACGAGGTGTGCGGCACGTGAAAGATGGTGCCATCCGCAGGCGAGGCAGGCGATTGAGTCGCCCGATGAAGGAACCGCCCGCCATCCAGCATGACAAAGAGCCTAAGAGTCGCGAAACAACTTGCCCAGCCCGGTTTTTCAGCTCGCGCGGCTTACCCGCTCCCAGCAGCTTGCGCAGAATCAGACTCAAGTTGAACGCTCCTACGTGGACCAGTTGCCGCTTCAGAATGTTCTCCCGCCCTCGCAGATGGCAGCGCCGCATGCCACCCGTCTCGTAGCAGTGCGCGAAGCTGCGTTCGATCAACTCGCCGCGTCGTCGCAGTAAGCTCTTGCCGTACTCGCCCCGCACCCGTCGCCGGTTCTCGTACACCGCTTGCTGCTCTGCACGCTGGCCTTGCCAGTCGCGCCGTCCTTTCTGCTTCTTTTCCGGTATGTAACTGCGCACTTTGTAACTCTTCATCCGCTGGACCACCGCACTACTGTGGTAGCCCTTATCCGTCACCAGTTCTTCGATCCCCTGCAAATGGACCTTCGGTTTATCCTGAGGTCGCGACTCGGCCTCGCGTCGAATCTGTTCTGCTACCTGCTCACCGGCATCGCACAAGGTTTCATCCAGCGTGGTCGTATCGCCCTGGTCGGCGGCCTGCAGCGTCACCGCCACAATGGCACCCGTGTCCATGTCCACGGCGTGCTCCGCCTTGTGCGCCAAGTGGGTCCGCCCATCCTTCATCTTCGCTATCCGCGCGTCCCCGTCCGCCGGACTCTTCCATTCCTTGTTCGAGGTTCGCTTCTTGCGCTTCCGGTCCAACCGCACCAGGTCCTCGCGGGTCGGAGTGTCGATCCCGGACGCCTTCGCCAATCCCCGCAAGAACTCGTCGTAGGTCTCCCCAGTATCGCGCCGCACAATCGACCGCATCGCCGCATTCGCTTCCAAGGTGGTCGCGTCGATGCCCATCCGCTGTCCCTTCAGCAGTCCCCGTTCGGCCAACAATCCCAGCACCCACGCGAACACCTCGCGATGCCTATCGATGTCGATCAAGCGCCGGGTCCGCGAGATCGTCGAGTGATCCGGGGTTTGCTCGTCCAGTCCAATCCCCAGAAACCCTCGTAGCGCCAGCGAATCGGCCAGCCGCCATGCGATCCCACGCTCGCTATCGATGCCCTCGAAATATCCCATCAGCAGCGCCCGAAAGTAAATCCCAGGTCGCAGCGAGGGCCGTCCCAGTCGCGCGTGATAGAAACCGGCACACAATCCTTCCACCAACTCATCGAACCCTGCACCCTCCAGTAACTCATTCAACCGCTTATAGAAAGGATGCCCGGGCGCTACCGCCAACTCCGTATGCGCGATCCAGATGTCTTCTTGCTTCTCCCCGCCACTCCTCTTGCTCATCGCCATGCCCGCATTCTACGAACTATCCCTGTGGATCACATCAGTTTTTGTCTCACGTATCCAGACTTGCACCACGGGCTGCTAGACAAGGGAGAGAAGAATCTCAGCGGACCTGTTCCTCTCCGCAAATCCGGCCCGATGTTCAGAAAAGCAAAGGCCCCTTCTCGATGTGTACCAAATCGCCAAAGCACTCAGTGAGCGCAGTAAAAATGGATCATCAGATCTCGCCAAGTTGCTTTTCTGGATTAGACAAGCGACCCTGGTGCAGGAAATAAATCTGACCCTGAGCCTTAGCCGACCTCAGGCTACCGTTTTCTTGTGTGAAAAGCGTTTTGTTGTCCTCGTCGCTGGCCGTCGATGGGCAAAGACGACCCTCGCCATTTGGTACCGGATTGTCAATGCTTGCGGTAGTGGCGCGCGAATTTGTGACTACATTGCACCCACCTACAGCCAAGCGAAGCGAATCGCATGGTGCGTGCTGAAACAACTCGTGCCAAAGGAGGCTCGCTCTCGAGTCAGCGAACAAGAGCTTTTGATTGAGATGTTAAACGGATCAATAATCCAGTTGCACGGTGCCGATCGCCCGGATCGGTTGCGAGGCGTAGGCTTAGATTGCGTTGTCCTTGACGAGTACGCTGATATGAAGGGCGAAACGTGGGTTGCGGTGATTCGCCCTGCCCTTTCCAACCGCAAGGGGAGCGCGCGCTGTTCATGGCGTCTGCAGCTCAGTCATTCTATTTTGATCTACTTTAGAAACATCGCAACTGGGCCGGAAGGTCGCCCAATCAGACGATCGCGCCGTCGCTTGGTGCGGGTTCGAGGGAATCACGGGAGGGATTCTCCGTCGGTTCCACATTCTTCGTTGGCCGAATCCGCGCCCTCCGAGTCGCAATCAGCCATCTGCGTTGGCTCGTCGCTCCAACTACGGCCAACGATGGCTTCCCATGGCTCAAGCCATCGGTTGCCGGGAAGCCATCCAACCGGTAATAAATTTTCAAGAAAATTCGCAAGGTCAACTTCGCTCACTATTCCCACTCCTGACGCGGTTCGTGGGGTGGCTGCATAAACGTGAGCGGGGCTTTAGGAGGGGCTGCCGACCTTGGAAGCTTTGAAGAGTTTTGGAAGATCTAGCGGATTCCTGGAATGCTCTCGCCACGCCTCAAAATCCAGAGCAATCCGACATCGACGACTAGGGCGAAACCAAGGAAGATAAATCCTCCATTGTGATGTAAGCGTCCATTTAGATAGCCAGGGTCGACACGTGTGCCGAGTTCCGCGATCGTAAAGATGCGCACAGCGTTCTTCGCGACCGACAGAGGAATCGCGATCACGACCAGCAACACTTTCCGCCACCAAGAACGCAGGAACAGATGGGCCAGGATGAGGGTGATTACGATCAGCATCGTGCTGGAGCGTATGCTGCTGCATTCGCGCGCGACTTCGATGTCCAAAGAGGGGATCGACAGGATGATGCCGCCACGCGTCACGGGAATGCGAGCCACACGGAAGAGAATTTCCGATGCGACAGCGGACTGATGTTGTAAGAACTCCGTGGCCGCCTCCACTACACGTTCGGGAAGCGGGACGATCAGGAAAAGAAAGCAAAGAGGGAAGAGAAGAGGGCGCAAAGCCGACAAGCCGAAGCAAATGACGGCGCTACCGATCCACCAGACAACGAGTCCGAATATTGTCGGCGACAAGCGGGAGCCCGAAGAAAAATGCAGGAGATTCCATGCTGTTAAACCAAGCAAGACGAGGGTAACGCCCAACAGAATCGCGCCGAACCATCCTTCCGGTTCGGCGATTACCGGACGCTGTCGAATTTCGAAGTAAATCAGGGCCACGCTCAAAGGCAGGATCAAAAGGATGTGAGTGTACGCGTCGTTGCTGAGTGCAAGCCGCACGGTCGACACAATAGACGGCCACCACAAAGCCACCGAAGCCGCGAACAGAATGGAGAGCTGGATGTAGCGATTGCGGTTCCGAAGATTGGCGGACTCTGAGGTCACAGTTGGGCCGCAGAACTTGAATGAGCAAATGACCAGTAGAGGTTGCGAGCTTTGGTGTAAATGGGACCGGGTTGGAGAAACTGGCCGTCGATTTTGGTCACGGGCACAACTTTCGAATAGTTGCCCGTGGAGAAGATCTCGTCGGCCAACTCGAATTCCTGGTAGGTCATAATCTTTTCGACCACCGTCACTCCTGACTCACGCAGCAACCCGATCACTCGCTGCCGGGTGATTCCAGCCAGAAAGGTTCCGTTCGGAATCGGCGTATAAACGACCCCACCCTTCGCCATAAAGATGTTCGAGGTAGCCAGTTCAGCGACATTGCCGAGAACGTCGCAGACCACAGCGTTGTCGAAGCCCCGCGCGTGCGCGTGGAATAGAGCGCGAGCATTGTTCGGATACAGGCATCCGGCCTTGGCGTCGACGGGCATCGTCTCGAGCGTTGGTCGACGGTAGGGAGAGAGTGTTATCGTGAAGCCCTTCGGCTGACGCATCGGAGCTTCATAGATCGATAAGCACCAGCGCGTGGACTCTGGATCGTGTGCCTGTACCCATGGTCCTTCGTTCTCGGCCCAGTACATGGGGCGAATGTAGAGAGCTGCGTCCTTGTCGAATCGTGAGATTCCTTCTCGCGCCAGCTTATTCCAGGTTTCGGCTGACACAACCGGCTTGAGGAACATCTTCTTTGCCGAGTCGTTGACTCGAGCACAATGCAGCTCAAGATCCGGAGTGACGCCTTCAAAAGCGCGCGCGCCGTCAAACACCACAGAGCAGAGCCATGCGGCGTGAGTGCGGGGTCCCATGATCGGCACGTTGCCCTCGTGCCATCGATCTTCGAAGTACGTCCAGGTTCGCGTTTTGGCCGCTCCGACTGGCATTCAACCTCCCAAACCCGGTCAACGGTCGAAGTTACGACACATGGATGGACGAGTCAATGACCTTGTCGTTGCATATCGGATTCAGCGTCGGCGCGGACTTTCAGCACGGGGAGCTTGTTTTGGATCCACGTTTAGCGTGCAGAATGGGCGTTCTTTATTCGGCGGAATCACTGCGTCCGCTTGATTCGAGAAGACACTAAGCTTACCGGTTCCACGATCGATCGCGATTGCTACGTAACAGTAATGCGCACCGTTTTCCACATGAGTATCTAGGAACGCAGTACCTGCGACTGGGTTTTTGGTGACTCGCTGACAGTACACGCAGGGAGGCGTCGTCGCCGTTCCTGGGTCGTTTCTTTGTACGCGGCCTCCCTTGGTTCGGTACAAGCAATAGCGAATTTCCTTCGCGTGGGGCCCGGTCGCCGACGTACTCGCGTTCCACGAAAGATTCACTGTATGCCCGCCCGGTGGAGTAGATGACTCATCACTGTCATGAGGATCATCGGGCGGGCAAGACGTAGGGGTAGTGTCAGGGGCAGATTGTTTCGGGAGATTTGGTTCTGGAGCGTCACGTAATTCCACGTGAATCCGAGATTCCGAGTTCCGGCTACACGCGTCCAACATCAGAGAAACGCAGAGGGCGCTCCAGAGGGCGAAGTGGACAGACCTCCGAAGACGACTCCGAGCTTTATCTGGATCTTTCGATTCCATACCCAGGATCTTTCGGATTCAAACTCCTCCATGGTATGCCTTGCCACCGTGTATGGTCAGGACGAAGAGGGCTCGCGGGCCATTGAGCTTCCGCGGCATCGCGGTCGGGACACCAACAAGAAAGAGAGGGTCTGGTTTCGTTGGGTCCAGCTCAGATAAATCCAAGCAACATCGCTACACCGATGTGGACGAGCGCCAGTACGGCGAAGGCATAACTAAACGGCCGGTGCACAACGTGCCAGAGCTTGAACACGCGTTGGACGTGAGAAAGGAATATGATGCGACGCGAAATCATCGCCTGCTTGCAGGCGCAATGAATCACTTCTTCAAACTGGACGTTCTTTGCGGACCTACGCCCAATCAGAGAGCGAATCGTGGATTTGATTCCCAAAACCTTCACGCGAAGATGAACGACTCGAAACGGCCGAGCCAAATCGCAGGCCACGATGTAGACGAGCGCGGTGAATGTCGACCAATGCAACACCCTGTTAGGAGCGGGCAGGTGGAGCAGAAGCCGCCGCAAATCGGATTGCGGAACGATCGTTTGCCGCTCGAGCATGCCCTGAAACTCCAGCAAGGATGACTGGGCAGATGCAACATGGCGCGGGATCTGCGCGTACAGATAGCGACCAATGAGGCCACTTAGAGAGACGGCTACCATCACCCAGAAGGCCATACCGGCCAAGCCGCGAAACTTGAAGGATGCATGAAACGCAATGCAAAGTGGCGCGGCCACGCCCAAAACGACGTGGTGATCGAGCCAGTGCCTCGAGTTTCCCTGTTTTTGTAGCCAGCCCCAACGCTTCCGCAGCGGATACAAGAAGATTCCACACAGCATCAGGACACCCAACAAACCTAAGTTGATCCCCACCATGCCGCTGGATCGTAACAGATGATGCTTTGGAGAAAACGCGCGGTCCGCCTGGTTGAGTCGATAGTAGTCCGACCCGTAAAGCACGAGAGCAATGATCGCGCCTATCGCAATCAGTGACAGGAGGATGACCAGCCTCTGATGCTTTTTCCCGGCAGTGCTCGCGATTCCCGAGGCGGCCACAAGTGTGGTGGCGTGTGCATTCATTTCGTGGAACCTTTCATGTCGAGGCGATATCCCAAACTCATGTGCCATTGCTCGTAGTTCAATTGGACACCCCGTTCGATGGTGTAACCGCTCTGCAGAAACGTGCGTCCACCCAGGTTGGTATCGAAAGATGTGTCTACAAATACCGAGTGCTGGTTCACAGTGAACTGGGAGGCGAGGGTCTGGCTGCCCGCCTGAACATTCCAGTTCATTCGTTTGCTCAACGGACGAGATAACGAAAGGACCCTGTAGTCTCCGCGCGCGAAGGAGCTGTCGAATTTCGAGTAGTGGACGTCTGCGCGAAAGCCGGTGTGACCAATCTCATTCCACGTGACCCCGAATATCTGGTTCAGACTTCGCTTTACGTCTCCAGTCTTGTCGCTTTGGCCAATCGTGCTGTAGACGGCGAACTTCCGCACTGGCTGCAATCGCACGGCGAGGTTCAGGCCTTGGTAGAGAAGTTTGTCCACCAAGCCAGTACCGATTAATGCGGTCGCAGCCGTGGGTACATCCCGAAAGTAGTTGTGAATTACCTCGAAGGAGATCCACTGTTTTGGCTGCATGAGCACGGTGAGATAACTGCGGTTGATTCCTGTTCCCGGGGTAATTCCGTCTGTGCTGACGCCTTGCGGCGAGTCAACAATAAGAGAGTGATAAACGGAAATATATTTCATGTAGGACAGGGCGTTCTCGAGAAAAAGATACGGACGATCGAGTTGCCACTTCACAAAACTGAGCGCAACCCCGGCAGTGCTTGTGTAGTGAAAATCATCGTAGTTACCTCCTTCGAAGTTGACGAAATATCCTCCAATTTGCTGGTCCGGACGATAGTGCCAGGACGATGGATCAGGAGTGGAACCAAGAAAGACTCCAGTTGTCACGCTATCGGTGAGTTTGCGTCCAACGTAGCCACCATCGATCGTGTCCAAACTCACCGCCCACGGCAGATACAGACGTCCCGCGCCCGCAACCCAACTGGAATTTGGGTTGTCGTAAGACAACTGAATGGTGTAAGTCCTGTCCAAATAGTCCTGCATTGTTTCCTCAGAGGGCTGAGAGTTGGTCGTCAGTCGTCCTCGCCAGTCTCCCTGTAAGTTCCAGTGAGTACCGGCAATTTGAGTTGTATCAGTGTGAAATGCCAATCCCAGGGAACTGCTGCGCCCTGGTGTCGATCCGCCGCTGCTGATTCCGCTGTAGTCGAACGCGATTCGGGCACGAATCCGTCCTTCCTCTTGCAAGGCTTCCTCAAGTTGCGCAGTTGTCGACGGCTTGACCGCAGCCACTGGCTGCGACGGAGTCCTGAGGGTCGCGTCGGTGGCGGGCTTTCCACCCAGCTTCGCGTAATCGGCTTCGGACAGTTCAGCCCAGTCGCCGGGTTTCACGTCCCGCTTGGTGTTGTGAATCTCTGTCACTGCCGATGTGTCCGCGACGGAGACAACCTGCAACTCGGCAACGATCGCGCCTTGAGGACTTGGGGCATCGGTCGAGGACGGGACGACCTCATGCACGAACAGCTTCATGCCTGCCGCCAAGCCGGAGCTGCGTCCACCAATCAAATAGGCGGCTCCCTCGGCGACGTACTTCACCTTGAAGCTGACATGGAGATTTGTGTCCGACGGTGGTTCCATCGTGGCCGGGAATGACGGTGTAGCCGCTTTGTTGCGGGTGCCCTGCCGGGGCCAGAGCCTTTCCCACAGTGTGCCAGTAGCAGCCGGCAAAGCACCCTTGCTATGTAGACCGAGGTCATTCGTCGCGCCAGCGGGCAACACGGTTAAGGTAACCGTATTGCCTGACGTAGCGAGTTCGTAAGGGTGGGCGAGATCAAGGTCCACGACGGCACGAGTGACCGGTGGCGTGGCGCCGTTCAGACCGATCCGAATCCGTTTTACGCCATTGCGGTTCACAACAATACGTCGTTGTTTCGAGCTGGCCGCGGTTATTGGGAGATCCAAGACCAAGCGATCAGGGTTCGTCGCGATTGTGACTCTCGGACTTACTGAGTGAGTAAGGGTGATCTCAAGCGTTATTCTTTCGCCGGATCGGACGACCTTTACCTTCCTGATTTCTGCTGCGTCGACCCCCTGCGCCACACACGCAGACGCCGAGAACAACAAGAACAATAGGGCGCACAATCCTGCGATGATTCTCACTTCTGGTTACTCCTGGGGTCAAACACGGTCATCGTTCCGGTCTCCATGGATCCAATCTTTGCTCGTTGCTCGTTCGATCTTTAATTGGTTCGAATCGTTATTGATTTCACCTTCGTCAGCTCACTTTCGCGCTTTCGCGCGCGGAAACAGCGCGGTCGCCCAACTGTCCATACTGGTGTGGCATTGGAGGCAATCGGTCGAATATCCTAAGGCTTGATGATTGGGGGCGGTCGCTTTCTGAAACGCTTTCAGGTGACAGCTGACGCACTCGGTTGAGAGCCCCTGACGGTTAAATTGCCCTATGGCACCCGCTTTGTGACACGAATAGCAGTCCACCGCAGCGTGCGCGCCGATTAGGGGAAAGCGATCCTGATGCTCGTTGATAGATTGGATCAAAACCTGCCAGCCGCTTACCCGATGGCAGAGTTCGCATTGTGCCCCATTTCGGCGCCGGTGAATGTCGGCATGGCAATCCTGGCAATTGCGGCCTACATTCGCGAATACAGGATGGACGTGGCATTCCTCGCAACCCACTCTCGAGTGCAAGCCGCGCAATGGATAACTGGTTCTGCTGTGATCGAAATCAGGCTTAGCGCGGATCGGTTTCCATGCAGACGCGGTGTGACAGTTCTCGCAGGCCACCTGCATCGGACCATGCGGACTGTCATCAGAAGAAGCGGTTGAGGCCTCCTGCCCTGCGGTAACAGCGGCCAACTGCAATAGCAAGAGCGCTTGCACGGTCAACAGGCGTCGCGTCAATTCCTTCCTCCGCTGTTTCTCTGCTGGCGATCACTCAGTCTCATCAGAAAACTCTCAGCTCCCGGTCCTGCTTTTTTCCAGGGTGCCCGGTTTGTGGCACGCCGCGCACGCCTTAGGCGTGGGCTTGTAAAAGAGCACGGGCTTTCGTTCGACCACGCGCGTCAATTTGTGGCAACCAGCACAGCCCGTAGTGCGATGTGCTCCTTGCAACGCGAACGCTGTCCCTTTGTCGTGGTCAAACAGCGACGGTTTCCATTTCGTCGTGTCATGACAAGCGCCGCAAGCCGTACTTCCCACCTTCGCAAACTGCTGGCCGTGGACATCCGCGTGACATGCTTCACATCTCGCAGGCGCCCTCTTGAAATCCGCATGAATGAGCCCAGCGTTAGGCTTCGGCGACTTATGGCAATCGGCACACTTCGTGCTCTTGTGGGCCCCGTTCAGTGGAAAGGCAGTTTTCGAATGATCGTAGTTGGACAAATCTCCCCAGGTTTCAGTGGAATGGCAAGCCTCGCACTGGAGCGCCGTTCCATTCGACCCCGAGCGTTGCATGAATTGGTTGAATCGCCCTTCATGCGGATCTGCGTGGCAACTTTGACAAGTCAGTCCTTGCCAGTGGTATTGCGCCGTCGGTTTCGGTTTGAAATTCGCAGACTCCTTGTGGCAATCGCCGCATGGAACTGCCACGTGACTTCCAGTCAGCGGAAAGGGAGTTTCGCTATGTCGGCGAAGACCAAATGTGGACGGGAGAAATCTCTGCAGATTGTGGCAATCTTCGCAGCGGTTGAGGTCTGGAGCGGCGGCAAACTGCCCAGCATGTTTGTCGGCGTGGCAATCCGTGCAGTACCGGAACTTCATCGCATAGATCGTCTCTTTGCCATGCGGAATATGGCACTGTGCGCACTGGATGGTGGCATGCTTTCCTTGCAACGGGTAGGCGGTTGTCGCGTGTTCTTTCAACCCGAAGGTTGAGGGTTTAAATCCGTCAGTGGAGTGGCAGTTAGAACACTCGATTCCGCCTTGGCGCTTGGCGAACTGCCCACCATGCGGATCTGATTGGTGACAGTCGGTGCACTTCTGAAACGCCAGAGCTTTCTTGAAGTCTCCCCCAGCGTGACACCGTACGCACTCTACTTCGGCATGCTTGCCAAGCAATGGAAACTTCGTCTTCGAATGATCGACCGTGCGATTCAACTCAGACCCTAAGGTTCTGTTCCAGCCGGAGGTCCCGTGGCACGACTGACAGGGCTGCGAAAAACCGCCTCGATGAGGGTCGGCGTGGCAATCGCTGCAGCTGCGAAATGGGATTCGGATGTATTGCGGAAGTTTGTCGGGTCCTGGCGTGTGACATCGCTGGCATGGAACCTTGATGTGCAAACCGGTCAGGGGATAACGCGCGAGCGAGTGGTCGAACTTCCGAATGTTGATCTCGCTCCATTGGTCGAAGTTGTGACATTGCAGGCAGTCGGGCCCGAGGCGCCCCCTATGCTGGTCGTCATGGCAATTGCTGCAGGCGGGGGAAACACCCAGAAATGTTTTGCTGAGATCCTTGACTTTGATGGTCAAGCGTTCTCGTTCGGACATGCGCTCTGGGGTGTGGCAGCGGTTACAGCCCAGAGCCGAATGCTTACCTTCGAGTTTGTAGCCGGTCTTCTCATGATCGAAGGTTGGAATGTCCCATTTTGTCAGGATGAAATCTTCGCCATTGTGTTCGGGATGGCAGTTGGCGCATTCCGAACTTGAACCTGGTTTGATGTTGTACGCAGCATGGAGTCCCTTCCGTGCAACGATGCGCCACGCAATCTCTGCGTGGCAGGACAGGCACTTGAAGGTGGGCTTTCCGGTCGAGATCTCATGACAATTCGAGCAATCGGTGACGCCATTAATCGACTCGTGGGCGCGGGAAAGAGGGCCCGGAGAGATTTGCCCAGCAGCCGGAATTGAGATCGATAAGATGCTCAGCACGATGCACCGGAGAATTCCTGGCCTCGCGAGGATGCAGATCGCATCAACCAGGAGAGTGTTAAAAAACGCAGTTTTCGTTTCGGCGAAGCGGAACACCGCTAACGTTTGCGATTGCTCGAATGTCGGCTTGACATTGTGGATAGCACACCCAGAGGATCTCTTGATCCCCTGAGCATGCCGCCCGCTAACGTGCCTACAGTGGCGGTCGAAAAGCACTAGTCGGTTGCCGGCGCGCCGCTGTCCTCTTTGTCGGCTGCATCATCCAGGGATTTATAGCGATCGAGTTTACGCTTGCATTTTTCATAGTTTGGTAAGTCGATCGTCGCGCTGATAGCAACGCCGTTGGTGTTCTGCGTGAAAGATACGGGATCAGGTATGTCCACCAAGTTGGCGCAACCCAGGATGTTGTAACTAGCTACAAAACGTTGCGCCAGAAACGTAAACAGGGAATTCGCTGCATCCGTCACTGGCGACGGACCAGCGAGCAGTAAGGTTTGGTCTTGCAAGAGTCTTTCGGGTGCGATCCTCAGCATGCGTCGGCAGTATCGCGCCGTGTCAGCTTGGTCAAGAGACCGCGCCTCGTGTTGATCCACACCGCGCCGGTAGGCATTTACTTTGGCAAGGTTGGTTGATCCATCGCCGTTCAAAACCATAGGATCGCCGGCGGGAATTCGCGCAACAGGCGCTTTCTGATATTCCCGAGCCTGCAATTCGTTAAGCGCCAGCCCGGGAACTTGCTGACCCGGATCGGCAAGGTCCGGAACCCTCCAAGGAGTGCAGCCGAGAGCAGGATCCATAAATCGGTCGAGGAGGCCGTTATCACTAGGGTTTCCGAGCGTGGTGGCACCGGGCAATGCCTGTGTGTTGGCCACGGTATTTTGCGCGAGCAGCCCACCTGCGCTAATGAGATAGGTGAGGGGCAAGTTGTCGCTTTGGTCTTGATCGACAACGAAGAAGTCCCGAACTGACGGACAGACGTGGCCGTCTTTGGCAAACCCCAAATGCGGCACGCGCAATTGACCGGTTCGAACCGCTTGGTTGGCGGCTTTGAAAAAGGCCGGCGCATTACAGTATGAGAACTGTCCGAACACATTATTCGGCAGGCCATTCACGCAACCATTAGCCTCCAAGACGCCCGAAGAAGCTCCCTGTTGGACAAGGTTATTCCCGTTGAATCCAAACCAAAGAGCGACGATCGCGTTGTTGGGAAGCGTCGGAACAGTCGGCGCAGCGCCTGGGGCCGGAACGGATCCAGCGTCAATTACGAGCGGGTTGTAAATCGAAATTTGGCCGCTGGCAGGGTCGAAGATGGCGGCTTGAACAAAAGCTGACGAAGCGGAGTTTATTTCGTGACAATCTCCTTGCGCGGGATTCGTGGCGGTGAGTTGGTAAGGCGTTGCGAGTCCCGCTGCGGTCAGTGGGGCTGCGGGGATGATAATCGTACAGTTAGGATTTTGGGCGAAGAGCATTCCGGGCGCGACCAGGAGAATGCTCAAACAGATGACCTGAAGTAGGTTGCGAAGTTTCATTGACAAATTCCTCCGGCACAGTTTTCGGACACACTTCGGCGCAAGGCAGATTCTCCTCAAAGGGAAGACGGGGAAGTCCCAACACTCGAGCCTGCTTGAAAATGTCGGCTGATTCAGAAGTTGGCGCGAAGGAAACAGCCCAGTGTCGGTGTGAGGGCCTGGGAGCTATCTAAATTCCTCACGACGACGTTGAAACTTAAATGAACTGTAGAGTCGATCCGGATTTCCGGCAAGGTGCCGGAGAGCCATCCCGGAAGTACAGGATGCAAAGCGGAACGAGTTCAGTGTGTGGGGGCGAATTAGGACATTGAAAGAGAGAGGAAACGACGGTTACCCACATCCACCGCGGGCGACAGCGGAGAGCTCAAGAACATCTTTCCTTTGACGCGAGGAGATGAAGGGCTTCGCAAGTGGTGCACCCTGATGGTGGCCACAGAAGCTAACCCGGCAAGATCTCCTGAAGCGCCCGCTCAATCCTATCGACTTCTTCACGGATGACCCTGATTGATTGCTGATTTTTCGCCGGATGAGCCAACGGAGTGATTCCTTCCAGAGCGCCGCGGATTTGGTGATTCCGAGCCCAAATAAAGCTTAGCCTTGCCCGCCTCTCCTTGCGATTTCTGTAAACGCCGCCCACAAACTTTGTGGCAAGCCAGGCAAATACCAAACCGAATAACAGTTCCACCGGAATGCGATCGGTTATGCCGTCAAACTCCGAAAACAAGAGTCGATAGACGGCTTCGCCCATCCCGAACGATGCAAACAGTATCGTAGCCCCGAACAAATACACTTTTAGCCAGTCCATTGGTTGAAATCGTACGGAATCCTCTCTTCCGTCATGTGTCCGCAAAAAGTTGAGCGCCATATATCCCCCAAGATGGCGCCTCTCCCGTTGCCGCGGCGCCCTCTTCAGTGAAATCATAACTTGAAATTGTCAGCGTGCTTGACTATTTCAAAGTCCTAACCAATCGTCGGCCAGGCGCCTTGGGGCCCCATTGCGACCACTTATTTTGCTGGTGGCTTGGTAGTAGCCCGCGCCAACGGGATCACAGCGCGGCAGCAAGGACTCGGCCTCATGAACGTCCTGTGGCTTTCGATGCCGGATGCCTTCGAGCACATGCCACCGGTCGCGATTCGAATGCCCAATGGTGCGCTGACGTCACTGGCGGGAAATGTCGATCCCCTCCACCATGTGGCCGGCGCTGACTCGATCCTTGCGCATCGCCGAGTCCGCGAAACCGTCACCCGCCTGGTCCGCGAGCTCGACCTGGAGGTCGTCGGACTTTCCATCATGATTTTCAGCGGCAAACCGCGGCGCGCGCCGTTAAGTACCGCGCCGGGCGGAAAGCCGTCTCCGGGCTGACGACTATTTTCTGGATTTCGCGAACTCTGAGGGGCGGTTTGGAGATTGTTCATCACTTGCAATCTCGAATTCGATGTCCGGCAGATGTTCCACAGATCGTCGAAGAGACTGTTCCCAAATGGAGTGAATCAGATTCAGATCTCGATCTCCGGTGCAAAGTCGGCGATAGCGGCTGATCGTGAGACTGTCTTTCTCATACAACAACAGGTTTGAACGGGGGACCTACGGTCACATTGGAGCGCATGGCTGCGTCCAAAGACAAGGAGAGCGTATTTGGCGGCCACTTCGAGGGAAATCGTGGGTTGAATCCGTGCGATCCAAAATCGGTCGCCCGTATTTGCATTCGCCAAGCTGCAAATACAGAGAGTCTTCGGTGGCGGCCCCACCCGCAGAGTCTGACGGGCGCGCCTGTGCCTCGCGGTCGCGTTGCCCTGATTTTCGGTTCACCAGTTGCCAACAATATTGCAAGAAAATTGCACTTCTTGGTCAGCCTTGACTTTCCCACCTTCGGTTGTATGATTGCGTTCCGCGTAACCTTTTTCGCTGCACGGCACATTGAGATTCAACGTAGCGAGAGCTTCCTTCCCCCAGGAGCTCGGTGCGGCTTTCCATACGAAATAAAATCTGAGTTGGGAAGGGGCCCTTCCATGTCCGCAAGTCTCCTAACGCTCTGTCCACCCAATCCAGGAATGAGAGCAACTGTCATCCCCGGCCACGGAAGAATCGCGAAGCCAAGATTCTCGGCAGGAATGTTGAGGACGGCTTTGTTCTCTGCGATTGCGATGCTGACAGTGGCAATGGGCGTGGGAGATGCAGCCGCGGCGCAGTGTCCCGCCTCTCCTAGCTACGCTCCGGATTTTAGTGCGAATGGAAGTTGCCTGGCCCTAAACAGCAGTGCCGCCTTGGTCTCAGGCGGGAGCACCGTACTGCAGATCACATCCAGCACCGGGAATCAGACTGGGTCGGCGTGGTATCTCACGCCGCAGACAGTTGAAAGCGGATTCACCACCACTTTCCAATTCCAGTTCACAAACCCGTCCAATCCTCCGGCCGACGGAATTGCCTTCGTGGTCCAAAACTCCGGTACCGGGGCGATCGGCTTCACCGGCGGAAGCGGGGGCGCGATTGGGTACGGGGACGCCGATGCAAACACCGATCCCAGCCAGGGCAGTGGCATCCCGAACAGTCTCGCAATTGAATTCGACACATTTCAAAACGGCTGGGATCCCGCAGCCGTCAACGGCTCCGTGAGCCATGTCGCAATTCAGAGCTGCGGTACCGGGCCGAATACTTCGCATCATGGTGTTCTTTGTGGGGGAACCACCGGTAACAATTCGACTTTGGGTGCTCCCGTTGTTACTGCGAATATGGCCGATGGTGCCACGCATAGTGTGACCATCACTTACGTCCCCGCGTGTCCCAGTTGCACGCCTGCAACCGTGGCGAATATTCAAGTTGTTCTGGACGGTGTGAGCCTGTATCCCAATGGCGTCGCCGTGGATTTGAGCAGCATCGGTTTGGGTAGTGGCGGAACAGCGTACGTCGGTTTCACGGGTGCGACGGGCGGGGACTGGGAGACTCAGGACATCGAGAGTTGGACGTTCGCTCCGACGCAGCAAGGTCAGCAAATCAATCCAAGCAACCCGGGGAGCTTGACGCAAAGCTTTGTGGCCAGCAACGCGCCCGGGCAACACCAGGAATTCGATTTTGACTACAGTGTCTCGAACGGTGGCGGCGACTTGAACATACAACCCGATACGACTCCATTTGTGAGCAACGGAGGAGTCAGTCCGTTGGACTGGGCGAGTATCGTGAAGGGCACGGCAATGGCCGACGCTCCCTGCCTGACCGCTGCTGGTCAGACGGTTTGTGCCGTCAGCACTCTGACCTGCACCACAGCGACACAAACCACTCCTGCCGGTGTGAACTGCCCGCAATCGTCTGTTAGAAACGTGCTGTTCATCCAGGAGATGGATCTGAATTTGAATCAGCCTGGCATCACAAACGGGATTCTCACCGTCCCGACGGGTTACGCTCCCGGAATTGCGATGGCACCCGACGTTTTGGTTTCGGGCGCGCAGTGTAATTATCCGAGCGGCGACCCGCTGGCGACCCAGCTCTGCCCGCAGAGCATCATGACGCAACTCGAAGACAACACCCCGCGAGGAGGAGGGACAGGCACCACGACGAATTCGAGTTACGTTTTCTTCTGCTGCGAGCCCGAGTGGCAGACCACTCCCGCGATTCCTTTGTGGACCAATTCCACCAGCGTGGCAGCATCTTTTACAAGCGTGCCGCCGGCAACACCCAGCCCCGACAGCAACAGTTTCCACGCTGCCCAGGGTGCCTCGGTCGTTGTCGGCGCTGAGCCGCGCGGGAAAGTGCTCGACACTACGTATCCGTTGCCAGGCGAGCAGACCTTGAACAACTCCTCGCCATGTCCGGCCCTGGGCGCTTCGCCGACTCCCTGGTCGACTCAGAATCCACAGAACTTTGGCGTGAATGGAGTCATCACCACCTACGACAACAACGGAACCGCAAGTCCGCTTGCGGAAGGCACCTACGATGCCCATTATTTCTCTGTGGATTGCGATGCGTTTGAGGAGTTGGTGTATCCGGCATCGCTTGATGTAAGCCCGGGCACGCCCGGGCCAAACGTCGCCACCTTCAAGACCGTTCCTTTCAACATCGATACGACAAAACCGAGGGTAACCTCGATCACCCTGAATTCTCCGGGTGGTTATTATGCCCAGAATTCGACGGCTACTGCCACGGTCGCCTGCACCGATCCGTCCAGCTTGAGCGTCGCGAATTTCTTCTCGGGAATCGCTACCTGTGCATCGCAAGCGTTCAGCGGGAATCAGCAAACCGTAACCACCACGCCGATTCCGCTCAACACATCGACGATCGGAACACAGACGTTCACGGCAAGCGCAAGTGATGTGGCAGGGAACTCTTCCCCGACATCAAGCGTTACATATCAAGTTGTCGGATCAGCGGACCTTGCTACGGCGATGATCGGGAACCTCCTGGTCAAGTCCGGAACGAATATGACCTACTACATCGCGGTCGTGAACAACGGGCCCAATACGGCCGACCTGGTTACGCTCGCAGACACTCTGCCGTCGGGGACAACGTACGTGAGCGCCGGCTACGCCATTGAGTCTTGCAGTTTTGTCGGCAGCCAGCCGATCTGTTCCATCACGCCTCCGACGACCTCCTGCGGAAGCGTCGCGGGTTCTTGCAGCATCCCCACGTTGGCCGCTTGGACGAAAAAGAATCCGACCGGAGTCCTTGTGCAGATCACGGTGAACGTCACCGCCAAGGCAAATACAACGATCACGGATTCAGCTGTGGTGAGCGAAGCAAATTCTGATCCGAACTTGAAGAACAACGCGACCAAGTGGACAACACTGGTGACGAAATAGGCCGAGCCTGAATGTTTGGGGAGAAACCTCAATCCAACGGAGGGTCAGTTCGTAGCTGCAGCGAATTTTGAAGCTTCGGTAGACATGGTTTTCAGGTCGGAGCGATCGAGCAGTTTTTCCGCTCCGGCATCCTTTCGCATGTCCTCGAGCAAATTCAGCGCCAGGCGATAGTGTTCGGAAGCTTCCGATCGGCTTCCACCCAAACGCAGGGAGGTAGCGAGCAAATAGTGGATTCGCGCGCTCTCATAGCGCGCTCCCATCTTCTCGCTCGTTCCCAGTGCGGTCTGCAATTCTCGCTGAGCCTCGGTGAAGTCTTTGCGTCCGATGAGAGCTTCTGCTTCGTCGACTGAACTCTGCAGCGAAAGGTATTTCAGATTGCGGCGATCGGCCTCCTGAATCAATTTACGAAATTCTTGTGCTAGGAGAACGGGGTTTGCCCTGCCTAGGCCAATCTCCGCAGCGTGTAATCTGGAAATCAGAACTTCCTCAGGAGCGCTCCCTCGCAAGGCGGATCGAAGCGCCTGTTGATACAGCGCGTCGGCTGATCGCGTATCGCCGCGGTAGCGCTGGATATCCGCTTGCGTGGTGAGCAATTGGGCCTTCAGACTTTCATTCTTCAGGTCACCTGTAAGCGATTCGGCTTCTTTCAGGAGTGGCGGACATTCGGAGTCTCGTCCCGATTGCGCCAGGGCATCTGCGAGATCGTTCAGAAGCGTCGCCATGTCGGCACTGCGGTCCCCTACAACGCGATAGCCCTTGACCGCGTCTTGCATGGCATTAACGGCCGCGCCGAAACGTCCCTGATCGAGGAACACCTGACCGATGTCATGCGACTCATCGGCCGCACCGCGGGCGTTTCCTGCCTTGCGCCACAGATCGAGCGCGCGCATGGAGGTGGACAGGGCCTGATCGTATTGGCCAGTACTGATATAAACCTGGCCCAGAGCAGACAAAGTCTCTGCGATCGAAGCGGGAACATTGAGCTTTTCCCGGAGCTGTAGCGCCTGTTCCAGATATGTCAAAGCATTATCGGTATCCCCTTTTCCCAGGTAGACACCGCCGATATTGTTCAGGCACAACGCTTGATAATTTTCGTCACCGGCTTCGCGCTGGATCTGCAGTGATTCCTTGTAGATTTGCAGCGCCTGATCGTAGTCGCCCTTCGATTCATAAACCACACCCATGTCGATCAGCGTGTCCCCAATTTCCTTCTTCATGCCGATGTCACGTTGCAGTTGAAGGGCGCGCTGGTAGTCGGACAGAGCGGCTTCGATTTTTCCCTGGGTGTTCTGGACGACAGCCATTTCGACCAGATTGCTGGCTAAAGCGCGCTTCAGGCCAAGTCGCTCATTGATGGCCATTGCGTCCTGGTAGTCGCGCATTGCTTCATCCGGTCTATTCAGCATCCGGTACGAGATGCCTATCGATTGCAGGATCAAAGCTCTAAGCTCGGGCACGTCGAACTGGACCGCTAACGAGAGTCCCCGGTTCAAAGGATCGAGGGCTCCTTGCGGGTCGCCACTCACAATTCCCACCACGCCCATCTGCCACAATGCCTTGATATTCTTCGGGTCGGATGTCAGCAGCTTGGACAACTGGGCGCGAGCCGACACGTAGTTGCCGGTTTCGGTATACAGCCCCCCGAGTGCCGATTCGACGTCGGAATTCTCCGGCATACTCTTGGCGAGATTCTCGAACGCTTCGATAGCCTTCTTGTTGTCCTTCGTAACCCGCGCGTTCGTCGCTTCGATCAGATACTTCTCCGCGGCTGGCAGCGATTGGCTGAGGTCAAGCGCTTTGCGCGATGCCTGTTCTGCGTCGCCATCGTACCCCAACGAAGAATCCGCATCCGCCAGGCGCGAATATGCGAGCGCGAATTCTGGGTCTTCTTTAGTGGCAGACTGGAGGGCCTTGACGGCGTCCATGTTCCTGCCGTCTCGCAGGAATTGAACTCCCTCGTTGTACGCTTTTAGCGCAGGCACGGACCGCGAGCTCGGCTGGAAGGAACTCGCTTTGAGTTCCTTCATCGCATCGGACGAGATCGCCAGATTGTTGCGGATCAATGCTGCCAATCGGTCCACCGCACCCGGAATATCTTTCTCGTCGACGCTCTCGATCTTGATCGGCACAGTCCGATCATGCTTGAGGTCTTGGACTGTGGCGTCGATGCGTATCTGACTGCCGAATCTGGCGTATTGTCCCAGGACCAACGTGTCTGCATTACTGAACTCGGCCAGACTGCGGAGAGTCGTGGGATCGACGGATGTGTTGGGCGCGATGCGCAGATCGGAAATCACCTGATGCAGCCGATCCTGGGAGATCGTGCGCAAGCTGGCGGACTGGCCGACGTCGGTACTCAACATTTCGGCGAGGCTGGGTCCGAGCCAATCGAGGCTGGGATCACCAGAGGCATTGCGAAATGGCAAAATCGCCAGCGACAATGCAGGTCCCGTAGCAGCCCTTTTCGCCGGCGGAGCCAACAGCGAACCGCGAAACACATATCCGACAATAGCCAGAACCAGAATCGTGGCGATGCCGGTCACCAGCGGCCAATGAATCGTGCGTCCCCAAGGTTCGACCGCCGGCTGGAAGCCCAACGTCGCTCCAGCATGGTTGCCTTGCCAAGCCTCCAGATCGCGCAGCAGTTCGGCAGCGCTCTGGTACCGGAGGTTAGGATCTCGCTCCAGGCATTTGCTGACGATGTTGCTGAGCGCAGTAGGAATCGTTCCGTCGTGGTCGGAGACCGGGATGGCCCGCTCCGAGGTGCGCCGGATCAAGCTTGCAACGGCACTGTCTGCCCTGAACGGAGTTTCACCGGTCAACAGCTCGTAAAGAATCAATCCCAGGCTAAACAAATCCGAGCGCTGGTCCAGATTCTTGGCCAGGGCCTGCTCCGGCGACATGTATTCCATCGTCCCAACCAGAGCGCCCGTCTGGGTCATCCCGTCGCCTTCGAGCGTGCGTGCCAGCCCGAAGTCCATAACCAATATCCTGCCGCTGGTGTCGCGCATGACGTTTTGCGGCTTCAGGTCCCGATGGATCACGCCCACGGCGTGGGCAGCTTCGAGGGCACGACACACCTGCTGGATAATCTCGACGGCCTGCTCCGGCGAGAACTTTTTCTTCTCTTGAATGAGCGCTCGCAGATCCTCGCCCTCGACGAATTCCATGGTGATGAACTTCACGCCGCCGGCATCGCCCAGGTCGTAGATCCGGATCACGTTTTTGTGGGTGACCTGGTGGGCGAGGAGCAGCTCCTGCTTGAAACGGGCGAGGATTGAGGGATTCGCAGCCAATTCTGGCCGAATCAACTTCAGCGCCACCGGACGGTCCAACTCCCGATCGATGGCCTTGTACACCGCACCCATTCCGCCTTCCCCTAGAAGTTGCAATATCTCGTAACGCCCTCCCAGCACGTCGCCGGGTTGCAGGGCAGCGACAGCGGGGTGGAAGCGCGCGCGAGGCACGGGACCGGGAGGAGGAGTGGTGTCTACTTGCGTGGCCTGCGGGTCCAACGGCTTGGCCCCAGAATCGGAAGTCGGCGCCGGAAAATCGATCAGGGTAGCGTCCGGGTCAAACGGGGGAGCCGAGCTAGAACTGTCGCCCTTGGTGGGGACGCTCACGGCCGGCTGATTGGTCGAGTTGGCTCGATCCTTGGGATCGAACCTTGGATTCTGCTTTTGCATGATTCGCCTGGCTGGGGCGACCAGATCGAAGAAGCCAAAACCCCGCACTATTCGGAGTAGAAGTATATACCGGCCAGCAACTGAGCCGTAAGAGTTCCGCGAGCCTAAACTGCAGCCCAACCAAAATTGGCCCGAGCCATGAAACTGAAACGACCCCTACAGGTTGTGCTCGGTGGAGTGGCTTATGAGGGGGCCAAAAGGTTTTGCTCGAGAAGTGGGGCCGAGACGGCGATGACCGAACTGCGCCAGGGCTTAGCGACGTTATGCGCTTGATGAGAGCCCCTACATATTCATCAGCTCGGCTCGTCGCTCCAGACGCACTAAGGGATGGCTTCCCACGGCGGAAGCCATCCCAGCGGGTTATTGATTTTACGGAGTGCGCTCAGACTGCCGGAGACAGATGCTCCAGAATATCTGCCAGCGCATGCATCCGCATCGCGTCGGCCGGATTCTTTGCCGCTGCGGCGCCCTTCTCCAATGAGGGAGCTTTCTTCTTCAACTTCGCTACTGTTTTAGGGCTCATACGCGAGGTCTCTGCACTCCCAATCGCCTTTTGAATATCCGCGATTCGGCCTGCGGACAGGGCTTGCGACCTCGATAGCTGGTCGACGTAAGCTTTCGCCACAACCAGATTTTTGGGCCACTCGATCTTCGGCTGGTTCTGCACATTCAGTTCGGCCAGCTGAACGGTCTTGGCCGCGTCGATTTCGTTCTGCGTCAAGAATTTGCTCGGGGTGAGCTCGAACACGTCCAGGCCGCGCGCAATTTCCGAACCGTAAATATAGCCGTTGTACCAATACGCCGACCAATAGCCTCCGAGCACCAGGATTTTAGGATCAATCGGGCCACGGTCGAAGTAGGCAATCTCAAAGGGATTTGCCGCATCGGTGAAGTCCATCACCGATATCCCGCCTTGGTACCAGGACTGCACTTCGAGGTCGCGGCCGGGAACCGGGACGAGGGAGCCGTTGTGAGCGACGCAATTCTCCGTGTCACCCTGCGCGGCCGGCAATTTGTAGTAGTTCGCGAAGGTCAGCTTGTCGTCCTTTAGACGGAAGATCGCATCCGCACCCCACTTGTTCGGATCATTCGGACGGCACCGCGCTCCAAGTCCTCCACCCCACTCGTCGGTGAATACGACCTTGCTCCCATCATTTGAGAACGAAGCCGAATGCCAATAAGAGTAGTTCGGATCATTCACGGCATCCACACGCTTCGGATTTACCGGGTCTTTGATATCAAGCAAAATTCCGTTGCCCGAGCACGCTCCCGCTGCCAATCCGATCGCCGAGTACACCGTGATGTCGTGGCACTGATTGGTGTCCGCTGGCTTCTCCGCGCCTTTCTTGCCATGGGTGCCCCCGTTGTTCAGGCCATTAATCGCGCCGGTTCGCGCATCGATGAACACCCGAGGATTCGACACGATCTTTGCCTCTTGCGGCGCAGCCAATGGAACCTTAATCACATCAATGCGAAACAGGGCCGTGTTTGGATCTTTATCCGGTTTTTCTCCGGAGCATCCGGCTAGCTCCTCTGTCTGGCGGACGAACGACGTCCCTGACACGTAGATGTATACGTTGTCCTTGTCGTTGGGATCGACGACCAGTGTGTGCGTGTGGGATCCGCGGCAGGTCTGTACAGCTGCGACCTGCTTCGGATTGTTGAGGTCAGAAATGTCGAAGATTCTTACACCGCGGAAGCGGTCCTTTTGTGCCGATGGGAGACGGCGCTTCGGCTGCTGCGCCTCGTTCTTCTTGTCCTTCTCGTCTTTGTCCTTATCTTTATTCTGGTCGGCGTCTTTGTTTGTGTTGGCTTCCTTGTCTTTCTCTTTGTCCTTGTCCTCATCGGCCGGGGTGGGATCGGGCGGAAATCCTTCGACTCCGCAATCCAGCCTTCCATTTGGCATCTCGACCGACATGAACAGCAGGTTCTTGTATACCGACACGTCGCCTTGCCCGCCCGGGCATACCATTGATGTCAACAATTTCATGCCTGCGGGATTGGAAATGTCGTAGATGTTCACGCCATAAAAATTTCCCTGAAACAGGTGGCTACCTTCAAATGCAAGATCCGAATTGGCAAAGGCCAGTTGTGCGATCACCAACTGGATCGGTTTCGGAATCTTCCTGCCACCCCCGACGCCGAGCTGAGCAATGGTCTTTTGTACCTTGGGATCATCCGGATCCGCGGAGCCGAGTTGAAACGCGTCAGGCTTCTTGAACAGCTCGAGGTGCTTCATGCCCATGGAGGCCTCTCCGGCTTCATACAACCCCGGTGCGAGCTTGAAGCGCGGATCGTTTACATCCGACCCGGACATCCCTGGCGGCAGCGTCGGAGCCGGCTCGGGCGCGAATGGATTCTCCTGCTCAGCCTCCTTGGCGTTCTTATCCGCCGGCGGATTCGCCGGCTTCTGCGCCTGCTCCTGTGCGGGGGCGGCCGGCTGCGTCGCCTGTGCGTGTCCGCTGTTCACGAAAGAACAGATAAAAAGCGCGGCTCCCACCATTGACAGCACAAGACTGGGCATTCGGTTCATCGTTTCTCCTCGGTCTGAGTTTTTTCCAACATGGTTTCCATGATCCGGATTTCGGCCCGCTGCGAATTGTCTGCGTCGGTCGCGAAGTTGAAGAGCTCGGCATCCTGTCCGGCCCCAGCAGTGTTGAACAGATCTTTTACCATCGTCAACGCGCCATTGTGATGCTGCATCATTCCCGTGAGAAATAGGCGGTCAAAATCGCCGCCCTTCGCCTTGCGCAACGCGTCCATCTGTTCGGGCGTAAGCATTCCCGGCATCAGCGGGGTTTTCTCGTTCGACATGTCCATCCCGGGCATGTCGGGCATTGTCGTCGGAACGGATTCTCCCCGGGCGGCCAGCCAGCGCTTCATAAACTTTATTTCGTCGGACTGCGAACTGCTGATTCGCGCGCCCAGCGTACGCAGATTCTTGTTTTGGGTGTGCGATGGGATCATCGCAGTCATCTCCACCGCTTGCGCATGATGGAAGATCATGCCCTGCATGAACTCCACGTCCGCAGGCGAACGTGGCGGCAGGGTGGCTCTCGTCGATGACGGCAATTTCTTGCTTGGCGTACCGGGCGCACCTGGTTGCACCACGGCTGGCTTTGCCGGATCCGTTTGCTGTGCACGTGCGGGGGAGTGGAAAAGAATCGTCGAGAGCATTGCGGCGAGCAACACGCCACCCAGTGTTCCATTTCTTCGCAGGGAGGCAGGCTTCTGCCGGCGGGGAAAACGAATTTTCCTGTAACAGCGGCTAAGGCTGAAAGTGAGCATGTGGACGAAGACGTGATCTTTTCACGGAATGCGAAAGTTTTCAAAGGGGAGGGAGAGCGGGGGCGTCGAGACTCTGATCCTGCCTCAGCCAAGGTATATTTACGCAACGGTGTTCAGCTATTTCCCCAGCTCTGGGGGCATGTTCCATTCTGCCAAAGCGGCAGACGCAAACGAGGATTTCGATGAATTGGAGACTGGCGCGGTGGGCGGCGGGGGCGATGTTCGTGGGATTTGCCTTGCCTCGGTTGGCGACTGCGGCGTCGACGCCACTGGAGATCCGGGTTGTGGTCGTGACCACCTTCGAGGTTGGCAACGATACCGGCGACGAGCCGGGAGAATTCCAGGACTGGGTTGATCATTATCCGCTGCCCGAGACCTTGCCGTTTCCACAGGGATACCGTTCACTTCGCTACAACGCGAAGGACCATGTGCTCGGAATCGTGACCGGTGCCGGAAAGTCCTCGGCGGCGGCCTCGATTATGGCTCTTGGCCTCGATCCGCGATTCGATCTTCGCAAAGCCTACTGGATACTGGCTGGCATCGGCGGCATTGATCCCAATCGGGCGTCGGTTGGCTCGGCTGTTTGGGCAAGTTACATCGTAGACGGCGATCTGGCGTACGAGATCGATGGGCGTGAAATTCCGACTGGCTGGCCGACCGGCATTGTGGCCTACGACAGGGCGACGCCCTTCGAGCAGCCAGCTCCGCCTGCCGTATCTGACAACGGTATTTTGGCGTACGACCTAAACGATGGCCTCGCGACCTGGGCCTATGGGCTGACTCGCAACCTCGTCTTGCCGGACGATGACAAACTCAAGGCAGCGCGCGCAGCATATTCTGACCTGCCCAAGGCCCAGCGGCTGCCATTTGTGCTGAAGGGCGATACATTGACCGCGGACCGCTTCTGGATCGGCGCCAGGATGACAGTCTGGGCGGAGAAATGGGTGCCGTACTGGACCAAGGGCAGAGGCTGCTTCACGACCTCGGCCGAGGAAGACGCAGCGTTTCTGCAGGCGCTCACGTTCCTTGCTCGTGCTGACCGCGTCGATCTTGCACGCGCACTGGATCTCAGAACTGGCAGTGACTTCACGATGCCTCCCAAGGGTGCGGCGGCCGCTGATCTTCTTAAGAGCGAGGCGACGGGCAACTATGCCGCCTATGCCGAGGCGATTGAGAATGCCTATGTGGTCGGCAGCGCGGTCGTGCGCGAGCTGGCGCAGCATTGGCCAGGTTATCGGCTGACCGTCCCGGCGGCGAAGCCTTGAGGCCGTAGCCCTCGCCCGGCCTCAGTGTTCTGTATTTTCGCTAACAAGCAGTTTGTCACGGCTTCAGAACATCAAGCGCAAGGCGAACTGCATAAACCGGGGCGTGGTCAACGTCGAAGTGTACTTGCCGAATTGTGTCGGATCCAAAGAGAGCGAAGGTTGAGCGGCGCGCACGTCGTAGCGTACCGAATTAGTTGCGTTGAACGCCTGCCAACTGAACTGCAGACGCCTCTGCTCACCGAGAGAGAAATTCTTGCTCACCCCCGTATCGATGTCGAACATGCCATCGCCAATGACGTTGTTGCGGACGCCTGATTCGCCCGGCCACTCAGGACGGAAAGCTGCCTCCGCTGCAACCGGATTGGCGAAGATGTCCGGGCCGATGCCCACGCCATTGACAATGGCGTTCTTGGGATTGGACGCAACGGGAGCCGGCCCGTTCGGCTCGGCATCTCCCTCGATGTTCCAGTCGGTGGACCAGGTGTAACCGTTGTCGACGGTGATCGGGAACCCGCTCGTCCAACGGAATACTCCCGAGACGTGCCAACCGCCGATCAAGGCATTGAGTAGTGGGCGCGGGTTTCCCGCAAACCGCTGCCCTTTGCCAAAGGGAAGAAGATAGACCAAGTTCGCGTTGATTTGGTGGAAGGCGTTGAAATCGGAGAGGCCGCGGAGTGACAGCGGATCCCACGCATTGATGACGATTCCGCCGCCATTCAGGTCATTGCCGGTTCCGCCAGTTCCTTCATAAGGACCGATTCGTTCGGCAGCGGATGCCTCGTCGAACGATTTCGAAAACGTGTAATTAAGCTGCCCCTGCAAGTTCGATCCCCAACGGGTGTTGTAGGTCACTTGCAGCGCGTTATAGTCGGAGGTGCCGATGTTGCGCCATGCGTAAAGTGAACTGAACTGGTCATGGAAGAAACTATACGGGCCGTTCTTGCTGTTCGGGGTATTCATGCCGGTAATCGAACCCGGCAAATCCATCAGGAAGAGAGAGAAGGTTTCGTTGTGGGGGTAACAAGTCCAGAGTTCATAGATCGCTTGCGTGGCCGTTGGGCTCGCGGGGTAGTTGCCCGGTGCGCATCCGGTCTGTTGGGTCGAAGTGACAGTATTCCAGGCCGGAAAGATGTTCTGGAAAAACGGTATAGGCTGGATCTGATTGACGTCGGTGTTGTTGGCAGCCGCCTTCGAAAGCATCGTGGCTGCCTGGAAATACGTCGTCTTGCTGGAAGGGTCCGTTAAGTTTGCGGGCATGGCCAGATCGACCTGCATCGGAAGACGCCGGCCAACGCTGCCTACGTACGCTATCTGGAGCGAGGAGTTGGAAGTGAACTGTCGCGAGAGCGAGAGATTAAAGACGTGCGAGTAAGGTGTCTTTAGAGTCTGATCGAGTCCCCAGTTGATGGCGAACGCGGTGTTGCTTGGGGAAACGGGGAAGGTCCCCGAGGGCGTGGGGCCGAACAGACAAGTCGGGCCGCTCAAGGACGCGCAGGGCGTGGGCAAGCAGGACTGGCCTGCCGATCCCGGAATAAGGCAGGTAAATCGTGGGGCCCCTGCGACCGTTACAATGCCCGCCGGATTTCCGAGGTCGGTGGAGAGTCCGAAGGAACCGTGCTGGTCAAAACTGTTTACGATTGGAATGCCGAAGTGGTCGTAGGTGATGCTATAGCCGCCTCGAATCGCGAACTGATCCTTTTTTCCAAGAATCCTTGAAACCCATCCTTCGCCGGTGTCTGGCGCCCACGCCACGGCGATACGCGGCGAAAAATCTTTGTGATCCCAATTCCACAGGCCTGGACCGTGATTTTTCGGACCGCCAAGGACGAAAGAAATCTCCCCGGCGCTGTTGGCCGACAAGCCCTGCGAGGCTAATTGGGCGGTGTGGTTGAACCAATCTGCGACGTTTTGATTGGAGCAGCCGCCTCCGGAAGCCGCCACGCAAGGCGCGACCTGCAATCCGTTAGTTTCATAGGGCGGGGCTTCGAGCACCCAGCGCAAGCCGTAAGTCAGCGTCAACCGTGACGTCATCCGCCAGGTATCCTGCCCGTAGAATTCGTAGTCATTGATAGCATACCGGCGCTTGATCGGCGTGCCCTGAGCGAGCGCGGTGCCATTGCGAGCAAAATTGTAGATACCGTCACCCTCGGGAAAGATGCCCAAAAGAATCGTGGCGGCGCTGTCGTAATTTGGCCCGAAATTGCTATCCACAGCGGGATAGCCGTTGTTGGCGGGATCGAGCGGGCTGGGGGTGTTGGCGATCGCTCCAGTGTTCAGGTAGACCGCATTGGTTTGAACGTCGGAGAATGAGTTCGCATAACTCGTGCTGTTGTTGCGAATCAAGAACAAATCGCCGCCAAACTCAAACGTGTGATTCTTGCGCGTCCAATTTAGAGTGTCGCTGAACTGGTGGACGGGTACAAAACGTATGGTCGACCGGGTGAATGGAAACAGGTCGCTGAGTCCATTCAGAAATACTCCCGGATATTGCGAGGCACCGGCGTTATTCACGCCCTGACGGACGTAGCCCCAATGAAAATCGTTGATGAGCCTGGGCGAGAGAATCGAAGTGAGCCCGACGGTGATTCCCTTGCTGTCGTCTAGCACGGTCGTAAAAGCGGACTGGCCAGGGAACTGCTGTTGTCCTGGCTCCTTGAAGTTTTGCATCTCTCCGCGCCAAAACAGGGTTTCCGAGCCGCTGGAATTGATGTGCCAATCACTCTTGAATATGTAAGTGTCGAATTTTGAATCAGCATTCGAGGAAAACCGGTAACCAAGCGTGTTCGAACCATCACCTGCGTTTTCATTGGAGGCTGGATACTGCTGGAGGATGCTCGCAACGGCGGTGCTGGGACCAATTCCGAGCGGGTCCATCGCGGTGATTTGGGTCGGCCCAAGGGCATAGTAGCCGGGCTGGACGCCGCTTACTCCGTTGACTGTACCGCCAGGACACGTGGCTGTATCGAGGCTGCCGCCTGACAGGGTTTGGCATAAGTACACGAGATCGCCTGACCGCAGAGTCGAGCTGGGAACGTTGCGCAATGCGCTTGTGCCCTGGGCGTCGCGCCGTCCTTCATAGTTGGCGAAGAAGAAAAGCCGATTCTTCCGGATCGGACCTCCCAACGTGGCGCCAAATACGTTGCGTAACAGCTTCGGGGCTTTATTCGGTTCGCCACTGGTCAGTTGAGACTCTTTCAAGAACGGGTCATTGGCGCTGAAGATGGTATTTCGGTTGTATTCGTAGGCAGATCCGTGAAAGCTGTTGGTGCCGCTCTTGGTCACCAGCGCGACTTGAGCGCCGCTGGAATAGCCGGAGTCGGCATTGGCGTTGGCGGTGGTGACCCTGAACTCCTCAACCGAATCGGGCGGCACATTCAGGACGCTGGTAAAGGCGTAACCATTATTTTGGTCGTTGACCCCGATACCATCGAGTGTGACGTTGGATTGATCGCTGCGCAAGCCATTCACTGCGCCGCTGCGTGTGTCGGTATTTTGCTGGTCTTGAGTCTGATTTCCCATGTACGACACACCAGGCTGGAGACTCAGCAACGTAACCACATTGCGGTCGGCAATGGGCAGTTCCGAAATTTGATCGTTCTCGAGAGTATTGCCGAGCGACGCGTCAGTACGATTGATGAGGGGCGCTTCGGCTTCGACCGTTACCGATTGCGCCACCCCCGCAACTTGTAACCGGATGGGCACGGTGGCGGGCGTTTTCACAACCAGCGTGACCTTGGACGCCAGATACGGTGCGAAACCCTTCGCTGAGGTTTCCAGTCGATAGTCACCGGGAGGGACGTCCAGAAACTGGTACAGGCCTGACGCGTTGCTGGTGGTGGTGCGCTTCAGACCTGTTGCGGGCTCGGTCAAAGTAATCTGCGCGCCAGCAACTGCGGCACCAGACGAGTCCATAACGCTGCCATTGAGTTGGCTGGTTGCTTGCGCGGTTGCCAATGGAGAGAGGAACGCGAAGAGGGTGAACGCGCAGATCGCGCGTATTACTCCGTGCGACGATCGAATGCCAAACTGGTACCACCGCTCGTGCTGCCCGCTGTTGCTCACTTGCTGATGGATTCGCGACATCGACTTAGCCTCCCAAGAAGAAGGCAGCGCCGGGCGAAAACACGTGAGAAGAATTCATTCACAGGTTCTTCTCATCGCGCCGTTTGCGCCTTTTCGATTCTCTATAATTGTTCGGGATCAACCAGATTAAGACGTCCCGCCTAGAGTGCCGCGGATTATACCTGAACGTGAGCGCAAGGATCATGTAGAAAAATCCGATTGTCCGAATGAATGATTTTTCTTAATCAGAGTCAGCTATAGGGGATTTGGGACAGCCACCAAAACGGGCACGTCTCACATTGAAGAGCGGAGGGGGGAGAGTGATATAAAATCAGTCAACTGGAAAGTCGCGGGATGGTGTCTCCCACGCACTTCCAGACTTCTCTCTCCTCAGATTTGGTAGAACTCACCACCCGCCTCGCCATTGCGGAGGCTTTGCGGCGACTTGAGAAGACACAGGTATGCACCAGACGTATCGCCGCAGTTTGGGGCCGTTGTCGTGCGAGCAATGCGGAAAGACCGGGAGGAACGCTATCCATCAGCTGCGGAGATGCTGTCAGCGCTCCAAGAATTCCGTAAGGACCAAGAATTCCAGTCGAAGCTCCAGTTGAGTACCCTGGCGGCGGTGGTAGACGTCTCGTCCCGCACAGGGAATAGCCCAGCTACGATAAACCGCTTTTACCCGACTCATGACTCGCGTCGTGTCTTTAACAAGGGTCAGATAACTCCGGGCTAACTCGCGCAGCATGCGCACGCCGGTCTCGCCATGGTAGACCGAGCTGAGTTTATTTAGGTACAACAGTTCCACCAGCTTGCGAGCATCGATCCGGTCACTTTTGTTTCCATCTTTGAGTAGTGCGTTCTTGCGTGGATTGCACACCACCAACTTGGCCACGTGAGGCTTGAGCAGATCGTAAAGCCAAGCCGCCCAGGTTCCTTCTTCGAAGGTCACCGACAAAGTTCCGCGCAGTCCAGCAAAGAACTCCAGAATGGTTGCGGCTTTCGTTTCCAGGATGGATTCCATCACTACCTTTCCCTTGGAATCCAACACCGCCACGGAGATGGTTGCTTGGTGAACGTCGAGACCAATATACTTTTCGCTGTTCATGGAGGGTGCTCCTTGTGCGCCGGTTAAACCGGCGAGGTGTAGTGAATGCAAAAGTCATACGAAGGTGAACTAGCGACCCACATCGGACCCGAGTCATGCGGAGCTGCTCGCAAGGGCAGCGTCGAAGCGTTGACAGGGGAGCGTGCGGGCCGGGTATTCAGCCGCGTAAGAAACTCACTCCGGGACGCCGACGCTGTAAGGAGAAGCGGAAGGCCCAATCGGGTGCACCGATATCGCGAGGTGTGCTTGAGTCCCGCGCGGTCAGAGACCCCGTGCACGTACGCAGACACCTCGATCGGGAACCGGGAGATCCCAGGACCGCCCAGGGCCGCAGTAGCCTTGGGACGCATCGGGAAGTCTAAGGACGTACGCCGATGATGAACGGACCTGGGAAGTCGGACAGACCCACTGTACCTGCGAAGTCCCCGAACAATGCCGGACAACCGGCGGCGGAGGGGATGGAGGGAAGGGGTTTGGCCAAAGGGAACCTGCCACAGCAAAACGCGTCCCGGACACCGAGCCGGAAAGACACGCCAAGTGCGCTGGAGCGGGTACGTCAAGCAGCAGGAAAGGATAAGAGTGCGGTTCACAGCGCTTCTGCACCACATCTACAACCTGGAAACGCTTCGCCAGGCTTACTTCTCGATGAAGAAGGAAGCTGCGCCGGGCGTGGACGGGGAGACGTGGCGGCACTACGGAGAGGAACTGGAGAGGAATCTCCAAGACCTTTCTGAAAGGCTGAAGCGAGGAGCGTACCGAGCGAAGCCGGTGCGTAGAGTGTATATCCCTAAGGCCGACGGGCGGCAAAGACCGCTCGGAGTCACAGCGCTGGAAGACAAGATCGTCCAGCGTGCGACGGTCGAGGTGCTGAACGCTATCTACGAAACGGATTTTCTCGGCTTCTCGTACGGGTTCCGGCCAGGACGCAGCCAGCATCAAGCGCTGGACGCGCTCTACACCGGATTGCTGACGAGAAAAGTGAACGGGGTGCTCAACTTGGACATCAAGGGCTTTTTCGGTGCGCCAGGATAAGCCCGGCGCTTTCAGCGGGTGAGATTCCCGCCCCGGAAAGGGGAAGAGCCGCCCCACCGGGAATCGAGTCTTGGGCTCATGAAGGCAACGACATGAGTTAAGCGTAGACAGAGCGATGTCCAGGCCGTAACGCAAGTGAAGCGATTGAGCCTCGTGACACGACAACCGGATGCCGACAGGGTCGAAAATCTGGAAGGCAACAGTGGGCGACCGATAAAGGCGATGGTCGCCGGAGAATCCGGCGGGGTCTGAGAGCACGGCATGGACAGAAACGGAAGCGTCATGGCACCTGGGAGATCCACCGCCGTCTCGGCCGGGAAATAGCGGACCGAGTATGCCAACCGAATGGACCAACCTGAGGGAGACAGAAGCGACGGTGGAAGTCGGACTCGCTGGTAGTACTCGGAGCGCGGGAAAGCCGTGCACATGGGGAAGCAGCGGGGCAGGTTGAGTTGCTGGTCCAGGGAAACATTCCCTGCACAGTCAGAGGTAGGAAAAGAATGTCCACACAACTGGACCAGATCGCGAAGAAGGCAAAGTCGAATCCGAAGCTACGCTTCACGTCGCTGGCGCATCTGCTCACACCGGAGTTCCTCACGGAAACCTGGAAGCAGATGAATCGGCGGGGTGCGAGTGGAGTGGATGGTGAGACTACGGAGGAATTTGAACAGGACTTGGACACACGAGTTCAAGAACTATGCGAACGCTTGAAGCGAGGGGCCTATCGGGCTCCGCCGGTGCGCCGAGTGGAGATCCCGAAGGGACCTGGCAAGGCAGGGACGAGGCCGCTTGGAATTCCAACGGTCGAAGATCGCCTGCTACAAAGAGCGGTTGCGCGGATATTGGAAGCGGTGTTCGAGGCGGATTTCCTGGAATGCTCGTATGGATTTCGGCCGGGACGTAATCCCCATGGTGCCCTACGGGCGCTACGCGGGACCATCGTTACGAAGAAGGTTGGACACTTGTTCGAGGCCGACATCCGAGGATACTTCAACCACGTCCAGCATGAATGGCTGCAGAAGATGGTTGCACATCGAATTGCAGACCCGCTCATCCTGCGCCTGATCGGCAAATGGCTGAACGCGGGATACATGGTGGGAGGAGTCGTTACGCGAACGGCAGAAGGATCGCCACAAGGCGGCCCGATCAGCCCGATCTTGTCCAATGTCTACCTGCATTTCGTTCTTGATCTCTGGTTCGAGAAGAAGATCAGACCGGCGTGTCAGGGAGAGGCGTACCTGACGAGGTTTGCTGACGATTTCGTGGTGAACTTCCAATACCGGCGCGATGCGGAAGAGTTCCACAAGAACCTGACGGATCGATTTGGGAAATTCGGCCTGGAATTGGCGGAGGAAAAGACGCGGGTGATGCGCTTCGGACGCTTTGTCCGGGCGGACCTAGCGAAGACCGGAGAGAAACCGGATACGTTTGACTTCCTAGCAAACTAACCCGCGGTGCGCGGGTGAAACCAGGCAAGGAACTGAGCGTTGCAATAAGATGAGCGGGCCCATGCGTGCCGGCAAGTAGGCCGAAAAACCAATGGTGCATCCTCCGGGAGCCCGTTTCCTAGCATGGTCCCAGACTCTGTGCTCAAGACAGTGGTGACGGCGGCCTGGTAACAGGTGCGTCGATCCCGATTAGGAGAGTACTCAGTTCTGCACAGTCTGGGCCGTCTGGCATGGTCAAATCCAATGCGGAGGGACCCATGTCGAGAAAACGAAAGGGCAAGCGGAAGACAGGAGCGCCCATGTTGTGTTGCCTAAACCCAAATGCTGCCGGGGTGGATATTGGGGCGACGGAGATCTACATCGCCGTGCCTGCGGATCGCGATCCGCAAGCGGTACGCTGCTTTGAAACGTTTACGGAAGATCTTCATGCCGCGGCCAACTGGCTGAAAGCCTGCAACATCGAGACCGTGGCGATGGAGAGCACCGGCGTGTACTGGATCCCCTTGTTTCAGATCTTGGAAGCGCGAGGATTCAAGGTCTTCCTGGTCAACGCCCATCACGTAAAGAAAGTTCCGGGGCGCAAGTCTGATGTTTCCGACTGCCAATGGCTGCAGTATCTGCATTCGGTGGGCTTACTGCGCGGGTCGTTCCGGCCGGAACAAGCGGTGTGTACGGTGCGATCGATCCTCCGTCACCGCGACAGCCTGGTACAGATGGCGTCGACTCACGTGCAGCACGTGCAAAAGGCTCTGGATCAGATGAACCTGCAACTCCACCATGTGATCAGCGATATCACCGGCGTGACCGGGTTAGCGATCGTGGAGGCCATTCTGGCGGGTGAGCGCAACCCGCATACGCTGGCTGCACTCCGCGATCGGCGGATCAAGGCCAGCGCGGATACCATCGCCAAGTCGCTGGTGGGAGATTATCGGCGCGAGCATTTGTTCACGCTCGGCCAATCGCTGGCGGCGTTTCGTCATTACCAAGAGTTGATCGCGGCGTGCGATCGTGAGATTGCGCAGTATCTGGAGAGGTTCGAGTCGAAAGTGGATCCGCCCTCAGGTTCCCCATCGTCCTCGAAAGACGAGTCCCAACCGAAGACGAGCGAGCCGCGCTTCGACCTGCAGACTCATTTCCACCGCAGCTTGGGAGTAGATCTGACCCAAGTGCCAGGGATCAACGTCCTCACCACGCAGACTCTTTTGGCGGAGATCGGTCCTGATCTTGCCAGCTTCGACGATGGGTCGGCCTTAGCATCCTGGCTTGGACTCTGTCCCGACAACCGGGTGAGCGGTGGCAAAGTGTTGTCGGTCAAAACCCGCAAGGTCAAGAATCGAGCGGCCACAGCGCTACGCATGGCGGCGCAATCGCTCTATCGCAGCCAATCCCATCTCGGCCACTTCTATCGCCGGATGCGCGCGAAACTTGGGGCCCCGAAAGCAATCACGGCCACCGCGCACAAATTGGCGCGTATCATCCATCCCATGGTAACCACCGGCCAGGCTTACGATGAGGCCATCTGCGCGCGAAACGAAGTACAGAATCGTCACCGGCTGGAAGCCAGGCTTCGCAGACAGGCCCGTGAGCTCGGATTACAGGTCGTTGCCTTATAGCAGAAGTTCCTTAGGAGGATTCAAGCATGTCTGTGGCACCGATCGAGGCGGAAAGTTCGCCTTGGTGCGGGTCCCAGGCGACAAAAGCCGCCGAAAGTTCTTGGCCAAGACCAAGGAATGGCTCAGCCAGCATAGGCATTGGAAGCGGCGGGATCAGCAAAAGCAACTTACGCTGATGCTGCGCGGCTTCTACCAGTATTTTGGGCTACACCACTGTAAGCCGAAACTCGACGGGGTCCGGCGTGAAGTACATCGACAATGGGCCCGCACGTTGAGACGACGGAGTCAGCGGCACCGGCTCTACTGGACCTATCTACAGAGTCAATCCTGGTTCGAATTACCTTACGCGGTGGCTACACTCCATGCCACGGTCTGACTGCCAACCTAAACGAGTGCAACCTGGGGAGCCCGTTGCGGGAAATCTGCTCGGCGGGTTCTGCGAGGGGGGACGGGCACAAGCGACTACTCGCAAGACTCGTCCCTACCCACCATGGACTGTCCCACGAATGGCTGGTGAAGTTCGTCGAGCATCGGATTGCGGACCGGCGCGTGGTGCGACTCATCCAGAAATGGTTGAATGCCGGCGTGCTGGAGGAAGGGAAACGAATACGGACGGAGGAAGTGACGCCCCAGGGCGGAAGTGCTTCGCCGCTTTTGGCCAACGTCTATCTTCATTACGTATTTGACCTGTGGGTCCAAGCATGGCGTCAGAAGCGCGCGCACGGGGATGTGATCGTGGTGCGATTCGCGGATGACATCGTGGTGGGCTTTCACAGCAAAGCGGATGCCGATCAGTTTCGGGCGGAACTTACGGAACGAATGAAGAAGTTCAACCTGGAACTGCATCCCGAGAAAACGCGCTTGCTGGAATTTGGTCCGTTTGCGATCGACCAACGGCAGTGGCGTGGAGAAGGGAAACCGGAGACGTTCAACTTCCTCGGCTTTACGCACATCTGCGTGAAGAAGAGGAGCAATGGACGGTTCACGGTGCTGCGGCAAACGATACGCAAAAGATTGCAGGCGAAGCTGAATGCGGTGAAAGCCGAGCTTCAGCGACGCATGCATGAACCCATCCCTGAGCTGGGCAAGTGGTTGCAAGCGGTGGTGCGTGGACACATCCAGTACTACGGAGTGCCCCTGAACCAAAACGCGCTGTGGCTCTTTCGGTTCCAAGTGGGGCGGCTCTGGCATCGCGCGTTGTCGCGGCGCAGTCAGAACGGTCGCGTCCTCTGGGACCGCATGCGGCGCCTGATCACCCGCTGGCTGCCTATACCCACCGTCTGTCATCCCTATCCCCTGCGCCGCATGGGCGTTGTTACCTAAGGCAAGAGCCGGATGCGGGAAAGCCGCTCGTCCGGATCCGTGGAGGGGGTTATGAGCGATCATGATTCCTACTCCGACTCGTATGTGATGTCGCTTGCGCTCATAACCTACTCCAAACGGGGCGCCCTCTTAATAATGCGATTACAACAGTTGATTTCGACAGTTGACCGCCCGCAAATTCTGCATTTCGCAGTCTCCCTGCCAGATTGGCGACAAGTCATAGATTGGGAAAATAAATAGGAATCGGCCCGAGATTGAGCTCAGGAGTGCGTTTGAATGACCGTTTTCAACCGACCACACTTTTTTCGAGGCCATGGCTGAAAGGAGACGACGTGCGTCTTCATTAAGGCGCGATCCCCCATGATCCAGCGGAATGGCGCGGGCCTCGGTTTACGTCCAACCTCGTAAATGTGCGAGTTCCTCAGCAGGGCTTAGTACCGAACTTTGTACCCCCTGTCTCGCTCCCATCGCAGCCATCTGTTCCGCCTTCCGACGTGTACACCGCAGTCCCCAAGAGGTTGTAGATTGTGACGATTGGAGTAACATAGTCCACGTAGTATTCAACTTCTTGGCAGTCGACCTCCTCATAGTAAGTCGACTGGGTCTCTTGGGCTTCGGCGACACCCTTATAGAGCGCATGACAGGCGGTAGGATAGCCGATTAACCCCGTAGCCTGACCTGAAATTCCTTGTATTATCCCGCCCGTACATGTGCCGTCGAACGTCACAGCGACCTCACTCTGAGTGGCATACGGACCGGAGTCGGTGCAAGAGAAGGGGTTGCAATCGAACGAATCAAATACATAGTTGGCGACTTGTGCAAATGACTTCGGAGTTCCCAGCAGGACGATTGCTCCAAAGAGGGCGAAGATGACAGTTTTCATCGAGGATCTCCTTCAATGTGTCGAAACTGCGGAAGCGGGCCTTCCCCCTTAAGCTGTTCAAGCGTGGCCTCCGCGTTGGGGCTTGTCTGCAACATTCTGGCGTAACGCGCTCTGCAGGCCGACGTTTTGCCCGGCTTGCCCTTGGTGTCGGCGAGAATTCCGGATAAAATCAGCGGCATATCCTCGCCGACGCTCTTTTTTGAACTGACCTCCGCCGCGAAGCTTTGAATTGAGTCGTGGCGTTCACGCACCACGGTGGAGTAGTCGAACTTATCCGGACCCCATATCCGGCCATCTGCAAAAAAGACCGAATCGACGTAAACGTGAATCGTAGTGCCTGGCGCCATAGAAACTGGCTTCTCCCCGGCGGTATCCAAGGGGGAGCCGAGAAATGCGCCACTTGCAAGCTGGACAAACAGATCTTGCGTAGAGCAGCCGAAAGGCGTCACTAATGCAAGATCGCGGCTCTTGACTAACGGCTCGCGAGAGGGAAGCAAGTAAGCGTCTAAATTCAGTCTCCGGTGCTTAAGCCTACCGTCGGCGTCCGTGTAGTTCCAAACGACGACGATCACGGTTACCGGCGAGTCGGTATGGTTTTTTAGGACGAATGATCCAGCAGGCAGTTTTGCCGTAATCGCGCCCAAGGATTGAGGAGCTAACACCGCGTGAGCCTCGTCAAGCGGCAGTATCTCGATCAAGGCGCTCGGTTTGTTGTCAACTTGAATGGACTGCACGGGGCGAGCCTCCAAGGATGCAGCAAGTAGAATCATAACCGGCAGCGCCGCTATTTCCATTCGCATGTTCATGTCCTCCTCTCCGAAAAACTGTCTATTTGGCAGCTGACTGCGCCAACGTTCCCTGAAGTTCGCGCTCTAGCAGACGCCTTAGTTCGTCCTCTGAGTGCAGAGGAGGTGCTCGCCGCCCGTCAATATACAGTGTCGGCGTTCGGTTCACGCCAAGTTCCTTGGCAACAGCCACATCCCGCGCTACGAGGCCCGGGCCGGCCCCCGTTGTCGCGCACGACGTCATGTCCTGGACCTCGGATCCCGATGCGCGCGGGAGCGCCTGTGCGATTTTGTCCTTGATATTCGCAGGCGTAATTTCATCTTGATGAGACATTAAATAGTTCGCCAACTCCCAAAAGGCGGCTGCCGACTGCCGCTTCGCGCAGCTTGTGTACTCCGCGGCTGACTCTGCCCACGGATGCACAGAAAGCGGAAAATGCTTGAAGACTAATATCGTCTCGCCGAGCAGTTGCGCAGGCAAGGCGCGATACCACTCGGCGAAGCGCCTGCAGTAGGGACACTGCAGATCCCCAAATTCAACCAGGGTAATGCGTGCGTCCCGACCAGATGTTGATGGCGATTCGTCGCGCATTAGCAACTGCCGCACGTTCGCAGCGACTTGAGCGGCCTCTTCTTCCGGGTCCTTCGCCAGATCGTAGAGGGTGGAAGTGAGAAACCGCTGATCCGGGGATAAATAGAGGGTCAACGGAGTGGCCGTCCCAGTTACCCGAATCACGAGCTTGTAGTAACAAGTACCCGGCACTAGGGCGGAGGATATTAACGCGGGGGTACCCCCAGACGTAGACTCGATTCGATGCGAAAGATACTGAGTGATATGAGACCTCAATTCGTCCGATAAGGGACGGCAGCCGCTGTCTGAGGCGACGACAGCCTGTGCGCAGATAACTATTACCAGTCCCAAACGGGTCCACATGGCCATCTCCCTGTTGCGGCGATCTTGCGGCAAAAATAATCGGGTGCGGTGTACGCTCTGTTGCGTGCAATCCTCATACTCAGCTAACGCAGCCTGTCGTCTGATTTTTCGGTAATGCGGGGTTTCGCCGACGTGAAGAACACGTCGTAAGTCGAACGCCCGTCCTTGGACTCGCCATCGTTCGGATCTGGGTTCAGCACCGATTGATAGTGGAACCAGTTGCCATACTGGTCGAAGTAAAAACGGTCATCGCGGTAGCGAAGTGCGATAGAGTAAACGCCGAGTTCCGGCAGCGTGTGAAGTTCGTTCGGCTCCGAAATCCCGTTGTGGTTTTCATCAATCCATAGGAGTAGATGCGAAAAGACGGCATCCCGTTTGTCGATGATGCCATCGCCATTTCCGCCGTTTTCGGGTTTGTCGAATTCAGCGAGGGCAAGATAACCATTCGGATTGTCAGATTTGGGCTGATTCGTGAAGTTGCCGAAGAGCTCCTTGCCGTTATCGATTTTTCCGTTGTGGTTTCGGTCGAGAGCAAGAAATGCGTTGCCGGAATCGGCGGCCGTCCACGCAATCTGCCTCAGACGGCCGTTTCCTTGAATGTCAAACATAACCCCCGCTTGGGCGGAGGTAAGATGGAAACCTTTCCCTGTTGTGTCTACGATGATGGGAGAGTTTCCCTGCACGCACTGGCACGTGTTTAGGTCACAGACTTGACCGCTGCCGTCTTGATAGCATTGAGTCTCATTCTCACAGCAACCGCCGCACGACTGCCCATATGCGGGCGTCGACAATACAGGCGGTGATAATAAGAGCAGAGCGCAAAGAGTAAGGAGAGCCTGGTAATGTCGATTAGGTGGGGTGGTTGAAGCTAAGAGATAGGGTCTCTCGAATTGCATATAGATCCTCCTTTGCCACCCGAGTGCACGACACGTTTACCACAAAACCCTTCGGTTAGCATTGGCGGGCATTTTTGTTACGAAATCCGGAATGTACCTCATCGTTGTTGCCGCGAAAGGCTTCCAACCATCTACAACGACTAGCATTAGCCACCTTGAGCAGCTTGATGTGGCGCTGAGTAGGGAACAAGGTAGTTACAATGCGGCGTACGTCTTTATGCAGAGTGCCGCAGCGTAGCGGGGGATGAACTTCTTTAGCCCGCATTATTCGTGAAGACATCGCGAGCGCCCAGTCATTGGTGCGAAGTGGGTTGTAAGTCTCGATAGTTGGGTTGGTCGAGCAAAGGAGCAAAGGAATCGAAGAGTTCCAAGAGCGGGATGCTCAAGTTGCCGGATGGAGAGACAGCGGCGCCGTGACCGTCATCGGTGTGGAATTCGGGTTGAGTTGGTAAACCGAAAAAGGGATTTAGCCGGTGGCCGCGCCGAGCGCCAGAGCCACACGACGGAAGGCGGGTAGAAACGGGAAGGAAGCGGGCAGATGGACGACGACGCGTCGTACCGAGACCAAGACCCGAGCGCCTAGCTTCAGCAGTCGTTCGCGCAACATGTCAACTTGAGCGCGGGCACAAGCGGTACCGGCAGCCCGCAAGCGCAACTCCTGCATCAGGACGTACGCCGCGGCGGTGAGTAGGACGCGAAACTGATTGGCCCAGAAGCTGGTGCAACTGGTGCGGTCGATGTCGAGCTTGTGCAGCTCTTTTATACGATTCTCGATGTCACCGCGCTGGCAATAGACATGTTCGTAAATCCACTGTGGACTTTGTTTCATGTTGGTGATGACGAAACGAGGATTGTCTTTCGGGTCTTTGTCGGCGGCGCGGACGACCTCGGCTTTGATGATGACGCGGCGCAGACCTGGCCACTTCCCGGCCTTGTAGCGGACTTCCCCGTAAATATGTTCGGTCTTTCCGCTGCGCCGCGAGAGCTGGCGCGCTCGCCGCATTCCGCTTTCGGCGACGCGCTTCAACACCGCATTCTTGGCCATCGCGACCACGTATTCCAGTTTTGGCTGGGCGTCCAGAAACTGGAGCAGGGCCGGATGCGCGAACCCGCCATCCAGGCGTACCCGAATCTGTACTCCAGGAATATGGTGACGAATCATCCTCACCAAACGCCGCAGGAGGGCGACCGCGCCCACCGCTGCTCCCACGTTGCCAGGCCGTAACACCGCGGCGCAGAGATACTGTTCGGCTTCGTCGTTGAAACTGACAAAACCCATCACCGGCAGGTAGCACCAGGTGTCGTAATGTCCGTTAAAAAACGACAACTGCTGCGCGCCGTGCGTGGGATCGTCGGTCGGATCCAGATCGATGGTGACGCGATAGGCGCGATGGCGCAGCCGCTTGGCATGGCGTCGGATCACGCTCTCCGCCAAGAACTGGCCCGAACGATAGAGTTCCTTGACCCCAACCCCGTTCTCGAAACGCGACAACGTCGGCTGCGAAGCCAGGTCGCGACCCTCGATCGGATCGCGATCCAGAAGTAGTTTGTGAATCGGATCCACGGACAGGCGGGCCGAATCGTTGGCGTCCGGGTAGCCGCAGGCGATCGAGAACACTCGCTGCGCCACCAACTCGCGCAACGAATGATCGACCTTGCCCGCTTGCCGATCATCTCGAAGGCAGGAACTCAGTCCAGCCACCAAGTCATAGTGCCGATCCGCGGCCTTCAGGAGCAGAGCCCCACCGTCGGAACTGCCCTCGCGCTGATCAAACTGGGCAACGATTGGCTTGCGACAAATTCCTGGGAACAACACACACTGTGTTGTGCTATCGTCTGACATTAAGGAAGCCTCTTTTGTTTCTCAAACATTGTCTAGTCAACATGTTTGTAACAGAGGAGGCTTCTTTTGTCTTCAGATCTCTTCACCTTCACGAATAAAGCGGGTTAGGGCCAGCATGATGGGCTGATCGTTAGTTAGAGAGTGACAGATTCGCATAATCTGCAATAGTCTGAACTTAACTTGATTGACTGACCGATTGAATTGCTCTCGACCTGCGCGACAACCAGCTAGTAGAAATCCAACTTCAGCATTGCCGACAAACCGTCCGGAACTGCGGTCGCTGACTTCCCCGAAGCTGTTTCTGGACGGTCGGCTTCGAGGACGCGAAGCGCGTTTCCGGCTAACTAGTCAAGGGCTTCGCCCTTGATATCCCATCGAATCGTAGCGCTTTGGGGTGATGCCGTAGAAGCATTCATGGCGGTAGTCTTCTGGGTATTCCACTACACAGGAGATCGCCATGAACGCTTTCTACGAGCACCACAAGAGTAGCATCGAGTTCGGATATCGATGTTTCGATCGGATCCTACTGAACGGACTGATTCAACCCTTCCAACAACCGGAGCGGGTACTGGGGTTCTTCAACACCTATCGGGATGGGAAACGGGTAATCCGTCGGACCCTCACCGAGATTGCCGACCAGTTCCACAATTGGGTTATCAATCGTTCGGAGAAATGGGGAGCACCCATCGTCGAAGCTCCGGAGCATGAGCGGCGCGACGATTTCGTGCTGCAGTACTTGCAAAAGACCAAAGCCGATCATGTGGCCGTCATTCTGAAGGCTCGCGAACCCGCTCGCATCCTAGTTGCCATTGGCGGAAAGCAGAACCAATGCCCTCATCTGGAACTGAAGCAGCGCTGGGTGAATCAATACAATTTCTATCTCAACGACAAACACTGGGGGCCCATGTTTGTCCGCATGTGTCCTTACTTTCCTTTCTCCGCCCGCGCGTGCCTCAATCAGCACCATTGGCTAGCTCTTCGCATGCGCCAGGAGGGCATCGCTTTTCGACAATGCAAGAACGCCTTCTTGCAATGTTCCAACCCGGAACGGTTGCAACAACTCGCCGACTTTCTGACCGCCCAAGATTTATTGCGCTGCGGGCAGAAATGGCTGGCCGCCTTTACTCCCTTCTTCACCTCCCAGGAACGGCGACAGGCTGGCTGCCAACACCGGCTCTTCTTTTCCCAGGTCGAGCTTTGCGACAATCTGATTTTCTTCCTCCGCGCCGCCGTCGACCAGTTCGCCGAGCGCTTGCTGGATATGAACCGAACCATCGGACAACCCAAAAAAATCACTCTCATCTTTGGCCGGAAAGTGACCAAGCAATACAAGGGCAAACTGCAAACCGAGCTCGAAGACCTCGATCTTCCCAATCCCGTCATTCGCAGTCACTATGCCCATGGATTCGCTAAGCAATACGTTCGCGATGACCGCTTACTACGAACCGAGCCGGCCACCAATGACGTCACCGACTACGGGGTCAAAAAGAACGTCGAGAACCTGCCGCAGTTGCGCCAGCGTATGTCCGAGATCATTGACCACTACCACGATGCCCAGCAAGACATCCTGGAAACTTTCATCGATCGCGGCCAACTCCAAAAACTGGCTACGCCCACCACCCTGACCAACGGAAAGCGCATCCCGGGCCTTAAGCTCGATCACCCTCGGCAACTGGCGGTCATGCATGCTTTGGTCCGCTATGCCAACATCGCCGCCGGCTCCACTTTCACCACCGCCGATCTCTACCCGTCGGTGTTGGACGCTCTCGGACTTCCCCAGTCCCAATACTCCCTGGCATCGCTGCGCTATGACCTCTCCAAACTGCGCGCCAAGCACCTTCTGGACAAACTGCCCCACTCTCGTCGCTACCGTCTCGCCAACAAGGGCTATTCCACCTGCGTGCTCTTCCTCAAGCTATTCGAGCGCATCTATGCTCCACTCACCGCGGGTCTCCTCAAGCCTTTCGCCGGCGATCGCAACCTCGCCGAGGACAAACGCTGTCAACTGGACCGCCTCTATCAACGCGTCACTGACGATCTCGACGCTCTTTTATCCGCAGTCGGCCTCAAGACCGCTGCTTAACGAATACAACGAGAACAAAATTCTCGTTTCGAGGTGCATAATCGACTAATGGGATGGTCCGCCGCCTTTACCAAGCCAGCAGCTTGGGTATAAGAGGTGAACGGAGGAGCATCCCATGGAGCTACACCCGGTCGGTATTGATCTCGGCAAGGCCATCTTTCATCTGGTTGGGCTTAACCAACAGGGCGAGGTTGCGGTGCGCAAGAAGTTTTCGCGCAAACAACTGCTCCACTTCACTGCGAACCTGCAGGTCAAGCTAATGTTGCTGGGACGGCCCGGCTCCCCTTTTTGCGTGCGGAACTATGAGTATTGATTGGGGCGGTCGAATTGTCTTGCAACCTCAAAGCGGGCGGTCATCGCACCGAAAATTCGGAAACGGAATCGGATGGTTGTGTCGAAGTTTGCCCCACCCAACCTGGCCTCCGGATCATCGATCAACTGGTCGGAGGGACCCCGACAATTGCGATGATTTTCTCGAAGGCAGGGTTGCCGTGCAGGCGGGTGAAACTCTGGCCCTGGCTTATAGAGACCATGTTCTCGTCGTGCAACCAGACGCACTTAGTCAAGTACTGCAGTGACTCGTCGACGTTGCCAAGCTTGGCTTCGGTCTGCGCGACAACAAATGGAGACAGCTTCCCCTCTTTAGAAAGTTTCATCTGTTCGGCGAGCAGGGCTTCGAGCAAGCCACGTTCGCCACCCTGCGCATAGCCTTTGGAAGCCGCATCGGCCTCAGCCATCGTCGCCGGATCGCGCAAGAGCAGAGATTCCTTCTTCAGTTCGGCGATGAAGCCCATGTAGTTTCCGGTGTTGAAATAGGAGAATCGCAGGTAGCGGTGCGGCGACAGGAAATCTGGCTCGGCGTTTTCGAGTTGGGTTAGAACCTGCATTGCCTCGTCGTGATGTCCCGCAGCCTCAAGCAGTTGCCCTTTGTCCGCGAGAATCGCAGGGGAATGCGGGTCCAGCTTGCGGGCCGCTTCGATCTCGGCCAGTGCTTCCGGGTGGCGGCCCAGCGCCTGCAGAGAGGTCGCAAACCAATGGTGGGCCTTAGCGCTATTCGGATCGAGCTCGATTGCGCGGCGGAATTCTTTTTCACCGTTCCGAGCATCCCACATTCCCCAAAACGTCACGAAGGCCAGTGAAGCGTGGGCGGCAGCGGACTGTTGGTCGAGCTCAACTGCTTTCTTCGCCGCAACGAACGACCTGAAATAGGCTTCGTTCGGAGGCATCGCAGAGAATTCGCGCAGCAGGTTGTAGCAGTCGGCCAATCCTACATAGGCGTCGGAGTAGTTGGGATCATGTGTCAGCGCCTGTGTGAAAGCATCTAGTGCCTGGTTCAAGCTCTCGGGGTTGCGCTTGTTCCAGTAGAACCGTCCTTTTAGGTAGAACTGTTCCGCTTCTCGATTTGGGGACGAATGCGGCGTTCGCGTCGACGCGGAGCTCGACTTGGCGCCGGTTTCGGTACCGCGGTATCCGGGGCGGAGCCTCCAGACTGCGGCGATCAGAATCAGGACGGCGCCGGACAGAACCAGCAGCCGCCAGTAGCTGGTTGAGAGCTCGGACGTCTCCGCAGGCTTCGGCCCCTCCTGCTCGACCGACGGATCTCGCGATTCTTCAGCCAACGGTTCGGGAGGAGGGTGGATGGGGCCGATCCAGCGGTATCCCCGGCGCTCGATCGTCTCGATAAAGATTGGGTTGTCGGCGGAGTCTCGCAAAGCATCGCGCAGCCGCATGACGGCGCTACTGATCCCTTGTTCGAAGTCCACGAAGACATTGGGAGGCCAGAGGGACTGGCGGAGCTCCTCGCGCGTAATCACTTCTCCGGGACGTGCCAGCAATATCGTCAGCATCCGGAACGGCAAATCCTGCAAACGGACCTTGATTCCGTTCCGGCGCAGCTCGCCGGCGGCGAGGTCGGCCTCGAATACGCCGAACCGTACCAACGTTGGATGACCTTGCGCCGAACCCATGAATGAAGACTCCTCGATGGCGAGGGACGGAGTTTAGCACCCTACGGGGAGGACGTAAAATGGCACTTTCAGGCCCCGTGTGGAGGGCAATGAGTCGCCGTAAACGACTCTGAACGGGAGAGATATCTCGTCATCAATGCACAAGACACCGACCATTCGCTGTCCATTGACCGAAGGGGCTTTCCGCGGCGAAAGTCGGCGTGCACGGCGCGCACACCTCTCTTGGCGGACGTAGGGAGCCGATCTGACGGGTAAAGCAGCTTTGACCGGATCATCTCAAGATCCTCCTAATCGGGGAGGACGGTTCAGAGCAGATAAACGAGGTGAATTCTTGAACTCGAAGCGTTGGATCTGTCGCCTGCTGTCCCTTCTGCGAATCCACAGTCCCGACTGTCAAAGTTGCAATCCCGACGGGATGCGCCGGGGTGAAGACATGCGCAAGCGGCTTCAGGAACTGGGCTAAACCGAAGAACCGTTCGTGGCTACGATGTACTCATCGAAGGGACTCTTGGCGACTGGGATAAAATCGGCTGCAGAAGTGGTGTCTCCCATCTGTCGGCCCAGATTCAGTTGTGCAATCGAATGGAAGGTTCCAACTTACCCGCGGCCAAACTTCCACGCAGTGCTCGATTTCCTGCCCGTAGCGGCTTACTGCACCGATGACAGCGGTCTTCTCACATATTTCAATTCTGCTGCAGCTGTGTTTTCTGGTCGTGTGCCCCGCTTGGGAATTGACCGATGGTGCGTTACCTGGAGATTGTTCCGGACCGATGGATCGCCATTGCTCCACGATGAATGCCCGATGGCGGTCGCTCTCAAAGAAGAGCGTTGTGTTTGGGGTGAGGAGGCTGTGGCAGAACGGCCGGACGGAACCCGACGAAGATTCACTCCCTATCCGACGCCAGTGCGCGATGCGCGCGGAAAAATGATCGGTGGCATTAACATGCTGTTAGATCCGACGGACCTTCGGGGGCAGGATGAGACCCCGAGATTCCTCTCCGAATTATCGGTGCTTTTGAAAGTATCAGCATGAAGGAGAATCTCGCTGGCTTCATTACACACCGCAACGAGATCGCTCGTGGAAGGGTCATTTGCGTCTCATGCGGGTATCCAATTGAGGAAGCGTCCGCCAAGATCGAATTACACCTGGAGTGTCATCAGAAAGAGCGACGAATCGAGCCTCCAGCTACCGAACTAGAGGCGTGGCTTCGATTCCAACGATTGAATGGATTCGCGGGCGAACTGGACCAGCCCCCCAAGCTGAACGAGAGTAAGCGGTCGAGCAACCCACCTAGTCAAGCCGCAGAGCCCGTGGTGAAATGTGGCTATGGATTATCAGACGAACGTAGCCACGGCAAAACGACGGACACGGGAAGAGATTCGGCAGATTGTGTCGGAGTTTGCGACGAGCGGCATGCCACAGAGTGAATTCTGCGGCAGTCGAGGGGTCTCGCGAAGTAGTCTCGATCGTTATCTGAGAAAACAACGTGCCCAGGATCAAGGAAGCAGGGCAGGCAATCGATTGTTGGCGGTAGAGATAGGGATAGCAAGCGGGAGCTCAGCGAGCACCAGCAGCGGGTTGGTGGTGGGGTTGACCAGCGGACGCAGGATCGAAGTGAACCGGGGCTTCGATGGGGCCACACTGGAGCGCCTGCTGACGGTGTTGGACAAGGGATAGGGCGATGTTCGGATTTGGGCCAGCGACGCGGATCTACGTGGCCACCGGAGCCACGGACATGAGGAAGGGATTTAATGGATTGTACGGTTTGGTGCGCGACCATCTAGGCTGCGATCCCGAGAGCGGTCACGTTTTCTTGTTCAGCAATGCGCGGCGCAATCGCCTGAAGTTGTTGGTATATGACCATAGCGGACTATGGATATGCTCGAAGAAATTGGACGGAGGAAGGTTTCGCTGGCCGGGAGCAGACACATCGGAGACGAAGATCGTACTGAGCCACGAGGAACTAGCGCTGTTGTTGGGGGGCATTGATTTGGCAGAGACGCGGCGGCGGAAATGGTATCGCAAGCCGCTGGTGGAAGAATCCGAGAAGTTACGAATACCAGCATAAAGACTGGCGATTTCGTTAACTTATCCACAGCCAGATCTGTTATCAAAGAAGCATCGTGAGTGTGACTCCACCGGCTGCCGCGATGCCCACTGCTGAGGCAGAGCGTTGTTTCCCCGCCGAACTTCTCGAACAACTGAAGGAGCAGCTTCCCCAGGTTTTGTTTGCCACCCTGAGCGACAAGGTTGCGACGTATGAAGAGCACTTCGGGGCGGCGTCGAAGCAGTTAGATACAACCAGAAGCGAGTTACAGTATGCGCGACTGAAGATCCAGGTGCTGGAAGAACATCTGCGTCTGCGGCGGATCGCCAAGTACGGACCGGGCAGTGAAAAGCTGAGTAATCTCCAACTGCAGTTACTGGAGGAAGAGCCCGGGGTCTCGAACCAGGAAGTTCAGGCGGAGAGCGAGCGCGAGGGGTTGCCGGCACCGGACGGCGAGAAGCAGCGGAAGCGGCGCGCGCATCCCGGCCGGCAGACCTTTTCCGCAGATCTGCCGCGCGTGGAGAAGATCGTCGCTTGCACGGCCGAGCAGTGCGTCTGCGGAAAGTGCGGCGCGGAAACGAAAGTGATCGGCTACGACGAGAGCGAAGTGCTGAAGCTCAAGCCGGCCGAGTACTACGTGGAAGTGACCAAGCGCGAGAAGCGCGCCTGCAAGCAGTGCGAGGAGCAGGGCGTCGCCATGGCGCCGCTTCCCCCTCGCATCATCGACAAGAGCCTGGTGGCCGACGAGGTGATTATCGACACCATCGTCAGTAAGTATGCCGATCACTGCCCACTCTATCGTCAGAGCGCCATCCTGCTGCGCGATGCGGGCATCGAGATCACGCGGACCACGATGTGCGGCTGGGTGATGACGGTCGGCGAGATGCTCTCCCCGGTGGTCGATGCCATGCGCAAGGAGTTGCTGGCCAGCGGTTACATCCAGGCCGACGAAACCCCGATTGATGTGCAGACGCACGACAAACGTGGTAAGAACCATCAAGCCTACCTCTGGCAGTACGGAACGCCGGGGGCTGGGGTGGTCTTCGATTTTCGCATGAGCCGCGGACGCGAAGGGCCGAAGCAGTTCCTCGGCGTCTTCGCGGGCATTCTCCAAACCGACGATTACGTAGCCTACGAGCGCGGCCTGGGCAGGCCTGGGATGGTGCACGCCTGCTGCTGGAGCCATGCGCGAAGGAACTTTGTCGATGCGGTCAAACTCAACCCGCAGGACGCCGGCTCGATTCGCGCGGTCGAACTGGTAGACCAGTTGTTTCTGATCGACGCCCAGGCGCGCGAGGAGAAGATGGATCAGGCCGCACGTCATCTTCTGCGCCAGGAGAAAGCTCCTCCACTGCTCGCCAAAATCCGCGAACACATCCTGGCCACGAGCAAAACCGTACTGCCCCGCAGCAAGGCGGGCCAGGCGTGCAACTACACGCTGGCGCTTTGGATGAAGCTGACCTGCTTCCTCGACCACCCGCAACTGGAGCTTAGCAATAACGTGGCCGAGAACTCCATGCGTCCGGTGGCGACTGGACGCAAGAACTGGATCCATATCGGCAGCCCTCAAGCCGGCCCGCGCGTGGCCGCCATTCTCTCCGTTATCGAAAGCTGCCGCCGGCTCGCCATCCCGGTGCGCAAATATCTGACCGACATCCTGCCCGGTCTCGCCGACACATCCATACAGAACGTCACCGGGCTCACGCCCAAAGCTTGGGCGGCCAAGACGCACTCCTGAAAACTTCTCTCATCCCTCTCGCACCGCCGTCAACCGTGTACTTGGCCGCACGGACACGAACGAGAAGCGCAAGAACCGTAAGAACTAATCCGTTTAGTTTTATTTCCGTTCGTCGCAGGACCCGACTCGCGCCGCCGGTGCGATCGTTACCGCTTCACCTTCTGCTAGAATGCCGTCCGTGAAACGACGAACATTGTTGGGCACGCTTCCTGCGGTGACACTACTTCCGGCATCCTTCTGGTTCGCTTCTAAGCCCGACAAAGCGAATGCCTCGCGAGCTTCGACGGGCATTTACGAGCTCCGCGTCTATCATGCAGCCCCTGGCAAGTTAGGGGATCTGATGGCGCGCTTCCGCGAGCATACACTGAAAATCTTTGACCGTCACGGCATGAAGAGCGTTGCTTATTGGACGCCCCTCGATGAGCCGGAGAAGAGCAATACGCTGATCTACATCCTGCAGCATCCCAGCCGAGAAGCCGCCGCCGCCAACTGGAAATCCTTCCAAGACGATCCCGAGTGGAAGAGTGTCTACGAGAAATCTGAGGCCAATAGCAAACTGGTGGAAAAAGTTGACTCAACCTTTCTGGCCTTAACCGACTTCTCCCCCCGGTTGCCCTAAAGAACAAACGAAGCCTTCCGTCGATGACTTGACGTGTGTTAAGTGGCCGGATCGCGATGTTCGGCGTCCTCCAACTTCCCGCTGAAATCGATCCAGACCAATGTCAGACGGAGCTAGTTCTTAGTGCGCCGCGGTCCGGCTTCGTATGTACTTTGGCAAACAGCAAAAGGGACGCGGTCGGCGACTCCGACTGTCGCACGTCGTCGTGCATCAGCAAGAACTCACCGAGTTGTTTCTCATCGAAAGCAGCATTTGGCTGGACCCGACGGCAGGGGTATATCATGTGGAACATTATGCGGATTCAACTTTCGACCCTTCTCGCATTCACAGCGCTTGTAGTGGTTAGCTCTGTATCCTTCGCGCAACCGCAAGCGGCTCCTCAGGCCGGACAACAAACTTCAAGCCAGGCCCCCACTACAGCCAAGCCTGAAGATACAGAAGTATGGGAACCGGTCCCCAAAATTGTGACGCCGGCCTCCAACAACGAAGCGGCTCCCTCCGATGCCATCATTTTGTTTGACGGCAAGAATCTCGACGAATGGGTGTCGGTCCAAGACAAGTCGCCTGCTAAGTGGGTCGTTGCCAACGGCATACTCACGGTGAATAAGGCGGCGGGGAACATAGAAACCAAGCGGAGCTTCAAGAACTATCAACTCCACATCGAGTGGAAGATTCCCGAGACCATTGCCGGATCCGGTCAGCTGCGCGGAAATAGCGGAGTGTTCCTTGCTTCCACCGGTTCGGGCGATGCCGGATATGAGCTGCAGGTTCTGGATTCGTACAACAACAAGACCTACGTCAACGGCCAGGCCGCCAGCATCTACAAGCAGTCCGCTCCGCTCGTGAACCCGAATCGAAAGCCGGGGGAGTGGCAAAGCTATGACGTGGTGTGGACCGCTCCAGTCTTCGACTCCGACGGCTCGCTGAAGACTCCCGCCTATGTCACCGTCTTCTTCAATGGAGTGCTGGTACAAAATCACTTCGAGTTGAAGGGTGAAACTCGCTACATTGGTCAGCCTTTTTATAAGCAGTACGATACCGCTCCGATTAAGCTGCAGGCACACGGCGACCCGAGTGAGCCCATCAGTTTCCGGAATATCTGGGTTCGGGAACTAAATTAACGGCCCGCCGACCTGTAAAACTAGCCGAGAACGAGGGAGCTTGGTGGCACCTCTGTTCTCGGTTGCGCGTTGATCAGAAACTTATTTCCCTTGTTGCTAAACGAGTTCGAATCGAACGCGCATTCGATTCAGATCGGTTCGCGATTGCGGCGCAGGCGTATTGCCGCGGCTAGGAATACTGCGGTCACTGCCAGGCCGGTCCACAAACTCGGGTTGAAGAGAAGATGGCCCGAGGTGAAGTGCGGCATGAAAGCCACTGCCAGCCCGGTTGCCTTGGAGCCGTTGTCTTCCTCGCCTCCGCCCAAGCGGTATCCCAGCATTGAGGCGAAGTACGAAGTGTTGAAGGCAATCCTCTCGACGATGCCGATGGCGAACAACGGCAACGTGGCCCACAGAAATGCCGCGCGCCGCGCCCAGGCGGAAACCAGCAGCAGCCAGCCGTAGAAGGGCGCATAGAAAAGCCCGTGAACGACCATCAGGTGGTAGAGCAAACCGAGCGACAATTGAAAGAACGAAAAATGGGGCATCGCCGTCGCCGTGCTCATGCCACTTGCGAGCAGCACCGCATTGCTGAGCAAGATCATCAATATCCACAAGGCGATCGTCACAATGAAGGTGAGAAGGGGGAGAATGACGATCGGAATGCTGGCTTTCGAGAGCACAGTTGTGAGATCGGAGACCGGAAGCGACTTCCAGAACAGGACGCTGCGATCGCGGCGTTCGCCGTACAGCGCGTCGAGACAATAGAACAGTGCGACGATGAGAGTCGTCCCCATGATTAGGAGCGCAGCGAAGTTCTCGGACTGCTCGATGAAGTCGTGCTGCATCGGATCGATTCCTGCAGCCCGCATTCTGGAGGGCAAATGGATCAGGCTGATCATGAAGCCGAACAGGAAAAGCGACGCAGCGGCCAGCGGCGCGATGTAGATGGAGCGATGTTCCCAGAATTCGCGTTGCATTGACCAGTAAAGGGGCCGAGGCGACGACATGGCTGCCGGCGCGCCTTTCTGCGAGTCAAACGAGTCCGAAAAAGCATTCGATGGAGTACTCATACGGCTGCTCCTTGTGGTGCGGCAGGCTGATGGCCCGGCTTACTCTCCAGCATGGCAACGAACAAGTCGGCGATGCTGGGTGTACGGACTTCGCCGAGTGCACTGAGCTGCGAACGATCGACGCGATCGAAAAGCAGAATGCTGCGCCCGATGACCTGGCGTTCGTGAATCGGTTTGAGCTGCCGTGCTGCGGCGAGACGCTCGGGATTTACCATCACTTCCAGATAGCGCGATTCGAACTCTTCCATGCTGCAGCCAAATACGATGCGGCCGCGGTCGATGAACATGACATCGGTGAGGACGTTCTGAATCTCTTCTACTTGATGTGTAGTCACGATAATTGTGCGGGTGCGATCGAAGTAATCGTTCAGCAGCGAATCGTAAAACTGCTTGCGATAGAGGATGTCGAGGCCGAGCGTAGGCTCGTCGAGCACGAGCAGCCTTGCGTCGATGGCCATGACCAGAGCAAGGTGCAGTTGCGCCACCATGCCCTTGGACAATTCGCGGACCTTGCTGGCACGCCGGATGGTGGTCTTTGCCAGGAAAGCTTCCGCTTTCGTGCGATCGAATCGGGGATGGATGCCGGCGACGTAATCGACCGCTTGTGAAACTCTGATCCAGCGCGGCAGGACGGCGACATCGGCGATGAAACAGACATCGCGCATGAGTTGGTCGCGCTCGGTCCAGGGATTACGTCCGAGAACACGCAGTTCTCCCTGATAGGGAATGAGGCCGAGAATCGCGTTGAGGGCGGTGCTCTTGCCGGCGCCGTTGGGGCCGATGAGTCCGAGGATGCGTCCCTCTTCGATGCGCAGGTCGACGCCGTCAAGCGCGATGGTTGTGCCGAAGGACTTGCGGAGGCCGCGCGCTTCGATCACGGTCATGACTTCGGCTCCTTCTTAGTAGCGTTCGACGATGCCTTGGCGGTTGAGGAACCGTTCAGCAGTTCTTCCGATTTGAGGCCGAGACGTTGGATAGTCGCGTGGACCCGGGGCCATTCTTCCGAGAGAAATTTCTGGCGTTCGCCCTGCAGCAGCAGATTGCGCGCGCCGGCGTTGATGAACATGCCGCGACCCCTCCTGCTCTCGACGAGTTGTTCGTCGACGAGTTGTTGATAGCCCTTGAGGACCGTGAGGTGATTTACGCGATATTCGGCAGCGACCGTACGCACCGAAGGAAGGGGATCGCCTTCCTTGAGCACGCCGTCGAGGATCATCGCGACGACGCGGTCGCGAAGCTGGCGGTAAATCGGCTGACTGTCGTTCCACTCACTGTCCATCAGATTCCCGGTTCACGTCGCGGAGACACAGCGACAAATCCAGACAGCATTCTCAAACTGCCGGCGACCATGCGAAGAAGGAATATACGCGAAAATAACATTCTTCTTTCTCTCTTCACCCAGCCGTGCGTACCGTTCATGATGCAGCGTCCCGGGTCGACGATGAGGCTGTGGCGTCCTGCGTTGACGGCCTAGCGCCCTTGATCAGAAGCCAAAACATGAGCGCAATTTCCCCGAAGAAGGCGGGCTGACAGTAGGTATCCACCTTATCCTGATAGAGCGGCAACAGTACGCCCGTAAGGCTCAGGATCACCCAGGCGAAGCCGGCGAAGGCGAGCCAGGCGCCCAGAAACCGCGGCAGGAAGCGCGACCGGTATACAAGCCGCGCGAGCGGAAAGAGCCACAGACCCCAGAATATTTCGGCCACAACAAATCCGTAATGATGCAGATTGAGGAACAGCAGAGCCAGAGCATCCCGCTGCGGCTTTTCGAATACGGACAGGAAGTCAGCCCCGCGCACCAGGACGAGGGCAACGAGGGAGTTCATCTCATTCACAAACGCTATCGGGATCGAGACCACAATCAGTGTCACCATGAGCGATGCTTGCCGACGGTCGACCCCCTTCAGCAGGTCGTACAAAGCCAGGGCCACGAAAATAAAACCGGCCTGGCCGGTGAGTTCGCCCGCGATGCCGAGACGAAACAGCGTCTCGTGGGCCGCGATGTTGTTAGCCGTCGCCGCTGCGTTTCCGTGCACGATCAGCTTGCCGGGAACATAGCCCATGGCGAAGAAGCCCACGATTGAAGTGAGTACATACAGCAAACCTGCGAATCTGCCTGGGTTCCTGGTGGAGCTCATGTGTCCTCGCTGGTTGGTGCTCAGCCTCAGATGTTCCTGGCATGAAACCTTGAAATCAAGCGCGCGCGCCGACCATGCCTTTCTGTTTGTAGGCACGTGCGAAGCGTATACGGAGTAACCAGAAAATCATCAGCAGGATTGGCAGGAAACTCAGGAAAACAAGTACGCCCGTCCTGCGTAACAGGTCGGGGAAGACCTGCTGCCGTGCCAGGAATATCGACGCTGCTGCAATGAACAGCGCAAAGCACATGCGCCAAAGATGCCGCGCGATACGCTGCGTGCCCGCAATACCATGCCGCACGAGCATGCGCACATCCCCGACGGCAGCCAGCAGAGCCACCGAGCCAAGAAAGAAGTACGGCCCCGGCGGATAGTCATACTTCAATCCCGTCGCACTCATGGCAGCTTCGAGCCCCAGGGTCACCTCGACGGCAGCGACCGCAACGACAACCAGCAGCGGGCCCCAATCCAAAATACCGGGTCGGCCGTCCCTGCGCCGGGCCGTCATCCACGCTGTTGCCACCAGATAGAACGTTAGAGTGCCTCCCAGAATGTTGCCCGGTTGTGCTTTCATGACCGCCAGGTACACTCCGCTTGCGGACAGGCTGAGCATGGATATGACGAATACGTTTCCGGCGCGCCCGTGGCTGCGGGAACCCTTGGGAAGGAACGCCGCCACAAATCCAGACAGCATTCCCAACGTGCCAGAGACAATGTGAAGAAGCAGTATGGGTGAGTACGACATTTTCCCCTCCGTTATGCAGCGGCGGCCTGCGGTCAAGCCTCGGCTACCCCACGCTGCCCGAATCTCTTAGACAAAAGCCAGCAACTCAGTGCGATATCGAAAATCCCCATCGGCAGATCAATCCACCACAGGTTAACTATCTTGTCGAAGGTGGGGAATGATCTTGATCGCCCTTCCGAGGAGGCGCGTACGATTCGTCCCGATCGATCCTTGGGAAGCACTGCCGCACCTCCTCGGATTCCTCACACCTGCAAGCAGGTCGAAGAGAAGTCACTTTGTTCGCTGCAAATCCATGTGCGCGTGCATCAGCTTGTCTCCCGGCATCAGGAAAGTCCAGTCCTCGGTGTGATGGTTGGCGTCAACCTGGGTGAACACCGCGTGCTGCATGTGTCCGTACTCCAGATTGCCGGCAACGTCGAGAAAATCGAATTCCAGTACTTTTCCGTCCGCCGATGTCCTAGCCGTCATGCGAGGCCGATTGCCCGCGTCACAATAATGGGTAAGCAGCAGGCGATCGTTGTCGAGGTAGAACATGGTCACGGGATGGTCGTTCTTGGTGGGATCGTCCGGCGTTCCGGCTGCCGACATTTCGTGCACCAGCGCGTTTCCCCGCGAGGTCACGCGCATCGACACCTGAACGAGCGACCCGTTTCCCATCTCGGCTGACGGCGGGTCGGTGGTGACCGAGCCTTGCCAGGCACCGGCCAGAGTTTTCATTTTGTCGAACGACTTCTGCGCGTCGGATTGGGCAAAAGCCAAGGTGGAGAGCGATAACAGAACAACAGACAGCACAAATCGTGTGGATTTCATGTTGCATTCTCCTTAAGTCGTCAACTTTTCTTGCTTTCGGATCAGCGTCTCGTTGGCGTGATCAATCGCCAGCGGTCCGCTTGGATGGTCACGACGCGCGTCGCTTTCGACTGTTATAGTTAACTATAACACTATATGTAATGTCAAGGGATTTTTATTTCTGTCCGTGCAGAGCTGTGTGAGAGCCCGCCGTCGGATACTTGGATACAGAGCGAATTCTTATGGGGATCTGTAAGTTCTCGTAGGTGAACCTGCGTCACCCACTCTTTGCCGAAGCGGATTGGGAAGCGCGAAGAGTACGATTTGGTTTCTTACTTGGGCTTTGACGACGGGGTGGTATCCACTTTGACTGCGGCAGGGTTGCCGGTCTTGCCATTATCAATCCACACCAGACCCAGCCGGCCATCGGCGTCAGGTGTGAGGATCGTATGGATCTGGTCCGCGGAACCGCTTGACCCTGGCCGCACAATATCAATTGCCTCTTGCGTTACTTGCAGGCTGCTATTCACGTCGCCGGGACGCGGCTGCGCGGTTTGCCGGTCAGTGCTCTGCGCGCCGGCGGCGCTGGTGCGATGAACAGTTGTCTCCCGCTGGACAAGTTGCAGGCCATCATCTCCCGCTACACCGGGGACGTTCGTCGAGTATGTTTCGGTCGTTTCGCGCTTATCTCCGGCAGAGGCCTGGGTCTGTTTGCTGACCGTCCGCTCAACGACTGCGAGATTACCGTTCGAATCGGGCCGCAGGATTCGTTCTTCCTTACCGACGACTTGACCGTTTTCCTGTTTGTTCGTTCCTTCTCGAACCTCGCTGAGCTTCCAGCCGCCGGCGCCATCCGAGAGCAGGGTTGATTTCTTGAATTCGACCGTGCCGTCGTTGCTTTTCGTTTCTCGCTGTTCGGTTTGCACGGCGGGAGAGAAGCCACCGTTGCCGTCCGGTGTCAGTACCGTCGTATTGGTCACACGTACGCCCGGGCTGAACTGCTTTGAATCTTCCTGCTCGCGCTGCACGACTTGTAAGGATCCATTGGCGTCAGGATTGGAAACCGTGCGGCTTATCTTCTGCTCGCCGCCAGGCAAGCTGCGCGACTCCTCTTGGCGTTCTTGAATCAGCGTCCTGTGCCCGTCGGAATCGCTTCCAAAGGTTCGCTCGATGGTGCGAACCGTGGTGTCGCTAATGCGGCGAGATTCCTTCTCCGTGTCCGAGTAAGGGATGTAGCGCCCGTCGGGCCCCAGCGTTTGAACGGACGTTTTGTCAATAACTCTCCCGTCGGCCTCCGTATGAGTCTGACTGGTGCGCGTCGGGTTGATCGCTCCATCCGGGATTCCTTGTTGGCTGGTAGCAGACCAGGACTGGTTTCCAGAACTGTCCTGTGCCAGGGACAGGTTTGGAAGAGCCATGGCTGCCGTTAACGAAATGAGCGCAAATGATTTCGTCAATCGAGTAACTTTCATTAGGCCGTATCTCCCGTGAGTCTCTGAAATATATACCGCAGCTGATCGAGGAAAAAACCGAATCAACAACTCCTTGCAGTTTTGACGGGCGATTAGCGAAAATTTAGGATTGAAAGGAAAAAGCTCACCGATGGGGCGCAACATCGATGAGCATGATTCGTGAGGGTAGAAATCTACCCTCATGCGCACGGAGCTGGAGAAAGCTGTATCCCCCCTTTAGGGCAACTTCCCGTACCATGCTGAGAGTTGGAGAATGGTAGTTTTTGGATGCCTTGGCTTGCACTAGGGTGGATCCCGTAGTCTGGGCACACGTTTGGACACTCCCGAAACTAGCTTTTACCGCGAACGAGCCATTCGGAACCACGGCTCTGCTTCTGGTCACATTGGTTAGAAGAAAAATAACAAAACAAAACAAAGAGGGCGGTCGTGAGGGTCTGAATGTCGGCAAATGACCGACGCTAACCCATGACCGCCCCGCCGAACCTGATTGTATTTCACACCTTCGGCATCGCAGCGACCATCGGGTAGATACCGTAGGCTGAGTGCTCTACTTCTTGAGTATTCGATCCACTGAAGCGACCAGCGAGTCGGGTCCTTTCCCCAACATAGAATCGGACTTCTCGAAAAAACTGCTTGCACCATCCTTTTCCATCTGCGTGGCATTTTTTTGCGAAAGCCCGGTCAACATCATCACCGGAATAGAAGCTGTCGTCGGATCTTTCTTCAGAGCCTTGACTACATCGAGACCGCTCATCTTAGGGAGCATCACATCTAGCAAGACCAAAGAAGGAGCATGTTCGCGAGCCAGGACCAGGGCCCTCTCACCGTCGCCCGCGGAGATCACCTCGTACCCGGCGGTGATCAACGCTCGTTCCGTCGCCATGCGGAGAAACTTGCTGTCTTCCACTAGAAGAATCGTCTTCATAATTGCCTTCGCACTTCGCCTTAAAGCAGTATGCACTGGTTTGGCCAATTTGGCGGAAATGTCTTGGGAGCATGGATAGTTGCTCTCGGTCAAGGCTGGATCCGGCGCCAAAGGTAGCGCATGGACGAAACGTTATTTAAGCTGCTCGAGCATACGGAGTGCAGTGGGATGATCGGGATATTGCTTCAGCAATTCTTTTAGTACAGCGCGCGCCTTATCGGGGGCGTCCTCGTCGGCGTATACGCGAGCCAGATTCAGGTATGCCTGATCAAAACCCGGCGCTACCCGGATCGACTCCTGAAAAGTCGCCACAGCCTCGTCGGGGTGCTCGGTGCGCAGATAAAGAATGCCGAGGTTATTGAGGGCCTCAGGATAGACGGGGCGGGACTTCAATGCCCGCTGTAGAAAGTTGAATGCGCGCTCGGTGTCGTCATTCTGAGCCGAGATCATGCCGAGGCCGTAGTTGGCGTCGGGATCATTGGAGTCGAGTTGAAGAACGCGTTCATACGCTTGACGCGCGTCATCCCATTGCTTCTGCACGCGATAGGCTCTGGCGAGATTATTAAGCGCAACCCGATGATCAGGGCTTAGCCGAAGCGCCTCCTGAAAATCACCGATGGCCTCGACCGTGCGGCCCTCGCTCCCCGCCAGCAAGCCCAGGTTGTTCCACGCATGGGCCATGGTATCGGGATAGCTGGCGCGGAGCTTGAGCGCGCGTTCAAAACACTGACGCGCTTCGGCGGATTTGTGCTGATTGAGATAAACACTGCCAACGCCGTAGAGCGCTTCAGCGCTTTCGGGATCGTCTCGAAAGGCAATCTGGAAGGCTGCTCCAGCTTGATCGAGGTAGCCGCGCTTGAAAAAGACAGAGCCGTAGGAGAGGTAGTTGCGGCTGAAGTCCGTGACTTCGGCGATGCCGGGAAACGGAAGCGCGCGGGCGATGCGATCCTCCGCCGTTCGAGGAATTTCACGGATGTCGCGCTCCACCTGCGCGGAATCTACGGGCCCCTGATAAACCTTAACGATGTCACCCTTTGAGTCGATGAGGAATGAAGTAGGAAGGCCGATGTCGCGGCGCCGATCGAACATGTAGTGAAACAGAATGTTGTAGATGCCAGCCACGTCATCCGATCCTGACAATAGAGGAAACGAGAAAAGGCGTTTATCTATCAGGACGCTCGGTTTTTTAGTGACGGATTCGTCGAAAACCACCGAGACTACTTGGAAACCCTTCGCGGTCCAATCCGCATAGTGGCGCTCGAAGGTAGACCAATCCCTCTGAGTGCGCCCGTCACCGCTGGCACCGAAGTGCAGCAGAACCATTTTGCCGCGCAGGGCGGACAGAGATTGCGGCCGCCCGGTGCGGGAATCCGGCAGAGAAAAATCGGGAGCGGTAACAGGTGCCAGAAGCCAGGTTTCAGCGATGGAGGGCAGAGTCTCCGTCGGCTGAGCCTTTAGTTCGCCAAACTTCGCCGGGTCGGCTGTAACCCGGAAGGCCTCGACACGAGAGGGTAACGCGCCTTCTTCGACCCAAATGCGGTGGTTGATCGGCAGATCAGGCAACTTCTGGACCAGACCGCTCGGCCAACGGATGGATGCGGTAAGTGGAGCTTTGGCGGAGCCCAGGCCGAAGAAAACGTCCTTGCTGTGCTGGGAAAGATATCCCGATCCGGCCTGCAGAGATCGGGTCTGGAGTCCCTGCTCCGTCTCGATAGTGATCACGGCGCCGATGGCGTCGCGATTGCTCTTTGTTCCTTGGAGTCGAAAGGAGATAGACGGAGGAAGGCTCGGCAGGATATTTTTCAGGACCCGCAGTTGCGGAGCGTTGCGGTTCTTGAGAAAAATTTCCTGACGGCCATCAAGGTCGAAGTCAGCGAGGGCGAAGGAACGGCCATCCTCCAGGAAATCCAGTCCGAGGACGCCGGAAACGTCGGAAAAAGTGCCATCGCGATTGTTGACGTAAGAAATGTTGCGTTCGTAACCGCTCCATGTGCTGTCGGAGCGGATCAATTCGTTGATCGCGTTCCATCCCTGCTCGTAATCGTGCGACGGCCTGGCATCGTCGGGTGAAAAGGCGACTATCTGGCGCCAAAAGAAGCTGTTCAGATCGTCGCGAGAGGGGCCGCTGACCATGCCGTTCGTGACATAGAGATCGGCGAAGCCGTCGTGATCGAAATCCCAGCTGTCGGTCGACCATGCCCAGCGGCCGAGTCCGACGCCGGCGGAGATTGTGCGATCTTCAAACGCACTCGCGCGCTTCCCATCGCCGGCAATGGGATTTGCGAGGCTTGCGTTGTGGAAGAGCGAATTCCCCATGGCATGCTTGTGGTAGAGCGTGCGAACGTTGGGCGGGGAATTTTTCTTGAAGACGTCCTGCATGCTGATGCGCTCACCGGCTGCAGTCCACATATTCGCCACATACAGATCCTCGGCGCCGTCATTATCGTAGTCGAAGATGCACACTCCCATTCCCGCGCCAACATCTTCCACTCCGGCCTCGGAAGCGACCTCGGTGAAAGTTCCATCACCATTGTTGCGATAAAGGTTCTTGCGTCCGAAATCATTCACCACATAAAGATCAGGCCAACCGTCGCGGTTGAAATCATTCCAGGCGCAACAGAAGCTGTAGCGCGTGTTGTTTACGTTCAGCTTGCTTTCGTTGGTGACATCGCGGAATGTGCCATCCCGATTGTTGCGCATCAGGAAATTAGGCGGACCGTTCTCGGCGTCGTGATAGGGAGACGGGTATTTGTACTGATCAGTGCCCTGGTAATAGGTGTAGAGGCAGAAATAGACATCGAGCCAACCGTCGCGATCGTAGTCGGCGACTGCAGCGCCGGTGAAGGTGCCCTGAGGAGGATTGGCGAAGCGGAAAGCATCGGGTTTTTGGCGAAATTTTCCTCCGCCCTCATTGAGGAACAATGCCGGGCCATGGGCGCGCACAACAATCAAATCCTGGTGGCCGTCATTATCAACGTCGACGATCAGGGCGCAGGCCGTATTTTCTAGGACGCCTACACCGGAAGACTCGGTGATGTCCTCGAATGTTCCGTCTCCTCGATTGCGATAAAGGCGGTTGGAAAGGCCTGCCGGCTGGCATACATAAAGATCGTCGAGCCCATTGCCGTTGATATCGCCGACGGAGACGCCGTTGTGTCCGTAGATCTCAATGCCGCAGGCGCCGTCGAGCACGGTGCGCCAGTAATCGCTTCCGTGCAAAAGCTGCGCAGAGTAGGACGCGTTGCGTCCCAGCGCAGCCTCGGCGACATCGAGATAGCACAGAGAGGTAGAGCGACTCTGAGACTCCTCTATCGTTAGCCAGTGGAGGAGGCGGAATTCCCCGGACGACGCGGCTTCCCAAAGCATTTCCCAGTAGCCAACAAGTTGCTCACGGTGGAAATCACGCCCGGAGCCCACGATTTCATGCCGTACGCGGGTTCTCAACTGGCCAAGTCCCGTTGCCTGCATTGCGGCGGCGTCCACGCCGGTCACCTGAAATTCGGCAGTCAGAATCTTTGTGAAGCGATTTAGGGCAGAACGCAGTTCTTGGATAAAAGCGCTCCGCCCGAGAGCTAGCTCCCTTGAGAACGTGTTGCGGTGGACTTCGATCGGTGGGCCGGGCCGAACGATTCGCGATTCCGCGGGTTTAAGCGCCGCGGAGGAAAAAGAGGGCAGAAGAACGCTTTCAAAGGCAGATAAGTTCTGCGGCGACTCGAGAAGCCCAGAAGTCCACTGCTTCAATATGGCCGCAATCTGATCGACGTATTTCTCGGTCACGAAGTCGTCCAAGCCGGCCTTGGTTTTGAGCACTAAATCATCGAGGGGCATGGGCGCGCGATAGTGAGGATGAAGATGGAACTCGATCTCCGAAGGTCGGTCGAGTTCTGAAGCGAAGCTATATGTCGGGAGAGACAGTCTTCCAAGGGCCGCCGGAAGCAGCGTCATCGACGCAGCCCGGCAGCAGCCGATCAGAAACTCCCGTCGGTGCCGATCGAAGGAGCCGGGTGCGGCCGGATTCCGCATCGTTTTCGGTCGATTCAAAGCAATTTCTCCATACAGAGCAATGTCTCCACTATGAGCACAGGTTAGCTGAAACTAACTCGCACATGGAAGCGTCAAGATGCCACGACAGCAGTCCGGCGGTGTCAATGAGATAAAGCGGCGAACAGCACTTTCGTTCGGCGACCGCAATGGGGCGGCAGAAAGCGAGGTACAATACATCACGATTATGCGCACGGTTTTCGACATCTTCGCGCAAATCTTCCGCAACTTGTGGGCCCACAAATTGCGCTCGTTCCTGACTATGTTTGGAATCGCCTGGGGCGTGGGATCGCTCCTTTTGCTGGTCGGCGTGGGGGAAGGTTTCCGTTCTGGAAACAAGCGGGAACTGGCCGAATTCGGTAGAAATATCATGTTCATCTTTCCGGGGCGCGCGCCGGCCGTGCAGGGCAGCATGAACTCCGCTCGTCCGTATTTGCTCACTTACCAGGACTATGTAGATGTTCGCACACAAGCCCCACACGTTGGCAATGCGTCTCCAATGCTTTCGCGCACCGACCTGCACGAGGTCAGCGAATTCGCGAGCGCGGGCGTCGAAATCCTGGGTGTCGAGCCTCAACTCAATGAGATCAGCTTTCTGCCGCTGAAGGAAGGACGCTGGCTCAATGAGATGGACGAGACGCAGAGACGCAATGTGATCGTCCTGGGGAACGAACTGCAGAAAAATCTGTTCCCAGGGCGTCCGGCAGTCGGTGCATTCATCCTGCTGAATAGCATCCGATTCGAAGTGATTGGCAGCATCCCGCATCTCGGCCGCGGCGATAACACCTGGCTCAATATGCGTGGCTACATTCCTTTTCCCGTGATGGCTACGAACTTTCCGATCAAGGGAGAAAACCATCAAAACTCCATTTCCTACATTGAATATCAGCCGCGCACGACCGCCGAGCACAGTTTGGCACAGGACGATGTCCACAAAATCATTGCCCGTAACCACGGATTCAACGCGAACGACGAGAACGCGTTTGACGGCTGGGATTCGATCCAGGAATCGAAAATGGTGGGCACGATTTTCGACGTGATGAACATGTTCCTCGGGGCGGTCGGCATGGTCACGCTCGCGCTGGGCGCGATCGGCGTCATCAACATCATGCTGGTCGCAGTCACTGAACGGACTCGTGAGATCGGATTGCGGAAGGCTTTGGGTGCCACCAACCGAAGCATTCTCTTTCATTTTTTCCTGGAAGGATTGCTGCTTACCTTGGGCAGTGGGGTGATCGGCATGGGATTGGCGGCAGCCTTGATGGGGATGTTGGGAGGGATCCAGGGGCCGGGCGGATTTGATCCCCCGAAACTCGTACCGATGTCAGCTTTTCTGGCCATTGGCACCCTGACCCTGGCTGGAGTCGTTGCCGGGCTTTATCCCGCGCGCAAAGCGGCGATGCTGCAACCGGTGGAAGCGCTGCGGCAGGAGTAACGCGATGTTTCACGATCTGCTCCAGGAAGCCTACGGCGCCATGCGGCACAATCGCCGCCGCACTGCCCTTACGATGCTGGGTATGGCGTGGGGCATTGCCACAGTCGTCATGCTGCTCGCTTACGGCGATGGTTTTGGCCAGGCGTGCGCCAACATCTTTGCCAATTTTGGCACCAAGCTCGTCATCGTGGTGCCAGGCCGTACTTCCATGCAGGCGGGTGGACAGAAAGCGGGAGTGCTCGTTCGCTTTACGCAAGATGATGTCGACACTCTTACAACCAACCTTCCCCAGATCACGCGTATCACACCTGAAGTCAGCAAGCAGGCGAGCGTGCAGTACGACACACGAGTATTCACATGGTCGGTGACGGGCAACTATCCCAATGTGATTGATGTTCGCGCTCTCAAACTCGGGCAGGGCCGTTTCTACAACGCAGAAGACGAGATTCAACGGGCGCGCGTAGCCGTGATCGGGTCAGAAGCCAGGGAGAAACTGTTTTCTGGGCGCAACGCGGTTGGAGAGCACATTCGGCTTGACGGCCTTAGCTTCGAGGTGGTTGGAGTCCTGAAAGCCAAAATGCAAGAGGGAAACGACGACATAAACCGAACGGTCTACGTGCCTTTCAGTACGATGAGCGATTTGAAGAATACGCATTATCTGGATACGATCTGGTTCAACTATCAGATGCCTGAGTACGAAAGTCTGGAGCAGTCGGTTCGTACGATCATGGCGACGCAGCACAAGTTCAACCAGACCGACCGCCAGGCCGTGGAAGTGTTCAATCTGATGACTCAGGTCCACCAGTTCGAGATCATTACGCTCGGATTAAAGGTACTGATGGGTTTCATCGGCACGTTGACGCTCGGCATCGGCGGCGTCGGCCTCATGAACATCATGCTGGTTTCGGTCACGCAGCGTACGCGCGAGATCGGTGTGCAGAAGGCGCTGGGCGCTCCCCGGCGATATATTCTTCTGCAATTCCTCGCTGAAGCGCTGACGATAACCTTCATCGGCGGGCTGCTCGGAGTGGTGTTGGCCTACGCAGTCGCGCTTTCCGTCGGAAGATTGACTTTATACAGTGCGTTTGCGAAGAATGGCGAAGCCGGCGACATCCGCCTGATCATCGCACCCGGAACGCTGATTGCGTCCACTCTCATTCTCGGCGCGGTGGGACTGATCAGCGGAATGATCCCGGCGTTCCGCGCATCGCGCCTCGATCCGATCGAGGCTCTGCGGCACGAATAGTGCCGCAGATAGAGAGATCTTGATCCCCGCAATAGAGTGCTGTCCTTACGCCCTCGCTGGCCAAGCAATCTGGCCACCGCGTTGGTGTGCCAAGTTGCCGATGTGGCCGGCACGCGCAGCGGCGACTCCGGTTTCCACGGGCGCATTCGGTTCCTTGCGCGTCTTGATGCACTCAAAGAAGTTCTCCATATGTGAAATCGTACCGTCGCGGAAGCTTCGGGCCGTGAGGACCGGGTTCTGTCCCTCACCTTCGTCGATGTGTTCGCGATAGACGGCGAAGCCACTGCGATCGATCTTCAACGTGGCCTCTGTCCCGCGGAATTCAAGGCCGCCGCCGTCGATCGAGGAATTCATCATGCCTTCGTACACGACATCAAAGCCCGGGTAGCGGAATGCTGCCTGGATGGTGTCCGGACAATCCCACTCGTCGAAAATGTATTTGTCGCCGAGCATCATTGCTTGCCTTGGCTGGTCCGACTTCATAGCCCAGTGCACCACATCGATCCAATGAGTGAATAGATCGGTCATGGCGCCACCGCCAAAATTCCAGAACCAGCGCCAGTGGCTGAATTTCTCGTCGCTGAACGGTTGATCGGGAGCGGAGCCCAGCCACTGTTTCCAATCGAGCGCTTGTTGGTCGATAGGCTTCGCCGCCCAGTTCCTGTGGTAGTTCTGCCACCAGTAGGTTCGTACCTGGACGACGCGGCCCAGACTGCCCGCCTGAACCATGTCCACTGCATCGCGAAAATGAGTCCAACTACGCTGCTGCATGCCACATTGCAAAATCTGCTTGCTCGACCGAACCGCACGAGTGAGTGTGGAGCCTTCTTCGATCGTGTGGGTGACAGGCTTTTCGAGATAGACGTCTTTGCCCGCGGCAAGCGCCTCGACCGCCATACGGACATGCCAGTGATCCGGCGACGCGATGATGACCGCATCAATGTCCTTCGCGAGGACTTCGCGATAATCCAAATGAGACGTGGCCAGCCCGTTAGACCTTTGCACGACAGCATCTCGGTTGGGTCCATAGACGTCACTCACGGCGACGATCTGGTAAGGCGCGGCCTTGTCCGCGGCGTCGAGAAGACCTTTCATGCGGTGGCCGGCTCCAATGACGCCGATGCGAAGTGTGTCGTTTGCGCCGAATACTCGGGTTGAGGCGAGCGCGGTCATTCCGCTGGCGATAATGAAGTTGCGGCGAGTCAGCATGAAACCCTCCAGTCCGTTTTCTGCGGAATGATCCTATCAAGTTTCGGTGCGGGCGCAATCCCCGCGGGCGAGATTGGCTGGTTTCCCAGGCCTCATTTTGCCGCGCCGTTTCTGGTCGCTGGTTTGACACCCTGTCGGCGCCGTTCCATACTGCACCCGCGCCACGAATCCCGTCCGGGGAGACTTCTATGTTGAAACGCTCGCTGACTGTTTTCCTGATTGCCTCCGCAACTTTCACTCTTGCGCAAGGATCTTCGAACCCGCACCAGCCCAAACTCACTCCGCAGAATAGCGGCACTACACAATTGCTGATTGCCGTCAGCCCGGTAAATTCGCAGGTTGTATGGGCAGCCGGAACTGGTGGTACATACGTGGTCACCACAAACGGCGGGAAAACCTGGAAGGCCGGCGTTGTTCCCGGAGCCGAAACCTTGCAATTCCGCGATGTGCAAGGCGTGAGCGCCAATGTCGCCTATCTGATGTCCATTGGGACGAACACCACGGACTTCCGCATCTACAAAACAGCCGACGGTGGCGCGACTTGGAATCTGCAGTTTGTGAATCACACGCTAAACGCGTTTTACGACTGCTTCGCGTTCTGGGCTCCCAACCGCGGCATCGCGCACAGCGATTCAGTGAACGGAGTGTTTCCGGACATCCGCACGTTCAGCGGCCAGAAATGGCATTCGATTTCCTCGGCCATGCCTCCCGCGTTGCCGGGTGAAGCCTCGTTCTCCTCGAGCGGAACCTGTATTACTACCCAGGGAGACAAAAACGCCTGGATTACGACGGGCGGCTCAACCATCTCGAGAATCCTCGCGACGACGGACGGTGGTGATACTTGGAATGCTTATGACACTCCGCTGATCAGTTCGCCGAGCGCGGGAGGATTATCTGTCGCCTTCCGGGACGCGATGCACGGCATCGTAGGCGGTGGCGATTTGTCCGTGAATTACCGCATTCAAGCGGCCACGTCGGATGACGGTGGCCGCACCTGGACGTTTACCAACAAGCCCCCCATCGGCGGAACGATCTTCGCACTCGCTTACGCGCGTGGCATGACACTCGACGATACCGCGGCCAGCGATCATCAGTATGACCGCACGGTTGTGATTACCTCTGAGACGGCGCCGAATTTCACTTCTGGACCCGCGGCATGGACGCCCGACGAGGGCCACACTTGGTACCGTCTGGATGGCGCGAATGGTTATTGGTCGGTTGCCTTCGCTAACCCGAAAGCGGGATGGTTTGTTGGTAACAACGGCACCATTCTCAAAATCAGTTTCTAACTTAGACACTTTTCCGACTCGCAATAAAAAGCCCGGACCTTAAAGGTCCGGGCTTTTAATCGTTGCGCCGAAGCTGACAGCGCAACACCTCACGCTGGTTATGTGATGGTCAGAGTGATCTTGACCGTCTTGGTTACACCGCCGCCAGTGCCGGTGACGGTGATCGTGGACTTTCCAGCTTTTGCGGTCTTGGACACCGTGATGGTTGCGGTCGAGCTTCCCGACCCGTTTGCAATGGACGTGGGCTTGAAGGTTACGGTCACGCCGGTCGGCATTCCCGATGCCGACAACGCGATCGCTGACTTGAAGCCACCCGAAGGAGTTGCTGAGACCTTAGTCGTGCCATGCTTACCCGGAGCCACTTTGACCGTGGTCGGCGTTGCCTTGAGGGTGAAGCTGCCGCCAGTCGTCGAGGTCACCGTCAGAGACACGGTTGTCGTTTCGGTGGTGCTGCCCGCGGTTCCGGTCACCGTAATGGTGTAGGTGCCGGCAGCCACGGTCGATCCCACCGCCATCGTCATGGTGGAAGTTCCCGTTCCGGTGATTGAGGTTGGACTGAAGGAAACGGTCACGCCGCTCGGCTGGCCGCTCGCACTCAACACAACTGGGGTGTTGAACCCGCCGGTGGTCGTGCTGGTGATTGTGGAGGTTCCCGACTTGCCCTGCGCAACCGATACGGACGAGGGGCTTGCGGAAAGCGTGAATCCCGAGGTCGCCCCCGAAATTGTGACCACAACTCCGGCCGAAGGAATTCCGTTGGCAATCACGAAGACCGTGCTTGCTCCGGTTTCAATGCTCGAGGGCACGTCGAAGCTCGTCGAAACGATCGTGCTACCGGTTGCAATGCCCATCGTGCTGTGATTGTGCGTCTTGGCATAAAACACATGCCCGGAGCCAGTGTTCACAATCTGCACCAACGGGTAGTTGGTCGCGTCCTGGAAATCGTCGCCGTACGCAGCGCCCTGGGATAGACCGTTGAACTGGGTTCCAGAGATCGTGTACGTGGTTCCAGCGTCGAGCGTGCTGGGTACGGACGTGATCGTTGGCTGCCACGTGGAGCTGAAGGTTCCCGCTGACGTAAGAAACTCGACATCGGTCGAGAAGTCGGTGTACATAATCTGCCCGTTCGGCAGAATGAGCAGGTGTCCCTGGTACGACGCCGTATTGACTGCATTCGGCGGATTCGGGAACGAGCTCAGTGTTGTGCCGTTCCACTCGTAGAAACTGGACGGCGTGCTGAAGGTTCCGCTGAAGGGGCTGCCTTCTACGATGACATTACCGTTGATTTCGAGCGCGGCCGGTGCATCATTGGCCGCATCTTTATTCGGGAAAATCGGTCCCGCGGTCCAGACTCCGCTCGTCGAATCGTAAACCGAGGTATTACCCGCTTCGCAGTCGCTGGCGCCGGTGGCAAAAACCGTGCCGTCCGGACGTAAAACGGCAGGTCCAACTTCGAAGCTGCCGCCACCCGCTTCGCAGTTCGAATCCCAGAGCTGCTTGAGGGTGCTTCCGGCAGTCGACCATTTGTTGCTCGTGGAATTGTAGGTTTCCGAATTTGTTCCGGTGAGAACGGTATTGCTCGTGTAGGCGTCCACCGTTAGGATCTCGCCGTTCGGAAGCAGATTCCAGCCTTCTTCATCGAAGTCGTCGTTCTTGCCATCGGTGGCGCTGGCCTCGCTGGTGAAGCTCAGCGTGCTTTCGTTGAAGTAGTAGTAAACGGGGAAGGTGCTGTCGCTGAACGCAATCGCGCAGCACTCAGCCAGCATCCAGGTTCCGTTGGGCAGAACGACAGACTCGGCGTCGCCGATGTTGCTCTTCGCAGGCGCCGTGGTGGAGGTCCAGGTGTTGGCTGCGGGATCGTAAAGCGCTCCCTTTGACTGCCAGACGGAGGAGCACCCGCTGGTGCAATTGTATTCGCCGCCCTGGACGACGACTTTGCCATCCGCGAGAACGGCCGAGCCGAAGAACAGCGGGGCGTAGCCACTCGGCAACGACGCCACTTGTATCCAAGTGCCGTTGACGTAGCTGCCGGTATTGTCAGGAGTCAGCGTGTACCAGTTGGCATAGTTGCCCTTGCAACCAGTGCAGTTCGGCTCCGAATGCACCAGCACGCGGCCATCCGTCAGCAAGAGCATCGATCCGACCGAAGCCGGCGGAGTGTTCTTCGCCTTTGTCCACGTTGCGGTCGACGGTGGCACTTCTCGCTGGATGACTTCGCCTGTGCGGACCGGTAAAGGTGCTGTCTTCGCCGGGTGCGGAGAATAGATTCCCCGATAATCTTGGCCCGCGGCCATGATGGCCGACAGGGATATCAAAGCGCAGACCATAAAACCTGTGCTGATTGAGCGCAACTTCATTCGGTTCCCTCGATGTTGGAATTTTTTGTTCGAACAGGCCAGAGTCGGACAAGATTGCTAACGTGGCAGTCTAACCGGCGGGCAAAACGCGCGTAATCATACAACGACTTTACAAAACCTCACAACCCTTTTTTCCAAGCCCATAGCGCGTTTCCGGCGATTTTCCAATTTGGAGTTGCAGATAATTGCACACTTCCGAAGCTGGATCTTAACTCTCGAAGTCGTCGTGGCCGCGATCGTTGGAATCGTCTCCCTCACAACTGTTCGTTCATTGGCACCGCGCCCGTATCCCGTATTAAGATCGTTTTTCACAAGTAGGGAAATTCATATGACGGATCATCGAAATTTCTACATCAATGGAAAATGGGTTCCATCCTCAATCGCTCATGACTTTGAGGTCGTCAATCCGGCCAGTGAGGAGCCGATCGCAACAATCTCGCTGGGCAGCGCTCTCGACGCGGCAAACGCTGTCGCTGCAGCCAAGAGCGCATTCTCAATGTTCTCGGAGACCTCGCCCGGGGAGCGCTTGACCCTCCTGCGCCGCATCATCGAGGTATATAAGGCCAAGAGTGAGGAAATGGCCGAGACGATTTCCGAGGAAATGGGCTGTCCTATCTCGTTGTCCCGGAAGGCGCAGGTTCCTGCTGGTCTGGCGCACTTGTCAGAGGCGGCAAGAGCCCTCGGGCAGTTCAAGTTCGAGGAACTCAAAGGTACGACGCTCATGCGAAAGGAGCCAATTGGAGTTTGCGGGCTCATCACTCCCTGGAACTGGCCGATGAACCAAATTGCCTGCAAGGTAGGTCCAGCGCTGGCCGCTGGTTGCACCATGGTCCTGAAGCCGAGCGAGCTGTCGCCACTCTCTGCGCATCTTTTTGCATATATTCTCGATGAAGCCGAAGTTCCAGCCGGCGTCTTCAATCTGGTGAATGGAGATGGCCCGACCGTGGGAGCTGCCCTGGCTCTGCATCCTGATGTAGCCATGGTCTCGTTCACGGGATCGACCCGCGCCGGAGTATCTGTCGCGACGGCAGCTGCGCCGACAGTGAAGCGCGTTACCCAGGAGCTCGGCGGCAAGTCGGCGAACATCATTCTGGATGACGCGGATTTCGCAAAAGCGGTGAAAGAAGGGGTGCAGGCATGCTTCCGCAATGCTGGCCAGTCCTGCAATGCGCCTACGCGAATGCTGGTTCCGCGACAAAGGTTGGCGGAGGTCGTTGCCGCCGCGAAACTGGAAGCGGAAGCCACAAAGGTCGGCGATCCTCGCGCAGACGACACGACTGTCGGCCCGCTGGTGAGTAAAGTCCAGTATGAAAAGGTTCAACGGCTGATCAGTCAGGGCATCGAAGAGGGTGCCACCCTGGTGAGCGGGGGCGCCGGTCGGCCGGAGGGAATCAAGAAAGGCAACTTCGTCAAGCCAACTGTCTTCTCCGACGTGCGCAACGAGATGACGATTGCCCGTGAAGAGATCTTTGGTCCCGTTTTGTGCATCATCCCCTATGAAGATGAGGAAGATGCGATCGGGATCGCCAACGATTCTCCGTATGGACTGGCAGGCTTCGTAAACTCCGGCGACGTGGAACACGCCCGTCGGGTGGCCAAGCGAATTCGCGCCGGTAACGTACATGTCAACGGTGCCAGGGTCGATTTCAGCGCCTGCTTCGGAGGTTACAAGCAGTCCGGCAACGGACGCGAGTGGGGAGAAGCTGGGATCGAAGAATTTCTGGAGCTCAAGGCCGTCTTCGGGTACGCAGAGCGGGCGAAATGAGCTCGGGGTAGTTGGATCGCTAAGAAGAATTCTGCGCGAGTCTACCTAACAGGTTTCCCGCCGTCCCGGCTGGCGATTGGTGATTCAAATTGGACCTCATCGGTACACCATCTTGCGTCCACCACCTAAAAAAACAGTTTTTCCACAAAGGTGCACGAACTTTCATCTTGACAGCGGAGCGAATGAGAGCCAAGCTGCGATCTAAGTTTTGGCCAAAGCAGTAAGTTGCTCATCTTCTGAGCAATGCTGTAAGGGCCCAGGGCCAGCAAAGGGACCTTCCTTCGCGCTTCATCCCCCCCCTCGCGAAGGTGAATAAAACCAGTTCAAATGACGTTAAAAGAATCAGGAGCCTCTATGAAACACTACTTCGCGCCACTGGCGCTTTGTCTTCTGGCCGCAGTCTGCTTGTTGGCGGTACCTTCGCATCTTGTGAAGAAAGTTGAGGCGGTCTGCCCGACCTGTCCGCCACCGCCTCCTCCTCCGCCTACTGTGGGGCAGTTTGGCGGTCCTCTCGCTGGCCTTTCCACCACGATCACGAAGCTTTTCAACGGGGGTTACGGGTCTTTCGTTATTAAGTGGGACCCAATTCGAGGGTTGGGACCGGTATCGACGAAAACTGGGTGCTTCACTTGCCACGGAGCGGGCACAGACGTACTGACCGGAACAGCGGGGGACACCAGCAACGTGACTGGCACACGCTATGGAAAGTTTAATTCAGATAACACGTTCAACTATCTCGACGGCAACGGAACATTTCCTGAAAATGAAGGTGGTCCGATCGTTCACGGCATCACGAACGCCACGTTCCAGACGCTGCCGGGCTGTAACCAAATGACGATCGCATCCAATGGTGCGACTGAGTCAGGAACGACTGTGACCATCACCACGACCGCCGCTCACGGCTTCCAGAAGGGACAGGAGGTGCAGATCCTCAACGTGCCGGTGAGCGGTTATAACGGCCAGTTCGCGATTGTGAGCGTACCCTCGACGACCACACTTACGTACACGGCGAAAAGTTCAGGTCTCGCAGTATCCGGCGGGGGTGCAGCGCAGAACTTGCCCCACGAAGTCGTGCCTTCCGATGCCACGGTTGTGAGCAATGTTCGATCTCCACAACTGTTTGGCTTCGGCCTAATTGACAACATTCCAGACGCCTCGATCACCGCGAACGTCGGGATCAGCAAGAAATATGGCATCACCGGTATCGCCAACATGGTGCCGGATGAGAGCGGAGTGATTCGTCCTGGAAAATTCGGTCAGAAGCTGGATGCCGTTTCGCTCTTCCAGTTCAATGCCAATGCTGAATTCAACGAGCTGGGAATTACGACGAACAACAGCCTCTTCGGTGTTTCGAGCGAGTTCAACCCGAACGAGCACCTGCCGCAAGGGCTTTCTTATCCGACGAATTGTCAGCCGGACAAGAACAGTCCACAGGACGTTGCTCAGGTCAACATGATCAAAATGACCCAGTTCGAAGCGTTGCTCGCTCCGCTACCACCGAAGGCGCCAACCTCGCAGACGACCGCCGGAGCGGCGGTGTTTGCTAGTACGGGTTGCAACGTCTGCCACATCGAGAGTTTCACGACGCAGCAAAACGTAACGCTTAGGACGACGAACGGCAAAACGAGTGCCGTCATTCCGTCGCTCAGCAACATAACCTTCTCGCCGTATTCGGATTTCCTGCTTCACGACATGGGATCGGGAGATTCAGGCGGCATTCCATTCCAGCCTCACGGCACCGGCCAGGCGTCCCTGACCATGTGGCGGACGGCGCCCTTGTGGGGGCTGTCGAACATTCTGGCGAAGTCGGGCGGGTTGATGCACGACAACAGTCAGACAACAATCGACAAAGCCATCCGCCATCATGGCGGAGAAGCTGCAACAGTAGTTTCAAACTACAAGGCTCTGAACTCCACGGATTCCGCCAACCTGTTGGCGTTCCTCGGATCGCTCTGAGCTTCGTGTAGGCTCGCGTTCCGCGAACTCCTTGAGTGCCGCGGAATCAGGGCCTGCTCAACGGAAATAGGACGGGGTGGTGTCGAACGCTTATGCGCTCGATACCACCCCGTGCTTGCGAGGCGTTCGCCGACAGTCCTTTTCCCCTTTCCCCAAAAAGGACTTGCCGACTCAAGGAAAGTAGTCTGAAACCGCCCTGCGAAAGATGGAAAAACATCGGGGCAGCTCAACTGACATTCCTGCCAATCAAATTGAAACAGAAGTGTTAACAGAGATGAAAAGCAAGTGCTCCGTCGCCAATGCGGCCCTACTTCTTAGGCATCTCGAGCACCCACAGACCATCCGCGGGGATGTCGAGACGGATCGCGCCACCTGACTTCGGCGTGGCCGACAGCGGGTTAGGCAGCCGAACCGTGCAACTGCAAGCTCGGTTCAGTTTCCAGGTTCGGCAGGGTTTCAGTAACTCGCAGCCGTCAGCCGTGGATGCCTGCTCAGTGAAGGACATCGGCCCAAGCAACTCCCAGCGAGTGAAGAATTAGACCATCCTCGAAGCTGAGCCTCGACGCGTCTTCGATGATCTCGTACGCATAAAGGACTCGCGGGTGGCGATTCATACACCAAGGCTCGTGTTCGGTAATCCCCTGGCAGTGTTCGCACGCTGATTCCGTGCCATAGCGATTGCTGCGTTGAGAAGAATTCGCGTTGTTCATCTCCACCCCCTTGAACTCGGATTCGTGCAACGACGCTGACCTGAAAGTTGGATGGTGAAACGCTCGCCTGGTGATTGGTTATGCAGCGCAAAATTCGCTGATGTACCTGAAAAAATGGGTGACGGTCAGTAAATTCCGGGACCACCAGTCTTTAATTAAAATTAAAGCTCAAGAGCGCGAAGGTCCGCATCGTGGACTTGATCGTCACGCAGTTTGGCGTGGTTCGTGGGGCGTTACATCGGCCCTCCAGACCGCACCTTACTAGGGGTAAATCGGAAAGCTTCTCGGGGTTCCCCTGAGAAGCGTGAGACTCTCCCGCGGCATCTTAATCGCCGCGACAAGGTCAGAGCGAATGCGCGGCCCTGCCTACTTTGCGGCGACTCTACAGCAAAGACCGTATATGCGGCAAAGGACCAGTCCACATAGATTACGAAGACTGTTTGGGGCTTGCTGGTGCTTCTACCGAATGATGAAGTCCAATCGTATGAGTTCTGACTCGGGCTATGAAGGGCAGTTATTTCAAGGAGATCGGGTTGAGCGCCTTGCGCATTCTAATCGCAGACGATCACGCCGCTGTGCGCAGAGGCGTTCGCTCGCTCATTGCTTCGCGCTCTGACTGGGAAGTATGCGGAGAAGCAGTGGACGGGCTGGACGCTATCCAAAAGGCGAAATCCTGCAGGCCCGACGTCGTCATTCTCGACATCAGCATGCCGAAGATGAGCGGCCTCGAAGCGGTGCCGTTGATCAAGAAGGAACTACCCGATTCCGAGATCCTTGTTCTCAGCCAACACGATCCTGCCCATGCGCGTTCCCTGGCGCTAGTTGCCGGAGCGCACGCGTTTGTCGCAAAGCCAGACATGGCTCGCGATTTGCTCTCCGCTATCGATGGACTCATTCCGAAACACGTTTCCGAAGGATATAGCACTCCGCTGCCTTCGTCCGATGCTCCGGCTATCGGCCTTGAATTCCTCACCGGCGCAGGCGAAATGGGGAATCGCATCAGGAGTTTTGACTGGTCTCAGACCCCGCTCGGCCCGATCGAAGAATGGACCCGCAGCCTGAAGACGTCGGTCAGCCTGATCCTCAATTCTAGGCACCCCATGTGGGTCGGGTGGGGACCAGCAATGACTTTTCTCTACAACGATGCGTACATTTCCGTGCTCGGCCTTGCTAAGCACCCATGGGCCTTGGGTCGTCCTGCTCCGGAAGTCTGGGCTGAGATCTGGGAGGTCTGTGGACCGCTCGCGGACAAAGTTTTCGCCAAAGGAGAGGCGACTTTTGTCGATGAAGTCCAGCTGATCATGGGCCGGGGCGACGTCATGGAGGAGACATATTATTCGTTTTCCTATAGCCCGATTCGTGATGATTCAGGCGAAGTGCGAGGTTTGTTCTGTCCGTCTACTGATGTAACACCCAAGGTTCTGAACGCGCGCCGCTTGCGAACCTTGGCGGAACTGACCGCAAAAGCTCTGATCGAAAAATCGATCGAAGGCGCATGTGCGTCGGCATTTTCTACCTTGGCCAAGAACCCGGACGACGTTCCTTTTGCGCTTCTGTACCTTATCGATCGCGACGGCAAGCACGCATTTCTCCAGGAGTCCTGCCATGTGTCGGCGAGCCATGAGATTCTCCGTCCAGCGAGGATCGCTTTAGAGGGGGACCATGCCGAGGCTTTCTCCCGTCCGGTCGCCGAGGTTGCGGTCACGGGTCAAACCCGTGTCGCCTCTCTCGCGCACCTGGATGATTTGCCGCCTGGACCGGGTGGCCAACGAGTCTTGGAAGCCATCGTCCTGCCCGTCGTTTCTCTTGGCCAAACTCCAGTAGGAGTGCTGGTTGCAGGAGTGAACCCTACGCGAAAGCTGGATACGGAATACCGAACCTTCTATGAATTGATCTCGAGCCAGATCGCGACCGGAATTGCAAACGCTCGGTCCTATGAAGAAGAACGGAAACGGGCCGAGTCACTAGCTGAACTGGATCGTGCCAAGACCGCATTTTTCAGCAACGTGAGCCACGAGTTTCGCACTCCGTTGACTTTGATGCTGGCTCCTCTCGAAGACTTGCTGGCTGACGCTCCCGCGCTGCCTCCCGCCGAATCCGCGGAGCAGTTGCGAGTGGTTCACCGCAATGGTTTGCGTTTGCTCAAACTCGTGAACTCGTTGCTGGATTTCTCGCGGATCGAAGCGGGGCGTGTCGAGGCCGTGTACCAGCCGACAGATATCTCAGGATTGACTGCGGAGCTCGCAAGCGCCTTTCGCTCCGCCATGGAACGCGCCGGGCTGCAATATGAGGTCGAGTGCGATCCCATTGCAGAAACGATTTATGTCGACCGCGACATGTGGGAGAAGATCGTCCTGAATCTGCTCTCGAATGCCTTCAAATTCACCTTCGAAGGGAAAGTGTCAGTACGTCTCCAATCCAAGGATCAGCAAATTGAGTTGCAGATAGCGGATACCGGCATCGGCGTTCCAAAAGAGGAGCTTCCTCGATTGTTCGAGCGTTTCCACCGCGTCGACGGCGCGAAAGGCAGAACCCAGGAAGGAACCGGAATTGGACTGGCGCTCGTACACGAATTGGTGAAGATCCATCATGGAACGATTGCTGCTTCGAGTACAGAAGGGAAAGGCACTACGTTTACGGTAGTCCTTCCTAAAGGCACCAACCATCTTCCGCAGGACCGAATTTGGGCTGCCAAGGGTGGCGCATCCACTACCGTTCGCGCCGACAGCTTCGTCGAGGAGGCGGTTCGCTGGCTGCCGGAAGAAGCCGGAGAAGCCGAAGCTCCTCAGGTTACTCCGTCTGACCCAAGCTCCCTTGAAAGCATGATTCCGGAAACGTGGGGACGGATCAGCGAGGGAGAACTGATTATTGTTGCGGATGACAACGCTGACTTGCGCGATTATCTACGCCGGTTGCTGGGAGAGCGTTACCGAGTACACGCCGTCACGAATGGACAGGAAGCTGTCCGGGCGGCTCGCGAGTTGAAGGCCGACCTGGTCCTTACCGATGTGATGATGCCTGGTCTGGATGGGTTCGGGGTGCTCCAGGCTCTGCGCAGCGATCCTTACACGAAATCCAAGCCCGTCATTCTGCTTTCTGCGCGAGCGGGCGAGGAGTCCCGGGTGGAAGGCTTGCAGGCCGGAGCCGATGATTATTTGGTAAAACCTTTTGCGGCGCGGGAGTTGCTCGCCCGGGTAAGCGCTCACCTGAAGATGGCGCGAGTTCGGGACGAGGCGGCCGAACTGGAACGTCTTCTGCGCGCCGAGGCGGAACTGGAACGCGGCCGATTGCGTGAGTCGTTCACGCAGGCGCCTTCCGCCATGGCGCTGTTGAGTGGGCCCGAGCACCGGTTCACCTTCGTTAATTCCGCGTATGTCAGCATCGCGCGCCGCGACAGCATGGATCAACTCTTGGGCAAGACCGTCCACCAGGTCTTTCCGGAATTGAAAGGCCGCGGAATTCTGGAAATGTTGGATGAAGTCTATGAGAATGGTCGCACATTCGTGGCCAACGAGGCTGAAGTCCGGCTGAAGCGCAACGGGGAAGAAGAGTTGGCATATATGAATTTCAGCTACCATCCCATGCGAAATGTAGCGGGAGAGGTAGAGCAGATTCTGGTGCACGCCGTGGAAGTTACTGAGCAGGTGGCCGCGCGCTCTCATTTGGAAGCCCGGGTTAAGGTCCGAACGGCTGAACTCGAGGAGGCGGAAGAGAGACTGCGGGCGCTCAACAACCGGCTCCTTCGTGCTCAGGACGATGAAAGGCGGCGGCTCGCCCGGGAATTGCACGACAGTGCCGGACAAATCCTGGCAGCTTTATCGATGAGCCTGATCCCCTTGGAACAGGAACTGTCCGCACAAAAGAATCTGCAACTCACCAAGCTCGCTTCCAACAGCGTTGCACTCGTTGACGAGTTGTCCAAAGAACTGCGCACCATGTCGCACCTGTTGCATCCCCCGCTGCTCGATGAAGCTGGCTTGAAATCGGCGCTGCGCTGGTACGTCGAGGGGTTTGCGGAACGGAGTGGCATTCAAGTCGATTTGCACCTGGATCCGCACCTGGCGAGATTGCCTCAAGAGGTAGAGACGACGATCTTCCGGATCGTTCAGGAGGCTCTCACCAACATTCACCGTCATTCCGGCAGCAAAAACGCCTTCCTGCGAATTGAACACAGCTCCGGCAACACCCAAGTTGAAATTCGGGATCAGGGCCGGGGAATTGCACAGTTCGATTCTTCGAAGAATCGGCCCATGAAGGTTGGCGTGGGGGTTCAAGGAATGCAGGAGAGAGTGCGCCAGCTACACGGCAACTTCGAGATCCGATCCAGTGCGAGCGGAACCGCGGTGCTTGTTACCCTTCCGGGTAAATCGGCCGATAGGACTCTCGAGTGCGAAAGCGAAATCGCATAAAGCTTCTTGTCGCTATCAGCGGTTCGATTGCTGTGGCCGAATTCCTTCCGAAAACAAATTCCAACAATTTGCACTCCTTAGGCAACTTTATGTCACCATTGGTGTTCTAGACCGATATCTTGCAAAAGCTTGCGATTGGTCCCGGGACAGCAAGCAAAAAATATCAGTCCTTTATAAGGCATAGATGAGTTCCAAGTGGATCGCTGACGTATTCCTACTTGCAGAGAATCGTCTGCTGCGGGAAGCTCTCGTGCGCCTTCTCGCCAAGAAAGACATCCGCGTGGTCGGAGCGAATCCGTACTCCTCGATCGTTCTCGAGGAAATTACTGCCAAGGCTCCGGACATCATCCTGCTGGATTCGAGCGGTCTTGTGTTCTCAAACTCCAGCTTGATCTCGACCCTTCAGGCATCTCTCCCGGGAGTCAAGATCGTGATGGTCGACATGGATTCGGACGAGAGTACGTTTCTGAAAGCGGTGCGGGAGGGAGTCGTCGGTTACGTCTTAAAGGATGCTTCCGCGCTCGAAGTCGCCGCGACCATTCGTGCCGTGGCTGCCGGGGAGGCAGTATGCCCACCGTCTTTATCCGTGGCTTTGTTCCGTTTCGTATCTCAGCAGGGAACTGCGCCCACCGCGATTCAGTGGGGAGTAGAACTGGGCCTCAGTCGCCGGGAACAGCAACTCGTGGAGCTGCTTCGCGAACGCCGGACGAACAAAGAAATCGCCGCTCAGCTGAATCTGTCGGAACAAACGATCAAGAATCACTTGCATAACATATCGCGTAAAGTCGGCGCGACGAATCGGTTCAACATTGTCAGGCTTTGCGAAATCGAGCGACTCCGCGGCGGTGACGGAAATAGCCTATAGCCGTATCAGATACTAAGCGTCAGATCGGGCGAGTGATCCAGCTTTCTGCTAGGGAGCACAAATAAAAAAAGCCCTGAGGATCCCGGCGCGTATCCCCCAAAGATCGCGCCGAAACCCCAGCGAGCTGTCCTTCAATTCAAGTTTCCCAGACGATAAACTCTGCGAATCGTTCACGTCCAATTCAAATTTATTATGGCAATGATCAACAGGAAGCAGGAGCGGACGCCTCCAAAACCCTTGATTGGCGGGCATCTTCAGCCAGGACGTGATCCAAATCACGGATCAGGGTCGTGACAATCACGGTGCATTCCAAACTGATTCTCTAGGCTAACCGGGAAGTGTTGTCAGCGGGTTGCATCCTCCGCCGTGCGTCGCCTTCGTGCCGGCAATGAGTTCTTGAATCGGGGTAGCACGAAATGGCGAGTGAAGACGATCACGAAGGCTGCGCCGATTCCTACTTCGAGGAGCGTCCAAAGGATGGTCTGAAGGGTGATGGCTCGGGTCTGCTTTTGAACTGGATCGAGGCTTAGCGCGACGTCCACGACCCCAAGGACTTTGGTCGAAGCATTGTGAGCATGGCAACTTGCGTTGCTGCATGACGGTTCGTTATGGATCGGCGCCACCATATTGATGGTCTTGACGCCATTCGGTGATGTGGCATAGCGAACCCGCGCATCTTCGGTCGGACGGTTCCCGATGGCGTCTTTGCTATGGCAACTGGCGCAGACTTCGCTGGACGAACTGGCCAGGGTCGGCTGCTCCCGCGAATCAGTCGAAAACACGAGTCTGCCTTCGCGGTTGAACATGCGGATGCGGTCGACACCTTGCTTGTCCGCGATCACGCGCATGATTTCGTATGCGGCCTTGCGGTCGTCGTCAAGCACGGCGTGCCAGGTAGCCCCCGTGATGCCACGCGACAACTGATCGGCACCCAGAATCATGGTCGCGACCAGTTGCTTCTGCTGACTACGAAAATTGAGGTATCCGCTAATCCCGCTGATCGCCACGATCAGGATGGTGAGGGAAAGAATCAGTTTCGGGCCCAGTTTTCGAGGCATATTGCCGTCTTTCAGCCTGCTGGCGAATCGCTGGTGCAACTCGACAATTGTGAATCGCTGAACGGCACCAGCTTCGGAATCGGCGATACGCCACAATACTGCACTCGGATTTCTTCCAGATGCGGGCAGCGGTCATATTCCGTTCCGTCCTTCGCGGCCAATTCACACGTGCGATATCGCGGCGAAGCGCAGCGGCCGCCGCCGGTTGCCCCGGGACCGTCAAGGATTAACTTGCGCACAGGCGCCGCGTGGCAATATCGCGCTCGGCCTTCTCTGAGGCAAGGACAGGCCATAACCTACTCCTGCGATTTCTTGTTCGAGGTTTCAGCTTTCGGCGGCTCGAGTTTCTCGCCTCCGTCTGCCATCGTCAGCCCGAGCCCCGGAACAGACAGGCTGTGCGATCCGTGCAGCATCGCTTGCAACTCTGCGTCGATATTTTGCAAATCAATTCCAGCTCTCGCTTGTTTCACTTTGCTCGCCAACAGATCCCGGCCAACGGCGAGAAATACAACGAGAAGCGCCACCAGAGTTACCAGTCCTAAGGCGAAGTTCGTGATGTTGAGCCACATGGTCCAATACTCTCCAGCCATCGAGTGACCTCCTGCCGGTGAAGCTTCGGCCGATCGTTCAAATGCACGTCGACAGCCAACATGTGAATTCAATAGCTTGCGTGGATTGGGTTGCCGCAAGTGTCGGAATTCCCAACAACTGCCGTTGGCGATCCCAAAACGAGAAGTGCTGATCAATCGTTCGAGGGATTTTGCTGCGCTTCAAACGGCACACGAATCGTCGAACGACTCGCATTCGGCTCAACCGCGCATTCGAAATCAGTCGCGCTGCAAGAAAACTCAATCTTGTGCGCGCCGTCTCGCACAGGTGTGATCAAAATCACAAGCGTGTTCCTTCTGCATCGATAAAAAGGAGTTAGCGTGAGCTGATCATCGTCTTGGCCAGTGTTTATGCGCTTGTTTCGCATGTTCTAGCAGATTCTTATTAGTGATTTGCGGTCTGCGGATTACTAGAATGGCCGCGCTCATGAATCCCGAGTGGAACGGACAGTTCTCCTGCTTCGATCTTGTCGCCAAAACCAACACATGCTCCCGCAGCGTGGTGCAGGTGCGCGACATTGAAATTGGCGGCAGCGATTTTGTCGTGATGGCGGGTCCGTGCGCGGTCGAGTCGGAAAGCCAAATACTGCAAACTGCAGAAGCCGTCGCTCAAGCCGGTGCCCGAATCCTTCGTGGCGGAGCTTATAAGCCTCGCTCTTCCCCGTATGCCTTCCAAGGTCTTGGAGTTGAAGGCCTCAAACTCCTGAAGAAAGCTCGCGAGGCAACTGGACTCGCCATCGTCACCGAGGCGATGTGCGATGAAGACGTTGACGTGATCGCCGAATACACCGACATCGTACAAGTCGGTACTCGCAGCATGGAAAACTTCGCGCTGCTCGAAGCACTCGGAGGATGCGGACGGCCCGTCCTGTTGAAGCGCGGTATGACAGCCACGCTGGAAGAATTGCTCCGCTCTGCCCAAGTCATCGCCATGGCGGGCAACTCGCAAATCATTTTGTGCGAGCGCGGCATTCGCACGTTTGAAACCGCAACCCGCAATACCCTCGACATCGCGGCTGTGCCTGTGCTGAAGACGGTATCGCATCTTCCGGTGATCGTTGATCCCAGTCACGCTGCGGGTGTGCGTAGCCTGGTGCCCGTGCTTTCGCGCGCCGCCGCCGTCGTCGGCGCCGACGGATTGATCGTGGAAGTGCATCCGCAACCAGAAAAAGCTCTCAGCGACGGCAAGCAATCGATCACGTGCGCTGAGTTCCAACGCATGATGGACGATCTTCAGCCGTATCTGGATCTTCAGCGCGACTCGCGGCAGTTGCGTCCTCAACTCCTTGCAGTAGCAGGAGCAGATTAGTGGCGCCGCGCTCCATATTAGGTTGCGAAGGGAGTCGTGGATCGCGTCTCTGTGGAAGAGCAGCCCTTCAGGGCCGCGAAGAGCGCTGCGAATCTTCGAGGGCTTTAGCCCCTGTGACCGTTGCACGCAAGCGGGTGCTCTCTTTGGGCATCCTCGCGGGTTGCCTAATGTTGCAAGTCGTGATCGGCCCTGCAAGATTCACGACGCACGCCGCAAACGACACAGATGGATCTATTCTTCTGTACACAATAGCCAAGAGCTACGAACCTCTGGCGTGGATGCACGGAGCGGATCGCTTCAGCCCCGACGCCGCGATTTTTGTGCGCGACGGGATGGGGCACCACCGGCTTGTCCCGGCTTTCGCAGAATCGGCCGATCCCGCGGTCTCCTTTGACGGCCAGCGCGTTCTGTTTGCGGGCAAGGTTCACCCCAACGATCCATGGCAAATCTGGGAGGTCGCTCTCGCGGGTGGCGATCCACGCCGCGTCACCTCAGGCTCCGAGGATTGCATTCGCCCCTTGTACTTGCCCGACGATCGCGTGGTGTATGCGCGAAAGATTGCTGGACGTTTCGTCATCGAGGTCGTAGACCTGGCCGGCGGGAAACCCCTTGCGTTAACGTACAGCCCAGCGAACGCTCTCCCGACCGACATCCTCCATGACGGTCGAATTTTGTTCGAAGCCGGATACCCGCTCGGAACGGACTCCGCGCCGGAGATCTACACCGTCTACTCCGACGGCAGCGGCGTCGAGTCGTATCGCTGCGACCACGGCAAGGCCCGTCACTCGGGCAGACAGAACGGGGCAGGAGACATCGTCTTCGCATCTGCGAAAGGATTATCCCGATTCACCTCGGCGCGGGCTCAAGAAGTTCAAATCGCTCCGCCCGCCGGCGAATATGCCGGAGAGATTGCCGAGACTGCCGAGGGTGATTTACTTCTGTCCTGGCGTGTGGGCACGAAGGCAACGTTTCAACTGATGCGTTGGTCCCCGGGTGCTTCTCAACTTCAGCCCATACAAGCCCAGCCAGACGTCAATGTCGTGCAGCCCGTAGTGCTGGCTCCGCGCACTGTCCCCAACCGGCATCCCTCCGGATTGCATGACTGGCCCAATGCAAACCTGCTCTGCCTGAACGCCTACACATCGAAGTACGAATTCGCACCCGGTTCCATTCACTCAGTGCGGTTGTATACGCGCGACGCTGGGGGCAAGGCAACACTCCTTGGATCCGCACCTGTCGAACGCGATGGATCTTTCTTTGTGCAAGTGCCGACGGAACAGCCGTTGCAAATTGAACTGCTCGACGCTGAGGGCAAGACGCTAAAACGAGAAGCCGGATTCTTCTGGATGCGTCGCGGCGAGCAGCGCGGGTGCGTCGGATGCCACGCCGGCCCGGAAACCGCTCCCGAGAACGCAGTGCCGATGATTCTGCTGAAATCGACGACCCCAGCCAACATGACCGGAGCCTCCACGCTAAACGCTTCGGGAGGACATTAGCTTGATACCGCGAATCCTCATACTCGTCTTACTATCTTCCTCCCTGCCGGCGCAAGTGCCGCAAACACCTGCGGCCGGTGCAATCCGTTTCGAAGACGCCACCGCAAAATCGGGGATCCAGTTCACCCACAGCTTTGGCTCCGAGAAACTGGGCTCGCTCCTCGAAAGCACCGGTTCCGGCTGCGTCTGGTTCGACTACAACAATGACGGATTTCCCGACCTCTACGTAGCCAGCGGCAAGCCGCTCGAAGACGGAATGCATCCCTATCCGCTCAAGCGGCAGCCAGCGGATCCGCCGCACAATCACCTCTACCGCAACAACGGCGACGGCACTTTCACAGATGTCACAGAGCAAGCCGGCGTGGCTGCCAACGTCTACGGGATGGCCGCCACCGCCGCCGATTTTGATAACGACGGGTTCATCGATCTCTTCGTTACCGGCTACGGCAAAGCGATTCTCTATCACAACAACGGTGACGGAACATTCACTGATGTAACCGCTAAGGCCGGAATCAATGTTGATGGCTGGTCGATCAGCTCTGCCTGGCTTGACTACGACCGCGACGGCTGCATCGACCTGTTTGTCGGCCGATACGTAAAGTTCGACCCTAAGTATCGCAATTTCTATCCCGCCGACAACTATCCCGGGCCCCTCGACTACGCCGGAGACACTAACCGGCTCTATCACAACAACTGCAATGGAACGTTCACTGACGTCACCGATAAATCCGGCATCGGCGCATACAAAGGCCGCACCATGGGCGTGACTGCGGCCGACTATGACGGCGACGGCTATCCCGACATCTACGTTGCCAACGACAAGACGGAGAACTTCCTCTTCCACAACAAGCATGACGGAACTTTCGAAGAAGTTGCTGGCGATCTGGGCGTTGCCTACGGCCAGAACGGTGAGAGCACATCGGCGATGGGCCCCGTGTTTGCCGACATCGACGGCGACGGTCGCCTTGACCTCCTGGTAACGGACTCCAAGTACAACCGCATGATGCGCAACACGGGCACGAACGGATTCGAAGATATCGGCCCGAGTTCCGGCATCTCGCAGGCCACGGCGCAATACGTCAGTTGGGGCAGCGGCATCTATGACTTCGACAATGACGGCTGGCTTGACATCCTCATCTTCCACGGCGGCCTGATTCATCTCGTCCCGCAAGAGCAATCGCTGTTTCGAGGTCTGGGGAATGGAAAATTCGCTGATGTCTCACGCGACGCCGGCCCCGTGCTCGACGTGAAAACCGTTTCCCGTGGCGCCTGCTTCGCCGATTTCGACAACGACGGCAAGATCGACGCGTTTGTCGTCAACTTGGGCGCGCCTGCCACTCTGCTGCACAACGTAACGCAGAATAGCAATCACTGGCTCACAGTGAAATTGAAAGGGAAGAAGAGCAATCGCGACGGAATTGGAGCGCGTTTGGAATTGCTCGCTAGCGGACGCAAGCAGATCGCCGAGCGCGTCGCCGGATCGAGCTATCTCTCGCAAGACGACGGCCGGATCCACTTCGGCCTGGGCGCCGCGTCAAAGGCCGACAAACTCACCATTCACTGGCCGAGCGGGCAAGAGCAGGTTCTTGAAAATCCTGCTATCGATCGCGTCCTCACCCTGGAGGAACCATAAATGTCGTTGCGCCGGAACATGAGAGGATGCGCGATTTCTAGCGCGATGGTTGCGCGAGAGGTCGGGATTTCCCATTCAACCTTCCGGCGCTTGGCAAAGCTCACGGGTATCTTCGCAGTCGTCCTGCTCGCGATCGCTGCCCGGTCTGCTCCCCAGCAATCTTCGCCGCTTCCCAAGGAACACTATCTATCTCCGATCGAGATGGCACTCTCAACCGATGGGCGCCTGCTCTACGTGGTTTGCCAGGACAGCGATGAGGTGCGAGTTGTCAGTGCAGTGTCGGGCGAATTCGTGAAAAGCATTCCGGTCGGTCACATTCCGCGCGGAATCACAGTGTCTTCGGATGGAAGCCGACTCTACGTGACGAACGCGTGGTCCGACACCGTCTCGGTAATCGACACGAAGACTTTGGAAGTTGTCCAGACCTTACCCACGGGACCCGAGCCTTCCGGAATTGTTGTCGACAGCAAAAGGGATGCGCTCTACGTCGCGAATCGTCTCAGCAACGACGTTTCAGTGATCGACCTCAAGACCGGCCAGGAGACAAAACATCTTCTGGCCGGACGCGGCGCAAGCTATCTGACTCTGTCTCCCGACGGAGAGCAGATTTTCTGTACGCACGTTTATCCGAATCCTGGCGCGTTTCGCTCGGAGCCAAACTCGGAAATTACGGTCATCGACACTACGAGCCAGACCGTGGTCGAGCGCAAACTGCTGCATAACGTTGCGGGCGTCTTTCACGTTGCGATTTCGGCCGACGGTCACCTCGGCGTCGCGGCGCAGCTCAAGCCGAAGAACCTGATCCCCTTGGCCCACGTTGCGCATGGCTGGGCGTTTACTGACTCGCTCACGTTGTTTGGTCAGGATGTCGGTGGGCTCGTGCAAATCCCTCTCGATGAACTGGACCGCTATTACGCGTTGCCCTGGGGCGTGGCCATCGCCCCCGACAAATCAAAGATCTTCCTTACGAGTGCGGGATCGCAAAGCGTCACTGTCATCGACATCAGGCGGCTGCTGAACACCGTCCAGGCTCGCCGCAAGCCCTTCGTCAACGATCTGTCCGCAGCGGCGGAGTACGTATCCGCGAGAATTCCTGTTGGCCGCAATCCTCGCGGAATCGCGCTCTCTCCCGAGGGCAATCGTCTCTATGTAACGAATCGCCTCGACGACACCATATCCATCATCGATACCAGCGTAGGCAAAGTCATCTCCACGATTGATCTTGGCGGCCCGAAGACCGTCGATGCCCTTCGTCGCGGCGAGCGTCTCTTCTATACCGCAGACTTCGCCTTTCAGGGCCAGTTCGGCTGCTCCAATTGCCACATCGATTCGACCATCGACGGACTTCAGTGGGACCTGGAACCCGACGGCTTCGGAAAAGATATCGTCGACAACCGGTCTCTCGAAAATCTCGCCGGAACCGAGCCCTTCAAATGGAATGGCGGCAATCCCGACATGCCCACCGAGTGCGGTCCGCGCACGGAGAAGTTCTTCTTCCGCTCCCAGAGTTTCACGCAGCAGCAGCTCACGGATCTTGTCACATTCGTCTACGCGCTTCCCTACCGCCCCAATCGCTACCGTTTGCCCAACGGAGATCTGACTCGAGCGCAGGAACGCGGCAAAGCGATCTTCGAGCGGACGAAATCCAAGAACGGCCAAGCGATTCCTGAGACAAATCAGTGCACGTATTGCCATAGCGGGCCGAAATATACGAATCAGAAACAAATCGATGTCGGTTCCGGAAAGCCAACCGATCGCTCACCCGTCATCGATGTGCCGCAACTCTCGAACGTGGCATATTCCGCGCCTTATCTGCACGACGGCTCGGCACGCTCCTTGGAAGAGATTTGGACCGTGTTTAACCCGAAAGATACGCACGGCGTAACCAACGATCTGACCAAAGACGAATTGAATGACCTCGTCGAGTATCTGAAAACACTATGAAAACGAAAAGAAAAAGCGAGCGTCATCCTGAGCGCAGCCGTTTTTTAGGCGGAGCGAAGGATCTCGCGCGCATGGCAACCCGCCTCCTTTTCGCACTCACCGCCCTGATCCTGTCGTCCGCGGCCCAAGATATCCCGATGTTCCGTTGGGAGAACTTCACTACCGCCAACGGTCTTCCCGATAATCATGTCTTCTGTGTGCTCGTCGACGGAAAGCGCCTCTGGGCCGGTACCGACAACGGTCTGGGGCTCTACGAAAACGGCGCCTGGAAAAGTTTCCGGCCCGCCGATGGATTGGCTCATCAGGCAGTGCTTTCACTTGCGCTCGATCCGCACACAGGCGACATCTGGGCTGGAACGATGGGTGGCCTTAGTCGCATCTCCGCTGGGCGCATCGACACTTTCACGCAACTGAATTCTGGACTTAGCAACGACATTGTCTACGGGGTCGGGGTGCAGGGCGACTTTGTATGGATTGCGACCGCAGCCGGTGCCAGCCGTTTGAACACGCGCACCGGAGAGTGGTCGCTGTTCAACAATCGCAATACTCCCATGTACGAAATCTGGACTTATGCCGTCAGTCCCGCCGAGGATAAAGTCTATTACGCGGTCTGGGGCGGCGGCGTCCTCGAATTCGATCAGAAGACCGAGCGCTGGAAAGATTACAACGATCCCGACGGCGAAACTGAGATGGTCGTGATGAAGGATCAGGGCCTCATCCACGAGATCACAACTTCGGTCAGCTACGTCGACAAGATTCTCTGGGTCGCAACGTATTTCGGCGCCAGCCGCTACGATGGCCGCTACTGGCACAACTTCTTGTCCAAAGATAGCGGCCTGCCCAGCAATTTCCTGAACCAGATCAAAGGCGTCGACGCCAATCACGCCTGGTTTTCTACCGACAAGGGATTGGCCTATTACGACGGGACCAACTGGGCGGTCTATCGCCCGGCGCTCGACACGCATAAACCGGAAATGCTGGTGCGCGATGCGTCCGGCGCGGTCAAGAAGATCTCAGTTCAGAGCGCGCCGGCCCACAACTACATTTTAGGCGTGAGTGTTCAGGGCGATGACATCTGGGTGGCAACTGCGAAGGGATTAAGTCACGGTATCCGGCAGAAGGATTCGTTGGCAATCGCAAAGTTCTTCAATACAGAGAAAGCAAAAGGGAAGAAGTAACCATACTCAGGAGCCATTCTTATGAATGTTCAGGAATTACTAGCGGAAGTGGCCACAGCCCCGGTTGTGAAGAGGGCAATCACCAATCACTCAACGTTAAACGAGGCCTACGACTACGGAAGCGCTTTCTCCCGTGGCATGCGGATCGACCTCAATGGACTCACCATCCTTCTGATCTCTGGCACTGCCAGCATCGATGAAGCCGGCCGCACGGTCCACGTCGGAGATTTCCGCGCCCAACTGCAGCGTACATACGAAAACATCACCAAGCTTCTGGCTGCCGAAGGCGCAACCTGGCACGACATCGTTCGCACCACCTGTTATCTGCGCGACATCGAGCGCGACTACCCCGCATTTAACGACGAACGGACGGCATTCTTCAAACACCAAGGACTCGACCCGCTGCCCGCGTCCACCGGCATTCAGGCGATTCTCTGCCGCCCGGATCTCTTGATCGAGATCGAAGCCATAGCCATGTTCCGGAGTGAGCCTGCGGAGTAACGCGCCTAGCTCCGAGCAAGGAGTCGTTCCATGCGTCTTTATTCCGTCGTTGTGATCGCTACTGTATTCGTCGGCACGGCCTGGGCGCAGACCTCCGCTCCGTGTTCGTGCGGGAAAAATCCTCCGGGCCCGCCAGCGACTCGATCGCTGAAGCCGTACACAGGCGCTCCCGAAGACCTGCGCCCGTTCTCGAAGTTTACGACTCCCTACCACGAGTACTATCAGGATCTCGTCGAATACAACGGGGCGGCGCGTGACATCCCCGATCCTGACCTCAAGGATCTGAGCGAAATTCGAATCGGCTTTCTTGCCCCGCTCTACGGCCATCCTGATCAGATCCGTGGAAGTTGTATGCTCAATGGCGCGCAGATGGCGATCGACGAGGCCAACGCCGCAGGCGGTTACGGTGGGAAGCCATTCCGCCTGATTTCTTACAACGACTACGACAACTGGCAGAACAGCAGCCCTTCCGTTGCGGGGGCGTCGAAAGATTCCGCCATCTGGGGCGCGGCTTCGAACGATGCCGTGCGGATGATCTACGACGACAAAGTCTGGGCGATGTTCGGTTCCATCAGTTCCGAATCCACTCACATCGCGCTTCGCCTCACACTGAAAGCCGAAACTCCGCTGGTCAACAGCGCCTCTACCGATCCGACGATTCCTGAAACCATCATCCCCTGGTACTTCACCGATATTCAGGACGACCGCGTTCAGGGCTACACCCTCGCTCGCCACATCTATAGCGAACTCGGATTCAAGCGGGTCGCGCTTCTTCGCGTGAACGACCGCTACGGACGATTTGGCGTCATCAAGTTTCGCGACGCATCGCGTCGTCTCGGTCATCCAGTCGTGATCGAGCAGAAATTCATGCGAGGCGATACTGATTTTCGCCGCCAGCTGCAGGTTATTGAAGATTCCCGCGTCGACGCGATCGTCCTCTGGACCGACATCGGTGAAGCCGCGATGATCCTGCAACAGATGCAGGAACTGGGCATGAAGCACCGAGTGTTCGGAAGTCATCGCACGCTGGGCGACGAACTCATCAAAATTGCTGGCCCGGCCGCGGAAGGGTTCGAAGCCGTCTACCCCTATGATCCGACGCGGGATGATCCACGCTGGCGTGATTTCGTCTCCCGCTATGAAGCCCGCTACCACGAGAAGCCGGATCACTTCGCCGCCCTGGCATACGATCAGATGCAGATTCTGCTCGACGCCATCTGCCGCGCTGGCCTGAACAAAGGACGCATCCGCGATGCCCTCACCGGATTGACCCGCTATAAGGGCGTCACGGGCGACATGGTTTTCGACCCCAACTGCAAGAACATCGCGCCGCTGTTCTTGGGCCGCGTTCACAACGGTCAGATCGACTTCCGCCGCATCAGCATGGAGAAGCCCTATGCCCGCGTCGGAGAGAACGGAGTGTCTTATGCGGGCCCATCGACCCCCGATCAGAACGCGAGCAACCTTCAGATCGGTGTCTTCGGTCCGAATGCCGAAGCTGCCGTGCGCTCGCCCGAAATGCTTCAGCTCTTGAGCTCGCTGAATTCGGGTCGAAAGCAATACTCTCTGATCGCGATTCCGTCCCAGACCTCATGGGGCAAGGCCTCCAACGATCTCGTCAGAGCCGTGTATCAAGACCATGTTCTCGCCCTAATCGCTCTGGATCGGGCTTCCAGTCATCTCGCTGAGCAAATCGCGGTGAAATCGTTTGTTCCCGTCGTCGCCATCACGGCCGATCGCACTCTTACTTCTACGAACATTCCCTGGATCTTCCGCTTGCCGGAGGGAACGCCGCTCCTCAATGCGGTCGAGTGCCTGTTTGGTGCGATCGACCAGGCCGGCCCGAATCGTGCGGGTATCCGCGAACTTCTCGCCTCAGGAAGGCGGGTCGGTGGAATTCGTTTCGACTCGGCCGGCGACCCAGGACAATAGTCTCTGGCCTGACGCCCCTATGTGACCTGTAGCAGACCCTCCCACCCCTCTGAAATGCCCGCCGATCGGCCCATGGAGGCATTTCGGGGCGTCAAAACTAACGATACTGGGCGAACAAAATCATATAAAATGCTGGGGCCCCGAAGAGCGGGCGCACCATGGAGACCGCGGGATCGCCGAAAAAGCTAGCTGGCCGCTACGAAGTGAGGGAAGTCCTCGGCCAGGGTGGGATGGGGCTTGTCTATCGGGCCTACGATACCGTCGTCCGCCGCGAAGTCGCCGTCAAGACGATCCTCGACATTCCCGATCCAGCCTCTCTTCAGCTGTTTTACAAAGAATGCGATGTGCTGGCGTCAATGAGCCATCCCAACATCGTAGAAATCTTTGACATCGGAGAATTCGAAGAAGACGGCAAGAAAAAGCCCTACTTCGTCATGCCGCTGCTGCCCGGCAAGACCCTCGACCACTTTGTCCGCAAAGCCAGCCACCGCCTCACGGTCGAACGCACGGTTGAAATCATTTCACAGGCGTGCCGCGGTCTGCAGGCGGCGCACGAGCGCGGGTTGGTGCATCGCGATCTGAAGCCGAGCAATATCTTTGTGATGGAAGACGACTCGGTGAAGATCATCGACTTCGGCGTGGCTCACATGGCCGACACGCATACCACGCGGGCGCAGAAGGGAACTCTGCTCTACATGTCTCCAGAGCAGATCCAGCTGAAGCCACTCACTCCCGCGTCGGACATCTTTTCTTTGAGCGTCGTTTGCTACGAGGCCCTGACCGGGAGGCATCCATTTCAGCGTGCCCGCGCAGATGAAGTTGTCGAAGCGATCTTGAACCAGATTCCAGCTCCCGCCTCCGAAGTGAATTCTGCCGTATCCCAATCGATCAGCCGCGTTGTTCATAAAGGGATGGCAAAGCAGGCCTGGCACCGCTTCTCAAACGTGCGCGAGTTCGGTGACACGTTAGGAAAGGCGCTTCGCAACGAGAGCATCGAATTCTTTGATCCCGAGCGCACCCGGCCACGTTTGCAGCGCGCGACCAAGGCTCTTGCCGACGGCGATCTTCAGTTTGCTGAGGAGATTCTTGGCGAGCTCGAAGCCGAAGGCCACATGGACGCCGACATCGGTTCCCTGCGCCGCCAGCTCGACAGCACCGTCCGTCGCAAGACGCTTGCCCAGTTGCTCGACACGGCCCGGGCCCGCTTTGAAGAAGAAGAGGATCCGCTGGCTCTTCAGAAGTTGCAGGAAGCGCTGCAAATCGAGCCGGACAACGCCACTGCGTTGGCACTCAAGAGCAAGATCGAGAACCGACGCAGCGAGCGCCAGATCGAAAACTGGTATCGCCTGGCCCGCCAGCACATCGACAACCATGCTTACCCGCATGCGCGCGAGGCCTTGCAAAACGTTCTGCAGCTTCGACCCAAGGAATCGCGCGCCCTGCAGGTGCTGGCGGAAGTGGATCGCCAGGAGCAGGAGTACAAGAAGCTTCGGCAGGAAAAGGAAAACATTCACCGCGCCGCGGTAGACGCCTGGCAGAAGGGTGATGTCAGCAGCGCTTTAGCCAAGCTGGGCGTGGTGCTGGAACTCGACCACAAGGCTCCGGACTCCGTGAATCGCGAGAGCGGCGCACGCTACCAGAGCTTCTACAACGAAGTACGCTCCGAGCATGACGCGATGAACACGGCTTACGCCGAAGCTCGCAAGCAGCTGGCGGACCGCAATTTCTCCAAGGCGCTCTCGACCTGCGAGTCTTATCTGGCCAAATATCCCACGAATGCGATCTTTCAGGCTCTCCGCTATGACATCGAAGAGCAGCAGCGCCAGGAACTGTCGGCTCTCATTGCGCAGGTTGACCGCCAGGTCGAGGCCGAGCCGGATCTCGACAAGCGCGTCAGCACCCTCCGCGAAGCTCTGGATCAGCATCCCGGCGAGTCTCATTTCGAGCGCGCCCTGCGGCTGGTTCAGGACAAGCGCGACCTCGTGAATTCCATCGTTGCTCGCGCGCACTTGCACGAAGAACAAGCGCTCTTCAGCGATGCGCTCAACGATTGGGAAATCCTGCGCACCATCTATAGCCAGTATCCCGGCCTTAAGTTTGAGGTTGAGCGCTTGCAGAAAAGGCGCGATCAGCAGGCGCGCATCGATTCGAAGACGCGTCTGATCGAGCAGATTGATGATTGCCTGCACTCGAGCGATTTCACTCGCGCCTTCGACCTGCTGAAAAACGCTGCCACCGAGTTTCCCAACGACGAGGAATTGCAGGAACTTGAGAAGCACGCGCAACAGGGAGTGGAGCGCAAGGGTCAGGCTCAGCAGTTGATGGTAGAAGGTCAGGAACTTTGCGGTCAGGCGAAAGCTTCCGAGGGAATTCCGCTGCTGCGGCAGGCCTACGAACTGGATGAAAACGACACCATCGCCCGCGCCGTGCTGGCCAATGCACTGGTCGAGCAGGCGCAGGCAGTCGTCGAAAGCGATTGGCGGGACGCGGAGAAGCTGTCAAAGGAAGCCTTCGATCTTAATCCTTCACATCCCATGGCGAAGACTCTGCGCACCCTGATCCTCGATCAGAAGCGCGAAACTTTTGTCGGCGAATGTGGTTCCCAGGCACGCAAGCTGCAGACGTCGGGAGATCTAGTTTCGGCGCTCTCTCGGGTGGAAGAGGGATTGTTGTCTTACCCGCGGGAGATGCGGCTAATTCAAATCCGTGACGCGGTGCAGCGCGATCTCCACGTGCAGCTTCGTCAGACCCGGCGCAAGGATCTCGAAGAGCTGCGCCGCCTCGACAGCGAAGCCGATGCCGCACAGGATCCGGACACCAAACGCACTCTCGCTGAGAAAGCGCGAGCCTTGGCCGACAAATACATTGAGGACGAAGAAGTAGTATCCAGCGCCAACGGTCTTCTCCAGAAGCTGAATCTACCGGGAGTAACCGGATCGGGAAACAGCAAGGGAGCAACTTCGGCCGCCACTTTGTCCTTTGCCGCCGCACCTACGATCGAGCATCCAGCCTCCGGGCATGTTCCGCCGCCGCCCACGAGTTCCGCCGAAGTTCCGATAGCTCCAACGGCAGAGAAGCCAGCGACACCTGAATTGCCGCCCGCTGAGGCCGCCAAGGTGAAAGATCCTTCGATGCCGAAGAAAGTTGCTTCGGCGTCCAAGCCGGGCGTGGGCATTCAGAACAAGAAAGTGTTATTCGCGGTCGGCGCTTCAGTGTTGCTGTTGATCGTGTTCGGACTGTTTTTGCGCGGGCACAAAAAGGCTGCGGAGTCGACTCCGCAACCCGTGCCCGTACAACCCGCGCCGGTTCCCCCAGCCGCCGAACCTGCGATTCCATCGATGAAGGTTTCTTCCGATACGGCCGCGGGAAAGGTGTCGTTTGATGACCAGCCGCCTGCCGATTTGCAGGATGCGCAATGGCTCCTCGACAAGGTTCCAGCAGGCGATCACACTCTGAAGTTCGACAGTCCTTCAGGAAGTTTCGCGATCGGGCTTACCTCCGCTCCAGGCGCTTTGCCCGCGATCAAAACGCCACTTGCCGCCAAAGGCATACTGGCGTTGATCGTGAGCAGCATGGGCGATCATGTTCACGTGTACTCGAGCGACCCTGCTGCCAAGGTGAGCCTCGACGGACAAGCGGCGGTCGGTCTTCCCGCCGAAGGCGCCGACCTGCCATCAGTCAGCGCCGGAAGTCACGAGCTGACCGTCACCCTCGGCCCCGAAGAATACAAGCTATCGATCGAGGCTGGTGCGACTCCCGCTTTGGCGGCCTTCGTCGAGTCCGGACAGAACGTTGGCACACTCGTGGTTGTGACCGGTCAGGACAAGACGAAAGTATTTCTCAACGGAAAGCCGCTGCCCCAGCAGACCCAGGGCGGCCAGCTGCGGATTCCGAATCTTGAACCCAAGGAATACATTGTTCGCGTCGCCAAGTCAGGCTTTCGAGATGCAGCGGAACAACGCATCCGCATTCGCAAGGGCCAGCAGGGAAGGCTGGTGTTCGGTCTTCTCCCGGTTCCGCACATGGCCTCGCTGAGCATCCGGGGTGGTCCACCGGGCACCGCGGTGTATGTTGACCAGATCAACTCGGGAACGGTGCAGTCCGATGGTAGTCTCGACCTGACGAGCATCGCTCCCGGCGATCGCGTAGTGGAGCTGCGCAAGGATGGATTCAAGCCCAAGCAATTCAAGAAGCAATTTGCTGTAGGAGCCCCTGTTACGCTCTTCGCCGCTGAAGCCGCTTTGGAAGTGGCGCCCGCCGAGTTGAAGATCTCTTATTCTCCCGCCGACGCGCAGATCGCTCTGACCAGGCAGGGCGAGTCTCCCATCAAGGTGAGCAACGGCACTCCGGTCGACGTGCCCGCGGGTACATACACTCTGTCCGCTCGCACGGCAGACAGTCTGGTGCGCACTTCGTCTTTGGAGATTGCCGCCGGTCAGTCGCGAACCTTCGATTTGTCGCTCGCACCGGACGGAATGTCGAAGTGGGACGACCCCAACGGTTGGAAACAGGAGAAAGGCAGATTCACGCGCAAGGGCGGCGACTTTGTTCTCTATGGAGTAACGCCCACAGCTGGCACGTTCATGTTTTCGGCAATTCTGAACAAAGGCCATCGCCTGCAATGGGTCGTCAACTACACCGATCCGAACAATTTCGATCTCTTTCAGATCGACGACAACAACTTCTATCGTGCCGAGATCAGAAACGGTCAGAGAGTAAGCGACATCAAAATTCCTCACAAGGGCGAGAAGAAAAGCTTTCGCACGATCCAGATTCGCGTCTCGCCGGCGGAAATCGTCCACCAGATCAAGCAGGGGGACGGCTGGGTTGTGATTGATCGCTGCACGCAGCCGGGCGTCAACCTGTCTCTGGGAAAATTTGGTTTCTACCTTCCCGGGGGAGATCAGGTGTCGCTCGCCAGTTTTGGACACTACCTCGACCTGAAGCTCCACTAGGATTGCCCCGAATGGCTTGGTTCCAAACGAATGCAAAATCGTACAATCAATGCTGGGCCATGAGGAGAATTCCACAGAAGTGACGGCGGGCGGACACCAACGAGTGAGAGTCATTGACTCTCATACCGGCGGCGAGCCGACGCGCGTTGTCGTCAGCGGCGGTCCCGATCTCGGCCGAGGCCCACTTCCCGCACGCTTGGATCTCTTTCGCAAAGAACATGACACTTTTCGCTCTGCGGTCGTCAACGAACCCCGCGGCTCCGACGTGATGGTCGGCGCGTTGTTGTGCGAGCCCACCGATCCTTCCTGCGCTGCAGGGGTCATCTTCTTTAACAATGTTGGCTACTTGGGGATGTGCGGCCATGGAACGATCGGGTTAGTCGCGACCCTCGCCCACATGAACCGTATCCAGCAGGGCCAGCACCGCATCGAAACCCCAGTCGGTACGGTGACGGCCGTCCTGCATCCCGAAGGAGAAGTCACAGTCAACAACGTTGCTAGTTATCGTCTGGCCGCCAACGTCGCGGTGGAAGTGCCCCACTACGGCAAGGTCTACGGCGACGTAGCCTGGGGCGGAAACTGGTTCTTTCTATTGCGAGATCACACCATCGAACTTACGCTCCCAAATATCGAGCAGTTGACCAATCTTACCTGGGCCATCCGCCAGGCCCTGAAGCAGCAGGGAATCACCGGCGCCGCCAATCAGGAAATCGACCACATCGAACTGTACGGACGTTCCGACGACCCATCGGTCGACAGCAAGAATTTCGTTCTCTGCCCCGGCAAGGCCTACGACCGTTCTCCGTGCGGCACGGGCACCAGCGCCAAGCTGGCTTGCCTCTATGCGGATGGAAAGATTCGCGAGGGCCAGACCTGGAAACAGGAAAGCATTGTCGGCAGCATTTTTGAGGGCAGCATCACTGTTCGCGACGGCAAGGTCTACCCCAGTATTAAGGGATCAGCCTTCGTGAATGCTGAAACCGACCTGGTTCTCGATCCCCGGGACCCGTTTTGCCTGGGCATCCGCGCGTAGCTCTGAAATTACCAAAGCGGCTTGCGTATTGCTTATATAGTAATAATTGTTGCAGGATTTCTTAAGGATGAACTCGCGCGACCTCATTCAGCACTTCGATAAACTGTTCGGTCAACGTCCCCGGATTTTTCGCGCCCCCGGCCGCGTGAATCTGATCGGCGAGCATACCGATTACAACGACGGATTCGTTATGCCGGCTGCCTTGGGCTTCTCGACCTACGTGGCGATCGCCCCGCAGCCGGATCAGAAGTTGCGGATCGAATCCGAGGAATTTCCCGGTCACTTCGAGTTCAATGTCGGCGCCCTTCCACCTCAACGGGTGGGCGCATGGTGTGACTACGTGGTAGGCGTCGCCAAGGTTCTTCAGGAGAGCGGCTGCAGGCTCGCCGGAGCCAATGCCCTCGTCCATAGTGAAGTCCCTGTCGCTTCCGGCCTCAGTTCCTCTGCTGCGTTAGAGGTGGCCTCCGCTCTGGCCCTCATGAGCTTGGACGGTGTGCAAATCCCTTTGCCCGAAGTCGCCAAGCTCTGCCGGAAAGCAGAGAACGAGTTCGTCGGCGCCCGCGTCGGCATCATGGACCAATTCGTTTCCTGCATGGGCAAGAAAGGCCATGCCTTCCTTCTCGACTGCCGCTCGCTCGAGTTCAAGTTCGTCCCGATCCCTCAGGGAATCAGCTTGGTTGTGTGCAATACGAAGGTCAAGCACGATCATGCTACGGGCGCCTATAACCAGCGCCGCGAAGAATGCGAAGAGGGAGTGCGTTGGTTCGCGAAATGGGATCCCGCGATTCGAGCTCTGCGCGACGTATCGCCGGCCATGTTAGAGCAGCACCTGAAGGATCTGCCTCCCACGATCGCCAAGCGTTGCACGCACGTCGTCCGGGAGAATCAGAGAACGCTGGACGCCGCGCGCGCTCTCACCGAAGGTGACCTGAAGAGCGTGGGGAAATTGATGCGCGAGTCGCACGACAGCCTCCGCGATCTCTACGAAGTCAGCTGCCGTGAACTCGACGTGATGGTGGATGCAGCGCAAGGTTTGCCTGGCTTCATTGGAGGACGCATGACCGGCGGCGGTTTTGGCGGCTGTACCGTGAACCTTGTTCGCGAGGAGAGTGCGAAAGACTTCGCTGTTCAGATTGCAGATCGCTATCGCAAAGCGACCGGCATCGATCCCCAAACGTATCTGTGCTCCGCTGAAGACGGCGCACAAGAGTTTAGCTAGAGCGCGTCGGCTCTCCGTTCGGCGCCCATGACTGCAGTTGCACCCAGTTTGCCGGCTCCGGCAGGATCGCGAACTTCGGCAGATCGCCTCTCACCATCGCCACCTCATCGCAGCAATGGAACCTCGGACACGCGTGACAATCTTTATAGATCTTGTCCGGCAGATCCTCGCGCTGCGCGACCGTAAATCCCTGCCCGGCAAAAAAGTTCGGCTTGCGGGTAAACAGGCAGATGCAATCCACGCGGTGACGCTTGGCCTCGGCCAGCAGCGCCTTGACTAAGCGTCCGCCGCCGCCTTTTCCTTGAGCCCACGGCGCAACAGTGATCGACCGAATCTCAGCCAGATGCGTTCCGTAGAGATGTAGTGCGCCGCAGCCGATGATGCGACCCTCGTCTTCGATGACTACGAAGTCGCGCACGTTCTCGCAGATCTCCGGCAGCGTCCGCGGCAGCAGTGTGCCGTCGCCGGAGTACGCTCCGATCAGTTCATGAATATCTTGTGCATCCGGCAAAATTGCTTTACGCGTGCGCATGGACCTCCTCGCGAAGACACTCAATTTTCTTTCTGGCGAGGCCCATGGCCTGCCGCACCCGGGCCGGCGCTGTGCCTCCCGGAACGTCGTGAACGGCGAGTACAGAATGAAGCGTCAGAGATTCGTAGAAATCCTCGCCAAACGCCGGACTCAACGTCCGGAGGACGGCAAGAGGCAGCTCCTGCAATTCGCATTTCCGCTCGAGACAAAGTTGTACTGCCTTGCCAATCCGCTCGTGAGCCAGCCGCGACGGAACGCCCTTGTTCACCAGATAAGTCGCCGCAGCCCACGCATTCATGAACCCCGATCCCGCCGCCTGCTGCATGATGTCGTGATGAAATTCCACGGCCTTCATCCAGCCTGTGACCAGAGGCAGCGTCGAGAGCAGCGTGTCGGCGGAATCGAAAAGGGGCTCCTGCGTTTCCTGCAGATCCTTGTTGTAGGCGAGCGGCAAGCCTTTCACTTGCGTCATGAGTGCTACAGCATTCCCCATAACGCGTCCGCTCTTGCCCCGTACTAACTCCAGCAAGTCGGGATTCTTCTTCTGCGGCATCGCGCTGCTGCCGGTGGAATACGCTTCTGGCAGACCGATGAATCCATATTCCTGCGTGGAGAACAGAATCATCTCCTCCGCCCACCGGCTCAAATGCGCAGCCAGCATCGAAAGCGCCTGGACGAACTCAACCACAAAGTCGCGATCGCTCGTTGCGTCGATGCTGTTCGCAGTAGGACCATCGAAGCCGACGCTCTCGGCCATCAGCGCCCTGTCCAAAGAGAGCGTTGCTCCCGCAACCGCCCCCGATCCCAACGGACACACATTCAGCCGCTTGCGGCAATCCGCCAGCCGTCCCGCGTCCCGCAGAAACATTTCCACGTAAGCCAACAGCCAATGCCCGACTAGGACCGGCTCCGCTCGCTGCAGGTGCGTGTATGCCGGCATCGCTGCGTCCCCGGCCTGTTCCGCCCGGTCTGCCACTACCCCGCAAAGTTCGCTGAGTCGCTCGCGCAATTCGTCGATCGACGCCCTCACGTACAACCGCAAGTCGGTCGCAATCTGCTCGTTGCGGCTGCGTCCACTGTGCAGCTTGTATCCTGCCTCGCCGATCAAAGCGACAAGTTGCTTTTCGACAAAGTGGTGAACATCTTCCGCTTCGTTGTCTTCAAGGAACGTTGGTGATGCCGCTGCCTTCGCCCCGATCTGCTCCAGTCCCTGCAAAATGCTGATCAATTCGTCCGCGGACAACACGCCAGCATTCTTCAGCGCACGCGCATGCGCGCCGCTGGCTGCGATTTCGTAACGCAATAGGCGGCGATCGAAGCCAAACGACCGCTGCCAGCGCTCGAAATCCGGATCCAGCGGTTGCCGGAACCTTCCGGACCACATCTTCATCGCGCAACCTCGATGCGGGTCCGCGCACGCGATCGCGACGGCAGTCCGAGAATGCGAATGAATCCGGCCGCGTCTTTCTGGTCGTAGCTGTCACCCATCGTGAACGACGACAGATCGGTTCGATAGAGCGAATGTTCCGATTCGCGGCTGACGATCGAAACGTTGCCCTTATAGAGAGACAGCGTAACTTTGCCGGTCATCTCCGTCTGCGTCTTCTCGACGAATGCATCGAGCGCTTCGCGCAGAGGAGTGAACCACAGCCCGAAGTACACCAGTTCGGCATACTTCAATCCAATATGCTCCTTGAAGTGGGCAACGTCGCGCTCCAGGCACAACGCCTCCAACTCGCGGTGAGCCGCGATCAGCAGGGTGCCACCGGGAGTCTCATAGCATCCGCGGGACTTCATTCCGACAAATCGGTTCTCGACCAAGTCGATGCGTCCCACTGCATTCCGTGCCCCGATTTCATTCAGCAGTTCGACCAGCGACACGGGATCCATCTTCATCCCGTTTACCGATACAGGAACTCCGCGCTCAAATCCAATACTGACCTGTTCTTCCTTGTCAGGCGCTTCCTGCGGCGAACGAGTGATCTGCCACGTTGTCGGCAATGGAGCGTTCCCCGCGTCCTCCAATTCGCCGCCTTCGTGGCTGATGTGCCACAGATTCCGGTCGCGGCTGTGAATCTTCTCGCGGCTCGCCGTTACCGAAATACCATGCTGTTCCGCATAGTCGAGGCAATCTTCCCGCGACTTCAAATTCCACTCGCGCCACGGCGCGATGATCTTCAACTCCGGAGCAAGCGCCTGATACGTCAGCTCAAACCGCACTTGATCATTGCCCTTTCCGGTGCAACCGTGAGCCACCGCGGTCGCTCCCTCGCGCAGAGCCACTTCCACTTGGTGTTTTGCAATCACAGGCCGTGCCAGCGAAGTCCCGAGCAGATACTTGTGCTCGTATACTGCGCCAGCCTTCAGTGCGGGAAACACATACCCGGTCAGGAACTCTTCGCGCATATCCTCGACAATCACCTTGCTGGCACCGGTTGCGTACGCTTTCTCGACCACGGCTTCAATGTCGTCTCCCTGGCCCACATCGCCGACCATCGCAATGACGTCGTAGGAATAGTTTTCCTTCAGCCATGGAATGATGATCGAAGTGTCGAGTCCACCGGAATAAGCGAGAACAACTTTCTCAGGCATGAGCGCTCCTTACGGGCAGACGCACCGCGCCGCCCAGCAATAAGTAAAGAATGGATTTTTGAACGTGCAACCGGTTTTCCGCCTGCTCGAAGATGACAGAGTGATCGCCGTCCATCACCTCGTCGGTAACTTCTTCTCCGCGATGCGCTGGGAGGCAATGCATAAATGCCGCGTGCGACGCGGCTTCCGCCATGAGTTCCCGATTTACCTGGTACGGCTGGAAAATGCGTGCGCGTTGTGCGGCTTCGTCTTCCTTTCCCATGCTGGCCCATGCGTCGGTGTAAATCGCTTCGACGCCTGCGACCGCAACATGAGGGTCCGTGAGAAATTCGAGTTGCGCGCCCGTTTGCTTTGCGATCTTTCGGGCGTCGGACACAATCTGAGGATTACAGGCGTAACCCTTGGGAGTCGCAATGCGGATGGATGACCCCAGACACGCGCACGTCAAAAGCAGCGAATGCGCCACGTTGTTTCCGTCGCCGACATAAGCCAGTGTGATTTGCTTGAGATCGCCGTAGCGTTCCTGCAGAGTGAGGTAATCGGCCAGGGCCTGGCAAGGATGCTCAAGGTCGCTCAGCGCGTTGATCACCGGCACAGACGCGTGCTGCGCCATGCCTTCAATCGTTTCCTGCGCAAACGTGCGGAGCACGATGACGTCAATCCAGCGCTCAAGGTTGTGCGCGATGTCGCTCAGCTTCTCGCGGGCGTCCAGCCGGCTCTGCGATTGATCGACAAACATCGCAGTTCCGCCCATGCTGATCATCGCTGATTCGAACGTCAATCGGGTTCGGAGCGACGGCTTCTCAAAAAACATCACCATCTGTTTCCCCGCGAGAGAGCGCGAGAAAACCGATGGACGAGATTTCATCAGCTCGGCCAGATGCAGCACAGCCTGAACACCCTGCGGCCCCAGATCGCGAGTCGAAACCAGATCTGGGCACCAGAAAACGTCGGGAAAGGTTTCCGGCACGACCGGCGCCCGATTCTGCAATGGACTATTCAACTTCAACTCCTCATTCTTCAATTTCGTTCTCCACTGCGCTCATGCGCAGGTTACTTCTGTTCCACAATTCAGCTTCGTCAGATAAAACTGCGGCAATGCCTCCGCTTCGGCCGCCGGCAATATCCGCACGCGTCCCACGCCTTGCTTCAACGCCTGTGCGCAAGCCGCGAGCTTCGGTAACATGCCGCCACTGACCACCGATCCTGCCGCAAGATCCTGCGCCTGCTTCGTGTTGAGCCAGGGAATCACCACGCCTTCAGCGTCCTTCACTCCCGGCACATCCGTAAGGAAGATCAGCGCATTCGCGTGGCAAGCTGCGGCGCAAGCGGCAGCCATCTCGTCGGCGTTGACGTTGTAATACTCACCGTCCGCGCCGAGAGCGAGCGAAGCCAGCACCGGAATGCCGCCCTGCTGCCACAACGCTTCGATCCAGCAAGGCTCGGCAAAACAAATCTCGCCCACGAATCCAAGATCGTTCCCGCGAACATGCTTGCGGCGGGCGCGGAACGACATCCCATCGCCACCGCAGAATCCGACCGCAGGCATTCCGGCGGCCTGGATCGCGGCCACCATCTTCTTATTGACCATGCCGCCAAGGACCATGAGAGCTACGTCGCGCGTCTCCGCGTCTGTGACCCGCAGTCCGCCGACGAATTCGCTCTGTTTGCCCAGTTGCTTGAGCACACGTGTCAACGCGGTACCACCGCCGTGAACAACGGCGACGCGATGCCCATCCTGCGCCAGCTCCGCAATCGCCCGCGCGCACTTGCGCAAGACCGCCAAGTCTTCCAACGCTGCCCCACCGATTTTGATCACGATCGTCACTGCAGTCCTTCTTCCTCGCCCCAGCCGTTCATCAGATTCAGGTTTTGTACTGCCTGTCCCGCCGCACCCTTGAGCAGGTTGTCGATGCACGAGATCAACACCAGCCGCCGCCGATCTTCCGCCAGGCAAAAACCAAGATCGCAGTAGTTCGTGTTCAGCGAAAACTGCACCTGCGGAAGCTTCGGAGTCTGAAAAATCCTGACCCAGTGCTTGCCCGAGTAAAAGTTCCGAAAGCACGACTCCACTTCCAGTGGCGTCATCTCACGGCTTAGATGCACATAGATGGTGGACAAGATTCCGCGCGGAATCGGCAGCAGGTGTGGAGTGAAGATCAGTTCCTGCGAACACAACGCAAGTTGCTCCACGATTTCGCCGGTGTGCCGGTGGTTGAACACCGAATACGCGGAGAGATTGTCAGCCACCGACACAAAATGTGTCTTAGCAGTCGGTTCCTTCCCCGCGCCCGATACCCCTGATTTCGAGTCCGAGATGATCCCGCGGTTGCGATCGACAACTCCCGCTTTGAGCAGAGGAGCAAGCGCCAATATCACCGACGTTGCATAGCAGCCGGGATTTGCTACCAAATCCGCGCTACCGATACGATCCGCGTTCAACTCCGGCAGTCCGTAGACAGCCTTTTCAGTCAGCTGCGCTGCCGTGGCCGTATCCGCATCCTCGAAGTTGTAGATCGCCCGGTGCTCCGCCTGCTTCAGTCTCCAAGCGCCGCTCAGGTCGATCACTCGCAGCCCGTGGCTAATCGCCTCCGGTACCAGCGAACGCGAGACCTCGTGTGGTGTTGCCAAGAACAGAAACTCAACGCCCTGCTGTTTGAGCGATGCCCACGACAGCGAGTGCAAAGGATAACCGCCGTTGCCGTACAGAGCAGGGAAGACATCTGCCAGATCCGACGCTCCACCGTGGTCGGACTGCCGCTTCAGCAACACCGGCTTTGCCAGCCGCGGATGACGTAAAAGAATCCGCGTCAACTCCAGCCCTGAATAGCCGGTCGCCCCCAGCACTGCGGTCTTGAGTTTTCCCACCATCAGCCCAGCATTTCCTCGATGCGTCCCGCCAGTGTCCGGGCCTCATCCTTGTCGGGACACACAATAAGGATGGTGTCGTCCCCGGCGATCGTTCCCACGACTTCGCTCCAATCAGTCTCATCGAGCGCCGCAGCCACGGGTTGCGCGCTGCCCACGATTGTTTTGATGACCAACAGGTTCTGCGCGGACCGGATATCCAGAACAAATTCACGCACCAGCCGCGACACCGGAGGCAGTGCGATTCCGGCCCCGCCATCTCCGTGAGGCAGCGAATATCCATGCGAGGTCTTGCTCAGATTCAAATCGCGAATGTCCCGCGAAAGGGTCGCCTGCCCCACCTTGAATCCGCGCCGCCGCAAATGACGCTGCAGGTCCTCCTGGCTGGCGATGGAGCCATGCTTCAGAACATCCAGGACAGCCCGTTGGCGCAGTGTTTTATTCATAATGAATAAATATTCACGATCTTGAATAATTATGTTTCTATCTTACGGCCCTGTGTCGAAATGTCAAGGGGGAATGGACCCTATCTTCATTACTTTCAGTGGCCGCCGCTTATGCTGGGCTCGAGAGTTCCCGCGGAAAAAGCGCCGGGGCCCGCCGCGCCTTGGTAGACTACTCGGCGGTCACGGATGCGCAGTCGACGCGAGGGACGATGAACGCAAAACCAACGCTGACGGCGGAGCTCATCGCCGAGTTTCTGGGTACCTTTATCCTGATGCTGTTCGGCATCGGAGTGGTCGCCATGGTGGTGCTCTTTCCCTCGAAAAATCCGGGTGAAACCATTCACGGCGGATTCACCAACATCACCCTCGGCTGGGGCCTTGCCGTCACCATGGGCATCTATGTTGCCGGCAAAGTCTCGGGAGCACACTTGAACCCCGCTGTCACTTTGGCAGTCGCCGTCTTCCGAAAATTCTCGTGGAGCAAGGTCATTCCTTATTGCGTCGCGCAAACCGCGGGAGCGTTCGCCGCCGCCGCTTTGGTCTACTGGAACTACCTGCCCGCCTTTCACCATGCGGACCCAGGGCTGCAGACCACCGCCGGCGTGTTCACAACCTTTCCCGCTTTTCCGGGGACGCCGCAGGCGGGTTTCCTTGATCAGTTGATCGGTACCGGATTGCTCGTGCTTCTGATCTTCGCGATCACCGACGAATTCAACATGCCGCCGGGGGCGAATCTTGCCCCGCTTATGATCGGCCTCGTCGTTGTCGCAATCGGGATGAGCTTTGGCGGCATGCACGGGTACGCTATCAATCCGGCGCGGGATTTTGGTCCGCGACTGTTTACCGTGATCGCCGGATTTCCGAACAATGGCCTCACCGACGGCACTCGCGTCTGGTGGATTCCGATCGTGGCTCCGCTGCTGGGCGGACTAGCGGGGGCGGCGATCTACGACTTCGGAATCCGCCGCTTCCTGAAGCCGTCGCAGAGGTGAAGCCTTGGAGGAATTGTGAAATACATTTTGGCGCTGGATCAGGGCACGACCAGTTCGCGGGCGCTTCTGTTCGATCAGGGCGGAGCGGTGCAGGCAGTTGCGCAGCAGGAGTTCGAGCAAATCTTTCCGCAGCCGGGATGGGTCGAGCACAATCCCGAGCAGATCGCTTTCTCGCAGATCGCTGTCGCCCTCGAGTCGCTGGCTCGAGTGGGAGCCGGGCCCGGGGATGTTGCCGCCATCGGGATCGCGAACCAACGCGAGACTACGCTCGTATGGAATCGCGAGACCGGCCAACCCATCTACAACGCGATCGTGTGGCAGGACCGGCGAACCGCCGAAGTCTGTGACCGGCTACACAAACAAGGCCACAGTGAATTGATCCAGCAACGCACCGGATTGCTGATCGACTCGTACTTTTCTGGCACGAAGATCGCGTGGGTCCTCGATAAAGTCTCGGGCGCGCGGAGCCTTGCCGAGGCGGGAAAACTTGCCTTCGGAACGGTCGACACGTGGCTGGTCTGGAAGCTTACGCAGGGCCAAGTTCATGCTACCGACGCGAGCAACGCATCGCGGACCATGCTGTTCAATATCCACAGAGGCGCTTGGGATCCTGAACTGCTCGAACTGCTGAAAATTCCGCTGTCGATGATGCCCGAAGTGCGGTCGTGCAGCGAGAACTACGGCAAGGTCAGCGGAATCGAGGGGCTCAACGGAATTGCGATCGCGGGCATCGCGGGAGATCAGCAGGCAGCGCTCTACGGGCAGCGATGCACCGAGCCCGGAATGACGAAGAATACGTACGGTACCGGCTGCTTCATGCTGCAGAACACCGGCCGCCGCGCGGTGCCGTCGTCGAACAGGTTGGTGACGACCGTTGCGTGGAAAATCGGAAATGTGACTGAATACGCGCTCGAGGGCAGCGTTTTCGTCGGAGGGGCCGTGGTGCAATGGCTGCGCGACGGACTGGGTCTGATTCGCAAGTCGGAAGAGGTCGAGACGCTCGCCCAATCCGTGCCGGATAATGGCGGTGTGTACTTCGTCCCGGCCTTTGTGGGGCTGGGCGCGCCGCATTGGGATTCCTACGCACGCGGATCGATCTTCGGGCTGACGCGCGGAACTTCTGCGGGGCATTTGGCGCGTGCGGCCGTCGAGAGCATCGCCTACCAGGTGGCGGATTTGCTCGACGGCATGCGGCGCGATTCGGGCGACGCGGTGCAGGAGCTGCGCGTGGATGGTGGCGCAGCTGCCAACGATAGCCTGATGCAGTTTCAGGCCGACATTCTGGGAGTGCCGGTCGTGCGTCCGGCAGTGACGGAAACGACAGCGCTGGGAGCGGCGTATCTCGCGGGCCGCGCCGTCGATTTCTGGCCGGCCGGGCTGGCCGAAAGTTCGGCCAAGGATCGCCACTTCGAACCGCGGATGGCACCGGAGCAAGCCCGAGCCCTGCGCGAGCGCTGGAATGAGGCCGTCTCGCGATCGAAGGCTTGGGAGCCTGCACAGACTGACAAACGCTGAACTTATGGCTCGTACCAGAAGACGGCGCCTCGGGTGATTGTTGGCAGCGTGAAGGTGATTGATTCACCATGGCGCTCGCCCTTTACTGCTTGCGGTTCTCCCATGAACGGCAGGAAGAAGGCCTTGCCCTCAGACTTCGACTTCAGAGTGACTTGTACTCCATCTTGTGGCGTCTGGATGGGATTCGATCCGCCGACCAGGCCGGCGAAGTTGGCGAAGTAGCAGTTGAGGTGGCCGTCGGAGGTGCGCGCGATCGAAGTGGCCACGTGCGTCGATGCTTCAATCTTTACGGAGTCTCCGCCGGACAGGCTAGCCAGAAATTCTCGCTGGGAATCGGGCGAGGCATGATCGAAGTCTTTTTCCTGCTCGTCGTTGTATGCCTTGCCCGGATTCGCCGGAAGGCGTACCACATTCCGTGACTCTCCGAGTTCGGTTGTGTCCGCGCCTGCGATGACGACTTTGCCGCCTTGCGCCACGAAATCCTTGAGCCAGGCCTGCTCGACGTCGTTAAGAACGCGCACGTCCGGCAGAACGAACGTCTTACCCTTGAAATCCGCCAGCGTGCGCGGCGTGACGATCTGAAATTCGAGATGCTTCTGCATCAGCAGAATCAGAGCGCCGCGGTAGGACGGGATAAATTCCTTGGCGAAGAAGTTCCGCGTCTCCGGGGAGAAGTAAACGCCGATGGGATCGATGGGAGAGCGCGGCAGGTAGAACGTCTTTTCGTGCGCCTGAATCCAGGTGAAGATCTTCTTGCGCGTCGGCAGATCGTTCGAGCCCGCCATCGAGTGTCCCGGAGCGTCCCAGAAATTCGCGCCGGCCATGACCTGCGACATGGCGAGATTCAGCATGGCTTCGCGGGCGTCGACCTTCTTGTCGCCGTCCCAGGAGTAGTTCAGTATCCACGTGGGTTTTCCCTGGGCGAATGCGCGGAAGGAATGCATGCCAACCTGGTAGCGGAACCAGTCGATCGGCTTGCGGCCCGAGGCCATGTGATCGCCGTTGCCGAATTCGTACTCGTGGGCGATGGCGTCGACCACTGCGTAGAGGCTGTAGACATCGGCGCCGACGCGTACGGATTCCTCTTCAATGCCCGGATAAATTTCAGGAATGGTTTTGATTTGCGGATTAATCGACTTGGCGTTGCGGTCGATTTCGGCGAGGAAATCGGTAAACGTCTGAATACGGAATTGCACCCACTTATGGAAGTTCGGGTCGGAGAAGTCTCCGAGCTTGAGATCGTGCTTGGCGTCGAGTCCGGTCTGCTGCTTGAACGCGGCCACTGTGTAGTCGTCGAAACTCGCCCAGGTATCTTCCCAGCCATCGAAATGCGTCATCCAGTAGGGAATGTCGATGTAGATGCCGTCGATGCCGGTGGCGGCAATCTGGCGCACTCGCTCCATGTAGGTTTTGCGCCACTCGGGCGCGTAAGGACTCACCCAGACATCTTCATCGCCCTTACGGATCCAGAAGGCAGAGCCGCCGCCGAAGATGGCCGGCTCGCCGGTGATCTTGCGCTGCAGCCAGTCGGGATGGTCTTTGGCAAGCGTGTGCGCGACCTGATCCCCGTGGGCGGTGATGCACTCGGTGCCGGCGATGTAGACGAATGCGTGGTTGCCGACTTTGTGGGCGGCGTCGGCGACGTCATGAATGGCTTTCAGCTTCGCGGTTGGATCGAGGTAGCTCTCGTAGCGTCCGGGGATGTCGTTGTCGACTTCGATGCCGGCGACGTTGCTCTCTTGCGCGTGGCGGACGATTTCGGCAGCGTCTCCGCCTTTTAGGCCGTAGGCGCCGATGCGGACGTAGTTGGTCCAGTCTTGCGGATGTTGGTCGGGGGCTGCGGGCAGGGTGGATGCGAAGAGGACGAGAGCGAGTGCGATTTGTGGTTTCAATGGGACCTCGTATAGATCGTTGTCGATTTGAAGAACACGGGGGCTAAAGCCTTTCTCTCTCTGCAACTTTTCGTGGCCCAGGGCCTCTCTTCCACGACCGTGGCCTGAATGCGGCACTCACGTGCGCTCCTCGCCAGATCCTTCGCTCCGACTGAAAAACGGCTCCGCTCAGGATGACGCAGTGTCTCAAGCGATGCCATAGTTCGCAGGACTTCGCTTCCGGCAATCAACCGGTCGGCGGGACGCCGCCGGTTTCGTCGTTTTGTCCCAGGCCGGCCGTTGTGCGCAGCGTCAGAGTGCCGTCGTCATTTAGTTTTTGGCGACAGGCCCAGCGGACTGGATAGCGTTGTCCCTTGACCTCGATTTCTGCTTTCAGCCGCAAGCCCTGCCACTTGGTTCCTTTGGGCAGTGGGAATTTCGCCTGGCGCACTTTTCCGGGGAGCGGATATCCGGCATCGAGGCTGCCACTGAACAAAACTTTGCCGTCCGTGCTTATGACCGAGACCCGCAACACGCCGGGAACGGCGGCGATGCCGTCGTTCACAAATCCGATGATCAGGCCCGGATAGCCACCCTCTTCGTAGGTCCACACCCACGAGGGGCGTACTCGATATCCAATCTTTCGGGCCAGTTCGTCGAGCGCGTCCGGAAATTGATGGTAGTAATTGAGAATGCGGTCGGCCTGAATGCGGTGCCAGTTCCACAGAGAGAAATAGTCCGCGCCGACGTCTTGCACGTGATGGATGGCGTTGTCGGTGTAGGTGAGGCCGTCGTCGAGCTTAAGGCTTTTGGGCGAACCATCGGACATGCCCACTTCGACGGAGACTCCAGTCCATGGAGGCCGGTTGCTGAGTTCCTCGATCTGCTCGTTCTCGATGAAGATAGTGTCGGTGCGAAGCCAGTTGAAACTGCGCACGGTGCGATCGAGCAGTTCGGCATTGCCGACTTTGCTGAAATCCGGTTGCGTGTTGGTGAGCAGCGGAGTCTTCTTCCAGCGCTCGAGTTGATGCTGAAGCATGTTGACAAAAGTGTTCTCAGCGGTCACCGCATCGGGGAACGGGTTCGATTCGAATGGCCAGGTGTGGCCCTCGCCCCAGAAGCCGTACATGAACGTGTCGGTGTATTCGACCTCGGGATGTCCATCGTAGGCGTCGGCGAGCAAATCGACGAGTTCGCGAAACGCCGCCTGAAATGTGGGATCGTCGTAGCGCGGCTCGTAGCGCGTGCGATGGAGCCAATCGCCAAGCTTGACCATGGGGATCTTGGCCCGCAAGAATTCGGGCAATGGCGAATCGGGGATGTCGGGATTGCTGAGCATCACGCGGAAGCCGATGCGCTTCTGATAGCGGCGCGCGAGATCGAAAGTCAGCTTCCAGTGCTCGCAGAGGTCGAGTCGTCCGGGCCGCTGCTGCACGTCTTTCCAATTCACGCGGAGATATAGCTTCGTCCCGAGAGGCAGCTTGACCAGATTTTCGATCGACTGCGCCTGGGATTCTCCGTCTTTTTTCGCGGGTCCGACTTCATCGCAAATGTAGGTGATCATTCCCATCCCATAATTCGGAACGACCTCAGGGGATGGACTGAGCGCCATGACCACGTTCCAACTGGGGTAGACGTCGGCAGCAAACGGTCCCTGAAAAAGACGATCAGAAACTGGAGGGCCGGAGCCGAAATCGTATTTGTCGAAATTGTGGGTAGGGATTTGCGCGAGCAGGGATTTGGCGCCAATCCCTGCTGCTGCGAGGGCACCACCGGCCTTCAGGAATGACCTTCTTCGCATGGTTCAGCGGAGGCGATGAACGGCTGAGCCTCGAGCCCTCAGAACTCGAATCTCAACCCGAACTGGAAGGATCGCGGATTCTCGAGAACAGTCCCGTTGACGCTATCCGTGGTAATGGTGCCAAAGAAGGGATCTCCCACGGACGTATTCGGCGGTCCAAAGCGCGGGTGATTGGCGAAGTTGAACATCTCCGCCCGCACTTCGATCCGCATGCCTTCTTTAGGCACAAACGACTTGTAAATATTCATATCCAAGTTGTGGATGCCGTCGACGCGCAGCCCGGAAAAGTACCGTGGAGCATTTCCGGGAATCTGGTCGCCGGGGTCGGCAAAGCAGTTTGCGTTGAGGAAGGTGGCAGGATTCGCCGCGACTCCCACATTCTCCCAGTCCAAGGCAGCGGCGTGCACGCTGGTCCCGGTCTTAAGTTGGGAGCACACAACCTGGGGGCGCTGGGTTCCGTTCGCCAGACGGGCGTTGGCCATGCCGAGGGCTAGCGGTTGTCCGGATTGCTCGGTGATGATCGTCGCGAGCGACCAGCCTCCCACCACGGCGTCGACCGCTCGGTTCATATTGCCGCCAATCCATTGCTTGCGCCCAACGGGCAGATCCACGACCACGGCGAGCGCCAGCCGCTGTGGCGTGTCGTTGCCCCCAATGCTGTGTTCCAGATTCAGACGATCCAGTTGTTGGGGAATGCCGGCCCCAAGCGCGCCCACCCAGTTATTCCTGCCCGCCGACGAATTGTCGGTTGACTTCGATATGGTGTAGCTACCCTCGAAGCTGACGTGGTGCGTAGTGCGCTTCTGAAAGCGAATCTGTAGAGCGTTGTACCAGGAACTGGCTTCCTCCAGCATCAGCCCTTCAAAATCACCATTGAATTGCGGGTACTTGTTCAACAGAGTACCCAAGGGCAGCGTCGAATTGCCGTAGTTCGAATTGGGTTCGTTGAAGCAGGGATTGGAAGCGGTTGACGTGCAAGGGGTATTGAACATGGAATAAAACGGGTTGCCCACTTGCGTCTGAAGGAAATTGCTTACGCAGCTGTCCGCGGAGCAAGTCGAATCCGTCGGAGTGACCGCCGCAGTGATCTGGGCCAGCAATGCCGACGGGATGAAATCCTGGTTGTTTGTGCCAGCCCAGGGCAGATGGGTGCTTCGGTTCGCGGAGTAGTCCACGCCGAGCACGATCTGGCTGGGGAGCAGCCGCTGGATTCCCACATTCCACTGGTAGATGTTGGCGTCTCGCGCCGCCGTTGTGCCCAGATCGTTCGGGTTCTGATAACCCCAGTTTGCAAACTGGCCGTACTGCGTACCCTGCGGACCGGTAAAGCCTCCTGGAAACGGATTCTCCAGGCTCGCGGATTGGGTGGCGAAATTGTCGTTCGTAAAAAACAGGTTTGCGGTTTTGCGGAACGCCGAGCCGGGATACTGGAAGTTGGTGGCCGGGCTCATTCCGAAATAGATGCCCGCCCCGCCACGGACCACCGTTTGGGGATCGATCTGGTACGAGAAGCCCAGCCGCGGCCCAACGTCTTTCCTGTAGGTCGGAACCGTCCGCATGCTCGATGTCGGGAATTGGGTTGTGCCGAGCAACTCCATCGACGACGGGAAATTCAATCCCGCCGACTGCAGCATCGCCTGGGTGCTGAGCGTACCCGACGGCGCCGTCGCCGGGACAGAATTCAGCGGGATATTCACGCCGCTGTCGGCGGTGAAGTTGCTGAACTCGATTTGATTACCGCGCGACGTGTAAGGCGAACTCCACTGGTAACGCAAGCCCAGATTGATCGTGAGTTTCGGAGTCACCTTCCAGTCGTCCTGGACATAAAACCCTGTCTCCAGCGACCGGTTCGCGACCGATGGAGTCACCACCAGCTGACTGGACGCGTTGACATTATCGCCGTAGCCAAAAGCCAGGCTGGCGAAGGGATTGCCGGTTGAATTCCCCAGCGCATCTGTGTCGCTGTTCGGAGTCGGCGATGTCGTGTCATCCGTAAAGGTCATGAAGCCGCTCGGGTAATTCGGCTGCCAGAAATTGTTGTAGAAAATTCTCTGTTCGCCGCCGATTTTGATCAGGTGCGATCCCTTGGAAATCACCAACTGGGACGAATAGCTGAACAGGGTGTGCGCAAAAGTTGTGTTAATACAGCACTGATCGTAGAGATTCGTCCAAGGGGAACTTCCCTGCATCAGAAACGTCGGCATCTTGTCGATCCCATTGGCCGTTTGGAACACCGAAGGCAATCCCTGAACGCCAGCCGGGAGCGAAGCGTTGAAACTGGAGATCGTCGGGATACTCGGCAGCGACAGTTCGTGCACCCGGTCGACTCCTACATGGCTAGTCCAGACGATCCGCGAGCTGATGGTCCGGGTATATTCCAGCGAAGCGTTTTGCGCCACAGTTACGGCGCTCTTGATTCCGTCATTATCGAAGCTGTCGCCAAGGGTCAGCGGAGCCGTACCGTTGCTCCAGCCTCGGCTGTAGCGGCCGCTGACGCGGTTCCTGTCGTTGATCTGATGGTCGATCTTGATGTCGAACTGGTAGTCCGGACCCGACGATAGCGTAGTGAAGTTGTAGTTGTTGAACTCGTTCGCGTTGCTGGGTTTCGGATAGAGATTGAGGACGGCCAATCCGATGGGATCCAGTTCGTTTGCCGGGATCACGTTCAACTGGCCGTTGGACTGCACCTGCGGCCTGTTTACACATGGATTCCCACACCCTAGAGCGGTCGGGTCGTAAATGGCATTTTGTGTCGCGGAGAAGTCGCCTTGGCGCTCCGCCAGGGTTGGTACGGTCACCACTCCGCTGCTCGAGCTGGAGCTTCGGACCTTCTCGAAATCCACGAAGAAGAATGTACGGTTCTTGATGATCGGCCCCCCAAACGAGAAGCCGCCCTGATCGCGCTTGTTGTCGGGTTTGGGATTCGGCGCGGGATTGAAAAAGTCGCGCGCGTTCAGCTGCGCACGCTGCAGGAAATACCAGCCGCTGCCATGGAAGGCGTCCGTCCCGCTCTTCATCACCATGTTTACGACAGTGCCGCCGTTGTTGCCGAACTCGGCCGAGAAGCTGTTGTTCTGGACCTTCATTTCTTGCATGCCCTCGACCAAGGGCTCGTAGTACACGTTCGAATTGCCCCCCTCGCCCTGTTCCGGCGCGCTGATCAGGGCACCGTCGAGCCGTATCTCGGCGGTCGCGTTGCGCTGCCCGTTGGAAGTGAAGTTTGTTCCCGACGGATAGTTATCACTGGTGCCTGACCCTGCCACCTCGGTTACGCCCGCCGCCAGGAACGTCAGGCCGAAGAAGTTGCGGTTGGCCAGAGGGAGTTCGTGCACATATTCGCTGCTGATGTCCGTGCCCAGAGTCGCACTCTCGGTGTCCAACAACGGAGCGGTGGTGCTGACTTCCATCGTCTCGTTTACGCCAAGAGGATGAATCACGAAGTCCACCGTGGTTTGCTGATCGACCTGCAATACGACGTTTTCTTTTTCAGCGGGGCGAAAACCAGACGCCTGCACCTTCACCTTGTAGACAGCCGGACGTAGCCCGGTGAAGAAATACTGGCCGTGCTCATCGCTGCTTGCGGTTTGCGCTATGTTGGTGGCGTCGTTCGTTATGGTGACCGTTGCTTTCACCACGATGGCCCCGCTCTGATCAGTCACCGTTCCGCGCACTTGCGCTTGATACGCCCCCTGGCCAGCCGCTGCCGGGATCATCGAAATCGTGATCGCGAACAGAGCTATAAAAGAGGTGAAAAACCGGAAACTCTGACGGCAGACACGCATAGCAGCCTCCCCCACCCAGCTTTCATATTATTACGAGTCAAAACTATTACTTTCGTTTATGGCGAAAGTCAAGTCAATTCGGAGCAAAAAGTTGAATGTGGTCGAGCGAAAAGGCTGGTTGTGCGGAGATTGTGTCGCAGGACCGATGTCGATGCTGGCTATCAAGCCGGCGGGCCTCTGCCGCGGCAGCCGGTGCGGCTGTCAGTCTGTCGAAATTCAGTCACGCCGACCTGGTTACGACTGCTTTCTTCTTGTTGCGAGCTATTTCATATCGTAGTCTGTCCGGTTCCCGCTTCCGCAAGACTAAGGATTCTGCCGATGCGCCGTCTTCTTTCTATCAATCTTCTTTCTACTGATCGTGCCCGTGCTCTTGTTTTGTGTGCCGCTCTTTTGCTGCCGGCTGCCGCCTGGTCCGCGTCCGACGTGCAGGCCATCAAGCAAGGCGACAGCCTCACGCTCTCCAATCACTCCATCTCCGCAACCTGGACCACGCAGGGCGGAGCGCTGCGATTGCAAAGCGTGACCAACGAATTCACCGGAACGACCCTGGCCTCCCAGGGAGACACATTTGAGTTCGTGCCCAAAGAAGGTCCTGTCCTGCATTCCTCTGACTTGAAGATTCTAACGGCGCCCGTGATCGAAGAGATCCCAACCGTGGGTGCTTCATCGAAAGCTGCCGATCACTTGCCGGGCAAGCAGATTCACATCGAACTCGAGGACAAATCCGCCAAAGTGCACGTCACTTGGAAGGCGATGCTTCGCGGAGACGCGAATTACGTTCGCCAGGAGGTGACGATTCGTGCCTTGCAGCCGGTCCCTCTTGCCCGGATCGTTCTCATCGATTTGTCGGTGCCGGGCGGGACGGTTGCGGGCCAGGTGAAGGGCTCGCCGATCTCTGCCGACACCTGGTTTTTGGGCTTCGAACATCCCCTGTCGGAGTGCCGCGTTCGCACAGATCGCGCGGCGTGCTGGCTTTCGCGCGAGCTACCCCTGCAGGCAAATCAGAGCGTGACGTATTCCTCGGTCTTCGGAGCGGCTCATCCCGCGCAGCTTCGCCGCGACTTTCTCAAGTATGTGGAACTCGAGCGAGCGCATCCTTATCGAACGTTCTTGCACTACAACACGTGGTACGACCTGGGATATTTCGACCGTTACACCGAGCAAGGTGTGCTGGAGGCGGTCAACGGTTTCGGCGAGCAGCTCACGAAGCAGCGCGGAGTGAAGCTCGACAGCTTTTTGTTGGACGACGGCTGGGACGATCCCACAACTCTTTGGAAGTTCAATCCGGGCTTCCCCGACGGTTTGACGAACGTTGCACAAGCGGCTGCAAAGTACAATGCAGCGCCGGGGATCTGGTTTTCGCCGTGGGGCGGCTACGACAAGCCAAAGCAGCAGCGGCTGGCGTCGGCGCGCGCGCAGGGATTTGAAACCAATGAAGGTGGATTTGCGCTGTCGGGCCCGAAATATTATCGCTACTTTCGCGATGCTTGTTTCGCGATGATCGACAAGTATGGAGTGAATCAATTCAAGTTCGACGGCACGGGCAACGCGAACGAAGTGATCAAGGGCAGCGAGTTTGACAGCGACTTCGATGCCGCCATTCATCTGATCGGCGAACTGCGCGGGAAAAAACCTGATATCTACATCAATCTCACCACGGGAACATATCCGTCTCCATTCTGGCTGCTCTATGCCGATTCGATCTGGCGCGGCGGAGATGATCATTCGTTTGCAGGCGTGGGGACGAATCGACAGAGGTGGATCACGTATCGCGACTCGCAGACATATCGCTGGGTGGTCGAGGATGGGCCGCTGTTTCCGATCAATTCGCTGATGTTGCACGGCACGATTTATGCGCGCGACGCCGAGAGACTGAGTAGCGATCCCGGTCACGATTTTGCGGACGAAGTTCATTCGTATTTCGGAACGGGAACACAGCTGCAGGAGATGTACATCACTCCATCGCTTTTGGCGGCACCAGACTGGGATGTGCTGGCGGAGACGGCGAAGTGGTCGCGCGCGAATGCGCAGGTACTGAAGGACTCGCATTGGATCGGCGGAGATCCGGCAAAGCTTGAGGTCTATGGTTGGGCGGCGTGGTCGCCGGAGAGGGCGATCGTGACGCTGCGAAATCCGAGCGACCGGGCGCAGGATTTCACGGCGAGTCTTGCGTGGATGCTGGAGTTGCCCGCGGGGAGCGCATCGGAATTCGTGGGACACAGCCCATGGAAGAATGATGGAAGCATGACGCCGGTTACCATTGGCGCACAGGACCAACACGCGTTTCACCTGCAACCGTTTCAGGTGCTGACGCTGGAGTTGATCCCGCGGAAGTAGCCGACGGCTGTGCAGATCGACGCGGCGCGGCGAGACGCCCTGCGCTATTGTCCTGCTGACGGGGTTGACCGAGCAGTCGGCGTGGTACGATCTCGATACAGTTTTACATCCTGAATGCTGCAGTAATCCCCCATGAAAGCCGCGATTCTTGCTTCTCCCCGGCCTGTTTTCGAACATCCCTTGCAGATTGTTGATGTAGCCGATCCGCGGGTGCGGTCGGGGCACGTGCTGCTACGCGTGCTCGCCTGCGGCGTGTGCCGGACCGACCTGCACATTGTTGAAGGAGAGTTGCCGCCGAAGCAGTTGCGAATTATTCCGGGGCACCAGATCGTGGGCGAAGTGGTAGATGGCGCGTCGGCGGACCTTCCTATGGGCTCGCGCGTTGGCGTGTCCTGGCTTGGCGGCACGGATGGAACTTGCGTGTATTGCCAGAAGGGGATGGAGAATCTTTGCGATGCGGCCTCGTTTACCGGATACAGCGTCGCGGGCGGTTACGCGGAGTATGCCTTTGCGCGTAACGATTTTGTGTTTCCGCTATCGGAGTCGCTGGATGATCTGCATGCCGCACCTTTGCTTTGCGCTGGCATTATCGGCTTCCGCAGCCTGCGTATCGCGGGTGTCGAACCAGGCGAGCGCGTGGGACTGTTCGGCTTTGGCGCGTCGGCGCACCTGGCGATTGCAGTTCTCCAGGCCTGGAAGTGTGAGGTTTACGTTTCGACGCGAGGGAAATCGCATCAGCAGTTGGCGGAGTCGCTTGGCGCGATCTGGGTGGGAAGCGAGACGGAGAAACCGCCCGTGGAACTTGACCGCGCCGTAACGTTTGCTCCCAGTGGAGATGTTGTGGTCGCTGCGCTCGCTAGCCTGCGGAAAGGTGGAGTAGTGGCGATCAACGCGATCCACCTGGATCGCATTCCTCAGTTCGATTACGACAGCTTGCTCTGGGGCGAGCGGCAATTGCGCAGCGTGGCGAACATGACTCGCGCGGACGCACGGGACTTCCTGACGCTGGCGGCGAAGATTGGGCTGAAGCCGAAAGTTACGGTGTTCTCGCTGGATCAGGCCAACGAGGCGTTGATCGCAGTCAAGAATGATGCGGTGGATGGGGCGGCGGTGATTGTGCCGTAGGAGTTGACGGCGTCGGGTTCCGATACCCGAGACGCTCGGCTCCGCCATCGCGCACGGACGAATGCGTCCGTGGCTACGCGATGCTGATAAGGAGGATGCAGAAGGCGATGGCTTGCGCCAGTTCGCTCCAGCCTAACTTCCGGACAGCTAGCGGCACGGGTTTCTGGATGAAGTAGAACCATCCGCGGAAACGTAGCGGCGCGAAGGCCAGCGAGGCGTACTTGGGGAATAATCTCGTGACGCAGGCGAAGGCGAGTGCTGCGGTCAGAAGCAATTGTCCGAGAGCGAAGGCCCATCCGCGGGAGAGCTTGGCGCGAAGACTTTCGATCCGCGCGGTGTGGATGCGCAGTTGTACGTAATGGATCTGGTTGCCGGCGAAGAGCAGGTTTGCGATCCAGAGAATCCATGTGGTGGCGTCGAGCTTTCCGCTGATAACGTAGTAAGCGGCCGGGGCTGAGGCCGTGAGGCCGATTGTGCCTACTACCTCTGAGAGCATACGAAGGCAGTAAATCGATTCCTTGCTGCGGGACCGCTCGCCTTCGCCATTGCTGGACCCTTCGACTGCGCTCAGGGCAGGCTTTCGAGGCGGCCGTCGCCACATGATTTTCAAGAGCGCTTGCGCTCCAAAGAAGAATGCGGCGGCTATGCCCAGCGGCCACAGCAAAGAGTTATGGCCACCCCACAGCAACATGCTCAACGAAAGCATCGCGACGGCGCCTAAATAGAAGACGGCGAACATTGCGGTCAGGCGTTCCTCTTTGGTTTCGGCGCGCATAGCCGAAATGCCGAGCAAGCTCTCGAGCGGAGTGCGAAGCCAGAAGAGGGCGAGAGCTGTCGTCAGCAGAAGAATGAAAGGGAAGAGATTGCTGCTCTGGCGCAACGCTATGCCTGCGCCGGTGACCATGGGGACGAGCAAGAGTCCCCAGGCGCCGTGTTCGCGCGGAACGATCAAAGCGCGCGCGCGTTCGCGGCGGGCTTTGTCGGTGACGGACTGGTCGGAGTCGCGAAGTGAAACTTTGATTTCGCCGAGGCTCAACTTTCCATCGGTCGAGGAATTCGAGATTGGTGTGGTCGAGCCGAGAACATGCGTAACGCGGACTACCCAGGTTTTCTGCTCTTGCGTGAGTTCTGGCTTCGCAGCCATTACCGCCATCCTGCCATATGAATGTGTTGCATGCCTTTCACGGCGCGCATGTATTGCGCGCGCTCGAAGGCTCCCGGGTCGGGGCAACGCAGTTGGCTCATGCTGCCTTGCATCTGCGCGACCGATTCGTATTCGTGCGCTTCCATCCATTCGCGGAGTTCGCGCTCGACGTGCCGGAGGTGATTCACTCCGTGGCGCATGAGGGAGGAGCACATCATGGTGACGTTGGCGCCGACCATGAGCAGTTTCACGGCGTCTTCGGCGCTATGGACTCCGCCGGTGCCTGCGAGGCCGGCGCGAATGCGGCCGTAGAGAATCCCGATCCAGGTCAGCGGAAGGCGCAGCGCCTGAGGCGTACTGAGCAGAACGTTCGGCTTGATTTCGAGTTCTTCGAGATCGATATCGGGTTGGTAGAAGCGATTGAACAGGACCAGAGCGTCGGCGCCGGCATCATCGAGGCGTCGAGCCATGTTGGCGAGGTTGCTGAAGTACGGGCTCAACTTTACCGCGACGGGAATCGTAACCGTGCTCTTCACGGCACGCACAATGTCCAGATACATCTTCTCGACGTCGGCAGCGGTTTGCTTTGGATCGGTGGGGATGTGGTAGATGTTGCACTCGATGGCCGCCGCGCCAGCGCGTTCAATATCAGCGGCGAACTTGATCCATCCACCGAGGGTTGAGCCGTTGAGGCTGGCGATGATCGGCATGCCGACCGACGACTTTGCCTTGCGGATGTGATTCAGATATCCGTCGGGGCCAGTGTGGAATTCGGTGGCTTGCGGAAAGTAGGTGAGGGATTCCGCGAAGCTCTCCGTTCCTGCGGCGAGGTGGTAATTGAGGTCCATCTCTTCCTGACGGAGTTGCTCTTCGAAGAGCGAGTAGAGAACCACGGCTGAGGCGCCCGCGTCTTCGAGGCGGCAGATGCCATCGATGTCGCGAGAGAGAGGCGATGCCGAGACCACGAGCGGAGAGGGCAGCTTCAGGCCTAGGTATGTCGTGCTGAGATCCATGTGAATTCTCCTTACTTGCTATCGCGCCGACGAAGTCAAAATCCCCACCCTGTCGCAAAATCGCGTCAAGGGTGGGGCATCCGTTATTTTGTCGCTCCTGCGGGAGCCGGTTTTTCTGAAGCTGGTTTCGCGGCTTCTTCCTTTGCCGGTGCCGCTGCTTCGGGCTTGCGGCTGGCCATGTATTCGTACATGCGGTAGCGGCTCTCGACGTCTTTCTGGGCCAGTTTCCACAGGCGCTCCGCGTCTTCGGGCTTGCTCTTGGTGAGCATCTTGAAGCGTGTTTGCTGCAACAGGAAATCCTGCACTTTGCGGGTGGGAGCGCGGGAATCGAGCGCAAGCGGATTTTCACCGATCGCGGTGCGCTCTGGATTGTAGCGATAGAGCAGCCACTGTCCGGATTCGACCGCAACTTTCTGATCGGTCATCGCGGTCGTCATGTCGATGCCGTGAGCGATGCACGACGAGTACGCAATGATGATGCTCGGCCCGTCGTAGGCTTCGGCTTCGAGGAATGCCTTCAGCGTGTGCTCGTCTTTCGCACCCATGGCAACGCTGGCGACGTAGACGTTGCCGTAAGTCATCGCCATCAGGCCGAGATCTTTTTTCGGGCCAGGTTTGCCACCGGCAGCGAACTTGGCAACGGCGCCGCGCGGAGTGGACTTCGAAGCCTGGCCGCCGGTGTTGGAGTAGACCTCGGTGTCGAGAACCAGGATGTTGACATTGCGTCCGCTAGCGAGCACGTGGTCGAGGCCGCCGTAGCCGATGTCGTAAGCCCAGCCATCGCCGCCGATGATCCAGACGCTCTTCTTCACCAGCATGTCGGCGACCGCGAGAAGTTGCTTCGCTTCGGGCGTATTCAGCTTATGGAGCCTCTCTTTCAGGATGTCGACGCGCTGGCGCTGCTGGTAAATGTCAGCTTCGTCTTTCTGCTTCGCGCTCAGGATCGAGGCAACAAGTTCGTCGCCGACTTTCTCGGCAACCCGAAGCAACAACTCTCGAGCGAACTCGGTTTGCTTATCGATCGAAGCTCGGAAGCCTAGGCCAAATTCCGCATTGTCTTCGAACAGCGAATTCGACCATGCAGGTCCGCGTCCGTATGCGTTCTTGGACCAAGGGGTCGTGGGCAGGTTGCCGCCGTAGATCGAAGAGCATCCGGTCGCATTGGCGACGATGGCGCGGTCTCCGAAGAGCTGCGAGACCAATTTGATGTAGGGAGTCTCGCCGCATCCGGAGCAGGCACCGGAGAACTCGAAGAGCGGCTCCTGCACTTGCTGTTGGCGGATTGTCCCGGGCTTGATCCTGCGGCGATCGAGTTCGGGAAGCTGCAGGAAGAAGTCCCAGTTCTCGCTCTCGGGCGCGCGCAACGGGGGCTGCGGGACCATGTTGATGGCTTTCAGACGGGTTTCTTGTTTGTTCTTGACCGGGCAAACGTCGACGCAGACGCCGCATCCGGTGCAATCTTCGGGAGCGACCTGGATGGTGTACTTCAACCCAGACCATTCTTTGTCGCGGGCATCGCAGGACTTGAAGGTGGACGGAGAGCTTGCGAGTTCCTTGCTGTCGTAGACCTTGATGCGGATGACGGCGTGCGGACAGACCATCGCGCACTTGCCGCACTGTATGCAGATCTTCGAATCCCACGCGGGAATTTCGAGAGCCAGGTTGCGTTTCTCCCACTTTGCAGTGGCCGTGGGGAAGGTGCCATCGCAGGAGAAGGCGCTGACGGGGAGTTCATCGCCCTTCCCCGCGTAGATAGCGCCGAGAATGTCGTGCTCGAACTTCGGCGCGCCGGGAAACGCGGCAGGAATTTTGGTCTTGCTGGTCACGCTCGCTGGAATCTTCACTTCATGAAGGTGGGCCAGCGTTTCGTCGACAGCTTTCATGTTCTTCGCCACAACGTCTTCGCCCTTGCGGCCGTAGGTGTGCCGGATCGATTCGCGGATGGCTTCGATGGCTTCGTCGCGCGGCAGAACTTTCGAGATGGCGAAGAAGCAGACCTGCATGATGGTGTTCATGCGCGATCCCATGCCGGTAGCGCGGGCTACCTGGTTGGCGTCGATGACGTAAAACTTTGCTTTCTTGGCGATCAGCTGCGACTGCACTTCGCGGGGCAGGTGATCCCAAACTTCATCCGCAGCGAAGGGGCTGGACAGCAGGAACGTGCCGCCGTCCACGAGCGCGCTGAGCATGTCATAGCGCTCGAGGAAAATCCATTGATGGCAGGCGATGAAGTTTGCTTTCGAAACCAGGTAGCTGGAGCGGATCGGCTGCGGTCCGAAGCGCAGGTGCGAGACGGTCATCGCGCCGGATTTCTTGGAGTCGTAAACGAAATATCCTTGCGCGTAGTTGTCGGTGTTCTCGCCGATGATCTTGATGGAATTCTTGTTGGCGCCGACCGTGCCATCTGCTCCCAGACCGTAGAACAGGGCGCGGACCACACTGTCAGGCTCGGTGGAGAAGGACGCGTCGTAGTCGAGGCTGGTGTGGGTGACGTCGTCGTTGATGCCGATGGTGAAGTGATCTTTTGGCTCGGGCTTCTTCAGATTGTCGTAGACGGCCTTGACCATCGCCGGCGTGAATTCCTTCGAGGAGAGTCCGTAGCGGCCGCCGACCACGCGGACCGGGGTCGCCCCCCGGACGAATGCGTCCGGGGCTCCATGTAAGGCGTTTACTACGTCGAGATAGAGCGGTTCGCCGATCGCTCCGGGTTCCTTGGTGCGATCGAGGACGGCAATCTGCTGAACGGTCTTCGGGAGAGCTGAGAGAAACGCTTTCACGCTGAACGGGCGATAGAGGCGGACTTTCAGAAGGCCGACTTTTTCGCCGTGAGCGTTGAGATAGTCAACCGTTTCGTGGGCGACTTCCGCGCCGGAGCCCATCACTACGATGACGCGCTCGGCGTCGGGGGCGCCGACGTATTCGAACAGGTGATACTGGCGTCCGACGACTCCGGCGAACTTATCCATCGTGGCTTGCACTTTGGCAGGGGCGGCATCGTAGAAGGAATTTGCGGTCTCGCGAATCTGGAAGAAGACGTCAGGGTTCTGCGCCGTGCCGCGCAGCACCGGATGATCGGGCGAAAGCGCGCGCTGGCGATGTTCGATCACGCGGTCCATGTTGATCAGGGCGCGCATATCATCTTCATTCAACATTTCGATCTTGTTGACTTCGTGCGAGGTGCGGAAGCCGTCGAAGAAGTGCAGGAAAGGAATCCGTGTTTCGAGCGCAGCAGCGTGGGCGATCAGAGCCAGGTCCATCGCCTCTTGCACCGAGTTGGAGCAGAGCATCGCCCATCCAGTCGTGCGGCAGAACATGACGTCGGAGTGATCGCCGAAGATCGAGAGCGCGTGGGTCGCGATGGTGCGCGCCGTGACATGGAAGGCCGTCGGGGTGAGTTCACCGGCGATCTTGTTCATGTTGGGGATCATCAGGAGCAATCCCTGCGACGCCGTGAAAGTGGTGGAGAGCGATCCAGTCTGGAGAGCGCCATGCACGGCGCCGGCGGCTCCGCCTTCGCTCTGCATTTCGATGACGTGCGGCACGCTGCCGAAGGCGTTGGGTATGCCCTCAGACGACCACTGGTCCGCCCACTCGCCCATCGGGGACGAAGGAGTGATGGGGTAAATAGCGATCACTTCGCTGACTCCGTAAGCGACATGCGAGACCGCCTCGTTGGCGTCCATGGTCTTGAATTTGCGCTTCATTAACATCCCCCGTTGGAAAGTCTCGACAGGAACCACCGCAGCGGCCCTGCGATAAATCAAGGATGCAGGATGGAGGGTGTGGATGTCGGGACGTGGGTTCACAGGGAGGTGTGATTTGAATCACGCAAAATGCGGAAGAGGTCTTACATCAACAGCTTAGAGGGCGGAGACGCTGATGCATTTCTTTACCTCTTTTGGGGCTGTGCAATCCGAGGACGAGGGACTCTTGAAGGAAAAGAAAACAAAGTCCCCACCCTCTCGCAAACAGCCGCGAGAAGAGTGGGGCACCCGGTTCGCAGTACTCATTGCCCGTTGCAGTTTACGTTGTTGTTCCAGTCCACGAATGCGCCTTGCGGATTATCGCGCCAGGCCCAGACATGGAGTTCGAAGAACGAGGGGATGTTGAAACGATTGGGAGCGCCCACGAAATTGAAGACCTGTCCATCGAGCACGGGTGGCGTGTTGTTGTTGGCGGCGAGCCAAGTCGCAGAGTCGAGGATGAACTCGACACCTACCAGCCTCAGCTTGCCGTTGGAGGGCTCATAGATCAGGGCCTGCGGTTGCGACGGATCAAGGGTAAGGTTCCCGAGAGCCGTTGGGTTCACATAGTGAATGCCCATGGCGCCGTGGTCGGTACCGGCGACGCAGCCGAGGAATGGTCCGTAGCCAGCTGCCGTGGCGTTGTTGACGTCGATGTACTGGCGCGTACCGTCGCGGACCGCCTGCACCAGCGTTGCCGATCCGGGTTGTTCGTGAGCGGCCATGTGATGGGCAGTCTTGTCCGCAGCGATCAGTGGAGCGGCCACGAGCATGCTGGGCAGCAAAGCCAAGAACGTCCGAGCGATGGATTTCCGGATGAGTGTCGAGATCTGTGTTGTCATAGTTTTTCCTTCATGTAACGTTCGTTGAAATTTTCGGCCGCATTTCGTTTCGGCTGCGGCGCGAGTGGGGACCATCTTTCTCCCAAGCATTGGAATGGATCAATGCATGCAGCCTCCTTCCGTCCCCAAAGTTTTCTCCTTGGCTAAATCGATGAAAAGCTTGGACTTGGCTGCACTTAAAACGCCCAACCACTGGGAAAGAACTGTGGTAGGCTTTGGAAACTTCAACGGTGTTCGTATGTTGGCATCGGTTCCAACCTCGCGGCTCCTGCGTTTTGGCAGTTACGAGCTCGATCTCCGAGCGGCTGAATTGCGGAAGGGCGGCGTCAGGCTCCGCCTGCAGGGCCAGCCGATACAAGTTCTTGCCAAACTGCTCAACTGTGCGGGCGAGCTCGTGACCCGCGAAGAACTTCGAGCGGAGATTTGGCCAGCTGAAACCTTTGTCGATTTCGACCACAGCCTGCACAACGCAATTTCGAGAATCAGGGAAGTGCTGGGGGATTCGGCGGAGACTCCGCGGTATATCGAAACACTGCCCCGTCGGGGATACAGGTTCATTGGATCGGTGGAGAGGATCGGAGTGCAGGAGGCCCGGCCAGCTCTCCCAAGCGCGCCCGTCAGTGTGGTTCCGGTTGCCGCGCATCGATCCAAACCCCGAGCCGCCCTGATCGCGGGACTCTTGGTGACCGTTGTGGCTGCGGCGGCTCTGGTGCTGGCTCCTGCGCTTTTGCGTCGGACAGCAGCCGTTCCGTTGGTTCGATCCATCGCCGTCCTGCCACTCGATAACTTTTCCGGTGATCCGAGCCAGGATTATTTCGTCGACGGCATGACCGATGAGCTGATTACGGATCTCGCCAAAATCGGCGCTCTGCGAGTGATCTCCCGAACTTCTGTCATGCGCTACAAAGGGACGAAGAAAGGCTTGCCGGAGATTGCGCGAGAGTTGAATGTGGACGGGATCATCGAGGGCTCGGTCATGCGATCCGGGCAGCGAGTGCGGATTACGGCGCAACTGCTTTACGGTCCCACGGATAAGCACCTCTGGGCGGAAACGTACGAGCGTGATCTGGGGGACGTTCTCAGCTTGCAGAGCGAGGTGGCACAGGCGATCGCCCAACAAGTCCGCGCGCAGCTCACTCCTCAGCAGCAGGCCCGGTTGGGATCGGCGCGACCGGTAAATCCCGAGGCATACGACGCTTATCTGAGAGGGCGGTATTACTTGTCGAACGATTTCACGACGCCGCAGCCTCTTAATATGGCCAAACAGTATTTTGAAGAGGCCGTTCGAAAGGATCCTGGATTCGCTCACGCATATTCAGGTCTGGCGGATGCGTACGCGTACTTGGGATTTTTCCGTCAGCTTCCTCCGGAATCTGCCTACCGGTTCGCAGAAGAGGCCCTTCGCCAGGCCATCGCTCTGGACGACAGCATCGGTGAGATTCACGACACCCAGGCGGTACTCAGTTGGCAGTACAGCTGGGATTGGGACACCGCCGAACGGGAACTGAACCAGGCGATCGCTTTAGCACCGAGTTACATTTGCGCCCATGAGGATAGAGCCGAATATCTCAGCTTTCGGGGTCGACGGGCCGAAGCTAAGGCGGAGATCGCGAAGAGCCTGGAGTTGGATTCGAGTGTCAGCTCAGCCCTTACCGAATCGGGGGTTGATTACGAACTGCGCGATTTCCCAGGTTTGGTCGAGGCAAGCCGCCGGGGAGTAGCCTTAAATCCGACCGAGTGGCTTGAGCACTACTATCTCGGTGTCGGCTACGAGGGAACCGGCAAGCAATTGGAAGCCGTCGCAGAATTACAGAAGGCAGTTGAACTGTCTGGCGGCGATCAAGATGCGATGGCTGCGTTGGCGTACGCGTATGCCGGCATGGGGCGAAGAGCTGAAACGAAGAAGATTCTTCACGATTTGGAGCAAAAAGCGAACAGCGTCTATGTTTCGCCATACTTCCTCGCTACCTTGTACGCGGGGCTCGGTGAGAAGGATGGAGCGTTCGAGTTCCTGGAGAAAGCTTATCGGGAAAAATGTCTGGACCTTTCCTGGCAGCTCAAAGCTGATATGCGGATGGATAGCCTCCGCTCCGATCCTCGCTTCAAAGACCTGCTTCGCCGCATCGGCTTGGCCGGGTAAGCCCTGCCAGGAACTTGTAGCTGTTGCGAGTCTCCCCATTTATTGATCCCAAATGCCGATCCCGTCTCCTAGCGAATCCTTGTTGAGCTTCGATGCCTTCGAACTCGACGTGCGTACCGGCGAACTGCGCAAGAGAGGGAAGAGGCTTCGCCTGCAGGGCCAGCCTTTGCAAGTGCTGGCCGCGCTACTGAAGCGCGCAGGGGATCTCGTGACGCGGGAAGAACTACGGTCTGAGATCTGGCCGGCCGATACCTTCGTCGACTTCGATCACAGCCTCCACAATGCGATTGCGCGGATCCGGGAAACGTTGGGCGATTCGGCGGACTCTCCGCGTTTTATCGAGACGCTCCCGCGACGCGGGTACCGCTTCATTGGGCGAGTGGATGAGGTCAAGGCCGAAGCTCAGGCGCCGCGAGAGGGCTGCGGAGGGGATGCGAGTCAGATTCAATCTATGGTCGTGCTGCCGCTGGACGATCATTCGGGCGAGCCCGGGCATGAGTACTTTGCCGACGGCATGACCGAAGCGTTGATCACAAACCTGGCGAAGATCAAGGCGTTGCGAGTGATCTCGCGTACATCGGCGATGCAATACAAAGGGGTGCGCAAGTCACTGCCGCAGATCGCGCGCGAACTGAATGTGGACGCGGTGATTGAAGGCTCGGTGTTGCGATCCGGCGGTCGAATACGGATTGCAGTGCAGCTCATCGACGCGGCAACAGACCGGCACTTGTGGGCGGAAAGTTACGAGCGTGACTTCCGCGATATTTTGTCGCTGCAAAGCGAAATCGCACGGCAGGTGGCGAACGAGGTTCGGATTATTCTGACGCCGGAGGAAGACGCACGACTGGGACGCGCGAGACGCGTGAATCCGGAAGCGCACGAGTTGTATCTGCAAGCGCGCTATCACTGGAACAAAAGGAATGAAGAGAGTGTGCGGAAAGCGATGGCCTTCCTTCAGAAGGCGATCGATCATGATCCCACGTATGCGCAGGGATACGCTGGGTTAGCCGACGCATACAACATACTCGGGTACTACAACTCCCTTGCGCCTGCAGAAGCGTATCCGAAGGGGAAAGCAGCTGCGTTGAAGGCGCTGGAGCTGGACGACTCGCTGGCCGAGCCTCACGCCGCGCTGGGAGTGCTGAAGCGGGATTTCGAGTGGGATTGGGTTGGAGCGCAACAGGAATTCCAGCGAGCAAACGAACTCAATCCGGGATATGTCGAGGCCTATCACTGGCGGAGTACTCTGCTGAGTATGCTTGGACGGCATGAAGACGCGCTGCTGGAAAAGAAGAAAGCTTTGGCAATGGACCCGCTTTCGGTGGTGATTCGGACAGACTTAGCGCGAATGTTTTACTTCCACCGGGAATTCGACCGGGCTATCGAGCAGTATCGGGCTGCGCTCGAGATGGATCCGAATTTCAGTTCTGCGCATTTGTGGCTGGCGCAAGCGTACGAACAGAAGGGAATGTTCGACGAGGCGATTGCAGCGCTGGAGACCGGGTGTCGACTGTCAGGGGAGAGTGCCTATGCCGTGGCACGGCTCGGAGCGGGATATGCATTGGCGGCGAAGAGTGAGAAAGCACGCGGCGTGCTCAACCAGTTGAAGCAGTGGTCAACGCAGAAATATGTTTCACCACACGATATCGCGATGATTCATGCAGGATTAAATGAAACCAATGAGGCCTTTGCGTGGCTGCGAAAGGCCGTGGAAGAGCGGTCGATCTGGCTCGGATATCTCAACGTCGAACCGCAGGGGGATGCGCTGCGGGGCGATCCACGGTTCCAGACATTGTTGCGGCAGATTGGTTTGATCGCTTAGTCACGCTCCAGTCGAGAGATCGTACGTGCCGCCGGCTACGGGCCAGTTCCTCCGGTGTGGCAATCAGCGCAATTCACTTGCGTCAGGTCTCCAATGTCCACGGGGTGCTGGAATGCAGGCAGCGCTGTCGTGGCAACAGTGGTTGCGCCTTCCGTCTCAGACATCAGCGTGTGGCACTGGTTGCAATCGCGGCTGATGATTTTTCCGTCGGCGCTGACGTGCTGGCCGTCGTGGCAGCGGAAGCATCCGCTGAAATAGAAGTGGCCGAGATTGTTGGGATGCGTCTGCCAGTTCAGCTTCATCTCGGGGAACGTCGTGCGCTTGAAGATCTGTTGCACTTCGGCAACCGCGCTCCGGATTTCCAACTGCCTGGTTTTCGCGATGTCCGGATACTTGCTCTCGTAAAAGTCCTCCATGCCCTTGGCGATGCCCTGGGTCGCGGTGTCGGTTGTGGCATAGGTCGCGGTGAGGACCGCGACCGCTTCCTGCTTGATGAAGGGCAGGGAAACGTCGAGGCGACGAGCCAGCAGGGATTGATCAACGGCCTGGTCTGGAGCCACGTAAATGTGCGTCGGACGATTGTGGCAGTCGACGCAATCCATGCGGTGGCGCGGCGCCTTGGCGATCTGATCTTTGGTGAGCTTGGAATCCTTCGCGAAATACTCGGTCACGCGGCCTTGCTGGTCTTCGACGTGAATGTAGGGCACGATCTGGCGTTGCTCGTCGGCTGCCACGTATTCGATCTTGTTGGCAATGTTCATGTGCCAGTGGATGCCTTCGGGAGAGCCGGTGGCAAGATCTCCGCCACCAGTCTTGATGATCATCCGAACCTGGCGCAGGGTGTTCTTCTCGTCGTTCGCGTAATGGGTGAAGACTTTAAGCTGTCCGCCGTAGAACTTTTTCGGCCAGTGACACTGCTCGCAGGTTTCCTGCGCCGGACGCAGGTTGTGAACTGGAGTTGGAATCGGCCGCGGGAAGGTATTGAACAGAGCGGCATACACCTGGCGGCTGCCGGAAAGCTTGGACTTCACAAACCAGGTTGCACCGGCCCCAACGTGGCACTCGGCGCAGGCGACGCGGGCGTGCGGAGAAAGTTGATATGCCGTGTATTCGGGACTCATCACGGTGTGGCACAACTGGCCGCAAAACTGGACGGACTCGGTGTACTCGTACGCTTTGTAGCTGCCGGCGACGCTCACCATGACGAACACCACAAGGAACGTCATGAACGAAATCACAGCGCTGCGCTGCGTGGGATCATTCAGATCGATGCACGGGTAGAAAGCGGTCGGTGCGACTTTCTTGCGGCGCTCCAGCAGCACTCCGACCAGCATCAGAAGCAATCCAAAAACCAGGAAGGCCGGCGACACCATGTACGCCAGGATTCCGATGTAAGGGCTGGCCTTCGTCGCGATCTGATCGAGTAGCACGAACAGGAAAATGTTGGCCAGGCTGACGATCGCGAGCGCGACTCCTGCCAGGCTGACAGGATTGCGCAGCAGCATGCGCAGGCGGTGCCGCTGCTCCTCCGCAGGGGGCGGAGTCTTCTCAGTGTCCATGCTTGACCTCTGCGGGTTCGGGCTCGTCTTCCTGCTCATGTGCGTCTTTGCTTATAGAGGCCGACGGTTCCATGAGCGGATCGGCATCGAGGCCGTGTTCTTCTTGATAGTGGTGCAGCGTCATTTTTCCATCCCACCAGGCCCAGTTCATGGGATACACATCCGGGTCAAAGAAAACCTGGTAGAAGTGCCAGACGACGATCGCGAGGGTGGCGAGGATCGCTTCATAGAAGTGAACGGCAGTCGCGACGTCGAGCCACCAACGCGCCATGTGATTTCCGACGAGAACTTTGGCCCACAGCATCGTGCCGGTTACTGCCATGACGACCATGCCCCAGACCAGGGCCCAATACTCGGCCTTCTCCGCGTAGTTGAAGCGGCGGAACTCAGGCTTGCTGGAAGTGAGTCCGAGGTAGTAGGCGATATTCTGCCACGCGCCGCGGGCGTCGTCCAGCGTAGGGAAAAGATCGCGGACAAGTTTACGCCCTTCGCGGCTGAACGCGATGTCGAAGATGTGATAGACGCTCACTGCAATCAACACAACCGCTGCGATCCGATGCAGCAGCTGCCGCAAGTGCTCGCTCATGGCGAGCATCGAGGCGAACCAGGAATCGGGGAACTTCAGCGCAAAGCCGGTCAGAACTAACGTTAAGAAGCTCGCGAGCAGTGTGGCATGCTGCCAGCGGAAGCGGAGCGGCATGCGGGTGACGAAAGTCTGTTGCAGCTTGCGCCGAGCTGCGACTTTCGACCGCCAGATGATGAAGTTATGCAGCAGCATCCCGCCGATCACGGCGAAGATCATGCTCAGGTAGAAGCGGCGGATCCACCGTACAGCCTTGCTGCCGATGTCGGCGGAGAGTGGTGCGTCCACGTGAACTTTGGCGCTCGTGAATTTCTCGGTGACACCCGGATGGCATTGGCCGCAGGTGCGTGCTAGGTTGGCGCGATTGATGGTCGACCGTGGATCATTCGACGGGAAGATGCTGTGCGTGCCGTGACAACTCGCGCAGTTGGCGACGACCTGCGAGCCTCCGCGAGCCGCAAGCCCGTGGTAGCTCGCGAGATAGGTAGTCTCGCGGCGGCCTTCGATGCCGAACTCCTGCGAGAGACGCACTCCTTCATGGCAGCGGGCACAGGTGACCTGCGCCACATTTTGCGCGGAGACTGGCGAGTTCGGATCGGTGTGCGCCTTGATGGAGTGGATGCCGTGACAGTCGGTACAGACAGGCGCTTGCCAGTTTCCCTGGGCAACTGCCGTTCCGTGAATGCTCTGCTGAAACTCTTTCGAGATCTGGTCGTGACATTTGCCGCAGGTTTGCGGGACGTTGAATTTGAAAATGGGAGACTTGGAGTCCTTGGCGTCGAGAATCTCGTGCGTGCCGTGGCAGTCGGTGCAGACAGCAGCTTTCTCCGATCCTGCGGCGACGGCGTGTCCATGCACGCTCTGCTGATAGGAAGCGACCATCTGCGCGCTTTGCCCGCCATCTTCCATGACAAATTTCTGACTGTGGCAGGATCCGCACGTGGCCGGAATGTTGCTGTGATGGACGCGCGACTTCGGGTCACTGGCCGGCAGCAGTTCGTGCGGGCTGCCGTGGCAATCGACACAAGTGGCGGCTTTCGTATTGCCCCCCTGGACCGCCTTGCCGTGGAAGCTGCGATCGTATGCACCCTGCTCGTCAGCGTGACAGGTCGCGCATGAAATCTTTTTCGGAGGGGTTTCGTGCGCGGCGCTGGTTACATCGGTGTGGCAGTCCACGCAGGTGAACATGCTGCCGTGGATGGAATCTTTGAAAGCCTGCGGATCTACGTGCAGGCTGACCGTTTTGCCGTTGACGTCATGAGTCAGGGTCGCATCGCTGTGGCAGGCGAGGCATTCATCTGCGGTGGGCTTGGGAGGATCTTTCTTGCCGGCGGCATGGAGGGAAACCGCGGTTAAAAGGAGGGCGAGGGCAACTCCAGGCGCAAAAAGACTCCGTGTGGTTCGCGTGGACATGCTCTCACCCGCCAATCCTTCAGAATTGAACTATCTGGGCGGCCGTAGCCACCGTCGGTTGATGACTTACTTGGCAAAAGTACGAATGTAGGAGACGAGGTCTTTGATCTCCGTGTCTTTCAGCTTTCCGCCGTAAGCCGGCATCTTGCCTTTGCCCTTGGTGATGATGTCGGTCAACTGCGCGTCGCTCTCGGCTTTGACATCAGCGGAGGCAAAGTCATGGGTTCCCATCTTTGTGCCCATGGCAGAGCCCTTACCGTCGGGCCCGTGGCACATGGCACACTTTGCTTTGTAAGTTGCGGCTGCGTCTTGCGCGACTGCCGAGGACGCGCAGACCGTAATCAGTCCACACGCCACCAGAGTGACAAGGCCCATTCGAAACGAGAGGTGTTTCATTGGTTGCTTCCTCCTGAGGAATGAAAGTTTCACGCACGATATCACAGAGCAGAAGACCTTACTTTGCGGACTCCCGCAATCCGGAAAGGGCGGAATTGCGGTGGGTCTGGCTCGCGGCTCGTGCCTGAGAAACTCACTCGCAGGGGTAGGATCACATGCACGCGAAAGCGGACCTATGGCAGAAGTCACCTGGCTCTGTGACAGTGATCACAGGGCTTTTCGCTGCGGATTGTGATGTTTATCACCAGACCGCGTGCGAAGCCGCACTGCCTCCGCCTGATCTGAAACCTAGTATCCACATATGCCACCATCCGCGAAGCCTTCCCCAGAAGTGTTGGAGAGTTCCGCATGGACGCCATCGCGCAGCGTGAGATCCAGTGGGCCGGCGCGGCGAGACGGGTTCAGGACGCATCCCCTGCAAGTGACCTGGGAGATGACGCGCGCCTGCCACTGGAGGGCTTCTTCCGCGCGAACTTCTGGACGAGCCCAACGGGAACGCGAGCACTTCTCCACCGCGGAAGCGTTTCATCTGATTGACGAAATTGCAGGTCTGCACGTCCCCTTGCTGGCGCTGACTGGCGGCGATCCCTTGTTGCGGCTTGATTTGCTTCCGGTGATCAAGTTCGCGTCGAATCACTCGGTACGCACGTCGCTCACCTTATTGCCGACCCCGATCCTCGACCCTGCTGTGATTGATGAACTGAAGGCGAGCGGGCTGATGCGAGTGGCGTTCTGGCTATACGGCTCGACGCCGGGCCTGAATGACGCGCATTGGGCGGTCCCCGGTTCGCACCGGCGAACTCTTGAAATCATCAGCCGCTGTCATGAAGTGCAGATCCCGGTCCAGATCAACACCATTCTTTCCCGGCGGAATTTTCATGACATCGAACCCATACTCGAGTTGCTCACGCGCCTGGACGTGACTTGGTGGAACGTCTTCTTTTATGTGCCGCCGGACCGTGAGCGGTCCGGGGAGATGCTCAATGCCGAGGAGCACGAGCGGGCGTTCGTCAAGCTCTATGCGGCTTCCAAGCACGTTCACTTCGAGATCAAAACCTCCGAAGGGCAACACTACCAGCGGTACGTCCTGCAGCAACACGTGCGCGAATCGCGCGGCAGAATGGACGCCGCCGATGTGATTGATTCCACGCCCATAGGGGTCAACGATAGCAAGGGATTCGTGTTCATCAATCACGAGGGCGAGGTGTATCCCAGCCGCTTTCTGCCGCTCTCCGCGGGCAACCTGACGAGCCAGACCTTGTCGGAGATCTATGGGGATTCACCATTGTTTGTGTCCCTGCGGGACAGTTCGAAGCTGAAGGGCAAGTGCGGGCGCTGTTCCGTCCGCAGCATATGCGGCGGATCGCGCGCCCGGGCATATGCGGTCACCGGCGATCTCTTCGCAGCTGAACCTTGCTGTGCCTATGAGCCGTGAGGCGTTGGCCCGTCCATCGAGCTAGTTGGAAATTGGATTCTGTGTAGCCTCGAAGCTTGAACCTCCCAGCTGTTTCCGTTTTGCTTTCCAGAGAATTGTGATTCTTCTCACCGGCAGCTGTGATTTGGCGCCCATCAGGTGTCGGAGAACTTTGCCGAGAAATGTTCCGTTTCGGAACCGAAGCGTGGGCGAGGGCCGCTCGTGCTCGCGAAGGGTGGAAAGGCCACGATCCGCCGAAGGTTGGGCGGGGAAAAACGCAGTTCCGTGTGAGCGAAATCACAGATGGCTGGGATCGGGATCACAGGATACTTTTTCAGAATCCTGCAAAATCTGGGCAATTCAGTGAGCAGTGTTGCGAACTGCCGCGGTCTCGTGTGACCGGAATCACTGCTGCCCGTGACCGAATACACGGCGTTTTGTCGGTTCGTCTGGCATCCTGACTTCCAATTGAGGTGGCCTATGGCTCAAGACAATCGCGACATTTTGGACGTCCTCCGGTTCGAGTTAGGTTTCTTGCAAGACGGGGGATATGGGCGTTCACCCCGCGCGCCGTGGCGTGCTCCTGCGATTTTTGAAGATTCCCCGATTTGTCCAAATTTCTGCCACGCGGGGCGTCCGCACCCCTGCGAGAGTTGCTTGCTTGAGCAGTTTGTTCCGGCGGGCCAGAAGAACGAGAGCGTGCCGTGCCGCTTTATACAGCTCACGAAGGACGGGCAAACGGTGGACGATTTGTATCGCACTGGAAGTCAGGCCGAAATGGAAGAAGCGCTGGCCGCCTGGCTGCGCGCTCAGATTGAACGGATCGAGAGGGAGCGCGGCATTTCCTCCGAAAAGGGAGCGGCATAGTTCAGTCCCGCTCCCACAAACCAAAGTTTTTGTTACCGCAGGAATCTCCCAAGGAGCAAGAGCGATGAGCGAAGAGCACGCATATCGAGTCGCAGCATGGTGGACCTCCGGGCGCACCGGGTTGGCCAAGTCTGATTCCGCGCCCAACGCGATCCACTTCACAGCGCCCGCGGAGTTTGGCGGACTAGAAGGGCGTTGGACGCCGGAAGAATTGCTCCTTGCCGCCGTCGCCGGTTGCTATACAACGACGGTCCGCGCAATCGCTGGAGGCGCGCAATTCGACTTTACCGACCTGCAGGTGGAAGCCAGCGGAACCGTGCGCAAGATGGAATCGGGATACAGCTTCACGCAGATCGTGCTTCGTCCGAATCTCAAGATTGCGAGTGCCGAGGAGCGGGATCGTGCACTCGAATTGTTGAAGCGAGCCGAGAAATTGTGCCTGGTCTCGCGGGCGTTGGGCACGACGCTGAAGTTCGAGCCACAACTTGAAATTACGAAGCCGGCTTCGATCGCCTGAGAAGCGGCAGCGCTGAACTCCGCCAATTCAAAAGCTTTTAACCACGAAGGATACAAGGTTACACGAGGGAAACCTCTCCGGGGCACGGCAGGAGTCAGGACTTGCCTTGACTTCGCAGGTCCAGCAACGCTGACACCGACGAAAGATCTTCGGTCGGGCTGAGTTTGAATCCTACTTTCTTGAAGATTGCTTGCGTGGCGAGATTGTCTCGAAGAATCTCGCCCGAGAGTCGTTGAAACTTTTCCGCGTGCGCGACCCGCGCCACTCCAGCCAGGAGTTCGGTCCCCAATCCCAAGCTGTGCCAGCGATCGGAGACAAGCACTGCGGCCTCAGCTTCAGCGCGATCAATCGCACTGAAGCGGCCTACACCCAATATTTCGTGACGGCCGGAATCCGGATTCTTGCGGTCGGCGACCAGGGCAAATCCGCGATCGTAGCTACCAAAACAGATGCGCACCAGGCGTTCATGCTCGACTCGGGTGCTCAAACTCAACGAACAGAAATAACGCAAGTAGACGCTGCGCTCGGAAAGCGTGGTGTGAAACTGTACCATCAGCGGCTCATCTTCCGGGCGGATTGGGCGGATCGTCACTGACGTGCCGTCTTTGAGGCTCCAGTCCCAGACGTACTGCGAGGGGTACGGGCGAATCGAAGGATGCGGTAATTGTTCGGCCCTCATTGCGGCGTCATGCACGACCACGCGAGCGTCCAGGGCGAGGAGTTGGTCCGGAGTGGCTAACAGCGGATTGATGTCGATTTCTTTAATCCAGGGCTGCTCCATGATGAGCTGGCTGAAGCGGACCAGAAGTTGCTCGAGGGCAGCCAGATTGACGGGCTTGCGTCCGCGGACGCCTTTCAGCGCAGCAAAGATCCGCGTCTGCTCCATCAGTCGCTGCGCGAGCGTGGTATTGAGAGGCGGCAGGGCGAGGGCATGGTCGCGATATACCTCGACCATGACTCCGCCGGATCCAAATAGAATGACCGGTCCGAACTGCGCGTCGATCGTGCTGCCCAGGATTAGTTCGTATCCGTCGCGGCGGACCATGGGCTGAACGGTGACTCCGCCAAAGTGCTGCGCCCCCGCCTTCTCGGTGACCGAAGCTTGAACGGAGCGGAACGCACCGCGGACTTGATCCGATGTTTGCAAACTCAGGCGCACTCCGTCCACATCGGTTTTATGCGCGATGGTGTTGGAGAGAAGCTTGACCGCGACGGGATACCCGATCTCCACGGCGAGGGCGACTGCTTCGTCTTCGCTTTCAGCTGTCCGCGTATCGACGGCGGGAATTCCGTAGAACGACAGAAGTCGCTTGGCTTCGAATTCGTTGAGCATCGTACGGCCGCTGGCGCGAACGTATTGCACAAATTCGTCGGCGTTAGTCCGGGCATCGGCGGCAGGCTCCGATCCTTCGACCAGTGCGGGAGTTTCGTAGAGTCCCCGCAGGTTGTAGGTGTAGCGCCACATGTAGGTGAAGGCACGAGCGGCGGTATCAGGATAAGAAAATGTCGGGATGCCGGCGGCGTTGAGAATCGCGGTGCCTTCGGCGACGCCGTCTCCGCCCATCCAGCTGGCGAGCAGAGGCTTGGTTGAGGTGTGAGCATACTTTTTGATTTGCTCTGCAGTTTGTGTCGGGTCAGCTAGTCCCTGCGGAGCGATGACCGCGAGCAATCCGTCGCTGGCGGGATCTTTCGAGACGATTTCGACGGCCTTGGCAAAGCGTTCGGCATCGGCGTCCGCCAGCACGTCCACTGGATTACTGTGACTCCAGTGAGCCGAGAGAAATCCGTCTAGCTCGCGAATAGAGTCGGCGGAGAGGACGGTGAGCTCGCCGCCGGTCGCCATTAGAGCGTCGGTAGCAAGAACTCCGGGCCCCCCGGCGTTGGTGACGATACTGAGCCGAGGGCCGCGAGGGCGAGGCTGCTTGCTGAGGACCTCAGCCATATAAAAGAGGTCGGCGATATTTTGAACGCGCAAGACTCCGCAGCGCCGAAGCGCAGCTTCCAGCACATCGTCGCTTCCCGTCAGGGCTCCTGTGTGCGATGCCGCGGCGCGGGATGCGGCATCGGAGCGTCCCGCCTTGATGACGATGATCGGCTTGCTGAGCGCGATCTCGCGAGCCGCGGAGAGAAAGGAGCGCGCGTCGCCGACCGATTCCATGTACATGAGAATGCTTTTCGTGTGCGGATCGTCACCGAAGTGATAGATGAGATCGCCCCAGCCCACGTCGAGCATGGAACCGGTGGAGACGATCGCGCTGAATCCTACGTGCTCGCGCTGGCTCCAATCGAGAATCGCCGTCTGCAACGCGCCGCTCTGACTGAGAAAGGCGACAGTGCCTTTGTGAGGCATGGACTTAGCGAAGGTTGCGTTCAATCCGATAGTGGGATTCATGAATCCCATGCAGTTCGGCCCGATCAAACGCAGCGCGCCGCGTTGCAGATGCTCTTTTATTTTTTCTTCCAGTGCCGTACCGGCGGGACCTTGCTCGCGAAAGCCTGCGGAAATCACGACGGCCGATCGAACTCCGGCGTCGACGCACTCTCCAATAATTTGCGGGACCGTCTGCGCAGGCGTCACGACTACGGCGAGATCGACAAGGCCGGGAATGTCACGAATATATTTGTGCGTCTTGATGCCGAGAACTTCGCCGTGACTCGGATTCACGGCATACACTTTCAGGGGAAACTTACTTTCGAGAAGGTTTGAAATCAAACTGCGGCCGACGGTTCCAGGCCGGTCCGTTGCGCCGATAACAGCAACCGAGCGTGGCAGAAACAAAGATTCCAATCCGGCGCGCTGCGACATCTTTTTGATGGGAGCGTCCGTCGGCGGTTTCACTGAAGCGTTCGAAGTGTCGCTCACCCAATCTCTCCTGCGAATGCGAACGCGTTCATTTTGTTCACAACTCCAGAGCCGCAGAAAGCAAGCTTCGCACCAGACACTTCACCCATGATGTCACAGTGTCGCGGGTGTGTCTGTGATCACAGTAGGGGTGCAATCACGGATGCTCGTGACGACGATCACACGCAGAAATTCGGATGTACAATTTATGCGAAAGAGAGGTGCTGCTTTCATGCGCGCCCCTTACGGCCTCAATATTCTTGATAATTGCCTCACGTGTTCGGTACGAGAAGAACATCTCTTCTGCAATCTTTCCGTGCAAGCCGGACAACGCCTCAACGAAATAAAATCCACCGCCGTTTATCCCAAGGGCGCAATGCTCTTCATCGAAGGGCAGCAGCCTCGCGGAGTATTCGTGCTGTGCGCGGGGAAAGCCAAGCTGTCGACGTCGTCTCGCGAAGGCAAGACCATCATTACGAAAATTTCCGAAGGAGGAGATGTGCTTGGGCTCAACGCGGTCGTTTCGGATCGTCCGTACGAAGTGACTGCGGAAATGATGGAACCGGGCCAAGCTAACTTCATCCCTCGGGAATCGTTGCTGCAATTCTTGAAAGACCATGGAGAAGTAGCATTGCGAGTTGCCGAACAGTTAAGCCGTAACTACTACACGGCTTATGAGGAGATTCGCACGCTGGGTCTGGCAACCTCGCCGTCGGAAAAGTTTGCCAAGCTTTTGTTGTCCTGGTCGACCAAGCCGACGCAGGCCGACGGGTCAAGCCAGGTGAAACTCACGCTGACGCATGAAGAGATTGCGGAGATCATCGGGACGACTCGTGAGACGGTGAGCCGGCTTTTTTCCGAGTTCAAGAAAAAACAGTTGCTGCAATTGAAAGGCTCGACACTGGTGATCCGCAACCGTCCGGCGCTCGAAAAAATTGTGCAGTCGTGATGAGGTTGGGGACAGCTTTAGCTGTCCCCAATCGAAAATCGCCGCGCCGTCTTTATTCCTGCGGCCGCGAGTTCGTCGCACTATCCTGCGACGGTCAAAACCGGACACGGCGCATCGCGCACGACTTCATGGACAGTGGTCCAGGGAACGCGCGCTGCGATTCGCGCCGAGCCCTTGTGGTTCGCGCCCATCACAATCAAGTCGGCTTTGATGTTTGCGGCAGCCGTTAGAATTCCTTCCGGCGAGAAGCCGGTTCCGACAATGTATTCCGGCTCCTGTGTTAGTCCCGTATCGCGGGGCATCCATTCGTTCAGTTGTTGCACCGAGCGACTCCGCGACGACGCCAGCCACTCCTGCAATTCGTCAGCAGCCGCGGTTGCTGGACCGTACGCCGACAGGTTCGTCGAGGTCACCGGCATCGGCGAGATCATGTGCAGCAGGATCAACTTCGAGTGGTGTTGGCGAGCCAATTCCAAAACCAGAGGCAAGGCTTTGGTGGATCCTTTGCCAAAGTCGGTTGCGAAAAGGATCGTGCGTAACTCCGCGGTTGTGCTCGGAGCGGAGAGATCCGCTTTCGGTCCGACGGTCATCACCGGGCAGGGAGCGAGACGCAGCAGTTCTTCCGCGACGGAGCCCAACGCGAGTTTCGGAAGACCTCCGCGTCCTCGTGTGCCGATGACAAGCAGGTCGGCCGCCTCGTTTGTGAGAGTAGACAAGATGGTTTGAGAAACGGCCCAGTGTTTTAGCAGAATCTTTTGGCTCTTCTGTGGCGCGCCAAACTCACTGACGAGCGCGTCGAGCCGGTATCGCGCGTCGCTGCGTTCGAGTTCGAGTTCAGGCGTGTCCAGCACCTCGTAGCGCCAGTCCACGTTGCGCACATGTACGGCTGACAAATGCACGTCGTCTGTGGCGAGTGGCGCTGCCAGGCGAAGCGCGCGCCTGGAGGCCTCCGAAAAATCGACGGCTACCAGAATGTGATGGAAAACTGACGTTGTCTGTGAAACTTCTTGCGTCCTTAATTCTGCGACGGTCACAGGTACCTCCTATTCCGCGTCGATTCATCAATGCGGACGACCAGCGGATGCCGCAAGCTTCTCCGGCGGTCTTTCTTCCCCAATCTGTTCGGGAACATCCGGGCGGACAGTTTCAGGTGGAGTTGGCAAGCGGACGATCTTGGCCTCGGACCCATTCCAGACGAGAGTCATTATTCGCGAGCATTGATCGCAGAGCCAGAAACGCTCGTAGAGGAAGTCGTATGAGTCGTTATCCAGCGCTTGCAAGTCAGGCGTGGGGCTGAGATGAAAAAGCTTTCCCTGGTGGAGGTATCGGAACTGCTCGGAACATTTGGGATTCGCGCACTTGGAGAGCATGGCGCACCCCTTCGGACTCTACTGATTAAAGTACGCTGATCCTGCTAAGGGCGAGGTGATGACAAGCATTCACGAACGTGACCGACCTCACATTCCTTGTCCGGGGGGTGTCGTCGGAGAAGTGGCTTGCTGTCGGTGATTTACAATCGCTCGGAGACGAAATCAGGATGAAATTATTGATCGGAATTGCGGCGGCTTTCACGTGGTGTGCATTGATGGTTAGCTCGGCGGAGGCACTCAGGGGTGCGGGCCGTCCGCAGCCGTCTGCGACGCCATTGTTGGGGGCAGTGCATTCCAGCGATGCAAACGTAGTGAACGCTGAGATGGCGGAGAACGTCCGTCATCCGCAGGACTGGTAGACAGCGATCTGCACCGACAACATGACTGAAATCCAATGTGCTGCACTTCTTTTTGACATGGACGGAGTTCTCATCAACTCCACGCCGGCGGTCGCGCGCGTTTGGCGGCGGTGGGCGATAGAGCACGGGTTCAACCCGGAAGAAGTGGTCGCCCGCGCTCACGGGCGTCCCAGCCTGACCACGGTGCGCGAATACCTCCCGAACGCTGACCACGAGGCCGAAAACCGTGAAGTCGAGCGTCGCGAAATCGAAGACCTCGAAGGCGTTATTCCGTTGCCTGGAGCGCTCGAGTTGCTGGCCGGTCTTCCGCCGGATCGCTGGACGATCGTTACGTCCTGTACGCGTCCGCTGGCCGAGGTCCGCATCAAAGCCGCTGGACTCACGCTGCCGAAAAAATGGATCACTTCGAATGACATCACGCGTGGCAAGCCGCATCCGGAGCCATATCTGAAAGGGGCGTCCATTCTTGGATCTCCCCCGGCAGAGTGTATTGTTCTGGAGGATGTTCCTGCCGGAGTGCGCGCGGGAAAGGGCGCCGGATCGCGCGTCGCAGCATTTACAACCACGGTCGGCAAAGATGAGTTGCTTGCCGCCGGCGCCGACTGGGTGTTGAGGGGGTGCAGCGATATCCGAATACTCGGCCGGAACGGGGATCTGAAGTTGGGCTTCATCCAATCCTAGGATTGCCCACCCAATCTCTGGGCGTCGAGAAATAACCCTTTTGCAACACTCTGGCGGTAGAATGCTTCCTCTGGAAGCTTCACTGCAAGGAGGACGCAAATGAGATACAGGCTCGTGGGGTTTGTCTGTTTGCTGTGCTTCGCTTCGCTAAGTGTCGCCGCGCAGAACGCGCAGCGGGATCAACCCTCCGCAAAATCGCAAGATCGTATCATTCGAGAAGTTCGCCATGAACTGCTCATGTTGCCGTATTTTGGGGTGTTCGACTATATCGCGTTCAAAGTGGATGGAGGTACGGTTGCGTTGCTGGGGCAGGTGGTTCGACCTTCGCTCAAATCCGATGCTGAGAACGCTGTGAAACGGATCGAAGGCGTGGACCGCGTCGACAACCAGATTGAGGTGCTCCCTCCATCTTCGATGGATGATGGCCTCCGCATCAAGCTGTTTCGCGCGATCTATGACTATCCCGCGTTGGAAAGATATTCTCTTGGAGTGCAGAAGCCGATCCGCATCATCGTGAAAGGCGGCCGCGCGACTCTTGAGGGCGTTGTCGACAGCGAGGCCGATAAGAATCTTGCCGGCGTCCGCGCGAATGGGGTCTCGGGCATTTTTTCCGTGACCAATAATCTGCAGGTTTCGGAGTCGAAATAGCCGGATTTGGAGGGAGCGCGCCCGCGTTCCCTCTTCCTTTACCAAGCGTGGGAAAATCGATTAAATAGAGGGTTCCTAGGGTGTACTCGGGTCCCGAAGATCCCTCGTCCCGCGTATAATGCTTTCCGGATTCGCTTCCGCCCCAACGGAACAATCGGAGGAATGCCGTCATGAGTCTTCATGCCATGAATCGCCGTACCTTTCTCGAAACCGCAACCACCGTTACCGCCGCTACCTTGCTCACCAGTCGCCTCGGTTGGGCGGCAGAACACAAGATAGAAAAGGTGGGTGTGCAGCTCTACACCGTGCGCGACCTGATGAAAGATGACTTCGATGGCACCATCGCCAAAGTCGCAAAGATCGGTTATAAGGAAGTCGAGTTTGCAGGATACTTCGGGCATACCGGAGAGCAAGTGCGCGCCGCGTGCGAGAAGAACGGTCTTTCGCCAGTTTCGACTCACGTGCAATACGATGAGTTGGACGACAAGTTTCCCTCCGTCATTGAAACCTCGAAGGTCATTGGCTTGAAGTACATTGTCTGCCCGTGGATTCCCGAGGAGCTGCGCAAGTCTCCCGACATCTGGAAGCAGGCCTCCGAGAAATTCAATCGCTGCGGAGAGCTGAGCAAGAAGGCGGGCATGCAGTTCGCGTATCACAATCACTGGTTTGAATTTCTTCCCGTCGACGGCAAGCTTCCCTACGATGAACTCCTGAAGGCATGCGATGCCAACCTGGTGAAGATGGAAATGGATTTGTGCTGGATCACCGCCGCAGGGGGCGACCCGCTGAAGTATTTCAATCAATATCCCGGACGGTTCCCACTGGTTCACGTGAAGGATCTCAAGAAACTTCCGACTGTCAGCCAGGGCGGAGGTCAGAATTTCGGCGACACCGTCGCCTTGACCTCAGTGGGCAGTGGCATCATCGACTGGAAGAAGATCTTCGCGCAGTCGGAGAAGGCGGGGATTAAACACTACATCGTCGAGCACGACAAGCCGGAGAATCCTTTCGAGAGCATCACGAAGAGCTACGACTACCTCGAAAAGCTGCGGTTCTAGGTAGACAACTCAAAGACCTGCCGCCGTTGTGGCGGCGGCAGGCTTCCATGCCAATTCCTTTCCTATGGGGATTCATGCAGGTTAAGCGCACGCCCAAAACCTATGACGTTTGCATCATCGGCTCCGGCGCCTCGGGAGGCACCGCGGCCAAGGTGCTCACCGAAGGCGGCCTGAGCGTCGCGCTGCTCGAGGCGGGGCCTCCGCTGGTTCCTGAAAGAGACTACAAGGAGCACGTCTGGCCCTACGACCTGCCGCATCGCGGCGCAGGTGTCGGAGGCCGGGCGAGACGAGGACTCGAAGATGAATTCCTCGCTCCGAATGGCGCATGGGAGATTGAGGGCGAACCGTACGTTTCCGCGCCAGGATCGACTTTTCGCTGGTTTCGCTCACGGATCGTCGGTGGACGCACCAATCACTGGGGGCGGATCGCCTTGCGCATGGCGCCCGTGGATTTCAAAGTGCGCTCGCATGACGGCATGGGTGACGACTGGCCGTTGAGCTACGACGATGTCGCTCCATACTACGACAAGGTCGAGTCCTACATCGGAGTTTTCGGGACGAAGGAAAATATTTCCAGCGCTCCCGACGGAATCTTTCTGCCGCCGCCCCAGCCTCGTTGCACCGAAACCATCATCAAGAAGGCGTGCGATCATCTGAATATTTTGTGTATTCCGTCGCGGCTGGCTATTTTGACTCAGCCCCACAATGGGCGTGCAGCGTGTCACTACTGCGCGCAGTGTGGACGGGGGTGCATCACCGCTTCAAACTTCAGTTCCAGCCAGGTCATGATTCCTCCGGCGGAGAAAACTGGGCGTTTCACGCTGATCACCGGTGCGATGGCGCGGGAACTTGTGGTCGGCAAAGATGGAAAAATTACGGCCGTTTCCTACATCGACAAGGCGACGCGCAGCGAGCAGCGAATTCATGCGCGGGCCTTCATGGTTGCTGCCAGCGCCTGCGAATCGGCGCGGCTTCTGCTGAATTCGAAATCGACGATGTTCCCGGACGGCTTGGCGAACTCCTCGGGAGTGGTGGGACGCAATCTGATGGATACGGTCGGCAGCAATGGCGGCGGCTATTTTCCGCAGCTCGAGAAAATGCCGGCCCACAACCATGACGGGGTGGGCGGTATGCACTTGTACTTGCCCTGGTGGAAGTTCGACCGCAAGAACGACTTCCTGCGCGGCTATCACACCGAGTTCGGCGGCGGGCGCGGCATGCCCGGCGTTGGCGATTACGACGACCTATGCGACCAGTTTGAAGGATATGGCGCCTCGCTGAAGCAGCAGTGCAAGAAAAAATATGGCACGTATATCGGCTTCGCCGGACGGGGCGAGATGATCCCCAACGAAAATTGCTATTGCGAGATCGATCCTTCGGCCGTCGATCAGTGGGGCATCCCCGTACTTCGTTTCCATTGGAAGTGGAGCGACAACGAAATCAGCATGGCGAAGGACATGCAGGAAACGTATCGGGAGATCGTCGAGACTGCGGGAGGGATTTACCTGACCTCCAAGAAGACCGACGGTGCTCATCCGTACGGGATCGCTGACGGCGGCGTCATCATTCACGAAGTGGGCACGGCGCGCATGGGTGCGCACCCGTCGACCTCCGCGCTGAATCAGTACTGCCAGGCGCATGATGTGAAGAATTTGTTTGTGACCGATGGAGCCAGTTTCGTCACCAATGCCGATAAGAATCCCACGCTGACGATTATGGCGCTGACCTGGCGCGCGTCGGATTACCTGCTGGATCAGGCGAAGAAAGGAAATCTGTAAGCGGAGCCGAGCATGTCAATTTCACGGCGCGACATTCTGAAATCGCTTACGCTCACAGCCGTTACCGGCTCGGTATTGCGCATCATTCCACTGGAAGCGGCGGAATATGCGCACCGCATGGTAAGGGCGGAGAAGGCGGACAACCAGGTGTATGTGCCCAAATTCTTCCCGGCACACGATTACAACACGTTGCAGTCGCTTTGCCAGACGATCATTCCTTCGGATGCGGATTCGAAGGGCGCGCTCGAAGCGGGCGCGCCGGAGTTCATCGACCTGATTACGAGCGAAAACAAGGATTACCAACTGGCTCTAGGCGGCGGAATCATGTGGCTCGACAACACATGCGTTGATCGCTACAGCAACGCCTATCTCGACTGCACGCCTGCGCAGCAGAAGGAGATTCTCGATCTCATCGCTTACCGTAGGAGCGCCAAGATCGATTCGAGTCTGGGGCAGGGAGTTGAGTTCTTTGGATTCTTGCGCAAGCTCACGGTGGATGGTTTTATCACCAGCGAAATCGGCTTCGATTATCTGGGCTACATCGGCAACACTTATCTGAAAGAATTTCCCGGCTGCCCGCCTGTTCCAGAAACGTAGCGTAAGGAAGCTGTGAAGAAATCGGTTTTTGTTTGCAGTTCGAAAATCTGTCATGGCGCTGTTTGCGTTATTGCTGTGAGTAGAACATTCGGTTTCCTGTACGCCAGGAACTTCCGGGTTAGCGCCTAAGCCGACGCTGTTCCCAGATTGAGGTTGCGTCGTATGCTGAACCACCTGGTCAGGTTGTAACTGAGGCACGCCCAAGTAGCTTCCATGGCTACCTTCAGCCGGTTGCGACAGCGGAACTGCCGTAAGCCGCAGCGCTCCTTAATCCACGCATGCGGGAACTCCGCGATCTGCGAGCGTTTCGCGTAGATCTGTTGTGCCTCTTCGGTCGCCATCTTGGCCTTGAACGCCGTCGTCGTCGCAGGTTCTTCGAGACGCGTGATGGATCGCCTCCAATCGGGCCGCGCCACCGGTGGAGCGCAACGGCCGCGCAGCGGGCAGTTCGGACATGCCGTCTTGGGCGCGCGGTATACGTGCGTACGGACGCCGTTGCCGCGATTCAGTAGTGCGTGGTGAGTGAGGATTTTTCCGGCAGGACAAGTAAAACAGTCCCGTTCGGCATCGTAGGGAAACGCGCTGGCCAGGAACTCGGCGCTGCGGCCTTGCGCGTCGTGTTCGACTGGCTTCCAGCTATCTTGCCACGATCCATAGAAGTCCACCCCGCAAACTGCCGCCGCTTGCACCGACGCGTGATTGGTGTAGTCGCCATCGGCCACGATCTGCTTCGGCTTCTGTCCCAGCGTCTTCTCGCACCGTTCCAGAGCTGGTTGTAGCTGGCGATAATCGATTGCGTCGGTCGTCGCTTCCACATTCACCACCAGGCCATGGGTCACGTCGGTGAGCAGTTGCACATTGTAGCTGGGCACCGTGCCGCCCTCGCCGTTTCTCATCACGTGCGCATCCGGGTCTGTGCTGGAGCCGCGGGCCACGAATTCTTTTCGATCGTGCTTCTTCTCTTGTTGCAGGCGTTCTACCTCACGCACCGCCGCTTCCAGTCGACTCGCCCGTTGTCTCGCCGCTCGCCGCCGTGCCGCCGCTTGCCGGGTGGCCGTCGTCTCCTCCGCGCTTTCCACATTCAGCAGGCGCACTTGCTCGCGCGCCAACTCCAGGTGGGCTTCGAGTTTCTCTTTGCGGCGGAAGCTATTGCCTCCGGCATTGGCTTTGATCTTGGTTCCATCCAGCGTCACCCGCTCCAGCGTAATCAGTCCCTCGGCGCTCAACATCCCCAGCACCTGCACGAACAAATCATCCAAAGCTGCCTTGTTTTCTGAACGAAAACCGGATAGCGTCCGATGGCTGATCGCTTCCAGACCGCACAGCCATTGGAAACCCGGTTCGAACTCGCACTGCCGCGCCACCTCGCGCGCCGAACTGATGCCGCGGCTGTAGGCATACAGCCACACGCTGATCAACAACTGCGGATCCGTGTGCTCGCGCCCGGCGTGGCCCTCCACCGCAGCAATTTGCGCGTGATAAAGGCTCAAGTCCAGCCGGCCTACTAACTCCCAAAGAGAACGCGCACTGTGGTCCTCCTCGATCAGCTTCTCAACATCGACAGTGCGCAACAGGATTTGCCGGCGATCAATGGAAACTAGCCGCGGAGTTGGAGACGTCGCTGGATTCGTCACCCTTGCAGTGTACGCACGTTCGTCGATTCCGCAATAGTGCTACGGAGTCCTTCGGTCGATTGCTTCACAGCTTCAAGACACCACCTACCGGCTGCTTCCAAACGGATCTTCGAGAGAGGGGCTCTGAGGTGTGAATAATTCCGCTCCGTTTTCCGTTACATGTAGATCGTCTTCGAGGCGGATCCCGAATTCGCTGGGCATATAAATCCCAGGTTCGTCGCTGGTCGTGACATTCGCTTGCAGCTTGATCGGATTGCCGCGAACCAGGTAAGGCCACTCGTGGCCATCCATTCCCAGTCCGTGGCCGAGGCGGTGCGTGAAGTACTTGTAGTCGGGACCATAGCCCGCGTCGGTGATCACTTTTCGCGCCGCGGCATCTAGCGAGCCGCACTCCGCTTCTGGACGCGCCGCTGCCAGAGCCGCCGACTGCGCGCGATTCACGATATCGAACACAGATTTCATTTTGTCCGTCGCCTTGCCCAGCACGAAGGTGCGAGTGATATCGGATTGATAACCTTCGACGACGCAGCCGTCGTCGATCATGATGATCGAACCTTCGCGAATGATCTGCGGCGTCGTCGACCCGTGCGGAGATGCCGTGTACTCGCCGACCATCACGCTCGCGTCACCCGGGAATCCAATCTGTTCATAGGCTTTCTCGATGAGAGTTCCGACATCGTGCTGGGTCATGCCTTCGCGCAGTGCGTGGTAGACGGCTTCGTAGACTGCAAGCGTGACTTGCGAGGCCAGTCGCATGAGCGCGACCTCGTGCACGCTCTTCACCATGCGGCATCCCGCCGTTATGGGTGTAGCGCTCTTGATCGCCGCGGTGGGCGCGGCTTTTGCGATGCCGTCCCCAAAGACGAAGCGGATGGTCTCTTCCATGCCGATTTTTCCGCTGGCAATGCCGCGATCTTTCAATCCATGCCCGACGCGCTCATACGGGCTCTCGTCTTCCTGCCACACGCGTAGATCGGCTTCCAGTAAATCCGCTCCCTTCTTGATCTGCTCGCGAGCGCGTCCCTCTTCGAACGCGGGACACACGTAGAACGGCTTACCTTTTGCGGGCAGCACCAGCGCGAACAGGCGCTCACCGCCCCACCAGCGGATTCCGGTGAAGTAGCGCAGCGACGTGCCTTCCATTAGCACGATGGCGTCGAGAGCATTCTCGGTCATCAACTGGCGGGCGCGTTCCTGACGACCCAGTCGTTCCTCGCGCGTAATCGGAGTGGCTTCATTCTTGCGGGATTTCAGCGATACGATAGAAGGGGGTAGGGAAGCATCGTCTGAACGTATGGCTGCCACGAGGTGCGGACGCGCTGCCGCGATGCCAGCCACTCCACCGCCCAATGCCAAAAAGCGTCGCCGCGAAATCATGAATCCCCCCAGTTCAGAAATGCAATCCGGACATTATAGGGAGAATCTCGATGGTGAGCTTGTGATCTTTACCGCGAAGGACAGGAAGGAGCACGAAGAAAACAACGGGGAATGAAACTTCCTTCGTGAAACTTTGTGTCTTCGTGGTTATATTTCTTACGATGGAATCCGGCTTCCAGTGTGCCTCCTGCGGAGAATGGAACGAGACGTCGGTGGACGAGTCTGCCGGGCGCCGCCAGAGCTATGTGGAAGACTGCCAGGTCTGCTGTAAGCCGAACGTCCTGCGGGTTGAGTACGACATGTCGTCCGAGGAGTTCTTCATTACGTGCGAATTGGAGTAAGGCTCGGTCCGAACCCCGTAAGCAATCGTCGTTGCACGTGTGCCGCGCTATAGTGGGCTGTCTCGCAGACTGTTAGTTAGCGCGGCGTGGCTGGAAAGGACTTGATCCCAATGGCAACCGGTTACAACGCAGGCAGGACAGTGGCTCACAACATGGTGACCACGCAGTTCGAACTCGACGGCTTCCGAGTGACGCGCACGCTGGGAGTCGTGCGCGGGATTGTCGTGCGCTCCCGCTCGATCTTCGGCACGATTGGCGCCGGCCTGCAAACGCTGGTCGGCGGCAACATCACTTTGCTGACCAACCTTTGCGAAAAGACGCGGCAGGAGGCGTTTGACCTGATGTTGCAGCACGCCGCCGAACTGGGCGGAAATGCCGTGCTCGCCGCCCGGTACGACGCGACGGAGGTGATGCAGGGCGTCACCGAGGTGCTCGCGTACGGCACGGCCGTTGTTGTCGAACCCGCGAAATAGTTGGCAAGAGCCCGACCGTCCGCAAGTTAGTCGGAGTCCCCTCCTGATCGGCAGCCGCCTGCGGGTCCACCGCCACGCTCGGGCGTTTGCACCTTGAGCGTGAATTCAACTTGAGCATTATCCGAGCGAATGCCGACCGGTCCTTTTAGCTGCGCTGCATCTGACCCAACCGAGCCCTCCCATACCTCGCGGTTATCTGCAAGTACGCGAAGCCTTCCGCGCTGGTGTGTTGCCCCGCATTTTGCTTTACCGAAACGACGAGCTTGGATTCCGGCTCGATGCGCCACATCACGTAGACCAGGTTGCATGCGTCCTGCGCCCGCAGCTTCAGTCCAAACTGGCGGCGCATAACCCCCGAACCAAGTGCAGAATCTTTACTCGTAGGACCAAGATAGGTGAGGCGCAGTTCTGCGGCCGGTGCAGTTTCTTCTGCCACGTAAGCCCGCATCTTCGGAACGCTGACTCGCACTGCGCCCCCGGACGCTTTCTCGATAGCTCCCTCGGTAATGCAAAGATTCTCGCCGTTGATGGTCGTCCAAGGCCCGGAGCCGGCTTGAGAAATCAATGAGAGGACACAGATGAGGCAGAGAAGTCGCACGGCCGAATGGTTGATCTTCATGGATTTCCCCCGAGGGGCCCTTAATGAGAACACGCGTAGGCCGCTACGTTAGCAGAATAGGAAAATCACATCAATCCGTCATCCTCGGAAGTGTCATCCTCGGAAAACGTGGTGTCATTCCAACAGCTTGGGCAGGGTCTCTTGCCGCTCTTCGAAGGTGCTTTCCATCTGACGGCGAACGAACAAAGCATTCGCGATATTCCCGAGAAAGCCAAATCCGACTTCGTATTCGATCACGTCGCGAACCAGCGTTCCGCCGATGCCATTACGAATTTCAGAAGCCAATTCATGGCGATGATGCCAATTCTTGAACGGCCCCTTGTCCTGCACATCGGCAAAGTAGTGGTTCCACTCGAACTCGGTAATGCGGGCGATCCACTGCGCGCGAATTGGCAGAAAGGGAATAACCCGGAACGATGTGACGAGGGTAGATCCGACGCCCGCTGCCTTGTCGCTCGCGCCCGCCGGTGGAATGCCAGACGGAGGCACACGGTTCAGCACAATGAGACGAGTCGCGCTCGCCGCAGGCATGATCCGCGCCAGGTTCTCGGGATTCGAGAAGAACGCGAACACTCGTTCCAGAGGGAAGGGAACCCACTGTTCAAACTGGAGACTGCTGGACATGAGCGCTTGGTCGTCAATGGTACGGCCCGTTCACGCAATTGGCAAAAACCAAAGTGACGATGAACGGGCCGAGTTAAGGGCATTGAATCGTAGAAGTACTTATGGATTCGAAGGCGGCGCGGGGGCGGCTGGTGCCGTTGGCTGCGCTTGCGGCGGTGTTCCGATGACGTCTCCGGAGACGATCATGTCGACTCGGCGATTCAGCTTTCGGCCTGCTGCGGTGCTGTTGGCGCCCACTGGATCGGCTTTGCCCAGCCCGACCGCCGAGACGTGATCTGGAGTGACGCCGGACGAAATCAGGTATCCGCGGACCGCATCGGCGCGCTTCTCAGAAAGCGTCTGGTTGTAATCGTCGCTGCCGATGCTATCGGTGTGACCCTCGATATCCAGCTTGAGGTCCGGATACGCAAGGACGATTCCTGAGATCCGGGCCAGCCGCTCGCGAGCTTCTGGTTTCAGAGTGTATTTATTGAAATCGAAGAGGACGTCGGGCATGCTGACGATCAGGCCGCGCGCCGTGTCCCGCGTCTGTAACACTTGGTTGAGCTGGGCCAGCAAACGCGCGCGCATCTCTTCTTTCTGTCGAACGGCATCCTGTCTCTGACGCTCGGATTCTGCGGCTGCGGCCTGTGCAGCTGCGGCTTGGGCCTGCGCCAGTTGCTGCTGAGCCTGCGCGGTGGCCTGCTGCTGCTCCGCCAGAGCCTGTGCCTGCTCGGCTGCAGCTCTGCGGCGGGCATCTTCATCGGACTGGGCTTGTGCTTTCAGCTCATTTTGCCGTGAAGCTTCGGCATCCGCTTCGGCTTTGGCTTTCGCATCCGCCGCAGCTTTGCGGGCAGCTTCCTCGCGCTCTGCTTCTTTTCTCCGCAAGGTCAGGACGCGCGCGTCTTCCGCCATCTGCACCGCGCCTCGAGCCGCAGTACCGATCGGTGTGCGTCCCTGCTTGCGCTGGTAATAATCTTCCGCACGCTGCAGCATGTCTTCCGCTTTCATGATGCTGTCTTTGGCGTACTGCTCTGCTCCGGCAGCCTTGGCGATTGCGACGGCGTTGCGCGCCTCAAGCAAATCGAGGGGAACGGCGGGTGAGGCCTGCGACGATGGCAGCTGCTCTGATGGAACGTCGATGACGTACTCCTTACCCTCGAGAACATCGAACTTCGCGTCAATCGCCTCTTCAAAGCCTTTCGTTCCTTGCAAGATCACGTTCTCGGCTACGACTTCGTCGCTCGGATGGATGACGGAGAAATATGGCTCGGCCGTGACGATCATGCCAAAAGCCTGCAGGTCGGTTGTGACGGTGATCTTATCCTTGCCATTTCCGCCTGGCAGGACTTCACCAAGATTTACGGCGCGGCCTTCGGGTGTGATGCCCCACAACACATAAGTCAAATACTCGCCGCCCAGCTTCGTGGGCGGATCCATATGGTTCAGTTCGACATCGATCGACAGACGGCCGGCTTTGCCGTCTACCTTGGCATGGCCGGTAATGGCGGGCATGCGGCTGGTTCCCTTGAAATCGACAGTCGTCGAGCCGCCGCGGTTGCGGTAGTTCACGGCGCGCGCGCTGCGCGCGTAGACGTTCACGCGGAAAACCGGCGTCTCCGAATTCTCCTGAATCGACTGATTGGCCTGCGATTGAGCGTCCGCCGGATTACCTTGTGCGGGATAGAGAGGCGGCGTGGGATTTTGCTGTGCGGCAACGAATGTGGACAGAAACAACGCAACGACGAAAGACAAATGTGACATCTTCATTAGGTCGGCCTCGAGTTTTGAAGGGTATTGAGAGATTGCCCCGACCTTAGATGAATTCGCGGGGTAGATGGATGGCGGAGTTCGTGATCGAGCCCAATCATGTCTTGATTTCCACAATAAAATCCGCGCCAGTGGCGAAGATCAAGAAAAATCGTAGCGAAGCAATAGCGAAAGAACCGAGTCCGTAAACGCAATACCTTGTGGTCGCTCGAATGGTAAACCACAAGGCTTCGTGCTTTCCTCAGTCACTGTCCTAGTGGTGTCCATACCCTCAAGTTTATGCTTGACAATAAACGACTTACGGCTAAGATGTGGTACAAAGTGGTAGAAAGTGGTGGTCAAGGTAAGGTTCGTGGGAAGTAGGAGCTGAAATCGAGGAGCCGGTGGAAATCCGACCCAATAGCACGAAAGACAGCCCGAATCGCCCGAGTTTGACCGAACTTTGCGCCGTTTTTGCCTCCGTGGTTGCTGTAACAGTGAACCGAAAGAGCTCCCCGATGAGGGGAACTGGCCTCCGGAAGGGCTCTCAACATGTTTCGCGGCAATCATCCAACCCGGGTCGACGAAAAAGGACGGTTGAAGGTCCCGGCCGAGTTCAAGCGGGTGATCGACGAGAAATACGGGCAGCAATTCTACATCACAAGTCTCGATGGAAGGGTTGCTCAAGTGTATCCCTTCGAGGAATGGGAGCGGATCGAGCAGAAGCTGGCAGGGCTCTCCAATTTCAATCCTACGAAGAAGAAGTTTCTGGACCGGACCAACTATTACGGACAACAGGTCGAGATGGATGGTCAGGGCCGGTTGTTGCTGCCGCAGCTGCTGAGGGAAGCAGGGCAGATCAAGGGCGAGGTAGCGGTTCTCGGAAACTTGACCTTTTTGATCGTCAGGAACCTGGAACTGTTCAAACGAGAGATGCAGGAAGAAAAGTTCACGCCTGAGGATGAGAAGACGCTCGACGAACTGGGCATCTAGTGGGCGAGGGATCAACAGACACCCCTCAGGGGGTTGGGCATGGCGGTGGAAGAGTAATGAGCCATGTGCCGGTTCTTTTAAAAGAAGCGATCGACTTCTTAGCCGTGCGGCGTGGCGGGACTTATATCGACGCAACGGTTGGCCTTGGCGGGCACAGTTACGAAATCGCAAAACGCCTCGGCGCACCGGGACATTTGATTGGCCTCGATAAAGATCCTGCGGCGCTGGAAATCGCGCGAAAAAAGCTAGTCGTCAGTGATTCGTCGTTGGTCGATGGCGAACCCGACTGGCCGACGATCACGCTGTTGCACCGGTCATTCGCAGAAATTGCGAAGGGCCAACGACCAGCGACCATCGACGGTGTGTTGGCAGATGTTGGAGTCAGCAGTCTGCAACTCGACGACAGCGCGCGCGGATTTAGCTTTCAGGCGGATGGACCGCTGGACATGCGGATGGACCCGCGTGGCGAGCGTACCGCCGAACAAGTGGTAAACCACCTCGACGAGCGTCAGCTTGCCGATGTGATTTACGAATTCGGAGAGGAAAGGAGGTCGCGGAGAATCGCCAGAGCCATTTGCCGGTCGCGGCCGATACGATCTACCGCACATCTTGCGGATGTCATATCAGCCGCGGCCCGGCCAATGAATTCTGAACAAAGGCGAATTCATCCGGCGACCAGAACCTTTCAGGCTCTTCGAATCTTCGTAAACCGCGAACTGGACGATCTGAAGGCGCTGCTCGAAGCGGCGCCGCGGATTCTGAAGTCCGGTGGACGCGTGGTGGTGATCAGTTTTCACTCGCTGGAAGACCGCATCGTAAAAGATGCTCTCCGCGAAGGGGCGCAGGCGGGTTACTTCAGTTTGCTAACCAAGAAACCGGTAACGGCAACTGAAGAAGAGAGTGATCGCAATCCGCGGGCGCGCAGCGCGAAGTTGCGAGCGGCGGAAAAAGTTTAGCTCCGGAAAACCAGCCGGAGTTCCCGGCATTCGCTGAAACGGCAGTGCCGGGGCTTAGAGATTAGCAAAACCAATGCGGACGAAGATCCGCTGGGGCGGGAGTCAACGGGTTCCGTGGTAGGAATCCAAATTGAGGTTGGGACATGTACACAGGCACACTGATTAACGATTTGATGTCGCTGGTGGATCGGGCCGAAGAACGTGCCGACGAGCAACGCATGACGGAAGAATTGCACGAGATTTTCACGATGCAGGTTCCCGTCGCACAAGGGGATCAGGCTTTCATGGGGGCGGCATAAATGGCGGCAGCAGCAGCAACAATGCAGGTGGCGATTCCGGTGGTCGAGCATCGTTCGCTTTGGACGGGTACTCCCGAGATCTACTTCTCCAAGGCGATCGATAATTCGCGTCTGGTCAAAGTGGAAGATCCCCGGCGCAATCGCGAAATGAAGCAGTTTGGAACGGCGCTGGCGGTTTTGTTCCTGCTTGTCTTTACCTATGCCTGGCAGCATTTGAAGGCGATCGAGTATGGCTACCAGATTGAGTCGGCAAAACGCGAACTCACGACGATGACAGAGATGAACCATGCGCTCCGCCTTGAAGACGCCTCGCTGCGCGACCCCGAGCGCATCGATGTGCTGGCGCGGCGTATGGGACTCGTTCCGCCAGAGCCGGGCCAGGTGATTCGCATGGACGCCGCTTCAGCTGAAAGTCAGAGCCCAGTGATGGCCACCGCCTTTCCGGTGACAGTAATCCCGGGACAGTAACTTGATTGTGTAGCGGCGGACGCATTCGTCCGCCAGCCGATCCAGAATCGGCAGATCTCGGCGGCGGCCTGTCTGTAAGTGGGCCGCCACATTTGTCTAAACCCGCTTCTTGTCATTCCGAGGAGCGATAGCGACGAGGAATCTGCTGTTTGCTGGCGGCGAGTGAAAAGCAGATTCCTCCCTGGAGCTTCGCACTTCGTTGGAATGACAACGCATTAAGGGACCAATGGCATCCGCTGACGCCAAATTCGGTAAAAACTCCCGCCTCTACCTGCTGGGAGGCATGCTTCTCTTCTGGTGCGTAGCGATCTGCGCGCGTTTAGTCTTCCTCCAGGTCTTCAGCTACGGCTCCTTCGTCAAGCAGGCCGGGCATCAGCAGCAGCGCGCAATCCCCTTAGCTGCGAAGCGCGGAGTCATCTACGACCGCGCTGGCCGCGAGTTGGCGATGTCGGTCCTGGTCGATTCTGCATTCGCGGTGCCCTCCGAGGTGAAAGATCTTCCCACCGCAGTCTCTCTGATCACCCGAATCACCGGCGACGACTACAACGTCGTACTCGCGGACTGCCGCGCGCACAAAACGTTCTGCTGGGTGGCCCGCAAGGCCGACGATCAGACCATCGAACGAATCAGTTCGCTGAAACTGCAGGGCATCCATTTCCAGAAAGAACCGAAGCGCTTTTATCCCGCCCGTGATCTCGCCGCGCAGGTGCTTGGCTCGGTCGGGATGGAAGACTCAGGGCAGAGCGGAATCGAGCACGAGTTTGACGATGCACTTCGCGGCCGTCCGGGAAAGATGTTTATCTCTGTCGACGCGCGCAAGCAATGGTTCTCCGATGTCGAAACGCAGCCCGATCCGGGGGAGAATCTGGTTCTGACCATCGACAAGAACATCCAGTACATCGCGGAAAAAGAGCTCGACCAGGCGATTCACGAAACGCAGGCGATCGCCGGTACCGTGATCGTCGAGAATCCGCATACGGGAGAAATTCTGGCGCTGGCCAACCGCCCGACGTTCAATCCCAATCTGCGCAAGCAGATCACCCCGGCTGCTCTTACCAACCGTGCGGTAAGTTACATCTACGAGCCAGGATCGACCTTCAAGCTGGTGACGATTTCAGCGGCGCTCGAAGAGAAACTGACAACTCCCAACGAAATCTTTGACTGCCAAATGGGATCGATCGTCTACAACGGCATGCGCATCCGCGATTCGAAGCCGCACGGACTGCTGCCCGTCTGGGGTGTTCTTGCCGAATCGAGTGACGTGGGATCGATCAAGATCGCGCTGCGCCTCGGGGAAGACCGCTTCTACAAATACATTCGCGCGTACGGATTCGGTCAGCAGACGGGGATCGAGCTTCCGGGCGAAACGCGCGGCATGACCAAGCCTCCCAGCCGCTGGTCAAAGGTTTCGATCGCTGCGATCTCGATGGGCCAGGAGATCGGCATTTCAGTGGTGCAGTTGGCCGGATTAGTTTCGACCTTCGCCAATGACGGCGTGTGGGTGGCGCCCCGGATTGTTGCTGGAACTGTGCAGCCGCAGGGCACGCCGCAGACGGTTGCGTTTCATCCTGGAGCGTCGCATCGCGTGATCTCTCCGTACACCGCCGCCGAGATGCGTTCCATGATGCAGAAAGTCGTGCTCGAGGGTACGGGTCGGAAGGCGATCCTCGAAGGCTACACTTCCGCGGGGAAGACGGGCACGGCGCAGAAAGTCGATCCTGATACCGGAGTGTATTCCAAAACGAAGTACATAGGCTCTTTCGCAGGCTTCGCACCCGTCAACAACCCGCAGATTGTGGTTGCGGTGATTCTCGACTCGGCTGTCGGCCTCCACCAAGGCGGCCAGGTATCGGCGCCCGTATTCAAGCACATCTCGCAACAGGTGCTCGAATACCTGCACGTGTCGCATGATTTGCCGCTGGCGCCGCAACACCAGCTGCTGATGGCCCAAGCCAAGATCAAAGATAAAGATCTGGATGAAGGTACGCCCGACCACCCGGGAGAGCCTCTAGAGACCGCGGAAGTCAATACTGGCGCTTCGGATGAGACGAAGCCAGCGCGGGCTCCCACGCTCCCGACCGGCAGCGAGTCACCGGTGATGCAGGCCGCAATCCGCGAGCCGGTCGCGACGGTTCCATCGAGTCAGGCAAGCGAATTGCCTGCATCGAAGCCCGTGCCGAGTGCGCCAGCCCAATTGCCGATCAGCGGTACGGTCGTCCTCGACGTGGAGCAAGGCGGAATCGAAGTCCCCTCGTTCGTGGGCAAGACCGTGCGCGGCGCAGTCGAAGCAGCTCAGGATCTCGGTCTGGAACTCGAGCCCGTCGGTAGCGGAGTGGCGCGCCAGCAGACCCCCGCCGCCGGAACTCACGTGCCCTCCGGATCGCGCGTGACCGTTCAGTTTGGGCGGTAAAAACCAAAATCTCAACCACAGGGGAGTACAGAGCTCCCTCTACAATTTGTCATTCCGAACGGCGGCAGTTTGGCCGTGAGGAATCTGTTGTCGTAGGCAGTTCAGCAGTGTCGGCGACACCAGATCCTTCACTTTGCTCGGAATGACAAATACAATGGGTGCCTTCTCACCCTGTGCCCTCCGTGGTGAGTCTCCCTAGGTTTGACCCGTAGAAAAACTGCGTGATACGGTAATCAGTCACACCATCCCGGCAGCCAGCCACTGCTCGCTATTGAGGTCTATCTTGTCTTCGGTCGAGGCGCCCGCTATCCGCAAAACCGCGCTGAATGCCGTCCATCGGCAGATGGGCGCCAAGATGGTGGAATTCAATGGCTGGGACATGCCAGTCGAATATCCGGCAGCCATCGGCTGCGGAATCATCAATGAGCATATGACGGTTCGAACCGGCGTCGGTATTTTTGACGTCAGCCACATGGGCGACATCCGTCTCGCCGGGCCGCAGGCGCTCGCAGCGGTCCAGCATATCTCGATGAACGACGCCTCCCGCCTCGCAATCGGACAGGCGCAGTATTCGGCGTTACTCTATCCCGAAGGATCGTTCGTCGATGATGTCATTGTTCACCGGCTGGGCGAAGACGAATATCTGCTGGTGATCAATGCCGGCACGCGCGAAAAGGATTTCAACTGGATCCGCGACAACACGCGCGAGTTCAACTGCGCGGTCGACGACCTCTCGGACGATTTCACCCAGATTGCGATCCAAGGGCCGAAAGCAGTCAATCTTCTTCAGAAACTGACCGACGTCGACTTGAACGGGGTGAAGTTCTACTGGGTGACGCGCGGGGAGCTGTGCGGCCTCGACAATATCCTGATGGGCCGCACCGGGTATACGGCCGAAGATGGTTTCGAGATTTACGTTCCGGCCGACGAAGCCACGAGTGCCCGAGTGTGGTACGAAATCCTGGAGGCGGGCAAGGAATTCGGCGTCGTCCCCTGCGGCCTGGGCGCACGCAATACACTTCGACTTGAGGGCAAGCTCCCCCTTTACGGCCACGAGATTTCCGATACGATTAATGTTTGGGAAGCCGGGCTCGATCGCTTCTGCAAGATGGAGAAGCCCGAGTTCATCGGACGGGCCTCACTGGAGAAAGCTAAGTCGGCGGGCGTAAAGCGTAGCCTGGTCGGTCTGGAGATGACCGAGCGAGGCATTGCGCGTGATGGCTACAAAGTTCTGAACGACGGTAGCCTCGAAATCGGGTACGTCACCAGCGGATCTCCGGCGCCGTTCTTGAAGGAGAACATCGCTTTAGCCTATGTACCCGTGGAACTTTCCGCTGTTGGTTCAAGAGTGAAGGTAGAGATAAGAGGTCAAGGTATCGGAGCCGTTGTGGTTCCCACACCGTTTTACAAGCGTCCGAAAAAGAGTTCATAACCAGAAGGTCGAGCTGGCAGCTAGGAGCTGGAAGCTTTTATGTCTTATCCGACAGACCGCAAGTACACCAAAGAACACGAGTGGATTCAAGCGAACGGCAATTCCGCCACCGTCGGCATCACCGATTACGCCCAGGAATCGCTTGGCGACATCGTCTTCGTCGAGACGCCCAAAGTTGGGGCGGAGCTCGTAGCCGGCAAAACATTCGGTACGGTTGAGTCGGTGAAGGCCGTATCCGATCTGTTTGCTCCAGCCACCGGAACCGTAACCGAGGTCAATGCGGATTTGGCCACGTCGCCCGAGAAAGTGAACAAAGATCCGCATGGATCGTGGATGCTGAAGCTGACGCTCAAGAATCCCGGCGAGCTCGACGGGCTCCTCTCGGCGGCCGACTATGAAAAATTTGTGGCCGAAGAAGCGGGACATTAAAGATTTCCTTCGTGTAACTTCGTGAGCTTCGTGGTTAAAGGTTTGAACCCAGTCGAGGCGCTATCTGATGAAATTTGCGCTTGATTCAAACGAAGGCCGGACCGCCTCAGTCCAAATGACCCCGAGCCACATCTATATGACTTCCTATGCGCTATTTACCTAAGTCCCCCGCTGACCGTAAAGCCATGCTGAAGGCAATCGGCGTCCGTTCGGTTGATGATCTGTTTGCGCCCATTCCCGCCGAGTATCGCCTGACCCGGGATCTCGCCATTCCGCGCCAGATGGCCGAGTCGGAAATTGTCGACTTCTTCCGCCAGCGTTCGCGCGAGAACGGCGATGGCTATACGAGCTTCCTCGGAGCTGGGGCGTATTTCCACTATCGCCCGGTCATTATTGACTCGCTGATCTCGCGGGGCGAGTTCCTGACTGCTTACACTCCGTATCAGGCGGAGATTTCGCAGGGTACGCTGCAATCGATCTTCGAATTTCAGACAATGATCTGCGAGTTGACCGGCATGGAAGTGGCAAACGCTTCCATGTACGACGGATCGACCGCCGCCGCCGAGGCCGTGATGATGGCGGTCCGCCTCACGGGGCGTCGCTCGGTCGTGGTCGCTCGCAGCCTGCATCCGGAGTATCGCGAGGTCCTTGCCACCTACGCAACGCATCAGGGTATGCCGCTGTCTGTCGCCGGATTCGGCGGCGATGGCCGAGTGAACCTGAAAGAACTTGAAAAGTTGATTACCTCCGAGACTGCGTGCGTGCTAGTCCAATCACCCAACTTCTTCGGGACGATTGAAGACGTTGCCGCCGTTGCGGATCTTGCTCACAAGCTGGGAGCGATGGTGGTGGTTTCGATCGCCGAAGCGGTTTCCCTGGGAATCATAGAGCCGCCGCGCGAGGCCGATGTCATCGCGATGGAAGCCCAGTCGTTTGGCGTTCCTTTGGGCTTCGGCGGGCCTTATTGTGGGGTGATCGCCACGCGCGAAAAATACGTCCGTCAAATGCCCGGCCGTTTGGTTGGACAGACTGTCGACAAACAAGGCAGGCGCGGATTCGTTCTCACCCTCGCCACTCGCGAGCAGCACATCCGGCGCGAGAAAGCGACGTCGAACATCTGCACGAATCAGGCTCTTGTCGCGCTCATGGTCAACATCTTTATGACCGTGTACGGAAAAGTTGGACTGAAGGAATTGGCGAAGCAGAATCTAGCGAAGACCGCTTACGCCGCCACTCAGTTTTCAAAACACGGCAAGCTTTTGTTCGACGCCGCCCCACGCTTCAATGAGTTCGTAGTCGAGACCAGCGAAGATTCCTACGCTATCAATGGCCGCCTGCTCGGACACAAAATCGTCGGCGGCTTACCGCTGAAGAAGTTCTACCCCGAATTAGGAAACGCGGTGTTGTGGTGTTGCACTGAGTTGACCACGCGCAGCGCCATCGACACCGCGGCTGGGCTGGTCGCTGAGAGCGAGCGGTCTGTACGGCCTTCTAAAGAAGAGGTTGAAGAAGTCGCGCGGTGAGTGATATGTCGCGAAATCCTTGTCCAAGCTGCGGTGGAGACGGAAAGTGTGCCGGATGCAATGGAACGGGAATCAATCCGCACCTGAATCAGGCCGAACCGAAGTGCGCAGAATGTTCCGGAATGGGTGTTTGTCAGAAATGTAATGGCACGGGACGAACGTTTGTGCCCCCAGCCGATATTTTGGATTTAGGACTGAGTAAGATATGAAGCACGTAACCCGCAAAGCGTCGCTCCAGGTGAATCAGAACGAAGGCCTGATCTTCGAGAAGTCTTCTGCAGGAAAAGCTGCGTGGAAGTTGCCGCCGCTCGACGTTCCGGAGATCGACACCGCAAAGCTTCTCGGCGCGTCCGAACGAAAAGATCTTGGCAACATGCCTGAGGTTAGCGAGATCGAGATCATCCGCCACTTCACGCGAATGTCTACTTGGAACTACGCGATTGATCTCGGCATGTACCCGCTGGGCTCCTGCACGATGAAGTACAACCCGCGCGTGAACGAAGCCGTCGCTCGCGTCGAGGGAATCGCCAACGGGCATCCCTACCAGCCCGAGAAAATTTCGCAGGGCGCTCTGTACATCATTAAGACGCTGAGCGAGCAACTGATCGAAATCACCGGCATGGACGCGATCACCTTGCAACCCGCTGCCGGTGCGCATGGCGAAATGACCGGCCTGCTGATGGTTCGCGCCTACCATCAGTCCAAAGGCAATGCGCGCAAGAAAATTCTGATTCCGGATTCCGCTCACGGCACGAATCCAGCCACAGCCGCTATGGTGAACTATGCGGTCGAGAATCTGAAATCCGATTCGCGCGGCATGGTCGATATTGCTGCTCTCGAAGCGCAGATGAATGAGGATGTCGCGGCGCTGATGCTGACGAATCCCAATACTCTTGGCGTGTTCGAGCAGCAGATTCACAAGATCGCCGACATCCTGCACTCCAAAGGCGGCCTGCTCTATATGGACGGCGCCAATATGAACGCGCTCGTCGGCAAGGTGCGCCCCGGAGATTTCGGAGTCGACGTTATGCACCTGAACCTGCACAAGACGTTCTCGACTCCACATGGCGGCGGTGGTCCGGGATCAGGGCCAGTCGCGATCAAGAAAGCTCTCGAGCCATTTCTGCCCACGCCGGTCGTCGTCGCGAAATCCGACGGCACGCTTTCCTTCAACTACAACCGTCCTCAATCCGTTGGCCGGGTGCGTGCCTTCTATGGCAACTTCGGGATGTTCGTCCGGGCCCTCGCCTACATTCAGGCGAATGGACCCGACGGCTTGCGCCAGACCACGGAAGATGCCGTGCTCAACGCCAACTACATTCGCAAGGGACTCGAAGGAACGTACGATCTTCCTTATTCCACGCCTACCATGCACGAGGTAGTCTTCAGCGACAAACTCCAGGCCAAGAAGGGCGTGCGCACCATGGACATCGCCAAGCGCCTCATCGACTACGGATTCCATCCCTACACGACGGCGTTTCCGCTGATTGTGCCTGGCGCATTGATGATCGAGCCAACCGAGAGTGAATCGAAGGAAGAGATGGACCTTTTCGTCGAAGCGATGAAGGCGATTGCGGAGGAAGTGGAAGAAGATCCGCAGACGGTACTCGACGCACCGCATTCAACGCGCGTGTCGAGACTCGACGAGACGACAGCTGCCAGAAGGCCGGTCCTGCGCTGGAAGCCCACCGCTTAAGTAACAGAATGTTTGATCGTTGATGCTTTAACCGTTGAATGAAGACCGCGCCGGCACGCAGCCTGCGGATCTTCATTCAACAATCACGAATCAATGATCTACTTCGCTGAGATGTCAACGGAAGCGCGTGTCGTCTCCCAATCAAGTTCCATGGTGCAGCCGCTGCCCGACTTTTCGTAGGTAATCGTGAAATTCTCCACTGGAGAATCAAGCTTCGTCGCCTTCATATCCACCCGCGCCAGTTCATCTTTCTCGTACTTGTAAGGAATACCCCACTCTCCAGTCTTCTTATTGATGATCAAAGTCCACTTTTCTGCGGTCGGAACGGTGAAGATCGTGTAACTGCCTGCCGGGACGGTTTTGCCGCCCACCACCACATCGCTGCTGTTGACGAATGTCGTCGCTTCATTTGCTCCGGTGCGCCATACCTTACCGTAGGGAACCAGGTCACCATAGATCTTCCGGCCCTTCATACGCGGGCTGGAATAGTTGGTCGTAATGGTCTTGCCGCCGCCGAGGTCACACGAGGCGGACGCGGCCGGGCTCGGTTTGCCTTCGCCCATCTGGGCAAAACACGCCGTGGCGGCGATAAACGTAAAAAGCGCGAGGATACCTATTTTCTTCTGCATAGACTCTCCTTTTTAAGTGATTGGTTCCGCTAGAGCTTTGGACGGCTCAAGATGAAATTTGTCAGCGGCTCATTATGCTCCCCGCGACCGCACAGTTACAATCGACGGATGCCGGTATTCGACGAGAAGCAGGAAGAATTGGAGCACTACGAGACGATGATGGGCGTTCCGCGGGGACGCCTGGCGGTCACTATGGACGCCATCACTGACGCGATGGCTCTGGTCGGCCAGCACGGTGTCTACTGCCAAAGCCAGCGCTGGCCGGGCAAGCCGGTCATGGACATCCAGATCATCATGAAGCAACTGACCGACGCCAAAGAATTGATCCAGAGCGTAATGGAAGAACTGAAGAAGCCCGTCTAATCTCTGTGCGCGCTCTCTGTGGTGAAAACTCTAAGGTTTTACGGTCACCATCACGACTCCGTGCGATACAACCTTCGCCGAAAACTTCTCCGTGAGCTTGCCGAGATCTTTGTGCATCCATAAATCGCGCACCGCTGCGCTCACGCTGTTGGGATAGCCGATGTCTTCCCAACTGAACGAGATCTCCTGTTCGCTGCCCCCGCGGTTGAGTAGCATGACCGCGCGGCCGCCGTCTTTCAGTTGCTTCGCCCAAATTTCCAGATCGCCGTTCTTCGCGACGCGCTCGCCTTCCCGTCCGAGCGCGTCCTGATCGACCGCGATTACTTCCTTATTCGTGAGGATGTCATGAATTTCCGGGCGCATGTTGCGCAGATCGTTTCCCGCGATCAGCGGCGCAGCCAGTAGCGCCCAGAGGCTGAAGTGCGACTTGTACTCAACGTCGGTCATCCCTCCGTTGCCCACCTCGAGCATGTCCGGATCATTCCAATGTCCAGGCCCCGCATAGGATTGCAGCCCGACCTGCTGATCAAGAATCGCCAGCACGCCATTGGAACAGCAACTTCCATCAGGCCACTTCTGCGAACCTCCCCAGCGATCCTGGATGTCGCCCGTGCTTCGCCACAGATTTCCGCCAACCTCTTTGCCCCAGAGCCAGGGCTTGGCCGTGCCCCACTCGCAGATGCTCAGCACAATCGGACGCCCCGCGGTGTCGAGTGCCGCCCGGATATTGGCATACGAAGCCTTCGCATCCTGCGTGGACGTATGGCACCAGTCATATTTCAAATAGTCGACGCCCCATGCAGCGTATTGCACCGCGTCCTGATATTCATGCCCGAGGCCACCTGGACGCCCTGCGCAAGTCTGCGATCCCGCGTCCGAATAGACCCCAAACCTCAGTCCAAGTGAATGAATGTAGTCGCCCACGGCCTTCATCCCGTGCGGAAAGCGCTGCGGATCAGGGACGATGTTCGCGTTCGCGTCGCGGCTCACCTGCCAGCAGTCATCGATGTTGACGTAGATGTATCCTGCGTCTTTCATTCCCGATTTCACGACCGCATCGGCCATGCTCCTGATCATGTCTTCGCTGACGTTGCAGCCGAACTTGTTCCACGAGTTCCATCCCATGGGCGGCGTCGGAGCGAGATGAGCCGACGGAGATTCCTGCGAGTACGCACATCCAGCGAGAAATAGCGTGAAGAAAATTGCTCGAACAAACAATCGTCTGGTCTTCATGCAAAACGTTGTATCAGAAGTCCCGCAAGATTGGTATCCCAAGATAATCTCTCGGCGGCGTTCCGCCGTAATGCGTTTACAATGCCGGGTTGGTCATCTGCGTTGTCCCGATGGTGTTCTACGGAGGACTTTCATGCGAAGGCTTCCCCTTTCGTGTTGTCTCGTACTCGCTTGCAGTCTCGTTCTGGTTTGTCCGCGCTTCTTGGCGCAGGCTGCTGAAGGCCGCATCGGAAAGTTCGAGGATCACGCCGACGTCGGCACGGTTCGTCATCCCGGGTCGGTCGACTACGACTCCGCGAAGCAGACCTACACCATCTCGGGCAGCGGTGAGAATATGTGGTTCGCGGCGGACGCCTTCCAGTTTGTTTGGAAGAAAATGTCAGGCGACGTGACTCTCACTGCCGACATCAGCTTCCTGACAAAAACCGGAAACGAGCACAAGAAAGCCGCATTGATGCTGCGCCAGAGTCTCGATGCGGATTCCGTCTACGCCGACATCGCGCTGCATGCCAGTGGCCTCACCTCGCTGCAGTTTCGCGATGAGAATGGCGCAGTCACGCGCGAGATTCAGTCGAATCTCTCCGCTCCGAAACGTCTGCGTATCGCCAAGCGCGGCGACTACGTCTACATGTCGCTCGGAGACGCCGATCTCAAAGTTGCTGGCGGATGGATTCGCATCCCGCTGCAAGGCCCGTTTTACGTCGGCCTGGGCGTCTGCTCCCACGATAAAGATGTGGTGGAGCAGGCAGTCTTCTCCAATGTCGAACTGGCGCAGCCCGCCGCTGAATCTGCGTCGAAGTCCGTTCTCTACAGCACCCTGGAGACGATCGATGTCGCTTCCGCCGATCGCAAAGTTTCCTATCTCGCGCAAGGACGCTTCGAAGCTCCCAACTGGATGCGCGACGGCAGTGCCTTCCTTTTCAATCGCGACGGCCATATCGAGCGCCTAACGATTGGCAGCGATAAACCGGCGGTCATCGACACCGGCTTCGCGAACCGCTGCAACAACGATCACGGCATCTCGCCCGACGCCACAGAACTTGCCATCAGCGACAATTCGCAAGGCGATCACAACTCAATGGTCTACGTCGTCCCCATCACTGGCGGCATGCCGCGCCGCATCACGGCGAAGTCGCCTTCCTACTGGCATGGCTGGTCGCCAGATGGGAAAACGTTGGCCTTCGTCGGCCAGCGCGATGGCGACTTTGATATTTATACGATCCCCGCGGCGGGCGGCGAAGAAACGAGGCTGACCACCGCCAAGGGTCTCGATGACGGCCCGGAATATTCTCCCGATGGCAAATACACTTACTTCAACTCCGAGCGTACCGGCCACATGCAGATCTGACGGATGAAGGCCGACGGCAGCGAACAGGAGCAGGTTTTCTCCGACGATCTCAATAACTGGTTTCCACACATTTCGCCCGACGGCCAGTGGATGATCTTCCTCAGCTACGGAGCCGATGTGATTGGCCATCCGGAAAACAAGGACGTCAGGCTGCGCCTGATGTCGCTCGCGGATAAAAAGATCACTGTGCTTGCGAAATTGTTTGGTGGGCAGGGAACGATCAACGTCCCGTCATGGTCGCCCGACAGCAAACAAGTGGCATTCGTGAGCTACATGCTCGTTCCGGAAGCGAAGACCGACAAATAGCGGGCGGCGCATTCTGGAGGATCAATCCGCCGCCTGAAACGGCGACGCAGGCAGCCCCTCCTTGTTGACGAGATTGCAAGTCGGATTCGCGGCCCATCCGTAGCGTACTGAAACCGGGCTTACCACCGTGGGACTCGACACAACGACTGCGGAGCCTTCGATCTTTGCGTCCGCCGGAACGTACTTTCCGTCCGCTCCGGCGATCTCAAACCCAACAAGTGTGCCGTCTTTCGCGGTAAGTCCATTCGCGTGGTCGAACCATACCCGCAGCGCCTGACCTTCTCCAGTGACCTGCCGGTACAGCGGTCCGGACCACTCGATCTTTTCTCCATAAGCAAGTGCGCGGGCCGCTTTCGCTAGCCGCAGCCCTACATCGAGCTTGTTTTTCGGATGGATATCAACGGGATCGCCGATGTCGATGGTCACTGCCATCCCTGTGTTCCGCAGTGCGAGCGCCTGTCGCTGCGCGTCCCGAACTTCGGGCCAATTTCCATCCGGCCCGCTCGTCCAGTTGGCGATTTGCACAAAGAGGAAAGGGAAGTCGCCTTCGCCCCAATTCCTGCGCCAATCGGTGATCATGGTTTGAAACAGATGCGCGTAGAGCTGGGCTCGTTTTGCCTCCGTTTACTTCGCCCTGATACCAGATGACGCCTCGAATTGCGAACGGAGTTAGCGGCGCGATCATTCCGTTGTAAAGTGCCGCCGGAGCCCATGCCGCGAAATCTGGATGCCATTGCCGCTCCGGCGCCGGCTTGCCCTCGGCCTTGGCCTGCGCGGCCGCCTGCTGAAAATCGCGTTCCTCCAGTTGCTGATCGAGAAGCGTGGACTCGTGCTCATCCACCATCTTCGAGCGTTCCAGAAAGACCGGCATCAGCGACGCGTCCACCGATAAAGTGTGCAAGCTTGTCCACGATTCCGCCGCAGTTCCTCCCCAGAAGCTCTCCACCAGCCCAATCGGAACGTTCATCTTTTGGTACAGATCGCGCGCAAAGTAATACGCAACGGCAGATGAATCCGCAACACTTTCCGGAGTGCACGCCGCCCAAGTCTTTGCCTCCATGTTCGAGCGCGGAAAATCGGATGGCCGGTGTTCGACGCGAAAAATACGAATCTTCGGATACTGCGCCGCAGCAATCTCGGCATCGGCATTCGTGAGCTGCTTCATGGGGAACTCCATATTGGACTGCCCCGACGCGATCCAGACATCGCCGACGAGCACGTCATTGAAAACGATCGTGTTCGCTGCCTTTACCGTAAGTGCAAACGGCCCGCCCGCTTCGCCCGGCGATAGATACAGACTCCAGCGTCCGAGTCCATCTGCGGTCGTAGATTTCGTTTCGCCGCGGAATGTCACGGTCACACTCTCGTGCAGCGCTGCCATTCCCCAGACATGCACAGGCAAGCCCCGTTGCACCACCATGTGATCGGCCAGCAGAGACGGAAGCGAAACGTCAGCCCTGACAGGGAGCGCCAGGAATATCCATACGAACAAAGCAAGGAACAAAGCAGCTACACGAACAATTTTCATCGCGGTATTTCCGCGGACATGGCGGAATGAAAGTCTCACACGCACGAGTCGCCTAGCGCGCCACTTTTTCGTCGAAGAACTTCGCCATCAGTTCGAGCGCCTCTCGTGTTTCCGGCAACTGGAAGTGGTACCAGAAGGCATGCGGCAGCGCTTCAAAGACGACTAGTTGCGCGTCATTTCCCGCGCGCAGCAGGGCTCGATGCAGAGTGCTCGTATCGCTCAACAAGATATCGCGCGTACTGGTGACCAGCAGAGTGGGCGGCATGCCGCGCAAGTCTGCGAAAAGCGGCGACAACACTGGATCTTTGCGATCGGTCTTACCGATATATTGATCGTCCGGCAGATGATCGGGATCGATCGGTTGCATCTCGCCTGGAAGGCCGTTCAATGTAAATAACTGCCGGGAGTCGCCCACGTGGCTGAAATCTCCAAGGCCGGAGAAAATGCCCAGTGCTGCTGGAATCGGCAGCCCAAGCTGCTTGAGCCGTACCGTAACTTCCGCCGTCAGAATCGCTCCCGCCGAAGTTCCAAAAATACCAATGCTCTGCGGCTTATAGGTCTTGAGAAGCTCTTTGTAAACGGCGACGACGTCCTCGACTGCCGCAGGAAACGGATTCTCCGGAGCGAGACGGTAATACACGGAGACCACTTTGATTTTCGTCAGGTTCGCGATCGGCACACCTTCGATCAAAGAGCCTGAGTCGGAATTAAATCCTCCGCCATGCAGGTTGATCAGCACTCTTCCCCGATTCTCAGCGGGCATCGTCAGCGGCGTGATGATATCGGTACGAACGCCCGCGATTGTCGCCTCTTCCACATTCACCGGATAGATTCTGCGTGCCTCGGCCGAATCTTTGGTCCTCCACACGTCCGTACGAGCCCGGCGCTCAGCAAGTGATTCTGGGCCCGGCGTGCTGTGAGTCAGCGATTCCAGCCATTGCTGAGCTTCTGGTGAAATCATCGAGGGCACCGGCACCACGCGCGTGATGTGAGCGGTTCCATCGGCGTCGAAAGTGGCGGAGTCTTTCTGAAGAGATGAACTAGTCTGGGCAGACAACGCCGAAGCCATCGCAAACACGGCAATAAGGGCCAACACAATAATTTTCATCGTGACATTTGTATCAGAGGGACGGGCGGGAGAAAAACGAATCACAGAGGTTCACAGAGACAGTAGAAGAGTTCTCGATTCCCACTGTGTTCCTCTGTGCCCCCTGTGGTGAAAGGTCTTAAGCCAGCGTAAATTTGCCGCGCTCAATCATCTTTTGCGCGATGGTCTGGCGCAGTTCGACGGTGTTGAACGGCTCGTATTTCGACAGGCGACGCAGAATCGCGAGTTGAGTGCGCATCATGTCGCCCTCAGCCACCGCCGCGATCACCTTACGCGCCGCCGACTCCACTTTCTCCATTGCCTGGGACAGGTAAACGCGCGTCATCGCCACCGGCAACGCCGCGCCTGCCTCACCTTTGGTGGCGACGATTTTCTGCGCGCGCAGCACTGCCGATTCCATGGCATAGGTCTCAATCGTCATGTCGGCAATCGCGCCCATGATCTCCTGCTGATCCTGAATCGCCTGCATGTATTTTTGCGTCGCCGACCCTGCCGCGAAGAGACCAAGCTTCTTGGCTTGCCTCACCAATTTCTGTTCTTCCGGCAGAGGACCCTCGAGTTCCTCCGCCGTCGACGGGCCGGAGAGCACTTCGTCCATCAGTTTCTTGATGGCCGGCATCAGCGGCAATTGCCCGGTCATCGCGCGCTTCAGCAGAAAGCCTGTGATGATCAGCCGGTTGATTTCGTTGGTTCCCTCGAAGATGCGGTTGATACGGGCGTCGCGATAAGCGCGCTCCGCCGGATACTCTTCCACGAATCCATAGCCGGCGTAAATCTGCAAAGTCTCGTCGACGATGTAGTCGATCATCTCCGAGCCCCACACTTTGATGATCGAGCACTCGACCGCATACTCTTCGATTGCCTTCAGTGTCTGTTTCGCAGCGTCACCAGCCGATTTGTCAACTTCACTCAAAGCAGAGTCCATCATCGCAACGGTTCGGTAGACGAGTGATTCGCCGACATACAACAGCGTCGCCATGTTGGCGATCTTCTCGCGTACGAGCCCGAAGTCTGCGATCACCTTGTTGAACGCCTTGCGCTGCTTGGCGTAGCCGATCGCGTTTTCGAGTGATACCCGGCCTCCGCCCACACACATCGCGCCGAGCTTAAACCGGCCGACATTCAGAATATTGAATGCGATGAGGTGTCCCTTGCCGATCTCGCCCAGTAGATTTTCCGCCGGAACTTTGCAATCGTTCAAAATGATCGGGCAGGTCGACGATCCTCGAATGCCCATCTTGTGCTCTTCCGCTCCGATCGAGAAGCCGGGGAAGTCCCGCTCGACCAGGAACGCCGAGAATTTCTCGCCGTCAACTTTGGCGAACACAGTGAAGAGATCGGCAAACCCCGCGTTGGTGATCCACATTTTTTCGCCGTTGAGGACATAGTGCTTGCCGTCCGGCGAAAGCACGGCGCGCGTGCGGCAATTCATCGCGTCCGAGCCCGAAGTCGATTCCGATAGAGCGTAGGCGCCGACAATCTCTCCGGAAGCCAGCCGCGGCAGATACTTCTTCTTCTGCTCTTCAGTGCCGAAATAAACGATGGGTAACGTTCCGATGCCGGTATGTCCGCCCCAGGTCGTGGCGAATCCCGCGTACTTCGCGATGTGATCGGCAATCACCGCGGCTGTGACCTTGTCCATCTCAAGGCCACCGTAGGCTTCAGGAATTTCAACGGAACTCAACCCAAGGTCACCCGCTTTCTTGAGCAGATCGCGCGTGACCGAAAAATCTTTGTGTTCGATCTTCTCGATATTGGGAACGATTTCGTTGACGGCGAACTCTTCCGCCGTTTGTCCGATGAGCACATGCTGTTCGGTGAAGTCTTCCGGAGTGAAAACCTCTTCGTACTGTCTGGTCTCCAGCAGGAAACTTCCCCCCGCAATCTTCGTCTTCGGCACTGTCGTCGTGGTGGCCATGTCGTCTCCCAATTCAAGCCGCCGAGACTTCAACTCCGGCGGAATCCAACTGCGATTTTAATGCGTAGACACGGGGAATGATAGGTCGGCGATAAGCGACGCTCCGCAGCAGTAACCAGCCGCGAGGTGACTATCGGTGCGAACGTTTCCTACAGCACGACTTCTAGCGATCGACCTCAACGGTAAGCGGATCGAAATGGACGCTCGATCCATTGGCCGGAGCGCTTAACCTTCCCCGACTATACGTGGTCGTCGAGTGCTGCAGGCATTGCCTGTATCGCTCCGAGAGGGTACGGTAGAGGTCCTCTTCGCTCTGCCGTGCGGCGGATGCTTCGGAGCACGCTTGCGTGGAGCCTGCGCCGCATCTGGCTTGCTCATCCACGATGGCCGATTGCATAGCTCGCTGCTGGCGATCCACCGACATCCGTAGCCAACCGCAATCGTCGACAAACTGAGTCTGCAACAAACACGCTCCGCCAGACCAAATCTCTCCCGAAGAACAGTAATAGCGGCGGTAGTAGGTATTTACGGGTGCTACGACGCACCCACCTTTGCTGGCCGTCTGGCCGCTCGGGCAAACTGGGCAAGGTCCCGTCAAGCAAACTCTGCGGCGCAGATCGCTGACCGGTTTCGGCTGCGGTTTCCGGAACGGATGTCGGATGAAAGAAAAGAATCCCCGCTTTTCTGGCTGGGTTCGAATCTGCGAAGTGCCGTTCAGTTCGTGCGTGGAATGAACGCCGTTCGTAATCGTCTCCCGCCCGACGAGATGCGACGCGGATGGTGTGTTGGAGCTGTGCCCATTCGAAGCGTGCGATACGAATCCACCGCTGGAGCTGTGACCTCCGCTACTACCCCAACTATGGCTGCTGCTTCCCGAGGAGACGGAACCGCCGGAGGAACCGCCGTGAGAGCCTCCGCCTCCACTCGAAGACGCTCCGGAACTCCCGCCGGATGATGAGGAGTGTTGAGCGAACACTGAAGGAGAGAAAGACAGGAACGAGAGAACGAGCAAAGCTACGAAACAGAGGCCGGAGAGCCGCATAACGCACCTCCCAACCGACGGCCAGATTCGCGGTCGGGGGATGACTGCGCTGGCCTGGGCGATTCTGCCCGCTAGAATAATATCGCAGCCAAAGTCAAAGAGCGTAGCAATTGCGTAAAGAACTGTGACGCGAGCCGCGCGTTAGCGGTTGCCCGAGTCGCGGCGAAGGTCCGTCGTTCGCACCCGGTAACGGCTAGCCGGCTGGCACGTCGAGTACCCGACGGGATGCGTTGCGTCTGAGGTCTTGCTGTCACGCGCAACCACGTAGCTGCGGATGGCGTAGCAGGTCGTGTCGTCACCCGGCTGTCCGTCCAGGTTCAATGTCATCAGGTCCGCGCGAGCGTCCTGATGGAACGGTAAGCCCTTCGGATCGAGGCGAAACTGGTCGATCCGCATGCGCTCGATCGGATTGCTCTCGGACTTGGAATCCGCAAGCTGGCTGCCAATCTTCCACCGAGTCTTGACCGCGAGATCGGTGTGAGGCGTGTCAAGGTCACTCGGTGTCTGTGCGAACACCGGGGAGCAAATCAACAGAGTCGCGATGAGGAGACGGCCGGAAGTCATAGAACCCTCCTGCCCAAGATTATACCGCCGCAGGCAACCTCCGAGCATGATCAAGGAAGTTCCGGTCTTTTCCTTGGTTTTCCTTCGTGAACCTTAGTGACCTGTACGGCGGCTCGAATTCCTACGAGCTCAAGTTCATACTGCAAACACGCCTGGTAAGTGCTCTCCAGCAGACCAGGACCCAACTCAGAATCGACCTTCATCGCCGCTGTAATAATCGCGTGGCTGACCGCTGTGCGGTCAATCGATGGATGGGAACTGTCGCCACGTCCCAAAACATAAAGGCTTGTCGTTTAGGAAGTCGAGCGCGTCCGTCACATTTCAGATAATAAAGACGAGAACAAATCCAAAACGGGAACACGAAGGACACGAAGTTCCACGAAGGATGACTCTTCAGAGCAGTGTTTTACCTTCGTGATCCTTCGTGTCCCTTGTGGTTAAAAGCGGTCAGTTTAGGTTCTCGAAGATGCCGGCTGCGCCCATTCCGCCGCCGACGCACATTGTGACCATGCCGTAGCGGGCGTTGCGGCGCTTCAGCTCACGGATCACGCTGGCCGTCAGCTTCGCTCCCGTGCATCCCAGAGGATGACCGAGCGCGATGGCTCCTCCGTTAGGATTGACCTTTCCCGGATCGAGTCCGGCTTCCTTGATTACTCCGAGCGATTGCGCCGCGAAGGCTTCGTTCAACTCGATCACGTCGATGTCAGAGAGCTTCAGACCAGCCATCTTCAACGCTTTCGGGATTGCGAACACCGGTCCGAGTCCCATTTCTTCCGGCTTGTAGCCTGCGGTCGCGAATGCAACATATCGTGCCAGGGGCTTGATGCCGAGAGCTTGCGCGCGCTCGGCCGACATTACGACTGCGGCTGCGGCGCCATCCGACATCTGTGACGAGTTACCTGCAGTGACTGTGCCTTTCACATGGAACGCGGGCTTGAGCGCGAGCAGCGCTTCCAGCGACGTGTCGGCGCGCGGGCCTTCGTCGACTTTGAAGGCGATCTCCTGACGCTTGGGCTTTGACCCATTCGGAGTGCTGAAGCTTACCGGTACGAAAACAACTTCGTCGTCGAACTTGCCCGCCTGAATCGCGGCCAACGCTTTCTGGTGGCTGCGCAGCGAGAATTCGTCGGCAGCTGCGCGCGTGATGCCAATGCGCTGCGCGACTCGCTCGGCAGTCAGACCCATGGAAAGATACGCATCCGGATAGTGATCGACGAGCCAAGGATTTGGCGAGATCTTGTGACCTCCCATTGGGATCATCGACATCGATTCCGTTCCACCAGCGACGATCACTTCGGCGCCTCCGGTCATAATGCGATCGGCAGCCATCGCGATCGCCTGCAATCCCGAAGAGCAGAAGCGATTGATGGTCAGCGCCGAGACTTCAACCGGCAATCCTGCGCGCAGCGAGGCGATGCGGGCAACATTCATCCCTTGCTCGGCCTCAGGCATAGCGCAACCGAGGATTACATCTTCGATCTCCTTGGCATCGAGTTGCGGAATACGATCGAGGGCACCCTTGATGGCGACAGCGGCCAATTCGTCGGGACGCGTCGAACGGAGCGTTCCCTTATAAGCCCTTCCTACTGGGGTGCGAACTGAAGAAGCGATGATGACTTCGCGCATGATATTTCTCCCGAACTGCTGCCTGCCGAACGGCTACACGTTAGATGCAGGTGCATTCGCCGCGGCATCAAACGCGCGATCCTACTTTACCGGCGCGAAGAAGTAGTAGTCCGCGGTGTAGCTGCTTTTGGTCTCCGCGTCTTTGTGCGATTCGTCGCACGGATCGTTGCCAGGTTTTCCGCCGTGTGTGTGGACGCGCTGAATCGTGGTCACGTCGGCGAGCATGCCTTTCTTCGCGTTGGTCACAACATTGACCAGCAGCCACGGAATTGAATCCGGATCGAGCGAGTCGACGTGAGCCGCAGCTTTGCCGGTGACTTCGCTGCCATCTTTCAGTTTCCAGGTTGGTCCTGCGGAGTGCTGGCCAATGACTTTGTCTTTCCGATCTTTCAATTCGGCGTCGGGTGCCTTGAGCGTCCAGGCGAACTTGCCGTCGCTTCCGGCCTGACAGGTGTAGATCTGCGATCCGGAGGCATGAACGAATAGAACCGGCTCGAGACCCGCTGGGACCGTAATCGCATCGGGAACGTCGGGAGCGGATTCTTTTGCGGGAGCGTCTTTCTGCTGGTTGGATTGGGTGTTGGCGAGTGGGACCAGAATGGCGAAGCAGACGGTTGCGGCGGCAGCGAGCAGAGGTCTTGGCATGAGGGGATTGTAGCGCTGCGGAGGCAGTTTGCGGGCGCGTTCCATTTTGGGAATGGGGTGTTTATGTTTAGTAACTGTCCGGTAGCCCCCTCCCCCTCCGGTCTACTGGAATCGTCGACTTAGCGGAAAACTGAGAAAAAATCAAAGGGCTGCAATGACTTAGGGGCAAAATCTTGAGCCCGTGGGAGTTAGGGGCGATTCAGTTGCCAAAGAGCGGAGAACTATGTACCAGAAGTAGCTCGCAGAGGAAGGAAAGTCAAGAGTCAGGACGAAAGAAACGGGGGGATTCCCGTTTAGGGAAAGGCGGTGATGTTGTCGCCGAGCGGATGGGTTACTCGATCTCGATGCTGGTTCAATCCATGGCCGCATAGAAGTGGGCGGGATATTTTGTGGTTACGAGCGGAACCGATCAGAAGGTGAAACGGCCACCGACTGTCGGAGCAAAGTTGTTCTTGGAGTTATAAGGGACGCCAGGGCCATGAGGAATGGCGATGGCCAGACCGCCTCTCACGTAGGAATACGCAATTCCGGCAAAACCGTCGAAACGCTTGGTGAAGCGATGATCCACATAGAGCGAACCCTCGTTGAGGGTGCCTGCGCAGGAACTGCGGAAACCAGCTGAGGGCGAGCAGGTCGGCGGAACACGGAAGTCGTTCTGCCGCTGTTGATAGCATGCGAAGGTGATGTCAGTTTTTTGGCGGTAGGTGTACTTCGCGCCCGTCCACCAGATCTGCACCAGCTTTTCAGAATCAAGATTGTTGTCTTCGACCCCGCTCATGTTGTAACCGCCCTGGTCCGAGGCGCCAACGCCCAACGGGTCCTTCGGGTTGTTCTGCCAGATGTATTCGTAGCCGGCAAAAAACTTGAGCCGCTCCGTCGCGTATTTGGCCGTAACCATAACTGCGTCGTTGTCGGTCACAATGCCATAAACGGTGTTGTTCGGGTCGATCAGGTTGACCCCGCCGGAGATGGGGTTTGTATTAATGCTGTCCGTGGTCGACTGATATGACTGCGTCGGACTTTGAGGCCCAAGCAAGGGGTTCAATACGCTGATCGCCTGGTTGTAATGTTGGAAGACGACGTCGGAGGAAAACTTGCCGTAGCCTGCGCCGAGGTCGAATCCATAGGCGTTGTTATGCGCCGATTCCGGCGTACAGGTGGCGGCAGTCCAGGTTGCGGAGGCCGAATAGCAGCCGCCAGAACCATCGGCGAATTTATACATCGCGCCGAAATGGACCGGGCCAAAGATGAGGCGATACTTCAGGGCGTCGTCCCAACGGGTGTCCTCGGTGTCGCCGCCGCCGGCCATCGTGCCGTTATACCCGATGTACGAAAAGGCATAGCCGCCGCCGACCGGATCGTAAAGGAGCATCGCATCGGTGCCGAGAGCGCGCTGACGACCGAACGTGAGCGTGCCGAAATGCGCGGACGAGACACCGGCATAGTATTCGTCATTAAAGATTTGGCCCGCGCGCGCGCCGTCGATGGCTATCGAATAGCTGCTCCTGGGAAGGCCGTTGTTGATGATGTCGGTGGCTGATGCGTTGGCAAGCAGGCCGGACTGCGGATTGATGCCAGTTGAAGCGTTGAACACAACGGACCAGCGCAGAAACTCTTCCTTGCCCCTGATGCCCAAGCCCGTCTGCGACAGGTTGTTCGGCGCGACGAGGAATCGATGTTGATAGCCGTTTCGGTTCACCAGAGATTCGCCTTCGTAGTTATAGCCGTTTTCTGGTAGGCCGTGGCTGACCCAGCCGACGCCGACATCATACGCACCGTACAGGGTGATGCCGTGCCAGGTCAGCGCGCAATCGGTGGTGGCGAACTCGTGGCCGCTCGCGCAGGCGTCGGCGGTGCTGAGCTGTATCTTAATGTCGACCGCGGCGCTCTGGTCAACCGCCAAGCTGATTCCCCTGCGCGTTTCATCGGCGAACCCTTGTTTTGCCGCTCGAATCTCGACGCGCCCCGGACGCAGGCCAGACGCCTGAAAGTGCCCCCCGCCGTCGGTCGCGATCGTGCGCGTTGCACCTGTGTCGATGTTCTTGATTGTCACCGCGACATCGCGAAGGGCTGCGCCGGTTTGATCCGTCACTACGCCGGAAAGTCTCGCTCCCGTTTGGGCCCACGCCGAGAATGACGAAATCAAAAAACCAACCGCTGCGATAAACAGGTACGCCTTGCGCATTTCGACCTCGAAAAATCACTCGTTTGGGATAGAAGCCGCAAGTGTACATGGGATACGATTTTATTGTCCATAACTGCACGATATGATCCGTTTTGGAATGAGCCCATGGGTTAACTTATGCGGATGCGACGGAGTTGGCCGGGAATTTCGTTGTCGTGACGATTGCGTCCCGATGCAGAAGAACGGCAAATCGAAGGGAATAGTGATGAACTGCTGAAGCTTCGAGATGCAGCTTTGCAAATGGGGATCAGCTTTCCAACGATTAAGTAGTGGATTTGCAAGAATGAAGATTCGAAGCAATCGGACTGCCGGAGGACATCATCGTATCCCGCAGAGCGAAGCGGACAGATTGGTTTTCGGAACACCTAGCGAGACCGAGTAGCCTGACACGAGTCGGCGCGCAGTTTGGTGGTCTTTCCGTCTCGGGTTGTGCAATGCGGGTTAGGCCGCGTCAGTTTCTCAGCGTCTTGCCCGTTTTCAGCGTGTACTGAATTCTTTCTTGTGTCTTGGGTTCGCCGCATAGGCTCTTGAAGCCTTCGCGCTCGAGGTCGAGGATGTACTGCTCGCTGACCGGAGTGCCCGGAGTGACGTTGCCGCCGCAGAGGACTTCGGCGATTTTGCCTCCGAGCTTTACTTCGTAGTCGGTGATGAAGTCGCCTTGCCGCATCAGGTACACTCCCATCTTCAAGGCGGCCAGCAGACTCTCACCGGGTGCAGGAATGTCTTTGCGCGGCTGCGGTGGCTCATATCCCGCGCGCGCGAGTTCGAGGGCGCGGGACTTGGCATCGGAGAGCACGCGCTCGCGGTTCATGGTGATGCGGTCGGAGTCCGTGAGAAATCCCAGGCCACGTGCTTCGTGGGCTGATGTGGCGACCTTGGCGGTAGCGATGGTTTCGAAAGCTTTCTTCATCGCTTCCATCATTTCGACGGATCCGGTGAGCGCTTCTCCGGAGGACTTGCCGCGCGAGGCGGATGCGCTATCGACCGCGCGCAGTAGCATCTCCTTGCAGCCTCCGCCGCCGGGCAGCAGGCCGACGCCAACTTCGACCAAGCCGGTATAGAGTTCGGCATGCGGCTGTCGCGCCGCGGCGTGCAGCGAGATTTCGGTGCCGCCGCCCAGGCACAGTCCAAACGGCGCGGAGACGACGGGCTTGGGAGAAAACTTTATGGCCTGGGTCATTCCCTGGAACTGGCGAATGACGAGATCGACGTCGTCCCACTCTTCTTCCTGAATGCTCATCAGCAGCAACATGAGATTCGCGCCGACCGAGAAGTTGGTCGCGTCGTTAGTGATGACGAAGGCGTCGAAGTTGTCGCCCGCCCCTCCGGGCTTCAGGGATTGCGTAATCAGATGGATGATGTCAGCGCCCAGCGAGTTCATCTTGCTGTGAAATTCGAGGCAGCCCACGCCATCGCCCAGATCGACGAGCGACGCTCCGGAGTTTTTCTTCACTACGCCGTTCGACTTCTTGGCGACAGTCACTGACCATACGCCGGCAGGAACCTGAACCGGTTTCGATGTTCCGGTTCCCAAATCCCAATAGGCGCGCCCCGCGGCAGATTTTGTATCGTCCGAGTACCATGACTTCTGTCCAGCGGTGAGCAACTTCTCGACGTTGCCCGCTACCGGCTTGCCATCTTTTTTCATGCGGGCGACCGTGGCTTCGACGCCGGCCGCGTCCCAGAGCTCGAACGGACCGAGTTCCCAATTGAAGCCGAGCCGCATGGCACGGTCGATCTCGACGATCGAGTCGGAGATTTCCGGCACGCGGTTGGCGGAATAGGTCCAGAGATCGGAAAGAGCGGCCCAGAGGAAGGCTCCGGCCTTGTCGCTTTTCTGCGGCGTGCCTTCTAGGCCGAGCAGCGTACGCTGGCGGGCGCCGGTGTCCTCGATATTTTTCGCCATATCGAGGGCGGGGAATTTGGGCTTCTGGCGCGGGTGGTATTCGAGCGTCTTCCAGTCGAGTGCCAAGCGCTCGTCCTCTTTTCCTTCTCCAGCTTTTACCTTTTTGTAGAAGCCGCCTTTGGTTTTATCGCCAAGCCATTTTTTCTGCAGCATCTGCTGGAAAAAATCTGGCAGGCGCAGGTCGCTGCGCTCATCATGAACGTTGGCGGTCATGTTGCCCACGACGTGGCCGAGGATGTCGAGGCCGACCAGATCGATGGTGCGGAAGGTCGCTGACTTCGGCCAGCCGACAGCTTGTCCGGTGAGCGCGTCGACTTCTTCGATGCTCAGATCCATTTCCTGCATGAGGCGAATCACGTTCAATACAGAAAATGTTCCGATGCGGTTGCCGATGAAGTTGGGAGTGTCTTTGGCGATGACGACGCCTTTGCCAAGCTTGACGTCGCAGAAGTGCGAGATAGCGTCGATTGCGGCGCGGTCGGCTTCGGGCGTGGGAATGATTTCGAGCAGCCGCATGTAACGCGGCGGATTGAAGAAGTGCGTGCCGAACCAGGCACGGCGGAAATCGTCGGAGAATCCTTCGGCGATTTTGCCGACGGGCAAGCCGCTGCTGTTGGTGGTGACGATGGTTCCGGGCTTGCGGATGGCCTCGACTTTTTTCAGCAGAGTCCGCTTGATGTCGAGATTCTCGACTACCGCCTCTATGATCCAATCGCAGTCGGCGAGTTGCTTGAGGTCGTCCTCGAAATTGCCGATGGTCACGAGCCGGGCGAGCGATGGTTCCATGAAGGCGGCGGGCTTGGATTTTTTCGCGGCGTCGAGTCCGGCGGCAGCGATCTTGTTTCGCGCCGGAGCGTCGGCGTCGGGTGGAACAATATCCAGCAGATAACTGGGTACGCCGGCGTTGGCAAAGTGCGCGGCGATACGGGCGCCCATGGTTCCGGCGCCAAGGACGGCAACTTTATTGATGCGCTTCATAATGAGGCCTCGAGATAAAAGGGTTCCGACCGCGGAGGATGTGGGTTACAAAATGGACGCTCGATGAATGAGGGCATTGCCGTGTGCGGCCGGGACCGGTAAACTGCCAATGGTAATCGCACAGCGGCCAATTTATCTAGCGCAGTTATTCTGGACGCACTCACAAGTTGGCGTGGCTGGAGACATATTCCAGCGCCTGGCGCGCCATCTGCTTTTCGCCACGATAGGCGAGCAACTTGGGCGCATCTGCCAGTTTCACCCACGTCGCGCGCGCGACCTCGACGCGCATGTCCTCGGAGATATTGTCGATGCGTCCCGACTCGTAGCGGAGCAGGTAGAAGCTGACGATCTTGAAGACGCGCTCGCCGTCTCCCCAGGAGCGCACGTACACGTATTTGATGTCGGCAAGCTTGGTGATGAGGGTGGCCGTGATTCCGGTTTCTTCGCGCACTTCACGGAGCGCCGCCTCCAGCGCTTTCTCGCCGGGATCGACCAGGCCTTTCGGGAGGCACAGAACGGCTTTATTCTTCGCCCGCGGGGCGCGCCGTTTGGGGTCGAGGGCGACAGGCGGGGCGGCTGGGCTGGCGGGCAGTTCGATCGCCGCCATCCACCATTCTCCGTCTTTGTTTCGGACGACTACGCCGCCAGCAGAAATCTCACGCACCATACTGTCCGCAAGTTAGCAGGAATACAGGAATCTCGTCACCTGGCTGCTGGCTCAACCGTAATAGTTACCTGCACGTGAGGGCTATGCAAAGGCTTGCAGAGGGGCACGATTGTGCCCTTACAGCCCGGGCTGGAATTGTGGCATCTTATATTTCAAGTAGGGGTTCAGCAGTTTGGCTGTTAGTGAGCCAGAGACGTGGGGTTTGCTGTGAAGCGTCTGGGGAAAATTATCCGCTCGGTGCAGGCCTTTGGCCGGGAACTCTCCCGTAAGAACGCCCCTGTTCTTTCCGCATCGACTCCTTCCATCGGCATCGCGTTAGGCGGAGGCTTCGCCCGCGGCATTGCGCACATCGGGGTTCTGAAGGTTCTCGAAGAAGAAGGCATCCCCGTCCAGATCGTTGCCGGGACGAGCGTTGGCGCCCTTATCGGCGCTGTTTACTGCAGCGGCGTTTCGATCGAGGAACTGGAAGAAGTTGCGCGCAATTGCCGCTTCACCACCTTCGCCCGCTGGACGGTTTCACGTTTTGGATTCGCGTCCAACGACCGCATGGTTTCGTTTCTGGCCCGCGTTTTGAAGGTCAGGACGTTCGAAGAGATGAAAATTCCTCTCGGAGTTACGGCGACGGATTTCAATACGGGCGAGGGCGTTGTTTTTCATTCGGGATCAATTGTCGATCCGGTGCGCGCCAGTTGCGCTTATCCGGGCATGTTCCTGCCGGTTGAGATTCGCGGACGATACATGGTCGATGGCATGTTGTCGCATCCGGTGCCGACGCGGCCGCTGCGCGAGATGGGCGCCGATCGAGTGCTGGCCGTGCATCTGAAAGGCACGTGGTCGAATGGCGGAGCGCCGCGAAATCTTTTCGACGTGATCGGACAGTCTTTCGCCATCGCGCAGGATGCCATGGCGAGTGTCTGGAGAAGCGCCGCCGATCTTGTGATCGAACCCGACGTGGCAGGATTCGCTTACGACGACTTCAAACGCGCCAACGATCTAATCCGCAGCGGCGAGATCGCTATGCGCGCGGCATTGCCGGAAGTTCGCAAATGGATGGAAATGCCATCTCAGGCCGCAACTGCCGCGAAGCCAGTGCCTGCGGTGCCCCGTCCTGCGCCCATGCCCGCGGACTGACGCCGGGGCTACACTCACCGTTCCAGAATTTCCTTGTAGACGTTTAGGCCGACCTTTTTCGGGGCACTGGGCAGTTCCGTGTCTGCGGTTCGCGTCATGTTGCCACCGATGCCGAGCTGACCGATCCGAATCCATCCCTTGCCAAAATCGGCGAAGATGGGCACCAGCATGACAAACTTATTGTCGACGTCACTTTCGGTGAGCGTCATGTGCAGCTTCACCTTGCCCCCGTCCGACGGCGTGACCTGGTACTCGAAGTGATACCGCGGAACCTCCGTGCCATACACCCACTCATCGAAAAACCAGTTGAGCCGGTGATCTCCGCGGACGTCGATCAACTTGGTCATGTGCCTTTCCGCAATCGATTTAAATGATTCGGTGGACGCCGGACGATCGCGGTGACTGTCGACGAAGTCATGCATCATCGCGATGAACGCTTTGTCTCCATCATCCTGGCTGTACATGATCGAGCGCAGCATCTCGAGGACGTAAGCGCCCTTCGGATACGTCACATTCTGGTAGGCCTGTTCTGTCCGTGGAGAGTCCAGGCGCGTTCCCATCCATAGCGGACCGGCATCGTTGGGAGCGATGCCGAAGCTATTCTTTTCCAGAACACGATGGCGCAGGCGATCCCAAAAATCAACATAGTCTTTTCGCCAATTCGGGCCCATCGCATTTTGCAGAAAGAGCGCGGCGGAAAATTCGGCGAAGCCCTCCGACAGCCATTGATCGTGGTACGAAGCCCAACCGACAGTATGGCCCCACCACTGGTGGGCGACCTCGTGCGGAGTCACCTCCTGGGTAAAACCGGTGAACTTGTTGTCGATGTGCCCGAACAGCAGCCATCGCTCAGTCGAGTCGGTGTAGGCAGAGATCGGAAGGTAAATGAGGTTTGGCCACGACTGCCCGAAGTTGAAGTCGGGCTGCTCGGTGATGTAGATGTCCTCGTAAGGACTCTTGCCGAAGTAATACGTGGATAGTTGCAACTGGGCCCGCGTTTGCTCGAGCGCATACTTGGTCATGGCGCCAGGGGCCATCGTCTGCAGCGCTTTGTATCCGCGTAGCCTGTCCGGTAGTTGTTTGAGGTAATACCCCGAAAGCCGGTAGTGCGTGATGTCGTCAGCTAATTCGAGTTTCGTGTACTCCCCGTAGTTGAATCCTGCGACGGCTACGGGAATCGGCGTGACCCAGTGGCTGACTGCGAAATCTCCTTCGATCGAAGTCTGCTTCAACTGGCCGACGCTGACAACCGTATATTTGTGCGGAACTTTGAAGGTGAGGTCATAGAGTGCGTGCTCGCCGAATCCGTTGAGGTTCGGATACCACGACGTGCGTGCCCGGAAGTAAAAGCTGCCGTCGCCGGCGCTTTCCAGAACTTTGTCGCCGGCGTACTCCACAGTGATGGAAGTCTCTTGGGCGACGGGCAAGGCTTGCGAGAGTACGACGTAGAACGATCCGTCCTCTTTGCGGCTTTCCTGAATGAAGTGGAGATTCTGTCCTTGTTCGTCGGCGACACGGGTGACTCGGAGATTCGGCAGGAGTCCGAACTTGAGCACACGTTCACCGGGCAGGAGAGGCTTGAAGGTGACCGTGGCGCTGCTGAACAAGTGGTCGTTCTTGGCGATGACGGTCTCAATCTTGTAACCGGTCGTGGCGAAGATTCGCCGGTCCTCCTGTGAACTAGCCGTACGGTTTGCGTACTCGGACTGCAAATGCGCCAGATACCAGACGCCATCGCTCAGATTTTCCGGATCGTAGTTGATGAGCGCGACTTCCTCGGGAGAGTCGAGTTGAGGGACGGCTCCCACGCGGGTTCTCACGAAGAAGCGGAGATCCTTGCGCTTCCTGCCGTGGATATACGCATTGAAAAATGGAGGATGCGCGCGATTGTAGACAGCCGCAAGAATGTCGGCGTCGACGTTGTCCATGGTCTCGCTGTGCAGAATGGATTCCGTGAAACTCAAGGGAAACTCATGGCGGCGCCGGACACGCTCCTTCCAGCGCTCGAACACCACGCCGGCCTCGGAGGAGGGCTCGACGCGATCTCCCAACCCGGGCAGCAGGTTCGTGCGCTCACCTCCGGTGAACCGGAAAACTATTTCTGTGAAGTCTTCGTCGACCTCTTCGGTGCCGGTACGGCGGCTGATCTCGTGGGCGTCGAGATTGGTGACAGCCTTGAGATGGAAGTGCCCTTCACCAACAAAGATTGCGCCCGTGACAACGCCCTCCACCGGACTCAACCAAGTCAGCGTGCCCTTGTGAAACTCAAACGTGGCGACGTCGAAATGGAGCGTGAAATTGTCGAAGTGAAACGTTTCACCGAGCCCCACTCCGCGCAACTTCCGGTAGACGGGATCCGAATTTGCGAATGCCAATGCCTGTCCCGGCACGGTGACATTCGTCTCCTGACGTGCGATGGCGAGGGTCAACATGAGGTCGATCGAATCGCGAAGGTCGAGCTCTTTCTCCAGCGGCTGGAAACCATCGCGGGTGACCCGCACCACGTACCTTCCGGGCTTCAGATCGGACGATGCAAATCTCCCCAGGCCATCGGTGGTCAGCGCGATCGGCTGCGGCAGATCGCCGCCGGTGATCTCGATGCGCGCTTCTGGGATGACGGCTCCGGACGGATCTTTGACGGTGCCCGAGATCGTCGCCGCCTGCAGGGCGGCGGGCAAAGCCACCAACAACGAGAGGAGAAGAACGCACTTCGGCCACGACAGAGAAAACGTATCAGCGTTCATTTCGCGATGCCGACTGCTTGCGCTTCTTCCTGAATTCGTTTCCACGCGCTCTCCACATGCCGCGCTTTTGTATTCGTCTGGCCCACGCACAGCCGCAGCGTGAGCTTACCTTGAAGCTTCGTGTGGGTCAGGAACAAGTCTCCGCTGCGGTTCAGGCGGTCCATGATGCCCTGATTCTCGGCGTCTCCGGTTTTATGCCGAAAACAAACTAAGTTCAATGGCACGGGGGCGGCGAGTTCAAAGCGGTCGTCGGAGCGGACCCAGTCCGCGAACTGTTCGGCGAGAAGCACATGCTCGCGGATGTGATGTTGTAAACCTTCGACGCCATAATGCCGGATCACAAACCACAATTTCAGTGATCGGAAGCGTCTCCCCAGCTGGATATGCCAGTCGCGATAGTCGATGACTGCTCCGGATTCGGTGGCCTCGTTTCGCAGATACTCCGGCAAGATGCTCAGCGTCTGAATCAGCGCCTTACGATCCGCGACCCAGAAGCAATTGCAATCGAAGCTGGTGAACATCCATTTGTGTGGATTGAAGTTGTAGCTGTCGGCGAGTTCGACTCCGCTCTGCAAATGGCGGAACTCCGGACACAGCATGGCGGTGCCTGACATCGCGGCATCCACGTGTAACCAGCTATTTTCCTTCTTGCAGATTTCGCCTATCGCGCCGATTGGGTCCATTGCGTTCGAAGCAGTCGTCCCAACAGTAGCGCACACAAAGCACGGAGTCAGGCCAGCGCGGCGGTCTGCTTCGATCTGTCGCGCCAGAGCCTCGGGTCGCATCGCGAAGTTGTCGTCGACTTCAATCAGACGAAGACTCTCAACGCCCATGCCCGCGATCATCGCGGCCTTCTCCAGCGAAGAATGGGTCTGCGTGGAAGCGTAGGCCACCAGCTTTCCGTCGCATCCTTTCTTGTTGCTGACGTAGCCCGTTGCCCTCTCGCGTGCCGCCAGCAACGCGCAGAGAGCCGCGCTCGAGGCTGTATCCTGGATGACTCCCCCGCCCGTGCTCGACGAAAGAAATTTCTCCGGCAGGCCGAGCATTCCGACGAGCCAGTCCATCACATGCGTTTCGAGTTCGGTGCACGCTGGGCTGGTCGACCACAGCATCCCCTGCACGCCGATGCCGGAAGAAAGAAGGTCGCCGAGAATCCCAGGACCTGAGGCATTACACGGAAAGTAAGCGAAGAAATTTGGCGATTGCCAGTGGGTCACGCCGGGCAGAATCAAGCGCTCGACATCTCCCAGGATCGCGGAGAAGCCTTCGCCCTGCGCGGGAGGATTCTGAGGCAGCGAGCTGCGAATCTGCCCGGGCGTCACCTGCGAGAGCACGGGAAACGACTCGATCCGCGATTGGTAGTCGGCGATCCAGTCGACCACGGCATAGCCGTAGCGGCGGAATTCGTCGGGCGTCATGTGAAAGGATTTTTCGTCGGACATCAGTTCTCCAGACGACTGCAATTAGATCCGCTCGCGGCGTATGTTTCGGACGTCGCTTTGTTCATGAAGAATGTCTTCGATCATCGAGAGCAAGGGATCCATCTCAGCGATCGCGTTTCCACCTAGAATCCTGTTCGAGAGCGAGCGCTTCTTCTCCACGATAATTCGCCACTCGCCGTCGTTTGTGCCTGGGGCACCATCAGTGTGATATCCGCCGAGACCGAGAATGTAGCGTTCGAGGCCATGCTCGGCGAGGAGATACCATCCCCAGTCTTCCTGGCCGGGCTGCTCGACCGTCACTCCTTTTTCAGCGAGTTTCGCTCCGAGCCACTGGGCTGCGTCTTCTCCGAAGCAGCACGGGTTGATGAAATGATCTTTAACACCGGACACATTGAAGCGATCGGTTTGAAACAAAATGTGGACGCTAGCCATGCCTTGGTCACGCTATTTCAGCCGTCCAAAGTACACCCGCGTCGTGTAGTCGAACGCCACTCGGTCGCTGAAGACGTGCGCGTCAAAGATTCTCCGTAATTCCTTCAGCATCGGCGCATACTTCGTATGCCCCGGCCCCGGCGCATACGACGACGAGAGCAGCCTTCCTTCCAGTCCGGCGTAATCGAATTCCTGCCGCATGGGGAAAGTGCGCTCCTGATAGGGCGCCGGATCGAAGAATTCATTCACGGCATCGGTGGTGCGCTCGTGGCGCACGTCCGCGTAGTCAGTCCCGTAGTCTAAGAGTAGTTGTTCATATTCGCGCAGGAACGGCGTGGAGTCGGTCAGGCGCTCGTTCCACAGAAGAACCAGCCATCCCCGCGGCTTGAGGACACGCACGAATTCGCGCCGTGTTTGCTTCCGATCGAACCAGTGTGCGGCCTGCGCGGCAGTCACGAAATCAACGCTTGCGTCGGGAAGAGTCGTCGCCTCCGCGCTGCCTGCCACGCTTGTGAAACGGGGAAAGCTCGCCAGCAGCCGCTCTCCGGCCTGGCGCATATCCACGTTGGGCTCGACCGCGAAGACCGGATTGCCATTCTTTAAGAGCTCGCGAGTCCAGATCCCCGTGCCCGACGCGACGTCCGCGATGACATGATCGTGGGTCAGACCACACTCGGCGCTCAGAACCAGCAGGATTTCCGGCGGATATCCCGGTCGGTAACGCGCATAGTTTTCAACGCGATCGGAGAAGCGGCTGGTGGCGTTCGCAGCGGGCATTCTGAAGTAACCTCGAAAGATTTTTCAACTTGCCAGAAAGCCATTCTAACGGCAGGATAGAGGTATTGTCCCTCCCCGCCGGGATGCTTGGTTTTTTCCCCGAACCAGCCACGTGATGGCGAATGAAAGGTGAATTCGCCCGAGCGTAATCTGTACAACTATGCGCGTCGTCATCAAAGTCGGTACCAGTCTCATTGCTCCGGGCGGGCAAATCGATATCAACCTGCTGCGCGGCATGGTCGATCAGTTCGATCTGTCGAAGAACGAATATCTGATCGTGACGTCGGGCGCGATTGCCGCGGGCATGTCGGGGCTGACACTCGAAACCCGTCCGACTGATGTTCCGCGCATGCAGGCCTGCGCCGCCGTAGGCCAGAGCAAGTTGATGCACACCTACGAGCGCCTTTTCTTCGGCAAGAAAGTTGTGGCGCAGCTTCTGCTTTCGAGCGATGACTTCACGTCGCCCGTGCGCTATCGCAATCTGCAGAACGCTTTGGCGGAATTGCTCGCGCTGGGCACGGTTCCGATCGTGAATGAGAACGACAGCGTCTCGGTGCGCGAATTGGAAGGCGCGTTCGGCGACAACGACGAACTGAGTTCTCTGCTGGCGACCGCGGTGAAGGCCGACTGGCTGCTGCTGCTGACCAACGTAGACGGATTTCTGGTTCCTAACGGGCGCAAGAAGCCGAAGTTGCAGCGCGTAATCCGCAAACTGACGCCCGCGATTGAAGCGCAGTGCAACGGGAAAAGTTCGCTGGGCCGGGGTGGCATGATTTCGAAACTGCGGGCCGCCACCAATGCCAGCGAAGGCGGAGTGCATGTGGCGATCGTTAACGGACGCCATCCGCAAGCGATTACACTGGGAATGGCTGGCAAGATCGGAACCTATTTCCCGCCCGTGAAGACGAAGGCATCAAGGTAAGTCAAGATGGCTGCCACTCTCGCTACCGCTGCCGCATCCACGCAGGCAAAGCTGCTGCACGCCCGGGCTGCGTCTGCCAAACTGGCACTGCTTTCGACAGAAGAAAAGAATGGCTTGCTGCTGGCGATTGCAGACGCAATCGAGGTGCAGGAGCGGAGCCTCCTTGCGGCAAATCGCGCGGACGTGGAGCACTCCGGCCTTGAAGGCGCGATGCGCGACCGCCTGCTGCTGACTCCAGCGCGGATCAAAGAAATGGCGCGCGGAGTGCGGGATGTGGCTGTGTTGCCCGATCCCATTGGCGAAACGCTGGCAGAGTGGACGAAATCCAATGGACTACGCATCCGCAAGGTGCGCGTGCCTCTAGGTGTGGTTGGAATCATCTACGAATCACGTCCGAACGTCACGGTTGATACGGCTGTACTAGCGCTGAAGACCGGCAACGCCATCGTGCTGCGCGGCGGTAAAGAAGCGGCGCTCAGCAATCAGCGGCTGGTGGAAATCATGGCGGCTGTTGCGGGCGTTCCCGAGGGCGCGATTGAATTGCTCGATTCAAGCAGCCGACAATCGGTGCACGAATTGATCAAGGCGCGCGGCCTGGTTGATGTCATCATCCCGCGCGGCGGCGCGGGGTTGATCACATTTGTCACCGAGAATTCTACGGTCCCTGTGATCGAGACCGGGGCAGGGAACTGTCACATCTTCGTCGACGCGTCGGCTGATTTCGATATGGTCGACTCGATCGTCATCAATGCGAAGACGCAGCGTCCGTCGGTGTGCAACGCGGCGGAGAAGCTTTTGGTTCATCAGAGAGTTGCGGCGGAATATATTCCGCGCATCGTGAAGAAGCTGATCGATGCGGGAGTGGAAGTACGCGGGGACGGCAAGGCGCGATCGCTCGCCGGTTCGCTGGCTGTGGGGCCAACCACCGAGCAGGAGTGGTACGAAGAATATCTGCGCCTGTGCATGGCGATCGCCGTCGTTGCCGATGTGGATGAGGCGATTGCGCACATCAATCAATATTCCACCAAGCACTCGGATTCGATCATCACTGCAGACGAAGCGAACGCACGCAAGTTCCTGCGCGGCGTCGATTCGGCTGCGGTTTACTGGAATGCCTCGACCCGATTCACCGACGGCGCTGAGTTCGGATTCGGCGCGGAAATGGGCATCAGCACCCAGAAACTCCACTGCCGTGGGCCCTTCGCGCTCGCGGAGTTGACTTCATCGAAGTACGAAATTATCGGGACGGGGCAGGTAAGAAAGTAACGTTCTGCGCCTGCAGGGGGTTGCCGCTCTCAGTATCCAAATCGTTACCACGAAGGACACGAAGTTCCACGAAGGAAACGTGCGCCCAGCTACTCCTTCGTGATACTTCGTTTCCTTTGTGGTTAATGGGGTTGCTTGAAGCGCCGACCTGTCGGATTTCTCGTCCCCGCTCCGGCGGTTCCTGCGTCTGTGCTACCTTACTACCTTTCACCTCGGAGCCCATGAAACTCGCTTCCGCAGCGCTTCTTTCTTCCGCTCTTTTGTTCTCCGGTTCATCGACACCCTCGAAGCCATCCGCCAATCCCGCGGCACCCGTGGCGTCGACTCCGGCCATCTTCGGTTTCCGTGATGCCGCTTCTGAATCCGCGACGGAAGCACGATTTCTGGTCGTGCCGGATCCCAAACTCGCGGAGAAACATCTCCATGTCCTCAGCAAAGTTCCGCACATGGCGGGCACGATTGAGGACAAGGCCACTGCCGATTACGTCGCGCAGAAGTTTCGCGAGGCCGGCCTTGACACCGAGACTGTCGAATACAAAGCATGGATCAACTATCCGTTGGAAATCAGTGTCGATCTCACCGCGCCCGCGGGAATCGAGATGCATGGCCCGACGCGCGAGCATGTTGACGGAGATCCTTATCAGGACGATCCGCGGGTGGTCATGCCGTTCAATGGGATGTCGCCTTCCGGGGATGTGGAAGCGGATGTGATCTATGCCAACTACGGTACTCCAGAAGATTTTGAGAAGCTCGACAAGCTCCACGTCGATGTCCGCGGCAAGATTGTACTGGTTCGCTACGGGCAGAATTTCCGAGGAGTGAAAGTGTTCGTCGCGCAGGAGCACGGCGCGGCGGGAATCATTATCTATTCCGATCCCGCGGATGATGGGTGGAGGCGGGGCGACAAATATCCGGATGGGCCATGGCGTCCCGATACTGGCGTGCAGCGTGGTTCGACGGGATTCATGTTCGAGTTTCCAGGCGATCCGACGACGCCCGGCGTCGCGTCGGTGGTGTCACTGCCGGAATCGGAGCGACTCTCTCCGGAGAAGTCGCCGCAGATGCCGAAGATTCCGGTGACTCCGCTGTCGTATCACGATGCGTGGCCGATCCTGCAGCATCTGGGCGGACCGGATTCGCCGCGCGAGTGGCAGGGAGCGTTGCCATTTACCTATCACGTTGGTCCGGGACCGGCGAAAGTGAAGATGCATCTCAAGCAGGATTACCAATTCCGCACGCTGTGGGATGTGAGCGGCAAGGTGAAAGGCAGCGAGTTGCCAGAGGAGTGGGTGGTGGTGGGCAATCACCGCGATGCGTGGGTTTATGGCGCAGTCGATCCGAACAGCGGCACGGCCGCGATGCTCGAGAGCGTGCACGGCGTCGGAGAGCTGCTGAAATCAGGGTGGAAGCCGAAGCGCACATTGGTCTTTTGCAGCTGGGACGGCGAAGAAGAAGGGCTGATGGGTTCGACGGAGTGGGTGGAGCAGCACGAAGCAGAGCTACGCCATGCTCCTGCCTATTTCAATGTCGACGTTGCCGTGTCGGGGACGAAGTTCGGGGCCTCCGCGGTTCCAAGCCTTAAACAGTTCTTGCGCGACGTCACCAAAGTTGTGCCGAGTCCTAAAGGCGGGACGCTGTACGAAGAGTGGCAGAAATCGGCGCTGCCCGACGCGCCCGCGACGCAGTCGCCAACCGAGGCGATTGGTGACAGCCGGCGCGCTCCGGCGGCTCAGCTGACGAGCGATGTCCCCGTCGGCGATCTGGGCAGCGGTTCCGATTACACCGCGTTTCTGCAGCATGAGGGAGTTCCGTCGACTGATGTGAGCTCTAGCGGTCCGTATGGCGTTTACCATTCGGTGTTCGACAATCTGGCGTGGTTCAAGAAGTTCGCTGATCCGGATTTCGTCTATGAGCAGGAGATGGCGCGCGTGTTGGGGCTCGAGGCCATTCGCATGGCCGACGCGGATGTCTTGCCGTATGACTACGAGGAATACGGCAAAGAAGTGACCGCGTATCTGGACGCCGCGCGAAAGCGATCTGATGACAAATTCGGCAAGGGCATGCTCGAGTTCGATGCGGTTGATTCCGCGGCTCGGCATTTTCAGTCCGCCGGGGCAAAGATCTTGGGGAAGCAGAAGAATCCGCCGCGCGATGCGGTGAAGCTGAACGAGGCGCTTCTGAGTGCGGAGCGAGCGCTGCTGGTGCCGCAGGGATTGCCGCATCGTCCGTGGTTCCGCCATGCGATTTACGCGCCTGGAGAATATACGGGCTACGCGGCGGTAGTGATTCCGGGAGTAAACGAGGCGCTCGACAAGGGCGATGGCGAACGTGCGCGGCAGCAACTGGCGGCGCTTACGAGTGCACTCGAACGCGCGGCGAAAGCGCTGGAAGGATACCGCTAGCATGACTTCGACGCATGCCTTAGGACAGTTCCTGCGCACGCTGCCATCTTCGGCGGCGGCAACCTTCCTTGCGTTGTTTCCCATCGTTGATCCTTTCGGCGGGATTCCAATCTTCTTTACGATGACCTCAACGTGGACCACGCGCGACCGCTCGCGGACTGCTTTCAAGACGGGTATGTGGGTGTTCGTCATTCTTGTGACATTCCTGTTCTTTGGAAGATTCGTGTTGCACTTCTTCGGCATTTCTCTGCCGGTCCTCAAGATCGCCGGAGGATTGATTGTCGCGAACACGGCGTGGGGCATGGTGACGTCGCACGCGCGCATCACGCCGGAAGAAACCCACGAGGCGGAGGACAAGGAAGACATTTCGCTGACTCCGCTGGCGATGCCTCTGATGTCGGGACCGGGAGCGATCGGCGTGGTGATGGCGCTGGCGGCGAATGCGGATAGCGCGGCGGGCTACCTCGGAATGGTGATCGGCGTGGCCGGGATTGCGCTGAGCGTGGCTCTGTTCTTCTGCCTGGGAGGGCCACTGGTCCGAAGGCTTGGTCCGAGCGCCGTCGGCGCCATCAACAAGATATTCGGTTTCCTGATTCTAGCGATTGCGGTGCAGCTGGTTTGGGACGGCGTCGCGGATTTCAAGAACTAAATTGTGGAGCGGACGCTCCTGTCCGCGAACTGCCGGAAAACATCCAATCTTTGGTGGAACCGCAAAGCTTCCATCCGCGTATTAAGAGTCAGGCGCTTCTGCGCCGAGAGGTGTTCCATGCCTGGAAAGTCTCTTCTTCATACAACCCAACTGCACAAGGTCGTTCTGCTGTGTCTGGCGCTGGTTCCGCTGTGCGCGGCGAACGACTGGAACTATGAAGACACGCGGCATGATTCAAGGGATTTTGTTGCAGGCGGTTCCATCCATGTGCGGCTGTCTGTTGGAGATGTACACATCAAGCGCGGCGATTCAGACAAGATCCGGATCGAGTACACGGTGAAGTCGCGGCGCGAACAGAATGTGAAAGAGGCGGCGGTGGATGTCGACATCCAGGGAAACAATGCCACGATCGAGTTTCACGCGCCGTCGGGTGGGAATACGCAGTTCGACGTCGAGCTGGAAGTGCCGCAGAAGACGAATCTGGATGTCCACGAAAAAGTCGGCGACGTGACCATCGACAAGATTGACGGCGACAAATATCTGGATGTGGGAGTCGGTGATATTCGGATCTCGACCGAGCATTCGGGATATCGGCTGGTGAATGCGAATACGGGCATCGGCGATGTGTATAGTGGTGGTTACGGGGAGACCAGCGGATGGCTGGGGAAGTCGCTGAAGTATCACGGCGACGGGAAATACGAGTTGCGAGCGCACGTCGGGGTAGGAGACATTCATCTGGACGGGGACTGAAATTTTCGAGGCGGCACAATCGGGGTGATTATAGGATTGACTAGTCATATGACTAGTCATATGATAGGGCCTAGGTGCCTAAAGATGGATTCCTGGCAGTTGCAAGAGGCAAAGGCGCGCTTCAGCGAGTTCCTGGACGCTGCGATTAAGAAAGGTCCGCAGCTCGTTACCCGGCGAGGGGTAACGGAGGCGGTATTGGTTCCCATTGACGAGTGGCGGCGGCTGCAGCGCGACAGCCGGCCGAATATCAAGGAGTTGCTGCTCGGCGGGGGACCGCGTTTCGAGGACATTGTGCCGAAGCGGGGAAGGTGGAAGCGGCGTACGCCAATCGACTTCAGTGAACCCGATACCCTGTGACTCGATACCTGTTCGATACGAATGTTGTCTCCGAACTGCGGAAACCGAAACCACACCGTGCGGTGGTGGCGTGGGTAAAGACGCTTCGTCCTGAACAGATATTTCTTTCGGCGGTTACGATTGGAGAAATACAGGCAGGTGTGGAATTGACACGCAAGAATGATGCGGACAAAGCCGGCGAGATCGAGGCATGGCTGACAATGGTTGAAGCGTCGTTCCCTGCATTACCCATGGATTCAGCTTGCTTTCGAGAGTGGGCGCGGCTCATGGCCGGAAAATCTACGGTCCTGATGGAAGATGCGATGATTGCCGCAACCGCGCGCATTCATGGTCTAGATGTGGCAACGCGAAACGAACGAGACTTCCGGCAATTTGAGGTGGGAGCGTTTAATCCGTTTCAGTTCACCGGGTAGCCGGACCATCCGTATTTGAGAGCTGTGGCTTTCTAGCCTGCACTTACTAGACAAAGCCCCACTCTAGCCGCAAAAGGCGCGGCTAGAATGGGGCACCCTCGGAATACGTCGAATCGATCGAGGCTTCTAAATTTGTGGGGCAGCCTTAGTTCGTTGTGCATTCCACTTCGAAAGTGAAAAACCCACCCTCTCGCAAAATGCGCGAGAGGGGTGGGGCACCCTCGCGGGGCCGTCGATAGGTCTGATTAGTGGTGCACTGGGGGGCTGATCGCGGTCGGCTTTCTGATCGGGATTCTGGGGTGATGATCTACGATCACCCAGCGCACGGCTGGATGGTAGATCGGTGGGCCTCCGAAGCGCGTTGCCGGATAGTGAAACTGGACGTTGATGAAAACTTCCTGCTGGAATCCCGTGGGATCAAAAGACGTGCTTCTTACAATGTCCATCGCTTGCCGGCTCAGGTCGCGATCTGTGGTTTGGAGAGGCTCGGCATCGAGCACGGTTCCGTCTTGCGCGTCCAGAGTTGCGTGAATGATCACGGGCTGGAAGAACCGGGAAGTGGGTGCATCGGAAGGATCGACTCGCAAGGGCAAGCGGCTCGGGGGAGCCAGGGCAAAGGATTCGCCGGCGTCCGCCATTTCAGCCGTTGGCTTGAGAAGCCCAGGGTCGAGGTTGGGCGCGTCTTCGAGACTCTCGACGCGCACCTGAACCGTGAGACGTCCTTCTTCGAATATGGAAATTTGCCGTGGCAGGATGTGGCCATGAAAATCCGCGGCACCCGTGTAATCGTAAAGCGCAAAGATCCCGGGGGCTTCGGACCAGCTTTGCAGTAAGGCGGTCGCGGAATCGATGCAGTCTTCTCTCTCGACCCAGGAGCGCGGCGCGGGATTAGGCGGCAGCGAGTGGCTCAGGAGCAAACATGAGAGCGTCTTGCCGTCGCGCTCGACGTTTTCAGCTCGAATCACGAACGAGGCCAGATCGTGCACGATCGGTCGCATGAGAACGGAACGGACCAACTGAACCCGCAGAGGCACCGATTCATCGGGATTAGTGCCGTAAATACGGCCCTCGGCGCCAATGCGAACTACATTCGAATTCTGAAACTGCTCGGTCCAGCGCCAGCGCGACTGGCCGTCATAAAACTCCCGCATTGTCCCGGCGCCTTCACTTTGCGAGGCGCCATTGGTCTCGAAAGAAACTTTCAGGGCATAGGGAGTAGAGATGCTATGCAGGTCGAAGTTCTTTCGAGCGCGATCCATCAAATCGACGGCGACGGAGCGATCGGCCACCTTGGAGAGCGTGCGCGGTTCCCGAGTCACCAACTCGTGCGGGTCGGGTGGTGGAGGATTGGTCTGCGCAAAGATTGCGGGAACGCAAAGCAGGCAAGAAACCAGCAAGCCAAAGAGCCGGATGGTGATGCGCATAAGAACTCCTTAAACGCGCCGAATCCAAGGCCGAGAACAGCACAAGGATTGTAATCAAGGGTTGCGAATGGCCGCAACTTCACGACTCGCGGCGGTCGTGTTGAAGTTGAACTCCCAAACCTATCTGAGCGCTTTCTTGAATCGACAATCTCAAAGCCGGTCTGTGCTAGCATTCTGGGCCATGTTCACACTGAAAATGTTCAGATCAACTGCCCTCGGGATCGCGGCCGCGATTCTGTCGTTGCTGGTGACCGCCTCTGCGGAATTGCCCAGCAAGAAGTATCTGAACCTGGCGACCGTCAAGGCCATGATTGCGGCTGCTGAGGCTGAAGCGCAGCGGCAGCATGTAGAGGTCACGCTGGTTGTCGTGGACGAGAACGGCAACTTACTTTTCCTGGAAAAGGCGGACGCCGCGCCCGTGAACACACTACAGTGGGCGCAGAAGAAGGCACGGCACGCCGCATTCTATCGAGCTCCGTCGAAGGATGCGGCCGACCTGGTGAAGAAGGGCAATGTGGAAGCGCTGGCCTATCCTGATTTTTTCCCGGGACAGGGAGGATTACCGATCATCGTCGATGGCCAAATCCTGGGCGGCATTGCTGCCAGCGGCGCCAAGTCGGAAGTGGACGAAATGATTGCGCAGGCTGGACTCGACGCGCTCAAGAAGTAGGATTTGGGCGAGGATAGTTCGTTTTCGTTAAAGGTGTCGCAGGTGCCGATGATCTCATTTTTTCGCAAAGAACGCGAAAAGATGGGGCACCCGGCTCCCTGAACCTCCGAGTCCCAATCCCGATCCTTTCACAAAGAACGCGATAGGGATGCGGTACTCATTTACGTCATAGTCAGCAGGTTGACTGCTATCTCGCGGCCATTATCCAGTTCAAGTTCCTTGCTCTCATCCTCCATGGCCTTTGCGCTGCTCTTCGCGAGTTTCTCGGCTATGTCCAAAAGAAAGGCCGACCATTTGTCGATGTCGTCTTTCTCCACTCTCAGAACCTTCGAGGAGATGCCGTTCGCTCGCCTCGTCTCTACGAACCTCCGCCTCTCGTACTTCAAAGTGAAGATTCCCCCATGGTGAACCAATAAATTCCGGTCATTGATGAAGGCGGAGAATCGCTTCGGCTCATCCTTAGAAATAAGGAGTAATGCCGAGGAGATCCCAAAACAGCAGGTTGATATCCTTGGCGGACCCCCATGTGAATCTTGGTTGCTGCTGATCAAAGAGCCAATTCGATGGTTGATGTCGGGGAGGACTTGCAGAACGTCTTTTGGCTTTAGAGTGAAATCCTCCCTTTGCTTGGCGAATTTCTTGAGCACTGGCGGATGGATATTGATGATTGCCGCGAAATGAGCCTTAGAGAACGCTTCAAAGTGTGCCCCAAGCCCGATTAGGCACAACCTCAGCACGCCCGCGCGATCGCCCTCTGGTATCGAAGCGTCCGCCGCCAAGCGTTGAATCTCTTCACGCGACCGTAGAAGTAATAGAGACCCGGTTCCCCGCCCGGGTAAAAATCCGGGAATTCGCGACTTTCCAGCACTCCCAATACCATAACGATCTACGCATGCAAGAACTTTCGTGCAATCCCGACATCTCTACTTCAGCGTGACTAGTCTCTCGACCAGTTCCGAATAATCCTTCTTCTCGATGCCGTGCACTTGCTTGTTGTATTCGTCCACCTTCGACGAATAGTTCATCGAGCAGAATTTCGGTCCGCACATGGAGCAGAAGGCTGCCTCTTTGTAGAAGTCGTCGGGCAGGGTTTCGTCATGCATGGCGCGGGCGGTCTCCGGGTCGAGCGACAAGGCGAATTGTTTTTCCCAGTCGAACTTGTAGCGCGCATAGCTGAGGGCGTCGTCGCGGTCGCGAGCGCCGGGACGTCCACGTGCGATGTCGGCGGCGTGGGCGGAAATCTTGTAAGCGATGATGCCGTCTTTCACATCTTTCTCGTTCGGCAGGCCTAGATGCTCCTTCGGCGTGACGTAGCACAGCATCGCCGCGCCATACCATCCGATCATCGCCGCGCCGATTGCGCTGGTGATGTGGTCGTAGCCGGGAGCTATATCGGTGACGAGTGGGCCTAGCGTGTAGAACGGCGCTTCGTAGCAGAGCTCGACTTCTTTCTCGACCTGTTCTTTGATCTTGTCCATGGAGACGTGGCCCGGGCCTTCGATCATGACCTGCACATCTTCCTGCCATGCTTTTTTTGTGAGCTCACCTAGGGTCTTCAATTCAGCGAACTGGGCCTCGTCGCTGGCATCGGCGACACAGCCAGGGCGAAGTCCATCCCCGAGAGAGAAGCTGACGTCGTACTTTTTGAAAATCTTGACGATGTCGTCGAAGCGCTCGTAGAGGAAATTCTGTTTGTGGTTGTAGGCCATCCATTGAGCGAGGATGGCGCCACCGCGGCTGACGATGCCGGTGATGCGCTTGGAAATCAGCGGCAGATACTGGATCAACACGCCGGCGTGGATGGTCATGTAGTCGACGCCTTGGGCGGCCTGCTCTTCGATCACTTCAAGCATGACTTCAGCGTTCAAGTCTTCGACGCGCTTCACGCGGGCGATCGCTTCGTAGATCGGGACGGTACCGATCGGAACGGGTGAGTGTCGGAGGATGGCTTCGCGAATTTCGTGAATGTTGCCGCCGGTGGAGAGATCCATGACGGTGTCGGCGCCGTAGTGGACTGCGGTGTGCAGCTTCTTCAACTCTTCATTCACTTCCGAAGTCACGGCCGAGTTCCCGATGTTGGCGTTGATCTTGCATAGGCTGGCTACGCCGATGGCCATGGGCTCGAGCTCGGGATGGTTGATGTTGGCGGGGATGATCATGCGTCCGCGGGCGACTTCGTCGCGGACGAGCTCGGGCGTGATCTTCTCCTTCTGCGCGATGAAGGACATTTCTTCGGTGATGACGCCCTGGCGCGCGTAGTGCATCTGCGAGAAGTTGCCGTCCTTGTTCTGGTTCTTCCGCTGCGTGAGCCATTCCGCGCGGGGTTTGGGGACGGTGTAGCCGTTGCCATTGGAGCCGTTCGTGGGAGTCATTACCAGGCCAACCTTTTCTAGAATTCGATGATTTCCGATTATAACCGCGATGGCGGACGAGGCGCTGGCCGGGGCTAAGGTTCGAGGCAGAGTTGTAGAATTCAAAGGCTTTCACCACAGGGGCACAGAGGGACACAGGGGGAACTCCAGCTCTCCTAAATGTGGCAGAAGGCTGGCCGTCGATTCTCTGAACATCGGTCGATTGTTTTTGTATCGACGTTTGCTGATCGCCTCTCGCCAGCATAAAATCTCAACGATCTTAATCGTCACCCGCAGATCTCGTTTCTCAAAGAGGAGAGATTACTGATGCGTTCCTTCCGTCTCGTGCTGGTTTTTCTGATTCTGCTCGCTGTCGCTGGTTTCTCGCAATCGACCTCTTCCGCCAAGCCTACATCTGGGTTCAGCCTGGACAACATCGACAGGAGTGTCGATCCATGCGTGGATTTTTATCAGTACGCATGCGGTAGCTGGATCAAGAATTCGGAGATTCCTCCGGACCAGTCGCGGTGGGTGAGCTTCGTCGAACTCAACGAACGCAATCGAAATATCGAGCGCGACATTCTGGAGAAAGCGGCCTCCGGCGGGAAAGACCGCAGCGCTATCGATCAGAAGATCGGCGACTTCTATGGATCGTGCATGGATGAGAAGACGGTCGACAGCTTAGGGATCGCGGCTCTGAAGCCGGAGCTCGACCGCATCGACGCGGTGAAAGACAAGCAGGCGCTGATCGACGAGATCGCGCATGTGCATCTGGTCGGGCCAAATCCTCTGTTTAACTTTTATTCGTCGTCGGATCTGCACAACGCGGACAACGTGATCGCAAACATCGATCAGGGCGGGCTGACGCTGCCAGACCGGGATTACTACCTGAAAGATGACGAGAAGATGAAGGGCATCCGGCAGCACTATGTCGAATACATGGACGGAGTGTTTGTGCTAGCGGCGACCGCACCGGGAGCGTCCGGGAAGGCGTCGGAGACGGTGTTGCGGATTGAGACCGCGATTGCCAAGGCGCAGATGGACCGGACGGTGCGGCGCGATCCGAAGACTCGCGATCACAAGATGTCGCGCGCGGACGCAGTGGCTCTGGCTCCGAATTTTCATTTCGATCGCTACTTTCAGAATATGAATGCGCCGGCGTTCAGCGAGTTGAACGTGGGAAATCCGGATTACTTCAAGCAGATCAACGCGCTGCTGGAGACAGAGTCTCTGGAATCGCTGAAGATTTATGTGAAGTGGCATGTGCTGCATGCGGCGGCACCGTGGCTGTCCCAGCCGTTCGTCGATGCGAATTTCAAGTTTCAGCAGGTGCTCACAGGGCAGAAGGAGATTCAGGCGCGGTGGAAACGCTGCGTGAGTCTGACCGACCGCGAATTGGGCGAAGCCCTTGGACAGCGATATGTCGATGTGACGTTTGGTCCGGAGAGCAAGGCGCGCATGCTGAAGATGGTGGATGCGCTGGAGAAATCGTTGGATGGAGACATCCAGGATTTGTCCTGGATGAGCGGGGATACCAAGAAGCAGGCGAAGGTGAAGCTGGACGCGATCCGCAACAAGATCGGGTATCCGGATGTGTGGCGTGATTACAGCTCGGTGATGATCAAGGCGGGCGATCTGATGGGGAACTTTCAGCGTACGACGGAATTTGAGTCGAAGCGCGACATGGCGAAGATCGGCAAGCCGCTCGACCGCAAGGAATGGGGCATGACTCCACCGACGGTGAACGCGTATTACAGTCCGTCGTACAACGAGATTGTGTTTCCGGCGGGGATTTTGCAGCCGCCATTTTTCGATCCGAAGCTGGATGATGCGGTGAACTTTGGCGGGATCGGGCTGGTGATTGGTCACGAGCTGACGCACGGGTTTGACGATCAGGGGCGCAAGTTCGATCCGCAAGGGAATTTGCACGATTGGTGGACGGAAGAGGATGGAAAAGAATTTGAAAAACGTGTGAGCTGCGTGACCGACGAGTATTCGAATTTTGTAGCCGTCGACGACGTGAAGCTCAACGGGCGGCTTACGCTGGGCGAGAACACCGCAGACAACGGCGGGGCGCGCATTGCGCTGGCTGCACTCGAACGGATGATCGCCGACGACAAGACCGGGAAGGAAGCGCAGTCGATCGACGGCTTCACGCCGGAGCAGCGATTCTTCCTGGGATTCGGACGAGTGTGGTGCGAGAAGCAGCGTCCCGAGGCGGCGAGAATGCGGGTGCTGACCGATCCGCATTCACCCGGGAAATATCGCGTGAACGGCGTGGTGGAGAATATGCCGGAGTTCCAGAAAGCTTGGGGATGCAAGAAGGGGCAGCCGATGGTTGCGGAGAACGCTTGCCACGTTTGGTGAGTTAAGACCTTTCACCACGGGGGCACAGAGGATCACAGAGAAACCTTGAAAGACGGCGACGGGTGGAGCAGCCTTTGACATTAAGACCACGGCCTTAGGTTTTGTCGCGCAACCGTAGTTGGTGTTCGAGTTCCTGAAAGCGGCGGGTGATTGTGTGCAGGACCAGGCCTACTACGATCAGCAGCATGCCCGATAGCACAAGCCCCACCGCCAGCACTGCGGATGGAAGCTTTGGGACCAGGCCGGTCTTGAAGAATTCGACGATCACTACGATTCCCGGCACGAAACCCAGAAAAATGCAGACGAGGCCCACGCCACCGAAGAAGGTCAGCGGCTTGTAATCGCGGACGAGACTCAGGATCGTGTTGAGGATTACGAATCCGTCCTGAACGATGCGGATTTTCGAGAAGCTGCCTTCCGGCCGCGAGGTCAACCGCACTGGTAATTCAGTGATGCGGTATCCACGGGCCAAGGCTTTGACCGTCAGTTCTACTTCCGTTTCGAATCCACCGCCGAATACCGGAATACTCTTCACGAATTCGCGGCTGAAGGCGCGATAGCCGGAAAGAACGTCGGAGAGCTTCACTTTAAAAATCGAGTTGATGACTTGCAGGAAAAACCCATTGCCGAGCTTGTTGAGCAGGCGGAACTCGCTCTCGGATGAGGGCATCAGGCGCGAGCCGACCACCATTTCGGCTTTGCCTTGAAGGATCGGCTCGATCAGCTTGTGGACTTCGGCGGCAGGATAGGTGTCGTCGCCGTCGACCAGGATGTAGATGTCGGCATCGATCTGGGTGAACATTGATTGCACGACGAATCCTTTGCCCTGGCGTCGTTCATAGGCGATATGGGCTCCAGCTTCGCGGGCGCGGGCGACGGTGTTGTCGGTGGAGTTGTTGTCGAAGACGTAGATCTTGGCGTCAGGCAATTCAGCGTGGAAGTCGCGGACCACTTTCGCGATGGTGAGCTCTTCGTTGTAGCAGGGAATCAGGATCGCGATTTTCTGCGGCATGGGCGGCTGACGCGGTCACCGTCAGAATACACTGGCCGGAAAAAACATTGAACCACGCAAGAACATTGAACCACGAAGGACACGAAGTATCACGAAGCGTGCTGCGTAAGCTTTTCTTCGTGTTGCACGCGTCCTTCGCGGCAGGTCTTGTACCTTGCCTAGATTTCGGGCGCGGGCAGTACGACTTTCGCTCCCGTGGAACGGCAGGCATCGATTGCATGCGCGACTTGCGCGAATGACACCGCACCGTCTGCTCTGAGCAGGACCGTCTTTTCGGCGCGTCCCTGGAAGAGTTGTTCCACCGTGGCTTGCAAACTGTCCGAGGAGATCGCTTGACCGTTCACTTTCAACACTGGCGAATCTGGTTTTGCGCTGAGAACTTCCACTAGCACCGGTTTCCGACCTGAGGCTGCCCCCGAGCCAATCCATACTTCCAGGCCTTGCGGAGGAACCATGGTCCCCGGCTCGCGCGATTCTGGTTGCGCCGTCAGCAGCACGGGGGCGTCGAACTTTGCAGTTTGCGCGGCCTTTACGACGGACGCGACGCCGGCATACGGAGCGCGAGCGTCGGCTTTGATGTACAGGTTCTGATCGCGCTTGCGGGGCGTGCGGATCATCTCGGCGACCAGGCCTTCGCGAGAGACTGAATTTGTTCCGAACCAGAGTTGGCCGTCGGCAGTTACAGTGACGATCCATGCGTTTAGGTTGTCTGCGGCGGGCATCGGTTGCGCATTGTGGCTCGGGGCCATTTCCACGCTGATGCCTTTTTGGAGTTGCTGGGCCAGCGCCGCGATGGCGGCGAATAGGGTGATCGCGAGAACCGAGGCGACGCTCAGAGCAAATTGTTTCGGTGTTCTGTGAAAATTCATGGCAGGTGAGTGCATACGATCTTCTCCTTGAATAGGGCGATCGCCCGCCGGGGCTAAAGCCCAGTGATGGTGCGGTTTCTTGACAGCCAAGCTTGAAGCCGAGCCCTTCCGCGGTTCGGCCATGCTGGTTGTGGTTTGGAAGCGAGTCTAGGGTTTAACTCCACCTAAAGCGGCGGTGGCGAGGCTACCGCCGAGGCCCATGGTTTCTACTGCGGACGAGGGCACGATCACCATCGAACCCTTTTCCTTGATGGCTTCGTAGAGCATGTTCATGGCGCGAAGGTGCAGGGCGACCGGATTTTCTCGGTAGGAGGCTGCGGCCTGCACAAAGCTGTCGGCAATTTCCTTTTCCGCCTGTCCGAGAATGATGCGCGCCTGGCGTTCGCGTTCGGCTTGTGCCTGGCGCGACATGGCATCTTCGAGCCCCGAGGGAATCTTCACGTCGCGAATCTCGACCGACTGCACCGTAATCCCCCAGGGATTTGTTTTCTCGTCGAGGATGCGTTGCAACTCGCGCCCCATGGTTTCGCGCTCGGTGATCATCTGCGCGAGTTCGTGGCGGCCGATGGACTCGCGAAGGGCGGTCTGGGCGCTCATGTTGATGGCCTCAACGAAGTTCTCGACCTCGAGGATGGATTTCTCGGCGTTCCAAACCAGCCAGAAGACGATCGCGTCAACGTTGACGGGAACCGTGTCGCGGGTCAGCGTCGATTCGGCGGAGACGCTGGCTACGCGGACGCGCTGGTCCACGTAGGGGCTGAGTGTTTCAACAATCGGAATGATGTGGCACAGGCCTGGACCGCGGAGTCCGACATAGCGGCCGAGGCGGAGAACGGCGACTTTCTCCCACTGGCGGACAATTTTGATCGCAAAGAGAAAGTAGAGGCCGACCAGTGCTCCTGCGATGGCATAGGCGGGCTGGTGGGTCGCCTGCGAGATTGCGAGTCCCGCCAAGAGGCTCACAGTGAACAGCAAGAGGGCGATGCCACTGACTTCATTCATTCGGATTTTCGCCATGACGTCTATCTCCTTTTAGGCAACAGCTCGTGCAAACGATCCACTAGTTCTTCGACGGTGAATCCAGAGGCTCCCGCGCGGGCCGCGAATTCCCCGGCCATCTGTCCGAGCTGGCGATCCCGCTCTGCGGATTTCTTTTCGGGCTTCTTGTCGCTGATGAATGTCCCTGTTCCCTGATGAGTTTCGAGCAGACCGCCAAGCTCCAGCTCGCGGTAGGCGCGCATTACGGTATTGGGATTGATCGCCAGGTCCACGGCGAGCTGGCGCACGGTGGGCAATTGATCGCCGGCGGTCAGTGAGCCTAAGGCGATGCCGCCCCGGACTTGATCGATAAGCTGGCGGTACACCGGGACGCCGCTGTGCAGGTCTAGCGCGAATTGAAAGGCTGCGCCGTTCCTGTTGACCTTTGACATGTGAATTAATGTACTATACAACTAGTACACTATGTCAAGTAAATTCTCAAAAAGATCGTAAGGCCTTTTGAGAACAGTAGGTTGTAATCGTTTCACCAAGGAGGCCCGCACATGAATGCACAATCAGAAAGAACTCCGGAGAGTACGCGATCGAATGCATGGGCCAGCGCCGCATTGGCCCTCGCGGTCGGGGCGTTGTTTTTCGCGTTGTGGTTTTGGCTGCTACCAGGATGGCTCGGATTCCGCGTGGAAACTGCCGGAGCGGCGCGCTGGCGATGGCCGGCCGCGATCCCGTCGGTGCTCGGATTCGCGGTTGCGTTGCGCTGCGTGTGGGACTTCGGCTGGACCGGGCGCGGCACGCCGGCTCCTTTCATTCCTCCCCAGCGATTAGTGGCAGTGGGTTTCTACCGATACGCGCGCAATCCGATGTATGTGGGATTTGCCGCCGGATGGATCGGGCTGTGGATCGTTTTCGGACACGCTAACACGGCGGCGATCGCCACCGTGGCAACCGTCGCCCTGGGAGTTCATCTTTTCGTCGTGTTCTACGAAGAGCCCACCTTACGAGGGAAGTTCGGGAAGGACTACGAAGAATATTGCCGCAACCTGCGCCGGTGGTGGCCTCATCTGCGAGGGTGGGAGCAACCTTAATCTGGTCGGAGCTGCTAGTGTTTGGGTCCTTTGAAGCCCTTGCGGCGCTGTTCGCTGTAACGGTGGAGCGCGTCGAGGATGATGGGGTAGGCCTCACCGGCGGGACGGATCTCGTCGACTTCGACGGCTTTGCCTTCGAGCTGTTTGTAGTCCTGAAAGAAGCGGCGGAGCATCAGGAGGCGATGTGGCGGCATCTCGGACGCCTCGTGGTAGGGGTTGAATTCCGGGTCCTCTGTGGCGACGGCGATGATTTTATGATCGGGCTTGCCCTGGTCGATCATGGTCATTAAGCCGACGGTGCGAGCATGGATGATCGTCAAGGGGACGACGGTTTCCTGACAGAGGACGAGAACGTCGAGGGGATCATCATCTTCGGCGAAAGTTTGCGGGATGAATCCATAATTGGCGGGATAGTAGACCGCAGAATAGAGAACGCGGTCGAGGCGGATCAGGCCGCTGTTTTTGTCCAACTCGTACTTCACGCTCGAGCCGAAGGGGATTTCGATCACGCAGTCGAATTCCTGCGGGAGTTTGTCGCCGGGAGTTACGTCGTGCCAAGGATGGATCATACGTGGATGTTGTTTTCTCCGTGAAGGAACATTCTAACGGAGGGGGCTCGATACGATGTGCGGGGAGCGCTCGTGAGGAAAGTCAAACGCCCCACTCTGTCGCAAACTACGCGACAAGGGTGGGGCACCCCCTGGCGTCATAAAGCTATTGGGTCAAGTGGAATTCGGAGTGGAGTTTGGCTTGTGAGTTGTCGCCGACCCAGACGTCGAAGTGTTCTGGTTCGACCACCCACTCTTTTTTCGTGGGGCTCCAGAATTGCAGTTCGTCGGGGCCGAGCTTGAAGTGAAGCGTCTGCTCTGCTCCGGCAGCGAGAGTGACTCGTTGGAAGCCTTTCAGCTGGCGCACGGGGCGCGAGGCGCTTCCGGCTTGCTGGTGAATGTAGAGCTGCACGACGGCGTCTCCAGAGCGGCTACCGGTGTTGGCCACGTCGACCGAAACATCCAGGATGGCTCCCACTTTCGCTTCCGTTTGGCTCAGCTTCAGGTTGTCGAAGGAAAAATTCGTGTAGCTTAGGCCGTAGCCGAAGGGATAGAGCGGCGTGCTCTTGATGTCCCAGTAGCGCGATTTGAAATCGGGAGCGTCTTCCGGAGCGTGAGTGCGCGTGTGGTTGTAGTAAAGCGGGAGCGTGGCCGAGCTGCGGGGCCAGCTGACGGGCAAGTGTCCCGCGGGATTGGCGTCTCCGAAGAGGATGTCGGCGATACCATTGCCGGCCTGGCTGCCCGAATACCAGGTTTCCAGAATTGCCGGAACGTGTTCCGAAGACCAGGAAATATCGAGCGGACGGCCGTTGACCAGAACGAGCACGACTGGCTTGCCGGTGGCGACGACGGCTTCGAGCAATTCTTCCTGACCGCCGGAAAGTTTCAGCGAGGAGCGCGATGCGGCCTCGCCGCTCATGAGTGCGATCTCACCCAGGACGAGTACGGCAACGTCGCTTCGCTTCGCGAGCACCACGGCGTCGTCAAAAGCCTTGCGGGCTTCTTCGGGGGATTGCTGCGGCTGCTCCTTGATCGTGACGATTGGTTGGTTCTCGAAGAACGATGGGATATCGCGCCGGATATTCGGCCCGTGGGCGAATTCAACCTCCGCGGCGCCGCCTACTTTATCTTTGATTCCTTGCAGGATGCTGACCGTCGGCCCCGGCTTCACCAGAGCGCCCCACATGTCCAGCAAGTCGAGTTGCGCATCCGCCAGCGGGCCAATCACGGCGATAGATTTGATTTTGGACTTATCCAGCGGGAGCGCGTTTTGTTCGTTGCGCAGCAGAACCACGGAGCGCTGTATTGCCGTGCGAGCCAGTTCCTGATGCTCAGGATTGTTGAGGACCTGGTCGATCTTGGATTCGTCAATGAACGGATGCTCGAAAAGTCCGAGACGGATTTTGGCTTCGAGAATGGCGAGGACTGAGGCGTCGATCTGCTCCATCGAAATGCGGCCCCTCTTTACTTCGTCCGCCAGATATTTCAGGTAGGTGCCGCTTGCCATGTCCATGTCGAGGCCCGCGCTGAAGGCTTTGTACGCGGCATCGTCGCCATCGCGCGCGTAGCCGTGGGTGATCAGGCTATGAACGGCATTCGCGTCACTCACGACGAAGCCTTTGAAGTTCCATGTGTCGCGCAAGACGTCGTGCAAGAGCCAGCGATTGCCGGTGGCTGGGACTTCGTTGAGGTCCATGTAGGCGCTCATGAAGGTCGCTGCGCCGGCATCGGCAGCGGCTTTGAAAGGCGGCAGATAGGTATTCCACATCTGCTCTTCGGGAATGTAGGAGGAGTCGTAGTCGCGTCCGCCCTCGACCGCGCCGTATCCGGCGAAATGTTTGGCGCAGGCGAGGACGCGGTCGAGCGCTCCGGGCTGAGTTCCCTGAAAGCCTAGAACCTGAGCGCGAGCCATCGCGGCTCCGAGGTAAGGATCTTCGCCGGCGCCTTCGACCATGCGTCCCCAGCGCGCGTCGCGGGCAATGTCGACCATTGGTCCGAAGGTCCATGCGATTCCGGCAGCGCGGGCTTCGCGGGCGGCGACGGTTTGAGCGACTTCCACCATCGTGGGATCCCATGAGGAAGCCATTGCGATGGGCGCAGGGAAGATCGTGTGGTACCCGTGGATCACGTCGAGGCCGAAGAGAATTGGAATGTGCAGGCGCGATTGATCGACGGCAATGTGCTGCCAGCGGTTCATCTCTTTGGGATCGGAGACCCAAAGAACGGAGCCGGCACCATATTTTCGGACGACCTCTTCAGGGTCTCCGACTTGCTCCTTGAATTCGTGGACGGAGAAGCCGGGAAGTTGCGAAAGCTGGGCGATCTTCTCTTCAAGCGTCATTTGCTTGAGGAGGTCTTGGGCGTTGGGATGCGACTGGGCGAACGCGAGTGGGAGATAGAAGAGTATGACAGTTACGAAAACGATGGAGCGGGAGAACTTATGATTCGAGAGAGAGCCGGACATGGGGTTGTGTCTCCTCCATTCGGAAGTGAACAAGCGGACGGCTAATTCTGCTGGGGCTTGATTTAGCCGGGAAAAGTGTAAACCCTGGGAGGCTGAATTAAATCGGTTTTTCTGATCACTCAGGCCCGAATTCAACATCGGAGAAAAATCTTTGACCACGAAGGGCACGAAGGATACCCTGACTTCATTTGGGCGGCTTCAGGGCCTTGGGGGCTTGGCTGTTTCAGTAATCTTGAATCTTGATTCCGGTCCGGGCAGCGCGTAGAGTTTATAGCTGGGGATTGTCCCTCTGGGGCGCATTTATGTCGAGTCAAGTCAAGACCTATCTGAAATTCGGGGGAGCCACGGTGGTGATATTCCTGCTGCTGGGCTACCTCGCCTATACCGGTGTGCAGGACAGCAAGAGCTATTACGTCACCATCAAAGAGCTGCACAAGATGGGCGACGGCGCGTATTCGAAGCGTCTGCGTGTTGCGGGGAATGTGAAGCCGGGCTCGATCAAGCGCGTCGGGACGCATGTGCAGTTTGTGCTGATGGAAGAGGATCAGACACTGGCGGTGGACTATACCGGGACCGAGGCGCCTCCGGACACGTTCAAGGACGATTCCCAGGCGCTGGCCGACGGGCGGTTTGACCACGATGGGACGTTTCATGCCAAGCAGTTGCAGGCGAAGTGCGCGTCGAAATATGCGCCACAGCAGCCGGGGACTCCAGCGAACGGGATGCAGGCTCCCGAGCCGGCTAAGAGTCTGACGCAGGTCCAGCCCAGCTCGGCGGCCGGGATTTCGAACTAACCTCATCTTTTCAGGACAAAAGCTTTCACCACAGAGGGCACAGGGATTCACAGGGTAATCTTCGCTCTATCTACTGACAGCCGATGGCGGCTGTCCCCACATGTCTCTGAGCAAAATCAGTTGATCCTTGCGGGATAATTCCACGCGGTTCTTTCGTCCGGTAGACTCAGGGCTGGAGCAAAGCCTCGTAAATTCTTCTCAAGCCTGTGACCGACGCCACCACCTCGATCATTACCGTCCGCGATGTCATCAAGCAATTTGGGCGCTTCGCCGCTTTGCGCGGCGTGACGGCGGAGTTTGATGCCGGGCAATTCCACGCAATCCTAGGAGATAACGGGGCCGGGAAGACGACACTGCTGCGCGCGCTCGCGGGGTTGGCGAATCCCACGCGCGGAGAGATTACGATCTTTGGGAAGAGTCCGAAAGAGGCGTGCCGTGATCTTGGGTATATGGCGCATCCGTCGCTGCTTTATGACGAAATGAGCGGGATGGAAAACCTGTGTTACTTTGCACGGCTTTACGGGATTGAAGGCGATGCGCGGTGTGAGCAGGCCATTCGTGCGGTGGGTCTGGATCCGGAGCTGACACGCGGCGTGGGGCAATATTCGCAGGGGATGCGGCAGAGGATGTCGCTAGCGCGGGCAATTTTGCACGATCCACGCGTGTTGCTACTCGATGAGCCGTTTTCGAATGTCGATGTGCATTCGGCGCGGGAGATGGTCGGACTGCTGGGCGGGATGCGCGACGCCGGGAAGACGATCTTTGTGGTGACGCACCAGGCGCTGCTGCTCGAGGGCGTGGCCGATGAATTCGTTTGGATGGAAGCCGGGCAGATTGTCGATCGGACTGCGAGCGCCCAGAGCCATGTGCCAGGGGGCGTTCAATGAGCTCGCTCTGGGCGGTGATGCTGGCGACGTTGGTCAAAGACATACGCCTGGAGTGGCGTTCGAAGGATGCGCTCAACTCAATGCTTTTCTTCTCTCTGTTGGTGGTGGTGATCTTCGTGTTTTCGTTTGATCCGCTGGCGGAGGAGTCGCGGCACATTGTCGGCGGCCTGGTGTGGGTGGCGTTCCTGTTTGCGGCCGTGGTTGCACTGAATCAGACGTGGGCGCGGGAATTGCGGAATCAGGTGCTGGATGCCTATCGAGTATCTCCGGCTCCGGCGACGGCGCTGTTCCTGGCGAAGTCCCTTGGAAATTTTCTTTTCGTCAGCGTGCTGGAAGCGCTGATGGTGCCGCTGTTCGTGATCTTTTATAACCTGCGCGTGCTGGGTCCGGCCTGGCAGTTGCTGCCGATCGCGTTGCTGGGAACGTGGGCCTTGGTGGTGAATGGGACGTTCTTCGCGGCGATGTCGGTGCGCACGCGAAATCGCGAGTTAATGCTGCCCTTGCTGTTGTTTCCGATTTCGATTCCGGCCGTGATTGCGATGGTAGCGGGCACAACTTCAATTCTTACCGGCGAGGAGTCTGCGCATTTTTACATCGTATTGCTTCTCACCTACGATGTAGTGTTTACTACAGCTTGTCTGGCATTGTTCGACACGATTCTCCACGCGGAATGAAGCGCCTTTTCCCAATCCTCGCTGTGCTCACGGCGCTGTTCCTGGCGTATGCCTTGTACCGGGCGCTGGTGGTGGCTCCCGCGGACGCGCTGCAGGGCGAGGTCTACCGGATCATTTATTACCACGTGCCCTCGGCGTGGACGGCTTTTCTGCTCTTCTTCATCAATTTCATCGCGTCGATTCAATATCTCGTCAGTAACAAACCTGCGGCTCGTACCGCCATGAAGTGGGTCGTGATTGCGATCGGGGTGTTGGGCGTCATCGCGACATATCTGCCGCCGACCAAGCGGCTGATCCCGGCGGGGATGGAGCCGAGCGCGGTGGCGACGACTGTGCTAGCGATTCCGGCGGCGTATTTTCTGATTGGCAGGCTGTTTCCCGGACAGCGTCTGGACGTGCTGGCGGTAACGAGCGCCGAAGTCGGCGTGGTGTTCTGCACGATCGTGCTGGTGACGGGGCCGATCTGGGCGCGGCCCGTGTGGGGGATATGGTGGGCGCCGGGAGACATTCGGCTGACCTCGACGCTGGTGCTGTGGCTGATTTATGTGAGCTACCTGGTGCTGCGGCGCTTCTCCAACAGTGCGCAGACGCAGATGCTGGCGGCAGCATTGGCGGTATTTGGCGCGCTGGATGTGCCGCTGGTTTACTTCTCGATCTGGTTTTTCCGGACGCAGCATCCGCAACCCGTGATCGGCGGCGGAGGGTCGATGGATCCGCGCATGCTGCAAACGCTGCTCATCAGCTGGATGGCGTTTCTTTGCTTTGCATTTCTGGTCTGCTGGTCGCGCTTCCGGCTGGAATTGTTACATCGGGAGGTTGAGGAAGCGCATGCGATGGAATCGTTGGTGGGGGCGGGAGTTTCTGCGAAAGCGAGCATGCCGTTGAGCCGGAGTTCAAGATGAACGCTGTTAAGTTTCTGTTCGCGGCTTATATCGCGACGTGGGTGATTCACGGAGTGTATCTGGGGACGCTCGTCCGCAGGTTCAGCAAGCTGCGCCAGCAGCTGCAGGACGTGGGCCGCAGGGGCTGAAGCCCGTCGGGTATTGCGTCGCTGACATGGCTAAAGCCATGCCCTGATGCGAACCTTTAAACCCGACAGATAGCCGAAGCTATGCCCTGATACGAAGCCGAGGCCGCGGCTCAAGCTTAATTGGTTGCTTTCCACTCCGTCTGCAGGGCGGCGAGGAAATCTGGGCTGCCGTTGGAGCGGAGGAATTCGTAGTCCTCGATCATGGCGGCGGTGCCGATGCGGGCCGAGGGCAGGGGATTCTCGACGCGGATGACCCGGGCGGTGAAGCGGACGTGGACGGCGTCGGTAAGGGTGATGTGCGGCGGGAAGGTCAGAGTGACTTCGAGCTTGGTTCCGGCGGAAACGGCACGGTCTAAGTAGAAAAAGACGCCGCGGGCGCTGACGTTTTGAGTTTCCGTGTGCACTTCACTAGCGCCCTCGAGCCGTACGATGGCGGGCAGGCGCATGTCGAAGCGCCGCATCATCCGCCGTTCCTGTGAATTTGCTTGCATGGTCGTCCCAACAGCGTGTAATGCGATTCAACGCGGGCATAGCGGACAGCCAAGAATTTCCGAGAGGCGACAGTGATCTTGCCGCCCATCAATTTATAGAATAATCAGTACATTGCAATAGCAAAATGCGTCTTGGACCTGATTCGGTCAAGTCTGTTCGGAATTTGGAACAGATCTGCTCCGGCGCCCGAGGGAGGATACGCTTTTGGGCAAGGCTCACACGCAAGTGCAGCAATCTTCCTGCCATAAGGACGCATTCACAATTCCGAGTTTTCCGCTTCGAGTCAGCGGCGTGCAAAAGACGCCGACTGCTGTCGCCGGCAGCGCTGCAAGCCATTGCAGAAATTCGCCAAAGATTCATCACTGGCAGCGTGAACGCTTTTGCTCATTTATTGATGCCGCGCGGCATCTTTCGACAGAACCGAGCGCATCTGACGAATTTTGGAGCGGTCCAAGGCGGGTGTCGCTCCGTTTTGCCCAGTTGGACGGATGGAATTACCGAGTTTTGCTCGATCGAACGGCCAAGGACGGTTGCGCACCAGACGTTTCCGGAATCGCGGCACAACCCCGAGGGTGAGGTCGGCTTGACTTGTCTATCCGTCAGATGTTTAAGTAGTTATTTGTTTTTCCGCCAGTTCCAGTGAACCAGCAAGCTGCGGGCGAGGCTCGCCTGAGGAATACGCCGAGGCGAGGTCCAGACCAACTCGTGCGCCATCTCTCATCTCACTATTGATCGGGCGAAAAAACGGGCTGGGTCAAGCGAACTGAGCGAAATACTGATTTAAATGCATCGGAGGAACGCGTGAACGTAGATCGCCGTTGGTGGGAAACATCCGTGGTACGGGGTCGTGTTCTGGCCGCCGGGTTGGTGTTGCTGGTGGCAGGATGTGGGGTTCTCGCGTTGAGTGCCCACTTACGGCTGACCCCGGCGACGGCTGCAAATACTCCCACGGCGGGAGGTATTGAGTCTGCGCCCGGCCTTCTGCCCGCGAGCGTGACTTCCTCCATCGGCGGGCAGGCGCAGCGGCAAGCGCGTTCCCTGTTCGCCGGACTGCCGCTTACCTTCGAGCCCAACCAGGGACAAGGAAACCTTGATGCCGCCGATCCCCGCGCGAAATTTGTCGCACACGGTTCCGGCTACAGCCTCTTTCTTGGTACTCAGGGAGCGATTCTGAGCCTGTTGTCGCGCGATCAGCCCAAGTCGTCAACCAAGGACAAGACTGTACCCAAGCTTACCCGGATCGAGTCGGTCGAAATGAAGCTGGCCGGAGCGAATGCGAACCTCAATCCGACCGCTGCCGAGCCGTTACCCGGGAAGAGCAACTACCTGATCGGCAACGATCCATCGAATTGGCGGCGCGCGGTGCCGCAATTTGCCCGGGTGCAATATCAGGATGTTTATCCGGGAATCAATCTGGTTTTCTACGGAAACCAGGGACGGCTGGAATACGACTTCCAGGTCGCTCCGGGCGCCGATCCGGCGCAGGCCGAACTGGAATTCGACGGCGCCAAGAAACTCGAAGTGGAAGACGGTGCGCTGGTCATTCGTAGCGACGCCGACAGCGTCCGCCTCGAGGCTCCGCGGGTGTATCAGGAAATTGCCGGCAAGAAGCAGACGGTGGAAGGCCACTTCGTTCTGCGCGGAAAGAAGCACGTCGGCTTTGCGGTGGGTGCCTACGATCGCTCTCGCGAGCTGATCATCGATCCGATCTTGAATTTTTCGACGTACTTTGGCGGCAGTGGCGACGAACTCTCGACTTCAATTGCGGTCGATGGAAGTTTGAATATCTACATCACGGGTTCGACGACCTCGCCCAATCTTCCTTTCACCCCCGGCGTCATCCAGACTGGCTTGAACGGAGCGCAGAATATTTATGTGGCCAAGATTACTCCGCCGTTGGGCTCGATCGTCGCAGTGCTCGATTATGTGACGTATCTGGGCGGAAACGGAACCGACAGTCCGGTGGGAATCGCGGTCGACGGTGGAGGAGACGCTTTCGTTGCCGGAACGACTTCTTCAACCAACTTCCCGACGACTGCGACGACCGCGTATCAGACCGCTCCACTGACGGGCAGCACCGGCACGTCTCACGTCTTCGTGTCGGAGTTGAACAGCGGCCCGACGCCGGCCGCAGCTTCAGAACTCTTGTATTCGACCTACCTGTCGGGCAACGGAACGGATGTTGCCAGCGGAATGACGATTGACGCGTTGGGCGATGTTTTCGTGACCGGAACGACAACCTCGACGGATGTAGCCAACGCCAGCGCCGGCGTTCAGTTTCCGGCCAGCACGCTGCCCGATGGGCAGGCCTTCCAAATCATTTCCAACGCCGCCATTCAGTTCTTCATGACCAAAGTAAATACGACTGCTTCGCGCGCGAGCAGCATTGCGTACTCGACATATTTCGGAGGCGCGAATTTCGATACGGCGACGCCGATCGCGCTTGGCGGCGGCATTGCCGTGGACACGAACGGCAACGTCTACTTCAGCGGGACGACGAACTTCACCTATACCGGATGCTCGGGATGCGGGAGCACGGATTTCCCTATCCTGAACGCATATCAGCCGTGCCTCGACACGGCGCCGCCAACGGTTATCGTGAACTCGCTGTCTTGCACGGTGAGCACAACCACTACCGCGTCC
>CAVPFM010000009.1:0-278155 GCA_963703735.1 uncultured Acidobacteriota bacterium
AAGTCGGCTCCTGAGGAACTAACTGTCACTCTCCTGTTGCTGGGATGGGCAAGAGTTGGAAGCCGAGTCGGGCTGCCTGTTTACGCAGGCGCATTTCGGCTCGCCGCTGTGCCTGTTCATCACAACGGTGGAAAACGGTTCCCGAAGTGTCGAGAATCGACCTCACCCGGCTCGAATCAGGGCTCGGTGTTCCGGTCTTCTTCTTTGAAGGAACGCGGGATCCGTACTGCCGTCCATCGTTAATCCAGGAGTACAGTCAGTCAATCACGGCTCCCAAAAAGGAAGTTATCTGGTTTGAAGATTCTGGTCATTTCCCATTTTTTGAAGAGAAACAGAAATTTACCAATGAATTGTCTCAGCGAGTCTTGCCGCTGGCTGCCATTCGATAGCCTTACCCTTTGCCAAAGGGGCGAGGTTTATTCCATTAGGCGGGCAGCGGCGTTGCCCTCATCTCGGTACAAGCAGTTCCCATGCTGAAACTTGCCCGTCGCAGGATCATAGAGCTCGGCAGAGCTGTAGAAATCCTGGTTACGGCGCATGCCACCGGCAATGAGAACTTTACCGTCGGGAAGAAGAGTGGCGGTCTGTCCCGAGCGTGGTTCGAGCATCGGCGTGGCGGGCGTGACTGTTCCCACGCGCGATACTGAGGGAGCAGTCGCACGAAATGCTGCGGCTGCGACAGCAAAACTGATAGTGAAACTGAGAGTGATACAAGTAACGAACAACAGGCGGGACCGGTGCATGGCATCCTCGCTGAAAAATAAGACTTACCGCCAAGTCAAAGGTAAGCTCGTAATCGAAGCAAAGTTATAATGCTCCGTCAGGTGAAACGGAAACGGGCGCTGCAAGGATGCAACCATGCTGAAGGATAACCTGGCGGGCTCATCGAGACGATGATCGGAAGCGGAGAAACGAGTTTCTTACGCTGTCTCCCAAATCCTCATCGGATCGAAAGACCCAATGCCCTCAAAATCCCCGCCCGAAGGGAGGAATACTCACTAACGGAGAGCGCCTTCTCTCCAGTTCAGGCTGAGCCAAGACAACACCAACGAACCTCAGCTCCGAGCGAAGCCCCTAGTGCTTATCTTTATCGTCCTGGTGCTTGTGTCTCCAATCGAAATATTGCTTCTGTTCGTCCTTGTTTCGCACCTTAAAATCTTTGTGGTTGTAGTGGTTTTCCGTCTCCCACTTCTGATAATACACAGTCTCGTTATTGTTCCAGGTGTGATAGTCACCGTGATCAGAATCGTACGCGCGGTAATAATGATTACCGCCGCAGCCAAGCGTTAGAGCGGGTACGACCATCGCGGCGCTCAACAACAGCGGAATAAAATACGGGTGTACACGTCGCATTCTTAAGTCTCCTAAAATTTCGATGTCATCACTATTAATTATGGCGAAAGCGGGAACCCGAGACTGATCTGTTGTGCTCACAATTGCATGAAAACATAAACCTGCGCCTCATGCCGGCGCGAGCCGAAAATTCCCGCGGTGAAGCTTTAGTGTAGTTACCCTTTTGAATATGGAATGCGCTCGATCCCGAGGCTAGACTATTCCGCCGCATCTCTCGATTGAAGGCAGTTTCGTTCGTTTGCGCAATTCATCGCCGTTGATACGCATCGAGCCATTTGAGCTGAAATTCTGGGTTCCGTCCGTCATCACAAATCCGGCTGCGAAGCCAAGCACGACGAACCAGCGCGTTCTGGTCTAATAAACCGTGCTTCGTACCTCGACTTCACGGCAAATTACGGTGGTGTTTGTTCCTTGAATTGCGCCGCCGGCACGAAGCTCTTCAACAAGGCGCAACAAGTCTGCCTGGTCTTTACACGCTACGGAGGGCGAACTGCTCAAGTATGCTCCTTGGCCTGCTGCAAGATGTCGACGGCAATCGGTTCCGCGCCTCCCACACGGTGAAGAACGGGAAGAGATATCGCTACTACTGGCTGCAAGAAATTGGCCAACTTCCCAAGGTCAGAGAAAGGCGCTGCGGCTGCCTGCATACGATATCGAACGGCAGGTTTCCGTCAGTCTGAGTCCTTTTTGCACTCGACCAATCAGGTGATGAAAAGTCTCAGTTTTCCTGGCGACCACGCTTCGAGAGTTTGTCAGAAAGGTCGTCCGGCGGATCGTAGTTCGCACAGACAAGATAGAGCAGGAAACAAGCAGGACCGAACTCCGTGCTTCCTTCAACGATAACCAATCCGGTCAGTGCTTCCTGACGCTGCCCGAGCACCAGGAATCGGACCCGAATGACTTGATTCGTATTACGATTGAGGCTCGGCTGAAGCGTTGCGGTAAAGAAATGCGCCTCGTCGTAAGTCCCGATTCGTCAAAGCTTCAGATAATCACACCACTATTGAAGGCCGTAGTACGAGCTCATCAATGGCGAAAAGGAGTACTCGCCGGAGACATTCCGAACCGGAAGGTGGCTGCCAAACGACTCAATCTAAAGAAAGAGTATTTCCGCTGGGTTTGGGGGGGGTGCCTTTCTTGCGCCGGACATCCTCGAGGCCATCCTCAACGGAAATTATCCGTCCGACCTGACCGTCAAGAAATTGTGCTGGCGCCAGCCGCCGATCGACTGGACCGAGCAGCGGACCCCAGCTTGGATTCTCTTCTCGTCCCCTGCAAGCAATGCGCTGAGTTCGTGGTTTGATCCGGAGAGGTGGACCTCCTGGGCCGCATCACGATAAGGCTTAATGAATTCCCTGTTCCCCGCCAAGAGCAGCAACCCTCTTCCCTGATATGCTCCTGTTAATTTCCAGTTCTGATTTCGTCCTATCGCTCCACTTTCTCCAGCAGAATGTGCAGCTTAGAAAGATCCGGGATGCGATTTTCGGGTCGAAATTCAGAGAATTCCCTGTATTTTCCCTGTTAGTGGAGAATAGACGGAGAGAAGTTAGTGCCGGAGACTGCGTGCTTTACCACGGTTTCCATCCTTTAGGCCGGCTTCCGTGCTGGTCCCGTGCCGTTCCCCGCGAGGCCCACAACTTTGCCGTGCGCTTCTGCCATGTCAGCCGTGAATGCATCACCGCACTGCATCGTTGTCCGTATATCCGCGTGTTCGGCTCGAACTACTGAACTGGAGCGGCTGCCGTTTGGGGATCTCACCCCTTGTCATTGGAAGAATTTCTAGAACCCGAGTGATTTGTGGATTGCTTGTACGTTAAAGGGGCGCCGGCGCAGTTTGGAAGGATACTTTTGACGGCGCCTTGAGCTTATGCTACTATGTCCATGATATTAGTAGTGTATTGCGCCCTTCCCCGACTAACTTAGAAGCCCACGCGGACACCTCTCATGGCATTGTCGGCAGTTTCTAATCCGCTTGTCAGATTTCCAGCCCCAGTTGCGGCACCTCTTGCTTTGCGGGCGACGGCTCTCGTTTTTGAAGACATCAAATCCAAGGCGCTCCTGGAAAGAATTCATCTTATCGGTCCTAGTTCCGCAAATGTGCTGGTCACCGGAGAGACGGGTACGGGCAAGGAACTCATCGCCAGGCACCTACACGCACTGAGTCCGCGAGCTGATGGGCCATTTCTAGCGGTAAATTGTGGGGCTTTTTCCGAGAGCCTGGTGGAAAGCGAACTATTTGGTCATGAACGCGGCTCGTTTACAGGGGCAAACGTTGCCCGAGCAGGATGGTTCGAGGCGGCCCGCGGAGGAACGCTGTTCCTGGACGAAATCGGAGACCTGCCGTTCTCCATGCAGGTAAAGTTGCTGCGTGTTCTGCAAGAACGGCAGGTGGTTCGGCTTGGGTCGCGTACTCCGGTTGCGATCGACGTCCGTGTGGTTGCCGCGACGAATGTGAATCTTGAGGAAGCGGTGGCAGCGGGGCGTTTCCGCGAAGACCTTTATTACCGCCTCCAAGTTGCCGCACTCCATATTCCTGCGTTACGTGAGCGCCCTGAGGACATTCTTCCGTTGGCCCAGCATTTTCTGGGGATCTACGGTCAGCGTTTGGGTCTGAAAGATCCGCAGATGAGCGCGGAAGCAATTGATATCCTTACGAACCACTCCTGGCCCGGCAACATTCGCGAGTTGGAAAACGTAATCCATCACGCACTTTTGGTCTGCAAAGAGAACATTCTGAGAAATGAGGACCTACGTCTTTCGCCACTCAAAACCAAGTCCAGTAACCCGAATCCCGCGGGAGCAGAGCGAGAGTTTCGCAATGCTTTGTTCTCGCTGTTCGAGAAAGAACCCGATCATCTGTACGCTTCGATCGAAGCATCGGTCATCAAGGCAGCCTATGAATTCTGTGATCGCAACCAATTACAGACAGCGAAGCTACTGGGCATCAGCCGTAATATTGTCCGGGCCAGACTGATCCAGTACGGAGAATTGCCGAAGGCCCGGTAACCCTAACGGGAAACTATCGCGGCTTCCCAATTGTTTCTCCGACCAGTTTCCATCCAGTTGCCGTCTATTCAGCAACGCCCGCCGTAGACTCTGTCACAACTTCAGGAGCGAAAAATTCATCCATGATCTGTTTGCGAAGCGTAACAAAATCTTGGCAAGTTCGTTCGCGGGGACGTTGCAAACCGACGGGAACGATTTCGCGAATCGTTCCCGGCTGAGGCGACATCACCACAATGCGATCTGCGAGGTACACCGCTTCCTCGATGTCATGCGTCACCAGGACTACAGTTGTTCTCTCGGCTTGCCAGAGACGCAGGAGTTCATGTTGCATACGGACTCGCGTGAGGGCGTCCAGAGACGCGAAGGGCTCATCGAGCAGGAGAACTTCAGGACGACCCGCGAGCGCGCGAGCAAGGGCCACTCGCTGGGACATTCCGCCAGACAGTCGGTGAGGGTATTCGTGCTCGAAATCGTCTAGGCCAACCAGCTTGATGTAGTAGCGGATTTTCTCGATGCGCTCCTCAGGTGGGGTCTGGGCGAGTCCAAATGCCACATTGTCCTGCACTGTCAACCAGGGAAGAAGGCGATGCTCCTGGAAGACTACCCCTCGATCTAAGCCAGGGGCTGTCACTGGACTCCCATCCAGTGAAACACTTCCTCCGTAATCGGTTTCCAGTCCTGCGATGATCCGCAACAAGGTAGTCTTGCCGCATCCACTGCCGCCAACGATGCAAACGAATTGTCCGGGATCGATCGTCAGCGCGACATCTTGCAGAACGGCCAGCTTTCCCTGAGGACTGTTGAAGGTTTTCCGCTCGATTCGAATATCGACGCTTCCACCTGGGGAGGGGAATCTGTTCTGCATAGTTCTTCGGGTGTTGTTGTGTGCTGAACTGATTGTTTCCGACCAAAGCGATGAGAATTGCATGGCGTGAGCTAACGCGCTCCATGACCAAGAGCTATGGTTCCTACCGCACTTGCGATCCAATCCGTGATTTTTCCGCAAACTGCAAAGAGAATGACGCTGGCTAAGATGATCGCTGCGCGGCCTGTCATTTGACCGTCGACCATCAGGTAGCCGATGCCACTGCTGGCGCCCAAGAGTTCTGCCGCAACCACAAACATCCATGCCAAGCCCGGTCCGCTGCGAAGGCCAACGATATATTCCGGCAAGACCGCGGGAAGAATGAGTCTTCGAATCATTTCAAAACTATTCAGCCGATATAGTCTGCCGACTTCAAGCAACTTGGGATCAGCGTGACGGACCGCGACGGAAAGATTCAGATACACGGGGAAGAAGGCCCCCAGCGAAATGAGCGCGATTTTTGAGGTCTCCTGAATGCCCAGCCAGAGGAGAAACAGCGGCACCCAAGCGATCGAAGGAACACTTCGCAAAGACTGCAGCAGAGGATCAAGCAGTTTACGAGCGATCCTCACGTACCCTGTAAGCGCGCCCAGCAGTGTTCCTGCCGCGGCTCCAATCAGAAACCCTGCTAGCACACGGGCTAGCGTTATGCCGACGTGCTTCCACAACTCGCCGGCTACGCCCATTTCGTAAATCGTCCGGGCGACCGAAGTTGGCGCGGGAAGCCAATTCGGCGGCAGAACTCCTGCTCTTGCCAGCAACTCCCACAGGATGAGGCTAAAGACCGGAACTATCCAACCGAGCAGCCAGTCCGGGAGGACGACTAGCCATTTTGTTCGGCTCGTGACGGGCACACGTGCAGCTTCCGCTGTGGCTTTCCAGGCAATTGCGTGATCTTGCTCGGCAGTACTCATTTCTGAGCTAGGCTCTTGTTGGCCAAATCTCGCACGTATTGTGGATCCACGAGATTGGCGACCGTGGCGCTTACGTCGACGCCGCTGCTGATGACGTTGTTTTGTTTCAACACATCGCCGCTAGCGGCAATCACTTTCTTTTGGTCGTCTCCGATCGCCGAGTTGCTCAAGTCGGTGCGTTGCAGAACCTTGGTGACGACGGCATCGTCCAGCTTCGCCGTGGCACCGAACAAATGACGGAATTCTTCTGGGTTCTGAATCGCCCAGAGCCGCGCCTTTTCATATGCTGCGAGAACACGTGTTACATATTCCGGGTGCTGCTGCGCAAATTCTTCGCGTACATCCAGCACACCGTAGCTGTTGAAGTTCACATTTCGATAGAACAATCGCGAGCCCTGCTGAATCTCGGTCTGTGCCATCATCGGATCCAGCCCCGCCCACGCATCTACGTCTCCTTTTTCGAGAGCAATCCTTCCATCTGGATGCTGCAACACGACCATCTGAATATCTTTCTCGCTCAGGCCTGCCTCGTGCAGGGCACGCAAGAGAAATATGTGCGGATCCGTTCCGCGAGTCACGGCGACTTTCTTTCCCTTGAGATCCTCGACCTTTTGGATCAGGCTGTCTTTTCGAACCACCAGAGCTGTCCACTCCGGACGGGAGTAAACGTAAATGGCTTTGATCGGATTGCCATTCGCCTTTCCGATCAGAGCTGCGGCCCCGGCGGTCGATCCGAAATCAACGCTCTTGCTGTTGAGCAGTTCCAGTGCTTTGTTGCTTCCGAGGCTCTGCGTCCACTCAACGGAAATTCCGTCATTGGCGAGATCCTGCTCGAGGAAACCTTTGTTCTTCAGAACCAGGCTCACCGGGTTGTAGTAGGCATAGTCGAGCCGGATAACCTTCGGCTTCGCGCCGGTTCTACTGCAACCCGTCCCGATCACAGCCGCAATCGCAAGGATCACGATCAACAAAAAGGAAGAGTTGTTTCGCGTCAAAGGTTTCTCCTTCGAATCCGATCGAAATCGATCATCCACTAGCTCTGCTGCAGAGTCTGGGCTTGGACGCTCGTCGACGTCGGTGCGTATTCGTTGGCGACAAGCTCTCCAAAGGGCCCTGTGACGTTTCCTGATGGCGCAACCGACGCCGAAGAAATCGGCAGATGAGGGAATAACAAGTCGGCAACGCGATACGCCTCTTCCAGGTGCGGATACCCAGACAAAATGAACGTTTCAATTCCGAGGTCTGCGTATTCGCGCATCCTTTGAGCCACAGTGGTTGGATCACCCACGAGGGCAGTTCCGGCGCCTCCTCGAACCAGACCAACGCCCGCCCACAGATTTGGACTGACTTCCAGCTTGTCGCGGCTTCCACCGTGCAACTGCACCATGCGGCGCTGGCCCTCGGAATCGAAATTTGCAAATGCCTTCTGCGCCTTTTCGATTGTTTCGTCGTCGAGATAGCGAATGAGATCATCGGCTGCAGTCCAAGCTTCTTTTTCAGTTTCGCGCACGATGACATGCAACCGGATTCCGAATCTTACGGAACGTCCCTGCTCGGCTGCGAGGCGCCGAACGGTGCTGATTTTCTCTTCGACTTGTTGCGGCGGCTCGCCCCAAGTGAGATACACATCGACCTGTTTCGCCGCCAAGTCATACGCTACCCTGGAAGACCCTCCGAAATAGAGTGGAGGATGCGGTTTCTGTAGTGCTGGATAAAGGACCTTGGCCTTCTCAACGCGTAGATGTTTCCCCTGCAAAGAGATCGCCCGGCCCGCGACCGCCTCACGCCAGACCTGAAGGAATTCCTCAGTGACCTCATACCGCTCATCGTGAGACAAGAACACACCGTCCCCGACGGCTTCAGCGGGATCTCCGCCGGTTACCACATTGATGAGCAGCCGGCCGTTGGAAAGACGATCGAAGGTGGCCGCCATTCGCGCCGCGGCGGTAGGAGAGGTAATGCCTGGACGAATCGCGACCAGAAACTTCAACTTGGTTGTCACCGGCACGAGGGTCGAAGCAACTACCCAGGCGTCCTCGCAGGATTTGCCTGTGGGGAGCAACACGCCTTGAAAGCCAAGCTCATCCGCCGCCTGAGCGATTTGCTTCAGATAGGCATAGCTGACGCTGCGTGCCTGCTCGGCGCTTCCCAGATAACGACCATCCCCGTGAGTCGGTAAAAACCAGAACACTTCCATAATTGCGACCCCTTTTCTGTAGTTCGAACCCAAAAGGAGTTTGGCAATTCTCGTGCCAAGACAACAATGTGCCGATATTGCTCAATTTGTTGTTTTCACGGGGTTACGGCAAGCGGACAGGGCGCAAGCCCGGCATTGACTGTTGCTGCAGCAACACCGATTCAACACTATTGCTGCTGGAGCAGCAGTTCAAGGCCAGAACTGGTTCGGCTATCGGTTAGGGAGAACGGAGGGCTGTCGTGCTTTCAGAAATGAGTGAAACGGCGACTACTGCACCGCCTCGGCAACATGCCTTCGAGATTGCCGATCAGCTGTCGAGAGCTCTTGCGCAAACTGCGGTCGAACGCGACCGGCGAGGAGGCACGGCGAAAGCCGAGCGGGACCTGTTACGTGCCAGCGGTCTTCTCAGTCTGGTCATTCCGTCCAATCTGGGTGGATGGGGCATGGACTGGCTAGACACGATGAAGCTGATACGGGTCTTTGCCCGTGTGGACAGCTCCATTGCCCATTTATTCGGTTTTCAGCACCTTATGCTTGCGTCGATTTCGCTTTATGGATCCCTGTCGCAGACCGAATGGCTGTTCTCGGAAACGGTTCGTAATAAATGGTTTTGGGGAAATGCCCTGAACCCGCTTGACCGGCGGACGAATATTTCTCCGGATCAGGATGCCGGATACCTCATTAATGGCCGCAAGAGTTTCTGTTCAGGCGCTGTGGATTCCGACATGTTAATCGTCTCTGGAATTCGTGTCGAAGATCAGAAATTCATGGTGGCGGCCATTCCATCCGACCGCCCGGGAATTCGCATCCACGAAGATTGGGACAGCATCGGTCAGCGGCAAACCGACAGTGGTACTGTCGAGTTCCACGAAGCTCCAGCCGCGCACGCTGAGTTCCTGACGACGCCCGGTCCGCTCGGCAGCACCCGAGCGTCTCTGCGTTCCTGCATCGCGCAGCTTATTCTCAGCAACATTTTTCTGGGACTGGCCGAGGGTGCGTTGGCTGAAGCTCGGGACTTCACGCTCGCTCAGACTCGTCCATGGGCTAATTCTTCAGGAATCGATACTGCCACCGAGGATCCTTACATCCTCGCAAAGTACGGCCACTTTTTCGTCAATCTCCAGGCAGCTCAGGCCCTCACAGACACTGCTGGAGTATCTCTTCAGTGTGCCTGGGAAAGCGGAGATTCAATCACCGAAGGCCAACGCGGCAAGTGCGCGCTGGATGTCGCCGCGTCCAAGGTGATCGCCACCAAGACTGGCCTTGAGATCACCAGCCAGATGTTTGAAGTGATGGGAGCGAGAGCGACGGCTGGCCCGGCGCGACTGGACCGCTACTGGCGGAATTTGCGCACTCATACGCTGCACGATCCAGTCGACTACAAGATTCGTGAATTGGGAGATTGGGCGTTGAATCATCAGCTTCCCAAGCCAACCTTTTATTCCTGAGTAAGCGATGACTAAACAGGACCTAACCATATGAGCGGTCCTAGAGTAACAAGAGTCCGGAATGCTGTATTGATCGCGGCGATCATCTTTGCTTTCGCTGCATCACTTGCGTTCGCTCAGAAGCCAAACCCCTCGGACAACGTGATCCGGATCGGCTATCAAAAATACGGCACGCTCGTGTTGCTGAAGGCCCGGGGCTCGCTTGAGAAACGGCTGGCGCCGCTGCATGTGGAGGTTCAGTGGACGGAGTTTCCAGCCGGGCCGCAATTGCTGGAAGGGCTGAATGTAGGAAGCATCGACTTCGGAACCGTCGGCGAAGCACCGCCCATTTTTGCCCAGGCTGCTGGGGCCGATCTGGTGTACGTCGGCAACGAACCACCGGCGTCTGCCGCCGAAGCGATCGTAGTTCGTGCGAATTCTCGGATCAAGAGCGTAGGCGAACTCAAGGGAAAGAAAGTCGCACTCAACAAAGGCTCCAACGTCCACTATTTGTTGGTGAAGCTGCTGGAGCAAGCGCGACTGAAGTACAGCGATATCGATACCGTGTATCTGACCCCCGCGGATGCGCGTGCTGCCTTCGAGCGAGGCAGCGTGGACGCGTGGGTGATCTGGGAACCATTCCTGGCTGCGGCCCAGCGACAAACCGGCGCTCGCATCGTCGCAGACGGTCAGGGTGTGGTGAGCAACCACCAATTCTTTCTTGCATCGCGCGCCTACGCACAAAGGCGACCCGATGTGGTTTCGATCGCTCTGGAAGAAATATCCGCGATCGATGAATGGGCAAAGACGCACACAAGTGAGGCGGCCGCATTACTGCAACCGCAAATCGGATTGGATCAACCGACGCTCGAGCTAGCGCTCTCGCGCGGAGGCTATGGTGTAAAGCCCGTGAATGACGCTGTGATGCTGGAGCAGCAGCACATCGCGGATGCCTTCTACGATCTCAAACTGATTCCTAAGCACATCAACGTCCGCGATGCCACCGTAGCGGAAACTCGCGCACAAGCAAAGCCATAGCCGGAGGAGCAATGCCTGGAGTTCGCCAACAAGCTGCAAGTGGCGCCCGAGTTCGAATGCGCGCGATTGCCGATCGAGCGCTGCCGTGGGCCGTACCCATTCTTTTGTCATTGCTATGGCAATGGGCGTCTTCCGCAGGACTGCTGCCTCCGCGTTTTCTTCCTTCCCCACGGGCGGTTCTCAGTGCATTCATTGCGCTCGGCGCTTCCGGAGAGCTCTGGACTCATGTGCGAGTCAGCACCTTGCGAGCTTTCTCGGGGTTTGCCGTCGGCGGCGGACTGGGTCTCGTGTTGGGCTTGCTCACGGGCTCTCTGCGCTGGGCCGAGACCCTGCTCGACACAACTCTTCAAATGATCCGCAACATTCCTCCCTTAGCCCTCATTCCCCTTGTGATTCTGTGGTTCGGCATCGACGAGACGGCCAAGCTCTTTCTCGTCGCGCTGGGTGTGTTTTTCCCCGTGTATATCAATACTTTCCACGGCATTCAATCGGTCGATCGCGGCCTGCTCGAAATGGGTCGAACCTACGGACTCTCGGGCTGGCGATTGTACCGAGAGATCATTCTTCCGGGAGCTTTGCCCTCCATTCTTGTAGGTGTGCGCTTTTCGCTGGGATTTATGTGGGTAATTCTGATTGTCGCTGAGACCATCTCGGCGCGCTCCGGCATCGGCTACATGACCATGAATGCCCGCGAGTTCATGCAGACTGATGTCATGGTTGTGGGAATTCTCTTGTATGCGTTACTTGGGAAGTTCGCCGATCTTCTGGCAAGGGGTTTGGAACGGTACTGGCTGCGTTGGCACCCGGCTTACCAAGCGGTGCGATAGGAGATTATGTCGATTACCTCTTTCTCTCGACCGATGCCAACATCGCAATGGGTAAATGAACCAGATCCCCGCTCTCGGGGCGTATCCGTGTCAATCAATGACGTAAGCATCGCCCTCGGCGGACGTACCGTTCTCGAACACTTTGATATCGAGATTCTCGCCGGTGAATTTGTGGCGATTGTCGGTCGCAGCGGTTGCGGCAAAAGTACATTGTTGCGATCCATTGTGGGCTTAGAAACGCCCCAGGCGGGAAGCATCGAACTCGGATCGGCAGTTGCCGAGACGTCTAAACCCGACGTTCGCATCATGTTCCAGGATTCTCGCTTGTTACCTTGGAAACGCATCCTGCCCAACGTAACGCTGGGGCTTGACTCTTCTCGAATGACTGATGCGCAGAATGTTCTCGCGCAGGTCGGACTGGCGGAGCGGGCGAGCGACTGGCCCGCAACATTGTCCGGTGGTCAACGCCAGAGAGTGGCATTAGCGCGGGCACTCGTACACGATCCATCTTTAATGCTTCTCGATGAACCGCTCGGCGCGCTCGACGCGCTCACCCGAATCGAAATGCAGCAACTGATCGAAGAGATCTGGCGCAGTCGCGGTTTTACGGCCTTGCTGGTGACCCATGATGTTGCCGAAGCGATTACTTTGGCAGATCGCGTCATCTTGATTGAAGGGGGTCGGGTAGCTCTCGACGAGGACGTCCATTTGCCACGCCCTCGAACCCGAGGCAGCGCTCGTTTCGCCGCACTCGAAGAACGCATCCTCGATCGCGTGCTCCAGACCCGGTCCATTATTCGACCGAACCCTCTCTCGCCCGCAAGGAGTATCGATGCCGAATGAGGCCGTACTTCCGCCCGAAGTCGCAGAGGGGATGGCTACCCCTCGATATCCGCTTCATCCTTTGCTCGCACAACGCCGGAGCCTGAGGGCCTTTTCCTCCAGATTCGTTGATTCCGAAACCTTGGCAAGTTTGTTGGAAGCCGCGCGATGGGCGCCTTCGTCGATGAACGAGCAGCCGTGGAGTTTCATCCTAGCGACTCAGCAAAATGAAGCGGCCTTCCGATGCCTCCTTGGATGCCTGCTCGAATTTAACGTCCGTTGGGCCAGGAACGCCCCGGTACTCCTGTTGTCCGTGGCCCGAACGACTTTCGCCTCTAACGGAGAGCTTAATCGCCATGCACTCCACGACGTCGGCCAAGCGATGGCCCATCTTACGTTTCAGGCAAATTCTTGTGGATTAGCGGTGTGTCAGATGGCCGGATTCGATATCCAAAAGGCGCGGGCAACGTACTCAATCCCGGAAGACCACGAACCGGTAACGGTGGCCGCTATCGGGTATCCTGGCGATCCCGCAACGCTCTCTGAAAGGTTGCGACAGAAGGAACTAACTCCGCAGAAACGAAACCGCCTCGACGATTTCGTGTTCGAAGGCAATTGGAGGCAGCCGGCCCATAGCGTTATCAGAAACCAAAAATGAGTAGCTCATCCGACCGGGTTGCAGGATGTTCTGAACCCCCCGCCAAGCGGAAGTTCTTACCTCGTGGGTTTTCGCTAACTCTGCTGCTGAAACGGAGCCGCCCGGCAACCAGAATCAGATGCGCCCCAGAACCAAGAGGATGACGACGATGAAAAGCACCAGGCCCAAGCCTCCGGTCGGGGCGTAGCCCCACTCGCGGCTGTGCGACCAGCGTGGGAGTGCACCAATCAGCGCTAAAACCAGGACCACGATCAATATAGTTCCAACCATCGTTTTCCTCCTTCTCGTCCGATTCGACTTTGGTTATAGGCGCATCGCCAGTTTTCTAATGGTCAAAACTGCTCAGTGAGAAACGATTTTTTCGAACGCTGTGACCCGACTACTGGGGCACCAAACAAAAAAGTAGCGCGCGCCCAGAGCGGACCCGCGCGCCGAGGATCGAAGGTCTAAGCAGCGTCCTGAGCAGCACTCTTCTTAGCTGTGTGCTCAGACGCTGCTGTGGCTGTCAGGTTGCAATGCTCGGAATGCAGTTTTGCCGCCTCGACGTCATGATGAGCCGCATGCTGACTGTGCCCGTGAGCCAGGTACGCGTGATGGGCTGCCTTTTCGTGCTCCTCGGCCAGATCGTATTTCGCTGCTTCGTGGAAATGGTAATCCGCTTTCTCGTGATGACGAGCGGCGTGATGGCAATGTTCCCAAGTCTTTGACATGAGTTTCCTTTACCAGGTGAAGTGCCAATCTGCACCCGCCCGCGGAGCGTGCTGATTCATGCCACACGGTTAGGAACCAGTCGTTCGTCGTCCGCTCACGAGATTGATGATCAGCATCACCAACCCCACAACCAGCAGAATGTGAATCAGGCCTCCGCCGATGTGCAGGCTGAAACCCAGTAGCCACAAGATCAACAGAACCACAACAACTGTCCAGAGCATGGCAATCTCCTTCAAACACCCGAAGTGACAAACAGCGATAGCCCAGATCTGCAACTCCTACTTCTGGTTGTTTTCTTTAGCTTTGTCGTTTGCTTTTTCCACGGCTACGGCTTGGATTTTCGCTCGGTGAACTTCTGCAAGGAATGGTTGAGCCACGGCCGGAACCGGCACTTTGCCTAACAGTAAAGCGCGGGTCGTGACGTTGGGTCCATAGATCGCACGCCGGGAATCATTGTCTTGACGGAGCGATGCGCCTTCTAGAGTCAGCCCGGCGAACGCCCCCTTGGCGCGAGAGTAGGTCAGGATCTCTGTATCCATCTTCCAATCCGTGCCAGCCTCGGCATGGCGTCCCACAGGACCCGCTGCTGCGGAAGCGTCCCCTCCGACTTGGAAATTGCTTGAGAGCAGCTTTTGCATCCCCTTTTCATTCTGAATGATCAGAACCACGTCCACAGCTTCGACACCGATCTGTAGCCCCCAGCTTCCGCCGGAAATCGTGATGAATGCCGGCGCGCTCCAGCCATCTGCCGTGCGGCAAGTCGCTACCCCTTTGCCTCCTTTGGCTCCGAAGACAAATCCACCTTTGACCATGTGCGGAATGACTGCCACGCACTTTGCGTGCTCCAACACCTCTTCCGGAATTCCTTTGTCAGGCATTCCCATAATTTCGTGTAATACGCTCGTGGCGTTATCCAGCCGATCGGTGGCATCTTCCTTTGACGATCCCGCCCAGCACAGCGTACCGAGACCCAACACAGCCAGAACGAACATTACTTTTTTCATTGAACAGCCTCATTTCTCTTGCCTCTGCGTCGCATCTCCAGCATCGACCTTGGTAGAAATTCGGACGCAACGAGGTCATCTGAACGTTAGCAAAGCAATGCCGGAGTGGTCTGAGCAATTGTGCTCATCGCGATCGCTAAGACTGAGTTCCGGGTTGATACACGGGGATGATCAATTGTGAACAGTCTTCAGGAACCTTCCCTGTCGAAAATGTGGACCAACTGGAGTCGAATATGACCCCTATTGGTCTGTCCCGAAGTCTCAAGCGCGGTGGTTCTTTGTATTGACGATAGCCAAGCCATGTTGGAGTGCGAGAGGGGCTTCCTCGAAGCCTTCGGGTATACCGCGCTGACGGCTTCGAGCGCCAGCGTGGGACTGGAGCTGGCTTCCGTCCACCCGGCTGACATTGTAATTCTTGACATGCCGGCGATGAACGGGCAAGAGATCGCCAAGGCAGTGAAGCGACTGAGGTCGAAAGCACCAATCATCCCGCTTACCGAAGGACTGGCTGTCCCGAACCAGACGCTGAACCTGGTCGACGCCCTCGTAGAAAAAAACAGTTTGGCAAGCCGGTTGTTGCCTCCGATCGCGCACTCGCGCGGAATGACGCATAGACGTGGAGAGCAATCTACGCGATTTGCAATTCGTTTTCGTCGCGTGCCATCAGCTTAGTGGGCCTATCTTCGTTTGATCATCCAACCGATGAACGCTCCTGCGGCTAAGCCTACGATAAATGTAGTCGCCACAGTTAGCACGGGGTGTCGTTGGATACGCTGGGTTGAGTCGTTCAGGAATTCCTCAGCGGCATCGCCGCCCTGCTTTGCGGCACGCCTCACTACTCCGACGCCATCCTCGATTGCGTCGGCGATTGCCGTCGTTGCACGAGATGCCTGATGAGCTGATTCAGCGATATGCTCGGCGGTTCTGTCCAGTACTGATTGTGCCATGTTGGTCTCCTTGGAACGTTTCAAGCGAATGCCGATGGCCAGTTTGGCTGCGGTTGCAGCCTCTCTCCCAGCGGCACTCGCTCGAATGAAGCCTATTCGTGAAGCGTCTACTTCTTCGACTGTTCGCGGTTTGACGGTTGCTGCCGCTGTTGCAACTGCTGTTGCTGCTGTTGGTGTTTTTGCTGCAGTTGCTGCGTCTGCTGCTGGTGCTGCTGCTCGACTTGCTGTTTCTGCGGTTCAGCGGCGTTCTGCCTTGCCAGTTGCTGGTGCTCCTGGTCCTGCTTTTGCTGGAGTTTGTCTCGCTCCACTTGCTGCTGTGCAATTTGTTTATCTTGCTGCTGCACGTACTTCTTATCCAGCTTCGGTTTGCCAGTATTGGGAACGTTCCGTGCAAATTGTGGAAGATCTTGAGGATGGACTGCCGCACTGGATTGGGCAGGGTTGTTTGCGGAAGGGGGCCGATCTCCGCCGCGATTGTCTGGCGAGTATGGCGCGCCTGCCTCTCTGGCGGGAACCGCGCCACGGTCGTTAAAGTCTCCCGGTCTGGGTGTCGCGGCAACGCCCGGTCTTCCCATGTTTCCCGAGGCGCGTTGCTGCGGATTGGCTCGGGCTGCCTGTGCGTGTTGGGTTTGAGTTGCTACCGGCGCAATATGTCTCTCACGGGCGGCCGCTTCGTCTTCAGGGCGCGGACGCGCGCTGATGCCGCCTCTTCCACCGTTGAAGCTGACACGGTTCACGTTATTGTTGATGACGGTTGTGTTGTAAACATTGTGAATGTTGACGACGTTGACGTTGTTTACGGATCGGTTGTAGAAGAAGTGCCCGCCATCCCAGCGACCCCCCTCGTAACCTTCTCCGAAATAGCCGAAGCCATAATTAATGCCGCCGTAGAAGCCAACGTGGGGTCCCCAATAACCGTCATAAAAAACGAACCCGTCTCCGCCCCAACCCCAATAGGCTGGAGTCCACAGGAATCCAACTTCCGGCGCCGACACCCATGTGCCTGGAACCCAGTAGTAATCGCTGACGTCGTAGTCGTAGGCCCAGTAGCCCGGTGTCCAGAGATAACCATCGCCGGGGCAAAGAGGCTGCTCATAGACCGGCAGAGGTGGTGGGCCGACTGTAATGGCCACACCGATTTGCGCAAACGATGCTGCCGACATGCATAGCACGACGAGCGCGAACAACAGAGTGCGAATGAAACGAATTTGCATTGTGCTTCCTCTGGTCATCCGTCCCTCGCTTGCTCGGCTAATGCTGTGTTGATACGAGCTGCGTGGATCGGGGACCGATCTTCGGACGAAGGCTAACTGCAGAGTCCGTTTCGCTGAAAAATGTTTCTGCTGGAACTCTCTCATTTCGGACAAGTCAAAATCTGTTCAAAAGAGCTCAGCTGCAGGCAAGCGGCCTTCGGGTTTGTGGAGTAAGCATTGAGAAATGGATTCTTTAGCAAGTCGCTGAGAGCGAACGCAAATTCCTCGCTCTTGAGGTAGTCGTTGCATCTGGTAGCGAGGGCGTTGCGTTGTCTACTTCGGAAGGCGTTGGACGTTGCTCGGGGCTGGGGAAAAAAGGGTCGGGCCCCGTTATGAGTCCGGCCTAAAACTCTTTCCTTGATATTGCGCGGTCGTGAGGGTCTGAATGGTCGGTTTCCCGCCGCTAACCCATTTGACCGCGTTTCGAGCTTACAGACTAAGGACACAGTAACCGTTGACGTTCTCAAAGACTGTTCACTTGTGCACATGTTTTCCGATGAAACTGCACCATACTCAAGCTGCGCGTGATGACGTGACGAGAGGCTGTGTTGTATGACTCCGACCGAACCAACTGTTGCTCACAAGGCTTCACTTAACGTTTTGCTTGTGGATGACGACGATGCTGTCCGTGACATGATGACTCTGACTCTCGAGCATAAGGGATTCAAGGTAGTCACCGCGGCCAGCGTGATAGAAGCTTTGAGGCATATCGCTACCGAGAGCTTCGACGTACTGATAACCGACCTCAACATGCCGAACGCTGGTGACGGATTCACGGTGGTCACTGCGATGCGCCACTCTCAACCTGAAGCTCTCACTCTGCTGGTTAGCGGATATCCCGACGTGCCGAGAGCTATGGCCGCCATCTCTCTAGAGGCCGACGAAATAATCGTGAAGCCGTTCAACATGGGCAAGCTTGCTGATCTAATCCGCGAAAAGACTCTGAACCGGAGGCCCTCGGTCCGACCGGAGAAGGAAAGGGTGGGCACCATACTGCGACGCTGTGTTAACGGCGTTGTCGAAGACTGGTTGACGCGGGCCAAGCAGAGCAAGGAACTCAATCATGTTCTGCTTAGCGACAACGACCGTACCGGGCACCTTCCCAAGCTGGTCGAAGATTTGATTGCCCGCCTGAGCAAGCCCAGCACTACTGCGAAGGACAGCGATGCTGGCTTTTCTGCCGCCGCCAGAGCCCACGGCGAGCTGCGGTATGAACAGGGTTACACTCCCGCGATGCTGGTGCACGAGTCGCGAATACTCCAGGTAACGCTCTTCGGCACACTGCAGAACAATCTGAGCTTTCTGGATTTCAGCCTCCTCTTGCCGGATGTCATGACGATCGCCGACGAAGTCGACGCGCAGTTGACGCAGTCGATGGATGGCTACATGGGCGCCCTGCAGACTCCTACCGCGGCGTAGCCAAAGTGAGCTCTGTTGCTCAGACAAAGGGCGGCGCCGTTGTTAATGTCGAGTCGCCAAATCAAAAAATAAGGGAAGCAAGGGAATGACAACCGCTGAACTTGAGCTGCCGACAACAAGTGCTGCGAGCCAAGAAGCTATCGCCGCGACCATGAAGGCGTTGGTCTATCACGGTCCGGGCAAGCGTGCGTGGGAAAGCACGCCGCGCCCCACGATCCAGGAACCGGGCGATGCCATCGTACGGGTCACGACATCGACAATTTGTGGAACTGATCTCCACATTCTGAAAGGAGATCTGCCAGCCGTGACTGAGGGTCGCATTCTGGGTCACGAAGGCATCGGCGTAATCGAGCAGGTAGGGACCAGTGTCTCGGAGTTTCACGTAGGAGACAGGGTCATCATTTCGTGCGTTACCGCCTGCCTGAAATGTGACTACTGCAGAAAAAACATGTACTCCCATTGCCGCCAAGGTGGCTGGATTCTGGGCTACACGCTCGATGGGACTCAGGCCGAGTATGTGCGCATTCCGCATGCCGATGGGAGTCTTTACGCCTTCCCAGCCGGCGGCGAGGAAGAAGCGATGGTGATGCTGAGCGACATTCTGCCGACTGGCTTTGAGTGCGGCGTCCTGAACGGGCAAGTAAAGCCCGGAGACACGATTGCCATCGTAGGCGCAGGGCCTGTAGGACTGGCCGTTCTGCTGACTGCACAATTTTATTCACCGGCTGCGATCTTCATGATTGACCTCGACGATGAGCGCCTCGCGGTTGCCAAGAAGTTTGGAGCAACCACGCTGGTCAACAGCGCTGACGGACACGCTGCCCATCACGTGATGGAACTAACGGAAGGCGCGGGCGTAGATGTGGCCATCGAAGCAGTCGGGATTCCGGCCACGTTTGACATCTGCCAGGCTATTGTCGCGGCTGGCGGACGCATCGCGAATGTCGGCGTTCATGGCAAGCCGGTGGAATTGCACATGGAAAAGCTCTGGGACCGGAATATTTCGCTTACCACGCGACTGGTAGATACAACTACTACGCCGATGCTGCTGAAGGTAGTCCGCTCAGGAAAGTTGCAGCCGGGCAAGCTGGTGACTCATCGCTTCGCGATGCGCGACATCATGAAGGCGTATGACACGTTTGGAAACGCGGCAAAAGAAGGCGCGCTCAAGGTCGTTCTCACGAACGACGGCGCTGGTGGATGAAATTGGAGCGGTTCACGGAACGGAACTGGCAGATCCAAACCTTCCAGTTAAAGAGTTAGGCTCGCCACACAAGAATGACAATCGGAGAGGGGAGCGTGCCAGTGCCATCAAATTACAAAGGGTCTCGAGTTCTCTTTTTCTCGCTCCTGTATCTTCTTGTCGTCGTCGTCGCCGCTGCTGCTCCAAGCCATGCTCAGCAGCAGGCTACCGGTACGAATGCACAATCACCCACAAGTGTGGTGAGTGGGCCTTCCTCCGAGGCCTCCAAGTATGTGGGAGCCGAGACCTGCAAAACCTGTCATGAGGAAATTTACAGCGCATGGGAGAAGACGCCGCACTGGAAGACCACACTCAATAAGAAGGGTGGTCCGGCGAAGCAAGGCTGCGAGGGGTGTCACGGTCCTGGAGCCGACCACGTGGCAGGCGGCGGCGACAAAACCAAGATATTCGTTTTCGAGGGGAAGTCGCGGCAGGAGACGAGCGCCCGCTGCTTAAGCTGCCACGGCGAAAGTCATCAGCAATCCCATTTTGCCGAATCCGCGCACGCCAGTAGCGATGTCGGATGTCTCGACTGCCACTCGCCGCATCACGCCAAAGAAGCGGAGCATCTGCTTGTCCAGGACCAACCCCAACTGTGCTATGGATGCCATATTTCGGCCAAGGCAGATTTTGCCAAACCGTTTCACCACCGGGTCAACGAAGGCCTGGTCCAATGCGGTGACTGCCATAGCCCGCACGGGACCGCCACAGTGCGCCAGGTGCGCGCCCTGCCAAGCGGAGATGCCGTTTGCTATAAGTGCCACGTCGACAAGCAGGGGCCTTTCGTCTACGAGCATGTACCGGTGAAGACCGAGGGTTGCAGCAGTTGTCACACACCCCACGGTTCAACCAATCCCCGGCTGCTTAAGGTAATGCCGGTGAACATGCTCTGTCTGCAGTGCCACACGTTCTCGAGCCAGTTGACTGCCGGAGGGCCAGCGGGCCCCGCGCACAATCAGTCGGCGAAGTATCAGGCTTGCACCATGTGTCACACGCAGATTCATGGCTCCAATTTCAGTAGTGTGTTTTTCAAGTAGGGAGCGCCGATGCAGCCACTAAGACAATTCGTTCTGCAATCTTCGCTGGTGGAGAGCTGCGCGTCCCCAACCTTGCCAGTCGAGCGACATTGGATACTCCTAGCGATGCTCTTCTTTGCAATCGCCATATCATCACAAGAAAGGGTCTTTGCCCAAACTCCCACCGCGACCCCGGTTGCAGCCCCACCCGCCGAACCCGATGGCGTGATCCGCGGCGGGTACCAGATTCACTCCTCAGTCGAACTAGGCTACCGCTCTACCGACGTAGTCGGCAGCGGCGATATGTACGACACGCTGGTGAATCTGCAGACCGGCCCGCGAATACTTGACCAATCGCTTACGATGCAGTCGGTCGATCACCAAGGCTTACTATTCGACAATCTTTACCTCAACAGCTCGGGCTGGGGCGGTGACCCCAACAACTATGCGCGCCTTCGTGCGGACAAGAACAAGTGGTACAACCTGCAAAGCAGTTTTCGTCGCGATCAGAGTTTCTTTGACTACGACTTGCTGGCGAATCCGCTGAATCCGCCAACCTCCACGCCATCAATTCCGATACAGAACTCGCCTCACTCGTTCGATACGACACGGCGCATGAGCGACGTCGATCTCACCCTGCTTCCGCAATCGACCGTGAGCTTCCGTTTGGGATATTCGCATAACAACATGACCGGGCCTTCGTACAGCAGCATCCATGAGGGTACGGAAGCGTCGCTCCTGCAGAACTGGAACACCACCATGAATTCATACCGCGTGGGGGTGGATTTCAGAATCGCGCCGCGAACCGTCCTCAGCTACGACCAATTTCTCGATTACTACAAGGGAGATACCGACTACGGACTGAGTCCCATCAATGAGGCGCTCGTGCCTACAACACCGGCAAGTTCCGTTTCGCTGGGACTGTCCTTCGACACCGCGAATAAGGAGCCCTGCGCCGTGCCAACCGGCCAGAGCAGTCTGATTGTCAATGGGGCGCTGACCAACGTGACTTGCAGCGCGTACTCCAGTTACTTGCGGAACCAGCGGATCCGAACTTCGACGCCCACCGAGCGCATCAGCTTGAGGAGTAGTTATTTTCAGAAGTTAGAGGTGCTCGGTTCTTTTTCCTATAGTTCGGCGACTTCAAGCACGCCGCTGGACGAATCTTTCGGCGGCTTGATCAGCCGCACCAACACCCTCGCCTTTACCGGCACCGGCACGGCCGCTGCGAACCGCATTTCTGACGTGGCCGATCTCGAGGCCACACTGCACTTGACCCAGCATCTGCGTCTGATCGAAAAGTTCTATTTCTGGGCCTACCGCATTCCACAGAATGGAAATTTCAGCGAAGTCGACAGTGATTGTCCAACCACGACGCCCCCCACGCCGTGCACCCTGCTGACTCCGTTGAGCGCAACCGTGCCCACGACGACACCGACCATAACCCAGTCGTCCTTCAACCAGACCTGGACGAGAAATCAAACCGAACTCGCCTGGGACTTTTCGAAGAAAGCCGGGGTGCGCATTGGCTACCGCTATGGCGATCGGGACTTCAACCACTTCAATGATTATCTGCCCGGAGACGAGGACCATTTCGTGGCTCTGGAGAAAACCGCGCTCCTCGGGCTCTGGGCAAGGCCCATCCATGCCTTGCGGCTGAACTTCGATCTGGAGCACACAAATTTCAATGGCGTGTTCGTTCGCATATCGCCACGCAAGGAAGCGCGCTACCGGTTCCAGACGACCTACACACCGCGCTCGTGGGCAACTCTGGGCGGTTCGATCAACATCCTGCAACAATCCAACGCCGACGCAGAGACCCAGTATCTGGCACACAACCAAAACTATGGGCTGACCGCGTCTCTCGCGCCGCGGGAAAGCTTCGGAATGGATTTGGCGTACAACTTCAACAGCGTAATCCAAAATGCCCTGATTTGCTTCAACGACACGCCGCCAGTCGGGGTGATCCTTCCCTTCGTGGCCAATGCGAATAACAACAATTGCGCAGGCAACGACACGTCCAATAATTTGATGGCCAACTCGTACTACACCAACCACACCAATTTCGGAATGGCCACCGTCAGGTTGAAGCCAGCGAAGCGAGTGATGGCTAACGTCGGCTACAGCATCACCAGCGTTGACGGCAACGTGCCGCAGTTCAACATTCTGCAGCCTCTCGGCACATTGCAGTACAAGTACCATCAACCGGTGGCCAACTTGAGCGTGGATCTTGGCCATAAGATGACCTACAACATGGGCTGGAACTATTACCAGTACGGGGAAGGCTCGTTCGTCGGCCCAACAGCACCACGCTATTTTCACGCCAACTCGCTGACCGAGTCCCTTCGTTACGCGTTCTGACGAACTTCCTTTCGCAGCCATCGCTGTGCAATAGGGAACAGTTTCTTGTTGCACACGCTGTCATGCTGCAGCTGGGACTTAACTTAGCTTCCTAGTCCGAGAACGACGGCAGGCCGGCCTACGGCACTCAGCAGAAGCGGTAGCAGCGTAGGCGTTCGCAACCGCGAGGTGGAATGTCTCATCTGGGTTGGAGAGGTGAAAGTCATGGTCGCAAACAATAGGCACAACGACGATGAACGTGAGACAGATTCGGCCGGACAGTCTGGCGACGATCAGGGAATGTCTGGTCCGGCCGAATCGGACTCGCAGAGTGTAGAGGAACTAGTCGAAGAGGGAAACGCTTTCGAAGCCTCGGTTGTGGACGGGGTGGAGAACGCGAAAGATCCGGACATCTCCGAGGTACGACACGCCAGGTGCCCGAAGACGACATCCCGGAGGAATATCGGAACGACGGCGAGCGCGTCGCCTAAGACCGCGGCGACCTCTATTGCGGCTGCGCTGTTGCGGCCACCGGGGGCTGGATTGATTGAATCGCGGTGGTTGGCGACGAAACATTCGACTCGGGTCTCCTGTTCGGCGGAATTTCGGTCCCGGCTGGGTAAATGACAATCTTCACCGTTCCCCAGCCGGCGTCCGGTTGCTTGCCCATTCCGAACGTTCTGAGTTGAGTATCGTCAAATCCAAACTTTTCGACGAGATACTCCCGCACGACCATGGCCCGGGCTTGGGTCAGTACCAGGTCCTTTTGCGTGTCGCCTTCCATGCCAGCCGACACCACCACGACTGCGAATGCGAACTGATTATTGGCCAGGAACTCGCCACCGGCGTTCAGAGATTTCTGGTTCTTGAGCTTGGCTGAATCCTGCTTATCGAAAAGCTGCTTCGACGAATAAGCGAACTCTTTGATGGCGGTGCTCTGCGGCAGCCGGTCAATCTCATTCTTTGCCAGTTCTGCGGAGTCTTCGTAACCGCGGCTCTTGAAATACCCGCGCAGGAAGAAATTGTGCTTCATGGCTTCCATATTCTCCTGGAAGTCGGTGACCCCGGCCTCCGCCTGGACCATCGTGTCACGCATAGCGCCCGTTGTCTGTTCAAGGTTGCTATAGAGTTGCTTGTCATTGACCAGTGCTCCTGCGGTGCCTTGTCCTCCGTCAATCTTGGCGCTGATCGACTCTAAACTTGCGGTCGCTCGCGTGACATTCTTTATCGCAAGCTGGCTGCTATCCAGAATGTCGCTTGTCTTTTCAAGCAAGTCCGCCATTTCGAGTGGGGGCTGGCTCGAAATGGTGTCGCCATCCCTTACTTCGCTCGATCTAGCGGATCCGAACGAGATCGCGAGAAACTGATTGCCCAACAAACCTTCCGTCTCTATGGTGACCACGGAGTCTTGCTTGATGATCTCGTGGGTCGATTTGCCGAGATCCATAATCACCGTGACTTTTTCACCGGGCTTGTGCGGCAATACGATGTCGCGCACGGTTCCGCTGTGAACTCCACCCACCCGCACGTCGCCTCCGGCATCAAGGCCGACCACGTTGTCAAATTGAGCTTTCAATTGATACGTGGAACTAAAAAGATACTGTTTGCCTCCGATGATGAAGACACCGGCTGCTAGAATTGCCAGCGTCACAACGATGAAAGCTCCCAATCGCGCCGCTCTCGACATATGTCCTCCTACGAATGCTTTAGAAATTCCCTGACAAAAGCGATGTCACTCTTCTGAAGCTCTTCAAAGCTGCCTTCGATTACCACATTTCCCTCATTCAGGAGGGCCAACCGGTCCGCAATGGTTTTCGCGCTGTAAAGATCGTGAGTCACTACGATCGATGCCATGTGATGTTCTTCCTGAAGCCTGAGAACCAGATCATCGATCTCCGCAGAGCTGATGGGGTCAAGACCGGCGGTGGGCTCGTCGAGCAGAAGAATGTCTGGCTCCAAAGCCAGAGCACGCGCCAGCCCGACTCGTTTCTGCATGCCCCCGGAAATGTCCGAAGGCATCTTTGCAACGGCGTCTTGCATACCCACTTCCGCCAACAGCGCGTTGACTCGGTCCCGCTGTTCCGACTTCGACATGCCTTTTCTGTGGTGCTGCAGCGGAAAAGCCACGTTTTGTTCGACGGTCAGCGAATCGTAGAGCGCGGCATGCTGAAACAGAAAACCCATCTTCTTCCTGACCTCGCCGAGTTGGTCGAGAGCAAGGCCAGCGATGTCCTGCCCATGGATGCGGACCGATCCCGAGTCAGGTTTCTCCAATCCAATGACGAGCCTCAGCAATACGCTTTTTCCAGTGCCGCTGCGCCCTAATACCGCCAGGGTCTCGCCGCGCTTCACCGCCAGGCTGATCCCGTTCAGGACCTTTTGACTGCCGAAGGACTTGTGCAAGTCTTCGACGACGACAACGGGCGCGTCGTCGCCTTTCTCCGCGCCGTCTGGCTTCTCCGTTATCCGATCGATCGTCTGCATACTTATTCGCGCCTCTGATCAATTACGGGAAAAATATGATGATGAGTTTCACCAACAAGACGTCGGCCAGAATCACGAACAGGGACGACAACGCCACCGAACTGGTGGCCGCACGACCCACGCCCGCAGCCCCCCCGCGTGTCCGCATTCCTTGAAAACAAGCGACCAGCCCGATGATCAGGCCAAACACAGCGGTCTTGAACGTAGGGGGAAGGAGATCGTTGAAATCCGCACCGTTAAACCCGCTATTGATGAACTGATGTAGCGAAAGCGGCTCTGCTAACGCTTGCGCAACCCAGCCCATGAACAAGCCGCATGCGTCGCCAGCGAGGGTCAGTAAAGGAAGCATCAGGATGCACGCCAGAATGCGCGTCGCTGCCAGGAGGCGATAAGGATTTACGGCAGATGCCTCGATGGCATCGATCTGCTCAGTCACCTTCATCGACGCGAGTTCGGCGCCAATGCCAGCCCCTACTCGGCCACTCACGACCAGACCGGTGATGATGGGTCCAGTCTCGTGGATTACAGAAAATACGATGGCCGCAGGGAGCAGAGATTTCGCTCCAAATCGAGTCAGGCTGTAACGGGCTTCCAGAGAGAGCACGACGCCGGTTGCGGCGCCGGCCAAAGCGACTAGGGGAAGGGACTTTGACCCAATCTCGTCAAGTTGTCGAAATAGTTCGCGAAATTCAAACGGCGGTGTCACACCGGCCCGCACAACTTGCCAAAAGAATATCCCGAGATCGCCGAACCACTCGAAAAACTGGCTGATCAATCCCTTGGAAGAGTTTGTTGCGGCGAGCGCGGGTAAGACCCGAGGCTCCGGACCGGAAGGGCGAATGCCGATCGCTCTTGAATTCCCGTCGATCACGGGTTTGAACTCGGATCTGGCGCTCCACGCCCGTTATTGAGGTGCATGCGCAGAAGCAGTGAGTGTGGCCCTCTGTGCAGGAATTCGAAAGCCACGTTTCCGGCTGCATACGCTAGCAGGCTGTAGTTGCCCATGCGGAAGCCATCTTCGGCGTTGTAGCGACCGGGATACCATGCATAGACCGCAGTCATCGTCCCGGCATACGGCGCAATGAGAGCGGCTAAAGAAAAGACGCGATGGCCGTCGTCACCCCGACGTCCGGTGAATGTCGAAATCGCGGCATGGCCCAGCCGCGGAAACACACCCTTGCACTCACAACGGTAATACAGCGTGTCATCCCGAAAGGCTCGCGCCAGAGAGTAGCGCGTCGTCGTCGTGACCGCAGCGATGCCGAAGTCAGACCCGAATCTCTTGCTGTAACCCGCAAGGCCTTGCTTCCAATCGGGCGGTGTATTATCCGCCTGGCCGATGCCGGCGGCGAGTGCAGCACCCACAATTGGATAAGGTCCAAACGCATTGAAGACGTAGCTGTGAAGCTTTGTTTTCGTTGCCGGACGCATATATGTGAAGTTTGGGTGAGCCCGCGTTGTGACTGCAACTACGCCCGAGGAGTCAGTCGGATCGGCCAATGCCTGCGCCGTTGTCGGCAGCGGCAGGATCGCTACGACCACGAACGAGAGCATGATAAGGCGCATGTTCATGTCGAGATTCTCTCTGAAGGATTTCCTCCCCGCACTCCCAACGCCCCCAGTTCTCATAGAGTCAGGGGACATGCTCCGTGGTCGCACTGGCAAGCGATCTCGACTTCTTTGGATCCCGCTTCCTTACAGACTTGACCGCAGTATTTGTCGTCAGGTTGGGCGAGGCACTTACACGGAAGGTGGGCACATTTGCTCTTCTCACTCGTTGTCATTATTGTTCTCCTTGTATTAAATCTGGCGCCAACCTTATGAGTTTGATGGGCCGGTCAAACCGTTTTCAACTGCTCTTTCAGCCGCCCGTGGTGACTGGTCTGTTTCGCAAGTTGCGGCCCATTCTTTATTCGCCAACGGCTTTCTCGACACGTCCTATCATTGTCTGAACTTTGCCGGCGGTCTTCTCGGCTTTCCCTGACCCCTCCAGATCGGGATCGTTCGTCGTCTTCCCAACTTTTTCTTTGATCTTCCCTTTTACTTCATGAAGCTTGCCCTCGGCCCGGTCTTGCGTACTGGGTTTCATCATTTGTCCCCCTTTCTCTTTGATTTGGGTCGCTACGCGACTTCTTTTCTCTCTGCCACTTCTGGCACCTGCACCAGTTCTTCAAACAGAGAGCGGTAGTGAATCATTGCTGTTCGGAGATCTTCGGTGGTTGCTGCGTCTTTGCCGACACGCTGCGCAATCGTGTGCGCCGACCGGTAGTTCTCTACCACGCGAGGATGATCGACCGAAATGTCGGCCGCACGTTGATCGAAATCGGATACCGGATAGCCGCGAGCTTTCATCACGGAGGACACGAGATCGTCGGCTTCCGCAACTGCTCCCTTCGGAGAGTCGACGAAGCGGGACTGCACGGCTTGCCACTGTTTCGAATAGCGCTCGTGCTCTATCGCATCCAGATCGCGAATGTTGAGTGTTTCGATCCGTTTCTCCCGAAACGCTAATGTTGCTTCTGCCTTTGATCCATGAGAGAGCACCGCACGGTCGTACTCAGGCCCAAATTTCTTACGCAAGCCTGCGGTAGTGTTACTCCGTTTTCGCACATAGAGCCAGACAACCATTGCGACGATCAGAACCACACCGGCGGCCAAGGCAATAAGCCAGGGATTCATCAGATTCAAGTTCATCGAAGCCTCCACAAAACCAAATTTGTTCAGGGACGCTGCTTTATCGTGAAAGCGTGTTCAGCCGACAGTATCGAACTTCTGGATACGGAAAACTGATCAGAATTGACCGCCTGTGAAGACGAACGAAACGGTCGGAAGAGCCTTTTTGAAGAAGTTCGTAAAATCGGGATCCTGTGTGGACTGAGGGGACCCTACGCAGAGGTTCGCAAGATGAGTTGCCGGAGGATAGATAGGGGAAAGCTATTCATAAAGAACAACACTTAAGAGTGCCTCACCTCGACCTTCCAGAAGCCCGACGTTCACGTGGCTGCGTAGAAGACGCTGTAAACGGTTTGCTCAGAGGAGGCGGAGCCAGCGCTCGCCTTCTCTGATCCCTCCCTCAGGAAAGCAACGAGCCCTTCAATCCGGCTCAATTGTAAAAACATTCAAGCGGCCCTGTTTGCGGTCCCCTCAGCCACACGCGCAGCTTTGCGGAGGAGGGCGGCGCTCCATTTGGGAGACAACAAGATTCGCATTTTCACTTTTGCCCTGTGAAGCTGCGATTTAGAATTGCCAATGGAGCATTGCAGCAGTTCTGCGATTTCGTGATGCTCGTACCCGTGAATGGCATGAAGATCAAGGATTTTCCTGCACCCGGCAGGCAGCGCTCCGATCGCTCTATGAAGCGAGATGCGATCGATTGCACCCGAAAGATTCGGATCACTCTTTCCAAATTCACGCGGTAATGATGGCGAATCCGGCGATACGGGCTCGTCGAGCGAAAGTGTGGGTGGGCACTTTCTCCGGCGACGTTTCATCAACACGGTGTTCATTGCGATGCGGTACACCCACGTCGAGAAAGCTGAGTCTCCGCGGAACGTCGCCACCTTGCGAAAAACCTGAAGGAAAGCTTCCTGGGTCATATCTTCTGCTTCTGCAGGGTCTTTCGTCATTGACAAGCAAAGGCCGTAAACGCGCCCTTTGTGCAACTCAAAAAGTTCAGCGAAGGCGTTTCCGTCCCCTCGCTGTGCGCGCTGGACTAAGTTTGGTCGATTTGTATCCGGTTCATTCTTGCAGACAGAAATTAAGTTCGGCGCAGCTGCGGAAATCGTACAAGTCGCCACGGGAGTCTCCTCAGGGTCTCTCCTTGGAGACTACGGTTCTGCGGATCAATGATCCGCGAACGATTGCTTCCCAAGGTTCATCTAGTCTGCCATTTAGACTCGCCCGAGGCTGGTCAGAATTGCTCACTGCGACCGGAACGTGGAGCCCATTTCCACCGGAATCGGAGGCTCAAGGTTCCTGCAACCTCAGGCTATTCCGAATTGCGACACCGATCACTGGTCGACATAGTTCTCGGGGTTTCCAATCCCGCGGCGGCTCGCTGCAATTCCTCAAGCCGCTTGAGCATGTCTTCCCCTTGCGACCTCCCGCCCGCATTGCAGGTTGGGCAGTCTCGACCGTGGATTCTCAGCAGGGACAACAGGTAACCGATCCAACGTCCCGAATTCACGCCTCACCTCGGCAGATTCGTTTGAACGATTTCCGACCAGCACGAACAGCTTCGAAAGGCTCTTCGGTCATCCGCGCCACGCGGTTAATGCGCATGGGCCGTCTCAGTTGCGCCTCCACGCCCGTCAATGTTCGTCGTGATCCTGAAATTCGCATGTGGCTTCAGCTTCGAGCGTGTTTAGCCCTTGCGTTTAGTTTGGATGGATCGAGTCCAATGGATGACGGACAGGGCGACAATGGGAACTGCTAACAGCAGAAACTCGAAGACGCCTGAGGCTCCGTCGGGTGAAAATCCAAAGAGCTGCTCGATAAAATTCATAATCTTCTCCTTCTGTGATATCGCGGTCCTGGTAACAGCCTGCTTACACTACAGCGGGCTCAAGCCTCGCCCTTTTCATCGTCATCCTCGTCCTGACAACAATCGTCAGCACGTCCTTCGCAACAACATTCATCGTCGCCGCCCTTGCAGCAGTCTTTCTTGCAATCGTTACCGCCGCACTTGCAGCCACCTTGATTCCAGATGGTGTAGGCCATCAGATCGATCGTCTTGACAGGAGTGGCGGGGTCGTCACTCGTGATCACCAGTTGGCTAGCGACCGGACACTTCTCCTCGGCCTTGTACCGAATGACGACTCCCAGGCACGATCCAGGGTGCAGTGTCGCGGGGAACGGGTTATTGATCAATTTCCAGAAACGGCTCTTACGTTTCAAGCCAACACCCTTCACGTGCAGGCCGCAGTCCCCCACGTTGCAGATGGTCACAGTGCGCTCAGCATGGCAGCAGGCCTTCACTCCACCGAAACAGAGCGACCCGGCCACAGCGAGTTTGCCGGACGGAGCGTCTCCGGAGACATGAACCGCCAGAGGGCTCGCCGGATCATTACTGGTGATCGTTATCGTCGCACTCGTTGGCCCAATCGCTGTTGGTTGGAAGCAGATCGGAACCGCCAGAGAGTCGCCCGCCGCGATGGTCAGTGGGTACGACAGCACTTCGGGCACATGGAACTCCCCCGGAGAGACCGCGATACCGGTAACCGACAGGGTGCACTTGCCGCTATTGTTCAGAATCAAAGGTTCGTCCGCGAAAGATCCACGACAAACTCTGCCAAAGCGCCCCTTGTTTGCAAGAATCAGGCTGAGCCGCGGTGGTGGACAGTTGCCCGAAACCGCGATCTTATGTGGGCCCGCCGGATCGTTGCTGAACACCGTGATGGTGCCGCTCGCCGTGCCGAAACTTCCTGGCTGGAACCGAATGACCACGTCAGCTGATTCGCCTTTGTCGATCTTCATTGGGTACGAAATCACATCGGGCACCAGGAATGGTGACGACGCGGTGATATTCGTAATGAATAGCGGGTCCGATCCGGCGTTATTGAGAGTCAGGATTTCGTCGGCGAATGATCCCTGGCAAACGTTCCCAAAAGCGCCAGCGCTCGCGATCGCCGTCACTAGGCGAGGCGGTTCATTCATCAGCTTGAAGAAGAAGGGATCGATCGAGATCGGGACCGGCGTGACGTCGTCAAGTTCCAGCAAGGTGTGCGTCGTAAAGTTGGCGTTCCGTTGATAGACGACGCCGCAGGGAAAATTCTTGCGATCCGGCGTGTTATTCGCGCAGAACACACCGTAAAACGTCCGGTCGACTGCCAAGAGCCGAACATAGTCTCCGAGATAGGGGAAGAACGTTCGGGCGGGCGCATTAGACGGTGTCGACGAAAGGACATGAGTCGACCACGAACCCGCAAAGCCATTATGCGATACCTCGAGGCGTGTCTCCCAGGTGCTGCCGGAATTCGTTAGCGTCTGATAGAGGAATCCCACGCGGCCTTCTTCATCGATCGCGAGAGCGGGATTGATGCAGTTGTCAATCGTACGGAGATCGCTCGACCATGACGTTCCACGGGTAGTCGAGCGCTGCAGGTGCATGGTCAGGGGCGGATTGCCGCCCGGAAAATCGGCCCATGCCAGGTAGACGGTGGAACTATCCTTCGGATCGACTGCGATGGCGACATGATTTCCGCCACGCTCCTGACCGATAAAGTTCACGCCGTTTTGCCACGGCAAGGTAACGCTGGACCCCACTCGAAAGCCGGCTTTGAGATCGCCCGGGTCCAGGAGCGCGGTAAATGGCGTGCCCCCCTGGCCCCAGTTGTCATCCCGGCAAACAACGACATCACTCGGATAATTGCCATTGCCAAAATACGCCGGATGCCAATCGACGTAGGCGGCATAAATTGTGCCGTCCGCATGGGAGACGGGACGAGTTGGCGGTCCGTTCTGCGACCCAGGCGTTCGACTGCAGATGCCCTGCGGAGCGACGCCGGCGGGTGGTGGAGCGGTGGCAGCGTCCTGTGAAAGATCGATCGTCGCCGACTTTGGCGTTGTATTGAAGTTGTTGTTGCCGACGTAGAGCCGGTCGGGTCTTCCTGGCACGCTCTTTGCCGTGATTGCGTCGACCCACGGCTGGTCTTCGTTCGCGCGGTCCTCGAGAATCGTCATCGTGGCCGCACCCTGGAAGTCGGGCGTCCGAAGAATATTCAGGTCCAGGTCATCCTGCCGGAGAATGCCACAGTAAAGCACGTGAGACGTCGATCCGAAGTGCAGCGTGATGTCGCTTGTCGAACTGCCGCCCGGCACAATGGAGTTCAACGCCCATGTATGGCCGCCGTCGGAAGATACATAGATCGGGGCCAGGGAACCACCACCTGGATCGGACGTAAACGCCGTGGCTGCAATGTGCCGCGGTTCCGATGGATCGACCGCAACGTTCGGTTCGCTGTCCTGGTTCGTCTCTGCGCTCAGAGACTTTGGAACCATATTAACGACGAAGACTTTCATGGGTGTACCCTCGCTTGAATTACTGCGCGATGCGCTTGATTAGCGTTCGGATGCGCTCGATCTCGGAGGCTGGTTGGAAATCGAGCGGGTGAACCATGGCCGGACCGGGCGTTTGACGGGAACGCACTTCACCCTCGTGCAGGATGAAGATACCTTCGTCGCCGACTTGAACTTTCGGAGATTTGTACCAGGCAACGTCGGTGCTGTGGGCGAAGAATGCTGTGATGCGAAGTTTGGCGTTCTTGTTCTTTTCGTGCTTGGCCGATCCCTTCTCGATGGTCTCGACCTCAATGACGCACTCCCACCATTCCGGATCGTGCTCGCTGCCAACGCGCTCCCGATGTTCGCTGGGCGCGGACTTGATCACGACACCCCGTACCACCAGACGTGCATTACGCAGCTGCCGCAGCAGATTATCGTCGTCAGATTCCTTCATGGCTTCGTGTACCTCGCTCTCCACTTCCGCCCCGGTTGCGTCGAAGCGTCCTACTTCGCGTACCGCTAGGCCCTCACCGTAATGAAATGGGTTCGTAAAGAATACCGCGCGCTTTCTCGACGATGCGTCCGAGTGCTCGCCGGATAGGAGGGTGACCTCCCGGCCAGCAAATCGCGCTAGCACGTGAGGCCCCTTCAGCACCTTCTCGACGTGCACTACCGCAGTCAAGGGCGTCGCCTCAACCCCCGGTGACGTTACATCACCGATCCGCCGGACGGTACCCTCGAATACAAAACCAGATTGTTTCGCAAGATCTCGGACAGAAGCGACCATCTCCCACCTCCCGCAGTACAGCTAACCGTCGTTCAGACTTGTTCGCCGTGACGAAGCGTCCATCACTACGCGCGTGCTTCACGCTCAAAGAGCAAAATTCAATAGGCACTCAAGACAAGATCGAGAATGGCTCCCAGGTCCTGCGTGAGCAGATTCCGAACTTCGCTCGATTGAATAGTGGCGCGTGCACGGGAATCGTTTCATGGCCGCATGGGTGAAGTTTCAGGGGTGGTTGCAGTGCAAGTCGGGACATTCGATCAGTAATGGGCAGTCGGCTTCCGGAACGCGATTGGGAAGGTGTCTGAACTCATTCGGTTGAAGCTTCCCAGAGGCTGCAAATCACCGCCGTCGGGCGCTGCCCAAGGAGCGGTTCAGTTCTATCAGTCATAATTCGTGACCATAGCTAAAAGCTAATATGTATTCCACAAAATTATCTCCCAATTTGAGACCCTGCGTGGTCGGCCATTACCTTCTGCACTTTTGGACATTACCGTCGTTGGTCCTTGGGTATCTACCTCCATCCTGAATGGATCGCTAAGGTCCATAAAGACGCTCGAAAGTTAGCGTCATTCCGAACCCATTATCGAGGTGGTTAGATGGTTTCCGACGTTCCCCCCCAAGCGCGGAAGCATGAGTTGTCCCGAAACACCGGCTTCATGGCTGTCGGTTGTCTCGTAATTCTCTGTTTCTCCCTGATCGTACTCAATGGTTGTGCCGGAGCAGGACTCGCGGCCAATAATCCAACCCAGCCCACGCAATCAACCCCAGCAACGGCGACACCGGATGCCCGCCGGTACTTGAAGATCTCCGGTGCGCTACCGACCGCTACCGTGGGTGTGCCTTACAACGCCACCATGAATGTGGGCAGCGGAACCCCTCCTTTTAGGTTCAGTATTGCCTGGGGAAGCCTGCCCGGCGGACTCACGATGGCAGCGACGAGCGGAACCATTACCGGAACCCCAACCGCAGCCGGAGCGTCCGATTTCGGAGTTCACGTGATCGATGCCCATGGCGATGGGGGCGCACAGCAGTTCAAGTTGACCGTGTCGCAGCCCGGTAGCGTGACGGTAACCGTCAGCCCGGCGATCGCGACTGTAGGGTCGCTAGGTACGGTGCAGCTCACCGCGTCGGTTACCAGCACCCCCAACGTGGCGGTGACGTGGACGGCTACGCCGGGCACGATTTCTGGCACCGGTCTCTTCACGGCGCCGACCGTGAGCGCGAACACAGTAGCCACCGTGACCGCGACCAGTGTGGCGGATCCGACCAAGTCGGCCATCGCTTCAATCACGGTTACGCCAGTCGTGCAGGCCGGACCGGGCGCGGATTATTACGTCGCGCCAAACGGAAGCGACTCCAATCCTGGCACCATCGACAAGCCATTCGCGTCGCTTGCTAAAGCGCAATCGACCGTTCGCACCACCCTGCTGCCGAATCACTGCGGAAGTCGAACCACGCCGATCGTTGTGCAACTGCGCGGAGGTTTGTACACGACGCAGGCTCTGGCCTTCACTTCCGCCGACAGCGGTTGCAGCAGCACCGTCCCGGTCATGTATCAGAACTATCCGGGAGAAACTCCGATTCTCAGTGGCGGCCATCAGATCACTGGATGGACGAGCATCAACGGCCGCTCCATCTGCGCGGGCAATACGAATTGCTGGCAAGTCACGCTGCCCTCGGGAACGCCGTATTTTGAAGCCATGTTCTACAACGGGCAGCGGCGATTCCGTCCGCGGCTCGGCAGCACGGCAACGAATCTGATGGGGCAGTATTATCGTGTGAAAAGCCCTGTGCAGAGCTGCAACGGCGGCACCTGCTACGACCGGTTAGCCTACAACTCTTCGGACCCGATCAGCAGCACGTGGACGAACCTGTCCTCTCCGTATCCCACAGGAGACGTCGAGTTGATTGACTTTGAGAAGTGGACCACTCCGATCGAGAGGATCTCCTCCATCGACACCTCAGCCGGCATCATTTATCTGACTGGTCAAACCATGCAAAACAAAGACCATGGATACATTGCTGGTCACCGGTACATCGTCGAGAACGTCAAGAACTCACTGCAGTTCGCCGGTCAATGGTTCCTGGATCGTTCCACCTCACCGTGGACGCTGACGTACCTGGGAAACCCGAGCGAAGATCCCAACACCGACACCGTGATCATTCCTCAGAATGCTCAAGTGCTAACAGCGACCGGGCTGCAATGGGTCACGTTCCAGGGCCTGCAGTTCGAGCACGACAACTACACGGTTCCGGCGGCCGGATATCCCTCGATACAGCTGGATCCAGCCATTCCGGCGATGGTTCATTGCGCGGGTTGCCAGAACGTCGTTTTCGACTCGAATCAATTTACCGAAACCGTAGGTGTGGCTCTCGACGTCGTCGGAACCTCGATCGACGTTACCGTCCAAGGCAACCTGTTCTATGACCTGGGCGCCTACGGAGTTCGCCTTGGCACAGCACCCGGTGCGGGGGACACAGATGCCACCGTTTCCCATAATCTGACCGCAACGCAAAATGGAATCGCTTCGCTGGGACGGTTCTTGCCCAGCAGTGATGGCATCGTCCTCGGCGACGTGCATGATGTCGAGATCTCGTTCAACGAAATCTACGACTCGTACCATGACGGCGTGGAAATGTGTAAGCCATCGTCGGGCGTCTGCAACGGCTCGAGCAATTCCAGTGGCGCGTTCAACCTCAACGTACACGACAACGCCGTACACGATGTGATGCAGGGCGTGACGGATGACGGCGGCTGCTACTACGCCATGACCGCCATCTCGGGCGGCTCAGCGGCAGGAAACAAGCTGACGCATAACCTGTGCCACGATGTTTCCGACGCTTCCACGCAGGATGCAGACGGCTACGGCGGGCATGGGATTTATCTGGATAGCTATACCGGATCGTGGGACGTCGAGCAAAACCTGATCTACCGGGTCAGCGCGGTTGCATTCAACATGACCGAAGGGCCGCAATCGAACGGACTCGCGAACAACTTCACCAACAACATTGCCGCCTACGCACGGCAAGCGGTGGTGGGCCTTCTAGGCTGTCCGGCATCGCTCCCACTGCTGCAATTTACCTTCACCAATAACCTGATCTACCAGGATCGGTCACGCTCTTCGAAGCCAGGTACTGGGCTTCAAAAGGCGGCTGAATACTTTGCCGGGGGATCACCGACGACGACGCAAAAGTTTGCCAGCAACGTTTACTGGAACTCGAACGAGACCCTGGCGAACGACTCGCGTGCGTTCTACTCGAACACAAGCTCAAACTGCTCTGGACAGAACTGGATGACGTTCAGCCAGTGGCAGTCGTTTGGAGAAGACGCCGGAAGCTCGATTCAGAATCCGGTGTTCGCGAACCCGACCTATCCCACGGATGATTTCGCCCTGACGGCGAGCTCTCCGGGAACCATGGCTGGCTTCGTTCCGTTCTCCTTGAATTTCGGAAGAACGAATCCAACCCCAATTCCGCAGGTGATCGGAACGTTCCCGACGCTTGTTTACAACCCGGCGAACGACTTCTAGCTGGGACGCGGCACAATCGAAAGCCCGATAAAAAGCCCGGGCGAGTGAGCAGCTTAAGCTCTTCACTCGCCCGGGCGCTTTTTCTTAGTGACCGCGAGTTGTTTGCCGCGCAGGTTCGCGCTGAATCAGCCTCGCCCGTTCACTACAGAATTCCGAAGATCAGCAGACTGTAGGTCGATGCGGTCTGGGTTCCGACGTACACGTTCCCGTTGATGATCGTGGGTACAGCGAACCGGACGCCCTTTCCCAGCGTGTCGCGCGAAGCATTCTGCTGGCTGTTATACAGCTCGGTGGCAACGTTGGACGCCTTGTAAGCGTGCAGCACCGCCGTGGTGCTCACCTTCGAAGTGGAGTCGACTACCCATACGATTCCATTCGTTTTGCCGTTGGCTGAAATCGACGGCGTGCCTCCGGCCGCCAGAGGCTTGGGCGACTTAGAGGCAGCAGTCTTCGACAACGCGCCCTTGGTCAATGTGTAGCGGCGAAGAGTGTCACTGGTGCCGGCGTAGTACACAGCTCCGTTGAAGTACGCGGGCGAGCCGTAATAGCCGCCGGTTGCACCCGTAATGGTCTGGATGCACTTATTGCTCCCTGTGTTGAACTTCCCCATGTTGTCGCGGTTCACAAGGTAGATAATCCCCTGCTTGCCGGCGCCCGTAATTTCATCGGGGAACGATCCGCTTTGCTTCGGAACAATCAATCCCGCCGTGGAGCCCAAGTCTTCGTCGTCGGCCGCCAGCGTCGATTGATTGTCGGGAGTGAAATAGTCTGTGACCGACAGCCCGCCGCTCGTACTCATCTTGAGGAAGCTGTCGCCGTAGTCGATCCCTCCTGAAGTATTGGCGTCGAAAGTACCGTTGCCGGTTTGCAGCAGGATATTGCCGCTGCTATCGGCCGACAAACCACCGGCGCTTTGCCAGATGCCGCCTTGCGAGCCGTTTGGTGTGTCATTGAAAACAGCGACCTGCGCCAGCGTGCTGGCTTCATACCCCATCACCCAGCCGTGATAGGCGCCGAGGTCGCCGAAAGACGCCCACGCGATGTAAACCACGCCATTGGACAACAGAAGAGCAGCCCGCTGATTCTGGACCTGGGCGTTGAACGAAATCGTGCCACCGCTGCTGCCCGAGCCATTTCCCGCAACCGACGCCGAAATGACTACGGGTCCGCCGAATTTCTCTGCACCGGAAGTGATGTCGAGAGCATGGAGCCGCTGTACGTAGGTTCCGCTTTCGAGGGTGAAGGCCACGACGTACAGGGTGTTGCTAGTCCCGTCGATCACGGGTGTTCCAGTGATCCCGACAATCGGCGAGATATCACACGATCCTAAGTTGGCGCAGGGAACCGCAACTGCTCCGTTGATCAAAAAGCTGGTGTGCCAGAGCGGAGTGGCCGGACTTCCTTCGGCATCGAATGCGTACACGCTATCGTTTTCCGACGTGATGTAGACCACATTGTGGGTGCCTTGACCCGATACGGCGACATTGGCGACATAGAGTGGCTGGCTGAGTGGCTCGGCATCCAGCGAGAGCGTGGATTTCTTGCCAAACTCGGTGGAGTTGACATTGGTAAGGGTGAGAGTCGTCTCCTTCAGATTCTGGCCGTCACGCGAGTTGTCGTCGTGGTAGGTCAGCATGTTCTGGGCAGGCGCGAAGAGCGGGAACAGAAGAAACAGGGTGCAAAAGAGAAGAGCCAGAGAAGCAGGCGTGGAAACAAGCGGACACGGGACCACGGAGCCGATGCGGCTGGCGGACATAAAAGCGCCTCCTGAGCGGGCAATACACGATTCCAAACGAGGGGGGGGGCCCTTATTGAATGCGTGCAAACTGGACGCATTGGCCACAACTGGGTATTCGGTAGGGGAGTTGGAACACCTGGGGAAGAACCGCCAGCGATCGTATCCCGGGTCCCGGCCACTGTCAACCAGTTCGGATGGGGTGTTAACGGTGGTCCGGGCTCTCGCGGCCGCGGTTCACGAGGGTGAGTCGATTCCTGACAACTTCTTACAAGCCTCCAGTAGCTTCTCTTGCAGCGCCTTTTCGCGGGCGGCGGGATTCGCGGAGCGAAGCTGCATGTGATAGAAGTACTCGCCCGTTACCTTGGCGGCCTTATCATCACTGACGGCCAGCCATACCTGCGTGCGGTGGCCTTCATCCAGATCATCGGGCGCTCCGGGACCGCCCATCTTCGTCGGGACCCATCCTGGTTCAAGCGAGTTGGAGAAGACATCCGGCCATCGGCGTGCGATGGCGAAGGCGAGAAGCACGTCGTGCAGCTTGGTATCGGAGTAGGCCTGCTGTCCGCGCCAGGGCCGCTCTCCCCATGTGAGATCTTTCAGGCTGCTGTCTCCACTCTTGTGCAGTCCGGAGCTCAGATAAACCAGCCGTTTCGGCCTCTGGATGAGAGCCGTCAAAATGTAGGGCGCGAGGGTATTGACGGCGAAGACCTGCGGCAGGCCGTCCTTAGTTTCGATGCGTCGAGGCTCGCGATAGCCGACGGCTGCGTTATGGATGACGGCATCAAAGGACCCGAGAGCGTTCACCTGATCGGCCACGGCGCGGGTCTGAGCGATGCTCGAAAGATCGCCCACCACAACCGACTCCGCACCAGGAATGGCCGCCATTGCATCCTTCGCTCGGGATTCACTGCGGGCGTGCAGAACTACTGCGTGGCCCAACTGTACGAGAAGCTGGGCCGCCATTTTTCCTAAGCCGTCGGAAGAGCCTGTGATGAATACACGCGCCATAGATTTGTTGTACGCCCAAAGCAGGACCTCAGGCCTGTTCGATCCCCAGTTGCTTTTGAATCTGCTCGAGTGGCACGCCTTTCGTCTCCGGAACCATGGTCTTCACCCATATAAGCTGAAGCACCATCATGCCCGTGAAAAACGAGAAGACGTAGCCCGGCGGAAATGCCTCAACCATTTTGGGGAAGAAGGTGGTGAGCAACGCCGCGAAGATCCAGTGCGTGAAGCTGCCGAGAGTCTGGCCTTCCGCGCGATGGCGATTGGGGAATATCTCGGAAATGAATACCCAGATGACGGCTCCCTGGCCGATGGCATGCGCCGCGATGAATCCGAAGATGCAGGCGGGAACGATCGAGAAGTGTCTGGTAAAGAAAGCCCACGCGACGAGGCCAAGCGAGGCGATGTAGCCGAACGAGCCGATATAAAGAAGAGTGCGGCGCCCAAGGCGGTCGATGAGCCACAGGCCCACGAACGTAAACACGAGGTTAGTGACGCCGATCCCGATCGATTGCAACAGTGCTGCTTTTGCGCCGAGGCCGGTCAGCTCAAAAATGCGAGGCGCGAAATAGAGAATCGCGTTGATGCCCGACATTTGGTTGAAGAAGGCGATCAGGATCGCAAGCAGGATGGGCTTCTGGAGACGCTTGGTCCAGAAGTGTCCGGACGAAACCTGCTCCGTGGATGCGGCCATGATCTCGTCCGCCTGGGCCGCGATTTCTGCTTTCGATAATTCAGGTTCCGTACGATGTAAAACTTGCAGCGCCGTTTCGCGATCACCTTTGCGGCTGAGAAGCCAGCGCGGACTCTCGGGAAGTCCAAGGCAGAACAAAGCGTAGATGAGGGAAGGGAAGGCGGCGACGCCAAGCATCCATCGCCACGCATTCTCACCTACGCCGGCCAGCAGAGCATTCGAAACGAACGCGATCAGGATGCCGAAAACGATATTGAATTGGAACATCCCGGCAAGGCGTCCGCGATGCTGTGGCGGAGCGATTTCGGAGATATACATTGGCGCAACCACCGTCGAGATGCCGATGCCAAGGCCGCCAATGACGCGCGCGGCGATGAAGGTGTCAACTCCGGGTGCGAGGGCGGATCCAACAGCGCCAACGAAATAGAGAACGCCGATCCAAAGCAGCGTGGCCTTGCGTCCGAACCGGTCAGCCGGCCACCCACCCAGCAGGGAACCCACGACGGTCCCGTAGAGCGCCGATGCCATGGCGATGCCGTGCAGGCTGGGGCTCAGTCCCCAAAGTGCCTGAATGGTTTTCTCCGCGCCAGAAATAACGACGGTGTCGAAGCCGAAGAGAAATCCGGCGAGAGCTGAGGTGAGCGACCAGAAGAAGATGCGACCATTCATGGGCGTAAGAGGCGGAGCTTACCACAGAACGACCTGGTCCACGGTGACACTCGTTCGACGGCTCCATCTTGAATCGCGGTCAATCTTTCACCAGCGGGTAATTCTTTTCGCGCCAGCCTCGAATGCCGCCGTCCATCGAAATCACGTTGGTGTAACCCATCTTCTGCAGGTTGTCGGCGGCCAACGCAGACCGGAATCCGCCACCGCAGTAGAGAACCATTTCTGTATTCAATTCGGGGGCGCGCGCTTCGATGTCGCGCTCGATCACGCCCTTGCCCAGGTGGATCGCGCCGGGAAGATGGTCTCTGGCGAACTCGCTCTCTTCGCGCACATCCACAAGAAGGAACTTATCGCCATGATCCATTCTTTTTTTGACCGCGTCGACATCGGTCTCGCGCACGCGCGCTCGGGCGTCATCCACAATCTTCAGAAATCGGGGAGGATGCTGGTGGGCCATAAAAAACTCCTTCTGCGACTTTCGGCGTCATCATGGTATCAAGCCTTGCTCCCAGGCGCGCGAATTTGCCGCTTCAATTAGCATGGACGCGTGAAAGGAACCGACGCTCGAAAAATTGGACTGGCCCGGGCGCTCTCGAAGCTGGGATATTGTTCGCGCTCGCAGGCCAGCCAGCTAATTCGCACCGGGCGCGTGCGTCTGAATGGAGCGGTGCGCCGCGATCCCGAGACGCCGGTGCGGATCGACCATGACCGCCTTCTGGTGGATGGCCAGGTAATCAAAGGCGAGGAGAAAATCTACCTGATGATGAACAAGCCGCGCGGATTGGTGACGACTGCATCGGACGAAAAGGGCCGGGTGACGGTGTATTCCATCCTGGAAAAAGCGGATGAGGTTCTACCCTGGGTTGCGCCCGTGGGGCGGCTGGACAAAGCAAGCGAGGGACTTCTCCTTCTGACCAATGACTCCGAATGGGGCGCGCGCCTAGCTGCTCCCGAGACGCGTCTGGAGAAGACCTATCACGTGCAGATCTGCGCCGTCGCGCACGACCAACTTATTCAGAAGATGACCCGCGGAGTGAAAACTGAAGATGGTGACACTCTCCGCGCTAAACAAGCCCGACTCCTGCGCTCAGGCAACACGAATTGCTGGCTGGAAATCACGCTCGACGAAGGAAAGAACCGCCAGATTCGCCGTATGTTCGAAGCGTTAGGACTAGAAGTCCTTCGCTTGGTGAGAGTCTCGATTGGTTCGCTTGAGCTCGGAAAGCTGGCGAAAGGAAACTACCGCCTTCTCACCGCTGTGGAGAAGCAGTCGCTGGATCGCGCAATGAGTCTGAAATGAAATCGGAACCCCTGCATGCCTGACCTAACTTTCCATCCCGCCGTCGAGATGGCTCGCCAGATCGGCGAGAAGAAAATTTCTCCGGTCGAACTTGCCGAGGCTCATCTGGCGAAGATCGAGAAATTGAATCCGAAGCTGAATGCCTATGTACAAATGGAACCTGAGCGCGTTTTGCGTGAAGCCCGCGAGGCCGAGGCTGCAGTGATGCGCGGAGGAGTTCTAGGCCCGCTGCACGGCGTTCCGATCAGCTTCAAGAGTTCGATTGAAGTCGCTGGGATGAAATGCGAGGCCGGCACGCGCCTGCGCGCGGGATTTGTAGCAAAGCAAGACGCACCCTTAGTTGCGCGCCTGAAGCAAGCGGGTGCAATCGTGCTCGGCGTGACCAATACGCCGGAAATGCTGATGGCCTGGGAGACCGACAATCTTCTTTATGGCCGCACAAACAGCCCTTGGGATCTCGAGCGCACGCCGGGCGGCTCCAGCGGCGGCGAAGCGGCTGCGATCTCCTCAGGGATGTCCGCGGGTGGTGTCGGCAGTGACGGCGGTGGCTCGATTCGCGTCCCGGCGCACTTCACCGGCATCTGCGGTCTGAAGCCGACACCGGGGCGTATCCCGTCGACTGGGCACTATCCCCCATCTGGCGGTCCGTTCGCCTTGATGGGCGTGGTCGGTCCGATGGCGCGCACGGTTGCCGACCTGAAAGCCTTGTTCGAAGTCATGCAGGGCCCGGATGACGGGGACACCTGCGCCGCTCCGGTCCCGCTCCACTGGCCGAGCGACGACGAAGTGAAGCGCCTCAAGATCGGCTACTTCGCAGACGACGGCCGCACTCCTGTGACGCCAGAAATTCGTCAGGCCGTGCGCACCGCCGCGGATGCCCTCCGCCACGCGGGATTTCAAGTCGAGCCGTTTCGTCCCGAAGGCCTCGAAGAAGCGCGCATCCTCTGGAAAAAATTTTTCGTGAAAATGGGCGGGATGCTGATCCGTCCTATGTTCGACGGCCGCGAGCAAGATGCGAATCCGATGTTGAAGCAGTATTTGGAATGGTCTGCGGCCGAGCCCGAACTCGGCGGTCCCGCTCTGCTCGATGCCTGGATTCGCCGCGATGCCGTGCGCGCAAGTTTCCTCACGCAGATGCGGCAATACCCCGTCTTGCTTTGCCCGCCCGCAGCCATCCCCGCTTTCCGCCACGGCGAGCGCAGTTGGACTGTGGAAGGAAAAACTGTTCACTATCTCGATGCCTGGAGCTACACGGAATGGTTCAATCTGCTGGGCAATCCCGCCGCTGTCGTTCCGGTAAGTCGTTCTCCCGAAGGTTTGCCGATCGGCGTGCAAATCGTGGGGTTGCCTTGGGAGGAAGAGCAAGTGCTCACGGTCGCAGCCGCGCTTGAGAATCAGTGCCAAGCTTGGCGAGTCCCGCCGTTGAGCTGAGCGGTCCCGAGCGCGCAACCCGAGAGCAGGATTTCCTTGGCTTTGGTTACCGTCGGTTTCGCCTGCTTCTTTTTCGATTATGACAACCTGATGCGCGGGCAGCTCGACAAGCCTTCGAACGGGAGTGCCGGCCAAACCGTGACAGTGGAAGAAGGGAAGGGAATCACAGGAAATCGCCCCTACTCGCAACCGCATTCCTATTCAAAGTGATCCGCGAATTCTGCGAAATCCCCTGTGTTCTCGTGTCTTCTCTGTGGTTAAATCTTTAACGGAATGAATCCGAAAATCTCAGCAAGTTTCGTAGCCGCGCTCGTCGCGGTCTTTGGTCTGCATGCCTTCACGTCCCAACCGAACCCAATCGAAGCTGCACGCCTGAACAACATCGGCGTCGCGTACATGAACCAACAGCTCTTCGAGAAAGGATTGAAGCAATTCCAGCAGTCGGCCGATGCGGATCCCAAGTTTGCCATCGCGCGGCTGAACCAGGGCGTTGCGTATCTGAATCTGCAGAAGATCGACGAGGCGAAGAACGCGCTGGAAGACGCGCTCAAGCAGGAACCCAAGAGCCCGAATGCGTGGTACAGCCTTGGATTACTCGCGAAGAATACCGGCGACGCGCACGCATCGATTGATGCATTCAAGCACGTCATCGAGATCGATTCCAACGACGCCGATACCTGGTATTTCCTCGGCACCGCCTACGTGCAGGCCAAGCAGTTTCCGCAGGCGATTGATGCCTTCGAACATGCGCTGAAGATCAATCCGCTGCACGCTTCGGCGGAGTTCGGATTGTCGCGCGCCTACCAGCAGTCGTCGGACACCGAACACGCCCGCGAGCACCTGAAAAAATTCCAGTACATCACACAAAACAAAATCGGCTCGCCTATGAGTCTGGCCTATGGAGAACAAGGCCAGTACTCACGGGCAGTGGAATCGCCACAAGCAGCACTGAAGCCGCCAGCGCAAATCAAAGTGCAGTTTCTGGATGTGACGAAGGAAGCGGGAATTATCGGAAAAAGTACCGCCGAGTCGAAAGGCCTGGGCGCTTTCCTGGGGCCTGGAGCGTGTTTCCTCGACTACGACGGAGACGGGCGCCCCGACATTTTTCTCGCCAGCGGAGGTTCGGAGGGCGGCATCGCTCTTTATCACAACCTCGGTGGGGGCAAGTTTGAGGACGTTACGCGTAAGGCGGGACTTGATCCTGCAATCCACGCTATCGGTTGCACCGCGGGTGATTACGATAACGATGGTTTTGTGGATCTCGTGCTTGGTCTCGACGGTCACATCCTGCTCGAGCACAACGAGAAGAACGGAACCTTCAAAGACGCGACTGCAGCGGCGGGAATTAAGACGGATGGCCTCATCTTGGGATTGACGCTCATTGACTATGACCACGACGGCGACTTGGACCTATATGTCACGCGTCCGGGTCAAAACCATGATTTGTCTCCGGTCTCGGGAATGATCTTCCGCGCGGAAGATGCCGCGCCTACGAACGTCATGTGGCGGAACAACGGCGACGGTACGTTCACGGACGTAACAGCATCGCTGGGTTTCAATGAAGGCGCCTCGCTGGGCGCGATTGGTTCTGACTACAACAATGATCGTGCCATCGATCTAGTAGTGTCGGCTGCCAAAGAAAACACCGTCTTTGAAAACCCGCGTGAGGGAGCGTTCAAGCCGCAGCATCCTTGGTCGCCGGTAATGCCAAGTCCCAGCTTCGGCGTAGCGGCGTTGGATTACAACCATGACGGCTGGGTCGATCTTGCCTTTTCTCACGCGGGAAATCCCAGCCTGACACTCTGGAAAAACAATCACGCGAAGTTCGAGCAAGTCGTACTGCCCGCTCTAAACTGGGTTCATGCTTTCGGCGTCGCCGCCATCGACTACGACAACGACGGCTGGGTCGACCTCGTCGCCGTCGGCGAAACCAAAGATGGCAAGGGGGAAGTCCGTTTGTTCCGCAATCTCGGCCCTGACGGCTTCAAAGACGTCACCGCCGACGTTGGCCTCGACAAGATTCAGCTCAAAGATCCCCGGGCCATCATCACCGGAGACTACGACAACGACGGCGCTACCGACCTGCTGATCACGCAAAATCATGGCCCCGCCGTACTCCTGCGCAACGAAGGCGCGACGCAGAATCACTGGCTCCGCCTCTCGCTCAAGGGATTGAACGACAACAAATCAGCCATCGGCACAAAAGTCGAAGTCTTCTCGGGCGGAAACCGGCAGAAGTTTGAGATCTACGGATCGAACGGATATCTCGGCCAGAACTCCACCGCCATTGTCGTCGGCCTCGGCGAATCGAAAGACGCCGACATCGTCCGCATGCTCTGGCCCACCGGCGTCTTACAAGACGAAACGCCAGTCGCCGGTGACAGGCAGCAGAACTTCCTCGAGATCGACCGTCGCGGCAGTTCCTGCCCCACGCTGTTTGCCTGGAATGGTGAGCGCTACGAATTCGTCGCCGACATGCTCGGTGCCGGGGTCGTCGGACACTGGATCGGTCCCAAGCAGCGTGACATTCCGCGCCCCGTCGAGTTCATCAAGATCAATCGCGACTCGGTTCGCGAGAAAAATGGAAAGCTCAGCTTCCGTTTCATAGAGCCGCTCGAAGAAGTAGTCTACCTCGATCAAGTGCGGCTGCTCGCCATCGATCATCCCGCGAGCGTCGATGTGTACCCGAACGAATACTTCGCATCGAACCCGCCGTATCCTCCGTTCAAAGTTGTCGTGAGTCAAAATGCGCAGCCGCCCGCCGGGGCTTGGGACGATCACGGCCACGACGTGCTGCCCGACCTGCTTGCGCATCATTACATCGGCGATTTCGCGATGACGCAATTCCAGGGATTCGCCAAGCCGCACACTCTAACGCTCGATTTAGGATCGCCATATACAGGTGGCCCGTTATGGCTGCTGTTGCACGGCGAAGTCGAATATTTCTCGGCAAACAGCATGTACGCCGCGTCGCAGGCGGGAATTCAAGCGATCTCGCCCTACCTGGAAGCACAAGAAGGGGACGGAAACTGGAAGCGCGTGATCGACGACATGGGCTTCCCGGCCGGGGGTCCGCGCACCATGACCGCCGACCTGAGCGGCAAACTTCCGCAAGGCACGCAGAAGATTCGCATCACCACGAATCTGCAAATCTACTGGGACAACATACAAATCGACCGTGCGCATCAGCTAACCGATACACTCTCAGAGCGGCGTCATCCTGAGCGGAGCCGCTTTTCAGGCGGAGCGAAGGATCTGGCGAGTAGCGGACAGGAAATCCGAATCTCTACGGCTCCGCTCGCCAACGCCGATCTCGAATTCCACGGCTATCCCTACAAGATCGAAGGCACGCCGCCGGGCAACGTTCAGTACATTTACGAGAAGACCAGCGCAACCGGGCCCTACACGCGCCCGATGGGAAACTACACGCGCTACGGCGACGTCCTGCCGTTGCTGACGGCAACCGACGACAAACTCGCAGTGTTCGGGTCGGGCGACGAAGTGCGCCTCGACTTCGATCCGTCGAGTCTGCCAGCTCTGCCGCAAGGCTGGGTGCGCGACTATTTCTTCGCGGCCAACGGCTATGAAAAAGATATGGACTTCTACGCCGCCGAAGGCAATTTCGTCGCGCCGTTGCCGTTCCTCAGCATGGGCGAGTATCCATACTCGCCGAAGAAAGCATTCCCGCTCGACGACTCGCACCTGAACTACCTTCTCGAATACAACACGCGTCACATGTCAGGGAATGAGCAGCGCGGATACTGGTTCGACTACGGCGAAAATCGGTAGGGCGTTTTCACTGTATGGAATCGTTTTAATATTGACATTTTCCGGCATTCCATAATTCAATAGCCGGGCCCATGGAAACTTCTTCTGTCCCTTCCTCCAGCGCGCCGCGACTGCGACGCACGCTCACTCTTTGGGATCTGGTTCTGTACGGAATTATCGTTATCCAGCCAGTGGCGCCGATGTCAGTGTTTGGCGTCCTCAGCGACAGCGGCCACGGGCATGTCGTCACCACGCTGCTCATCGCGATGGTGGCGATGCTGTTTACCGCGTTTAGCTACGGCCGCATGGCACGGGCTTATCCCAGCGCGGGGTCTGCGTTCACCTACGTTGGACAAGAAATCAACCCTGCGCTCGGCTACGTTACCGGATGGAGCATGGTGATGGATTACATCCTCAACCCCATGATCTGCATTATCTGGTGCAGCCAGCAAGCTTTCGTTTTCGCACCTGGAATTGCTTACTGGGGCTGGGCGATCTTTTTTGGAGCGGTATTCACGTTCCTGAATCTTCAGGGCATCAAGACTTCGGCTCGGGTCAATACTCTGCTGGCCGCAGGCATGGGTGCGGTGGTCGCGGTCTTCTTCATGGTTGCGATTCGCTATGTGTTCAGTCATCCGCACGATGGCTCGTCTTTCTTTACCCGTCCCTTTTTCGATCCTCAGCTTTGGAACTCCAAGGCGGTGCTCGCCGCGACATCGATCGCGGTGCTGAGTTACATCGGGTTCGATGGCATTTCCACGCTCTCGGAAGAAGCCGAGAACCCGCGCCGGAACATCCTATTGGCCACAGTTCTGACTTGCTTCGTCATTGGGGTCCTTTCGGCCCTCGAAGTCTATGCCGCACAATTAATTTGGCCGGTTACCGAACCTTTCCCGAACAGCGATACGGCATTCACGTTCGTTGCGGGCCGCGCATGGAAGCCTATGTTCGCGATCTTGGGATTCACGCTGCTGGTGGCAAACTTCGGATCAGGAATGGGAGCACAGATCGGCGCAGCGCGCCTGCTCTATGGCATGGGACGCAGCAAGGCGTTGCCGCAGGCTTTCTTCGGAAAGGTTGATCCGAAGCGGCACGTGCCTCGCAATAACGTGCTCTTCGTTGGCGGCATCGCACTCGCTGGAGCGCTGCTTGTCAGTTTCGGCCTGTTCAGCTATGGCCTGGGTGCCGAGATGCTCAATTTCGGTGCTCTCATCGCATTCATGGGCGTCAATATGGCAGCTTTCGTGCGCTATTACGTGCGCGAAGGTGGACACAACGGTGTGCCTCCGCTGGTCTTGACAGCGGTCGTCATCGGAATGGTGTTGTGGCCAGGGTCGAATTTCACGATGCTGGTGGCGGCAGGTGTAGGGCTCGCAATCGTCGCAGTCTGGACTCCGCCACTCGCCGGATTTGCGATTTGTTTTTTCCTTTGGAAGAATTTGAGTTGGAAGGCTTGGATTGTTGGCGGCATCTGGATGATCGTCGGAATTGCGTTTGGAGCCTGGAAAACCCGTGGTTTCCGTGGAGACTTGGTCAACTTCGACCTGCCCGCCGAGGAGTCATAGGGACCTCCGCTGTTCGGAACGATACCCGGGTTTAGTTGCGGGGCACGGGAATTTCTGCAAAATACCGCCGCGGTGTCGTTCCCAGGACCCTCCGGAACATGGCGATGAAGGCGCTCGGAGTGCTGTAGCCAGCCTCGAGCGCAGCGTGACTGATCTTTTCTCCTGCCGCCAGAAGTTGCAACGATCGCGTCAGCCGCAACTGCTGGCGCCACTTCCCCAGTGAGAGCCGCGTTTCCTGCTGAAATACTCTTTCGATTGTTCTCTTACTTGCTCCTGCCCGGCGGCAAACTGACTCCATCGAAAGGGAATCGCCGGGATGGTTTTGCAAGGCGGCGGCAACCCGCGCGGCTCTTGGATCAGTTGGCGCAGGAAGTTGCAGTGGCGCGGCTTGCACCGTCGCGAGTTGATCGATCAACACATCAATCAGATGCGCCTGGATCTTCGACCTTCGGCTCAGCTTCTCGTATGCGCACAAGTGAAGGATCAGATGCTGCAGCAGCGCACTCACGTTGACCACGCAACACGTCCGCGGCAGGCGCTTCGCCATGCGAGCGCGCAAGTAAACCGTCCGCATGGACACCGCTCCTGACATAACGAGGCTGTGGGGAGTGTCGGCCGGGATCCAGACCGCGCGTTGCGCTGGCACAACCCACGTCCCCGCGCTCGTGCGAACCGTCATCACTCCCCGGCAAGCGTAGACCAGCTGGTCCTCCGGGTGCACGTGCTCTGGAATGGCATGGCCGTGCCCGAGATCAAAACTGAGCGCCGTCACTTGGGAAGGAAGCGGTGGGCATGCATGAATGCTTTGTCGCTTTTTCGACATTCATTGTCACAATAGCGTAATAGCTCATGGCTTGCAATGCGGTACGATCCCTCACGATTCGAGGAGGAAACCAATGCTGGGAAAAACCGATATCATCGCGTTCGTGCCGATCACGGATTCCGAAAAGGCGCGAGGTTTCTATGAGGGTGTGCTGGGCCTCCGCTTCATCAAGGACGACGGGTTTGCCCTCGTGCTCGAGGCGAACGGAATCATGATTCGCGCTGCCAAGATGAAGGAAGTCACCCCGGCGCAATTCACCATTCTAGGCTGGCAGGTCACGAAGATCGAAAACGTGGTGCGGGCGCTACAGCAAAAGGGAGTTCACTTCGAAATCTTCGGATTCTTCAAGCAAGACGATCTCGGCATCTGGACCGCTCCCACAGGCGACAAAGTGGCGTGGTTCAAAGATCCAGACGGCAACATCCTCTCGGTGTCCGAGCACGTCTAGAGATTTCCCAATGGCCGAATGCCTCAGTCGCTTAATCCCTCAATCTTTCTTACTCGACGTTCCAACCGCTGACTTCCACGGCGGCCTTCGCCGCGCCCAGCGCGGTCGCCCGGTAGGTCGCCGAGACTTCGCGCTTCTCGCGCGGCAAAAGGGAAATATAGTTGTCTTGCCAAACGACCGGCAGGATTTCCTCTCCCTGTACGCCTTTATCGACTTTCAACCGCACAAAGAATGCCAGGCTCTTGCTGGGATTCTCAATCGTCACGTGCGTGATCTCATCTTCACCCTTGCGTTCCGTCCGCTCTGCAACTTTCAACTTGACCTTGGGGAGTTGCGAGATCGCGGTGAAGTCTGCAAACGAGGCCGTCGGCGTCATCCACCAGTTGCTCTTGGCCCAATCGAGAGTCTCCGGCTTGGCCGAGAGCCAGTAGAAATTCGAGCCGACAATCTTGCCCGTCGAGTCCTGCAACTTCAGAACGACGAAGTAGGTGGGGCTCAGCCCTGATATATCCGGCAACGTGAAAATCTTCGCCGTACTGTCGGCCCCGGCGTCGAGCGAATTCTGTTGCGTAAACTTCTCGGTCGCGTCGAGATTGTAGATCTTCGTGGTGAGCTTCAACCCCTTCGCTTCTTCGTACTGGCTGCTGACAACCCAGATCGAATGATCGTCGTAGCCGTAAATAGGATGGAGCTGTTCCATCGCGCGCTTGGCTCCGAAATATCCACCGCCAGGGCGCAGGTAGTAGTCATACAAGTGCCAGATCATCGACGGCCAGGCGTTGTTGAGCATCCACTGAATCACGCCCGTCGATACGTATTTGTTCCGGCTGTACGCTTCGTACATGGCGCGAACGCCTTCATACGTCTGCATCTGCGACTTGATGGCAAAGTCGTCCACGTTGTCGGATTTGCCGTAGCGGTTCGCCAAAGCTTCGTTGAATACGCCAATGGTTTTGAACTCGCCGCCGCCCGCGTGATAGTTCCACACGTCGTCGATTGGCCACATGTGATCCTTGCCCACCATGGCGCGAATGCTTTCCACTGGTGGAACAGCGGGGCCCATGCTGGTTTCCGTGTTGAACGCATATGCGCCTCCGCAGCCTCCGGGATTGCACTGCTTGCGGCCCGGTTGCCCCTCGGGCGTGTCCACTTCCCAATAACTTGGCGCGATGTACTCATACGGCCCGCTCATCTTGACGCCGCTGTCCCCGGTCACACTCGTTTTCTTTCCTGTCGCTGACGAAACCACGGGGTTCGGCCAGAACAGTTCCTTCTCGACGTCGAGATACATCTGCTCCACGTCCGGTGGTGGAGCGTTGTCGCTGCCGTTGAGCCACATCACCAGGCTGGGATGGCTGCGCAGACGGTAAATCTGATCGCGCAGCGATTGCTTGGCGATCTCGAAATCCTGCGGCTTCCACCGCGGCCAGCGCTCCCAGAAATCGCAGCAGCACCATCCCGCCATCACGAGAATTCCTTTGCGATCAGCGAGATCGAAAAACTCCGGCGTCTCCAACTTGCCTTCCAGCCGGACCGTATTCAATCCCATGTCTTCCACGTAGCGGAATTCGTCGTGCAGGCGCTGGGAGTTTTCGCGGAGCATCAGGTCGGGGGTCCAGCCGCCGCCGCGAATCAGGATGTTCATGCCATTGATATGAAAGGCGCGACCGCCGACGGAATTGAAGTCCGACGTTATTTCGCGTACGCCGAATTCGGTGTCCGTCGCTTCACTGATCGTGCCGCCAACCTCAAACTCCATTGTGAGCTTATACAGATTGGGCTTTCCCATTTGGGTCGGCCACCAGAGCCGCGGATTCGAAAAGACGAGTTGGGAGAAATTGTCAGAGCTGAACGTCACATCCTTCGCCTCATTCGCAGCAAGTTCCACATCCTGCTCGAAGGTCACATTCTCGATCTGCCCCTTAAGCTTGCCCTTGACCGGCGCGCTGGTGCCGTTTTTCATCTGTGCCGTGACCGTGAGTTGTGCCATGTCGTTCGTCGGTATATTCAGTTTCGAAACCACGGTCGGATAGCGCAGCGCCACCGGCCCGCTCGTCGTCACATATACGTCGCGCCAGAGCCCCATGTTCTTGTCAGGAGGCGCTGGATTCCAGTCGACAAAGGTGATGGCGAGATCGTGCTCCGTGGGTGCGTACGCCTGTACCGCGAGCACGTTCTCCGCGCCCGGCTTGGCTGCACTCGTGACATTGAATTCATAGGTGCGCCATGCTCCAGCGACGTCGTCCGAATTGGCGATCTGCTTTCCGTTCAGCCAGATATTCGCGCGGTAGTTGATGCCGTCGAACTTCAGCCAGACCGTCTTTCCCTTGTAGGAAGCCGGCACGGAGAACGCTTTTCGGTACCACCACGAGACCGCGTACGGGCTGTCCGGCGCCATTGCGATATTCGAAAAGTTCGCGCCGATCGGATAATTAACCCCGGGAAAGCTGCGCAGGTTCGTTCCGAACAGCGGGTCGGGCAGCGTCTTGTCCTTCACCAGGGCGGCTACCACGGTGCTCGGGACCGCGACTTCGTGCCATCCCTTCGGAGCAAACTGCGGCATGGAGATTTGTTCTCCCTTGGCTTCGACTTTGGCCGAGGTCTGCAATGTCCATCCATCGTGCAGGACGATTCTGGCATTGCTGGCGACAGTCGTAGTCGCCGCTTTTTCTTGTGCGACCAGGGGCAGGGTAGATGTCAGAAAAAATGAGATCGCCAGGGAAAAAGAAATCGCCAGCTGCTTGCCGAGGTTCATGGTGCTCCTATGCACGTGCGCGTCCTTGATCGGGGATCGGCAAATTCCGAAAATTAGCCCGCAGAATGGATAACACTTCTATTAATTCGTTTCAATAGCGGATTTTCGATGACCGTCGCGCGGTTGATTTCGTCGACCCGCCGCCAGAAACTAGACCTACAGCAATGCACGCGTCATCCCGGGCGCACCCGCGTTTAAGGCGGAGCGAAGGATCTTGCCCGCATCAGAGGAAATCTACTGCGAGCGCTGCTCCCTGCCCGCCTAGTTTATAATTGCAGATTCCGCTTACTCTTCCGGAGTGATAAGAAAATGATTCGATTTCTGCAAACTGAGGGGCCGTTCAAGAAGTTTGTCCTGGGGGGCCTGCTCCTCCTAATTTGCGCCGCCATGGTAATCGCCTTCGTTCCGGGCGGCCTCGGTTCCGAGCTAACCGGCACACCCGGCAAGGGCGTCATTGCCAAAGTGGACGGCAGCGACATCACCGCCGAAGAGGTCCGTCTGGCCGCGCGACAGATGGCCCAGCAGCAGGCCCAGCGCTATGGCGAGATGGCGGCGAAGATAATGCCGTTCATCATCCAGAATTCGATCAAGCCGGCGGCGGATCAGTTGATCACTCGTGAGGCTTTGCTCAGTGAGGCCAAGCGCATGGGGCTGCGTGTCACTCCAGAAGAGGTGAAGGATGAATTGGAGCATGGCCGTTACGCCGCGACCTTCTTCCCCGGAGGTAACTTCATCGGGCAGACCGAATACGAGAACATGCTGGGCCAGTACAATCTGACGCCCGCGAAGTTCGAAGACTCCATCGGCAAAGAGATTCTTCTGACCAAGCTTCAGGCTCTGGTTTCGGGCAGTGCAGGCGTGAGTGAAGGCGAGATTCATGACGAGTTCATCAAGCAAAACACCAAGGTCAAGTTCGACTATGCGGTTTTGAAGCAGGAAGACATCAAGAAGGGCCTGCACCCGGCCGATGCCGAATTGAAGGCGTACTACGAGAGCCACAAGCAAAGCTACGCAAACTCGATTCCGGAAAAGCGCAAGGTCAAATACGCGCTGGTCGAGACCGCAAAGGCCGAGGCGGGTGTTCAGGTTACTCCCGACGATCTGCGAACGTACTACGATCAGCATCGCGACCAGTACCGCGTTGCCGAGCAGGTGAAGGTCAGTCATATTCTGATCAAGACGCCGCTTCCGGGGCCTGACGGCAAGGTCGACGACAAGGGTGTTGCCGAGGCGCAGCGCCGTGCCGAAGATTTGTTGAAGCAGGTGAAGGGCGGAGGCAATTTCGAGGAACTGGCCAAGAAATATTCCGAGGATCCCGGCAGCGCGAAGCAGAGCGGATCGCTGGGATGGATCGGCAAAGGTCAGACTGTTCCCGAGTTTGAGAAAACGGCGTTTTCGCTTCCGAAGGGCCAGATCAGCGATCTGGTGAAGAGCAGCTACGGCTTCCACATTATCCGCATCGACGACAAGCAGGAAGCGCACATGAAGACGCTCGACGAGGTGAAAGACACCATCGAGCCGGTCATCAAGCATCAGAAAGGCTTGCAGGTTGCACAGAAGAAAGCCGAAGATCTGTTGAAGCAGGCGCGAGCGCAGGGCCTCGACGCAGCCGCTGCGGCAGCCGGCATCCCCTTGGTCACGACCGATTTCATCTCCCGCAAAGACATGCTGCCAGGGCTTGGGCCGGCGCAGCAGTTCATGGACGCGGTCTTCGCGGCTGAGGACAAGTCTCCTCCGGACGTGGCTCCCGCATCGCAAGGAATCGCCGTGTTTCAGTTGCAGGGCATCAAGCCGCCTGCCACCCCGACCTTCGAAGAGATTCGAAGCAAGGTGGAACAAGAGTTTCTGAACGAGCGCTCAAGCGTCCTGCTGGCGCAGAAGGTGCAGGAGCTTTCGGACCGGGCGAAATCCGAACACGATTTGAAGCGTGCGGCCAAGGAATTGGGCGCAACGCTCAAGACCAGCGATCTGGTTGCGCCGGATGGCCAGGTTCCGGACATCGGCGCGATGTCGGGCCCAGCATCGGTGGCATTCACTTTGAAGACAGGAGAGATCAGCGGTCCACTCAACAACGGGGCGGATGGCGCGGTCCTTCAGGTTCTGGAAAGCCAGCAGCCGACCGACGCGGACTTTGCCGCCAAGCGCGACCAGATCCGCGACTCGCTCTTGCAGGGAAAGCAGCAGCAGCGTTTTGGACTCTTCGTCACCAACGTGGTCGACCAGATGACAAAGTCGGGCAAGATTAAACGCAATGACGAGGAATTGAACCAGCTCACCCGCAGTGGCAGCGAGTCGGGAATGTAACGGCAGCGCTATGTCCTTTCCGCGCGCCGCAGGCATCCTGTTACACCCCACATCGTTGCCCTCCCGCGGCGGTGTAGGCGATTTTGGTCCGGCCGCATACCAGTTTGCGGACTTTCTATCCTCCGCCCGCCAGGGCCTCTGGCAGGTCTTGCCGCTGGGCCCGTTGGGCTTCGGAAATTCCCCATACTCCGCGACGTCCGCTTTCGCCGGAAATCCTCTACTGATCAGCCTCGAACGCTTGGCCGAGCGAGGCTGGATTGATCGCGCCAAGATTGATGCACTCCCATCCGCGTTAGGCTTGGTGGGGTACGACCGTGTCTTCTCGCAGAAGATGCCGCTACTGTTCGAAGCAGGGCGCAATTTCCTGCGCTCGGGCTCTGCCGAGGCGCTCGGCCGCTTTGAATCCTTCCAGAAAGACACTTCCTGGTGGCTCGACGACTTTGTTCTGTTCGATGCGCTGCGCGCCCGGGAGAAGCTGGAGACTTGGAATCGCTGGCCTCGCGATCTCGCCGCCCGCGAGCCTTCCGCCCTCGAAAAGGCTCGAGCCGAGCTGGCGGACGACATCCGCATCCGCCAAGCACTGCAGTTCGCCTTCTACGAGCAATGGCGTGCCCTCCGGCGCTATTGTGCCGAGCGCTCGATCCGCGTCGTGGGCGACGTCGCCATTTTCGTGAACCACGACAGCGCCGACGTTTGGACCCACCGCGAACTCTTCCGCCTCGATGAGAAACTTGAGCCGGAGGTCGTTGCCGGCGTTCCTCCGGATTTCTTCAGCAAGACTGGACAACGATGGGGAAATCCGCTCTACCGTTGGGATGTGATGAAGCAGCTTGGATACAAGTGGTGGATTCAACGCCTGCGCTGGGCGACGCAGAACTGCGACTACATCCGCCTCGATCACTTCCGGGGATTCGACCAGTTTTGGGAGATCCCGGCCGGCGACTCGACTGCGGTCAATGGTCGCTGGGTGGATGGACCGCGCGACGATCTATTCGTGAAGCTCCGCGAGGCGCTCGGTGGCCTGCCCTTCTTTGCTGAGGATCTCGGCTACATCACCCCAGAGGTTCATGCACTCCGCGAACGTCTGCAAATTCCGGGGATGTCCGTCTTGCAATTCGGATTCGGAGACGAAGGCGCGCACATGTACCTCCCGCACCGCTCCCAGGGCAAAGTTATCTACACGGGCACGCACGACAACGACACGGTCGCCGGATGGTGGCACTCGGGCGCCACCGAAGACGAACGGAGAAACGCCGAAGGCTACGTGGGATGCTGCGACGACGGAATTCACTGGGCGTTCATCCGCGCGGCGGAATGTTCGCCCGCGGGCCTCTGCATTATTCCCATGCAAGACGTGCTCGGGTTGGGCAGCGAGGCGCGCATGAATACTCCCAGCCGGAATGGCGGCAACTGGCGCTGGCGGGTGAACGACGGACAACTCAACGGCGAAGTCGCCGCAAAGCTGGCTCGTCTCGCCGCGGTGAGCGATCGCCTTCCGAAACCATTCGCATCCCGGACAGCGGACGACTTTTTCGCATAGCAACTGGCCTGAACGCCGGAGGCCACCGTGGAAGAGCGGCCCTTCAAGGGCCGCCATCAGCGACGACCAACGCGACAGGCCTTAGCCCCCGTTGCCAGCATTAATTGTGAACCCAGTGTTACAGCGTGGGTGTTTTGCCCGCTGATCGTGTATAGAGATAAACGGGGGTTTGAGCGTGGGTGAAGTCATCATCGAAGCCGTTGCCGTGGAGAAGTCCTATCCGCAGCCCGATGGCACGCGCGTACAAGTTGTGGGTTCGACCAACCTTTCGATCGAGTCCGGCAAGATCATTGCGCTGCTAGGTCCGTCCGGATGCGGCAAATCCACGCTGTTGCGCATCCTGACCGGCCTGTCTCAACCGTCGGCGGGACAGCTTTTGTGGCACGGCAAGCCACTCGACGGCCAAACTCCGAATGTCGCCATCGTCTTTCAAAGTTTCGCGCTCTTTCCCTGGCTGACCGTTCTCGGCAACGTGGAAGCTCCTCTCGAAGCAAAAGGTATTCCGGCCGTGGAGCGCCGCAAACGCGCTCTGCGCACCCTCGACACCGTCGGGCTGGACGGTTTCGAGACCGCGTATCCGAAAGAACTCTCCGGCGGCATGAAACAGCGGGTCGGATTCGCCCGCGCCCTCGTCGTTGAGCCAGAAGTGCTGTTCATGGACGAGCCTTTCTCAGCGCTCGACGTTCTGACCGCTGAAAATCTGCGCGGCGAACTGCTTGAACTCTGGCTGAACAAGAAGATGCCGACCAGCGCCATTTTCATCGTGACCCACAACATCGAAGAAGCCGTGATGCTTGCCGATCGCGTCATGGTTCTCGGAAGAAATCCCGCGCGCGTTCGCTCCGACTTTAATATCCGGCTGAAGCATCCGCGGGATCGCAAGTCCGCCCGCTTTGTCGAACTGGTCGATTACATCTACAAGGTGATGACCGAGCCCGAGATCGAGCACCTGTTGCCCGACGCGGAGACCACAGCCGAAATCATTCTGCCCACCGGTGGCTTGACGAAGGATGTCTTGAAGAAGCACGAGGCCCCGCTGCGCACCGGGAAATATCAGATGTTGCCGCACGCGCGCGTCGGCGGCATCGCCGGTCTCACTGAACTACTGCGCGATCGCGGCGGTCGTGAAGATCTCTTCCGTCTTTCGGAAGAATTGGTGATGGACGTCGAGGACCTCTTGCCGATTCTGGAAGCCTGTGTGCTCCTGGGATTCGCGTGGCTGAAAGAAGGCGATGTGCAGATTACGCCGCAAGGCATCCAGTTTGCCGAGGCCGACATCCAGCAGCGCAAAGTCTTATTCCGTCAGGCCGCGCTCGAGCACGCGACCATCTTGAAACAGATCGACAGCATTTTGAAGCGCAAGTCCGACCACTCGATCGCCGACGAATTCTTCCACGACATCCTCGATGAGCATTTCGCCGAAGACGAAGTACAACGCCAATTTGAAACCGCCATGAACTGGGGCCGCTACGCAGAAATCTTCGACTACGACCGAGCGAGCGGCCGCCTGACGCAAACAGAACCGCCCCTGACAGAAGCACAACCAGCGGCAGAATCTCAGAATTCCGTTACCAAATCCTGAAAGTTCTTGAATTGAAAGCATCAGCCGCATGAAGAAGAGCATCAGCCTGCGAGGATTCTCGGCGTATCGCATCTGGACCCAGTTGCCCAGCCTCGAGATCTCGTTCCTCCCCGATCTGCTGATGTTTGCCGCGGCGATCACGCTTTTCTACGGAGTGCTGATGGTTGGCCGGGCGTGGCTCGGCCCATTTACTCCTGAAGTCGAGATCTCTCGCAGCCTGCTCGCCCTCCCCGCCTACGCCGGATACTCGCTCCTCCGCATCACCATTGCCTATGTGCTGAGCCTCGCATTCACGCTGGTCTACGGCTACATCGCCGCGTATAGCCCGCGGGCCGAGCGCTTCATGATCCCTCTGCTTGATGTCCTGCAGTCGATTCCCGTGCTCAGTTTTCTCCCCGGCGTCATGCTCGCCATGGTGGCGTTGTTTCCGGGGAGGCAGCTTGGCGTCGAAGCCGGAGCGATCCTGCTGATTTTCACCGGCCAGGTCTGGAATATGGCCTTCAGCTTCTACGCGTCGCTGAAGAGCATTCCGAAAGAAATGCGTGAAGCCGCAAAGATCTACGGCTTCAGCTGGTGGCAGCGCTTCATCGAGATGGAGTTGCCCTTCGCCGCGATCGGCCTGGTATGGAACTCGATGATGTCGGTCGCCGGTGGATGGTTCTTCCTGATGGCTTGCGAGATGTTTGTGCTCGGCTCGCGCGATTTCCGATTGCCCGGTCTCGGATCCTACCTGCAAACCGCTGCCAGCGCCGGCGACACGCGGTCGATCGTGTGGGGCATCGCGACCATGATCGCCGTCATCGTCCTACTCGATCAGTTCATCTGGCGCCCGGTCATCGCCTGGGCAGAAAAATTCAAGGTTGAACAGGTCGAGAGCATCGATGCTCCCCGCTCCTGGGCGCTCAACCTTTTTCGTCACTCCCGCGGTTTGGCACAACTTCGGAGCCACACCGTGCAGCCGCTCAGTGAGCACTTGATGCTGTATTTCTCGCGCAAGCGCTCGACCAGCGAACCTGAGCCGCGCAGTTCGTGGAAAATCTGGATCGCGCGCGTGCTGGCCGTTGCCTTGCTCGCGGGGCTGACCTACGGAATTGTTCGGGTCGTGATGCTCCTCAGTGGCCTGCAATCCGCAGAATTAAAGGAAGCGGGTCTCGGTCTCGGCGCCACTTTCCTCCGCGTGAATCTGACGCTGCTCCTGGGTGCGCTCTGGACGATCCCCGCCGGAGTCGCCATCGGCTTCAACCCCAAACTGGCCCGCATCGCTCAGCCCCTTGCGCAAATTGCAGCTTCAGTCCCGGCCACCGCGCTCTTTCCCGTCGTGCTGCTCTTGCTGATTCGCATTGGCGGTGGCCTCGGCGTCGGGTCCATCGCGCTCCTCTTATTGGGAACGCAGTGGTACATCCTATTCAACGTCATTGCCGGAGCCATCGCGATCCCAGCCGACCTGAAGGAATGCTGCTCCATCTTCCGGCTCCAAGGCATCCAGCGTTGGAAGAAACTGATCCTGCCCGGGATATTTCCATATCTGGTCACAGGCATGGTGACCGCATCCGGCGGCGCGTGGAACGCCAGCATCGTCGCCGAATACTTTCACTTCAAAGGACAGATCTACACCACCGTCGGCTTGGGAGCCACCATCAGCCAGGCCACCGACAGCGGCAACTTCGATCTCCTGCTAGCCGCGACCATCATGATGGCCGCAACGGTCGTTACTATCAATCGCTTGGTCTGGCGCAAGATGTACGCCCTCGCCGAAACCCGCTACCGGCTTGAAAGCTAGCCTCGGAAAACGGTCCGGACGCGGCGCTCGCTGGTTACTTCTGATTACTGTTCTGGCTCTCTGCCTCGCATTTCACCAGCTTTTAACCTCCCCTTCACGCTGGCGAAACGCAGCCGCTGTATCGGTAGAAGATGCCCTTAGTGCAGTTGCAGCCAGATCAGACACCAGTTGGAGTTCTCTCCCGCGTTGCCGAGTTCTCGGGCCTGGCGGGAAGGTTCGCCCCTGTCGATAAGGTGAGAGATCTCTACCGGCGCGTGCAGCGCTCGCCCGAAGGGTTTCGCCTCGAAGGGCTGCTGGCCGAGATGCGCGTGAATTGGCGTGTCAATTCCGCCGATCGCTCGCGGATCCCGGCTACCGGTCCGGTTGTGGTCGTGGCCAATCATCCGAACGGCGTGCTGGACGGCGCAATCCTCACAGTCCTTCTGACTTGCGTTCGTCCCGACGTGAAGCTGCTCACCAATTTTCTGCTCAGCGATATTCCTGAGTTGCAGAAGCATTGCATTTTTGTCGACCCCTTTCAGACAGACCGTTCCGCCGAGTCGAACCGCAAAGCTCTGCGCGAGGCACTAGCCTGGCTGCATCTGGGTGGAATGCTCGCGATCTTTCCGGCAGGCGAAGTCGCCCACTGGCAGATGCCCGCCGGACAATTCGCCGATCCCGCGTGGAACGACACAGCCGTTCGCCTGATTCGCAGAACGCACGCCGCAGCGCTGCCCGTATTTTTCTGCGGGCACAACAGCGTCGGATTCCATATCTTGAGGATGATTCATCCCAAGCGGCGCCGCGCTTTTCTATTGCAGGAATTCTTGCAGCAGGAAGGGAAAGAGGTGGAAGTGCGCGTGGGCGGCGCCATTCCGGCTGATGCCATCGAGTCCGTCGCCAACGATGTCGAAGCTATCGACTATCTGCGCTGGCGCACGTATCTGCTCGCCCGCCGCAGCAAATCAGAAATCTCCGGGCCCCCGAGTCTGCGCTCGCGGCTCGCCTCGAAAATTCAGCAGCCGGTTGCTACAGCCGTGCCGCCCGAATTGCTCGAGCGGGAAATCGAAAGCTTGTCCACCGATCGCTGCCTAGCCGATAACAGCGAATTTGCCGTGTATCACGCGACGGCGCGCGAGATTCCCAACTTGTTGTTGGAACTCGGCCGAGTGCGTGAATTGACTTTCCGCCGCGCTGGCGAAGGAACCGGCAAGAAACGCGACCTCGACTCCTTTGACTCCTATTACTGGCACGTTCTGTTGTGGAGCAAAATCAAACACGAACTGGTCGGTGGCTATCGCGCCGGAAGTACCTCTGAGATTCTCGCGGAACGCGGCGTAACCGGGTTGTACACCAGCACTCTCTTCCGCTACGACGAAAGCCTCTTTCAGAAACTCGGTCCGGCCCTCGAACTCGGACGTTCCTTCGTCCGCCCTGAATATCAACGTCAATACGCACCACTCTTGCTGTTGTGGAAGGGAATCGCTCATCTCGTCGCAACCCGCCCGGAGATTCCCGTGCTCTTCGGTGCGGTCAGCATCAGCAACGATTACAACGAAGCCTCCCGCGAAATGATTTACCGCTTCTTCGAGGCACGCATGATGGAAGATGATCTCGCGGGATTGATCGAGCCCAGGCGTCCGTTTCGTCCTGGATTTCTGCGTCGCTGGGATTGCCGCAGCATGTGCCGCGCTCTACGCGATCTCGACGAACTCTCTCAGCCGATCATCGACATCGAGTCCGACGGCAAGGGGTTGCCCATCTTGTTGCGGCAATATGCCAAAATCGGTGGCAAGCTGCTCGGCTTCAACGTAGACCGCAAATTCTCCAACGTTCTCGATGGCTTGGTCGTCGTCGATTTGCGCCATACAGAACCGGCAGTGTTGGAACGTTACATGGGGCGGGAGGCAGCCGCAAATTTCCGGAACATTCACCGGCTCGTGACGGCGTAGACCGCTGTCATTTTGCCGCCCGCAGGCGAGTGGCCTGTGTGGGCACAACGCAAGCCTGCGGCGAATCCTTTAAAGCTTCGTATAGTTTGCCGCCCAATACCGCTAGAGCCTCGGGATCCATCAATTCCTGCATGCGTTGAAACAGTTGCCGCTCTTCCTTCCGGATGTGTGCCGACAGCCGTTGCGCCAGCAAGTTCACGTCCTTAGCCGAACCCTTCTTGCCATTCGCGACAGCGGAGTGTTCCCGCAGCCATGCGTGATCCTGGCACAGTTCATCCACGAGAGGAATCAGTTCCGAGAACGCTCGCGCCGCAGGAAACACGACCTGCTCCTCAGCAGAAAAGTGAATTCCTATTTCGTTCTGAAAAATCTGCGCGATTTCGGCTTGCCACCCTGCCAAATCCGATTCACGAATGGGAGACGCTCGATCAATGCGCACACACATCGCCAGCGCTCGCTGGTGCTGACGCGAAAGCGGAATCAGGCTCTGATCACGCAGCATGGCGCTTCCCTAGGATTTAGCAGTCTCCAGGTTGTTCGCGCCCATCACGCCCTCGGTGGGCGTCGGATCGGCCGCCGGGCGCACCGTCAGCCAGTCTGTCCGCACCCGCTCCCATTCCTGGATCAGCATGCCATTTGCTTCAAAAAAGCTGCGAATGCGATAGCGCTCCCAGCCCGCAACTTCCTCGAGAATCGGCGCCAGCACAGCCAGTGCGCTCGTACTCAGCACCGTTCGCTTTGCGATTTGCGAAACGTTTGGCGATTCGGAAACCGCTATCGTCAGCCCGTCGCGCGAGTTGATGTGCAGCATGACGTGAATATCGGAGCTGCCATCGCCGGTGTAGATCACATGATCCGGGCCGGCCACGCGATCGACCAGCAGTTTGTCGAGCACCGCAACCTTCCCGTAGCCAGCCGTCGCGCGAATAATCGAGTCAAGTTCGCCTGAAGGCTTGTAGCGAAATTCCGTTCCGTAAATGTGATCCTCGGGAACGATATCTTCCAGCGCAGATCGCACAATCTCCACCGGCGCGGCCGACAGCACATAAAAATCAAATTGATGTCCGTCGATCCCCGACTCCAGCAACTGGTACAACAGTTTGATGTCGCCCTTCAGCCGGATCCGTTTGCCCACTTCGCGCAAGTGCTCCTTCCGCACCTTGGCGCGAAATTCCGGATCATGCAGCAACAGATATGCCAACTCGGCTCCCTGCTGCACCAGGTTGATCTTGGCCATTCCCTTGGCCTTGCGCTCGAACTCATCCGTCGGAATGCCCACCAACTCGGCGAGCACGTAACCCGAGTCGTTAAACGTAAGCGTCTGGTCGAAATCGCTTGCAAAGATGTAGCGCTTCAAAACGTTGTCTGCCATATAGCTATTCGATTCCTGTAGGTGGAGGAATGCCCCATAAAAAGAATCGATGGCGATTATATGCCCGCTTTGCTAACTCGTTGTGAATAAAGATCGCACGATCCACAAGATTGCAGTAAATAATTGCAGGAGCATGGACATGGTGAATAACACGGCAGAAAATTTCTTTGTCATTACCGGCGGTCCGGGCTCGGGCAAGAGTTCTGTCGTCGAAGTGCTGCGTGAGCGCGGCTACGCATGTTCAGTCGAGGCTGGCCGGGGAGTGATCCAGGATCAAATACTGATCGACGGCCACGCTCTTCCCTGGAAGGATCGGGCGCAATTTGCGGAACTGATGCTTGTCTGGGAAATGCGCAGCTACCGCATCGCGCAGAAAAGTGTGGGCCCAGTATTTTTCGATCGCACCATCCCCGACGTATTGGGATATCTCCGTCTGTCGAACTTGCCTATTCGCTTGCACATGCAACAGGCGGTCGAGATTTTCCGTTATCATCGCAAAGTCTTCATCGCCCCGCCGTGGCAGGAAATTTTCCAGAACGACAACGAGCGCAAACAAGACTTCGACGAAGCCGTCCGTACCTGTGAAGCGATGATCGAAACCTACAAAGCCCAAGGTTACGAGCTAATCGAACTCCCTCGTTCTTCGGTCGAAGAAAGGGCTCATTTCGTTTTACAAAATCTCCCGCTTTCAACGTGATCATGTGGGGACAGCCGCCCTCGGCTGTCCGGCCGAGCGAAGCTCGATGCTTGTCCCTCCGCAGAAACTCCTTCGTGATACTTCGTGCCCTCCGTGGAATACGATCCTCCAACGACAAATCTGAGGCCCACCGACAACCGCCTCGCTTTACTAAACTCTCCAGCGCGTCCAAAATAGATGGTTCGGCTTGTGTTGTCGGCAAATTGCGTGGCAAGCCAGCCGCATCCGGAAAATTCAAAGATCCGAAACGAGGAGCCCTCATGGTAGTCGCAACCGGTGAACTCATTCGCGCGATGAACTACGTGGAAGACATCACGGCCACTCTGCGCCGCATCTGCATTTACATCCCTGCCATGAGTCCCGAGGAGCGCAAGCGCCTGGCCGAGGCCATGCGCGGTGCCGCCGCATCGGTCAACGCCGCTATCGCCGACCTGGAAAAGGTGGAGAAGTAGGTGCCTCCGGTCCAGGCGATTGCCGTCATCGGCGCCGGCATCATGGGACGTGGAATCGCCCATGCCGCCGCGCTCGGCGGTTATCGCACTATCCTCGAGGACTTGCTCCCCAACGCTCTGCGCAAGGCAGAGACGGAAATCCGCGCCAATCTCGACAAAGCTGTCGAACTCGGCAAGGTAACAGCGCCCGTCGCAGACTCCGCTTTTCGTCGCCTGGAATATGCCGGCTCGGTCGAAGAAGCCGCGCGCGAAGCCGACCTGGTCATCGAAGCCGTTCCTGAGGAGATGGAGTCGAAGATTGAGATCTTCACTTTGCTCGACAAACTCTGCCGCCCCGGTACCATCCTCGCCTCGAACACTTCGTCGTTGAGTGTCACCGAGATTGCCAGCGTGACTTACCGCGCGGAAAAATGCGTGGGAATGCACTTCTTCAACCCGGTTCACAAGATGAAGTTGCTCGAAGTCGTGCGCGCGCTCGAGACCGACGACGACACTCTGTCTACGGTCGCGGAAGTCGGCAAGCGCATGGGGAAAGAAGTTGTCGTGATCAAGGAGTCCCCGGGTTTCGTCACCAGCCGCATCAACGCCATGATCGGCAACGAAGCCTTCTACATGTTGCAGGAAGGAATCGCTACGGCCGCCGACATCGATAAGGCGCTAAAGCTGGGACTGAATCATCCGATGGGACCGTTCGAACTCGTCGACTTGGTAGGGCTCGATACCCGCCTCAATATTCTCGAATACCTTCACAAATCGCTCGGAGAAAAATACCGCCCCGCGCCGCTGCTGGTGCAATACGTGAAAGCGGGCCGCCTAGGCCGCAAATCCGGCCGCGGTGTCTACGAGTACCCGGAAGCGGGCACGACCAATTAGGGTGTCACGGCTGAGGTTCCCGGTCATCCTGAGAAAGGCGAAGGATGCCTTGCAGCGCAGCGCCACAGGCGGCTTCTCCGGGAGTTTGTGACACCAGAATCGCACGGGGACTCAACGAGAGCGAGTAAGCACCCGAGACGACCAAGGAGAAACCGCTCCTACTTTCGCCCGAAACTCAGCCCGGCCAGCGTCGAAACCTTCTCCGCGTCGATCCCTCTGCTTGCCACCAGGACATGAAAGCTCTCCCCCATACCCGCGGGAGTGACTAGATGTTTGAGTTGCAGCGCGACCTTCGCGCGCTCTTGTGCCAGGCGGCAATCTTCGAACGCATCCGCAAACTGATTCGCCTCACCGATGCCCATCAGAAACTGCGATTGCGTGATCAGCTTCTGCGCACGCATTCCAAGGTTCTCCGCCGCCGCCGCCAACGCCGTGAAGTTCACATCCGCCGTAATGTCCTGCTCTCCCGGAGCTTCATACGGATTTGCGCTCACCGAATGCTGTCGGACCGCTTTCAGTGTTCCCCGATGACGACCCGCTAGCTGTTCCTCGCGCGTATATCCATAATCGATGACGACCACGAACCCGCGATCGAAATCCGCCACTCCAGATATTTGCGTTTGTCCTTGCAGCGACACCTCGACTCTCTCTCCGTCTTCCGGATGAATCGAATAGCGATCGAGGAATTCCAATTCCTCGGGTGAAGATGCAACCCAGGACTCAACGAACCGCCCGTCGCGAGCGTCGATTCGCAGCGAACCCTTCGCACTGACAACCTGCACCGAAAGCGCGTCAAAGAATTCGTTGGCGAACACGATCGTCGGATAGGTTTCGGGTGCCCCACTTCCGGCCGAATTTGCCGGAAGTAGGGATTTCGCAGCAGCAAAGGCCGCCTTTCCGGATTCAAACCGTCGACTCAGTGTCTGTGCGATCCTTTCGCGCAGAGATGCAGATTGTTCGACGAGACGATATTGGAGTGCACCGAAAAACTCCGGAAACTTCGTCTCCGACCAATCCAGCACGTCCTGAGCGAACAATCCTCGTCCCGGTCCCAGCTCTTTTACCACGATCTGATCGGGCGATCCGAGTACGCGCCACATTTGGTCGAACTGCCGCGCCAGCAAACGTCCGAAGACCGCGTGAATATCACTCGCCGTGTAGAAGTCTCCCGCCTTGCCGAACTGCGCCGCATTGCGAGAGTAGTAGCCGAGTTCGGGATGGTAGAGACACAACTCCATGTATCGGGAAAAGTGAATCGGGCCACGCTCGCGAATCTCCTGTTCGATAATTTGCCGTAATTCGCTCAAAAGCCTTTTCTCTGTCGGTCCGCGCGGTCTTGCGGCGTGCGGATGAACATCTCGACGAAGTAATCGTGCAGAGCGTCGTAGAGTTGGCGCTGGAAGCTCCATTCGAATTGAGGAATGTCAAGGTCGCGCGCGTGGAGGTCGAAGTAGTAGGTATGTACGGGAACGCTTTCGTCCTTAAATCGGATGATGATCTCGACGCCATCGCCTTTGGCGCGCGCGGAAAAGATCAGAAGTGGATGCTCGTAAAGACGGAGTTGGGCGAGAACGCGGTCGAGTCGTGCGTTGGTTTCAGGCACACGCCGATTCTAGCGGAAGGCGAAAGCCTTAACCACAGAGGTCACTGAGATAAGCAGAACGAGCAGAGTGACTACTCGTAGCGCAGGGCCTCGATCGGATTTAGGCGCGCAGCCTTGATGGCTGGCAGCATACCGCTGACGATGCCCACCACGCTGAGGATCGTCGTCGACCAGATCAGCGTGGCTGCGTTGATATAGAGGTGAATGTCGCCCTCGCTGGCATTGTCTTCAAAGGCGCTCCACAGCGTGAGAGATCCCACCGACCAGGAGACGAGATAGGCGAGCACAACCCCAAGCAATCCGCCGAGAGCGGTGATGACCAGAGCCTCTGCGAGGAATTGGAACAGGATATGCCAGCGATGTGCTCCCAGCGCTTTCTCCACGCCGATCTCGCGCGTGCGCTGAGTCACGGACACCAGCATAATGTTCATCAACCCAACGCCGCCGATTCCCAGTGTGAGCAGGCCGATGAAGCCGAGCAGGATCTTGATGCCCGTCGAAATGACCTGCAGGTCCATCAGGTCCGCGAAGACGTCGAAAACAAAGATAGCGCGCTGGTCCTTGGGATCGAAGCTATGGTGAAACCCCATGGATTCCCGCACGCCCTTCACTACCTTGGCGTGATCGCCTTCGTACTCCATGACCACCGAACTCAGGTAGTACGTGTTCGTCAGATCGCTCATCGCGCTGTAGGGAACGTAGACGTGCTCGTTGATGTTGTCGTCGCCGTTCTGAATCTCGTGCTTCAGGACGCCGACCACCTGATACGAGATTCCGTCGAGACGAATGTTGTCTCCAATCGCGTTCTGGCCCGAGAAGAGTTTCTTCTTCGCGTCGGAGCCGATCACCGCGACGCGCGTATGCGTGAAGTCATCCGCTTCGCTGAAGAAGCTACCTTCCGCAATGTCGAGCTTGCGCATGCGCCCGTAAGCGGCATAAACGCCGCTGACGCCGTAATTCGCGCTCCGCGAGCCGTAGGCGACGAGGCAGTTCTTGAAAGCCTCGGGGGAAACCCGCTTCAGCAGCGGAACTTCGGCGCGGATATAGTCGAGATCATTGACCGTCAACCGAACCTGCGTTCCGGCCTTGGTGCCTCCCGCCTGCAGTTCAGTGCGTCCAGGAAAGATGAAAACAAGGTTGGTTCCGAACGAACGGAATGCGGACCACAGTCCTCGCTCGAAGCCCGTGCCGTACGCCAGAAGAAGCACGACCGTCGCGATGCCCCATGCCATGCCAAGCATGGTGAGAAGGCTGCGACGCCGGTTGTGGCGAAGCGCGTTGTAAGCCTGTGTGGCGAGATCGACGATCATGATGTTAGCCCTCAGCCGTTAGCGCTTGGCTCTCAGCTTGATACCTTGGTTCCCTAGGCGCTCAATATTCCGAACGCTCAACGCTATTCCTGGCGCAAGGCTTCCACCGGAGGCAGCAATGCCGCTTTGCGCGCGGGATAAAGCCCTGCCGCGATGCCAGCGATGGCGAGCGATCCGATGGCCGCCAATGCTGACGCCGGGATGATGCGCGGCGTATCGAATCCTTCCGGCGACGGCAGCATTGCCAGTAGTGTTACGAATCCAGTCGCGATCGCCAATCCGATGCCGCCACTGAAGGCCGTGAGGAACGCTCCCTCGATGAAGAACTGCGTCAGGATTGCCCGGTAGGTTGCACCCAGCGCTTTGCGCAGGCCGATCTCTTTCGTCCGCTCGGTAACCGAGACCAGCATGATGTTGATAATCCCAATCGCGCCCAGTCCCAACGTCACCACGCCGACCACGCCCAGGAACCAGTCCATCGCGTCGAAGATCCGGCCCACGCGCTTCATGTTCTCGATCGTGTCCCAGTCCTCGAACGCATCCTGCAGCTTGGGATTGAACCCATGCCGGCGCGCAAGGATGCGGTGAATCTCCTCTTTGGCTTCGGTGTGCAGGTCTTTCGAGATGGGCTGATAGTTGATGAAGGAGATTGCATCCTCGGAGTTGGCTTTGGTCAGCGGGAACAAATCCCGCATGGTTTCCACCGGAATGAAGATGCGCGAGTTTGTGCCGTTGTTTCCGTCGCGCCCCACCTTGGCGACCACGCCGACAACGTCGAAATTGATTCCGTTGAGCAGGATCGTCGAACCAACTGCCGGACGTCCGGGGAACATATTCTTCAGCAGTTCCCATCCCACCACGGCGACGCGGCGCCGCTCGGTATTGTCCTGATTGTTGAACCAGCGTCCGGGGGAGATCGGCACATTGCGGATCTGGTTGTAGTCCGCACTAACTCCAAAGACCTGGCCGTTGGTGGAACCGTAATCGCTGACGGCGCGGATGTCTTCGCGGTTCAACACAGGCGACAAAGGGCCAACCAGCTGTGCTTCGCTACGGATCGCCAGGTAGTCCTTATAGGTGAAGTAGTACGTCTGCCCCGACTGTGTGCTGCCTTCCACCGCCGGAATCCGCCCGGGAAACATAAACATGATGTTTTGTCCGAGCGTGGCGAGTTGCTTTTCCTGCCCGCTGCGGAAGCCTTCTCCCAGACCGACGAGGAGCAGGAGCGAGCCGACGCCCCACGCGATGCCGAACATGGTCAGAAAGGAGCGCAGCTTGTGCGCCCAGAGCGTCGCCAACGACTGGCGGACAATGTCGATCAGCATGCGCATAAAGTTTCGCGGAAGAATCATGCCCCCACGCCTCCGGGGAGGAGCGTGGGGGCACCCGGGTAACGTTCAGGCGAGGGGTCTCAATCCCGCCCAACCATCTGATCAGAAATACGCAGCCGGACTCTCAGAAGTTCCCGCTGGCATGTACGTATTTAGACCCCGCGAACATAAAAAAGGTTAGCTGAGACTCAGAAATTGGAACTCAGAATCCAAAGCCGGCCCAAAGACACGGAAGGGGAGCTCGAACCAGGCATCGGGATCAAGTTTCTCCGTTCGTTTGCCGATACGGAATGCGTTGGCCGCACGCCAGACCCAGAGGTGCTTCGATGTTAAAAGGTGGAATGATGAACGGTGGTCACGCTTCAGGAAAGAGCTGGAACCTCGTGACGAATTTGTGCGCGCAGTTTGTCGTCGATCCGGAAAAGCGGCTCGTCGTGCTGCGGTTTAGGAAGAAGGTCACTGCCGAGGATATTGCACGATATGCCCAGAGATTGCGAATCCATCCGGCGTTTCAGCCCGAGTTCTCCGAGATCGCGGATTTAACCGAGGCGGAAGAAATCGATTTGCAGGCGGAAGATTTCCTGAGGCTCGCCGACAAAATTGATCCTTCCTCGCCGGACGCCAAGCGCGCCTTTGTAGTGCAAACCACCACTCAAAGCCATGCGGCGCGCATGCACAAGAGTCTGCGCAGCAAGATGAATATCGAGATATTCAGAACGTTCGAGGAGGCGGAGGAGTGGGTGCGCGCATAGCCGTCTGACGCTTCCTCGCTGTCGTGACTACTGTTTGTTTTCTTTGGGCCGCTCGTAAGCTTTCTGCAGATACTTCCGCGCTTCTTCGAGGGCACCGAAGGTGTTGTCGTTGGTCTGGAGAGCCTGGCGATATTCGTTGACGGCGCGTTCGCGCTGTCCTGTGATGTCGAAAATCTTGCCCAGCTGAATGCGGCTCCAGACCTCCGTCCAGCGCGGGTCACCATCGCCGTTGACAGCGGACCGGTAGGCATTCGCTGAAGATTGATAGTTGCGTTGCAGGAAGAATATCTCTGCGATGCGGTAGTGAGCGAGGGAGCTGTTCTTGTTCAGGTCGAGCGCTTTGTTGAATTCCGTGAGTGCTCCGGTTAAATCTCCCTGCTGCTGCATGGCCTGCCCTCGCAGGATGGAGGCGCGCAGCTTCACGTCGCTGGAGTTCGTCAGCACGCGGTGATCGGGATCGACCGAAATTTTGCGCGGACGACCGAAGGTCTCAATCGAAAATGGCGAGTTCGTTCCCACGACCTCAATGTTTTTGTTCTCCGTCCGGCCGTCCGTATCAATCCTGAGGTCGATCGGCATGCGGAAAAGATCCAGATCCTGCGAGATCTCGCCGGTCACGCGGAAACCGGGAATTTTTTCTTCCTTCGGATTTTGTGCGGCCGCTCCGCCCAGCCGGTAAGTCGTGTATTTCACCTTAAACTCAGGCGCGCCAGTGGAATCGAGCCATTGAGAAAAGAACCAGGTAAGCTGCTGGCCATAGTTTTTCTCGGCGACGGCGCGGAAGTCGTCGGTGGACGTGGACTTTCCCGCATACTCTCCGGCAAACTCGCGCATGGTCTTGTTGTACTTGTCTTCTCCGAGCACCCAGCGCAGCATGTGCAGGATCATCGCGCCCTTGTCGGTGGCGAGCGACTGGAACTCGGTCGAGAACAGGTCGAGCTTGCTGGCGCTTGAAAGCGGCACCGTGTCGTAGGCGAGAGCGCCGACCGACATGTCTTTCACCGCCTCCTCCAAGCCAGCCGTTCCGGCGGCGTTCTCGACATACATCGCTTCCGAATAGCGGGAGAATCCGTCGCTCAACCACCAGTCATCCTTGCTGGCAGGGCTTACCGAAACGCCCCACCACTGGTGCGCGATGGCGTCGGCGAGCAGGCGATAGTTGGTCTTCTCGGTAATCGACGGACTGGCTAAGCCCACGATCTCCGGCGCCCATGCGTAGGGAAGCGTGTCGCCAGGGATCTCCACGACGTTAAGCTTCTGGGATGAGGCGAGGCCATAGAGCGTGATGAAGTAGGTGAACTCCTGCACCGCTGTGCTTGTGTACGCCGGCGCGAGGCTCTGATGCGTGGGCTTGAAAAAGACGTGCAGATCCATGCCGGCGTCGTCACTTTTGTATTCCTGAAAGACGCCAGCGATGATAGTTCCGGGAAAGCTGGCTTTGTCGGAGACGAAGGTAAACGTCTTGGTCGGAAGCACGCTGGCGTTCGGCTTATTTGAGGCCGGATGGTCCGCAGTCGTGACTTTGCCACTGCCGATCACGAGCATGTGCGCGGGCACCGTGATGTGGATCGTGGACGTGAAGCGATTCAGTCCGTAGCCGCTGACGGGGAACCAACGTCCAGCATAGAGCAGGTAACTGGTGTCGTCGCCGATGTAAGCGAGGCTCAAGCCGGGAACCGGGCCATTGTCTGCGTTCTCGATGCGGCCTTCGTATTCGAAGGTCAGGGTTGTCGAGGCGTCCTTGGACAATCCGGAGGGCAGTGGGACTCGGATGCTGGAATCCTGGGTCACGCGCTCGGCCGAGAGCGGTTGGTTCTTGTCGTCGGAAACCTTGGTTACCCGCAGGTCGTTGTGCAATTCGAATACGGCGACGCTCAAATCCTGAAGAGCAGTGAACTTAACTCTTGCTTTGGCAGTGATCTGGTGGAGATGGGGGTCGAGGGTCGCGTCGATCTGATAGTCGTCGACCCGCAAATGGGATTTTTCGGCGGCGTGGGACGGCAGCGCCAACAAAAGGAGCAGCGACAGAGTCAGGGAACTCGTTAGGACGCGCAGGGGGCGCCGCAGGTCTTTCAACATTCAGGAGAGTCTCCAGGAAATGATAACCCATTTCCTATGATGAAGATTCTGACGCAAAAGATGCTGGGAGCACAAGGTTTAACGCGGCTGTGGACTTTTGCCTCTCGCGTATTTGGCGGCCGCGGACTAATTCTGGCCCGGTTGCAGATCCTGTGCGTGGGGGGTGATCTTGCGCAGGAAAAACTCCTGAACGACCGAGCCGAATGCACTTCCTCCAATCCCAATCGCCGCATTTTCGAAGGTCAGTCCCACTCCATTGCGGTTCGAGGCCGGGTAGTAGAGGTTCGAGAGGCCGCCTGCGGCCAGACTGCCCAGCATGTTGGAGTAGTTCGGCTGCCATCGCCCATTATCGCCCTTGCAAATGACGGCGTTGGCGAGGGCGTAGAAAAATCTCGATTTCCGGCTGCCTGTTCCTTTGTAGAAATAGCGGGGATCCTGTTTGAAAAGCGAGGGCAGGATGGCGCTGCCAATGAATGTTCCGGAAACCAGGTCGGCATAGCTCGCTCCGAAGCGTTTGGCATAGCCCTGCGCGCCCTGTCCGTAACCGCTGAATTCATTGTCGGCCTGTTCAACCCCTGCGATGAAGGCGGCGATTCCGAGCGAAAACGGGTCTATCGTGGATTTCCACCCAAGCTGGAACTTCTGTCGAGTGTTCAGCGGAGCAGCGTCGGGGACATAGCTGACATAGAAGTTGGGAATGACGCCCAACACCCGCTGTTTCTCCTCCACATGAATCTGCTGTTCGGCGACTACTTCCGGGTTGCCGTTGACCACAACTTCGATGGTGGTGGCAACCACGAGCTGAACGGGAGCAGAGACATAATCCTGTCCGGTTTGAAGAACACCCGACTGCTCTTGCGTCGCGAATCCGGGCGCGTTCACTGCGATTTCAAACGGGCCCGGGGCGACGCCGACAAAGATAAAACTTCCGTCCCCTCCCGAGTGCAATTCCCGGGGATTCGAACCAGCCTGGGTCAGGACGACGGAGGCGTTGGCAACGACGTCGCCATCTTTGTCGACAACCGTACCAGTGATGCTGCCAGGTTTCGCCGCAAGAGCGGGAAACTGCGGAGTCGGCGCGACCGATATCTGCGATCCGCTGCCGGGCGCGGCAGTGTTTTGAGAGTGAGCCGGCAAGGGAAGGCAGACGATCGCCAGAATGCAAATCCACGGCGCTCGTCCCCACCGGGCGAGAGGAATCCTCGGCAGCCGCGATTGGTATGCGGAGGAAGACAGCGCGCGTTTCTGGAGACACATGGGCATTAAATCGGTTCCACGAGGGCAGTCAATCTTCTGAAGATGCCAGGCAGTTCGTCTTGGCCAGAGCATTCCCGTTGGGTCAGCAGAACTTGGCTGACGCTGTTGTTTCAAGTTAATTCATTCTGAATGAGAATTGCGAAAACTTTAGTACCGCTAAGGGTTGGATGCGCCCGGGTTGCCAAGAGTAACGATGATGTCGGCAGCGCGGTCGGCAGGATGCTTTTCATGGCCAGATTCCATGGCCGGGCCGCGCAGGAGGGCCTTCACCCTTGCCAGTCCATTGAGCATTTGGTCTCGAGAAGGACCGTCCGGAAGGATTTCTTTGAGACGAGCTACTACGTTTTCGGCCGTGAAGTCCTGCTGCACGAGTTCTGAGACGACTTCCTCTTCAGCGATCAGATTGACCATGGCAAATCTTGGAACCTTCACCCTTGGCTTACCGAGCAGATAACTCAGGGGGGAAACCCGATAGACCATCACGAAAGGGGTGTTCATCATGGCGGCTTCCACCGTGGCTGTGCCGCTGGCAACGATTCCGGCTCGCGAATGCCACAGCGCGGCGAGAGCATCCGGCACCAGCGTGATTCTTTGCGATCCGATGAGACTGAGCAGGAAACTGCGGTCGAGGGTCGGGGCGACCGGGAGCAGAAATTCATATTCCGATCCGAGTAGCGCCGCGGATTCGAGGATGGTCGGCAGATTCATGCGGACTTCTTTGACGCGGCTGCCGGGCATGATGGTGATCCAGGGCTTCGTACGCTCAAGGTGGAATTTGGTGGCGTAGTGTGCGCGCTCGATCGTCGGGCTCGGTAGTTCTGCGAGCGGGTGTCCAACGAAAGTCGCGTCGACCCCCCTGTCGCGATAGAACTTCTCTTCAAACGGGAAGATAACCAGAGCTTTGTCGATGTAATCGCGGATCAGGCGCACCCGTCCCTGCCGCCAAGCCCAGAATTGCGGCGCGACGTAATAGACGGTGGGGATTCCGCGCCGTTTCATCTGTCGCGCAACCCGCCAGTTGAAGGCCGGAGAATCAATCACGACGGCAAGGTCGGGCTTGCGCCGGTCGGCTTCGCGGATCAGGTGCTTGTAGAGACCGAGGATTTTCGGCAGGTGGCCGAGGATTTCTGTGATACCGACGACGGCGAGATCTTTTGCGTCGACGACAGTGTCGCAGCCGGCGCGGCGCATGCGGTCCCCGCCGACGCCGAAGAATTCCAGTGACGGATCGAGGCGGCGCAGCGCTTCGATCAGCTGCGCGCCATACATTTCACCGGAAGCTTCGCCGGCAGAGATCAGGATTCGCAAGGGATGATTGTAGCAACCGAAATCGACAGTTAGACGAGCCTAGTCGTCCGCGCTGACGGTGGATTGCGGCTGTTGAGAACCTGCCACCATAGTTTCCTGATCCTTGTACTGCAACTGGTACAACTTGTAATAGATACCGCGGTTCGCTAGCAGTTCCTGGTGGGTGCCCATCTCACGGACCTGGCCTTTGTGCATAACGATGATCTTGTCGGCGCGCTGGATGGTCGAGAGCCGGTGGGCGATGATCAGCGACGTGCGTCCCTCCACCATCCGGGCGAGAGCGTCGCGCACTTTGAACTCGGTCTCGGTATCGACGCTCGACGTGGCTTCGTCGAGGATCAGAATTCTTGGCTCGTGGGCCAGAGCACGGGCGAATGAGATGAGCTGCTTCTGTCCGGTGGAAAGCGTCGATCCGCGCTCGCGAACCTCTTCGTTGAATCCGTTGGGAAGGCCGCGAACGAAGTCGGCGAGGTTTACATCTTCTGCAGCCTGCTGCACATGCTCGTCCCGTATGCGCTCGGTGCCGAGGCGGATGTTGCCGCCAATCGTACCCGTGAAGAGAAATGGATCCTGCAGGACAACGCCGAAGCGGCTGCGCAGGTCGCCGAGGTCCATTTCTTTGACGTCTACGCCATCGATGCGGACGGCACCCTTCTGGACGTCGTAGAAACGCAGCAGCAGGGAAATCAGAGTGGTCTTGCCTGCCCCGGTGTGGCCGACGACCGCGACCGTCTCTCCGGACTCGATGGAGAAGGACACATCGCGAAGAACCCAGTCGGGTTGCGCAGATTCCGCGTCGCCGTTACCGGAAGCGGCCCCGCTCTGCGCAGGCCGGACAGCCGAGGCGTCTGTCCCCACCTGAGCCTTGCCAGTCTCTTCGGCCGCGCTCTCCTCTGCGATCTCTCGATAAGCGAACCAGACATGGTCGAAATCGATGCGTCCCGGGCCTTCAGGTTTCTTCGTGACCGCGGGCGACCTGACATCCACGGGCGTATCCAGCAGCTTGAAGATGCGTTCGCTGGCAGCCATGGCGGACTGCAAAATGTTGTACTTCTCGCTGAAGTCCATGATCGGACGGAAGAAGCGCATCGCGTATTGCGTGAAGGCGATCAGCACGCCGAGAGAGGCCGCGGTCGCCACAAGCTGAAACGACACCAGCGTGTGTGGATTGAACGAGACGCTGACGCTGCGCGAGACGAGGCCCCGGAGCACATCCTGTCCGCCGTACCAGATGACGCAGGCGATCGCGATCGCCGAGAAGAAATCAACGACCGGGTAGTACACAGCATAAGCCAGGATCGCGTCTTTGAACGCGTCCATGTGGCTGCGATTGATTTCTGAGAAGCGGGTGTAAGCCTTGCGCTCGCGGTTGAAGAGTTGCAGCACGACCATGCCGCTGACGTGCTCCTGCAGGTATGAATTGATCCGCGCAATTGCCGTGCGGATGCGCCGGTACGAATCGCGGACTTTGTCACGGAAAACCTTGGTCGCTATCACGATGAACGGAAGCACGGCAAAGGTGATCAGCGCCAGCTTCCAGTTCATGCACAGCATGATTCCCAGAATCCCGGTGAGCACGAACAAGTCTTCGAAGATCGAGACCACGCCCGACGTAAACATTTCATTCAGCGCGTCGACATCTGTGGTGACGCGCGTAACCAGGCGTCCCACGGGATTCTTGTCGTAAAAGGCGACGTGCATCCGCTGCAGGTGACGGAAGATCTGGCTGCGCAGATCGAACATTACCCTCTGTCCGGTCCACTGCATGAAGTAGGTCTGCAGAAACTCGAGGACAAAATTGAAAATCAGCAGTCCGAAATAAATCGTCGAAATCTGTGCCATGCCGTGCAGAGGGCTGGGGCTGAGCCAATTCCACAGGCCAGAAGCGGCTCCAGGAACGGGCGCCAGGTATCGATCGACGGCGACTTTGACGAGGTAAGGTCCAAGGACATCGGCGAACGACTTGAGGATGATCGCGACAATGGCTACCGTCACCTGCCAGCGGTACGGACGCAGGTAGGTGAGCAACCGCCGCATCAGGCGGCTGTCATAGGCTTTGCCGAGTACTTCCTCTTCTTGCGCCATTAAGTTTCGATCAATCCGGACAGGCGGGCGGAGGCGCTGCCCGCGCCATGCATCAGCGTACCTCAAATAGATGGCTGAGACGGGCGCGAGGATGGAAAAGGTTTGCAGGTGGGATAATGGAATCAGTGAGTCTCGGGATTTATATCTCGGTGCCGTTCTGCAAAACGAAATGCAGCTACTGCAATTTCGCGTCCGATGTGTTTTCGCGGGCGGCGTTCGAGCGGTATGTGGATCGCGTATGCTTCGATATTGCAAATGCAGAGAGTGCGGCCGACGAGATGGGTGGGCGAATCGAGAGGGAAGTGGATTCGATTTACCTGGGTGGCGGCACGCCGACAGTCTTGGATGCCGCTCACCTGCAGCGTATGTTCGATATGGTGCGAGCGGGATTCTCAGTGCACCCTGACGCGGAGATCACAGTTGAGTGTGCGCCCGGGACGCTTTCTCCCGCGGTGCTGGAATCGCTGCTTCACTGCGGCGTGAATCGAGTCAGCCTCGGAGTGCAGTCGTTTGTGGATCGTGAAGCTGCGGCTGTGGGACGCCAGCACAAGCGCGCCACCGTCATCGACGATATCGCCCGCCTGCGCGCGGCCGGGATTGCAGATATCAACGTCGATCTGATTGCAGGACTACCGCACCAGATTGCGGAAAGATGGAAAGAGTCGTTGGCTCAAACCGTCGCGACAGGTGCGCCGCACGTCAGCGTTTACATGCTCGAGGTGGACGACGATTCGCGGCTGGGTCGAGAGTTGATTGCCGGCGGAGCGCGCTATCACGCGCACTTTGTCCCGAACGAAGATGCCGTCGCTGATTTCTATTGTGTGGCCTGCGAGGCGCTGGAAGCGGCGGGCGTCGCGCAATACGAGATATCGAACTTCGCGCGCTCGGGATACGAGTCGAGGCACAATCTAAAATATTGGACCCGGCAGCCGTATCTTGGCTTCGGGGTCGACGCGCACTCCATGCTGCTTTCGGCCGCTGCCGAAACCGCCGCCGTCCGTTTCGGCACCGCGGATTCTCTGGAGCAATATGTTGCTGGTTCGCCGTTGCAGAAGAGCGTTATCTCGAGCACCAACGCGCTCGAGGAGGTTTTCTTTCTTGGATTGCGTTTGAACCGGGGCGTCGACATGCGGCAGGTCCTTGCAGACTTCGGGCCGGAAGAAGTCGAGGGCGCTCAGGGCACAGTCGCAGAACTGATTTCGGACGAACTGCTGAGCCGAAACGGCGATTTCATTCGACTCACGCCGCATGGAAGATTGCTCTCAAACGAAGTCTTCCAGCGCTTCATCGCCGCGTCGGACATCCCCGTCAAGGCCTAAATCCAAGTTTTCCCAGACCATCCGGTCGGTTGGCTCGCCCCTGGAAAGCGGTTAAATCGCCAGGATTCATGCGGGTTGTAACGTCCGCGCGTTCCTTCTCCAGAGGTAACTTTTTCCGGTTCCAGACGCTATGTTCTAATCGACTTTCAGGCTGCCATGATGCAACCAGCCGCAACTCTCCGGAGGAACCTTGGATTTCCAACTCAACGAAGAACAATTGCAATTGAAGAAAAGCGTTCGTGAGTTCGCCGAGCGCGAGATCAAGCCCCACGTAATGGAATGGGATGAGGCCGGACAGTTTCCGCTGGCGACAATTAAAGAGCTGGGCAAGATGGGTCTGCTCGGAGTGGTCTTTCCTCCCGAGTATGGCGGCGCGGGCATGGGCTACGTCGAGTACGTGACAGCGATCGAGGAGTTGTCCCGGGTCGATGGATCGGTAGGAATTATCGTTGCGGCGCATACGTCCCTGTGCTCGAACCACATTTTCCTGGCGGGCAACGAAGCGCAGAAAAAGAAATACGTCAGCAAACTGGTCACCGGGGAGTTCATCGGGGCCTGGGGATTGACCGAGCCCTCGTCCGGTTCCGATGCGGGTAGCGCGCGCATGACCGCGGTCCGCCGGGGGAATAACTGGGTGCTCAACGGCACCAAGACCTTCTGCACCAACGGGCACTATGCCGATGTCGTCGTCGTGCTCGCCGTGACCGATCGCGCGGCGCACACGCACGGAATCTCCGCGTTCGTCGTCGAGAAGGATACGAAGGGATTTCGTCCGGGCAAGAAGGAAAACAAACTTGGGCTCCGGGCGAGCGATACGGCGGAGCTAATCTTCGAAGACTGCGTGATTCCCGCGGAGAATCTGCTGGGCGGCGAAGGCCAGGGATTTCCCGACGCCATGCGCGTGCTGGACGGGGGCCGCATTTCGATTGCGGCTTTGTCGTTAGGCATGGCTGAGGGCGCTTACGAGGCTGCCCTGAAATATTCCAAGCAACGCCACCAGTTCGGTAAAGCCATCAGCGACTTTCAGGCGATCCAGTGGAAGCTGGCCGACATGGCCACCGAAATCGACGCCGCCATGTTGCTCACCATGCGCGCAGCGTCGATGAAAGATGCCGGCATGAAGACCACACAGGAATCGTCGATGGCGAAGCTTTATGCCAGCGAAGTTGCGGTGCGTTGCGCCAACGAGGGCGTGCAGATTCACGGCGGCTATGGCTTCATCAAAGACTATCCTGCTGAAAAGTTCTATCGCGACGTGAAGCTGTGCACCATCGGCGAGGGCACAAGCGAAATTCAACGGCTCGTGATCGCGCGTCAGCTGCTCAAGGACTGAGTGGCAGAAACCGGCGTCATCCTGAGCGTGAGCCGTTTTTCAGGTGGAGCGAAGGATTTCGCGTCTAGCAGGCACACGATTGCTCTACCGCACGGTCCCTCTGCGTAGACCTTTCTTCGTCCTGTCAGCCATGTGGTAAATTCCTCCCCATGCCAGATGCAGCGCCAAGTCCTCGCGTGTATTCCGGGGTCGCGACCACGCAGGACGAGCGCACCATGGCCGTCCTGGCACATGTGTTGCAGTTGGTTGGGGGATGGATTGCGCCGCTCGTAATCTTCTTTGTGAAGCGCCCGTCGCGGTTTATTACCTTCCACGCCCTGCAGGTCTTGCTCTTCCAGGGCGTTTGCCTGTTTTTAACGATGTTTGTGATGGCGGGGTTTTCCATTGCAATTGCGCTCGGCATAACGTTTGGCGGTTGGGCTCCCCAGCGCGGTTCGTCGGCTCCTCCTGCGCTTTTCTTTTTGTTCTTTGGTGTCTTCTGGCTCGGATTCTTGTTCCTGTGGATGCTCAAACTTGTGCTTGCGATTGTCTATGGAATCAAGGCCGGCCGCGGAGAGTGGGCCGAATATCCAATTCTTGGCCGGTTCGCCCGACACATTCTAGGCATCGGGACGGGCGGCGCAGTCATCAACCCGTAGCGGGACCTTTCCCTGTTCCTCGCGCTCTGCTTTACACTGTTCGTTTGAACAACAGCCTTCAACCTTGGATTGATTCAGTACGCTCTGGAGATGTTCGAGCGCTCTCTCGTGCCATCAGCACAGTCGAGAATCGCGCTCCCGGATGGTCTGCTCTGCTGAAGGCACTTTTCCCGCACACCGGCAAAGCTCGGGTGATCGGACTGACGGGCCCACCGGGAGCGGGGAAGAGCACGCTGGTCGATCAACTGGCGCGGCTCTATCGCAAACACGATCGCACGGTGGGAATCGTCGCTGTGGATCCCACGAGTCCCTACACCGGCGGAGCGATTCTCGGCGACCGGATTCGCATGCAGGATCACTTTGCCGATTCCGGGATATTTATCCGCAGCATGGCGACGCGCGGTGCGCTCGGCGGGCTGGCGCGGACGACGGCCGATGTCACCACGGTGCTCGATGCATCTGGACGCGATGTCGTCCTGATCGAAACAGTCGGCGTCGGGCAAGACGAGGTCGACATCGTGCGGCTTGCCGACATCACCGTCGTGATTCTCGTGCCCGGCATGGGCGACGATGTGCAGACCATCAAAGCCGGAATCATGGAGATCGCCGATATCTTCGTGATCAACAAGAGCGATCGCGACGGGGCCGAGCGGGTCGAGCGCGAAATCCGCGCGCTGCAGTCGCTGGCGGTGCGGCACGATGGCTGGACGCCCCCCCTCGTGAAGACGGTGGCGAGCGAAGGAAAAGGCGTGCAGGAGTTGGCCGCGGCCGTCGTGGAGTATGAAGCGTATCTTCATAAAGAAAACCGCGCACTACAAAAGAGCGTCGAGAACTGGCAGGAGCGCCTGGTGGAGATGCTCCGCGACCTGATGCTGGAAAAAGCGCGTGCGCAACTCGGCGACGGCAATGTGGCAAAGATGGCGCGGGAAGTCGTCGAGCATAAGCGCGATCCATACACGCTTGTGGAAGAGATCGCGGCGAAGCTCGGAAACACGTAGGCCCGGAGGCATTCGTCCGGGCAGGTTGGAAGATCGCGGGTGGACGAAATGCGTCCGCCGCTACGCGAGCGGGGAATCTAGGTACATGTTTCAAATTGACCATCTCGGCATTGCAGTAAAGTCGCTGGCGGCGGCGAAATCAATTTACGAGAAACTCGGGCTTGCAGTCTCGCCGGAAGAGACGGTCGAGCACGAGCAGGTGCGCCTCGTCATGGTTCCCGTGGGCGAGAGCCGTCTGGAGTTACTCGAAGCGACTTCGGAAAACTCGACCATTGCGAAGTTCATTGCTAAGCGTGGCGAAGGTCTGCATCACGTCTGCCTCAAAGTGCCGGACCTGTCGGCGGCCGTCGATCGTCTGAAAAAAGATGGCGTGCGGTTGGTCTCGGATGAGATCAAGACCGGTGCAGGTGGACATCAATATGTTTTTGTTCACCCCGCGAACACTGGCGGGGTGCTGCTGGAATTGGTGCAGGGGTAAAAGAAAAACCGCCTCGGATTTCCGCGGATCGAACCGACAACGGATGCTTCTTCTCGTCACCGACACTTCGGGCAAGCAGGGCAGTGTTGCATTGGCGCGCGCGAATGGCTCCAATCCGGACGACGTCGAGGTCATCGAATCCTCGCCGCTGGCGGGTGGAACATTTTCCGCGCAGCTTGTGCCTCAGATCGCGTCTTTGCTCGCAAAGCATAGCTTTAGCAAGACGGATATTGAGGTCTTTGTCGTGGTTTCCGGACCCGGTTCGTTTACCGGTCTGCGGGTTGGGCTGGCCGCGATTAAAGCCCTTGCTGAGATTCTCGAGAAGCCGATTGTGCCAGTGTCGCTGCTGGAGGTCGTCGCGCTCGCCAGCGGCACTGAGGGGAAAGTCCTGGCAGCACTGGAGGCCGCACGCGGCGAGGTCTATGCCGGCGAATTCGAAATTGCTGCCACATCGACGCAGTTGGTGCGAGAGCAGTTGGTGCGAAAAGATGAGTTCCTGGACCTCGCTCGCACAATGATGGTTTCCACTCCGGATGCAGCACTGGCGGAAGCCGCGCGGGTTGCCGGTCGCTCCGTTGCCGCGATCGAGCCAGTTAGTGCCAGCATGGTTGCACGGCTAGGCTGGAGGAAGCTGCGGGCCGGCGCAACCGTCTCGCCCGATCAATTGGAAGCGAACTACGGCCGCCGCTCGGACGCGGAAATTTTCGCCAAGCCGAACTGGTAGTGCATCCACTCGTGAAGATCCGCAAGGCCACCCTCGACGACCTCCCGACCATGAATGAAATGGATCGTGTCTCGCCGACTTCTGCTCACTGGACCGAGGCGCAATTTGGCGATCTGCTCCGCTCGGAACGTCTGGTATTGCTGGCTTGCGGCGAGGATTCGTCGCACACCCCCGACACGGAAGGAGCTCTCCTTGGCTTCGTCGTCGCGGTCCAAATTGCGCCAGAATGGGAACTCGAAAACGTTGTGGTTTCTCTCGCGGCGCGCCGAAAGGGAATCGGGAAGCGGCTTCTGGAGGCGATCCTTGAAGCCGCCCGCAAAACTAACAGCGAGGCAGTGTTTCTCGAGGTTCGCGAGTCGAATCATGCGGCTCGCTCGCTCTACGAAAAATCCGGATTTACCCAAACCGGCCTCCGGAAGTCCTACTACGCCAATCCTTTGGAGGACGCCATCCTCTACCGGCTATCTCTGGCTAAACCGTTCTGATAGTGAAATTGCACCCTTTTTTGGCATTGAACCGCTATGGGGGGTGTGCTACCTTGAGCCCATATCCCGGTTGGAGGTCTGCTGGATGCTGACTTCGAAAGACCAACTGCTGACGAGCCACGAGGAATTCCGCAAGCTGGCTCGGGAGCACACGCAATACGCGCAACGCCTCGAAATACTCACCCAAAAACGGTACCTCAGCGAAGACGAGAAACTCGAGGAAGTACGCCTCAAGAAGCTGAAGCTCCGCCTCAAAGATCAGATGGAATCGATTGAGCGCGAGCATCGGCAACAGTACGGCGTAAACGTAGCGTAATTAGAACTCTGGCCAATCCCCCGGCGGCTTTGACCGCCTGGGAGAGATGTACCTACCGCAGGGCGCGAACGAGCGCCTTTTTTTATTTATACTTGCAGGTCTCTGGCTGGTCAGCGCGCTCGCGCAACTCCTGCCAGCTATAATTGAACTACTCCCCATGGTTCGCGATGGATACTATTACGCGCTACCGCTGATCGCCGCCGGCATTCTGCTCGGCTGGCTGACCGCGCCCGCGTGGGCGATCATTCCTTTCCTGCTGGCATTCTTTTTCTTATGGTTTTTCCGTGATCCCGAGCGCGCGATTCCTTCCGATGGAGGCGCGGTTGTGTCCCCGGGCGACGGAAAAGTCACGGAAGTCGCTCAAGTGACCGTCCGAGGTGAAAAGCGCCTGCGGTTCAGCATTTTCCTGAGTGTGTTTAATGTCCACGTGAACCGGTCCCCGATTGCAGGGGTGGTGCGCGACCTGCGTTATCAGCGCGGCAAGTACCTGAACGCCATGAACCTGGCCTCCGCCGAACTGAACGAACAGAACATCGTCACAGTCGAAGGAGACGGCCAGACCGTTGTCTTCAAGCAGATTGCAGGCCTGCTCGCTCGCCGCATTGTGTTCCATCCCAAGGTCGGCGATCGCCTCGAGCGTGGCCAGCGTGTCGGCCTGATCAAGTTCGGATCGCGAGTCGATGTTGTCCTTGACGCGTCCGCGCGTGTCAACGTGAAGGTTGGTGACACCGTGAAAGGCGGAGCCAGCGTGCTGGCTTTCCTCGATCCGCAGCCAACGCTGGCCGGCGCGGGAAGCGCCTCGGCCGCGGAGAGATCGGGCTCATGAATCAGGGCATAACCAGGCCGCGGCGCAGGATGAGCAAGGGAATGTACATCCTGCCGTCGTTGTTCACGACCGCCAACATGGCCCTCGGCTACTACGCCATTCTCGAGGTCATGCACGCCAGCGCCATCGATTTCTGGCACCTCGACAATGCAGCGAAAGCAATCGGGTTTGCAGTCCTCTTTGACGGGCTGGACGGCCGCATCGCGCGCATGACTGGAACGACCAGCGATTTTGGCCGCGAATTGGATTCCCTTGCCGACGCCATCACCTTCGGCGTGGCTCCCGCGATGCTTGCCTGGACCTGGGGTTTTCACCTGATGCCCCCGGTTTGGCTGACGCAGGGGCAGTGGCATATCAAGCTGGCGCAACTGGGAGCGATTGCCAGCTTTCTCTTCCTGATTGCCGGAGCAAGCCGCCTGGCGCGCTTCAACATCACGCACAATGCGCAGCCTTCGAACCCTGGCCGTCCCGGGAAAAAGTATTTCGTCGGCATGCCGATTCCGGCGGGAGCCGGAGTGATCGCAGCCGTTGTGCACTTTACCCTGGGAGAGCCGCTCGTGTCTTCGTACATGGCCCTCGCTTGGTCCGCCATGGTGACGACCGTGGGCTATCTCATGGTGAGCACCTGGCGGTTCTATAGTTTCAAGGACATCGACTTTCGGTCGCGCCATCCCTTTCGGCTGATCGTTCTTCTGGCAGCACTCTTCGCTCTGATCTTTTTTTTCTCGCGCCGGATGCTTTTTGCGATTGCATTGCTCTACATGATTTCGGGCGTGTTCTGGCGGCTGCAGTGGATCTTCCGCCGGCATCCGGATCCTCCACCTCCGTCCTACAAAGAGGTTTCGCAACCATCATGAGCGAGTCCGCAAAATCCATGCCTGCGTCTCCACCGTTGGTCCCGCGCGGAAAGTTGTACCGCGCTGCGATCGTGGGCGCCGGATCGCTCAAGGGCAAAGAGGTCGCCGAAGTACTGAACGAGCGCAACTTCCCGGCGGCCGATATCCGCTTGCTCGACGACGACGAGGCGATGGGACAACTCGAGGCCATGGGCGACGAGATCAGCTTTATCCAGCGGGTGCGCGCCGAGCAGTTTGAAAACGTGGACTTCACATTTTTCGCATCCGATCAGGAGAGCACCCGTCGCAGCTGGAAAGATGCCCGCGATGCTAGCAGCGCCATCGTCGATCTGTCTTCCGCCCTCGAAAACGAGCCTGGAGCCACCGTGCGCTCCCTCTGGATTGAACGCGAACGAGGCCAGGTTGCGCCTCCGGAATTGCAGCCTGGACCCTGCGTGACGGCGCATCCGGTGAGTGTGACGTTGGCTTTACTTCTGTTGCGGGCCAGAAAAGGGGGAGCCATCCGACGGGCCGTGGCCACGATTTTTGAACCGGCCTCCGAACACGGCCAGCGCGGCATGGACGAACTGCACCAGCAGACAGTGAACCTGCTTTCGTTCCAGCCTCTACCGAAAGACGTGTTTGACGCGCAGGTGGCCTTCAACATGGTCGCCCGCTACGGGCAGAAATCGCAGCCGGCGCTCGATTCGGTTGAGACCCGCGTACTTCGCCATTTTCGGAAGATTGTTTCCGATGAAGCTGCGGCCCCCTCACTGTTACTGCTGCAGGCGCCGGTTTTTCACAGCTATGCGCTGGCACTCTTTCTGGAGATGGAGGGTGCGGTCGATATTCCGTCTCTCACGCAAGCTTTGACGGGGGATCATGTCACGGTCGCTGCGGACGACGATTTCCCAAGCAATGTCAGTTCAGCGGGGCAAGCGGACATTCAACTCTCTCTGAAAGCAGACCCTGTGCAGCCTAACGGAATCTGGTTGTGGGCTGCCGTCGATAATCTCCGCATTTCCGCGCTGACCGCCGTGGAGTGCGCCGAGAGCATGACCGCCACCCGCCCCACGGGAAAAATTCAATGACGCTGCGCCGCCGAGGTCTGTCAGGAATCTCTATGTTCCTGACGCTGTCTGCCCTCGGATGCGGCTACCACACGGCGGGCCACGTAACGCAACTTCCGGAAAGCGTAAAGACTATCGCGGTCCCTTCCTTCAAGAACGAAACCCTCACTTATCGTATTGAGCAGATGCTCACCGCTTCCGTCGTGCGCGAATTCACCACCCGCACTCGGTATCGGATCGTCAGCGATCCGAGCGACAATGCCGACGCCACCCTAGTCGGAACCGTGCTCTCGACTACGGCGTCTCCACTGACATACGACACGGCCACCGGGCGCGCGGCCAGCGTGCTCGTGGTTGTCAGCATGAAAGTCTCGTTGACCGACCGTTACGGCAAAGTGCTGTACCAGAATCCGGCGTATCTATTTCGCGAGCAATACGAAGTCTCGCAGGATCTGTCGAGCTTTTTCGAGGAAGACTCTCCCGCATTCCGCCGCCTTTCGCAGGATTTTGCCCGCACCCTGGTATCGAATGTCCTGGAGGGTTTTTAACAATGAAACGGTTCGCCTCTTTGGCGTTGCTGTCGCTGAGCATTCTCCTGAACGGTTGTGACCGCGGAACGCGCCCCCCTCGTATCGGTAATCCGGCCAAAGAGTTCAGCGTCCAGGACTCCGACCGCAAAGTGAGCCTCGATCAGTTTCGCGGGCAAATTGTCGTTCTCAATTTCTGGGCGACGTGGTGTCCGCCGTGCCTCGAAGAACTGCCGTCGCTCATGACCATGCAGGACCGCATGCGGGGACGAGGGATTGTCGTCGTGGGCGTGAGTATCGATGTCGACCAGGATGCGTATCACCGTTTCCTCAAGCAGCAGGGAATCAATTTTCTGACCGTCCGCGATCCGGAACAAAAAGTTGCAGGCCTGTACGGTACTGCAGGTTGGCCGGAGACCTACATCATCGATCGCCAGGGAGTGTTGCGGCGAAAATTTGTGGGCGCCGTTGATTGGAACGCGCCGGAAATTGTGCAGTTCCTGAGCCGGCTGTAAGTCCCCGATTGGATCACTAGGCGGACGGGGCACTCGATGCTAAAGTCGAAATCGATGAGCATAGCCGGGAGAGTAGATTCGTAATGCGCGCCTTCGCCCAAGCCGAGCGCTTCGTCAGCGAACTCGAATCGCGCAAGATGCGCGCGGCCTACGTGTTCGTGGGCGACGAAGCCTTCTTCCGCAAGCGTTTTCGCGACGCTATCCTCGAGCACCTTGTTCCTGTTGATCTGCGCGATTTCAGCCTCTTCGAATTCGATCTGGCGGAAAACGATGTCGCCGAAGTTTTCGACCGCGCCCGCACCCCTTCGCTGATGGCGCCCTTTCAAGTTTTCTTTGTGAGGGGCGTGAAGAATCTTTTTGGCCGCGGATCGAATGAAGAGAAACTCGCCGCCATCGAGGATTATTGCAAGAATCCGAATCCCGATGCGCTCATCGTCTTCGTTGCTGACCACATCAGCATCCCCGCCGACGTCCGCAAGATGGAGATGCAGGACAAGGAACGCTACCAGCGCATTCGCGAAACCATGGGTCAGTATTGCGGCATAGTCGAACTGGCCCGCGTGGAAGAAGGCGAAGCAGTCCGCTGGATCTCTGATTACGGCATCGGACGCGGCGTAAAGATCGAGGCCGACGGCGCCCGCGAACTCGTCGACGCGCTCGGCGGCGACATGATGATGATCTCGAATGAACTGGAGAAGCTGATTCTTTACGTCGGCGAGAAGCGGCGCATCACGCTGGGCGATGTCGAGACCATGGTGCTGGCCGCCAAGCAGCGCTCGCTCTACGAACTGACCGACGCGATTTCCAGCAAGGATCGCGTGCGCGCCCTCGAAGTCCTGGATGCGATTCTGCTTTCGGGAGAGGGCGAAGAAGCAGCGATCGGCCACGTTTACATGCTAGCCAAGACCTTCCGCCAGATGCTGGTGATTCTCGAGCGCAACGTGCGCGATCAGCGCATGCTGTGGGCGGCGCTGTGGCAGGGATTCCGCGTGCCTCCGTTTGCCGCCGACGACATCATCAAGCAGGCCCGCCGCTACAAGAATCGCCGCGAACTCACGCGCGCCATTCGCCTCGTAGCGAAAGCCGACCTCGCTTTGCGCTCAAATCCCGTCAGCAAACGCATGGTCCTCGAACGGCTCGTGATGGACCTGACCACCGAGCCCAAGCTCGAAACGCCCGGCTGGATGCAGGAACAGTTGCCGGTGTAAGAGGCAGCTATCAGCTTTCGACAACCCAGCCTCGAATAAAGCCGATCCAACGGATGCCTTCGAACTCTTGTCTCCCGTCACTACCACCCGTGATCCGAATCACAGCGGCCCAATCCCGCGTCGGATAACGTTATCGGCCATGAAAGACAGACTCTGCTGCTACTGCACAGCCGTTGTGCTGATGACGCTGGAAGTGGCCATCGCGATGGCTGCGTTCGCGCGCTAGGGGCGAATCGCTCCAGATAGTTTCCCCCGGCTCCTGAGCCCTCCTCTGTCCGTCGGCGCCTTCCCGCGTCCCGCGCGGCATTTAGCCGGCAACCATGTATAATCTCTCGACTTTGAGAGCGACCCCGCCGTCGCGCCTCCGCTGACCTGGGGACACGAGTCAAAACTACCGACCAGGATTTGCGAGCATCCCAACCCATTTTTCTGACTAGGAGACCTCTGTGGAGTATTCGACAAGGACGCGGTCGCTGACGCCCTGCCAAAAAACTGTTCTTCGTGATGCACTCATTCTTCTACTGTTCTTAGCTGCAGCCTTCTCCAGCCAGGCAGCGTCAGCTCAGACCGGATACACCGGCATCTTCGGTGGCGGCCCTTTTTATAAGAATGCCTCGGCCAACATCACTGAAATCGAAAACTCTGGCTTCACTGAAGCGATCGTCTGGAGTGTCGAGGTCAGCAGCACCGGCGACCTGAACTTCAATGGAGAATTTCCCCTGACCTCCGGCGGAGTCTATGTCGGCGACCAGTACTATCCCAATTTTGCTTCCGACATGGCGACGTTAAAGCTGGGCACGGTGAAGCGGGTTACTTTCAGCATCGGTTCCTCCAATTACGGAGACTGGGAAGACATCAAGGCGCTGGTCGACGCACAGGGCACGGGGCCGACGAGCATTCTCTACCAGGATTTTCAGGCGCTCAAAACAGCGATTCCGGCACTCGACGCAATCGATTTTGACGATGAAAACAGCTTCGATTCGGCGAGCACGATTTCTTTCGGCGTGATGCTGGGCGGACTGGGATATCACGTGATGCCCGACGCGTTCGACGATTCCAGCTACTGGACGAATGTGGTGTCGTCGATCAACAGCCAGGCTCCCGGCACGGCCGACGGAGTCCACTTGCAAGCCTATGCGGGCGGCGCAGGAAACAATCCCTGCTCGGGATGGGACTTCGGCACCGTCCCAGTTTTTCCCGGCCTCTGGGACCAGGACGACACTCCCAGCCAGGTTCAGACCACCATGAGCGGCTGGCACAGCCAGTGCGGCATTGTCGGCGGATTCATGTGGCTCTATGACGACTTCGTCGGCACCGGATTGGCCGCGCAGTACGCCGCCGCGATCAACGCCGCGGTTGGCGGTAGCGGTTTTACGCTCTCCGGGCCGGGCAGCGTGTTCTTGAACCAGACTTCGTCCTCCACTGCCACGGTCATGATTACGGACTCCAATGGTTTCACCGGCACGGTGAAGCTGAGTCTGTCAGCGCTGCCAAAGGGCGTCACAGCGACGATTCTGGGCACCGGCAATTCGCAAAAGATTGTGTTCAAGGCGACTTCCACCGCTGCCACGGGATTCACGACTGTGACCGTAACCGGCACTTCCGGCACAACCACCAACACAACGACCCTCTCGCTGGCCGTCAGCGCAGCGCTGGGCAAGACGGGTACCGGAACACAGGTCAGTCTAACGTCGGACTTCAACCTGAACGGCGTCTACACGGACGGCACGGTGTATTCATCGACCGGAGGCATCGACGGCATCGGAGACTCGTATTCGTCGAATCTGCTGTCGACATCGCGGGTGTTCAACGGCGTGCTCTTCAACTTTGGACCGGCCAATGAACTCGACGCGGTCAGTTGCACCGGCCAATCGGTCACTCTGCCTCAAGGGAAATTCTCCACGCTCACTCTGTTAGCGACGGGCGTGCAAGGCAACCAGGCGTCGCAGACCGTCACCGTCAAATACACCGACGGAACCACTTCGAAATTTGTTCAAAGCTTCAGCGACTGGTTCACCCCGCAAAAATACTCTCGCGAGTCCGAAGGGGTCGCGATGTCGTACCGCAATTTGAGCAATGGCACGAAGGATCAGCGGACATTCAATCTGTACGCGTACCAGCTCCCGCTGAATGCGGCAAAGACGGTGAAGACCGTGAACTTGCCCAACAACAAAGACGTTGTTGTGCTGGCCGCCACGCTCTCGCCCGCCAAGGCGCCGTGATCGTCGCGGCGAGTTAGCAATATTGCGAGCTCAATCGAAGCCGGTGCCCATCTTTGCCGTGCCTTTTGCGGCGAAGGTGGGGATTTTTGCGTGATCTCTAGCATTTTGCAAGCAAGTCTTTGCGAATCAATTTTTTTGACCGTACCAATCTCACATTCCTGCCGCCCAAGTGCCGTGGAATCAATATTTTAGAGGATCGACCCGAGAAATTGTGAGATATCCCGATCTCGTTCAAAGCAGGGGGAACAACCGGGAGGTCAAAGCTTTCGCTGGCCAAAAAGAAAAAGGAGGACCGGGTAGGTCCGCCGTGATCGCTGACAGCCTACTTCATCGCCTTGACGCGCACGTTCAGACGGGATTTGTAACGCGACGCGGTGTTCTCGTGCAGCGTGCCCTTCTGAATGGCTTTGTCGAGCACGGAGACTGTCTTGCGGTACACCTGCTCGGCCGCGGCCTTGTCGCCTTTGGCGATGCTCTCGCGCAGGTCGCGCAACTGCGTACGCAGGCTGGAAGTGTTGGCGCGGTTGCGCGTGGTGCGGCTTTCGGTCTGGCGGGCGCGCTTCTGCGCGGATAGATGGTTTGCCATGTCTGGTTCGTTACCTTCGTGTGTACCGAGAGATATTCGGGTGGGTCCGAATTACTTATTATAGGGGAGCAACTCTCGCCCGGTCAAACAGATGAAGCGGGTTCCCTTCGTGAACCTTCGTGTCCTTCATGGTTGAAGGTTTTGGTTCAGCGAAAGGTAAAAAAGCAAGCGGAATTATGACCGATACACTTGACCGCCTCAAGGTGCTGATCAACTCCTCGACACCCATCATCGTGATGGAGACGTCCGAGGAGACGCGCGCCGTCAACATGGTCCGCTCGGCCTGCGCCGAGCTCAATATGGCGACCTTCGAGTGGAGCATCGCCGACGGCCTGTTGCGTTCAGGATCGAATGCTCCGGCACAAGTGCGTTCGGAGTCCAAGGTTTGGGGACAAGGGCAGGGACCGACACAGCGCACCGCGCTCAGCCCCGGAGGCGGTGAAGCAGACAGGCTGACTCGGGCGGTGATGTCATCGATGGGCGCCGGTGGGGCGGCCGCCGCAGCGGGCGGTTCCATCTACAACACGCGCGAACCGGTGCAGGCCCTGGCCAACATGGAATCCATGACGGTCGAGGCCGTCTTCATCCTCAAGGATTTTCACCGTCACATGGACGATCCTGTCGTCGTGCGCCGCTTGCGCGACGTGGGACAGAAGTTCTCCGCGAATCGCCGCACGGTAATCATCACTGCCCCCGAAGTGGCGGTTCCCGCGGAACTGACTACGCTTGTCGAATATTTTGATCTCCCCCTTCCTGATCGCGACCGCCTGCGCGATATTGTCCACGACACATTTACTCGGCTGTCGAAGACGTACACACTCAAACTGCAACTCGATGCCGCCGGCGTCGATGCGATCGCCGCCAACCTGCGAGGACTGACCGAAGAAGAGGCGGACCGCGCTATCTCACAGGCTCTGGTCACGCGATACTCGCTCTGCCCTGAAACCGTGACCGATGTCCTCGAAGCCAAGAAGCAACTGCTGCGGCACTCGGGAATGCTCGAATTCATCGAGGCCTCCGACAATATGGCCGCGGTAGGCGGCCTGGAAAACCTGAAGCACTGGCTCGCCCAACGCCGCGGAGCCTGGGAAGATTCGGCTCGCGCGTTTGGACTCGAGCCTCCGCATGGCGTCATCATTCTGGGAGTTCAGGGATGCGGCAAGTCGCTCTGCGCGCGGGCGGTCGCTGGCGAATGGAAGCTGCCGCTGGTGAAATTTGATACTTCAGCCGTATACGACAAATACATCGGCGAGACCGAGAAGCGCATTCGAAAAGTATTTCAAGTCGCCGAGGGACTGGCCCCCTGCGTTCTCTGGATCGACGAACTGGAGAAAGTGTTCGCCGGCAGTGGGCCGGATTCCGCATCAGCGGACGCGGGAGTTTCTTCACGGTTACTGGCTTCTTTCCTGTCGTGGATGCAGGATCGCAAGTCCCCAGTCTTCGTTGCTGCCACCTGCAACAATGTCACAGTGCTTCCGCCGGAGTTGATCCGCAAGGGCCGCTTCGATGAACTGTTCTTTGTCGATCTGCCCAACCAGGCCGAGCGGCGGCAGATCTTCTCGATCCGACTCTCGAAGCGCAAGCGCAATCCGGCAGACTTCGATCTGGAAGCAGCTGCCTCCGCGGCGAAAGGATACTCAGGCGCCGAGATCGACGCCGCGGTTCAGGGCGCTCTGTACGCTGCCTATTCGGAGAAGAAACCGCTGACCACGCAATCGCTGCTGGACGCACTGGGGCAAACCGTGCCCCTCTCGACTACCCGAGCCGAGGAGATCAATACATTGCGCGATTGGGCGGAGACCCGAGCCGTGCCTGCGTCCGCGCGCGACAAAGGTTCCGCAACCTGACAACGCTGTGGATTTCCTCCCATTGACGCCCCACTTCGCAACGGGGTAGGCTTTAGGCAATGGTCGTCGTTCGCCCGATGGGCGCGAAGTTTTCGTCTGTTCTCGTCTCTAAGCCTAATTCTGTGTCGTTTATCCGCTGGAGCAGGTTTCGTCTTATTCCTACTTCGCAAGGCGGTCGAGATGTGCTCAGCCGTTCCGCATTTGAGACTGGGATCCACACACCTTTGAATCTACCAGCATGAAGAAGAGTATCGGGGTTGCCCCAAACATCGAGGCGCTGTTTGGTACGCGGGACGAAAACGTCCGCGTGCTCGAAGACGGCCTGAATATCACCATCAATCTGCGCTCCAACGCCATCGAACTCGAGGGCGCGGCGCGCGACGTGGCGCGCGCCGAACAGGTCTTTGCCGACTACGAAAGCCTGCAGCGCTCCGGCCACACGTTCGGCAACGGCGATCTCAACAGCATGTTGCGCGTGTTGACGACCGACCCAAACTCCACGCTGCGCGGATTGGCCGATGCCGGCAAACAGCGCTCGTTTGGACGCCGCACCGTTCAGCCCAAGAGCAGCAACCAGCGCCGCTATCTGGAAGCCATCGAAAAACATGACATGGTGTTTGGCATCGGGCCGGCGGGAACCGGCAAGACGTACCTCGCGGTGGCGATGGCGATTTCCGCGCTGCTGGCCAAGCGGGTGAATCGCATCATCCTGGCGCGTCCGGCGGTGGAAGCGGGCGAGCGACTGGGATTCTTGCCAGGCACTCTGCAGGACAAAATTGATCCCTACTTGCGGCCGCTCTACGACGCGCTGTACGACATGCTCGAGCCTGAGAAGGTAGACCGTTATTTAGAGAAGAACGTGATCGAGATCGCGCCGATCGCCTTCATGCGCGGGCGAACCCTGAACGATTCCTTCGTGATTCTCGACGAGGCGCAGAACACGACCTCCGAGCAGATGAAGATGTTTGTCACGCGCCTGGGATTTAACTCCAAGGCCGTAATCACGGGAGATGTCACCCAGATCGATCTGCCCAATGCCCGCCGCAGCGGATTGCTTGAAGCGATTGACGTGCTTGGAAACGTCAACGGTTTGGCATTTGTCAATTTCGACGAATCCGACGTCGTGCGCCATCACCTGGTGCAGCGCATTGTTCGCGCCTACGACGAACACAAAACGCGAGCGGCGGAGCAGCAAATGCTTTTGCTCGGGGAACCAAAGAGCGCGGATGTGACGAGCGCGAGCCAAAGGCCGGCCACCGTTCCGGGTGAGGACAGGGCGGCGCCGTCGCAATCGAAGCAGTAACGTTTCATCGGATGGGAGGGCCTAGCATCTGGCCCTCTCTTTTGTTTTTACGCAAAGTGCCGGGCTTAAGGCCCGAGGTTGCAGGCATGGTCATTCTAGAAAAGCAGATTGCGGGCTTGAGCGACGATACGCTCAGTCGCTTCGTCTCGCGTACCCGGCGGGCGGCCGGACTGCGAGGCCGAGTGAACGTGCTCATCACGAGCAGCGCGGCAATGCGTTCCCTTAATCTTCGGTTCCGCGGCCTGAACAAAGCCACCGATGTCTTATCGTTTCCAACCGAGCCATCGATCCTGCGCGATCGCAGCTCGAACGGATTTGCGGGAGAAGTCGCAATTTCCGCGGACATCGCGCTGCAGAATGCCTTGCGGCGCGGTCATTCCGGGGCTCTGGAGGTGAAAGTCTTAATCCTCCATGGGATTCTTCATTTGGCGGGCTTCGACCACGAGCGCGATAATGGTGAAATGGCGCGGAAAGAAGCGAAGTTACGCCGGATCCTCCGGTTGCCCATCGGCCTCGCCGAGCGCGCACAACCCGGCGAGAAACCCTTCGGGAAGAATGCGAATCGCACGACGCCGTTGAGGGGAGCGCGGAGGACGGCATGACTATCGCCGTTGCCTTTGCGCTGTTTCTTCTGGTCGGACTGTTGATGCTGGTCTCGTATGTCGACCGCGTCTACCAGGAGATCGGCAAGTTTTTGTCCCGCGAATTTCAGGACAACATCGATGTCTTCGAGCACAAGGTTGAGCCGAAGCTCAAGGTCACCCGGATGCGCGCAGCGCTTTCGATGGCTGTTCTTGCACAGCTGATAACGGCGGCTATCGCGGTGCTGATCGGCTTTTTGCTCTTCAGCGATCCGGCCTGGGGCATCTATGAAGTCCTGCAGGCGACGATTGCATTGCTTCTGATCGTGATCTTGTGCAACCGCTTCCTTCCCTTCGTCTTTTTCTCGCGAACCAGGGGCGGGTGGTTGATTCACTGGACGCTGTGCTTGCGAGCGCTCATTTACCTAGTCATGCCGGTGACGATTGTCCTTGGGTTCCTGCAATCGGTGGCGTCGCTGACCAATGAAAATACCAAGGAACAACCTGAGACCTCGGCTGAAGCGGTGGATGCTCTGATCGAGGCTGGCCAGGAAGAAGGCATCATCCAGGAAGGCGATCGCGCGCTGATTCAGTCCGTTGTGGAGTTCAGCGGCAAGACCGTGCGCGAAGCGATGAAACCCCGCCCGGTGATGTTCGCTGTTCCCACGGATACGACGGTCGAACGTTTCATCGAAATGCTGCGCACCAAACACTACTCGCGCGTGCCCGTGTATGAGGGCAGTATTCATAGCATCAAGGGGATCGTCTACGCGCAAGACGTGTTGCAGGTGCCCGACACCGAAGCACACAACCGTACCCTTGATACGATCATGCGGCGCGACGTTTACTTCGTTCCGGAGAGCAAGCTCGGAAGCGACTTGTTGCGCGAGATGCAGAAGCAGAACATTCGTATGGCGATCGTCGTCGATGAATACGGCGGAGTCGCGGGCTTGGTGACGATCGAAGATCTTGTCGAAGAGATTGTCGGCGAGATCCGCGACGAGCGAGACAAGCCGGAGATCGTGCGCGACGGCGACCGCGGGTTCATCGTCTCCGGCGGGATGGATGTGGATCGCCTCGACGAACTCTTCGGAACCAAGCCGGAAGGGAAAGAGTCCGCGACGATCGCCGGACTCGTCAGCGAGCTCGCCGGGAGGATTCCGAGCAAGGGCGAGATCGTCGAGGAAGACGGATTGCGGTTTGAAGTCATCGAATCCACAGACCGCAAGGTTGAGCGAGTGCGAGTCACGTCGGTGCAGCCGCAGCAGATGAAGCTAATATAGGCAGCTTCTGGCTACTAGCTCCTACTAAACCATCTCGGTTACAGAGTTCCATCGGCACGTTATTGCGAAGTGGCTTAAGATAAAAACAAGCTGCATCAGCCCTAGCAACATAGTTGCTTTAGCTAGGAGCTAGACGCTAGAAGCTCTTATGCCCTTTCGCTCTGGATTCGTTTGCATTCTCGGTCGTCCTAACGCCGGCAAGTCTACGTTGCTCAATGCGCTTGTCGGCGAGAAGTTGGCGATCATCTCGCCCAAGCCCCAAACTACGCGCAACCGAATTCAAGGCATCGTGCATATTCCGAAGCGCAAGGGCAAGGGCGGCGGGCAGATCGTGCTGGTCGACACGCCCGGAGTTCACCGGCCGGACAGTTCTCTGGGTCGCAAAATGATGGTCGAGGTGCGCGAGGCGTTAGAAGGATGCGATCTCGTCCTCGTGATCATGGATGCCCGGCAGAAGATGGACCCCCGCGACCAGTTTGCTCTCGACTTGTTGCGTCGCAGCGGTATCAAGGCATTTTTGATTTTGAACAAGATCGATCTGATCCGCGACAAAGAGAGGTTGCTTCCTATGATCGAGGAGTACCGGAAACTGTATGACTTCGCGCAGGTGTTCCCGATTTCGGCGCTCAAGCACAAAGGGCTCGATGTGCTCCTCGAGTCAGTCGTTGCAGCTCTCCCCGCAGGTCCGGCGTACTTTCCAGAGGATCAGATCACGGACCAGCCTACGCGGTTCATGGCGGCGGAGATCATTCGCGAGCAAGTGCTGTTGAACACCAGCGAAGAGATTCCTTACGCGACGACAGTTTTGATCGAGAACTTCGAGGAAGGGAAGGGGCTTACTCGGATTGCCGCGACAATCTACTGCGAGCGCGATGGTCAGAAGGGGATTCTGGTCGGCAAAGGCGGCCAGATGCTCAAGAAGATGGGTACTTCTGCGCGGATAAAGATTGAACGCATGGTGGGAACAAAGGTCTTTCTCGAACTGTATGTGAAGGCCGAACCGGGATGGCGCGATTCCCGCCGCTTTGTGGAAGAACTCGACTGGCGCCGGCAATTGGAACAGCGGATGCTCGAGCAGAGCGTTGAACATCGTGCGCCAGAGAAGGAAGAAGCACAAACTCATCCCAGTCCCGCTCCCGCCCCACACAAAAGACTAACGTTGTGATATGGTAGCCAGCGCCTCGAAGCAGGCGGCCATTGCCCATTTCGATGGGGACCACTAGAATCAGGTAGTAAGTACTGGGGCAATACGACCAACGAGCGAACCATGGATGCTGGGGATTCCGCCGAGGAACACTTCCCGGAGTACGACTTCGATCCACAAAAGCTGAACCTCCGCGTGCGCGTCACGCTGGCGGCGGACCGCAAGGCCGTTGACCCGGTTGTGCAGCAGGTGATGCAAGCCGTGCGCGAGATGAAGTGCGTGAACGGCAAAGAAGACGCGATTGAGCTAGCTCTGCAAGAGGCTCTCGCCAATGCCGTTGTCCACGGCGCCAAAGAAGATCCCAGCAAAGTGGTAGAGTGCCTGGTGGCTTGTGACGAGCAGCGCGGCATTCTCATCATCGTGCGCGACCCGGGCCCGGGATTCGATCCCAACGCGATTCCCAGCTGCACGGTCGGTGAGAACCTCTACTCCAATCACGGCCGCGGGATTTTTCTGATTAACCAGTTGATGGATGAAGTGAAGTTCCACAAGAACGGAACGGAAATCCACATGGTGAAGCGGTAGTTTCCCGCTATTCTTTCGCTGCAATCCCCAACGCCTTCATTTTCCGGTAGAGATGGCTGCGCTCCAGCCCCAGCACCTCCGCGGCGCGGGTCACGTTGCCGTGGTTTTCATCCAGTTTCTTCAAGATGTAATCCCGCTCGTAGGCGTCACGCGCCTGGTGCAGGGTGGAGAATTCGCTCTTGGGCGCTCGGCGGCTGCCGTCGCGATAAACCAGCGGCGGCAGATGTTTGCTGTCAAAGCGCGTTGTAGTGGGATTCATGATGACGATGCGCTCAATCACGTTCCGCAATTCACGTACGTTGCCCGGCCACGAGTAGCGCATGAGCACTTCGATGGCATCGTCGCTAATTTCGCGAGGACGTCGCCCGTATGTTGACGCCAGTTCCTTGAGAAAGTGGCGGGTAAACAGCGGGATGTCTTCCTTGCGCTCGCGCAGCGGAGGAACGAAAAACGGAATCACATTGAGACGGTAGAAGAGGTCCTCGCGGAAATTGCCACGCGACTGTTCTTCCTCGAGATCTTTGTTGGTGGACGCGATTACACGAACGTCGACGGTGATGGTTTCATCGCTCCCCACCGGTGTGAAGCGCTGTTCTTCAAGCGTGCGCAGCACCTTGGACTGCGTCTTGAGGCTCATATCTCCGACTTCGTCGAGAAAGAGAGTTCCGCCGTGTGCGCGTTGGAATTTTCCTTCTTTGTCAGTGGCAGCTCCGGGAAACGATCCTTTGTAGTGTCCAAACAATTCGCTCTCGATGAGGTTCTCGGGAATCGCGGCGCAGTTGACCTCGACGAAAGTCTCGTCCTTGCGCAGGCTCTGCGAGTGAATTGCATGGGCCACGAGTTCCTTCCCCGTGCCCGATTCGCCGTAAATCAGAACCCGGCCATTGGTCGGAGCCATCAAAGCGATCTGCTGCCGAAGAGCTTTCATCGGAATGCTGTCGCCGACGATAATGCTCTTGGCCTGCAGTTGCTTCTTCAGATCGACGTTTTCCCGGTGCAGTTTCGTCGATTCGATCGCGTTCTTTACAACGATAAGAGTCTTTTCCAGAGAGAGCGGCTTTTCCAGGAAGTCATAGGCGCCGAGCTTGGTCGCGCGCACCGCGGTTTCGATCGTTCCGTGGCCCGAGATCATGATGACCTCCGGTGGATCGTCGAGTTCGCGAATCTTCTGCAGCGTGTCCAAGCCGTCGATGCCCGGCAGCCAGATGTCCAGCAGCACCACGTCAAAGCCGGTCTTTCGCAGCAGATCGAGGCACGCCTCGCCCGAGTCCACGCTGGAGGCGGAATAGTTTTCATCCTTGAGGATGCCCGCCAGAGACTCGCGGATACCGGCTTCGTCATCGACGACCAAGATGCTATGCATGTTGAGGAATCATCGACGCAGCTGTGGATTCGGGAACAACCGGCAATTCTATGATGAAGCGAGAACCAACTGGATCATTTTTTTCCACACGAATAGAACCGTGATGATCTTCCACGATGCGACTGACGATCGACAGGCCCAGTCCCGTGCCGCGCTTCTTGGTGGAGAAGTAGGGAAGGAAGAGCTTTTCCTTCAGTTCGCGGGTGACGCCGTGGCCCGTGTCCGCGACCGTAATCTCAACCGCGTCGCGGCTGGCAACCAGAGAGGTCGAAATGCCAATCTCTCGCACAATGGCATCTTGCGAAGCCTCAGCGGCGTTATCGACGAGGTTGGCCACGGCACGCTTCATCGCTTCGCTATCGGCCAGTACCTTCGGAAGATCGGAGGCCAGCGACCGGTGCAGGGAAATTCCATCCAGCCGGCCGTTGAACATCGAAAGCGCGTCCTCAATGATTTCGTTGATGTCGGAAGGCTGCGGTTTGGCGACAGGGAAGCGCGCTAGGGTCGCGAACTCATCCACCAGACGACGGACGGTTTCGACGGCTCCCTCAATCGTTTCGGCGCAGGATCGGACGATCTCCAGCGATGCGGGATCGCTGGGAGTGGCACGATCCAGATGGCGCTGAATGCGCTCCGCCGAAAGCGCGATCGGGGTGAGCGGATTCTTGATTTCATGCGCCACGCGGCGCGCGACTTCACGCCATGCGGCTTGCTTCTGGGCCTTCAGTAGATCCGAGAGGTCCTCGAAGACGACAACATATCCGGAGCGCTCGCCTTCATGCCTGAGGGTGGCGACGGTAACGGCGAAGCTGAGTGAGCCGCGAGGCAGCTGGAGCTCCATCTGACTGGTGCTCATGCCCATGCGATCGCCGCGCCGGAGGAGCGGCTCGAAATCTTCCAGTACTTCCGTGGGAAACACTTCCGCCAGAGAGGCCCCCATCAAAATCTGGGGGGGACCGTCATGCCCGTCAGGATGAAACATTCGGAGCAACGCCTGATTCAGATGAGTGACGCGGCGGTCCGCGTCGAGCGAGAGCACTCCCGTCGGAATGCTTTCGAGAATGGTTTCGAACTGGCGGCGGCGCTGATCGAGTTCTGCATTCGCCGCGCTCAGTTCGCGGCTGGAAGTCTCAATCTGCTTGCGGCTGGTTTCGAGATCTTCGGCCATGCGATTGAAGGAGCGCACGAGGTCGCCAATCTCGTCCGCTGAGCTGACATCGACGCGGTAGTCGAGGCGGCCTCGCGAGATTTCCTGGGTAGCCTCGGCCAAAGCCGACAAGGGACGCGTCACAATCTTCGAGAGAAACAGCGCCAGCCATGTGGTCACGAAGAGAACGATCATCGTGAGCAACAGCAGCAATCCCATATAAGTTCGGCGCACGACGCGGCGCTCGCGCGCCAGGTTGTAATAGCGATCCTGGCTGGCTTGTACTTGCCGTACGGTCTCCGAAAAGCCCTTGGGAAGCGGAATGGCGACCAGAATCATGCCTCCGCCTGAAACCGGAGCGCTGCCCACCGTGTATTCCGTGTTCTGCCAGGTGAATGGTGCGGCTCGTCCCAGGGCAGCATCATTCAGCGGCAGCGATGCTTTGAGGACGGACCATGGCGCGGGGGCGTTGAGGGCAGCTTCAGCGTTGCCATCCTTGATCGCCAGCGCAAACCCGCCCTGTAATGTCAGTTCGTGACTCTGAAACTCGCTGACGACATCGGAATATCCGTGCCCCGAAAAAGCATGTACGACTTCGGTAGATGCAGCAATCGAACCAGCCTCGGAGCGGGCATTCTGTGTCGCGTAATCCGCGAGTAGCGACGCCATGGCGTGCGTATCGGCGCGTACTTCTTCCACGGGAGTCGAGAACCACTTGTCGATCGAGCGGTTCATCAATCCGTAAGCGAACCAGTACATGACCACTACCGGCAAAGAGGACAACAAAAGCGCGCCAGCCACCATGCGCGTCCGGAATTTCGAGCCCAGCACTCCTAGGCGGCGTTCCGCAAAAAGCTTTAGCAGATTGCGCATCAGCACAAAGGTGAGCGCAACAAAGAGGAGGAAGATCAACGCTGAGAGTGCGGCGAATACGACTATGTCCTGATTGTTTCCGGGGTGAAGAAAGTTGAGATCGAACGCGGTTTCCGAAACCAGAATGGCGAGCAGTAAGAACACCGAAACCGACGACAGGATGATGACCTGCTTGCGGTAGGACGTCTTTGGTGGTCGGATTGAAGCAGCGTTCGCCACGAGCATGGGCCAATCCGGGCCACGGCATCCAAGCCCAGACGTGCAAGTCATTATAGATGCAGGGACATGGGGCCGCGGTGCATTGACCCGGTACGCTAGAGGTTCGGCAACTGCAGGGGCCGGGTTCTAGTCGGGTTGATGGCGTGCGGTCAGGATTTCGCCGAGCATTGTCGTGCGCGGGTTTTGGCTTGTAGGCACGGTCCAGCGGAAGCGCCGCGCCGCGGGTTCCGTGAGTATGGGAGCCGATCCACGAATACTTGTCGGTGAATCCCCACGTCTGAATTGCGCTCCAGCCCGGATTTTGCAGGCACGCGCGCACGACCCGGCCTTAGATTTCAGCTTGTCGCTGCAGATCGGAATCTTGCGGCTGACCCGTCGAATCCAGGGGCAGGGAAACATCCAACTCGGTGATGTGGATTTGAAGTCCGAGTGCCGTCAGGCGGGCGATATTGGCCGCGACCAAGGCGAAATCAAGATCAAGGCGTGGAATGTGCATCTGCAGGCCGACTCCGGCGATGGGAACACCACGTTGCTTGAAATCCTTCACCATGGCATAAACAGCGTCAGATTTGCGGTTGAGGCCTTCGCATTGATTCTCGTTGTAAAGGAGCGCGGCATGGGGATCAGATTCATGCGCCCATCTGAACGCCTGCTCGACATACGCTGCATCTTTTCCCGGCAGCCCGATCCCCGGCGGGTTGTACCACGGAGAATCTTTGAGCACGCCGTTTTCATCGAGGGCCTCGTTCACCACGTCCCAGACGAATATCTGGCCAGCATAGTGCTTCATCACAGTCGTAATGTGCTCTTGCAGCAAGCGAGATAACTGAACGCGCGAGAAGTTGCCTTGAGCCAACCACTCGGGATTGTTGTGGTCCCAGACCAGACAGTGTCCGCGAACTCTCATGCCGTGCATTTGAGCGAAGCGCACCACTTTGTCTGCCGGTCCGAAGTCAAAAGCAGCCGCATCGCGCCGGATAACCTGCCATTTTCATCGCATCTTCCGGTTCGATCATGTTGAATTCGCGATCGACCGTTGCCGTGTACGCAGCTTCGGAGAAGAGTCCCGGACGAACGGCAGCACCCACGAGCATGTGAGCGCGATCTGCTGCTTGTCGCAAGGTTGTCGGTGGCGCTGGCGTAGCAGCGATCAAGAACAGGATGAAGGAGAGCGAACAACAAAGCTTCAGACAATTGGGCCTGCTCATACCCTTCACTAAACGCGAGGCAGAAAAGGCCGTAAAGGGCACTGATCACATTTTGGTTTTGATTTCCCACAATGGTTCTTGCCAACCCCGACGGCCAGGCCGTGCATTTCGTTGTAAACCTGCACAAGAGCGGTGCGTCGCGATGTGCTCATCGCTGAGGGAGCATGCGCGGCGCCCCGTGAGCTGGATTCCAGTTGTGACGGCAACGGAGCCGGCGCTTGTTGTTGCTCCGCAACGCTCTCCAGCGCCCGTTGAAACAATTCCCGAATTTCTTCGTAATCGGTCTTCGCTGGCAGAATCGCATGTCGTGCAAGAATGCGGCGGGTGTAGGCGTCCACCACGAACACCGGGTGGTTCCCAGCATAAAGAAGGATTGAGTCGGCGGTTTCCGGTCCGACGCCGTTCAAGTTCAGCAGTTCTGTGCGGAGCTTGTTGGTCGGTTGTGCGAACAGTCTATCTAGGGAGCCGTCATAACGCTTATCGAGAAACGAGACGAACATCTTGAGGCGCTTTGCCTTTTGGCGAAAATAGCCCGACGGGCGAATGAGCCGTTCCAGGCTCGCGAGCCGCACTTTCCGGATTCCGTCGACGCTCAACAATTGCGCGCTGCGTAAATTCGCCAGGGCGTATTCGACGTTCGTCCAGGCAGTATTCTGGGTTAAGTAGGCGCCTACGATGACCTCGAATCGCGTCTCCGCCGGCCACCAATGCTGTGGTCCCCAAGCGCGAGAAAGGACGTGATAGTACTGCCGGAGTTTTTCTTTTTTCGACTGCCGCAACAAGTGGAAAGTCCTCCTGTCGAGTCTAGCCAAGCCTTCCTTGCCGCGCCAACTGAGCCCGGAGACTGGACTTGTAACTTACTGAAGTCCATGTACCCAGGCTCTCATCCCGGCCTCATCCGCGGTGAAAACCAGCATTTGGCGCGGGGTTCAGCGCAAACGACCCCTGGAGGCCGGTAATCCCCGCTTAGTCCAAGTACCAAAGTAAGTGGTGCAGTAATCCGATAGCGTTGACAATTTATGTCAACGCGGATGAGCTGCATTCTCCCCCGACGATAGGGCAGCCTTTCGCGCTATGCCTCCACAACTTTGAGGCATCGTTCTACTTGCGTGGTTAGGAGATCTGCGTATGTCTCAACGGCTGGGTGACCTTCTCGTCAAAGAGAAGATCATTACCCCAGAGCAGTTGGAACAAGCGAATAAGGTTCAGAAAGAACAGACCTGCCGCCTGGGGTCTGCCTTGGTGAAGCTCGGCTTCCTGACGGACGAGGATGTCACCAACTTCCTCTCGCGCCAGTATGGCGTTCCCGCCATCAACCTTTCCTATTTTGAAATTGACCCTGCGGTCGTCAAGCTGATCCCGTTCGAGACCGCGAAGCGCTACCAGATTCTTCCCCTCAGCCGCGTGGGAGCGTCGCTGACCATCGCCATGGTGGATCCGACGAACGTCTTCGCCATGGACGACATCAAGTTCATGACGGGCTTCAATATCGAGCCAGTCGTCGCTTCGGAAAGCTCGATTCTGTCGGGGATTGACAAAGCCTACGGCTCGACCAAGGAAGAAGATCTTGAAACCGTAATGCAGTCGATGTCGGAGATGAATGATAGCGACGTCGAACTGCAATCGGAAGAACAGCAAATCGAACTGGCGGAACTAGAGAAAGCGGCCGATGAGGCTCCGGTCGTGAAGTTGGTGAACGTTGTGCTCGGTGATGCTGTAAAGCGAGGAGCCAGCGACATCCACATCGAGCCTTACGAAAAAGAATTCCGCGTCCGGTTCCGTATTGACGGTGTGCTGCAGTCGATCATGACTCCGCCACTGAAGCTGAAAGACGCGATCACGTCCCGTCTGAAGATCATGGCGAAGCTCGACATCAGTGAGAAGCGGCTGCCGCAGGACGGCCGCATCATGCTGAAGATGAACATCGGCGGACGCAAGAAGCAACTCGACTTCCGCGTCAGCACACTACCCACACTCTGGGGCGAGAAGATTGTGCTCCGGTTGCTCGACAAAGAGAACCTACGTCTCGACATGACCAAGCTCGGTTTCGAGGCTGAGTCTCTGGTGAAATTCGAAAAGGCCATTCTGAAGCCCTACGGCATGGTGCTGGTCACAGGGCCGACCGGATCAGGCAAGACCAATACGCTGTACTCCGCGATTTCGCGCCTCAATCAGCCTGACACCAACATCATGACCGCCGAAGATCCGGTCGAATTCCAGTTGGGTGGCGTGAACCAGGTACAGATGAAAGAACAGATCGGATTGAACTTCGCCGCTGCCCTGCGATCGTTCTTGCGCCAGGATCCCAACATCATCCTCGTCGGCGAAATTCGAGACTTTGAAACGGCGGAAATCGCCATCAAGGCCGCGTTGACCGGTCACCTTGTGCTCTCGACGCTCCACACGAACGGCGCGCCGGAGACGATTACCCGACTGATGAACATGGGTATTGAACCATTCCTGGTAGCGACCTCGGTCCATTTGATCTGCGCCCAGCGCCTGGTTCGACGCATTTGCAAAGACTGTACCGAGCAGGTGGATGTTCCGCCACAGACGCTGATCGACGCAGGATTTAGTCCGGAAGAGTCGAAGACGGTCAAGATTCAAAAAGGAAAGGGCTGCGGTGTTTGCAACAACACCGGCTACAAGGGACGCTGCGGTCTGTACGAGGTGATGGAAGTCGACGATGAGATTCGCGAACTGGTTCTGGTCGGCGCCTCGGCGGTGGAATTGAAGAAGAAGGCCATCGAGCGCGGAATGATCACATTGCGTCGCAGCGGTTTGATCAAAGTTGCAGCGGGTATGACCACGCTCGAGGAAGTGGCACGCGAGACGATTCACTAGGAAAACCGTCGTTCGCCGCTGGTTGTTAGCCGTTCGCCAACGACCAACGACCAACGACTGGCGATGAGGAGTTCAGAGTTTTAAGAACGTCAAGGAAGGATTCTTGCCATGGGTTTGTCGTTAAGCGATCTGCTTAAGAGAATGCTGGAAATGAACGGCAGCGATTTGCACATCACCACCAACTCGCCGCCTCAGATTCGTGTGCACGGCCATTTGGTGCCGCTCGACCTGCCGCAAATGACGCCCGCCGAGACCAAGCAGCTGGCCTACAGCGTCATGACGGACTCCCAGAAGCATCGCTTCGAAGAGAGCCTCGAACTCGACTTTTCGTTCGGCTTGAAGGGACTGGCTCGCTTCCGCGCCAACGTATTCAATCAACGCGGGGCGACGGCTGCCGTATTCCGTGTGATTCCCTTTGAGATCAAGTCATTCAATCAGCTCGGCCTGGCCCCGGTGGTCAGCAAAATGTGCGACAAGCCCCGCGGCCTGGTGCTGGTGACCGGCCCGACCGGATCGGGCAAATCCACGACACTCGCCGCCATGATCGACAAGATCAACAGCGAGCGGCACGACCACATTTTGACGATCGAAGACCCGATCGAATTCGTGCACATGAACAAGAACTGCGTGGTCAACCAGCGCGAATTGCACGCCGATACCAAGAGCTTTAGCGACGCGTTGCGCGCCGCGCTTCGTGAAGATCCCGATGTCGTGCTGATCGGCGAAATGCGCGATCTGGAAACCATCGAATCGGCGCTGCGAATTGCGGAAACCGGCCACTTGACCTTCGGCACCTTGCACACCAACTCGGCGACGTCGACCATCAACCGTATCATCGACGTCTTTCCGGCCCACCAGCAGCCGCAGATTCGGGCGCAGTTGTCGCTGGTTCTGGAAGGCATCATGTGCCAAAGCCTGGTGCCAAAAATCGACGGCAAGGGGCGCGCCATGATCATGGAGATTCTGGTGCCCAATCCCGCGGTGCGTAACCTTATCCGCGAAGACAAGATTCACCAGATTTATTCGTCCATGCAGTCGGGTCAGGAGAAATTCGGAATGCAGACGTTCAACCAGTCGTTGGCAACGGCCTACTTCCAGAAACAAATCTCTCTGGAAGTCGCCATGGCGCGTTCCAGCAATGTGGACGAGCTGCAGGAAATGATCAACCGCGGCGCCACCTTGACGAACCGCTCCACTTCGGGCGGATCCTCGCTGGCCAAAGGAGCTGCTCCCTCCAAGCACTAGAGTGGAGAGAGCACACATTTGTGAACGACCACGATTTTTATCAGGCAGCAAAGACAGTCAGGAGAAGCTAAACCATGCCAGTCTTTACATTTTCGGGCAAAGACGCGTCGGGACAGAAGATCACCGGGGAGCGGATGGCGGCCAACAAGCAGTCGCTGGCGCAGGCCCTGCGGCGCGAGCGCATCACGCCCGGTGCGATTCGCGAAAAAGGCAAAGAATTTTCCATGCCGACGTTCGGCTCCGGCAAGGTCGGGACGAAGGACATCGCGATCTTCTTTCGCCAGTTTTCCGTCATGATCGACGCCGGCCTCCCGCTGGTGCAATGTCTGGAAATTCTGGCGGCCAACCAGGAAAATCAAGCCTTCCTGAAGGTTCTCAACGGCGTTCGCAGCACGGTAGAGGGCGGAGCCACGCTGGCCAATGCCATGCGGCAGTATCCAGCCGCGTTCGATGACCTGACCACCAACATGATCGAGGCCGGCGAGACCGGCGGTATTCTTGACATCATTCTGCAACGTCTGGCGACCTACGTCGAAAAAGCCGTACGCCTGAGGGCGGCGGTGAAGTCGGCACTCATCTACCCGGTGGCCGTCGTCGGCATGGCCGTGTTGATCGTGGGAGCCCTGCTCAAATTTGTTGTGCCCATCTTCGCCAACCTGTTTGCCGGACTAGGCGTGAACTTGCCGCTGCCTACCCGCATCGTCATGGGGCTGAGTGGATTCGTGCAAACCTTCTGGTGGATGGTGTTCGTGGCTGCTGGCGCACTGTTCTTCGGCGTCCGCCAGATTCGCAAACATCCACGCGGCCGCTACTACTTCGACAAGATGCTGCTCCATCTTCCGATCATGGGAACGCTATTGCGCAAGATCGCAGTCGGCCGCTTTACGCGTACGCTGGGAACTCTGATCACCTCGGGCGTGCCGATTCTGGAAGGCTTGAGTATCACCGCGAGAACGTCGGGCAACGCGGTGCTGGAAGAGGCGCTGATGAAGGTGCGGAAAGCCATCGAAGAAGGCCGCACCATCGTCGACCCGCTGCGCGAATGCGGCGTGTTTCCCAACATGGTGACGCAGATGATCGGCGTCGGCGAAGCCACAGGCGCAATGGACTCCATGCTGCAGAAGATCGCTGACTTCTACGAAGAAGAAGTGGATGCTGCGACGAAAGACATGCTGGCCATGTTGGAACCGGCCATCATCGGAGTCCTCGGCGTGACCATCGGCGGAATTGTCATTTCGCTCTACATGCCGTTGTTCGCCATGATCGCGAAACTGTCCGGCTAGAAATACAGGTCCTGGGTTCCGGGTCTCAGGGATTTGGTGGCGGCCTGAGACCTGGAATCTGCCCACGACCGAAGACCAAAGACTGGGATCGTAATGCAATCGACATTCGACGAGCGCAATTGGCTGGTTTGGCTGGTTCGCGTCCGAATTTTCATTTTGACGCTGTTATTGGCGATTGAGCTGGCGGTCGCCAACTTCAGTCCATCGCCGCTGCCGATGCGGCTCTTCATCAGCACGATCCTGTTCTGGTACAGCCTCTCGTTGTTCTACGTGCTGCTGCTCTCGCTCTGGCAGGAGCACCGGCTCCAGGCTTCTTTGCAGGTGCTCACCGATCTGATCCTGGTCAGTTTGGTCATCCACGAGACCGGCGGCTGGGACTCATCCCTCAACTTTCTTTATCCGCTGGTCATTATTGTCGCCAGCGTTTTGTTATCTCGAATGTGGGCGCAACTGGTAGCGGCGCTGGCCTTCATTCTGTACGGAACAGTGCTGGAACTGAACTACTACGGCGTGGTTCCTTCCTATTGCACGACGCACCCCGGGCTAAAGGCGCTGCAGGCGATCATCTTCGTCAACCTGTTTGCATTTTTCGCCGTAGCCTACCTGGCGGGACTGCTTACCCAAAAGTTGCGTCAGGTGGGCGTCCAACTGAAAGATGCCAGCGGCGCCTTGGAAAGCCTGCAGGCCCTGCACGAGAACATCATTCACTCCATCAGCAGCGGGCTGATCACCACGGGCCTCGATGGCCGCATTACATTGATCAACGCTGCGGCGCAACGGCTCCTGGAACGCGGCCCCGGCGACCTGCTTGGCACTCCGGTGAACCAGTTGTTTATGGATTCGCTCCCGACAGTGGAATCGCAAAAGGCTCATGGAGAAATCAGGCTGGAAGCGCCCAATCGCTTTCGCAAGACTTTGCGGGTGCGGGTTGCAGCCCTGGCTGTTCCGGAACGAGGTGAGCTTGGATACGTCTACGTGCTCGACGATCTTACCGAGATTCGGAGGCTGGAGCGCGAAGTCCGCATGCAAGACCGTCTTGCCGCGGTGGGACGTTTAGCGGCCGCAATCGCGCACGAAATCCGCAATCCCCTAACCTCGATTGCGGGTTCGGTCAGCATGCTTTCGGGAGTGCCCGAAATGAATGAGGATCACCGCCGCCTGCTCGACATTGTGACGCGTGAATCGCAGCGGCTGAACAGCATCATCACCGACTTCCTCGCGTATTCGCGAACCAAGCAGTATCGTTTCGACCGTGTCGATCTGATCCACCTTGTCGAAGACACATTGACGTTAATGGATCATCGCATGACGGTAGAAAAAACCGGCATCAAGGTCGAGCGCCGCTTTTCCAGCCGGCAGGCTTGGACCATGGCCGACGGCGACAAACTCAAGCAGGTGTTTTGGAATCTATGCGAGAATGCCGTCCGCGCCATGAAAAATGGCGGCACACTAACGGCTGCAGTCGAGCCGCTGGGCGAGGAATGGCAGATTTCTTTTGCTGACACAGGGACAGGAATGACTGCGCAGCAGATCGAAAAAATCTTTGAGCCGTTTCAATCGAACTTTGAAGGTGGCACCGGGCTGGGTCTGGCGATTGTGTACCAGATCGTGCAGGCGCATGAAGGCAAGGTCTGGGCCCGCTCCAACCTGGGACAGGGGATAACGATGGTACTGAGGCTTCACCGTCTCGATGCGGCGCAGGTAGGCTCCAAGGCTAAGAGTGGCGCCGATAAGGGTGAAACGGCCGCAGCCGCTCATCCGGCCATCGCTGCCGTAGCAGGAGGTTCTCGTGGCTAACATCCTGGTATGCGACGACGAACGCTCGATTTGTGAAATGCTCGACATCTCCCTGCGCCGCGAGGGTCACCGCGTGGAAACGGTGCAGGCGGGGCAGACCGCCAAGAACAAAATTGACGGCGCTCTCTACGATGTGATCATCACCGACATTAAGATGCCCAACATTGACGGCATCGAAGTGCTGCGCCATGCCCATCGTGTCTCTCCGGACTCCGCGGTCATCCTGATCACCGCCGTCGACGACTACGAGGCGGCGGTCGAAGCAGTAAAAGCAGGCGGCGCGACCGACTATATTCGCAAGAGCCCGGGCTTGGTGGATGAAATCAAGCTGGCCATCAACCGCGCACTGGAAAAGCTTGTTCTCAGCAAGCAGAATTTCGCGCTGCGTCGCGATGCCGCCACTCGTAACTCGCTGGACAACATCATCGGTTCCAGCCCTGCCATGGAAAAGCTGAAGCAGACGGTTCGAACTGTGGCATCCACAGCCAGCACGGTCTTGATCCATGGAGAGAGCGGTACCGGAAAGGAACTCGTTGCCCGGGCGGTGCATGTGTGCTCGCCGCGGGCTACCGATGCCTTCGTCTCCGTGAACTGCGGCGCCTTCCCGGAAACGTTGCTCGAGAGTGAACTGTTCGGCTACCTGAAGGGCGCTTTTACTGGCGCCAATCAAAACAAGCGCGGTCTCTTCGAAGTTGCGGACGGCGGTACCATCTTCCTCGACGAAATCAGCGAGATGACGCTCTCGATGCAAGTGAAGTTACTGCGCGTGTTGCAGGAGCGCACCGTGCGTCCGGTCGGTAGCACCAGCGAGATTTCCATTGATGTGCGCGTGATCGCGGCTACCAACCGCGAGCTCGACAAGGCGGTGGCCGAGAATAGTTTTCGCGAAGATCTGTACTACCGCTTGAACGTGATTCCGATTCGCGTGCCTCCTCTGCGCGAGCGCCGGGAAGACATTCCGCTGCTGGCGAATCATTTTCTCAAGAAATATGCGGCCGCTGCCGGTCGCGGCATTCTGCGCATGAATAACCCTTCGCTGGACGCGCTCTGCGATTACGAGTGGCCAGGCAATGTTCGACAGTTGGAGAATACGGTGGAGCGAGCCGTCGCCCTGGAAACTACCGACGAACTGCACGTAGAGCTGCCCGCCGAGCGTCCCAAGGCCCGGGCTGCCGCAGCGGCTGCCGGAGGCTCTATCCTCCCGGAAATCGGCGCCGATCTGACCCTTCCGCAAGGAGTGGGGATGGAAAGCTATGTGGCGGGCATCGAACGCTCCCTGCTGCAGAGCTCGCTGAATCAGAGTGGCGGCGTCCAGACAAAGGCGGCGGATCTACTGGGAATCTCCTACCGCTCATTTCGTCATCTGATGAAAAAATACGCACTCTAACCGGCCAGCCTCGGTCCAACCCCTATTCAGCACGAAATTTGTCCTCATTTTTTCGATTTTCACCTGTGGAAATCCCTCTTTCGCCCCATTTTTCGGGGCTGTCGGGCAGGCAGAATCGGGCTGATCGTGTAATTTGTTCCCAAGGTTTCCCGTATCTCGGGAAGTTTCGTCTAAGGTGTTTACCCCAGCCTGTTCTTCTCCCGCTTTTGAGCACAGATCAAACTAAGAGAAGTCCGGCTTGGGGTATTTCTTCTCCACGGCGGTTGCCGCATCGCTTTCAAAAAGCCTGCCTCGTAAGGGATCTGCCTTCTCGGCGATTTGAGCCAGCATCCACGCATGCTTTTGCAGTGCTCTGGTGGCCTGCAGCGGGAGCGCAGTGTCTCCCAACAGTTTTCAGGAGGCAGCTTTTGATTCCCGGATTGAACCCAATTGCCTGCAAGTGCCTGTGGAAAAGCATGTTTCATCGTCGCAGACAGTCCCCGTCTCAAAATGGCAATGTGGATGCTATGGAATTAGAAAGGTCAGCCCTGCCCGCTCGGGCAAGGGCGATTCTCAAGATGAGGGGGGTTGGAATGAAGGAGCAGACCGTTCGGCTCGGTCCGCGCGAACAGCAGATTGTCGAACTGCTTTTGCAAGGATGTGACAACGCCGAGATAGCAACTCAACTCAAGATGGCTCGGCGGACGGTGAAGGCTCATTTCAACCGGTTGTTTCTGCGTTTCGGAATTACTGGCGGTATCAAGCGAGTGAAACTCGCGACCCTGTTGTACCGGAGGCAAGTATGTCTGCAAGTGGACGCTATGGGAACCGTATCCCCAGTGAACGTGAACACCGGGTCATCGAGCTTGTTGCCGAAGGCCTGAAAAACAAGGAAGTTGCCGAAGCCATCGGAACCACTGAACACGTCGTTAAGAATTATCTGCGCGTCATCTACGATAAGCTCGGACTCTGGAATCGTGTGGAACTCGCGCTTTGGTACGAGTCCCGCCGTAGCCCTTCCGCGATGTTAACCAACTAGCCGCGTGCTTGCGGCTCCTTCTTTGTACGCCCAGTCAATGTGTATGGCCGGGAGAAGCGAGCCGCAGTTTGCGCTTTCGTGCTATTGGCAGCCAAAGGCCTGAAGATTGCGGAGCCGTTCTCCGGCCGGGGAATATCCTTTGCGTGCCGCCGAATCGAGAAGTACGCGCGCCTGATCGCAGTTCTTGGAAACTCCTTCGCCCTTCAGGTAGAGATCCGCAAGAAGCACAGTCGCCGCCGAATTGTGCTTCGCGATCGATTTCCAGAGCCACTTCGCTGCCTCGGCGCTGTCGCGGCCCTGTCCGTTGAAGCCATTCAAATAGCGCTGGGCCATCGCCAGTTCCTCGACTCCATTGTCGGGAGCACTTTGTTGCCCTGACGCTGCCGTCGAGGCGGCGGGAGCGCTTGCCCGCTCGCTTGCGGAATCAGTGCTCTCGGTCTTTGCAGCTTTCGGGGCGCTCTCTGCGTTCTTCGACATAGCTTTTCGCTCTGTTGAAGTGGTTCGCGGCGTATTGGTTGCTGCCGTGGCTGGCGCTGGTGCTGGGGTTTCTTTGGCGGCGACCGGCGGCGGAGGCGCTTCATGTGATCTCTGCGAAGCCGCTTGCGAACTGCGCCACGCCATATATCCCAGAACTGTCAGAATGACTGCCAGGATCGCCCCAATGTAAACGCGGTACCGTCGAAAGCCGGATTCATCCTCGTAATCCGCATCGTCACTGGAATCGGCCGGGCGGAAACTTCTGAATAGGGATAACTCGCGGGGATTTGTTATCGAATCCTCGAAGACCTGTCCCGACGAGTAGGTTTTCGAACTTGACTCACGTGTGGTCTCAGTTTCTAGTTCGTGAGAATCAGCTTCCGCTGAATAACGATCGGCAGGCTCACGTTCGCTGATTTCTGAACGTGGCGCGTTTTCTTCCAACGTTGCGCCACATGCTCCGCAAAACTTGTGAGACGGAGGATTCTTATGGCCGCAAGCGGGACAATGGGCGAGAGTTGGATGATCCGAGAGAAAACCTTCCGACATAGGGGAATCTGATTGGTCGCTTGCCCGCGGCAAATGAAGAACTCCGGCTTGAAGGGATGCGATCTGATGCAACGGTTAAGTATGATTGCACTCCGGTGGCTGGAGGTTGTCAACCGAAACCACCGACCATCGGAAAACTGACCGTAAGAAATAGATTACAAAACCTCGCGATTAGTTGCAGGCTTTGCGGTAAGCAGGCTCGTACTGGTCGAGTTGTGCATCTCGCTGCGTCGCGTATTTGCCCTTCGGAGTCTTGCCGTAAAGATCCGCACCGGGGCAGTAGTAGAGCGCGGTTCGCTGGTCGATCCACACCCGCGTGGTTGGATTGCCCTTATCCTCGGGCGTTTCGGGTTCTTCCGCCATGCCGAGCGAAATCAGCAGGCGGTCGAAGAGCGACAAGTCGGCATCCGGGGCAGTCTTGTGATGAGTTGCTGCCGCGGTTGGCGGAGCGTTCGTAGCGCTGACTTGATGATTGGACCAGATTCCCCAGCGGACGACGCACGCCACCAGAATTACGGCGATCGCCAGGTAAATGTCCCCGCGGCGTGTTTCCCAGAACCGGGCGAGCCCTCCGCGCTTTTGAACGCCCGCGACCTGCTCCAAAAACTCGCGAGCCGACGCGGCGGAACTCCAATCCGCCGGCTGGCCTGGTTTCACCAGCGCAACTTCTTCTTCGGGGTGGGTGCTTTCTGTTTCGGCGATCTGATCGCTCGCTTTTTCGGGCGCTTCTTCCAGCGTCGGCTCAGTTTCTAATTCGTGGGTCAAATCGCTCGCGAACTCCGCATTGATCGGTGGCGCGGCAATCGACTCCTTGGCAACCCTCTTTTCGTGGAGGTCAGGCTCGGGTACGCCAAAAAGATCGGGGAATTCTTCTTCGATGGAATCGGGAAGCGATTCCTCCGAAGCCAGGTTAGGATTCCCGCGAATTGGCTCCGGGACAATAATTCCGGCGGCGGTCGATGCAGGCATGTTGTTCTCGAACACAGGCAGTGACGGCACGGTTGCTGCTTGGCTGCCCGCGGTAGAGCGCGGCGTTCCGCATTGCCCGCAGAATTGCTCGCCGCTTACGAGTTTGTGTCCGCACTTGGTGCAAGAGTAGGTCGCCGCCGACGCTTCGTGTTCAACGGCGGACTTCTCGACTGATTCTTTCGCTGAATCTTTGTCAACAAGCGCCGAGAGATTCGGCTTTAGTTTTTCCAGTGCTTCCAGCATCACCGCGCGCTCGTTCGCCAGCGATTGTTTCCACGTCAGCTCTTCGTCGCGCGCCAGAGCTTCCGTTACCAGGCCGGCCATCAGCTGCCCGGTATGGATATCTTGCTCTGTGAATCCGTCTTGATTGGCATAGTAAAGCTCGAGTCCACCGGCGATTCCGCCCTCGTGAAAGATCGGGACTGCGATCAGAGACTGAATGCCTCTCCGCCGGCACTCTTGCGTGTCGATTAGAAACTCGGGATCTACATCGGCGCAACGGAAGACTTGCCCGTTCCGAATGCAGGGAAGGCAGAGCGCTTTTTCCGTGCGAACTTCAGTTCCCAATTTCAATGTCTTCGAACCGGCGACCGCACGGTACCGTACGTTCTTGCCGTCGACTATCCCGATCGCCGCGCCGCTGGCCCGCGCGATATCGATCACGCGCTCGGTCACCAGAGACATCGCTTGCTCCAACCCGAGATTGCGAATCTGAATCTGGTGCTGGGTAGCCACGATTTGCGCCAGAGTGAAGGTGTAATCGCCCTGCGCAGCTGGTTCGGTCCCTTGTATTTTTGGAGTTCGCGCCGGCGTGGATTTGGCTTTAGCTTTTTCTTCAGCCTCGAGCTGGTCGCGCTTTAGATCGAGGCCCAGTTCGAGCTCGCGAACTTCGCGATTATGTTCCTGGAGAACAAACGCGGCCTCCAGAAGCTTGGCGAGCGTCTGCTCGTCGAGAACTGGTTTGTATTTTTCCTCGGACACGATTCCGTTTTCCACCGGTGGAAGCCGTCCCTGCGGCACGCAATCCGGTCTGGCTGGAATGCACTTATTCTATTGCAAGTCCCGCACCATCGCAGAGCGCTCACGCCTGGTAATAGGGGAGTTGAAGTTAATGGGGGATTTCGGCATTTTGGGCCACCCGAGCCAGGGCCACCCTCAAATCTTTCAATAGTTTACCGCCAAAGAGGCAGGCTGGCGAGTCTTCTTGTAAACCGTACCCGCCCGGCCGCCTGGACGAAAATCCAGATGTGGTAACCCGTTTGGTAACCTTCACGTTGCAGAGATCTGGCACTTTACCTGAAATTTTCCTATTCAGTTGCGGTGGCTGGAGAAAGCGTATCCGTGCGGGCCTCGTCTTTCCCGCTCAAAAAGAAGTGCACCGCAGGCGTGATGACGAGAGATAAGACCATCGAAATCAAGACGCCTCCAATCACCGCAATCGCCAGCGGTTGCAGCATCTGTGATCCAGCGCCGAGAGCAAACGCCAGCGGAAGCATGCCCGCGACGGTAGCGAGCGCCGTCATCACGATGGGGCGCAACCGCCGTCGAGCCGCTTGCAGCATGGCCTTCTCGGCCGACAAACCCAGCAATCGCATCTTTTGATCCGCGTCGAGCAGCAGGATGCCATTCTTCGCGACGATGCCGATCACCATGATCATCCCCATGAACGACGAAATATTGAACGTCGTGCGCGTGACCAGTAGCGCAATGAACACGCCAGAGGTTGAAAGCAAAGCCGATGAAAGAATCGCAACCGGTGCCGCGAACGTTCCGAATTCAAACAGCAACACAATGAACAGCAGCAGGACCGCCAGGATCAGCACGATCATCAAGTCGTGAAAATTGCGTTGTTGCTCTTCGTACTGCCCGCCGTATTCCACGCGAATGCTCGGAGGGATGTGCAGGTCTGCGACCGCTTTCTGAACCGCCGCCATGCCGCTACCCAGACCTCGACCCTCCAACCGGGCGGTGATGGCCACGTCGCGTTGCAGATTCTCGCGCCGAATTTCTGTCTGGCCAGGAGTCTCAACGACCGAAGCTAGCGCTCCCAAGGTAGCGGTGTGCCCGGTACTGCTGATCAGCAACGTATCGCGCATGGCTTCGAGGGAAGCACGATTCGCCGCCGGAAAGCGCACGCGCAACGTGTAGGCGCGGTCGTTCACCACAACAGGCGCCGGTGCAGGCTCGCCCTCGAGGATAGCGGAAGCATCGAGTGCTACTTCTTCCGTTGTAAAGCCGGCTCGCGCGGCCACGCTGGGATCGACCTGAAAGGTAACCGTCGGTCCGCTGATCGTGTTGTCGATGCCATTTAAAACGTCCACCACGCCTTCGATCTTGGCCTTTCCGGTCTTCTCGTCGGGTGCAATCGCGTCTCCCACTTTTTCCGCCCACTCCTGCAATTGCTTGGGATCTTCGGAGAACAGCTTGATTTGAATGGGCTCTGGAACGGAGGTCAGGTCTCCGATCATGTCCTGCAGCACTTGCGTGAACTCGATATCGAGTGCCGGTTCCTCACGCTTGATGCGACCGCGCATCTCGGCCATGATTTCTTCGATGTCGCGATCGCGCCTGGAATTCAACTTCACCAGAATGTCACCGTAGTTCGCTTCGGTAACAGCAGCAAGCCCCAGTTGCAGGCCTGTGCGCCGCGACGTGCTTTCGACTTCCGGAGTTTCGCGCAGCATCTTTTCCAGATGGCTGACGACGCGGTTGGTCTCAGCCAGCGAACTACCCGCAGGCATGAGGTAGTCGAGGACGAATCCGCCTTCGTCCATCTCGGGCAGAAGATCCGTATCCGTGTAGTTGAAGCAGACGAACGAAATAGCGATCAGGGCCAGGCTGAAAACGGCAAGCATCAGCGGACGTTCTAACGCGCGGCGCAACCAGCGTTCATGAAAGTTGACCACGCGCAGGAAGAAGCCGCTCAAATGCCTTTCCTCGGCTGCGAGCAACTGCTGCGCTTCTTCCACTCCTTCGCCCTCGCCGTTTCCCGGGTCAGCCGCGGGTTCGTTCTTTTTCCGTCCTTTGATGAAGTACTGGCTCAGATTTGGAGTCCAGGTCAGCGCCAGCGCGAGGGACGTGAGCAGCGATACCGTCATCGTCACTGCTAGCGCGCGGAAGAAGACTCCGTAGACGCCCGTGATGACGATCAAGGGGATGAACACCACGACGGGTGTGATCGTGGATCCGATCAGCGGGATCGTGATCTCTTTCAACGCGCGCCGGATCGCTTCAATTCGCGTCTGTCCTAGATCGCGATGCAAAACAATATTCTCGACGACCACAATCGCATCATCGATCACTAATCCGACCGCAGCCGCAAGGCCGCCCAACGTCATTAAGTTGAAGGTTTCTCCCATCAGCTTCAATGCGATGAACGTGACCAGAACTGTGACGGGAATGACGAGGCCCGCGACCAGCGAGGTGCCCCAATCGCGAAGAAAAACGACAAGAATGATTGAGGCGAGAATCAGCCCCAGCAGGATGGCGTCGCGAACGCTCTTAATCGATTCGTTGACGATGATCGACTGGTCGTAGAACGGTTGAATCTCAATCCCCGGCGGAAGCGTCTTGCGAATGTTTTCGATCTCATTGTGGACTTCGGTCGCAACCTGAACGGTGTTTCCGTCCGGCTGGCGATTGATGTTGAGCAGCACCGCCGGCTTCCCGTTCGCCGTGACTACCGTGTAGATGGGTTTCACGCTGGGCGAGACGCCGGCCACGTCGCCCACCCGCACAGGAATGCCAGCCGGCGTATTCTTGATGACCGCGTTGGCGATTTCTTCGGGCGTGCGTACTTGCCCGTTGACCAGGCCAAGGTAGAGTTGGTGATTCCGTTCCAACAATCCTGGAGAGTCGATCAGATTGGTCCGCCGCACGGCATCGAGAATGTCCGAAACGGTGATACCTGAAGTCAGCAACTTTGCTGGATCCGGCTGGATTTGAAATTCGGGTTCCTGGCCTCCCTGCACGATCACGGTTGAGACGCCTTCGAGACGATTGAGGCGCGGCTTCATCTCGTAGGTCGCCATCTCCCAGAGTTTCGTCTGCGGCATGGTGTCGGAAGTGAGGGAGTATCCGATGACGGGAAACGCCGCGAACGTTAGCCGGTGCGCCTCAATCTTGGCTGTCGGCGGGAGTTCAGGCTGCACGCGCGAGATCGCCGCATTGACGTACTGCAGCGTCTGAAACATGTCCACGTCCCACCGGAAGTAGAGATCGACTTCCGCCGATCCGCGGCTGGTGATGGAACGAACCGTGAGCAAGCCCGGCACGCTGTTCACTGCTTCTTCGATCGGCCGCGTAACCGTCACCATCATCTGATCGATCGGCATCACGCCGTTATCGACCGCGACCAGAACTCGCGGGAAGTTGGTGGAGGGAAAGACTGACACCGGAATCGTGAACGCGAGATACGCCCCCAGCAGCGCCAACGTCAGAATTAGAAAGATGACAGGCCGCGAGTGCTGGGCAATCCAGTGCTGTCCAGAAGAACCGGTTTTCTCTGAGTTCACGCCGAGGCTCCGCAGCAGTTATTTTTCACCGGACGCCTCGCTGCCGGCCTTCGATCCTTCCGCTGAAGGCTTGGTTTCCTCGGCCGGAGCCTCACGCGCGGCAACGATGATCTTTGTCTTGTCGGGCAGACCATAAGCGCCGTTGGAGACGACCTTGTCGCTCGCGGCGACGCCATCGACGATCTGGACGTCATCCCCGTTGCGAATGCCGAGTTTGACCGTCTTCTGATGCGCGCGTCCGTCGGAGCCCGCGAGCATGACGGTCGTCGTGCCGTCGGGCGCTGTCAGTACGGAGTTTAATGGAACCACCAGAGCATCCTTCACCGTTTCCGCGGTCAACGAGAGTTGAACGCTGGCGCCGGGCTTCAGTTCGTGCTTGGGATTCTTGGCTTCGAACCACACTTCCACAGTAGTGCTGTTGGGATCGAGTGCGGGACTCACAATCGTGACTTTGCCTTCAATCGGCTGGTCGATTCCCGGTACGGTCATCGTCCCTTTGTCACCGGCCTTCAACGCCGCGGCATCATCCTGGGGGATGTGCGCTTTGGCGATCACGGTAGAAAGGTCCATAACCGTCAGCAAGGGCGTTCCCGCCGCAGCCATCTCGCCCGGATACAGCGGACGATCCGTAATGAATCCACTGATCGGACTGCGGATCTCCGAATAACTGAGCTGCGCCTGCGCTCCAAGATACTTGCCCTTTGCGGATTCCAACTGCCCTGCGGCGGCCTTGAGTTCCTGCTGCTTGCCGATTGCCATCAACGCTTCGAGATGCTTTTTCGCGATCGCGTTCTGGTTGCGCGCTTGCGTGTAATCCACACGGGACTGATCGAGTTCTTTGCGCGGCAACGCGCCTTGATCAAAAAGCTGCTGGCGGCTCTCGTAGACTTTTTGCTGCGCATCCAGAGACTGCTGGGCTTGCTGCGCGTCCGCCTCTGCCTTCTGGATTTCTTCCGGCAGATTGGCGGCGGTGGTCGTCTCGTAAGTCGCCTGGGCCTGATCGTAAGCGCCTTTTGTGTCTTGGGCTGCGGCAGTGAGATCGCGGTTCTCCAGCACCGCGAGCAATTCTCCTTCGCGCACCGCGCTGCCGCGCTTCACCAGAAATTTCTTTACTGGAGCGCTGATCTTCGGCACGATGGCGGCCTGCTGCCGCGGGAACAGAATTGCCTGTGTGTGGATAATGTGCTGAATCTCAGTTTTCTCTACAGGGACAACCTGCACGGAGACTGTAGGTTCCTTGTCGCCCTTGTCAGACGAGCAGCCGGCGGCAACTATTGTGGCTAGGGCCAATAGTCCGGCTGCCGCACATCTGCAGCGGTCAGATTTGCGATTGGAACTTGAGCACGGTGAGCTTCGGATGCGCTTCATTCGATCTCAGAAATTTCCTGTAAGAGTTTGTAAGTTTGCCACTGCGACACGATAGCGGGCCTGGCCATCGTCATATGCGTTACGGGCCAGCGTCAATGTATTCTGCGCATCCACGACTTCCAGGACAGTCGATTCACCTGCCTGATAGCGTAATGTCGTGAGCCGCAGGCTTTCGGCGGCGATCTCGGCAGAACTCGCCAGCGATTCCATCTCCGAGCGCGACGTCTCGGCCTCGCTGTAAAACTGGCGCAAGTGGCTGAGCAACTGGCGCTGTGCGAAGCTCAATTCGACTTGGGCCTGATCCCGCTTGAGTTTTGCCTGCTTGAGCTTGCTGCGATCTGAGCCCCAACTGAAAATTGGAATCTGCAGCGTCGCGACGCCCGAGTATCCAAGATTGCGGACGCCGTCGGTCCGGATTGCGAACTTATTGGAATCAATTCCGTAGAAGTAATCCACGCTAAGAGTTGGCAACAACCCGCCCCAGGCGGCGGTGACTTCGTGATTGGCCACTTCGTAGGCCGCCAGCGCGGCCCGCAAATCGGGATTATTTTTCTTGCCCGCAACCTCGACCTCAGGAAATGCGGGCAGGAGGTCCGGAGTCTGTAGATCGTCGACCACTCCAAAGTCTTGGTTGAAGTCAGGGAATAACAGCACAGCCAGATCCAGACGGCTCTTCTCCATCCCGAGCTGTGCCTCTTGCAGATCGCGCTGCTGCTGCTGCGATTGAATCCTTGCCTTGATCACGTCCGCGTGCGCAACTTCGCCACCGTTCTCCAGCTTCTGACTGATATCGAGAAACCTCGAAGCCTCTGCCGAAGCCCGCTGCGCAGTCGAGTACTTGCGCTGGGCCACCACCAGCCCATAGTAGGCATCGGTCACAGTTACGATCAACCCGCGGGTGGCAATTTCTGCTTTCGCGCGGGCTTGCGTCAACGCAGCGGAGGAGCGCCGGTAATCCGCAACATTCGTGAGCGAGACTGACTCGTGCACGTTCGCCTGGCTGATGTATTCGTGGACGCCGTTGTTGGCGATGAACCTGGACGTGGGACATCCCAGGGTGCTGGTCTGGCAACTGGCCGGAACCGCGCCGGTCCCTTCCGTGTAGATGAAAGAATTGTTGTAGTTCGCGCCCGGAAGGAGTCCGGCGCGGGCTTGTACTCGGTCTTCGCGAGCCAGACCAAGATCCGTTACCGCCGAGCGGTATTGCGGATCGTTCATCCGGGCGCGCTGCAGCGCGTCCTGCAATGTGATCGTCAAAGGAGCGCCCAGGGTCTGAGCGGCCTGCGGGATCTGTGCAAAAATCGCCGCCGCGGTCCCTACGAAAACCAAAATGGAAAAGGAGGCTCGAGCGCATCGTCCGATTTGGGAGTTCACCGTGACCACCGGTGCGGATTCGTTTTGGATGGGCTTCAAATGTCACCTCGCCTTGAAAGCGCAATTGTCCGTCGACGCAAGTAGCTGAATCAAAGGAACGATTGCGACCGGATGCGCAGCCGGCGCAATCCTTGAAAGTCTCTCTATCGTGCGCGCTGAAACTGAACCCTGCATGAAGCGATGGCGAGAAAGCTGGCGCGACTACGTGAATCGACCAATTCGGAACCGGCACAGGCTACCATGCCATCCCTGAAAGCCACCTGAAAACCATGGGGTTCGCCCCCAAGTACTAAAAGCGAAGGTACTTATCCAGGCCACGATCCGGGTACGAACAATTGGCGAAAGGCGTGCTTCGATCTGGGAGGATCTTAACTCAGGCTGGGGGAACTCTTTCAATGATTAATCTAGATGAAGTCAAAGTCACAGCTCGGGACCAGCAAGTCTTAAATCTCCTCGTACAGGGTTGCAGCAACAAAGAGATTGCCGGACAACTCAAGATCAGCCCGCGCACGGTGAAGCAACACCTGCGCACGCTGTTCCTGCGAGCCGGAATCCGCGAGGGCCGCAAACGCGTCAAGCTGGCGATCGCCATGTTCAGCAAGGTAGGAGCGCAATCATGACTCCCGCGAGCGCCTCACCGCCAAAGAAATTCAAATTGCGATCCTGGTCTGGGAAGGGTTGACCAATCGCGAAATCGGCAAAATCGCCGGCACCACCAAGCAGGTCATCAAGAACCACCTCCGCAGCACCTTCGCCAAAATCGGTGTTTGGAGCCGCCTGGAACTGGCGATGTATGTAGCGAGCCACGGCGGGAAGAACTGGCCCGAGACTGACAATGTAAGTGAGCCCTACAGCCAAGCCGTCGGTGCGGACTAAATCGGCGCGATCGCTCCGCAGAATCTTGCATACTCGGGTTCGCTGGCGGTCCGGGAGGGGGGCCGCCTGCTGCAATTCTCAGCACCATCTCTGCGCGAGTCTGCAAAACTTTTCTGAGGGGGCGTCGAAACAGGACCACTGGGAGGTGTAAGTCATTGCCTGTGAATCGTTTGTCAGGAGCTCTCATCGGCCTCACAATTGCTCCATCGCTTCCAGCAGGCTCAGCAGCCACGAGCCGGCTTCGCAACCCGGGGCGAAACCAGCGATGGCGTACAAAGAAACGTTTTGGATGGCGTGTGACTCGACCGAACAATTGCGGGCGGAGTATGGCCCGTTTCATACACGCAGCGAAGCCGAGCTTGAGGCTCGGAAACTCGGTTTTGGATATCTCCTGCGCTACGAGCATCTACTCGGCGCCAACGAAGAGATCGAGGAAGTGCGCTGCATCTTCGTTGAACTGCCCGGAGCCGCACCCGTCGGCTTCGAAGCCACGCCTATTACGCTGCATACCCGTTGCGCCACCTGTGGGGAATCGGCCGCGCACGAAAAGGGATGGCAAGCCGAAGTCTGGGCTGACATCCACGAATTCGAACACTCTCGTCATCGGGTACGCCTGTTCGAGCACGCCCGCGGCAAGGGATTGAAGGAAATCAGCGGCTGGCGCGTCTGAGCGATTGCTGGATGAGCTAGTGCCTGGTGGAAAGTGCGCTGGCAGCGGCCCGGTCGACGAACCAGATTAGTTTCCCCCCATCGCTCGGTTTCACCAGCTTTGCGGGATACTGCTCGCCCGGAACATCCTCTTCCAACACTATCTTGAGCACGTCGGCCTTATCCGTACCACTCACGAGGAACGCCACGCAGCGTGCAGCGTTCAGCACTGGCAGCGTCAGCGATAGCCGGTGAGTCTTCAGCTTCTCCACCCAGTTCGCCACCACCAGCCGCGACTTTTCCTGCAACGCAGCGGTCCCGGGAAAAAGGGAAGCCGTATGGCCGTCCGGGCCCATTCCGAGAAGAATCAAATCGAATTGGGGCACTGCATCGGGAGCCGTCTGAAAAAACTTCCGCAGCGTTTTTTCGTAAGCCTCCGCGGCAGCGGCTGCGTCAGGATTTTCCGCGGGCATTCGAAATACATTTCCGGCGGCGACCGGGATCTTCGAGAGCATGGCCTCGTCCGCCATCCGGTAATTGCTTTCGGGATCCGTGGGAGGAACGTGCCGCTCATCTCCCCAGAAGAAGAACATTCGATCCCACGGCAACGTCGTCCGCGCATTTGTCGCCAGTAGGTTGAAAAGACTCTTGGGAGTCGAGCCGCCCGACAGCGCAATCGTGAACCGGCCGCGCGCGGCGACGGCCTCATTCGCAGTGCGCATCACCTCTTCCGCCGCCGCGGCGAACAGCTCTTGCGGCGTGGTCAAGATGCGAATTTCAGGCGAAGTACTCAAATGCAGTTAACCCTTGCAGCCTCGCACGGACGCGCATCGTGCCGCGCCCAGCAGTCCGGCCTTATCGTTGGTGACCACATGAACTGGCATGGATTCCACCAGCGGACGCATCCGGCCCTTATCCAGAAAAGCTTGCATGAATGCCGGCCCCTGCAGCTTGGCGAGAATCTTTGGAGAAATTCCACCAGCCAGGAACAGGCCGCCGGTGGCCATGATTTTCAAAGCGAGATTCGACGCTTCTGCCCCATAAACCGCGATCCACAGATCGAGAGCTTTCACCGCTAATGCATCATGCCCCGCAACTGCTGCTCGAGAGATCGCCGCAGCCGGATCACCCTTCTGTATGGCAGAGGCAAGGTCGCTCGACTCTTTCCCGTGGCCGCAATCGCGGAGGAATTCGTAGACATTGACCAGCCCCGGGCCAGAAAGAATGCGCTCGTAGCTCACGTGTCCAAAGCGGGTTTTCAGAAAACGCAGCAGCTCAATCTGAAGATCGTTTTGCGGAGCAAAATCCGTATGCCCGCCTTCGCAGGCAAAAACGTGATGCCGGGTTCCATCCCAGAACAATCCGGCTTCGCCGAGTCCAGTTCCAGGAGCGACCACAGCCTGGTTGCCAACAACCGGGCCGGCAACATGGTTGAGCGGAACCAAATCCGTCTCTGCGAGTGCGCCAATGCCCCACGCGCTGGCTTCGAGATCATTGATCAGAAGCGTCGCGGGCAGATGAATCTGGTTGGCCAAGCGTGATTGCTCGATGACCCAAGGCAGGTTGGATGTCTCCACCCGGCCGTTACGCACCGGGCCAGCGATGCCGAAGCAAGCCGCTTCCGGACGCGTTCCGGATTCATCCAAAAACTGGCTTACAATCTCGCCGAGTTCCTTGTGTTCACGGCTGGGGAAAACGCGTTCAGAAACTAATTGCAGATGCCCATTCTGGGGTTGGAAGTAAGCCAGCCTGGCATTGGTCCCACCAATATCGCCGGCCAGGATCATTTCTCGAAGTTCCTCCAGCGGCGGCCGTCGCGTTCCAGAAGCTCGTCGGCCTCCTTCGGTCCCCACGTTCCCGACGCGTAGTTGGGAAAGTTGCGCGGCGGCAGCGCCTTCCACAGATCGAGCACAGGATTGACGACCGACCAGCCCGCTTCCACCATGTCGGCGCGTTGAAACAGCGTCTGATCGCCAATCATGCAGTCGTGCAGCAGGCGTTCGTATCCAGTGCTGGGCTGCTTGCCAAAGTATTCCTGATATTCGAAGTTCATGTCCACCGTGCCCAGCCGCATCACCGGTCCCGGAACCTTCGCTGCGAACTGCAGCGAGATTCCTTCTTCCGGTTGGATGTGCAGCACAAGTTGGTTTGGCATCAGGTGTTCTACGGGGGTGTCGCGGAACAGCACAAACGGAGCACGTCGAAACTGTATCACGATATGGGTATTGCGCACTGGCATCCGCTTGCCTGTTCGCAGGTAGAAGGGAACGTCGGCCCACCGCCAGTTGTCAATCGACAGCTTCATGGCAACGAAGGTTTCGGTACGCGACTCCGGAGGCACATCGGGCTCTACGCGGTACCCCGTCACCCTCTTTCCTTCTTCGGTTCCGTCGCCATACTGACCGCGCACCGAGCGGCTCAGCACTTCTTCGTCGCTCATGGGCTGAATCGCATGCAGAATTTTTGCCTGCTCGTCGCGGACTGCGTTCGCGTCGAACGAAATCGGCGGCTCCATCGCGGTCAAGCTGATGAGCTGCATGATGTGGTTCGGTACCATGTCGCGCAACGTGCCCGCATGATCGAAATAACTGCCGCGTCCTTCCACGCCTACCGTTTCCGCCACCGAGATCTGTACATGGTCGATGTAGCGGCGGTTCCACACCGGCTCGAAAATTCCGTTGGCGAATCGGAACGCCATGATGTTCTGCACGGTCTCTTTGCCGAGATAGTGGTCGATGCGGTAAATCTGTTTCTCGTCAGCTACCTTCAGCAACTGCTGATTCAACTGCTTGGCCGATTCCAAATCGTGCCCGAACGGTTTTTCAACCACAACCCTGCGCCAGTGATTGTTGCTCTGCTCCATTAATCCATTAGCCGCGAGTTTCTCCACGATCGGACCGAAAAAGCTCGGAGCGACGGCCATGTAGTAGAAGAAATTCTGGTGGGTTGAATGGTCCTGGTCGATCTTCGTCAAAAAGTCCTTGAGGTTGGCATACAGCTTGTCGTCACCGAAATCGCCAGCGAGGTAATAGAAGCGCTGGCTGAACCACTCCCAAAGGCTGTCATCGACGCATTCGCCGCAATACGACTTGATATCGTCGTAAACACGTTTGCGAAAGTCATCATTCGACAATTGCGTGCGGGCCACTCCGACCACGGCGAATTCCTTCGAGAGCAATCCCGCTCGGGCCAGATTGTAGAGCGCGGGGATCAGCATGCGCCCCGTCAAATCTCCAGCCGCGCCAAAAATTACCATGACGCAGGGATCGCCCTGCTTGCCGATACGCGGCGGCGCCGCGGTCGCCTTGGGTTGTTCCGCTAATTCAGCCATGAGTCAGTCCTTTGAAATCGAGAAAGGTCCGGGTTATGCGGTCTTCTTGGTCTGTCCGCCGGCTTCGATGTGTCCGCCGAATTTTTGCCGCATGGCGGAAAGCATCTTCTCGGCAAACGTGTGTTGCTGCCGCGAGCGGAAGCGCACGTACAACGCCGCTGTCAACACTTCGGCAGGAACCGCTTCTTCAATTGCGGCCTGGATCGTCCAACGGCCTTCGCCGGAATCCTGGACGTATCCCTCATATTCCGAGAGCGTCGGATTTTCGGTCAATGCCATGGCGGTCAGATCAAGCAGCCACGAACTGATCACGCTGCCGCGCCGCCACACTTCCGCGATATTCGGCAGATTCAGGTCGTAGCGAATATCTTCCGGAAGCTCTTTGCTGGTCGCGTTTTTGAAAATGTCGAAGCCTTCTGCGTACGCCTGCATGATTCCGTATTCGATGCCGTTATGCACCATTTTCACGAAGTGACCAGAGCCGGAGGGGCCGCAATGGATGTAGCCGTCTTCCGCGCTGCCGCCGAGTTTTTCGCGTCCAGGTGTTCGTGGAATGTCGCCCTTGCCTGGAGCCAGCGTCTTGAAAATTGGATCGAGCCTCTGCACCGCTTCATTCGGCCCGCCTATCATCATGCAGTAGCCGCGTTCCAGTCCCCACACGCCGCCGCTGGTTCCAACGTCAATGTAGTGGATGCCTTTGCCCTTCAGCTCATTGGCTCGGCGAACATCGTCTTTGAAATAGGAATTGCCGCCGTCGATGATGGCGTCGCCAGCCTGAAGGTGCTGGGCGAGTTTCTGCACCGTTGCTTCCGTCGGGCCTCCGGAGGGAACCATGATCCACACCGCGCGCGGAGCCTTCAGTTTGCTGACAAGATCTTCAAGTGACGACGAGCCCGTTGCGCCCTCGGTGCCGAGTTGCTTTACGGCGTCCGCGCTGAGATCGGAAACGACCAACGAATGCCCACCCCGCATCAACCGCCGGGTCATATTCGATCCCATTTTCCCCAGTCCCACCATTCCAAGTTGCATGCCTTGCTCCTTACCGTAGCGCTGGTTTTCAGTAGCGCCGGCATCCCGCCGGCTGTCGCGAGGCTTCTTCCCCTCGCGGCTTGCTTGGAGAAGAACCTAGAGAGCCTTCTGCACTGCGGCTTCCAGCGTCGCCAGCCCGGCTTGCAAGTTGCTCCCAAGATGGACGCGCAGCGCCCGCCGTCCTCGGTCCGCCAGTACTTGGAAATCGCCACGAGCCTGCGCGGCCTTCACGATCCCAAACGTGTATTTCTGCCCGGGCACGGGAAGTTCGACCGCATCATCACAAGTGATCTGGAGAAAAACGCCGGAGTTCGGGCCGCCCTTATAAGCCTGTCCCGTCGAATGGAGGAATCGCGGACCAAATCCCAAGCAGGTCGCTACGCGCTTCTTGTCGCGAACCGCGTGCCGCAATTTTTGCAGGCTCTGTTCGTGCTCTGCGTTCATTTGGATGTAGCCCAGCACGGCAAAGTAGTCGCCGGCTTTGATTCGGCTCAAGTGAGCCTTCAGACATCCTGCCAACGACTTGTCTCCACCTGCCGCCTTGGCGAGATCGGCAGCATTCCTGTCGTCGGTGAAAAGCTTGACGCTGCCATCTTCGAGTATCGGTTTCTCCGCCGGCAGCGATCCCGTCTTCTCGTATTCCGAAGTCAGGTTTCGCGTCGCCACTTTGCTGGCCTCGACATCGGGCTGGTTGAAGGCATTGATGCCGATGATCGCTCCTGCAACGGCAGTCGCAATTTCCCAGCGGAAGAACTCCGCGCCCAGATCGTAAGTGTCGGCCATGGTGATTCGTACGACCGGATGTCCGGCCTTCTCAATGGCCGCCACCTTTGCCTCTTGATCCGCATCCACGCCGTTTTCCAATCGCACGTAAACGAACACGCGATCACTTCCGTAGACGTCGGGTGAGGTAAGAGCCTCGCGATCGACGGGAATGATTCCTTTACCGATCTTTCCCGTGGACTCAGCCAGCAGTTGTTCGAGCCACGCGCCCAGGTCTGCAATTCCGGGGGAAGTAATGATGGTGACTTTGTCGCGGCCTGCAATCGCGGCCGATCCAAGAATAATTCCCAGCGCCGCTCCCGGATTTTCTTCGACGCTTGCGCCCGTTCCGCAGGCACGCACCATCTCTGCCGTCCGGGAGAGAAACTTCTTCGTATCCACTCCCATCGCGGCCGCCGGCACCATGCCAAAATTTGACAGCGCCGAGTAGCGCCCGCCGATTGAGGGACGCCCGAAGAAGATGTGCAGGAAGTGATCGCTCTCCGCTACCTGCTGCATTTTCGATCCTGGATCGGTGATGGCGATAAAGTGGGTGCCCGCTTTCGTAGCGCCTACGGCCTGTTTCGTCCGCTCAAAGAAATACTGTTTGAAAATGTTGGGCTCGAGTGTGCTCCCGGACTTGCTGGAGACGATGAACAGGGTTTTCGTGATATCGATCTGATGTTCGAACGATTTCACCTGCGCCGGGTCAGTCGAGTCGAGCACATGCAAGGTGGGGAACTGAGGGATTCTGCCCAACGTCATTCGCAGAACTTCCGGACAAAGGCTCGAACCGCCCATGCCCAGCAGCAGGATGTGCTCAAAACCACGGATATGAACTTCCTTAGCAAATTTCTGCAGTTCGTCCTGATGCGCGGTCTGCTCTTCAACGATGTCGAGCCACCCCAGCCACTTCGACTCATCGTCGCCGGTCCACAGGCTTGCGTCGCGGTCCCACAGTCGCTTCATCTTCCCGCCCGACTGCCAGTCGGCAATCGTCGTCTTTACCGTTGCAGCCAGCGATTCGGGCAGAGAAGTCTTCAGTCGGCTCACGGTCTTATCCTTTCGACGTGCTCTTCGCAACCGCAGCCAACAGCTTGTCAAAGGCGTCGGCAAACAACTTCACGCCGTCGTCCGTCAATTTGTCGGTCACTTCTTTCATCGAAATGCCCGCGCGTGCTAGATCGGCCATCGCTTTTTCCGCAGCTGGGATGTCTTCGGTGAGACTGTTCCGCAAGAGCCCGTGATCGCGGAACGCATCGATGGTAGCCGGTGGCATCGTGTTGACCGTGTCCGGGCCAATCAATTCTTCGACGTAGATCACATCGCGATAAGCCGGATTCTTCGTGCTGGTGCTCGCCCACAGCACACGCTGCGTCTGCGCACCTTTGCCCGCCAAAGCCTGCCACCGCGGTCCGCTAAAGATCTTCTGATAACGCTGGTAAGTCAGCTTCCCATTGGCGATCGCGACCTTGCCCAGCACACTCTTCAACAGAGTGTGCGCACCAGCGTCGTCCGTCTTCTTGATCCGATCTTCGAGCATGGAGTCGATGAGAGTGTCGATCCGGCTGATGAAGAAGCTGGCCACGCTGGCCATCTTCTTGAGGTTGCCGCCGCGCGCCGCCAGATCTTCCAATCCAGCGATGTACGCCTCTGCAACCTTTACATAAACTTCCTGCGCAAACAGCAGGGTCACGTTAATGTTGATGCCTTCACCGATCAGCTGCCGGATCGCGGGAAGCCCCTCGGCCGTGCCCGGCACCTTGATCATGACGTTCTCGCGCTGCACTGCCTTCCATAACCGTCGCGCCTCCTCGATGGTCTCCTGTGTCTTGCGCGCGAGATAGGGGGAAACCTCCAGGCTGACGTACCCATCGCGGAAGTTCGACTCCTCGTACACTGGCCGCAGCGCGTCCGCCGCATCCTGAATGTCCCGGATCGCAAGTTGCTCGTAACGTCCTGTCGCGTCGAGATCTTTCCGCGAGGCGAGTGACTTCAGAACGTCGTCGTACAACGAGCTGTCGGCGATGGCCTTCTCGAAAATCGCCGGATTCGAAGTCATCCCGCGCAGCCCGTCGTTGGCGATCATCTGTTTCAGCTTTCCGCTCGTGAACAGATCACGCCGGATGTAGTCGAGCCACATTGACTGACCATAATTGAGCAGCTCTTGTAACGGATTCTTCGTGGCTTTTGAATTTTCAATGACGCCAGTGGGTTGCATAAGAACCTCCGTGAATGTTGGATGACAATCCAGTGGTGAATGGCACAAACGAACTGAGTCTGAACCAAATCCTGCGAAACTGCTGCGCGGTTACTTGCCCAAAACCGCGTGTGCTTCTTCCAGAACCTTCTCAACCGTGAACCCGAAATACTTCAACAGATCCTTGAGGGGAGCGGATGCTCCGAAGCGATGCATTCCGATGTTCCGGCCCCGGCTGCCGGTATAGCGTTCCCAGCCGAAAGTCGCGGCCATCTCGACCGAAACGCGCGCCGTCACACCCGACGGTAGTACGCTCTCTCTATAAGCCGCATCTTGCTGTTCGAAGATCTCCCATGAGGGCATGCTGACCACACGCGCCTTGATGCCCTCCGCTTTCAGTTTCTCGTACGCATCCACACAAAGCGAGAGTTCACTGCCGGTGCCCAGAAGGATGATCTCAGGCTTGCCCCCGGGCGCATCGGCCAAAACATAAGCGCCCTTGGCAACTCCGGAAGCCGCCGCATACTTCGCCCGGTCAAGCGTTGGCAAATTTTGACGGGTCAGAACCAGAGCCGCCGGTGAGTGCTTCAGGTTTGCGATGATCTTCCACGCCTCAATTACCTCATTGGCATCGCCCGGACGCATCACGATCAGATTCGGCATCGCCCGCAATGACGCCAGCTGTTCGATCGGTTGGTGGGTTGGTCCGTCCTCACCGACTCCGATGGAATCGTGCGTGAAAACAAATATGGAAGGAGCTTGCATCAGCGCCGCCAGCCGGATACTGGCGCGCATGTAGTCGCTGAAGTTGAAGAAGGTGGCTCCGAATGCGCGGATGCCAGACACCGTCATCCCGTTCACGCTGGCGCCCATCGCATGTTCGCGGACGCCAAAATGCAGGTTGCGCCCAGCGTAACTGCCCGGCTGAAAGTCTCCCGCGCCTTCGAACTTCAATGTGGTCTTGTTTGAAGTCGCCAGATCGGCCGATCCGCCAATCATCCAGGGAATGTTCTGCGCCAGAACATTCAGGACCTTGCCAGAACTCTCGCGAGTAGCAATGCCCTTGGCATCCGCCGGGAATGTCGGCAGGTTTTTGTCCCATCCAGCAGGGAGCTCGTGATGCTGCATATGTCCCAACTGTTCAGCGAGTTCCGGATATTTCTGCGAGTAGTCCGCAAACAGCTTCGACCATTGCGCATGAAACTCCCGGCCCCGCTTCCCAACTCCATCGCGGAAGTGTTCCTGCACTCCGTCCGGCACCAGGAACTTCGCATCTTCGGGCCAGCCGTAGAATTTTTTCGTCAGCCGGACCTCTTCCTCGCCGAGCGGTTCCCCGTGTGCAGCGTTCGAATCATGCTTGTGCGGGGACCCGTAACCAATATGGCTGTCAACAATGATCAGCGTCGGCCGGTCGGTCGTGTTGTGGAACGTCTCAAACGCCCGCCCCAGCATCTCCAAATCATTGGCGTCCGTGACGCGAGTGACGTTCCATCCGTATCCGACAAATCGAGTAGCAACGTCCTCGCTGAACGACCAATTCGCGGGTCCATCCAGAGTGATGTGATTGTGGTCGTACATCCAGCAAAGATTCGACAACTTCAGGTGACCCGCCAGGGATGCCGCCTCGCCGCCAATCCCTTCCATCAAATCGCCATCCGAGCACATCGCGTAGACATTGAAGTCGAAAATCTCGAAGTCCGGACGGTTGAAACTCGCTGCGAGCCATTTGCTCGCGATCGCCATCCCAACGCTGTTGCCGACGCCTTGCCCCAGCGGCCCCGTCGTGGTCTCGACTCCCGATGTGATGTGTGATTCCGGATGTCCAGGTGTTCGGCTTCCCAACTGGCGGAAGTGTTTGATGGCGTCCATCGACACGGCGAGTTCTCTTGTGACCTTGCCGTCCTCGTCGACCTGCCGCACTTCCGCGAGGTGCAGCATCGCGTACAGCAGCATGGACGCGTGCCCGTTCGACAAAACGAAGCGATCGCGATTCAACCAGGTCGGATCGGCTGGGTCGTAGCGCAGGAAGTCCTGCCAGAGACAGTACGCGACGGGCGCCAGTCCCATCGGCGCCCCGGGATGTCCCGAGTTCGCCTGCTGTACCGCATCAATCGCCAGTGTGCGAATCGTGTTGATGCACAGCGTGTTCAGTTGCGTTCCCGTCATTAAAACTTGTTCGCTGGCTACCATACGATTCCGCTCCTCCAGTCGGTTGAATATCGCGACGCTCGACCGCCCTATTCCAGAGTTAGAGTGACTGCCCAGAGAAAGGGTTCAATACGCAAGAGTGTATCAATTTCCGCGCAGGGATGGATTGCGCTGAGGTGAAAAACTAGCGGGAATCAGGGATTTTGCTTACTTAAGCAGCTGGATGTAGCTGTCTTCGCTGTGCGACGCGCGCGTCGTTTCCTGGATGAACTTGAGGAATTGCCGCAAGCTATCCCGCTCCGCGGGAGGCATTCCGTCAAACCGTACGCGAACTCCATTCGCAGGCCCACTGCGGGTGACGACTCCGCTGAGAGCGAAGCCCTTCACCCAGATCTTTCCGTTGGGCACCCAAAGGCCGATTTCGACTTTGGCCCCGGAGGGTACGGGATTTGCTGTTTCTACCAGACATCCCCCGGCGCTTGTGTTCGAAAGATTGCCCCAGATCGGCGCCGACGATTCGTCCACGCGCAACTCGACCGCTACAAAGCACTTGATTCGCGGATGGCGTCGACGGTCGCTCCCCCAGTTCGGACTGAAGAAGTCAGGCTCAAATGGAGGTGTCGCAGATGTGGGTGTTGGAACCGGCTGCGGGGAAGCCTTGCCTTGGGCCGCACGGGGCGCTTGTCCCGCCTTAGCCGAGCCAGCTTTAATCTCGCGCATGGCTTCGAGCAGCGCCTCTTCGCGCTTCTCCACCGGAGCTTCGCGATAGGTTTGCAGCAGTTTTCCAACTTGGCGGACCAGGTCCGGGTCCGACAGTATGCGAGTCCAGTCCGTTCCAGTTGCCGCGCTCATGCGTTCTGATCTTTCATGGCTTGAAGTTCGCGCCTTAACTAGCTTGAAGCAAAGGGTACCAGCGGACAAGATGACCTAAGTCACTTCTGGAAGTCCAAAAAGAGCCTCGTAAAGCCTGCAGAGGGGATGAGTCTGTCTCTGTCCCAGTCCGGCCAGATTATTGCCCGTCGAAGGTCAGTTGGACCAGTTCAGTGGTTTCGGCCTGCGTCGGCTCAAACTTCCACTTTCCGACCGCCTCTTGAGCCGCATCCACCAGCACGGGGTTGCCGCCAAGCACTCGAGTGGATTTCACCGCGCCGTTCGGCCGCACGATCGCTTCAATGCGAACAACGCCGTGAATATGCATCCGTTTCGCTAGTTCGGGATACGTCGGAGCGACGCGCGTGGCAATTTTTCGCTCTGCGCCGGCCGCAGGAGCGGCTTGGGCTGCCGCCCAGGTGGCCACGATAGCCACCAGTGCCACGGCAAGAAATTTGAATGTCTTTCGCATCACCTTCGAGCTCTTTCTTACTCACATTCATCTTACTGGCCACGCGAAAACCGGGCAAAGTACCGAAGGTATTGCACTTTTGAATGCACGCCGGCTCGTATTTTTGCTCAAGGGGATTTTCCTGGAGCGAATTCCCATGCCCCGCAGTAATGAAGGTCAACCACCGGTTCTGGGCAGGAATCATTTGCATCGCAAACTCCCATCAACGAATCGAAGCTTACGAGTTATGCTATAGGACGGAAAGGACGTTCCGCCGTTCGGTAGCTCGTCTGTGCTGAACGATCCCACGATCAAGAATGCAATGTTCATTGAAAGTCTTCGCGGCGGCAGTTTTTTGCTTCATTCTTATTTTGTGCGCTTCCCCCAACCTGTTCTCTCAGTCGACCAGCGGTAGCTCTTCGTCTCCGGGTGTCTCTCTTCCCGGAAGTTCTCAGAATCCTTTCCTGGGCAGCGCCCCGGAAGGGCAGGCTACTCCCGACGTCCTCCAAATCGACTTCAAGGAAGCCATCGAGCGCGGACTGAGAAACAATCTCGGGCTGCTCCTGGCCGGCGATCAGACTGAGGCGGCGCGCGGCGACCGATGGAAGCAGCTCAGCGAAATGCTTCCTAATATTGGAGCTCGCGTCCAGGAGAACGTCCAGACAGAGAGCTTGGCAGCTCTTGGTTTCAACAAACTGCTGCCCCTTCTCAGTCCTCCGGGCACCAATCTGAGTTCCTTTCCGCGCGTTACGCCAGCCTTCAATTATTTCGATGCTCGTGTCTCGCTCAGTCAGTCCCTGTTCAACTTCAGGAATCTGGAGCAGGAGCGAGCTTCGTTGCAGAGCTTGAAAGCAGCTCAACTCAGCTACAAAGACGCCAGAGAAATGGTCGTTCTGGCCGTCGGCAACGCCTATCTGCAAGCCATCGCCGCCAGTGCGCGTGTCGAGACCGCAGAAGCCCAGGTCAAAAGTGCGCAAGCGCTATCCGACAAGGCCGCCGATCAGCAGAGAGCCGGACTCACTCCCGCGATCGACGCGCTCCGCGCCCAGGTCGAATTGCAGACTCGCCAGCAGCAACTCATCGTCACCCGGAACGATCTGGCGAAATTGACGTTGAGTGTTGCTCGCATCGTTGGACTGCCTCTCGGTCAGCAATTTGTTCTGACGGAAAAAGCTCCTTATCAGTCGTTGACTCCACTTCCGCTCGACACCTATCTGCAGCGCGCTTATAACGAACGCTCGGACTATCAGGCTGCCGTGGTGCAAGTAGTCAGTGCCGAGCTGTCGAAGCGGGCAGCTTCGGCCGGACGTTATCCTACGTTTGATCTCGACGCGAATTTGGGAGACATCGGTGTTACGCCCAGCCAGTCCAACGGCACCTGGCAGGTGAACGGAGGCGTCAACATTCCGATCTTCGCCGGCAACCGGGTGCACTCCGACGTCCTCGAAGCGGATGCCAAGTTGAAGCAGGCGCGTTCCCAACTGGGCGATCTTCGGGGCAGAATCGATTACGAAGTCCGCACGGCTCTGCTCGATCTGAATGCCGCCGCCGAGCAAGTGGAAGTGGCGCGCAGTTCCGTGGAACTGGCCGAGCAGGCGTTGGCGCAATCACAAGATCGATTTACCGCTGGCGTGGCGGATAATCTGGAAGTGGTGCAAGCGCAGGAATCGGTTGCCAGCGCCCACGAGAGTTATATTCAAAGTCTTTACGCTCATAATCTCGCAAAAGTCGAACTGGCGTATTCCATCGGCGATGCCGAACAGGGAGTCAGGCGATATTTGAAAGGCAATCAATAGCCTATGGAACAGACGACGACTCAGAGTCCTCCTGCCGGCGCTGCACGGCCCGCAAGCGAGAATCCGGAAACCACAACGAAGCCCTTGCCGGCTACCGAGAGGGACTATCACAGCCGTCCGTCCCGCACGCAGAGTTCCGGCTTTCGCATCGCCGTCGTGATTGCCCTCGTCGTTCTGCTCGTGGTCGGTTTCTTCGCGTATCGCTACTTCACCAGCTACGAGTCGACCGACGACGCCCAGATCGATGGCCACATCAATTCGATCAGCGCCCGCATTTCTGGTCACGTTATTAAGTTGAACGTGGATGACAACCAACTCGTGACGGCTGGAACAGTACTGGTCGAGATCGATCCCGCGGATTATCAAGTCGCGTACGAGCGGGCGAAGGCGGACTTCGCCGACGCTCAGGCCGCGGCCCTCGCCGCTGGAATGACGGTTCCCATCACCTCTGTGAATACCAGCAGCCAGGTCTCTTCGAGTGAAGCTGATGTGAACAGCGCTCGTGCAGGAATCCAGGTCGCCAAGCAACAGTTCCAGGCTGCGCAGGCCCAGTTGCAGGAGGCGGAAGCCAATGACGTCAAGGCGCAAAACGACCTGGCCCGCTACAAGCAGTTAGTCGATAAGCAGGAAATCTCGCAGCAGCAGTATGACCAGGCCACTGCTGCATCGAAGGCAAGCGCAGCCGGAGTGGAAGCAGCGCGAGCCAGCGCCGACGCGGCCCAGCAACAAGTAACGCAAGCCGAGGGCAAGCTCGTGCAGGCGCAAGCGAACTGGCGTCAAGCACAGACTGCGCCCAAACAGATGGAGATCACGCGCGCCAAAGCGGACTCAGCCTTGGCCGAGGCCCAGCGCAAGAAAGCAGATCTGGATCAGGCCCAGCTGAATCTTCAATACACAAAGATCATCGCTCCGGTAAACGGCATCGTCAGCAATCGCACAGTCGAGGTTGGTCAGAATGTCGCACCTGGCCAGGAGTTGATGAAAATCATCAATCTGGATGACATCTGGGTTACGGCCAACTTTAAAGAAACTCAGTTGCGCAACATGAAAGTCGGTCAGCACGTCACCATCGACGTCGACGCGAACGGCAGGGAGTACAAGGGCAAAGTCGACAGCATCGCCGGAGCCAGCGGAGCGCGTTTCAGCTTATTGCCTCCAGAGAATGCAACGGGGAACTATGTGAAAGTCGTTCAGCGCATTCCTGTGAAGATCGTCCTCGATTCCGGGGAGAATAGCGATCACTCTTTGCGTCCGGGAATGTCCGTTACGCCCAAGGTAGGAATTCGGGAATGAGTTCAGGCGCGGCCACAATGGATCAGGCCGACGCTTGGCGTCCCGCGGTTAATCCGTGGATTATCGCGCTCGCGGTCACGTTGGCAACGTTCATGGAGGTGCTCGATACCTCAATCGCCAACGTCGCGTTGCCGCACATTGCAGGGAGTCTCTCGGCTGGGCAGGACGAAAGCACCTGGGTTCTTACTTCCTATCTCGTCTCGAATGCGATCGTACTTCCCCTGAGCGGCTGGCTTTCTTCCATCATCGGCCGCAAGAACTTCTACATGGGTTGTGTTGCCCTGTTCACCGTGAGTTCTTTCATGTGTGGGCTTGCGCCGAACCTGGCGACCTTGATCGTCTGCCGGATTCTCCAGGGCGCAGGCGGCGGCGGATTGCAGCCCAGCGAACAGGCCATTCTCGCCGACACTTTTCCGCCGGCGAAGCGCGGCATGGCGTTTGCTGTTTATGGAATGGCAGTCGTGACGGCTCCAGCGATCGGTCCTACGCTCGGCGGTTGGATTACCGACAACTTCACGTGGCGCTGGATTTTCTTCATCAACATTCCAGTCGGCATCCTTTCCATCCTGCTGACCTCGCGCTTGATTCAGGATCCTCCATACTTCAAGCGGCGCAAGCTCAGTGAAACTAAGATCGATTACGTCGGTCTCGGATTCGTCGCGCTCGGCCTTGGAGCGTTGCAGATTGTTCTCGACAAGGGCCAGCGGGACGACTGGTTTGAGTCGAACTTTATTGTTACGCTGGCGGTGATCGCGACGGCTGCCTTGATCTTCGTGGTCGTGTGGGAGTGGAGACATAAAGACCCGATCATCGATCTGCATCTGTTCCGCGATCGAACTTTCGGCGTCTCGAATCTGCTGATGTTCATGCTGGGCTTCGCCTTGCTCGGCAGCACATTGCTGCTGCCTCTGTTTTCGCAAACCCTGCTGGGATATTCGGCCGAACAGGCGGGCCTGGCGCTCATGCCCGGCGGCTTTACCATTATTCTTCTGCTGCCTCTGGTCGGTTTCCTGCTGTCGCGGTACACGCCGCGGTGGCTGCTTTTGTTGGGGCTCATCATTCTGTCGGCGTCCCTCTTTCACATGACCGGCTTCAACCTTCAAATGGATTTCAGGAGTGTGGCCAACGCGCGCATGTTGCAGGCGGCTGGAATGGCGTTCCTGTTTGTTCCTATCAATACCGCTGCGTATGCCTTTCTTCCGCGCGACAAGAACAATGCGGCCTCAGGTCTGATGAACCTTGCTCGCAACATTGGGGGAAGTGTCGGAATTTCTGTAGTGACCACGATGCTCGACCGTCGGACGCAGTTGCATCTGAACAATCTTGCTGGCAATCTCAACTCCGGCAGCGCCGCGTTTCAATCGATGATTCAGGGGGCGTCCCGCGCGATGATCGCGCACGGCGCCAGTGCGGCGCAGGCTACTCAACAAGCCTATGCCTTGGTCCAGGGCACCGTGGAACGGCAGGCGACCATGCTCGCTTATCTGGATTGCTTTTGGTTTCTGGGGGTTGCGATTCTGGCCATGGTCCCGATGGTCTTCCTGATCAAAAAATCTAAACCGGGCGGCGGAATGGCAGTACACTAGACCGCGCTATGTTCCGCCTTATCACCATCGAGCGCGAGTATGGTTGCGGCGGCGGTTCCATCGCAGCACAGCTTGCGGACCGCCTTGGCTGGAAACTCTGGGACCACCTTATCACCGAAGAAATCGCGCGCCTCGCCAATGTCGATCCATCTGCGGTCAAGCGCTGCGACGAGCGCATGGACAGCCGTTTACACCGCCTCGCGAAGTCCTTCTGGCGCGGAAGCTACGAGCGCAATTCTGCAGCAGCCGGCTGTCAGGTCTTCGACACGGACCGCATGATGTCGATGATGCAGGAAATCATGAACAAGATTGCGCGGGAAGGGAACGCGGTCGTCGTTGGGCGTGGCGCGCCATATTTCCTGCGCGAGAATCCCAACACATTCCACGTCTTCTTATACGCTCCTCGCGCTGAGAAAATCCGCCGCACGATCGCAGACGGAAACACCTCCGAAGAGGCCGAGGAGCGTGTCGACTCCGTCGACCGCGAACGTGTCGCGTACGTGAAGCACTACTTCAACGCCGATTGGCCGACCCGCTCGCTTTATCACCTCATGCTGAATACTGCCGTGGGAAATCAATCCGTGGTGAAGACGATCCTGGACACGATGCGAATTGTCGAGGGCGGCCCGAAGGCCACGGACTACGAACACGCTGGCGCTCAAGTCTCGCGATAGCAGCCCTTACTACAAAACTTAACTTCCGTGAGCCATTTGCGGGCGCATCGGACGCTGCGGAGCGGAACAGCAATCCTGCGCACACTCGTCTGGTCGCGGGCCGAGAGATCCTAAAGCGCGCCGCTCGGTTCCATCGGTCCGCTCGAGAATCAGTTCGCGAATGGCCGCGATGAACCTGGGATGAACTCCGACGGTCTTCGCGCGCGACCTGGGCAGCGCGATCGAATCGCAAAGCTGTCGCGCTTCGATGTCGAGGTCGTACAACACTTCCATGTGGTCGGAGATGAAACTGATCGGCGCAATCACGACGGCGGTGGCCAAATTCCTAGCTTTCACCTCGCGCAGATAATCGAGAATGTCGGGCTCGAGCCACGGTTGTCCGGGAGCGCCGCTGCGGCTCTGGTAGACGAGAACGTCATTCTTAATCCCGACGCGCTCCGACACAAGTTTTTTCACTTCCTCTAGTTGGCGAACGTAGTCGCTGGTGTTCGCCATCGAGAGCGGAATGCTGTGCGCGACGTAGACAATCTGGACTTTTTGTTTTGCGTCTGCGGGGATTTGCGAGAGCGCGTCGCGCAATCGATCTTCAGTGGCGTCGATGAATCCGGGATGGTTGAAGAAGGCGCGGATTTTGTCGACCTGAGGCGAATCCGCACCAACTTCCGATTGAGCGCGAATGATGTCTTCGCGATATTGCCGACAACCGGAGTACGAACTGTAGGCTGAGGTCGCGAACGCAAGCGCGCGCTTCACACCCTCCGATTTCATCTGGCGCAGCGTGTCGGCGAGCATTGGATGCCAGTTGCGGTTTCCCCAATACACGGGCAGCCTCGGACCATGCTGTTCGAGTTCGTCTTTGAGGGCGGCGATAAGCTCGCGGGTCTGCTGGTTGATCGGACTTTTCCCGTCGAAGTGGTAGTAGTGCTCGGCAACGGCGAGCATGCGTTCACGGGAAACGCTTTTTCCGCGCAGAACATTTTCAAGGAAGGGAATCACGTCTTCTTTGGATTCCGGACCACCGAAGGAGACAACAAGAAGGGCGTCGTAGTTCATGCGTGTGGGCTGAGTTTTTTCTGTGGATATCTCGCGAAGAAAAAGTGGCACAGCTGGCTTCGGTAGGGATGTTTAAGGGTGTTCCGTTGTGGGAACTCCGGGGTTGTAAGGGATACCCCCCTCCCCCCCACCCGTTGGAAAGCCTTGACTGGCGCGGGTTTTGCAAAAAGTGTCTGCAAAATCTTGAGAGCGTAGGGGATAGAGGTCAAAATCTTGAAACAAGAGAGTTGCGGACGTCACGTACGTCCGGATCTCTACCGCCTCCGCCCTGACCATCATCTGCTTAGTGTGTGCGGAGGGTCAAGGTCAGATGTCACAACGGGGCTGTGGATCGCCCGTTTTGCAGAGTCGTAGGGGCCGATTCTGGAGACCTGGAGGGTGGTGAACATGCCGGTTCATAAATGCCGCCGGTTTCATTGACTCACATATTCCTCGCACATAAGATTTTGACTTGGTCATCGGACAAGCCATTTGCGCGGCCGTTCTCCGGGTCGATGTTTCAGCTTCGCGGACGAACACGCTTAAACTACTGGCGTTCATTGGTGTTTTCGCCTTGTGGTTTTATGCGTGGTACCGGAACGACGAACGCAGACTCACGCGTGATTACAGCTGCGGACATCCGTTTGAGGGGGCGCTCGAGAAATGCCTGATCCGCTTTCCCACCGGCGAAACAAAAACCGACTGTGTGCTGGGAGTCAACAGCGAAGGCCTTTACCTATCCTCATCAATGGAAGCAGTGGAAAGCATCAAGTGGTTGAGTTGGAAGCGACAGCATTCTGTGATGCGCACGCCAATCCTCATCCCATGGGACAAGCTGGAATATGGGGAGGCGAAGTTTCCGCTTCGACGATATGTTCGATTCTCGGTGCCCTCCAACAAGGCGACCTTCTTCGTTCCGCGAGAGACTGCCGATCTTCTGCTGGGACGAGCGGGGCGGCCTCGATCTTGGATGGCCTCGATCTTGTAGATCAGCCTAGTGGAGCAACCGGGTTTCTACTGCAACTTGCAGAGGGAGATCAGGTCGTTCGCGATTTGCTGCGCGCCCGCGAGCGTATTCGCCAGAGAATGCAGCCCACCGGCCACGCAAGCCTGCGTCTTGGTGCTGGTGATGTTGTTGAACCAATCCTGACCGATCGCAATAGCAGAGCTGTTATCGGCGCCGCCAAATACAAGGTTCACGTAAGTCTTCGGGAAGTTGTAGTTAGCTCCCGGCGCCTCGACGCTGTCACCGAGGAAGAAGTTTAGTCCTCCGGGTGGCAGAGTGCCAGTCACCGCATTGCTGCAGACAGCGGTGGCGCCGCTGGGATCGTAGGCTGGATCCCAGACCGGAGCATCCGCCTTTCCGAAACAAGTGCCGAGCGAAGTACTGGATCCGCACTGCACCGGTAACTTGCCCTCCGTACATCCGCAGCCCCAATCGAGACGGCCCGTTGGCGGTCCGCTGGTCACTTCAGCCATCGAGAGGATGTTGCTGTTGGGGTATTGCGACAACGCGTAGGCCAGCGCTCCCGCGCCGCCGCTGTTCGCGGTCGCGCAATAAGGAAGGCTCGTATTGCTCTGAATGTTGTCGTAGATCCACTGTGTGACGGTGGCGTAACGGCAGGCGTCCGCCATGACGCCTCCAGGACCTTGTGCCCAGCCGTCGGGCTGGTTGCTGTTGAAGGGCGTTCCCCACGAAATCTGCACGGTGGTGAAGTTTGCGTTCAAGACGTTTTGAACCGCAGTGCTGCCAAAAGTGAAGATGCTGTCGTACAGGCCGTTGCCGTCCGTGCCTGTGTTGTAGGTGACGGTTCCCACGGAAGTTCCGGTCGGCGTATTGGTCTTCACGTAGGCCTGAACATCGGGGACGTTGGGACATGAAACGGTCATCTGCTGGCAGACGCCGTTCTTAATCGTGCCCGAACAAGAGATGCTTGAGACACCGCTGACCGTTCCCAAAGCTCGAGTCGCTCCGGTTGCGCAGGCGGCAGAGATCGTGACGTTCGCGGTGACGGTTCCCGTGGAATAAGTCGGAAGGCAAGACTGGCTCGCGGGCTGACTTGTGACGTAGACCGTGTAAGTCGCGCCGCTTGTGTAGGTCTTGGTGAACGTTTGCGTCGTATTGCCGGTAAAGGTCAGCGTGTCGCCTTGATTGTCTTGCATGATCGCAGTTCCGGAAAGTCCGGTGACCGCGACGCTCACCGTGAGGTTGTTTCCAGACGCGGCGCAGGTAGCCGTGACGGTGACGTTGGAAGTGATGGTTCCGCTGGCGTTGCTGCTAAGCGTGCAGGTCTGACCAGCCGGCTGAGTCTGGACCGTTACTGAGTATGTCGATCCGCTAGCATAGGACGTGGCGAACGTCTGCGTAATGTTAGTGGTGAAGCTCAAGGTATCGCTCTTGCTGTCTTGCACAACGAGCGTTCCTGAGGTGAGGCCGGTGGTCACCACGCTGATCGTGTAATTCACGGGATTCGTGGTGCAAGTCGCCGTTACCGTGATGTTGGAATTGATAGTACCGCTGGCGTTGCTGCTGAGAGTGCAGCTCTGTCCGCTGGGCTGAGTCAGCACCGTGACGGAGTACGTCGATCCGCTGGCATACGACGTGGCGAAGGTTTGAGTACTGTTGGTGGTGAAGCTCAACTGGTCGGCCTTGCTGTCTTGCACGACCAACGTTCCCGTCAGTCCAGTCACCGCGACGCTGATCGTGTAATTCACTGAGTTCGTAGTACAGGTAGCGGTGACCGTAATGTTCGAGGTGATGGTTCCGCTGGAGTTGCTGCCGAGGGTGCACGTTTGCCCTGCAGGCTGAGTCGACACCGAGACCGAGTACGTTGATCCGCTCGCAAAGGTCGAGGCGAATGTCTGAGTAGTGTTCGTGGTGAAGGTCAGAGTGTCGGCCTTGCTATCTTGCACCACCAGCGTTCCCGTAAGTCCGGTGACTGCTACGCTGATCTTGTAATTCACTGTGTTCGCGGTACAAGTGGCCGTTACCGTGATATTCGAAGTGATGTTGCCTTTGGCGTTGCCGCTCAGCGTGCAGGTCTGACCGGAAGGTTGTGTTTTGACGTGTACCGTATAGCTTGCGCCGCTGGCAAAGGTTTTGGCAAAGGTCTGAGTCTCGTTACTGGTAAAGGTCAATAAGTCGTTGTTGCTGTCTTGCATGACCAGTGTTCCAGATGTCAAACCGCCGACAGCCACGCTAATCGTGTAGTTCGAGGGAGTCGTGCAGGTAGCCGTGACCGTGGTGTTCGAGGTGATGGTCCCGGTGGCGTTGCTGCCCAATGTGCAAGTCTGTCCCGAGGGCTGAGTCTTGATCCGGACGGTGTAGGTTGCGCCACTAGCGTACGTCCTGGCGAACGATTGAGTACCGTTCGTGGTAAATGTCAAAGTGTCAGTCTTATTGTCCTCGACCACGAGTGTTCCGGTGAGACCGGTGACAGCGACGCTAAGGGTGTAATTTGTGGCAGCGGTGGCAGGGATTGCAGTTGCTGCGAAAAGCAGAGAACCCAACACCGTAAGCAGAAGATTGCGCAACCTCATACCACCCTCCAACCGAATCCCGGGAATTTGCGTTGCCGTAATTTAGCGATGTTTCCGGAGCGGAATGTAAAACAACGTTGCGTTACAGGGGGCTATCAGGGAGGGAACTCAAGTTTAGTGCAGCGATTTTGGTGCGTCAAGGTTTGTTTGGCGGGAGTTTTCAGTTGCTTAAGAATCCTTCGAGCTGGAAAGTGTGCAGGAATTTGCAACGTCGATCGCAAGGGCAGAAGGACATTGTTCCCGCATGACAATGGGAGTTACGGGGCGCAAACAATTAAGCCCACGGCGAGCAGAACGAATCCTACCGATGAAGTCCTCCGCAGGTTTCGAAACACTGTCCGTGCAATCCGACTGAGCGGCGCCATCTCCTTTACGCCTGAAATTCGAATCATACTGCCGCCCGGAGTGGAATGAGGCGGTGCAAGGAAGGAACTCTGGTGCGCCCGGAGAGATTCGAACTCCCGACCTGTTGCTCCGGAGGCAACCGCTCTATCCAGCTGAGCTACGGGCGCACGAGTACTTACAGTCTACATGCGAGCGGGAAAGAGCAGCAATCGTGCAGCAGAAATTTAGTGCACGCGAATCCTGGCTGGCGCCAAGCCGGAAGGGATCGCGCGCAGCGAACTGTTTCTGCGCTGACCACCATCCACTTCGATCGGCCCCTGCTTTTCTACCAGCGGTCGCGCCGTCCGCCACCGCCGCCGCCGCGGCCACCACGATCGCCTCGGTCGCGTCCGCCCCCACCTCCGCCGCCACCGCTGCGCTCGGTTTTTGGCCGAGCCTCATTCACGTTGATCGTGCGTCCGCCGACTTGCGTGCCGTTCAAAGCAGCAATCGCTTTCTCGCCGTCCTCGTTGCTGGCCATCTCGACGAAACCGAAACCGCGCGAGCGTCCGGTGTCGCGGTCGGTCATGATGCTGACGCGGTCCACTTGTCCGTAGCCTTCAAAAATCTGCCGCAGTTCGTCTTCGTTTGTGTTGAAGCTGAGGTTCCCCACAAAGATGTTCTTCACGCGTCTGCCTCTGCATTGAGCTGTCGGGAGTGCGAGCTCAATTCGGCGGACTTGGCAGGTCGGGAGGGCCGTTCCTGAAAATCGATACCGGAGCTTGCAACAGTCGAATGCGGGGGGCAGTATAGCAGGTTTTCCGAAAGCAACTTGTCAAATTGATGTTAGCGTTACAAATCGCGCCGACCGGTCAGCAGTCATCTACCTGCCAATATCCTTCGGGATGAAATCCCATTTGCAGCAAACGGTTCTTCGGATCGTGCCGCTTGCCGCAGCCCGGGCAGATCAAGTAGCGGCTCCATGCGGTTCCCTGATGATCGTAGTTCTCGGCGACGGCGAATGTTGTCCCGCAACTGCAGGGGACCAGGAACATCCGCAGATGGGAAATCTTCTTCGAGTCTTTGTCGTTCTTGCTTACGGTTTTGCGCGCTGCTTTCACGACTCTTCGACGGCCACAAACGAACTCTTCTTGCGCTTATTTGATTGTAGAACTTTCTTGCGTAGCCGCAGCGACTTTGGTGTGATCTCCACGAACTCGTCGTCGGCGATGAATTCGATGGCCTGCTCCAGGTTCAACGGGCGAAATGGAACCAGGCGAATTGCTTCATCGGCGGTGGATGCGCGCATGTTCGTCAGCTTCTTCTCGCGCACGGCGTTGACATCTAGATCCGTGTCTTTCGCATTCTCGCCGATGATCATTCCTTCATAGAGATCGATGCCCGGGCCGACGAACAATTCTCCGCGCTCCTGGAGACCCCACAATGCATACGCCGTTGAAAGTCCAGAACGATCAGCGATCAGCGCTCCCGTCAGCCGGTGCGGAATCTCGCCTTGCCACGGCATATATCCGTCAAAGAGTGCGTTCATCACGATGGTGCCGCGCGTGTCGGTGAGCAGCTGACTGCGGAGTCCAATCAATCCGCGGCTCGGGACGCGGAACTCGATCCGGACGCGCCCGTAGCCGTGATTGTGCATGTTGGTGACTTCGCCTTTGCGGGAGCCCAGTTGTTCCATCACCACGCCAACAAAGTCCTCCGGGACGTCGACAGTGAGGTGCTCGACCGGTTCCATCAGCTTGCCGTCGACGCGCTTGGTGACGATCTCTGGTTTGCCCACCATGAGCTCGTAGCCTTCGCGGCGCATCATCTCGATCAGGATGGAGAGCTGCAGTTCACCGCGTCCCAGCACCTTGAAAGAATCGGTCGTGCCAGTGTCTTCGACGCGCAGCGAGACGTTCGTCAGCAGTTCCTTTTCCAGTCGCTCGCGTAGGTTTCGAGACGTCACATAGGTGCCATCTTTGCCGGCGAACGGGGAAGTATTCACCGTGAACAGCATGGCGATTGTCGGTTCGTCGATCGCGATGTGGGGCAGGGGCGCTGGGTTGGCGACCTCGGTGATGGTTTCGCCGATGGTGATTCCTTCGACGCCGGCGACCGCGACGATGTCTCCCAACGTAGTCTCGGTGATGTCCGTTCGCTTCAGCCCGGAGAAAGAGAACAGTTTAGTGATCTTCGTTTTCTGCAGGGAGCCGTCGAGCTTGGCGATCGCAACTTCTTCGCCGGTGAACATCTTTCCGCTGAAGACGCGCGCGATGGCGAGCCGCCCCAGATAGTCGCTGTAGTCGAGGTTCGCCACCAGGATCTGCAGCGGGCCGGAGGCTTCTCCTTTGGGTGGTGGGATGGTCTTGATAATCGCATCGAAGAGCGGCCGCAGATCCTCGCCGCCGCCTCTGATATCGGTGCTCGCCGTGCCGATTTTTGCGTTCGTATAGAGAACCGGAAAATCGATCTGGTCTTCCTTGGCATCGAGATCGATGAAGAGATCGTAGATCTCGTTCAGCACTTCCTGGGGACGCGCGTCAGAGCGATCAATCTTATTAATGACGACGATCGGAGGCAGCTTCGCTTCTAGCGCCTTGCTCAGTACGTAACGCGTCTGCGGCAGTGGACCTTCGCTGGCATCGACGAGCAGCATCACGCCGTCGACCATTTTCAGGGCGCGTTCGACTTCTCCACCAAAATCGCTGTGGCCGGGCGTGTCGACGATGTTGATCTTTACGTCGTGATAGAAGATGGCGGTGTTTTTCGCCAGAATCGTGATGCCGCGCTCGCGCTCCAGTTCGTTCGAATCCATCACCCGCTCGACATGGTGCTCGTTGGAGCGGAACGTGCCGCTTTGCTGCAGCATGGCGTCAACCAGCGTGGTCTTGCCGTGATCAACGTGCGCGATGATGGCGATATTGCGTATGCCTGAACTCAAAAGTGAATCCTTCCTGAATTTATGTGTACTACCACTTTACTATGTGGGGCGTAAAAGGGCCTAGAAATGCGTAGTGGCTCAGGTTGGCTGCCAGGAAGGAAAAATCATGAACTACGAAGGATCCCGACGGGTTTGCCTGCCGGATTTTCCTTCATCTGACTTAGTGTGCTTCGTGGTTCAGGTCCTAAAGGGTGTGTCGACGAGTTCGGCTCCGATTTCCGCGCTGCCTTCCGCCCGCACGCGCAGACGGTACCAGACTACGATCGTAACCAGGGAGAAGATAAAGATGATGGTCGAGACCGCGTTGATCTCGGGGGTGATGCCGCTGCGGAGGCGTCCCCAGATTTCGAGCGGCAGCGTGTTGTCACGACCGATCAGGAAGAAGCTGACGGCGATCTCGTCCATCGACAGAGTGAAGATCAGCAGAGCCGCGCCGATGATGGACAATTTCAGATTCGGCATGGTCACGCGCCAGAACGTCTGCCAGTAGTTGGCTCCCAGATCGAGGGACGCCTCTTCCTGCGCGCGATCTACTTTCTGTAGACCCGCGAAGACTTCGGTGGTTGCGACCGAGATCAGCGCCGTCCCGTGGCCGAGAACAATTGTCATCAGGCTGAGCTTACTGCCCGTCAGGTTGAAGAGCATCAGCAGCGAGAGGCCTGTGATGATGCCGGGGAGAATCAGCGGCAGCAGAATCAATCGCCGGAAGAGGGCTTTCCCCGGGAATTGCGCCCGATCCAGGGCCAGGGCTGCGGGAATGCCGAATGTCAGGGAGATCGCCATTGCGGCCAATGCGACTTGCAGGCTGTTGAGGACTGAATCCCAAATTGCCGCGTCCGCAAACAAGATCCGATACCAGTCGAGCGTGAGGTGGTGCGGGGGAAATCCGCCAACGCCTTGTCTGTTGAATGAATAAAGAATAAGGATGGCGATCGGCAGATAGAGAAATGCGAATACGGCCGTCGCGTGCAAGAGCAGCCAGCGTGAGCGAGGAGTATTGGCCGCGCCGCCGCTCATGAGAAGCTCCACTTCTTTTCCATTCGTTCGGACAGGAAGAGCAGGCCTACAACAATCACCAGCATGCCCAGCGAGATCGCGGCGCCCAGCGGCCATTCGTAGGCTGCGCCGAAGAGGCTCACGACGATGTTCGAGATCATGATGCCGCTCGGGCCGCCCAGCAAGAGCGGCGCGAGAAAGTCGCCCAGGCTCAGGACAAAGGCGAAGGTCGCACCGGCGACGACGCCGGGAATCGAAAGCGGGAAGATTACTTTCCAGAATGTCTGCACTGGGGTCGCACCGAGATCGTGTGAGGCCTCCACAAGATTGCGAGGAATGTGCTCGAGCGCGGCGTAGATCGGCAGAATCGCGAATGGCGTGTAGATGTGCGTCAGCGTCAGCACCACGGCGAACGGACTGTAGAGCAAAAAATCGAGCGGATGCCGGGTCACGTGCGCATATTGCAGCAGCGTATTGAGTACTCCGTCCGAACCCAGGATCGTCTTCCACGCATACGCGCGCACCAGGTAGCTAACCCAAAGGGGAATGATGACCATCTGATAGAGCAGGTCTTTCCGTTTGCCCGCGTAGAACGAAAGAAAATACGCCAGCGGATAACCGAGTAGTAAAGAGAAGAGCATGACGCGCGCGGCGATCCACATGGAGCGCAACAGCGTTTGCCAGTACAGCGGTTTGTGCAGCAACTCCTGATAGTTGGCGAGACTCCAGGAATGAACGATGGTCTGCGCCGGTGAAACAGACCAGAAGCTGTAACAGAACATCAGCAGATACGGCACGAGCAGGAACGCCGTGACCCACGCCAGTGGCGGCACGGTCACAACCCTTTTATAGGCGCGGGAGAACATCAGGCGCGCTCCGGCGAATCGCCCACGGGAATCGCGTCTGCAGCAGAAAACTCGAGATCTACCTCACTCTGCACACCGCTTCCGCCTGGAATTCTGGCGGTGAAAATTAATCCGCCGGCGCATTGGGCGCGGATCAACTCGGTTGCACCGTGAAATGCCTGGTGCAGGACTCGCCCGTGAATTCGAATTGCACTCGCGCTGGATGTTGCATCCGCCAGGCGAACGTGTTCGGGCCGCAGGGAAAATAATGCGGGGCCATCGGGCAGGGAAGTCCGCCACAAGAGAGGACCGCACGTCACTGCGCCACCGCGCACCTCGCCTTTTAGCAGATTGGTGTGCCCGATAAACTGCGCGGCATAGGCGGTTGCCGGGCGACCGTAAATCTCGCGCGGGGCTGCTACCTGCTCCAGTTCGCCCGAGCGCAACAAGGCGATCCGATCCGACATCACCATGGCTTCTTCCTGATCGTGGGTGACAAACACGAAGGCGATGCCGACTTCGCGCTGCAGGGATTTCAATTCGACTTGCATCTGCCGGCGAAGGTTGGCGTCGAGCGCCGAAAGCGGTTCGTCGAGCAACAACAGCTGTGGACGGTTGACCAGCGCCCGCGCCAACGCGATCCGCTGCTGCTGGCCTCCGCTGATCTTGGACGGCTTTTTCTTCGCGTGGGCCGACATCTTCACTTTATCCAGCGCCTCGGAGACCCGTTGTATGATCTCTGCCTCCGGTCGCTTTGCCACTCGCAAGCCGTATCCCACATTTTGTTCGACAGTGAGGTGAGGGAAGAGAGCATAGTGCTGAAAAACGGTGTTCACTCGCCGGCGGTAGGGCGGCTGATGATCGAGCCTCTCGCTGCCCATCCAAAGTTCACCGGAGGTTGCGGCCTCGAATCCCGCAATGATGCGGAGCAGCGTTGTCTTGCCGGACCCGCTCTCGCCGAGCACGGTGAGAAATTCCCCTTCGGCGATCTCCAGCGAAATATCGCGCAGCACGACATTGCGTCCGAAGGTTTTGGCCACGCTGCGGATGCTGAGCAGAGTCGGAACCGTCGTTGACTGCGTGGGCGCCGCGTTGGCGGGAGTGCTCGGAGAAGCCATAAGTGGATGTTTGTCCGTCAGCGCAGATGACTCCGCAGCGTGCTTCCTTTATATAGGGCTATTGAGCGGCCTTCACATCGTTCCAAATCTCGGTGTACTTCGCGCGCCGCGGCACATTCTGCCAGAAATACAGCCGCTTCTGATAGTTGTCCACGTCATCCAGATGCAGCATCTTCACTTCGTCCGGCGTCATGAACTGCGCGGCTTGCGGATTGGCTGGCACGTAGCGCGTTTTGTCGGTCACCAGTTTCTGGGTCTTCGCTTGTACCATGTACTCAAGAAACTTGTGTGCCAACTCCTTGTTGTCGCTGCCCGCAGTGATCATCAGATGATCGATCCAGCCCGTCGTGTTTTCCTTGGGAATGGTTTCGCCGACCGGGAAGCCCGCCCCTTTCAGATCGGCTGTATTCAACGGCCAGCCCATGGCGATCACAATTTCATGACTCTCGAACAGATTGGTTAACTCGCCGCCGGTCGCCCACATTTTGCGGACATTCGGCTTCAACTCCAGCAATTTCTTCTTTACTGCATCGAGTTCCTCATCGCTCAAGTTGTAAAGATGAGACGGATCGGGCTTGTCGTAACCGAGAACCTGCGCGGCCATGTAGACGGTCGACAGATCATCCCAAACGGAAACTTTTCCTTTATATTTCGGATCCCAGAAAACGTTCCATGAGTCCGGTGGCTTGGTAAAAGCAGTGGTGTCGTAAATGATGGGATCGGGACCCCAGGTAAATGGCACGCCGTAAACTTGTCCGTTGGCATGCACCAGCGGCAGGGAAGTGAGCTGGGGAGAAAGTTGGTCATAGCTCGGAATCTGTGTCAGATCCAGCGGAGCGGCCAGTCCCGACATCGCGATCGACGTAGCCACGTCGCTCGAGGGAGAGATCACGTCGTAGTTGCCGGAGCTTCCACCGCGCAGCTTGGCGACCAGTTCGTCACTCGATCCCATATAGGAAGCGGACACCTTGCAATGATTTGCCTCCTCGAATGCCTTAATAAAGGAAGGATCGGCGTAGCCTTCCCACACGAGGAGGTTCAGCGTGGGAGCCTTCTTCGAACACGACCCGGCCAACAGAATCACCGACAACACGGGCAACAAGCGGACTGCACGTTGCCAATTCATCGTTCCTCCAAATGGTTGATGTGTGTTTCGTCGGATCAAAACGTTGGCGGCGTGTTGATCCACAACAGCCAGGTTTCCTTGTGGCCAGGATTCTTCCAGCGATGCGGCGTCGCGCTTTCGAAATAGAAACTGTCTCCGGGCTCGAGTCGGTATTCCTCGCCGTCGACGGTAATCTCCAGATCGCCGCGCAAGACGTAGATGAATTCTTCACCTTCGTGGGTGTAGGGATCTCCGCTGCCTGCCTCTGGCCCGATGCGGAACAGATGCGGCTCCATGACGGTATTGCCCCACGCCAGCAGTTCCATGCGGACTCCGGCGCCTGCTTCCAATACCTTGCGTTCCCCGGGGCGCACCTGCCGATTGCTAGATTCAGTCGCGTCGAAGAAGTCGAGAATGTTGGTTTTGTAAAACCGCGCCAGTTTGCGCAGCGTCCCAACGGAGCCGCTCATTTGTGAGCGTTCCATCGCGCTTAGAAATCCTACGGAGATGCCCACTGCCCTTGCTACCTGGGCTAACGAAAGCTTTCGTTTCGCACGAAGTTGCCGAAGGTGTGCGCCGATCGCGCCCGCGTTTCCGTCTGCCGCGGGACGGACCTTTCCTTCGCGCTTGAGCAATTGCACGATGGCGGCCGCATTCAGTCCGCGAACTTTGCGCAGGAATCGCGCCCGCTTCAACAGCTTTACGTCTTCAGCGGTGTAGAGCCGGTACTTGCTCTCAGTGCGCCGTGGCCGCGTCAATCCCAGGCTCTCCCACGATCGGATCACCGAAGGAGATACGCCGACCTTGCGCGCCACATCGCCGATTTTTAGGTAAGGTTCGGGCATCCGGCTTTCACTGCTGCGCCTGAGATTCGTTTATCGATAAGAAATTTCTATAGGGCGGACGCGTTTTTTTATCCTTGACAGCATCTGGCCCCGTTCTCTAACCTTGCGGGATTATAGCAAGGTTGTGGCTGGATACAAGCTGTCGCTTTTCAACCAAAAACTCAACACTCCCGGTTGTCTGGAGGCACCATGCCGTCAATGCGAGCCCGCCGCTCCCAGTTGTGTCTGAACGCAACCTATCTGACTACACTTTGCCTGGTTCTTGCTCTCTGCCTGATCCCTGCACAGCTCTCCGCACAAGGCACGGGAGGGCGGATTCTCGGGCGTATTACGGATCCTTCGGGAGCGGTTCTGTCCAACGCGAAAGTTACGGCCACGAACGACGCGACCGCTGTCAATCACGACGCGCTCAGTAACGACAGCGGCGACTATGCGTTTCCCGATCTTCCGGTCGGCACCTATTCGCTCACCTTCGATCTAACCGGATTCAAGAAGTCAATCCGTCACGCCATTGCGCTGGATGTGAACCAGGTCATCACCCTCAACATGACGATGCAGTTGGGCGCGGCACAGGAAGTCGTGGATGTGACCTCTGAAGCTCCGCTGGTGGATACCAGCAGCACGCAGCTCGGCGCCGTGGTAAATAACCGTTCGGTGAATGAACTTCCGCTCAACACGCGCGACACTTACCAGTTCTTGCAGTTGCAGCCGGGCGTGCAGTCTCAGCTGGGATCGAGCGGAGGAACTTTTTACGGCAGTAGTGACGCCGGAGCGGTTTCGGTAAACGGCGGCCGAGGCCGGGCTAATAATTTCAGCGTAAACGGCGGCGATGCCAACGACGCTTTCGTCAATCTGCCAACCATCCAGCCCACTCCGGACGCGATTGAAGAGTTTCGCGTCATCAGCAATACCTTCGATGCGGAATATGGGCGCAACTCCGGCGCTGTGGTGAACGTGGTCACAAAGTCCGGCACAAATCAGTGGCACGGGGATGTGTATGAGTACTTCCGCAATACGGTCTTGAACGCGCAGGGGTACTTCAATACGGTGAAGCCGCAGGAGAATCAGAATCAGTTTGGTGGAACGTTCGGCGGTCCGCTGAAGAAAGATCGCACGTTCTTCTTTTTATCGTATGAAGGTCGCCGGGTGCGGCAGGGCGTTTCCGGTCAAACTGTGTTTGTTCCGACTCCCCAGGAGAGAACGGGAGATTTCTCCGGTGATACTGCGTTTGGCGGAGGAATCGCAGATGCGTTCGCCGCTCAAGCATTGGACGGGCGTACGAATTGCGATTCTGCCCTGGGGCTACCGCAGGGTGGGATCTATGGCATGTATACCGGCGGAGGCTATAGCAGCACGAATCCGCTGCCTTGGGCGAACGTTTTTCCCACGAATGTGATACCGAGCGGGTGTCAGGATCCGGTCGCTGCAGACCTTTTGCGCTTTGTGCCGAGTGCGAACCGCTCGGACGGTTCTTATCAGGCGGTCCCCGTGAGCTCCGACCGCCAGGACCAGTTCACGTTCCGCATCGATCACCACATCAACGATCACCAGAATTTTAGCTTCTACTATTACTACACCGACGACAACCAGCTTCAGCCCTTCTATAACTTCCAGGCGTCGGGCGCGAACATCCCGGGATTCGGCGCAAAAGTGGGTTCGCGCTACCAGCAATACAACCCCAGCCATACCTGGACCATTACCAACGCACTCGTCAACGAAGCGCGGTTTACGTACATGCGCGAAGGCCAGTTGACCTTTCAGCATCCTCAAAACACTGGGGCCGTCCAGGCATCGTGCACATCGGCTGCGGCGCAAGGCGTTTGCTTCAACGGGACATCCGATTCCAGTTCAGGCGCGAACTCGATCGTTGGCCAGCTGGGTACGAGCGCACAGTACGGGATCACGACCGGCCTTCCCGGAAACCGCACAGGAGTTCCATTCGTCGATATCGGAGGCGGATTCGCGATAGGCAATGGATGGGAAGGCGAGTTGCCGCAGGTCGGCAACTCGTTTATGTGGGCGGACAATCTGACTTGGGTGAAAGGAAATCACCAATTCAAATTCGGCACCGACGTGCGCCGTGACCGCTTCGATCAGACCCTGTATTACAACGTCAGTGGAGATTTCACGTTTAACAGTTCGACGGAGAACTCGCTCTTTTCGAGCAACAACTATCCGGGGTATCTCCTCGGATTGGCGGACAGCTATACGCAGGGTTCTGCACAGCGAGAGAACGTTCGAACGACCGGGTTGTATTTGTTCGCGCAGGACAGCTGGAAGATCAATCCCTCTCTTACTCTGAACTACGGTCTGCGCTGGGAACTGGACACGCCGCTGACGGATGTCCTGCACCACGTCCAGACATTCCGCCCCGGGCAAAATTCTACCGTTTATCCGTGCCAGCTGACGGCGAGCGAACAAACTGCTTTTGGCGTGAGCACGTGCGCGGAGGCGGGCGTTGAGCCAACTGGACTGGTCGTGCCGGGAGATTCGGGAGTTCCTAACGGTCTGACCCAGACTTATTACAAGGCGTTCGCGCCGCGCGTTGGAATAGCCTACAGTCCGAACTTCACCAGCGGCACGTTGGGCAAGTTGTTCGGGTCCAACGGCAAGACGAGTATTCGCTCCGGATGGGGCTTGTTCTACAACCCGATGGAGCAGTTGGTGCTGGAGCAATTCGGTGCCGAGCCGCCGTTCGGAGGCAGCACCTTTCTTCCCGCGACTTTCTTCAACACTCCGTTCATCTCGCAGAGTGGAACGGTCAGTCCCAACCCGTTCAACGGCATCCTGAATCCCGCTCGGGGCACACCTCAAGACTGGTCAAGCTTCCGGCCGATGTTGCTCTACGGCGATTTCCAGCCCCACATGCGCACGCAGTATACGGCGCAATACAACTTGACGATTCAACGAGAGTTGGCCCGAGACATCGTCCTGCAACTCGGCTATGTTGGGTCGCAGGGGCATCGCCTGCTGGCATCGCACGACATCAATGCGGCGAATCCGCAAAGCTGTCTCGACATCATCGCTCTTGCTAACAACAATCCTGCCAGCGTCACCTCGTATGGAACACAGGGTACCTGTGGACCCTTTGCAGAAGACAACCAATACTCTGTAACGCTGCCCGCGTCCAACGGATCGCTCCTGCCCAATGGGTTCCATCTGCCGAACGGCAGCACGGTGCAAGCCGCTGGACAGACTTTGAACCTGGTTGGTCTACGCCCGTATTCTTCACCGAACTGCAACCCGACGGGTCCAGCGTTTACGGCTGGAACCGGTTGCCCAATCGACGGCGTTCCCGTCTTCACGAACGTATTCGCGGAAGATACGATCGCGCCTTCTGCCTACAACTCGTTCCAGGCCAGCTTGGAGAAGCGCTTTTCCCATGGCATTCAGCTGCAGGCAGCCTACACATTTAGCAAATCTCTAGACTGGGCTTCCAGCTTTGAAGAGACGGTCAATCCCTTCGACTACAAAGCCAGCCGCGCGCTCTCGCTGTTCAACTCGGCGCAACGTTTTGTCATCAACTACGTTTGGGATCTTCCCGTCCGCAGGTACAGCGGCTTCGCCGGCAAGGCGCTCGACGATTGGCAACTGTCGGGCATCATTCAATTCCAGAGTGGTTTCCCGATTCGTATTCAGACGCAGGACGATTACGAGCTGATCAGCAGCTTGTTCTTTCTGGGTGCCGGAGCGCCGCAGTTGAGCGGTCCTCTGCAGATTCTGAATCCGAAGACCAATGGGGGCCTATATCTGAATCCAGCGCAGTTCTCCGATCCGACTCTCGGCACTTTCGCCACCACGCCCCGGTCGATCTGCTGCGGCCCGGGAGAAAACGAATGGGATATCACTCTCTCCAAGCGGATTGCACTGGACGAAGCCAGATATTTCCAGTTCCGCGCCGACATCTTCAACCTGTTTAACAAGACACAGTTCGTCAACCCGGATGGCAATTTCAGCGACACCACGTTTGGCCAGATTCAGCAGGCCCGTGATCCCCGTTTGGTGCAGTTTGCGTTGAAGTTCTACTTCTAGAGAACAGAGTAAAGTAGTAAAGAACCGATCCCGGGCGGCTCCAGCCGCCCGGCAACCTAATGGCCCGCCTGGAAAAGCCGGCCTGAGCATCCCGGAGCAATTCGATGTACCCCGATCTGCAGAAAGAACTCGCCACTTTCGAGCGGCGAACGCCCAAGTCCGCCGAAGCCCATAAGAAGAACCTCAAGCGCATTCCTCTCGGCGTAGCCAGCAACTATCGCGCGTATGATCCCTGGCCCATTTTCGTCAAGGATGCCAGCGGCAGCAAGTTCCGCGATCTCGATGGCAATGAATACATCGATCACAACCTGACCTTCGGTGCGCTGATGGCCGGACATTGCCATCCTGCCGTGATGAAAGCGGTCGAAAAACGGCTTTCCACCGGCACGATGTTCGGCATGCCGCATGACATGGAATGGGAACTCGCGGAAGAGATCTGCAACCGATTCCCGGTCGAGATGTGCCGCTTCGGCAACAGCGGAACTGAAGCCACGATGCACGCGATCCGTCTAGCCCGCGCCGCCACCGGACGAGACAAGATCGTCAAGTTTGAGGGCGCCTACCACGGTCTTCACGACAGTGCTCTGGTCAGCGTGAAGCCCCATGCTCCCGACTACGGCGATATTCATGCGCCCACTTCCGTTCCAGGCGGTCTCGGCGTTCCGAAGTCCGCCGTCGCGAATGTCCTGATTGCGACCTTCAACGATCTGGCTACTGTCGAACGCCGCTTCAAAGAGAATCCCGGCGAGATTGCCGCGATCATCCTCGAACCGATCCTGATGAACGTCGGACTCTGTATGCCGCAACCCGGATTCTTGAAAGGCTTACGAGAGATCTGCGACAAAAATGGCGCGCTGCTGATCTTCGACGAAGTCAAAACCGGCGCGAAACTCGGTTGGGCCGGAGCCAGCGAATACTTCGGCGTGCATCCGGACATGATCTGCCTGGCGAAGTCGATCGGCGGAGGCTTGCCGCTAGCCGCATTCGGCACCAGCAAGTCGGTCATGGATCTAATCTCGCAGCACAAAGTTTTCCACGGTGGCACCTACAACACGAATCCCGTGTCGATGGCGGCGGGCTTGGCCACGTTCCGCGAGGTTCTTACGCGGGCGAACTATGCCCACGTCGACAAGCTGGGCAAGAAGCTGGCGGATGGATATCGCCAGACCATCGCCAAGGTCGGACTGCAGGCGTATATCGCTCAGGCCGGGGCCAATGGCGCGCTGATGTTCTATCCGAAAGAGATCGTCAATTATCGCGACTGGGAAGCGATCGATGTGGATCTGTGGCGTCACTACTGGTTCGGCATGGTCAACCGAGGCGTGATGGCGCAGCCCTACTGGTGGGATGAGCAGTGGACGATCTCGGTCCAGCACACGGAGGCCGATATCGACCAGCATCTCGCGGCATTTAACGATATCGCCGCATCGCTGGCGAAAGCGCAGCAGGAGCGCAGCGCCCCGGTAGCCGTCGCGCACTGAAAAGTCGTGTTTATGCGGGGTGGACGTCCTCGCCTGCCTCGCATGCACCATCAATTGATTTACTTTGTCATTCCGAACCGGGCGATACGCCCGGTGAGGAAACTGCTTTTGGAAGACGGCCCGAGCAGCCGCAAGTCTACATTGTCGACCGATTCCCAACCCGGCCAGCCGCACCTGATCCGCGCCCTCGGGCGCCGCGATCTTGTCCTGCTCTTCGTGGTCGCGGTGTTCAATCTGAATGTCGTGCCTTCGATCGCGGCTAACGGCGGAGCGACCGTCTGGTTGTGGATCATCTCTCTAGTCCTCTTCTTCTGGCCGCAGGGAATCGCCGTCATCGAACTTGCGCATCGCTATCCCGGCGAGGGCGGGGTTTACCTCTGGGCAAAGGAAGTCTTCGGCGACTTTCACGGATTCCTCTCCGGCTGGTGCTACTGGACCAACAACATGCTGTATGTGCCGACGGTCATGCTCTACTTTGTTGGCGTGTCGGTGTATGTGCTTGGGCCGGGACATCAGGGGTTGGCGGACAACAAGATTTTTGCTTCGATCGCATCACTGACGCTCCTCGCTGCTCTCACACTGTTCAATGTTCTTGGGCTGGGCGTCGGTAAGTGGATCAACAATCTCGGCGCGATCGGTACATTCATTGCTGCAGCCGTACTAATCGGGCTCGGCGTCGTGATCTGGTCGCGCTTCGGTACCACGATCACGGCCGCTGACTTCAAGATTCCTGCGAATCCGAAGTTTGTGCTTAATTCCTTCGGCGTGATTTGCTTCGGCCTTGTGGGCCTTGAACTCGCCTCGGTGATGGGCGACGAAATTCAGGATCCACGCCGGACCCTGCCGGGTGCGGTGGCATGGGGCGGGTTGATCTCGGGTGCTCTCTATGTCGGTGCGACGCTGACCCTTTTGATTGCCGTTGGAAAAAACGTCAACGTGCTCCAGGGAATCGTCCAGGCAGTAACACACATGGCCGCGCAAGTCGGCTTGAACTGGCTCACCGTGCCGTTTGCGCTCATGCTCAGCTTGTCGATCGCGGGAATCGGTTCCGCATGGATGGGCGGTTCAGCACGGATTCCATTCGTGGCTGGGCTCGATTCGTACATGCCGTCGTGGTTGGGCAAGGTGCATCCGCGCTATGCCACACCTTATGCGGCGTTGATTGTGCAGGGAATTGTCTCCGCTGTGCTGGTGATCCTGAATTTCGCCGGCGCCGGAGTGCAGGAAACTTTCCAGAAATTACTGTCACTTGCCGTCGTCTTGCAACTGGTGCCATTCGTCTACATGTTCGGAGCGCTGATGAAGTTCGCGGTGACGGAGTCTGTCCCGAAAGGTCAATACGGCCGGGTCACCATGTTCCTCGCCGGTCTGAGCGGATTTCTGACCACGATTCTTGGAATTGCGCTGGTATTTTTCCCGGCGCAACAAATCACTTCGTTGTGGTCCTATGAATTATGGATGTTTGGTGGGACGCTCTTCTTCGTCGGCCTGGCCGCATTTTTCTTTTTCGTTTACGGCCGAAGAAAAGCGGTTCGACAGATCCAGATGGCGGGTGAAATTATCACTCTGAGCGAAACTCACCGTTAAGCACGTGTGGGGACAGCCGCCATCGGCTGTCCGGCCAGCAAAGCTCGCCATTTGAGAGTTGCGGGGTTCAGTCACTCGGGAAAGAGATTCGTATCTGGGCGCGGCTTTAGCCGCGCCGTCTAGAGCAGAACAAGATCGGGGCTTTAGCCCTTGCAGGAGGCCACGATGCCTAGCGGAGTTCAAACGGACGTGAAGACCTACCAGATGTTCATCAACGGCGCATGGGTCGCCAGCAAGTCTGCGAAAACCTTCCCGGTCTACGATCCTTCGACTGAGGAAGTAATCGCCCAAGTCCCCGATGCCACAGCCGACGATGTGAATCGCGCCGTCGCCGCTGCCAAAGCCGCATTCGAAGAAGGTCCGTGGGCCACCACCACAGCGCAGGAGCGGGGCCGCGTCCTCTTCCGGATGGCGGAGAAAGTCCGGCAAAATCTTCCCGCCCTCGCCGAACTCGAATGCCGCAATACTGGCAAGCCGATTGTCGAGGCCGAATACGATGTCACCGACGTGGCCACTTGCTTCGAATACTACGGGGGGTTGGCGACGAAAATCACGGGTCAGGTGAATCCGGTCCCGGACAACGCGATGTCACTTTCTCTGAAAGAGCCAGTTGGTGTGGCCGGGCAGATTATTCCGTGGAACTATCCGCTGCTGATGGCCGCTTGGAAACTGGCACCGGCCATCGCTGCGGGATGCACATGCATTCTCAAACCGGCGGAGCAGACGCCGCTGACCGCGCTCGAATTCGCGAATCACTTCGGCGATTGCGGACTGCCTCCTGGAGTCGTAAACATCGTTACCGGATTTGGCGAGACTTGTGGCGCCCCGCTCGTGCAGCATCCGGACGTAAACAAGATCGCCTTTACTGGAAGCGCGTCCGTCGGGAAGATTATCGTGAAGCAGGCCGCTGACACGGTCAAGCGCGTTACTCTTGAACTCGGCGGCAAATCACCCAATATTTTCTTTGCCGACGCGGATTTCGAGGCTGCCATCGACGGTGCGCTCTTCGGCGTCTTCATTAATCAGGGCGAAGTCTGCTCTGCAGGAAGCCGCATTCTCGTGCAGAAGTCGATTTACAAAAACTTCGTCGAAGCGATGGCCGAGAAGGCGAAGAAGATCAAGCTTGGCCCTCCACTCGAACGCGAGACCAAGATGGGGCCGCTGGTCAGCAAAGAGCAATACGACCGCGTGAACTCGTATCTCGAAATTGGCAAGAAAGAAGCCAAACTCGCCTCTGGCGGCGGACGCCCCGAAAAATTCGCCAAGGGATACTACGTTCAGCCCACGATCTTCTACGACGTAAACAACAATGACCGAATCGCCCGCGAAGAGATCTTCGGCCCGGTCGCGGCCGTGATTCCGTTCGAAGACGAGAAGGACGCGCTCAAGATTGCCAACGATTCTCCGTACGGCCTGGCGGCCGCGGTCTGGACGCGCGACATCTTTAAGGCTATGCGATCTGTGAAGGCGCTGCGCGCCGGCATTGTTTGGGTGAATCACATGCAGCCGACCTACGTGGAAGCGCCATGGGGAGGCTTCAAGCAGTCCGGCTTTGGCCGCGAGCTTGGCACCTGGGGCATCGAAGAATATCTCGAGACCAAGCAGGTGCACATCAATCTGAACGAAGCGCCGATCGGCTGGTACTGAGAAATCACCCGGTTGCGAGCTCCGAGTGCGGTGCGAAGCCGAATCTGCGAACGACGAACGACCAACGACAAACGACGAGAGTCAAGATGTCCACTATTAAAATCCAAACGCAAGTCCCCGGCCCGAAGTCGAAGGCCCTCTCCGAGCGCCGCGCGAAAGCTGTGCCCCGCGGCCTTTCTCACGGCACGCCGATCTACGTTGCCAAGGCCGAAGATGCTTGGCTCGAAGATGTCGACGGCAACCGCTATCTCGATTTTGCCGGAGGCATCGGCTGCCTTAACGTCGGCCATCGCCAGGAATCTGTCGTCGAAGCGGTGAAAGACCAGCTCGACCGCTTTCTTCACACCTGCGTGCAGGTCACGCCGTACGAGAGCTACGTCCGCCTCGCTGAGCGCATGAATGAAGTCACGCCCGGCAAGTTTGCGAAGAAGACGATCTTTGTGAACACCGGAGCCGAGGCCGTCGAGAACGCCGTCAAGATCGCCCGCGCCTATACCAGGCGCCCCGGCATTATCGCCTTCGAAGACGCATTCCACGGTCGTACCATGATGACGCTGGCGCTCACGAGCAAGACGCATCCGTATAAGGCAGGATTCGCGCCCTTTCCCAGCGAGGTCTATCGCGTTCCGTTTGCCTACTGCTACCGCTGCTCGTACAACTTGAAATATCCGTCGTGCGATCTTTACTGCGCGCGCCATCTCGAAGACACCTTCAAGCGCGTCGTAGCGAACGAAGAGGTCGCCGCTGTAATCGCCGAGCCGGTTCTCGGCGAAGGTGGATTTATTGCGCCCCCGCCGGATTACTTCAAGGTGCTGATCGAGCTTTGCCACAAGTACGGCATCCTCTTTATTGCCGACGAAGTGCAGTCCGGCTTCGGACGCACGGGGGCGCTCTTCGCCAGCGAGCGCTATGGAATTGAACCCGACCTAATCGTGACCGCCAAATCGTTGGGTGGAGGTCTGCCGCTTGCCGCAGTCACAGGCCGTGCCGAAGTAATGGATGCCCCCGGAATCGGAGGTCTTGGCGGGACGTTCGCGGGCAATCCGCTTTCGTGCGCAGCTGCTCTCGCGGTGCTCGATCTGTTTGAGCGCGAGAACTTGCTAGCACGCGCTAACGAACTTGGAGATCGATTCCAGCGCCGTGCCCGCGAGTGGCAGCGCCGCTGGACGATCATCGGCGATGTCCGCGGACTTGGCGGCATGCAGGCGATCGAACTCGTACAATCGCAGGAATCCAAAGCACCCGCGACAGATGAGACGAAGAAGATCACGCAATACTGCTACGAGCACGGCCTGATCACCATCACTGCTGGCACGTACTCCAATGTCATTCGCGTGCTGGTGCCGCTGGTGGTCACCAACGAGCAGATGGACGAGGGGCTCGATGTGCTCGAATCCGCGATTGCCAATGTGTATGACCAGAAGGGCGCTGTCGCGCAGTTGGTGTGAACTTGCATATGTGGGTCCGGGTCTGTGACCCGGACACCAAGCGCAGCTCGGCTTGTTTTTGGGAGCACGCAAAAAGCACGTTTGATGTCAGAATAAAGAATGATCAGCCTGACGCGCCGCTAGTCGACGCTCTTCTTCGTACTCTTCGCGATTGTAGGGGAATCACAATGACTGTAGCCGCACCTCCCGCCAACAAGCTTACGCAGTACATCAATGGCCAGTGGGCCGATTCGCACGCGACGGAATGGCGTGACGTCGTGAATCCGGCGACAGGCGAAGTCCTGGCGACCGTTCCGCTCGGCGGAGCCGCTGACGTCAATGCCGCCGTCGAAGCCGCTGCTGCCGCCTTCCCCGAGTGGCGCCGCACCCCGCCCGAAGACCGCATTCAGCCACTGTTCAAGCTGAAGATGCTGCTGGAAGAGCATATCGACGACATCGCCCGCATCATCACCATGGAAAACGGCAAGACCTTCACCGAAGCGAAGGCCGAGATGCGCCGCGCGATCGAGAACGTTGAGGTCGCGTGCGGCATTCCGATGATGATGCAGGGCTACAACCTCGAAGACGTTGCGCGCGGCATCGACGAAATGATGATCCGCCAGCCACTCGGCGTGACCGCAGCGATCGTACCCTTCAATTTCCCTGGCATGATCGCGTTCTGGTATCTGCCCTATGCTATCGCGACCGGAAATACATTCATCCTGAAGCCGAGCGAGCGCGTGCCGCTCACCATGCGATATGTGTACGAACTGCTGGAAAAAACCGGGCTGCCGAAAGGCGTGGTCAGTTTGGTCAATGGCGGCAAGGCCGCAGTGGATGCGCTAATCGACCATCCGAAAGTTCGTGCGATCAGCTTCGTTGGATCGACTCCGGTCGCGCGCTACATATATTCGCGCTCGGCCGAGCGGGGCAAGCGCTGCCAATGCCAGGGCGGGGCGAAGAATCACGTCATTGTTCTGCCCGACGCAGACATGCCGATGGCGACGCAGATCATCAGCGACAGCGCATTCGGTTGCGCCGGACAGCGATGCCTCGCCGTTTCCGTCGCGGTCACCATCGGCGAAGCGCAGAAGACTTTCCGGGACTCCATTGCAGACGCGGCCTCGAAACTCAAAGTCGGGAACGGCCTTGAGGACGGCGTGCAGATGGGCCCCGTCATCACGCCGCAGAGCAAGGAACGCGTCGAATCGCTGATCGGCGTCGGCGAGAAGCAGGGAGCGAAAGTCCTGCTGGATGGTCGCAACGCAAAGATTTCGAAATACGAGTCGGGCAACTTCGTGAAGCCCACCATTCTCGACGAGGTTCCGGCAACCAGCGATCTCGCTGACACGGAGATTTTCGGCCCGGTGCTCAGCCTCATGCATGCCGACAGCATGGATCAGGCCTTGGCATTTCTGGAGCGCAGCGCCTACGGCAACCAGGCGTCGCTGTTTACATCGAGCGGGTCAGCCGCGCGCCGCTTCCGCTACGAAGCCCCTGCAGGCAACATCGGGATCAACATCGGAGTTGCCGCACCCATGGCTTACTTCCCGTTCAGCGGATGGAAAAATAGCTTCTTCGGCGATCTCCACGGGCAAGGCCGCGACGCCATCGAGTTCTACACCGACAAGAAAGTTGTCGTGGAACGCTGGGCGAAGGAGCACACCCGGAAATTCTAGGAAATTGAGGAATTGAGTAATTTGGTAATCGGGTAACTTGAAAATCGCCGACCTTGACCTTGCGGAGAGTGCGATCTCTAAATTACTCAATTACAAATTACCCAATTACCAAATGATCTGCGATGAATGCGCACACTGAATAGAGGAATTCATGACCACAACTCTCACCACCCCCGCTATGACCGGCCAGGAAATTGTTGATCTCACCAAGAAGCACACACTCTTCGAGTGGTCGGCGCAATCGAAGGTCGATCCCATTCCCGTGGCCACGGCCAAGGGGATTTACTTCTGGACGCCGGAAGGGAAGCGCTTTATCGACTTCAACAGCCAGTTGATGTCGGTCAACATCGGCCACGGGGACGAACGCGTCATCAATGCGATTCACGAGCAGGCGCAAACGCTGGCCTACGCTAATCCTTTTATGGCAACCGAGCCGCGCGCGCGGCTGGGCGCGAAGCTCGCCGAAATCACTCCCGGCGACATCGATACATTCTTCTTCACCAACGGCGGCGCTGAGGCCAACGAAAACGCCATCAAGATCTCCCGCTTCTTCACCGGACGTCACAAGATCATGGCGCGCTACCGCTCGTATCATGGCGCGACTGCGGGCAGCATCACTCTGACGGGCGACCCCCGCAGATGGGCTGCCGAGCCTGGCATTCCGGGCGTCGTGCGCGTGCTCGATCCCTATCACGGCATCGAGCGCGGATGGGAGTCGGCGGAAACTTCGCTGGCCATGATCGAAGAAACCATGCAGCTTGAAGGTCCGCACACCATCGCAGCTTTCATTCTGGAAACCGTCGTCGGTACAAACGGCATTCTCATTCCTCCCGACGGATACATGCAGGGCGTCCGCAAGCTGTGCGATAAGTACGGCATCCTGATGATTGCCGACGAAGTGATGGCGGGATTCGGGCGGACGGGCGAGTGGTTTGCCATTGATCACTGGAAGGTTGTGCCCGATCTCATCTGCATGGCGAAGGGACTTACCGCGAGCTACCTGCCCCTCGGTGCGGTCGGCTTGCGCCATCACATCGCGCAGCATTTCCAGGACAAAGTCTTCTACGGCGGTCTGACCTACAACTCGCATCCCATGGGATGCGCGGCAGCGCTCGCCACCATCCGCGTTTACGAAGAGGATCGTCTGATCGAGAACACCAGGAAGATGGGCGCGATCATGAAGGAGCTTGGCAAGGAAATGCACGCGAAGCATCCTTCCGTCGGCGAAGTGCGGTCGATCGGACTGTTCGGGATTTTCGAACTGATCCGCAGCCGGAAGACGAAGCAGCCAATGGCACCCTTCAATGGAACATCCGAGGAAATGGCGGCGCTGGGACGATTCTTCCGCGAGCAGGGCCTCTACACTCTGGTGCGCTGGAATTCGTTCTATACGAATCCGCCGCTCTGCATCAACGAGCAGCAACTCCGCGAGGCCTATGCCATCATCGACAAGGGACTCGAGATCACCGACAAAGCGGTGAAGGACTAGCGCCGCTAAATCCGACTGGCCACATCCAAAATCAAGAACCCCACCCTCTCGCGAAAAAATGCGAGAAGGGTGGGGCACCCTCGTTCTTCATTTCTCAGTGGCTGTGGCCTGAGTGAGAGACTGCCGACGAGAAGAACAGGAAGAAGTTCGACTGCGCCGGCACGGCTCGCCCTGCGCTCTCGGCCGACTGCAGCTTCTCGTAGGACGTGATTCCGGTGGTTCCACCCTGATTCGGCCAATCGCTCTGATCCAGCACCAGGACCGGAATCACCTGCCACCAAATTGCTTTGCTGGTCGCGTCGCCATCAAGAAGGATGTGGCTGTGGTTCGGGCTGGGTACAAAAACGTTCGCAGTCGGAGGCGGCAGATATCCGAGCTGTACCAACACAGGGCCCAGGTCGAGACGGGACGCGTGCATGGTGCAAGTTCCAAGCGCAAGGCTCGGGTCGGGGCATTGCGTATAGACCAGCGGTTTCTGTTTGAAGGCTTCCGGAACCGTGCCAAACAAGCTGATCAGCGTGCTTCCGAGAGTCGATCCGCAGGTTGTACCCGTGACCACGCCGGTGCAGGAAATGGCGTCGTCGGGATTCTGGTCGTTGTCCACGGAGAACATCGGGACCAGCACGTAGAGCGGCTCTGTCGGATCAGACGCCTTGGGAAGAACGGTTGGATCGATGGTGGGCTGAGTGCCAACCTGACAGATGGGGATTTGGAATTCCGAAGGATCCGACTGAGCTTTTACTCCATTGAAGTTGAGGTCGGATTTCGGCTGGTCTACGCAGTCGAAACTCTGCGTGTAGCTGAATTGAAGGATTTCGTTCTTCGCGTATCCGTAGGTCTGATTCGGTGCCAGCGTAGCGCTCAGTGAAAATGCCAGCATCGCGCTCGTACAGAAGAGAACAAGCAGAGCCGAGCGAAAGGCCGCAAGCCTTCGCCGATTGTGACAAGACGTTCATGATGATTCTCCTGGGTGGGGATATGTAGACACTCCCCGTCGCGTCGTAACGAAAAGGGCGTAAGTCGCACAGTGACGATTTGGATCTGTCCACACCCTTAGTACGCAGTAGTTCTGAAATGGATGTGATGCATTGGAAACATTTCTTCGATTGTGGTCGCAGAGAATTTTTCTTGAGGAGGTCCAATCCGATCGGCTCGTTGCTTCGTATACCGCTTCACAGCTTCGATCATCGGCGGAGGCTCTTGGCGCCCAGAGTGAATGTCTCGCTGCGAAACCAAAACCTCTCTAACGCAGATCTAACGCAGAATCGCTCGAAGGTTTGATAGGATAACTGGGCCGCGATCCCTCCAGTACCGAGGCCGGATTCGGCGTCGGCGCATCTGGGTTGTTCACAGTTCATCGAGGAAATCACGCTTGAGAATGACTAAAGGGACCGGCGCAAAAGAAAACCCGGGGATTCCAAGCGTCACCATTCGTAACCTCGCAGTAACCATCAAAATGAAGTGCGTAACGGACCTCGAGCTCGTAAAGCAATCCGCGAGCCGCCGCGTTACGTACAAGGAACGAAAGGGATGACGGGCTTGTCAGGTAGATCCGACGTCGTCCCGACAGACGCCATGCTGGTGTCGGCGATTCGCGGGGGCGATGAAGCCGCAATGGCGCAGCTGTACGACCGGTACTCCGGCGTTGTGTATTCGGTTGCGTTGCGCGTCTTAGGCGATACAGGGGCAGCGGAAGATGTCCTGCAGGAAGTCTTCCTGCGGCTTTGGCGGAATCCGGGGACGTTCGACGCCAGCCGCGGAAGTCTGCCGGGTTGGCTCGCTGTAATCGCGCGCAATCGCGCCATCGACAGTTTGCGCAAACGGCGTCCGGAAGACGAGATCTCCGACGTAGTAGTTAGCGTCGAGCCGGATATGGTCCGCGGCGTGGAATGGAGCCGTACGCTGGAGAAGATTCGCGGCGCCCTGGGGGGCATGCCGCCGTCGCAGCGCGCGGCGCTCGAACTGAGCTTCTTCGAGGGGCTCACACATACAGAAATTGCAGAAAAAACAGGGGAGCCTTTAGGCACGATCAAGACCCGCATACGGGCTGGCTTGCTTGTCCTGCGTAAAGCTTGTAACCGATGAACGCACACGAACAATTCGCTGACGATCTCGCTCTCTACGCTCTCGGTGCGCTCGAAGGCGCGGCTCGCGTGGAAGTGGAGACGCATCTGAAAGATTGCCCGGAATGTCGGGGCGAGTTGGAGCGTCTGCGCGGCGATGCGGCCCTGCTGGCTCTTTCTGCCAGCGGCCCAAGGCCTCCGGCACGCTCGAGAGATCGCTTGTTGTCCGCGATTGCGGACGAGACTAAGCCCAGGGCGGTTCGTGCGGCGGAGGTTCGCCAACCCGACGTTCGCCGAATGGAACTTCGCCCATCGGGTTGGAAAGTTTTCTGGCGTGGCCTCGAGTTTGCCGCGGCCGCGGCAACGATCATTATTGTGCTGCTTCTGGTTCGCCAGAACGTTGAGCTGCAACGCAGGATTGCGGGTTTCCAACAAGACTCGACCGGGCAGCAAGCGCAATTGCAGCAGGCCAAGCAGCTTATCTCGTCGCTGACTGCTCCCGATGCGGACCGCTACATTCTTGTCGCAGGAAACACGCCGCCGAAGCCGGAAGGCCGAGCCATTTACGTGGCCAGCAACTCCACGCTGGTGTTCCTTGCCAGCAACATGCCGGAGCTTCCGCCGCAGAAGATTTATGAATTGTGGCTGATTCCGACCAGCGGTGCACCCATTCCGGCGGGCCTTTTCCGGCCGGATTCGAAAGGCAGCGCTGCAGTCGTCCGGCCTCCACTGCCTCCGGGTGTGGAAGCCAAGACCTTCGCCATCACGGTAGAACCCGAACAGGGCTCGTCCGCTCCGACCTCGCAGCCGATCATGGTGGGAACCCGCGGATAGCCCCCGGGCTTCGCACTTTAAGCGCTGAAATATCAGGAATCCTCCCGCGAAACTCTGATCGGGGTCCGGGGTTGGCTCAAGGGGACAAATCTCACTTGTGTGCCCGGAGTTGAATCCACCGGATTTCCTCAGGCCAACCTCAAGTTGGGATTGATCTGAACCTGCCTGCCGCTATAAGCTTAGCGACAGTCTCGCAAACCGGGCACTTGGGGAGTTCGATATGAAAGCCATGATCGCGCGAACGCTTGGGCTGACTGTGTTGCTGGCTGCAGGGAGCCTTGCCGCGGCGGCGGGACCCGCCTCCAAGCAGCCGGAGAAACAGGCGGCTGGAACCCCCTTACCCACCGACTGGAGCCATCAGCACCTGATTTTCTCCCATCCACAGACGCCGGAGCAGGCCGCTCGAATTCAGAAGGACATTCGCTATCAGTTGCAGCAACGGCGGCTCACGGCCCACCGCACGACTGAAGTTCCGATCGACGATGAAAAAATCCTAGGATCCGAGTTCCAGCGGCACCATGCGCATCGTAGAGGCCGCAGAATGCATCGGGATTGGTCCGTCGACTTAGGTCCCAGCGCGACGGCTGGAGCGGCGAGATTTCCTGCGAAGTACTCGTTCAGCAGCACCACCGCAAGTTGCGGCACTGTCCTTCCCCCGGCTCTCCCCGATTTCGTAGTCTACGGCACGAGCGTGGCGGGATCCGCAGGACAGGGCGACATCGTCGCATTTACGAACCTTTATTCTGGTTGCGGCGGCCAAGTGCCAGGGGATTACTGGAGCTACAACACCGGCGGCCAGGTTCTTACCTCGCCTGTCCTTTCTTTCGATGGAACCCAGGTTGCGTTCACTCAGACCAATGGAACCCTGGCGGTTTTGGTTCTATTGAGATGGTCTGCGTTCAACGGACTGGTTCAGACGCCGGCTACTCCAACAATTGAGCCTCCGGGATCGTACTTGGGTTGCACCGCTCCCTGCATGACGACTTTTGCTTTGAACGCAAACAGCACTAATTCTTCTGTCTACTACGACTATGGAACAGATACCGCTTGGGTAGGTGACGATTCTGGCAAACTCCACCAGTATACCGGCGTATTCTTGGGAACCCCGGCTGAAGTCTCGGGAGGAGGCTGGCCTGCTACGGTTAGCGCCAAAGTACTTACTAGCGCGGTGCATGACGATTCCTCGGGCAATACCTTTGTGGGCGATAGCGGCGGCTTCATATATAGCGTCGGCAGTGCGGGGGGCGCAACGGCCTCGGGGCGTTTGGATTACGGGAGCGGCTTTACAGAAGGCCCGATTATCGATTCTTCGGCGGCTACGCTTTACGCGTTTTCATCGAACGACAACACTGGTTCGGCGGGGATTTTTCAGCTCAGCACGGGTTTCGTTGCAGGTGCGACGGGTACTGAGGTAAAAATTGGGACCAGTAGTTCCACTATCCCGCAGTACAACGGCGCGTTCGATCATAGCTACATCACCGCGGCTGCGCCGACCGGAAATCTCTACGTATGCGGAAATCCCGGCGGAGATCCAACCGTGTATCAAGTTTCGATCAACGCTGGTGTAATTGGTGGCTCAAAGGCCGGACCGATCCTTTCCGGTACCAACCCGAACACATGCTCTCCGGTGACAGACGTTTACAACGCAGTTGTGACCGGAGCGGGTCTTCCTCAGGAATGGATATTCATGAGTGTGCAGGCGGCCGGATCGCCGACCCCCTGCGGCGGCTTCTCGTGCGTCATGAACTTCAAAGTCACGTCTTGGCAGCCTTCGTTCCTGTACAACGCAGGGCAGGAGGTTCTAGATAGCAACCTGAATATTCAGGTTGCTGACAACAGTGGACAGACCTCTGGGCTAACGCAACCCACGTGGAACATGAATCTCTTCGGCCCGACTGTTGATGGTGGTGTCCACTGGCGTAACCAAGGACCTATATCCGGCCAAACCCCGCCGGGATGGACGGCAGGTAATCCGTACGCCGGGGCATTCGAAATCATCGACACTAACAACAACATCGAAATTGCAGAGCTAGGCGGAGGCACTTCCGGAGGCACCCAGCCGGTGTGGCCACTGCCTGAGGGTTCCGAGACGTTTGATGGAACGCTCGTATGGTATAACTTGGGCGCAAATCCAGCCGCCGCTCTCCAGGCTCCCGGTGGCACGAGTGGGATCATCATGGACAATACCGTGAACAATCCCGGTGGTTCGCAGATTTATTACTCGACAATAGAACCCAGTTCGTGCGGCGGTGGTCCTACTGGTGGCTGCGCGGTTCAGGCATCACAACAGGGACTAAAATAAGGGAGTTCAGCACTCATGGCGACAGACAATTCCTCCACAGACAAGACAGCTGTATCCACCAAGAAGCCCTACGAGAAGCCGAGCTTCCGCTACGAGCAAGTGTTTGTGACTACGGCCCTGTCCTGTGGCAAGACCGGAACGCAGGCTCAATGCTCGCTGAACATCAAGGTCTCGTAAGCTAGGGCGACAGGTCATTCGCCCTTTTTGCCCACGCGACAGAACCATCGCACGACTAGTCCGGCAGACCGCGACAAAACCCCAACCTTGAGGTCACGGTCTTATAAACGGTGCCGATACCATCGGCGCCCCAGCCTCGCTGCACGTGGGAAATCGAAGTTGTACTCTTTCCTGTCGAGGTACGTATGTCTGGGTCACGCGCGTGCGCTAGCGCGGATAGCGGCCTGTGATTTTGCGGAACACTCCGTGCACGCGATGAATCCCGCTGGCCGCATTCAGAAACATGAACGGACATTCACCGGCGATGACACGGATCCCATTTTTCTCGCAGAATGCGACCGCTTTTTGGCTGACGGCCCCTTGGCCCGCTGTGCGATACATCCACACGCGCCGGATGCCGGCTTCAGCGCAGTCCGAAACAACCCTTTCCGTGATGGCTGGAGACGTCATGAGCAGCGCGCCGTCAACCGGCGGATGGATATCCTGCACCCGCGCAAAGCACGGCCTCCCCAGCACATTGGGAGTTTTCGGGTTTACCGGAACGACATCATAGCCCCGGCGGCGGAGCTCTTCAAAGAGCATGACGCTGAAGCCCTTGGGCTCCCGCGAGATGCCGATCATAGCGATTCGCTTCTGCGCCAGGAAGTCCTGAATAACCTCAATCGAGGATCTCTGGATTGCCATCGTATCCCCCTATAACCGCCTGATGGCTGGCAGTTTAGCGGTTTCGTCCGCTGTCCGCAGTGATCGCCGTCACGATGCCGGATTTACTACAAGGGTGACCAAAAGTGGCAAGCTTCGCAATAACATTCACTCTTGCGGATTGACCGACCACGGTGGACAATTTGATAGTTAGGCAAGAACCGAGAAGTCAGGCAAGATCGGTTCGAATCAGGTTCAGTCGAAGCTACAAACCGGGGGAACGTCCAGATGAGAAGCCTATATATAACCCTGTTGTTATCCAGCACGCTGACGGTTACAGGGTGGGCGCAAAGCAGCGCCAGTTCGTCGTCAGCACAAACTACCTCCCCTTCCCAGACCGCAAGCGACCGCGAGCCGCTGCAAGAGCCGAAACCCAGGGATTTTTGGGATGGCGATGATCCCAACGTGGTGAATCTGGTTCTGCATCCGTTTGCGAACAAGAAGTATGTTCTGCGGCACACGCAGCCGATCCGCGACCGCATCAACGAGTTGGATCAGTTGACTGCGGAAAACGGCGCCAAGATCAAGGACGTGGATGCCCGCGCCACGCAGGGTATTCAGTTGGCTTCCGAAAAGGTCAGCCTCGCCGATCAGCACTCCACTGATGCCGTCAACAAGGCGCAGCTGGCACAGACTGCGGCGACCGATGCCTCTACGAAAGTTTCGACCGCGCAGCAGAGGGTCGGAGGCCTCGACGAGTACAAAGGCAGCGGCCAGACCGAGATCCGCTTTCGCCCCGGCCAGAGCGACTTAAGCAAGAGTGCGAAGGATGCGCTGGACCAAATGGCTGGTCCTCTCGAGGGTCAGCGAAGCTACATAATTGAAGTGCGCGGGTTCTCCTCCGGTCACGGTCAGACCGCGATCGCGAACTCGCAGAAGATGGCGGATTCGGTGGTGCGGTATCTCGTGCACACCCACAACATTCCTGTCTATCGCATTTACACGACGGGCCTGGGCAACGTTGCAGTCACGGGCGAAGGAACGGCAGCGGGCCACGTGACCGGCGGCCGCGTCGAGGTCAGCGTGCTTCAAAACGGAGCAGTCAGCACCGCGCAACGCTAGGCGCGATAGAGTTCATCTAGGGCGAGCCGGTTATGGCTCGCCCTTTTTCTTTTTTCTGGAGACAAATTTACAAACAATTTGGCGCCGCCTGCGTGCGGCGTGGATTCCGTTTCGGGAAGAATCGAGCCAACTGTGATCTCCGTCACAGACGACGAAAGCGCATTCCGGTGAAGATTTCAACCAACGGCGCGCCGCCCTCTCCAGGCTGGTGACCCATCGAAAGGCGGAGCCAGTCCCTTGCGGAGGAAGGCTGCCGCAGGCTGTAGCGTTTCGCGGAGATCGTTTCAACTGGCGAAAACGCACGGTTACGACCCAGGGAAATCCTAAGAGATGAAGGATTGGCGATGAACTCTGCCGATCGCATCCCTGCACGCGCTGAGCTCGCGGCGCGAAAAAACGTTCGTCAAGCTCAATTGCGCCGCCGTTCCCTCCGGCTTGCTGGAGAGCGAACTCTTCGGGCATGAAAAGGGAGCCTTTACCAGCGCCGTCAGCCAGAAGTTGGGACGAATTGAGCTCGCAGACAAGGGGACAATTTTTCTCGATGAGATCGGAGAATTGCCCCTCGAGTTGCAGCCGAAGCTGTTGCGCGTACTGCAGGATCGCGAGTTTGAACGGCCCGGAGGTATACACACTTTGCAAGTGGACGTCCGGATTATTGCCGCCACCAACCGCGACCTGCGCCAGGACATTGCCGACAAGAGATTCCGCGAAGATCTTTTCTACCGGCTCAACGTTTTTCCTGTCGAACTACCGGCATTGAACGAGCGCCGGGGCGACATTCCGATCCTGGTCCAGCATTTTGTGCGGAAGCATTCAACCCGCATCGGGAAGCACATCGACATCATCCCATACGAAACGATGAAGATTCTTCAGAATTGGAGCTGGCCCGGAAACGTTCGCAAATTGGAGAACATGATCGAGCGCATGGTGATCATGTCGAAGGGGCAAGTGCTGGCCGCTCCCCCGGTCGAATTACAGGCCGCTCAGGATCCCGCAAACGGCAGTCTGACGGAGATCGAACGCGAGCACATCATTCGGGTCCTGCGTGAGACCAACGGCGTTCTGTCGGAGCCGAAGGAGCGGCAAGCCGGCTCGGCGTTAAGAGGACCACGCTGCAGTCCATGCTCAAGCGCTTCAATATTCAATTACAGGATTATCGGCACAGAGGAAATGAAACCTACGGAGTCTCGTGAACAGCATCCATTCGAACGAATCATTTCGTCAGACGATTGTATTTCTTCAGTGCTTCGCGCAAACGGTCGTGGGGTAGGGCGATCACCGTGTGATTGTTGATGCCAGTCATCGTTTCGGCGGCGACCATGGCGTTCACAACGGCTTCTTCGGTAGCCTGAACGGTCGCCAGAAAAATCGGATCCAGAGAATCGTTGGGCAGCATGGTCAGCTGGTGCAGTGCCTTGGTGCCCACGGCGCCCGGATTGGCTGTCGAGAAGGCGATGAAAATGTCCCCCGACCCATCGCCCGAGTAACTGCCGTCACGGCCCAGTCCAAGCGAAACCTTCTTCGCGATACGCTTCAGTTGGGTTGGGATCAGGGGAGCATCTGTGGCGACGACTACGATGATCGACCCTATGTCGTTTTCCCAGACAGTGTGCTCCGGAATTTCACGGCCGACATTTACCCCGGCGATGCGGAGCTGTTCGCGCGATCCGTAGTTGCATTGCACCAGAACCCCGACCGTGTAACCGCCAACTTTCGCATCGAGCACACGGGAACTGGTTCCGATCCCGCCCTTGAATTCATTGCAGATCATCCCCGTGCCGCCGCCAACGTTTCCTTCTTCCACCGGGCCTGAGTGAGCTACGTCCAGCGCGTGCCAAGCGTCTTCGGGCTTCACATGAAATCCGTTGATGTCGTTCAGGTAGCCGTCCCAGGTCTCGGCCACCACCGGCAGCGACCACCAGTAGCCTTCCATATCCGGCGAGCCGTGCTTCACCTTCCAGGAGATAACGGCGTCGCGCACGACTCCAACACTGTGGGTGTTGGTAATCATGACGGGGCCATTCAAAAATCCAGAGTCATCCACCCATGTCGTGCCGGTCATTTCGCCGTTTCCGTTGAGTGTGAACCAGGCGGCGAACACAGCGTCGTTCGAAGCCTTGCCGCGCGGATGGATGGCGGTCACTCCAGTTCGAACCGGCCCTTTGCCGATCTCCAGCTTTCCGTCCCCGGAGATCAGCGTCGCGTGGCCCACCTCCACGCCTTTCACGTCCGTGATGGCATTGTTCGGGCCAGTAGCGCCATCGAACGGCACGCCCAGATCGCGGGCGCGGGGCTTGGTTTCAGCCAAAAGAATTGACGCACAAAAAACGAGTGCAAGGATCAACGCCGACCGACGAACGCGCAATCGGGACATGAGGGCCTCCGGCAAAGGAGGCAGTATACAAGGATAGGCTACCGATGTGAGTACGTGCTTTGGTGCCTCCTCGCGCGAAATTGGCTGCGGTACAATCGCAATCAAGAAACAATTCCTCGGGAGGAAGTGAGATGGACAGCTGGAAGAAAGCAGCGGTGCTCGGTTCCATTGGGGCGGCGGGAATTTTGTTCATGAAGAAGCGCTACGCGGCAGGGGTGCTGGCAACGGGTGTCGGACTCGCACTGCTGGCATCGGAGTATCCAGAGAAATTTGAGAAGGTGCGGAAGTCGTTGCCTGACTATTTCGACCGCGGCATGCAGATGATGGAGATGGCCGCCAACGTGGGAAAGCGAATCACCGACGCGGCCGGACGAAGCGCAGTCGAGGCCTGGGACGACATCGGCGGTTAATGCGGTTCCACCTTTCGCCACTGCGGCCACTGAACGTAACGTTAGCCCTTCGAGAATCCGAGCGAAGTAGGCCTACTCAATGCCGAGCTGTTTCTTGGCCTCAGGGCTGAGGCGTTCCGGCGTCCATGGCGGCGTCCATACCACATTCACCGCAACGGTGCGAATGCCAGGCAGTTGCTCGAGACGCGATTTCACCTGCATGCTGATGTTGACGTGCTCCGGGCAGCCCTGCGCGGTGAGCGTCATATCGATAGCGACGTCCTGTTTGTCTTCTTCCGCGGGCGCAAAATTCACCTTATAAATCAGGCCGAGATCCACGATGTTCACCGGAATCTCGGGATCATAGCAGCTCTTCAGAGCGCTCATTACGTCTTCTTCAGTGACCGGCATAGCGTGTTTCCTCTGAAGCCAGTGTATAACGCCGGCGGTTCGATGAGCAGCATGGACGACGGAGCGGCACCGTTACCGGAGAGAGATGAGGGAGCGGAGGAAGCGGCTGGGCCGGGGCTCACGGTGCCAAAGCGCTGCATTTGTGCTCTTTGACGTTCTGGCGCAGCGCTCCAATCGTGCGTTCCTTGCGACCGACCGTAGTTTCGAGTTCCATGTCCAGATACCTAAAAAGATCCCGGTCATTTGCGTGGACGGCGGCGAGCAGGACCTTCGTCAGATCGGAAAGTGTTTGCAGCGTAAGCTGGACCTCGGGTTGCAGGTAGGCAACGACGCTGTCAATCGATTACAAATGTTTTAGACATGCGGTTAAACTCATTGACCTCGATACTTGTAAGTGCGAACAATGAAAAACGCCCAGTCTCATTCCCATGAGTGCTAGGCGTCTGTATGTTGAGTTTCCTGGTTAAGCCGATTTGTTCGCGGCTCTCACCTTCGCCCATCGTGTGCGTTGTGCCGCAGCTATCTTCTTCCGGGCAGCGGCCGACATCGTCCGCTTCTTCTTAGGCATCGCGACCACTTTGCCACCGCCGCTCTTGGCCTTCACCTTTGCCCATCGGGCTCTCTGGGCTGCCGCGATCCTCGCCCGCCCTGCCGCCGACATCCTGCGAGTCCCGGCACCGTTCTTGTACGTTGCGCCGAACGCTGCGAGCGCAGCCGAGACTCCCTCAATTTGGCTCGTCAGTCGAGCGTGTTCCTTTTTCAACAGCTGAACTACACCACCAAGGTTTGTCATTTTGAGGACCCCCTCCTCGCTGGCGATTGTATCAGGGCCTCTTGGGGTAAGTGAGCGAAATGGCGGTATTTCAATAGTTGAGGAGATGACTCGTGCCGCACCGTCCTCAATTGAGTTGTCGAATGTACCGATTATGGGGCTGGAAAGAAATGACATGGACACTTTGATCAATTGTGCACAGCATTGGACACCTGAATCTAGTTGTTTTCCCTGAATTAAGATTTCCATCAGTTTGTACTTGTACCGGTCAAACTGAGCTTGTGCTGCCAACAACGCAATAGGATATTTCACCAACAATGCCCAAAAGGGCGGTCCGCCATGTCGGGATTAGCTCGCTGCTGCCAGTAGATCCTTTGCAGAAGCGTTCTCATTTGTCGGGATACGGCCCCTTGCTGTCGGAGTTTCCTCTCGATTCGGCTGGAACTGCTCGAAGATCGAAAATTGCCCCTCCCGTAGCCACATTGTCCTTGAACTTATTGCCGGTAGACGTTGCCGGGCAGATAATCGCAGCCCCAGACGCGACGGAGCCTACGATCCGGTTATGTTCAATTACGTTGTTCCTGCTGGCGATGGCCGTGCCGACCAACATCTGGTGAGAGAACCGTTCGTGCAGCGAATTGTTGTTCTTCAGAATATTCCCTGAGATGATGCTGTCGGAAACATCCAGCGACATACCGCTGAGCCCATTCCCTTCAAACGTATTGTCCGTCAGCGTCCATCCCAGGCCATCGGCATACGTTCCAGTGCGGTCGTTAAAATCGCTGGTGTTCCCCGAGACGATGGATGAGGCTCTCTGCTCATCCTTGTGGGGATAGTCCTCCGACAAATCGAGCCCATCGTAGTGGTTATGTCGCGTCTGATTTCCAATGAGTTGTATCTGTGTATCGTAGGTCCCGTCGCCTTGCGTGGCGAAATTCTTCAGCCCACTCTCACCGTCATTTTCTGTTTGGTTGTGAAGCACGGAAACTTGTTCAGAAGCGGCCCATGCGATTCCGTTGTAACTAGCATACCGGACATGGTTGTCGTGGATCGTATCCTGCCTGTTCATGCGGCCATCATGCGGGGTGTGCCATAAAGCGATGCCAGCCACGAAATTCTTGCCCGCCCGGAAATCACACAGTGCCACTTCGGAAAACTGCACGTCAAACAGCAGAATGGAAATCAGATCGCCTGTAATCCGGTAGATGTGGGTCCCATCGGCAGCCGCAAGTATCGAGGGCCCGATTCCTTGCGATTGCTGCTGTTTCGAAACTTCGGGCCAGACATCCCCATCCTGCAATTCAGGTTGATAACCGATCCCATCGCCAATGCGGTCCAGCGCGACTGGAGTGCCTGGATAACGTGTCGGGAAGTCTTTTGGAGCGACCGGAGTAAGTTTGGTGGCTGCCTGCATGCGGAAGTTGTTAAGAAAATTCCCCCCGCCTCCGTGAACGTAAAACACAGTCCCATCGTTAATGATTGTGGATTGGTCTCCCGATCCCGTCAGAACTAATGGAGTCGCTCCCTGAACCTTGCCGGTCATCAGGAATTTTCCCGCAGGCAGGAACAGGGGTCTCATCGAGTTATAAGCGGCCTGAAAGGCAGGCGTATTTTCCGTTCCGTACCAATAGGTCAGTCCGGTTGCGGTAAAGCCTGCCGCTGCCGCCAGGCTCACGCAATTGGAACTCTTCACCACCTTGATGGTTGTCGTGAGAGACGCATTGTCAGCTCCCGCCCCAGTAATGATGATCGCTTTGCCTTCGTCCCTGCCTGATGTGAATGACGCCGAAGCCGTAGTAAATGTAGTAGAGCCCATTTCGCTTGCTCCGTCGGTTCCGGTTGCGGCGTCGCCCTGCGCGCCAAAATCAGTGACCGGAGTGAATCCCTCCGGCCGCTCCGAATGACGAAAATCCCACACAGGAATGCCGTTGCGATTCTTGAGCGAGTCCGTTCCCGCATATGTAGGAGGGATCACGACAATGCCCGTGCCGCCACATGCGCTCGTCGCCGACTCGATCGTCGAATACTTCAGTTCATCCACAAAACAGAGATTATTAATGCTTGGCGAAGGCTTTGTGGGCGATCCAGCAGACACTTGCGCAAGAGAAGCAGTACATTCCAAAAGAAGTAGGGCGATTATCCGCGGCCACATCGTACCAGCATAATCCTTGACTGGTCACTCGCCGAGTAGTGAGGCCGTGGCCCCGCCGTCAACTGTTGAAATCGATGATTTCGCATTGACGGTTCAACCATATGCTGAACCCGAAGTAGTCCCCAGCCGCTTCGTCCTCCCATGCCGAATCCGGATGTGCCTGGGTAACTTGCCGTCCCAGCCCTTCCGTAACCTTCTGCTCTTCCCAAACCCGTACCATACTCAAATTGGCACTATGGCTATCCTCCCCCAGTCATACGCGAATTGGCGTAGCCCGCGCGCACGGCTCGCCGACGTCACTCCTGCCGTCCTTCGATTGCCTGACGGGCGGCGCCACCGTGGCGAACTCGAATCCGTTTCCCTGACCGGCGGCCTACTCAGCATGCCCGCCATGCTGGATCAGGGTTCCCGCATCAAGTTGATGTTCGTGACGAACACGGGCCCCGTCGCGGCAGCAGCCGAAATGCTGCCCCCGGTTTCCGCCACCCGGCAGCCCTTCCGCTTCGTGGACCTGCAAGAAGGCGATCAGACCAGGCTGCGGACCGTCGTTCAAACGTCTTTGGATCTCGGCGAAGAAGCCTGGATCGAAAAATACCGTGCCGCCCTGCTTCATCAAAATCCAGCCCGGCATCGTGTCCTGAAGATGGTTGCAACTGCTCTTTCTCTCCTGACTGTCGTGGGCAGTGCCATCTACTTCCTGCATCGAATCCATCTGTTGAAATGATGCCGACCCCCATCAATACACGTCGTTGGCACCGCCATCAGGTTGACTTACCGGTAAGCATCATCGCGCTCAACGGAATTCTCACCACCCCAGTTCCTGCTCGCGCCAGTGAAATCAGCAGGGCAGGTATGGCGCTGCACGCGCCCGTTGATCTGAATCCCGGCGACGTGATGCACATTCAGTTCCCGACGTCGACGCCCTCGCCGCGCGTGAAGGCGCTGGTTCGCAATCGCAGGGGCCAGTGTCTGGGATTGGAATTCCTCACCCAATTGCCTCCCGACAACGAGCCAAAAGAGCGATCAAGGCCGAGACTGAGATCAGCGCCGAGTGCTTTACCGCAATTACGAGAACCTTCTCCCGATCTCTACAATTCAGAAACTGTCTTCGCCAGCCTCCGTCGAAAACAGGATGAACTCAAGCAATTGCAGCGGGAGATCGATGCCCTCAACATGGCAATTCTGCTGCTCGCGGACGATGAAAACGAAATCTCCCGCGCCGTTTCCCTGATTGATCTGATTCCCCGCCGTTCTCAGGGATAAAGAACTCGGCGCCTTCGGCCCCTAGCATCCTGCAAGCTGTGTTGTGCATATAGGTGCCCATCCGATGGTCCCTGAGATAGCCCTCTGGTACATTCTTCTGCATGATGAGCCCAGAGGCGAAGCAAAGAATCCAACTGGCGTTGCTGGCCGCGCTGGTGGTTGCCAGCATCCGAGCGGGAGTCATTTTCTACCACCGCCATGAGGACCGTGTCGCAGTCGAACAGCAGAAACACGCGCGAGACATCGGCTATTCCAATCCTGATTACTACGTCAGCCCCAAGAAACTCTACCCCTACGACATCAAGAGCGCGAAGCAACTGACGAGGCAGCCGGTGTGGGTCAGAGAGGGATACCACTACACCTATTTTTCCTACGAGGCCGCGAGCAAGCGTGTTGATTTCGCCCATGACGCCGGCTTGCTCGGCCCGATCGAGAAGCTGGCCATCATCGACGTGGTGGGGGCGACCTCACCAGGCGGAGACCAGAAACGCCAGGTCCTCGCGGTATTCGCTAAGGATGGGAAGAAGTATGCGGTTCCCATCGGCTACGAAGGGGATGGGCAGTACACCATCTATTCCGATGAAATGTTCTTCATCGAAGATCCCCACGACCTTTATAAACACTGGCCGTCGGATATCTGGCAGGCCGTCGACCTGCGCACGGTGAAGCCGGGGATGAATGAGCTGCAAGCGGATTTTGCCATCGGCATGGGCGTGCCGGATTCCGGCGCAAGCGATGATGATAAGACGGTGCGTTATGCGAATGGAGGCAAGCCGCTCGTCGTCGTCTATCGCGGCGGAAAGGCCGTAGAAATCGCCCCGGGCAAGTAATTGGTCAGCGTCTGGTTTCACAGCGGTCGGGCGCAGGTTGTGCTACCATGCCCCGCAAAGTTCGATGCGCTCGGGAGGAGTTATGACGACCGCGCTTAGACCTCTAAGCACCGGGGAATTGCTGGACCGCACGTTCTCGCTCTATCGCAGCCATTTTGGACTGTTCCTCGGACTCTTTGCTCTGCCTCATCTCGTCGTTCTCGCCTACCAGTGCGTCGGTCTGACCTTCCAATCGCCGAATCCCCAATTGCCGAACATCCTGTTGAGCGCGGTTTGGTCATTGGGAGCCGGATTCCTCAGTCTGGCAGCCTCGGCCGCATCGCAGGCCGCAACCGTCATTGCCGTCTCCCAGGTTCATCTCGATCGTCCCGCTGGCGTAGCCGACTCTTTCTCCCGGGTGAAGGGGCAAATCCTTCCCGTGATCGGCCTTTCGCTGCTGGTGGGTCTGGCCGCTGGCGCCGCATGCATTGCCCTGATCGTGCCCGGAGTACTGCTCTTCATCATGTGGTCTCTCGCCGTTCCCGCCAAAGTTCTGGAGAATCGCGGCGTACTCGACTCCATGTCGCGCAGCATGGATCTCACCAAGGGTAACCGTGGTCGCATCTTCGTAATCTGGTTGCTGTTCATTCTGCTCGGCATTGGAGTCGGTCTCTTATTGCGATGGCCTGTCGAGCTGGCCGCCGGAGTCAGTTCCATCTTCGCGATGCAGCGCACCGCGCCCGTCTGGCAAGCGGCGTTGCTGGGAGTCACCTTTATTTCGGAGTGTCTGGTCGGTCCGCTGGCGACGATCGCGTTTTCTCTGGTCTATTACGACGAAAGAGTACGCAAAGAGGCGTTTGACCTGCAGTTGATGATGACGACTCTGGACGTGCCCGCAGCCCCAGGTTCCCCCGCACAAGTCGGAGCATGACGACAAAGCGGATCTGCCTCCTGATTTGTCTCTTGATCGTGTCCGCCCTTTGCCGGGCTGACTCGACCGGAGTCGTCGTGCTCACGCCTGCCGAATACCGCGCGCGGCTCACAGACATGCTGTCGGCGACGCTGCCACTCGACAGCTCCGGCTCGGCGATTCCTCCCGCGTTCCACCAGCTGCCGATGACGTGGCATGTCCACTCGGATCAGCGGGAGTTTGATATTTCCGCCGAAGGCCTGCAGCGTGACATCCGCCGCTACGAAAAGGACAAGACTGCCGACAACGCTCTCGCAGTCCGTGCCCGGTTGCTGAGCCTTCGCCGCGAGATGGATGGCTTTGAAAAGCCTCCGGCCGACGTCTCTGCGAATCGCACGAAGTTGAATTCGATCCTGGCGCAGCCTGAATTCGGCAACCACAATCCCCGATGGTTCGACCGTATCAACAAGCGGATCGAGGGTTTTCTTGTCAGGCTCCGCGATGCTGTGCTTTCATTTCTGCTGCGCATTTTGCGGCGGCTCTTTGGCTGGAGCGCCATCCCCACCGTCAGCAAATTTGTGGTCTACGCGCTCATCGCGATCGCGCTGCTCGCGCTCCTCTACATCGTCTACCGAACGATCTGGCGTAATCAGGACGAAACCGAGATCGTGCCTCGCGACCTCCCCGTCTCCGCGAAGGAATGGGCGATCTGGCTCGCGGAAGCCCGCGCCGCCGCGGCCAAGGGCGAATGGCGTGACGCGATCCATCTCGCCTACTGGGCAGGGATTTCCTTTCTTGAGCGCCAAGGGTTCTGGAAGCCCGATCGCGCACGCACTCCTCGAGAATATCTGCGCCTGCTATCTTCGTCGAGCGAGCATCGCGACACACTCGCGGCTCTGACACGCATCTTCGAACTTGCGTGGTATGCCAAACGCGACGCCAGCGAAGTCACGTTTTCCCAGACGCTCGCGGAATTGGAGAAGCTCGGATGCCGCTGATCCCGATCGCCGACGCGCGCGACCGCAAGCTTCTGATCGGAGCCTCCTGCGTTTTCGTCTTGCTGATCCTCGCCGCCATGATCTTCGGCGGCGAAGCCGGACGCAGCGGCGACACTCCCAGCAGCTACTCCGCAGCCTCTGGAGGGGCAAAAGCCGCGTACTTGCTGCTCGTGCAGTCCGGATATAACGTTGAGCGTTGGGAGAAGCCGTTACTGCAACTTCCGCCAGCAGCGGGCCAGACCCTGATTCTCGCCGAGCCGAGCGAGGCTCCAACTCGCGACGAGCGCCAGCGCCTGAAAACATTCCTCAACCAGGGCGGACGCGTCATCGCCATGGGAATGTTCGCCGGCAACTTTCTTCCCGAGAACGAATCGGTTCCTGACTTCCTCGGCGCGATGTCTTCGCAGAAAGCATCAGCCGTGTCGCCTTCGGAGATCACACGCGCTGCACCCGAGATCACACTCGTTCCCAAGTCTTCGTGGTCGTCGTACTCCGCGGCTTATCCTCTGTACGCTGCCGCCGACCGCACGCTGGTCGTGAAGTATCCCTACGGTGGTGGAGAAGTATTGTGGTGGGCCTCGGCGACTCCGCTGACCAACGATGGGTTGAAAGAGCAAGGCAATCTGGAATTCTTTCTCGCCTGCCTCGGCGACTCGAAGGCCCCGATTCTGTGGGACGAATATATTCACGGTTACCGCGACACTTTGGGCATGTCGATCGCGCATTCTCCGGTGAAGTGGGTTGTGCTGCAGTTGGCGCTGCTGGGACTCGCCGTCGTCGCGACCTTCTCGCGCCGCAGCGGGCCGACATGCAAGCCGGCCACCGACGTCCGCCTGTCGCCGCTGGAATTTGTCCAGACCCTTGGCGGACTCTACGAGCGAGCCGGCACTGCGTCCGTCGCCGTCGACATCTGCTACCAGCGTTTTCGCTACTGGCTGACGCGGCGCCTCGGGCTCGGCAGCAACGTCTCGATCAACGATCTGGAATCCGCGGTGCGCGATCGCTGGGCGACCGCAGACGACCATTTCGCCGCCATCCTGCGGCGATGCGAATTGGCCAAGCACGATCCCTATCTGAACGATGCCGAGGCGCTACACCTGGTGCAGGAACTCGACCAATACGCAATCCGCTTTCGCTTGTTTGACGGACGCAAGTTTGACGGTGCCAAGAAGGAGAACGTTCGATGAACGCAGTTCCGCAACTCGTGCAACACATTCATGACGAGATGAGCAAAGTAGTCGTGGGCCAGGACGAACTGCGCAACCAGTGCATCATCGCGCTGCTCTGCCGCGGTCACGTGCTGCTCGAAGGCGTCCCCGGCATCGCCAAGACGCTCACCGTGAAAGCGCTGTCGCGCCTGCTGCGCCTCGATTTCCAGCGCGTGCAGTGCACTTCCGACCTCATGCCCGCCGACATCGTCGGCACCAACGTCCTCAACATGGCCACCAGCCAGTTCCAGTTGCATCAGGGACCAGTCTTCACCGACCTGCTGCTGGTCGACGAGGTGAACCGCATGCCTCCGCGAACGCAGGCCGCGCTGCTCGAATGCATGGAAGAGCATCAGGTCACGATCGACGGCAAGGGATGTCCGCTCTCGCAATTCTTCACCGTCTTCGCAACGCAGAATCCAATCGAGTTCGAGGGAACGTATCCGCTGCCCGAGGCGCAGCTCGACCGCTTCCTGCTGAAGCTGCGCGTGCCGTATCCAGCGCAAAAGGACGAAGTGCAACTGCTCGCCAATGTGCAGAACGGATTCGAATCGCGCGAGGTCGACAAGATGAATCTCGCGGCCATCGAGCCGGCGACGCTCGCGCAGGCGCAGCAGGAGACCAAAGCGGTCACCGTGCAGGAAGCGCTCTTCGGCTACATCGTGCAGATCGTGCGCCGGACGCGCGATTGGCCGTCGCTGTCGCTGGGAGCGAGTCCGCGCGCCGCGGTCAGCCTGATGGCCGTTGCCAAGGCCCATGCCGCGATGGACGGCCGCGACTACGTGATCCCCGACGACGTGAAGGCCGCCGTGCGGCCGGTGCTGCGGCATCGCGTGATGCTGCGGCCCGAGGCCGATCTCGAAGGCATCACGCCCGACCAGATTTTGGAAGAAGTGGTGAAGGCCGTTGAAGTTCCGAAATAAAGTGCAAAACAAAATCCGAAGTAAGGTTCTGATTTGAACGATCCCGGCCACCTGGTTCCACCCGAGATTGCGGCGAGCACGCGATCGTACAAGCGCTTGGGCGTGGCGTTTGGCGACCGCTTCTTCATGTTGCTGTTTGTGGGATTGGTCTGGATCGGTCCGGCATTTTTCGATTTTCGTTTCGTCTACGTTCTTCTTCTTTGGGACTCGCTGGTTGTGCTGGCGTGGCTCGCCGATCTCGCACAGTTGCCCAAGCCGCAGCAGCTTTTGGTGCGGCGCACGTGGAGAGCTCCGGCGGCGTTGTCCATCGAGTCTGACGTCGAGCTGACTCTCGAGAATTCGTCTTCCAAAGGTGTCCACGCCACACTCATCGACGCGGTTCCCCTGCAACTGCGCAACGAGCCGCCCACGCTCACGATTCACGCGCAGGCGAAGAGTGACGGCACGGCCAGCTACCGCATTCGTCCCGTGCAGCGCGGAGACGCCAAGCTTGGCGAATGCTACGTGCGCTATCAGGGCGCGCTGCGGATTGCCGAGCGCTGGGTGCGCGCCGAGATCGCGCAGACGGTGCGCATTTATCCCAACCTTGACGAATCCAAGCGGCATTCGATCTACCTTCTGCGCAGCCGGCAGATAGCCGTCGAAAAGCGGCGGGCGCGCGTGCGCGGCATCGGACGCGAGTTCGAGAGCCTCCGCGAGTACCAGCCGGGCGACGAATACCGCGACATCTGCTGGACCGCCGCGGCCCGGCGCGCCAAGCTGGTCACGCGCCTCTACCAGATCGAGCGCAGCCAGACCGTCTGGATCGTCATCGACTCCGGTCGGCTGATGCGGGCGCGCGTCGGCGGCTCGAGCAAGCTCGATCAGGCGGTGAACGCCGCGTTGAGCCTGGCGCAGGTCGCGCTCTATTCCGGCGACCGCGTCGGCCTGATCGCCTACGGACGCGGCATCCGGCAGCAGCTTCCCGCGGCCAAGGGCAGCGCGCATCTGCGGCACTTGATCGAGCAACTGGCGCTGGTCCGCGAAGAAGGCGCCGAGGCCGATCACCTGCAGATGGCCGGGCGCCTGCTGACCGATCAGAAGCGGCGCAGCCTGATCGTCTGGCTCACCGATCTCGCCGAAACCGCGATGACTCCCGAGGTGATCGAGGCGGCGTCGATGATGATGCCGCGGCATCTCGTGCTGTTCGTCGTGATCGGCCAGCCGGATCTGGGAGAGCTGGCGGCAAAGACTCCGCAGAGCGCATCGGAGATGTACCAGGTGGCCGCGGCGCAGGAGATGGTCCACCGCCGCGAGCTGCTGCTGGCGCGTCTGCGGGAGCGCGGCGCCCTGGCGATGGAAGTCAGTACTGGCGTGGTCTCCCCGGTCCTGGTGAACGCCTATCTGCAAATCAAAGAGCGGAGCCAGTTGTGACGAATCCAGCCACGAAGCGGCGGAAGAATGCAGCCCACCCCGTAAGCCGTGGGTTGTAAGCCACCAACCGAGCGAGCCCCAGAGGGGCGGCACAAGTCAGTCCCACTCCCCTCTCCCGTCGCTCGACGAGGCTCTGGCGCCGACCTTCCCTAAACCTTCGAGATGGGCATTCTTCGGACGCCGTCGAAGACAATGAGGAGTGGGTTGACGGCTCCGAGCGGGTGGCGGGGATTCGGCAGACTTTTCAGGGCATCCCATCGGATGAGTCGTGGAGGCGCTTCCGACTTTTTTTCCACCGCAGAGCACAGAAAAACTCCGAAATCCTGTGACATCCAACCTTTACTCAGATCGCGAATAGCGCAGAAACTGGATCTATGCGCGAAATCGCTCCGCAGGAATATCGGGACATATCGGGTCGACTAATCGATGCCGGTAGGTCCGTAGGTCCGTAGGTCCGCTGCTAACCCCTTATTCTGCAATATTTTACGTATAACATATTTAGAATCAATATTTTGCGCACCGTCCTTGTATCTCGGAACGCGCAAATATAAGAAAACAAGGATTTTGTCGGATCGATACGAAAAAAAAGGCCGGTCGTCTGCCTGGGGTTCTTTCGCCCCTTCAGGGCTTATTCTGGCGCCGCTTGCCTGCCCACGGCTTGCGCGCCGTGGGCTGCATTGTTTCGCCGCTGCGCGGCTGGGAAACGAAAGCGTGCGCATTGCTAAGTTCGTTTGAGGAATTCGGCCCTACGCCTCTACTGGACTCCGTTCAGCTTCTGGTAGAGCCACATCGCTAAGAGCACCATGAAAGACACGCCAGTCCCGACGCTGAAGACGCGCACCGGGATGATCAGCCGGTTGACCTTTGCCAGCAGTTCCGTCTGCTCGGCGTGCATGTGTGAACTCGCGTCGTCCAGAAACAACTGGTCGTCCCGGTGCATGGAGAGGGTGCTGTTGTAGATCAGCAGGATGATCAGCGAAATTGCGAAAATTCCGAAGATCACTGCCAGGATAGTCAGGGTCATAAGTAACCTCGGCCGTATTTGGAAACAACTATAGCTCTTACAGTGTGGCGCGACTGTGGATTGGATTACTGGTCAGTTTTGACCACGGAGCCTTTCCCTCCAAGAAGGCAGATGGTTCGAGATGCGGGAATCTAAGTCAGTGTGTTCTTTCCCCCTCCGGGGCTTATTCCCCTGGCTGCATGCCTACCCACGGCTTGCGCCCCTTCGACAAGCTCAGGGCAGGCAGTGGGCTGTGTTCTTTCGCCGCTTCGCGGCTGTACCTACCGGACACACGCGGAAGAAAAGATTTCTGTGTGTCTCCGTGCCTCCGTGGTGAAAACGGTTCTCAGTTCTTTCGGCCCATGCCGAACAGGTAGACGTTCAGGAGGACGAACAGGGCGGCGGCCATCGAGAACTTGAGCGCCACGGGCAGGTTCGTCGGCGAGACGAAGGCCTCGATCAGGCCGGCGATGATCAGGATGGGGATGGTCCCGACGAGCAGTTGCACGGCTTCGAAGCCAGCGCGAGCTAGGGAGTCGCGGCGCGACAGGACTCCGGGGAACAGGAGGCCTTGCGCGACGCGGAATCCCGCGCCTCCGGCGATGAAGATGGCGGGCAGTTCGAGGACGCCGTGGGGCGCGACGAAGCTCCAGAGTTGCAGGCTCATGCCGGAGAGAAAGCAGGCCATGCCAATCACGCCGATCAGCAGGCCGTTGAAGGCCATCATGTAAATGGTGCCGAGTCCGCCGGTGATGCCGAGCGCGAAGGTGGTGAATCCGACCGACATGTTGTTAGTCATGATTGCGCTGGAGGCCACGGGCTTGATGCCGACGATGGAGTGCGTCCACATCTGGTGGCGGTCGATGGTCTCAACCATTTGCGGGCCGAGCAGCTTCACCTTGAAGTCGGGATTCTGGTAGGTGAGGATCGCTCCGAAGATGGCGGCGATGGCGAAGATGAGCGTGGCGAGTGCGACGTGTTTGAGGTGGCGGCGGAAGGCCGCGGGATAGGTGTCGACGAAGAAGGACAGCATCGCCAGGGGACTCGCCCTGTGGCCGGAATAGATGGTATTGTGGGCGCGCACCAGCAGTTGGTTGACGTAGCGCGCAAAGTGCACGGAGGCGCGGTCTTCGCGGATGGCAGCGAGATCGGCCGCGGTCTGGCGATAGAGCAGGCTGAGTTCCTGCAGGTCGGAACGCGAGAGGGACTTGAGGCCTCCGGTGGAAGATTGGGCGAGCAGGGATTCGAGCTTGCTCCAGTGCGGCTTGCGCTTCTCCAGCCAGCGGGTGGAAATCATTGTGGACTCGTTCGATCAGCTGAACATCGACACGCCGGAGCAAATCGCTCTGGAACTGCCGCTCGCCGGAATCGGCAGCCGCTTCCTCGCGTTCACGATAGATACTTTAATCCAGGTCGCGCTGTACATCATAGCCGGGATTGTTTTCTTTCTGATACTCGGACTGGGGACTTCGATGTGGTGGTACGTGCCGGGGTCGGTGGGTCCGGCGGTGGGGATTTTTATTCTGTTCGCGATTTACTGGGGATACTTCGCGGCGTTCGAGGCGCTGTGGAAGGGGCAGACGCCTGGGAAGCGGTATGCGGGCATTCGGGTGATTAAGGAGAGTGGGCGTCCGATCAATGCGTTTGAGGCGATTGGGCGGAATCTGATGCGAGCCGTGGATGGGCTGCCCGGAATTTATGGCGTGGGTTTGGTCTGCATGATGCTGAACCGGCAGAGCCGCCGCCTGGGAGACTTTGTGGCCGGGACCGTCGTGGTGCATGAGAAGCCGACGGACGAGGTGCGTCCGACGTGGAACACGGCTACGGATGCGGGTTCTGCGACGGGCGGGATGGGGCAGGTCACGGCCGATGAGTTGGTGCTGATTGAAACTTACTTGAGCCGGCGGTGGGAGCTGGATCCGGCGGTGCGGTTGAGAACGGCGATCCAGATTGCGGATCGGATTAAAGCGAAGACCGGGATGGAGCCGCAGGGGCGTCAGCATGTCGACGATTTTCTGGAGGAGTCGGCACGGAAGATTCGGGATGGCGGGCGATTCGGGTAGGCTCAAAACCCTTCACCATAGGGCCACAGGGGAAATCTTTACCCTTTGTCCCCCTGTGTGCCCTATGGTTCAAGTTTTTTCTAACTCAACTGCGATTGTTTGCTGCGGCAGGTTCCAGCCGCGGAGGGTTAGCTGCGCGGCGCCTGTCGCTGACTTTGCCGGGTATTCGATTTCGATCTCACGGTTCTCGCCTGGGAGAAGTGAGACATAGTTGTCGGTGTAGTAGGCGGGGAGAATCCGCGAGCTGTCGCCGGCGTTCACCAGCGTGAGTTTGTTTTCCAGCGAGGCGACGGTTCCGGTGTTGCGGAGTTCGACGTGGATGCGAATGTTGTCTCCGGTGCGCGTGGACTTGGCCGTCGCCGAGAGGGAAGCCGCGGCGAGATGGTTCAGGCGGCGGTAGGAAGAATTCTGCGCGCCGATCCAGTAGAGGTTGCGGGAGATGATTTGGCCAGACGCGTCCCGCAATTCCAGGTTCACGAGCACGATTTGCTCGGAAGCCAGCAGGGGCGCGAGATCCAGCTTGAAGCCATCCGTCGTGACGTCGGCGGGGGCATCGCGCTTTTCTTCGTGATGCAGCCGCAGCTTGTTGTCGAGCGAATAAACGTCGGCCAGGAGTGTAAAACCTGACTGCGCGTCGTTGGTGGTGTTGACGACCGCGACCTCGTAGTTCGATAGATCGAGTTGCACGTGCAGCGGCTCGCAGGCCTTCTTCACTCCGTAGAAGGACGACTGCGTGTCGTAGTCGGAGTTCAGAATCTGCCAGGTGTTGCTGGGCCACGCGGGCTGCGTCATCCAGAGAAGGCGTCCGCTGTTGGGAGCCCACAGGTGGGCGTTCATGCCTTCGAAGATCGCGCGATGATCGACATAGTCGAGCATCTGCGCCTTACGGTCGAAATCTTCGAGGCTCGTCGGAAGCTCCGAATTCCGCCTGCATCTGCGCCATGTACGGCGCCATCTCTCCGTTCCCGCTCGCATGCCAGTCGTGATATGCCCAGACGTCGTCGATCGGCCACTGATCTTCCTTCGGAATCCAGGCGCGGAAGGACTCGAGCGTCGAGAACGAAGGCGTGCCAGTCTCGACGGAGAATCCGTGATTCAGAGTTGTGTAGTAGAGCGTGGGGTCCATGTATTTGTATGGACCGCTATTTTGCAGATTGACTTGATTGGAACTCGGGAAGTAGTAGCGGGTGCCGTCGAGCGTGCGCACGAGGTCGATGACGCCTTCGTTGATGATGGGCTGAGGAACTCCCTCATTGCGGCCGCACCAGACCAAGATCGATGGATGGTTACGGAAGCGGAGGATGGTGTCGCGGACGTTGTCCAGAAATAGCGCGGGATCTTCGGCCTCGACGTTGTAGTTCTGCGTGGATTCCCAGAAATCGTTCCAGACCATGAGTCCGTATTCGTCGGCAAGATCGTAGAAGACTTCCTCGGTATTTTGGCCAACCCAGTTGCGGATGATGTTGAGGTGAGCGTCTCGATGCAGTCGGAAATAGGGCTCGAGACGTTCGCGGGAGACGCGCTTGCGGGAATCGTCCATGCCCCAGTTGCCGCCGCGAGCAGCCATGCGCACGCCGTTGATCTTGATGACGAGGTAGGGCGAGGCGCGGGTGTCGTCGAGCATCTTGAGGGAGGGTGACTTTTCTTCGCCGGGCATGAGCGAGGTAACCCAGGATTTCCAGCCGTCCTTCCACTCCGGCGGGAAGGCCGAGGGGAACGGATCGGCGGCGGGAATTTCGCGCATGGCCTGGTGCCGGACGTCGACCACTTGTTCGGATTTTTCTCTCGCGGTTGTCGGCGAATATTCGACGCGGCGCAGATGGCCTGTGCTATCGAACAAGCTTAGTTCGTAAGTGATCTCTCGGATGCCGAAGCGCACATCTTTCGCGTCGGACTGCGTTGTGCCTTCAGTGAATGAAAGATGCAGCAAGTAGAGGTCGGGCTTGCCATAGCCGTTGGGCCACCAGAGACGCGGATGCTGGACTGAGAGTTGGGAAAACTCAGCGCGCGAAAGCGTGACCGAACTTTTTCCGGGAGCTACCGTCAATTGCTTCGTTACTGTGGTGTCGCCGAATACGGCTTTCAGCGTTCCGGTTGCGGGCGTGGTCGAATCGTTTTCCAGCGGCACCGTAATCTCGACGTCGGCGCGGGTCGTGTCGGGGAGCGGCAGTGTGGTGACGACTTGCGCGTCGCCGATCTTTACCGCGCTCGTCGCAGTCAGCCTGACCGGTTGCCAGATGCCGGTGTCGCGGTCGCGGATGGCGGGGATCCAGTCCCAGCCCTCGGTGGCGACGAAGGTGGGGCCGTCGAGGCACATGATGCCGCCGTTTTCACCGGGGCCACCTTTGATGGATTGTTCCTGAGGAATGCCGGGATGCGGAGGCGGAGACACGCGCACCCCGAGAACATTCGCGCGATCGGGCTTCGCGATACCTGTTACGTCGAAGACTCCACGAATGAAGGCTCCTTTGATTGATCCGAGTGGCTGGCCGTTGAGCCACACGGAGGCTGCATAGTTGATGCCTTCGAAGGTCAGCGTCAGTCGGCGATCGCGAGCTTGTTTCGGGAGGCGGAACTCCACGCGGTACCAATAATCCTGCTTGTTCAGGCTCTCCGGGATCGACAGATTATTCAGACCGTAATCGGGATCGGGATAGACTCCGCGATCGACCATGGTGGTGAGAGCGGTTCCGGGGACGGTTGCCGACATCCAGTCACGGGCGTTGAAGTTGGCTTGCGAGATGGCAGTGCCATCGGCATTCACTTTAGGCGCGGGAATCATGGTCCATCCGGCGGCGAGAGTCCACTGAGAATCGCCGTTGGCCTGGACAATTTCCTGCGCGTGAAGCGGCTTGGCTTCGGGGCGAGAAAATGGCGCTTTGCTGCGTGGCATGGTGGAAGGATCTTGCGGGGCGCGGTATCCGGCTTGCCCTCGTGTTTGCACCGTCCAGGGCTTGGAGCCTTCTTCGAATTCGACGCTCGCAAAATCTCCCGGCGGCGTTGAGAGTTGCTTGATTTCGTCGGGCGTCAGCGCTTTGCGAAGCAGAGTCAGAGATGCGATCGTTCCACCGAAGTGTTTCCAGTTCGTCGAAGGCGGAGCGGGAGGGGCGATTTCGAGAACTGGGCTGACGCTTCCGATGTCGAGCTTGCCAGTCGCGACCCTCGCGCCATCGCTGAAGATGGCGAACTCTTCTCCGTCGAAAGTGGCCGTGAGGAAATGCCAGCTTCCGGGCTCGAAGGATGCAGGGGCCGAGAGGCTATTGTCTTTGCCGATCGACAGCACGACGTGGCCGTCATCCAGTGCGAGGGAGCGGAAGAATTCGTCCGCCGGATCGCCCAGGCCCGCTACCATCGTGGATGCCTTCGGAGACTCGGTCAGCTTTACCCAGGCATACATCGACCAGGCAGAGTCGGCCCGCTGAATCGAATCGTCTTTCACGAGAGGTTTGCGCAGGCCATCGCCGTCGGCGAGGAAGATCGCGTTATACGGGCCGTAGAAAGCGGGGTCGGTGGTGACCGCGGTTTGAGAATGGCTCGTGGCGGCGATGCTGAGCAGAAGGGCGGTGAGAATCCCAACTCTTGAAAAGAGCCGAATGACGAACGACAGCGCTCTCATGAAATCTCCATTGCAGAGATAAGTCTATGAATGAGTAAGAACCAGCGTTCCATGCTACGCTTCGACGCCGTGTGGGTGCCAGTTGGACGAGAATGTGCGTCGAAAGGGTAAGGGGCTTGATCGTCCGAAGCCCGGGAATGTTCGATTTGTAATTGTGATCGACTCAATCGAAAAACCAGATTTCAAGGGCGCGGGCAATTTATCTTGACGAAGTTCGTTGCTGCAACGTAGTCTTTTGTTGATGCAGCCTCATGTTCATCACCGCCATCATCATCACGCGCGTAGCGTGGAGGCGGGGATGCATACCTGAGATCGCAGACTTAATCTAAAAGCACTTTTCAGGTTCAGGCCCGCTGAAGCGATTGCTCAGCGGGCTTTTTGTTTTTCCGAAAGGGATTGCGCGATGAATACGAAACTTGACTTTGACAAGATGAACGGATTGCTACCCGCCGTAGTGCAGGATTGGCGCGATAGGGAAGTCTTGATGGTGGGTTTCATGAACCGCCAGGCCTTCGAGCAGACTCTGGAACGAGGCTATGTAACGTTTTTCAGCCGCACCCGGGACGAGCTGTGGCTGAAGGGCGAGAGCTCGGGCAACAAGTTGCGGGTGGTTTCGGCGCAGACGGACTGCGATCAGGACACGTTGTTGCTGCGCGTGGAAGTGGAGGGGCAGGGAGTAGTTTGCCATCGAGGGACGCGGTCGTGCTTCACGGAAACGATTCCGGTGCCGACGGCGGAAGCGACGGCAGGTTCCGGCAAGGAGACGCGATGAAGCTGCGTATCGGAATTCCGAAGGGCAGTTTACAGGAGGCGACGCTGCAACTGTTTGCGCGAGCTGGGCTTCCGGCTTATACGAACGGGCGTTCGTATTTTGCGACGACGGCGGACCCGGGGATCGATTGCATGCTGATCCGCGCGCAGGAAATGGCGCGCTACGTCGAGCATGGCGCGATCGATGCCGGGCTGACCGGATTGGATTGGGTGGTTGAGAGCGGGTTGGAAGTGGTGAAGGTCAGCGATCTGATTTATGCGAAGCGGAGCCGGGGAAAAGTCCGTTGGGTGCTGGCGGTGCCGGAGGATTCAAACGTCCAGCGGGCCGAGGATCTTGCGGGAAAGATTGTGGCCACCGAACTGGTGAAGGTGACGCGCGATTACTTCCAAACCAAGGGCGTCGGTGTGAAGGTGGAGTTTTCGTGGGGCGCGACGGAAGTGAAGCCGCCGATGTTGGCGGATGCGATTGTTGAAGTCACTGAGACTGGCAGTTCGCTGAAGGCGAACCGCCTGCGGATTCTGGAGACAGTGCTGGAATCGAATACGCAGTTGATTGCGAACAAGGGTTCGTATGGCGATCGCGACAAGAGGCGGAAGATCGACAATCTCGCGCTGATGCTGCAGGGTGCGATGGAGGCGCAGGATCGCGTCGGACTGATGCTGAACGTGCGAAAAGACAATCTGGCTGCGGTGCTGGCTGTCTTACCGGCGCTGCAGAAGCCGACGATTTCTCATCTGAGCGATGAGGACTGGCTGGCGGTCAACACAGTGATCGATGAAGGGGCCGCGTGGGATGTGATTCCCCGGCTGAAAGAGGCGCGGGCCGAGGGAATCGTGGAGTATCCGCTGAACAAGGTGGTGCTGTGATACGGATTGTGTCTGGCAAGCAGGCAGAGGCGCTGGTGAACCGGCTTGCGGCGCGAAGCGTCGAGTGGAGTGCGCTGGAGCCGCGCGTGAGGCGCATTGTGAACGACGTGCGTCGAACTGGCGATCGCGCGCTTCGGCGTTATTCAGAGAAGTGGGATGGGTTGGCCGCTAAACAGGCAATACAAATTTCGCGGGACGAGATGAATGCTGCGTGGGAATCGCTGGCTCCGCCGTTGCGAAAATCCTTGCGCGAGGCTGCGAAAAATATACGACGCTTCTGTGAGTGGCAAAGGCCGCGCACCTGGACGCGAACTCACCACGGAATGTCTTTGGGGCAGCGCATCGAGCCTCTGGAGTCCGTGGGATGCTACGCGCCGGGGGGACGATATCCGCTGGTGTCTACGGTGCTGATGACGGTAATCCCGGCGCTGGTAGCGAGAGTGAAGAACATTCGCGTCGTGTCGCCGAAGCCGTCGAGAGAAGTGCTCGGAGCGGCGGCGATGCTTGGGGTGAGCGAATTCTACCGGGTCGGAGGAGCGCAGGCTGTTGCTGCTCTTGCTTACGGAACCGAGAGCGTTCCGCGAGTGGACAAGATTGTTGGTCCGGGGAATTCATACGTGACGACGGCGAAAAAGCTGGTGTCATTTGACTGCGCGATTGACTTTCTTGCCGGACCGACGGAGGCGCTGATCTGGAGCGATGCGGGGAATCCGGAATTTGTCGCCGCCGACCTGGTCGCACAGGCAGAGCACGATGTGGAGACGCTATCTATGCTTGTTACGACATCCCGCAAGCTGGCGCGGGATGTGGCGGAATGCGCGTCGCGACTGGCCCAGGGAAATCCGACGGCGCTGAAATCTTTGGGTACACGAGGCGCGATCTTGATTGCTAGATCGAGCAGACAAGCTTGCGAGTGGGCGAATCGTCTGGCTGCGGAGCATATTACGGTCGGTGAGAAAGACTTGCCACTGATCCGGAATGCGGGGTCGATCTTTGTGGGCGACTATTCCGCACAGGCGGCGGGAGACTACGCGTCGGGTCCGAACCATGTGCTGCCGACCGCGGGACAGGCGCGGTTTCGCGGTGGGCTGAGCGTGCTGGATTTTGTGAAGGTGGTCACGGTGCAGCAGCTTTCTGCGGCTGGGCTGCGGGGAATCGCTCCGGCGATCGAATGTCTGGCGGCGGCGGAGGGATTGCCGGCGCACGCAAATTCTGTCCGCGTGAGGTGCGAACTTGCTTAGGCCGAGAGAAGCGGTCCGGGCGGTGCCTCGGTATCATCCGCCGCTGTCGGGACGCGAAGGATTGCGGTTGGATTTCAACGAGAACACGGTCGGGTGCTCGCCGCGAGTTTTGGAACGGCTGCGAGGGCTTGATCCAGAACAACTGGTGAAGTATCCGGAGCGCGGGCCGGCAGAGGCTGCGGTCGCTGGGTTTCTGGGAGTTCTGACGGACGAAGTTTTGCTGACCAACGGCGTCGACGAGGCGATTCACCTGCTTTGTGAGACGTATCTCGATGCGGGCGATGAAGCGGTGATCGTGGTGCCGACGTATTCGATGTACCGGATTTATGCGATGGCGGCTGGGGCGCGGGTGGTTGAGGTTGCGGCTGCCAAGGATTTTGCGTTTCCGGTAGAGGCATTGATCGAACGCATCAGCGGGCGAACGCGCTTGATCTGCGTGGCCAATCCTAATAATCCGACCGGGAGCGTGGCTTCGCGGGACGATTTGCTGCGGATTGCGCGATCGGCGCCGGATGCAGCGCTGCTGGTGGATGAAGCCTATTACGAATTCTGCGGGCAGACGATGCTGGGGGCGCTGCGCGAACTTCCGAACATCTTTGCCGCGCGGACATTCTCGAAGGCATATGGAATGGCAGGCTTGCGTGCTGGGGTGTTGACCGGGGACGCGGATCAAATGAAGTCGGTGCGGCGCGTGGCCTCGCCTTATAACGTGAACGCTGTGGCGCTGGCTTGCTTGCCGGAGGCAATCGCGGATCAGGACTACATCGGGGAATATGTAAGGGAAGTTCGCGAGGGGCGGGAGCGGCTGGAGAGAACGCTTGAAGCGAATGGGATTCAGTTCTGGCCGAGCCAGGCGAACTTCGTTCTGATGCGCGTGGGTTCGACGAAAACGGAGTCTGCGAGCTTTGTGGAACACATGCGGCGAAGAGGAATTCTGGTGCGTGACCGGTCGGGTGATTACGGATGCGAGGGATGCGTGCGAATCACGCTCGGTCCGAAAGAGCACGCAGATCGCTTGCTCGCCGCGCTGCAAGAGACGGTCGAGGAGTTGGGCATGGCTCAGGGGGCGTCGCGACGATGAGAAAAGGAACGATCAAACGTGCGAGCAAAGAGACGCAGATTCAGATTTCGCTGACGATCGAGGGACACGGACGGTATCAGGTGTCGACTGGCATACGTTTCTTCGATCACATGCTGGAGCTGTTCGCGCATCATGGCGGCTTCGACTTGAAACTCAAGGCGAATGGAGATCTGGATGTCGATCAGCATCACACGGTGGAGGATGTGGGGATCGTGCTCGGACAAGCTTTCGACAAGGCGTTGGGCACGAAGCGTGGAATCTTGCGGGCGGGATATTTTCTGATGCCGATGGACGAGACCATGGGAATGGTGGCCGTGGACTTTTGCGGGCGAACGGCTGCTGTGGTGGACACAAAGGTTCGAACGCGTCTAGTCGGCGATTTGCAGTCGGAACTGGTGGACGATTTCTTTGAGGGCTTCGCGCGGGGCGCGAGGGCCAATGTTCACGCGCGAGTGTTGTATGGACGATCGAACCATCACAAGATCGAGGCTCTGTTCAAGGCGTTTGCTCGCGCGCTGCGGGCGGCGTGCTGGCGCGATCCGCAGATGGTGCGCTTGTTGCCGAGCACCAAAGGAGTGCTGTAGTGATCGCGATTGTCGACTACGGCGCGGGGAATCTGGTGTCGGTGAAGAAAGCGTTCGACTGGCTGGGAGCGGAGTGCGCGATTACGTCGGATCCGGCAGTGGTGGCGAAGGCGCCGAAGATTGTATTGCCGGGAGTCGGGCACTTTGCATCGACCGCGGCGCTTGAGCGATCGGGAGTGCGCGAGGAGATCGCGAAGGCGGTCGAGCGGGGAGTGCCGTTTCTGGGAATTTGCGTTGGAATGCAGTGGATGTTCGAGGGGAGCCAGGAGGCTCCGCAGACGCGTGGGTTGGGAGTGTTGTCGGGCGAGTGCGAGCGGTTTCCCGCGTCTGTGAAGTCTCCGCATGTGGGGTGGAACTCGGTGGAGATCAATTCGTCTTCCCGGCTGTTTCGCGGCGTACCGCCATCATCGTTTGTCTATTTCACGCATTCGTTTCGCGCGCCAGTCGCGGATGCGACTGTTGCTTGCTGCGAGTATGGTGGGCGATTTTCGGCGGCGGTGGAGCGGGACCATCTGTTCGGGGTGCAATTCCATCCGGAGAAATCCGGCGAGACAGGATTGAAGCTGTTGAGCAATTTTTGCGAGCTTCGATAATCGAGCTTGATTATGCTGACGAAACGGATTATCGCTTGCCTCGATGTGAACGGCGGCCGCGTCGTGAAGGGCGTGCAGTTCGTTGATCTGCGCGACGCGGGAGATCCGGCAGAACTGGCCAAACGGCACAGCGATTCGGGAGCGGACGAGATGGTGCTGCTCGATATATCCGCGACGCATGAAAATCGAGCGACGCTGCTTGATACCGTGCGCCGAACGGCGCGGCAGTTGTTTATTCCGTTCACCGTGGGCGGAGGGATTCGTAAGCTCGAGGATGCAGCAGCAGTGTTTGCGGCAGGAGCGGACAAGATCAGCATCAATTCGGCTGCGTTGGCTGATCCGAAGTTGATAACGCAGATCGCTGAACGATTCGGATCACAGGCGGTTGTTGTGGCGATCGATGCCAAGCGCAATGGTTCAGGCTGGCAGACGTTTTCGCACGGAGGGCGCACCAGCAGCGGTCGGGATGCGATTGTTTGGGCGCGCGAAGCGGAGGAATATGGTGCGGGGGAGATCTTGTTGACCTCGATGGATCGTGATGGAACGGGCGTTGGATTTGATTGCGAATTGACCCGGGCGGTGGCGGAGACGATTCGAATTCCCGTGATTGCTTCGGGCGGTGCGGGCGGGGCCAAGCACTTTGTGGAAGTGTTCCGCGAAGGGAGCGCGGACGCGGCGCTGGCTGCGTCCATCTTCCATTACGGATACAGCAAGCTCAGCGACCTCAAACAAGAGCTCGGTTCTCAGGGAATTCCTGTGAGGTGGCCGTGCTGATTCCTTCGATCGATTTGATGGGCGGCAAGGTCGTGCAGCTTGTCCAAGGGAAGAAAAAAGCCCTGGAGTTCGATGGCTTCGAGGATTGGGTGGAGCGATTTTCGGCTTATCCTCTCGTGCAGTTGATCGACCTGGATGCGGCGATTGGGCCGGGGAACAACGCGGCGTTAGTTGGCGAAATTGCTAGCCGGTTGCCATGCCAGGTAGGCGGCGGGATCCGGTCGATTGCAGCGGCTCAAAACATGTTGGCGGCGGGAGCACGGCGGGTGATCGTTGGATCGGCGTTGTTTACGGATGGACAACTCGACACGAAGTTCGCGGACAGCTTAGCCAATGAACTTGGTTCCGATCGACTAGTGTTTGCTCTGGATGCGATCGGAGGACGAGTGACCACTCACGGATGGCGGAAGGTCACCGAGGTCCGGCCATTGGAGATGATCCACGCGCTCGATCGCTGGTGCGGGGCATTTCTATATACAAACGTTGATACCGAAGGGATGTTGCAGGGGTTTCCGCAGGAAGTGATCCGTCCGTTAAGAGAGGCCACTACTCGCCAGCTGATTGCGGCCGGTGGCATACGGTCGCAGCAAGAGATCGATGAACTACACGCCATGGGCGTGGATTCCGTGGTGGGGATGGCGATTTATCAGGGGCTCATTCCCGCCTAGTCGCCGGCGAGGTCAGATCACCCCCGGCCTTCATACGACAATCCAAGATTGGAGGAATAGAGGCCGGCCCTCATTGCTGGGTCCGGGCCCCAGAGCATATCTTGGAGCTGACCTCCTAAATACAAGGAAAGGCGCTTCGATGAACGTTTTGATTCTTAACTCGGGAAGCTCGAGTCTGAAATTCCAGGTGATCGCTACTGATCTTGAGCAGATCAAGCAGTACAAGGACGATCGCGTATGCCGCGGGGAAGTGGAGGGGATCGGCGGAGAAGGAATCATCAAGATTCGCTACCGCGACGAGCCAGCGAAGACGTTCACTGCTCCTCTGCGGGACATGGGAGCTGCACTGGATTACGTGCTGCGGTACGTCGCCTCGGACCGGTCGGGAATTTCGGAGATCAAGAGCACCGCGGATGTGCATGCGGTCGGACACCGCGTGGTCCATGGGGGCGAGCTGTTCAAGGAATCGACACTGATTGACGATCGGGTGCTCAAGGGAATTGAAGACTGCATTGACCTTGCGCCGCTGCACAATCCGAACAATGTGAAAGGGATTCTGGCGGCGAGGGAACTCTTTGGCAAGAATGTGCCGCAGGTGGCTGTGTTTGATACGGCATTTCATCACTCGCTGCCGGAGCAGGCATATATGTACGCGATTCCTTATCACCTATACCGGCGGCACAAGATCCGGCGGTATGGATTTCACGGGACATCTCATCGGTATGTGGCGTTTCGCTACCGGGCTCTGCGGGGCCTGACGCGGGAGCAGACCAACATCATCACGCTACATTTGGGGAACGGCGGTTCCGCTGCTGCCATCAAAGGCGGATCTTCAGTAGACACCTCGATGGGGATGACGCCGCTGGAAGGACTGGTGATGGGAACACGGTCGGGCGACCTCGATCCTACCATCGTCAGCGTAATCGCGCGAAAAGAGGGAATGTCTTCGTCGGAAGTCGATACTCTGCTGAACACGCAGTCTGGCCTGCTCGGCGTTTCCGGGCTTACCAACGACATGCGGGAGCTGCAGGCGGAGTTGAAGGAACACGATGACCGTCGGGTACGGTTGGCGATCGAACTCTTCTGCTACCGGGCGCGGAAGTACATTGGCGCCTATCTGGCGGCCATGGGCGGAGCGGACGCAATCGTATTTACGGGTGGCATAGGAGAGAATTCACCGGAAGTCCGTTCAAGAATTTGTACGGGAATGGAATGGGCCGGGCTGAACTTCGACGACACAAAGAATCGAGAGACCATCGGCCGGGAAGGGAAGATCTCGACCGAAGACTCCAAGTTGATGGTCTATGCCATCCCCACAGACGAAGAGCTTCTTATCGCAAGGGATACGGTGCGCGTCATTCGTGGGGAGCCGCATCCGTCATAGCCGAGGACAGTCGTCTCTTCAGTAAGGCCACACCCAGTCATTCGCATCGGGTTTGTCGATACCGTATTGGTGGGCGTAGTTACGGCATTCGATCTGCTGGTTCAGGAATCTCTCCTTGGCGTGGCCGCCAATTTTCTGCAGGCGGGGAACGCGATCGACGACGTCCATGGCCAGGCTGAAGCGGTCGACGTTATTGTTAATGGCGAGCTCAAGAGGCGTGTTGATGTTGCCCTGCTCCTTATATCCGCGAACATGAATGTTGTCGTGATTCGTGCGGCGATAGGCCAACCGGTGAATCAGTTGCGGATAGCCGTGAAAATTGAAGATGACCGGCTTGTTCACGGTAAACAAGGAATCGAAGTCGCGATCGGGCAGGCCATGAGGATGCTCGCTGGTCGGTTGCAGCTTGAAGAGATCGACCACGTTAACAAAGCGAATCTTGAGGTCGGGAAATTCCTTGCGCAGGAGAGCCGTTGCTGCCAGGGCTTCCTGGGTGAGGATGTCTCCAGCGGAAGCCATAACCACGTCAGGCTCCCCGCCTTCGTCGTTGCTGGCCCAATCCCAAATGCCGATGCCCTTGGTGCAATGGGTGATGGCTTCGTCCATGGGCAGATACTGCAAGTGTTTTTGCTTGTCGCTGACGATCACGTTCACGTAATTCTGGCTGCGCAGGCAGTGGTCGGCGACTGAAAGCAGGCAGTTCACGTCGGGAGGCAGATAGATGCGGGTGACATTGGCGCTCTTGTTGACGACCACGTCGAGAAATCCGGGGTCCTGGTGGGTGAAGCCGTTGTGATCCTGCCTCCAAACCGTGGAAGTGATCAGGAGGTTGAGGGAGGCGATGGAATCGCGCCAGGAGAGGTGATTGCAGATCTCGAGCCATTTCGCGTACTGATTGAACATCGAGTCGATGATGTGCACGAAGGCTTCGTAGGTGGAGAAGAAACCGTGACGACCCGTTAACAGATAGCCTTCGAGCATTCCCTCAAGGGTGTGCTCGCTCAGCATCTCCATGACGCGACCGTCGGCGGCGAGATTGCCTCCGTCGTTGTCTTCGGGGAAGCGCTCCTCAATCCAGAATTTCTTGCTGACCGCGTAGATGTCGTCCAGCTTATTGGACGTAGTTTCGTCCGGACCGAAGACGCGGAAGTTGTTGGGATTCATTCGCATCACGTCGGCCAGCATGCGGCCAAGGGGACGCGTGTTCTCCGCCATGGATTGGCCGCGCCTTTCGGTTGGATTGGCGTAGTCGCGGAAATCCGGCAGGCGCAGGGCTTTCTTGAGACGTCCGCCGTTGGCGTGAGGATTGGCGCTCATGCGGCGCGTGCCGGAGGGAGCCAGTTCGCGGAAGATGGGAGCGAGTTTGTCGTTTGCGTCAAAAAGCTTCTCAGGTTCTTGCGAGCGCATCCAGTTCTCAAGGGCCCGAAGTTGTACGGGATCGTTCTTGACCCGGGGCAGAGGCACTTGGTGGGCGCGCCAGAAACCTTCCAGATAATGGCCTTCTACTTCCCGCGGCGCGGTCCATCCTTTTGGCGAGCGGAGCACAATCATCGGCCAGCGAGGACGGGTGGAGACTCCGTGTTTGCGAGCAGCCTCTCGATGTCCCTGGATTTCTTGAATGCAGTGCTCCATGGTGGCTGCCATGGCCTGGTGCATGCTCTCTACGTCCGAGCCTTCGACAAAATAGGGCGTCCAGCCATAGCCGCGGAACAGATTTTCCAATTCATCGTGCGAGATTCGTGCCGGTAGCGTCGGATTGTCGATCTTGTAACCATTCAGGTGCAGGATCGGAAGAACGGCACCGTCGCGCGCCGGGTTGAGAAACTTGTTGATGTGCCACGAAGTCGCCAGCGGACCGGTTTCGGATTCGCCGTCGCCAACGACGGCTGCCACGATTAACTCGGGATTATCGAAAGCCGCACCACAGGCGTGGGAGAGAACGTATCCGAGTTCTCCCCCTTCGTGAATCGATCCCGGCGTTTCGGGGGTGCAATGACTGCCAATGCCGCCGGGAAAAGAGAACTGGTGGAAGAATTCACGCAAGCCTTCTGGATCCTGACTCTTCTCCGGATAGATTTCGGAGTACGTGCCCTCGAGATACGTAGGGCCAAGGACACCGGGCGCCCCATGGCCAGGGCCCGCGAGATAGACCATGTCGAGGTCATATTTCTTGATCAGCCGGTTCAGGTGAACGTAGACGAATGAGAGTCCGGGACTGGAACCCCAGTGGCCGAGCAGGCGGTTCTTGATGTGCTCCGGGCGGAGAGGCTCGTTCAGCAGGGGATTTTCCTGCAGGTAGATCATCCCGAGGCTCAGGTAATTGCAGGCGCGCCAGTAGACTTCGGTCTTGCGCAACTCTTCAGGGCTGAGCGGCGTGGCTTTGATCGTGGATCGCGTGGGAGCGTAAGGGCTGAGTTCGAGGATGTCGGCGGGTACGTCGATCGTGCTCATGGGGACTCCTTTTCATAGCCTATGCCTCAGAGTCGTGGAGTGACAAATCGTCTTCTGTGAATTTTTCGTAACAGCCGACCAAGATGGAACTGGAGAGACGAGACGCGAGAACAACGCGAGCCGGGCTAGTAAGCGTTCTTGCTGTTGAAGAAACGGAGCAAGGTCATGGTGATGATTTGGAGATCGAAGGTGAGGCTCCAGTTGCGGAGGTAGTACAAATCGTATTCGACGCGCTTGGCGATCGAAGTGTCTCCGCGCCAGCCGTTGACTTGTGCCCAGCCGGTGATGCCCGCCTTGAACGTATGGCGGAAGTTGTAGCGGTCGAATTCTTCGAGGAACTTCTCTACGAAGTGAGGACGCTCGGGGCGAGGGCCGACGATGCTCATATCGCCCTTCAGCACATTGATGAATTGGGGCAATTCATCGAGATTCGATTTGCGCAGGAAAGCACCGACGGCGGTCCGCCGGGGATCGTCGGCGCAAGTCCACTGTGTGTCACCTTCCTCACGACTGCCGACCCGCATGGTGCGGAACTTGAACATCTTGAACACGCGGCCGTTGAGGCCGACTCGTTCCTGCACAAAGAAGACAGGACCGCGGCTGCTCAGCTTCACCGCCAGAGCAACCAGGAGCGTGAGGGGCAGCGTCGCCAGGATAATCAGGGATGAGAGAACGATGTCGAAGATGCGCTTCTGGAAGAGATAGGGTGCGGTCTCGGCCAGCGTGGGTTGGAGATCAAGCATATGGATTCCGCCCAAATCGATCAGGCGATCGCGGATTAAGACCCCCTCTCCAAGATCGACCACAACGCGGGTGGGTACACAGAGCTTTTCGAGAGCGGGCGCGACCTTCTGGACGTCACTGAGGCGGCCTGCCGGCAGCGCGATGATGACGTCGTCGATGGAGTGACCATTGGAGAAGTTGGGGATCTGGTCGATCTCGTAGATGGGACCTTCGACCGCGATCTCCTGATCGGGGAGGTGAACGAAGCCCACCACTCTGCAGGGAAGGACCTCGCCGTTCTGGAGCGAAGTCGCAACCCGGCGTGCATAACGATCGGTCCCAACCATCAGGATCCTGACTTCATTTCTGCCGCTGCTACGCAGCAGTTCGAGGAAGACGCGAAAAGCGATCCGGGCAATGGTCGCCAGAACAAACAGAGCGACGGCGCTCAAGCCAATGACGAGTCTGGAGTAGCTGGCCTGGCGGTACATGAAACCGAGAGCTGTAACGACGGCGTAGGTGAAAGCGAGGGCTTCCAGCAGGCGGCGGCTTTTCTTGCCGGGGGCGTAGAGTTGTTCGACGCTCCAAAGCCCAGATTCTTCGGCCGCAATCGCCCAAACGATAGTAGTGAGCAGCATGATGCCGAAGTAGGAGGGTAAGCCAGCGGGGGCCGTCCGCGGAAAGAAGAGGTTGAAGCCGAACCGCAATTTGATGGCAATGAAATACGCGCAGGCAGGCAACAGCAACGTCAGAATTCTTAAGTAGTAACGGACATAGCTCAGGCGACTACGAATCATACAAAAAGACTTCCTATTTCAAAGCAGTAGTAAGAATAAACGGCTGTGGATTCTTGTGTGTTCGAGAATCCCATGAAACCCGAAATATCAGACCAAAGATCATCGACGGCTGGCCGACCTCCCAAGCCGAACCCGCGTATTGAGACACAAGTCTCGACTTCCACTGCGAGGTTGATCCCACGGCAAATCGGTTTCGACGACGGCGAAATGCGATAGGAGTTATCTCCGGCGGACGCAGAGAGAAGAGGCTGTCTCGCGGGGAAAGAATACGCTCGCGGCCGGACTGTCTGTTCTGGTTTAACCAAAAAATGGACGATTCAACCACCACAGCCTCGCCAAGGTCACGCGCCCCGTTTGCTCTAGACGAAAGCGGTTGTTTTGCCATTTTCTGAGATGCCACGGCTTCTCTAATTGCTGCTCCTTAATTTTGTTGAGAAGGCAACGGTTACGTTCCCGGGCGACTGCCGGTTGCCTCGTCGCAACCAGAAACCGCACCAGGCGATTGCCGCAGCCCGCCACTCAGGAGGAAGCAGAAACGCATTAGCACACGGCGGAACGGAACAGTCTGTCGCGCCTCGGCAAATTTGTCGCTGATTGTGCGGTACTGTAACGGGCACGGAGTTTGCATGTCAATAACAAATGGGTGTCCCGTAACCCGCATCACACTCCTCAGTGTCGGAACTCACCGACGATACCGAGCAACACCGGTGAGGCAGTCAAAATTTGTTCGTGGAGATACGTAGATCATTCTAGATTGTTTCTACGCCTTAAACAGCACAATAAAGACCGACGGCTTATGACGATCCAAAGGAACGCCACCGTAGATTTCACTTGTTGTGCCACAAAATCGATCTTGCAGGCCGATCACCCAGAAATCGGCAAACGGTCGCTTTTGTCAGTAACACGGTTCTGATCGCAAAGTTGTCATCACTTTGGGAAAGTTGTTCCTGTCAGGTTTCTTCTCGTTGGGCGGTGACAGATCAGGTAGAAGATGAACTAACGCCGGGCCGCTGAGTGGGTTACGCCGTGCCGGAATAGGCTGTGGAGATCGTAGCTGGGTTCTGAAGCTCTCCCCTAGGGGCTATCGAAATGAGGTGACGAAGAGCCGGCAAAAGCTTATCCCGCAGCTATGAGTGCCCGAGTCCGGCTAGCCAGATTGCGGATAGACGGAGGCCGGAGGCTTCGGCCGGAGACCTGTGTTCACGTGGTAGCGGTTTTACGGTCGCTTCCGTTGCAGCGGGAGCCGTACCTGATCCCGGCGTTCAATACTGCCAAGCGACGCCATTGTAGAGACTCGGAAACCGATAGGCTCGGTATGCTGTCGAGGGCGCGACGATGTCCATTTGCCAAACCACTTCGGGCGAGGAAGTCTGCGTTACTTCTTGAACTTGCGACGCGGCATTCGGGAAAGGCAGAAGGGCCGGAGCATTCAAGTCGAACTCGACGTTGCCGTTGCCGAGCTGATTAATGCTTCCACCCCAAACGCCAAAGTCTGGCTCGGGGGTAGCCCAGGTCAGGTTGGCTGTCATCGCGCTTTCATCCACCTGGAATATGGTTGCCCGCGAGTAGCATGCGGGGACGCTACCGCCCACTACAGGATTGATGCACAACGTGCCCGAGGTATCCAGCACCCGGTTATCCCCGTTATCCCAGACTGCCAAATTCGTTTGTGATCCAGATTGGCTCAAAATGGTTGGGAAGTGCTGGAACGAGAACCACGAACTTGGGTCATCGCTCGCCGCGCCATTTATGGTCAAAGCGAAGTCGCCCTGATAACCCAGATGCCAAAGGATATTGCCAGTGCCAGCTCCGTTGTTGTAGTCAATCTTCAGAACCCACGACTGGTGGCGCATTGAGACGAGAATGTTGCCATCCGTCGGAGAGTAGACAAGGGCATTACTGTGGGTCCAGTCGAGCACGCCGTTGGTGATGACGGGCTCGAGATGACGGTTGACGTCCAGATGATCGAAGCTGTTCCATGCCCACACCGGGTTCCAGTTCTCATCCAGATCGATGACGCCATCCCCTTGGACGGTGGTTGTTCCTGTATACCCTGCAAGATTGTCAAAAGGCTGCCAGCAATCCACCAGCACGAGCACATGACCGTTCGGGAGCGGGAGTATGTCATGGTGGAATCCGCCCGGGACGAAGTCGTATCCAGCGCTCTGCATCTTTACTTGCAGTTCGGCAATCGTCATCTGGCGAACCTGGTTACCGGCCAAATCGACTTCGCGCAACAGGGAATTTGCATTCCCCGTGATGCTCAAGAGCATGTGACCACTCGGGAGCAGTTTAAAAGTGAACGGGTAGCTCTGCGGGCCAACATCGTAGTACCAGATGGGGTTGGCGTCGCGGTCAGTAAATAAGGCCGGAGTTCCAGCCACAGTTACGGTAACCATCTCGATACCTGGGTTCTCAAGGGAACTCAAAGACGGATTTGGACGCGTTACCGATAGAGAAGGAAAGGCGATTGACGGCAGAGGTCCCGTCGTGAATGTCGTGTCTGGACCCGAAATCGTTTCACCGCCGCATTGCACTTGGGCGCGCATATGGTAGGTCGTTGAGGCACGCATTCCCGCGACTAGGATGGAGGATCTGAGAAATGAGCCAGGGAGAGGAGACCAGGCGGTGCTTCGTCCATAGGAAGTATCGGGCCCGAACTCCACCATTCCCTGTCCTGCGCAGGCGCTGGCAATGGTGTATTGAGCGACCAACGGATTTGCTGTGGGAGCCGCTCCTCCCACGACGGCCGACCCCGGGTTACTTCCACCTCCGCACCCTGTCGTGAAAGCGGATGCGCTCGCGAACGCCAACAACAGGGTCGTCCTTGAGACGAAGATGCGTTTCATTCTGCTCGATAGCGAACGGCATTGTGGCGCAGGATGCGGTTTTGAAACGGAAGGAAGATCAGACACAAAGCTGTGGGATAGCAGCGGAGAGGTCATGGGACGCATCGTTTTTCGGTTCCTCGCAGAATAGAGTGTACAGATTTCTACACGGAAGGCGGGGAGTATAACCGCAAAACGAGCTGTTTCGCAAGGATTTGCGAAGCTCCAATTTGTAAAGTAGTGTTCGGGCTGGAGGTAACTATGAAGCTTCCGCTCCCAGCTGAGGAAGAGCGCCTCGGTGCTGGGAGTGGTCTTGACCTTAGCGGGCGCAATCTGCGGGTCGGATTTTGAGGTGCCAAAGATAAGCGACGAAAGCTCGAATTGACGCACAACTGCGAGCCGGTTGAAGTCTACTCAAAGACTCGGTAAGCGCTGATGTTTTTCTTGATGGCGAGAGGCAAGTAGCGCTGATGAGCTCCGAGGAGCAAGCCAGCTGATTTCGCTACATCCTGAAGAATAGCGTTTCCGGCAGCCCCGCTCTCGCTGGCGCCACGCGGCGCTCCCAGGAGTTTCTTGTAGAGCAACCGCCTGAAATCGCGGAACATGGAGGAACGCGTGCCAGGAGCGTCCCAAATCTGCAATTCCTTTAGAGTGAAGCCAATGTCGAAATAGCGCTTGAATAGCTGTACCGAAGTGTAACGGTGCGAATGAAAAACTGGGGCTTCGGGGTCGTACACAATCTTCCATCCGGAATCGAGGATGCGTTTGGCGATTCCGAGATCCTCGAAGGTCTTGAGTTCTTCGGGGAAAGGTGTGCGCTCCCAGATGCTGCGGCGGATCGCAGCATTCACATCCGAAAAGTGATAGAAGCGATATCCCGCTCCATTGCGATGCTTCGGGTCCTTCACGATCCTCTGCTCCCCGTAGACCATTTCGAAAGTGCCATGCCTCTCAGCGGTCGATCCGGGTTTGGGGAGTTGCCGTCCATAAACAGCGCCCACAGTCGGGTCGCTGAAATTGGCGAGGATATTGTGCAGCCACTTGTCGGAAGCGGGGACGGCGTCCCCTGAAAGGCCGACGATGATTGGTGCGCTGGTCAAGCTGGATGCCAAGTTTCGTGTACGGGCATGGTGAAAGGCTTTGGCCGGAATCTGTTCGATCCGAATGGGGAAGCGGCTGGCAATTTCCACCGTCGCGTCCGTCGATCCGGAATCTACGAGAACCACCTCAAATGGTCCAACATCCTTCTGCGAAAAAACCGATTCCAGACACGGGCCGATATTTGGCCCCTCATTCTTCGTGATGATCGTGATCGATGCTTCAAACATTCTGTGCTGGATCTCCCGGTTTAGACTCGAAGTTAGGAATCACATGCCATCGGTCGCAGTTGTAATTTTCGCACTACGTCCTGGCGGCTGCCACCTTCGCCCAACTGGGCGGCATGTTTTTCGAAATCTCAATATCTTCAAAAACGCAGCTCTCTCTTGCGCCGTATTTCCGAACCCAATCGGCCATCGCACGGATTCCGGTCGGCAAATCGGTTTTCTCGCGTTGGCCAAAAATGCGTTCCGCCTTGGAATGATCGGAAAATGCAGTTTTGACTTCATTCCGAGGTTCCAGATGCTTCAGATGACACTTTGTACCGAGCGCGTCTGCAACCATCTCGGCCAATTCTTTGACCGTATGAGGAGTATCTGCTCCCACGTTAAAGATGGTGTTTCGTGCCGCGGGATAGTCAACACATTTGGCGATGATCGGAGCCACATCGTCGACGTAGGTGAAGGCGCGCTGTTGAGTGCCGTCACCGAAGACAGTCATCGCTTCCCCCCGCAACAGTTGATTCATGAAGATGCCGACCACATTCCGGTAGCGGTCTCCGATGTTCTGCCGTTCGCCATAGACGTTGTGAGGGCGGAAGATGATGTAATCGATGCCGAACATCTCGTGGCTGACTCGGAGTTCCTGCTCTACAGCGAGTTTAGCAATACCATAGGAATCTTCCGGTAAGGGGATCATGTCCTCCGACATAGGACTCTGACCTGCTCCGTAGACGGCGATGGAAGATGTGAACACAAAGCATTTGACCTGATGGTTAATCGCTGCGTTGATCAAGTTGACGGAGCCGATAAGGTTATTGTTGTAGTTGAAGCGTTTTATGAAATGACTGAGGCCCTCGGCCGCGTAAGCTGCCAAGTGGTAGACGTAATCGAACGAATGTCGATCGAAAAGATTGTCAATCAGGCCGTGATCCGTAATTGATCCCTGAACGAAATTCGCAGCAGACGGGACGTTCTGCGAAAAGCCCCCACTCAGATCGTCGAGCACGATTACTTCGTGCCCCATTGCGAGGAGATGGTCAGCGACGTGAGAACCCATAAAGCCCGCACCGCCGGTTACCAACGCTCTCTTCTTTTTTTCTTTCATCTCTGTCTCTCCGTAGAGTTTCCGCTATAGACATGTTGTCATATCCAGAAGGGCGCTGTCATCCCACGTGATACGGTTGATTTGTGGTGGAAGTGTAGGACTAGGTTACCTCTCTGAAATGGCGGCCCAGAAACGGGCCGCTCGTTCGACGGCCGGCCTTAACCGGACCGCTCTGCGAATCGAATGTTAAGAATTCTTGTTAGTAAACACAGCAAAAACTGCAAAGTTGCAAACGCCATAGAGTGATCACATTGCCATAGGCGGCGTAAAGTGATTTGAAGGGTTGATTGTAGTTCTGGATTTTGTAAAGAGGCTGTATCAAGAAAGCTTTGGGCGGTTGTTCAGTTCCCTCCGACCAGCTGATTCCTTTGCCGAAAACTCCCGCGCAGGCAGGCTCCCCGCATTCTTCTTGTCGAAAGCCATTCCAAGGGCGAGGGATGTTTTTCGGCAGGTTTCTTCCCACGAAAATAGCGCCGATCGGCGCAACCCCGCTTCTCGGAGCCGTGCTCTCAAAGTTGAATCGTAGGTGATTTGCCGGATTCCAGAGGCAATCTGTTCGACGTCCAGAGGTTGAATCAGGACGGCTGCGTCGCCCACGACTTCGGGAAGAGAGCAGACGTTTGAGGTCAGAACGGGTGTGCCGCAAGCCATAGCTTCCAGCGGCGGTAAGCCGAAGCCTTCATAGAGGGAGGGAAACACAAACCCTAACGCTCCGCGGTACGCTTCGGACAAAGTGTCGCTGGACTCGAGATCCGCAAAGGCAACATCATTGCCGAGTTTCCAACGATCGATCTCCGCCCGAAGTTGCGGATCCGGATTTCCCGACAGAAGCAAGCGGGCATCTTTGCGGACGCCAGCAATGGCGTATGCCTGCAAAAGGCGTGGAAGGTTCTTGTGCGATTTTCTGCTGCCCACGTAGAGCAAGTAAGGATATCCGGGATTGTACTTGGGTCCTATGGGGCTGAAGGGGGGCGCGACTCCATTGCCGACGTTGATTATTTTCTCTTCGCTGACTTTAGCCCAGGTTGCAATTTCCTGGCGGGAGTACTCGGAAACCGTCAAGACAAACACTGCCTTGTGGCAAGCAGGTTTGATGAAGTAACGATAGTAGGCTCGCTTGAGAGAGCTGGAGTTGTCGTGCACGCGAAGATGATTCAAATCGTGCAGAGTAAATACGAAAGGGCCACCCCATCCCACTGGCGAATTGTATCCCGGGCTGAAAAACAGGCTGGGGTTTGCGCGGCGGAGGGCAGCACCAAGGAGCATCGGGTCCAAGGGATGAAAGGGAGGACGTTGAGCTCGAAATGGGACGAGGTCCGGAATCAGCCGCTGCAGCTCGCCAGCAAACCGACCGATTCCGTGATTACCGATCCAACGAGCGTCGTATAAGATTTCAGTCAATCAGAGGCCCTCCAAGCCATTGATCGGCGCAAGTCCTGGTTTCGGCGGAGCCGACCGCTTATACCCGACATGTTCATGGTAGATCTTTTTGGCTCCAACGCAGGATGCGTAGCGCAACAAAATAGCGGTCAGCACTGTTTCGGGGAGCAACCATCCAACCGCGCCGACGGGGAAAATCGACACATTCGCAAAGAAAGCGACCATCAAGAAATCCGCCGGATGCCTTGTCGTTCGAAGCCGGAGGATGAAAACGCGGGCCAACCATCCGCGTATCGCGGCAAAGAACGCCAAGTATGCGATGGCGAGCGCACCAAAGTCCGCGTACTGCATCCCCATGCCAAAGTCTGGCGCACCATTGTCTCGATCTACGGAACCCGGAAAGAACTGTTCATCCAGATACAATGCCCCGAAGTTTTTGGGCTTGCTCGGCATGAGGACTCGCGGAATACGGCCGAAGACGTGCCCTTCGAGGGTGAGACGTCCATACTGCAGAGGAAAGTGTGAGTCGATCACCAACATTCCATTCCGAGTGTAGTCGGAGTACTCGCTGATTGCCTGCAGCGCTTCGACTGGATCCTGATCCAGAACCATGGTGAAGGCAAAGAGCGCCAGCATCAAGAAGCTCAAGGCGCCAACCACAATCAGCGACGGCAAAAGACGCGCCTTGATCTGATGAACGTAAACCTCATAGAGAGCGAGCAAAAAGAAGAGAGAGATCACCTGACCCTTACTGCCATGCAAGGACAGAAGAAATGCAGCCGCCAGGATGACAGACCATTTCACTCGCCGGGAACGTCCACTGAACTGGATGAAAATAACTGCGATGTAAGCCAGGGTGCTCGATATGTAGAAGTTAATACCGAAGCCGGTTCGCGTGTTCGCGTAAATTTGCCGCGGAGACAAGATGTACTCCGGAAACTCCAGCAATATCGGCAAATACATCAAGAATCCGAGTCCTAGCGATACAAGAGATAACTTGTCGAAGTTGTGGTACGAGTACCGGAACGGAAGCCGAATCACCTTGCGCGTGGGGCGCAAGTAAGCATAGGTGAAAGCGACGTTTTCGGCTGCGATGGTCGCATACACGTAAATGTAAGCGTATGCGCTGGCGTCGTTACCAACGAAATGAGTGAAGAACAGCGGGAGGAGATAGAAGGCAGGGATTCCGATAAGGAACGAGGGAGTGAGTATGTTGAGGTAGCTTCCTTCGCGTTTGCTGACGAGGACATAGGCGCCGAGCGATGCCGCCATAGAAATTAAGAGCACGGTGTCGGCAAATAAAGAAGAGTTCAATGAAATTTCCCATCCCGCTTAAGTGTTGTCTCGCGCTCCTAATGCCGCCATTTATCAGGGCTTAGATTTGCGACAGATCCGCTGAGAAGCCGCTCACCAGCTCGTCCCAGAGCACCCGTCAAGACAGCGCGAGTTCGCGTCCAATCTCCAGCGAGTAGTCTCTTGGCCACCCGCGCTGCGACGCCCACCCATAGCGAAAATAGCGGAACGGGTGCGTGCCGTTTGAAGAAACGAGCCGCCGATTCGTTGAAATAGGTATCCAGCTTTGCGCTCCCTTTTCCGACAGAACCACACTCTTCGTGGTGAACTCTAGAAAGTCCCGCAACAGCGAGCCGCAATCCGGCAGCACGCAGGCGTAAGCAGTAGTCGGCATCCTCCCAGTACATGAAGAAGCCTTCATCTAGCAGGCCAATGCTCTCCAGTGCCTCGCGAGATATTAGGAGGCTGGCGCCGGTGATAAATTCGATCGACTCGTCAGGCACCGGACCGAGGAAATGCCGAGATCGACCGAGCCAGAAATTCACAAAACCACCACCCCATGCTTGCAGTTTCTTGGGGTCGTCCATATATGAGATGGCTGAACCGACCGCGCCAATCTTGCGGTCAGTACTTGCTACATCGATCATGGCTTGGAGCGCTTCCGGATCAACGGTCGTGTCGTTGTTAAGAAGCCACACGAAATCAGCGGAGTGAGCCAGCGCATACCGAATCGCCACATTGCATCCGCCGGAAAATCCCAGGTTTCTTCCGTTCTCCATCAGATGAACCCAGGGAAACTCGCTGCGAATTCGCGAGACAGAATCATCTGTGGATCCGTTGTCCACGACGATGACTTCATGATTGGCGTAATGCAATTGCTGAAGGGACGAGAGACAAACTGAAGTGTTGTCATAACCGTTCCAGTTCAGCACGACAATGTAAACTCTCGGTGTCAAAGGCTCTGGTCGCGCAACGTCAGGAGAAATCTTGTGCGCACTCCTTTCTACGGTTGTTCCCGTTCATAGACGCACCGTGTGCATGAATGGGATTTCGTACCAGAATGTCCCAAAGAACGCGGCTATAGGTCCGAGCGACCGTACGATACTTCTTGCTGGCAATTCCCAGAAGGCCGGCGATAAGAACTCGCACAAAAGTTGCTGACCCCAGCAGCGCCGACACCAACAATGCCGAGACTTTACCCTTATGTTTGAGAAAGTGGTAGACCGTACCTCGAATTCCCTGCCAAACAACCAAGTAATGCACTTGGCTTCCACTTCGTCCGGTGAAATGAATCACTTCTGCATCAGGATAGAACACGATACGGCTGCCAGTGTCTTTTACTCGGATGCAGAGATCGATCGCGTCCTCCACAGTCAGAAAATATTCTGGGTCATAGCCGCCAATTTGCTCGAAGATCTTTCGACGCACCAGCAAGCACGCGCCTGAGACGAATAAGACATCCTGAAATCCGAAAGACGAGAACCGGTCGTAGAAGGCACGGACAAAGCGATAGGGAAGAATGCGCCAGGCGATCACGTGCAGAAGTCCCCAGTGCCGATGGAAGCTCACATGAGGTGTGCCATCTTTGTAGACACTCTTTGGGCCCAAGGCGCCGACGTCGGGGTTCGATTCCAGAAAACAGACCATGCGCTCCAAGCTCTCTTCCGGCAACACGGTGTCGGGATTCAAGATGAGAACGTAGTCTCCACGGCATTTTCCCAATGCGCAATTATTTCCAGCGGCCAACCCAATATTTTCAGAATTAAAAATGCCGTGAACATTGTCGCTTCGCTTGGCCATGTCGGACACCATTTGGGCGGTACCGTCTGGCGACGCGTTATCGATGAGGAGAACCTCGACAGGGACCGATTGCTTCAAAACGCTTTCCATGCACTCGGGCAATTCGTTCATGGACCTGTACGTCACGACGACGACAGACACTCTGGGTGAACGATCGGGTTGCTGAAAACTCTGCCCACTCCCGGCCATCAACGTCCTCTCTTTAGCGACTGATCTAATACTCGCGTGGATCCCCGGATCACCGATTTTGATGCGCCCGAGCAAATTCGCCGAACGCGCTGCGTTGCGGATCCGATTGCCCGGGAAAACTGCATGCGCAAGCGAGAATCCAAGAGTGCCCGCCAACTCCACAACCAAGTCATAATGCAGAGACCTCCACCCAAAAGCGCGGCATTCGGCGTTCTGAGAGCCACCATTAATAGAATACCAATCGACACCAAGGCGGCGGCCATTTCCGGGACGAGAATGGTTCGGCCCCGTTCTTGTATCTGGAGAGACACCACCATGCAGATAAAGTCCACGACGGTGCGGCCCAGCCATACGAGCGATGCGCCCCGCACTCCAAACCTGGTCGCCGCCCAGTAAAAAGCTACACAATAGATGGGAAATTCGGCCATGTGTACCCAGGCTGTTAGATCGGAACGCCCACGAGCATGGAGGGCGGTAAACGAGATGGAGGCCATTGCCTGGACAATCGACCCGGCGAGAAAGACTTCGGCAGAGAATACGGCGTCAGGAGTGTTCCTTGCGCGAAGCCAGATTTTCATCAGAAGGGGCGAAAGCAAGATCATCCCCACGATCATGGGGGTGAGGAGGGACAGTACGATTGCGACCGCTCCACGGTATACCGTTTGAAAGTGTGCGGATCCGGAACCGTCCAAGCGGCTCATGAGGGGAAATAAGACGGCGCAAAAGCTGGTGATAATAATCTGCATTCTGCCGATCACATCTAGGGGCATCGAGTAACTCGTTACCGCGACCATTCCTACGCAAGATCCCAACAGAAATCGGTCGCCGTAAACCATGGCGGTTCCAACTACATTCGAGACGGACAGCCAGCCCCCAAATGAAACCATATTCTTAACAGCTTTCGAACTCAGGGCCGGTCGAAGAGAGGGTCGACCCTTCACGCGGAGACAGCCGATTGCGAAAGCCACGGCCAATCCGATTCTGACCAGAACGTAGGCTGTCGCGATCCACACTAGGCCTCCGCCAGCCAGAACCACGACTACGGGCAGAACATACATGCCGACGCCGGTGAACGCCGTTACCAAGCTGAGAAAAGGGAAGCGCCCGGACGCTTCGAGAAAGCCTCTCAAGCCCGCCGTCAACGTAACCAGGGGAATCGTCACCGAGATCACGCGGAACGACTCTGTGGCAGCGTGATGGTACGCGGGAGAGATCTTCAAATAGTTGGAGACCAAGGATGGAACTGCGAAGAGGAAGCACAGGCTGACGACGACTCCGGCCGCGGTGAGCAGAAGAATGGAACTCCAGAAATAGCGCCCGACGTCCTCCGGATGCTGTGCCTCGAGGCTTTGGGCGATGAACCGAGTTGAGGCGCGCCCAAGCCCCAGATCAAGCATGGTGAAGTAGATCAGCGCTGTGGAGAAAAGAGTAACGATCCCGTAGGGTTCCGCACCAAGGTAGCGAAGGAGAATTGGAATTGCGGCGATTGCGGCGATCGCGGGCGCCACCTGCGCGCCGATTTGGTAAAGCGTATTAAGTCCTACGGTGCGGATCAGACGGCCTGTTTCGGTCGAGGAGGTCGTTTCTGAGAGGAGTGTTGACGTCTCCTGCAGAAATTCGCCCTCCGCGAAATACTGACGTGGCTCGTCATCAACGTGAAACTTCGGATCACTCATGAGCACCGCAGACGCAATAAATCTCCTCGCCGATGTGCTTGCTAAACTTGATCCAAGAATCTTCCATGGCCTGAAACGCGTAGCCAGCGACCTTTGTCCTTATTTTGAAATTCGATTTATCGCCGATTCGGGATTCGCCGGCCTTTGCACAAACACTGGGGTTGTAGATCAGGCGTGCCAACCGAGTTTCAGTGCGCACCGACCTTACCTTCAGGCCAGCGCTCGAGATGCATTGGGTCAGCGACGGAATGGAGAAGAGCATCAAGTGTCTCGGAATCTCCAAGCCGCGCCAGTAGCGGCCGAACCACCGATGACCCAAGCTCTGAAGGTTTGGAGTCGTGAGGATGATTCGTCCTGTCCGCTTGCGCAAACGCATTCCGCACTGGCGCAGTAATTCTACGGTATCTGATACGTGCTCAATCACATGATTGAGAGTGATCACGTCATAACGGTTCTCTTCGGGAACGTCGGCAATTGTGCCTGGGAAGACTTGCAACCCTTGACTCAAGCCATAAGCGACGGCCGACGGGTCCGGGTCAACTCCCGACACGTTCCACCCGAAAGATTGCATTCTGCTGATGAATTGCCCGCTCCCGCAGCCAACATCAAGCAACTCGCCAGATTCCGATGCCGGCAAAGCAAAAACTTCCAAAGCCATGGCGCGAGCGATCGAAGGGACGCGCGACAGCAATCTTGGTACCCGGGCAGAAGAGGGCTCGACGGGATATCCCAGTCTTGCCAAAACACATTGCGACACTTGGCGGCGAATCGGATCAAGCGCGGTTGGTTCCGCAGCACCGTGAGTGTAATATCGCGCGTAAAGCTTCGGGATATCGTCAGCAATCGGTCTCGGATCGAGCCAAGCGATACCGCACGAGCAACTGCGCAAACCCCATTCACCAGGGACGTCCCAGAGCCAATCGCTCATCCCCTCGTAGAGCCGAATCCCCTGCGCCCCGCAAATCGGGCAGAGTGGACAGTGCTCGACGGAGATGCTGGTCTGATCCGTTTCGACGCTTACGCTGGTTGTCATAGAGTTTCTAGTATCAGTTGTCCTTGCGCGCTGAGTGTAATCAGAGATCCCGCTGATGATCAGCCGCCGAGGACCTTCTCCCAGGCAATCTGTTTTTTATCGTCTGGAAGATTTCCTGGGCCAGGGTTTTGCCGGGATCCGCGGGATCGATCTCGTCCCATCGAGCGGAGGCTAGAATATACACGCCAGCCAACATCACCGCGCAGGCGGTACCGAACAGCACCAAGAGCGTTCGCGGAGGGAAGGATTTCTTCTCAGGAACATCTCCCTCATCGAGCACTTTAACGCTCGGCGTTTCACGAGCCTCTTCCACCTTGGCCATTTCGAACTGTTTGGTCAGCGCCTCAAAGATCGCCTCCTGGACCTTGGTTTCGCGATAGAGGTCGGCATAGGTGACGCCAAGGAGAGGGAGTTGGCGGATGGACGGATATGTGTCTGAGGCGGATGAGGAAGCGGCCTCGGCCGATTTGGGATCGCCTCCCAACTTCTGCAACTGACGTTGCAGCTCTTCGATCCTGGCCTGTACCGACCGGACGCGGACATTGTTTGAAGTGTAGATCTGTCTTAGGCCCTCGAGTTCGGTTTGTGCTGCGATGAGTTGGCCCTCGACATCGGCAGCGGCAGTGATCATCGCCCGACCCTGCTCTTTAACATCGATAGCCGTGTTCTTGCTGGCGAAATTGCCGAAATCTTTCTCCGCCTTCTCGAGAGCTTGCTGAACCTCGCCGAGACGCTGTTCGAGAAATTCCCGCTCTTTATGGGCCGCCGAAGTGTTTTGAGTTAAGACGACACGGTTTAGGGCAGCAACATATTCATGAGCGAGGGCGGCGGCGCGTTCCGCGCTGTGATCGCTTACGGCGATCGTGACGATACCACTCTTCCGGTCTGCGGTAACCTCAGTGCGGTTTTCCAGTTGTTTACGAGCGGATTCCCATCGACTTACGCCATAAACTTTGCGCAGATCGTATTTGGTGACCAGTTGATCCTGAATCGTGCGGCTGTGGAGAATTCCCACAAAAAGGTCGCTCGATGTGCGAAGTCCTAGCAACTCGCTGCCCATGACTCCCAACTCGCTGCCACCCTTGCCGAGCGCGGCCAACATAGATGCCATGCCGGCACCGGCTTGATCCGGCGGCATCAACCGAGTGACCGACGTATATCGCACCGGTATCAGCAGAACGATGAGAGTCGATGCCACTAACCCAATCGCGGCGAAGCGGAGCAAAACACGGCGGTTATTCCAGAGCAGCGCGAGTCTGGCAACACTTCGTCCCCGATAGGTAGCCGCATCCTCCACTTCGATGATGAGATCTTCCTCGAGATGAGAATCGGAATACTTCGGGTCTCGATTCGTGATTTGTTTAGTCGCCATAACGGCTGCAAAAAAAGACTTCGAATCTGCGCCTACTGTCCCCTCGTCTTACCGCCCCGGAGCGGTTTTGGCCAGAAAGACAATTGTATCGAGGAAGTCGCGTTAGACTGCCCTCGTGGTCGATAAAGAACCGAAAAAGTCCCACCTTCAAATTCTAGCTGGTCCCGGGGGATGAACCAATAGGACGTCTACGTCTGTACAACCCGATATACCAACCAACCTATTTCCTCCGAACCGAATCATCAGCGTCCAAGCTCCTGTCACTCGCAGGTGTCCCTCTAACTGGCAATGCGTTCGGCGATCCATACCACCCTGCCGGCATCTCCGACGGGACCGCGGGCGATCCTGATATCCAGGCCTTCAGTCGGAAGCGAAGCTCCCAGGTCGGGCCCAATGTCCCAGAATGCCAGCACGCCTTCTGGAGACAAGGGGTCGAGATGGTACTCGGGAGGCTCGATGTGGACAACCTTACCGTCCTTAATAATCGCCCGTTTCCTGGTCGTCACACGAGGCGGCACGGTGAAAAGGTGAGCCCCGCCGGGCCTTAGGACCCGGGCGGTTTCGCTGAACGCTTTGTCCAAGCGCGGCACGTGCTCAAGTACGTCCGACGAAATGATTAAGTCGAGAGAGTTATTCTCGAATCTAAGCGCGGTAACGTCCTCGCAAATGGCGCCGTCCCTTTCGCGAGACACACATCCCTCTTCGTAAAAGGATCTGATGTATCTGCCAGCCCCAGCTAATAAGACTTTCAACGGAGATCTCGGGTCCAATTCCAGGATACTCATTTCCGGTAAGCGGTTCCCAAACCTCTGCCTGATCTCAGTTGCGAGGAGTTCGTAGCGCTCGTTCGCGGAGCAGAACAAGCAGGAGCGAGACTCGGGAGAGCCGTTCCTGTCGGCAAGAAAGATCGTGAGTCGTTCACAACATCGGCATCGACGTGTCCGCCAGAAGCCGATTCCAGCTAAATATGCCGGGGCGATTTTGGCGACTTTCCGAAATGCAGAGCGCGGGCCTTGCTGTCGCACAGTCCGCAATATTTTGACTAGAGCCATTGCACACTCCATAGATCGCCAGCCGCCGGGTCTCTGCCGGCTAGAAGTGAATCTGTACGAAAAGGTGCTTGTGGCATCCGTTTCCTACGTGTTGTCGGATTCGATATTCTCATTCGTCTGAGCCATGCTTGCGCGAAAGGCCCTTGGGCCAAAATGTCAACTGCAGCGACGAACTTATATTCGTCTGCTTGGTCGGGGAGATTACGGGGAAGGTCCAAGTCTCGTATTGAACCCCCGCCAACAGGCTGAAGTTCGAACCCACCCACAGGTCCGCGCGAACACCCCCGTCCGTCAGTGTGCCCCCCATCTCAACGAACTCATGGCTCACTTTGAGATGTCTGAACTGAAATTGTAGTTTGTTACGGGGCGTGAACCAATAGGAGGTCCATGTTTGTACACCCTGGCCCTCTCGTCCTACCCAGTTCCCCATCAACTGGCCGTTATTCGTGAAACCACTGATCCAGGTCGGATCGTAGTAGAAGAAACCGTGGCCCACGTTGCCACCGATGGGAGGATCGGTGTACATTCCTTCGGCACGGAAGTCCAACTTCGGAACTCCGGGAAGCCGCGGAATATAGATTCCGCCGAGCCAAGCCGCCACGTCGGGACCGACGAGTGGGCTGAACGTGTCATGCTCGGTCATGCCGTCAGCATAGAACGTTAGGCTGTTCCGCACTCGATAGCTAAAATCTAACCCGGACCTGCGCGATCCTGGTTTGTCGGCAACGCCCGGTTGCGTCAGCCCGGTAGAAAACACGCTTCTGAGAAAATTGTGCAAAGTCAGTGGATAGCCCGGTCCTCCGTAGTCTGTGGTACGGGATAAGCCGAATTCAAAGTTGGCAGTGGGCTTAAAGCTAAGTCTCTCTCCGTGGACGATCGGCTGCGGATGCAAGGATTGGCCATACTGACCAACTAGTCCCGAGGGGGTTAACATCAATTGATATCCTGAGTACTGCCCGAGGAAAAACTCCACCCGCATCGGTCCAAGCACTCCCAAGAAACTTGGAAGCTTAAAAGGGGTGACCCGGTTCACCCGGAACATGGTCAGGGGTTCGGCATTATCGCTCAGCATCATTCCCCCGCTTTCATCGGGCCCCCACTGAAGGCTCTGTTTACCGTAGGACAGCTCCCAGTCGGAAATATTCATCGCAACGTAAGCATCCAGAAGACGTCCTCGATTAATGGCAGCAGTCGGAGTATCGGGTGGCACCGGGTATGGCGGCGCGAGAATCGAAGCGTTGAAGCAACAGAAATCAGCCATCGACTCGGCTTGGCGCGCCGCCAGAGGAAGGCTAGGAGCCAAGGGAGAATGCTGGAATTCGCTGCGGACGTAAATTGCGAACGGGCCGTTGGTGGCCCAGCCAGAAAGTCCCGAAACGTTGTTGAAGCCCTGCTCCTCTGGCCGACCGAAATCATCGATGATGGTTTGGCCGAAGTGATATCCGTCGGTCAGCGGTTTGCCGACAATCTCGGTGGCTCGTGTGTAAGCCGATTCCAATCTGAGTTCAGCATTATTTCCGCCGCCCAGCCAATCGATTTCCGCACTAAATTCTCGAACCAGATCCTGATAAATCCGTACTGCCTCGCTGGGGCCTTCGACTTCAGAAATGCGATCAGCCGCTTCGCTGAGTTGACGAGCGCATTCGATTCTTGTCCATGGACGCATTCCGGCGATGGCGCTGTCGATGTAACCGAGGGCGGCCAGGCGCTCCAGTGACGGATAAATCCAGCTATCCAGCGGGACATAAGGCGAGCCCATGAACTTGGATTCCCAGTGCGAGGGGGGATCCGGACGAATCGCAGGCGTCTCCCACGTTCCTCCACGGAGTTCAGGATTGTGATGACGGCGGTAGACGTACTCGCTGGTCAGATATCCAATCGCCGAGCCGATCAGAACGTCGGAAGGGAAATGCTCCTTCGCAGTGATGCGGGAGGCGCTCACTACGGTCGCCATTCCATACGAAAGGAACTTCATGAACGGACTCGGATACTCATGGGCGACCATTCCAGCGATCGCCCACGCGCCCGCGGCGTGCTCGGACGGGAACGACGCTCCCCCGTTCAGAAACCTGCCAGTGCCGTCTCCCTGGTAAGGACGCTGGCGCCCTGTGGCATATTTCATGGCTTCAACGGCAACGAGAGCATCGATGGCCGCTTCTCCGCTGAGAAATCCCGTTTCGCGCTCATGGTCATTATGACTAAGAAGGCCGAGGACGTAGAGTCCTCCCGCACCCCCGGCCATGGAGTACGCGGTGTAATCGGAGATATGGCGGTATTGTGTCAACGTGTTCGGCGTGTTGGATAGATGGCGGCTTACGTCGGCATCGGTGGCGAACAGGGCCGCCGCGAATCCTCCTAGCGGAACCAGCCAAGTGGCATCCGAGAAACGAATATGTGCCGGACTGGTCCACATACCAATCTGATCGTGGAAAAGCGCCTGCGGGAGTGTCCTGAGCTTATTCTCGGTTTCGCTGGGCTGAGGAGCGTCAGGAACCTCCGGCTTAGCAGCGTCCGGGGTCGGGCGCGCAGTTTGTTGGCCGTCCACCGGCGAGGCCTGAGGGCTGTCAAATGGGGCAGGCGGACGATTGGATTGCCCGTAGACCAGCGCGGAATTCGCCAGCAGGCACATTGCGATGATCCTGGCGCATGAACTCCCCACGAATCGATTCACCAACTATCCTTGATAGTCCATCGCTAGAAATAAGACGCGGCCAGAATTGCACTGGTAAAGAGGGAACTCACAACCTGCGCGTTTGTGAAGATCGCCTTCCAAATGGGTGGTCCACCCAATGCCTTTTCAGGAACGACCACCATATCTCCTGGTTGCAGAGCCGCATTCAAGCCGTTGCCGGATACCCAGAACGAATTGTGGCTTCCAATCACCGTGCCGTTGGCCCGAATCACGAAGGTGGCTTTCTTGTTAGCCATGTTGGTGAAACCACCAGCTTGCGTCAGATACCATTGGGCGCTTTTTCCCGGACGATATGCCACCGCGGTGGCGCCATAGACCTGGCCTTGGACGAGCACATAGCTCGGACGCTTTGGCACCACGAGAACATCGCCAGCCCGGACGATCAGGTCTCGAGAGGTGTTCGCCCAATCTTTGATATTGGAAGAAATCTGGATCGTGACGCGCCCAGTGGGAGGACTGCTCATCAAATCGTCGAGAGCGCTCTGCCACTGTACCAGGGCCGTTTCCGAGGATAACTTTTGGTCCGGGTCTGATGTGGTGGCTGCGGTTAGCTTTACAGCGGTTTGTTGCTCACGCACTCGTTGGACTAGTTCGCCGTACGATCTCTGTTCGAGCTTCTGCACTTCGGATCGCAGCAATACTGCGCCGTAGGGGTAAGCTGCTGGGGCAAAGCCTCCCGCGCGGTTCAATACGGAACTCAAGCGCTCGCCGGGATGGATTCCAAAGCTGCCGGCATGCACTACCTCTCCGCGGATGGAAATTGAAGCTCCGAGATCATTCCACCCGGGCACTTGGGGTACAGTCAGCACGTCGCCATTATTGAGCGGCAAATTCTTGTCGGAATTTTCTGCCAGTGCCTCGCGCAACACGACTTGCTGCTGGTCCCCTGTAACCTGCTTGTCTCCCTTCCAGTAGTAGTGAGTCAGGTCGGCCATTTCCGTGTCGGCGCTCTGTTTTAGACCGCCGGCAGTGCGAATCAAGTCAGAAATCCGCATATCAGCAGTGAGGGGATAGCGTCCGGGCCGCGCAACTTCGCCTTTCACATATACCGTCGCAGGATCGACGGCCGCCGCATTCTGGTGGATGAGAACACGGTCGCGCGAACTTAGCATGATGTCATCGGTGGGATTGCCGTCGAGCGCGCTGCTTAGCTTCACATCAAAAATCTTCAGCGTACTGTCGGGCATGAATCGAAAAACTTGGGCGTCTCCCGTTGCCGCGTCAGGCGCAAGCCCGCCAGCCAAATGGACGGCGTCGCTCAGGTGGATATCTCCCGAGGTTTGGTAGGTTCCAGGCGAACGCACGTCGCCCCAAACGGAAACGCTTGGCGGATTCTCGAAATCGTAGCGTCCGAAAAACTGAATGGTATCCATGGGCTCTAACTGGGGAGCTCTGGTGGGATCGGCTAATGCGTCCGCTACGCTGAAACTCTGCACAGTGGGTCGATAGTCCGGGGGATTCAGGCGGATGATTTCCGCATATTGCAGCGCTGGCTCCGGCAGCAAATCTTTGTAGGAAGCAACGATGTCTGTCACCCGCATTCCCTGGCGATACGAATACTTGCCGGGGCGAATCACATGTCCTTCGAGATAGATTGCATCCTGCGTGTAGGGAGCGATCGGGAAAATACGAATCTTGTCGGCATCCTGGACCTGGAATCCTTCCAGTTGTTTGGTGGCTTCGCCCGCCGAGTCTGCCTGAGGAATGTCGAGGTTCAGCATCGTCTGTTTATCGTGGGCGATGGTCCGTTGCACCTCGATGTGTTGCATCGTCGCCGTTGGAAGCAAACCACCCGCCAGAGCAATCACGTCCGCCAAGGATTTCTCGCTTTTCTGTTCGTAGATCGCAGGACGCCGAACCATGCCCTCGATGGCGATCTCGGAACCCAGAGGGGGAACCATGACGGTGTCGCCGTTCTCGAGTCTCTGCATATCGCCCTTGACGCCGTGGAGCAGGAGGTCGTAAACGTCGACGTCCTGGATGAGATCGTTTCCGCGATAGTGCCTCAAAATGCGCAGCGAGCCCCTTCCGGTTGGTCCGCCTGCCGAAAATAAAGCATTCAGCGGCGTCGAGAGAGAACCGACATCATACGCGCCGGGTCGCACGACATCTCCCACCACGTAGACACGAATCGTACGCAGTCTGGATAATGAGACATCAGCCGACACGTCGCGGAACTGTGTACGGAGGGTCTTCTGCACCGATTCCTGCACTTCAGCGAGAGACTTGCCCGCAACCAGCAATGGGCCAACTTCCGGCAGACTAACCCGGCCCTCGCGATCCACTACGCGGTAAAATCTCCGCGACACTCCACCCCACAGGTCGATCGAAACTCCATCCCCAGGACCCAGTACGTACTCGGATCCGACCGGGAGATCCATCGGAATCATCTGCCGATCGCGCGTTCCGTTCTCAAAAATCTGCATTCCAAATCGCTCGACCGCCGGCGGCCGCGCCGCGGCTTGCAGGTACATGTCGAACAAAGAAGGAATTTCTTCGTAGGGGTTCGGCCGCCGCACGAGTCGTTGGGTCGGGCTAACCGATTCTCTCGCGCGTCGTGCGTTCCACTGAGCGTTCGGATTGTTGCCGATGTCGTAGGTGGAACTGCCGTATCCCGGGGTATACAAGCTTCCGCCGTAGGAATTGTAGGGATTTGAACCGAAAGCAACGTTGTTCGGGTACAAGCTCCCGTTGCGGTTGCTGTACATATCTTCGTCGGCGAAGTCGGAATACATCGACAAATCGTCCATTCCATCGTCGCCCGCTCCCCCGCGTCGAGCCCGGTTCGCGTTCATGCCACTTCGAAGGGATGAGCCTCCGGACTGCCCCGTCTCGGAATTCTGGCTGTACATTGAAGACCCGCCGAATCCTGAGCCAGGCTCGCCTTGATCCGTTGGTTCGTCGGTGCTGGTTCTGTACAGCGGCGCACGGTTGCTTTGCGGAATCGTTTGCTGCGGCGGACCGTAAGGTTGAATCGGCGTGTTGGGTGGCGCATTGTCCAGACCAGGGACACCGGTCGGTATTTGATTTGTGCCCGGCAGTTGTTGAGGTTGTTGGAAGGAAGGCGCTGTTTCGTTTTGAGTGGCGCAGCTACTAATGCGGGAATCGCAGAACTGGGTCCGGCTCGTCTGTTGCTGCTGTCCTAGTTGACGTGCCTTTGCGCGTTCGGCTTCTTCATCCTGCGCCAGCCACTTTACTCGTTCCTGAATAAGAAGTTCCTGCTCTTTGGCCAGCGGCGAGTCAGGGTTTACGAGGGGTTGCAAATAACCGTATTTTCTCACCAGATCGGTGGCTACCGAACGGAAGGCAACGTCATAGTCTAAGCGGTCGAAGATGGCTTCTTCTGTGAGATCGGAGTCCGCGATCAATTGGCCGTGGTCGGTCGCGTCTTTCGCAATCCATCGCTTCAGTTCCACCATCAGACCTGGATCTTTATGGAAAATCGTAACCAGCTGCCCGACCGAGGCAGCGACCCGAACCATGTTTTGATGTGCCAATTCGGACTGCGGAGGTGCCGCTGGCATTTGTTGGCGCGTTTGCCCAAACAGATTCAAGACACCCGCAAAACCAAGTGCGACCACGAGGATCGCTTTCAGGTGCAGATTTCCGCGAACAACTGCTCTGCCCAACATCGCACAAATCACCGCTTTTCGATTCGTCAATCGCCAATCCCCAATTAAGCCGTAGAAGCGTTACTAAACTCGAGCTAAACCGACCAATCCGGGTCTTTCCCGTATAGCGCCTAAAACGCCTGCTTCTGAACTCTCAACAGGCTTGTTTCGGATGTCGACCATGGCCCAATAGTAAACGCCTCGATTCTTTTCCGGAGCGAGCGCCAGAATCTTCATCCGCGGATACAGTCCCAGCAAAAATCCGCACTGACCTAAAGGTCGTTCCGGCTCTTCCAATGAAAGTATGAGCACATCCGGCTGGGTTTGTTCAACGATATCATTCAACTCGCGTTCATTCACAACTTCACCGACAATCTCGATGTCGGCTTGGTCGGCAATCGTCTCTATCACCATCTCACGCATCAGACGGGGTTTGTTTGCAACGAGGACGCGCACGCGCTTCAAAGTGCTCTCCTTGACAACGCATCCATCTTAGAACGTTGGTGAAAAATCACAAGGTTCAAGCTGGGCCGATTGACGCAGGCATGAAAGTACCATTTTCGGTCTATGAAGCGCGGGGATAGCAGTACCACGAAAAGTACCAACCGCAGGTATCCTTGTCGTCAATGGTGTTCTGGGCAATTTGATGATCGCTCACCTAGGCCATCGGCGGATGATCGACGAATCCTGGCCCGACAGGGCATCTAGTTAATTCTCCTAATTGCTGGAGGAAACGGTGGAATTTGCGTTCCTGGCGGGCAATAGGGCTCGCAGGGAAGAGACACCCACTCTGGAGTAATCTGTACAAGCCCGATGTTTGGAGCGAAATACCAAAGTTCGTGCGCACACTTCAGCGGGTTAGTTATTTCGCTCAGCGCGATTGGTTGGGCACACTCAAACTCTTCGTTTAGAAGGGCCGGTCCTTTGTAGAAGGGCGTGTTGACCGTTGGATAAGAAATCCGCGCGAGCCACATGACTTTGACCCACGGAACCGAGCAATAGCTGTCTCCAACGCACCACGTATCCTGAGAGTAGCCAAAATAGTCGCCGGCAGGGGCGCCCGCGGGTGGAATCACCATATACGAATTGGCGTCAAAGTGTTGATAGTCGAACCGCATCAAATCTGGCGGGGTGAAATTCGCAATGCTGTAGTCAGCTACCCAGCGTCGATCTCCGAGCTGGTGCATACCCCACCACAACTCGGCGCCTGCGCTGTTGTTTTGCCAGTAAGCGCGTGCTTCCGTTTTTGTGATGTGAATATTAACCAAATCTGTGCGGTCCGATGTAGGCGGATTCACGATCCCGAAATGAGTTATGTCTCCAGTCCCATCCGCGATCATGTCCCAACTCTGGCCGATCTGCGATGGAAAGTAATTGACCGGTGAATCCCCGCAACTGACAAAAGTAATGCTCGATGCAGTGAGAACAAAACCGGAAGCAAGGACGAGAGCCGGGATTCTCAGAGCCTTCAGTGAAGCCATTTCATCCTTCCTTCTGAACTTCCTCGCGAGCTACCGCGGCATGAGCTTCTTAAAATACAGGCCGTCTTTCACGTACGCTTGCCATGGGAATGCGAGGTCCCACAAGATTGTAAACGGAGGCAGGACAAAAACGCGTATCTGAGTGTGTTCCCGAGATGAAGAATGCGCTGGGGTTCTTAAATAGAGAGATGCGTAGCTCTTGAGCGCTCCGTCCGGCAAAGAAAGATCGAGTCAGTACGTCGGACTGGATGTTGTTTCCGGCGGTCAAGTCCCCGCCACGCATGCGATTCGGGCATACCCTGCACCCGGGGCGGGAATCTGGACGCATGCTTTTCGCGTTAGCGGACAAATGGGATCGGATTTGTTTGAAGTGGACTCTCCGGAGACTGGTCCGACGCATTATTCTGCGAACCGTATTCTGGATTCGAATAATGCCGTGACCGCTTCTGTCCCGCACTCCTTGGGCAGTCTTCGATCGTGGTCGGACTCCAATACTTCGCAGGTCCTCGGTTTTGCGGTCGGCGATCTCAGCGGGACCGAGCGACGCTCTGATTTCTTCGTTACGTCGACGGCGCAGCACGTATAGCGCGACGTGGGCACGGCGGGATTTGCGTGGCAGAGTCGCAGCGGAACATCGCTGTTTTACACTGTCTGATTCGGGGCAAGTGAGTCTGCAGAACTGGCAGCTGGGAGGGGCTAGCGGAACTGTCTCGCCGGGTGCGTAGCGCTTAGCTCGGGAACAGCGGTTGCTACTGCACGATCAGAGTCAGTGGTACTAATTGAGTGGTCGATCCATCGGTGGCAGCGACGGTTAAGGTGTAATTGCCCGCCGGTGTTCCGCCCAGTCGGGTGTGCGGAGCCTCCACCCCCTCCAGCACTGCGCGGAAGGCCCGTCTCTTGAAACTTGACGCAGGGGGATTGCCAAAATCCCTTTACATGCCGCTTCGAATGCGCTAACGCACGGCGCCTACGGACGAGTGCTTCAGAGATTTAGACCCGCATGGCCGCAACAGTAATCGTGCCAAGCTCTTGTCTCTACTCTCTAACTGGCCGAATGTTGGGAGGGCGATGAATCGCGCAATGACAGGCGGAGCAAAGGGTGATCAGGTTCTTTTCCAAGTCAGCTCCCGAGTGGCTGCGGAATTCCTGATGATGGACTTCCAGGTTGGTCATCGCGCCGCAGGACTGACAGCGCCAGCCGTCTCGACGTAGCACTTGTTGCCGCAGATTCTCGTAGGAGACGGGATCAAGCCGTAAACGCCAGCTCTTCGAGCGAATCCCGTTCACGACGCTTTCTCGCTGAGGTTTTCAAGAAAAGCCTGCTTTTGATCCTCTGGCAAGAGCCTAAAGAATCGCATCATCGAAAACAGCAGAGTCTCCGGATTTCCGTGGTCCAGATTCGCTCCCGCTAGAAAGTCGGCACAGATCATTTCCAGGCAGTAGCCGCGGGATTCGTCGGAGCCCAGCATGAAGGCCGCAGTTTCGATGGCCTGCTCAATCACCGGAATCTGGCTCTTGTACAACTTGAAGTAGACCAGTTCCGACGCTTCGGTTTCTTTCCCCGTCAGTTCTTCTCCACCTCCCGCCGGAACTGATCGTTCGGCATTTCTCGAGCTTTGTGCAACCAGGTTGCACAATCGAACTCCTGCCCGTCCCTGCGCGCCACTTTCGCCAGTTCCAGTCCCTTGGTCCAGCCCACGTCCTTCAACTCCTTTCGGGCCCGAGGTGGAAGATGCTCGTGGATCGACATCAGGTAGTACGCCTTCCTCCGGGACTCCGGAAACCGTCTCTCCAGAAACTCGTCAAACGATTTCAGATTCTCCAGCCGCCAGTACTGTCCCGCCCGGACTTCGCACAGGTACCGTCCCAGTTCCACGAACTTGGTGTCGCGCTCGGCCTCCTTCCGCTGTTCCCACGCGAGGATTTCGTCGATCTTGGTCAGCACGAAAAGGGCTCGCTGGCGATTGAGCTTCGGGGGCATGGGCGGATTCCTAGTAAGTAAGCTCGTCAATCCAACCAAGGTCTTCTGCTCCTGGGCGTCGTACTAGCGCGGACTCGGCGACATCCTGCCGCCCCAGACAAAATCCGACGTAGGGACAGCTGCTGCACGGGTTCTGCGGAAAGCGTATGCCGCTGTGAGGCAGGAACTGGGCAGATTGAATCCGGCGAATCGTGTCTTCTACCAGGTGGCCTAATTCCTGGCGCTGCTCTTCAGTGATAGTGGTCCGCAGGTACTGAACTTCGACCAGCCGTTTGCGGACGAAGACAATCTGAGCGACCTCAGAGATACCGGTCATCCACGAGTAGCAGACGAGCTGCGGATCGAGAGCCAAGAGACCGTCCGGTTCCTCAGGGTAACGAGCAGAGCTGGTCTTCCACTCAAGCAGACACCGGGTCCCATCCAGTTCGCCGATGGCGTCGACGTAGGCCACGAAGTCGTTGGAGGCAGATATGTGCTTTTAGTCGTCGTAAACGCAAGCGACGTAGCCCGATCTGATTCTTCAATTCCGCGAACAGGGCTTCTACTTTCTTCCTTTGCCGCTGTGCCTTGGCAAACTCAGGCGTGTTCGCTAGCTCCCGTGCGCGTTGCCGCGCCGGTTCGTGCTGGTGGATGACCAAGCACCGGTAAGCCGCACTCGTGCATTGCGGTCGGAGCGCGCACGGGCCACACCGTTTGCGTGTCCCGATGTAAGTCCAGGAGCGATTGCGATGACTTTGGCCGCCGTAGTTCAAGGGCTCACCGGCAGGACAGATATAGCGATCGTGTTCCGGCTCGTAAGTGAAACGGTCGGGACCGAAGAATGGGCTGTTCTTGCGGTGGATACTGTCACGGGTCCGCATCTAGGGAGTGATGTTACGATCCGCCAACCACTGTAAGAACTCCCCATTCCCATACGTCGTGGCGGCTCCCACCGATTCGAGTGCTCGTCCTTGCCACTCCGCGAAACGGGTCAGCATATCTTGCGCGGCCACCGTCTCCTGACTCATGCGCGCCGCTGTGGCCTGTACTCCGACAACCACACAGCTGTCGTTGTCCACCAGATAGTTGTCGTAGTAACCGAGACGCGCCGGCGTGCCGCCTTTGGTCGCACAGGTGGAATCCGGATCGGTGGTCGATACCTGATCCTGCTCGCGCACCGGCTCTTCCACAGGTTCTGCTTCTCCACTTCCCGCAGATACTGGCGCACGGTGCGGTGCACCTGGGCTGCAACCGGGCGAGGAGAAAGAGGTCGAGCTGGTAGAGTTCGCGGGAGCGCGCGTGATTCTGGGCCATCAAGGGCTAGGCAATAGATGAGACGCGACGCACTCACACCCAAGTCAGTCACGCAGGACCCACGACGAGGGGTCGAGCGAGATAAGGAACCGGAATTTCTTGTAACCGCTCCCTTCGGTCGCGGCTCGTTAAGTCGCGGCTCGTTGGAAAGAGGCGTCCAATGAGTCTTTCCATCCCGCGACGTACCTACGCCGATCTTTACGGCCCGACCACAGGCGATCGGGTGCGGCTGGCCGATACGGATCTCGTCATAGAAGTCGAAAAAGATTTTGCGGTCTACGGCGACGAAATCACTTTCGGCGGCGGCAAAGTGATTCGCGACGGAATGGGACAAAGCGCCCGCGCGACGCGCGGAGACGGGCGCTGGACCTGGTGATCACCAACGCGCTGATTTCAGAACATGATGGGCTCGGTGCCGTTGGTGGTGGTGAAAGAAATGCTCCGAGCGACCGATCTAGCGCTCAAAGGGCGTACGAGGTTGGTATTGCCAATTATGTCCTGCCAGTCGAGCAACTGGAAGCCAAGACATTCGAGTTAGCGTAGGATACGCCAGCTACTATCGTTGGTTATTGCCTTGCTGAAAGAAGATATGTACGTTCTGGCCGCCCAACGCTCACCGTCGAGGTCTTCGAGCGCAGCCAGGCAGGTGGGCGCACAATCTACGACAGCGACGATTACCAGGAAGGCATCCGCTTGTCTTTGAAAAGCGGAAACCGGTCTTTTAGGGAAAGTGATCTAGAAACCTTACTGAATGCATCGCCGTTGACGTCTTATCTGTTGACCGGTGATGTAATCGCCGTCGCCACTAGGAAGAGGACCGCTTGGCGATTTCCTCGGGCGAGCGAAGTGACCCATTGGGATCTTGCCCTTGATATGGTCTGACCTTCTGCAAGGCCGGCGACACGGCGTCGAGCCACTGTCGGTTTCCGTATAGCCTGGCGATGGCGTTGACCGTAATGCCCGAATTGACCAGCTCCAGCGTGGCCGTCGGTAAAAGTCGACGATCCCTCCTTCGCCGGCGCTGCAGTTAGCCTGGCCCATCGCGGGGACCTGGCCGTTCATCGAGCTGACGTTGACGACCGCGCGTAACGTGGCGCGGTGACGATCGGATGGCCGCCGAGATACAGTAAAAGCATCTCGCAGACATCTTGGTCTGGATCCCCACCTGGACCCACTGCTCGTCGGTCATTCCGGGAAGCAAAGAGTCGCGGGTAATGCCGGCATTGTTCACCAGGATGTCCAGATGCGTGAACTCCTCGGCCACCTTCTGCACCATCGCCCGGACTTCCTTCGAATTGCCGATGTCCGCCTTGCACAGGATGGCAGTTCCTCCCAGTTTCTTGATTTCTTCAGCCACTTCCTTGGCCTTGGCTTCGCTGCTGGAATAATTGATCGCCACCTTGGCGCCTTCACGAGCCAGTTCGATGGCGATCGCCCGCCCGATTCCGCGCGAAGCGCCGGTGACCAGCGCCGTTTTTCCCTCAATTCTTCCCACCGGAGATTTTTCTTTCTTTGTCATAGTGTTCTGTTGGTTTGTGATTTGGTTGCTCATTAGCCAGTTTCTTTAAGGGCGCTCGAAAATCGCCGCGATTCCTTGACCGCCCCCGATGCACATCGTGACCAGCGCACGTTTGCCTCCGGTCCGGGCCAGCTCATAGAGCGCTTTGACCGTCAGGATGGCGCCGGTGGCTCCCAGGGGGTGACCCAGCGAGATGCCGCTCCCGTTGGGATTGGTGCGCTCCGCCGGCAAATTGAGTTCCCGGCAGACGGCCAGGGCCTGGGCGGCAAAAGCTTCGTTGACCTCGAACACGTCGATATCGTCCACACCGAAGCCGGTTTTTTTGAGCAGCTTCTGCACGGCCGACACCGGTCCGATCCCCATATACTTGGGATCGACACCGGCAAAGGCATAGCCCACCAGGCGTCCAATCGGCTTCAGACCCCGCTTTTGGGCATAATCCCCATCCGCCAGCACCAAGGCCGATGCCGCATCATTGATGCTCGATGCGTTGCCCGGTGTAACCGTGCCTTCTGGATCGAATACGGTGGGCAGCTTGGCCAGCTTCTCGACGGTGGTGCCGTGCCGCACGGTCTCGTCGGTCACGAAGGGCACTTTGTCCCGTTTGACCTTGATCTCGATCGGAACGATCTGCGCTTTGAAGAAGCCTTGATCGATCGCCGCACCGGCGCGCCGGTGGCTCTCGACCGCCAGCGCGTCCTGGTCCTGCCGTGAGATCTTATACCTCTTCGCGACATTTTCCGCCGTCACGCCCATGTGACAGTCATCAAAAGGATCGCTGAGGGCTGCCACCATCATATCGACCATCTTGGTGTCATTCATCCGCGCGCCGAAACGCATGGCCGAGGAGCTGTACGGGCTCCGACTCATATTCTCGGCCCCGCCTGCCACGGTCACGTCGGCATCCCCGAGCAGGATCGTCTGGGCGCAGGTGATGATCGCTTGCAGACCGCTGCCGCAGAGCCGGTTCAACGTCAGGGCGGGCGTCTCGTGGGGCAGACCGCCATTGACGCCGGCTACCCGCGCCAGGTAATGGTCGTGGGCATCGGTGTGAATGATGTTGCCGAAGACGATGTGACCGACGTCTTTGACATCGATTCCGGAGCGGGCGACGGCTTCCCGCACACAGGTGGCCGCCATCTCGCTGGGCGGACTATCCTTCAGGCTGCCGCCGTACCCGCCGATTGCTGTTCGAACTCCGCTAAGAATTACAATTTCTCGTTTCATATCAAATTAGGTAGAAACCTTGTTTTACTTTCAATTAAATTGGTTTTCGCTCTCCGCGACCGGCATCTTCGCCATCAGTTTGGTGAGCGCTGTCGTGTAAGGCGATTTAATCGCGGCGCCAAAAATCGGCTCTACCTCGCTTGCCCGAACCTCACCATCCTTTGCTTGATTCAGATATACTCAGGAGACCGGGTGCGAGTGAGGAAGAGGACGAAACAGTACTCCCAACTACAAGCTGGATGGGCCGTGTCGAACGGGGAGAGAGCTATTTAGGGGATCAACAGTCCGATTTGTGCACGCAGCCCGCAATGAGCTGGGCATCCCTCCAGATCTCTCATTGTAATAGGTCTGCGATTGACACGGAGGAAATATATAACCGGGGATTATCCAACCCGTGAATTGCGCTCGGGATCCGGCGGCGCACCCCCAAGAAAGGTGAACCACCAATAGACGGGGCCTTCTCTACGCTACATCTCTCGACCTATCAGTTCGTTCCGTCTCGAGGAACGGGTTTCCGCGCATCAGCGTCGTCAACCCCTTTGCCGACCTCGCAGGCGATTCCGATAAAATGCGCCAGGGCCGGGTTTCGGTTGTTCCGCATGCGCGCGGCGCAGTAGCGGTACCCGGGTGTCGGCCGGGCAAGTGGTATGAAAGAGACGCCGGCCGTAACTAACCGGCTGAACTGCGCAGGTAATATCGTAACGCCAAGACCCGCCGCGACATAGTTCAGGACGGTGATCGGTTGCCCGGACTCCTGAACCACAAGGGGCTGAAAGCCAGCCTGCTGGCATAACACGATAATCCAGGGATTGAACACCGGAGCGCTCACTCGCGAACCGAGCAGAAAACGTTCAGTGGCCAAGGCTTTTAACGGGATAGACTTGCGCGATTTATGCGCGAGCGGATGATCTTGCGAGATGGCTGCGACTAACCGTTCTTCAGCCACCGGGACAATTTCCAGTTCAGGAATATCTTTCGGCAAGCCGAGCCCGATGAACCCAAGGTCGATCCGGTGGAGGGCAATTTGTTCGACTTGAGCCGTCGAATCCATTTCGCTCAGGAAAAGTTGTACGTCCGGGAATCGTTTCCGGAAGAGGCGAAGAACGCTTGGAAGCAAGCCGTGGGCGAGAGATGGAACAAATCCAATCGAGAGCGGGCCGCTTTCTCCGCGGTCGATCCGGCGCGCAGTTCTTGAATAATCGTCCGCGTCCTGAAGCAACCTTCTGCACCCCTCCAGAAAGCTCCGGCCGGCGGGGGTCAATTCAACTTTATGACTGTCCCGTTCGAGCAGCTTAGCTCCGACATCTTCTTCCAGGAGGCGAATCTGTGTGCTAAGCGATGGTTGGGCCAAGTGAAGACGTTCGGCCGCACGCCGGAAATTGAGTTCTTCGGCGACGGCCACAAAGTACCGTGCGTGACGGAGTTCCATAGGGGGCAATGGCAATAGTTATAACCTATTGCTTCGACAGAAACAAAGTAATTCCACGAGCCGGTTGTCAGGGGTCTATTGTTACTACAGGAAATTTGACATCCTGCCCCATGAACAACTCCAGCCTGCCTGCCCACAAATTTCTCAGGATTTGTGAGCGATGCGGGCTAAAGGCTTGAATTATGTCTGCAGGATTGAATTTGCGAAAAGCTGTTAAGGAAGAGGTCCCGCTTCAGGTAGCGGGTACGATCAACGCCTATTGCGCGCGATTGGCCGAGCGCGCAGGATTTAAAGGGCTCTATCTTTCTGGAGCCGGAACCGCAAACGCTTCATTTGGATTGCCGGACCTCGGGATCACGAGTTTGAACGATGTTTGTGAAGATGTGCGTCGGATCACTGCGACTACTCAGGTACCTCTCCTTGTTGATGCGGACACGGGCTGGGGGGGTGCGTTCAATATTGCCCGGACCGTGCGCGATCTGACCCGCGCCGGAGCGGCAGGCTGTCACCTCGAAGATCAGGAGCAAGCCAAGCGATGCGGGCACCGCCCGAACAAAGCGCTCGTTTCCTGCGGGAGAAATGGTGAATCGAATCAAGGCTGCGATCGATGCGCGCACGGACGATCAATTTGTCGTGATGGCGCGCACCGACGCGGTTGCTTCGGAAGGGGTGCAGGCAGGGATCGACCGGGCAGCGGCATACGTCGAGGCCGGTGCGGACATGATTTTCGCGGAGGCGTTGTATTCCTTGGAGGATTACCGAGCCTTTACCGGGGCGGTGCCGGTGCCGGTCCTGGCGAATATCACAGAGTTTGGAAAGACGCCGCTGTTCACGGTCGAAGAACTCAGAGGGGTTGGAGTTCGAGTTGTTCTATACCCTTTGAGCGCATTTCGCGCGATGAGTGCGGCGGCGGTGCGCGTTTACGAAACGATACGCAAGACAGGGAGTCAAAGAGACGTCATCGAACAAATGCAAACGCGCGAGCAGCTGTACGACGTTCTGAACTATCACTCCTTCGAAGACAAGTTGGATCAGCTATTTACCAAAAATCAGGAAGTTTGAATTATGAGCGACGCTAAACCAATCAGTTCACACGAGGGTCTGCGCGGACTATCCGCGGGATCGACCGCCATTTGCACCGTAGGCAAGGAAGGTATCGGTCTGACCTACCGCGGTTATGACATCGAAGACCTCGCGGAGAACGCCACTTTTGAGGAGGTCGCCTATCTGCTGTTGAAGGGCGCCCTGCCGAACCAACAGGAGCTTGATGATTTCACGAAACGGTCGAAGGGATTGCGATCTCTGCCTCCGGCGCTCAAGGAAGTGCTCGAGCGCATTCCGAAGGAGACCCAACCGATGGACGTCCTCCGCACGGGCACATCAATGCTCGGCGTGCTGGAGCCGGAGCAGGATTTTACGCACCAGGACTCTGTCGCCGAGCGTTTGCTGGCGAGCCTCCCTTCCGTGATCTGCTACTGGTATCAATTCACTCACCACGGCAAACGGATCGATCCCGAAACGGATGAGCAGACGCTGGCGGGTCATTTGCTGACGCATGCTCAACGGGGAGAAGCCCAGTCCCGAACATCGGCGTTGTATGGACATCTCGTTGATTCTCTATGCCGAGCATGAGTTCAACGCTTCCACTTTTACCGCTCGAGTCTGCGCGGCGACGCTGTCGGACTTTTATTCATGCGTTACCGGCGCGATCGGCACCCTGCGCGGACCTCTGCACGGAGGCGCGAACGAAGCCGCGATGGAACTGATCTCAAAATTCAAGACGCCGCACGAAGCGCGCGAAGCCGTTTACGAAATGCTGGCGCGGAAAGAGAAAATCATGGGCTTCGGCCATGCTGTCTATCGCTATTCTGATCCGCGCAATGCCGTTATCAAGGAATGTGCACGCAAATTGGCACCATCCGCAAAAGAGGGCGACGGCTATCTCTTCGCAATCTCGGAAGCGGTGGAAAGAGTGATGAAAGAGAAAAAGGGGCTTTTTGCCAACGCGGACTTCTTCTCGGCCTCTACCTACCACTTCATGGGTATTCCGACGCCGTTATTCACGCCGATCTTCGTTTTATCCCGGGTAACCGGGTGGGCAGCGCACATTAAAGAGCAGCGAGCACATAACAAACTGATACGCCCAAATGCCGATTACATCGGGCCGGCATCCCGTCCATACACTCCGATCAAGCGTGCGGTAGAAACCCTCCGCGTTTCGGTGTCGTCCGGGAGACTAACCATCTGCCGCCGGACCGACACCGTCGAGGCTGATAACTCCTAATAGTATGTCTCACTACGACCTTACCAGCGCCTTGCGTCCGGAGCCGGACGCGATCCTGCAGCAGATTGCGGACTATGTTTTCGATCTGGATAGAATTACCAGTGACATCGCCGCGGATACCGCGCGGCTGTGTCTCATGGATACGCTTGGCTGCGGGCTGCTGGCGCTCAATTACCCTGCCTGCTTCAAAATGCTCGGTCCGGTCGTTCCCGGAGCCACGATGCAGGGTGGCGCGCGAGTTCCAGGCACCTCTTACGAGCTAGACCCAGTCCAGGCCGCTTTCAACATCGGCGCGATGGTGCGCTGGCTCGACTTTAACGACACCTGGCTTGCCGCAGAGTGGGGGCATCCATCCGATAACCTCGGCGGCATCCTTGCGGCGGCCGATTACTTTTCTCGCAAGAGGATCAGGGAAGGTGAAAAGCCGATCACGGTTCGTGACCTCCTGCTGGCAATGATCCAGGCGCACGAAATTCAGGGAGTGCTCGCGCTGGAAAATAGCTTTAACCGTTTTGGCCTTGATCACGTCCTCCTGGTGCGTATCGCGTCGACCGCTGTGATTACGCGACTCCTCGGCGGAACGCGCGAGGATGTCATCAACGCGCTCTCGAATGCGTTCATCGATGGCGCTGCGCTGCGGGTCTACCGGCACGCTCCTAACACCGGATCGCGCAAATCGTGGGCGGCCGGTGACGCGACAAGCCGCGGTGTGCTGCTCGCCTTACATGCGTTGCGAGGCGAAATGGGTTACCCGAGCGCATTGACTGCGAAAATCTGGGGGTTCCAGGATGTGCTGTTCAGAGGTCACGCGCTTCGGGTTCCAGCTCAGGGCTTCGGTTCCTATGTCATGGAGAATGTATTATTTAAGATCTCGTTCCCTGCGGAGTTCCATGCCCAGACGGCCGTTGAGGCTGCGATTTTTCTGCACCCGCAGGTCGCAAAACGGCTCGAGGAGATCGAGCGCGTGGTGATCGAAACACAGGAAAGCGGCAAACGGATCATCGACAAGACCGGTCCACTCGACAACCCGGCTGACCGGGATCACTGCATCCAATACATGGTTGCGGTGCCGCTTATTTTTGGCCGGTTGACCGCCGAAGACTACGAGGACGCGGTCGCTTGCGACGCGCGCATCGACCTGCTTCGAGACAAGATGCAGGTCGTCGAACGTAAACAGTTTACCATCGACTACCTGGATCCGGCGACATCCAAGTATCTGCCAGTGTAGTAGTAGCGGCCGCTTTCCGAAGCGGGCGCCTTTGAGTCGAGCAAGTAAAAGTGTAGGGGCGCGCTTGACCGAACAACTACTGGCATCGTTTGGAAGGAAAGACATCGACACCGATCAAAACGCGCAACAATATCAACCGGCCTACGAGGTGCTGGGTCACTTTCCGGTAAGCGCGTTTACCAGGAGTTACCATTGCCTTTTTTAGCCGCAATCACCGGAGCTGTTATTGCTTAATACTGTTTAGCGGGGATTTCGCTCACCTCTCCATGAAAAGTTTGCTGATGGTCATTCTGGGAATCGTCCTTGGAGTCATCGCCATAGCAATTCGTTTGCTTGGCCTCACTACTTCGGGGCTAGGCAATTCTCGGCGCAGCGATGCAGTGGGGAACCGGTTTCTGCTAGGAGTAGGCGTAGTGTGTCTTGCGGTGATCTTTGTGTGGTTTTGGTTCGTGATGAAGGCGCGGTAGAACCGCATCCTCGACAGACCCGTGCCAAGAGTGCGAATGGAAGGATGGCGACAGAGGCGGCTTGGCTGAAATGGGAACAGACTCACGGAAAAAACAAGAGGGCGAACGTGTGCCTTGACATCGACCGGCCTTCTCATGGAAGGAGTTAGCCGGTCATCGACCGATATGCGATAGGAGCCACAGACTCCAGGCTCCGCCGAGTATCAACCCGACTCCAACCACGAAAAATGCTGTTCGCGCCAGCCGTTGGTTGGGGAAGGGCTTTGTACTAAATCGATAAAGGATAGGCCCCGGTTTGAAGGAGGCGAAAATCGCCGCGACTCCCACCAACATCTGCACAACGGTCAGTAGCTGATTCACAAGGTTCCCGCTCAAGAGTAAGAATCTCCGACAGCTCCGAGAAATGCGGTCAAGCTCATTGTGGTTTGTACCCGCACCAGCATAATCGACTTGTCCGGTTTCCGCGTTATCTCTAACGACGCCGGCCGTTGCAAGAGTTTTTTCCTAGGCGCATTCCTTGGGTGAACACACTTCTTCGTCGGCGCACGAATTGCGTCTGTTTGTGGAGCCTTTGTTCATCTGCTTCACCCTAAGTTGCTCGGCCCTTCGCGTTCATCAATTTGGTGTTGCCCACCAGTCACCTCTTCGATCATCAACGACCATGGTGAGTTTTTCGATCTCCCCTCTCAGGGAGGCGGGTAGCCTAATCAATCAGCCAGTGACTTTCGCACCATAACGCGGTTCTGGCATTCCTGCACAGGCATCACCACTTTTCTGCGGCATCTGTCCACGACGACAGAACTCGTTGTACTCGATCTGATCCCGCAACATGATCCACATGTGGATTCCTAGCTTGCGAGCCACGGCGGCTCTCGCCTTTCCCAGTCCTTTCTGGATTAATTTGCGGCGGTAAAGCTGTTTCTACATCCCGGTTAGTCGGGTGGTCTCAATAGGTCGACGCAACACTCAGCTCGAACCCACCTTATTTTGAAAACAAAAGCTGAAATCGCTCGCCAGCTTAGATCAGCCGGAACGCTACCCTGGCTAGGTTTCGACCGGGTACAGACAAACAGATCGATTCTCCTGGCGAAGTAGTGTCGGATCAACTGATTCGATAGTGTTGCATCGACCTCCTGAGCTGGTACGGATTACCAGACAAGTTCGGGTTTCACTTCTCCAGTAACGCGTTAATCAGGATTTGGCCTTCTGTGTCTGCAGGATTGAGGATTAAGGGTTTTCGTAGAACGTCTACGTCTCCACTCGCTCTCTCGGAGAACTCAACCACGAGTGGCGGCACTCGACCGCGCCCGCGAAAAACTTCCCACGAAATAGCATGCTCGGCTAGACTCAGGGGCACGAGTTTCAAATCCGCGCTCTCTGGGCAGGCAAATCGGAAGTCGTACTTGGAGTGGAGCGGGGAGAGGTGTTAGCGATGAAACGAAACTGGAACTGGGCAGTGTGGGCCGGCGCGTCGCTGGTTTTCCTGGGAGTGATTAGCTATCCGCTGTTTTTCGTTCGCTTCCCGGCGCTTCGCGATTTTCCGTGGGCGAACCTGCCGATGATCGCGCTCGGGTTGGTGTTGATCGCCTTGGGCCTTGTGCGCGCGTTCCGGCACTCGGACCTGTTTCGCGGGAAAATTTTCGGCAGTGTCCTCGCGGCGCTAGCGTTGGCACTCAGCGGATTTTTCCTCTACGGCATTTTTATCGGCGCGCGGCATGTGCTGCCCGCTTCGCACGGCGCGCCGCAGGTGGGCCAGATGGCGCCAGATTTCACGCTGCCGGATTCGCAGAACCACCCAGTGAGTTTAACGGGTGCGTTGAATTCTCCGTTCACTCCAGAGAGTACAACCCGCACCGCGACGAGCGCGGCCAAGGCAGCCGGCGTGATTTTGATTTTCTATCGTGGATATTGGTGACCGTTCTGCAACTCCGAGTTACGGAGTTTCGAGCAGGCGCTGCCGGAGTTCGATGCAAGGAAAATTCGAGTGATGGCCATCAGTGTGGATTCTCCCGAGGATTCCGAAAACCTGCGTCGGTCGCAGGGCTACACGTTTCCGATTCTTTCGGATGCACAGGAGGACGTGATTCGCAGGTGGGATCTGGTGCACCCGCACGGTCGGCGCGACGGTGCAGACATCTCGCGACCTGCGGAATTCCTTATCGACCCGTCGGGGATGGTGCGCTGGGTGAATCTTACGGAAGATTTCGTTGTCCGCGCGCGGCCAGAAGAGGCGCTCGCAGCATTTGACGCGATGAATAAATCATCGCGGTCCGGACAATAGTGAGTCTAGGCTTCTATTCTCAAATTCCAGAGTCCGATGTGCGTGCCCGGTCAACTCCCGATTTCATTTTGTGATAGCTTCTCGTGATTCACCGGCGGGACTCGCTCTTCGGGCGACGTAAAACAACAATCACCAGGCCATCGTGGGAGGTTCGCATGCGATCTGACATCGTTTCCGGGGCTATCTTCCCCGACTATGAGCTTTCCGACCACACCGCGAAACGCCGGAAGCTCTCTGAACTCCAAGGACAACATCCCATGGTTCTCGTCCTCAGTCGTGGAGGTTTCTGTCCCAAGGACCGCCGGCAAGCTGAATTGCTTGTTGAACTCCATCGTGAGATCGAGGTTGGCTATTGCCGCCTCGTCACCGTCAGTACCGACAATATTACCGAGACAAATGAATATCGCACCGGCGTCGGCGCCCACTGGTCTTTCCTCTCCGACGCGGGACGTATGGTGCAAAAAGATCTGGATATCGCCGAATACACCGATCCTGCCCACAATCCTATGATCCCCCACGTGATTGTCCTCGAGCCGGGTCTTGTCATTTACAAGGTCTACAACGGCTACTGGTTTTTCGGCCGGCCCACGATGGAGGATCTCCGCCAGGACTTACGCGTCGTAACGAAGAAATGCCGGCCGGACTGGGACATAACCACGCCCGAGCTCAAAGCAGCGTGGCAGCAAGGCCGCAAGGAACTCTTCTATCCGTACGGCAAAACCTACGCCCAAACCATTGGTGAACAGGACTAGCGGAGTCTGCGTGACAACTTCGCTTTTCGTCGCGGCACGGGTTCCCAGGCTGCGGAAAGAGTCTTTTTCTTCAGGAGGTCGGTGCTTTAGCGCCGACGTAAACTGCGTGCTCTCAACGGGCTTCAGCCCCTGAAGGAAGCATTTTCCTCGTTTGTCGCATTTTTCCGCAGCCTGCTTAACCTTGCCGTAACCGAAGCCGAATCAAACAAGGCTCTAGCTGCTGAGGGCAACCCGGCCAATCGTTCGAATACTTCCTATAAAGTATTATTTGACATCGGATAACTTTCATGGTACCCTTCCCTATGAGAGTCGGCCTCCAGCCCGTCCTCGCCCTCACTTCCGGTGCACTGATCCGCTCCTCCCCTCTGCTGCAGGTCTGCTCGATCGCCTATTTTCAACAGCATTCAACCCTCCTTCCTCGTTGCCTTCCGTCTAGATCTGTGCGAATTCCCCGGAAAGCTTGGGTACCAACGAGCAAAGCTGAGGTGCAGGCTAAGACTCTAAACCCTTTAGAATCCGCACTTCCGCAAAACGCACCCATAACTCCTTTACAATCCGCACTTCCAAAATCGTTGGACTTAAACTGCTTTAGAATCCGCACTTACGAAAAAAGGCGGGGGCAAGGGGTCGGAACGGTTAACCACCCTGCGCTCCATTCCCTGGTCACTACCCACGACTCACTGCCTTCAGATAGAATCATCGTTTTGTTTTCGGCCTTTGACGACGACCGGCTGCCCCATGAACGAAATTCGACTGCACAACACTCTGAGCGGCAAGACCGAGCCGTTTGTCCCCCAGAAACCGGGCGAAGTCAGCATGTACACCTGCGGCCCGACGGTCTACGACTACGCACACATCGGCAACTACCGCACGTTTGTGTTTCAGGACATCCTGCGGCGTTTTCTGAAGCTGCGCGGGTTCAAGCTCAACCACGTCATGAATCTGACCGACGTGGACGACCGCATTATTGCCAAGGCAGCGGCCGCCGGTGTGGGGATTCGCGAGTACACGCAAAAATACGTGCAGGCATTTTTCGACGATTGCAAAACGCTCAGCATCGAGGCGCCCGAGCACTGGATACGCGCCACCGACTACATCGACGACATGGTGAAGCTGATCCAGCGGCTTCAGGAGAAGTCGTACACCTATGCTGGCGAGGGATCGATCTACTATCGGATCGCGAAATTTCCAGACTACGGGAAATTGTCGAAGATCGATGTGAGCGGAATCCAAGCCGGGGCACGCGTGGACAACGACCGCTACGAAAAGGAGAGCGCGCGCGATTTCGCGCTGTGGAAAGCGCCCAAGCCTGGCGAACATTTTTGGGAGACACCCATCGGTCCCGGACGCCCGGGCTGGCACATCGAATGTTCCGCGATGGCCATGAAACTTCTCGGCGAGACGATCGACATTCACACCGGCGGCATCGACTTGGCGTTTCCGCATCACGAAAACGAAATTGCCCAGAGCGAAGGCGCCACCGGCAAGCAGTTCGTGCAGTACTGGATGCACGCGGAGCATCTGTTGGTGGAAGGCGAGAAGATGTCGAAGTCGCTCGGCAATTTCTTCACGCTGCGCGATCTGTTTGGCAAGGGCTACAAGCCGTCGGCGCTTCGCTTCGCGCTCGCGAGTGTGCCGTACCGCCGCCAGCTGAATTTCACCTTCGATGGATTGCAGCAAGCCGCCAGCGCCGTCGAGCGTCTGCGAAATTTTTCCGACCGCCTAAAGCAAGGAAAATTTCCAGAGGGCAAGCAGCCTGGCATGGCCGAGCGCATCGCCAGGGCGGCGCAGGATTTCGATGCGGGCTTGTCCGATGATTTGAACACCGCCATAGCGCTCGCCGCGATCTACGACCTGGTGCGCGAAGCGAACATCGCCATGGATAAGGGCGAATTTCGTCAAGGCGATGTCGCCGCGGCTCAGGAATTGTTGGCGTCGTTCGATCGCGTTTTCGCGGTGATCGCCGACAACGACGCCGAGAAGCTGCAGGCGCTTGGCTATGGGGATGCCAGCGGCGCTTTGTCCGACGCCGAGGTGGAAAAATTGGTCGCCGAGCGGCAGGACGCGCGCACTCGGCGGGACTTTGCGGCTTCCGATCGCATCCGTAAAGAGCTCGCGGACCGTGGTATAATTCTTGAAGATGGCCGGGACGGAAGCGTCCGCTGGAAACGCAAATGAAGCACTCTAAATTCAGCAATCTCAATCAGTTCACGGGCATCTCTTCCCCGGCCGAAGTACGCCCCAACCTCTACGGCGTAGACTAACGAACCTCCCCTCTCTGGCTGCTCGCTGGCGTAACGGTCCGCGCGATGTTGCCACCCGTAAGTTCCTCCGTTTCAATGAGTTAACCATCGTCCATTCTTCACCGAGGAGGAAGAAATGATTGCTACCACCGAAACGAAATTGCCGCTGTCCAAGGAAATTGCCACGAAATTCCCGAAGCTGAATATGCCGCTTCCAGGACCCAACGCGAAGCGCGTCGTGGAACTCGATACCAAATATGTGTCGCCGTCGTACACGCGCGATTATCCGCTGGTGGCCAAGCGCGGCCACGGCGCGATGGTCGAAGACGTGGACGGGAATGTGTTTTTGGATTTTGCCGCGGGCATTGCCGTTTGCGCGACGGGGCATTGCCATCCGGAAGTTGTGGCCGCGATTCAGAAGCAGGCGGCGGAGTTGATTCACTTGTCGGGGACGGATTTTTACTACGAGGGAATGCCGCAACTCGCGGAAAAGCTCAGCTCGATTGCGCCAGGCAAGGAATCCAAGCGCGTGTACTTCGGAAATTCCGGCGCGGAGGCGATTGAAGCGGCGATCAAGCTGGTGAAGTATCACACCAAGCGCGACAAACTGATTGCGTTTAACGGGTCGTTTCATGGTCGCACGATGGGCGCGCTTTCGTTGACGGCCAGCCGCTCGGTGCAGCGCAAGGGATTTGGGGCGCTGCTTTCCGGCGTGTTTCACATGCCTTATCCGGACACCTATCGTGCAACTTACGGCGTGAACCCTGAGCATGCGTCCGCCGATTGCTTGAACTATCTGGAGATGGAATTGTTCCGGCGACGCGTCGATCCGGAAGAAGTAGCGGGGATTTTTATCGAGCCGATTCAAGGCGAGGGCGGCTACATTCTAGCGCCAGCGGAGTTTTTGCAGGGTCTGCAGAAGATTTGCCGCAAGCACGGAATCATGCTGGTAGCCGACGAAGTGCAGTCGGGAATGGGCCGCACCGGAAAGTGGTGGGCGGTAGATCATGCGCCAGGGATTGAGCCGGACATTATCTGCACGGCGAAGGGCATTGCTTCGGGAATGCCATTGAGCGCGGTGATTGCGCGTGAGAGCGTGATGGACTGGAAGCCGGGGGCGCATGCTTCGACGTTCGGCGGGAATCCGGTGTGCATCGCGGCTTCGCTGGCGACCTTGCATTTGCTGGAAAGCAAGTACATGGAGAACGCGAGACGCGTCGGGGAATTTATTATGAAGCGAACCGCGGATTGGACGGAGAAGTTCAAGAATGTGGGCGAGGTGCGGGGTCGCGGATTGATGATCGGCATCGAACTGGTCAAAGACCAGAAGACCAAAGAGAAGGCACCGGAGATGCGCAACCGGATTATTCAGGCGGCGTATCACAAGGGCCTGCTGATTCTCGGATCGGGAGATACCACCGTGCGATTCTGCCCGCCCTTGGTGATTGATGAGGAGCAGGCGGACTTTGCGGTGAAGACCTTGGAAAAATGCTTCCGGGAAGAGGAAACGAAGTAACGACGGAATGAAGTAAAGAAGTAATGAAGTAAAGACAGGGCGATGATTGGCCGGTGGGAGTTGAAAGGGAGAGAAGCGCGGAGAAAGGACAACGCAGAGACGCTGAGGGCGCGGAGTTTCGCGGAGAAGACGTGCGGAATTTAGAGAAGAGAAGTCCGTGGCTGCCCGAGATGAAAGGTATCTCTGCGCCTTTCTTGCTGTTGAACGTGGCGGCCACGAGATTTTTGTTTATACTCGGACATCGGGTAGCGCCCGGCGGGTCCCTACGGCTGCATGTGACACAGGCTTCTTCGCAGCGAAGCTGGCAATTTCCGGCAGGAACGATACGTGCCAATCTTCTCGTCATTGATATTTGGAGCGGTGCGGTGGGCTGCGAGGAAAGGCTTGCGCGGCGAGCGGGAAGATTTTTGCGGGGAGCCTGAGCCGCCGAAGTTAACGAATGCAGGGAAACGCATGGCGGCGCGGAAACTGGAGGCTGGGCGAACCGGAGTGCGCGGAGAGACCTACGCGTATTGGTATTTGCGGCGGAAAGGGTATGTGTTCGTTGCGCGGAACTACATGCCGCGTGGGGCCAAGGGCGAGATTGATCTGATTGGGTACGACGGGAAAACGTTGGCGTTTGTGGAAGTGCGCACGCGGACGGTGAGCGACGCCATGACTGCACTGCCGGAATTGAGCGTCACGACAGATAAGCAGCGAGTTGTCATTCGCACGGCGCGGAGGTTTCTTGGGGAGCGGCACGTGGGCGATTGTCCTTGCCGGTTCGATGTGCTGGCGATTGACAACCGGCCGGGGATGCCTCCCGAGGTGAGGTTGCACAAAGATGCGTTTAGTCCGCAGATTTGAGTTGCGGTGGGCGTGGCGCTGGAAAACATCGGGTGCGAGAAGGTCTCACATTCTCAAAACTTGGGAGAGAGCCGCGAAGAGCTCGAGCACTTTACAGGATTTTGAAGCTTACGAAGAGCCCACCCTTACAAATCAAGGGTGGGGCACCCTCAAGTACTTGTGATCGTGCTTGTTAGGAATGCGCTCGTTGGGAATGCGTTTCGTTCATGTCGTGATGGGGTTGCTTCCTGGAAGAACTCACCTTTTAAAAAGCAGGGGTGGGATACCCGGATGGGCTGTCAGACGCGGTACAATCCGAAGTAAGAGTGCTCTTACCTTTACTCTTGTCCCCGAGCACGTTCTGGGAGGATGGCTGTGCCGGAGCTACGAAAAGATCCGATAACCGGTCGATGGGTGATTATCTCGACGGAACGCGGAAGACGTCCCATGGATTTTCTGCGCGAGACGGTGGCGCCACTTGGACAGAAAAATTGCCCGTTCTGTCCCGGGAGCGAAGGGAAAACGCCGCCGGAAATTTTAGTGTACGGGCGGAATGGCGGCGGAGCCAACACGTCAGGGTGGAGCATTCGCGTGGTGCCGAATCGCTTTCCGGCGTTGGGAATTGAAGGCGAGCTGGACCGCGAAGGTGAGGGATTGTTCGACAAGATGAACGGCGTTGGGGCGCACGAGGTGATCGTGGAAACGCCTGAACACGATACGTCGCTGGCCAATCTGCCGGAGCGAGCGGTCGAAGATGTCTTGTGGGCTTACCGCGACCGCATGTTGGATCTGAAGAACGATAAGCGATTCCGCTACGTTTTGATTTTCAAGAACCACGGCGAGGGAGCGGGAGCGTCGATCGAGCATCCGCATTCGCAGTTGATCGCGCTGCCCATCGTGCCGCGGCGAGTGCGGGAGGAAGTGGATAACTGCTGGCACTACTACGACGAAAAAGAACGGTGCATTTTTTGCGACATCATCCGGCAGGAGCGGGATACCGGAGAGCGGGTGGTTGGGGAGAACGAGCATTTCATTACCGTGGCGCCTTATGCTTCGCGGTTTCCATTTGAAATGTGGCTGCTGCCCAAGGCGCACGGATCGGCCTATGAGAATAATCAGAGCTCGATTTACGCGAGTCTGGCGAGAATGTTGAAGGACGCGCTGATGCGATTGGACGCGGCGCTGGATAAACCGGCGTTCAACTTCATGATTCATACGTCGCCGATCGGGGAAGAGATCAACGATCACTATCACTGGCACATGGAGATCATTCCGAAGTTGACGAAGGTGGCGGGGTTCGAGTGGGGAACAGGATTTTACATCAACCCGACGCCACCGGAAGAAGCGGCGCGATTTTTGCGCGAGGCGAGAGTGGCTTCGCCGATCGAAAAGAAGTAAGGCGCTTCGTGGAGGCGTGTTTTTAGAAAACGCGGCTTTTGAGTCGTTTGATGAGGTTCGTTTGCGGCGATTTGGCGTCTTGCGGTTTGCAGGTTTTGCCGAGACGGGGTGGCCCGGGAGGGGACCTTCGAAGCTCAGGGTGAACAAGCCCCTCCCCTACAACGTCGGCAACCAGCCGTGGGTGATTTGCTATACTCGATTGTTTGGCGCGGTACCCAAGTGGCCCAAGGGAGAGGTCTGCAAAACCTCCATTCGTGGGTTCGAATCCCACCCGCGCCTCCAACCTTTTCAAGCAGTTACGAGCAAGCCGGGGCAGAAATCTCATTTCTGCTAACAAACCTGCTAACAAAACCCCTGCCACTAGACTCCGCTTTGCTCTTTCGCAACACCGCTCGCAGACGACGCGACACCGCTTGTGCGGCTTCGGTATCGGCCTGCTGCGAAAGATGCACGTAGTGCTTCATAGTTGTTTCGGCGCGTGAGTGCCCCAATCGTTCCTGCGCGACTTTGATGGGAACACCCTCGTCGTGCAACACCGTGGAATGCCAGTGACGCAGCAAGTGCCAAGTTACGCGCTTGATGCCTATCTTCTTCGCCGCCGGCCGGATCACATGTTCGAGCAGATTGTCGGCTCGAAATGGACCCGTCCTGTGCCTGTTCAGAAAGACCCAATCCTCATCGGTCGCCTGAGGTCTGGTTTGTTGAAACTTCCTGAGCCTTGCCAGTTCGGCTTTGGCGAGCCGGATCGGACGGCAGCTGCGGTGCGTCTTCGGCGAATCGACTTCGCCGTCATGCACCGCCTCCCTGATCCAGAGGCACTGGTGTTGCCAATCGATAGACTTCCAGCGCAGCCCTAAGAGTTCGCTGACGCGGACTCCGGTCGCACAGCACAGCCACACCATCGTTCGGTAGGGCTCCTGCAGTGCGTTCTGGAGCTTCTGGAGTTCCTCATCGGTTGGCAACGCCGGTTGGAACCGGACCGGTTCACTGGGCAATTCAACCAGCCGCACGGGGTTCGATCGAACGTAACCGTATTTCACGGCGGTCGCGTAGACGGCGCTGAAGACCGAAACGATGTTCTTGACGGTATTCCAAGCCGCTCCGCTCGCGAGCTTGCGATTGACGAATCCCTGGATGTCTTCATGGCTGATGTCAACGACCTGCCGGTCTTTGAATTGGGGCAGAATGTGATAGTTGAGAATCACTTCATACCCGTGGCGAGTCGTTCGTTTCCGCAACGGTAGAATCAACTTCCTGTAGCGGCTGTCCACGAAGGTTCCCAGCGTCGATACCGACCGAGGCTGACAGTCAGGGCTGTTGACCTCGGCGAGTTTGTCGGCAAGCTTCCGTTCGGCGAGCTTCTTCGAAGGTACCTCTTCGACTCGGCCCAGGTTTATCGCCCGCTGTTTGCGCACGATTCGCCCATCTTCCAAGCGAAGATCTTCCCAGTAGAAGCCCTCCCAGTACGGATGTTTCTTTGTGTTACGCACTCGTACGTATCCTTTTTGAAATCGCTTTCGAGCCATTCGGTGCTTCCTCCTCTCTTTGGCCCGAGCGATTCCGTCGGTCGCGGTTAGACTAGCACCGGACGCTCCTTTCTGACGAGCTTCGATGTAACGGGATACGTCGCCATGTTTGAAGCGAACGAGCCGGCCGAAACGAACGGATGGCAGTGGGTCAGGTTCCTCGCGATGGGAGTGCTTGTACACCCAATCGCGCGAAACACCGAACGCCGCCGAAACCTGCTTGACGGTGAGAAGCGAGATCTGTCCGGGGTCGCTCGGGATAATTTGTTCGTGCATGGAGCGATTCGTTAAACGCTGGATGGTGTGGCGGTGCCCATCTACCGCTCGGATGTCCGAACATCCTGACTCGCAGCTGTGCTATCGACTACTGGAGATTCCCTCGACAAAGCTGTTTGTGCTTTCGTTACCGTCAAGCGTGCGTAGTACATCGGGTCGGACTTGTCTTCGCTGCGGTAATCCGCGATCCTCTGGACGACCATTTCGGGTTCGTCACCGCGGGCGAGGGCGCGCTTTGCGTAGGCCCAGTCAGCTTCCGATTGACTCTTGTGTCCGCGCGGCACAGTACGATGTGCAGACGATGCGTCCTCGACATGGCGCGGGGCATCGGGGGAGTCCTCGCGAACCGTAAAATCTCTAAGGTGATAAACGCGGTTTGACTCCTGTTGAGCGGTAACCAGAAACTCGGCCCCGCTTGTGTATTTGCGATTGGTGAATCCTGGCATCCGTAGAACACGGGTTGCATCGGTAGCCGCTCGATCACCACCGAATTCGCTCGCTAACGAATGGAGCAGCGACTCTGCTTGCTCGAGGTCTATTCCTTCAATCTTCCAGACGACCTGGTGTTTGCCGGGCGAGGTGTCGAGAACAAAGTTTGGAGGTGGGGCATCCGGCGAGTCCCGGAGGTTCGCCAACGCTGTTCTGGCATTTTCGTCGAGGTCCACGTACACATGTCGGATTTCCTTCAAGTTGTCTTTCGTCCGGTTACTCGCGCCATCATTCAGGGGATTCATTCCGACAAAGATGTCCGACCCCGCGCGGTTCTGTTCGGCGAGCCAGCGTTGAAAGGCGGGGCTGGCGATCGCCTCGGCCGACGCGATCCGCTGCAGAGTCTGGCCGCGTGCACGATTGCGCAGCAGGACAGCCACACTGTCCGTGGGTTCATGCAATGCGAGAACATACTGCGAGGCCGAGAGCGAATGAGCTTTGAAACGGGGTTGTCCGCTCATGGCGCCTCAGCCCTGGCATACATCACGCCGTAGTTGAAGAGATCCGCATCGGGATCGTAGTGGTGGATTTCCAGAACCTCGGAGATGAATCGCCGGCCCGGCCTGCGTTCGATGTGCACCACGATGTTGAGGGAATCGCCGATGTTGGTTTTAATCGCGCGATATGGTAATTCCACGCCGCTTTGCAAAACGCAGCTGGTGAACCTTGCCAGTCCTTGTTTCGCGGAGCTGGCATGAACTGTCGAGAGCGTGCCTGCATGCCCGGTGTTCAAGAGTTGAAGCAGATCGAAAGCCTCTCCTCCCCGAATTTCTCCTAGAATCAATCGATCCGGCCGGTGTCTGAGGGACGCCTTCAAGAGATCGCGGATGGCGATGGCCGGAAGTCCGTTTTGCTCGCGACGGGCCTCAAAGCGAACGAGGTTGGCCTGGGGCAGTTGGAGTTCTGCCGTATCCTCAATCAACACGATGCGTTCGTCCTCGGGAATGAATCTAGCGAGAAGGCCCGCGAGAGTGGACTTTCCTGTCCCGGTGCCGCCCGAGATCAAAATATTCTTGCGTTTCAGGACGTAGTCTTCAAGACGATTGGCCAGCGGCCGGTCGAGAGTGCCCACTCGAATCAGATCTTCCAGACCGAAATGCCGCGAGTTGAACTTGCGAATGGTGAGCGTGACACCGCTCAGACTGCACGGGGGAATCACCGCAGCGACCCGGCTCCCATCTGGTAGTCGTGAGTCGAGAATGGGTTTCGTCTCCGACACGTCATCGCCTAATCGCCGGGCAATATTTTTGACCGCCACGAGCAACGATCTCTCGCTGAGCGAGACATCTTTCACTTGTTCGAGATAGCCGGATTTCTCGATGAAGATGCGGTCCGGCCCATTGACCATGACTTCGCTGATGGACTCGTCGAGAATGAGGTGCTCGATGGGTTTCAGAAAGGGAAGAATCACTTCGAATCCGTTCATCACAGGGCTCCCTCCTCGAGCTGCTCGAAGTACGATTTGTTCGGATCGTTGTAGTAAGGCTTCAAGTAGCAAAACATCGGTGGCATGGGGTTGAGGCCGTCGTAGGCGATGGTGACCGATTGCGCGTTGCGCAGTTCCGTGAACGTTTTCATATCGAAGCGGAAATCGGTCTGAGTGTTGTAGCTCTTGGACGCGGTGATGTTGGCACGGTGCGAGAGCGCCTTGCCGGTCAGAAGGCTCACGCGGGCATCATGTCCGCTTTCGGAAAGGTTGTAGCTGACCTTGAGCCGGTCTTCACGTCCGCACAGTTCGCTCGCCGTCTTTGCCGAGAAGTCATCGGAGAGCGACAAGAAAATCTTCGTGCGGAACGTCTGCAGTAGCGTGCGCCAGCTGTCGCCAGGCAACGCCGAGCGGAGCGAGCTGATGCTCTGCGTGGCAACGATGGGGATGCACTTGGGCTGGCGCGAGAGACTGAAGAATTTCTCGTCGCCTGTCGGGTCGCTTTCGCCGACCGTTGCGAAGTGCTGGTATTCGTCGCAGAGAAAGAGCACCTGCCGGAAATGGCGCTCGGGATGGGCTTCCATTTCCGGCACACGGTTCAGTACGGCGCGTTCGAAATCGAGCTTCATCATGACCCCCAGCGCTTTGGCGAGACCAGGGTTCATTCCAATCGGGAAGCTCAGCGCACAGATTTTGCCTTGCTCAATCAACCAGGAGAAGGATGGCAACGGCTTTCCATACTGATTGCCTACGTTCTTTTGCGGGTCGTAGCACTCGGCCTTCGGGCAGAAAACCTTTTTCACCTTGGGGCTATCGTCAAACAAGGAAAGAAATACCGAAATGCCCTCGACAATCGAGGTGCGAAGCTTGGGTTCGATCCGCCTCCAATCTTCTTCGAACCAACGCTTCACGGCCTGCAATTGGTCGAGCTTTTCCGGATCGGCTTGCGAAGGGTCGAGGAGTGACCGGGACTCATACGGGATGCCCCGTTTCCGAAGGGTCTGGCGAAGTTCGGGAGTGGCCGGCGCGAGGTAGCAGTCTTCTTTGGCGTCGTGTACAAAGCCGAGGCCGGCCACTTCTTCGGTGCGATCGCCATATGTCTTTGGTGTGAGCGCGATCGAGTGCCGGCCCAGGATGATCTCTTCTGCTTCGTAAATGCGCTGTTCGAGGAACGGCGGAGAGATGGCGCAGTGGTAGACATCGAAGAGGGTCACGTAGCCATAGGCAACCTTATATAGAAGGATGATGAACTTCACGAGGTTGGTGTAGGCCTGCTGCCAGAAGGGTTCTTTGCCGCGCCCAAACAGATTGTTGAGAAGGGACGCGATGCTGAAGGCTAGGGCGTACGCGTCGAGATCGTTGTGTAGCGGATTGTAGCGGTATTCCGAATCGAGGGAGATTTCGATGTAGTCTTCGCCGCGTCCGTGGCGCTCCAAGATCTCCTTTACGCGCTTGCAGAAGTCGCCTTTAACCTCCAGCACGAGGCCGCCGATTCGCTCATCCTTATTAAAGGCTTTGTAGGAAAGAATTTGTTCAGCAAACGGATAGAGGCACGATGAAGTCTTGCCACTGCCCACGGCGCCGAAGACCGCGATGCCGGTAAACAGTCCGCGCTCCGGCACGGTGAGCCACCAGGGAGATCTCGACGGGCCCGGCTTTCGAGGATTGTGCACCTCGCCGAGCACCACGAAAAGGCGATCGCGCTTGCGCGGGTCGGGGTAGGCGGGCAGGCGGCCAGGAGCGATTCTTCGTCCGAGCTTCAAAGTGAAGGTGTAAACGATCGAGAACGCGCCGGCGTACGCCATGTACGGCGTCGAAAACAGGCACGTCCAATAGAGGTACTCGAAGCTCTGAAGCGCATGCGGCGCGCGCAGGGCGATGACCCTCAAGAAGACCTGGTTTTCGGGAAACGGAACTCGATAAAACAACACCAGTCCCGTGGCCATCGCCAGCAGCGCCGCGACGAAGCTTCGCGAGTCAAGGATTTGGCGAAACATCTCTCTACCCCCGTGGAGAGGACGCGCTCTTCGGTGAGTCCGACGACTGCGCGCGCCGTTGCTCTCTCCACTTGCGATACTCCTGGTCGCGCCAAAGGTTCTTTTTGATCACGGAGTTGACCACGTGGTCCGGGCTGCTCTCGATGAACCGCGCGTAGTCCTCTAGCAGTTGCTTGACGGGTTCTTCGAGCTTCACCTCTAGGGTCACGATGGCTGGTGCTTTCTTGATCAGTGGCATGGCTTTTGTCCTTTCTGGGATGTCTCCGAACTTCTTCCTGCGCCGCAGAAAGAACTCCAGGCACGGTTATTCGTGCCGCAGGGCGGGAGCGACCCCAAACACTTTTTGGGCGGCTGAAGGCCCAAAAAAGCGGGGTCGCTCCCGCCCGATTTGGTGTTTTTTCCGCGGCGGGTTTTCTCTTGGGTTTTTCGCCGATCTTGCTTAGTTCCGGAGAAATGCTTCGGCTCCAAAGTGCAGAAGCTGGTGCAGAGGAAGGTGCAGAGTGTATTTGTTACGTTCTTCACCGTTGTTCCTCCGCTTCACCGCGAGCCAGCCCAACGCCCATCAAAAGTTGTGGCTCGAACCGAACGGTGTGACGCGTGCCGTTGCTTTGGAACTCCTCACGAACCTGAGTCTCGGATATTCGCCCCGTTTTCCACCCGCGATAGAGGTGTTCGAAGCGCGGCGCACTAAATCGTTGCTTGGACAGGTTGCGAAAGATGAGATCGGTTTCGGTAAGCGAACTGTACTGGCGGTGGTCCCAGTCCTTGCGGATAGCGAAATACCGGAGCAGGTCGTCAGCCGGGTTGGAACCTAGCGGAATGGTCACGAGGGAATCGAAGATTTCCCGGGCTCTGTCGAAGTGCGAATCGGAGCGTGCGAGGTAGAGAAAACGGAGTTCCGACAGCTGACGGAAGAGAGGCAGGTACGCTTGGAGATGTCGGACGAAGTCGGTCAAGTTGGCTTCGGCCGGCTGGATGTAGGACAAGGTGACCACAGGCGGGGACGCTGCATGATCGACGTACATGGGAAAACGGTCGACGAAGTAGCGGACCGTAGGTTGGGACTCCGGCTGTCCGTGGTAGGTCTTCGATGGAAAATGGTGGGATGGAATGCCGAGGTTCCGCTCAAAATAGGCGCATTTTTCCGGCTCGGTTTCGAGATACTCCAAGTCGAGATGGCTGAGGACGAAATCAAGCATGGCGAGGCGTCGCTGGACGTATTCCACTTCGTGCTCGCGCCGGTTGCGGAGATTCTCGCGTCCGAGATGCCGGTAGAGCTTGCGCGCGAAGACGTGATAGACGACGCCGTGCTTAGGGAAGCATTCGGTCCGGGCGTGTTTGCTGGCCTGGAGTTTGGTCCAGAACAACGTCGTACGCTTGCCCCAATGCGCGCCGGTGAACGCCAGAAACTGGCGTGCCATGAAGTACCCGGAATGCGTGGCCACGAGATAGAGGAAGTGGGCCTCCTGCGGTGTGTATCCGAAGGACTGAAGGGTCTCGATATGAGCGGCGGAAACGGTCATAGAGCAAGAATCCTGGCGGTGAGTTCTTGGTCGTCGAGAATGCGGCGGAGACGTGAAGCATCTTCGCGATGGCTGTACAGAGAAAAGCCGGCTTTGGCTTTCTCGGCTACGCCCCGGGGGCGGTAGTGTCGGGTGGCCAATTCGAGATCTACTCGTTTAAGCTCCAGATCCGCCGTCTGATACTCGATGCGCATGTCCGGCAGGGGAATCTTTCCGTCCACCACAACGAGTCCATGTCTCTCGGCAAGGCGTTCGATCTCCTGCGGATCGTTCTTCTTTTCTCCCAACTTCGCGCGGTCGCGATTCAGATCGCGTTTCACTTCGTAATCGAGCAGAACGCGAAGGGGCTTGCCGCCAGCGCCTTCGATGCGAGCCGCTTCCTTCTGAAAGAGGCGGTAGAGCTCGGAGTCGTGCTTGGCTTCCCGCGGCTTGACGATGCCGTGATACAGCTGTTGGTCTTCCGGAACACAGCGGGTGTTTTGCAAAAGGCGCTTCCCTGTTTTCGTTAGCGTCAGCACGCGTAGGGTTTTGCGTCCGGAGGTGGTGAGCGTTCGCTCGGCGACAAGGCCTTGGTCCTTGAGGCGCCGCACATCACGCTCCATTCGAGCGTTATCGGATGCATAGGCAAAGCGCGCCAGATCCGCGGCTGCCACGACGCGGAACTTGCCAAGCTCGGTCATGGTGAGGAGTTGGGATTCGCGAAGCAGGAACGTGCGATTACGGAGCAGATAAGCGCGCGGGGAATCCTCTCGCTCGGGCATCAGAGACGGAGGCTGGCGAACCTCCGGAGAAGGTATCTCCGGTCCATCCTCAGCGCCCTGCCCTTCCCGTCGGCGCGCCTCGCTCGACGGTTCACGCTCGGGTCCCAAGGGGTCTTCGGCCGGTCGGTGCGGATCGAAGGAGAAGGTGTCGCGCGACATGTCACTCCTTCTCGTCGCTTTCCGGAGCAATGGGCAGCTCGATCTGCCCGACCTGAAACTGCTGGTCGAGGTGGGAGAGCTTTCGCCCGGTATCCTTCAAGAAGAACTTCCGCTGCAGCAGCAATACGGCACCAAACACATTGAGGAACAACACGACGCTGCTGATCAGAACGAGTGAGCCGTACGCATGAATGAGAACGTCCTTGTACGGTGCCATGAACTTCAACTGATCCATGAGCCAGAACATGTAAGCGAGTAGGAGGGCAATGGTGAGAAGGAGCGCGTTGGCAATCATCTCTGGCCCACTTTCACAAAGGTCCGATTCCGTTTTCCCAATATCGTTTTTTCGAATAGAACGGGCAGGAGTCCGCTGCAACTGAGGCTCTCCTGATGCGTGCCGTTTGTTCTGAGGGCGAAAGACGGCGGGATGAGCTGTGGCGTTAGGGCAGGAGGCAGTCGCGAGGGGAAAGTAAAAGTGGCGCGCGGAGGTTGGGCCGAGCTTGCCAGGCAGCCGCCCATGATTGCGTTGGTTCCCGCTTTCGGCGACCGTTTCATTTGAAGGCCTGATCCTCGCGGAAGTAGGTGATGGTCATCCCCAGGGGATTGATGGGAATCAGTTCATTGGCGACGTGGGCCTTGAACACGAAGACGAAGTTCGCCGTGTAGAGGTCCCGCTTGAGTTCGCTGTGATCGGAAGGCGAGTAGTACACCAAATAGAAGTCGACGCGCGCGCGGTACGGCGGATTTTGCATCTCGTCCAACGCGACTTTCTTGACGTCGACATCGACCTCGGGCGCCGCGGAATTGGTGAGGAATTTGCGAAGGATGTCGTCCTTGCGGTAGGCATCGAGAATGCCATCGGCCAGCTTGCCATCCAGGAAATACAGGGCCTTCGAGAAATCGTTCTGAATGGTGTAGCGGTTCCTCCGGTAGTAGAGCGTTGAGAACTGCGACAAGAAAATACTTTGCTTCGGCATCCTGCGGTTGATATTCCAGATTGTGGTAGTTGATGGCCTCGGCGCGGCCAACGTCATCGATGCGGATGACTAGGGGCCGGAAATTCTGAAACGTGCGAAGGGTGCCCAGGTCGACCAGCGCGAGGCCCACGGCTACCAGCGACACGAGAACCAGCGCGATCTTCAGATAGGTATTCGTCACCATGGGATCGCCATACTGTTCGAGGTACAGTCGCTTGGCGTCCTGAAAGCTGCGATCGTCGCTCATGGCACGAGGCTTCCCAGCAGTGCAGCCGAGGAGCCGCCCGCCGTACCGCTGAAGATGTGATTGGTGAGGGCGGGCACCTTCAGCAGGGCGTAGATCGAAGCGAGGAACGTGATGAACAGGACCGGAAACTCTTCGATGAGCTGCACGGTCGAGATGGCCCCGACCGGTTGCAGCCCGAGGATCCCCAAGATCAGGTTGCCGATGATGAAGAGACGACCGCCGCGGCGATGACTTGATAGAAGGCGTATTGCACGAAGCAGCGGAGCCATCCCCAGAAAAGCCATTCGAGCTTGGGCACGATGAAAAACGGAATGAAGACCGGGCCGAGCAGCACGCACACGGCGGTGGCGATAAAGCCGTAGGCGATGACCACGATCGCCACCGCCTGGGCCGCCGCGAGCAGAATGATCACCACGACATAAAACAGGGTTCCGAGCAGATCGGTGACACCGGGCGCGTCCATGCGCGCCTCGAAGTCGTTCACGTGTTCGATGACGGTTTGGAGCTCTGCCTGATTGATCTTGGTGGCGAGAAACTGAGATTCGTTGGTGACCAGGTTGTGAAAGCTTGTGCCGATGCCGGGAATGGGAGCGCTGTAGTAATTGACCATGGCGAAGCCGAAGCTGATGGTGAGGAGAAGGCTGGCGAAATTGTCGAACTGGAACGGATGCTTGCCGCCCGCGGCGGCGAGCGCAGACTTGACGCCGTACCAGACCACCAGAATGGTCGCAAAGGTGCGGAACAGGTTTTGCCCCATGGTGTCGAAGAATCCGAGGTTCTCGGTCAGCAGATTGCCGATGGCTTGGAAAATAAACTGGAGATAGTCTGTGATCATGAGAACTCAGGCTCCTTCGGCCTGGGAATTTTCCGAGGCGACTACGGCATTCGGAAGTTCTGGAGGGAATCGGTGATCGTGGCGGTGACCTGCGCGAGATTGCCGGCGAGGGTTGCGCGGCGGGCGATATCCGCGTTGATGGCATTGGCGGTGGCCTCGCGCTGCTGCTTGGCGGCTACGGTTTGCAATTCCAGCAGCGAGGCTAGGAGTTTGTTCGTGTCCTGTACCGTTCGCAGGTTGAGAACATCGGCGTTGTTGATCTTGTTCAGAACCGAGACCTCGGTGTTGAGATCGGGGTCCTCGGATAGCGAGTCGTCTGCGAGGTTGGCGATCTGTGTCTCGATATTCGCGGCGTTGTTGCGTATGGCTCCGAGCGTGGCCATGGCCGTTACATTCGCGCCATCGGAGAGTTCGACCGAGGCAAACTGCGACTCGACCCGTGCCAGTTCATCCGGGGTCATGACCGCGAGAGTCCCCGCGTCGTAGGGCAGGAGTTGCGTGGTGGCCCGCTGGTATCCGGCGTTAACAATGGGCACTTGGCCCGAGTTGATGCCGTTTACCCAACCGCCCGTGTTTCCGTACGTGTCTTGGGCGACGCCGTTCCGCCAGATGGAAAACAACGCCTGATACCGCGCCGGCATATTCTGGAGGTTTTTCGCCATTTGCAGTGCCAGAGCGAGGCTGTTGGTGAGCTGAAGCAGCTGTTGCTGCAGCTCAAAATAGCGAAGCAGCGCGTTCGCGTAGTTGGTGGGGTCGTACACCACCAGGCCTGGGAACTGCGCCGAGGCCGTTCCTACCCAAAGGGTCGCGAGGACGGCGGCGATGAGAAACGTGCGTTTCATAACGAGGTTCCTTTCGTGCCTTCAGAGATCGGAAGGCAGGTTGTGATTGGAATAGTCAGGAAGAGCCAAATCCCCGGACAGATAGATCTTGACGCGATGACCTTCACGAATCGTGATCGTGGGAAGCAGGTTGAGGAAGCGGTCGAGTATCTGCTGGGAGGACTGCGCGAGGCTCTGTCCGAATCCTTCGCGAAGGCGATCGGTACCGGACTGAGTAAGTATGCCTCCCGTTCCCGCCTCGCCGGCAGCGCCGATGACACCCAGGGCGAGGGATGCGCCAAAAATGCGGGCGTAGTGGTTGTTTACCTGATCGCGTAACCCTGCATCGCCGATCTGATTGAGCCCCTTGAACTGGTCGAGGCTGACGGAATATCCGTCCGGCATGACCAGGCGGTGAAAGGCCACGGCTAGTCGCGCCTGACCGAATGCTTCCACCCTGCGTGTCTCGCCCAGGACCTTGCTGCCCGTGGGAATCAACACGCGCTGGCGGTCATGAGAATAGACATCGTTGGTCACCAGGCATTCGACGGGACCCGCCATCGCTCCGTCGAGACGGTTGACGAGAACGGCTTCGAGAACGGTGCCTTCAAACAATACAAACGTCTTCGCTGAGGCAGCGGGTGCGTCGGAGTGGGCAACCTGCTTGGCGTCACGATTGGGATCCGGGGTTCCAGAGGATGTGGTGAGCGGCGTGGTTGGAACGGAAGAGAGGGGCATAGGCGAAGGAGCCGGCTGCATCTGTTTGAGAAGCTCGATGATTTGCGGATTCTCGAACGAGGGCGGAGCCGCCGTGAGGACCTCGATTCCGGTCCCGTGGAGGTTGGCTCCGAGGGCCAGCCCCGACCGGATTCTTGCGGTAGGTCATCGCGACGTTGGAGGCGAACAGCGACAGGTATTCGCGCTTCTTGCGCTCCGCTTGAATCACATCCTCGGCGCGCTCCCCGGTTCCCGCGGATGCAGTGGAGCCACTCGTGGCAGAATTCACCGCGGGGTTGGCGACGGAGCGGGTTTGAGCGAGGGCACTTTGCGCGACGGTCTGTTCGCGCTGTAGCTGCTGGATGCGGCTTTGCAGGTCGGTGATCTTGGCCTCGTTCACTTCAACGGGAACGGCGGATTGGCCGAACGAGGCAGTGCCCTTGGAAAGGGTCGTAGACCGGTTACCACCGGTGAGCCACATGATCAGCACCATCAATACGGCGAGCCCGAGGATGAGCCAGGACTGTACGTTCTTCGGCAGTAGGCCGGCGGGCTTAGGAGACTTGTCTTGGATCGGTTCGTTCATGGCGTTTGCGCCTACCTGCCGTCCATGCGCCGCACAAACGCGAGCTTCTTGCTGCCGATGGCGAGATAGCCGCTATCGAGAATCTTGGGAACGATGTACACCCCGTTCTCCAACTGAAATGGAATCAGATTGGGCTTTCCGTCTTTGACTTCATAAAGCGCAGGTTTTTCCCGCGCCGCGCAGCGAATGAAGGTGAATGCGTCGTCGTGGTAGATGAGCGAAACCAGAAAAGGCTCGCGCGAGCCGCGGGAGTCGACCGTGTAGTCGAACTGAAGTTTTCTCGCGTATTCGGTACGGAATCGATTCTCTTCTTCGGCGACTTGCGCATGCGCCGCCCGAATCTGCTCACCGGTCTGGGCGCGAAGCGTTTCCAACTCTTTCTTGTAGGCTTCCGCGTCGGTGGCACGCACGTACCCTTGCAGAGCGGATGGGCCGCCGGAGTCTTCCTTCGGTTCGACAAAGAGTTTGAGGTCGGGTTCGACACCGGACTGATTGCTGATTTCGGTGAGCCCGAAGGAATAGACATGGCCGCTGGCCGTGATGAGATTGAGATTGCTGCGAATACCGGCCTTGGCCGGATGCACGTAACACAGGTTGTGGGCGCCATTGATGATCCAGAATTCTTTATCCCCGGTGGTGAAATCGAGGATGTCTTCGTTCTCGGGAAGGATGATGAGCGTCGAAAAGCGGAGCTTGGCCCGCACGGCAATAACGTCTTCCTTGGCATACTTGACGACGCGCGCGCCGTCACCGGCCGCGCGCGCTAAAAGGTGCGGGCTGCAGGCAATGGATAGAACGCCAACGCTAAGTACCAGAGCGCAGAGAATGGTGCATCGGGAAGTCGGCTCGATGTGCCTTTGCATATGTAGCTCCTTAGGGAATGTTTCTCGAAAAAGAATCAACGAACGGACACTGCGAAGAAACTCTGCCACCGTTGGAGGGAAAGGCGCTTGCCGAGATCACCGTTGGGCTCCCGCCAACACTTCCAGACCCTTGGCGAAGCCGAAGGTCTCGAAGGCTTCCCGGCGTTTCCGGTTGTCGTAGGGATCGTTGGTGTAGAGCCAGTAGCTCTTCGGATCTACGGTGAGATTGGCGACCTTGGCCAGCTCCGGTGTCTTGATGAGGAATTGTTGCTTGGGAATGAGCCCGGCGATCAAGGCGGTTTCCGTTTCGTTCAAATGAAACTGCTTGCGGTATAACTCGCGGTCCATGTCCGGGTTGGCCAGAAAGATCTTGGTGGCGGCGGTTTCGAGAATAACGTCGAGCAGCTCGGAGCGCCTCAGCTCGTCAAGCGATTGTGTGGACAGGACCATGGCGGCGTTGTGCTTGCGCCAGGTCTTGAGTGCCTGGACGATGTAGCGCTGGATGGCCGGATTCCTGAGGAAGACCCAGGCCTCGTCGATGAAGAAGGCTTTGAACGAAGTGGAACGAACAGGGTCCTGGATCACGGCATTGGCGCGATGGAGGATATAGAAGAGCAGAGGTTCGAGAAGGTCCGGGTACTGACTCATCTTCTGGAAGTCGAAACACTGAAAACGAGAGAAGGAAACGGTGTCTTCTGCGTTGTCGAATAAAAACCCGAACTGGCCTCCACGGACCCATTTGGCGAGACGCGCGGAAAGTATCTGGGGCAGGGTGTTCGCTAGGACCCCCAGCCTTCGGAGCTCCGGATCCACGGCATACAAGTTCTCAATCTGCTCGTAGATTTCGCGATCGGCGACAGGATCGAGTTCGAACGTGCCCTTGCCTTGTAGCAGGACTTTCACAAACAAAGCCAAGAAATCGAGATTCTCCTTGGTCGGCGGGAGGGAGAACGGATTGATGGAAAAGCCCTCGGATTCGAGCCCGGCCGAGACGTACGATCCGGCGAAGAGATGCGTGAGGCTTTCAAAGCTACCGCCGAGATCGAAAATGAAGGTGTGCGGGTCATACTTCTGGAGATTCGTGATCAGGAAGTTCAGCAAAAAAGACTTCCCGGCGCCGGTGCGGCCAAGAATCATGGTGTGCGCGACGTCCTGGTAATGGAGGTTCAGAAAATAAGGCGTGTTGTGGCAGGTTTCGAGGACCGCCAAATACTCCTGCCGGAGATGAGCGTTGTGTGTTTCCCCACACGAGAGCGTGAACAGAAACGAGTAATCGGCGTAGTTGGTGTTGAGCAAGTACAGGGATCGCAGGTTCCAGGCATGGTTGCCGGGAACCGCGGCGAGGAAGGCGTTCAGCAGGTTGTAGCGCTCGTCGTACAGCTCGGCGTCATGGATGCTGAATACTTTGTAGAACTCGGCGGCGGTGCGCTGCACAGCGGCGGGGTCCAGGTCGTAGATGACGATCGTGAGCGAAAACTGCCCGAAGTAGTTGCCGTGAAGTTCGATCTCCTTGATGCCTTCGCCCAGTTCACGGACGCGGGACTCTTTCCAATCGTCGAGCAAGACATCCTGCTGGGGGACATCGTTCAGGTTGACCTGACTAAAGAACGAGCGCTTGGTGTTATGAAAATGGCGACGCTTGGCTTGGATGGCGCGGCGTGTTTTTCCGGACTCTTCCTTTTTCCACTCCGTCACCACATAGAAGTTGGCTTGCACCTCGAGGAGTTGCTTGAAAATAAGGGGGAAGCTCTGCGCCGAGGGTTCTTTCAGTGTGAGAACTTTCACGAAATAATCGTCTACGCGGAGATGCGTACGGTGACATTCCACGTGGGATGCGCCGACAAAATAGTCAAGAAACGTGTCGTGCTTGAGCCGCGCACACTCAATTTTGTGGGGAGCAAAGTTGAGAAGTTGCGTAAGGACACGAAACGCGTCTTGTTTGTCCAGAACCCGGATGGGAAGAAAATCAGCGACCTGCAACAGAAAGCCGCCCACCTTTTGCAACAACGTAGAACGCGCTTTGATCAATTCCCGATCGAGCAGCACGATGCGTGCTTCGGTTGAAAACCATGCGCGAACCTCCTCCAACACCATTTCCGGATTCGTCCGGCCCGCGAGAATGCCGTTGCCGACGGGGCGTGAGGCCTCGAAAAGGACGACATAGTAGATCGAGAGAGAAAACAGCCGACTGGATTTGCCCTGAAGGTAGGCCATACGATTGGCAATCGCGGCGTCCACCACGGGAGTTCCGTACAACTTGTGTGGAATCTTCGGGTCGTTGCGCTTGAATAGATACTGGTAGATCCGATAGTTCTCATCGAACAGCCGGAGCGCCGACTCCAGACGCTTGGTCAATGCATCGACGAAGACTCCGTCCAGGCATTCGTAGTCCACGCCGCGAACTTCGAGGATCACTCCCATGTCTCCGGACTTGGTGAGAAAGACCTGCTCGTCGAGGAAGCCATACAGATTCACCTGGGCATTCAGGGCGCCGGCTTCCTCATAGTTCTTGACGATTCGTTTCAGGTTAAGCATTGGGCCTCCGGCGAACCGTGACCGGCGCAAACTTCGCCGGGTCGTATTGGGTACGGAGTCTCGCCGACGCCAGCAGTAGCCGCAGAATCTGCGGATCGGTCCGGGTGGCCCAGTGCGCCAGTCCGTAGAGCAGCAGGAACATCAGCAGCCCGCCGCGCAAACTGCCGAGCAGATTGAAGGTGCCGGCACCAACGCACATGGCGAAGAAAAACAGCTTCCGCTCCGCTCCTAGAATGGTGAGCGGACGGGACACCGAGCGAAGGACGAGATGGATTCTTCTAGGATTAGTCACAAATCCTTCTCCAGATGCGCCCGCGCTCACGGGAAGAGCCAGGCGAGGAAATTGACGGCCGCAATGGCCATGCCAACGCCGAACAGCACTCCGGCGAGAACGCGTTTCGAGCCGCCTTCGCCAAAGGCGAAGGTCAATCCCGACACCACGATGGCCACTAGCGACAGCCCGCGGGCGATGGTAGTGGTGAAGGCCTGTTGCAGAACGTTGGCTGCGTTCTCCCAGGGAGAATTCGCCTGTGCAAAGGCGGCGGACACTAGAAACAGAGTCATGAAAAACGCAAAGAGGGCTCGCACGAAGATACCTAGACGAAACCGCGAGAATTTTGCCGACACAAGTGCCTCACGAGTCGAGATTTGGAGCGAAACTCTCCGACTGGCCCCCGGATTTCGAAGCGTTCGAAGATACCTAGGCCATCCCGGTAGGAACCGCCGCTCCGGCAGCTGCCGAGTATCGATGCGAGATCGCTCCCTATTTATCTATTCAGCTTCGGAAACCGAAAATGTGTCGCCGAGGGCGAAAAATATATTTGCGTGATCGAGCGACACTTTTATGAACAACTACGGTCAGGAAGTTCCCTTGGAATTCCCCCGCGGGTTTGGACTGCCCGGTTTTGTAGCCGCCATGCGCCGTAGCTTCGCCAAGAGGCGTTTCACACGTTGCCGGAAGGCATTTGGAGTGAGACCCAGTTCTTCATAGAAGACTTCGCCGGGCTCTCCGTCGAGCTTGATCTGAACAAGCAATTGCACGTCGGCCGTATCGATGATTGCTCGAGCGCTGGCACCGTCGAGCAGATGGCGAAGCAGGACAAGACGTTCGAAAGGATTTTCATCGAAGCTCGCGTGCAAGATCGACAAAGCGGGAGCATCCGTGAAGGCGAGTTCTTGTCGAGCCCACGCGTGTGTCCTGCGTTTGACTCTACGTGCGAGCGCGAAAGCCAAATGTGAAATCCGCCGGCGGAACTGGGTCGAGTGCAGGAATTCCAGAAAGACCAGAATGGCTTGCTGCGCCGCATCGTCCCACGTCAGAGATAGGTAGCGGCGTGTGACTTGACGCACGGTGGCGTGCAGCATGGGAAGAAAAGCCAGGAGGAAGAGGTTTGGCACTAAGCCGTCGTGAAATACATCGCACCATTTCATCAGTTCCAAAAGAATTTGATCGGAAGAGGCATCGCCGCGCCTGGCGCGAAGATGCGCAAGAAGGAGTTCTGATTGCGGGAAACCCGCAAGAGGTGGCGAAACCGAGTGCAAGACCTCGTAGTTCTCTCGGGATATAGGCGAATCGAGCTCTTTGAGAAGCTTCTCTTCGATCCGGCAAAGAAGACAGGGACAACTAGGCCTTTCGCTCATGACCGTCTCCGTCGCAAGCGCTAGAGATGACGAAGGTCACGGGAGGGGGACAACCCTACCGAGGTACGAACTGCCGTTCGGGGGACAGAGATGACGGCGGTCGCAATAGTTGGCGCGAGAGCCTGCGTTCGTGTGGAGTTTCGAAAGTTGTCCACGATCGTGGACAACCGACAATTCACATGACGCGACTGGTGAGCGACAACAAGCCCGCCCACTGTTCCGCAAAGAAAGGGGCTTCGGGCAAAGCCGGAGCCCTTTTAACGGACCGTTTTCAGAACTGCGGCGCGTCGGAAGCCGACGTTTCGCCGGACTGCGCGCTAGCCGTTTCCGGTTCAATCTCCGACCGGTCCAGCTTGCGGATGACGTCGGCGCGGATGGTCCACGAGACCACTTTTTTGGCCGTGGCTTTCTTGCCTTTGCCGTTCGACTGATCGTAGGTTGAGCTGACAAGGCTGCCTTCAACGAGGATGTGCGCACCCTTCTTGATGGTTGTGAGGACGTATTCGGCAAGGCGAGGGCGGAAGATCGAGATGCGATGCCACTCGGTCTTCGAGACCCATTCGTCTTCCGTGTTCTTCCAGGAGCGCTGGGTAGCGACGGACAGCACGGTGAATTTCGAACCATTGCCGCGCGCTTGGCGTTGCTCTGGATCGGCCCCGACGAATCCGACTAGGGTTACTGAATTGATTATGTGGAATAGGGTGGGTGGTTCTCCTGCCGGCGTATGGTGAGTTCGGCCCCTAGGGGCCGAACTCAAGCTGGAGGGAACCATGGGCATGGAGTTCTCGATCTGTGAAGTGCGCTGGGAGCGATACAGAAGAGTTGCGGAGAATCCGCAAGCAAGAGAATGGCTGAAGTTTCAGGCTGCGCGAGGTCTTGCAGCAAACACCATCGAAGCTTACGGACGAGACCTGGACTCGTACCTCGCGTTCCTCGAATCGCAAGCGATTTCGTTCGAATCCGTTGTTCGCCCAACCATCGGAGCTTACGTCCGGAGCATTACCGATCTGGCGGTTCCCAGGGTTCGGAAAAACGGGTTGCAAGCGAGGACAACGCTCGCGCACGCAACTTTACAACAGCATCTGACAGTGGTTCGGCTCTTTCATGACTTCCTGGTGGAAGAGAGAATCTGTGTGCGAAACCCTCTGCGCCCGGCTGCAGCCGGGCGCAGCTTCATCCCAAGACAGCACCCGCTTCCGTGGATCCCAAACGAAGAAGAGTGGCAGAGGATTCTGGGAGCCTGCAAAAGTGAACCGTTGCGTAATCGCGCGATGCTGGCGATGTCCTACGACGCGGCGCTCCGTCGCGAAGAAATCTGTTCCCTCGAAACAACGGACATCGATCCCGCGCATCGACTGCTGCACATACGGCCGGAAAAGACAAAGAATCGCACAGAGAGAATCGTTCCATATTCCTCAGCAACGAGTGAGCTGTTCAGCAGATATCTACTCATTCGGCGGGAACTGAATCGTGAACGAGGCCCGTTGTTCCTTTCAGAGTCGTACCGCAATTACGGCCAGCCGATTTCGATCTGGACATGGTCCAAAGTAATCGCACGCGTGGCAGAGCGGTGCAATCTCTCCCGGTTCACTCCACACAGCCTGCGACACTTGTGCCTGACGGACCTCGCGCGGGCGAACTGGGACATTCACGAGATCGATACTTTCGCCGGGCACCGAAGTCTCCAGACGACTACGCTTTACATTCAGCTAAGTGGTCGTGACCTGGCGAACAAACTGACCCGCGGGATGGCGGAGATCCATGCGTGGAGAGTAGCGAGGATGCGCGAGGTGTTGAGATGACGGGGACATCGTGCACTCAACCGGCGTGGGTCTGGCCAATAAGGCTGGAGGACTATGATCGCGACCTCGAACTCAAAGCGAGTGAAGCAGAAGCGTTAAAGGTACATGCGTCGAGCTTAGGGTCTGGTGTTCTTCCTTCTGAGGTGGTCGAACGATGTAGGGTTTCACGGCTGATAAAACCAATCGAGGATGTCTGCGCTCATATCGAACTCCGGAAGAAATACTGGGTGAACACAAAAATCCTGATGCTAGGCGACATGGCCGCACGCGGAAGGAGCTTCTGGGGTTGGACCGAGGAGGAATGGCTCGCTAGCATCAAAAAAAAGCCAGCATGAAAAACCTGCCGTTGCTGCGATTGCTTACCTCTTGTGCGAGTTCGACTCAATCCACAAATTAGGGCGCCGCAATTTTACCGCCATCTCATCCCGCGACTATGTCAGAAGGCTGGAGTGCCACAGAGCGACCTCCGCGGGAAAATTACGAGTCATCGCGCGAGGTCCACCATCGCCACCCAACTGTTCAATGCGAAGGAGCCAATGAGTCTGTATGAGTTGCAAGAGTGGCTGGGCCATCGGCTGCCGTCCTCCACTCAACGGTACGCAAGAATCACGCCAACGAAGTTGACGAAGTCGTATGAGGATGCAGGTTACTTCGGACGGAATCTGCGGGCGATCGAAGTGCTCATAGATCAGGAAAAGGTGCGAAACGGAGTCGGTGCCGCGGAGGCGTGGAAGTTTTACGATCTCGGCCACGGCTACTGTACTTATGACTTCTTCGATCAATGTCCGCACCGTATGGCGTGTGCGAAATGCTCTTTTTATGTGCCAAAGGGCTCGACGATGGCGGCTCTTCTTGAGGGCAAGAACAACTTGCTGCGCATGCGCCAAGAAATCCCACTGAGCGATGCGGAGCTAGCAGCGCTTGACGATGGTGTATCTGCGCTTGAATCGTTGCTGAGCCGTCTCGCCGATGTTCCGACTCCTGCCGGCCCAACGCCTCTTCAGCTACGGGACACAGCGCTAATCCAAATCGAAGCGGCGGACTGATCGTTAACACAAGAAATAGAAAAGGCCCTCCGACATCGTCGGAGGGCCTTCGTTTCGAACACATTAGAACGCAGCTTCGTTGGACTCCGGCGCTTGCGCGGGAGCAGGCGCGTTGGGCTCCGGTTCGCCGCGATCGAGCCTGCGCACGACATCGGCGCGGACGGACCACGACGTGATCTTCGAGGTCTTCGACTTCTTGCCTTTGCCGTTCGGTTGTTCGTAGGTCGAGCTGACGAGAGAGCCTTCGACGAGTACGTGAGCGCCCTTCTTGACAGTCGTAGCGACACGCTCTGCCAAGAGTGGCCGGAACACAACGACCCGGTGCCACTCGGTTTTCGAGCTCCATTCGTCATCTGCGTTCTTCCAAGAGCGCTGCGTGGCGACTGACAGCACGGTGAATTTCGAACCGTTGCCTTTCGCTTGACGTTGCTCCGGGTCAGAACCAACGAACCCGACGAGAGTTATAGAGTTGAGGTAAGACATAGCAGAATTTTCTCCTTTTTCTGCCCCATCTTCCTGGGGCACCCAGAAGCGAGAGGCCGCTGCTCCCAAAGCGAGCGGCTGCTTTATGGGAGGGACCTGTGGCGTTCAGGAGGAACCGGGAAAGCAGAAGCCGCGAAGCTGCTGGGCGCAGGAATTGGCCCGAGCAGTGCCCAGGAAAGTGAGAGGCAGAAAAAGGTGCCTGTCGGACTGACTACGAATCAAGAGAAAGGTTAGAGGACGCGAGGCAAGGGCATGCGAAGAGAGAATTGAACTCAAACGTCCTTTGTTAGGCGCCACCGGCAAATGCGGTGACACTTGAGGTCATTCGTATCTCAAAGCGACCATGGGATCCGCTCGCAGCGCGCGACGCGCGGGCAGATAGCAAGCCAAAAGGCCAACTGTAATTACCACGATGGTGACGATAGCGAAGGTCGAGGGATCAGCGGTTCCGATGCCGAAGAGAAGACTCCGGATGAAGTGGCCGACTGCCAGCGCCGCTGCAATTCCTCCAGCGAGGCCGACCACGACCGGCCGCATTCCAGCCAACAGCACCAGTCGTAGAACATCGATGGGCTGAGCTCCGAGCGCTCTGCGAATTCCCAGTTCATGCTGGCGTTGCGTGACCGAGTAAGCAGCAACTCCGAAAATGCCGAGCGACGCCAAGAGGAGGGCGCTCGCTGCAAAAAGTTGCGCTAGGAGCATCTGAAAGCGGCGTGCTTCGACCGATTCGGATATCACCTGTGTCATCGGACGGAGCGCGAGGATAGGCACATCCGAGTCACTCGAACGAACCGCGTCACGAATCCCGGAAGCAACGGCACTTGGGTCCATCGCCGTACGAACAACGATCGAGGCTGACGATGGCAGCCGATACCAGCCCGGTACGTAAACCATCATCGTCGGCGCCTCATTCATCCGCACGGTTCGGATGTCAGCGACCACACCGATGATTTTCACTGTGATGCTCTCCACCCCACCCAGTAACGCATTGCTGTCCGACGGCTTTCTTATACAGCCATAGGCGTTCGGCGACGCTCTTGGAAATGACTACAGTGCTCCTGCCTCTATCGCTCTCTGCAAAAACGCGACCTTCGAGTAGCGGGATGCCCATTGCTTGAAAATATTCCGAGCTAACAGCGCGGTAATTCGCAAGGGGTGTGTCAGCACCTATATGCTGCTCCCCTGAAAGGGTAATGTTGTCGATACTTCCTTCTCCTTCGAGGGGAAGCTTGCTGACCCACCCCACCGAAATGACGCCGGGAAGCATGCGAATGCGAGCGAGCACCTCATCGTAAAAGTGTTGTCGGGCGCTTACTTGGGAATAGTTGGGCGGAGGTAGTTGAATGTCTGCGGCAAGGATGCGTTCGGAAGTGAATCCAACGTTGACACGCAACAATTGTAGGAGACTGGCCGTCAGGAGACCTGCAAGAATCAGAAGTAATGAGCTCAGGCCGACTTCAAGACCAATCAAACTCTCCCGCAGGCGCCGTGCTCGACGATTCTCGGTTGTGGCAGTCCCACCAGATTTCAATACTTGCTGGGGGTCGGCGTGACCCATGCGCAAGGCGGGCAAAACCCCGAACAAAGCTACAGAAAAAGTAACGAGAAAGAGACCGAAACAATGGACACGAACGTCCACGGCGATCTCATCGAATCTAGGTAGACTGAATGGCGCAGCGCGAACAAACCACTTCACTCCCAAGCTTGCCAACCCGACACCTAAGGTACCACCTACGATGCCGAGAAGAAGGCTCTCGGTGAACATCTGACATACCAGACGCCCACGTGACGCGCCTAGAGCGGTTCGAATGCTGGCTTCGCGCATTCGGCCAGGAATGCGCGCAAGCAAAAGGTTCGCGACGTTCACGCATACAATCAAAAAGACCAAGCCAACGGCAGAGAGCAAAAAGACCAAGCCTCGACGAGCAGGGCCGACGATCTCGGGCTCTAGCGGAAGTAATTCCGCGCGGAGATCGACGCCTTGTTTCGCCTGCTTTGCTATCCGATCCTGAACGACGTTTAGTTCCGCAAGAGCCTTACTGGGCGCGACTCCGAGTTTAAGGCGCGCAATTGCGGCAAAATCGAACTCGCCAACCATGCTGTACTGGGTACGATCCAGGCCAAGAGGCTTGAAGAAATCGAGGCGCGGACCAAGCTCTACCAGCGCGCCCAATTCTTTGGGAAAGCGGAACGACGAAGGGAGTATGCCCACAACTTCATAGGGCGAGCCACTGAGAACGATTGCTTTGCCAACTAGCGACGAGTCGGCATGGAACCGATTGCGCCAAAAGGAGTCAGTCAGCAGAACGACATGGTCTTGCCCTGGCTCATCCTCTCGAGGGGAAAACGTCCTGCCTGTTGCTGGCTGCACACCGAGCAAATCAAAAAGATTTGCGGAAGCTTGACCGCCGTAGATTTTCTCGGCTGAACCCTGACCCGTCAGGTCCATCGAGGTCGCTTGGACAATCGCAATCTGATCGAACGACTGACATTCTTTCTGCCAGGTGCGAAAGTTGGGCAGGTTTGCTGGAAATGACGGATAGAACTTCGCGAGTTGGGGAATGATTTCCCGAATAAGGTAAAGCTGTTGTGGCTGACGGTAGGCAAGCGGCCGAAGCAGCACGCTGTTGACAACAGAAAATATGGCTGTGCTGGCGCCGATGCCAAGCGCTATCGCTAGGACGGCCACAATGGCAAAGCCCGGGCTGCGACGCAGCGCTCGAATCCCCTGGCGCAAATCCTGCCACAGAGCATCCATTGTGAAGCACCCCCGCGGGCTTTCAGTGCATAGTACGCGCTTTGACCAGAAAAGTTCGACTCAGTAACCCCCCTGACCCCTCCCTTCACTGCGGCCTAAACGCTCCGCCTACGGCGTCGCAGACCTTCGTTCCGGGAGGGGTCAGTGAACCAAAGACTACTTGCATCATCTCTTGACGGCCCTATTCCACTTAACTATCAAGTAGGACATGAAAAATATCTCCTTTTTCTGCCCCATTTTTCTGGGGCACTCAAAAGCGAGGGCTTCTGCTTCCAAAGCGAGCGGCTGCTTTATGGGAGGGACCCATGCTGTGTGTGGTGAGGAACCGGGAAAGCAGAAGACGCGAAGCTGCAGGACGCAGGAATTGGCCTGAAGCAGTGCCCGAGAAAATGAGCGGCAGAAAAAGGCTAGCCTACTGAACTGTAAAGATCGGTGCGGTATTGGCCGAGCCATGGGAGGAACTAGAGCGGAACACAAAAAGTCACCAGTCGCGCACCAGCGCTCCGGGTTCGACGAGGGAGCTCGATTCGAGTGCTCCGACGGTGAGCGCGGGATGGCTGTGGCGAATGCGCTCGGTCAGCGCGGTTCGAAGTGCGTGACCGCTGCCCCATGGAAGTCGCCGATGATGGCATGGAGGACCGTTTGCGACGATTACTTCCGGGTGGCCGACCATCCGCCCGCTTCCGCGCGTTGGTCGTCAAATATCAGCTATGTATTCAATCGCGTTGTGCGCTCTGCCCTCGCCACTGCCGATTCGAACGGTCCTGCAGTCACATTGCCCTGCCCACTGAGGTTCCAGCTTTCGGAACCGATATCGTCCACTTTTATTAATATAACGGGGTTTTGAGCTTAAAGACTCCGCGTTAGTTGCAGAGACTCGCAACGAAACTTAGAAAGCTGTTAGCTGTTGCTCTTTAGACGACAGTCTTTCTAGCGGGTGGCGGTACCCGCCGTGTATAGCGGCGAAAACTGGGCAGACGGGGGCAAGGGGCGTGGGCGGGCGGCGGAGGGATCGCGCAGCCAGCGCGACGAAGAGGCGCAGGGCTTCGCGGAATCGGTTTCCAGGACGAACGCGCCTGACGAAGTGGTTCCGATGACGTCGAGAGTGCGGATGCAGGCGGCAGGCATGACGGGCGCGAACTGTTTGCCTAGATCCACGAGCTGCGCCGGGCCGCCCGAAGCATGGTAATCGAAAAGGAGGGTCATGGGGGTCGAGTCGCCTTCGGCAAGGACGCCGAAAATTCGCCCGCCGTCCTGCGAAAATCCGTCGAGGCGCACGGAGAGGCTGCGGCCATAGTCGCCATCCGAAGAGAGAAAATCCACTGTGGTTGGGGTTTCCCCTGCGGCGGCCGTAACCAGGAGCTGGTAGTCCGCGCTACATTGGTGCGAGTCCTTGCTGGTGTCATCCGAGGTCGAAACCTTCAGGATGGCACTCGATCCAGCCGGGCCGCGCACCGGCTGCGTCTGGGCGTCGGCGGTATTGGCGCACTCCATAGAGATTTGTTGCGTGGCTGCGAGCGCCGCGAAAAGGATGAATGGCAGCATGAGGGCCTCCGTGTGCAGAAGCGCGCCGCGGCGCCTCGGGGCGCCGAATCCCGGAAACTTGGACGCCGGGTTAGCGTGTTACCGTTGCTTCATTTTCAATTTCCGCTTTGAGGCACGATTTCCTTGGTCAGCAGCTCCGTCTCGAACCAGTGCAAGGTCGAGGTCAACGCTGCGCACCGATCCCAGATTCTCTGCGAACTGATCAATCGGAACGTTGGGTCGGCTGCCAGTCGTTCGGCGTCGTTGAGGTCTTCATAACCAGCCAAGCGGCTGTAAACCGACTGCCGCAGTAGACCGGCCAGCGCAAACTGCTTGTTCATGCCTTGTCGCGAGTCGCTCAAGTGTTCCTCGATGACCTTTTCCAGACCTAGTCGCTCATCCAACTCGCGAACCAGAATCAGGCCACCATTGGAAGTCACTCGCGATCCCTGGAAATCGACCTTCAAAGAAGCATTGAACAAGAACTGAAGTGGCTGATTTTGTTTCTCACCCATTGGGTACCGACCTCCAGAGCGTCTTCATCGCTTTCACACCCGCATGAATATTGATGACAGCGATGATCCAAGGGTTCAGCGGAAGAGTTTCAAAATGGAAATGTGGGATCATATCCTTGCCGTCAATTTCCCTCTGCAGACAATCCTTTGCTTCGCCGCAGAGATCGCAAATAAGCATGGATTCCCCTCCTTGAAGTGCACAGCAACTGTTTTTCGCATTCATTTCCGCATTTGCACCTTAAATTTTCTCGGCTTGCACTGAGGCTTAGCGAATGGAAATACTTGCAATTCGTTCGGGACGGCGCCGCACTGAATTTAGTCGGTTCGCAAAGCTCTCAGGGGATCAATCGAAGCCGCACGGCGTGCAGGAACAATCGCGGCGGGAATCGTAGAGAGCAGGAGCACCAGAACAGCTATGAACAGTATGAGCGGGTCGTGACTCTTCACTCCATAAAGCAGGCGCGCAACAAGATGTCCTCCTGCTAAGGCTGCTAGTATCCCGATCAGGAGGCCAAGTCCGATCGGGGCCATGGCGCTCCGCAGCATCATCATCATCACGTCTCCCCGGTCTGCGCCGATGGCCATGCGCAAGCCGATCTCGCTGGTTCTGCGTGCGACGGTGTAAGCGGCGACGCCATACAGTCCGACTCCGGCCAGCACAAGAGCCAAAACTCCGTACAAGGAGGTGAGTTGGGCGATGAGCCGCTGGCTATTGAGTCTGGAATCGACCTGGTCTTCGAAGTTGGTCATTTTGATAACGGTCAGATTCGGATCGATTTCCGCGAGAGCATTGCGGACCTCAGCTTGGAGATTATCGGGACGGCCCGCTACGTGCACTTGGATGCCGTCGATGTAGTTTGCCCAGGTTTGGTAGGCGTTTTGCGTTGAATCTTCGTAGGTCACGGTCTGTAGGAGAGGCAGGAACACCATGGGCTCTGCAGGAATCTTGGGGTCAACATACTTCGTATTTTCCACGATGCCCACGATTTCATAGTCGCCCCCGTGGCGGACGCTGTTGAACCCCAAATGTTTCCCGAGGGCATCTTCATTCGGGAAAAATTTACGGGCGAGCGCGTCATTAATCACCGCAACGTGGTGAGAGTCTGGCGTATCTCGCTCCTCGATCAGACGCCCTCGTAAGAGACGCGTGCCGATAGTCTCGAAATAGCGCGGCCCGACGAAGTCGTATTGCGCCTTGTCATCGGAAGAGTTGGGTGAAGGCGGGCGACCCTCGATAGCAACATCACCACCCCAATTCCAGCCGTCCATGGGGCTGTGGAGGGCGAGGCTGGCGCTGACCACGCCGGGCATGTGACTAATGCGATCCTGAAGCTGCCGATAAAGACCGGGAAGACGCTCGAAGCTGTAGCCAGCAAGAGCGGGATTGAGGCGCACGATCAGGCGAGATTGCGAATCAAAGCCGAATTGCTGTTTCTCAAGGTTGCGGAGACTCTGCGTCACCAAACCGGCGCCAACGAGAAGCACGAGAGACATGGCCGCCTGCAGGACGACCAGCACCTTCTGCGGAAAGGCGGAGTTATCTCGCGTAGCCCGCCCCGCGCCGCGCAGCGTTTCCGCCGGATGCGAGCGCGAAGCGATCCAAGCAGGCGCCCCACTGAAGACGACTCCCGTAATCAGCGAGAGAACAAACGCGAATCCCAGGACCGAGAACGAAGGAGTCGCGTCAATCGGGACATACTTTGCGCCGCGAAAAGCCAGCAGCAGGATGGCCCGTGTTCCGATAATGGCGACAACGATGCCGGCGATGCCGCCTAGCAAGGCCAGGAGAACACCTTCGGTGACCATCTGCTTTATGAGCCGGCCGCGAGATGCGCCGAGAGCCACACGCACGGCGGTTTGCAATTGGCCAGCAGTCGCCCGTACGAGCAAGAGACTGGCGATGTTTGCGCAAGCGATAAGCAAAACAAGCGCGGAAACCACCGTTAGCATATGCAGGCCTTCACCGTAGGTGGTAGCTAAACGGGTCACGCCGCTGCCCGCAGGAGTCAGGGAGAGGCGGAGCGTACTGATCAGTTGACGATCGCGCTCCGAGTTACCCTTCTGATCGGTGAGCCACTGCTGAATTTCAGATTTCAGCTTTGCCTGTACTTGCGCAGGTTCGGTCCCCGGCCGAAGCCGGCCGATAGCGTACAACCAGAACTCGCTCGGCTGATTCAGAAGCGGATTGTCGCGGTCAAGATTCGACTCCATGGCCAGCGGAATCCAAAAATCGGCGGGATCGCTGCGCAGGGTATCGCCAAAAAACCCTGGCGGCATAATACCAACCACCGTCATCGATTGACCGTTGATAGCAAAGTTGGCCCCGATCACGGAGGGATCGGAACCAAAACGCTGTGACCAGGTACGGTAACTGAGCACCGCCACGGGCTGAGCGTTGGGCTGATCGTCGGCCAGGGTCAAGGTCCGTCCGGCGAATGCGCCGACTTCAAAGAGCGAGAAGTAATTGCCAGAGACGAATTCCCCAAAGTAGGGTTCAGCAACGCCGTGAACACCGCTTCGGCGAACGCTCAAGTTTGACAGCCAAGATTGGAATGCAACAAGTTCCGAAATTTCCGGTGTGTTGTCGCGGACGTGCTTATACAGGGGAAAGGAATAGAGCGCAAAATTGTCGCGTAGATCGGCAATCTCCGTAGTATCACAACAGAGTTTGGTATCCCCCAGGCTGTAGATTTGGCCGGGGTTCGGCACTGGCAAAGACTTGATCATCACGGCATGGACGAGCGTAAAGATCGCGGTATTCGCTCCAATGCCGAGGGCGAGCGTAAGGATGGCAACGAGAGCAAACCCGGGGCTCCGACGGAGTTGCCGCAATCCATACTTCGCATCTCTGACCAGATTTTCCAGCATGCCCCATCCCTGCATTTTCGGCCTCCATCAACCATGAGAATGAAATTCAGGCTTTCAAATCCAAAGCGGCTGCAACCTTTCGCGCAATCTCGATGGGATCGTCTTCTGGATTTACGCCGATGGAGAGATGTCCGTCCCGGTAGGGAAACAACAATTGATACTGGGTTCCGTAGCGGATGACGACGTAGCGGACGCCGCCCATATCAATGTTGCCGCGGCGCGCCGCGATCTCCAGCACGATAGGATTCACAATCAACTCCTCGATCCGATCACTTTCTGGCGAATTGGTGCTGGGATGCTGCGGACTTTGTTGCACTTCTTGGATTTGACCCTTTTGATTCAGCGCCACGTAGCGAATCCTGGGCTCGAGACGAAACAGGCGTTCGCTGAGTTTCCCTTCCGGCCCCTGTGCGGTGTTCGTCGGATTCACGGGAATAAATGTCCTCTCCACTTGCTTCCTCTTTCGTAACCTCTCATAATAGCTTGAGAGGTTACACAGTAATGCGAATTCGTGTAACCTGTCAAGAATGTATTGGAGGTTACATGCCTCGGGGCTCTCGACTGGACGGCAGACCTGCCGGCACAGTGAATCTGATTGGCGAGCGGCTCTGCCTCGACTTTGTCAACTCCGTCGGAGCACGACGATTCTCACCATCGCGTAAAATGTCACTGCGTGAAGAGAAATTGAATGATTATCTCGACCTCTTGGCCTGGGGACGCCATGCGGGAGCTTTGACGAACGCCGATGCTGAAGCGCGAGCACAAGAGGGCAACAGCCATCCAAGAGAAGCAGTGGCAGTATTCCATCGTGCGATTCGTTTGCGCGAAAAAGTGGAATGGACAAGGCTGAGGCGAATGCGCTGCAGGTGCGAGTGGAACTGCAAGCCGATTGCCTTGCCGGCGTCTGGGCGAACCGCGCCCAAGCAAAGTGGCAATTCATCGAACCTGGTGATGTTGAGGCTGCCTTGCAGACCGCTTCGGCAATCGGAGATGATCGTTTGCAACGACGGACCCAGGGCTACGTGGCGCCCGACGCATTCACCTACGGCACCTCGGCACAACGCGTCCGGTGGTTTATGACCGGATTTAATCCGGAGCGGTGGGGAGCTGCGACACGTTTCGCGCCGAGCAGATTTGAAAAGATTGGAATTGTGAGCGCCACGTGAGCGGCACCGGTCCGTTCAACACCGTTTTTCGAGTTGTTATCCAGCGAAGATGGTCGGCAGCACGTTACTCTCGATCGTCCGTCTCGGGGTCCGGCTGGCGAGCTGCGTTCATCGGGGCAAGTACCACCAAAGCCGCCGCCCACGTTGGCTTTGACAGCGCAAATGTCACGAGTTTTAAAGTCCACATTCGTTCGACCCAGGGGCTGCCCTCTGATGCAACAGCGTCGCTTGCATTCGATTTACTGCAAAGAAACATATCAGATGATCCACATGAAAGCGGTCGTTATTCGCCAAGCGTGGCGCTCAATGCCTTTCGCCGCCCGCCATCAAGCTAAGAAGCGGGCAGCGGATTTGTGGTGGAAAAGCTATAACGGGCGCACTGACGAGCGAGCCTGTTGGTTGCTTGGTTATTGCTGGTGACGTGGGCCCGATGCGCCGCTTGAGGAGTCCGCCAAC
>CAVPFM010000010.1:0-182509 GCA_963703735.1 uncultured Acidobacteriota bacterium
ATCCTTGCGCTCCATTTGCGGGCGTGCATCTCGATCTGGTGCAAGTGCTGTTGGTTGCGGTTGTTGTTTTTCTGGTTTCGTTTTCTCTCACCGCGCTCGGTTTCGCGATCGCTTGGCCGATGGATTCGTCGCAAGCCTTCCACGGAATCGTAAATCTTTTCTTGATTCCTTTGTGGCTGGTTTCTGGTGCCCTTTTCCCGATAGCCGGGGCTTCCGGCTGGATTCGGGTCATCATGAGACTGAACCCGCTGACCTATGGGGTCGAGGCGCTACGCGGGTTGCTTTATCCCGGGGCTGAAACTACGTTTCCTTTGCCGTCTGCTATGGCGACCCTGGTGCTGTTTTCGTTGGTGATGTTCGGAGCCGCATTTCTGATGGCAAATCGCCGCACGACGAGGCCAGCCGCTTGATCCCTGAACAATACGGGTACTTCCCTGCGCTGATTGCGAGTTTGAATGGTGCGAGCGCGGTTTTGCTATTCGTTGGTCGCAGCCTGATTATGCGCGGGAAGCTTGCCGCGCACCGCGCCTGTATGATTGCGGCGGTTGTTTCCTCAGCGTTGTTTCTGGCCTGCTATTTGTACTTTCATGCGCACGTCGGAGACATCCGATTTCTGGGCCCGCACGTGTGGCACGTGATTTACCTTGTGGTCTTGATACCGCATGTGACACTGGCCATCGTCATCGTGCCCATGGTGATCATCACTTTGATCCGCGGCCTTCGCGAGCGCTACGACAAACACCGGGCCATCGCACGGTGGACGTGGCCGCTCTGGATGTATGTCTCCGTGACCGGTGTGCTCGTATACTTCATGCTCTACCGTTGGTTCCCGCATAGCTAAGTTTTCACCACGCAGGCACGGCGTCACGGAGAAAACAAGATCAAGGGTTGGCGGAGTTAAAGTCTTGGTTTTTTCTTGTCTCCGTGTCTCCTTGGTGAATCGATCTCTATGTCTGTATTGAAACTCAAGATCGACGTTTCTGGAACGGTTGGCGATGCTGCATGGCGCGAGATCCAGCAGTTCGATCAGATTCAGAGCGCGGACTTCGGTCCGCAGTTTGGCAGCGGCGGACGCTGCAACCATCCTCCGGATGCTCCGCATGCCAAGGGTGAATGGATAGGGGCTGAAATCTGCCTCCAGACGCCGCTTCTGGCGCAATACGCGACGTCGCACTATTTGGAGCAGGAGCGCGTGCTGGATGCGGACGTGGAGTAGTCCGCTTCTGCTATAGTTCGTTGCTGGAATCCATGCCTGCCGAACCGGAAAATCCCAGCTCAAGAATCAATGAGCCCCTTGTGTCTCAAGGGTGTGCCGTGCTGGAACCGCGCCCCAAGCGCAGCATGTCGCGCACGCAGAAGATTCTCTTCTTTGCGACCGGCTGGCTGATCGTACTGATGCCGTTTCTTTTCTGGTGGAACACCTGGTTCGGGCGGCATCTCTCCGACCAACAGCTCACCGAATATCTCCACGATGACAAGAAGCCGCGGCACATTCAGCACGCGCTGGTGCAGCTTGGAGATCGCATGAGGCGCAGCGATGCGTCGGCCAAGCAGTGGTATCCCGACCTGGTGCGGCTCGCGGGAAATCCAGTGGAAGAAGTGCGCAACACCGATGCCTGGGTCATGGGACAGGACACGTCCGGCGCGGGATTTCACGATACGCTGCTGAAGATGCTGAACGATTCCTCGCCGATGGTGCGGGGCAATGCCGCCCTCTCGCTGGTGCGATTCGGTGACGCAACCGGGCGTCCGCAGATTGTCGCCCTGCTCGCTCCCGCAGAGGTAAAAGTTCCGACGTCCGGGCAAATTGGCCCGGATACTCCACAAGATTTCTGGTCGAATGCAGGGCGAACGGCCATTGTTGTCGACACCGCTTCCGCCGGCACCAGCATTCGCGAAGGTGGTGTGGTGGTGAAACTAAGCACCGCTGTGTTTGCGGACGGCACCGGCACCGTGGAGCTCCGTTCTCCGATCACCGGGCGTGTGCGCACAATGTCAGCGGTGCGCGAGCACCAGGTTCATCCCGGGGACGTGCTCGCAGTGATCGATCCAGCGACTGAGCAAGTGTGGGAAGCGCTGCGTGCGTTGTACCTGGTTGGGCAGATAGACGATCTGCCGGCGATTCGCCAGTACGAGCGCGATGTGCCGGATGTCTCCAATGACGTCCGCCAACAGGCCCTCGAAACCGAAAAGGCGATCCGGGCGCGATCAGGAACCAACTGATTAAGGCGCCCTCGAATCGTATTCCAGAACAAACAACTATGACTCAAACTTTGGGATACGTTGCTCTGGTTGTTCGCGACTACGATGAGGCCATTACTTTCTTCACTCGAATTCTGGGATTCGAGTTGATCGAAGACTCGCCATCGGAGGATCGCGTCGGGGAAGCAAAACGATGGGTGCTGGTGGCGCCTCCCGGGTCTCGCGGCACGAAAATACTCCTCGCAAGAGCTTCCAATCTTGAGGAGGCGGGCAGGATCGGAAACCAGACTGGCGGCCGCGTCTTCATGTTCCTGCACACAGACGATTTCTGGCGGGATTACAAGGCAATGACAGCCCGGGGAGTGAAATTCAACGAAGAGCCGCGGGAGGAGCCGTACGGGACGGTAGCAGTCTTCGAAGATCTCTACGGAAATAAGTGGGATTTGTTGCAGCTCAAGATTGAGTCACGCTGAGGATTTCTTTGCCACCGAAGGACTCTTTCGTTTCTCCAGCTGCGGTTTAGGTCATAACAAGTCCATGGGTCCTTCGGGCCACAACATTCGCGGTCCTCAGGATGACATGCGTAGGGGACCCGCCAGGAAAGCGCGAGCTGAGAGCTGCTGGCTGAAAGCGGAGAGCGGTTACGGCTAGATCGCCATCGGCCCGACTTCTTTTTCTACTTCAGTCGTGTCGACCATCGCGATCGCATCCCAGGGGCAGCCGTCGAGGAAACAGCCGTCCGGGCCCTTGCTCAGACACTTCTTGCAGCCGATGCACAGGATCGGGTCGACCGCGATGCGGCCAAACGGCGGGTTATCTTCGTCGGGCACCCAAAACATGCAGTCTTCGACCGGACAATATTCGACACAGGCGGGCGAACCAGCACAACCGGTGCAACACTCGGTGATCACCGCAAGCTCTTTCGGTTTCTTCTTGCGCGGGGTGGCGAGACCTTTGGACTTCGGTTCAAACTTGAGCTCGTCGGGCACCATCCCAACGGCCTTGGTCGCTCCGGGTGCAGCAGGCATGGGCCGCATTATAACCTGAACCACCCCTAGGGATGTAGCCTACTTCCGCTTGAACCCGAATGTCGATTCTGGCTTGAAGACTTCCTTATTTTCAGCAAAACTGCGTCAGAAAGCCTTCAGGTCCTTCGAGGATGCGGTGATCGTATCGGTATCGCCTGCTACCGTAGATAAGGTCACCGTCTTGGCCTCGATCGACTTCTTCAGCCAGTCGGAGTCGATCGGAGTGAAGGTCAACGTGGCTTTGTCGAACTTCACGAGAAGGATATTGTGCTTGGCCACGCACATGTCGCAAACGGCGTCGTCCATCGGCGAGACATCCAGAAAATAGCGTGTATCCGGCTTGACCAGCTGAGCCTGTCGATGGGGTTTGTCCTGGCTGCATCCCTCCCCTTGCTCTGCCAGTTGCAAATCGTAAATCTGTTCCTTGGCTGAGATCGTCAGCAGCGTCGGGCATTTGTCGTCGGTGGTGGTCCAGGAACCGATCAAGGTCTGGTCGAAAACCACGTCGGGGTCGGGATGAGAATGATCCATGGTCCTTTCGTCGTACTAAGGGTTGATGGACGACACCCAGCAACCCGGCAGCACAAGGAGGGGGGCGAGAATCAGCGCGGCACATGAAAATCTTCGAAAAGTGCGAACGAAAGAAATAACGAGAAAAGACATGGGCTTCCCTGCGAAAGCTGGGGGGTGAAGCAACACCTCAAAGTCCGCGCCAAAAATGATACTCCCCTTACAGTTTGTGCCCACAGCAGCCTTTCCACCGGGCCCATTCTGTTATAGTGGCCCCTATAAAGGAGCACCGACATGGCTGGAAAGAGTCTGAACCGGGTTCAACTCATCGGGAATCTGGGCAAGGATCCCGAGATTAAATACACGCCGCAAGGCACGCCCGTGGCCAAGCTGACGATCGCCACCAACGAGCGCTTCAAGGACAAGGCCGGAGAGTGGCAAGATCGCACGGAGTGGCACAACGTCGTGCTCTGGCAGCGGCTAGCTGAGATCGCCGGCGAATACCTGAAGAAGGGCGGCAAGGTCTACATCGAGGGACGCCTGCAAACTCGCTCCTGGGACGACAAGACGACCGGGCAGAAGAAGTACATGACCGAAGTAGTGGCGAGCGATCTGATTCTTCTGGGTGGACGCGGTGAAGGCGGCGGTAGTGGAGATCTTGCCGGAAGCTCGCGCGGCGCGTCCGCTGGCGGCGAAAACAACTTCGACCAGCGCACTCCAGAGCACGAACCGGCTCCGGCGGGTCCGATCACAGACGAAGATATTCCGTTCTAGTTGGGTGGGGACGACGCCAGTCTACAGCTAGTCCCCGTCTCCGGTATCGACCGAGACCAATTCCAAGTTCTGCAGGAGCGGACTGGAATCGGAGACAAATTCGACGTGCCCACAGCGCGGGCACGAGAGAACGGCGTGCCCTGCATTGCCTGGTAATACCCTAAGCCGCGTCAACTGGTAACGCTTAAGCTGCGCCTCACAACGCAGGCAGCAAACGGTCTTGCCCTGGGAATCGATAGAGACGCCGCCAGGTGTCTCGATGGCTGGTTTCATAAGTCCTCTGCAGCCCACACCGCAGCTGCTCTAGTGGGACGAGTTTAGCATGGGAGGATCTCGTTCCATGCCCCATGCATCATCCTCATAACGATAGGATCCGGGTCTGACACCACTGGCAGGCATCACGCACAGAAGTTACTTGCTGGATTAGGACGGGGGAACGACCCCTGTTAGGCAACGATACTTTGGCCGTCGTTCACATTCATCGCAGGGGCGGTTGGAGGCTTCGCAGAAAACATGTCAGCGCCTTCTTCGAGTTCCTTCGCGCAAATCAGGCGCAACAAAGGCGTCGTCATGAAAGTTGTCACCAGCGCCATGATGACCATCATGGAAAACAATGCGGGCGAGATCACACCGATATCCAAGCCGATGTTGAGGATCACCAGTTCCATGAGGCCACGGGTGTTCATCAGGATTCCCAGGCCGGCAGCTTCGCGGATAGGAATGCCAGTCAGCCAGGAAGCGAGGGTGGACCCTCCGAGCTTGCCAGCCGTGGCGACCAGAATGATCAAGCCGCAGTACATCCACATCTCCGGACCCTTGACCAACCCGATATTCGTACGCAGCCCGGTAAATGCGAAGAATAAAGGCAGCAACAGAGTGACGGTGATGGTCTCAAAACGATCGAGAACATATCTGACAAAATGCCGCTGCTTCGGCATGATGGCGCCCATCAAGAACGCGCCAAACAATAGGTGGATGCCGAGGTACTCCGTGCACAAAGCCGAGATCAGCATCAGCAAGAGCATCAGTGCCATCAGGTTCTCGCTGAGCTCGCCCTTCTCCTTATAAACGCGTTCGTAGCCACGCAGCAGACGCCTGACACCATAAATCATGAATAGGCCAAATACTGCGAGGCCCGTCGTCGTTGTCCAGATGGACGTCGAAGAGTGAGCGGAGCGGATGAGCACGACGATGTAGGCGAGAATGCACCAACCGGTTACATCGTCAACGGCTGCGCAGGCGATCGCGACGGTGCCGAGACGACTTCCGAGCATATTTCGTTCTGACAGAATGCGGGCCAGAACCGGGAAGGCCGTGATGCTCATCGCCGATCCCATGAATAGGGCAAAGCTGGTGAAGGCAACGCTGTCATCCGAAAGGCGTGGATACAGATAAAGCGCGAGGAAAGCCGCTAGTACGAACGGAGCCGTAATGCTTACGTGGCTGGTGAGCACAGCGGCATGACCCTGCTTCTTCAGTTCCCGAGGGTTAATTCCCAAACCTACGAGAAACATGAACACGACGACGCCGACCTGGCTCAAAGCATTCAGAAATCCGAGGCTGGAGGCGGGAAACAGATAGCCAGAGAGATGGGGCGCCACCCAGCCCAAGAGCGACGGACCCAGCATGATGCCGGCAAACATCTCGCCCACGACACGCGGTTGGTGAATCTTCCGAAACAGTTCGCCGACCAGACGACATACGGTTAGAACCACCGCAAGCTGCATCACCAGTGTAAAGAGGTTCGGCATCAGTGCCCGCCTCCGACTCCAGATGGGCGAGGCTGTCGCACGGCGCGAAACTCCACCGGCGCACACGACGCACATCCTGTCACGGAGAGCGATCCAGTCAAGGATCTCGGCTCGGTCTTAGGGTCGACGACGGCGGTCAAGATAACGGTCTGTTCACTCCCGCAACCAGCAGTCACGGAGTCGGGCACCGGCGCTAGTTCCGCCTTGAGATTCCGCCCGTCGATGGAACCTGCATTCGTGGTCTTGGAGTGGGCGTAAGAAACAACCAGACTCTTGCCCGACTGCGAAATCAGTAGAGGTGCATCTGCAAGGGAACCAAGAGAACTTGCGCAAGAAAGATTGGTGAGACGAGTAGCATCAGCTTCGACCTTCCAGGAGCCGTCCACTGAAATCGGAGCGGCCAGGTTGCGCCCGCTTCTGAGCACTCCCGCCAAGCCAGCCAATGGCAAACCCACCAGAACGATGTACGCAACAACGAAATTGCGACTCGTATTCTGCATGTAGCTGGTTCGCTCTCTTTTGGGGGGAGGATGGTGAGGAAGCCCGAAATAACCGGGCTTCCTCAAAATGTTTTCGTCACAGTACACCTACCTGCCGCGAAAAACAACCATCAGAACGTCGGTCGGAACGCGTCAGAGGTCAGATCCCCCAACAGCTTGTGCCACGGGTGTTTCTCGTTCTGCTCAACCTTGGAGACCATGTCCTTCATCTTGGTCAGCACTTCGGGCGTGTCCTCGTCGTATACATCTCCCTGGAGGAGTTTGAGCACGTCGAGGCGATAGTTCTTGTCGCTGATGAAGTAGGTGAACAGCACGTTGAGCCGGTAGTACACCGAAATAAACTCGTACCAGTTCTTGGTGCCGCGGCGCAGCTTGGTCTCGTATTCAGTGAACGCCTGGCGCGAGAAGTCATTCTTTTCCAGTGCGGAAAGAATGTCCTTGTGCGCAAAGCGCGAGCTGTTCAGCGCGATGCTGACGCCAGTCGAGAAAATCGGATCGACGAAACGTCCGGCATCACCAACCAGCATGAACCGGTCGCCGGCAAGCTGCTTCATCGCGTAGCTGTAATCGCCTTCTTCCTTGAAAGGACGAATGCGATCCGACTTGCGCAACGTTTCCTCGATCAGGGGACGGCTGCCAACAGTCTCCCAGAAGAACTTTTCGCGGTCCTCTTTCGACTTGGCAAAGTTCTTTTTCTGGGTAACCACACCGAGACTGGTGACAGTGTCGGTAATCGGAATCTGCCAGATCCAGGTATTCGAGATCGGCAGGAAATGGATGTAGATGTAATCAAGATTCGTATCGCGCTTCGCGAACACTTTGCGATCGTAGCCATCAAACCAGGAGTGGATGGCGTACTGATCGAACACCGTGTCTTTGACTTTCAGCTTGAGCTGATTGCCCAGGAAGGTCTGGCGGCCGCTGCAATCGACAACCATCTTGCAGCTAACGCTCATCTCTTTCGATCCGATGGTGAAATAAACCTCGGGATGTTCCGGTCCGAAATCGACGCGCGCGACTTTGACGCCGTCATACACCGTTGCTCCGAGATTGTGCGCATGCTGCAGGAGCATGAGATCGAACTTGCCCCGATCCACATGGTAGGTATAGTTCCGGTCCTCCATGCCCTCCTGTTTGCGCTCTTCGAAACGGATGTCGACGTTGTAATCCGGGGCCAAGCCTTCGAGGTCGTGGACGTATCCGGGATTCTGATCGTTTGTCGTCCAGACCGCGCCAAATTTGTGCGGGAACTTCGCCGCTTCCATCTGGGGCAGGAAGTCGAGATCTTTGAACACGCGAGTCGAAGATGGAACCAAGGACTCGCCCACGTGCGGCCGCGGAAACAGCTCGCGTTCAAATACCACGCACTTGGCGCCAGCCTTCGCCAGGTAGCACGCCATGCTCGCTCCGGCGGGCCCTCCGCCGATGATCGCTACGTCAAAATCCGGAACTGAATGATTCATATTCCCCTGGTCTCCCAATAATCTCTTGCTGCGCCGTCCCACGAGACCGGCCCAGTAATCCGAAGTGCGGCCAACCCGCACCTTTCCTTGAGCCGAAGCCTCAGACCGAAGCCTGCTCAACAAAGGCGTCGGCGGTCAGATCTCCAAGGAAGCCGTGCAGCGCGTGGTTGGGGTCTTTTTCAACCTGCCGGACGATGTTGCGCATCCGGGTCAGCACTGCTGGCTCGGCGTCGTCATAGACGTCTCCTTGCAGGAGCTTGAGTACGTCGAGGCGATAGCGAGGATCCGACACAAACGCCGTGAACAGAACGTTCAGGCGGTAGTACACGGTGATGAAGTTGTACCAGTTCTTGGTGCCGCGCTTGAGCGTAGTCTCGTACTCCTGGAATGACTCGCGGCTGAAGTTGCCGGTCTCGAGCGATTTCAGGATGTCCTTGTGCGCGAAACGCGAACAGTTCAGCGCGATGCTCACACCGGTCGAGAAGATCGGATCGACGAAGCGAGCCGCGTCGCCGACCAGAACCACGCGATCGCCCGCGATCTGCTTCATCGCATAGCTGTAATCGCCTTCGTCTTTAAACGGCTTCACCTGCTCCGAACCTTGTGCTTTCAGGCCCTCGTAAAGTTCCGGACGGCTCTTGATGCACTCCCAGAAGAACTTCTCGCGTGATTCCTTGCTCTTCGCGAAATTCTTTTTCTGAGTTACAACCCCGATGCTGGTCACGGTCTCGGAAATCGGAATCTGCCATACCCAGGTGTTGGTGATCGGAAGGAAGTGAATGAAGATGAAGTCGCCCTGGGTCTGCTTGTTCGAAGCCATGCAGCGGCGATCGTATCCATCGAACCAGGTGTGAATGGCGTATTGATCGAACATGCTGTCCTGAATGCGCCATTTCAACTGGTTGCCGAGCAAGGTCCTGCGGCCCGTCGCGTCGACCACGATCTTGCAGGTCGTGGACATTTCTTTCTTGCCCATTGTGTATTTGACGGTGGCATGGTTCGGATTGGTGAAATCCACGCCGTTTACGCCGATACCTTCATAGACCTTGGCGCCGAGCTGGTTGGCGTGCTGCAGCAGCATCAAATCGAACTTGCTCCGATCGACGTGGTAGGTATAGTTCTGGCCAACGCCGGCCTGCTCACGCTCCGCGAACCGAATATCGACATGGCAATCGGCAGAGACGCCGCCGAAGTCCATGTTGTAGACCTTCGCGTCGGAGGCAGCGGTCCACGCAGCGCCGAACTTGTGGGGAAACTTCGCTTCCTCCATCTTCGGCAAGAAGTCCAGATCTTTGAACACGCGGGTCGACGATGGAACGAGCGACTCGCCTACGTGCTCACGCGGCATCAGTTCGCGCTCAAACACAACGCAGTTGACGCCAGCTTTCGCCAGATATGCGGCCATGCTGGAACCTGCAGGACCGCCTCCAAGAATACCTACTTCAAAGTCGGGCACAGACGCATTCATAGCTGCTGTTTTCTCCCAAGGATATTTGTTAGGAAAGCCTTCATCTCTTCTGCTGATGGGTTGTTTCGTTCCCCGGCTCGCTTTTGAAAGACAGTGTTGCCGTCATTGACCCCAAAAGAATAGAAATCGCCACTTGGAACGCGGGGGATACAAGAATTCAAAATTTCAGAGGGGGACCGCTACATTTACAGCCGAGCTGTGTTCCACCAGTAAATCAAATTTCTGTCCGTTCGCCAAGCTGAAAGTTTTTGCACACATGTCATTAGTAACCAGGTTAGAAGATAGCACGCCCCACAGACCTAAACCATTGTCCTTAAAGGAATAATCAACATTCAGTTTACCTGCCATCAAAGAGGCCAAAAACTTTGTACAAGCGTGAAAATACGCCCCAGAGGTCCATCTGAGCTTGCCTGAGGTTTGCCTTTTTGCATCTGAATACGGAGCCGGGCGGGTCTATCGAGCCGGTCGACGTGAAAGTGGGCAGCTCACAGCCCACATCGTCTGAAAGCTTCCTCATGAACGTATTTCCCAGAGAGGTGTTAGTGCGAATTTCTGCGTCTTCCCCCCTTACTTGTCTGATCGTGATATTGGGGATACTGTCCCTGGCAGGCTGTGGCGGCAGCTCCTCAACCTCAAGCAGCTCCGGTGGCGGCGGACAGACACCGTCGGTCACGATTGCGTCCTTTCCCTCTCAGATTGGGGCTGGAGCCAACTGGCAGTTCTCGGCAACCGCGACTGGAACGTCCGGGAATCAAGGTGTCAACTGGGCTGTAACTACGCAGAACGGCGGCACGATCGACTCCAGCGGTCTTTACATTGCCCCGACGACCGGGAGCTTTCCTTTGAGCGTGACGGTATCGGTTACATCCCAGGCGAATTCGGCAGTCACCGCCTCTGCCAGCATAACAATAACGCAAACCGATCCTTTAGGTACCGCGCAAGGAACGGCCATCTCGTGTCCAAACTTCGGAGGCGGTCTTCCCACCTCGAGTTCGACCTGTTATCAGGTCAACACGTCGTGCCCGGGCGTTGCCGATTTTTCCGTGTACCTCAAGGTCAATCAACCCACGGGAACCCCTCTTGGGACGGTCATGTTCGGAACCGGCACCGGCGGGACCCAGCTCTACGACTTCGACGAGCCAGACTTCTTCAACGGAAGCACGAACGGCGGCCTATCGGTCGTACAAAGCGTTTTGAACGCTGGATTCACCACCGTTCAAGTAACATTCGGGTCTCCTTTCAATGGTCAAACTCCGAATGGATGGCTCGCCGGTCCGGGCGGAGTTCGCCGGTTGGCCTGTCGTTACGCGACGACCGCGCAATGGGTCTACCAGAATATTCACAACGCGAATGCGAGCGCTCCTCTGTGCGCGACCGGAAATAGTGGAGGGTCGGGAGCGATTGCCTATGCTCTGACTAACTACGGACTGAATTCGATCTTTTCTATGGTGGAAGAAACCAGCGGCCCGCCAATGTCGCGATTGGATCAAGCGTGCGTTCCTCCCTCGAATTCGATTTGTCAGAAGCAGCAATTTACTTGCAATCCGGGCGACCCCGCGGAAGGGCTCTCGGTGTGCTACTCCACCGAAGAGGCCGGCATCGTTGACACTGCCTATCCGACACCGATGTGCTCCAACGCAATCAATGGAACTGCCCCTCCCGCTGGACTTTTCCTTTCGGATAGCATTCTCGGCGGCCAAGCCCCATCATTTCCTAGCACCCGTGTCAACGTGTTGCTGGGAGGACAAGACTTGACTGCGGCCCCGGAGCAGGGGCTGCTTTGGGAAAATGCGCTCACCAACACTACAAAATCACAGGCCTGCGTGACTGACGCGCCGCATCCCATACCGTCTGTAGCCGACGGAGCCTCCACCATCGCGACCGACATTCAGAGCCTCTGCAAGCTGCAGTAGCCGGTTCGATTACCTACCAACTACGGGCACTCGCCGAGCGATTATAGTGCGCGTGCCCGTAGACATTCAGCTTGCAAGCGGTATCGATCACGAATGTCGACTGGACCTATGCCCTTCTGAGTCGGGTTTAAGTCGTTCGTCTATTCCAACTTTCCCGCGATTTCGTTATGCTTCCGGTGCGCCATCGTCTGATCAAAAGGTTGTTTAGTTTTGTGCATTCCGGGGCTGCCGGAAATGGCAGAGTTGTGTGAACAAGCAGCCGCATTCCATCTGGCCAGTTTGAATTAATCCGACATTTTGATGGAGGTTCCGCTTTGCGTAAGCGCGCATCCGCTTTTTGTATTTTGGGGACGCTATTCTTCCTATCGAACTTTGGCTTTGCTCAAGCCAATATCAATGAGGGTTTGGAAACCGCATTTCTCTACGTGGACGCTGTAAACGGCTCGGACTCAAATCCCGGCACCCAAGCGCAGCCCTTCAAGACCATCGGGAAGGGGGCGTCCGTCGCGGAGACCAACAATCAGAGCGGCATCGGGACGTGCGTGACGATCAACCCAGGCACTTACCGCGAGAGCATCTCGCTGAACCACAACAACAAAGATACCACCTTGCCAATCACGTTTGAAGCGGCCACCAACGGCACCGTCATCGTGAGCGGCTCGGCTTTGTACACCGGGTGGGCGAAATATTCGCAGAACAACAGCATTTACACGAATGGATGGGTCAACAACTGGGGAACCTGCCCACAACTGAGTTCCTGCCCGTTTCAGCAAGAAATCATGATGCGCAAGGAAATGGTCGCGGTGAATGGCAGCGTCCTGACACAGGTTATGTCGCTCACCCAAATGCTTGCCGGCACGTTTTATGTCGACCAGCAGGGAGCGCAGATCTATGTCTGGCCGGCGTCCGGAACGAATATGGGGACGGCGACGGTCGAGGTCGCATCCACCTCGACGCTGTTGTCGATCCAGCAGAAATCGGACATCGTCATTCGCGGGCTGACCTTTCAGTACGCGAACGGTTGCCGCGCCTCCGCCGCTGTGCAGGTGATGGGAACCTCGACCAATATTCTCCTCGACACCGACACCTTTCAGTGGAACAACGGCCAGGGTCTGAGCATTTCCAATCCCACGACGTACTTCACCGTGGAAAACAGCATCTCGCAACATAACGGTGACAGCGGCTTCCAGGAATCGCAAACGAAGTACGGCCTGTGGCAGTCGGACACGACTTCCTACAACAATTGGCGCGGAGCCCAGGGCGCTTATTATGCATGCAACACTGCCGGCCTGCACGCATGGGGCGCACATGATGACACCATCGACGGCCTCACGGTCAGCTTCAACGAGGCCTATGGCGTTCATTGGGATACCGACAATTTGAACATCAGCACAAGTGGAGTGAACGCGACCAGCAATCTGATGAGCGGCGTCTTTCTAGAAAAAGATGAGGGACCGGTTACGTTCTCTGGCAGCTATTTCTGCAACCAGACTTCGACGCTGAATGTAGGCGGCGTGGTGGTCCGTAATTCGGAAGAAGTCTCGATCACCGATAGTGTTTTGACGAACAACGCGCCCAGCCAAGTCATTGTCATCGGCCAAAAGGGCGGCATTGAGGTCAAGAATTGGGAGACGGGAGTAAGCAAGAATCTCGTCACGGAGAACTTCACGAATACGTCGAACACGATTCAGGGAAATACGAGCAGCCAACTGCTATTCAAAGACAGTTATCTCAACGGATCGGACTGGACCGACTTCGAGAGCACACTGAGTTCGTCCAAGAATACTTGGTGGAATGCGTCGAACTCGACAACTGAATTCGTTGTGCCCACTCCAAAGAACGGCACGCAAGAGAGCTTCTCCGGATGGAAAGGAGCGACGGGTCAGGATTCCGGTTCGACTTTCGCCGCTCCGTCCGGAAATCCGGGCGGGGCTTGCAGTCTGACGCCAGCCGGCAGTGACTTCTGGATCACGATCGACAATGCGCTCTTGACCGTGAAGCCAGGAGGAAAAGCCACCTTCAATCTCGCTCTCACCTCGCTTAACTTCACCGGGACTACAATCTTGACTCTGGATGGCATCACCGAGGTGAAGGGACTTTCGGCGACGCTGAGCGCAAATTCGATCAAGACCTCGGGAACCTCGGTGCTCACGGTCACTGCAGGAACGAACACACCGCATGGAACTTACTCGATCACAGTCATCGCGAACAGCGGCAACTTGACGCACACGGTGACTACGCAATTGACCGTCAACTAACCGGCAGCGCGGGCTTTGCGCTCTGATGCGAGAGTGCAAAGCCCGGCAGCGCCGGCAGTATCAACCCTCATAATCTCTCCCGGCTGAACCCGCGTATACAATCGCTCTCGAGATCGAGAGACTCTTCTTTTCCCGCTGAAATGAGACAGCAACTGACGATCCCATCGCGAACTGCGACCTTGGCCTTTGTTTGCATATTGCTGGCCTGCCGCGCCGCATCGCAAAGCGCGTAGAGCTTTCTAGTCTGCGCATGATCTCCAGCCTGTTCTCGGCGAGTGATCCAGCTCTGTTGGAACCGCGGTTCAGCGGTCATTGTGAGGAAGATGTGGGGGGAGTTGGAGTTCGGCACTTCAACCGCCTCACCGTAAAATGTAGGGTTAAAAGTGTGTCAATGAGAGAATAGACTCCGTGAACAAAGTTGCATACCGCGCGGTGGGTTCCTCGGACAACGATTACAATGTGGTTATCGGGACAATCATCAAGTATCTAATTAGATAATGGCCCTAAAGTGCCATTTACCGCACCCAATTGGCCCGAATACCTTGTCCTATAAGCTTTTCGCTGCGGAAGCCGGGCGAGACTGGAATGGGAAATTCTCGACTCGTAGCCAAAACTGGAACGAACTCCTCTAACAACTGATCGACCGATTGTCCAATCAAGAGACCCCCTGAGAGACGAAGGACTCTCAACTTTCATTAAGCGTGGTTTCTCAATCATGGCCCAATTGACCAGCTTTCCGTTGCAAGACAGGATTCGCGTATTCGCCGCGGACAATACGTCGATGAATACCCAGTTATTGGTCGAGGCCCTCGGTCGCGACGGCCAATTCACGATGGCGACGCCGGCTAGCGGTGGAATCGAGATCCTTTCGGCCATCAAGCGCGACCATCCACATGTTGCCTTGATTAGCGCCCGCCAAGGCGGAGACGGCCGGGCTGGCTTTGTCTTAGGCCGGGAGATCCGATCTTGTTCTCCCTCCACCCGGGTCATTATGTTGCTGGACTCTTCCGAGCGAGCCCCTGTCATCGAAGCCTTCCGGTCTGGGGCACGTGGGGTATTCAGCCGGACCGAACCGCTCAAACTCCTGGCGAAGTCCATTCGCTGCGTACACGAGGGTCAAATCTGGGCCAGCAGCAGCGAACTACAGTTCCTTCTGGAAGCCATGTCTGAGCCGGTGCCGATGTCGTTCACCAGCGCCAACGGTGATGCTCTGTTGTCGGCCCGCGAGCTGGATGTCGTCCGCTGCGTAGCCGAGGGACTCAGCAATCGCGAAATCGCCCAGCGCTTGACCCTAAGGGAGCACACAGTCAAGAACTATCTTTTCCGGATTTTCGACAAGCTTGGAGTTTCGAGCCGGGTCGAAGTTGTACTCTACGCTTTAGGTAACCAGGGCACCCCGACCAAGCCGGAAGCCGCTCCGAGTTCGAAGAAGGATTCTTCCGCGAGTCTCACGCCACGTGCGGAACCATCGGTACGCTTGATCCGGCAGTAATGCTGTAATAACGACCCTCGCCGCAGTTGACCCACCGCATCTGCCACGGTCATGCCCCAATATCTGCCCTTCCGGGCACCTATTGGTCACTGACCCCTGGTTATCTGTGATTATCTGCTTTCCCTCTCTAGAGTTACCTCCAAGGGCGCCGACGCGCACCCTTCCTATCCAAAATTTGAGAGGTAAACCAGATGAGATCCGACGCACTTCCTCCGGCTCGGAACTATCCGAAGTACAGCACCCCAGGGGCTCTTGAGTTGGCCCTTCTGATCGTCTTGGCGCTCTGTCTGCCGTGGTTCACGGCCTGTTCCGCCGCAAACTCCGCTGTGGCCGGCCAACCGGTGATGCAACCACGGACTCCGGCTAACCAGACTCCAAACAATTTCTTGCGGCTTTCCGGGAACCTGCCCTCCGGCGAGATCGGTATACCGTACAGCGCGACCGTGAGTGTGAGCGGCGGAAAGGCCGCCTATGACTTCACCGTATCGTGGGGGACATTGCCCGCTGGGTTGACTCTGAGTTCTTCCAGCGGCACGATTTCTGGAATTCCCACCAAGGCTGGCGCTTTCAGTTTCGGCATTCACGCAGTCGATTCCACCGGGCGCGGAGGGGCACAGGCCCTGCAAATCGCGATCTCGAATTCCGGTGCGATCGTCGTAACGGTGGCTCCTGCCACGGTAACCGTCGCCGCTTCGGGAACGGAGCAGTTTACGGCCACGGTGAGCAACACCTCGAATGTCGGGGTGACCTGGACGACTTCTTTGGGTGCAATCAACACGAGCGGCTCCTACAAAGCTCCCGCCGTGAACGCGACCACCACCGCTACCGTAAAAGCGACAAGCGTCGCGGATTCAACCAAATCAGCAACTGCCCTCGTGACCATCACCCCGGTCGTGCAATCGGCACTCACGATCACCACAACCGGCTTGACTGCAGTCACGTCTGGTGTCGCCTATTCTGCAAATCTGAAGGCGTCTGGCGGAACGACGCCTTACACCTGGAATCTTGCCTCTGGAACTCTGCCTTCGGGAATGAGCATCAGCAGCGCAGGCTCCCTGTCCGGAACGACAACCCAAACGGGACAATTCAATTTCACGGCGCAAGTCAGCGACTCATCGTCGCCCACACAGACGGCGACGCGAGCTTTGACGCTTACCGTGAGCACTTCAAACGGAGGCGGAACTGGTATTCAGCAGACATTCTTCAGCGCCGGCTTTAACGGCAGCAGAGTGTGGCCTCCCACCGACGGTCAAAACCAAACGGCAACCGTGGCGGGCGTCCGTCTGTGGGATGACGGCGTAAAGTGGGGCCAGCTCAACACTGGAAATGGCGCTTACAACTGGACCGGGCTCGATAACTGGCTCGACCGGGCAGCGTCGGCCAACATGGACGTGCTGTACACGTTCGGCGACACGCCCCAGTTCGTTGCGGCTCCAACCGCTCCTGGCGGATGTGTGTCGCCGGGACCATACAGCTGCGCCGCCCCTGTGGATGTAAATTCCGACGGAACCGGAACGGACGCCTACTTCTCGGCCTTCGTGACCGCGCTCGTCACTCATGCGGCAGGTCGTATCTCGTTCTATGAACTGTGGAACGAGCCTGACTGCACTTGCTTCTGGAGTGGCACAACCGCTCAGCTCGTTCGCATGGGCAAGGATGCTGCCGCGATCATCCGTTCTCTCGACCCCAACGCGAAGATTCTGAGCCCTTCCGCTCATGGACCAACCATGGCGACCTGGTTCGATGGATACATCGTGGCCGGAGGCGCTCCGAACTTCGACATTGTCAACGTTCACATGCGTGGCCAACATGGGACGAATGCGATCCCCGAATCATTCCTCACCATCTACGGTCAGGTGATCACGGAAACGCAAAAACGCAATCTGACCGGCCTTCCGCTGTGGGATGACGAACACGGAATTCTGCAGGGCCAGGGTCTCACCGATCCCGATATGTTGGCGGGTTACGTCTCCCGATCGGCCGTTCTCCGAGCCGGAGTTGGGCTACAACGTCAATATGTCTACACGTGGGACAGCCCTGCACCCTACGGACTGCAGGGGAACAATTCGGGCACTGCATGGAATCAAGTTGCCACGTGGACGATCGGCCACACCATTAGCCCGTGCACGGTCACAGGAACTGTCTACACCTGCGCCCTGGATTACGGGCAAATCGTTTGGGACACGGCCCAGTCTTGCGGCAATGGAGTGTGCACAACCTCAAACTACACCTATCCGGCTGGATACGTCTGGTCCTACGATCTGGATGGGAACCGGACCGCGTTGAGTGGCAAGACCGTTCCGATCGGCTATAAGCCGATTATTCTGGAGAATCAGTAAACACTGCTTCACTGCAAACAAAAAGGGCCGGCATCAGCAGATGCGGGCCCTTTCACTTTCCGGTCAGGTCAAATTCGCGTGGATCACGTGCTAGACTTCCGGCTTGAGCACCTTTGCGGAGAACCTGAAACGCCATCTCTTCTGGCTGATTGCTCGCACCTGTTTCGCTTTATATCGAACATTCCCTGTTTTCGGTTCACTTCGCGCCTCCATTGCAATCATCCACAGCGGGAACAGATTCCTCGTCATCCGGCGTAACGACGGACGCGGCCTTTCCCTGCCGGGAGGGATAGCGGGTTGGCGCGAAAGCGAAGAATCAACACTGCGCCGGGAGGTCCGCGAAGAGACAGGGCTGGTCGTCACCAGTCTAGAGCTCAAAAAACGCTACCACAGCCGCGCCGATGTTCCCTGCATCATTTCCGTCTTCGACGTGAATGCAAGCGGCGAATTGCAAGATTCGTGGGAAGGGTCCGCTTGCTGGATGACGATCGAAGAACTCGAGCCGCGACTATTGGTGAGCCAGGAAGCGGCTCTGGAATGCATGAAAAAAATCAGCACCGAATCTGGTCGAACTCCCGAACACTCGAAGCCAACATCGGAATAGAAAAAGGTTCTTACTGCCCTGTTCCCGACAGGCTCACCACCTGCGGCGACGAGCTGGCGGCATAATTCAGCGTCAAATTGCCGCTGATTGCGCCGGATGAGGCAGGACTGAACTCAACCCCAAGCGTGCAGGTGCCATTGGCCGGAATGCTCGCCCCGCACGGTGTACTTCCTCCAGTCGCGTAAATGAAATCTCCGCTGGCCATCACACTGTTGATGGGAGTCGCGACGCTCTGATTATTCGTGACAGTCACCACTTGGACTGCGCTTGTACTTCCCGCCGTGACCGTCCCGAAAGAAAGCGTGGAAGGCGACAGGGTGACAGGCAGTAGGCCATTGCCCGTCACATCTTGAATCTGCGTGCTCACCGAAGCGCTGTCCGTGATGGTGATGCCGGCAACGCTGGTTCCAGTCACGAGTGGGGTAAATGTGACTGTCATCGTGCATGTCTTGCCGGAACTCAACGTGCCGCTGCAGGGCGTCGTACCGCTCGGCGCGGCAACGTAGTAACCGCTCCCCGTGATGCTGTTGATCGTGAGTGATGCCGAGCCCGCATTTTTGATCGTTACGGTCTTAGAGCTCGAAGTGGTCAGAGCCACATTGCCGAAACTCAGGTTCGCTGGACTGAAGGTCAAAGGCGCTGACGCGCCGCCCTGGCCGGTTCCCGTCAAACCACCAGAGGCCACGGTCCCGTTGTACCCCACCGTGAGCGCGCCCTTGATCTGTCCATTGAAGGTCGGGGCAAAGGTGACGCCGAAGGTGCATTTGGCTTTGGCTGCCAGCGTCCCGTTGCAGGGGGTCGTGCCGTTGCCCACGGCGGAAAAATCTCCGCTTGTACCGTAGGTAAAGCTCAGCGTCTGACTCTCGTTGTTGCTCATCGTCATGGTCTGAGCCGCACTGGAACTACCTACATTGACCGCGGAAAACGTCAGATTGGAGGAGAAGCTCACTGCTAATTGTCCCGCACCAGTCAGGGTCACAATGTGAGGCGCGCCCGCTGCGTTATCGTTGATCGTGATCGTTCCGGCAAGATTTCCTGAGGTCACAGGAGTGAAGGTCGCAGTGATGGTGCAAGATTGGCCCGCCACCAGGAGGCTGCCAGTGCAATTGTCCGTCTCTGCATACCCGCCGCTTGCTGATAAAGAACTGACGGTCACATCCGCGAACCCGTTGTTCGTCACGGTGAGGCTCTGTCCGGCGCTCGGTGTGTTCAGAGCCTGATTGCCAAACGCGAGGGTTGATGCAGACAGTGCAATCGAGGATGCCGCTCCACTGCCGGCGAGCGCGATGGTTTGCATGCTGTTGTTGCTCGCATCATCGGTAATAACCAGCGATCCCCTTTGTGTACCGCTGACCAACGGAGTGAAATACACGCTGATCGTGCAGGTTCCCTGAGGAGCAATCGGCTGCTGGCAGGTGTTGGTCTGCGTAAAGTCAGGACTGCCTACCGCAATGCCAGTAACATTCAGCGTAACCGTCTGATTATTCGTGATGGTTTCGACCAGCGGTGCGCTCTCTACGCCAGTCTCCTGGCTGCCAAAACTCAGGCTGACATTTGAAAGCAACACGGGTCCGCCCGCGCAGGTGCTTGCGGGAGGAAGCGACGCCATCTCCGTATACCAGTACGGCTCCGTGGTCCGGTTCGACGGCAAGTACTCGCCGGCTACCCAAACAGTGCAAGAATCGCTGGGATCAAGCACTGCGCTATACCAGTCGCCCCAGCGATAGTTCAATGTGTCCGTATCTTCGGCATCGCCGTCTGTTAACGGGCTCGCGATGTAGCCGTAGGTCGACGATGTCAGTGTGCCAGCATTCAAGAACAAACTGTCCAGTCCGGGATGCTCATTGACTCCGCTGCCCGAAATGCCCAAGATGCCCTGCAAGTTGCCAGCCTTGTCGCGGGCAACGCTCGGAAGAGCCACATAAGCGTTCCCGTCGGAGGGATCGACCACGGGATAATCCGCGGCCACGTACACCGCATTTGGAGTCGACGTATTCCGCTGCAGTATGCGGACATCAGCCTCGGTCTGGGTACGGCTCGTCGCGTTCGGGGTTATCTGAATATCGTGTGCCGACGTCCAGTTGCTTCCCTTCCCGCCATTCGACGTGTAGTGGAAGAACTGCTGAATGCGGTCGGCAAGCGAATCGATATGGATGCCAGTCGCCGCAGTCGAAGGCTGCGGAATACAGACCGTGTTGTAGTAGCTGCTCGCGATGAAACAGCCCAACTGATCTCCGCCTGCCTGCGTGGATGGAAGATCCCAGCTATTGACGAAGGTTGGAACCGGGCTGGCGCTGCTCCAGTTGATCGTCCACTGTTCCACGCCCTGAGTGTGGTTCGGATCCGTCAAGTAGGACTTACCGTCTTTCGGCGGCTCGATCATGTACGTGAACATCTCTCCGTCGGCCGAGATGGGCGGAGTCGTATCCGAGTTGTTCGCGGGTACCCAACTACGCCGCTGGTTATAAGTTGTCAGCGGATGAGCGACGGTGCACGCGGGAGTCTTCGAATTGTTGACCCAGGGATTCGCAGTGCTGGCTCGCAGTCCGGCTAGGTCCACAGCGCAGAGCAGCACTCCGTTGATGTTGTCGGCGTTGTTTGGATCCAGCATGTCATAGCTGATCCACAAGGCCTGGTCGGTAGCCGCAGTGTAGGGCGGAGTCGTGCTGGTTGAGCTCTGCCACAGGCCCGCCTGCGGGTAGTCCGGATAGTAGTAATTTCCGTGAGAATTCGTCGGAATGACGGTATCGAGATCGTACTCGTATGCGAACCACGCGAATGAACTCTGCGAAACGTCATCAATGTTGCTGATCGCGACGCAAAGATAATTGTGACCATTCGCCGCCGCCGTGATTCGCTTTTGCAGAAGCCACAGGTCGTAGACGTTGTCGTGCAGCAATTGTGCATTCGGTGAATAGGCGGTCGGACAATGCGAGGTGTTCCCGCTATTGTTGCTGTTCTGACTCCATGGACCAGAATCCGACTTTGGACTCGTACCGCCCAGGAAACTCACTGGCTGGTTCGCGTTGGGTCCACTCTTGTACCAGCATTGATAAGCGGCGTTGACGTGCTCGCAATATTCCGTCAGTCCCACCGCGATAGTGACGTCCGGAGCGGCGCTTGCATTCATCCTGTACTGGACCGTGTTCAGTCCAGCAAAAGTGTTCATCGTCCCTGTCTGTCCAATCCCAAACACGGACATCGCAGGAACAAAAAACGCGAGAACTGCCACTAAGCTGGCTCGTGAAGTCAACGCAAAACGCTCCCTATTCGATTTTGGGGGACACCGATGGGATTGTCAGCTGCACTTGTGCCTCCATTCCGCACAAGTCATCGACAATCGCACCTCTTTAGAATGTTTAACTTAGGGGAGACTGCAAAGGCTACGCTTTACTCTCGCTCGGCTTGGTTGCAATCTGTTGGTACCGCAATTTCATCTCACGGTACTTCTTCCAGAGGGGGGTGGGTAGTGCGGAATATGCAACAGGTACGGCTAGATCTGCTAGTCGAAGAATTCTATGCCGGATGGAATCTGCGGTTCGTTCGGCCAAAGATGCAGCCGGAGTTCCCTCGCTTACCGCGGCATTAACGGGCCATTTTCCACCCGACTGCTTTCGCCAGAACACGACGTATCTCTCGACTTTGCTCTTAAGCTCCGGGGAAAGCACTTCCGGCCGCTCTCGTTTCGCCACGATGCTCGAGCTCTTGACGCCCGAGTGATGCTCTCCGTTGTAAATTGCAGAACGGTCAGCGCCCTCGAGCGTTGCCATCTTAGGATCGAACGGAATACCGATGAACTCGCAGATCGCGCTCAGCGCACTCGCAGGATCGCGAACCAGTTCGTCATACTGCACCTGATAAATATCCGCTCCGCGACGGACCAATTCGTCCGCCTCCTGCTTCATGAGCCGATAGCCCAGAATCGCGCGCAGATCCATTCCAGGTTGTGCAAACCAAGAAGCCTTTTCCGCAGCGCGCACGATGCTGCGGCAAACATCCGCGGGATCGCGCCAGATCACGATAAACTTCGCGTTGGGATACCAGCCCGCAAACTGGTTCATGCAGTCGTAATACGTCGGCGACTTGCATCCCCACACAGTCGCACCCTTCTTCGACGCATATTGCTGCGCCACCGCGCGAAAAGCGCCGGGCAGATCGCTGATGTCCTCCGGAATCGCCGTGGGATCGATCTTGTGCCGCGTCAGCGCACCGTTCCACGCGTCCACTTTGTTCAGCCACCACGAACTTTTTCTGGGAATGAGAAACAACGGCGACAGCGTGAGCATATCCGACTCGTACATCAGCCCAATCTGCGGATGCTGGTTCAGCAACGCATACAAGAGCGACGTCCCCGAGCGCCACATGCCCACTACAAACAGCGGGCCGTTTCTCATCTCCGTATTCTGGTTTTCGCTATTCATTTCCCAAGAACTCAGGCTGCCTGCACCTGAGAAAAGATTTCTCGTAGATTCGTATAGCCCTGTTCCGGTCCGTACTTGGTCTCGGTTAGACGCCGGCCAAATTCGCCCATTCGCGCGGCTTCTTCCGGATGATCGGCAAGATACTGAACTTTCTCTGCCAACTCGCCCGCTTGGCCCGCCTCAAATAAGCGACCCGACTTCCCTTCTTCCACAATATATGGCAGTCCGCCCATGCGAGAGGCAATCACCGGCTTCGCTGCCATGAATCCCTCCAGCACCGTAACAGGGAAGTTCTCATACCACTCAGAGGGCACAAGCAGGCAAAACGAGTTGCGCAGAATTTCCCACTTCTCGGTCCCGCTCTTGAACCCTAGCAACGCGATGTTCTGCAGATTCTTGTCGCGAATGTAATCTCGCAACTCCTGCTCCATCGGCCCCGTTCCGACTATCTTCAACTGTACCGTCGGCAACTTCTCAAACGCATGAATCAGCGTCCAGCATCCCTTTTCCGGAGACAGCCGGCCCATAAAAAGCGCATAACCGTTGCCCGTCGTCTCATCCGCAGGAAGAACGGGCGCGCGCACAAAATTCGGGCGCACAAAAAGCTTCGAATCCGGAACTCCCGCCTCCCGCATTTTGATCCTAAAGAACTCCGTCAGGCAAATGAATGCGGAAATCTTGTCCACCATCCCAGCCAGCCGGTTCAGACCCAGCGTCAGCGCGTACAGTCCGCTCAGCGTGTAACTGTCTTTGAAGCAGCGCTTCCGAACCGCGTTCAGATAATTCCCTCCCTTACATGCTTCACAAACCTGACCCTGCGTATAAAAAAGACCATTCGGGCAGAAAGGGCGAAAATTGTGAAGCACCTGCACCGTGGGCACACCCATCGCATGCAGAGTGTGGTAAGCGGAGGGGGAAATCAGGGGGTAGATGTTGTGGACGAACGCGACGTCCGGCTTTACTCGCCGGACTACATCATCAATTTCCCCGCTTGTCTTCCACGAATAAATGCTCTGCGGGAAGAAGAGCGCCTTTTGCACGACGTTGAAGTTCTTAGTCTCGTCATTGCGGCGGGTATAGGGGACGACCTCGTCCCCATGACTCTGGAGCAATTCCGTCTCAGCTCGAACAACCGAGTCCTCGCCTCCAAACTGCTGGTATGCACTGTGTAGGAGAAGAACTTTCATGCGTGGCATTCATCGTGGCGCGACCCAGAGTACTTCTAAACTTCTTGCTGCTTCCGAATACCTAAGAGCTCCAGCGCGATTCGGTAGACGAACTTGGGATTGTTGACCAGGTAGCGCTTCCACAGCCGTTTCGGATCCTGATAAATGCGGTGCATCCACTGCACACCCGTCACCTTCATCCAGTACGGCGCATCTTTAATCCGACCAGTGTGAATGTCAAATGCAGCCCCCACGCCCAACATCACCTTCGCGTCGAGCTTGGAGATGTATTGATCCATGAACCTTTCCTGCTTCGGTGTGCTCAATCCGACCCAGAAAAAGTCCGGCTTCAGTTCTGCCACTTTGCGAACCAGGTCCGCCTCCTCGTCCGTCGTAAGTGCCCGAAAAGGAGGGGTGTATGTGCCCACAACATTCAGCCCGGGGAAACGCTGAGTGAGCGCTTCTTTCAGCTGCTCTGCGACGCCGTCGTTCCCACCGTAAAAGAAATGAGTGTAGCCTTTTTCGGGCGGCAGGGCGCAGATTCGCAGCATGATTGTGGGGCCAGTGACCTGCCGCATCTGAAACAAGCCACGCATCCATCCCACCCAGACCGTCGGGCGCCCATCCGGAATCGTCAGCAGCGCGCTGTTGATGATCCGCCTTAGATTGCTATCCATTTGCGCTTCCATGACGCCTTGGACGCCCGTAACGCAGACATAGCCTTTCTCGTTTTCCGCGACTGCGGTTTCTAAGCGTGACAGGGCGCGGTCCATGCAGGTGGCATGGACCTTGACGCCCAGTATCTTCACGCATCTGTCAGCCGAAGGTTCTGCCATGGTGGCCTTTAAACCAAAACTGCTCTACGCCGCGGCTCTGCCGTTCTTTCTCAGCACCATAATGAAATCGGTAATGCTGGGATCGATCTTCCCGAAACTGAGAACCTTCAGCGGGGGTCCGGCGACCCGGTAGATCAAGTCGAACGCTCGATGGTTCTTTCTGAACTTGATCTGCATCTGCTCTTCATAAACCTGCAAGTGCTCCACCGTCAGATCATTTTTTCGAGCAAAACGCTCTAGGGCCGGCGGAGTGATCGAGTACCGAAGGTAGGTCGGAAAAGGACCGTAGCCTGGTTTTCCAGCCGTCTTCGCACCCAACAGATGTCGATAGATGGCAACGTGAACCCAATGGGGCGTGTATTTGGTGATTGTACCCTTGAGCGACGTCACAACCGGCGCTCCCAGAACAATCAAACCGCCTGGACGGATGGTGCGCACGAAGTTTTGCAACGCCTTTTCGGGATGTTTCAAGTGCTCCACCACATCCCAACAGAAGATGATGTCGAAAGACGACGGGGGAAGAGGGTACGTCTCCAGATCGCCATGAATCTTCTCGTTCAGTTCCGTGTTCCTGTCGAGTTGCTCCTGCGATATATCAATGCCGACGATGTAACTGTTGTCGCCGACCTGGATGTGGCTGCGAGAGCCTGCACCCGCTTCCAATACTCGCATCTGTCGACCTTCAGCTATCTTCTTATCGACGAGAGCCTGCACTGGAGCATCAACGTCAACCATTTCGCCTTTGGGCACATCTTGTAGCTGTATCATTAGTATTTGCACCCTTCTTCTGAAGTACCTTTGGCAGCCCAGGCGGCGTCGCACCCTAGGCGGTCAATAGAGCAGACGTAGAGTCCAGCTATTCTACCTGCCTTTGTCTAACCGATTAACCACTTCGGGAGGCACAGCCTGTGCCGTGCCGCCCGAAATCCGAACCCAGATCAGCCTTCTTGTAGATCGAACGCCAACCAGCTTCAGTCACCATTGACTTCGGCCAGTTCCCCGACTTCTTTCTTCTTCAGCTCGCCTTCGATCCACTTGTAAGTAATGGCGAGACCCTTATCCAGCGGAGTGTTCGGCTCCCAGCCCAGCACCTTTCGAAGCAGCGTGTTGTCGCTGTTGCGACCGCGCACTCCCTGTGGCTTGGTCAGATCATGCTGCTTCGTCAGCTTCTTGCCGGCAATGCCGCAAATCATGTCGACTAGATGGTTGATGCTGACCATCTCGTCGGTGCCCAGGTTCAACGGTTCGCGATGGTTCGACGCCATCAGGCGGATCAAGCCCTCCACGCAATCGTCCACATACATGTACGAGCGGGTCTGGTCGCCGTCGCCCCAGATTTCGATCGTGCCGTTATTGCTGGCCTTAGCGACTTTGCGCGAGATCGCGGCCGGAGACTTTTCCTTGCCGCCGTCGTATGTGCCCAACGGGCCGTAGACGTTGTGGAAGCGTACGATGCGCGTCTCGAACTTGTAGTCGTGATAGTAGTAGCGGCAGAGTTCTTCCGCGAACAGCTTCTCCCAGCCATAACCCGGCTCGGGATCCGCAGGATACGCGTCCTCTTCCTTCAACGGCACCAGGTCTGCGCTCTTCTGCTTGTACTGCGCGTACACGCAGGCGGAGGACGAGAACAGGTACTTCTTCACTTCGTTCTGCTTGCTGGCTTCGAGCATGTGCGCGTTGATGAGAATGTTGTTCTTGGAGATATCGGCCAGGAACGACGTGATGTAGCCGATCCCGCCCATATCCGCAGCCAGGTTGTAAACCTGATCGATGCCTTGCGTGGCAGTCAGGCAGTTCTCCCAGATGCGCAGGTCGAGGACTTGGAAGTCATCGGCGGAGGAAGCTTCGTACTCGGGGCGCTTTATATCCACCCCGCGTACCCAGTGTCCATCCTTCTTGAGACGTTTGACGAGGTGATGACCAATAAATCCACCCGCCCCAGTTACGAGAATCCGAGTCTTGTTTGCCATTGCGTTTTGCTCCCCCATTGAGATTTCTTATTTAAACTGCTGTTTCCAACCGACTTCAAGACACTTCTTCGAGCGCATAACTTTGCGATCTCAGCCGTCGCCTCTCCGGAACATAGCTGTATCCGGTCTTCAGCTGCCCTCTTATAAACTCGGCGTAGCCGAGAATCGAGAAATAGAGCAGCGGGCAATGCCAGGCCAATTCGTCGTTAAAAAACGAATGCAAAGTGAGCAGGCCCAGCAAAGCGAAAAGCTCGAGCGCCAACTGCCGCTGTTCAGACGGAAATTCTTCGCTGCGGATGCACCGGAACAGATACCACCAGGTTGCGATCAGGGCGCCGGCGAAAGGGATCAATCCCCAGAAACTGGTCCCGATTACAACTTCAATCCAGTCGCTGTGCATCATGGAGGCAGTGCCCACGCCGAGTTTGCCTAACACGGCGAACCGTCCCGCTGCGTACGCTCCCATTCCTGTGAGGGGGTGATGTGACAATTGTTGAAGGCCATATTCCCACCACCCGGTGCGTCCGCTCAAGGTGCCGATCGCACCCTCGGACTGGTCGCGATTGACTGCGCTCATCACCAGATCGTACGCGTATCCGGGCAGTTGGCTATTGATCGCCGTAGCGACCGCGAACACAGGAACCAACACAACCCCTCCCCATACCCCAAGTTTCCGGTGACGTTTGGAGAAGAGCACAACCATCACTATCGCCAGAAGAAATGCTGCTTCGGCGTTTCTCGTTTTTGACAGCACCATGGAGACGATGCCGAAGATAAAGAGCAGCACATACCAAGCCCGGTTTTTCGCGGCGCCGAAAGCTGGCATTAACCGGCAAAAGGCGACGATGGCCAATACGGCTCCCGAAGTTCCAACGCTGTTGGAAGCCTCGACCGGGAACACTCCCGTCAGGCGGCCTCCATCCATCGCATCGTTCGGCCAAATCGGAAGGTTGATCCAGACGCCGACCAGCGAGAGTCCGTAAAACGCGAGCGTCCAGTGCACCAGGTTTTCCCAGGTGATGAAGCCTTCCGCACTGGCCACGACAGCGGCCAGCAGCGAGACGTCGGCCAGAAATTCAAGCGATTTGTACGCCGTCCATGCTGCGTTCACCGACCACGCGCACGACGCTAGCGATACGAGACAATAGATCGCCAGCGCACCGGGGATTCCCCGAAATAACGACCCCAACCAATTCGGTTTCTTCAGGATCAGGCGAGTGATCAGCGTCAAGGATACGAACGCCTCGGGCAAGATTCGCAGCATCGCCCAGCTGTCGACGAGATTTCCCCGCCCCATGCCGACGTCGCGAATTCGAAAAACCAGAGTGCTGAAGTAAATGCAGAACCACAGCGGATGCCACCAGGTCCAGTTTCTAGCCAGGGTCCGAGCATTTTCCTTTGCCGCCGGGAACGCCTTGATTGCCAGCGCGATCAAGGGAATCGCCGTGACGATTACGCCCGCGACAATGAATACTCCGAATTCCGCCGACCCCGCCAGCATGGAGACTCCCATCGAAATGGAAAATCCCACCAGGATGAACAGTACAAGCAAGCCAAGGGGATTGCGCCATCCACCGTTCTCCCGCACCCGTTCTACAATTCCGTAGCTCATCTTCCCTCTTTTAACGCTTGCATCACGCCGTCATAGGCTGGCTTCTTCCGATAGTCGTCGTCAAGCAACACAGGCTTCGCATTCGGAAAGCTCTTCCAATCCGAAGTGCGCAGCCAGGTATATCGATCTGCAATCCCCCATGTCATAAACCCGATACAATTCGAATCTTTCAAGCAGGTGTGCACCACGTTGTAGAACACTTCCTTCTGCTTGGCGAAAGCTTCCGGGGTATCGTCGGGCCCCTGGTACACATCCATTTCTGTGATATGGACCTTAACTCCAGCCTTGCGTGCGCTATCCAGAAAAGCCTTGAACTCATCCAGATATGTTGGCCGCAACTGCGGCAACTCCCAGTGCATCTCCGTGCCCACGACATCGATCGGAGCACCCTTTTTCTTCACTCGATCGAGCAAGGAAAAGAACTCGTCGGCGCGTTCCTTATCAATGCCACCTTGTCCGAACGTGTCATTGAGCAACAGCAGCGCATTCGGATTCGCCTCTCGCGCGTACTGGAACGCTTTCACGATGTAATCGTCGTCCCCCAATACCCGCGACCAGCAGCCGTTATGCGTTGGATTCGTCGGCTCGTTAACCACTTCCCACGAGTAGTAAGTATCGCCGCCGTGCTTCACGACTGCCTGAATATGCTCCTTCAGTATCCCGTCAAGCTCCTTGGGTGACCACCCACCGCATGCTTGATTCTGAAAGTTGAGCCACGGCGCTGTCTGCATGTTGCGGTACACCAGGCAATGCCCCATGAGTTTCATCTGATGTTGCTTGGCGAAACTCATCGCCTCGTCCATCGCGTCGAAATCGAAATGACCACGCTCCGGTTCAGTGAGGTTCGGAAAAACGATCGAAACCCCCGCGTTGAACTCGCGCCCCATGACCGGTTTGTATCGCGGGTCGCGATTCCACATTCGGCCCTGAATTGTCGTGCCGACCCAGAAGCCCATCGGTTCAGCGGCCTGGCGGAGAGATCCGCCGTCGGACGCCTCATCTTTTTTCTGGGATATCCCCAGGGGGACGAGCAACACCATCATCGCCAGAAATGGCCCGATTTTCTTCATTACCCTGGTCATACTTTGGCCGGTTACGCTCGTGCCCGCTACACCCGCACGCCCGTGGCATATTCCGCCGGCGCTTCTTCTGCTACCCCAGCGGGATATCCCGCCCGGACCAATGCTTCTCCCGCGTACACCGTCACCATCTCGATCTGCGCCGGACTCAGTTTCTCGCGCCACCCGCCGACCGAACCGGTGCGGACGAAACGAGCGTCCTCGCGATCGACATTGTGCTTCCGCAGAAGCGTTCCTTTGCCGAGGGCGGCTCCGGACTTCTTGGCCTTTTCTTCCTTCTCGCGCATCGCCCGCAGAGAGTTGTTCTCGACCGCGCGGCGGATTTGCTCACGATTGCGATCGATCCCGAGGAAGTTGAGCATTTCGACCAATCCGCTCTCGGTGTCGCGGCGCAAATCTTCGTAACGCACCACCAGCAGGTTTCCGTCTTTCGCGAGAGGACAGTTCATCCATGAATCCACGTGCGACTGCCACGATCCGAAGCGGGTGACCTTTCCCTTCAGGAACGACTCGACGTATCCGTCCATCCCTTTGCCGTTGTCAAAGTATTGCGAGAAGCCCATTTCCTTGTCGCGCGCCCAGTTGGAAAGCATCACATCGCGGAGATCGCGCATGAGATAAATTGCGCGCTTGTACTCGGAGCGGTACTGCTCATGTGTCTTGATGAAGCGTCCGCCGTTCGACAGGACCTGCTTCGCGCCCTGGTGTGTACCCAGCTCCGGTAGAATGTGATTCACATTGAGGAAGCCGGCATTGTCGTTCGTCAGGACCTCCATCAGCACGAAGCGCAGCCACGTATTCCCCGAGCGCTCGAACGACGCGAAAAACACGTCTTGGTCGTTGAGACCGAGATGCTCCCACCATGCCTTCGGGATGCGGAGTTTCGTACGAGAAGCCTTGTAACGAAGAGTTTTGAGAGTGTTCATCAGTTAGCTTTCCCCTTGAAGAACCGGATTCGGTACCAACATCGAATTCGACTTACGTTGGAGGATGTACATCGAAATCAAAAAGGCCGCGATGTTCGCGACAATAATGCTGGCGACCACTCCCGACAAACCGTAGGCCCAAGTCAACGGCACGCCGATGACCAGCGACAGGACACTCGCCACGAGTCGCGCATAGAAAATCGAGTCGGGAGACTCGATAGCGCGCAACATAATGGCCGGACCAAAGGCCGCGCTCCACAACGTTGTCCCCAACGCCACGTAAGGAATCAACGGCGCGACTTCCATGTACTTGCCGCCATACAGAATGTGGAACACAATCCCCTTGAAAGGAATCAGCAACGCCCAGTAGGCGACCGCACCAACGACAAAGAGCACCGTAATGCGCCGGACCAGCGGCCCCGAACTCGCTACGCCCTTTTCACGACACACGCGCGCGGCATACGGCAGGAACAGAATCGACAACGCGGTATAGCTCTGTTCCATCGGCAACGACAGATTCATCAACGCCCGCAACTGCCCTGCCTTCGCCATACCGGAAAATGCGACGACCAGGGGGTAGTACATGTAGTAAGGAATCCAGGTAACGACCGAAACCGCGAGAGCCCATCGTCCGTACACCCAATGTTTGTGCCATGCCTGCGCCGCGGTGGGCGCTTCGCACGTATCGGCCGGCAGAGCCTTCTTGATTTGAGAGAGAAGAAAGAGCCCCGTGCCGAGGCCGCCGATTGCCATCAGCAAGTACGCGGAGAATGGCGACACCAGCGACTTCCTGTAGGCAACGAAGAGGCCGCCCGTCACCAGCACGAAATAGAGGAAAGCTCCCATCGCCGCACGGGCGGGAGCCAGATTCATGTAATAGGAACGGCGCAAAAGCCAGAAGAACAAAATGCAGGGCGAAGCGATCGCAACTCCCGCCAGCGCTCCCGGCAAGCCGTCGCCTTTCCCCATCCAGTACACAACTGCCGCGGCGCCGCCGAGAAATACCAGCCCAAACACTGTCACGACCAGCTGGATGCTCAACAACGCTTTCAGATATCCCCTGAGGCACAGACGATAGGCTGACCCGCTGAACACCGCCTGAGGCTCCGATAACACCGACTGGTACACGTACGAGAGCAGCAGGAATACTGAGAACGCGACCGAAAACGCTCCATACTGGGCTGGAATCAACCAGCGCGCGAGCAGAATGCCGATCAGAAAGTTCGATCCGGAAATGAGGCCCTGATCCAGAATGGCAAAGCCACCCTTCGTGACCCAGCGGCCGACCTTGGCGGAGGATTTTCCCTCCATGCCGTCGCCTGCGTTGGGACCCGTGGCCGCCGATTCCTCGACGTAGTCCGCATCCATCACTTGCTCTGTATTCGATGAACTCATTTTCAAAAATTCAACCGATCTATGAGGAAGGCTCTATCTGCCCGCGATTGCGAGTGACTCTTCGCCCACGGAATGAGCCAGACAATCGGCCAACTCTTCCGCTAATAATCGAACTTGCGGCTCCTTGAGCAAGCTGAGGTGATCACCGCTGATTTCGCGCAGCTCGACTCCTCCCGTCGCCATACGCCACCAAATCGCGTAGGGATCGTTCAGAGTGTCTGCCGACTTTTCCCGCACTCTGAATAGTGTGACCCGCCCGGGGTAAGGTTGAACGTCATAATCGCCAGCAGCCTTGAAACAGGCCTGTCTCACGTTCCGCAAAGCCCTAGGCAAGAATTGGAGATCGATCCGCTTCCGCAGGGTCATCACGACGAAGCTTCCCTTTTTCAAAATGAAGCGAACTCGCTCTTTCAGCGGAAGGGTCAGTACTTGTTTGAGCCTCTCGCCTCGCGTTTCCTCTTTGCCGGGATACGCATCGATCAGCGCCAGCAGCGCCACCTGTTCACCTTGCGCCACCAGCATCTGGGCCATCTCGTACGCCACCACGCCGCCGAAGGAATAACCGCCAATGCGATAGGGGCCTTCCGGTTGCACGCGCCTGATTTCCTGAATGTAGCGTTCCGCCATGAGGGGAATGCTGGTTAAGCATTCCTGCTTGCCATCAAGTCCCTGTGGCTGCAGCGCATAAAACGGTTGGTCAGGTCCGAGATGCCGAACCAGATCGCGGAAACCCACCACATTGCCGCCAACTCCGTGCACGCAGAAAAACGGTGGACGAGAGCCTTTGGGCTGCAGTGGAACCAGCGACGACCACGAAGTCGACCCTTCGCCCATCAGACTCGACAGTTGCTCAATGGTTGGAGCTTGCAGCAGGAGCGCCAAAGGAAGCCTTTGTCCGACTTGCTGCTCGATGCGGTGCATCAAACGAGCCGCCAGTAAGGAGTGGCCGCCAAGTTCGAAGAAGTTGTCCCGAATGCCGACCGGCTTCTTGTCGAGCACCGTTTCCCAGATCCTGGCAAGCTGCGTTTGCAGCTCGTTCGTCGGTGCTACATATTCCTGCGTTGCCGCGAAATCGGCTGCCTTTGGAGCTGGCAGAGCACGCTTGTCTATCTTGCCGTTCGGCGTTTTCGGCATCGCTTCCAGCAGAACGACAGCGGCCGGCACCATGTAATGCGGAAGCTTTTTGGTTAGGTAAGACCGCAGTTCGCTCGCGGTAGGGACCGGCTCGCGCGACGGCACCAGATACGCGACCAAACTCTTTTCGCCGGACGAACTCTCGCGCGCCATCACCACGACTTCATGAACTCCGGCGTGCGTTCCCAGGACGGCCTCGATCTCTTCCAGTTCTACCCGGTAGCCGCGGATCTTCACCTGATCATCGGTGCGCCCCGCGAATTCAATCTCGCCGTCGGCCAGATACCTCGCCAGATCGCCGGTCTTGTACATCCGCGCGCCCGGCTCTGAACTAAACGGATCTGCGACGAATTTCTCTGCGGTGGTTTCCGGCCGATTGAGATAACCGCGTGCCAGGCCAGGTCCAGAAACGTAAAGATCGCCCGCAACTCCCACCGGCAAGGGCTGCAAACTCTTGCTCAGGATATAAATCTTCGTGTTCGCAATGGGACGTCCGATAGGCAGCACCGCCGGAAGCTCTTCGGATTCTTTTAGCTCGTACGAAGTCACAATCACGCTGGTCTCCGTCGGCCCGTAGGTGTTGACCCAGCGCACCCGCGAACCCGCCAGCTTGCGCCAGGTCGCCAGCGCGCCCGCTTGTGCCTTTTCGCCGCCAACAATCACCAACCGCAGGCTCTTGGGCAGTTTGATCGTCGACTCGGCAAGTTCACGAACCAGTTCATGCCAATATGCCGTCGGCAGATCGAGAGCAGTCACAGCATTCTGATCGACCCAGCGCAGGAAATCTCCCACCGCGAGCGAGGCTTCCTCTTCGCGAACAATCAGTGATCCGCCGGCAATCCAGGTGGGGAAAATCTCTTCGATAGCGATGTCGAATGAGATCGACGCGAATTGCGCCATGCGATCGGCCGTCGTAATTTCGAACAACTTCGATGCGGCGACGTTGTGATTTACCAGGCCGCCGTGCGTCAGCAGCACGCCGCGCGGTTTGCCGGTCGAGCCCGAAGTGTAGATTACGTAGGCCAGATTCTCCGGTTCCACATTGCTGCGGACGTTCTCGCGGCTCTCACCCGCAAACAACTTCCAGTCAGGCTCCAGATTGACGACTTCGGTTTCGAAGTCGGTGACCTCGGAGAGCAAGCCCGGCTGCGAAAGAACCAAAGCCGTCTCAGAATCCTCCAGCATGTAAGTTATCCGCTCTTTGGGATACGCGGGATCGAGTGGCACACAGGCCGCGCCCGCCTTCAGCACAGCGAGCAAGGCCACAGGCAATTCCAGCGAACGCCGCAGACAAATGCCGACCCGCGACTCCTGCCCGACTCCGCGTTTTCTCAGGAAGCGAGCCAGTTGGTTCGCCCGCTCGTTCAGTTCCCGATACGTCAGGCGCTGGCCGCCATGTTCTACGGCGCTGGCGTTCGGAGTCCTCACAACCTGCGCTTCCACCAGTTCGTGCACACAGAGATCACGAGGATAATCGACCTCGGTCCGGTTCCATTCGGCGAGTTGCAGCTTTTCCTTGTCCGACAGAATCGGCAAGGCAGAGATTGTCTGATCGGGACTCGCGACCGCCGCCTCGAGCATCGTTTGAAAATGTCCCGACATGCGCTCAATCGTCGCGGCTTCGAAAAGCTCGGTGCTATAAACGAAGCGTCCGCCGAGTCCTGAGGAGGCCTCCTGTAATTGAAGTTCCAGATCGCACTTTCCGCTTCCGGCATTTCCCGGCTCAACCGTCGATTCCGCCGGAGTGAATGAATACATCACGTTGAAGAGCGGGTTCTGGCTTGATTTTCCCGCGGGCGACGATTCGTTGGGGACGATCTCGAAGGGCGGCTGGGCAAGCATTGCGCTGAATGTCGGGTCTTCTGCCAGCTTCGCGCGAAGCGGAACGGGCTGATTGCCGCCAGCCGACGCAGTCCCGATCACAAATTCATCCTGCGTGCTGTAACGTTGCAGCAATGCCGCAAAGCAAGCTACGGTCGCGTCGAAAAGATTACTTCGTTCCTGGCCGGCAAACTGTCGCAGGCCCTCCGACAGCCTCTTCGGAAGAACGAAAGAATGCTCAGCACTCCGAAAGCTCTGCACAGCCGGTCGAGGATGGTCGGTCGGCAATTGCAAGCTCATCGACGCACCTCCGGACGGCTCGAAACTGTGCAATTGCAGACGCTTCCCGATAGGTCCCTATACTTCATACTGTCAAAATGCCATTTCTTCGTTGATTTGCTGCTGGTTTTCGCGCCTTAGGGATTGATTAAGCGGCGCCCGAACCCTTCAGTACGGCGGGAACGGTTTTTGCCAGGATCTCCAAATCAAGCCACAACGACCAGGTGCGGATGTACTGAAGATCCAGCTCCATCCACTTTTCAAACGTCGTTGAGCTTCTGCCTTTAATCTGCCAGAGGCACGTAATTCCCGGACGGACGCTGAAACGCTTTCGCTGCCAATCGCCGCAAAAGGTTTCAAATAACTCATAGTCCCGAACCTGCAGCGGACGCGGACCAACCAGGCTCATCTCACCTTTGAGAACGTTGAAGAGCTGTGGAAGTTCGTCGATGCTAGTCTTCCGCAAGAATGCCCCGATCATGGTGATGCGCGGATCTTTCTTGATCTTGAACACCGGGCCGTTGGCTTCATTCTTATGTTCGAGATCCTTCAGCCGCGCTTCGGCATCCACCACCATCGTCCGGAACTTGTAGATCTGGAACATTCGCTTGTTCAAGCCAAGGCGTTTCTGCACGAAGAAGATCGGACCCGGAGAAGTCAGCCTTACCAGTAGCGCGGTCAACAACATCACCGGTGAAAGAAGGATGATTGCTGTCAACGAAACCACGATGTCGATTGCCCGCTTGATCGTCAATCCCCAGAAGTCTGTAATCGTCGACTCATGGCTGATGAGCGGATCGCCGTCGAACTCATCGGTTCGATGACGAGCTTCCTTGAGATCGAAAATGTTGGGCAAGAAGCGGACAATGATTCCCTGTTGTTCGCAAGCGGCCGCGATTTGCGAGGCAAAAGTGTGGAAGGAGCGAATCGGCAATGCGAGCACGACTTCGTCCACCACATTCCGGCGCACATACGATGGAAGTGCATCCAGGTCGGAAACCAGGGGAAGGCCCTGTTTCTTGAATTCTTCCAGGCCAGTCCAGTCCTCATCCGCAAATCCAAGAATTCGATAGCCGAGTTCTGGCTTGTGTTGGATTCGTTCCACCAGTTGCATGGCGCGCGGGTTCGTCCCGATCACCAGCATGTTTCTCATGTTCTTGCCGCGCCGTCGGGCGTACGACAGCGAACCACGAATGATGGTGCGGCTGAGAATGACCAATGCACTGGTCAGCACCCAGAACAGCACCAGGAAGGTCCGGTTTACAACCCAGATCCGAAACGCCAGACCGAAGGCCGCAATCACGCCGGTTCCCAGCGTGGTGGCCCGGGCGATGTCCGTTATTTCGTCCCAGCGGCTCGTCAGGCGCTTCGATCCGTACAGACCCACGACGCTGAACAGGATGTGCCAGATGAGTGCGAAACTGGCGAACAGAATCAAGTTGCCCAATTTAATGCGCAACTCGAAAAACTCCGCCAGGCTGATCTTGCCCACCCGGTGATACAACGGCAGGGTGGCGACAGCGAACGAAACCATCATCAAGAACAAATCCAGCAGCTTGACCAGGTTCGAAAAGATTTTGCGGCCTATACGCATAAGAAATCCTAGGAGATGGCTACAAGTGCTTCGTAGTTCCGGGGGAGGGATTAGTTTGTGGAGTGCGGGCAACGTCGGGATGCCCGCCCTACGTCCGATTCCGACGCGCCTACTTCTTCGATTTTGCGAGCACGAGCCGCTCAATCGCGTCGACGCTCTCCAGATTGTCGTGCGTGATTTCTTCGTCTCCAATGCGGACGTTGAACGTCTCTTCCAGAAATGCGACCAGGCGGAAGATGCCCATGGAGTCGATAATTCCGTTCTTGGTCAATACTTCCTGGTCCGTGATCTGGTCGACGCCTTTGGTCTTGGCGAACTCCTCAAGCACGTACTCGCGGATCCGGTCTTTCACTTCTGCGGACTGAATCATTTTCTTCTCCCCAGTTGATATTGAATTTGTTCCGGCCATAGCGAAAGGCTTTCTTGTTCTTAACTTCTGCCGGCACCCACAGGTTCCGATGCCAGCTTTACCCGATCAATCTTCCCTGTAGAAGTCTTGGGCAGTTCGTCATACAGATCCACAAGCTCCGGAATCATATACTTCGGCACCCGAGACGCACAGAACTGTTGCAACTCCAGAACTCCCAGCGAACCGGCAATGTGCGGCGCCACTACTGCCCGTATGCGGTTGCCGATGATCTCGTCCGGAACGGCCAGCACAGCGGCCTCACGTACTCCCGGATGATTGAGCAGGGCGGTCTCGATCTCGCCCAGTTCAATGCGATACCCGCGGCTCTTGATCATGCTGTCGCGCCGGCCCTGGAAGTAATAGTTGCCATCGTCTCCGACAGTGACGATGTCGCCCGTCCGGTACATTTTTTCTTCAAAATTCTCCTGGAAGTGATTGGGCACGACCATCTTACGGGTCTTCTCTGGGTCCGCCCAGTAACCATTGGTCACCGCCGGGCCCCGTACGTATAACTCGCCGGCCTCACCCTTACCAGCAAGTTGCCCGCCCGGAGTCACCGAGAAGCATTCCGTATTGGCGCAGGCGATCCCAATTGGCAGCTTGTCCATGCTCTCCAGTCGCTCGCGTTCTGCCTTATAGTAGGTGCAAACGTTGGTTTCCGTCGGACCGTAAAGGTTGTACAGCGCGCTCTGCTGGGATACACCCGCCAGTTGCCTCAGATACTTCATCGGGAACACTTCGCCGGCAAAGAGAATCACTCGCAGGCTCTTCAGCTTTTCGACAGTTAACCGGCCGTGCAGCAGCAACAGCATCAGGGCCGAAGGAACCGAATACCAGATCGTGATTTTCTGCGTATCGATGAAGTTCGCCAGGCTCGTCGGAAACAGCGCCAGATCTTCGGTAATCAGATAGACCGTCGCGCCTGCTTCCAGCGTGTTGTAAACGTCAAACACCGAAAGGTCGAAGTGAAGCGGAGCGTGATTCGAAAGCCGGTCCTCGCTACGAACCTGAAATTCCTCCGCGCACCATTCGACGAACGTCAGTGCATTCTGATGCGACAACATCACGCCCTTCGGACGGCCCGTCGAACCTGACGTATAAAGAATGTAGGCCAGGTCGGTCTCGATCATTGCCACTTGCGGGGCATGCGACGCTGGGAATTCAGCCAACTGCGACCACGCGATCAGATCGCCGCCGTTCCCCTCGCCTTCGACCAGAACGCAGGCCTCGAGACGTCCCAGAACATCCGCAGACAACTCAGCTCGCTTGTCGCTCTTCGTGATGAGAATTCGAATACCGCAATTGCCGATGATGTAGCCGACGCGGTCTGCCGGAGCTTGGGGATCCAGCGGAACATAAACTCCCCCCGCCTTCAGGACGCCCAGCATGCTGATGATCGACTCCACGCTCTTCGGGAAGAACAACCCAACTCGGTCGCCTTTCTGAATTCCCCGCTGGCGCAGCAGGTGTGCCAACTGGTTCGACCGCTCGTCGAGTTCCCGATAGGTAATGCTTTTACCGCGAGCCCATACCGCCGGCTTTTCGGGATAAGCCTTCGCGCTCTTGCTAAGCAATTGCTGCAGTACGTATGCCATGAGTCAGGACCCAGCCCAATTTGGATTTACTTAAGGGGGATAAGTGCCAAAACTTTACAGCCCGTAGTAGCTCGAGATGATCACCCGGTGCACTTCTGAGGTGCCCGAGTAAATGGTTCCGGCAATCGCATCTCGCAGTTCCCGCTCCAATTCGTACTCGGTCATGTAGCCGTAACCGCCGTGCAACTGAATCGCTTCCAAGCAGCTCTTGATGCAGGCTTCGCTGACATACAGTTTGGCGATCGAAGCTTCGCGAATCGGATGCCGTCCCTGGCTCTTCAACCATGCCGCCTTGTAGAGCGCCAGGCGTCCGGTCTCAAGCCGCACATCCATATCAGCGATCTTGCTATTGACCGCGGGAAACTTTCCAATCGGCTCACCAAACTGCTTGCGCTCTTTGGCGTACTTGATGCAGGTTTCCATGATCCGCTGCATCGCACCGAGGTGGCTGGCGAGAATGCAAATGCGCTCCCACTCCATCGACGACGTGAAGACTGCCTGCCCGCCAAATTCCTTGCCCAGTAAGTTCTCAACCGGGATCTCGCAATCCTGCAACGCGAGTTCCGCCATCGGCGAAGTCCGCAGTCCCATCTTGTGCAGTTTTTTCCCAACGGTGAAACCCGGGGTCCCTTTGTCGACCAGGAATGCGGTAACCCCGTTCGGTCCGCGACTGGGATCGAGATTCGCAAACACGATAGTGACGTCAGCGTCGGGAGCGTTGCTGCTAAACGTCTTTGAGCCGTTCAGCAGATACTTGTCGCCCTTGCGCTCGGCCCGCGTCTTCAGGCTGTACGCGTCCGAACCAGAGCCCGGCTCCGTCATCGCGTGCAAGCCCAATCCGCCGGTCACCAGGCCCGGAAGATACTTTTTCTTCTGCGCCTCGGTTCCAAAATTCCAGATCGGAATCTCGGAACTCCACATGTGCGCGTTGATCGAGAACAGCAGGCCGTTGTCCGCACATCCGTAACCCAACGCTTCCAGCGCACAAACCGTGGTCAGCGTGTCGGCGCCGCCTCCGCCGTACTCGGTCGGAATAGGTAATCCCTGAATGCCGAAATCGGCGCATTTCTTCCACAGCGTTTTCGAGAACTCTTCGTTCCGGTCGCGCGCGATGACATCATCTTTCAGCTCTTCGCGAGCGAATCGCTGAACCTCCTTACGAAACGCCGCTTGCTCATCACTCCATGCAAAGTCCAAGGTCTCTTTCTCCTGATGTCGATCTGGCCCAATTGCCCTTTGAGCTTTGATTATGCCGAAGCGGGGGATGGTTCACTTGACGATGATGATGATGCTGTCGCTGACTTCGCCGCGACCGGCACGGGTGCCGGCGCAGACGCCACAATCTTGGCCGGAACCGCCGCCGGAGCGGTCTTCTTAACAAATCTTTGCGGACGGCCACCCGGCAACTTAATGCGCGCCGGAACTCCCATCACCATCATGTTGTCGCGTACGTCGGTCAGCACCAGGCTGTTAGCCGCGATCACAACATTGCTGCCAATCTTGGCGTCGCCGACCAGCTTGGCTCCCGGCCCAAAGTAAACATCGTCGCCAATGCCCCGGCATGCATGCGAAATCAGGCATCCCGTGGCGATCGTGAAGTTCTTCCCAATCTTGGTCTTCCCCAGGTTGATCGCGTACACCGAATGGATCACGAATCCGGGACCGATCTCCGCATGCACATCGATGTGCACGCTCGTAAACACTTCCACAAACTTTCGGAAGAACAGTCCCGCCATCCGGAGCAACAGTCCGATCACCGGAATGCGCACGCCTAGCGTCCAGTGCCCAAAACGATAAGCAATCACCGGCAGCGTGGAGTGTCGAACGCAGACTTCCACTCGATGCTTCAGCATCGGCTTCCAGTCGTCGGGCCGCGCTTGCCGCATCGCCCGGCTTATATCTTCCCTGAGGTTCTCGAACATGTTTCTCCCTAGAGCTTGCGATAGATGGATTCAGGTACGGGGAACGTCCTGCGATTGAGCACTGCCCCCAGAACGCGAACGTTCGCACCTTCAAGATTCTGAACCGCTTTCCGCGCCGATTCCCGCCGCGACGCATTCGCCCGCAGAACCAAAACAATTCCTTCCGCTCCTCGACCCAACACCACGCTGTCATCGCCCGATTCGATTGGCGGCGCGTCGATCAGCACATAATCAAATTCCCGTTGTAATTCCGGGAGCAGCGCCCGCATGCGGTCGGAACTGAGCATGGACTGCATTCCTGCGACTTCTGCACCGCAGCTCAGCAACCAGAGGTTCGGTCGAGATAGCGATGTGACGAATCTTCGGATCGGTTCGGCAACCTGGAGAGCATCTGTCAGACCGTAATGATTGGGTACGTTGAATTCACGATGCAAGCCCGGAGAACGCAGATTCGCATCGACCACGCAGACCGTTCCCGCAACCTGCGACGCCAGAACTTCCGCCATGCGCGCGCAAATCCAGCTGCATCCGTTTCCGGCTTCCATCGCCGAAACCACGACCATCCGGCCCCGGCCGGCGCCCGGCGCCATGAAGACGCGCTGCACCAGCTTGAACATCTCATCCCGCTGCGTGCCATCCATCTTGAGCTGCAACGGCTGCGGCTCAACGGGTACGGGCGCGGCCTTGACTGCCGGCTCTTCCACGGTCGTGACGTTCGATTCCACAGGGGCTTCGAACATCTCTCGTTCCCTACCCAGGTTTTGCAACAACTCAAAGTTTCTGCTCATAAGATTCTCTTGATTGCTCTAGTCTCGTCGTTGTGTTGCGCTCGTCGATAGACCGTGGCGACTTCAGGCAGACTGCCGATCCGAACTTCCCCGCCAGTTGTGCAACAGGCGGGCTACATCGCGCATGTGCTCGATTGCTTCAGCGGGGCTCAGATAATCTCTTGCCACACCGCCTTCCGACGGCATCTCGGCGTTCACATATTCCCGCGCCGGCCCCGTCAACTCCTCTACCGGACGAAAGGGGTCGTTGTCGCCCTTGCTGAGGCCCAGGTGCAACCGCGGAGATCCGACATCGGAAACGAACCGGTTGATGTCCAGATCCTGACTCACCTCGCGCACCATCGCGGCGTCGATCGTCTTCTTCCGCATGGCGCATGCCAGCGAGAGCGCGTGGAAGCAATAGTTATTAATCTGGCGCGGAATGCCTTCGCTCACATGCGAAATCAATTCCAGAGCATCCGGAGTAAACAACGTCGGGCCCTTGTATCCCGCAACCTGCATACGGTGCTCGATGAAGCGTGCAACCTCTTCCTGGTTCAACGGGCTTAATCCACTGACCGAGGTGATGCGCTGCCGCAACTGCACCAGTGACGGGCTTGCCAGCTTATCTGCCAGACCGGGCTGGCCGACCAGGATGATTTGCAGCAGTTTCGCCTGCGGTGTCTCGAAATCCGACAGCAGCCGGACCGTTTCCAGAACCGTCGGATCCAGGTTCTGCGCTTCGTCGATGACCACGATGAAACGCTTGCCCGCCCGAGCTTCCTGCACCAAGCAGCGATTGAACTGCTCGTGCATGCGAACGAAATCCTGCGACTCAGTCTCGATACCGATTTCTGCCAGCAGGAAGCGCATGAACTCGCGCGAGCTGCACTGCGTCTGGAACAAGAACGCCGTGCGCGCCGTGCGGTCAAACTTCGCCAACAGGTGAAACAGCAAGGTAGTCTTGCCCATCCCCGGCCTTGCAATCAAGGACAGGAAACCGCGATTCGCTTCGATCCCGTAATAAAGAGATGCAAGAGCTTCGCGATGACCCGTCCCCAGATACAAGTACCGCGGATCCGGGGTGACACCAAAAGGCTGTTCTCGAAGGCCGAAAAAGTCTAAGAACATCGCTCTTATCCTCGTTCCTCAATGATCGTGCCGGCTGTAGTGGGCTCGTAATGAACGTCGTCGGTCATACCCCTATCATTGCTGTCGCCATGGCCGTTGCCATTCCCGATTCCGCGATCTCCCTGCAGGCGATTTCCGTCGTAATGCATCGGAACCGCAGCCAGCACCGGGATCCTTAGCTCACTCATAACTTCTGACGGCGTACGGAATGACTGATCCGCGTAGTCAACGGCGAACACCACACCGAGACTGACCGCCGAGGCCAGGAGGAGCGCAACCAACACAAACATGAAGGGCGACCGGGTCGGAATGCTCGGCAGCATCGGACTCTGCACTACCGAAACGTTCAGCAGTCGTGTCCGGTCCATGGCATCTTCAATCCGTGCTTCTTCTTTCTTCTTCGTGTACAACTCGTAGTTCGCTTCGCCTTCCTTTGCAGTCCGCATCAGGTCGCCTTGCAGAATTCCCTGTTCTTCCAGCTTCCGCGCTTGGTCCTGATACGTATTGATGATGCCGGTGAGCGATATCTCGCGTGCCTCATATCCGGCCAGGTCGGCCTTCGCTCTCGCGAGTTCCGAACTTACCCAAGCGAACGTCGGGTTCGTATTGGTAACCTCTTCCTTCACCGGCGAACGCTCTTCTTTCGCCAGTGCAGCGCGCGTATCAGCCAGCTGCTTATCAACCTCGGCCACTAACGGGTACGAAGCCTGATACTTGGTCAGCAATTCAGTTCTCTTATTCTCGAGGGTGAGCAGCGTAGACTTCAGGTTTTCGAGTTCCGAGGAGTTGTCCGACTCTTTCATTTCGGTCGTTAAGCGGGCTGGCACCGACTGTGACTGCTTCTCGAGATCGGCAATCCGTTTCCTCGATTCGGCGATCGATGCTCTCGTTGTTTCCAGCGAGCTGTTGAAATCGGCCAGCTTCTGCAGCGTCATATCCCTCAACGTCGCAGGAGCCGCTCCGCCTTGCGAGCCGGCGAACTGCTTCAGCTGAGCTTCGGCGGCCATCATGTCCGCCTTGTACTTCTCCGCCTGCTGGTCAAAGAACTGAAACTGTCCCGACGGGTTGTGCACATCCTGATGCTTTTGCAGGTACGCATCGTCCAGCGTCTGGAGTACTTTCTGCGCCACCTTCGGATCGTGCGACTCGTACCCAATGCTGATGACATTCGTCTTTTTCAGCACTTCCAACTGGAGTTCCGAGCGCAAATCTGCGATGGCTTTGTCCGTGCGGTTCTGCGGCGTCTGCCAGGGATGCAGGATGCCCGAAAAGAATCCCTTCTTGTCAAGATTGCAAGCCGTCACGACCTTCTGGAGAACATCCGTACTGGTGATCAATTCGACTTCGGAATTGATCTCTTCCTCACCCACTGTGTCGTGGACCGTCATTGGCACGTTCGACTGAGGACTGATCACCGGATCGACACGTTCCCGCTTTACCAGCAACTTGGTCTCTGACTTATACTTCGTGGGCAGAAACAGTGACGACAGGCCTACTCCGAGAACGACTCCGAGGAAGGACAGAATCAGCACCTTCTGGTGGCGAAATCCGATCGCGGCCACGTCTCGTGCGGTGAAGGAGTAGCTGCGGTGCCCGTAGCCAGTTAACTGTTCATTCATATGGTCTCCGTAATTCCTTGCGAATCTGTAATCGTCGATCCAGCGATCCCGAAGGCTACGGGATGGCGAGGGGAACATAGGTACCCATGCTCAGGTTCGGAATCAGCCGATCGATCTTCGACAATACGTTCTTCGGCACAACCACCATGTCTCCAGGGTGCAGGACAGGGTCTTCCGACAGATTGTGGCTCTTTTGCATCTTCTTCACATCGATGAGCTTCGCTTCAGTCCATTGATCGTCAATGCGTCGGAATAACAGAACCTGCGAATGCTTCGCGGAGGATTGAAACCCGCCCGCAATCGCGATCGCCTGCGTCAACGTAGTGTTGCCGTGCATCTCGTATTTGCCCGGCTTCGCTACCTGTCCGTCGGCGACGAAATAGGGCTTCTCGAACTCTTTCAGCACCACAGAAATCAGCGGATTGTTCAGCATTTTGGAATACGCCGTGCGCAGCGTCTGCGTCACCTCCGGCACGGTCTGGCCGGCGACCTTCACATCGCCCACGCTTCGCAGCGTCACGAAACCATCCGGTTGAACCGCCACGGCCGTTTGATTGAATTCCGGGCTCAGCTCAAAGGTCAAATCAAAGGTATCGCCCGGCTCGATCCTGTAGCGCGGACTGCGGTCGCTGAATCCGAGACTCGACGCAGATGCCTTGCCAGCGTCCGGCGCAGGCGCGGCGGCCGAACTCAAAGCCTGCTGGCCCGCGCAAAAGGAGCAGGCGGCCAGTAACACTGCAAGCACTTGCACCTGTGAAACGAAATTCTTCGTCATTGCTGAAAACCTCCAACTTGCTTCCCCTTCAGGGGATCAAATGTATCGGGACGCCCCGGCACGCCTTAACTCTGCGAATCGGCTTTGAGAATCTCGCCCACGGGCTCTTCCTGGCCTCGTGGACGCGGCGACAAATTGTGCTGACGGATCTTGTAAAGAATCCCCCGATAGCTGATTGAGAGCAATTGTGCTGCCCTTCGGCGGTTCCAGCCCGTGTATTCGAGAGTACGGCTGATCGCGTAAATCTCAGCCTCCACCCGCAGGCTGCGCAGGGACGGCGGATTCCCCTGTTGCTTCTCAGCTGCCCCACCGTCGTGACGAGACGGCTTCGCTTTGATCTGCTGGGAATCGTTTTTGATGGCTTTAGTTTCAGTTTCGCTCATAACAATGCACCTCGTAACGACTTTCAGAACGTTTTTCAGACAGGGAGAGAAAGACTACAGGGGCTCGACGTTGTAACCTGCCACTCGCACGCTCAGCGATCTCTGAATCAGTCCAATGGAGATCACCACGCTGCTGTCGCTGTTTTCCGCTGTCAGGATGCCTTCCAGTCCGTCCAGCGCGCCGCCGCAAACCCGCACTCGCTGCCCCACTTGGAGGTACGGCCTCTCCTGATAGGTAACTTTGCTGGCGAGAAGGGTCGCAATGTTTTCGATCTCTTGATCGGGGATGGGAACACCGGAGCCCTGCACTCCTACGAAATTCACCACGCCTTGCGTTTGCAAAACGCGGACTCGATCGCTCGAGGAGTGGTTCAGCCGCACGAAAGCGTAGCCCGAAAACAAAGGCTCTTCCACCTGCTTCCGGCGGTCGCTCCATTGGTTGATTTTGGTTACAACGGGGAGAAAGGCCTGAATGCCCAGCTTTTCCAACTGCCGGGCCACAAGTTTTTCATGGCGGGAGCGGGTTCGAACCGCGTACCAGTGGGCTTGATTGCTGACCTCAGCATACCCGACCGGCAAACTGCTCGATTCCACTTGTGCTGCTCCGTTCACAGCTCCGCCCTCTCAGTCACATTCGTCATTTTGACAACGGTCAACGAATGGAGCTTTCCTGTGGTCGCTGGACAAACGAGAACCAATCGCTTGCTATGGTTAAAGGGGGGATATAACTTCCAGTGAAACGCCGCTTTGTATGGTCTCGGCGTCAGTCAAACTCAGTGAATTCAATCTACTGAGTCTTGCAAGTTCTTGCAATGGGAATAAAGTGGTGGTGACCAAAGACCTCACTAGGGGTAAATGGATTGTTTTCAATAGAGAAGAAAGACCCCAGCGCCCCGAATTCCACAGAAATTTCCGCGCAACACTTCTTCGCCTTAGGTGTTGAGGGACATGGGTCGTTCGCGCACTTCGCACAAAAGAGGGGGAAGTTTCCCGAAAGAGTATGCAAGAAATTTCATCTTGACACTACTAAACTTTCCGGACAAGCTGCGATGTGGGTTGGGTCTACCATGCATTGCTGTGCTTGCGGCAACAGTTACCGAACCTAGGATCACTAAAGATACGTTCTTCGCGCCTCCCCCCTTTCGCGAAGATAGCACCACAAATACTTTAAACAGGCATCAGGAGCCGCTATGAATCGTTGTATTGCACCACTTGCTCTCTGCGTTCTTGCCGCATTTTGCATGCTGGCAGTGCCGTCGCATTTCGTTAAGAAAGTTGAAGCCGTTTGCCCAACCTGCCCACCTCCGCCCCCTCCGCCTCCAACCGTTGGAGAGTTTGGTGGTCCCCTCGCCGGCCTTACGCCGTCGATCACAAATCTCTTCAATGGCGGCTACGGAACATTTGTCATCAAGTGGGATCCAATCCGCGGCTTGGGCCCCGTCTCAACTCAGACTGGTTGCTTCACCTGCCATGGCGCCGGCGTTGACGTGTTGACCGGCACGGCAGGCGACATCAGCACCGTCACCGGCACGCGCTTTGGCAAGTTCAATTCGGACAATACCTTCAACTATCTCGACGGTAATGGAACGTTTCCTGAGAACGAAGGCGGTCCGGTGATGCATGGTATTTCCAACGCCGCCTTCGGTACGTTACCGAATTGCAGCCAGATGACCATTGCATCGAACGGCGCTACCGAGTCCGGCACAACCGTCACGATCACCACGACGAAAACGCATGGCTTCAAGGCCGGGCAGTTCGTGCAGATCCAGAGCGTACCCGTCTCCGGATACAACGGTACATTCGTGATCGTCTCTACTCCGACCGGCACCACCTTCACCTACACCGACCCGACTTCGGCTTTGGCCACGGCCAGCGGAGGCACCGCGCAGAACCTGCCTCACGAAGTGGTGCCCGCCGATGCGACGGTGAACAACGAAGTTCGTTCGCCGCAGTTGTTCGGTCTAGGCTTGGTCGACAACATTCCCGACTCCGCCATCACGGCCAATGTCGGCATCAGCAAGAAATACGGCATCACTGGTATCGCCAACATGGTGACGGACGAGAATGGAGTCATCCGTCCTGGACGCTTCGGACAGAAACTGGATGCGGTTACGCTGTTCCAGTTCACTGCCAACGCCGAATTCAACGAACTTGGTATCACCACCAACAGCGGCCCGTTTGGCACGGCGAGCGCTTTCAATCCCAACGAACACCTGCCGCAAGGCCAGGCTTATCCAACGGCATGTCAGCCGGATACACACTCGCCCCAGGATGTCTCACAGGTCAACATGATCAAGATGGCCCAGTTCGAATCTTTGCTGGCGCCGATTCCTCCGCAACCGCCGACCTCGCAAACCACCGCGGGAGAAGCTGTATTCGCCAGCACCGGCTGCAATATCTGCCATATTGAAAGCTTCACGACGCAACAGAACGTGACGCTGAAGACGACCAATGGCAGCAAGACCGGGGTCATCCCGTCTTTGAGCAACGTAACCTTCAACCCGTACTCGGATTTCCTGCTCCACGACATGGGATCGGGTGATTCCGGTGGCATTCCCTTCCAGCCGCATGGAACTGGACAAGCGAGTCTGACCATGTGGCGCACATCGCCTCTGTGGGGTCTGTCGAATATCCTGGCCAAGTCAGGCGGCCTGATGCACGACAACACTTCGACCTCCATCGATGCAGCCATCCGGCGGCACGGCGGAGAAGCCGCAACTGTGGTCGGTAACTATACGGCCCTGGATTCCACCGACTCAGCGAACCTGCTGGCGTTCCTGGGATCGCTCTAAGCCTCGCGAGCGCACGCTTACTCGTGAAGTTTAGGGACCGGCGATCAAGCCGTAAAGGTTAGTTCGCCGGCGGTAACGTGAAGTTGATTTTGATTCTTGTTTGACTCTCGACGGGACGGCCGTCCACCAGGTAAGGCTGGTATTTCCACTGCCTGACTGCGTGGACGGCCGCTTCTGTCAGCAGCGGATTTCCTGCAATAATCCCAATACTCCCGACAGACCCATCACTCAGAACCTGTACATCCAGCAGGACTGGACCCTGAATGTGATGCGTCTTCGCCTCGGCCGGATAATCCGGTTCCACTTGATGAATGAGCCGGTTGGGTGAGCTCTGGGATGTCGTGCTTTTCGCCGGCGCTGAAGATCCGGCGCCTGGGGTGCGAGGCTGCAAGCGATAAATTACTTTTCCGTTTTGCGTGACCACCAGGTCTCCGCTTGCCTGCCCAGCCGAACTACGATCGAAGTTCGGCAGCGGCGGCGCGGACACCTTCTTCGGCAGTTCCACGGATTGTTCCAACGTTGTTTCTGCGGTCGGCACGGGAGCCGCGTTCTCAATCTGGCTCACGGTGGACACGGGCGACGCGCTAGGTCTGATGCGCGACTCAGTCATCCATCGTTTCGCTGCCCCTCGCCATCCGATAACCACTCCCAACGCCACTGCCACGGCGATCACAAGCACCACCAACACCACCGACCAAGCGTCGTTTCCACTGCGCGTCTCTGGTTCCCCGAACGCTCCCGCAGGAGACCCCAATCTCATTTCCGGATCTCGCGGCTGATCGTGCTCTTCCGATGCCGAAGGCGTTTCCTTCTCCAGGTCCGGAGCAGCGCTCGTGGCCATCTCGGCTTCTCTCTTGCTTGCCACAATCCTTCGCCCCAGCGACCTTAGGACGTCGATATCGCGCGCCCCAAATGCTTTCGGCTTAGCGGACAGAACCTCCAGAATTCCAAATGGACCCTTGCCGTCATCCAGAGGCATCACCAGCATGGACCTAACTCCGAGCTGCCGGCAGGCGGCCGCATCCACCCGATCATCGGTTTCAGTATCCAAACAATGCTGGACTTCGCCCGTCCTAAGGCATGCTCCCGAGAGCCCGGAGGCGGTCTCCAGCCGCACTCCCAGGTCCGGAGCATCCGCGCCCGTGGTCGCCCGGCACTCCATCTCCCCGTCCCGCGTCAGCGCGATCGCAGCTCCAGTTGCGCCCGTCGCACTGCGGGCTCGTTCGACAACTTCATTGAGCACCAAGTCGAGAGCCAAGTCGTAAGCCACCGCCCCGCCCCCATACGCAGCGAGCGTCTTCGCCACCGCTGTCACTTCGCTACGAGGCGCTACGGTCAAAAGTGGTCTTTTGTCTGCGGGCTTCTCTTCCAAGGAGGGTTTCTGGGTGGACGAATCGGGCCGCAACATGGGGTCTTGAGTCATTGCGCGATCAGGCAAGTTCAGCCTGCGAGTATCGTCATTATGAGGCTACCGCTCGCTTGGTTTCAAACTTCCCTGGAGTGGCGCCCCTAGGAACTGTGCGGAGTTTTGCGCGAATCGGCAGGGTTGTCAATACCAAACATGTCATACCAAACATGCCGTCGCCCGACCTTCCCCATTTTGGCTTGCTTGCCCATGGCGACAAAATTATTCCGATGCGCAAATCCGGCCGAGACCATAGAATTTTGTAGAATTGAGTAGGCCCTCTCCGCTTCTCCGTACTATCCACTTTAGGGCTCTGAGGAATATCGATGCGCATCGCCGTCGTAGGTTCTGGGTACGTTGGATTGGTCGCGGGCGCCTGCTTTGCCGATCTCGGCCACGACGTTATTCTTGTCGACAATGACGAGCAAAAGCTGGCGGCGTTGAACGCCGGCCAGTGTCCTATCCACGAGAAGTTCCTGCCTGAGCTCCTTGGCCGCCACCGTGGCCATCGCCTGACATTCTCCGGTGACCTGAAAGAAGCAGTCCGCATGAGCTCGGCGATTTTTGTCGCCGTGGGTACTCCGCCAACGGAAAGCGGCGAAGCGGATTTGTCCTACGTCGAGTCGGTTGCGCGGGAAATCTCCGGCGGCATCGACGATTACAAGGTTATCGTCGAGAAGAGCACTGTACCCGTTTACACCAGCGATTGGGTCCGTAAAATCATCCTTCGCAATGGCGCCGATCCCGCATCATTCGACGTCGCCTCTAACCCCGAATTTCTGCGTGAAGGCACTGCGGTGACAGACTTCCTGTTCCCCGATCGCATCGTGATTGGTTGCGATGCAGAACGCTCTGCCGAAGTCTTGCGAGAGGTCTATGCGCCTCTTACAAATGGCAGCTACTACGAAGATGCAGAAGCCATTCCGCAGCCCGACCGCGCCGTGACTCCTCCACCCATCATCGTCACCAGCACCAAGAGTGCCGAACTGATCAAGCACGCCTCGAACGCTTTTCTGGCGATGAAGATTTCTTTCATCAACGCCGTCGCGTCTGTGTGTGAGTCGGTAGGCGCCGACGTGAACCAGGTCGTCCATGGCGTCGGCACCGATTCTCGCATCGGATCCCGATTCCTAAGTCCAGGAATCGGCTATGGAGGCTCCTGCTTCCCCAAGGATGTGATGGCCTTCCGTTCAGTGGCTCGCGAATGCGGTTACGATTTCCGCCTCCTGGACGAAGTCATGCGCATTAATGACGATCAGCGTCAACGCTTTCTCCGAAAGGTGCGCAGCGCACTGTGGACGTTGCGAGGAAAGAATCTTGCCGTGCTCGGTCTTGCGTTCAAAGGTGGCACCGACGACATCCGTGAATCTCCCGCGGTGATGCTGGTGCAATCTTTGGTGCAGGAGGGCAGCAAGATTTGCGCCTACGACCCCGCTGCCATGGAGCGTACTCGGGAAGTACTCGGCTCGGCCGTCGTTTTCGCGAATTCAACGTACGAAGCCGCCCACGGCGCCGACGCCCTGCTCATCCTTACGGAGTGGGAGGAATTCGCCAATCTTGATCTTCCCCGCCTGCGCCAGGAACTCAGATACCCGATCGTGATCGACGGACGCAACCTCTATGATCCCGACATAATGGCTGCTCAGGGCTTCACCTATTACAGCATCGGGCGCCTGGCTTCGCACCCCGATGCCGTTCCGGCGGGTGTACTGAAGAACGGCAAGAAGGCATGACCCGTCAACGCGCCGTTATTACCGGTGGTGCCGGCTTCCTGGGATCCCATCTCTGCGATGCCCTTCTGGCGGAAGGCTGGAGCGTCGTCGTTGTCGACAACCTTCTCACCGGCCGCCGCGCCAATTTCGCTCACTTGCGCGCAGAACCGCGATTCGAATTTGTCGAGAAAGACATTTGCCAACCCTTCGATGTGGGCAAGGTGGATTATGTCTTCCATTTCGCCAGCCCAGCCAGCCCTGTGGACTACAGCACTCACGGCATCGCTACGTTACAGGTTGGCTCTCTCGGAACGTTCCATGCTCTCGACGTCGCCCGCAAGTACGGTGCGAAATACTTCGTCTCCTCCACCTCCGAGTGCTATGGAGATCCCCTAGAACATCCTCAGAAGGAAACCTATTGGGGCAACGTCAATCCCATCGGGCCCCGCTCTGTCTACGACGAAGCCAAGCGCTTCACCGAAGCCGTGACCATGGCGTATCGCCGATATCACAACGTCGATACGCACATCGTTCGCATTTTCAACACTTATGGCCCGCGCATGCAGCTCAATGACGGCCGTGTTGTTCCCAATTTTATGAAGCAGGCGCTGCGCGGAGAAGATCTCACGGTCTACGGTGACGGTAATCAGACTCGCAGTTTCTGCTACGTGAGCGACGAGATCGACGGATTCTTGCGCCTTTCAAAATCGGACGAGCACCTGCCGGTAAATATCGGCAACCCGAACGAGTTTACGATCCTGGAGTGTGCTCAGCTGGTCATCCAGACGGTTGGGTCGAAGAGCCGGATCCGCTACGAACCTCTTCCGCAGGATGATCCCAAGCAACGCCGTCCCGATATCACCAAGGCGCGCCAGTTGCTCGGATGGGAGCCAAAGATCGATCTGGAGACAGGCCTTCGCCTCTCGCTGGATTACTTCAAGAAGGCTGTCTCTGAGGAAGCCGCCGTCAGTTAGAGGGCTTCGTGGTCGCCGCTACGAAGTCGGTTAGCCTCTTGACGCTCGACTGCTCATCCTTCGTCTTCAACTCGAACGCAATTCCCATCCCGTAGCCGGGATGAGCCGCTTGCACTGTGCCCCTCAACTTCAGTTTCAGGTCGTGGGTACGGACCACAATTTCGACCTCCGAAGTTTTCGGGAAAGGCAGCGGAACTTCCAGGTAACATCCACCCGCGCTCAGATCCGTCAAGCAGCAGTGCGTCGGAACCGAAGTTCCGGTGCGGTAAACCTCCGCGCTCAAACGGCAGGCATAGCGAGTCTGTGTGCGACGATTGTTGGGATCGGACTCTACCGCAATCGCGGATCCCGAGCCGCCAACTTCGGGCGCGCTTTGCTCCGCGGTCGCGCCTCCCTGCGTATGCTCCATCATCGCCCCGTGCATCACTTGCAGCGGCTCTTCCATTTCGACCGTGACATCCGGCGCCTCTTCCTTAACTTCGCTGGGCCGGTGGGCGGCGAGGTAGTCCGTCAGCAGTTTCCGGGACGCTTTTGGCACGTCGACAAATTGCACTCCAGCTCGGCCGTTCCAGTCCTGCCAGATCACCTGTCCAGAGAGCCGGACGCTCGCGGACTGCTCCGGTAGCTTAAATTGGAAGTAGACTTTACTCGTGGGCGGAAGCTTCTTGCCGAACTGCACCGCCATGCCATCCTCAGCTAGATCAATCAGCGTCGCCTTCTCTTGTTGGACGTTGGCATAGTCAATGGTCGCATGCGTGTGAACCGTCGCCCGCGCGTTCTTGCGCTTCTCCTTGCGCATCACCGAACGTGCGGCTCTCAGGCTGCTCAAAGCTCGGTCGTACGCCACTGGCTTATAGAGAACAAAATTCACGCCCAGCGAAAACAGCTCGCGGATGCTTTCTTGCGATGGAACGACGGCGACTGCAAGAGTTGCATCGTTCAATCGCGATAATCGGGTTTCGCGCAGTAAAGAAATGACGTCGGCGCCGGATTCCCCATCAATCAGCACCGCGTCAAAACGCTCTTGTGCGAGCCGAAATTCGGCACGCGCGAAGTCTGGACAGGATTCGACGCGAATACTGAGCTCTTCCAGTACTCGCCGCAATACCTCGGCGGACGCTTCGTCCGCGGACACCAGCAGGGCAGATAGAGTCATACTTGCCCACAATCCTAGGTCCCACCCGTTCCTCACACAAGGTTACCTGGGTCATGTCTCAAACCGCTTCCCCCGGTCCGCCTTGCCCTAACTGGCGCGTTGTCAATCAGTGACATCCGTAACCATCGGGGATCCCAAAAGGCCAGTGTGCCGACATTGACCCGTCGTGCTTTGACGGTTCCCCACCCCCTCCCTACGATGAACTTGACGCGAAACAGATCGCGTATCCGCCCTGTTTGTTCGCCGGCGGAATACGACTTACCCCCAAATGTTGACGTACCGGACGGGAAACTGAGTGTTCGAAATGCGGCACCCACTTCCTGGGAACACCATATGCCATTGAACAGACAACGCGGGTTCTCGCTTCTCGAAATGCTGGCGGTGGTAGCGATCGGTTTCATCCTTGCGGGCATGACGTTCGTCGCAATGTTGCCGATCCTTAACAGGTCGCACGTCGATAACGCCTATGAGACAACTTTGGCGGTTTTGCGCGACACACGTCACCTGTCCATCACTCAGAGTCACCAGTATTACGTGAACTTCAATCCCACAGGATTTCCCGCCGGCACAATGCAGGTCACGTATCAGCCAGCGGCTGTCGGGGGTATTCTGCCGCCGGTGCAACAAGTGAACACCTACACTCTGCCGACCGACATTAGCTTCGCGGTTGCAGCCGGTTTCCCAACGACTGCACCCGATAGCTTTGGCACTGGGATTACAGCAATTGACTTCGGACAGGGACTCGGAGGCGGCAGCCTGACTTATGTGACCTTCCTGCCCGATGGCTCTTCGCAGGACAGTCTTGGTAATTACAACAGCGGGGTCGTTTATCTGACCCGTCCTGCGGACACGATGTACAGCTCGCGGGCCATCACCGTGTGGGGAGCAACCGGCAGGATTCGCGGATGGCGCCTGATTACGCAAGCGGGCGCGCCTATTTGGATACAACAATGACGCAAAACAAAATTGCCAATTCGAGCAAACGGAATCGCGACAGCGGATTCTCGCTGATCGAAGTCATGATCGCCATTGTCGTGATGACGGTCGGCCTTCTTGCAGTGATCGCTTCATTTGGCACTGCAGTGGCCGTCACCAAGTCGGCCCAGGAAGACCTCATCGCGCGTCAAAAAGCGCTCGAAGCGATGGAGAGCATCTACACTGCGCGCAACAGCCAGCAGCTTCCTTTCTCTTCGGTGGCGAACGTCGCCAATGGCGGAATCTTCCTGAGCGGCGCTCTGCCCCTGCTATGTGCTGGTCCGGACGGACTGGTCGGAACCGCGGACGATGTGCCTTGTACCACATCAAGCGGAGCAACCTGCCCGAACGGCGGAGCCGAATGCATGATCCTCCCCGGTCCCGACGGAATTCTTGGAACGGCGGATGACACCACCCTGAGCCTGGGCAATTTCACTCGCACCATCGCCATCAGTCCGGTGTTGTATCCGACCGGTCCTCTTGCGGGCACGACCAATCCCAACATGATGGGGATCACCATCACGGTTAGTTATACGAAGGACGGGTTGCCGGCCCGATCCTTTAACGCGAATGGTTTGATCTCGAGCTATCACTGAGGACGGATGAGGACTCTGATTATGCCAACGTCAAAATCGCAACGCGGCTTTACGCTCCTGGAACTGCTGGTGGCGTCGAGCATCGGCCTCACTGTGATGCTCATGATGGCCAGCCTCTTCAAGGTTGGCATGGATGCGACATTCACCGTGACCCAGCGCGCCGAGACCCAGCAGAACGTCCGCGCGGCCATGGAACTCATGACCAAGGACATCAGCTTGGCTGGCGGCGGCCTGCCCTCCGGCGGACTCCAACTCGTCACCGGTGGAACGGTCTCCAAGTTCGGCTGCAATCAGACTGGAACCTGCTACGTGCCCAGCGGCACCTATCCCAATAGCGGAGGCGGCGTCGCCAATTACATGTACGGAATCATTCCCAACTTTGGCAACGGAGTTCAGAGCAATACCGTCATTGCTGCCGCTCCAGCCTTGACCAATAGCAGCATCACCAGCGTCTACTGCGATTACAACTTTCCGCTGTCGAACTTCACCTTCACCTTTCCCACGTCCACTTCGACGGGCGTGGCTGTCATCAACGGTGCGGTCCAGCCCAACAACATCCTCGCTCCGGGTGGCTTGAATGTTGGCGACCTCATCCTGTTCTCTGTCAGCACCCCGGGCAACGGCAAGACCTCTACCGGAACCAGCCTGGTGCAAAACGCGGCCATCGTCGCGGAGATCACTGGCATTCCGAACAACACTACGATCAACTTCGCTGCCGGTGATGCGCTGAACTTTAATCAGGTCGGTGCTGGGACGGGCAACAATCTGGCGACCGTTGCGGCTGCGGCAGCCGGTGCCAATGCCCAGACGAGCGCCTGCCGTCTGAACTCCGTTAGCTACTTCATTCAGGTTCCAACCGCCGGAGGAACGATCCAGACGCCGCGCTTGATGCGCCAGGTCAACGGACTCAATGCTGTCCCCGTCGCCGACGGCATCATCAATCTGCAGTTTACGTACGACGTCATCGACTCCACCAGCGGAACCGTGGTCGCCAATCAGCAGAATCCGATTGGTGCCGGCGAATCCCCCGGCCTTATTCAAAAAGTAAATATTTGGATCATGGGAAGCAGTCTGACTACCGATGCCAAGCGGTCCCAAAGCATGTATCTGGCAACTTCGGTCAGCTTGCGCGATATGAGTTTCTGCAATTCCTACAGTTCCAGCGCCACCGTGTGCCAGTGAACTGAGGGGTATTGGGAGGAAGAATCATGGGAACGAGTCAACGAGATTCGCGAGGCTTCACGCTGATCGCAGCTTTGATGCTGACCATTCTGTTGTCCGGAGTGGCCGTCGGACTGCTTTACATGGTCGGCAATGAAGCCCGTATGGGCGGCAACGATCTGGAAGGCAACCTCGCCTATTACGGCGCCGAGGCCGGGATCGAGAACCTTACCTCGCAGCTCTCCACCCTGTACCAGAGTTCTCAATCGCCTGATGCCGTGTCCATCACCGCTCTGACCAGCTCCGCCAATTTCCCAACCCAGGTCTCGGGCTCGAACATCACGAACATGAATTATGTCGAGACCATCACCTGGCCCGCGACTCAGAGCAATGGTCAGCCGTGCTCGAACGCTCCCAATCCCTGCGGCTCGTGGGACATCGTCGGATCTGGATCCGATCAAGGCATGGTTGCCAGTCTGATCCCCTTCACTCTGCAGGTCACCGCCACGCGCCAAGCTGGCGCCGGACAGACTTCCGCATACTCCACCGCTGCCGCCACCGGCGCATCGGTGAACTTGACCCGCACGGTCGAAGTCGCTCTCCTTCCCGCATTTGAATTCGGTGTGTTCTGCGATGGAGACTGCGATTACTTCGCCGGCCCTCCCTTCAACTTCGGAGGGCGTGTTCATACCAACGGCAACCTGTTTTTAGCTGCCAACGGTGGGCCTCTCACGTTTACCGATAAAGTCGCCGCCGTGGGCCAGGTCGTTCTGGATCAGTTGGAGAACGGCACTCCAGCGGGTTCCGGTGCCGGCTCGTACAACGGTACGATTTACGTACCCAACGCTGCCGGCGGATGTCCCGCTGCCCCCGGCTCCGGCCCCGCGGCGAATTGTCTGCAGCTGACCGTCGGAAGCTGGACGGGCGGCTTCCCTGGCGTCGCAGGTTCCCCGAACTACAATCCCGGCCCGTGGACGGGAATCTCCAAGGCAACCTTCGCGGGCTTTATTGAGAACGGTGCGACTGGCGCTACCAAGCTCCAGCTGCCCTTCGTGCAAAATTCCGCAGTCGGGGCAATCGACATCATCCGCCGCCCGCAGGCCGGCGACTCAACGCTGCTGAGCAATTCGCGTCTTTACAATGAGGCGGAAATCCGCATCCTGCTCGCGGATTCTCTTGCAGATCTGCATCCGGAACGCGGAGCGGGATCGCTCGACGCCAACGATGTTCAGATCGGGCCTTCCCTCCAGGGCGGCGCCGCGACCGGGTACACACTCACGCAAGGGCCGTACAACGGATCAACGATGTACTATGCAACGGCTACGAAGGGTTCCGGAAATTGGCTCTCGAGCCCTCCGACCGGCTGCTCCGGCTCCATCACAACCTGGCCTCTGCTGGGTCAAGTCACTCAGTCGACTCCTTGCACCGGAACTTGGCTGCGGGTCGAGTACCTGAACAGCTCCGGGACTTGGGTCGGTGTGACCACGGAATGGCTAGGATTTGGGTTCGGCCGGATGTACAACTATCCGCCCACGGCTCCTTATAATTACTCCGGAACTTCCGCGTGCCCGGTCTCCGGCAATCCGGCTGGACAATGCTATAACCCGATTAGTCCTGCGATTCTTATCTTGCAGCAACTGCAGTCCGGGTCCACCTTCAGTCAGGCGGTTGGTTCGGGAAGCTCCACCAAGTGGTTGCCGATTAACTTCTACGATGCCCGCGAGGGCGAACCCCGAGACGCACGCGCCGGCGGAACTGCCGCTTCGTGCAGTCCGATTGGCGTGATGAACTCGGTCGAACTTGATGTGGGCAACCTGTGGCAATGGCTGCAAGGAAATGGCCCGTACTCGGGCGGAAGTGGAAAGAGCGTCAACAACACGAGCCAGAACGGATACATACTCTATTTTTCCGATCATCGGGGAATGCAGCCTGACCCCAATCCCACAGCCAACTCACTCTATAACCGCATGACCGGCATGTCGGGTCTGGAAGACATCGTGAACTCGACATCTTCCACTGGAATACCCAGTGGATCGATGGAGCCCAAAACCTATTACTCCTACTCGCCCGAAGACGTGAACGCTGACACCTATCTCGATACCTGGGGCGCCAAGTACCTGGGCGCCGGCTTCGGTCTTGCCCTCGGGAGCGGGAACATGTCGCAGGCTTATTACATCTCAGGTACGACCACCGGAATTGCTTCTTGCTCGACGACCGCTCAGTGGAACATTGTCGCCGGTCCGCGACACTCTCTTCGTCTGGTAGACGGGGGCATGGACTCTTCCGGCAACAGCTATCTGCCTCACCCCATCTCCCCGGCCACCAGTGGAAACGGCTTTACCGTAGCTTCCGAAGAGCCGGTCTACGTGTACGGAGACTACAACAGCGGTTCGGCCGATCCGTTCTTCCCCACCCAGGGGGTGAACGGCACAACTCCGCACTCTGCGGCCGCGATCATCGCAGATGCGGTTACTCTGCTGTCCGATCCGCCGATCACCACTGGAGCGTTTGCTAACGTCGGCTTCACCGATCTCGAGAGCCTTAGTTTTCCGGCAACCGTGACCAACAGGAACGGGAATACCAGCTACTACCGGATGGCGATTGCCGCCGGTAAGAGCATTCCCTTCCCAATACCCACTTGGAGCGGAGTTCCAGCGGACTTCGGGACCGACGGAGGTATGCACAACTTCCTCCGCTATCTGGAGAACCGTGGATACAACGGCGCCACGGTCAACTACGCGGGGTCGCTGATCAGCATGTACTACTCGCAATACAACACCGGCAACTTCAAGTGTTGTACTGCGGTGTACGGTGCTCCAACGCGTAACTATTTCTTCGATACGCAATTCCTGAATCCTGAAAACCTGCCTCCGGGCACGCCTGAGTTCCAGGACGTGGTTAGCCTGAGCTATCACCAGAACTTCACTCCTCAGTAATTGCGCAGGGTTGAATTAAGTGCCCCGGTCTTGCAACACCGACCGGGGCACTTTTTTGCGCGTGTGCGGCCGCGGAGGAGCGACCTTTTAGCCCCTGCCCTGAGCGAAGCCGGGAGGGGCTGCGTCAGCCCGCGATCAAGCCGCGATCAATTTGGCCTTTAGGGCCCGTGGGCTAATGCTTTCCAACTATCCCCCACATTAAACGAATCCGCTAGAATCCCTCCCAATTCAACCGGGAGTCTGGGGACTCGAGGAAAAAACTTCATCCGCTCATGACAACATCGATTACTCCAACCCGCTCGCGATTTGTGTGGATCGTACTCACCTTGGCCGCTCTGACCGGAGTCGCCGCGTTCTTCGTTCCCGCGTTCATCATTCGCCCGTTTACCCATCAAAGCGCGCGCGGGCTTTTGGTCGCGATGGCGATCCGCCAGCGTGCTCCCATCATTTCTCTCGTCTGCGCGATCCTTTGCCTGCTTCTCGTCGCCGCGATTTGGCCACGTCGCACGAAGTGGTCGCGCGCCGGGCTCAGCGCGCTGATGGTAGTCGTCACGTTCTCGGCAGTCATGTCCCGCATGAATTATTTCGAGTGGATGTTTCATCCCGTGCAGGCTGCACAGTTCGAGCCGGAATCTGCCAGCAAACTCGACAAGGGCGAAATGATGTTGACGGTTCGTTTCGGCGCGGACGCGCGCGCCTATCCCATCCGCGAAATGGCCTACCACCACATCCTCAACGACATCGTTGGCGGTGTCCCGGTGGCCGTTACCTATTGAACGCTCTGTCACACCGGTCTGGTGTGGACGGGAACGGTCAACGGCAAGGCGCTGCATTTCTATCTCGCCGGCATCAATAACCAGAACTTCCTCATGCGCGACAAGGAAACCGGAACCTGGTGGCAACAGATCACCGGGAAGGCTCTCTATGGCCCGCTGCAGGGAGCATCGCTGGAACTCGTTCCCAGCGACGAGATCACCTTCGGTGAGTGGAAGTCGGAAGTCTCCGAGGGCAAAGTCCTCGCCGAGGTTTCCAAATACGTAAAGGAATACGACAGCAATTGGGAGCCTGACGTCGCCAAGCTTCCGGTCGTGATCAGCTTCCCCGGAACAGAACTGAAATCCCGCGACGTCGTCGTCGGCCTCGAGATCGAAGGCCCCGCCCGAGCCTATCCATGGGATGCGCTGGTGAAACAATCTCCGGTGATGGATCACGTCCACGGCACGCCGCTGCTGATCGCGGTCGGTCCCGATGGCAAGTCATTTCGCGTCTTCGTCAGTCGCATCGATGGCAAGGACACTGAGTTCTACCTGAAGCAAGATCCCGAACCGGCCACAGCCGCTGCAAATCCCGATGCACCGCCCCAAACGAAAGCGGGAGAAGAAAACAAACAGAAAGAAAAAGAAAAAGAAAAAAAGATAGTAGGAGAAAAAGAGAAAGGAAAACCAGTCAGCGCAATGCAGGCATCCAGTAGCGCAGGAGTCCCGCCGGCTGCCGCGGGGGCTACCAGCCCCCATACCGTCGAGCCATCACAAGCACCGGCTCCTCCCCCTGCATCTCCAAAGCCCTGGATTCTCCTCGACACCACTACAGCCAGCGAATGGAACTTCCAAGGCTGCGCCACCTCAGGCCCATCGCAAGGCAAATGCCTTGACCGCGTCCCCGCCCTCAAGGACTACTGGTTCGACTGGCGCAACTACCACCCCGACACCACGATCTACAAACGCTAACCTGGATGTCGAGGGCATTCCTCTGTGAAACCCCGTGCCCCCTGTGGTAAAAGAACGCCCAATCAGCCAATGCTCAGGCATCGCGATTAGCCCACAATGGATCGGGAGTGGCGCCGTGATTTGAACCGGCTCGAGTCGCGAAAGCGACGGCATTCATTCGCCGGCCACGTAAAGGGCGGGTGAAGCGCGCAAAGCCCAGAGTCCCATCAGGGACGGCACCGTACCGATCGCCGTCTTTTTCGCACCGTCAACTTCCGAGGTCTTGACTTGGACGCAGGACCCCGCTCATCATAGGAGTTGGAAAAGCAGGCGAACCGCGAGATCCGACCGCAAGACGAGCAACTCTAAACAAATCAGGATTTTGCGGCCATAACCTAAAGTCGCCAACTGATTCCAAAGCACTTAGAATTACGGGGACGAACCAACTCTTTTCGTTTCAATATTTTGCCCGTATCTCATTGCAGGCAAAGATTGAAAAGCTCGATTTGCCTCTAGCTCGAAGATTCCAATAGATCGGCAGGGGGAGGGGCACCCACCCTCACAGGCCCCAATTCCAAGAATGAAACCGCTCGCAGTTCCGCGTCGCTGAATTGTTTTACACTCTCCTGAGTTCCCCTCCGGAGGATTCCTTGTCTGCCATTCGCGCCATCTTTTGGGACGTCGGCGGAGTTCTGCTCACCAACGCCTGGGATCACAACGAACGCGCGCAAGCTGTCGAGCGCTTTCATTTGGATGCAGCCGATTTTCAGAGCCGCCACGAAACGGTGGTGTCCCCGTTCGAGCGTGGAAAGATCACGCTCGACGAATACCTCGATCGCACGGTCTTCTATCGCGAGCAGCCATTCACGCGCGCCGAGTTCCGCGATTACATGTTTTCGCTATCGAAGCCGTTCCCAGATGTCCTCGAGTTCGCTCAGGCGCTCAGCACGTCAGGCAAGTACTTCATGGCAACCATCAACAACGAGTCGCGCGAACTGAACTACGATCGAATGGAAAAGTTTGGATTGCGGAAGATATTCCGCCTGTTCATCAGTTCCTGCTTCGTCGGTCTTCGCAAGCCGGAGAGCGAGATCTACCGGATGGCTTTGGAATTAACGCAATTCCCCGCCGATGAATGCTGCTTCATCGACGATCGTGCGCTCAACCTGGAATCTGCCGCACAACTGGGAATGCACACCATTGAGATGAAGGGATTGGAAGATTTGCGGCAAGCCTTGGCCAAATTCGGCGTGAATGCTTAGTTAGGGAGTCTTGCGCGTTTGCGCGGTCTTTACTCCCGCATTCACTGGAACATCGGATTCCATCGTAGTAAGCATCAGGTCGCTGGACCAGCAATCAGCGGTTAGCTTCCATTCGCCGTTGCTCTGTCGCAAGAACACCCACAGATATTTGCCGCGCTCTTCGCGGCGTTTGCCGGTCGAACTGGGAATCAGCGCCTTGCAACGTCCCGCTTCATACGCCAGGTCTCCCACAATGTCCACGCGTAAAGGTTCGACTTCAACTTCCCCGAGCCCCGCGTCGAGCGCTCCGAAGAAGAACTCGCGCACTGCGGCCGCACCGCGAATCGGCGGATAGTTCGAGCGCAGCACCAGCGCATCGGAACCATACAGCTCCAACAGGTCGTCCAGATGCCGAGTATTGCAGGCCAGAACCCATTCCTGCGTGACACGTCGCACCGCCGCTTCCGCTCGGCTCATGTCCCCGCGCAACGCGGCATTCGGACGCATCTTGTCTTCGCGCGCCGGCTCTGCCCCAGCCCGCGGAAAGCTTCCGTCCTGCGCGCCAGGAAAGTAGTGATGGTGATAGTGGTGATGATAGTGATGGCTCTCGTTCGCCCCGGGTTGCGGATTCGGCGGAGCAACAAACACCTGCCCCGACGGTCCCGCTTGAGCCGGCGAACTCGCACCTGCTTCCGCAAGCGATGCACCGCACTTGCCGCAGAAGCGATTGCCTTTGCGATTGCGATATCCGCAAGCGCTACACACGGCGAACGCGGAATCGAGAGCGAGACTCGGCGATACATCTTGTGCCGCAGTTTCCGCGTCGACTTCCGCAGCCGATCGTTGAGCCGCTTCAACCGCCGCGGCGACAACCGGTTCCTGACTGTTCTTGGGACGGCGACCAGTAGGCTGAAGTCTGCGGTAGAGTTCTTCCATGTCAGCGCCGCGAACGGGTGTGTCCATCGGCGATCCGAAGGGCCCTTGAGCTTTTTTGTCTTTATCCACGAATCGATCACTCACTACTCAGCAATTCTAGCCCAAGTGCTCGTGTTCATCGGCTGGAAAACTCGATCTTCCCCTCTGTTTCCGTTGGAACGCCATTGCAGGTGGCAGGGCGATATCTCCATGTGCGCACCGTCTGCAGTACATGCCAATCGCCGAGCATGCCCGAGCTCTCGAGAATCAGCGGACTGTGAACATGGCCATCCGTGCCGATAATGAAGCTTACCTTTACGTTTTTCCCGCGGGCGCCCGAAGTCGATAGAGGATTCGGCGTAGCCAGAGCCTCAGGAGGCTGTATGTCTTCGCAAGACGGACGCGAGCTGACATGAGGAACGCTTGCGAACTGCGCGGCGCGCTTGAGCGCTCCGGAGTAATGGCGTTCGCTCTGTTCAAGAATCGTTGAGCGCGAATTCGGCCCGGTCGTACTCATCGAGAGCGCCCCGAGTGGAACCAAAACTAATAGAATCGCAGGCCAGTTGCGACGAAACATGTTCTCAACTCCATCAGCAAAACTAGTTTGCCGGTACCTCTGCTATGGCATGTTTCCCGCCATGATCGGAACCTTTATCCCATTGCCTGACAATAGGTTATGGGTAAGCCTTGGGGCGTCCCTTGGCTTCATGTGAAACAACTTGCACACCTTCGCCGTGGATTTTTCGATTCTGAAGTCTTCGATGGAACGACCTACGACCGGCGAAGAGTGAACAGCGTGATTTCTGGAGGACAGTTCAGCCGCACCGGAACTTCCACCGTGCCCAATCCCGCATTGGTGTAAAGCGTGAGACCTCCGATCGTGTAGAGTCCCCAGATGTATTTTTTGGCCAGGTCAGGCAAATACATCGGACGCATGAAAGGCAGACGCACCTGACCTCCATGCGAGTGACCAGAGAGTTGCAGGTCCACGGAGTGGCGAGCGACCCGATCCGCGTAGTCCGGCTCGTGAGCCAGGAGGACGGTAGCTTCACCGGCGGGAATCGCCCGCAGAGCCGCCTCCAGATCCGCAGCGCCTCCAAGAACGTCATCGACGCCGCTCAGCCAGAAGCGTGCTCCGTTGCTCTCGATGGGAGTGGATTGGTTCGACAACACCTGAATCCCAACCGCTCGCAATGCGCTGGTCACGCGATCTGAATCGGTGAAGACATCGTGGTTGCCCATCACCGCCCAGAGGCCGTGAGGCGCTTGCATCTTGCGGAGAAGCTGCGCACACGGCTCCGCCGAAGCCGCGCCTTTTTCGGGATCACCGAAATCGGGAACCGAAACAAAGTCTCCCGTAAGCACGATCATGGCGGGATGCAAGTCGTTCACGATGCCGATCGCAGCATGCAGTGGATGAACAGAAAAGCAGGAATCGTAATGAAAATCGCTCAGCAGCGCGATGGTGAAACCATCCAGACGCGAAGGCCAACGCCGCAGACGAATCTCTTGCCGCACGATTCGCGGGCGGTTGGGCTCAATGAGGACGCTGTCCGCAGCGAGCGCGCCGACACCCGCGGCGGCTGCGAGCCTGAGGAACTTGCGTCTGTTAGTGGGAAAAAACGCCAATCAGTCTTGGGGCCTTACGGTTCTGGAATGCGCGAAATAGCCTCTGCGCATTTTCAGGATAACCCGAGACCATTCTCCAGCCCTATGACGAGAGTGATGCCTTCTCGCAAGAGGTTGAACATCAGAAGTTAAACGTCGCAACAAGATCGATACGGCGATTCGCGGTGGTACCGGGTGAAAACGGGAATCCTTGAATGTTGTTCGAAACGTCAAAGAATCTCGAACCCAGAGTTCCACCGGGATTGCTCAAGTTCAGGTTGTTGAACGCGTTGCGGAAGCTCACGCCGAGCGTGATATTGTAGCGACGGTCCGAGTTAGACGACATCCCGCCCGGCCCTCCACCACCGAAGAGCGGCCCTCTGGGACCGCCGCCGCCGCGCGGCCCCCCTCCGCCGGGACCACCTGGTCCGCCCCCCGTTGCAGCGGTAGAGCTCTTCATGCTTGGACCAAAACCGAAGGTTTTGGTGAGACGCAGGTTCATCACGAAATGATTTGGACCAGTCCCGTAGTTGATGGGAAGAAGTTTTCCGGTCGCCCCGGAAGCGTCAAATGTCCCCAACGGAGTGCAGTAAATCGTACCGGTGGGAGCAGTGCTCAAAGGGCAACTCGCATTCGAAACCAAACCAGGACGATCGTTGTACTGGGAGTCTCCATTCAAATCGAACTGGGAGTTGATGTTGAAGGGACTTCCCGAACTGAACACCATGAAGGGACTCAGCCGAAACAGATACGGTAAGGCAATGCTGCCGCCAAGGAATAGCCTGTTCCTCACATCGAAAGAGGCCCGGCCATAATCCTTGCTGATGTCAAAAGAATCAGACGGAAAACTCGAGACACCGGCGGTATCGCTGTTGGCATAGCTCAAGGAGTAGTAGCCGAACAATTGAAGCTTGGAGCCAATCCTTACATTCGAATTCACCATCAGCTGGTTCTGTTTGAAATTGCCCTCGGAGACGTAACGGTAGATGTTCTGGCTGGGAATCGGGCAACTCGGATAGCACGGCAGTCCAAAGTTCGGTGCGGTCGAGTTAATAGTGAGAAACTGATCGAAACCACGCGAGTTCAAGTAAGTAACGGCGACGGTGGCGGACTTTGTAACCTGGCGCTCCAGGCTCACGGCACTCTGCAAAGTTCCGGGAGCGTGCAGCTTGGGATCGATCTGATAGATGCTCGAAGTAATCGTGCTCGGCACACCACAGCTTGAAATCGGTGCAGTCAGAGGCTTGTCCAGACCCGGAAAGCAGAGCGGGTTGGGATTGGTGACGATGTATTCCTGCTGGGCGATGCCATTCAAATGAGCCGCTTGCAGGAGCGGCGTGACTTGAAAACGGTCGTAGAAAATACCGGAACCGCCGCGAATGACGACTTTGGGCGGCGCGCTGCGACCGCCGACTCCCCAAGCGAATCCGAAGCGGGGAGCCCAGTCATTGTGATCATGAATATCGTCTTGAGCTTCGTACCGAAGACCCAGGCTAATGGTGATATTCGGCCGCACCCGCCAGTCATCCTGAACGTAGGGTTCAGCGTCGAAATAGGTGATCGAGGCAGTGGGGGACCCCTGCCTGATCGTGAGTTGGGTTGGGGTTCCAGCCGAGAAGTCTTCGTACGATGGGAATACGAAGTTACCGTTGAATCCAGAGGTCGAGATGTCCGTGGCTTGAGTCGCTCGGAAACGAGCGCCGAATTTGAGCGTGTGATTGCCGTGAATTAGCGAAGTATAGTTTTGCACTTCATAGCCGTTCTGTACATCGTTCAGCATTCCTTCGCTATTTCCGCCACCGGTAAATGCACCCAGCACGCTGATAGCGGGATTCGTGTCGACGGGGCTCTGGAGGTTGCGATCGCGATTGAATTGGAAGCGTGTCTCGTTGACGATCTTGGATCCGAAGACCTGCGTGTCGCTGATTTGCAGCGTGTTCTCGGTGCTGGTGGGCGCGTAGGCCTGAGTCGGCAGACTGAATTGGCTGCTTAATTCTCCGGTTTGAGTATCGCGATAGTACTGATAGCGTGCGGTGAGAGTGTTGTTTTTGGTGATCGCCCAATCGAGGCGCGGACCGACGTTGGTGCGCCGGCGCGGATTGGGAATGGAACTGGCAAAGGTGGGCAAGCCCGTCGTTGGATCGGTGGCATTGATGACGGAGAGTTCGTTGATGTCGCGGCGGTCTATGTTGAAGAAGAATGACGCCTTTTTATTGATGGGACCGCCGACGTTTCCATTGAACTGAGTCGAGTAATATGGCGGCTCCGAGCCCGCGAAAGGGTTGGGAGCGTTGAAGGGCGAATCGTTTCCATCCGCCATGATTTGACCGTGAAATTTATCGGTTCCCGGCTTGGTGAAAATCTCGATGCGACCGTATCCGAGCTTGTCGTACTCAGACGAAAACGGATTCTGGTTGATACGGATCTCACGGATCGACGACTTCGGCGGGAGCTGACCTGCGGTAAAACCGTCGATATACATTTGGCCGCCGTTCGGACCGGCCGAGGGTCCGGCAAGGGCTTCCAAGTCAGATTGCAATTCGTCCGGATCGTCAGGCAGAGCTTCCAGCTCTTTGCCGGAGATCGTGATCGCGCCGGCATTGCTGCTGGGATTGACGTCGATCGTTGGGGCGGTGTCGGAGACCTGAACCTTTTCCTGCTCCACGGCGATTGCCATAGCAACGTTGAGTCGCATCGCTTGGTCGGCGACGACGACATTGTCGTTTTCGTACAAATTGAACCCTGCGGCAGAAACCGTCAGCGTATATTTTCCAGGCGGCAACGTCTTGAACTCAAACAGGCCCTGGGTATTGCTCTTAACGACAATGGGAGATCCGGCGGTGGCGGGAGTCATGATTACGTCCGCACCGGAAATCGCGGCGCCAGAGGGATCGGCAACCTGTCCACGGAGCGATCCGGCGGCGTCTTGCGCGAACGACGAGGTCACAAACAGCAAAGCCATTACGATGAGTACGAAGTGCAGGTATTTCTCAAGCTTCATCTTGCCTTCCATTTCTCGAATGAATAAGAGCGAAAACTTCCAAGCTCATCCAAATTGACCATTGGAAACGAGCGGATCTATTGCGCGTCACCACCGGGAGCGCCACCAAGGCTCCATGGCGTAAGCATCATGGCCTGACTGGCGCTGGGAGCAGCTTGCAGGATAGGTTCAACACCACTGAGGAGAGTGATCGCGATACCTCCCGCAGCAGTACCCTCGGTCGCGACAATCAGCACGGCATCGCCTTTATGCAGATCGGCAAGCGTCAGTGCGGGCATGTGGCTCAACATTTGCTGAAAGTCTCCACCACCCTGACGCATCCCTCCGCCGTTCATTCCTCCGGCACCCATGCCTCCGCCTCCCGCACCATTGGCCGCGGCACCCGCGGGAGGTAGGGCTCCTGACGGCGCGCCCGATGGAGGACCTCCAGCGGCGGGAGCGCCGGAACTGGCGGCTCCCGGCGTTCCGGGAGGCAAGCTGCTCTTCAGTCGAGCGGCGATTCGCTGCGCCAATTCGGGAGGCAATTTGTGAAGCTGTGATTCGGGGGAAATCTTCACGACGATTGCCTTCTTCGTCAATACATCCTGAACGCTGATCGTGCCCGCGCTTGCATCTGCTGAATTGACGGTTCCGGCAATATTTCTAAAACTGCCGGCAACGATTTCTTCCGCAGTGATTTCCGAACCATCGGCGCTTCGATCTCCGCGTGCCCGCAGTTGATCACCGGCACGAATGTCGGCGAGAGTGGCGGGCTTGGCGTCATCGAACTTAACCGAGTCAGGAGCGTAGCGCCGGACCGCAGTGCTCTTAGACGTATGCACGGTGATGGTCTTCTTGCCGCCGAGACCGGTTACGGAGATCATCACCGTTCCAGCCGCCGGGTCGATGGCGCTGACCAGACCTCCAGTACCTCGTTTCTGCCAATCCTGTCGAATCTGGTCGCGGACCGCGTCGAGGGCGGAACTGGTGATCACCAGTACTTCCAAGGCATCGATGCCGCCACCAGATGCGTGGCCCCGCACCCGCACCGTGTCTCCAACTTTGAGATCTTGCAGCTGGATCGAGCTTGCGTTCTTCAGATCTTTGTCGCCCGGGGACATTCGCAGGAGACGAGCGTTGGGCTCGACAGTCACGGCTACATCGGGACCAGATTCGGCAGACAACGTGATCGCGTTTCCGTTGATCGCTTTGATCGCTCCAATGCGTTTGGCGATCGCCGACTGAGCGGAGTCGGAGGTTTGGCTCTGCGCGGAACCCGTGAGCGGGAAGAAGAGGCCAATACCAACTGCGGCGGAAAGAACCAGGCTCGTTAGTGGATTTTTTTCAGGCATATCCCCTTCTTTACTTTACATCGTCGATTGCGGCGCAACTGGATGATTTACAAAGTTTTACCCAAGCCTAAACAATGATTACAGCGTGCAAACAGCCATAACAATTTGTTTTCCGCCCCCGAAGAAAAGTGGAACTCAAAGCGCACCCAAACTGCTAATAGACGATCGGGATACCCCCAGTTACGATTTCATTGAAGCTGTGGAAATAAGGGCCTCGGATGCGTGTCTCTATTTTACGTTGTTTCATTTGCTGGACGATGGTGCTGCTGATCCCGCTGTCATTGCTTGGGCAAGAGGGGAATGGCCAGGCTGCGGGAGCGATCCTTCATACCCAGGGGGGCGTTTGGGTGAACGGGGCCGAGGCGAGAGATTCGGCCGCGGTCTTTCCCGGAGATTTGATCGAAACGAAGGCAGGGTTCTCGGCGAACCTGACCCTGGAAGGTACGACCGTACTTCTCGGACAGGAATCGCTAGCAAAGTTCCAGAGCGATTTCATCGAACTGGATCATGGAACGGTGTCGGTGGGAACCTCAAAGAGTTTCAGGGTCCACGTGAATTGCCTTCGAGTAGTGCCGGTACGGAATGAATGGACTCAGTACGAAGTCACAGACGTGAATCGCACGGTGCAGGTGTCAGCGCACAAACAGGACGTGAACGTCGAGCACGAGATGGGCCAGCACAAGCCGACACCGGAGAGCGCGGCGTCACAACGAGCCTCGGTTCACGAGGGAGAACAGCACGGGTACGACGAAACCGAGATTTGCGGCGCCCCAGGGCCTTTGACCAGCGCCGGAGCTCTCAGTCCGAAGTGGATTGCTGTTGAAGCGGGAGCAGGAGCCGGGATTCTCTGCGCCCTGTTATGCCGGGGGAGCAGCGGAGGATCAAAGAGCAACATGAGTCAATCCTCCCCCTAGAACTTCGCTGAAGCGAATCTTCCTACAGAATTCTTTCGTGCGTGTAGCCGTCGGCAACCAACGCGGCGAGTAGTTCCGCGATGTGGTCCGGGCCTCGCGTCTCCATGGTGATGTCAATTGCAGTGTCCCCCAAGTTCACTCCGTGGTAGGCGCGATCATACGCGGTCTCGACGATGTTCGCGCGATGCTCCGCGAGGATGCCTGTGAGCCGGTGCAAAGCGCCGGGATAGTCGGGCAGATGGACGCGGAGTCGGACGAGGCGCCCGTCTTTGACTAAGCCGCGCTCGATGATGCGCGAGAGCAGAGTGACGTCGATGTTGCCGCCGCAGACGAGAACGGCTACGCGCTTCCCTTGCAGCGGAAGCTTGCGATTGAGGAGGGCGGCAATGGCAGCGGCCCCGGCGCCTTCGGCGAGAGTCTTTTCACGTTCCAATAGAAGAAGAATCGCGTTCGCGATTTCTTCTTCTTCCACTGTAACGATGTCGTCTACATACTTCTGAACCAGCGGTAATGTGCGCTCGCCGGCCCGGCGGACGGCGATTCCGTCTGCGATTGTCTTGGCGGAATCGAGCGTCACCGGCTTGCCCTTGGCGACCGCGGCTTTCATCGACGGAATGCGCGCGGGCTGCACTCCGAAGACTTTCACCTCGGGCTTCATTTCCTTCACCGCGCAGGCGATTCCGCCGATGAGGCCGCCACCCCCGATTGGGGAGACGATGACCTCGATGTCGGGATGCTGTTGCAGAATTTCGAGGCCGAGAGTTCCCTGCCCCGCGATGACCGCGTCATCGTCGAAGGCGTGAATAAGAGTCAGGCTGTCTTGCTGACTTTGCTGGACGGCTTTTTCGTAGGCTTCGTCATAGTTCGCGCCGTGCAAGACAACTTCGGCACCATACGCGCGAGTCGCGGAAACTTTGGTGAGAGGCGTGGGCAGCGGCATGACGATCCGGGCGTGAACGCCGTGACGTCCAGCGTGATAAGCAACTCCCTGCGCGTGGTTGCCGGCAGATGCCGCTATTACGCCCCGGGAGCGCTCCTCAGTTGTGAGAGTCAAGAGCTTGTTAAGCGCGCCGCGCTCTTTGAATGCACCCGTGCGCTGCTGGTTGTCGAGCTTGAGGAAGATGGAATTGTTGGTGATGGCGGAGAACGTTTCTGAATGGGTGCACGGGGACACACGAATGTCGGATCGGATTCTGCCTAACGCCGCCTGGATGTCGCAAAGTTGGATCATTGAGCGAGCAGGATCATTACGCTCCGCTCCATCTTAGCCTCTGCCGAAGCAGGACGGTCAGAATCACGATGCGATTTGTTGCCCGGTGGAAACTGAGGAAACCACAGGACGCAGCGCGGGCGCTTTCAGATAGGCGTCGACGCAAGCGGCGGCTTTGCGGCCTTCTGCGATCGCCCACACCACGAGCGATTGGCCTCGGCGCATGTCGCCGGCAGCAAAAACTCCCGGCACCGACGACATGTAGTTGTTGTCGGTTGCCACATTGCCGCGGTTATCGAGCTGGACTCCCAGTTGTTCGATCATTCCGTTGCGCACGGGACCGAGGAAGCCCATCGCAATCAGGATGAGATCGGCGTCCATGGTGAACTCGCTTCCGGCGACGGGGTCAAACTTCGGGGGAGGGCCGACCCGAACAGCGTGAAGCTGTTTGAGGTTGCCTTGCTCGTCGCCGGTGAGCCTGCTCGTGGCGATGCTCCAGTCACGGAGGCCGCCCTCTTCGTGGGCAGCCTCGGTGCGCAGTTGGAGCGGCCAGAGCGGCCAGGGAGTCAGCGGCGAGCGCTCGTCCGGCGGCTTTGGCATGATTTCAAATTGATGCACGGAGAGCGGCTTCTGACGGTGGCAGGTGCCGAGGCAATCGGCGCCGGTATCGCCACCTCCGATGATGATGACGCGCTTACCGGTGGCGAGAATCTCGGTCGAGGGATCAACCGTATCGCCATGGCAGCGCTTATTTTGCTGCGGCAGAAATTCCATGGCGTAGTGGATTCCCTTGAGCTCGCGGCCAGGAATTTTGAGATCGCGAGGATGCTCGGAGCCGCCAGCAAGAACGATCGCATCAAAGTCGCGGCGGAGACCATCGACGGGGATCTTTGTGCCCACCTCAGCGTTTGTGACAAATTTCACGCCTTCGGCGGACATCTGCTCAAGGCGTCGGTCGATAATATGCTTCTCGAGCTTGAATTCGGGGATACCGTAGCGCAGCAAACCGCCAATGCGATCTGCTTTTTCGTAGACGGTGACTGCATGACCTGCGCGGCACAACTGCTGGGCGGCAGCGAGTCCGGCAGGGCCCGATCCCACAATCGCAATTTTTTTCCCGCTGCGATGTTCCGGTCGCTCCGGGTGGATCCATCCTTCTAGGAATCCCCGCTCGACGATATTTTTCTCGTTCTGCTTGATCGTGACCGGTGGCGCGGTGATGCCAAGCACGCACGAGGTTTCGCAGGGCGCGGGACAGATGCGACCTGTGAATTCAGGGAAATTGTTCGTCGCGTGAAGCTGGCGCACGGCGTCTTTCCAGCGGCCGCGATAGACTAGGTCGTTCCAGTCGGGGATCAGATTGCTGACGGGACATCCCGTCTGACAGAAGGGGACGCCGCAATCCATGCACCGCGCGCCCTGTTGACGAAGCTGGTCTTCGGGGAAATCCTGATAGATCTCGAACCAATCGTTCACGCGCTCAAGCACTGGCCGGCGCGGCGCTAACTCTCGCGTGTAGTCCATGAAGCCGGTGGTCTTACCCATGTTGCACCTGCTCAGCGCTAGCTAAGAGTGCGATCGGTTCGCCGGGAATGTAGGCTTGCTCGCTGCGGCTCACCCCCATTACTCGCTTAAATTCGTGCGGAAAAACTTTGATGAAGCGAGAAGCGGCGTCGGACCAGTGATCGAGAATCCATTCGGCGCGGCGGCTGCCCGTTAGGTCCATGTGGCGCGTCACGAGACCTTTCACCATCTGCACATCTTGACCGTCGAGTAAAGGCTCGAGATCGACCGATTCAAGATTGCAGCGTTCCTGGGTGAAGTCTCCGCGCTCGTCGTAAACGTAAGCGATGCCGCCACTCATGCCGGCAGCAAAATTGCGTCCGCAGGAGCCGAGCACGAGAACTAGGCCGTTGGTCATGTACTCGCAACCGTGGTCGCCCACGCCCTCAACGACCGCGGTTGATCCGGAGTTGCGAACGGCAAAACGTTCGCCGGCGACACCATTGAAGAATGCCTCTCCGCTGGTGGCGCCGTAGAGGGCCACGTTGCCGATGATGATGTTTTCCTCCGGCGCGAAGGTGGAACCGCGCGGGGCGTAGACGATGAGCCGGCCTCCGGAGAGACCTTTGCCTACGTAGTCGTTGGCTTCACCTTCGAGCGTTAGGGTGACGCCCTTGGCGAGAAATGCTCCGAGGCTCTGGCCCGCCGAGCCTTTGAGCTGAATGTTGATCGTGTCGTCGGGCAAGCCAGCCGAGCCATAGCGGCGGGCGATCTCTCCGCTTAACATGGTTCCGACGGAGCGGTGAATGTTGCGCACCGGAAATCGCGCTTCGACCGAAGAGAGAGTGTCGAGAGCGTGGTGCACCTGACCAAGAATCTTGTGATCGAGCGCCTGCTCCAGTCCGTGATCCTGAGTCTGTATGCATCGGCGCGCGACTCGCGAAGGCACTGGCGGATTGTAGAGAATCGCGGAGAAATCGAGACCCTTGGCCTTCCAGTGATCGACGGCTTCGGTGGCATCGAGCATGTCAACGCGACCCACCATCTCGTCTACGGTCCGGAAGCCCAACTCAGCCATGTACCGGCGAACCTGCTCCGCGATGAAGAAGAAGAAATTGATAACGTGTTCCGGCTGCCCCTGGAACTGCTTGCGCAGGATCGGATCTTGCGTCGCGATCCCAACCGAACACGTGTTGAGGTGGCACTTGCGCATCATGATGCAGCCCATGGCAATCAGAGGGGTAGTGGCAAATCCAAATTCTTCCGCACCGAGCAAGGCTCCGATCACGACGTCCCGTCCCGTTTGCAGTTTGCCATCCGTTTGAACGCGGATTCGGCTGCGCAGGTCGTTGAGCAGCAGTACTTGCTGTGTTTCCGCCAGACCCAATTCCCACGGGACGCCAGCGTGCTTAATGGAACTCAGGGGCGATGCTCCGGTGCCGCCGGAGTCTCCACTGATCAGCACAACGTCGGCATGCGCTTTCGCAACGCCCGCAGCGACCGTGCCGACGCCGACTTCTGCGACCAGCTTCACGGCAATACGAGCATGCGGATTGACGTTTTTCAGATCGTAAATCAGTTGAGCGAGATCTTCGATCGAATAGATATCGTGATGTGGCGGCGGCGAGATCAATCCAACCCCTGGAATCGAGTGGCGCAGGCGCGCGATCACTTCGTCGACCTTGTGGCCGGGGAGCTGGCCTCCCTCGCCGGGCTTGGCGCCTTGCGCCATCTTGATCTGCAATTCGTCGGCGTTCACAAGGTAGTTCGCGGTGACACCAAAACGCGCTGATGCTACCTGCTTAACCGCGCTGCGGCGAAGGTCGCCGTTGGCGTCGGGCTTGAAACGCTCTTCGTCTTCCCCGCCTTCACCCGTATTTGACTTGCCGCCGATGCGGTTCATCGCGATGGCGAGCGTTTCGTGCGCCTCTTTGCTGATCGAGCCAAAGGACATGGCCCCGGTGGTGAATCGCTTGACGATCTCCTTCGCAGGCTCGACTTCCTCGATCGGAACCGGTGTCTCGCTCTTCTTGAACTTCATCAACCCGCGCAGAGTGCAGAGATTGGCGCTCTGGTTGTCGATGAGAGCGGTGTATTCCTCGAAGGTCCTGAAGTCTCCCTGCCGGACAGAGTGCTGCAGTTTGCTGATGGTCTGAGGATTGAGCAGGTGGTATTCGCCATTGACGCGCTGATGATAGCTGCCTCCGACCGTAAGCTCGGTTTCAAATTCCGTGAGTGGGCGGAACGCGTACCCGTGCTTCAACTGCGCTTCGGCCGCAAGGACGTTCAGCCCGACGCCTTCCAGACGGGAGGTCGTCCCGGCAAAGTAGGAGTCGACCAAATCCTTGTTGAGACCGATGGCCTCGAAGACCTGGGCTCCCTGATAGCTCTGCAAGGTCGAGATCCCCATCTTCGAAAAAGTCTTCAGCAGTCCCTTCTTCACGGCCTTCAAGAAGTGCTTGACTGCGATTTCGGGAGTGACTCCTTCGCCCAGCTCGCCACGCCACGCGAGATCCTCGACACTCTCCAGTGCAAGATATGGATTAATCGCGCTGGCGCCATAGCCGCTCAGCAGCGCGAAATGCATGACCTCACGCGGCTCGCCGGATTCGGTGATCAATGCAACTTGCGTTCGCGTTTCTTCCCGCACCAGCAAATTGTGAACGGCGGCTAGAGCGAGCAGGCATGGAATCGGAGCGTAATCTTTGTCGACTCCACGGTCGGAAAGAATCAGAAGCGAATATCCCGCTTTTACGGCCTGCAAAGCTCTCCGGCAGAGTTCGTCGAGTGCGCGTCGCAGTCCGGCTTCGCCTTCGCTCGCGTGAAACAAGGCGGGCAGCGTGGTCGCCAGCAAGTCGCGATTCGAGACGCGACGCAGTTTTTCGAGGTCGCGGTTGGTGAGCAACGGATGCGCCAGCTTCAGCATGTGACAGTTTTCCGGCGCTTCCTCAAGAATGTTGCGTTCACTTCCGATGTAGCTGATCAGCGACATCACCATCTCTTCGCGAATGGGATCGATCGGAGGATTGGTGACCTGCGCGAACAGCTGTTTGAAATAGTTGAACAGCGACTGCGGCTTGTCGGAGAGACACGCGAGCGGCGTATCCGTTCCCATCGAACCGATGGGCTCTTCGCCCTTGGTTGCCATCGGGGAGAGGATCATCCCCAGATCCTCGTCGCTGTAGCCAAAGGCGCGCTGGCGGCGAAGAAGAGTCTCCACGTCGGGGTAGTGCATTCGCGATGGCTCGGGCAGCTGATCCATCGTGATCTGATTCTCCGCTACCCACTGCGCGTAGGGCTGCTGCGACGAGAGTTTCTGCTTAATCTCTTTGTCCGCAATGATGCGGCCTTGGATGGTGTCGACCAGAAACATCTTGCCGGGCTGGAGGCGGCCCTTTTTCTTCACTTGCTCGGGGGCGATATCGAGCACTCCGGCTTCGGAGGCCATCACGACCAAATCGTCATGCGTCACAAGATAGCGACCCGGGCGCAGTCCGTTGCGGTCGAGGGTGGCACCGATGACACGGCCGTCGGTGAAAGCGATCGCGGCAGGACCGTCCCACGGCTCCATCATGCAGGCATGGTACTCGTAGAAAGCTCGCTTCTCCGCCTTCATGTGCGGATTGCCGGACCACGCTTCCGGAATCAGCATCGCCATCACGTGGGGCAGACTGCGTCCGGCCTGGAGAAGCAACTCCACAGCGTTATCGAAATTTGCAGAGTCACTGCCGTCGGGCGCGATGACCGGGTTCAGCTTCTGCAGGTCGTCGCCAAAGAGAGGAGAACGCAGCAGCGACTGGCGCGCGTGCATCCAGTTCACGTTGCCGCGGAGGGTGTTGATCTCGCCGTTATGAGCGATGTATCGGTACGGATGCGCGCGCTGCCAGCTCGGAAACGTGTTGGTGGAAAACCTCTGGTGAACCAGGCACAGAGCGCTGACGGCGTCGGGGTCGGAAAGCTCGCGATAGAAGTTTTCGATCTGCGAGGCTAGCAGGAGTCCCTTGTAGACGATCGTGCGACAGGACAGTGACGGGATGTAGAACATCTCGGCATCTTCAATGCCGGATTCGCGAATCTCATTCTCCGCGCGCTTGCGGACGACGTAGAGCTTGCGCTCGAGAGCATCTTCGTCCATGCCGGGGGCACACCGAACGAAGATCTGCTGGATGTAAGGCTGCGAAGCGCGCGCCACGCGACCGATTGCGGAGGCATAAACGGGTGTATCGCGCCAGCCGAGCAGGCTTAGACCTTCTTCCTTCACGATGCGCTCGAGAATTCCTTCACACTGCAGGCGGGGATGCTTCTCGACGGGCAGGAAAATCATTCCCACACCGTAGCTTCCGGCCTTCGGCAAGGTGAAGCCCAACTTCTCGCACTCGCGAGCGAAGAATTTGTGTGGAATCTGGATCAAGACGCCGGCACCGTCGCCGGTTTCCGGGTCGCAGCCGCAGGCTCCGCGATGCGCAAGATTCAGGAGGACCTGGATGCCTTTGCGGATGATGTCGTGACTTTTCTTCCCAGAAATGCTGGCGACAAACCCGATCCCGCAGGCGTCGTGCTCATGCGCAGGGTGGTAGAGCCCCTGGGGGGCAGGGAGCCCCTTTTTCGGGTTGAGACGCGTCGTCATGGACTTCGTCCGAAGGACGGATTTCCTTTCGCAGTAGTTGTTCTCGGGCGTGCACGGCTGGGCGACGAGGAGCCGCACACCTCTGCTGGAACACACATTCGCTCTACTTTAATAGCGCCCGAGGGTAAGCAAAGTACAATGCAGAATTTCGATGCAAGCTATGCAAAATTCGGGGTTCAGAAGATCCCGGTGGATTCCGCGTAATTAACCTCAGAAGCACCATGACTCCGCTATAATTCGCTCAACCAAAATGGACTTTGATCAACTCATCACATTTCTGGAAGTGGCCCGGCAGGGCAGCTTCTCGCGTGCGGGAGAAAAGGTTTTCCGGTCGCAATCGGCGGTCAGCGCGCAGATCCGCCAACTCGAACAAGAATATGGCGATCGCCTGCTGGATCGATCGGGAAAAACCGTCAAACTGACACCCGCAGGCCAGGTTTTCTACGAATATGCCGAGCGCCTGAAGAGTCTGCGGGATGAATCTCTGATGGCGGTGGCCGATCACAGCGGCACTCCGCGAGGCACGCTGCGAGTGGGAGCGAACGAGGCCACGTGCTTATATGTTTTGCCGGAAGTTTTTGGAGAGTACTGCCGCCGATATCCGCCCGTCCAAATTAGCATCTATCGGAATTTCAGCTACAAGATCGTGGAAAAGCTGGAAAACGGGATGGTGGAGGTCGGCATTCTTACGCTGCCGATTCAGTCTCCCAGCTTGAAGATCCAACCGATTTTCCGGGATAAGCTGATGTTGATGGTCAGTCCGAAGAATCCTTTAGCTAAGTTCAAAGTGGTTCCGGTCGCCGAGATTGTCAAACAACCCCTGCTGTTCCCCAAAACCGGGCATACGCGAAGACTGTTGGATAAGCTGTTCCGGCCTCATAGCGCGGAGCTACAGGTGCGGATGGAGCTCCCCAGCATTGGCATGATTAAGAGCTTTGTGGCGGCCGATCTGGGAGTGTCGCTGATCAGCGCGTCGTTCGCCCGGGACGAAGTCGAAGCCGGCAGGGTCAAACTCATTGACCTTGAAGACGCCGAGCTATATCGCGAATTGGGACTGGCTTACCGGCGCGATAGAACGTTATCGGTTGCGTCGACGGCCTTTGTAGCTCTGCTACGGCAGTTCGCTACTCATATGAAGAAGGACGCGTAGAGCCGTTGAAACTGTATTTCCGATGCAATCCATCGCAATTTTGAATTTCCTCCAGATCCAGCTGATCGCTATCATCAGACCGTGTAGTTCTTAGTAGTTCTGATTGACGATTTCATGAACCTCTCCACTTCCCTCCACAAGGCCACACGAATTACATCGACCGGCACAGGTATGTCGACACGAATTACGTGTCTTCTGGAGGACGGGATCGGATGAAGTAACGCACTCTTAAGAGATTCAACCGGACCCACCGCCAGAAGCAACCTGGCGGTGGGTTTTTCTTTGCACCAAAATCAGGAAGGACACTATGAGCGGACTACAACGACAAAGCAGATTTGAACGAGGCGATGATGTGGTGGTGATGAAATTTGGCGGCACTTCTGTCGAGGATGCAGCCGCGATCCAGCGCCTTATCGGGATCGTCGATGGCAGGCTCGGAGTGCAGCCGGCGATAGTAGTCAGCGCCTTAGCGAAGGTCACCGATCAACTGCTGGATGCGGGAAACACCGCGGCCAGGGGACACCTTGGATCAGCCCTAGCGACGGTGCGGAATATCTACGTTCGGCACGAGCAGTTGGCGGATTCGTTCGTTGATGGTTCAGCCTATGGCTCGCTCGATCGCGCGCTACGTTGCGAGTTTCAGGCCCTGGAATCGCTCCTTCATGAACTGGAGAACTCGCGGGAGCTAGATTTCAAAGCGCAAGACCGGCTGTTGGGATTTGGAGAATGCTTCTCCAGCAGGCTGGTGAGTGAGGCGCTCTGCCAGGCGGGCGTGAATGCAGCTCACGTTGATGCACGGACTTGTATCGTTACCGATGCTCGCCACGGACAGGCGAATCCGTTGTGGAATGTGACTAATCAGCGGATTCAAGAAATCCTGACTCCTCTTCTTGAAGCCGGGCAGATCCCCGTGTTGGGCGGGTTCATCGCGTCAACTGTTGACGGTGTTCCAACTACTCTTGGCCGCGGTGGCTCCGACTTCAGCGCGGCGATCTTAGGCGCAGCGCTCGGGGCGTCTCGCGTCGAGATATGGACCGATGTCGATGGCGTGATGACCACCGATCCGAAGCTTTGTCCGGAGGCACGCGTCATTCCCAAGATGAGTTTTGATGAAGCAGCGGACCTGGCGCATTTTGGAGCGAAGGTGCTGCATCCGGCGACGCTGGCTCCGGCGATGCGCGACAACATCCCCGTCTGTGTTCTGAACTCGCGACGACCGGATGGAATTGGAACGGAGATTACCGCACGAGCAAGAGCCGGCCATTCGGTCAGCGCGATTACTGCGAAGAGAAACGTCGCGGCCGTGGAAATAGAATCGCCGCAAGGCATCGATGCAGCATTGCTGGATGCGGTATTTGCCGCCTTCGAGCGATACTCCTGTTCTGTGGATGTGATGGCTACTTCGCTGGGCCGAATGTCGTTTCTGGTAGGGTCAACTGCTGCGCTGCCGAAGATTGCCGAGGATCTTCGCGGACTCGCCGAGGTAGGATGGGAGAATCACCGCGCGCTGGTATGCCTGGTGGGGGAGAACATTCGGCGACAACCGGAAGTCGCGAGCCAGGTCTTTGCAGCCGTATCCGATATGGATGTACACATGCTTTGCCAGGGCCCTTCCGATCGGACGATCTCGTTCTTAGTGGAGGAATCGAGGGTCGAAGAATCGGTGCAGCGACTGCACAGTCTGTTTTTTCCCAAAGTCGAGACGGGGTGCGACTGGGGCGGGACTTCCGCCGCCTACTGTCAGGCCGGATAAGGTCTCGCATTAGTTGCCGATTTTGGCAGCTTTGGACGCATAGACCTCCGCGGGTTGCGGCACAGGCTCGATGATGTGCAATCCGCATTCGGTCTTGGTAAGTCCTGACCATCGTCCGGCGCGCGGATCTTCGCCTGGCCGGACAGCGCGGGTGCAATGCGTGCAGCCGATGCTCGGATAGTCCTGATTGTGAAGCTGGTTGTACGGTACGTCGTGATCATGGATGTAGCGCCAGACCTGCTTCGACGTCCAGTCAACGATCGGATTGACCTTTACAAGACCGAACTTCGCATCCCATTCGATTCGTTGCGCGGTCGAACGCACCGAGGTTTGCTCGCGGCGAATGCTCGTGATCCAGGCGCTCAGTTGGTTGAGTTTGCGGCGGAGCGGCTCTACTTTCCTAAGATTGCAGCAGCGATCTGGATCGCGGGTCCAGAGCGCCGTTCCGTGCGTTCGCTCCTGCTCTTCCGGCGAGAGCAATGAATAGACTTTCTCGATCGTGATGCCATACTTCTCTTCAATCCTGTCCATCAGAGCGTAAGTTTCTGGAAACAGAAATTCAGTGTCGATAGTAAACAGGCGAAAACCCTTGCACAGGCGCGATGCCATGTCGATCAGCACCATTCCCTCGGCGCCGAACGCGGATGAAATGGCAACACGGTTTCCGAAGGTTTCAAAGGCCCAAGCAAGGGTCCGTTGCGGCGTCCAACTCTCGGCCGACTGCTGAACGCTTGCGATCTCTACTCCAGCTGGATTCCCCAGCTGATCATGATGGGGGGGCTTCACGCGATTGGCTCCTCATCTCCGGCGGAGATTCCGCGGGAGGGGTATTCGGCAAGAAAAGCTGCCGGCAATGAAAATTCTGCTTCCGACGAGGGGACGACCATTTCCTGCTGCGCCGGATCTGCCAGGCGAACGACTTCGCCAACCACCAACAGCGTCGGAGACACGAGTTTGGGCGCGCGGTGTAATTCTCCTATTGTGGTGCGATGCGTTGTCTGGCACGCGGTGGTCGCCCGTGAGATGACAGCGCACGGAGTTTCTTCGGCAAGGCCGGCGGCTCTCAGTTTTGAGGCCAGCTCCGAATAGTCTTGACCGGGCATGTAGATGACGAGCGTTGAGCCGCTTCCGGCCAGCTTGCTCCAATTGGCCACCTCGCTATCACTTGCCTGATGCGCAGTGAGGAGCACGAGGGCCGAAGACTTACGGCGATGAGTCAGCGGAATCCCGGCAACGGCTGCGGCACCGAGCGCGGAGGTGACACCCGGAACCACTTCATACGGAATCTTCGCCTTGCGGAGAGCTTCGATTTCCTCTCCGGCTCGACCGAAGATCATCGGATCGCCGGACTTGAGTCGAACGACTTGCAAGCCGGAATCAGCGAGGGCAATCATCAGGAAGTTGATTTCTTCCTGATGAATCTTCTTTCTGCCACACCGTTTACCCACGGCGTGGAGTTGCGCTGCCCGGGGAACAAGACTCAGAATCGCTGGAGCAATCAGATCGTCGTATAGAACAGCATCCGCCTTCTGGAGCAGCCGCAGCGCTTTGACAGTCAGCAGTTCCGGATCACCGGGTCCTGCACCCACGAGATGAACTCTCCCCTTCATGCTCCCTCTCCTTTTGCGGTAAGTTCGGGAAGTTCAGTGAGCGCAGCTTCGAGCGCTTCCCTGCTGGCGAGCGAATGCAGCAAGCCGAGTTTGCGTTCTTTGTCGAGATCGCTAGCGAGAATGAGCTTCCGCGTTTCTCCGAGTTCCGCTACCCAAGCGGCGTACCCCGGTCCGAATTGTTTTTCGAGTTGTTGCCGGATTATTTGAGCGAGCGACGGGCTCTGCCCGGCCGTTGAAACTGCGATCTGCAGATCGCCGCGCCGCACGACCGCGGGGTAAAAGAAATCGCAGAGATCCGGAACATCGACCACATTACATAGGACGCCACGTCGGTTGGCCTCGTAGTAAACGCGCTCGTTTAGAGTTCGCGAAGCTGTCGCCACCACGGCGAGAAATGCGCCAGCCAGATCGTCCGTTTGAAAAGGACGAAGGTCGAGTTCAAGTCTGCCGGCGCGCGCCCATTCCCGGACGGAGGGACTGGCATCGATCGCGACGACACGAACGCGTGCACCCGTTTCCAGCAGGCCGGCGATCTTCGGCTCGCCGACTTTGCCCGCGCCAACAACGAGGCATTGCTTCCCTTCTAGTTTCAGGAACATGGGAAATAAACTAGTCACCGAGTCCTCCTGCTGCGTGCGACAACTTTTGCGGCAGATCGCGAGCAACCGCGGCCATGGCCTCTCCGGCCAAGAATTCTCGCAGCTGGGTATCGCTATGGCGGGCAAAGAAACGGCGCAAATTTTCGTCCGGCTTGCGCCCTGCGAGGAAGCGGCCCAGAAGGCGCTCGAGAGCGTCCGGCACTTCCGTGGCGGCGCAACGGTATCCAACCGGCCGCGCCGTGACTTGATGCAGGCCGAGAGCGCCGCCGACGCAGAAGTAGTAAGCGTCCTCCTGTCGCCCGTCGACCTTGATCTTCTTGCCCTCGATACCGATGTCCGCAATACAGTGCTGGCCGCAGCTGTTGGGGCAGCCAGTCACATGCAGCTTCAGGTGCTGATCGAATCCGGGCAGGCGTTCCTCCAGTTCTTCTACCAGCCAACGAGAGAAGCTCTTGGTTTCGGTAATCGCAAGCTTGCAAAATTCGGTTCCGCTGCAGGCGATCGTGCCGCGCGCAAAGGACGAACCGCCCACCCGCAGTCCGATAGCATCCAGCTCGTTCGCTAGCGGGTCGGTGTTGATCGTTGGCACGTTGAGGACGAGCAGATTCTGCATGTTGGTAGCGCGGAGCTCTCCGCCCGCAAAACGCTCGGCAAGATCCGCGGCAGACTGCATCTGGACTGCGGTCAAGCGTCCGCGCAGAGCAACCGCACCGACGTAGGACAGTCCGCGCTGCCTCTGAGCGTGGATCCCGATGTGGTCGCGGTAAACGTCGTCGGGTGGATGCTCTTCGACAGCAGGATCGAGCTTGAATCCGATGCGCTGTTGCAACTCGTCAAGAAAACGCTCAGCCGTCCATCCGTGACGGAGGAAGAGGAATTTCAAACGGGCGCGCTCCCGATGTTCGCGCAGAACCTCGGAATCGCGGAAGAGTTCGGCGATGCCTTTCGTAACGGGGAGAACCTGATTCCATCGGACGAACGCGTTCAGGCGGGCACCGAGATAGGGCTCGGTCGATAGGCCACCTGCAACACGGAGAGAGAATCCGACTTCGGGGGCGCCGCCGATATGGCGCGTGATTGCGGTCAGTCCTACGTCATTGATCTCGGGGTACGAGCACCACGAATGGCATCCAGCAATCGAAATCTTGAACTTACGCGGCAGGTTATAAAACTCGGCGTTTCCCGCCAGCAGTTGTGACACCTGAAGAACGAGTGGTGAAGCGTCGACAGTCTCTTCCGCATCAACGCCAGCCACGGGGCAGCCGGTCACGTTACGCACGACGTCCCCGCAGGCTCCGGTCGTATTCAGTCCTACCTGCCACAGACCATCGAGAATCTCTGGCAGAGATTCGATCGTGACCCAGTGAATTTGAATATTTTGACGAACCGTAAGATCGGCAATTCCATTAGCGTGGTGGCGAGTCAGGTCGGCAATCGTGCGCAGCTGATGAGAGGTCATCATGCCATTGGGAATGCGAATGCGGACCATGAATCGCTGGAGAGCGCGGCCGACTCCGCCTTGTCCGCCCGTGACGCCCGCTCCGTCACCCTGCGTGTAAACGCCCCACCAGCGGAAATAGGTACCAATCCAGTCAGCCGGGATCGAATCGAATCCATCGCGCGCAAAGCGGCGGATCTCCTCTAACCCTTCCCACGGGTTCTTGGAGCGCTTGAGACGCTCTGCCTTCTGCGCCTTGGTTTCTTTCGTCGGATTTGGCTCTACGATGCTTGTCGTCATTGAGATCCTGCGGAAAATAAAAGACCCATCGCCAGTGCTCCTGGCGATGGGTCTTATGAGTGCTGCTATTAAGAAAGAATTCTTAGGTCAGCAGCCTCCCCGCGCCAGTGCACACGCATGCACAACAACAACAAGTGCAACAACACGTCGCGCGGTAATTGGAGCTACCTGACATTCGAGTTTTGATTTTAGGCGGCCGAGCACTGCCCGTCAATCCACTTTAGTAACACGTTGGATTCATACTTTCGATCGAACGAATCATATTTTTCGTGCTACGAGAGAAGCCGGACGCCCAAAGCTGTAGAATCATCAACTTAGCTTCACTCGAAATTGAGCGATAATCGTTGGTTACCGATACGGTTTGCAGTCGAACTGATTTATCCGGAAAGGTGCATTCTTCTATGAAGCGTTCCGTCCCCTCCTTAATATTGGTGATCCTGCTGTTGGGTGTTACCGCATGGTCTCAAGGCAGCAACTCAGACCCGCACCGGCCGACCCTCGACCGGCTTGAATCTCTCACTCGCCAGGGCGAGACCGAATGGCGTTTCCATGCCGACATTCCACATCCGGAGGATCCAGGAGTAAGCGATTCGGACTGGGGCACGTGGACTGTTAAGAACCAATCGGGCCCGGGCGGACAAAACACAAACGAAGAACACTGGACCGGCACGCGCGTCTTCCGGCGGTGGATTCAGATTCCCGAGAAGATCAATGGGTATGCCACGCAAGGATCGCAGGTTCGGCTCGATCTGAAATTCGGCAGTCCCGGCAGCCTGATGATTACGATTTTCTCCAACGGCGCGATCATCTATCGCGGCGATGACGACAACATTCTTCCAGTGCTGTTAACCGAGAATGCTCAGCCCGGGCAGCGGTTGCTGGTGGCAGCGCGCGTGGTTGCCGGAGACACGGTGCAGGCGGAATTCTTCCACAGTGAAATCGTGATCGAACCGCCGCATTCGCGGCCGAATCCCTCACTGTTGCGGTTGGAAATGCTCGCGGCTCGTCCGATCATTGCAGCTTATGCAGACGGACGAGCCGAACGCGAACAGCAACTCGATGCCGCCGTGAAGGCTATCGACTTCTCCCCGCTCGATAAAGGCGATCAGGCGGGCTTTGATGCGTCACTTAAAACTGCCAACGCCAAGTTGGAAGGGCTCAAACCATGGCTTCAGCAATTCATGATTCGCGCCGTCGGCAATTCGCATATTGATATGGCGTGGCTCTGGCCTTGGACTGAAACGGTTGAAGTCGTCCGGAATACCTTCCAGAGCGTGCTCGACTTGATGCGCGAATATCCCGACTTCAAGTTCACAATGTCTTCGGCTCGGACCTACGAATGGATGCAGGAGAAGTATCCGGATTTGTTCAAGCAGATTGTGCAACGAGTGAAAGAAGGCCGGTGGGAAATCATCGGTGGAATGTGGGTCGAACCTGACCTGAACATGCCGGACGGCGAATCCCTGGTGCGTCAAATCCTGGTCGGCAAACGATACTTCCAAAAGAATTTCGGTGTGGATGTGAAGATCGGCTGGAACCCCGATTCGTTTGGATATAACTACCAGCTTCCTCAGATCTATAAGAAATCGGGAATGGATTACTTTGTGACCCAGAAGTTGCTCTGGGCGCACGAGTTCACTACGTTCCCCTACAAACTTTTCTGGTGGCAAGCTCCGGACGGAAGCCGATTGCTGACCTATTTCCCGCACGACTACGCCGGAGGCATCGACGCTGAGCCACTGGCGACGGACCTCTCTATCTGGATGCCATCGATCTACGGCCCGAAACTCACCGATAGCCCCGAGATGATGCACCTTTACGGCGTCGGCGACCATGGCGGCGGTCCAACTCGCGTGATGCTCGATCACGCGGATCAACTGCGGGCGCCCGATACGATTTTTCCGAAGTTGCAGTTCAGTTTCGCCAGCGACTTCTTCCGTGATCTCGAGAAGAGCCTTCCGACGATGCAGGTTCCGACCTGGGACGGAGAACTTTATTTCCAATATCACCGAGGAGTGTTCACCACTCAGGCAGAGACGAAGCGCCGCATACGGCGGGCTGAGGAAACGGTGCTCAACGCCGAGAAGTTTGCCTCGCTGGCGACCCTGTATGGACGCGCTTACCCGCAAGACGGCATGGAGCTGACGTGGAAAAATCTGCTATTTGACCACTTCCACGACATCATGCCGGGCTCGGGGATCGCAGTGAATTATCTGGATGCCAAGCGCAACCTCGAAAACGTGGACCGGGCGGCCAACGAAATCACGGCTGCTTCGCTCGGCGAGATCGCGGCCCACGTCAATACGAACCGAGAGGGCGTGCCGTTAATCATGGTTAACTCACTTTCTTGGTCGAGAAGTGAGGTGAGCGAGGTCGAAGTGCAACTTCCCGAGGCTACGACGCAGATTTCGGTCGTCGACTCAAACGGGAAGCCCGCGGAAACGCAGCTGCTTGCAATGGACGGCGAAACTCATCGCGCCCGTTTTCTGTTGCTGTCCCATACCCCCTCTCTGGGATACGCAACCTATTTCGTGCGTTCGGCGACCAGCACGCCGGCAGTGCACTCGCCGGTTAAGTCCTCGGCGGACAGTTTGGAAAATGAGTTCGTCCGCCTGAAAATCGATCCGAAGAGCGGTTGTATGACCAGCTTGTTCGACAAGCGGAGCGGCACGGAATCGCTGGCACCTTCCGAAACTGACACTGGCGGACCGAAGGATTCGACTTGCGGGAATTTACTGCAGACCTTCGTCGACAAGCCCAAGCAGTGGGACGCGTGGAATATCGACGCCGACTTTGAGAAACAACACTGGGATCTCGACAAGGCCGATGAGGTAAAGCTGGTGGAGAGTGGCCCGCTGCGCGCTGTGATCGAGGTTAAGAATCACTTTCAGAACTCCACATTTGTACGCGACATCATCCTGACCGCTGGATCACCCCGCGTCGACGTAAAGATGCAGGCCGAATGGCACGAGAAACACATTCTACTGAAAGTTGCATTTCCGGTGAGCGCGCATAGCGATAAGGCGGCATACGAGATTCCGTTTGGCTCCGTGGAGCGTCCAACAACGCGTAATACACCCGCCGAGCAAGCACAGTTCGAGGTTCCGGCGCAGCGTTGGGCCGATATTTCCGACGCCAAGCACGGAGTCAGCCTGCTCAACGACTCCAAGTACGGATATGACGCTAAGGGCAACGTACTCCGGCTGTCTCTATTGCGTTCGCCGGAATGGCCCGACCTGCACGCGGACGAGGGTTACCATGAATTCACTTACTCGCTCTATCCGCACGATGGTGGTTGGAAGGATGCGCTCACGATCCGCCGCGGATATGAATTGAATTACAAGCTGATTTCGCTTCCCACGGAAAGACACGAGGGAAAACTCGCACCCGAGCATTCCTTCCTGCAAGTGCGGCAGGACAACATAATCGTGAGCGCGCTGAAGAAAGCAGAGGACGACAACGCGCTGATTGTGCGTTTCTACGAGTGGGCCGGTAAAGAGGGGCCGGTCACGATGCAGGTTCCTCCCGGCGCAGAATCGGCATCCGAGACCGATTTGATGGAGAAACCTCTCGCCGGCTCCAGCCTGCCGGTTAGCAGCAGTGTAATCAACGTGCCCACGAAACCGTACGAGATCAAAACGATCAAGGTGCAGTTTCCTGGCATGACGGGAACAGAAACGGCGGCAAAGCCGTGAACTCAAGCTCCGGAAATGCGATTCTCGGAGTTGACGTCGGCGGGACCAAAGTCGCAGTTGGGATCGTGGACCGCGCGGGGAAAATTGTCACCCAAGGCCGCAAGCCGATGATGGCGCATGGCACGGCGGAAGCCGGCTTCGAGGCGGTAACGAACGCAATCGATTCGATGATATCCGCTGTGCCGGGCGGCCTTCGAAGCATTGGAATCTGCGCCCCGGGACCGCTGGATCCGAAGACTGGCGTAGTGCTCAATCCTCCGAACCTTCCCTGCTGGCGGAATTTCCCATTGGCGGACAGAGTCGCGGAGAAATATCGTGTGCCGGTCAGAGTCGACAACGACGGGAACGCGGCCGCCCTGGCCGAAACTCGATGGGGCGCCGCTCGAGGATTTCGATATGTTTTCTACGCCACCGTCGGCACCGGAATCGGGTCCGGCATCGTCTTCGACAATAAGATCTACCACGGCAACACGGGTTCAGCGGCAGAGGGTGGTCACCAGAGCATCGACTACCGAGGCCCGGTGTGTGGCTGCGGAAAGAGAGGCTGCATCGAGATACTGGCCGCCGGACCGGCGATTGGCGCGCGGGCGCGCGCCAAACTTACGGCGGAACCATCTCGACATTCTGCCATTCTTGATTTTGCCCAGGGGAACGTTGCTTCGGTGACGAGCGAGTTGGTGGGAAGAGCTTATGCAGAGGGCGATGCCATCGCAGGCGAGGTTTTGTTCGAAACCGTCGAGTTGCTGTCGGCATGGCTGGGGAACATCGTCGACCTGCTCGACCCCGATGTGCTGGTGATGGGCGGAGGCGTTGCTGCGATGCTGAAACCTTTTTTTGATGAAATCAAGCAGCGTCTTCCGAGTTGGTGCGTCAACCCGCGCGTATCCGAAATTCCGCTATTGATGGCGCACTACGGAGCAGACGCGGGAATCGCAGGAGGGGCTGCTTTATGCTCGGGTGAGATTGCTTCGCCATAGAGACACAAGGATTGTCACTTCTTTCTTGCTGGTGGGAAGACGTTACCAGCAAGGTCTCTCGGAATTGAGCCTACGAACTTCCCGAGGATCTTTCATGTTCATGGGACGGTCTTTTTCTCTTCTCTCGATCGCTGCTCTCTGCTTTGTCGTCGCGGTACCGTTCGGCGTGTACGCGGAGGATATGCCGAAGGCACCGCAGGCCCATGTTTTCACTTTGACGCCGACGCCTGGATACTTTACTGAGCCTGGTATTGCCGTGAATCCGCAAAATCCGCGGCAGGTGGTTGGGGTTTTCCAGGACAACGCTCATGCCGCGTATACAAACGATGCCGGGCAGACCTGGCAGGTGGCCGAGGGCGTCGATCCGAAAAACTACAAAGTCTCCGGCGATGTATCTGTTGCATTCGACAATCAGGGCCATGCCTACATCTGCTACATCGCGTTCGACAAGCTGGGAACCTTTAACTACTGGGCACACGGGGCAACTCGCAACGGCATTTTTGTGCGACGTTCACTGGATGGCGGAAAGACTTGGGAAGCCAATCACATTCCAGTGGCTGAGCAGACAAGCACTCCGGGGATTCCGTTTGAAGACAAGCCGTATATTGTTGCCGACAACACGCATAGCAAGTATGCCGGCAATCTTTATATTGGCTGGACTCGCTGGCGATTGGCGGATTCTCAGATCGTTCTGTCACGCTCGACCGACGACGGAAAAACGTGGTCGGAACCGGTTGAGATCGATGCGCATCCCGGACTCCCACGCGATGACAACGGTGCGGCCGAGGGATTCGACGGCGCAGTCGCTCCTGATGGCGCACTCTATGCGATCTGGAGCCAGGATGACGATATTATGCTCACATCGTCCCGTGACGGCGGCAAGACTTTTTCCCGCGCTCATTCCATAATTCACACCGCTCCGATCATGTTTGCGATTGACACGCTCGACCGGGCCAACGGTTTCCCGCAGATCGCGATCGATCGAACGAGCAAACGCTTGTATGTCACCTGGAGCGACTATCGAAATGGAGACTTGGACGTTTTCGTTGCAAGTTCGGAGGACAAAGGCAAGCATTGGAGTTCGCCGATTCGCGTGAATAATGATCCAGTTCACAACGGAGCGGAACAATTTTTCCAGTGGCTGGCGCTTGATCCAACCGACGGCTCCGTCAACGTTGTTTTCTATGATCGGCGGCGCGATCCCGGAAACCGGAAGCAGATCGTCGTCCTAGCCCGCTCTACGGACGGCGGGCGTACGTTTGCGAACTACGCATGGACTGACGAGCCGTTTGAAACTGGCGGCGTATTCTTCGGAGACTATAGCGGCCTGGCAGCGTACGGCGGACGAGTCTACGGAATCTGGACTGAGAAGCCGGCCGCAGCCACTCCGGAGGCCAGGGGCCCAGTTGAAGAGAAACAAGAAGAGAAGAAGGACTCGAAACCACAACCCCGCGGAACGATTATTCGGCTCGGAACCGCGGAGTTTCCGAACAAGCCGTGACTAGGGCCCGACGTCTGCTGCTCTGTGCCGATCTCTCTAGTTGAGTAAAGATTCGTAAAAGCGACACCGATTTCGCAACTCGGGGTCCATAATCTCGTTTATACCCTCAGACCGAACTCGAATGAGTGGAGGAAATATGATGGTGAAACATTTTGTGCTTGCGCTGGTCCTAGCCGGAGTTGTCTATTCCGTTACTCCGTCCGTGGCCCAAGACAGCGGCAGTAATGAGCAGCAGTCCGCACCGCCAGCAGGAGGGCCACCGGAAAACGGCCATCGCCACTTTGACCCGGCGCGCCGGACAGAGATGCTGACGAAGCAACTGAAGCTTTCTTCCGACCAACAATCCAAAGTCCTCGACATTTTGAAATCGCAGCAATCGCAAATGGAAGGACTGCGCTCCGAATCTTCCACGTCGCAGGATGACCGCCGAGCCAAGATGATGGAGATCCGCAAGACCTCGGATGATCAGATTCGGACGCTCTTGGATTCAAATCAGCAGAAGAAGTGGGACGCGATGCAAAGCAAGCGCGAACAGTGGCAGGGACACCGTGGCGAGGGGCAGGCTCCTCCTGACTCGTCCGAGCAGAAGCAATAACGACTTCTGCAATTCGCGGAAAAACTGATAGCAGCGCAACCTCTCAGAGGTTGCGCTGCGCAGTCACAGATGGCCGCATGCGGGGCAAGACCACGCGAACGGAGCAACCCCGACCGCTCAAGCGGTTCCCAATCTCTACCCTTCCGCCGTGGGCTTCCGCAATCTGGCGTGACAGAACCAGTCCGACACCGCTCCCGTTCGGCTTCGTCGTGTAGAACGGAGTGAACACGTTTGACGGATTGGAAAGACCGGGACCATTGTCGTCGATCGTGAGGATCACGTCGTCGACATCGACGTCCCAGTGTAATTCCACATTCTCTGGCTCGGACGGCGACGATGCTTCACCGATGCGCTCCTGGGCGCCGGTTGAAGTCTCCAGTACCGCATCCGCAGCGTTCCGAACCAGGTTGATCAGCATTTGTTCCAATTGATCGGGATCGGCTTGAAAGGCCACATCCGGCCCTGGCAGCACGCATACTCGAATGCGGGTTTCTAAGCCCGCTGCGCGTGCGACAAGAGGTGCCAGTCTGACTTCGCGGAGGGCCGGCGGCGGCATTTGGGCTAACCGTCGATAGGCTTCCAGAAAGCGATGCAGAGAAGCGGAACGGGCTTCGATGATTTCCAAGCCGCGCTGCAGATCGCTTCGCACTTCGGCGTCCATGGGTGTGGACGAGACTCGAGAACTGAGACTTCCGGCAATGGACTTTATGGGGGCTAGCGAATTACTGAGCTCATGACCAAGGACCCGTATGAGCCGCTGCCATGCTCGCCGCTCTTCCTCGCGCAGGGCACGGCTGACGTCCAAGAGCACAACCAGCGTATGAGGTACACCGTGCTGGCGGAATGAACTCCGTCGAAGCAGCCAGCGCGCGCGCGAATCGTTGAGATTCAGTTCCACCAAGCTTTCGTTATCCGCGGTCAGGCAGGCCTGCAAGCTGAGGTCGATCGCGGTGCGCCCGAGCATGCGAGCCTTCGTTTGGCGGAGCAAGTGCTCTCCCGCTGGATTCACCAGACGCAACGACTGCGAAGGGTCGAAGGCAAATAAAGGAGCATCGATTTCGTCGACGACACGCTGCAAGAGAGCGGTTGCTTCGATAGCGCGGACCCGCTGGTCGGACAGCATGTCGGCCAAAGCGTTGACCTCCAGAGATAGCTCACCAAGGGCGTCCTCGGGAGCCGCATTGCGCGCACGAAAAGAATAATCCTCTTCCCGCAGGGACCCGATCACGTTGGCGATGGTCTGCAATGGACGCGTGGTCTGCTCCTGCAGCGCGAGCGCGAGGATCCACCAGACAAAGAGCTCGACGCCGATCAGAGCCAACCGGGATTCGAGACTCCATGCCTGCGTCCAGACGAGCACTGCACTGACCAGAAGGCCGGGAAGCGCAACCAGGAAAGAATAGAGACTGATTCTGTTTTCGTAGAGTAAGCGGACTCGTTTGCGGGGGCGTTTCGGGCCGGAAGAGCTAGACCCCATACTTCTCCATCCGCCGATACAGGGCTCCGCGGCTCAAGCCCAGCGCTTCAGCGGCCTGACTGACATTACCCTGAAATCGCTGCAGAGCCTTGCGGACGAGAACGGCCTCGACCGCCTCCAAGCTGAGATCTTCGAGATTTTGAGGTTGCGCACGCTGGGAACTCAATGAGAGATCCGCCGGCTGAATTTCTGAAGAGCGGCACATCAGGATGGCTCGCTCGATCGTGTGCTCCAGTTCGCGGACGTTGCCGGGCCACGAATATTGCATCAGAGCTTGAACCGCCGCCGGATCAAATCTCTGCACCGGACGGCGATAGCGCGACGCGTAACGCGCAAGGAAATGCGCTGCCAGTACGGGAATATCCTCGCGGCGTTCCCGCAAGGCGGGCACATGAATCTCAACGGTATTCAAACGGAACAGCAGATCTTCGCGAAACTGTCCGCTAGCACAGGCGGCAGGAAGGTCGGTGTTTGTGGCGGAGAGAACACGAACGTTGACACGGCGGGAGCGCGAGGATCCGACCCGTTCGATTTCGCCCGATTCGAGGACTCGCAGCAGTTTAGCTTGCTGGCGCATCGGTACGTTGCCGATCTCGTCGAGAAAAATCGTGCCGCCGTCCGCAAGCTCGAATCTTCCAATCCGGTCGGTTCGCGCGTCGGTGAAAGCTCCCTTCACGTGTCCGAAGAGCTCACTCTCGAACACTCCGTCGGGAATCGCGCCTGTATTGACCGCCACCAGCGGACGCGAGGCCCGCGCACTAAGTGCGTGCAGAGTCTGGGCAACAACTTCTTTTCCGGTTCCGTGCTCGCCAGTGATCAAGACGTTGGCATCAGAGGGACCCACGCGCGCGATCGTATCCAGCACCACCTGCATAGCAGGAGCCGTCGCCAGGAACTCGGGACGACCTTCCGCCCGCAACAGGCGGTTCTCCGCCTCTAGGCGGGCCGCGTGCTGCAAGGCGCGATGCAATTCAACTTGAGTGCGCAGGATGGAAACCAGGCGTTCATTTTCCCACGGCTTCTGCACGAAATCACGAGCACCCCGGCGCATGGCCTCGACGGCAAGCTCTACATTGGCCCAAGCGGTCATCACGATCACCGGAACGGTGGCATCCAGGCCGACGATTTGCGAGAGCAAATCGAGTCCTTCTTGTCCGGAGGTGGTGTCGCGAGTGTAGTTCAGATCGATCAGGATCGCGTCGTAGGAATTACTCGCGAGTTCCTCCCGCACGAGAGCGGGAGAACGAACTTTGTCGACACGATACCCTTGCGGACGGAGCAGCAGATCGAGGGCTTCAAGGATGTGTTCCTGATCGTCGGCTGCCAGTATGCGGATTTGTCCCGCCGCTTCGTTGCGGAAAGGTTGCAGATCCACATCTCCGGGTTTAACCGACGTCGGCATGACTTTAAGGCGCAGGGTGCGAAACCACACCGCTGATCGCGTCCTGAATCAGTATGCCATTATGTTCCAAGGTCGTGCCGGTTGCGCGATCCAATTCCACTTTCGCCTTCTCGTAGATGGTCATGGCGCTGACCAGGTCCAGTTCCGCCAAAGCAAGGTCGCGCTGGGCGGAAAGAGTTTGGTAGCTGGAACCCGCTCCGAGTTCCTGCTCCTTCTTGGTGATGTCGAATGTGCGCTGGGCCAGATCGCGCGCTTTGCGGGCGGCCTCGACGCGCGCACCAGTCTGGTCGAGAGCAAACTGTGCGTTGCGCACCTCGATCCGGACCTGCTTCTTCAACTGCTCCATGCGCAGCTCGGCTTGACGATACTCCAGCTCGGAACGGAACTGGTCCGCCTTGGCGACGCGGTTGCGGATCGGAATATTCAGGTTCAGCCCTACGTAGTAGTCCGGGGAGGAATTGTTGAATGTGTTCTGTAGCGAACCGCCGAAGTCAGTGGGAACATTCGAAACATTAGCGCCAAGGTTGTACACCGGATTCAGCGGGCCGGCAAGACCCGATCCTCCGTAGAAACCCACGAGCGAAAGAGACGGTAACAACGCATTACGTGCCGCGCTGCGGCTGATCTGGCGGTTCACGAGATCGATCCCCGATTCAGCGAGTTCCGGGCGACTGTTCTGCGCTTGAGAGATAAGATCCTGGATCGGCTGTGTGGACTGTATGGCGACGGTTTCCATTTTATCGGTAGGAATCACTGGCATGGATTCCAGGACCGGATCGTCCAGACTCTTGGTGATCGCATTCTTCATCAAGGTCTCCTGCAGCTGGAGGCTGGTGCGAGCGACGGTCAAATCCTGGTCTCGCTTGGAAACTTCAGCCTCGGCGCGCATGACGTCCATGGCTGGAACGGCTTCCAACTGAAGCTGCTTCCGGGTCTGATCGAGAGTCTGTTGGGCAAAGCTAAAGGATTGCTCATTGACCCGGGTCTGTTCATAGGCGCTGACCAGATCCCAATAGATGTTCTCGATCTGCGTGATCGTCGCGATGACCTGGTCTTTGAATGCGATGTCGGAAATCTTCTTGTTGTTCCGCGCGATGTGCAGATAGCGCAAGTTCGGTCCAAAGCCGAATCCAGCCAAGAGTTCCTGCTGGATTTGCAAGCGAAACGTGGAGCTAAGTGAAGGGGAGAGGTTGAAGTAGGGACTGTTGGTGGTCTGGCGCGAATTGCCGAAGGAAAAGTTAACGCTGGTGCCCGTAGCGAAGGCTTGAGTATAAAGTGCGTTCACCTGAACTGTATTGAGTTGTAACGATGCAACTCCGTAAATCTGGCGATTAGCGACGGGAGAGGTTTGATGTTCGTCGCCGCCGTTAAGATTGATGAACGGATCGTACGACGAAACCGTAGTCCCGGTACCGAGTGTCGATTGCACAAGACCGGACGCACCAGCACCCGCGCCACCAGCGCCGCTGGTCGTGCCGCCCGCGCCCGCGCCGGGAGCCCCCGTGCCAAATCCTCCAACGCCTCCGCCGGGAGTTCCCTGAACCACGCCGGTGTTTACACCACGGAAAAATCCTCCAGCCTGCGTGCGCACGATGTCAGTATTCGCGATGGGGAGATTGTAGCGGGCGATGGCGAGATCCAGATTGTCCTCAAGCGCTAGCTCGATCGCATCTTTCAAAGAGAGGTAGAGCTTGCCGTCGCGTACGCGCTGGTCGAGGTGCGCGGAATTCGCCAGTGCGGGCTCAGGAACCGTGTCTGACATGTAGGCCTTCAAAGGATTGCGCGATTTTGGCATGTCAAACTGCAGCCTGGTCCCAGAAACATTTGCTGGTGCGGGAGCATCTGCGAGAGGCGACGCCTGGGTCTGGCCCAGCAGACCCGCTGGAACAGTCGCGAACGCAGTGCACATCACGGCAGTTCTAAGAATTGCGGCGATTGAGCTCACGATGCGCTGACCTCCGCCGGTTGCGCGAGCCCAGGATTCGCCGTGTCTCCGACCATCCATCCATCGCGTAACTGGATGGTGCGGCTTCCGTAGCCGGCGTTCGTCTCAGAATGCGTGACTTGTACAATGGTGGTTCCCTGCTGATTCAGATCGCGAAACAGTTCCATGATCTCCCTAGCTTGCGTGGAATGAAGATTGCCGGTGGGCTCGTCGGCGAGTAACAGCGTCGGCTTGTGGATGACCGCCCGAGCGATTCCCACAAGCTGTTGTTGTCCACCGGATAGTTGGCTTGGGTAAAGGTCCTTCTTGGCAACGATCTGGAAACGATCGAGAGTGTCGGCGACTAAACTTTGCCGTTCGCGGCGCGGGATGTCTTTGTATGACAGCGGCAGGTCGATGTTTTCCTGCACGGTGAGGTCGTCGAGCAAGTGATAACTCTGAAACACCATGCCGACGTTGCGCTTAGCCAGATCCGCGCGCTGCTTGCGCTTCATCCGGTGAACCGCTTCTTCGCGGAACCAGAATTCGCCCTCCCAGCTGTCGTCGAGCAGCGCCAGAGCGTTCAACAGGGACGACTTCCCTGCTCCGGACGGACCCATAATGGTGATGAACTCACCTTCACGAATTTCCAGATTGATGCGGCGCAGGACCCAGGTCTGCCCAGCGGGCGTCTTGTAAATGCGTTCCAGGTTTTTCAGCTGAATCATCTTCTTCTCCAAAAATCCTTATTCGTAGCGCAGCGCGACCATGGGATCGACTCGGGCGGCACGAAGCGCCGGAATATATGCAGCCCCCAGGCCGACCAGTGCCAAAGCAGCACAGACCAACGCCATGACGAGAGGATCGCGAGGTCCTGTGGCATACAACATGCTCTGTAAGATCGAGGCTGACGCCATTGCGGAAACCGCGCCGATCGCGATTCCGGCGAGTAGCAGGAGGGCTGCGTCGCGCAACACCATCGTCAGCACCGAACTCCGCTGTGCTCCCATCGCCATGCGGACGCCGATTTCGCGTGTACGGCGCGAGACTGAGTAGGTCATCACTCCGTAAAGTCCCACGATTGTCAGGATGATCGCCAATCCTGCGAACGTGCTGAGCAGAACCATGGCAAAGCGAGGCTGAGCGAGCTCCAGGTACATCAGGTCACGCATGGTACGAATTTGCGTGACGGGAATGTCCTTGTCCATTTCAGAAACAATACGTTGAGCGCTGGCGGCGAGGCTTTGCGGATCAAGGGAGGTCCGCACCACAGAGTACAGACAGCACCAGTTCCCGAGTTGGCTGGCGGGCAGATACATAGCTGGGTGCAGGTCTCGCTGGGTGGCTCCGAGCCGGATATTTCCAACCACACCTACGATCTCGCGCCAGGGCGGACCTCCGGGCTCTCCGTTGCCCGCGCCCGGCTTCAGTTTCTTACCCAACACATGCTCTCCGGGGAAGAATTTCTCTGCGAACGCACGGTTCACAATCATTACTGGCTCGGACTTCACATCGTCGCGATCCCCAAAATCGCGCCCCTCCACCACAGGAATTTGCATTGCGCTAAAGTATCGGGAAGTAATCGGTGTGAGGTCAGCACTCGGGCGCTGGCCTTCGGGTGCTGGATGCTCTGGATCCTCAAAGGCAATGATAGCTGCGTCATCGGTCATCGGAAGAACCAGAACTCCGGCCGCAGACTCGACCCCCGGCAAAACCCTGAGTTTTTCGAAGTACTCGCGATAGAACTGCGGACGCGTCTCTTTGTACTGAGCGTCAGGCGTCTCAAAATACATCGTAGTTAGATGGTCCGGGTTAAATCCGTCGTCGCTGTGGAGAAGCCGAGCGAAACTGGTAATGAGCAAGCCAGCTCCGGCAGTGAGCACCAAGCCCAGCGCGACCTGACCCACAATGAGTGAGCAACGCACCCAATCGCGTCCAGAGATTTCACTTCTGCCGCCTTCTTTCAGAGTTGAGACGAGATCTGTGCTGGAACCGGTGATGGCAGGGACGATTCCGAAGATGATTCCCGCGGCGAACGACAACCCCAGGCCAAACGCGAGAACACGCAGATCGACACCAGCGTCCGCGGCGCGCGGAACACTGTCACCAATCAATGAAAGAATCGCTGGTGTGCAGAAGAAAGCGAGGCCGCAGCCAGCCATGCCGCCACCAACGCTGAGCACGAAACTCTCAGCCAACAACTGACGAACAATCCTTCTCTTGCCCGCGCCCAAGGCCGAGCGCAAAGCGATCTCGCGTTGCCGCTCACGCATGCGCGCCAATAGGAGGTTTGCGATATTGCCGCAAGCGATTAACAACACGAGTGCAACCGAGCCGAGAACAAGCAGGAGCGCGGTTCGCGTGTCACCCAACACAGCGTCCACTTCTGGGATGGCTCGGGCCAAGTCATGCTTCGTGTTGGTCTTCGGATACACCTTTGAAAGATTAACAGCGATCGCACTCAGGTCCGCGCTTGCTTCCGCAACGGTGGTGTGAGGCTTCAGGCGTCCGAGCACATTCAGAAAGTGTGCACCGCGGTTCTTAATATTTGAATTTGGATCGTTCGGATCGCTGTCCTCCGCCAGAGTCGTCCAAATACCGTTAGTTGGCCGCGTAATTGGAAACCGGAACGATGGCGGCATGACGCCAACGATCGTATAGAGTTGACCGCTGAGGCGGATCGATCGGCCGACGATGGATTTGTCCGCCGCGAATTGCGACTTCCACAGAGCATGGCTGATCAGGATCACTCGCGAGCCTGATTTCTCCTCATCCCGCAGGAAACCACGGCCGAGTGCAGGGCGCACCCCGAGTGCCGGCAAGAGGTCCCAGGAAACCGTCTCGGAATCCACCTGTACCGGCCGTTCCAGCCCGGTCATAGTGAACAGGTTGTCGTGATAGGACACCAGATGCTCGAGGGTGTGGTTCTGAGCCTTCCAGTCGAAGAAATCGGGGTAAGAAAGTGAGTGGGGCTGAGGATCGCGAGTCCCGATCGATTGCGCCTCGACGATAGTTTCCGGTTGGGCGTAAGGCAAAGGGCGCAACATGACCGCATCGACGACGCTGAAAACAGCCGTGTTGGCGCCAATTCCGAGCGCCAAAGTAATAATGGCGACTGCGGCAAAGCCGGGGTTCTTTCGCAGTTGACGAATGCCGTAGTGAACATCTTGAAATATCGTCTGCATGCATCCTCACTCATAGCGTAGTGCGACTGTGGGATCGATCTTCGTGGCCCAGCGCGCAGGAATATACGCGGCGACAGTCGCCACCGATGCCAGTAGCACTGTCAATGAAACAAAAATCAGCGCATCGACTTGCACCACGCCATACAGGATGCTGGAGAGCGCACGGGCCAAGAGGATGGCGACGCAGTGTCCAACCGCCAGCCCTGCCCCAGCCATTTTGATCGCTGACATGGTTACCAATCGGAGCACATCGACACGCTGCGCCCCGAGCGCCATGCGCACTCCAATTTCGTGGGTGCGCTGGCTGACCGAGTAAGCCATCACGGCGAAGATTCCCGCAGCGGCCAGGGTAAGCGCGACAATGCCGAAAATGAGCATCATGCGTGCGGATGACTCGACTCCGCTGGCGTTGTCGGATACCAGTTGCTCAAGACTGCGTACATCGTAGGCCGGCGTATCCGGGTCGACACTCCGCAATGCCGACGCGACTGATGCTGCCAGGTCGTTGGGGTCACCCGCGGTGCGGATTACGAACGCAGACGCTCGCTCCGGCATCTGGGTAAGAGGCACATAAGTGGTCGGGCTAGGAGTCGTGTTGAGCGCGCTCGCTCGAATGTCACCGACGACGCCGATGATCTGGCGATCCGGCTCATGACTTTCGCCAGATCCCAACTTGATGTGCTTGCCAACAGGGTCTTGATGGGGCCAGTTGTGGCGCGCCAAGCTCTCACTGATCACCGCTACCGGTGGTGAATTGCGACTGTCCTCGGCGGTAAAAGGGCGGCCTTCGAGCAGTGGAATGCGCAGGACTGAGAAAAACTCGGGAGTGACGATTTGCGAAATCGTGCTCGGCATCTCTCCTGGAGTGGCAGGAGGCGCGCCTTCCGCGCTGTATTCTGTCCAGTTCCAAGACCAACCAGATGGCAAACTGGTCACTGCAGCCGCACTTTGGACACCCGGGACGGTCCGAAGTCTGAGCCAGACGCGATCGTAATAACCGAAAATTTCACCATCATTCTTGTACTTCGTTTCGGGCAACGCCAAGCGGAGAGTCAGCACGTGCGTGCGTGCAAATCCCATCTCGACGGGGAGCAGACTGCGGAAGCCCTTCACCATGAGGCCGGCTCCGACCAACAAAACCAACGCCAGCGCCATCTCGGACGCCACCAGCAAAGCACGTAAATTTCCAGCAGATGCACTCGCGCTGGCCGCCCGAGTGTTTTCTTTCAGCACATCCCCGGCCTGGCATCGCGAGAATCGCAACGCGGGGATGAGGCCGGCTAGAATGCCGCTCAGCACGGCGACCGCCACGGTGAATCCCAGCACCCTTACATCCATTTCCACATTCTTCAGTCCGGGGACATGCTCCATGATGAAAGCAGGGATATCGCGCCGTAGCAGCCTCATTCCCCAACTCGAGAGCAGCATGCCGGCGCCCGCACCGGCGATCGATAAGAGCGTGCTTTCCACTAGCAACTGGCGAATCAACTGCCAGCGGCTTGCGCCCAATCCCACGCGAACGGCGATCTCTTTTTGACGTCCGGCCGCGCGCGCGAGTTGCAGGTTCGCAACGTTCACACAGGCGAGCAGGAGAACAAATACGGCCGCGCCCATTAGCACTAGGACAAACTGGCGAGTTCCAGTTGTGACGTCCTCTACCAAGCGCACGACACGGACACTGTGACCGCCATTCGTGGGTGGGTATTGCTGCCCCAGGCGGTCCGCAATAGCCCCAAGGTCGGTGCTCGCGCTGGCGACGGACGCATTCGGCTTCAATCGCCCGAGAACCAGCAAGAAGTGGTGGGCACGGTCGGCGCTCTCGGTCGATCCTAAGTCGAGTGGAGTCCAAATCTCGGCTCCGGCGGGAAACTCGGCCTCTTGACCGGCCACTCCGATGACCGTGAACTTTTCTCCGTTCAACTGCAGGCTCTTGCCCACGATGGCCGCGTCGCCCGCCAGATGTCTCTGCCAGAATCCGTGACTAATGACCACTACTGGCGCGGCTCCATGTTCAAAGTCCGCTCGGCCGAGACTTCGCCCCAGCGTTGGAGCAACACCGAGGAGCGAGAAGAATTCAGGCGTGACTCGGTAGCCTTCTGCTCGCTCGGCCACGCCTTCGCCCGTCAAGTTCGCGTCCCATCCATGAACCGCCGCCAGAGACTGGAACGATGTGCTGTGTTCGGTCCAATCGCGGAAGTTGGCGGGAGCGGCCTTTACGCTGGTGGCATCTTCTTTCGGAACCGTTTCCCAGATGGCAACTACACGATCCAGACTCGGCAGACCAAAGGGGCGGAGGATCAATGCATTCACGTTGCTGAAAACTGCTGTGTTGGAGCCAATACCAAGAGCGAGAGTCACCACGGCAATCGAGGTGAAACCGTAACTCTTGCGCAACTGCCGCAGAGCGTAGCGGATGTCCTGCATTAGTCCGGTGAGCATTTACATCTCCTATTCGTTGCGCAACGCCACCATGGGATCGACTTGCATGGCGCGTCGGGCAGGAACAAAACAAGCCGCCAGGGTGACGATTGCAACCAGGGCGGAGACGCTTACATAAGTAATGGGATCTATGGCACTGACTCCGTAAAGCTGCGCCGCCAGGAGTTTTGACAGGAAGAATGCTCCGACTAAACCGAGTGCTATCCCCGCCAGCGCAAACTTGCCGCCTTCTTTCATCACCAGCAACAAAACATCGATACGCTGGGCGCCAAGAGCCATGCGAACGCCCATTTCCCTGCGGCGCCGTGATACGAGAAACGAAAGCACGCCATAGATACCCACAACCCCGAGCAGTAGAGCTACGCCAGCGAACGTGGCAAACAATATGGTGGTGGAGGCTGGGGTAGAGGCGGCTTCCGAAACCACAGCTCGCATCGTCCGGATCTCGCTGACTGGAACATCGGGACTGAACTGAGTTAGCGTGCTGCGAAGAAGATTAGCCGCCCGCGGATCGTCCGCGCTGGTTCGGACGGCAAGCGTCATTTCGGCCGGCAACCGCCCGTCTTCCAATGTTGCCATGGATGTGTAGGGCACGTAGGCCGTCCCCTTCATAAAATCAGGCTCGTTGCTCTGTAGGTCGTACGCTCGCGCGTCTGCGACGACGCCAACGATCGTGCGCCAGTCTTTCTCACCTACGAACCTCACGTGCTTTCCAACCGCGGTACCCTCAGGCCAGAATTTTCGAGCTGTCGTCGCCGTCACAACGACAACCGGGGGCCCGCCAGCCTGGTCTGCATCGTTGAACCATCGGCCGGAGATCAAAGCAATGCCCATGACTCGAAAATAGTCGGGAGTGACGATATCGAGCCAGAACAGAGGCTGGGTTTGCGTCGAGGAGGCGAGGGTAAAGTCCTCGATTTCGAAGGATCGCTTGGCGACTCGCCCTCCGAGTGGCAACGTGTTCACCAAAGCAGATTGTCGAATGCTCGGAGTCGTTCGGACCCGATCCAGAAGACTGCGATAAAAAGCGAGGCACCGGGCGGGATCGCTGCAAAATGATTCGTCAGGCGTGATCCGAGCCGTCAGGACCTGGGGCGACTGGAAACCAGTGTCAACGTGCGAAAGTGCCCAGAAACTGCGGATCAGCAGTCCCGCACCGATCACGAGCAATACGGAAAGAGCGACTTCGGCTATCGCGAGAGATCCGCGCAGGCGCCTCGAGACCGAGACCACGGCTCCCCGTGCAACTGCGTTGAGGGAGTCGGAAAGGGGTAAGCGCGATGTTTGAAGAGCCGGCACCAACCCGAATGCCAAGCCGGTCAGAATCGCAAGTCCACCCGTGAAGGCGAGCACGCGCCAATCCAGATGAATGTCGAGCAGGCGCGGGGTATTGGCGGGCAGTGCAGTCTTGAGCAGATTCAGCCCGGCTGCGGCAAGGGCAAGGCCCAAGGCTGCTCCTACACTCGCCAGCAGGACGCTTTCGGTCAACAACTGGCGCGCAATGCGGCGTGGTGCGGCGCCCAGCGCCGCACGAATGCCCATCTCCTTTTCGCGGACGGCGGCGCGTGAGAGTGTCAGGTTTGCGACGTTGGCGCAAGCGATCATCAACACCAGAGCGACGGCGCCCAACAACAAGAGCAATCGTGTGCGTACGTCGGCGACCATACCATTCCGCAGCGAGACCACGCTTACGTCGGCATTCCAGTTCGCGGGCATAGTCCACGGAAATAGTGCGAAGACGCGAGATTGAAACAAACGGATTTCGGCGCCCGCCTGCGTTGAAGACACCCCGGGGCGAAGACGGCCGATGACCGGCATGAAGTCTCCGGCCCAATAGGTGGCCGGGTTATTTGGTTCGTTGTGCAGAGGAACCCACAACTGAGTCTTGGATGACGGAAAATGGAAGTCGGCGGGCATAACGCCGACCACTTGGCGGCTCACGCCCTCGAATTCAATAGATCTGCCGATGATCGATGGATCGCTTCGAAAACGCTGCTCCCACAGGTCATGACTCAGGATCACGTAGCTGTCCGCGCCAGGCGCATCTTCCCCGGAAGAAAAGACCCTCCCAAATTCAGGACGTGATCCAAGGACCGAGAAACATTCAGCCGAGACGGCGGTTCCAGTCAAGCGGACTGGATCTCCGGCATGAGTCAGGTTGAATTCGTGCCCTTCGGCGTAGGTGGCGACTTCCATCGTGTGGACTTGTTCCCGCATCGCGGCGAATGCGCCCTTGGGATAGGTCCCGGTCACGCTCACTAATTCTGCGGGGCGGGGATACGGGAGTGGCTGCAGGAGGATGCCGCTGACCAGGCTGAAGATCGCAGTATTAGCCCCGATACCGAGCGCGAGAGTAAATGCCGCGACGGCTGTGAACCCATAGCTCTTGCGCAACTGCCGCAGCCCGAAGCGAACATCCTGGAATAGCCCGGTCATTTATTTTTTCCCCTTCCTACTCGTAGCGCAGAGACACGATGGGATCGACTCTAGCCGCGCGCCGCGCGGGTATGTAACAGGCCAGCAACGCGACAAGAACTAGAATCAACGTAACGATCACAAGGGTCAGCGGATCGTTTGGACTCAACCCAAACAAGAATGACTGCAGCGTGCGAGCCAGTGCGAGCGCTCCGATCACGCCGATCACCACCCCGATCGCTGTCATGCGAATTCCCTGCCCTATCACCAGACGCAGAATATTTCCTGCTGACGCACCTAAAGCGATTCGGACACCAAACTCCCCGGTGCGTCGCGCCACTGCGAACGCCATCACTCCATAAAGGCCTGTCATTGCCAGCAACAATGCGGTCCCAGCGAACGCACCCACCAACGTCAGGCTGAATCGGCGCGATCTGAGCGATGTCGAGAAAACCTCTGCGAAAGTGTTGAAGACAGGAGGCACGTTTGGATCCAGAACACGAACTACGGCTCGGGCCTCGGTGATCACCGTGACCGGGTCCGTTTCTGTTTGCAGCACGGTCGTGAAGCGATACGTTGCCTGCGGGCGCTGCCGATAGTTGACGTAAACAGTTGGGCTGGGCGGCGTTTCGACGCTCATTTCACGAGCATCACCCACGACACCGATTATGGTGATGGGCCGTAAATCTCCATCCATGTTTCCGAACTCGATTGTGCGGTCTACCGGATCCTGACCCGGCCACTTATCCTTGGCCATGGATTGGTTGATCAGAGCAACATGCGGGGCATCCATGACGTCTCGATCATCGAACCAGCGCCCGCGAATCAATGGGATTCCGATCGCCCGGAAGTAGCCCTCACTCGCGGGAACATAATTTGCATAGCCTGTGTTCCTGGCGCGGTGAAACCAGCCCTCGAGTTCTTCCATCTTCTTGGGCGGATGGTCTCCGGGCATGATCTCCACATAAGTCCCGTCGGAAAGCCCCTCGGTCAGAGGCAATCGTCCAGTGCCTCCAACTTCATGGACTCCCGGTATGGCTCGCAGCTTTTCCAGCAGGCTGCTGAGAAACTGGACGCGATGGAGTTTCTCCGCATCTTCTTTCGCGAATGTAAGAGCAAGATCCATGGTGATGATGTGCTCAGTCCGGAAGCCGGGATCGATGGAGAGCACGCGAAGCAGGCTCCGACCCAGCAGGCCGGCTCCGGTGAGCAAGACGATCGTGATCGCGATTTGCCCGCCAACAATTACCCGACCGAGCCGTTGGCTGTGAGGAGACCCCGTCTGCGAGCGGCCATGTTCAGCTAAAGCTTGTTGGACGTTTCCCGACGTCGCTTGCAAAGCATTGCCGACGCCCAATCCGATCGCGATTAGGAACGAAAGACCTGAGGCAAACGCAAGCACGGGCAAACTGATTGAGACATCTCCCGAAAAAGAGAAATTCGAAGGAGCCGATCTCGCCAGCGCGATTACACCCCATCGCGCTGCCAGCACGCCGGCGACGCCGCCTGCAAATGACAACAGCAACGCTTCGGTAAGAAACTGGCGGACAAGCCGTCCACGATCGGCTCCGATCGCGGTTCGCAGAGCTAGTTCGCGGGCTCGTGTCGAGGCCTGGGCAAGCAGAAGGTTTATTACATTGGCGCAAGCAATCAGCAGCAGGAATCCAACCGCACCCAACAAAATCAACAAGGCCGGCCTGACATCACTTGTCAGTGCGTCTTGCAAGCGAAGGACGGCGACATCCGTGATGTCTGCATAGTCTCCGTACTGTTGTTTAATCCGCCGCGCGATAGTGCTCAATTCCGGGTAAGCGATCTTGGGCGTTACGCCCTCGCGCAGACGTCCGACCACGCGCCAGTTATGGGCGCTGCGGCTAGGAAACCGCTCGCGAAGGTCGCGCGGTTCCCAAATCGCGGTGTCGTCCGGGAAATGAAAGCCCGCGGGCAAAACCCCGACAACGGACACCACCTGGTTGTCGACCTTCAGCTTGATGCTCGAAAGATCACGGGTGGCGCCCAAGAAATCCTGCCAATACGCATAGCTGATCAATGCTGCAGGGGCTGCGCCGAAATGTTCGTCGTCCGGTGCAAAGCCGCGCCCCATGACGGGCGTCACTCGCATTAAGGAAAGGAAGTCGTGCGACACGAGCGCCACCGAAACCCGCGACGGCTGCGCGCCGCCGGACACGGACTCTGGCCCTGTAACATACTCGGCTACGCCTTCGAGTATATGACTCTGCGAACGGATGTCCTCAAAATTTGGATCCGTGAACTCCATACGATGACCGTTCGCACTGACCTCCCAGAGCTGAACGATCTGGTCTGGCTTTTCGTAAGGGAGCGGCCGCAGCAGCACTCCGTACACAACACTAAAGATCGCAGTAGTGGCGCCAATACCCAACGCCAGAGTGAGTACGGCGATCACCGCGAAGCCGCGAGACTTGTGCAGCATCCGCAACCCGTAGCGAATGTCTCTGATTAGACCTTCCATGAAGCTGCCCCTTTTCACTCGTAGCGCAACGCGACCATTGGATCAAGCTTCGCTGCTCGCCGGGCCGGGATGTAGCTGGCCAATAACGCAACCGAAGCAAGCAGCATGGAGACTATTCCGAGCACAAGCGGATTCCCCGGCTTGACGCCGTAAAGCAAAGTTCCCAGCAAGCGGGTCAACCCGAGCGATGCCACCACTCCGAACGTGAGGCCCACAAAAACCCATCCCATGCTGGCACTCAAAATCAGATTCAAAACGTCCCGCTTGCGCGCGCCGAGTGCCATGCGAATGCCGATTTCCCGCGTACGCTGGGCCACCGAATAGCTCACCACGCCCACGATGCCAACGGACGCCAGCACGAGCGCCAAGGCTGCAAACGCAGCCAGCAGAAGAGCAGGAAAGCGTCTCGAACCAACGGAGCTTTCTACGACATCCTGCATCAAGGTAACGTCAGATACGGGTCGATCAGGCTCGACCTCGGCGAGAGCTTTCTTGACTGCCGGCGTGTACGAGGCTGGCGCTGCCGTCGTCCGCACAACGATACTCATTACCGGCCAACCTGCCTGGGGATAAGGCCGGAAGAATTGCGGATGAGTGTCCTCGTCCAAGCCGGTGTGATGAACATCCGCGACGACGCCTACGATCGTGAGGCGAGCGCCTCCTTGCTTAATCACTCGCCCCAGGGGGTCTTCCTTGGGCCAATACTTGCGCGCCATCGACTGATTAATGATGATGACGCCCGAAGCTCCGACAGAATCCTGGTGGGTAAATTCGCGGCCCTCCAGCATCGGCACACCGAGAGCGCGAAAGTAGTTGGGGCAGGCGACCGTGTAGAACGCATTCGGCTGGTTTTCGGGGCCGGGGTCGGGACGCCCTTCGATCTGGAAGCTGCGCCCGGCATTTCCGCGCATAGGCAAGTGTGCGACCGCTCCAACTGCCACTACGCCCGGTAGGGCGCTTACATGCTCATCCAGATCTCGACAAAACAGAGGATGGCCTGGCGGTCCCGTGTAGATCTGCTCCTGCGGGAGTGACATGTCCATGATCACCACATTCCTGGCATCAAAACCGGGATTGACGCCGAGCACCCGCGACAGGCTCGTAATCATTAAACCGGCGCCACAAAGGACAACGAGCGCCAGGCCTACTTCGCATGCGACCAGCGCATGGCGAAGGCGGCTGCTTGCGCTGCTGGCTCCGCGTCCGCCTTCTTTCAACGGCTGGGTGAGCCCTCCGCGGCCGGTGCTCACGGCGGGAATCAGACCGAACAGAATTCCAGTGGCGCAGGAGATCAGCAACGCGAAGCAGAAGACGCGCCCGTCGAGCGGGAGCGTGTCGAGGTCGTGGAGCGGCAACCTTTGCAGGGTGTCGGGGAGCACCGACGGCAACACGCTCGCGCTCCACGCAGCGAGGACGAGGCCGCAGGCGCCACCGAGCAAAGCCAGAAGCACACTCTCAGTCAGCAGCTGCCGTACGAGGCGAATGCCACTTGCACCCAGCGCTCGCCGTACGGCGAACTCTTTCTGGCGCGCTGCGCCTCGAGCGAGCAGCAAATTGGCAACGTTCACACAGGCGATAAGCAGCACGAATCCCACAGCAGCAAAAAGGGTCAGCATCGTCGTCCGAATATCGGACGACGCGAAATCGATCATCGGTACGACAGTGGCGCTCATCTTTGGAAGGTCGATGGGATACTGACGCGCCAATCCCGTGCCAATCACTGCCATTTCGGAACGAGCCTGCGTGACGCTCACGCCTGGCCCTAGGCGGGCGAAAGACAGAAAGCTGTTGTCGGATCGCCCTTTGTCGGTTTCGGTATAGCCCACGGGAACCCAGAGCTGGCGCGGGCCGCTCCAGAACTGCCAGCGGAAGTCGGCCGGCATCACCCCGATGACCGTGAAATCGTCGCCGTCGATTCTGATCGTCCTATCCACCAAGGCACGATCCGCGCCATAGCGGCGCTTCCAGAGACCATAACTCAGAATGACTACGTGATCTTTTCCGAGCACCTCTTCTTCGGGCAAGAAGTTCCGGCCGAGAAAGGGACGCACCCCGAGCACGTCGAAGAACGTCGAGGACACTCGCAATCCCGACACTTGCTCGGGCTCCCGGCTTTCGCCAGTTGGAGCGAGGTTGTAGCCGCGGCCCGCTGAATCGAAAATCGCGATGTTTTCAAAGACGTGATTCTGACGGGCAAAGTCCCAATAATTGGGCGCCGAAATGATGTTGTAGTCGTCGGGGCTTCCAAACGTCTCCCAGACCATTACGAGGCGATCGGGGTTCGGGAAGGGCAGCTTCTTCAGAATCGTAGCGTCCATCACGGTAAAGATCACCGTATTGGCGGCCACGCCCAAGGCAAGCGTCAGCACAGAAACGGTGGTGAAGCTGCGATTTTTCCCCAACTGACGAACCGCGTATCGAATGTCGTTCCAGAGGCCACTCATGGGAATTCTTCCTATTCGTAACGCAGCGCCACCGACGGATCGACTTGCGCCGCTCTGTGTGCGGGAATATAGCTAGCCAGCAGGGTCGAAACGGCGAGGAGCGCAGCAACTGAGGCAAGAGTCGTAGCGTCCCACGAACGAACTCCAAATAAGAGTCCCCGAATGAGCGCCGCGGTGCCGACCGAACAAACCAGGCCGGCCCCAATCCCGATCCCGACCAGCCAAGATGCTTCCGTCATGATCAGTTGGTATACGGCGCCACGTTGCGCACCGAGAGCCATGCGCACACCGATCTCGCGAGTCCTGCGGCTGACGGAATACGCGATCACACCGTAGACGCCGACGACCCCCAGCACTAAGGCTAGGAAAGCAAATCCTCCGACCAGCCCTGCCGAAGAACGGTGGAGGTACGCTGTTGGCGAATCATGGATTCTTCCGGCCATCGTGGCTTCGTCGAATGTACCAATGCCGGGATCGATCTCATGGACGGCAGTCACCAGCGTCGGCAGCAATGAAGCCTCGTCTGGCCACGTCCGCACGACTAACGAGAAATAGGTGTCGGGACTCTGGTTGAACGGGTAGTAGACGGCCGGCCAGATTTGGGAATCCAGCGAACCGTCTTTCACATCGTCGACAACCCCAACGATTTCCTTGATCGACTTCGGAGTCAACTCCGTGTCACCCATCCTCTTTCCGATCGGGTCGTCTCCGGGAAAATATTTCTCGGCCAGGGTTTTGTTGATGATGACAACGAGCGGTTTCGAAGCATCGTCTGTTTCGGTAAAGCAACGGCCGCGTAGCAGCTTCGCTTTTAGAGTCGCGAAGAACGCGGGACTAGTATCCCGTTGGTTCACTTCAATGTGCTCACCGTTATAAGGACGCCCCACAAACCGGATCCAGTCGGTGTTGCCATTGAAGCTAACGGGAAGCACACTGGAGATTCCCACAGACTGGACGCCCGGCAAACTCGCAATGCGGTCTACAATCTTCCGGCCAACTAGAGCCTGCTGCTCATCCTTTGGATAGCTGGTGTCGGACAAGGCGACTCCCACCGTAGCCAGATGGTCCGCTTGGAATCCAATTTCTACGTGCAGCAGGCGATAGAAACTCTTCCCCAGTAATCCGGCGCTGACCAGTAACACAACTGCAATGGCAAGTTCAACGACTACCAGATTTGCGCCAAAGCGACGCCACAATGTGCCCGCGTAACCACGACCGCCCTCCGCCAGGCCTTCGCCGATCTGCGTCAAGGGCAGTCTTAGCATGGGAGTGATCGAAAAGAGGATGACCGCGCCCAAGCAAACAGCACTGGCAAATACCATGACGTGCGAATTCAAACCGAGTCCGGACAAGTACGGCATGCCCGACATCATGTCTTTCGAGATCAGGCTCGTGAGTACTCGCATTGCCGCTTGAGCTGAAGCCAGACCAAGCGCCCCACCCGCGGCCACCAACACAACTCCGTCGGTCGTGAATTGCTGGATCAACCTAAGTCGAGACGCTCCGAGCGCGCCTCGCACCGCGATTTCACGCTTTCGGCTCTCGGAACGAACCAGCAGCAGGCTCGACACATTCACACAAGCGATCAAGAGCAATAGGCCGGCTCCGGCAAGCAGTGCAAGCAAGACGGGACGAGTGTCTGAAACGACCATGTCGGACAGAGGCGCCACAAATCCTCCCTGACCCTTGTTACTGTCGGCGTACTGCAACTCCAGTTGCTGGGCGATGGTTTTCATGTTCGCCCGTGCGATGTCGACGGTTACGCCATCTTTCAGCCGGCCAATCCCGATGAGGTTGTGACAGCTTCGCCTTTTTGCGCAGGAGTCACTCGCGTGAAGCGTCGTCCAAAACTCGGAACTTCCGCGGAGAGCAAATTGGAAGCTCTGCGGCAACACTCCGATAATGGTGTAGGGCACTCCACTCAAGGTAACGATTTGACCGGCGACATCCTGCCGGCCGGCGTACCGCTTCTGCCAGGTGGCATAGCTCAATATCACGGTCTGAGGCGCTTCGGGGAGATCTTCCCCAGTGCGGAAATCACGGCCAAGAATCGGTGTGATTCCGAGTGTCCGGAAGAAACCATCACTCACGCGCGTCGCCGGCACGGGCTCCGTTCCGGTCGGGGTAGGAAGCAGATAGCCCGCGCCGCCCCAAACATCCATCGAACTGAAGACCTGGTTGAGTTTCTTCCAGTCGAGATAGTCGGGATAGGAGAGATTAGCGTGCGGAATCATCGCGACGCTCTCCGTCACCAGAACAAGTCGCGAGGGATCAGCATAGGGCAGCGGCTTGATCAGCGCAGCATCGACGAATCCAAAGATCGCGACGCTGGCACAGATCCCGAGAGCGAGGATCAGAATCGATGTGGCGGCAAATCCTGGGTTCTTGCGCAACTGGCGAAGCGCATAGCGAGCATCCTGCAGAAATCCAGTCATCTTCCTTTTCCTCTCATTCGTAGCGGAGGGCAACCATGGGATCCACGCGAGCGGCACGACGCGCTGGCCCGTATGCCGCTCCGACTCCGAGAAGCAGTAGTGACTCCCGCAAAATCATCCAGAGGATCGCTCCGTTTTGCGCCCCGAGAGCAATGCGAACTACTCCGCCGCCAACTTCCTTACCAAACGAAACGAGTTGTCGAGCTTCACGTACGGGCAACGACTTGAGAACCAGAGCATGAATCAGAGTGAATATCGCCGTATTGGCTCCGATCCCGAGCGCCAAAGACAAGATTGCGATCGAGGCGAAGCCTGGACCCTTGCGCACCTGGCGCAAGGAGTAGCGGACGTCTTGCAGCAGACCGTTCATGCCTGAACGTCCGCCATCAGCTTCTTCAGCTCTTCTTCGGCGACAACTTTCCCGTCGAACAGATGGACCTCCCGCTGCGCGTGCTTAGCGAAACGTGGATCGTGGGTCACCATGCAGATCGTCGCTCCCTCTTTGTGAAGATCAGCGAGCAGCTCCATCACGGCTTCGCCGTTGCGTGAGTCCAGGTTTCCGGTCGGCTCATCCGCGAGAAGAATGGAGGGCTTCCCTCCCAGTGCACGGGCAACCGCAACGCGTTGCTGCTGACCGCCTGAGAGCTGCGAAGGATAGTGCCGAACGCGATGGGCCATGCCAACGCGCTCGAGGGCTTCCATTACCCGGCCCTTGCGTTCCGCTGAGGGCATCCGCTGGCGGTAAGTCAGAGGCAGTTCGACGTTCTCATAAACCGTGAGATCTCCGATCAGATTGAAACTCTGGAAGATGAACCCGATTTCCTGGTTGCGGATGCGGGCCCGCTCGGCGAAGTCGAGATTCTCGACTGGTTTGGTGTTCAGCAAGTACCGACCGCCGGTGGGCGTATCGAGCAATCCGATGATCGACAATAGCGTCGACTTGCCGCAGCCCGATGGGCCCGACATGGCGACATACTCGCCTTTGTTGACCGAGAGATGAACGCCGGAGAGCGCATGCGTCTCGATCTCATCGGTGTAGAAAACCTTCGTCATATCCGTGATCTGGATGAGGGGTTGGCCAGCGTCTGTCATGAAACGTTCGCCTCGATTTCTTAGTCTCAAATTCTTGAGCTGTACTTCTTATTCCTGGAGCCGAATCCGGTCCGTGTTGTCCCAGCGGGACATGTCTGAGAGCACCACGGTGTCGCCTTCGTGCAGTCCTTCTACTACCTGAATCGAGTTCACAGAAGCTCGTCCGACTTTCACCGGCACGCGGATCGCGTCGTGTCCGTCGCCATCCAGCTTGAACAAACTGATGGTGCTATTTTCCTGACCAAACGCTGGACGACCGACATAAAGGACGTCATCCAGTCGCTCAAGATCGACCGTTCCGTCTACACTGAGGTCCGGCCGCGCCCCCTTCGGCAATTCGCCTGTCAGTTTGACGTCGACGGTGACCGTTCCGTTTTGCACGGCGGGATCGACACGCATTACGATGCCGGAAATTACGCCATTGTGGGTGTCCACAGATGCCGGTTCACCAATCTGGACATCGCGAGCTTGTGTCTCGGCGACCTTTAGTTCTGCCATCAAATGATTCGGCTGAACGATTTTGGCAAGCATCGTTCCGGGAGATACGTGTTCTCCCACATGCAACGGCAACTCCACAAGAACACCTTCGATCTTGGCGCGCACTTTCAAAGCATCCAACTGTTTCTGTTTCAATTCGGCCAGGACTCGCATCTGCTCGACTTTCGCCTGCTGCTCGGCTAATTGCGCATCAATGGATTTTTGGGTGCTTGCAAGGCTCTGGTCCTGGAGGTTGTTGCGAATGGTCAGTTCGTCGGCCTTTCCCTTCGAATTCTTGTAGGCCAATCCGGAAATGACGCCGAGATCATAGAGCGCCTTATCGGTGTCCGATTGGAGCTGCGACTGCGCGTAGTCGGCCTTAACCGTGGCCGCGCTCGCCTTCTGATTCATGTAATCGCTCTCGAGCTTCATGCGCTGGCTCTGATACTCGGCCTCCGCAGCCTTCCATTGCAGATGAGCGTCCACGGCCGCTTGCTCCACCTGCGAGTTGCTCATCTCCATCAACACCGTGTCAGGATTGACGAGCGATCCCGGCAGCATGCGAATGCGCACCACGGTTGCCTCGGTCTCGGCCGGGATCTGCAGCACGGACTCCTGAGAGGGCACGAGCGATCCGATCCCGCGAACCTGGCGAAGCATCGATCCGCGCTTCACTGAATCGGTCCAGACCGTGCCGCGTTCAACCGTTGGCGCGGCCGGCCTCAATCGGTAAATTAGAACCGTCAGCACCGCGAGGACAACCACGATGACCACCGCGACTGCGATCTGGCGGCGGCGTTTCTGTTCCTTAAACTCTGGGCGAGCGATATCCATCGCGGAAAGGATTGGCAACTGCCACTCCAATCGATCGTCTATGCAAACAGTTGAAACGGTGTGGGATACGACTCGAACATAACAGGCGAAGGTGGGCAGAGATGTCCGGTACGGGATTCAACTGTCCACGGCCGGACACTGCTGACTCCGCGTGCCTTGCCGTGGAGTCACAATTCGCTAGCTCCAGAGTGTCGCGAGTTTCCGGGCTTGACCGGTAGCGAACGCTTTCGGATGGAATAGTCGTCAGCGCGGCCCGCCGCCTCGTTGTAAAGCAGAAGCAGTTTGTTCCAGAGGCGCACCTTGCCGTCGAATGAAGAAATAACAGCCAATCGAGAACAACGCGGAAGCAAGGTAGCTGAAAATAAACCCCGGTGCTACGTAGACTCCCAGCTTTGCCTCGACTCCATTCCCAGAAAGGCGGTAGGCGTGAATCACTCCAAAGAAGGACAAGGCGGTTCCTGCGAGGAACCATCCAGCAGTGCGGAGAAAACGACGGTCCAGCATATGAGAGATCGCTGCAGTCCAGATCATCGAAATAAGCAGCGCTCCCTGACTCAGAGCAATTAGGCCGTAGATGGGTAGCTCGTCGCCGAATTTAGGAGCCGCTTGCACGAGGCTCGATCCTCCCTTTCGCAGCGCAAGATCCACAAGTCGCAGTCCCCATGAGGCCAGCATAGGCAGCAGGCCAAATGCCACCGCAATACAATGGGACTTAGGAACTTCCTGAAAAGCCTGAGCGATCATCACCAATCCAAACCACACGATGACAATCGCCACCACTTCCAGTGGCACGTAATGCATGATGGGAGAGATCAAGCCGGTCGAGCAGATAACCAGCGTTGCGAAGCCGTTTAGGATTGAATATCCCACGCGAGCACCGTAAGCCTTGTGCGCGAGATGTCCGAAATAAAGAGTAGTTGGAAACGGGCTGCCAAATGCCGCGGCAGAGTGTCGCCACACCGTTAACCAGCAAAGAGGGCCGCGTGGGGTAATCGTCGCCCGCGACCTTGACGCTTTCGAGAATCTGCAGCGACACGATCGTATCCAGAACACTCATCGGCAGGATGATCGACAGATATTTCCAACCTTCGCCCTGACGAAGAAAACTGATAACGCGGACGGGATGCGGTAGATAAATGCCGAGATGCCCAAGCGGCGAGGCCGGGGGCAGATTATAAAGATGCAAGGCCTTCAGCACCACGACCAAGACCAACCCAGCGAGAATGCACAGCATTCCTCCCGGTATGCGCCAAGGCAAGCGAATGTGTCCGCCATACACCGCTAGAATGATGACTGCCGGCAGGAGGGCGAGTTCCGGAGTCTGAAAGATTCTCAGGATGAATCCCAGGCACAAGAAAGCAATCGCAATGCCCGCCAGAGGACACAGCAGCGCTGCCCGCGGAGTATGCCGCCGCAGCCAGTCGGTGCAGAAGGCACCGGCAGTCTGCACTACGCCACTCACGAAACAAGCAAATACACCCACGTGCCATGCGAACTCCCAATCGTGAGCGCGCTGGTACACCGGCAACATGATAAGAAAAACGTATGCAAAGATCGTGGGTGTGTTGACCCCGAAAGGAATTGCCGTGACATCCATACGGCAGGTTCGTTCGGACAAGCGGTGGGCTTGCCAGGCATAGAACAGATTCCCGCTGAAAATCGAGAGTGCAACTGCGGGCATGATTCGCGTGGCGACAAGATCCAATGGGAAACCACAAAGAGGGGCGAGGCCGGCGATCAGCAGTAGGTCCGGAAAGCCGCTAAAGAACAGTCCGAAGAATCCGTCCAGATCTCCCGCGACAAACCAGCGAACTCGTGCGGGGCCAGCGGTGGGGGCTTCGATTGTGCTGGCGCTCATGCGGTTCCGTACTTCAGGCCCAGTTTCGATAGCCATTTGCGGTAGGCGATGGCAGTTCGGTCGGATCGCAAGTGCAATTCAGCCTGCAAATCGAGCGGCAGCAATTCAGGGCGCTGCGATTCCACTATCGGAATGTCTTGCCTGCTGATGACATCCTGAAAATCGCGCAGTTCTTCGTCGGACGTATCATGGGCATAGTTGAGCGCCATCACCAGCCAAGAAACGCTCTCGCGGTCACCGACTGGCGTTACCGAATTGAAGATAGAAAATCGCTGTTCGCGATGCGACTTTTCAAAGTGCGCCGTTAGGGGCCTCTGAATCCTGTAGGTATATTTGACCTGCGCGGATTCTCCTGTTCCATCCGGATCGGGCTGCCAGACAGCGATATCTTTCGCCAGTACACCGTCGGAGCTCGTCTCGACTTCATAGTCTGCAATTTCCGGGTGCTGAGGATCGCCGAGGAACCCCGCGTGAACAAATGGAAAGTGTCCCACGTCCAGAAAATTTTCGATCACCCGCGGACCGTGCGCTCGAAACACATACGGTCCGGCCGACACTTTGCGGAAGCTGATGTCATCCCACTCCGGAAACCGCGGGACATCTTGTGCCGGATTGCCCAGACACACCCAGACGAGCCCATACTTTTCGGTAGCGCTATACGTCGTGGCGCGTGCTCGAACTGGCGGAGGCTGGTCAGGGTGCGCGGGCATCCGAACGCACTTTCCCGCGGTGTCGTATTGCCAGCCGTGGTAGGGACAAATCAGGCACGAATCTTGAACCCGGCCTCCCGAAAGCTTTGCGCCCCGATGGAGACAGAGATCCTGCCAGACATGGAACCCCGCTTCACTGCGCCAGAGCACCAGATCACGTTTCAGCAGGCGCACTGCGCGGACCACACCCTTCTCCACGTCGGGAAGCCGGGCAACGACGTGCCAATCGTTGAGCAGCACCGGGTCCTCGATCATAGTGAACCGGGCCGATGTTCTTCCTTCAAGCGTTCCCTCCACCGCGGACAGACCGGCTCGCAAGCTGGCGGCATCAGCGAGCGAAATCTGATTGCGCCGTCACGAATTGCAGCGTGTAGGCCGTCGCCGGATCAAATGGTTTTTCGATCACTCTCAATTCCAGCAACTGGTTGTACATGGTCGTCCAGCGTTCGGCTTCCATGTTACCGAGTTGCTTGCCGGAGTGGTCATCTCCAGTTACGAAGCCTCCGTCGCGCAGAGCCTGCCAGGTGAACTGCATCCATTGCTGATTCAGCGCCGGATTCACTTTCGAAACAGCCGCGTTCCCCGCGGTCGAATCGTTCAGGTAATCGCGCCATCCTTTCAAAGAAGCACGCACGAACCGCTTCACCGTGTCGGGATGCTGGCCCAAGAACTCGCGAGTCGTGAACATGACGCGATACGGATTGTATCCGGCATCGCTGGTTAGAAGAATCCGGGTTTCTACGCCCGCCTGACGAGCGAAAAATGGCTCTGAAGTTGCGAATGCCTGCTGGATGTATTGCGGGTCCGCCACGAAGTTGGCAACGCTGAATGTTGCCGGGATTTCGCGGACGCCATCGAGCTTATACCGCTTTAGCAAATATTCGAACCAAGTCGATCCGAGCTTCACCGCGACCGCGTGACCGTTCAGATCTTCGAAGGAATGGATCGGCGAGTCCTTGTGAAGCATGATCCCCTGAGGATCCCTCTGCATGGTGGCGGCGACGGCTACCAGGGATTGCCCGTCCGCAACGGACTCAAGAATCTGATCCGAGCTCGCCATTCCAAACTGCGCTGCTCCCGATGCCACCTGCTGGGGCACAACCACGTAAGGACCGCCGGGCTGAATGCTCAGGTCGAGGCCCTCGTCCCTGTAATACCCCTTCACCAGCGCTGTGTAAAAGCCTCCGTGCTCCGGTTGCGGGTACCAGTCGGCCTGCAAGGTGACTTTCGTCGAACCGGCGGTAACGCCGGGCGACGACGAACCGTGGCAGCCCGCCATGAGCGCCGCGGCGAAAACGACGCAGAGTGCACCATAAATCCGAGCGTTCTTCATGAGAACCTGGTCGAACTTCTGTGCAGCAGCCTAGCACTCTTCCCGCACCCTCAGAGGAGGGAGCGTGTACAAGATTTACCGATGCGTGCATGCCATTTTTTCGATTGTCGACCGCGCCGCGCTGCTGCTAGAGTGCGCCAATGGCGAGCCCGGCAGCCGGACGGATTCGTGTCACTCGGCTGGACGAAGAGCGCTTACGCGATCTCTATCGCTTCACGGCTAGCGCATTGGAAACGCCGCGCCCGGTGCCGTTCGGAGCGCTCATCGTAGACAGCCGCAGCGGAGAGCGCCTTATCCGCGCGACCAACGCGGTGATGCGTGAGTCCGATCCAAGTTCCCACGCAGAGTTGCGCGCGGTACGGCTAGCTTGCAAGAAGCTCAAGAGTCCGAGTCTGGCCGGATACACGCTGTATTCGACCTGCGAGCCTTGTCCGATGTGCATGGCGAATGCCTTATGGGCACGCCTGGATCGTGTTGTATTCGGGGCCACAATCGCCGACGCGAGCCGCCATTGCCTGCAGATCTACGTTTCGGCCAAAGAGATCGCTAAGCGTTCCGACATGAATTGCAAAGTCGACGGGCCGGTCATGCGGGAATTGTTTAAGACCCTCTTCACGCACCCGAATATGCAGAAAGCTTTTCGCAGTTGGAGTAATGGCAGGGTCAGTACACAACGGCGTTAAGCATACTTTGAGCGTTCTCGATATGAGCTTAGATCGCGTGATCGCCCTTATCTCTATTCTTGATGACGAGTCCCGCGTGATTACGAATCCGCAGATCGTCGAGCGGCTGTCGCGCGATTTTTACTGGTACTCCCCGGTATTGCGAAAGCAACTCGACGGCAAGGTCGGCGACCTTGTAGTCCAGCCATTGACGGCCGGCGAGATTCAGAAGGTTCTTCGCTACTGTAAGACGGAGGAGATTCCCGTCACGGTTCGCGGAGCTGGAACCGGTAATTATGGTCAGGCCGTTCCACTCCATGGCGGAGTGGTGCTCGATCTGTCCCGCATGCACCGGATCGAATCGATCAGCCCGGATGGAGTTGCCGTATGCCAGCCCGGCGTACGCTTAGGCGCTCTGGAAACGGAGGCTAGAAAGTACGGATGGGAGCTTCGCTGTTATCCGTCAACGATTGTTAAAGCATCCGTCGGCGGGTTTCTCGGTGGCGGTTCCGGTGGAATTGGCTCGGTGGCGCACGGGGGCTTGCGCGACTTCAACACCGTCCGTGCTCTTGAAGTCGTCACCATGGAAACTGAGCCGCGAGTTGTCATGCACGAAGGTGACTCCGTGCATGACATCTTGCATGCCTGGGGCACAAACGGCGTAATGACGAAGATATGGCTGGCGCTCGCTCCTGCGGTCGAGTGGTCGCAGTGTGTCGTCGCCTTCGATAGCTTCGACGCCGCCTTTGACTTCAGCGAGCGGATCGCTACAGAGGCGTCCTGGTCAAAGCGCCTAGTCACCACTTTCGAATGGCCGATTCCATCGTTCTTTACTCCAGTCCAGCCATACGCGCCGCCAGGCAAATCGCTGATCTTCTTTCTCATCTCGTCGGAACAGCTTACGATGTTGAAAACCGCAGCTCGGGAGGCGGGCGGGGACATCCCGTACTCGGGTGACTATGCTGGCTTGCGAACGATCCCGTTGCTCTCGGACTACACCTGGAACCACACAACACTCTGGGCGTTGAAGTCCGATCCCGCTTACACCTACCTGCAATGCGGATTCGACCCAGCTAACGTACGCGACCAGATGAAGCGACTGCGCGAGCGCTTTGGCCACGAGATTCTGTTCCATATGGAATTCATGAAGAACGGTAGCGGACTTGTGATCCCTGGGGCGATCCCGCTCGTCTACTACACCACCGAGGAGAAGCTCAACGAAATGATCTCGTTCTGCCGTGAAATCGGGGTTTTCGTGGCCAATCCCCACGTCAATAACGTGGAGGGCGGCGGCCGCTATCGCGCGGACAATGTGCAACTGCTCGCAAAAATGCGTTATGACCCGAAGGGACTGCTGAATCCCGGCAAGATGATCACCTTTCATCCCGAAGAAGTAGCGGCATCAACCGGCATTTCCCGATGAAGACGTGGATCCCCGACGTCCGCAATTTCGCCTACTTGAACTGGAAACAGGTCGACGCGCTGCCTCGCGAATCGACCTTACTTGTGCTTCCAACTGCGGCCATCGAGCAGCATGGCCACCACCTGCCACTAGCGACCGACACCCTCATTAACAACCTCTTACTTGGGCATGCATTACAGAAATTACCGGAGGACTTGCCCGTGTTCGCGCTGCCTCCGGTCCACTATGGCAAGAGTAATGAGCACATTGGATTCGCGGGAACGCTGGCGGTCAGTGCGTCTACGTTCATGGCGGTGCTTCGCGACCTCGGCGCAAGTCTGGCAAGCGCCAGGTTTCAGAAACTCGTTCTCTACAACACACATGGAGGAAATACCGCCCTCATCGATGTCATGGCGCGGGATCTCCGCGCTGAGTTTGGACTGCGGACCTTCGCCCTGCATGGCACCGGCGGAATTTCGTTCGAGGGCCTCAGTCCGCAAGAAGGTGCTTACGGATTTCACGCGGGCGAGGTCGAAACAGCTTTGTTGCTGGCCTCGGTGCCGGAGCTCGTGGATCAGAAGGCGTACACCTCCAATTACATCGCGGACATTGCCCAGCCCGAACTTCTGCTGCCCGAGAATGCTCCCGCGACTTTTGCCTGGCTGACCCGCGACATCGCACCGAGCGGCGTCATGGGTGACCCGCGTCCTGCGACTGCAAAGAACGGCGCCCGCTGGCTGGATCAGGCATCTACCCGGCTGGCCGCGGCATTAGAAGCGATGTCCCAATACTCGAACCAGCGCTAACCATGAGCCTCCGACCATGAGCAAAGCCGATTGGGTCGATTGTGGCCAGGGCGTTCAACTAGAACGCGCAGTGCGGTGTCGTATGTCGGATGGCGTCGAGCTCATCTCCGATCACTACTATCCGGCGCGGCCTGTCCCGCAACCCACACTGCTGATGCGCCAGCCTTATGGCCGCGACATTGCGTCGACCGTCGTGTATGCCCATCCCGTATGGTTCGCGCGCCACGGATATAACGTCGTCATTCAGGATGTGCGTGGCCGCGGTGATTCCGGGGGCGAGTTCTATCCGTTCCGGTACGAAGCGCGCGACGGCGCGGAGACGATCGCATGGCTGCGTACGCGCGAAGAATCGAATGGCCGCATCGGCATGTACGGTTTTTCTTACCAGGGAGCTACGCAATTGCTGGCCGCCGCCGAACAACCCGAGGGACTGGTCTGCATTTCTCCTGGCATGACCGCCTGCGATCTTTACCACGGGTGGTTCTATCGCCAAGGAGCGATACGCCTTTCCGCAGCTCTGAGCTGGGGATTGCAGATGCTGAAAGCAGACGCGCGCCGGAAGAAGCTACAGGACTCCAGCGATCGTCTCGAAAAGGCTTGGCCGAGCCTCGGCGCGCAAATCAGTGTGCTCCCGTTCCGTGATCATCCGGCGCTGCACGGTCAGGGTCTGCCTCACTACGTTCTCGACTGGTTCGATCATGCAACGCCCGGAGATTACTGGTCATCTTTGGATGTGAGCCAGTCCCTCCACAAGATATCCGTGCCGGCGTTGCATTTCTCTGGATGGTACGACACTTATCTAGAGGGCAGCATCGAAGGGTTCGTGGCTCTACGTCGCGACGCCGGCGGGGATGCCCGCGATCACCAATACCTGATTGCTGGACCGTGGCAGCATATTCCATGGGGCGATCGCATCGGTACTTCGGACTTCGGACCGGAAGCCCTGCTCGACACCGATTTGATTTTGCTGCGCTGGTTCAATCACTGGCTGAAAGACTCGGGCGAATTTGCGGACGAGCCTAAGATTCGCCACTTCGTGCTCGGGGAAAATTGTTGGCGAACAGCCGGCCTTTTTCCGGGAGCCGCGAATCGAGCGTTGTATCTGCACAGCCGAGGCAAAGCGAATTCGCGCAAAGGCGATGGTTCCCTCACGTCTTCGCCACCCGCGTCCGCGGAGCCGTCGGATGTCTTTGTCTATGACCCCGAGGTGCCGGTGCTTGCGCCGGGTGGCCCTTTGACGCTCAGTGGTCCCTTCGATCAAGCCACGTTGGAGTTAGGCAACAACGTGCTGGTTTATACCTCCGAAATTCTCCGGCAGCCGCTATGGCTCTTTGGAACTCCGCGTGTTTCTCTGTTCTGCTCCAGTTCATCGGCTAATACGGACTTCACCGCGAAGTTAGTGCGCGTGCGCCCGAATGGCGCCGCGGAATTCATCTGCATTGGAATCGCCCGCTCGAGTTGGCTGTTTGCTGAAAGCGGCTACGCTGCTGACAAGATCCATGCCTGGAGGTTCGACCTCACCCCGACCTCCTGCTGCTTCGCCTCTGGCGATCGAATCCGGCTGGAGATTGCCAGCAGCGCGTTTCCTTTATACGACCGCAATCCGGGTAGCGACGTGCCCTCTTGCCGCGCAACTTCATGGGATTGGCGCCGTTCGACTCAAATCGCTTACCACGATGAACTCCATCCTTCCGTCCTTTATCTCCCGGTCAGTGAGGGAGGCCCATGACGCAGGAATTCGTCGTTCCCCAGGTCGAATTCTCCGGCGTCAACAAGACCTACGGGAATGACCGAACCGTCATCCGCGAGCTCGATCTCACGATCGATAAAGGAGAGTTCGTCACACTCCTTGGTCCTTCCGGTTGCGGCAAATCCACAGTTCTGAAATTGATCTCGGGGCTGACACCGCCAAGTTCCGGAACGATTCAAATCGACGGTATGACCCCGAAGAACGCGCGCGAAACCGTCTCTTACATTTTCCAGGATCCTACTTTGCTACCGTGGCGTACTGTGCGCCGCAACGTCGGGCTTGGTCTGGAACTGGAAGGCGTTAAGGGCGAACAGCGCCGGGGAAAAACGTCGTCTCTCCTGGATCTTGTCGGACTGGGAGAGGTTGGAGATGCATACCCGCGCGAGTTGTCGGGCGGGATGAAAATGCGCGTCTCCATCGCGCGTGCCCTTGCAACCAATCCACGACTTCTGCTCATGGATGAGCCTTTTGCTGCGCTCGACGAGATGACTCGCGACCACCTGAACGAAGAGTTGCTGCGGCTGCGGGAAGAACAGAAATGGACCGCCGTCTTCGTTACTCATTCGGTTGCCGAAGCGGTTTTTCTCTCCACACGAATCGTAATCCTCTCCTCAAGTCCCGGACGCGTGCACACCATGGCGCGGGTCGAACTCCCTTTCCCAAGAACAGAAGCACTCAGGGCTTCAGCGGAGTTCGGGACTCTCGTCCTCCGGATCTCACGAACTCTGCGGGAGGCGGCGCTTTCATGAGACGACTGCTCCCGCTGGCGAATGCGGTGTGCGTCTTTGCCGCTTTACTTCTCGTATGGCAGGCAGTGGTGTGGGTCTTTCGAGTGCCTCCCTTCATGCTACCTCCGCCGTGTGCGGTGGCTAGCGCGTTGGTCGGACGATTCCCTGCCCTGATAACTTCTTTGCTCATCACCGCCGGAGAAGCCGGGGGCGGACTGATCGCTAGCATTGTGATCGGCGTAGCCATAGCACTGATTTTCGCCCAGTCGCGCTGGGTGCGGCGGATGCTGTATCCCTACACAATTCTGCTGCAGACCGTACCGATCGTAGCGGTTGCGCCTCTCATCTTAATGTGGGTTGGAGCGGGCACGGCGTCGGTAACGCTCATCGCGTTCATCATTTCTCTAGCACCGATTATTGCCAACACCACGCAGGGCCTGATCAGCGTCGAGGAACATCTCGTCCATCTTTTCTTGATGCACAACGCGTCCCCGCGCCAGTTGCTCTGCAAACTCCGATTACCTTACGCCGTGCCGTCGCTGTTTGTTGGAATCCGCATTGCCAGTGGCATCTCCGTGATCGGCGCAATAACCGGCGAGTTATATGCGGGATCGACCCGTGTTGGCGAAGGCGGACTAGGATATTCGATCCTGTACGCCTCGTCGCAGTTGCAGACAGCTTATCTCTTTGCTCTGGTGTTGGCGGCTACCGTTCTTGGATTCGGCTTCTTCTTTATTGTGATGTTTCTGGAGTGGTACTTCCTGCATCGCTGGCATGAATCCGCGCGAGTGCCGGAAACGGAGTGAGCAAACGGGGCACGCGTCAGGAGACGATCATGTTACGGCTCGAGACGGAAACAGGTTGGTGGCTGGTCACGCATCCCGATCATGCTCGCCTGGCGGGAGCTTTCGCCGAACGCTGGGGCAACGAAATCTTTCTGCCACCAGAACCTCGCACCCATGTATTGAAAGGAATCGCTTGCCATGACGATGGCTGGACCATGCGCGACGCTGCTCCCCAAATTACTCGCCAGGGAAAGCCCAGCGCGTTTTCGATTGAGCTGGTTGGCAAGTATTCGGCATTTGAGGAAATCGATCTCGCGGATTATCTTGCGGTGCGGGACCGGGCGATGCGACTGATAGCAGCCGAAGACCCGTATGCTGCCATATTGATCTCGATGCACACTTACAGCCTATTGTCGGAGCACGCCGATCGATCCACGATCGCGCCCGAGCAGTTGCCACTCCTAGACGAATTTCTCGATCAACAAAGAAACATGCAGCAGTCTCTAGTGCGCGAGATTGCTGCAGACCCACGATTTCCCACGGAAGGCACAACCCAGTCTGCAATCCGCGATCATTTCCGTCTGCTCCAGGCGACCGACAATCTGTCTCTTCTGACGTGCGTTGACTTCCGCGAGCCCGCCCACTTGCTCCACCCTCTGCCTTTGCGCGATGGGAGCTACAGCCGTGTCGCAGTGACCGTCGCCCGCTCGCGCCACTACGTACTCGCCCCCTACCCGCTCGACGAGCCTTCCATCACCTTTGAGTTTCCGGCACGACATGTGCGGGGCAAATTATTCTCCTCGACGGCAGAACTGCAGGAGCGCTTTCTCGCGGCGCCGGCAGAATCACTCTCCGTCATCGTTAGTTCTAGCGAAGTAGCGGCTGATTGAAATGTTACTTCAGGGAAGAAGCGATACGTGTGCAGAAACGATCCGCCAACCCTCCGGCAACCTCGCCCACACTTGGCTCTGCCGTCCGCGAACCAGCTTTCCATCGACAGTCCTTTCGAATTCCACCGTGATGCTTCCGAAGTCACGACCGAACGCAGTGATATCCAGCCGTTGGATTTGTCGTGCCAGGTTCGCGGGAGGACGGCCTTTGCGGAAGGCCACGATTTCGTCGATGCCATACAGATTCTCGGCCAGTCCCATCCGCACGGCATGCGGGGAACTCCAGAACAAGGCGGTGAGAGTCTCGACGTCATTCCCCAGCAGCGCCGCTTCATATCGCGGATAAAGAGCCTGCAACTCCGCCACCGTCTCGGGATCATTGATGAGCAATGCTAAAACATCCTTCTGTCCGGAATTACGCGCTTGGGTATCGCAGCGCTAACCGTGTACATCGGCTCGTTGACCACCTGGCTCAGACGCAAATACATCGCAACGGAGCACAACAAGTAGGCGTGAATATCGGAAAAGCCCCATCGCGCCACCAGGAAATCGATCATGCGAGACGTTGCCGCGCCCGCCGCGTCAATTGCATCTGTCGCGGATTCCACCACGATCCAAGCCTCGCTCTCTCGAGTCTGGGTTGCACTTGACTCAACCACCGGTCCGGCGAGCCTCTTTTGTTTATGCAAATCAAATCGCAGGGTCACATCTGCGGGACATTCGATTCCGTTGATGCACACCTCTCCGTCACCTTGTGCGGCATGGGCATCGCCCGCTGAGAACAGTGCGCCCGCATTCAGCACGGGGAGATATAGTGTCGCGCCAGCGCAAAGCTCGCGCACATCCATATTTCCGCCGAATATCCCGGGCGGACGTGTTCGGAACTCGCCGTCTTCCGCGGGCGCCACTCCCATCACACCGCAGAACGGGCTTAACGGAACAACTGCCGGCGCGAGCGAACGACTGATGGCATCTTCGAGCTGCCAGTGAAATAGGTAAGGTTCACGAAATCGATCCTTCAAGAAACCGAGCCCCGCGATTACGCTCGACCAGCCCCACCCCTTGTGTGCGACTTCGAGTACATCCACCTGCAGGACATCTCCGGGTTCGGCGCCGTGGACAAAGATCGGCCCCGTGAGCGCATGAATGCGGCCTCGATCAATCTGCAGAAACTCGGCCACCGTCATTCCCGGCCGCACTTGCGCGCCACTCGAATCCACGCACTCGAAATGCACAATATCTCCGCGCGCGATCGTGAGTCGGGGAGCGAGCTCTCGATTCCAACGGGAATGGGTGGGCTCGGCCGAGAGAGAGTGTTTCGCCAACCTACACCTCGACCGTCATCTGCACTTCCACGAGTGCATGCTTCGGCAGCCCTGACACGCCAATCGCGGCCCGCACATGACGTCCCGCATCTCCCAATACTTCGACCAAGAGGTCCGATGCTCCGTTGATCACCTTGGGCGAGTCCTGAAATCCCGCAACAGCGTTCACATATCCATTTACCCCGATCACGCTGCGTATGGTATCAAGCGATCCCAAGTGTCTCTTGAGGACTGCGAGCAGCATCAGAGCACAAGCCCGTGCGGCAGCGTATCCATCTTCGACCGTACGATCCGCACCCACGGTTCCCGTAATCACATTCCCGTTATCCATCGAGATCACTCCCGACAGATAGACCATTCGCCCGACGGTTTTGGCAGGTATGAAGTTTCCGCCAGCTGCCGGCAATTCCGGAAGCTCGATTCCTAACTCCCGCAACCTTGCTTCTATTCCGATTCCCATCGCCCCGCGAGCCTCCCACGCACGTGAAGTGGAGTCACTTTACCACAGTGCCTTCCCTTGCCTGCGCCCTGGCACTCCGCTAACATGTGCCATGCGAAAGCGATTCACGGCCGTCCTCTTCGCGGCAATCGTTGCCGTTGTACTTCCGCCGAACGTATCATTCGCAGCCGCGGGGCCCGCCATACGGTCTCTGATCGCGAAAGCGCACTCTCAGCGCGTCTCAGATACGGATATAGCAATCAGTGGGGATCTCGCCGGTTTACCCTCTGGCAGCGCGCGCTATCTCAGCCGCGAAGATTTGCTCACCCTGCCTCTAGTCACGTACAGCGTCAACGACGATCCAAACTTCAAGGGGTCGACGGAGATCACCGGGGTTTTGCTGGAAGAACTGAGCCTTGCACTCAGCGGCGATCCCGCCGCCGATCTCGTCGTCGCCGTTTGTGACGACCGCTACCATGCCCACTATCCACGAGCCTATATCGCAGATCATCATCCTCTACTGGTTCTCAAGGTAAATGGCCAGCCTCCCGATCGCTGGCCGAAGGACGCGGAGGGGCAGGGGCATTCGATGGGACCGTTCATGATCTCGCATAAACGCTTCGATTCGAACCGAGAGATATCGACCCGCCATGAGGAGTCACAAATTCCTTGGGGGGTGGTCGGTCTGGAATTTCAAAATGAGGAATCATTCTTGGCAGCGATTGCGCCCCGGCGCAGTGGTTCAGATCCGCAGGTCCAAGCTGGTTTTCGCGCTGCGCAGCAAAACTGCCTACGCTGTCACAATCTGGGAGAGGAGGGAGGTCAAAAAGCACGCCATCCGTGGCTCGTGCTTTCGGCTTGGGCCACGGCCGCACCCGAACATTTCGCCACTTACGTGCACAATCCGCGGGCAGAGAATCCGCACGCCGAAATGCCAGCGAATCCGAACTACGACCAAGCCACACTGCAGGCTTTAATCGCCTACTTTCGAACCTTTCAGTCGCGGGAGAAACCATGACTCTGCGCGTTGCCAAGATCGTCCTGGTTTTTGCGGTCGCCTTGTTTTACACGGTCGTCGTCTTCAACAACATCACGGACTACAACTCTAACTACCAATTCGTACGGCACGTACTGACGATGGATTCAAACTCTCTAGGGAATCATGAGATGTGGCACGCGATGAACTCGCCCGCGTGGCATACCACCTTTTATATCTCCATTATTTCCTGGGAGTCGATCGTGATGTTGCTCTGCTGGTGGGGCGGAGCACGTTTAGCGCGCGCACGCTCAGCGCCGGCAACCGTGTTTACAGAAGCTAAACGCGTTGCGGTGGCTGCCCTCACGTTGGCATTGCTGATGTGGTTGGTCGCCTTCTTAACTGTGGGCGGCGAATGGTTCCTGATGTGGCAGTCGAAAACATGGAACGGCCAGGACGCCGCTTTCCGGATGTTCACTGTGATCGGCATCGTCCTAATATTGCTTGCCCAGCCGGATACGGAAACGCAGCCGTGATCGTCGAATCTTGGCGTCGCAGATTTATTCCTCCAAAGGTCACTTTGGAAGGCAAACGTTCCTAAATTCATTAATTCATTGCGAGAAGTGACAACAGAACGGGTAACAGAGCAAGGTGTTGAATTTTTGCTCGCACCCCTTCCCCGTGCTAAACTTCGCGAAATGGCTGCCAAAAAGAAAACCAAGAAGAAGTCTTCGCGGTCCAAGAAGCCTGCAAACAAGAAGTCAACATCCGTGAAGACGGCCAGGCGCCCCAAAAAGCTGGCAAAGAAGTTGTCTAAGAAAAAGCCTGTCGCTAGGAGAGCGAAGCGACAAAAGACCTCCGGCAAGAAGCAGCCTAGGAAGAAAACCGGGCGCTCGGGTGTCGCGGCATTCTCGCCAGAAGGTTCGGGATTGCGATCCGGCGAACAATCGGGAGACCTACAGGGTTTGTCGCGCCTGGAAACAGTGGATTCGGAGAGCGTCGACGAGTTGCTCGAAGAAGGAAACGCATTTGAGGCCGACGTCGTGTCTGGCGTGGAAAGGGCCGGAGATGAGGAAGAGAAGGAAGTTCGGACCCATGAGGTTCCGGAAGATGATGTGCCCGAGGAATATCTGGACGAAAAGTAAATACATAAAAGGGGGCTCGACCTTGCTATTACTCGCCATCCCGAACCGTGGTTCCTTAGGCTGGGATCGAGTTCATAATTCCTGTCATGCCGAGTTCGCTCTCTTATTCAATGCCAGTTGCACCGACGTGTAAATTGCCGCGACGCCGACGATAACGTTCGCGACCACCACGGGCGCCGAACGAATCAGCACTCCGTAAAGCACCCAAAGCGAGGCGGCTGCCGCCTGAATCTTCCGCAAAGTTGACGGCCCCTTAAAGAAATACGAGCTTGAAAACACCGCTGTTGCGGTCCAGCCAATCACATTAAGCCACACTCGGGAATCCTCCTGGGTCCACGACTCAAGCGCTCGCCGCTATAGTCAGAGAATCTGTGCGCGCCTTCGCCCATTCCTGAACGACGAATCCCTGGGATTCAAACACTGTTCGAATCCGCCCAGAATCGTATCCCGCAATGTCTTCGAGGATCGGGACCAGCACGCTCAGAGCATCATCGCTAAGAACCGTACGCTTTGCAATCTCAGTCAGATGCTTGTGATGAGAGACGCTGATCGTCAATCCGTCCAGCCGATTGATGTGCAGCATCACATGCACATCCGAGCTCCCGTCACCAACGTAGACCAGACGATCATGGCCTACTCTGGCGCGGCCGCGCAATTCTTCAAGAACCGCAACCTTTCCGTACCCTGCAGGCGCCCGAACAAGGGAACGGATCTCTCCGGTGTCGGGAGCGTAACGAAATTGCGTTCCATGAATATGATTCTCCGGAACGATGCCGGCGAGCGCTGACTGAATCACCTCCTCTGGAGCAGACGAGAGCACGTGAAAAGAGAACTGAAGGTCCTCGAGATTCCGCAGGCATCGTACAAGCAGCTCGACGTTTGCCTTGAGACGAACTCGCTTTCCTACTTCGATCAAGTGTTGCTTGCGCACCGGGCGAAAATCCGGATCATGGAGAAGCAGGTATGCGAGCTCCCCGCCCTGCTGCACCAGGTGGATATCCGAAAGGCCAGCAACTCTCCGCTGGAAGTCGGAGATTCCAAGCATTTCGCTCAACACCACGCCTGAATCGTTGAGGCTCAGCGTCTGATCAAAGTCACTTACTAACAGGTATTCGCGCTTCTTCTTCGATGGATTAGCCAACATGTCAATCTCCGCACCGCCAGATATCGGTTCAAACGCTCAGATTTCGATGGAGAACAGCGAGGTCGGATTTGCTGTGCCGCTACAGTGCTGGCAGGCAAACATCATCTTCGCAAAGCCCGGCTGCGGAGCAGGATGCAAAGTAAATCCAGAATGGACGATCTGCGAGTACGAGTCCAACGCAAAGAATTTATTGGAGCGATTCGCACACGGCAGTCACTAAAGTAATGCTCATACGCGATTGCAAACCCATGATGACATTTTGAGATGGCATCGAGTCGCCCTGAATTCAATCACTCGTATTCTTTGCAACTCACGCGACGAGTTTGGGCCAAGCAGCGACAGACATTTGACAGAATCGCGTGCTCGCGAGGAATCTATTCTGCGGGATCGAATAGACGGGCAATCCGTCTCACTGGAGAACCGACAAAATGGAAGCGAACCCAATTCTCTTTCGCGATCTGACCTACATCTTCCTGGCCGCGATCATCGGAGGTCTGTTGGCATGGCGCGTTCGTCTGCCGCTCATCCTCGGCTTGTTGGCGCGTCTCACCTGTCTTGCGTGCTCCATCAACTTTGACACTGTTTCCGACGGCTGCTACCATGAGGGATTCGCTGATCTTCCCGTCTCACTATCGTCCCCGTCGTCTAGCCTGGCCTAGGACATCGCCCTTTCACGGCGGTAACACGGGTTCAAATCCCGTCGGGGACGCCAACCTTATCAACCACTTGCGGAATTGCTGGTTTTGGCGCGCTACGGGTTACGCTACGGTTCAGTTGCTGAATCACTCCACGATGAGCGTTGCGCCTCTCTTCCGACATTGCTTCATCGTAAACATTCATCGTGATTGAGTACGAGGCATGCCGCAACAGGCCTTGCACTACTTTGGGGTTGTTGTTGTTTTGGCGGAGCAGGGTCGTGTAGGACTGGCGTAATGTGTGCCATCCCTTAATTTCGATCCCGTTTTTCGCTGCGACTGGCTTGATGTGATGTTGCATGATCCGACTCATCCAGTACGGCTGCCTGCCTCTCATCTTTGTGCTGGCGAAAACGTAGTCGCTGTCTTGGGCGTAAGGAGTCTCCTGACGCCAAGCCAACAATTCTTCGATCAGCACATCATCCAGCGGGATGCTCTTTTTCGAAGCTTCCGTCTTGACCTTACCGATGCGCTGTTTCACGATTGAGCGCTTTGGGATCAAAACCTTGTCTTCGAAGCAGATGTCCTCCCATCGGACGCCGCTCAGTTCCCCCCTCCGCAGTCCGGTTCCGAAATCCAGCAGCAACATCACTCGCTCTCGTTGTTTCAGCTCACCGTAGATAAGTTGGGAAAGCTGCTCAACGGTGAGGCGGATGGGCGTTGCCTGGCGCACGCCGCTTTGCCGAACAGACGTAATCGGATTGCGGTCCGTCCATTCACAGCGGATTGCGTGCTCGTACAGAAGATGCATCACGTCCCTGATCTTCTTTTTCGAACCATCGGCTAGGGCCGTGCCATCGTCTTTCTTCAAAGTCGACAGCCAACTCTCGACGGCCACGGCCACGGCCTTCACTTCGTCCAAGACTTGGTCGCCCCATCGCGGTTTCACCCACTTTCGGACGTAACCGCGATAGTTGTCCCGAGTGGAGTATGCCCGACGTTCGTTGGGATCCTCGTCTGTCGCTGGGCATTCCGTATCCAGCCAGTGATCGACGAGTTCCTTCAGAGTGCGTGGCCCCTCTTCGATCGGGTCGGCCTAGGCCGAGGCGTTCTGCTTCTTGCTGTGCCGCGGCATCGGACTTGAACCGGCTGGCCAAACCAAGGGTCTTCCAGCGCTCACGAGAGTTGCCGTCCTGGCCCTTCTCGTACCATCGCCAGATGACTACTTTTTTTCCGTTCTTGCGTTTAACTACACTTGGAAATCCTGTACTAGTGTGCCTCTTTCTCACGTCTTACCGTCCTTTCCGAAAGAGGCGGACGACGAACGGAGTTTATCCTCCCCTGCATCCACTCGTCTAGTTCGCTGAGTTTGAAGCGCCAAGTCTTCCTGCTGCCGTCCCCCCACGGGTAGGCAGGGATTTTCTCAAGGCGAGCCCATTCATTAAGCGTCTTGACTGCGAGGGACAAATAGGAAGCTGCTCGTTTGACGTCGACGTACGGTTCTGGTGCAGTTGAAAGGGAAATGGCCGGGTTGGCCGGACCGGGCTGGGTCGACATGGGGGTCCTCTTCTCGGCGGAGTTTCGCGCTGCCCAGTGACCCGGCCAGAAAAGCCACCGACCTGCAGCATGGCATCCGCGAATTTCTATTTAAGCGGAAAGTAGGTATTGGTCAAACGGGCTTGCTCGCTGTTGTTCTTCTGTTTTCTTGAAGCCTGTGATTCGCCTTGAGTAACCTCTTGCAGCCTCATCGTTTAGCGCTTTGAGTCAACAGTTTCCGCTGTCACTTTGCTTGGTTCACACTCCGTCCGGTTAAACAGGGAGCGGGAGGTCGATACAGGTCCCCTCTGCTACTCATAAACATCTTGAACCACGTTACTTATGGGAGGTAAGCACACCAACAACTGGAGCCATTCTCGCGGAAATGATCGAGTCACCACCCGTAGCGTTCTCAGTTGAAAACTCCATCGGACTTCGACGCGTTGATCTGCACCGTTTGACGGATTCTGAACATTACGATAAATAGCGGGATGAGGTGCGACATGAAGACTGAAAAAGAAGCCACCGTTTTGCGGGAATCGGAAGAAGCCAAGACGAATATAGTTGCGAGCGTCGAGTTCGCGGTCCGCGCCTCGTTGCGCGAAGAATATGTTGACGCAGATTTTGTCCATTCCATTTTGGGCAGGGTTTTCGTCAAGTCTGAGGATCTTCGAGACGAGGAAGACGGTGGTTACATAAGGGCATCCTTAGTGCAATTCGGCATGGCCGTGGACCATGGCATCAGCACCGACAGGCTAGGAGACGGCATCGAGGGAAGCATTGCGGAATGCTGGGAACTCCTGTCTGACTTGGAAACCGGTTACTGGAGAGAGGAAATACAAGATGAGTATGAGGCTTCCGGATGTGACCTTCTAATCATCGACTGCGTGGAAATCCGTCCGAGATGGCGGGGGTTAGGGTTCGGTTCGGCGGCCGTCGACAGGACTATCGACATCTTCGGTCCCGGTTGTGGTCTGGTAGCGTGCAAACCTTGGCCGCTGCAATTTACTCCTGCCTTCGCCCGCGATCAGAAGGCATTGAAAAAATTGAAAGCACCCAGTGTTGGACGTGATGAGGCGGTGCGCAAGCTGAGGGCCTACTGGTCGCGCCTCGGTTTCTGGCCGCTCGGTGACACCGGGATTCATGTCGCGGGTACGGCCCAAAGAGGAGCAAATGGATCACGCAAGAAATCCGAAACGCTCGCCGGCGCAACTTCTAACCTGGTCGGCAGACGAGTCTGTTAGAACGCTGCCCTGTCACCGACTTCCGGCAAACAATCGATCGAGTATCCGCTGATTCCCTCGCAGAACACTCCTTCGGTTCGCCAATTCTCTCTTACATTCCCCACGAACTGCTTTCCCTAAATACTAGAACGCCCCATTAATTCTTCGAAAGGTTCTCGCGCGATCCATACCGACTCACCTAGGGAGCTGTTGGCCCAGTGGCGCGGGCGGAAGAGCCCACCGACCAGCCCTCGTATCTTCTGAAGTCGGAGAACGCAATTTCGCTCGGCGATTTCAGCGAAAGATCGACTCCCGTGCAGGCCCTCACCGTGATCAAACCGTTCATCACCTTCCCGGCTCATGGTGATGCCTGTTGCAATACGACTTGCTTGCCGCCGTCGCCGCAAAAGTAGACGTCTTGAGTTCACGGCCCAATCCGGACTTAGCAGAGGGCAATATCAAACGGCAGACGGGAGGATTGTCGCGCTAAGAACATCGGGCCGAGACGCTGGAAAGTGGGCGCTTCGTTTAATGCAGGCGAATGTTGGCTTGTGAAACGACAGTGCGCTGTAACAACACTTGTATCGAAAGTCGGAGTAGGGATCACGATTGCTCATGAGCCCCTCCACGGATCCGGACGAGCGGGTTTCCCGCATCCGGCTCTTGCCTTAGGTAGCAACGCCCATGCGTCGCAAAGGATAGGGATGACAGACAGAAGGCAAAGGCAGCCAGCGAGTGATGAGACGCCGCATGCGGTCCCAGAGAACGCGGCCGTTTTGGCTACGCCGCGACAGCGAGCGATGCCAAAGCCAGCCGACTCGGAACCGAAAAACTGCCAGCGCCGGTTGGTTCATCGGCACTCCGTAGTAGCGGAAGTGTCCACCTACAACCGCCCGCAGCCACTTGCCTTGCTTGGGGATGGGTTCGTGCATTCGTCGCCGAAGCTCGGCTTTCACCTCGTTCAGCTTCGTCTGCAACCTTTTCCGTATCGTCTGCCGCAACACCGTGAATCGTCCATTGCTCCTCTTCTTTACGCAGATATGCGTAAAGCCGAGAAAGTTGAACGTCTCCGGCTTCCCTTCTCCACGCCACTGCCGTTGGTCGATTGCATAGGGACCGAACTCGAGAAGTCGCGTTTTCTCAGGGTGCAGTTCCAGATGGAACTTCTGCATTCTCTCCGTGAGTTCCACCCGGAACTGATCGGCATCCGCCTTACTGTGTCGGGTAGAGCAATGGCGCGGACCGGGCTTCGAATGATGCCGACGTTTCCATCGCCCTCCCTAAGATTCCGTACGGCGGGTTTTCCCCAGTACGGCTCCAAGGCCGGTATATCAGACGGGGCCTTCCCGATCGGCGCAGGTTATTGCGTCGCTCGGTTTGCGTCCGTCCTTCGTGCTCTCCGCTTGCATCGTCGTGATCCTCGTACTGTGCCGAGGCTCGTTGCGCGCTTGAGCACCTCCGTTCGAGCGGACTATTCCGCTCTACCCCAGGGGCCCTCGCTCCGGTCTGGGTTCTATTGTCCCAGTCCCTCATCACTTACTCGGCCCCATCCGTCCCACTCGCGGGCACATCCCGACTTCACCGCATTGCGGCTTATACGAGATGCCCTCGCTGTGCGTTGCCGCCTAGGCGACCCCCGAGTGGTTCCGGGCTTTCAAGGCACGTTCCTTCTCGACATGCTGTCCTCTAAGACTGCGGGGAGCCCACCGGCTGCTTTTGCTCAGTTCTTCGCCGATGTCGCTGGCCTTCGCCCGGATTTAAAGGGCTCGGCGCTCCCAAGTGATCCCATCATCCGCTTCAGATGGGCCGTGGTTTTCGCAGCTACACTGGTTCGCTATCCGCTACGGCCTGTCGAGTTGCTTGCCTCCCTGGCGGATCTAGCTGAGCTTTTCACCCAGCCTCCAGAGACTTTTACTCCCGAGCTTTCAACGGGTCGGTCACCCTCCCCGTTGTCGGGTATAACTACGGTGGCAACTGAGCAAGCTCCACCGGTGGGACTTACACCCACTGGAACGACCGTTAAGCCTCGCTGCACTAAATCCAACCACGATGTCGTCCGCAAAACGCACCCCGATGACCTCGCCGTGCGCCCGCTTCTGACGCCACGCTTGGACCCACAGGTCGAACACGTAATGAAGATAAACGTTGGCCAACAGCGGCGAAGCACTGCCGCCCTGGGGCGTCCCTTCTTCCGTGCGTGTTCGTTTCCCATCCTCCAGCACGCCCGCGTTGAGCCATTTCTGGATCAGCCGCACGACGCGCCGGTCCGCAATCCGGTGCTCGACGAACTTCACCAGCCATTCGTGCGAAAGCGCATCGAAGAAGCCGCGAATGTCGACATCGAGCACCCAGTTCACTTTCCTCGTAAGCAGTCCCGTGTAGAGCGCATCCAGCGCTTGCTGCTGGCTTCGCCCCGGCCCGAACCCATACGAGAATCCGAGAAAATCCGTTTCGTAGATAGCGTTCAACACCTCGACCGCCGCGCGCTGGACGATTTTGTCTTCCAGCGCCGTTACTCCGAGCGGCCTTTGCCGCCCGTCGGCCTTCGGTATATACACTCTACGCACCGGCTTGGCTCGGTACGCTCCTCGCTTCAGTCTATGGGAGAGATCCTGGAGGTTGTCCTCGAGGGTCTCGCCGTAGTGCCGCCAGGTCTCACCGTCCACGCCCGGCGCCGCTTCCTTCTTCAAGCAGAAGTAAGCCTCGCGGAGCCTTTCCGGATCGTAGATATGGTGGAGAAGCGCGCTGAACCGCAACTTCTTATCCTGCTTTGCTGCTTGACGTACCCGCTCCAACGCGCTGAGCGCGTCTTCCCGGCTCGGTGTCCGGGACGCGTTTTGTTGGGGCTGGTTCCCTTTGGCCAGGCCTCTTCCCTCCATCCCCTCCGCAACCGGTTGCCCGGCGTTGTTCGGGGACTTCTCCGGTACAGTAGGTCTGTCCGACTTCCCAGATTCGTTCGTCATCGGCGTGCGTCCTTAGACTTCCCGATGCGGCCCAAGGCAACTGCGGCCCTGGGCGAACCTGGGATCTCCCGGTTCCCGTTCGAGGTGCTTCCGTACGTGCACGGGGTCTGTGACCGCGCGGGACTCTGGCACACCTCGCGATATCGGTGCACCGGATGGGGCCTTCCGCATCTCCTTACAGCGTCGGCGTCCCGGAGTGAGTTTCTTACGCGGCTGAATACCCGGCCCGCACATTCCCTTGTCAACGCTTCGACGCCGCCCTCACCAGCGGCTCCGCATGACTCAGCGCCGATGTGGGTCGCTATTTCACATTCGTATGACTCTTTCATTCACTACACCTCGCCGGTTTAACCGGCGCACAAGGAGAAAAGAAATGGCACATCTTGCGACAGACACGATTATATTGATTCACGGTCTTTGGCTGACACCACTGGTATGGGAACATTGTCTGAGGTGGTCAGTATGACGATTCGGGATTCTGGAAATTCAGCTCGGATAGCGATCAGCGCGTCCATGCCATTCGTTCCAGGAAGTCGGAGATCCATTAGTGTAACGTCGGGGCGGTGTTGACGAAATTCGGCTATGGCCTGTGTCCCATTGTTGGCCTGCGCAACCAAAACCATGTCGGGTTGCGATGCAATGATGGTCCGCAACCCCTCGCGAAAAATGGGATGATCTCCGACGCATAAGATACGAGTCGTACCGGAAGCAGACTTGGCGACATTCTGCGTCCGCGAATTTGCGGCAACCGCCGGAACGGCATTTGTGGTCGTTGCCGATCCGTCCTGAGGGTGGAGCCGAAAGACGGGTGCGTAGCTGCCGGGGCGATAATAGATAAAGACGGGATCGTCCTTTCCGACGGATTCGTAGTATTCCTTCAGTTTGCTTCGCAGCCTGCGAGCTTCGCTGCGCACAATCGAGTCTTCGTTGGGGCGATAAGAAGCCTGTCGGTCATACACCGTGGGCCCGCCCGCTAAACCGGTCAAAAGCGGGACCGTCAGGCGGGTGTCATACCCTTAACGTCGGTATACCTTCTTATTGATTTTGATCGAAGTCGACGGACGGAAGGCTAGTGAAACAGTCCCGACTTTTTGCCGTACAGTGAGTGGATCGTGCGCACGATCGCGACGGCGCTCAGGTACGCCACGAGTACGCCGATACCGGTGCGCACGCCCGCCGTCAGGAGGATGAACTGCAGTCCGCTTCCCACAAAGTAGTGCAATGGGCTCAGTATCCACCGATGCAGTTGCACGCGAAACAGGTCTCTCATGCCGCGGTCTCTGTTTGCGTAGATGTGGAGAACCGCAAACACTCCGAGGCTAATAGTTCCGTCGACGACTGCAGTCACCGTTACGATGACTAAGCGCGAAGGAAGCTTTGCGTGAACAGCCTCGATGACCAGTGCGGTTGTCGCCGTGGACAGGATGTCTGCGAACACGATGTTGGCGTTGATGTTCCAGAGGCGGCTTGTCTTGTAGCGGTTCAGTGCCTGCATCCGAAGCCATGGCTGTCTGATCCGCATACAATGAGTTTACCGGAACGCCGCAGTAGGCTGCGTGCGGGGGAGAGTTAGTGGATTTTATCGGATTGATCGTCGCGCATGGCTACTGGATCGTGTTGGCCGTAGCCTTCGTGGATCAGTTTGGGACACCTATCCCGTCCATCGCGATCTTGCTGACCGCCGGCGCCGTGGCGGGACAAGGCCATCTCAGCTTGGCCGGCGTCCTGGCGGCAGCGTGGGTAGGGACGGTGGTGGGCGACGCCGTCCTCTACCAAGGCGGTCGATGGCGCGGGGGGCCGCTCATGCGGCGACTGTGCTCTTTCTCTCTGGCGCCCGATACCTGCGTTCGCAAAACAGAAACATCCTTTCAGCGGCTCGGCTGGAAAGCCCTGGTCATCGCGAAATTTGTTCCTGGGCTGGCCCTGTTCGCTGCACCCGTTGCGGGCGCTCTCCGGATGCCAGTGGCACCGTTCCTCGTGTTCGACAGCATTGGCAGCCTCTTCTATAACACAGTCGTAATTGGCATCGGCTTCGCCCTCCACGATCAGCTCGACCGAGTCGTGGGTTGGTTTCATGCGCTCGGCAGAGCCGCTATTCCCATCGTCGTCGGGGCAATCCTGGCCTACTGGGCGTGGCGCATTATTCAGAAGCGTCGCATCCTGCGCGCTCTGCGTTGCAGACGCCTCACACCGGATCAGCTGCGACTCCGGCTTCAGTCCGGCGACCCGGTGCGCATCCTCGACTTGCGGACGGCCATCAGCTATGAGGCGTCCCGGCAAGTCCTGCCAGGAGCGATTCGCATAGACCCGGAGGAGTTGGACACGCGCCACAACAACATTCCCCGTGACTGCGACATCGTGCTGTACTGCACATGCCCGAACGAGACTACCAGTGCGCGCGTGGCCCTGGCTCTCAAGAAGCGGGGAATCGAGCGCGTGTTTCCACTTGAGGGCGGCATCGAGGCATGGCTATCGCGCGGCTATCCCGTTGAGGTCACACCACCCAGCACTATCGCGGGTGGCGACGGGTGATCCTGAGCGACGGAAGTTCATTCTTTCGCCTCGTTTTGGGCCCTTTCAAACTAGGCTTTCGTCAGACTCCTCCGAAGCCGGCCAAATGTATAGCTGCTTGCAACTTCGCCCAATACGACCAGACGAGATTCTTCCTCGCGTTGCAATACCAGCAGTGTCTCATCGTCGGTGGGGGGCCCGCCCCGAAACGATTCCAGTCGTCGCAGCAAGTTTTCTCCCGACGCCTTCGGGGAGTCCACAGGAGTCTGACTCGCCCAGCCTAGAAGTTGTTCTCGCCCCAGTTCGTGTCCAGTCCCATCCTCGGCTTCCGTAATTCCGTCCGTGTAGAGCACAAGGAGATCGGATGGCTTTAGAGTGACAACCGTCTGATTGTAGTCGGTGCCAGGAATTAACCCGACCGGCAAACCGGCGACTTTCTTGGTTTGCGGGTTCTTTTCCTCCTCCAGCCAGCCCCAGGTTTGTGGAGCTGCGTGATACCAGAGCGGAGGCAGATGCCCCGCGTTGCTGAACGCCAGTCGGCCTGTGATGCGATGAAAACTCAAGACGATCGCCGTGGCGTATTTCTCGCTTTTGTTGAACGCCTCATTAAGGCCCCGCATGAAATCCGACTGGTCCCAGGCGTTGATGTTGTTGTGCATTAAAGTGCGCAGCGTCCGGGTCACAGCACTCACATCATGACCATGCCCGCTGACGTCGGCCAGGGCTATGCGGGAGATGAGGTCGTAATCGCAGACGGACATATAGTGAAGGTCGCCTCCTCCTTCTCCTTCGTCAATGGGATTCGATGCTACCCAAGCCAATAGGCTTGGCAGCTTTACCGTTCGAATGACCTTTCGATTGCCACCCCAAACCTCGGTGCAGACCAAAGCATGAGGTGTTTCTGATTCCTCGTAAGATTCATCGTGCATGAAAGCTCCTTGAATGCCGTGCCTGGAGATTCGATATGGTGCCGAGCTTCAATTCGAAATGACAAACGTGCTATTCAGACCCCCAGCACCGTCATGAGTTTTGCCGGGATTTCCGAGGTCATCGAGCCAATGCTGGCCGGTGGAATTTCCGCACACAGAACATGTCCAAGGGCGCTCGTTGTTTGGGGTTGCAAAGGCACCCCATAGAGATGACGGTCGAAGCAGATAGTTACGGCGGGCGGCTTCGCAATTTTTAAGTCTGGCGGTCGTAACCTTTCGAGGTTCTTGGAATCTGATGGCCAGTGAGATTGGAGTCTCTGCATGCAGGGTAGTGTCGTACTTGTGACCGGCGCGAACGGGGGCCTTGGGACGTATGTATCCCAGGCGTTTCTCGATGGCGGCGCGACTGTTATCGGTACGTCGCGTAAAATACAGCAATCCGATTTCAGCAGCCCAAATTTTACCGCGCTGCCTGCGAAGATTTCGACCCGCGAAGGCGCCAAATCTCTGGTGGATCAGGTTATCGCGCGTTTCGGAAAGCTCGATGTTCTGGCTCACACGGTCGGCGGTTTCGCGGGAGGTCAGTCCGTTGCCCACACCGACGATGATACTTTTCAACGAATGCTCGACATGAATCTGAATTCTCTATTTCATATTCTGCGGACGACGATCCCGGCCCTGCGGCAGACGGGCAACGGTCGCATTATTGCGATCGGGAGTCGTCAGGCGTTGGAACCCGCAGCCGGGGTCGGCGCGTACAGCGCCTCCAAAGCTGCCATGGTCTCTCTGATCAAAACTGTGGCGATGGAAAACAGAGATGCGGGACTGACGGCCAACGTGATCTTGCCGGGCACGATGGACACGCCGGCGAACCGCCAGTCCATTCCAAACGCAGATTTCTCGAAATGGGTTCGGCCTTCGACAGTTGCTAACCTGATCACATGGCTGGCTGGCGATGCTGGCAAAGATATGAACGGGGCAGTGATCCCGGTTTACGGCAGCGATGTTTGAAACTCTGGCAAAAATATTCGTTTACGCTCTGGACACTTACGCCGGGCTCGGATTGATATTCGCCTCGCTGTTCGTGTGGATCGGAGTTCAACGTTTGGACTCCGAAGCACAGGGCTCAGGTATCGGTTTCCGGCTGCTGATTCTGCCGGGAGTCGCCGCTTTGTGGCCAATGTTTCTTTACCGCTGGACGCGAGGAATCGCTGAGCCCCCTATAGAGAGGAATCCGCACCGGCATTGAATATTGTATGATTCAGCCACTCAGAACCGTGCACCGGCGAGTATTTGTTGGCCTCGCCTTGGTTCTGCCTGCGATTCTTCTGGTCGGGCTGGAAGCGCGGCATCCACGCCAGCGCTGGAGTGTGCCCGCAGCCCAGTTGCCGAATTCCGCAAACTTGCTGAGGAAGTCCGACACTCTGTGGCAGAAGCAAACGATACGGTCGGAGTTCTATAGCGATTCAAACCATCCCGGCGACATCTTTTTGGTGTTGAATCCGGTTGCGTTGCAGCCCGCGCACGAGGCGATCGAGCCTGACTTGCTCCTCTATTGGTCAACGGACCAACCGCAAGGAGACTCAGTTCCGGCCCGCGCGCAGTTACTAGGCGCTTTCATTGGGGGCAAGGTTTTTACTCTGCCAGTGAGCCTTGGACGAACTGGTTATCTCGTCTTGTTCAGCTTGCCGCACCACACTGTCTTTGATACTGCCAGAGTGGAGACGCTTTTATGAGCGTTCAATACGGTGCGATCAGTTGGAACCGTCAGAAGAAGGTGTACGACCTCACTCTACTGTCATTGCTGGTTCTGTACCTCGGAGCCTTCGTCGGCGTGGGGGCTTGGCGCAACCCGAGCGCAACGGCGGAGACTCTGCTGATTCGTGGCCTGGGAACGGCTGCTTTCCTGCTCCTGAATGCTGTGCTGTGTATCGGACCACTTGCCCGATTGGATCGCCGCTTTCTTCCGCTGCTCTACAACCGCCGCCACTTGGGCGTAACCACCTTTTTGCTCGGACTGGGGCACGGATGTTTCGCGCTCTTCCAGTTTCATGCCCTTGGGAACGTCGATCCGCTAGTCAGCCTCTTCGTCAGCAATCCGCGGTATGGCAGCGTTGCGGAGTTTCCCTTTCAGTCGCTGGGATTCTTCGCGCTAATCATCCTCTTTCTCATGGCGGCCACCAGTCACGACTTCTGGCTGCGCAACCTTTCGGCGCCGGTCTGGAAGCGTCTGCACATGCTCGTTTACGTGGCGTACGTGTTGCTGGTTGCACACATCACATTGGGCGCGCTGCAGTCGGAAGCTAGTTCGCTATTGGCAGTCTCGCTGATTTTCGCGGTGGCTGGGGTAGTTGCACTCCATCTCGCGGCGGCGTTTCGGGAGAAGCGGATCGACCGGGCAAAGTTCCACGCTCTGCAGGATGGTTTCGTCGAAGTCTGTACGGTGGACCGAATCTCCGAAAAGTGCGCCACTATTGTTTCGCTTTCCGGCGAGCGCGTGGCTGTTTTTCGCTATGATGGCAAACTTTCTGCTATCTCGAACGTGTGCCAACATCAGAATGGGCCACTGGGCGAAGGCCGAATCATTGATGGCTGCGTGACTTGCCCGTGGCACGGCTATCAGTACCAACCTGAATCAGGAGCGGCACCGCCGCCGTTTAAGGAAAAGATCCCAACTTTCAATACCAAGGTTGTCGGGGGATCTGTTTTTGTCCATCCCAAACCTAACCCACCCGGGACCTACATCGACCCTTCCCGAATTCAACAGAAGGATCTGCCAACACGATGAGCGACTTCTATGTAGGTTATCTGCCGAAGGCACCGCACACGCTGGCCAGTTTCATCCGAAGAATTGTTTTTGTGCTTGGTTTGCTGGCGGTCAGCGTGGCGCTCGTGCTGATCTTTGGACAAATGCCATTCGCGAATTCCGTATTTGAGTTCGGGAAAGTGCGCACCTTCGACGGAATCATCGAGACCGCGCCTTATCCCACATTGCTGATCGCGCGCCCGGGAGAAACTGGGCACGGGCAAATTGGGGAAGAACAGAAGTATTCGCGATACTTACTGGTTGCGCCAGGGAAGCACGGGGCGGACGATCTTGTAGCTGGCCTCGATGGCAAACAAGTTAGCCTGCAGGGACAGGTGATCTATCGTGAGGACGGAACGATGGTAGAAATTGCGCCCGGCTCCGTCAAGCTGCAGGAGATCAGCCCCACAGGCCAAGCGGCCATGCGCGACCTGGGGGCGGTGACGGTTACGGGTGAAATCGTCGACAGCAAATGCTACTTGGGCGTGATGAATCCGGGCCAAGGGAAAGTGCACCGCGACTGTGCGGCCCGCTGTCTGAGCGGAGGAATTCCGCCGATCTTCGTCACGGCGAATGGAGAAGAGCAACTCCTTTTGGTTGGCCCGGGTGGAAATGCCTTTGGCCGCGATGCCTTGCGGGGGTTCGTCGCCGAGCCGCTTACCCTTCGAGGGGAGCTATTACAAAGAGGAGACAGCCGTTTGCTGAAGATCGATCCACGAGAACTGCGCCATATGCAGACAGCATCGCGATAGCGCATACCGTTGAAGCATCCAAAATTAAAGACCAAAGCGGGAACGTGGTCACGCCGTCAGGGATTCAGGAAACGAGCACGCACCCGTGGATGCAAAGTCTCAAGATCGATCAGAGTGAGGAAGTCAATGGTCTTGAATTCACGATCGATCGCCGGCGGGCCGCAGATCTTTGCCCCAACTGAGAGGTAGGTACGTAATAGTTTCGGAACTTTGTCGCTTGCATCTCTCTGCAGAACCAGCGGCATTGCACAATGCGGCAGGGGAGTCGTACGGAGGTGGGGTTCAACTAGACATTTCTGCAGGGCTCGATAGACGGCGGCACCATGTGCCGGGTCCTGCGATGTGAGCGAAGAGCAACCGATGAGATACCGCCCGCCACGATGTCTCGCGTATTGGGCGATTCCTCGCCACAGCAGGTACAACACTTCGGTCGAACGGTGGTCGCGATGCACGCAGGCTCGGCCCAATTCGATCAGGGAGCCTTGTAGGTGTCTGTAGGGCGCAAAGTCGAATTCACCCTCGCAATAGAGGCCCGCATTTGCGGAAGCCATGGGCCCTGTCTGCAGCCGATAGGTTCCGACAATCTTCCCCGTGCTGGCGTGCTCCACAATCAGGTGCTCGCAGACAGCATCGAACTGATCCATATCGCGACCGGTGGCATAAGCTGCCTCCAACCCCTCACCCAGCTCCAGATTGAAGACTAAGAATCGAAGATGAAAAGCGGCCATCCGATCCGCATCGGAAAATGCGAGACGGGCACGGTAATAGCCCTGGCGAATTTCCAGAGACCCCTCGACCTTGTTTCTAGAGGGTTCGGTGGGCAGGACGGATGCCGACGAGCAGGTCGGAGCTTGCAAGCCAGCTTCGGCTATCACGCTGCTTACGGGAACTCTCACCGGAAAAGCCTCCAGTTTCTTCTCTGGGAAGTCCACGGTGTCCCCAAAGCGTACGGTTCTTAGCTAGCTACTTTCCGTCGCAAAAATGTGGTTTCTGAGACGCTTCCGGTTGTTTACGATCCGAAGTGAGCCGCTTCTGGTGATCACTTTTGTGGCGCTCGGCTCAACCGGAATAGCCGAGCGCGTATTGTTGTTCATGTTGCCTGTGGGGCGAGACAACGCCCGATCTGAATCACATTGTCGGCAATCACACTGAGCCCAACCCAGCGCTGCATGCCGGGGAATCCGCGATACAAACAACGCCGCATCCCGTGTCTCCGTTTCAGCACGCTGATGCGACCCTCGCATCCGGTTCGCCACCGTTGTCCACGACGAAACCAGCGCTGCCGATAAAGACGTTTGCGTTCCGCACTCTTGGTCTTCTGATTCGGCACCGAAAGCCATCGCACTCCCATGGCACCGGCAGTTTTTTCATTCTGCTGCGAGTGGAATCCCGCATCCGCAGCCTCCAGCGCCGGAATGCGGCCGAATCTCCGCTGGTGAACCTCGATCGACGGCACTAACAGCTGGCGGTCGCTGGGACGCTCAGCGAACACTTCGTAGTGACTGATAATCTGATTTTCCGCTTCCTGAATCTTGACCAGTTTGCCAAACTCGGTCGGCTTGCTGGCCTTGCCTTTGCGAATGATTTCCGTGTGCGGCTCAAACATGCTCACGATCTTTTCCTGCGACTTGGTCACTCCGGCAAAGATTCGCAGCTTGGTCTGTTTCATGACTTGCTGCACCCGCCCCGTCATCGTGGCCAGCGTTTCCACTAAGCTTCCCAGGGCAACGCGACCAGCACGCGGAACTTTCTTCACCTCTTCTAATATGCGTTGCGCTTGGTTTACGATGTTCCGGGTTAAACTCAGCAGTTCTCCATACTGTTTCTTTCTGCGCGCTTCTCCTTCCGGACCCAGGTACCGGGTCGATAGGGCAATCGCCAGAACCTGCTTCCGCACACTCCGCATGCGATCCCGCACCTTCTGCTTCAGGCCGCTGGCTTTCTGCTCGATCTTCTTCATCGTCCGCGTCCGCACCCGCGTGCCGTCCCCCAACAAACTGCTGTCGGTCGGATAGTGGATGTTGGTTTCCACCACCGTGGTCTCGACCCGCAGCTTTCGCCCACGCGTCACTCCGTGTTCTTGCGCCAATTGCACGATCCGCTGATGCAACTCCTCGATCACTTCCGGCCCGATGAGCTGCCCCAGCCGCGCCATGGTCTTGGCATCCGGCACTTTCCCGTCTCCCACCCGCGTAAACGCGCGATACACTAGATTGGCGCGCACTTCTCGCTCCAGCACGTCATAGCTCCAGTTGCGAATGTGTTTCAACAGCAGCAGACGCAACACCACTTCGGCCGGCGTTTGCTCGCGGCCCCGCCTGCGGCTCTGCGGATACCGTTCGCCTTGCGCCTCATAAATTGTCTCCAGCAGTTGCTCATCTTCCAGCAGACCGTCCACCAGCCGCATCCACGGCTCCCACAAATCCTCGATGTCCGCCGCTAAGCCTGAGTGCCACAGCGATGGTTGTTGATGTCGTAGCTTGATCATGGACGCCATCGTAAGGGCACATCCCCGACTAAAACAATATGTACTGCAAATGTTTTAGTACTTCTTCGAGTAACCTCAAACTGAGCACTCTGACCCCGACATTTGGCTCTCCCATCAGCATCCATCGCTCCACACTGCCTCATTTTTGCGACGGAAAGTAGCTAGTCGTAGGATGCACGGCGGCCAGGAGAGTGACAGTTTCCGTCAAAAAGCAGTTGCCTGGGGAACACCTGAGTTGTGGGAGTGTTTTTCTTGTCACTTCCATCCGCTTACTGAGTCTTAGCTTGTGTACGGTAAAGTGAAGGAGCGTACCATGAGCGCGCGAGTAATCTCAACCGGGAGTCGGCCAATGACCACTCCACGGTTGGTCTTCAGTTGGATCTGCAGAGTTGCGGCTGCGCTGATTCTGCTGCAAACCCTATTCTTCAAGTTCACGGCAGCGCCCGAGTCGGTTTATATCTTCACGAAACTCGGGATATTCGTCCACAGCTATTTCTCGTCTGTGTCAATCGGAGCGGTTGAGGTCTCGGCGCGCATCGGATCGGGAATTATGGAACTGATTGCAGCCGTGCTCCTGCTGACGCCGCGTTTCGTTTGGGCAGGTGCAATCTTAGCCATTGGAGCAACAGGCGGCGCTATAGTTAGCCATTTGACCTTTCTAGGTGTTGAGGTGCAGGGAGATAAGGGACTCTTGTTTGCGCTGGCCGTCATTGTCGTGATCACCAGTGCGATCGCTCTGTTCTTGCACCGCCGCCAAATTCCAGTATTCGGAGCACAATTCTGAGATGTTATCGCCGTCATTGAATTTCGCAGTCAAAGATGTCTTACAGCAGGGATGTTCGTTCCTTGATCGTATGAGCGACGAGGTCTACGCACTTCCGCTGGACGGCAACCTTTCGTCATCTCTCGGGGCCCACTATCGACACGTGCTCGACCACTTCTTCTGCCTGGAGGAAGGGATTCGCACCGGCCGTGTCAACTATGACCAGCGGCGCCGGAATCCGAAATTGGAATGCTCGGTCGTCGAGGCGCGCTTCGCGACGGAGAGGTTGATGGAAGACTTTCGCGCAGTTACTGCAGACGTTTTGCGGGGCGAATGCTCGGTTGCCTACAGCGTGGAGTACGGCGAGAGCGATTTGGAACTGGTCCACTCCAACCTGGCGCGCGAAGTGATGTTCTGCGTCGGTCATGCCATTCATCATTACGCTATTCTCAAGCTGCTCTGTGGCGGCGTAGGTGTGAAGCTGCCTTATGAGTTTGGCGTGGCCCCTTCCACGTTGAAACACCTCGCAGCTCGACGGCAGGCCGACAGCGAATGTGTACGCTGACGTTTATTGCGGGGGACACAAGCCACCACATCGCGATGAATCGCGACGAGAAAATCACGCGCGGCGCCGGGAAGCCTCCGGAGACTCACAGGGTCGGCGGCATTAAGGTGATTTATCCGAGCGACGGCCAGGATGGCACCTGGATCGGTCTCAATGAGTACGGGATCGTGCTCGCGCTGCTGAATTGGAATGACGTGATTTCACCTGGCGAGTGTAATGGCAAAGCCAGAAGCCGCGGACAGGTAATACCGGCTTTGATCGGTTCGTGTTCCTTGCCTGAGCTGCGCACTGCGTTTCAAGCGTCGAACCTGGAAGGAATGTTCCCGTTCCGCCTCGTGGGAATTTTCCCGTCCGAAAAACAGATTTGGGAGTGGCGCTGGGATTCCACGCAGCTTGAAATGCAGGTGTTGGGTTGGGAATCACGGCAATGGTTTTCCTCGAGCCTCTCGGACCGACAGGCCGAGATTTTGCGTGGAGCTGCGGGCCGCGACGCTTATTCCGAACCAGACGCCGGTTCCGTGGCGTGGCTCCGGAGGCTGCACGCGTCGCACGCAGGTGGCCCCGGGCCATTCAGTGTGTGCGTCCACCGCGCGGACGTCAGGACGCTGAGCTATACGGAAATTGTTCTCACGCCTGCAAAGATCGTCGTCGAACACCTTCTCGGAAGTCCTTGCAGCATGGGCTCTAGTCATTGGACGGAGAATCAACTCACAGCGGTCAGCCGATGAGAGGCTTGCCAAGAATGGCGCTGCCGCCATCGCCGGGTCGAGGTTTATTCTTGGTACCCGGTCTCGGACAGCTCCCGGTGAAGCTGTTGCTGGTAGGCGCTGGAATCTTTCTTATCGCCGGGCTGACAAGAAAGCTGGCCACGCACCGTGGGCGCCGCGCAATCGTCCGACGGTGGAAACGTCTTCATCGCTGGGAATTCTGGCCGCCGTACTTTTTCTATCCGCCGGTGATCCTCTACATCGCATATCTCGGAATCAGGTTCCGGAGTTGGACGTTGTTCACCGCTGCGAATCCCGCGATTGCGGCGGGGGGATTTGTGGGCGAATCCAAGTACGAGATCCTCGGGCATTTGAAGGACGCCAGCCTGTCGCTGCCTGCGTTCACTCTTCTTACTCCGGAGGAGATCACTCAACGCGTTGCCTACGCGGAAGAATTCATGCGAAAACACGCCTTGCATTTCCCCGTCGTATTGAAACCGGATGCGGGACAACGCGGCTCGGGTGTCAGCGTCGTTCGTTCTTTCGAGCAGCTAGAAGAATATTTAAAGCATGCTTCTTACCCAGTGATTCTGCAGGAATTTGTTGCCGGCGAGGAGTTTGGGGTTTTCTATTATCGCTATCCGGGAACCGAGCATGGGCGGGTTTTCTCGGTAACGGAAAAGCGCATGCCTGTTCTGCTTGGTGATGGCAGGCGCGCTTTGGAAGAGTTGGTCCTCGCCGATGACCGCGCTGTGTGTATGGCAGATTTTTATTTGCGCAAGAATTCGGAGCAAACTCAGCACGTGCCCGCAGCGGGGGAGAGAGTGCAGTTAGTCGAGATCGGCACACATTGCCGGGGCGCCATATTCCTAGATGGGGGCGATACCATCACGCCTGCCCTTGAGGAAACTATCGACCGGATTGCGCGCTGCTTCGATGGCTTCTTCTTCGGACGTTTTGACATTCGTGTTCCTTCACGGCGGGATTTGATGGCGGGAAGAAACATAAAGATCATCGAACTCAACGGAGTTACCTCCGAAGCCACCCATATCTACGATCCCAAGTTCAGCCTTTTCGACGCCTATGGTGTGTTGTTCCAGCAATGGCGAATCGCGTTTGAGATTGGGGATCTCAACCGGGCACGGGGCACGCACCCCACTCCGGTGCGCGCACTGTTCCAGGCGATTCGCGAGTATCGGCGATTGGCGGAAGGCTATCCAGCGTAGGCCAGTTTGGCACACCATCTGGCGCGATCAACGGTGCGGCTCGCCTAAGGATTCGCCCCGGTTCGAGGCGGAGCCTGCATATCAGGTGTCTTCTCTGCTTTGCTCGCTGTATCCCGCGTTGGGGTTGCCTGAATTTGTTCCACTGGCCGCAGCCCGTGAACGTCTTCCACCAGCGCCCGCAGGATCTCTGCGACGCTCCATGCCTGTGCTATACATCCGCATGGCCGCTGCGGCGCGTCGCCATCGAAGATCTCGGAGATATGTCCCAGCCCTCCATCGGCGAGGTGAGCTTGTAACGGCGCCAGCCATTCCGATGCCTGGCGTCGGGCGGCAGCGCTGTCACCATTCACCTTTATATATGCGGTGATGAACGGCCCCATCAGCCACGGCCAAACCGTGCCCTGATGATAAGCGCCATCGCGCTCGACCGGCCCACCGGTGTAGCGCCCTCGGTACTGCAGATCGCTAGCCGCGAGGCTGCGCAGGCCGTAGGAGGTTAACAAGTACTCCTGCACCTTATTCACCACGGCTCTCGCACGCTCCGCCGACAACATGCTGTGTTTCAAACTGACAGCAAAAATCTGGTTGGGGCGAATGGATGGATCCGGCGGTGCTCCATTCGTGACGTCGTATAAACACCCAGCCTGCTCATTCCAGAACTGGCGATTAAAACTCCAGCTCGCGACGGTTGCCATGCTGCGATAGCGTTTCTGGTCCGCTTCGTCGCCAAATGTGCGAGCCAGGTCCTCCACAATGCAGAGTGCGTTATACCAAAGCGCCTGGATTTCGACCGGCTTTCCCCGACGCGGAGTTACGACCCAGTCGCCGACTTTCGCATCCATCCACGTCAACTGCACCCCTTGCTCGCCCGACGAGAGCAGCCCGCTCTCGTCCACCTTGATTCCGTAACGCGTGCCGCGAACATGCCACTGAATAATGTCGGTAAACACGGGATAGAGCTCGTTGCGCACAAACTCCAGATCGCCGGTGTAGGTAAGATACGCACGAGCCGCTTCAAAAAACCAGAGAGTCGCGTCGACGGTGTTGTATTCAGGTGTTTCGCCTGCGTCGGGAAAGCGGTTGGGCAACATGCCTTGGTTTACGTGTTGTGCAAAGGTCCGGAGAATACTGCGCGCGACCTCGTGCTTTCCCGTCGGCAAAGTGAGCCCAGGGAGCGCAATCATGGTGTCACGGCCCCAGTCGCTGAACCAGTGATAGCCGGCAATCACCGTTTTCTGATCTCCGCGGGAAACAATATATTGGTCGGCAGCCGCGGCAAGGCCGCCGGCAAACTCGTCTTCAAGCGGTGAGGATCGCACCACGTTTCGACGACAAGTAATCTCAGCGAGCCGATACTCCATTACATGCGCCGCATCTCGGCGCTCCGTAGAGGCAATCACCGCAGCTTGGCGCCGGGAGCGTAAGTCGAACCGCAGAACACCGGGATTGAACAGATCTTCGCTGAAATCCAGCCCGCGTTCGCGCTCCGCGTCATACTCAAAGTTCCGGTACCATGCGCCAGCGTTCTTCGATTCGGCGGCATTGTGAGCCAAGTACAGCGTAGGCAGTGCCTCATAAGGGGTCACAGCCGTCAATCCAGGCTCTTCTTGCAACGCCGGATTCAACGCGCCGTTTTCGTGAGTGGTGCTGTGGTAGTCGCGGAATGCGATCAGCGGCCTGAGTTCAAGCCACAACTTCTTTGGCCGTTCTGGATGATTGTTCTTTTTCGAACTTCGTACTGCACCACCGTGCTGTTCTCACCTTGAATCATGAAGACAGTCTTCTCAATTTCAATGCCTTCGATTTCGTAGGTGAAAACAGGAAACGGATCGAACCGGAACTGCTTGAGGTAGCGGAAGCCCTGCGGATGAACAACGCCAGGATAGCGGTTCGCTGAGAGATCAAACGGCTGTCCTTCGATGAACAGCGTTTCCTCCAGTTTGGAGAGAAGGACAAGCCGGCCGACAGGTGGTTTTGTGGCGGCGACCAGCAGGCTGTGGTAGCGACGGGTATTCAGGCCCACGATCGTCGACGATGCAAAGCCGCCCAGGCCGTTGGTTTCCAGCCACTCCCGGCGGAGAGCAGCGTCCAGATCACCGCAGATTTCCTTACCGAACTTAATCATCGCTTGCAATCTCCCGACAGATGTTTTTTCCCTTACTTACGACTTATTCAACGCCAGAAGGTGACAAGCTTTGTCTGCTGACCACCCAAATAAACCGGGCCCGCCTTGGCGGACCCGTGACCAACTGCCAGTTTCGCGATCCGATCCTTATGCCACTTCGCAATACACTTTGATCGCACCATTCGGAGTAGTCAGATTCTTGAAGAGCTCTTGATAGTTATCCAAGCCTTGTACCGGATGGGTGAGAAGTTTGCTGAGCCATCCCGGATACTCCGCTTCCGCCTGTGCCATATCGCCCACACCCATTTCAAAGTATTCGCGGTTGGCGTTCACGGTGCCGACCATAACCTTGTTGCCGAGAACAAATTCCAGATTGATTCGGTCCGCAGGAATCTGGATCATCTTGTCTCCGCCCGTGACGCTCGCCAGAACCAGCACGCCGTTCTTGCCCAGGGCCTGCATGCTGTCGAACACCACAGCAGAGTTGCCCGTGCCCTCAAAGATCAGATCGAACGGGCCGTATTCCTTGGCCGCTTCGGTGATCGGTATGTCCTTCGTGGACAGGTATCGTGCTCCGAGCTCTTCGATCAAATTCGAGTTCAGATAAGGTTTTGGGGTGCGGCCCAAGGTGGTGACGTCCAGGCCTTTCAAACGCAGAACCATCGTGGCCAGCAGGCCGATGGTGCCGGCGCCCATGACCGCCGCTTTCCTTGGACGCCACACTCTCAAGCGGCGCTGGATCTCATAGGCCTGATGGATGCCCTTCTCCACGACGGTCAGAGGTTCTAATAGCACGCCGACTTGCTTCAGCCCTTGCGGCACTTTGACAATGAATTCGAGGTCGTCCACGTAGTATTCGGTCAGGTATCCATGGAGGAGGTTGATGCCGCGTTCGTAATAGGTGTCGTCGGTGGTCATGTCGTTGGTGCCGATCAAGTCATAGATGCTCGTGCCCGGTCGGCGCACCGTAGCCACAACGTAGTCGCCCGGCTTCAGTTCGCTGACGTTCGGGCCGACAGCTTCCACCTGGCCGAAGCCCTCATGGCCGATGACTAGAAAGTCGTATCCCGGAGGAGCTGCACCGTACTCAGCGGCGTTGATTTCTTTGTCCGTTCCGTCCACGCCCACGCGCAGAACCTTGACCAGCACACCGCGGCCGTTTGGGACCTGGTCCAGGGAAGGCTTGGGTAATTCGGCCACATGGACGCTGTTGGGTTTTCCTGGAAAGACGCTTATCGCTTTCATTGCCATTTCTCCCTATGAATTCAGTCCGCGGCTACTTTGGCCGCCGCCGATTCTTTTTGCTTGCGCTTACCGGACTTTCCGCTTTGCTGCATCAACTTCGTTATCACACCGGTCCATCCGGTCTGGTGGCTGGCTCCAACTCCGGCTCCCGAATCGCCGTGGAAGTATTCATGAAACAGAACCAAGTCGCGCCAGTGTGGGTCGGTCTGGAACTTTTCGAGATTGCCGAACACCGGCCGGCGGCCATTTTCATCGCGAAGGAAGATGTTCGTCATGCGGCGCGAAAGTTCTCCCGCCAATTCCCACAGAGTCATCATCTTTCCCGAACCAGTGGGAAACTCAACCTTGAAATCGTCGCCCAGGTAGTGGTGGAACTTCTGCAGCGACTCGACTAGCAAGTAATTCGTCGGGAACCAGATGGGGCCGCGCCAGTTGGAATTTCCGCCGAACAGCCCGGTCGACGACTCGCCGGGCTCATAATCAACGCGGTGCTCCATCCCGTCCACATGAAGGGTATAGGGGTTGCCGCGATGGAATTGCGACAGCGCACGGATGCCGTAGGGCGAGAGGAATTCGCGCTCGTCCAACATGAACTTCAGAATGCTGCGCAGTTGGTCCTGGCTAGCGATGGATAGCAATCTGCGCTCACCCATTCCCTCTGAACGCATGCAAGCCAAGTTCGCTGTCAGGTCGGGACGGTTGTCGATGAACCACTCCAGACGCTTTTTGAAATCGGGCAGCTTGTCGAGAACATCGGGCTCCAGCGTCTCGACTGCAAACAGCGGGATCAATCCAACCATGGAGCGGATCTTCATGGGGAAGTGCGTGCCGTCGGGCAGCTTGAGCACGTCGTAGAAGAAGCCATCTTCCTCGTGCCACAGTCCCATGCCGTCGTGGCCGCGATGGCTCATGGCGTTGGCGATGTAGATGAAGTGCTCCCAGAACTTGCTGGCTACGTCTTCATAGCAAGGTTCTTCTGAGGCCAGTTCCATGGCAATGGCCAACAGGTTCAACGTGTACATGGCCATCCAACTGGTTCCGTCGGATTGCTCGATGTATCCGCCAGTCGGCAAGGGCGCGCTGCGATCGAATACGCCGATGTTGTCGAGACCGAGGAAGCCACCCTGAAAAATGTTCATGCCTTCCGCGTCTTTGCGGTTGACCCACCAGGTGAAGTTCAACATCAGCTTGTGGAAGACACGCTGCAGGAATGCGCGATCGCCTTTACCCTTGCGCTTCTTGTCGATCTTGTAGACGCGCCACGCGGCCCAGGCGTGCACTGGAGGATTTACGTCGCCGAAAGCCCACTCGTAGGCGGGAATCTGTCCGTTGGGGTGCATGTACCACTCACGCAGCATCAGCGTGAGCTGTTCTTTTGCGAAGTCGGAGTCGACGAGCGCGAGCGGGATGCAGTGAAAGGCCAGGTCCCAGGCGGCATACCAGGGATATTCCCACTTGTCCGGCATGGAAATAACGTCTGCGTTGTACAGGTGAGTCCACTCGTGATTGCGGCCCTTCTTGCGTTCCGCGGGCGGCGGAGGATTGCCCGGATCGCCTTCAATCCAGTCCTTTATTACATAGTGATAGAACTGCTTGGACCACAGCATGCCGGCAAAGCCCTGGCGCATTACGTTCTGCGCATCTTGCGAAAGATCCTGCGGGATCACCGTGGAGTAGAACTCATCGGATTCGCGCTGGCGGAGCGCAAACGTCTTATCGAAGCTGGCAAAGGCATTCTTGCCTTTGAAGTCGGAGTCCGTCAGGCGAAGACGGACGACAACGCTCTCGCCCGCGCCAAGCGTAAGCTTGTAGTGAGCTGCAGCCTTCGTACCAGTTCGGTCGGGATTCACCGCTTCCTTTGCGCCGTGCACGACGTAGTCGTTGATACTGTCTTTGACGTATGGCGTGCGGTTCTCGACACCAAACAGCCGCTGGGTATTGGTCTCATTCTCAGTGAAAAGAAGTTCTGGCGAGCCCTCACAATGCAGCCAGCGATTGCCGGGCCGGTCATGATTCAGTTCGATGATCGGGTTAGGTGAGGGACCTGCCTGATGCAACTCCGGCCGGCGATTTGAACTTCCCCATGACCATGTGTTGCGGAACCACACCGTCGGGAGCAAGCGAAGATTGGCCGCCTCCGGCCCGCGGTTTGCCACTGTGATCTTGATCAGTATGTCCTCGGTGTCGGCTTTGGCGTATTCCACGAAGACATCAAAGTAGCGGTCGTCGTTGAACACTCCGGTGTCGAGCAACTCGAACTCCGGCTGGTTCTTGCCCCGCCCTCGGTTTTCTTCCACGAGCTGACGGTACGGGAATTCCGCCTGTGGGTGTTTATACAGGTACTTCATGTAGGAGTGCGTGGGTGTTGAGTCGAGGTAGAAGTAGTACTCCTTCACATCTTCGCCGTGATTGCCTTCATTGCCCGTCAGACCGAAAAGGCGCTCTTTCAGGATGGGATCGCGCTCGTTCCACAGAGCCAAGGCAAAACACATGGTCTGCTTCCGGTCGCTGATCCCTGCCAGTCCGTCTTCGTTCCAACGATAGGCTCGCGAACGCGCGTGGTCGTGAGACAGATACTCCCAAGCGGTGCCGCCGGAACTGTAGTCCTCGCGTACCGTGCCCCATGCACGTTCGCTGAGATAGGGCCCCCAACGCTTCCAGTGTTTCTTGCGCGCTCCAGATTCTGATAGCCGGATTTCTTCTTGTGTCATAAGAACTCTCCGCGTTGTCCGCAAATCACTTTGATCAGGGAAGCAAACTCATCTGAGTGCTGCAAATCACCGCGCTTGGGGCCGCTCCCTGTGTCGTCTACCGGATCGTCGATGCTTGGGTCTGCCAGCGCCAATCTGGACGGCGAATCTTTGGCAAGATCCAAGTGCCGGTCCGTTACAGACAACGTAGGTTGGACGTTACTTGCACTCATATCTCCTCCTACTTTTCTTCTATTTCGACTACGTGGCCGTCGGGATCGCGCACTAGAAAGGCCTTGCTGAACCCCAGCTTTCCAATTCGATTCGCAACCACGCCAGAAGAGACAAAAGTCACCCTCTTGGCCTGCAACTCGCTGGCTGCGGCATCGGCGTCTCGGGTCAACAGGACGGTCTGTCGGTGAACGACATCGCTGGCATGCTCGTCCGATGGGAAAGGCCGTCCGTCGCGGGGAGTCAGATACTCCAGCAATTCAATCCCCGGCCCGCTTGCGCCTCGTAGAGCGGTAATGCGCAAATGGGCGCCAAATACGTTGTTCAGATGCTCCTGCTCGGTTCCGTAGTTCTCACTTTCTCCGGCCACGTGCATTCCGAGCAAATCGCGATAGAACTTGACGCTGGCGTCGGTGTCCCACACCACGATTGCGGTATGGTCGATGCCAAGAAATAATCTGCCGGTGGGACGGTGCCACTTTTCCAGGCCCTTATCCGGAGGAAACTGCAACACCTCAACCGGGTGCTCATCGGGATCCTTGAAGTAGAACGCCGAGATGCCCGCCGCGTTCTTGTTCCAGTCGGGAAGCCGCTGTGGCCCCGACGAAACATGTTCCACCTTGTTCTGCCTTAACCAGGCATATGCCTTGTCCATGTCTCTGACAATGATCGCGATGTGCTGAAACCATCGATCGTTGCTGCGCGAATCAACTGCAATCGGGCGACCCTTCGGTGCGAGATACTCGGTGAGCTCAATGAATTCGTCGCCGAGCCTCATTCGTACCACCCGCACCCGTAATCCGAACACGCCTTCCAGATGCTCGTAACTCTCGCCGGCGACTTCGGTGTCCGATACCTTCTCGAACGTCAGTACTCTGGAATAGAAATCGACCGCCCGGACCATGTCGAAGACCGTGATGCCAATCGCATCCACGCCGTCCACCAGAGCAGGGTTTTGTTGGGCTGACAGGGGCGGAAGAGCCACGACCAGCGTCAATACCCAGATTGCTAGCACGCTTTGGCGCACGCGATGTGATCGACAGAGTTGCTTCATGTTATCTACCTGCTTACCGCGAGTTCATGGCTCTGCTGCCGATTCCGTTCGTACTCCGTCTGGGACACGCCAAGGCGCTTCATCAAGTGGTCGCCCACTCGAATCGCGTTGGCCATGATGGTCAGCGCCGGATTGACGGCTGCGCTCGACGGGAAGAAACTTCCGTCCACAACGTAGAGATTGTCGACATCATGCGCCTTACAGTCTGAGTCCAGAACTGAAGTCTTCGGATCGTGTCCAAAACGAATCGTCCCATTCTGATGCGCCACGCCGGCGAGCGGGATTTGCTGTCCCACGTACAGGTTTCGGCCGAATAGTCCTTGATGACATTCGTGACCGTGCATCGTGCAATTCGTCTGCTTCATGGCTTGCTTCAACTTGGCCTGAAGTCTTTCGTGCGCTTCAAGATTGTTCGGCGTGTAGGTGAGAACGATCTTGCCGTCACGGCCGATGGTGACCCGGTTGTTGGGATCGGGCAGATCTTCGGAGGTGAGCCAGAAGTCCAGCGAGTGCCTGGCCATCAGTTCCAGCGTGAAATTTGGCGCAATGGCGGGCGCGCCAGCCTTCAGAGTGATTGCATCCAGTTTGCCAACGAACGAGATGTGCCCCATGGGATACTCGAAATCTCTCGAGCCGAAGTAAAAGTCATTGACTCCGAGCGTCTTCTGAAAAATCGTTGGGTTGGGACATTTCGAAATGGCCATCATCACCGAATTGGTGTGCCCCATGTAATGGCGGCCCACGACGTCGGAGCTGTTGGCCAACCCTCGCGGATGTTTGTCATTGGCGGAGCGTAAGAGCAGCGCGGCCGAGTTGATTGCTCCACAAGAAACGACAATCACGTCGGCTGAGTAGTTCTCCACGCTGCCGTGGCGTTCCACCACCACACTCTTCACCTCGCGTCCCGATGCATCTGTCTCCAGCTGCTTCACCAAAGAGTTCGTTAACAGCGTCACGTTGGAATGCTTGATCGCCTCATCGATACAAACGACTTGCGAGTCGGACTTTGCACCCACCAGGCAGGGAAAACCATCGCAGGTATTGCAGCGAATGCAACGGCTGTTGTGCGGGTTTTTCTCGTCGAGCATGACCCCGACCGGAACGTGAAAGGGCTTGAGCCCCGAACGTGCGAAGTCGTCCGACAGCTGCTGAATGCGCGGCTCATGGCTGACCGCGGGCCACGGATAAGGCGAGTTCGCCGGCGGGTCGGTCGGATCTTCTCCGCGGTTGCCGTGCACCTGATAGAGATTTTCGGCCTGCGTATAGTACGGTTCCAGATCGTCGTAGCTGATCGGCCAAGCGGGCGAGATGCCACCGTGGTGACGTAGTTCGCCGAAATCCTCCTTGCGCAAACGGAACAGAGCAGCGCCGTAGAATTTTGTATTGCCGCCGACGTAATAGTTCGTGTGCGGATGCAGATCCTTGCCGTCTTTGTCGAGCCAGGTTTCTTTAGTGTTGTAATGGCCGCCGACGTTGACGACCTGAGGATCCCAGTTCGCCTTCTCACGGGGAACGTAGTCACCGCGTTCAAGAATCAGGATTCGCTTTCCCGATGGGGCCAGATGGTAGGCAAGCGTTCCGCCGCCCGCGCCGGTTCCGATGATGATCACGTCGTAATGATTCTCAGTCATGATGCGAATCCTCCATTGGCTCCGCAGAAGATGCAGCGTTTGTCGTTGTTGTGGTGGAGCTTGCAGCACATGACTGCTCGCTTTCCTTTCCACCACAGATGGATCTCGGCGGCGAACAGCATGCCCAGCGGGGGCGCTGTCAAATACACCCAGAGTCCATCCCAAATCATCGGAGGCAAGGCTGATCCAAACGACCGGGCGGGGTTCATGCTCATGCCGGAAAACGGCGCTTCAATCGTGATATAGGTTGCGACCAGAACGCCGGCGAAAATGCCTGTATATTCGGCCAGCCGATGGTGATTGGAAAAGTACAGAACGGTAGACATCATTCCCGCTGCGATTACGAACTCCGCGAGCAGCGCCACCCAGGGTCCATGCGGACCCGGCGTAGTTACCAAGTAGCGCACTGCGGGGTCCGATACCTGACGACCCAGCAACTGTGCCACCAGAAAAACGCCCAGCACCGCGCCAGAAAACTGTGCGGCTATATAGAAGAGAGCGTCCCATCCCCTGATCTTGCCCAGACGAAGAAAAGTAAATGTCACGGACGGGTTAATGTGCGCTCCAGACTGTTTTCCCCACGGCGAGTAAATAATGGCAATGGCTGTCAGGCCCATGGAAATTCCCATGAGGAATCGCCGCAGGAACCCAGACATAATTGCTTGATGAACGGGCGAACCGGGAAATTCATACAGCGCGCCGAACACGCAAGCCGACACCATGAACGCACAGAGCAAACCGGCCTCCATTAGATACTCAGGCCAGTGCGATCTGAGAGCTTTGAGCACGCCAAGTTTCGGCGATTGCAGCCGGGCGGTTGCAGCCGGCGCGGGCTCCAACGTCATCTTTAGCGAATTGGCGGACAGTTCTTGCCTTGCAGGATTCATGGAGTCGGACGATACGATTCAGATCCCAGTAAGAAGTGACACGAATTGCGAGTCAACGCAGGCTGGATAGGCGCTTATACAGTCGCTGACTGAAACCACGCGGTAGTTCGAAGATGGTCTTGTCTCCCAGCAATTGGACAATATTTCGGGAACCGTCATACACAGCTCGGCACTGCGGGCAACTTTGAAGATGGCGCTCGACTCGGTCCCGCATTTCGGGCGTTAGGTCGCCCTCCGTGCGGTTGACCAATTCTCTCCATACCTCTCGGCAGTCAATTTCTTCTAGCTGAGTCACGGTTGCACAAGCAGCTCCTCCAAGTAGATGCCGCATGCTTCTCAAAGTGACAAAGGTCCAGGTATCCCGCGCTCGGCCGCTGTTTGAAACCTTCGCGACAGTTCCGAATCTCACTGCCATGTGAGCATCTCAACTCAGCAAAACCAGCCCGCCGAGTGCGGGCGGTGAATGGTTAACGATTCACCGATGGTGTGAGAACAGCGCTCACCACATTTCAAATACAGAGGAAACAGACGAGATATGAATAAGACAATCCAGTTTTTGCTCCGTTCACTGCTGCTGATGACGACGCTTTTCGCCGTCTCAGCCTTCGCACAAGATATGCACACCTCCAGCCAGTTCCAGGGTCCGAAGGCCAATAAAGGTCACGTGACCCATAGCACACGCGATGGCAAGAGCATCCTCACGCTGTCGGATGACTTCGTCGTTCCTGACACTCCGGACCCGCACTGGCAAGTGGTTGATTCCGACGGCCAGGTCTATCTGCTCGACAAGCTGAAGACGAAGGCCTTCATCGGCGACAAGTTCAAGAAAGAAATCGTCGTGCCCAGCTACGTGAAGAATGTGTCGAAAGTAGTGATCTGGTGCTCATTTGCCGAAGTCAACCTGGGTGAGGCCAAGTTCAGCTCTCCCGTTATGTAAACCTTCCACCAAGGGGCGCAGGGCCTGTTCGAACCTGGACTGGCGCGCCCCTCAGTTACAAAAATTGCAGGACAGATAGGAACATTCAAATGAGCGCAGCTCTTCGTGACGGATTTGTGGCGGTGGTTCTGTGTCTTGGAAGCTTGACGAACGCCTAGACTGTCGAGAAAAAGACGCTTACCTTGCAAGGCGCGGAGCAAGTCATCATGGCCGCGCAAGCGGAAGCGCAGAAACTGCAAGCGCCCGGCGGGATGATCTCCGTCGTTGATGATGGCGGAAACCTGATGGCGCTAGAACGTCTGGACGGAACTTTCTCCGCAGCGCCAACGTCCCCATCTCTCTAACCTTTGCGTGCAAACGCGTCTATATCGAATCCGGCTGAAAGATTCGGGCATTCGCACGTGAAATCGTGCCGAGCCCAATGGTCTGGGGCTGAAGCTTCGCCGTCGCAGGGAATCAGGACTATAGAAAGCCTTCCTTCAAGCAAACAAACCGATTGGAGTGAGATAATGTGTGGCCTGTATTCTCGCTCTGGTGCATTTTATTTTAGCTGGCGTTGAGTGACTGTCTCTGAACACGATCGAGAACGTTTGGAAAGGCTAGAGCTAGAGCTGCGCGCCAGCGAAGAGCTTAAAAGCCGGCTGATCGCCTGCAGCCGGGACTGCATCAAGGTACTCGACCTGGAGGGGCGCTTCTTGTTCATGAATGACGGTGGAATGCAGGCGTTGGAGATCTGCGATTTTGCTCCTTTCGTGAATAGTTTCTATATTGAGTTTTGGCAAGGCGCAGATCGAGCAGCCGCTCGGGCCGCGATAGAACTCGCAAAAGAAGGCCACACCGGCCGTTTCGTCGGATGCTTCGAAACCCGCATCTCGCGTCAGCCTAGATGGTGGGATGTGGTCGTGAGCCCCATCCTGGACGGGAGCGGTAAACCGGAACGGCTGCTGGCGCTGTCCCGTGACATTACCGAACACCGGAAGAATGAAATTGCCCTGCTCGAAGCACTTCAATTCAATCGAGAAATCATCGAGGGCGCAGCCGAAGGCATTATCGTTTATGACTCCGAGCTGCGCTACCAGATATTCAACCCCTTCATGGAGCGGCTGACGGGTAAGCGCTCGCAGGAAGTGCTCGGCAAGGTTGCGACCGATGTTTTTCCGAGGTTGCACCCGAGCGGGATAGAAGCTGCTCTAAAGCGCGCGTTGCTAGGAGAATCGGTCCAGGTAGAGGACGCTTTAATACCGAAACATTCTGGAGAAGGCACGGATCTGTGGGAATCCTGCACCTTCGCTCCCCATCGCGATGCACAAGGGAACGTGATTGGTGTGATTGGCCTGGTGCGCGACGTCACCGACCGACACGTCGCAGAAGAGACATTCCGCTCGATTGTTGTGGGCACTGCTTCCACAACCGGAAGCGATTTCTTCCCGTCGCTGGTGCGCCATCTGGCCACAGCGCTTCGCGCACGTTATGCCTTTGTAACCCACTGCGATGATCAAAAAAATGCCAAAGTACTCGCATTCTGGAAGGGAGACCAGTTCGGAGAAAACTTTGAGTTCAATCTTGCAGATACTCCCTGCATGAAAGTGATCAACGGCGAAATCTGCCATTACAAAGAAGGAATTCAGGAACTCTTCCCGCTGGATAAGGGCTTGGTACGTTGGGAAGCACAGAGTTACCTGGGAGTTCCCATGCTCGACCTGGCGGGGCGAGTGATCGGGCACATCGCGATTCTTGATGACAAGCCGATGAATCGTGACTCTCGCTCCATTGATCTGGTCAAAGTGTTTGCTTCCAGAGCGGCGGCTGAACTGAAGCGCCAGCGCGCCGAGGCAGGATTGCATGCGGCTCTTCAGCAGGTCCAGGCGCTGCAAAAGAAACTCGAAGCTGAGAACGTCTATTTGCAGGAAGAAATCAGCAGGGAGCATAACTTCGAAGAGATCGTGGGGAACAGCCGCGAACTCTTGGAAGTATTAGACAGAGTGGAGACGGTGGCCCCAACAGACTCCACGGTGCTGATTACGGGAGAGACCGGTTGTGGTAAGGAGTTGATTGCTCGCGCCATCCATAGCCACGGCTCGCGCAAGCATCGCCCTTTAGTGAAATTGAATTGTGGTGCAATCCCAACCGGGCTGGTCGAGAGCGAACTGTTTGGGCACATGAAAGGTGCATTTACCGGCGCGCTGGAACGAAGAACCGGCAGGTTTGAACTCGCGGACGGTGGGACTCTGTTCCTTGATGAAGTCAGCGAGCTTCCGCCCGACACTCAAGTGAAGCTGCTGCGGGTTCTCCAAGAGCATGAGTTTGAGCCATTGGGCAGCAGCCGCACGGTCCAGGTAAACGTTCGCATCATCGCCGCGAGCAATCGGGACCTCGAAAAAGCAGTGCAGGAAGGCCGATTCCGCGCGGATCTCTACTATCGTCTCAACGTTCTACCGATAGCGCTGCCGCCGTTGCGCCAGCGCCGGTCCGATATCCCGCTCCTCGCCGCTTTCTTTGTGGAGCGGTTCGCGAGGCAGTTCGGCAAGCAAGTCACTGGAATTGCGCAAGATACGATGGACCTTCTCTCTGGATATGATTGGCCAGGAAACATTCGCGAGTTGCAGAACGTAATCGAGCGCGCCGTAGTCCTGTCGCGAGGGCCGATCTTGAAGCTAGGCGCCAACCTGCTGCCCGCGACGAATGCTGGAGGGACATCCACGGCTGATGTTCCAGCCTTGCATTCGGACCGACACAAATCGGAAGAAGCTATCTCTGTCACTGGTTCTTCCTCACTGCAGCACGTTGAAAGGCGTCACATCCTCAGCGTTCTGCAAAAGACAGACTGGGTGATCGAGGGCGAACATGGGGCGGCGAAGATTCTCGATCTGCATGCCAACACTCTGCGAAGCCGCATGAAGAAACTCGGGATCAAGCGTTCGCCCCTGAAACCTGATCAACCAAGCACGACATTTCGTGGCCACGAAGCCATAAGGAACTGACCCCCGAAATTTCGTTGCTCCTTTCGAAAGCGATTCCCTCAATACCTATCTAAGACCCTCACAATCAATAGCATAGCTTTTCCTTTTCATTCCTCTCGGATGGCCCAGCATCTGCCATAGCGAAGGTGTCCTCGGAGGAAGCTAGCAGTGCTCAAGGTCTCAATCATCAGTGACTCGGACCAAGCCATCCAGTTCCAATTGGAAGGCAACCTCGCAGGCCTTTGGGTCGAGGAGCTACAAAGGCTCAGTGACGAAGCCCTTTCGCACCACAAAGCCGTAAGCCTCGACCTGGAAAAAGTGTGGTTCGTCGATTCGCGAGGAGTCGGCCTGCTGCGCGATCTCGCGCGAAGACAAGTGTCTCAAGTCAATTGCTCTCAATTCGTGAGCCAACAACTGAAGGAGGCGCAATGACGGCCACCAGCAGCGGAAGGGAGTTGTTATCTCAAAACTCGAAACCACTGAAGGGATGGTCCTCCATGCGGGCTCAGTTTCAGGGCAACGCGGCCGAATCAGGTCTGATCCGGCGTGTTCACGATGGCAATGCCGACGCATTTTATGAACTGGTTCGGCCGTACGAGCGCGCTGTTTTTCTGGCGGCCCTCTCGATCGTCAAGAACGACGCAGATGCAGAGGAGGTTGCGCAAGAAGCGGTCCTGAAGGCGTTCAAAGGCCTGTCGCGTTTTCGTCAGGAAGCCAAGTTCAGCACATGGCTCATCCAGATCACCATCAACGAAGCGAAGATGAAGCTGCGCAAGGACCGGCGCCACCGTTACGAGTCCATGGACGAGGGACAACAAAACGACGAAGGCGACTACGTCCCCAAGGATTTCGCGGATTGGCGGGAAATCCCATTGGAGGCGTTGGAGCAACGCGATCTTCGTGAGGCGCTCACCAAAGCCCTAGAATCTCTTCCCGAAAAATACCGCACAGTACTGATCTTGCGGGACGTGCAGCAACTCAGTATCAACGAAACTGCGAAGGCCCTCGGCCTCTCAGAAGCAAACGTGAAGACCAGACTATCCAGGGCGCGGCTGCAGATGCGAGATGCATTGGCGCCCGGTTTCGATGGGGCTTGGAGCCGAGGAAGATCGTACGAAAAAGTACGGGCTTTCTGATGTTCGTTTCCACCATCAATGAAAGTTCTCGCCCTCGACGTTTCCGCCTGACATTTCGCTGACTCGCTTGAACATCACTCCCCGGAGAGTGCTAGCGGGCCGAGCGTTTTTCGCCTTGACCGGAAGGATTAGGAACGGGTTTAGACCGATCTGCTGACAGGAGCCTCTCCGCCTCAGTGATTGCGAGGTCGTTGATGCTTGCCTCCCGTCGTTGCATAAGTCCGGAAGGAGCAAACTCCCAGAGTTCGTTCCCGTAAGAGCGATACCACTGGCCTTCTGTGTCGTGCCACTCATACTGGAACTTCACCGCCATGCGATTGGCTCTGAAACCCCAAAGTTCCTTCTTTAGCTTGTAGTCCAGTTCGCGTTCCCACTTTCGCTTCAAGAACTCGATCACTGCCGCGGGGCCGGAGAGGAAGTCGATCCGGTTTCGCCATTGAGTGTCTTCGGTGTAGGCAGCCGAGACGCGCTCCGGATCACGGGTATTCCAGAGATCCTCTGCGACTTGTACTTTCTGGATTGCAAGTTCAGGGTCGGTGAATGGCGGGACGATCAGGGTACTCATGGCATTTCCTCTCTGCTGTAAATGGCGCTTCATGAACTCTTGTTGACATGCTGAAGCTCAGCCCGTTTGGCACGCAAGAGTGTTAGAAAGGTATCCATGACACTGCTGCTCTCATTCCGACGCCATGCGAATATCGCGTCCACCTTACAACGCTGGTCCGCCAGGGGCCGAAAGACAACGTCATTGGCGCGTAGATGTTGCACGCATGACGGAACCAGTGCCACGCCCTCATCGGCTTCCACCATCGTGAGAATTGACTGCCAGGAACGAGGTGTATCTCCGATTCTGGGCGAAAACTTTTTTTCTTGCACATCGTTACGATAGCGTCGAATACCTCCGGGGCGCCCTCGCGGCAATAGAGAATCAGGCGCTCTTTAGATAGGCGATTCAACGCGATCGCTTGCTCGCTGGCGAGCGGGTGCCCCTTTGGTAGCGCTACGACCAACGGCTCTGTGAGAAAAAGCTCGTGATAGACCGATGGTTTGAATTCCGCAGGTATTCCGCGCGTAAACGCAATATCGATATGGCCGTTGAGGAGTGCTTCAATCTGTGCAGATGGGGCCAGCTCTCGCAGCGCAAGCGTGACACCGGGAAAGTCTTTGCGAAAGTTGCGGATTAGCTTTGGAAGAAACGCGGCCGTAACAGGTCCGCAGAGCCCTACCGTTAGCGTCCCGGAGACGCCGCGGGATGATCTGACCGCCACTTCAACTGCCCGGTCAGCTCGAATCAGAATTTCTCGCGCCTCGCGAAGAAAGACAGATCCTTCCGGGGTAAGTGTTACTTCGCGGTGCTTGCGCCGAAACAGATTAACGCCGATCTCTTCTTCAAGGTCGCGCACCTGCCCGCTGACCCCGGATTGCGAGACATTTAGCTGTCTAGCGGCGATCGTGAAACTTTCGTGTTCCGCAACGGCGCAAAAGTATCTGAGATGACGCAGTTCCATACTGAAGCAGCGTACCACCGATTTCACCTATCAGGAGTACTGATACCTGGTATCACAACAAACGGCGTTACTTCTTGCTGCACTCATGCCTACAATAGGCTCGTATAAACGACCCGCGTTTAGGGCTTATATGTCGGTGGTGGGTAGGGACGAGTCTTGCGACAAGGTCGCTTGGGCCCGTCCCCCCTCGCAGAACCCGCCGAGCAGATTTCCCGCAACGGGCTCCCCAGGTTGCTCTCGTTAGGTGGGCAGTCATACCGTCGCTTGGAGTGTCGACACTGCATAAGGTAATTCGAACCAAGATTGACTCTGTAGATAGGACCAGTAGAGCCGGTGCCGCTGACTCCTTCGTCTCAACGTGCGGGCCCATTGTCGGTGTACTTCACGCCGGACCCTATCGAGTTTCGGCTTGCAGTGGTGCAGCCCAAAATACTGGTAGAAGCCGCGCAGCATCAGCGTAAGTTGCTTCTGCTGATCCCGCCGCTTCCAATGCCTATGCTTGCTGAGCCATTCCTTAGTCTTGGCCAAGAACTTTCGGCGGCTTTTGTCGCATGGGACCCGCACCAAGGCGAACTTGCCGCCTCGATCGGTGCCACAGACATGCTTGAAGCCTCCTAAGGAACTTCTGCTATAAGGCAACGACCTGTAATCCGAGCTCACGGGCCTGTCTGCGAAGCCTGGCTTCCAGCCGGTGACGATTCTGTACTTCGTTTCGCGCGCAGATGGCCTCATCGTAAGCCTGGCCGGTGGTTACCATGGGATGGATGATACGCGCCAATTTGTGCGCGGTGGCCGTGATTGCTTTCGGGGCCCCAAGTTTCGCGCGCATCCGGCGATAGAAGTGGCCGAGATGGGATTGGCTGCGATAGAGCGATTGCGCCGCCATGCGTAGCGCTGTGGCCGCTCGATTCTTGACCTTGCGGGTTTTGACCGACAACACTTTGCCACCGCTCACCCGGTTGTCGGGACAGAGTCCAAGCCAGGATGCTAAGGCCGACCCATCGTCGAAGCTGGAAAGATCAGGACCGATCTCCGCCAAAAGAGTCTGCGTGGTGAGGACGTTGATCCCTGGCACTTGGGTCAGATCTACTCCCAAGATGCGGTGGAAATGAGTCTGCAGGTCGAAGCGCGGCTCGCTCGTCTTCGGTTGGGACTCGTCTTTCGAGGACGATGGGAAACCTGAGGGCGGATCCACTTTCGACTCGAACCTCTCCAGATACTGCGCAATCTCACGATCGCACGCCGCGATCAACTCTTGGTAATGACGAAACGCCGCCAGCGATTGGCCGAGCGTGAACAAATGCTCGCGCCGATAATCTCCCACCAGCGACTTGGCGATGGTATCCGCGCTGGCCTTGATCCGCCGATCGCGGAGTGCAGCCAGCGTATGCGGGTTGCGCTCACCCGCCAGAATGGCCTCCACGATCGCTAACCCGGTCACGCCGGTGATATCGCTGATCACATGGTGGAGTTGCAGGTTCATCTGATCCAGAGCCTTTTGCATGTGCTGCACGTGAGTCGACGCCATCTGTACCAGGCTGTCGCGGTGACGGAGGATCGATCGCACCGTACACACCGCTTGTTCCGGCCGGAACGACCCGCGCAGTAAGCCCACCGAATGCAGATACTGCAGCCATTGGCAGTCGGAAACATCAGACTTGCGCCCCGGAACTTTCTTTACGTGATGGGCGTTGACGAGGAAGACCTTGAATCCTCGCGCTTCCAAGATCTGAAACAAGGGGATCCAGTACACGCCGGTACTCTCCATCGCCACGGTCTCGATGTTGCAGGCTTTCAGCCAGTTGGCCGCGGTATGAAGATCTTCCGTAAACGTTGCAAAGCAGCGTACCGCTTGCGGATCGCGATCCGCAGGCACGGCCATGTAGATCTCCGTCGCCCCAATATCCACCCCGGCAGCATTTGGGTTTAGGCAACACAACATGGGCGCTCCTGTCTTCCGCTTGCCCTTTCGTTTTCTCGACATGGGTCCCTCCGCATTGGATTTGACCATGCCAGACGGCCCAGACTGTGCAGAACTGAGTACTCTCCTAATCGGGATCGACGCACCTGTTACCAGGCCGCCGTCACCACTGTCTTGAGCACAGAGTCTGGGACCATGCTAGGAAACGGGCTCCCGGAGGATGCACCATTGGTTTTTCGGCCTACTTGCCGGCACGCATGGGCCCGCTCATCTTATTGCAACGCTCAGTTCCTTGCCTGGTTTCACCCGCGCACCGCGGGTTAGTTTGCTAGGAAGTCAAACGTTTCCGGTTTCTCTCCGGTCTTCGCTAGGTCCGCCCGGACAAAGCGTCCGAAGCGCATCACCCGCGTCTTTTCCTCCGCCAATTCCAATCCGAATTTCCCGAATCGATCCGTCAGGTTCTTGTGGAACGCTTCCGCATCGCGCCGGTATTGGAAGTTCGCCACGAAATCGTCAGCAAACCTGGTCAGGTACGCCTCTCCCTGACAGCTCGGTCTGATCTTCTTCTCGAACCAGAGATCAAGAACGAAATGCAGGTAGATATTGGATAGGATCGGGCTGATTGGCCCGCCTTGTGGCGATCCTGCTTCTGTTCGCGTAACGACTCCTCCCACCATGAAACCTGCGTTCAGCCATTTGCCGATCAGGCGCTGGATGAACGGATCTGCTATCCGATGAGCCACCATCTTCTGCAGCCATTCATGCTGGATGTGGTTAAAATAGCCGCGGATGTCGGCCTCGAATAAGTGTCCAACCTTCTTCGTGACAATGATCCCGCGTAGCGCCCGTAGGGCTCCACGGGGATTACATCCGGGCCGAAATCCATACGAGCACCCCAGGAAATCGGCCTCGAACACCGCTTCCAAGATCCGCGCCACCGCTCTTTGCAGCAGGCGATCCTCGACCGTTGGGATTCCGAGCGGCCGCGTCCCTGCCTTGCCAGGTCCCTTCGGGATCTCCACTCGGCGCACCGGTGGAGCCCGATAAGCCCCTCGCTTCAAGCGTTCGCATAGTTCTTGAACTCGTGTGTCCAAGTCCCGTTCAAACTCCTTTGTCGTCTCTCCATCAACCCCGCTCGCACCCCGCCGATTCATCTGCTTCCAGGTTTCCGTGAGGAACTCCGGTGTGAGCAGATGCGCTAGCGACGTGAAGCGTAGCTTCGGATTCGACTTTGCCTTCTTCGCGATCTGGTCCAGTTGTGTGGACATCCTTCTCCTACCTCTGAGTGTGCAGGGAATGTTTCCCTGAACCAGCAACTCAACCTGCCTCGCTGCTTCCCCATGTGCACGGCTTTCCCGTACTCCGAGTACTACCAGCGAGTCCGACTTCCACCGTCGCTTCTGTCTCCCTCAGGTGGATCCATTCGGTTGACATACTCGGCCCGTTTTCGACAGACCAAGACGGCGGTGGATCTCCCAGGTGCCATGACGCTTCCGTTTCTGTCCATGCCGTGCTCTCAGACCCCGCCGGATTCTCCGGCGACCATCGCCTTTATCGGTCGCCTACTGTTGCCTTCCAGATATTCGACCCTGTCGGCATCCGGATGTGTCACGAGGCTCAATCGCTTCACGTGTGTTACGGCCTGGATATCGCTCTGTCTACGCTTAACTCATGTCGTTGCCTTCATGAGCCCAAGACTCGATTCCCGGTGGGGCGGCTCTTCCCCTTTCCGGGGCGGGAATCTCACCCGCTGAAAGCGCCGGGCTTACCCTGGCGCACCGAAGAATCTACTCAGATCGATCACTGTACGAAGCCCGCTAACTGTATTGGCCCACACACGCTTGAAGCTACCGAGTTATGCACTTTCACAGCCCTGGAAAGAGAGCAACGATGTCATCGACGTATTCCCCTGCTATCACGCCACGGACCGTCACATATAAAACACTTCAAGTGGACGGACTCAACATCGCCTACCGTGAAGCGGGCGACCCTTCCAGTCCAAAGCTCGTTCTGCTGCATGGTTTTCCGTCCTCATCGCACCAATACAGGAACCTGATTCCGGAGCTCGCCGGCTGTTTTCACGTCATCTCGCCCGATTACCCTGGCTTCGGCAACAGCGATACACCTGACCCAGCGAAGTTTCCATACACCTTTGACAAGCTGGCCGAAATCGTCGAGCACTTTCTCGATGCCAAGGGCTTCGACAAGTTCGGGCTTTTCGTCCAGGACTACGGCGGTCCTGTCGGCTTTCGCATCGTCTGCAAGAGACCAGAACTTCTCGAATGGCTGATCATTCAGAACACGAATGCCTACGAGATCGGGTTTACCGATGCCTGGGGCGGACTTCGCCACGCCCTATGGCTGAACCGCAGCGCAGAAAATGAAGCTGCGGTCGCTGGTCTTCTGGAACTGGAGACCGTGAAAGACGTGTACCTCACTGGTTCGTCGATCCCAGAGCTTATCAGCCCGGACAATTGGAATTCGGATTACCTGCTCACCCTTCAGCGCCCGCATGGCAAGCAGATCCAGCTCGATCTTTTCTATGACTACCGCACGAATGTAGAGCACTATCCGGACTGGCAGGCATTTCTTAAAAAACATCAGCCGAAGACCATCATCTTCTGGGGGCAAGGCGATATCTTCTTCACTCCGGCAGGAGGAGAAGCCTTTCTGGAAGTCCTGCCGAAGGCCCAGATCCATCGGTTGAACGCAGGCCACTTCGCGGTGGAGGACTGCCTCGACTATATCTCCAGCCATATACACAAGTTCTACGACACAAGGGTCAGACCGAAGGCGTAAAGTTCGGGCACCTCGGTGCAACGACAGGGAGCCCGCTTAACACGATTGCAAGCAAACTGCGCGGACAACCTAGCTGTCCGCGCAGTCGCTTTGTGGAGAAGATACATGGGACGGCAATTTGCAAAGATCGCGTTTACACCTCTCGTCAAGACGCAGCAAGAACTCCACGGTAGTCGTCGGCAATACCAGAGGATAGAGGAAGCCGGCGAACTGGGTATTCGGTTGGGTGCGGACGAGCGGGAGTTCATCGAAGCCCGCGACGGGTTCTACATGGCTTCTGTGAGCGAAACCGGTTGGCCTTATATCCAGTTTCGCGGGGGCCCTAAGGGATTCCTTCACGTGCTGGACGACCAGACGCTTGGCTTTGCGGACCTGCGAGGCAACAAGCAGTACATCAGTGTCGGCAACTTAAAGCATGATGACCGGGTGGCCCTGTTCTTGATGGATTACGTGGGGAAACAGCGACTTAAGATCTTAGGGCGAACGAAGATCTTAGAAGGAAACCAAGGGGCCCATGAGTTGATTGCAAAACTCAGGACCTCCGAACACAATGCCGTACCTGAACGCGCAATCACGGTTTGTGTCGAGGCCTTCGACTGGAATTGTCCCCAGCACATTACGCCTCGCTTTACCGAAGAAGAGGTCAGAGACCTGCTCGCTGTGAGGAACGCATGAGCACTCCGAAAACAGACAAAACGGTTATCCTCTCGGCCCTGAGGGAGAGCGGCAGAATGAACAGAACACAACAAAAGGGAAAACAATGCATAGGTTTCAACTGGGTGTACTCGTAGCAACCATTTGCCTCTTGCTGCCTATCTGCATGAGCGCAGCGGAACATGACGCCGGAACAATCCAAGTGATCCCGATGACCTCAAGTCATTGGCATCATGTCAGCGATAAGCCTGACGTGCAATATGTGAAGCAGGAAGGCTTCCCCGACGGCATCATCGTTCTGAAATCGGGAGATCTCGCCCTCAACGACCTGTCGTTTCGTGACGGAGCGATTGAGTTCGATATGAAACCACTGGCTGCGGATATACCGGGCATACGTTTCCGGCAGCGTGACCATCAGAACGGCGAGGAGTTCTACATTCGCAGTCTTCCGGACTGCAGAGCGGAAAACGACTGCATTCAGTACAGCCCCGTAATTAACGGCTTCATGCTGTGGAACGTCTATCCCGAGTACCAGAAGAGGGCTCCCGTCTTCGCAGACGGCTGGAATCACGTGCGGCTTGTGGTTTCGGGCAAACGGATGAATGTCTTCATCAACGACTCCGTGCAACCTACGCTTGAAGTTGGTGAACTCCTTGGGAATACCCAGCAGGGCGGCTTGGAGCTGCACGGCCCCGCGGCCTTCGCCAATCTTGTGGTCACGCCGTCCAAGACGGATGGCCTGTCTCCGGTCCCTCTCCCCGACAGCATGGGAAACGCGGCTGGAATCGTCCATGCGTGGGAGCTCGGACCATTGACAGCATTGCACTATGGATCGGCGCCCGTGTTCTCTGAGAGACCCCAAGAACCGAAATTGTGGAAGTCCATCCGCTCCGAGCGATTTGGAGTTGTGAATCTCAACCGGCAATACAGCGCTTCTAAGGAGCCGTCGTCCCTGACTTGGGTTAGAACCTATGTTGATTCTGACCGGGATCAGACGAAGCAGGTATCGCTGGGCTGGATCGGTCAAGCGTGGGTTTTTGCGAATGGGGCTTTGATAAGCTCCGAAAAGAATTTCTATGATCCAGAGTCCGAGCGGCAACGTCCTGGTGGCCGTCTCTCATTGGAAAATAGCTCCATCCCAATTCCATTGCATCGCGGCCGCAACGAAATCACGATCGCTCTGTATAGCTCGATCCATGACGACGACAAACACTCTCGAACGCCTTACGGCTGGGGCTTAGTCATGCGCTATGACGACATGCAGGGTCTCGCACTCCAACGCTAGGTTTCAAGTGCGTCCGAGCGGTAAATTTCTGAGGCCTTCTAGCCCGCTAGCTACTTTCCGTCGCAAAAAGGAGGAATGAGGAGGCGTAACCAGCGACACAGGGGCTGAGGATTGAAGGCAGAGTGTTCAGTTTTGCGCGATGGTATTCAATAAAGTAATAAAACATTTTGAAGACATATTGTTTTAGACAAGAACGGTGATTAGGATGACGGCCATGATCAAACTACGTCATCAACAACCGTCGCTGTGGCATCGAGGTCTGGCCGAAGATATCGAGGAGTTGTGGGAACCTTGGATGCGGCTGGTGGACGAACTACTGGAAGACGAGGAGCTTCTGGACAGGGTGTACGAAGCGCAAGGGGAACGCCATCCCCAGAGCCGCATTCGTGGGCGAATGCAAACTCCGGCGGAAGTAGTGTTGCGCCTACTGTTATTGAAGCACATCCGGAACTGGAGCTACGACGTGCTGGAGCGAGAGGTGCGGGCCAATCTGGTGTATCGCGCTTTCACCCGGATCGGGGATGAAAAAGTACCGGACGCCAAGACGCTGGCACGACTGGGGCAGTTGATCGAGCCGAAAGTCATAGAGCAATTGCACCAGCGGGTGGTGGAACTGGCGCAGGAGCGTGGAGTGACGCAGGGAAAGAAGTTGCGAGTAGATACGACGGTGGTGGAAAGCAACATTCATTATCCGACCGACAGCAGTTTGTTGGGGGACGGGACGCGGGTGCTAACCCGCACCATGAAGAAGATCGAGTCCAAGTCCGGAGGTCTGAAAGGCAAGGTGCGGGATCGTATGCGCAGCATACGGAAGCGAGTCGTGGCGATTGCCTTATCGACTCGCCGGCTGGGGCCGCCTGGAGAAGAGCGGAGAAAGCGGCAGTATCGGGAGCTTCTCAGCTTGACGCGAAAAGTAATAAATCAGGCGCAGAGAGTATTGGCCGAAGTGAAGCAGGCTCCACGTCGTCGGCGCACGCCGCTGGAAAGTCTGGCGCAGTGGCTGGAAACCATGGTGGGGCGGGTTCGGCAAGTGGTGAAACAAACCAAGATGCGGATTTTCGCAGGCGACACGAAGTCGCCTGGAAAGATCGTGAGCGTATTCGAACCGCACACGGAAATTATTCGCAAAGGGAAAGCGAGCAAGCCCAACGAGTTTGGCAAGCTGGTCAAGATCCAGGAAGCGGAAAACCAGATCGTGACCCACTTTGAGGTGTATGCCGAGCGCCCTGCGGATTCGACTCTGTTGCTGTCCTCGATCGAGGTGCACCAACAGAGATTGGGACGAATCCCGCGCATGGTGGCCGCCGATGCGGGATTTTATTCGCGCGCGAACGAGAAGGCGGGACAGGCACTGGGGGTGCGGTGGATGTCGGTGCCCAACAAGAACACCACGAGTAAGGAACGGGAACTTCTTCAGCACCAGCATTGGTTTCACAGAGGTCAAAAGTGGCGAACCGGTTCGGAGGGCCGAATCAGTGTGCTCAAACGAAGACACGGGTTGCGTCGTTGCCTATATCCAGGCCTGGACGGCATGCGACGATGGGTAGGGCTGGGTGTGATTGCCGACAACATCATCCAGATGGGGTGCTATCTTGCGCGACAAAGCACCTAAGCCGGTACACTCAACTCGCCTCGCGCTCGAGAATGGACGAGCGCAAAATTACCACCCAAGACCATATCCGCTGCACATGATGTTAGCCGGCCTACGTCAGAAAGCGCATTTTTGCGACGAAAAGTAGCTAAGCTAGACGCCATGCAACGACATCAGACTCTATGAAGCCCAGTTGCAGCAACAAAGTTGGCAGGGTCGGCTCTATACCAATCAACGTGCGGCAGGTGAAAGCCAGCGGTTGTCACGGATCCGACGCTCATCTTAGCTGCGCCGCACTACGGATTACGCTACGGTTCTGCTCCCGCTACCGGGAATTTCCAGCGACTTAGAGGTCGTCCGCCTCTTGTAAGTCCTTTAAAGTCGTGTATGCGCCGTTCTTCCACGGCGGTAACACGGGTTCAAATCCCGTCGGGGACGCCAACCTTATCAACCACTTGCAAATCCCCTCCAGAATTTTGTACGTCCGTTAACGTCCGATAAGCCTCGGTGCTTGGTTTTTCTTCGTTTTTGTCGAGCAACAAGCTCACAACTCGACTCTGCGCATCTCGCTTGGTTTGCGTGATCGCTTGCGCGTAGATGTTCAGCGTGACCGAAATGTTTGCGTGTCGCATTAGCTCTTGCACAACCTTTACGTCCTCGCCGTTCCCTTTGAGGAGCGTCGCGTACGTATGCCGGAACGTGTGCCAACCGAAATGGCCCACGATCCCGATTTCCTTGGCCGCTGGTTCCAAGTGCGCCTTGTAGAGCGAGCCTGGCCAGTACGGCAGTTTGCCTTTGCTGTGTGGGCTGGCAAATACCCAGTCCTCATCGATTGGATATGGACTCTGCAGTCGCCAGTTCCACAGGACCTTAGACAATCGCAAATCGAGCGGAACCGGTTTGCGAGAGGCTTCGGTCTTACAGTCGCCCACGTGCTGCATCACGATCGAGCGGATGACATGGACTTCCATCTTCTGAAAATCGATGTCCTTCCACTTGAGGCCTAGCAACTCCCCGACCCGAAGGCCCGTGAACACAGCGAGGAATACCATCGTGCGCGTGGGCTCCTTCAAGATGCGAAGCAGTGCCGCAATCTGCTCGATGGAAAGCACAATGGGCATCCTGGTCCGCTTGGCGCTTTGACGCACCATGCGTATGGGATTCACACCCAGCCATTCCCACCTGACAGCGTGATTGAAAACCGCACTCATGATGTTTCGAGCCTTGGCTTTGCTTCCGTTCGCATATTTGAGCGACCGAAGCCATTGCTCGACAGCGACTGCCTTGACCTCGGTGACGCGATAGCTTCCCCAACGAGGTAGAATCCACTTGTTGAAATATCCCTCATAGGTGACCTGCGTCTTCCGTGTTTTGCTGCAATTCGCGCCCAGTTCCTTCTCCCGGTAGTGTTCGATAAGCGTTTGAACACTGCGCAGAAGACGTTGTCGAATGGGTCTTCCGCGTGGGCAATGGTCCCCAGTGCAGGCGAGGTGCAGAGTTTGCGAAGCGTGTGAGGCGCCACCTTGCGAGATCGATTGGATTGTCCACACGCGACACGGAAAGCCAAAGCTTCAAGCCGAACGACACGCTCCGCATTCTCCGCTAAGAGCTGGAGTCCAGCAACAGCAGACAGAAGATCAATCCGGTCGAAGCTGGAGATGTCCGCATCCAGAGTAGCGAGGTCAGTCATGAGTAATTGGGTGGCACAAACCCGAAAAACAGGTCCCTAACCATCGATTGTCTCAAAATGAAGGCGTACAGCTGCACACTGCGAAGCTGACAAAGCACTTATTCATGGGCTCGCTTAACGATGGACGACTGTTCGGCCGATAATCGTCATCCTCGCTCTCTTCCTTCCTACTGACGGCTCCGATTCGAGGTCAACCTGCTCAATCAGCCGTTACTCTACGCGATCTCTCGAACGGGCGGCACTCGTTTTGGGTGCGAGGATGAACAGAGGAGAAGAGAGACACCATCCCTAAGCCTTTGGCTTAGGTCGGTGCCGGCCGTCCTGGGACCCGCGAACGCTGCTCGCACAAAGTCGAACAGCATTCGAGTTTGTTCGAATTGCGTCCGAGTCTGATTCGAATAGACATGAGTACTTTGAACTGCCACTTTAGATTACTCAACGCTCGTCGGAGACAGCCCTGTTCGTTTAGCGGTTGACGTGCTTACGCATAATGCGTAATAATATACGTATTATGCGTAACTCTTCCATGCTGACTGCGTTGTTCCCAAAGGCGCGGCAGGGCGTGCTCGCGGCTACGCTCGGCCAGCCAGATAAGTGGTGGTATCTTTCGGAACTCGCTGGCCGTTTGGGCACGAGCCCGTCGAGCCTTCAGCGGGAGCTATCATCTCTGGTGGCGAGCGGAATATTGGTGCACCGTCGGGGCGGTTGACGTGCTTACGCATAATGCGTAATAATATACGTATTATGCGTAACTCTTCCATGCTGACTGCGTTGTTCCCAAAGGTGCGGCAGGGCGTGCTCGCGGCTACGCTCGGCCAGCCAGATAAGTGGTGGTATCTTTCGGAACTCGCTGGCCGTTTGGGCACGAGCCCGTCGAGCCTTCAGCGGGAGCTATCATCTCTGGTGGCGAGCGGAATATTGGTGCACCGTCGGGAAGGCACAAGGGCTTATTTCAAGGCGGAGACCCAGTCCCCAGTGTTCCGAGACCTGCAGCAGCTCTTCGAAAGAACGGCAGGGCTGGCTCCTATCTTGGAGCGGATGCTAAAACCGTTTGGGAACAAGATTCAGAGTGCTTTTATCTATGGTTCTGTGGCACGAAGCCGGGAACATGCGATGAGTGACGTGGATGTGATGGTCATTGGCAGAGCAGGTCTTGCTAACCTGTCTCCAGCGCTTCGCAAGGCGGAGGCGCGGCTGGGAAGAGAGGTCAACGTCACGGCCTATTCCCCAGAGGAGTTTCTGCAGAAAATCAAATCGGGCGACCATTTCCTCACCACCGTGTTGCGAGGGCGGAAACAGTTTGTGAAAGGAGGCCAGAGTGACCTGGACGAACTTGTTGGCAAATAAGGAAGCCCAGAAACACAAAACTTCCAAGAAGGAATTAGACAATATGCGGGCCCTAATCGCTCGCGACCTCGCAGACGCGAGTCTTGCTGGCCTTTCAGCAGATCGGAGATTCGCCACTGCAAACAACGCTGCGCTCCGCAAAGCTCGTTGTTAACACACTGCTCGGCGTCGGAATGCAGGTGCGCACTGGGGGAAAAAGCGGGACTCGATCGTGAGCAACTTCTGGAAGTCCTGGCCAAGACTGCGGTCGTCGCTCCGGCGCATGTCGGAAAGCTCCCCCGAGCGGCCCGCAATGACTACAGTCCGCAGTTTCCGTTGCGCCTGATGAATAAAGACTTCCGCTTGGTTCTCGAAACTGCTTCGAACTTGAACCTGGAGTTGCGTGCAACTGAGGCGGCCTTTCAGATTAATTCCGACGCATTGGCTTTCGGGCCTGATCAGGACTTTTCAATCGTGATCCGAGAGATGGAATCGCGAGCGCAGAATGCAAAGGAAGAAGTCGAGCAGGAGTGGTTGGCTGTTAAGGAGAACAACTGATGATCGAGGCTCTCACCGGTACTCATGCCGACTGGGTCGTGGGGATCGCACGCATCGTATTGGGCGTCATATTCTTTGGCCACGGCGCTCAAAAAACGCTGGGTTGGTATGGCGGACAAGGTCTTGCCAGCAGCATACGCACATTCAGCGAACACCTGCACCTTCCGTCGATTCTTGCGTTTCTTGTGATTGCCGGCGAATTCTTCAGTGGAATTGGACTGATTGTCGGGCTGTTCAGCAGAATCGCTGCACTCGTCATCGTGCTCACCATGATAGGGGCCATTGCAATGGTTCATTTTCGATTCGGTCTCTTTTTGGACTGGTTCGGAAGCCGGAAGGGACATGGGATTGAGTACCATCTGCTGGTGATCGCGCTGGGCCTGGTGGTGGTAGTGAAGGGCGCCGGGGCATTCTCATTGGATGGTTTTGTCCACGAACACGTTTTGCGATTGGAACAGTCCGTGGCAGGGAACGAAGAATGACGCTGCAATTGGCCTGGCAAGCTCGACTTCCCGAAAGCGTGAGAGGGCTCGAATAAGAGCTACTGCAATTGCGGCAGCGGATCGCACTCGTGTTGTCCCGGCCCCATCGAGGCTGGGGAGCGTGGCTGAGACGACCGGGAAATTCCCAGCTTCTGCATCTTATGGATCAGCGTAGTGCGTTTCAAACCGAGTTTGGCAGCTGCTCCCTTCGGGCCGCCGATTACCCAACCAACCGATTCCAGCGTTCGCAGAATCAGAACCCGTTCGGAGTCCTTTAGAGTAGTTGGGGCCGGAATAGTTGCGGCCGCGGTGATAGCCGAAGTTCCTCCTGCAGGCAAAGGATTGGGAAGGACACCATCATTGGAGAGAATCACTGCGCGTTCGATCAGGTTTTGCAGTTCGCGGATGTTGCCGGGCCAGTGATACGACGTGAGCGCGGACAGAGTCGTCGGAGGAATGTGGCCGATCTGGCGACTCATCCGGCGGCCATAAACATCGGCGAAGTGGTTCACGAGAACCGGAATGTCTTCGCGACGGTCGCGCAAAGGCGGCAACATGACCGGGAATACGTTCAGACGGTAGTAAAGATCGCTGCGAAACTCACCCCGGTTCGCCATCTCCATGAGATTACGGTTTGTGGCAGCCACGAGCCGAACGTCTACTTGATGAGTGCGGGTGCTGCCCAAACGCTCGAACTCCTGCTCCTGCAGAACGCGCAATAATTTCGGCTGCAATGCCGGCGGAATATCTCCCACTTCATCTAGGAAAAGCGTACCTTTGTCGGCGAGTTCGAAACGGCCAATCTTTTGCGCGATAGCTCCCGTGAACGCACCTTTCTCGTGGCCAAAGAGTTCACTCTCCAGCAGATCCAGCGGGATCGCAGCGCAATTCAGCCTTACAAAGGGCCGCCCGCACCGCGAACTGAGGTTATGAATGGCATGCGCGATCAGTTCCTTGCCAGTGCCGGTTTCTCCCTGGATAAGGACGGTGGAGTCCGTAGGCGCAACCCGTTCGACTTGTTCGAGCACTGATTCCAGAGCAGGACTATTGCCTATGATCTGTTCGAATCTGCGCTCACAATCCCCACATCCGATTCTTTGGATAGCTCCCACAGAGAACCTCCTGGCGCCCCACGCGCTCTTTATCGGCTAATTCTCGAGAGCTGCTCGAACGCTCTCGAGCAGCACTTCATCGTCAAACGGTTTGGCCAGGAACTCCACCGCTCCTGCTCTCAGTGCCTGCATACGCATTTTTGTGTCGCCGTGTGCCGTGATGAAGATGGTTGGGATTCTGCAGTGCTCAGCATTTAATTTGGCCTGCAGTTCCAGACCCGACATTCCCGGCATACGAATATCCGCGATCAGGCACGCCGTTTGTTGCTGCTGGCCAGACTTCAAAAATTCTTCCGCTGACGCGAACGCCTGTGACGGCAAACCGACGGATTTCAGCATGCCCTGCAATGCACTGCGCATTAACTCATCGTCATCGACAATCGCGACCATTGTTCCCTTCCTTTGACTTGCCATAATTTGAAAACTATCGTTCCACGGCGTAGGGCGCAATCACACCTTGGTATGAAGGCCATAGTACCTGCCTAAATCGGGGGGGCGGCTGGAGAAGTTATTCGTGGACCTCGATTTTGGTGGGAAGAGTGAGGTGAAAGCTCGCGCCGCGCGAAGAGTTGCCGTCAGCCCACAGTCGCCCGCCGTGCGATTCCACGATTGATCGGCTGATCCGGAGCCCCATGCCGGTGCCATGAGATTTGGTGGTAAAGAACGCGTCAAAGATCTGATCGGCATGTTGCGGCGGGAGCCCCACGCCTGTATCGCTGACCGAGACCAGAACATGCGCGTTCTCGCCCCGCTGTGAGCTGATGGTGAGCTGACGCGTTCCATTTACATCCCTCATCGCTTCAATGCTGTTCATTATGAGATTCATCAGCACCTGTTGCAATTGCACTCGATCGCCAGAGACCTGCGGAAGATCAGCCGTCAGCTCCGTCCTGACCGATATGGAATAACGCACAGCTTCACTGCGCAGCAGGACGACCATCTCCTGAATCACGTCGTTTACATCAACCAACTGTCGTTGTGGCGTACCTTTCTTGAAGAGATGCCGGACGCGGCTGATGATCGCTGCAGCACGAGTGGCGTCCTTGACGACTCTCGACGCAGCCTCGCGCGCTTCTTCCAACTCGGGTGGATTGCGCGTAAGCCATCGCAAGCACGTATTGGCATCGGTGACTGCGGCAGCAATCGGTTGATTTACCTCGTGCGCGAGAGAGGCAGTTAATTCCCCCATGGTGGTCATCCGGCTGACGCGTGCGAGATCCGAGTTCGCCCGACGCAAAGCCTCTTCGGCTCGGTTGCGGGAATCCTCAACCCGTCGTTTTATTTCTATTAACGCAGCGATGAGTAAAGTCGCTAGTAGAAATACCGCAAATCGGAAGAAAACCGCTGCCTCGACGGCTGGCGGGATCGTCCTTCGGAGAAATAATGAACCGAAAGCCACGGCGGAGAGACCAATCGAGAAGAGCCCCGGCCCCAATCCTCCGAAGAGACTGCTCAGCGCAACAGCGAGGAGGAAGCATGATGCGGGTGCATCGATAGGCCATGCCACCGCCAGCGCGATGCCGCAAGAAATCACCGCCAGACCGTAACGCTGAAGTTTGGACAGGGCTCTCATTGGCGACAGCCGGGAGAAAGCTCAAGCTTCGCCGCCATTCTGACTAATTCCGCCAGCGAATCCGCCTTCATCTTTCTCATCACTTGTCCGCGTTGGATTTTTACCGTGATTTCACTGGTTCCCAGCTTAAAAGCAACTTGCTTATTGAGCATGCCCGAGACGACTAGGCCCATGACCTCGCGCTCGCGTGTGGTCAACAACTCGTAGCGCTTTCGCAACTCGGTCCAGATGGGCAAGCTGTTCCAGGAGTTTTCCCCAGGCCTCATCGACGACAGCGAGCAAATACGGCGGCACTGGCCTTGGCCTCGCGATCAGCCGACGCTTCTGCCAGATGATGGGCGGGGACATCACCGTCGAAAGCGAGCCTGGTCGCAGATAAGACCTACGATCCGGCTACCGAGAACGACAGAAGTTCTCAAGGCTGCAGAAATGGGTCGCTAATGACGAACCCCCAGCACCGTAGCGCCCCGGAAGGTCTGCTTACTGGGGTGCTGCCGACATCGCGGACGAGGGCGGGACTGCGGTAGACCGCCGCCTATGACCCGCTACGGTCATAAGGTGGATCGAAATCCCGCAGCGCAGCAGTTCCCCACCCCGCGACGATTGTGCTATCGTGCAAGGCTGGGCGCATGCGGCCGATCAGCGTGCTGAAGAGAGCTGCCAAATATTGCGCGCGGGAAGGCATCCGCAGCATCCCGGATCTCAAGCGCGAGCTGAAGGGCTGAGCATACGGACAGCGCTCGTCGTGGCGCTCACTGGTCTGGCGGCGCTGGCGTTCCTTTATTGGCGTGACGTGTCGCCGCTGGCGGTGCATGAGACTGTTGCTGGCACACCGCGTCAAATCACTGCGGTGCGAAGGTTCGGACGCGATCGGAGCGAAGCTGGCACCCGCGAGCGTCGGAAGCAGGGTCGATCTGACGAAAATGACCCATCTGAGACATCGGCAGCCATAATTGCCGTGATGCACAAGGTGCTGTTCATCTGACCGTGTGTAGGGTGCGATCGTCTCTGAGGCCGTGCTCGGCGGCGGGGTAGCCGCGTGGCCACTCTCGGCGCGCGGGCAGCAGCAGGCGATGCCGGTGGTTGGCAACCCTGACGAGCAGTTCGCCTGGCAGGTATGCGCCCATGCTGGCTGCGTTTCGTCAGGGCTTGAAGGAAACCGGCTATGTCGAAGCCCAGAACGTGTCGACTGAATATCGCTGGGCCGATGGCCACTACGATCGATTACCTGCGATGGCGACTGAGCTGGTTCGTCGTCAGGTTGCCGCGATATTCACCAATAGTCCTGGAGTGGCAGCAACAAGAGCGGCGACGACGACAATTCCGATCGTGATCAGCGTGGGCACCGACCCGGTCAGGCTCGGCCTCGTCACAAGTCTTAACCGACCGAGCGGCAACGTCACGGGAGTGTACTTTTTACAGTCTGAACTGGGGGCAAAGCGAATTGGGCTACTGCACGAGCTCCTACCTAAGGCCACAGTGATAGGCACGCTCGTGAACCCGAATTTTGCGGAAAGTGAATTCCACGCCAAAGAGGCGCAGGAGGCCGCGCGCTCACTCGGAGTTCAAATTCATGTCGTGAGAGCCAGCACGGTAGACGAGTTCGATACTGCCTTCTTAACCCTCGTCCAACAAAAGGCCGGCGGGCTCTTCCACGCTAATGATGCCTTTATTCCTTAGCGAGCGGCGACCGTTGATTGCATTGGCGGCGCGCCACGCACTACCCACGATCTACCCATGGCGTGAGTTTGTCGTGGCCGGCGGCCTGATGAGCTACTCACCGAGCCTCGATCAAGCGTATCGCGTAGCAGGCGAATACACTGGAAAAATCCTAAAAAGGGCGCCAAACCCGCTGACCTGCCAATAGTGCAACCGAACAAGTTTGAGTTTGTGATAAATCTCAAAACTGCAAAGGCGCTTGGTCTAACCTTTCCGCCCGGGCTGCTCGCCATTGCCGACGAGGTAATCGAATAGAGTGGCGGATTACATGCGACGCCGCGCTACGGGCTAAAGGCCTCAATAGCTTGGAACACAATAGCTGATGGTGCAGATTCCACTTCGACGGGCGCACCGGTGCAAAGCTGCCAGCTTGGCTTCAACGACGTAGAAGCTTCGACCCCAAGCATGGGAGCGCACGCCGACAGCTTGGCATACGAATACGAATGCTGAAGCCTCAGAAGAAGCAAGCGCAAGCAGCGCAGTAGCGAATGCAACCGAAAACAAAATCTTACCCATACCTACCTCCTCACTGATTACACAAACATTACCTATATCTGGTTTCTTTGGCGGTGTCTCGCGGGCCAGGCCAGAGCATATGCCACAATCTGTCCGTAGCTGGCGAAAGCTGACATGCGAGCTTTCGAGAGGCGTTTGGGTTTTGACCCATCAGCGACATTGGTCGCCAAATTTTCTGTGATGCACAACAGGCATCGCCCATGAATGTGGTAGTCTGAGGTCGCCCGGGGTAGTCTCGGCAGAAAGGGGGAAGCTCATGAGACGGCGCCGAGGTGCATCACGCTCCTCGGCGGCGCGGCGGTGGCGTGGCCACTTGCGGCGCGCGCGCAACCGCACAAAGGTCCAGTCCGGCTTGGATTCCTCCCTATAGGTTCACCCCGTAACGATTACGACAGGTCGCTCGTCGAAGCATTCCAACAAGGCTTGCGCCGGGTTGGCTTCGGACGGCTCGTTGGAAGCGGAAAATCGTATTGAAGGGAGTTCGAGGATGAACAAATTCCTGAGTAGAATCGTGTTGTTGTCTCTAACACTCGCGGCGGTCGTTACGCAGCACGGGTTCGCCCAGAACGCCAACGTGACGGAGGCCGAAGCAAAGATGTTCGCAGTGGAGTTTGACGAGCGCTTCATGGGCCGCTGGAGCCGGCTACTCGCGCCCGCCTACATTGCGTTTTCCCGGGGTCAAGAACGGCG
>CAVPFM010000011.1:0-492648 GCA_963703735.1 uncultured Acidobacteriota bacterium
ATGACGATTGGATCCACTGCGGCATGTGTCGATCGGTAGCAATATTCGCTCGCGTACTCCACGTCGACGGCGACACCCGAGAGATCTTCGATCATGATCTCCCCAGCCAGGCCAGCGTGCCGGCTCGATCCGCTGGCCGCAATGATCAGCTTTTCGAACGTCAGCAACGCAGTCTCGATCGGATCGAGTTCTCCCGGGAAGATGATGTCATTCTTCAGGTGTTTCTCAATGGTCTTCGCGATCGCCGTTGGCTGCTCGTAGATCTCCCGCCGCATGGCGTGCGAATGGTTGTGGTTGGCCGTATTTCTCTGCTTTTCCTTAGGACTCATGATCACCGAAAGTGAAAGTAATTTGTGTTTCTTTCCAAAATGCCAGTTCCCGGCAAACGCCCGAAGGCATCGCCGCCGCTAAGCCTTCGCGCCTTCAAAATGCGCTTCGATTTCTTCCAGAGTTTTCCCTTTAGTCTCGGGCAAGAACCACGTCGCGGTGACAAAGTAGATCACCGTGCAGGCCGCGAATCCAAAGAACATCGTCGAGTATCCATACTTGCCCACGGTAGGCAGAAAAATCGCCGCAATGGTCGTTGAGACGGCCTGGTTCAGCACCAGCGCGATGCTCATCCCGTTGGAACGAATGCGCGTCGGCATCAACTCCGACAACGCCAGCCACACGCACACGCCGGGTCCCACCGCATAAAACGCCATAAACACGAAGAGAGTAATCGCCACAATCCAACCATTTCGCGGAGGCGGGATAGGCGTAATCAATGCATTTTCGATTTTCAAAGGTGCGGTTCGCGAAGCGTCAAGATCCCCAAACGGATTTGAGAAGAAAGCTACAACTTTATTTGCCGGAACACAGCCGTCCCGCGCGATTTCAATCGGCTTGGCTCCCGGATCGTCCGATCTCACCACCTGGCTCGCCGCCCGAAAATCTCCATACGAATAGATGACGACGAGTGAGGTCGCCCGCCCCGCATCCGAGCTGCCGCTCGCATTTAACAGTTTGGCCGCGAGGTCTTGATTAAACGCCAGCCGCAGCGTTTGGTCCGATGCCACCATCGTCTGTACTGTGTTTCGTGAGTCGACCCGCAACTTCTCCGTATTCAGGAACACAGTTCCGGTGCAGATCATCGACAAAATGATCCCGGCGGTGCCCACTGCGAGCAAAAACTTGCGGCCCTTCTTGTCCACCAGGACAACGCCCCCGAAAGTCACGACGAAGTTGATGATGGTGAAGACGACATATCCCCAGTGCGCCGCGACGTCCGACAGCCCACTCTGCAGAAGAATATTGGTGTTGTACGCAATGATGGAATTGATGCCGGTTGCCTGGTTGCACGCCAGGATGATGCACGCCAGCACGAACGGAATCACGTATTTCCGGTGCAACAACGATTCCTTAACTTTCCCTCCGCCGCTCTTTGCTTTCTCGGCCGTGCTCACCTCTTCCATCTCGCGCAGTTCCAGGTCCGCTTGCTGTTGCGCCCGAGAGCGCAGCAATGCCGCGTAGGCAGCTTCTTTCTTTCCCCGGAGCAGCAGCCAGCGCGGCGATTCCGCAACCATGAAACTGCCAATCACAAACAAGATTCCGGGAGGCAGCGATACCCAGAAGATTCCCCGCCACGCCGTATCCTTAAAAGCAAGGAGCTTCGCAGCATCCCCGAGTTTCGCCACTTGATCGACGCGGAAACTAAAATAAACTCCGACCAGCGCCGCAGTCACGATCCCCAGCGTCAGCAGCCATTGAAAAATTCCTGTCCCCTTGCCGCGGCTTGAAGCTGTCAGGCACTCGGCCAGATACAGCGGTACTACCACGCCGATCAGTCCGGCGCTTACGCCCTGCAACAATCGACCGAAAACCAGCGGCCCGTAGCCATGCGATAACGCGATCATCGGAATGCTGATCACGAACATGACGCCGCTCAGCGCCATCAGCGATTTGCGCCCCATCCAGTCGGCAAGCAGTCCCGCGAACAACGTGGAGATCACGCTCCCTAGCAATACTGCCGCCACCACAATCGAAAGCTGCCCCGCATTCAGTCCCGAGGTCGCTTCGAGATAAGGCAGAGCCCCGGCGATGATGCCGACGTCCACTCCGTACAGCAGTCCGCCCAGGCCCGCCACAATCAGCAAGAAGCGGTTATAGAAAACCTTCTTGCCGTCGAGAATTGCCGGATTGCCCGCCATCTCAGCTGTCATAGGATTCGTTCGAACGGATTTAAATCTGGATCACTCTCCGGCGGTGCGTTTGCGGCCCCCGCGTGCCCACGTTGTGCTTTAAGGAATGCACTCCGAATTGTAGCGTAGCCGCCAGAACGTTCTGGCAAAAGTGCTATACATTGGCGCGATTAATTTTCAGCGAACTGCGTCCCGCCTCAAGCCCGTCAATAGCATCGAACCGCCCGTCAGATACAATACACAAGCCGCAAGCCACTTCCGGCGGCGCGTCGAAACGACTTCCGGATGCGATACGGATTCATTATCGATAACCGTAAGTGCATTGGCTGTCATGCCTGCACTGTCGCCTGCAAAACCGAGAACCACGTTCCCCTCACCGTAAACCGCACCTGGGTGAAGTACGTCGAGAAGGGTACGTTTCCCAATACTCGCCGCGTATTTCAGGTCACGCGCTGCAATCATTGCGAGAATCCCCCCTGCGTCACCATCTGTCCCGTGACCGCCATGTACCAGCGCAAAGACGGCATCGTCGATTTCAGCTCCGAGCGCTGTATCGGCTGCAAAGCCTGCATGCAAGCCTGCCCGTACGATTCCATTTACATCGATCCCGATGACGGCACCGCCGCAAAATGCCATTTCTGCGCGCACCGCACCGAAGTCGGGCTGGAACCTTCCTGCGTAGTCGTCTGTCCCGAGCACGCCATCATCGCTGGAGATCTCGACGCCTGCGACGGTGAGATCGCCCAGTTACTAGCCCGCGAGCCGGTGCGCGTTCGCAAGCCTGAGCAGGGAACTCGTCCCAAGCTCTACTACATCGACGCCGACGAGAGCGCGATCGTCCCCACGGCCGCTCGTCACGAATCGGGTTATATGTGGGCGCAGCGTAATGAAAGCATCCACGGCGGCGGAGCCGTCTATCCACCTGACAGCCCGCTGCTCCACAAGGGCGCGCTAGCGGCCTACGATGTTTCCCACGCGCGTCCCTGGGGATGGCAAGTTCCCACCTACTGTTGGACGAAAGCCATCGGTTCTGGCGCGCTCGCCGTTCCAGGATTTGCGCTGATGCTCGGATGGATCGGCGTTGACCGTCTGCGCGATATCACGCTTTCAACCATCGCGCTGTTATTCACGGCCCTGACAACCGTTCTTCTGGTTTGGGATCTCGAACACAAGGCGCGCTTCCTGCGCGTAATCTTCACGCCGCAAAGCAAATCGTGGCTGGCACGCGGAGCGTTCATCCTCATTGCATATAGCGGCCTCGCCGGACTTTTCTGGCTGGGCGCCGTTCTGCAATTGCATACCCTCACGTCTTTGCTCCTGTGGCCCACTGTGCTCGCAGGCTTCCTGGCCGCTGTCTACACGGCATTCCTTTTCGGACAGTGTGAAGGCCGCGATCTTTGGCAGACTCCGCTGCTTCCGGTGCATCTGATCGTGCAAGCTTTAATGTGCGGCGCTGCGGTGCTTGCTTTGCTGCCTCCATCCATCGGAGGTTCTGAAGACAATCTCGGAGTCGCAAGACTGGCGCTGGTAGTTACTCTTGCCATGCACCTGCTTATCGTCGCCGCGGAGTTCTCGATGCCGCATGCGACCGACAACTCCGCCTACGCCGCTCGTCTGATTACGCACGGGCCATTCAAGCTCTGGTTCTGGGGCGGAACAATTCTTGCCGGAGGAATCGTGCCATTTTGCCTGCTGTTGTTGGTTCCGGTCGGTTTCCTTAACGAGGCGGTGGCAGCCGCTCTGGTGTTGTTTGGACTTTTCGCGTTCGAATGGTGTTTCGTGATGGCTGGCCAGAGCGTGCCCAACAGCTAAGAGGCAGAAGTAAGAGGTAGAAGTATGGAGAATTTCCGATGACCGATTTCAAGCGCGACGGCAGCCACCTCGCCTACTGTCCTCCGGTTGAGAAGTGGGACGACTGGGTAGAACTCGATCCCGAGGCCTGGCCTCGCCGCGTCGAACGTCATTACCAGTTGGTGCCAACGGTCTGCTTTAACTGCGAATCCGCCTGCGGCATGCTCGCCTACATCGACAAAAAAACGGGTCGCGTGGAAAAGTTCGAAGGCAATCCCATGCACCCCGCCAGTCGCGGACGCCTCTGTGCCAAAGGCCCCGCGACCATCAATCAGATTCACGATCCCGATCGCGTTCTCTATCCGATGAAGCGCAGCGGCCCGCGCGGAGCAGGGAAATGGGCGCGTACTTGCTGGGACGAAGTTCTCGAGACTTTTGGCACGCGCATTCGTAAAGCCATCCAGGAGAATCGCGGCGAACAAGTCATGTATCACGTGGGCCGCCCCGGCGCCGACTTCATCATGGAGCGCACTCTCCAAGCTTGGGGCATCGACGGACACAACTCGCACACCAATGTTTGTTCTTCGTCGGCGCGGCTCGGCTATCTCCTCTGGCATCACGCCGATCGTCCCTCGCCCGATCACGCCAACGCTCGTTTCATTCTGCTGCTCTCGGCGCACCTCGAGTCTGGGCACTATTTCAATCCGCACGCGCAACGCATCATCGACGGCAAAATGGCCGGAGCCAAACTCGCGGTCATGGACCCGCGCCTCTCCAACACTGCCAGCATGGCCGACTACTGGATGCCGACATATCCCGGAAGTGAAGCCGCGGTCTTGCTTGCGATGGCGAAAGTCATTCTCGACGAGAACCGCTTCGATGCCGCCTTCGTCAGGAAGTGGACGAACTGGGAAGAACTCGAAGTCGACGGCTTTCAAGCGCGCGGACAAACTTTCGAGGGGACCATTGAGGTTTTGAAGAAGCACTATGCAGGCTTCACTCCGCAATTCGCTGAAAAAGAAAGTGGAGTGAAAGCGGAAATCATCGTGAAGATCGCCCGCGAAATCGCGACCGCCGGCAGTCGCTTCGCCTCGCATTTGTGGCGTGGCAGCGCCTCCGGCAATCTCGGCGGATGGCAGCCCGCGCGCGCTCTCATGCTCCTGCACGTGCTCACCGGATCTGTTGGCACCGAGGGTGGACACAATCTGAATGCCTGGAACAAATTCGTTCCGAAGCCGTTCAAGAATCCGCCGCCGCAAACGCGCTGGAACGAATTGCTGTATCCCCAGGAGTGGCCGCTCTGCACGCACGAAATGTCATTCCTGCTCCCGCACTTTCTAAAAGAAGGCCGGGGCCGCATCGAGGCCTACTTCACGCGCGTCTTCAATCCAGTCTGGACCTACCCCGACGGCTTTTCTTGGATCGAGATGCTTCGCGACGAAGAAAAAGTCGGCCTCCACGCCGCGCTCACTCCCACCTGGAGCGAGACCGCTTGGTTTGCGGATTACGTCCTGCCGATGGGATTCAGTTCCGAGCGCCACGACCTGATGAGCCAGGAATCCTACGCGGGCAGATGGATCGGCTTTCGACAACCCGTAAGTCGCGTGGTGCGTGAGAGAAACGGGGAAAAATTCGAGTACACCTACCAGGCTAATCCGGGCGAGGTTTGGGAAGAAGACGAATTCTGGATCAACCTCTCATGGGCCATCGATCCCGACGGATCGATGGGCATTCGAGAATACTTCGAATCGCCGCAACAGCCGGGAAAGAAACTCACCGTCGACGAATATTACGGCTGGATGTTCGACCATTCCGTTCCCGGCCTTCCCGAAGCCGCGAAAAAAGAAGGTCTGACTCCGCTCCAGTACATGCGCAAATATGGCGCCTTCGAAATCACGCGCGATGTTTACAAGCAGAACGAAAAGCAGTTAACCGAAACCGAACTCACAGGCACGAAAGTCGAACCGAACGGAGTTGTCACTAAAGCGGGCAAATCCGTCGGCGTGATGGTCGACGGCAAGCCCGTCGTCGGTTACAACACTCCCTCGCGCAAGCTCGAACTTTTTTCAAAGACGATGGCGGACTGGAAGTGGCCCGAGTTCACGTTGCCCGAGTACTATCGCAGCCACATTCACCGTGCTGCACGCGAAGCGTCCGAAGGGCAACTCGCCGAGGATTTCGATCCCAGATACACGCCGAAAGTCGAGTGGCCAAAAGACGCGCATGGCGACGTCTACACGCTGCTCCCGATTTTCCGGCTGCCCAACCTGATTCACTCACGCTCCGGCAATGCGAAGTTTCTGTACGAAATCTCCCACAAGAATCCGCTTTGGCTCAACCCCGTCGATGCCAAGAAGCTCAAGGCCCGTACCGGCGATCTCATGAAAGTTCACACCGAGATCGGCTATTTCGTTCTTCACGCCTGGGTCACGGAAGGACTCACGCCGGCTGTCGTCGCCTGCTCGCACCATCTCGGTCGCTGGCGCATTAGCAAAGACGAGCAGGTCGAACGCATGTCGAGCGCATGGGTCGATCTGAAAGAAGTCGGCAAAGGTCAGTGGAGGATGCGCCAACTCGAATCGGTCCTGCCCTACGACAGCCCCGATCCAGAAACCAAGCGCGTGTGGTGGAGCGATGCGGGCGTCCATCAAGACATCACGTTCCCGGTCCATCCTGATCCCGTCAGCGGCATGCACTGCTGGCATCAGATGGTGCGAGTAGAAAAGGCTGGTGCGGAAGATCGCTACGGCGACATTTTCGTCGACACGAATCTATCGTTCGCTGTCTATCAAAGATGGAAAGCACTGGCACGTCCTGCGCCTGGCCCTAACAACTTGCGGCGTCCGTTATGGATTCCACGCGTAGTCCGCCCGGAAGAATCCGCCTACTACATGAACAAAGTCGAAAAGAAGTAGGCCTGCGTGAAAGTAGCGCCGGATGTCGCAGGACCGTCTCGGTCCCGCACTCGCCACACTACGCGCGCATCCCCTTGTCCAAGGGCAGGCTGAAAGAGAAAACCGACCCGCTCCCCAACTGGCTCACCACTCCGATCGTTCCCCCATGAGCCTCTACAATCACCTTCGCAATGGCCAGCCCCATACCCGTTCCCGGAGCCGTATAGCGCTGGTTCTGGCCGCGGTAGAATTTCTCGAAGATCAGCGACTGCTCAAACGAATCGATACCCGGTCCCCGGTCAGCGACGCTGGTCACAAGCATGTCACCTTTTACCTCGCTCGTGACTTTGATCGGCGTTCCCGCAGCCGAATATTTCCCGGCATTCTCCAGCAGATGCATTGCCACTTCGCGAATGCGCTGCAGATCCATACGAACTGCCGGCAAGTCCTTCCCGGATAAATCCACTTCCACCGCATGTTTCTCCAACGACGCTCGTGCATCCTCGATCGCAGGGTTGATCGCATCACTGATGGAGTGTGGCTGTAGATCGAGCTTGAACATGCCCGAATCGAGCTGCGCCATTTCAGCAGCTTCGCCCACGAGCCGGTTCAACCGGTCGGTTTCTTCGTCGATCACCGTCAGCAGATCGCGCCGGGCTTGCTCGTCGAGCGCCGCAGTCGACAGCAAAGTCGTCACACTGGCTTTGATGGAAGTCAGCGGGGTCCGAAATTCGTGCGTCACCGAATCCAGCAGCGCCGTTCGCAGACGCTCATGCTCTTGTTCTGCCCGGTTCTTGCTGAGCGCCTCCAGCGCCCGCGCGCGCTCAATGGCCAGCCCGGCCAAGCTTCCCAGCGCATCCAGCGTTTCTCGCGAGAGATCCGCTCCCGTGACGCCCAAGGCCCCTACGGTTCGCATTCCCAGGCGAAGAGGCACATACGACACGCCTCCCTGCGTTATAGGCTCGCCCCGCAACAGAGTCGACCGCAACACGCTCTCTTCGAATTTCGCCTCAAGGGACGACCGGTAAACCGTCGGATGATCCGCCGCCATCACCACAGCGCTGCCGACCGCGAATGTGTCTTGCAGATACTGAGGCAAAGCGTTCAACAGCTCGAGAACATTCTCCGACGCCAGCAGCCTCTGGCTCAGCCCGTAAAGCCGCTCCACTTCGCGCCGGCGTTGCTTCGCTCCTTCCGCTTCGCGGCGAGCGCGTTCTGCCAGATTGCTGGCCACCAGCGCCGTTACCAAAAATGCGAATAACGCTACCCAGTTTTGTGGATCGGCGATCGTGAACGTCCCGACCGGGGGCAGGAAGAAAAAATTGAACGCGGCCGTCGCCCCAATCGCCATCACGATGGCGTAGCGCAACCCCCAGTAGGCCGAGGTCAGCAGCACGGTCACCAGGAACATCAACGCAACCGTCGTATGGTTGACGTGCAGCCGGAAGTCGATCGCAGTGATTACTGCGATCGCCGCCACCACCACCGCGTACCGCGTCGCTTGCGTTCGGGCCCCGGTTTTCACATCCGCATTGTACGATGGACGTGACAACTCCCACGTCCGCGAACGACAATAGCTCGATGCCTAAGACCCCCGAGGATTGGCTGAACGAAGTTTCTCCGGAGAAGTCCCGCGGCATTTTCAAGCTATTTCTTGGATATGCCCCCGGTGTCGGCAAGACGTACAGTATGTTGAGCGAAGCCATCCGCCGGGCCAGTCGCGGCGAAGACGTGCTCGTCGGCGTCGTTGAAAGTCACGGCCGGAAAGCCACTGCGGAACTCGCTGCCAAACTCGATCGTATCCCTCCCCGCAAACTGGAATACAAGGGCACGCTCTTCGATGAGATGGACGTTGACGCCATCCTCGCCCGCAAGCCGGCGGTGATTGTGATTGACGAACTTGCCCACACCAACATCGAAGGCAGCAAGCACGCCAAACGCTACGAAGATGTCATGGAGATTCTTGACGCCAAGATCGACGTGCTCTCCACCATGAATGTCCAGCACGTCGAAAGCGTCGGCCCCACCGTTCAGCAGATTACGGGCGTGCAGGTTCGCGAGACCGTTCCCGACTGGGTGATGCAACGCGTGGACGAAATCGTCCTCGCCGATCTCACGCCGCAAGCTCTGCAGAAGCGCATGGAGCGAGGCGACATTTACCCCGTCGACCGCGCCCAGCGCGCGCTCTCGCACTTCTTTCGTCCCGGCAACTTGATCGCGCTTCGCGAACTCGCCCTCCGCCAGGTGACAGGAGTCGTCGACCGCAGCCTCGACGCCTTCCTCGAAAAAGATGGCACCCAGCCTGCGCATACAATTCGAGAGCGCATCGGCGTGTGCGTCAGCTCAAATCCCGCGGCGCAGTATCTCATTGCCCGCGGATCGCGGATGGCGCAGGCTATGGGCGGCGAATTCTTCGTCTTCTATATCGACGTGGGTCGCGATACTCGCCCCGAGGACCAGAAAACCCTCGCCGAAAATATCCGCTTCGCCGAAAATCTCGGCGCCAAAGTCGTCCGTGGTTCCGGTCGAAGCATCGCCGACGGCCTCGCCCAGCTGGTGGGCGAGAACCACATCACCCAGGTTATCTTTGGTCGTTCGGCTCGCACCGGCTGGCAAAGATACTTATATATGTCCGCGATTCAGCGTTTCCTCCGCGATTCACCTTCGGTCGATGTCCACATCGTGACCCAGGAGGCCCGCTGATGGCGGATCGCGCCCACATCCTCGTTGTCGACGATGAGCCCCAAATCACCCGGGTGCTGCGGACGAGTCTTGCGGCACAGGGCTACGACATTCGCGTCGCCAACTCCGGCGAGATGGCGTTAGAGATCATGAAAGACTGGCAGCCTCATCTCATCATCACCGATCTCTCGATGCCCTCGATCGATGGCGTGCAGCTCTGCCGCCATGTGCGCACCATCTCGCAGGTACCGATCGTCGTTCTTTCGGTCCGAGACAATGAGCGCCAAAAAGTCGAAGCTCTCGATGCCGGCGCCGACGACTACGTGACCAAGCCATTCGGCATGAGCGAGCTCTTGGCGAGAGTCCGTGCCAACCTCCGCCGCGTTCCTGCCGAGGCGGAAGCTGATTCCGTCATCGCGCTCGGAGACTTTCGCATCGACACCTCCGCGCGCAAGGTCACGGTCCGCCATTCCGAGGTGCGACTAACTCCCAAAGAGTTTGAGTTGCTCGTGTATCTCGCGCGAAGGCCGGGCAAGGTCGTCAACCATCGCACTCTGCTGGGAGCAATCTGGGGTGGGCAGAGCACCGAACAAGTCGAGTATCTCCGCGTGTTTGTCGGCCAGTTGCGCAAGAAGCTCGAGCCCGACACCTCTTCGCCGCGTTACATCGTCACCGAACCCTGGGTGGGATACCGCTTCGAACCGGGAGAGTAAGCCTCTCGGGCGCCTCGCTCGTTTCTTAATTATCAACTCGTCTTACGAACATTCTACGGACTCTTTATTCAATTCTTACGTCCTCCGCAGTCCAATAGCTTGTGGGCGATGTATGTCAAACACGCAGCCCGCAGCAGTAAACGGCTCCGGAAAGGCGAAGATCATGTCGACGATTCAAGACGTAGCGGCGGAAGATTTGGCAAGGCTTTTTCATCACTACCGGCAGGCTTTAGCGCACGACTGTGATTCTCACGAGAACGAACAACGTTCTTCCTCCTGGGAGTGTGCTCCACCGACCGAGCGTAAATTGATGGTGGCTGCGGCTCGCCTCACCCTTCTCGAACTGTCCACCACCCCGGCCCCATCTCCGGGCCGAAAGTATTACGCCAAGCCCGGCGAGGCCGATTGGGGCTGCTGATTCGCGCCCCGGGTACTTTCGTGGCCCGTCGCTACTGCGATCTTCTTTACGAATTCTTTATGCCCCGCTGATACCACTTTTACGCGCGAAGTTATCAAATAGCCTACGGGGCGCTTTCGGCCGGCATGGACGCCATATGAGACTTGCCCTCGCGATACTTTGCATCGGTGCAGTCCTGTTTATGATGTGCTTCCTCTTAGCTCTGCTAGGAGAAGTCCTTGATTTCTCTCGCAGCCAGAAAGCGCAGATGACAGAGTGGAAACCGACGAGGACGCGAGGAAAGCTCATCGGTATGCGCGTTCGCAACAGAGTCGCCGAGACGAATCGGCGGATCGCTCTCTGAAATCGCCGTTGGCACATTGCTTGAAGGCAAGGAGCTCGTTCATGCAAGACATTCTTTGGATCGCTGTCACGATCGCATTCTTCGCAGCATCCGTCGCTTACGTGCGCTTCTGCGACCGCCTGAAATAGCGGGTGAAACAAAAGACATCATGGACATTCAATCCGTAATCATGCTCATCATCAGCGCCGCCACCACCATCTACCTGTTCTACGCCCTGTTGCGCCCGGAGAAATTCTGAAATGACCATCAACGGCTGGCTGCAGATCTTTGTCTTTCTGGCATTGATCTTCGCCGTCACGAAGCCCCTCGGCGTCTTCATGACGCGCGTTTTCGCCGGAGAACATACCTTTCTCGATCCCGTTCTGCGCCCGATCGAACGCCTGCTCTACCGCATAACCGGCGTCGACGAAAAACACGAAATGCGCTGGACCGAATACGCGACCTCTATGCTGCTGTTCAGCGCCGTTTCCATGCTGCTTCTCTATCTAATTCAGCGAATCCAGGGGATGTTGCCATGGAACCCGCAGCATTTCGCTGCGGTCACTCCGGAGCATCTCGCCTTCAACACCGCTGCCTCGTTCACCACGAACACAAATTGGCAGGCCTACTCCGGTGAGACCACGATGAGTTATTTCACTCAGATGGTGGGGCTGGCATTCCATAACTTCGCGTCGGCTGCCACCGGCATCGTGCTGGCTATCGCTTTCATCCGCGGCATCGCCCGCCGCCAGATGCAAACTCTCGGCAACTTCTGGGTCGATTTCGTTCGCTGCTGCCTGTGGCTTTTGCTGCCATTTTGCGTCGTAGGCTCGCTCTTCCTGGTATCGCAGGGCGTGGTTCAGAACCTTAAGCCTTATGACACAGTGAAGTTGATCGAACCGCAGCAGGTGCAGCGTATAGGCACCGACGGCAAGCCCGTCGTCGATGCGAATGGCAAGCCCGTGATGGATACGGTCTCGACCCAGACCATCGCGCAAGGTCCTGTCGCCTCGCAGGAGATTATCAAGGAATGGGGAACCAATGGCGGCGGTTTCTTCAACGCCAACAGCGCCCATCCATTTGAGAATCCCACTCCAATCACCAACTTGTTTCAGATGTTCTGCATCTTCGCCATCGGTTCCGGTCTCACTTACACTCTCGGTCGAATGACGGGTTCTCCGGCTCATGGCTGGTCCGTCTGGTCGGCGATGGCCATTTTGTTCCTCGCCGGCGTCACGGTCGCGTACTGGGCCGAGGCGAAAGGCAATCCTCTCTATCCCGCTACAGTCGCGCAACACGCAACTGCTGCCCAGCCGGGCGGAAATATGGAAGGCAAGGAGACGCGCTTCGGCATTGCCAATTCCGCTCTCTTCGCCACTGTAACCACCGATGCCAGTTGCGGCGCCATCAACGGCTGGCATGATTCGTTCACTCCACTCGGCGGCATGGTCCCGCTGGTGAATATCATGCTGAGCGAAGTGATCTTTGGTGGAGTCGGTTCCGGCATGTACGGCATTCTGATCTACATCGTGCTCGCCGTCTTCATCGCAGGCCTCATGGTGGGCCGCACGCCGGAATACCTCGGCAAGAAGATTGAAGCCTATGACGTCAAGATGGCAATGCTCGTGTCGCTGGTCTTTCCGCTGATCATCCTTTCGCTCGCCGGAATTTCTGTCGTGAAAGGTTTCGGCACTGCTGGAATCAGCAATCCAGGCCCTCACGGCCTCAGCCAGATTCTTTATGCTTTTGTCTCATCCGCCGGTAACAACGGCTCCGCCTTCGGAGGCCTGACGGTCAACACGCCCTGGTACGACGGCGCAACTGGAATCACCACGCTCATCGGCCGTTTCTTGATGATCATTCCGATGCTGGCTATTGCCGGTAATTTGGCCCAGAAGAAATACGTTCCGCCGTCCGTGGGTACGTTTCCGGTCACGACGCCGCTGTTCACCTTCCTCTTGATCAGCGTCATCCTGATCCTGGGCGCGCTGACCTTCTTCCCCGCTCTCAGCCTCGGGCCCATTCTCGAGCACCTTCTCATGTATGCAGGAAAGACGTTCTAGGACACTATGGCAAGTCATCACAAATCGATCTGGGATTTGAAGCTGGTTCGCAGCGCCTCGTGGAGTTCAATTCTCAAACTGAATCCGCGCAACATGATGGGCAATCCCGTCATGTTCGTGGTTGAAATCGGTAGCGTCATAACGACCGTTCTGTTGATTCTGCATCCGCACCAAGCCTTCCGCTTCAATCTGCAGATCACTCTCTGGCTGTGGTTTACCGTTCTGTTCGCCAACTTCGCCGAGGCCATGGCCGAGGGGCGCGGTAAAGCGCAAGCGGAGACGCTACGTCGCGCCCGCTCCGAAACGGTCGCCCAACGCTACACTTCCAACGGCAAACTCGAAGAGGTTCCCAGCGCCAAGCTGCGATGCGGCGATCTAGTTTCTGTTCCCGCCGGAGAACTTATCCCTGGCGACGGAGAAATCGTCGAAGGCGTCGCCTCCGTGGACGAATCCGCCATTACCGGCGAATCCGCCCCCGTGATCCGCGAAGCCGGCGGAGATCGCTCCGCTGTCACCGGGGGGACGCGCGTTCTCAGCGATCACATCAAAGTAAAGATCACGTCGAACCCTGGCGAAACCTTTCTCGATCGCATGATCGCGTTGGTTGAAGGGGCCTCACGCCAGAAGACCCCGAACGAGATTGCGCTGAACATCCTGCTTGCGGGCTTGACGATCATCTTCCTTCTCGCTGTCGTCACGCTCCAGCCCTTCGCGATTTACTCCGGTTCACCCCAGACTGTCTTTGTTCTGGTCTCGCTGCTTGTCTGTCTGATTCCTACCACCATTGGAGGACTGCTCTCCGCCATCGGTATTGCCGGCATGGACCGCCTCGTCCAGCACAACGTCCTCGCTATGTCCGGGCGCGCCGTCGAAGCCGCCGGCGATGTCAACACGCTGCTCCTTGACAAGACTGGCACCATCACCTTCGGCAACCGTCAGGCCACGGAGTTTATTCCTGCTGCCGGGATCACCGAAGCCGACATGGCGGACGCGGCGCAACTTTCCTCGCTGGCGGACGAAACTCCCGAGGGCCGATCGATCGTCGTTCTTGCCAAAGAAAAATATGGTCTGCGTGGCCGCGAGTTCGCCACGCACGAAGCGGAATTCATTCCATTCACCGCGCAGACTCGCATGTCAGGTGTGAATCTCGATGGCCGCGAGATTCGCAAAGGCGCTGCCGAAGCCATCACCCGTTTTATCGAGACGAACAACAACGGAGCGATGCCGCAAGAAGTTCGTGCCACGGTGGAGCGCATTGCCTCCTCCGGCGGCACGCCTCTCGTCGTCGCCGAGAACCGCCGCGCCATGGGCGTCATTCACCTGAAAGACGTGGTCAAAGGAGGAATCCGCGACCGCTTCGCCCAGCTCCGCGCCATGGGCATTCGCACCGTGATGATCACCGGAGATAATCCCCTCACCGCGGCAGCGATTGCCCGTGAAGCCGGGGTCGACGATTTCCTGGCTCAAGCGACGCCTGAGGACAAGCTGAAGCTGATTCGCAGTGAGCAGGCTGGCGGCAAACTCGTCGCCATGACCGGCGACGGTACCAACGACGCTCCGGCCTTAGCTCAGGCCGACGTTGGGGTCGCGATGAACACCGGCACTCAGGCCGCCAAAGAAGCCGGAAACATGGTCGACCTCGATTCCAACCCGACCAAACTCATCGAGGTCGTGGAAATCGGCAAACAGTTGCTGATGACGCGCGGCGCCCTCACGACCTTCTCCATCGCCAACGATGTTGCGAAGTATTTCGCCATTATCCCCGCTATGTTCGCTGGAACGTTCCCCGTTCTGAACGCGCTGAACATCATGCGCCTGAAGACGCCTGAATCTGCCGTCCTCTCCGCGGTGATCTTCAACGCGTTAATCATCATCGCGCTTATCCCGCTTGCGCTCCGCGGTGTGAAATATCGCGCCATGAATGCCGAGGCTCTGCTCCGCCGCAACCTGCTGATCTACGGCGTAGGCGGCCTGATCGCGCCCTTCGTCGGCATAAAGCTCATCGATGTACTCATCACAGCGGCCGGGTTGGCCTGAGGACTGTCATGAAGAAAAATCTGGTTACCGCGTTCCTGATGGCGATTGCCACGACGGTTCTCCTCGGTGTGATCTATCCGCTCGTGATTACTGCGCTGGCCCAGCTTCTCTTCAAGGACAAAGCCAACGGCCAGATCCTTCACCGCAACGGGGAAGCGATCGGCTCGCGCATCATCGCCCAGCCCTTCACTTCCCCAAAGTATTTTCATCCCCGTCCATCGAACGCAGGCAACGGATACGACGCCGCCAACTCCGGTGGGACCAACTACGCCTCAACGAACCAGAAGCTCATCGACCGTGTGAAGGCTTACGCTGCAACCCTGCACCAGGAAAATCCCTCTCAGCCTGTCCCCGTCGATCTGATCACAACCTCGGCCTCCGGCCTTGACCCGGAGATTTCTCCCGCGGCTGCTGATTTTCAAGTCCCGCGCATTGCCCACGAACGCGGCATCGCGGAGACCGTTCTCCGCGACCTAATCCAGAAGCACACGCGCCAACGTGACCTGGGATTGCTCGGTGAGCCGCGAGTCAATGTGCTCGAACTGAACCTCGCTTTGGATGATTTGTCCGCCAAGCCGTGAGAATCACGGCGACGCTAGCATACGGGGCGCGAACGGCTAGGGAAGCAGCCCGTAAACATCCAGTTCGGACGCGGTAGGAACGTACACTCTTCCGTTCGCGATCGTCGGCACAGTGAATTTCAACGCCTGTCCTGCCGTGTCCCGGGTTCCTGCCTGCGTGCTGTTATAGAGTTCCGTCGCTACATTCGTCGCATCGTACGCGTGCAGCACCGATGGCCCGCTTGTGGTCGGATTGTCACCGATATACGCAGAGTTATCGATGTCCCAAATGATGCCGTTATTCATGCCGTTGGCCGACAGCGATGGTGTCGCCCCGTGCATGGTGTAGGTATTGGCCCCTGCGGAGGTTGACTGCGCCGAAAGTTGGGTTCCAGCGTCGGCTCCCGCCGTCCAACTGAACGTGCGCAACACATCGTGGCTGCAGTGATAGTAGACCGATCCGTTCCAATACACAGGGGTATCAAAAATGTTGTCGTACTGCTGCGTGCCTGTATGCACCGTCTGCAATACGTTATTCGTGGTGTCGTTAAAGCCTCCCATGCTGTCACGGTTCACCACGAAAATGTTCCCATCTTTCCCGCCGCCTAATACTTCGTGCGGATACGTCGTCGATCCCGGCACAAGAATGACCCCGCCAGATCCCAGGTCGACGTCGTTGACCGCGAGGGTGTAGTTATCGTCGGGCGAAAAATAGTCCTTCACCGCCAGCGTGTTCGGATCCAGTCGTAGAAACGCATCATTGAATCCCACCATCGTCGATCCCGTAATCCATGCCTGATCGCCTGAATCCACGCCCGTCATGAGATACACATCACCGGTGGTGTCGTCGATCGCTGGGGCGCCTCCGCTAGCCCACAATCCTCCACCTTGCGCTCCGTTCGTATCCTCGAACGCCGCAGTTTGCGCAAGCGTGGTCTTGTCGTATGCTAGTACCCAACCGTTGTCACAGCTTCCAAAGGCGATGTAAATCCCATTTGTCACTGGATTCAAAGCAAGTCCCATCCGCTGGTAGCACGAAGTGCTCAACGTGTCGCCCGAATAAGTCGCCGTGACTCCCACCGCTGGCATCTTGTCTACTCCAGTGGTCACGTCGAGCGCATGCAGCCAGAACGGAGGACTCATCCCGTTTACCTCTGCCACCACATACATCGTGTTCGTGGTCGTGTCGATGACCGGTGTCGACAGCACTCCGACGTTCGGCCACGGCCCGCCGGAATCGAACTTCGGCACGGGTAGTCCAAAGTTCACATGCCAAAAAGTTGTCGGAGTCGTCGTGGTCGTGTCCGCATCGAACGCATACACGCTGTTATTTTCCGTCGCTACATAGATTACCGCGTGCGTTCCCTGGCTTGGAATGACCACCTGCGGCAGATACAAGGGCTGCGGATAAATCTGACCATCCACCGGATACGAAAGCAGCTTCCCGAATTTCGTCGAATTCACGTTAGCCGTCGTCAGTGTCACTTCCTGCGTGTCCGCGCCGTCCCGCGTGTCGTCGTTGTGATAGGTGAGAATCGCTCCCGGACTTGAATTAATCACCGTTAACGGTGCCGTTGAGCTGGTGGTCGGATACGCCAAGCTCGCGACCGTTACATTGTGCCGACCAAGGGCGGCCGGCGCCGTGTACAACCCACCTGAGGTCACTGTTCCCGTCGTACTACTTCCGCCGGCGATGCCATCCACCGACCAGGTGACGGGCACGCTGGTTTGTCCCGTAATTGTGTCGGTAAATTGCTGAGTTGCGCCCGGAGTCACCAGGGTTCCGGTGCTTGGAGAGATACTCAAGGTGAAGATGCTTACGGGGCTGCTGGTGGTGGCGGATGAATCGGCCGTTACCGTCGCCGTAATCGAATGGCCGCCCGATACCGGAGGCGCAGTGTAAAGACCGCCGGAGGTTATGGTCCCGACGGTTGCATTCCCGCCGGAGACGCCGTCTACGGCCCACGCAAACGATGCCGTGCTTTCTCCCTGAACGCTCGCCGTGAACTGCTGCGTCGCTCCCGATCCGATCACAGCATTCGTCGGACTGATCGCCACTGTGCCCAGAATGGTCAGTGCCGCGCTTGCGCTTTTGGTTGTGTCGGCCACGCTGGTCGCGGTGATCGTACGGGCGCCATATTGCGCCGGCGCAGTGTAAAGGCCGGTCAAGTTGATTTTCCCTAAGGTTGCATTGCCGCCAGCCGTGCCATCCACCGACCAGGTGACCGAAGTATTGCTGGTTCCGGTTACGACCGCCACGAACTGTTCCTGCGCGAGAGTTGAGATCGTCGCGGAGGTCTGGTTCAGCTGAACGCTGACAACTGGAGGAGGGGGTGGCGTCGACGATGTCGGAGAAGGCTTCGTTCCTCCTCCGCAGCTCACGGCAGGAAGAATCAATGCGAATGCCAGCCAACGTTTACAAAAGCTAGACTCAGTGTCCATTGGACTCGAGGTAGTCATACCCTCGCTGGTGCTCCCCCATCGCGAAACAATGGATGTCACTGTTCGGCGTTACGGTTGCCGTTTCGTATAACCCCTGGGATGGCGCCAGAAGTCTACAATCTTGCAATGCAGAGGAAGATATTTTGGATCGTCTTCACGATCCTTGGGCTCTTGGCGGATATCGTGCTCCCGCTGTGGTGGGCCGTCGGTGCCACTATCCCTATCGTCTTCATTGCGTGGTGGATCGCCTACCGCAGCGATTGGTTCTAGTCACCAAGCGCCTACCAGCCTGGCCTGCAACAGGCCGAGTCGCGGCCCGTTTTGGCCGGTTCTTGGGACAGCTCAATGACACGGGGAGCCTCGACCTTTGGTATGATTGCCCGCCGCAAAGGTGCACTTTCACAGGTGTTCCAATCCATGGTGTCCCGCGACGCAGGCCGGTGGTTCAGGGGATTGTGCTTAGTCGGCGGCTTTCTGCTGTTGTGTCTGGGACTCTCGCCCTCATGGTTGGATGGGCAGTCCTCCAGTCAACCATCGGAACCGGCCCCGTCTCCCGCTAACCATGCCCAATCGCCTTCTGGTGAGATGGCGGTGAAAGACGAAACCATCACTTCCAAAGCGGACGATGCAGCCACGTTTCGAGTAAACGTGCGCCTTGTCCTGGCCAGAGTCGTCGTGCGCGACTCCAGCGGACACGCCATCGGAAATCTGCGCAAAGAAGACTTCGAACTGTTCGACAACGGCAAACCTCAGGTCATTTCGCATTTTGATGTAGAACACGGGGCGATGCCATCCTCCGCTGCGCCTATCGCCGGAGCTGCGAATCCAACGGATACCTCCCAGCCCGCGGAAAAGCCACCCCAGTTCCCGGTACGCTATGTCGCATACCTTTTTGACGATCTACATCTCAAATTTCCGGATCTGGCCTCGGTGCGCAACGCAGCACACCACCGGATCGACGCTCTGGCGGCAACAGACCGGGCCGCGATTTTTTCGACCTCCGGCCAGACCACCCTTGACTTCACCGATGATCGCGCGAAGCTGCACCAAGCCCTGAACAATCTGGCGCCGCGCCCTATCAGCGGAGGAGCACTCGACCCCTGCCCAGACATAAGCTTCTACCAGGCTGACCTCATCGCGAACAAGAACGACCCTGAAGCGCTTCAGACGGCGATCAATGATTACCTGAATTGCTCCAATCAACCTCTGACCGCTAGCGCGGCCGCCGCTGCTACTGTTTTTGTGCAGGCTAGAGCTCCGGAGATTGTGTCCGTGGGACAGCATGAAAGTAGGCTGGATATTGACGTATTGCGGGATGCCATACGTCGAATCATGGCCATGCCTGGGCAGAGAAACCTGGTATTGATTTCCCCAGGATTTCTCACTCCTGATTTGGAGTACGACTATTACGATGTCATGGACCGCGCCCTGCGCGCGCAAGTCGTGGTTAACACGCTCGATGCGCGGGGGCTCTACGTTACGATTCCCGGCGGTGACGCCAGTCATGCGGGCCACGCGGACATTACCATCCCCGGACAGCTCTTCAGCCCCGCCTCCCACGCGACTCTCGATTCAGCTGCTGCATCGGCGGAGGGCGACATTTTGGCGACCCTGGCTAACGGCACCGGAGGGACCTTTTTCCATAACAACAATGACATGGACGAGGGACTTCGCCGGCTTTCGGAAGCTCCTGAGGACGACTACATTCTTGGCTTCACGCCACAGAATCTGAAGACAGACGGCAAATTTCACACGCTGAAAGTTAGTCTGAAGGCCCGCCAGAAATACGACGTGCAGGCCCGCCATGGCTACTACGCCCCCAACCACAAGGCGGACGCCAGCGAAGAGGCCAAGCGCGAAATCGAAGATGAGGTTCTCTCCAGCGACGAGCTGCATGATCTGCCGGTCGCCGTCCACACGCAGTTCTTCAAACCGTCTGATGACACAGCCAGGCTGACCGTCCTCGCTCGTGTGGATGTCAAGCGCCTACACTACAAGCAAGCCGAAGGCAGGAATGAAAACGATCTCACCGTCGTTACCGCGGTCTTCGATCGCAACGGAAACTTCCTGCAGTCGAACCAGAAAGTCGTGCAAATGCGGTGGAAAAATGAGACCCTGCAGAGTCGTCTGGCTTCCGGAATCACGTTGAGAACGAGCTTTGATGTCAAGCCCGGCCGCTATGTCGTTCGTGTGGTGGCCAGAGACACAGAGCAGCAAATGATGTCAGCTGAGAACGGTGCGGTCGAGATTCCCTGAGAGGTGCGATTATGACGAATCCTTCCAGAATCGGAGCGATGACGTTTAGTGCAGTCGGCCTGCTCGGTGCGTTCGTTCTCCTGGCCTCATCTTCGAAGCTGTCGTACGCGCAACAGCCATCTGCGCCGTCCGCCGATGCAAGCGGAACCATTAAGGTCGAGACACGAGTCGTCTTGGTCGACACCGTCGTCACCGACAAGAAAGGGAACTACGTCCGCGACCTCACGGCGAACGATTTCAAGGTCTGGGAAGACGGCAAAGAACAGCCCGTCACCAGCTTCTCGCGCGAAGACGCAGAAGGTGACCCGTCGCATTTCCAGAAGCATTACATGGTGTTGTTCTTTGACGACAGCACCATGGAGTTCGGAGACCAAGCGAAAGCCCGCGACGCGGCCGCGAAATTCATCGATGCCAACGCCGATCCTAATCGCTACATCGCCGTTGTCGAATTCGGAGGCATGGTCCGCGTTTCTCAGAATTTCACTACCGATGCCGAGCGCCTGAAGAGAGTTGTTGCGGGAGTGAAATTCTCAACTGTGTCGCCCGGCGGAGCTTTGCCCGACATTGCTTCTTCCTCGACACCGCTGACACCGTCACAATTGGGAGCGCCCGATATGGGAGGTCTCGAAGCCGATTTCGGGGCGCGCAGCGTCTTCTACGCCGTACGGGATCTTGCCAAAGGACTCAGCAGCGTCCCGGGTCGCAAAAGCCTGATCATGTTGACCGCTGGCTTTCCCATGACCTTCGAGCTGCAGTCGGAGCTGACCGCGGTGATCGACACTTGTAACCGGGCAAACGTTGCTGTGTATCCGATCGACGTGCGCGGTTTGGTCGCGCCCGTCATCACAGGGGACGCCACTCCTCCGCGGCAGATTCGCGCCGCCTCAGCCCAGTTCGTCCCGGTGGCTCTGCGCTATCAGGGAGGTCTTAACTACCCACTCCTTCGGCTCGCGGCATTTGCCGCCGAACCCATCGACCCCCTCCAGCACGGAGGTGGTGGAAGTGGAGGCGGCGGTGGAGGTGGCGGCGGACACGGAGGCGGGGGCGGCGGTGGTGGAACCGGCGGTGGTGGAACCGGTGGCGGTGGCCACGGTGGCAGCGGAGGAACGGGCGGCAGCGGAGGAACTGGAGGACACAGTGCGGGCGGCTTTTCCGGAGCCGGCACCACCATGGGTCTGTATAGCTCTGCCAGTCAGCCGCGGCAGATTGTCCCCAACATTCCCAATGTTTCCGACAATCAGCAATTCCTCTACGCCCTGGCCGAAGGCACTGGTGGCTTTGTCATCGTAAACACCAACGACCTGCTGGGCGGAATGCAGAGAATCGCCAGGGATCAATCCGAATACTACTTACTTGGCTACCGGCCGCCGGATTCACCCGACGGCAGCTGCCACACTCTAAAGGTAAAAGTAGACCGCGGTGGAACCAGCCTGCGCTCTCGCAGCGGCTATTGCAAGGTCCGCTCGCGCGACCTTCTCGCCGGGACCACAACCGAGAAAGACCTGGAAACTCGGGCTGCCGCAGAGATGCCTGGCAACGTCACGGCCTCCATGCGCTTGCCCTACTTTTATTCAGCGCCTAACGTGGCTCGCGTCCATCTCGTCATGGATATTCCGTCCAACTCATTTGAGTTCGAGAAGGTGAAAGGGAAGCAGCATGCCGAGATCAATGTCCTAGGCATTGCCTATAAGCCCGACGGCTCCATCGCGGCCCGTTTCAGCGACACGGTGCCCATCGATCTCGATGGCAAGAAAGAAGTCGAGGAATTTCAGAAAGCGCCGTTCCACTACGAAAACCAATTCGAAGCGGCATGCGGTACCTACAACCTCAGAGTAGTCTTCAGCTCAGGCAACAAGACCTTCGGCAAGCTCGAGAATCCCTTCGCTATCTTGCCCTTCGATGGCAAGCAGATCAGCCTGAGTTCCATCGCTCTGAGCAATAACACAGCAAAAGTGTCCGAGCTCGACACCGCGCTGGATTCTCAACTGGTGGATGACCGCAAGCCGCTGGTCGTCCGCGGAGTCCAGATTCTGCCGTCCGCCTCCAATCACTTCAAGAAGACTGACAACGGCGTGGCTTACATCGAGGTCTACGATCCGCTGCTGGCTAAGGACAAGCCTCCGCAACTCGGCCTTGAGTTCCGCATCGTCGATAAGAAAACTGGAGAGAAGAAACTCGACGTCGGCGTGATGGACACGCAGGATCTCATCAAGCCCGGCAATCCCGTGGTCCCGGTCGGAGTGAAGTTGCCGCTTGCGACACTGGCCCCCGGAAGTTACCGAGTCGACCTTCGCGCCGAAGATTCCGCCGGCAACTCGACGAATTTCCGCATCGCCGAATTCGAGTTGGAATAAACCATCGGAGTGTGTGAACAGCAGGGAAGGGTGACTGGCGCCTGGGAGGTCTAGTCGGCAAATCGCCGTGAGATAATAACTTCTCCTCGCGTCGGCCCCGTAGCTCAGATGGATAGAGCAGCGGTTTCCTAAACCGTTGGTCGGCAGTTCGACTCTGCCCGGGGCCCCCACCGCCTCTGCTGTTCTGATCAGAATACGACCCTTGTCATTCCGATGCCTGAGCGTAGCGAGGAAAGGAAGAATCCGCTTAGTAATCTTGTCATTCCGACGCCCGAGCATAGCGAGGAAGGAGGAACCTGATGTCGACGCCGCCAGCCCTGAACCTGCCTCACTCCGGCTTCTGATGGCTTTCCACCGACAACTTCCGCAACGACAGCCGCTCGTGATGCGCCAGCAGCAGTCCCGCCGGGACCACTGCCGCAAACGTCACCAGCCACAACAAGATCCCGCAGCTAGCCGCCAGCTCAGGAGGCACGTCGAACACGCTCGATAGCGTTGCAATCGTCGCCATCTGTGACCCGCCGCCCACCGCCGGTAGTTGCAGCAGGGATCCCAGCATGCTCGAGAACATCAGGATCAAAAGTTGCGCCACTGGGATCGCCAGCGCATCCACTCCATACGAATGCGTGACTTCCTGATAGGCGAGCGCGATCACGTACCACATTCCCACCGAGACGAGCGTCAGCCAGAGCAGCGACAGCGGGCCCTGAATCGTGTTCAGACCCATGCCAAACTCGCGCACCTTTTGTGCCAGGCGATGTCCCAGGTTCGACGACAGATGCCCGAACCTTTGTTCGACCCAGGTCGCAACCCCGTCGCCCTTGCGGCGAATGACGACAGCCGCGATCGTCGTTCCCGCCACCATCGCGGTCAGTACAAAACCGAGTTCCCGAAAGCGCAGGTAATACTCCGGATGCGGAATCGAAGGCAGCGCGCTCGGCAGAAATATCGCCAGCATCATCAGCACGGTAAACGCGCCAATGTCGAATATCCGTTCGACGCCCCACACCGCAATCTGCGAAGAAACCGGCAAATCCGTCCGTCGCGCGATCAGGTAGGGACGGATAAACTCGCCGGCGCGCCCCAGCAGTGCCAGTCCCGTGAACCCTACGAGCGTGGGTGAAATGAGGTCGATTGCCCGCGTCTTCGGCCGCACCGGGTTCAGGAATATCTTCCAGCGCAGCGCCCTCAAGAGGTACCCGAGGTAAATCAGCGCAATCCCGTGCAGTACATGGACTTTCTTGATTCGGTGCGTCTGGCTCCAGAATGTTCCCCAGTCGAACGTGCGCCAGTGCCTGTACTGCAGGTATACGAGAACAGCCAGGATGAGAAACACAGCTAGGCTGGCCAGAATGCGCTTCTTATCCATGAAGGGGAAGAACTCCGCGCCGCGCCCCCGGCAATGCGAAGCGGGAAACGGCACCCCCAAAGGTAAACGACTGTACCGATAGGGTCAAACCCATCGAGCTTATGTGGAGCGGACACTCCTGCCCGCTGTTCTTGATTCTGATCCAGTTGAGATGAGGAATCCCGACACGAACTGTCGATTTCCGGTCGAACCTACTCCCCCGACGGGCTAGCCTTTACTTGCGCGACTCCCTTGGAATCATGCTTCTCCGTCGGCGGATGCGTCTTGACGGTTTTAACCGCAGCACTTTTTTTCGCAGCCGCTGCAGCCTTCTGTTGTGCCACTTTCTTCTTATTGAAATCCCGGACGATCCGCGCCACATAGGCTCGCGTTTCGTAATACGGGGGCACCCCGCCGAAATGTTCCACCCGCTGCGGGCCGGCATTGTACGCCGCCAGCGCCTTCACCAGATCGAAGTTGTACCGCTCCAGCAGCTCCCGCAGGTATTTCGTCCCGCCCTCAACATTCGCCTGCGGATCGAACGCGTTGGGCACTCCCAGCTGCGATGCCGTCCCTGGCATCAGCTGCATCAATCCGCGCGCCCCCTTGGGCGACACCGCCCGCGTATTAAATCCACTCTCTGCCTTGATGACACTGTTTACTAGATCCGGATCCAACTGGTACCGCCCACTTGCATCCTTCACCACCGCAGTAAGGTCTGGTTTGGGAGCGGCGGACAATCCCGGCCGGGGCGCTGAAACGCCGCCACTCTGCGCATTCCGCACAAAAGTTTGAGAATTAGTAGCTGAGGCCGGAAGCGGGGAACTGCCGGGCTTAGGTGCCGGAACGGAGGTTGGCAGCTCTAGTGCAGGCTCGAAGTGATCCAACTGCGCTGTAGGCACATCTACAAAGCTGGACCCATCCGCCGTTACATACAGACGGGTAACGTCACCGACCACCTCTCGCCGCTCGTGCCGGATCGCGAATCCATTCTTCAGTATCGCCACTTCGCCCGCAAAGCAGGGAAGCGCGATCATCGCAATTATGGCGACCAAACCGAGCCTCAAACTTGGACGTCTAATTCTCATTCCCACAGCCGCCGACGAACGACTAACGACTAACGACCAGTACCCACAGGTACTTCCCCCAACGCCATCTCCACGGCACCAGCCACGCCACAAGCGTCATTCCCGCGGGTCACTCTCCACCCACGTCCGAGCAGTTCCTCGCACGCATTCCCCATGATAACCGGATGCCCCGCGAACTCAAGCATCTCCACATCATTATGATTGTCACCAACGGCCATGACCTCATCACGCTGGTAACCTCGATGCATCGCCCACCGCTCCAGCGCATGCCCCTTCGAACATCCGGCGTTCAGCACGTCGATCATAGACAAATCCCGCTCCGGATACTCCGTCCGCAGCACCGTCACCATGCCATCCATCCTGGCGCCATCCAGCGCGCGCAGCGCCAAATTCATCCGCTCCATCGTCCCGCAAAACATAGCCTGTACCGGATCGGTTACCAGCGCGTCTTCGAGCGGCACCACGAACCGGATGAACTCCATATTCTTTTCCAGCCATCGCCGGATACTCACCCCCAGCTCATCCAGTCGCTCCAGTACGATCGCGCCCTTGGTTTCCTGATCAAATGTCAGAACGGTATTCCCGCGAAACTCTTGCATCGCCCCGCAGAGCTTCCGGCAGGTCTCCGCCGGCATCATGTCACGATGAAACTGCACTCCGCCCAGGGATCGCGTAACCGCTCCATTCGAGCTGATCAGCCACAAATCAAATCCAAGCTGTTTAGCGATGGGCATGGCAAACGCATGCCTTCGGCCCGTGACAAGAACAATCTCCATCCCTGCCGCGTGCGCCCGCCGCAGCGCCGCCAGATCGCCGTCAGATATCTGAAATTGTGGATTAAGCAGCGTGCCGTCGATATCGGTCGCCAGCAGCCGAATGGAAGGTTTGTAAATCGTCACTCAGATGATTTTATCATCGGCGATCGTGGCGCCGCCGTCCCGGCGGCTGTCCGGCGGGGTCCACGCTGCCCAGCACTCAAGCCATCTGTTTGCCTTCTTCGCAAAACTCGCAAAGCGACCTACCGGCCCAATCTCCCGAGCATTGCCCGTGCCTTCCGAAACCACGGACGCTCCCGCCGCTTCTGGTATCCCGGCATCGTCGTCCCCTTGTCCAGAATCTTTCGCGCCCACTCCCGCGCCTCTACTGTTCGTCCTCGCGACTCCAGATACAGCGCATAGTGATAGTAAGTCTCCGAGATCGTTGAAATCCGGACCGCTTCGCGGAACATCGCATCCGCTTTCTCATTCTGTCCGGTCTGCGCGTACGCCCACGCCAGCAATCCCTTGCCGCGATGGAAATCATAGTCCGCATCCGCGCTCACCGCCCGTTCCAGATCCGGCACCGCCGCCGCAAAATCCCCCAGCTCCACTTCCGCCACTCCGCGCCGGTAGAACGGATCGATTGAGTCCGCCCGCGCCGAAATCGCCCTGTCGTAACAGGCTCGGGCCCGCGCAAAATCCCCGTCATCCAGATCCAGCAATCCCAGTTCCTCGTAATTTCCCGCCGAAGGATTGTCGAGGATTTCCCGTTCCAGTTCATGAATCCGCCGCCGCCGCGGAAACATCTGAAACGAGCTTCGTAGCAGCCCCGCGTCCGGAATCACTTCCACACAGATGTAAACCAGCGCGCCCACCCAATGAAACAGAATCACGAACAGCCAGAAGAAGTCCGGCCGCCGCCGGATGAAGTGCACAATGGCCACAATCCTTAGCGCGATCGCCCACCAGGAAAATGCGAAGAAGAGAAACGATCCCATCGTGAAAGCCGTTCGTTAGACGAAACCGCGCGAGAGGCACTCCTGAACATAGCCGCCAGTTTGACCGGCGGGACCGAAACCATCAAAGGAAACCGCGTCCTGGAAGTACGCCTGAAACGACCTCCGACCTGCCGCGAATCTATCCGCTACTTCGGGGTTGCAGGAGTCGTCGGCGTGGGCGTCATCGGCATGGGCGTCGTTGCTGGCGCCGGCGCACCTGACATCAGACGATCTTTCGCCGCCTGCGGCAGTTTATCCGCATTCGCCAGCAGCAAACTCACCTGCCAGATCTGTGTTGTCGAAAGCGAACTTGAATATCCCGGCATCCCTGTCATCCGGATCCCGCCCGACACTTTCCAGTAGGTCTCCGCCGGCGGATCATCCGTCACTCCAGTTCCTTCCATCAGCTTCGGAGGTTTCGGAAACATTCCTTTCGCAATCGCCGTCTGCGGAGTGAGCGGCAGACCGTGACAGACTGCGCAATTCTCTTTGTAGACTTGGGCGCCACTCACGTAAGCAACCTCATCGGCCTGGAGCGGCACAGACTTCGGCATCTCTTTCTCCAGTCGCGCATGCAGCGCCATCTGCGCAAACGTCTTCTCGAAAGGCATCGGAGGCGCGGCCGTCGCCACTGGTGCCATCCCCGTGGAGAAGTACACATACACCGACAGCGGAATCACGACCAGCCCGATGATCAGCCCTAAGACGAACCTTCCCATTGTTCCTCCCAAAGATACAAACAAGGATAGTACCTCAGGGGCCCCGAAACCGTCACTGAATGGAAATCTCAGAGTAGGATAAATTCGAAGTGCGCCCCCTCCGTCAAGACAACCGACGAGGAACTCTGACTATGACGAAAACACTCTGCAGAGCGCTAATCGAAATCGGTTTCATCGTCTTCCTTTTTTACGCGAATCTATTGATGGGAGAATTCGAGCGTTCCGGCATGGGCCGTAAACGCGGCCTCGCTTGGGCTCTGGCGGATGTCTTCTCTGCTCCAAATTTTGCAATCGCCATGTTCGCCGCGTTGGTCGGCTATGCGCTCTTCGAATTTCTTCGCAGCAGATTCTAGAGTCCGCTCGGACTCCCTGTGTTCAGACCAATCTTTTACAACTCGCTAACTCCCGCATGACACCGTCTCTGGCCTGCCGCAATATTCTGCCTCCACGTTGATTCGAAGTTGCTGTTTCGATCGACAACGTCATCGCAAAAAAAGTGGAGCGTAAGAATCTATGAGCGACACCAAACTGCCCTCTCCAGCCCTTAACCAAAAACCTGGCGAACCGCGATCCCTCGACAATGTCGAGAAGCCATCAAGCAGTGGGACACCGCGCCGTTCATTCCTCAAAGGACTCGGCATGGCCGGAGCCACCATCACTGCCAGCGCGCTGCTCGCCGGAAAGAGCCGCGCCCAATCCAAATCGAACGCCCCCCTCAGCTCCGGAGACACCGCCATCCTGCGCTTTCTCGCCGCCGCGGAGCTTATCGAGAGTGACCTGTGGACGCAGTACGCCGAATTGGGCGGACTCAGCACCGGCGCCCAGAATCCTTATCAACTCGCCCTGCAAGTTCTCGACGGCGACGGTTCGCAATACATTTCCAGCAACACGCTCGACGAAGTCAGCCACGCCAATTTCCTCAACGCATATCTCAAGATGAAGGGCGCTCCACCGGTCAACTTCAACAAGTTTCGAACCCTGCCCGGTAGCCAGGCCACCGGATCGAAAAAAATTCCACGCCTGACCAACCTGATGGATCTCACCGTTGACACCAGCTACTACACTCGCTATCGCAGTAAGACCAACCCCGACTTTGGAGCAACCTTTCCCCAGGCCATCGATCTCATCGGCGTTACAGCTATTCCCCGCGACGATTCCGACTTCGCTCCGCCGAAACATATTCAGGCCATCGCCAACACCGCGGCCTTCCACTTCGGATTCATCGAGCAAGGAGGCAGCAGTTTGTACTCAGCGATGGCGCAAAAGGCGCACGACGTCGAGGTCCTCCGCATCGTCCTCAGCATTGGCGGAGATGAGATCGCGCATTTCCTCGAGTGGGTCGATTTCTCCGGAAATGGAGTGCAAACTCCTGTCGCGCCGTTTACGGATCCAACCAACGGCCTGACCTTCCCCGATTTCAACGCAACACACAACCCGTTGCTGCAGACCAACCTGATCTTCCCGGTGCCGTGTGAATTCATCAGCGCGAGCCTGCCGCATGTCTCGGTGATTCGGCCGACGGACCCCACTGGCATCGCAGGTGGCGCCGTCAAAGCTCTGACTGACGACGGACTCTTTATCGGGCAGTCGTCGGAATTCTTCGACACGTTGAACGCTTTGGCCGCAGCGGCCGACGCTGCAGTCCGAGGCTTCTGAACACCAGTTGTCAGTGATCTCTCTCCAAAAAGGCGCTGCCCGCAAAAAGCAGCACTGGGCAGCGCCTCTTTTTAATTCGTCGTCGATCACATCACCTAAGGAGAATCTATGTTTGAAGGAATTTTTCAGCCTATGCATCTGCTCATCATCGCCGGAATCGCCCTGCTGGTCTTCGGTCCAAAGAAACTTCCGGAGCTGGGGAAGGGCTTAGGCGAGAGCATCCGCGGATTCAAGTCCGCGATGGCAAAAGAAGAAAAGCCGCTCGTCACGCACCAGAACGTAACAAGCGGCGATGAACGTGGAAGCGCGAACGACTAACGACCAATGACGCGTTCCTACTTCAGCCCGTAGACATAAACCATGTTGCCGCCATTCCCGCTAAAGAGCGGTGAGCTGACCACGAGCGTCGTTGCATTCATCGCCACCGACCAACCGTCCGACCCGTTGCCGTTCTTGGTCGGTGCCTTCAGTCGGTACGTCGGAGTCATGTTGTGCCATCCCGCCGATGGCTCGACGTATAGATCGGCAAACGGAACATTTTCATATGGGGACCCGGCCAGCACATTGCCCTGGTAGATCGCTACGGAATTGAGCCCGTAGAACGTATAGGACGTGCTCGACAGCTCCACGTTCTGTGTGCCCGTAGTCCATCCGGAGGCGGGCTTGAAGAACAAATAAACCTTGTCGAAGGCCGCTGCTGCCAGCGTGTTCCCATTGAGGCTCAACCCCATCCCGAGCACTGTCACCGGGTGTCCGTCCGACGCGGTCAGCTTCGCGGTTTGCGTCGAGCTCTTCCACTCCGATCCCCGCTTCACGAAGATGTAAATCGCGCCCTCCAAATCGGTGGACCCAATCGTGGCATTTGGAGCGCTCGCGGCAATCGTGTTGCCGATAATGGCGACGCTATACGCGAAGTCATCCCCCACCACGCTATCCGAGCCCGTGAGCTTCGCCGTCTCCGTCATACTCTTCCATCCGCCTGATGGCTCCACGAATACATACGCGGCCCCCGCCCCATTCGGCTCCGGCGGAAAACTCGCGCCCACCGAATTATTCTGATCCGCGCCCACCACAATCGTACTGCCGGCGATTGCGACCGAGGTTCCGATGAAGTCTCCTTGCACCGCATCCGACGCAGTCAGCTTCGCCGTCTCCGTCATATTTTTCCAGCCGCCCGACGGCTCGACGAACACATACGCGGCGCCCGTGCCGCCGTCCTGCACCGATCCCGCGACGATCGTATTCCCGCTGATTGCTACCGATGAGAACACCGTGCCATCGCTCGCGAAGAGTTTTGCCGCCGGCGTCGACATATTGCCCCATCCGGCTTTCGGCTCAACGTAGACAGCAATCTCGTCATTCGCCGTCGCGGCGATCGTCGTCCCGCTGATCCCCACCGCGTATCCAAATTCCAGAGGATTTCCTGGCGCGGAAAGCGTCGCTTTCAACACCCACGGATTCGACGTCGCAGCCATAAGGCTGCCAGAAAAAACGGAAATTAGAGCCAGAGATACTGCAAGGCGGGAAACTTTCATAACTGCTCCTTCTTTATTCGCGCGGTCACGCCTTTTGCGATCATTCGATGCGCAAGGCGGGGGAGCTGACTGCCTTGAAATGAACTATTACACACCACTACGATGTTTTCCAACTGTGGAAATCCTGCGCCCCGCCCGGCTTCCCGCGCCGATGGTAAACTCGCATCGGCATGCTGACTCATCTCGAATGCACCCGCTGTGGCGAGCACTACCCGGCGGACCGTCCGCAAACGGTTTGCCCCAAAGACGCCGGCATCCTCTATGCCCGCTACGATCTGGCCACTATCAAGCGCACCTTCTCCTCAGCCCGCCTCGCCGGACGCACCCCCACCATGTGGCGCTACGACGCCGTTCTCCCCGACGCCAATCCTGTTTCCCTGGGCGAAGGCTTCACGCCCATGCTTTCGAGCCGCGAATATCCCAACGTCTACATCAAGGATGAAGGCCTCAATCCCACTGGATCTTTCAAAGCCCGTGGACTCTCCGCTGCCGTCACCATGGCCCGCCACTTCCGCCTGAAGAAGCTTGCCATCCCCTCCGCTGGAAACGCCGCTGGAGCACTCGCTGCATACTCCGCCGCCGCCGGCCTCGAAGCTCACATCTTCATGCCCAAAGACGTCCCCGTGGCCAACCGCATCGAGTGCGACTACTACGGCGCTCGCGTCACCCTCATCGACGGCCTCATCAGCGACTGCGCCCGCAAGGTCGCCGAGCTCAGGAATTCCGATTCTTGGGAAAAAGACGGCTGGTGCGACGTCAGCACCACCAAAGAGCCTTATCGCGTCGAGGGCAAGAAGACCATGGGCTACGAAGTCGCCGAGCAACTAGGATGGCGCATGCCGCAAGGCATCATCTACCCGACCGGCGGAGGCGTTGGTCTCCTCGGCATGTGGAAGGCCTTTGAAGAGATGGAAGCCCTGGGCTGGATCGGCTCCGAGCGCCCTAAGATGATCACTGTCCAATCAGCGGGCTGCGCTCCCATTGTTAAAGCTTGGGATGAAGGTAAGTCTTCGTCGGAGATGTGGATCAACGCCGCCACACTCGCTTCCGGCCTCCGCGTCCCCAAGCCTTACGGCGACTACTTGATTCTTGACATATTAAAGAAGAGCCACGGCACGGCTGTCGGCGCCACCGACGCCGAAATTCTCGATGCCACACGCCACTGGGCCCAGGCCGAAGGCATCTTTGCCGCTCCCGAAGGCGCTGCCTGCCTGGTCGCCTACCGCAAACTCCGATCAGCCGGCTTCTTCAAGCCCGAGGACACGGTAGTCCTCTTCAACACCGGCTCGGGATTGAAATACTTGGACGTCCTGGACGAAAATCTAGATCGGACACTCCTGTCCGCTAAATCGGCGCAATCAGCAAAACCAACCCCTCGCCAAACAGCAGGAATAATCGGCCCGTACTAGTGTTATGGCACCGCCTAGGTGGGGACGACCCCCTCGGCGGTCCAAGCCAGCGCGCAGCGCGGCGCGATAATCTCGAGCTTTAGCTTTCTTCAGTTGCGCATTGAGCCCGCAATTGCAGCACAATAGGCCCTCTATAAGCTCCTGTCATCCTGAGCGGAGCGCCGCAAGAGCGCAGCGGCGCAGTCGAATGACCTCGTGTCCCCGTCAGCCACTCAAGGCTTCGCAAGGAATTCTCCCGATGCTGCTTCTGAAGCTAGAATAGAAGCTTCCCCATGACCGACCGCCTCTACTACCACGACTCCTTCCTCTACGACTTTGAGGCCGAAGTCTCAGAAGTCCCTGCCGGCGCCCGCCCGGCCCTGATCCTCAATCGTTCTGCCTTCTACCCCACCAGCGGCGGACAAATCTTCGACAAAGGCACAATCTCCACCGACCGCAACGAAACCCTCCGCGTCACGGAGGTCGCCGAAGCCGAGGACGGCAGGGTCGTCCACTACCTCGAAGCCCCCGTAAAAGATCTCCCGCCCGGAACCCGCGTTCGCGGCCAGATCGATGCTACCCGCCGCCGCGATCACATGCAGCAGCACTCCGCACAGCACGTTCTCTCTGCGGCCTTCGTCCGCCTTCACAACCTGCACACCGTCTCCTTCCACATGGCCGACGACTACTGCTCCATCGATCTCGACACTCCTACGCTCTCCAAAGAACAGATCGAATCTGCCGAGCGCCTCGCTAACGAAATCATCCTCGAGAATCGTCCCGTCGAGATTCGCTTCGTGACTCGCGACGAGGCAGGGAAGTTAGGCTTGCGCAAACTCCCCACCGCCGATCGTGACGAACTCCGCATCATCGACATTCATGAATTCGACCTCAGCGCCTGCGGTGGCACGCACGTTCGCCAGACCGGACAGATCGGCTGCATCCTCCTACGCAAAGCCGAAAAGGTTCGTCAGGGATGGCGTGTCGAATTCGTAGCCGGACAGCGTACCGTCGCTACCGCCCGTCGCGACTTCACCACGCTCACAGAGGCCGCCGCGCTTTTCTCCGCGCACATCTACGACGTCCCGCTGCAGGCTCGCAAATCACTCGACGAAATTCGCGCCCTTCGGAAGCAGCGTGAGCAAGCCGAAGAGGAACTCGCCGCCGCCCAAGCCGCCGCCTTGCTTGCTGAAACTCCTGAGTCGAACGGCCACCGCGTCGTGATCCGTACCTTCTCCGACCGCGATATGAATTCTCTGAAACTGCTAGCGCAGAAGCTGACGCGCCTTGCGACCAACGCGGTCGCTCTCTTGGCCTCGACTTCTCCTCAGCCCTTGCTAGTCTTCGCTCAATCCGCCGGCCAAAGTTTCGACATGGGCGCGCTGATGAAACAAACGATGGCCACGCTCAACGGACGCGGGGGAGGCAGCAAAGACATGGCCCAAGGCGGCATCCCCACCGCCGACGGAATCCAATCCGCCCTCGACGCCGCATCCAAGACTCTGAAGTTATAAGCTCCAATGCTGTTGTCATTCCGAGCGCAACGAGAGCCTGCCCTGAGCGAAGTCGAAGGGAATCCGCTTCCCGTTTTCATCTAATCTTCAGCCAGCCGGAGTGTAATCCCATTCGTTGTGCAAGCCAGGAATGAGGGCGGCAGCCCTGGAATCAAGCCGTCCTCGTTCCCGGTATCTGCGTGATTTGAATCACACTCCGCCCGCTGGTCCAGAGCTACAATCCGCTGTAAATCGAATGTAGTCATTCGAGGAGGTCCTATGTTCCGCGTCTCACTCTTCGTTTCCGCACTCTTGCTGTTCAGCCTGCAACCAGCGATTCCACAGCAAGCTCCGAATGCGCCTTCATCGAAACCCTCGCCCTACGCCGCAATCCCCGTCGAAGAGGCCAAGAAGGAAAATCCGGTGAAGTCCTCGCCCGAATCCCTGGCCCGAGCCAAGAAGTGGTGGACCCTTGATTGTGAGATGTGTCACGGCAAGAATGGCGACGGAAAAGGTGAGACCGCGAAAGATATGAAGCTCACCATGATGGACTTCACTGATCCGGCGACCCTGAGAGACCGCACCGACGGCGAAGTCTTTTACATCATCAAGAACGGCCACAACGACATGCCTGCAGAAGGCCCGCGCGTCAAGACGGAAGAGGCCTGGGACCTGGTCAACTACGTCCACGCCTTCGCCAAGAAGAAAGACGCCGACACAAAGCAGCAATGATCACAAGCGGGTTCGTACCCGAGGGTGCCCCATCCTTGAGTCCTCCCGCTTTTTGGGAGGACAGGATGGGGATTTTGAGCTTCTTAAATTGCACTACGGATGCTCAAAGACCAAGCCAACTTCACCCCGCGCGCCGGATCCTGCTAGACTGCTCATTCTTGCCGGAACCAAGCAATCCGATTACTCCCCGCAAACTCTCCCAAGCGGCTTCATTCAGAGAAGGCTCGGCGCTGACTATATCGCGGATCATCTCCCACGCGGACATATTCAACGCGCCCTCCGGCGGGAGCCCCATCGCCAACGACACCGCGCATTGCGGGCAGAAAGAAACCCGGGTTGCCGACGACTTCTGTTTCGGCCTAACTCCCACCGTCTGCGCAAACATATAAACCGCAACCGACTTGTCCCCGGACTCAATCTCCCGGCGGCACCGCAAACATGTGATGACTTGCATCGTCCCCCCAACTTGTAGTTGAGTTCTCACTCTCGGCGATTTCCCGATTGATCCACAAGTAAGAAGGAAGATTCCGGCTTGTTGCCTTGACGCAAACATTGAGAGGGAAGGAAAGTGTGCGGTTGGGAAATCCCGATGCCGGGGAAGAGCGTGAGAAGAGTCCGCGTGCCTGCAGCGTAGCAATCAAAGCCCACAAAGCTTTCCTCTGTGCCCTCCGCGGTGATCGACTTTTCAAGTGCTTCAAAACGGATAAATTGCTAGAGGACGTCCTGGCTCTTGACAACGCCCCACTCACGTTCTACAATTAGCACTCAATAGGCGTAACTGCTAACAGTGCACCTATCCCAACCAAATCATAGATTTACAGAGATCAACTGAAGGCAAATCACCTTCTACCACTTGAAAGGAGTAACAACCATGGCGAAATTTTCACCGCTTCACGACCGCATTTTGGTCCGTCGCGTAGAAGAAGCTTCCACCACTCGTGGCGGAATTATCATCCCGGACTCGGCCAAGGACAAGCCGCAGGAGGGCGAAGTCATCTCCACCGGCAAAGGCCGCACCAACGATGAAGGCAAGACCTTCCCACTCGCAGTGAAGGAAGGCGACCGCGTTCTGTTCGGCAAATATTCCGGCACCGAAATCAAGATCGATGGCGAAGACTTCATCATCATGAAAGAAGAAGAAGTCCTCGGCATCCTGACGGGCGCCGCAGCCCCGGCCAAGAAAGAACTGTCCGGCTCCAAGCGGTAAAGGCTTCCACCCCTATGACCCCGGAAGCGGCATTGCCGGCTCCGCGGTTCGTAGGGTCCTTCGCATCGCGCTTTGCGCAATGTTCAGGATGACAAAAGATTTAGCTAGGAGGCTCGCAGCTAGTAGCTGGTTACTCGCCGCTCAAAGCTCACAGCCCAAAACGAATTCAAAGAATCAGAGGAGATAAGCACAATGGCAAAACAAATCGTACACGGAGAAGAATCCCGACAGGCGATCCTCCGCGGCGTCAACCTTCTGGCCGATGCCGTGAAGGTCACTCTCGGCCCCAAGGGCCGCAACGTTGTTATCGAAAAGAAATTCGGTTCGCCGACCATCACCAAAGACGGCGTCACGGTTGCAAAGGAAATCGAACTCCGCGACGGCCTCGAGAACATGGGCGCGCAGATGGTTCGTGAAGTTGCCAGCAAGACGTCCGACGTCGCCGGCGACGGAACCACCACCGCCACTGTTCTTGCCCAGGCCATCTTCCGCGAAGGCGTCAAGACCGTCGCTGCCGGTGCCAATCCAATGGCCCTCAAGCGCGGCATCGAGAAAGCTGTCACCGTGATCGCCGGCAAGCTCGACAAAGAAGGCAACCGTATCAACGGCGAACTCGACAAGTTGTCCAAGCCCGTCAACAACGACAGCATGATCGCGCAGGTCGGTACCATCTCCGCCAACAACGACGAGACCATCGGTAAGATCATCGCCGAGGCCATGAAGAAAGTCGGCAAGGACGGCGTCATCACCGTTGAAGAGTCCAAGACTCTCGAGACCCAGCTGGAAGTCGTCGAAGGCATGCAGTTCGACCGCGGCTATCTCTCGCCCTACTTCGTCACCGATCCCGAGCGCATGGAAGTCGCACTCGAGAACGCCTACATCCTGATCAACGAAAAGAAGATCAGCTCGATGAAGGACCTGCTTCCGCTGCTCGAGCAGATTGCCAAGTCCGGCAAGCCGCTGCTGATCATTGCAGAGGACGTTGAAGGCGAAGCGCTCGCTACTCTCGTCGTCAACAAGCTGCGTGGCACGCTGCAAGTCGCGGCCGTCAAGGCTCCTGGCTTCGGCGATCGCCGCAAGGCAATGCTGCAGGACATCGCGATCCTGACCGGCGGCAAGGCCATCACCGAAGATCTCGGCATCAAGCTCGAGAACGTTCAGATCGGCGACCTCGGCCAGGCCAAGAAGATCACCATCGACAAGGACAACACGACGGTGGTCGAAGGCAAGGGCAAGCACTCCGAGATCGAAGGCCGCGTAAAGGAAATTCGCAGCCAGATCGACAAGACCACCAGCGACTACGACCGCGAGAAGCTGCAGGAGCGGTTGGCGAAGCTGGTCGGTGGCGTGGCCGTCATTAAAGTCGGCGCCGCAACCGAAACCGAAATGAAGGAAAAGAAAGCCCGCGTCGAGGATGCAATGCATGCGACGCGCGCAGCCGTGGAAGAGGGAATTGTCCCCGGCGGCGGAGTGGCTCTGGCGCGTTGCGCCGCAGCGCTCGACAAGGTGAAGGCCGATGGCGATGAGCAGATTGGTATCAACATCGTGAAGCGCGCCATCACCGAGCCTCTGCGCATGATCGCCGAGAACGCCGGCGAAGAAGGCGCAGTGATTCTGGGCAAGGTGCTCGAATCGAAGGAGAACAACTACGGCTTTAACGCCTTCTCCAACGAGTACGAGGATCTGGTCAAGGCGGGCGTGCTCGATCCCACGAAGGTCGTGCGCACCGCGCTGCAGAATGCCGGCTCCATCGCCAGCCTGATGCTGACCACTGAAGCCCTGATCGCCGAGATTCCTGAAAAGAAGGAAGCTCCGGCGGGCGGCGGCCACGGTGGCGGCGGCGGCATGGGCGACATGTACTAAGAACAGCTTCTAGCTACTATCTCTTGGCTTCTAGCTAGGATTAAGGCCCCACTCTTCGGAGTGGGGTTTTTGTTTCTCCTCTCCTGTTCGCGGATTCCTAGATTGGGAAATCCGTAATTTATTATTTCGTTGGTCACGGTCGTGCGAGAGCGGAGTGTGGAACAATTTCCTTGGTAAGCAGTCGTGAGTCCGAACGTGCGAGTGCAGGTGAAATCGGCGCATCGTCGGGGAAGGAGAACGAGTACAGGATCTAGACGCGCGGGTGCTCGATGCGGGTATATGACGCGAGTGAGATCGATCTGCTGGCGGCGTATGTGAGCCCGGAGAATGCGTGGTATCTGTTTCCGGTGGAGGAATTCCTGAAATACAAATCGATGAGGCTGTATCCGGTCAAGCGGAGGAAGGCGTCGAAGTTTGAGAAGTTCCGGGAGAACTGGGGAGTCGTGAGACAGCTGGCAGCTATCCGCGACGATAAGCCACGCTGCGAGGTGGGCCTGAGGGTGAGATTGTAGGTGCGAACCTGGCCCTGTCGACTAGGCTGAGTTTAGGGCGGCCGACGAGGCCGTCCCTTCTAATTTGGCAGCGAGAAAAGGTCCAGTGCCGCGAACGTTTGCAGTGACGCCAGAGACGATGCGCGCGAGATCCCTCGCTACGCCTGAAAAACGGCTCCGCTCGGGATGACGCAAGTCGAGGTCGAGACGACTAGAATCCAAACTGCACCGCGGCCAGATTTTGACGGTGAATGCCGTGCCAAGTCCCGTAGTTTAAGATCTCCCGCTGCCGTCTGCACTTCGTTTCCTGCAAGGGGCGGGAAATGGGGCAGCAGGAGAGTGGCGCGGGCGAGGAGAAGCAGATTCCTCGGCGCCGCCTCGGAATGACAAAGGATGGGGTATGACAAAGGAAGGACCCGGTCAAGACTCGGGCGTGAGTCCCTGAAATCAAAATTCCCACCCTAGCGCCGCTTCCTCGCGACGTTAGGGTGGGGCATCCGCGTTACGACACCCTCTGACGCACCAGGGGCGAGCTAGTTCGGCAGCACTACGGTGTCAACGACGTGGATGACGCCATTCGACTGAAACACGTTCGGGATCGTCACCATCGACATGCTGCCCTTTTCGTCTTTCAGCACGATGTTCGATCCCTGCATCGTGGCGGTGAGTGTGCCGCCGCTGACCGTCTTCAGCGCCGCCTGTCCGTGACCTTCCTTGATCATCTTCTTCAGATCGTTCGCGCTGAGGCGTCCGGCGACCACGTGATAAGTGAGAATCTTGGTCAGCATTTCTTTGTTCTCGGGCTTCAGCAGCGTGTCCACGGTGCCCGCGGGCAACTTGGCGAACGCTTCATTGGTCGGCGCGAAAACGGTGAACGGTCCGGGTCCCTTCAACGTGTCGACCAGTCCGGCGGCTTTGACGGCCGCAACCAGCGTGGTGTGATCGGCCGAGTTCACGGCGTTGTCGATGATGTCTTTGGTGGGATACATCGGCTGTCCGCCGACAATGGGAGTCTTGTCGGCCGCGATTGCGGAACCGACGATAGCGACGAGGCTCAAGAACAAAACTGCAATTTTGCGCTTCATAAAATGTCTCCTAATTTGAACTGAATTCAAATTGAATTTCGAGTGAGCGGGTTTCGAACGGATTTGATCCGTCCTCATGGGAACCGCTTTCATGGTAGGTACGCGGGCGCAGGGAAATTGGATTGGTGGGAGGCCTGGCGGACGAATGCGTCCGCGGCTCGATGGCTTGATGCGCCCAACGTCTCAGCACTCTCGCGTATGATTGTCGGGTCATGCTGAGAGATTCCGCCACGAGATCATTCTGAATATGCATAAGAAATTTCGCGTGTTTGCCACCTGCGACATCGGAGAAGCCATCAACCTGCTCCGCGAACGAGGATACGACGTCGAAGTCTATCCCGACCCCAAAGCTCCTCCCAAAAGTCTGATCATTGAGAAAGTGAAGTCGGGGATCGATGGACTCATCACCACGTTGCGCGACCCGATCGACGCGGAAGTCTTCGAGGCAGGGAAGGGATCGCTGAAGGTTGTCGCGCAGATCGCGGTCGGCTTCGACAATGTCAATCGCGCCGACGCAAATCGCTACGAGATTCCGTTCACTCACACCGCCGATGTGCTGACCGAAGCCACCGCCGAGTTTGCGTTCTTCATGATGGGATCGCTCGCCCGCAAGCTCTGGACTGCCGAGCACCTCACCCGCGAGCTGCAATGGGGATATTGGCACCCGTACCTGCCGTTTCTCGGAGACGAAGTTACCGGAAAAACCGTCGCCGTCATCGGCACTGGCCGCATCGGCTTGGCTTTCATTAAGAAGTGCGTGGGCTTCGACATGAACGTGCTCTGCTACGACCCCGCATATGAGAATCACGCGTTCGTGAAGGCCATCCAGGAGATCAACGATCTCCGGCACACGCGCGGCCTGACCAAAATGCCGGCCTGGATCAAGTACGTCCATTTTGAGGAGGCGCTGCGCGGAGCGGATTTCGTGAGCGTCCACGTCCCTCTACTTCGCAAGGAGGAAAGCGCGACGCCGACCTATCACCTGTTCAACGAAGCAACCCTGCGGCAGATGAAGCCGACCGCGTTTCTGGTCAATACCTCGCGCGGTCCAGTGATCGACGAAGCTGCCCTTGCGAAAGCTCTGCGTGAGAACTGGATTGGCGGTGCTGCACTCGATGTCTACGAAAAGGAACCTCTTCCGGCCGATTCTCCGCTGCGCGACCCGGAGATCGCCGATCGTTGCCGCCTGATGCCCCATTTTGCCAGCGCTGCCCGCATCACACGTCTATCGACCGACCCGAACAAGGGAATGGCTGGCCGCTGCGCTCAAGGCCTGATCGACGTGCTGGAAGGCAATTACAATGGCGACATCTCGAAGATGCCCTATGTGGTTAATAAAGAGGCATTTGCGGGTTGAATCCGCGGGCAGGCCAAAACCGTAGGCAATATGGCGGAATCACCGAGGGCAACGGGTTCATCAGAGTGAGAGGTTCCAATTGCCCGGATGGCGCCCCGCGAAGCGGGTACAATATGGAATGCTGTCGTTCAGGTCAAGGATTTCGATGAAGAAGCCTCTTGTAGGGATCGTCGCTTGGGTGCTGGTGTGCGCGTCGGCATTGCTGGCGCTCGATTCGCCTGCCCGTCCGGTGTTGAAGTTGGAGCCCGCGCCCAAGGAAGTTCAATTGCGCGACGGCGGCTTCCAGGTAGGCCCGCGCACGAAGATCTTTGTGCAGCTCGGGCATCAGTCCGAAGACCGGATCGCGGCGGAGACCTTGGCGGAAGAGGTCCAGGAGCAGTCGGGGATGCAGCTCGACATCCTGGGAATGAAGGCCGCCGGCAAGGCCGAAGGCGGCGCAATTGTGCTGGCACGATTGCAGGACGCCCGCGTGAAGCGATTCCTGGCAAGAAATGGTCTCAAGGCCGATCAGGTGATTGGCGAAGACGGCTATCTGCTGTTCTCCGACAAGTCACACTTGATCGTCGCTGCGAACTCCGGCGAAGGATTGTTCTACGGAGTGCAGACGCTGCGGCAACTGTTGCGACCCGGCGGAAAAGGTCTGATCTGCCCCGCTGTCGGGATTCGTGACTGGCCAAGCCTGCAGCGAGTGGGCGCACCCGACATGAGCCGTAGTGCGAATCCCGAGTGGGCCAATCGAGTGCCGCCGGGATTTTGATATCCGGAGCAATGCAGCTATTTCAGGCGTCCCGTGGGACGCCTTTTCTTTTCTCCCGCGCAGGGGCTGCCGTTATTTTTCTGATGGCATAAAATCCATCCATGTTTTCTGATCGTACGAACTGGAGACTGGCGCAGAACCGCTTTACGCAGGCGATCGAGGAAGCGCGCGCCACAGGAGCCAAACTGCTGGATCTGTCGGCTTCGAATCCAACGCGAGTTGGATTGCAATACGACTCGGCTGGAATTCTGCATGCGTTCGGAACGCCGCACGTGCTCGACTACGATCCGCAAGCCAAGGGACTACTTTCTGCGCGCCAGGCAGTGGCTGCGTATTACCGCGACGAGCACGGAGTGCGCAATCTCGACGCCGAACGAATCGTGCTGACGACGAGCACGAGCGAAGGGTATTCGTTCGTCTTCCGGTTGCTGTGCAACGCCGGAGATGAATTGCTGGTGCCGAAGCCAAGCTATCCGCTGTTCGAGTTTCTAGCTGAATTGCAGGATGTGAAGCTAGTGCCGTATCCATTGATCTATGACCACGGATGGCAGATGGATTTTCCGTCGCTCGAAAATGCCGTCACGCCGCGAACGCGTGGAGTCGTCGTCGTGCATCCGAACAATCCCACTGGATCATATGTGCAGACAACGGAGCTTGACCCGCTGAACGCATTCTGCCGGTCGCACGGATTGGCGTTGATCGTCGACGAAGTATTTCTCGATTACGGTTTGGACGAGAAGCCGCATGCAAGTTTCGCAGCCAATCAGGATGCATTGACGTTTACGCTCAGTGGCCTCTCGAAAATTTCAGCCCTCCCGCAGATGAAGGTTGCTTGGGTGGCGACCAGCGGACCGGGGGTGGAAGTCGCGGAAGCAATGGCGCGGCTGGAAGTGATCGCCGATACGTATCTATCAATGAACGCGCCCATCCAGTGGGCGGTACCGGCTCTGCTCGAGCAGAGGAAAAGCATTCAGCGGCAATTACTCGACCGGCTAAGAGCGAATCTCGCCGAACTCGACCGGCAGGTCACCGAGCAAACGGCTTGCCAGCGCCTTGTCGTGGATGGCGGCTGGTACGCGGTGCTGCGCGTCCCTGTGACACGCTCTGACGAGGACTTAGCGATCGAGTTCCTGCGGAAGAAATCGGTGATGGTGCATCCCGGGCACTTCTACGATTTTCCAAGCGATGGATATTTAGTTCTGAGTCTGATCACCAACGAGAAAGAATTCAGCACGGGAACAGCGAGGCTGCTGCAGTTGCTGGCGCCTGCGTAAAAGGTTGTGCTCAATCGGCTGTGGATTCCAAGACCAGTTCGGTTCCAACCGCGCGTCGTGGCGACGCATCCATACAAGACCATATTTTGGCTGCTCGGAGGATACATATGCGTCGTAACAAGGAATGTTTGGCTTCGCTGTTCTTGTCGGCTGCGCTGCTGGCGCCTATCGGGGCTCTGGCGTTGCCGGCGCTGCAAGACGACCATGAAAGGCACGAACAGGAAGAGCGGGAACACCGCGTTTATGACCCGGACCACAAGGACTACCACAACTGGGACCAGAGAGAAGGCGATACCTATCGGCACTGGATCGAGGGGCGGCACGAAGCTTATGTCGACTACGATCGGCTGGACAAGAAGCGCCAGCGAGAATATTGGAAGTGGCGCCACGAGCATGAAGAACATGAGGAACACGAACACCAGTAGACCGAGCTGAGGTCAAAACCTGAAAGCGGCGGGAAGCATACAGCACCCGCCGCTTTCGATGGTTTGGGGCAGCAATAGCGGGAACAAGGATAGGGGAAAGTTCGCACCGCGGCGCAGTCCAAGTCGGGTAGACTGCACGATTATGGATCAAACGGCGGCGTCGGAGTTTGCTACATATCCAAGCCTACGGGGTCGGGTCGTACTTGTGACCGGCGGAGCTACAGGCATCGGCGCGAGCATGGTCGAGCACTTTGCCCGTCAATCAGCGCAGGTCCTCTTCCTCGACGTTCAGGATGCCGCAGCCGGAAAGTTGATCGAGCGGCTGAGTGTCCCCGGCGTGCAGCCTCCCTTTTTTCTGCATTGTGATCTCACCGAAACCGATGAGATCGCTGCAGCGGTGGCTCAGATCGAACGCCAATTCAATCGTATTGAGGTACTCGTCAACAACGCAGGAGATGACACACGCCACACTTTGGCAGAGGTGACGTCGGAGTACTGGGATCGCTGCATGGCAACGAATCTAAAGCAGCAGTTCTTCGTGGCCCGGGCCGTCATTTCGTCCATGCAGCGGGCTAGTCGCGGCGCCATCGTCAACATGAGCTCGATTGCATGGATGATCCCCTCTACGGGCCTGCCGGTTTACGTGACGGCGAAGGCTGCGATCGTTGGCTTGACCCGAACCCTGGCGCATGAGGTTGGACCACAAAACATCCGGGTCAACTGCGTCCTTCCGGGAGCTATTCTGACCGAGCGCCAACGGGAGCTCTGGTTTACCGACGAGTACAAGGCTGAGATATTGAGCAGGCAAGCGCTGAAACGGCTCCTCCTGCCGGAAGAGGTGGCGCGGTTGGTATTGTTTCTCGCAGCAGACGACAGCTCCGGAATAATCAACCAGAGTTACATCGTCGACGCCGGCTGGATATAAGCAGCCTATGCATCGTGAGCGGAGGCCACAACCCAGGGCTGCGCTAATCAGATTTTGGCGACGAGTCCTACCGCCGATCTACCGTTTAACGAGGAATGGATTGCTTTCGCGCTCTTCGCCGATGGTGGTCAGCTCGCCGTGGCCGGGAACGACCACGGTTTCATCCGGCAACGCGAGCACCGTGTTGTGGAGAGAGTGAAGGATCTTCTGCATGGATCCGCCGGGCAGATCGGTGCGGCCGATGGACCCGGCGAAGAGTGTGTCGCCGGCGATCAGCTTTTTCTCCGCTGAAAAATAAAGGCAGATGCTGCCCTCGGTGTGGCCGGGCGTGTGCAACACCTGGGCTGTATGTGATCCAGCAGAGACGCTTTCCCCGGTACTGACGCTGTGGTCGATTTCCACTTTGCCCGGCGCGGCAACACCGATCCACGCTGCCTGTTCGTCCAGCATCTTCAGCAAGGCGTAGTCATTCTGGTTGAGCAAGATCGGTGCGCCGGTGGCGGCTCGGAGCTTCATGGCTCCTCCGACGTGGTCGATGTGAGCGTGGGTGATGATGATTTGCTTCACGTTCAGGCCGAGTTTGCGAACGATCACCAGGACGTCCTCGACGTTGTCGCCCGGATCGATCACCATGGCTTCGTGCGTGCTTTCGTCGCCGATGATCGAGCAGTTGCACAGGAGCGGACCGACCGGGATGATTTCGTGGATCATGAATTCATTGTAGCGGCTGGGAAAGAAAACCATCCGCGATGATTCGGGTCGCTAATCTGATCGGAAGTACTTGCCGGGCGCATAGCATCGGGTACACAATACTGGCCGCGTGCTTGGGGAGGGTTTTGTGGCGAAATACCGTCAGCATGGGTATCAGGATCGCGACCATGAGTCGTCGCGCAAGGGATCGGGAGAGAAGTCGGGCGCACCGCCGCCGAAACGAGACAACACGTTTGGTCCACGGCCCGTCAATCTGCCGGGCACGCGTGCAGTTTCACGCTGCACCCAGTGCGGGACCGTGCTGCAAGGAGTTGCGAGCGATGGCAACTGTCCGAAGTGCGGATTTGAGCTGCATTCTTGCAAGCAGTGTACATATTTCGATCCCGGAAGCCGGTTTGAGTGCATGCAGCCGGTGAAGGAGCGGATCGCCAAGAAAGATGCGCGGAACAATTGCGAGCTCTACGAGATTCGCGTGACGCGCGAGAAAGAGACTTCAACTCCGGCGACTATGCGGCCTAATGATGCACGGGCGGCGTTTGAGAATTTATTTAAGAAGTAAGAACTGCTCTCACCACAGAGGGCACAACGGTTCACAGAACACTGCGCAAGTCTTTCCCCTCAGGTCGTCGCCTTGAAAATTCCGCCTCATGTCGTAGGTAGCGCTTGATGGCCCGGGGTCTTTCGCTTCGCTCAGGATGACAGTTTTCTAGCGTGCGCTTTACGGTTTCTGCGTTGGTCTCAGAAGAATCTCACTCATAAAGGATTGCGGCGCCTGGGTCACCAGCATGGCGACGGCGTGCGCTACGTCGCCGGCCTGCAGCATTTTGTTGGGATCTTTTCCCGCGTGAGGGCTCAACTCGGTGTCGACCGAGCCAGGGCAGATGACCGACACCCGGATATTGTGCGGGCGGAGTTCTTCGGCGACCGAATAGGTGAGTCCATTCAATCCCCACTTGCTGGCGGCATAGGCAGCGCCGTTGGGGAGAGCATTTTTCCCTGCGAGCGACGAGATGTTGATGATTTGTCCGGAGTAGGCTCGGATCATCAGCGGGGCGAAGACGCGAATCGCGTAAAACACGCCGCGGAGGTTGGTGTTGAGAATGCGATCCCAATCTTCGGCGGGCAGATTGTGCAGCTGGTCCTGAAAGCCGCCGATGCCGGCGTTGTTGACGAGGATATCGAGGCGTTTGAAGGTGCCGTCAACCCGAGCGGAGGCATATTCGAGTTGATGCAGTTCGGTGACGTCGCAGGGGATGACCTCGGTCTTGCCTCCGGCTTCGAGGATGGCTTGCGCCGTTTCGTCCAGCGTGGACTGGGTGCGTCCAAGAAGAATGGCAGTGGCTCCGAGGCCGGCGAGTTTGCGTGCGATGGCCGAACCGATCCCGCGTCCGGCTCCGGTGACGACGGCGACTTGCCCGGAAAGAGGTTGTGCGGTGTCCATAGTAGGGGAGATCTCCTTGCAGCAGACCACGGATGGGAACATCCGCGATCTTCGCTATCCGCATCTTAGCAATAAAGAGGAGGACGAATCGGATGACGCTTGCCTTCGGCAAGAGAGGTACTTATAATCCGGCCAGCCGGGATGAAGGGCAGCCGTGGAAGTGTTTCAACAGGGCGACCCCTAGCCTCCCGGGGCCCCCTGCCAGGAAGCCCGGCATTCCAAAGCAGGATCCGAACGTATTGCGGTCCAGGCGGAATGCAGTTGCTGCTTAGAGTTTTTAGAAGCGATTCCCAATAAAAAAGCCATTTCCAGAGGTCAAGGAGCCATACTGATGAAAAAGATTCTGCTTTCGGTTGTGCTTGGGGTGACGGCGGTCGCGGTGGGACAGACTGCTGCGCCGGCCCCAGGACAATCGGCCACCCCAGCCGCGCAGGGACAGCCCGCCGCGCCAGCAGCGGCGCCACAAGCTGCAGCGCCGGTGATCAAAGATCCCGCCGAATACAACGCCTACGTCGCGGCCATACAGCAGAAGGACGCCAACGCAAAAATCAGTGGGCTGGAAGCATTTCTTACGCAGTATCCAAGCAGTGTGATGAAGAATCAGGCGCTCGAAGTTTTGCTGGGCACGTACCAGCAGGCCGGCAATGTGAAGAAGGCGATGGAAACGGCCACCAAGCTTGTCACCGCGGAACCGTGCCCCGTGCCCGCGCTGTTTTTGTTGACCTATGTGAACCGCGTGACCGCGCAGAGCGGCGACCCGAACGGCAAGCAGGAATCGGCCGACGCCGAAAAGTATGGGCAGCAAGGACTGGATTGCCTGTCGAAATATACGAAGCCCGAAGGAACCAGCGATGCGGATTTCCAGAATCAAATCAAGACGATGAAGGAAAATTTTGATGCTGGAATCGGATGGGGGGCGTTGCAGGAGAAAAACTATCCGAAGGCAGCTAGCGAATTGAAGGACGCCGAGGAAGCCAATGCTCCGGATTCGCAGAAGGATCTGAGCCTGGTTTATCCGCTGGCACTGTCATACTTGAGCCAGACCCCGCCGGACTATCAGAACGGCATCTGGTACGCGGCGCGGGCTGCCGCAGTTGCGCCCGCGGCCAGCCAGGCAAATCTTGAGAAGTACGCGAGATCGCAGTACGTGAAATACCACCAGGGAGACGATGGCTGGGACACCGTGCTGAATGCGGCGAAAGCTGGCGGCCCGCAAGCGCCGATTCCGCCGCCGCCAACGCCAGCGGATCAGGCGCACGACATGGTCACGAAGACTCCCCCGGACAAGATGGACTTTGCCACCTGGGAGTTTGTCCTTTCAAATGGCAACCAGGCCGATCAGGACACAGTGTGGAATGCGATCAAGGGCAAGGCCGTACAGATGAACGGCACGGTAATCAGCACTGAGCCTGACCAGTTCATGATTGCGGGCAGCTCGGATGACATCGACGCGAAGAAGGCCGATATCACCCTGAAATTCGAAGATAAGGTTCCGGCGCGTCTGATTCCGAAGGACGGCGCCAGCTTCGACTTCCAGGGAGAACCGGCGTCCTACACTCCGAACCCGTTCATGGTGGTTATGGAAAAGGGACAATTGCTCCGAGCCAAGCCGGCCACTCCGGCCAAGGGTGCGGTGCATCACAAACCAGCAGCACAGTAGGAGTAAGGCGCTGCAGGAAAGATAAGGCAGCCCTCGCGGGCTGCCTTTATTTTTTAACGGAAATTTATGGCTGAGTCCCCGTTTGTGCCAGCGGGAATGCGGTCCTTCGCTGCGCTCGGGATGACAGAGCGCGCTTTAGCGAACGACTTTCTTTTCGATGGAGACGGAGCGCGTGCTGCGGGGTGGCCGCTTGACGCCGTCGCGCAGTTGGCGGACGTCAATCTTGAGCTCGGCGAGAGTGCGGCTGAGGGTGTTGCGGTGCATTCCCAGTTCGCGCGCCGCCCGGCACTGGTTGCCTTTGTTCTCCTGGAGAACGGTGAGAATAAAGCGTTTCTTGAACTCGCGCACGCCCTCAGAATAAAGAATGTTGCTGCGGTACATTTGCAGGACGAGTGCTTCCAATTGATCTTTCACGATGAATCTCTCTCTTCGCTATGAATTTTTTCACTGCGCCGCTGCCTATTTCGGCGGGGAAGATGGGGAACTGGTTAGTTTCTGCGGAGCTTGATGGATGAGATCGAGACCCTGATAAAAACGGGCGCGCAATTCCGGAGGTGCGAGCCAAATGGCGGCCCGTCCCACGACAAGAAAATAAGGCGCCAACTGGGAATTCTGCAGCAGCTTCGATGCCGGCTGAAACGCTGTCATTCCCATCAGGATCACTGCTACCATCAACCCGCCCTTCAGCACCCCCAAAAATGCGCCGAGGAAACGGTCAAAACCGCTGAGTCCGGCTTCTTTCATGATCCAACGTGCAATCCTGGCCGCGATGCCGAACAGGAGCAGGATGGCGAAAAAAATAATAAGAAAGCCAAGAATCTCAGCTAACCACGGGTTCTTCAAAAACGATTCAAACCACTCCGCGAGGCTGCGATACTTCCACGCGGCTACGATGTAACCGACGACGAGGCCGGCCATGCTAAGCGCTTCGGCAAAAAATCCCTGCATGGCGGCTGCGACGACGTTGATCAGTACTACCGCACAAATCATCCAGTCCGCGATGGTCATACGAGAAGCTCGCGGGAGTTCGTGCTACAAACCGGGTCAGACATCCAGCTTGTGTCCCGTCAGCTGGAGGTACGCCTCAAGGTATTTTTCGCTGGTGTGCAGCGCGACTCCCTGCGGAAGGCCCGGCGCGGGTGGCTGCTTGTTCCAGTGAATCTGCTCGAGATAATCCCGGACGTACTGCTTGTCATACGAATCCTGCGCCCGTCCCGGAGCGTACTTGTCGGCGGGCCAGAAGCGGGACGAATCGGGAGTCAGAACCTCGTCCGCGAGCGTGATGCCCTGCGAGGTGCGTCCAAACTCAAACTTAGTATCGGCAATGATGATGCCGCGCTGTCGGGCATAGGCTGCCGCCTTTTTGTAGATGCGCAGCGTTAGATCGCGCAGGTGGCTTGCCGTCTCGACGCCGACGATGTCGCACATCTGATCGAACGAAATATTCTCGTCGTGCCCAGTGGTCGCTTTGGTGGACGGCGTGAAAATCGGCTCCGGGAAGGCGTCCGACTCTTTCAATCCTGCGGGCAGAGCTATTCCGGAAACCTTGCCCGTAGCCTTGTATTCCTTCCAGGCGGAGCCGGAAATGTAGCCGCGGACTACGCATTCTACGGGAAACATTTCCGCGCGGCGTACTAGCATCGAGCGTCCGCGTAACTGGTCGGCGTACTTGCGCGCGTTGGCCGGATACTTGTCGACATCGGCGGTGATCAGGTGGTTCGGAACGATGTCGGCGAGGTAGTCGAACCAAAACAGGGAGATCTGGTTGAGGACGCGCCCCTTGTGGGGGATGCCGGTGGCCAGGATGTAATCGAAGGCGGAAATGCGGTCGCTGACGACGAACAACAGCTGTTGATCGTCGATGTTATATACGTCGCGAACCTTGCCGCTGGCGTGCAGGTTGAGGTCCGGAAAGTCGGTGCGTAATAGGACGGAATCGAGGATGTCTGTGCTCATCATGAAATTTTACAGGTTAGAGGCGAGGCGTATTCTAGCTGGTCAGAAAATTTTGTCAACGATTCTGATCACCCCGCGTGGAGCTCGGCGCAATCCGTTGGACGGAAAGATGTTGACAGCTAAGCGAATGCGCGGGAACCCGCGCTGGACAAGGGGTATAGGCTTGCGCGCTTGTGGAAAAGCTGAGGATAGACGTGGATAACCCGGACGAAACATCCCCGCCGAAGCCGCGCACAAATGGATCGCAAGCGCGCGCATTTTTCAAGGCGGCGCCGACGCTTTACTGGGCTCCGAAGCGCACCGACACCAGCTTCGAAACCCCCGGCTCCTGCATGGTGACGCCGTAGAGGACCGGCGCGATGCTCATCGTCCGCTTGCTGTGCGTGATGAGCACAAACTGGGTCTGGACGCTCATCTCCTTGACGAGATCGGTAAAGCGGCCGACGTTGGCCTCGTCGAGTGGGGCGTCGACTTCGTCAAGGATGCAGAAGGGGCTGGGAGCGTATTGGAAGATGCCGACCAGCAGGGCCAGCGCAGTCAGCGCTTTCTCTCCACCGGAGAGCAGGAGGACACTCTGCAGCCGTTTGCCTGGCGGCGAAGCTACGACGTCGATGCCGCTTTCGGCGCTGTTTTCTTCGTCCGTCAGCTTCATGAACGCATGCCCGCCGCCAAATAGCTTCTTGAAGGTGGCCTGGAAGTTCTCGTTGATCTTGTGGAAGGCCTCTTCGAACTTTTGGCGGGAGACTTGATCGATCTCTTTAATTGTCGCCGTCGTGTTCTCAATCGAGGTGATCAGATCCGTCCGCTGCGTATCGAGGAACTCGTGCCGCTCGGCCGTTTCCCTATATTCTTCCAAGGCCATCATGTTGACCGGGCCCATGGCTTCGAGCTTGGCTCGCATGTCGCGGTAGAGCTGATCTTCCGTCGCCAGTTCGTCGCCGGCGACCGCGGTAAGCGTCGTGTCGGCCATCAGAGCTTCGCGCTCCACACCGAGCTCGTTTAGGCAAGTCTCTGACATGTACTGCGCATCGGATTGCAGCTTCGCAGCGGCGGCGGAGAGCTCTCCACGGCGGTCGCGCGCCTGGTCGAGCAGCATGCGGCTGTTGCGCAGAAGTTCATCGATTTCGGAAAGCCGGGCACGCAGCTGTTCGGTTTCGAACTGCAGCAGGCCGTCGCGAGCCTGGGCGGCATTCCGCTCGGCGTCGAGATCGGCGGCGGTCTGCGCGAGCTGTTCATTTTCGGCCTCACGCTGCAGTTTCTCGGCGGCGGCGCCATCGATCTGCGAACCGAGAGCATGTACGCGCTCTCCCATTTCTGCGAACAGAGATTCAATCCGCTGCAGCACCGACGCTGCCGAGCGGTGCCGCTCTTCCAGCGTTGCCACGCGGGCGGCATGCTGCGAGGCAGTCTGTGCCGATTCCTCACGACGTTGGCGGAGAGCCGTCAGAGATTCCTGGGCCGCCGCGATCCTTTGTTCCAGTTCCACGCGCTGCAGATCGAGAATCTCGATTTCCGATTGCCGAGCGCAGAGAATCCCTTCCTGCTCGGCGCGCTCCGCGGCGAGACGGCCGAGTTCGAGTTGCGCAACATTCAGACGTTCGCCGACCCGGGTCATCTCGGAATCGAGCTGCTGCAACATGTGGCCCGACGTCATTGCCTGAAGCTCAGCCTCGCGCTTTTCGCCATCGAGCCGTTCCAGCAGGGAACTGAACTCTTTGATTTCGCGGCCGAGAGTGAGCACGCGCATCTCTTCATCGCGGAGAGCCCGTTCGAGGTCTTCGAGCTGGCGCATGACTTCGCGCAACTCGCGCTTCATCGACAGCGGACCCTCGGCGCGCTGTTTACCCCCGGTCACGGTGACGTTATGGAAGCACTCGCCTGCCTGCGAAAGGAAGAAGGCATCCGGATTTTCAAGCGCCAAACCACGAGCCACGTTGGCCTCCGGAACAATGTATCCGTCGCGCAGTTTCGGGAGGATGACCTCGAGCGACTTGCCGAATCCGTCGAGCACGCGAATGGTGTTCTTCAGCGGAACGATCTGAGCCGTAGGGGGCGCACAGTGCGCAGCCTCGTCAAGAACGAAGGAGAATTTCGCCTGCGAATCTTCCGGATGAACGAGGAAGGTGGCTCGGCCATCGACATCGGTCCGCAGCATGCGCAGCCCTTCGTCGGCCGCGTCCCACGACTTGACCACGATGTAGTTCAGTTCATCACGTAGGAAGTCTTCGACGACACGCTCGTAGCGCGGTTCAACCTCGAGAAAGTCGGCGAGGACGCCCACCGGAGCCAATCCGCCCTGCATGACGCCACTCTGAAACAGCCGGCGGACCGATTCCGTCGAGTATCCGTGTTCGGCGATCACCGCTTCGAGCGATCCCTTCTTTCCAAGCGCAGTCGCGTATTCCGCACGCAGTACGTCGAGATTGGTCTTGGCGCGAGTTTCGTCCAGTTTCTTCGTTTCGATCAAGCGCCGAAGCTGGCTGATCTCTTCGGTGATCCCGCTGACGCGCTGGGTAACGCCCTCAAATTCGAGAGCGAGCTGGCCACGTTGTCCGCCGAAGGCTTCGACTTGCGAGTTCGCGTTGCCGATCTCTGCTTCGAGGCGGCGCGCTTCGCGGTCGGCACCGGCCAGACGCTCCTCGGCCTGCGCCAGCTGATTGCGCAGACGCGACGACGATGAGACGTTGTCGAAGATGGCGACGCGCGACTCTTCCTGCTGGCGTTCGATCGAGGCAAGGCTCGCCGCGGCGGTGGTCGCATCTTGCTGGCAGAGGACGAGGTCGCTCTGCGCCGCGGCCAAGTCGGCTGCGGCGGATTCCAGAATCTGACGGTTCGATTCGCGTTCGGATTCGAGCGCGGTGAGACGATGTCGCGCCTGTGCTAGCTCTGCCTCCGCCGAAGCGGCGCGAACCAGCAACTCGGCGCAGCGCTCTTCATTATGGCGTCGGCGCGCATGGGCACGATCGATCTCCATCGCGATCTGGCTGATACGGTCGCGGTTCTCGCGCAATTCCGTCTCGATCGAATAGCCGCGTTGGGTGCGGTCGTTGTGCTCAGCCTCGAGGTGCTGCACTTCTTCGGTGCGATGCTGCATTTCCTCGGCCAGGATATTGAGTTGCGAATCCAACTCGGCGCTCTCGTGCTCGATCGCCGCAAACTTACTGGCCAGCACAAGCCGCAGTTTGGCGCGCATTTCGTCGCGGAGGCGGGCATAACGCTCTGCCTTCGACGCCTGCCGCTTCAGCGAGTTCATCTGGCGTGTGACTTCTTCGAAGATGTCGTTGACGCGGGCCAGGTTGAGCTTCGCGTCTTCCAAACGAGCTTCGGCCAGCCGCTTCTTCGTCTTGAACTTCGTAATCCCGGCGGCCTCTTCCAAAATTGCGCGGCGATCCGTGGGACGGCTGCTCAGGATCTGGCCAATGCGTCCCTGCTCGATCAGCGCGTAGGACTCCGGTCCAAGTCCGGTGCCCATGAACAGCTCTTGAATGTCGCGCAGGCGGCAGAGCTTGCCATTCAGAAGATATTCGCTATCGCCCGAGCGGAACAGGCGGCGGGTGACCACAATTTCTCCGGCATGGAACGACTGCTGGTTGAACTTGCGGCGGCGAATCTTCAACACGACATGAGGTGCGGCGGTGCCGACCGAAGCTGCGGCAGCGGGCGCCACCAGGTTGTGCACTGGCAGCGCGAAAATCGGCTCATCGTCCGGGAAGGCAACCGCATTGGTATGAACCTTGGAGCGAGGAACTTCGATCTCTTCCGTCTTACCCGGCTGCGCGTCTTCCACGGCGCGCTCGGTGTCGGCAGCGGCGCGGGCTCGGATCGAGGCTTCGTCCCAATCATCGGCCAGGGCCTGCGTCGAAGTCGGCATGTCATCTTGTACGTCGATCTCGGTGGGGGCATTGGCGTCAGGTCCGTTGTAGGCTTCGGGATCAACCAGCGTCAGAGAAACTTCGGCCATGCCGGTGGCCTTGCGGTCGCGCGTGCCCGCGAAGATTACGTCTTCCATGCGCGATCCGCGCAGAGTCTTGGCCGACTGCTCGCCCAGCACCCACGAAATCGCGTCCGAGATGTTCGACTTGCCGCACCCGTTCGGGCCGATGATGGCCGCCACACCGTCTCCGTGGAACTTAAGCTCGGTGCGGTCGCAGAACGACTTGAACCCGAGAATCTGAAGCCGCTTCAGTTTGAGCAACGTGAACTCCTTCGAACCAGTGGCCAGCCGTGAGTGGTGCCGGGTGCCTCATTTCTCGCGCGTTGTGGGCGCGAGAAGTAGGGATTTCGTCTGTTGACCACACAGATTCCCCCGTTGCCGAATACGATGCTTTTGTCGTTCGGTCCATCGCTGTTCCCACCCCAGGCTGGACAGGGCGGGCACAAAGTTAAGCTACTGTAACGGTGAAATTGGGGTGGGGTCAAGTAATATAACACCATATATGGTGTGGCCTTACGAGCGACCCCGCTGTATTGCACAGACATTGCAGCAGCCAGACATTCTTGGAGCGGAGACGGAAAAGAGGTGGGATTACCGCGAGAGCAAATCTAGCCTAGCGCAAAGACGCCATCCATTCAATCCTATTTGCGAAGGCAAGGGCACTGCCCTACGAGCCGAAAGCAGAGAAGAAAGTCGCCTTCAGCCACTGAGGACCGGTCGAGAGACTGCGATACGAACGTCAGGCTTGCCGCCTATGCCCCATAGTTGGCCACGACTCTTGCTACCTTTCCCGTCTCTGACAGCTCCATAAACTCGGCCGTATGCGTACCCTTTTGGTTTGAGTAGTAGAGCACCACGGTGTTTAAGCCGCACAGCACGTCCACGAGCTGAAAGCGCAGTTCCGGATAGGCTTCGAGTCCCCGTTGAAAGTAGGCTCTCAGGCTCGTTTTTCCGGATACCTTGCCGTCCGACGTACCCAAGAGCTGGGCGGCGACGGGCGAAGTTAATTCGACGTCATCCTCATAGTGGGTCATGATCAAATCGAGATTGTGAGCGTTCCACGCCGCGACCCAATGGTCGGCCAGATTCATGGCTTCGTCTCTCGTCACTGTCGTATCTCCGGTCGGAGTTTCATTCTTCGAATTTGATTCTAACGGTGTCCGATCAGCGGTGAGAAGCAACTTTAAAATTATGGATGGGGTAGCAAGCGTGAGACCGCGTCACCCCATCGGTCAATGCGATCGGTGTATGATCGAGGCCATTTCTCGACCATAAAGGAAATCCGGAATGACCACAGCTGTAAGGTCGGATCGCTCGATGGAAGCATGGCCGCGCCTCTACGCCCGAATCGCCGGACTCCTCTATTTGATCGTCATCGTCGGAGGGATGTTCGCCGAGCTCTTCGTTCGCGGGCGGCTTGTCGTGCATGGGGACGCCGCCGCGACGGCGCACAACATCCTCGCGCACCAGATGCTTTACCGGTGGGGCTTTGCGGTCGAGCTCTTCTACTGCGTGTGTAACGTGCCCGTGACCGTCATCTTCTATAACTTATTCAAAGTGGTGAACAAAAATGTCGCACTCATGATGGTGATCCTCGACATTGTTGTGAATACCATTGAGAGCATCAGTTTGCTCGGTCACTTCGCGCCATTGCTCTTCTTGGGGGACGCACACTTTCTGGGCGTGTTCACAGCAGCACAGTTACAGGCTGCGGCGTACCTGTCGATCGAGTTGTTCGAACATGGCTTTGGCATCTGCCTGTTGTTTTTTGGATTTGATTGCTTCACGATGGCGTACCTGATTATCCGCTCCACCTTCATGCCGCGAATCATCGGTGTGCTGCTGGCGATCGAGGGCGTGGGATACCTCATTAACAGTTTTGCGCTCTTTCTGGCTCCCGGCCTGCAGCCACGGATATTGCCGTATTTCATGCCTACTGCGATCGCGGAAGTAGCGCTGTGCCTTTGGCTATTGGTGATGGGAGTAAATGTTCAACGATGGAAAGAACAGGCAGGCGTCGCTGCGTAATTCAAATTCAGCGAGCGGGAAATAGTTGAAATCCTAATTCGCTTTTTGTGGAGTGAGTGCAAGCTGGGGCGACGTTGCTACCAGCGCATCGAAGCGCGGGTCTCCATGCAGCGACTTGAGATCGGCGTCGCTCTCCAAATCTTTGCGAGTATCCGCGCCGAGTGCGTGGTTCGCGGCGAACTGCAGGTTCGTCAACGCGTCATCCCGTTTGCCTTCGAGCGCTAGGACGCAAGCCAGTCCGTAGGCCGACGAGGCTGTGTCGGGATGCCCCACGCCCAGAACATGCTCGCGGCCCTCAAGCGCTTGCCGGTATAGCTTTTCCGACTCCGGGAAGCGCTTCTCTTTCTGCAGGAGATTTCCCAGATCGTTCACGGCAAGTAATGTCGAGGGATGTTCCGGCCCCAGGGCTTGTTGCTTCGCGTCGATGGTTTGCCGGTACAGTTGCTCGGCCTCGGGATACCGGCCTTCGTCCGTTAACACATTTGCCAGGCTCCCCATTGCGATCACTGTCGATCGATGTTCGGGACCAAGTCGTCTGCGTGAGATTTCGAGCGCATCGCGGAGCGTCTTCTCCGCTTCGGCATTGTGCCCTTCGTCGTGCAGTACGGTCCCCAGGTTCTCCATGCACATCAGCGTTCGGGGGGGCTCCGGTCCAAAGACTCGGCGCGAGGCCTCGAGCATTTCGACATTGATTTTTTCGGATTCGGCCAGCTTTCCGTTGGTCTGCAGCGCGTTGGCGAGATTATTCATGGTCGACAAGGTAGCCTTGTCGTCGGGACCAATCGTGCGCCGCTGAATCTCCAGGATTTCGCGGAATGTCCGCTCCGCTTCCGCGCCTTTGCCTTCCCCAGTAAAATTGATTGCCAGCCGGTTCCTCGCTGTCAGCGAGATCTTATCTTCTCTTCGGGCCCGTACTTTCGAGTCGCTACTTCGATCGCCTCACGATAGAGCTTCTCCGCATCGGCGTAATGCCCCTCGTTGAACAATATCCAGCCCAACCACGTCATGGAAGTCAGGGTGTCGCGATGTTCGGAACCGAGCACGCTTCGACGACCGTCCAGCGTCGCGCGGCACAGCTTTTCCGCATCTGGATAGTGGCCCTCAAAAGTCAGGACCTCGGCAAGGTCATACATCGATTGCAACGTATCCGGGTTGCTGACGCCGAGGGTACGCTGCCGAGTTTCCACGGAGTGGCGGAGCAAAGACTCTGCTTTGGAATAGAGTCCAAGGTTCTTATATACGCTGCCCATGACGTACATCATCTGGGCCTGAAGATCCGGATCATTCGGCAGACCGGCGTCGATATCGGTCGACGCCTCATCAAGAATCTCGCGAGCGCGGATATCGTTGCCCCGCGCTTCACTGGGATCCGCCACCCTTGAACATGCCGGTCATGAATCCGGTGACGCGATCGGCGCGATCGCGCTCGCGCGTAATCCGCCGCAACTCGATCGTCTGCATCGCTCCGAACGCGATCAGCAGCAGTGTCATGACCGTTACAGCCGTTACTCCAAATTTGTGGCGCTGTACGTATTTTTTGGCGCGGTAGCCGGTGCTTGCCGGACGCGCAGTTACAGGCTCGTTCTCCAAATAGCGATTGATGTCTGCCGCCAGTTCAGAAGGCGAGCCATACCGGCGGCGGGCGCGTTCCTTCGCTAAAAGCCTTCAAGGCAATCCAATCCAGGTCACCTCGCAGCAAGCTCGCCAGCTGACGCGGATCGGTACTGCGCTTTTCCGCGGCTGATGTCGACGAAGGGTCTTGGCTGATTCTTGTGCTCGGACTGGCTGGATCTTCTTCCTGCAGCTTGCGCAGCACCTCATGAAACGGTTGCGTCTGCCACAGCTTCGCATCGAACGGCAACACGCCAGTCAGAAGTTGATAGAGCACCACGCCGAGCGAATAAACGTCGGTTCGAGTATCGATATCAAGAACACTGGGATCGGCCTGCTCCGGGCTCATGTAGCCCGGTGTACCCAACGTACCTCCCGCGCGCGTGACCAGCGTCTGGTCCTTTGATTGGTCGGAGATAGCTTTAGCGATGCCGAAGTCGATGATGCGCGGGATCGGCTTGCCATCGACTTCCACCACCAGGATGTTGGAAGGTTTCAGGTCGCGATGGATGATCGCTTTCTGGTGCGCGTGCTGCACGCCTTCACAGACTCTCGTGAAAAGAGCCAGGCGGTCGCTCCGGTACAGGAAAGTCAGTCGGAAGAGCGGCGGAATCGATGGTGGCTTCTAGATCGGAATCAGCTTCAGAGCTCTGCAGGCCTGAGTTCCGCAGGTCAGGCGCGGGGGCAGTGTGGTCTCCGTCGCTCATCTATCTCCTTCAAAAGATGGATATGACCGGCGGCAAGTTTAGCACTCGTAGCCTTGGGATCCTATTGCGGTGGAGTATGACCGATGAACTTGTCCGCCCACTGAATGAAATATTTCATGTTCGGCGCGTCAGTGTGTCCACCATCATGCTGGCGCCATGCCAGCTGGCCGGCCAGATGATCCTCATTCGCGGGCGGCATCTTGGCCGAGTGATAGTCCCCCTCGATGTCGACCCCTTTGGCGCCGAGCAGGGTAAAGACGCGGCTCGCGTCCACCGTCGCCATGAAGCTACCTTCCTGATCGAGCCAGCGAGCATCGCCCTTCTCAGGAACTCCATAGCTGATGAAGGTCGGGCGCGGTGCGCACAGCGCGATGAGTTCATTCGAATCGACGGGAATGTCTCCCGGCGTCTTGCTGACAAACGTCGCTTCGGACGCGCCGTACTTCATGAAGTTCCCGGCCATCCAGTAATACTCCCCTCCGGTGAGGCTCTCGACGGCTTCGCCGTAGTTGCGGCGCAAAAGTGTGGCGCCACCTTTGCCCGACGAACCGACAAGAACCATTGCGAAGCGCCGATCAAATGCCATCGTGACCAGAGCAGCTTTGCCGTAGCGCGACACGCCTTCGATGCCGACATGTTCTGCGTCAACAGAGGAGTCAGTCTCCAAATAATCCAGAGCACGTCCGGCGCCCCAAGCCCAGGCGCGCAGCGCTCCCCAATCCTCCGGATTGCGCGGCTGGCCTTTGTTGACCAGTCCGATGATGCCTCGCGTAATTCCGGCACCGTCGTCCGACTGAATGCTGGCGGGATCGAGCAACGCGAATCCCCAGCCTGCTGCAATGAGCTGCCAGGTGTTGGGCGGATCGCCGTCCGCGTTCAGTTGTGGAGGCTGGAAGGGCGTTTGACGAACCAGTTGCCATGCCGGATGATTCGCGAACACATCCTTCAGCGATGGATCCTGCTGTACGAGCAAAGCTTTCCATGCAGCGTTGACGCGGTCGATGTCTTCGCCCGAAGGTTCGTTTGGAGCGGGAAAGCCGGCGCGGCCAAACATGATCAGCAAAGGAACTGGACCCGTAGCGTTCGCTGGCGTCACCAAGGTCATGTGGATCTTCACGCTGATCGCGGGATACGACGAGTTGTCGACCTGGCCGATGAGATCCTTGGCGACGACGCGGTTGAATCCAATCATCTCGTGGTCGACGGCCGTAACAGTCCATGTCACTTTCGGCACATCTTTTGGGACGCGTCCGTAGACGTAGTTGTCGAACATCTCGACAATCTGAGGACGCCGCTTCTCCCACCACATCTGCGGAGTGGTGACTTTCTGACCGTCGTTGAGCGTCAGGGGATCGGGAAGATTCGGATACGGATTCGCCTTCGACTCATCGTAGTTGGCGTGGTTGGGAGCTTTCTCGTTGCCGCTTGGTCCCGGACGCAGCGCTTGGATGCCGAGCTGGACCATCATGTTCTGATGGTCCTGGTCAGCCGTGAAGGTGACCGGAGCAGGCGCGGAGCTCTGTCCAATAGCAGTTACCGCGCCCAGGAGTGCGGAGATACTCGCGATGAGAAGAGGAGAAGATTTCAGGAATGAACGCATAGTCCTCCGCGGGGATATGTCACCGAGCTGGATAGGAAGCGAAGTTCGCTAGGTCATGGTAAATTCTGAGCCGTGAAGCATGCACTGAAAATCCACATCATTCTAGCGATCCTTGCAAGTCTGGCTCTTGCCGGATCGGATGCGAAAACGCAGACCAAGCCGCAGGTTTGGTTGCCAGCTGGGGAGCCTCGCAACAGATTCCCGAGCCGCAGAACGCAATGGCTCCCGAGGACCTGCACGACGCAACCGTGCGTCAGATCTTTCATCTCTCCGTGGGCGGCGCAGGGCTGCGGGTTCACCTATCGAATGCATTCGGAGCGGAGGCGCTGCACTTCACTTCGGTGCACATCGCGCGGCCTGTCTCTCCTTCCTCGTCGACCATCGATTCTACGAGCGATCGAGCGTTGACGTTTTCAGGGAATCGCGACGCGAACGTTCCGCCGGGAGCAGAACTCGTATCCGATGCACTGGATTTTCCCGTGCCGGCGCTCTCCGATCTTGCAATGACATTCCATCTCGATTCTTCTCCCGCGCGGCAGACCGGACACCCGGGCTCTCGCGCCACCTCCTATTTCGTTCATGGTGATTTCGTGGCCGCGCCCAACCTGCTCGACGCGAAGCACACCGACCACTGGTATCAAGTCTCGGAGATCGATGTGCTTGCGCCTGCGGAATCGGCTTCGATTGTGGTGCTGGGAGATTCCATCACCGACGGGTACGGCGCGACCATCAATGGAAACGATCGCTGGACCGATGTTCTGACGCAACGGCTGCAAGCATCGCCAACTGCACGAAGCATTGGCGTGTCGAACCAGGGCATCGGCGGGAATCATCTGCTGACCGACGGTCTGGGTCCGAATGCGTTGGCACGCTTCGATCGCGATGTGCTGGCTCCAGCGGGCGTGCGCTGGGTGATCGTGTTCGAAGGTGTGAACGATCTTGGAGGTTTGGCGCGCACAGCTGAGGTGTCGCCGCAAGAGCACAACGCGCGAGTGAAGCAAGTGATCGCAGCGTATGAGCAGATGGTTGTGCGGGCGCATGCGCACGGACTGCGCGTCTACGGAGCGACCATCACGCCCTATGTCGGGTCAGATTACTATCATCCCAGCCCGTCGAGCGAGGCGGATCGGCAAGCAGTGAACACTTGGAGTCGCACCGCGGGTCACTTTGACGCGGTCATCGACTTCGACAAAGTTGTTCTCGATCCGCAGCATCCCGACCATCTTCTCCCCGCCGACGACTGTGGAGATCACCTGCATCCATCGCCAGCGGGATATCGAGCGATGGGCGAAGCAGTTCCGCTCACGCTGTTCGCGCAATGAGTCTACGTACGACCGAGTCAGAATCGGCAGAGCATCCGTTGGACAATCTTTCATTCCCGAGCCTTACTGTTCGTACGCCCCGACGTTGATCTGGCCGCCGCCATTGATGCGCGGATTGCCGGCAAAGTCCATGCTACCGTAGATCGACGAGCCGTTACAGTAGCCCACGCTACAGGTGAGATTTGTGCTGCCTGCATTGACTGCCGGTGAATTAGTGGCAACATCGAGGTTCGGCGGATTCGATCCGAGGTTGTCGAACAGAGGATTCGCGTTAGGAGAATCGGCATCCTCGCCCGCGCCGGATTGATATGCAGCATAAGTCTTGTAGTTGGATTTTCCCGCCCAGTCGATCGAAGTGTCTGAGATATATCCGGCGGTCGAATAGTAAAGATTCCAGTTCAACGTTGCCGGAGGAGCGGAATACGTGGAGTTTCCCTTGACATAGCTGTAGATCCAGACATTCTGGGTCCCCGCGTAGACGATGTTGTTTTCAAAGATGTTGCCCGAGGACGAGCCGGAATGATACTGGATCTGGAATTCCGTTCCCTGATTCTTCGAGTTGTTGTTGTAGAGAGTGTTGTTGACCACAACCACGTGATCGCTGCTGCCGACGCTGCTGCTGTAGCCCCCAATGGTCACACCCACCGTGTAATGGTTGTAGAAGAGGCTGTTGCGGATCGTGACGTAGCTGCTGGAGTGGTTCTTGTGCTCGCTCGCAGCCTCCATGGCAATGTCGGTGTTGTAAACCCGATTGCGTTCAAAGATCACATTGGCGCAGCCATCGCAGTACAGTCCGTCAGCAGCATACTGGTTGCCATAGGCCGGATTGCCGTAGGAAGAAATGTTGTAGACCGTGTTGCCACTCACCAAGCCATATTTGGCCTGATCGAATCCCGATGGTCCCACCTGTTCGAAGCCGATCGCATCGATGCCAATGTTGTCGTTGTCGTGGACGATGTTGTTGCTGATTGTGAAGTAGGTCGCATTCCCGTCAACGTTCAGCGATTCGCTGTTGCCCGTCTTCAGGCTGTATACCTGGTTTCCGCTTATGGTGAGATTCGTGATTGGCGTGCTCGACGTACCATAAACCGCGATTCCGAAGGCATTGCCGCTCTTCTCGGTCGTCGTGCTGATGTTGTGGACGACGTTATTGAGCAGGTTTAATCCAGTGCCTGAGCCCGTGACCCAGATGCCCGCTGGAGTCACCGCAGCTTTGCTCGTCGTGTAGTTGCGAATTTCAAATCCGCTGACCGTGATGCAGCTCTGGCTGACGATATTGACCAAGCCTTGAGTGCCGGATGGTGTGAGCCCGGTGCCATCGATGACCGCACTCTGGCTCGGATAGTTCTCGAACGTGATGTAGTTCGACGCCGTGCCCGAGGCAGGGAAGTTCACCGACTCGTTGTAGACGCCCACTTCCACATACACGGTCGCCCCGGCGGTGACCGTGTTGGCGGCGTGTTGGATAGTGAGCCAGGGAGCGGTGAAGCTGCCGGAGTAACTTGGGCTGAGCTTAGTGCGGTTGCGAATAGTTGTCAATCATTATGATTAATTGCGAACGGTTGCGGAACGTATTGCGATTTATTGCTTTCGGTGGCGGATTGAGCAAGAGTCACCGATGCCCTAGGAGGGTAAGGTGTTCCGCCCGGTGGGATCGCGAATTACCGGAGATCATTGCATGTGTTCGGATTTCGCCGGGGCGCCCTTCCCGGTAGCAACCAGGCGATCCAGGTGCTTTTGGAACGGCGGCAGCAACGGGTCGGCGGTCTGCGTCGCAACTTCGACGGCCTTCTGAACGCTTTGTATCGCCAAGTCGGGTTTGCCCGCAGCTTCGAAACCGTCGGCAAGGCTGTCATAGACATTGGCTGACTGGGGATAAAGCTCCACGTTGCGCCTGAAGGCCGCCAAGGCTTCGTCGATCTTCTTATGTCCCAAAAAGGCGTAGCCAAGTGAATTGATTCCCGGTTCAGCGGAAACCGTAAATCCGAAGCGGTCTGAGAGTGCACGGTAGTGTTGCTCGACACCCTCGAGACCACCGATCGGCAAGTCCGTCTTCGGATCGCGAGGCACGCGCCAGTCTGTGAAGATGGTGCGAAGGCCGTCATAGTGGCCTAAGAGTTCGGTCGAGCTGTGGATCTCTTCGCTATAGTGCGCGGACTTTTCGACAAACCCTGCCGGTCGGTTGGCGCTCAGTATTTTCTGCAGCTGCTCGAATCCTTCGGTCATATCTCCGCCCTCGTTGCCCAGCGCGAAGAAGAGCACTTTGTTGAACTCCTTTTGCTTCGCGAAAAACTCCTGGGCCTGGTGCACGGTGCGAAAGTCGTCCCACCAGAGACTCGGACTCGTAGCGATGCAGGCGTTAAACAGCGCCGGACGGTTGATCAGCGCGTGGATGGCAAACAAGCCACCGAGGGAGTGCCCCGCAAAAATGCGATAGGAATGGGTCGCGTACCGGTTCTCGATCTCAGGGACCAGTTCTGTCTGGATGAAGTCGAGGAACTTGTCGGCGCCGCCGCTGGTGGGCACCGGTTCGACCGTGCCATCGGAATGCTTCACGCCGGCATGAGTTGGCGTGAGATCGCGGGTTCGGTCAGTGTTGGCGATGGCGACGACGATGAGTGGCGGCATGAAGTTGTTGTCCGCAAGGAAATCGATGGTGCTACCGATTTCATTGACGTTCGGGCCGGCATCCGTCATATAGAGCACGGGATAGCTTTCCTTCTTCCCCTGTGCCGCAGCCGGCATCCGCACCCAGATCTCACGATCTTCGTTCAAAACGTTGGAATGGACGACCAAGCGCTGTGGCGCCGGCGGCGCTGCGATCTGGGCGAGGGAAGCTATCGAGGCGATACAGCTAAATAGGAAAGAGCGGAATGTGCGTCGTGACATTCTTGCCTCCAGAGTCAGCGAGTCTGATCGTACCCCAAGTCACCCAACCGCGATCAAGCGGTTCGTGCGCTTGACATCCCAGTCACGCGATCACCGCGACAGTGCTCTCTCTTCACAACTAACTGCTAACTGCCAAGTGCGAATGGCTTGATCTAGCCGCCAAGTCTCTCGAAGAAGCGGCAGATAGTTTCGATCCCGCGGTGGAAGTTCGGGATGTGGAACTTTTCGTTGGGAGCGTGCAGGTTATCGTCAGGGAGGCCGAAGCCCATCATCACGCTGGGAATCTTCAGCACGTCTTGAAAACCGGTGACGATAGGGATCGAGCCGCCGCTGCGGATGAAGACGGTCTCTTTCTTGAAAGTATCGTGCAGGGCTTCGGTGGCAGCTTTGATGTACGGATTGTCGGTGCCCACGACGGCGGCAGGGCCCTTGCTATGAATCGTGATTTTGGTTTCGATGCCTTTGGGCGTGAGCTTCTTCACGTAGGCTGAGTATTTCTTGAAGACGTCGTCGGCATCCTGATTGGGCACCAGCCGCATGGAGACTTTTGCTGCTGCCTTGGCGGGAATCACGGTCTTGGCTCCCGCCGCGATGAAGCCTCCGGGCATACCGTGGACTTCCAAGGTGGGTCGCGCCCAGGTGCGATAGAGGACTGAGTAACCGGGCTCTCCGGTGAGGACTTTGGAGCCAACTTCGGTCTTGCGATATTTTTCTTCATTAAAGGGCAGGCGCTTCCAGGCTTTGAGTTCGTCCTTCGTCGGGGCCTTGACACCTTTGTAGAAACCGGGGATCAGGATCTTGCCTTTGGAATCTTTCAGCTTGCTGATGATTTCGATCAACGCAAAGAACGGATTTGGGGCTGCGCCTCCGTACACGCCGGAGTGCAAGTCAACCATGGCTCCCTTGGCTTCGATCTCCGTGTAGACCAGACCGCGCAGGCCTACGCACAACGTGGGTAGATTCGGCGCGAAGAGTTCGGTGTCGCAGACGAGAGCGAAGTCTGCTTTCAGCTTGGCTTTCTCTTTGACGATGTATTCGTCGATGGATTCGCCGCCAACTTCTTCTTCCCCTTCGAAAATTAGCTTCACATTGATCGGAAGTTTGCCGCCGCCGGCCTGCATGAGGGACTCGAGGGCTTTGACTTCCATCCAGAGCTGGCCCTTGTCGTCGACTGCGCCGCGGGCATAGATGTTGCTGTTGCGCTCCGTCGGCTCGAACGGAGGAGTGTGCCATTCGTCGAGCGGCTCGGCGGGCTGAACGTCGTAGTGTGCGTAGCAAAGCGCAGTCGGCTTACCGGCGGCGTGTAGCCAGTCGGCGTAGATGAGCGGATGTCCCTTGGTGGGGATGACTTCGACGTTCTCCATGCCGATGCGCTTGAGTTCGCTGGCGACAAAGTCGGCGGCTTTCTTGATGTCGGGCTTGTGCTCTTCGAGGGTGCTGACGCTGGGGATGCGGAGAAGATCTTTGAGTTCGTTTAGAAAACGCTGCTGATTACTGCGGGCGAAATCGACTGCGGGAGAGGCCATAGGGAGAGTCCTTTCGTATCGACGATCTGATCTCGGCAGACATCGCAAGATAGCGGATGGAGAGTCCGAGGAAACGAATCAGTATAGCGCGGACAGTGCTGTTTTGCTGGTGGGGAAGGCCTCACCACAGAGGCACAGGGGGCACAGAGGATGGAGTTAGCTTGGTGCGAACCGGCCTGGCGAGAAGGCTTTGAGATCGTATTTCGGTTCCGCGCCCTCGATGACATGAGCCATTACTTTCGCGGTGATGGGGGCGAGCAAGATTCCGTCGCGGAAGTGGCCGGTGGCGACGTAATAACCCGGTGTCGTTGTGGCGCCAAGAATGGGGAGAGCGTCCGGAGTGCCGGGGCGAAGGCCGGCCCAGTCTTCCAAGATCCGTGCGTCACGGAGCTTCGGGACGAGTTCGAGCGCGGCGCGATGCAATCCCAGAATCGAGGCGGGATTGGTGCGCTTGTCGAATCCTGCTTCTTCGACCGTGGCGCCGACGAGGAGACGGCCGTCACTTCGCGGGATGAGGTACGCCTTGGGCGATCGGATCACGTGTTTTATCAAGTTGCGCGAAGGCATCGCGAGGCATAGCATCTGCCCTTTCACGGGTCGCGTGGGGAAGGCAAGGGGAGCGATATGGCCCGACCAGGCGCCGGCGCAGTTGACGACTTTGTCGGACAGGAACGAGGTTTTGGTCGTGGTGATACCGGAGACCGCGCCGTCGCAGAGATTCACGGACGTTACCGGATCGCCGGAGGAGAAATCCACACCGCGGTTCTTGGCGGTCTTCCACGCAGCGGCGGTGAGTGCTCGGGGATCGACGCTGCGCTCCGAAAGATAGACTGTCGTTCCTTCGGGATTGCTTCCTGTGAGGACAGGTTCCAGGTTAGCAAGGGACGCGGGGGCGAACTCCGTTGCCTGATCGGAGTGTTCTTCCGAGAGGAACAGGATCGTGCCGAAATCCCGGAGGTCAACTTTCATGCCCGACTCGATTTCCAACTCATGGGCGAACTCGGGATACATCTTTGCGCTGGCGGTCGCGAGCGGTTGCAGGGCGCGCTTGGTTTCCAGAGGGCAATCAACCAGCATTCCGCCTGCGGCATGTGAAGCCTCGCGGCCCGGTTCTCCGCGTTCGACCACAAGAACGCTAGCGCCGTGCTTGCGTAGTTCGATGGAGAGAGAGAGGCCGATGATGCCTCCGCCGATGACGATCACGTCCCAAGTCTTCACCTGAGCATTCTAAAAGAGTTCGGGTTGGCTGGTCTGATGGCTGATACGGCTGCCAAGACGAGCTGGCGCTCGACGGACAGCCGGGGCGGCTGTCCCCGCATTTTGATTGAACCGGTTGCCCAACATTTTGGAGTGAGATGACAGCTTGCCTCCGGCTGCATAAAATGACCGCATGAGGAAGATCATCATTATCGGGATGGCGCTGGTCCTGCTTGGGGCGGCGAGCGTAGCTGTGGGGCAGAAGGACAAGGACGAAGAGCCGACGTCGTGGATCTATTTTTCTGTGGTGAAAGACGACAACGGGAAGCCGGTGCGCAACGCGGCCGTGATCATGCATTCCGTCGATGCGAAGGGCAAGCAAGGCCGCGGAGATATGGAACTCAAGACCAGCCCGGATGGGAAGGCCGACTTCGATGGAATTCCGTATGGCAAACTGCGGGTGCAGATCATCGCGTCGGGCTTTCAGACATTTGGTGAAGACTACGACGTTACGAAGTCGAAGACGGAGATCACGATCAAGCTGAAGAGGCCGCAAGGACAATATTCGGTGTACGAGGATCACGCCAAGGACCCGGCTCCGAAGCAGGACGCGCCTCCACCGGATGCGGTGAAGCCCAACTGAACTTCTGGCGTCGAGGGCGCGCTCTCAAACACTTCTTACGGATTGGAATCTATGGACTACTTGTTGAAGACGGAACCGTCGACCTATTCATTCGCTGACTTACAAAAAGAAAAGACGACCCTCTGGGACGGCGTCTCGAATCCTGTCGCTCTAAAGAATATGCGAGGGATGAAGCCGGGAGACCGGCTCGTGATCTATCACACCGGGGACGAGAAGAGCGCGGTGGGAACGGCAACCGTGGTGTCGGTCGACGCGGCGGAGCCTAGCAATCCTGAGGTGAAGATCAAAGTCGGGAAAGCGATTGCCAAGCCAGTGACGCTGGCCGAAGCCAAGGCGAATAAGCTCTTTGCGGATTCTCCGCTGGCGCGGCAGGGAAGACTGAGTGTGGTGCCGCTGAACGAGGCTCAATACAAGTTTCTGACCGGGGAGTAAGTGGGTTAATCCGAGCGGACTTCCCAAGTCAAAATCCCCACCCTGTCGCATACTGCGCGACCAGGGTGGGGCACTCTCGAATGTTTATTCCCTGGCGTCACCGCTTGATCCCTACAGCGTTTAGCTTACGACGCGCGAGCGTCTCGATAAATCAGGACCGAATCCAGCAAGCAGCCCAGACCCAGGGCGAAGGGGATCGCGCCAAATGCCCCGGCCATCATCGCGTCGGGCTCGTAGCGGGCGAGGATGCTGAAGGCGAGCATGTAGCCGACGGCTCCAGCGACCAACAGGATCCCGGCGCGGCGAGAATGCGCCGCCTGGCTTAGATCGGGTTCCATGGGGACCGCGACTCCTCGCTGGATTGCGGCCAGACGCTCTTCGGTGCGAAGTTTGCGCACGCGATAAAAGGTATACATTCCAAATACTGACGTTGGGATGGCTAAAGCCATCACGACTGCTGCGAGGCCAGTGATTCCGTCCATGGTAGTTCTCCTTCCCGGTTGCGCTGGAAGCGCGCCTGCCGGAGTTCATTCGCTTTCTGATGGACGGTACGCAACTGATTGCAGGAAAGTTCCTTGTTCCGGCCAACTTTAGGCGGTTGGAACGCTTCCAAGGTGGTAACTGCCTGCTTGGCGTAGTGTCGGGTCGGATCTCGGGAGACAACATGAAATTAAGGAACACTCACGGGCTGGGTGCAGTGGCCTGTATGGCCCTGCTTATGGCCATCCAAGCTGCAACGGCGCAAGAAACAAGAGAAAAAGTCACGGTGGACGATGTCGACCGCAGTTTCACGGTCCGGCTGCCTCCGAGATACGATCCGCAACGGCATTATCCGGTGGTGATTCTGCTGCATGGCATGAATCAGGATCCTGACGACATGGAGCGGCTGACGCGCTTCGATCAGTTGTCCGATAAGGACGAGATCATTGCGGTGTATCCGGCGGCGTTGCACGGACGATGGAATGTCGGAGTGCACGCGCAGGAGCGACGATCGCCGATGATGAACCCAGGCGGACACAGGCGCTATGGCGGAGGCTATCCCGGCGGTGGAGGCGGGTATCCCGGAGGAGGTGGAGGATATCCGGGTGGCGGAGGACAGCCGGGAGGCGGTGGCCAGCAAGGACCTAACCAGAGTCCGAGCGAGGATCACAGGTCGTCCGAGGCGGATGACATCGGATTCTTCAATCAGATGCTCGACGAGCTGGGAACAAAGTTTTCGGCGGACCCGTCGCGAATCTATGTTGTGGGGCTGTCGGAAGGCGGGTTCATGAGCCTGCGGCTGGGATGCGCCCTCGGCGACCGGATCGCTGGTGTGGCAGCGGTGGGCGCGGCGATGCCCAAGACGATGATCTGCTTGCCGGCGCGTCCGGTACCGGCGGTGATGATCAATGGTACGTCCGATCCGGTGGTCCCATACGGAGGCGGAACGGAACACAATCTGAGCCTGGCGACACTTTCGGTGGAAGATAGCGCGAAGGCATGGGCAAAGATCGATCGCTGCGCCGAGAAGCCCGAAAAAACCAAGCTACCCGGACAGGGAAAGGGCGGCATGGAAACAAAAGTCGATACCTACAGCGGCTGCCAGCAGAATGCTCAGGTCGTCTCCTATAGCGTCAAAGGTGCTGGGAACACGTGGCCGGGTGGAGAGCAGTATGAGCCGGAGAATACGGTCGGGAAGACGAGTTCGGATCTGGATGCCAATCAGGTGATCTGGAGTTTTCTGGTTACGCGGAAGCTGGCGGACGTCGGGAAGACGAAGTAGTGGCGATTCCTTCTGTTCGGTAACCGTTCGTCTGTTTCGAAATCAGAGTCAAAGTCAAAATCCCCACCCTGTCGCGAAAAGCCGCGACAAGGGTGGGGCACCCTCCAGAGTTGCGGAGGGGCACCCTTCCGGTTAGAAGGGGTTGGTCAAACCCGTGTAGTCCCCGATGACCTTCGCGTCATAGGGTCCGTTGAGCATGTTGAAGCCGGTGCCGGGAACCGCGATCTCGCCCTGGCTCCAGACGATATTGAAGCTGGGGTCGATTTCGAATACCTGCATGTTGTTCTGATCGCTGATCAGGACGTTTCCGTTCTTCAACATCACGGCACGGCTGGGAGCGGGATTGGAAACGCTGCCGGGGCGCATGTTGGTGTAATAAGTCCAAACGATGTTGCCTTTGGAATCCACGTCGACGACGCGATTGTTGCCGCCGTCGGTGATCAGAGTCGATCCATCCGGCAGGCGGCTGGCAAAGGCGGCCGCGTTCAACTGGCTGCAGGTCGCGCAGCCGTAGCTCCAGACAATCTTTTTCGCGCGCGTTACTTCGATCACTCGATTGTTGCTCTCATCGGCAATGAGGATGTGGCCGTTGGTGAGAAGTTCCGCGCTGTTGGGATTGTTCAGCTGATTGGCAACGTCGCCGGCAATGCCAGTCTGGCCGTACTGCCACACGATGTCTTTGTTCTGATTCACTTCAATCACGCGCATGTTTCCCTGATCGGTGATTAGGACATCGCGATTCGGCAACCACGTATTCTGCACGGGAGTATTGAGTTCGTTCACTCCCGAACCGGTGACACCGGCTTTGCCGTATTGCCAGAGAATGACGCCGCTCTGGCCGATGAGCATGACGCGGTTGTCAGCACATCCGTCAGGGCACGTAGGCTCGGCTCCGGCCGGCACGCCAGTGCCCGCGACCAGAGTCAACGCGCCAACGCGCTGGGCGTCGTTCACGCCAACGACCGAGTGTGTTCCAGCGACGCTGGATCCGTTTCCGAAACGCCAGACCACCTGATTGTTGTCGGGATTCACTTCGATGAGACGGTTGTTGTACTGATCGGAAATTAGAACGTTGCCGGGCGTGTTGAAGCCGTTTCCTTGGGCGAGAACTGGGAGCGCGCTCGCGGCGACAAGCGAAGCAACGCAGGCCCAGATTTTCAAGTGAGACAAATTCATGACAGTTCTCCTTGCGATTCCGCGCCGCCATCCCGCGAAACCAGTTGCAGGGCCGGGCATTTGCGGGCATGCGCCCTCGACGATCCACACGTGGCGCGTGCTCAGGAGAGTCTGGGACCGTAAGCGCGGGCAATTGTCAGGACATTGTCAAAAGCCTGTCACTTCTGGCGCTCGGTTTACGCGATTTGTTTGCGCAGCTCGCGCCGCAGAATCTTGCCCGAAGGAGTCTTAGGGATGGCATCAACGAAGTGTACTTCGCGCGGCTGCTTGTAATGCGTGAGGCGGTCGGCGACGAAACAGCAGAGTTCTTCTCCGAGCTTGCCGCTGTCAACGAAGCCATCTCGGAGGGCCACGAAGGCCACTGGGATTTCTCCGGCTTCTGGACAGGCTCGACCGACCACTCCGCACTCCTTGACGGCCGGATGCTCGAGCAAGACAGCTTCGACTTCCGCCGGTGCTACCGGGAAGCCTTTGTACTTGATCATTTCCTTGCGGCGATCGACGACGCGATAGAAGCCTTCCCGGTCGCGAGTGACAATATCCCCGGACCAATACCATCCATCACGGAAAACGGAGGCAGTGGCTTCAGGCTCTTTCCAATATCCGAGCATGAATTGCGGACCACGCATGACAAGTTCCCCAGGCAGGCCGGAGGGAGCCTCGGTCAAATCGTCAGGAGTGTCCGAAGGATCGATATCGGGTTGCGCGAGGACGCGACAGTCGGTCTGCGCCATAGGATGCCCAATCGAATCCGGGCGATAAAATGCGGGATCGAGAAAGCCAACGTGCGTAACCGGGGAAGCTTCGGTCATGCCGTATCCCTGGCAGACGGGGATGTTGGTGAGAGTAGTGAAGCGGCGCGGGAGATCGGGAGCCAGCGGCGCGGCACCGGATTTGACCCACTGAAGCTTGTGCTCGCGAGGAAATTGTCCAGCTTCGGCAGCCTGGCACAACGCGTTCATCGCGGGCGGGACTAGCGCCATCGTAGTGATGGATTCCTCGACCAGCAACCGGGTGAGGTGCTGGACGTGAAACCGCGGCATCAGCACGAGCGTGGCGCCGAGAACCAACGAAGGGTTCAGCAGCACGTTCAAGCCATAGATGTGATACAGCGGCAGAAAACAGAGGATGGTGTCGGCTGAATTCAGGGCGGAGCCATTCGGCCCCAGCAGTTGGTAGATATTGGAGATTAGATTGGAGTGCGAGAGCATCACCCCTTTGGGCAAGCCGGTTGTGCCGCTGGAGTAGGGAAGAGCGGCTAAAGTCTCATCGGAAGGCAGACTGGGAGCAGGAAATGGCATCCCGGAGCCGATCATGAGATTCGCGAATGACTCAGTGCCAGCTGCGTGCTGGCGCGTAGTGTAGACGCGGCGCAGATTTGCCAATCCGCTGAGATTGATTCCGTCAATGTTTGCGCCATCGGTGATCAGGAGGACCGCGCCGGAGCTGCCCAACTGATATCGCACTTCGCGTTCGCGGTATGTGGGATTCAGCAAGGTAGGAATCGCTCCCGCGAGTTGCGCGGCATGGAACGTTGCGCAGAATTCCCACGAGTTCGAGAGGAAGATGGCGATGACCTCGCCGGGTTTGACGCCAGCGGCGATCAGGCCACGGGAAACGGTCTCGACGGTCTCCCCGTATTCTGCGTAAGTTAAACGGCGGCCGCAGGAGGTGTCGATGATTGCGGTTCTTGCCGGATTGCGGCGGCAGGAATCGAGTACGAGATCGTGGAGAAAGAGATGACGCGGGTCTGCGTAGAGTTCGGTGCGCTGCATGGCCGGGAGAGATTGTACTGGAAAATGCGGGTTTACAAGAAATGACGCTAGTTGGCCAAACGGCGCAGGAACTCTCGTTCGTCCATGCGATACTTGAAAGCCTTACGGCCGTCGATGAAAACGACGGGCACTTCATCATTAAACTGGCGGCGAAGATCGGAGTCAGCATCGACGTCGATCTCGCGCCATGTGAAGCCGCCGCGGCGTGAGAGTTTGGACAAGCTCTCCTTGACGACTTCACATAGATGACATCCCTTGCGGGAATAGACCACGACAGTGCGGAGTTCCGGCATGGCGACCGATTCTAGCGCGAGCCAATGACATTTTTCTAGCGGATGCGAACTTACGAGCGTTGTATTGGCAGTGGTCTGATGGCTTGACCACCGGAGAGCGAATGGTAAATCGCCGGTGTGATTTCGGGCACTGCAAGCCCGACGGAAGTTGTGGTATCAGGGTCGAAGTAGTGAAAGGCCCGGCGCCCGGGAACTGTGCATGATCTCGGGGCGAGGGGAGAAGACGGTGATCCTGGGACATGGCAAGAGTGTTCTCTGCATTGGTAACGATCCTGCCTGTGCCCTTGAACTTCCGCCGCGCTCTGCTCAAGGAGAGCGGCTCGAGGATCCTCAGTTCTGGCAGTGGCCACGAGGGCATCCGGCGATTTGGCGAACAGCCGGTGGACGCTGTTGTGATCGACCTCAACGACGACGGAGCAGGGGCCGGGCTCATCACCGGGGAACTAAAGCGCATGAAGCCGGAGGGCCCTGTCATTCCAGTGCTGGCGCACGAGACGAGGCTGGCGCCCGGAGCCACGAAGCAAGCCGACGCCGTGGTGGCGAAGGCCGAGGAAAGCCGGGTCTTGCTCCGTGTGCTGTCTGGACTGGTAGGTGAGTAAGCTTCATTTCCGGCAGGTTTGCCAAGAAGAACGCTGCTCGTCGAATCTGGATATACCTGCGACAAGTTGCTGAGAACGGTAGAATCCATCCATGCCAGATCACCATAGAAAAGTTTTACACGGAAAAACTGCGCTCATTACGGGCGCGGCGCGGCGATTGGGACGAGCGTCGGCGCTCGCGCTCGCCGAGGCCGGGGCGGATGTGGCCATTACTTTCAGGAATTCTGCGCGCGAAGCGCAGGACACCGTCGTCGATCTGTCCAGTTTTGGAGTGCGTTCCTTTGCGTTGCGCTGCGATGTAACCGATGAGGCCAGCGTTCGTTCGATGATGAAAGAAGCCGGCCGCGAGTTAGGGCGGATCGACATTCTCGTCAATAATGCCGCGAACTATGAGACTGCGGAGTTTGAAAAGCTGACGGTGCGGCAGTGGGACGCGATTTTCGCATCGAACGCCCGCGGTCCATTCCTAGTTGCGCGTGAGGCGTTGAAGTGGATGCGGCGAAAACGCGGCAAAGGCGCCGGCCCGGTGGAAGCCAAGATCATTAATATGGGTTCTCTCGGAGGGTTGAGGCCTTGGGCGACGCATGCGCATTATTGTTCGTCGAAGGCGGCTTTGCACATGCTGACCAAGGTGATGGCGAAGGCGCTCGCTCCGGAGATTGCGGTGAACGCGGTCGCGCCAGGAATGATCGATCTCGGGGAAAAATCCGCCGCTGCCTTTATGCGGAAGATGGCGAAGCAGGCGCCGATGCAGCGCAACGGACGGGCAGAAGAGATTGGCGCGGCGGTTTTGTTTTTCGCGACCGCACCGCAATTCGTTACTGGCCAGATTCTGGCCGTGGATGGAGGCTTGGGGCTGTAGCGACTAAGCCTCCGCTGACGTGGGATCGATCACCAGCTTTACTTCCGAGACCCGGTTGGCCGGGAAGCCCCCCTGCTTGGCGTGCTCCCGCACCATCTCCTCGTTGGGGGCGATGTACACGCAGTAGATTTTGTCCTGCGTGACGTAGCTGTGCAGCCACTGAATTTGCGGTCCAAGGTTATTGAGGACGCTGCAGGATTTTTGTGAGATCGCGATGACCTGATCGGGTGTGACGTTCCCAATCTGCGGAATGTCGCGCTCGATAACGTATTTCGGCATGGATGCCTCCGACGGTAGTTGAGTGCTCGCCTGGACCCGTTGCGGGCGGTGCGAGGGAAAATTGTAGGCGAGGTTTCGGAAAATAGCCATCACGACACCGGCGCGGTATATTGAGTTCGAATGAAGAAATCGAAACTTTCACCGCGGGCCGTTTCAGCGACCCGTAGCTCAGTCCCCGGTTCATCGCCGCAGGTCGCGGTCGCTATTATGGCGGCCGGCAAAGGGACGAGGCTCAAATCCCAACTTCCTAAAGTGTTACATGAGGTCGGCGGCAAGCCGCTGCTGGAGCACGTAATCCGCGCGGCAGTGCGAATCGTTCCCGCGAAAGATGTCTATGCCATCGTTGGCCACGAAGCCGAGCGCGTGCGAGCCGCGATGGAGCATAAGGGCGTCAACTTCGTGCTGCAGACGGAGCAGCGGGGAACTGGGCATGCGCTCATGGTTGCGCGGGAAGCGCTCTCCGGATATGACCACGTGATCGTGCTCTCGGGCGATGCGCCGCTGATGACAGCGGAGACGATTGAACGGCTGTGTAATTTCCATCTGGAAGAGCATGCCGCTATGACGCTGTTGACTGCGGAGTTGGACAATCCAACCGGGTATGGACGGGTACTGCGAAAGGGCCCACGCAGTGCTGAAGTATTGGCGATCGTCGAAGAGAAGGCTGCGAGCCTGGCTCAAAAGAAAATCCGGGAGATCAATTCCGGATTCTATGTTTTCGCGGTGAAAGATCTTTACGGCAACATCGACAAACTGTCGACTGATAACGCGCACGCCGAGTATTATCTGACCGATATGGCGGCAGTTCTGCGGAAGGCGCGACGGCCTGTGGTGGCATGGAAGACATCGACCCCGAGCGAGGTCTTGGGGGGAAATACACGTGCGGAGCTGGCCGACATCGATCAGCAGATGCGTCTGGCGAAGTGCCTGCAGTTGATGGCGGACGGGGTAACGGTGTTTTATCCGGCGACATGCGTAATTGATGCAGATGTGGAAATCGCGCCGGACACAGTCATCGAACCCTACGTGCAATTGTTGGGCGGCACGAAGATTGGTACGGACTGCCGCGTCCGCTCGTACTGCGTGATCCGGGATTCGGAGATCGGGGACGGCGTGATTGTCCGCCCGGGATGCATCCTGGAAGGAGCGAAGATCAGTGCGGGAGCGATTCTCGGTCCCTATTCGCATCTGCGCCCAGGCAGCGAGATCGGCGAGGGAGCGCACGTGGGAAATTTCGTAGAGACGAAGAAAATCAAGCTCGGCAAGGGATCGAAGGCCAATCACTTGACCTATCTGGGCGATGCCGAGATTGGAGCCGGGGTCAACATCGGGGCGGGAGCCATCACCTGCAATTACGATGGCGTGCACAAGCATAAGACCGTGATCGAGGACGATGCCTTTATCGGGAGCGACAGCACTCTGGTGGCGCCGGTGCGAGTCGGGAAGGGCGCGTACGTGGCTGCCGCATCCTGCATTACCGCCGATGTTCCAGAAGGCGCCCTGGGACTCGGCCGGGCTCAGCAAGTCGTAAAAGAAGGATGGGCGAAGCGAAAGAGAGCCGAGCGCGCCAAAAGATAATCCTGCCGCTGTTTTCCCAATACCGGCTTGACCTCAAGTCCGAGCGCGGTAGAATTGCCATGCCTTTTTACCCTGGGGAAAGTCAAAACAACAATTCAGGAGGAGATATGCGCAAGCGAAGGATGACGTTCGCTTTGGCAGTTTCATTGGTGTCTCTTCCCGGCGTGGGTATCGTGCCGGCGCAAAATAAACCCCCCGTCTTCAGATGCTCAGTACATCGCCAAAGCCCTGTCGCCCGCTCCGAAGGCGGTTGGGAAGGACGCAATGATCGCTCGCATGGACGAAAGCGGAAAGATGACCACGCTGCGGCAGGGCAAGAACGGTTTCACCTGCATGGTCATCCGCGAAGAAAAGATGTGCGCCGATGCCAACAGCCTGGCGTTCTTCGACGCATGGATGAAGCACCAGCCTCCACCGGACAAACTGGGGCTGAGCTACACGCTGGCGGGCGACGACGGCGCCAGCAATACAGATCCCTTTGCGACGGCCAAGACTGCTGATAATCACTGGGTCGTCACTGGCCCTCACGTGATGGTTGTGGGCCCCGGAGCGAAATCCTTGGGACTCGCTTCGACTGCGGATGCGAACCCGTCCGAGCCCTACATGATGTGGGCGGGCACGCCATGCGAGCATGCGATGATCCCGGTTTCGTCCGCGAAAGCTGAGGTGAAGCCGGCAGCCATGGCCGGGGAAATGAAGAAGTAGCGCTTCGCAAGAAAGCCAGTCGATTGTGGGTACGAAAAAGGCACCGGGAGGAGTGACCGGTGCCTTCCTTGCAAGCCTGGAGCACTTTCTAGTGCGTGACTGCCGCGAACAACTCTGAGTGCATCAGTGACTGGAATTGCTGGTCGTTCGCTTTGAAGCCGACGTGGACGTTCGATCCATCGGAGTCGACTGAAGTGTTTTCCACCGCGACCTTTTCCGACGGTGTCGCGCTGATTTTTTTGTAGAGCATGTAGCCCTTCAGCATGGACGAAACCGATGCCGCCGTCGTTGAGTCCGAGGTGATGACGGTCATATCGAAGTTCACGCCACTGTTGAAGTTCATCGAATAGCGCGAACCGAGCAGGCGTTTCTTGATGCTGTCGTAGTCGGCGATCTTGGATGCGTCTCCCATCGCGGAGTGCAGTGCATTCTGGGTGCCCAGTTGATCGAGGATGCTCCAGACCGCGTTGGAATCCACATCGGTCATCATATCAGCCATGTTGCCGTTCGTATCCAGGCCCATCACCTGGCCATCCTTGGTGTCGAGAGCGACGCGAATCGCGGTTGAGTCCCCAAATAGCAACGAGCTGTCATCGAGGAAGCTCATAACGAAACCGCCATCCATCGGATAGATGTCCGCGGAGCCGTATTTCTTCGGCACATACTTCTGGAGCTTCATCTTCTTGAGAACGGTCTTCATCTGGAAGGGGCCGCTGGCGACGCCGATCGTCTTCACGCCTTGTTTGCCGGAGCGGAACGAAGCAAACGTCAGCGTGTCGACATCCTTTTCGGGATCGAGGCCAATGCTTTTCAAAGCGGCCTCGAACTGCTTGATGTTATCGGGCATCAACTGTTGCTTGAGGGCCATCGCGGAAGGCGAGTCCTTCAGAGCTCGATAGTCCACCGAAATCAGCTGGAGCAAATCGGCGGGAACGCAGGAACGGGCAGACGAATTGAGCGGCATGGCATAAGCCATGCTCACCAGAAGTAGGGAAACCAGGCACATCTTGAACAGTTTCATAACGCCTCGAAGTCGAAGAAAAATCAGGGTTGAGCGCATTCTTTCTTAGATGCGCGATCCAACCTTGTCGTTATTTGGATCGTTCCATTCTAGTTTACTTGCAAACCGAACCCAGCGAACAAAAGTACAAGGACCGTTGACTGGTCTGAGACCGCGCAAAGTCGTATTTCTTGTTGCCTCCGCTAGTCATCGTCTGGGTCTGTCAACGGCCTCCTATCATTCAGGAAGTGAGACGCATCCAGCGGGGCGCTAATTGTCTTGAAGACTAGGGGCGTCTGGTTGTAGTTGAAGCAGTCGGAGAGATCGTCCGCATAGGCGTCCGCATAACCGAGGGAGGGCAGTCCGAAGGCCTCTTCCATCAGATTCAGGATGCTGCCGAAGTCATGGTTAACGTGAGAGATATATCCTGCCTTCGCGTAGGGCGAGATCACGATCAGTGGCACGCGGAACCCATACACATAACCCGATCCCCAGCTTGTGCCGTCAGCAATCACTTTCGGTGGCGGCACGTGGTCGTACCATCCGCCCCAATCATCCCAGGTCACAATAATGGTGGTATTCGCCCAATACGAACTGTTGCCGATCGCATTCACGATGGAGGCGACCCAGGACGGTCCGCCGGTATTGGCCGTCGAGCCCGCATGGTCGGAGTTTGTCCCGGAGGGAATGACCCAGCTCACAGCGGGCAGTTGATTGTTGCTGATGTCGGTGAGGATGGGCGCTGGGTTCTGAGTTGTATAGAGGACGACATGGTTGACCCAATCCGAGCCGACACACGCGGTCGCGTTCGGCGGCGTGGCGTTCGGTCCGCACATGTGTTGGATCGCATTGGGACTGGTCCAGAGTGAGCCGGCCGAAGGCGTGTAGTACTTCCAACTGACGCTCTTGGAATTGAGTTCGTCGGTGAGCGTGGGATGGTCGGTACAGGGATACATTGTGCTGGATTCGCTGCCGCTCGCGTTGATCACCGAGACGAACTCTGCGGGGGGAGCGGTGCAGCCAGTGTCGTCCCCGGGATCGGCAATCCCGGCCGCGTTTTCGGCAACAAAAGAGCTGCTTGTTGCGGTCGGAGCCGATGTCCCGGAGATGATGAATTGATGCGCTGGAAAACTGGGGCCTTCATTTGTCTGGAACATCCGGTCGCCAAAGGTGTACTGCTCCGCCAGTTGATAGTAGGGCTGAACATCTGAGGCATTGACGTACTGATATTGCGGATTGGGCGGTGGATTTGGTGGTGGGCAATTTGTCGCGCCCTGCACGCAGGAGAGCGGATTGAGGTTGTCACCGTCCATCTTTCCGCTGTCGTACATCGTGACGAAAGCTTTGTGGGCGTGATCCAGATCGTACTCGATAGCCAGCGGAGTGGGGATGAGGGGCACAGTCTGCCCAGTAGAGATGACGCCGCTATCGGCGATGTCGGCGCCGGCGTTGATCAGAGCCGGATCCTGGAAGAGATTATCGGGCGTTCGATTCTCCTGGAAGATGATCACAATGTGCTGGACTTTTCCTGGAGGAAGTGTGGTTTGGGAATGACCACCGCCACCTCCTCCGCACCCGTTGGTGCTTAGCAGAATCGCGGTGGAAATCAAGAATAAAGCTGAGAGACAGAGAAACGCAGCTCGGCCCATTGTGCGACCTCACCAGTGCGGAAATCCTAACCCTTAGGTTGCGTAAACCCGGCTTTGGGGTTTTCGACTCGCGGGTAGGGAAACTGGCGATGGCCGGCAATTGAGGGACGAACTCAGTAATTCTCGTACTTGCGATCGGCGGAGTATTCTTGGATTTACTCTAGGTTCGGATTGCCGTCGCACGCTGGCGAACCTCTGCCGCGAAACTCTGGTCCTTCAGTGAGGCCAGATTTATTTCAACGTTGGCGAGAGCGCCGGTTATGGCTGCATTGGCAAGCGCCAGCGCCGTAGTTAGATCAGATTTCATGTTGGGATTGGTGATTGGCACGAGAGATTCAGCGATCTGTGAAATCTCACTGGCTTTCTCGGCGACACTCAGCGGAACTGCGGTTGCTCCTTTGAGCGCGGCTTCGATCAAGGCCTGTCCCGATTTCTCGTCGGAAGCTCCGCGGGCCGCTTTGTAGGCCTTCATGACCGAGTTGTAGGACCCGGCATCAGCGTCGACGGCAGCTTTGAGTTCCTCCCGCAGAGGAGTCAAGCGCGCAATGGCGGCGCTGAGTTGCGCTTCATATTGCAGATACGCCTTCTTGCCGCGCGACATGGAGGCAACCATCGTGGCGAGTCCGGCAGCCATGGCCCCGGCGGCGGCAGAAGCGCTTCCGCCCCCGGGCGTCGCCGTCGGCGCGGCCAGTTGTTCGATGAAAGGCTCGACGCCAGCGCGCAGGCCACCAATGGCCATCTTCCCGCCCATTACAGCAGACAGACGGTTCTCCAGGATGAGCGATGAGTCGAAGTTCTCAAGTTGAAGAAACCACTCTGCGGCCTGCTCCAAAGCCTTCTTGGGGATCAGTCCGACGATTTCGCTCGAGAGCGGCATCACGCCGTAGCGTGCTGCTTCGCGCTTGACCATCTCATAGACGCGATGGATCGGTGTCTGCTCGAAGTCGGTGAGATTCATAGAAACTTGCGCGAGTCCGCGCACAAGGAATCCCGCGCCTTTTACGAATCGCATGCCTCCGCTGGAGAAGCGGACGGCTTTGGCGATTTTCTTGGCGATGTCGACATCGGGAGTGTTGAGGAAGACGTTATAGGCGATTAGAAACTTTCGCGCACCCACGACCGTTGCGCCTGCGGTCGGATGCAGGCGCGGCTCGCCAAAATCCGGGTGACGGGCAGGATTGGTCCCGATTTCAGCGCGAATGCCTTCGAACTGGCCGCGGCGGATATTCTCCAGTCCCTGGCGTTCGGGAGTGCGGGCCGCCGCCTCATAGAGATAGACGGGAATCTGATAGCGCTGCCAGATTTGCTCGCCGACGTGGTTCGACATGGCCGCGCAGTCTTCAATAGTCACACCGTCGATCGGAATAAATGGAACGACGTCGGCCGCTCCCATGCGGGGATGTGCACCGGTGTGCGTGTTGAGGTCGATCAACTCCGCAGCTTTTCCCACGCCGCGGATCGCCGCTTCCTGAATTGCCTCGCGCTCGCCGACCAGCGTGATGACGCAGCGGTGGTGGTCGGAATCCATTTCGCGGTCGAGCAGGTAGACGCCGGGCATTTTCATGGCGTCGACGATGGCGTCAACTTTGGCTTTATCGCGACCTTCGGAGAAATTAGGAACGCATTCGACGAGCGTGGACATAACGGATGAGGATAGCTGGAGGAGAGGAGTGGCGCAAGGTTGCCGCTATCGCAGAGACGCTACTCGCCACATCTCCACGAAAATAGTCAATGCTTACCGAAGAACTTTCCAACGCCCAATCTTATTTGCACCGTATTAATTCCCGGATTTGGCGCGGCCAATCCTGCGTTTGAGATGTGCATGTAGCGCAGCTCAACGCTGATGTTATGCCGCTCGCCGAGGATGTGCATGCCCAGAGCGGCCTGGTCCATGAAATTCACGGTGTTGGTTCCGGTGGGGACGTTGCGGTCGGTGAAGACTGTCCCGCCCGTCAGTTCGAGATAGGGCGAGAAGCGCCCGTGGCGTTCGAAGTTCCACTTCAATCCTAGTGGGTCGAAGCCCACGCCATAGGCAGTGTTTGCCGGCTGGAAAATGAGGAAAACCGGAACGGCATCGACTGCATACTCGAAGCGTCCGCGCAGAAAACCGGGAAGATGTGGACCTGTGAGGATCCATCCGTACCGTAATCCGGCGTTAAATGCGCCCGTGTTGCCGCGTCCGCCGCTGACGGAATGTCCGCCGCCTGCCCAGATTTGTACTTCGTGGCCACCTTCCTCGGGGTCAGCCTGGGCGACGGTTGCGGCGGATGCGATCAGCAGAACAGCAAAGATGAACAGGGAAGAGCGCATAGGGATCGACCTCGAAGACGGTAGAGCTTCGAGGAGGAAAGCATCAACATACAGGAAGTGCTTGTGGTGGACAAATGGTTGGTTAACGAGCCGGAGAACAGCAGATTCCTTGCTTCGCTCGGAATGACAAGGCAACCCTAAGATTTACGTGGTCCGCTCTTCTCGCGGATGTTCGGACGCGAGTTGCATGAGATCGTGGGCGACGCGGGAAGTGTTATGGCGCGCGACTCCTGCATCTTCGAGATAATCTCCGAGAACAGGGATGACCCCTAGGGCTTCGATCGCATCGAGATCATTCACAATCTGACAGGCGCCTTCGAGCGCGTATTTCGCTTTCATCTCGTTCGAGACCGGGGTGCGGTTGATCAGTGCGTAGTCGAAAATCTGCTTGTGCGCGTGGCGGTTCAGCGCGCGAATATGATCGGCAGCCGTGAGACCTAGACTCTCATTCGCCTGCGTCATCAAGTTGCAGACATAAACCTTGGTTGCTGACGATTCGACGATGGCTTGCGCGATGCCGCGAACCAGCAGATTGGGGATCAAGCTGGTGAAGAGCGATCCCGGCCCGATGGTGATGAGATCGGCAGTGGCGATCGCTTCCAGCGTCTGCGGCATCGGGCCCACGTCAGGAGGCACAAGGAACAACTCCAGGATGTGTCCTTTGCTGGCGGTGATATTGGTCTCGCCGCGCACGCGAGTCCCGTCTTCCATCAGAGCTTCGAGCTCGATGTTGGACGTCGTCGCGGGATAAATATGCCCGCGAGTCAGCAGTATCTCCGACGACAAACGTACAGCCTCCGAGAAATCCGAAGTCAGGGAAGTGAGGGCAGCGAGAAACAGATTGCCGAAGCTGTGCCCTTCCAGTCCCGAGCCCTTCTCGAAGCGGTGACGAAATAGCTTCGAGAGCAACGCCTCGTCTTCGCTGAGGGCGACGATGCAGTTGCGAATGTCGCCCGGCGGCAGCATGTTGAACTCTTTGCGCAGCCGGCCGCTGGAGCCGCCATCATCGCTGACGGTGACGATCGCGGAGAGATCACGGATCAGCGGAGAGTCCGGTCTGGCCGATGGTTTCTCCGCAGGAGGAAGCACGAAGCACTTCAACCCCTTCAGCAGTGTTGAGAGTCCGGTGCCGCCGCCGATAGCGACGACGCGCATTCCACTGGTTTGCGCACTCGGATGCGGCGTCGCGAGCCTCGGCGGTTTTGGTTTCCATCGGGGGATCCTGACTGGCTAGAGAGGCTCTTCTTCGCCCACGCTGCCGTCAGAGGAATCTGCATCTGCCCCTGGATCGGGATAGAGCAATTCTGTGAACCTCGGATCTTCCGCAAGGTTCTGGAAATCGGAATCGTTGCGCGCCTGGAAGCGCAGCTGGGCATTCAGCCGGAGCGCTTCATCGAGACGGCGGAGCGAATCCTCAACGTGGCCCGTGAGGCAGTCGAGCGCGGCCAGACCGTAGACCACATAGTCAGATTTCGCATTTTGTTTGAGAAGCTTTTCCAGATGCTCCCGGGCCGTCACGTAGTCGCCGAGATTCATCAGCGAAACTGCATAGTCGAAGTGCTCTTCCGCCGTCTTGAACTGCGTGGCCGTGGAGCGGTCCAGATGCTGGTTGCAGATGTTGAGATGAACTGTGGCCCGGTCGGCCAATTCCTTGATCGGGCCGGCAAGAACCTTTTGGAAATGAGGCTTCGCCTTATCGAACTTGTGCTCCTGCATAAAGCGCAGTCCGGCCTCATAACTATGCAGGGCCTGGGTATAGCGTGGATCCTCCGCTACAGTCTTTTTCGGAGTAGATTTCTGAGCCATGTGCAAAACTCTTCCTGTGCTCTTGGTAATGGGGAACTCCTTGCGAATCGCGTTCCTGGTTGAGCAGTAAAGTATCACTCAAAGGGCGGGTGCAGGTCCAGTTGTCGCGGTGACTTACCGAGTACCGTGTGTTCGGGATCGAGAAAAAACGAGCTTCGGAAGACTGTTGTCCGATACCCTGCACCCTCAACTCGGTACTAATCGATCGTCGCTGCCGTTTGCAGGTCGATCTGTCTCCACTCGCCTTTGATGATCCCCGCCCGGATTTGCGCTGGGGTCTTGCCTTTGTGGTGCTGGTGGTACGAGTAGTAGAGCTCCTTCAGGCAGGTGCTGCATTGCGCCCCGTGGGTGTTCTCGAAGCAGCTGTGGAGGCTGTTATGCCCCATACGGTCGCAGTAGCAGTAACAAGGCTGCTGGTGGAGTACAGCTGGAATTTTGGCTGCCAGCTCGTAAGCATGCGTCTGATAAGGATACTGGGCGTCGGCTCCCCACAGGTCGGCCTTGGTCAGGGTGGGAGGCAGTTTCGCCCCTTTGGGCGGAGGTCCGGCATTGAAAGCCGGGACGCCGCCTTCTTCCTGAGTCGAGGACCACTGGGCTGACATCGTGATGGTGACAAGAAATAGAAAAGCCAGCGTCAGGCTGCGGTATACGATCTTATTCTGAAACAGGCGGTTCATTGATCCCCCTAAAAGTCCTTTTATTGTAACCCGCTCGAGCAGAAATTGGCGGAGCGGCAGAGCCTTGTCCCTCTCTCGGAACCGGCTGATACAACCGGCTACGCTCCCGGAGGGTTCTGTATACAATAGGAACAATGCCGGAGACATTTTCAGATTCTGGTTCCGCTAGCGGGACGGTTTTGCCAGCACCCGCCACGACCCCTCAGCCTGTGCCCCCAACGCCGATCCGAACCGGCCTGGGGGTATGGCTGCGAGATCTGGTCATCTCCGTGGCGGTCTCCGCCTTCATTATCGTTTTCCTTTACCAGCCCGTGAAGGTGGAGGGCACGAGTATGATGCCCTCGCTCGAAGACCAGGAACGAATCTTCGTGAACAAGTTCGTTTATCGTCTGGAGCCCATTGAACGCGGCGACATTGTGGTCTTCCGCTATCCGCGCGACCCTTCGAAGAGCTATATCAAGCGGGTGATCGGCATGGCTGGTGACAAGATTCGCATCGACGGCGGAGAGGTTTACGTGAACGGCAAGGCTCTGGACGAATCGTACGTCCCAGCCGAGTATGCCGACACTCGTACGTATCCCGAGCTCGTTGTGCCTGCTAATAGCTATTTCGTGCTGGGAGATCATCGTTCAATGTCGAACGACAGCCGTGATTTCGGCGCCGTCAACCAGAGCTACATCTATGGCAAGGCCGTCTTCGGATACTGGCCCATGGATAAGCTGGGACGGGTGCGGTAGAAGCGCCGCCGTCGTGGCGGCGTCCTCGCCGACTCACTCGGCCGGGGTCAGAAGGCAGGCGGATTTCCAGGATCGAAATTTTGTTCGAGTTTTCCTCATCGATTCGTCATTCCGCTCTTGGCCGCTGCGGAGTTCCCTGATAACATTCGTGAAATCCACTTACCGGAGCGAGAATGCAGGCTATCCTTGCGCTGGAAGACGGCAGAGTCTTCCGAGGCAAAGGCTACGGCGCCAAAGGCGAATGCTACGGCGAAGTCGTTTTTAATACTTCCATCACCGGATATCAGGAGATTTTTACCGACCCTTCCTACTCCGGTCAGATCGTCGTTTTAACCAACCCCGAAATCGGAAATTACGGCACCAACCAGGAAGACAACGAAGCCACGCGTCCGTGGATCGAAGGGCTCATTGTGCGCGAGTTCTCGCGCGTGAGCTCGAACTGGCGCTCGCAGCAGGTGGCCGAAGAATACCTGGAGCAGTTCAAGGTGCCGGTGCTTTCCGATATCGACACGCGGGCACTGGTGCGGCACCTCCGCGATCACGGTGTGATGCGCGGTGTGGTCTCGACCATCGAGAGCGATGCGGACAAGCTGATCGCCAAGGCGCGATCGATTCCCAAGATGGATGGGATGGATTTGGCCAAAGAAGTCAGCACCAAGCGTCCGTACGTTTGGGAAGTGGGCGAACGCTCGCACGAGCCGACCGCTGTGGTTGGAGTGAAGGACGAGCCGCCGCGATTCCACGTGGTCGCCTACGATTTCGGCATCAAGCAGAACATTCTAAGAAAGCTGCGCGGCGAGGGCTGTAAAGTAACAGTGGTCCCGGCGCAGACTCCGGCGGAAGATGTGCTGGCCTTGAAGCCCGACGGAGTTTTCTTGTCGAATGGACCGGGCGATCCGGAACCGTGTACGTACGCGGTCGATTCAATTCGGCGGCTGATGGGGCGGCAACCGATTTTCGGAATCTGCCTGGGGCATCAGCTGACGGGGATCGCGCTGGGCGGGAAGACGTTTAAGCTGAAGTTCGGGCATCACGGCGGGAATCATCCGGTCAAGCAGCTAAAGACCGGAAAGATTGAGATCACGGCGCACAATCACAACTTCGCGGTCGATCCGGATTCGCTGGCTGATAGTGAAGTCGAGTTGACGCACGTCGACTTAAACGACCAAACGCTGGAGGGGTTGCGGCACAGGAACTTGCCGTTATTCAGCGTGCAGTATCACCCGGAAGCCGCGCCCGGGCCGCACGACTCGCATTATCTATTCAAGGAATTCACGAAGATGATGGAGGAGTGGAAGGGGTAAAGAGATAAAGACTTCGCGTGTCGCAAGTGTCTTGAAAGGGTGCGCCTTCAAGGCGCGCCGTAAGGAGTCCCACAGACGAACCGGCTTTAGCCGCTGAGGTGAAGCGATGAGACCGACCCGAGAGCACGCCACTAACAATGGCCCGAACTACATGGTCACCTCCTCTCCTTGGGGCCGGCGTGCTCTTTTCCAGAAAAAACGCTGGGCGCGGCTGCTTATCGATACTCTCTATCACTATCGAGGCTCCGCCCACTTATTGCACGAATTCGTAATCATGCTGGACCATATCCACGTAATTTTGACTCCGGAGACGAGCCTCGAGAGAGCCGTCCAGTTCATGACGGGTGGATTCTCTTATCGCGCGAAAAAGGAACTTGGCTCGAATTTGGAGGTTTGGCAGAAGGGATTCTCCGACCATCGCATTCGCGATGCGAGCGACTATCGAGTTCACCAGCTCTACGTTCAGCAGAACCCGGTTGGCAAGAGCCTCTGCGAAGCCGCTAAGGATTGTCCGTACTCATCGGCGCTTAGCGGGTCCGAGCTAGACCCCGTACCTCAGGGGCTAAAGCCCGCAATTCTAGAGGATCGGGATACGGCACGCCTTGAAGGCGTGCCCTTTCAAAGCAGCGGTCCGAGCGCCGCGGCGCACCCTCAAAGCAAGATCCCATGCGAGCGGAGTGACGCCGCGGATATTCCAGCCAAAGACAAGACTGCATAAATGCCCAAACGCACTGACATCTCGAAAATTCTCGTACTCGGCTCCGGGCCCATCGTCATCGGGCAGTCGGCGGAGTTCGATTACTCCGGCACCCAGGCCTGCAAGGCGCTCAAGTCCGAAGGCTATGAGGTGATACTGGCGAACTCGAACCCGGCCACCATCATGACGGACCCGGAGTCGGCCGACCGCACTTACATCGAACCGCTCACGCTCGAATATCTCGAAGAAATTATTCGCATCGAGCGGGAAATGTCGCCGGGCGCGGGGTTTGCCGTACTGCCGACGGTGGGTGGGCAGACCGCGTTGAATCTGGCGATTGAACTTTCCGACGGTGGTGTGCTGGAAAAATACAATGCGACTCTGATCGGCGCGAACGTTGCTGCCATTAAGAAGGCCGAAGATCGTCTCTTTTTCAAAGACGCGATGCAGAAGATCGGGCTCGACGTCCCTAAGTCGGCTCTGGTCAACAACACGAAAGACGGGATCGAGTTCGCAGGCAAAATCGGCTTCCCTGTGATTGTTCGCCCTTCGTTTACTCTGGGCGGAACGGGCGGCGGCATCGCTTACAACCGCGAAGAACTGGGCGAAGTGCTGACTCGTGGTTTGGATCTCTCTCCGGTGCACGAGGCGCTGATCGAGGAGTCAGTCCTCGGGTGGAAGGAATTCGAACTCGAGGTGATGCGCGACACGAAAGATAACGTCATCATCATTTGCTCGATTGAGAACTTCGATCCCATGGGAGTTCACACCGGCGATTCGATCACAGTCGCCCCGGCCCAAACGCTCACCGATCGCGAGTATCAAGCGATGCGTGATGCCTCGATTGCGGTCATCCGCGAGATCGGCGTCGATACGGGCGGATCGAATATTCAGTTTGGCGTGAATCCGGAAACCGGGCGCATGGTGGTCATCGAAATGAACCCTCGCGTGTCGCGTTCGTCGGCGCTGGCCTCGAAAGCGACCGGATTCCCGATAGCTAAGATCGCCGCCAAACTTGCTGTTGGCTACACACTCGACGAAATCCCCAACGACATTACCCGCAAGACCCCGGCCTGTTTCGAACCGACACTCGACTACGTCGTCGTAAAGATCCCTAAGTGGCAGTTCGAAAAGTTCCCCGGCGCCGACGACACACTTGGCCCGCAGATGAAGTCGGTTGGCGAAGTGATGGCCATCGGCCGCACCTTCAAAGAAGCACTGATGAAGGGGATACGCTCGCTCGATACGGGCCGGAAAGTGGGGGCGGACAAGATCGAGCCAAAGATTCTGACGCAGCGCCTAGTCACGCCGCATCCTGAACGGCTTGCCTACGTGCGCTACGCGCTCCGCCAAGGACACACGGTCAAACAGATCGCCAAGATGACCTCGATGGACCCCTGGTTTCTTTACCAGCTCAAGGAGATCAACGACCAGCAGCTTGAGTTGGAAAAGCACCCGATGGAAGCGGTTCCTCGCGAGGTGCTGCGTGAGGCAAAGCGCATGGGATTCTCCGACGGGCGGCTGGCGCAGATTTGGCGGCTGGAGGGTCAGGAAAAAGTTCGTCATCTGCGCAAGAAGCACGGCATCATGCCGGTCTACAAACGCGTGGACACATGCGCAGCGGAATTCGAAAGTTTCACGCCGTATCTCTATTCGACCTACGAAGACGAAGACGAGGCCGAGCCGACCGACAAGAAAAAAGTCATCATCCTCGGCAGCGGGCCAAACCGCATCGGGCAGGGAATTGAATTCGACTACTGCTGCTGCCATGCGTCGTTCGCGCTGCGCGACGACGGCTACGAGACGATCATGATTAACTGCAATCCTGAAACTGTCTCGACCGACTATGACACCAGCGACCGGCTGTACTTCGAGCCGCTGACCTTTGAAGACGTTTGGGCAATTTATCAGCACGAAACTTCGAAAGGCGCTCCGGTCGGTGTGGTCGTACAGTTCGGCGGGCAGACGCCGCTGAACCTGGCGCTTCCTCTGAAAGAAGCCGGCGTCAAGATCATCGGCACAGCACCCGAGTCGATCGATCTCGCGGAAGACCGCGAGCACTTCAACAAGCTGCTGGAAGAATTGCAGATTCCGCAGGCACCGGGCGTGATGGCGACCTCAATCGAAGAAGCGGTTGCGGGCGCGAACAGCATCGGATATCCGGTGCTGGTGCGGCCTTCCTATGTGCTCGGCGGCCGGGCTATGGTGATCGCTTACGACGAGCAATCCGTCGTCCGCTACATGAAAGACGCGGTCGAGTATTCTCACGACCGCCCGGTGCTGATCGATCACTTTCTGGAAGACGCGATCGAAGTCGATGTCGATGCGCTCTCCGACGGCGACGACGTGGTGATCGGGGGAATCATGCAGCACATCGAAGAGGCCGGCATTCACTCGGGCGATTCCTCCTGCGTGCTGCCTGCAGTCGATATTCCGCAACAGCTGCTCGAGCGCATGCGGGAATACACATTCAAGCTGGCGAAAGCGCTGAAAGTTGTCGGGCTGATGAACATTCAGTTCGCGATTCCGCGCGGGGACGGCAGTGCGACTGGTAATGGCGGCGAGGGCGGGAAAGTATACGTCCTCGAAGTGAACCCGCGCGCCTCGCGGACGGTTCCATTTGTTTCGAAGGCGACTGGAGTTCCGATGGCCAAAATTGCGGCTCGGCTCATGACTGGACGCAAACTGCGAGAGTTCCTGCCGGAGTTCATCGATCGCCGCGCCGATCTCGACACGGGAAGCTTCTTCTACGTGAAGTCTCCGGTATTCCCGTGGAACAAGTTCCCCGGCGTCGATACGGTGCTCGGCCCCGAGATGAAATCGACCGGTGAAGTGATGGGAGTAGCCGACAACTTCGGCGAAGCCTTCGCCAAGGCGCAACTGGCCGCGGGGCAGAAATTGCCGACGCAAGGAGCGGTCTTTATCAGCGTCACTGACCACGACAAGCGGCACGTGGCCAGCGTAGCCCGCAAGTTTGTCGACATGGGGTTCAAGCTTGTCGCCACGGCCGGCACGGCCGATGTGATCGAAGCCGCGGGTATGAATGTGGAGCGCGTTTACAAGGTGAAAGAAGGCCGGCCTAACGTCGTCGACTTCATCAAAGGACAGCGCATCCAGCTTGTCGTGAACACGCCCACTGGCCAGGAGCCTTGGTTCGACGAGAAGGCTATCCGGCGTGCGGCGGTCACGGCGCGCATCCCCACCATTACGACACTAGCGGCCGCTCGAGCTGCCGCCGAGGGCATTGCTGCGCTTCAACGTGGCGAAGTGAACGTGCGCGCTCTGCAGCACTTACATGCCGACCGGCGCGGGGGGGTGCGCCAATCCGCCTAGGGGCCGGAAGGGGCATTTCATTCCATTCGTAGTCTGGCCGTGGTAGCATTCCCATCAATCTGCGGGTCCCGCTGTCATCTCGCTTGGGGGAGATCACATGGCACACGCCACAGTTACAGCGCCTCTCGGGGCGCATCCGGGAAATAGCAGAGTAAAGCGAGCGGGAACGATCCTGGCATGGACTGGAATCGTCGCGCTGGCTCTCGGTTTTGTTCTCAAATATGTTCTCTTCTATTATCGCCATTACGATGCGGCTTCGTTGGATCCTTATTGGCCGCGTCGTGGATGGCTTTTCCTTCACATCAATGGCGGTACTCTCGCGCTGTTAATGGGCCCGTGGCAGTTCTGGACTGGCCTTCGCCAAAGAAATCTCGCGATCCATCGTTGGACTGGTCGGCTATTTCTCGTGGGTGTCGCCATGGGTGTCACCGGGGCAGTGGGGCTCTCAGCAACCACGACCTACGGTTGGGGCTTCGCTGTAGGCTTGATGGGACTCGCTTCTGCGTGGCTCGTAACCACCGCCATGGCGTATTACACGATCCTGAAGGGTTTGGTCCAGCTGCACAAGGAATGGATGATCCGGGCCTACGTGGTTACATTCGCATTCGTGACGTTTCGCATCCTGAGTGACTATGGGCCGACTTCGCGGCTGCAGCCGGAAAACGACCGGAGCATCACAATCAGCTGGGTCTGTTGGGTCGTCCCGCTTGCCGTCACGGAAATGGTCTTCCAGATCAAGCGTATGAGGCAGTTGACGGCAGTGCGGCGCTAGCATCCATGATGCTGGTAAGCTATCCTTATGCTGCTCTCTGGGATTCTTCCGCCCATCACCACCCCCTTCTACCCGGAAGGCAACGTCTACTATAAAAAGCTCGAATCCAACGTCGAGCGCTATTCTCGGACGCCCGTCGCCGGCATTGTCGTGCTCGGCTCGACCGGCGAGGCGATCATGCTCTCCGATCAGGAGCGGCGCGATGTATTCAAGGCCGCCCGCGAAGCAGCTGCACCAAACAAGGTCCTGATCGCAGGGACTGGGATCGAGTCGGCGGTCGAGACGTTACGCCTCACCGAGTATGCCGCCGAACTTGGCTATGACGTTGCCATGGTGCGCACGCCGCACTACTACAAGAAGCAGATGGCGGCGGCGAATCTGCTAGCGTTCTACCGGTTTGTCGCCGATCGCTCGACGCTGCCGGTGATCATTTATAACTTCCCGCAAGCTACGGGCTACGATATGCCTGCCGAACTCGTGATTGAACTGGCCCGGCATCCCAATCTCATTGGCATTAAGGAATCCAGCGGGGATGTGGAAAAAGTCCGTACGATGGTAGACGGCACCCGCAATATCAAGCGCAGCGCGACGGTGACCGAGACATTCGACGCGATTACGCCGCGCATGCTTGCTGCTGCTGCCGCAGGATCCAACGCCGAGGGCGGCGAACTGGTGCAGGTCGGAGGGCTGTCGGGAGCGACGGAAATAAAGGCTTCTTCTTCGGCTGTGACGGTCGTGGGCAAGATGAAGACGCGGCAGAAAGAAGTCGGATTCCAGGTGCTGGTCGGCGCCGCGCACAAGCTGCAACCTTCGCTCGATGCGGGAGCAGTCGGAGCGATTCTCGCGTTTGCGTGTCCGGCGCCAACCGCCTGTTACGAGATCTATGCGGCATGGAAAGAAGGCGATGGGAAATTGGCAAGCCTGAAACAGCAGCGTATCGCCGAGGCAGCCGTGCGAGTGGGAGGAGATCTCGGCGTCCCCGGATTCAAGTATTCGATGGACTTGAACGGCTACTACGGCGGCCCAGCGCGGCTGCCGTTTCTTCCGCTGACCGGCGAGCTTAAATCAGAAGTTGAGCGACTCATGTCCGACATTCGGAACTGAGCATCGCTTCCGTGAAGCGGAGGAAGCGGCGGTACCCGCCGTCCTTTCGATCCCAATGCATTGGATAGCAGGTCGACGCGCTATCCCCTTGGTCACGCTCCCCTTGTGATCAGGATCACACCGGCGTATACTGAATTCGAACGAACGTTCGTATGATCCAGCCGCTTCGAGGATTTATGGGGAGTCCTTCGACTGCAACCCGAGTTAGTTCACGCCGGCAGCGCGCCGTTCCGCCTCCGGCTACCCGCTATGATCGCCGCCTCGCCGAGATCCTCACCCATGCCACCGAAGTTTTTTGCAAGAAGGGCTATGAGGGCGCTTCCATGCGCGATCTCTCCCGGGAAAGCGGGATGTCTTTGGCGGGGCTTTACTACTATTTCGAATCGAAAGAGCGGCTGCTCTTCTCAATCCAGAAGCATACTTTTTCCACCATCGTGCTGCGACTTAAAGCTCGACTTGAGGGCGTAGACGATCCGGAAGAGCGCATCAGGATTTTCATCCTGAACCATCTCGAATATTTTCTGGCCAACCAGTCGGCGATGAAGGTTCTCTCACACGAAGCCGGGGCGCTGAAAAATGGTTTCGCGTCGGAGGTAGCCGCCATCAAGCGCGAATATTACCGGATTTGTGTAGGCCTTCTCGACGATTTGAAGCAGGCTCGGGGATTGCAGTTCGCGACGCGGATTGCGGTGTTAAGCCTGTTTGGCATGATGAATTGGATTTATACCTGGCATAACCCCCGGGTTGACGCCGATGCGGCCTCGATGGCGAAAGAAATGGGCGATTTGTTTCTTCGGGGTGTCGCGGCAAACGGGAGTAACCGCAAACAGCGGTAAGAGTTCAATTTCGATATTCAGAACGAAGGAGCAATTTTCATGGCAACGACAATGCAGCCGACCACTGGCGATACCACCCAGCAGCTTGTTAACTACCGCAGCGAAGGCGGCGTCGCGGTGATCGAAATGTGCGATCCCCCGGCCAACACCTACACCTACGAGATGAACCGCCAGCTGGACGAGGCGATCCTACGAGCGCGCATGGAGAACGACGTTTATGTAATCGTCCTGACTGGCGCGGGCGACAAGTTTTTCTCCGCGGGTGCGAACATCAAGATGTTGTCGACCGTCGACCCAACGTTTAAGTATTACTTCTGCCTGCACGCCAACGAGATGCTTCTGCGCTTAGAACACACTCCGAAGCTGGTGATAGCAGCCATTAACGGCCACTGTGTTGGTGGCGGACTGGAGATCGCCATGGCGGCCGACATCCGGATCGCCCGCAAAGAAGCGGGCAAGATGGGCTTGCCGGAAGTGAACTTGGGCGTGCTCCCCGGGACCGGAGGCACGCAACGGCTCTCGCGCTTGGTCGGGAAGAGCAAGGCGATCGAGTTGATGGTGACCGGCAACACTTTTTCGTTTGAAGAGGCGTTGGAACTGGGGATCATCAATGATGTTTTCGAGCGCGATGGCTTTATGGAAAACGTCATGGAATATGCCCGGCAATTCTGCCCGCCGAACAAGGCAGCGAAGGCTGTCGGCCGGATCAAGCGTGCAGTACAAACGGGCTGGGAAATTCCGATGGAGTCGGCTCTCGCTGTCGAACGGGAGAACCAGCAACTGCTCTTCCAGAGCGAAGACGCGAAGGAAGGGCTGGCCGCTTACGTTGAGAAAAGGCCCGCCGTTTTCAAGGCGAAGTAGATCTAGCGATAGGGACACAGAGGGCCCATGGGGTTGACCTCTCTCGTAGTGTTTGTGTCTCTGTGGTCGGAAAGGTTCTTACAGTATGCCGGGAAAAGTAGCAAAAATAGGAACATTCAGCGACTGGATCGGTCTGTTCAACGACTGGCGCAAGGACATTGGCGTCAATACCGAAGACATTGATGCCTTCCATTTCGATACGCTGTATGGCGCGATCGATACCGAAGAGATTGAATTCGGCCACTACAAGGGGCGCCGCAAGTGGGAGAACCTTCGCCAGATTCCCACGCAGCAGGTGCGCGACGCACTGATGAATATGATCGTCTACCAGGGCGACACCGAATTCGCCAGCGTCGAGCAACAGCGCAACCTGTTGGAGAATGCGCCTACCGAGTGGGATCGCCGCGCGATCACCCGCGTGATGATCGAGGAAATGCGTCATGGTTGGCAGATGTGCGCGCTGCTGGTTGACCACTTCGGCTACTCAGGAAAAGTCGAAGCGCAGAAAATGCTCGAACGCCGCGCCTTTGAGAACAAGCGGCTACTCGGCGCCTTCAACGTCGATGTCGATAACTGGATGGACTTCTTTACCTACACCGACTTCGTGGATCGCGACGGAAAATTCCAGCTGCAGATGCTGAAGTACTCGGCCTTCGCGCCGCTGGGGCGCTCGATGTCATACATGCTGCGTGAAGAAGCCTTCCACATGGGCACGGGCAACGACGGCCTGCGGCGCATCGTGGAAGCGGGAGTGATCCCGGGATGGCTGATTCAGAAATATCTCAACAAATGGATTTCGAGCTCGTACGATTTGTTCGGCACGGATCATTCTTCGTCGGCGCACTGGGCCTATGTCTGGGGCGTGAAAGGCCGCTACGACGAGCCGAAAAACGACAAAGCTCCCGACCTTGATGACCTGAATGATTACAATCGCAACCTCTATCGAGATGAAGTGTCTGGACTGATCGAACGTTTTAATAGTTCGCTGAAAGCTGGCCAGCCCAAGCTCTATGCGCCGCACACCAAGTTCAACCGTGCGATCGGAAAGTGGGCGGGACAGAAGTGTCACGCCCAGACCGGAGAACCGCTCGACGATCGTGCCTACGAAGAGCACGTGAAAGAGTACATGCCGTCGGCGGTGGATAAGAAGTTGCTGCTGGAAATCATCGAGACCGAGAAGAAGTGGATTGCCGAGAAGACTGGAGCACGCGATCCGCTCTCTTCCATCGGCGAAGTGAGGAAGTCCGCAATCAACTTGTAGGCAGATATGACGGTCGCATCCACAGACGCGAAGCTCGCACGGATCTCAGTCGAGATAATGGGCGCCGTTGCTCGTATTGAATTGCGGAACCCGCCGCTGAACATCATCGACATCCCGATGATGGAAGAGTTGGCGCGTGCGATCGCGCAAATCGAAGCGCAGCAGGCCGTTTCCGTCGTCGTGATCAGCGGGGCAGGGAAGGCGTTCTCAGCCGGGGTGGATATCGCGGCGCATACTCCCGACAACGTCGGCGACATGCTGGCGAAGTTTCATGGCCTGATTCGCGGCTTGGTGGCGACGAAGAAGGTCACCGTCGCGGCAGTGCACGGTCATTGCCTGGGTGGTGGCGCGGAATTGTCGATGGCTTGTGATCTCGTCTTTACGACCCAGGAGGCGCAATGGGGATTCCCCGAGATCAAACTGGGATGCTATCCGCCGGTGGCCTGCACGGCGCTTGCGGCGCTTGTTGGACAGAAGAGAGCGGCGGAGCTGATACTTACCGGCCGAACGATCAACGGAAAAGAAGGCGCAGATATCGGATTGGCGACTCGCGCAGTGCTGGAAAATGAGTTGGATGGGACCGTAGAAGGCTGTGTCCGACAGTTGCTCACGCTGAGCCCCGCCGCCTTGGCGATTTCAAAGAAGGCGTCGTACGCGTGGGATTCGATGCATTTCGATAAAGGATTGGCTCGCGCTGAGAAGATTTACTTTGACGAATTGATGCAAACCACCGATGCGCACGAAGGCGTCCGTGCCTTCATGGAAAAGCGTCAGCCGAAGTGGACAGGGAGTTAGTGATTCGATCATGGGCTACGAAATCACTCCCGAAGACGTGAAGCGCAAGCTGGATGCGGGTGAGACTTTCACTCTGCTCGACGTTCGCGAGCCCTGGGAGTTCGAGACGGCTCGTATCGCCAGCGCGAAGCTGATGCCCATGGGAGACGTTCCGTCGCGGGCTCATCAGGAGCTTGACCCAGAGGACGACATTGTAGTGCTCTGCCACCACGGTGTGCGCTCGATGAACGTGACAGTATGGTTGCGGCAGCAGGGATTTGAGAAAGTGCAGTCCATGCGCGGTGGCATCGATGCGTGGTCGCGAGGGGTAGATCCGAAAGTTCCGATGTATTGAAGAAGCTGTCAGCATTCAGCGATTTAGCTTTCAGTGAAAGCTTGTTAGTTGACGGCTGAAAGCTGATGGACGAAGCCGATATCGAGGCGATTGGGGACCTTGCCGCTCGGACTGCCAAGACCCTGACCACCTCCGCGCTCGCGCCGGAGTACCGTCGCGAACGCCTTGTCGCTGCGTGGAACAACTGATTCGTCTGTTATTCTTCTGCTTCTGACTGGCCACTAGCCACAGATCACTTTTGACGAATGATTACCGACTGCCACATCCATATCCAGCCGATGGAGATGTTTAAGCCCCGCGCGCTGGATTTGATGAAGAAGAAGCGGGCCAACTTCGCTCAGATCGAAGAATTTTGCCGGTCTCCGAAGGCCTTCCTCAAATTCATGGACGCGAGCGGCATCGATCGCGCCATGCTTATCAACTACGTCGCTCCGGAAGTGATCGGCTTCACCAGCGGCGTGAACCAGTTCGTGGCTGATTACGTGAAGGAAGACCCCAAGCGTCTGCTCTCTTGCGGGAGCCTGCATCCTCGGCACACGACGAATGTTTTGGCGGACGTGGAGCAAATTCTCCGGCTCGGCATTCAAATGATCAAAATCCATCCGCCGCATCAACTGCTCTTTCCCAACGACTACCTGAGCGGTGCGAAGGAACTCGAAATCATTTACCGGGCGGCAGAAGCCAATGCGGTGCCGGTCATGTTTCACACCGGTACGTCGATTTTTCCGGGCGCTCGCAACAAGTACGGCGATCCGATCTATGTCGATGACGTTGCGGTCGACTTCCCGAAGCTGAAGATCTTGCTGGCGCACGGCGGACGCCCGCTCTGGATGCAGACCGCCTTCTTCCTCGTCCGCCGCCATCCCAATGTTTATCTCGATATCAGCGGCATTCCACCGAAGACGCTGCTCAACTATTTCCCGCGGCTCGAAGAAATCGCGCCCAAGACGCTCTTCGGCACCGACTGGCCCGGGCCGGGGGTGCCTGATATCAAGAGGAACCTGGACGAATTCCGGGCGCTACCTCTCAGCGAATCTGTTCAGCAACAGATTTTGAGCAAGACAGCGCTGATGATCTGGCCCGCCTGAGCCTTCCCCTTTCCGCTATTTAGGTTTCCACAAGCCGATCGTGTTTCCTTCAAGATCGGAGAACCATGCGAAGGTGCCAGTCGGAATTTCTACGGGAGGCACCAGCGTCTTGCCTCCGAGATCCGCCGCTTTGTCGAGGTACGCCTGCACGTCGTCTACCTGGACATAGAACGTGGTGTAGTTGTGCGGTTCGTGGCCAAGAGAGCTGATGTGGCCTTGAATTCCGCTGCTGGCGCCGGTATTGATCATCGCTGCTGGACCCATAGCCTGGGTCTCCCAACCAAACAAGCTTGAGAAAAAGTTGGCAGTCTTGCCGATGTCGCGGCACCCGATCTCGAAATGAACTACTGGTTGCCCCATAGTTGCGATCCTTTCACAGAGAAATGGCGCTCATCATAGCATTCCCGAATGAGTGGAGTGTAAATGCAAATGGACGCGCACTTCCGTGCTGAGTTCAGCAAAGAAAAGGCCCGCTAGGAAGCGAGCCCTTGTTGCGAAGATGAGGAGGAGCCTGATCTATTTCCCGGCCTTGGCACCTTCTGCTTTCGTTCCCATCAGCTCATCTGCCAAAACGCCGGCACCGTAGACCTTCCGCAGCGCTTCCTGAATCCCCCGCGAGTCCACGGACACAGCCCGCCCCTGCAGATCGCTGTAAGCAAAGTTCCAGGGCAGCGACTCGATATTTCCATCGAAGATGATTCCCACCACTTCACCCTTCTTGTTGACCGTGGGTGATCCGGAATTTCCTCCGATGATGTCCGCAGTCGACACAAAGTTCAGTGGAGTCTTCAGATCAAGAGTCGGTTTGGACTTGATCCAGCTGTCGGGCAGATTATAAGGAGGTCTGTCACCGTGGTCAGCAGCATGCTGGTAAGCCCCGGCAATGTTGGTATCGAACGGAATCACTTTTCCGTTTTCCTGATATCCCTTCACCGCGCCATAGCTCAGTCGAAGCGTGAATGTTGCGTCGGGCGGTTGCGCGAATCCACTCTGTGCGAAACGCGCTTTGGCGATGAGGGTTCCATCCCGGCGCACAACCGAGTCCACCTTGTCGTCAAACTCCTTGCGGGCGGCCCTCGCATCAGGATCAATGGCGCGCATCGCAACGATCAGAGGATCGGTACTGGCATCAATGGCTACCTTACCGCCTTCATAGAGTTGCTTGCGCACCGCCACGTCGTCGAGCTTGGTATTGGCGATAAAACCCTTGGCAGCGTCGGCGGGCGTCTTGCCCTGTAACACCTTCTGAACGTCCGGGTTATCTTTCCCCAGCGCGTCTTGCATTTCAGAAAGCGAATCAGTCAAGAGCGCTGTGTCGAGATTCTTATAAATTGGCTCCGTCGAGAACAGTTGCTGCTCGAGCGACGGCAGCGTGGAATCGCGAAATTCCCGCATGCGGTCCGGATTCGGCTTTGGCTTCTCCTCGGCCGCTCGCACCAGGACCCGGGCAATCTGCGCCAGGCGCGCCGAAAATCCGCGCAGGCGCTCCAGATAAATCAGATTGGGATAAATAGCCTGCTGCACCTTGATCGCCTGTGCAATTTCCTCCCATGGATCGGCTGCGCCCGCATTCTTAGGATCAGCCTTGAACGATGCTCGCAGTGCCGTTTCGTCAGTGGCTTTCTTGTCCATGATCGCTTTGTCGAGCAATCCGGATTCATATCCAGTGATCGCCTTTTGAGAGTTCTGCAAGCCAAAAATATCTTCCTTGGCGATGCGCGCATTTTCATCAGATTGTTTGCTGAAATCTTGCAGCAGCGCAATCCGGCGGGCGAACAACTTCAGAGAAGCCGGATACTGTACGTCTCGCAAGAAATCCAGCTGTGCCATGGTCAGCAAACGGCCGGTGTTGCCCGGATGTCCGGAGACAAAAATCAGATCGCCATCTTTTACGCCCGTTGCCGACCACTTCAAGTAGTTGTCGAGATGAGCCGGCTTATCGTTCTCATAGACCCGGAAGAATGTGATGTCGAGATCGTAGCGCGGATAGGTGAAGTTGTCGGGATCGCCGCCGAAGAAAGCGATGTCGAATTCCGGCGCAAACACGAGGCGAACATCCGTGTACTTCTTGTACTTGTAGAGGTTGTAGACCTGTCCCGAGTAGAAAGTGACGACATCGCAACGCAGTCCAGTCGATGTGGAGCAGTCTTTTTCCACTTGCGACATCGCGGCACGTTGTGCCTGCCCGGCATCTGCCGCTGCCATTCCTGGCTTCACGCCCGCGTTCACCCTGTCCGTCACGTCTTCAATGCCGACCAGTTGGTTCAGTTCCAGGGCCGGACACTTGGCTTCATCCGCCTGGGTTTTGGCATAGAAGCCGGTTTTGATGTAATCGTGTCCTTCGGTCGAAAGCTGCTGCACGCAGGCGGCACCGACGTGATGGTTGGTGAACGTCAGCCCGTCCGCTGAAACAAACGATCCCGAGCCGCCATTGTTGAATCGCACCGATGACAGGCGGACGTGATCCAGCCATTCCTGCGTAAGCTCAAAGCCATACTTGGCCTTAATTCTGTCCTTGGGAGGCGCGTTGTAAAGCCACATACCTTCATCGGCAGTGGCCAGGGACGAACCGAAAAAGGCAAGCGCAAGCAGAATCGATAAACAACGTTTCATCGCCGGTGGATCCTCCAGAAGGAAATATGCGAACTCGTAGGCACGTGGGGAACTGCGGGCAAACTCTTTACTATACGCTGAGGGGAAAGCGGCTGACAAAGCGCCGTTGGAAACTTGCGTCCGTTTCAGGTATAAAACAAGGTTGCACTCACCGCGCCCCTCCTCGCGTGGTCCAGCAACACCAAATCCTTAAGCGAAACGAGAGGCGAATGCCCAGCGTGACCACAACTCATGCGCCCAAGGGACTCGAAGGCGTCGTTGCCACCAATTCCAAGATCTGCTACATCGACGGAGATCGAGGCGTGCTGGCCTACCGCGGCATCGACATCCACGAACTAGCCGACCACTCGAATTTTGAAGAAACCTGCTACCTCTTGTGGTTTGGCAAGCTGCCCACTCGCCGCGAGTTGCGCGAACTTCACGAGCGCTTGGCCGAAGAACGCAAGCTCGACGCTTCAATTATCACCCTGCTGCGCAACGCTCCCCGGCACGCCCTGCCCATGGACGTTCTTCGCACCGCAGTCTCAGCGTTGTCGTTCTACGATCCAGAGGAAAAAAACAACGACCGCAAAGCCAATGTGGACAAGGCAATCCGGCTGACCTCGCAGATCGCCATGATTGTTGCGGCGTATGACCGGATTCGTAAAGGACAGCCGGTAGTTGAGCCGGACCGCCAGCTTTCCCATGCCGCAAATTTCCTGCTGATGCTGAACGGCAAGCACCCGTCTTCCACCGCGGAGCGGGCGCTCGATATTGCCCTCATCCTTCACGCGGATCACGAACTCAACGCTTCCACGTTCGCGGCGCGCGTCACGGCCGCGACCTTGTCGGACATGCATTCTGCCATAACGTCGGCCATCGGGGCGCTGAAAGGGCCTCTGCACGGAGGAGCCAACGAAGCCGTGTTCCACATTCTGGAGGCGATCGATGCATCGGGTGCTGATCCCATCGACTATGTGAAAGGGATGCTCGCCCAGAAAAAGAAAATTCCGGGCTTCGGTCATCGTGTGTATCACACCGAAGATCCGCGCGCCACGCACCTGCGCGTCATGTCGCGTGATCTCGGTAACTCGAGTGGGCAGGCGAAGTGGTTCGAGATCTCCCACAAGATCGAAGAATTTGTGAAGGCCGATAAAAAGCTGAACGCCAATGTGGACTTCTATTCGGCATCCACTTACCACACGTTAGGAATCGACGTGGATCTGTTCACTCCGATCTTCGCGGTCTCGCGCGTCAGCGGCTGGGCGGCGCACGTCATCGAACAACTCGACGACAACCGTCTGATCCGTCCTCGCGCGGAATACTTAGGCCCGGAATACCCTAACCACTACGTAGCGATCGACCAACGTTAGGCAAGATGTATGTGGCGACGGCCCCCTCGGCCGTCCAGGCAAGGCGAAGCCGCCCGTAGCGGATAAAGGGAACCGAAGGAGTGGAAGCCAGCCGGCCAAGGGCAAGTTCGCCGCTCAGCGTAAAATAGAACCTGGGTTCTGTATGCTGCGTATTTACCTCGACAACAACGCCACCACGCCTGTTTTACCCGAGGTGTTCGAGGCCATGCGCCCTTATTTTGCGGAGAATTTTGGCAATGCCTCGTCCATCCATCATCATGGGCAGGAGACACGAGCGGCGGTCGAGGACGCGCGTGAATCCGTCGCGAAGTTTCTGGGCTCCAACGCCTCGGAGATCATCTTCACCAGCGGCGGGACCGAGAGCGACAATCTCGCGATCTCAGGACTGGTTGACGCTGGCGATCATGTGATCACCTCCAGCATCGAACATCACGCGGTGCTGCACGGCTGTAAGCATCTCGACGACTTGGGCTGCGATGTAACGATCCTGCCCGTGGATGGCTGTGGTCTGATCGATCCTGCTGACGTGCGGCGCGCTCTGAAACCGAATACCAGGCTGATCTCGATCATGATGGCAAACAACGAGACCGGAGTCCTGCAGCCTGCCGACGAAATTGGAAAGATCGCTGGCGAGGCAGGCGTCTATTTCCATACCGACGCTGTGCAGGCCGCCGCCAAAGTTGTCATCGACGTGAAGCGGATCGGCTGCCATGCGCTGACGATTTCCGGCCACAAGATTCATGCTCCGCAGGGAGTGGGCGCGCTCTACGTGAAGAAGGGAACCAAACTGCGTCCGATGTTGTTCGGCGGGCGGCACGAGCGATCTCGTCGGGCTGGAACGGAAAACGTTCCCGGAATCGTGGCGTTGGGCAAAGCAGCCCAAATCGCAAAGCAAGGCCTCGGCCGTGGCGACGAGAAGAAAATGTCCGCACTGCGCGACCGTCTGCAGCAGGGAATTCTGGCCCAGATCGAAGACACAAGAGTCAATGGCGAAGGTGCGGCTCGCGTCCCCAACACCACGAATATTCGCTTCGATCACATCGAAGGTGAATCGTTGGTCATTGCCCTCGATCTAAAGGGGCTGGCAGTATCCACAGGCGCAGCCTGCTCGTCGGGAGCGATTGAGCCGTCGCATGTACTAATTGCCATGGGCTTGCGTTCGGATCAGGCCAAGGCGAGCATTCGTTTCAGCCTGGGCAAGCAAACGACCGCAGAAGATATCGATATTGCCCTCGCGCTGGTTCCCGAAACGGTGGCTCGCCTGCGAGAGTTGTCACCGACGTATCGGAGAGCAACTGTCAGTTCTTAAGCTCTTGTTTTTTTTTGCAAACTGGAATCTCATCGGAAGGATCAGGATCCTTGTGACACAGGTAGTTAACGGAACGATCCAATTATGACGCCCCGATTTAGGAGAATCTTGGAAGCTGGACTCTGGTTTACGGCCGGTTTTATCACCCACGCTGCATTCATTTACTTCCATCATCACCCGGGATAGTCCCGAGTTTTAAAAGACCGATTACGAGGAGCTGGAAGCTGACGAACGACACCATCGCGGTAGCTATGTCGGGCGGTGTGGACTCATCCACCGTCGCGGTCATGCTCCGCACCGACGGTCATAACCTCATCGGCCTGACCATGCAACTCTGGAATCAACGCCGTCTCGCCGGACGTGAGGGCATGCCCGAGCAGGTCACCGGACGCTGCTGCTCCCTCGACGATGTCTACGATGCACGCCGCGTCGCCCGGCAGATCGGTATCCCGTATTACGTGGTCAATCACGAGGAGCGTTTCGAGCGCGAAGTCGTTCGCCCGTTCGTCGCGGAGTATCTGTCCGGACGCACGCCGATCCCATGTAGCCTTTGCAACAATCACTTGAAGTTCGATCAGCTACTGGTTGTTGCGCGACAGATTGGCGCCGAGCGCGTAGCAACGGGCCACTATGCCCGCGTCAACTACGACGACGAACGCGGGCGCTGGCTGCTTCAGCGTCCAGCCGACCACAGCAAAGACCAGACATATTTTCTCTTCGGCCTGACGCAGGATCAACTCAGTCGCACGCTCTTTCCTCTCGGCGACATGACCAAGCCCGAGGTCCGCGAACTCGCCCGCAAGCACGGTCTCGCACTGGCCGAAAAGCCCGACTCGCAGGAAATCTGCTTCGTCCCCGGCGGCGACTACAAGCGCTTTATCGATGCCTATCTCGCTGAGCAAGGCGAGTCTCTACCCGATACGGCGGGGGAACTCGTCACGACGGATGGAGCAGTTATCGGTGAGCACAGCGGCATCCACAACTTCACAGTCGGCCAGCGCAAGGGACTTGGCGTCGCTACCGGATCGCCGCTCTACGTCATCCAGATCAGCGGTGCGGACAAGCAGGTTATCGTAGGCGGCGATGAGCATCTGTACTCGCGCACCCTGCGCACCCGCCGCGTGAATCTGATTTCGGTTAATGAACTGCGAGAGCCAATGCGTGTCGCCGTGAAGATTCGACATCGTCACGAGCCGGCGGCAGCTGTGATTGAGCGCGTCGGCGAAGACGAGATTCTCGTCATGTTCGATACCCCTCAGCGCGCCATCACTCCGGGTCAGGCGGCCGTCTTCTATGATGGCGACGTCGTGGTCGGCGGTGGCTGGATCGCGTGATTCAGTCTGCACTATTTGTCTTGCACTGCCTCTTGTCAGCGAAGCGAAGGACCTAGGCACTTCGCGGCCAACGCGGTGGCGCACGCAGGTTACATAGGTCCCTCACGGCAAACGGCGCCGCTCAGGATGACAAGACGGTATCGTCGCCACCAGACGAAATCAATTTCTCATGCCGCCTTATAATCCCCGGATGGCGTCTGCAAATCCTCCGCTGCCACTGCTTCAGCCCTCCCTCTCCGCGACTCCTTCTTTCTGGGCGCGTGAATCCGCTTCGCTCAAGCAGGGAATCAAGACCGGACTCGCCGGCACCATCGCCTACGCCATCTATGCTGGATGGCATTTGCACCAGGGCTACTGGGCGGTCTTCGCCGCCCTGGTTGTGACGCAGGCAAATCTCGGAGCCTCGTGGAAGGCCGCTCTCTACCGCACCATCGGTTCGACCTGCGGCGCGATCGCCGCTGCCCTCCTCATCCCTCTGCTCGGCAAAGGACCTGTGGGCGCCGGTCTCGTTCTCTTTCTCCTTGCCAGTTTCTTCGGATATCTCACTGCCCTTCATCCCGCCTTCACCGCCGCTGGATTTACCGCCGCTCTCATCCTGGTTTTTGGCGGTCTGGGTGAGCCTTGGCATATGGCATGGCTTCGCGTGCTGTACACCATCATGGGTGCCGTGATCGCGTTTGGCGTCGGATCGCTGCTCTGGCCAGTGCGTGCCCGAGAAGTGCTGCGGCAGAAAATCGCCAACATTCTCGAGGGCGCCGGCGCTCTCTACCGCGCAGTGACTGTAGCCGCTCTGCAAGGCATCGACAACGAGCAGCAGGTTCGGGATCTCGACCGCCGCCTCCATGACCTCCGCCGCGGCATCACCCAGCAAATGGACGAAGCTCGCAGCGAACTGAGCTTTCAGCGGTTCAACAAGAGCGCCTATCAGCGGGTTGTCGAGCTCGCAGACCAGGTGCGCCGGCGCCTCACAGCGATGGCCGAAGACAGCTCTCTCTACGTGCATGCACAGGCTTCGCCGGGAATGGTTGCGTCGATGCCCCTACTAGCCGAGAAGACTGCAGAGCATTTTTCGGCGCTGGCGCAGGCGATTCGACATCGTGACACAACTGCGAGTTCAACTGAGCTTGAGGCTGCGGTTCAGGCTCTCGACGCCGACCTGGCGAAGCTTCGCGAGCAGCGCGCAACCGCTCCATTCGCGCTCGATCGCATGCTGCCCTTCTGGGCTTTAGTATTTAACCTTCGAGAGGTCGCGCAGGACTTGAAGGAACTCGAATCGACGCTACCAGAACTAATAGCAAGCAATGCCTAGAGCCTGCGGAGGAAGTTCACTTGGGTGATCGTTCCTACTCTAGATCAGCGTCATTCTGAGCGCAGCCGTTTTTCAGGCGGAGCGAAGAATCTCGCGCGAATGACGACGACGTATCACTTGAGTCCCGCCTGCGCCAGCATCTCCTCAAACTGTCCTCGCGTCCGCATGTCAATCGACTGCGCCACCAGGGTGCCGTCGCGATCGTACACGAAGCTTTTCGGAATGCCGTCCACCTGGAATAGATCGTTCACCTTGCGGCTCGGATCAAGGATCACGGGATAGGTGATGTTGTGTTGCTGAATGAAGGGAGTTACCTTCGCCGCCTCTTCATCGGAAATGGAGAGCACAATAAAACCTTGGCCTTTGTACTTGTCGTAGAGAGCTTGCAAGTCCGGCATCTCCTTGCGGCACGGCGGACACCAGGTCGCCCAAAAATTTAACAGCACGACCTTGCCATGCAGTTCCTGCAGATGCCAGCTCTCGCCTTCCAGATCTTTTAGGGTGAAGTCTGCATTCTGCCGGGCGGAATCCGCTGCGGCCAATTTTGCCATCGCGTCGGCAAACTGTGGATCGCTGAAATCGGCCTTCATGTGCTCGTAACGGACGAGAGTTGCGAGTTCCATGTAGTGGTGATTTGGTCCGCCTGGCTTCTGTGCGGGAGGGGACTCGCGCAGTGCGGTCGCCAGCGTCGTGGTGACTTCCTGCAACGTATCGCGCCCGAAGTCACCTTCCGTCGCCAGGCTGGCCAACCCTCCGGCTAGGCCTAACTTATGCGGACCTGCGGGTAATTTTTGGATCTGCAATGCCAGATCTTTGGTCGTCCGGGCGCGAGTGGTGTCGTCAAGCTTGCGCAGGCCGTTGATCTGCTCGACGATCGGCTTCTCCTGATCGTTCCAAACGATCTTTTCCTGTGCAGGAAGGAGAGAAGCAGCAAGAAGGATCAGGGCAGTGAAAAAGCTGGAGAGGACACGGCTGCCGGGCGCAAACGATGAATGCCGCATAGGAGTTATGTTGTGCTGCGAAGAGTGGATCGCTTGGTTGCGATTCAAAACCGTCAGAACCAGAATCTCAAAGGACGACCGTCATGACACTACGTTCAGATGAACATCTCGTCCTGCGGAACAGGACGACGTTCCTCACGGCTTGCGCCGTTTTTTCGTCCCCGTCCTGCAAACAGGAACTCGAGTCCAACTGTGATCCCCTGCATGATTCCTGACAATTGGCGGACGGGCGAAACCACTGTCCTCTGTACCATCTCCGAAGTTTGTTCCACACGGTCCAGAGTCCGGCTGAAGAGTTCATCGGCCCGGATGACTTGCAGGCGCGCGCGGTCCACCACATCATTTACGGTTGCATCCACGCGTTGTACCTGGGATCGGAGCACGGTGGTCGCGTCCTGGAGGTTATCGACAATAACTTCCAGCTTCGGGCGCATCTCGGTGAGCATTTCCTGTGCCTGCTCGACCGACGGCAAGAGCTTGGTTTTGACCTCACCAACGAGCACTTCCATGCGCTCGCCGCTCTTGCGCATGGCAAAGTACATCGCCAGGAGAACGCCGGCCTGTAAAAGCACCGCAATCCCAGTCAACGCGACGAATATGTTCATCTTATCCATAAGCGTTCCTCTGGCTCCGTCGAGGGTGATCGCCGAATGCCGGCGGGATGCAGCTTATTTCGGAGTTCCGGTTTCCGTGGTGGCTTCCTGATACGCTTGGCGTCCCGCCTCGTACGCGGCGCGGAACTGGTCTTTCTGCTGGTTAACCACATCCTTGCCGCGGTCGGCCCACTGCGATGCCTGATCCTTTACCTCACGCGCCCGGCTGCGCATGTACTCGCGGCCTTCTTCGGCGCGCGCGCGCAAAACTTCCCGCGTCTCGCTGCCCGAACGCGGCGCATATAGCACTCCCGCCAGCGCTCCGAGCCCTAGTCCCGCCAGAAACCATACAAAACTATTGCCGTCACGATCCGACATATCAATACCTCCCTTGATAAAAAGCGTCTATCACGGATGGTACATCCTCCGTCTTGCAAATTCAATTACAGGGGATGCTGTAAATCGGCGTCCGCGCGAAGAAATTGCGGGCCAATGGCTAGAGTTTCTTACTGATGCTGCGATTCGAGGATGCAGCTATTTCTGTTGTGCGGGTGGAGTAGCAGGCGCCTGCGCCGGTGCTGCGGGCTGCGTCTTTACAGGTTGCGACTTGACGCCTTGCAACACTGAAGTCGGACCGCTGCGCTTGCTCGCGTATACCGACAAGGTAATGGAAGTGATCATGAACGCCACCGCCGACCACGTCGTGGCTTTGGAAAGGGCGCTGGCCGCTCCGCGCGGACCAAATGCGGTCTGGCTGCCTTGTCCGCCGAACGCCGCGGAGATGTCGCCGCTCTTGCCGCTCTGCAGCAGCACAACGATGATGATGAAGAAACAGACCAGGATATGGATGGCGGTGACGAAATAAATCAGCATTTTGGAGTTTTCCTGAACGTGCTCGCTTTGGACTGTCACCGGCTGGCGGCTCAAGTCCTCAACCGGTCAAAATCATGGTGCGGAAGGGGGGATTTGAACTAACTCCATCACGTTGATAACACGTAACTTACTGATTCTGCATTCGGCCTAAAGGCCCAAATGCCCCACAATCCCGCTTCCATTGTACGGCGAAACGCACACGGGAGAGAGAACCGCGCCGAAGCGCTTTCTCTCAATCCTGCCATCAACAGTTTGACATCCGCCCCTCCCATTGGTCAAGGCCGCCGTTCGCAAATGCCTGAAAATGGTGAGCATGCATCGCAGCCCGGTCTCCGGATTTTTACTGATGTACTGACTCGCGAGGTCGTGGCTCGATCGATACTTCCGGTTTGCCGACTACACACCCAGAATCTTCAACTGACACCGACAGTGCCGGCGGCCAGCCGGATAGGCAGCCAGGAAATCACTTGCTTTGCACTGACTTGGGATCGTTCTTGGCCTCGAAGTAGTGCGTGTCAGTTGGACCGTAGCCCGAGATTTCGACGATCACTGAATCAGTGTCAGTCTGGGCGAAATGATCGTCACCGCCCGGTTCCGAATACACGCTACCCGGTGGAAGCGTCTTCAGCGACTTTGCATCGAAATGAGTGCCGTAGCCCAAGTGCCACTCGCCCGAGACGACAACTGCCACCCGATCGTCGCGATGTGTGTGTGCCTGAATCGTGGTGTGAGCGGGTACAAACAACAAGATCGTGTAGAAGCCCACTTTTGAAGGATCGCCAAAGACGACCTTCGTATGAACCCCGGGTAGGCCAGAACTGCCAATTTGGTTGCTGTCGAGGGCGCTGGCCTGGATTTCCGCTGGCGTCATGCGCATCTGCGGAAGGGATTGAGCGGTGGCGACAGAAGCCGCCACTAGAGACAAGGCAGCGATCACGAACCTCTTGACCATGGGTCGGATAAACATGAATCGTTTGAACATGGAGCAGTCCTTTCGTTTTCGACGAAAATCTCTAGCTTGGCTAAGCAGGCACAGTGCTGTGAATTTCAGAGAAACTTTTGCAACGCCTCAGTCGTCTCTTTCGGCTGCTCTTCAAGCACCCAGTGCCCCGTGTTCTTCAGCACGACGACGGTCGCATCTGTCGCCACCAGCTTGGCTTGTTGCCCTAGCGCTTCTCCCAACGACTTGTCGCCGCCGATGGTGAGTACCGGCATCGTTAACTTGGTTTTAGAGAGTTGAGCGAAATCCTTGGCGGCTTGCAGGAAAGAGACGAAATAGGCCCAGCCCGCATGCATACGTCCCGGCCGTGCGTAGGCCGCGGCATAGGCTTTGCGATCCGCTTCCGGAATCGAATGAGTCTTGTCGGCCGCGAAGTCATTCCAGAAATAGTCGAAGTAGGTACGCTCGCGACCTTGAACCAGGGCTTCGGGGGTCGGACCGTTGAAGCGGAAGTGCCATATGGCGGGGTTGTTGTAAACCGCCTCCCAACCCTCCACGCCGGGAAGGAAAGCATCCATCAGGACGAGCTTCGTCACCTCGGTCGGAAACTGTGCAGCGTAGGCGTAGGCAACCATGAGACCGATGTCATGTCCCACGACCTCGGCCTTCTGCACACCGAGCGACTTGGCAAGGTCGTGAATGCGGACGGCGGCATTCTTCATGTCAAGACCGTCGGCAGGGATGTCCGAGTCTCCTATGCCCGGTAGGTCTGGTGCGATTACGGTAAACCGCTCGGCCAGAGCCGGGATGATCGGCTTCCACATCAGCGAGGTCTCGGCATAGCCGTGCAGCAGTATGAGCGATGTGCCGTGTCCGGCCGTCATGTAATGCAGCTTGGCGCCGTCGATATCTGCTGTGTGCGAGACGATGGTCTTGCCTTGCGCATCTGCGCAGGCCTTCGTTGGGAATCCAGGGCAGAGCAAGAGCAGGCTGAACACGGCCACAGCGAGAGTGCGTTTCATAAATTAGCCTCGTCGATTTCTAAAGTATTCTGGACTATACAGTCTGGAATGTGTCACGTCAATTCCTTCGGGTAGACTGTAGAGTCTATATGGCACGGACCAAGAAATTTGATCCCGAACAGGCATTGGCCGCAGCCATGAATGTGTTCTGGCGGCTTGGCTACGAAAACACCTCGCTCGATGTGTTGATGGCCGAAATGGGGATTGCCAGACAGAGCCTTTACGACACGTTTGGTGACAAACGGTCCTTATACTTAAAAGCACTCGCGCACTACCGCGATGAAACCAATGCTTCCGTGCGCAGGTTATTCAGCTCCGCTCCCACCGTGAAAGACGGCTTCGCACAACTTCTGTTTGGCCTCAGCGCAGAGTCACGGGCGCAACACGCGCGCGGCTGCTTGCTCTTAAGCGCAAATATGGAGCGCGCCGCGGGAGATTCAGTCATCACCGACTTTTTGCGTCGCAACCAAGCAGAGGTCGAATCGATTTTTCGCGAGGCGCTCCGGCGCGCCCAATCAAGCGGCGAATTGTCCCGCAAGCAAGATCCGGCGGCGTTGGCTCGGTTCTTCGTCGTCACGATCCAGGGGATGCGGGCGCTCGCCAAACTCAAATCGGACCGCCGTGCCCTCGAAGAGGTCGCGAAAGTCGCCTTGGCGGTGCTCGACTAATTGTGAAAGCACATCTCGGTGATTTTATTCCCGAGTCACGGGCTAAGCGGAAGTTATGCCTTGGAGGGCCTTGGTGCGAATGGAGCAGACTCGAACTCTCATCGATTTCCCCGCCGCCCCCTCAAGACGGTATGTCTGCCAGTTCCACCACATCCGCAATTCAAACTGGAGATACAAACCTAGGGTGGATTGAGGGATCTACTATCCGCCACTGCTGATTTCCAGGTAGTAATTTCCGCCTAACGATGTAGTGAAAACGATCCCGACTAGACCTGAAAGCATCCAACTCGTGGCGTCGTCGTTGTGAACGATGTCCCCCCCGTCTGAGCACGCGGGCTGGAAATGCAGTTATACTCCTCTCACTAGGACACCAGTCGGCGGCGCGACGTGCAATGGAGCAAATCAAGTAGTCAAGTCACCCCCACAAACACGAAATGGGCGCGGCAAGAAGCCGGTCGCCGAAAGGAACGATCTTCTCACTATCGTAGAGCACCATTCCTAGCTTGAAGTTATCGCCGGAGGCGTCCGCCAGCTTCCGAAGCCCCTTGAAATCGCCTGCATTTACGGTAGCGCTTGCCTTGACCTCGACCCCGACCATCGCGCCGCTCCCGGCTTCAATCACTAGATCAACCTCATCCTGGTCTTTGTCCCGATAGTGATACAGAGCGCAGTTCTCATCCAACCAAGACGCCTGTTTTAGTACTTCGGAAAACACGAATGTCTCCAGCAGAGGTCCGAAGATCGAACGGTCTTTTGCAATTCGCTCGGCAGTGGCGGCCACCAAGGTCGCAAGAAGACCGGAATCGAGGAAGTGCAGCTTCGGCGTTTTTACTAAACGCTTCAATTGGTTCCGAAACCAAGGTTCGATCCGGCGAACAAGGAACAGCTGCTCCAGAATGCCCACGTACTTTCTCGTTGTCTTGTCATCAAAGCCAACTTGGCTACCGATCTGCGTGAAGTTCGTAAGTTGGCCAGAGTGATGCGCGAGAACCTGTATCAGCCGAGGCATTTGGTCGAGTTTCTCCACGTCGGCAACTTCGCGCACATCCCGTTGCACGATAGCTCGGATGTAGTCGCGGGCCCATATCTGGCGCCGCTTTGGATCTCGGCGTCGCAGCATTTCGGGGTAGCCGCCAGTCACCACGGCATGAACTAGATTCTCGCCAATCAGCGACACCACAGGTTTGCGAAGTTTGCCGCCGAAAGCCGCCGGCAGAAAATCCGGTTTCGTGCCTTGAATTTCGGTTCGCGACAGGGGCAGGAGACTCACGATCTCCATTCGGCCGGCCAGACTTTCTGAGACCCGGGGCAGAGTCAGGGTGTTGGCCGAACCCGTCAAAAGAAACCGACCGGGACGTCGATCATCATCGACTGACTTCTTGATGGCCCTGAGGAGATCTGGCACTCGCTGTACTTCGTCGATCGTAGCTTTATCGAGAGAGCGCACCAGTCCGGTTGGATCGGTGCGGGCGGCAGCAAGCACTGTGTCGTCGTCCAGAGTGATGAATTCACGTTTGCCCGCGACTAAATCGCGTACCAGTGTGGTCTTGCCGCACTGTCGAGGGCCGGTAACCATGACCACCGGTGTGTCCTTGAGTGCGGTCGTCACCTGTTCGACGGCAAAGCGGGGGAAAAGTCCACGATGTGCGGCGGCCATCTCGGATAATGTCTCCGTCTGTTTCGGATTCCAAGCTCGTCTATGTCGGATTATAGGCGCGTCTGTTTCGGAAGGGAAGCTTCGCAAAGCAAGCTGACGGTGCTTGACGTTGCTGCACAGCGCCGCGAGTTAAGCGCGCTTCTTCACGAGCCGCATCCCCTGGAGTCGCCAGCTCTTTTCCACAGACGCAACTAGTTGCTCTTGGCGGGCCTTGACGAATGGAGCATAATGCCGCTCGGTGGTCTTTACGCTAGAGTGCCCCAGCAGAATGGAGACTTGGTCAATGGGAACGCCTGCCAACAGTAGTTCTACGGCAAAAGTGTCCCGGAGCATGTGGGGGTGCGCCCTTTTTTCGAATTTTGCCCACTTGAAGAGGCGCTGCAAACTGGCGTGCCAGCAATTGCTGGCGCGATTATGCAGGCCATTACCAGTCCAGAAGAAGTACTTTGAGTTGCTGTTTGGCAGCGTGCGCAAAAGCTCGACTACGTGAGGTGGAAGGGGCACGTAGACCGGCAGCCCTGTTTTCTGCTGGTACAGAAATAGGCGATTCTCCGTCAGGCGCACGCGCTCAAGTGTTACCGCATCATTCAGGCGCAGTCCGCTGTAGCGCATGAGAAGCAACAGAGCCCGCACTCGGACCCGGTGTCCGGGGTTCGTACTCCAATGAGACAGATCGTGAGTTACGTTCACCAGCTTCTGAAACTCTTCTTGCGAAAAGTAATCAGTGGGCACCGGTCTGACCTTGATGGGGCCCAATTCTTCGACGGGGTTCTGTTTTAGCCAGCGTTTACGCACGCAGTAAGAAAAGAATGAGTGCCAGCGTTCCTGTCGCTTCTGGGCGGTGATGGGTGCGACCTTCCAAGATCGGCTGAGCAGGCCGAGTTCGTCGTCGTTGAATTCGTCGATGTAGGTCAGACCTCAGCCGCGCGCGAAGTTAACCAGTTCACGCTGCATCAGCGTGAACTTGTAGAGCCAGCTGTGGGATAGCCGCTGTCCCTGCTTTCTTGCTATGAATGCGTCGAGTGCGTCCGCTACGGTCACGCGTGCCGGCGACGGGTCGGCCGCTTCTGCGTCCATCAGTCGCGCCTTCTTTCCCGCCTTCTCCCAGGCTCGGGTGCGCGCGCTCAAGCGCACGAAGGCGCCTGTCGTTTCGACAGTGCCCATGATCCATTTCGGGCAGTGGCAACGTCTGTAATAGGGATCTGACTGCGCGCAAGGAGGGTAGTGACGAGTGTAGACGCTGAACATAAATACCTCGGGAGAAGGTGAGTCCGCCGGAAGCATTGTACGATAATTGTACGGGACTAGGTCGTCGCCTGTAACCTATTCAATCTACAGCTTTAAAATTGGTGCGGAAGGGGGGATTTGAACCCCCACGCCTTTCGGCGCCACCCCCTCAAGATGGTGTGTCTGCCAGTTCCACCACTTCCGCGCTTTGTAAATTACCTGTAATCAATAGCTTAGCAAATTCGCCCTGTGTGGGCATTTCCAACTGCACCGGAATTTGCACCGACTTGTTGCACGCGCTGCGCTCCTCTGGCCGCTGCAAGTCCGCCAATCGCACAAACAACTTTTGAACCGCAGCCTCCCGCGGGTTTACATAGCGCATGGTGGTCTTAATGCTATCGTGTCCCGCGACATACTGCAACGTAAAGGGGTCCGTGTACTCTCCGGCCTCGGTCAGAAAAGTATGACGCAGAGCGTGCAGGCCGGCATCGGGATGAGTCTCGATCTTTTTCCGTATCTGGCCTATCTGTTCCTCCAGCACCCCAAGGCCCCAGAGGCTTTGTCGGATCTTGCGGGCTCGTAAAGACATAGTCGCATTGGGAGTCTTTCAGGAAGCCGTTCGAGCACTTCCTTCATTTCGTGATCAATCACCAGCTTGCGCTTTCGCGCTCGCCGTTTCAGACCGCGCTTGATGAGCCTGCGGCACGCTGTTTGTGATCTGGACAAAGTGAAGACGTTCCGAATAGCCGGTGTCCGAAATGGCCGGGTGTGCAGCCCAATAAAGGAAGCGTAAACTGTTCTCGATGTGGGCCGGCCCATGCAAAATTAGGGTCGCACACGGTTCGCGGGGGACATGAGATCTCGGTCAGCAATTGCCTCATCCCCAAAATCCCGGATGAGGCATTCGTGTTTTTAGGCGCGCAGAGCCGAGCGCAGCCCCGTTGGAGAGCAGTCATGAATTCGCGAATTTACTTTGATCATTCCGCCACCACGCCGCTCGATTCTCGAGTGCTTGAGGCGATGGGACCATTTCTAGGCGGAGTCTACGGCAATCCGTCCAGCCTGCATTACGAGGGACGAATCGCTGGTAACGCGATCGAAACCGCGCGCGGACAGGTGGCAGGTCTGATCGGCGCCGAGCCGGATGAAATCATCTTCACCGCCAGCGGGACCGAGGCCGACAATCTAGCACTCATCGGAGCGGTACGCGCCAGCGGCAAAGCGGGGCACGTCGTTACTTCGTCGATTGAGCACGCCGCGATTTTGGAAACCTGCCGATTTCTCGCCCGTGCGGGAACGAAGATTACATATCTTCCGGTCGACCGCAACGGATGGGTCGGCCCCGACAGTCTGCTTCGCGCCCTGCAATCGAATGTCACGATCGTCTCGGTGATGGCTGCCAACAACGTGGTGGGAACCCTGCAGCCCGTCGAAGAACTCGCCCATCTCACCCAGTTGCACGGAGTGCTCTTTCATACCGACGCAGTGCAGGCAGGAGGGAAGGTTCCGCTCGATGTGAATCAGTTGCACGTTGATCTGCTATCGCTCTCGGCGCACAAACTCCACGGCCCCAAGGGAGTCGGCGTGCTCTACGTTCGCAAAGGCGTGAAATTATCGCCGATCGTCTTTGGAGGCGGGCAGCAACGCGGCCTGCGTTCCGCGACCCCAAATGTGGCAGGAATCGTCGGATTCGGTGCGGCGGCTGCAATCGCGAAGGCAGAACTTGCTGAAGAAGTGGTTCGCCAAGCGCAGTTTCGCGATCGCATCGCGAGTGAGTTGAGCCAGAGTCTCCCGCAGTCCTACATCCTTGGGCATCCCATTCATCGACTGCCGGGCCATCTCAGTTTCGGATTGCATGGGCGGGAAAGGGAAGTCGGGAACCTGCTCGCTTTACTCGATAGCGAAGGCGTGGCAGTCTCCGCAGGGAGCGCGTGTAGCGCCAATCAAGCCAGCCAGCCATCGAATGTTTTATTGGCAATGGGCTACGATGCCGAGCAGGCTCGCGGCCTGATCCGCGTCAGCCTAGGCCGCTTCAACACGGAGCAGGAAGTCGATCGCTTTCTGAGGATATTAGTCTCGTGCACCGGCAAACTGAAGAACGCCATGCCAGAACGCGCCATTTCCCCGACCGTTAAGGCGCCAGCACTCGCCTAAACGTATCGGACGAGCTAGAAGCTAGGGCCGGTCGGCTCGACCGGCCCTCGGCAGTGTCACCGCACTGCAAACATTCAGTCGCCAGACGGAAGCAGCATCTCCTCCGGTCCGAGATCAATCGCCGCTGGCATGTGCGGGCAGTTCCCAAGAATCGGCTGGCACGCTGCATCCGGACCGTGTTCTGATCGCATCAGCGTTTTCTTTTCCGCGAACTGATCGGTTTCCGTGGAACCCGCGAGCGCCACCGTGGACGCCAATCCTCCGCTGATCACTTGCTGCACGCGGTCAAAGTAACCCGTCCCCACAAAACGCTGGTGCTTCACTGCCTCGTAGCCATACTGCGTTTCGCGGCTGAATTCCTTTTCCTGGAGCCGGGAATAAGCTGTCATTCCTGCCTGTTTGTATCCACGAGCGAGTTCAAACATGCTCAGGTTTAAGGCGTGGAATCCCGCCAGCGTCACGAACTGAAACTTGTATCCCATCTTCGCTAGTTCCGGCTGGAAGCCTGCGATGGTCGCCTCGTCGAGATTCTTGCGCCAGTTAAAGCTCGGCGAGCAGTTGTACGCGAGCAACTTCTCTGGATGCTTCGCTTGAATCGCATCCGCAAACTGCCGCGCTTCCTCGAGATCCGGATGCGACGTCTCGCACCAGATCAGGTCCGCGTACGGCGCGTAAGCCAGACCGCGCGCGATAGCCGATTCGAGGCCGCCGCGAATGCGAAAGAATCCTTCCGGCGTCCGCTCGCCCGTGCAGAACGCTCGATCCCGCGGATCGATGTCGCTGTTCAGAAGATGCGCGCTGTCCGCGTCCGTTCGCGCCATGATCAGCGTGGGTACGCCCAAGACGTCGGCCGCAAGCCGCGCCGCCACCAGTTTCTGAACAGCCTCCGCCGTTGAAACCAGGACCTTGCCACCCAGATGTCCGCATTTCTTCGCCGACGAAAGCTGATCCTCGAAATGAACGCAAGCGGCTCCCGCGTCGATCATGCCCTTCATCAGTTCAAATGCGTTCAGTGTCCCGCCGAACCCCGCTTCCGCATCGGCGATCAGCGGCGCGAACCACGTCTGCCCGGGAGCCACTTTTCCCTCCACGTGGTGAACTTGATCGGCCCGCTGCAGCGCGTTGTTGATGCGCCGGCAAAGATTCGGAACGCTGTCGGCTGGATAGAGACTCTGGTCGGGATACATCGTGCCCGCATTATTGGCGTCCGCCGCGACTTGCCAGCCGCTGACGTAGATTGCCTTGAGCCCCGCCTGCACCTGCTGCACCGCTTGGTTGCCGCTCATCGCACCTAAGGCGTTCACGTATGGTTCGGTCTGCAGCAGCTCCCACAAGCGCTCCGCGCCCATCCGGGCGAGCGTGTGTTCAATGTGAATCGAACCGCGCAGCCGCAGCACATCTTCCGCCGGGTACGGACGCTCCACGGCCTTCCATCGCACATTGTTCGCCCAATCGTAGTGCAGGCAGTCCTGCGCCAGCGCGTACTGCGCCATTCGTTCCGATTCATTCAGCGGACACTCGGTTTGATATTGCGGATGGATTTGGCGATGTTCGTTCCCATTGGCTAACATTGCGACTTCTCCTGACCTCGTGGTCTTAACATCCGGCCTGACAACAATCTGATGCCACGTGGCGCCTTAGACCGGGTTGAACTCTCCATTGATGATCATTGCCTCGCCAATCTCGCGAGCGCGGCGCAAGCGGTCGGCTTCCGCCGGGTCGGCGCCGGCAGGAAGTTCTGCTAGTAGCCGCTCCAGTTCCTCGTCGAACATTTGCGTGATGAATTGCGGCGTATGCTTTACGGCCGCTCCGTTTTCACCTTCAACCGCAACCAAGTCGTGATGCAGCACGCGCTGCGCAATCATTAGCCGGTAAATTCGATCGGTGGCAAGATCTTCCATGTATCCGTCGAGCAGGCTGGCTCCTCGGCCGCTGAGGACGCCATGCCGGTAGCGAATCACCGTACGCACCGCGGCCCGGGTGCCTTTCACCGTGCGGCTTCCCACGCCTTCGGGCCTTGGCCGCAGGTCGGGATAGCGGCTCGAACTCTTCGGTCGCGACAACAACTGATTCGGGTAAGGGAACTGCGCCACCGCAATCACATTCTGATCTGGATGCCCCGTCCACGCTCCATCCATCAGGCAATCGGCCTCGTTCTTCTTGTCTTTTTCGAGCGCCGCAAGCGCACGTGCGTTCAACTCGGCATCCTCGCGGCTCGGATAGAGCGCCGTCATCCCGCCGATCGCTAGAATTCCGCGGCGATGGCAAATTTCCGGAATGAACTCGCGCAGGTTCTGGAAGAACGCGATATTGTGCGGAATCGTGTTGCGGTCGGGCAGCACCCAGCCCGGATCGTCGAGATTGAAATGAATCAGGCTCGCCATGTAATCCCAGCGTCCCAGGTTCAACCCGATGATGTGATCGCGCAGGTTATAGGTGAACTCTTCCATCTGAAATGCCAGCGGATGCGACTCCACCAGCGCCATGCACTTAATGTAGTTGCGGGGTAAGCCTCTAGATTGCGCCAGTGCGCGAAACAGATCGCGCCACCACAAAGCCTCTTCCGCCGCTTCCGACTTTGGAATGTAGATACAGAGCGGATGCTTGATTTCCGCTGGATCGATTCCGTAGAAGATGCGCGCCACATCGAACAGCGAAGCCGAAACCATCTCACCGGGAATGAGCCCCGCTTGACTCAAGTGCAATCCCCGAGGTCTCGTGAAGATCACCGTACTGCTCGGTTGAATGGCGACGGTCCGGTCTCGTTTCCTGTCGTAGTACGTCAACTGTCCGCGCAAGCACGCCAGGATGTTGGCAACACCCGTTTCATGATGCGACCACTGGTTCACGCACGAATCTTCCAGATCGAGCATCACGCCGGGCGCACCCGAGTTCAGCATCTTGACGCACAACTCGCCGTCGTCGGCGGGTCCGGTCATCTGATTCCGTTGGTCCTGGCACCATTCCGGCAGCGCGATCCGCCAGCCATTGCGGACCGTGTCGGAAGGGAAGTGATGCGCCGGCTTTTCTCCCTCCAGCGACCGCTGCAGGGCTTCGATGCGGTGCATAGCTAGTTCCTGCTGGCGCGCCGTGAACACGCGGTGCAGTGGCAGGAAAAAGTCCATAAAGCCGGCCGGAAGAACTCGATTCGGATCGAAGTCCCGGGGCGCGCTGCTTATGGGGTTGATGAAAGCTCCTGTGTCCGGTGTGGCCATTGCGGGTGGCGTCATCGTAGGGCTCCAAAATCGAAAAAGTCCATCTTGTCAGGTGTTCAATATACTGAACACCAATTCATAAGACTGGCGGATCGTATGACGCCCGCATCGGGTGGTCAAGCCTATTGTTCAATAGGCAGAACATACATTCATTTTGTTGTCCGTCTCAGGGTTTGCTACCATAACGATTTGGCGCTGACTCCCAAAGACGATTCCCCTTCCATAGCCGTCGAACGCGCGCTCGGCATGCTCGAAGCCGTAGCCCAGGAGCCGGATGGCTTGAGCAACGCGGAGATCAGCCGCAAACTAAAAATTCCCAAGAGTTCAGCCAGCTACATCCTGCGCACTCTCGAAAAGCAGGGTTACGTCAACCGCGATGCGCAGAGCGGGAAGTATCGCGTAGGGTTGAAGATTCTGAGTCTCAGCCGCGGCGCTCTGAGTGGCATTGACGTGCGTGAGGTCGCGCTCCCGATCATGCGGCGCCTGGTCGAGAAGACCAGCCTCACCTGCCATCTCGCGATCCTCGACGGCCGCGAAGCGGTGTACATTGAGAAAGTCGAGCCGCCGGGATTCATTCGCATGGACACGTGGGTCGGACGCCGCATGCGCGTCCACGCCACCAGCGTCGGCAAGGCGCTGGTAGCGCACATCCCGCAGGAGCGCCTGGAAAAGATCCTCGCCGAGGCCGGCATGGAGAAGCGCACTCCGAAGACGATCACGACAGTCCCAAAATTCTTGAAAGAGCTGGAAAAGGTTCGCACCCAGGGCTACGCCGTCGACGATGAGGAAAACAACCTGGATGCTCGTTGCTTGGGCGCGCCGGTGTTCAACCAGCGCGGCGGAATCGAGGCCAGCTTGGGACTGAGCGGAACCATTCACCAGGTCAATGCGCAAACCATGCCGCGCATCCTCGAAGCGCTCAAAGACGCTGCCCGCCATCTCTCCATGCAGTTGGGCTACCGTCCGCCGCACCGCCGCGTGAGCGGTGCATAAACCGTTTCAATTGCGAATCAGCGGAAAGCGACAATGACCAACGACGATTCCATCGAGCGAATTGTTCGCTACTACGGCGACTCCGAGGAAGTGTCCCGCCTCCGTCAGGGATGGTTTCAGCTTGAGCACGCGCGCACACAGGAATTAATTCTCCGCCATCTGCCTCCCGCTCCAGCCACTGTCATCGATGCCGGCGGAGGCGCGGGGATTTACGCCTGCTGGCTGGCTAGTCGCGGATATCGCGTATACCTGATCGACCCTTCGCCCAGGCATGTCGAACAGGCTCGCGCCGCATCAGAGAAGCAGCCGGAATATCCGCTGGTCTCGGCCGAAGTCGGCGACGCCCGAAAACTTCAGCACGCAGACAACTCTGCCGACGCGGTCCTCTTGCTTGGTCCTCTCTATCATTTGGTGGAAAGGGAAGAGCGGCTTGCCAGTCTCCGCGAAGCGCATCGCGTGCTTCGTCGAGGAGGTGTGCTCTGGGGTGCCGGCATCAGCCATTTCGCGTCGCTCTTCGATTCGCTCACGCACGGATTCTTCGACGATCCGGCATTCGCGCCGATCGTCGCGCAGGATCTGGAAAAAGGCCAGCATCGCAACCCGACCGGAAATCCCATGTACTTCACCGATGCTTTCTTTCACCGCCCGGGTGAGCTGTCCCGTGAATTTCTGGCTGCCGGATTTCAAGTCCTCGCGGTGGTAGCGATCGAAGGTCCGGCATGGCTCGCACGCGACTTCGACCGCCTGTGGGCCGATCCCGTACAGCGCGAGCGCCTGCTGGCGGCAGTGCGAAAGGTGGAACGCGAGCCGTCGGTCCTCGGCTCCAGCGCGCACGTCATGGCTATCGGACGGAGGTAGCGCGGCGATTGCCGCATTCGGTTAGAGCGACCGGAAGCTGTGAGGTCCTCAGTACTTCACAATTGCTGCAAATGACTTCGGATCGAGCGATGCACCGCCCACCAGCGCGCCGTCAATTTCTTCCTGCACCATCAGCGACGACACATTCTCCGGCTTCACCGATCCTCCGTAGAGGATGCGCAGCTGTCCGGCGAACTCCTCACCAAAAACTTCCTTTGCTTCGCGCCGGATGACTGCGTGCGCCTCGGCCGCGAGCTCCGGTGTCGCCGTCTTCCCGGTACCGATTGCCCAAACCGGCTCGTAGGCGACGATGAGCTTCGCAGCCTTCTTCGCGGAGATCGCATGGAACGCGCGCACACACTGCCGGCGCAAGACGTCGTCTGTGAGTCCAGCCTCGCGCTCTTCGAGCACTTCACCGACGCAGCAGATCGGGATAAGCCCGCTTTCCAGCGCCGTCTTGAGCCGCAGATTCACCGTGTCGTCGGTTTCGCCAAAATATTGACGCCGCTCAGAGTGCCCGATAATCACGTGCGACACCCCCAGGCACAACAACATGGGAGCCGAAATCTCTCCCGTGTAGGCCCCGTCCGCTTTCCAGTGAACGTTCTGCACGCCAATCGCGACATTGCTGCCGCGCGCCGCCTCGATTGCCGCCGCAACATCCGTATAAGGAGGGCACACCACAATCTCGTCCCGATTGTGTCCCGCGACCATCGGCAAGAAATCCTTGAAGTACGCTTTCGTCTCATCGGGCGTCTTGTACATCTTCCAATTGGCGGCCATTACTTTTTTTCGCATGATTAAGCCTTTTCGATTCGAAATGGGGAAGCAGGGTTGGAACGCAGAAGTTTTTCCGCCGCGCGCTCGAACGCTCGCACGGTGGATACGTCAAAGAGCACAAAACGGCAGGTTGCCACGTTTGTCGCCGAACTCAGCGCTTCAACCGTCGATGAGATCGCAATCGGCGCGGCCTCGTGCACCGGATATCCATAAGCTCCCGTCGAGATCGCTGGAAACGCCACGGATTGAAGCGCTTGTTCGTCGGCAAGACGAATTGACTCTCGATGGCAGCTCGCCAGTATCTCCGCCTCGCCATGTTTGCCATCGCGATAAACCGGCCCGACTGTGTGAATCACATGCTTTGCCGCGAGTCTTCCGCCCGTAGTGATGACTGCCTGCCCCGCCGACAATCTGCCGATGTTGCTCACAATCTGCCGGCACTGGGCAAGGATGGCAGGGCCGCCCGCATCATGGATTGCGCCATCGACCCCGCCGCCTCCCAACAACGACGAATTCGCAGCGTTCACAATTGCGTCCGTAAATTGTTCGGTGATGTCCGCAGGTCCTTCGATCGAGATAATCTTCCCGTGATCCAGCACTAGCCGCATAGAAAATCAGTGTAGGGTTTGGCTGAGAACTGACAACCGAGAACTGAGAACTGAGAACTGAGAACTGACTTTCTCACTTTTTTTTTGTCAGCGCTTCCACCCCGGGCAATTTCTTTCCTTCTAGAAATTCCAGCGACGCTCCACCGCCGGTCGAGATGTGCGTAATCTTGTCGGCCACGTTCGCCGCCTTGACCGCGGCCACCGAATCGCCGCCGCCCACAATCGAAATCGCGCCGGCATTGTCCGCCACGGCTTGCGCGATCTTGAATGTGCCCTTGGAGAATCCCGGCACCTCGAACACTCCCATCGGCCCGTTCCACACAATCGTCCGAGCCGTCGAGATTTCCTCGGAGAACAATTCAATCGTCTTGGGCCCGATATCCAGAGCCATCTTATCTGCCGGAATCGGCTGGCCTTCGCCGATCTGCTGTATAACCGCGCCCGCCTCCGGCTTCATCGCGACGACATGATCGATCGGCAACAGGAACTTCATGTTCCGCTTCTTCGCATCCGCCAGCAACCGTTTCGCGAGGTCGACCTTGTCGGCTTCGAGCAACGACTTGCCGATCTCATGTCCTTGCGCCTTGAGGAACGTATACGCCATCCCTCCACCGATGATCAGCGCATTCACCTTGGTCATTAGATTCTCGATCACGCCGATCTTGTCGCTGACTTTTGCTCCGCCCAGGATCGCCACAAACGGCTCTTCCGGATCAGCCAGAGCCTTGCCCAAATACTTCAGCTCTTTCTCCATCAGCAAGCCGGCGGCACATTGCTTCATGAACTTGGTGATGCCGGCGGTCGAAGCGTGCGCGCGGTGTGCCGAGCCAAATGCATCGTTGACGTAGTATTCGGCCAAATTCGCCAGCTGACGCGCAAACTTCTCGTCGTTGGCTTCCTCTTCGGAGTGGAAGCGCAAATTTTCCAGAAGCAGCGTCTGGCCCATTTCCAGTTGCGTGGCGACTTCTTCGGCTTCCGGCCCAACGCAATCCGGACAGAATCCGACGTTTTCGCCGCGAGCCAGTTCCCGGTCGAGCAGCATGCGCAGCCGCTCGGCGACGGGCTTCAGGCTCATCTTCGGATTCGGTTTGCCTTTCGGACGCCCTAGGTGCGAGGCCAGAATCAGCCGCGCTCCATGCCGCAGCGCATATTCGATCGTGGGCAGAGTTTCGCGGATGCGGGTATCGTCCATGACGCGCCCATCCTCGAGCGGCACGTTGAAGTCGACACGCATAAAAATGCGGTTGCCATTGAGCGGAAGATCACGAATGGAAAGCTTGGACATGGCTGGGATCCTCTGACTTGGATGTGATGTCGCGCGGGCGCCCTCGTCCGCGCGGCCGATATCGACACTGCATGCAGCGCGGGCGAAGGCGCCCGCGCCACACACAAGTTCCTACAGGCCCTTGCTGGCGATGTAGTTGATCAGATCGCGCACGCGATTGGAGTATCCCCACTCGTTGTCGTACCAGGAGATCACCTTCACGCAGTTGCCGCCGACCACCATGGTGCAGGGCGAATCCACAATCGAAGAGCGCGGGTCGCCCTTGAAGTCGGACGATACCAGTTCATGCTCTTCGTAGCCGAGATATCCCTTCAACGGCCCGGATTCAGAAGCCTTCTTCAACGCTGCATTCACTTCTTCCTTGGTCGTCTTCTTCTCGACCCACACCACGAAGTCGACCACCGAAACGTTCGGTGTCGGCACGCGCATGGAGAATCCGTCGACCTTGCCGCCGAGTTCTGGAATCACCAACTTCAGCGCCTTGGCCGCTCCAGTTGACGTCGGAATCATCGAAAGAGCCGCGGCACGGGCGCGCCGCAGATCTTTGTGCGGAAAGTCGAGAATCACCTGATCGTTGGTGTAGGAGTGAATGGTCGTCATCGTGCCACAGACGATCTTGAATTCGTCGTTGATGACCTTGGCCACGGGCGCGAGGCAGTTCGTGGTGCATGATGCGTTCGAAATGACGTGATGCTTCGCTCCGTCATATTTTTCGTGGTTCACGCCCAGCACTACGGTGACATCCTCGTTCTTCGCCGGGGCGGAGATGATGACTTTCTTCACCGACCCGCGCAAATGCTTCTTGGCGTCATTGGCATCGGTAAAGCGCCCCGTCGATTCGATCACGACTTGCGCACCCACAGATTCCCAAGGCAGCGCGGCCGGATCTTTCTCTTTAAACACCTTGATCGTCTTTCCGTCGACTGTAATGCTGTCGGCGCCCGCGGATACCTGGTTCGGCAGGTTGCCCAGCACCGAGTCATACTTCAGCAGGTGGGCCAGGGTTTTCGGATCAGTCAGGTCGTTGACCGCGACGAAATCCAGGTTCGGGTCTTTCAGAGAGGCGCGCAGCACGTTGCGGCCGATTCGTCCGAAGCCATTAATGCCTACTTTGATTGCCATGTTTCCTCCGTAGATTTATGAAGGCGTTATCAGATTCGACTGAGAGCTGATTGGTAAACAGATGATGTTAGCAGGGAAGTGGAATCGCCGTAAACGCTTCCGCCATTACTTTTGGATCACTTTGGTCCGATCACGGAATCCTGTGAGCTGGATCATTGACAATGCTGAAAAGACTGCACGCTTGCCGTCAGTGAAGACGCAGGTCCCCGTTTTTGAAATGCGTGAAGAATTGAAAACCCTTCGCAACAAGGGGGACACGGCCAGGGACGCAACTGCCAGGACACTAGTCTTTTCCGCTCAATCGAGTAAGATTTTGAGGCCCCGCATAGCGGGCCGCGCCATGAAAACCCCTCTTAAAACGAGAGAATTGGCAGGCGGTTACATCGATATCCAGGTTTGACTTTTGAGGTTAGAGACGCTTGGAGAAAAAACGCGACCAGCAAACTGGCACCGAATTCAAAACGCGGGTCGTTGAACAGATCAACAGCTGTCTGCGTTCGGGCGACTACCCTCGCGTCCTGGATTTGTTGCGAGACGCAGCCGTCGAATTCCCCGGCGATGCGGAGCTGTCCGAATTGGAAAAGCGTGCCCAGGATGGCGTCAAGCGCAAGGCCGAAGCCGACCGTCTCATCACCGAAAGCCAGGAACTATTCGCGCAGCAGAAAACCGCTGAAGCGATTCAGTTGTTGCGCAAAGCCTACGAGCTGGACAAGCGCAATTCTCTCGCCCGCGCCATTTTGGCCAACGCCCTTGTGGAGCACGCGCATTCCATTCTAGAAACCGATTGGCTGGGAGCTGAGACGCTGACCAATCAGGCGCTCGCTTTGAATCCTGCCCATCCAACGGCCAAAACAATCCACAGCCTGATCGTAGAACAGAAAAAAAACAGCACTGCGGAGGATTGGGTCGCCCAAGCGCGCAAGCTGCAGTCCTCTGGCGATCTGTTCGCAGCCTTGGCTTGGGTTGCAGAGGGATTGGCCGTTCATCCCGACGACCCCAAGTTGCTTCAGATTCAGGATGCAATCCAGCGGGACCAGGGAGCTCGGCGGCGCCAAGCCCGCCGCGGCGACGTGGAAGACCTGCGCCGCATGGAACTTGAAATCGATGAGGCCGCGGACGTTGCCGCAAAACAGGCCTTAGCCGCGCGCATACAAGCGCTGGCCGCCAAGCATTGGACGGATGGAGAAATCCTATCCGTCGCCAATGGCCTTCTGAACCGGCTGGGATTGGCTCCCCAGGAGGGTTCCGCCACATCGCCGCGCGGCAAAGGAGCGACCGTCATTTTTCACGTCCCGCGTCCCGCCGCTCCGAAGCCTTCACCAGCCGATTCCAGCCCAGTCCCCCCAAGCCCGGTTTTGCCGAGCCCAGCCCCGCCGGTTCAAGCTCCGTCGATCCCGGTTCAGCCCCCAGCCGAAAAAGCTCCCATCAACATTGTCCTGCCTGGCAAAGTACCGCCGCCCAGCATTGTGCCGCCGGCGAAAGTCGCGGTCGCGCCGCCAGAGCCGCAGATCCCTCCGCCACAAGCCGCGACCGTTTCTGCCCCCGAGCCTTCCGCCCCGGTAGCCAAAGTCACGTCGCCTGCATCACAGCCAAAACAGTCCGCGAGGTCGAACTCCACAACGCTGATTCTCGTCTCCGCCGCCACGATCATCCTGGTCGCAGCGACCTTCTTCTTCACGCGAAAACATTACGCTCCGCCTATCGCCAAGATTCCATCAGTTTCTCCCAACGTGTCCTCTCCAGCCGTCTCCGCCCCGGGAGTCTCCGGTCCCACCGTCTCCGCTCCGGCCGCCTCCGCGCCCACACAGGCAACTCCCGAACCATCCCTGCCTGCTCTGCCTGCTTCGCGCCTTTTTCCCAATACAGCCGCCGGAAAAGTGACGGTCGAGGATCACCCGCCTGCCGAGGCGAGTCCCAACCTGGGCGCGCTCCTCGTTGTTGCCGGTCAAGACGACGCAAGCGTTTTTCTCAACGGAAAACTTCAATTGCAACTCACTCAAGCCGGCCAGTTGCGCCTGCCGAATCTCGAGCTCAAGGACTACGTTGTACAAGTCTCCAAGAGCGGCTTTCAGGATCCTCCGCAGCAGAAGATCCGCATTCGCAAGGGTGAACCGGCCAAGCTTATCTTCAACCTTCAACCGCAGCCTCGACTGGCCTCGCTGACGGTCCAGGGCGGAGTTCCGGGGACCACGGTCCTCGTCGATCAAACTCTCGTCGGCACCATTCAGCCCGATGGCGCGTTCTCCGTTTCCACTGTCAATCCCGGAGACCATACCGTCGAACTGCGCAAAGAGCGATTCGAGCCCCGGCAGTTCAAGAAACACTTCGTTGCTGGCGGAACCATATCTGTCGCTGCTGCGGATGCCGCGCTGGAAGCCGCTCCGGGCGAATTGAAAATTACCTTCGCGCCACCCGACGCCACCGTTGCCATCGCCAAAGGTGAGCTTTTGAAGATGGTTAGGAGTGGTGTCCCGCTCAATCTTGCCCCGGGTACCTATACTCTTACTGCGCGAACCGCCGAAAGGTTCACGCGCTCGTCCACACTCGAGGTGGTCGCCGGTCAATCGAAGACCTTGGATTTGTCTCTCGCTCCGGGCGGAATGTCGAACTGGGATGATCCGGGCTCCTGGAAACACGAGAGAGATTCTTTCATTCGCAAAGGTGGGGACTTCGTCTTATACGGAGCCATTCCTGCCTCGGGCACGTTTCTTTTTTCCGCGCTGCCTATGAAAGGGCGCCTTTTGCAATGGGTGCTCAACTATACCGACCCTAAGAACTACGTCCTCTGCCAAATGGACGACAATAACTTCTATCGCTCTGTGATTCGCAACGGTCAGAAAACCAAGGAGATCAAGGTTCCCGATAAAAGCGACAAGAAGAGCTTTCGTACGCTCCAGATCCGCGTTAGCCCCACGGAACTCGTCCACGTGATCAAGCACGGGGACAGTTGGACCGTCCTGGATCGCTGGACGCAGCCGGGCTCGAATCTCAGCCTGGGCAAGTTTGGCTTCTACTTACCTGGTAACGACGAAGTAGCGCTCTCCAGCTTTGCCCACTACGCTGACCTGAACATCCGCTAGCAGCTTGCGGCCCATCTCTCACAATCCCGGCCGTCGTCAAGCGGTCGGCGACACGAAGTTTATCGCTTTTGTGACCTCAATCACAATCTCCCGCGACCCCTATCACTGTCCCAAAAGCACGGCCGCCCTCTAATGAAAGCGCGGACTAAGGCGCGGAGCGGCGCCTCTTCGCGATTCCCCGAAAAAGAGGGTGACCATGGTGAACGACGACGTTGTGAAATGTCCCCTGTGTAGCGGATTCACCCACATCGAGCAACCCGCCTTGCGCGAGGCCTTGAGAAATCACCGGCTGCGCGAGCAGATCGAGAACTACATCACCGAACTATTGAAGTCTCCGGTGGAAGAGTTAACTACCGTTGGCGCCAACCAGGCTGGACGCGATTTCCAGAAAGATGTTCATAACTGGAATCCGTGTGTGCCCATGTGGCGGCGGAGTCCAAAAGAGTAACGATTCTTTGCCCTACCGGCTTCCCACGACGCAAGTACGGAGGAAATCATGCTAGTCAGCAAGCAGCAGGCCCTCGACTATCACAATGGGTCTCGCCCCGGAAAGATTGAAGTCACGCCCACCAAGCCCTGCCGCACTCAGCGCGATCTGAGCCTCGCCTACACCCCGGGCGTGGCCGAGCCCTGCCTCGAAATCCAGAAAAATCCTCACGACGCGTACAAGTACACCGGACGCGGCAATCTCGTCGGAGTCATTAGCAACGGCACTGCGGTACTCGGCCTCGGCGACATCGGCGCTCTAGCTGGTAAGCCCGTCATGGAAGGCAAGGCCGTCCTGTTCAAGCGCTTCGCCGACGTCGACGTCTTCGACATCGAGGTCAACAGCCACGATCCCGAACAGATCATCAAGTTCTGCCAACTCCTTGAGCCCACCTTTGGCGGGATCAACCTCGAGGACATCAAGGCTCCCGACTGCTTCCAGATCGAAGAAACGCTTCGCAAGACCATGAAGATTCCGGTCTTTCACGACGACCAGCACGGAACCGCCATCATCTCGGGCGCAGCGTTGCTGAATGCTCTCGAAGTCGTCGGCAAAGACATCCGCAAAGTCCGCGTCGTCTTCAACGGCGCCGGAGCCGCTGGCATCGCCTGCGCCGAGCACTATGTGCGCCTGGGAGTGCAGCGGGAAAACATTCTTCTCTGCGATACAAAGGGAGTCGTCTACAGCGGCCGCAAAGACGGAATGAATAAGTACAAAGAGCGTTTCGCGCGCGAGACTGAGTTGCGCACCCTAGCCGAGGCTCTGGTCGGTGCCGATGTATTCGCCGGCCTCTCCGTGAAAGGAGCTATCACTCCCGATATGGTGCGCTCCATGGCGCCGGATCCGATCGTCTTCGCCATGGCGAACCCCGATCCGGAAATCACCTATGAAGATGCGAAAGCTTGCCGCAGTGACGTCATCATCGCCACTGGGCGCTCCGACTATCCGAACCAGGTCAACAACGTCCTCGGCTTCCCCTTCATCTTCCGGGGAGCGCTCGACGTGCGCGCCACGGCCATCAACGAAGAAATGAAGCTGGCCGCCACGCACGCTCTTGCGGATCTGGCAAAAGAAGATGTCCCTGATTCAGTCTGCCGCGCCTACGGCGTCCAACGTCTGCAGTTCGGGCGCGAATACCTCATCCCCAAGCCTTTTGATCCGCGCGTGCTGATGTGGGAGGCTTCCGCAGTTGCCGAAGCCGCCATGCGTTCCGGCGTCGCTCAGGAACCCGTCGACCTTGAAACTTATCGCGCCCAACTGGAGCGCCGGCTCGGAAAAGCTTACGAAGTTTCCCGCACCATGATCCATAAGGCGCAGTCCAATCCCAAGCAAGTCGTCTTCCCCGAGGGCGACAACGAGAAGATCCTGCGAGCCTGCCACACTCTGGTCGAAGAAAAAATCGGACATCCCATCCTGCTCGGCGACGCGGCAAAGATTCAATCCCGCGCTCGCGAGTTAGGTGTAGATCTCGAGGGCATGCAGATCGTCGACCCGGTGACGTCCGAGCATCACGAACTCTACGCACAGGAACTGTTCCGTCTGCGCCAGCGCCGTGGCGTCACCTTGCGTGAGGCCGAAACTCTGATCAACAACCGCAACGTCTTCGGCCCCATGATGGTCCACATGGGCGATGGCGACGCGCTGGTCTCCGGCGTGACCCAGCACTTCCCCGACACCATCCGTCCCGCGCTGCAAATTGTCCGCATGCGCGAGGGCCTGCACCGCGTCTCCGGCTGTTACGCCGTCATCACGCGTAAGGGCGAGGTATTCTTCCTTGCCGACACCAGCGTAAATATCGAGCCCACCGCCGAGGATCTGGTCGAAATCGCGCTCTGCACGGCTCACATGGCGCGGCGTTTCGACCTCACGCCGCGGGTCGCGCTGCTCTCGTTCTCCAGCTTCGGAGGCGTTGACCATCCGATCTGCACGAAAATCCGGAAAGCGGTGGAGCTGATCAAGTACGCCGACCCCACCCTGATCGTCGATGGCGAGATCATGGCCGACGAGGCTCTCTCCCCCGAAATCATCGAAGAACTCTACCCGTTCAGCTCGCTGAAGGGCGGAGCCAATGTGCTCATCTTCCCCGATTTGGCCTCGGCCAATATCGCCTGCAAATTCGCAGCGAAAGTTGGTGGCGGAGAACTCATCGGCCCCATCCTGATGGGGATGAGCCGTCCAGTTCACGTCCTGCAACGCACGGCCACGGTTGAAGAAGTAGTCAGCGTCGCGGCCATCGCCGTAGTCGATGCGCAGGAGAACGATACCTACACACATCCCCACGGGCATGTGTCCGTTGAGCCGGAGCTGATCGGAGAAGACTGAACGGCCACTTTTCAGGGTTTCGAAGGTTGCAATGTTTCAAAGTAGACCGTGTTTGATTTTTTGAAACTCTGAAACTTTGAAACTTGTTAGGGGAGGTTGTCGGCGCCCGGAGGATTCGGAATGTCCACGCTTTGGAAGTCGCGATACGCACAGCGTACGCTGGGAATCAAAAGCTCCGCCATCCGCGAACCGCTGAAAGTCACGCAGAAGCCGGAAATCATCCTCTTCGGCGGCGGACTTCCAGCCCCCGACGTCTTCCCGGTCCAGCGTTTCGAAGATGCCTGCCACAAAGTCCTCTCCGAGCAAGGGGCTGAAGCTCTGCAATACGGAACCACCGAGGGCTACCAGCCACTGCGCGAGATGATCGCCCGCAACATCGCCCGCTACGGCATCGTCGCCAGCGCCGAAAACGTGCTGATCACCTCTGGCTCCCAGCAGGCTCTCGACCTCATCGGCAAACTCCTCATCAATCGCGGAGACCGAGTTCTCGTTGAAGCCCCCACCTATCTTGGTGCGCTGCAAGCCTTCAATGTCTACGGTGCGCAATACGTCTCTGTCCCCGTCGACGACGACGATCTGCTCACCGAGCAGCTTGATTCCAGCCTCCGCGCCGGACCGAAATTCATGTACGTGTTGCCCAATTTCCAGAATCCCACGGGAGTCACACTCACTGCAGGCCGCCGTCATCAACTCATTCTCCTCGCTGACAGACACGGCATCCCCATCGTCGAAGACGATCCCTACGGCCAGCTTCGGTACGAGGGCGAGCACATCGCTCCCTTGGTCGTTCTCGACCGCGAAAATCTTCGCCGCGATAATGGATTCACCCTCGGCAACGTGATCTACTTCAGTTCCTTCTCGAAAACACTTGCTCCCGGAATCCGCCTCGCCTGGATCGTCGCTCCCGAGGATGTGATCAGCAAACTAGTTCAGCTCAAGCAGGCTGCCGACCTGCACACGTCCACATTCAATCAGTACGTTGCCTACGAGGTCGCCCGCGACGGATTCCTCGACCAGCACGTCAAGCTGATTCGCCAGGTTTACCGCGAGCGCCGCGACACTATGCTCCATGCTCTGCACGGATACTTTCCTCCCGAAGTCACCTGGACTCATCCTAAGGGAGGTCTCTTCCTCTGGGTCACGATGCCGGAGGGCACCGACTCGCAAGCACTGTTCCACGCTGCGCTCGCCGAAGAAGTGGCCTTCGTCCCCGGCGATACCTTCTACGCTAACAATGTTCTCGAAGGCGGACGCCATATGCGCCTTAATTTCTCCTATACGCCGCCCGACCAGATCCACGAAGGGATTCGCCGTCTCTCGGTCGCTGTGAAGATGCAGCTGCGCTCCAACCACCTGGCGCACTAGCGCCGTGAGCAACCTCGAGTCGGGAAACACGGTTCAGCCACTGTGAAGATTCTTGCGCGTGATCAAAATCACTCCCCCGAGTGATGCCAAGCACCGTCTTTTCCCCGCGTTCCTCACAGACTGAACTTGCAGATGTCTTATCGGGGCCTCGCCCAACTGCGGGGGGGATTTATGACAGTCTCGGTTCTCACCATCATCATTGCGGTTATCGTTCTGGCCGTCGCTCTTTTCATCTTCCGTGCCGTGCCCGGAGTGCGAGCCTTCTTCACCTTCCGCGGCAAACGCCTCGTCACGTGCCCCGAAACCCACAAGCCCGAAGCCGTCGACGTTGCTGCCGGAGAAGCCGCTCTCGGGGCTTTCTTCAACGAGCCTACCGTTCGGCTGAACCAATGCTCCCGCTGGCCCGAACGCGAGAACTGCGGCCAGGAATGCCTGCAGCAGATCGAGACGAGCCCGCAGAACTGTCTGGTCTGGAACATCGTTTCGAAGTGGTATGAAGGGAGGAGCTGTGCGTTCTGTCGCAAGCCAATGGGTCCGCTGCATCGCGTCGATCACGCACCGGCGTTGTTAGGTCCTGATTTCAGAACCACCGAGTGGAAAAACGTCAGTCCCGAAGAGCTTCCGGAGATCTTTGCAACAAATCAGCCAGTCTGCTGGAACTGCCACGTCGCGGAAACCTTCCGCCGTCTACATCCCGAACTGGTTACAGATCGAAAGCTGGAGCCGAGAAGAACCATGTAGGAACGGGCGCATTCGCTCGTCCGGTCGAGCAAAGCTCGACGGTCCAACCATAAGAAAGTCAACGGTAATCGAATTGAGTTTGTTTACGGTGTAGCCGCCTGCGTCGCGCCGTTCCGCGCCAGCACCTCATACCGCGCCAGGCTAGCCCTCAGCCGCACCGCCAATCCGTCATCGTGACGAGTCACTAATCGCGAATCACTGGGTCGGGCCTGGCGGCGCCGTGCTGGTCTTGTGCGATAGCTTGCGGTGAATGTCGGGCCAGAATTCTTTCACTACGATCGTGATCGCGTCGAGCGTCAACTGAGTTTCCCAGACGGTGGCCGTATTGCTCAATGTTCGATCGGACTTCACGAACAAGTGAGGATTCGTGGGTGTGCTGATATACGTGCTCGTTGGATGGTAGGTGTAGTTAGAGATCGCGGCCGCAAGAGCGCTCCCAAAGATTTCCGAGTAGTTGAATTGCGAGTGCCCCGAATCGGTGCGAGTGACAAAGATCCGGCTGACCGCATATCCTGACTTCGCCCAGAAGCCGCCTTTTTCCGACTGGTAGAAGCGCGGATCCTGGTGAAGAACAGAGGGAAAAACGGCGCCCACCATAAAGTTCTCGACTGTACTGTCTCCCAAGGTCGTGGCGTAGCGCTTTCCGTAGGCAGCCCAGCCTTGGCCGAAAGCAGGTTCACTGTTGTCCGCCTGGTCGATGGCGGCCAGCAATCCCCACCATGGATACTCCACGTAATCGAACGTCCCGAGGGCTACGACCTTGAACTTATCCTTTGCGGTCATCGGCGGGAGTTTCCCCGCGCCCTCCAGCGAGAGAAAATTCGGCAGCGTATAGAAGAGCCGGTCGTTCGAAGTGCCAGCCACTTTCCCCTGGTCGTTCGGCTGCGCGCTCTTGTCCTTAGCTTTGTCCTTACTTTGATCGGCACTCGGCGCAGGTTGCTGGGCCGCCGCCGGTTGGCCCGTGGTCGTATCCTGCGTCTGAGTTTGCCCCGGAGTACCCGAATTTTCCGGCGGGGTGGTCTGCTGTCCGGCGGAAAAAGACGACAACGCGCCCGTGAGCGCGAAAAGGGCGGCCAGCTTTACGCCGAACTGAATGGACAAATCTTTCCCCCACAATTCAGATGTGCTCGTCTGAACTGATCTTCTCTGCTTTTATTCTATCAATCCAGTTGGATGCGCTGACCCCGATAACGGTTCCTTTACATTCATTTACACAAACCTTGGTAAGCGCAAATAAACGGGCGGCCCGTTGAAAGGCCGCCTGTCTCACCTCAACTCCATCCCTAAAAGTGAAACCCAAGTTCCGCCGTCAGCGTCCGCGGGGTCACATAGTGCGTACCGCTGAACGTCGAAAGAAAGTTGTACAGCACGTCGTTGTTCGCCAGGTTGATGACGGTCAGCCGCGCGCTCCATTTGTATTTGTCGCCGTGGAACAAGTTGTCGTGGCCGATGGAGAGATCGAAGAGATTCCGCGACGCGATGCGCGGCGGATTGTGATCATCGTTTTCGGCGTTCGGCGCAGGCACTTTGATCAGCGAGGAGCCAAACGAGTTCGCCGGACAATTGAAAGGTAGAGGAGTCGTCGGCGTTGCGCGAACTCCACTACAAGTGAATCCCGCTTCGTACTCCTGATCGGCAGAAAGCGGAATCTCGCCCACGTTGGCTGCTCCCATGCTGACGTTGTTCACGCCGCCGATCATGACTGATCCTGGGCAATTGTTGAAGTCGTTCAACCCGAAGCACGGTGTTGCCCCTGCAACCAGTCCGCTGTCATAGCGCCAGTTGAAACCCACCCACGGGCCCCGCTTCCACGGTTGGTATTGCAGGTGAGTCGTTTGGTTGAACTTTTCATCATGATCGATGCGGAAGGGAAGTCCAGCAGCGGTCGCCACCGTCGCTCCCGCTCCGCCGATCTGCGGTTGGAAAAATCTTGCTGCCACGCTGGAGAAAACGACCAGCGCCGAGAAGCCATGGATATCAGGCACGCTTACGCGCCCTGCATACCCAGGAATTTTGGAACTATGCCATTCAATCGGGAACGTGATTGGGGTGTTGCCAAGCACGCTGAAATCGTAACCATTGTGCGTGTATTTAGAAATCCACTCGCCTGAGAAGACCAGGTACCTCCCGAACGCCTGCTCAAGTCCTGCATGGAATTCATTGCGGAAGCCCGGACTCAAGGGCGTCAGCGCCGACGAAGAACAAAGCAGCAGCGGGTTTAGCACCGCATTGCTGCATCCGATGCTTGAAAGGATCAGATTTTCATTGAAAGGAGATTCCAGCGTCCGCGCATAAGAGACGCGAAGAATCGTGCTGGTTCGTTTGATGTTATAAGCAACTCCGAGCCGAGGCTCAACTTGCCGCGCTACAGAAAGACCGTTGTAGAGATCGCCCCGCAATCCGAGGTTTAAAGACCACGCTCCCTTTGTGATATTGTCCCGCAAGTAGAGAGCGAGTTCCTTCACATCCGTGTGGCCGCGAAACGTGTACGGACTTCCGCCGCGGGTCAAGTCGTAAGGAGCCAGGATTGGATGGTAATAAGGGTAAAACGCGGAGCCCGGCGCGTTCACGTTGGCCGCCGTGTTGGGCTGATATGCGCCCGAGCACAACAAGGGATCGGTGATCCCGGCTGCGGGGGCTGCCACAAATTGGTACGGGTTCACCGCGCTCGGCGTCACCGAAGTGATGCACGGAGCGTTGAAAGTCGGATCGACAATTCCGAGCGTATCGTTCTCATTGAGAAATGTCTGCGTATAGGTTACTCCGCCCTTGATCTGGTTGATCCCCTTGACGTAGGACAGGTCAGACCGCAACCCCGCATTGGTCAGCGTGCGGTTCTGTCCCACCGACTGTCTCTGCAGACTCGGCGGTCCCAGATCCGCGAACACGTCGCCACTCGGGTAGTAGTTATAGTCGTCGCGCCGCACGAATGCGCCCACAGTGGACACGGCATTCGCGCTCAATACGTGCGTCCACGACGGAGCAATGTTGAAGGTGCCGATCTTCGAGCGCTGGTCCGTTGGCCCCACAATATTTCCGTTCGGATCTCTACCCGCAAAGGCCGCCATCTGCGGCTCGATCCCCCCCAGGCCACTCCAGGCCCTCGCGTTTTCAGCATCGAGTGAATTCGGCGTCTGGAACCAGCTCCGGCTGTAGCCAAAGTTTAAATGAATCGAGTCGGCTGTCCGGAGCTGATAATCCACGCGATCGAACACGTTTTCTTCGTTCCCCTTGTCGTGCTGCACCCTGAATTCCGGGGGATCCAGGAACCGGCCACTGTTCAAGCCGTTCATCGAGATGAAGTTTCCCCAGGTCTTGCCGCCATAAGCGAGATCGGCGGCCAGGGTCGACGATCCAAAGGATCCATACGACGCAGTCGCGCTTCCATGAGGAGTCGTTACCCCCTGCCCCGAACGCGTGGTCGCAACAATTACCACGCTGGTTTTTCCTCCGTATTCCGCCGGCGGAGCGCCCGAAATCACTTCCATCGATTGCACCGAATCCAGCGGAATCTGATTCGAGAAAACTTTACTTTGCTGATCGGTAATCTGCTGTCCGTCCACTGAGAACGAATTCTCAGCGTGATCGCCAAGCCCGTGGAAGAGACCGTTGGAATCAGCCGCAATGCCTGGGGTGGCCTGCGTGACCAACGCGCTGAGTGATGATGATGAGCTTTCCAAAGGAATCTTGTTGAACAGGTTGCGGTCCACATCCGTGTGGAATGTGGGGTCGTTTTCAATCAGGTCGGCTGCGTCTGCCGAGACGCTCACCTCCGTGTTCGACGCTACCACGCGCAGAGTGATGGTAATGCTGATCGGCACAGCCGAGCGAGGTTGGACGTCCTGCACCGACGCCCCAAAACCCTCCGCGGTGACCACCAGATGATAGGGATTGAACGGAATATTCGTAAACGTGAATTTTCCTGCTGCGTCGGTGGTCGTCGAGCGGTCAAAGCCACTGACCGGATTCCGGATTTCGACGGATGCTTTCGGCACGACGGCGCCCGTGGGATCGATCACAGTGCCCTCCACGGACCCCGAATTGCTAACCGATTGCGACCAAACAGTTGTGGCGAATAGAGATATAACAACAATGGCGATCGATCGCCACTTGTAAGAAGTAGGCATTACGTCCTCCGAGAAGATAGGGAATTCGTCGGCGTCGTGCGCCGGAACTTCGTTGAATTGTGAGGATTCCCTACAGGACAGGAGGACCGCGAATGCCAGCCTCGGAGAAATCGAAGCGGGCTACCGCGATGAGATCTTCTTCTTGCAGCACCCCGATGGTGGCCAGAATCGGAGCCGAATGATTAACGCTGACGGTTGGGCTGGAGCTGTGCGCCACCACGCAAATCGAGCACGCAGCCGATTCCGTTTGATTCGGGTGGGTGTGGGCAGACTCCACTGCCGCCGTCCACAACATCAGGGACAGGCAAAGCCAGGTCGACCATCGTACCCAAACACGCATGATAAACCGATAAACTGAGGAAGCTACGTTACACCGGGAACCCGGAAATGATTTGCCGCGCGAACATCCCGAGGGCCCACATTCCTACTTCGGGATTAGACTCCTTCGAGCTTATAACGGTTATCCACCGCAAATCAACTCAAGGCAAGTTACTATAGAGAAGGTTCCATCAGGGGCGATGCGTCGTAAAACTGCAGAAAGAGCGACAGATCCGCCAATCCGTTTGGCGAAGTGGGTTCGAATCGGGGCGCTCAGATTGAACCAGAAGCGGAAAGCCGCCGCGTATCAGGGGACGGCTTCAGCCGCACCGTAACAGATCAAGCGCTCCCCGGGCTTTAGCCCCTGAGGGCCGAGAAATTTGACGTAAAACCGCAATCATTCTAGAACGAGGATATATATGTCAGAACCAAGCTACGAAGAACTCAAGGCCAAACTGGCGCAACTGGAAAAGGAAGTCGAAACCAAGAAGCGCAGCGGCGACCTCATCTTCAAAGTCGGAGAAAAGGGCGGAGTCAGCGTCTACGGACTCGGCCGTTTTCCCGTCACTCTCTACTATGAACAGTGGAATCGCCTCCTCGGCGCCGCCGCCGACATCAAGCAGTTCATGGAAGACAACAAATCCAAACTAAAACTAAAAGAACAGGGCTAATCCTAAGTCATCCCTTAGAAAAGGGTTCCCCACCCTTGTCGCGTTTTGTGCGACAGGGTGGGGGCTTTGACGTTCGATCGAATTTCTCCGCCCCCGGCCGAACCTTCGTAGCCCTTCGTGCCCCTCGTGGTCCAACCTTTTTAGCCCCCTTTGCGACATCTTGCATCTTGACAGTCCCCGTATCCCATATTTATCGACCTGCCTTTCACCGTCGGCTCGGGTGAAGCCGCTCCTGCAATTGAATTGGAGGACGTGCTGCACGATGTCGGTCGACCGAGACTTCATCTAAAGCCGTCTCCGCGCCCTTTTCCCTTGAACTCACGAAGGAGCGCGGTAGAATACGGGAAATCGTCCGCGGCCCCGCAAGCTTCGTGTGCCCAGGAGGTTTCTGTGAAGTCCCACCTGCTCCTGCTTGCTCTTGTCCTCTCCGCTCTATTGGCGTGGTCGCAGCACGCTGGCTACAATCCCCCGGTCATCGACCAACACTCTCAATCGGCGAAGCCCAATGGCCCGTCCGAATTCGACGTCGCAAAAACACAGGGGGACACCAATTCGTACGCCGCCGTCTTGCCGGGCACGGATCTGGAAAAACTTCGACGTGACGCCGATGAGTTGGCTTTCCTGGCCAGATCGATTCCACCGGACGTGAAGAATACGACCAAGGGAATCCTGCCCAAAGACCTGTCGCCGAAGCTGAAGAAAATCGAGAAGCTCGCCAAGGAGCTTCGCGCACAGATCATCCACTGACTGGAGGCTCTTTTGAAGCATTCATTCCGAACTCGGCCACGGGACCGCTCTGCTAGCCGCCCTGAGCTGGATTTGGTAGTCTGCTCTCGCGATTCCCACTACTCAAAGATTACTAATCTCTTTCGTTTAAGGATAAACGGTCGTAGCGGTCGCTCTGGTTTTGCTTATCGCACGCCCAACCGCGGCTCAGATCCCGTCTGACAAGCCCGCAGCGTCGCCGAATCAGATTCACGTGCTCAAAGTCACCGTGGTGTCCACCATGCTTGTCGGCGACACGACCGGTGCCGGCGAATGGGGTTTCTCCGCATTGGTCGAAGCAGACGTTCACCGGATTCTGGTCGACGCTGGAGCTCACCCGGAAACCTCCCGAATAACGCGCGTGATCTGCACATCGACCTCTCCGACATCCACGAAGGGAATCTGACCCACAACCACTGGGACCACGTCAGCGGCTTGCTCACTCTGCGCCACGAATTGATGAAGAGAGACCGGCCACTATGTCCATCGTCCGCGTCGGCACAGGCATCTTCTACAGTCGCCCTGCTGCGGACGGCGAACACAACTCCATGATTGCCATTCGGAAGGATTTCGAAGCCAGCGGCGGAAAATTCATCGAGCACTCGGGCTGGACCGAAATCTTTCCCGGCGCCTGCTTACCGGTCCTGTGCCCCGCAAATATCCTGAACGCAACTGGAGTAGGGTCGGCAAAGTCCTGACGCCGGATGGCTTGGTCGAAGACACCATATCCCGAAGATCAATCGCTTGGTGCTCAATACTCCGCAAGGACTGGTCGTGATCATGGGCTGCGGTCATGCCGGCATCATCAACATCCTGAGCGACGCTGGCGCGGAATTTCCCAATCGCGCGGTCTACGGAGTCGTGGGCGGCATCCATTTATTCGCCGCCACCGATGAGCAATTGGACTGGACTGCCGACGAGATGAAGGAGTTCCACGTTGCCAATCTCTTGGGCGCGCACTGTCCGGCATCGAAGCCGTCTATCGCTTGCGCCGGCGCGCCGGCCTCTCTCGCAAGTCGGCCGTCGTCGCCACCGTAGGATCTACCTTCACCCTCTCCGAAGGAATTACAACCGGGCCGCTCGCCAAGTAGGGCCGAAAAATCGGTTCGGACCATCCAATCTTTGGGGCGCAGCTATTTACACCCCAGGGATCCTCTGTGCCCGAAAGCTTCCAGAGCCCGCTTGTGATATCTAACCTTGACCACGAAATAGAAAGAGCAGACCATCGTCAAGGCGGAGGCAGTAAGCGCGAGAATCTCTGATGGCCTTCTAAGTTCATTGTTCTCAAGATTGTACAGAGCATTTTTGCAGACCCCGCGCCAATCAAGGCTTCCAGAGGGGCTAGGGGAGGGGGTACCCCGAAAACCGACTGCGATTCCCCAGAAGGGAAGCCCGAGAATCATCTACTCCACCCCAAGCGGGAAAATCATTTCCAGCCGACGTCCACAGTACCGCGATGTCATTTCGACGCCCGACCCGAAGCCAACTTTGTCATTCCGACGCTCGAGCGGAGCGAGAAAGGAGGAACCTGCTGTCCGCCATCATCACCACTCTCGCTGCGAACCTACGGTAACCTAACTGAGAACGGACAACCGGGAACTGAGAACTCGCTTTTAGGTCTATAATAAAAAGACTGTGCCCAAGTACTCCATCGTCGTCCCTCTGCATAACGAGCAGGAAAATGTCACTGACCTCTACGACCGCCTGAAAGTGGTCATGGAAGCCCATGGGGAGAGTTTCGAGATCGTTTTAGTGGACGACGGATCCAGCGACCATACTTTCGCCATGCTGCGCGAGATCGCAGCCGTCGACAGCCGCGTCACCGTGGTGAAGCTGCGCCGCAACTTCGGCCAGACCGCGGGACTCGCTGCCGGTTTCGATCACGCTCGCGGTGAGTACATCATCGCCATGGACGGCGATCTGCAGCACGATCCCAACGACATTCCAATGTTCCTGGAAAAGATCGCTGCCGGTTACGACATCGTCAGCGGATGGCGCAAGAATCGCGTCGACAACTTCTGGATGCGCCGCATTCCCTCGCGGATCGCCAACTGGATGATGGCCAAGATCAGCGGGGTCGATATCCACGACTTTGGCACGACCTTCAAAGCTTACCGCCGCGACATCCTGGAACAGGTTCCACTGTACGGCGAACTGCACCGCTTCATCCCGGCGTTGGCTTCCTGGCACGGCGCGACTATCTGCGAAGTGCCGATCCGCAACGTCAACCGCGAACGCGGCGTTTCGCACTACGGCATCACGCGCACCTTCCGCGTCTTCTTCGATCTGCTGACGATCCGCTTTCTGCTGCGCTATCTGTCGCGTCCGCTGCACTTCTTCGGCAGCATCGGCATGATGAGTATCTTCGGCGGAAGCGGCATTGTCCTCTGGCTCGGCGTCGAAAAGTTTCTGCGCCGCGTACCGGTGATGGCAGAGCACGGCCCGCTGATGATGGCCGCTTTGGGTCTCCTGCTGGGTGGTTTGAATCTTCTCGCCATCGGCCTGCTGGGCGAGATGCAAGTCCGTCACTATCACGAACCCAGCCGCCGGGCCCCCTACTCCGTCGACCGCGTCCTCCGCTCGCAAAACGAAGAACACAGCGTCTCGGAATAGCATATGTCGGGACAGCCGCCATCGGGTGTCGTTCGATCAAAACTCGAACACTCTTCTCTCTCTCTCTCGTCATCCCCACTTCGCCGCAGGTTGTCCGTCTTTCAGCCATACAATAAAGTCCGTCATCGGCGGAACGCCTCCCAATTCCCGCAATCGCGTCGCATTTTGCCCGCGATGATAATGGCTATGCATCGCTGCCTGCGTCAGCGCCTGCCTCACGCTGATCTTTGCCGGCGGTTTGAACCATGGCACTTCGATGATCTCTTCCATCCGCCCCTCATCCGTTTTCTTCAACAACTCGCCCAGCCCATCGAGTCCTTGCCGCGCGTACGCCTTCAGATCCACCATGGAAGGGAAGTCCTCGATCTTCTTGAACGCGAACTCCGCCCGCTGCGGACTCGCGACCCAGAGGAACCCATGCTGCACCAAGTGAATGTGATGCAACCGCTCCCGGATCGCCTTATCCTCCAGCGCCGCGGGATACGCCTCGAATGCGCGCCAGTGCCCCGCATCAGCCCACTCCTGATGTGCGTAGAGTTCATCCAGATGGCAGTTCATCGGTGCCTCCGTTACCCTGCGTCTCCGACGGATAGTAAATCATGAACCACGAAGGACACGAAGTACCACGAAGGCCTTGATGGCCGAGGTTTCCTTCGTGCATCTTCGCGTCCTTGGTGGTTTATGCTTTTGCTAGCGGGCGTATAATGTGCCGTTTGCCGCTTTGAGGAGTTTTCCCGCCATGGAGAGAGCCACCCAGTACGAACTGCAGTTAGCCCGGCGCATGTCTCGGCTTGGCACAGAAACCGCTTTCGAGGTCCTGAACAAGGCCCGCGCGCTTGAGCGCCAAGGTAAGAGCATCATCCATCTGGAAATCGGCGAGCCCGATTTCGACACGCCCGCGAACGTAATCGACGCCGGCGTCGACGCCATGCGAAAAGGCTGGACGCACTACGGTCCTTCGGCGGGTTTGCCCGATCTGCGCCAAGCTTTGGCAGAATATGTAAGCCGCACTCGCGGGGTGAAAGTCACGAGTGAGGAAGTAGTCGTCGTTCCTGGCGGGAAACCGATCATCTTCTTCACGATCCTCGCTCTCATCGATGAAGGCGACGAGGTGATCTATCCGAACCCCGGTTTTCCAATTTACGAGTCGATGATCCGCTACGTCGGTGGACGTGCGGTCCCGATCCACTTAAAGGAAGAGCGCGACTTCTCCCTGGACGTGAATGAGTTAGCGTCACTGATCAACGACCGCACGCGACTGATTATTCTAAATTCGCCGCAGAATCCCACCGGCGGAGTTCTGGAACGCCGGGACATCGAGCAGATTGCCGAAGCAATTGGCGACCGCAACATCATGGTCCTGTCCGACGAAATTTACAGCCGCCTGCTCTTCGATGGCGCACTGCATTTCTCGATCATGTCGGTGCCCGGAATGCAGGAACGCACGATCCTGCTCGATGGCTTCTCGAAGACTTATGCCATGACCGGATGGCGCATGGGATATGGCGTGATGCGTCCCGACCTCGCCGCGCATATGACGCGGTTGATGACTAACTCGAATTCCTGCACCGCGAGCTTCACGCAGGTCGCGGGAATCGAAGCAATCCGAGGCGATCAGAGTTCGGTCGATCACATGCGCCACCAATTTCAGAGCCGGCGCGACATGTTCGTCGCAGGACTCAACAAGATCAAAGGGTTTTCGTGTCGCATGCCCAAAGGCGCGTTTTACGTATTTCCCAACATCAAACAAACAGGATGGAAATCGAAACCTCTGGCCGACGCTTTATTGGAGCAAGCCGGAGTCGCTGCCCTTTCCGGCACGGCATTCGGAGAATTCGGAGAAGGCTATCTCCGCTTCAGCGTGGCGAATTCGATCGAGAATCTACAGCAGGCGCTGGACCGACTCGATCAGTGGACGAAGAAGAATCTGTAACGTCGGAATTGGTTAAAAGTACAAAAACGATAACCACAGAGGACACGGGGTTTCACAGAGCTTCCTCTGTGATCCTCTGTGGTGAAGGATTGTTCGTGTGCCGAAGAAACCGAAAGCCAGTCGTCCGCAAGCGCCAGGGTACGGTTTTCCCGAGGGCAAGAAAGGCCTGCTGCCGTGGTCATGGGCCGAGCAGCGGTTGAAGAAATCCCACAACTACTGGATTACGACGGTAAAGTCTGATGGTTCGCCGCATGTGATGGTCGTCTGGGGCCTGTGGCAGAACGGACGATTTATCTTCAGTACGGGCAGCAAATCTCAGAAGACGAAGAATCTCGCACACAACCCGAAGTGTGTCGTGTGCACCGAACATGCGCATGAAGCAATCATCGTCGAGGGCGTTGCCGAGATCGCGGACGTCCAAGCTCGCCGGAAATTTCTTCCTCCTTACGAACGGAAGTACAAGTTCGATATGTCGTCGATGAAGGGCGACATCCACTCCATGAAAGAGCCAGTGTTTGCGGTCCGTCCGCGATTAGCGTTCGCCCTCTGGGAGAAACACTTCCAGAAGAAGTCGACGCGCTGGCAATTTCGATAACAAACCTGGTGGGTTGATCAGGGGCAGGGAAGCTTGCTTGCGAAATGTACTCGATCTTGTACTCCAGTAACTGCGTCATCCGCCCCGCCGGCTGATAGCATAAAACTTCTGCCGACGATGCGAAGGCTGAGTCATCTCGTACTGCTTCTCTTTGCTCTGCCTCTGGTTGCCCAGAGCAATACGGGAGAACTGCATCTCAAGGTCACTGATCCGAGCGACCTCGGGGTGAAGGCCGCCGTCCAGTTGGTCAGCGAAGCCAACGACTATCAGAACTCGCTAGCGACGGACGAAGCAGGCACGCTCATCGCCAAGCGTCTGCCGTTCGGCGTTTATCGCATACAAATCCAGCAGCCCGGCTTCGCCGAAGTTTCCACGCCAGTGCAGATTCGCTCTGCGGTTCCAACGCAGTATTCCATCAAGCTCACGCTGGCTTCCGTTAGAACGTCGATCGTAGTGCAGGATTCAGACACCCTCATCGATCCCTATCGCGCGGATTCGGAGAATGAGATTGGCAACGAGACGATCCAGACGCGCACGACATCGTTGCCCGGACGCTCTTTGCAGGATCTGGTGAATTCCGAGCCGGGATGGCTTTACGAAGGAAATGCAGTGCTGCATCCGCGCGGCTCGGAGTACCAAACCCAATTCGTAGTCGATGGAATTCCTCTCACGGACAATCGCTCGCCCAGCTTCGGCCCGGAGATCGAAGCCGATGATGCCGATTCCATGAATATCTATACCGCCGGAATTCCCGCGGAATTTGGCCGAAAAATGGGCGGGGTGATCGAGGTCAATACCCTTAAAGACACGAAGCAAGGCCTGCACGGACAGGCAGTGTTCTCCGGAGGCAGCTTCGACACCGCAGGCGCGTTTGTGCAAGTGCAGGACGTGTGGAAGGGGAATACGCTCGGCGCGAGCGCCTCCGGAAGTGGCACGGACCGTTACCTGAATCCCGTTGTTCCCGAGAACTACACGAACAACGGTACGACCGGAGACTTCTCGGTTCACTACGAACGCGATCTCACCCCGGTCGATCGGCTGGGAGTGATTGTCAGGCACGGGTTTTCGCGCTTTCTGATTCCCAACGAACAAGGCCAGGAAGCCGCTGGCCAGCGCCAGGACGGCGATAATTCCGAAACCATGGGGATCGCGTCGTACCAGCACGTATTTTCGGCTAACATGCTGGGCGCCCTGCGTGGCATGGTGCGTGACACGTCGAACGATCTGACATCGAATCCCGAGTCAACTCCAGTCATAGCTTTTTTGCATAACAACTTTCGCGAAGGATATTTTAACGGCTCTCTTTCAGTGCATCACGGACGCCAGGAATGGAAAGCCGGCATTGAGTCGGATGTTTTGTTCCTGCGCGAGAACTTCAGCGACGTTATCTCTGACCCCACGCCGTTTGATCCCGGGACGCCGCCCACCTTTGCCTTTACGGGCAATCGTCCAGACATTGAGCAGTCGGCCTATGTACAGGACCTCATTCGCCTCGGCAATTGGACGGTCAGTGCCGGACTGCGCTGGGACCACTACCAGCTTCTTGTGAATCAGAACGCGGTGAGCCCCCGGCTTTCGGTGGCGCGCTACTTTCCGTCGGCTGGACTCCTGATCCATGCCTCGTACGACCGCGTGTTCCAAACGCCTTCGTCTGAAAATATTCTGTTGTCGAGCTCTGCGCAGGTCGTCTCGCTCAATCCGAACGTTCTGCGGCTGCCGGTGGAACCGTCTCACGGGAACTATTTCGAAATTGGCGGGACCAAAGCTCTGTTCGGACAGCTGCGCTTCGATGCCAATTATTATCGCCGCTACGTCGACAACTACGCCGACGACGATCAGATACTGAATACGGCAGTCAGTTTTCCGATTGCCTTTGATAAGGCCGTGATTTACGGAGCGGAGGGGAAGCTGGAGATTCCGAAATGGGGGCGCTTCTCTGGTACCGCCAGCTATTCCTACATGGTCGGCAATGCGTGGTTTCCGGTGACCGGCGGCCTGTTTCTGGGCGACGATGCGCTCAGTGCCACGACGCAACTCACAGGACATTTCCCCGATTCGCAGGACCAGCGCAACACGGTGAGACTTCGCCTGCGCTACCAAATGTTGTCGCGGCTGTGGATCGCAGGATCCGCTGAATACGGAAGCGGGCTGCCGTTCGACTTTACCGGCGACTACGAGGACGCGCTTGCGCAGTACGGTCAGGCGATGGTCGATCGCATCGATTTTGCGCGCGGGCGGGTGCGGCCTTCATTGGCCGTGGATGCTTCGGTGGGAGCCGATCTGTATAAGAGTGATCGATTTTCCACGCATCTCCAGGCGGACGTGGAGAACCTGAACAATCGGCTCAACGTGATCGATTTCGGCGGCTTGTTCTCAGGAAACGCGATTGCGCCCCCGCGCAGCTATGCTCTGCGCCTGACGACAACCTTCTAAAGGCCTCAGGTTAGACAACAAAATATTTAGCCGCCGGATGATGCACGACGATCGCCGACGTGCTCTGCTCGGGTTCGATCAAGAATCCTGAGGGGAGCCGCATGCCAACGTTTTCCTCCGGCTTCAGCAACGCAAACAGCTTGGTCTGATCTTCCAGGTTCGGACAGGCCGGATAACCGAACGAATAGCGGGATCCACGATACTTCTGGTGGAAAAGATCCCGAATCTCCGGTGCGTCTTCGCCCGCGATGCCCAACTCTTCGCGCATCTTCTTGGGATGAAGTTCGGCGAGCGCTTCGGCGGTTCCACGCTGAGGCTGTGCAGATATAGATACTTTGTGTACTCTCCTCCTCAAAGAGATGCTGCGTCTCGATCGAAGCCTTAGGACCGATGGTCACAAGAGAGCGGCCGATCACATCCATCTTGCTCGACGATTTGGGCGCGAAGAAATCGGAGATGGCGAGCCGACGGCCTTCGCGCTGACGGGGGAAGGTGAAGCGCAGCAGTTCAGCGCCTGCTTTCCTGCGAGCGAGCCTTGCCTGCTACTGCGCGAACGACCAACGACCAGCGACCGATCTTATGCACCAACGCCGGTCGCGAATGGACCGGCGTGATCGCAGTCCAAACTCTTCTCGAAGATTAGCTCCCCGGCACCATTTCTGCCGGCGCCCCACCATTTACGTCGGCCTGATTGAAGATCACGTTGGCTCCCATGTGTGCTGGCCGGGGGGCCAGCATTTGCTCCTTGCGATATACGAGATTGGAAGCGTTGAACGTCGCCAACTCGAATCCGTGGCCATGCGTGATCGCGTCCGTCGGGCAAGCCTCGACACAATATCCGCAGAAAATGCAGCGGTTGTAATCTATGTTATAGACCTTGGCATAGCGCTCGGCGCCGCTGACGCGGTTTTCGGCAGTATTCTCAGCCGCTTCGATGTAGATGCAATTCGAAGGGCAGGCTGCCGCGCAGAGGAAACAGGCAACGCACTTCTCCAGTCCATTTTCATCGCGCTGCAGCACGTGCGCACCGCGGAAACGGGCTTCGAAGCGCGCGCCTCGCAAGGGTCCCTTGCCGTCGGGATAATTCTCAACCGTCGTCGGCTGGAACATCTCCATGAAGGTAATGCTCATGCCTTTGGCAATGGCGGCAATGTTTTTCAGAACTGGCATGCCTGATCAGTATACCGAAAGAAGGGCGAAATCGTCCGCCTGCGACGCGCTAGACGGTTAGAAACAAGAGTCGAGCTGCGCTGTAGGGCGCACCTTTGGCTTCGCTCAGGGCGGGCTAAGGCGGCTGTCCCCGCATGAATTATCTTTGGCCGCTTACTTGGGTGCAGGCGGTGGGGCATGCTCCGGCACTGGGACCCCGCTCTCCAGCCACGCCGTGTACCAGAGGTTGAGCAGCATCTGCGATCCGGCGGCGAGGCGGTGTGTTGTGAAGTCGTAGGCGGCAGCGGAGCCTTTTCCTTCGAAGCCTCCGGATTTCTCGATGGCGTAGACATCCTGCACCAGCGTGTTCGAATTCCGGAGATAGGCCAGGTAGCCGGCGAACGGGTCCTCGATTTGCTCCGGCGACTTCACGAGAGCTACAAAATCTTTGGGAGTGATATTCGCGGCCACATACGTGCTTTCAAACTGAGCATGGATGTGATGCTCGGTCGTGTATCCGTTGGGATTGGGGCCGGTCCATCCGTTGTACTGAATGGTGGTATGCAGCGGCTGCGAACCATCGGCAACGTAGTGGCCAAGCCATCCGGCATAAAAGATGATGGCCTGCTCGACGGGTTGACTTGCTTTGTGCGCCGCTCGAAGGGCACGGTACTCGCGGAACGCCGCTTTCAGGCGACCGTAGACCTCCATGGTGATGTACGGCTGCAGGCCGACGCGCTCGGGAAGGTAGTCGTCGGGATGATCGGTGGTCGCAGCGCGTTTCTCGTAGAGTTTGCGATAAAACTCATAGCGTCCCGGCGGAAGAGGATCGAGCCATGAAACACGCTCGAGGTCGATGAAGTGATCGGCTTCTTGCGAGTTCTTCAGCGCGAACTCTGACGGACTGCGCCAGCGATCGGGCTCAGGGCCGAGATAAGCGATCTCGGCGAACGCGCGCCGCAGAAACAGCGGCATGGTGGCGGGAATCTTCTGCGCGGCGACGCGGTTGACGTAAGTGTGTCCCTCATTGCCCCATGCGGCAGCGGGCACGGTTTGGACAAGAACGAGGGCGATCAGCGTTAGGCTAATCAGCCCTCGATGAATGGGTTCAACTTTCATTCTGCTGGAACCAACCAAATCGCCCCCTGACTGCCACACATCAGAACGACAAGTGCATAGACAGTTGCAGGAACCGGTTGCTGCCGACGGTTTGTCGAATCACGCCGTAGTTCTGTGAGTTCGGATTGCCTGGCGACAGGATCGTGGTCGGATCCGGAAAACACGGGAATGGGTTAAAGCAGCCATTCAGAGCAAAGTTTCCGTTGGGGGCGTCGAAGCTTGGATGATTGAAAAGATTGAATGCATCGGCTTCGAACTTCAACGCGACGTTCGGAGCCAAGGAGAAGTTCTTGATCAGGGACAAATCGAACCGCGTCTGGAAGGGAGCCCGGAAAATATTGCGGCCATTCGATCCATAACTGGTTTCCTGGGTGTCGCAAGCCGTCGTGCCGGCCGTGGTCAGGCCGCAGGGAGGCACACCACTCTGTCCAGGAGCCAGGAACGGAATGGAGAAGTCGTTCGGGTTGATGTAGGGAACCCGGACTCCAGCCAGCGGTCCCGAGGTGAAGGAATTGTCGGTTCCACCCATGGTTGCCTGTTTCGGAGTGATGCCGGGAGCCAGAGGAAGAATCGGGTTGGTGATGAAGTCATCGGCGCTGAAGAAGATGCTGGCCGCGCTTCCAGAGAAATCAATGACGCTGAAGGGTTGGCCGCTCTGTGCCACGGTTACGCCCTGAACGCCCCAGCCGTTGGCAACCGCCTTCATGAACTTGGAAGAATTTTGCAAGGTCGGAAGCAGATAGGCGTAGCTGACGGTCAGAACGTGAGTGCGATCAAAATCAGAAGGAGCATAGGCCGTGCTGGGTTCAAGCGGATTGTTTCCGTTATAGAAAAGACCGGCACCTAATCCGCTGCCTTCATCGATAGACCGCGACCAGGTGTATGAGGCGTTCACCATCAAGCCATGCGACATCCGTTTTGTTGCCTGTAATTGGAGGGCGTTGTAGTTGGAGACGCCTTCCGCCTTCCAGAAATCGGCATTGGGATTGAAGCCGATGTAGGGCGTGCGCAGAGCGGTGTTTCCATCGGCGCCTGTGAACGCGCCAATTGTCGTTTGCACTTGTTCGGTCAAAAGCGTGTTGAAGTTGGCGTCCTGAGCCTGGAAGCCATACGAATAAATCTGGCCGTTGATCGGGTGCGTCGGAGTTGCGACGCCGGGCTGGTTGAAAGGAATGGGGAGCGGTTGGTGGAGTCCGTGATTGCCGATATACGCCATCGTCAATACAAGATTGTTTTTCGGCTGCCACTGCAAATCGAGGCTCCAGTTTTCCGAATACGGCAGCTTATTTGTGGGATCGTAGCCGCCAAACAGGAAGTCGCTCTGCGGAGTCCCGGTTGGGGCGCACGTGGGAGTGACGGGCTCGGGACACCCGCTGAGTTGAGACTGGGTATGGACTAGAGTGGTGGCGACTTGATTGAGATTGGATGGAGGAGGAGGAAGTGGTTTCGTGCCAAAGGGACCGGCGGAAAGGCACTGGTAGCCGCTGGCATTGCCGCAGGCGGCGTTCACCGGAACCGTGAAGGGTTCCTGGGTTGTCACGCTGAACGGTCCGCTGATTCCCAGACCGGCGCTGGCGGAGAGTTCGGTAAAGTACTCGCCGCGGTCGGCGTAGATTCCGAATCCAGCGCGGACGACAACATTCTTCAAACGCGACGGACTCCAAGCCATTCCCAGCCTTGGAGTGAACATCCACTGACGACCCGTCAAAGTCGAGTTGCTGACGTTCTTGAAGCCGAACGCCTTGTTGTTACCGGCTACGACCAATCCAATCGCAGGCTCGCCGTTAGCAAGAGTTCCGAATGAGTCGCTGGCGAGATTGTAGTTGTAGTCTGACGCGTAGAAGTTCGTGAGCAGCCCGTCCTTTTCGTACAAGGGACCGTCCCAGTCCCAGCGAATGCCCGCGTTCAGAGTGAGATTCGGGCGAACTTTGATGTCATCTTGCGCAAACATGCCGGCTGAGCGCGAGCGGAAATGACGATTGGTCTCGCCGTTCAGGAATTGGCCACTGCTGTGATCCGAGCCCAAGGTTCCGGTAAGGAAGTCGGCGAAGTTATTAAAGCTGAAGATGCCAACCTGATTTTCGCGATTTTCGACGTTTAGTTGTGCGTAGTCGAAAATTCCTCCAAACGACAGGGAATGGAGGCCACGCACCCAGTGGAAGACCGAGGATCCCTCGTGCTGATTCTGGAAGATTCCGGCATTTGCGAAGTTCGTCGAGGGACCGATGCTCATGGAGTTGCCGTGGAAGGGAGGCACTACTCCGCCGCCAGAGAGTGCTGCGCCGGCGTCCGCATTCGAAATCGTGATGCCGGGGAATCGGGTACTGCCGAGCAGATTCAGACCGACACTGGAGGGTGTCAGAGCTTGTGCGGTCGTGGCATCGGCTACCTCGCGGATGAATCCATACCGGTTCTCCCAGGTTGCGTTGGGCGTCAGCACACTCGTGTGATCAAGAGAGATCAGTTGGCTTCCCGCACTCATGGTTTGGGGAAATCCAAGGACCTGGCTCACTGCGAAGGGAATATCTGTCGGATCCTTCTGGTAGTAGTATTTGGCGGCGAATCGCTGCTTCGCGCTGAAGTTGTAATCCACATTGCCATTGATCTGGGTGGCATTGAACTGGCTGGGCGGTCCCTTGATGAACGCGTTGAAGGGCTGGGTGCCATTTTCGGTGGGGGCATTTTCGGAGGGAATGATGAATTGTCCGCCGGGGGCCTTAGCTTGAAGAATCGCCAGTGCAACGGGATCCACTTGGCTCGCGGTAATGCATGACGGGCCAGTCGTCGTACACGCGTCGTTCGTGTTTACGAGATTTGCCAGTGCTGTAGTATCGGACCGATTGGCGTCCGTGAGTCCGGGGAGCGTGGGAACACCGTTAAAGGCGCCGCTGAGAGCGTCGCTGATTCGCTGGCCCTGATACGAGCCAAAGAAAAACATCTTGTTCTTCTTGATCGGGCCGCCCAAGGTTGCGCCAAAGACGTTGCGGTGGAGCGGCGGCGCGCCGGAGAAGAACGGGTTTGGTGCAAGAAAGGTGGGTGCGGCATCGGCTGCATTATTTTGGAAATACTCGTAAACTTGGCCGTGAAAATTGTTGCTGCCTGATTTGGTCGTGGTTTCAACGTGAGCGCCGCTGGCCGACCCCATCGAGGCGTTGTACATGGAAGTGCTCACATGAACTTCCTGAATCGTCTCGATCGGCGGAGTAGGCAAGGCTTGCCCGATGGCATCGAAGACGCTGCTGTTGGTCTGGACTTGTCCGCCAACGCCGAAGATTTCGCCCGTGTTCAGCGTGAAGCGGCTGTCGGAAATATTGCTGGTGGAGTTGCCGTTGAAAAGATTGTTCGCATTGACTCCGTTAAATGTAAAGAGATTGCTGGTATCACGCTGACCGTTGGCGACGATTCCCTGATTGCCCAGGCCTTCGTTCGATCCGGATCCCGAAAGAAAATCGGCATTTACACCGGGCGCGAGAATCGCAAGCTGGGTGAAACTGCCCGTGCCGAGAGGGACTTCCTCGATCTGCTGGGCGCCCAACGTGTAGCCATTGGTGGTGTCGGTTTCGTTCAGAAGGGGCGTGGCGTCCACGGTCACGGAGGTGGAAACCTGTCCGGGTTTCAGTTTGGTATTGACGGTGGAAGTGCGGCTGCCTTGGACGATGATCTGCGGATAGACTGCCGTTTCGAAGCCGTCCTTGGTGAAGGTGACCTCATACGTTCCGATGGGTAAGTCTGCGATCGCGAACGATCCGTCGTTCTTCGATTGTGCCGTGACCGACAGGTTGGTGGCGACGGCGAGCGCTTTCACCGTGGCTCCTTGTACGACCGCGCCGCTGCTATCGACGACGGTGCCGTTGATGGAACCCAGAGTTTGCTGAGCGAAAGAAAGCTGAGAGAAAAAGACGATCGCTAAGAGACCAATAGCGGAGAAAGACTGCAGAGGAGACACCAAGGCGCTAAGACGATCAAGTCGCACGGGTAAAACCCCTTTCTAGAATGTAAGGGCTTATAGCAGAGTGACTTTGGGACATTCAAGGTTGGGTGGGGCAAAATTCGATGAATTTTTCTTCAGGTTCACAGAAAAAGTAACGTTGCGAGGAAATCCGGGAAAACCACGATCCGCTGAAACGGGAAAAAACCGTTACCTGAGACGAGATATCCTGTGAGCGTGGGTGAATCGACAACAGGAAGCTCGGTTTTCGCTTGGCCTTTGCGCCAATTGCCGCTTCATGCGGCAGATCACGTCGGACCGCGGATCGAACTTCTATCAGTGCCTGCGCTCGGTTGCTGACCCAAGCTTTTCGAAGTATCCTCGGCTGCCCGTGCTGCAATGCGCCGGATACGAACCGCTCGCCGGCGGCAAAGCGGACTCGGCGAAGTAGGGAACTAAGACGTCGGCGTGCCGCGAACTCGTGATGCACGTTTGTGCGCGTCTAGGTTGAGCGCTGACTACTTCCGGCCAAGTTCTTTAGCGAGCGCTTGCCACTTCGCGTCGACCGAGGCCTTCGTCTTCGAATCCATCACGATTTCATCGGGCCAGGGGCGGGTGAAGCCTTCGCTGGCCCACTTGCGCGTGGCGTCGATGCCCATCTTCGATCCGAAATTGGGCAGACGGCTGGCGTGGTCAAGCGAGTCAACCGGGCCAAGAGTGAACTGGATGTCGCGCTCCGGGTCGATATGGTTGAAGACTTTCAGCACGACGTCGCCCAGATCCTGCACGTCGACGTCTTCGTCCACCACCACGACGCATTTCGTGAACATCGCCTGCCCCAGCGACCAGATGGCGTTCATCACCTTGCGAGCCTGGCCCGGATAGGACTTCTTGATCGAGACGATCATCAGGTTGTGAAAGACGCCTTCCACCGGCATATTGATGTCGACCAACTCGGGCACGCTGAGCTTCATCAGTGGGAAGAAGATGCGCTCGACCGCCTTGCCCATGTAGGCGTCTTCTTGCGGAGGCTTTCCGACGACCGTTGCCGCGTAGATCGGATCTTTGCGCTGGGTAACGCAGCTGACGTGGAAGACCGGATACAGATCTTCGAGCGAATAAAAGCCAGTGTGATCGCCGAACGGGCCCTCGATGCGGAGTTCGTCGAGATTGACGTAGCCTTCGAGGACGATTTCGCTGGAGGCGGGAACTTCGAGATTGACGGTCTCACATTTGACCAGATCGACGGCAGCTCCGCGCAGAAAGCCGGCCACGAGGTACTCTTCGACTTCCGGTGGAGCGGGAACGATCGAAGAAAACGTCACGGCCGGATCGGTGCCGATCGCGACCGCTACTTCCATCTTGCCGGAAGGGCGATCGCCTTCGGCGAGGACACTTCCTCCGGAGCTGCGTGCCATGATGTCGACCGCGGCACGGGCGAGCTCCGTGCCTGGCGGACGGAGGAATGCGTCCGTCCCTCCATGGTCCGAAGACACGGCGGCGCGCATGCGCTCGCGCGCATGTTCGGCGGCGACTTTCTGTCGCTGCCAATGCATTCCCGTGGTGCGCTCGTCATAGACCTGCATGCGGTACATACCCAGATTGCGCTTGCCCGATTTCGGATCGCGCGTGGTGACGCAGGGGAGCGTGATGAAACGTCCGGCATCTTTGGGCCAGCATTGCAGGATGGGAAAGTCCAGCAGCGAAAAATTGCCGCGCTTGATGACCTCTTTGCACGGGCCGGTGGGGACGGTGCGCGGGAAGAACTTTCCCGCCTCGGTCAGCAGCGGCAGCATCTTCAGCTTGTCGAGGAATCCTTGCGGCGACTTCACATCCATGAACATGCGGATGCGGGCGCCGATCTCATCGTACGAGCCAACGCCGACCGCCAGCTTCATGCGGGCTTCGGAGCCGAACTGATTGATCAGGAGTTGCTGACCAGGGTGGCCCTTCAGATTCTGGAAAAGAAGCGCCGGACCGCCGGGAACGCCTTGGGCATCGCGGCTTTTCGAGACACGGTCGGTGATTTCAGCGATTTCGAGAATCGGATCCGCTTCGGTTTGAATGCGTTTGAGCTGGCCGGCGCGGTCGAGCGCGGCGATCCATTGACGGAGGTCGTCGAAGGGCAAGGGTTCCTCTCTGCTTGACCGACGATTATAAGGGATTGGGAGTGGTCAGAAACTTTTTGGCCGCGGATTCGCGCAGATCAGCACGGATTTTGAAACATAACGCTTCGTGCAGCCGCAGCTACTTTCTTTGTTCCAGCTTCACGCTCACCGTCAAAGGCTGACCGTCACGTAGCACTTTCACTTCGACCACATCTCCAACTTTGCTGCGGCGGAGGGCGTCCGTGAAATCGTAGAGATTCTTGATGGGTTTGTCGCCGAATTGGACGAGAACATCCCCCGCTTTCAATCCCGCTTTGGCTGCGGGGGAATTTGGCTTTACGTCCGAAAATTTCACGCCGTTCTCGGTCTGACCGAAGTCCGGGATCGAGCCGAAGTAAGGACCGTATCCACCGCCGCCTCCACCGGCTGCGGGCTTGTCTTCCGCGACCAATTGAAATGCGGGTGCGTCCGGCGCGTTCGCCAGTTGCACGAGGACGTTGCCGACCATGTCGAGTAAGCGTGCGGCGGAGGTCGGATTGATCTTGTCCCACGTGTCCGAAGGCTTGTGATAATCGGAGTGCAGGCCGGAGAAGAAGAACAGGACCGGAATCTTTTTCGTTACGAATGAAGTGTGGTCGCTCGAGGCATAGCCTCCAGCGGAATATTCGATCTTGAAGGGTGTATCTTTTTGCGCCTGTTCGAGCACCGCCTTGAAAGTAGACCCGGTGCCAACGCCTCCGATGTAAACCTTGTCGTCCTTGATGCGGCCGATCATGTCCATGTTAATCATGGCCACGGCTTTTGCCAGAGGACGAGTGGGATCTTTGACCCAGGCAGCGGAGCCGAGCAGGCCCAGTTCTTCGCCCGAAAAATCCATGAACAAGATGCTGCGCTGGAGTTGCCCTCGCTGCGGCGCCAACAAGCGCGCCAATTCCAGCACTCCTGCGGTGCCGCTGGCATTATCGTCCGCGCCAGGATGAACCTGACCTATCTGCGAAGGAGCCAGGGAATCGAAGTTGCCGCGCCCAAGGTGATCGTAGTGTGCTCCGATGATCACGTATTCGTCGCTCTGGCCCGGCAGCCACGCGAGCACGTTGTTGACGGTTGCGCGGGTCGTCTCGATATCGACATGCAGTGAGAGGTGAAGCGCGTCGGGGAAGGCAAATGAACTCGGCTTGCCGCTGGAATTGATCTGATCCTGAACGTCCTTCAGAGATTTTCCCGCCGATTGGAACCACGAATCCGCGGCGGCGTTCTTGACCTGCACCATCACGATGCCGACATTTTCTGGTCCACTGACGCTGCCGAACCTGGTCAGCAAGTCCTCTTCGCCGTCACCCAGCTTTCCGTTGAGGACGACGACGGCTTTCGCGCCGTGATTGCGGGCATTGATCGCCTTGATGATGACTTGCGAATGCTGCGTGAGCCCGTGATTCCCGCTCTTCGCGGCGAATCCGGCGGGTTCGTAGCGCAGCACGACGACGATCTTGTCTTTGACATCGAGGCCAGCATAGTCGTCGTAGTGGAACTCGTCGGCGGTCGCCCCGTATCCGGCAAAGACGACGGGCGCATCCACCTGTCCGGACGACGAGAAGCTGAAGGGTACAAAGTCTTGCTCGATTTTCAGATCGGTCCTGGAGTCTCCAGCGCGCACGACCGCATGGTTGTCCGATTTCAGACGCGCTCCTGTGGTCACCGTGAAGGGCTGGGCGTATCCATTGACGCCCGCCGGATCAAGGTGAAGTTCCTTGTATCGCTTTTCAATCAGATGCTGGGCGCGCACAATGCCTTTTGTTCCCGCGCCGCGCCCTTCCATCTCAGGCGAGGCGAGCGCCTTGACGTCGTTGAGGTAGCGCGTCGGGTCGGACTGGGGGACGGTCGATGCTGCAATAAAAATTGCGGCAATTGCGACTATTAAGAAAAGGCGGTTCCACTTTGCACGGGTAGGCATTTTTGCTTCTTTCGGTGAACGACAGATCGTAAGGGGCTGTTTGGGAGGTGTCAATAACGCAGGCTCACTCCGGGAGGGTTTCCGGATACAGTGCGCGGCGCCAGTCGGGACAGATGCCGTGGGTGAAATCAGCCTCGCTGTTCCGTCGAATATACAATTCGAGGTTCTGCCATGCCCCTTGTTTATCGCGGATTTTTCGGCAGGAGGCGCAAATGGGCAACAGGCCGCTCAAAGTCTTTACCCGCGCCAGTGCGTCCCGTAGTTCTCGGATCAGACGTTCGCGCTCCGCCTCGGCGCTCTTGCGCTCGCTGATATCTCGCATGATCAGGCAGGTCCTGGGCTTGCCCTCGCGATTTTCGAAAACCACGGAAGAGATTTCCACGGGAAACAACGTTCCATCCTCGCGTCGAGCCGTGAGCTCTCCGTGTGCCTTGCCGGTTCGTTTTCGTTCCTCGATCAACACTTCGAGGCGCGGATCGGAAGTGTCGATCAATCCCTGTCGACCTTCCTCAATGATCTCTTCGCGGGTGCGCCCCAGAATTCGGCAGGCGGAGGGATTCGCATCGAGAATGTTCCCGTCGGGTGATGTGAGCATCAGGCCGTCCAGGCTGTTGTCAAACAGCATTCTGTACAAGGATTCGCCGCTCCAAGAAACATTGTATGGAAGATTCTGACTTGCCGAGAGCCATGAGTTTCTGATCTTGCGAAGTACCGGTTTCGCAACGCCCGAGAGTCACGAAAGTTGACGAAATTGTACGGAAGGTCGCAGCCCGGAAGCAACTATCGGAAGCAAGTAGCGTACAGACTCTTGAACGCTGAATGCCTTCGTTCTATCCCAGTGATTGTAGTACTGACTCTTCAACTTGCTTCCACGCGGCCGAACTGGGGTCAATGAGATCAAAGTGATCCGCTTCAGGAATCTCCAGAAGATGAACGTCCTCTTTCTCGGTGCCCATGCGCTTCTGTTTCGCGGCCACATAATCACGGCTGAAAGATGGCGGCACTGTGTCGTCGGCGAGGCCGTGAATCAGCCACTGGCGCGTGCGCGGAATAGAGAGCTTCATCGGATCGGCTTCGCGGTAGTGGTCCGGCACTTCGGTGGGCGTGCCGCGAAGGAATTCGACCACCGCATCGTGACTGAGATGGAGGTCATGAGCCCGCTGCAGATCGACGACGCCCGCGAGTGCAACGACCCGGCTCACGGTCGGTTCATGAGCTGCAAGGCAAAGGGCGAGTTGTCCTCCCGCAGAATGTCCCATGACGACGATCCTGGCCGGATCGAGATTCTGCGCCGCGGCATGTTGGACCAGGAACTGGTAGGCGGACCGGATGTCGGCGAATGTGCCCGGCCACGCGCCGCCTTCGTTGCCGATGCGGCGGTACTCGAGGTTGGCGGTGGCCAATCCTTGCGTCGTCAGCGCCGCACACAAATGCCCCGCGTGGTCGAGGTTATAGGCCGCACGCCAGTAGCCTCCATGGATGTTGATCGCCAGGGAATACGGACGCTTTTTCGCTTTGTCTCTTTTGGGTAGGCGGAGGTCGATGAACTGGTTTGGGTCTGGCCCGTAGGCGAGCCGGGCGTCGGCTGGAGGCGCCGGCTTCGAAAGAATGTCTTCGGACATGCCGCGATCATTCTACTCGCTAGAACGTTCACCACAGGGGGCACAGAGGACCACGGGGAAAAACCTCTGTGAACCCCTGGGTCCGATGTGGTGAGTTCTTTCTTACTCGTAGCGCAGAGCTTCGATTGGGTCGAGGTTGGCGGCGCGCAGGGCTGGGACCATCCCGCTGATTACGCCTACGACTGCGAGAATGCCAGTCGCAACTAGCAGGATCATGGGCGAAACGATCAGGCGAATGTCCGCGGCCTCCGCGTGCTTGGCGAGAGCGCTGTAAAACGTGATTCGTCCGGCAAAAATCGAAACCGCGTATGACAGAAGAATTCCGAGGATGCCTCCGGCCGCGGTGATGACCATCGCCTCAGCGAGAAACTGGAACAAAATATCGTGACGGCGGGCGCCAAGAGCTTTTTCTACGCCGATTTCGCGAGTTCGCTGGGTAACCGACACCAGCATGATGTTCATCAAGCCGACGCCACCGATGCCCAGCGTGACCGTTCCGATGAACGCCAGCAGGACTTTCAGCGCCATCGTGATGATGCCGAACTGCGAAAGCTGCTTCTGGGCGTCGAAGACAAAGACGGCGCGTTGATCGTCGGGCTTGAATCCGTGCGCTGTTCCCAATGTATCGCGGACCACTTTGTCCATTTTGTCGTGGTCGAGGCCGGCGGAGTCGAGCCAGATTCCGTCCAGATAGTGGTTGTCCTTCAGAACATCCATCGAGTTGTACGGGATGTAAACGACACGGTTATTGTCGTTATCGCCCTCCTGCATGCGGGGCGCGCCCACGCCGATCACCTCAAACGTCACGCCATCGATGCGGATGGTTTCCCCCACCGCGGGCATTCCTGAGAACAGCTTGTCGCGCGCCTCCGACGCGATCACCGCATAGAGGCCGTGCTGCATGTTGTCGGCGTCATTGAGGAATCGTCCTTCCGCGATGTCGAGATTCCAGATCTCCTGGATGGAAGGATCAAGGCCCATCACCGGGAAGGTGAACGAACGGTTATTGTTCTGAACCGTAGAATCCTTCTGTAACATGCGGACCACGTGCTTGCATAGGGGTAGATTGTTGCGCAGGAGTTCGATGTCGTCGTTGGTGAAGCGGACCTGCACGCCGGCCTTGTTGCCTCCCGCTTGCTGCGAAGTGCGCCCGGGGAATACTCCGACTGCGGTGGCGCCAAAACTCTCGAAGATGGTCTCGATGGCTTTGCCGAAGCCATTGCCGTAGGAAAGGAGCAGCACAACGGTGGCAATACCCCATGCCATTCCGGCCATAGTGAGCAGGGTGCGGCGGAGATCATGGCGCATCGCTGAGTAAGCCTGTTTCAGAAGGTCGCTGTGCATAGTTACTCTTTTGCTACTCTTTCCGGAGAGCCTCCACCGGCTCGAGCATGGCCGCGCGGCGGGCAGGATAGAGTCCAGCGGCAATGCCGGCGACTCCGAGGGAAATGACTGCCAACGCCGCTGTGGAAGCGACCAGCTTGGGCGGATCGAATCCTTGGCCGAGGTCCACGCCAGAGAGCACCGCCATGAGTGCGGCGGCTCCGCCAATGCCGATGCCTCCGCTCAACAAGGTCAGAAACGCGCCTTCCACGAAGAACTGAAACATGATGCTGTTGTTGGTTGCGCCGATGGCTTTGCGCAGACCGATCTCGCGGGTCCGGTCGGCGACGGCGACCAGCATGATGTTGATGATCCCGATCGCGCCTAAGGCGAGGGTAATCAGTCCCACGCTGCCCAGAAACAGGTTCATGGCGTCAAAGATCTTGCCGATCTGGTCGACCGTCTTGATGGTGTCCCATTCATCAAAAGAGTCTGGATTATTCGGGTCGAAGCCATGATTGCGGGCGATGATCTTGTGTACTTCCTCTTGCGCCGTTTCGTGCACGGCGCGCGATCTCGGCTGGTAGTTAATCATCGAGATGACGTCGGTGCCGATGCCGGCGTTGAGTGGACGGAAATAGTCCTGCATGGCGTAGAAGGGAACGAAGCTACGCAGGTTAAGGTTCATGTTGTCGCCATGACCGATTTTTTGCACCGTGCCGATCACCGTGAAGCGAACTCCATTCAGCAGGATGGTGGCGCCTACGGCGGGGCGTCCCGGAAACAGGGTACGGCGCACTTCGTCGCCGATGACGACCACAGCGCGCTTCTGCGAGTCATCCATCTCATTGATCCAGCGCCCTTCGTTGATCGGAAGGTAGCGGATCCGGTTGAAGTTCGCCGGTACGCCCATGATCTGTCCGCTGGCCTGGAAGAAATCGCTGACGGCGCGAATATCGTTACGGCTGATGACGGGCGCGGCGGCGACAACGCTCGGGCACTCGGCCAGGATGTCCTGGTAGTCGCGGTACGTGAGGTAATACTGGCGAAGCGCGGTGAAACTGCCCTGCATGACAGGGGCACGTCCCGACCAGATGAACATCACGTTCTCACCGAGAGAATCGAACTGCTTGCGGTTGCCCGCACGGAATCCTTCCCCCAGCCCGACCAACAGCAGCAGGGAACCCACGCCCCAGGCGATTCCGAACATGGTGAGGAACGAGCGCAGTTTGTGCGCCCAAAGGGTCCGGAGGGTCTGACCGAAGATATCGAAAATAAGGCGCACGTGGTCCTTAGATTATACGGGCATCCATGTACGTTAGTTCCCGGCTGGGTGCCGATCTTGGGCCTCTTATAATTCCCTAGAAATTCGTTCCGAATCACCGGCGGGTTGGGTATTCTCTAGCATGATGACAACTCTCGCTCTAACCGAACTGCTCGGCGCCACGGTGTACGACCCGTCTGGCGCGGCGGGACGGGTGCGCGAAGTCACGCTCGCTCCCCAGGAGGATCGTTCGCGGATTGCATCTTTCATCGTCAAAACCAAGGCAGGCAACCGCGTACTGGCCTTCGCTTCGGTTGCGGCGATCAATGGTGGCATCCGGGCCGCGACCGCCGTTGGAGAGTGGCCAACGGTGAACGGCACCGAAGGATTGTTTCTACTGGAACGAGATCTGCTGGACCAGCAGGTGATCGACGTCAACGGAAGAAAAGTGGTCCGCGTGAATGATGTGGACCTCGAATGGGACGCGCATAAAGATGCCGGCTCGCCTCATCCGGTATTGCGCGTGCTGTCGGTCGATGTGGGAGCGCGCGGCGCGGTCCGTCGGTTGTTGCGCGGCGTCGCTCCGCGGAGTGCGCTGCACGCATTGTTAGGGAAAATCCCGCCGCGAAACATTCCATGGACGTTTGTGGATGTGATCGAAACCGATCCAGCGCGGCGCGTGAAGCTGAATATCTCTCACGATGGCCTTGCCAAACTGCACCCCGCCGACATCGCCGACATCGTCGAGGATCTCGCTCCCGACGAGCGCCAAGCCGTATTTCAGACGCTGGATGAAGAGACGGCGGCCGAGGCGCTGGAGGAAGTCGATCCGAAAGTACAGAAGGCCATCGTCGAATCGATGGATTCCGAGAGGGCCGCCGACATCGTCGAGGAGATGGATCCCGACGCGGCCGCCGACTTGCTGGGCGATCTGCCTGAGGAACGGACCGAACAGATCCTCGTCCAGATGGAACCAGAGGCGCAGCAAGAGGTTGTCGAACTGCTGGAACACCGGGAGGAAACAGCCGCCGGGCGCATGACGACCGAGTTTCTTGCTCTGCCGCTCGGCGCCACCGTGCAGAACGCGATTGATTCACTACGCGAGTTCGAGGGCGGAGTCGAAGCCGTCAGCACGATTTACCTGGTGGATTCTCACGGCACCCTGGTGGGAGCGGTTCCTCTGGCCCGAATTGTGTTGGCGCCGACCACAGCGCCCATGCTGTCGCTTCACCAGGAGCCGCTGGTGCTGGCCCACGAAGGCGTCGAAGAAGCCGAAGTGGCGGAGCTGTTCGACAAATACAATCTGCAGACGTTGCCCGTGGTGGATGAACACAACAAGCTGACCGGCGTGATCACCTCGGACGATGTGATCAGCATGCTGCGCGCAAAGCTGTAGGGAGCTTCTTCCTCAGCGTCCTTTCCGGCTCGTCCTTCGAACAATTTGCTCTTTGTTGTCGCCTTGGGTACTTTTCGTTTGGCGAGACTCGCTGCGTACGTTTATCCTGTGGCGTCGTTTGCGGGTAAATTGCTCCATCCTCATGTCAGTGAAATGTGCCCATGAAGTTTCTGAAACGTTCGAAAACCCGCATACTGCTGTTCTTTGCCGTAGTCGGGCCGGGATTCATTACCGCCAACGTCGACAATGATGCCGGCGGCATCCTGACCTATTCCCAGGCCGGGGCACAATTCGGACATCTTCTACTGTGGACCATGATCCCGATCACGGTGGCGTTGATCGTGGTGCAGGAAATGTGCGCGCGCATGGGCGCCGTCACCGGCAAGGGACTCAGCGACCTCATCCGCGAGGAGTTTGGGCTGCGCATTACGTTCTTCATGATGATGGGCATCCTCATCATTAACTTCGGGAATGTCGTCACCGAATTCATCGGTATCGCCACCAGCCTGGAGTTGTTCGGGCTTCCGCGGATTTACACCGTGCCGGTGTGTGCGGTGATCGTCTGGCTGATCGTCGTGAAGGGCCAATACAAGAGCGTCGAAAAGGTGTTTCTCGCGGCGTCGTTTTTCTACATTACCTATATCCTTGCCGGCGTTCTGGCCCATCCTTTGTGGAAAGACGCGACCATCGCGACTTTCAAACCTCCCGACCTGCGAGCCTTCAAAGACCAGGCATACCTGTTCATGGTGATTGGCGTGGTAGGGACGACAATTGCTCCCTGGATGCAGTTTTACCTGCAGTCTTCTATTGTCGAGAAAGGCGTCACTAAACGGGGATTCAAAGCTTCGCGTCTCGATGTGATTACCGGCTGCATCTTCACCGACGTGGTGGCCTGGTTCATCATCGTCGCGTGTGCAGCCACCCTGTGGGTGCACGGTTTCCGTGACATCAAGTACGCGGCAGATGCGGCACAGGCGCTGAAACCCCTTGCCGGCGATTACGCTTACATCTTGTTCGCCGTGGGATTGTTCAACGCGTCGCTGTTTGCGGCGTCGATTCTGCCGTTGTCTACGGCCTATACGGTGTGCGAAGGCTTGGGATTCGAATCCGGTGTGGGAATGAAGTTCTCGGAGGCGCCGTTTTTCTACTGGCTCTACACGCTGCTGATCATCGCTGGCGGAGCGCTGGTGCTGCTGATTCCGGCGCAGCGGCTGGTCGAGATTGTTCTCTGGTCGCAGGTGCTCAACGGCGTCGTGCTGCCGTTTGTTCTCATCTTCATGCTTCTGCTTATTAACAAGAAAGAGTTGATGGGCGAATACACGAATTCTCGCCTGTTCAACGTGGTTGCGTGGTCGACCACGGTGATCGTGGTCGCGCTTTCGCTGGCGCTGATGGTGGCATCGATCGGTGGAAAAGCGGGAGGCTGAGTTACGCTCGCTACAGCAATTTTCCGGCAGCGAGGTCGTTGACCAGGGTCAGATCGGCTTCCAGAAAGTCAAACGTCGGAAGGTCTTTGGGCGAGGCCCACTGCATATCTTTGAAGATACGGTTCTCAATTTCCCTCTGATATTCGCGGACCTCATAAAAGCGTAGCTCGACCATGCCGCCGTTGGGATATTCGTGCTGAATGCGAGCAACCTCGTTCCCGATTTTCGCCAGGATCCCGAGTTCTTCTTCCAGTTCGCGGCGCAGCGCATCCCGCGGCTGTTCGCCCTCCTCAATTTTTCCCCCGGGGAATTCCCATTTGAGCGGCATGGTCTGATGCCGCGTCCGCTGGCAGACGAGCAGCTTGCCTTCCTTCACGATGAGGCCTGCGACGACGCGTTTCATGCCTGAGCCGTCGCCTGAAGGGCGCTGGCCACCGGATCGACACAACTAGTGAAGGTACATGCAAACGCGGCCACGCCGGGAGCGCAGCGCAGTTCGAGTTCGTGTTCGCCGAATTCGTGATTGTCGACAAGAAAATACATGCGCGCGGAATCCACGGTGACGTAGCTTTCTTCTGCCCCACTTGCTCCCAGGCGGAAGAGCGTGTCCTTCGTCGCCTGCTGTCGGGCCAAGGGTTTGCCGTCTAGAAGAATCGTCACTTCTGCCGACGGCACATGCGGACAAGCCATAACCGAGTTTACGGCGGATGCCTCATATTTCAACCGCAATGTGTGCGGCCCGCTCTCGGCCGCCTCGAAATACTCCGCCGTCGACGCCCAGCGACCATTCGCGTAAAAGAAATTCTCTTCAGGTTGACCAGCGAATGTATAGTCCGCAATCTGGTCTTCCTTGAATCCGCCCTCATTGCCGATACGTCCGCGGCGATTCCCCAGATAAAGCTCTCCGGTCGCTCGATAGCACACTGCTCCCATGTGATCCTCTTCGCGCATCGGTTCCATCAACACCGGAAGCTGGATCGCCGGATCAATCTCGCGCAGCAGTTCCTGAATGACCTGTTCGCACTCGCCGTAGCCGCCTTCTCCGAAGTGGCCGTAGCGCAGGTATCCGTCCTTGTCGAGCAGGTACTTCGTGGGCCAGTAGCGATTCGCAAACGCTTTCCAGATCTCGCGATCGCTGTCGATCACGATGGGATACGTGAGTCCGAACTCGCGGATGCCGCGCTCCACATTCGGTTCATACTGCGCGAACATAAACTCCGGAGTGTGCACGCCGATGACGGTGAGTCCCTCATCGCGATAACGCTCGTGCCAGGCCTGCACGTAGGGCAGGGTGCGAACGCAGTTGACGCAGGTGTAGTCCCAGAAGTCGACGAGGACCGCCCGTCCGCGCAACTGCCGGAAGCTGAGGGGCGTGGAATTGAGCCACACCCGCCCGATTTCCGGTGCGCGCACCTTGCCTCGTTCCACTCTCATGAGGAAGACGCTTCCAGCTTCTTTCCGACGACCATGGCGCAATGCTGGACGAGAAGTTGATGTTCGCCCGTAAACGCGGCAGGGAAGTGACTATCGATGTCCAGCTCTCCGACCACCTTCGCATGCGCGAAGATCGGAACCACGATCTCCGATTTCGTCTCGAGCGAACACGCCAGATAGCGGGGATCTTTGCTGACATCGTCGACTACGACCGTTTGCCCGCTCGAAGCAGCCGCTCCGCAGATACCTTGGTGAAGAGGGATGCGAGTGTGCGGTGTCATGGCCCCTTCAAATGCGCCCAGCACCAGCATGGGCGGCTCCGCACCGGGTTCGAGCAGGTAGAAGCCGACCCAGTTGTATTTCAGCATGCGGTCGTGCAGCAGCTTGACCATCCGCTGCATGAGGTCTTGGGCGGAGGGAGCGGTGTGAGCGAGGTCGCTGATTTCGTTGCGCACTTCTTCGATTCGGGTAGTGACGGCCATGAGTGAAATCTTAACTCACCGGGCAAAATCCTCAACTGTCGAAGCTGGGACGCCAGTAATCTGCCGGATTCCTTTCGCTTGCGGGAAGAGTTCCGGGTGGATGGCGAACCCCAGGCAGTCGAGGCCATGAAGTAGCGTCGGTGCGGGAGTATTCAGGAATTCGTCGCGGATACAAAATACGCGTCCAGACCGTGCGGCCGAGGTCCGTTCCCATCCTTGGCCGGCGATGATTTTTTCCAGCGGTACGCGGTCTCCGGCTCCGCACCACGCGGTGATGATGACTTCAGGATCGAGGCGGAGAATTTCTTCAGCAGCCACCGTCCGGCCCGGCTCGCCGAGAAATTCGCCTCCGGCGGCCTCGACCAGTTCTGCCACCCACGTCTGCGATGCGATGAGCGGCTTGCCCCATTCTTCGCAGAAAACTCGGGGCCGCGACGATGCACCCACGCGTTCGCGCACCTGGGAGATTCGTTGCTGCATCGATGAGATAGCCTCTTCGCCGCGCTCTGACGCGCCAACGACGCCCGCGATGGTCGCGATGTCGGCGTAAATGTCCTGCAGGTTTTTCGGAGCGAATCCAAGGAAACTCGATCCTGACTTGAGGATTTCGATGACGGCCTTTTCCTGATAAGGCACCGACGCAATGACGAGATCGGGATGGGTGGCGGCGATCTGAGCTGCTTCGGCTGTCCATGAATCGGACAGGATTGTGCGGGAACCGTCTGCCACTGCAGGCACCACGTCCGCGCAATACCGCGTACAGGCGACCACACGGTCGAGTCTGCCGATGGCGTCGAGAATCACCGTAATGCTGGGCTGCAGACAGGCGATGCGGCGGACGGTGTGGTCGGTCTGCATCAGTCCATCTTATAACTCGTCAGGGATGGCACGGGCTTCCGCTTGACGAAGTGCGGCGGATAGAACGTCGAGCGCCAGCTGCGCGGCATGATTAGAGGCCTGTGGCAAGCCTCCAACGGCGCTAATCAAGTCGTCGCTTCGGAGCTTGCGCACCTCCGCGACGGACCTACCCAAGACCATCTCGGTCAGCGCGGATCCGCACCCTAGGGCTGGAACGCATCCCTTGGCCTTGAATCGGATTTCAGCAATCTTTCCGGCGGCCAGCTTGAGGCTCAGTCGGATTACATCCCCGCAAACCGGATTCTCGATCTCGCTCACGCCGTCCGCATCGGCGAGATCGCCGGCATTGCGCGGGTTTTGAAAATGATCGAGCAGTTGCGGGGAGTACATCCGTTCCATTGTAACTAGCAGGGATCGAGGAACGACGATTGGTATCAGGACATCGCTTAAGGGATGTCGTGCTTCAGCCGCTGCGGGTTTAGTCGACAGCGTAGCGGCTAAAGCCTATTTCGCCAGTGTAGGGAACGACATGCCTAAAGGCATGCCCTGATACAAAGCGATCTCAGAATGCGCCGGGCACGCCTTTCGCGGCAACGTTAATTGCGTGCGGTTCCGTCGGGATAGTAGATCGTCCAGTCACGCCTGGCGGCGAGGTATGCAAGGTCAGGGTTCGGATTGACTGCGAATGCATGCTTGGCGATCGCCAGCATGTCGGCATCCCAGCGCGAGTTGCCGAAGGCGGCGTCAATCTCTTTCTGCGCCACCTCGCGCAGTGCTTTCGGCTTGCCCGGCCCGGAGGGAATGCGCACCAATCGGTTGGTAACGAAGTCGTTTTCCAGTTCCACTTTCGCAGCAAGGATTCGATCCGCCGTGATCCCGAATTGCTGCATTCCTGCGCGAATCACCCATTCATTCGACGACGAGACCGCCCAGATTTCACACCCATTCTCGTGGAGCCGTTGGACCAGTTCGCGCATCTCGGGAAAAATGTGCCCTGGAAACGCATACGTCATGAATTCCCCCGCCGCTTCCATCATGGCGGCTTCCGACAGTCCCTCGTGCATGGTGACCATTTCGCCGCACATGTCCTCTTCGCTCACCTTGCCGGCTTTATATTCGGCGTAACGAACTCGCATGGCCTGGGCAACTTCAGCGGTAACGAGACCCTTCTTGATCTCCCAGGCGAAGAAGGTTTCGCCTGCGTCGCCCGACCACAGGGTGCCGTCGCAATCAAAAGCGGCAACGCGCGGCTTAAGCTCAACCACCGATTCCAGAAATGTGCGGCCGGTGGCGCTTAACGGAGATGCGCTAACTGTATCCATGCACTTCGACAATAGCGTGAGCCCGGCAGGATGCGCAATCGCAAGAAAGGGGACTGCTCAGGATGATTTCGCCATCAACGCAGCGTATTGCTCGGGCGTATTGATATTCAGCGCCACGCAAGGATCGTCAACCGGCACGTATTGGACGTGGTCCTGGTAGCGGTGCTCAACCTCGCGGGCACTGCCGGTCGGCGGTTCGCGCAAGAATCGTTCGATCATCTCGCGGCCGATCAGGTAAGGGTGGCCGTGTTTCCCCGAGACCTCCGGCACGACCGCCCAAATCTCGGATGGTGCTCCATCGAATACATCGCGCAGGGTTTGTACAGTTCCGGTTGTGGCGGGTGGCCGGTCGATCAGAGTGATGATCGCGGCATCTCTGCCGCGATTGAGGATTTCGTGAAGTCCCACCTGCAGAGAGCTGAGCTGTCCGCGGCTTGGATCTGGATTGATCACGATGGAGGCTCCGCTGGCATAGGCGACTGGCGCAAGTGCAGACTCGTTCTTTCCGGCGACGACCACGATAAAATCTGTGGAAAGCTCCAACGAGCGGATAGCTGCGGAGAGAAACGTTCCCTGCGGTGTTCCGTCAACCGGTGGCCAGGGCAGCAGAGCCTTGTCCGTGCCCATGCGCGACGATTCTCCGGCAGCCAAAATCAGTCCGCCGAAGCTGGAGTATCGCGACATGCTGCGGACAATAGCAGAAAGTGGGGAGAAAGTCAGTGGCAGGCGCAGCGCTAGGGTTCGTCTCGTTCGGTTACTTTTTCGGCCGAGTTAGCGGCAGCCGACGAATCGGCCGCTTCCTGCAGATTCTTGAACCAGCTCAAATGCGGCAGTGCGGCGGTTGCGTGCCGGCGGAAAGCGATGAGTTCGGCGGTGATGGCCACGGCTATTTCTTCGGGAGTGACTGCCCCGATGTCGAGCCCGACGGGAGAATAGACGCGATCGAAAAGCTGAGCAGGCAGCCCCTCTTCCTGTAAAGCCTTGAAAATTGAGATGACCTTGCGCTTCGAGCCGATCATACCGATATAGCGAGCAGGCGTCTGGACAGCCCAGCGCAGCAGGCGCATGTCATCACGGTGGCCGCGCGTCACGATCATGATGTACGAAGCTTCATTCGGATCGAGCTGCTGCGTAGCCTCGTCGAAATCCAGCGCATGCACTTCGCGGGCGTGGGGGAAACGTTCCTTGGTCGCGTAAGAAGACCTGTCGTCCGTGACGATTACGTCAAATCCGGCACTTGATGCTGTCCGGCAAACATTGAGCGCAACATGGCCTGCGCCAAAAATATAGAGTAACGCTGGAGGTAATACTGGCTCGACGAATACTTCCAGCGTCCCGCCGCAAACCAGCCCCGTGTCGTATTTCGGATCCTGGTTCAAGTCGAACTTTAAGGTTCGCGGTTTCTCGGATTCCATTACTTCGCGGGCGGCTTGCCATACGTCGGCTTCCACGCATCCGCCGCCAATCGTGCCTACGATCGAGCCATCATCCCGAACCAGCATCTTGGCGGTCTGAAAAGAAGGAATCGAGCCGCGGACATTGACGATGGTGGCCACCGCCCCTCGGCGTCCCTCGCGGCGAAGCTTCACGAGCTGTTCGTAGATATCCATCGGACGGGACCTCGTTGAGGCGATTATCAATCTGTTAACAGGAGGGAGTCAAACGGATCTGGAGAGGAGGAAGGCAAACGCAAAGATCAAAGATCATTGACCACGAAGGACAAGAAGTATCACCAAGGCCCTGATTAGTTGGGCCTTCTTCGTATAGCTTCGTGCCCTTCGTTGGTGCAGAGCCTTACACTGACCCAGAAAAGGCAAGCCTAGCGAGAAAGGAACATCGACTAGGATTAGATTCCTAACCAAGAGGAGTTTTTCCCCAATGAAAGCCGTTCGCATTCATCAATTCGGCGGTCCCGAAGTTCTGATGTATGAAGACATCCCCGATCCGCAGCCTCGTAAGGATCAAGTGCTGGTTCGTGTGAAGGCATGCTCCCTGAATCACCTCGACGTGTGGGTGCGCAAGGGGCTGCCGGGAGTGAAGCTGCCGCACATTCTTGGGAGCGATATCGCGGGAGAGATCGCCGAGATCGGCGAATACGTGGGCGGATTCAAAGTTGGCCAGCGCGTGCTGGTCGCCCCTATGCATTTCTGCGGACACTGCGTGAAGTGCCTGGCGGGATTGCAGAACCAGTGCCGCGAGTTCACCGTTCTGGGCAATGCCGTGGACGGGGGGAACTGCGAGCTGATCGCGGTCCCGGCCGCAAGCATCATTCCGATCCCGGATTCCTTCGATTTCAACCAGGCGGCGAGCGTTCCGCTTGTCTTCGTTACGGCGTGGCACATGCTGGTTGGGCTGGCCGGCGTGCGGCCCGGGCAGACTGTTCTGGTTCTGGGAGCCAGTTCCGGTGTAGGAATTGCCGCGATCCAGATCGCGAAACTGTTTCACTGCTGTGTGATTACCACGGCCGGCGACGAGACAAAGCTTGAGAAGGCGAAAGCCCTGGGCGCGGATCACGGGATCAATCATTACAAGCAGAAGATTTCCGAAGAAGTCCGCAGAATCACTAATAAAGAAGGGGTGGATGTCGTGGTCGAACACGTTGGGGCAGCCACATGGGATGAGAGTCTCCGATCGCTCAAGACTGCAGGTACGCTGGTGACTTGCGGAGCGACCACGGGCCCGAACGTCAGCATCGATCTGCGTCACCTGTTTGCGCGCCAGTTGCGACTGCTGGGCTCTTATATGGGGACGATGGGCGAACTGCACGAGGTCCTGGGGCACGTATTTGCCGGACGTCTCAAGCCGGTCGTCGACCGCACTTTCCCCTTAAGCGAGCTCCGCAACGCCCACGAGTATCTGGAGAAAAGCCAGATGTTCGGCAAGGTGATTGTGAATCCTTGATCGCCGGAGAGTGGCGTCATCCCGAGCGCAGCCGCTTTTCAGGCGGAGCGAAGGATCTCGCGCGGGTCTTGTTCGAGTTTGGGGCGTCGGTGAAAGATCCGTCGAACCGACGAACCCCACCGTCGGGATGAGAGATCAGTAAGTGCCATACGTCCCCTCTGGTTTAGAATATCTACATTATGTCTCGCGAACTAAACTTCGGCCCCTACGTCGATCTGGAAAACGGCAAGAAGGTCGTCAAAGATTTGACCTTTGGCAATCCAACGCCGGAGGGCGTTGTCCTAACGACACTCGATTCCGCCGTCAACTGGATGCGCAAGAGTTCGATCTGGCCGATGACCTTTGGCCTTGCCTGCTGCGCCATCGAGATGATGTCGATGGGGGCGTCGCGCTTTGACATTGCCCGCTTCGGTGCAGAAGTATTTCGCCCATCCCCGCGGCAGAGCGATCTGATGATCATTGCCGGCCGCGTGTCGAATAAGATGGCGCCGGTGATCCGCCAACTCTGGGAACAGATGCCCGAACCCAAGTGGGTGATGTCGATGGGTGCCTGTGCTACTTCTGGTGGTGTGTTTCAGAATTATGCTCTGGTCCAGAGCGTGAATCAGGTTATTCCGGTTGACGTCTACGTTCCCGGATGCCCGCCCCGCCCCGAGCAGTTGATCTACGCCATCACGCTTCTGCAGGAGAAGATTCAGAAGGAGCGCGGGACGATCCGGAAGGCATTGAACCTCTCGTAGTTTTCAGGTCGACGACGCCAACAACGGCGTTCACCACAAAGGACACCAAGCACCACGAAGGATCGATTCGTTTGATCTCCTTCCGGTTACTTCGTAATCTTCATGGTTAGGTGTCTTGGGCGGGTCGGCTGGAGTTTTTCATGGAAGCCGGAACACAACCGTGATCTGTTTCTGGGTTTCTACCGGCTTTCCATCGAGCAGAGCAGGGCTGTAGCGCCATCGCAGGACAGCGGTTTTCGCTGCATCGGCCAGCATCGCAGGCCCACTGACAATGTTCACTTTCCGAATCGAGCCGTCTCCCCCAATCACAGCCTCAAGGACGACGGAGCCGGTAAGCCCCTGAAATCGTGCCTGTGCCGGATACATGGGATCGACTTTGTGAATGAGTTTAGGGTCGACTACTCCCTGGGATACGGTCGCGCCGAACGTAGGCATCGGGGTCGATGCCGATGCCAGGCGAACAAGCTCAGCCGCACTATCAGATGTCGAAATATCAATCGAGGGCGGAGTGTCCACATCCGCAATTCGGCCAGCCGGCTGAGCAGGTGTGTCAGCAACGCTGGTGTCCTTCGATGGTGGGGTTTTGGACGGTGCAGTCCGGGGGGCTGGAGTCGAAGGCGTGGATCGTTCCGCGACCGGTTCGATGCCAGACGCTTTCTGGAGCAGACCCTTGGTTTGCGATCGATCGGATTTGCGGATGGGAATGATAGCGTCCGGCTTGAGTAGCACCGCGCGATCTGGAATCTTGGCAGCAGCTGCTTTGGCAGTGCTGACCAGTTGCGGATGCGGCTCGCTGGCAGCGATCTCTGCTCCCGTTTGACGCCAGCTCAATCGAACTACGAGGGCTGTCAGGAGCAATATGACTGCAACGGCTCCCAGTATCCAATAGCGCTTGTCGAAAAAACGGGGAGTTGTGACCGCTCTGCCGCTGTCTTCCGCTTTCAGCGAGGGCGGAGCGAAAAGCGCAGGGCGGGTCGCTGCCGGAGTTGGAGGCGGCACGCGCCGCTCCCGCTCAAAGGCAGTTTCCGTAATCTCTCCCAACGCACGCAGCCAGTTGATCTGCTCTTCCTCAAAGGCATTCGCATTTTCGGAGAAAGCTTCCAGAATTCCCAGCATCCCCTTGGGACCGCGCAGCGGCACCACGACGATCGAACGGATGCCCAAGGCGCGGCACACTTCCGGATCAACGCGCTCATCAGTTGAAGAATCTTTGCAAACAAGAATCGCGGCAGTGCGCAGGCACTCGCCGGAAATGCCGGAATCGGTGTTAAGGGGAGCACCGAGTTCGGGCGCGATTTCGCCGCTCCGTGCGCGGCATACAACCCTTCCATTCACGCGGGATGCGATGGCTGTTCCGTGCGCGCCACTCAGTACGCGCGCGGCATCCGCGACTGCGTTGAGGACGGCTTCGGTCGACAACTTACCGGCGCTCACGGCCTCCCGAAGGGCTCCTAGTAGTGCGGGGCTCTCGGAAGACTGTGGCGAATTTGGTCGCAAGGGGCCTGGCGCCACGGGGAGGGGGTCACGGCTGAGTACACCGGGGGCTGACGGGGCTGGAAGCGACAGATCTCCCATGGTACGGATCTCACTAAAAAGATTTGGACAGAGACGAAGCGCTCGAATCCACGTGGCGATGCGCGAATGCTAGTAAGTGTGTCGCAAAACCATAGTGCTGTCAATGTGAAATCAATGCAGAATACCGCTCTGAACGCGCATTTCACGAGTATGCTGAATGCGCCGTGCTTCCGCGCTATAATGTGCGAAAGCGGACCAGGGGTGTTTTATGCAACGTCTTCGCGTCGCCTCCTTCCTGATTATTTCCTCGTTCCTGGTAACGCTTCCGGTCTACGGACAAAGCACCAATGCAGGCGCGACAAGCCAGATCGCACCGGCCCCCGTCAGCGCACAAACCGTGGCATCCGCAGTGCCAGCGCCGGAGATTCCTGCGGACGCGCCCCGCATGTCGAAACAGACCCGATACGAAATCATCCGTGACTTCGAGACCCAGATGGTCTATGCGCGGACCATGTTTCCGATGGGCAAGAGAGGCCTGAACATCCGGAAGGGCGCGGTTACTCCGAGCGGGCAAGATTTGCAACAACTCCTTGCTCTTTGGGGACCGTCCATCAAGCCAGGCGATCCGGCCCACATATCCTTTGTTCGCATCAAAGACGACCACATCCACTTTGATCTGAATGGCGGACCGGTACACCGCAAGAAGTGGTATCAGCGCATTGAAGTGTCGGGCACCGGTGGAACGCCAGTTCCTCTCTCCAATGATCAGGAAACGGATAACCCGCACGGAAGCTACCTCGACGTTTACTTCGATAAGTATGTTCCCGAGATGAGCGCGGCGCAGTTACGGAAACTTCTGCTTCCAGCGCTTGACTTCAAGGCGAGGAACAAAGAGGAAGCCTATCTCGATACCGTGCCTCCGAAAGTGAAAGAAGCCATCCAGGCGCATCACGTGTTGGTGGGCATGAACACCGAGATGGTTCTGCACGCCGTGGGCAAAGCCCCACGCAAAGTGCGCGAGAAAGATGGCGAAACCGACTACGAAGAGTGGATCTACGGCCAGCCTCCGCAGGACGTCGACTTTGTCAGAATCGTTGGAGACGAAGTCGTTCGGGTCGAAACCATGAAGGTGGGCGGCCAGAAGATTGTGCGCGCGGAGAAAGAAGTGATCCTCGAAAAGCCGGATAAGGATACTGAGGCGAAGAAAGAGCAGGAAGAGCGTCCGGCGAATGCGCCCAGCCTGCGACGGCCAGGAGAGGACTCGGAAGATGTTCCCAAGCCTGCCGACGGCTCAGCTCCTGTCGTGCTTCCGGATCCGCCTTCCTCAAGACAACCCCCGGGTGATCCCGGCCCTGGGGATATCGTTGGTAGTCGCTAGGCTCGCCAGTTCGTGAGATTCGCCAGATTATTTCTCTGCCACGGTCGCGCCCACATCCGCAAACGAGAACGCCAGCGAAACATTGGGTTACGCCTGCCTGTGGGTCTCCACTTAGGAATACACAAAATCATTCGACGGCTTGCGGCGATGCGGTATTTTAGTTGGCGCATTTGGCTCTGGGCCGTGGCTTCCAGAAGGTAGCCGATGAAAGCCGCGAGCCCCAGACCGGTTCATCAAATCAACACGCGACCTGCGATAGAATGCCCGCATGCCTACGGCGATCCAATGCCGCGACCTGCGCAAGACCTACGACGGCAAGGTCGAGGCCGTGCGCGGACTCAACCTCGAAATCCAGACCGGCGAGTGCTTCGGCCTGCTGGGACCGAACGGGGCGGGGAAGACCACAACCATCGAGATCCTCGAAGGCCTGCTGGCGCCTACTTCCGGCGAGGTCCGGATCCTGGGCCATTCCTGGAAAGAAAACCAACGCGAGATGCGTGAGTGGCTGGGCATTTCGCTGCAGGAAACTCGGTTGTCAGAAAAGCTGACGGTGCGCGAAACGATTAAGCTGTTTGCCAGCTTCTACCTGCAACCTCGTTCGACGGACGAAGTCCTCGAGCAATTGCAACTCACTGAGAAGGCTGATTCGTGGGTCGGCAAGCTCTCAGGCGGACAACGTCAGCGCCTGGCGGTAGCTACTGCGCTGGTGTGCAATCCGAAGATCCTATTTCTCGACGAGCCGACGACCGGCCTCGATCCGCAAAGCCGCCGCCAGCTATGGGACATCATTCGCGCCTTCCAACGCGATGGCGGCACCGTGCTGCTCACCACGCACTACATGGACGAAGCCGAGCGCTTGTGCGACCGACTGGCCATCGTCGATCACGGCCAGGTCATCGCCGAGGGATCTCCTGCCGACCTGATCACCCGGCTTGGCGGTCATCACGTGGTCGAATTCTCGGTTAGCGGATCGGACGGCGCCGCATTGCCCGCCTGGCGCGGATTGCCCAGCGTCGAATCCGTGCGCGAGGACGATGGCATGATTGCTCTCAACGTCAAGGAGCCGCACCTGACGATTCCCGCGCTGTTGGAAACAATTAATAAGCAGAATGGCAAGTTGCAGCACCTGACCACGCGACAGGCTAGCCTGGAAGATGTGTTCGTGCGTCTGACAGGACGCCATCTGCGCGAGGAATGACTTGACGAGGAGCGGACTCAAGATGAATCGGCCAATGAGAGTAGGAATCACGCTTGTATTTTCCATGGCAGCGATCGCCGCCGGTATCGCGCAAACGTCCGAGTCAGCGCCGGTGGATGCCTCCACTTTTCCGCCCTTTCAGCAATGGACTGGTGCCGTCCTCACCGGAGATGCGGCTTCGCTCAAAGGGTTGTACAGCTTAGATCCGCCGGCGCAGGTCAGCGTCAAGACGGAACAGTTTCCCGCGTCCGCCGAGATCAACTTCTGGCTCGACCAGAAAGTGCGCAGCATGAAAGTCGAGATTGTTCGGCTCGTCGTTCGACCCGATCGGGCCAGCGTGATCTTTCGCGGAGACATTGTCGCCGGGGATGGCCGTACCATGAATGTGACGGATGCCCAAGGCTGGAGAAAGCAAGGAGATGATTGGCGAATCGTTGGCGTCGAAAGGACGGACAATCCCGCTCTCAAGCAGCCGTCGGATATGAAGAAGAACATCTATCCCGACAACGCCGATGCGCACGCAGAGATCAAAGAGGCGGAAGAGAAAGCCGCGAGAGAGCACAAACGCGTGCTGCTCGTCTTTGGCGCGAACTGGTGCTTCGACTGTCACGTGCTCGATCTTGCCTTCCATGGTCCGTTGGCGCCGCTGGTGGACGCGAACTACGAAGTCGTCCACGTCGACCTCGGGCCGGATGAAAAGAAGAATCCTGATCTCGTGAAACAATTTGAAGTCCCTCTGGATAAAGGCATTCCGGCGCTCGCTGTCGCCGAGACGGACGGCAAGCTGGTAGTCAGCCAGAAAAACGGAGAGTTTGAAGATGCGCGCGGATTGACGCCTGAAGCGCTGGCAGAGTTCTTGAATAAGTGGAAGCCACAAGCACGTTAGGCGGGAATTGGAACGTATGAGCGTTGCACAAGAAACACCGGTCGAGACCTCGACGCCCAAGCCCGAACCGCCGCGTCGCAACGGGCGCTGGTCGGGCTATTCCCATCTTTTGATGGCGCGCATGCTCGAACTGAAGCGCGAGCCGGAAGTCGTGTTCTGGGTATTTGTATTTCCTCTGTTGCTGGCTTTGGGTCTGGGAATCGCCTTCCGCAGCAAGCCCGGCGATGCGGTGTCCGTCGCAATCGTGAATAGCGCGGGCTCCCAGGAAGCTCAAGCCCTGCTCGCGCGTTCGCCGCAACATGAGATGTTCAAGATTCAGGTACTGGATACCGACGATGCGCGCCACGGTTTCCGCCTCGGCAAGTTCGATCTCGTCATCGAGCCGGATGGCAAGCGAGGCTTCGGCTACCGTTACGATCCTGCACGCCCCGAGAGCGTACTTGCCAAGGCTGAGACGAACGAAGCCCTGCAAGCTGCTGCTGGCCGCAAAGATGCGATCGCTACCACTACAGTGACATCGTCCGAACCCGGTTCGCGCTACATCGATTTCCTCATCCCAGGCCTGCTCGGCATGAACCTGATGAACTCCGGTATGTGGGGGATCGGCTTCGCGCTGGTAGACATGCGCCAGCGTAAGCTGCTGAAGCGATTTGTAGGCACTCCCATGCGCCGCGGGGATTTTCTTCTGGCGCTGGCTTCGAGCCGCCTGATCCTGATGATTATCGAGGTCGGCTTGCTATTGGTGTTTGGCGCTCTCTTCTTCCACATGCGCGTGCTGGGATCGATCGGTGCGATCGCCTTCATCGCCGCCATCGGGTCGCTCACTTTCGGTGGCGTGGGCCTGTTAACTGCCAGCCGCGCGCAGAAAATCGAATCCGTCAGCGGCCTCATCAACCTGGTCATGATGCCGATGTGGATCTTCTCCGGCGTCTTCTTTTCTTACGAGCGCTTCCCAAGAGTCATTCATCCGCTGATCAAAGCGCTTCCTCTCACCGCGCTCAACGATGCGTTACGCGCCTGCATTCTCGAGGGCACACCGCTCCTGCATCAATGGCCGCGTCTGTTGGTGATGGTCCTATGGGGAGGAATCTCGTTTGTGCTGGCTCTGAAGTGGTTCCGCTGGACTTAGACGCCGACGCTGAGAAGCATGTGCTCCGCTTGGGCCCCGTCGCTTATCTATAGGAGATTTACGAACAGGGCCGTCTGCGGTGCTTGCGAAAAAACACTACAGATTAAGACTTAGCCAGCTTGGCCGCTTTCCGCACCTTAGCCCAGCGAAGTCTTTGCGCGTCGGCAATGCGCTGGCGGGCTTCCTTACTCAAGACGCGTTTGGCCTTCTTGAGCTTGTTCCCGCTGCTATTGCCGAGAGCGTTTAGTGCCTTCCCTACTCGTTCCATCTCATTTTCGAGACGGGAGTACTCATGCCGCAGGGAAGTGACTACCTTGTTCAGGTTGGTCATCTAGTACCCCCTAGTAAGTGAAGGCTAACATGGGATCGCCGGAAAATTGCAAAAATTAGAGGGGGCAGTCACCGCCGTCGTCAGGAATTTGACCTTCAGGAGCTTGTACGTCTGAAGTACTACGGCATCCCCGCTTCCACGAATAGCAGCCCTTCCACCTTGTCGGCATCATCCACTCCGCGGGCGAAGAGGACCTCACGGCGCGAGTCCGTGTATCGCGTATCCCACAGCAGGAAGCTGCGAATCACCATGTAAGGGTTGGTTGCATCTCCAGTCCAGAAAAATACCAGGCCGCGAACGACATACACGTGGGAGTTCCATTCCATCAGCGCCGCGTGCTGGTTCAGGATCATTTCGACCAAATGTCCCGCACTCACACCGTCGGAAGTGAGATATTCGGTTGACAGCGTGATCGCGCGTCCATCGCTGAATCGATGCTGTCCCTGTAATTTGGCGGCTACGTCCTTCAAGGACTTGGGATCGGCCTTGGCCAAACTATTTTCGAGAGCAGAGTCCTTCCCGCAGCAGACGTCCCGGTTATGCAGAATGGTATCGAGCGAGGTCAGAAGTACGTCCGACGGATCGTGACTCCGTGCTTTCAACGACGGCAGATTGTGAACTTGAATTTCCTGGTCCTGGTATAGGACTTGCCCGTAGGAGAGACTGCTGAAGGCAAGACAAGGCAGGATCAGCTTCCTGAGAAACGGCCACGAAATCCAGCAGGAACGGAGCGTGATCAAATCAACCTCCGGCGCTGCGGGCTATTTTACTCTTTAGGCAGGCCCAATCGTCGGCAGGAATCGCGGTGCCTGGCGGGCCTTGGTCGCTTGTTCGAAGGCGTAAGCCAGCTGGATAAGAGTTGGTTCGCTCCAGGCACGTCCAAAGAACGAAATCCCCACCGGCAGGCCGGAGATAAAACCCGCAGTCACATTAATGTTTGGATAACCCGCCACAGCCGCGGCATTCGAGCTCCCTCCGGAAAAGTGATCCCCGGTGACCAGATCTGTAATCCATGCCGGGCCGCCGGTGGGAGCTACTAGGGCATGTAGTTGATGCTTATCCATCACTGCGTCGATGCCTTCGGTGCGCGCAAGTTGATGATTCTTGGCCAACGCGTCCACGTACTCTTTCTCAGTAAGTGGCCCCTTAGCTTGCGATTTCAGGAATAAGTCCTGCCCGAAGTAAGGCATCTCCTTTGATCGATTGCGTTCATTGAAGTCGATGATGTCTTTGAGCGTGCGTACCGGCGCTTCGGGACCGAGCTTTGCCAGATACGCGTTGAGATCCGCTTTCAGTTCGTACATGAAAACCGTGGATTCACTTTCGTCAAACTTTCCGACAGTGTCGATATCAGCGGGATCTACCAGCGTCGCTCCCTGCTTCTTCATGACGTCGAGCGTCTGTTCCATCAGCTCGTCGACCGCGTCACTGAATCCGAAATATTTGCGCGCAACGCCAATGCGGGCGCCCTTCAATCCGTTGGGATCGCAGAACTTCGAGTAATCCGTGTACGACTGGCCCGCGCTGGCAGCCGTGGCCGCGTCGTCCGGATCGACACCGGTCAGTGCACTCAACAGAATGGCCGCATCGCGGAGAGTCCGGCACATCGGCCCCGCGCCATCCTGACTATGAGAAATCGGGATAATGCCGGAGCGGCTGACCAGCCCCACTGTCGGCTTGATGCCGGCAAGCCCATTCGACGACGACGGACAAACGATCGAACCATCGGTCTCGGTGCCGATTCCCGCTGTAGCAAGGTTCGCAGAAATACCTGCGCCTGTGCCGGAGCTTGATCCGCAGGGATTGCGATCGAGCGCGTAAGGATTCCGGGTTAACCCGCCGCGCCCGCTCCATCCGCTGGTGGAGTGACTGGAACGGATATTCGCCCATTCGCTGAGGTTCGCCTTACCCAGGATGACTGCGCCGGCCGCCCTCAGTCTCTGCGCCACGAACGAATCTTTCGGCGGCTTCGAGCCCACCAGGGCGAGCGATCCTGCCGTGGTCATCATGTGATCCGCGGTGTCGATGTTGTCTTTAATGAGAACCGGAATGCCGTGCAGGTGGCCGCGTCGCCCCTTGGCCTTTCGCTCCTGATCGAGAGCGTCCGCAATCGACAGGGCATCGGGATTCATTTCGAGGATCGCGTTCACGGCGGGTCCGCTCTTGTCGATTTCTTCGATACGGGCGGAATATTTCTCTACGAGAGAGCGCGCGGTGAATTTGCCCGCCTGCATCCCTTCCTGCAATTCCGAGATGGTGATTTCTTCCAGTTCGAAGGGTTTGATTTCAGGAGACGGTGTTGAGGAAGGTGTGACGGTGCGTCCCGCGCTCAATGCTGGAACAAGCGCGGCAGCGGCCCCCGTGGCCAGGGTGTTTTCCAGGAACTTGCGTCGCGAAGAACCAGCGCTCGATGAAGCCATAGACTCCCAGAGAAAAGTGGATTGAACCGCCGGGCGACTATTAAATCACGAGTGAGTGCGCGAGTTCACGAGGGGCGGACGCATGGAGTTTCTCTGCTATGAGGGTCGCATCGAGGCATTGTGACCGGTCCCCGGTGGTGATAATCTACTCCCGTTCGCGCTGAGCGGGAGTAGTTCAGCGGTAGAACGCCAGCTTCCCAAGCTGGATGTCGCCGGTTCGATCCCGGTCTCCCGCTCCATTCTTCACTTCTTCCGGTTTACACCTCGTTCCTTTCCTTCTTCTTCGTGGCTTCAGTGAAGGATCGCCCGTTGCACAATCCTGCCCCGTTCATGGGTTGTCGTTACTTCGGTTTGGCTCCCGGTTCCAACATTCGTGATTTCGATCACAATCAGCCGTGACGCCTGCCATTTGCTCAAGTTAGGGCTTGGACGAAGATGGGCTTGGAGTTCAGGGAGATGTGCCTGCAGAGACACACCTTCCAGAACTCCCGACCAAAGTGGAAAGGTTGAGGCAGGAGGTTCCGATGGGCACAATCGAGATCCATGAACCAGAGGTACAGGAAGTCAAACCGGCAAGCCGTCCGGGTGCGGCGAGGCTGCCACGGAAAGACATAGTGGCGGAGCCATTCGCGCCCAGGACGATGTTCTCCGACAGTCTGCTGGACTTTGGTCCAGCCCAGAAGCGCAAAGCGTTCGCGACCACAACCTCTTTCATTTTCAATTGCGTGGCCATTGGCCTCATGCTGATCATGCCTCTGGTATTTCCTGAGGCGCTGCCGAAAGCACAGCTTTTGACATTTCTGGTTGCACCTCCGCCGCCTCCACCGCCCCCGCCGCCGGCTGCGGAGCAGGTTCAAAGAGTGGTTCATCAGATCCAGACGGACATGCTTTCCACGGGAGCATTGCGCACGCCGACGAAGATTCCAAGAAAGATCGAAATGATCAAGGAAGATGAGGCGCCGCCGCCAATGGCAGCGACCGGCGGAGTTGTTGGAGGAGTTCCGGGAGGAATTCCGGGAGGCCAGTTGGGTGGCGTCATTGGCGGAATCGTCAGCGCGACCTCGAACCTTTCGTCGGTGCCGAAGTTTGTGCCGGTCGTCCCGCAACGCGTCCGCATCTCGCAGGGAGTCACCCGAGGCCTGCTGATCCACAAGGAAGAGCCCGTCTATCCCACTCTGGCGAGATCCGCGCGGGTGCAAGGCGAGGTTGTGCTGAGCGCAGTCATCGACAGCAACGGACAGATTCAGAACCTGCAGTTGGTGAGCGGACATCCGATGCTGGTTCCAGCCGCCCTCGCGGCGGTAAGACAGTGGCGCTACAAACCGTATCTGTTGAACGGGCAACCGGTGGAAATAGAGACCACCATCACGGTGATCTTCTCGCTATCGTCTTGACGGGGAATCAGCGCCCTCTGGGAGCGCCAGGAGTCTAAACATGGCTGTAGAGTATACCTATCGCGTTTCGGCCTGGTGGACATCAGGCCGTACTGGACTAGCCAAGTGCGAGTCTTCTCCGAACACGATCCATTTCTCCGAGGCCGCCGAGTTGGGAGGATTGGAGGGCCGGTGGACTCCCGAGCAGTTGCTGCTCTGTGCCCTGGCCGGCTGCTTTACCACCACCTTCCACGAGATCGCGCGGACTGCGAAATTCGATTACACCGATCTGGAAGTGGAAATCGAAGGCAGCGTGCGCCGCAGCCGGACCGCCGGATGCAGCTTCAACGAGATATTGATTCGTCCCAGATTGACGGTTCACTCCGAAGATCTGAGCGAGACCGGACTGAGTCTGTTACGCCGGGCAAAGTCCATTTGCCTGATTTCGCGGGCCATTACCGTTCCTCAGACTCTCGAGCCGACCGTCGAGACTGGCAAGATGCCGGTGGAAGGCTGGAGCAATCAAGACACGGCAGTGAAACTTGGGGTGTGACGCCGGGCCGTCGAGCCGGTGATGGGGGTGCGTATGATGTTTTCCTACAGGCTGGTGCGTCTGATCGAATCTCATGCCGACGCGCTCGCTGCCGGGCTCGAAGAAAGGGTTCATTCGAGTCTGCAAGTCAACCACTTTCGGGACATTCCTGCCCACGAACTGCGGGAACGCGTCTACGAGATATATCGTCACCTCGGCGAGTGGCTGCTGGGCAAGAACGAACTCGATATCGAGCATCGCTACCGGGAGATTGGGGCGCGACGCGCTGATCAGGAAGTTCCGCTGAGCGAAGTCGTGCAGGCTATCGTGCTTACCAAGGAAAATCTCTGGGGCTTTCTGAAGAGTGAAGCTGTCATGGACCGCGCTGTCGAAATCATGGGGGAACTGGAATTGCTGCAAATGCTGGAGATGTTTTTTGACCGCGCGATTTATTATGCCGCTGTGGGGTATGAGGACGAAGTTGCCCGGGCGTCGCGCGAAGGCGCACTGAGGGCTTCTTAGGGGGCGGACGAGGATGTCGATGTCATGGGAAAAGGAATACAAGAAGCGGCTGAAGACGGCAGACGACGCGCTGGGGTGCGTGAAGTGCGGTATGCGCGTCTACATCCAGCCTGGTTGTGCCGAGCCTGAGACGCTGGTGGAAGCGCTGATGCGGCGTGCGCCCGATCTCTTCGATGTAGAAATCGTTCACATGATGACCATGGGCTGCGCACCCTACGTGGCTCCGGAGATGGCCGGCCATTTTCGCCATAACGCCATGTTCATCGGCGCCAATGTGCGCGAAGCGATCAACGACGGCCGCGCCGATTACACTCCCATTTATCTGAGCGAGATCGAGGGACTCTTCGAAAGTGGGGAGATGCCCATCGACGTCGCCCTGATCGAGGTATCACCACCCGATTCGCACGGATACTGCAGCTTCGGCGTCGGCGTCGATACGACTCTGACTGCGGCAAAGGTCGCCAAGCACGTAGTGGCGCAGATCAACGACAATATGCCGCGCACCTACGGCGACAGCTTTATTCACGTCAACGATATCGATGATCTCGTCGAGTCGTCGCGGCCCTTATGCGCTCTCAAGCAGCCGATCGTGACCGATCTGCAAGTCGCGATCGCGCGCAATGTGGCCGGCCTGATTGAAGATGGATCGGTTCTGCAAACCGGCATCGGCGGCATCCCGGACGCCATATTGCCCATGCTCATGGACCGCAAAGACCTCGGTGTCCACAGCGAAATGATCTCCGATGGTGTGATCCCTCTGATCGAGGCCGGAGTGCTGACCGGCGCGCGAAAAAACTTCAAGCCGCGCAAGATCATCCTCGGATTCGCGCTCGGCTCTAAGCGGCTGTTCGAGTTCGTCGACAATAATCCCATCTTCGAATTTCATCCCACCGCGTATTCCAACGATCCCGGCCTGATCGCACGCAACGACAACATGGTCGCCATCAATTCGGCGTTGCAGGTCGATCTAACGGGACAGGTGTGCTCCGATTCGATTGGGAACCAGTTCTACAGCGGGATTGGCGGCCAAGTGGATTTCTTGCGTGGCGCGTCGCGGTCGAAGGGCGGCAAGCCCATCATTGCGATTTCATCGACCGCCAAGAATGGAAAGATTTCGCGGATCGTGCCCATGCTAGATCCTGGGGCGGGAGTCGTTACTTCGCGGGGCCTCGTACGCTATGTCGTAACGGAATACGGGGTGGCGTACCTGCACGGCAGGTCGATTCGCGAGCGGGCGAAGGCCCTGATCCAGATCGCGCATCCCGACTTCCGCGCAGGCTTGTATGAGTATTGCGAGAAAACCAAGTGGTTGCAACCTCAAGTGGCACAGACAGCAGTCTCGAGGTGAGTCCATGGCGGGTCCGGCACGTGGCAATATCACGATCAACGTCGAAGAGTGCAAAGGATGCGGGTTATGCGTCGAGTCGTGCCCGCCGAAGTGCCTGGAGCTTGCTCCTGAACTCAGCCATTACGGAGTCCACCCGGCACACTATACCGGCCACGACTGCACCGGATGCGGCATTTGTTTTTACTGCTGCCCGGAGCCGGGCGCGATCCTTGTTTACCGGCTGATCCCGCCGCCCAAAGCGACCGCCCAAGTCTCGGCTGGAGGCGAACATGCGGCAACTCTGTAAAGGAAACGTTGCAGTCATCAAAGGAGCCGTGCTCGCCGGCTGCTGCGCCTACTACGGATACCCCATCACTCCCGCCAGCGAAGTCGCCGAAGCCGCAGCGCTCTATCTGCCCGAGGTCGGAGGCACCTTCGTACAGGCCGAAAGTGAAACCGCTGCCATCAACATGGTTTATGGCGCGGCCGCTGCCGGAAAGCGCGTCATGACCGCTTCCTCCGGTCCCGGCGTTAGCCTCATGCAGGAAGGCATCTCGTATCTCGCAGGTGCGGAGTTGCCCTGCGTCATCGTCGACATGATGCGTGGCGGACCGGGTCTCGGCAATATCGCGCCCGAGCAAAGCGACTACTTTGCAATGGTCAAGGGTGGAGGGCATGGCAATTATCGCAATCTGGTCGTCGCTCCCGCCTCGGTCCAGGAGATGGCAGACCTGACCGTCCTCGCCTTCGAACTGGCCGATCGCTATCGCAACCCGGCCATCGTGCTGACCGATGGATTTGTCGGCCAAATGATGGAACCGCTTGATCTCGAATATCGCGAGATTGTAGCGCCGCCGAAACCCTGGGCGGTCAAGGGAACGGCCGGGACTCGCCGGAACATGGTCAGTTCGATTGTGCTTGAGCCGGACGATCTCGAAGAGCACCAGCGGCGTATGGAAGCCAAGTACATGCGCGCACAGCAGACCGAGGTCCGGTGGGAAGAGTACCGCACCGACGACGCGGAACTGATCGTCGTCGGCTACGGCATCGTGTCGCGCGTGCTGCGCTCTGCGGTGGACGAAGCCCGCAAGCAGGGAATCAAGGTCGGCCTATTCCGTCCGATAACGCTGTGGCCATTTCCGAAGAAAGAGATTGCCGCGGCCGCGCTGCGGGCCGAAAAAGTTCTGACTGTCGAGTTGAGCAATGGGCAGATGGTCGAAGACGTCCGGCTTTCCCTCGACGGTAAACGGCCCGTCGAATTTTACGGCCGAGTCGGCGGCAACGTCCCCGGTGTCGAGGAATTGCTAGCCAAGATTGAAGAGCACCTGCCCGCGGCAGTGTAGAACATGGAGCCCCGGACGCATTCGTCCGGGGCTACCGAGAAATTGCAGGCCCTTTTTTCTGGCGAGAGGGTCCCTGCATTGGATCGAGACAAGCCGCGAAGCGGCGGTGATTAGCCCAAGACGTAAGTCCTGGGCTCAAGAAAGAGCCGCGAGTCCCATAGGGACGACACGTTCGCAACTAACAGAGGAACCCATCATGGCGGACCACGTAGTCTCCGAGGAACCGAAGGCAGTGACCGACAAATACGAGATCGTGCACCAAAAGTCGGAAGTCTTCTATCCGGAATACGAACGCAAGGGCGACCTGAAGCACCAGACGCACTACTGCCCGGGATGCGGCCATGGCGTGGCGCACAAACTCATCGCCGAGGCTCTCGAAGATCTTGGACTGCAGGATCAAACGATTCTGGTCAGCCCCGTCGGTTGCTCGGTCTTCGCCTATTACTATTTCGACGTGGGCAACGTGCAGGTTGCCCACGGGCGCGCCCCGGCTGCGGCCACGGGCCTGAAACGTGCGTGCCCCGACAAAATCGTCATCGCGTATCAGGGCGATGGAGACCTCGCCGCGATCGGCACCGCCGAAATCGTGCATGCCGCCAACCGCGGTGAAAAGATCTCGGTCTTCTTTGTGAACAACGCGATCTATGGGATGACGGGCGGCCAAATGGCTCCGACGACCCTGGTCGGACAGCGCAGCACTACCTCGCCCTGGGGACGCCGTCCGGTGAACGAAGGTTTCCCGCTGCACATGGCCGAGATGCTCGCTTCTCTCGAAGCCCCGGTCTACATCGAGAGGGTAGCGCTCTCCGATAACAAGAACATCATGAAAGCCCGCCGAGCCGTCCGCAAAGCGCTCGAACTGCAGCGCGCCGGCGCCGGTTTCACCTTTGTCGAGATTCTCTCGCCGTGTCCGACGATTTGGGGCAAGGATCCGATCGAAGCGCGGAAATGGGTCGCGGAGAAGATGATTCCCAACTTCCCGCTCAACGTTTTCCGGGATCGCAAAGTCGAAATCCCCAACAGCAATATCCCGCCGCACAAAACCGTGCAGGAGCTAGTCGAAGGCGAACGCAATGCTGCCCGCGAGGGACTTGTCTCTGGCCGCCATCACCACTTCGATCATCTCGGCATCAAGGTCGCCGGATTCGGCGGGCAAGGCGTCTTGCTGCTCGGACAGCTTCTGGCCGAGATGGGCATGCGCGAAGGGCTGGAAGTCAGCTGGCTCCCTTCCTACGGCCCCGAGATGCGGTCCGGCAGCGCGCACTGCCACGTCCGTTTGTCGAAGGAGCGCATCGGATCGCCGGTGCTCACGCGCCCCGATGTCCTCATTGCTCTGAACGAGCCGTCGCTTCGGAAGTTTGCAGCGCAGGTCGCGCCTGGAGGCACAATCATCTACGGCCGCGAGAACCTGCCGGAAGACCTTGCCATCCCGCAGGCTCAAGTCGTCTGCATCTCCGCATCCGAGATCGCCGACAAGCTGGGATCGGCAAAAGTTGCCAACGTAGTCATCCTGGGCGCACTGCTGGAAGAGACTGAGTGCTTGTCGTCGGGGACTGCCATGAAGGTGCTGGAAGCGAAAGTGAAAAATCCTGCGCTTCTGGAACTCGACCGCCAGGCGCTCGCGGCCGGACGCGTCTATGTCGACCACACCGTAGCCATCGGCGCAGTAACTCAAGCCGACGGCTTCGCGCAATAGGACCACAGAGTAGATCGGGCTTTTACGTTCTTTGTGTACCTCTGTGTCCGGTGTGGTGAGTCGTTCTGTCGCCTAAATCTCACGATCAGGCTCCATGAACACAGACGATCTCCGAAGCTGTGATTCAAATCACAAAAACGGGTGACAGGAGTCGTATCTCCAACCATCTCTGCGGCGTGATTCTAAGCACGGGTGCAGGAGGTGCTTTATGGCACTCGTTCAAGCCAACATCGAAACATCAGGCGTCGCGGTCGCCGATCGCGAAATCTCTCCGAAGCTTGGGTCCGCAGTTTCGGTAAAGAACGTTTTGTTCACCACTGATTTCTCCGCCACATCCGAGGCCGCGCTGCCTTACGCTACCGCTATCTGCCGGCACTTTGGCAGCACGCTGCACACAGTGCATGTCGTGTCCGACGCCAGCCTTTTGCTGACCACCGGAGGCGTGGACTACGTCAGCATGGGCACAATCTATGAAGACGCCAATAGCGAAGCCAAGGAGAAGCTTGACGAGCTTTCCGACTGCTTCGAAGGAATTCCGCACCGCAACTACGTTCGCCATGGACAGGTGTGGAAGAACCTGGCTGCAGTCATTGAAGAATATGAAATTGAACTGATCGTGCTCGGCACGCACGGACGCACCGGTCTGGGCAAGTTGTTGCTCGGATCCGTGGCAGAACACATCCTACGGCACGCATCTTGTCCAGTGCTGACCGTTGGTCCCAAAGTCTCCGGACGGGCGAAGCTACCGCCATTGCAGAGTCGCCGCCGCGACGTAGCGCCTCTGGAGCTGGAACTGCGGAGGATCGTATTCGCCACGGATTTTGCGCAAAGTGCGAAATGGGTTGCCCAGGCCGCAGCCGGGTTGGCCGAGGAGTTTCGCTCACGGCTTACGCTCGTGCATGTGATCGAAGACTATAGCGAACTCGGCCGCCGTCCGGGTCCGATCGAGGAGGGTGTCCAAAAATTGCGAGAGCTGATTCCGGCAACCGCAGCGTTGCAGCACACGCCCGAAACTGTGCTCGAGTTCGGCGACGCGGCTGTGCGCATTCTCAAAGTCGCATCCGAGCGCGAAGCGGACCTGATCGTTCTCGGCGCGCGCTCGTCCTCCGAAGTGGGTTCGACGCACCTTCCGTGGTCTGCGGCGCACAACGTGATCGCGAACGCGCACTGTCCGGTGCTGACGACGCACGAATAAAAGTAAGACGTTCTCTCGCATGGGATATCGCGGAAGCGAGACGCTCACTCGCTTCCTGTTCCGAGGTGTCTCAAAACATTGTCGCTTTTGAGCTTGAGCCAAAATGGAGACCGCGCGGCTGTTTTTTGTGGAGAATCATTGTGATCGGAAAGAGTGAGGACTACACTCATGTGTCCTTCGCTATGCAACGATCTAATCTCATAACCTTCATGCAGAATTCATCTGCGAGCACCAAAGGATATGCCCTCATACGTTGCCAAACCCACTCCTCCGAATCAGGACAAGCGCTGGAAGCTGGTGGACGCCACAATGCGGCGTCAGGGCCAGCAGGCGCGCGGTCTGATTGAAACTCTGCACACGGTCCAGGAAGCTTTCGGATACTTGGACGAGCAGGCGCTGCGTTATGTTGCGATGTCGTTGCGCGTGCCTCTGAGTCGTGCCTACGGCGTCGCCACTTTCTATCACTTCTTCACTCTTAAACCCGCGGGCGACCATACCTGCGTCATCTGCATGGGCACAGCGTGCTACATCAAGGGCGCGCCACAATTGCTCGACGCGGTCCAGCGCGACCTGGGAATCGGTCCCGGCGAAACGACCGCCGACAAGAAAGTCTCTCTGCTCACGGCGCGCTGCCTGGGATCGTGCGGCTTGGCTCCTGCCGTTGTCTACGATCAGGAGGTCGCCGGCAAGGTCGGTACTGCGGCCATTCGCGAGCACCTGAAGAAATGGACTCACGCATGACGCCCGAGGAACTCGACCAGATTGCCGAAACCGAGCGCGCTGCGCAGGACCAGTTCACCCAGCGCGTGAAGGTGTGCGTTGCCGCTGGCTGTCTTTCCTGCCAGAGCCAGTCGGTAAAGGACGCTCTCGACGAGGAAGTCACACGCCGCGGCGTCAAGGATCACTGCCAGGTCAAGGGTGTCGGCTGCATGGGATTGTGCTCCGAAGGCCCGCTGGTCTCGACTAGCGCCGGAGTTCTATACAAGAAAGTCGAAGCCGCGGACGGTATTGCAATCCTCGACAGTCTCGAAACCGAGCCGGTCTCGCGGCTTATTTGTCCAACTGACGTTCCTTTCTTCCAGCGCCAGAAGAAGATTGTCCTCGAGAATTCCGGCAACATCGATCCCGATCGCATTGAAGACTACATCTCCGTTAACGGCTACACCGCGCTGATCAAAGCCCTGACAGAAATGTCGCAGCGCGAGGTGATCGACGAGGTCACCAAGAGCGGCCTGCGCGGCCGCGGTGGCGCGGGATATCCCACCGGCCTGAAGTGGAGCACGGTTTCTAAATCCGTCGGCACTCAAGAATACGTGATCTGCAACGCCGACGAGGGCGATCCCGGCGCGTTCATGGATCGCAGCGTGCTCGAATCCGACCCGCACCGAGTACTCGAAGGCATGCTGATTGCCGGCTACGCCGTCGGCGCGACCGAAGCCTACATCTACGTGCGCGCGGAATATCCGCTCGCGATCAAGCGGTTGCGCAACGCCATCCGCCAGGCGGAGCGAGTGGGCCTGCTCGGCGCGAACATCTGCGGCACCCGCTTCAGCTTTCGCATCGACCTGCGCCTGGGCGCTGGCGCTTTCGTCTGCGGCGAAGAGACGGCGCTCATTGCCTCGGTGGAAGGGAAGCGCGGCACGCCGCGTCCGCGTCCGCCCTACCCCGCCATGGAAGGTCTTTTCGGACAGCCCACGCTGATCAACAATGTCGAGACTTTCGCCAACATCGCGCCCATCATTCGCAACGGCGGCGAGTGGTATGCCGGAATCGGCACCGAGAAGAGCAAAGGCACGAAAGTCTTCGCGCTCGCGGGGCGCGTCGAAAACACCGGCCTCGTCGAAGTTCCGATGGGGATTTCGCTGCGCGAGATGGTCTTTGAAATCGGCGGCGGCATTCCTGAAGGCCGCAAATTCAAGGCCGTCCAAACCGGAGGCCCCTCGGGCGGTTGCCTGCCCTCCGAATGTCTCGACATGCCGGTCGACTACGAATCCCTCGCTCGCGCAGGTTCGATCATGGGCTCCGGCGGCATGATCGTCATGGACGAAAGCTCGTGCATGGTCGACGTCGCCAAATATTTCATGGACTTCTGCATGACCGAGTCGTGCGGCAAGTGCATTCCCTGCCGGGTCGGCACCTACCAGATGCACCGCATCCTCACTGCCATCGGCGACATGACCGCCACGCCGCAGGATCTGAAGGTCCTCGAAGAACTTTGCGACCTGCTCAAGTACACGAGCCTCTGCGGCCTGGGCCAGTCGGCTCCGAATCCGGTAGTCAGCACGCTGCGTTCGTTCGCCGAGGAATATCGGGCGCACATCGAAGATCACAAGTGCCCCGCCGGAGTCTGCAGTGCGCAGCCAGTTGGAGAAACCGCATGAGCCCAGCGCCAGTCAAGACTTTGAAGATCGATGGCCGCGACCTCAGCGGACGCCAGGAAGAAACCATCCTCGACGTGGCCCGCCAGAACGGCATCTTTATCCCGCGCCTCTGCGAGATGGATGGTCTCTCCGACGTCGGCGCCTGCCGTCTCTGCCTGGTAGAAATCAAAGGCCAGAACAAGCTGCTTCCGGCCTGCGTCACCGCGGTCGAAGAGGGCATGGAAGTCACCACCGATTCCGCGCGCCTGCAGAAATATCGGAAGATGATTCTGGAGTTGCTTTTCACTGAGCGCAATCACGTCTGCTCGGTTTGCGTCTCTAACGGTCACTGCGAAATGCAGATGCTGGCGCAGCGCCTGGGAATCACGCACGTCCACTTTCCTTATCGTTATCCCAAGGAGGAGGTCGACGCCTCCCATGATCGTTTCGTGATCGACCACAATCGCTGCATCCTGTGTACGCGCTGCGTGCGCGTGTGTGACGAGATCGAGGGCGCCCACACCTGGGACATCATGGGCCGCGGCATCGACGCGAAAGTCATCACCGACCTCAACGAACCGTGGGGTTCGTCGGAAACCTGCACCAGTTGCGGCAAGTGCGTCCATGTCTGTCCGACCGGGGCGCTGTTTGAAAAAGGCCGTTCGGTGGCGGAAATGCTGAAGCGCCGGCAGTTCCTGCCCTATCTGACCATGATGCGCGAGGAGAACGAGTGAGTGATTTGAAAGGGCGCGGCTTCCAGCCGCGCTAAAGAGCTCAACAAAACAATTCGGGGACTTCAGTCCCAGAGATAGTTGGCTGAATGAGTAAGAAGCGAATCGCTACAGTCTGGCTCGACGGATGCTCGGGCTGCCACATGTCGTTCCTCGACATGGATGAACGCCTGCTAGCCATCGCCGGCGCCGCCGATCTGGTCTACAGCCCTCTGGTCGATGCCAAGGTGTTTCCGGAAAACGTCGATGTAACGCTGGTCGAAGGCGCGGTCAGCAGCGAAGAAGACCTGCACAAGATCAAACTCGTGCGTGAGCGCACGAAGATTCTCGTCTCCCTGGGCGACTGCGCTGTTACCGCGAATGTGCCTGGAATGCGCAATCCCTTTGGCACGAAAGCAGTCTACGATCGCGCCTATCGCGAGAATGTGACCTTTGATCCGGGGATTCCAGATCAGGTCGTACCCGCGCTTTTGCCAAACTCACGGCCTGTGCACGAATTCGTGAATGTGGATGTGTTCGTCCCCGGCTGTCCTCCGTCAGCCGACACGATTTATTACACCGTGACGGAGTTGCTGGAAGGCCGTGTACCCGACCTGAGTTTGAAAACGCGTTTTGGCGCGTGAGGTGGCTACGAGTCGTGAGCTGTGACCTTCGAGCGATCACTGCGAGCGATCTAACTCGATTGTGAGACGGAAACGAAGGTTTTAGCTCGAAGCTCAAGGCTCATAGCTCGTAGCGAAAAGGGAGACATCGTGAAGCAGGGCAATACCATCGTCATCGACCCGGTGACGCGCATCGAAGGCCACTCCAAGATCACACTTCACCTCAACGACGACGGCCGCGTCGAGGAGGCCCGCTTCCACGTCACCCAGTTCCGCGGCTTCGAAAAGCTGGCGGAGGGGCGCCCCTTCTACGAGATGCCGTCGCTGATGGCGCGGATCTGCGGCATCTGCCCTGTCAGCCACCTGATCGCCTCAGCCAAGGCCTGCGACTCTTTGCTCGCCGTGAAGATTCCTCCCACAGCAGACAAGCTGCGCCGCATCTTCGGTCTCGCTCAAGTCACGCAATCCCATGCCCTGAGCCTCTTCCATCTTTCGTCGCCCGACCTCCTCCTCGGCATGGACGCCGATCCGGCCAAGAGCAACATCTTCGGCGTCGCCGAAAAGAATCCCGCTCTAGCGCTCGACGGCATCCGGCTCCGCCAGTTCGGTCAGAAAATCATCGAGCAGCTGGGCGGAAAGCGCATCCATCCCGCGTGGATCGTTCCCGGCGGCGTCAGCGAGCCTCTCACTGAAGCCAACCGCGACGCCATTCTCTGGGCAATTCCCGATGCGCTCGCCATCGCAGAGCGCACGCTCGAATGGTTCAAGAGCACGATGGAGGGGTTCCGCGAAGAAATTTCCACCTTCGGCAACTTTCCCACAATGTTCATGGGCATCGTGAAGAAAGACAACGGTCTCACCTTCTATGACGGCAAGCTGCGCATCGTCGATGCCTCTGGCCACCTAGTTGCCGATGACCTCGATCCCACGCAGTACTACGATTACATCGGTGAGAAGGTCGAGCCCTGGAGCTATCTCAAGTCCAGCTATTACAAGCCCAAAGGATTTCCCGACGGCATCTACCGCGTGGGACCTCTGGCGCGACTGAATGTCGCCGACCGCTGCGGTACTCCGCGCGCCGACCAGGAACTGGCCGAATTCCACGAACTGCAGCGCACCGCGGTCCTGAGCTCGTTCCACTACCATCACGCGCGGCTGATCGAGATTCTCTATTGCATCGAGCGTCTCGAACAGCTGCTCAACGACCCGGAGATTCTCTCGAAGCACGTCCGCGCCGTTGCCCGGCCCAACGCGCTCGAGGGCGTAGGAGCGGCCGAGGCTCCCCGCGGCACGCTCTTCCATCATTACAAGATCGACGAGCAGGGCCTGATCCGCTGGGTGAACCTGATCATCGCCACGGGACAGAACAATCTGGCAATGAACCGCAGCGTTCTGCAGGTCGCCAAGCACTTCGTGCAAGGCAAGCGCCTGACTCCGGGAATGCTGAACCGCGTTGAAGCCGTAATCCGCTGCTACGATCCCTGCCTGAGCTGCTCGACGCACGCCTCCGGTCAGATGGACCTGCAGATCCAACTCGTCAGCCCATCCGGCGAAATTCTAGATGAGGTGGTCCGTGGATAATCCTCCGCCGCAATGAACAGTATCCTCATCGTTGCTTATGGCAACCCCTTGCGTTCCGACGACGGAGTCGCCTGGAAAGTCGCCGAAGCGCTGGAAGGGAAGTTCCCTCCGCAGCAAGTCGAGATCCTTACCGTGCATCAACTCGCGCCCGAACTGGCGGATACCGCCAGCCTCTTCCATGGCATCTTTTTTATCGATGCGGCTCCCCCCGGCCAGACCGCGGACAGCACTCCCGGCCAGCTTCAGATCGAAGAGATTCGGACGCAAGACATCGATCCCAATCAGACAAGCCGTTTCTCCCACGCCCTCACGCCTCGCGGCGTCCTCGCTCTGACTCAGGCTCTCTACCATTCATTCCCGGAAGCCTTTTCAATCACGATCACCGGCCAGCACTTCGATCATGGCGAATCCCTTTCGCCCTCGGTCGCAACCGCGCTGCCAGAGCTAGCCGGACGCATTGAACAGCGAATACAAGAGGGCCTTTCGAGCGGGACCAGAATCGAGGCGGTACAAAAAGTCCAAGCCCGTTCGTCTTCCTTCATGAACCTTAGTGCCCTTCGTGGTTAAGGCTTTTTGCAGCAACCAGCATTCCCGTCGCGCAACTCCAAGCCGTAGAATCAACTCGCACGGTCGCAAATGACCACGCCGTCAAAAACCGCGACACAGCGCCTTCGCGTCACGCTGCACGGAGCTGTGCAGGGCGTCGGTTTTCGCCCCTTCGTGTACCGCCTCGCCACCGAGATGTCGCTCACCGGCTGGGTGCTGAATTCCTCTTCGGGACTCGTCGTTGAAGTCGAAGGGCCGCCCGATGAGTTGCGGCGTTTCGAAGCAAGAATCGAGAGCGAGCGCCCAAACTCCTCGGTCGTCAATGTCCACGAGTCGGTTTGGCTCGCCCCCGAAGGCTCGATTCGTTTCGAAATCCACGCCAGCAATGCGGACACCGGAAAGTCCGTCAACGTGCTCCCCGATCTCGCGACTTGCGAGGATTGCCGCGCTGAGCTGTTCGATCCCGCCAACCGGCGCTTTCGATATCCGTTTACCAACTGCACCAACTGCGGTCCACGCTACACGATTGTGGTCGATATTCCCTATGACCGGCCCAACACCACGATGCGAGATTTTGTTTTGTGTCCAGAATGCCGCGAGGAATACGAAAATCCCGCCAACCGGCGCTTTCATGCCCAGCCAAATGCCTGCCCGGTCTGCGGACCTAAGCTCGACGGAGCTATCAAGGATGCAGCCGCCGCGGTTCTCGCCGGAAGGATTATTGCCCTCAAAGGGATCGGCGGATTTCAATTACTCGTCGACGCCCGTCAGCCTGGGGCGGTCGCCCGCCTCCGCCAGCGCAAGCATCGCGAAGAAAAACCTTTTGCCCTGATGATGCCGTCGCTCGATATGGCGCGCGAATATTGCGAGATCGCCCCGGCAGAAGTTGCGCTTCTCGAATCCCAGGCGGCGCCCATTGTCCTGCTGCGTCCGAAATCCGGCACTGACATTGCCTGGAATGTCGCCCACTGCTCGCCCTACTTGGGCGTGATGCTGCCCTACTCGCCGCTCCACCATTTGCTGATGCAGCGCTGCAACTTTCCGCTGATCGCCACCAGCGGCAACCGCAGCGATGAGCCCATCGCCATCGCCAACGACGAAGCGGCCTTGCGCCTGAAAGATATCGCCGACCATTTCCTGATGCACAACCGCCCGATCGTCCGTGCCTGCGACGACTCGGTCGTACGACTCACTCGCGGACGCGCCGGCATTCTTCGCCGCGCCCGTGGTTACGCTCCATTGGGAATTCGAGTGTCTAAGAACCTGCCTGCTGTGCTCGCGGTCGGCGGACATCTTAAGAACACCGTCGCCATCGCCGTGGGCCAGGATGTATTCCTCAGTCAACACATCGGTGATCTGGAAACCACAGAGGCGCGCCATGCGTTCGAAAGAGCCATCGACGATCTCTGCCGCCTCTACGGCTTTAAGCCGGAAGCCGTCGTTTGTGACCTTCACCCGGACTACGCCTCGACACATTGGGCTGAAATGTCTGGTTTGCCCCTGATCCGCGCGCAGCACCATCAAGCGCATGTCGCCTCGTGTGCCGCGGAAAACAGCGTCGAGGAACCCTATCTCGGCGTCTCCTGGGACGGCACGGGATACGGCCTCGAAGGTTCTATCTGGGGCGGCGAGTTCTTCCGCGTCGAGGGCCATCAATTCGAGCGCATTGCGCACCTGCGCCCGTTCAACCTGCCCGGCGGAGACGCTGCCGTCCGCGAAGGCTGGCGGTCGGCCGCGAGCCTGATGTTCGAGGTCTTTGGGCAGGAGTCACTTGTCCCCGAATTTTCTCCCCAAGCAACAGGGAAACCCCGATTGGATGACGCCAGGATCCGCTATATGCTCGGCCGGAAGATCAACGTAGTTCCTACGACGAGCGTGGGGCGCCTGTTTGACGGCGTTGCGGCTATCGCAGGAATCGCCCGGGAGAATCGATTCGAAGGGCAGGTCGCCATGCTCCTTGAAAATGAAATTGCTGGCTTGCGGACGGAAGAAGCGTATTCTTTACCCGATGGCGACTGGGCTCCACTGATTTCGTCGGTTGTAGCGGACCAGCGTGCTGGAGTGTTGGTCCCCGTGATCGCGGCCCGCTTTCACAACGCGCTGGTGAACTGGATCGTGGATGTTGCAACCGGCGCAGCATCGAAGCAGATCGTGCTGAGCGGCGGAGTCTTTCAGAATCGTTATTTGGCCGAACGCGCAGCAGCGGTTCTTGAGTCGCGCGGATTGACAGTGTTCACGCACCAGCAAGTCCCGCCCAATGACGGCGGACTAGCGCTGGGCCAGGCGGTGATGGCTGGAAAGTAGCGCCTCTGTCGCCCGGTGGCCCCGATCGCGCAGTAAGCGAAGTGATCGCAGGAAGCGTTTCGGGCTCGCGATGTGGTTCGTATCAGGGCGTGCCTGTAGGCATGCCGCGAAGGCGCTGATGAGGTTCGCGGCTTTAGCCGCTGAGGGTTGCTTATGTGTCTTGCCGTTCCAGGCCGAGTGGTTGAAATCTACGACGCCGCCGACATCGCCTTCCGCCACGCCAAAGTCGACTTCGGCGGCATTCGCAAGGACATCAACCTCGCATACACTCCCGCAGCCGAGGTCGGCAAATACGTTCTGGTCCACGTCGGATTCGCCATCAGCGTTATCGACGAGGACGAAGCCAAGCGCGTCTTCCAGTACCTCGAGGAGATGGGTGGATTGAAAGAGGAACTCGGTGAAATTCCTCAGTGAATACCGCGACCTGAAAGCTGCCGAACAACTAGCGGGAGCGATCCGCCAGAAAGTCACGCGTCCGTGGACCATCATGGAGATCTGCGGCGGCCAGACTCACACCATCGTTAAGAGCGGTCTGGAAGATCTGCTGCCCAGCGAGATCAGGCTGGTACACGGCCCCGGCTGTCCGGTTTGTGTTACTCCAATTGAGCTCATCGACAAAGCCGTCGCGATCGCCAAGCGTCCGGAAGTAATCTTCTGTTCCTTCGGTGACATGCTGCGCGTGCCTGGATCCACCAAGAGCTTGTTCGACGTGAAAGCCGAAGGCGCCGACGTCCGCATTGTCTACTCGCCGCTCGACGCGCTGAAGCTGGCGAAAGCCAATCCCGAAAAACAGGTTGCGTTCTTTGCCGTCGGATTCGAAACCACTGCGCCCGCGAACGCCATGGCCGCGTGGCAGGCCGATCACGATGGCATCGGGAACTTCTCGCTGCTCGTCTCTCACGTGCTCGTTCCTCCTGCGATGGAAGCTTTGCTTTCCTCAGACAGCTGCGTGGTGCAAGGATTCCTCGCCGCCGGCCACGTCTGCACCATCATGGGCTTCGAAGAATATTTCCCGATCGCTGCGAAATACGAGGTTCCGATCGTGGTCACCGGATTCGAGCCGCTCGACATTCTTGATGGAATCCTGATGACGGTCGCGCAACTCGAAGATGGAAGGCACGAAGTCGAGAATCAATACAGCCGCGCGGTGAAGCGGGAAGGGAATCGTCCCGCGCAGAACACGATTGCGGAAGTGTTTGAAGTCACCCCACGCGAATGGCGCGGTCTCGGCGAAATCCCCGCCAGCGGATTCCAGCTTCGCGGACGTTTTCAAAAGTACGACGCGAACCGCCGATTCCCGTTTGTCGGCGAACCGGCGCACGAATCACCCGAGTGTATCAGCGGACTGATTCTGCAAGGCATCAAGAAGCCTCACGAGTGTCCGGCGTTTGCCGTGAAGTGCACGCCGGAGAATCCGCTCGGCGCTCCCATGGTATCGTCGGAAGGCGCTTGCGCGGCCTACTATCACTATGGCAGACGCCAAAATCAGCTCGTTCAGCCTGAACTGTCCGGTTCCGCGAGTCGCTGACGATCGCATCGTCCTGGCGCACGGCGGAGGCGGACGCCTCACTCATCAGCTCATCGAAAAGATTTTTATGCCCGCCTTCTCGAACGACATGCTCGAGCAGCGGCACGACGGCGCGGTGCTGGCGGTCAACGGATCGCGCCTGGCTTTCACCACGGATTCTTTTGTCGTGCGCCCGCTGATTTTTCCCGGAGGCACGATCGGTGACCTTGCTGTCTATGGCACCGTCAATGATCTGGCGATGTGCGGTGCGCGTCCGCTCTATCTTAGCGCCGGATTCATTCTCGAAGAGGGCCTTGAAATGGACACGCTGCGCACAGTCGTCAACTCGATGCAGGAAGCAGCTGCCAAGGCGAACGTCAAACTGGTCACCGGCGACACGAAGGTCGTCGACAAAGGAAAGGGCGATGGAATTTTCGTCAACACCTCGGGCATCGGGTTGATCGAAGCGAATGTGAAAGGGACGATCAGCCCAGCGTCGGTTGAAGTCGGCGACGCGGTCATCGTCAGCGGCGACCTGGGACGTCATGGGATCGCGATTCTTTCCGTCCGCGAGGGCCTCGAGTTCGAGTCGCCGATCCTCAGCGACACCGATTGCGTCTGGCCTGCCGTCGAGGCCCTGCTCAATGCAGGAATCGAAATTCATTGCCTGCGTGACCTGACCCGCGGCGGCCTAGCGACGACCTTGAACGAAATTGCTGCCGACCGCAACATCTGCATCAAGCTCGAAGAATCGTTGATCCCGGTGGAAGAAACGGTCCAGAGCGCCTGCGAGATTCTCGGTCTCGATCCGCTCTATGTCGCGAATGAAGGGCGCTTCGCGGTATTCGTTCCTCAAGCGCAAGCCGACAAGTCTCTCGACATCATGAGGAAGGTTCCCGTCTCGCAAGGATCCGTCCCTGTCGGCACCGTCGAAGACAGCCCCGGCCGTACAGTTGTCCTCCAAAGCCGCATCGGGGGCAACCGCGTCGTCGACATGCTAAGCGGCGAGCAGTTGCCGCGAATCTGCTGAGCATGCCTGCAACCACAAACGAATTGTCATCCTGAGCGTAGCAAGAGCTTCACAAAGTGAAGCCCTTGCGGAGTCGAAGGACCCCTTCCATGTGGTAAACAAGAGGGGCGTTGATAGGCGTTCGTACGACGAGGTATCGCGTTCCTGGTAGGAATTCCTGGAGTAGCCACGAGAACTGCGGGCAGAAAAGAGATCCTTCGCTATGCTCAGGATGACAGAGTGGGTTTATTAGCCTGAAGTACATTCGCAACGTGCGCAGCGCTTTAGGACCGTCGCGGCAAACGGCGCCGCTTAGGATGACACTCATTCAGCCGCCAACTTCGCCACCTCCGTGATTACCCCGGCATTCAGCTATCCCTCTCATTCCAAACCGTATTTGTCCCGTGACTCTAATCACCCCTGCCAGTGCGAATTATCACTGCCCGCGCCTCACAGAAGCCGACAATGAAGAGCGGAATTATGAAGCTGTCCCCTACGGAGGTAGGAAACCTATGAAGTCCGTGATGACACCGCCGGGAGTCAAGGCTCCCGCGGACTACATTGAATCCACGATGATCAGTGTGAAAGCGAAGAATCCCGCCGAGCCCGAGTTCCATCAGGCGGTTGCTGAGGTGTTCGACTCTCTCCGGTTGGTCCTCGCCAAGCATCCCGAGTATCAGTCAGCGCGTTTGCTCGAAAGATTGGTCGAGCCCGAGCGCATCCTCATGTTCCGCGTGCCGTGGTTTGACGATCTCGGCAACATTCAGGTCAACCGCGGATTCCGCGTCGAGATGAACAGCGCCATCGGGCCCTACAAGGGCGGACTGCGCTTCCATCCCAGCGTTAATCTCGGCATCCTGAAGTTCCTGGCGTTCGAACAGGTCTTCAAGAATTCGCTCACCACGCTGCCCATGGGAGGCGGCAAGGGCGGATCCGATTTCGATCCCAAGGGCAAGAGTGACAACGAAGTGATGCGCTTCTGCCAAAGCTTCATGACCGAACTGCAACGCCACATCGGCCCCGACACCGACGTCCCGGCCGGCGACATCGGCGTAGGCGGACGCGAGATCGGCTTCCTCTTCGGCCAATACAAGCGTCTCCGCAACGAATTCACCGGGGTGCTGACCGGCAAAGGCCTGGGCTGGGGTGGATCGCTCATTCGTCCGGAAGCCACTGGATATGGCTGCGTCTACTTTGCCAGCGAAATGTTGAAGTCGAAGAAGGACTCGCTCGAAGGCAAGCTCTGCCTGGTTTCAGGCAGCGGCAACGTCTCGCAATATGCGGTTGAGAAACTGCTCGATCTCGGCGCCAAGCCGGTTACGGTGTCCGACTCGAATGGCGTCATCTATGATCCCGATGGCATTGACCGCGAGAAGCTGGCGTATGTCATGGAACTGAAGAACGTGAGGCGCGGACGCATTCGTGACTATGCCGATCACTACAAAAAAGCGATCTTCATGCCCACGGATATCAAGCTGGAACACAATCCGCTGTGGAACGTGAAGGCTGATTGCGCTTTCCCGAGCGCGACGCAGAACGAAATCACCGCGAAAGACGCGGCGAATCTGTTGAAGAATGGCATCAAGCTGGTAGCCGAAGGCGCGAACATGCCGTCCACGCTCGAAGCGACCAAGCTGTTCCTCGACGCGAAGATCCTGTACGGACCAGCCAAGGCTGCCAATGCTGGCGGCGTGGCCACCTCCGGCCTGGAAATGGCCCAGAACAGCGCACGGCTGAGCTGGACTCGCGCCGAAGTGGACGATCGTCTGCACAAGATCATGATCGCCATCCACCAGAACTGCTTCGAAACGGCCGAGAAATACGGCACGCCCGGCAATCTGGTCAACGGCGCCAACATCGGCGGCTTCCTCAAGGTAGCCAACGCCATGTTGGACCAGGGGCTAGTGTAATTGCATGTTGAGGGACGGACGCATTTGTCCGTGCATAAAAAATCGAGTTGTTGGCAGTAAGGACGAATTGAGTGCCCCATCCTAGCCGCGCTCTTTGCGGCTAGGGTGGGGCTTTCTACCTCCGCACTCCAAGGACTTCGGCCCATCATGTGGTGCCCCACCCTTGTCCCTGCGCCTTTGCAGGGGCCGGGTGGGAGTTTGACAAGAGGGCATCGGGTTAGCCGAGAGACACACCCAGGAAAGCGTTATTCTGGCGTTGTGACCGCCGTTGGGATAACTGACCTCATGCCTGATTCGAAACACCGTCATCGCTTGCTGTACGCTGCCCTAGGTGCATTAGTTCTCGCCGCTTTCTTCGGCATTTACCTCACTCGCTCGACGCGCTGTGTTCTCTATTACTATGGGGCCCCTCCGGGGGAAGTCCCCCAAGGAACAGCGATGGTCCTTTTGAACCCGCTGCGAAACCGAAAAGACGAGGCGAACGCTGAACGGCTTATCAGGGATCTCAGAACGAATAAATGCGAGGAGATAGCGAACGATAGGCTTGGTGCTGATCCGACAGCTCTATGTCAGGTAATGCGCGGTAACTCGAAGGCCTCGCTGATCTGGCTCGATCCGGAGAGTGACACGACCCGGGGCGGTGCTCGGAAACTCATTTACAACCTGTCAGACAAGAAGGCGCGACTCATCGTTTATTTCGGTGCAGATGAGCCGGGTTGGGGAGTGAAGACGGCCTCCGTTGTCCGATAACCCCGGCTCTGCAGAAGCCTGTTAACCGGTTTTAAGTCGCCGTCCCGCCCGCCCCGAACCCATACCCCTCCGCCATCGCCTTCCGAAATTTCTCCCGCTCCTCGGGACTCATGTTCCGGCACCGCCCGCGGAACCCGCGTCCGCCGTGGCGTCCGGGCCCGCCATGCCCAAGGCCGCCGAAAAGGATCCGGCAAAGCAGCAACAAGCCCAGCGCTTGCCAGAAGCCCAGCATTCGCCATCCGAACAGCGGCGGCAGCAGCCAGTTCCACAGGTGCATCACCACCTCACCGCCCACAAAAATAAACAGCGGAATCCCGATGATTGCCAGCGGCACGATCCACCATTTCTTTCTCATATTTGTCCTCATTTCTTATCAAATTCGGCGTATACCCGCTGCAATCGCTCTCGCAGATGCAGCACCGCATACCGTTTCCTCGACAGCAGCGTGTTCACACTCACGCCGCTCTGTTCTGCAATTTCCTTGAAGCTTCGTCCTTCGATCTCGTGCGCCAGGAACACATCTCGCTGTTCCTGAGGAAGTTCGTTAAGCGCCACCTTCATTTGTTCGAGCATGATCTTCCGCGAGTACAGCGCCTCCGGTCCCTCGTCCGGCGAAGGTAGCAAATCTTCGAACTGCAACATTTCATCGTCGTCATCCACGATTCCGAGATCGCTGAAATTCTCCGGTTCCTTCTTGCGGAACAGATCCGTGATCCGGTTCCGGGCCACGCGAAACAGCCAACCCGTAATGTGCTCGATCGGCATCAACAGGCGGTTCGCCTCGACGAGCCGGTAAAACACGTCCTGCAGCACGTCTTCAGCATCGAGCGGATCAGGCACACGCCGGCGAATGAAGTTGCTTAGCCGGGACCGCTCCCGCTTCACCACCTCCGAGATGTGCTGGTCCTGTTCGAGTGCCATCCGCTCCAAGCTCGGTTCGAGGCTCGCCGCGCCGTTCATCACTCCTGTAGACGAACGCGGGCCGCCGATATTGTAGGTGTTGTGAGAAATGTTCGAAATCCGTTAGGGAGGGAGTAGAAGAGAAGGTCGAGGGTGGGGGTTTTGACTTTCACTGGAGGGCTGTTTAATCAAAGAAAACCGAATCTTGATTTCCCAAAATGGGAACACATCTCTTCACCAACTCGTTTTTCCATTGACTTCCAGTGATCGGAAGATCAATGCTGAAACTTGTTCCTCGCTCCTTGATAACAGAAGCGCGACCTAACTCCTTACGGCTCAAGATTTTGCCCTCAAGTGATTGGGCCCCATAGATTACTTTGCGTTTTTCCGCTAAGTGACTGATTCCAAGAGACCGGGAGGGAGAGGGGTATCCACCGTTAACCAACAAGGAAATACCCTCCGCCGCATTCCTTCCTCGAACTCCTCTTTTAACCCTTCCGATCACATCCCTGCCCGCAACGACGCGAGTATGATGAGCCCTTCCCGATCGGCTTCCATGATCGTCCCTCCCATCGCCGAGCCCATTCTCGACGCCGAAGAGCGTTTCGAAGGCTTTGAGAACCTGATGCCGTTCCGTGTCCAGAACATTCTTCTGGTCTCGAGCCTCTACGACTCCTTCATCCTGCGCGAAGACGGACGTCTCAACGAACTCCTCATCGACGAATCCCTCGAACTGAACTTGCGGCAGATTCCTGGGATCACGCACGTCTCCAGTTGCGCCGAAGCGCTCGACCTCGCCCGCTCGAATCCGCAGTTCAATTTGATCGTGACGAATCTTACGGTCGGTGACACGAACGCCGCCGATCTCGCCCGTAAGGTCCGCGAAGCCGGACTCGACATTCCTGTCGTCGTCCTCGGATACGACTATCGCGAGATCAAGAACTTCGTCGCCCGCAATCCCACCACTGATATCGACCGCGTCTTCCTTTGGCAGGGAACTGCCCGCATCCTCATCGCGATCGTGAAGTACGTCGAAGATAAGCGAAACGTGCTGCACGACACGCGCGCGATGGGCGTTCCAGTCTTGCTCGTGGTCGAAGACAACATCCGTTACTACTCGTCTTTCCTGCCGGTGATCTACACCGAGCTGATCAAGCAGTCCCGCAGTGTGATTCAGGAAGGCATCAACGTCGCGCACAAGCTAGTTCGTATGCAGGCGCGTCCAAAGATTCTGCTGGCTTCGAACTTCGAAGAAGCCGCGCAACTCGTACAGCAGTATCGCAACTATATCTTCGGCCTGGTCTCCGATGTTGAGTTCCCGTGGGACGGAAAGCTCAGCCCCGAAGCTGGCTTCGAGCTTGCCCGTATGGTGCGAAGTCTCACGCCCGACGTTCCCATAGTTCTGCAGACCAGCCGCACCGAGTTTCGCCCACGCGCGCACGCCGAAGGCTACGCGTTCCTGCGCAAGCGCTCTCCCACGTTGTTGAAAGATCTGCGCCGGATTCTCACTGACTCCTTCGGCTTCGGTGATTTCGTCTTCCGTCTGCCCGACCAGCGCGAAGTCGGCCGCGCGAAAGACCTGAACGAACTGGAAGAGCGGTTGCAAACGATTCCCGCGGACAGCCTGATGTACCACGCGCAGCGCAACCACTTCTCGCACTGGCTGATGGCGCGTACGGAATTCGCGCTGGCGGCAAAGTTGCGCCCGCGCAAGGTATCTGACTTCAACGGTGCTGAACATCTGCGCCGCGACCTAATTGAATCCATCAACGACTATCGCCGCGAGCAGAACGAAGGTCTGATCGGCGACTTCAAGGCTGACACGTTCAAGCCCGACCAATCGAGCTTTCTCAGAATCGGTCCCGGATCGCTCGGCGGCAAAGCTCGTGGATTGGCTTTCGTCCGTCATTTGCTCCGAACGCACCGCATTACAAAACGCTTTCCCGGAGTCAAAATCTCCGTTCCTCCCGCGGTCGTGATTGCGACCGACCTCTTCGACCAGTTCCTCGCCGAGAATAATCTCAGCGACTTCGCACTGCACTGCGACGACGATAACGAAATCGAGCAGCGCTTCCTCAGTTCCGCTCTCCCGCTTGCGCTCACGGAGAATCTGAAGGCGTTTCTCGAGGAAGTCCGGTTTCCTCTCGCTGTGCGCTCCTCCAGTCTCCTCGAAGACTCGCAGTACCAGCCCTTCACCGGAGTCTACGAGACGTTCATGCTGGCCAATCAGCAGCCAAGCCTGCAAACCCGTCTCGACCAACTCTCGGAAGCAATCAAGCGCGTCTATGCCTCCACCTTCAGCCAGCACGCGAAGGCGTACGTTCGCGCCACGCCGTATCGTCTGGAAGAAGAGAAGATGGCGGTGATTTTGCAGCAGGTCGTCGGTACACTGCATCAGCAACGTTTCTACCCCGACTTCTCGGGAGTTGTGCGTTCTCACAACTTTTATCCGGTCGAGCCGATGACCTATTCGGACGGCATTGCGGCGGTCGCGCTCGGTTTGGGACGCACCGTGGTTGACGGTGGAAAGTGCATGAGCTTCTGTCCGCGCTACCCGCGACATCTGCTGCAGTTCTCTTCGGTCGAAGACATTCTCGCGAATACGCAGACGGAATTCTGCGCGCTCGAACTCAACGCTGTTCGGCGCGGCGACGGTCCGAGTCACTTGCGTGAATCGCACTTTGGCCTTGATGTTGCTGAAGCCGACGGAACGCTCGATGCGGTTGGCTCGACGTATTCGGCCGACAATCACGCCGTCTACGACGGACTGAGCCGTCCCGGTTCCCGCATCGTCACCTTCGCCCCCGTGCTCAAATACGGCATATTTCCGCTGGCTCAGATCCTCGAGGTGCTGGTGCGCGCCGGTGAAGACGCCTTGGGAAATCCCGTCGAGATCGAGTTTGCGGTTAGCCTGCCGCGCGGAGACGAGGCCGCGGATTTCGGCTTCCTGCAGATTCGTCCGCTGACGCTGGCCCGCGATCATCAGGACCTCACCATCGCTGAGATCGACGCCTCCCAACTGATCTGCCAGAGCACCAAGGTTCTCGGTAATGGAAGAATCGAGAACCTGCACGACATCGTAGTGGTCGATTCGCAGCGCTTGGAGCGCAGCCGCAGCCAGGAAGTCGCCCGCGCGGTCGCGCACTTCAACGCCGCGTTGAGCGCGGAGAATTGCCCGTACCTGCTCATTGGAGTTGGACGCTGGGGATCGAACGATCCCTGGCTCGGCATTCCAGTCGAGTGGGATGAGATCTCGGGCGCGCGCGCGATTGTCGAAGCGGGCTTCCGCGACTTCCGTGTAACCCCGTCGCAAGGCAGCCACTTCTTCCAGAACCTGACTGCTTTCCAGGTCGGATATTTCACCGTCAACCCGGACGCTGGCGAAGGCTCGATCGACTGGGAATGGCTCGCCCATCAGCCTGCTCTGACAGAGCAAGGCTGCGTGCGCCACCTTCGTTTCTCGCAACCTCTGCGTATTGTCATGAACAGCCGGACCAGCCAGGGAGTAATTTTCCGGCCCGAAATCGGGTGACAGTCCCTCCGATCGCTGCTTCAACCCTGATCAGCTAAATGACATTTGCGTGAAACGTATTTCCTCTGACCTTCACCATCCAGTTCAGGAGGGTCGCCATGAGTCCGGAACTGGAAAATGCCAAAAAGTCGATGTGCCTCGGACTTTCCGCTGGAACGGGCGGGTTGTTGGCGATCATGTCGGACATCGCCCAAAAGCAGGATGCATCCGCAGTGGAGCACCTGCAATCGGCATTGGGTGGCGTGTTAGGAGTCCGGACCTATCCAGCAGTGGTGGCTATTGTGCTGATCATCCTGTCGATTGCCCTTAGCTTCATCTTCAGCGCGCAGTCCAACAAGAACGCGTTCTATGTGGGAGCCAGCATCCTGGCCATCATGATGACGGCGGTTCCCTATAGTCCTCCGCCCAGCCTCAGCACAAGTCCAACTGCCAACCGCACTGACGCAGGCCAGAGGGTGGGGTTGTTGGATCGGCTGATGATTCCGCCACAGGTTCATGCGCAGAGTGGCTCGTCGAACCCGCGAAGTTATCCCGTGGAGGTTCATTTACAAACCGACGACAAGAAGCCTGTGACCAGCGCGATATTTAGCCTGATCGATGCTGATTCCGGTCAAGTGCTTGGCCGATCCAGAGTGCAGTCGGGCGATTTCACTTTTTATGCCCAAAACCGGCCATCCACGCTGCGTGTCCTGGTCGATGGCTACGCCATCGCCGAAAGGCCATTGAACACCTCCGTACGAACCCTAACCATCCAGTTGACGTCGTCCAACGTCCCGTTGGCGCTTCAGCGGATCTTCCGCAGGTAACCGATCCCACCTTCCGCACAGCGGCTTGTGATTTTAATCACAGCCGCTGTCGCCGGCCTCCCAGCACAATCAAGCAGTTGGTATTGATTGTGGAGCGCCTGTGTTCGAAATCATCCATGCAGCCTTTCTAGCTCCGGGGATCAAGCGATTTGTGATAAAAGCACCCCGGATCGCGCGCAAGCAAAAGCCCGGACAATTCGTCATTCTTCGGATTCACGAGGAAGGCGAACGAATCCCTGTCACGATTGAGAATTCCGACCCTGAGAAGGGCACGATCAACATCGTGGTTCAAGCAGCAGGAAAAACCACACGCTTGCTGAACTCCCTCGAGACGGGAGGTGCAATTCTCGACGTCGTTGGTCCGCTCGGAAAGCCGTCCGAGATTGCGAAGTACGGGACGGTCGTCGTGGTCGGTGGCGGAGTGGGAACGGCCATGGCATATCCAACGGCGCTCGCTCTGAAGAAGGCGGGCAATCGCGTCCTATCGATCGTAGGCGCGCGCAACAAGGAACTCGTCATTCTTGAGCCGGAGATGCGCGCGGTCAGCGACGCGCTGATGATTACGACCGACGATGGCAGCTACGCCGACAAGGGATTTGTCACTGACAAGCTGCGCCAACTGATCGAGAATGGGACGCGAATCGATCTCGTCATCGCAGTCGGCCCGATTGTAATGATGAGAGCTATCGCCGAGATGACCCGGAAAGAGAACATCCACACCGTGGTCAGCCTGAATCCGATCATGATCGATGGCACCGGCATGTGCGGCGGCTGTCGCGTGATGATCGACGGCAAGAGCGAATTCGCGTGTGTGGATGGCCCCGAATTCGACGCGCACAAGGTCGATTTCTCCGTTCTGGTGCAGCGCAATGGAATGTATCGGGACGCGGAACAACAATCGCTGGCCGAGTTTGAACGTGCGAAAGCGCAAGACTCTGGACACGCTTGTGCGGCAACGACTGGAGCGCGGCAAGGAGATCGACGATGACCACCACCGCAAGGAAGTCGCTGAATCCGTTGTCTCCGAAGGAACGCATCAAGGTCGCACGCCAGCTGATGCCCGAGCAACCAGCCGACGAGCGCGCCCGCAACTTTACCGAGGTCAATCTTGGGTATAGCGCGGAACTGGCACAGCAGGAGGCGGTGCGTTGCCTGGAGTGTGCCAAGCCGACTTGCACAGATAATTGTCCGGTGGGCGTAAAGGTAAAGGAGTTCGTGGAGAAAATTGTGATTGGTGATTTTCTCGGCGCTGCCGCGAAGATTCGCGAAGACAATGTCCTGCCAGCGGTCACCGGTCGCGTCTGCCCGCAGGAAGATCACTGCGAAGGAGAATGTCTGCTGTCGAAGAAAGTGAAGCCGCTCGGAATTGGTTATCTGGAGCGCTTTGTCGCCGACTACGAGCAGCGTATGGGCACTCATATCGTGCCCGACGTGAAGCCCAGCGGGAAGAAAGTGGCAGTGGTGGGCAGCGGGCCTTCCGGGCTGACTGCTGCTGGTGACCTGATCCAGAAGGGGCATCAGGTCCACGTATTTGAGGCGCTGCACGAACTGGGCGGAGTCCTCGTTTATGGCATTCCCGAATTTCGTCTTCCTAAGGAGATCATCCGCCAGCAAATTGACTACATGCGGGCGATGGGCGTCGAGTTTGAAACCAACGTCGTCGTGGGACGAACAGTAACCATCGACGAACTGCTGCAGGAAGAAGGCTACGATGCGGTGTACATCGGCACTGGAGCGGGTCTGCCGCAGTTTATGAATATTCCTGGCGAACACTTGAACGGTGTGTATTCGGCGAATGAATTCCTGACGCGCATCAACCTGATGAAGGCCTACAAGTTTCCAACCTACGACGAACCGATGCTCGATCTCCACGGTAAAGATGTGGCTGTAATTGGCGGAGGCAATACCGCTCTCGATGCCATTCGTTCTGCCCTACGGCTTGGTGCGCGGAAAGCGTATGTGATGTATCGCCGGAGTGATACGGAGATGCCGGCGCGCGCGGAGGAGGTCCATCACGCTCGGCAGGAGGGCATCGATTTCCAGATGCTGACGGCGCCTGCGGAATTCGTCTCCGACGGCAAGGGATGGCTCACCGCCGCCCGCTGCGTCCGGATGGAACTGGGAGAACCGGATGCTTCCGGACGCCGGCGCCCGGTGCCAAAGGAAGGATCAGAATTCGATCTTCCACTGTCCGTCGCCATTATTGCGATCGGGACTAGCGCCAATCCGATCGTACAGAGCACAACACCGGGGCTGGGAACAAATAAGCGCGGGTACATCCAGGCCAGCGAGGAGACGCAACGGACGACACGCAAAGGCGTATTTGCGGGAGGAGACATCGTGACGGGGAGCGCCACGGTGATCCTCGCTATGGGCGCGGGGCGGCGAGCGGCGAAGTCGATTCACGAATTCCTGACAACGGGCGAGTGGTAAGGGATCGACCGCGCCATCCTTGGGCCGTTCGTCTCGGTCGCTGGTCTAAATCAATGTCATTCCGACCGGAGGTGAGCAATCCGCTTAAGGCCGGGAGCAATTTCACCCCATGCGACAACAGATTCGCCACGGCTCTGCCGTTCGGAATGACAAACAGTGCTTCGTTTACCCAAAGCTGATCTCAATAAAAGCGTCCGCTCGCGAAAACGGCGAAGTGATCCTCGCCAGCAAGTATTTGCGATCGATCGGTTGGCGAGCTCGGGCAAACTCATTGGGCGGCAGCAGGCGCGCATGGGCCGCAAATTCTGGCCCTGTAACCTTTCCTCGCATTGTGCAGGGCGCCACGCGCACTTGCGGATTATTCCGAATGCGCTTGGTCTTGCCCATGTCGCTGCGCGTCATCACATAGAGCTTGTCGTCCTGCTCGCCGAACCACACGGGAGTCGCGACTGCTGCTCCGGTCTTGCGAAACGTGGTGAGCGAAATATATTTCTGGTCGCGAATCTCCGACGGAATCTGAGTAGGCATAGGCTTATTCTAGGACTGCAGACGATGAAAATCCTGGCAGAAACCGGCCGTTCGCTATCATTGCTGGTTCCGATTTGCGCCCGGTGGATTGCTCCCGTCCTGCCATCTGTGTTACAAGCCTGAACATGCGTAAATGGATGCGCGAGCGCTTGCAGCGCCGCAAAAAGAAAACTCCCGAGGCGGGAAGTCAGCCGGCGCCTCCGCCTTTGCAGCCGGCGTATTTTGACGCGGGCGAGGCTCCAGAATCGTCCCCAAGCGAAGTAGAAGCAGCGGACGTTTCCGAGCCCGAAGTAGAAATTCAACCGGAAGTCGCTGACGCTTCGCCGGTCGCCGAAGCGGCTGAATCAGTTCAGAAGCGAGCCAGCAGTGGAGAGGCCCGTGGACGCGGACGCCGCCGTCGTGGCGGGCGTGGACGTGGTGGCCGCGGTCGAGAGCAAGCCGTTGCTCAAGCGTTTGCGCCTGCTGGGGTGAAGGGCGACCTCCCGGAAGGTTCGGTCGAAGGACCAGTAGAAGCTCCGCCCGAAGGGTCCGAGGCCTCGCGCGATGTGGTTGCGCCCGCAGAGCCTCCTATTCCAGCCACAGTTCCTGCGGCGACAGCCCGGGCACCCAAGGGAATCGTTGTACTGGCGATCGGGCTGCCGGGATCGGGCAAGAGTTCATGGTTCAAACGACACAATGTCGTTCCTCTCTCGAGCGACATGGTGCGTTCGCTGCTGTTTGACGATGTTCGCGAGCAGCGTTTTCAGGATCTCGTTTTTTCCAACTTGCGTTCGATGCTCAAAGCACGGTTGATCGCGAAGCGTCCCATGAATTATGTGGACGCCACGAATCTCACGCCCCAGGAGCGACAGCACTGGGTCAAGCTGGCGAAGGATTATAACTACGAAGTGCAGGCCGTGTTCTTCGACGTGCCGCTGAATGTTTGCCTCGAGCGGCATCAGCGTCGCGACCGAGTGGTTCCTGAGGATGTAATGCGTCGCATGGCGGCGAAGCTGAAGGCGCCGTCATTTCAGGAAGGCTTCGCCAAGATCACTGTCGTTCGCGTGAAGAAAAAGGAACTGGAGCCCGCAGAGCAGGGCTGATCCTCTTCCAAGGCAATTCATCCACTACTAAGGACCCGAAGGTTCGCAATGGAAATCACTTTAAGATTCCTTCGCGTCTTGTGTCCTTTGGTGTTATTGGATGCTAGCCCTTCAAGGTGCGGCAACAGCTCTTTGAATGCTGCCGACGACGACGACCGCATCAGCTCGTAGATCATCATTTCTGTCGAAGAAATGACGGCTCCCGCGGCACGCATGCGATCAAGCCCGATCTTCCAGTTCCATTCCGTGCGCGAACTGACCGCGTCGGACGCCACGTGGACGAGATATCCTTCGCGCAAAGCGCCGAGCGCGGTCTGAGTCACACAGATGTGGCCCTCCATGCCGCACAGCAAGAGCGTGGTGCGCTGGCCTGGCAGGCATTTGAGCGAAGTGCAAAACGTGTCGCTGCCGAAGCAGGAGAAGAGCGTCTTGTCGACAGGCTCGGTGCCGGCCAGCAGGGACGCGATCTCGGGCACAGTACCGCCGAGGCCCTTCGCATACTGTGTGCTGAGCAGAGCGGGGATTTTCAGGATGCCCGCGGCGCGAATCAGCAACTGCGCGTTCCGCACGAGCTGTTCTTTCTGGAAGATCGGAGGCAGCAGCTTTTCCTGGATGTCGATGACGACCAGCGCGCACCGCTCGGGATCAAGCAAACGGCGCGCCATCTCGGCGTAGTCGGAAGTGATTGGAGTGTGCTCAACAGCGGTGGTCATAGGACTCCTTGGCAGCAAGCTGCAGCTTAGAAGCTTACTCTGGCCACACTTTCGTTAGGCGGGAGTGTCGACGGAATTGTTGACTGCAATTCGGTCGGACCATAGAATCAGAGTGAGCCGGTAACACCCGGGTCGTCAATTCAACTGCCCCCTCGTTCAACGGCTAGGACACCTGCCTCTGGAGCAGGCTATCGGGGTTCGAATCCCTGGGGGGCAGCCAAACCACTGGACGGCAGACGTGGCTGAACGAACAGCAACTCCAGGCGCTCGACCGCGCGATCACCGAGTACGGGAAGGACGCGGGCGAACTGATCCGGCTGCTGCTGTTGTCGGGCGCCAGGCGGGGCGAGTGGATGCGGGCGATGAAGGCCGACTTCGATCTCGTGCACGGCGTCTGGACGAAGCCATCTCACTCGGTGAAGGAACGCAAGCCGGAAAGCGTTCCGCTGAACCGACCGACGCTGGCGGTGCTCGTGCGCGTGATCGCCAGCACCGCGAAGGGCGAATCCTACCTGTTCCCGGGCGCGGCCAAAGGGACGCCGAGGGCGACGGTTCGAAGGCCGTGGGTTCAGATACTGCGGCTGGCGGGACTCGCCAAGGAATACACCGTCCCGGGAAAGCGGGGGCCGCTGAAAAGATGGAAGCCGTGCATCCGCCTTCACGACCTGCGGCACAGTTACGCAAGTTGGCTGGCGGAGAGAGGCGTGCCGCTGCCGAAGATCGGAAAGCTCTTGGGCCACCAGCGCACCGAGACGACCGACCGTTATCTGCACATCGCCGACAAGAGTCTTGCGGACGCGACGAACCTCTTCGGCGACGCGACGTCGAAGCTGGTGCAGTAGGCGGCGTCGTGTTCCGAAGCAGAACGCAAAGCTCGCTCGCCCAAGACATTTTGCACATCGGAAACATTTTTGCAGAGAAGACCAAAGTACCATTGACGGGCGTCGATTTTTGCCACAAGATACGCCGCCCATGAAGACACTAGACCGTTCGCTCCGGGCCTATTCGATGGCAGCGTTGGTAGCGGGAGTCGGGATCGTGGCTCTAACCGAGTCTGCAGACGCCGAAGATACCCGGCGTGCCGTCGCTGACGACCTGGTGGCAAAGTGCTCCGAGTATCGGGGCGCGGACATACGCGAGATCGCCGCGAGACAGCGCAGCACCAAGATGGAGCTTTGATCCCGTAAACATCGAAGTGCGCCCAAGAAACGGCAAATATGAGCGGGAAACAAATGCGGCGAGATGCGCTGAGAAGGTACATCGTATTTCGGGTCAAGGTGATCGAATTCCTCGACGTGAGCGTAGTCTGGAAAAACCTGAAATCGGGAGAGGTTTCGCCCCAGACGCCGGTTGGACGTACGAGGAACGACATCGCATGGTCCTTACGAACAGTGCTTCTCAGCTGGCTTTCCATCTTCATTGACCGGAGCAAAGACGGCATGGACGTTATCAAGCTGTGGATTGAGCTATTTCCTAAGCACAAAAAGGAAATCGAGCAAGCATGGCAAATGATCGAACCGAGCTGGAATATTCTTCGAGAGTTCCGTGACCGGGCCGGATTTCATGCCGATAAGCCAAGGAAATTCTTTAACGCTCGTGGAAGGGTGATCAAAGAGGTCGCTGCTCTGCACGATGCCCTTCAGAATTTCGAGGCGCTGTTTAAGCAACTTCTCCACGCCGAAGCCACTGAACTCCCCGACCTGCCGGAGGCCCTTAACGAATTTCTAGATGAACTGGACGCGGGCGGAGTTCCGATTGGTGGCACCCGGGCAGTGTTTAAACGACACTACATGTTTACGTAATCGCATTAGCAAACCGTCCGGGAGGTAAAACGAGTCGGCGACCGGACGGGTTGATGCTACGGAAGCACAGTAAAAATGGTGCGCCCTGAGAGATTCGAACTCTCGACCTTCTGGTTCGTAGCCAGTTCGGGGGTATAGGGCAGGGTAGGTAGGAAACGGTAACCGCCTGTAAAATCAACGAAAGGCAAAAACGACGGATCATGCTGACAGGCCCTGACATGGCCTGACCTACTACACTTTCCACTACATCTGACTCGGGCCAGTCACCGGCGGAAGTCCTGGAAAATACTGCGTCCGGAGCCGCCACGGGACTTCTATAGAAAAGTGCGGAGCGGGGGAGGAACCTTGAAGCGGTCGGAAATCGTGCGGCAGGGAAACCTGCGCCAACGATCTCGTGCGTCGTCGATCCGCAAGATCGTGTTCCCTAGCGATGCTCATGCCCTACTTTCTGACGACGATTTCGACCGAGACTCCCCGCCGATCTCGAACCTTATGGGTACTTAAGTCATTGTGCCAAAGGCTCCTTTTGGGAGGAAAATGGTCAGGCACACCTAGGAGAGCTATGAACCTCCGAGAACAGAATGGATTTTCACTGATTGAGCTGCTGATCGTGGTGGCCATCATCCTGATCATCGCAGCCATCGCCATTCCGAACTTGATGCGCGCCCGTATGTCGGCGAATGAGGCGTCCGCCGTGGGCTCCGTCCGTAGCATCAACACCGCCGAGCTTTCTTACAACGCCGCATATTCAAACTTGGGTTTCGCTACTTCTCTGCCTTATCTGGGTGGCCCTGTGGGCGCGGCCTGCGTTCCGTCTACCAGCAGTGGTTGCTTCATCGACAGCGTTCTTTCCAGCAGCACAAAGAGTGGCTATAAGTTCAGTCTGACGGTTGGCAGCAGCGCGGCTGTGGGAGGAGTGACGCCTTCGTACAGCATCATCGCCACGCCGATAACGGCGAATCAGACTGGCGTACGCTACTTCTGCTCGTTCGAAGATGCCGTCGTCCGTTCTTCAACGGGTGCGATCACAGCTCCTTGCACCGCAACCACCACCGCGCTTCAGTAATTGGTTACAGCTGCCTGAAAACAGTCGATTTCACTCAAAACCCCCTCGGCAGGGGTCAATGCATTATGAAAAAGCGCCCCGCTTCAAAGGGAGGCGGCTGTGACGGGCGCCGCCTGCGCTGCGGTGTAGGCGGTGGGAAGAACTGCAGAAGGGCATAGGCAAATCGTCTGGAGAATGGCATTTTACCTTGAGGGAAAGACAACCGTTGGCACGAATGATCTTTCCCCCCAAGGAGGCAACTCAAAATGAGTCACGACGTCAAATATATCGGAATGGACGTGCACAAGGAAGCGACCGTGATCGCTGTGCTGAACGGCACGGGGAAGCTGGTGATGGAGTCGGTGATCGAAACCAAAGCCAGCAGCATTCTGCAGTTTCTCCACGGTCTACGGGGCGAGCTGCATCTGACCTGGGAAGAAGGCACCTGGGCGGCCTGGCTGTACGATCTGCTGCAGCCACAGGTGCAGCACATTGTGGTGTGCAATCCGCGGCGCAATGCCTTGTTAAAGGAGGGCAGCAAGAGCGACAAGGTGGATGCGCAGAAGCTAGCCGACTTGTTGCGCACCGGGATGCTGCGACCGGTCTACCACGGGGAAAACGGACTACGAACCTTGCGCGAGCTGGGGCGGAGTTATCAGACCATCAGCAAAGATTTGACGCGCGTGATGAATCGCCTGAAGGCGCTGTATCGCGGTTGGGGCATTCCTTGTGCCGGCACCCAGGTCTATGCTGCGCGCGCTCGAGAGGAATGGTTGAGCAAGATTCCGCACGCCGGGGTGCGCCGCCGGGCGGAGCTGCTCGATCAACAGCTGGATGGATTGCAGGCCTTGCGGCGAGAGGTGCGGCCCGAGTTTTTGGCCGAGAGTCGAAAACACAAGGCCACGAAACTGCTGCGCCAGATTCCCTGCATTGGTCCGATTCGAGCCGCCCGCTTGATCGCGCTGATGCAAACCCCGCACCGGTTCCGCAGCAAGCGGCAACTCTGGACCTACAGTGGGCTGGGCATTGAGACGCACGACAGTGCGCAATTCCGCTTTGTGAGCGGACAACTGCAACGCTCCAAGAAACCTCAACAGCTCCGTGGGCTGAATCGAAATCACAACCACGAGATGAATGGGTATTCCGGTGAAGGTGAACATCGATTCCGGAGGGAAGCCGAACGGCATTCCGGAGCGAAGGTGAACAGCAGTCGGAGCGAAGCGACGCTGGCACGGTGATTGTGGAGGAAGTGTTCGGAATCGTCAAGCGCGATTTTCCGGAGCGAAGCGGAGGCAGGTTCGGCGGGGATTTGGGGTGCAGGGGAAAGGGGCAGCAGCCCCTTTGCCCCTGCTTCCTCGATGTAGAGGAGTATGCCATCCGCTTTTCAGCTTCGGGTGTGACGGTTTTGTCTGGTTTTTGCCGATAGCGTTTTTCCCACAGAAAATATTGCGCCAGGATCGCTTACGAGCGACGATGCTTAACTCGGTCGACCTAGGACATCCCCCCTTTGGCTATTTTTCGCCACCTTGCATTGGTCTCGAGTCCGAAGTGGTTTCATGGCTTCTTCTCGTCCGGGGTTGGGTTGCGGTTTTTTCGCATGGACTCTCCGCGCATGTCGATGCGATGGGCATTGTGGACTAAACGATCGAGGATGCCGTCCGCGATGGTGGGATCTCCGATCTGCTCGTGCCAGCGCGAGACCGGGAGTTGGGAAGTAAGAACGGTAGAGCGAGTTTGATAGCGATCCTCGCAGATTTCCCAGACCTCGCGGCGCTCGCTTTCGTTCAGCGGCGCCATGGCCCAGTCATCGATAACCAGAACCTCGATGCGACTGAGTCGAGCCAAGAGGTGGCGCAAACTGCCGTCGGCTCGGGCCAAGGCGAGTTCCCGCAGTAAGGCAGCGGCGCGAAGATAGAGCGCCGAGTGGCCGTCGCGACAAGCTTTCTGTGCCAGAGCTGAGGCGAGAAAGCTCTTACCCACGCCGCAAGGTCCGATCACGAAAATGTTCTCGTGATTGCGGACCCAGGTGGAATCTTTGGCCAGAGCGCGCAGGACCGACTTGTCCAGGCCACGCGCCGCCCGGTAATCGATGTCCTCCACGCAGGCCGGTCCTCTAAGCTTGGCCGCTTTCAGTCTGCGCTCCAGCGCCTGGTTCTCGCGCCAGTTCCATTGTTGATCGACCAGCAGCGAGAGTCGTTCGAGAAAACTGAGTTCGTGGATGGCCCGATCTTGTTCTTGCGTCTTCAAACCTTCGACCATGCCTTGCCAGCGCATGGCCAGTAGTTTTTCCATCAGCGGTTGGCTCAGCATGAGGTCGGTCCTCCTTGGTCGAAGTACTCCGCGCCGCGAACATTGTCATGGGTCAGAGGCGGGGAGCCGGGGGGTGGTGGAGATAGGGGAACCGTGTCCAGCGAGTTCTTTAAGATCGACTTCACGCTCTGATAGCGACAAGCCTTGGCGAGCAGTGCCCGTTCTGCCGCGGCTTCCACGCGTTGCGCAGAGTACTGCTGCGCCAGGCGAATGATGCCGAGACAAGAGCGGTAACCCATTTCAGGGTGGGGCTTGGCGTTCAGGATTCGCTCGAACAACTGAGCGGTGTTGGGACCGATGCTGCGCGCCCAGTTCGCCATCCTCGAGGGCGTCCATTGCAGATGGGCCTGATGACTTTTGGGACGGTGCTCGTTCAGGGTGACCGCTTGATCTCGCCGGCGATCGCGCAAGTGGGAAGCGATCCGGTTTCCTTTATGAAAGATCTCCACTGTGGTCGGAGTAGAGCGGACTTCCACGAGCTGCTGCACCAGGGTATACGGCACGCTGTAAAAGTTCCCCTCGAAGGCAATGTGGTAATCGATGTTGACGGTGGCCCGTGTCCACTGACTCAGGTCGAAGCGCTCGGCCGGTAACGGGCTCAGAGCCGGTTTCTCCAGGCTGCGAAACAGACTGGACCGCGATCCGTCCCGCTTGCGGAAAGGACGTTCGTTCAGTCGCACCAACAACTCGCGGATCGCCTGGTTGAGTTCCCCCAGGTGAAAGAACTTCCGGTGGCGCAACGCTGCGATGATCCAGCGTTCGCAGACTTGCACTCCGCTCTCGACTTTGGCTTTATCCCGTGGCCGGTAGGGACGCGCCGGCACCACTCCCATGCCGTAATGCACGGCAAATTCTTGATAGGTGGGATTCAGGTCCGGATCGTAGCGGCAGGCTCGGGTAACCGCCGTCTTGGTATTATCGGGCACCATCAAAGTTGGTGCTCCGCCGTAAAATTCCAGCGCGTGGACATGCGCCTGGATCCAGGTCTGCAGTTGCTGATCGCGAGTCGCTTCCGCGTAGGCGTAAGAACTGGCCCCCAACACGGAAACAAACAGCCAGGCCGACCACGCTTGCCCAGTCGTCGCGTCATAGACAGGAATCGTTGCTCCCGCCCAATCGACGAACATCTTCTCGCCGGCTTTGTGTTCCTGACGCAGCACCACATCCAGGTGCTGCCGCCAGTGCTGATAGCGCTCGCAAAACCAGCTGTAGCGATATCCCTCAGGATGCGCTTGCCGGTATTCTTCCCACACCAACTGCAGAGTCAGATGACGATGCTGTTGTAGTTGCTCATGGATGCTTTTCCAGTCCGGTTGCGGACGTTGCCTCGCCGCTGGGATCGGAACCGGTTGGTTTCCAAACAACTTGGCTTCCAGTTCCTCTTCGCTCCAGCCTTCGGGCAACGGCCAACCGATGCCGGCCGCTGCCGCCCGTTCCAAATAGTCGTGGACCGTGCCCAGCCCCATCCCGCAACTACGCGCGATCTGCCGCTGCCCCAGCCCCAACTCAAACTTCAACCGCAGGACTTCCTTCGTTTTCCGCATGGACATTCTCCTAGCCGGCACCCTGTTCTCCTCATGGATGGAGTTTCTTTGCCGGGTAATTGTCCAGCGTCGCTACGTCCTACTGCGATTCGCCTGTGGAAAACATTCCGCTCCAAGCTGAACATCATTCCGGTAGACGAACAAAACTGTTCGCCTTCCCACCGGAATTGCGTTCACCTTCAGACCGGAATGCTGTTCGGAATCACAACGGAATGGCGTTCACCTTCCCACCGGAATCGCGTTCACCTTCGACCGGATTCCCCAATGAAAGAGATCTTCAAGAGTGCGGCCACCCGGGCCAGCTGTGGCAGGGGACCGTTCTACGATTTCTACACGGGTTTGCTGGCCAAGGGGATGAAGCCGGAGATGGCGCGTCTGACGCTGGCGCGCAAGATCGCGGCCATTACCTTGACACTTTGGAAAAAGGAGGAACGTTTCGACGCCGAACAACTGAAAACGCAAGCAGCTTGAGCATCGAATAGAACCCAGGTAATCGCCCAAGGTTTTCATGCCTCGGTGGTAGCCAATCGGTTCTTGCGATGCTCCGGTTCGAGGGAGAGTATCCATTCACTCATTCAGGCACTCTGTGTGCTGTAGTTCAGCACCGAGTCTCCGGGTCAACCTATGCCCCCTCGGATAACCGAAAAAAGCTATAGGCCTCGAGCCTCACATACGGATCTTGGTTGGCACTTAAGCCAACGCTTAGCTTGCGTAGCTTCGCAACCGAACGGCGTCGTGCGCCACTGACTTCATGAAACCGTCGAGTTGGGACCAGCAACCGGGGTTGGCATCGCCCCGGGAAAGTGCGGCGAGCCAAAGCGACCAAACCAATAACCCCTCTAAGAATGAGGTGAGGAATGAGGTGGGGCTGGATGTAAATCACCACGCCCGCATCTCTCAGAGGGGCGGGGAGAAGCTTTTTTACTTGACATCCTTTTTCATAGGATGAGTGACTTCGCCTGGTTACGACAGTTGAGATTGGTCGGCGCTGACAGTCTTTAGTTGCGGGTGGTTGAGAGTGGTGACGGCCAAGGTTGGGAGAGGGACTGCACCTCTCCCTTGACGGCCTGGTGCATTTACTTTCCGATGCGCTGGAAATGCCAAGGTTTCTGTTGTGGCGGCGTCGGATCGGAATCAGAGGCGGCAACTCTCCCCTCCGCTTTATCTCCGCCCATGAGAGTGAGTTCAATCGGCACCACCTCCGAGGAGTTCTCGTCCCCGATCTTGTTCCCGGAGATCTTGAGGAGAAGTTTTTTGCCGGACGCTGTCGCCTCCATGATCCTGTGGGTTGAAAGCTCACTGCCGTCGGGGATCAATTCGCCATCATCGATTACTGCCCACCGCTCGCCGAGAACACATGTCCCACCCAGACTGCCGTTCGTGAGCGCCAGATGCACCGTGAAGAACGTTATCCCTTTGTATTTTGCCTCCCACGTTCCGGCGAACGGCGCGAGATCCTCGGAGCGACTAGTGTTGTTGAGCCGCAACGAAAAGGCTGACAGGCCAATCGACGCCACTCCGATTAGACAAACGGTTATCAACCTTACGACCCGTGTCTTTTTGCTCGTGTCGTTGTTTTTCAGAATGTTCATGATTCGTTCCTCCAAAGTGTTGGTATCGAACAGTCCTAACGAGTAATTCGATGGCTCCCCAGTGAACATGGACTGGGCCATGTGCAGCACGGAAGTGGCATACTGCCGAGTAGTAGGCAGCATTTGTGCCGCGATTTCGTCGCAGGCCAATTCTCTGGTCTGCGCGATCCTCGACAGAATCAGCGCCACGCAAGGGTGAAAGCACAACGGGAGAGATGCGATCTGGTACAGCAGATTGAACAGGAAGTCGCGCCGCAGTATGTGCGCTAATTCATGCGATATAAGCGAGACGAGATCGTCCTCAGGAAAAGCGTCGCGAAAGAATGTCTCTGGGAGTAGGAGCATAGGGTGTCCGAACCCCAACGTTGCCGGCCCCGCTAGATCTGCAGAGCACAGCACCGAAACACGAGGAAGTGAAAACGACCTTGCACAATGCTCCGCGATCCGCGCAAGAGCAGGCGGCAACGAACGCTTGTAGGCCAACCGACATACACGCCGCGTCCGACAGCCAAACCAGGCGAGCCGAGCAACATGAAAAAGCAGAATGACGCCGTACACCCAGAGCAGCCCGTAAAGAATTCTGGGAGAGAATGAAACCGCACGGCTGAGGGAATGGAACGATACCGGAAGCGCTCGGTCGCTCGGTCCCTTTGCCCGATCTGGTTGGTCAGTCGGGGCAGCTTGTGACGCGAGGCCGGCGGCCTCTCTGTGCTGAAGCACGACGGTTGCTGTCGGTATCACTAGGCAGGCGCCAAGTGCAACGATCCAGACGCCGTGGGAAAGCCGCGAAGGCGCTCGGTACAAAAGCTTGGTGCATAAAAGGGCGAGAGCGGTGATCGCAGCAATCTGCCAAGTCGCATTCAGAAGAAAAGTCGCAACCAGTTGGCTAGTCTGGGCCATGCTATTCCTCCGTGTCAGCCTGCTCCTGGTTCTCGACGAGTTTCTGCACTTTGGCAAGCTTGTCCGAGTCCAACTGACTGCTCTTGACCAGACTCATGAGAAGGGCTTCGACCGACCCGCCAAACATACGGTCAAGCATGTCGCTGGTGGCTTCGCGCAGGGCCTTGTCTCGGCTCAGCACAGGCCGATATTCGTATGCTTTGCCCAGCAGTTTCCGCTTTACTTTGCCCTTGCGTTGCAAAATGTTGAGCATCGTCTGAACCGTGGTGTATGCCAGTGGGTCGCCAGAGAGCCTCTGTTGTACTGCCTGAACTGTGCTCGGCCCGTTCATCCAGAGCACTTGCATGATCTGAAGTTCCAGTCGAGTGAGTTGGGCTTTCGACAAGGCTCGGGTCCTCCTAAGCAGCTAGGAGATTAACCTTCATTCTAGCCCCTGTCAACTAAAATGTTAGGAGTCAGCCGAAGGATGGAAGCAAACGGGTCCGGCCTTCACTGTTGTTAGATCTCTATTACACGTGCGCCGTGGAAAGGCGCTGGACGACTGCGGGTGAAAGTCCCGCCCGGGAACTTGGTTCGCTCCACCCGGAAGCAATCAGAGCGGCGGTGGAGGAAACGAAGCCGTCGGAGCCTCTGGTGTAGAGGGTCACTTAGGTGACTTGGCGAGCATGTAGGCCGTAACGTGCAGTGAACGCTGAGCAGGCCTCGAAACGATTAACGCAGGAGCCAGCCCGCCGTGTAATCGGGAGGGCCGCCGCTGATGGAACAGCACGAGCGAACGAGTTCCATCAGACCTGCCGGGGTAATGGCGACGGCAAGCATGCAAAGTTGACCAGTAGCAACACGGGAAGCCCCAGCGGTGATCGCAGTTGGGATCAACCGGCAACTCGTGAGAGTCAGGCTGGGCCGTGTGGGGTGACGGAGAGGCTCGCAGTACTGATGAAGCCGGGTAATGCCGGTGGAGGGAAGGGGCCTCAGTTGAAAGGAAACGCAAGAAGCGACGAAGACGGAGGGATTGGTGTCGAACCTAACAACCCCAGCAAGCGTTCAGAAATTGCAGACGGCGTTGCACGACAAAGCGAAGGAAGCGCCCAACTTTCGCTTCTATGCACTGTATGACAAAGTGTACCGCAAGGACGTTTTAGCGTTCGCCTACGAATGCTGCCAAGCCAATGGCGGAGCGGCAGGAGTGGACGGCCGAACGTTCGAGGACATCGAGACGTACGGAAAAGAGCGATGGTTGGACGAACTGGCGCAAGAGCTGAAGAAGCGAAGCTATCAACCACTTCCTGTCCGGCGAGTGTACATACCCAAACCAGATGGGAAACAGCGGCCGTTAGGAGTGCCCGCTATCCGGGACCGGGTAGCACAAATGGCAGCAGTTCTGGTTCTCGAGCCCATATTCGAAGCCGACCTGCAGCCGGAACAGTACGCCTATCGGAAAGACCACAGCGCACTGGACGCAGTGAGACACGTCCATAAGCTGATCAACACTGGCCATGGAGAAATCGTAGATGCAGATCTCAGCTCCTACTTTGACACTCTTCCCCATTCCGAGCTTCTAAAGTCGGTAGCTCGCCGGGTCGTAGACGGGAACATGCTCCATCTGATCAAGATGTGGCTAGAAGCTCCGGTCGAGGAAACGGATGAGAGGGGAAATAAGCGTCGAAGCACGCGAAATCGGGACGAAGGTCGGGGGAGTCCACAAGGCTCTCCGATCAGCCCGTTGCTGAGTAATCTGTACATGCGCCGGTTCGTGCTCGGGTGGAAGAAACTAGGGCACGAGAGGCGTCTGAAAGCGTACATCGTTAACTATGCCGATGATCTTGTGATCTGTTGTCGGAACAGGGCCGAAGAAGCCTTAGTCACGATGCAGAACATGATGTCGAAGCTGAAGCTGACGGTGAACGAGGAGAAGACGCGGGTCTGCAAGCTGCCGGGAGAGAAGTTCGACTTCTTAGGGTATACGTTCGGGCGATGCTACTCGCCGAAGACGGGACGAGTCCATCTCGGGGCGAAGCCGTCAACGAAACGGGTGCAGCGCATCTGCCAGGCGATCAGCCAGGAAACCGGACGGAACAAGACCCTGCTGGCCCAAGAAACAGTAATCACGACACTCAATCGAATGATGATTGGGTGGGCTAATTATTTCTGTTTGGGACCAGTCAGTCCTGCTTATCGAGCTGTCGAACGACATGCTCGCAAGAGGCTGCGACAGTGGCTGCGCGCCAAGCACAAGCTGCGCGGGCAGGCAACCAAGCAGTTTTCAATTACTGTCCTGCATCAGGTGCTGGGCCTTGTCGAGCTTACCACTCGGACACGCAGCTTTCCGTGGGCGAAATCGTGACACTTTCTCCGAGAGCCGGATGCGCGAGACGCGCCTGTCCGGTTCGATGAGCGGGAACAGGAAACAGAGCCATGCCAAACCGGACTGAGGCGCGCCCTGCGAAAGCAGTGCTTACGTATGTCACCGGGAGACTACCGCTACTGCGCCTGTTCTCGACTCCACTCATTCAGGGTTCCGGCAAACCTCGGTCGGCGTCAATGAGTGTAAACGCCTCTTGAACGAAGCCGCGTTGCGGCAGACGCTTTCGCGTGCTGGGTCTCAGCGGTTTGGGTGAAGGGATAAGGTTGGGTCATAAGGAGATGACCTATGACCCACCTTCGCAAAATGATGCTCGAAGAACTCGAGCGTCGTAATTACGCTCAGGCTACCATAGACTGTTACCTGCGTATCGTTGCCGAGTTTTCCCTTCACTTTCACCGCCCTCCGAACCAGTTAGGACCGGACCACATCCGCCAGTATCAAGCCCACCTATTCGGCCGGCGAAAGTTGGCACCCAGCACTGTGACGCAGCGGCTCGCCGCTTTGCGATTCTTCTACATCAAGACGCTGCGGAAGCCGTGGAGTGTCGCCGAGACTCCGTACCCCAAGAAGGTTCAACGTCTGCCCATCATCCTGAGCGCGGAAGAAGTCGCCCAGCTTATCGACTCGGCTGTCACTGCCTTTCATCGCATTCTGTTGATGACGCTCTATGCCACTGGAGTGAGGCGCGCGGAACTGGCTCGACTGAAGATCACCGATATTGACAGTCGACGAATGATTATCCACATCCAAGGCGGAAAAGGCCGCAAGGATCGCGACGTGATGCTCAGCCCGAAGCTGTTGGAAGCCTTGCGAGAGTACTGGCGTGGACTAAGACGCAAACCCACAAACTGGTTATTTCCCGGCGGGCGCTCGCATACCGGCGATCGTCACATCAGCCCCAAGACCATCTGGAATGCCTGCGAAAACGCTGCCCAGCGGGCGGGTATCCGCAAGAAGATCCATCCGCATACGCTGCGCCACTGCTTTGCCACACATCTGTTGGAGTCAGATGCGGATTTGCGCACCATTCAGATACTGCTGGCCACCGTGATTTGGAAGAGACGACCATCTATCTCCATCTCTCCCAATGACACCTCAACGCCACCGCGAGTCCTCTGGACTCGCTCCAGCTGAAAGAGAAGGTACCGCAGAGCGAATGATGAACCGGCCACCCCTCGAGGTGGCCGATCTGGTTCGCGCCGCGGGACGCGCTTTCATCGAACACAGCCGTAAATGGATCACCGGGCAGCACCTCAAGGTGTTGCGAGCCATCACGCGCTGTCGCACCGCCGCCTTGGGCGGGCATCTCGATGAGTGCACCGACTGCGCGTACCGTCCGCCCATCTCCTACAACAGCTGTCGGGACCGGCACTGCCCAAAGTGTCAGGCCAACGCTCGCGACCGTTGGCTCGAAGCGCGTCGTAAGGAACTTCTCCCCACGCGCTACGTCCATGTTGTCTTCACCCTACCCCATGAACTGGCCCCGCTCGCCTTGCAGAACAAGAAAATCCTGTACCATCTGTTGCTGCAGACCAGTGCCGAAACCCTCCTCGAAGTCGCCCGCGATCCCCAACATCTCGGCGCCGAAATCGGCTTCTTCAGTGTGCTCCACACCTGGAATCAGAAGCTCGAACATCACCCCCACGCCCATTGTGTGGTGCCCGCCGGCGGATTGTCGCTCGATCACTCTCGTTGGGTTCCATCGCACTCTCGCTTCTTTCTTCCCATCCCGGTGCTCCGAAAGGTTTTTCGCCGCAAGTTTGTCAGCGCTCTAAAACACAACTTCCGTCAGGGCAAGATTGGCTTCCATGGCATCCTGAAACCCCTGGCTCACCCCAAAGCCTTCTCCGCCTGGTTGCGAACCCTATACCGACACCACTGGCACGTCTACTCCAAACGCCCCTTCGGAGGAGCCGAACAAGCACTACGCTATTTAGGCCGCTATACCCATCGCGTCGCCATCTCCAATCATCGACTCGTTTCTTTCGTCGATGACCAAGTTACCTTTCGCTGGCGCGACCGTGCTCACCACAATGAACCCAAGTTGATGCCCCTATCCCTCGATGAGTTCCTGCGCCGTTTCCTCTTGCATGTGCTTCCCAAAGGCTTTGTCCGCATCCGCCACTTCGGCTTCCTCGCCAACCGGCGGCGGGCTACTCTCCTGCCCCTCTGCTTTCAAGTACTCGGTCCCATACCACAACCGCAGATAGAACCAGCAGCATCCCCCGCCAAGCAACTCAGCCCTCTTTGTCGCTGTCCCAAATGCGGCGGCCGCATCGTGGTCATCGAGAGACTTACGGCTGCCCAGATCCAACTCCGTTCTCCGCCCTCTATCGACGGAGTCGCCGCATGAAACCAATTTCCCAAAACCGCAAACCTCGATCCGTCTTTCGGCTCGATCCGCCCTCGTGCGCCTTGTCCCCGAACCAAGTTCCTCTCCCTGACCCAGAATCTGTTCCAACCGCGATCACTTTCTACTTCCATCAACCTGTGCAAGCCACCCTGCTCTTCTCCCACCAAGCACACTGCTCCATCGCCTACCTCATGCCGCCCATCGACCCCATTTGAAAACCCATAGCCATCCGCACCCGATCGCACCGCGGGGCGGCTTCCTTCAAGTCGTTGTATCAAAAGCGACCGCCGCAGATTCTGATGAGGCTACCAATTTTCTCCTCTGCGGTCGCTTCTGATACAACACTAGGACTATGCTTCTGATACAACACTAGGACTATTTCGACAGTCGTCTTGTTGACGCTCCTCTGGCACAGATGGATAATCGGCGGGTCCCTTCGAGTATGCATGACAATATTCAAAGCTATCTGGTTTGTGGCAATGATTCTCGGATTTGCAATCTGTGGTTGGCTGTGCGTGTTTAGGACGAGCACACTGGTGACGTGGGGACGGAAGAACGCGAAAACGAAATTCGCAGGGTCTCCGTTTTCAAGCATACCCATGAAGCCTCAGTACCCCACGTACATTCGTTGCGCAGGGATATTCCTTTGGCTTTGGTCAATCGCCGTCATTTACGCAGTGGTTGTCCTCCATTTCCGTTAGTCTGTAGAAATCAGACTGCTCCGCTAACCGAACAAACGGCACTTGCACACGGAGGGCGGTGCCGGGTTTTGAGTGTAATCGCCTGGTTACAACCGTAATGCTTCACGGAACGATGATGGTCCAGGCTGATTGTGCACTTCGCTATGGAATGATTTACTGATGGGATGATCGTCTTTGCGATGGTCGTCGCAACGGGGAAGTCCTTCTGGGGAATCGACTCGTTCGGCTGGGGAGTTATTCTTTTCCTTATGCTCCTTTTTGGAATACCTTATATGCGATATTTTCTTCGCATGGCTCATATTCCGAATTGGCCCATCGTTTCGGCAAGAGTGACCAAAGCAGCCGTGATCTCAGGTCTTCCACCGGCGGCCGTCCCACCCATTGCTCTCGCCGGGAGAAGTGCTGGGCAAGTTGTTCCGTATCATTGCCGCGCCAGTTATGCATTCCCGGTGGATGGGACGCTGTTCGAAGGTTGGTTTGCGATACCGGCCTTGGATCGAGCAAGTGCAGAGGCTTTTGCGGAATCGATAAGCGGGCAAACTGTCCTGGTGAAGTATGACCCGCGCAAGCCCAAAGATTCCATCGTGGAGGGGAAGCAATCTCTAGGAAGAAAGGTCATTCAAGATACGAGCATCTGGAATCCCAAACTGTGGTAGCCCAGCCGCCAACCCTCAATGAGTGTAATCGCCTCCCATGAGAATGCCGTCTATGTCAAGACGAGTTTGCGATTTTGATGTTGTTTTTGAAGTTGCTTTTGCTGTTGTCCTTCCTAAAGCCTACCTACCTTTCTTTCCTAGCGGAGCAGTTTGCAGAGCGGCCCGGAGCGGTCAAGGGCGCGTTCTGTGCGGCGCAGCGAACCCTTGACGGCGAGGACCGCTCGGCCACACTTCCGCTAGGAAAGGAAGGTGGACCGATATACGCTATGCTTCTTGTCTGATCCCAGGCTTTTTCCCAAAGCTTCTTTTCGCGCAAACTACTGCTACTGTCGCCACCCTTCCATCCGCACTCTCGATGAGCGTTTCCTCGCTCGGTGCAAGTTGGGTGTTCTCGTTTCAGCCGGTGCTGCCCCTGGCAGCATGGTTTGTGATTCTCACGATGTCGTGAACCGAAAGGGCGGCAGGGGGCAGCCAACTTACCTTGAGTCTGCCTGCTTTCCCATCTGCTTAGATTAATCAGGTTTAGATCGCGCCTGCCGAACCATTTCGACCAGGATGGTCCGAGTCGTCTCGGAACTCGTCGCTTCGCGCGGGAATGCGATGCGCGCGCCGCGAATCCCCTCGGGCGTCTTCAATCGAACGTGAAATCCGAGGCGGTCGACCGCCGTCATCGTCGCTTCCTGCGATTCGATGCCTGCAAACTTACTGGCAAGTAATACGAGCGCCTCGCTATGGTCTGCATTCATGTGCTGAATGATTCCCGCCATCGAGTCAGCCAGAGGATCGGGTCGGCTATTGGTGTAGTCAGAGGCTGAGACCCATCCCATGACTCCAAAGCCGCCAACGTAATACACGTCGACGACTTCGAGGCGATAAAAGGAGAAGTCTTCGAAATCGACCCAGTATTTGCTGTTGGCGTGACGCGCGAGATAGATGGCGCGAGAAGCGGCGATTTCCTCCGGCGGCACGGGCAGAGCGTTCCCGACGAGTGTGACCCTCGATGCACCAAGAGGATCGCCGTCGGCATCATTTTGCGTGACGAGCAAGCTGGCGCGCGGATCGGCTTTCAAATTCTGCGTGTGCATCGCCATGGAGCTGATCAGAAAGAGTGGGCGTCCGTGGTCGTCCAGCGCGTAAGGCATCACCGAGCCAAAAGGGAATCCGGACTGCTTGCGCGAAATCGTCGAGAGGCTTCCGAGGCGGCTAAGGTATACCAGAGTGCGCGCGCGCTCGGAGAACGAAGGCTCGGGGATCTCGGGCTGATCGCTGGTCGGCCCAGGGCCCGCGTGCTTTCTGATGGAAGGCGAAGACATGGCTGTTCTCCGTCTTCAGTCTAAACATCGCTGCCGCGCCTGTATATCTCGTGCGCGCTGCCTACTGAACAAAGTCTATGGAGTGATCTTGAATATAACGCCGGCCTGAAACCTTATCGCGTCTCCGGATACGCACGAATGGCTCTTAAGTGCTAAGGGATTTAGCCTAGAGCGAACACCCACTATTGCGATGTTAGAATTCCGGCACATGACCCGCCGATGTTTCTTGATTTCAGGACTGATTCTGTTGCTCGTCGCGGTCGCGTTTGCGAAGACGAACGTCGAGGTGGTCGTTGTTCCCGTCGCCAATATGTACTCCGGGCCCAGCGATAAATCGGCAGTGGTTTCGCAAGCAATCTATGGAAGCAATGTGACCCTGTTGGTCGCGCGCGGAGAGTGGTCGAGAATTCAAACGTCCGATCGCTACAAAGGCTGGGTTCCGAGCCGGCATATCCGGATTGTCTTAACAGGCGACGGCTATGCGACCGCCGGGCCAACGGTTCAGGTCGAAAGCCTGTTCGCTAATGTCTATAGCGAACCCGATGTCACGCGCCACAAGCCCGTCATCACGATCCCTTTCGAGACGCGACTGGAAGTCGTTCAGGATGATCCGGGCGCGATAGAAGGGCAGAAAACGGCTTCAAAGCAGAGTGAAGGCTGGTTGCAAGTTCGTCTTCCGGGCAAGACCAACGCATGGATCCAAGCGAGTGATGTCGCTTCGGATCCAAAGCCGCTGACGGTTCCGGAGTCGATCGAACTCGCCAAGCGTTTTATTGGGCTGCCTTACTTGTGGGGAGGCCGCTCCAGCTTTGGCTTTGACTGCTCCGGTTTCACGCAGATGCTACTTCGGGAGCGCGGGGTCAATATGCCTCGCGATGCCGATCAGCAAGCCGTATGGAGTGGCCTGTTAGCGGTCGAGCGTAACGACCTTCAGGCCGGAGACTTGCTCTTTTTTGGCTCGTCACCGAAGGACATTTCGCACACTGGCATGTATATCGGGGGTGGGCAGTTCATCCACGACAGCAGCAACGGCCACCCGGTCGTGCAGATCGGCCGATTGGACGACCAGCCCTGGACGAAACTCCTCGTGGCCTGCCGCCGGGTGAAGTAGCGCGACGATTCTCAGTTGTCAGTTCTCAGTCGGAACCGTGCGGTTCCAGACGTTAGGGCGAACTGCATTAGGAGTGGCGGACAATCGGCGGCGCGATTGTTGGCGGCAAATGCGTTAAACTGGCCAGCCGGAATCCTCATGGCCCAAACGCTTGACGCGCTTCTCAACAACCTCGAAGCTGCGAAAAGTAAGTACGGAGCGGGAGCCACAGCTTCTACCGTACAAGTCCTTCAGGGAATTTCCCGAGCGAACCTCCGTGACGCAAAGTCTCTGATCCGATTCCATGAGGCGTTGTTGTTCCTCCGCGCCTTTCCACCGTCTGCATTGGTGATTTCCCACACTCAAAAGCTTCTTGATACTTTTTACGAGCGCGTCGAGAAGATTCGGGCGGCTGGCGCGGGTATGTCGGACTTCGATGAGTTCGACACGTCGGGCATCGCCGGCACTTCGATGCAAGACACTCTCAGTTTCGAGGCGACCCGCTGGCTGGTCCGGCGGATTCCTCGTAATGTAGGAATCGTCTGGAAGGGCTACGACGAGGAACGCGCTATGGGCGCCACTTGGCCGCGCTTCATTCCGCTGCTGGCGGAAGATTCTGATGTCGAAGCCAATATTCCATGGCGGCGCTGGCTCGATGCGGCACGAGGGGGCGAGCGAGATCTGGACTGGATGATCCGCCAGTTCGAGCGTGTGTCGATCGGTCACACCGCGGCAGAGACGAACCGCGCGCGCATCGAACTCTACGACTCGTTGCGGATTCCGATCCGGTGGGATCTCGGCAATCTGAAACTGTCGCGCACGCGAAACTGGAAGCATCCCCGAAAGCTTTTCTTCCATGACGAGCCGCTGATTTCCCGGAAAGATGTCTCACTGGCGCGGGACTTCGCGCGGCCCGCACCGCGACTCAAACGAGTCTCACTGCGTGAAGGCGAATCCGTCATGCGCTTGATTCGCGAGGTCATGGTGGTGCGGTACCGTGAGTTGTACGGCACGACCCTAGGCGATTCCAGTTCTGTGGTTCGAGTCCATGTCGGCCGTGGAGTAGTGATGTATCTGTGGAATCTTCCGCCGGAGCGCCGCCTCCCGCTTCGTGCCTACGTTGCCGGTTTCACATTGAAGAACGGGGTTCCGATCAACTACATCGAAGCCATCGGCCTATGCGAGTGGATCGAGGTGGGGTTCAACACGTTCTATACCTACCGGCAGGGAGAGACAGCGTGGATTTATGCGCAGGCGCTCCGATGTCTGTGTGCGATGACAGGCGCAACGACGATCTCCGTCTATCCGTACCAAATTGGACAGAACAACGATGAAGCCCTGGATTCGGGCGCCTTCTGGTTTTACCGCAAGCTCGGCTTTCGGTCAGGCAATCCTGAACTCGAAAAGCTCGCCCGAAGCGAAGAACGGAAAATCGCGATGGAACCAAAGTACCGCACTTCGAGAAGAATTCTGAAGCGGCTCGCGGAGGCACATGTCTTTTATGAAGTTAGACGGGAGAGCAACGCACGGGGCGAGAGTGTTTCGGGTCCATGGGACAGTTTCTCCACCCGCAATCTGGCGCTCCGCGTAAATCGACGAATGGCGCGGGGGTTCGGCGGGGACGCGGCTAGAATTCGGAAGGCATCGGTTGGCGCCGTGACTCAAGCTCTGAATCTGCATATAAAAAGATGGTCTGATGATGAGCGCTGCTCGCTCGATAACTGGTCTTTGGTTCTGGCGCTGATTCCTCGACTTGCGGCATGGCCACGGGAGGAAAAGCGCGAGTTGGAGAAGCTTATTCGATCTCAATCGGGCCGGAATGAGATGGACTACCTGCGGCGAACGCAACGACATCCCCGCTTGCGAGCAGAACTTCTACGTCTAGGGTCCGCCTAGGTTTCTCGAGGCACATAGGTTGCTCCGCGATCCGAGATTCAGGCGTGAGCGGCTCCGGCAGGAGCTTTTCGCTCGACGATTTGTCGCCCTCTCCGTTTGATCCAGTAGTTCCAGGAAGGGAACTACCCGCTGACGCCGAGGGCTGCTTTTGGCAGAAGCTCAATGACTCCCGAGATCCGCTGGCTTTCATGTTGCATGGCCCCCTGCCGGTTGTGGAGAGCGGCTTTCTCTTGCTCGACCTGTTCTCGATTTTTCTGAATTCGCTCGGCATAGCGGGCGCGCAGCCGCTCCATTTCCGCCTCAATCTGCGCATTCTCCTGCGATTTGTGCGCCTCGAATTCCTCCAACTGCTTACGCCGGCTGGATTCGTACGAGTCCAAGGCTTGCCGCCGGCGCGTGGCGTCGCGGAGCAAATCGTCCAATGAAGTGCCTGCCGCATCGAGCGCCATCAGCACTGACGCGCGCTTAACGTCTTTCGTCAAGTCACGAATTCTTTCGGTAGCGGCTCAGTTAAACTGAGCCACTACCATTCTTTCGCTGTTGAGCATGTCGACGACTTTCCGAATCCCGTATCCCGAGGGCGGGTTCAGAATGCCGGCGGCGTGGTAGATGTCTTCGTAGGAGAGCAAATCGGCGCGAGGAACCGTTGCTGCGTCTGCGGGTTGCGAATTCAGTTTATTCATAGGTGCCTCCGTGTTGGTTGCTTTGTGGAGCGCGGCTGCATCGGACTGCGTGCGCCAGAATTGGAGAACAGTTTCTTGGGTGGCATAGCACTCCTTTCGGGAGCAGCTGCTCGGTCCTCCGACGGAAACGGGCTGAGCAAGTGTGGCAACTCGTTAGAACCGGCTGCAGAGGGTTTAGCGGAATCGGACCGCAACGCGAATCGGGACGGTTTCGTTGTGGAATCACGATCCGGCATCGGGTCCGGCGCATTTCTCTTATCGGGATTGTCCGATGGTTTGGACGGCGACAATGGAACGGCTGATTCGTCGGACGTGATGGCCCGTGGTGTTCCAGGAGATGCGATTGTCGGCGCTTTGATCTCTTTGGCTTCCCGTTGGCCAGCAGCAGAACTCGATCCCGGCTCTCGCCGGACGCCCAGCAGAAATCCCCCGCCGTCGCGGCGGCAATTCCTGGCCACCGCGGAGAACTGTTCCCGATGCCATTTGATGGTCGAGAGAACCCACATGGATCGGAGATCTCAGACGAACGCAAGCGCCCGAACGCGAGATGTCCTCGAGTGTTCCTGGCGCATGGTTCGGCTTGCCCGCCGAGTCTTCCCATATGACTTCCGCAACTGCCCACAAGACCGTACGCGGTTCGATTTCAGGGTCCATGCAGTCTGTATCCGCGGAATAGGGCCATGGATTAGTTACTTGCGGGCGTAGGCAGAAATTGCCGGTGGATTCAGTAGAACAGGCGCATGAATCCGGTGGGAGGTAGGTCAGGGCTGATAAAGAGGGAATCCTTTATTCCAGCAGTGCGCGCGAGTGCTTCGGCGGCGAGATATCCGCTGCGCACCGCGCCTTCCATGGTTGCGGGCCAGCCGGTGGCCGTCCAGTCTCCAGCAAGAAAAACGCGCGGCCAGTCTGTGACTGCCGTAGGACGGTGTGCGTCGATGCCCGGCTGTGGCGAATAGGTCGCGTTCACTTCTTTGATCACGGTGGATTTCACCAGATTGGCTTCGCGCGCGGCCGGAAAAAACTCGCGGACTTCGCTTAGCGCTAAATCAACGATCTCGGCGCGAGATTTTTCGATCAGTGTCTTCGAGGAACTCACTACCAATTCGATGTAGCTGCCCGCGCTGCTTCCGTTGATCGATTGCGTGCGGATCGGTTGGAGCCGGGATTTGTGGAACATCCATTGGATGGTGCGGTCGAGCAGCACGGCATGATCCAGATCGGAAATCTGCCGGTCGAACCAAAGATGAATGCCGGTGATTGGAGAGTTTACGAAATGACCAACCTTTTCATGAATTGCAGCGCTCTCGGGCGCATTCGGGAGAAGGCGATCCACAGCATCGAACGGAAGCGCGATCACAAGGTAATCGAACAGTTCTTCACCGGCGGTTGGATCGTCTTCGTGACCCCGCCCTTTCACCCGCACCTGTGAACCATCGGCTGTAAACGATTCGACCGGACATCGGAAATGCAGTACCCCTCCACGCTTGCGCACGTACTCTCCGGCGGCATTGTAGAGTTCGGTGAGTGGGACGGTGGGAACGCCCATTTGTCGCGCTGCCGGAGACTTCATCGATTCACGGACCACCTGCGCCGCGGCGGAGATGGAAATACGATCCAGTTCCTCGCTCAAGGCGCTCACCAGGATCGGATGCCAGAAGCGAGCTATGGCCGTGGGCGTTTGGCTGTGTTGATCGAGCCATTGCTGGAAGGATTGTCCAGTGTCGCGCTGCTCGATCAAGGTGAGCGGGACCAGAGCGCGTGAGATGGCAAGCTTATCTGCTGCGCTCAGAAATGAAAAATTCCAAAACGAAGGAGCGGTGTGCAGAGGTGCCGGCAAGGCGGACGACTTCATGATGGAAACGCGTCCTCCGGGCTCGATGAAATTCATCTGATCGAACCAGCGAATCTGATCCGCGACGCCGATGCGTTCGTAGAATTCGATGAGATTCGTGCACAGCCGGAAGAGGACGTGCTGGCAGTTATCGACCACCTCTCCGGTTCCGGGATGCTCGTAGGACGAGGCCCGGCCGCCGAGGAACGGACGCTTCTCGAACAGCGTGACGCGAAATCCCGCTTCGGATAAAGCGCAGGCAGCGGCGAGTCCGGCGAGTCCGCCTCCGGCGACGGCGACTTTCGATTGGGATGATGTTGGGGGCATGCGGTCAGGATTGGGGATTGAAGCTAAAAATCAGGCCGACTTGCTGAGTCACATTGAGCACGCCAACTAGAGCAGGTTCCTCCACTGCGCTCGCTTTCGCTCGGCTCCGGCCGGAATGACAACGTATTCATGTCAGGCGCTTGATGAAACCTTTCCCCAGAATGCGGAGCTTTTCGCTGGTGCTGAGTACGACCTTCGCGGTGAAGACGTCATATTGCTTCTCGGCAATCCGCTCGAGCAGGCGGCGGTAAATGTTGACCAAAACCCAGAGGGCCGGTTGACTGTCTTCCGAAATGTAGGCGATCAGTCCATCTCCCGAGGCGTAAAACTCACGAGCGCGGTCGGCTTCGAGCGCCAGCAGTGGCCGAACGCGAGCAGGGTCCGGCGAATCGAGAAGGTCCTGAGCAGTCAAGCCAAATCTAGCTAAGTCTTCCTGCGGAAAGTAAACGCGCCCCATCGCCGCATCTTCCTTCACGTCGCGAATGATATTGGTGAGTTGAAAGGCCAAGCCGCAACGCTCTGCCAGTTCCTCGGCGGAGGGATCGCGATAGCCGAAAACGTGAATGCAGACGAGGCCGACGACCGACGCCACGCGGTAACAATACTGGCGAAGGTCTTCGAAGGTCTTGTACTGGACCTGTAGCCCGGGTGTTTGCGGTGATGCGCTGGAATCCTCGATATCCATTGCGGTACCCGCGGCCAATTCGTCCAGTAGCCCTGCGGGGATTGAATGTCGTCGTTGCGCATCGGTCAGCGCAAGGAGGATGGCATCGTCGGTGGGGTGTCCTTGTTGAGAGCAGTGAAGAGCATCGAGCCAGGAGTCAAGCTTTTGGCGCCTTTCAGCAAGGCTGAGCGTCGTGTCGTCGGCGATGTCGTCACAGCGGCGCATGAACGCATAAACAGCGCAAAGCGCCTCTCGCTTACGCCGGGGCAGGACCAGGAACGCGTAGTAGAAATTCTTGGCCGCAGTGCGCGTGATGCCTTTGCACACCGAATAGGCCATGACGAGCTGCGGCGGAGCAGGGGTCCACGGGATGGGGACCTGATGCGTACCGGCGCTCACTTGAGGCCTCCTGTGAGCTTGCCGAGTGCAGCACGTGCGACCAGGGCCAGTTTGCGCGGCTTAGAGATGGAGGGTCGGTTGCCGAGTACGGCATATCCCTGGTTCTCGATCGCCCGCAGAATTTCCTGGCCGCCGCGGCTGAACAGATCCAGATCGATCGCCAGTTCGTGATTCACTTTCCCGACCAGGGGCAGACCTCGATGGAACCAATCCTGGGCGCGCTCCACTTCGAACTTCATCATTGCGCAGAAGGCCGGGGTGTTCTGGTTGCGGGCGACGTCTTCTTCGTTCACGGCAAAGCGGCGCAGATCTTCGAGCGGAAGATAGATACGGCCTTTGGCGTAATCAACCGTGACGTCTTGCCAGAAGTTGGCAAGTTGGAGAGCCGTGCAAGTGTAGTCAGAAAGTTGCTGGCGTTCGGCGTCGCGGTATCCGCAAAGATAGAGAACGAGGTGTCCGACCGGGTTCGCGGAGTAGTGGCAATAGCCTAGGACCTCTTCGAATGTTTCGAAACGAGTGACAGTCTGATCCTGGCGAAAGGCGATCAGCAGATCGGAGAATTCGTGCTTCGGAATGTCGAGCTCGCGAACCGTTTCGGCCAGGGCGACGAATACTGGATGCCGTGGAGAGCCTACATAGCACGCGTCGAGTTCGCGCTCCCACTGGTCCAGGAGTTCCAAAGATGCTGCCGTGTCTCCGACTTCGTCGCCGAGATCATCCGAGATACGGCAATACGCATAGACATTGAAAAAATGCTGGCGCAGCCGCTTGGGAAGAAACCAGCTGGCAACGGAGAAATTCTCGTAGTGCGATTGCGCCAGGCGGGCGCAGTATTCGCGAGCCTCGGCGAGACTGGGCGGATCATCAGGGATTGCGTAACTCGCCGGCAGACGGCTCCAGCCGAGGGTCGCGACTGGCGTGGTTTGGTTGGCGAGTTGGCTCACGATGTATTTTGCCGTCCCTGCGGACCTGGTTCCTGCTCTGATGCTGCCCGCGCTGCCGCGCCGGGCTTTCCCATGTCGCGTTGCGACCGGAATGCTGCGAGCCCTAGTGGCCGGGGATGATGGCCGTCTTGATGTCGCCGCCGCGGTTCAGCATATGACGCAGAACCTGCTGCAGGCGCGACAATGGCGCCTCGCCGGTGATGTAGTCCGTCGGGCGAATCTTCTTCGCAGCAATCAATCCGAAGGCACGGCGCACGGTTTCTGGAGTGTGGTGGAACGTCGCCTTGAGCGTGATTTCGGAATAGTGCAGGCGATTGGTCTCGAGTTGCACCTTGGTTCCGCTGGCGCAGCCCCCGAAGAAATTCACCGTACCGCCCTTGCGAACCATGTCGACGGCCCACTCCCACGCTTCCGGCTTGCCCACGGCTTCAATGACGACATCGCATCCACGCTTCTGCGGAGATAGTGCTCGGACGGCTTCGACTACGTTCGCTACCTTTGTCGTCTGAATGATTTCATGCGCGCCCATCTGCTTGGCGGCTTCGACCTGACCATCGCGCTTGACGACGGAAATCACGTTGCAGCCGATGGCACGGGCCACCTGAACAAACATCAGCCCGATGGGGCCACCGCCAAGGATGGTCACGGTGTCGCCGATCTCGACTCCGGTTTCGTGCAAGCCGCGAAGCACGCACGCCAAAGGCTCGGTCATGGCGGCGTCTTCGAAGGTCACATTCGGAGGAATGACCAGCATGTTGGCTTCAACGATGCGACGCGGGACGCGAATGTATTCGGCATAGGCGCCGTTGTTGAAGAGCAGATCTTCACAGAGATTTTCCTGATGCTTCGAGCAGTAGAAGCACATCTGACAGGGCGCGGAGTTCAGGGCGACCACGCGCATGCCCTTCTTGAAGCCATTGACGCCGGCTCCGACCTCTTCGATCACGCCGGCCAACTCGTGGCCGAACAGCGCCGGAGGAACGATCATGCGGGCATGGTAGCCGCGCTGGTAGACCTTGAGATCGGTGCCGCAGGTCAGTGCGACCTGGACTTTGACCAGAACCTCGCCATCGCCAACACGTGGGATGGGGACTTTTTCAATCTTCAGGTCTTCTTTGCCGTACAAGACGGCTGCGGTCATTTTTCCGTTCACTGCTTGCTTCCTTCCCAACTGCTGCCGGGCTGAACCATGATCTTCATCGACGCGGGCTGGGGATGGGCTGCCAAATCCAAAGCCTGCGGGCTTTGTACGAGAGGGAAGCGATGGCTGATCAGCCGTTCCAGATCCATCTCGCGGTTCATCACAAAGCGGACTGACTCGTCCTGCAGGTCCACCGATGCGCTATACGACCCTACCAGAGTTTTCTCATCGACACAGATCGCTGCAGGATCAACCACGGCCTCTCCATGCTGCGTTTGCGCAAACAACAATATCCGCCCACCAGGACGGGCGGCATCCATTGCGGTGCGAATCAGCGAGTTCCCGCCGACCGCAAGAATGACTGCGTCAGCGCCACGTCCCTCGGTCAATTCGCGCACGCGCTCAACTACATTTGCCTGCGATGCGTCTATTGTAAGGTCAAGCCCGAAACTTGATCCTATTTTAAGCCTCTCGGCATATAAATCGGAAGTAATTAAGGTGACCCCCGCCCGGCGTGCCAATACGCTTAGTATGATGCCGATTGGACCCTGGCCGATCGCTAGGACCTTCTCTCCGGGCTGCAACCGCAGGGCCTCGATCCCCTTCATGCAGGTATTGACCGGTTCGACGAAGCAAGCCTGATCGAACGACACACCGTCTGGAACCCGAACCGTACCGCGCTCGACGATCCAATCCATGACGCGGACATACTCGGCAAAGCCGCCGCCAGAAGGCTCGAATCCGGCCGTGCACCCGACTTTCTTGTAGGTCGAGCATTGGGCGAAAGTCTTTTGCTGGCAGTAGAAACACTCGCGGCAGGGAATGTGGTGAAACACCATGACGCGGTCGCCGGGACTGTATCGACTTACCCCCTCGCCCACGGCGGCCACAACTCCGGAAGTTTCGTGTCCGAAGATGCGGGGGGCGGAGTGGGAGCCTGTGGATATCTTCTTAAGATCGGTACCGCACACTCCACAAGAGTGGACGCGGACGAGCATCTCTCCCGGTCCAATTGTTGGTACAGGGACGGTTTCCAGGCGGACGTCGTTGATGCCGCGGTAGACTGCGGCCAGCATGGTGGTTGGGATCGTTTGCGGATAGTCTTCCACCGCACATTGTCCAGCAATGGCCATGAAGTGATTTTAGATGATTCAAGGATGCCATTTGGTGCAATTCACGGAATGCCAGAGCTGTGGGCGCTACTTTATCAACACCGGTTGCCGCGCTTTTTTCGTGCTATGCTGCGCACAACTTTGGCTTTCCAGGACTGCCTGTGCTGATTGAACTGCGCCTCGAAAACTACGCTGTGATCGACAATCTTGTCGTGGAATTTGGACAAGGTTTGAATCTGCTGACCGGCGAAACAGGGGCGGGGAAATCGATTCTGATCGATGCCTTAGCGCTTTTGCTGGGCGATAAGGCCTCGAGCGACGTGATCCGGGCCGGGGCTGAGCGAGCCGTGGTTTCGGCGGTCTTCGAGTCTGGGGAAGCAGTTGAGAAGAGACTAGCCAAGATTCTGGAGACGAACGGTCTCAATGAGTCTGACGACGGAACGCTTATATTACGTCGAGAAATTGCAAGCGGCGGCAAAGGGCGCGTCTTCGTCAACAATCAGCCGGCAACCGTGGCGGTGTTGCGGTTGCTGGCTCCTCATCTCGCGATCATTCATGCCCAGAACGAATCCATTCTGTTGTTTGATGGACCGGCGCGGCTCGAGCTTTTAGACGCGTACGCGAGCAGCCAGGTGGAGTCGACCGCCTCGGCGTTCGCGACATGGAAGGAAATTCGAGCGCGCATCGACGAACTCGAAAGCGGAGAGCAGGATCGGCTGCGTCTGGTGGATCTTTGGATTTTCCAGAAGCGCGAAATTGAAGAAGGATGCCCGCAAAGTGGCGAAGACGAGCGTCTGGAATCGGAAAAGCGCGTGCTCGGGAACGCCGAGAAGATCTACAACGCCGCAATGAACGCGTTCGATTTGCTTTACGAGGGCAATGGCTCCACGACATCGTCATTGCGCGCGGCCCAGAAACAGGTCGAAGAACTGGCGCGCTACGAGCCAAAGTTTCAGGAGGCTCTCTCCGCCCTTGAGACGGCGCGCATCAGCGTCGAGGATGTTGGAGCCACCGTCCGCGATTATGCCGGCGGGATTCAAGCTTCGCCCGAGCATCTGGCGCAGGTGGAAGATCGGCTTGCGACGCTGGATCGATTGAGGCGCAAATATGGTCCGACACTGGATGAGGTCATTGCATTCGGGGCGGAGGTGTCACGCAAATTGGCCGAAGTTGAGAATAAGGACGAGATCCTGGGGCAGTTGCGAAAAGAGTTGGCCAGTGCTGCAGTGGAATATTTGGGCACAGCGCGCGCTTTATCAAAGAAACGCACCGACGCAGCGCGGCGGCTGGAAAAATTGGTCGAAGCCGAGATCAACGACTTGGCAATGAAAGCTGCGTTCCGCATCGAGATTACTAGCTCCGACGAAGATCGCGACTGGACTGCTTCCGGATTCGATCTGATCGTGTACATGATTTCAACCAATCCCGGGGAACCGATGCGGCAAATGGAACACATCGCGTCCGGCGGCGAATTGTCGCGGGTGATGCTGGCGCTCAAAGCGAGTGTAGAAGCCGGACACACCTCTTCCCGCAAGAGTTGCGACAAGAAGGCCGGGCAGAAGACTCTGGTCTTCGACGAAGTCGATACCGGCATTGGTGGAAGAGCAGCGGATGCGGTCGGCAAGAAACTCAAGGCTCTGGCGCGATCGAATCAAGTGCTGTGCGTGACCCATCTCCCGCAGATCGCAACCTTTGGAGACCATCACTTCGTTATCGAAAAGAAGGAATTCGGTGGACGCACGCGAACTAGCATCCGCGAGGTAACTGGAGAGGAACGTACCGAAGAAGTGGCGCGCATGTTGAGCGGGGCGAAGCTGACGGATACTTCACGGAAGCATGCCGAGCAGATGATTAAGGCGAATGCCTGATGTCTAGCGGCTGACGATCAGGATGTCGGAGGCCCGACTCTCGGCCAAGGTGGTGCTGGCAGAGTTGTCGGCGACTTTGATGGAGAAGTTGACCGTGATCTTGGCTTTGGTCTCGACTGCCTGACCATTCTGCAGGACTGGCTTGAAGCGCCACTCTCGCACCGCTTGCTGCGCCGCGGAACTCAGGATGGCGGGACCACTCAGCACCCGGAGATCCTGAACCACGCCCTCGGCGCTGATGATCGCCTGCAATACCACCGCACCCTGGACGTTCATGTGCTGCGCCAGCAGCGGATAAGAGGGGGTGACAGATGCCTGAGGCGCCGCGGCCGGAAGTGGCTCGCGCTCGGCAGCGTTCGTGGCAGCGGCTAGGTCACTGGAGTTTGCCGCGGCCGCGTTCGGAATCTCAACATGCGTCAAGTTCGTTCCGGGATGAAACTTCTTGTGCTTGTCGCCGGCGACTACTTCTACGTCCAGCGGAGGCAGCACGGTCCGAGTCATTGCGACACCGGAACCATCGGCACTATTCGTCTGAGCCGGAGCCTGTGGAACTGGGACCTGCTTCTTGGCGGTAGCTGGGATCGCTGACTTGGCACGACGAGCGACACTCTTCGCCGCGGTCTGAGTCGCCACCGTGGACTCTGGCATATCGGACTCGATGGTGGCCTGCTCCGTCCCAAACCAGAACTGGCGATCCTTTACCAGCAGCGTAATCAGTGCGATCAGGAGCAGAGAAAGAGCCAAAACCAATCTGCGAGGTTGCTGGGCCCCGGAACTATTCCGGCCCTGCGCTGCACTAAACGTCGCTCTTTGATTTAGCTCTAACATTTCAGTTCTTTGGGATGACGCGGATAGATTGCGCCCGTTACGTTCGTAACGCAATGGCACGGGGAGGGGAGAGGGGGGCACGACCGGGCCATCTGGGTTAACTGTCCAGATTCCTAGGCTTGCGGGTGGTGGGGCGCGTCGCACTCAGGTGTGATTTCCGTCACAGCGGTCCCGACTACGAAACCATAGATTCGGACTATGGCTACACCGAATAAGCAGGACCGCACTGCATGGCTGCAGGGCCCGTCCGCGCGCTGCGAGACTGTCCCCCAGTGTTATTCGCTTCCCTGGAGGCTGGTATTGCTGGGCGCACCGGGAGCGGGCAAGGGAACGCAGGCAGATCTCCTGAACCGGCGTCTTCACGCCTGTCACCTCTCCACTGGAGACGTTTTTCGGGCAGCCACGATTCAGCCCGAGCCGAGCCCGGCCATGAAGGAAGCCCTCGCATACATGAATCGCGGCGAACTCGTGCCCGATGCAACGGCGTGGGACATCGTGTCCGAACGCGCCGATTGCTTGAAATGCGCTGGGGGATTTATTCTCGACGGCTTTCCACGCACTCTGGCGCAGGCCGTATCCCTGCAGACCTTGATGAAAGATCAGGAGCTCGCTCTACATGCCGTGATTAATTACACTCTCCCGGCAGAGACGATCGTCGCGAGGCTGGGAGGGCGCAGAACCTGCGAGAACTGTAAAGCCGTCTATCACCTGACGAACTGTCCCCCGAAGGTCGAAGGACGCTGCAATCGCTGCGATGGAAATTTAATCCATCGGGAGGACGACCGGCCCGAAGCGATTCAAGTGCGACTTGAGGCTTACCACCGCAGCACTACTCCCCTAATCGAGTATTACGACAAACTCAAGCTGCTCGTCGCGGTGGACGCAAGCGGTTCTCCAGAGGACGTTTTCGCAAGAGCGGTCCTCAACTTGGGGTCCTTGCGGCACGTCGAGTACGCTCGGGAAATGTGGGTGTTAGGACAGGAGTAATCGCCGTTGGCTGCCAATATCGCGCACTTCGCTGCTAATCCCTGCCATTTCTTCGGCTTACGTTGACCATCCCGGCACTTTTCGATAGTTTATCTATATCGCCCAAAGGCATTCGTGTACCCTGAACGCACGGATTTGTGGGTGAATTGCATCTTAAGTTGCATCTAACATCGGGGATCAGATTCCTCGCCTTGTCGGGAATGAAAACTGGCGGGCGCTTTGTGGATCTGGGGAGCGAATTTAATCGTGTCTGGAATTTTAACGAAGACCGACGGAAAGACCTTACTTTTACTCAAGCCCAGGGGATTCTGCGCCGGTGTGGTGCGGGCGATTGATGTGGTCCGCATTGCTCTGGAAGCGTTTGGGCCCCCGATCTATGTCCGCAAAGAGATCGTCCACAACAGCTTCGTCGTTGAGGAACTGCGTGGCAAGGGCGCGGTCTTTGTCGATAGCGAGGACGAGGTGCCGAACGGCGAGCGCATTATTTATAGCGCCCACGGAGTTTCTCCAGAGGTTCGGGAGCACAGCGCCAAGCGTGGTCTCAGGGTGATTGACGCCACTTGTCCGCTCGTGACCAAAGTCCACGTGGAAGCCGTCAAGTTTGCCAAGGAAGGCTACTCGCTCATTCTGATCGGGCATAAAGATCACGATGAAGTTGTCGGTACCCTTGGTGAAGCACCGCTCGTAACGCAGGTGGTGGGATCGCCGGAGCAGGTCAAATCCCTTGAGGTGCCTGACCCGAATCGCGTGGCCTATCTCACGCAGACCACCCTGAGTCTTGACGAAACCAAGGATATTATCGCGGCGTTGAAGCAGAAATTCCCCAATATTAAGGGACCGGCCGCTCAGGATATTTGCTACGCCACCGAGAATCGGCAAGTCGCAGTGAAACAGGTCGCATCGGAAGCGGACTTACTGCTTGTGGTGGGGTCGGAAAACAGTTCCAACTCGAACCGCCTGGTCGAAGTAGCCCGCAACCTGGGTACAAACGCGCATTTGATCGATAGCTGCAACGACATCGAACCGGAGTGGCTGAAGGGCGTGAAGACGATTGCCCTCACGGCCGGAGCCTCTGCCCCGGAGCATCTGGTCGAGGAGACTGTCACATTCCTGCGGGGCAAGGGCTTCGGCAATATGCAGGAACTCGAAGTCATGCCCGAGAACGTTCGCTTCGGGCTACCACCGGAGATCGTGGAAGCAATCGCCGCAGCTCCGAACTAGGCCTGTGCCTCAAGGAACGTTGCGAGCAACGTCCCTCTGGCAAACGTGAACCAAGGAGTATGGAACTGATGGACAACAACTCCCCTGATTCCAATTTAGCTGCCGCACCGGCAGGTTCGAATCCTCTGTTTCGTTTCGGAAAAATTGAGGGACTGGGCGCTCGCGTCAGCGCCAACATTTCCGCCGCGCGCAAGTATCTCTTCTCGCAGCAGCACGAAGAGGGCTACTGGTGCGGTGAGCTCGAGGCTGACACCACCCTCGAGTCGGATTACATCCTGCTTCATACGCTGCTTGGGACAGGGAATCAGGAACGGTTTCAGAAGGCGGCGAACTGGATTCTGCGCCACCAGAACGAAGATGGCGGCTGGAGTATTTACGTAGGTGGGCCTTCCAACATCAGCGCATCGGTGAAGGCGTACTTTGGTCTGAAGCTGGCCGGATATAACGCGGACCATCCAGCTATGACGCGTGCCCGCAAGAAAATTCTGGAAATGGGCGGCGTCACCGAAGTTAATACGTTCACCAAAATCTATCTCTGTTTCTTCGGGCAGTATGACTACGATGCCGTTCCGGCAATTCCTCCGGAGATCGTGCTGTTTCCGAAGTGGTTCTGGTTCAATATCTACGAGATTTCTTCGTGGTCGCGGGCCATTCTGGTGCCGCTGTCGATTTGCTACGCCAAGAAACCGTTTAAAAAAATTCCGCGAGAGATGGGTGTCGAAGAATTATTTGTCGGCGGCATGCAGAAGTCGCGCATGCACCTGCATTGGGCGAAAAAGCTGGTCTCGTGGCGGAATTTCTTCCTTGTGCTCGATCGCATGACGCACTGGCTTGAGCGGGTTCACGTGCGCCCGTTGCGCTCGGTCGCCCTGAAGAGCGCTGAGAAGTGGATGCTGGAGCGCTTCGAGATGAGCGACGGACTCGGCGCGATCTATCCCTCGATGATGAACGCCATTATCGCGCTGCGTTGCCTCCGATATTCGCTGGATGATCCGCAGGTCATTCGCGCCATGGATGAGTTCGAGAAGTTGGGAATCGAGGAAGAAGATACCTTCCGCATGCAGCCTTGCATGTCGCCCGTATGGGACACCGCCTACGCACTGTTCGCGCTGGGCGAGGCAGGTGTCCCGGCGGACGATCCGCGGATGGTCAAGTGCGGCGATTGGATCTTGCAGAAGCAGGTGCGCACGATCGGCGACTGGAAGGTTAAGAACAAGAAGGGTCAGCCAGGCGGTTGGTACTTCGAGTTTAACAATGAGTTTTATCCAGATGTCGATGACACTGCGATGGTTTGCCTGGGTTTAAGCCGGGTGGAGCATCCCAACGGGCGCTACCAGAGAGAGTCGGTTCAGCGGGCTATCGACTGGATATTCTCGATGCAGTGCAAGAACGGCGGATGGGCGTCCTTCGACAAAGACAATGACAAGATGGTGTTTGAGCATATTCCGTTTGCCGACCACAACGCCATGCTCGATCCGGCCACGGTCGACATCACGGGCCGCATCCTGGAGATGCTCGCGACCTACGGCTATTCCAAAGATCATCCGGCGGTGAAGCGCGCGATCAAATTTATCCGCGACGAGCAGGAGCCCGATGGAAGTTGGTTCGGCCGTTGGGGCGTGAACTATATCTACGGCACTGCACTGGTGCTGCGCGGCCTTGAAGCGATCGGCGTCGATTTGCACGAGCCTTGCGTTCAGCAGGGAGCGGAATGGATTCGCATGGTGCAGAACGCCGACGGGGGATGGGGCGAAACGGTCGGTTCCTACGACGATCCGCGCTTGCGCGGGCAAGGTGACAGCACGCCATCGCAGACTGCCTGGGCGATCTTAGGTTTGCTGGCAGCCGGAGATACCCGCAGCGATTGTGTGGCGCGCGGCGTTGCGTATCTCATGACCACCCAGAAGAAAGATGGGTCGTGGGACGAGGCGTTCTACACCGGCACCGGTTTCCCGCGCGTGTTCTATCTGATGTATCACCTGTACCGGCAGTATTTCCCGCTACTCGCGCTCACCACCTACGCGAAGGTGATGGAGAAAAACGGCAACTAGCACCTGGCAATCAGCACTTAGCCCTTGGCGGTTCTCGGATTTGGAATACGTCTATCGGCCAAATGCCAACTGCCAAGTGCCAATTGCTGACGTATGAAAGCTTTCGTCACCGGCGCTACCGGATTCCTTGGCTCGCATGTTGCCCGCATTCTTGCCGATCAGGGCGCCGATCTTCGTCTTCTAGTTCGCCCAACCAGCAATCTTAAAAACCTTGAGGGCCTCAAAGCCGAGACTGCTACGGGGGACCTGCGCGACCCTGCATCACTCGAGAAAGCGGTCTCCGGCTGCGACAACGTATTTCATGTTGCGGCTGACTATCGGCTCTGGGTGCGCGATCCCAATGAGATGTATCGCTCCAACGTCGACGGTACGCGCGCGATCCTCGAAGCGGCCCGGAAGAACGGGGTCCGCCGGGTGGTATACACATCGAGTGTCGCCACCATCGGATTCACGAGCAACGGACAAACGGCAGATGAAGACTCCCCGGTTTCGCTGGCGGATATGATCGGGCACTACAAGCGGTCGAAGTTCATGGGCGAGCAGATCGCGATGGAAGCTGGACGCAGCGGGATGAATGTCGTCACCGTCAACCCGACGACGCCCGTGGGCGAGCAGGATGTGAAGCCAACTCCGACCGGCCGCATCGTGGTTGATTTCCTCAAGCGCAAGTTTCCCGCGTACGTGGAAACGGGATTGAATCTTGTGGATGTCAGGGAATGCGCGCGGGGGCACGTGGCCGCACTGCAACGAGGCACCTCCGGAGAGCGGTACATCCTGGGCGGCGAAAACCTGACGTTGAAGCAGATTCTTGACAAGCTGGGCAAGATCAGTGGACTGCCTTCGCCGCGAATCAAGCTGCCGTACTTCTTCGCGTTTGCTACCGGCGTGGTTGACGAGGCGATTACAGGACGGCTATTGCGCCGCGAGCCTCGAGCTACTGTAGATACGGTTCGTATGGGAAAGAAAAAGATGTTCGCCAGTTCGGCAAAAGCGCAGCGAGAACTGGAGTGGAGGATTATCCCGGTCGATGGCGCGTTACGCCGCGCTGTTGAATGGTTTCAGGCGAACGGATATGTCTAGAGTCGCGATCGTGGCTGCGCTAGAGCGCGAGGTGCGGTCGTTCGTGAAGGGCTGGCACCCTTCTGACAGGAATTACGAGGGGCGAAGGTTCCGATTTTTTGAGAAGGGCGACTCAGTGTTGGTCTGCGGAGGGATCGGCGCGCAGGCCGCGCGTCGCGCCGCCGAAGCCGTGATCGCTCTTTACGAGCCAGCAATCGTTTATTCGGCAGGCTTCGCGGGGGCGCTGGATGGCTCGCTAAAGGTTGGCGATGTGGTACGGCCGGGCCGCGTGGTCAATGCCGGCGACGGCAGCAGCGTCATACTGGACGGCGCGGATGGCGTGCTAGTCACCTTCGGATCGGTAGCAAGCCCCGCACAGAAGACAAAATTGCGGGAATCGTTCGGGGCGCGAGCTGTCGACATGGAGGCTGCGGCAATCGCCCGTGCGGCTGAGGCGCGGGGCATAGCTTTTGAAGCGATCAAAGTCATTTCCGATGAAAGCGACTTCGAATTGCCTGCAATGGAACGATTTATCGATTCCGAAGGAAAATTCTCCGAAGGTCGATTCGCAGGTTTCGCCGCAGTTCGACCCTGGATATGGGGACGGGTACTCCGCCTGGCACGGAACAGCAGTTGTGCTTCCCGAGCACTGTGCGCCTCACTGCGGACACTAAAGATTGAGCCGGCTAAGGGGTCGCAGCAGATTCCTTCCTCTCCCGCGACCTGAAAACATGCATGTCTGCCATGGATTTTTTCATTAGCGGATCGGGTACATGTGCGTAACTGCTTGGCCTGATTCATCTATAATCACTAGAGGCATTCTCCTAAAACCAATGCAATTTTTTCCTTTGCTGGCAGTGTTCATCGGCGGCGAAGTCGTCGACATGGTCTCCAACACTGGCCCGGTGGCCAAGCTGGTTTTGCTTGCGTTGCTGGTGTTCAGTCTGATCTCTTGGGCCATCATCCTAACGAAATGGAGCCTCCTTCGCCGGGCGAAGGCTCAGAGTGGGCGATTCGTGCGCGCCTTCCGCAAGGCACAGCGCTTGCAGGATATCGCTGCGGTCGCGGATCAGTTTAAGCCCAGTCCGCTGGTAGGAGTGTTTGAAGGTGGATATGAAGAATACCGCCGCCAGGCCACCACGACCGGCACGCTGAGAAATCTGGTTCCGATTCAGCGCGGCATGCAGATTGGAGCTTCGGAGGAAATCACTCGGCTCGAACGAAACCTGCCATGGTTGGCTATCACGGCGGCTGTGACGCCGTTTGTCGGTTTGTTCGGAACCGTTTGGGGCATCATCGACGCTTTTCAGGGATTAGGCACTGCCGGAGCAGCCACACTGCGGGCAGTGGCTCCGGGCATTTCTGAAGCGCTGATCACCACGGCGGCCGGACTTGCAGCTGCGATTCCCGCTGTGATCGCTTACAATCTTATCGGGGCATCCATCCGTGAATTCGCCTCGCGCAGCGATGACTTCGCGCTCGAAGTGCTCAACGCGGTGGAGCACAGCCAGGCGCAGGTTCCGGCCCAAGTTCCCGCGGACGTGAGGCGCTAGTGGCCTTCACGACTCCTAACGGCCGCACGCAGACGGCCATCGCCGACATCAATATCACTCCGCTGGTAGACGTAGTGCTGGTTCTGCTCATTATTTTCATGGTCACCGCGCCCGTGCTGCAGTCGGGGATCGACGTCAGCGTTCCGAAGACGCGCACCGTCAAGCAGATCACGGAAGAGCGCCTGGTGATCACGATTAATAAAGACCAGCGAGTTTTTCTCGGCAACGATCCGATCAATATCAATGAGATCGGTAACAAGCTGCGGCAGAAGATTCGCGACCCGCGCAACCAATCGATCTTCGTGCGGGCAGATGAGAACGTTCCTTTTGGCGCTTTTGCGACGGTGATGGACTCCGTCAAGCAGGCAGGATTCGTCAACGTGAGCATCGTTACCCAACCCTTAGAGCAAAATGGCAGCAAACGCTGAGATCTTTTTCGAGCATGACCGCTGGGGACGCGCGCTGGCGTGGTCGGCGGTTCTGCATGTAGGAATCACAGGATTCCTCTTCGGATACTCCGCGTACTTCTCTCACTCGAGCGGCGATGCCTGGGGTGCGGGAGGGGGCGGGGAAGCGATCGGCGCCACCCTGGTCAGCACGGTTCCGCTGCCGTCCAATCCTGCGCAGACGCAGAATGTATTGGCGAACGAGTCGAAGGGCATCACGCAATCGCAGCCCAAGATCGAAGAGAAAGAACCCGACGCGATCGAGATTCAGGGCAAGAACACCAAGATCAAGCCGAAAAACAAGCAGGAAACCGTTTCCAAAGATAAAGCTCAGCCTCCGCCCGAGCCCGAATCGAATCAGGTGGCATTTGGGGAAGGCGGACCGGTCAGTGGACCGTATGGATCGTTCAGTGCGGGCGGCGCGAAGGGCGGATTTGGAATCACCGGGGGCGGTGGCGATTTCGGCACAAAGTACGCGTGGTATGTCCACGTAATTCAGCAAAAAGTGGCTGAGAACTGGCTGAAGTACGAAGTCGATCCTAGGATCACGTCCGCGCAGCGTGTGTATATTACGTTCGATGTTGCGCGCGACGGGCATCCGACGAATGTTCAGGTCGAACAAACCAGCGGAGTGCCTTCCTTGGATATCTCAGCAGTGCGGGCTTTACAAAGAATAGACACGTTCGGAGCGCTGCCACCCGATTACTCGGGGAGCAAGATTTCGGTGGAATACTGGTTCGACTACAAGAAGTAAGTTGATGTACTTCCAGCGCGTAATCAGTATGGTACGCGCGTGCCAGGAAATCTAAGAACGAGTGCAGAATAGGGACTGTAGGGGAATGAAAAGCTTTGAAAACACGGACGAAATCTTGCAAACGGATTCCTATCGGAATACGATATTCATGTTCCTAGAATTTTTCTCCCCCAAACGGATGGACGATCCCGCGCGATCAATCCTTCGGCCACTGCCGACCAAGTTATACGTACAAGCCTTGGCGCTCGCTTGTATCTGCCTCTTCCTTTCCGCTGCGCTGATTGCTCAAGATTGGGTGAAAACCGGCACGAGCCTGGGCGTGGAAAAAGTCCGCCTGGCGGTTCCGGACTTCAAGCCTGCGACAGCCGATCCGCAGAATACTGCGCTCCTGAAGACCTTCAACGACACGCTGTGGAACGATCTCGACGTGTCGGGAGTTGTGGAGCTCGTTTCCAAAAGCTTTTACCCGCTGCAGGCGCCCGGACAACCTCCAGAGGTCAACTTCATGGCCTGGAGTGCGCCGCCTCCGAATGCAGCAATGATCGCGTTCGGAAATCTGGGAGTGACCAATGGCCGGCTGACGGTCCAGGGATGGCTGTATGACGTTAAGAATATCCAGACCCCGCAGATTCTGGGCAAGCAATACTCGGACGCGGCGAGCGACGCTGCCGCGCGGGTTATGGCACACAAGTTTGCGGACGAGATCATTGTCCGGTTGGGCGGCGGGGTGCAAGGGATCGCGGAGACCCAGATTTACTTCGTCAGTGACCGGACAGGCCACAAGGAAATCTGGGCCATGGATTACGACGGATCGAACCAGCACCAGATCACGCGCATGGGGTCGATCGCGCTGTCGCCCCGCGTTTCGCCGGACGGATCGAGACTCGCGTTTAGTGCTCTGACTAAGAACGGGTGGGAGATCATGATGTACTCCCTCGAAATCAATCGCCCGGTGAACTTCCCGCACTTCGGCGGAACGAATTTGTCTCCGGCATTTTCCAGTGATGGAACCAAGCTGGCGTTTTCCTCTTCGCGCGCCGGCCAGCCCGATATTTACGTCTCGGACGCGTCCGGCGGAAATTTGCAGCGCATGACCACGGGCAAAGGACCGGATGTTTCACCAGTATGGAATCGCAAAACCAATGCGCAAATTGCATTTGTCAGCGGACGAACTGGTCTTCCGCAGATTTATACAATGGAAGCCGATGGCACGAACCAGCAGCGCATGACCGATCAGGGTTACGCAGTTTCGCCGAACTGGTCGCCCAACGGTCAGTTCCTTTTATTTGCATGGGTTCGTAAATATGGCCCGGGCGAGCCGGGTTCCTCAGATCTGTATTTGATGGATGTTGCGAGCAAGCAATGGGTGCAGTTGACGCATGACGGCGGTCGCAACGACTTTCCATCCTGGTCGCCGGACAATCGGCACATCGTCTTCCAGTCGAACCGCTCAGGAAGTCTGCAACTTTGGACCATGCTGGCGGACGGAACAAAAGTTCAGCAATTGACGTTCACGGGACACAACTCGCAACCGAATTGGAGTTGGAAATAGTAAATACACTTCGTCGGGCCCCGGGGCGAGCCTTTGGGGTCGTTAGGGAGGAATACAAAGTGAAGCAACTCAATATAAAGTGGTTTTTCCTGATACTCGCACTGGGTGCATTCTTGACTCTAGGCGCTTGCGGAAAGAAAGCGACTCCGCCACCGCCGCCACCGCCGCCCGCGCCACCGGCTCCTACCGCTTCCATCGCGGTGAATCCGAATACCATCCCGGCTGGCCAGTCCGCCTCGCTGACTTGGCAGACCAGCAACGCAACCGACGTCTCAATCGACGGTATCGGCGCGGTGCAAGCCAACGGATCCCAGAGCGTGTCTCCGACCGATTCCATGACATACCATCTCGTCGCGAAGGGCGCAGGTGGGACGCAGGAAGCGACTGCGCGTCTGACCGTAACCCAGGCTCCTCCTCCACCGCCGACGACCGCAAACGTCACGGATGAAGACTTGTTTAGCCAGAATGTGAAAGATGTCTATTTCGACTACGACAAGGCGGACATCCGCGGGGACCAGCAGGCATCCATTCAAGCTGACGCTCAGTTCTTCAGTCAGCACACCAATATGAGCTTCACGGTGGAAGGACACTGCGACGAACGCGGATCCACGGAATACAACCTGGCTCTGGGCGATCAGCGCGCCAGCACTGTCAAGAGTGCCTTGACCGCAGCCGGCGTCAGCGCTAGCCGAATCAAGACGATCAGCTACGGCAAGGAAAAGCCGTTCTGCACGGAAAGCAACGAGGCATGCTGGCAGCAGAATCGCCGCGGGCATCTCGTTTATCAGAAGTAAGCATCGACGGGGACGCCAGAAGCGTCCCCCTTTTCTTGATTTACGGAATCGTGCATTGGTGTGTGTCGAAAACTTCAGTGAAATGGTTGCCATCTTTTCGTTGAGTCTTCCGGTTCCTCGAAGTCCCTTTGTGTTCAGAATTCTCCCAGCCTGTGGGACAATCAAGACATCTAATTTCAGTTGTTCAGGAAATCCCTTATGAAACCACATCGTGTCTCGGTGCTCGTCGCTCTGCTCGCAGTCCTGTGGCTGGAGATGTCTCCGGCCTTTGGGGTGAGCAAAGAAATGGTGCAGTTGCAAACCCAGGTGCAGCAACTGCAGGAACAGATGACGGCCATGCAGCGGAGTTTCGACGAGCGCATGGGCGTGATGAAAAACTTGGTGGAGCAAGACACCGATGCGGTCAACAAAGTGGCGAATGCGCTGAACGGGCTGCAGACAACTTTGCAGAAGCAGCAGGCGGACGGCGGCACGAAAACCGACCAATTATCGGGCCAGATCCAGGCGCTCAACGACACCATGGACGAAATCAAGGTCCGCCTGGCCAAAGTGACCAAGCAACTCGAAGACATGCAATCGGCACAGCAGAGTCTCGCTGCTCAGCAAGCGACGCAACAGGCGGTACAGCAAGCCGCAGCCTCGGCGCCGCCTCCGGATGTGCTCTACAACAACGCGCTGCGCGATTACAACGGTGGAAAGAACGACCTCGCCCTGCAGGAATTCTCGGATTACGTGAAGTTCTATCCCAATACGGACCTAGCGGGGAACTGCTACTTCTATCTGGGAGAGATCCAGTTCCGGCAGGCGAACTACCAGCAGGCCGCACAGAGCTACGATCAGGTTCTCCAGAATTTCCCCAGTGGAAACAAAGCTGCATCGGCGCAGTTGAAAAAAGGATTCTCGCTGATCGAACTCGGCAAACAGGATGATGGAGTCACTGAATTAAAGCATTTGGTCCAGCGTTATCCACATTCGCCGGAGGCTTTGCAGGCGCGCGAACGGCTTCGCAAGCTTGGAGTAACAAGCAGCGCTAGATAGTTTTAGAAGTCGCGGAACCAGCGGAGTCGTCGCGCAGCTAGACCGAATGGCGATGACGCTTCGGCGCATGATGCTTCGTAGCTTTATGGGCGTGATGCCGATGGGCTTTCTGATGAGTGGCTTTTACGGTGTCGAGGGAAGCGTGCGGGGTGTCAGCGACCGCGAACAGGCTCAAGAACAAAAACGTCAAGACTACAGAGATAATCCTTTTCATCTACTCCCCTTTACGGCCTCTTCTGCTGATTAACGCTATTCTATTCCCGACTCGCCAAGCATAAACTGTCTGGAGAGGGGCGTCTACGAAAAGTAAACGGGACGATCCCCTAAATTCATCGCACGAGGTGGAGTCATGCAGAAGAGTCGTCCCGATCAGGATGCTGGAAAGGGCGCGATAGAGACTGAGGACCATCAGGGTGCCGGAAACACCGGTCTGCAGGAGCAACTTGGCCACCGCGACCAAGATCCAATGCTGAAAGGCTCGGATTCCGATTTTCCGGAGCCAGGCCAGAGTCCAGAACATACTGGCGAACCCCAACGCAAGAGCGCTTAGGACGTTAGGCATTCAATAAGAAGGGCCCCCTTAAGGGGCCCTTCTTGTCGAGAAATTGTTCAGCGCTTCTAGCGCAATGCCTCCATGCAGGCGTCCAGCACTTCCTTGCCTGGACGAGTTAACGAGTCCGGCAGGGTTGCCAAGGGCTGGTCCACAACATTGAGCATTTCGATAAAGTTAGGAGCCGTCGGATTTACGTAGAACACGCCTGTCAGCACTTCGCCCTTGTCATGCGCTTCGGTAAGGCGAGTCATGGCTCGAATCTTGTCCGTCGGATCGTAATCTTCTTCCAGCTTCCGCAGGTTAAGGTGAGATCCGTCGTGCATCGTGACGGACACCGTCGATCCGGGGTCGTACTCCACGTTGATGTCTTCGAAGTGAGGGACGAAACTGACATCCTGCAGCGTTTCCTCGTGCTCCTTCACATACTTGTAGGACTTGGTCGAACCTTCGTGGTCATTGAAGGTGACGCAGGGAGACACCACGTCGAGCATGACCGTGCCCTTGTGCGCGATGGCGGCCTTCAGCATGGCGCTCAGTTGCCGCTTGTCGCCGGAGAATGAGCGGCCCACCAGAGTCGCGCCAAGTTGAATCGCCAAAGCGCAAGTGTCGATTGGCGGAAGATCGTTGACTACGCCCGTCTTTAACTTCGAGCCAAGGTCGGCGGTCGCCGAGAACTGCCCCTTGGTGAGGCCGTACACGCCGTTGTCCTCGATGATGTAAATGATCGGCAGATTGCGCCGCATCAGATGCATGAACTGGCCAATGCCGATGGAAGCGGTGTCTCCGTCGCCGCTGACGCCGATGCAGACCAGCTTGCGGTTCGCAAGCAAGGCTCCGGTGGCGACCGAAGGCATGCGTCCGTGGACTGCATTGAAGCTGTGCGAACGGCTTAGAAAATAAGCTGGCGTCTTCGACGAACATCCGATTCCGCTGGGTTTGATGACGAATTCGGGCTCGACGCCCATCTCGTACATCGCTTCGATGATGCGCTCGGAGATCGCATTGTGACCGCAGCCGGCGCACAGCGTTGTCTTGCCACCCTTGTATTCAATGACAGTGAGCCCGATGCGATTCGTCTTAGGTGCGGGAGTGCCGGTTTCGGTCGGCGTGGTAGCCATTACTTGCCCTCCATGCTGGTCAATTCATCGGTGATAGACCGCGCATCGAGCGGCAGTCCGGTAATATGCGCGATGCTGCGCAGGTGCCCAATCAGTTCAGGTTTCAGGTCGAGTTTCAGCAGGCTCAACATCTGCGCGTCGCGGTTCTGCTCGACGACATAAACGTGTTCGTGCTGCTCGATGAACTCGTGCACTTCGCGCGTGAAGGGATATGCCCGCAGTCGCAAGTAATCCGTCTCGATGCCGTATTCTTCGCGCATTTGATCGCGGCTCTCGGTGATGCCCCAGTGTGAAGTTCCGTAGCCGATGATTCCGATCTTGGCGTTATTTCCCTTAGTGAGCTCAGGCCGGGGAACGAAGGACCGCGCGGTTTCGAACTTGCGGTTCAAGCGCTCCATGTTGTTCTCGAAATCATCGGCGCGTTCGCTGTACTGGGCTTTCTCGTTGTGGCCGCTGCCACGCGCGAAATAGGCTGCCGCTGGATGCGAGGTGCCAGGCAGCGTTCGGTATCCGATTCCATCGCCATCGACGTCTTTATACCGTGCGAATCCCCCGAGGCGGTCGAGGTCTTCCTTGCTCAGCACCTTCCCACGTTTGATCGGAGCCGTGGGGTACTGGAAAGGATCCGACATCCAGTTATTCATCCCCAAATCGAGGTCGGACATGACAAAAACTAGAGTCTGGAATTGTTCCGCCAGATTGAAGGCATCGGTCGCCATCGTGAAACACTCTTCCACCGAGCACGGAATCAGCATGATGTGCTTGGTATCTCCGTGGGAAAGCACTGCGGTCGAAAGAATATCTCCCTGCGAAGTTCGCGTGGGCAATCCGGTCGAAGGCCCGACGCGCTGAATATCCCAGATGACGCCGGGAACTTCGACGTAATAGGCAAGGCCGGTAAACTCGGCCATCAGCGAAATGCCCGGGCCGGCAGTCGCCGTCATGCTGCGCGCGCCCGCCCAGCCTGCGCCAATGACCATGCCGATCGCCGCCAGTTCGTCCTCCGCTTGAACGATAGCGAAGGTCGCCTTGCCGTCAGGACCGATGCGGTATTCCTTCATGTACTCGATCATCGTCTCGACAAGAGATGAAGAGGGCGTGATCGGATACCAGGTGACCACCGTACATCCGGCGAACATGCAGCCAAGCGCGGCAGCGGAATTGCCGTCGATGATGATCTTGCCGGCGGTCTTATCCATGCGCTCGATATAGAAAGCGCCGCGCTTTTCCAGATTCGCCTTGGCATATTCGAAGCCAGCCTGCGCCGCTGCCAAATTGAGGTTGGCGGCTTTCACCTTCTTCGCAAACTGTTTGCGAATCGCCTTCTCGATCTCTGCCATGTCGATGGTCAGAAGATTGGCCACGACGCCGACGTAGACCATGTTCTTGACCAACTTGCGCAGCTTGGCCTCTGGGCAAACTTGAGCGACGATCTTGTCGTAGGGAACGGAATAGAAAATCAGATCATTCCGAAGCTTGTGCAGCGCCAGCGGTTCGTCGTAGAGAACGGACGCGCCGGGAGCCAACGACATCGTGTCTTCCTGCGCGGTCTCCGGATTCATCGCGACGAGAAAGTCGATTTCCTTCTTGCGTCCGATGTATCCATTCTTGTTGGCGCGAATTGTGTACCAGGTTGGAAGCCCGGCAATGTTCGACGGGAACATGTTCTTGCCGGAGACCGGTACGCCCATCTGAAAGATGCTGCGTAGAAGAACTGTATTTGAGCTTTGTGACCCCGAGCCATTGACCGTCGCGACCTGAATGCTCATGTCGTTGACGATGCGCTGCTTGCCCATGCCGCCGGACGATTCCCGGGGCACGACATCCGTAGTGGCCATCCCAACACCTTCCTTTGGTTAACGGAGCGATCCCACTCGCCCCTGTTTGTGGATTGCGGAGGATGAAACATTCCATTATACGGCGACCGGGGCCGCGAGTGGCGGCGAATCGCCCGTCTGTGGCCCGGGAGGAATCTGCTTTGGAAATGAGGGAGACGTTCTCGACTCAGGCTTCGGTCTTATAAAACTGCGCAATGGTGCGGAACTTTTCGTATCGTGCCGCGACTAATTCCTCCGGAGTCATTTTCTTCAGGTCGGAATAATGTTTCTGCAGGCTGGCATCGAGCAAAGCAGCGGCCGCTTCATGATCGCGGTGGGCTCCGCCTTCCGGCTCCGGAACGATATCGTCGATGCAGCCCAATTCGCTGAGGTCGTTGGCTGTGATGCGCATGGCCTCGGCCGCAAGTTCTTTCTTGGTGGCGTCGCGCCACATGATGGCTGCACAGCCTTCGGGAGAGATGACGGAATAAATCGAGTTCTCCATCATCAACACACGATCGGCGACCGCGATTGCCAATGCGCCGCCGCTGCCGCCCACGCCGATCACGGTCGCAATAATCGGCACTTCCAGTCGCGCCATTTCTCGCAGATTGTAGGCAATGGCCTCGGCCTGTCCCCGTTCTTCGGCGTGAATGCCAGGATAAGCGCCGTCGGTGTCGACCAAAGTGAAAACGGGCCTCCGAAACTTCTCCGCAACCTGCATCACTCGAATCGCTTTGCGATAGCCTTCGGGATGGGGGGTGCCGAAGTTGCGATAGACGCGCTGCTTCATGTCGCGGCCCTTTTGCGTCGCGATGACCATCACTTCATCGCCGTGGAACCGGGCCATCCCACAAACGATCGCGGCATCATCGCCGAATCCGCGATCTCCATGAATTTCACTGAAATCGGTGAATACTCGCTCAATATAGTCAAGGGACTGGGGTCGCTGGGGATGCCGCGCCAACTCAGTCTTCTGCCACGCGGTGGGCGGAGCGCTCATCTCTTGTTGAAGGGTCTCAATCCGTTCTTGAAGTGTCGCGATCTGTCGGCGGGTGGCTTCATCCGGGCCGGCCGACTCCATCTCGGCGACTTGTCGTTCTATCAGTTCCAACTCTTGTTGTACTTTTTCGGTGGCTGCCATGCTCGCTTAGCTGATCACGCGGACGCTGCCGCGCCCGCACAGTTGCTCGACGCGGGCAATGAAACTGCGGTCTGGAAGCACATTATAGCCTTCCGCCTCCATAACCACCATGAAATCGCCCTGGCGTTCCACGTCAAACAACACTCGGGCCTCGCCTCTGCGCTCAACAAACAGGCTGTGCAGGTTATCGATCGTCGACTCAGCCGAGGTTTCCAACGGGATGCGGACGCGGATGGCGTGGGGAAGTGGCACTTTCGCATCTTCGAGCTGCATGATCTCCGCAGCGGTGATCTTCGGATTCGCGCCCTCTTCGATGCGCACTCCTGCCTTCACCAGCACCGGTACCTCGAGTTTGACCTTTTCCCCGATGCGCTTGTAAGCCTCGGGGAAGACAATCATGTCGATCGATCCCGACATGTCTTCTAAGTTGGCCTGCGCGTAAAAATCGCCTTTCTTCGACTTGAGCACGCGCAGGTTGCTGATGATCCCTGCGGTGACGATGGTCTCGTCCTTCCCCGTCGACTTCGTCATCGCCCCGATCTCTTCCAAGCTGAGCGCCCGCAGGTCTTGGAGCTTTTCTTTGTATTTTTCCAGCGGGTGGCCACTGATGAAGAATCCGAGGATTTCTTTCTCTGCGCTGAGGCGAGTGTGCTCGTCCCAGTCGGGAACCTTCGGCAAAATGTCATTCTGCGTTGCCGCTTCTTCCTGCTGGAACACGCCAAAGAGGCCGTGCTGGCCGGATTCGGCGTCGCGCTGTGCTTTCTGCGCCTGCTCGATCGATTTGTCGAGGACCGCCATGAGTTGGGCGCGGCGACCCATGGAATCCATAGCGCCGCTTTTCACGAGCGATTCGATGACGCGCTTGTTCAGCAGCCGCAGATCGACGTTCTCGCAGAACTCGAAGATGGACTTGAATCTTCCGAGCTTCTTGCGGGCGGCCACGATGGATTCGATCGCATTACCACCGACGTTCTTCACCGCCGCCAGACCAAAGCGGATCGACTCTCCCTGCGGGGTGAAGTTTGCGTGCGAGATATTGATGTCGGGTGCCGCGACCGCAATCCCCATCTCCCGGCACTCGTTGATGTACTTGACAACATCGTCAGTCGATCCCGTGACAGAAGTCAGTAGCGCTGCCATGAATTCCACGGGATAGTGCGTCTTCAGATAAGCCGTGTGATAAGCAAGCAGTGCGTATGCCGCGGAGTGCGACTTGTTGAAGCCGTATCCAGCGAACTGCGCCATCAAGTCGAAAATCTTCTCGATTTTCTTTGGCGGGAATTTGCGCTTCGCCGCGCCTTCAACGAATCGCTCCCGCTGCTGCGCCATCTCTTCCGCTTTTTTCTTGCCCATGGCGCGGCGAAGCAGGTCGGCTTCACCGAGGGAGTAGCCCGCCAGCCGATTCGCAATCTGCATCACCTGTTCCTGATAGACGATCACACCCAGGGTTTCGTGCAGTATCTCTTTCAGTTCCGGCAGTTCGTACTCGACTTTCTTGCGTCCATGCTTGCGGTCGACAAAGTCGTCGATCATGCCGCCTTGAATCGGACCGGGACGATAGAGCGCGTTGAGAGCGGTGAGGTCTTCGATCGAATTCGGCTGGTACTTGCGGAGAACGTCGCGCATGCCATGCGATTCAAACTGGAAGACGCCGGAAGTCAATCCCTTGTGGAAGACCTTCTGGTAGGTCTCCCCATCCTCGAGAGGGATCTGCTCAAGAGTGATCGGAATATTTCGAGTCTGCTGGATCAGCTTCAGCGCGTCCGTAAGAATCGTGAGGGTCGTCAGGCCGAGGAAGTCCATCTTCAACAGACCCATCTTTTCGATGGCCACCATGTCGAAGGCGGTCACGATTTCGTCGTTCTTGGTGCGATGCAGCGGGACCAGATCCGTAAGTGGGCGCGGCGAAATCACGACGCCGGCCGCATGAACACCGGAATTCCGGACCAACCCCTCGAGTTTGAGAGCTGTGTTCAGCAATTCGCGGATCTGCGCATCTTTCTCGTAGGCCTCGTGCAACTGCGGAGAATCTGCAATCGCCTGGTCGAGCGTGATGTTGAGCTGCGTTGGGACCATTTTGGCGATGCGGTCTACGTCGGCGTAAGGGATGTCCATCGCACGCCCTACGTCCTTGATCGCCGCCTTCGCCGCCATGGTGCCGAAGGTGATGATCTGAGCCACATTGTCGCGACCGTACTTCTGCGTGACATAGTGGATCACCTCGCCGCGCCGGTTCATGCAGAAATCAATATCGATATCAGGCATCGACACGCGCTCCGGATTCAGGAAGCGCTCAAACAGCAACTCGTGCTGGATCGGATCGATGTCAGTGATCCCGAGGGCGTAAGAAACCAGAGAGCCGGCAGCCGAACCACGGCCGGGCCCAACCGGAATATCATGCTCTTTTGCGTAGCGGATAAAGTCCCAAACAATAAGGAAATAGCCTGGAAACTTCATCTGCTGGATAATGGCAAGCTCGCGCTCCATGCGCTGCTCGTATTCCGTCAGCGAATGCTTCAGTTTGCCCTGTTCATGAAGCGGCCTCAGCACTTCCATGCGCCGGGCGAAGCCTGCGCCTGATACATGGACGAAGTAGCTGTCGATCGTATAACCCGGCGGCACCTCGAACTCGGGAAACGGATTCGATACTTTCTCCAGACGCAGGCTGCATCGTTCGGCAATATCGAGGGTGCGGAACAACACGTCTGGAGAATCCTTGAACACGCGGAGCATCTCGTCATGGTTCTTGACGTAGAACTGCGTGCCGTCGAACTTCATGCGTGCAGTGTCGTGGATCGATTTGCCGGTCTGTATGCAGACCATCACATCCTGGGCATGCGCGTCGTCTTCGCAGAGATAGTGGCTGTCGTTGGTCGCGACGAGAGGAAGGCCGAGATCTTTTTCTAGCTGGAAAAGACCTGGATGGATGCGGTGCTCCAATTCCAGGCCCTGATCCTGAATTTCAAGAAAGAAGTTGCCTTTGCCAAAAATGTCAGTAAACGTACCGGCGGCGGTTCGGGCAGCCTCGTAGTTTCCCTCGACCAGTCGCTCGGCAACTTCGCCCTTAAGGCATCCCGAGAGCCCGATCAATCCCTTCGAATGTTCCGCGAGAAACTTCTTACTGACCCGCGGCTTGTAATAGAACCCATGCAGCGAGGCTTCGGACGTGATCTTTACAAGATTGCGGTAGCCTTCTTCGTTTTCGGCGAGCACCAGGAGGTGGTTGTAGGTATCGCCTTCGGGAGCCGCGCGGTGGTCGTCTTTCTTGCAGACATAGAGCTCACATCCGACGATCGGTTTGACTCCATGCTTGTGCGCCGCATTGACGAAGTGAACCGCGCCAAAAATGTTGCCGTGATCCGTCATGGCGACAGCGGGCATGCCCAACTCTTGCACGCGCTGGCAGAGCTTTTCGACGTCACAGGCGCCATCGAGCAGGGAATAGTCAGTGTGCAGATGCAGGTGAACGAATTGAGACATGGGTCATGGTTAGTCTAACCCAAATAGACGGTGGAAAGGTGTGGAGGACTGTGCGTTTCAGGGAGTTAAAGGGCAGGTATAAGCCTGCAAAGTTGACAACTCCGAAATCGAACCGCTTAGCCGGCACCAGCGCCCGCCGCTACCGCCCGGGCCTTCTGCAGCAGCTGGCGAGCCTGGCTGATGAGCTCAGCGACCTCGAACGGCTTCACGAGGTACGGAACGTTATTTTCCTGCAGGAAGCTTCGCCCGTCAGCCGGTTCCACCCCATTTGAGAACGTATAGAGAATGTGCTGCTCCATGCTCGGGCAATTCTCTTTCAACCAAGGGTAGGATTCTTTGGCGCTCCACGGTCCCGGCATTTTGCCGTTCATGATGATGGCGTCAAATGGCTCGGAGAGCAGTCGCGTCTTCACGTCTTGGCTAGTCTTGGCTGTCACAACCGTGGCGCCAGCGCCCATTAGCACATCCCGCTCGAACTCCAGAACTGCCTCTTCTTCCTCTACGAGGAGTACGCGACCCGCGATCGCGCCTTCGCGTTGGCGTGCAACTGGTTTCGGCTCTTCCTCAGGCTGCACCGAGACAACGGCAGGCAACCTCACTTCAATCATCGCGCCGCCTTCGGGAGCGTTGTTCGCCGTGATATCGCCGCCGTGCTCTTTCACGATACCGTAGCAAATGCTGAGTCCCAAGCCCGTGCCTTTGCCAACGCTCTTCGTCGTGTAGAAGGGATCGAAAATGCGCTTCGGATCTTTGATTCCTGCGCCATCGTCAGTGAACTGAGTGGAAATATTGCCGCCCTGGTTTTGGATCCAGATCTTCAGTTTGCCGGTGCGGCCGGTTTCGAGGATCGCATCGACAGCGTTGTTGATGATGTTGAGGAATACCTGCTCGATCTGGTGCGGGTCCGCGATCACCAAGGCCGGTTCTGCCGGAAGGTCGCGCTCCACTTTGATGTTATTGGTCTTGAGATCGTAATCACGCAGCGCCAATGTTTCCTCGAGCACTTTGCGGATGTCGACCTCGTCCCGTTGCGGTTTACGCTGGCGAGCGAATGAGAGAAGATTCTGCACGACGCGATGGGTGCGCTGCGCCTGCTTGAACAGCTTGCCGACATAATCCTGCGCGCGGGTGTTCAGGCCTTCGGTCTCAAGCAGTTGGGCATAGCCCAAAATCGCCGTGAGCGGATTATTCAACTCGTGCGCCACGCCGGCAATCAACTGGCCGACGGCCGACATCTTTTCGCTCTGTAATAGCTGTTCCTGGGTCTTTCGGAGATCTTCGTAGGCGCGGCAGGTTTCTTCGTACAGCCGGACCTTTTCGATGGTCGTAGCCAACTGGCGGCTGATCGCAACCAGCAGATTCTCGTCGTTGCCCGAATATTCGTATCCTAGGTGGTTGCATAGTCCCATGATGCCCACGGGACTGTCCTTGCCCCAAAAAAGCACCCACATCCACGAGCGGTCCGCATCCGATTTCAGGAATTCGGCAATGTTCGGCGGCAGGTGCGGCATGTATTCGGCGGTTATGACCTCGGCCCGCGAACGCACGACTAGGTCGCCAAAGCCTTCGGCGAAGGAAACTTCCGCAGCGCGTGCCTTATCCCGGCTGCGCGGCCCCCACGCCGCGCGCCTGCGGTAGGTGGGCGTATCGATGTCGGAAAGGTAGACCGTGCCGCTCTCCGCGCCAAACAGGGTGACGACCTGGCGCAGGGTCAGATTCAGAATTTCATCCAGATCGAATGATTGTGCCGCCACCACAGCCATGGCGTTCAGAGCATTCAGTTCGCGGTTGCGCCGCCGCATTTCGTCTTCGGCGCGGCGCTTTTCGGTCGTGTCGAGAACAAATCCCTGGTATCGCTGGATGTTGCCGCTCGCATCGCGCGTGGCAAAACTGCTCTCGACCGCCAGCAGAATCGTGCCGTCCTTGCGGCGCAAGGTCACCTCAAAATTGCGAACGTAGTTATTGGCCTCGATATCGCGCCGGAAGGCATCGCGCTGTTTGGGATCGACGCAGATTTCAGAATCAAGATTCAGAACCAGCAATTCCTCGCGCTTGCTGTATCCCAGCATGCTCACAAAGGCGTCGTTGCAGTCGATCAGCTTGCCGGTCGGATCTGCGACGTATACGCCTTCCTGCACCTGCTCAAAGAGCAGACGATATTTTTCTTCGGCCGACCGTCGATCGGTGATGTCCCGAACGACGTGAATCGTCCCTTTTTGCGGGCTGCCTTGTTCGGTATAGGAAGAAGTAGAAACTACCGAGAAGCCGCCAAAGCATGCATCTGCTCCCTCGGTGAATTCTTCATCTGCGCCCATTGCACAGTAAGGGCAGCCTTTCCATTCGCCAAAGGTGTGCGGCAGGGCGGACTCGCAAGAGCTGCCAATGACGTCTGCGGCGGCCTTGCCGAGCTGTTCCAGCAGAACTTGGTTGGCTTTGATAACGCGGAAGTCGGCATCGTGCGCGAGGATGATGTCATGAACAGAATCAAACGTGTTCATCCACTGCCGCTGCGAACGCAAGACTTGCTCCAGCAGCCGGAAGTTCTCAACTGCAACGGCCAGTTGCTTCGCGCAGGCTTGCAAGAAATCCAGTTCTTCGGAGGTCCACTGGCGGCCTCCCGAAGTGCCGAGCATGAGCAATCCGATAGGGGCCTTGCTGCCAATCACCGGAACCGTGACTAACTGCCGGATCTTCTCGCTGACCAGGCATTCCTGTGGTTCCTGACCTGAGGCGTTCGGTTTACTGACCTCTGGAGCCGCCTGCCCCAGCAATTTGGATGTCTTCTCATTTGCCGGGTGAAAACCGGCATCGCGCAAGAAATCTGAAGAAAGCCCAACCGCATGGGTGGCTACAAGGTTTCCGCCTTCAAGCAGGCGGAACCAAACGGCGCGGACCCGGGTCAAGCGCCGCAACTCTTCTACCGCGCACTGCACCACGTTCCCGTATTGCTGAGCGCTGACAATGCTCTCGGTGATCGTTTGTACTGCACGCAATCGACGAGTTCGAACACGCGCTTCGTCGAACACAACCAGCAGCATGCTCAAGCCCAGCGCAATCTCAGCTCCGAGATACGCGCCTTTCGGAACGGTGTCGGTGAAAGACGGCCAGGAGAGGTGCAGCGTCGGCAGACACAAAGCCAGCAGCCAGGCTGGCCCATCCCAGCGCCTGCGACGAGCACGGACAAGTGCCACCGATGCCGTCAACAGGATGATGCGATAGCCCAATTCGAGGGCCATCCGCAATGGAAGGGAATCAGGCCATAAGAGAACGCGCGTCCCGGCGAAGCCGGCCAGAATGGGCGTGATCACCATCAGTGGAACGAGCAAATCGCGCCCCCGGATGTACACCAGCACGGCGCCGGCCAGCAATCCCACGGCAACGATAAAGGTTGTGTGTACCACTACCAGGTCGAATGGCGCCGGTATTTTGCTGGCGAAACAGTGTTCGGCGAGGCGGGAAGCGGCGAGGCTGGCCCAACCTAGGATCCAAATTTTGAGATAATTTTCTCGGAACGACCGCAAAGCGAGCAGGGACGCCCCCAGCAGAATGAGCATAGTCAGTTCTGCCACCGAAGGCTTGGCGAGGCCAAGTTTTGCTGCCGTATTCCAGATCGACCAGAGGGTTGTGCTCATGCGTGGCGGACGTACGTCTGCCTTGCTTTGAATACCATGCCCGGGCCGATTCTCGATGGAGTTTCCGGACCTCAATGATTACTTTCGGAATCTCGTGCCGGGGTTACAATCGCCGATAGACTTCCGTGTATTCCTATGGCAGATCGAATTCTTGTAGTTGACGACGAAGAACCGATTCGGGAAATCGTCGCCTCCATGCTCGGTACCGCCGGATATCTCTGTAAACAGGCCGGTTCCGGTACGGAGGCGCTGGCCGTCCTGACTTCCGGAGAGGAATTCGAGTTGATGCTCTCCGACTTGATGATGGCGGACCTGGACGGCATAGGCCTCCTCGAGCGAACCAAAGAGAAATATCCCGACATGCCGGTGGTGATGGTTACCGCGGTGCATGACATTTCTGTTGCGCTGGCCGCGATCCGCAACGGCGCCTACGACTATCTCTTGAAGCCGTTTGAGCGCGAGCAACTCCTCAACACGGTCAGCCGCGCTTTGGAGAATCGCCGCCTCAAAGTTGAGAATCGGACTTATCAGACGAATCTGGAATCGCTGGTGAAAGCCCGTACCGATCAATTGCAAGCCGCGATGGTCAGTCTCGAGCGCTCGTACGACATCACCCTCGAAGCTCTCGGTGACGCGCTCGACTTGAAAGATGCAGAGACGGCTGGCCACACCAAGCGTGTAACCGCGTTCACCATTGCGATTGCTCGCGCGATGGGCTTGCCCCGGGAGCAGATTGCCGTCATCGCCAGAGGCGCCTTCCTGCATGACATCGGCAAGATGGCGATTCCCGACAAGATTCTGAATAAGCCCGCCAAACTTACTTCGGACGAAACCGTGATCATGCAGGAGCACGCCTATCACGGTTACCAGATGTTGAAGAAGATCCCATTCCTCGTCGAAGCCTCAGATATCGTGTACTCGCACCAGGAGCGCTTCGATGGGACGGGATATCCGCGTGGACTGAAGGGTGAAGAGATTCCGCTGGGGGCGAGGATCTTCTCGGTCGCAGACACGCTCGACGCAATCACTTCCGATCGCGTCTACCGGCCGGCACAGTCGCTGGCCGCGGCCCGCACCGAAATCGAGAAGTGGTCCGGCCGGCAGTTTGATCCGCAAGTTGTGAAAGTGTTTCTCGAAATTCCGGACAACATTTGGCAAGATCTGCGTCGAGACATTGCAGCGCAGAGCTACCGCGTCGCTTATTCCGCCGGGGCCAAGGGCTAAATCCGCTCGCGAAGGTGGGGACTTTGCAGGGCCACAATCCTTTAAAGTTCGTGTTGTCGGCGGCTGTTCTGTTAACGGCCGTGCTTTCGGTTGCCTGCCTGATCCTGCCCCAGGGACTTGCGGTCGCGGCGGTGAGCGATATCGTGGGCGGAGCTCTTATGCTCTGCGCCCTTTTCTCTTTTGCATGGAATGGGCTGGGAAGCACAGGCCGTCTGCGCTGGTTCTGGATGCTCCAGGCTGCCGGATGGGCACTCTGGTTCAGCGACCAAGTCTGCTGGATCGTCTTTGATCTCGTCCTGAAAAAGAAACTTCCATCGATGTATCCCGCGGACGCCTTGCTGTTCCTGGCAGGAGCTCCCATGATCGCGGGGCTGCTGCTGCGCCCGCATCGTCAAACCTCGGACCGCAGCGCCCGTCTGGGCGTGTTGGATTTTCTTTTGTTGCTCCTCTGGTGGTTCTATCTCTACGTTTCGTTTGTGGTGTGCTGGCAGTACGTGTCTCCAAACGAGGACAATTACAACCGGAACTTCGATCTGCTTTCAGGAGCGGAAACCGTCCTGCTGGCCGGAGTTTTGCTTCTGTTCTGGATCGAAAGCTCGGGACGCTGGAAGAAGTTCTATGCCTTTTTCTGCGGTACGGTGATCTTTAACGGCATCGCCTTCTACGTTCTAAATCGGGCGATCGAAAAAGGGGTCTACTACACGGGCAGTTGGTACGACATCCCATACTCCTTGTCGTTTGCTGTGTTTAGCGGGGTCGCTGTGCTGGGACCAGAACTCTCGCCTACTCCCGAGGCCAGCGGGGAGGAAACCTACAATTCCGTGATGGCCAATCTCAGCATGCTCGCCGTGCTTTCGTTGCCCATCATCGCTCTCTTCGCCTTACTCGATCCGAACCTACCGTACAAAGCTTCGAATTTTCGCGTGCTGGTCACTCTCGCCACCATGTTCATGATGGCGTTCCTGATTTTCATTCAGCACCGGCGCCTGAACCAGGAATTGCGGCACGCGAACCTGGTCCTCCAGGAGGCCTCTCTCACAGATCCCCTGACCGGATTGCGCAATCGCCGATACTTCTCCGCGACGATCGAGGCGGATGTTGGCCAGGCCCTGCGCTCGCACACCGACCATCACGATATACACACGCGCGATCTTGTTTTCTATTTGATCGATGCCGACAACTTCAAGGAAGTGAACGACGAGCACGGTCACGACGTCGGCGACAAAGTGCTCATCGAAATGGCGCGGCGTCTGAGTTCTTCCATTCGGCATTCCGACGTTCTGGTGCGCTGGGGCGGGGAAGAGTTTCTCATCGTCTCGCGCTACACCGATCGCTCAGAAGCCGAACTGTTGGCACAACGCGTTCTCACCGCCATCGCCGACACGGCCTTTCCGACCGCGGACAATCAAAGCATCTTTCGCACGTGTTCCGTCGGATGGGCTGCGTTCCCTTGGTACCCAGACAATCCGCGGGCCGTCGGATACGAAGAAGTCCTTACCCTCGCCGATCGTGCCCTGAATCGGGCAAAGCAATCTGGGAAGAACCGTGCTGTGGGCATGCTCCCAGCCAGCGGAAAAGTTCCTGCCACTACCGTTGCCGGCCTCCATTCCACAACCCTCCAAGTCGATGTGCTCGCGATCGCTGGTCCACATCCGGCATCCTAGCGTCGAAACATTCCGACCAAAATAAATATCCTTCTACGTGGGATAATCCCTCGGAGGAGGATCATGAAATCCTTAAGCTTCTTATTGTTCTTGGCCTGTCTCGCGCCTGTTGCACTTCTCGCCCAGGAACATCCCGCGGTCAACGCGCAACCGAATACGGTATACGTCGGCGCGGACGGAACGTACGAAGCCGCTCCCGATACGGCGCAACTACAATTCAATGTTTCCGTGCAGGACGAAACCCCACAGGCGGCCTACCAGCGCGCCTCCAAGGACGTAGAGCAGGTGCGGCAGGTATTACGGGCGAATGGCCTGGATCCGAAAGCTGCCGCCGTCGGATTTCTCTCGGTGCAGCCGGCGTACGACTACAAACCGAAGCAGCACATCGTCGGGTATCGCGTCACAACCGACATAACTCTCAAACTCAAAGACTTTTCCAAGGTTGGTCCGATCACACTGCAACTTGCCGATGCGAATGTGAGCGAGACGCAGACTCTGAGCTACATTCTCGAAAGCATGGACGAAGCCAAGAACCGCGCCGTCGAAGACGCATACCGGCGCGCGCGGAACTCTGCCGACACCATCGCTCACGCCAGCGGACGTACACTGGGGGAGCTCTCTTATGCGTCCGTCGATACATTTGAGAACATACGCCCTGTAATGGGCCGCATGGCTCACCCCATGGCCGCGATGGCCGGTGCGGCTCAAGCTCCGACCGAAGGTTTCACTCCGCAAACGGTCACCGTCACGGCACACGTGAATGCTCTATTTAATTTGAAGTAGACGGATGCCGATGCCTGACCGGACTGCACAATATTGGATCGAGAGGCTGGAACTTGAGCCGCACCCGGAGGGCGGCTATTTCCGCCAGACCTACCGATCGGGCGCTCAGATCGCGCGCGAGGCCCTTCCTGCCGGATTCAAAGGAGACCGCGCAGCTTCGACCGCGATCTACTTTCTGTTGGCAGGGAAGAACTTCTCCGCCTTCCACCGGCTGCAATCCGATGAAGTATGGCACTTCTACGTCGGCGCTCCGTTAGTCGTTGCCATGATCGATCCGAACGGGAAATACAGCTCCATTCTCCTCGGAGATGATCCCGAGTCGGGCGAAGTGTTGCAAGGTGTTGTGCCCGCCGGATGCTGGTTTGCCTCGCACGTGGCCGACTGGAAGTCGTTTGCAGTAGTAGGTTGCATGGTAGCGCCGGGATTCGACTTCGCGGATTTCGAGATGGCGAAGCGCGAAGAATTAGTAGAGCGCTATCCGCAGCATGGCGATCTGATCCATCAACTCACGCGCTAACTACTTGGCGGCGACGGCTTTCTTCGGAAACATCTCCCCAATCCGCCGGATCTGAGCCCCCACGCCCTTGAGCTTCTCCTCGATGTGCTCGTAGCCGCGGTCGATGTGGTAAACGCGGTCGATGATCGTCTCCCCATCCGCGACAAGCGCGGCGAGCACGAGTGAGGCAGATGCGCGCAAGTCGCTGGCCAGCACCGCCGCCGCGCTCAGCGGAGTCTTCCCGCGGACTACGGCGCGTCTTCCTTCAATCTTGATATTTGCCCCCATGCGAACTAGTTCCTGAGCATGCATGAAGCGATTCTCGAAAATATTTTCGGTAATGACCGACGTTCCTTCGGCCTGTGTGGCCAGGGCCATGAACTGCGCCTGGCAGTCCGTGGGAAATCCGGGGTGCTCTTCCGTCGACATGTCAGCGGCTACGAAGGGATTGTCTCCCATCACCCGCACCGAATCAGTGGTGATTTTCGTTTTCACGCCGACTTCGTGCAGCTTATTGAGCAGCGCCCCAAGATGCGAAGGATCACATCCGGCAATATTGAGATCGCCTCCGGTCATCGCTCCAGCAATGATAAAGGTGCCGGCTTCAATGCGGTCAGGGATGATGCGGTGCTTCGTGCCCTTCAATTTGCTCACGCCCTTCACGCGGATCGTGGCCGTGCCCGCGCCCTCGATCTTCGCCCCCATTTTGTTGAGCAGGTCGGCCAGGTCCGCCACCTCGGGCTCGCGCGCGCAGTTTTGCAGAATTGTTTCCCCTTCCGCCAGAGTCGCTGCCATCAGCAGGTCTTCGGTGCCGGTTACGGTGATCTTGTCAAAGACAATCTCCGCGCCCTTCAGACGAGTCGCGCTGGCTTCGACATAACCGTGATCTTGCACGATTTTCGCACCCAGCTTTTCCAGTCCTTTGATGTGGAGATCGATCGGGCGAGCACCAATGGCGCAGCCGCCCGGAAGAGAAACCCGCGCGTGGCCGCAGCGAGCTACGAGAGGGCCGAGCACCAGCGTCGATGCACGCATCGTCTTCACTAATTCGTAGGAGGCCTCAGGAGCGGCAAGTCTTTCACAGTGAATGGTTGTGCGGTGCTGGGCACGCCCATAGCCGAGTTCCACCTCGGCGCCCATCGCTGCGAGCAGGTTCCGCGTGGTCTGGATATCGCGCACCTGAGGGATGTTTTCCAGAATGACCGGCTGATCAGTAAGCAGCGCGGCTGCCATACAGGGAAGGGCGGCATTTTTTGCGCCGCTAACCCGCACCGTTCCAAGCAGCGGCTCTCCACCGCGAATAACGAATTTATCCATGAATGATTCCTTCCAGCTGATTGTAACGGGGAGCCTGTCCGGAATGGTTGACTGCAATGGAACGGGAGCACAACGTCGAACGGAAAAGAAGAAAACTGCCGATCCGGCGCCGCGAAGAGAGGTTATTCCCTACGACTGGGCGATCGCGATGGCTTGGCGCACGTGCCCTTTAGATTTCTTGAGTGCGGCGACTGCCTGAGATCGGGTTACTCCTGCGGCGAGCATTACGACTGCAACCGGAGTTTGGTTTCCACTCGCTTCCAGAGCGTGGCTGGCTGCTTCGTGATCGGTACCTGTGGCTTGTTCGAGAATGCGGATGGCGCGCTGCACCAGCTTCTCGTTCTTCGTCCAGACATTGACCATCAGGTTCCCGTACACATATCCCAGACGGACCATCGCTCCCGTCGAAATCATGTTAAGGACCATCTTGTGGGCGGTCCCGGCCTTCATGCGCGAGGATCCCGCAAGCACCTCCGGGCCCACTTCTGTGACGATGGCAAAATCAGCGGCGCGTTCGAGCGGAGAATTGCGATTGCAGGTCAGCGCGATGGTGTGAGATCCCCGGCGGCGCGCGTATTCGACGGCCGCAATGGTGAAGGGAGTCCGCCCGCTCGTTGCGATGCCCAGCACGATGTCGTGCTGGGCGGGCTTACGCTTCTTAATCTCCGCCACAGCCAAGGCAGTGTCGTCTTCGCTGGCCTCGGTAGAGGCGGCAAGAGCTTTGGGCCCACCGGCCATCATGAATTGCACGGTGCGAGCATCGGTATTAAACGTCGGCGGAATTTCGGATGCATCGAGAGCTCCGAGTCGCCCGCTCGTTCCCGCGCCGATATAAATCAACCGCCCACCTTCGCGCAGGCCGCTTGCCACGACGTCAATCGCGCGCGCGATCTGCGGTAGGGCGCGTTGCACAGCCGAGGCCACGGTCGCGTCCTGCTCGTTCATCAGACGGGCGATCTCAAGCGAAGAAAGTCGGTCTAGGTCGGAGGCGGAACGCAGATTCTGTTCTGTGGATAGCTGGCGAAGATCGGTCTTCCTAATCCGGGAGCGGGTCAAGTGTTGCGCCTTTCAGTTGGATGGAGTGGTCTGGTCACTTAGGAACTTGTCATTTTAAATGCTGGACCCGCGAGCGGGGCGCATGATCGTGTTATTTAACGGAGAGATTCAACAACGGCGTCATGGAAACTCGGGCGCACTTGCTTAATGGCGTGATTGGAGCAGTCGGGCCACGTGCGGTTGGTCAGCAAGCTGATCGAGATCTGGCGCTCGGACTCGATCCACAGCGACGTGCCGGTGTAGCCGAGGTGTCCAAAGGATCGAGGGCCAAAATATTTCCCCGATTGCGATGGGTTCGAAGGCGTATCCCAACCAAGTGCGCGTGAAGTGCCGGCCGGCATTTCCTGCCGGCGCGTAAAGAGGCTGAACGTTTCCGTGCGCAGAATCGGGCGTCCTCCCTGAAGCATGGCGTAAGCGAAGCGAGCGACATCCACCGCGCTCGAGAACAAGCCTGCATGCCCGGCAACTCCGCCGAGGATGTATGCGTTCTCGTCCTGAACCTCGCCCCGGATGACTCGGTTGCGGAAGGGGCTGCGGAGTTGCGTGGCTTCTTCTCTTTCGTCTGCGGTCGGAGGAATGAGCTTCCGGAGATCTGCGGGCGGATTGAACACTGTATTCGCCATGCCCAGAGGCTCGAAAACTTCGCGCCGGCAGAACACATCAAGGGACTCCTTTGCGATCCGTTCGAGCGCGGTGGCAAGAATGATGAACCCAATGTCGCTATACTCGGCGCGCGATCCGGGATCGGCAGTGAGTGGTGTCGTGAAGGCCATTTGCAGAACGTCGTCTCGCGAAGAAGCTCTGAGAAACAACTTCTCGTAGGCGGGCAGCCCAGAGGCGTGGGCCAGAAGCATCCGGAAAGTGACACTCCGGCGTCGAGGATCATCTCCATCTAGGGAGTCTGACGAGAACTCTGGAACCGTTTCAACGATTGGCGCATCCAGTTCGAGGCCGCCATGCTCGTAGAGAATCATCGCCATGGTAGTAGTCGCCACGACCTTGGTGATTGAAGCGAGGTCAAACAGCGTAGAAGCAGTCGGGGTGAGGCCTTCTTCGTATTCGAAGCGACCAAACGATTTCAGCGCGACCAGCCTAGCTCCTAGCGTCACTGCGATCGAGGCGGCAGGGAAAGTTCTATCCTTGATTGCGGCGCGAAGGATCGAGAATGCTGACGAAAACTGTTCGTCTTGTCGATCGAAAGCCGGGGCGAGAGTCGAAGCGTTATTCAGGCGTTTGCACTTTCCAGAAGACTCATGATCTGAGCGGTTTATAGCAGAGTTCGCGGGGCAGGGTAAAGATCACGCTGCACGGACCGGAACCCTTGTGGAAATGAAGCGGTCTGAATCTTCATCCAAGTACGCCAAACAAGAGCCCGCGCTGCGCGCCCTCAGAAATTTCATGCGCCGCCCTATCACCCCGGCGGCCTGCATACCGACGGGAGTGGCCGCGATCGGACTCCTAGAGAGAACTGCCTACACTTCGCGTTTCGGCACACGAAGCCGGAAATGACGCAATCCGCCGGACCGCAACCAACGGATCCCAGGATGACCAACCGGACACCCTCTCACTTCCGTGTCTTGAGTTACGCCGCGGGCCTTGTGTAGAGTCAGAACATTCTCTCTTTCTTATCAAAATCGAATGCGATGAGAATTCCTCGCCTTTCCGCAGGATGGCGGAACGCTGTGCTAACCGCCATTTTTGCCTTTTCTCTGACGGCGTGCCTCTCCGCCAATGCCGTGACTTCCGCCTCTGCGCCCGTGCGCTTGGGGTCTGTAGATTCGATCATTCAGCAGGCAATCTCCGACGGAAACATTCCAGGAGCCGTGCTGGTGGTGGGACACGATGGGAGAGTCGTGTACCGCAAGGCCTACGGCAACCGCGCGCTGGAACCACGACGCGAGTTCATGACGCTCGATACAGTGTTTGACCTTGCCTCACTGACCAAAGTCGTGGCTACGACCACAGCGGTGATGGAGTTGTTCGAGCAAGGTAAGGTGCGGCTTAACGATCCGGTGGCGAAATACCTGCCGGAGTTTGCGCAGAACGGAAAAGAGGACGTCACCGTGCGCCAGTTGCTGACGCATTATTCGGGCCTGGCACCGGATATCGATCTGAATCCGCCGTGGGAAGGGAAGGAGACGGCTTACCGCCTCTCATTTGCTGAGACGCCGCAGACAGCTCCCGGTTCCCAGTTCACCTACAGCGACACCAATTTCATCATGCTGGGCGCGCTGGTCGAGAAGGTCTCCGGAGAAGCACTGGACCAGTACTGTAGTCGGCATATTTTTGCGCCGTTGAAGATGCTGCGAACGCGATTTATTCCGCCGCTGGCGTGGAAGGCGAAAATCGCTCCTACCGAGTACGACGAGAACCAACACATGATCCGCGGAGTCGTACACGATCCGCGAGCGCGCCGGATGGGCGGTGTGGCCGGACACGCTGGCCTTTTCTCCACGGGCGACGATCTTGCGAAGTTTGCGCAAGCGCTGCTCGATGGCGGCGACGGAATTCTTGCGGCAGCCACCGTGGCCAAGATGACGCAGCCCGAACAGCCTCCCTCGGCGCCGGTCTTGCGCGGATTCGGCTGGGACATCGATTCTCCGTTCTCTTCCAACCGCGGCGACCTGCTTCCGGTGGGTTCGTACGGGCACACGGGATTCACGGGAACATCCATGTGGATCGATCCGACGACCCGGAGCTACATCATTCTCCTGACGAATGCGGTACATCCGCGTGGGAAGGGAAATGCCATCGCATTGCGCTCAAAGGTCGCGACCGAAGTCGCCGCAGCCTTGAATCTGACGCCCAGCGAGAAAGAGGCGGCCCGGGCCGACAGCATTACCGGCTACAACGAGGCGTTCAGCGCGGCGCGGCGCATGAGCACCCGCAACGGAACTGTCAAGAACGGGATCGATGTCCTCGAGGAACACGGCTTTAACGTACTGAAGGCTGCTGAAGGGAAGAAGCACATCGGGCTCGTAACCAATCAGACCGGGCTCGATGCATCGGGCGCACGAACCATCGATGTGTTGGCAAAGGCTCCCGGCGTGTCGCTCGATGCCATCTTCAGCCCCGAGCATGGCGTAACCGGCAGCCTCGACACAACCGACATCAACAATTCGAAAGACGCGGCCACAGGCATTCCCGTCTACAGCGTGTATGGCGCCACCGATGCGTCCCGGCGGCCGCCGCCAGATGTACTGCGGACTCTGGATGCGATCGTCTTCGACATTCAGGACGCGGGCGCGCGCTTCTATACGTACGAAACAACGCTGGGGTATTTCCTCGAGGCAGCCGCCGAGGCTGGCATCGAGATCGTCGTCCTCGACCGGCCGAACCCGATTACCGGAACATTCATGCAGGGCCCCGTGGCCGACGCAGGTCACGAAACCTTCACGGATTACTGGACCGTGCCGGTCCGCCACGGCATGACAATCGGCGAACTGGCGAAGATGTTCAACGTCGAGCGCAATATCAACGCGAAGCTGACTGTCGTACCCATGGAAGGCTGGCAGCGCGGGGATTGGTTCGATTCCACAGGGCTCGTATGGGTCAATCCTTCGCCGAACCTGCGAAGCGTTACCGAGGCGGCGCTCTATCCCGGAGTCGCGCTGATTGAAGGCACAAACGTTTCGGTCGGACGCGGGACCGACACTCCGTTCGAACTGGTCGGCGCCCCCTGGATCAAGAGCAAGGAATTCGCGGCCTATCTGAACGCGCGCGGCATTGCCGGAGTGCGGTTCGTTCCCGTAACTTTCACGCCGGCGGCGAGTGCGTACAACGGGCAAATTTGCCAGGGCGTAAACGTGGTTTTGACGGATCGCAATGGGTTTGATGCTCCCGAATTGGGGATGGAATTAGCAGCAGCCATTCACAAGCTATACCCAGCCGACTTCAAGATCGAACGCATGAGCGAGTTGCTGGTGAATCAGAGTGCATATGACGCGCTGGCAGCCGGGCAAGACCCGCGCCGGATCGCTCAGGATTGGCAAGATAGCACGGAGAAGTTTGGGAAAGTTCGAGAGAAATATCTGATCTACAAATGACCCGGCCGAGTATTCCAATATCGACAATCTCAGGAGTCGCTTAATCTCATCCAACCTCCGAGGCTCGGGCGGCTCGAAGAATCCTACGTGCATCCTAACCCCAAGACCGTGATAATCTCGGGTTGATTCGGCAAAGACCTGGCTCGGGAGGTGTGCGATGCGAGCAGCTTTAATGATTCTCTTGGCTTCGGCAATGGCCTGGGCCCAGACAGCCGACACGGCGAAGCCGGCCCCAGCTCAGCCCATGACCCCGGCTCCCGCTCTCTCATCCGACACTTCTCGTCCTGCAAAAGATCCGAACGCCATTGTCATTCCGGCAGGGTCCAAGATTCCGTTGGCGCTGAAGCAGGCCATCTCCACCAAGAACGCGCGCGAAGGTGATGCAGTCTACGCCGAAACTGCCTTTCCGTTTGTGGTGAACGAGCGCATCCTGATTCCCGCAGGCACATATATTCAAGGCAAGATCATGCACACGGAGCATCCCGGACGTTCCAAAAAGCGTGCGGAGATCCTCATCCACTTCACCTCGATGATCTATCCCACCGGTTATACCGTCATGTTGCCCGGTTCCGTCGAGAACACTCCGGGTGCAGACAGCAACGGCGTCAAGGATTCCGAGGGGACCATCCAAGCCGACAAAGATACCGGCAAGCGTCTAGAAGATGCCGCCAAAGGTGCAGCCGTCGGAGGAACCGTCGGCAGCATCGGCGGCGCCGCTGCCGGAGGCCTAAATGGCGCGCGTTACGGGGGTCTTGCCGGGCTGGCTGGTGGCGTCGCGTGGGCGTTGCTCAAGCACGGTCCCGACGTGAAGCTCGAAGTTGGAACCTCGATCGAGATGGAAATTCAGCGCGACGTGCCCGTCGACGCCAGCCGCATCCAGATAGCGAAGGCTGGTTCGTAGCCCTCGCCTCGACTCCGGCCAGCTATCCTCAAGATCGCGCCGCCGCGCATCAAGGCTGGCAACCTCCTCTCTGCGATTTGGCGTCTGCTTGCTTGTCGCTGCTATACAATCCGCGATAGGAGTGTTCTGTCCTTCTAGCGTGGAGGCTTTTGTGGAGCTACCGTTCGGCTTTCTTGGAATCTTGATCGTCGTCATCGTGATCTACTTTCTCAGTTCCATCAAAATTCTGGCCGAGTATGAACGCGGTGTAATCTTCCGCTTGGGCAGGCTCCTGCCGGCAGCCAAAGGTCCCGGCCTCATCTTCGTGTTTATCCCCATCGACCGGATGGTCCGGGTGTCGCTCCGGCAGGAGGCTCTTGAAGTCCTTCCGCAGGACATCATCACCCGCGACAACGTCACTCTGAAAGTTAACGCCGTGATCTTCCTGCGCGTTATCGAACCTCGAAAGGCGGTCGTGGAAGTCTCGAACTATGTCTACCAGACGTCCCAGTTCGCGCAGACCACCCTTCGCTCGGTGCTCGGCGAGCAAGAACTCGACGAGTTGCTGGCGCATCGAGAAAAAATCAATCTACGACTGCAGAGCATCCTCGATACTCACACTTCGCCGTGGGGCGTGAAGGTCACCAACGTCGAGGTCAAGCAGGTCGACATGCCGGAATCGATGCTCCGCGCCATGGCCAAGCAGGCCGAGGCAGAACGCGAGAAGAGGTCGAAAATCATTCATGCCGAGGGCGAATTCGCAGCGGCGCAGCGCTTGGTCGACGCAGCGCACCTCCTGTCGAGTGAGCCTGTCAGCGTCCAGCTTCGCTATCTGCAAACGCTAACCGAGATCGGCGTCGAGAAGAATACGACGGTCGTATTCCCGGTGCCGGTGGACTTTTTCTCGGGAGTTCAGAAGTTGCTAGGGAAAGCGGGCGAGGACGCGGCACCGAAGAAAACAGCGTAGCGGCACGGCTTGGAAAGGAATTGCGAGCAACGGGGGTTGAACTATGGCTTCGTCACAAGACACAGAAATAACACTGGGAACGGGCAAGCTGCTGGTGCTGTTCTTTGGACTGGTGGGGATCTGCGCTCTCTTCTTTGCCCTCGGATATTCTCTTGGCCGAAAATCGGAGCCGAGTGTCGCCGCTGCCAGTGCCGCGGTCGCACCCCAAATTTCCCCCAACACGAATAAGGCAAATGGCGGCGCCGCAGCAGTTCCCATGACGTTCTATAAGGCGGTTGAGCAGAAAGATGCCAACCCGGAGCTTACCCCGCCTTCCGACACCAAGACGGGTGCGGCAGCCACTCCCGCGAATAGCGCTACAGCTCAACCTCCTGCGTCAAACGGCGTCGACCCTGCCACGACGATTCCGACGTCTGGCTATTTCGTGCAAGTGGCCGCCGTCAGCAAACTGGAAGATGCCAACTCGCTCGTCGATGCTCTCAAGAACAAGGAATATTCCGCATTTGTCGCACCGGCCACCGCAGTCGATAAGCTTTTCCGCGTGCAGGTCGGCCCCTTCGCGGACATCAAAGACGCCGAGCAGATGCGCACCAAGCTGATTGCCGACGGGTATAGTCCGATGCTCAAGAAGTAAGGCCACCCTTGCGACGGACGGAAGTTCGCCTCGTAAGTGCAGCTCGCTCTACATTGACATCCATCGATTTCCACGCTATCTCTTAATTCACCATGTCCGAGGACGCTTCGCTCGACCGCGCGCTTCACGCCATTGCCGATCCGACACGGCGCCGTATTCTGCGATCTCTCAAAGAAGGTGCAACGGAGACAAAGGCTGCGAACTCAAGAACTGCCCCAGGCCCTTGTCTCTGTGGCGGAGAAATCGAACAACGGATCCATCTGTCACAGCCGACCATCTCCCATCACATGGCGATCCTGACCAAGGCGGGACTGGTCGAGGCGAACAAGCAAGGACAGTGGCGCTGGTATCGGCGAAACGAGAAGGCCATTCGGCAGGTGGTTAAGATGCTGCGGGGAAGACTCTAGGTGCCGCGCGGCTTCGAATCGAGCTTAGCGCGTTCCTAGAGCCCATTTCTCCAGATCCCCAGTCGACCGCAATAGCCCCAACTGCGCCCGTCTGAGCTCGAAACTCACATCTTGAAGGGTGATGAAGCGTTCGCTGACCTGGGCGCGCGCATCATCCAGATCATGCAGATTGGCCGTACCGGCTTCTATGCGCGTCTTCGCGGAGGTCAAAGTCTTTTCTGCGATCTCATATTCCAGTTGTGCAACATCGTGCGCAGCTTGCATCTGCGCCACCGACCGCTGTAGCCGAAGCGTTTCCTCCGAAACCTGATTCTTCGCCGCCTCCGCTTGCTTCTTGGCCTTAAGCGCATCCGCATCTGCACCCTCGGCGCGCGAACGCTGCGATGCATTAAAAAGCGGAAAGCGAATACTTACCCCCACCGTCGCATTGTTTTGTTGAAAGCTACTCGTAACGCACAGAAATTCTCCGAGTGACGTAACGCACGGCCTCGATGGAATGTAGTAGTTCTGAAAGTTGTTGAACTTCGAGAGCAACGCATACTGTGCAGCGAAATCGATGCTGGGCCATAGCACTCGGTGCTCGCCCCGGGCCCGGAGATACTGCGCGCGAGCATGCTCGACCGCGGCTTCGACCGAAGGATTCGATGCTGTGGCGTCGTTTGTCGCATCCTCAGCCGGAGGGGCAGGCGACGTTGGTATCGAATCAGGGTCGGTCTGAATGCTGGAGGCAGCAAGACCAGTCATCTTCGAAAGATGTTCGCGTAGAACGTCCGCCGAGCCCTGTGCTTCTGCAATCCGCAGGCGCACGCGAGCCGCTGACAGACGGGCCTTGGTTTCATCCAGTTCGCTATCAACGCCTTCTTTCATGCGGTCTGCAACCGCAGCCTGAAACCTCTTCGCATCCACTTCCGTTTCCTGTAGCATCGCCAACCGTTGTTCCCACTTTGCAAGTTCAGCATAGCTCTGAGCAGCATCCTGGATAATCTGGTTGCGCTGGTCCTTGGTCTTCAACGACGCTACGGCAGAATCAATCTTTGCGGCCTGAAGATAGGCTCGCAATGACGGATTTAGCAGGGCCGATTGCGCAGTGATGTTGAACAGAGCCGGTGCCGAGCCTTCGAGCGCGAGAGGAAATCCGTAGGAATAACCGAGCCCGGCCCCGGTGGAAATCTGAGGAATGTAGTTGTCGCGCAGTTCGCGGTACCCGGCCGCGGCCCGTTGCTCGTCGGCGGCTGCGATCCCGGCCCCGGTCGCATGCGCCAGGGCTAGCTCCACAACCCGCTTGAGCGGGACGGGCTCGGCGAGCAAAGAAGCAGGGAGCAGGAGAATCGCAAGAATCGATTTCAAGGTAAGCGCTTTGCGGCAGGGGGTCTTCATTGCGTCCCTTTCCAAAGTGAGGTGCGAATGATCGTGCAAATGACTTGGATGCAAGCGAGATTCTAAATGTCCGTCATGGGTGACACATCGATTTTGTGAGGGCGACGGCACGAGGGGAGCCAGGCTTCAGTGCTCGACTCGCTTCAAATCTTCCTGAGAGCGCGCATAGCCGTGGGCTAAGGCCAGAGCGGCTCGAAACTCCTGCACCGCGGCCTTCCGGTCGCCTTGCTTCTCCAGCAATTGACCGAGTTGATCGTGCGCCTTGAAGGCCGGCCCCTCTTCCACCGGAGAAGTCAGGTATCGCCGCAGCAAGCGAATTGCTGTCTGGTTATCACGGCCTGCGCGCTGCAGGATCCCCGCAGCATGCATAAGAGCTTCGGGATGATCCACCGGGCTGGACTCGAGGGTGCGAATCGCTTGTTCCATCTCGTCGATGCGGCGTGCGTAAAAAAAGAAATTTGCGAGATCGAGCCAGGACCGCGCTTCTGAGTGGCTGGCCGCAATTGCCGCGCGATATTCATGTTCTGCTGCGGCCGCGTCTTTGTTCTTTTCGTCAATGCGCGCGAGCAGCCAATGTCCCCGCGCCGGGTCGAACGCCATCAGCTCGTCGGCCTGTACGCGAGCCTTGTCTTTGCCTCCGCCGACGATCGCCGGTGCCTCGGCGTAGAACTCTCCCAGGTCGGTTCGGGCTTCGGAACTCTTGGGATCGAGTTCCACCGCTCGCTCGAATGAAATCCTGACCTTCTTAGCCAGCCCCGCTGCGGAGAAGACTCCCGCGCGGTCTGCTTTCTCCCCGTACGCTCGTCCCAGCCAGAGGTGGTAGAGACTTTGCTGAGGGGCACGACTTACGGCGTGTTCGCAGGCCGCGATCGCACGGTCCCATTCGTCGAGCATGAAATAGGCGCGGCAGAGCAGGTTGTGGGCTTCGGCATCGCTCGGACTCTGCGTGATCTCCTGCTCAAGGGCATGGACGGCTTCGTCGACATGACCCGAGGCAAGAAGCTGCTTCGGTGTCTCCGCGGCGAGTAAAGGCTCCATGAGCGAAAAGAACAAAAGCGATAGAAACAGTTTCGGGGGCTTCATTCGTTGGAGAAGATTACGGCACCACCTTAACGGTTGCTCCGTCGACAAGAGGCTTTTGCTCTTCGGCCGGCAGCGCGACTGCGTCCCCTTCTGACACGCCCGAAACGATCTCCACGCGAGTCAAATTCTGTAAGGAAAACTCCACCGGTTGGCGCTTTAGGCGGTCTCCAACGATGCGGAAGACGTACGGTGTGGTGTCATCCATTCGCAGGGCGTCGCGTTGCAAGGTGAGGACGCTGTTGTGCTCAGCGACCACGATCGTTACACCGACGTTAATGTTCGGAAGCAGACGAAGGTCCTGATTGTCGATGAGACACGTGGTTTCGCCTACGTTCCGATTTCCACGCAGCTTCACCGTCGACGGAACTGTATTGACTGTCCCGCTCCAGACCCGGCCTGGAATGGCGTCCCATGTGATTTCGACTTTCTGTCCCATCTGAAGCCGTCCCACGTCGGGCTCGTCGACGAAGGCGCGCACCAGCACACGGGAGAGATCCGCTTCCTGTAGCAGCAAGTCGCCGGCCTGGACAAAAGCTCCCTGCTTTACCGGAACGGAATAGACAATACCGTCAAAGGGAGCCCGAACGCTCGACTTTCGCAGCGCGTCTTCTGCGCCTTCATAAGCTGCTTGCGCCTCACTCGCCTGTGCTTCAATGCGCGCGACTTCCGGAGAAGAGTATCGTTCCTTCTGCTTCTGTTCGAGAAAGCTTACGTCAGCCTGCGCGCGCTGCAGCGCGTCCTCAGCCTGGCGGACTTCTCCCGGGGAAGCCGATCCATCCTGCTGTAACCGGCGAAGCGAGTCGAGACTGCGCTGAGCACCGTCCCGCGCGCTGCGGGCCTTAATTAGTTGGGAATTCAGCGTCAGGACTTCTTCCTGGGTTCCGCCGGTCTTCAGCGCAGCCTGATCGGCCTGCGCCGACTTAATCTGAGCCTGCGCCCGAGCTGCCTGCGTCCGGATATCGGTGTCATCCAGCTCCAAGAGCAATTGGCCCTTCCGCACATGGTCGCCTTCCTTTACCTGAAGGCGTTTCACCGTTGTCGCGATGGGAGCATGCGATTCGAAACCCTGAATGGACTCAACTTTGCCGTTGGTGGAGACCAGACTGCGGATCGGTCCTCGCTGCACGGTGGTGGACCGCACCTTCAGGGGAGTTTGATGTAGATACGAATAGAGCACCAACAAAACCAGAATGAGTACAGACGCGCCCCAGATCCACCGCCCTCGCGACGGTGTGTTCGAATTGTTTGTCGATGCCAACTGATGGTCTTTCAGGGTCCGGCGGGAATAACCGTAAGTAGTAATTTACCATTCAGGAGCCGCCACAACACAGGGAAGCCTCTCCGCCACGGTACCTCCTTGGATGCTGGCAAAGTCGCTTCCGCTGCATAACCGCGGCCCTCGCTGCCTCCTATGAAGACAAACGCTTACAATGCTTTTTATGCCGAAATCGCCTCGCTACACGCCTGAACACGCTGCCGCCGGTCTCGACGCCAAGTTTCCAGCGATTGAAACCTGGCCCAACCAGTTTCCGGGATACGAAATTGTCGTCGATGATCCCGAGTTCACTTCGGTTTGTCCAAAAACCGGGCTGCCGGACTTCGGAATGCTTAAGATTCGATACATGCCGGATATACAATGCCTCGAACTAAAATCGCTGAAGGAATATCTACAGTGTTACCGGAATCTTGGAATCTTTCAGGAGAACGTCGTCAATCAGGTTCTGGAAGACGTAGTGAAGTGGGCGAAGCCGGTGTGGGCCGAGGTCCTAGGAGAATTCCGTCCGCGCGGCGGCATCTCGACGACGATCGTCGCAAGGTGGCCCCGGCCTGGGACAAAATCGAATCTGCAGTAGCGCCCACGCGGCCTTAATCAGCGGCGCGGTAGCGACATGTTATATTCGCTCGACCTGTGGCTCAGTCTGATCTCCAACCACGCACTGCGCTGATTGTTCTTACTGCGCTGAATCTGCTCAACTACGCGGACCGCAACGTGCTGTTCGCCGTCCAGCCGATGGTGCAGGACGAATTCCACCTCAGCAATGCCCAGATCGGCTACCTGACTAGCGCCTTCCTCGGCTTTTACATGATTGCGGCGCCGTTCGTGGGGCCGCTGGCGGACCGCTATTCACGCAAGCTCATCATCGTGCTCGGAGCTCTCTTCTGGAGCGGTCTCACCCTCCTAACCGCTGTAACCCACACCTACACCGAGTTGCTCATCCGTCACACGCTGGTGGGCGTCGGTGAAGCGACATTCGTCACCATTGCTCCCACGTTTGTCGCGGATCTCTTTGCCGAAGAAAAACGTGGTCGAATTCTCGGAGTGTTCTATCTCGCGATTCCAGTGGGATCGGCAGCGGGATATCTGCTCGGTGGGAATCTCGCCCCCCATCACGGATGGCGGTTTCCGTTTTACATTGCCGCCGCGCCGGGATTCCTGCTGGCGCTCGCGGTCATGTTTCTCAAGGAACCGGAACGTGGCCAGTTCGATTCTCTGAAGGAGACACCGGAGCGCGGCACAATTCTAGGCTTGGCCCGCAACCCCGCGTTCCTGACGTCGACGCTCGGCATGGCTGCGATGACGTTTTCTCTGGGTGGCATCCAGGTCTGGATGCCAAAGTTTCTTTATAGCGAACGCCACTACACGCTTGAAGCCGCAAACTTTGCTTTCGGCATCATCATCGTGGTCGACGGTATCGTGGCCGCACTTGCCGGCGGATGGCTCGGGGATTATCTCCTCAAACGGATGAAGAGTTCGTACTATCTCGTCTCTGCCGCAAGCATGTTACTCGGCATACCGGTCATGATGGTTGCGCTGTTCTCGAAAGGGCCGCTGATGATTCCTGCGATCGCGGTAGCCGCATTCTTTCTGCTTCTCAATACCGCCCCGCTCAACGCAGCGGTCATCAATTCCGTGGGCGCACACATTCGCGCGACCGCACTGGCTGTGAATATCTTTATCATCCACATACTCGGCGATGTTCCGTCGCCAACCATGATGGGATGGGTGGCCGACAAGCATTCCCTTCAGTCGGCGTTTATCCTGCCGGTGATCGCGATGGGCGTCTCCGCTGCCATACTGTTCTACGGCATGAAATTCGCGCCGCCAGTCGCGGCGGGAGGCGCCGTCATCGAGGCAGGGAAGACGTAAATCTGGATGGGCTACTTTTATTGGATTGCGGGAACGATTCTTGCGCTAGCGTGGTTCTCCCGCATCGTGGATGCAGCCCTCGGCATGCCCAGCGTCGCCGACGTTTCCCGCCCCGACTGGGATCGAAATCCGGTTTCTCCTTCCGGCAATCCTCGCGTTTCCATCATCGTTCCCGCCAGGAATGAAGAAGAAACGATCGAGCAGGCATTAACGAGCCTGCTTGCCCTGGATTACGATAATTACGAAGTCATCGCTGTCAACGACCGGTCCACGGATCGCACCGGGGAAATAATGCAGCGGGTGGGGAAGAACTCAGTTTCCGCCCCTACCCTCAGCGTCATTCATCACGACGAACTGCCTCCGGGATGGCTGGGCAAAACCCATGCCATGTGGACCGCCGCGAATCGGGCAACCGGCGATTGGCTGCTCTTCACCGACGCAGACGTAGTCTTCAAGCCCGACTCGCTCCGCCGAGCCTTGGCCTACGCCGAGTCCGAACCCGCCGACCACGTAGTCCTGTTTCCGCGCATGATCATGAAGCGTCCGGGCGAGTACATGATGATCGCCTTCTTCCAGACCATGTTTATGTTCGGCCACCGGCCGTGGAAAGTGGCCGATCCCAGCACCGACGATCACATGGGCGTGGGCGCGTTCAACCTGGTGCGGCGTTGGGTGTATGACGCCGTGGGGACGTATCAGGCGCTGCGCATGGAAGTACTCGACGACATGAAACTGGGAAAGGTGGTCAAGAGAGCCGGCTTCGCGCAGAGAAATGTTTTCGGTGGAGATCTGATTTCGATCCGCTGGGCGCACGGCGCCATGGGCATCGTCAACAATCTGACCAAGAATTTCTTCGCCGTGCTTTCCTTTCAGTGGTGGCGGACTGTGCTCTCGGCGTTCGGGTTAGCATTCCTGAACTTTGGTCCGTTCCTCGGTATCTTCCTTGCGCACGGATGGGCCCGCCTCCCTTATGCCGTCGCTCTCGGATCGATCTTCCTGATCTACATCGGAATGTCTTTGCGGTCATCCGTTCCGCCTTACTACTTCCTGTTGCATCCGGTTAGCACCACGTTATTCATCTACACCCTGCTACGATCGATGTTCCTGACACTTTGGAACGACGGCATCATTTGGCGCGGGACGAAGTACCCCCTCGACGAGTTGCGCAAAGGAATGGTCTAGCCCGGTTCTGATCAGCACGTTGGAAGGAGTGCGTTAAGTGCGAGTGGAGACGACTTCCAGTTTGACTCCCGGAGCGATCGCACCCCTCACCGCCTCCGTGACCGTCCTTTGACTGATCTTGGCTCCTTCCACTTCGACCAGCGTGATGGCTGAGATAGCGGAGTAAGGCTCGCCGGCCGCGATCATCGCTGGCAGCGCGGTTTGCAGCGGAGACAGGCTCGGATTAAACGCAACATTCTCGATATAAGAGCCGCGATAGATTCGTCCACGGCTGCCGCGCACTGCGACTCCTGCCGGAGACTTGCTGTAGGGAGCATAGGATTTCCGGGCCGCATCAAGCGCCGCCAGCGTAAGCGCGTCCGCGGAATCCTTAAGGAGCGCGAGCTTTTTCTCTTCCAGCGGAAGAGCCCCGTGAGTCATGCCCAGCGCCGCCGGCCCGAATGCGGACGGCAAAATAGTCGAAAGCTTTGCGGGGCCATGGTTCGGCGTCAAGATCAAAATCTCTCCGTCTGGAGACATCTCGTTAATGAATTGCCGGCAGTGCCCGCACGGCGCGCCTCCGACCGCGAGAGCCGTTACGGATTGCTCTCCATGCATATAGGCGCTCGAAAGCGCCGATTGCTCCGCATGCACAGCAAACCCGAGACACTGCCCCGGAATTTCGATGTTGGCCCCGGTATACAGGCCGCCGCTCGCACCCCGCACCACAACTCCGACGAAAAAGTTGGAGATCGGTGCCCGCGAGTAACTCTGAGCGAGCGGCAGCAGTTCCACCATCAGTTGATCCACGGTTACGTTTTCATTTTCCTTAAGAGCCGAGACTGCCTCTGGAGGGATCTGACCGCTGTAGCTGGAATCCTGAATCAATTGCCGCAACAGGGCTCGCGATTTCTCCGAGAACTTCGGCAGCCGTTGGCTCAGCAGATCGGCAGTTGAGTCGGCCGTCCTCAGAGGCAGACCACTTACAGCCAGACCCAACCCCGCCGAAGTCAGAACCGCAAGCGCGCTCCTGCGCGTAATGCTGCCGTTTTCAAATGTCGCACTCATGCCGCCTCCACAAGCGTAAGAGTGGCAGTATACCTACCGGAGAAGAATTGCCATCGGGCGAGAAAATGGCTACTCCGGAGACTCGGCGCTGTCAGCGTCTCCGGAGGTGATTGTGGTGTTCGGCACAGCCTTTGGTCTTCGCCGGTTTTTTCGTCGGATGCATATGCCCGGCACCGTAGTGTCCCCGGTTCTCAACATCGTAATTCTTGGGCAGGGGCGGAATCGTCTCTGCCCCGCCATTAATCTGGCTGATCCGCTTCAAGATAATCTCCGCGCGGTCATCGTATGACTTCACCGCTCCCTGAATCTCGATCGTTCGTCCCGCGAGGTGGCGGACGTCACCAACATCCTTCAGATTCTGCGAAAACACGACGACTGTGAACGGGCACGCCATCTGCTCTTCGCAGAAATCGAGGAAGTGCACGCCCTTAACTCCGACTTTCACGCCGGTAACTTTCCCTGTCACACATTTGGTCTCGCCAAGGTGCTGCCGGGCTGATGAATGGAAATGCAGTCAGCGGGGGAAACAAGCGGTCCTCTGGAAAAGACCAGTAACGCGACGCAAGCAAAGGACAATCGGGATAGCAATCGACACATGCCCCGATTCTCTGAGCATCCGGAAGAAAAGTCAGTGATACCGAAAAAAAAATGGAAGGAGCGTTCCGAAATGAAACTGGGCGTAATCCCCACTTCTCGCAAGCAACACGAGAAATGGGGAACCCGAATGGAAGAAACTCTTACTTGAAGGACTTTACTGCGGAAGCCTCATCGTCTTTCACGTCGAAGACGGTGTAGAGCTTGGTGATCTGCAACAGATCGTTGACCTTCTTGGTCAGGTTCAGCAGCTTGAGTTCACCGCCCTGGTTCTTGGTCGTCGTGAACGCGCTGACCAGTTCACCGATGCCTGAGCTGTCGATGTAGTTCACATCGTTCAGATTCAGCACAATCTTTTTGTTGCCCTTGCTAAGCAGGTCGCGCACCGTGTCGCGAAGGACTACGCTGCCTTCGCCCAAGGTGATGCGGCCGCTGCAGTCCACAATCGTGACGCCATCCACCTGCCGAGTACCAACCTTCATGCTCACTGGGAAGCCTCCTTGCCGCCCGCGGTTGGCCCGTGGACGCGCTTGATCAATTTAAGTTCAGTGCCCGATGCGGATGGGCGAATCTCCACCACATCCATGAACGAGCGCATTAAAAAAATTCCTCGCCCCGACGTCTTGAGTAGATTTTCCGGGGCCAGCGGGTTGGGAATCCGGCTCAAATCCATCCCCGGTCCCTGATCGCGGATCGTGATGATCAGGTCCTGGCCGGTACGCTCAAAGGCGAGCGTGACTTTCTTGTCGGGGGCATAACCATTGCCGTGCAAAACGGCATTCACCGCGCCCTCGCGGACGGCCATCGAAATCTGCATCACCTCGTCGTCGCCAAATCCGAGTTCCGTTGCAATGCGGGTAGCCTTCTCTTCGGCACTGTCGATCGTCTCCAGAGAGGAGTCCAGCGTATACGAGACGCGTTGCTCGGTCATGGCCATGGACGAAGCGAAGATTGAGTATACGGCCTGGAGGGGCAAAATGCCGCAACCCCGTCCACGGACGCTCGCCAGATGCCTTTCCCGGCGAATGCGGTAGTTTGCCTGTCAGATGGGTAAATTGTCAACGACAGAGACACAGACAGAGACACAGAGGACATTTGGCAATGCGCGATGCGGGGACGCTCGCCTTCGGCTGTCCGTCGAGCGAAACTCGGAGTCCCGGTTGTCGACTCTAATCATTGATGGTCCCGGAATGCGCCCTCAGGAATATAATCTCGCCTCGTGACACCAATTTCGGCCCACGATCTCAGGGAACGGCTCCGGCGAATCTTCCTTGCCACACTTCTCGCCATCCTGGGGACGGCCGTTCTCGCGTACGGAGTCGACTACGCAGTTTTTCGCGTCCGGGCTGCGACCAACCGCAATGCCTACGGATCGGTGACAGTGAATCATTACTACTCGATCCTGCAGAAGAACGGCAAGACGCAGCTGATTTTCGATCCTCCGCAGCCGGAAACCTGCGTAAGCGCTCTATTCCCCCATGACGGATCGTTGCCGTGCTGGTATCTGACCCGGCATCCCGACCAGCGGACGAATATCTAAATCCCAAACTCCGCGAATCCAAACCTTGTCATTCCGAACGGCGCAGCCGTGAGGAACCTGCCGGCCGGCGCGGCGCCCTGGCTGCCGCGAGTCGAAAAGGTCGACCGGCGCGAGGCCATCAACGAAGAGCCAGCAGAGCAATAGGCTAGAATGTTTCGGTTTCAGATCGCGGACGGAACGAGGGACTCATGCTCAGACATATGGTTCAGTTTTTCTGCTTGGTCGTACTAGTCTCGATTCTTGGCTGTATCGGAATTGCGCAAAACCCAAGCTCCTCCGACGCCCGTCTCCAGAATGCCTATCGCTTCCAGCAAGGCGGCTGGACATACGTCCACCTCGAAGGCTCGCCCTCCGACGTAGGCTTTCAGCACGGATACCTCCTCGCTCCCGAAATCGCCGACGCCTTCGAAGCCATCAAGCTATTCGACACTCACCAGAGCCAGCGCGACTGGCAGTTCTACCGGACGACAGCGCAGCAGATGCTCTGGCCACACATCGACGCCGAATACCAACAGGAGCTGCAGGGTATCGCCGACGGAGTCAAAGCTCACGGCGTCGATCTCGATGTCTATGACATCGTGGCGCTCAACGCGTTCGAGGAAGTCCCTGATTATTACGTCCCGTGGCTCAATAAGCAGCATAAATCCGAGAAGAATCCCGAGCTCGCCGCTCCCGGCAACTGCAGCGCCTTCATCGCGACGGGCAGCATGACCAAGGATCACCAAATCGTCATCGCCCACAACAATTGGACCAGCTATCTTGCGGGCGAGCGCTGGGTCATCGTCTTCGACATCCAGCCCAAGCACGGCAACCGCATCCTCATGGACGGATTCCCGGGCGTCATCACCAGCGACGACGATTTCGGAGTCAATTCCGCGGGCATGATGATCACCGAAACCACCATCACTCAGTTCGAGGGATGGGATCCGAACGGCAGGCCGGAGTTCATGCGCTCACGCAAGGCGCTCCAATACGCGAATACGATTGATGACTATGTGCGCATTATCAAAGAAGGCAATAATGGCGGCTACGCCAACGACTGGCTGATCGGCGACCGCAAGACCGGCGAGATTGCCTATCTCGAGCTGGGGTTGAAGAATACTCCTCTATGGCGCACGAAAGACGGATACTTCGTGAGTTCAAACTTCGCCCGTGATCCAAAAGTGCTCAAAGAAGAAACCACGTTCGATCCTAACGAAGCCTCGTCCTCGCCCAACGCTCGCCGAGCTCGATGGGAGGAAATTATGCAGCAATCAAAGGGCAAGATTGACGTGAACATGGCGGAGCAATTCCTCTCCGACCACGTCGACAGCTTCGAGAAAAAAGAGCAGGCCGATGAGCGAGCTCTCTGCGGCCACGTTGACGTCTCGCCGCGCGGCGTGAAGGAGTGGGCATGGGACGCCTATAACCCCGGTGGCGCAGTCCAAGGCAAAGCGACCGACAGCGCCATGACGGCAAAGATGAGCTTCGTCGCGCGCGCCGGGCATCCCTGCGGAGCCGACTTCCTGGCGGCAGAATTCCTCGATCGCCATCCCGAGTATTCCTGGCAAAAGCCACTCCTGAAAGACATGAAGGCAGGACCATGGACGGTCTTCGCCTCCGGTCAGAGGCAGTAGGTACGGGCCAGAGATCGTGCGGCAGGGAAGAGCCTGTGCTGAGTCGGAATGAGCAGAGCTCGAACATCCATGTCATTCCGAGCCCAGCGAGGAATCTCGGTCTGGACGACCCGTTGGTGAGTAATGGCTCCCTATCAGCCACTTTTCCCGGCTCCTAAGCCCTGCCCCTAACACCCGAATTCCAAATCCTTCCCATAAACAATTTTGATTGGACTCCCACCGGAACCAACCCCTAGAGTCCTAAGGGTGCAGCCGAGCCGTACCCGAACTCGCGGACTTGTGCGCCGGATGAACCCACCCGAGGCGCCGCTCAGTCTGTTTCGTCCGCCGTTTCGAAACTACCAATTCGATTCGGCCTACGATGAGATGTTTGCGTCACCGGGTACGCCTCGGGCTCACTATAAAGCCCTGTTCCAGCGGCTGCTGGAACTTCCTCCCGAGGAACTACGCAAGAGCCAGCAGGCCGCCGACCTGTCATTTCTCCATCAAGGCATCACCTTCACCGTGTACGGCAACGACGAAGGCACCGAGCGCGTATTCCCCAACGATCTTCTGCCCCGGATCATTCCGTTCGACGAATGGCGCAAGATCGAAAACGGGCTGACCCAGCGCATCGCGGCCCTGAACCTGTTTCTCGAAGACATCTACCACGGTGGACGAATCCTCGCCGATGGCATCGTGCCCCGCGAACTCGTTTACAGCTGCCGCCATTTCCGCCGCGAAATGCGGGGCCTCTCCGTCCCGCACGGAATCTATGTCAGCATCTGCGGGACCGACCTGGTCCGTCTGCCCGATGGGAGCTTTGCGGTCCTTGAAGACAATCTTCGAGTTCCCAGCGGCGTTTCCTACATGCTGGCCAACCGCAAGGTGCTCAAGAAAGTCTTCCCGACACTGTTTCGGGACTATGGAGTCTGCCCGGTCGATCACTATGCGCAGGCCCTGTTGTCAACATTGCGCGCCCTTGCACCTCCACACACCACGTCTCGTCACGAGCCTAAGGTCGTACTGCTCACGCCGGGCGTCTTCAACTCCGCCTACTTCGAGCACACCTTCCTCGCCCAGCAGATGGGGATCGAACTCGTCGAAGGACGCGATCTACTAGTCCACGACAACATCGTCTACATGCGCACGACTGCGGGGCTGCAACGCGTCGACGTCATCTATCGCCGCGTAGACGACGACTTCCTCGACCCGCTGTGCTTCCGTCGTGATTCAAACCTCGGCGTCCCCGGCCTTTTCAACGCCTACCGCGCCGGCAACATCATCCTGGCCAATGCTATCGGGACCGGAGTCGCCGACGACAAGGCGCTCTACGCCTACGTTCCTGCAATCATTCGTTACTACCTTGGCGAAGATCCCATCCTCGCGAATGTCCAGACCTATCTCCTCACCGACCGCTCGCAAAGAAGCTACGTCCTGGAGCATCTACACGAACTCGTCGTGAAGGCCGTCGGCGAGTCCGGCGGCTACGGCATGCTCATCGGCCCGCACAGCACCGAGGCCGAAAGGGAAGAGTTCCGCCGCCGCATCGAGGCTGAGCCCCGTAACTACATTGCGCAGCCGACACTGAGCCTGTCGCGGGCGCCCTGCTTCCTCGAAGGGGAAGTGCAAGCCCGGCACGTGGATCTGCGACCTTACATTCTATATGGCGAAAATGTCACGTTGGTTCCCGGAGGTTTGACGCGAGTGGCGTTGCGGCGCGGATCGTTGGTGGTGAATTCTTCGCAAGGCGGCGGTAGCAAGGATACCTGGGTGCTGCGCGCATGAGAAAGGAAGACCGGAGGAGGACGGCCATGTTGTCGCGGGTCGCGGACGGTTTGTATTGGATGAGCCGCTACCTTGAGCGCGCGGAACACACGGCGCGCCTCATGGACGTCAATCTGCAACTTCGGCTGGATCAATCACCGGAAGCCGGGGCAGGGCGCTGGCTTCGCATGCTCGAAGCCTGCCAGGTCCCTCCGCCGGAAGATGGCAAGATCGGGTCGACAGAGCTGACCCACATCCTCACGCTGGATCGCACGAATGAGTCGTCCATTCTGTCGTGCGTAGCCGCGGCCCGAGAGAACCTGCGCCAGGTGCGTGAACAGTGCAGCACCGAGATGTGGGAGCAGCTCAACCGCCTTTACCTTCAAGTCAACAGCACGACGGCCAGCGAAGCTTGGCTGCTGCACTCGCATATTTTCTTCCGGGCCGTGCAGGACGGAGCTCATCTCTTCCAGGGCGTCACCGATTCCACCATGTCGCACGGCGAAGGCTGGCAATACATTCAGCTGGGACGCTTTGTGGAACGGACCGACGCTCTTGCGCGCCTGATTCGCACGTACTTTGGAAGCTTATCCCATCCCCTCGATCAAGCTGTCGAAAGCGAGGAATATATCGAGTGGGTAGGCCTGCTGAAGTCCTGCGCCGCGTTTGAAGCCTATTGCAAAACGTACACGGCAGAATTGCGTCCGCTGCGGGTCGCCGAGTTTCTGCTTTTGAATCCGGAGTTCCCCCACTCAGTCCGTTTTTCGGTTGACATGGTGCACGCATCGCTCGCCGCCATTGGGGAAATGACCGAGCGCAAGGCGGAGCAACCGGTGCGCCTCGCCGGCCGCCTTCAGGCGACCCTCAGTTTCAGCCAGATCGAGGAAATCATGGCCTCGGGCGCAACCGGTTATGTGGACAGCGTCCGCTGGCAGTGTGCACAGGCCCACACCGCGATCCATCAGGTCTATTTCGACTATTCGGTGGAGTCAGCGCTGGTGTCGTAAATGAATTTTTGTTTAGTCGTTCAATGGCTCAATCGCTCCATGACTCAATAATTCAATGATTTATTCTGTCCGCCACACCACGACGTTCCGCTACGAACCCGCCGTCCGAGAGAGCATCATGGAGGTCCGCCTCCAGCCCCGCAGCGACGGCGACCAGCGCTGTCTCAACTTCACGCTCAACGTCGACCCGGCGGCCAACGTCATGCAATACAACGATTTCATGGGGAACATCGTCCATCACTTCGACATTGCCGGAAGCCATTCGCTGGTAAAAGTAACCGCGCAGTCCTCAGTCGAAGTTCAGTCCATCACTCCACCGCGTGCTTCCGATTGCGGAGACTGGTCCGATCTCGATGCCCTCGTGGCAGCCGACGATTACTGGGAGATGCTTCTGCCCAGCCACTTCGCCCACTCGAGCGAACCCCTCGACGCCTTGGCAAAGGAATTGAAGTGCGAGCGCCGCGGAAATCCCCTCGAGTTGCTGACCGAGTTCAACGAGGCCATTTACACCCAGTTCGCATACGTGCCCAATAGCACCGAGGTCGACTCTCCAATCGAGGACGCGCTCCAAACCCGGCAGGGAGTCTGCCAGGACTTCGCCCACATCATGATTGCCTTGGTGCGTCGTTTGCAGATTCCGTGCCGCTACGTCAGCGGCTACATGTTCCATCGCGAGGAAAAGAAGAAAGACCGCTCCCTTGAAGGCGCGTCGCACGCTTGGATCGAAGCTCTGGTTCCACGCCTGGGATGGGTGGCATTCGACCCGACGAACAATCTCGTTGGCGGCGATCGTCACATCCGCGTCGCCATCGGACGCGACTATGCCGACGTTCCCCCGACCCGCGGCGTTTATAAAGGCGACGCCGAGAGCGAACTCAGCGTAGCCGTCACCGTCAGCCCCGCCGACAGCGAATCAACTGAGCCCGCCGCCCCAATCTTCGTCGTGCGCTCGCGTCCCCCACTGGTGCGAGGTCCATCGATACGAACCGACCAAGAACAACAGCAGCAACAGTAAGATCATCGGCGTAGACGGTACGACCGTGGAAGAGTGGCCCTTCAAGAGCTTGCCTTAAGCGAAGCCGAAGGGGCCGCGTCACGCACACGAAAAAGACTTGGGCCTTAGCCTCTGCGGGTCTCTATTCGTTCAGCGAGCAACTGCAATCCGCCGGCACCACGTGCGCCAGCAAAAAATCTGCCACCCGCTTGTACGCATCAATCTGATTCTCCACGCGCGCGAATCCGTGCCCTTCGTTCTCGTAGATTTTGTAGTCGACTGTCCCGCCGCGCTTCGTGATCGCATCCACCACCTGCTGCGTCTCCGACTTGGGACACCGCGGATCATGCCCCCCAGCCAGCAGCAATAACGGAGCCTTGATCTGATCAATAAAATTGATCGGCGACCGAGCTTCATACAGCGCCTTGTTCTTCACCGGATCACCCATCGTCGCCAGATCGGACTGCTGCAGCACCGGATCTTCATTCTCAATCTCGGTGAACCAGTTCACGAACGGCACAATCGGCACGCCCGCCGCCCAGACCTCAGGAGCCTTCGTCACCGCCATCATGCTCAGATATCCGCCGTAGCTTCCACCCATCACCGCGATCTTCTTCGGATCGAGATGCCCGGTCTGCTTGATCCAATCCACTCCGGCGATCACGTCCTGCAGATCGCCTCCGCCCATGTCGAACAGGTTCGCCTGTTGAAATTCTTTTCCGTAGCCGGTTGACCCGCGATAATTCGGCGCCAGCACCATGTATCCTTGATTCACCGCGAATTGCACAAAGCGGTTGAACGAATTCATCGTCTGCGACGTCGGGCCGCCGTGAATGTACACAATCGCCGCGTTATGCCCATTCCGCGCCATGTTGAACGGCACATAGAGAAACGCCGAAATCGTCCACTTTCCATCGCGGCTGGGATAGTGAATCAAATACGGCTCAACCAGATCTTCCGATTGAATCCCAGCCACCAGCGAATGCGTAATCTGTTGTGACTTCCCGGCCGCGAGGTGATACAGCCAAAGATCGCTGGGCGCAGTCGGCCCGTTGTGAAAGTAGAGCAGCCGAGACCCGTCCGCGCTGAACGCGGAATGCCCGCCAGCAGGCTCGTTCACGCCCTTCGGAATCGCGAGCGCGGTCGACTTGCCGGTGGCAAGATCGTGCAAATAGATGTCTTCATTACCATCCACATTGGCGCTAAACGTCAGGCGTTTACCGTCCGGCGAAAACTCACCGGCGCGAATTTCCCACTTGTCTTTTGTGAGCCACTTGACCCCACCGGGCGTGAGAATGCCATTCAGTTCGCCCTTAGTGCCCACGTCAAGTAATCCGATGTTGTCGTACCCATTGGCTGCGTTGGAAGTGATAAGTATCTGACGTCCATCCTTGATAGGCCGAGGCGAAAGGTCATTCGCGAAATAAAGCTGCTCGCCCTCATGCGGCGTGAGCAATGTACTCTTTCCGGTCGCTGCATCCGCGATAAAGATGTTCGAGTCTGTCCCCTTCGCCTGCTCTTGCGTGTAAACGATGAACTTCCCATCCTTCGACCAGATGGGATTCATATTCCGCTTGTCCTGCGGTGTGTTCGAGGTGATGTGCTTCAGCTCGCGCATGATCATGTCGTACACGTCGATCTCATACGCGGCCGACGTCTTCGGCTTCACCTCGTACGCCAGATACCGACCATCCGGAGACCACGTGGGATTCAATTCCGCAATCTCGCTGGTTTGTGTCAGATTCACCACTTTCCCGGTCTTCGGCGAAACCAGAAAAATATCCCACACTTCGTCCCCGTCGTAGTCAGACTGATACGCGATCCATTTTCCGTCCGGCGACCATGCCGGCGCCGTTTGCCGCTGGTCGCTGACGGTCAACTGCACTGGAAATCCGCCCTCGGCGGGCACAATCCATAAATTGTTTCGTCCGCTCATATTCGATACGAACGCGATGCTCTTTCCATCCGGAGACCACGTCGGACGCCCGATCTGCCGCGTCATATACAGCTTTTCAATGGTCAGTCCGCGCGGCTCAACCTGCGCGTTCGGCTTCGACGACACTGTCTTCGGATCGGTGATCGCCTGCGGAACAGGCAAGGTTTGCGCAGCACTTTGAACGACAACGCTACTCATGAACATAGCGATAATCAACAGCGGACACAGCCGCATGGCGCGGATCCTCAAGGTAAGGTAAAAAAGAGAGTCTAGCAGAGCATTATTCCGCTCTGCCCGCACTATGAACTTTCCCAGGTCGCAGAATTCATGAACTCCGCAACGCTTCGCCACATCTTTTCCGCTTTACTCCTTGCGGCAGCACTCGCGTTCCCAGTGGCTCGCGCAAGCGCGCAACAAGTCCGACACCATATCGGCGTTGAAGGCGATCACTTCGTTTTCGACGGCAAGCCGCTGCAGATCATCTCTGGCGAGTTGCACTATGAGCGCATCCCGCGCGAGTACTGGCGGGACCGTCTGCAGAAAGCGCGAGCCATGGGCCTCAATACGATTTCAACTTATGTTTTCTGGAACGTTCACGAGCCCAAGCCCGGAGTCTACGACTTCAGCGGATCGCTCGATGTTGCGGCATTCGTTCGCACGGCCCAGGAAGAAGGTCTGCACGTGATCCTGCGTCCGGGACCGTATGCCTGTGCCGAGTGGGATCTTGGAGGCCTTCCGGCGTGGCTTCTCGCTGATCCGAGCATCGTCTTGCGCAGCGCTGATGAAAAGTTTCTTGCCCCGGCCGAACGCTGGCTCCAGCGTCTAGGCAGGGAATTGGCTCCGCTGCAGTTCACGCACGGTGGTCCGATCATCGCCGTTCAAGTCGAAAACGAATACGGCTCCTTCGGCAACGACAAGAACTACATGAACCGTATCCTCGCTGGGCTGAAAAATGCGGGTCTGGGAGAAGTTCTCCTCTATACCGCCGACGGAGGCGACGAACTCCCCGCGGGAACTCTTCCCGGCATTCACGCCGTCGTCAACTTCGGCCCGGGTGAAGCGAAATCAGAATTCGCCAAGCTGCAGAAGTTCCGTCCCGGCCAGCCGATGATGAGCGGTGAGTATTGGGACGGATGGTTCGATCACTGGGGCGAAAAGCATCACGGCACCGACGTCAAGCAACAAGCGCAGGAACTCGATTGGATTCTCTCTCAGGGATACTCGATCAACCTTTACATGTTTCACGGAGGAACCAGCTTCGGATTCATGAACGGCGCAAACTGGGAGAAGCGCTATGAACCCGACGTCACCAGCTATGACTACGACTCTCCGGTGAGCGAGTCAGGCGGGCTGACCAAAAAGTATTTCGCCTTCCGCGACGTCATCGCGAAGCATCGTCCGGGAGAAAAGTTCCCCGATCCGCCGCCTGCATTGCCTGTAATTGAAATTCCGGAATTCGAGTTGTCCGAAACCGCGCCGCTGTGGTCGAACCTGCCGACTCCTGTCAGCGTCGACAAGCCGCGTCCCATGGAGACCTTCGGCCAGTCGTACGGATACATCCTCTACCGCACTAAGGTCAAACCCCCGCTCTCCGGCGAACTGAATATCAGCGACCTTCGCAGCTATGCGCAAATCTACATGAACGGCAAACTCGCAGGCACGCTGGACCGCCGCAGGAAGCAGGATCACCTCTCCATCACGGCCGGTGGACAGTCAACGCTCGATATCCTCGTCGAAGGCACCGGCCGTATTAATTTCACCAGCGAACTCCGCAATGAACGGCAGGGAATCGGCGGCGCCGTGGCTCTCGCAGGAAATGAACTGTCCGGGTGGCAAGTGTTCCCGCTCCCAATCGACGATCTCTCGCATTTGCAATTCTCGGGAGCGCGTGGCTCTCCATATGGTCCCACCTTCTATCGCGGTCATTTCAATCTGCAAGACACCGGCGACACCTTCCTCGACACTCGCGGCTGGGGCAAAGGCGCCGTTTGGATCAACGGCCACGCGCTGGGCCGCTTCTGGAATCTCGGCCCCCAGCAAACGCTTTACGTCCCTGCTCCCTGGCTGGTAAAAGGAATGAACGAAATTGTGATCTTCGCGCAAGACCAACCGAAGAGTCGGCGTATCCACACCCTGCGGGATCCAGTTCTGAATGAGTTGGGGGCGCAGTAGTTGGAGTTGAACTGCAACAGGACACGCGATCGGCCGGAATTCCCCTGGGTTCTCCGTGTTGTGAGTGGTGAAAGGATGTCTACGCTTTGGCGTTCTTGTGCATATCCACGGTGCTCCAGGTCTTGTCCCCGGCGTGGCAAATGTTTTCGAGAGCACACTCGGCGCACTTCGGTTTGCGTGCGATGCACAGTTTCCGCCCGTGCCAGATGATCTGGTGTGAGAACAGAATCCAGCGCCCTCGCGGAATAATCTTCATCAAATCCTGCTCGATTTTCTGCGGATCGTTCTCCTTGGTCAGCTCTAGCCGCCGCGAGATGCGATGGACATGCGTATCGACCACCACACCCTCAGCCTTCTTGAACCATGAGCCGAGCACGACGTTCGCTGTCTTCCGCGCCACACCCGGAAGCGTAAGCAATTTCTCGATATCGTCCGGAACCTCCCCGCCAAAGTCGGCAACTATTTTCTTAGCCGCGCCCACAACCGACTTCGACTTGTTGCGGAAAAACCCAGTCGATCGGACGTCCGGCTCCAGTTGCTCAGGAGTCAACGCAGCAAACGCCTGCACGGTCGGATATTTCCGGAACAGATCCGGTGTAACGCGGTTGACATTCACATCCGTCGATTGAGCAGAGAGAATCGTCGCTACCAACAGCTCCCATGCGCTCGAGTGCGTCAGAGCGCACGTCACCTCGGGATACAGATCGTTCAACCGCCTCAGGATTTCTGCGACCCGCTCTGGAGCGAGGGGATTGTATCCTTTGCTCTTCCCGGCAGGAGCAGACTTTTCCGGGGGCTTCTGGGGCAGTTTCGGGGCCGATGACGAGGCTTTGCTTCGCCCCGACCCCTTCGACTTCCCTCGGGGCAGGCTCGCTGTGGCGCCCGTCCTCCCATGGATCTTGCCTATTTTGTCTTGACGGCCGGTGCGAGCGGGCTGGCGCGGAACTACACCACGAGGCATGAAGCGTCTCCTTGCGCCCACATCTTAACAGCGATCTTCTGTGGATCGCACGAAGACGCGGATCATCTCGCTCCGCCGAAACGGACCTCTTCTTTGATCCCAATTTCAGGGCAAGACTTCATAGTTGGTCATCATACCGCCGGCCATGTGGTCGCTGAGGTGGCAGTGAAACATCCAGACGCCGACATTGTCGGGCACCATATCGGCCACCACGAATTGCGCTGGCGCGATGGAAAGAATGTCCGTGTGATGTTGGTCGACGGTGACAATATTTCCGTGCCAGTGCGGCGTATGGAAGTTGAAGCCATCTCCCATGGTCATCAGATACCAGCGCACATGCTGGCCCTTGTGAATCTGAATCGGCGGATTATTTCCGAAAATGTACCCGTTGATCGTGAACTTGTGATTCACCAGCGCGAAGCCGTGGCCCATGGTCAGGTCGGCATTGCCATCGATGTCTTCCGGAACCGCTTCCAGTTTCTTGATGGACTTCGGATCTCCTGCATAGGTGTCGATGTTGTGCTGAAAGTAGTGGCTCTGGTTCTCGTCGATGATCATGAAGAGCGCAAACAATTCGCGGTCCACATCCTTCGGGCTCCCATCGGCCCGCGCCATGCCTTTTGCCGTAATGACAATGGGGCCGATCAGCCCGGCGTTCACGTCCCTGGGTTCGTAGTTGTGCGAATGATAGAGCCACATCACCGAACTGCCGTCCGCGGGGCCGGGGCCGGCGCGTTCCGGCACCCCCCATGTGTACTTGTGGGTGTGGCCGGGAGCGACCAGTCCGGTCGACTCCGGCGACATTCCTGCGTAGGGCGCTCCTTCGGAATCTTTCGTATACGAAACGCCATGCGGATGCATTCCGAAATACTGAGTGGCATTGTTGCGGAACAGAATCTCGATCGTGTCGCCCACCTCCGCTCGGATCACCGGACCGAGAATCCCCATGTGCTCCTCCGCGGCCGGCCGCGGTTTCAGCGTCTGAAACGTGGCGTCCGTATATTCGCGGTAGACCGCCTTGCGGTAGATCTGGCCGATGCGGTTATTGGTCTTCTCAGTCCAGATCGCGTTCGCCTTGTCGAAAGGCTTTCCTGTCATGTGATCCATGTTCATGGGAGCGTAATCCCACTCGACCTCATCGGCTGAAATGTAGTAGGTGCGCGTCTTGCCGCCGGAAGTGGCGGGTTGGCCCGGCCGGGCGGCGCCGGGCAAACTGAACAGGCAGACAGCCAGGCAGCAAAATGCCACAGACTTGGTTCTCATGGTGGATTGTCCTCTAAAGTGCTTCTGTTGGGGGAAGGCACCTTAGCCGGAACTCAGTTTGTCCAAGGCCGCGCGATTATGAACCTCTTCGCCTCGAATAGCAATCTTCTCCGGGTCGCCACTCCGCTGAAGCTAGCGGCAGGTAGAGTTGTGCACTGTCCCTCGGTAACCTCCCTGGGAATTGACGCCCCTCAACTCCCCCGGTACTCTGAAGTTATCCGATCAATCGCAGGGACTCATCCATGGCAGTAAATTCCATCCAACTCGGGCAAGTGTGGCGCAGCGAAGCTGACGGCCAGGATTATTTAGTCACCAAGGTCTACAACGAAGTCTTCTCGCAGTTCGCGATGCTGCGCCCCGCCGGAATCACGGCCCCAGAGGCCCCCACGGTGCGCATCAAAGTGGTCAAAGGCCCTCAAGGCGCGACCCTCCCCGGCTACGCCTTCACCCAGGAAGGTTCGTTCTAGCCTGCACCGTTCCGTCGCAAATTTCCGATACACTGAATGGACGTTCTCAGTTCCCGGTACGCAATTCTCAGCAAATTCCAAGGCTCCTCGGTCTTACTGAGTACCGCCAACTGAGTACTGCTTTCTATGACTGAACGCATCCTCGCAATCCTGTTCATCTTCATCAGTAAAATCATCGCCGTCACCGGCTACGCCGGAATCGCGATCCTGATGGCGATTGAGTCCGCATGCATCCCGCTCCCTTCCGAACTGATCATGCCCTTCGCCGGATATCTCGTCTTCCAGGGGACATTCAAGTTCTTCTGGGCAGCGACCGCGGGCGCGATCGGCTGCAATCTAGGATCGCTCGTCGCCTACGAGATCGGCTGCTACGGCGGACGCCCGCTGGTCGAACGCTACGGCCGCTGGATTCTCATGGGACGCCGCGAACTGGACTGGGCCGACCGCTTTTTCGCCCGCTGGGGATACCTCGCGGTGTTTATCGCCCGCCTGCTGCCCGTGGTCCGCACCTTCATCGCGCTACCGGCCGGCATCGCCCGCATGCCCCGCGCCCGCTTCCACATCTACACTTTTTTCGGATCATGGCCCTGGTGCTTAGCTCTGGCCTATCTGGGAATGAAGCTCGGAGAAAACTGGCGGGACCTCGGCAAGTACTTTCACAAATTCGACGCCGTGATCGGCGTGACTCTTGTAGTCGCAGTCGGATGGTTTGTTTGGAGCCACTGGCAGAACCGGCTCCGCACTGCCGAGTAATCGACTACAAGGTTTTCGACAACTGCGACGCCACGATTAGCCAGCGTCCGTCGCGTTTCTCCACAACATCCATATAAACGTACCCGACGAACGAGTGCGAGCCCTCGCGCTCCACTTCATCTTTCTCCGACCCATGAACAATGGCCACATCCTCGCGCAACAATCGAACGCTCCGCTCCGTTGAGATGATCGCGATAAATCGAATCGCCCCGGAAGTTAGATTGCGAATCAGATCCTGCCGTGTCGACGCCTTGCCCGATTCGTCATATTGAACGTAATCGTCGGCATAAATGCGTTCCAACTCTGCCTGGTTGACGGAGATCAGGGCCCGATCCCCATCCCCAAACAGCCGCGAGATCTCCTGCTCATCGTTCAATGATCCGTCCCTCCACGGGTTAGGGCGTTCTCAGCGAGGCCCCTGCCTATTGCCGCAAGCTACGCCTTGGTGTACAAGCAAAGGCACCCAAGGAGAATCTCATGCGCCCTGTTCTAGCCGCCTTACTATTGTTAACTACCTTCGTCCCGATCGCTGTGCCTGCCCAGTCCACCGCGTCCGACAAACCCTTCGTCGTCGAGTATTACTACAAAACCAAGTGGGGACACGCCGACGAATTCCTCAAGCTGTTCAAGAAGAATCATTATCCGATGCTCAAGAAAGAAATCGACATGGGACGCCTGCTCAAAGTCTGGATGGACCAGCCACGCTACCACACCACCGAAGACGGCCGTTGGGACTATCGCGTAACCATCGTCTTCAAGAACGCCACGGTCGCCAACGAACCCTTCGACGAAGCCTCTCTGCAAAAGCAGCTCTTCCCGGATCAAGAAACTTTCCAGCGCGAAGAGCAACGCCGCTTCGAGATCCTCGACTCCCACTGGGACCTCCCCGTAAAGACCATGGATCTAGACGCCAAGCCCTGAAGGTTGGAAAGGCGCAAAGGCCAGGACGGTTTTTCCCTGTGTTCCTCTGTGCCCCCTGTGGTGAGAGGTTCTTGTTAACGCTACGCCCGGATCTCAGTCAGGCCGTCCCGCTAACCGCAGAAAGATCAGTCACTTCCGCCCCCTGCAAAGAATTTCACACCCTGACGAATCCCCAGCATCGATGCTCCACGCCCGCAAAAGATGTTAAAGATCGATAACAATCTCGAAGGAATTCCTTTATCGCCGCCATCAAAATTTGGAATTAGACATAATCCCTACAAGATCGATAATGTACGACATGGACACCTTCATATCTGTAGAGGATTCACACGTAGATGTACTCCATGAAATCAGCGTCCGCTTAAATACAGCGGATGGCTTTCATGACGTTCTTAGCCGCGTCGTCGATTTTGCTTCCGCTCTGGTCAAGTGCGACTCCTGCCTGATTTATGTTCTCGAGGGGGACGATGTTGTTCTGCGTGCCTCCAAGAATCCCCATCCCGATGTTGTGGATGGCCTGAAGTTGCGAGTAGGACAGGGAATCACCGGGTGGGTCGCGCAGCATCTCGAACCGGTCGCGATTCCAGAAAAAGCTGCGCACGATCCTCGCTTCCAGTTCTTCCATGAGCTTCCGGAAGATAGTTACGAAGCATTTCTGTCCGTTCCCATCATGTGCCGCGGACGCGTGGTCGGCGTTATCAATCTGCAGCATCGCCAGCATCACGTTTACCGCCGCCGCGAAATTCGCATGATTTCCACCATCGGATTTCTCGTCGGGGCTGAAATTGAAATGGCTCGCCTCGAAGAGGCCAACTCCACGCTCGCCGAACAATTGCAAACTCGCAAGATTGTCGAGCGTGCAAAAGGAATTCTGCAGCGTGATCTGGGATTGAACGAGGAGCAGGCCTACCTCGCTCTCCAGCGCCAGAGCCGTCAGAAGCGTAAGCCGATGAAGGAAATCGCCGAGGCCATCGTCCTCAGCGACGACGTCCGCGGTAACTCCCAACTCCAAGCCACATAAGAGCAGGACGGACACTCTTGTCCGTCGCTCTTGACGTTGCCGTTGAATCTTCCGACGAGTTGAATCGACAATCGAACGGGAAAGGCCCGACTTAAGCCGGGCCTTTTATTCTGCCATCAAAGAATTCCGCCTTCGGCCGCTGAGACGTAGCCACAAAAACCAAAGGCGGATACCTGGTTGGGTATCCGCCTTTGGCTCTTTGGGCAAGCAAAGAGACTACTGGCCCGACGCCGAAACCGTGGTTGCGGCTCGCGCAATCTGAGTCGTGTGAACTGGCGCGTTGAAGCGCAGCGTCATGCCGAACTCCGGCAGTTGCATGGCACTGACATAGCTGCCCGCAGAGGAGGTTTCAAGCAGCAGCAGGCTCGTGGCTGTGTCTTTCGTCTCCTCCATAACCGGCACCAGCATCATGTATCCCCCGGGCGCTCCGCTGATCTTGCTCAACGTCAGCAGAGCAATCCCCGAAGAGCTGAAAGAGAATCTATATTCCCCAGCGGGCACCTTCGCGTTACCCCAGAGCACATCGTGGGTTAGCGTGAACTTGCCGTGTACCGGTGTCTGGGCCGAAGCCATGCTCGGAGCGAAACTAATCGTGGTGACGGCCAACAAAGCTGCGTAAACGAATTTGCGAATCGAAGTCATGGGATCTCCATTTTTCTGCGCCAGTCAAAGAACACGACGGCACAAGTCTGACGAGCACGCTGTCCGCATCATTCGGATCGCATGGGCTCAGGCTGTGGTGGAGAACGACAAGGTCAGGAGATTGTCGGTGCCGCTAACATAGCTGGCACGCAATCAGCGACTTCGCGGGACCGGCGAACTGAGCTGATGTGCGAAGTGATTCCACTATGCAACAACATCGGTGCAGAGTCCAATTCAAAGAATTTATGGAAGCGATTAAGTAGACATTCGGCACTATGGTCATCTTCCGAAGAGCTTCGGGCTGATGAATCGCGGCTTAATGTCTATCGCTGAGTTGCCGATGTATCTGTAAGACCATGAATACTGCAGCTCACGCTCTGGCTGAGAAGCCGAACCCCTGGCTCGCACGTCAACCCATCGTCACCGGCGACGAAAAGTTGGTGGGATACGAATTGCTGTTTCGCGAGACCGCTCAGGATCTCCACTTCCATTCAGACCAGGAGGACGCAACTTCGAGCACCATCGACAGCTTGAACGTCACCGGACTCGATGCCGTTTGCGACGGACGTCTCGCCTCTATCAACTGCACCCATCAGATGCTGTTGAAGGATTACTTCCTTCTCCTGCCGCCTGACAAGATCGTGATCGAGATTCAAGAGACCGTACCGGCCGACGAAATCGTCCACGCAGCCTGCCATCGCCTCCGCCAGAAGCGCTACAACTTTGCCCTCGACAAGTTTACGCCCGGCGATCCCAGGGAATCGCTCGTGTCTTACGCGAACTTTATTAAGGTCGACACACGGAAGTTTCCGCCGGAACAAAATGCAGCGCTCGCCAAAAAACTACGGGCGCAAGGATTGCCCGATGCTGGCGCAAAAGGTGGAAACTCGCGTCCAAATGCTTACCGCGGCAAGTCACGGGTTCACCTTGTTTCAAGGGTATTTTTTTCGCCGGCCTGAGCACATGCGTGCTCGCCACATTCCCGCGAATCAAGCCGATTCTCTGCTCCTGCTCAAGGCCGTCGCCGGCCCGGTCATCGATCTTTCTGCCCATCGAAGCTCTCATTAAACACAATGCCTCTCTGTGCTACCGCCTTTTACGTTACCTGAATTCACTCTTGCTCGGGCTCTCGTCCCCCGTTCAATCCATTCGGCACGGAATCGCTCTCTTAGGCGAGCGTGAACTCGTACGCTGGATTCGAATGGCCACCTCTCTCGTAATGGGCCACGAGAAATGTTCCGACTTGATTTCGTCGTCCCTCGTCCGCGCACACTTTTGCAAATTAATCGCTCCCCAAGTGGGGTCATGGCACCTTCGACCTGTTCCTGATGGGCCTCCTGTCCGTGATGGACGCAATCCTTGACCTTCCCATGGGCGTCGTGGTGGAAGGCCTGCCGGTCGATCCCGATATGAAAGCCGAACGTCTAGGGGCAAAACTTGGGCGCGATGCTCCCTTGACTCCGATTTACCACCTCATGTCTCGCCCGCGAAAGTGGCGACTGGGAAGAGGTCACCGTTCTGGCCAAAAAGCTGAATTTGTCGCTGCCGTCTATCAATCGCGCCTATAGCGAAGCCTTGGTATGGGCCCGCGAAATGACCGCCCGTATGTCGGAACCGCTAAACTCCCCAAGGTCACCGCCTCCTCCGCTCAACGGAGTGCAGCGCCGCTAAGGCGTCCTTTTCCCCCTCCCGCTCCTCGTCAGTTTGCCAAACCCCTCAAGGACGTGAGACCATCTCCAGTTGCTAAGTGGTGGCATGTAACTGCCACTGGGAAAGGACACATGTATCAAAAGAAAGCAGGAGTTTTCATGGCCGACTGGTGGGACGCCGATGGCCGGCGCCATCGCAAACAGTTCTCCACAGCAGCGGCAGCACGCGAGCATGAGCACCGCGAGACCGCGATGGCTCATGCCATGCGCGCCACTCGTGAGATGAAGAAGGTGGCCCGCACCAGTGGCACAAAGCGGTCGTCACCGAAGACCGAAAGTGGCACCATCGAAGCGGCAAAAGGGAAGCTCGGCGTCATGATTCCCGGCATGGGAGCCGTCGCGACCACATTCGTCGCCGGCGTCGAGGCCATCCGGAAAGGCCTCGCCAAGCCCATCGGATCGCTCACGCAGATGGGCACGATCCGCCTTGGCAAGCGCACCGATGCCCGTTCTCCCAAGGTGAAGGAATTCGTTCCCCTCGCCGGGCTCGATGATCTCGTCTTCACCGGTTGGGACATCTTCGAAGACAACATGTACGAGGCTGCGTCCAACGCGGGGGTGCTCGACTACCGTCTTCTCGAGCAATTGAAACCTTTCCTCTCTTCAATCAAGCCGCGCGCCGCTGTCTTCGATCACAACTACGTCAAGAAGATCGATGGCCCCAATGTGAAAAGGGGTAAGAACAAGATGGATCTCGCGCAACAGTTGCGCGACGACATCCGCGACTTCCGGAAAACCAGCGGCGCCAGCCGACTGATCACTATGTGGTGTGGCTCTACCGAGTCCTATATCGAGCCCACCGAAGCCCATCAATCCGTGAAGGCGTTCGAGAAGGCGCTGAAAGAAAACGACGAGATGATCGCTCCCTCAATGATCTACGCCTACGCCTCTTTGATGGAAGGTGTCCCGTTTGCGAACGGTGCGCCGAACCTTACCGTCGATCTCCCGGTCATGCTCGAACTGTCACGCAAGAACGAGGCTCCGATCTGCGGCAAGGACTTCAAGACTGGTCAGACGTTGATGAAGACTGTCCTCGCACCCGCCTTCAAAGCGCGCCTGCTCGGACTGAGCGGATGGTACTCGACCAACATTCTGGGCAACCGCGACGGCGAAGTGCTGGACGATCCCGGCTCCTTCAAGACGAAGGAAGAGTCCAAACTGGGCGTGCTCGAGCACATCCTGCAGCCCGGCCTTTATCCCGAGCTTTACGGGAACATGTACCACAAAGTCCGCATCAACTATTACCCGCCGCGCGGCGACAACAAAGAGGGATGGGACAACATCGACATCTTCGGATGGCTCGGCTATCCGATGCAGATCAAAGTCGACTTTCTCTGCCGCGACTCGATCCTTGCAGCACCCATCGTCCTTGACTTGGTCCTGTTCCTCGACTTGGCGAAGCGCTGCTCGGAGCTGAAAGCTCTCGGAATCCAGGAATGGCTCAGCTTTTACTTCAAGTCTCCGATGACGGTGCCCGGTCTCTATCCCGAGCACGACCTCTTCATCCAGTTGATGAAGCTGAAGAACACGCTGCGTCACCTGAAGGGCGAAGAACTGATCACGCACCTGGGCCTGGAGTATTACGACTGAGGGTGGCTGTCGATTTCTATTGGTTAGGCTCTATGTGCCGCGGGCGCCCACGCCCGCGTTTTTTTCAACTAACCGTTTAGGTGAGGATTTCCTTCGTGAACCTTCGTGCCCTTAGTGGTGAAACGGTTTTCGGTTTTCCTTGCAGCCGAGCAGCCGCAAATCACCAGGCAGGTTTCCCGTCCTGGAAACGTAACGTGAGGGTTTCTCCCCCCTTAACGATCTCGCGAGCCAGGATCAAATCCACGCCATCCTGCTTGACCTTCGATCCTGTTACCTCAATCGCGTCGTCGGCCTTGAAGCTCACTCCCATATCGTCGAGAAACTTCTTGGGGCAGAGGAACACCTGAACGCTGTCCTTGTCGGAACCGGTTTTCGTCACCACATACGCCAAGGGCTTCGGGCCCGAAGGAGGCACGAGTCTCAACTCGGCGACGATTCCTTTGAATTTGGTTTCCGTAGAAGCGTCGTATTTGGGAATACTTTGAGAACAGGCGGCGGTGGCTACTAAGGCGAAGGCCGCGAGTTGCAGGAAATGCTTGTGAAACGGGCCAGACGCATTCATCGGCGGGCCCTCCAGTCCGGGCGAATCTTAAGGCCCGGAGCCTCAGAAAAGCAACGGGAATCGCGCTTTTGTCATCCACTCGGATAACCCCTACGCCTCCCATAGGCGTCTAATGATCGACCGAGATTTGGGACTTGGTGTCTTTCCGACCGGGCGTATAATCAGGCACGAGGAGTACCCTATGAAATTCAGATGGCTGGCAATCGCGTTCGGATTGGCGGCGTTCAGCGCAGTGCCCTGGACGTTGGCGCAAAATCAGGATCCAACACAAAATCCAAGCCAGAACCCGACGCAGAGCGCGCCACCGCCGCAGACGCAGCCTCAGAGTCAGCCTCGGACCCAGACTCCGACGAGCGATCCTGACCAGGGTCAGCCAAAAGCCGGGGATGTGCAGAACGCGCCCAAACAGGCGCCAGCCGCCCTTCCCACCCAAGATGACAGCTCGATCAAGCACGACGGTGGCAAGACCGATGTGGATGCTGTCGGCAACCGCAACGTGGGATGCGGGCGCGGTGTGGGCAACTGGTACTCCGTGGAGGGACAGGTCGCTCGGGGACGGGTGTATGCCCAGCAGATCGAATCGCAGATCAAGCTGATTAACGATCCGGTCATCACTGAATACGTGAACCGCATCGGCCAGAATCTGGTCCGCAATTCCGACGCTCAAGTGCCGTTCACCATCAAAGTCATCGACTCCGACGTGGTTAACGCCATGGCGCTGCCCGGCGGGTTCTTCTACGTGAACTCCGGCCTGATCCTTGCTGCCGACGAAGAAGCCGAGATGGCTGGCGTGATGGCGCATGAGATCGCCCACGTGGCCGCCTGCCACTATGGCCGTGAAATGACGCGCATGAACCTGCTGCAGATGGCTTCACTGCCTGCGATCTTCATGGGTGGCGCGCTCGGGTACGGCATCTACGAAGGCATGGGTCTCGGCATTCCCCTCACCTTCCTGCACTTCTCCCGCGGATTCGAGGCAGAAGCTGACTATTTGGGCATCGAGTACATGTACCGCTCCGGCTACGATCCTTCGGCCTTCGTTTCCTTCTTCGAAAAAATTCAGGCAATGGAAAAGAAAAAGCCGGGCACTCTGTCTAAGGCTTTCGATACTCACCCCCAGACTCCAGACCGGATCGAGAAGTCGCAGGACGAGATCCGCAAGATTCTTCCTGCCAAGGCGCAGTACATTGTGACAACGTCGGAATTCGACGAAGTCAAGGCTCGCCTGGCTGCGATCGAGAACAAGCACAAGCTGCTGGACGAAAAGGATGCGAACAAGCCCAGCTTGCGGCGCACCTCGAACACCAGCGACAAATCGAGCGACGGAAAGACTGACGATGATCGTCCGACCCTGAAGCGCCGCGACGATTCCTCGAACTAATGAACGGGATGAACTGATGTGGAGACAGCCGCCTCGGCTGTCCGGCCAGAGCAAAGCTACGCCGAACCTCACCAGATCTGCCCACGCATAAGAAACCGGCGGCCAGTCCGCCGGTTTTGTCTGCCCCGCAATTTCTCATGTTTCCGGTTACCTAAAGACACTTCATCACAATTCCATGTGATCTTAATCACAGATTCGATTTGGGGAACCGACATAGGCTCGGCTATGCTTGTTACAGAGCGCGCATAAGGCGGAGAACTCCATGCCAGAAAACACACTGACGATTACAGACAATCGCACAAATAAGACCTATACCGTTCCCGTCGAGAACGGCACGATCCGGGCGATGGACCTGCGGCAGATCAAGACCGGTGCTGAAGATTTTGGGTTGATGACCTACGACCCGGCCTACATGAACACGGCGTCGTGCAAGAGCGCCATCACTTACATCGACGGCGACAAAGGCATCCTCCGCTATCGCGGTTACCCCATCGAGGTTCTCGCCGAGCGCTGCACTTTTCTGGAAGTGGCGTACCTGTTGATGTTTGGCGATCTGCCTACTGAAAAAGAATTGAAGCAGTGGGTCTTCGACATCTCGCATCACACCATGCTGCACGAGACCACCAAGAAATTCATGGAAGGTTTCCGCTACTCGGCGCATCCGATGTCGATGTTCGTGAGCACGATCGCCGCGCTTTCAAGCGTCTATCCCGACGCCAAACTGGTGCGCAGTCCCAACGATCGAATGCACCAGATCGTGCGTCTCATCGGCAAAGTTCCTTCCATCGCGGCCATGTCGTACCGGCATAACGTCGGATTTCCATATGTCTATCCCGACAACGATCTCAGCTACACCGAGAATTTCATGAACATGTTGTGGAAGATGGTCGAACCGAAGTATGTGGCGCATCCTGCGATCGCCCGCGCTCTCGACATTTTGTTCATACTCCACGCTGACCATGAACAGAACTGCAGCACCGCCGCAATGCGGTCAGTCGGCAGTTCCGAGACCGATCCATACCTGGCGGTGGCATCGGCCGCCTCGGCTCTGGCGGGCTCGCTCCACGGCGGCGCCAATGAAGAAGTTCTGAAGATGCTCGATGAGATCGGCACCAAAGACAACGTCCCGGCTTACATCAAGCGCGTGAAGGATGGGCATTTCAAGCTCATGGGCTTCGGCCACCGCATCTATAAGAATTACGATCCCCGCGCGAAGATCATCCGCTGGAGCGCCGAGCAGGTATTCGAGGTAACGGGTCGCAATCCCAAACTCGATATCGCGCTGGAACTGGAGCGGATCGCGCTGGAAGACGAGTATTTCGTAAAGCGCAAACTCTATCCCAACGTCGATTTCTATTCCGGGATCATGTACCAGGCCATGGGTTTTCGGCCCGAGATGTTCACTGTGCTGTTTGCGATTCCGCGCACCGCGGGCTGGCTGGCTCAGTGGCAGGAACTGATGAACGATCCGGAGCAGAAGATTACTCGTCCCCGCCAGATCTATACGGGACACAGCGAAAGGGAATTCGTGCCGATCGACAAGCGCGTCGCCGTACCAATTCCTGCCGAATATCCAACACGGTAATCGACGGCAGCAACGAAAATGCCCCGTACAAAGCGGGGCATTTCCTCATGTGAGACTGTAACTTGTGGGACGGACACTCTTGTCCGTCGCCGTTGGTTTTAATTTTTGACCGGTGCTGTGAATCCGCTTTATGCGGCGTGTTTCGCCAGCTCCCGCAGATGTTCTCGATGTTGCTCTGCCGAAGTAATGACTTTCATCTCCTGCCAGTCATAGGCAAATTCCTTGCCGCAATCGAGGCAAGCGACATAGGTTCCCGTCAAAGCAGCAGCCTGGGGGCGGCGCGTGGCCCGACGAATCGTTACGGGGAAGCTATAGTGAGCGTGCCTACAGCCAAACAACGTATCGATCAATTTTGAAATCATAACCCTACCTTCCATACCTGAGCCTGAATGCCCGTTCCTGGGTTGAGCCTGTGCGCCCCCTCGCGATCCAAACGTAACGCCAGCACTCAAATACTTAGATTCACCGATTGCCAAAAGGGTTTCGGTCTTCACGGGCACGCCATTTGCGGGTCCGATTGGTACAAACCCATTGCGGAAGAAATAGTTACGGAGGGAAGAGAAGAAGGGCTTACGTCCTTTAGTTTGAGGGGACGCCTCTGGAGTGAGCCTTTTTCCTGGTTAGCAAAATCCGCGCGTCAAAAATGCTAAACGATCTACACGCTCTGTGGTCCGCGCTTCTTGTGCTGCTGACACTTGGTCATGATGGCCGATCGCAGCCTCGTGCGGAGATCCTCAGGCAATTCGTAGAGCTGCGAGTCGCGATAGATCTCAATGGTTTTCTTGGTAGTGTCGCAGACAACGTAGCAGTTGTGGCACCAGGAAAGATGATTTTCTAGCTCGACTTTGGTTTTCTCGTCGAGAACGCCGTCCAGATAACTGGTCAGCTCGTGAAGGAATTCAGAGCATTTCACAGGTCGCCATCTCCGCTCGCCACATCAGTTTTAACCTCTCCACTTTTGCCATCTCCACCCTCGCGTCTCTGGAAGTAGCGTCCCAGCCGCTCTCGAAGTTGCAGGCGCGCCCGCAACAGCCGCGATTTCACTGCGGGCACGCTCAATTCCAGCGCAGCCGCGGTCTCTTCCGTGGACAAACCTTCCACGTCCCTCAGTACAAATACCGTCCGGAACCCCGGGGGCAGTCCCTGGATCGTCTTACTCAAGATTTCCCGCAATTCCGCTTGCGTGTATTGCTGCTCCGGATTCGGGCTCCAGTCCGCGATCTCGCGGGGCAGGGAGTCGTCTTCCGTCTTGATATCTTCGTCCAGCGAAACGGTGCGCTCGGGCTTGCGTCGACGCAACTTCATCAACGCTTCGTTGACTGCAATCCGGACCAGCCACGTATAAAACTTCGACTGCTCCTGAAACTTTGCCAGGTTCCCGTATGCTTTGAGGAACGCTTCCTGCACCACGTCTTCCGCATCCTCGCGGTTCTGCGTGATGTGTTGCGCGATCCGAAAAACGTTACGATCGTAGCGGCGGACCAATTCTTCGAAGGCTGAGTCGTCGCCCTTCTTGGCCGCCTGTACTAGCGCCAGCTCTTCGCTAACAGGCCCTGCTAGTTTGTTTTGGATGGCTCCCATGGTCTCGGCGATGCAGTATTTTCCAGTCCCTTTATGGCACAACGGTAACACTTCATGCCCGCTTGCGACGTGCCGACGAAATCGGAACTGTTATTCTACTTGGTAACCGGCCGATTTGCCCAACGGCTTTGACCATAGGCGGCGACTAAACTTTGCGTTACAGTGCAAAAACCGGGGCTGACGCGGTTGAGCAGGTACCGAAGTACTCATGATCCCCGCCCGACAAGTTCCATATAATCAGCAGTTAGAGTAGTGTCAGTACTTGTACGTGCGGAAGACTCGGGTCTTGGAAAATGGTTCTCTGAGCATGGCGGACAGCAAGGTTCTCCAGCAAATCGTCGAGCGCGCGGTGGCGCAGGTTTTCGAACGCCAACTCCCCAAGTTGCAGGCCGAACTGGTGGAGCGCGTATTGGCGGAATTGCCCGCCCAGGGAGCAGTCGCAGAAACATCCGCATCCGGTCCAGCGCCAAGTTCTCTCGTGCAGGCCGTCTCCAGTATTCATAACGGGACCACGCAAAAAGAGATTCTCCGAGCTCTGCTTGACACGGGCCGTTCGTGCGCGTCGCGCGTCGCGCTCTTTGTCGTCAAAGCCGGAGCAGCCAGCGGCTGGCAAGGCCGCGGATTTGGCAACGACGAAACGGTGAAGGATTTCGCTCTCGACATGGCCGCGGGCCCGGTCGCTCACGCTTATCAGAATCGCGTCGTTGCTCCGGCGAATATTGCCGAGATGGATCAGCGCTTCGTCGGGCAGTTTGGCGGACCCGAGAACGAGCAGATCCTTGTCCTTCCGCTGGTACTCAAAGAAAAGGTTGCCGCATTGCTTTATGCAGATGGCGGGGCCGATGGAGTCCTCGACGCCGCGTCTTTAGAAGTGTTGGTCATGGCAACCAGTTCGTGGCTCGAAGTGACCTCGCTGCGCAAGCAGGTGCAACAAAAAGATTCCAGTGATGCCGCGCCCGCCATCGAGCGGCCGCCGGTGGCCGCACCAGTTCAAACGATCAGTTCTTTCTCCGACCCGTTCGCATCGCACACTCCGAAACACACCGCGCCCAAGCCTGCTCCCGAACCCGAGCCTGCCGAGGTCGTCGATGTCGCGCACGCAGCGTCGGCGAGTGCGGCAGCCTCAGCACCCGCCGCGGCTGCAGATCCATTCGCTGGATTATCTGCAGAGGACGCCGACACCCATCGCAAGGCGCAGCGTTTTGCCCGCCTGCTGGTGGATGAGATCAAGCTCTACAATCAGGCGAAGGTGGCGGAAGGCCGCCGCAACAAAGATCTGTACGACCGCCTGAAAGAAGATATCGACAAAAGCCGCGCGACATTCCAGAAGCGCTACGGCGCGACGGCAGCCGCGAGCGGCGATTATTTCCAGAAGGAAGTCGTCCGCAGCCTGGCCGAAGACGATCTTTCGGTCATGGGTGCAAACTTCAAGAAGTAAGACAAGAAGTAAGAATGCAAGAGCGGCTCTTTAGGACTGCGAAAGTCGCATCAAACCGTTTCAGGGGCCTTTAGCCCCTGCGGGCTGGCAACAGGTTCTGGTATTCGCGTCTCCGCGCGAAGAACAAAAAAAGGTGTTTCAATTGGGTCTCAAAAGTTTTCGCGTGCTGGCTCTGGCCGGGCTGTTTGGGCTTCTGAGCAGCGGGTTGCCGCATGCGTGGGCGTCGCCGCAAGATGCTCCCCCTCCAGTTGCATCCCCGGAAAAGCCGGCTGCGCCTGACAAACCCGCAGCTCCGGGGGAAAGCGTGGCCCAGACCACAACATCTCCCGCAAAGTCTGCAGGGCCGAAACCCGCAGCCAGCAAGGCTTCAGGCAAGACGAGCGCCTCTGCCACTCGTGGCACCGCCGCAAAGAAACCGGCTCATGCTACGGCCGCCAAGAGAAAGCGTCGGCCGATGTCTCCGCGCGTGCGCCGCATCCGGGAAGCGTTTGTCGCTTCTGCCAGCTTGCGCCCGATGGCGCAACAACTGATCCAGGATCGTACTCCCGCGGGCTATGCCGGGGTCGAAGCCTATGCGCGCGCGCATGCCAAAGAAGACGCCGGAGCGCTTGCCTGGCTGGTCGTCGGCTATGCGCACGTGCTCGACCGCGAATTCGCCAAAGCCATTGAGCCCTTCAACCGCGCCAAGCCTCTGGCTGGTGATCTCGGCGACTATGTAACCTTCTACCTGGGGACTTGCTATCTCCAGACCGGGCGCCAAGCCGAAGGGCTTGCTGCGCTTGCGAATTTTTCCACGACCTATCCCGACTCCTTGCTGGTCCGCGACGCCCACCTCAGCTACGCCAACGCGCTGCTGACGGAAGGCCGGGCCTCGGAAGCCGCGGAAATCCTGGCTAGAGATCGCTTGCCCGCGCGCTCCGACATCGAACTCGCTTTGGGAAAGGCGTATGCGGCGTTGAAGGAATATCCCAAAGCCTCTGAGGCATTCGCGAACATCTACTACAACATGCCGATTTCGGCGGACGCCGACGCGGCCAACGACGAGTTGAAGAAGCTTCCGATTGCCCGCGAAATCACTCCGGCGCAGCGAGAGACTCGCGCGGAATTGCTGATGAAGTCAAAGCGCTTCAACGACGCCGTCGCGGAATATCGCGAACTGGCGGCCCATGCCACGCCGGAAACGCGGCCGGCGGCGGAACTCTCTCTGGCTGACGCTCTGCACCGCAGCGGCCGTAATCGGGAAGCCAAGGCCGAAGTCACGAATCTCCCAGGTGCAACTCCCGAGCAGAATGCGCAACGCTTGTATATTCTCGCTTCAGCTGCGTGGTCCTCCGACGAAAACGACAACTTCTACCGCACCGTCGACCAACTCCGGCAAGCCTCTCCCACAAGTCCGTGGTTGGAACAAGCTCTGCTGCTGGTCGCGAATCTACACCTGGTCCATCACGAAGCCGACCAGGCACTCGACGCATTCCGCGAATTGCAGCAGCGCTTTCCCAACGGGACGAGAGCGTCCTACGCCCACTGGAAGGCCGCCTGGCTGACGATGCGCCTTGGGCGCACCGAAGAGGCTAAGAAAGAATTCGAAGAGCAGATCGCCATCTACCCCAACGGCAACGAGATTTCGAACGCGCTCTACTGGCGAGCTCGTCTAGCAGAAGAGGAGAACCAGCCCGCCATGGCTCGGGCTTTCTACCAGAAGCTCTCCGATCGTTACCGCAATTATTACTACGCCGCGCTGGGCCGCGAACGGCTGAAGAAACTCCCCGAAAGCTCCGACCAGGCGGGACAATATCCGCTGCTGGATCGCGTTCCGCCGCTCGATCACGCGGAGAAGGTCACGTTGGAGGATCCTCCGGCAGAGGATATCCACCTCCAGAAGGCGAAGCTCCTCGGCAACGGCGGCCTGGTGGATTTTGCAGTTCAGGAATTGCAGGCCGCTGCCCGCGACGATAAGGGCAACTGGGAACTCGCCGAGACGGCCGAGATCTATACCGACACCGGCCACTACGACCGCGCGATCGAGGTAATGAAGCATTCGGTCCCGAGCTACTTCGCAGTCGACATACCCATGCTGCCGCGAGAGTATTGGGAAGCGCTGTTTCCGCGGCCCTACTGGTCCGATCTGAAGAAATTCTCCACGGCTAACGGACTCGATCCGTATCTTGTGGCCTCATTGATTCGTCAGGAATCCGAGTTCAATCCGGTTGCCGTCTCGCGCGCCAACGCTGTCGGTCTCATGCAACTGCTTCCCAAGACGGGCAAGTTGGTCGCTCACCAAGAGTCGCTCAGACACTATAGTCCGAGCGAACTCTATACACCCACCGTGAATCTCGAGTTGGGCACGCGTTACTTCCGCGGCATGGTCGACCAGTTTGGCGGATCGTTCGAGCACGCGCTCGCCGCCTACAACGCCGGTTCCGATCGCGTCGAAGAATGGATGGGCCAGGGCCCCTACCGCGATTCGCCCGAATTCGTCGAATCCATCCCATTCACCGAAACCCGAGAGTACGTCCAAGCCATCATGCGCAACGCCAGCGTCTACCGTCAGCTCTACGGAACTCCGTAACCTCCTGGCCACGGATTACACGGATCGACGCGAATAAATCAATTACGTCTAGAAGTGAACGCCTGCGCCACCGTGAAAGAGCGGCCCTTCACGGGCCCCGTAAAAGCGAGTAGAAACAATGGGCTTAGCTCCTGTGGGCGGGGTACCGGGCAGCCAAAACTTTCTAAGTCGCCGACGTCTCATCCTTCGGAGCTTTCCGAAACAAAATCTCAATCACCAGCAGGCAAGCACCCACTACAATCGCGCTATCAGCGAGATTGAATACCGGCCACTGATATTGCTTCACGTACACCAGCAGAAAATCGACGACGCGGCCTCGCGCTACGCGATCCCAAAGATTTCCCACGGCTCCGCCAAGAATCAGTGACAACGCGATCCCTGTGATCGTCAGCGCCTGCGTTTGCTTCCACAACAGCGTCAACACCACAATCATCGCCAACAACGAGAAACCGATCAGCATCCCCGTTCTCCATTCCGAAGGGGAGTCCGCAAACAGGCTGAACGCCGCTCCAGTATTCTCCGTGTGCGTCAGTCGGAAGAATCCCGGAATGATCTGGACGTGCGTGTAGATCGGGATGCGGGCGGCGACGAGTCGTTTGCTCCACCGGTCGAGCACCACAACCAGCAGGGCGAGCAGAAGATGGAGGGCGCGTGCGGAGTTCGGCTTCATCTAGGAGTGCTGCGCTTCCAGTTCTTTCAGGACCGCGCTGCACCGCTCGCAGACGGTGGGATAGGTCTTGTCTTCGCCAACGCGCGTCGAGTAATTCCAGCAGCGCTCGCACTTCACGCCGTCGGCCTTCCTTACATCGACGTGCACGCCGCTCGTACCGTTGCCACTGCCTTGGGCGAGAATAACCGCCGAGACGATGAACAGGTAACGAAGTTGCGCGGAGTGGCGCTGCAGTAGCGAATACGCCGGATCCGATGCAGTAACGGTAATTTGAGCTTCAAGGCCAGTGCCAATCAGCTTCTCGTTGCGTGCCGCTTCCAGGGCCTTCAAAACCTCGTCACGGACTCCGCGCAAAGTCTTCCATTCCTCGTCCAATGTGGCGTCGGACGAAGGAACTGAAACGCTGCCAAGAATCTCTGCAGTGGCCGGGAACTGTGCCACGTGCACGCTGTCGCCGCGTGATTCAAGCTTCGGCAGATACTGCCAGAGTTCTTCGCATGTGAAGCTCATGATCGGCGCCAGCAATCGCGTGAGAGCCTCGCCAATGCGCCAGATTGCAGTCTGCGCGCTACGCCGTGCCTGCGCCTTCGGCGCGAGAATGTACAGCCGGTCTTTCAGCACATCGAAGTAGAACGCGCTCAAATCCACAATCGCGAAATGATTCAAGCGATGATAGATCTTGTGAAACGCGAATTCCTCGTAGGCGTGGCGGACATCAGCGACGAAAACGCAGGTCTGGCGCAGAATGTACTGATCGAGCGCCTCCATCTGGTCAAATGGAACCGCATCCGTCTCCGGATTGAATGCTTCCAGATTTCCCAGAATGTAGCGGAACGTATTGCGGATCTTCTTGTAGTTCTCGCCCACGCGCTGCATCAGCGCTTCGGAGCCCACCACATCTTCGCGGAAATCCACCGATGCTACCCACATCCGCACAACTTCTCCGCCGAGCCGGCTCGAAATATCCACGGGATCGACATCGTTCCCGCGCGATTTCGACATTGCCTGGCCTTTTTCATCCAGCGTCCAACCGGGCGTCACCACGCCCTTATACGGAGGCGTTCCATGCGTGCCCATGGCGCAGAGTAGGGAAGATTGAAACCATCCGCGGTACTGATCTCCGCCTTCGAGATATAGATCGGAAGGCCACGGATAATCCGGCTCGTCATCGATCAACGCCAGATAGCTCGCGCCCGACTCCAGCCACACGTCGAAGATGTCGGTCTCTTTTTCGAACTTCGCGCCGCCGCAATGTGGACATTTCGTCCCCAGCGGAAGTATCGTGTCCGACTCAGACGTAAACCAGGCATCGGCTCCGGATTTCTTGAACAGCTCGACGACCTTGGCGTTCACGGATTTATCGTTCAGCGGCTCGCCGCAGCGTTCGCACAAAAATACTGCGATGGGCACACCCCAAACACGCTGCCGCGAGATGCACCAGTCCGGCCGCGTCTGGATCATGTTCGACAACCGCTCTTCGCCCCATGCCGGATCCCACTTCACTTTCTTGATCTCTGACAACGTCCGGGTACGCAGCGTGTCGTTCTTGCCCGCGCCGCCCGGCATCGGCGTTTCCATCGAGATGAACCATTGCTCGGTGGCTCGAAAAATCACCGGATTATGGCAACGCCAGCAATGCGGATACGAATGCTCCGTCTTTTCGGTGTGCAGCAGCGCGCCGCGCGACTTCACCAGATCGATGATCGGCTGGTTCGCGTCCCACACGCGCTTGCCCGTGTACTCGGGCAGCCCGTTGCGCAGAATTCCTTTTTCATCGACATTGCTGGTCGCATCGAGACCATACTTCACGCCGGTGATGAAGTCCTCAGCGCCATGCGAAGGAGCGGTGTGAACCACCCCCGTTCCGGTATCCATCGTGACGTAATCTGCCAGCACGCCAAGAATCTTACGATCGAGAAACGGATGCTGAAAGTTCAACCGCTCGAGCTTGCGGCCCGGGAAATGAGCCAACGGTTTCGGATCCGCAAGACTACACTTCGCCGCGACTTCATTCGCCAGCCTCGAGGCCACGACATAAACTTCGCCGCCCGATTCCAGCGCCACATATTCCTCATCCGGATGAAACGCCACCGCCATCGAAGCCGGCAAGGTCCATGGAGTCGTCGTCCAGATAATCGTCGAGACTTTTTTCCCCGCTAGTGCGGGATCGATCGTGGCCGGATCATCGAGCAACTGATACTTCACCCATACCGTACTGCTGGTATGGTTCTCATATTCGACTTCCGCCTCGGCCAATGCCGTCTCATCGTGCATGCACCAGTAAACCGCGCGCAAACCTTTGTAAACGAATCCATTTTCGTAAAACGAAAAGAACGTCGACAAAACCACCGACTCATACTGCGGAGTCATGGTCGCGTACGGTCGATCAAATCGGCCGAACACACCGATCCGCTTGAACTGCGTGCGCTGCAAATCGAGATATTTCTGCGCATACTTCCGGCATGCCGCCCGCACCGACGTAGGGGCCATCTGCAGTTTCTTGCCGCCAAGTTCCTTGTCGACCTTGATCTCGATCGGCAGCCCGTGGCAATCCCAACCCGGGACATACGGTGCGTCGAACCCCGCCATCGTCTTCGATTTCGCGATGAAGTCTTTCAGGCACTTATTCATCGCCGTTCCCATATGAATGGGCCCGCTGGTGTACGGAGGCCCGTCGTGCAGGATGTATCGCGGCGAGCCCTTCCGGGCCTGCCGGATACGCTCGTAGATCCCCATTTGCTCCCAGCGCTCCAGCATTTTGGGCTCGTTCTGGGGCAGGTTCGCCTTCATCGGGAAAGCGGTCTTCGGTAGGTTGACAGTCTTTTTCAGGTCGTCGAACGACACTCGGTCAGTTCTCCCAAATGATTGAATCTTTTCATTATAGGGAGCGCCGTCAGGAACGTCTACGCACCGAACATCAGCGTCCGAAGCGAATCTCTCCGCCGGCAGCCAGGCACAACGAAATGCACTGTCGAAATGGTTAAACTAGAGTTACAATTTCAAGAAGCAGAGAGCAAACTGACCCAAGCTGGCGTGGGGGCGGTCAGTACCCGGTTTGACAAAATCGGGACTCTATCCGAGCAACTTGGGACGGGTCGCGCTCATCTGTGTAAGAAGCGGGTTTTGCTGTATTTAGGCTAGGTCTTCCGGACGGGCAGCAAACACATCCAGACGGGAATTATGGGATCCGAACAAATCAATCCGATTGGTCCCGGCAACGAGCCGGAACTTCACCTGCTCCTGGCAAATCAGGGTTTAGAAGAACCCCTCTGGAAGTCGCTCTTCCGTGGGCTCGATGAGTTTTTCTTCCCTAAGAAGCTTCCGCCTCTCAAGCTGGAATCCAAGCCCGAGCCCGTCAAAGACATCTGGGGCTTCTACGACAACAAGAAAAACGGCGCGCTTGGTTCCACCGGCGTGCACGTCCTGATTATCGGAATCATCGCGGTGGGTTATCTCGTCGGCAAGCACATTGTCACTCCCGCGCCGGCCCAAAAAGTGACCGTCACGTTGGTAGACCCGGGCGATATACCGGCGCTGAAGCCTTCGAAAACGCAAGTCGGCGGAGGTGGCGGTGGCGGCGATCGCGACGTATTGCAAGCCAGCAAAGGCAAGCTCCCTAAGCTTTCGATGCAGCAGATCACTCCTCCCATGGTGGTCGTTCGCAATCCGAATCCCAAGCTGGCCGTCGAGCCGACGATCGTAATTCCACCAGAGGTGAAGCTGGCTTCGAACAGCATGCCCAACCTGGGCGATCCCATGGCGCACGCAATCCTGCCCTCCAATGGTACGGGCGCCGGTGGCGGTATTGGCTCCGGCAGTGGTGGTGGCATCGGGTCGGGTAAGGGACCAGGCTTCGGCCCCGGTGAGGGCGGAGGCGTTGGCGGAGGCATCTTCCACGTCGGCGGAGGAACTAGCGCCCCGCGTCCTGTCTACTCTCCCGAACCGGAGTTCTCCGAAGAAGCGCGTAAGGCGAAATATCAGGGCGTATGCACCCTCGGTTTGATCGTAGGAACCGACGGCCGCCCCAGCAACATTCACGTATTGAGCAGCCTGGGCATGGGACTCGACGAAAAGGCCATCGAGGCCGTCAAGAACTGGAAGTTTGAGCCCGCCATGCGCGACGGCCATCCGGTCCGCGTAGAAATCGCCGTCGAGGTCGACTTCCACCTGTACTGAGTTCTGTTGGACTCTCTTGAAATCTTCTCGTGGAGACGTTGGCTAAGCAACGTTTCCGCTTTCATGTGCAAAACGTCAACGCGGCCCCGGTACCCTTACAGCCTGGCTGTGGTTCTCCGCAGAACGGCAAAATGCCCGCTGTGCCGGGTCGTGAAGCCCAACCGCTCATATAACGCGATGGCTCGCGTATTGTCTCCTCTGACGTGCAGGAAGGGCGTTTCTCCGCGTTCCCGGATGCCCCGGATCAGTTCGGCCAGCAGCATGCCTGCGTAGCCTCGACCCAGATAATCGGGATGCGTACAAACGGCGCTGACTTCGGTGAAACCGTCGACCTTGAGCCGTTCACCGGCCATCGCTGCGAGCCTTGCTCCGTTGCGAATTCCGACGTAGGTGCCCAATTCGTGAGTTCGCGGACCGAAAGGGCCCGGGCTTGGTCAGAGTCGTCAACTCGATCATCTCCGGAGAATCTAGCACCCCGAGTTCGACCATCCCAGGCCTGGAATTCGAGGGACTTGAAGTCGCGCCAGCCGCATCGCTGACGTTCTCGCAAACCATCTGCAGCAATGGAGCCCCTGCAATCCAATCCCAGCCCTCACGGGGTTCATACGGATGATCAAGAAATACGGCCGCAGTCCCGCCTTCACCCACCACCTCGGCAAGCGACCCGTAGCCGTGGTCATCGGGCCTCTCAAATCCGCTGAGCAATGTGACTTCCTTGAGGAATCTGCGCGCCAACCCGGAGCCCTCGGCAAAGTTCAGTTGCCGCGTCGTCAGCGCCGTCCAGATCACATTGTCCAGTGGATGCATGGGAGCTTTGCGATTGTCTGTTGTTAGACAGCGATCAGTTTCGAAGGACACAGTAACTCGCAGCACCGGAGCAACGCTATCCGATTCTTAGGATGAAAGCTGTATGGATTTGCAATCAACCAGGTGGCGACAGCCGCCTCGGCGGTCCCGCGAAGGCGAAGCCAAGCGGCTCAGGAAGAACTCGTCCTAACTCCGAACAAACCCTACTCCTTCAAATCCACATGCCGCACGCTATCGATCGGAAGCCGCAGAAAGCGCTGTCCGAGTCGTTGGAATTTCACCGTCGAATCTGTGGCGAAGAACTTCATCCGTGGCGCACCCCGCCGCTCCTCCGCATCGATCTCCGCAGGCGGCACCAACTGCCGCAACCGGGAAGCAACTGCGTGCGCAGTCGACTCCGCCGAATCCACAATATTGACGTGCCCGGGAGCCACTCGCTCTAGCAGCGGCTTGAGCAGCGGATAGTGTGTGCATCCCAGGACGAGCGAGTCCGCATCTTGAAAGCCGTCCGCAAACGCTTCCGCCAGATAAATCGAGGCGACCCGCTCGGTGACCGGATGGTCCACCCATCCTTCTTCGACCAGAGGAACCAGTAGTGGGCAAGCTTTCTCCCGTGCCTGCAGGCCGCAAGCCTCGAGCGCCTTGCGATACGCGTGGCTGCTCACCGTAGCCTCGGTTCCAATCACGATGATCTTTTGATTCCGAGTCGCTGAAGCAGCAGCTTGTGCGCCCGGCTCTACCACTCCGATCACGGGAACCTTAACCGCCGCGGTGATGCTGTCGAGTGATAGCGCCGTCGCTGTATTGCAGGCGATCACCAGCAACTGAGCACCTTGCGACTGCAGGAAATGCGCCGCCTCGACCGCATAGCGAGTCACAGTCTCAGCGGACTTCGACCCGTAGGGCAGGCGCGCTGTGTCGCCGAAGTAAACGTAATCGGCACCGGGGACAAGCTCAAGTAACGCTTTAAGGACGGTCAGTCCTCCAACGCCTGAGTCGAACACGCCAATGGTAGGACGCCGCATGATTTGTATCGATGATAAATGGTTCTGAGGCGGGATCCGAGGGACTCGAGGTGTTCGATTGTCCTTCGTGAACCTTCGTGCCCTCGTGGTAAGTGCCTTTTTACGAGCGCCCTTGCTGGCCGACTCCTACTTCGAGCGGACCGTCTGTCTGACGCTAGCTCCGACCACGACTCCGGCGGTCCCGCAGCACGGCCCCGGAGGAATTGGCGCTCCATGGGGGCAAGTCCGCGGATGTCCCAGAAATGCGCAGATCTTGTCCGTCGCTTCCGGCGAAAGGATGTGCTCAAACTTGCAGGCCTGCTGCTCGATCTCCGTCTCGCTGTCCATCGCCAGGCTGTCGGTAAAGAGCCGTTCCGCGAGGCGATGCCGTCGGATAATGCTGGCCGCCCGATCGCGTCCGCGTGGCGTCAACTCAACAATCAGGGTTCCGTCTCCACTGGATGCCGACACCGGCTTCAGCGCATCGTGGCAGGGATTGACGAACGGCTTGTGATCATGCGGATGCGGCGGGTGCGGAGCAGACACGACGAGCCCCAACTCGATCATTCTCTCGATCGCCAGGCTCACGGGCAGCGCTCCATGCACTTCCATGCGCTCGACCTCGGCGATCTCCTGGTGTTCGGCGAGCACCCATAATTCTTCCAGCACTTCGTCCAGCTGTTCCTCGTCGGCCAGGGAGAAGATTTCCTGCGAGGCAATCTTGCCGTGGTGCAGCTCAATCCGCCGGTCCGCCAGCCGCGCGACGACCGGATCGTGTGTGACCATCACAATCGTCCGTCCCTGCTGGTGAAATTCTCGAAGCAATCGCAGTACGATCTCTTCGTTCTGCGCATCCAGATTTCCAGTCGGCTCGTCCGCCAAAATAATGCGCGGATCATTAATCAGCGCCCGCGCGATGCATACGCGTTGCTGCTCGCCACCAGAAAGCTGCGACGGGAGATGATGCGCGCGGTCGCCCAGCCCAACGCGCACCAAGGCTTCCACGGCCTCTTTCTCGTCGGTCATGCTGTGAAAATACTGCGCCAGCATAATGTTTTCGACGGCAGTCAGAAATGGGATCAAATGAAACTGCTGAAAGACGAAGCCAATCTTTTCCGCGCGCACGCGGTTCAGTTCAGAGGACGAAATCCCTGCAACATTCTGCCCATCGAGCCAGATCTCGCCGGACGACGGCTGATCGAGGCATCCGATCAAATTCACCAACGTCGATTTACCCGATCCCGACGGCCCCATAATCGACAGCCATTCGCCGGCGGCAACGTGCAGCGAGATGTGGTCCAGCGCGTGAATCGAGCTCGAACCGTTGTCCTTGCCCGTTCCGTTACCCGCTGCTTTAGCAGGGTAGAGTTTGGTCACGTCCTTGATCTGAATCATTTCACTCTCCCCTCAGAATCACCGCCGGCTGCACTTTTCGCAGCAGCGAGATCGGAAGGATCGATGACACCAGCGTCACGGCCATGCTACCAGCCAGCACCACAGGCAGTACGCTGAAACGCGGAACCACCGCTGCATGGAAATTCACTCGTCCAATCCACGCCGCGATGCCAATGCCGATTAGAAATCCGAGGACCGCGCCTGTCGCTCCCAACACCGCTGCTTCGGCCGCAAAGAATCCGTTCAGCAACCGTCCCGAAGCGCCCAGAGCTTTCATGATGGCAAAATCCCGCCGCCGGTCGAACACCCATCCCATCAGCGTCGAAAGCACGCATAGCGCCGCCGTCAAGATGATCATCGCCGCCGCAGCCAGCAGTGTCGCTCGTGTCTTGCCGAGCACCCGCGCCTCGCCTTCCATAATCTGCCGCACCGGTCGCACATCGGCTGCCGGGATCGCCTGCGCCAGCTGACTCATGATTCCGGCAACTTCCTCTGGAGACCCATTCGCGCCTACTTCAATCGTGGAAGGTTGCACCCCAGACCACGCAACGAAGTCGGATAGAGAAACGTAAACCCGGCTGTCCTCGGCCGCTCCTGTCTGCACCGTGCCGACTGGACTGATATTCAGCGTCCGTCCCTGGAAACTCAGATCGAATGCCTGCCCCTTCGGCGCGACCACCGGCAAAGCCCTCACACCAACGAGCGCTTCCGACAAAGGGTGCCCCACTCTTGTCGCGTCGTCGGCGACAGGGTGAGGATTTTGACTTTCGTAAGGATTCGATCCTGCGGATTGGCTCGCGGTGGAATTTTCCGGCCATTTGCTGACCGACCACCACTTGTCCAACTTCTGCACTCGATCAAAATCCGCGCCTGCCACCACAATCGGCTGCCCATCGCTCGTGCGGGCAACCACCAAGCCAAAAGGAGCAGCGATCCCACGTGCCGCCAATAACGCATCGACTCGAGAAAGCGCGTCCGCGGGAAGGGAAGCGCCGTCCCGGCCGACGAGAATGATATTCGCCCCGTAATTGCGAAATTCCCGGCGCAGCTTGGCCTGTACATCCACATACAGATTGAGCATCGCCGTCGCCACTGCGGCGGCAACAACCATCGCCAACAAAGCGGAAGCCGCCCTTCCCCGGCGCAGCACCGCCGCCCGCACCAGCATCCGCAAAAACATCGAGGTATGTGGCCCCCGCGCACGATTCGCCGCCAGAGCTCGAGCCTGCTGCGACATCGGCGGGCTCACAACTCACCTCGCAGAGCAAACACGGGATCCAGGCTGACTGCCCGTCGAATCGCTGCGGCGCTGCCGGCAAACGTAACCATCACGGCGATCACCAGAATGACTGGCAGCAGCACGGGTGGAATCGAGATATCCGAACTGAAAATCGACCGCCCAATCTGGTGCGCCAGAACGCCGCCCAATCCGAATCCAATGGCGCCGCCAATCAGCGCCAGCAACGCGGCTTCCGCGAAGAAAATTGACGCTACGGCCAACTTCCCAGCGCCCAAAGCCTTCATCAGGCCGACCTCGGCGCGGCGCTCAAAGATAGTCGTCGCCATTGCGGCCGAAACCGCCAGCGCCGACGCAAACAGGGCCGCTACCGTGATCAGAAAAATCAGTCCCTCGATGCGCGTCAGCACCGCGCCTTCGTTCTGCGCCACCTGCCGGATCTGCTCCGCATGCGAACGTGACATCGCCTCGGTCAACTGCAGCGCAATCGCCTGTGGATAAGGGGTGCAGTACCACCGATCGTAAATCGCCCCCGACAAGCTCTTCGGATCGCGGCGCGCAAACGCATCTTCCGGCTTGGTCAGGGCGCTCACATACACTCGCTTCACGGCGCCCGGCTTACCCAGAACTTCCTGCGCTAACGCAAGCGGCGCAACGATCTGATCATCCTCCGCTCCACCCGTCGACAACACGCCGCTCACGTGCAACTGGCGCCCCGCCACGGTGATCACGCCTCCAGCATTTTCCTGCATCCGTTCGGCGAGCCGCTCTCCAACCAGAACATCCCACGAATCATCCTTCGGCCACTCCCCGGAAACTTTCCACCACGGATGCGTACTCCGCACGCCCGTCGTGAACTGTTCGGTGCCATAAGAAACTTGCTTCGTAAAATACGTCCCAAGCAGCGTGACGTCCTCCTGCTTTCCCTGATGCTGCGCGGCCACATTCACCGGAAGCATCGGCGCGAACCCGGTGATGTTGTTGTGCCAGAAAATTCCTTTGATTTTGGGCAGGTCGGCTTCGCTGAGGAATGCGCCATCGGTTGGAGGCTTGAGATTCACCCCGCCGATCTCCAGATCGAGCGAATCTTCTTGAGGAGTCACTACGAGGTTGGCGCCAATGGTTCGCAGTTCGCGGTTGATTTTATCCCCGATGTCGGTTGCGACGGCAATCATCGCGGTCGCTACAGTCACGCCCAGGACGATCGCCGCGCCCGCCAGCACTTTGCGCCGCTTCTGGCGCCGGAAGGATTCGTAGACCAGCCGCACGAACATCGGCTACTTTCCGAACATGCGGCTGCCGCCCGCGATGTCCGCCTCCTCAATGATCACGGCATCAGCGGTCTGCGTCGCCTTCAGGGGCACTGGATTGCATCCGCCCGCCGTTCCCACCGATTGCGGATTGATCGGAGCCGCGCAGTTCTTGCAGACCACACCGTTCCCGCTCTTGTAAAAGCCGACCGACCCGCAAATTTCACACGCGTCAAATACCGTCGCGATCTTCCCATCCGGCTTTTTGTACAGCCAGAATCGAACTTCGGTTCCGTTCTCCCTGGCCTCAAAGCGGTGCAAGTCGCCGTCGGCCACCTGCGTCAGAGGGATGTTCACTTTCCCGTCCGTGAAGGTCACTTCCGTGGCCGGCGAAAGGGCACTCACGTTCTTGGTATAGACGAACTCCGCCGTCACCATCGCGATGAAGAGAAAAGAGAAGGTATATACGGATCCCATCCACAAACGCTCGCGGCGGGCGCTCCAGGCTGCCTTGCGACGCTCCGCGGGCGAGGCCGAAGCCGCTACGGCAGGCACTCGGCGCTGGGCCTCAAACAGCACCATCAGCGCCGCCAACGCAAAGATCGTGACAAAGAAGAACCAGTCATTGCTGACGATTGGTCCGATGATCGCCATCTCCCGCTTCGACGACGCAATCACCCCGCTCTCGGAAAGCTCATGGAGCCCCGAAATCAGCAACTGCGCGGCTACCAGAAACATGATCGCCGTCGTCACTTTGAAAAACTTCTGGAGGTTGATCCGCACGCTTCCTTTGACGAACATCACGCCAAAAGCGATTGCCGCCAGCAAGCCCAGCAGCGTCCCGAGGAAACTCAACAGTTCGGTGGAGTTCAACGAGACGGCCGAAAGAATCAGCACCGTCTCCGCGCCTTCGCGCAACACCATCAGAAAGATGAAAATAAACAGTCCGAACCACGCGTCATTGCCCGCGAGCAGCCCTACCTTGCCCTCGATCTCCCCCTTCATCTTGCGCCCCGTCTTCATCATGAAAATCACCATGGTGACGACGAAGAAGGCGGCCACCAGCATGATCCAGCCTTCGAACACATCTTCATTCAGATGGGTGCGGGAGATGACGATGGCCACGCCAATGCTTCCCAGGAAGCCTGCGGTCAATGCGGCATAGACAGTCTTGCGCAGTTCGGCGCGCCCGATCTTGGTCAGGTACGCCAGGGTGATGCCGACGATCAGCGCCGCCTCCACCCCTTCACGAAGCGTAATGATGAAAGCCTGGAGCATCTCAAGGAAGCCTTATGATTTTGAAAATGAATTTCAATTTCAACTTCAAGGATATGCCCCCTGCGCCAAGCCCGTCAATCCACTGACTCACAATCGCCTGTGATTGCTATCACATGGTCAAATTACACCTCTGAGCTGCTCTGGGCTGCAGCGAATGTCTTCGAGAATCTGCCAGAAACAGCCTGGCGACGGATCAACAATACCCTCATTTGCGGGCCGAGCCCGGCGGCGTAAACTATCGTGGGGCACGTCTCTAAACGACAGGGAGGATCTTATGCATCGACGTCGTCTTGTACTTCCACTGTTCGTAGCTTTCGCCGGGGCATTCGTTGTCGCCCAAGCCTCGCGAGATTCCGCCGGCGTTTCCGTGAGCATGGTCGTTACAGTACAAGCCCACCACGGTTCAGATTCACCCACCATCGGGAGTGAAAATGTGATCGTGTACCAGAACCGGACGCGCGCGAAAGTCACCGATTGGGTGCCGTTGCAAGGAGACCGCGCCGGCCTCGAACTCTTCATCCTCCTCGACGATTCCCATGGCACCAGCTACGGAACACAGCTCGAAGATCTTCGCCACTTCATAATGGCTCAGCCCACGACTGCCAAGATCGGCGTCGCCTATATGCAGATGGGCGGCCCCAGGATTGTTCAGGGTTTGACCTCCGACCACTCACTGGCGGCGAGCGCACTTCGTCCTTCTTTAGCGGGCCTCGCGAATGGCGCGAATCCATTCGAATCGCTTGCCGAGCTCATTGCCAAATGGCCAGAAGGGAGCGATCGCCGGGAGGTCCTGATGATCTCAAAGGGTATCGACCAGGTCTACGGAAGCAATCCTAGCGCACAAAACGACCCGTACGCTGACACCGCCATCGAAAAAGCGCAGCGTGCCGGAGTCGTTGTCTTCACGATTGTCACCTCCACGAATGCCGTAGCAGAGAGTCGGTCGGGAGAAGACATCGGGCGGGACGAGCGCAACTTCCCGGGCAATCTCTACCTCTCGCGCATTGCGGAAGAAACTGGCGGCGAACTCTACGACTACCGCTCTGCCTCTCCCACTTCGTTCGCTCCCTATCTGGAAGACTCTACGCGCCGCCTCAATCGCCAGTACCTGGTTAGCTTTTTGGTCCAGCCTGGGAAAAAGGCCGGCATGCAGTCGGTGAAGGTTCGTACCGAGGTGCCGCACGCGCAATTGGTGGCCGCCGGGAAAGTGTACGTCCCCGCGAAACGGTAACATTCAAATGAGCGGCTGCGGACGCGGCGAGAACCTGCGTCTACAGCCGCTTCAGGAAGGCGTTCGCTTCATTCATCTTTGGGAATAGACGTTCGTCCGCCTGAAATTCCGCCGAATGCACGCACCTCCGGCTCCCACGCAACTTGACCGGATGCTTCAGGTGCAGCATCTCATGGTAGACGATGTACTCCAGCACGTATCGCGGTACTGCGAAATGATCGAACACTCGGCTGATGATGATCGCATTATGTGCGGGGTCGTAGTGCCCCAGAATCCGCCGTGTCTTGGTCTGGCTCCAACTCATTCGCGGTCGCGCCATTAACCCGTGAAAGAAGCGGGCGTTTAAATCCTCGAATACAGCATCCAGATCATAGAAATATCCGCGAGCCGAACGCAGCCGCTTTCGCCCCCGTATCTGCCGTACGAGGTGCGCCTTCCGCACAATTTCATGGCTGCCAACATACTTGCGATAGCGCGCCGCGTGTCCGCGATCAATCGGCCGCCGGTACATCTTTGCCAATAAAATGTGCGCTATGGCCCGCAAGACTGTCTGCGGCGCCCCTTCCAGCAGATCTGATAGCCGCACCAGCAGCTTCCCGTCGCGCAGCCGGATGGTATTGTTGATGTTAGCGAAGGCGAAGAATTCGATCTTCAACTCGGGCAGATCAGCGCCGGGCCGCAATTCACTCAAAGTTTCCTGGAAGATCTCGAGCAGCCCTTCACGCACAGTGCGGTTAGGTTAGCACGAGTTGGAATGAGGAAGCCCCTATCCTTACTCCGGACTCACGCCCGTCCCCGCAGACGGATTCTTGTTCAGCTTCTTATGCTTCGCGGCGTCTTCCTGATCCGCTAGCAGCTTGCGATGATCGTCGGTCGCGCCGTCCAGCGCCTCGATCGCGCTCGTCAACACGAACTCGTACTGCTGTGCCTCCGCCGGGAGAACATCGGCAGCGTCCTTGAGCGCGAGCAGCTTGGCCTGAAACTCAGTGTCGGCGTCGATGACGGTCTTCAACGGCTTCCGGATATCGTCGTGGCGATCAACGTAGGTGTCGATATTGTCGTTCAGTTCGTCGTAGAGCCGCTGAAAATCATCGAGCAGATCGTGCGTCTGCTTTGCGCGATCTTTGGTCTTCGGATCGCTCCTAATCTGTTCCAGCTTCACCAGCCTTGTCCGCGCGAACTGCACATAGAGCGGAAGTCTCAGCTTCGGCTCCCAGCTCGTATCGCGGATCTGCCCAATTTCCGACTGGGTCAGCGGATCGCGCCTGCGCTGCGCCATCCCCGAAGGCACAAGCGCCAGCAGCAAAACGACGCAGGCAAAGCCACGCTTTGTCATTTCGCACCCTTCTTAAACATCGCCGACAGCAGATCGTCGCGCGCCCGCTCCAGTCGCGTCACGGCGTCCTTTACCGGCCCCTGATCTTCGTGCCCAAGGATGTGCAGCAGGTTTGTTAGCTTGCGCGACATACCCCGTATCGCGATCTCGGACTGCTTCTCGTACTTGTGCGATTGGATCGCATAGTCCCGGGCCAGCTCCGAATACGCGACCACGTCGGTCAGCGCTGCCTGAGCCTTCTGTTCGTCGGCTGCGGGATAAAGCTTATCGAATTCCTCCAATTGCTTTTGTGCGACTTGCACGCACAAATGAGGCCGGTCTCCGACGCTCGTCGATGCAATCTTCGCTTTGAGCTCATCGACCGTCGGTTCGTCGTGCGGAATCGCGCTGGCCGTCGACGCAGCCAAAAGAAATATCAGCCAAGCCACCCGCGCCAGTTCAGTCGAACGAAACCCGCTCGCATTCCGGGATGCCGGACTGCGACTCTCTGCCTCCGCAGCAGTGTTCCCAGCAACGCGTACATCCCCTGACGCCGCCCCACTACGCCTGCTCACGTCTCACCCCAAGTCAAACCCGGTGGCTCAGAATGTCACTTCTTCGGTTCCAGCGCGATCAACCGGTGCTTCGCCTGCCACTCCTGATCAGGATACTTCCCCTTGGCCGTGTTGAGGAAGAGGTGATAGTTGGCAGTGGCTTTTTTCACATCCTTCAAATTGTCGTACGCCGTGGCGCGGAAGAAGTAAGTGATCGGAATTTCCGGCAGGAACTTCGCCCGCGCGTCGAGCGCCTTGATCACCAGTACGTAGTCTTTGTTTTCACTCGCGGCAAAAGCCAGATCGCCATAAGCCTCACCCAAGTCGGGCTTAAGCTTTACGCTAGTGATGAATTCCTGCTGCGCAGGCGGGAATTTCTTCTCGCGCAGCAAACTCTGTCCCAGTGCGCGGTGCAGTTCAGCATCGTTCGGATTCGCCTCGATCATGGTCCGGTACGCCGCTTCCGCCTGATCATTCTTTCCTGCGGCTGTATAAAGATCGGCTAGGTCGCGCTGCAGCGAAACATCGCTGGGCGCCAGTTTCTGCCCGGCCTGCAGTTCTGCGATTGCATCTTCATTCTTGCCTTCGGCGGCGAGTACTCGTCCAAGCTCAATGTGTGCTGGGCCTGACTCCGGATGCACCAACACCACTTTTCGCAGCTCCGTCTCCGCCTCCGGAAACCGCCGCCCTCGCATGTAAATATTGGCCAGCCCCGTCGCTGCGTCCGCCGACGAGGGATCCAGTTCCAAAGCCTGTTTGTATTCCCGCTCAGCGTCGGAGAACTGATTTTGCTTCTCAAGAAGCAGTCCTGCCGCCAGATGAGCCTCGGGATCCTTCGCTTGCAAGGCCGCGGCCTGCTTATAAGCGGCGATCGCTTCTTCCGGCTTGCTGGCTTCCAACACATGAGCCAGCGAGAGCCAAGCGCGCGCTTTGCCCTCCGCAATATGACTCGTCGGCTTGAGCGTTGTCGCCGCTTTCAGAAATTGCTCTGCATCGGGCTGTCCGGTCTTCGCAAGTTGCAGCCCAAGATTCAAATTCGACTCGAACACTTCCGGCTTGGCCGCCACCGATTTCCGGTACGCGGCAATCGACTCATCTTTCTTGCCGAGCCCATTCTCCACGAATCCCAAATCAAACCACGCCACGTAATTCGCCGGATCGCTCTCGACTTTCTTCTGCAAAAGCGACTCCGCCTGCGCGAAGTCCTTCTTTTGGATAAATTCTTCAGCCTTCGCAAGATCCTGATCGGGACCCACGTCTTCAGAGACGGTCACGTGATGACGTTGTGCCTTCGGATTCGAAGAGGATGAAGAAGAAGGCGAAGTAGAGGAACTAGAACTCTGAAAGCTCCCCGGACCACTCGTAGAGACGTAGCTAGCTGTGTCTCTGCCGGAAGCCGCCGCAACGCCAGCCAGCGCCGCGGTGGCGAACACAACCGCAACAGCTCTCTTAAGAGCGCCCATTGGAACGCGATGCTCCATTGCCGTTCAGGATACGCGCCAGATATTTCCCCGTGTACGAGCCCGACAGCTTGGCAATCGCCTCCGGAGGACCGACACCAACGATCTTTCCACCGCGTGTCCCGCCTTCCGGCCCGAGATCGATCACCCAGTCCGCCGTCTTGATGACCTCGAGATTGTGCTCGATGACGACAATCGATCCCCCCGCATCTATGAGACGGCGGAAGGCCGCCAGGAGTTTGCTGACGTCATCAAAATGCAGCCCTGTCGTCGGCTCATCGAAGATGTAGAGCAGCCGCCGCTTCATCTTCGGCCCGGTCGCCGATCGTCCAGTTTCTCGCGAGGCCGGCTGCAGGTGCGCCGCCAGTTTCATGCGCTGAGCCTCGCCGCCTGAAAGTGTCGTCGCCGACTGCCCCAGCCGCAGGTATCCCAGTCCGACTTCCTCTAGAGGTCGCAGCTTGTCTGTAATCTTGGGTGCCTCGGCAAAGAACTTCAGCGCCTCTTTCACCGTTAGATTCAGAACCTCATGAACATTTTTCCCGCGATACCGAACGTCCAGCACCGTCGGTTTGTAGCGAGTTCCTTTGCACTCCTCGCAAATCAACTCGACATCGGCGAGGAATTGCATTTCCACCGTCACCGTCCCGTCGCCCTGGCATATCTCGCAGCGCCCTCCGGGGATGTTGAACGAGAAATGTCCCGCACTAAACCCGCGTTTCTTTGCTTCGGGCAGGGAAGCGAACAGCTCGCGGATCGCATCGAACGCCTTGATGTATGTGACAGGGTTGGATCGCGGAGTCCTCCCGATCGGGGACTGATCCACCAGCACCACTTCCTCGATGTACTGATCTCCATCGAGGTTCTCCCAAGTCGCGGCCGTCGTCGCCCCGCTACCATTGCCCGATTGCTGTTTCGCCTGCGCCAGTGCACGGTAGAGCACCTGATGCAGCAACGTCGACTTGCCCGATCCAGAAACTCCCGTAATCGCCACCAGCATCCCCAACGGTATGCTGATATCGACATTCTTCAGATTGTTGGCGCGCACGCCCTTCATCTTGATCTGCTGCGTTCCGGGCTTTCGTCGCGTCACCGGAGACTGTATCCGCAGGTCCTCTGACAAGTACCGCCCAGTTAACGAAGCTGGATTGTGCAGGATCTCGTCATACGTTCCTTCAGCAATCAGCTTCCCGCCGTTCTCGCCGGCGCCCGGCCCCAGATCGAGAATGCGATCCGCCGCGCGCATGATGTCAGGATCATGCTCGACTACCAAAATCGTGTTCCCCAGATCGCGCAAGTCGTGAAGAATCTTGACCAGCCTGTGCGTGTCGCGCGGATGCAGCCCGATCGACGGCTCGTCCAGCACATACAACGTCCCGACCAGCCGCGATCCGAGCGACGTCGCCAGCTGAATCCGTTGCGCCTCCCCGCCCGAAAGCGTCGACGACAACCGGTCCAGCGTCAGATATTCCAGCCCGACATCGTTCAGGAAGCGCAGCCGCTCGCAAATCTCCTCCAGCAACTTCTCGGCGATTTCGGTTTCCTGCGCGCTCAGTTCAACGTGCTCGAAGAATTTCAGCGCCTCCTCGACGGTAAGTGCGCAGATCTCGCAAATATTCTTACCGCGAATCTTCACCTGGCGGGCTTCCAGCCGCAGCCGGGACCCGTTGCACTCCGGACACAGCGAATATCCGCGATACCGGCTCAGAAATACTCGCACGTGCAGCTTGTATTTCTTGCGTTCCAGATGTGCAAAGAATCCTCGCACGCCAAGAAATTTTCCCTCGCCATTCAGCACCAGATTCCGTTGTTCTTCTTCGAGGTCAATCCAGGGCACGTCCAGCGGAATCCCTGCTGTCTTGGCATACCGCTTCAAATCGGTAAACAGCGGACGATACTTCGGCTTCGTCCACGGCTCGATCGCACCCTCGGCCAAGGCCTTCAGCTTATCTGGAATGACGAGATCGAGATCGAAATCGATGGTGTTTCCAAATCCCTGGCACCGAGGACAAGCTCCATACGGATTGTTGAAGGAGAACAGCCGCGGCTCCGGCTCTTCATACCGTAGATTGCACTGCTTGCACTCAAACCTCTGCGCAAACCGCAACGTAGCAGGACCTTGTGTGGGGCGGACACTCTTGTCCGTCGCAGTTGCTTCTTCTGCTTTTTCCGGAAGCTCAAAAATAACCTCACCAGCCTCCCGATAAGCCGTCTCCACCGCATCCACCACCCGCGTGCGCCCTTCAGGAGACACAACCAGCCGGTCGACCAGCACAAACACAGGCTCAGAAAAATCGAGATCCAGCAAAGACTCCGGTGTGGAAAACTCAAAAACCTCGCTGCCCTGATAAAGCCGGTTAAACCCAGCCTTCCGCAGGTCAAACAACCGAGTCTTTAACGCATCCGTAAGCGCGGGTGCCCCACCCTTCTCGCGCTTTTCGCGGGCGGGTGGGGACTTTGATCCTGCTCCTTTTGCTTTCGAAGCTCCGGACGACTTCGCCGCCGCGTCATCCGTTCCTATCCCAGCTCGCAGCAGCGGAAACAACACCTGCATCCGCGTCCCCGGCTCGAGCGCCAGAATGATATCCGCTACCTCGTCAACCGTGTCCTTCTTCACCTCGCACCCGCAGTTCGCGCAGTATGTCCGACCGACCCGGGCAAACGCCAACCGCAAATAGTCGTAGATCTCGGTCGCCGTCGCCACCGTCGACCGCGGATTCCGCGTCGTATTCTTTTGCCGGATTGCCACCGCTGGCGCAATTCCGTCAATCAGGTCCGCATCCGGCTTCTCAATCCGTTCCAGAAACTGCCGCGCGTAGGCCGACAGCGACTCAACATACCGCCGTTGCCCCTCGGCGTAAATCGTGTCAAACGCCAGCGAAGACTTCCCGGACCCGGACACACCGGTGACCACCGTCAACGTATTGTGCGGGACCTCGAAGTCTATGTTCTTGAGGTTGTGAACGCGGGCGCCGCGAACCACAATGCTATCCGTCTGGGTCAAAGTTGAGGACATCGATAAGGGCCGAACCAGCCCTCCAGACCCGAGCGCAAGCGCACAAAGGCCTCCAGAGGGCTAACTGAATCTTTCTATTATAAGCGAGATAGCCAACGCGGATTCAGTAACTTACTGATTCCACGAATATCAGGAAACGCGACAATCGCAACATTTCCGCCCGGATTATGCACGGGTTAGACACGGCGATTGTCCCGCGCCCCGTGCTGTTCCCAGCCCCACAGGACTTTCCAAATACTCAAAAGCCGCTGGATATCCCCCGGACTCGGCAGACCGCCGCGACCCAGACAGCATTTCGCGTGTCCCTGGTTGTATTGATCCCGGACGGCCGGCTCACTCAGCAAGGATAATTGGCGCTGGAAGGCTTCGATCTCATCTCGGGTGAGAGGCTGGTCCGACATGGCCGGACGATGATAGCAGGATTCGCTTTGTCTTCGCCTATTTTTGTTTGGGCGCACAATGCGAACCACTGATCGAACATCTGGGATATTTGTGAGTGATTCGCACCGTTACAACGGCAAACGCGCCGTGTTTTGTGACGACCGCCTTATGAGGGGGAGCAGGAATTTGTCCGACTTTACGCGCAAGTCTGAAACCAATCTGTCGTCCTAGAGTAAAACAGAAGAATCGGTCGTCATCTTCGGTTGGGCAAGAAATGACCACAGAGAGCGCAGTCGTGGGGTCATGTCGCTCCCGAAGGAGCGAATGTTTGGAGCAGTTAGCGCCGCTCCCGGCAATTCCTCTTTTGGGCATTCCATTTAATCGAACCGTTCCGCTTCAAAGTGACAGCGTCGACCTCCCCGCCTACGTCTCCTGGAGAATGCTGGTAAGCGTCTATAGTCAACTCAACGATCTTGACGGCCAATTTGGTGTGTGAGGTGGGCACGCTGAGTTTTGTTCGTGTACGAATACGTCGAGACTTCCCAATGGAGCAAAAGTTAGCCGCAATGTCGATGTGGGACCCGGCTGCACAAATCTTGTCTCCGTTGCACTCCCAGCAGTTACCCAAACTACCAAGTTGACGGACAATCGCAGCAGGAGAGGAGCTTCGATCCAGCACAATCTGACTAACCAAAGGTGTGATGATTCCGTTGAAAGAAGTCGCGAACAGCCCGACGGTGATTATGTCATTGCTCTGCCTAGCGATGCTGTCAACGCGGTCTGGCCTAATATCGTTGAATCTCTTCCAGTGTGCCATCACGGCCGCGGTCCAAGTTTCGGTCAACTCAAGAATCCGGAATCCGGGAGGTCGCTGATCTGTGGTCTTGTTCGCGGCTATGGCTTCAGTGATATTGTCCCATTGCCCAACCCTATCTGTGGAAACGACAGGCGCGTAAGCATTCCCCATGGTAGCGAATACGAATTGATTTCCGAGTGTCGTTACTTTGCACTGAGAGTCGTCGGGGTGCTGCGGGTCTCCGTTCAGGTTGGTTCGGCTGTCAGCAGCAATGACAAATTGATCTTTTGCGAGGTCGACTATAACAATGGTTCCGTAACGGACCTGCGAAAATGCTGAGCACTGTACAAGGAAGAGGAACACAATCAGATATTTCCACATCAGCCCTCCGTATAAACAAAGCAGAACGTCGCTCTTAGTGCTTCAGCCTAGCAACTCTTTGGAATCCTCAAGGTTTTTTTGAGTCGGCCTTTTCTGGCTGGGAAGGATAAAGTCCTTCCCATGACGCTCGTTTTACGAGTGGTTCCCTAGAGGTGTCGCTCTGTGAGCATAGACTTCGCTCTAGCGTCGAGAGCTAGGCAGACTTTTCTAGCGTAGCCGAGGAGGGGGACATCTCCAGCCCCCGGGCCGATCTGAATGAACCCAACTCCCGGTTGCGAATGGCGAACTAGCAGGCCCCCAAAATCCTTCCAACCGGCGAACTGGAGCCTACCGTTGAGGGCACGCCGGAGAATAGCGGCCAGCATGTCACTGAGTTGAAGGCCGAGAGAATCGCGCGAGTCTTGGAACGTTCGCTGTTCGGCCAGAAGTCGCTTGGCGTCGGTGCCAATCCAATCCTTACGTTTTAGGCAGATTTCCGTAAACCGAATCTAACCAGCGAATATGCTCCAGCATCTTCGGGGTCGCCGTCTCCTCACTGAAGCAGTATCGAGCATTGAAATGCGAGTAATCCTCTTCAGCGATACAAGCGAGCGGCTCCTTGGAAAAATCCTTTTCACTCAGTGGAAGGATCAGAGTGCTCCACGTTTCTTCCATCTCGGTGATCGTTCGGTCCTTGCGATCTATCACCCATCCGATATCGCCCAACTCCTCAGGCTCGCGCTGGACAAAATAGAGTGTTCCCTCGCGAATCGTTCTAATGATCAACTCCCATGTAGCAGAGGCTTGGAGAAACAACTGATTCGGCATGGCTCGAACCGCTTCGCCGAGTTGATGCAAATGCGGAATGGGACCAGGATGGTGTGCGCGTGTAATACTCGCCGTTACACCGTCCGCCTGTCCATTCTTGAAATGGTCGACGACAGAGTCGGGATGCAGGTTCGCATCCAGAGCGATGAACTGGACGAGCGTGTCGTATCCCAGGACGAGCTTGATAAGTTGGGCAGCCTGCAATTCGTCCAAACTGCTGCCCTTAATCTCGATGCTCTGGTTCGGCCAACTATCGCGCAGGCGCAAGAACTCGTAGAACAGATCTTTCTCAATTGACGATGGAATCATCAGCGCGAGAACCAGCGAGAACAAAGAGCGTGGTGGCTTCGGGGGGATGAACGCTCCGGCTTCATCTATGTAAATTCGCATGTGCAACCCGACGCTTCTTGGGCACAATTTGGGCACAAAACCAAAGGGCACCGCTTGAGGGTGCCGCTAAGTTTTTGAAGAATGGTGCGCCCTGAGAGATTCGAACTCCCGACCTTCTGGTTACTGAGCAGAGGTGCTCTGTGGGTGAGTTTGAAAATTTATTCGGAGTCGCGGCTCGCGGCATGGGGAGGAACCAAGCGGCTCCTACAAATGGACTGTGGCTAGCAAAGTCCGTAACGGGCGGTACATAACCACTCTCTAAGGCATCCTGCATCCAAGGCGCATTGTAGCGAACATACTGCCCTATCTCAGACCAGCGGCATGCAAGATGCCCTGTCTCTGTTTGCCATGATGATCCCATTGCAGCTTTCATCGTAAGACGCGGCAAAGGACTATACAATTCTTTTTTTGTAAACTAATCCACTACCCACAGCTCAGTCTGTGGGCTTTTTTGGTGGAAGAAAAGGCCCAAGACCCTCTCTCAGGGAGTCTCGGGCCTCAAAGGGAGTTTCCAAGGGTGGCGCGGATTTTAGCACCCAGATGACCCACGCAATGTTTCACGATTTCCACAGCCGCTGCCTCATTGATAGTGCAGCGGTAGATCTTCCAATCCGCTGGGCGCAGTGAGACAATGCCCCGCATGAACCAGACCAGCCTGCCCCAGCCGCACGAGCAGCGCAAGGTTGAGGAGCTGCTTGTGAAACTCTCGACGCTAAAACCAATCTCCGCTCGACCAGCTCCAATTTTCTACGGAATGTCTGCAATCCCGGAAGGCTGTTTTACCGCAAACCCGCGCGTCTTTCACTCGACGTAGCTTTTTCCCGGTAGAGAGAGCAACAACAAATAGCCCACAGCCTAAAGAAGACTGTGGGCTTTTTAGTGCTCTAGCGAAGGGCCCAGCACTATCACTTTTGCTTCCGTCGCAGGCAGATGTTTCCAAATTGCGTCTGCCTCGCGTAACGGCACAATCATTGTTTGAGCGGTCTCATTCACGTCCGCAACTATCAGCTCACTGCCGTCCGTAAAGAGATAGCGATCACAATGCCCAATGAGAAGCGGATTACCGTCAGTGTCCTGCAACTTCGTTGCGTTTGCCCGACCTTCTATTAGTCTGACCGCTTCGTGCGCCGCTTCCTCTTGGAGTGAGTGAGTTGCCGTAGTGTGATCTCGTCCGGCAATTTCCATTCCCAGATGGAATCTTTGTGCCCACCATTCGGCGCGAGTTTCGTTCTTCATAAGCTCAAATCCTGCAACTTTCGTGAGTTTAGCTGATGCGCAGATTTCTGAAAATCAGAAATAACGCAGAACGAGCGTTTTTTCGATACTACTGTGAGAAGTGCCAATATCGCTCGAACATGCATGTTTATTGATTAGAGGAGTGTGCGCCCTGCGAGATTCGAACTACCGACCTTCTGGTTCGTAGCCAGTTCGGGAGTATAGGGCAGGGTAGGTAGGAAACGGTAACCGCCTGTAAAATCAACGAAAGTCAAAAACGACGGATCATGCTGACAGGCCCTGACATGGCCTGACCTACTACACTTTCCACTACATCTTACTCGGGCCAGTCGCCGCCGGAAGTCGTGGAAAATCTAACGCTCTGGAGCCGCCACGGGACTTCCTATAAAAAGTGCGGAGCAGGAGAGGAAGCCTCAAAGGCGGTCGGGAATCGTGCGGCAGGGAAGCCCGTACAGCGACGATCTCGGGCCGCGCTGACCCGCCGAGAAGGCCAAAGAAGCCCTCCGCGCGTTGGATGACCTGTGGGTCGACATTTCCGTTGTGATCGTGTCCGGGCTGCTTCTGGCCTTCGCGCTGGGCTACGTCGTGGGCTCCAGAGTGCGATGACCAGGAAGTGCAGAGCGATCTCTCCGGTAAGGGCTTTATCGGTTGTCCCATGATCCCTAGATCCCGCTCGAGCAGAAGAAAGAGATAAAATTCGTGAGTCCCTGGGGAAGCTCAAACGCTGCGAACACCATAACTCTATGGGTCGCCACGAAATTCGAGTAACGATCAACGCCCCTCTCAAGAGTGTGTTTGATGTCTATACGCAACCTGATACCTGGAGTTGGTCGGACATCCGAAGGATTACTTGGACCCATGGAAAGCCATGGGAACTCGATAGCCGGATGGAGTTTGAGCCCAAAGAATCATTCGGGGCCACCGTGGACCAAGTCATTATGCATTTCGAACCCTATCGCCGCGTTGACTTCATCAGTCATTTTGGCGGAGTTACGTTGCTCTCCCAGATCCAGTTTAAGTCATTGTTGGAAGATGTCACCGAGATCTCCACCAAACTGGAATTTATCGGCACCTTCTCGAGGGTAGCCGGCATGGCCGTCGGAACCGCCATCGAAAACGGCACGCGAAAGTTCTACGAATTACTAAAACGGGCGTGCGAGACGGAGCCATCGGACAAGCTCCGGTGACTTATTCGGCTTCAACAGTGCGAGCGGCGCCTGCAAGAGTATCGCGCGAGGCAATTGTTCCGCGAGCCTATTCGCTAACGGTGACTTCCACCTGGGTCTCCGAATGGCCGAATGCCTCGTCGCCGCCGGGAACGGTTAGTTGACGGACAAGGTAGCGGACACCGCGACGGTATTGTTACCTTCCTGAGTCTGCAACGAGCCCGCAGGGAGGTTGTTTCTGTAGCTGCCTTGGGACTTCACTAGTACGTAGAAGGTCACTCATCTTGTAGGACGTTCCTCAGTTCAAGCGACCGTCTATGTGGAGTGGGGATGGAGCGCCGGTTCGGATTCCATCGCCGAATCGAACCCGGCGAACCCACTCACGTGGCGGAACTCATGATTTCGGGTTGGGTCCTGAACCGGCGAGATGCGCCGGAATCCTGAACTTTAATTGAACCTTCGTCATTACCATGCGCACGGCTACGTACCGACAATAGGGTTGTCGGAATTTTATAGTCCGTTTGAATACCCAAAACCTTACCAATCTCCATGATGCGTTTGGGTGGAGGTCTCGGATGTCGCTCCTATCTGCCCCCTCGGCTCGCTTCTGTCGGATCTGCGGCCGAATGTGTCAATTGCAAGATTCGAAAATTGATGAACAGGGGTTGACGGTTCATACCGACTGCCACACCACTGGTATGGTTTCGATGAGGTCCAATGTTGCTCGTCAGACGAGCGCGCGCCGAGATAGGCCGATAGAATATCTTCAGGGCTTCGCCGTTAGGGATTTCTAGCCATGGATGTTCTTCGCTTCTCAACCCTCAGAGCGTGCGCAGCAATTGCGCTGCCTTCGGAGGGCTCCCGTGCCCACTCCCCAAGAGATGATCAAACTTTCCGGCAGTTTTGCGGCTCGGGCAAAACTGTTGCGCAAACTGGGAAACACAAAGCAGGCTGAGCTGTACGATCTTGCGAGCCGGGTTGCTGTGGAAAGAGCCAGACGCCTCGCTGGCGAGACCCGCCGGCCGCCCGTTTCGGTTTCTGAGTTATTCCCAGCCGAACTTGCAGAAAAATCCTGAGCTGGTTTTCTCCTGAGCTGGGCGACCCGGGTCAGGTTCAATGAGTGGAGTCGAGAACAGGCGCAGTAGCGGTAGTCTCCCGGTGACATACGTAAGCACTGCTTTCGCAGGGCGCGCCTCAGTCCGGTTTGGCATGGCTCTGTTTCCTGTTCCCGCTCATCGAACCGGACAGGCGCGTCTCGCGCATCCGGCTCTCGGAGAAAGTGTCACGATTTCGCCCAGGGAAAGCTGCGTGTCCGAGTGGTAAGTTCGACAAGGCCCAGCACCTGATGCAGGACAGTAATTGAAAACTGCTTGGTTGCCTGCCCGCGCAGCTTGTGCTTGGCGCGCAGCCACTGTCGCAGCCTCTTGCGAGCATGTCGTTCGACAGCTCGATAAGCAGGACTGACTGGTCCCAAACAGAAATAATTAGCCCACCCAATCATCATTCGATTGAGTGTCGTGATTACTGTTTCTTGGGCCAGCAGGGTCTTGTTCCGTCCGGTTTCCTGGCTGATCGCCTGGCAGATGCGCTGCACCCGTTTCGTTGACGGCTTCGCCCCGAGATGGACTCGTCCCGTCTTCGGCGAGTAGCATCGCCCGAACGTATACCCTAAGAAGTCGAACTTCTCTCCCGGCAGCTTGCAGACCCGCGTCTTCTCCTCGTTCACCGTCAGCTTCAGCTTCGACATCATGTTCTGCATCGTGACTAAGGCTTCTTCGGCCCTGTTCCGACAACAGATCACAAGATCATCGGCATAGTTAACGATGTACGCTTTCAGACGCCTCTCGTGCCCTAGTTTCTTCCACCCGAGCACGAACCGGCGCATGTACAGATTACTCAGCAACGGGCTGATCGGAGAGCCTTGTGGACTCCCCCGACCTTCGTCCCGATTTCGCGTGCTTCGACGCTTATTTCCCCTCTCATCCGTTTCCTCGACCGGAGCTTCTAGCCACATCTTGATCAGATGGAGCATGTTCCCGTCTACGACCCGGCGAGCTACCGACTTTAGAAGCTCGGAATGGGGAAGAGTGTGGTGGGTAGGGACGAGTCTTGCGACAAGGTCGCTTGGGCCCGTCCCCCCTCGCAGAACCCGCCGAGCAGATTTCCCGCAACGGGCTCCCCAGGTTGCTCTCGTTAGGTGGGCAGTCATACCGTCGCTTGGAGTGTCGACACTGCATAAGGTAATTCGAACCAAGATTGACTCTGTAGATAGGACCAGTAGAGCCGGTGCCGCTGACTCCTTCGTCTCAACGTGCGGGCCCATTGTCGGTGTACTTCACGCCGGACCCTATCGAGTTTCGGCTTGCAGTGGTGCAGCCCAAAATACTGGTAGAAGCCGCGCAGCATCAGCGTAAGTTGCTTCTGCTGATCCCGCCGCTTCCAATGCCTATGCTTGCTGAGCCATTCCTTAGTCTTGGCCAAGAACTTTCGGCGGCTTTTGTCGCATGGGACCCGCACCAAGGCGAACTTGCCGCCTCGATCGGTGCCACAGACATGCTTGAAGCCTCCTAAGGAACTTCTGCTATAAGGCAACGACCTGTAATCCGAGCTCACGGGCCTGTCTGCGAAGCCTGGCTTCCAGCCGGTGACGATTCTGTACTTCGTTTCGCGCGCAGATGGCCTCATCGTAAGCCTGGCCGGTGGTTACCATGGGATGGATGATACGCGCCAATTTGTGCGCGGTGGCCGTGATTGCTTTCGGGGCCCCAAGTTTCGCGCGCATCCGGCGATAGAAGTGGCCGAGATGGGATTGGCTGCGATAGAGCGATTGCGCCGCCATGCGTAGCGCTGTGGCCGCTCGATTCTTGACCTTGCGGGTTTTGACCGACAACACTTTGCCACCGCTCACCCGGTTGTCGGGACAGAGTCCAAGCCAGGATGCTAAGGCCGACCCATCGTCGAAGCTGGAAAGATCAGGACCGATCTCCGCCAAAAGAGTCTGCGTGGTGAGGACGTTGATCCCTGGCACTTGGGTCAGATCTACTCCCAAGATGCGGTGGAAATGAGTCTGCAGGTCGAAGCGCGGCTCGCTCGTCTTCGGTTGGGACTCGTCTTTCGAGGACGATGGGAAACCTGAGGGCGGATCCACTTTCGACTCGAACCTCTCCAGATACTGCGCAATCTCACGATCGCACGCCGCGATCAACTCTTGGTAATGACGAAACGCCGCCAGCGATTGGCCGAGCGTGAACAAATGCTCGCGCCGATAATCTCCCACCAGCGACTTGGCGATGGTATCCGCGCTGGCCTTGATCCGCCGATCGCGGAGTGCAGCCAGCGTATGCGGGTTGCGCTCACCCGCCAGAATGGCCTCCACGATCGCTAACCCGGTCACGCCGGTGATATCGCTGATCACATGGTGGAGTTGCAGGTTCATCTGATCCAGAGCCTTTTGCATGTGCTGCACGTGAGTCGACGCCATCTGTACCAGGCTGTCGCGGTGACGGAGGATCGATCGCACCGTACACACCGCTTGTTCCGGCCGGAACGACCCGCGCAGTAAGCCCACCGAATGCAGATACTGCAGCCATTGGCAGTCGGAAACATCAGACTTGCGCCCCGGAACTTTCTTTACGTGATGGGCGTTGACGAGGAAGACCTTGAATCCTCGCGCTTCCAAGATCTGAAACAAGGGGATCCAGTACACGCCGGTACTCTCCATCGCCACGGTCTCGATGTTGCAGGCTTTCAGCCAGTTGGCCGCGGTATGAAGATCTTCCGTAAACGTTGCAAAGCAGCGTACCGCTTGCGGATCGCGATCCGCAGGCACGGCCATGTAGATCTCCGTCGCCCCAATATCCACCCCGGCAGCATTTGGGTTTAGGCAACACAACATGGGCGCTCCTGTCTTCCGCTTGCCCTTTCGTTTTCTCGACATGGGTCCCTCCGCATTGGATTTGACCATGCCAGACGGCCCAGACTGTGCAGAACTGAGTACTCTCCTAATCGGGATCGACGCACCTGTTACCAGGCCGCCGTCACCACTGTCTTGAGCACAGAGTCTGGGACCATGCTAGGAAACGGGCTCCCGGAGGATGCACCATTGGTTTTTCGGCCTACTTGCCGGCACGCATGGGCCCGCTCATCTTATTGCAACGCTCAGTTCCTTGCCTGGTTTCACCCGCGCACCGCGGGTTAGTTTGCTAGGAAGTCAAACGTTTCCGGTTTCTCTCCGGTCTTCGCTAGGTCCGCCCGGACAAAGCGTCCGAAGCGCATCACCCGCGTCTTTTCCTCCGCCAATTCCAATCCGAATTTCCCGAATCGATCCGTCAGGTTCTTGTGGAACGCTTCCGCATCGCGCCGGTATTGGAAGTTCGCCACGAAATCGTCAGCAAACCTGGTCAGGTACGCCTCTCCCTGACAGCTCGGTCTGATCTTCTTCTCGAACCAGAGATCAAGAACGAAATGCAGGTAGATATTGGATAGGATCGGGCTGATTGGCCCGCCTTGTGGCGATCCTGCTTCTGTTCGCGTAACGACTCCTCCCACCATGAAACCTGCGTTCAGCCATTTGCCGATCAGGCGCTGGATGAACGGATCTGCTATCCGATGAGCCACCATCTTCTGCAGCCATTCATGCTGGATGTGGTTAAAATAGCCGCGGATGTCGGCCTCGAATAAGTGTCCAACCTTCTTCGTGACAATGATCCCGCGTAGCGCCCGTAGGGCTCCATGGGGATTACATCCGGGCCGAAATCCATACGAGCACCCCAGGAAATCGGCCTCGAACACCGCTTCCAAGATCCGCGCCACCGCTCTTTGCAGCAGGCGATCCTCGACCGTTGGGATTCCGAGCGGCCGCGTCCCTGCCTTGCCAGGTCCCTTCGGGATCTCCACTCGGCGCACCGGTGGAGCCCGATAAGCCCCTCGCTTCAAGCGTTCGCATAGTTCTTGAACTCGTGTGTCCAAGTCCCGTTCAAACTCCTTTGTCGTCTCTCCATCAACCCCGCTCGCACCCCGCCGATTCATCTGCTTCCAGGTTTCCGTGAGGAACTCCGGTGTGAGCAGATGCGCTAGCGACGTGAAGCGTAGCTTCGGATTCGACTTTGCCTTCTTCGCGATCTGGTCCAGTTGTGTGGACATCCTTCTCCTACCTCTGAGTGTGCAGGGAATGTTTCCCTGAACCAGCAACTCAACCTGCCTCGCTGCTTCCCCATGTGCACGGCTTTCCCGTACTCCGAGTACTACCAGCGAGTCCGACTTCCACCGTCGCTTCTGTCTCCCTCAGGTGGATCCATTCGGTTGACATACTCGGCCCGTTTTCGACAGACCAAGACGGCGGTGGATCTCCCAGGTGCCATGACGCTTCCGTTTCTGTCCATGCCGTGCTCTCAGACCCCGCCGGATTCTCCGGCGACCATCGCCTTTATCGGTCGCCTACTGTTGCCTTCCAGATATTCGACCCTGTCGGCATCCGGATGTGTCACGAGGCTCAATCGCTTCACGTGTGTTACGGCCTGGATATCGCTCTGTCTACGCTTAACTCATGTCGTTGCCTTCATGAGCCCAAGACTCGATTCCCGGTGGGGCGGCTCTTCCCCTTTCCGGGGCGGGAATCTCACCCGCTGAAAGCGCCGGGCTTACCCTGGCGCACCAAAGTAGGAGCTGAGATCTGCATCTACGATTTCTCCATGGCCAGTGTTGATCAGCTTATGGACGTGTCTCACTGCGTCCAGTGCGCTGTGGTCTTTCCGATAGGCGTACTGTTCCGGCTGCAGGTCGGCTTCGAATATGGGCTCGAGAACCAGAACTGCTGCCATTTGTGCTACCCGGTCCCGGATAGCGGGCACTCCTAACGGCCGCTGTTTCCCATCTGGTTTGGGTATGTACACTCGCCGGACAGGAAGTGGTTGATAGCTTCGCTTCTTCAGCTCTTGCGCCAGTTCGTCCAACCATCGCTCTTTTCCGTACGTCTCGATGTCCTCGAACGTTCGGCCGTCCACTCCTGCCGCTCCGCCATTGGCTTGGCAGCATTCGTAGGCGAACGCTAAAACGTCCTTGCGGTACACTTTGTCATACAGTGCATAGAAGCGAAAGTTGGGCGCTTCCTTCGCTTTGTCGTGCAACGCCGTCTGCAATTTCTGAACGCTTGCTGGGGTTGTTAGGTTCGACACCAATCCCTCCGTCTTCGTCGCTTCTTGCGTTTCCTTTCAACTGAGGCCCCTTCCCTCCACCGGCATTACCCGGCTTCATCAGTACTGCGAGCCTCTCCGTCACCCCACACGGCCCAGCCTGACTCTCACGAGTTGCCGGTTGATCCCAACTGCGATCACCGCTGGGGCTTCCCGTGTTGCTACTGGTCAACTTTGCATGCTTGCCGTCGCCATTACCCCGGCAGGTCTGATGGAACTCGTTCGCTCGTGCTGTTCCATCAGCGGCGGCCCTCCCGATTACACGGCGGGCTGGCTCCTGCGTTAATCGTTTCGAGGCCTGCTCAGCGTTCACTGCACGTTACGGCCTACATGCTCGCCAAGTCACCTAAGTGACCCTCTACACCAGAGGCTCCGACGGCTTCGTTTCCTCCACCGCCGCTCTGATTGCTTCCGGGTGGAGCGAACCAAGTTCCCGGGCGGGACTTTCACCCGCAGTCGTCCAGCGCCTTTCCACGGCGCACGTGCAATCGGGATGTTTCAACAGTTTACCTGTTCTGACCAAAACGGGGCCGCTGATGAAGGACAACGACATGCAGCAGAGCAGACTGCTTCCGCTGTAGAGCCAAGGATGGCGTGAAAGCGGCGCGAAGGATTCCTCCTCAGCGAAATGGCGCTAGATCCTTGACATTCGATCCTTGCCATGACATTATACATAGCTATACGAGGTATCGTGTGAGCAACAGGAACGGGGAACGCGGGGAGTACTGGGAAGCGCAACTGCGCAAGGGATGCCTCGAGATGGCCATCCTCGCGAGCCTCTGGGAAGGACGTCTCTACGGCCTCGAGATCCTGCGCTCGCTTTCTGGAAACTCACAACTCGACGTGGCGGAAGGCACGCTGTATCCCATCCTGTCGCGTCTCAGGGCCGAAGACCTGTTGCAATCCGAATGGGTCGAGTCCGAGGCCGGGCATCCCCGAAAATATTACTGGCTCACTGGCGCGGGGCGCCGTCGTACGCGCGAAATGGCAGTGGCGTGGAACGACTTCGCAGCAAAGCTCGGCGCGCTGATCGAACCGGTCGTAGGGAGAAAATAGCGATGACGACGTCAACAACGGAAATGCTCGATCACCAAGGGCAGAGTTACCTAGACCGCCTTGACAAGGCTTTGGCAGGAGTCGCCGCAGAAGAACGTGAAGATATTCTGCGGGAAATTCGCGCACACATCGTAGATTCGGCTGCGGCCTTGCCGGATCGCACTGGAGCGATCGATCGCACCCTGCGACTTCTGGGAACGCCCGAAGAGCTAGCAGGACGCTACAGTACCGAATGCATGCTCACCCGCGCCAGCCGCAGCTTTTCCCCCTGGCTCCTGCTGCGCACCTGCTGGCGATGGGCGACGCTGGGCATTAAAGGGACGATGGCACTCCTGCTCGCGCTGTTTGGTTACACCTTAGCTCTCGCGTTCACAGTGGCTCTGCTCCTCAAGCCGATCATGCCGGGGAGAGTAGGGTTGTGGGTGGGTCGTGAAGGTCTGAACCTGATTCCGATGCACACCGACGGCATGCACGAATTGCTGGGGCAGTGGTTTATTCCAATGATTGCGCTGATTGCATTCGCAACCGCGCTCGGAACGACCCAAGCCTTGCGTTGGATAATGCGCCGCCGGACCGCGCCATCGGCACATCAATTGCCGGCATAGGAAATTCCACGTTAACCCTCCCAGTTGGCGTAACCAGGCGCTAGCAAAAGCTGGCGCCGTCTCGTCGCCCATGGGCCAAGGTCAATGCGGTCGCGGTAGGGACGACCATTGCTGATCGCCCCCCGCACGGATCCGCACGAGCGCTCGTTAGCGCATGCGGCTCCTATCGCAGATAAATAACGGCCAAGCATGCTGCTTGTCCGCACACTCGCCCACCCGTAGGACACGCACTATCCCGCTCTATGTCGGGTACGAGTCAGATGAGAGAGTGTTCTCTTTGATCAGCAGCCTTCCCTCCTCACTCTCCGCCAACGAGATTTCCGTCTTTGTTCGAGTGATTCATCGGTACTATGCCACTGTCCGACGCCTCGGAGACATACCTGCGAGCCGTGCGGCCTAAGCCTTCGCTCGCCGTCCTTCCACCAACCGTGGCGGCAGGCATCTCCGAGGTCTCCCGGTTCTCGTGCTTGAAGCTTCTAGGCGTGTCTGGGGTCTTCGACTACGCCGGACTGAACCGGAACTCGCGCTAGCGTTCCGGTTCATGTTGCCTTCCGCGCATTACAAGGACGTCGGCGTCCGGATTGCATCTTTTCGGAGCTGAATACCCACCCCACCTATCCTCTATCTACTCTTCGCTGGGTCCCTCGCGGTAGCAGCGCAAGACTCGAGGCCAAGTGGATCGCTACTCCTTTCTTGTAAGGATTCTTCCTCCTCTACTTCAAGCCGGTTTAGCCCGGCGCACTGTAATCGGGATGTTGCGCCAACCATCGGCTAGAATTGCCCGGCGAGAAGGTTTGAAATGAAAGTAAAGCGTTTTGGCATTCGAATCTTCGGCTGGTTATCCCTCATCATTGGCTACGGTCTTGCCTTGGTGCTCATTCGAGGCGTCTTCATGGGCACCACAAGGGGGATTTCGTGCTGACCGCTCCCAGGCTTTTTGGGTCGTTTTGGGCTACCTGCTGTTTCTAGGTTTAGCCGTATACCTGTTCACTGTGGGGCGGCGCGCACTGTCGCTTCCGAAAGGCAACCCGCGACCAGCAGCGCGATTCGGGTGGGGGCGAATTGTAGTCGGCACAATTCTCCTGTACTGCTACGCTGTCGATCACTTTCACCTGATTCCAGTTCGCAATATCAAACATCTGGAGCCAACGAACGGGCCCCCGAATTCTCGTTGACGCTTTTCACGGCGCACGTTGAATCGCGATTTTGTCGCCAACGATCACTAGTTTCCGGTTGGCCGACCAACCGCCCAGAACTCAGGAATAAAGACCGATAGGGCTCCCGCGATGATCTGTTGGCAAGAACCACTTCAGAGGATATCGACAGAGACCGCAGGTGGAGACCCAGGCTCTCATTCTGCGAATCGACGGACCCATCCCAGATGTTGCCGCTGCAGTAGTTCACTCCTCGCGCAGAAGTATCATGGGGTCAACCGAAAGGGCGCGCCGCGCCGGAATCCACGTCGCCAGAAGCCCCAGCAGAGCCATCGCGAGAACGACCCCAGCCAATACCAGCGGATCGCGCGGAGTTGCCTGATACACGATGAGAGCTAGCACCCGGCTCGCGAGAAGTCCAAGGAGCAAACCTGCCGCCGAGCCAGAAGCGAGCACCTTGAAACCTCGTCCTAACGCTGCCCGTAACACTTCCTTCCGCTGCGCGCCCAGGGCCACACGAATTCCCAACTCCCGCAGCCGCTTGCTGACCGAATATGCCGCCATTCCAAAGATACCAGTGACCGCCAGCATCGCGCCCATACCGCCCATCACACCCAGCGCCAGGCTCGCCATCTGGGAGGGAAACAGCACTGTGGCCGCTTCGTCGGACCGCTTTTCAATCTGAACCGGCAGGCCCGGATCCAGCTGCCGCAGTGTGCGCCGGATGACCTCTGCCAGTTGCTGCGGATCACGGGTCGGACGCACTACCATCCAGTTCGAGTTCGAGGGCCATTGCAGGATGGGGAGAAACACCGCCGTGTGTGGATCTTCGGTCAGCGTGCTGTACTTTCCGTCCTCGGCAACACCCACGACCTGGATGCGGGTTCCATCAGGCATCTTGTAAGAACTGCCTATTGCTTTTTCCACCGAGCCGAAGGTTTTGCGCGCAAACTCCAGATTCACGATGGCAACGCGAGGCGAGTTTTGGTCGTCATGCCAGGTAAAAGGCCGGCCGGAGAGCAACGTGGTGCCCTCTGCGCGAAGGTATTCAGGGGAGATGTGGTACACGTAGGCATTCGTCGCGGCATTCGAAGACCGCAAATCGGTCGTTTCATCAGCAAAGACATCTGAGCCGTTCGTGTCATTTAAGAGCAGCGCATCGGTTAATCCAACAGACTCCACACCCGGAATCGTCGCGACGGTGTCGATCAAACGCTTTTGCATTGGAGGCACTCGATCGCCGTTGTAACCAGCCATGTGCAGATCGGCACTGACCAGCATGGTTTTCTGCATTTCAAAACCAAAATTGCTGTGTAGCGCGCGCTGCAGCCCGCGCACGGCGACCATCGAGGCGGTGACTAGCACTGCACAGATCGCAATTTGCACCGCCAGCAACACGTCTCGGATAGTAATCCGCCTCCCCACTCTCGCGGTCGATCCCGCTTTGACTACTTCATAGGGATTTGTGCGGAGTACCTGGCTCACCGGGACCGCGCCAAAGAGGAATCCGCTGACGAGGCTCAGCAGCAAAGCGATTCCATAAACCGTTGCGTCCGGAGTCACAGGCGCGTGCATGGGAAAGTTTCCAAATGGCTGCCAAGTGCTCAGCCCCCGCAGCAATCCCACGCTGGCCCACAGCCCGATTGCGCCCCCGGCCAGGGAAACCAGCATGGCTTCGGTAAACAGCCCGCGCAGAATGCGTTTCTGGCTGGATCCCAGAGCGAGTCGCAGAGCGACCTCACGGGAACGGTCCGCGGCCCGCGCGGCAAACAGGCTGCCCAGATTGGCACATGCGGCCAGCAGAATCAATCCTGCCAGCAGCATCAATCCCGCAAAGAACGCCTGAAACGGACGGTTGAACTGATCACCCAAAAGATTTGGGCTCACCAACAAGAAACTGGTTTGGTGCTCGTCCTTTGGATAAGTCTTCCCTAGGTATGCCCCGATCGAGTTCAGATCGGCGGTTGCCTGGGCTGGGGTCACTCCCGATTTCAAGTGTCCCAGGATCCCGAGGACGGAACGGTTTGCGCGGTCGTTCAAGCCGCTCCAACCTTCTACCTGCTCCTGGTTCACGATCGGCACAAAATATTCGGAGGAGAAAAACACCAGGGTCCCGCGAAATTCAGCAGGGGCTACGCCGATGATGGTAAACGGATGCTTGTTGAGCTGAACCGTGCGGCCCAGCACGCCACGATCATCGTGAAAATGGCTGTGCCAATAGGCGTAACTCAGCACCATAAAAGGAGCGCTGTTCGGACCATGCTCATCAGAAGCGTGGAAAAAACGACCGACATACGGCTGAATCCGCAATACATCAAAGTAGTTTCCGCTCGCCTCCATACCCCAGACCAGTGATGGTTTATCACCAGTGTCGACCGCCGCCTGATCGATGTTGAATGCCGCCACCCCATCAAAGCTGCGGTTGCGATCGCGCACGTCGAGATAGTCGGGATACGACTGACCAAGATCCTTACTTCCTGCGCGGTCGATTGCGTACAGACTCTTTGCCTCAGGCACATTCACCGGGCGCAGAATCAGCCCGTTCATAACGCTAAAAACCACGGCGTTCGCACCGATGGCCATGGCCAGGGTCAAAACTGCGGCGACGGTGAACGCGGGAGACTTGCGCAACTGCCGCAGCGTGTAGCGAAGATCTTGAGCTAGCCCACTCATCGCGAGACCTCCTCTTCGAGTTCAGACAAGCACACCACAGGGCCTTCCCATCGAGATGGCAATTCTCCTACCATCTGCAGAAGTCTGTAAACCATAGATCGCTAAGGTAGTGCACGTTGAATTTGGAATGCTAGGCGCAACCGATGTCCACGAGTGTAAGACTATGTCCAGAAGCGGACAGCTTCAGGGACGAGAGCCCGTCTCTCTAGACTGCTCGTACAATTGCGGATTCGCTGGAACGCCCGAAGGGAGCGCGCATGTCACTTGAGCTGGTGGAAAACGAAATCCGACGGTTCCTTTCGTCTGGGGAGCCAGAAGTCATTTGTGTGAGCGGTCACTGGGGTGTCGGAAAGACTTATGCGTGGAATCGATACGTTCAGGACGCGCAGAGGAAGCGACGCTTTGAGCTCAAGCGTTACTCCTATGTCTCTCTGTTCGGGATCAACTCATTGGATGAGCTCAAATTGCTGTGTTCGAGAACTCGGTCAAATCGTCCGACATAGGTATTGAGCCGAGCCTCGAAACATTGCTCTCCAACACTACCGCGGCAATCGAGGCATCGGTCAGAAGGTCCGTCAAGGTGGTCCAGCAAACGCCAATCTTAAAAAACTATCTGGGTGGCCTTGCCCCCGTCTGGTTCTCATCCGTGGACAGGACCGTCGTCTGCATCGATGACTTCGAGAGACGGGGAAAGAACCTTGCTGTTCGCGACGTCTTAGGTCTTGTTAATACCATGAGGGAACTCAGGAAATGCAAAGTCTGCTTAATCCTGAACGACGAAGCCCTTGAAGAAGATGAGGGTGATTTTCGAAAGTATCTCGAAAAAGTCGTCGACCGACGTTGAAATTCGCACCCTCGGCTGAAGACTGCGTTCGCATAGCAGTTTCCCACAGGCCGGATAGCTAGACCATCCCCTGAATGCCTGACGGGCTGGCAAACGGCCCAACGGTACGGATGGCTCCTAAGCGTTGGGCCGCTTTAGTCCACACCCGACCCCGATCCACCTATCGTTCCAAAAACCCGCACGAAATCGACACCAACAAGTGCTTACCGTTCAACGTCCCATTGATCTGATTTCTGCGTACCGAAAAGAAATGTTTACGGAACAATGGTCCTACTGATTCTTTATTTGTATTTGTGCAGGATCCTGAACGACACCTCGGGCACTCCTTTGAAGGTGCTGATCTTTCCCTTCACACAAACGCGCTTGCCTCGATAGGCGGTTTCCGGGTCACCAAACTTGGATCGATCACTACCCCAGACAACAACAGCGAAAACCTGATTTGGATACGGCTGATCGAAGTCGAGAAACGTTGGGCGACCTCGACTGGTATCCGCGAAGAGCGAGCTGACCACCTTGCCGCAGACTATGGCCTGTTCGCCGATGTGGTTTTTAGCTTCTATTGCTGTAAGCGTCTTTTGGGCCGGCGCAGGAGTGATCGCCGCTAGAAGAAATACCGTCGCAAATCCTACCAGTCGCCGAGACATTTTGCCTCCATCCATATCGAGTTGGTCGCGAGGGAACGGGGCCGGATAGCGATGTCTGAACGCGCCAATTCTCCGCCCGCTTTATCCTTCTAGTCAATCTCAATAGCACTGTCGTGCCAGATGCGTTGGAGCCATTCAGTTCGAACCCTCGCGGGAGTAGCGTAAAGAGTGCTGGCGGCAGCGCACTCGGAACGCGGTGACTAAGTCAAGCTCACTTGTCTGTGCCTGCTGTCAGCCCAACTATGTCCCGCGCGCTCAATCCGCTCCTGGCATTCCTGCGACTCTCTCTTGGATTCGCATTTGTTGGATGGCTTTCCTGGCGGCTGCGTCTGGTGATTTGGCATTGTGGCGCAAAGTATCGTTGACCTGTTATTCCTCTGCGGCAAACGCGTTCAAGCTGCTTCTCAGGATCAATGTTGAGGTCAATGAGTGACTTCGCCTGATTACGGCAGTCTAGCGAAGCCGCTTACAATACCGCCATGCAGAAAGCTGGTGCCGACCCGAAGCCAGACGCAGCGGACAAAGACTTCTTCCAACGGCTTCGCCGTGAGACGGAGCGTCAAATCTCAGCGTATGTATATCAAGTTCCTGCGGGTGCGATAGGGATTCCGCTCCCCGCTGACGAAATTCGCGACTCCCTCAACAAAATGCGACTCTGCCTCATTGAACCGTGTTGGGAGGAAGTTCATATCCGCAACACGCCGGAGGAAATAAGAACAGTCGAGGGTGTGAGTCGCATGTGCGTCACCATGGCCGAAGACGAGAGCTACGTTCTTGTGTTCGATCCTGTCGAAGAGGAGTACCACTTAGCATGGCGCGGCGAACACGGCTTGGGAACCTGGGGTGTTAGAGGAGATGCGGTGGGTTGCTTCCTCGCTCGATGATTGGCGAAACATCTCCATTGCACTCATCGAACTTGTTTGGGGAGACTGTAAACGCGCCTTTCAGCGGTTACGGCGATGGTGTCGCCGAGCGCTCTCAAGATTCCGAAGACTCCGACGGGTGGACCAAGCGATTACGCCGAAGATCGGCCCCCACACGAGGATAAATGCCAACACTAGCGCCCAAAGCACGCCCTCATGGAAGGCGGCAACCAAGACCGTAGCCAAGAAACCCCAACCCATGCAGGTCAGAAGGGCCAAGCCAATCTTGGTGTTAGTAGTAAAAGGCTGCTTACCTAGATTGCGCCAGAATCGCGTTTCGTTGTGGGTGGTATCTGGAAACACGAGGTTTCGCTGTCGAGCCTCGACATCCTGCAACCATTGGTCACGCTTGCGATCAGCCATTTTAGCCACGTCAGAAGATTACCACCGAGACTGACACAGAGCATCGTTGGCGAAATATCCCCATAGCGCTCACCGAGGCCCAAAAAGGCGAAGCAAAAGCGCATGCTGGAGAGAACGCCTGGTTACGCCAGTTAGCGCATGTAGAATGCTGCGGTGACGGAACCCAAGCGCATTCTCTATCGCGGCGTGCCGATGATTGAAGGCTGGCCGGAGAAGATTCAAGCCGCGCAGCAAATATGGAGTGTTCATGCTTCATGGCTCGTCCGCGTGATCTCCTAAAAAACTTGTAAGCAGCATCTGGTGGTGGGCTGTAAACATCCCATTACCCAGCATCTTTCATCTTGACAGCCGTTTGTGCGGCAGAGAATACTGCTGCGATTCCGGCTACGCCTCCCCCCGACACGAGCCCACAAAGGATAAGCTTCTTTAACGCGGTCGAGAGGATGTGCGCTGTGAAATCTGAATTGATTCCACCTACTGAAAGCCACAATTTAACCGTCATGCAGTCAGCGACAAAGACCTGCAAGCGATGGTGTCTCTGCGCGCTGGGGTTAGCCATCGTGCTCGAGCCTATGGCGGTTCCGCCATTGGCGCAAGGGCAGACATTCACTGTGCTCTATGCGTTTACAGGCGGTACGGACGGATCATCTCCCAACAGCGTGATCATAGACGCGGCGGGCAACCTCTATGGCACGACGGAGTATGGCGGCACCCTGACTAGCTGCAACGGCTCTGGTTGCGGGGTGGTGTTTAAACTGGATACGACCGGCATGGAGACCGTACTGCACCGCTTTGGGCGCAAGGGCGATGGAGAACTTCCTTTCTCCGGCGTGATCCGGGACGCGGCGGGCAATCTCTACGGCACGACAGTCGGTGGTGGTAGTGCCCTCTTTTGCTTCGATGGCTGCGGCACGGTGTTCAAGCTGGTTGTGACAGGCAATGAGACCGCGCTTCACTCCTTTTCCGGGAGAATAGGCGGGGCAGATCCCGACGCGGGCGTGATTCGGGACGCGGCAGGCAACCTCTACGGGACAACGTCTGAGGGCGGCGACCTGACTGGCGGCAGCCCCTGCTCCACGTTGTCTGGTTGCGGGGTGGTATTTAAGCTGGATCCGACCGGCAAAGAGACCGTGCTGTACAGCTTCACGGGCGGAGTGGACGGAGCGGGTCCCACCTCGGGAGTGGTCCGGGACACGGCGGGCAACCTCTATGGAACGACGGTGCAGGGTGGCGACCTGACGGGCAACTGCGCCGGCGCCGACACTGGTTGCGGGGTAGTGTTTAAGCTGGATACGGACGGCAAGGAGACCGTGCTGTACAGTTTCACCGGCGGAGGGGACGGATATTACCCCTTCTCGGGCGTGATTCGGGACGCGGCGGGCAATCTCTATGGCACAGCTTCCGGCGGTGCTTTCGACTCGGGAACGGTGTTCAAGTTGGATAACACCGGCAAGCTAACGGTGCGGTACAGTTTCACCGGCGGAGGGGACGGGTTTCAGCCCAATGGCGTGATCCGGGACGCGGCGGGCAATCTCTATGGCACGACCGCGCAGGGTGGCGATACTAGTTGCGGCAACTCTGTGTCTGGTTGCGGGCTAGTGTTTAAGCTGGATCCGACCGGCAAGTATACCGTACTGTACAGCTTCACCCACGGAGCCGACGGGTCATTTCCTGACAGCCTGATCATGGACGCGGCGGGCAACCTCTACGGTACGACGGAGCATGATGGCGATCCGACTTGCTCTTGCGGCACGGTCTTCAAGATCGCCCCTTGAGCATCGCGGGTAACGGGCCAGTTTGAAAATCAGATTCGTATCATGGCATCGGTTTAGCGATGCCATGCAGCACTACAGAAAGGCGAGGCTTTAGCCGCTGAGGGAATCCGAGACCGTAACGTCATGCACGAGAATCAGGACTCTTCGTTCTCACGATCTCTCCGCCGCACATACCGCACTACGAATCGCGTACCAAACGTCGCAATCCCCAGCGGCGCCACCAGCATTACCAGAATCGCCCGGTTAATCGCGCGCTGGCCATCCTTCGGCGTCGCCTTCGCATTCGCCCTGCACATCGCGCAACCCTGGGCAAGCGCCGGCGCACTCCAAAGTGCCATCGCTAGCAGGATCGCCGTCGAACCGGAATGGCGCAGAATTCTCACTTCACTCCCAGTCTGATGATCCTGCCCGCATCGGGGAAGAAAAAGAAATACATGATGATGAAGCAAGTCACGACCGAAAGCGTGATCATCCACCGCATCAGCGCCGTCTCAAATTTCAAGTGCATAAAGTATCCAATGATCAGCGCCGACTTGATCACCGAAAGAATCAACAGGACCTCCAGCATCCGCAACGCCTCGAATACCTGGTTGTAGGCCAGCACCACTTCGATAGCAGTCAGTACCAGCAGCGCTCCCCACACCCAGAAATACTGCCCCTTGCTGTCGTCATGCGTCGCGGCATCGTGCATAATTCAAGCTCCTCTCTGTGTTCCTCGGTGCCCCCTGTGGTGAAAGGTCTTACGAAATCTTCGTCGACATCAAATACACCAGCGGGAAGATGAACATCCAGACCAGATCCACGAAGTGCCAGTACAAACCGGAAACTTCCACGTCATGCGCGTCATAAACCTTCGGCTTCAGGAACACAATCACTGCCGAAACGATCAGCCCGATCAGCAGCGCATGTATCCCGTAGTGAAAAACATTGTCCGACGGAATCAGCAACCACCCCGCCAGCCACAAGGCTCCCAGGATCGGTAGAAATAATTTTCGCAGCGCTACCACGCCCAGATAGATCACACCAATCGTCACGTGCAGCATGTGCATTGCCGTGAGCCCGAAGAATGTTGCCGCGAATTGTGGCACAGCTTTCGAGACATCAGCCAACTCTCCCGTAGCCGCGGTTGCTGGCTTCGGAAATCCGGGAAGCGTCAGCCCCTCGCCGATCAGCTTCGTCCACTCCATCCCGTGCAACACGATGAACGCCGTCCCGAACACCATCGTGGCCAGCAGCCAGTTCCGCATCCACGCTCGATCTCCGCGCTGCGCCGCGAACACTCCCAGCACCATCGTCAGAGAACTCGACAGCAGGCACGCCGTCATGATCGTCGCATTGGTGATACTCGCCACGTGAAACGGCGTTGGCCACGGATTCGTGTAGATCCGGTTGTAACTGAAGGCAAACAGCAGTGCTCCAAAGGTCAGCGAGTCCGAGGCGAGAAACAGCCACATCCCCACCTTCTTCGAGTACGCTCCAAACAGCGGGGCCTCAAACTCTCCCGGCAAGCCATGTCCGACCGCACCGTGCTCCAGCGTGGCGTCAGCCATTCCTAAAGTTCCCCTTTCCGTTTCAGCCTCTCATCCTGCGCGGACGGTTTTTGTCCGCCCAAGGACCTATAAAACCTTCTTGAACCTTCGCGGTGACTGCTTTTTCACGCTATCGAACGAACCCCAGCAACGCGAAAACGTAAACCCACAGCACCGCCATGAAGTGCCAATACCATGCGGTGATGTCGACCACGATCCGCCGCGACTCCAGCGGCTTGTGCAGCAGGGAAGAGCTCGCCGCCCAGATCAACGCAATCATGCCCCCCGTGAGGTGAATCGCGTGTGCAACGGTCAGCAGAAACGCAAATGAACTGCTCGGATTCGTGCTGACATAGAACCCGCGATTGTTCAGCGCACCCCACGCCATCCATTGCCCAACCAGAAAACAAAATCCGAGAATCATCGTGAGTCCGAGCCACGGGAAATCTCTCTCCTCGCCCAGTGATACTCCAGGAATCGATTTCACCGGAGCCAGCGCCGCCAACCGGGCCGCCTGCCCCCGCGCAAATTCCATCGTCACACTACTCGCTAGCAGGATCGCCGTATTGATCGCCAGCAGCGCCCAAGGCAAATCCACGATGCCCCAATCGTGGACATAGCTGTTCAACCCTCCGTCATACGAGGGCAATCCGCGCCGGAAGATATAAGCGCTGGTCAGCGAGATAAACACCATGCAAACGGTTGCAACCCCGCAGATCAGTCCCAGTCGCGCTCGCCGCAGCCGCGCTCCATAATCCGGAACATCGCCGCTGCGTCCATCATCTCCACCGCCCCGCGCCGGGGGCTCGGGAGGCTTGTGCCCAACATCATCAATCCGCGTGCTAGGGGTGTATGTCGCCATAACAATCTATTTCGTCACTACAAAAAACGTTGCCATGTGGGACGGACACTCTTGTCGGTCGCCTTTGATTTGACTTTGCCGTTCAATGCGCCCCACTCATCGGCGGATCCGTCTGCATCACAAAATCCTTCGGCGCTCCGGGCACCCCATACTCGTAAGGCCCGTGGTACACGACCGGAGTCACGCCGCCAAAATTGTCGTGCGGCGGTGGAGTCGCAGTCGTCCACTCCAGCGTCGTCGCTTCCCACGGATTGTCGCTGGCCTTCGGTCCTTTGAACATGCTCCAGAACAGGTTGATCACGAAAATGAACTGCGCTGCAATTGTAATGATCGCTGCATACGTCATGAAGGTCTGCAAGGGAAGAAGCTTCTGCTGATATGCAACTTCGGTAAACTGCGAGTACCGCCGCGTCTGTCCCGCCATTCCCAGATAGTGCATCGGCATGAAGATCGCGTACGTCCCGGCCAGCGTGATGAAGAAGTGCAGCTTGCCCAACGGCTCGTTCATCATCCGCCCAAACATCTTCGGGAACCAGTAATACGTTGCAGCGAAGATGCCGAAGATCGCCGCCACTCCCATGATCAGATGGAAATGTCCGACCACGAAGTACGTATCGTGCAGCTGAATATCGAGCACCGGTTGCGCCAGGAACGGCCCGCTCAATCCACCCGACACGAACAGAGACACAAATCCGATCGCATACAGCATCGGCGTCTGGAAGCGAATGTGTCCCTTCCACATCGTACCCAGCCAGTTAAATGTCTTGATGGCCGACGGCACGCCGATACACATTGTCAGAATCGAAAACGCAAACGCGGAGTAGGGGCTCATCCCGCTCATGAACATGTGGTGGCCCCATACCATGAATCCGAAGAATCCGATCGACAGCATCGCGTACACCATCGCCTTGTAGCCGAAAATCGGTTTCCGCGAGAACGTCGACAGAACTTGCGACGCCACGCCCATGCCCGGCAGGATCGCGATGTACACCTCAGGATGTCCAAAGAACCAGAACAGATGCTGCCACAGAAGCGGCGATCCGCCCTTGTGCCCCATCACTACGCCGTTGACCACGACCAGAGGCACGTAGAAGCTCGTTCCCAGGTTGCGATCCATCAGCAGCAAAATTCCCGCTGACAACAACACGCCGAACGCCAGCAATCCCAGAATCGCCGTGATGAACCACGACCACACGGTCAGCGGCATCCGCATCATCGTCATGCCCTTGGCCCGCAGATCCAGCGTAGTTGTGATGAAATTCAACGCGCCCATCAGCGACGCCAGGCAGAAGATCGCGATGCTCGTGATCCACAAATCCGCTCCGAGTTGCTCGCCTGGGCCACTCGACTGGAGCGCGCTTAACGGCGGATAGCCCGTCCATCCATGCAGCGGAGCTCCACCAGTCACGAAAAATGCCGCAATGATGACGACGAATCCTACAAACGTCGTCCAGAACGACAGCATGTTCAAGACCGGAAACGCCATGTCCGGCGCGCCAATCTGAATCGGCAGAAAATAATTGCCGAACCCGCCCTGGGGCGCTGTGGTCAGAACGAAGAACACCATGATCGTGCCGTGCATGGTCAGAAGGCTGAGATAAGTCTCCGGCTTGATCTCGCCCACCAGCGGCAGTACCGCCTGCGGCCAGATCATGTGAATGCGCATGAGCAGCGACAGGAACATCCCGACAAACACTGCCGTGAGCGCCAGAAAGAAATACTGGATGCCGATGACTTTGTGATCGAGGCTGAAAATGTACTTCCGAATGAAACCCTGAGGAGCGTGCGAATGAACCGTAGCCGCGGTCGCCATTTTATTGTTTCTCCGCCTCCCGGGCCGCCAGCCACTTGTCAAAATCCTCTTGGCTGACGACGTGGACCATACCGTGCATCTTGTAATGTCCCAGCCCGCACAACTCCGCGCAGGCGATCTCGTATTCGCCGACGACTGTCGGCTTGAAGTGCATGTGAATATTCAGCCCCGGCACCGCATCCTGCTTGAAGCGCAGGTTCGGCACAAAGAAGCTGTGGATCACGTCCACCGAACGCAAGCTGACGTCGACCTCGCGGTTCACCGGCAGATACATCGTTCCGGTCACGACGTCGTCTTTGGCTGCAGGATCCGAAGTATTGAGTCCCACCGCTGCTTCTCCGCCCGATGAGGGATCCATTAGCTTCACGCTCGTCGGTCCATACTTTCCATCCGGGCCCGGATAGCGGAAGTACCATGCAAACTGCATGCCGGTCACTTCCACCTGTACCGCTCCTGGCTCAGCTGCGTCGAATCGCTGGCTCGCCCACACGCTGCTGCCCATCAGGTTCAACCCGATAAACAGCACCGCCGTCAGAACGGTCCATATGATTTCCAGCCGCGTGTTTCCGTGCGAATACACCACGGGCGGCGACGACGGAGTCTCGCGATAGCGCCACACGATGTATCCCAGCCCAAGTTGAGCCGCGAGGAAAATGATCCCCATGATCACGAACGTGAGCGCGAATTGATGATCGATCCATCCCGCTGCGGCAGAGGCGCCGGCGGGTAGCCACCAGGTTTTGGCGACAAAAAAGTACGTGCTGACCAGAGTGATCAGCCAGATCAAAAGCATTAACGCGAGGCCCATTCCCCAGTACCCCCGATCCCGAAGGCGGACAAGAAGGATTTCCCCACGGCCGTGCCGCGTCCCACAACGCAAGCAACGGTCGGCGGCGAGTGTACCACAGCCCCGCAACAGAAAAGCAAGCGACTCGCGCAGAAAAAATCGATGTTCCCAAACGAATAACGAAAAAATCATCCATGGCTGCGAGTGCACGCAGAAGGCGATCACGAAAGCGACTTGGTCGAGAGCTTCCTCTGTGAACCTCTGTGCCCCCTGTGGTGAAAGGTCTTGACTTACCTCTCCGACCAATCAGGCACCCGCCCCGGAGTCCAAGGCGCCCCGGCAGCTTCCATGTCCTTCTCCAGCTTGTTCAAATCAACTTCAACCAGAGTATGAAGTTTAACAAGTTGGTCTGCGAACTCCGCAGCCGCAACCCCGTAAGAATCAATATTCGACTGCGTGGGCTTCGCTAGCGAAAACCGCTCGCCCTCCATGATCGAATTCACCCGGTCATTGATGGACGACGGCACGGGTTCGCTTCGCTTCGCGATCTCCACGTCCCCGCGCAACGCCCGCAGAATCTCCCGATCCCGTGCCTCGAGGCCGTCCGCCACCGACGCGAATTTTTGTTCCGCCTCCGGTGCCTGGCGTAACGCCTCACGAATTGACTTCAGCCGAGACTCAACATCCTCGGCGGTATGCAGCGCCCCGGACACGGCCCGATACAGTCGCGTCACTTTCCGCAAGAACTCTTCCTGTGTCACTCGATCCGCCCCGTTCATCGACGCCGAACCTTCCGTCGCAACTTTGAACGACACCGGTCCTGCCACTTCCGTCACAGCTCCGCCGACCTTCTCAAACATCCGTACCGAATAGTTTCCCGCCAGCACCAGCGGACCTTGATCCGCCGCGTCCGGGAAAAATTCTTCTTCGCCAGATTTCTTCGGCACCTGCCCCGCCGGATATCTCAGATCCCAGGCCACTCGCTGGAATCCCGCTTCCGTGGCTCCATCCACTCGCCGGATCGCCGCCCCGCTCTCGTCATACACCACGAAATACAATTCAGGCTGGGCCTCCTCCGCCTCCGCCCTCAATTCGTCATGCGACGGATACGGCAGCGTCTGATTCTTTTTCGTCGCGTCCTTCTCCGCCTCCTGCCGCTTTTCCTTCTTCGTCTTGATCTTTTCCTTCATGTACGCCGTAAACAGCGCACCGTAAGGAGGATTCTCCGCCGCATAAAACGCGTCTCCCTGAAAACCTTTCTTCGGCCCACCCAGCGGATGCCGCTCAATATAAAGCAGCGCATCCTTCACAGGATAAAGCGCCGCAGCCTGGTCCGTCGCCTCCGCCTTCGCCTGACGCAGCGGGGTGATGTCATCCAGCACATAAAATCCGCGGCCGAACGTCGCGATCACCAGATCGCCTTCCCGTGCCTGGATCACCATGTCGCGCACCGCAATCGCGGGCAACCCGCCCTTCAGCTTGATCCAATGGGCTCCGCCATCGATCGTGAAGAACGCTCCAAACTCCGTTCCCGCAAAGAGCAGATTCGCGTTCACCGGATCTTCCGCAAACGCCAGCACTGGACCGCTCTCCGGCAAATCGCCCGCGATCGAAGTCCATGTCTTTCCGGCGTCGGTCGACTTCAGCAGGTAAGGCTTGAAGTCTTCGTTCTTATGATTCTCAAACGCCGCATACACCGTGTTCGCATCGTGCGAGGACGCAGCCAGCCGGCTCACATAAGTCATGTCCGGCACGCCGGGGAATTTTTCATCCTTCGTCCAACTCCCGCCGCCATCGCCCGAAATCTGAATCAATCCATCGTCAGTTCCGACATACAGCAGTCCCTCTTTCTTGGGAGACTCCGCCAGCGCCACGATATTTCCGTAGAACGAAGTCGAAGCGTTCTTCGCCACCGCGTCGGGACCCCACACTTTTCCCATCACCGGCAACTTGTTGCGATCAATCTGCCGCGTCAGATCGCCCGAGACCGCCTTCCATGTATCCCCGCGATCATCGCTTCGGAACAGCTTGTTCGCCGCGAAATAAAGCCGGGTATGCGAGTGCGGGCTGATGATCACCGGCGAATCCCAGTTCCAGCGCAGCGGAGGCTCGCCCTTGCCCTCCAGCGGTTGCAGCACGAGTTCCTGCCCGGTCGGCTTGTCATACCGCACCAGCACGCCGTACTGCGACTCGGAATACACCGTGTTGGGATCGATGGGATCGACCTGGGACCGGAATCCATCTCCGCCTGTCGTCACGTACCAATCCGAATTCACGATGCCATTCAGATTCCGCGTGCGCGAAGGCCCGCACCACGAGAAGTTATCCTGCGTCCCACCGCACACGTTGTAGAAGGGAAGCGCGTTGTCCACCGCAACGTCGTAAAACTGCACCGTTGGCAGATTCGCCTTGAACTCCCACGATTGCGCGTTGTCCCACGTCTCATACATCCCGCCGTCCGATCCCAGCAGCCAATGTTTCGTATCATCCGGATCGATCCAGATCGCGTGATTGTCGCCGTGATGATTCACTTCGCTGACCTGGTGCAGAGTCTTGCCACCGTCGAGCGACTCGCGCAGCTCCACATTCATCACAAAAATCCGGTCTACATTCTTCGGATCAGGCACCACCCGCGCGTAATACATCGCTCCGGCGTCGAACTCGTTTCGCTTCTCCCACGTCGCGCCCTTGTCCTCCGACCGGAAAACTCCGCCCTTGCCATCCGCCGCCTCAACCGCCGCATACACCACATTCGGATCCGCTGGCGAAACCGCCAGCCCGAGGCGCCCCATATCCACGGAAGGCAGTCCAGAAGTGATCTTGTTCCACGTCGCTCCCGCGTCGGTCGACTTGTAAATCGCACTCTCCGGACCACCGTCAATCAGCGTGAACACATGCCGCCGCCGCTGATAGGCCGACGCATACAGAATGTCGGGATTCGACTGGTCCATTGCCACATCGTTGACGCCGGTGTTCTCGCTGATCGTCAGCACAGCCTTCCAGTTCTTCCCGCCATCGGTCGTCTTGTACAACCCGCGATCTCCGCCCGATCCCCACAGCGGCCCTTCTGCGGCGACATACACAACCTTCGAATCGCGTGGATCGATCACCACGCGCCCGATGTGCTCCGACTTCTTCAGCCCTAGATTCTTCCAACTCTTCCCGCCATCATCGGAACGATAAATTCCATCGCCCCACGGCACGCTGCGCTGCGAGTTGCTCTCGCCCGATCCCACCCACACCACCGACGAATCGTTCGGATCGAGCGCGACCCATCCCACCGAATACGATCCTTCGCCGTCGAAAACCGGAGTCCAGGTCGTTCCGTCATTGACCGTCTTCCACACGCCGCCCGATGCGACCCCAACGTAGTACTCGAATTTATTCTTCGGATTCACCGCGATCGACATGACCCGCCCCGAAGCCACCGCCGGCCCGATCAACCGAAACTTCAGCCCGGAGAAAGTGTCGGCGGTCATCCCGCCCTTCTTCTCCTCTTTCGGTTCTTCCTTCCTCTCGTCCTTGGCAGTCTTCTTTTGATCCTTCTTCCCCACAGCCGCGGCAGCAACGGCTTGTTTCTTGTCCGCGTCTTTATCCTGTGGCTTGGAATCCTGCGACTGTTGGGCGAGGAGCGTGAAAGCTCCGAAAATCGGAAGAAGTACATGAATGGCGAATCGCTTCATGGGAATGCTCCGATCCATCACGGCGACAACCTTTTCGGAAACCGATATGTATAACAGGAATTGCGCCTAACTAAAAAGCGCCGCGATGGAAGCTTCGTATCAGGGCGCGCCTTCGAGGCGCGCCGAAATCGTACCGATCAGGGAATCGGCTTTAGCCGCTGTCCTGAGACGAAACAAAAGGCCAGCGTTTCCCTGTGCTCCTCTGTGCCCCCTGTGGTGAGCCCGTTCCGCGTTAGAATTCCCCATGCCCCGCAAGATTCACGGCCACGAAACCGACTACGTCAAACTCCAGAAGAATTATTGCTTCGCCTGCGGACAGAACAATCCTGACGGCATGCGCCTAAAATTCACGCTAGACGAGGAACGCCAGACTTTTGTCTGCAAATTCCGCCTCGGCAAGCGTTACACCGGACCTCCCGGCCACTGCCACGGCGGCATCATCGCCACGATCCTCGACGATGCCATGGGCAAAGTAAATAAACTGCACCACGTGATCGCGCTAACCAAAGAGATGACCGTCGAATATCTCAAGCCTGTCCCGCTTCACCAGCGTCTGCACGTGGAAGGCAGGGAAGTCAGCGTTCATGGCCGTCAACACATCAACGCCGCCGAGATTCTGAACGAAAAGAACGAAGTCCTCGCACGCAGCCGAGGACTCTTCATCGCCATCGATCCAGAAAAAATGTTCGGAAAGTTCGTGGACAGGTAGCACCCATGTGGGACGGACACTCCTGTCCGTCCCTTTTGACGTTGGCTTGGTGTATGTAGAGCTGACGCCCCCGCCGACTGCCCTCGTGGACTGATATTCTTCGAGGATGCCGAGCACTGGCGTCTGTCCCGAATGCAAGGGGACGGGCCGCCCATACGGTCGAAGCTGGAAGTCCTCTTGATACGCACTCACTTGAATCCGCCGCCAACGTTGTAGAATAGAGTTTGTCAGGCGCCACGCGCGCCCATCCTTCGCGCTTGCGAAAGGTATCCACGGTTCAACGACATGTCCCAGAACAACGGTTCCAACAACACGAGCCTCCGCCTCAAGACCGGCCTCGCAGAAATGCTCAAGGGCGGCGTCATCATGGACGTCACCAACGCCGAGCAGGCTGTCATTGCTGAAAAAGCCGGAGCCGTTTCCGTGATGGCCCTCGAGCGTGTGCCCTCGCAGATCCGCGCCGAAGGCGGCGTCGCCCGCATGGCCAGCCCTAAAAAGATTCGCGAGATTATGGCCGCCGTGTCCATTCCGGTCATGGCCAAGTGCCGTATCGGCCATTTCGCCGAAGCGCAGATTCTCCAGGAACTCGGCGTCGACTACATTGACGAATCCGAAGTCCTCACGCCCGCCGACGAAGCGCACCACGTCGACAAGCACGCCTTCAAGACGCCCTTCGTCTGCGGCGCGCGCAATCTCGGAGAAGCGCTCCGCCGCATCGCCGAAGGCGCTGCCATGATCCGCACCAAGGGAGAAGCCGGCACCGGTGACGTCGTCCACGCCGTCAAGCACATCCGCCAGATTGTGCAGGAAATGAGAATTCTGACGGTGCTGAGCGAAGAAGAACTCTACGCCAAAGCCAAAGAGCATCAGGCGCCGTACGAACTCATCAAGATTGTCGCCAAAGCAGGGAAGCTGCCCGTCCCGAATTTCAGCGCCGGAGGCATCGCCACTCCCGCCGACGCGAGCCTCGTGATGCAGCTGGGAGCTGAAGCGGTCTTCGTAGGCAGCGGCATCTTCATGAAAGACAGCACCACCTTCGCCGATTCCGCCGAAGCCGAGAAGCGAGCGAAGGCGATCGTGCTAGCCGCCACGCACTATCAAGACCCTAAAGTGTTACTTGAAGTCAGCGAAGACCTCCAGGGCGCGATGAAAGGCCTGGCGATATCAGGCTTGGACGAAGCCCAAATGCTGCAAACGCGCGGCTGGTAAAGTTTCGGCGCAAAAGCCGGCTCTAGGGCGCTGCGCCTGACCTTGATGTGGGGCGGACACTACTGTTCGCCGCCTTTGGCTTCGGTATAGATGCGCGTCGTCGCGAAGCCCCGCGCTTTCCCCAGCGGGGCGACGGATCTCGCGGGTATCTTGTCCGAACCGTTCTCCACAGCCACCGAGTTCACTCGTCACTGACAAACCAAAGCGCGCGTGCTACAAACGTCGGTGAAAACCGCACCAGATCCCTCGCTCCGCCTGAAAAGCGGCTCCGCTCGGGATGACGCAGAGTACAGACTTTCCAGAATCGAGGCGTTCCCGGTCCGCCAAACGTTCCCCCAGCCTTGACACCTCTTCGACTCATCGGCGACAAAAGAATCTGCCCACCATGGCCATCGCTAAGCAACTTCTACTCGTCGAACTCGATTACACCATCTGGGCAAACCGAGTTCTGCTCGAAGCCTGCGCCGCGCTCTCAGAAGAAGAATTGCGCCGTAATCTCGGCGCATCCCACAGTAGTCTCCTCCGCACGCTCCGTCACATCTATGACGCAGAACGCTCCTGGACTTACAATCTGATCTCGAACTCGATCCCATCTCTTGCCGAAATCGAAGCCGCCGGCGTATCAGACCAGTCGCGGCCCGACCCCATCTTTGAATCGCTGCAGCAATCCTGGTTCAAACTCTGGGACGAAGCTCGCCAATGGATCGCTCCGCTGTCAGAGGAAGACCTCGCCCGAGAGCTCAGTTTTCGCCAGCGCGACGGAACCGATCTTCTCCTACCGCGCTGGCAGGTGCTCTTACACATGGTGAACCACTCCACGCTCCATCGAGGCCAGATCATCACCATGCTCCGCGCCCTCGGAAAGCAGCCGCCCAGCGTCGACCTCCTCAGGTACTACAGGCTCGGCGCTTCGAGCTAATCAGGAGCGGGCTGGGCCAGCCGAACCGGCAACATAACTCCCGCTCCTGCGTGCTAAAATCTTGAGCATGTTTCTCTGCAGTTCCGCGCGATCCTCGCTGCCCGCGCTTCTATTCCTTGGCGTCTTTCTGTCGCTAGCAGTTTCCTCCCCCGCGCGTAGCCAGCAAGCCGCGCCCAAAGCTCCCGACACTTCCCGCGCGGACGTGCCTGTACTCGTCGAGCTGTTCACCTCCGAAGGCTGCTCCAGCTGTCCTCCGGCCGATATCCTGATTCAGAGACTCGATACGTACCAACCGATTCCCGGCGCCCACCTGATCGTGCTCAGCGAGCACGTCACCTATTGGGACCACGATGGATGGAAAGACCCGAACTCCGCGCAGATATTCACCGACCGGCAGAGTTCTTACGAGAGCACCCTCGGAGAAAAAGAGGCATTCACTCCTCAAATCATTGTCGACGGAACGCAGCAGGTGACGCTGAACGACACTCGGCACATGGAAGCCATTCTCAACAAGGCCAAGGATACACCCAAGATTCCCGTTCGTATCGGTGAAGTGACGGTCGATCCGGCGAATCCGACCGTGCTGCGCGCGCACCTGGAAACCGACGCCAACGACGACAAGCATGCCGACGTCTACGTCGCTCTCGCTCTCGATCACGTGGAATCGCAAGTCCTGCGCGGAGAAAACAAGGACCGCCATCTTGTCCACGTAGCAGTCGTGCAACAATTAACGAAAGTAGGGAAGCTCTCGAAGGGAAAAACGTTCGCCCAGGACGTTCAGCTGAAACTCAGAGCGGGAGAGGATCCCAAGAATCTCCGCCTGGTAGCGTTCGTCCAGGAATCCGGTCCGGGCAAAATGCTCGGCGCTGCTGTTGGTAAACCCGTCAACTAAAAACATCCGCCCAACAGAATTACCGGTCGGCAAGACTCTCTTGCGGAATTGCGGCATAATACCCTGAGCGCGCGTACACTTTCACAGAATGCCCATCTTTCCGCGCGGTGATCTGGATCGGGCGATAATGCCCGTTGCGCTGGAACTTTGCCGGCTTATAAGACACGAAATAGCGGCCGCGGATGACCTGCTGAACATCGTTCAGACTTCCATTCAGCCGCCGCACCGAACCTGGAACAAACGTCGCGCCGCCCGTGAGTTCAGCCAGAGCTTTCAATGCCTGAGCTCCGACGATTGCGCTGGGATCCTCGTCCAACGCTTCTTTGGTGCTGACGGTGTAAATCGCGACCTCGCCTCTCTGTGCGCTCGCGATCGCTTCTTTGAGAGTGTCGCTGCTGGAGTTGTCCTCGCCGTCGCTGATGACCACAAGCATCTTCGCCACCGGCTGGGATTCAGTGCGGCTCGCCAGTTTATCGGCGGCGAACTCGATGGCGTCCCACAGCGCGGTTCCCCCGCTGGGCGCCAGTTTGTTCACGGCGCGGGAGGTCAGCGCCTGGTCTCCGGTAAAATCCTGCACCAGCAACACGGAGTTATTGACGCCCACAACAAAGGCCAAATCATCCTTATTGGTGAACACCTTCTCCAGAAACTTCGCGGCCGCTCCTTGTTCAAATGAAAATCGTCCTGTGACTGAGTTACTGGTATCGATGATCAATCCCAGACGCAGGGGCAGTTCGGCTTCATTCCGGAACGCATGGATCGCTTCCGGAGCTTGGCTGTCGTCGCGAACCACGACTTGCTCGGCTGTTAGGTCAGTCACAGATTTCCCGTGGTCGGTAGCAGAAAAAAAGATCGCGACCTCATCCACGGCAGCTCGAAAAACGGGACCGTTAATCTTGGCCGCGGACCGGTTCACAACGCTTCTAGCCGCCGGCACCGGAGAAGTCTCGCCCGCACCCGCTGCACTGCAGTCCGCGCAGGGGGCAACCGGATCCGCAGCTTCTGCCTCGGCTATCTGACTTCTTTCTCTCACGTCTTGTAAGACCTGCTGCGCGTGCCGCGTGGCTTCTTCTGACGTTGGAGCAACTGGCTCGTTGAAAGAAAACTTCACCGGCTCCGGGGCTTGTGCGGGATGCAGTTTCGCTTCGGCAAGCCTGGCTTCTTCCGACTTAATTCCCGCCAACGTTTGGCGAAATTGTTCAGCCGAAGGTGATTTTGGGTTTTCATCCAACAACGTCTCCAACTCTCGTTGCGACTCTTTCAGATTGCCTTCCGCCTCCCAAGCCCCTGCGGCGAAGTAATGAACAACCGAGGCTCCCTTGTGCTTCCGAGCATGCACCTTTTGCACCGTGTCTAGCACCGAGGGATAGTCTTTGTTCGCGTATTCCCCATATGCCTTCGCGGTTAGCAGTTGCAAATCCAGCGGCGCGATCGATGACGCCTTTTGGAAAGACCCCTCGGCTCCGGAATAGTCCTTGAGAGCCAGTTGCGCGCATCCTAAATTTAGATAGGAATTTGGCAAGTGGTCGTCGAGTTCCACCGCCTTCGCGAACTCACCTCGCGCTTGCTCATTTTGGTCCAGGTTCAAATACGCTGTCCCAAGCGCGTTGTGCGCGGCGACATAACTTGAATAGATTGCTACTGCTTGCTCCAGGTGTTGCACCGCTCCCGGCGCATCTTTCCGTAATAACAGTTGGAACCCCTTGTCGTACTCGCGCTGCGCCTTCGGCGGCGCTTTGAGGTCGAGTTTGGAAAGTGCGCCACCTGGACCCTGCAACGGGGTTGTACCCGGATCCTGGCTGTTGACCGTGAAGATAGTAAAGTCTAGCTGCGCCGATTGAATCGCATCGATGCTCATCGAAGTCGTCATGCTGTCGCCGGGCGTTGGGAGCCGTAACGTCTGGGCGCTCGCCAATGCCGTAAGTACACCAAATAGCGTCGCACTCAGGGCCAACTTCTGAAACATGGGAGGAACCTCTGGGAAACGAGTAGGGGAGCCCGCAGGCCGAGTTTATCCCCGTTACTATAGGTAAATCAAGACTTTTGCAGACTTTTGCAGGCCCTCTGTGATTTCGATCTCCTTCGGAAACATAAGCGCCAACTTTTTGTTCCTCCTCCACCCGATCGTTGAACTAAGTGTCTTGAACCCTTATTGGGGCGAACAATCTACATACTCATTCGTTCTTTTTATCCTGCCACCTGCTCTCTCGAGCCCGCGCCCTCAACAACATACGAATTTGGCAAACATCATGCCCTTCAATTTCATCGAAGACAGGAGGTTCCCAATGCCAATCGCGCGCCGTACTCCGTCGTCCTACCTATGCGCTCTAGTCGTTGTCTGCATAGTGTCGTTCCCAACCGTCGTTCACGCCGGCAACCAAGTCATGGGCGAAGTTCAATTTGAAGGCAAGTCGAAGGTCGAGAAAACCTCCGGTGTCTGGATCGATGGACAATACGTCGGATACCTCAAAGAACTCAAAGGAAGCAAGAAGGTGCTTCTGCTGCCCGGAGAGCACACTATCTCCGTGCGCCAAAACGGCTATCAGGATTTCACTCAAACCGTCGTTCTCCAGCCGGGAGAAAAGCGACTGGTCCAGGTCGCCATGGCGAAGGCCGCGAGCGGTCCAATGCCCGCCTCCTGGGCCAGCGTCAAGATCGCTGTGAATCCCAACCGCGCCGCCGTCTTCATGGACGGACGTTTCGTCGGCCACGTCGGCGAGTTCGAAGGCGTCGGCCGCTCCTTGCTCATCGCACCCGGCCAGCACGCCATCAAGATCGCGCTCCCCGGATACAAGACTTTCGAAACCCAAATCAATCCGACGGCAAACCAAAAAGTTGAAGTGAAAACCGATCTGGTCAAGAACGATGTTCCCGTCGACGACCCGTCATTGAAAAGTGGCGCCAACGCCGGCGACGACCACGCTCCTCCTCCACCGCCAGAACCGGCCAGCTCTCCACAACGCTGAACCGCAGGTGCTGGGCAACCATGGGGAGCGACACTTTTGTGGGACGGACACCCCTGTCCGTCGCCTTTGATTTTGATCTTGATCTTGCTTCTCTTTCCAGAAGCTCGATTACGGGAGCCTCATTTCTCGCGCGTTCGTTGCACGAGAAGTGGGGACTTTCCAACGTGCAAGCGACATCACATCCCAAAAAACACTCGCTCTTGCTGCACCCGCAGCAACCGTGATGACTAACATGGGACTTCCCGCATGCAACTCAACCGTCTATGGGCGATGCTTGCAGCGTTCCCCGGCGCACGCGAACTATGGCGGCGCTGCCCCGTCGGATCGATCGAAACCCGAGTCGCCTACGACGTTTCCTCCCATGCCCCCTATGCCTTCGGAGTTCTCTCCGCTGCCCGACTTGCAAAGGCAGTAGGCCTGCCCGGCATCTCCGTCGTCGAATTCGGAGTCGCCGGCGGGCGCGGTCTGATCGCCCTCGAGCGCATCTCCCGCGAAGTCAGCAAGTCCATCGGCACTCGCATCGATGTTTTCGGCTTCGACAGCGGTGGCGGTATGCCCGAAGCTACGGACTATCGCGATCTGCCCCATGTATGGACAAAGGGTTTCTACAAGATGAACGTTGCCGCGCTGCAGCAGCAACTCACGACAGCGCAATTGGACATCGGCAACGTCACCGACACCGTCCCCGCGTTCATCGCGCGCAAGGACACTCTGCCACTCGGCTTCATTGCTTTCGATCTCGATTACTACAGCTCCACCGTTAACGCCTTTCGCATCTTCGAAGGGCCTGCGGAGAACCATCTGCCGCGCGTGTTCTGCTACTTCGACGACCTCATTTATCCGTCCCATGCCTGCCACAACGAATTCGTCGGAGAACTGCTCGCCATCAAAGAATTTAACGCTGCGCACGAGCACCGCAAGATTTCCCCCATCCATCTACTCCGTCACATGCGCCTCATCCCCGCCGCCTGGAACGACCAGATGTACGTCATGCACGACTTTGCCCACCCGTTCTACTGCGTCAACATCACCCCGAAACAGAGTCTCCCACACTCAACAGCCTCTCTGATTCTCTGAGCCCGAGCTTTGAATCACTCCAACCTCGACCTCGGCGGGAACGGACGGCGTCATCTCGAAGCCCCGCGCTTTTACCAGCGGGGCGAGAATCCAGCGTGCAGTGAAATTGTCGCCAACACGTGGTTTCACGAAACTTTCCGCAGCCGGGCGCCTCGCCGCAGTGGCGATCCATTAAAATCAAGTCGGAGCGCAGTTGCCAACGACCAACGACTAACGACCAAAATGACCATTGGAGTTCTAGCACTGCAAGGCGATTTCGACGCTCACCGCCGCCGGCTCGAAGAGCTCGGCGCCAAAGTTGTGCTCGTCAGGAAGCCTGAACAACTCGACGACATCGACGGCCTCGTCATTCCCGGAGGCGAGTCTGGCACCTTCCTCAAACTTCTCGGTGACGCCGGCTTCGAAAAGCTCAAGCAATTCGTCAAAGCCAAACCCACCTTCGGTACTTGCGCGGGCGCGATCCTGCTCGCCACCGAAGTCGAGAATCCTGCGCAGGCCGGACTCGGCGCCCTCAACATCCGCATCCGCCGCAACGCCTACGGACGTCAGATCGACAGCTCGATTCGCGAAGGTCTGTTCGGAAATTCTCCTCTGGAAATGGTCTTCATTCGCGCTCCCAAGATCTCCCACATCGGAGAAGGCGTCGAAGTCCTCGCCACCGAGGGCGCCGACCCGGTCGCGGTCCGGCAGGGAAGAGCTATGGCCGCCACCTTCCACCCCGAACTTTCCGACGACACACGCATTCACCAAGCATTCCTGAACCTGATCAAGAATCGCCAGTAATCAAGAACATAGCAGCGGGGCGCCCCACCCTTGTCGCTCGGTATGCGACAGGGTGGGGATTTTGATTTCCTAAAACAATCCTTGACATTCCGAATGCGTAACGCTATGGTTACACATTATGCGGAACCGTTCAGTTACCTATTCGGCGCCACGAAACTCTGAAGCCACTTTCCAGGCCCTCGCCGACCCGACTCGACGAGCCGTCCTCGACCTGCTCCGCCGCGGAAGCCAGCCAGCCGGACAAATCGCCAGCGCCTTTCCCGTTTCCCGGCCCGCAATCTCGAAGCACCTGCGCCTACTCCGCCGCGCCCATCTGGTGCGCGAACATCGCGAAGGCCGCAATCGTGTCTACCACCTCAATCCCGAGCCGCTGCGCGCCGTCGACTCCTGGATCGAGCAATACCGCAACTTCTGGACAGCGAACCTGAACAGTTTGAAAGCTTTTGTCGAATCCGAATACGAGAAGGAAACCCGCGGCGAGCACCCCGCTCCGCACAAACACAAGAAGTGATTTTCGACGACTACCATCAACGAAAGGAAACGCCATGACCACCACCATGAAACATTCGCTCCGCTTCCTCATCGCAGCCGTTCTCACACTCGCCGCCACTTCTGCCTTCGCGCAGAATGATGCACAGAAAGCTTTCGCCACGATCAAGAACATGCCAGGCACCTGGGAAGGAAAAGCGCAGGACGGCCGTCCCGTACAAGTGTCGTTCAAAGTAGTCTCGGGCGGATCAGCCGTGATCAGCGAGATCGAAGGCAAGGAAGATATGATCTCCATGTTCAATCTCGATGGACCCAACCGCCTGTTGCTCACCCACTATTGTTCGATGGGGAACCAGCCTCGCATGCAAGCCTCGGTCTCGCCCGACGGCAAAACCATGACCTTTACCTACGTCGACGCCACGAACCTTGCCACTCCCGACGCCGGCCACATGCAAACGATGGTACTCACGCTCCTCGACGACAATCATCACACCGAGGACTGGACCTTCGTCGACCACGGCAAGGAGATGAAGGAATCTTTCGACCTTCGCCGCAAGATGTAGTTGGGGAGTCGCCGGGAAGGGCACGACTCTCGTCGTGCCCTTCGCTTCAAGAGAATTGCGGCTTCCGCCGCTGAGGTCGATTCGTCATGAGCACAACTAGTGTCGCGCCCGATCAAGATGCCATCGTCAGCGAGATCCAGATCAATGCGCCGGCCGAGCGCATCTTCAAGGCGCTCACCGACGCAGCAGAGCTGAAGCTCTGGTTCACCAACCCCGAGTGCCCGGTGAAGTCCTGGCAGATGGACGCCCGCGTCGGCGGCCGTTACAGCTACGCCACCGAAAAAGGTTCGATCGCCGTCAACGGCATCAGCAAATTCGAATGTCAAGGCGAGATTCTCGAATGCGATCCGCCGCGCTTGCTCATCTATACATGGATCGCGAATTGGCACGAGGACAGCGCTCGCACTACAGTCGTCCGCTGGGACCTCACGCCGCAGCCGGGCGGCACGCACGTGAAAGTTACGCACAGCGGCCTCGCATCGCTCCCAGTCGCCCGCAAGGATTACTCCGGCGGATGGCCCGGCGTGGTCGAAATGCTGAAGAATTTCGTGGAGAAGTAAGACAAATAACGTGGAGAGTAGCGAGCGATTCGTTAAGACCTCTCTGCTCTCCGCTGATCTCTAACTTGAGGAGCGCAACAAAATGGCCATCGCAACCATCACGCCTGATCAGGACGCCGTAATTGCCGAGATATTCATTGCCGCGCCGCCGGCGCGCGTCTTTCAGGCGATCAGTGATCCCAGCCAGCTTCCGAAATGGTGGGGACAGGACGGGCTTTACCACATTACCAAGTCCATCATGGACGTGCGTCCTGGCGGCAAGTGGCGCAGCGAGGGCGTCGGCGTCGACGGCAAATCCTTCTTCGTCGAAGGCGAATATCTCGAGGTCGATCCGCCGCGCCTGCTCGTGCATACTTGGGTCGGGAGCTATGATCCGACTCGAACGGTTGTCCGCTGGGAGCTCACACCGCAAGCCGTAAACGCGCTTCATCCCAGTGGTCCGAAGAAATCCGGGACGGGAACGCTCGTTCGCGTCACGCAGGAAGGATTCGCCGGCAACCTGGAATCCGCCAAGAGCCACGGAGAAGGTTGGAAGCGCGTGCTCGGCTGGCTGGAGGCCTTCGTCGAAACACCCGCCGCACACTCCTGAATCTATGCGACGGATCACGCGGACTTTCGTGGATGAAATCGAGAAGGGAAGCACCACGAAGAAATCTGCGAGGGTGCCCCACCCTTCTCGCGCTCTTGCGAGAGGGTGGGGATTTTGACTCCCGAAGGGCCGTTCCACCCCGTGCCGGGTCCCCCATCTTTCACGTTCTTTGCGAAAGGTGGGATTCCACGGACTCGATCTTGGTCCCAATTCCCACTGCCGCTTGCGCTCTCCCGGATCCGGTGAGACGATACCCCATCGGAGGCCTCCGATGATCAACGGCGCGCACATCGTTCTCTACAGCAAGGATCCGGAAGCAGACCGCGCCTTCTTCCGCGATGTGCTCCAGTTCAACTCCGTCGACGCCGGCCACGGCTGGCTCATCTTCGCGCTGCCTCCCGCCGAAGCCGCCTTTCATGACTTGGAGAAACAAAGGTTAGAGAAAGATGACGCCGAGCCGAACGATCTTGCGGGGAAAGCCCGGCACGAACTCTTCTTCATGTGCGACGACATCGCCGCGGCCCGGCACGATCTAAAGAAGAAAAACGTTCCAGTCTCCGCCGTGAACGAACAGCGATGGGGAAGCCTCGCCACCCTAACCCTCCCCGGCGGCGGCAAAGTCGGTATCTACCAGCCCAAACACCCCAGGCCACACTAGATGTGGGACGGACACTCCTGTCGGTTGCTTTGACCTTGAGATTTCCACACCGAACTTGTTCATTCGTAACAGACAAACCCGCAAGGCTTCAACTGCAATAGTCTTTGTGAAAAGCAAAAGCAACCCCGGCGGTAAGGAGTGCCCGCCCTACATCCTGCGGGTGATTAGTAAAGAGTGAATTACACGACCCACGATCCGTGTGGCCATGGTCTTCCCAGAAGCCGCCGGGGGCGATATTCCGTTCGGATTTCGTAACACAACCTTATGGACGACATTTGTTTCAAGCCTTCTGCCGTATAGTGCCGCCGAAAGTTTAGCGTCGGCCCAGGAAGGGGCTCCCAATGCGAAGATCATCTTCTATTGCTCTCGGCGTCGTGACTCTTCTCACGTTGCTCGGCACCCTTTGCGCACAAGAAGGGGGCATCACGGTATCGGGAACCGTGTTCGATCCTTCAGGAGCAGTCGTTTCGGGAGCGACTCTGGAGATCAAGATCGACAAGTGCAAATGCTCAGACTGCAAGAACCCAACGCGGTGCGACTGCTGCCCCGACCAGGAGAGAACGGAGTCGGACGGGGGAGGACGCTATTCCTTCACCGTTCCTCATGGCACATATCATGTCTTTGCCGCAGCCCACGAACTCAGAGGGCGGGCAACACTGGATCTCAACGAAGGACGTGCGTTCTCCTACGACTTCCACTTAACCCCAAGCGTGCAGGTACAGTGACCTCGAGGTCTCGTAATGACCTTATCTGCTGCCGAACAAGACAAAATCCGCGAGTCCGAGACTCTGAAAGACGAAATTCGAAGGGCTCTGCACCCCGAACCGAAGTCCAGGCTCTCGGATTTTCAGAAACAGCTGCTGCTCTTAGTCATCGGCTTCGGCCTGACGGCTGGCGTGGGCAATTGGTTAACCTCCCATTGGAAAGCCGCGGAACTGAAGAACCAGCGAGCCTATCTGGAGGAGCGACAAGCCCTCGACAAGGCCTACATCGTGATCGACCGGACGGCCAAGGAAGTTGCCACTACCGTTGCCGCCGCTGACGATGTCTTAAGCACCTACTACGGCGATGAATGGACGGAAAAGGAGACAGCCGAACGCAGAGAGAATTGGGTGCATACGAGCAGGAATTGGAGAACGAACGCGCAGATTCTCAGCGTGGACATTGGGTCCATCTTCTCGAATTCTGAAATCAACCAGACTTTCCGGCAGATTATGCAAGAGCGCACCGCACTTGGGAACATGATTACGAATCTTCCCCGGGGCAAGAAAGACATCGCAGCCGACAAAACTCTAAAGCAAGAACTCGAAGACGCGAACGCTCTGAAACTCGCCATCATCGATCTTCTTCACAAATGTAGCGCCGATATGACCACTCTCGCAAAACAGGGAACCATTCAGTAACCCGGAGAGCGTCGACGCCCATTGAAAACCAGAAGCCCCGGACCCTTTGCGTTCCTTTCAAAGGGTGGGATTCCACGAGAATTAATCCCTTGGGCTGCTGATTTCCTCCGGCGTCGAAGCGTCGGCTAGTAGCTAGCGGGGCTAGTAGCTCTCCCCGCGCTATACTTTCCCTATATGTCTGGGGTTCCACAGAGCAGTCCACAGAAGTCGCCGCAGAAGACGTTCTACCTCGAAACCTTCGGGTGCCAGATGAATGTCCACGACTCCGAAAAGGTCGTCGGGACGCTTGTCCAGGAAGGATACCGACAGGTGGAGACCGTCGAGGCGGCCGACCTGATTCTCTACAACACCTGCTCGATCCGCGATAAGGCCGAGCAGAAAGTCTTCAACCGACTCTCCGATTACAAAAAATATACAGCGCAGGGCAAGACGTTTGGAGTTCTCGGTTGCGTGGCCCAGCAGGAAGGCGAAAAGATTTTCGAGCGCGCGCCCTACGTCTCGCTGGTGTGCGGATCGGCCTCATACCGGAATCTGCCCAGCATGCTGGCGCAACTCGAAACAGGGAAGTCGGCTCCCCGAAGGCCGGGGGCCGCAAGCCTCATCCGCATCACCGGACTCGACGATCGTCAGACCGACGAGTGCTTCGAGACCGAATTCACGGCGCGCACCAATCCGCATCGCGGGTACATCACGATCATCGAGGGCTGCGACAAGTTTTGCGCCTATTGCGTGGTTCCGTTCACGCGAGGCAAAGAACGCAGCCGGACTTCGGAGTCGGTACTCGCGGAAGCCCATCAGATGGCGGATCTCGGCTACACAGAGATCCAACTACTCGGGCAAAACGTAAGCTCTTATCGCGATCTGTCTGGAAAGAAATCATTTGCGGAGTTGCTGGTTGCGGTCGGAGAAGTCGATGGCATCAAGCGAGTGCGCTTCACCACGTCGCACCCGCGCGACTTCGGACGCGACATTGTCGACGCCATCGATGCCGTGCCCACGCTCTGCGATCACGTGCATTTGCCCGTCCAGAGCGGGTCGACGCGCGTGCTCGACGCCATGCAGCGCCTCTACACCCGCGAACAATATCTCGAACGCATCGCATGGATGAAGGCCGCGAAGCGTGAAATCAGCATCACAACCGACGTGATTGTGGGATTCCCAGGAGAAACCGAAGCCGATTTCGCCGAGACGCTTAGCCTCCTCGATGAAGTTGGGTACGACGCGGTCTTTTCGTTCAAGTATTCCGCGAGGCCGAACACTCCGTCCCTTAGCCTCGAGGACGCGCTCCCGGAAGAAGAAAAATCTCGCCGCCTGGAAGCCTTGATGGCAAGACAGCGCGAGATTCAAGTCGCTAGCTATAAGCGTTACGTCGGCGCCACATGTGAAGTAATGGTTGAAGGCCACAATGACGCCCGCAAGCAGTGGATCGGCCGCACTTCCCACAACAAAACTCTTAACTTCACAGCCCTCGATTTCGAATCGCTGAGGGCTGGAGCTTACGTCCAAGTCCTGGTCACCCGCAGTTTCCCGAACAGCCTGGTCGGCGAACTAGTCGTCCCTGACACACAATCAGTGGTATAAGGAGAAATTCGGAGATCCCCATGGAAGTAGAAATGACAATCCGCGGCTTAATGATGGATCCGGTCAGCAATATGCCGATTGTGATCTTGAAGGATGTCGGCGGAGAGACGGTGTTGCCGATCTGGGTGGGCGTGTACGAGGCGAATGCGATTGCGCTGGAGATGGAGAAAGTCTCGACGCCGCGTCCGATGACGCATGATCTGATCAAGAACGTGCTGATGGGGCTGGAAACGCAAGTACACAAAGTCGTCGTCACTGAGCTGAAGGAAGATACTTTCTACGCGGTGATTTGGCTGGAGCGCGGCGGCGAGGTCATCAGCATCGATTCGCGGCCATCGGATGCGATCGCGCTGGCGTTGCGGGTGGATTGTCCGATCTTCGTGGAGGAGGTCGTGTTGAAGACTTCGAAGCTGGCTGCGAACATGTCGGATCGGGTCACGACGGACGAGTTGCGGAAATGGCTCGAAGGGCTGAACGACGACGATTTGGGGAAGTACAAGATGTGAGTAAGAGCTGACAGCTAATCAGCCCTAAGCTGTCAGCAGGGCGAACTCCTGACGTAAATCCGGGCAGCACCCCGAGACGCGCAATCCGCAGTTCACCCTCGTCGTTTTACATAATACCTGTTCTGGTCGGTCACCGCGCCGTCGGGCTGGTACTCAACAGCGCCGCCGAGAGTGGCGTGCAGCCCACCGTTCGGAGGACCGGAAGGACCGGGACCGGGCGGCGGCGATGCATGGCGTCGTCGCGCCCGCAGACGCCGAACGCGGTGAAGCGTTGAATGGCGGCGGCAGCAATGAATCTGATTCGAAAACGATGGTTCAAACTCAAGGCCGCAATCTTCGAGAGCGCAATTCCGCTTTTCCATGGCCGCAACAATAGCTGTAGCTAGTTACGGAGTCAATGGAAATCCCCCCCCCCCTCTGTGGAAATCGATGGCGACCGAGGTTCCCCGATAAATTGGTATGACCAGTGCGGCAGGCCGCAGAATGCAGCAGGCCGCAACCTGCTGCATGCCGCAAGATGCGGCGCGCCGCGAAACGCGTTCCGAAAGGTTTAGATCTTAGGGTTATTAAGGTTCTTGCTCATGGATAGAGTGATTGCGGAGGCGCGCACACCCCGCGCGCAATCCTGAAAGGCATTTTTTGGACGAGCAACCCCAACCCCCGCCTGTGAAGTCGGCGAAGCATTTCGACTGCCAAGGCTAAAGGGGTCAGCCGGAGATCAGGGCGGGAAAATCTAAAAATCCGGGGGCGGGTGGGAGCTCAGCGATGTAGGCGGGAAACTTCAGGATCCAAACCGAGGCGAGGACTGCACGTTCAGGAGAGACGAACCAGGCGGGAGAAATTTGCGGGCCAGAGCTCTGCGGCGTTCGACGCGAATAAGTTCCCCGAAGGGATCGCGGCGCTCTTCGAGTTTCCGGAGTCCGCAGTTTTTCGCGGAGTGGCCGGGGGCGCCGCAGATGTCACAGGTGGTGAAGTGGCCGTTCATGGCCTCAGACTCAATCGAGGTTCTTGGTGGCGAACTTCCAGGGCCGGGCGGCGGCGTGCGCCCAGACTTTCCCTTCCCCACCACTGGCGGCTTCGGCGGCCGCTTCGGCGAGCTGCGCGGTGACGAGTAGGTGTTTGCCGTCTTCGGAGATCCGCACGGCGCGGGTGAAGTCGGAAACTTTTTTCGCCGCCTTGAGCTTGAAAACTTTCTGCGCGAGTTCCGAGCCGATGTGATCCACCTTGGCGTAGGCCGCTTCGGCTTTCTCTTTCAGCCGCTCGAAACGCTGGTAGGCGGAGAGGATCGAGCGTTCACGTTTGGTGAGGGGCGGCATCAGGCGATCGACAATCCGTTCACTGCGATCGAGCGGTTCGCCACCATGCGCGCGTCCTGGATCATCTCGATGGCTTTGGCGCGATCCGAGCCGCGCACGCAGTTCTGTAAAACAATTTCGGCGAAATTCTTGGCGGCCTGATTGATCGCGGCGAACTTCGGTAGAGTCACCGGGGTCGGCGGATGGTAGGTGAAGAGCTCCGCGAGTATCTCGGCGTCGATTTTCGGGCGGACGGCCATTCCAGCCATTTCAGCGTTGCATTTGAGATTCGCTTCGCGCGCTACGTCCCGCAACCGCCGCTCCGCGCGCTCGTAGTCACCAGTCTCAGTACCCTGCGTTTTTTCTTGGTCGTAGCACATGACTGCGATTCTCTCCGCACCCTCACACCAAAGGCCAGCGACTTCCGCGCAGAATCAAAACCGAGGTAACTTCGCCCGCGCTGCTGTTGACTAGTTAGAGTCTGGCCAGCAGACGACGGAAACCCAGCAATTCGCGTGCTAGCACCGTGCTAGCATGCGGCAACGGAGGAATCTAGATGCCTGCCAGAGAACGCACCTGCTGCCGTCGCTGCGGAAACCAGATCGAGGTGAGCGACAAGGCCCTCGCGGTTTTCATGTTCTGCCAAACCGCGGGAATGAAGCCGCGCCGCAAAGCGTCAGCCCCGGTGATTTACATCTGCCCGTCGTGCACGATGGTGCTCGCGATCCGCCCCGGTCCGCCCGAGCCTGACTTCTTCAACTTCGCCGCCTTCGAGATGATCAGCAAACTGACCGGCACACAGCGAGTCGAAGTGCACGCGGCCTTTCAGGAAATGTTCGAGCTGATCATCGAACGCGAAGGGCGGATTTCCGATGCGGATCTCGATGCCGTGCTGCCTGCACCGGAAATTCTGCCGCCGCCGAGACGGTTGAAGGCCGCGGGCTAGAGCTTCGCGGCGACCTTCGCCAGCAGGGAAGCGATGTCGCCGCGCACCTCTTCGACTTCCGCGGTCACGTGCGCTTTGATCGCACTCGCCTCCGACACGACGTACCTGTGAAACAAAACTCCGGCGACGAACGCCACCGGGACTGCGATCGAGAATGTGAGTGCAACTGGATTCATTTTGATTAGCTCCTAGCAAACTTTATTTCTGCACCGGCGGCGCCTCCGAGAGCAGCTCAGTTTTGCGATCGCTCCCCGCCGAGCTGCCGAAGTAGTACGAGAACACCTGCTTCACTTCCCCGAAGATGTAGCCGATCACCACTCCGACCAGGGTTGCGCCAGTGGTGTCTTTCAGCGCCAGAGATTTCCCGCTCAACACCACCACCGAGGCGGCGAAGGCCAGGAGCACGATCCCATACGCGAGCACCTTCGGCGTCGAGTCCTTCACCGCCATCTCGCGCTGGCGTGCGTTGGCCATGTCATCGGCTCCGATTTGCGCGAGCGCGTCGATGTTCTGAATGTCGAGCGCCTTCATCTGCACTGCGAAGTCGTCGTCGATCTTCTTCAGCGTGGCGAGCTGCTCTGGGTTCGCCATCGCTGTGCTGATGGCGTCCGAGATCGACTGCGGATCGGCTTTCACTGCCGTGCCTAGGCCGCTCGTCAGCAGCTTCGAGGCGATCCCCAGGAACGGCGCGGCGCCAGGGACGGCAATGCTAGCGATGGTGGTGATCCAGGGGGCGGCCTTCTTTGCAAATGCGGTGAAGCTCACGCGGTGTACTCCTGATAGATAGAAAGAACTTTTGCGCCGCGGTTCGGGTCGGTGGACCAGGTCTTCGACACTTCGGCGATGTAAGTGGCGGCGTCCGGAGCGGCGAGGGCGGCGGCGTAGTGCGGGAAGGCGTTCGCCAGTCGTTGCAGGGTTGCCAGCCGATCGGCGAAGCAACTCGCCCAATCGGGATAGTTCACCCAGTTCGCGCTCACCGTGATCCACTGGCCCTTTTCGAATTCGCGCGTCGGCAGCGTCATGGTCCCGTACACCGGATGCGCGTGCTGCTTCATGCCGAAGAGATTGTTTTCTTCGCGCGCCAGGACGGAGTTGCCCCAGCTTGATTCGAGCGCCGCCTCCGCCGCGGCCATCTTCGGGAAGGGGTGACTCGCCTTCTCGGCTTCGGCGCTCGCGCGATCGAGGAATTCTTTCTGGAAGGAATTCATAGCTGGGAGTTAAGGAGGAATTTACGTGCCGCGGCCGGTGCAGCTGTAGTTCACCGATCCCGTGAAAGCCGCGGAGGCGTGAATGGTCAGCGCCGACGTCGTCGAGGTCACCCAGAACACCGTTGTGCCGGGATTTGAAGTCGGGGTCGCGTAGCACTGCGGCGCCACCGAATACGTTCCGGAGTAGGTGTAGCTCTGGCTGGTCGAAGCCGAGAAGGCGAGCGCGCCGGTTTTGTCGGCGTTCGCCGAGCCGCACACGTGGAAGGAATTTTCCCACCAGCCCTGCCCGCCGTCGTCGACCGTATAAAACTCCGTCGTCGATCCCGACGTGGTGCAGCTGTTGATGTCGTCCTGGACGTTTGCGCCCTGCGCCTGGATGTTGAAGACGGTGCCGCCGGTCGATCCGGAATAGAAATGCACTCCGTTGGCCGCGTGGTTCGCGTCGGAGATGTTCGAGGCGCGGGCGCTCACGGTTCCGTGTCCGCCGGCGCCGAAATCGACGCAGCCGCTTGAGAGCCATTCGCAGTGGATGTCCTTGACGTCGGGAGTGTTCGACCCATCGATCCAGACGCCGTCGACCATCAGCGCGGATGAGCCACTGGCGCGCACCGTCGAGCGCGCGATCAGGATGTTGCCGCCGGAGCCCTGGCCCTCGTACACAAAGCCATAGATGGTGTTGTTCGCCGTGGTTCCCGAGCTGCCGTTGCCCCAGGGATCGCAATAGCTGTCCTCGATGGCCCAGTGCGAAGGTCCGGTGTTTCCGCCGGTCGCGACCGAATGATCCCAGAAGCCGCACGCGCTCACTGACGTTGCGGAGTTGACCGCCAGGCCCCAGATGCGGACGTTCTTAAAGCCGGAATCTTCCTGCTCGTTGCCGGTGTAGAACGGGATGCAGTTGGTGACGCCGTTGCAGTCGAAAGAAAGATCGCGCCACTTTCCGCCGAAGGCGTTTGCCGACCAGTTGCCGCCGCCATCGATCACCAGACACAGATAATGCCCAGAAGGGAAGGGACCTTGTCCGGAGCCTCCGAAGTTGCAGAGGTTGTTCGAGTCGGCGAAGCTCGGGTCCATGATGAAGCCGGTTCCGCGGAAGACCTGCGAGCTGCCGATGCCGTGCACCTGGTGCGCCACTGCCGGAAAAATCACGGGCGCTTTCAGTTGCAGCATCGCGCGCAGCTCCATCTCGACCATGATCGAGGTCGAGACGCCGCTGAAGAAATTTGAATTCGCGGCGGAGCACACGTCGGCCGATCCTGGCGTGGTCGCATCGACGATGACGCGGCAAGCGTTCACCGAAGCCGGGGTGCATTGGTTGAGCGCCGCTTTGATCTTGGCGCATAGATCCGTGCCGGAGAAGGCCTGCGCGACAAAGGTCGCGGGCTCGGTCGTCGCCGTCGTGGTGCTCGCGCCGATCGTCGGCTGTCCCTGTTGCTGTCCTCCGAAGCTGCCGGACGCGGAAGACGCCGGGTTCAAGAGCTGCCATACGAGAGCGTTAGTCAGGACGAAACTCGCGACCTGGTTCGCGACGAGGTCGGTCGCGACGATGGCCGATCCTCCCGCCTTCACGATCGCGGCGGCGGAGTTGGTACACCAGGTAAGCGTGGACGCACCCGTGTTAGTGTTCGCGATCGCGATCTGGACTTGCATCCCAGCCTTCGATGGGTTGGTCCCACCAAAGCAGGCGGCGTAGGCGTTTACGGACCCAACGTCCGGCAAGACCGGAGAGACCAGATAGCCAGTGGCCGGAGCGCCATTGGCAGGGCTGGTCAAATCGACGACGCCGCCGACGCTGCAAAACACAGAGAAGCTGGTATTCGTGCAGAACCAGCTCCCATAGTTGTTGACGTTGTTCCCACTCTCGATGTCGAGCTGGCCCTGCGTGCTGTTGGCGTTGCCGTTGGTCTTGAAGGTCACCGACGCCGATGCCGGATTGGTCAGTTCCCAGTAGCTCGAACTGGTGAAGATCAAAATGTCGATCGCGCCCGCGGCCATATCGCCCGGCGTCAGCACGTTCAGTCCGTTTTTGGCGATGGTGAAGCTGGAACTGCCGCACAACGAGAGCATCGGATTGGTCGAAGTGTTGGCGCTCCCCGGAATGAAGGGGATGATCAGGCCGGGCGTCGGCTGCACGGTCGCGCCGGGACAGCCGGAGTACGCGTTGACGGTCCCGGTGTCGACGACGTCCTGGGTGTTGATCGAACTCAGTCCGGACAGAGTGGGACCGACCTGTGCTTGTACGACGCCGCCTCCGGGATTTGTCCAGCTGAGACTCGGGGTGTTGAGAAAATTCAGCAGAGTTTGCAGCGAGATCGCAATGCCGTTGATCTGGATCGAAGGCCCGGAGCCGCCGCTAGAGCCGAGTTTCGGGCCGAGCACCGCGGAGACAGACGTGAGCGCAGCGCTCAGATCGATCGATGATCCGGAAATAAAAGTTGGCGCGGAAGAAAAACAGACTTGCTTCGGCGTGGCATTGACGGTCGGTCCCAGAGCCACCGGCGGCGCGCAAACGGTGAAGATGTAGGTGTTAGGGGAAGAGAGCACCAGGGTGAAAAATCCGGAGCCGTTGGTCGCGATCGGCGTGGTGTAGATCGTCGGCCGCCCGCTGTTGGGCACGCTCACCGCCGATGCCGTGCCGTTCGCGTACGGGTTGCCGTTCGGATCGGTGACGGTGGCGGTGACCGTGGTCTGCGCGAAGCCGATCCGCGCCACGAGCAGCAGAAGCAACAAAAATATTTTCTTCATGGAAGACTTAGTCGTGTGCGGCGATGCAGTCGAGCGTTCCCGAAGATGCCACGGCGGAGTTGTTGGCGATGGTGACCACCATCGTGGTCGTGGTCTTCGAGGCCGTGTTCCGAATCGAAGGCGTGCCGGTCACTCCTCCGGTACCGCCGGAGACGGTGCAGGACGCGGTGTAATTGGTATCGTCGAACGTCGCGGGCCAGGTGATCGTGGTGTTGCAGGTCGCGCCCGCACCGGCGCCGGTCGTACAAGAGGCGGTCCGATTTTGCTGGAAACCGCTTGAGCTCGCGGTCGAACCCATGCCGTGCTGCACGCTGACGGTTCCATTTAAGCCGGAACCGTTGCGCGCACCGGGCAGGATGAAGATCGAGCCGCCGTTCAGGTTGGTCCCGTTGGCCGAGGCCGCGACCAGCGAAATACTCGGCCCGGCATTTCCGGACGTGGCGAAGGTCCCGAGCGTGAGTTGCGCGTTCGAGGCTCCAAACAGATCGCCGCCCGAGAGTGTCAGGCCCGCGCCGCCGACAGAGATCAGGTCCAGCCCGCCGAAGGCGGCGTAGCCGACGCAGATGTCGGCTGAGTTGGCCGCGTTGCGCCAGCAATTCTGGTCCGTGTTCGCCATGCGGATAAATCCGGAGGAGGCGACCGGCGAAGAAGCGGAGGTAATGGTGATGAATTGCTGGGTCGCGGTGAAGGAGTTCGTCTGGTTCGGAAAAATCGGCAGGATGTAGCTGACGTTCGACGTGGTGACCGAAGTCGGCGTGGCTGCGCCCAGATTGAAGGTCGCGCCGGTGACCGCATAATTCCCATAGAACTGCAGGGCTCCGGTGTAGTCGTAGGCGCGCGCGATGTAATAGAGCCCGAGCGGCTGCAGCGTGGCCACGTCCTTCAGGGGCGCGCCGCCGACGATCATGCCATTGACCAGGTTGAAGGTCACCGGAGACGCGGAAACCGCCGTCAGTAGCGTCGTATCCTGCGCCGGTACCGGGAGCCGCATGGTGAGCGTCCCGTTCAGCGGATTGCCTTGTGCGTCGGTGATGGTCCCGGTCAGCGTGGAGTTCGAAGCGTGAGCAAACGAAGCGCACAGCAGCAACACCGCGGCAAAAAGAAAGCAGCTTAATCGGTTGGACATAGAGAAAAACTCACTGGGGCAGCGCGGCCTTGCGCGCCATCGCCTGCTTCAACGATTCCTGCAAAATCGGCGTCAGGTCTTCGTCTTCCGGTGCCGATTCTTCGTCGGACGGAATGTTCGAAGCAAATCCGCGCAGTCTTTCGAGCAGCGACTGACTCGCCGGTGAAACGACGGAGTCGACCATGCTGCCCGCCGATCCCGCAGGCTTAGTGATCTGCTCAACAGGTTCTCCACCCATCTGCTCGACCAGCCGCGGGCGCGCGGTCTGGCCGGTCTGAACTCTCTGTCCCCAGTCGGAAACTGGAGTTCCGTAGCGACCCTTGCCGAAATAATCAGGCACCGCGGGAGCAGGGGCGGCGGGCGCGGCATCTGGGGCGTCTCCGCGCAGGACGTAGTTCACGTCTTTGGCGGCCTGCACTCCGGGAATATTCGAAGCGCGGCGAAGAGCGACTTCCCGCACTCGACTCAAAAGGCCCGACGATGACGGCTGTGGCTGTGGTGCAACGCGCGCCGGTTGTGCTGCCCGCGGCGCTGCGTCTCCGGCTTCGCCGCCTTCTGTTTCCGGCGATGGCATCAGCAGGAGGTTCTCTCCCATTCGTGACGGGAGCTGATCGACAGGAGCAGCAGCGTCCTCCATCGCGGGTCCGACACCGGGAATACTCGACACCAAGCCGGGCCTTTGTTTGTGCAGAACGCTGGCCGCGATCCCCGGCGCGGAAACCTGATAGAGATTGAGCCACGCGTCGCCGATCTGATCCTTCAAGCTGCGCGGCGTTGCGTCTGCGTTGGGATCGCCCACCAGATACGAGGGGTGCATCGGCTGGGGCGGAGTGGGATCGCCACCCTTGTACGAGGGGTGCATCCGCTGCGGCGCACCGACAGTCATCATCGGAGGCGGAAGTGGACTCACAGCCGACGGTTGACCATATTTCGACCAGGGCCCCTGAGGCTGCTGGCTACCGTATTTTTCCCACGGACCCGCCACTACTTCGCTTTCTCCCAACTATTCGGGTCGGAGGGATCGCCGCCCTTGAAACGGTAACCGTCTTCAATCGCTCCGGCCCGTGGCGCGGATTGCTGTACCTTCTGTTTCAGGGTTCCACCTGCTCCGGTGCGCTGGTTGTTCCGAACGTCATCCTGAAATGTCTTTACGCTGTTGCGGGCGGCGTTGATCGAAGCCTTCACCGCATCCGGCCCGTTCTTGAAGGAATTCAGAATCGAAGTGGCGGCGGAGTCAACTCCCTGCGCCGAGCGCATTCCGTGCGCCGAAATCTGCGCCATGCCGATCTGGTGCCTGATGGTTTCGAGGGTGCCGATGTCGGGATCATTGCTGCCCATGGCGCCCCTCAGCCCCGTCAATCGACCTGCGAGAGGCCCAAAGAGGTCGGGGCGTCGAGTGGCGATCTCTTCGAGCGTTCCCAGATTCTCGTTGAGGTTTTCTGCGAGATCAGCGCGGCGCTGTTCGTCGGCGGTAGGCTTCGAGCCTTTCAAATCTCCGCTGAGCGACTGCGTTCCTTCGGGCACGTCCATTCCCGGTTTCAGCTCGACGACCTTGCCATTAATCACAGCGAGTTGCTGCTGAGGTCGTTGCGGCTGCTCCGGGCGCTGACTTACCTTGGCGTAATCCGCAATTTTCTGCGCCTGAGTTTTTCCGGCTTCTTCGGGCGAGTCGAAGAACTGCTGCTCCGGCGTGTCCGGTTTCGGCTGTGCTTTCGGTCCGGCCGGTTGGCCGTTCACCATCACCGGAGCCCATTGCCGCTTCTGCGGGTCCCACTGCATCGGACCTTGCGCGGTATCGAGAGTGTGCGGCGGTTGCATCGCGTCCTGCTGCGCGAATTGCCGGTCCTGGCGCGCGTCCTGGTAGCGTTGCTGGTCGAGGGTGCGGCCATAGCTCTCGACATCGCGTTGATCTTCGCGGGAGTTCTGCGCTTGTATCCTTTGCTCCGCTTCGATCTGGGAGAGTATGGCATTACGGTTTTTGTCGTAGCGCTCTTCTTCGAATTGCTGGCCCTGTCGCTGCCGCGCTAAGCCCTGTGCGATTCCAGCGCCGCCTCCGCCCGCCGTGATTGCGCCGAGCAAAATCTTTTTCCAGAGTGAGATGGGTTTCTGCGACGGCGGAGGCTGCATCGCGTCGTATTGGCTCTGGAGTTGATCGACTCGCGACGGCGCGGCTGTGGCTTGCGCGCGCATTTGTTGCGCGAGACGCGGGACGCTGCCACGGGCCCGGCTTTCTAAATCGTCGGTCGAGCCGGGTTGTGACTCTTCAAAGCCCGCAGGATGGCGCGAGGTGTCGTCCGCGATGCGATCGTTCTGCGGCGGGTCCATCGTGGCCCCCGGATCGCTGCCCATCATCGCGCGGATTAAACGATTGCGCGTGTCGGGGTTCTGGAGCGCCTGGTCGAAACCGCCTTGGATGCTGAAGCCGCCCATGTTTTATAACCTCCCGAATGCTCCGCCGCCCGCGGCCTGTCCGGCGCTCTGCATTCCGCTCTGCAGCAACGATTGCCAGAACGGAGTTTTATTCGCGTTCGCGTTTAACAGGCTCGCGCCCTGCGAGCCGTACCCCATACCCATCTGCCCGGTCTGATTCGAGGCTTCGAGCGAGAGCGGCGCGGCTTGCGTCATTGCCGTCTGCGGAACTTGCGCGAGCGCGGAGGTTTCCTGCGCATCGAGTTGGTTGTTCGCGCCCGTCGCAACCGGCGAGCTGTAGCCGAAGCCCGACGCGTTCGCTTTTTGCGCCATGTTCGTCTTCGCGGTCTGGTACGCGTCCGAGGTGTTTTGAATGCCTGTCGTCAGCAGCGATTTATAGAACGGGGAATTCTGGACCGGACCTTCGAACTGCGAGTTCGTGCCCTGCGCGGTGCTGGTGAGATTGCCTTGCTGGCCGAAGTCGCTCGTCGCCTGTTGTCGCTGCTGGTTGCCGGAGCCGGAGTGGAAACAGAACCGCAGCATCTCCGGAGAAAATTCTCCGAGTAGGACGAGTTTCGCGATGTTCATAAGGGCTCCCTGCCTCCGGTCCTGGTGTTGAGCGCCTGGTTCACGCCGGGCACGGGCGGCGCCGGGGGCGCGACTCCGGCGTTTGAAGCGAGCGTCGTGCCTGCGATCGGTCCCACTTCAATGGTGCGGGTATAGGCGTGGGGCGCGACCTGCTTGACTCCGCGCACAAAGTAGTAGCGCTTCACATTCGACTGGCCGATGTTGTCGGTCCACTGCGCGCCGTTTGAAACCGGGACGACATGCGCGTTGATGATCGTGGGCACGGTGTTCCAGAGAACTTCGTGAAAATCGGAGCCGGTGCCGCGCGACCACTGAATCAGGTTGCCGAAGGCCTGCGGCGTCACCTTTAAATTCGACGGCAGCGCGGGCGGAGCGAGTGTGCCGCGCAACTGCTCGAAGGATTTGCGCACTTCGGAGAGAAAATTGCGCGTCGCCGCGGACATGTTCTTGTCGAGCGGCACTTCCGGAAGTTTTTGCTGGAGTGACATGTTGGCGAGGTTCTAATTAACGATCCGCGGTCGCGATGAAGGCCATCTGATATTCCAAAACGTTCGCGGGCGCATCGATCGCCGGAAATCCGATTTCGAGCGAAAGCCGTTTTCCGCGCTTATTGATGCCGAGCTTGGTGGTTCCAAACGAAATTGGCCCGATGATCTCCGGAGCCGAGAGCGGAAATTGTTCGTCGTCGACGCGGCGGATGGTCGCGGCGAAGGCTTTCGGGGACTGGTCGGTGATCAGCCGCGCCCAGCGATACATCTTCGAGCGCTGCGGCATGTCGTTGCCGAAATATCCGCCGCGCCAGTAGGCGTTCAACTGCCCGTTGGTCGCGGGATTCAGGGCCAGGTTGGTGGTGATACCGCCGACTGTGTCGGAGCTGACGGGAAGCTGCTGAATAAAGCCCTGGCCGGCGACGCAGAGCATGCGCTGCAGTTTCGACGTGGTGATCACGCCGATCCAGGTGGCGCCACCGAGTTGCGTGGGCACGTCCGAAACGAAAGCCTCAACCGATGCCGGCTGATCGGAGCCGATCGGGGTGTTGAAGGCGAAGAGAAAAAGTTTATTGTTCGCAAGCGATCCGTTGGTCGCGCACAGCAGCGCATACCAGTCGCGCTCCAGCCAATTGAAGTAGCCGGAGACCACCTGGCTCTCGGTGCCGGGCGTGATCTGCGAGAGATATGGATAGAGCGGCGAGGAAATATCGTAGGGCTTGCTGTGGCCGTCAAACAGTTGCACCGTCTTGTCGCCGGCGAGCCAGATCAGCCCGTACGGCGAGGCCTGGATCGAGAAGTGCGACAAGCAGCCGAGCGTCCAGGGCAGCTCTTCTAAATATTGCGTAAAATTCACCGGCACGGCGAGCGAGATGTCTTCCACCTGGCCGCGCAGCATGTACATCCGCCCGGTCTGCGAGAAGGCGACGATGCCGGCATGCAGCACTCCCCCGCCGGCAATCTGCTCCGCTCCGATCGAGAGCCGCAAACGGTTGTAGGGAGGGAAGCACTCTTCCGGCCGGCCGTACAAAATCTGCTCGTAGCCGGAATAGATCACGTCCTGCGGTGCGCCGATCAGGTTGAAGATGAACAGGCGCCCCTGTCCGGTCGCGGTGAAGCGGCCAATCAGCGGCGGCGAGTTGACCAGAGGTCCGCGCGTGGTCTGATCGAGCGCCGCGTCGGGCGTGTTGTCCTGAATCTGGAGATTCCCGGAGCCGGCGACGACGGTGACGGCCGTCTGCGAGTTCAAATTCAAAACCGCGCCGGTGTTGATGTTCACTTCGCAGAGACGGAACGGATCTCCGCCGCCATCGAGCGAGCGCCACCAGGCGATAGTGTCGATCTGCGGATCGGGGGGCGCGGCCGCGAGCGGCTCAAACGCCACGGTCGACTGATTTCCGCTGACGATGGACGGTAGCGAAATGTTGCCCGCCGAATTGGTGACTGCGTTTTTGTATGAGTACCAATAAAAGTAACCGCCATTCGAGGGCGAGAGCAGCCCGGCCACGGTGGGAACGATGCCGGTGATGTTCGGCGCTCCTCCCGGCGCAACGATGCCCCACTGCTGCCAGTTCGCGGCGGTCCACTTCATCGCCCGCTGCCCGTTCACGCCCCAGAGAATCTGCGATGCCGAGGAGAAGGACCACTGCCCGACGTTCAGCGCGTTGGTTTCGATCAGCGTCGAGACTGCAAGATCGTTAGTGAAGTAGTAGAGCGAGGGACCGAATTGCGCGAGCGTCTGCCGGGTCCCGTTGCCCTGCTGAAAATCCCAGAAAGAATTCGGGCCGGCGTTCTGCCCCGCGATCGCCGCGCTCAGCTTCACCGGCAGGCGCATCTTCGAAAGGCCTCCGGAGCCGGAGATGACGACGTTCAGGCAATCCTGCGCCCAGTCCGGCCCGAGCAGCGGCAGCGTCGAGTAGACGTTGATGCCGTGGAACTGCTGGATGGCCTGCGTGGTGAGCGCGCGGCGAAAGACTTCAAACGCCGGCGTCGAGTAAAGGCTTTGCGGCTGGGAGCCCATCGGAAAAGTTTCTTAGAACAAAAAGGGCGTCACGCGTGTGTTCTTCGCCCAGTTTTCCTGCGCCAGCGCGGAAATGATTTCCGCTTTGATCGACGTGGCCGCGCCCACGTAGGCCTGCGCCGAGATGTACTCATCGATCGTCAGCTTTAAATCGGCGATCGCTTTGTTGGTCAGGAACTCATGCACGCCCGAGATGTTCTGATACGGGATCTCGGCCTGGTCGTAGCGCAAACGCCGCGGCTTCGCGACATAGAAATATCTCGGCAGCAGCGTCGAGCCCGCGGGCGGCCGGATCTCGATGGTGTTGCCGTTGATCAGATCCCACGCATAGGTCTGGTACTCGGACGCCGAAGCCAGGGTCGCCGCCAGGCCGCGCATGGCCAGCGAATCGATGTCGTACTGGTTGTAGGCGTGCAGCGTGGTGTCGGACGTCTGAATTTCGAGGTGGGTGATATAGCTGATGTTGTCCGCGGTCGCATTCGACGTGGGCGCGAGCTGCTGAAAGTTGGGATAGTCCTGGAAGCCGGTGATGGGCTCGGTATAGACGACGCCGAAGGGAAGCGGCTGCTGATTTTGCAGCACGGGTACGTTATTGGGATCGGAGCTCGACTGCGCATAGAGATTCCAGCCAAAGGCCCCCCCGGACGGCTTCGGCGGCGGGTTCACTTGGCAAATCTGGCCCGCGGCCAGACCGAGGCCGAAGGGAAGAGTGCTGAGATTGGTCTCCGAGCCCGACTCAGTCACATAGGTGTAGGTCAGCGTGATGACGCGTGCGGGGAGAGGGGCGTTGACGTTGTCGGCGACCGCGGAGATCTGTGCCGTCGGATCGGGAATCGAGACCAGCTGCACGCGTTGCGCGCCCGCCGCCAGCGTGAAGCTCACCGGCCCCTCCGAGCCGAAGAAGCGCGCCAGCTGCACCTTCATCATCGCCATCCACACCGCTTCGAGAGCGTTGTTGATCTTGGCGTTGAGCAAAGGCACGTCGGTGTCGGCCGCGAGATCGCCGCGCAGTTCGAGCAGGATCTCTTGCCGCAAGGAGCCGAGGGTGTCTGACATTTTCTAAAACTCGAAACCAGTTACTTTTTCGGTGGTGGGGGCGGTGCGGGCTCGACGTGGAACTCGGGATCAGGATGATGGATCGAACAGTAGTGTTTCTCCTGATCCTGCGAGCAGCTATCGCCGCCGCACACTGCGACGGTCTGTCCGCAGACCTGTTTGTTCGGCAGCTCTTGGCAGCACTTGTGGTAGTGCATCTATTTCCCCTTCCCTTACTTCGATTTCTTTGCGTCGCGTTCGGCCAACTGTTCGCGCAATTGAGCCAGCTGACGTTGCAGATCGGCGACCGCGGGATCTGCTTTTGCAGGAGCTTCCCAGCCGAGAGGGATGATGCCGCGGGATTTCAGCACGTCTTGCCAGCCGCGGCGTTCGATGATCGCCAGGATTGCGGGAGAGGGTTCAGGAACAGGCTTCGACCCTTTCGGGTTCGCGATGTAGTCGGAAACGCAATCGCGGCAATACTGATCGAAGCGCGACTTGTCCATCTGCCCAAGCAATCGAAGCGACTCGCTTTTCGCGCCGTCGACGTCGTACTCGATGCCGGTGTCGGTTTCGGTCTCGTTCACCCGCACCACGCCGGTGTAGGCGAGATGTTCGAGAATGAAGCGGCCCGCCTCGTACGGGACCTGCTGCGGTTTGTTGGGCGTGATCTTGAACAGGCGGCCGTTCGGTCCCGGAGGCGCGCCATCGACCACGCATTCGACCGGATCGCCCGCGGTGTAGAGCACCATGCGGTTGCCGTAGGATTTCGGGATCACGGTCTGTCCCGGCAAAAGAAAGTTTCCCATTGTGTTAGCTCCTTAAAGTGAGTCTGCGGATCGGCACCGAGATTTGATCCGTCTGAATTTCGTTGAAGCAGTTTTTTTCCATGTACTCGACGATGGCGTAACCCTCCGGCTCGTGGCCGTCGATGGCTATGTCGCGAATTTCAAGCACGCGTCCGCCGCGGCCCTGATGCGGCCCGGAGACGACTTCCACGTCGCGGCCGTAGAACGGTGTGTAGTCTTTACTCACGGATGTGTTTCCCTCCGCTGGCGCGTTTCAAAAGTTTCGGGTGCATGCCGGGGTTGCCGCAGTCCGGTCCGAGATCGGGCGAGACGGCTTCGACCTGCCCGGTCTTTTCGGCGGTTTCGAGGCGCTCCATAAACTTCAGGTCCTCGCCGTGGTGGGTGATCTTTTCCCCGGTGTGGCGCGCGCGCTCGACGCCGATGAATTCCTTCATGCGTTTTTCGGAGAGCGAATCGACGGCCGCCAGCACTTTTTCGGTGGCCTTGTCTTCGTTCGCTTTGATCACCTTCGCCGAGGCCGCGTCTTTCTCTTTCAGAATGGGGTGACGGATTTTTCCCGCGAGGGCGTCTTCGTTTTCTTTGGGCGTGGCCTTCTTCCACATGTCGTACTCGCCGCGCATGCGCTCCGAGAGGCCCGGCCGCGGCTCCTGGAAGCCGATCGCGCCGGGGATTTTCTGCCACCAGCCTTCGGACGCGACCCAGCGATCGACGACGAAGCCAAGTAAGGGATCGAGGCGCATGCGCAGCAGGGGCTCGACTTCTTTTTTGAGTTTCTTCGTCCACCGTTTTGCGGTGGGGTGCGCGAGCCCGGCGATGATGGCCGCCTTGCGCAGCTCGATCGCGTTTTGAAGCTGCGCTCGATCTTCTAAGGCGAGAACGTTGCCGTCTTCGAGGAAGCGCTCCATCCAAACCACGTCCATGTCGCGCTCGGGAGGGCCAACTGCGAGTGAGAGATTTTTCATATAAGAAAATTGTGATAAGCCGGAGAGCCTGGCCGGTTGTCCAGGCTCTCCGGGTCTTGCCGCGGCCAACGACGAAGGGAGTTAGATCGTTGGAGGTGCCGTCTGGAAGCTGGCAACTACGCTTAAGTTCTGCAACCGGCCCCATGCGCTTCTCTGCACGATGCCGATGTTGTGATACCAGCGCAGCAGGCCTGCGACGGCATCGGCGATTCCGGCCGCGCCGATGATGCGCGTCCAGGTTCCCGCCTCGTCTTCCGCCAGCGATAAGGGGATGGCTTCAAACTTCTTCATCATCTCCGAGTCGCCGTGGTAGATGCGGTCGGTGCGGGCGTCCTTGTCTTCGATCATCGGAAGTCCCGCGTAGTCGAAGACGTTAAAGCCGAGATCGAGCGCTTTTTTGCCGACCTTGGCCGCCGGGCCTTCGTTGGTGATGTCGAAGCGCAGCGTGGTAGTCGCGATCGTGATGTACTGATTGATCTGCGCCGAGGACACGATGAACATGTTTCCATCGACGCCGCCGCGGTTCTTCACGAACTGCCGCAACTGCTGCAACAGCTGCGAGGATAGAGCCGCGCCGCCGTTGTCGAGCAGGTACGACTGCCACGCCGGGAAGACGCCGGGATCGATGCCTTCGACGACTCCGGAAGAGTTCACCAGGTTCTGAAAGCCGTTGGCCGCAAACCATCCATCGTTGGCGATGGGGGCTTGCGGATATTCCCCCGTGAGCGCGATGGCGTGACCTGCGACCGCGGTCGAGGGTACGGAGACCACGCGCGTGGTGTAGTTGATCGCGGTGATCTTCGAGTTAATGAAATCCGGAACTCCGCCGCCGACCGGAATCGAATCGATGGGCATGCCGACACGCAAATAAATCGCGCCGGGCAAAAGTCCGGTGTTGTCTGCGGTGAACGAGGTGTTGGCCACGATCGGGGCGGCCGCCTGCGCCAGCTGTGCGCCGGGTTCTGCGCCGATGACGACGACGTTGACGTGCGAGACCGCGTCCTTCATGTCGAACTTGGCTTCGAGAGCCTTGGCCTGCATGAAGGCGCGCGATTCGCCTTTGGTCAGGTTCTCGGCCTGGCCGGTGATGACGATCGGCACATAGAAATAGCGCAGGGTCACGGTTGCGTTCGTGAGTCCCTGGTTGCCCGCGGCGCCGACGCCGTTGGTGCCTTCCGGCCGATAGCCTAAGTTCCAGTTCGGCTGCACGCGGGCGAGAAACACGTAGCCGCGAATGCCGACGTTGTTGATGGGTTTGCCGAATTTTGAGCCGTCGCCGAAAAGGTTCATCACCGCCGGCAGCGTGCTCACCTGTTCCTGAATCGCGCCATAGACGATCTTCGCGTCAGGAAGATAAGTGGTAGTGTCTACTCCCATTGCAGTGTTCTCCGTTGAGTCGAATTTGCGAGTGTGTTTCCCGCGCTCAACGGTGGGCGAGTTCCGTGTACGGCCCTGCGGGGACGAACCGCTTACGTCGTGCGTTGGCGAGACGCGATACGCCGAACTTTTCTGCGCAGCTGCTATGCGTACTTCGCCCCGATCAGCCCAGGGTTGTCGATCATCTCGTCGAGGGTGGGTTTCTTTCCCCCGGGAGCGGCGGCGGCTGCGGGTTGTCCAGGACGGGCGGGCTGTAGACGCGCTTTTTCCCGACCAGATCGTGCCAGATAGTACTTGTCGAGAGCCGTCCTTGCTTCCTGAAAGGCTTTTTGAATCGGGGCGGTTTTACCTTCATATTTGAGGGAGTGCAGCGCGGCCGGGTCGTATTTCAGGATCTCGCTCGTCGCCGTCATCAGAAAATCCATCTCGTCGGCGGGGATCTGCTCGACCGAGAGGCCTTCGGCCTTGAACGAATCGACGGCGAGCTGCCGCGTGGTCTGTTCGAACAGGGAATTCGCCTGGTCGGTCATGCGCACGTTCTCGCGCTGCTGGATCGGGCCGAGAGCTTCGTTCAATTGCTGCTGGACGAGCTCCTGGAGATCCTGCTGGCCAGGCTGCTGACGGTCCTGCTGCGCGGTCGAGGCCTGCGTTCTTAGAAAATCAATGGTGCGGACCGGATCTTCGGCGAGCGCTTCGGCGATTTCGTCGTCCGAGTAGCCGAGCTCGCGCCCCACGGCCTGCGCTTCGCCGTAAACTTTTTGATAGATGCCGGAGTACTGCGAGATTTGCTCGGGCTTGAGGTTCAGCTTTTCGTAGGGCTCGAATTTCGCTTTGACGCCTTCGTAGGCTTCGCGGAGCTGCTTGAGGCCTTGGTCGCCTTGCGCAGGATTAGGGTTCGTTCCAGTCCCAGGACCACCACCTTGTCCGCCAGCTCCACCAGGTCCCCCGGCCACCCCGCCAGTTCCCGCGCCTGCTCCAGGGTCAGCGTTTCCCCCACTCGGGTTGGATGCTCCAGTTCCACCACCGCCTCCCACTGCGGGCGCACCCGCTGCGAACATGGTCGCCGCGAACAAAAAATATTGCAATAGATGCTTAATCATCGTCTCTCCCCACGATCTGTTTCGCTAGTTTTTTCTTGCCGACGGTTTCCGTCGTGTCGCCTGCCATTAACTGCTGCGCTTCGTCCCACTGCAGCTCATCGTCATCGCGCCAGGCCGAGCACACATCGCCGGCCGCGACGGTGTGCGCAAGAACTCGGCAGTAGCCTTGCGGGTTCGACCACTTCTCGCCTTCGCGCACCAGGTAGTGATCGCAATCGTCGCCGCCTTCGACTCCGCCGCAGTTCGCGCCGCCAAATTCCTGTCCGACTTCCGGCGCGTTGATCCAGATCAGGCCGAGCGCGTCGGGCGTCGCAAGCTGATCGGCGTAGGAAACTTCTTTCCCCGCATCGCCGAACTGGTGCGAGCTGCAGCAGGGCCAGTACTCGATGGGATCGCCTGAGTCCTGATGCCCTTCGACGGTTCGGACTTTGATCTCCGGCCCGAGCAGATAGCAGGTTTCATCCGGATTCTGTTTCGAGCAGGTGTAGCAGCTCGCCGGCTTTCCGCCGATCTCCGCCGCGGTGACGAAGCCAACATCCGAGTCCTGCAAAATCGGGATGCCATGAAAGTCGGGCTGCGATTTGTCGCGCCGCATGGAGTCGACTTTCGGGAGCTGGTCTTCGCCGTATTCCACGAAGCCTCCCGGCTCGGCTCGATCTTTGAGTTCATCGCGTCCCATAACTTCAGTCGCAGCGCACCAGTACCTGAATCGTGTTCGCGCCCGTGGGAGTTCCAACCCAGGTGAAGGGAGCGGTTGTCGTGGTCACCGTGCCGGTGGTAATGAAAGCCCCGGCCTGTGTGCCGCCGACCTGTTGCGCGGTACACTGCGGCGGAATCTGGAAGGCTTTCGGGAAAGTGACGGTGAAGACCGGATTCGCGCCCGGTGTTGTACCTGCGGTCAGCGTGAACAACATGCGCAAGCTATCAGAGAGCGGCGCGACGATCACCGCGGGTGGCGAGGTTCCCCAGCCGGAGGTATAGGCGACGTTCGATGCCGCAAGCCGCGTGCCGCGGGAACTCCACTGCGACCGCACCATCGGGGTGCCGCTCGGGGTGCGGGCCAGCAACTGAATGCAATATCCAACCCAGTCGACCGCCGAAGCGAAGGTTCCGGAAATCGTGTAGCCGGTATTGATGGGATAGCCGGGGGTCGCGCCGCTGTTGAAAAACACCTCGTTGTCGTTCGACGCGCCGGTCACGGTGTTGAACATCGCGATGCCGGATTGGGTGAAGGTCGTTCCGCTCGAATCGGTGCCCAGCAGAAGAGCCACCGCATCGGAGGCGGTATTCAGGGTTTGCGCGCCGCAGGTGACGGCCGTTCCAGAGCCCGAGACAATCTGGCTTCCCGCCGTGAAATTGTCGATGAACGTGGTTTGATCCGCCTCGGTGAAGGCGATCGCGGTCACCGACATGCGAGCATTCGACGCGGCCGCTGTGCAGGTGATCGTGAAGCTAGCACCCGCAGCATTGGAAACGATCTTGTAAAGCTGAAGCCCACGCGCGGTGCCGTCGGCGGAGCCGGTCACCTGTCCCGCACCCACCGCGGTATACGTGTTGGTCCCGTCCGAGCATCCGCTGTTGGTGGTGGTGTTGGTCCAGTTGAAAAGAACCAGGTAGCTATAGCCATTGAGGGAATTGGTGATGCTCAGCGCATCGGTGGCCGTGGTGACAACTTGACGCGTTCCGGATGCCGCTGCAATATATTGCGGGGGCTCGGCGGCGATGATACCGGAGGTGAAGGTGTTGCCGCCATCGTCTGAAAATTGCGAAGTGTTGTACTGAATGATGGCCGCGCCGCCGGAGTTCTGCTGGAAGGTTGAGTCCTTGGCTTCGACGTCCGCACCCGGACCGAGCGTCAGGTTCGTCGGATTAAAGGTCGAGCCGAGCAGCCGCACCGAACCGTTGATAATGGCCGTAGAGCCTTTCGCGAAGTCGTTGATCGAGGTCATCGATCCGCCGGTCAGCACCAGCAGGTTCTTGTTGAAATTCGCCTCCGACAAAACTCCGGTGGTGTTGATCACGTGAAACGGATTCGAAATCCCGCCGCCGTCGACGAAGTTGTAGAACTGCGCGTTCGGAGCCTGCACCAGAATGCCCGCTCCGGTGTCGGTGCCGATGCGATCGCCTCCGGAGTCTTCGACGCCGCCGAAATAATTCCCCGCGCCCGTTCCGGTCACCAGCAGCGCGACTGTGGCTGCCGAGCCGGTGCACCAGCCCTGAATATCCATGCCGGTGATGAAGCCGCCGTTGTTCTCGACCAGGGGCTGGGTGTTTCCGGGGCAGTTCGGGCTGTCGTAAAAGAATCCGTACGCGGACCAGCCGGTAAAAATCGTGAAGATGTATCCGCCGAGGCAGGCTGGGTTGCAGCTGGTGTAGTTGAAGTTCGGCGTGGGAACCAGAATCGTGACGTCCTTGCCGTCGCCGACGACGGAAGGGTTGTTGTAGGCGGTCTGGCAGGCGGCGGAGACTGCATTGAAGAGCGGCGCCGAGATGAAGCTGATTCCAGAAATATGCAGCGGCTGGCAGTGGGTATTGAAGCCCGGCGTCTGCGCTACGGTCCAGGCATTTGCGAGCGCTGTGGTATCGTCCGTCCCCCAGAGCAGCGTCACGTTGCCGGAATTCGTGGAAAGCGCGGCCGATGAAGCGATGACCGTCGTGGAGTTGGTGACGGACGAGATGGTGATCGCAGCCACGGTCGAGCCGAGGACTAGAGTCCCGTTCGCGAGCACACCCCAGATTTGCTTGCCCGCGTCGGCCGATTGGAAGTTGCAATCAGGACAGGTGATGGTTGTCGTCGAAGTCGTCGAGGCGTCGGAGCGGTACTGGACGTTCTCTTTCGCGCCGAACTGACTTGCGACCACACCGGGATAACTGGCACCGGTGCTGCCGCTCGGCAGGCGAGCAACGGTGCCAGTCCGGTTCACCACGAAGTTCGTGGTCGCATCTCCGCCTGTCCACGTCGTCGTGATTGAGTAGTAGTCGTAGATGTTCGACGAGGTTGGGGTGAGGAGCTGGTTCGTGGTTCCGGAAGAAGTCGCAAGCGTTGCCGAGCAGGTTCCACCCCGCATACAGCCGACGACGGTGATGGTCAGGGTGGCGGGAGCCGTGCCCGTGACCAGGACTTCGAACTGGTTGGTGATGGTGCCTTTGATGTCCGGGTACTTCAGCGGCGCGCCGGAAATCGCGCCGTTCTTTCCCCAGGCGTTCGTGTTTTGATCCTGCAGGATCGATTGCCCGAACGCACAGGCGCTTCCGATCGCGAGCAAGACCGCGAATAGTTTTTGTTTCATGCTCCTCCTTGCCCTGGTTGAATATGCGCGGGCGCACCGGCCGCGACCGGCGTGGGTTGCCCCAGTTGCGGATTCTGCCCCTGCGTGGTTTTGTTGTCGTTCAGCTGCGCCGGTTTTCCTGGACCTGGCTGCGGCGGCGCGGCGGCCTGCGCCATCGCCATCTGCGTCGCCATGATGTGCTGGATCAGCGCCTGCTTCGCGGGATCGGGCCACTTGTGGAAGTCGCGCGATTTCGCCTGGTCTTTGTGGAAGTAGAGATGCACCGCCAGGTCCTCGATCAGCGGCATGGGCTGGATGTTCTGTGCGCCCTGCTTCATCTCCTGGTTCTCTAGTCGCGCGTTGGTGGCGTCCTTGTTGAAGGACTGCATCATCCCGGTCTCACCGAAGAGCTGATAGACCTTCTGGCGCACCGCGGGATCGTTGATGTCGAGCGCGCCCTTGTCGAAGAGCACCATCATTTCCTGGCGAAGCTCGTCGCGGGTGCGCGGCAAGCCGTGATCGGACGCAACCCAGTCGACGACGTCGTCGAGGTCCGCGGCCATGAACGAGCGGATATCGTCTTCCCGGTTGTCGCCGAGAATTTTCGCCAGCTGCTCGAAGCTGAACTTTTTCTGGATGAACTTCACGTACTTGCGCAGGGTCTCGCGCCACAGATTCCGCCAGTTGGCCGCGGGCTTGTTGAACATCAATTCAGCCTGCCCACGCAATTGCTGAATCGCCGCGGCCGCCGTGATCGCACCTTCCTGCTGCCCGCGGAAGGCATTCACCGCCATCGAGATGTTTTGAAATTCGGCGTGCAGGTTGTCGCGCTGGGTGTAGATGCCCGCGTCAAGCGAGCCCGCGCCCGCGCGATGTGGTGGCTCAAACGTGGGCGAGCCCAGATTCCGGTACTTGATGATCTTGTCGGCGCGGCCGGTGATTTCTGAAACGATCGAGTCCGCGTCGACTACCCACGGATCGGCCGCGCTGGTCATGCCGTGGAGCTTAATCAGCGCTTCGTAGGCATTCAGCTCGCGCTGGATCGGGACCAGGTCAAAGGAAACGCTGCGCGGAAAAAAGATCGTCGGCAGATCGAGATACTTGCCGAGCGTGAGCGGGTGCTCGGGGAAATTCCAGGTCGCGGTTCCATTGGGAACGATCTTGTCGTTAATGACGGTCGCGTGAAAGCCTTCGGGAAAATCTTTCACGCTGTCGGGTGGCACCCACATTTCAAGCGCCATGCAGGAGTCTTTGATCTGCGTGGTCGACGACGAGTAGCCGGTGTACCAGAAGTTCAGCGAGTGTTCGTAAGTGACCGAGTAGCCGTCGGGCCAGATGGCATCGGGATCGGCTTCAAAGCCCCAGCGAAAGTAAATCTCTTCGAGCGTGCGGCGTTTCGCCCAGAGCAGGAAGGGCGTGTCTTCCATCGACGTCGAGCCCGGCCGCGGAAAAGCAAAGAGCGTGTTGCCGATTTCAAGTTCGAGATCGTTTTCGGATTGATCTTCCATCACCGGCGCGCCCGAGTCGTCGAGTTCCGGTTGCAGCATCTCGGCGTCGGAGTTTTCGAGCGGTGATCCGCAGGTCGAACAGAAGGTCGCGGGCTCGGAATCTTTTTGCGCGGGCGCCTGTGTGTACTTGTCGCAGGTTTGACAGAAGGAACCGACCGCCGGTCCCATTGAAGACTTGGCTTTCTGTCCGAGCTTTTTCTCGTTCACCCGAATCAGCGTGAACAGGCCGCCGGCGAGCACAAATAGCTGAGCGGCGAGTCCAACTTTATCCGGCTTGTCGCCCTGTTGCGCCTTCAGTCCTTCTTTCTGCACCGCCCATGCCGCGAGATCCGTGCAGATCTCGGCGACGGTGTGCGACGTGGGATCGTCGTCGGCTTTTGCGACCGCTTCAACTTCCGGGAGTTGATAGAAGTTTGAGGCGATGGCATCGACGGTGGGCGAGAAGCGGTTGATGCGCGGCCGCGGAACCCATTCGTCGTTCGGTTGCTGCGGTTGCCACACCTTGCGCGCGTCGTCCCAGTCGAGCCACATCTGCCCGGCGTAGAAGAGAAGAGATTCCCATATTGCCTGGTGATACACCACGTAAGCGTTCTTGAGCTCCGTCCAGCGATCCTGGACGTACTTCAGGCTCTTGGTGGGATCGAGGGCTTGCGCCTGGTCCGCACCCGGAGACGAAGAAGCGTCGGGTTGAGCGGGCGGTGCGCCGCCGCCAAACATGCCGCGCACCGCCTGTAAGAGTCCGCCCATCAGGAAGAAAGAACGAGAGCTGGGTTGGAGGTTGGTTCTGCGAAATCTAGTTCGGGTTGCCGACGCAGAGTACGGAGACCACGTCGGTCGCGCCCACCGTGTCGGTTACCACGACAGATGCAGTCGTCGCTGGCGCTTTCACCAGCTGGGGCGTGGTTTGATCGGTCGCAATGCAGACCGGCGCCGACTGGAATGCGTTCGAGAACGTCATGGTGCAGGTGTTTGCGGCCAGCGTGCATTGACCGGCAAACGACATCGCAGCCGCGGTCCCAGCAGCTGCCTGGTTGGCGTGACCGCCGATATATATACCTGCCGGAAACGCCGCCAGTGGCCGGGTGTCGGTGATCGAGCCCTGGCCGCCATTGCCGCAGGCGGTGCCATTGCAAGCCACGGTGGCCAGCGGCACTTCCACGTTCGGAAGCGCGTAGAGCAGGGAAGTGGGAACGCCGGGGCCGTTCAGCGCGGAGGTTCCTTGCGATCCAGGTCCGGTGACCGCCTGCTTCGAATAGACCTGCTGCGTGGTCCCGTTGAACACGATCAGGTTGGTCGAGTTCGCCGGCAGTGTGAGCTGAGTCTGCGCAATGTCGGTGATGACGCCGGCAAAATAAATCGGGCCGCCAGCAACTTGCACGACAAAGCTCGCCGCCGGGTTGGTGACCGCGCCGGCCATGCCAGCCGCCGATGAGTTTTGAAACTGGTTGACGGGTGTGACGCCGCCGACGACCGTGGTCACGCCGTTTTGCTGCGCGTGAGCCGGGTGAGTCGGGATGAGATAAACGCCGGCCGCACACAGAGCGAAGAGCGCGACCGTCACTACGAGTTTTTTCACGAGTTCTTGTTTCACGAGGTTGCTCCTGATGGTGGTTTTGCGGGAATCGGCTTGTTGTCAAACCATCCCGAACTTTTTTCGAGCGTGGGTGCAGCTTGAAACTTGGGCAATTCGGCCTGCGGCATGATTAGCGGGATGTGCTGCTTCGAGGCCATCGCTTCGGTGAGGCGATCGATGCGCTCATTGGCGCGGCGCAGGTGGTGATCTTTGGCGCGCAGTTCCTCCTGGATCATTTCCCAGACGGAATTCGAGAGCAGCTTCACTTACTGGCCGCCGAAATCGTCGCCGGTCGAACTCGCCGGTTGCGTCATCGGAGCGCCGGCGCCGATGTGCATGCCGTGGCGCGCGCCGCCCTGTGCGAAGTAATTCGGTTTCTTGAAGCCGGGACCGGCGAAGCTGGTCTTGTTCGGCATTTGGTCCTTCAATCGGCTCGATGCGCGCGCCGTTTTTTCCAGAGCACTGCGAAAGCCGGCGGAGGAGTGTGGATTCCCGGCGGGCGCGGAGCTCAGTACCTGCTGCCCCGGCGTCCCGGAGGGGTTCTGCTCCGCGCCGAAGCCGGCACGTTGGGGGGTGCCCATGCCGGGGCCGGGATTCGGACTGCCGCCGCGCGGGCTGTTGGTTGCGCCGAAACGGGATCTACCTTGGAACATGGCGGTCTTCCTTCCTTAAAACTGAGTTGTAAAGTTGCGCGATGATGACGATCGCTTCGGAGAGCGACAAAACTTCCGCCGGCGTGCGCGGCCGCTGTTCAAGATAGCTGCCGGCGTTCCACAGAGTGCGCGCTGCGATTTTCTTGGTGGTCATGCTGTGAAGATCAGGGCGGTGTCAGCAAGTAAAGCGTGTCGCCCGGTTCGGTTTGTTTCACCGCGCCCAGCGCTTCCACCCAGCGCATCATGGGTTCGTTCCCGGCGCGCACCAGGAAGATGGCGGATCGAAGATGGTTCGCTCGTGCGTGCGCGACTGCATAGTTGGCGAGAGCATCGGCCCGGAGACGGCGAAGGCGATCACTCCCGCACTCCAGTTCGTGCACATAAGCACCTGCGCGATACACCAGCACGCCAGAGGGCTGCCCGGCTTCTCCCACGACGAAGATCTCATCGACTCCTGGAGTGGTGATGCCGAGTTGTCGCGTGAGCCGATCGCAGCCTTTCGCGTCACGGAAGTTGTAAGGACGAGCCAACATCGCCGTTCCGGGACTTACGTGTTGGCGCTCACCGGCGGCGAGCCGTACTTGCCGGAATCAGACGATGTCGGCTTCGCTCCCATGGCGGCGCGCTTGAATCGTCCGGCGATGCGGCGATAGGCGAGACCTTTGGTGTTGCCCGCGCCTGGTTTCGGGTTCGCGTGTTTGCCACTCGGTACGCCCTGCTGCCCGCTCACTCCGAAATTTCTTCCGCTGCCTTGTCCGCCGCGCTCCTGCGGGCTGCCGCCATGGCCAGGAATTCTCGCTTCCGGCTGAAACGATCCGCCGCGGGCGACTCCTTTGAAGCCACCGCGCGATGCGGGATTACCGGAGCCCGATCTTCCGCCGCTCATCGATGCGCGCACTGCGACGCGATCGCGGCCCTGATGCTCGAAGCCGCCGCGATCGGCGATGGGAACTTTCTTCATTCCCTGTCCGCCGCGTGGCGATCCGCCCTTGTTCGGATCAGTGAGGTTGTGACGCGTGTCGTTGCCGGGAATGTCGATCATGCCCGGATTGTGCATTGCCGGCCATTTTGGTCCGCTCATCGCTTGTCTCCCATCAGGTTTGGTCGCTCACCGGAGGCCCGCCGTAGCGCGACTGTGGAACGCGCTCCGGAGCTCCCGGAACCTTTCGCGTGAAATCGTGCAGCTTTTGCAAACTCATCTTCGGATCGGTCGATCGTGCCTGCCCGGCCTGCTTGCGTCGAAACGCTGCGGCCATGAAGCGCTGCTGATCCCCGCTCACACTTGGCATCAGAAATCCGCCTTGGGAAACCATTGATCTGCCGCCGGATCTTTGCCGAAGGTGCGATCAAACTTCGAGAGCGCCCCGTCGGCTTTCCGATCGAAGGTGAATGCGGGCAGCGTTTCGCGCCGTTGCTTGATGCGTTCGGCTGCCGTGGGCCGGCTCATCGCGATATAGCGCACCGGATCGAGGTTGTCATCCTCGCCGATGTATTTCACTTTACCGGTCTCAGCATCGAGCACACGCTGCAGCTCCGCCATTTGCTTCCAGGCGTGTGGACAACGTCGGCGCGAGATAAAGAGCTGCGGTGATCCGAGCTCGTGGGTGAAGGGATGCACGCGGTTGGGATCGACCTTCAACATCGACTTCAGCAGGTCGAGTCCGATCTGAATGTTCGCGCGATGCGCTTGCACTGTGCTCAACCCGGCGCGGCGGAAGGCGTCCTGGATCGAGAACAGATTCGCCTGGTTGATGTTGTTCACCGGCAAATCCATGATGGTGTAATCCTGCCGGCCGTGTGAGTTCAGCATTGCCGTGAGTCCGGCGGCGTGATCCTGCACGGTGCGGTTGCGCTCGTGGTATTCGTCGAAGATCAAAAGATTCTCTTCGCCATCGACGCCGGCCTGCTCACCTCCAGTCACGCCGGAATCCGCCCAGTCGATCGCCGAGAGCAGACGGCAGCCTTCGCCCTTGAACATGGGCGCGAAGTTGTCGAGGTTGTGCAGTTCGTCGGAGAGCTCGGGGAAGACGATGCCCTCAAAGCGATCCCACGAACCATTCAGCCAGGCCTCGCGCAGCGCCTGGTCTGTGATCGAGGCCAGCTTGCGGCCGTACTCACTCGTGAGGAACCACTGCTTGCGCTTCTCGTCGGGCCAGGAGTAGAAATCGCGCTCGGTCAGGCCCGCTTCGTCGAGCTGCTTGAGACAGTGCACGACGTTGTCCCAGCCCACCGCTTCGACAAAACCAAAGTCGGCCGGATCTTCGTTCGGTTCGTATTTGCGCTCGATGAAGATGCGCTTCAGGTAGCCGTGCGACTTTCCGCCGGGCATGAACGACATCACCATTACGGGTTTGATCGGCGACGTTCCGGGCCAGCGATTCGAGCCTTTCATTTTTTCGAGTTCCCGCTGCGTGAAAAGCCCAGCTTCTTCTGGTCCGACGTCCGCGTATTCCACGCCGAAGAGTTTGTCGACGTCGACTTCGTGCTCGGCGTAGCGAAACAGCAACCGCGATCCGTTCGGAGTGATGATGGCCTTATCGTCCGCGCGCCACCAGCTGCGCAGGAACGGCCAATCGCGAAACATCGGGATCAGGTGGTTGTCGAGCAGCTCTTGCCTTGTACGGCGAAGCAAAATTCCATCGGTGCCGGGATAGGCCAGCCGGCGCGCGAGAAAGATGCGGCGCAGGCCTCCGGACTTGCCACCGCCGCGGCGGCCGCCGTATCCGAACGTCGTGTGCTTCGATTTCTCAATTAAGTCGTAGAGCTGAAGCTGCTTCGGCTGCAGACCGATATCGACGTCAAGAACCGATTCGACGGATGTTGACATTGATCTCCCGCGGCTTGGTGTCTTCGTGTGAAACCGGCTGCACGGGTTTGCCGTTGCGCCGATCGGTCAGATAGCGCCGCGTGTCGATGCGCAGCCGCCGGTCGGTGGATGTGAGGCCTTCCCACCAGCCGCAGATCTCGCAGTGGCAGATGAAGTGTTCAGCGCGGGTGCGGCAGTATTTGCATTCAAGGACACCGCCGCCTTCCATCGTGATGCATTCGCACTTCTGTTCTTTCTTTCGCGCGCTGCAGATTTCGCACTTGCATTTCCGCTGGTGATCGGGCGACCCATCCATCGCCAGCACTTCGGCCGCTCGGTCGGGGCTCGCCGTTAGTACCACCCGCGCCTTCGCTGGCCGGCCGACTTTCTTGCCGTTCGCCGCCGCCTGTGCCCGCTTGTCTCCACCCTTGATCATCACCATTCAGATCGCGATAGGTTTCCTGCTCAGAAACCTAAAAAACCTAGGGCTTTCGAAGTAAATTCAAAGGAAACCTAACGCCCTGAGCGACGCCTTTGTTTGTTCTCAACGGTTTGCGCGGAATAGCAGGAGCGCCAGTGCTACGAATTAACTGCTGATTTTTCACAGAGTTGATAGGTTTCCGGTAGGTTTCCGTAGGTTTCTTCGAGTGCTCTGGTGCTCCAAAAGCCCCAAAATCACGCCTAAGTCGTTGATGTTTCTCATCGGACGATATGAAACGTTTCGATTAGGCCAGTTGGCGCTGCGCTCGTCGCCAGATTGTCGTCCGGCTCGGTCCGCGCCGCGGATCGATCTTGCGACCAGGCAGCCGACCTTCGGATCGAGCGAGAGCTAAACCCGCCTTGGTGCGCTCGGCGATCACGTTGCGCTCGAACTCGGCAAAAACGGCGAGCATGCCGAACATCGCCCGGCCGCCCGACGTCGTCAGATCGAAACCGTCCTTCAAACAAATGAACGCGATCTTCGCTTCGTCGAGCTCGGCGATCAGGTTGTGAAGATCCCGGACCGATCGGCCGAAGCGATCGAGACGCCACACGAGTACGCCTTCGATGTCGCGCAGGCCTTTGACGGCGTCGCGCATCAGCTTCTGCAGCTGCGGCCGTTTGGTGTTTTTGCCGCTCAGCCGCTCGATGTATTCGAATATCACCTTGTGTCCGTTTCTTTCACACCACTCACGCAGTTCGCGGAGCTGCACTTCGGGATTCTGGTCCTTCGCCTGGACGTCGGAGAGTTGGCCGCGCTGGGGCTTCGAGACGCGAGCGTAGAGAGCGAGATTCATTTCAGCCAGTCCAGGACGACGTTGGCCAACATCACCACGATCGCGCCCAGGGCCGACAGAAACAACCCTGCAATCCAGAGCATGGTCTTGAAGCTGCGTATCGTGCCCCGCAGCTCCCCGATCCGGTCGAAGGCGACGGTGAGGTCCTTCTGGAGCTGCTGCTTCGAGCGCTCGACGTGCAGGTACTCATTTCGCCAGTTCGTCGGGATGCGATCGGGGAGGGTCATCATGCTTCTTCTTTGGAGGGAAGAGCTCGAAGCCGTTGAACGCGACCGAATAGAGCAGCAGCGTCATCGCCGGACTCAGTTTCTTCTCCGAGTTCAAAGCTCTTTGAAAGGCTCGATCCACGGCTGCGTTGAACTCTTCGAAGATGGTCACGCATGGACTGGGCCGGAAAAGTTTTCGATGGGCAGGTAATCGGATTCGCGCGTCCAGTCCCATGCGGCCCTCACGGCAGCCATCTGCGGGCGTGTTTCGCTCGGCGGTGGAACGAACTTACAGTTGCCCACCTCGACCGGAGGCAGTTTGGCAGGTATGGTCCGCAAATAGGGATTCAAGATGCGGAAGGAAGATTGAGGGGGGAAGGCGCGGATCACCTTTTGCGAGAGTCGTTCGGCCAGAAGGTCTTGGACGAGCTGGTCCGCATCGTCTCTCGACAGCCAGCCGCCGCTGGGGCGAACGGACTTGTCTGTCGGCTGGTTATGGCCTAGAAATGCGACTCGCACACGATTAGCAGGGGTGACGGGGATCGACCGGCATGGCGCCGGGAGTGCCGGAAAGAACAAGCCTAGCAGTCGAAAAGCAGAATAAAGCCGAGCGGCCCGGGCCGCAGGTTACCAAAGTACAATGCCCGCGCGCGGAAGGACATGTACCTCGGTAAGTCGCAACTCAGGTGCTCCCCTGATAGAGCAGAGTCAAGAGCCATGAGACCGTCATCTCATTGTCACAAGATCGGACTATGCGAGTTTTACTCTCACCTTACGCGCACGAGCTGCATTGGAGCGGCCAAAGATGCGCAGACGACTGTCCGGCCTGTCGCTGGGTAGAAGAGCGCAGACGTCCGCGAAGGCAAGTTTCCCGATCCGAAAAGCTGGCGGTGGGGGTTACTTCGGTTTCGACCGAGAGCAGAATCGGGGCGTAGCATCCTCCTGCGGAGAGTGGCTTTCTTGGAAAAGGCTGAGCCGAAAGGTTCGGCCTTTTTCTTTTGGGCCTTACTTCGGTTTCGGTGGAGAGGGTAGAATTGGGCGCATGAGCTACCTCAGCATCGACCTCCGAACCGGAAAGTTTATCCACGGCGGCAAGATGCTCTACAAGGAACCGCCTACCACCATTCTTGGGCCGCCACGCGCGGCAGAAACGGTAGCAGAACTACTCGCAAATCCGAAAGCAGAATGTACCTGTGACTTTTGCCGCAACTCGGGCACACAAAATACACCGACGCCGGAGCCTCCGGCGGGAGCCGGTACGACTGCTTCGGATCAGCCTCGCCAATAAATTTAGCGATGTGGTTGGAGTGGCAGTCCGAAGTCTTGCACTCCGCTAACCAGTAGGCGTACTTCACTTCTCCGCCTTCTCCTGCTTGGACCACTCAGTTTGGGCGCGTCCGCGCTTGATCCCGACTGCCATCCCCGCTGCGAAACCGAGGGCTAGACCGGACAGTTCTAGGACGATCAGCAGCACGACCAGCAGACTCACGTGGATGCCTTTTCCTTCTTCTGCTTGCTCCAGCGGGCTTGGGCGGCGCGGCGGGCGGATTCGACTCGCTCCTCCTTCGTCATTCGCTGAGCGGCAATCCGAGCGCCTTTCCGGCCAAACTTCGCGAAATATTCCCGGATTTCCTCTTTTGTTGCCATGTGCAGACATTACCACGATGCGGTGGGGGCGCGCAAGAATTATCTTGACAATGCGGTGGGGTAGCGCATAGGATTGCTCCTGTAAAGCAGTACGGGCCGACAGGGTGTATCAGCACCCGGCCAGCCCTAACCAAATGCACCTACGTAGGAGGAGCACATGGCTTCAAGCACTCTACCAGTCCTCACCCACCAAGATTTTCCACAGGTCTTTGAAGATGCCGTTCACTTCGAAGTCCGCCGCGTTTCCCGCATCTTCGATAACGGCTTAGGCCGGTGCGCGTTTGAAGACGAGCACTGCGACTGCCGCAAGCCCGCCGTGGTCCACATGCTCGGATCGGATTCGGATTATTGTCTCGGACACTTCTTTCAGGAGGTGCGCCGTGGCTGAGCTCGTCTGCAAACACTGCGGTAAGCCGCTTGAGTTGCGCGGAGCAACCTTCGCCGGACCGGTCTATCAGCACCGCGATCCGGACGACGACAAAAACTGCCCAGCGCCGGAGCCGGAGGTGAGCCGTGCATAGCCTTCTCCTCGCTCTCGCGCTCTCCGGGATCGGCACCGATGCGGCCATGACGCAGCACATCTGGTCGATCCCGCGACCCATCGAATACAACGCCGTGGCGCGGCCCTTCGTCTCCCACGGAACGCCTCTGCGCGCCGCCTACTTCGGCACGTCCGCCGCCGGGTTTGTGGTGCTCGATCACCAACTCGTCCACCATCACCGCAAACTCGCCTTCGCCCTCGATGCCGCTGTGATCGGAGCGGAAATTTACTGCAACGACCTAACCGCACGGAAAGGAAGGTTCTAATCCAATGGCAACCCAGCCCGTTAACTCCGAATTCACGCACCATCTCTCGCTCAAGCCCGTCCCGCAGAATGAGGCAATCGTCTCGTCCTCGCCCACTCCGGTCGAGCTGCTGCGGATCGCCGTCTCACAGAACGCGAACATCGATCAGCTCACCAAGCTGATGGACCTGCAAGAACGCTGGGAGCGCCGCGAAGCCAAGCGCGCCTACGATGCCGCGATGAAATCATTTAAAAGTGATCCGCCGCGCATCACTAAGAACTCGCGCGTGAACTTCACCACCGCGAAAGGCACGACGGACTATCGCCACGCTACGCTCGATCACGTCTGCGATTCGATCATCGGCGCGCTGGCGAAAGTCGGGATCACGCACCGCTGGAAGATTTCGCAGGCGGGCGAATGGTTCACCGTCACCTGCGTCCTCACCCATGAACTCGGCCACTCAGAAGAGACTTCGCTTCCCGGATGCGCGGACAACTCCGGCAACAAGAACTCGATTCAGGCCGTGGGCTCGACCGTGACTTACCTCCAGAGGTATACATTGCTGGCCGCGACGGGACTGGCCACGTCCGAGCAAGACAACGACGGACGCGGCGCGACAGTCGTGGAAGAAGGATTGTCCGACGAACGCATGGAGCAGCTCGGCTCGGCGATTGGCAACGCGGAAACACTCGCAGAACTGAAATCGGTTTATTTTGCCGCCTACCGGGAAGCGGAGAAGGCCAAGGACGCGACCGCGAAGCAGTTGTTCCTGCGCACCAAGGACTGCCGAAAGCGGGAACTCCAATGACCCCCGCCAACTTCATCGACTGCGAGCAGGGAAGCCAGATGTGGGCGGAGCTGCGCTGCGGGATCGTCACCGCCTCCAGGTGCGCGGACGTGATCGCCATGACTAAGAAAGGGGAAGAGAAGGCCGAGCGCCGCTACTACCGCTCGGAATTAATCTGCGAACGCCTGACCGGAATTCCGTACCCGCAATCGGCGCAATATGCGCGCGCCGTCCAGTGGGGCAAGGAACACGAGAGCGATGCCCGCGCCACCTACGAATTGAAGATGGGCGTGCTGGTCGACGTCATGGGCTTCGTGATGCACCCAACGATTGATCGCTTCGGCTGCTCTCCGGACTTTCTGGTGGGCGACGTCGGCATGGGGCAGATCAAATGCCCCGACACCGCCACGCACATCGAGTGGATTCGTCAAGGCTCCGTTCCTCTGGAGCACGTTCCGCAGATGTTGGCGGAGATGGCTTGCTGTGAGCGGGACTGGTGCGATTTTGTTTCGTACGATTGCAGGCTTCCAGAGCCGTATCAGCTCTTTGTTCGGCGCCTCTGCCGCGACGAAAAACTAGTCACGACTCTGGAGGTCGAGGTGCAGCATTTCAATTCCGAAATTGACGACGTGCTCGCGGAACTGTCGCAAGCGAAGGTTGTGCGTGATGGCGAAATCTAGACGAACACACTGCAAACACGGGCATGAGTTCGATGCGAAGAACACTCACATCGACCGTCGCGGCTTTCAACGCTGTCGAAAGTGCGGCGCTGAGCGCGAAAAAGCAAGAAGAATCGGAAAAACTTTTCGGCCTCATCACCGCTGGCCCATCGATCTGTCCGGGTTGCGTTTCTCCGCGTGGACTGTGATCTGCAGTGCTGGAAGAGACAAGAACGGACATCAGCTATGGGAATGCCGCTGCGATTGCGGCAATGTCGGCGTGGTGGTTCGCGTCAACCTTGTTAGTGATATTTCCCACTCATGCGGCTGCCAAAGGGGCGCTCGGATCTCGCGTGCAAAAACCACTCACGGCAGGGACGGCAGCGATCCGACTTATGGAACATGGGCTTCGATGCGCGCCCGTTGCAGTTCCGCAGGCCACGCGAAATATCCGTGGTACGGCAAACGGGGAATCACAGTCTGCCCGCAATGGGACGACTTCCAGCAGTTTCTGAAGGACATGGGCGAGCGCCCACCGGGCAAAACGCTGGACCGAATCAATCCCAACGGCAACTATGAACCTTCGAACTGCCGCTGGGCAACGCCAAAGGAACAGCGCCACAACCAACGCTGCACATGTCCGATCAGTTCCGTTATGGAGCGCCTCCCGGAGCTGCTCAGCAACTTGCCAGAATTCGCACTGCGCATCGGGCCGCAGCCCATCGTCAAACTGCTCGACGCGAAGATCGAGGACGAGGTCGCATGATCCGCCGCCGCCCCATCCTTCGCTCCCGCTCCTTCCCGGAAGTCTCGCAGCACTTCGAGCTTTCAGAAGACGGGGCCGTCCGCACCTACCGGGACGGAAGGGAAGTATGCACGGATTCGCCCGCTGGCTGGCGAGAATACAAAAAGCGGGTCGGGGTGATGGTCCAGCGCCAGAACTTCCGTTGCTGCCTCTGTGGCGGGCGCTTATCGCTCGGAAACGCCACTTTCGAGCACCAACGGCGCCGGGGCATGGGAGCGGCGTGGCGACAGGATGCGATTCTTGACGCAGCCGGAAACTGGATCAACGGGGCGGCGCACTGGGTCTGTAACTCAAAGCGCGGTTAATCTGCTCGGCCACATCCTGCTCCCCGACCTGGACGTTGAAGTGGCCGCAGAGTCCGGCTTGGGCGTAGTCGAGCAGCGCGCGCATGGTGGGTTCGCAGCCGTCTTTCCAGAATAGTTCGAGCACGTAGTCCCCGAGCTGGCGGACGGACGGGCTGGCGCAGCCGGCGGCATCGAGAAGGCGGTGTTTCCAGTCGTCGAAGGTGAGCGGCATCGGTTCCTCCTTCGGCCATGCCCGATAGGATGCCGCGCTGGAGGGGAGGGAATCTGTTCAATTTTGCACAGGGGAATCAGGGGTTGCAACGCGGGAGAGAAGTGCTAGATCGTCCGCGCAGAAATTTGCAGCGACCTTTGTGTCGCATCGGCCTGCCACACCCACAGATTCTTTCGACACACGATCCGCACGCGGGGTCCTCGATAAAATACTCTTCCAGCATCCGCCTCTGCCTCTTAACTGTGTTTCGCGCCACGCCGACGATCCTCGCGATTTCTCGATCCGAAGTCCCCTTGTAGATTTCTTCCGTGGTAGCAAGCAGCTGCATCTCCGAAATCAACCTCACGGCTTCTTCTCCTCGATCCGGTACGGAGTGTAGTGCGGGTTCCCCTCGTTGAGACGGTTGAGGAAATTGCAGGTTTGATCCGGCAGATATGCCAAACCCTCGCGCCTGACCAAAAAGTTGAAGAACTGGTAATCTTCCCGGCTCATGGTGAGAATCACTTGCCCGTCCTCTTCGCGGTAGGCCATCTCAGCCCCTCCTCGGATTTGCGATCAGCTGGCCACCGCATCGACATACTCTTTTCTGGTCGAGCAGCTGCCAAACTTCGCCGCCGCACTTCAAACAGACAAACATCACAGCATCGGCGGGATAGTCTTCGTCGCCTGCGTCCGATTCGCTTCGCGCTCCCATCCATCCGCTTGTCACGGCCACCTGCTTTCCTCTTTCCAGATTTTCACCCGCGCCTGATCGACTTCATTCTCGGCCACTTGCCACCATAACTCGGAAAAGACTTGAGCATCGGTGAAGCCGCGCTGGTAGCCCTCTTTCAGGCCGCGCTCGTAGGCACGCTTTCCTCCGAGCACGATGATGAGAAAATAGACCGGAATTTCGGCGAGAGCACAGAGCAAGAAAAATAGATTCATTGCTTCGGCCCTTCTGTCGGTTTGCCGAGCACAGTCGGTCCGAAATCGTGATCGCCTTTGTCGGGCTTGAACTCGAAGCCGCGCGTCAGCATTGCGAATGCTTTCTCTTTCCAGTCCGGATCAGTATTGGACATCCGCGAGATCTGATCCTGTTCTTCCTTGGTGCAGAACGTGACGCCGATCGTGCTCGGTTTGCGCATCGAGTACTCCGGCGGCAGTTGCGGCCAGATCACTTCCGCGTAATCGTACTTGCGAATGCGATCGATGTTTTCATCGTCGAGTCCGATCAGCAAATCCACGGTTCCGTTGCGACGAACCTTGCAGAGCAGTATCACGCCGTCACCTGCCTTTCGCACCGGCACACCCGTCCGCCACCAATCGGAAAGCTGCACTCGTGATCGTCGACGTGCACGTGGCCGCAGTCCGGACAGAAATCGACGTTGTAGCCGGGCGCGGGTTTTGCGACAAGCACTTTCTCGGTCAGCTCGTCCGAGAGTTCGATCAGGAAGTCGCGCGCATCCGTCGCATCGCGGATCATGCGGCCGTCCGCGAATTTGATCTGGTAGATCGCTTCGGCGGCGAGAATCAAAGTTGCGCCTCGGTCCTGACGGTGGGCGCGGCGGATCACTTCGGCCAGTTCGGGGATGGTCATGCAACTGCCTCATACGTCGCCGCGAAAATGTCAGGCTTGCAGGGATAGAACTCACCCTTCACGCCTCGGATAATCCAGTCGTTCTCGGAAGCGACCATCGTTCCTTCGAGCGTCACAATGCCCAGTTCGTTCTTGAGCGGATTCGCCCACCACTTCCCAGCACGCCACTCTTCCATCCCGAGAAATTGCTCGATCTCGGTCCAATTCAATTTGGTCAACTGCACCGCATCGATCACCACCGGCTTCTTCCGAAATTTTGCCATGCTTCACCTCACTTTCTTTTTCCAACTCTCCGCGAAGGGAGTTCCACGGAGATCCCTACAAAAGGCCACTTCTGCGAGAGAAGGCCGCGGGTAACTCCCTTCGCGCAAAGCTGGATCAGGTTTCCTCCGCATACTTGGCCCTGAGCGCCGCACCTGCCAGCGACAAAAACATCGGTCCGGCTTTCTGGCACGCGTAGCACTTCGGGCAGACTTCACAGTCGTGCTCAGAGCAGTGCGTGACCACGAGATCGAGCGCGGGCGCGGTGGCGAAGTCGAAGTGACAGAAGCGGCAGATCATCCCTTTTCCCCAAACAATCCTTGCTGTGTCGCGCGATGCTTCCCTTGAAACGGATGCTCACGAAACCAGCTGAGGCATCCCATATACGCCTGCTCGAATCCGGAGCCGAACCGCTGCCAGAGCGCGTTTCGGAGCTTCATCGGCAGCTCGCGATAGCACCAGGTGCAGAAAGCGTTGTGTCGGCGTTTCGTGCCACCGCAACCGGCGCACTTCGTTCCCGCGAACACAGCGAAGATTTCTGCGGACTCCATTTCAGTTGGGCTCGTGCTTCGCGATGAATTCACGCATCGCGGCGATCATCGTTTCGCGCTCGGCGCTCGAAATGTAGAACATCGATCCGGGCTCGTAGCTGAAGATCAGCAGAGCGAACCCGAAACCCTTCGGCATGTCCGCCTTGATCGAGCGGCCAATCTCTTTCAACTTCGCTTCGACTTCCGCGTTGCGAACTTCAAACGCCATCCTGTCTCCTCTCCGTGCTCGGCTCCTCGCGCACGCTCTGCATCAGCGACCAGGGCCACTTGTCGCGCAATTCTTTCTTCCACCACTCGTGCCGGATCAGGGCATGCACGCTCAGCTCGTGCGGGTAATCGCGCTGCGGACAGGGACACGTGACGGGAACGTCCCAGCCGTGATGCCGCGCCCAATGCTCAACACACGCTGCCGCTCCGCACGTCCGAAAAACTTGCTGCCCACCCGCGCCGTACACATCGAAGGGCTGCCCACAGACGACGCAGTGAAAGTCCGCACGCCGCGCGACCAACTTCGGAGCAGGGAACTCGTGCTCGCCTTCGTGCCACGCTTCGAGGATGCAGCCGCGAAAGTCGCAGGGGACGGGATCGCCGGAGTAGTCGAGAGAGAAGGCGGCGCTCATTTCGCGGCCTTCTTTCCTTCGATCGTTTTGCGGTTCGCCCACGTCGCGATAAATTTGTCGATCGAGTTCGCCATATCTTTCGCGAGTTCGGTCGCCGCGTTGCCGTACTGGAAGCTGCGAAGAGCGTGGGAAGCAGCTTCGAGCAAACGGTGAGCTTCGGCAAAGTTGAGGCCGATCTGTTTCCTCTCCCACGCGCACCGCTCGCAAGTTCCGCACGCAGAGCCGAGCACGTACGAGCCTTTGCACGTCGCGCCTTTGAAGGTTTCAAACGGCGGCCTCATGCGACCCTCGCGAGAACATTTCGGGGCGGAACTGTGGCCGTCGTGGGTTCGCTGGCCCGATTTTCTTCTCGGCTCACGATCCGCCCCGAAAACTTTCGATATATCAAAATTGTTATAAAGCCCGGCGCGAACCCACACAGGACCGCCACCTTCGCGATGGCGAGGAAGAAGAGCGACAGGGAAGTGAGTTCGCTCATCAGTGGTGCCTCGTGTCGATTTCTTCGCCCGGCTCACGCTCAATCGTGAAGCGCAGACCGCGAAATGAGAACGAGAATGGAAGGCCCGCGTCGGGCTGCTGCGGATTGATCTTTCCAGAAAAACTTTCGGCAAACAATTGAAGGCCGAATGCGTTGAAGCCCGCGTCGAGCAGCATCTGCATCGTCACCAACGGAACCGGGCCAGCGTGCTTCGTCAGAAGACCCGCGAAATGCCGCGCCTGATTTTTCGAGAACACGAGGTGCCCAACTCCGTTCTCGTCCGGCTTCAGATCGGGATGATTGACCACGATGTCACCCTGCTCGTTCGCTCCGACTTCGAGATAGCCTTCGACTTTATCCATTTCATGCCACCTCCGAATTCGTTCTGGTCCACTCGACCACGCGCTCATCCCCGCATCCCAGACAGCAGCCGAGCAGTCCGGAATCGACTTGCCATCCGGCGCGGAAAATCTGTTCCCGATCACACACTCGGCAAAAGCGCATGAACTCCACGAAGTGAGCGAGGACGGCGATCCTGTGGGATTCGGGGAAGTGCGGATCGCCGCCCTCTGCGCTGACCGGTGTGCGGATGCTCGTGGGCTCGGTCAGCGAAGTCATGCGATGCAAAGTCATGCCGTCTCCGTGTTGCGCAAGCCGAGAGCTTTGTGAAAATCAATCGGGCACTCAGGGGAAGGTGTCACGACGAAACTCGCCTCGCTTGAGCAGTCGTCAGGAAAAAACTTTTCCGGGTAGTCGATGCGGCACGTGCACTCGTCGGCGAGAACAATCTGCCCGTCGAGCTGCTCGTACACGGAGCGGCGATGCCGACCAATCACCGAGAAGAAAATTCCGAAGCGCACCGCGCGCTGTCGTCCGCCAACAACTTCCAGTTTCGCGCTGGGAGTCGAAGGCAGAGTCAGAACATTTGCGGACGTGGCAGTTCGGTGGCTCATTCCGCGCCTCGGTAGACCGGCCGATAGCGCACGATCCCGTACATGTCGACGTAGGCTTCGAGAAAGCCGGCGGCGCAGAGTTCTTCGAGATCCCGGCAGACTTGCCCGAGCGTGTGCGGGCGAGGATTTTGCTCGGTGCTCATTTCGAGCGTGAGTGCGGGTTGCGGTTTGCGGTATGATGCTGCTGAAGTAGCCATGTTTTCCTCCTGATCTGGTCGAAAACAGTTTCGTGGGCGCCGCGGCGTCGAGTCCGCGGCGTTTCGCTTTTGTCACTCCTGGAGCTGGTAGCCCCAAAATTTGAGAGCTTCCGTCACTGACTCCTCGGTGCGCTGCCAGAGTGCACACACTTCAATCACCGCTTCCCGCCAAGTCGGCTTCCGCGGAATTCGCGTTGTGCACTCGCACCGAAGCTGGTCACGTGGATGCGCGGCAGAGGCGTAGCCTCCCTTTCCTCCACACCTGTCGCAATCAGGACGAGCTGGCCCGAAGCGCGATCCGCGTTCAGACTGCATCGCTTTCGTTACCTCGGCGACGAACTTCGAGACTTCGATCTTTGAGAGCTTGGGCTTCGGCTGTGGCCGCGTGATCTCGCGGTGTGGGTGCTCGGCGGCGGGCTGCTTCACTTCCTCGCGCGATGGCATCTCGCGCAGTCCGCCTTTCTTCAGGCGGATCTCGCGCACCTGGCGGCAGGGAGGCGTGCGCTCAAATTTTTCCAGATCGACCGCGTAGGTGACCGTGGTCCGGAATTCTTCGGGCTTGTGCCCGTTGCCTTTGTGCGGGCACTTGGGACACTGCGCAGAATCGCGTTCCGCGCCGCACTTCGGGCATTCGAGCCACGAGTTCATCGGGCGCAGCTCGCGCCAGTACTGATCTTTCTTGGCGCGCTGGATGCGACGTTGAATCGTCGAGCGCCAAACGCCGCTCTTGTCCTGGATCGAGCGCACCGACACGGTGATGACGTTGGTGATCGGCCCTTTCTTCTTCGGCCAATCGCCGCGCACGATGAGGGCGGCTAGGGTGAGATTGCGGACGTGCTCGGGAGCGCCCGAACGCTCGATGACGGCGAGCGCCTCATGAAAGGAATACTCGCCCTTTTTTCCACTAGAAGGCGCGTCCGAGTTGGGATATCCTGCCGCTATCGACGGTGCTGCCATAGGCACACTGATCGTTTGATCGCAGAGAACCAGAGCTTCACCGGCGCGAGAGTTTGCGGCTCTTGCGCCGTTCGTTTTTTCAGACCAGAGCTTGACTGCTGCCGGCGGTTTCTTCGGAATGGAGACGACCGGCGCGTCCCAAACTTCCTGCAATGGCCCTAGCGCCTTCCGTCGCGCCAAAATCGCGGGCCAAACTTTTTGGGGATGAAGACCGAGCACCATGTAGCTCGCCAGCGCGTGCGGTGAGCAAAGCACCGCTTCGCCACTCGCGGCATAGGCCACGGTCAGCCGCGCGATCCGGAGATCGTCGCGCAACCACGGATCGGTTTCTCGGGCTTCGGTTTCGGCTAGACGAGCGAGGACACGACGAGTGAGGGGCTGGAGCAGAGGCATCCAGCGCTTCTAGCAGCCGCGTCAAGAGGCAATTACGCAGCACGGGCGGGCTCCGGGATTCCGGAATTCAAAACCGACTCGGAGGGTTTGCGTTCACCCGACTTTACAGAATACCTGTTATCGGACATTCAATATAGCGCCCGGCTTTTCTTTTGCGTGTTGAACATTCCCGCCAACTCTTGTCAGCAACCTCCTTATTGACCCGTTTTCTGGCTAGGCCTGAGGGACAGGATTGCCCGTCCCACATAAGACGATTTTGGCATGGAACAGCGTGCCAGCTACTCGTGTGGCTACAGCGATGAGGTCGCGCTGGCCGGAGAAGACTTTGACTTGGCGCGCGCGGGAGAGTTCCGGAAGATTGACCGGGCGTCCGGCGCGGATGCGGGCAGCGGTTTGTTCGTCGGCCGTCACGGACGGGAAGTGCGGCAAGAGTTTTCGGGGATGGATGAAACAGTCATCCAAGAAGAGGAGCGGCGAAACGGTAGGTCCCTCCACTCCGCTTCCCTTTTCCTGCGGAATTGCCTCCAGCGTGTGGGCATCTGCCAGGGTGAACTCGGCGACGGCGGTGCGGCGGAGGGATTCGAGATGGGCTCCGCAGCCCAGGGCTTTTCCCATCTCGTGCGCGACGGAGCGCATGTACGTTCCGGAGGCTACGCGAGCGCGAAAGCGGACACGATCGGTCTCGATGGAGAGAATCTCCAATTCTTTGATCTCGACCTGAACTGGCTTCAGGATCACTTCCTGTTGCTTGCGGGCGAGCTTGTAGGCAGGCACGCCCTTTATCTTTTTCGCGGAGAACGGCGGTGGGACCTGTTCGATCACGCCGCGGAACTTGGCAGCGACGGCTTCCACTTGTTCGGGTGAAAGCGCGACTTCCGTGGGCTGGCTCGTGGCTTCGCCTTCGGCGTCGTAGGTATCGGTTGAGAATCCATAGCGGACCGTGCCTTCGTAGACCTTTTCTGAAGCCAGGTAAAACTGCGCGAGGCGCGTGAAGTTTCCGATCACGAGAGGAAGGACGCCAGTGGCCATGGGGTCGAGGGTGCCGAGGTGGCCGATGGAGCGTTCGTTGAGAATGCGGCGCGCGCGATTGACGACATCGTGCGAGGTGAGGCCAGCGGGCTTGTCGATGATTAGGACGCCGTTCATGAGGGATTGGGTAATTTGTTAGTCTGATAAACGCAAGGTCGAGGTACAGTGCTCGAGCGCGGTGAAAAGACGACCACGGGCACTAAAACCCCTATTCCTTCGACGGCTCACGCGGCCCTCGAAGGGCCGCTCTTCCACGGTAGCGTCAGGGGCCTGTTCTTTGACCAGAAGGTGCTGAGGTCAAACGTTGAATTTGCTCGCTTACTAACTTACCAAATCTGCCATGTTTCCGATTAAAGACGACCAGCCGCGATACAGCACGCCATATGTGAACGGGTTTCTGATCGGGATCAATATCCTGATCTACCTGCTTCAGTGGCTTCAAATGTCGACGGATCCGAGGGGAGCCGAAATATTCGCCCGACAGTTTGGCGAGGTGCCCGCGCATCTGGCGGCGTTTCTGGCGGGCTCTCCCCGATACTCTCTGCCGCAGGTGATAGTTCCCCTCTTCACGTCGATGTTTTTGCACGCCAGTTGGGTTCACGTGCTTGGCAATATGTGGTTCCTGTTCATTTTCGGAGACAACGTTGAAGATTATCTGGGGCACTTCAAGTATCTGATCTTTTATTTGCTGTCGGGATTGTGCGCGATGGCGACGCAGGTCGCTATCTACCCTCACTCGAATATTCCGACCGTAGGAGCAAGCGGGGCGATTGCGGGAGTGCTCGGAGCGTATTTTCTTCTTTATCCACGGGCCCGCGTATTGACGTGGTTCTTTGTATTCGTCCTTTATCTGCCGGCTTGGATCGTGTTGGGCGAGTGGTTCGTGCTGCAGTTTTTCGCGGGAGCGGCTTCGTTGTCGATGGCGCAGGCTGGGCGCGACGTCGGGGGAGTCGCAGTTTGGGCGCATGTCGGAGGATTTCTGGCGGGCTTGGTGATGATTAAGTTGTTTCCCGAGCGGGCGCGGCGGTATCCGTACGCTTATCGGTAGGTGGGTGGACGGTCGAGCATCGCTCGACCGGACAGCCGATGGCGGCTGTCCCCACATGGCTTCACTTGGATTGAACGAAGATCAAAATCCCCACCCTCTTTCGCAAACAATGCGAAAGAAGGATGGGGGCGCCCTTGGCTTTTTCTACTTCTTTGGGCGAGATTCTGGAGGGACCAGGCCCGCCAGGCGGTAGTAGACGACTAGCTGCCCGTAATGTTCGCCAGAGTGTTCTATGAAGCCGTAGGCTGCGTCGTAGACACGGACTTGCTGGTTGGCGAAGGGGTCGACGATCAGATCGTTCATCCCCTTGTCGCCCTTTGCCTGGATCGCCGCGGCGCCATCGGCGAAGGCCTTTTTCACGAAGGCGGCAACATCGGCTTTGGTCTTGTAGTCCGAGCGTTTCACGTTCTCTTCGGTGGGCGCTTTATTACCCATGAGGGGATTCGTAAAAAAGTAATTGGCTGAGGCGGCGTGGAGCAGTTGTTCCGCAAAGCTGCGCTGAGCGGGCGTGGGCTTGAAGTCGTATTTGTCTTCGGGAAAATCTTCGGCCATCGCGATGAGTTTGCGGCCAATTTCGTTCCAGGAGTCGAGAACAACTTTCGACGGACTGTCGGGAGGCTTGGGAGCGGCGTCCTTCTTCATGGCATCTTGTGCGCGAACCGAAACGGAGAAAGTGGATGCGACGAGGATCATCGCAGCGAGAAGCGGAGAGATTTTCATTTGGATTTCCTCCACGGTGAGTTGAGCGGGGACATTGTAGTTGGACCGAGCGTGTAAAGGAAAGTGAGCGAAACATAGAAACCTTTCGGAGCAGCTGCAGGTGTCGGCTGCGTGGGCGACACGCCCAATGCGACAGCCGGCGGGAGGCCCGCGCTACGACGTCACGCCTAGAGGGTTCCGGCGGTGGGGAGAATTTCCAGCGTTTCAACCGTGGCGTTGGGTGGAAGAAGGATGGCTTCTACGACGGCTTTCGCCACTGCGTGGGGGGACATCATTTTGCGGCGCGGAGCCTGCGGCCACAGCGTATTCCATATCTCGGTGTCGGTGGCGCCGGGGAGAAGTCCGATGACGCGGATTCCACGAGGGCGCAGTTCTTCGCGCAGGGTGTTGGTCAGGCCGAGGGCACCATGCTTGGAGGCATTGTAGGCGGCGGATCCGGCGAACACGCGATTGGCGGCGATAGAGAGATTATTCACGATTGTGCCGTCGCGCTTCATGACAGCCAGGGCGGCCTGGGTGACGAGAAACGTTCCGTCGAGATTGGTGGCCAGCACATCTTTCCAGACGGGGAACGGCAGCTTGTCGATAGTCCGATTCGCGTGGGCGATGCCGGCGTTGTTGATGAGGATGTCGAGCCTTCGGAATTGTCGGCGGGTGGCGCGGAAAAGATGGTCGACCGAGTGTGGGTCGCGGACATCGCAGGGATGAGCGAGGATGTGGATTTTCGTACGGGCGAGTTCCCTGCTGATTTTTTTCAGTGCGGATTCGTTGCGTCCGGTCAGGATGAGATTACATCCTTCTGCGGCGAGGGCCTGTGCGAGAGCTTGGCCGATGCCGCCCGTGGCGCCTGTGATGAGGGCGACTTCGCCTTTTAGTCGGGCGGATTTGGAAGTGCGGTTCACCGTTTGCTCGTCCGGTTTACGGTACCAGAATGTGGACACAGGCTGAAGCGAGGGGGATTGTCTCGCCCTTACGCGAACGTCATCCTCCATCTCGATGGCGGAAGTCAAAATCCCCACCCTCTTTCGCACAAGACGCGAAAGAAGGACGGGGCACCCGCTTCAGCTACAGTTCGTTGATTACTTGATATTCCGTCTTTACCAGCCCGCTGGGGTAGTGGTGCGTTGCCAGGTGCTGGAGACGGATATCTTCTGAGATGGTGCCGAACAACGGGATACCTTCGCCGATAAGGACGGGGACGCGGGTGATGGTCAGGCGCTGAATCAGTCCGGCGCGGAGGAATTGCTGGATCGTGAGTCCTCCATCTACGTAAGCGTGCTGGAAACCGCGGGCGGCTAGTTTGGAGACGATCTCAGCGGGAGGTCCAGACATCTGCTCGACCACGCCACCGCGGACCGCCGAGAGGTCCAGAGGGCGCATGCTCAGGACGACCACTCGCTTGTCGCCGTAGGGCCATTCGGGAAACGCCAGAACCGTGTCGTACGTTTTGCGGCCGATGATGAGGACATCGACGGTGGCAATGAATTCGTTGTAGCCGTGAGGTTCGCCTCCGCCGACGGGGAGGAAATCGAGACCGCCGTTGGGACGCGCGATGAAGCCGTCAACGCTGGTGCCGATGAAGACGGAGGTGAGCATGGTGTGGGTCGAGCAATCTTATCCGGAGAGTGGGTGATTCAGAAGCGGAAAATCAAGATCGGAGACTGATCTCGAAGTCAAAACCCCCACCCTCTTTCGCAGAAAAGGCGAAAGAAGGATGGTGCACCCGCTGAGCTTCCCTTAGATGCCGTTGGGGCGCTGGCGGATGAGGGAGAGGAATTCGGAGCGGGTTTCTTCTGAGTCGCGGAAGCACCCTAGCATCGATGAGGTGACCGCGGCGGAGTGCTGCTTCTCGACTCCACGCATCATCATGCAGAGATGACGGGCTTCGATGACCACGCCCACTCCTTGGGGCTGGATCACTTTCTGGATGGTTTCGGCGATCTGCGTGGTCAGGCGTTCCTGAATCTGGAGGCGGCGCGAGAATAATTCGATCAGCCGCGGAATTTTGCTGAGGCCGATCACTTTGCCGTTGGGGATGTAGGCGACGTGCACTTTGCCGAAAAACGGCAGCATGTGATGTTCGCAGAGGCTGAACATTTCGATGTCTTTGACGATGACCATTTCGTCATAGCTGACCGTGAAGAGCGCACGTTTGAGCAGAGCCTCGGGATCTTCCTGATATCCCTTGGTCAAGAACTTCATGGCTTTCGTGACGCGCTCAGGGGTCGCGGTGAGGCCCTCGCGTGTGGGATCTTCGCCGAGGCGGACGATCATTTCCCGGACCAGATCTTCGAAGGTGGCGCTGGTCAGCGTGGAGAGCTCTTTCGAGTTTTCAAGTGGGGCTGGCTTCATAAGATTTGGTAATTGGGAGATTAGTAATCGTCGCTTCTTCTGATGTTATCCCTCGACTATGCAGGTTGCTTCCTGCCTTCGTATTCGAAGGAATTCATCATGGTTTCTTCTATTCTCACTCTTTCCAGATGCGCGCGAGCGAAGGTGCGCTGCAATATTTCGAAGATTTCCATCGATAGGTTTTCCGTAGTAGGCACGGTTTTCGCAAATTCTTGCATCGTATTCAAATTCTCGAGGTTATAGCGGGAGAGCACTTCCCTTTCAACGGTTTGATCGAGGTCGACGAGATTGCAGACCATGCCCGTGCTCGGATCGACCCGGCCGCTGACCGTGACTTCGAGGGCGTAGTTGTGGCCGTGTCCGTAGGGGTTGTTGCACTTGCCATAGGTGGCGATGTTCTCCTCGGCAGACATCTCCGCGCTGTGAAGGCGGTGGGAGGAGGAGAAAAGGTAGCGGCGGGTGAGATGGGCTTTCATGGTTCTAGCTATCAGCTATCGACTCTCAGCTATCAGTAAACCCCCTACTCCTCTCCGTAGAAATCTACGAATAGATCCGGCGTTTCATAGACGCGGACGCGGTGCAGGCAAGCGTTCTTGAGCTTCGGTTCGAGGCGCTGCCAAACGGCGATGGCCAGATTCTCGGTCGTCGGAATCTGGGTGAAAAATTCGGGGACTTCTTTATTGAGGAAGCGGTGGTCCATGGCATCGAGGACTTCGCGGTGCATCACTTCTTTCAGTTGCTTCAAGTCGACAACGAAGCCGGAACGCGGGTCGACTTCCCCTTTGACCGTCACCTCCAGCACGTAATTGTGGCCGTGGCCATTCGGGTTATTGCACTTGCCAAAGACGCGGAGGTTTTCTTCCGGAGTGAAGTCCGGATTGTGATAGTAGTGCGAGGCGGAAAATTCGGCTTTGCGGGTGAGATAAACCATAATCCTTTGGAAAACGTTAAGACCAGCTTCTTTGCCGCGGATGTACACGGATTTCGCGGATCACATTCTTATATAGGACGATTTCTTCGGTCATTGCGATTCTGGGCTCAATTCAATGGGCGGTTCGACGGCATAGGGGCGAATCGCCTGCCACTTGTTGGAGTTCGTTTTCTCCTGCTCCGGGCAAAACTCTTTGTTGGGCTCGAAGATGACGATCTTGTAGACATAGCGTTTGCGGTGGGAGGGATCGTAGGCCAGAACAAAAGTGATTCCCTTCTTTTTGTCCATCCAGAAGACGAGAGGGCGATCACCGAGGGCTGCGGTGGGAGTAGTCAGCAGGACCCAGGCGCGAAGATCTTTATACGCACTCGCGATTTTTTCAGGAGGATCGAAGGTCGTGATGTCCTCGGCGGTATGGAAGCGAGTGGTGGCGGATTCGATCTGAAAAATCTTGCCCTTCTTGAGACGGATGTAGACATCGCCGCGGCCGACCGGGTTGGCGGTGTCGACCCAGTCGAGCGTGCTTCCGCAAGAATCTTCCCATTCCTGGTCTTCGTCTTTCTTGGGGAAGAGTTCGAGAGCGCGGTCGCGACCTTCGCCGAGCTTGAGCGGGCCGACGCGGAGGCCGGGTTCGATCATCGTATTGAGAAAAGTGGGAGCGTCGCTGGTCTCGGTGTTGGCTGATGCGCTGGGGGATGAATGCAGATGGGAGTCCGCGGCCCAGAATGCAGTGAGCAAGATTGGCAGAATGAGAATGGCGGCCCGATTCATGCAAGTTTTCCGGCGGTGACTGAGGTACGTTTTACGGCGTTCGACACAAGCGGTTCTTCCCCTTTGTAGCTGCGTCCCTTCCAAGATACATTGCCTTTCGCGTGGGCGTGCTTCGATCGGAGCAGGAGATAGGCGAACATGGGCATGCCGAAGAGAACACCGAGAATGTTCTTACTGGGCGTGAAATGCGCTCTTCTCAGCCGCATCGCCAGGAACAGGGAGACTATAAGGAAAGCGGGTCTCCCCCAGTACATTCCTGGCCAAATGCTTGTAAGGAACAAAGCGACCCACAGCAATGCCCATAGCAAGAACGTTTTCACGGCGAGCCCGCCCGGATTTGGGAAGAGCAGCGCCAGATTCTTGGTCCAGCCTTCGCGGAGTTGGCGGAAGTTGCGATACATACGGGTGCGGACAGCGTCGTTGGCGTAGCGAAACATAATCTTGCGGCCTGAGGCTTTGACGGCGCGGGCGAGGGCAACGTCTTCGAGGATGGCGGAGGCTACTGCGGCGTGTCCGCCGACCGCTTGGTAGGCTTCGCGGCTCACCAGGATGTACTGGCCGTTGGCGGCGGCTTCTGGCGAACTGGGATCGCTGACCTTCGACGGGGGATATTGCCGCGCTAGTTCGGCAAAGACAACTGGGAGGACGGCCTTCTCCCAGAAGGTGATGGTGATCTGGTCGGGCGAATAGGAGAGGAGGGCGACTCCGTTTTGTTTGGCTTCGGATAATCCTCTCGGGAGCGATCCGGGAAGGTGAACGGTGTCGGCGTCGGTGAACAGGAGCCAGTTCGTTCGGGCCGCGCGGGCTCCGGTGGCGACGGCGTTGTTCTTGCCGGTCCATCCGGCTGGGAGCGGATCGGCATCGATCACCTGCACGCCGGGGAAAGATTGCGCGATCTCTTTGGTGCGGTCAGTGGAGTGGTCGTTGACGACGATGATCTCGAAGGAAAGGCCGCTCTGGTCCATTAGCGATTCGAGGCAGGTCCCCAGGTTGGCTTCTTCGTTGCGCGCGGGGATGATCACCGAAACTTGCGGCGCCATGACGCGTGGTTCCGAGATAGCCATAGTTTGAGTCGTTCTCCAAAGTTGCGCCGTGCGGCGGTCACTCGGCAGGCGCGGCTTGGGATGAAGTCTATTATTATATCTGCGTGAGACGATTCGTTTATTGTGCCTGTCTTTTCATCGCATGTGCCGCGCTGAGCTTGCTTTCCGGCTGTTATGGCGGATCGAGGCCAGCACGGATTGGGGTCCAGGCTCCTGATTTCTCGATTCAGGGTTCCGATCGGACGGTTACGCTCAGCCAGCTGCACGGGCAGGTGGTAGTGCTGAATTTCTGGGCGACGTGGTGTCCGCCGTGCGTGGAAGAGATGCCGTCACTGGTGGAAATGCAGCGGCGGATGAAGTCCAAGGGCATCACCGTGCTAGCAGTGAGCGTGGACGTCGATCAGCATGCCTACGAGCAATTTCTGAAGGATCACAACGTGAATTTGCTGACGGTGCGCGATCCCTCACAGAAGACCAGCAATCTGTACGGCACGTTCAAATTCCCCGAGACTTACGTCATCGACCGCAACGGCGTGATGCGGCGGAAGTTCATTGGGGCGGGGGATTGGACTGAGGCGGAAATCACGAACTTCCTGGCGAAGCTCTGAATTCACCATGGGGACACTGAGTTATGGAGGGCGCTACCGATGCGAGGCATGATGATTTGTTTTGCGTTTGTGCTTTCGCTGCTAAACGCCAGCCTTGGAGATACCGTCATGAATCCTAAAGTCATCGAGCGGGAGGCATTCACCGTGGTTGGAATTGCGGTGCGGACAAGTAACGCCAAAGAGATGACCGCCGACGGCGTAATCGGGAAACAGTGGGGACGGCTGATGCAGGAGGGACTGCTCGGCAAGATTCCGAACAAAGCGGACCAGTCCATCGTCGCCGTGTATACCCATTACGCGAGCGATCACAATGGGGAATATACATTGCTGCTCGGCGCGCAGGTGAAGTCGGATTCGGATGTGCCGGCCGGGATGGTGGCGAAGAAGATCCCGGCGGGGAAATTTGCGGTGTTTACGTCGGAGAAAGGTCCGGCGCAGAAGGTCGTGCCCGAGACTTGGATGAAGATTAATTCCCTGCCGAAGACCGCAGTGGGCGGGGATCGTGTGTATCGGGCGGATTATGAGATTTATGACGAACGGGCCGCAGATCCCAACAATCTGCAGGTGGATGTGTATGTGGGGATTCGATAGGGAGCAGCGCCTAAAGGCTCGATTTCTCCTGTGCCTTTTGCGCTACGCGTGAAAGCATAGCCTGATACGAATCCTAGTTTCTATGGCGCGAAACCAATGTAGACCGCAGCGTGCGCGGGCTCCCGCTCCACTCCGGCAAAATAAAAATCTAGCTCAACTTCTGAGGCGACCGACAGGAGTGTGTGTCCCACCTACACATCACAGCTTTGCATTGCGGAGGCGAAGCGCGTTGGTGATCACGCTGACCGAACTGAAGCTCATGGCGGCGGCGGCAAAAATGGGGCTGAGCAGGATGCCGAAAAATGGGTAGAGGACGCCCGCGGCGATGGGGACTCCGATGGCGTTGTAGATAAAGGCGAAGAAAAGATTCTGGCGGATGTTGCGCATGGTGGCCTGGCTTAGCTTGCGGGCGCGGAGGATTCCGGTGAGGTCTCCTTTGACCAGGGTGATGCCGCCGCTTTCCATGGCGACGTCAGTTCCTGTGCCCATGGCGATGCCAACGTCGGCTTGCGCAAGGGCCGGGGCGTCGTTGATGCCGTCTCCGGCCATGGCGACGACTCTTCCCTGCTCTTGTAGTTTGCGAATGACTTCTAACTTCCCTTCCGGCAGAACCTCGGCTTTAAATTCGTCTATTCCCAACTCCTGGGCGATCGCGGCAGCGACGCCCTTGCTGTCTCCGGTGAGCATGACGATCCGAAGATGCTGGTTCTTGAGATCACGCAAAACACCGGGAGTTGATTGCTTGGGTCGGTCGGCGACTCCGAAATTTCCCACGTATTTGCCGTCGACGGAGACGCAGACAGCCGTGCCCCCGGCACCAGCGCCCGTGATGACTGCAGCCCGTTGCAGGGCTCCCACATCAATCATTAAAGAAGGATTGCCAACGGCAACTTTGCGACCGTCCACGGTGCCAAGAACTCCTCTTCCTGGGATCGATTTGAAATCTTGGGGCTGGGAAAGCTTCAGCTGTTGTTTCGCCACGGCAGCGACAATTGCGGCCGCTAACGGATGTTCGCTGGCCCGCTCCAGGCTGGCCGCCAAACGAAGAAGCTCGCGATCATTGGCCAGGGAGTCAGACATGCTGACGACTTGGGGTTTGCCTTCTGTCAGTGTGCCGGTTTTGTCGACGACCAGCGTGTCTACTTTCTCCATGGTCTCGAGCGCTTCGGCGTTCTTGATCAAAACGCCGGCATGGGCGCCACGGCCGGTACCGACCATGATGGCCATCGGGGTGGCTAGGCCGAGAGCGCAGGGGCAGGCGATGATCAAAACTGCGACTGCATTCACGACCGCATTAGCGAGACGCGGCTGCGGACCGAAGAAGAACCACGCGACGAACGTAATGACGGCCACGGCAACGACCGCGGGCACAAACCAGGCGGCGACGCGATCGGCGAGGCGCTGAATGGGGGCGCGGCTGCGCTGAGCTTGTCCGACGAGTTGCACGATGCGGGCAAGCAGAGTTTCGGAACCGACGCGCTCGGCTTGCATGATGAATGATCCGGGGGCGTTGATGGTCGCACCGATAACTTTACTGTTCGGTTCTTTTTCGACGGGAATCGATTCGCCCGTGATCATGGACTCGTCGATCGAGCTGCGGCCGTCGAGGACGATGCCATCGACGGGGACTTTTTCTCCGGGGCGAACGCGGAGTTTGTCTCCCGGTTTGACGTGTCCGAGTGGAATGTCCTTCTCTTCTCCGTTGGCGCTGATCAAACGCGCGGTCTTCGGGCTTAAATCGAGCAACGCGCGGATAGCGGCGCTGGTACGGCTACGAGCGCGGAGTTCCATCACCTGCCCGAGCAAGACGAGAGTCGTGATGGCTGCGGCCGCTTCGAAGTAGACGTCGGGATATCCGCCCATGCGGCGGAGTGACTCCGGGAATATCTGCGGTACGATTGTGCCGACGACGCTGTACCCGTAGGCGACGCCAGTGCCCAAGCCGATCAGCGTGAACATGTTCGGGCTGCGGTTGATGAGGGACGTCCAGAAGCGCTGGAAGAATGGGAGGCCGCACCAGAGAACGACTGGGGTTGACAGCGCAAACTCGAACCAAGGAAGGCGGGCACCCTCGAGAATGCGCATGACCGCATGCGGCCAGATCATGCTGCCCATCGCGATCGCGAGCAGCGGTGCCGTCAGGACGACGCCGATCCAGAAGCGACGTGTCATGTCGCGAAGCTCGGGATTCTCTTCCTGCCCGGCGGTCACGGTGCGCGGCTCGAGCGTCATGCCGCAGATCGGGCACGAACCCGGCTCGGAGCGCACGATCTGGGGATGCATCGGGCAGGTGTATTCGGTGCGCGTCGATGCGACCGGAGTCTCCCGTTCGAGCGCCATGCCGCACGAGGGGCACGGGACCGGCTGGGTCTCGCGCACTTCGGGGCACATGGGGCAGATGTAGGCCGGGGCCGCGAAGCCAGACGCAAGGTCTCTCGACTGCGCCTTCGTGCCGCTATCGGGAAACGAGGGCTCCGCTCGGGATGACAACGGTGGGGGAGCGGCTTTCGCAGACGTGGGCGTTCCGAGGATCACCAAGGGCGACGAGTTGGGAGCCGGCGGGTTTAGATATCCCTGTGGATTTGCCTTGAATTTCTCTACACAGCCTGCACGACAGAAATAGTACTTCTTTCCGTCGTGTTCGTGAACGTGCTTGGCGGTCGCGGGATTGACGCTCATCCCGCAGACGGGATCGCGAGCCAAATCAGTTTTCGGGTCACCCATCGAAGGATGCTGGTTCTCTCGCAATTGCGTGCCGTCCCTCCGGGACTCAGTCTCCGTGATATCCGCGACCCAGGGCTTACTCCCTGGGCTAATGAATGCCGCCGCTTCGCGGCTCGATCTTTCAGCGCTTGTGCTCGTTGGATCGCGGATGCTCTATATTGGATTCATCCCGGCGGAACGATCCGGGAATTTCCAATTGATCATACAGAAGGGCTTGAACGAATGACCTATCTGGACGTGGTGTTTAACTACGAGAGCCAGCCCGGTGAGCATGAGTTGCGAGCGATCAACAGCATGCGCGAGGTATACGGGATTCGAGGGATTGTGTTCAACGAGAAAGAGCGGACGGTGCGAGTGGGGTTCGACGCTTCGCGGCTGAAGCAGGACGCGGTGGCGAAATTGTTGCGGCAGGCCGGGATCTCGGTGCGGGAGCCGCTCGCACTGGCCTAGTTTCACCGCTGGAGTTGAGCCGGTCGGGTTTACGGTTATGATCGCGCTCTTCGATCTTTGGCCGCTTCTCGTTCGCCCCTCGGGGCTAGTTGAGTTCCTGCTGGTCACCCACACCTACGCTGTGGGCTGCATTCTTCCGCCGCTGGCGCGGCTTCAGCACTCTTTCTTTCTCGCCCAGCATCAAGCGCGATTCATCGATGAGGCTTGTTGCTGTGATGGGGGATGCGCCAGAGGAAAGGAATTAGCTCTGGCCTGTCACCTGGGAGATGACGAGGGCGGGGAGGGCTGACGTGGCTTGGGGGAGTTTAAGCAAGGGGTGCTCACAGAAAACCTCTGGCCGAAGTTATTCTCTGAAGCACCCCGTTGCGCGCCACTTCGTCTGTTCTTTCCTAGTGCAAGCAGCGTGCCGTCCTTAAGTGATTGAAAATACAAGAGCGGAAATCATCGGGCCTTGTAGGATTTGCCAATGAGGGAGAAAGAATTACTTCTGAGAATCGGGCAATAAACGGGCCAAGTGGCTGTTGAAAACGGCTTTCGTGCCCCTTCGAGTGGGATCAGGCTCGAAATTTCACATTGACGGTGGAAAGTGAGGGAGAGTCCGACCTTCTGACTCATTTTGCAAGCCGATGCGGGCGTGGCGGAGAAGGGACATCCGGTTTCCAGCTAAACAATTCTTCGCTATAATCGAAATTCAGTTTACCCGTTTATCCTGCCAATAAGTCCGCGCCCTTAGCTCAGTTGGATAGAGCGTCTGGCTACGAACCAGAAGGTCGGGAGTTCGAATCTCTCAGGGCGCACCACCTCTCTCAGGCAGTATCCATGCGGGTTGGCCGACCATTTCCGGGCGCAAAAAACAAGCTGCCCGTCTTGTCGTCGAAGGCGACTGTAGTGGATTCTGTAGTGGGTCGGAACGGGACACAGAAAAAAGGGGCGAGCCGGAGAACCCGACCCACCCCGTCGTAGGCACCGAACCTTTCACTGCACGCGCCGTTTCTCCTGCTCCAATTCCCGTTCCTTGCGGGGGTTGTAGGCCGCGAGGCCGGTGAACGCGTCCTCTATCCTTGAGGGCGTTTGGATGGACGTACCGCTGGCTGACTAGGATGGACGAGTGTCCGGCGATCTTCTGGATGGCAAAGGCATCCGCGCCGCTTTCGCCGAGGCTCGTAAGGCAGGTGTGGCGGAGGGAGTACATACAGGACGATCGGCTCAAGGCGCGAGCCCTCCGCGAGGGCCAGCCCCGAGTCCTTCAGCGCCTTCGCGTGCTGGCTCTTCACCGAGTCCACGTGCTCGCTCTTAGTGTCGGCGGGAAACACCCAGCCCTCTGACGGCTTGCCCTCCTTCTCGTGGCGCATCTCCAGCAGCGCCCGCACTCGCGGCGTCATCGAGACGTTCCTCCGCGCGTACGCCGACTTCCCATCCGGGACGAAGACGTAGCCGTAGAGTGCGCTGCCCGCCGCCTTGAAGTGCACGTTCTGCCACTGCATGCGGAAAACTTCCTCGGGCCGGAACGCGCCGTCGACGATCGCGGTCCCGATGTCGCGCAGCGGCTGCTTCGCGGCACCGAGGTACGCCTGCTCCTCGGCGTGCGTCAGGACGCGCTCCCTGCCGGCCTCGCCCTTCTGCCGCGATATTTTCGGCGCACGGTTGATGAGTTTGCGCTCGTGCGCGAGGCGCAGCATCCGGCGCAGGCACTCCAGTTCCCTGTTCACGGTCGCAATCTTGATCTGCTTTCCGCCGCGCTTCTTCATTACCCTGCGCTTCGCCACGAAGGCCGCGACCTGCTCCTTGTCGACCAAGTCCAGCCGCGTTTCGGCGAAGAACGCCTTGAGCGCGATCAGCGAGTTGCTGTAGTACCTCCGCGTCTTGGGCTCGTCGGCGTGCAGCGAGTCCATCTCCGCCGCGAACTGCTTCGGCGAAAGCCATGAACGTCGGCGTCGGCGACTGCCTGCTCCGCCATCGCTGCTCGCACAGTTCGCAGCAGAAGGTGCGCGCCCCGTCGGCGGAAGTGATGGGATTGGCGCCGTCGAAGAGTTTGGCGCACTCGGAGCAGTTGCGCAGGTCCTCGGGCCTGACGCCCAGCCGGCCGGCCGCGCCCTCGCGCTCCTTGCGCTCCTCCTCGATCTGCGTCATCCGCTTCGCCTGCTGCTTGCGCGCGACGTCGCGGTTTCCCTGCCCCGTCGACTCCTGCTCGCGCTGGCCGGATTACAACAACTGCCGAATGCCTCGCGTTTCCCTGAGTTACGATGGTCGTCATGAGTGCCAGTCGATGTTCTTGCGCCGGACCAAAAAAATTACGAACAGAGTACATGCGCAGAAGGTCTTTAATGGCATGAGTCTTCGACGCCTACTATTTTTGTTTGCGTGCGTTTCAGCGGTCGCCGTTAGGACGGCGGCGCAAATGCATCCGCGAGAGTTCACGACCACTGTTGTGGCCCGAGCAGACGAGAACCTCGCTGAGAACTGCACCTTCAAGATGACTATTCCCGCGCCGGATAAGCCGGTGCAGGCGGTTTGGCTCACTTATGACTGCGGATTCGACATTATGAAATACTACGATGATCCGGCGATCGTCACATTTGCGCAACAGCACGAGATTGCCCTAGTACTCGCGCACCAGTGTCCGGCGAAAGATCCTCCGACGCGCGAGACTGGCGAAATGGACATGGACATGTCGCGCGGCGCCGCGCAATCGATCGACACGGCACTGGACGATTTTGGCAAACAGAGCGGGCATGCCGAGATCGCTAGAGCAAAGTTGATTGTTCTGGGCTTTTCGGGCATGGGCGCGATGTTCACCCAGTACGTGAAATATGACCCGAGCCGCGTGCTGGCGGCGATTCTCGCGAATGCGGGGCAAAGCGTTCCGTACGGCATGGAGACCGTGAACCTCTCCGATGACGCAGCGGCGGTGCCTCAGTTCATCATCGTTGGAGCGATTGACAGTCGCGGTGGAACGCAGCGGCCGTATGAATATTTTCGAAAACATTGGGTTCGCGGAGCACCCTGGACGTTTCTGGTACAGAACGGGATTCCGCATTGTTGCGTGATCAACGTCAAGCCGTTGATCTTGGCGTGGCTGGGTGAGGTGATTCAGGCGCGCAGGTCCTCGTCTGGATTGTTCGATGCGAGGATCGACACGCACAGGGGATGGACAGGCTACGTTCGCTCCTGTTCAACCGAGCGGATGGATAGTTTTAGGGAACATCTGTGGAACGCGTGCGCGGCATCGATTAAACGGGTGAATTCGAAGCCTCCCCCTGATGAAATTCCTGCGGCGTGGCTTCCGACCCGGCGTCTGGCCTTGGAGTGGCTCTTATTTATTCAGCAGAAAGAGCACCCAGAGGATTCTTTCCCGGACGGACTGGACGCCACTCATTCCAAGTTTGCAATCCACTGAACCCATCTCGGCCCAAACAGATCGAAGAATTGATTAAAGAGCGTTAGATCGCCGAAAAATCGCTATTTCACTCATCGTCCGATTACAGACGAATCGTTCCGATGTGAATTGAAGCGAAAGCAGTCGAAATTTGAGCGCAGACGCCTGTTTTCGCCAATCATGAAATATGCATGTTTTTTCATCTTGACAACTCGCTAAGTTAGTTACATATTTCCACTTCCCGTGGAAGCTAGATGAGGTTCTAGAGGAAAGTTTCGCTGACACAGCAGCATTGCTCCTCCCCCGTGGCTCCAAGAACCCATTTCCAATCTTTCTGGAGGACTGCGGGCGCAGATAGCAGGCGGCTACGAACCAACGGTGCCCCGTAACCTCAACAGGTTTCGACACGATGGAGACAAATTTGAAAAGGGAGGAAACTTGCCAATGACGTACAAAGGAGCAGTAACGCTAGGCTTCGGATGCTTAGCATTGGTCACCATTGCGGCGCTAGTCACATGGGCTAACGTCCTTGCCTCACAAGCGCAAACGGCCGACGAACAGTCCGAACAGACCATGGGTCCTCCAGCGCGGGCGGCGGAAAGTAATCAGCCTCCAGTAGCGGCAGTGAATCACATACTCAAGGGCACGTATATCAATACGTGTTTGCCCAACTGCAATATCTTCACGCTGACAGCTAACACCAGCGTTGCTCTCGATGCACCGACTACCATCAACTGCCCGGCCGCGGTCGGAAGCACATGCACGATCACGGATACGGCGTGGTTGCAGAGCCAAAATCCCACGTCCACTGGTAATAACGCGGGTGCACTCCAGTTGGTCCTCGACGGCACTACGGTTGACTTTAATTTTAGCGGCGGCTCTCCCGCCAATGCGTTCTATTTCGACGGGTTATACAGCAAGATTTCCGTCGCAAGTGGCGTCAGCCGCGGGACGCACACGGTTCAGACGCAGGCCAGGTCGGTGAAGGGTGCGAACGGGAGCGCATGGACCGCTAAGTACGAGGTGTATACGCCGTAGAACAACTAAACCAACCCTCTTTCCCGCCACCCTTGGTGAAAGGCAGCTACTAGAGAGGCCCTGCCCAGGAGGGCTTCTCTATTCTTCTCTCCGCGTGTTCGGTCGAGACAGGAGTTGGGTAGGTCGACTGGCGAACCCGGTAGGGATACCCCTCACGGGGCACCCCCCCGGACGGTGAGTGAGTTTTTCAACCGCCACTCCTGTTCTCAACAGTTAGGCGGGGCGCATGCATGACTAAAGTCATAAGTAGCTACAGTCTGCCGGTGGACCAGAATCAGCAACGTAAGGAAGACAATGGGCAAAGATGAGCCGGGATAGAGCACTTCACATCGTCCTGAATGCGCTGGTTGCGAGCGCACTTCCAAATCTCGCGTGGACATACTTGAATTGGCGGTACAAGCTCGGTATCGGAACAATCTACGTGTGGCCTTGGGTGTTTATTGTCACAGTGTGGTACGGTTTCCGAGCACAAAGACTGAGGTTATATCAGTGGCCTCCTCTTGGTGTAATTGCCTATGACCTTCGCACGATCCGCGTGATGGCCTTCCCTTTTCTGGGTGCTATTGCATTGCCGCTGTTGAACTTCGCCATAAGTTCCCAAGCTCCGGGAAAAAGCCCAGCCGTTGTCATAGTGGTGTCAGGTGTGTCGTGGTACGTACACAATTTCATCGCCATATTTGCGCGACATGTGCTCAAAATCCCTCAATGAACCAGCCTGCTTTCCGTTGTTTAAAGCGAGCGTGGGAACCGTCACTGTTGTAACATCTCCATCTCTCTTCAGCGAACAGGAACGTCTTCGGTTTTGCTTATCGGCAAGTTCGCGGAAATCGCAATTTCTCGACCACATTTCTTATTTCCGTGGTAAGCTTTGCGCGAAAATTTAACGTGGAGTGGCACGCGACCGAGATTGCTGTTCTGAGGGGGAACGGTAATGAGCCACGATGAAGCACTGTGCACACTCGCCGCCGAGAGATATCTTCTGAGGGAATTCGACGACAGGCTACGCGAGGCGTTCGAAGAACACTTCTTTGATTGTTCAGAATGCGCGGCTGACCTGCGGGCGGGAGCTACGTTTCTCGACGCGCTTAACAGCCCGTGGCAGAACTACGGAAAATGCGCGAGCGGTGACGAGGTGTGCGGCACGTGAAAGATGGTGCCATCCGCAGGCGAGGCAGGCGATTGAGTCGCCCGATGAAGGAACCGCCCGCCATCCAGCATGACAAAGAGCCTAAGAGTCGCGAAACAACTTGCCCAGCCCGGTTTTTCAGCTCGCGCGGCTTACCCGCTCCCAGCAGCTTGCGCAGAATCAGACTCAAGTTGAACGCTCCTACGTGGACCAGTTGCCGCTTCAGAATGTTCTCCCGCCCTCGCAGATGGCAGCGCCGCATGCCACCCGTCTCGTAGCAGTGCGCGAAGCTGCGTTCGATCAACTCGCCGCGTCGTCGCAGTAAGCTCTTGCCGTACTCGCCCCGCACCCGTCGCCGGTTCTCGTACACCGCCTGCTGCTCTGCACGCTGGCCTTGCCAGTCGCGCCGTCCTTTCTGCTTCTTTTCCGGTATGTAACTGCGCACTTTGTAACTCTTCATCCGCTGGACCACCGCACTACTGTGGTAGCCCTTATCCGTCACCAGTTCTTCGATCCCCTGCAAATGGACCTTCGGTTTATCCTGAGGTCGCGACTCGGCCTCGCGTCGAATCTGTTCTGCTACCTGCTCACCGGCCTCGCACAAGGTTTCATCCAGCGTGGTCGTATCGCCCTGGTCGGCGGCCTGCAGCGTCACCGCCACAATGGCACCCGTGTCCATGTCCACGGCGTGCTCCGCCTTGTGCGCCAAGTGGGTCCGCCCATCCTTCATCTTCGCTATCCGCGCGTCCCCGTCCGCCGGACTCTTCCATTCCTTGTTCGAGGTTCGCTTCTTGCGCTTCCGGTCCAACCGCACCAGGTCCTCGCGGGTCGGAGTGTCGATCCCGGACGCCTTCGCCAATCCCCGCAAGAACTCGTCGTAGGTCTCCCCAGTATCGCGCCGCACAATCGACCGCATCGCCGCATTCGCTTCCAAGGTGGTCGCGTCGATGCCCATCCGCTGTCCCTTCAGCAGTCCCCGTTCGGCCAACAATCCCAGCACCCACGCGAACACCTCGCGATGCCTATCGATGTCGATCAAGCGCCGGGTCCGCGAGATCGTCGAGTGATCCGGGGTTTGCTCGTCCAGTCCAATCCCCAGAAACCCTCGTAGCGCCAGCGAATCGGCCAGCCGCCATGCGATCCCACGCTCGCTATCGATGCCCTCGAAATATCCCATCAGCAGCGCCCGAAAGTAAATCCCAGGTCGCAGCGAGGGCCGTCCCAGTCGCGCGTGATAGAAACCGGCACACAATCCTTCCACCAACTCATCGAACCCTGCACCCTCCAGTAACTCATTCAACCGCTTATAGAAAGGATGCCCGGGCGCTACCGCCAACTCCGTATGCGCGATCCAGATGTCTTCTTGCTTCTCCCCGCCACTCCTCTTGCTCATCGCCATGCCCGCATTCTACGAACTATCCCTGTGGATCACATCAGTTTTTGTCTCACGTATCCAGACTTGCACCACGGGCTGTTAAACACCTCCGAGTGCGACTCAACCGCCGCCGCATTGACCAATCGACGAGCAGCCAGCGGAATAAGCGGAACCTAAACCTGATTGCCGAAATTACACTCAATGACTCAACGCCACCGAAAGCACCGCAGCTTCTCACCACCTAGAAACGAAAAAAAGAATGAGCAGCACCTAAACAGCTCGCACAGGGTCGACCCAATCACAGAGTCTTTCAACAGCCACGCCTGAGTGCAACAGAGAACTGCCCTCGCTTTCCCGGATGGAGCACAATGCTGATGAAGCAAATGAAATCCAGATCAGCACCTGCGTTGAGTCGGAAAATGTTTTTACATGTCGACCATTTGCGAGAATTGCTCCCGAGAAGCAGCATGGAATTCCGTAGTAGAAGAGCGGCGAACTGGGTGGGATTTCTTAGTATTCTTCTGGCCATCGTGCCAGTGGCGTATTTGTTTCACGCAGATAGATTTCCCGATTACGCTCTCCCAGAATCGATGGTTTTGATCGGAGGAGTTGGCGGTTCGTTGGCCGCTGCTTTGCTGGCCGGGCTAAGAGGCTGTCGTTGGTGGTTGCTGGCGTTTCTCGGTGGCGCGTTGGATTGGTTGTGGGTTGTGGATTCGGTCCATAGCTTCTCCGTCACTGTACTGCGTCGATGTGTAATCGCCTGTGGCTGTTGAAAAACTCACTCACCAAAAAAAGGGCCGAAAAAACTTTGCTTCAAGAAGTCCTACACACGATTTTCTCCCCATATTCTGACTTTAAATATCGACCCTGAACCCTCGGCTCAGCCGATTCGGATCTTCAGCCAATGATGGTCAGAATCTCCAGGCCTTCCTGCCGGTTCTCACAATGCACAAGCACGCAATCGTCCCTTCGCTCGAGCAGCAGGTCTGTGACAGCCTTGCCGCAACGCAGGTTGCGAATCGAGAGCTGAGGGATGCCCTCTGGCAGAAAGGGCCGGTCAAAGACTATCCGCCCGCGCTCTGGTTCGACGGAGATACCAAGACAACCTTCAAGAATTAGAAACGGCGCAGCAGCCGCCCACGCCTGCGGAGAGCATGCAACCGGATACAGCGTTGGCCCCTCCGTCGGTCGCCGTTTGAGCCCGCAAAAGAGTTCGGGCAAACGATGGAGTTCCACCTCGTCGCTCAAATCAAGCAAAGCAAGCAGCAACTGGCCGGCCTGCTGTCTGTACCCGAACTTCGCCATGCCGCTCGCGATGATCGAATTGTCATGCGGCCACACGGACCCGTTGTGATACGACAGCGGGTTGTAGCGAGACTCGGTGGCATCCACCGTGCGGACTCCCCAGCCCGTGAAGGAATTCGGGTGCATGAGAGTTTCAACAACATGCCGTGCTCTTTCGGGTGACGCTATTCCAGTGAAAAGACAATGCCCGGCATTCGAGGTACGAACTCGACAAGCTTTCTTCTGTCCGTCAAGCGCCAACGCATAAGTCCCAAGATGGCTGCACCAGAACTGCTCTTCGAAATGACCCTTCAACGCTTCAGCCTGCACCTCGAGGTCGCAGCTCCGACCAACGTGCCCCAGCATTCGCGTCAACCGCGCGGCAGCGAGTTTTGCCGCGTAAACGTAACCCTGAACCTCGCACAGGGCGATCGGGGGTTCTGCGATCGCGCCGTCCGCGTGAAAGACTGAATCGTTCGAATCCTTCCAGCCCTGCTGCACCAAACCTTTTCCGGAACGTCGGCTGTATTCCACGAACCCGTCGCCGTCTACGTCTCCGTACTCATCAATCCACAACAGCGCTCGTTCAATGTTGGGCCACAACCGCTCGAGAAAAGGGCGGTCTCCCGTGCGATCGAAATACGCCCCGGCCAACATAATGAACAACGGAGTAGCATCTACACTGCCGTAGTAGCGGCCGAATGGAACTTCTCCCAGCTCCGCCATCTCACTGCGCCGCATTTCGTGGAGAATTTTGCCCGGTTCCGAATCGGCCACCGGATCGATGACGTCGGATTGGGATGATGCCAGAAACTCCAGAACGCCTTTTGCGATATCGGGATTGAGCCACAGGGTTTGAAGAGCGGTGATAATTCCGTCGCGACCGAACACCGTGCTGAACCAGGGCACACCAGCATAGGGATAGTTCTTCTCCGAGTTGCCCGCGATCATCATTTCCAGGTCGGACATTGACCTGGAAATCCAATCGCTGAATCGCGAATTGGGACTCGTAATCTGCGGAAATGTCTTGGCGAGCCCGGCCAGCTCAAATCGCGCCGAAGATAGCGCCTCACCGTAATCGACTGAACTTCGCCTTCCGTCAGTATTGCAGCAGATCTCAAGCTGCAGCGTCATCGTTTCTTTCGGACGAAGGCTCAGCTCAAATTGGAAGCCCGTGTCGGAGGTGTGTTGCGGAATCAGATCGCTTCGAATCGATGTCTCCCGAACGACATCGTCCAATCCCTCATAACGAAGGATGACTGACCGATCGTGTGCCTGACTTTCCAGGCGGCGCCCTCTTCGCTCCCGCTCGGTGCCGCGGACTTCGAAGATGTCGGCAAAATCAGCATCAAAGCCGACGCTAAGCGGGAGTTCCAGTTCATCCATCCCGTGATTTACAAACGACAGCTTCTCGAAGCACGAATCCTGCCACAAGAATCTTGAGCGCACCAGGTGCAAGACGCCGCGAGGAATGGCCATGGAGCCGTCGCGAAATACGTCGAGATTGGCGATGTCGGCTGTGAAAAGGAAATTGTTCGTCGCAACCGTCGAGCTCAGCAACAACGGACGCGCGTTCCACAGACACAGCGACAGTTTCGAAAGATGGCGCATGCCATCGTAAAACAAACCTTCTTCGCTGAGGTCGGACTTGCGCACGTCCCCCAAGCGGTCGAAAACAAAAAACATCTTGCCGTATTTGAGTACGCGAGGTCGGTCATCCGCGCGGGAAGCGGTGGTTGCTATGTAGTACTGGGCGTGTGCGAGTCCAGTTCCATCCAATTCAATACTCCTTCTTCGACGGTCAATGTCGTCGATTTCGGACGAACCAGGTTCTGATAGATGCGGAGATAATTTGCCGCCATGAGGTCATCTGTGAAATTCCGCTCGAAGTGTTTGCGGCAGGCTTGACGATCGATTTCGCCGATCCGCTTGACTGCCTTCACGCCCTGATCGATGCCGCGGATCAGAAAACCCGATAGCCCATCGGAAATAATCTCCGGCACGGATCCAAAAGGAGAAGCAATGACCGGAGTCCCACACGCCATCGCTTCGATCATCACGATGCCGAAAGGCTCCGGCCATTCGATCGGGAATAACATCGCTGCGGCATTCCCCAGGAATTCCTGTTTCTCAGAATGTCCAATTTCTCCAATGAAGTCAATCAAAGGATGGTCCAATAAAGGCTTGATCTTCCTCTCAAAGTATTCACGGTCCGCACGATCGATCTTAGCGGCGATCTTCAACTTCATCTCCGAGCGGATCGCGATTTCGATGGCGCAATCAACTCCTTTTTCGGGCGAGATCCGTCCAAGGAAAGCGAGGTATTGCCCGCTTCCACGGCTGAGAGAGAGCGAGTTCGCCGGCATCCCGTGATGCACTGTCCCAACCCAATTGACCCAGGGCAGGGGTTGCCGTTGCGCATCAGAGATCGAAACCAGCGGCATTTCTCGAAACTCCTTATAGAGCGGTGCGAGGTCAGGAATATCGAGGCGCCCGTGAAGCGTTGTAAGGCTCGGAATTCGTTCACGGCGGCTTCGCGGAAAGTGCAGGTAGTCAATGTGAAAATGGATGAGATCGAAATCCGCCGACTGGCTGAACACCTCTTCGATCATCAACGTGTGATGAGCGAGCGGATCGATACACTCCGAGTCCAACCGAAGAGCCTTTTTGCATGCTGGAATCAGTTTCGCATTCGTGATCGAGTCTTCACTGGCGAACAATGTCACTTCGTGACCGAGAGATACCAGCCTTTCCGTGAGCCAGGAGACCACCCGTTCCGTCCCGCCGTAATAGCGCGGTGGAACGCTTTCATAAAGTGGAGCGACTTGTGCGATCCGCATTCGATAAGTTCTCCCTTTTCCCGAGTCAATTGCGTAAGTGGCGGAGACACGAAAGCGCCGGCAAATTCTCGAAGTGGCTGCTTTGCTGGAGCCTCTCGCAAAGATCTTGCGCCCCTGCAACCTATGTAGCTCAGATGTTTTTCGTCGCCATGTGGTTGGCGCCCGACTGAATTCATCACCACCGTATAGCGCGACAATGTGTTGGAAGTGACGACTTCCGACAACCTCTACTGGTCCGATATTCGCTTGTTCAATGTGCAATCTAGCGGAGGGACCTTGGAGGAAAATTCGCAGGTGCAAGGCAGCTATGGGTCTGCATATTCTTTGCCAGCTTTTTTGTATGGTTTCAGCCCAGACGGCAGCCAGCTCTAAGACACATCATGGCTTCTGACAAGCTCGCTGTACCGTGGGGTGAAGCGGAAAACCCTTGTGGGCTGCCGCCGATGAGCTTAAAAAGCAATGCCGGGCGAGGACGGTGCAGAAACTATTTGTCGGCAAGAAGCCTTTTGGTTCCTGAAGGAGCTTTCATCCGGCCCGCTGCGCTACGTTGTTCCGAGTGAGTTTGTTTGTGCGCGTCCCCGGTCTTCTCAGCAGGGCTTCGTCCCCAGCCCATCGCACCGCGCACTCTCGGCAGCAGAAAAAAACGTAAGTGCTGTGCGCATTGATGAGCGCTGTGCATTGCAGGCAATGGGGTTTGCTCTGGCCCGACTCGAGGGCTCTGCGTGTATCAGGCATGCTTGATTCCCTCCGGCTCTGCGCAGCAAAAAGTGCAGGCTTTACGGCTCGACGCCCACGCTCTGGTGGTAGTAGGACCATTGTTCTGTAAACATTTCTTTTCGGAACGCGGCCTTACTTCCCGTTGGACCGTCTTCGTTCCCGCGCACGACAACTCGGTAGTCGCTCAGCCGCGGGCGAGTCCGAAACGGAAGCACTAGTTCCACTGTTTCTTCGGCTTCGGAAGGGATTCCAAGAGTGTTCCAAACGCCTTCGTCCCGTCGCGAGATCGCCCAAATTCATCGTAAACGTGTTGAAATCTTGCATGGACTTCAGGGTGAATGTTGAGGATCGTCCATCAGCTTATCGCATTCCTCCTGCCACACTGGCACAGGAATGCGATGCGACGTCAGCACCGCTTTCAAAGCTACATTCTCAGAAAAAAAGCACTCCACGGCTCGTACGATTCCCATCATCCGTTTCTTCTCGACGTCGGTCATATGCCAATCCTTTAGCTAAATCTTCTTGAGCGACCGTCGGTGGAGTCTGGCACGACCATCATCATCCCATTTGACAACCGCGTCTTCATCGTTCGCTCGCTCAACCGTGCCCAATTCCCCGTTTGGGTTTCCGAAGTCGCCCAAACACTCGACTCGATCTCCTGGAGTCAGTTCCGAGTGCGTTGCACGGGGCTCACCTAGCGGTGGCTTTTTGGCACGGTCTGAATCAGGGATCGCCCCCGCACGTGAAAGGGGTGGTTGGGGTGCTTTACGGAGTCTAGGTGTCGGCTTATTGATAATAGAGGTCATATCTACTCCTTAGTTTTCACGAGTCCATAGCTCGCAGCCGTTTGAATTTAAGCGGTAATCACAGGAGAATAACTGTGCGAACTCGTGATGCGCTGCACGTAGCACTCCTCATGGACGGCCTTGCCCTTTTCGTCGGCAGATAGATCGACTCTGAGGTCGAGCGGCTTGCTGCAAATGGTGCAGGGTATTTCTGGAAAAGGATAACCACCCATAAATACCTCCTTTGCACCGTCGCGGGTAGCGTAGAGCAAAAGCGAGACGCAAGACTGAGCACAATTGACCGGATCAACGCTGCAGAATGCTCGGGACCAGCGCGGTAACGTTCCGAATCCACCGGATATTCCCTGTCCAGCAGAAACGGGTCGCCGGGGGGACGGCTCATTCGCCCGCATCAAAAATCGAGGTCGCGACCTTCCCACGATCGTTGGTGTGAACGGTCTTCTCCGCAGGCATTTGAGACTTTCTGTTCAATTCGGTCCGGGCGATAGCGCCAGTCAGTCCGGCAATTCGATCCGGTCGGCGTGCTTCTTGTTGCTCAGCACTCCATCTATCCGCAAATAACGGCCGATGGCATATCACGAACTCCCCGCCGCATGCATCGCATCGCAGGGTGCCCATTTCCTGAGACCCTATAGGTGCCTTCTCGAGCCACCCAACTAACAAACACGCATCGATCGTCTACGGAACGATTCCCCCAGAGATCAGCAACTCAAGCTAATTGGGCCTTCTTTGCAATCGGATGAAGCCTGGTTACAAAGATTGCTCTTCACCAGCAATGACGCGATTTGAGAACGATTCCCGCCGCTCTCGATGAGCCCTTTTGGTGCTCTCTACATTATGGTGCCAAAACGCGCCAGATGTCGTCATACCACTCTCCGCAGGTTCGATCCTTTAGATTCTTCCCGGAGCTGGAAGCTGAAAACGAAACTCTATTCGACTGCCCAGTAGCGGAGAATTAGCAGGTGGAACAACCGGTAGCAGATCCGACTCCGGTGCTATTTTGAGCATTCACAAGCCTGGAGCTTACGCGGATGGCGCAACCGGAACAGAAGCCTTGCGCACTTCTATTTGTCCATTGCGTGCGCGAACTTCAAGGCAGGGCTGTGGATGAACCGCGGGGCCATCCATTACACGACCATCCTCCAATGCAAAGCGGGAAGAATGATATGGGCACACAATGCTATCTCCTACAAGTTTACCTTCGGAAAGCGGCCCGCCAAAGTGGGAGCACGTGTCAGCCATGGCGAAGACGCGGTCTCCGCGACGAACGAGCAGAACTGGCAGGCCTTGATACATCGCTTGGGTAGGTTTGCCGTCGGCCAATGTCGATTCAGGTAAGATGGCGACAAACTCATCGGGGAAGACTTGGCGAGCTGTGCGATCGACGCCTACTCGATGTTCGTACACCATTTTGCCGCCCATGTGCGACGCATAAGTCATAACCGCATATCCGAGAGCACCAACGATGCGGCCGCTCCTGCGGGACTTGTTTCTTCGCAAAAAAAGGGACGTTACAAATAGTGCGGTGCTAGCAAGGTTCAGCAGGCCGTGCCCTAATCCGAGGCGGCGCGCTGGAGGATCAACATCTGACCAATCCGTAATACCGGCTGCCGCAGCACCCGCAGCGCCGGCAATCTCAATTGCGATTGATGTGTCGGCGGCCACCGCAAACTCAGACCGGTCTAGTGCTATGTCCAGGAAATCAAACACCATCGCGACGGTCCAGGCACCGGCGGGAACATCCTTGAGGACGACATGCAGCGGTTCGCCCAACCAAGTTCCATTCAAGAAATTCCTGATCTTTTGTGCCGCTGGCCGTCCACCGGCGTACAGAGCTTTATCGAGTGCCTTCTGTAATCTTTCATCCACCGGGGGTTGTGGTGCCGGGCTCGACGAATCGCCGATTGGATCGACCTTCATGCCAGAGTCTTCGTTAACGTTTGAATTTTCTATTCTGCTCCCTATTCAGCATTCAACTCGATCAGTCCGCTGCAGATGTCGAAGGTTGGCGCAACCCGCGACCCTAAGATCGCCCAAGCTCGAAACCTACATGTGTTTGTGCGTTCATTCGCTTTGTACAACTGTGGACAGCTGTGGCCAGCAGGAAGCTGCCATTGGGCTCCGGTGGCCCAGATCTTGCGTAAGAACACTGCGTGATTCGAGGATGCAGTACTTCTGAAGACCCTAACGCCAGAGGTCTACCGCGTCAAGCGCCCGTATCGCTACTTCCCTTTGTCTCGCAACTCCTTACAATGCGCTCTAATCGCAAGCCTTAGGTCGTTGCACTTGAGCCGTACAGCCCCAAGCGCATCCACCACTCTGCACGGATTCCCGATTGTCTAGCAAAACCGGCGAGACCCTTCGACCCCGCTCAGGACAGCCGTTTGGAGCGCTCTGGAATTTACATTGTCATGACAACGAACCGATTCTCCAATGGTACTTTGCCTTTCGCGACATAGATTGTTAACCCCGCAAAGGACCCAGAATGACAAAGTTCATGAAGGTTGGTTTATCCGTCTTAGCACTGTCAGCAGCGAGTTCGCTGCAGCAACTGTCCCACGCACAGGCAGCCGGAGGGCCGGCTACATCGGTCTTTAAGGTCATTGCGACGCCAAATATCCGGGCATTCCCGTTTCATAGTGATTTGGACGCGGTTTCGGCCTCCTCGGCGACCGATATATGGGCGGTCGGGCAGTCGGGACTTCATTTCGACGGGAAAAAATGGACCGCTTTTGCGTTGCCCCAAATTGCCGGGGACTTGAGCAGCCGGATCTCAGGAGTAGCGGACCTTGCTCCTAACAATGTTTGGAGCGTCGGAGATATCAATATCAGTCAGCAGAACCCCAACCAGATCATTGAGCATTACGATGGCACCCAGTGGAGTGTTTCTCCCGGGCCCAACTTCCAGCCTACGGACCAACCTTCCCTGGAAGGGCTGACTGCAATCTCCGCCACAGACATGTGGGCAGCGGGTTCAATTCTTACTACGATCGGCGGCTTTCCCAGCGCCTTTCCCTTATTTGAGCACTATGATGGAACTGCGTGGACATCTACGATCGATGAGTCAAACTTGAATGGTTTTATATTTGGGATCTCCGCCCGGGCGACAAACGATATCTGGGCCGTGGGAGACACAGCCCTAGAAGCAACATTTATCGAACACTACGACGGCACGTCATGGAGGGTGGTCGCCAGCCCCAACCCGGGCAACGGGCTGCAAACCTTCTTCGGAGTGACCGCTATCGCTGCGAATGACGCCTGGGCGGTTGGTTATTTCGTAGAGGCGCTCAACCAAGACCGGCCGCAAAAGACACTGATCGAGCACTGGGATGGCACGAGCTGGCAGGTGGTGCCAAGTCCCAATGTCGGCGGGCCGAACTCGACAACCACTTCCAACCAGCTTCGCGGAGTTATCGCTGTGTCTGCAAACGATGTTTGGGCGTTCGGTGATACCGACGCGTTTGGGCCTGAGAAGATTACCAACCTGGTCTTGCACTGGAATGGTACCGCGTGGGCAATCGTGCCCTCTCCCAGTCCGAATCCCAGGCATACACTGATCGATGACGTTATCTCGGGAGGCGTCGTGGTTCCCCAGGGGAACCTCTGGCTGGTGGGCGTTGCGGACGGCTTCGGCTCGATGGTGCTGAATGCAACGGGACAGTAATCATTGGGACGAGAGAAGAAGTAGCCAGGCACATGGTGGCGGGCAATTCGGAGAAATCCCCATCGAATACCCATAGCCCACCGCGTCCGTCGCAAACACCAGCGACTTCGTTCAACAGACTTTATCGCAAGTTCCGCCACTGGCCTTGATCTGCGCTTGATTCCTGCTCGGCGGGACCTGCGATAAAGTACTAACTGTTTACGTCAACTATTCTGCGGGTGTGAGAATTTCAGGCGATGTTCCGGCGCTATGCGCTCTACAGCACCTGAACCTGTACGTGTTGGGCTTCAGTGACTATGGTCCCGATACTAGCCCGCACCCCATCAGTCAGGAAGAGCTGAAGAGCAGCTTGCGGCCCCAGCGATGGAATGGAATGTCGCCACCATCGAACCGGACCGCATTCAGACGAGCTAACCACGACGACGGTGCACCGGCTGGTTCGCGACAATCAACCCAGATAATCTCAGTCAGTGCGCAGCGCCTTCAGTGGATCCGTCGAAGCGGCTCGATGTGCCGGGAGAATACTGGCGGCCGCGGCGCAAGCCCCGAGCGCAAGAATTGAAAACCCGAACACATGCGGATCCCAGCTGCGTATCTCGAATAGCTGCGCGGCCATGAGGCGTCCCGCGCCGATGGCCAGAGGAATTCCAATCAATAACCCGATAGCCACTAGCAGAAATGCTCCCCGCAGGACCAATCGCACAATGTTCAGCCGGTCGGCTCCGAGAGCCATGCGCACTCCGATCTCGCTGGTTCGGCAGGCAACGGTGTAGGCCGTCAGCCCATAGAGGCCGATGGCTGCCAGCAGCATGGCGATGAGGCCGAATGTGCCGGCCAACTGCGCGACCATGCGTTGCTGGTCAAAATTTGAGGCCACCTGCTCGTTCATGCTTTGCACCGTAATGATAGTAAGGTTCGGATCGACATCGGCGAGAGCTTTACGAAGCTGCGGCTCGAGATTATACGCATCGCCGCGTACTAGCAGCTGGATACTGCCTACGAAATGGTTTTGTATCTCGCCACGCTGCATCAAATCGTTTGGATAATGGACCCTCTGCTCCAGCGGTACGAAAAACATGGGCTTTGCGGGCTGGTCTGGATCGTTGTACTTGGCGTCACGCACTACGCCGACGATCTCAAACGTGCCAGCATACCGCGAGGTGTCCATGCCAAAGTGCTTGCCGATGGGATCTTCGTTGGGGAAGTATTTCCTGACGAACGATTCATTCACAATCGCCACTGGGCGCGAGGCGCTGGAATCGCTCTCCCCGAAATCGCGCCCACGCACGATGCGCTGTCCGACTGTCGAAAAATACTGACGGCTCACCCGGTTCCAGGACACACCCTCCGCCTGCGTAGCCGTTGGATCACCCCTCCCTTCTATGGCAATCAATTCACCCCAGTTATTGCCGCTGAGCGGACTCCAGGCCGCCAGGCTTGTGCTCTGCACATTCGGCAACCGCTCCAGTCCATCTTCGATTGCGCGATAAAGCGCGTCGAGGTGCTCGGGTGTGTAACTGTCCAGAGGCGGATTGATCTGAATACTTATGCGATTTTGGACGTCAAAACCAAAGTCCTGACTCTCCAGATTCCGCAAGCTCACCGTCAGCAATCCGGCGCAGGCCAGCAGAACCAGGGAGAGCGCCGCCTGGCTGACCACCAGTATTTTTTGCGGCAACGACGCCCCGGCGCGAGTGCCACGGCCTGCTCCGTGCAGGGCCTCTGCCGGATTGGAACGCGAAGCCAGCCACGACGGCACCACGCCAAACAGCGCACCGGTCAGGAGTGAAAGCGCAAACGCAAATCCCAGAACCGGCAGCGAAGGTGTCGCACTGATGGGGGTAAAGGTGGCGCTGTGAAATGCCAGGGACAGCATCAGGCGCGCTCCCACGTATGCAACCCCTAATCCTGCGATGCCGCCTAGCACCGCCAGCAGTACCGTCTCCGTCAACTGCTGGCGAATCAGTCTTGTCCGCGCAGCCCCCAGAGCCAGGCGGACCGCAGTCTGGGCGCGGCGAGTGGCTCCCCGCGCCAGCAGAAGATTGGCGAGGTTGGCGCACGCGATGAGAAGTAATGTTCCACAAACCATCAGGAGAATACGCAGACTCGCGCCGTAGTCTTCCCTCAAGGAGGTGACACCCCCTCCAGCCGGAGCCAGCCGGATAAATTTTTGAGGAATCGTAGGTTCAATCTGCGGTTTGAATTCGGCGGGCATCTCATCTTCGTCTCGGAGCCACCGTTGGAGCACCGGCGTTAGCCGGGCGGGAAGTGCTTGCACGCTGGCACCCGGCTTCAACCTGCCGATGGCGTACAGCCACTGGGACTGATTCGTTCTCATGCGCGCATTCTGGCCGTCAAGCAAAATCTCCTGTTGCAGGGGCAGCCAAAAGTCCGGCGGATCGCTGCGCAGTGTCTCCCCAAAAAATCCCGGAGGCGTAATCCCAATCAACGTGATCGGCCGTCCTTGCACGAAGAATGTGGACCCGACAATCCCCGGGTCTGAGCCATAAGCCTGCTGCCAGGTGCGATAGCTGATCATCGCCACCGGTGTGGCTGACCGTTGATCGTCCGAGTTGTTGATAACCCGTCCGGCAAAGGCCCCGAGGCCAAAAACATGGAAGTAACTCCCGCTCACATACTCGGCCCGCAAGGGACGTGCGTCGCGGTCTTTGGCTTCCTGGCGGATGCCGTAGATCCCAGGCGCGGCCTGAAAAGCCGTGGTTTCCTCGAACTCGGGTGCGGCCGCCGCGAGACGCTGGTAGAGCTGATAAGAGAACAGGCTCCAGTCATCGTCCTCCCAACCCTCGACACAGCACTCCTCGGTATCGCCAATGCGATAGAGCTGGGCAGAATCGGCGACCGGCAACGACTTCAGCATGATGGCCTGCGTCAGGGTGAAGATCGCGGTGGTCGCACCGATGCCGATGGCCAGGGTAAGTAATGCCGTCAAGGTAAACGCAGGAGCTTGGCGCAGCTGCCGGAGAGCGTAGCGGATGTCTTGCAGAAGGGTCTGCACGCGGGTATCCTCCGGCGGATTATACGTCGACCCAAGAGCGTTGGTTCCACGAGGTAAGCTTCCCAGGTCACATGCAGCTCGCCCCGTAGACCGTGGAGAAACTGCAGAATGCTGCTGGCTTTGGTTTCGATCACCGACTCGATCACCAGCTTCCCGCTCTCATTCTGGACGGCGATCACAATGGCTTCCTTGTGCACGTCCATTCCGATATATTTGACGTCGTGACTCATTTGAGTTGCCTCCTTGGGGGAAAGATCATTCGTGCCAACGGTTGTCTTTCCCTCAAGGTAAAATGCCACTCTCCAGACGATTTGCTTATGCCCTTCTGCAGTTCTCCCACCGCGTACACCGCAGCAGTTACTCCTCACAAGCGCCGCCGTAGCGGAGCGAAGCCCTGCACAGCGCAGCGCAGGCGGTGCCCATCACAGCCGCCTCCCTTTGAAGCGGGGCGCTTTTTCATAATGCATCTTGCAGAGAACCCATGAAAAACGACCCAAAGGCATGTCCGCTATGCGGTGATCCCATCGAGAAAACCGCGAGAGGCGGCAGGCGAAAATACTCGTGCAAGAAGTGCGGAGCGTCCATTAACAAGTTGTTCACCTGTATCCGGGAGTATCTCGGTGCGGAACCGAACATGCGAGATTTGGAAGTCTCGGTCCAGATCGGATCCGCACGCGCATGCGGCTTCACCGCTAGCAACCCGGCAGCCCGCGCTACGAGTCCGCACCGAAGTCACATCCGCGCGCCCGGCATTGCCTTGAATTACGGTCCCGCTCCCCAGAGCTCAAGCCAACACAGAGTCACCCTCCCCCACCCTCCCCGCGGGGTACGCTGGTTTCGTCCCTTCCGTCCCATCTCCGCACGCATGCTCCCCTCCAGCATGAAAATGGTCGCGCCCTTCGCTGCTACACTCCTCACCGCCGCACTCGCTCTCAGCCAGACGACCTCTCCCGCCAGCACCCACAGGAATACACTCGCGGACTACGACCCCGGCCTCGTCAAAAAGATCCACGCCTTCGGCCCGCTTGTCTCCGACGCCATCCCCCGCACGAACACCGAAACCGCCGCGCCCCACGACTTTGTCGAAGACCTCGAGGTTCCTGACGGCACCAAAGTCCGCGTTCTCGCCAAAGCCCCCGCCCCGGGCAACCCGGCCAAGATCCTTAAGGTCGCCCCCATCGCCCCCGGCCAAACGCCCAACGACTACTTTGCCACCGCAATCACTCAGGCCATCTCCGGCGGCTACGCTCAGCTTGTCTTCCCCAAAGCCACCTACAACTTCGTAACGCCCACACCCGCAGGCACATCGCACGTCATCATCAAGAGCGCCAAAGACCTCGTCATCGACGGCCAGGACTCCACGCTCAACTTCGCCTCGCCTTTGTCCGGGGGCGTAAGCATCGCGACCTCCCAGCGGCTCGTCTTCAAACGCTTCAACCTCGACTGGCCCAAGACCCTCATGGCCTCCATCGGCACAATCGTCTCCATCAACAACAAGGCCAACACCATGCGCGTCCGCATCGCGCCCCAGTACCCCGTCGAGTCCACCACTCAGATCATCGCCCTCACGCCCTGGGACGCAAAGTCCGACCCCGCCAACCCACACTTTTCCCTGACCTCCGCCTACAAGGAGCAGTACACCAACAACACCGGCACCCGCTTCGTCGGCAACCACGCCTTCGAAATCCCCTACTACAACCATTTCATCCAGGTGGGCGACGTCTTTCTCGTCCGCCACTTCGGCGCGGCCCCCTGGAGAAGCGCTATCTCCTCCGGCGGCAGCCATGACATCGACTTTGAGCAGGTCAACGTCTACGCCAGCCCTCTCATGGGCTTCACGATCTCCGGTGGCAGTGGTTACCGCCTGTCTCATTGCAGCGTCACCCGCCTCAACGCTGCACGGCTCATCTCCAGCGCCGCCGATGCCGTGCACACCGCCGACACCGCCGGCGACATCATCCTCGAAGACAGCACCTTCGCCTACCAAGGCGACGACGGCCTCAACATCCACGGTGCCATCGGCGGCACAGCCAAAGCAGGCCAGGACTTCCTTCACTGGACTGTCGGCGGCGAAGGCTCCTGGGCTCCCTACGGATGGGCCAAGGATGACCCCATCGGCTTGTTCGACAACGTTCTCGGCTTCCACGGCGCCACGCCGTTTCAGTCCGTCTCCCATGCGCCTTCCGGCCTGCAGATCAACCTGAAAGACAAGGCGCCCAAAGGCACAACCAGGGTCTCGGATCTCTCGCACGTCGGCGCGCGCTTTGTCATCCGCAATAACAAATACCTCTACAACCGCGCCCGCGGGATACTGCTGCAGTCCTCTTTCGGCCTGCTGGAAAACAACACCTTCATCGGCCAGACCGGCCACGGCCTCATCCTCGGCGTAGCACCCGACAGCGAAGGTCCCGGCGTGCAGAATGTCATCGTTCGCGGCAACCACTTCTCCAACGTCGGCGGCATCCCGCAGATACAACCACTACCAGAGCCCGATGCCGCCTACGGTGCCATGATGATCTCCGTGCAGGGCGACCTAAACAACGTAACCTCGCAGGTCCCCGTACACGCCAATCTCGTCCTTGACTCCAACACCTTCACCGACCTCCGCGGCCCTGGCCTGTTCATCACCCGCGCCAACGACGTCGTCGTGGTCAACAACCAGTTCGTCAACACCAACCTCTCGCGCTTACCGTTTGTGAACCTCGGCACCGCCAACCTCGGCGGCTCAATCGTCATAGACCACGCCCACAACATCTTCCTCTCAAACAACACCATGCAGGGTGCAACCACCGGCCCTATCTCAATCGACAAAAAGTCAACCGATGGAATCAAACGTTGACCGTCGGCAGGTGGTGCCGTTGGATAACATCCCCAACCCTCCCCCCAATCCGGACCAGCATGACGGGTAGCGCTTCAGACCCAGGACGCTCTCTGTAATTCAGGAACGTACCCAAAGCGTCTCGGGCGCGAAACCGGGCTGGAGAGCGGATTATTTCAATGAGAAACACCATGTACACCGAGCGATGTACGACGCGCTTCACTGCTTCAGCCCGAATCGTCGGGCGCTCGGATAGCTGCCTCCCTGCCAATCTCCCACGAAGTCCTAGTGTTGTATCAGAAGCGACCGCAGAGGAGAGATTGGTAGCCTTATCTGAATCTGCGATCGTGGCATCGATGACCTCAAAACCGACGGTTGCACTGCGAACTTCATCCATTCGAGTGACGTCCACCCGACCAAACCTGTCACAAGCTCGAGGCCGTCCGCGAAGCTGCTATGTGGAACGAGTCTGGGATTAGACACGATTCCAAACAGTCAGGCACTAGCGTGCAGCCGTCGCGATGCGCACGTCTCAGTTTGGTCGGACGAAATTATGCGGTAATTTGTCACTGCTGGAAGCAGACCGAAAGCGAAAGCCTCGCGCTTGCGGCGTAACGGAATTGTCCGCGTTTTGTCCGTAAATGTGAGCCCGAGTGAGACAAAACGGGGCTAACGGTGGGGGAGGTTCTTCACTGTCTTGTTGTACTTCGTTGGTCGGCTTTGTTTGGCCCGTAGTACGGAATCGGACTACGAACCAGAAGGTCGGGAGTTCGAATCTCTCAGGGCGCACCATTTCCTTCAACGATAACGATTTTCTTTGATATTTCCGCCCTGGTGTGCCAAGAGGACTTCTCAGAGCTTTAGGCGTCCTTTCACGGCGGTTATCCACACAAACGGTCGTACGGCATCCTTCTCCTTCGAGGTGTGTCGGCTGAAACGGGGCCGACGACGGGGTAATCCGCCTCAACCATTCCACGCGCATACTCTGAATCCTTTTTACAGTTCTTGAAATCTATTTGGGAACAATCGCTTGTTCGTCTGATTGTTACCCGTACACTGCCCTGTTGTTTCTGTGTACGAATTTGGAGAATGTATGGCGAAACGGATGATTTTGATGTTGGTTGTATTGGCCGCGATTCTGGGTGGCCTTGGGTTTGCAAAATTCAAACAGGTGGAAGCGGCTATCGCCATGGGGGCTAGCTACCAACCTCCTCCAACCGCGGTTACGACCGTGACGGTGAAGCGGGAGACTTGGCCCTCGACTCTGTCGGTAATTGGCACGGCGGCGGCGATTCAGGGCGTCACGGTGAGCGCGGACCTGCCGGGCACGATCGATAAGATTCATTTTGAGTCGGGCCAGTGGGTGCACGAGGGAGACGTTCTGGTTGAGCTCGATACAAGACAGGAACGGGCGCAGCTTGCCAGCCTGGAAGCGCAGCGCGATTTGGCTAAGATCAACTACGATCGCGCCCAGGAACTGGTGAAGGCCGGCGTAATTTCTCGCTCGGACTATGACAGCGCGACTGCTCAGCAGAAGGCGACGGAAGCGCAAGTCGGGGACATTCGAGCCGCGATCGCCCGCAAAACAATTCACGCGCCATTCTCGGGAGTGCTCGGGATTCGTCAGGTCAGCCTGGGTCAATATCTAGCGGCGGGACAATCTATTGTTTCGCTGCAATCTCTGAGTCCAATCTATGTGAATTTTGGCGTGCCCCAGCAGGAAACGGCGAAAGTGATTCCCGGCCACGTTATTCGGCTAACCAATAACGATTTGCCCGGGATGGCGTTCACGGGCCGAATCACGGCGCTCGATTCCGTGATCAGCGAGCAGACGCGAAATATCCAGGTGCAGGCTATCGTCACGAATAAAGAGAACAAGTTGCGTCCGGGAATGTTTGTGCAGGTCGAGCTGCCGGTGGGCCAAGCGCGCGAAGTGGTGCCGCTTCCGGCTTCGGCGATCAACTACGCGCCCTACGGCGACTCCGTATTTGTGGTGACCGAGATGAAGGACGCGAAGGGGAATTCGTATCGCGGCGTGCGCCAGCAGGTGGTGAAGATTGAAGGCTCGCGCGGCGATCAGGTCGCGATTACTTCCGGACTGAATCCCGGGGACGAGGTGGTGAGTTCCGGAGTGTTCCGGCTGCGCAACGGCGCACCGGTTCAGATCAATAACTCGGTTAAGCCCGGAAACAACGCCAGCCCCAAGCCAGAAGACAGCTAGACCCGGCAGGATCTCGAAGGAGCGAGCATGAAGTTCACAGATTTATTCGTCAAGCGTCCGGTTCTGGCGATCGTGGTCAACCTGGTGATTCTGATCGCCGGCCTGCAGGCGATTCGTTCGTTGAGCGTGCGGCAGTATCCGCGCAGCGATATCGCCGTGATTCAGGTAACGACCGTTTATGTAGGCGCAAATGCGGACCTGGTTCGCGGATTTATCACGACTCCGATCGAGCGCGTGATCGCCAGCGCCGACGGAATCGACTACATGGAATCCACGAGCGCGCAGGGACTGAGCACGATCCTGGTGCACTTGAAGATCAACTACGACACGACTGCGGCGTTGACGCAGATTCAAGCGAAGGTGCAGCAGGTCCGCAATGACCTGCCTCCGGAAGCGCAGATTCCCGTCATTGATCTGCAGACCGCGGACAACCAGTTTGCAGCGGTGTATCTGGGATTCTCGTCCGCCGATCTCGACCAGAATCAAATCACTGACTATCTGACTCGGGTAGTGCAACCGAAACTGAGCGCGATCAGTGGTGTGCAGCGCGCCGACATCCTCGGAGATCGCACGTTTGCCATGCGCATCTGGCTCAAGCCGGATCAGATGGCTGCGCGTGGCGTCTCTCCGTCAGACGTTCGGGATGCGCTGTCGAAGAACAACTACCTGTCAGCGCTGGGAAGCACCAAAGGTTCGATGGTTTCGGTGAATCTTATTGCGAACACCGACCTGCGCACGTCCGATGAATTCAAGCAGATGGTGGTGAAGCAGCAGAATGGTGTCGTCGTGCGGTTGGGCGAAATCGCCGACGTAGCACTGGGTGCTGAGAACTACGACCAGGATGTGCGCTTCAACGGCGAAACGGCGACCTTCATGGGCATCTGGGTACTGCCGACCGCGAACTCGCTGGAAGTCATTCGCAGCGTTCGTCAGGCTCTGCCGGCAATTGAAGCGCAGCTGCCGGCGGGGATGAAGCTGGGAGTTCCCTACGATTCGACGGCATACATTCAGGACGCGATCAATGAAGTACTCCACACGTTGGTGGAGACTCTCATCATTGTGGTCGTCGTGATCTTCCTGTTCCTGGGATCCTTCCGTTCGGTGCTGATTCCCGTCATTGCGATTCCGATCTCGCTGATCGGAGCCGTGTTCCTCATGCTGCTGGCGGGGTTCACGATCAACCTTCTTACGCTGCTGGCGATTGTGCTTTCGGTGGGCCTGGTGGTGGACGACGCCATCGTCATGGTGGAGAACGTAGAACGTCACCTGCATATGGGCAAAACTCCATTCCAGGCGGCCAAGGATGCGGCCCGCGAACTGGTTGGGCCGATCATCGCGATGACCATCACGCTGGCGGCCGTCTACGCGCCGATCGGAATTCAAGGCGGTTTGACTGGAGCGTTGTTCCGCGAGTTTGCATTCACGCTGGCGGGTGCGGTTGTGGTATCGGGCGTGGTGGCGCTGACGTTGTCCCCCATGATGGGATCGAAGTTGCTGCGCGCCGGCGATACGGAGCGCGGCTTCCCTGGCATCGTGAACCGGCGCTTCGAGAGCGTTCGAAGCTTGTACACGCGAATGCTGGCGGGGACGCTGCAATACCGTCCCGTCGTGCTGACGTTGTGGGCCGTCGTCGCGGTATTGATGATCCCGTTTTATATGTTTTCGCAGCGGGAACTGGCACCGGCTGAGGATCAGGGAGTGGTATTCGGAGTTATTCAATCCTCTGCGAATTCTACGATTGAACAGACGAACCTGTTCACTGAACAGGTTTACAACGTGTATCACTCGTTTCCAGAGAGTGCGAGCGTCTTTCAGATCACAAACCCGAGCGGCGGCTTTGGGGGCATGGTGACCAAGCCCTGGAGCCAGCGCGCGAAGACCACGCAGCAGCTGCTGGTGGAATCCACCGGCCCGCTATCAAAGATCGCCGGCGTGCGAGTAATTCCATTGACTCCGCCACCGCTTCCTGGCGGTGGTAACTTCCCGGTCGATTTCGTGATTGCATCGGCGGCCGAGCCGCAACAAGTCAGTCAACTCGCCGAGGACATCGTGAAGAAGGCGATGGCGAGCGGCATGTTCATCTTCGCCGATACCGATGTGAAGTTCGACCAGCCGCAGACCGAGGTGGTCTTCGACCGCGACAAACTTCGCTCCCAAGGGGTGGACTTGAGCCAGGCAGGTCAGGATTTGTCGACGATGCTGGGCGGAAACTACGTCAACCGCTTCAGCATTCAGGGACGCAGTTACAAGGTGATTCCGCAGGTGAAACGCGTGGAGCGCTTGACCCCGGATCAACTGTCGCAGATTTACGTGAAGGGTTCGGCGGACAAACTCGTGCCGCTCTCGACTTTTGCCACGCTTGCGGACCACGACCGAGCCGCGATCGCTCAACAAGTTCCAGCAGCTGAATGCAGTGCGCATTCAGGGAGTTATTCCGCCGCCAGTGCCTCTCGATCAGGCTCTGACGTTTCTGGAAGACGAGGCGAAACAGATCGCTGCCGCAGGGATTCACTGTGGATTACGCGGGTGAGTCTCGTCAGCTGCGGGTCGAGGGCAGCAAGTTTCTGGGAACGTTCCTGCTATCGGCGATCCTGATTTACCTGGTGCTGGCGGCGCAATTCGAGAGCTTCCGCGATCCGTTCATCGTTCTCGCGGGTTCGGTGCCGCTGGCCATTTCCGGCGCTCTGATGTTCTCGTTCCTGGGATTCACGACGCTGAACATTTACAGCGAAGTCGGTCTGATTACGCTGGTCGGTCTGATTGCAAAGAACGGAATTCTGATTGTCGAATTCGCGAATCACTTGCAGGAGACGGGCCTGAGTAAACTCCAGGCCATCACCGGCGCGGCAAACACGCGGCTTCGGCCCATTCTAATGACAACGGCCGCTACCGTCTTCGGCCACTTCCCTCTCGTTCTGGCGAAAGGGCCTGGAGCTGGAGCGCGCAACAGCATCGGTATCATGCTGGTCAGCGGAATGATCATCGGCACGTTATTTACATTGTTTGTAGTGCCGTCGATTTACATGCTGGTCGCGAAAACGCACTCGCCGGTCGAAAGTGATGAAAAGGAGCGGATTGCACTGGGAGAGCCGGCAGAAACCGTAGCCTAATCGGGAGTTCGAACTTCCCGCGGCAGGAAATGTCTTGTCTGTACCAATCCCCGTTCTTCTTTCGTGTGGTTTGCGAAGAGGGCGGGGATTTCATTTATTAGGTGAATTCCGATTCATGCGAGAGCATAGACTCGGAGTTTGTTTTTGTCGGGATGATCTTTTAATCGCTTAAGAGTGCGCCAAGCTTTTTGCTCGGTTGGCCGAGGCTGCGTGCGCTCCCAGGCGTTGTAGCATTCGATGTGGATTTCTTCTCCGTTGTCGAGGGTGACGGTGGGTCGCTGGTCCGGAGTGATGGCGAGCTTGCAAAAGACAACAGATGGATGGGGCCTTGGCCCATCCCGCACGTAAAAGGACCACTCAATCTCGAAATTGAACTTATGATGCCATCACTAATCTGCGAAACGCGTTACAAAGCAGGTTCGCTCCCAAGAATTCACACAACCGCAACTTGCCATGACCGGTTTCGATCAGGGGTAACTAGATGATACGGCCCTGCCTCAAGAACGAATTTTTCTGCTAATCTCGCACCAGCCCTGTTGTTTCTGTCAACGCGGCCGGAATGCCTTCCGGACTATCGAGCAAGCGCGCCATGTCGAAAGCGAACCAGCAAGAGCATATTTCCCTGTTGTCGGCTGCTAAGAACGGATTGGTGTACCTGACCGCAAACGATTGGGCTCTGATTGCGGATAAGGCAGTCGCCCGCCAGTTCAAAACGGGAGAGCGACTGGTGGAGCGCGACAAGCTGCCGCCAGGGGTGTATCTGCTACTTAAGGGTACGGCATCGGTGGAGATTGCTGGACAGGGGAAGGCTCGCAACCTCGGCCCGGGCGAGATTTGCGGCGAGATTTCTTTCCTGGACGAACTTCCAACGACCGCCGATGTGGTTGCCAGCGGAACGGTTGAAGCCTATTTCCTTGATCGGGTAATACTGCAGTCGATGTTTGAGCTGTTTCCGCATCTGGGTTCCCGCTTCTATCGCTCGCTGGCGACGATTCTGTCGCGAAGAATGCGGGGGATGATTAGTTCGCAGGCGCCACCGAAGGAAGCCCCGACAGAACCTCCCAAAACGAAGCCAGCTCCCAAGAAGTGACGACCCGCCGGAGCAAGCGCTTCCATCCTGTAAGTGTGCTAGCCTACAAGTCCAGTTGGGCCGCTGCACGCGCCGGGTTGCGCTTGGACGCATTGAAGTTTCTTCCATGATCGATCCCGTCAATCTGCGATTAGCCCTGATTTCGGCCGCCGGGCTTGGGTTCCGTCATGGATTCGATTACGACCATATTGCGGCGATCACCGACATCAGCAGCGTGCAGTCCAAAGCGCGAGATGCCATGCGCTACGGCCTGCTTTACGTTGCCGGGCACGCAACGACCGTCGCGCTGCTGGGAGCGGCAGCAATCGTTTTTCGGATCGCGCTGCCTCCGGCCAGCGACCGGTGGGCAGAGCGGCTGGTGGGGATCACGCTGGTCGTGTTGGGTGTTTATGTGCTCGGGACATTCTTTCGACCCGGAACCCACAGGCATGCGCCCCGCACGCGGATTACGTTGCTCATCAATGGAATGCTATGGGTGTACTGGCGTCAGAGCCGTATTTTCGGTGGGACGCGAGTCGAAGCTCCGCAGGTATTCAAGGACGGCTACGGGACAAGTTCCACGTTTCTGGTAGGAGTGATTCACGGCTTGGGCGCGGAAACTCCGACGCAGATCCTGCTCTTTTTAATGATCGCAAATCTGGGTGGAACGCTACAGGGGCTATTGGGGCTGCTCATGTTTATCGTCGGCCTCGTTGTGATGAATACGCTGATGTGCGCCTCAGCGGCGGGCATCTTCTCGGCTGTACTGTCGCGACCGAACGCATTGCGGGCCGTGACGCTCATGACTTCGGCTTACAGCATCGTGGTGGGAACCATCTTCTTGCTGGGATCTGCTGGGAGCCTTCCTTCCTTAACCGGATAGCACAGACTAAACCCATCAACCGCCAAGGGCACGAAGGTCCACGAAGCAAAAGCCTTACCCATTTTCCTCCCGAGAAATACCGCTGAAAAGCCCTTTGAGCGCCGTTTCTCGGCCGCATTCATTTCGGACACCTCCTTTCGTTTCCATTACCCCAGTAATCTGAGGTGGGGGATTACCGTTGACCCGTCCGACACCCCCTCCTTAAATTGCCAACAGGGGGTTGTATGAAAGATATCCATGAGGTCCTGCGGCAAAAGCAGGCGAAATACGCCCAACTTGGCAAGCAGATCGAGATGCTCCAGCAGGCTGCTGAGAAGTTGCGGGAAGTAGCTCCGCTGCTTGCGGAGAATGATGAAGAAGATAACGTTGTCCTGTCGGACGTAGATGACATCACAGCGCAAGCGGACTCCATGGCGGCGAAAGCCGGCGCGGGTTCCGGCGGGTCTTCTTCGAAGGCGGCACGGCCCACAGCGCCTCGCTGGCCCTAACCATAACTTCAGGCGATCTATAACCGATCTATGAACGTTCAAGCACTGCTGGTATCGAGCGACGACTCCGCGGCGGATGTGTTGGGCAAAGTTCTGCCCAGCTTCGGCATTGTCATGGATCGTTCGAGCGATCTGGAGACGACCCTGGCGCGGATCCAGCAGCAGAAATTTGACGCGTTGATCGTCGATTTTGACGATCCGAAAGCTGCCGAGGACGTTCTGCAGCAAGCACAGAAGCTGGGCACGGGACCGCTGAGCATCGCGTTGGTAGCGGATTCGGGCCAGGTTCGCAACATCCTGAACGGTGGTGCGCATTTTGTGCTGTATAAGCCCGTCACCGAAGAGGCAGCCAAGGCCGGATTGAAGGCCGCGGCGGCTTTGTTGAGCCGGGAGCGCCGGCGGGCGTTCCGGGTTCCGGTGCAGGCTCCGGTTGAGATCACGTTGCCCGACACGCGCAAGCTCGACGGCATTTTGCTGGATCTTTCCGAGACCGGCATGGACGTGCTGACGGCGGAGCCGCAGGTTGCCGGATCACTTTTGGCGTGCCGCTTTCAATTGCCGGATGGGACGTTGGAAGTGGAAGCTCATGGACAAGTGGCATGGGCGAATCCGAACGGGCAGACCGGCGTCCACTTTCTGGATCTGCCGGAAAATATCCTGAACGAACTCAAGAGCTGGCTCAAGGCGGCGGCAACTACTGCTGGCACGGTTCCGGATGAAACTGTTCCACACTGTAAGTTGACCGATCTGAGCTTGGGCGGCTGCTACGTGCAGACTGACGCGCCATTCCCCGAACGTGCTCTGGTTGACTTATGCCTGAAGACGAACGAAATGGAAGTGCACACTGAGGGCATGGTTAAAGTCGCACATCCGGGACATGGGATGGGAGTGGAATTCCCTTCGCGCACGGCTGAGCAGCGTGCGCAAGTTGGAAACCTGATCGGCTTCCTGCAAAATAGCCCGGAGGCGACGCCGGAGTTGAGTATCTCTCCGAAGGCTCTGCTCGCCGATTTAGCCCAGTTCCAACCAGACGACAAGAATCCTCAGGAATCTTCGGACGAACTGGAAGATCCGCTTCTCGAACTTCTCCGCCGCGGCAGTTCCCTGCAGCAAGAAGAGTTCCTCGCCGAACTGCAACAGCAGCGCAATCCACAGGGCGTAGCTTCCACATAGGTCCTTTGTTCCTCGACACCCCGTTGCTCGTTTGTCCTTGGTCGTTCTCGAGCCCATTACTCCTCACGGCGTTGAGCTCGTTTCCCGCACGCAAAGCCTCCCGGGCAGGTCTGGTGCGGAGTTTTCTGGCGGAGTTCGATGGACAGTGCGGCGAGAACTAGCGTGTGGAATCGAGAGGCTTGGGGGCGGAGGCTTTCCGGGGAACCGAGAAGCCCGAACCCCGTCTCTGGCGAGGGCTTCTCAATTCCTCGTGGTTTGTTCCACCCCAATGCGAGGAAGGTAGCAAATCTTCATAGCCCGATGGTTTCATTAATATGAATTCTGGGTTAAATAAATTTCCCGTACGTTAGACTGTGAAGGTTTGACTCGCAAGGCTGACTCTGTTCGATAGGTGAGGGAAAGTCTGGGCACGCCGCCGTCACGAGCTTCCGCGCAGAAATCGCTACCATGGGCTCCGCTGCTGGCAATCGCCGCCTCCGCGTTCGCCGTCGAAATCCCCTTCTTCTTTTTCGGAACTCCATCGGGACACGACGTTGAATTCCATCTGTACTCGTGGCTGGAAATATTGGCGCAGTGGAAGCATGGGATTTTTTATCCGCGATGGGCGGCGCTGGCGCACTTCGGATACGGCGAACCGCGGTTCGTGTTTTATCCTCCGTTCTCGTGGATGCTGGGAGCAGCGCTCAGCAAAATCTTTCCGTGGACCATAGCTTCATGCGTCTACATCTGGGTTGTCCTGGTCGCTGCCGGTTCGTCGATGTTTGCGCTGGCCCGGCGCTGGCTCGATCGGCGCGATGCAATATTTGCCGCTGTTCTGTATGGGGTGAATCCGTACCATCTAGTGATTGTGTACTGGCGCAGTGCTTTCGCGGAGCTCCTGGCTGCGAGCCTGGTGCCATTGCTCTTGCTATTTGTGTTGCGGGCTGCGGAGGGAGAGCAGCGAGTCGTCATTCCCCTGTCTCTCGTGCTGGCCGGGGCGTGGCTGACGAATGCTCCGGCGGCGGTGATGATTCACTATTCGCTCGCTCTGCTGATCGTCTTCTTCGCGTGGAGGCAGCGGTCGCCACGGATATTGTTGGTGGGAGCGGGGGCGGTTGTGATGGGAGCTTGTCTGGCGGCTTTCTACCTGCTGCCGGCCATTTACGAGCAGCGCTGGGTCAATATCGGTGAGGCGGTGTCGCAGGGATCGCGTCCGCAGGACAATTTTCTCTTCATGCATACGACCGATGCCGATCACGATGCTTTCAATCGCATCATTTCCTGGGTCGCAATTCTGGAAATGGGCGTGATCTGCGCCGCGGTGCTTGCGGCAAGAGTCTGGCGGCAGACCAGACGTGAACTGACTCAGGGTTTGCTGACGTGGGCGATCGCCTGCGGTGTTTTAATGTTTCCGGCGACAGCCATTCTGTGGAAGATCCTGCCGAAGATGCAGTTCATGCAGTTTCCGTGGCGCTGGCTTCTGTGCCTGAGCATGATCTTCACGCTTTTTGTCACCGTGGGATTGCGGCAATGGCGGTGGCGAGGCGCGGTATGTGCGATATCGATACTCGTGGTTATCGCGGCGTGGCATCGAGGGCAGGCGCCGTGGTGGGATAACGTCTCCGACCTGCGCGAGATGCAGGACAACATCGCGACCGGTGCGGGATACGAAGGCACCGATGAATACACTCCAAGGGGAGCGGGCCCGGCGGCGATTGATAAAGACGCGCGCGACGTCACTGTCGACGGCCCGGCGCGGGGGGCGATTCACGTTCAGCGGTGGGATGCGGAATCTAAGCTATTTACCGTGGATGCGTCAGCTCCGGATCAGGTGGCACTGCGTTTGTTTCCGTATCCGGCGTGGAAGGTGTCGGTGAATGGACACTCGGTGGAGACATCCGCTCATGCGGGGACCGGGCAGATGGTAGTTCCGGTCGATGCTGGAATGAATCGCGTGGAGATCAGGTTTGTGCGAACTTGGGATAGGACGCTGGGTGGGTGGACATCTGTCGTGGCCGGGCTGGGGCTTCTCGGATCGAGCTTCGCATCGAGACGCCTTGCCACCTTATCCTGAAGTGCAACGACTTCACCCCGGAGGAAACAGAGGTTCGCAGGGGCTATGCGGCGAGTTCTGATTGCGACATCGAATCCCGGCAAACTGCGAGATTTTGCTGGCGCGGCGCGGCCGCTTGGAATCGAGATTGCCGGTGTCCCCGGATTCTCTTCCCTGCCCACCGTTGTCGAGGATGGGAAGACTTTCGAAGAGAATGCACGCAAGAAGGCAGAGGAATATAGCCTCGCGGCGCCAGGAGAGATTGTGGTCGCCGACGATTCAGGGCTCGAGGTGGATGCGTTGAAGGGAGCGCCGGGCGTGCATTCTGCGCGGTACGCAGCCGATCAGCCGCATCTGGCTGATGAGAACACCGACGACGAGGCCAACAACGCGCGCGTGCTGCGGGAACTGCGGAAGGTTCCTGCGGACAAACGGACGGGACGGTTCGTCTGTGTGCTCGCGGCCGCTCGCGCCGGCAAAACTCTCGCCACATTTCGGGGCACGGCGGAAGGAATGATCCTCGATGCTCCGCGTGGAACCAATGGGTTTGGATACGATCCTCTATTTTATTTTCCGCAAATTCAGAAGACCTTTGCCGAACTCAGTGCCGAAGAAAAGGCGCGGTACAGCCACCGCGGTGCCGCCTTCCGGCAATTTCTGGATTCGTGTTCGAAGCAATTTCCTGACTCTCACATCTAATCCAGGGTGACTTCACGACCGTTGAAATCCCCGACTGCACTGATTTTCGACATGGATGGAGTGCTGGTTGACTCCGAACCATTGCACAAGCGAGCGAAGGAGCGGGCATTCCAGGAATTCGGAATCGTCCTGCCGGCATCGGTCTATGACGGTTACAAGGGCCGTCCGGACGCGACCATGATGCCGGAGATTCTGAAGGCACGAGGCTGGCCGGCGGACAAGATCCAGAAACTTGCGCAGCGCAAGAATGAAATCTTCGACGAGATCAAACACGGGTTGAAAGCCGTTCCCGGGGCCGTCGATTTTGTGCTGTGGGCGGAAACTCGATACAAAATCGCACTGGCCACTTCGGCGTCTCCGAGAAATCGCGAGGCGGCATTTGCAGTGCTCGGAATCGGAGAACGATTCCCGGTGATGATTGATAGCACCGGCCACTCGCGTCCGAAACCCGACCCTGAAGTGTTTCTGCTTGCGATGCAGCGACTTGACGTCAAAGCGGACCAGTGCTGGATCATCGAGGACTCGGTAAACGGACTGCGAGCCGCGAAAGCGGCCGGAAGTCTGGCGGTCGCAATCACGACCACATTTGATCGCGAAACGCTATCGGCGGCGGGAGCGGACGTGGTGATTGAGTCGTTTTCTGAAGTTCGCAGAATGTTGGAGTCGTTCTAAGCAAAGTCGAACTTTGTTCGACGGACAGCCGGGGCGCCTGTCCCCACAGGATCTTAGTCGTCGCTTCCTTGACTTCATTTCTTCCGGCGCACGATAATGAAAGGTTCTTTTTTCATCGCTGAACTTACAAGGAGCGTTTCGTGGCGTCAGCCAGTTCTTCTGCTCCAGGGGTAACGAAGTACGCTGGGGTTGCGCCCCTGCGTGCCGGTCAGGGATTTTCGTTCGTTTTGCGGCGCCTGCACTCTCTGAGCGGCATCGTCCCGGTCGGGGCGTTCCTGTTCGAACATATCCTGATTTCGAACTCGACCGCGATCGGCCAGAATGGCCCCGCCGCTTATGCGCGCCAGGTCAGCTTTCTGGCGAACCTTCCGCTGGTGTTCTTCCTCGAACTGTTTGGGATCTGGCTGCCGATTGCCTTTCACGCGCTCTACGGCTTTTACATTTGGTACCGCGGGGACGGAAACGCCATCGCGTATCCGTGGACTGGGAACTGGATGTACACCCTGCAGCGCTGGACGGGCGGGATCGCATTTGCCTACATTCTCTGGCACACGTACACGATGCGGTTTACTGGTGTCGATCTGCACGACAACCCGATGGCATCGTTTGGCAAGGTGCAGGCTGAGGTATTTCAAACTCCATTCTTTCTGTTCTATGTCGTGGGCTTGATCGCGGCGTCGTGGCACTTCGCGTACGGCATCTGGCTGTTCTCGGCGAAGTGGGGCATCGTTTCCGGAGAGAACGCGCAGAAGCGCTTCCTGGCATTTTGTCTGGCATTTTTCTTCGTATTGACTGGTGCGGGACTGGCCAGCCTGACTTCATTCCGATCTCGCCCGCAGCAACCGGTTGATGGGACTGCGGTCAAAGATCAGCAAATGACGCAAAACCAGTAAAGGAAATCATGGCAGCAGCTCCGAAAATCATAGTCGTAGGCGGTGGACTCGCCGGCTTGTCCGCGGTCATCAAGATCGCCGAAATGGGCGGAAGTGTCGACCTGTTCTCGATCGTGCCGGTGAAACGGTCGCACTCGGTGTGCGCGCAGGGCGGTATCAACGCGGCGAAGAATCTGAAGGGCGAAGGCGATTCCACCTACAAGCATTTCGACGACACCATTTATGGCGGAGATTTTCTGGCGAACCAACCGCCAGTGAAGGACATGTGCGACGCGGCGCCGGGGATCATCGATCTGCTCGACCGCATGGGCGTCCCGTTCAACCGGACGCCAGAGGGTTTGCTCGACTTCCGCCGCTTTGGTGGGACGTTGTATAACCGCACCGCCTTTGCCGGCGCGACGACTGGTCAGCAGTTGCTTTATGCGCTGGACGAGCAGGTCCGGCGGTATGAGTCCGAGGGAAAAGTAAAGAAGTACGAACACTGGGAGTTCTTATCAGCTGTGCTCGACGGAAAGCGTGTGTGCCGCGGAATCTGCGCGATGGACCTGCGCACTATGGAAGTGCAGACCTTCCCTGCCGACGCGATCATCATTGCGACCGGCGGCAACGGAGCAATTTTCGGCAAGTCGACGAACTCCGTGGTTTGTACCGGGTCGGCCCAATCGGCGCTTTATCAGCAAGGATGCTACTACGCGAACGGCGAATTCATTCAGGTACATCCGACGTGCATTCCGGGCGAAGACAAGCTACGGCTGATGTCGGAGTCGGCGCGCGGCGAGGGCGGGCGCGTGTGGGTGCCGAAGACTGCCGGGGATAAACGCGATCCGAAGTCGATTCCGCAGAGCGAACGCTGGTACTTCCTGGAAGAGTGGTATCCGAAGTACGGGAATCTGGTGCCGCGCGACGTCGCTACCCGCGCCATCTTCAAAGTAGTTTTCGAATACAACCTTGGCATCGATGGCAAGCCGATGGTCTATCTCGACCTGACGCACATCGATCGCAAGATTCTCGACCGCAAGCTGGAAGGCATTCTCGAAATCTACGAGAAATTCGTGGGCGACGATCCGCGCGACACGCCGATGAAGATTTTCCCCGGCATGCATTACACCATGGGCGGGCTGTGGGTCGATTACAAGCAGCAGACGAACGTCGCGGGAATCTTCGCCGCCGGTGAGTGCGAGTATCAGTATCACGGGGCAAACCGGCTGGGCGCGAATTCGCTGATGTCGTGCATCTACGGCGGAGGCATTGCCGGTCCAAACGCCATGGCGTATGCGCGCGGGTTGCAAGCAACGACGGACGGGAACGGCCACTTCGAGGCAGAAAAGAAAAGGCAGGAAGAAAGCAATTCCCTGCTCATGAACAATGAAGGCACGGAGAATCCAGTCAAGCTGTGGCGCGAGCTGGGCGAGTTGATGACCAAGGATTGCACGGTCATCCGCTACAACAAGAATCTTGTGCAGACCGACGCCAAGCTGGTCGAGTTCCTGGAGCGCTACCGCAAGATCAACCTGAGTGACAAGACACTTTGGGCCAATACGACGGTCGTCTTTGCGCGGCAGCTCTATAACATGCTGCAACTGGCACGGGTCATTGCGCAAGGAGCGCGCATGCGGGACGAATCGCGCGGGGCGCACTACAAGCCGGACTTCCCAGAGCGCGACGACAAGAACTGGATGAAGACGACGAAGGCGTATTTCGCCCCGGACGCAGACGAACCGAAGTTTGAGTTTGAGCCGGTGGATGCGGGGCTGATTCCGCCGCGGCCGAGGAAGTATTGAGAGTTTCGAAGGTGCCCCATCCTCGTCGTGGTGTGTGCGACGGGGTGGGGATGTTAACTCTGCTAGAAGGTTCCTGATTTCAGGAAGTCAAAATCCCGCCCTGTCCCTGCAAAAGACGCAGGGACAAGGACGGGGCACCCGATACTTTGATCGTTGTGCTAAAGGCTAAGAGCGAATGGCTGATAAAACCGTCATCATCAAGATCAAGCGTCAAGCGACTCCGACCTCCAAGTCACACTGGGAGGAGTTTTCCGTCCCCTACCGGCCGAACATGAACGTCATTTCGGCGCTTATGGACATCGCCGCCGACCCGGTCACGCGCGACGGGAAGGCGACCACGCCAATCACCTACGACTCCAATTGTCTTGAAGAGGTCTGCGGGTCGTGCGCCATGCTGATCAATGGCAAGGCCCGGATGGCTTGCTCGGCGCTGATCGACAATCTGGAGCAGCCGATCCGGTTGGAGCCCTTCTCCAAGTTTCCGGTCGTACGCGACCTGGCGACCGACCGTAGCGTGATCTTCGAAAATCTCAAGGCTGTTAAAGCGTGGGTTCCCATCGATGGCACCTACGATCTCGGTTCCGGTCCGCGCATGACCGCCGAGGATCAGGAAGCGGCGTATCCCTTGTCGCGCTGCATTTCGTGTTGCTGCTGCATGGAGGCCTGCCCGCAATTCAACGAAGACACGAACTTCGTTGGCGCGGCAACGATTTCTCAGGTGCGGCTGTTCAATACGCATCCCACGGGCAAGGCCTTGCAGCGCGAACGGCTGGCGGCGCTGATGGGCGATGGTGGCATCCAGGAGTGCGGCTATGCCCAGAATTGTGTCGAGGTTTGTCCTAAGGATATTCCGCTGACCAAGTCCATTTCGGAAGTTGGCGGACAGGTCATGAAACAGGCGCTGGGTGACCTTTTGCGGCGCTGATTTTTGTCAGTCTCTGCGGCGCGGCCCGCGATGTCCCGAATCTTATTCCCGCAACCTATAGGTGGGGCTCGACATACGTCTGAGCGGACAAAGCCAGAAGATTGGCCCCTGATCTGCCGATCAATACGTCGGGCTCCCGTGTTATCGATGTTTTAGTAACGTCACGGTAACCACACGAAAGCCCAGTAATCTGGCACCCCAGTAATGATTGTCCGGCTGTCTGCGGTTGGTGGGCTTGACAGCATGGCTTAGAATAGCCGCTACCTCAGAGAAGCACTGGCCGGACTGAGGGTTCGCGGCATCAAAGAACGAACGTGAGACGCTTCGTCAAATTACAATTCGCAGCTCTGGTCGTGCTGGCAGTGTGCGCCGGTTTGCCGGGAAATGCGTTTGCCGTACACCACGCCACCCTGCAGCGCACGCACCGCAGACATTTCCGCTGGCTGCGTTGGAATCCGATGTTCCGGCCGTCGCACGAATCCCTGATCTTGCAGAATGCAGAAGTGGACCGTCTGAATCTGCCGCGCATTCAGGATGAAACCGAATTGGAAGCTCTGAAAGCCGACGGCTCCCTGCGTGAGATTGTGTCGGGAGAAACGTTGCGGATCGATCCGCGCCTGGATCCTTCGCGGCGCTACTGCCGCCCGTGGACGCTGGATTTCGTCGACGATCTGAGCCAGGCGTATTTCAACCGCTTCCACCAGCAGATTCAGGTGAACTCAGCGGTTCGCACCGTAAAGGTTCAGAAGAAGCTTCGCCGTCATAACCGGAATGCAGCGCCGTACGAAGGAGACACGGCTTCGTCGCACCTGGCCGGCGTTACCGTCGACCTGCAGCGGCGCGGGATGAGTAAAGATCAGATTCGCTGGATGGAGCACTACCTTTTCTATATGAAGGCGCTCGGGCTGGTCGAACCCGAAGAAGAGCGGCACCAGTGGGTGTTCCATATCATGGTGAGCGGTCACTACGACGAGTGGCGCGAGACGCAAACCATTGTTCCCGTCGAGCATCCGGAGCAGGAGAAGCCGGATACGGAAGTCGCGCTCGGCAGCGGAACGAAATAGGCAAGTGTCTAAGGTTTCAAAGCTTCAGGTTCAAGGGTAGCTTCCTTCGCTATAATTCCTTTACTCTTCCCTTCTTATGATTGTTCTGATGGCGGGACTTCCCGGCACGGGCAAGACTACGCTCGCCCGCGAACTGGCTCAGCGAACTTCAGGGCGCGTACTAAGCAAGGACGAGGTTCGGCACGCGATCTTTGCGGCGGACGAGATCGAATACTCGTCGCGGCAGGATGACTTCTGCCTGCAGCTGATGATGGAGACCGCGGGATATTTGTTTTCGCAAAATCCGAACAAGACGATTTTCCTGGATGGACGACCGTTTTCAAGGCGCTATCAGATCGAAAACGTCATCGCGGCAGCTGAATCTCTTCATCAGCCCTGGCGCATTCTCGAATGTGTCTGCTCCGAGGAGGTTGCGCGCAAACGGCTTGAAGCGGATTCGGAAGCAGCGAGTCATCCTGCGCGAAATCGAGACTTCTCCCTTTATATGGCGGTGAAGGCTCGCTTTGAAGCGATCATTTTTCCAAAAACCGTGATCGACACAGGTGAAGAACTGGAAACCAGCCTCCGGCTCGCGATGGAAAATCTTTAACCACAGGGGGCACAGAGGTGCACAGGGGAAACGTGCGGGGCATCTTCGTCGATGCCCTGATTTTTGTGCTCGACCACGACTGCCGATTACAATCGAAATCCTGCCCGTCGTCTCTTTCGGGCGATCACTTATGAAAATCAGATATCTCCTCTGTTTCACTCTCGCCTACTCGCTCGCAGCGGCTCAGGCTCCTGAAACATCTTCGAAGGGGCCGGACATGGTCATTAGTGCACGTGCGCTGCAGATCCACAATTCCGCGCTCATCGTCGACACTCACGCCGATACGCCGCAACGGTTTCTCGACGAGGGATTCGATATTGGTTCGACCGATCCGAAAGACATCGGGCACATCAGCCTCGACAAAGCGCGGCGCGGGAATCTGGGAGCGGAGTTTTTCTCGATCTGGGTCGAGCCCGAGACTAACCAGGGCCACTTCGCGCAACACACATTCGATCTGATCGACACGGTGTACGAACAGGCATCGCACCATCCCGACCGGATGATGATGGCATTCTCGCCCAACGACATTGACCGTGCCCACAAGGAACATAAGCTTGCAGCGCTGATGGGAATCGAGGGCGGGCACTCGATCGAAAACGACATGCACCTGCTCCGCGATTATTACCGGCTGGGCGTGCGCTATATGACGCTTTCGTGGTCGAATACGAATGAGTGGGCCGATTCCTCCGGCGACATCGACGATCCAAAGATCCAGCATCATAACGGACTGACGGACTTCGGCAAACAAGTAGTACTGGAAATGAACCGGCTGGGCATGATGGTCGATATCTCGCATGTGGCCGACAAGACCTTTTGGGACACGATTGCCATAACGAAAGCTCCGGTAATCGCGTCGCATTCGTCGGCGCGGGCCTTGGTCGACGCGCCTCGGAACATGACGGACGACATGCTGCGCGCGGTAGCGAAAAACCGCGGCGTGGTGCAGGTGAATTTCTACAGCGGCTTCGATGATGAGAACTTCCGCAAGGCCATGCTTGCGCAGCAGAAGGATCGAGAAGCGGCCGCTAAGCAATGTACGGATCAGCTAAAGGCCGAAGGCAAGCCAGTCAACTACCTGGAACTCGATCGCATCGAGCGCGAGTGGATTGCGAAGATTCCGCGTCCTCCGCTGAAGTCGCTGATCGACCAGATCGATCACATCGCGAAAGTGGCGGGGATCGACCACGTGGGCCTAGGATCGGATTTTGATGGCGTTAGCGGCGCGACTCCGCAGGGGATCGACTCAGCGGCCGACCTGCCGAAAATCACGCAGGCGCTGCTCGATCGCGGCTACGGTGCAGATGACATTCGCAAGATTCTTGGCGGCAACCTGATGCGCGTGTTTCGCGAGGTGGAAGGCGTGCGCAACGCGCTGCATGCCTCGGCTGCGGCCAAGTAGTTTTCGAGGGTGTGTCATCCTGAGCAAAGCGAAGGGTCCCATGGGCGCGTCGGCCTTTGCGCGGCTTTTCAAGGTGTTTGCTGCAACGGGCACGGCGTCCGCTCCGTCAACCGAATGTTATGTGCACAGTCAATCGCTTTAAATGCCTTGCTAGGCTTTTACTACTGAGACCTTGCGCGGGATCCTTCGCTTCGCTCAGGATGACAAGTTGTTGACGAGCATCGGTTGTCGTCTCTGTCGTACAATGCAGCGTTGCGTTCCGTTCAAGAGCAACATTTCTGATTCCAGGAGTAATCATGCGCAAGGCATTTGGAATGGTAGGAACGATGCTGCTGGCGGGAACGGCGGCGTTCGCGCAGACCGGAATGATCGGCCAGTCCGCGCCTGTGAAATCCGGGACAGCCGCTAAGCCCGGCACAGCAATGCACGCGGCCGCCAAGCCAGCCGCCATCATCAACACGACCGTGGGCACGATGACATGTACGCTGTTTCCCGACAAGGCGCCAATCGGAGTTGCGAACTTCATCGGTCTGGCGACAGGGACCAAGGATTGGAAGAATCCCGTCAGCGGCGCCAATAAGCACGGAGTGCCACTGTACGATGGCACTATTTTTCATCGTGTAATTCCCGGCTTCATGATTCAGGGAGGCGATCCGGCCGGCAACGGATCCGGAGATCCGGGCTACGAGTTCAAGAATGAGACCTCTCCCGGCCTACTGTTTGATCAGCCCGGACGGCTGGCCTATGCGAACTCTGGCCCCAACACGAACGGGTCGCAGTTCTTCATCACCGAGGTGGCGACACCACATTTGAACGGCAGTTATACGATCTTCGGGCAATGCGACGAAGCGACCGTCGCTCTGGTGAAGAAAATCGCCTTGATGGCGCGAGACCCGACGAACGACAAGCCGTTTCGGCCGGTAAAGATTATTCATGTGACCATTGCGAAGAACGGAATTCCACCGAAGCCGGCAGGAGCGACGACCCCGGCGAAGAAACCGGCGGCGGCAATCCCCAAGGCACCAGCGAATCCAAATTAGAGTCGCAACCGGGGGCGATGGTCTTCGCCTTCAGTGGGACGGCCGAGGGCGGCCATCGCCACATGGGTTGGCATCGCAATTCGCCAACGACTAACGACCAACAACTGATTTTCGAAAGGACATCATGACTCGCCAACCAGGAATGTACGCCACGTTCGAAACCACCGAAGGAACGATCATCTGCAAGCTGTTTGACAAGGACGCGCCTAAGACCGTCGCCAACTTTACGGAACTCGCCGAGGGCAAGCGGGAATGGAAGCATCCATCGACCGGAAAGAAATCGAGCGATCCTCTCTATGACGGGACGATCTTCCATCGCGTGATTCCCGACTTCATGGTCCAGGGCGGAGACCCTCAAGGTACCGGTATGGGCGGCCCGGGATATCAATTCGAAGACGAGACCAAGGGATCGCCGCATAAGTTCGACAAGCCCGGCAAACTGGCGATGGCCAATGCTGGACCGAACACTAACGGCTCGCAATTCTTCATCACGGTGGTGCCGACGACATGGCTGACCGGCAAGCACACAATTTTCGGCGAAGTGGTCGAGGGCCAGGACGTGGTAAACAAAATTATCGGCGTGCCAAAGGGCCGCAACGATCGTCCGAATAAAGATGTGGTGTTGAAGAAGGTCACGATCGAACGGATATGAGCAGGCGTGCCCTGGCCGTTTCATTGACTTGCCCGAACTGCCCACGTAGGATTCTCGTCCAGTGATCGGGCAAACTATCTCTCATTACCGCGCCCTCGAAAAGCTTGGGGGCGGCGGCATGGGCGTGGTGTACAAGGCGGAAGACCTCAAACTCCGCCGCTTTGTGGCCCTGAAATTTCTGCCCGACGATGTCGCTAAGGATCCGGCGGCGCTGGCCCGTTTCCAGCGCGAAGCGCAGGCCGCCTCTGCGCTGAACCATCCCAACATCTGCACCATCTACGAGATTGACGAGCACGAAGGCCAGGCATTTATCGCCATGGAATACCTCGATGGCTTGACGCTCAAGCATGCCATCGCGTCTCGACCGATGGATAACGACACGCTGATGAATCTGGCGATTGAAATTGCGGACGCACTCGATGCTGCCCACACGGAAGGCATTGTGCACCGCGACATCAAGCCGGCCAACATTTTCGTTACAAAGCGCGGGCACGCGAAGATCCTCGACTTCGGTCTCGCCAAAGTGGCTCCGGGCAGAGGGGCTCAAAAAACAGCGGCCGACAGTATGCAGACACTGGATGAGGCACACCTCACCAGCCCCGGCACGATGCTGGGAACGGTCGCCTACATGTCGCCGGAGCAGGTGCGGGGTCGCGACTTGGATGGGCGCAGCGACCTGTTCTCCTTCGGCGCCGTGCTCTATGAAATGGCAACCGGGGACACGCCTTTCCACGGCGAAAGTTCAGCGGTGATTTGCGAAGCCATTATGAATCGCGCGCCGGTACCTGCGGTGAGACTGAACCACGCGGTGCCGCTCAAACTGGAAGACATCATCAATAAGGCGCTAGAGAAAGACATCAATCTGCGCTACCAGCACGCGTCCGAGATGCGCGGGGACTTGCAGCGCCTGAAGCGTGATACCGATTCGGGACGCAGCCAGTTAGCGGAAGTTCCAGCGAGATCAGACAGCGGCATCGCCGTGGCGAGTTCCGGACAGCGCAGTGCGGCGAGCGGTAGCAGCGCAGCGGCGCCTGTTACGGCTAAGACGTCTTATCTGAAGATTGGTATCGTGGCTGGAGCACTGTTGATTGCAGTGATGGCCGCTGTCTACTGGCAAACTCGGCGGCCAGTAAAGTCCGCGATGAACTCTACCGCTCCGCGAACCGTCGCTGTCCTTCCACTTCAAAACATGGGAGCCGACAAGGATTTGGATTTCCTGCGGCTTGGCCTTGCCGACGAGATTGCAACGTCCCTGAGTTATGTTCGCTCGCTCACGATCCGACCGTTCGCCACGACCAGCAAGTACGATTCTCCGACCCTCGATGTTCAGGAAGCCGGTCACGCCATGCACGTGACCGATGTGGTGACGGGACATTTTCTCAAGGAAGGGTCGCAGCTTCAGATCACGCTGGAAGCGATTGACGTCGACAACAACCGCACCGAGTGGCGCGACACCATGACTGTCGCAGCCCCCGACATGATCGCCATGCGGGGAGAAATCACGGCAAAAGTGCGCCAGGGACTGGTTCCGGCACTGGGCGCAGGAACGAACTCGGCCGAGGGAACAACTCGTCCAAACAATGAAGAGGCTTACGACCTATACCTGCGCAGTATTGCGGTGCCGCACGATCCGTCGCCCAATAAGGATGCCATCGTTATGTTGGAGCGTGCGGTCGGTTTGGACCCAACGTACGCGCCAGCATGGAACGCTCTGGGACGCCGCTACCACTACGATTCGGCTTACTCGAATGGAGGTCAACCAGCGTTTCAACGCGCGAACGCTGCTTTTGAACGGGCGATCGCGCTCGATCCGAACTTCATCAATCCCGCGGGCGAGTTGACAGGGGCCGAAGTCGAACGAGGGCAGGTGGTAAAGGCCTATCAGGATGCGAAAGGGCTGGTGGATCGCCATCCCGAAAGCGCTATGGCTCACTTCGCACTCTCTTACGTTCTGCGCTATGGCGGAGCCATCGAGGAATCCGCGCACGAGTGTGACACCGCGTTGGCGCTCGATCCGGGGAATTATGCCTTTCGCTCCTGCGTGTTTTCTTTCGAGCAACTAGGCAATTACCCGCGCGCGAAGGAGTTTCTGGAGCTGGATTCGGGGTCGGATTGGGCGAACAGCAATATGATCCGCCTTTTCATTCGGGACGGAAATATGGCGTCAGTGCGGGATCTTGCGGGAAAGTCTCATGCCACACGGTGGGGACCGGTAATTCTTGCGTGCGTCGATCATCCGCGCTCCGAGAGCGCGACGAAACTTGCGCAGCAGGAGGCGTCTGAAGTTTTTGCTGATCCGGATCCCGAAGTGCACTATGTCGTAGCCAGCGATGTGCTCTTCTGCGGGCAGAAGGAACTCGCGCTGCGGATGATCAAGTCTTCAATCGAAGGGCATTTCTGTCCCTATGAGGGAATGCGAAACGATTCGATCTGGGCCAAGCTGAGAGATGCCCCTGAGTGGGCCGAGTTCCTTTCGGCTGCCAAGAAGTGTCAGGATGACTTCATGGCACAAAGGTCCCCGCCTATTCGCTGACTCTCAGGCTGTAACGAGAAGGTTACCTTCCTTGCCGGATCTAGGCAGCGCGGTCTCTCCAGACAGTAGCGACTCTCCTTCGCGTAGAACGTGGGTCAGCCACGCGCCCGCCCCCTGACTGGTCAAGATCGCGACCAGAACAAGTGTCGTGTAGAAAACAGAACTGATGATGCCAGCATCGAAGGCCACACTGGCCAGGACAATTCCGGGGCCCCCACGCGCATTGAGTGCGTTTGCCAGGTTGATGGAGTCCTTCAGATTAAACCCGGCCAACCGGGCTCCCAGTCCGGCCGAAAGCAATTTTACGGACGAGGAAAGTAAAAAGAATACCAGCAGCATCGAGAGGGAGAAGCTGCGCCCGAGATCGAGTTTGTAGCCAACCACGGCAAAATAGATCGGGATGAAGACGGCGAACGAAACTTCAGAAATCGCTGAGATGGCCTTTGCCATCCGTTCCTGATCGGCAACGACCGCATATCCAGCGAGAAAGGCAGCGAAGACGAGACTGATGTCGCATAGCGCCGCCAGCGCTGCGTACGCCAACAACATAACTACGGCGTAAGCCACGGGCGAGGTAGCAAGCAGCACATTCCAGCGCGAGCGATTGACCCAGAGCAAAAGCTTTGGCCCGACAAAGAGACCGAGGCCGAAATAAAGGAGGGTGAGGCCGACGTGAATCGCAATCTTGCGATTGGGTACGCTGCCGGATTCAGCCAAGGCTGTGGCGACGGCCAGAACCGCCCACAGAACAATGTCCTCGATAACGGCGACGCCCAAGACGAGCCGCGCGAAGCGGGTGTGCAGAATTCCCAGGTCATGAAAAATCTTGGAGATGACCGGAATTGACGTCACAGCAACCGCGATTGCCATTACCAGCATCAACGGAAGGCGTCCCGGAGAGTGGCCCGTGAAAGGTCTAAGCGAGATGAGGGGCAAGACGCACAGCGCCGCTACGAACGGAATGCCCGTGCCAAGGGTTCCCAGCCACGCTACCTGCCGGCGGTCTTCGCGGTTGAAAAGGCCTTTCGTTTCGGCGCCCGAGGCGAACATCAATAGAAGGAGACCGAAGTTATAAAGAAAGAAGAGCACCGCCGCAGATTGGGTGGCGGCAACCGATCCCGCATGCACTGGTACAATTCGTACCGATAGAGCAGGCGCGAAACGCCCGAGGATCGACGGGCCCAGCAACACTCCCGCGAGAATCTCACCCACCACCTTCGGCTGGTGAAGGCGCATGAACGCGTATCCCAAGAGGCGGGCGGCGGCTAACAACAGGAACAGAAAGATGGTCAAGCATCCAAAATCGGCGTTCGACATCGGTGCGACCTCGCAGGAATCAGATGCGCTTCTCAGCGACCAGTGTTGTGGCTATCTCGGAGGAGGCGGGAGGAGGGCCATCGGGCGCTCGGGGGCTACCAAGGAAGGCTACCACCGTTTTATAATTATGTCTATGGACTACGTAGACTAGGCCTAGCCCGCCAATATCTTGCTGATTTCACCCAAGCCGGCAGGACTGGCTGAAACGGGACATGATGGCGAGTCCCATAAATAGCAGACAATAGAGTCGGTGGGGGGCTTGTCGAACCTCAGTTCTTATACGTTTATGACCCCCACCAACTCCTTGACTGCTGCAGCGCTCTTGTCGAGGCCCGCCTTCTCTTCGGCGGTCAGCTTGATCTCGATGATCTGCTCGATTCCGTTCGAGCCTAGCTTTACCGGAACACCTACATAAAGACCGTTGATTCCGTACTCGCCTTGCAAATACGCGGCGCAGGGGAGGATTTTCTTTTTGTCTTTGAGGATTGCCTCGACCATTTCGGTCGCGGCGGCTGAGGGTGCGTAATAGGCCGAACCGGTCTTCAGATATTTCACGATCTCAGCGCCACCGTCACGCGTTCGCTGGACGAGTGCTTCGAGCTTCGTCTTCTCGATGAGCTCTGTGATCGGGATGCCCGCAACCGTGGAGTATCGCGGCAACGGAACCATGGTATCGCCATGGCCGCCGAGCACGAAGGCGGTGACGTTCTCGACGCTAACCTGTAGCTCTGCCGCGATAAAGGTGCGGAAGCGAGCGGAGTCGAGCACTCCCGCCATGCCGATGACGCGCTCGCGGGGAAAACCGCTGAGCTTGTAGGCGGCCTGGGCCATCGCGTCGAGCGGATTCGAGACGATGATCAGGACGCATTTAGGCGAATTCTTCACGACCTCGCCGACCACCGCCTTCATGATGCTGTAGTTCGTGTTGAGGAGATCGTCGCGGCTCATGCCAGGCTTGCGCGGGATGCCGGCGGTAATGACGACGATGTCGGAGTTCGCCGTGTCTTTGTAGTCGTTGGTGCCGCTGACGTAGGAGTCGCGTTTCTCGATCGGCATGGCCTCGAGCAGGTCGAGTCCTTTCCCTTGTGGGACGCCCTCGATGATGTCGATGAGGACGACATCGGCGAGTTCCTTGGAAGCGATCCAGTGAGCAGCGGTGGCGCCAACGTTACCTGAGCCTACGATGGTTACTTTCTTGCGCATGAGTTCCTCTTTTTTGAAATGAATAAAGGCTCACCACAGGGGTCACAGCGGAACACAGGGTCACCCGCAAATATCTCGGATATACCCTGTGGCCCTCTGTGGTGAACGTTCTTATCTCGTGCCGGCGAGCACGCCCGCATCCATGTTCTCGATCATGTATCCGGCGAATTCGCTGGTCTTGACTTTGGTCGCGCCGGGCATCAGGCGCTCGAAGTCGTACGTGACTTTCTTTTGCTCGATGGTGCGTTCCATGCTCTGTTCGATCAGGTCGGCAGCTTCGTTCCAGCCAAGATGGCGAAACATCATCACGCCCGACAGGATCACGGAACCGGGATTGATGACATCTTTGTCCGCATATTTCGGAGCCGTGCCGTGCGTGGCTTCAAAGATAGCGTAGCCGTCGCCAATGTTGGCTCCGGGAGCGATGCCCAGACCGCCGACCTGTGCCGCGCACGCGTCTGAGATGTAGTCGCCGTTAAGGTTGGGACACGCAAGCACCGAGTATTCGTCGGCGCGCGTGACCACCTGCTGGAAGATCGAATCCGCGATGCGGTCGTTAATCATGATCTTCTTCTTCCATGCGCCGTTGCCATGCGTGGAGTAGATCGAGTCGAGAATCTGCTTCACTTCTTTCTCCACGGACTGCCGGAACGCTGGCGGGGCGAACTCCATGCCGGGCTCAACCAGTTCAGCATTCTGCGCGACGGTCAGGTTCGGATTCTTGTCTTGGTTGTCCAGGATCCAACTCTCGCGTTCGGTCACGACATTGCTGCGAAATTCCTCGGTGGCAACTTCGTATCCCCACAGCCGGAATGCGCCCTCCGTAAATTTCTGGATGTTGCCTTTGTGGACCAGCGTTACGGTCTCCAGGCTGTTCTCGATCCCATGCTGGATCGCCATGCGGACCAAGCGCTTGGTTCCGGTGATGGAGATCGGCTTGATGCCGACGCCGGAGTCCAAGCGGATCTGTTTTTTCCCGCCCTTAAGCATATCCTTATTGAGGAACTCGATCAGCTTCGCACACTCGGCAGTTCCCTGCTCCCACTCGACGCCCGCATAAACGTCTTCGGTATTCTCACGGAAGATGACCACATCCATGCGTTCTGGATGCTTCACGGGTGAAGGCACGCCTTTGTAATATTTCACCGGACGAACGCAGCAGTACAGATCGAGAATCTGCCGCAACGCGACATTGAGCGAGCGAATGCCTCCGCCGACGGGCGTGGTCAGCGGCCCTTTGATGGCAACGCGAAATTCGCGGACAGCGTCGACCGTGTCATCGGGCAGCCAGGTATCAAACTTCGCTTTGGCCTTTTCTCCGGCGAAGACTTCGTACCAAGCCACGCGGCGTTTTCCCTTGTACGCCTTTTCGACGGCGGCGTTGAAGACGCGCAGCGAAGCCTTCCAGATATCGCGGCCGGTGCCGTCGCCCTCAATGAATGGGATGATCGGATTGTCAGGAACGTCGTACTTCCCGCCCGCGTAGCCGATCTTTTTTCCATCCGAGGGAACTGCGACGCCGTTATAAGAGCCCGCCATGCACAACCTCCAGATATGAGGGATTAACGATCCGATTGTAAAAAACCAATCATTATACGCGTCCGCGAGCGCCGCAGATTATTCTTGGCATCTGTGCCATAATTCCGGGTACTGCTTCCGTGGAATCGGCTATTGTCTAGGGGGTTCCCATGAGTTTCCGCATCAGCCTGATCGGGCGGGTGTCGATTGGCCTGCTGTTTCTGGCGGCATTGTCCACCGCGGCCTTTGCTGACGGTTCCCACGATCGCACCCAGTTCGGACACGACATCACTGTTGGACCAAACGATCAAGTCACAGATGTGACCTGCTTTGGGTGTAGCGTCCGGGTGCGCGGCCGCGTCTCCAGCGATGTCACTACGTTTGGTGGGAGCATTATCCTGGAGGACAACGGCGAAATCAGCGGTGACGCGACCAGCTTTGGTGGGAATATTCACTTGGGTAATGGAGTCAGGGTCGGTGGTGATGTCACCGTCTTCGGCGGTCGCCTTCGACGAGATCCTTCGGCGTCCGTGGGCGGTGACGTCACCAGCTTCACCGGCGGACTTTGGATGCTTCTGATCTTCGGATTGCCTCTGGTGATCCTCGGAGCTTTCATCGCTCTGATTGTCTGGCTGGTGCGGCTTCTCTTAAGACACTCCGTGCCGGTAGCGGCCTAACCCAAACCCGTGTCGGCATTCGTCCGAGGGGTAAGGCCCGATTCGCTTCCAACTGTTTTCACGCGGCCCGAAAGGATCGCGCCCTTCCACGACTAGCCGCGAGCGGTTCTTGCCGGACTCACCACCGGCGCGTGCCGAAAGTCTTACGGACTCCGACGCTCATATAGCGGCCCCACGGACCGTTGTTCCCAAGATCAGCCACACCTAGATTCCCATCCCGCGCCCCCAGCCGGTCGAACAGGAAGTGCTGGGTCACTCGGAACTCGAATCCCTTGTTCAGATAGATGCCCGCTCCCCATGAATGCTCGATCCCGATCGCATCCGGAGACCAGGTGTAAAGCGTCTTGGGGACGTTCTTGCCAAACAGGAACGTGGGTGCCCCGAATACCATAAGCCGCCGCAGCGGGCCGCGCCCAAATGGGCGCACTTCCAAGATCCCGGAGATCATGTAGCGTGCAAACATGTTGCAGGGCGCGTTGACCCCGCCATACTGATAAGAATTTCCGGCGCAAAGGTTGGGATCGATCTCATTATGCGGGGGCGCCAAGTCGACTTGCGCCCAGCCCCAGAACATGTCACGCGGGAAGAACATGCGGTCGCCAGAATCGGCTTCGTGCCAGGTGCCTTGGGAACTGGCTTGGGACTCATCTGCTTGCGTCTTTACCGATTGGGAAACCTGTGCCCCCGCGATTGAGATGAGTACCGGAACAGCAAAAATCCACGCCCAAATTTTCATTTCGCCTCCGAAGATCGATGGGAACGGTAGAGAGCTCCGACTCTTGGCTCATCACACACCACCACGGCAAAGATCGAGCCGAGCACATACTGGGCGGAGCGTCACATTGTAACCTGCTCGGAGTGTGGGGACGCTCGGCTGGTCACCCGAGCTCACTCCGCATCGAGACAGTGATCCAGATCACGGGTTTCAGCTTTAAGCCTCAGAAAGAGAAGGGCGAAACTCACCGACACCGTTCTTCCAGAATTCATATCCCATACCGGATTTCTTCCATTCATAGTACGTTCATGTTAGTGCAAAACCTGCTAAACCGCGCCAAAACATGGGCCTACGGGTTTGGTTCGCGGATTGCAATCACCTGTCGTACCGAAGACCTAGGAACCCTATGCCACAAGAGATTTCCGTCTCCTATCAAGCGATCAAGAGCAAGGTATACCGCCTGATCGACGCCCTCGTCGTTGGTGAAAAGAGCGAAGCGGAAGTGCAGGAATCGGTTCGGCGGTGGTGGGCTCTGATCCACCCAGCGGACCGCCCGATTGCACAGAAGTATCTTTTGATGGTCTTGGGTCGTTCCAATTCGGCCTTGGACGCGATGGGGTCAGAATTGCTCTCAGTGAGTGGATGCGAGCCCGTTCAACCTCATATCGCTGACGCTGCCCTTCCTGGGAAACGCATGCGGCTGATGGAGCGCATGATGAAAGAAACCTCAGTGCGGACCGCTATGTAATACCACCGAAGGGCCGGGGACAATAAATTTACATTTCCCTGGTTGCGTCTTCGCCTCCTCGACCCGTATCTTCACATTTGTCGCCAGGGTTGGTCCTTGGCCGTCAAAATCCTTCCATTCAGGAGCGAAGCATGAAGCTGTTTAAATATCCTCTGATCGGAGCACTCCTCGTTATGGCTACATCACTATTCGCGGGATCGAGCTTGTACAGCTTCACCCTGAACTCGATTGACGGTAAGCCGGCACCGCTGGCTGAGTACAAAGGCAAAGTCGTATTGATTGTTAATGTGGCCAGCCAGTGCGGCTATACGCCTCAGTACAGTGCACTGGAGGCGATTTACGAGAAGTATAAGGATCAGGGATTCGTGATCCTCGGCTTCCCTGCCAATAACTTTGGCTCGCAGGAGCCGGGGACGAACGAAGAGATCAAAACTTTCTGCTCGCGCAAATACAGCGTGACGTTTCCAATGTACGCCAAGATTTCGGTCAAGGGAGACGATCAGGCTCCGCTCTATAGCTATCTCACCAAGCAGACCGGAACGGGAATCACAGGCGACATCAGGTGGAACTTCACGAAGTTCCTGGTGGATAAAAATGGCAATGTCGTGCAGCGGTTTGAGCCTGCCGTGACGCCGGATTCGAATGAAGTGACCTCAGCGATTGAGAAGCAACTGAGGTAGCCGCGGACCCGAAATCCGGGCGGCGGCCTACACGTGACGCCGTCGCCCTTTACTTAGCTGCCAGTTTCTTCAGAGTCTCAACTCCGTTTTCGTTCTTCGGATTCAACTCCACGGATTTTTGATAATTCTTCGTCGCCAGTTCCTTATCGCCGTTCTTCAGATAAGCCTCTGCTAGGCTGTCATACGCATTCCATGAGCCCGGGTGGAGGTCAACATTTTTGCGGAGCACGAGAATCGCGTCCGCCATTTTCTTGCTGCCCATCAGGCCGTATCCCACCTGGTTCAAGGTGCCCTCTGAAATGGCCCCACTCGACACCTCTTTGGAAAATTGCTCCAGCGCCAGGCCAGCGCCCTTCTCCCGAGCGATACGGGTGAAAGAGAGTCCCGGAGAATCGTAGTTGTCATACTTGAGCCAATCAAACGCCGGCTGCTCTCCGCCAAGTGTCTCCGCCAAAATTTGGCGCCCAATCGAGAGGCCGTTCTCACTGTTCGTTATATAAACCACTCCGGACTTGCTCGCCGGCCGTACGACGAAAAATGCCTTGAAGACGCCGTTGTCGCCCCAGTGCCAGAGCGACTCGCCATCAGCCGTTTTCTCGATGCCGAATCCCAGCCCCCAGAAGATCGACGTCGACAACTTCCCTGACGGGGTGCCGTCGATGCAGTTGGCGCAAGCCGGATCGACTGCGATCTCGGGCCTTTCCAGCGCGCGCAGCGTGGACGGCTGTAGTCCTTTGCCTTGCAAAATAGCGTCCAGAAAATTCCCGTAGTCTTCCGCTGTGGTCTCAAGGCTGGCAGCGGCATTTGCCTGGTCCGTCTTAAGTAGATCGACTGGGACGCCGGCAATGTCGTGCCCAACGGCCACGTCGGACTCGAGCGCCGGATTCCACACGTAGCTGCTGTGCTTCATATCGAGCGGCTCAAATACTGCTTCTCTGAGGTAGTCGTTCAGCGGCTTGCCGGTAATTTTCTCCACCGCCTTCTGAAGAAGGACCATGCCAGAGCCGGAATAGCTGAACCTCTCTCCCGGAGTGAAGTGGATGGTGAGCGGCTTACCTTCTCCCGGCCAATTCGGGAACCCGGTGCGATGGCTCAAGACAAAACGCGCAGTAATTTGCTGGAAGCGCGGATCGCCTTCTGTCATTTCTTTGGGCAGATACGGTGCGAGAGGCCCGTCCAGTTTCAGCTTGCCTGCGTCCACCAGCTTGAGCACCCCGTAAGCAAAGACGGGCTTACTCAGCGAGCCCACGTTGAAGTACGTGTCCTTCGTTACCGGCTTCTTGGTTGCTTCATTTCGTACGCCGAACGTTCCAGTCCACACCGTTTGGCCGCTCCGGATTACAGCGATCGACAGTCCGGGCACTGCAGCCTTTTCCATCAAAGCAGGAATGTCGGCCCCCAAACGAGCCTCCGTCGCGGCATTCATGGAAACAGGCGAAGCGGAGCGCTGCGCGGCACCCAACGCCCCACTCAGCAGCAATAAGGCCACGATCAGCCGAAAACTCACCATCAGGCGCTCCTTGGGCGAAGAAAGTCTTTGCTTAGACTCGTCCTCGCGGCAATGGTGAGCCGCGGCCGAGCCCTGACCCATTCTGTATTGTCGCGACCGGCGGGCGCTAGATGTCGTAGTAAAGCGCGAATTCGTAGGGATGCGGCCGCTGGCGAATCGCGTCCACTTCTTTCGAGCGCTTGTAGTCCACGTACGTCCGCAATAATTCTTCGGTAAATACGTCGCCCTTCAGCAGAAATGCGTGATCGCGCTCCAGCGCGTCGAGGGCGTCTTCGAGCGAACCCGGGACCGAAGGCACGCTCGACAATTCTTCGGGATCCATCTCGTAGATGTCTTTGTCCAGCGGCTGGCCTGGATCCATTTTGTTCTCGATGCCATCGAGCCCCGCCATCAGCATCGCGGCGAACGCCATGTAAGGATTGCAGCTCGGGTCGGGCGGGCGGAACTCCACGCGCTTTTCTTTCGGAGAGGCCGAATACATCGGAATCCGGCAGGCGGCCGATCGATTGCGCCGCGAGTAGGCGAGATTTACCGGAGCTTCGAAACCTGGGATCAGGCGCTTATATGAATTCGTAGTCGGAGCGATGATCGCCGACAACGCCGGGCCGTGCTTAATCAATCCGCCGACGTACCAGAGAGCGAGTTGAGAAAGCGCGGCGTATCCCTCGCCGGAAAATAAAGGCTCGCGATCCTTCCACAGCGACTGGTGAGTGTGCATGCCGTTGCCGTTGTCACCGAAGATCGGCTTCGGCATGAACGTCACCGTTTTGCCGTTGCGGTTCGCAACGTTCTTCACGATGTATTTGAAAAGCAGCATTTTGTCGGCCGAGCGCACCAGCGAATCGAACTTCAGATCGATTTCTGTCTGGCCGCCGCTGGCGACTTCATGGTGATGGCATTCCACGTCGAGGCCGCAGCTCTGCATGATCAGCACCATCTCGGAGCGCAGGTCTTGGTAATGGTCCGTCGGCGAGACGGGGAAATATCCCTCTTTGTAGCGCGGACGGTAGCCGAGATTGTTCAGTTCCCTGCCCGAGTTCCAGCGGCCCTCTTCGGCGTCGATGTAGTAAAAGCCGTACTGTTCGCGCTGGTCGAAGCGGACGTTGTCGAAGATGAAGAACTCGGCCTCTGCGCCGAAGTACGCCGTGTCGGCGATGCCGGTCGCGGCCAGATACATTTCCGCCTTGCGCGCGATAAAACGGGGATCGCGATCATAGCTCTGCTTGGTAACGGGATCGACCACGTCGCAGACCAGCACCAGCGTCGGCACCTCAGTGAAGGGATCGAGCAGATGAAAGTTGGCGTCGGGCTTGAGCAGCATGTCGCTCTCGTGGATGCCCGCCCAGGCGCGAATGGATGAGCCATCAATGCCAAAGCCTTGTTCGAACGATTCCTCGGTCAGTTGCCCGATCGGGTAAGAAACATGGTGCCAAAGGCCGGGGATATCGGTGAAGCGCAGGTCGAGAATCTTGGCATCGTGCTTCTTGGCGAACTCGAGGACAGTCTTGGCGTCAGCCATAAAGGCTCCTTTGTAGGAGGCGAGCGATAAGTACTGAAGCGCTGCGAAAAAATGTCGCTGGTCGATCGTCGTTCGTCGTTGGTTAATCTGTCAGCCGGAGCTTCAACGACCAACGACCGATGGCCAACGACGGATTCTTCTGTCAGGCTGCTACAATCGGTCGCGTTGTGCAGGACCGAAGAGTTTAATGCCCATCGTCACTCGTCGCAATTCGATTGTTCTTATAGCCGGGATAAAGTCGACTTTATACTGGATATCGAAAGCTCTCTCACCACAGAGGACACCGGGGCGCACCGGGGAAGCAATATGGCCCCTCTGAATTCCCCTGTGAAACCCGGTGGCCTCCGTGGTTGAGTTTTTGCACTGGCGACTGCGATATGGACTTCGATCAGCTCGAAACTTTCCTCGAAGTGGCGCGCCACGCCTCGTTCTCGCGGGCGGCGGAGAAGCGCTTCCGCACGCAGCCGGCAATTTCGTCGCAGATCCGCGGCATTGAGGAAGAAGTCGGCGCCAAGCTCTTCGATCGCTCCGGCGGCAAGGTCTCCCTCACTGCGGCGGGCAAGGCCTTCCTGAAATATGTCGAAGATACGCTTGACGCCCGCAAGGCCATGATGGTCGCGATCGCCGAGATGGAGCGGGTGCCTCGCGGCGAGATTATCGTCGGAGCCAACGAAGGCACCTGCCTGCACATCCTGCCTTACGTCTTTGCCGACTTTAAGAAGCAGTATCCCGACGTATCGGTAAACATCAAGCGCTCGGACTACGCCAAGATTCTCGAGTCGATCATCGACAACTCAGTGGATTTCGGCGTCATTTCCCTTCCGGTGGCCGACACTCGACTGACTGTCGTCCTCATCCATCGTGATGAACTGATCCTGATTGCGCCCCCGCATCATCCGTTGGGAAAAATGAAGTCCGCTTCCGTGGCCGACGCAAGCAAGTTTCCTCTGATCGTTCCTAAGGCAGGGCACACGCGCGACGCCATCGAACAGATGTTTCACGAGCGCCGGCTGAAGCCCAACTTCACCATGGAACTCGACTCCAGTGAATTGCTCAAGCGCTTCGTGGCCGCCGACGTCGGCATCGGATACATCGCCCGCTCCAACGTCGAAGAAGACGTTCGCGCCAAGGCTCTCGCCGCGATCCCCATCGCGGACGCCCAGGTTCGCCGCGATCTGGCGTTGGTCTTTCGCAAAGACAAAGCCCTCAGCCGGGCCGCTCTGGCCTTCATCGACATTGCGGTAAAGCACAAATCCACGCAAGAATTAGTGCATACGCCGAGTCGATGATCAGGACCCTTCCCAGTCTGTTGCTCGTAATGTTCCTCGGAGTTTGTCTGCCCGGCGTGGGCCAGAGTTCGCAAAAGCCCTTGGACCAAATGCCGGCATCGGCCCGGGGACTGATTGCCATTAAGGTGAAAGGAAGCAAGCGCTTCCCCGAAACCGATATCGCGGCGGCGAGCGGCCTGCAGCTTGGCACCCCAGTCAACGAGGACGATTTCAAGAAAGCGGCGCGGCGCCTCGGCGACATGGGAGTCTTCACCGACATCGGCTATTCCTTCTCGTATACGTTTGCGGGAACCAAGGTGGAATTTCAGGTCACCGACGCCACCAAGTTTGTGCCGGTGCGATTTGAGGACTTCGTCTGGTTTCCCGAGGCCGACATGCGCCGCCGGATCAAGGAGCATTCACCTCTGTTCGACGGAGAGTTGCCGCTGTCGGGCAAGCTGGCCGATGAAGTCTCCGACATGCTGCAGGCCATGCTGGTCGAAAAAGCGATCCCGGGACATGTGGAGTATGTGCGTTCCGGCAAGGCGGATGGGCCGGTCGACTCGATCGTGTATCACGTTTCCGATGTCCTGATTCAGGTTCGCAACATTGAATTCACGGGCGCAGGGGAGGCTGAACATCCGGCGCTGAAAGCGGCCGCGCAAAGGCTCACCGAACGGGAGTATTCGCGCACGGTTCTGAACGCACTGGTGCAGAAGCAACTTCTCCCGGTCTACTATGCGCGCGGATATCTCAAGGCCGCATTCAGCGCCCCCGAACCGAACGTCGTGAGGCAGCCATCGGACGAAAGCGAAGACGGGCCGCGCCATATGACCGTCGTTGACGTCACTTTTGCCGTCATCCCCGGCCAGCAGTACCAGCTGAAGAGCATGGAGTGGTCGGGCAATCACGCATTCCCGGCTGACGTGCTGCAGAAGATGGTTCGCGGGCAACCCGGCGAACCGGCGAATACGATCCGAATTCGCGACAACCTCAAGGACGTTCAGAAGCTTTACGGAAGCAAGGGTTATGTGACGGCCGCGCTCAAAGCAGACGCGGAGTTTAACGATGCGGCCAGCACGGTCGTGATTCGCCTCTCGGTGAACGAAGGCTTCGAATACCACATGGGGGAGCTTGAATTCCGCGGCCTCGACAACGGTCTGACGGCAAAGCTGCGCGACGCCTGGAAAATACGCCCCGGCGAGGTGTACGACGCCACCTATCTGGACGAGTACTTACCCTCAGCGCACAAACTCCTTCCGCCGAGCCTCGATTGGGAAGTCACTCCACACACGACCGCGAATGTGCGCGACAAAACGGTGGACGTGGATCTGATCTATTCCGTAAAAGCTCCCAAGTAAGGTGTTTCCCCGAGGTGAGAGTCTGTTCGGATTTTGGAACAACTTGCCGCGGCCCTTCCCACAGGAGCCAGTTCTTGGTACTCTACGCGCCTCTTTTGCAGACAGACCTCGGGGGTGAGTAAAAAGATTCTTGGAGATCGGCGCAACTCTGTATACTGGCGCGCAAGCTTGGCCGGATCATCGTCCGAGTGAAATCCATTTCAGGGAGCAGTGATGTTGATGAGTGGTAAGCGCGCGGTTTACTTCGCGGCATTGTTAGTTCCAGGAATTCTCTTAGCATCCAGCTTGGCCGGCGCAGCCGACAAGCAGACTTTGACTGGAGCTGTCAGCGATTCGATGTGCGGCGCGCAGTATATGGCGGGCCCGCCGGACGAATGCACTCGCACCTGCGTCGGTCACGGAGCGAAGTACATGCTGGTCGTCGAAGGCAAGGTGTACGCGCTGAATACCACGGATAAGGCTGTGCTCGCGGTGTTGGATCAGCAAGCTGGAAAGAACGCCACAGTCACCGGCAACGTGAATGGAGTCGGAGTAGAGGTCAGTTCCGCAGTCGCAGCCAAGTAGGTTGCGGTGAAATATCAAGCTTGCCCGGGCCCTCCCCCTAATGTGATCCGGGCACCCTGTGGGGATGCGCTCCTGCGTATCCCCACATTTTCTTGCGCGGTAGTTCCGCCAGTCTTGTAACTTCTTGCTCGAAGGCGCATCTTGTCCAAAAGGGGCTGCGCGGCCGCACTGATTCGGATGCAGGCGTTAAGCTCAACAAGGAGAAATCAGGGATGAACGATCGAAGTCAGAAAATTGGATTCTTGTTCTTGCACGTAATTTTGATGTTAGGCCTGACGGTTCCGTCCGCGTTCGCCGCAGGCAAGACCTTCACAGGAACCGTCAGCGACGCCATGTGCGGCGCCAAACACGCCATGCCGGGCGATGCCGCCGCTTGCACCCGCGGCTGTGTGGCCAAGGGTTCGAAGTACGCCCTGGTTGTCGGCGATAAGGTGTACACGCTCGAAACCAGCGACAAGGCAACTCTCGCCACACTCGACAAGCAGGCCGGCGCCCAAGCCACCGTCACCGGAACTGAGAAGGACAATACGATCACCGTCGGTGCGGTCAAAGCCGCGCGGTAAGACTTCTCGCTCCATCTCGGCAGGAGGCACTGGCCGCCGCCTGCTGGTCCAGCAAGCTTCCGCGAAGCTAGCCTTCCCTGCTGCCCTGTTTTTGAGTCTGATCCTCCCACGAATTTTTCGCCCTCGGGCTGGAAATTCATATTTCCTTTACAAAGCATTGTGTTAGATTGTGCATTCTCACATTCAACTTTTCACTTTGGAGGATCAGGAATTGGGCAAAGACATGGTTCCGAAGCGGATTTTCTTCACTAAGGGAGTGGGGAAACACCGTGAGCGGCTGACTTCATTTGAATTGGCGCTGCGGGACGCCGGAATCGCCGCCCAGAACCTGGTGCGCGTCTCCTCGATCTTCCCACCGAACTGCAAGTTGCTGGCCCGCAAAGAGGGCGTGAAATACCTTCATCCCGGCGAAGTTGTTTTCGCAGTCGTGGCCGAAAATTCTACGCGCGAGCCGCACCGCCTCCTTGCCTCCTCAATCGGTGTCGCGATCCCGGCCGATCGCAATACCTACGGATATCTCAGTGAGCACCACTCCTTCGGCGAGACGGAAGACGCCGCCGGAGAATACGCCGAAGAGCTCGCCGCCGAAATGCTCGCCACTACGCTTAACGTTGAGTTCGATCCCGATCGTTCCTGGGACGAGAAGAAGCAGATCTACCGCCTGTCGAACAAGATCGTGCGCACAGCCAACGTCACTCAGTCTGCCGTTGGCGATAAGCGCGCCTTGTGGACGACCGTAATTGCCTCGGCGGTGCTGATCTTCGACTAAACCGGTCGCCGCGACTCGGCGCGCAAAACCCGCTTGTCAGATCCGCACTGTTCTGCGAGGCTAACCGCCATGCGAAATCGAGCATGGCTGATTCTCATTGCTCAGCTTCTGGTTCTGCTTGCTCCAACCTCGGCAACGGCTGCTGACGCACCGGTTCGCTCGTGCGCCAGCTTGACGCAGTTGGACCTGCCAAACGCGACAATCACATCCGCTGCGCCAGTGGCTGCAGGCGCGTTCGTACCTCCGGGCCTCAAGCCCGACGAAAAGGTCCCTCCGCTCTTCACATCCGCACCCGCATTCTGCCGAGTTGCCGTCACACTGAAGCCCAGCTCCGATTCCGACATCAAGGTTGAAGTCTGGATGCCTGTGAGCGGATGGAACGGAAAGTTCCGAGGCATCGGCAATGGCGGATTCGCCGGATACATTTCCTACGGCGGTCTCGCTGCCGCAGTCGGTCAAGGCTATGCCACCGCCAGCACCGACACAGGCCACTCCACGCAAGGCGCGGAGTGGGCACTGGGGCACCCAGAGAAAGTAGTCGATTACGGTTATCGCGGGGTTCACAAGATGACGGTCAACGCCAAAACCGTTGTGAAGGCGTTTTACGGAACCGCGGCCAAGCCGGTGTATTTTGCTAGTTGCTCCAATGGCGGACGGCAGGCACTGATGGAAGCGCAACGTTTCCCCGACGACTACGATGGAATCATCGCCGGGGCGCCGGCAAATGCCTGGGTTCCCATGCTGACCAAAGGATTGAAGGAACTCCAAGCCCTCGATCAGGGCGGCTACATTCCACCCATAAAAATTCCCGCCATCGGCAAGGCCGTGTTGGCCGCGTGCGATGCTCAAGACGGCCTGAAAGACGGCATTCTCAATGATCCTAGACAGTGCCATTTCGATCCGTCTGGGTTGCTTTGCAAAGAGAGAGAATCCGATTCCTGTTTGACCTCACGCCAAGTCGATTCGCTCAAAATAATCTACGCGGATGCGCGCGACCTTGCCGGCAATGCAGATTTTCCCGGCCTCCTTCCCGGAGCCGAGGATGGCCGCGGCGGGTGGGCCGACTGGGTCACGGGATCGGAAGAGGGCAAGAGTGCGGGCACATTCTTTGTGACCGGCTACTTCGCAGACATGGTGTACGGCAAGAAAGATTGGGATTTCCGGGCCACCAACGTCGCTGCTGCCGAAAAACTGGCATATGAAACAACGGGCGATTCCATGGACGCGACGAATCCGGA
>CAVPFM010000012.1:0-506175 GCA_963703735.1 uncultured Acidobacteriota bacterium
GCAGCGATCGCGCCGAGCACCGCTGCCCACATCGCTTTCTTTTTGTTTTCCAGCCCGAGCTGCACTAGGATGCCGCCTTCAAATATGTGCCCAGTTTCAGATGCAGCCGCACCGTTCCGTGCGGTTCTCCGCCCAGGGCCACGCCGTTAATGATGAAGAACATGTCATCCCGCTCGACCGCGTTGATGAACTTCGCCAGCGCTGTGTAATTTCCCGAAAGATCGTATTCGATTTCGATCGGTTGCAGGTTCCCAGGTTCCTCGTCGTTTAACTTATATCTTTCCTGTTCGATGGTCACGCCGTTCGCGCCCGCCACTTTCCCCAATTCTGTGGCAATCTGCGAACTCTGAGTCGGCAGGCGATCTTTATAGAACTCCGCAATCTGCTTATTGGCCAGGTCAACCTTATGAGGTAGATCCTTCAGCGGCGCCACTTGGCGCGTCTTCGTGGTCAACTCGGCCTGAAGCTGGTTCATCTCCATTCGGCGGATCTCGGCCGAGCCAACCAGCGGAGAGAAATAAACGATCGTAGCAACCAGGTCGACGGCCGCGAGAATTCCCAGCGTCATCTTCAGTTGCTTTCGGGTTTGCCGAAGATCGGGCATCAGTGCTTCGGTCCTTTCGCCACTCTTGCCTTGGCCGGCGCAAGTGTCATGCGCTTCTCGTCCGTTGTTGCCGGCTGCGCCGAGATCACACCAGTTAGTTCAGGAATATAAATGGCCACAATATCAACCTGTTCGTTGTCGCCTGTCTGAGATTGCACGTGGTTCGCCGTGACAATGCTGGTTTGCGCGAATCGCCGCGATTCTTCCATGCGGCGCGCCAGTTCGATGGCTCGTTCGCGCGAATCGCCCGCCACTCGCATCTTCAGCTCCAACAGATTGTCGTCATCCAGCGACGGATCGATGGCCACGACATGCACCCGCGGCGGCATCACTTTTTCCAGACTTTCTAGAACGCGCGTCCACGAGAATGCCTTGCGTTCGATGACCTCGTTCAGAAATTGCGATTCGTCCCGCGTCGTGCGATTTTCCGGACGATTCAGGAATGCTTCTGCATTAGCCCGATCCTGATCACGCTTGGCGATCATCGCGCGCTCCTGCGAGAGTGTGGCCCGGTCCCGGCGGGCATTGACCCAGCCCGTGATGTCGAGCGTCAACAGCACCAGCGTCACCAGCGCGACTGCGCCGACAGCCGTGCCCCAGCGCATCCAGAACTGCCGCGCATCCTCGTACGGCTGACTCGCGAGATTGATATCAAGACGCATAAATAAAATGAACTCATGTGCGGACTGCCGCCCTCGGCTGTCCGCCGGGTGAAGCCCGGCTAGCTTTGGCGCAAATCCACGAGTCTCCAGTATCGGTCGTTGCTGCTCAGCGACCTTGCCAACGACTAACGACCAGCGACCTCATGAAATCAGAGCTCCCACCACTCCTGCCATTCGCCATCGCGGCACCGAACCCGCCGCGGTCGTTCCCAACTGCGCCGACGATACGAGTTCCTGCACGTCGGCTCCCGTCTGCGCCTTCAGCGCAGGAGCGGCTCCGCCTGACTCCGGCAGTCCCGCCACATAAATTTGCTCGATATTCAAATGATACGTATCCTGAAAAAACACGACCGACGGATACACTTCCTCCGCCAGTTGCTCACCGGTAATCGTGACGCCGCGCGCATTTTCGAGCGTGCGGAAAAGCTGCAGCTGATCGTCGCTCAGGATCGCAATGCTAGTCGTGTGCGCGTCCACCTTGATCACCAGCGTGGGCTTTTTCCCCGTGGCCGCGCCGATCGCCGCCAGCGTCGAGGGCAGTACCACTCCCGGACTGAATCCAGCCTCCCGGAAGGCCGCTTCGTAGTCCTCAATCACGCTACCCAGCGCTACGGCTGCCACCACCTTCACTTCGTCATTCACCTTCTGAGCGTGATACGAAACTTTTGCCTTCTCGACATCAAACGGCAGCGACTTCTTCAGCCGGAACCGCACCACTCCCAAGGCCTCTTCATGATCGGAGGGCAGGGAATCGAACTCCACCAGCATCACGCGCACAGCCGCGTCGGGCACAATCGCAATCACATCGTGAGAACGCCCAGCCACGCTTCCCAGCGCCTCTTCGATTCCATCCCGCACCCGGTCGCGCTGCCGCAGGTTGTTCTCGACCAGGTCGGGAACCACGATTCCCGGCGCCAGTTCGCGCGCAGCGCTAGCCTCAAGGCCGGCTCCGTCGTCCGTGATTCGTCCGGCGAGTACCCGGTCTGCGGCAATCTCGCAGGCCAGCTTCGGTTTTGGTGTGTTTGTGTTTGGACTCATTCCCGGATACGCCCTTGAGAGAAACCTCTACAAATCAGAAACCGTCTTGTTCAGAATTGCAATAACTGAGACAGCACATCATAAAGGTTGCAAATCGCGATGTAGGTGGGACAGACGCGCTACGAGACTCGGCAAAACCCAACCTTGAAACTTTGAAGCGCTGAAACTTTGAAACGTGCCCTACCGCATCGTCTCGATGAACGTGACCTTGTTGATCTCCTTCAGCGTGGTCATTCCCAGCCGCACTTTGTCCAGCGCTGACTCGCGCAGGAAACGCATCCCCTCATCCCGCGCTGCCCGCCGGATCTCCGACGTCGGCTTTTTCGCCAGAATCATCTCACGAATGCGGTCGCTTAAATCCAGCAGCTCGTGAATCGCAGTGCGTCCGCGAAATCCCGTTCCTGCGCACTCAATGCATCCCGGACCTTCGTACAGCGGAACCTTGCCCCACTGCGCCGGATCCAGTCCGCTGGCCTCGAGCACCTCAGGCGAGTAATGCACCTCGGTCCGGCAGGAATCGCAAATCAACCGCACCAGCCGCTGCGCCAGAATGCAGTTCAACGCGGAAACAAAGTTATAAGGCTCGACGCCCATGTTCAGGAAGCGTCCAATCACATCGACTACGTTGTTGGCGTGGACGGTGGTGAACACCAGGTGTCCGGTCAGCGCGGATTGAATCGCGATCTGTGCCGTCTCCGAGTCGCGGATTTCGCCGACCATGATCTTGTCCGGATCGTGACGCAAAATCGATCGCAACCCGCGCGCGAACGTCAGGCCTTTTTTCTCGTTCACCGGAATCTGCGTGATGCCGCGCAGCTGATATTCGACCGGATCTTCAATCGTGATGATCTTGTCTTCGTCGGTCTTGATCTCGTTCACCGCGGCGTAAAGCGTGGTCGTCTTGCCGCTGCCCGTCGGTCCGGTCACCAGCACCATGCCGTAAGGCTCTTTGATATAGCGGCGGAAGCGCCGCAGGTCATCTTCATCAAACCCAACCACATCCAGCGTTAAACTCTTGAACTTCTCGCTCATCGATTCTTTGTCGAGCACGCGAAGCACGGCGTCTTCGCCATGAATCGACGGCATGATCGAGACGCGGAAATCGATGGCGCGCCCGTTGTACTTCACCCGGAAGCGTCCGTCCTGGGGCACGCGGCGTTCGGAAATATCCAGCTCGCTCATGACCTTGATACGCGAAATGACGGTCGAGTGATGCTCCTTGCCGATGGGCGGCATCGCCTGGGTCAGGACGCCGTCGATGCGGAACTTGATCATCACCGAATCGTCGCAGGTCTCAATATGAATGTCGGAAGCGCGCCGCTGCAGGGCGGTAAAAATCGTGGTATCGACCAGCCGGATGATCGGGCTGGTATCGCCGCCGGCCGTCAGCTTGTCGATCGTCAGCGTCTCTTCCACACCCGTGTTTTCGTCTTCCCGGATGATGGTGAAGCCTTCGCTGGCCTCTTCGAGCACGCGCTGCGACTGCTCGGTCTTTTTGAGAATGTCGTCAATCTGCTTCAGCGTCGCGACTTTGGTGACAATGCGCTTCTGCAGCAACAGGCTGATCTCGTCGATCATCATCAGCTGGCTGGGATCGGCAATTGCAATGGCCAGGCGTCCGTCCGCGGTTTCCTCCAGCGGAACGAACTTATAGCGGAACATCAGGTCCGGCGAGATCTTCTTGAACAGATCGTGATGAAGCTGGAAGTCGGTGAGGTCTACAAACTCGCAGCGGTAGCGCCGTGCCACATCCTGCGCCCGCTCCAGATCAGTAATCGGATTCCCGGTCGGGCTGATCGGCCCGCCGTTCCCGCCACCCACGAACAACGATTTTTTATCGGCTGTTGCCATTGATTTACCTACTGCGATTTACCTACTGCCCTTTAGCGGAAACGTCCTACGCCGTTGGTGGTTCGTCGCTTGTCCTTGGCCAACGACGAACGACGATCGACGAATGACCCAGCTCGCTCAATGCACACCCAACGTAAAGATCGGCAAATACAACGAGATCAATACGCCGCCCACAAAAATTGCCATGATAATAAGGATGAGCGGCTCGATCAGCGCCATCGCCGCTCCCAGCGCCGTCTGCACATCTTCCTCGTAAAACTCTGCCACCGAATTCAACATCGCTGGCAGCGCGCCCGTGGACTCGCCCACTTCAATCATCTCGACGGCCAGCTCGGGGAAAACTTTCTGCTCTTCCAGACTCGGCGCGAGTCCTTGGCCCTCACGCACCCGGATCCCAGCCCGCATCACGCCCTTTAAGATGCGCCGGCTGCTCATCGAGGCACCGGCTGTTTCCATCGCCGGAACCAGAGGTAATCCGCCTTGCAGCAGCGTCGACAGCATTCTTGAAAAACTTGCCACCTGATGCTTCAGCCGGATATCTCCCAGCAGCGGCAAGCTCAGAATCGCGCGGTCAATCCGGTCCGCGCCGCGATCCGTGTCTTTCCATCGCCACAGGACAAATCCGAGTATCACCAGTGCGACCCCGACGAAGGGCGCGTATTTCTGCGCGTTCTGCCCCACGGCCAGCATGAAAACCGTAATTGCCGGCAGCTTTGCATCCAGACTGTTAAAGAGCTCCGCGAACTTCGGCACCACGTACGTGAACAGGAACGTCACCATGATCATCACCACGGTGACCAGCAATGTCGGATAAATCAGAGACACGAACAACTTCTTGCGAAACGTCATCGCCAGCCGCTGAAAACTGATGTAGCGTGTCAGCACCTCATCGATGTTGCCGCTCTTCTCGCCAGCCATCAGCGTGGTGGTATAAATCTTCGGAACGACACCCTGCGCCGCGAATGAATCCGAAAGCAACTCGCCGCCCTTTACCCGGTCGCGGACATTCTCCAGAATCTGCTTTAACTGCGCATCCTTCTGCCGTTTGATCAGCAGTTCCAGCGAATTCAAAATCGGCAAGCCCGCCCGGATCAGCGTCAGAAATTGCTGGTTGAACACCAGAAACACGTCCTGCTTCAGCTTGCGCCGCCGGCGCAGCGACACACCGCCCGACAGCAGTCCCTGCGGCTTGACCCAGTAGACGAGATAGCCCTGCGACGAAAACCGGTCGCGCACCTCGGCCTCGGAATAGCCGTGCTCGACGTGCTGCTGCACCCGTCCGCGATCATCCGCGATTTTGACTACAAATTCCGCCATTTGCCGCTATTTCTTGGAATTTTCCTCAGGCTGAGCCTATCGCCCAGTCTAACATTCCAGTTTCCATTCTAAGCTGCCGATCCAACTCAGGTAGCCCCGTTCCGGTACCGCAAGTAACCTCTATATTGTTGTCCCAAGATGTATTTGTCATCCCGAGCGAAGTCGAGGACTTGCTTCTGGCCGGGCGCCACGACGAACCTACTGCCCCAACTCCCCCTCCACCACCTCAGTCCCCACCGGAGGCTTAAACTCAAAGCGCGAATCCGCCACCGCCACATTTTCTTGCTGTTCCGTAAACCGGTACTCGGTCGACGCCCCGTCCACGCCCTGAATCAGGATCCGCACGATCCGGCGCTCCGGCGTCACTTCCAGCACGATCTCGTCGATCTGATCGCCCAAGCCCTGCGGCACTCCGCGCAGCACCGCGTCCCTGGCCCGCAAAGGGACTACATCCGGTGCTAGAGATAATCCGTGCAACTCTTTCTCCAGCTTGGTCTTGCCAAGCAAGAATGCAAGTGGAGAACGAACATCTTCCAGCTTCTTAGCCGCCTCTTTGCGCGCTTGTCCATCCTGCGGGACGTAAAACCACGCATCTTTCCCATCGCTCACGAAGAGCTTCTCCATGGGAGAACGGTATTCCCACCGCATCTTGCCAGGTTTTTTCAGCCATAGCGTCCCCGACTCGGTCCGCTCCATTCCCGATCCGCTGTACAACTCGGTGAATTCGGCCTGCAATGACCGCAGATGGTTGTAATGAGCGTCCACCGCGGCAGCCAACGCCTTTACATCTTCGGCTTGACCGGAAACGATACAGCAGCCCGCGAATGCGCACACCACGATCACGCCGCAAAGGAATCGGAATCGCATTAATCGTCTGTCACCGGACTCGCCCGCGCCGTCGATCCACAGAGGTCGGCCCTCACGCTAGTTTTCGGGAGGGAACACGGGGGCAAGTTCCTTCGGGGGGACTCCTTCCAGAATTGTAAGCCTGTCACCGGAAACTTGTCATGCACTCGCTCGATCGGTTGAGGCACAGACGAAAAACATTCCATCACGAAGGACACGAAGTCACACGAAGGTTTTCTTTGGTAAGTTTTTCCTTCGTGTAACTTCGTGCCCTTCGTGGTAAAGGTTTTGGTTTCAACTTCGCACGCTTTCGCTTCATCAGAGTATCGCCTCGCCGAAAAGTTTCGCCCCAACACTTTTTACAAATCATTCGCGCAGGCGAGTAACTTCGCGCGTTCTCCTTCATCCAGTCTGCGGTCGCAATTGACCGACAACCCAACGAAGGAGTCGATTATGTTCCGCAGCAGCACCCTGCTCGCTCTTGCTCTCGCACTCTCGGCCTTCCCACTTTCCAGCCACGCGCAAAACAACGCAACCACCGGCGCAGTCTTTGTCATGACCAACAACGCCAGCAGCAATCAAGTCATCGCCTATGCCCGCAATTCCGACGGCACGCTCACCGGACGCCACTCCTTCGCCACTGGAGGCCGTGGCAGCGGCGGCTTGACCGATCCTCTCGCGTCGCAGGGATCGCTTACCCTCACGCAAGATCATTCGTTCCTTCTCGCGGTTAACGCCGGCAGCGGCGATATTTCCGTCTTCGAGGTCAGCGGCGCAACGCTCACTCTGCTCGGCACCACGCCCTGCGGAGGCAGCGAGCCCGTCGCCATCGCCCAGCAGGGACCTCTCGTCTATGTCGTCAACGCCGGAGGCACCAGCAACGTCTCCGGATTCCACCTCACCAGCACCGGAGCTCTTAAGCCCATTCCGCATTCGACCACGTTTCTCACGACCGGCAACTCAGGCGCGTCGTCGCTCGCGTTTAGTCCCGACGGTCAGACTCTTCTTGCCACCGAAAAGCTGACCGGCAACATCGACGGATTCTCCATCCAACCGAACGGCACCCTCGGACCAATCGTCTTGAATTCGAGCGCTGGACCGGGTCTGTTCGGCGTAGTCTTCGCTCCGAACGGCGCTGCGATCGCAACCGAAACCGGACCGAGCGGCGCAACCAATGCGTCCGCAGTTTCTTCCTACACGAACTCCAACGGAACGCTCTCCGTGATCAGCGAAAACGTGCCCACGCTCGCGGCGGCAACCTGCTGGCACGTCGTCACTCCCAACGGAAAGTTCCTCTACACCTCGAATCCGGGAACGGGCACCATCTCCGGCTTCTCCATCGGTTCGACAGGAACGTTAACTCCTGTGGACGGAACGATCCTGGCGACGCTTCCGACCGGAAGCGCCAACCTCGACATCGCCGTTACCTCTGACGGGAAGTACCTCTACAGCACCGATTCGGGAACCGGTTCAGTCAGCGCACTGGGGATCAACGCCGACGGAACGGTAACCACGCTAACCGGAGTCAGCGGCCTCGCCATCGAAGCCGGCTACAACGGCATCGCCGCCTTCTGATTGTTCTCATGGTCATTCCGACCAAGGGGAGGAATCCGCTCTCGAGGGTGCCCCGTCCTTGTCTTGCGATTTTGAGCGAGACAGGGCGGGGAATTTGAATTTCTCGACTCAATCTCGGGAATCCATCGGCCGGGTGCCCCATTCCTGGCCGGTGTTGCCAGAAGTGGGGATTTTGTTGCGTTCGCCATTCGATTCCCGTTTCGGAAAGACAGTGTCAAGAATCATGAATTTTCGGCTCCGATTCCCGTCCAGCCCGATAAACTAATCATTCGCACCTAAGACAATCCCGCGGAGCCTCTCCAGCTGCGCCGTTTGTTCTGCCGATCCCTCGGCCGCTCAAACTAAGGAGTTCAGATGCCCCGTCCGACTCGTCGCTGGGCCACGAATAAATCCATTCCAAATTCAAGCGGGCCCACAAAGCGCAAGAACACCAAGATCACCGGAGAGCGATCCGAAGCCGCCTTCCTCACCCGCGCCGTTCAACTCAACTTCGGCATCGCCAAGCTTTGGGGGACAGCCGCCGCCATGACTTCATCCTCGACAACGGAGAGTGCCTTCACCGCATTCAAGTCAAATGCACCGAATCCATCCGCGCTCGCGCCTACGAAACCCGCGCCACCTACACCACCGGCAAAGGACGCGCCGCCTATACCAAGAAGGACATCGACTTTATCGCCGCTCACGTCGTTCCTCTCGACATCTTCTATATCGTCCCGGTCGAAGTCTGCACCCCGGCGCCCATGCTTCGTTTCTATCCTCACCGCAAGGCCAAGAAGATGCGCCTCGAACCCTACCGCGAAGCCTGGCACCTGGTTCTCCCGAAGCAATCGAACGAAGGAATGGAAATCCAAGCCTGCGCGGATGAGTCTGCACATGCCGATCAAGCTTGTGTCGGCACAGCCCATGTGGGGACAGCCGCCCTCGGCTGTCCGCCGAGCGAAGCTCGGCGAATCTCATCTGCCGCCGACGCACGCAAGCATCTGAAGCGATTCCGCCAACTCTGCAACGAATCAAGCCGACATCCATTCCACAATCCGCAGCCCCATGGCCCATCCCCTGCGCAAAGATCCTCGCCCCCCGCAAAGGCAAACACATCCTGCCGAATCCCGCTTCCAATCTCTGTCATCCTGAGCGAAGCGAAGGACCCTGCTGACGCGGGAAGAACCACAGAGGCTGCAAGGCGTTACGTCTACGCCGTCCTGCCCGGCCCCGACTATCGCCGGGTGCCCCATCCTTTCGCGTCCTTTGCGGAAGGGTGGGATTCCACGAATCTCACCTTGGCAGATCTTTGACTCCTCTCACCAATCCCCGTCAGCAAACCCCGCTGGGTATATATGGTTGGTATATACTACTTGAGCAGGCTCACCATGCCCAAGACCGACATCGCCAAACTCTTCCAAAACGGCCGCAGCCAGGCGGTCCGTCTGCCCAAGGAGTTCCGCTTCGAAGGCGACCGTGTGCGCATCCGCCGCGTCCCGCAAGGCGTCCTGCTCGAGCCGCTGATCCCCGACACCTCCCGCTGGTTTGAGGAACTCGACCGGTTCAATTCCGAGCCGTTTCCGCCTCGTGGACGCCGCCAGCCCGTCACGCCCAAGCGAAAGATTTTCTAGTGGACTACTTGCTCGATACGAACGCGTGCATCGCCCTGATCAACGGGCAGCCCGCCCCGGTTCGTGCGCGGATGCAGAAGGCGACGGCCGCGGGGTCGCACATACTAGTCTCATCGGTGGCGCTATTCGAACTCTGGTACGGAGTCGCCAAAAGCGCGAAGCAGGATTTTAACCGCAAGCGTCTCGAAGCCTTCCTCTCAGGCCCGGTCCTTGTGCTCCCCTTCGACGAAAGCGATTCCCACGCCGCCGGTACGCTGCGGGCGGCCCTTGAATCTTCCGGAAAACCCATCGGCGCCTATGACCTTCTGATGGCTGAGCAGGCGGTCCGTCATCAACTGACATTGGTGAAGTCCAACGTCTCAGAGTTCGCGCGTGTGAAAGGGCTTGTCTGGCAGGATTGGGCCAAGCCATAGCGTCGGATCAGTTCGGAACTCGCGAAACATTTTCCTTACCAATGTGACGCTCGATATTGCGGTGGCCGAGCGCAATCCCCACACTAGCTTCGTTCGAACCGGATAAGGAATTTTCGTGGACATATTATCCTAAAACTGGGATAATCCTGATGACCCGTTCCAATCCGTTCCGGGCGAAAGACCTCTGTTTTGGGTAGGCTCTGCCAAAGCAGATCTCCTGGAATTTCCGGAAGCTGTGAAAGACGCGGTCGGGGTGGCGCTCAGCCTCGCGCGGTTTGGTGGCAAGCACCCTGCTTCGAAGCCGTGGAAGGGAATCGGTCCCGGGGTCTTGGAGGTAGTGGCGGACCACCGAAGCGACACTTACCGGGCGGTTTATACCGTGAAGTTTGAACGCGCCGTCTATGTGCTGCATGCCTTCCAGAAGAAATCGCCGAAAGGCAGAAAAACGGCTCGGACGGACGTGGAGCTGATCTCCCGAAGGCTCCGTTCCGCCGCAGAGGATTACGAGGCCAGATATCGTGAGCGCGAGAAACCAGAATGACGCCATAACTCGCAGTTCAGGCAATGTCTTTACTGACCTTGGCCTGCGCGACGCCGGCGAAAAGCAGACCAGGGTGCGTCTCGCAATTGCCATTGGCGAAATCATTCAGTCGCGCCGCTTGTCGCAGATGGCGGCGGCTCGCTTGCTCAACATCAACCAGCCAAAGGTCTCCGCCTTGGTCAATTACCAACTGGACGGATTTTCGGTGGAGCGCCTCATGCACTTTCTCAATGCGCTCGACCGTGACGTAGATATCGTCATCCGCAAAAAGCCGCGATCGCGGCGGGCGGCGAGAATCGCGGTCACCGGCGAGTCCATTTTCGATGCTGGTTAGTCGCTTGAGGTGCATCCCGCGTTACCACTCCCCCTTTGCTTTCAACGACTTAACCCCATATAATCCCTCCAGTAACCGCTAAACCCCAAATTTGCACCATTCGTTGGGATATGGATGCGCCATTCCTAAAGCGTCCAATAGGATAGGGACACTCCAATACCCAGGGAAAAGTGTATGGAGCCCGGTAGTAAAGCCAGGGCCGTTTCCTGGGAGAGCCACAGTTTTTGGGTGATAGATTTTCCAGGTTCATCCAAAGCGAAGGCGGAAACTAAATGCAGTCAGAGGGACAGTTCTAGCCATCGAAGGCGATGAGCCATCCCAATGAAAGAGCGGTAAATCCCAAGAGCTTTGGCGAGAAGCCAGAAGCTAGGAGCCTAGAAGCTATCATGCGCAAGCCGATCAAGTACGTAGAGAAAGTAGCCGTCGCCGCCGCCAAAGGCGCTTGGGTTGTCTTCGACAGCTTGAATCGCATCAAGCCCAACCCGTCGCCGACTCCCAAGTGGTCCGACAAGCCTCTGCTCAAGTCGTACGAGAAGTCGAAGCCGCCGCTCGGCTGGCCTCGCTCCACCGATTCTCTCTGCCCGAAGTGCGTTCCCGAAATCCGTCAGCAGATTCTCGACGGTCACCTGCCTCACGAAGTTCTGATGAACGAGAAGGTCGGCGAGATCAAAGCGACCATTGTCGAGCGCGAGGGCAAGATCCTGATGGTGAAGGATTGCCCGACGCACGGCCACTTCGAAGACGTGATGTCGATCGACACCGAATTTTCGAAGCACCTTGAAGATGTGTTCCCGGGCCGCGACATCATGGCCCACAACGACGAGAAGCTGCATCATCACGGATCGTCGACCGTGAAATACGGCCGCGGATCGGTGCTCACGATCGATCTCACCAACCGCTGCAACATGATGTGCGATCCCTGCTTCATGGACGCAAACCAGGTCGGCTTTGTCCACGAACTGACGTGGGAAGAGATCAAGACGATGCTCGACAACGCCATCACCATCAAGCCGCGCCGGCAGATGTCGGTGCAGTTTTCCGGTGGCGAGCCGACGTTGTCGCCGTACTTCCTCGATGCAGTCCGCTACGCCCGCAAGGTTGGATACAACTCCGTGCAGGCTGCGACCAACGGTATCGAGTTCGCGAAGAGTTTTGAATTCTGCCAGCAGGCGGTCGAAGCCGGCATGCGTTATGCCTACCTGCAGTTCGACGGTATCGGCAACGCGGCCAACGCGCATCGCTTGGTCGGAAATTTGTTCGATGTGAAACTGAAGGCGATCGAGAACCTGCACAAGGCCGGCGTGGAAATCGTTCCGGTTGTGACCATCGTCAACGGGATCAACAACGAGCAGGTCGGACGCATCATCAAGTTTGCGCTCGACAATCCCAAGACGATCAGTTTCCTCTCGTTCCAGCCGGTAAGCTTCACCGGCCGCGACGAAGCCGTGACCGACGATCGCCGCCAGGCGCAGCGTTACACGCTGAGCCACTTGGCGCACGACGTGAAGAATCAGACGGGCCTCGGCGAGCCGTCGCGTGACTGGTTCCCCATCAGCTTCATGGGAACGTTCAGCGATTGGGCCGATCTGATGCACGTCAACGACGTGAAAAACGATTGGGGCCAACTAAGTTGTGGCTGCCACCCGAATTGCGGGACGGGCATGGCCGTCATGATTGATAAAGAAACGAAGGAAGCGGTTCCCGTGACGGCGTTCTTGCACGGTGATCAACTGGCGAGGGATATTGCCAAGGTCAACGATGCGGCGCGCGGGAAGTTCCTGACGGTGGTCGGCATGGCGTTGTGCCTGATGAAGAACTACGATCCGTTCCAGGCGCCGACCCACTTCAAGCTGATGGATTTGCTGAAGAAGTTCGACAAGAACTTCAACGCGACCGGCAAGAACTACGGCAAAGTAGGTCCGGATCGCACCGTGGAAGATGTCATGAAGCGCCGGCAGGATCGTTGGAACTTCCTGTTCATTGCGGGTATGTGGTTCCAGGATCTGTTCAACTACGACTTCCGGCGGACGGAGCAGTGCATTATTCCGTACGCGACGCAGGAAGGCGAGATTTCATTCTGCGCCTACAACACGGGCGTGGGATGGCGGAACATCATCGAGAAGATGCACATGACGGCCACGCTCACCAAGTGGTACGAAGAGCACGGACGGCATGAGATCTTTGCGGGCGGCAAGAAAGTGAAGATGGAAGACGAGACTCACTCTCTGCTGCTGCGCGATGATCTGGTTACGACGGAACTGCAGCATGATCTTGACAACCGCGGCATTGCGAAGAACGCACGCGAAGAGAAGACGCGGGCGCGGGACGCGAAACAGAAACTGGATGCCGAAGCGAAGGCGGAGGCGCGCGGGCCGCAGATCAACGATGAGGCTTACAACGCGCGCATGGCCGCGATGTATCGCGAAGTCGTGCTGAAAGAGAAGCCGGTTGTGGCCGAGAACGGATTCATTCCGCTCGGAGCGTTGACCAAGCCGAACGGCAATGGAAACGGTCATCATGCGACCGAATCGAAGCCAGAGATCGCTGAACCGGTGGCAGGAGACTAAACTTCTAACCGCTAGATTCCAGCAAATACATGGGCCGCCTTCGGGCGGCCCGATTTATTTCTAGATGAAAAGACCAAAGGCAACTGAAACCCGAAGACGAGTCGGCGAATGCTTGGCGTTTATAAAATACCTATTCTAAGAATAGGTATTTTAGGGGTAGAATACGTTTCCATGGCAAATAACCCCGAACATCGCGATCTTTTTCCTGGCGCGCTGGAAGTGATGATTCTCCAGTCCCTGCGGTTGAAACCTATGCATGGCTATGCGCTTGTGAAGCACATCAAGCAGGTTTCCGACGACCTGCTTCAGGTGGAAGAAGGCTCTCTTTATCCCGCGCTCCAGCGGATGCTGAAGGAAGGCTGGCTCGAAGCCGAAACCGGCACCTCAGCTAAGGGGCGCCCTACGCGCATTTACCGGCTTACCGACGCGGGCATCCGCCACCTCGAAAAAGAGGTCATCAGCGTCGAAAAGATGTTCGCCGGCATCACCCGCGTGCTCGCTGTTGCCAAAGTATAGGAGGCCTACGATGCAACGGTTCGCTCAGTTTTTCTCCCGGCGTCGCCGCTATGAGGACATCTCCATCTCGATCCAGGAGCACGTCGAGGAGCGAACTGAGGAATTAATGGCCGACGGCATCTCACGCAAGCAAGCCGAGCAGTCGGCGCGGCGAGAATTCGGCAACGTAACTCTTCTCGAGGAGCGCAGCCGTGAAGTATGGCAGTGGCCGGCGTTCGAATCCATTCTGGCCGACCTGAAATTCGCCTTCCGCCGATTGAGAAAATCGCCGGGCTTTGCCGCGACCGTTCTGCTGACGCTAGCCATCGGCATCGGCGCCAACACTACAGTGTTCAGCGTGGTCAACGGCGTCCTTTTGAAGCCCCTGCCTTACCCCGATTCAGGACAGCTTGTCTCGTTGTGGCTCAACGCTCCCGGCGCCGGAGGCCTTGCGAATTTTTCCAGTGGCCTTCAGCTATCGGCGTCGATGTACTTCACCTTCTCCGAACAGAACCGAACCTTCCAGTCGATGGGTATCTGGACGCCAAGCAACGCGAGTGTAACGGGCGTAGGTGAACCAGAACAGGTGCGAACCGAGGTGATCAGCGACGGCGTGCTGCAGACGCTCGACGTTCCCCCCGCGGTCGGCCGCTGGCTTGCTCAAGCCGATCAGGATCCACATGGCGGGAAGACCGCCGTGTTGAGCTACGGCTATTGGCAGCGGCGCTTTGGTGGAGATCGCAGAGTCATTGGACGCGTCATTCAAGTGGACGCGCAGAGCAGGGAGATCGTTGGCGTCATGCCGCGCGGTTTCCGGCTGGTTGATCGCGAGTTCGATCTCCTGGTACCACTAGCTTTGGATCGCGCCAGTCAAAAGCTGGCCGGCTTTGGCTACTCCGGAATCGCCCGTCTCAAACCAGGCTTGCAACTCGCCCAAGCTAACGCTGACATTGCGCGCCTGATTCCGGTTTGGATGGATTCCTGGTCGAACGGCCCCGGCACTAATCCGCATTATTACGAGACGTGGCGAATTACCCCCGGCTTCCGTTCTTTGAAGCAGCTGGTCATCGGCAGCATCGGTGGTGTCCTGTGGGTCGTCATGGCGACCGTCGGACTTCTCATGCTGATTGTGTGCACCAACGTCGCTAATCTCCTGCTGGTGCGTGCGGAGTCGCGCCACCTGGAACTTTCCATTCGAGCCGCGTTAGGCGCTGGCCGCATGCGCATTGCACGCGAGCTGCTGATCGAGAGCGTCTCGCTCGGGATCTTGGGCGGCGTGGTTGCCGTTGGGGTGGCCTTGGCGGGCTTGCGTCTTCTCGTGGCTATCGGTCCAGCCGATCTGCCGCGGCTGAGTGAAATCTCTCTTGATGCGCGTTCCCTCGGCTTCACCCTCGCTCTTTCGGTTCTTTCGGGATTGTTGTTCGGATCCATATCGGCGTTAAGATACGCGCGGACACAAGCCTCCGGGACCATGGGAAGCACAACCCGGACGGCCAGCGCAGGGCGTGCGCGGCAGCATTCTCGCAATGTGCTGGTGACGGCGCAGGTATCGATGGCACTCATTCTCCTGGTAAGCGCTGTACTTATGATTCGCACGTTCGCAGCGCTACGCAACGTCGAGCCCGGCTTTGCCGATCCCCAACACGTGCAGACCATGCACATTTGGATTCCCGACTTGCTAATCTCCGATCCGCAAACGGTTACGCACATTCAGAACAACATCGCCGACAAACTTGCTGCCATTCCGGGAGTCACTTCGGTTGGGTTCGCGGGCGCCGTGCCCATGGAGAACGTCGATCCCAACTGGGACGAGATTCGCATAGAAGGGAAAAGTTACGAAGGCGGGGAACCTCCCCTCAGGCTCTTCAACTTCGTTTCACCAGCGTACTTCAACACTATGGGCACTCGTCTGGTTGCAGGTCGCGACTTTACATGGAGTGACATCTACGACCTCCGGCCCAGGGTGATCGTGTCGGAAAATTTTGCGCGCGAGTCGTGGGGTTCGGCCTCCGCCGCCGTCGACAAGCGTCTCCGCCAGTTCTCGAACATGCCCTGGCAAGAGGTCATCGGTGTCGCCGAAGACGTACGCGTACATGGCGTCGACGAAAAAGCGCCTGCCATCGTTTATTGGCCGGCGATGCTCAACGATCCGTACACGCTGAAACCGACCGTTGACGCCCCGCGCTTCGTCACGTTCGCGATTCGCAGCAACCGTGCCGGAACTGAAAGCTTCCTCAAGCAGGTGCAACAAGCTGTCTGGTCAGTGAACGCAAGCCTGCCGCTCGCGTCGGTGAACACTATGCAGGAGATCTACAGCCAGTCGCTCGCACGCACCTCATTCACGCTTGTCATGCTGGCGATTGCCGGCGCAATGGCGCTTGTACTAAGTCTGATTGGCATCTACGGAGTCATCTCGTACGCTGTTTCGCAGCGCACTCGCGAAATAGGAATCCGCCTGGCGCTTGGGGCGCAGAGGGGTTCGCTGCGATGGATGTTCGTTCGTTCCGCCCTCATGTTCACAGCAGTTGGCATCGTCATTGGCCTGGGAGCGGCAGCCGCACTCATGAGACTCATGAAAACGCTGCTCTTCGGCATCAGCCCGCTCGATCCCCTGACTTTCCTCGCGGTGCCGATCATCCTGGCCACTGCGGCTGCGCTTGCAAGCTATCTGCCGGCTCGCCGCGCTGCTGGAGTCGATCCAGTGGAAGCGATGAGAGCGGAGTAACTGAACCGCTGCTGCAAGGAAATCGGCTGGTGGAGTGCCAGAGGTTTCAGTCTTTGGCCGGCCAATCTCCGCCGGGATTGGTTGACCGCCTACCACAAATGACTCTGCCTTTAGGTTAGCGATATAGGGCCCGTACCCCGGTCGAGAATCCGAAGGGATGGGACAATTACCTCCGTAACGTTTCGGGGCTTACCGTTTCGCTTTAACCTTGAGCTTCAGACTTGCGTTCTCAAGGAGCCCGCTATCTCCGGAATCAATACACCGCAAGAAGCACGCGCCGCGTCTGCGCGGGCATTTGTTCATAGCCTGAACATCCTGATCAAGTATGCCCGGATGTATGGTTACGAACACAAGCGCACCGAGGCGCAATTCGAAACCACGTGGAACGAATTGCAGACCGCTCTGCCCGCGGGTGGCGACGCCGGCTTTCTCCTGGGTGTTTCCGACAACAAGCTACTGCTCGACGGTATTCCGCTGGAAGCGGGTAACGCGGAGAAGAGTTTCGCTACCCTGTTGACCACGGCGGGACTGGCCAGCCTGCATTTCTCCAAAGAGGTGACAGAAGAAGATTTCGTGCGCCTGGTGCGCGCTTTCACAGTCGCTGGATCGAAGGCGACGGACGTTGCCAAGCAGATCAAGGAAGCTCTCGGAGCGGGCAAGCAGAAGAGCACCATCAAAATCAATGAAGTGAAATTCGTCGCCGCCGATCCGCTGACCGGCGATGTCAGCATCGCTGCTCAGATCGCTGCCCAGACGCTGGGTCCGGAGTTCAAGCAGTGGCTGAACGATCCGCAAAAATTATTGCAGTTGATTGCCGCCGCCGAGGGCGCAAATTCGGGCGGAGGCGGTGGACGAAGCGCCGACGGAGTTCCGATGGTTCCGCTCGGCAGCGTGCCGAATGCTCCGCGAGGCGCGGGCCAGGCTGTTGGGACGGGAACGGGATCAGGATCAGGAACTGGCACGGGAGCGGCTCCAGCATGGACCGGTGGCATGGTTCCATTGCAGGAGCAGGAAGTTATCCAGGCCATCCGTCTGCTCACGCGGTTTGGACAGGTCCAGCAGGATCCCAGCGTTAAAGAAGAAGACATCCAGAAAGAACTGACCGAGACGGATCCGAACACTCGGTTAAACCTGCAGCAGTTGCTGGGCAGCCTTGCGGCACAGGCGACGACCAAGCAGGAAGAAGACACGCCTCTGCTGATGAAGGCAGCCGAGCACATGGCAATCCGCTTCGCTCTCGAGCGTTATCAAAAGGGTGAAGTGAAGGTCAATGCCGTGCATCAGATGATGGAGCACATGAGCCGGCAGATGGATTCGCTGCGCTCCATCCTGAAGCTGCAAGAAGAAAAGATGAGCAAGGCCGGGATCCTGGTCGAGTCGCACGCCGACATCCTGGACCGAATGTTTTGGGCGGAGGTGCCCGAGGCCGGCAAGAAGAGCGTATTGATGTCCCACGAGGCGCCCTGCGTGCCGCCGCGCAATCTGCGGCAGTTCGTGGAAGTGCTGCTTGACCGCGAGGACAAGCAGTCGGCGTCGGAGATCCTGAACAATTATTCGAGCTGCCTGGGCGCGAAGGAAACCGAGCCGCGCCGCAGGACTGCGATCGGCCTCAGCCAGCTGGCTGATCTTTACGCCCGGCTGGGCGGACAGCCCATGGCACAGGCTGTACGCAAGCTCAGCGAACAGATCATCGTTGAGAAAGACGCGGAGCTGCAGAGCCTGTTCAGCGCGGCGTTTGTGCGCCTGAGCCAGGAAGCGAGTGCAGCCAAGAATTATGCGGCCGTGAATGAAGTTTGCGCCGGCATGGAGTTGATCAGCGTGGAGCGGCCGGTGCTGATCAGCGATCTGCGTCCTCGTGTGGGCGTGGAGAACCGGCTGCCGGAATACATTGAAGAAGCCATTCAGATGGACTCGATCCCTCCGGACATGCTGGCGGTGTTGCGGCGGACCAGCCAGGCCGGCTCGGAACACCTGGCCGACCGTTTCTTCCGCTGCATGCGCCGCGACGAGTGCGACCGGATGGTTGAACTGGTCAGGTTATTAGGATCTCCCGTGCTCACGCAGTTGCGGGAGATTCTTCGGACCGGGCAGCCGCGGCAGGCTTCCGGAGCTGTGGGATTGATCAGCCGCCTCGACGTTGGAACTCTGCTCGAATTATTGCCGGTGCGCTTGCCGGAGTGGAACCGTTTTTATCACGACGTCGTCGTGCGGCAAATCGCGTACGGCGCGGCGGAAGATCGCGGCCGAACCTTGCTCGAACTCGCGGAAGTTCTCGACCCCGTTGTGCTGCCGGAAGCTGTGGATGAGATTGGCATGAGCAGCGACCGGACGTCGGTGCCTCCGCTGATTGCGATGGCGAAACCGGGTGATGCCGCGTCGCGCTCTCCGTTTGTGCAGTTGAAAGCGATTGAATCGCTGGGACGTCTGCGGGATGCGGATGCGGTCGCGATTCTGCGCGAGATTCTTGAGGCCAAGAAGACATTTGGCTGGGTGTATCACCGCGAGCTGAGGATTGCAGCCGCGCAGGCTCTCTCCAAGACCGACCCGCGATACAGTTCGCAGGTAATGTCCGACAGCGGGCTGGAGCCGTCTGAGCTGGCGATCGCGCCTCTGGATATGGCTCCGGCGTGCCCGTGGGTCCGCCAGCGTAGGTACGAGCGGCTGGTCCTGGCAAAGACAGTGGTTGGAATTCTGGGCAGTTCCTGGGGCAAGTCGCGAATCACGATCCGCGAACTGAGCCTTGGTGGCGGGATGGGAACGAAGGAAGATAATCTGCGCATCGGCAGCGAGGCAGATCTGGAGATCGCGCTCGGTATGCGGTCGAAGATCAAGGCGCACGTGTTGTTGCGTCGGGCGCGCGTGAATGAAGTGGGATTTGAGATTGTGAATACGGATCTGGAGAGCCGCTACAAGCTGCGCCGCCTGCTGGTCGAGGCGCTGAACCACACTCCACAGAATAAGGGGCAAGATTGGGGCGGGGAACGGAAGGTGTAGAAGCCTTGAGCGACGAGCTGCGAGCGGAGAGCCATTCGAATTGGTTCGGTTGCGCTCAAGAGTGAAAGCTGACGGCTAAGATTTCTCCAAAACAAAAGCCTCTGCGTGAGCAGAGGCTTTGCCTTTTGGAGCGCGAGAGCTTCTCGCACTAACGCTACTTTACCTTCAAGAAGATGATCGCGAGCGTGTAGAGCGCGAGCGACTCTATCAGGACCAGACCGAGAATCAGCGCGAACTGAATTCCGGGACGGGCGGCAGGATTGCGAGCCAGGGATTCGGTCGCAGCGGCTACGGCTTTTCCTTGGGCCAGGCCGCAGACGGCGGAGGCGATCGCCATCGAGAATCCGGCGGTGATCGCGATCCAGCTGCCCTCGCCCATTCCGCCGCCTTGCGCGAACGCAGGCACGGCGAAACACAGGGCCGACAGGGTCATGAAGATACGGCTAAGTTGACGCATGAGTGTTTCTCCTTGGATGAAATTGCCGCCAGTGGGTGGTTGACGCCATACCTTGCAGACGCCCTCACGCTGGAAGCTACAAACTCGAAACCACAGGGGCTAAGCCCCAAAACCCTTGCTCAAAACGCGGCCCTAAAGGGCCGCTCTTCCACTTTAGTGTTCTTCGGCTACCGCTCCCGAAACATAAATGATCGACAGCAGCATAAACACATAAGCCTGCAGGACCGCGACCACAATGTGTAGGCCGCTGAAGATGATCGGAATGCCGATCGGGATCATCGAAAAGAAAACCAGCGTGATCAGATCGCCGGCGAAAATGTTGGCCCAAAGACGAACGGTCAGCGAGAGGAGCCGCGCGAAGTGGCTGACCAGTTCAATGGGCAGCATCAGCAGGGCGAGCAGGATGCGGGCAATCAGCGGCATCCCTTCCATCGGCGGTCCGAAAAAGTGCAGGAGGTATTTCAGTCCCGCGTGTTTAAAACCCTGCGTGTGATAGTAGATGAACGCGCAGATCGCACAGCCCAGAGGCACGATCGGAACTCCGGTCGGCGATTCGAAGCCCGGAATCAGTCCGATCAGATTGCAGACCAGGATGAAGATGAAAACGATGGCGAAGAACGGCGTGTAGGGCTCGCTGTGATGGCCGATGATCTCTTGGCTCTGACCCAGAACGAATTCTTCAATGCTCTCGAAGGAGTGCTGCAGGCCTCCGGGGGATTCCACCGATAAGCGCGCCCGGACCAACAGAAAAACAATCAGCAGGAATGCGAACACCAACAATTCCATCGAGAAGGAATTCGTGATCGGAGCGGCGGGATATTTGGGCTCGATGTGGAGAATCCGCAGGAATGCGGTGACAGGTCCGGCCAGCAGGTGATTCAGGATTTGTGTGAACCAGAGTTGTTCGGGCATGTAGAACAGCTTCTAGCTGCTAGCTCCTAAGCATTCAAGTGATCGCGCCGGCTCGTGCTATAGCCCGCGAGTGATCCCGGCGTACAACTCATAGGCCGCCTCGCAAACGATGGCTCCGACTGGCAAGAACAGTCCCGCGAACAGACCCCTGAGGCTCGCGGGGAAACTGGTTAATATAGCATACGCGGCGGCTCCCAACAACGCGTATCGGAGCAGAAATCGAGCCACGATCCCCTTACCGGACTGAGACTTAGCGGTATTGGTGACGCGGTCGGCGAGGCCGGAGACGCCGCTCTTGAGCCAGTGGAAGTTGAGGTAGGCGATGACGCATCCGAGCAGGAAGCCGAGGCCGCTCCGCCAGCCGAATTTCCAAGCTGCTGCTGCAGCCAGAACGGGGGCGAGAACGAGCATAAAGTTGCGGATCCGGGTGATGGCATCGGCGTAGAAGGCGTCGGATGGCCCCGGCGCTGTCGGTGCGGCCAAGTTGGAGTGGTCGTCGGTCATGACGCGACTGCCATCCCAATCATGAGGGAGACCTCACTTCGTGTCGCGCGAAACTTGCCGGATCAGTTCGATCAGACCGGCGGCCGTCCCGAGGAGCAATCCAACCACACTGATCCAGCCAGTATGCAGCCAGCGATCGAGCAGCGAACCGAGGAGCCACCCGGCAACCGTGCCCGCCGGGAGCATGAACGCCAGCTGGCTGTAGCGGCCAACTTGGACCCATGGGCTCTGCTTCTTGTCGGGATTGGGATCGGGAGACACTTCTTAGAGGCGCGAAAGGAAGATTCTACGCTACCGTCAGCCGAGTCTGCCCACCGGTTTGCGCATGGAGAAAGATGTTTCGAGCGATATCTCTGATCAGTGAATCAGCTTGGCGACGTCGGGATTCTGCGCGATGCCCAGCGCCCAGTTCGCCAGCTCGATGAAGCGGTTGGGCAGAATGCCGATGTAGAGCGTGGCAAAGCCGGTCACCGTGAGCGCCGCGCCCATCGCCAGGCTGATTGGGAGCCTCTCTTCTCCCTTTTCGGCTTCGCGCATAAACATGGCGTTCGCAATCTTGAGATAGTAGTAGAGGCCGAAAACGGAGTAGAGCACGCCCAGCGATGCGAGCACATAGTGGCCGGTCGAGATCAGGCTGAGGAAGATGAAATACTTGCCCCAGAATCCGGCAAGCGGCGGAATGCCTGCGAGCGAGAGCATGAAGAGCAGCATCAGCACGGCTTCGACCGGTGCACGCGAGTAGAGCCCGTTGAGGTCGTCGAGTTCGTCGCCAATCACATTGCGATGGCGCAGCGAGGTGATCACCGCGAAGGCGCCGAGATTCATGAAAGTGTAGACAAGAAGGTAAATCAGAATGCCTTTGATGCCGTCAGGACTGAGTTCGGTCGCAGTGCCGGCGATCAGGCCGAGCAGCATGTATCCCACATGGGCGATCGACGAATAGGCGAGCAGGCGCTTGGTATTGGTCTGCGTGAGCGCGGCGAAGTTGGCGCCCGTCATGGTGGCGATCGAAACGAAGACCAGCATGGGGACCCACGTCGCTCGCATGGGCATAAGCCCAACAATGAGGATGCGCAGCAGCATCGCCCATCCTGCGGCCTTCACGGCGACGGACATGAATCCAGTAATGCTGGTCGGCGCGCCTTCGTAGGCGTCCGGCGCCCACTGGTGAAAGGGGACGGCGGCGATCTTGAACAGCAGCCCGGTTATAGTCGTGACCAGAGCGATCACTGCGACCGGCTTGTATTGCGGGTCGAGGATTTTCTTCATCAGTTCCTGATGGATAATGTCGAGCCGCGTGCTGCCGGAGAGTCCATAGAGCAGCGAGAGTCCGTAGGCGAATATGCCTGAGGAGAATGCTCCCAGCAGAAAATATTTCAGCGCGGCTTCATTGGAGCGGCGGTCACGGCGCAGGAATCCGACCAGGACATACGTGGACATGGCCATCAGTTCGAGTCCGATGAAGATGAGGACGATGTCGAAGCCGGCGGCCATGCACATCATTCCAGCAACCGACAGAAGCATCAGTGCGTAATATTCGCCGTGATTCTCATGCTCGGTTTCCAGATAGCGAACTGACGTGAGAATGGCGATCGCCGTGGCCGCGAGAAACAGATAGAAAAAGTAGAGGGAGAAGCGGTCTACCAGCATCGTGTGCAACATGCCGGGTGCGCCGGGTGCGCCCGCCAGCCACAGCTGAATTTTGTAGACGCCGGCGGCCGAGAAGAGCACGCCGACAAACGCCGTGACTGCGTTTGCCCACTTCATCTCCTTTGGGAGCATGAAGTCGATCAGCAGGATGCCCAGAGCGAAGAGCACCAGCAGCGTGATCGGAAGCGCGAGAAGATAGTCGGTCCAGGCCACTAGTCTTTCCCCTTGTCCGGCGCGGACGCCGTGACGGCTGGCGTTTCGATCGCCGGAGCTTGCACGGCGGCGCTGACTGTGGCTCCCGGCTGCGGATAGTCAGGCCGAACCATCGCGATCGTGTGGTTCACCGGCTGCTCGAGGATCTGCAGAAAGGGCTTGGGATAGAGCCCAATCCAGAATGCCATGATGAGCAGCGGAACGAACGTGGCGACTTCGCGCGGAGTCAGGTCGTGCAGCTTTTCATTCTTCGGATTGGTGACCGTGCCGAAGAAGACGCGCTGGTAGAGCCAGAGCAGATAGGCGGCGGCGAGAACGACTCCGGGGACGGCCCATGCGCCCCATCGCCAGTTCTCCATGAACGTCCCTTGCAGGATCGTGAACTCGCCGATGAATCCATTGAGCAGCGGCAAGCCCATCGAAGACAGGAACATGATCATGGTGATGGTCGCGTAGAGTGGCATTACGTTCGAGATGCCACCATATTCGGATATCTCGCGCGTGTGGCGGCGTTCATACAGGATGCCGACGATCAAGAACAGCGCGCCCGTGGAAATCCCGTGATTTATCTGCTGCAGGACCGAGCCGCTGAGTCCGAGCGGCGTGAGCACAAAGATTCCCAGCGTGCAGAAACCCAGGTGGCTGACGGACGAATATGCCACCAGCTTCTTCATGTCCTTCTGCATCAGCGAGACCAGCGCACCGTAAAGGATGCCGATGATCGAGAGAGCGATCATCCAGCTGCGAACTTTGGTGTGCGTGAGCACGTCGGGGAAGAAGGGAAGCGAGAAGCGGATGAAGCCGTAGGTCCCCATCTTCAGCAGGACACCCGCCAGGATGACTGAGCCCGCAGTCGGCGCTTCCACGTGGGCATCGGGCAGCCATGTATGGAAGGGGAACATCGGGACTTTGATGGCGAAGGCGAAGAAGAAGCTCAGGAACAGCAGAGTCGCGGCGTACGGACCGTAGTCGGTGTAGATTTTCGGAGCCGTCTGATACAGCGCTTCGAGGCTGAACGTGTAAACGCTTGTGACCGCTTGGTGATGGAAATACAGAAAGAGGATGCCGAGCAGCATCAGCACCGACCCGGCCAGCGTGTACAAGAAGAATTTGATGGCGGCGTAAAGCTTGCGCGGGCCGCCCCAGATGCCAATGAGCAGGTACATGGGCACGAGCATCGCTTCCCAGAAAACGAAGAAGAGGAAGAAATCGAGCGCCATGAAGACGCCGAGCATGCCCGTCTGCAGAATCAAAAACCAGATGTAGTATTCCTTGACTCGGTTCTCGATGGCGGTCCACGACGAGAGGATCGAGATCCATCCGAGCAGCGTAGTCAGCATGATGAGCAGGAACGAGATGCCGTCGATGCCCAGGATGTAGCCGGCGCCGATCGAAGGGATCCAGTTGCTGGGCGCGCCCTCCATGAACTTGAATCCGGGCTCGAAGCGCTGCGCCCAGAACATCGGCACCAGTGGCAGCGAGATCAGGAAGCCGCCGAGCGCGAAAATGTTGGCGATCCAGCGGATGGCGTCCTTGTTGTCCTTGGGGACAAACAAGAGCAGGATCGCGCCCAGGAGCGGCGTGAACAGGATGATGGATAAGATGTGAGATTCCATAGTGAGCTTCTAGCTACCAGCTTCTAGCTCGTGCCACCCAGCGATTAGCGTTTTGGCTAGAAGCTAGAAGCTGTCTTTCAGTGATACACGTAATAGAACACGAACCCTACCAAGCCTGCGGTCATGACCAACGCATACCATTGCACCAGGCCCCACTCGAACAGGCGAGCGGGGTAACTCAGCATGCGCGCCAGAATCGCAGGGCCGTTGACGCCGATGCCGTCGATGATCCACTTATCCCACCAACTGGAAATTGTCGCTGCGAGGCGCGTGATCCATCCTGCCGCATTCACCGCACCGTCGATCACATGCGAATCGAACCATGAACTCGCTTCGCCGAGACCCATTACGCCCAAACGCACGTTTCCGAGCTTCCGGCGGCCGGTGAAGACGTAGTCGTAGCCTTCGTCCACATAATATTTATTGAGCAGCGCTTTGTAGAACGGCGGCGCTGCTGCTGCGATCGGCTCGACATAACCCTTGTCGGCATTCGCGTACGAGCGTCCCGCCATGAACCAGCCCACTCCAGCGGCGCCCACCGATAAGAGCATCAGCAAATATTCTGTCGGGCTCGTGTGCTCTTCTTCTCTTTCTCCGGCGGCCAGTTGTGCGGCCTTGCCTTCCTCAACTAAAACGTGCGCTTCGCCACGCGAAAAGACTGGATCGAGAAAGTGCGCAAAGCGATCCGATCCGCCCAGGCTGTGCGGCCATCCCAGAAACCCTGCAAAAATGGAGCAGACCGCCAGCGCCACCAGCGGCATGGTCATCGACGCCGGCGATTCGTGAAGATGGTGCTCAACTTCGTGGCTCCTGATGCGCGACGGGCTCCAGAACGTCAGATAGATGAGGCGGAACATATAGAACGCCGTCATGAGCGCGGTGATGTAGCCGATTCCCCAGAGGATGCGATAGGCGCCGCCCTCGCTGGTCCAGGTTTGCCACAGAATTTCGTCTTTGGAGAAGAATCCGGCGAAGGGCGGAAAGCCCGCGATGGCCAGGGTCGCGATGAGCATCGTGCGGTAGGTAATTGGAATTTTCTGTGACAGCGCGCCCATGTTGCGCATGTCCTGCTCGCCGCTCATGGCGTGGATCACCGACCCGGCGCCGAGGAACAGCAGCGCTTTGAAAAACGCGTGGGTGAAGACATGGAACACGCCAGCGGAGAAGGCTCCCACGCCAAGCGCAAGGAACATGTATCCCAGTTGCGAGACTGTCGAGTAGGCAAGCACGCGCTTGATGTCGTTCTGAACCAGTCCGATCGAAGCGGCGAAGATTGCAGTCAGTGCTCCGACGATCGCGACTGTCTTCATCGAGGTCGGAGCGAGAATGAATAACGCGTTGGAGCGCGCCACCATGTACACGCCAGCCGTGACCATGGTGGCGGCGTGGATCAAGGCGCTGACAGGTGTCGGGCCCTCCATCGCGTCAGGCAGCCAGATGTAAAGGGGAAGTTGCGCAGACTTGCCGCAGGCTCCAACGAAAAGCAGAAGTGTCGCGGCGGTCAGGATCGGATCGCCGATCAAGAAGTGTCCTGAGCGGGCGGCGGCGTTCACGTCGATGTAGCGCAGCGACCCGAGATGCCAGGCAATGAAAAACATTCCTAGGATGAATCCAGCGTCGCCAATGCGGTTGACGATGAATGCCTTGTTCGCTGCGTCGCTCGCCGATTTGCGCTGGAAATAGAATCCGATGAGCAGGTACGAACATAGTCCCACGCCCTCCCAGCCAACGAACATCAGCACGTAGTTGTTCGCGAGAATGAGCGTCAGCATGGAAAACATGAAGAGGTTGAGATACCCAAAGAACCGGTAGTATCCGCCCTCGTGCGCCATGTATCCGGTGGAATAGATGTGGATGAGCATGCCAACTCCAGTGACGAACAGGAGCCAGATGCTGGAGAGTGGGTCGAGGAGGAACCCGGCGTCGGCCTGGAACTTAGCTTGCGAGCCGTTATCCGTGACGTAGTTTAGATGCCCGGTGTCGGTGCCGAGCCAGGTGTAGAGAACCTTCTCATACGGCTGGTGATGATTCGCATCGGCCCATGACGTATATTGCAGCACTGCGCCGCACGCCATCAGGAAGGCGAGTGCAACGGTACCCACGCACACCGCGCTCACGGTCGCTTTCTGCAAGCGGCGGCCGAAAAAAAACATGATCGCCGCGCCGACGGCGGGAAGCAGCGGGATGAGCCAGATGTGTTCTAGAAATAGCATTAATTCAGCTTCTAGCTCCTAGCTGCTAGCTTCTAGCTCCAGCGTGGCCATCGAGGCTTTGCCAAATGCTAGCAGCTAGGAGCTAGAAGCTGTCTTCTACCATTTCAACAAGTTCACTTCGTCCATATTGACCGTCTCCTTGTTGCGGAAGAAGGCGATCAGAATGCCGAGGCCGACCGCGGCTTCGGCGGCGGCATCGGTGATAACGAAAATCGCGAAGACCTGCCCGTGGAGCGCTCCGCCTCCATGGATGCTCTGCCAGTACCGCGAAAACGCGACCAGGTTCAAATTGACGGCGTTGAGGATCAATTCAATCGACATCAGCACGATGACTACGTTGCGGCGCGTGAGCACGCCGATGACGCCTAAAAGAAACAGGGCCGCGCCTAGTACCAGGTAATGCAGAGTCGAGATGTCGAGCATGGCATGCATTTCAGTTTCCAGTACTTGGCCCTTGGCAATTAGCATTTGGCCTGTCCATTTCAGTGCCGGGTACTCGAGAGGCCCCTTTTTGACCAAATGCCATGTGCGAATTGCTAGGTGCTGCTTCTCAAATCCTCTTCTTGGCCATCACGACCGATCCGATGATGGCGACCAGCAACAACAAGGACGCGATTTCGAAGGCAAACATATACGTTCCGGCACGGCGGTCGAACAGTAAGTTTGCGATCAACTGAGTGTTCTGGTTTTCCGCGTAGTTCATGCGGCCTTCGATGAATAGCGTCACTCCCCGGGTCGTGGTCGTGTAGATGGTGATGAACAGGCCCCCCAGGGCCGCCGCCGCCGCGATCCCGACCAACCACTGTTTGTTGAATTGCCGTTCCTTCTGCGAGCGCTCAATCGAAATCAGCATGATCACGAACAGGAACAGCACCATGATTCCGCCGGCGTAGAGCATGATTTGCACGCCAGCAACGAACGGGGCGTAGAGCATCAGGTAAAGTGCGGCCTGCGCCAGCAGCGTGGTGATCAGCGCCATCGCCGAATGAACTGCATTCTTGCGCGTAATGACCAGGATGCCGCCGACGATCATGATCGCGGCCAACAGATAGAAAAAGAACGGAGTTGCGACCGGAGGATTCATAGATGGAAGGCCTCCTGAATGTCCGCCCACAATTCGGCCCCCATGCCCACGATGGCCGTCAGAATCAGGAGTGCGAGTCCCGTCGGCAGCAGCACCTTCCATCCAACTTTCATCAATTGGTCAAAGCGGTAACGCGGGAACGTGCCACGATACCAGATATAGAGGTACATAAATCCGGCAACTTTAGCGGAGAACCAGTAAATGTCGACCACGCGCATGCGCACCGGCGTGAGGAACAGGAGCAGTCCGATCAGAGCCAGCGCCGCGCCAAATCCACCGAGGCCGATGGTTTGAATCTTGAAGAGCGGATGCTTGGGCATGCGCGCGGTGCTGTAGAAGCACATGCCGGCAAGGAATAGAAACGTGATTCCTGGAAAGAGCGAGAAGACCAGATCCCACGTCGCTCCAGTCAGCGCGTTGGGGAAGGGCCTCAGCCATCCGCCGAGCCAGAGCGTGACCGCGATCGACGATACTGCGATCATCGCGGAATATTCCGCGAGGAAGAATAAGGACCAGCGGAATCCGCTATATTCCGTATGAAATCCGGCAGTCAGTTCGGATTCAGCCTCGGGCAGATCGAAGGGCGCGCGGTTGGTCTCCGCAACCATGGCGATGGCAAAGACGCCGAACGCGATGATGCCGAGCGGAAAGAATTTAAAGATGAACCATTCGCCTTGCGCCTTCTGTGCCTCGACGATGCCGATCATGCTGAGCGTGCCCGTGCCTTCAACATTGAGGCTGCTCATCATGATGGCCGACACTACCGCCAGGCCCATTGCGACCTCATACGAAACCATCTGCGCGCTCGAGCGCAGTGCCCCCATCAGCGGATAGTGCGAGTTCGAGGCCCATCCCGCGGTGACGATGCCGAGCACACTGAGCGACGAGACGCCGAGCATGAACAGGATGCCGATATTCATGTCGGTGATGGCGTGCGTGGGCCCGAACGGAACCACGACAAACACCGTGAACGCCGCGAGCACGACGATAAATGGCGCCACCCAAAAGACGATCGCATCGGCCTCGGCCGGGATGATGTCTTCTTTCAACAGCAGCTTGATCGCATCGGCAATGGGTTGAAGAAGGCCGTGCGGCCCAACGCGCATTGGTCCGAGGCGCACCTGCATGTGCGCGAGAATCTTGCGCTCCAGCCAGTTCATCGCGATCACCGCAACGGAGAGCCCGGCGAACACGAGCAGGATGTAGACCGTAGCCCAGAAGATATTTCCCGCGGCCCCAGGCGTCAGGTTGACGTTCGGATCCAGGTAAGACTTGATGTAGTCGATGAGCCAGCCCATCAGCGGTCTACCTCGCCGAGGACAATGTCGAGGGTTCCGATGACGGCGATGACGTCGGCCACGAGCTGGTCGCGGCACATCATGTCCAGAGCCTGCAGGTTCACGAAACTAGGCGGTCGCACGCGAATTCGATAGGGCTGCGTCGATCCGTCACTTACGATGAAGTAGCCGAGTTCGCCCTTCGGGGCTTCGATCGAGTGATAGATCTCGCCGACCGGAGGCTTGATCACTTTCGGAACCTTCGCCATGATCGGGCCTTCAGGGATTCCTTCGACTGCCTGCTCGATGATGCGCAGCGACTGGCGGAATTCGGCCATACGAACGATGTATCGGTCGTACGTGTCGCCATTCGCGCCGGTCGGAATATCGAAATCAAAATTCTTGTAGTTGGCGTAGGGAAGCGCCTTGCGGATGTCCCATTTCACTCCACTCGCGCGTAGTACCGGGCCGGTTACACCGAGAGCAATGGCGTCCTTACCCGAAATCACTCCCACACCCTTGGTCCGTTCGAGCCATATGCGATTGGTCGTCAGCAGCTCTTCGTATTCGTCGATTTTCGGCTTCACGAACGCAACAAAGTTCTTCACGTCCTTCTCGAAGCCGTCGTAGACCTCGTATTGCAGGCCTCCGATGCGAAACGCATGCGTGGTGAGGCGCGCTCCGCAGTATTTCTCGAAAATCTTGAGAATCTCTTCGCGGTCGCGGAACGTATAAAACAGCGGAGTGATGGCACCGATATCCAGCGCATGCGTGCCCAGCCAGAGCTGGTGGCTGGCCATGCGATTGAGCTCGGTAAGAATGACGCGGATGTATTGCGCGCGAGGCGGAGCTTCGACATTCAGTAATTTTTCAACTGCTTCGCAATATCCCAGACCGTTCGAAACCGCGGCGACGTAGTCCATGCGGTCGACGTAGGGATTGAACATCGTGTAGGTGCGATTCTCGGCGATCTTCTCCACACCACGGTGCAGGTATCCGATCACGCACTCCAGCCCGAGCACCTTCTCGCCGTCGAGCCGCAGAATGACCCGGAGCACACCGTGGGTCGCGGGGTGCTGCGGTCCCATGTTGATGACAAGCTCATTCGCGTCTAGAAACGTCTTGTCAGGAGTATCGAGATCGAGCGGCGAGAGTGTGTTCGGGTCGGTCATTAACTATTGTCCACTCTCGATTCCCAGGTTGATCTGCACCCATTCGTTGTCTTGCTGCAGGATGCCGTAATCCTTCCGCAGCGGGAATCCCTTCCAGCCATCGGGCAGCAGAATGCGCTTTAGGTCGGGATGGCCGTCGAACTTAATGCCGAACATGTCGAAGACTTCGCGCTCCAGCCAATTCGCGGTTGCCCAGATGGGCACAGAACTCGGCAGGCTCTCGCCGTCGCCAATAAGTGTCTTCAGACGGATACGCTCGTTGCGCGGAAACGAATACAGAACCCAGATGACATCGAACTGCTTCTCGCGCTTGGGATAGTGCACCGCGGTGATGTCGACGCAGTAGTCGAACTGCTCCTCGTCGCGCAGTATCAGCAGAAGGTCCGGAACGAGCGAGCGATCGACGATCATGTAATTCTGGCCGAGGTACGTCAGTGGCTCAATGCCGGAACCGTACTCGCTCTTGAATTTCGCGACCATCGGCGAATCCCACGGAATCGGAACTGGAGCTGCAGGTTTCGGCGGAGCGCCTGCCGGTTTTACGGCCGCCGGGGTTGCGGGCGCTGCGGCTGCTGGCTTTGGCGGAGTCGAAGTTTCCGAAGGCAGAGAAGGCTTGGTGGGAGTGGTTTTTGTTTCTGATTGAACCGATCCGGAGGGTGTAGATTTCACCCCGCCCGGAGTTGCGGGCTGATCCGCCGTCGGCTTCGGTTCATTTCCCGACGGCGGTGTCGAGGGAGATTTGGTTTCGTCCGGCATAAGGCGACGGGACAAGGCTCCGGCGCAGGCTGCGTTCGAAAGAACGTTAACTTTTATCAGCTTGACGGAACGAAGTCAACGACGGCTTGGCAGCAAATCCGACTCAAACCAGTGTACGAAGATATCGATCGCTTCTGAGAGGTTGGTCGGGCCGCAGGCGATGTGAAAAACCTGGCTGTCAATCCAATAATGAATCCAATTCTTCTCGTCGCGATCGATTCTGACCTTCCGTAACTGGGCTCTTTGCTTCCTGGTATCGCGAAGGCTGATGTGCGCCTGCCAACCAGGATTATCGAGCGATTCGATGCGGATCCCGGAACCGAGTTCCCACTCGCCGTTGCACTGGGCTGCATACCAACGCTCTAGTTCCGAAAGGCTCATTGGCAGAAATGTCATCCGCGCGATTGTGCCTGGTAGCTTTCGATCAGATCTCGGATGCGTTGCGCGTCGCCTTTGCGGTGGCCGTGGCTGGTAATGGGATCGCTGCCGCCAGTCGACTCGATCACGATCTCCGACCAGAAGACGCCGGTCGAAATATGGACGGAGGCAACCTTCGAGATCGGGATGCTCTCTTCGTTGCTGCCGAACAGCCGCGACTTGGTGCGGATCACGCGCTGCGGGCTGATCACGAGCCTGGTCGGGAAGAAGAAATTACCCCTCGTCAGGCGAGAAGCGCTGAAGGTTTCGGCGGGAGAAGAATCCATCGGGTTAACCGGAGTGTTCGCCATGTCGGTGTGGGGCTATTAGTAGCGCCGCCGTCCCGGCGGCTGTCGTGTAGCATGCCCTGAGCGCAGTCGAAGGGTCCCGCCCAAGCACTCTACACCCATTCCAGGGCGCCTTTTTTCCAGACCCAGATGTATCCCACGATCAGGATGGCCAGAAAAATTACGATCTCAAACAACCCGAACAGGCCGAAGGCTTTGAACTTGACGGCCCAGGGGAAGAGGAAAATTGTTTCCACGTCGAAGACCACGAACAGAATCGCGATGATGTAGTAACGGACCGTATACCGTCCGCGCGCACTATCGATGGGATCGATGCCGCATTCGTACGGCATCAGCTTCGTCTTGCTGGGATTCGAAGGCCGTACCAGCTTGGCCAGCAGCAACGTAATCGGCAGCAGAGAGCCTACGATGGCGATGAAGATAAAGATGGGAACGTAGTTTTGCGGCATAACAAGTCTCGCCTTTGAATTCAGCGCAGCACGTCATAGTAGCGCCGATGGAGCTGTGGTTCAAGAGTCGAAAGAGTTTTTGAATACGGACCGCGCGGAGGCGCAGAAGAAAGGCCAAGCCTCAAATTAGCCCCGCGGGCGATACTGCTAGTGCAAGTCGGGTTCGGCTGTCATACTCGGGTTTCCCGACGGAGGTGCGCGCTTGGATGACGAATCCGACACAGCTCTCAACACGGAAAATCTAAATGACCCCGCACCCAAAAATGGATGGGATCCGTTAAACACGGCGCTACCATTGCAGCCTAAGCCCTGGGGCCGGATCGATCGCATCCGGTTGCTGATCTGGGTTGGAATCAGCTTCGGTGCTCCGTTCGCCCTTGTGTACGGCTTGCATCTCTCGGCTGGGTGGAGCACCTCCGTCCTCACCGTGCATAACGAATTGCCGATCAAAGCCGTCATGGTATTTTTTGTCTCTCTGGCAACTTGGGTCGTGTCCCGCATCGAGAAGCGGCCTCTTGGCGATTACGGGATTCCTCTCCGGCAGGCCTTCGCAGCAGGATTTTGGGAAGGATCGGCGTGGGGCTTCGCCATGCTTTCGGCGATTCTGCTGGTCTTGCGGATTTCGGGCCACTTCCAGATCGACTCGGTCGCGCTCGGCGGAGGTGCGGTGATTCGATGGGCGCTCGCCTGGGGCGCAACATTTCTTGCCGTGTCGTTGAACGAAGAGCTTGCTTTTCGCGGCTACTGGCTCTTCTCCATGTCCCGGCGCATGCGTTTCTGGCCGGCCGCCCTTTTTCTTTCAGCCGTATTCGCGGTCGCTCATCTCGGCAATCACGGCGAAACCGTGATAGGCATTCTGCAAGTGGTCGCCACTGGGTTGCTCTTTTGTCTGATGATCCGGCGCACGGGGAATCTCTGGTTTGCCATCGGATTCCATGCCGCGTGGGACTGGGCAGAGACTTTCTTCTATGGTACACCGGACAGCGGGCTGCTCGGCGTCGGCCGGCTCCTGAACACGTCGGTTCATGGGCCGAATTGGATCACGGGTGGTTCGGCCGGACCGGAAGGCAGTATCTTCGCGATGGTTATCCTTGCCCTTTGTGCTGCGCTCGTTCACTTTCGCTTTCCGAAAGTGATCTACCCGGATCGCCCCGTCTAGCCAGTTCAAGCCAGCGCCGCGACTCACAGAAATGCGGGAGAGAGTGATCTACGAGAAGCCGTTTCTCGACAGCGGCAATTCTCGCACTCTCTTCCCAGTTGCTGCGAAGATCGCGTTGCACAGCGCCGGAACGTACGGAGGAACGCCTGGTTCTCCCACTCCCGCGGGCGCAGAAGAACTTTCTACGATTTGCACGTCCACGTGGACTGGAGCGTCATTCATGCGCGCCACGGGATAGTCCGAGAAATTCGATTGATCGATGACACCGTTGGTAGCTGTGATCTCTCCCGCGCGGGCAATGCTGGTTCCGAATACGGCCGCGCCTTCGAATTGCGACCGCACCGTTTCGGGGTTGGCGACGATGCCCGCATCCGCAGCGGTGTAGACATTTGGGATTCGTACGGCGCCCAAATTATCGACCTCGACTTCCACGACCGTCGCTACATAAGTAAAGAAGCTGCGGTGAACCGCGATGCCCATACCCCAACCGTTGCCCGACTTCTTCTTGCCCCAGTTCGCTTTCGTGGCGGCTAGTTCGGCTACATGCCGCAGCCGCTTGGTGTCATACGGGTAGTGCTGCGCAATCTCCGGTGGCTGTTTGGGTCCGGAGATCGTCTGTCCGGGTCCGATCAATGCCAGCAGATAGTCATATGGATCGCGGTTCGCATTGTAGGCCAGCTCGTTGGCGAACGACTGCACCGCAAACGCGTGATAAATGTTGGCCACCGAGCGCAGCCACCCGATCCGGACGTGCGCGACCGCCTGTCCGTTCTCACTGCGGAAGTTGGGGACGTCGAAGGGAATCACATCCCATCCCAACGACATTTCTCCCGCGCTTCCGTACACCGCGGTCTTGTCAAACGTCGATCCGATCGGCGGAAACACGGAGCGCTGCAGCCATGCTTTCGGCATGCCCTTGTCGTCGAGCGCCGTCTTGAGATACATTGCGGCAACGGAGTGGTAGTAGTCGAACTTGATGTCGTCTTCGCGGCTCCATACCACCTTAATCGGCTTGCCGGTCTTCTTCGAGAGCACGGCCGCCTCGACGGCATAGTCCGGTTTTGATTTGCGCCCGAAGCCTCCGCCGAGAAAAGTCACGTGGCAAGTGACATCTTCTTTCTTGAGGCCGAGCGCCTTGGCGACTTCTTCCCGCACGCCCACCGGATTTTGCGTTGGCGACCAGACTGTCACCTTGTCGCCTTGAACGTCGGCCACTGCGACGGGTGGCTCCATCGAAGCGTGCGCGAGGTGCGGAGCGAAGTATTCCGCCTCAAATACCTTGCCGCCCTTGGCAAACGCTGCATCGGGATCGCCGGACGTGAAGACCGCTTTGCCCGGCTGGCGCGCGGTTTCCTGCAACTGCTTCTTGTAGTCGGCTGATGTGTAGCTGACGTTGGCTCCGTTGTCCCAGTCGATCTTGAGCTGCTGGCGCCCCTTGAATGCCGACCACGTATTGTCGGCGATCACCGCAACTCCACCGAGCGGTTGAAACGCATGCGGCGGAGTGAAGGGATCAATCGGCAGCGTCTTCTTCACGCCCACCACTTTCAAAGTCGCCGAATCGTCGACTGACTTTACTTTTCCTCCAAGCACCGGCGGGTGCGCGATGGCCGCGTAAAGCATTCCGTCGACGCGAATATCCATGCCGAAGAGCGGCTTCCCCGCGCAGACGTCGGTGACGTCATATCCCGGAGCGGGCTTGCCGATGTAGCGCCATTCCTGCGGCGACTTGAGCTTGATCTCTTCTTTTTTTGGCACCGGCTGCTTGGCGGCGAGAGCAGCGAGTTCTCCGTATCCGAGTTTGCGGTTGGAAGCTTTGTCGGAGACGATGTGCACAGGATCAGCTATGCACTGCGACTCTGGAACGCCCCACTGTTCCGCGGCCGCGCGGATCAGCATCAGGCGTGCGGTCGCTCCTGCTTCGCGCATCGTGTCGAAGAATTCGCGGACCGAGTGCGAACCGTCCGTATCCTGCGAACCGTATTTCTCATCGCCATCGCCCTGAATGACTTTGACCCGGCTCCAGTCGGCATCGAGTTCATCGGCAAGAATCCGCGGCAGGCTTGTGCGAACGCCGTTGCCCATCTCGGTTCGGTGGGCGACGATCCACACCATGCCGTCCGGTTGAATGCCAAGGAAGACTCCGGGATGAAACACCGCAGTGTCGACCGATGCGGTTGCAGTCTCGATCGCCCCGGATGCCCCATTTCTCGCTGCTTTTGCGAGAAGTGGGGATGTTCGAACGCAAAGCACAAACGCGCTGGCCGAAAGCAATCCCTGCAAGAAATTGCGGCGGGACGCATTTTCAACCGGGATGCTTTCCAGAGAAGCTTTTTCCAGGGTGATCATGCGGTCTCCTTCGCGGCTTCATGAATCGCCGCCCGGATGCGCTGGTAGGTCCCACAGCGGCAAATATTCCCCGACATTCCATCATCGATGTCTTCATCGGTCGGCTTCGGCTTCGACGACAGCAGCGACACGGCCTGCATGATTTGTCCCGGCTGGCAGTATCCGCATTGCGGCACGTTCACTTCCGCCCATGCTTTTTGTAGCGCGGTCGGGCCATGCGCCGAGATTCCCTCGATCGTCACGATCTCGAGACCGGCGACGCTGCCCATCTGCTTCTGACACGATCGAATCGCTTTGCCGTTCTGCAGCACCGTGCACGCTCCGCACAGCCCCATGCCGCAGCCGAATTTTGTACCCGTGAGTCCGAGAATGTCGCGCAGGTACCACAGCAGCGGCATCTCCGGATCGCCGTCGAATGTTCGCGCCTGGTTATTCACCTTGAACTGAACCATGGAGAGTCCCCTGAGTCGCAAAGTTTAGAAAAGTTGTGACCATTCTACTGCCGGCAGGGAGTCACGATGCAAATGGCGGCTTGGTAGCGGCGCCGCGGGCTTAGGTTGCCTCTCGCGAGCGTCGGGCCCGCGGATGCAGACGAGTCTCGATCAGGTCTATTTTTCCCAATGCGTCGTGCTGAACTGTTCCGGGTCAAACACCCCAGGCGCCAACTTTACGTTCGCTTGAATATCCGTGTAGCCTTCCGAAAACACTTTCTTCCCCTCGGAATACACTTCTACCCCGGCGGCGATCCATGCTCCGGCCAGCGGACGATAATTCACAAAACGGATGTCATTGAGTTTCGAAGGGTCTTGCCGCGCCGGTTCGATCACACGCACAAACAGCAGCGTATCTTTCTCCACCCAAAATTGCTTGGACTTCAGATCGCCCTTGTCCGCGCCCACGACGTAAGTCGGCTTTCCATCCCACGTGTCTTCGTGAAGCTTCAACAGATCGTAGCCTTCGTCTTTCACGACCTTGGCCGTCGTTGCCGGATCCTGCCCGTTCACATCAAACCCAAGTACCAGGAGGATATTGACGGAATGCCGTGTCCCCGCGATCTTGTTGTCTTTGACGATGGTGATATTCCCGTCGACAAAAATGTATCCGTTGCCATCGCTCGCCGGCCCAATATCAATGCGCAATTTCCCCGGGACCGACAACGCTTCGTACCAGGTCTCAGCCGAACTCGTTCCGTCGGGCTTGTAGGTCGTGCTATTCTGCGTAAAAGTCACAGTCTGGTACCACGACGCCTGATAACGGTCGTGCATGGCGCGCAGCAGATTATCACCGCTGTGGATCTCTTGTGCGTGAAACATCGACGTTGTCAGCAAGCTGAATAGAATTGCGAGTCCTGTAAGTTTCATGCGGATTTTCCCCGGCGCTCTGCGGAACAACATCTTACGCCACAACTCTTGGACGAAGGAGTCCGGGAAAAGTCTACGTTTATTTGCAAAGTCGAACTGGACAAACTCAGCACTGCTTGTCGGGGAAGAGAAAAACCGAGCGGGCCAGATCGGACTACAGAGTCGCGTCCCGGTAGTAGCGCGTCAGAACTCCGCCCTTCCACTCGAGCAGATCAGAATTCAGCCGCGCGAAATTGTCCCAGTCGTCCGTCGCCGTGCGCGCCATCCGCTCTCGAATCAGAAAGAAGTACGCGTGCGTGATGGTCTCGTGATAAAGCCGCGGTTTGCCGCGAGCCGCAGCAAATCGCTTCAGTGCCGCGGTGAACTTCTCCAACGCCTGCAAGAGCGGATTCTGCGAGAGATATGCGAATGCAAGCCTAACGTGGTCCGCGTGATGAAACGATTCTTCGCGGATCAAACCGCGCTCGAAACGATCGATGAGTTCTGCGTCGGTCATTATCTGTCGATCCAGAAGGCGGTCGCCTCATCGCGCGTAGCCTCCAGTATATGTTCGCCATTTAAAAGGAGTTTGGGCATGGTAGAAGATGAAAAAAGGCCAGTCATCGTCTCCTGCTCCCGGACGAAATAAGCGTGCTTCTCCTCGTCGGTAGAGCCGAACTTTCTCGCGTATTCGACTAGGAACTGATCGTTTTTCCTGGGCTGAATGCCGCGCTCCCAAATCGTCGCGGGCGAGGTCTGCAGGAAAAGCAGTCCGCATTCCAGCGCGGCCAGACGCCGGTCGAAGGCAGTAACGTCCTGCCACTTCACGACCCCCGGTCGCACGCAATGTGTCAGGTGAAGAGTGTCGACGAGGACAAAGCACCAGGGACGCGAGTGTTCTTGTACGCCGGCGTGCAGCCATTCGAGCAAGGTGACGATCCGCTCCAGATGGCGCACATTTTCATCCGCGGTCAGTGTTCCTTTGTCTTCCTGCGTTGCCAGAGGGCCGTACGTGTGAGACTGCGCCAGATGGAGCAGAGTCCGAATCTTTCTTGGTTTGGAGTCTTCAGCATGGCGGCGAATCAGAGCATCGATCAGAGTCGACTTTCCCACTCCTGACGTCCCCTCGACCAAGAGCGCTTTGAATGGCTTCTCCGTCATCGGTTGCTAAGCCTTGCTCACTGCAATCGCAAACGCCGCCGCCGCGTAGATCACCAGATCGCCGATCCCATACAACCCATGCAGCAGGTGGAGCAGAATCGCCATCACAAAAACCGTCAGCAACAGCCAGGCTCCGCGAATCGCCGTCTGCGGAATCAACAGAAGAGCGCACCCAACAATCTCGCCCATTCCCAGCGCCATGCGAACGAACCCAGGCATGCGCGTGCGCGCAAAGTCGTGCGCCGCGCTCGGCATTAAGAACAGTACTGCTTCAATCAGGATCACTACTCCCAGTGCCCACTGCAAAACGGTCAGTCCAAGTTTGGTGCGCGAGGTGCTCATTGATCTCCCCCTGATCTACTTCTCTGCTTTTCGCTTGCGCGAGGATTTCCCCTTGATCTCTTTCAGTCGGTGGCTGGCGCTCGAATCCAGATCGAGCTCGTAGAACTTCTTTAGCTCACGAATGCGCTCGAGTGACGCGGGACTGAACGGAGTCTTGCCGTCAAAGGCGTGCAGCACGATGCCCTCGAGCACATCACCCAAAGTCATGTCGTGATATTCCGCAAACGCCTTCAGGACCTTGAGAATGCGCTTTTCGATGCGCACCCCGGTCTGCACCCGCTCGATTTCCAGTCTGGGATCGTCCGCCATGCGTACCAATGTACCACGGTACCAAACGCGGCGCAACCCTCATGAATTCTGGGCGAGCGGACAGATTTGCACACGCGTGTATACTTGCGCCGCCTCGGTACCAAGACTTGGGGATACGGCTGTGAAACTTGCAATCTGCTTCACGAGGCCAAGGAGAACAACAATGCGAAAACCGTTTTCGTTGTCCCGTTGCCTGCTCGCTGCCGTTGCGTTGATTGCTTTTTGTGCACCGTCCTGGGCCCAACAAGGAAATCTCCGCACCGTTTTGTTCGTCAAGGTGAAACTGGATCAGCAAGACAATTGGAAAGCCACGGTGAAGGACTATGTCGCGACCATGAAAAAGGCTGGGTCCGAGCAGCCATTTACGATGTGGGAGTCACAAACTGGCCCCTCGGAGTACGCGGTCGTGTGGTACTCGGCGAAGTGGAAGGACATTGGGGAAGACAATCCAAAGTTGAAATCGGTTGCCGCTGAAATGTCGGCGATCTTTTCACGCCTGAATGGCGAGACGGCCAGCCTCGAGTACTGGATCGACGAAATGCAGCCGGACCTCGGCATTCCGTCGAAAGAGATTCCCCCCATGGTGCGCACCAGTCGGACTCGGGTTATTCAAGGCAAGATGGATGAGGTTAAAGCGATGTTCCACGACCAGGTTGTGCCCGCGATTAAGAAGTCCGGCATTACCTCGTACGGATTCGCGGTCGCCCGCTATGGCACGCCCAGCAATGAAATTCACACGTACATGGGGCTGAGCGGCTGGGGTGATCTCGATGCGCCGTTCGGCACGGAGAAGGGAATGACTCCGGCGGAGTGGAAGGCGTTCCAGGCCAAGTTGCCGTCGCTCGTGGAGAGCACGGAGTGGACGATCTGGAAATTCCACCCGGACCTCAGCTACATTCCGCCGGCGAAATAAATAAGTAGATCGAATGAATGATTGAGAGGGTGCCCCATCCTTGTCGCGTAGTTTGCGACAGGATGGGGATTTTGATTTTAGACGGCGGGTACTCTGATCTACTCCCCGTTCCTCGCCAGTTCAGTCTTGGCGCTCTGCAGCTCCGGACGATCGGAATGCTTTCCGCCGTCGCAATTCTTCAGCAGTTGCGCATAGTACGAATTCGCTTTGGCAGATTGATGCGCCATCTCCGCTGCCTCTGCAGCGCCCGCCAAGCCGTTGAACCGGTTGGGATCGATCTTCATCGACTTCTCATACTCCGCTAACGCGCTCTCCGGTTGCTTGAGATCGACTAGCATCTCGGCCAGCATCTCGCGTGCAGGAATGTCGACCTCCGCCTTGCCGCCCTGATCCTGAGTGTCCGCAACGTCGCGCATCTGCTGCACGGCTTCATCATTTCTCTTCTCTGCAAAAGCCAGCCACGCGTGAACTTCGCCGTGCGCATAGTTGGAACGCTTCCCCTCGAGCGTATACGCGTACTTCGATTTGCGGGTCGCCTCCTCCGCGTCGTCGAATTTTTGCGCGTTGCGCCGGGTTGCTTCCACATCGCCCGTGTGCGCCGAGCCAATCGTCCGCGCCCAATACGTGATCATTTGCAAATACGCAGGCGTGTTGGCAGCGGGTTCCAGAGCGGCCGCCTCGGTCCAGCGGTGCATCTCCAGGCTGTAGAGCGCCGGGAAATGCGCGGCCGCGAAGCCGTAGTACTCCAGCATCCCCGTATCGTCATTCGTCGGAGCCGACGCCAGAATCTGCTTCGATTTCTCCACGATCTGCTTGGCCGCTTCGTCCTGTCCGGTCTGCAAGTATGCGTACATTAGGAAGTGCATGGCGTGCAGTTCGTGTCCATGCATGTACATTGCGTCTGACTTCTCAGTCAGCTCCACAGACTTCAAGTTCGCCTGAATGTCCTCCTGCCATAGTCCAAGCCGCGCAAAAATGTGCGAAGGCATGTGGACCGCATGCGCCGACGACGGAGCGATCGCGGCATAACTGCGAGCTGCTTCCAGCCCCATCGGCGCCAGTTCCGGCGAATCGCACGCGTGGATGATGTAATGCGCCAGCCCTGGATGATCGGGCTGCTTCCGGAACAGCGGCATCAACACCGCGACGGCTTCCTTATTCGCCGCGTGCGACGTATCGTCCGGAGAGTCCGCCGCGAGCAGCGACAGCGCATAGAACGCTCCTGCTTCGAGATCCTCAGGATACTTCTGGTAGAGCGTCGCGATGGCGTCCGAGTACGCGGTTGCCTGCTTCAAGTAGTGATCCTTCGACGGGTCGTCATAAAATACAGCGAGCGCCGAGATATATCCACGCTCGCGCTCGGTCTTGGCGCCGATCTTCTGCGCCTGCTCGATCTCGTCGTGTCCCCGCTTCAGCGTAGAATCTTCCGGACGCTCCCAAATCTGGTGGAACAGGCTCATCGCGACGCCCCAATGCGCCATCGCGCAGGCGGGATCCTGTTTCGCAAGTTCTGTGAACTGCTCCTCGGCTTCTTCATACCCGAACGAATGAAGCAGAGCGACTCCACGCTCGAAGGCAGCCTGGGACCCCGCCGCGCACGAAATCGGAAACGAAACCTTGCCCAGCTTCTCATTGGCATCGTGATGGTGTCCGTGCATGTCATCGTCGATGGCAAAGGCCGGAAGGGCAAACAGCGCACAGAGCACCAGGCAGGCAAGCGATTTCATTCGAGTCATCGTTCACTCTCCATAAACACAAACGCCTTACTTTAACGGACTTTCTCGAGTTTCACCACGCAATTTCCAGGATCAGGAATGGGTGCCCCTCCCTTGTCGCGTTCTGGGGACTGGGTGGGGACTTTGACTTTCTCAATTCCCAGGGTAACCGATCTCAACGTCACTGTGCCCGCGAGGTTAGGGTGGCGATCTTGGGATGCCCGGAACGCATTGTTTATAATCAGCGTTTCATAACCAAGGGCTGAAAGCTGACAGCCAAAAAGGACCCCATTGGGACTCGACGAGAATATCTACGAACTCCGGCGCGAGAAGCTGAAGAAGATTGAGGCGCTCGGACAACCGGCCTACCGCAGCAAATACGAATTCACGCACACAGCCGAGCAGATCCTGGCCGATTACTCAGCTAAGACAGCCGAGGAGCTCGAGCAGTCGCGCGTCAACGTCCGTGTTGCCGGACGCATCATGGCACTCCGCCTGATGGGCAAGGCCGGATTCGCCCACATCCAGCAGGGCGGCAAGAAGCTGCAGATTTACGTGAAGAAAGACGCTGTCGGCGAGCAGGGATTCGAACTCTACAAGCTGCTCGACCTCGGCGACCACATCGGTGCCAGCGGATATCTGTTCCGCACCCGCACCGGCGAACTGACGGTCCACGTAGAAGAGATCGCCTTCCTTAGCAAAGATCTTCTGCCATTGCCGATCGGCAAAACAGTTGACACAGATGCCGCCGCTGAAGGTGGCCCTGAGAATCGAAGCGCGCTCACTGATGTCGAGCTGCGTTACCGGCAGCGCTACGTCGACCTCGTGGTAAATCCGGAGGTGCGGGGAGTGTTTCTGAAGCGTACGAAGATGGTGCAGTCGATGCGCCGCACCTTCGACTCGCACGGATTCATCGAGGTCGAGACTCCGATGATGCAGCCGATCGCCGGCGGCGCCGTGGCGCGTCCGTTCGTGACGCACCACAACACGCTCGACATGGATCTTTATCTGCGAATCGCGCCGGAACTTTATTTGAAGCGGCTGGTCGTGGGCGGCCTCGATCGCGTGTACGAGATCAACCGCAACTTCCGCAACGAGGGACTCGGCTGGCGCTGGAATCCTGAGTTCACCATGCTTGAGGCTTATCAGGCCTACACCGATTACCAGGGCATCATGAACCTCACGCAAGAGGCGATCACCGAGGCTGCAAAGGCCGTCAATGGCAGCACGAAATCAAAGTGGGGAGATCAGGAGATCGACTGGTCGAACTGGAACCGCATGACCATGCGTGAGGCGATCATCAAGTTCTGGCCCGAAAAAGCGGGCGCAAATCCGGAGATGAGCGACTTTGCCAGCGCTGACGGTGTGAAGGAACTAGTCGAGCGATTCAATTCCAGTCATGCGCACATGGCCTACGATGCGAGCGCGCCGGTCGGAAAGACCATCGCGGCGTTGTTCGAAGCGGCTGCCGAAGAACATCTGACGCAGCCCACGATCATCTACGAATTTCCGACTGCCGTGTCTCCGCTGTCGAAGCAGAAGCCGGACGAGCCCGACTGGACGGAGCGCTTCGAGATCTACGCAGGGCAGATGGAGATTTCCAACGGTTTCAGCGAACTCAACGATCCCGAAGATCAGCGCCGGAGATTTGAAGCCCAGTTGAAGGAACGCGAGCGCGGCGACGACGAAGCCCACCAAATGGACGAGGACTATATCCGCGCCCTATCGTATGGCATGCCTCCGGCAGGAGGCGTCGGCATCGGCATCGACCGAGTCTGCATGCTGCTGACTGACTCGCACACCATCCGCGACGTGATTCTGTTTCCGCTGCTGCGGCCGGAAAAACCCTCCACCACAGAGGGCACAGAGGAAAGGTCCTAGCGCTGCATTACTCGCCAGCTATTAACTTCCCAGTACTCAGGAATGCACTATCAGCAGTGCATCCCACTTTCTATACTTTAGACATCAGTTTGGGCTCCGCAGTAGCGGCGCTACCGTAGTGTCTGGAACGGCTGTGGACACTGGGTCGGTAGCGCTTTGCAGTTCCGGCCGTCCACGAATTGTCGGCAACGAATTGTCGGCAACGAACTTACAAGCCCCAAATCTTGTTCGCTCCGACGACCAAGCCGAACGTAAGCGCCGCGATGATCACCTCTCCGAGGGCGCCGACGATGAAAGGGCGCAATCCCTGTTTTGACATCTCGCGGAAGTTCGTCCGCAATCCGACACCGGCGAAGGTCAACAAGAATGCCCAGCGCGAGAGATTACCCAACGAGCCAACTTGCTCTTTGCTGAACGCGTGAAAGCTAACGAGCAGCGACATCGCCAGAAATCCAAGAACGAACTTGGGAAACTTGTTCCACAGGAAAGCGGCCTTGTTGCCTACCGAAGAGGCTTGCCCACGCTTGGCCCAGTAGATGGCATAGGCCAACACCACGAACCCGATCATCGCGTTGCGCGCGGTCTTCGCGAGCACGGCAACTTTGCCGGCGGCATCAGAGTAGAGCGCGCCGGTAGCCGTGGCTTCTGCAGTGTTATCCACTCCCAGACCGGACCAAAGTCCGAAGGCGGTGTCACCGAGGTGAAGGCTATGGCCGATGAACGGGAAGGTAAACAGGGCGAGAGCACCCAGCGCGAGGATGGCGGCGATCGCAAAAGTCGAGTCTTCGTCGTCGGCATCGATGGCGCCCTTGGCGGCAATGATGGCGGAAACGCCGCAGATCGAGGATCCAACCGCGAGAAGGCTCGTGAGTTTCGGGGGCAAGTTGAATACGCGGCCCAGAAAGTGCATCAGCAGCAGCGAAAGCGAAATTTCGATCACAACCAGGGCCAGACTGATTCCCCCCAATTTCAGGATATCCGCCAGCACGAAGCGGGAACCCAATAACACGATACCGACCTTGAGCCAGAACTCGTAGGTGGCGATGCCGGGCTGAAATATCTTGGGAACCGTGAGAAGGTTCGAGATCACCAGACCGATAATGATCGCCCATAAAACATATTCAATGTTTGGAAACGTCCAGTGATGGGTTTTGGTGTAGGTGTTGAGAAACTTCTCGAGAGCCTTACCGCCATAGCCGACTGCGGCGAGCAATAGAATTCCGGGAACTAAACTCAATATGCTGACCGGCGTGCGTTCGGACTGCACGGGCGGAACCGCAATCGATGCTGCCATGACCTACCTCCGGGAACCCTTGAGCCTGAAGTTTGCAACTACCACGGAACTTTGGGGAGCAATGCGAAGCGAACTGCGAGCGCAAGGAAGAGCGCCAAAATCACGGCCCAGGAATCTAACGAAAGCGTGAAGCTCTTGGTAGTGCGAGGCGCTGTTGCTTTCGCCAATGGTCTCCTCCTGAAAGTTGAAAGTTACTGTTGAAAGTTACTTTAGAGTGTTTCCGAACTCACGACGGCGCTCAGGGTTTGCTGCGGGACCGACGGGTGTCTCAGAGATCTGCTTAACAAGTGATCGGCTAAATCTGACGCCTGAACGCGCAATTCCGGTACAGCAGTCGTCTCCCACAGCATTCCCTTGCGAGCAGGGCCAATGGCAAAAAGACATCGAGACGGCTCTCCGTTGCAGTCGAGCAACGCTCCATTTCTATCAACGTCGAGACCGAGACCCAGCGGATCTTGCCGAACTAAGCCTTGCTCAAAAAGACTCGTGAGCAACGCGCTGTCGATTTTGCGGAAATTGCTCTCGGGACCGGAGCAATTGATGACTCTGTCCACTTCAAGAACTCTTGCCGAGCCGCTGGATCGATCGCGGAATGTCACTTGTGCCAAGCTTTTCTCATCGGAATTGGTTTCCGAATAGCTGGTGATTCTTCCGGCGTGGACCTGAACCTGTCCGTTGGCGATCATCTTGAAGAAAGCCTGTCCGACATCCGGTGCTACGCGGTGACGATGTATCTCCCAGTAAGCGCGTGCGTGGCGAAGAAATCTGCAGCGTTCTTCGAGCGGCAACGACTGCCAGATTTGCTGAATGAGAGGGCGAAGAGAATCCATGACCGCACGCCAATCGCTGCCCGCATCCGCGGCCGTTGCAGCCTGATTGCGAATCAGTCGGACCAGACCGCGGACGGTTCGAGGAAGAGATTCGTCCCAACAGCTGGGCCACGGCAGGCACGGGCCATGGCACTGCGGCACCAATCCATGGCGAGACAGGATGTGAATTCTGCCTTTGAACCTGTTGGCACGCAGAGCGATCGCCATGTCTACGCTCGTGAGGCCGGAACCGATCAACAGCAGTTCGCTATCGTCGGCCAGGCCGGCAAGCGCATCGTTCGACCACGCAAAGCGTTTGTAACATCGCGAATCCGCCTTCAGTCCGTGAATGCCTAGGTTTCCGGGAGGGAAATTTCCCAGGGCGAGCACAACCGTTTGAGTGAGGACTCGCTGTCCACCTCTCGTGTGAATCACAAAACCCGTTTTGTCACGCCGCACTGCCAAAGCTTCGTCGCGAATCCAGTCAAAATCCAACGGATGGGCGGCATAGGTTTCTTCCAGCAGAGCGGTCAGGTATCGTCCGTAGAGAGCGCGCGGAAGAAAACTCCGAGAGTCAACGGGGAATTCGTAGTTTTCTTTTGCCCACTTCAGGAAGTGGCCGGGCTCTGAAGGGAAGGCGCTCATCTGACCGGCGGGGACGTTGAGGAGATGAGCGGCGTGGTTGGTGCCATAAGCGAGTCCCACGGCTGGACGAGGATTTTTGTCGATGACCCCGAGCGACAGGTTCGGCGCATTTCGCAACAGTTGCACCGACATGACGGTGCCGCTGAAACCAGCGCCGATCACTGCGATATCTTTGCGGACCAGATCGCCCGTTGGCATAAGAACCTTGAGATCTTTGACAGCCAGCATTGCGGCTTGAGTTGTTAGCACCGCCGGCCCGGAAAAGGAGAGTAGGCCAAAACCGGGTCGGCGGCGATTCCGAGGGGAAGGCGCCCCTCAGAAGGTTGTTCACTTACGGCAAGTAGTAGCGGAACGACGTGAAGATCATGCTGTCGATTCCGTGCGGATCTCCGCCGACGCCCGACCATGTATTGCGGGTGACGTAGGAGTACTGCGTGCCGAAGCGGAAGCTGCCGCGAGGTCCGGAGTAGAACTTGTACCAGAAACCGGCGGTACCTTCGATTAAAGCTCGAGTATCAGCGGTGCAATTGGCCAAGGTGCCGGGGTCGAATCCAGCAGTGCCGTTGGTGGTGCTGGTAGCTGGGGGTTGCTCGGCGTAGCAACCGAAGTTAGGGGAAGTCGGTATGCCGTAGCCAACCAGAGAGCCCGCACCTTTGCTGCCCAAGGGATCGAAGCTGACTGTTCGGGACGCGTACTCGGTTCCAGCGTAGCCGTAAAGGTCAAGCTTCTTGGTGGCGTGTAACTCGAGAGTGGCTAACCCAAGCGTATTCTTGACCAAATGAACGGTTCCATTTCCGTTGATTGCAGCGTCTGCGAGCCCGCCTGGGCCGTAGCGACCGACTCCGCTGCCAGTAACGCCTTTCAAGCCGAAAGTGACGCTCTTGGCAACGTTCCAGCGTCCGCTAACGCCGACGCCACCGCCTTCCTTAGAAGCGTTGTACGCCCCGACTCCCGAAATAACACCCGGTCCAGAGCCTCCGCAGGTTGCCTTGGCGAGAACTTCGCCGCAAGGGAAGATGCGGTCTTGAAAGCGGTCGAGTATCCCAAATACCTCGTAATGTCCAATGCCGGGGTCGAAGGCGACCTTGGCGATGACATCCGGCGAGGGATTGAACGAATAAGTGGCAGTGGTGTTGTAGCTATTGCTGGCGCCATTCTCGCCCAGCAGATAGTTGGCCGCGTTGCCGTGCGTGGAGAGTGTGGCCTGGGGGTTCTCGATCGCTACCGCGAACGAAACTTTGTCGCCGAAGTCCTTGGTCACGCGAAGACCATACTGGCGAGCGAAGACGAAACCGACGTTATATGAGGGATCAATCGTCTTGGGACGGGCATCGTTGGTTCTCCCGAGATCATCGTCAGGAGAGATTCCGCGGCCGTTTTCTGTCACCAGACTCCATGACTGGCCAGCGAGGAAAGCCCAGCCACTATCGAACTTCGCCTGGGCCCAAGCCTGCCGAAGACGAAGGGTGTAGCTGTTGGTCGACGCTGACGTCGAGGTCACGCCGGCCGAGAGGAAGTCAGCGGAGACATAACTGGAGAGATCCACATTCTTCAAGCGGCCATCGACAAACGTCGTGATTTTCGACTGGCGGCCCGAACCAAAGAACTCCGGCATCTGAGCCTGCGAGGCTGCTGGCATGGACACAGAGTTAAAGGGTGTAGGGAGGTCGGCCGCGAGCCCTTTAGAACGCCGGACAAACGCGCCTTCCGCGTATCCACCAGGAGTGATGTTGATGCCCCGGAAGTGCAGTGTGATGGGGCCTTCGAACTGCTTGTTGTAGATCTGCTCCGACTCTTGGGTCGGGGCTGCGGCGGGAGCGTTGTCCTGTTGGACCACAGGCGCGGGCGTGCCAAGCGCTGCGACCTGTTGCGGCGGGTTTGCTTGCGCGGGAGTTGTATCAGCTTTTGCAGCCGCGTTGACCAGAGATTGCTGAGCTTGCTGCGCATCCTGCTGGCGCTGCAGTTGTTCCGTGAGTTTCTGAATCTGGAGTTGCTGGGCCGCGAGTGCGTCCTTCAACGCTTGCACGTCGGCAGCGGTAACGGACGCTGGAGCTGGAGTTGCGGCCGCGGGCGCCGGGCCTTTAGCAGGAGCGGCGTTCGACGCCACCTCGGTTTGTGCCCAAGCACCGGCCGTCAAAGCGGCGAGCGCGAGAGCGGTTAGCAGTTTGTTAGTGGTTGCTTTCATGGAACAGTTCTCTCCTTTTGAGTGTTTGTAGCTAATTCGGATCTGGGGGTGGGGGAGGGAAAACTTAAAACACGATTGATAACATTATAACCATCGACTTAGTGGACATTAATACGAATCGCCCCTTTTGTCATTAACAAATTGTGAATTTTCTTCAAGGTCTTTCGGGGGATTTCTTTCTAAATAACACTAGGAGGCGGGGGTCAATCCCCACCGGTTTTGCAAATGACGTTCCATTCCCTTGAACACGACTCCGTCGACGATGTATCCAATGGCGATGATCAAGACCATGACGGCGATGACGGCGCTCATGTCGTTCAGGTCGCGTCCCATCATCAGTACCTGACCCAGGCCGAGACTGAGATAAAGCATTTCGGCCGTGATCAGCGAACGCCACGCAAAAGCCCATCCTTGTTTCAGGCCAGAAACGATGAAGGGAAGACTGGCCGGCAGCAGGACATACCAGAACAGCTTGAACCCTTTCGCTCCGAGATTGCGTCCGGCCTGGCCGAAGATTTTTGGCATCTGCTTCCGGCCATCTTCCATGGCGAGCGTGACGGACAACAGAGAACCCATAACGACGACGAAGAGAATTGCATTCTGATTCAGGCCAAACCAGAGCAGCGCCAGAGGCCACCAGCAGATGCTGGGCAGGCTCTGCAAACTGACCAGCAGTCCGCCCATCGTCTCTTCAAGGAACTTATTGCTGGCAACGCCGAGTCCGAGAATCATGCCGAGGACAACCGAGATGGCGTATCCGATCAGGACGCGCTCCATGCTCACGCGGATCGCGATCCAGTAGCTGTGATCTGCGAAACCCGCATACAGCGCTTCACCCACGCCCCACGGAGTGGGGAACAGGTAGGGCGGCCAAATCTTCAGATCGGCGAGCAGGGTCCACAGGCCGAAGAGTGCTGCGTAAAAGATGATGAAGCGGGCGGCTCGTTTCATGCTTCCACTCCCGGTTCGATATGCGGCTTCACGCCGGCACTGTATTCGGCTTCGAGGGAGCGGTTAATTTCTTCGCGCAGTTCGTCAAGGATTTCTCGGGCAGCGCGGGCAACGTTGGGATCTTCGAGATGGCGCGGACGGGGCAGTTGCACAGGGAACTCATTCTTCACGCGGCCCGGGCGAAAGGTCATAAGAACGACGCGATCGCCGAGCCGAATGGCTTCGCGCACGTTGTGGGTCACAAAAATAATGGTGCGTCCGGTTTCGCTCCAGATGCGTTCGAGTTCGTCGTGCAGCAGATCGCGGGTCTGAGCGTCGAGCGCGGCGAACGGCTCGTCCATCAGCAGCACGTCCGGTTCCGTCGCGAGCGCGCGCGCGATGGCGACGCGCTGGCGCATTCCGCCGGACAATTGATGGATGTAGCTCTTCTCAAACTTCGCCAGATGCACCAGGCGCAGATAGTAACGAATTTTTTCTTCCCGCTCCGCCTTGGGAACGCCTTTCATCTTCATGCCGAATTCGACGTTCTGGCCGACGGTGAGCCACGGGAAGAGCCCGTGCTCCTGGAAGATCAGAATGCGGTCGGTGCCGGGGCCCTGGATCGGATTGCCATCGACCAATATCTGTCCGGAAGTCTGGGAGTGCAGGCCCGCGATCAGGTGCAGCAGGGTGGACTTGCCGCAGCCAGAGGGGCCGACGATGCAAACGAATTCTCCCGCGCGGACCTGAAGGTTGATGTTGTCCAAGGCGAGCAAGCGTTCGCCGCTCTGCGCACGATAACTCAAAGAGATCTCGCTCAGCCCAACCTTAGGAATTTCAGATGAGACCGCGCGCACAGGGCGGCCGACGGAAACCGGTCCGAACTTGCCGCGGCTGCCGGCGCGAGCAGGGATTACGGGCTCGACCGGAACAGGGAACTGAGCCGGAACATTGCGTGCGCTGGTGCTCATTGCATCGCCTTTCGGTTCTTTTCCGCGAGAACTTGATTGAGGATTGTCAGGTCGTAGAGCCGGGAAAGGTCCGGCATCTGGCGGCCCAGGAAGCCGTCGTCAAAGGCCTGCTGTGCGGCCGTGTTCAGCGCACCATGCAGCGGGTCGTAGGTCACCTGCATCCGCGAGAAGGCTTCGTCGAGTACAGCCGGGGGAAGTGCTTTGCTGGTCTCGCGTTGAATCTGCTCGTTCAGAAGCTTCTTGGCTTCGGGCTGGTGAGCGTTGATCCAGTCGGTCAGATCGGTGTTGGCACGGATCCAGTTCTTCACCAGATCGGGATGCGCGTTCAGAAACTTGGTGTTCACGATGAGGACGCCAATCACGAACTGTCCGTTCGGCCAGAGCGATCGCTCGTCGACGAAAAGTCGGCCATGGCCTTCATGAATGAGGCGTGTCGCCCAAGGCTCCGGCGCCCAGGCTGCATCGAGATCTTTCTTGAGGAACAGCGTCAACTGGTCGGAATTCGCCATCGGAACGATGCGCACATCGCCGCCCTTGTCGTCGGACTTGAGGCCGTGATTCTTGAGCCAATTGCGAAGCGCGACATCCTGCGTATTGCCGAATTGCGGAGAGGCGACGCGTTTGCCATGAAAATCTTCGGGCTTATTGATGCCCGCATCGTTGCGCACGATCAGCGAAGCTCCACCGCTGGCAGCTCCCGAAACGACACGCAGCGCTTCTCCGTTAGAACGGACATATCCGTTGATCGCGGGATTAGGGCCGACGTAGGTCATGTCGATTGCGCCCGCGAAGAGCGCTTCGATCGCCGAAGGTCCGGCGTTGAAGCTGGTCCACTGCACTTTGACTTGCGGTCCCATGGCTTTATCGAACCAGCCATTGGCTTTCCCGACCATCGCCTGCGCATGGGTGATGTTGGGAAATGCGCCGACACGAATGGTGTTGGCGCTGCCTTGGGCCCATCCTGCAACCGCGATCGCTATAAATAAAGAGATCCCAGAAATCGAGCGTCTACTCACCCTTTGCGCCTCCAACGACCATGGGGAGGACGTGGGCGGATTCCTTTTTCAGATTCTTCTGGCGCTTGCTGCCTTTGCCGGTGGGGGCACCGCTGGAGATCAGGTCAGCCAGAGTGGTGTTATCGAGAATGCGAGCGGCCGCGTCGCGGACATCGAGAAATACCTGGTAGAGTGCGCGGTGCGGTAGATCCCGGTCGATCAATTCGCGGAGATGCTCGGCATCCCCAAAGGGAGCCAACGGACCATCAATCAGACGAATGATTTCGCTGAGATGAAGCTCAGCGGGATCGCGGCGCAACTGATATCCGCCCTTGGCCCCGCGGACGCTGTCGACCATGCGCGCGTTCTTGAGTTCGAGCAGGATCAGCTCGAGAAACTTCTCAGGCAGCGCTTCCTCATAGGCGATGTCGCGGATCTTGATCGCGCCCTGATGATGATGCCGGGCTAGCATCATCATGGCCTGAAGCGCATATAGACCTTTTTGAGAGATTTTCATAGTTGCGAATTATACATAAACTCCATTGGAGTAATAGACTTTATTAACATGAGTAACATAGCAAGCGAAATTCCAAAATCAAGAGGCCTGCTGAACGGCAAGAATCACCTATGAAATCAGTAGGTTGACGGGTTTGTACGCAGGCCGGGGCGAGACCTGGGTGTGCATGAGATTGCAGTTTTGAGCTGCAGAAAATCGCGGAAGTTTTGTGGAAAACCCTCATGTTTGCAGGTTCTTGCACACTCGCGCGGGCCGGAAAGCGGCGAATTCAGCGGGCAGAAACGCGCAGAACCAGGACGGTGATGTTATCGGGGCCGCCGCGTTCCAGCGCCATGCGCAGGAGCTTGGCGCAGGCTTCCGCTGGCGGATTAGTCTGTGCGACTTGCGCGAGATCGCGTTCTGGGACCAGGCTCCAGAGTCCGTCCGTGCAAAGAATCAGAACGTCGGATTCCTCGAGTTCGATCGGCTGTTCAGGAACATGCGGGACAATGTCGCGGCCCGATCCCAATGCGGCCGTAAGGATGTGGCGCTGTGGGTGCGACTCGGCATCCTCGGAGCGGACGATTCCGTTTTCGACCAGACGCCCGACATAAGAATGATCGCGGGTCAGGCGCGTGAGAACGCCTTCGCGGACAAGGTAAAGCCGGCTGTCGCCGATGTGAGCGAAATAGAGATCGTGGTCAATGATCGCGAGCGCGGTACAGGTGGTCCCCATGCCGTGAAACTGAGGATGCTCGAGAGCGTAGCGCTGAATAGAATCGTGAGCCGACTGGAAGGCCGCACCGAGAGTTTGCTGGGGATCACCGTTGAACTCGCAATCGTACTTGTGCCGAACGGTCTCGACGGCGAGACGGCTGGCTTCTTGTCCGCCTTCATAGCCTCCCATGCCGTCGGCGACGACGGCAAGACGCCCCTTCCGATTGAATTCGGCGGCGGATTCGGGTTCCCAATAGAGATAGGAGTCTTCGTTGTTCGAGCGCTGGAGGCCTACGTCGGTTAGACTCGCGGCTTCCATTCCAGGTTTTGGAGTTTTCGAGTCAACCGGCATAATTCAATGCGCGAGCGCTGACAGAACGAACCGCGGCGAAACCCCGTGCGGATTCCGGCCATTATACGGGAGTCCGGTGCAACCCGGTTCCCGCAACCGGTTCGAGTCCCCGTTCCACAAGAATTGTGTAGCCTACCACTTCCCGGGCGCCGATTTGTCAGTCCCTGCGGCAGCGCGCGAGCCCACTACTTTGCCGAGTGCTTGTCGGCCGCGATGCGCTTGCTCATGTGATTCGCTTCATGATTGAGTTGGTGCTGATCCTGCTTGGTCAGATGGCCATTGTCCTTCGCCATGTCCCGCTTTTCGTTGTTCTGCAGGCGCTGTTCGCCATGTTCGAGACGAGCGGTTTGTCCGGGCGTCAGCTGACCATTCTTGACTCCGTTGGCGATGCGATTCTGTTGATTCGTTTCGCGGCCGTTGACTTGATTCACGCGCGGATGTCCAGGATCCACCTGATCCGGGCCCGCGCCGGCCGTGTTTTGGGTTTGAGCAGAAGCCGATCCGGCAACCATCAGACCAGCTACTGCCAGGGTGAGCAGAGAGTGCGTGATTTTGTTTGTCATGCGAGATTGAACCCCTTCAGTCAAGCTTAGTTTCGACACAGGACACGGCTGCGTTACGAAGGGGAAGTCGAAGCATTGCACGATGATGCATGCTTGACGCTGGCAGTAACCATCGGGATGGTTACTGTCGGTGAGTTCGACCGCGCGATTTGGCAAGCTGTGTTGCGAGGTTGTACCATTCGTCGACTCCGAGGGCCCTTCATGAGAATGACGGCTGGTCTGCGTTTCGTGTTTCTGCTCGCTGTGTTTCCGGCATTTCTGGAATCTCCCCCTTATTCTGCGGCGCAAAAAACTGCGCCATCCTCTGCCGCCTCCACGCTGCCCAGTGAGAGACCCGACAAGCTTGAGCCGGCGACCGATAGCTTCGACTACATCAAGCGTGACGTGATGATTCCCATGCGCGATGGAGTGAAGCTACACACGGTGATCGTGATTCCGAAGGGCGCAAAGAATGCTCCGATCCTTTTGACGCGGACGCCTTATAACGCAAGCGCGCAAGTGAGTCATGCGGCGAGCTCGCATCTGGGTCCGATTCTCAGCGGATACGACAACGCAGTCGAGGTGATTGTGGGAGGCGGCTACATCCGCGTGGTGCAGGATGTACGCGGCAAATATGGATCGGAGGGCGATTATGTGATGACGCGTCCGCTGCACGGGCCGCTGAATCCGACGGCGGTCGATCACGCGACCGACACCTACGACACGATTGATTGGCTGGTGAAAAATATCCCGGAGAGCAACGGGAGAGTGGGTATCCTCGGAATTTCGTATGACGGATTTTTGCCGCTGATGGCGTTGGTGAATCCGCATCCGGCGCTGAAAGTTTCTGTGCCGATGAATCCCATGGTCGACGGATGGATGGGCGACGACTGGTTTCACAACGGCGCGTTCCGCGAGCAAAACATGCCCTACATCTACGAGCAGGAGGGCACTCGCGATAACAGTATGCCGTGGTGGAGCGACCATTTCGATGACTACGACAACTTCCTGTCCGCGGGATCAGCCGGCGAACTGGGCCGGCGGCACGGCATGGAGCAGGTTGGATTCTGGCGAAAGTTGCTCGAGCATCCGAGCTACGATGCGTGGTGGCAGCAGCAGGCGATGGACAAGATTCTCGCTGCGCAGCCTTTGAAAGTTCCGGTGATGCTGGTCGACAGCCTGTGGGATCAGGAAGATATTTACGGCGCGCCCGCGGTGTACCAGGCGATCAAGCCAAAGGATACCGGCAACGACAAAGTATTTCTCGTGATGGGCCCATGGCATCACGGACAGGAAATCGGCGACGGCAGTTCTCTTGGTGCGATCAAGTTCGACAGCGACACCGGGCTTTACTTTCGGGAGCACATTCTGCGGCCATTCCTTGATCAGTACTTGAAAGATGGCGCGCCAAAGGCCGACGTAGCGACGGTCACAGCATTTGAAACCGGCACGAATACCTGGGAGCGGTTGCCATCATGGCCGGCGGGATGCGCTTCCGGCTGCGCGATTCATCCGAAGCCTCTCTATCTGCAGCCTGGATCGAAGTTGAGCTTGGAGGCTCCGCAGAATGGCGCTGCGGCCTTCGATGAATATATCTCGGATCCTGCCAGGCCGGTTCCTTTCCGCTCACGTCCGATTCAGCCGGTTGGGTACAGCGGTGAGTCTACCTGGGCGCAATGGCTGGTGGACGATCAGCGGGAAGCTTCGGGACGTACGGATGTAACGACTTTTGCATCGGATGTGCTGAAGGAATCGGTGAAGATCAGCGGGCAGCCGGTGGTGAATTTGATTGCGTCGACCAGCGGCACGGATTCGGATTGGATCGTGAAGGTGATCGACGTTTATCCCGATGAGGTGGCATTGCAGCCGCATATGGGTGGGTATCAGTTGATGATTTCGGCGGACATCTTCCGCGGCCGCTATCGCGACAGCTTCGAGACTCCGAAGGCAATTGCATCCGACAAGCCGCTGCTGTACCACTTCACGTTGCCTACGGCGAATCACGTTTTTCTGCCCGGACATAAGATCATGGTACAAGTGCAGTCGAGTTGGTTCCCGCTGTACGACCGCAACCCGCAGACCTTTGTGCCGAATATCTTCTGGGCCAAGCCGGGCGACTATCAGAAATCGGTGCAGCGCATCTATCACTCTCCGGACGAGGCGAGCTTTATCGAGTTGCCAGTGGTCGAGACCAAGTGATGTTAGGTTCCGATCGCCATTCGACGTTAGCGAGTGATTGAAATCAGTATGCCGTCGGTGTTGAAAAGTGATTTTGTCAGAATGGCTTCGGCGTTAAGAGACGGTTCGTATGCAGGGCATGCTTTCAGGCATGCCGATTGACAATCGCGACGTGGGTTCGGCTTTAGCCGCTGCAGTTAGCGCGGAAAATAGCAGTGGCTAAAAGCGGTTCCTTCTTCTCATCTCCAACGACATCGCTGAAGCGATGTCCTGATACGAATCGTCGTCCAAAAAGCTCCGCGTGGGGACTCATCTCAAACGGATGTATCGAGGATTGAATTGGCCTTTGCGAGAAGAGCGTTGTATTTGATAGCTGGGCTGCTTTTGATTGCGGCTCCTCTTTTCGGGCAGGGCCCGCATCTTTGGGTATTGCGCGCGCCGGGAGAGATGGTCGAGTACGATCCGGCGAATTTCGCGGCGAAGCAGACAGTGAAGCTTCCGGTCGACGCCGCAAAGTCCCCAGCAGCTATTTCGGTGAATCGGCTTGGCCAAATATTGTTTGCTCCAGCCGTTTCGCTTCCTCTGTCCGAGGACGACGCGGCGGGCGCACACAAAATCTGGATATGGAGCGGCCACGCTGCGACCACCATCGATCAGGGAATCGAGCGCAAGATCGAGGAGACTGGATCGAATCAGGCGGTGATTGAATCGGCGCCGGTTGTTCTTCTGTCGTCCGATGGGAAACACCTCTTCTGGTTTGCGAATCAGGCACGGCGTTTGCAACGCGAAGAAGTGGATCTTTCGGTCGAGACCACCTGGCAAGCGTGGCAGACTGATCTGAGCGGAGCGGGTCGCGTAGATCTTGCTTCCACCAAACTGCCGGATTGCCGGTGTCCAACGGGAACTTGCGAAGAGAGTTGTCCGTTAGTGGTCGCCTGGGCGCCGGACGCAGGCGTCGAGAAGTTTTTCTTGACGACCCAATTCGTCGCCGGCCAGACGACTCCCGTCTACAAGTCGAGTGCTCGCTATCACGAAGACGCTGGAAAGTGGACGGCAACTGCGTTTCCCGAGCCGCTGCAACGCGTGCTGGATTCCTCTCTCGATGGGAGTTCGATCGTCGAAGCCATTCCGGATACGGGCTGTTGCGGCTGGTCGAATCAAAGCAACGATCAAACGCTGGTCCTGGCGGGCGCCAATAAAATCGCCGTGTTTGACGAACAAGCGACTTACAAGAATCCCGACTACGACGTCAGTTTCTCCACGACAAATGCGCGATTGGCTCCCGATGCCGGTTCGATCGCGATGACGATCACCGCGACCGCGCAGCCCAACAAGCCGATTCAACTGTCGGAGCAGGGGCAGGCCAATCCTGAAGAGTCGCAGCACATCCGCAAAGCGCTGGCGGAATTGCCCGCGATCTCTGTGAAGAGTGTTGAAGGCAGTCCACGGCAGGTTGCCTTCGTGCCGCACGCGACGCTGGTGGGATGGATCAGCGAGAAAGAGTTGCTGATCGTCGAAGATCACTTGCTGGTTGCCTACAATGTGGCGACCGGAGCGCGGCGAAAGTCCACCGTGCGCGTCGAGGATACAGCGCACGTATTTCTACGGTAACTAATTGCGAGGAGTGAGGAGTTCGTTGTCTCGTTCGCGATCCGGGGCAACCGCGCTATTTTGCGGCCGCAGCTTCTACCACGTCCGCCAGCAACAGCGCCAGGTTCCCGGGATTGGTAGCATAGGCGAGTCCGGTATTCATCTCCACGATTCCCGCGCGCACGAGTTTTTCGATTTCGCCGTCGAAGTGCTGCATCCCGTCGGTGTCCCCGTCGGCCATAGCCTCAAGAAGCGTTTTGCCCTCCGGTTCGCCCTTTTCGACGTAGTCGCGCGTGCGCAACGTCGAGTTCAGAATCTCCACGATCGCTACGCGCCCCTTTCCGTCACTCCGGGGAATCAGACGCTGCGAAACGATCGCGCGGAAGCTCTTCGACAAACGGTTGCGAATGATGTGTTGTTCGCTCATCGGAAATGCGCCAATGATTCGTTCCACAGTCTTTGAGGCGTCAATGGTGTGAAGAGTAGACATCACGAGGTGTCCCGTTTCGGCTGCCTCGAGTGCGATCTCGATCGTTTCTTTGTCCCGCATTTCACCCACGAGAATGACTTTGGGAGCCTGCCGCAGCGCGGCGCGCAGGGCCAAGGCAAAGCTCGGAGTGTCGCTGTGCAGTTCGCGCTGGTGAACGATTGAGCGTTTGTGCCGGTGCATGAACTCGATGGGATCTTCGATGGTCAGAATGTGGTACGAGTGAGTTTCGTTGATGCGATCGAGAACGGCCGCCAGCGTCGAAGATTTCCCCGATCCCGTGGGGCCGGTCACCAGGACGATTCCATTCTTGAGGTCCACGATCTCGGCGAGTTGCGGAGGCAGGTTCAGGCTGGCCAGCGTGGGAATGGTCTGCGGAATCACCCGCATGACGATGGCGTGGCTGGCGCGCTGCTGAAATATATTCACCCGAAACCGGCAGTGGCCCGGCACGCGATACGAGATGTCACACGATCCCTGGCTCTGCAAGGACTCGGTGGCCTGCTGGCTGTCTCCAATCAGTTCGAACGCGATGCGGCGAGTGTCCTCAGGTGTCAGAGGCCCCATTCCAGAGATCTTGACCGGAACCAACTTGCCGGACAGTTCCACCATCGGAAGGCTTCCCGGTGAGAGGATGAGATCGCTGACTTTGTCCGAAACGCCGAGCATGGCCAGCAACAATGCCGGGGTCGGCACGGGTTTGGGGATTGGGGCTGTCTTGGCTGCCGTTTCCACTCGTGATCCTTCCTGACTGTCGAACTGAACGCTCGCGTGCGTCCGAACCAGCCGGGCGCACGCTAAGCGAGGGGGAGGGCCTGTTCCAACTTTTTTGTTTGCACGCAGGGAGCCTTGTCGAGAATTTCAGTTGTCGAAATCGAACGGGTTCTAACTCGTCTAGGATGAGGCAGATTCCATCGAGCGGCGGCCCGTGAACCGCAGCCGCGATCGCAACGGCTGTCAGCTTTCCGGATTCCGTCCAATTCGCAGACAGCACATCGTAAGTCCGCGTCGGGACGTTAGCCGCGTTAGCCAAACATCGCTGCCTTCTAGGCGTTAAATTACGGGGTTGCTTGTCCCATCTTGCGCTGGCCCGCGCGATAAATCATCCAGCCGAGAAGGTTGGCGCCGAGCACGACTCCGGCAATCTTCAGCGAATAGCGGGACTGGCTCTCGACGCGGATGACAGGAAAGATCGACAGGATGACGAATAATAAAGTGACAAGAAAGCCCGACGCGGCCGCCACGCGCAGCGCGAGTCGCGGACGGATTCCGCTGGCTTTCGGCGCGAACAGAGGAATCGCAAACAGCGCTAGATAGGCCACGCCGTAAAAGGTGAACCCCCACGTCAGCAGAAGTTCGAAGGCCTCCTGCTCGCCGACGCCGATCAGGGCGGCGATGCTAGCGGCAAGAGTTGCGCCTCCCAGAAAAAGAATTGAATTGACTGGCGTCTTATAGCGAACGTGCAGCCGGGAGAACCATGCAGGCAATAAATGATCCCAGCCCGCGGCCATGGGTAAGCGCGCGCTGCCGCTGAAATAAAGACTGAAAGTAGAAAGATAGTTCGCCAGCAGCAGAAAAATCGCCACGGGAACGATCACGGCTCCCAAGTCGCCAAAGCCGAGACGCAGCGCCTGCGGGATAGGGCCGATCACGTCGACAGAGTCGGGCGAAACGTAGGCCAGAATCGCGCTGGTCGCGAAGATATAAATCAGCGCGATGACTGGGGCCGTGATGAGAATCGAGCGTCTAATATTTCGCACGGGATTGCGCGATTCTCCCGCGAAGATGGCGACGTACTCAAAGCCGCTGAGCGCGCCGAAGGTCATCTTGCTGAAGACGCTGAGCGTGAAAACCGTGAGAGGGGGCGCCACCAGGCGGAGAGGATGAAACGCCGCCAGCGATCCCTGCCGCAGATTCACGACCGGAAGAGCGACGAGCACGCCTACCGTGATCAGCACGGCGATGCTACCGGCATTATTGAACCACTTGCCGACGCCGAATCCGATTCCGGCCAAAAGCATTTGCGCCGCGATCAAAACAACAGACGCCGCCAGTACCGCCCATCGGTTGTCGGCCATCCATCCCAGGGACGGCATCGCGTACGAAAGGAAAGTCGCGGTGACCAGTCCGATCACGGCGACATAGAGCATGATGAACAGCCATAGATTCCATGCGACGAGAAATCCGATTTCATCGTTGAAGGCAAGCCGCGCCCATTCGTAGAGTCCTCCTTCCAAGGGCATCAGCCGGTTAAGGTGCGCGACGATCAATGCCAACGGGATGAAGAACAGCACCATGGCTGAGAGCCATAGGACGACGTGCGCCGGACCGGCCTTGACCGCCGTGCCGAAGAAGTCGGGAACGATGACGAGAAGGATCTGCGCGAGGATCAGATCCAACAAGCCAAGTTCCCGCCGCAGGCCGGTGCTATGAGACTGGACTGCGGTCTCGGCAGCTTCGAGCGGCGAGTTGTCTGTCGTGGCCAACGTGGAATCTGTGAAAAGTCAAAATCCCCGTCCCTCTCCCGCCAGGAGCCCGGGACCAGGATCGGGCAGCCCTCTTTACTTGTTTTCTGCCACGACTGCAGGCTTTAGCAACAAGTCCTGATAGTCGAAGCTGAAATCGGCGAGCGGCGAGACAGCGGCCATACGGGCGCTGTCGATGCTGCCGTCGGGATTCAGTGAAAACGTGATGAAGGCGTCTTCAATCGTGCGCAGCCGCCAGTGCGCCTTGAAGGTGTCGTGCTGCCAGGGCTGCAAGTCGCCGATCATTGTGGGCGTGTGGTCGAAGGTGATCACGAGGCCGCCGTTCTCCGTGCGGATCGTAATCGGTCCATACCACGCGTCGTTGTAGACGCCAGCGTACTTCTCAAGAGGAAGGGAAGACTTGGAGTTCGCGTCACGCGCGCCCTCCGCCTTTTTCATGGTTTCGTCTGCGTCCTTTTCTTCTTTGTCCTTCACGGCCTTGAACGCGGCGATCCAATCGGTTGGAGGCAGATGAAAATAATGATCGAGCACGTGGTAGAGGATCGAATCGAAGGCTCCGCCTTCTTCTGCATTGGTGAGAACCACGACTCCCAGATTCTCTTCCGGCACCAGCATCACGCGCGATACGAAGCCGCCGACTCCGCCGGTGTGGCCAATGAGTTTGCGGCCGTGATAGTCGCGCAGTCCCCAGCCCAACGCGTAGTCGGCAAAGTTGGCCTTCAGGCCGGTGAGAGCCGACGGAGGATCACCGATGGGGAGGATTGTCTGCGGCGTCCACATTTCTTTGGAACGCTGCTCGGTAAATAAATGTCCATCGCGATCGGCAAACTTTCCACGATTAAGTTGTAGTTGCACCCACTTCGCCATATCGGCCGCGCAGGAGTTGATGGCGCCCGCAGGTCCGGCGTTGTCGAGCTCGCCAAAGGGAATTACCTGAAGTTTGCCGTCCACCCGGGAATGAGGGAAGGCGTAGTCATCCCCCGGTTTGAACGCGGTGTTGCTGACATTGGAATGGTTCATGCTGAGCTGGGCAAAGATGCGTTGGCGGATGTAGTCGTCCCAGGATGTACCGGTGACAGCCGGAACGATCTGCCCGGCAGTCATATAAAGAAGGTTGTCGTAGGCGTAATGGCTGCGGAAGCTCGACTGCGGCTTCATGAATCGCAGTTTGTAAATCACTTCTTCGCGCGTGTAGGTGGAGTGCGGCCAGAACAGCAAGTCGCCTTCGCCGAGTCCCATGCCGCTGCGATGCGTGAGCAGGTCGCGGATCGTCATTTCGTGCGAGACATACGGGTCGTACATGACAAAGCCCGGCAGGCGCTGGTAAACGGGATCGTCCCACGACAATTTGCCTTCATCTACAAGTGTGGCGAGCGCGCTCGTCGTGAAAGCTTTCGTGTTCGATCCAATGCCGAACATGGTGAATTCATCGACCGGAGTCGCATCGCCGAGTTTGCGGACGCCGTATCCCTTCGCGACCAGAATCTTGCCGTCTTTCACAATCGCGATAGCCATGCCGGGAACGTCGAACGTCTTCATCGACGATGCGACGTAAGCATCAAGATCGGCGGGAGGCGTTGCAGCGGCCGGAACCTGGGCAAACATCGAACGCAGCAGAATCAGCAACGCGAGTCCGACGGCAGAACGGTGAGAGCAGGCAGAAGGCATGGCTTCTCCGGAATATTCCCAACAGCAGAAATCGAGACGCGGAGATTAGAACACAGAATCGCTGGATTCTCCGAGTCGCAGCGAACGGGAGCGCGGCTTGGCGTGCGACGGGTGTGATCGCAGCCAAGGGGAGAGGGGTGCAATCAGTTCATGCGGTCCGATGTCGCGGCCATGATGGCGAGCAAGTCATCGGTATCCAACTCAGAGTTAACCATGGCCGCTATGTCGGCCGGCGAAAATCCTGTTTGGGGACGAGAAATATCACGCAACTGAGGATGAACAGGGCCGGCGGTTTGATGTTCCAGTGCGTTAACATTGCTTCTTCCTTTTTGGCGGAGCCCGCAGCGGGTGTCAATCTCCGATAGGGGCATTTTAAAATGGCTCCGCAAAACAGATTAACAATCAACGAAACGGATAGCATGAGGGATGCAAGAAAATGCATGCGTATGTTCCTGGAGCGCGAGCAATGGCTGCTAAGGCCGATCGAGGAAGGTTCGATTTTTTCTCGCGTCCGGAGAATTTGCAGGTGATCACTCCGCCGTGGCTCGACTTCCGCATGGTGGCGACTCCGCAAAGGTTGCAGGCAAGATCGCTTATCCGCTACCGGCTGCGCTGGCGCTGGCTGCCTATTCGATGGGCGACCGAGATTTCGCAATGGAATCCTCCGCATGGATTCGTGGATCGCGAACTCTCTGGTCCCTACGCCTTGTGGAATCATGAGCACTCATTTTTGGCACACGAAGGCGGCACGATGATGCGCGACCGCGTCACATATGCGCTGCCCTTGGGGGTCTTTGGATGGGTGGCGCATAAGACGCTGGTGAAGCGTGATGTGGAACGCATTTTCGATTTTCGTGCTGAGACCATGCGGCACTTGTTTCCGGCTTGACGCCGCTGTACAAACATCGATGCTTCGTATAAAAGACCTGTAAAGTGGGTGGGCAACGGAGCGTTGCGGGGGACCGAGGCCTTTGTACCTCAAGCCGAAAACGTTGCATCAGGCCGTATCTGCCCTGGCTGCTTCCGGCGGACAGATTCTGGCCGGCGGAACGGACTTCTATCCGGCGCTGGGAGAGCGACTACCTCAGGGGGATGTGGTCGATATCACCGCGCTGGGTGAAATCCGAGGTATCTCCGCGGACAAGGACTGGTTCCGAATTGGAGGATTGACGACCTGGACGGATGTCATTCGCGCTAAGCTCCCACGTAGCTTCGGCGCGCTCAAGGCAGCGGGCCGAGAAGTTGGCTCGGTGCAGATTCAGAATCGCGGTACCGTGGCCGGGAACTTGTGCAATGCCTCTCCGGCGGCGGATGGCGTGCCCCCGCTGCTGGCGCTCGATGCAGAAGTCGAACTTGCCTCCGCCGCCGAGACGCGCCGTATGCCGCTCTCGAAGTTCCTCACCGGCAATCGCAAAACCATGCGGCGTCCGGAGGAGATTCTTGCAGCGGTGCTGATCCCGCGCGGGATGGACGATGCCATCTCCACCTTTCTGAAGCTGGGAGCGCGGCGCTATCTGGTGATTTCGATCTCCATGGTCGCGGCTATGGTACGGCCAGACGAGACCGGCTGCGTAGCAGAGGCGAGGGTCGCGGTCGGTTCCTGCTCTGCGACGGCTCAACGGCTGACTGGACTTGAAGCCGCTCTCGTGGGTCGGCCGTTCAAAAGTGGCATCGCCGGCGCAGTGAAGCCCGAGCATCTTTCCGTGCTGTCTCCCATTGATGACGTTCGCGCCACTGCGGTCTACCGCCGCGACGCATCGTTGACCCTCGTCCGGCGCGCGCTGGAAGACTGCGCGAGGAGTCTTTAACGTGGCGTCCACGCAGAAATTGCCGATGGCTGCCGACGCCGAATTGATTTCGTTTTCGGTGAACGGAAGTCGCGTTGAACTGACGCCCCCGGGTGCGAGGCGTTTGTCACGCGTGCTGCGAGACGATCTCGGCTTGACCGGAACCAAGATTGGATGCGACGCGGGAGACTGCGGCGCATGCACCGTACTCTTGAACGGCGAGCCAGTTTGCTCGTGTCTGGTGGCTGCAGCGCAAGTCTCGGGATGCGAGGTCACAACGGTCGAGGGCCTCGCGAGCCGATCTCCATTTCACGACCGGCTGCAAAAATCCTTTCTGGCTCATGGCGCCGCACAGTGCGGAGCCTGCACTCCCGGAATGCTAGTGGCCGCGACTGCGTTGCTGGAAAAGAATTCGTCTCCCAGCGAAGCCGAAGTGATGGATGCGATCGGCGGCGTGCTTTGCCGCTGCACCGGATATCGCAAGATTATTCGCGCCATCGTCGAAGCCAATGCAGCAATGCCGGAGCAGCCCGCTCCCCTCGCCGGATCGGCCGTCGGTGTGCGGTTGGTGCGGCTCGACGGCAAGAAGAAAGTGGACGGTACGGAAATCTTCGGCGCGGACGAAACTCCCTCCGATGCGCTGGCTGTCCGCGTGATTCGCTGTCCGCATCATCGGGCCAAGTTCCAGCTCGGCGACTTGGACGAATTCGTCGCGACTCATGCCGAAATCGTCGCCGTTCTTTCCGCAAAGGATGTTCCCGGAGTTGACTGCTACGGCGTCATTCCCAAATTTGCGGATCAGCCCATATTCGCGCACGAAGAAGCCCGCTATCGCGGTGAGGCTGTCGCCGCTGTCGTCGGCGAGCCCGGCGCGATCGAGGCTCTGGATCTTTCGGGGTTCCCCGTGCGCTGGGAGAAGTTGCGGCCGATCCAGACGATCGATGAGGCACTCGCCGATGGCGCATCCTTAATACATGCCCACCGCGGGGACAACGTCTTGGTGCGTGGGCGAGTCGTTTGCGGTGACGTCGACCGGGCATTGGCGAACGCGGATGTTGTCGTGGAAGGCGAGTTCGAAACAGGATTTGTCGAGCATGCCTACATCGAGCCGGAAGCGGGCTTCGCGAGACGCGTCGGCGACACGGTTGAGATCCAGGCATGCACCCAGTCTCCCTACATGGACCGCGCTGACGTCGCAAAGCTCCTTGGGATTCCGCCGGAGCAGGTTCGAATCATTCCAACGGCGGTTGGAGGAGGATTCGGTTCGAAGCTCGATCTTTCAGTCCAGCCGTTCCTGGCGCTGGCCGCTTGGAAGCTAGGGCTTCCGGTTCGCATGGTCTATTCGCGGGCGGAGTCGATTGTATCGACGACAAAACGTCATCCGGCGCGCATGCGTCTGCGCGCCGCTGCTACGCGCGACGGAAAACTGATGGCCCTCGACTTCGCAGCCGACTTCAACACCGGTGCCTATTCTTCATGGGGGCCGACCGTTGCAGGTCGCGTGCCGGTGCACGCCTCCGGACCTTATTATGTTCCGAACTATCGCGCTCTCACGCGCGCGATCCATACCAACACCGTCCCCGCGGGAGCCTTTCGCGGGTTTGGAGTGCCTCAGGCGGCAATCGCGCAGGAACAGCTATACGACGATCTGGCCGACAAAGTCGGAATTGATCGGTTGGAATTCCGCATTCTAAACGTGATCGAAAACGATACTTCTACCGTGACGGGCCAAGTCCTCGGTGAAGGCGTCGGGATGCGCGCTTGCTTGGAGGCGCTGCGGCCGAAATGGCAAGCTGCGCGCGGAGAAACGGGCCGCTTCAATTCCACGGCGGAAGGGCCGTTCAGGCGGGGAGTCGGAGTTGCCGGCATGTGGTACGGCTGCGGAAATACATCCCTGCCGAATCCGTCGACCGTGCGCATCGGATTGAAGCGTGACGGACGCATCGCGCTGCATCAGGGCGCGGTCGATATCGGTCAGGGTTCGAATACGATTGTCACCCAGATTTGCGCCGATGCCGTCGGCGCCCCGATCACGCATTTCGATCTGATCTCAGGCGACACGGCCATCACGCCCGATTGCGGCAAGACCTCGGCGTCGCGGCAGACGTTTGTGACCGGCAAAGCCGCGTATATGGCGGGAAGTAAGCTGCGAGACGAGATTCTCAATCTGGCAGGCGCGTGCAAATGCGGCAGTATTGAATTCGGCCACCGTGGCATCACGGTTACAGAGAACGGAAAAGCACAAGCGCTCGCCTTGGACCGCTTGCCGCTCGACCGGTACGGATACGTCATCACCAGTGAGGCGACCTTCGATCCGCCGATTACTCCTCTGGACGAAAACGGGCAGGGGAATCCGTACGCGGTTTACGGATTTGGAGCCCACATGGCCGAGATCGAAATTGACACTGAGCTTGGTACGGTGTGCGTCTTGAAGATCGTCGCGGCCCACGACGTAGGCCGGGCGATCAATCCCACGCTGATCGAGGGACAGATCGAAGGCGGCGTCGCGCAAGGCCTCGGCATGGCATTGATGGAAGAGTTCTTTCCAGGCAAAGGCGAAAACCTGCACGACTACCTGATCCCGTCTGCGGGAGATGTTCCGCCGATCGAATCAATTTTGATCGAAGATCCGTCCTCCATCGGCCCATTCGGCGCGAAGGGGATTGGCGAACAGGCGGTGATTCCCACTGCACCAGCGATTCTGAACGCGATTCACGATGCGATTGGCATCCGCATCCGCAAAGTGCCGGCCACCCCAGATCGCGTGCGCGCAGCGATTCTCGCCAAGAGCAACGGAGGCGCGCGTGACTGACGACGCGATCCGCTGCGACGCTTGTCCTGTGCTCTGCTACATCAAACCGGGGCGCACGGGATCGTGCGACCGCTACGGCAATCACGAAGGCAAGTTAGTTCGGCTCGATCCGCATGTCGTACTCGATCGCGCCGTTGAGCGCGGCGAGTCCGTGGTGCCGTTTCTCGATCGCAGTCGCGATTGGGACGGAACCCTGGTCAGCCATGGCGAGACATTCGTCACCGCGATTGGCGCGGGCACCACCTATCCCGATTACAAGCCGGCGCCATTCATCATTTCTTCGCAGGTCGAAGGCGTCGACATGGTCACGGTGGTGACCGAGGGAATTTTCAGCTACTGCGGTGTGAAGGTGAAGATCGACACCGATCGCCATCTGGGCGCGGAGTGCAGCACGGTGCGCTCTGAAGGCCAAACCGTCGGTCATGTCACGACCAGCGAGTATGGCTCGCAAATGTTGTCGCTGGGCGGCGTGCGGCACTTGACCGGAGGCAGTCGCCACGAGGGAACGGCGACGTGCGACGCGCTGTTGCATCTCTGCAACGGAGATGCCGTCGAGCTGAAGATTGACGACGGCGCGAAAGTCGTCGTGCAAGCGGGCAAGGCGCCGGTTGTCGATAACGTCCCGGAAGCACGCATGCGAGTGGGCTGCGGCTCGGCGACGATCGGAATGTTCGCCCGGCAGTGGTTCGGTAAAGTCGATGACGTGGTGGTCGTCGACGATCACATCACGGGAGTGCTTTCGGAACATCAGGCTGGAAAGCTGCTCGGCGTTCCAGAAACCGGGATCAAGCTGAAGGGAAGACGTTCGACGCCGGGAAGATATTTTCAAGTCGCCGAGCCGGGAACATCATGGGGGGGGACGAATATCGACGATCCGCTCTCGATTCTGGGGAAGTTCAACGCCAAGAAAGCCTGGGCCGGGCTCCGTCTCCTCATGGTGAGTACGACCGGCGAGCACTATGCATATTTCGAGCTGGACGAAGACCTCAAGCCTCGCGAAACAGAATTGCCACCGAACTTGCGGGAGTCAGTTGCGCGCATCAAGGAAAATTGCGAACCCGCCCTATGCACCGTGCTCTTCATGGGCGGCGCGGGTGGATCGCTGCGCGCGGGAGTGACCGAGAATCCGGTCAAGCTCACGCATTCGGTACGCGACTCGCTCACGCGCGTGACCTGCGGCGGTGCACCGGTCTATGTCTGGCCGGGCGGCGGCATCACCTTCATGGCCGACGTGACTCGCATGCCGCGAAATGCCTTTGGATACGTACCGACTCCCGCGCTGGTTGCTCCGATTGAATTCACCTTGCGGCTTGCGGACTACGCCGAGTTGGGCGGGCACATGGAGAGCGTCCGGCCGCTGAATTCGATTGTCTCCCCAGCGGATGGACGGCGAAGAGTAATTTCTCATGCTGATAATCCGTGGCCACTGGAGTCAGAGTTGAAAGCGAAGAAGCGATGAATCTGCGGGCGCAAATTCGAATGTTGCCAGACGGTCGGCGGCTTCATCTGCACGATGGCCCGATCGACTTGATTGTCGAGGCCTTCGGCGAAGCACGCGAAGTCGAGCAAGCTTACCGCGCTGCCGGTTCGCGTTTTGTAACGGTCCTCGATGAATTGTGCGGCGAGCTGTCGTTCCTTCGGCAGGGTTGCTGTCCGGAGGCTTCGTGGCCTCGCGGCGCGGTTGCACGAAGAATGACGGCAGCAGTCATGCCTTATGCGGCGGAGTGCTTTATCACTCCGATGGCTGCCGTGGCCGGCGCAGTGGCGGAGGAAATTCTGCAAGCGATGGTCGACCCAGCCGACCTCTCCCGCGCTTACGTCAACGACGGCGGAGATATCGCTCTGCATTTAACCAGGGGAGAACGGTTCACCGCCGGCATGGTCGAGCGTCCCGATCGCCCGTCACTGTTCGGAACGACAACGCTGCACTATTCGGATCCCGTCCGCGGCATCGCGACCAGCGGATGGCGCGGGCGCAGCTTCTCGCTCGGGATCGCGGACGCGGTCACCGTGCTCGCCGACCGTGCCGCCGCAGCCGATGCTGCGGCAACCGTTATCGCCAACGCAGTCGATCTTCCCGGCCATCCTGCGATTCAACGCATTCCCGCTTGCGATCTTGCTCCCGACAGCGACCTGGGCCGTCGTCTCGTCACGCAATCCGTTGGCGAGTTGACTGCCTCAGAAGTGGACCAAGCGCTTGCCGCCGGTTCGCACATGGCCGAGCGGTTGCTCCGCATCGGTCTTGTGCGGAGTGCCGCGCTTCATCTGCAAGCAAACACGCGGGTGGTCGGAGCCATGCGAAATTCGAAACTGATTTCCACTCCCGTTCACGAAAGGACGCTGGTGCATGCCTGAGGTCGTAGTCAGAAAGAACCTAACGTGTGTGGAAGAGATATTTCACGAAGGGGGCCCCGTGTCTGCGAATCCGCTGCGCCGTGCGGTAGCGTTGGCGGTCATTCGAAATCCGTTTGCAGGGTCCTACGTCGCGAACATCGAACCCTTCATGGACGATCTCAAGCCGCTGGGCTTGGAGATGGCGCGGTCTCTGGTCGCTGCTCTAGGCGGCGATCCGAAAGCGGTCGAAGGATACGGCAAGGGCGCGATTGTAGGCTCCGCGGGCGAACTCGAGCACGGAGCTCTATGGCACGCGCCGGGCGGATATGGCATGCGCGAAGTGCTCGGAGGAGCGAAGGCGATCGTGGCCTCGACCAAGAAAGTCGGCGGCCCGGGCACGCGGCTCGATGTGCCGATCACGCACATCAACGCATCATACGTGCGCAGCCACTTCGATTCGATAGAAGTGGGCATCAGCGACGCTCCTCGAGCGGACGAAATTCTGCTGGCGTTGGTGATGACCACCGGTGCACGCGTGCACGCGCGTGTCGGCGGTCTCAAGGCATCCGAGATCAAAGGCGAAGACGGGCTGAGGTGAAGGAGAAACGATGAAAGCCAAGATCCGGAAGCTGGCGACATTTTTGGAAGAGACACGGCGCGAGATGGACCGGGAGATTCATCCGCCCTCGCGAAAAGCGGCAGCCGTCGCGGTGATCGAGAATCCCTGCGCCGGAGAGTATGTCGAAGATCTCTCTGAGTTGATGGCCATCGGGGAGGAACTCGGAGAACTGCTCACCGCGCGTGCGGTCGCAGCTCTGGGAATCTCCGGTCCCTCGGTGGAAAGTTATGGCAAGGCTGCGGCTGTCGGCGAGAATGGCGAACTCGAGCATGCTGCTGCAATCTTGCATCCGAAACTGGGGACGCCGGTGCGGCGCGTGCTTGGCAAAGGGGCAGCGCTTATTCCGTCATCGAAAAAGCGCGGAGGCTTGGGCGTAGTGCTTGACATTCCATTGGGGCACAAAGACGCCGCGTTTGTCCGCAGCCATTTTGACGGCATGGAAGTGCGTTTGAACGACGCTCCGCGGGCGAATGAAATCATGGTGGCCGTCGCTGTCACCGATAGCGGACGTCCGTTGCCCCGCGTGGGCGGGCTCACCAAAGATCAGATCAAGGGCGAAGACGGATTGCGTTGATGATCAGTACGTAGCCGGGGCGCGCATAAGGAAGGAAATCTCGTTCACCTTATAGAGCACCTTTCCTGGCGAGTCTGGGGTCGGCGCAACTTTCCCTGCGCGAACCGCGGCGAAGGCGAAAATGAGCCTCGTAAGCTCTACGGGCGATGCAACCGGAACGTTGTGAGCACCTAGGATCATCTTCACTGCCGGCGTGAGCGCGTTCAGGCGGCTAATCGAGTCAGCGTATGCCTTCAAGTCCGTTTCGGGGCGAAAGAGCCAGATGGGCCCAGGGTAATATGTGTCTCCAGAGAACAACAATCTGTTGGCCCGGTCGATCAAAGAGATTGCGTCAGGCGTATGGCCCGGAGTCGCGATGACTTCGATCGTCCGGCCACCGAGGTCGATTCGCTCGCCATCATGGATGTAGCGGGTGATCTTCCATGGGCGGGTCGCATAGGACTTTGCGTCGAATCCTTTCGGCAGCGCGCCGCAGATCTGGTCCGGAGTGATTTCCGCCTGCGCATCCTCGCGCGATCCTTCAGCATTCTTTCTCGTAAAATCCGTGTCCATGCCGTAGATCGTATCGAATTGCCAATTGCCACCCACATGATCATCATGCGTATGCGAATTGAGCACCACGATCGGCAGCTTCGTAAGTTCCGCGGTCACTTTCTTGACGTCGCTGATTCCCATCCCTGTATCAAACAGTAAAGCGCGTTGCTTTCCCACGATCAGGTAGCCGATGGTTTCCTCGGCCTGATGTGGTTCATAGATGGCGAAGACATCGGGCGCTGGCGTAAACACTTCGAACCATGGATCGTTCACCGGAACGGGTTTAAGGACCTTGTATTCGGGGCGTGGAAGGGCGCGGCACCACTCCGGATTTGAGACTTGGGAGATCAACGGCACCGGAATTGTCAGTCCGAGCGTGAGTAGCAGAGTGAGTCTACGCACGGACCATCTCCGGCACCCGCGTCGCAGGTGGCGTGTTGCGGCTGCGCTGTATGCTGACTGCGCCATCGGTGATCACCATACCGACTCCTGGCAAGTCTCCCTTTTCAATGCTGTCAACCAAATTCTTGCCCGCCGACTGCTGTGCCGTATCGAGAAAGACGAAACTTGCCTCGCGTCCCGGAGCGATCAATCCGCAATTGAGGCTTCGCATCTTGGCCGTGTTGCCGGTTGCCAGGCAAATGGCCACCTCCGCCGGAATCTCCCCAAGCGACGACAGCATGGAAATCATTCGCAGAATTCCCAGCGGCTGCACCCCTGATCCGGCGGGCGAATCCGTGCCAAGAATCACGCGATGCAGATGTTTCAGGTCCTTCGCCGTTCGAAGTGCCAGCAATCCCGCGCGTTCATTTCCGTTATGAACAATTTCTAGCGCGCGCGGTGAACGCTCGCAGAGCGCGATGATCTGATCGTCGGGCAGCGCCGTATGGCCGCCGTTTACGTGCCCGATCACATCGGCATCGGTTTCAAGCACCATATCTTTGTCGATTAGGCTGGACCCCGGAATCGATGGTCCGCCAGTATGAATCGTGCTCTGGATGCCGTATCTCCTGGCCCATGCGACCATGCGCCGGCCGGTGGTTCCATCCTTCACGCTTCCCAGGCCAACTTCGCCGAGAAACTTCACGCCCGCAGCAGCAAGTTCCTTGAAATCGTCTTCCACCATGCCTTGCTCCAGAACTGGCGCGCCGGCGTAAACTTTCACGCCTCCCGGACGAAATGCATGGAAAGCGCGCTGCGCAAAGATGGCCATCGCTTTCAGTCCGACAATATCTTTCGGGCGGCCCGGGGTGTGAACTTCACCGGCAGAAACCATCGTGGTCACGCCGCCATGCAGGCAACTGTCGATCCATCCCAGCTGGTTCTGGCGCGGTGTCCAGTCTCCGCAGACCGGATGCACGTGGCTGTCGATCAGACCGGGAGCAAGCGCTGTTCCCTTGGCGTCGATCGTCGTCGTTGCGGCAGTTGCGTCGAGGTCTTTCTGCTTACCGACAGCCTGAATCACGCCGTCGACGACGACAACCGTGTCTGCGTCGAGAATGGGCTGATCGAGATCTCCGCTCAGAAGGAGTCCGATATTTCTGATAACCAGCGTTCTGGAAGCGGCGTTTACCGGGGTATCGTGGCTCATGAATTTGTTTCTCGATGCTCGCGGATGAGCCCACAAATCATACGCGAGGCTTCTTGGCGGGTGAAGCGACGCGATAAGCAATGTTCAGAAGATCCGGCAGCGCGTCGGCATGTACTTGCGCAAGGCTCACAAGAACCCACAGATAGTTGCGATAGTGGTCCGTGATGAAATAGGTTTCCGGATCTTCCGCGATCATCTCTTCCCGCCGGTCGAACGGCATCTTGAGGACGATCTTGTCTCGGCCGCCATGCAGGCGGATAAACAGCTTTCCCTTCACCAGGAGCGCTGGCGTCCCGTACGACGTACTCTCTTCAACGCCAGGCAGCGCGAGAGCGAGCTGTCGGATCGGGTCGTAAGTCACTTCCGGCTTCGGCATCGGCGTTCCAAATGTCCTCACAGCTTATTCGCCGAGCCGAGATCCCGCCAGCACCCGCTATTGTCAGTGCTGAAACGATGATGGTACGCTCGGCCTTTGGAGGGATGGAGAATCATGGTTTCACGCGATTTCATCTTTTGGGAAGTAGACGTGCAACGCGACTTCATGCTGCCCGGCGGCAACCTGTATGTGCTCGGAGCAGAGAAGTTGCTGCCCAACATCCAGCGGCTCACCGATGCGGCACGTCAGGATCGTGTATTTCTGGTTTCGCACGGATGCTTCCATTCCCAGAACGATCCCGAGTTCAAAATCTTCCCGCCGCACTGCATGAAGGGAACGACCGGATCAGAGTTGGTGCCCGAGGCGCTAACCGAAAAAGTCGCGCGTGTGCCGAACGAACCAGACGCTCAGATTCCTCATGACTTATCGCTGTATCAGCAGATATTGCTGGAGAAGCAGACGCTCAACATCTTTGAGAGCCGGCACGCGGTTGAACTCGTCGAGCGCCTGGGAAGTCAGCCCGAGTTCGTCGTCTTCGGTGTTGTGACGGAATATTGCGTCAGCTTCGCCGTCAAAGGGCTCCTTGCGCGTGGACGGCGTGTGGCCGTCGTGCAGGATGCGATCGAGACCCTGAAGCGGGAAGATGGGCAGAAGACCATCACAGAACTGCAAGAACTAGGTGCGAGGCTGACAACCACTGACCAAGCTCTCAGAGCTCTTGGCCTCTGAGAGCCTGGACCGATTTCTAGTGATGATCGTGATCATGGTCGCCATGGTTGTGGCGCCACGTCCAGTACTCCTTTTGCTCTCCGGGAGGGAGCTTGCGGAAGTCGCGATGCGGGTCCCGGTGCGTCTCGCCGGCCCATCGGTTGTAGTAAACCACTTCGTCGTTGTTCCACACGTGATAGTCCGTGTAGTAAGGGTCGTAGACACGGTAATAGTGATGCTCGCAGGCGACTCCTGCGAATGAAGAAGCGAGTGCTGCGGTAAGCAACAGCGAACTTAGGGGATGCGAACCACGGCTCATGTTTTTCTCCTTGGCGTAGAAAACACTTTTGAAGCAGATTAGTTGCTTTCAGGGCGAGTGTGGTTTCATCAAATCCACCAGGCATAAACGGTAAGCCTCGTGCATCGTGTCAGGAAACCGTATCATGTTCAACATTCCCGCGAAACGGCCGCTAACGTTTTCTTCCGAAAGCTATTTCTTTTGCTTTCGAAACCTTTTCAACTGGCGCGTACTGTAATAGACTGATTTGTCTTCCTCGGAGGGTTGAAACGTTGGGAAATCCGTTGCGCTTGCTTCTGGATCTGCCGGAGCAGGAAAAAACCGAGCGCGGATTGGTCTATACACCGCGTGAGATCTGGCAGCAGCCCGATACGTGGGGCATCACCTTCCGTTTGTGCGCCAGCCGCCAGGCTGAGTTGAACGATGTTTTGCGGCGGGCCGGGATCGGTCGGGGTAGCACCTCTTCGCCGACCGTTTACCTTGTCGGCGCGGGCACGTCGGACTATACGGGCCGTGCTCTGGCTCCGTTACTGCGCAGCCGGTGGGGCTGTGATGTTTGGGCGCTACCCAGCACGACTCTGCTTACCGACTTCGAAGAGTTCCATCGCGCCGGAAGAGAATATTTCTGGATTTCATTTTCGCGTTCCGGAGAGAGTCCCGAAGGAGTCGCTCTGCTTGAGCGCGCGCTCAGCCGGCATTCGCACATCCGGCACCTGGTCATTACTTGCAATCCGCAGGGACCGATGGCGTTGCTTTGCGCGAGCCATGCGGATCGCGCTTTTGCCCTGGTTCTCGATGAAGCGGTCAACGATCGCGGGCTCGCCATGACCAGTTCGTTCAGCAACATGTTGCTGGCGGGGCAGTGCACCGCGCATCTGGATGACATCTCCCAGTTCGGTGAAGTGGTGTCTCAAATTTCCGACGCGGGCCGGAAGTTCGTCACGGTTGCCGCGGAAACGGCTGCGGAAATCACCACGCTTGGATGCACGCGGGCTTGCTTTGTCGGCTCCGGAGCTCTGCGGGCGGTCGCCGACGAATGCGCGCTAAAGGTTGTCGAACTGAGCGCGGGCAAAGTCGCTACGCTTGCGGAAACACCCCTCGGATTGCGTCACGGCCCGATGTCGAGTGTCGACGGTCAGACGCTGTTCACAGCGTTCCTTTCGAGTGAACCGCGTCGGCGCGGATACGAACTGGATCTTCTCCGGGAGATCGATCGAAAACGCCTGGGGCGTGTGCGTCTTGCAATCACTGCTTCGAATGGACGCGACGTTGCCGATCTGGCGGACTATTGTTTATCGCTGGAACTCGCCGCGAAGTTCGACGATCAACACCGTCCCGTGTTGGATGTGATGCTTGGGCAGTTGCTGGGACTCTTCGCTTCGATGCGGTGCGGATTGAAACCCGATCAGCCGAGCCCGTCCGGGACCATCACCCGCGTCGTACAGCCCATTCAGCTTTATTCCTAGTTCGATTCCGCCTTGATCGAGACTCCTTACTCCAGAGGATGCTCGACTTCTTTTGCATGCGGAATGAGCTGGCGGTAAACGTAGTCGGGCACGTCTCCGTTCCAGCACCCGGCGGTCTTCGCGAATCCAATCACCCCGAAGAATAAAACGGCAATGCCGGCAGCGATTGACCAGGCTGGAAGCTGGCCAGAATTCGGAGTACGCATCCAGCACGGCAAGCGCATCTGCAAGGCGCCTTCTGACGGACAAACGCTGACGCACTCCAGACATCCAGTACATTCGGCAGATTTGATCGTAACCAGTTTGTCCACAGGCAGCGCGGAGGAGCATACTTTTGCGCACTTGGCGCAATCAATGCAAGCATCGGCTGTGCGGCGTACACGCAACGGGCTCAGCAGGGAAGCGAGGCCTAACAGCGCTCCGTAGGGGCAGAGGTAGCGGCACCAGAAATTCTGCACGAGCACCGACGCGACGACCAGCACGGCAAGCACGATCGAGGCCGTCTGCCCGAGATGGCGAAAGAAGTTCAGCATGCGCACGTCGGCGATGGCGCCATACGGGCTGTGCATGAACTCCTCCACGGCAGTAGTCGACATGTTCGCGACCGCCCAGACGAAGAATCCCAGCAGTAGATATTTGAGAGAGCGCAAGGGACGATCAATCCACCGCGGCAGCTGAAAGTTGCGACCAATAATCGCGCGCCCCGCGCGCCACAGATACTCCGACAGCGTTCCCACCGGACACAGCCAGCTACAGAATGCTTTGCGAAACAAAAACGCAATTGCCAAAAAAGTAATGAATAAGAAAGATGCAGCGGGATGGACTGCCGGGAATCGGCCAGTCGCCAGCCAGTACTTCATATTCATCAGGCCCGCGATCGGCAGCCATCCTTCGACGCCCGCGGGTCGCGTCCCCGAGCGCTCGTGCGATCCCGCTTCGAAGTGGCGAACCCAGAAGTAAAACGACGCTCCGAGCCAGAGGTTCAGAAGCAGGAACGCCAGTTGAAAGCTGCGTCGGAATTGTTGGGAATGATCGGGCAACGCGCGCCGAATGAGCTTCTTGCGCAAGATCGAGAGCCTGACTCCAGAATCGACCATCGCCGCAGGCATGGGAGAAGCAGACGAAAGGCCCTGATGGGCTTCGTCCAACCGCGGCTGAGTTGCCATCTGCTCTTGGCCTCCGCTTATACGCTCGCTGCTTCCGGTTCGTAGGGGCAGAACGGATCGGTGCCGAGCGGGTCGCCCGTGTAGGCGAAAGCGCGCGCGCGCGATCCTCCGCAGATGTGGCTGTATTCGCAGGCGCCGCATTTTCCATGGAACGTGTCGGGATTGTGCAGCCCGCGGAAGACTTCCGAGTTGCGATAGACCTCAACCAGAGAATCCTTGCGGACATTACCGCAGTGCAGCGGCAGGAATCCGGAGGGATAAATCTCTCCGAGATTCGAGACGAAGACGATGCCGTGTCCGTCGCGAATCTGAAATCCTTTGTAGACGGAGGTGGCTTTCATTTCCGGCGTCGCCATGCCGGACGAACGCATCTTGTCGATGGCGATTCGGCGATACGACGGGGCTTCCGTCGTCTTTACCGCAAACGGCGAGTGCTGGGAGAGATCGAATACCCAGCGCATGATGCATTCGCCTTCTTCGGGCGAGACTTCGTTGAGGGCTTTACCGCGGCCGACGGAGATCAGCATGAACAAGCTCCAGCGCATCACCGGAAAACTGGTGCGGAGGAGTTCATAGATCGCGGGCAGATCGTCGGCAGTCTCTTCTGCAACCAGAGTGTTGATCTGGATCGGCAGGCCGAGGCGTCCGCAGTGGCGAGCGGCTTCGATCGTGTGATCAAACGTTCCGGGCACAGCTCGGATCGCGTCATGCTTCTCGACGCAGGAACCGTCGAGGCTGAGTCCCAGGCTCTGAATGCCGTGCGCTTTCAACTTGGAGATGGCGTCGTTCGTCAGCTCAGGCGTGGCGCTGGGGGTGACAGAAACTTCAAGGCCAAGTCCGGTAGCGTAGTCGATCAGTTCGTAAATGTCCTTGCGGCTAAGCGGATCGCCTCCGGTCAAAATCAGATGGGGCAGAGGATTGCCGAAGCCGACGAGCTGCTTCAGGAACCGCTTGCTCTCGTCGGTGTTGAGTTCGAGAGGATTCGCGGTGGGCATAGCCTCGGCGCGGCAGTGTTTGCAAGCAAGGCCGCAAGCCTGAGTCATCTCCCAGTAGACCAGCATTGGATTCCTGGAAAAGTCGTGAGCCATGCGGCTCATGTTCGGAGTAGCGCCTGCAACGACCATGTTTCCCCCTTCCTGCGACCGCTAGAAGAACTCCCACAAGCAAGGTCAGAATAATTTCGGAGTTGGGAAAAGGCTGTGATTTGAATCACAGGGTGCCGTGATGGGTTGCGCAGGTAGGATGGTCCGGGTCCCAAATCGCAAAAGGCAGCCCTTTCGTGGCAGCGCACGCCTATTTAACCTCGGACTTCCACGGTGGTGAATCTCAGAAATCCCTGCATGCTGGGGGTGGGGCAGCCTCGATGTGATGGCGCGCACTTTCCGGATTAAACACAAAGGCCCGGGGTTCGGGGTGAGCACCGAAGCCCGGGCCGGGCTGTTCCGTTTGAGTTGCGAACTAGCGAGGGGAATCCGGCCGTCCAGCTTATCGCCGGAGCCTACCGGTGAGCGGATGACTCACCCTCGCGTGTCGGGCGCCAGCCTTGTGGGGGCGTGGTTCGCATTCTGGGAACAGCGATCCCGCTAACCAAGTGCCGTACTACTTTTTCTGCGCGTCGCGAATGTACGACACGATCACCTTCACTTGATCGGGAGTTATGCCCTTGTTGGCGAAGGAGTGCATTGCATTCTTGTCCTTGCCGCCATTGGCGATCATGTCGGTGAGGTCGGCGTCGGACTCTTTCTTGGACTCGTCGGAAATCAGGCTGGGAACTTTCGCGGCCGGCTTGCCGGCAAGATCCACTCCATGACACGCGGCGCATTTTGTCTTGTACAGGGCAGCGCCGTGATCGGCGGCCCAAGACAGGTTTGGCAAAATCAGGAACAGAGCCACCGCGATCACCATGATCAGAAGCACCAGCTTCGTCATCTTCATGATTGCAATTCCTTTCAAACCTTATGTCTCTGGCCAGCCTGGACACCCTCGAATGCAGCCCACGAGCCCCAAAGACGGAATGAGAACTTACTAACCGTCATGCAGTTTCTCCGGAAGACCGCAAGACGTTCAGTGATTACGATCACTCTTCGTCGTGATCTTGATTGGAAGCTAAGTTCGTGAAAGTGGGAGAGATCGCGTGAAAAGACTCGCGATCCGCGCGATATGCCGCACCGTGGCGGATTTCAACAGGTCTTGAGAACAAACACATCACACAAAGTCCTTGAAAACATGAGGATTATTTCGCTTCACGGCTGGCGCGTCTGGCAATGTGCGTGCACTTCTTTGAATGCAGCTTGCGCCCGAGGTCTTCGTCTTGGAACCAACACTCATGGTCATCGGATTGAACAAGCGGACGGCGCCGCTGGCCATGAGAGAACGTTTCTGGATCAGCGAGAACCGGCGCTACGAAGTATTGCGTCAACTGACGCGAGCAGAAGGCGTGGAAGAAGTCGTTGTGCTTTCGACCTGCTGCCGCACCGAATTTCTGTTGTGGGCGAGCGAGCCGACGCTGGCAGCGAATTCGCTGCTGAAGTATCTGGGATCCGAGCACGGGCTGAAGTTGAGCGAATGGCAACATTTCTACCGCCTGCTCGATGAATCGGCCCTGACTCACATTTTCCGCGTGACTTCGGGACTGGATTCTCTCGTCCTCGGCGAGCCCCAGATCGTGCAGCAAGCCCAGTCCGCATGGGAGCAGGCGCGCACGGTGGGCGCCACGGGGCGCTTTCTGAACCTGACGCTGGAGACGGCCTTGAGCGTCGCCCAAAAAGTTCGAAGCGAGACGGCTCTTGGCGACTCGACCGTTTCCATTCCGGCAGCGGCATTCCAACTGGCGCGTCAAGTCTTTGGAACCTTGGACGGCCGCAGAGTGTTGCTGCTCGGAGCCGGGGAGACCAGCGAGCTTTCTGCCCGGCTGATGATGGCGAACGGAGTTGGAGCCGTGGTAGTGATCGATCAGTCGGCAGCGAGAGCCCGCGAGGTTGCAGAGAAGCTTGGAGGCACGGCGGCTACGCTGGCCGACCGCTGGAAGTGCATGCTGCGCGCCGACATCGTGATCAGCGCGACCGGATGCCCGCATGTGGTCCTGACGCGCGAAGAAGCGGGGCGGATCACGGCGGAGAGAAATCGAGTGGCGCTGGTCATCGTGGATCTCGGTATGCCGCGCGATGTCGATCCGGAAGTTCGCCGAGTCGATGGAATTTTGCTGTACGACCTCGAGGGCCTGGAGCGCTCCCTGAAGAGCGAGGCCCCGGCCTGCAACGTAGTGGCTGCCGAGGCTGAGAAGATTGTGGTGGCGGAAGCGCAAGCTTTCCGCGGCAAACTGGAGGCGGAAAGCGTGGTGCCGACCATCGTCGCGCTGCGCCAGCGCCTCGAAGAGATTAGCCGGCAAGAACTGGAGTCCTTTATCGAAGAGCGAGGGCCTTTCACGCGGGAGCAGGATCAATCGCTTCATGCAATCACAGCACAAGTCATACAAAAGATTGCCAGCTCCCTGGCTCGCGAACTCAAAGAACTTCCAGAGAAGGAGGAACAAGAGCAAATGACCGCTGTAGTCACGCGCTTGTTCCACCTGGAATCGCCGAAACGGGCGCTTGCCGGCACCAGATCGGAGACAGAACAAAATGAGCGAACAAAACAGAGAGCAGTCGCCAACTACTAACAGTTCGTCGCAGGGAGCGACCGGCATGCAGGCCTATTTGCTGGCCGCATTCTGCCTGGTCCTCGGCGTGGCATTGGGATATCTATTTCGAGGATCGGCATCGCTGGTCGCACAGCCGGCAGCCTCGGAGGCGCAGCCGGATAATGGATCGCAAAAACAGCCGGCGTCCGCCACCGCACAAGCCGCGGTAGCGCAGGCCGCCGCTCCGTATCTCGAAGCGTTGAACCAGAATCCCAACGACTACGATTCGCTGGTGAAGCTCGGCAACGTGTTCTATGACGGACAGCAGTTCCCGAATGCAGTCCAGTATTACGAGCGGGCGCTGGCGATTCATCCCGAGAATGCCGACGTTCGCACCGACATGGGGACGGCGTACTGGTATGCGGGCAACGCCGACCAGGCCGTAGCGGCGATGGAGACTTCGTTGAAATACCGGCCAGGGCATCCGCAAACGTTGTTCAACCTGGGCTGGGTGCGGTGGCAAGGCAAGGCGGATCCCAAGGGGGCGATTGAGGCCTGGCAACAATTGCTGAAAGCGAATCCGGATTATCCGCAGAAGCAGCAGGTCGAGCAGTACATTGCCAAGGCGAAAGAGCACGCGGCCCGGGGATAAACAATTTCGAGCATTGGCGCTTTCCTATAAATCCTTTTATTGGCGCAGCAGGGCTTTCATCAAAGGAGGCCCACTGTTTTCATTTGTTAGCGGAATCGTTTATGAGCCGGCTGAATTTTCTGACGGGACGGATTCCACGGAAGACTCGTCGTCGCCGGCAGCGACGAGTTCGAACTTTTTCAGCTTGTAGCGCAGCGCGTCGCGGCTGATATCGAGCAACCGCGCGGCGTGCGTCTGATTTCCGTTGGCCTGGCGCATTGCGAGTTCTACCATGGCGCGCTCGACCTCTTCCAATGACGTGCCTTCTTCTGGAATATACAGTCGCGGGAGAACCCGGCCGTTAGCCAGTTGCTTGCCGCCTCCGTCGGAGGAAGCGCTGCTATGCTCGAAAGCCGTCAAGCCACTGCGGGCCGCTTCGCCCACGGCGAACGGCATGTAGGCCGGGCGCAGGATGGATTCCTCTTCGAGGATCATAGCGCGCTCGATCGAATTCTTCAGCTCGCGGACATTCCCCGGCCAATTGTGCGCCAGCAGCAGTCGGCGCGTCTCGGGGCTGATTCCTTTTATCGATTTCTTGAACTTCCGGTTGTACCAATCGATAAAGAATTCGACCAGCGGAAGAATGTCTTCGGTGCGCTCGCGCAATGGGGGAATGAAGATGGCAATGATCGCGAGCCGGTAATAAAGGTCCTGGCGGAAGTGGCCTTCGCGAACGGCTTTTTCGAGATCGCGATTGGAGGCTGCGATCACGCGAACGTCGACCTGCATATCGCGCACACCACCGACGCGACGGATCACCTGATCTTCGAGCACGCGCAGCAGTTTGGCTTGCAGCAGCGGCGAGAGCTCTCCGATTTCATCGAGGAAGAGCGTGCCGCCATTGGCGGTTTCGAACAGGCCCTTCTTCATCGCTTTCGCGTCGGTGAAGGCACCCTTTTCGTGGCCGAAGAGTTCGGCCTCCATCAGCGTCTCCGGGATCGCGGAGCAGTTGATGGCGACGAACGGACCGTGCTGGCGCGAACTCTCGTAGTGAATTGTCTTGGCGACTAGGTCTTTGCCCGTGCCGCTCTCGCCCTGAACCAGAATTGTGGTGGCCTCGCTGGCGGCGACTTTCTGCACAAAGCTCATCAGTTCGGTGGTCTTCGGCGAGACGGCGACCACTTCGTGATAGCCGGTATTGCGCCGCACCTCGCCGCGCAGGGATTTGACCTCTGTCCGCAGGCGCGTCGCTTCGAGCGCGTTCTGGATGGTGACGCGAAGCTCCTCGAAATCCAGAGGCTTGCCGATGAAATCGTAGGCGCCAAGCTTGAGCGCGGTCTTCACATCATCAAGTTGAGGGTCGGCCGTGATCATGATGACCGGCGGCGCGTCGGGAGCTTTCTTGATTTGTTCGAGAACCTGGATGCCGCTCATGTCGGGCATGCGCACATCGAGCAAAACCAGGTCGGGAGACTCGTGCTGCGCGAGGCGCAAGCCGGGGTCTCCGGCGGCGGCTTCGACGACGTGATACCCCCACTCTTCGCACTTCTGGCGCAGTGACCAGCGCACCAGACGCTCGTCATCCACGATCAGGATCTTCTCAGCAGGCATGCCGCGTTTAGCTTACTACGAAAGGGAAGGAGAGGGCACGCAGGGGGTTAGGGGCGAAGCTTGGCGGATTTGCTTGAAACGAAGACGCTACGTTTTCTCCAGACGATCAGAATCGCGCGGCAATGCCGATGCCAGGACGAGTGCTGTTCCGGCGTAGAGCAAAGTGTCAAAGACATAATTTATCGCCACCATGATCTCCGGCGTGGTTCCTCCGTGAGCGAGGATCCAAATAGGCAGATATAGAAATAGAGTGAGGACGGTCATTAGTGCGCCAATCGAGGTCGCGGCTATCCGAGATTTTTTGTTCAGGGCCAAGCCGATTCCAGCAGCCAGCAGGGTCGCTCCTGTGAGGTATCCCCATACGCTGGGGAATGGAACCCATGATGGCGTTCGCTTTTCCAAAGGAAAGCCGGGCGCAAATTCTGGATGAAGAAAAAATTCTACGGCAAAAAAGATCGCAGCCATCGCTATGACGTTGCGCCCAAATAAAATCATCGATTTCGATGCTTGCGGCGACGAGTCGCGACTATGCAGTCCCGCCAGAGCCCATGCGCCTCCCGCAAAAGAGAGATCTCTTAGCGCGTAGGCCCATGCGAATCGATTCTTGGGATCCCCTAGTGCATTCGGTATATGCATCATGCAGACAAATAGAAAGAACATCAATCCGAGCAGCGTGGAGGACAAGCATACGAACTTCCTCACCGCAAGACTGGTGGCGGCTGCGAATAGCGCACATCCCACGAAATACGCCCAGAACAAGTGGGCCGGCATCCAAGAAGGGATCATTTCCGGGACTCCCATCGGGCCGCCGAAATGCTCGGGCGCAAATACCGCGAGTGGAACGGAGATGAAGATACAGCCCAAGGTGATGAGCTTGTCCCATCCACTAGCCGCGCTGATCTGCGTTCGAAGTATAAAAACTCCGGCGACAAGATAGATAAGCCCGGCAAAACACATCCAGAAATTTACTGAGGAAAGCATCAGAACCTCTTCCGCGCAGGTGCTGCGGCGGAGATTATATCCCGGTCGTCGAGTGTCGCGAGAAGAGATGAGACAGGAGGCCTGATTTCGGGGTCTAAATGATGCTCTTCTTACGCAGGGCAATACATGAAACTTCAGTCTCCAGACAAATCTTGGGAGCTGGCGATATTTCAATCGGCAGCATAGCCCGGCGAGTTCCAGTTCGGCATTGTGCTTGGCTTTGTGCCCTATTTGAGAGGGCTCGTTACTGATGCCAAGCCGCTACTTCTGATTCATGGTTTGACGACGGAGTATTTCCAAAGGTCATTGAACTTTCCGCCGCCCGCGATGGAAAGATAATCGCCACCGCCGAAGAGCCAAAGGTTTCCGCTGGTATCGATCCAACCCGCCGCGCTATCCCGGGCTCCCGGAACGTTGTTGGCCGCCCCCGTTCCTTTTGTTCCATATCGCCCTTTTTGGTCCGCAGTGCTGGATCCGCTCATCCAAGTCCATTCGCCTTCACTAAACCGCCACAAATCATTGAGATCTCCGTAGGCGGACTTCGAGTCAAAACCAAATCCACCGAGGAGCCAGAAGTTTCCCGCCGAATCGTGCCAACTTACGGCACTGGCGCGGGCTCCGGGAATGTTATTGGGGCTCGGCTTACCTAACGTGCCGTAGATTCCTGGTTGGGCAATGACATTGGCACCGCCCATCCATGTCCATTGGCCCGCATTGAACTTCCAGAGGTCGTTGAGATTGCATGGCAGTGCTCCTCCCGATTGCCGGCAAAGCGCTCCATTCGAATCATTACCCTGTCCGCCGAAGAGCCACAGATTCCCGGAGCCGTCGATCCATGCGATGGAGTCGCTTCGGGCTCCTGGAACGTTGTGAGTACTGGCCGTTCCCAAGGTTCCGTACCTCCCGAACGCGTTGAAAACCTTCGAACCGCTGATCCATGTCCATTCGCCGCCACTGTATTTCCACAGATCGTTGAGAATTCCAAGAGTGCCATTGGAGTCGTAACCGAAACCGCCGAATAGCCAGAGATCACCCGAGGCATCGGTCCAGGTGGAAGCACTGACGCGTGCCCCGGGAACATTGGACGCAGCAGCGGCGCCCTTTGTGCCGTACTCGCCTTTTTGATCTGCCGTTTCCGCTCCGCTCATCCAAGTCCATTCGCCAGCACTATATTTCCAGAGGTCATTGAGCCTTCCACGAGCTCCGGTCGAATCGATTCCAAGTCCGCCGAAGATCCAAAGGCTTCCGGACGCGTCGATCCAACTGATGGCTTGATAGCGCGCCCCTGGAATGTTGCCCGGCGCGGCAATGCCGAGAGTTCCGTAAGTCCCCCCTTGCTCGGTCAAGTTCGAACCGCTCATCCAAGTCCATTCGCCGTCGCTATATTTCCAGAGATCATTCAAGTCTCCTCCCTGCGCATTGGCTGAGTCGTTGCCGTATCCCCCGAAGAGCCAGAAATTGCCGGACAAGTCGACCACGCTCACAGGGCCCACGCGCGACCCGGGACTGTTATTGGGGGAGGCCACACCTTGGGTGCCGTAGACTCCCAGCTGGTTGATGGTGTTGGAGCCGCTCATCCACGTCCAACCGGTGAATGAGCGACGAGGAGGCGGCGAAGCCACCTCCGTTGCGCCACTATAGACAGCAAGAGCTAGCAAGACGGCTCCCGCGATTAGAAACGGACTCAACCTAAGCCTGTTTTTCATACAACTACTCCAATTTCGAATCTGAAACCCAGGTCGGCCCCAATTGTTCCGACGATAGCTAAGATGCAATCGCCTGCACGGTTGCCGTATGAAAGGCGCACGTCTGGGCTCCCCTCGGCCTTCCCGGAACAATATTGAGCATTGCGCGGCCTTGTCGCGGCGCGTCGAGCAGTCTCTTCGGTATTACCAATGCAGGCGAAATAAACGACTACAGCTCAGGTGCGCCCTGGTGATCACGACTTCACTACGCGGGTGTAGCTAATGCCAACATGCTTACCCCGGCAGCGGTTGCTGCAAGCGAATAGAAACCCGCCTGGCGATTCAGTATTGTTAGAGGATTACTTTCTGGCAGAATTGGCGGTTTGAGCCGGGGACATATAGATTCCTCCATCAAGAATTTAGATTCGTTCTTGGGCCCCGGGGGAGGTGGATTTCTTCCGTCCTTTAATTTTCGTTCTGAAGTTTGCGTGTCCCCGCACTGTTCTGGGGGTGCTCCTCAACTAACGACTCTGCCGCAGATTCAGCTAGGGTGTAGCCGGTGGGGTAGGCTGTCAAGATGAAAGAATCTGCACAGGCGTTCGAGATACGACTTTCGACCTGACAATCTTTCCGCATAGCTATAATGACAGCGACTCCCGGGGAGGACACGATGTAGATACAAAAGAGATACGAAGTGTTGGGATGTGGGACCTGTCGGCAAACCGCGCGACTAAAGCCTTCCTACGCCCTGTATTAGCGGCATCGTTAAAGCGATGCCCTGATACAAATCGCATCCCAGCATTGCGTCAACGTCCAGGATCTTGGGTTTGGATAGCCCTACGATTCGCTCGCCTGGGCAGCGGCGCGCTGCAGCGGCAGGATTACCGCAAACGTCGTGCCCTTGCCGACCGTGCTGGTGACGTCGATGCGTCCCTGATGATCCTCGACGATGCGGCGGGCGAGGGACAATCCCAGGCCGGTGCCGTCGCCTTTGGTAGTGAAGAACGGGCGGAAAATATTTGGCAGAAGATCTGGCGCAATGCCGCGGCCGTTATCCGCGACTTCGATGACGGCGGTGTTGTCCTGACGTTCGACGGTGACTGCAATCTTTCCCTTCTGATCGATGGCCTGCAGTGCGTTGAGCAAGAGGTTGAGCAGCACCTGGTGGATCTGATCGCTGTCGTGCTCGACTTCGGGCAGCGATGGATTTTTGTGGAGAGTAACCTCCACCGCTTTCGCTAGGGCTTGCTGACGGCCGAGCATGACCGCATGCTCGACCGTCGTATTCAGGTCACTCTTGCGAACCTTCGGCGGATGGGGGCGCGCCGTCTGCAGCAAGTCGGTCACAATGCGATTAATACGCGCTATCTCCTGGCGAACGTCTTTCACCACCGCGCGCGCGGGACTGGTTGTGGGCAGATCGCGCCCAATGATTTCGATGACGCCGGCAATTCCCGCGAGGGGATTGCGGATTTCGTGGGCAAGTCCGGTCGCCATTTCCCCAAGAGTGGCCATGTGTTCGGCGCGCGACATCTGAGTGCGATGCAGACGCTCGATCTCGACGCGGCTCTCGCGCATCTGCGAGACCATTTGGTTGAAGTTGCGTCCGAGATCGCCGATCTCGTCGTTGCGGCGGGCAAAGCTCACAGAAACGTTCAGATCGCCGCTGCCGAGTTGCGCAATCTTCTGCTGTAGTTCCACCATCGGACGCTGCACGGTGTAAGTGAGCACCACCAGCAGCGCTCCGCAAATCGCGATCGCGCCTACGCCTGCGACAAGCAGGACGAGATGACGTTCGGGATCGCGCCAGGAAAGCGTCGCCAGCAAAAAGAGCAACATGCCACCGAGCAGCACGCAGGCGATCGGCAGCAGAGCCTTGATCTCCCAGTTCAGACGAAACCAAGGGAGTTCCGGGTCCTGGTTCTCGATAGCTACGGAGCCCACGCGAGCCGAACCCGTGCCGATGTCTTCCGCGTTACTCGATCCCGTGCTGAACGAACTCTTACGGGCTGGTGGAACTGGGTCCGCTTCAGGTAATTCGGGTTCGGGGACTGGGCTCGCCATTTTGTGGGCAATCTCAGGCATATGCATGTAATCCGGGGAGCAGATACGTCACTCCGAAGAAGGTGAACATCACGACGGCGAATCCGAGGATCGCAAAGTAAGCTGCGCGCCGTCCGCGCCAGCCGCGAGTAATGCGCATGTGGAGATAGCCGGCATAGACGAGCCAGGTAATCGCCGCCCACGTCTCTTTAGGATCCCAATTCCAGTAGGAACCCCAGGCCCGGTTGGCCCAGTAGGCGCCGGCGGCGATCATCAGGGTGAGCAAAGGAAAAGCAATGCAAATCGTTTTGTAGGTGATGCGGTCGAGCGCATCGGCATCCGGCAGCAGGCGCTCGAGATCTTCGCGACGCCACAGCATCAGCAGGTAGAGCAGGTTGGCAAAGATGCCGCCCACCAGAGCCGACAGAATGAAGGGACTCGCGGCCAGCGTCGTGGCGTACAGGCCTTCGGCGTCGAGCGACGGATATTGTCCGTTGCGCGCACGCAATACGAAGAAGATCAGAGCCAGCGCCTGCAACAGGATGCTGACAAAAATCGCACGATTGGCGGTTGGAAGCAGCGCGTCATTCTTTTGAATGCGAGCGACCATGTAGAGAACCAACGGCGCGGCCACCGCGACACAGACTAGAAGCATCAACCAGCCCAGATCAGGGATAGTGACGAACAATCTAACTCCGCGCGAGATAAAGGCCTCGGTTTTATTTTCCGTATCCCACGCGACGACGTTGAGTCCGCCCCATCTTTCGAAGCGCGTCAGGATCGCGCCATAAATTCCGATGGTGAAGATGCTGGTTGCGGCCAGGAAAGTCTCCGTCTTCATCTTGTCCTGGATGAGGAACATCATCGCCAGCGCGAAGCTGAGCGCGCAGGCTGCATAGGCCAGCATGGCGAGCGTCACGTGCACATGCAGCCAGGTTGACTGCAGCGCCGGCACCAGCGGACGAACTTCGCTGGGCAGAAGTTCCATCAGGACGACGCCAACGATAGCGACTGGCATCGTCACGGTGCCGATGACCTTTACTCCGTAACGTTTCTCGGCGATCAGCGTGAGGGCGGCGAGCGTCCACACGAAGCTCAGCAGCATTTCATAAATGCTGGCAAATGGAGGATGGCCGGCCTCATACCAGCGGTGTGCCACCGCGCCGGTATTGGCGATGAGGCCCGCCCATGTGGCCAGAGAAGCAAACTTGATATACGCATCCGTCCCGGTGATTCCGAAGCCGAGATACAACGCGCCCGCACCGGCATAGAACACCAGGGCGGCATAGAGCAGGTTGGCTTCGCTGAGAATGTTTCCGGTCTTGACTACGTTCAGAAAAGCGATGAACAGCAGGAAGGCGATGCTAAGTCCGACCATGACGACCAGAGTTGTTCCAGTCGCGGGATGCTGTTCCACTCTTGCTCGCGCCATACGTGCTTCCTTTCCTTTCGAAGATGGATCTATCTTCCGGCGATCGTCGCGCCTGGGATCGAGTCGGCTAGCTTTTCAGCGGCCGCGCGTTCCGGTTTCAGTTCTTTCTGAATCTGTTCGACCAGCTTCTTGAACGTGGTTTCAAAGGCGTCGCGGTTGCGATTCGCCGTTCCGCCGACCCAGAGCACGAGCCGTCCGCTGGAGTCGTGCGCCGGGACCACCCAGAAGCGAACGTGAATCACATAGAAGACGAAGGTGAGGCCAATGGCCATCAGCACCACTCCGGCCCATACCGCCCACTGGCCGGGTTCATGCGAGACCTGCAGTCCGGTATAAAACCCGGTCTTCAGATCCTTCGGATCGAAGGTGTAGGGGGAGGAAGCATTCTCGGCGATGCCAGGGATTTCCGGCAGCCAGACGTTGATGCTGGCGTTCTTGCTCCTGGAGGTCACGATCATGTGAACCGCGGGGTTCACGACGTCGTTGCTGCGCGCGTATACCTGTCCATCCTGAAAAACGTAATCGGGAATGAATTCCACCAACTGAACATCAGTGTCGGCATCGAGGGCGACCGTTTGTTTCATCGCCAGCGAAATCTCTTGTGGATTCCCGCCGCCGCTCGCCGGGGTAGCGTCGAGAACCAAATGATCGAGCTTTCCCGTGCGCCCGTAAGTGGCCTGATAAAAACGCACTCCGTGATAGACGAGCGGATCGTTGACCGCGATTTCTTTGCGCGAAATTTCATGTCCGTTTTCGACTACGGCGAGCTTCGACCACCAGCGCTTCGGAGTTCCATCGGTGTAAGTCTCCTCGCCGGTGCCGTCGCAGCGGATCGAGAACGGGAGAGTGCGCGCGCCGCCTTTCATCACTTCCACCTGATTGCCGGAAGAGCCGGGCGTCAGCGTGACGAAGCCGCGCCAGCCATAGAGCGCGTCGACGATCCCCCCGAGAAAAATCAGCAGCAGGCTGGCATGAACGATGTAGACCGCCATCTCGGAGATACGGCTGCGCTCCGAGAATAAGGAGAAGCTGTCGGTGCGGACAATGCGTTCCACCTTAAATCCCATATGGCGAAGAACACGTTCGGCAGCGCTCAATCCTTGTTCTTCATCTGCTATTGCGATCTGGGCCTGCGTGGGGAGAACTCTTCGGAATCCGTCGTCGGGACTCTTGTAAGGACGCGCGAAAAATCGCCACGCATTGGGGAAGCGCTGCACCGACGCTGCGATGATGCTCAGGCTGACGAGGATCATCAGGGCGACGAACCAGCGCGTGTGGAAAACATCGGTTAGGCCAGTTGCATCGAGGAAGCGCAGCATCGCCGGAGAGTAGGCATGCTGCATGTCGTCCGGGTCTGTCATCGAACGCTGCAGGATGACGGTGCCGGCCGCTGAAAAGATGACGACCAGAATAATCAGAACGACGCCGGTCTTAATGGAACTGAGTGTCTGCCAGATTTTGCGAGGCGCGGTGCGAAGTGACAGGGCCATTGCTTTCCTCGTACTCGCACGAGAGGAATGCACGTTCTGCGCCAACTTTGGGAAGTCCTGACAACTGCTTCGCATTCAATGGCTTGAGACACGGGCAGCTGTTTTTCGCGACTTCCGAAATGAGCCATAACACTCATATCCAAAAGGAAGCGTTGCGATTTCACCCACCACTGCAAGTCTGTGATTTCAATCACGAACAGCCCTCGGGACCCTGCGTTATTTCCACCAGTGCCAGTGTGGGAGAAAGCCCAACTTGGTGCGAAATGCGATCTGTGGAAAATCGCAACAGGTCTCAGACCGCCCACAAACTCGTTCTGTTGTAGTTACTTACAGCTCTTAACAGGAGGCTCGCAGGTTTTCCTAAATACGGACATGGTCGTGCAAAAGCCTAGGTGTCATGGTCCGAGAAGACCGAATTCGCACGGCGAACGGGAAGCGAGCTCTCCCCAAATTGTTTTTCCTGTTCGCCTATGTTCTTGCGATTGCCGTCCTACCGGCAGCGGCGAAGACGCACCCGGTCCCTCTCGACAAGAACGTCGACTCGGCGAAGTGCCTGGAGTGCCACGAAGACAAGAGCAAAGGAAAGGCAGTTCACTCCGCGATCGCGACCGGATGTTTGAGCTGCCACGAAGTTCGCGTCAATAAAGATGTCACGCGGATCAAGCTGACCACGACCGTTCCCTACAAGCTCTGCCTCACCTGTCACGCTGACAAAGATGCGGCGCAACTCAAGGGCACGATCCACAAGCCAGCGGTTCGCGATTGCCTGACCTGCCACGACCCGCATACTTCCGATAACAAGTTTCAACTGCTGAAGCCGACGTCGGGCGATAAGAAAGACAATCTCTGCCTTAGCTGTCACAACCAGGGCGTGGATGTTCCGGAGAAGGGAAGCCGTCATGCCGCGCTCGATATGGGCTGCGACACCTGCCATGTCACGCATAAGAGCGGCGCCGAGCTGACCATCGACAATCGATTCCACCTGACCAAGGCGGTTCCGGCGCTTTGCCTGGATTGCCACGACGTGAAAGACGCCTCGCTGCAGAAGGCGCATCAGAATCAACCCTTCGGCACGGCGAATTGTCTGACCTGTCACGATGCGCATCAGTCGGCAGCGCCCAAGCTGATGGCGAGGTTCCTCCATCCCCCGTTCGCGGAGAAATCCTGCGACACGTGCCACGCGCCGGCCAAAGACGGAAAAGTCGTCCTGACGCAAGCCACGGCGAAAGATCTCTGCGTCACCTGCCACGCCGACAAGGCCGAGCAGATCCAGAAAGCAAAAGTACAGCATCCGGGCGCGGCGGGAGATTGCACCGACTGTCACAATCCGCACGCCGGCAACTCGCCGGGATTTGTGCAGCCCGATCCGGTCAGCGCATGCCTGACCTGCCACAGCGATCAGGCCGAGCAAGGCAAGAAGCCGCATCTGCATCAGCCGGCGTTTCAGCAAGGATGCGCGACGTGCCACGAACCGCACGGCGGCGAGAATCAGCACCTGCTGCGCAGCGCCAGCGTGAATACGCTCTGCCTCGAGTGCCATGGTCCGGACCGCAGTCCCAACAAGGTTGAGGCGCAGCACCTGGTCACGATTCTCGACGGCAAGATCCGCCTGCCGGAAGACTACTTCACGGCGCGCAACGTTCCGATTCTGCCGCTCGAGTACGGCGCGGGCCATCCGACCGAGCGTCACCCGATTTCCGACGTCACTGATATCAAGACCAAGACGATCACACCGATGAACTGCCTGACTTGCCACCAGCCGCACTCCGGAGCCGAGAACGGCATGCTGGCCAAGGATCAGGCCCCCAACATGGACTTCTGCCGTAAGTGCCACAGCAATCCTCTGGATTTGAACCAGATGAACACGACCAACAAATTCCTGGGCGGAGGAAAACAGTGACCTTCGAAATTCGCAAATCGAATCGCGCGTGCCGCCTGTGGGTGGTGCTTCTGCTGACGCTCGCACTCGCAGCACCGGCGTTCGCGCAGAAAAAGAAAGCCGCTCCGGCCGGCGACCAGCCGAAGCTGGGTGATCAGCGCACGACAGCGTATTTCGACCCTAAAAAGATCGTGTGGCCGAATCCTCCGGCGATCGCGAGGATCAAGTTCGTGGATCTGTTCACCGGACAGAAGGTCGATCCCAACCAGTTCGCGAAGAAGAACGAGAAGCCGAAACAAAAATGGATGGACCGTCTCGCCGGAGCCCGCCAAACCAGCGACATTGAAGTAAAAGAACTGCCCTTCCAGCTGATTCGCCCCTACGGCGTCGCGGTCGACTCCAAAGGTCAGATTTACGCCGCGGATCAGGGCGTCGGCGCGATCTTCGTCTTCAATCCAGAGAACAAAGCGGTCGAACTGATTGGCAATGGAAAGCAGGCGCACTTCGGCATGATCAGCGGACTGGCGATCGACGACAACGACCGCCTGTATGTCACCGACGTGAAGCTGCACCGCGTCGACGTCTTCGCTCCCACCACGCATGTGTTAGAAACCGCGTTCGGCGGCGACGTGCTGGCCGATCCGGCAAGCATCGCCCTCGACTACGAGAACCGCTTCATTTATGTGGTCGATACGCAGAGCGACGTTGTGGACGTCTTCGACGCTGACAGCTACAAGTTCCTGCGAAAGATCGGTACGCCGGGCAAGAAGCACACGCTCACCGCTCCCGGCACGTTCGCATTACCTGAGGGCGTCGCAGTCGATGCCGACAGCAATGTCTATGTGACCGATACCTTCAACAACCGCGTTGAAGTTTTCGATGCCGACGGAAATTTCGTCAGCACCTTCGGAAAAAATGGCGACGGGCCCGGACACTTCGAGCGGCCAAAAGGGATTGCGATCGACTGCGACGGGCACATCTGGGTGGCCGACGCTGCGCAGGATCGCGTCAAGGTTTTCGATAAAGAAGGACACCTGCTGATTTACTTCGGCGAGCACGGCGAATATCCCGGGCGGTTCATGGGCGTCTTCGGTATCACCATCGACAAGAACAACCGCGTGATCACGACGGAAGTTTATCCCGGACGCGTGCAGGTGTTCCGTTATATCAGCGACGCAGAGGTCGAGACGGAAAAGAAGCGGCGCGAAGCCGAAGCCGAGCAAAAGCGCGCCGGCACTCCCGCGACGCAGAAGCCGGCGAGCGAGCCGGCGGCAAGCAGCACGGCAAAAGATCTGGCGGCGAAGTGATGCAGTCTGGCGAAAGGAGCGGTCATATGAACAACGAAGTTTCTGGCCGGGTGCACAAAGCCGCATCAAGTTTTCGGTGGTCCATGGCCACTGGAAAACCAGGGTCGGGCGCAAGTTCGGCTCTGGGCACCGCATCATTCGTAAATGTGTTGCAGCACAATCCTAAGGAGGTTTCGAAACTCATGAAGAAAGCAATGTTTTCTCTGTTAGCGGTCTTTGCGCTGGCAGCCCTGGCATCAGCCCAACTCACGGGCGTTAGTCAGGACAACAGCGAGACGGCCGATATTTTGGGCGCTCACCTCGGCTACGGCCGCGGCTGCGTTATGTGCCATGCTCCTCATAGCGGCGCGGGTGGCAACAATGTCGCAACCAAAGACACCACGAGCGGCGACTATGCTCTGTGGGGACAGGATCTTACCCCTCTGTACGGCCAGACCCTGAATTTCGGCGACGGCGGAACGTATCCGGTTACGCTGCCTGCCGCAGGAACGATCACCAGCGCACATGACGCGAACACCGTCATCCTCTTCTGTCTGAGCTGCCATGACGGCAACCTGGCGAAAGTCGGCATGATGAAGGGCAAGACGGTTGAGACTCTGCCCATCGTCGGCGGCAACGCACCAACCCTGCTCGGCAACGACGGAACTGTGGCCGGCAACTACGAGAACGATCACCCAGTGGGCGCCTCGGCGCTCGTTAGCTGCGGTCCCCCGTACAACTGGGACTGCACGGGCGGCGGCGCGACGAAGATCGTCATGAGCGGTCCGAATTCGACCCAGTTCGGTAAGAACTACGACTTCGGCGTGATCAAGAACCTGGCGACGATCGGCACCAACGTCAACGCGGTTACTTGCACCAGCTGCCACAACCAGCACAGCCAGAACATCTACACGTCAACGGCTGCTACTCCAGGCTTTTACAAGACGATGTTCTTCCTGCGCGGTTATTACAACCCCTCCACCGGCGGCAACAACGCGGCGCAATTCTGCCGTCAGTGCCACGGTGGCGAGGCCAACGAGTCGAACGGCCAATACGGCGTGCCGACCACTTAGCCTGATGGCTCAATCCCGGGGGGAGGGAAACCCTCCCCCAGTTCTTGGAGAAAGATCATGAAGCGTGCCCTCTCAATCTCGGTGATGCTGGTAGCGGCGATCAGTCCCGCCTGGGGACAGTTGCTCAGTTCGCACGCTGCCGCCGCTCCGCCGACTCCCAAGCCAGCCTCGGTGTCTCCCTCGCCCTCGGGCAAACCGGTGGCGCGCGTCAATGGAGCGCTTCTGACTTACGGTGATTTGCTGCGCGAGGAATACGCGATCTTCCCGTATGCGCGGCAGCACAACGGATCGCTTCCAGCCGCGATGCAGTCTGATATTCAAGCGGGCGCGATGAAGATGATCGTGTTCGAAGAGTTGGTGTACCAGGAAGCCGAGCGGCGCAAGATGACGATTCCTCCCGCTCGCTTGCAGCGCGCGGAGGCAGAGTTCCGCAAACAGTTTTCCAGCCAGCAGGAATATCAGGATTTGTTGTATAACGAGTTCAAAGGATCAAAAAAGCTGCTGCAGACCAAAATCGAGCGCTCGCTCCTGATTGACGAGTTGTTGAAGACGGAAGTGAGCAACCAGGCATATGTCACCCTGGCGCAACTTCGCGCCTATTACGACAAGAACCCGCAGCAGTTCCGAATTCCAGAATCATTCGCGGTCCAGACGATCTCCGTGATTCCTCCGGACAATGCCAATCCCGAGCAGCAAAAGGCCGCGCGCAAGAAGGCGGAAGATGCGCTTCGCCAGGCTCAGGCGACAAAGAATTATGAGGATTTCGGGGTGTTGGCCGAAAAGCTTTCGGAAGATGACTTCCGCGTGATGATGGGCGACCACCGCGCCGTCGATCAAACCAAGCTGCCGCCGCAGGTGTTGCAAGTGATCAGGGGCATGCAACCCGGCCAAATCAGCGGATTGATCGAACTGGAAAACCACGCTTACACCATCGTCCGGCTGAACGCGCACATTCCGGCAGGAGAGCAAAAGTTCGAAACCGTGAAAGATTCGCTGCGCGAGCAGTTGAAGAAGCAGAAAGCAGAGCAACTCCGGCGAGCACTCGACGCGCGGCTCCGGAAGAATGCAAAGGTTGAAGAGCTCTAGATATGTCAGCCGTCAGCAAACACGCGATCTTAGCCGCTAGCTTCATGGCAATCGCTCTGGCGATGCCCGCACGAGCCCAGCTTCAGCTAGGGAACGACGTCAGCATGAAGGCGAACGGGAACATTTCCTTCGGATATACGGCGGATTACTCGAATCTCACGGGTTCCGATCACACCCTAAGTCCCAGCGGTAACGGCGACCTGAGCGGCTACTACTATGCGCCCGGATTCGTTTCGTTCGATGTGCAGCCCTTCTACAACGAGTCGCGCGCCAACTCCAGCTATCAATCCATCTTTCAGTCGAGCGGCGTGAATGGTACTGCGTCCATCTTTTCGGGCAGTCACTTCCCGGGGACCGTCAGCTACAGCAAGATTTACAACACTGAAGGTGGATTATCGGTTCCGGGAATTGGGAATCTGACGACGAAAGGGAACAGCGACAACCTGGCACTGGGCTGGGGAATTCACGTACCCGATTATCCCAGCGTGTCATTCCAATTTCTTGACGGCAACACGGACAGCACCGTGTTCGGCACTACGCAGCCCAGTACATTCAATGCGAAGACTTTCGGTACGCAAGTTACGGACACGCTGGAAGGCTTTAACCTCAGCGGTGGATATCAGTACAACAAGCTTCACACCCTAACGCCGGAATTCCTTTCCGGCCAACAGGAGCCCACGACCTCGGACAGTTCAGCCAATTCTTTCAACTTTGGCGTCGGCCACAAACTGCCGCTGCGAGGGTCATTTTCAAGTTCATTCAGCCGCTCCGAATTCAACTCGGAAGACAGTGTGGCCGGCGATGGTTCGAATGGGACGATCGATACGGTCAACGCCGGCGTCGGATTTGAGCCAACGCGCAATCTCGAACTCGGTTCCAATGCCCAGTACACGAATAATCTCACCGGCATGCTTTACCAGTCGTACATCGCTGCCGGTGTCGTGTTGCCATCGTCGCTGCTCGACTATTCGACGCACTCACTCGACGTAAACAGTCATGCCAGCTACACTCTGCCGTCGTTGCACATTTCGCTGATGGGCAACGCAGATCACCGGCAGCAAACAGTGTTAGGGACGGATCTCTCGTCTGACACGTTCAACGAAATGATCACCTACGGGAGCGATTTCCTGGGTGGCTATATCAACGCCACATCGGGCGTGACGCAGACGACAGTGAACGTCAACACCGGTGCGAGTTCCCTGGGTTTGTTCGACACCGCGTCCTATCAGCGAAACGTGAAACGGTGGAACCTGACCGGATCGTTCAACTACACCCGCAACACACAGACGATGTTCATCGGGTATACGACGTCAGGTTACGGGTATTCGGCGGGCATCGGGCGCAAGATCAACGCTTACACGTACTGGAGCGCGAATGCCGTTATGTCTAAATCGGTGTTCAACAACGTGGCGGGCTCGGGCAACAACAGCCAAAGCTATTCGACTTCGCTGACCTTGCGGCGAATGAGCTTCAGCGGCAGCTATGGCAAGGCCGACGGGACTTCGATACTAACGGCCACTGGACTGGTGCCGGTGTCATCGACGCCCATCATCGCACCCCTGCCTGCCGTTTTCTTTAACGGAAAGTCCTATTCGTTCAGTGCATCGGCTACGCCCATGCGAGGCTTGGTTCTTTCCGCAACCTACGCGAAGTCATTAAGCGATACGACATCCAACTCTGCTTACTCTTCGAACTCGAACGCACAATTGACCACGATGCTACAGTACAAAGTTCGCCAGCTTTGGATCACGGGCGGATACCTGAAGTTACAGCAAGGCTTCAGCATTACAGGCCAACCCTACGCTGCGTACTCATCGTTCTACATGGGGATCACTCGGTGGTTCAATTTCTTCTAAGATCGCGCTGCATCGGCTGGAGATTCAGTTTGGTCTTTGCGCTGATGCTCAGCCTCGGGCCGGTGAGCGGCGCAGCCAGCAAGGACTCCAAGGCGCAGCCGGTCGCTGTGCCCGAGCTCGAACTCGAAGGCGGCCGGCGCCTCACCTTCGAGCGCACGTTCTGGTCCGAACCCGATGTGCGGCTCAAGCGCGGTTTCTGGAACAAGCTGGTCGACATCGTGGCCGGCGCTCCCGACTTCCACGCGCTGGTCAGTCCCTACGCGGTGGTTGAGGATTCTCACGGACGGATCATCGTGACCGATCCCGGCGCGGCAGGAATTCACATCTTCGATTTCGAAAAACAGAAATACAAATTCATCACCCGCGATCGCGACGTGGACGGCCTGATCACACCGCAATGCGTCGCCGTCGATGCCGACGACAACATTTACGTGACCGACTCCGACTCGGGCAAGATCTTCGTCTTCGAGCCCGGTGGTAAATTCCATCGCATCATCGGCAGCTTGAAGGGCGGGGAGGGTTACTTCAAGCGACCCACGGGGATCGCGGTCGACTCCGCTGCGCAGCGAATCTATGTCACCGACACCTTGCGCAACCAGGTATTCGTCCTCGACATGCAGGGAAGCGTCCTGCAGACGATCGGAAAAACCGGCGGCGGCAACGGGGAATTCAACTATCCGACGGAACTGCGTCTTTCCGGCGACAACCTGATCGTGGTCGACGCGATGAATTTCCGCGTACAGGTGCTCGACCGATCGGGAAGTTTCCGCTACGCCATCGGGCGCATCGGCGAAGAGCGTGGCCTGTTCTTCCGGCCGAAGGGAATCGGCGTGGATTCCGAAGGTCACCTATATGTGGCTGAAGCGATCCGCGGCATGGTGCAAGTCTTCGACGATGCCGGAGATCTTCTTTATTACTTCGGACAAAAGGGCACTGGCTTCGGCGAATTTCAGCTGCCCACGGGCCTATGGATCGACGGCCATGACCGCGTGATGGTCGTGGACTCCTACAACCGGCGAGTCCAGGTCTTCCACTATTTCGGCTTAGCAAAGTCCGCCGCAGGAGGCCAGCATTGAAGCCAAGGCTCATAGCGGCAGCAATCGTCTTGCTGTGGACGGGCATGGCGTTTGCGCAGATCAGCGCCGACGTGTTGGGCTCGCACAACATGGCGCCGGCCAGCGGATCTCCCATCACCGGAAATCTCGGCAGCGCGTGCATGTATTGCCATGCTCCGCACTCCGGCATTGAAGGGACACCTGGGGTCAGCGGAACTCCGCTGTGGAGCCAGAAACTTTCCAGCGTGCAGTCGTACCAGATGTACTCCAGCACGACGATGGTGAACAAAACTGTCTCATCGCCGCCGCTGGGGTCGAACAGCACGCTGTGTTTGAGCTGCCACGACGGCACGGTCGCCTTGGGGACGCTGACTCCCTATGGCCAGGTTTCAATGTCAGGCACGCTGGCCGGCACGCCCGCCGATCTTGGCACCAACCTGCAGACGACACATCCCTTCAGCTTCATCACCCCGTTGCAGCCTACGTCGGACATTTGGCCCTCGCTCAGCGCGAATCCTCCGTCGACGCAGGACGCGACCGGAGTCGTCACGCTCATTAAGGGAAATGTGGAGTGCGGAAGTTGCCACAATCCGCACGTGCAGAACATCGATTCGAGTTCTGACTTTCTGGTGATCGACAATTCGCAGAGCGCATTGTGTCTCGCGTGCCACAACACGATTCCCAGCGGCAGCGGCATGGGACTCGGTTCGGCGCCCGCAGCAACTGGTTCGAGCGCAACACTGAACGCGAGAAATCCGCTGGCGAGTTGGAACTCCAGCATCCACGCCACTGCAACCAACCGCGTCACGACTCAGCCGTCGCTGACTGTCGGAGACATTCGCAGGTCAAGCCGGTCCGCAACGCTTGGACCGTACAGCTCGATGCGGAAGAACGGTTGCCTGTCATGCCACGAGTCGCACAACTCCGCCAAGGGATTGCTGCGAGGGACCGACGACCAGGCTTGCCTCATCTGCCATAACGGCGGCTCCAACGTGACGCCACCGGCGCCGAACATTTATGCGGAAATGTCCCTGCCCAAGGTCAGCCACACGCCGACGAATCCGGTGGGGAATAATTCTCATTCGGCGCACGAGAGCGATTTACTCAATCACAACCGGCATGCCAATTGTGTGGATTGCCACAATGCGCACGCGACCAAACGCGTGGAATTGACGTTTGCGGCTCCGCCTCTGATTCGTCCTTCGCAATCCGGTGTTGTAGGAATCAGCGCGACCGACGGACGCAGCGTCGTCTATCCCGCCAACAATCAATATGAAAATTGTTTGCGCTGCCACGGGGCGAGCACCGGAAAAACCACTCCCACGCAATTTGGATATTTGCCGAACCGGTTGGCGTCGGGCGCCGATCCGCTGAATATTCTTCTGCAGTTCGGCACCACCTCGGCATCGAGTCATCCGGTGATGCATGATCGCAGCAGCCCGTTTCCGCAGCCCAGCCTGCGATCGAACATGCTCGATCTCGATGGTACGCGGCAAGGACGCACGATGGGCGTGCGCATTCTGTGCACCGACTGCCACAACAGCGACGATAACCGCGAATTCGGCGGAACGGGCCCCAACGGCCCTCACGGATCGAAGTTCTCGCCCATTCTCGAGCGCCGCTACGACATGAGCGACGCGCCAATGCCGGGTCAGTTGATCACCAATTTGAATTTTCCGCCGAATCTGACAACGACCGGGAATTACGCGCTCTGCGCCAAGTGCCACGACCTGGCCAGCATCATGACCAACAGCAGCTTCAAGGAGCACGCGCGACATATCAACGACGGCTTCTCCTGCTCCGTGTGCCATAGCGCTCACGGGGGCGGCGCGCAAGTGGCAGCGGTTTCCGCCGAGCGTTTGGTGAACTTCGACATCAACGTGGTAACCCCCGATGGCAAGAGTCCGATTACTTACCGTAGGGCGACCAGTTCGTGCAGTCTGACTTGCCATGGACACGCTCACAACGCCGCGGGCATTCCCGGCACGCTGTTGCGAACTCGCTGACGCGAACCGGCTCTGCCCCACTTTCCGCAAGAGAGACGGCGTCGCGCTGATTGTCTCCAATGTCGTGGGCGTCGGCATCTTCACGACGCCTTGCGTGGTCGCCGCCCTTGTTCCGCACGCTGCGGGAATCTTGCCGCTCTGGCTGGTGGGCGGAGTTCTCGCGCTTGCTGGCGCAAGATGCTATGCCAGGCTGGCTCGCCGGTTGCCCGCGGCTGGAGGAGAGTACGTCTATCTCTCGAAAGCACCACCCCCGGTGGGCCTGAAGGCGCGGTTGCGAACTCGGTCTTTCTACGCACTTCCGACTGCGCTTTTTGCCGCACCTTGCGTGTCTTTTGGCGCGTAAACACGTGTCCAGCGCCGGATCGGTGCTCTCTGAACATCCGATTCATGTACTTAGGCGCCCACCAGTCTGGAACCCCGCGTGCGTTCCTATTGCTCGGAGATGAGCACTGTTCTGGTATGAGCAATGACACGCAGGAATTGGCGAACCGCAAAGCTGGATGGCAGCCCTGGCAGAGGTACGCAATGGCCGCCGTCTGCCTGGTGATCGGAGTCCTCGTGGGCTACCTCGCCCGCGGATCGGCTCCCGCACATGCTGTTCCTGATGCCCAACCAACCGCCGCTGCCAGCACTACGGCACCGGCGCCGCAGCCGGCGCAGCAAATGCCGTCTCTCGACGACATGAAGCGCATGGCCGACAAACAAGTCGAGCCACTGCTGGCAAAACTTCAAACTGATCCCAAGAATGCAGACCTGCTGAACCAGGTGGCAAACGTCTATCGCATGACGCACCAGTTCAAAGTCGCCGCTTCGTACTACGCGAAAGCGGTCGACGCCGATCCAAAGAACGTTGGCGCGCGCACCGATCTGGCTTCGTGCCTCTATTACCAGGGCGACGTCGACGGCGCGATCTCGCAGCTGGAAAAGTCGCTGACCTACGATCCCAAGCATGCCGGAACGCTTTTCAATCTCGGCATGATCCGGTGGAAGGGCAAAGGCGATGCCGCGGGCGCGATCGCCGCGTGGCAAAAGCTCCTGAAACTCAATCCCGGTTATGAAAACAAGCCAGCGGTCGAGAAACTGATCGCTGACGCGAAGACTCACCCGGGAAGGCCATTGCCCCAAAGCGAATAAAGACTGCAGAAGTCAACGAACCGAGAGTCGTGAAACTATTCGCGAGTTCGTATCGCCACGCTGCCATCCATCAGGCGCCGAGAAGCGCTCAACTCGTTGGTAACATGCTTCTGCACCAGATCCCACTCCGACCGCAAAACCATTTCTTTAATGCTGAACGTGCTCTCGCGGCGCGCGTCATCGACACGAACGGCCATCTCGTTGTTGTGAAAACGGAATTCAACGATATCCGCCAGCGGGACCAGTTGATCTGACGACCTTCCCACGAGATGACAAGCACAACTTTGTCGGAAATCAGTGTGTACTCCGGACAAACCTCCGCCGCAGCTTGTGCAGACTGGCCGCCAAACGCAACCATGAATCCATGACGAGTGGGCAGGCAATCTCCCATACGCATGCGCACGACCGTTCCATGCTGATAGATTCCAGCCCAGGCGTTGGAAACGCTGCAACACGCCAATACCAGCCACAACGAGCGCTTCAGAAATTTGCTGTCATTGATTTTCTTCATAGAAATATCCTTTGCGGCAATGGAATCGCAGGTTCAGATTGTGTTTGGGAAGAATGAGGATCGAAATGAAATCCAGCCTCCCGGCTGGGAAGGGAATAGGTCACTACGTAAGAAGCACGCAGGTCAGCCAAAATTGATTCGAGAACATCGACGCTGTCGTCGTGCGCGAAGAACGATCTGCCTCCCGTGGACTCGGCCATTTCCTGTAACGCAAGGTTTCCGTCCGAACTATGTTGCGGTGGGTCGAGATTGACTGCATACAACAGCGTGCCCGCCGCGATCAGTTTCGACAGCGCGTCTTGCGCTGATGTCATGCTGATGTTGTCGACGCCGTCCGAGAACAGAATCAATACCTGTCGCACGCTGGACGTGCGGCGATGAGGCATGAATCTCGCGGTGAACGTCAGCGCGTCAAACAGTGGCGTCATTCCGCCGGAATGCAACGAGAGGAGGCTTTCCTGTTTCCTCGTGCTGTGGCAGTCGCCCGCGCACAGCACTTGCGCGTGAAGCCCGGCGAACGTCACGACCGAAACATTTTCCTCCGGAATGCTCGACGCGCTCTCGGAGATCAGGCGCAGAACATCCTGCCGAGTCTGCCGAAAGCGTGGCGCCACGGAGTCGCTGGCGTCCACGAGCACGACTACGTCAAGCGTAGTTTCGCTGGTTCGCGTGAGACTGCGGAAGTTGCGAATCACAGTGCCGCTGTCGACCACCGCGAAATCATCTGCGGCAATACCTTCCATGAGGCGGTTGTTTTCGTCCGTCGCATAGAAAGCGATCCGAACTTCGGAAGTTCCCGTGCGATAGGTCGTCGACGGAGCATCGCCTGTATCGCTGGCGTAGAAAACACAAGGGAAAATGGCCAGAAGCACCGCCAACGACCAGCACTGCCGATGAGACAGCATTGCCATTACTGGGAACTTCGACAGGCAGGACTATAGCGTGCGAAGGTATATCGGGATTACGAACGTCACGTCGACCGATTCCGGTTATGGTCAGCGTGGCCGCTTACGTGATGCTCACTTCCGTGTACGTGCCGTAGACCTGTCGCAGCGCCTCGCAGATTTCACCCACGGTGGCGTAAGCGCGCACTGCATCCACAATGTAGGGCATCGTGTTCGCCGGGGACACGTTACCGTCCGTTCCGGCGTTCGGTTCCTGGGCCGCGGCTTTCTTCAGGGCGTCGAGAGTGCGTTGCACTTCCTCGTTCGAGCGCCGCGCGCGCAGCGTTTTCAATTTCGCTGACTGCTGGCGGGCTACGCTCTCGCCGATATAAAGGATGTGCGGCGATTCCTCCTCGATGGCGAACTCGTTCACGCCGACGATGACTTTTTCCTTCGCCTCGACCGCGCGCTGGTACTGGTAGGACGATTCCGCAATTTCTTTTTGCGGATAACCGCGCTCGATCGCTTTCACCATGCCGCCCATCGCGTCCATCTTGGAGAAGTAGTCGAGCGCGCCGTTCTCCATTTGCAAAGTTAGATTCTCGAGAAAATAAGAACCTCCCAGCGGATCGACCGTCTGGGTCACGCCCGATTCGTACGCAATGATCTGCTGTGTGCGCAGCGCGATGCGGGCCGCTTCTTCGGTGGGCAGAGCCAGCGCTTCATCGTAGGAATCCGTGTGCAGCGATTGTGTCCCGCCGAGCACTGCCGCCAGAGCCTGTAGTGCGACCCGAGCAATGTTGTTCATCGGCTGCTGCGCTGGCAGTGAGACTCCTGCGGTTTGTGTGTGAAATCGCATGAGCCCCGTGCGCTGGTTCTTCGCGCCAAAGCGGTCTTTCATGACGCGATACCAGATCTTGCGCGCGGCGCGGTATTTCGCGATCTCTTCGAAAAAGTCGTTATGGGCGTTGAAGAAAAAGCTCACCCGCGGGCCGAATTCGTCCACGTCAAGTCCACGCCTCCGAGCCCATTCCACATACTCCACGCCGTCGTACAAAGTGAATGCCAGTTCCTGTAGGGCCGTCGATCCGGCCTCGCGAATGTGGTATCCGCTGATCGAAATCGTGTTAAAGCGCGGCGTGAATATCGATCCGAACTCAAAGGTGTCGATGACTAGGCGCATCGACGGCGCGGGCGGGTAGATATATTCCTTCTGCGCGATGTATTCCTTGAGAATGTCGTTCTGGATCGTGCCGGAAATCTTCTTCCAATCCGCACCCTGCTTTTCGGCAACCACCAGATACATCGCCCACAGCACCGACGCTGGTGAATTGATGGTCATCGATACCGTGGTCTTCTCCAGGTCGATGCCGTTGAAAAGAATTTCCATGTCCTCGAGCGAATCGATGGCGACGCCGCACTTGCCGACTTCGCCCTCACTCGCCGGATGGTCGGAGTCATAGCCCATCAGCGTGGGCAGATCGAATGCCACCGAAAGTCCGCTGCCGCCGTGCTCGAGTAAATATTTGTAGCGCTGGTTGGTCTCTTCCGGCGAAGCGAAGCCGGAAAATTGGCGCATGGTGTAAAGTTTGCCGCGATATCCGGTGGCGTGAATGCCGCGCGTGAAGGGCGCCTGGCCGGGATATCCAAGATATTGTTCTTCACTCCAGTCGCCGGGGAGATCGGCGCGGGTGTAAAGCCGTCGAATGGGCAGGCCCGAAATCGTGGTGAAGCGCGCGTGGCCTTGCTCGTCGAGATTGACGCCGCTCGCCTTGCCGATCGGGCGTTCCGGGGACTTCTGAATCGTCGGCGCCAGAGTTTTCTCGGCCCAATTCTTTTCTGCTTCGGAAGGATGCCGATTTTCGAACACATCGGCGACAGGACTCTCGGCAACTTGCGGCGGCTTGAACTGAGAAGACGGCTTCTTTTCCATAGTCTGCTTGGACGAACCCCGGTGTTCTTTCTCGATGATAGGGAAGCGAACGCGGCGGAGCAAGGTGCAGGCCCGGGTTCAAAACGACCGGTCGGTCAGTGGCGCGTGAGGTTGTCCGCTCGTGAACTTGTTTTGTAGCAGGCTCCGGTTTACACGGTGACCATCTTCGCCGACCAGCTTTTTACGAAGGTTCCGAAGCGGTCGAGTGCCTTGGAGAAATCGTCTCCGGAGGCGGCAAAGCCCAGCCGGAAATACGAGGGCGCATCGAAGCAATCGCCGGGAGCCAGCAGGATTCCATGCTCGGTAGCGGCCTGGCAGAACGGGCGGTCGTTTTCTCCGCTCACCAGCCAAGGGAACGCAGTCATTCCGCCTTGCGGCGGAATCCAACCGAGCACGTCGCGGTGGTCCGCCATGAAGCGCTCGAGCAGCTTGAGGTTTCGGGTGGCGGCTTCCTGGGTCTTGCCGAGCACGGCGTCGCGTTTGCGGATTGCGATCTCCGAAAGAATTTCTCCCGTCGTGGAGTTGCAGATTGAGAAGTAGGCGCGCGCGGTCCAGTATTGCTGGCGGCGCTGCGCGTCGTGCTCGATCATCCATCCCGTGCGCACTCCGGCAATGGAGAATGCCTTCGACAGGTCGGAGATCACGGTGGCTTGCGGCAGGCGCGCCGCCGACTTCGTTTGCCTTCCGTGATAAATCGGATGGTAAACCTCGTCACTTATCAGCTGTATTCCGCGCTCGGCGGTGAACTCGTGCAGGGATTCCATTTCAGCGTCGCTGAGGGTACCACCTGTGGGGTTGTGCGGGCTGTTGACCAGGACAAGCTTGGTCTTCGCGTCGGCGAGCCGCTTGATCTCATCGGGATCGATACGGAAGTCGTTCTCGCGGCGCACGTGATAGAAGCGGGTTTCGAGGCCGAGAGATTCCGGAAGCGCCGAGAACGTTGTGAATCCAGGCTGCGGGATGATTACGTTTGCGCCGGGCTCGGCGGCCAGCCACATCAGGGCGACCAGGGCCTCGGAGGCGCCGGTGACAATTTGGACGGCCTCGACCGGCACATGCTGCATTTCAGCGATCGCCTGGCGCAGACTGTCGGCGCCGGCGGGGCGGCCGTAGACAAGATTGTGGTTCAGAAAGCGGTGGCGCGTTTCGTCGTCGGAGAGCGCGAGGATGTCGTTTACGGTCCAGCTCGGTCCGGTGCTCGCAGCGAGGTTGAATTCTATGTCGTGTTCGTACTGGTCGAGCCAGGCGTCGAGCAGGAAGGGCTTGAGTTGCATGCGAGCACCTCGAAGGAGAAGTTGGCTGCTGTTATTGATTCTGCGAGCCGGCGCCGGGATTGTTTTTAGTTTACGAACTGTGCTCAGCCCCTAAAAGGGACAGCAGATGCGGATCCTTTAGGACACGCCAAAGCGGTGTCCTGATACGGGCCCTGCAAGACCGCCTTCACTGCTGCTTGCGCGAGAGTTCCCAGGCCTTCGCATATTTCCATGAGACGTAGACGGCGTGGTAAAGGTGCAGCAGGAGGCCTTCGCGGCCATCGAGGAATCCGAGGCGGAAGAAGTAGTTGTAGATGAACGTGAACAGCGGGCGCAGAACGATGTTAATGAAGCTGAATCGTACTTTGCCGCTGGCCACGACCATCTCCGCACCCAGGGACGAGTAGCGGTTCATGTGCTCGATGTAATCGGAGAGCGTCGGGTAGGAGTGATGGATGAAAGCGCCGCGTGGGATGATCTTCGTTGTTCCATCAACGCGAATGTCCTCATGAACGGCGCGATCCTCGAAGCGTCCTCGCCCGCGGCGGAACAGGCGCAGCTTAGGGTCAGACCAGAAGCCGCCGTGTTTCATCCAGCGTCCGAGGAAGTGGTTCTTGCGGCGTATCTGAAATCCCGCAGTGTCATCTTTCGAAGCCGGTGAGGATCCGCCTCCCATGGTTAAACACCACTCATAGGGTCTGTTCTCATCGCCGCCCCTTTGTCCAGAGAGCTCATTGGACAAATCGGTATCAATTTCTTCATCCGCATCCAGGCTCAGAATCCAATCGCCCGTTGCTTTATCGATGGCCGAGTTTTTCTGTGCGGCGAAGCCTTTCCATCCCTCGACGAATACTTTCGCGCCGAACGATTTCGCGATCTCGATCGTGCGGTCCGTCGAGCCCGAATCAACGACAATGATCTCGCCCTTGTCGTCAGCGATCAGCGGCTGCACGCTGGCGAGCGCGCGGCCGATGTTGGCCTTTTCATTGAAACTAATAATGACGACGGAGAGCATCATGGGTATTCGAGTGCGTACAGAACTCGGAATTGTCTCATGAGCGGAATGCAGAAGTAAGACGCCAGAATGCAGAAGCGCTTGCGTACGGAGTTACGTCTTAGGTTCTGATTGATCGCTGCTCATTGCTCACGGCTCAAAGCCCGAGCCGGGCCAACCGCTTCCAATATCAGAAACACAATCAGGATCACCAACTCCGGTTCGATCGGATGGCGGTATCGGGCGTGCGGAAACACAAAGTAATAAACCGCCGGATACGTCAGCACTAATCCCGCGAAAAGCCAGGCTGCGGGCCGCTTCTGGCGGATCGCTCTTCCAAGTCCCCACAGAGCCAGTATCGAAGTTGCAAGAAACGCCGACGAGCGAAAGTCTACCGGCGAGACGCTGCCGGTTGGCCTCGGCACGCCGTTCCAGTAATAGAAGAAGCGTTTCAGGCTGATCACCGCAAAGCGTCCGGGATGAGATGCGATCCAATCAAAGGCCTGCCGCTTGCACGACTCCGAGTAGGCCAGCTCGCCCATGGTCTGAAACTTTTCCAGTTCGAGCTTGTTGAGATTCGGCTGCAGGTAGGCCATCAGCATGCCGTCGGCGTACGGACCGTTTCCCAATCGAACCTGCAGTCCAAAATCGCCGCGCAGGAAAACGAAGCGGCTAAACACATCATAGTTCCGCACAACCCACGGTGACAGCACCGCAAAAAAGACTACCGACGAAAGCACGACGCCGCCCAGCGATGGCAGTCCGCTCCGATATCGCTGCCGCCAGATCCACAACCCGCAGAAGGGGAGAAAGGCCAGCATCGTGGGATTGGCGAGCCCGCCGATGCCAAAAAGCGCTCCAAAGAAAATCCAAGTACGGAATTCGGGCTTCCGCAGGGGCGGACGAGCGCGTTCGCCCAGCGGCGAGCCCCGGACGAATGCGTTCGGGGCTCCATGAGCCAGTTCCAGTGCCACAAGAAAGGCGCACGCGAGCAAGAGAGGTGTGAATGTCGTGTCCCAAATCCAGTGGATCGACCAGTACCAGATATAAGGATTCAATGCCCACGCGTACGCTGACCAGACGGCAACGCGTTCGCCGAAGGTTCGGTGCGCGATAAAAAAGATAGGAATGCACGTCAGCGTCGCCAGCAGGCTGTTGATGCTAAGCAGCACCCATGCGGAAGCTTGCGTGTACACGCCGAAGATCTTGAACACCGCCGCCATCAGGTATGGGTAAAGCGGCGGCTCCCATGCGGTCGGGCCGGTGTTGCCTTCGTAGGGGCTGCTGAATCCGTGGCCTTGCGCGATGGAGCGCGCGACTCGCCCCATCTCCCAGCCGAATTCGAAGTGATCGTCGCCCGGACGGGTGCGGTACTGATGCAGCGCTCCGATGGCCGCGACCTGCAGCACGAACGAAAGAGGCAGGAGCCATAGGAAGAATCTAGGCATCGCGAGCCGCGAACGTATCAGCATTGCGCGTAGTTTATCAGGCGCTGAAACGCAGCAGTACGCGAGCCGCCAACTTGAAACCATCACCCAAAGAACACGACAGGGACACGAAGGAAACAGACTCAACGAATGCCTTCGTGACACTTCGCGCAGTTCGTGGTTGAGGATTTCTCTTCACATCGTCAAGGTGAGCGAGTCGGTGACCCGACCATTCTTGACAGCGGAGCCACGCTACATTTGCCCTCCCTGCGGGTTCTGGGTAGGCGGAGCCGCAACAGGAGCCGGCTGCGCAGCTGGCGCCGCATCCTGACGCGGCGCCACGAACGGGACGGTCGGCAAGTGCGTGACCTGGCCGCGGGTGGCGTCGGCGATGTCGATGCCGGAATGATCGAGCAGCAGGCCCGTAGCTCGATCCAGTTCGATGCGGGACTTCTCGTACGCGGCTTTGGCCGAAACCAGATTCGACTCGCCCGTGGTGAGTGTTGCCGCATCCTGCAGGATCGTGACTTGCGTGGTCAGCCCGACTTTCAATTTCTGTTGATCGGCGTCCAGTGTCTGGCGGGCGAGATCGACGGCGGACTGCGCTGCTTCCACCGCGACCCGGTTCTGCTTTACATCGAACTGCGCATTGCGGACTTCGATTCGCACCTGGTTTTCCAACTGGTGCTGACGTACTTGTGCCTGCCGGTATTCAAGTTCGGCGCGCACCTGGTTCGACTGCGCCAGCCGGTTGCGAAGAGGGATGGTGAGAGTCAGACCGATCCCCTTATCCGGCGCGGTTGAGTTTACGAGCTGCTGCAAGGTTCCTGCATAACTGACGGGTCCGCCACTTCGAAATGGCGGAGGCGCATTGGCCGCATTGAAACACTTGGTGCCTCCGAACGAGCAGGCGGTATTAATGTCTCCGCCAACACCGGAGCCACCGTAATACGCGAAAGCATCGAGCGTAGGCAGCATGGCGTTTCGCACGGCCTTGTTGTTGATATCGCGCGAATTGAGGTCGATCCGCGACTCAACCAGTTCGGCGCGGTGCTGGAGCGCGTCGTTGATCATGTCCTGAATCGGAATTGTCGGCTCCTGCTGGGGAAGCTGCATCGTTGAAGTCGGAATCACGTCTGCTTCCGCGAGCACCGGATCTTCGATGCTGCGGCTCAGAGCATTCTTCATCAGCAGTTGCTGAAGCTGAAGATTGTTCTGGGCCACGATCAAGTTTTGCTGGTCCGTGGCCAGCGTGCTCTGGGCGCTGACCACTTGAATGGGCGGCACGGTACCCACTTGTGCCTGGTGCCTGGTGTCGTCGAGCGCCTTCTGCGCATACGTCAGCGACTCCTGCTGCACGCGCACGTTTTCGAACGCGTAGACGAGATCCCAATACATGTTCTCGACCTGATCGACGGTCGTAATGATTTGCAGCCGGAAAGCTACGTCGGAGATTTCACGGTTGTTCTTGGCAATCCGGATGAAGCGCGTGTTGGGGAGAGGGCCAAATCCCTGCAGCAGATTTTGGGTGAAGCGGAATTGAAAGTTTGATCCTAGTTGGGGCGTGAGTAAGGTGGTGGTGCTGTTAGTGGTGAGGTGAGTGTTGTCGAAGACACCGGTGAGCGCGCCGCCCCATTGGAAACCCTGAGTGTAACCAAAGTCTGCCGTGTAGGTATTTTGAGCAAGAATCGGCACAGGGCTAAATGGACTAGTGGATTCTGTCTGGGCCTTGTCCAACTGGAGCGTGCCGGTGAGTTGAGGATCGAAACTAGTGATCGGCGCACCAATGCCCAGCGTGGAGCTGACCAGCCCGTTGGTGCCGCTGCCGGCGCCTCCCGCAGCGACCGTGGTGCCGCCAGTTCCGGAGCCAACCGTTCCGCCGAGCCCGCCGACGCCGCCTCCCGGCGTATTCTGCACGACACCGGTATTGACGCCTAGAATACTGGCTCCGGATTTCGCGCGCAGCAAATCGGCTGCGGCAATGTTCAGGTTGTAGCGAGCGATGTCGAGATCGAGATTATTCTCCAGCGTGAGGGCGACCGCGTCATCGATGGAAAGGTAAATCTTGCCATCCCGCATGAGTGAGTCGATGCGTGGAGAATTCGCCAGATTCGGCGGAGCCATTGGCTGTGGCGTATAAGGCTGCAGGACTCTCGGAAGGGCCGCGCGCGGCACAGAGTAGTCCTTCAAATTGACCAAGTCGGGCGCCGCTGGCTGAGGGGCGGCGGAAGGCGCCGTTGCCTGCGGAGAGGGCGCGGGAGTGGTCGCTTGCGCCGTGAGGATTGCCGGAACCATCCCGGCCAGAATCGCGGAGGCGAGCCACCCTGGCATGCGCCCGTCCGCAGAAATCAATCGCCATAAGAACATGAGCTTTCTCCTTAAAGATGAAGAGGACACAGACGATGCGGCGAACCGTTCGCCGCGAGTGCCAAGTGTTGGATGCGGGGCACTCCAATCTGTCACTTCATCTTATCGGGAGAAGTTTCGCGGAAAGCGCATGGGATTGTAAAGAATTGTGAGGGGATCAACAGAATGACGCCGCTGTCGTTGAGGACAGCGGCGTCAAAAGGCAGACCGGGAACCTATTGCTGCTATTGGGCCGCCGGCGGGTTCGTCGACGACAGATCCTTGCGCGGCGCCACATACGGAACGTTCGGCATCTGCTTAACCTGGCCTTGGGCGGCATCGTCGATGCTGATGCCGTTGTGGTCGAGCAGCGTGCCGACGGCACGTTCCAGCTCCACTCTGGATTTTTCATACGCAGCCATCGCCGACATCAAGGTTGATTCCGCCGTAGCCAACGCGCTCCGGGTTTGCAGGACCGCGGTTGTGGTCGAGGTGCCGAACTGATACTTCTTTTGTTCGGCATCGAGCGATTGATGTGCGTACTCGGTGGCGGCTTTGGCCGAAGCCACGCTGGCCTGGTTCTGCTCCACCGCGAACTGGGCTTGCCGGACTTCAATGCTCACCCGGTTCTCGGTTTGTTGCAGAGCCATCTGGGCCTGACGGTACTCCAGCTCGCCGCGGACTTGCACTGCCTCGGCAGCCCGGTTTCGCAGCGGAATGTTCAGTTGCAAGCCGACACCTTTGTCGGGAGCGGTGGAGTTGACGAGTTGATTGAGGGTCGAGCTATAGCTGGTCCCGGAAGTCAGTGGAAATTGACTGAGCGCTGGGTTGGGATTAGAGGATGCGCAGAATTGCTGATCCGGAACCTGGCAGACGTTCGCCGGATTCTGGGAACCGCCCAGGCCCGAACCGCCGTAGTAAGCAAACGCGTCAAGGGTCGGCAGCAGACCGCTGCGCAGCGCCTTGTTGCTGATTTGCTGGCTGTTCAGCTGGATGCGGGTTTCAACCAGTTCGGCCCGATGATGGATCGCATCGTTGACCAGTTCCTCGGTTGGTTGAATCTGCTCGTTCTCCGGAACTTCCATCGTGGACGTCGGAATCACATCCGCCCCGGCGAGCCCAGGATCATGCAGAGTGCGGCTCAGCGCATTCTTCATGATCAGTTTCTGCAACTGGAGATTCGTCTTGGCAACCGTCAGAGCTTGTTGGTCGGCCGACACTGTGCTTTGCGCCCGCACTGCCTCAATCGGTGCCAGACTGCCGATTTCAACCTGCTTCTTCGTGTCCGAAAGTGTCTTCTCCGAAAAAGTCAGTGATTCTTCCTTCACGCGCTGGTTCTCGTAGGCGTAGACCAGGTCCCAATACATGTTCTCGATCTGATCCACGGAAGTGATGATTTGCAGCCGGAACGCTACGTCGGATAGCTCCCGGTTGTTCTTGGCGATGCGAATGAAGCGATTATTTGCCGCGAAGCCAAAGCCCTGCAGCAAGTGTTGGGTCAGCTTGAACTGGAAGCCGGAGTTGAGAGCCGGACTCACAGTCTGGAAAGCGCTGTTGCTTGTGGTGCGCGTGTTATTGAAGCCGACAGAAAGGTTGGTGCCCCACTGGAACCCCTGGGTGTACGCAAAGTTCGCGGTCGTGGTTCCTTGGTAGGTTCCGGCAAACGGACTGGTTGGAATGAAATCCGCGTGGTCACTCTGAAACGTGCCGGTGATGACCGGGTCGAAGCTGGTGATGAGCGGACCGAAAAGTCCGCCGGCGGTCGAGCCTACCAAACCGCCCGCACCTGCGCCTGCACCGCCCGCGCCGAGAGTGGTGCCGCCGGTGCCGGAACCGACCTGCGTTCCGATCCCGCCGACGCCGCCGCCCGGAGTATTCTGCACGATGCCGAGGGGGACGCCAAGAATCTGAGCGCCGGCTTTAGCTCGCAGTACGTCGGTGTCGGCAATATTCAAGTTGTAACGCGCGATGGCGATATCCAGATTGTTTTCGAGCGCGAGCGCAATGGCGTCATTGAGCGACAAGTAGAGCTTGCCATCGTGCATCAGCTGGTCGATGCGCGCCGTGTTCGAAAGATTGGGCTCGGCCACGTGTCGCGGCGTGTAGGGGCCAATCGGGTTGGGAAAATGCGAGACCGGTTTGGTGTAATTCATGACCGGCAGAGACCGCGCTTCCGGAGTGTTCTGCGGCGTGGGCGCCGCGGGCGGTTCTTGCGCCCAACTCGTCAGCGTCAACGCTGCACTTACGGTCGCGACGGCGGCCAGCCGAATAGTGGAGGCGAAACGGGCAAATGGCATCTACTCATCTCCGATCGTTTGAACCAATTATTTAAGAGCTGCAACGAATATTTGGGTTTTGCCTGAGACAGCCATGCAAACGGGTCTTACTCAGGCATTGGTACGCAAAGGAGCGGCGAAAGGTTCCTCAGAAAGCTGGGACAAAGTGGCCTTTTCACTTCCCCTGCGCCGTCCTGTTTTTCGGACGCCGCCGATTCCGGGCGTGGCTCGACCCAGACCTGCACGATCGAAACCAGGATTCCGCGGAAACCGTCTAGTATATCTGACTGGAAACACAATCAAGTGCCCCTTACCGCCTTTGGAACAGCGGAGCCCGAACAAACTTGGATGATGCGAACCGCTCACTGGACTCGAAAGATCGCATGCGAAATCTCAAATTGATCCTTGCCTATGATGGTGCGGAATTCTGCGGATGGCAGGTGCAGCCTGACGCCAACACGGTGCAGGGCACACTCGCCTCAGCCATTGGACGCATTACCGGGGAAAAGGTATTGCCGCAAGGATCGGGACGCACCGACGCAGGAGTGCATGCGCTCGCGCAGGTCGTGACATTTGTCACGGAGTCTTCCGTCCCCACTGAGAATTTCTTGAAAGCGTTGAACGACGTCCTGCCGGCCTCCGTGCGGGTGCTGCAGGTCGCGGAGATGCCGGCCGGGTTTCATGCGCGCCATTCTGCCCGCGCTAAAACCTACCGCTACCGGATGTACCGCAGTTCGATCTGCCCGCCGTTTCTCGCGCGCTATGTGTGGCACTATCCCTATCCGCTCGATGAGGAGGCGATGGCTCGAGCCGCGGCGCTGGTCATCGGCGAGAAGAACTTCACTTCATTCGCGGCCGTCGATCCGGAGAGAGGCCGCGACGGTGAGCACGTTTCCAATTTGCGGACGATTTTTTCCTCTTCATGGGAGCGGGTCGGAGACGAATCGATCTACACCGTGCGCGGTACAGGATTTCTCCACCACATGGTCCGCAATCTCGTAGGGACTTTCATTCTGGTGGGCCGTGGTACTTTCCAGACCGAGGACGTAACGCGCATTATTGAGGCCCGGAACCGCTCCATGGCCGGGGCAACCGCTCCCGCAAGCGGGCTGTACCTCGTCGAGGTCGAATACTGAATGGCTGTGGATCTCGAAGACGCACGCAAGATTGTGTCGGTGAATCCGGCCACGGGCGAAGTTCTGCGCGAGCTCGATTGTGCCGGCGAAAGGGAAGTGACAGCCGCCGTGGCCAGAGCACGTGCGGCACAATCTGAGTGGGCTGGGCTGGGAGTGCGGAGTCGCATCGCGATCGTGCGCGAATTCCAGAAGAGGTTGCTGGAGAAGAAATCCGAAATCGCGGCCGCCATCACGCGAGAAGCGGGCAAGCCGATGGCGGAGTCGCTCGTCACTGAAGTACTAGTCGTGCTCGATGCTGCACGATTTCTCATCGACAACGCATGGAGTTTGCTGCGCGATGAGCCCGTGCCTCATGGGAACCTTGCCACAAAACTGAAGCGCGGTTTGCTGGTGCGCGAACCGCACGGTCTGATCGGCATAATCTCGCCGTGGAACTACCCGTTTTCCATCCCTGCGACCGAGACGCTCGCTGCGCTAGTCGCTGGTAACGCTGTGGTGCTGAAGCCTTCGGAACTGACTCCGCTGGTCGCGCTGGAACTCGCGTCATTACTGCACGCGGCGGGCGTTCCCCAGGACGTATTTCAGCTAGTGCTCGGGGAAGGTCCGGCGGGCGCGGCGCTCTTGAATTCGCCGATCGACAAACTGGTATTCACCGGAAGCGTCGCGACGGGAAAGCGAATTGCCGCGGCTGCTGCGGAGCGCTTGCTGCCTGTCGTGCTCGAGTTGGGCGGCAAAGATCCCATGCTGGTGCTCGACGATGCCGACGTCGACGTGGCCTCGAGCGCGGCGGTCTGGGGAGCGTTCGTCAACGCGGGGCAGGCTTGTTTGTCGGTCGAGCGCTGCTATGTCCATCGCAGTCTGTATGAAACATTCGCCCAGGCTTGCGCGGAAAAGGCGAAACGGCTGCGCGTCGGCAACGGCATGGACGCCGGCACCGACGTAGGTCCGATGATTCACGAGCGCCAGTTGCGCATCGTGGAATCACACATTGAAGATGCGAAGGCGCGCGGGGCGCGGGTTCTGGCCGGTGGCACTCGGCTTCCGCAGTTGGGTGCGAGTTTTTACGCTGCGACCGTTCTTGCCGACGTCACCCATGACATGCGCATCATGCGCGAAGAGACGTTCGGCCCGGTGCTGCCCATCATGGCTTGCGCCGACGATGACGAAGCCGTTCGTCTGGCCAATGATTCTGAATTCGGCCTGGCCGCCAGCGTTTGGACGCGCGATTCGACGCGCGGCGAGCGGCTGGCCCGCCGTATCCATGCCGGAACTGTCATGGTCAACGATGTGATCTCCTGCTTCGGCATCAGCGAGGCTCCGCACGGCGGAGTCAAAGCCAGCGGCGTCGGCCGGACGCACGGGCGTTTCGGCCTCGACGAAATGGTCCGCGTGAAATATCTCGACGCTGATCGCGTGCCCGGGATGAAGAAAGTCTGGTGGTACGGTTACGGCGATAAGTTTCGCCGCCAGATGGCCGGATTTCTGGATATGCAATTCGCGCGGTCGCTGGGAATGCGGCTGCGCGGGGCTCTACGATCAGCGGGCGTAATCGGCCGAAAGCAATTGTGAAGAGATTGTGTAGAACAAGACAATGTGGGACGGACACTCCTGTCCGTCGCCTTTGAGTTGTTCTCGAAAAGCAAAAGCGAAAACCGAAAGCGATAGACAACCGTGTCCGTCCCACAATTGCTACTCGTTGTACCGATCCCCGTGGCTTCTGGGGTGTGAAATCACCAGCAGCCGCACCGGTCCCGACGATGGATTCCGGATCTGGTGTCGCTGTCCGGGCATGATTCGAATCCCGGTCCCTGCAGCCACTAGCGTGGTCTGGCCTTCTACTTCCATCAGAACCTCTCCGCTCAGGATGTAGAAAAACTGTTGCGCCTTCTCGTGATGGTGGCGAATCTCGGCCGCGCCAGCGGGCATGACCTCCTCAATGACGCTAAGTTGCTCGTCATTCACCAGGTACCAGGCGTCGCAGTCCGTGCCCCAGCGATAATGCTCGGCATTTTCGCGGCTCACCACGCTGCGCTGCGCCGAGTTGGGTTGCGAAGATCGGGTTGTTCCGGCGGAAGGTTTCGCGGTTCTCGCCATGTGCAGCCTCCATTACTTGCCAGCGCGGTTGCGGTAGAGCGACGCGTCCACCTGCCGCACCATCGCTTCCATGATTAAGGGAATTCCCAGCAACTCAGACAGCTTTTGACTGACCTCTCTGGGCTGGTTCAGCACTTCATGGTACGGAACGCGCAGAGCTTTCACATACGGCTTCGTATCGAGCCACGCATACACTTCCCGCAAATGCTTCTCGAAGGCGCCGGCGATGATTGCCGGATTCGCGCCTTCTTTAAAAGTCCCCCGGCGGCGCATCATCTGATCCTGCGAGGCAAGCACCTCCGGCAGAGGCCGCTGCATAAAGATGACGCGGTATTCGTACCCCGCCGGGAGCGAAAGCAGCAACCGCGAGATCACTTTCACGACTTTGCCTTCGCCTTCGGCGATCAATCCCGGCTCGCCCGGCAGTTGCTTGATCCGCTCCCACTCGAGATATCCGCGCGGATTATCGGTGTCAGCTCTGCGTTCACCGTCGGAAAGAGCCGACATTCCTCCGGCGACCAGCATCTGCATCATCAATGATGTGCCCGACCGGGGCAGTCCTGAAACAATTGTGATCATCAGTTCTTTCTCGGCGCTTCACGCCGGTTTAAATGTACTGGATCGTACAGATTAGCAGAGGCGAGGGCGCCGTTGTTTCGGTTACAATGGCGGCGTAAGGCCGAATCCGGCGGCTGTCGCCGCTCGAACGAGGGTACTTCTTTTGGCCACTGGCGAAGTCATCACTTCCGGCACTGAGACGGTTCCGCAGCTTCCCAACCACAAGGTGAAAATCAAGAAGGCTGGGCAGCGCGCCTGCAATGAAAAAGACGCCAAGGGAAAATTCTGTGGCGGACACTTAAAACTCTGGTTCTATACGACCGACGTGGTCGAGCGCGATTGCGGCGATGTCGAAAAAGCCTGGGGACCAAAGGCTGAAGTCTACCGTTGCGAAAACTGCAAGGCTCTGTATCTCCCCACGCCCGGCGAAACGAAGACCAACGTCGCGGGGCAGGGAATGATTTCCGTATTCGGCTTGACGCTGCCACCGAAGGAAAAGTAGCGGCGAGCAATGAGTCGTGAGCGTTGAGCCGTCGCGATCTTCTGCAGTTCTTGGGGATGAAAGAGAAGGGATTGTAATTTTGCGACAGCCGCGAGGCTTGCTCATTGCTCAAAGCTCGCCGCTTCAAGCTACCCGATGAACACCTCCGACCTCATCTACGACTGGAACAAGAATCACCCGCCCGGACTCAAGCCGCCCGGTCCGGTGCTGCTCAATGATGAAAGCCTCCGCGACGGCCTGCAATCGCCCAGCGTCCGCGATCCCTCGATTCCCGAGAAGATAGAAATCCTTCATCTAACGGAAGCGCTCGGGATGAACGCTCTCGATCTTGGCCTGCCCGGAGCGGGGCCGCGTGCCGTCGAAGCCGTGACGGCGCTCGCCCGCGAAATCGTTGCGCACAAGATGAAGATCAAGGCCAACTGCGCGGCCCGCACGCACGAGAACGACATTCGCCCGATCGCCGAGATCGTGCAGAAGACCGGACTACCCATCGAGGCCGCAACCTTCATCGGATCCAGCCCAATCCGTCGCTTCACCGAAGGCTGGACCGACGACTTCCTCCTCCAAACCACCGAGAAGGCCGTCAAATATGCCGTGTCCCTCGGGCTCGACGTCATGTACGTCACCGAGGACACGAGCCGGTGCGATCCCGAAACCGTCAAGCGCCTGTACGCGACCGCGATCAATTGCGGCGCGCGCGCGGTCTGCATCTGCGACACCGCCGGTCATGCAACGCCCATGGGTGCTCTGGCCCTGGTCCGCTTCGTGATCGAGGAAGTCGTTAAGCCCTCGGGAGAAAAAGTTCGCGTCGATTGGCACGGTCACAGCGACCGCGGCCTGGCGATTGCCAATTCGATGGCTGCGATTATTGCTGGTGCGAACTGCGTTCACGGATGCGCGATCGGGCTCGGCGAGCGTGTCGGCAATACTCAGATCGACCAGATGCTGGTCAACCTTAAGCTCATGGGCATCGCGCCCTGGGACCAGCAGGATCTGACCAAGCTCAAGCAATATTGCCAGACTGTTTCGCGCGCGACCGGTGTGCCCATTCCGGCGAATTATCCCGTCGTCGGCGATGACGCCTTCCGCACCGCCACTGGAGTCCACGCGGCGGCCATCATCAAGGCGTATCACAAGAATGACGTTGTGCTCGCAAACACCGTGTATTCGGGCGTTCCCTCGCACGTCTTCGGTATGGACCAGATCATCGACGTCGGCCCCATGAGCGGAAAATCGAACGTGCTGTTCTGGCTCGAGCGGCACAACATTCCCGCCGCGGACGACGTGGTCGACCGCATCTACCAACGCGCTAAGCAGAGCGATCACACGCTGAGCGAGGCCGAAATTCTCGAGTGCGTGCCCGCCTCGGTCAATAAAAAGTAGCCGCATGCCTCCGTCCTCGCGACATGCAATTCTCGGTGCCGGCGGAGTTGGCGGACTCATGGGCGCCTGCCTCGCGCGCAACGGCGCTCCCGTCACCATGGTCGTGAGGCCAGAGTCTCTCGCGCAATACCCTGCGCAGCTGAAGTTGGAAAGTGCGTTCGGAAACTTCGAAGTGCCGGTCGAGCGCACCGCTGAAGTTCCTTCCTGTGACTTTCTCTGGCTGGCGGTGAAGGCCACGCAACTAAACTCTGCGCTCGCAGCGGTGACCAATCCAACCGCGGTCGGCGCGATCGTCCCGTTGCTAAACGGCATCGATCACGTCGCTCTGCTGCGCGAGAAGTTCGGAGCCGAAAAAATCATTCCTGCCACCATCGCCGTCGAGACCGAACGAATCGCGCCCGGACACTTCATTCATCGCTCTCCATTCGCGCTGTTGAATGTGTCTTCTACAGGAACAAGTCTGCTCGGCACGACCATCGATGAACTTCAGAACATGGGATTCGGCTGCCGCTTCATCGATGACGAGCCGACTCTCCTTTGGGGCAAGCTCGTCTTTCTCGCGCCGTTCGCTCTGACGACCACGGCTGGCGATAAGACAACGGGCGAAGTCCTGGCTGACCCGGAGTGGAGACAACTGGGCCTTGCCTGCATCCGCGAAGCCTGTGCGGTCGGCGCTGCCGAGGGCGCGGATGTCGACGCCGACAGGGTGATTGCCGGCGTGATGAAGATGCCCGGCAACATGCGTAGCTCGATGCAGAAAGATGTCGAACGTGGCAATCCGCCGGAACTCGACGCCATTGCCGGACCGATCCTGCGTGGCGGCGAGCGCCATGGCATTCTGGTCCCTGCAACCCAGAAGCTGGTCAGCTCAGTCGAAAGCAAGAGCCGCAGCTCTGTCCGCCCGTGAAAAAAATGCAGGAGCCGCGTGTCTTCCGTAACTCCGTCGCTTCTGCTTCGCTATCCCCGATCATCGCAAATGGTTGTAAACTAACGCATAACTTCCCATGAGCCCGAATCCCCTGCGCCCGGACTCGCACGACCTTGTCCCTGCCTCGAAGCAGGGAATGGCGCACGAGATTCAGCTGGAAGTGGCTCGCCTGGCCGCCTCGCCCGAGGTGCGTTCGGCGTTCAACTGGTTTCGCGCGCAGGAGCCGCAACTGCTCCACTGGCAAATGGAGATGGCTCGCATTCCCGCTCCCCCATTCGGAGAGTCGGCGCGAGCGGCCTGGCTGGCCGAGCGTTTCCGTGAAGTAGGTCTCGACGACGTGCGCATCGACGACGTCGGCAACGTCTTCGGAACGCATCCCGGATTTGGCCGCCGTCACGTTGCCCTCAGCGCACACATCGACACCGTATTTCCAGCCAACACGCAGCTGAATATTCGCCAGCAGGGAAGCCGTATTTACGGCCCGGGTGTTTCCGACAACGGCGCGGGCGTGGTTGCGATGCTGGCCATCGCGACGCTCTTAAGCAAGGTTCGCATCCGTCACGCGCTTCCCTTCGTCTTCGTCGGCAACGTCGGCGAAGAGGGCGAAGGCGATCTGCGCGGCATGCGCCACATTTTTTCTACGCCGCGATGGAAAGATTCCATCGCCTACAGCCTCGTGCTCGACGGCGCTGGCGCCGACACCATCGTTGCCGAGGCCCTGGGCAGCCGCCGCTTCGAGGTCATCGTGCGTGGCCCGGGCGGTCATTCCTGGAGCGATTTCGGAGCCTCCCAATCCCATCGTGATTCTCGCCAAGGCCATCGAGACTTTCACGGCGACCACAGTTCCGTCGATGCCGAAGACGACGTTCAATATCGGAGTGATTCGCGGAGGCACCTCCGTGAACTCGATTCCTGAGTCCGCCAGCATGAAGGTCGACATCCGCTCTACTTCGATGACGGAGATGGAGCGCCTCGAACAGTCGCTGCGCCTGGCGCTGAACCGCGCTGTCGAAGACGAAACCATGACCGCAGAGATGCGTTCGTCGGCGCAGAAGCGGCCTACGGGCGTTAGTTGCGAAGTCGTTGTCATCGGGAACCGTCCTGCCGGAGAACTGCAGCCGGGTGCGCGCATGTTGCCTGTGCTGCGCGCCGTCGATGCGCAACTGGCAAACTCGGCGCAAGTGCAGCGGGCTTCGACCGACGCCAACATTCCGCTCTCGCTGGGGCTCGAGGCCGTCGCCATCGGCGGCGGCGGATCGGGCGGCGGAGCGCATACGCTGCAGGAATGGTTCGATTCCAACGGTCGGGAACTGGGCCTCAAACGAATCTTGCTGACCATGCTGGCACTCGCGGGGGTGGGGGAATGAGTCTGACGGGGAGAACGAATCTGGGGAGATCGAGTCTGCCGGGAACGCGTCTGGTGGGGACAATTCTTATCTGCATTTTTTCCGCACGCAGTCTGGCGCAGAACGCCGCGCCGGCCGACGCTAAGCCGAAGGCCGATATTCTTTTCATCCACGCGAATCTTTACACCGGCGTGCCCGCGAATACGCCGTTTAGTTCCGTCCTCCGCGAAGAGGCGATTGCGATAAAGGGTGATCGCATCCTGGCCGTGGGAAAGACCATCGATCTCCAGACGCTGAAAGGTCCGCAGACGCAAGTGATCGATCTCGGTGGTCACTTCGTGATGCCCGGATTCAACGACGCCCATCTTCACCTCGACGACGCCGGAGCGACCAAGCTCAGCGTCGATCTCACCGGCGTGAAATCGCTCGACGAATTCCGCAATCGAATTGAGAAAAAAGTCGAGGAAGCAAAAGCAGGCGAATGGATCCTCGGCGCCGGCTGGGACGAGACTCTCTGGCCGGTGAAAGTAACGCCCACGCGCTGGGATGTTGATGAAGTTTCGAGCGGACACCCGGTATTCCTGGTCCGCATCGACGGTCACATCGCGGTAGCCAACACGCGCGCGCTGCAGTTGGGCAGCATCACACTCGCCAGCCGCGATCCCCAGGGCGGACACATCGATCGCAATGAAAATGGCGAGCCGACCGGCATTCTGCGCGAAACGGCGCAGGACGCGATTCTGGCCGTCATCCCCAGGCGGAGCCACGATCAGCGCCGGCAGGGCCTCGAACTCGCTCTCGCGGATCTCGCCGAGCACGGAGTTACCTCCGCGCAGGATTATTCACCGAACTGGGAGAGTTTCCAGATTTACGAAGAGCTCGAGAAAGAAGGCAGGCTCACCGCTCGTATCTCGGAATGGCTTCCGTTCGACGAGTCGGTAGATGATCTTAGCCGCAAGCGCGCATCGCATCCTCAATCCGATCTGATGCTGCACACGAGCATGCTCAAAGGATTCATGGACGGCTCTCTCGGATCGCATACTGCGGCCATGATCGAGCCGTATTCCGACGATCCGAAAAATTCCGGCCTGCCCCGCTACGAAGCCGCCAAGCTCAACGACATGACGAAAGAGCGCGTGCTGGCTGGATTTCAAGTCGGCTTCCATGCCATCGGCGACAAAGCCGTACAGACGGCCCTCGACGCCTTCGCCGAATCCGAGAAAGCCGCGCGCGACGCTCACGTGAAAGCTGCGAACGGAGGTGACGACTACCGCCTTCGCATCGAGCACGCCCAGGTCACGACTTTGGCCGAGATCACCCAGTTCAAACAACTCAAAGTCATCGCCTCTATGCAGCCCAGTCACGTGCTCACCGACATGCGTTGGGCGCAGGACCGCCTTGGCCCCAAGCGCGCCGCGACCTCCTACGCATGGTTGTCGTTCTTGAATAAAGGCGTCGGTCTGGCGTTCGGCACTGACTACCCGGTCGAGCCCGTGACCCCATTCCGCGGTCTTTACGCCGCCGTCACCCGCAAGAGCGAAAACGGCAAGCAGGAATATTTTCCCGAACAGCGCCTCACCGTGGATCAAGCCATTACCGCGTACACCGCGGGATCCGCCTTCGCAGAATTTGAGGAGAAGGACAAGGGCAAGCTCGTTCCCGGCATGCTCGCCGATTTCATCGTCCTCGATCGCGACGTGACCGCCGTCTCGCCTGAAAAAATGCTTGGGACCAAGGTATTACGCACGGTTGTCGGCGGAAAGACTGTTTACGAATCGAAGTGATTTTCGCCCCGGTTCCATCAAACGATTTGCTGCATTTGAGCGTCTAACCAGCAGCGAATGCCTCTCGTCTCATGAAAAACGGGCAACCCGCGCATCTGCGGCCTCGTTGCGTAAATGGGTATACTAATAGGGGCTTGCAAGTTCTGGAGGGAAGTAGACATATGGGCGCAATGTGGATGCGCATGAAGACCCATCGTTGGGTCTACACGCTGAGTATCTTGGCAACTCTCTCGGTCGGCATTCTGATCGGCACGGTCATCTCCTACGGGGTCAAGGGCAAAGAAGGCCAGAAGAGCGACGTGACGCCGCTGACCATGCCTTCGCCGCAGCAGATGTCGAACACCTTTTCGTCGATTGCGAAACAGTTGGAGCCAAGCGTCGTCAATATCAATACCGAATCGACCATCAAGAACGTTCACAAGCGTCGCGGCGGGAACGGACAGGACGACGACGAAGACGGCAGTGGCGGCATGGACGATTTCTTCAATCACTTCTTCGGAGCTCCCAACGGTCAGGGCCAGGCGCCCGGCCAGGGTGGTCCCGGCGACGGTTCCATTCGCGAACGCTCTCTCGGTTCCGGCGTGATCGTCGATCCCAAGGGCTACATCGTGACCAACCGTCACGTCGTCGAGAAGGCGGACCGCATTCGCGTTCGCTTTGAAGACGATCCTCCAGGCGTGCAGCACGACGCCAAGGTCATCGGCACCGATCAGGAGACCGATCTCGCCGTGATCAAGGTCGACGTCGATCGTGCCTTGCCCTCGGCGAAAATGGGCAACTCCGACGGCATGCAGGTCGGCGACTGGGTACTCGCCATTGGCAGTCCGTTTGGACAGGCCGGCACCGTCACCGCAGGAATCGTTTCTGCGAAGGGACGCGACATCGTTCCCGGCCGCCAGTTCCAGACTTTCATTCAGACAGACGCGGCCATCAACCCCGGCAACTCCGGCGGACCGCTCGTCAATATGAATGGCGAAGTCATCGGCATCAACACAGCGATTTTGAGCGAAACCAATGCCTATGCCGGCATCGGCTTCGCCCTGCCGTCGAAGACGGTCGTCGATGTTTACAACCAGCTAACCGGACCGGAGCACAAAGTTTCGCGCGGCTCCATCGGCATCATGTTCGACCAGGTTGAGAATCCCGCAATCGCCCGCGTTTACGGCACGGGAAGCGGCGTCACCATCTCCAGTGTGGTCGCTGGCAGCCCTGCCGATCAAGCAGGACTGAAGGTCGGCGACACGATCACCACCGTCGACGGCCACAAAGTCGCCAAAGGCGGCGACCTGGTGGATTACATCGCCTCGCGCAAACCTGGAACTAAGGTCCAGCTGGGCTTCATCCGCAACGGCAAGACGCAGGAAGCGGCCGTTACCACTGCGGACCGCGCCAAACTCTTTGCCGCCCGCCTGGGCGAGGACCAGGGCAGCGAAGACGACAACGCTCCCAAACAGAGCAAATTCGGACTCACCGTTCGCAAAGTGACCCCGGAAATGGCCGACCGCCTCGACATGGAATCGGGCAAGGGCGTCATCGTGCAGGATGTGAAGCCCGGTTCGTTCGCCGAAGACGTCAATGTCGCGCGCGGCGATATCATTCTGCAAATCAACAAGCAGCCGGTCAACGGCGAAGACGACTTCAGCCGCATCGAATCGAGCCTGAAGAGCGGGCAAGACGTGGTATTCCTGGTCCGGCAGCGCGGATCTTCCCGTCAGGACGGCACCATCTTCCTGGCTGGCACACTTCCGTAACGCAAATCCGCCCAACGGGGCTGGCACTGAACTCCAAGATCGAAGATGATGAGGAGATCGAAGCGATTGTGGTGCCGGCGCTCGTTGGGCTTTTCATTTATGTGGAACGCCGCTGGATCGAGCGCGGCGGAATGGATTTTACTTGTTTGTCCGAGGGGGAAATCGTAAGGCAGAAGTGAGCGCGATCTGTGCGCTCTTGCTTACGTGTGCATTAGCTTCCCCCGCGGGCGCAAGCCAGAGTTCCGCGGACGACAACCCCAAGCCCGCGACCTCAGGGACCACGCCGAAACACAAGGCAACGTCATCGAGTTCCTCAACAAAGTCTTCTGCCAAAACTCACACCGCATCCACAAAAAGTTCATCCCGCCGTAAGAAGAAATCGGCGAAGGTTCGCGGCCAGCAGAAGATCGACTCCGAGCGCGCGCAGGCCATTCAGGAAGCGCTCATCCGCGAACATTATTTGACCGGGGAAGCGACTGGCACGTGGAATGACGCCAGCGAAGCCGCCATGCGCCGCTTCCAGGCCGACAACGGATGGCAAAGCAAAACCGTCCCCGACTCCCGCGCACTCATCAAACTGGGATTGGGGCCGAGCAAGGATCACTTGCTCAATCCGGAAAGCGCCATGACCACGGTCCCGGACCCGCCCAAGGCTGAATCGATGCCGACAACATCAAATAGCCCCGCCACCGTAGCCAACCCGCCAGCTCCGTCCACCCCGGCAGCAACAAGCACGTCCAGCCCACAGTAAGCTGCGAAGTTTTTCAAGCAAAGCGCTGTGGCTGGATTCCAATCATTGTCGAGCTTCTTGACGGTTTTGTAGCTCCGTTTCCGTTAAGGGAAATCTCCAGCCGCATGTGATCGCCGCTACGGACATTTGCCGACGCGGTGTGATTATCTGACTCTGGAGTTGAGCGAGCAGCTTGCAGCGCCCAGCACCAGTCCCCGCAGGGGACGGTATTCATTAGCCCGGCACGTAAGTGCCGGGAGAGCGGTCAAACAAACCCGAGTCCGGAGGACGGCACTCATGTCCCAGAGCTACACCGCAAATCTCGTGCATTGCATCTTCAGCGCGAAGGATCGCAAAGACCTGATCCCCGCCGCGTTACAAGAAAATCTATGGGCCTACCTTCTCGGCCGTGCCAACAACCTGGGACTCAAAACGCTTGCTATCGGAGGTACTTCGAACCACATTCACGTCCCGGTGGGTCTTCCGACAGCGATGACGGTTGCCGAAACCGTTCAGAAATTAAAGGCGAATTCCTCACGCTGGCTGGGAGAGCACGGCATCGAATTTCAATGGCAGCACGGGTACGGAGCCTTCAGTGTGAGCCCATCCTTGCTGAACGTCGTGCAGGAGTACATCCGCCATCAGGAAGAACACCACCAGAAGCGCAGCTTCGAGGAGGAACTCCGAGCGTTTCTGGACAAGAGTGGCGTGACGTACGACGCGGAGCAGCTATTTGCAGCCTGAGTTCCGTCCTGGCGGACTCTACTTCCCCTGTACGCCGTCCCGGCACTGACGTGCCGGGCTAATGAATTGCGTCGCTTCGCGACTGCTCACGAATCACTATTACCCATTGCCCTTCCGATAACTCGTCCCGGCCACAGGCCTCGGGAAATACGGCAACGGCTCATCATTAATAATCGCCCGCGGATTGGTTTCGACCAGCGCTTCGGCGATTTCCTCTCCGCAGATTTCCGCCGCGGCGGCGCGCGCGGCCGACAAAATCGGCACTCGCTTTTCCATCTCGTGAGCGTCGGTCGCGAGCACGTGCACGGCCTGACGCTCGAGCAGCCACAGCGCCGCCCGCCGCGTGCGATCGCCCCAGAATCCCGTCAATGCTGATCCGGTCACCTGCACCACGCAACCCTGCTCCGCCCACTCCACCACCCGCTGCAGGCTCTCCCGCAAGATCGGGTTGCGCTCCGGATGCGTAATCACCGGCGTGATCCCGCAATCTCCCAGCTTGTGGAACGAGCCGGTGGTCTGCTCTGGCACGCTGTAGTTGCTGAACTCGACCAACTGGTACCGCGTCTCGTTAATCACGTAGCGCGTGGGATGCGCCAGAGAATCCTGTATGTTCTCGTAGGACAGATGAAAGTCGCAGCCCAGTCCGATTTGCAGCGCGTCTCCCACCAACTCCTGCAACCGCGCCACGACGTCCTTCAGGTGTTCGCGATCGTACTGGTACCGTTCGTTGGCATGAGGAGTGGCCACCATGTGCGTGATGCCGTCGGCCGCGGCTGCGCGGCACATGGCCACGCTGACGTCCCACGACTTGGGTCCGTCATCTACTTCCGGAAGAATGTGTGAATGAATGTCGACCACGATAGTAGGAACACCGGCACGCCCGCGGTGTTGCTACTTTGATTTAAGCAGATTCACAACCATTCGGAAAGGGCACAAAGCGAGGATGAACGATGGAACTACCGTGGAAGAGCGGCCCTTCAAGAGCCTGCCCTGAGCGAAGTCGAAGGGGCCGCGTCAAGTCGCTTTCAATAAAAATGGGCTTTAGCCTCTGTGCCGCTACCCGTTCCCGTACCGTTCCCGAATAAACTCCGCAATCCCCGCGTACGCCTTGGTCAGCGTCGCTTCGTCCGGCAAAAACACGATCCGGAAATGCTGCGTCCCCGGCTTCTGCCCGAAGCCTGACCCATGCACCACCATCACATGTTTCTGACGAATCAATTCCTTCACGAAGACTTCATCGCTCTCCGGAATATCGATGCGCGGATACGCATAGAATGCTCCGCGCGGCGCCACGCAACTCACCCGCGGCGTCGCCTCGCACCACTTCTGGGTCAGATCGCGCCGCGACCGCAGCTTCCGCTGCACCTCGACGAGATGATCCTGCGGCCCTTCAAGCGCCGGTTTGATCGCATATTGCTCCGGATGATTCGCGCACAAACGCGCACGCAGCAGCCTGTGCACACCCTCGGTATAGGTCTTCACCGCCGCCGCATCGCCCGACACAATGCCCCACCCGATGCGCCATCCCGGCACCAGATAATTCTTCGACATCCCGCCAAAGGTCACGCAAGGAACGTCCGGCGCAACCGCCGCGAATGCCAGATGCGGCGTGCCATCCAGAATCAGCTTGTCGTAAATCTCATCCGAGAAGACGATCAGACTATGCCGGCGCGCCAATTCGGCGACTTGTTCAAGCATCTCCCGCGTGCAAAGCGATCCCGTCGGATTATTCGGATTGATCAGCACGATGCCGCGCGTTCGCGGCGTGAGTTTGCGCTCGATGTCCGCCAGTTCCGGTTGCCAAGCGTCCTCTTCGTTCAGATCGTAAGCATTCAGCCGGATCCCCAGCTTGCACAGGACCGCCGAGTACAGCGGATAATCCGGGCTCGGTGTCAGCAAATCTTCGCCCGCATTCACCAGCGCCGACAGGCACAGATCGACCGTCTCGCTCACGCCCGAAGTCACGAACACATCCCGCACCGTCGTGATCCCCTTGCGCGCCGCCTCGCCGCGAATCGCCTCCAGGGCCTCCGGAATGCCTGGCGACGGCGCGTACCCGTTCTTGCCATCACGCATGGCCTTTGCCACCGCGTCGATAATGTGCGGCGGCGTCTGAAAATCGAAATTGAGCGGGTCTCCTACATTCAGCGGAAGGACCTTGTGCCCGTGCTGGATCACTTCATCCGCGACGCAAGCCAGATCCCGAATGGCGTAGCGGACATTTTCCAGTCGTGAGGCGGAAGAAATCTCGTGAGCTTGACTCATGGTTGTCATGGAAACCCTCGCCGCGGCTCGCGGTCTGTGCCGGGGCTAAATAGAAATTCTATATGGAGCGGATGGAGTGGACGCAGAAATCTGCAATCCACCGTGGGTGCTCTCAATCCGCAGAGTCAAGCGAAGCTAAGGGTTGTTGGGATTGAAGTTGAAGATGACTTCTTCCACGGTCTGCGCGGACCCCGCTGCGTATTTCCATCGCATCACGGCCTTTGCGGCATACTGGCAGAGCATGGGATTTCCGCCCTTGATGTCGACCTTCGAAACGTTCCCGTTCGGAAGCACGCTGGCGTCCAGCCGAACCTGCCCCTCAAAATGGCCAGTCTTCAAAACGGAAGGATACTCGGGTTCGATCATCACCACCGCCTTGCGCCGGGACTTGGGCGCGCTCTGCGCCTGGACGGAAATGCTGGCAAGACAAAAAAGCAATGCCACAGCCAGCAGCGAGACACAAAGACGAATGCCCACGAGACTACGTTTTCTGCAATGAAGACGCGCGTTCACAGGGTGACCCCAATGGGAGTATCAAGGCCCGGGGAGGCCTCGTTCCATCAGTCTAGACGGTGGTAATCATCGAACAAGATTACCGACGTACCGACGGCAGGATTTGAAGTCTTAACCGATCAGCCAATTGCCGCCTTTTTCTCCGGTGCGTGTCCATGTCCGTGACGCGGCAGCACGAGCACTTTGGTTACACGACGTGCGTCATCCGCCGAAGTACCATCCAGACTCATGCGGCTTGCGTATTCCATCGGATTCGAGGATTTCAAAACGCTGCAGCGGCCGTTTACCTTGAAGCCGGGCAACAATGCCGGTTTTAAAGGCGTCCTCATCGGCTGCGTTCTGATGATCCTGCTTGGCGTCTTTTGCTGGATGGAGGCAATGGGAGCCCTCGTCGGCGGATTCCTGATCGGTCTAGGCTTCCTCGCCGCTGTTGCATCTTATCTATACGAACAGACTTCGGTTGCGGCCAGCGAGAAGAAATATGATAAGGACCTCGCCGCAAACTACCAGCGTATCCATTGCCGCGATCAGCGGATTTTCGCGACGGACGAAAACGGATTTACGATGAGCTGCAGCTGCCAGACTGTCACTCGTCCCTGGTCCGAGTTGCTTTCCTTTTCAGAAAACGAAACGCATTTTGCCTTCGGAACCAAGATGGGCGGTCAAGTGCTCCCCAAGTCCGCTTTCGCGTCGGAAGCCGGGATCACCGAGTTCCGTGCGCTGGTTTCCAGCAAGCTGAATCAAGATAAGGCGGTGACGGCGCCTCATTTCGACTTCAGCCTCACTCCTGCGGACTATCGGTCCGCACGCACGCTTCATTCCCTGAAAGGCGGCGGTTGGCGCGTTACGGCAAAGATGGCCGTTACCTACGCAGGGGTCGCGGCCGGAGCTTTTGTCCTTTGGAATTCGATCGCGGGTCACAATCTGGCCGTCCGTGCCGGTTTAATCGGCGGGTTCTTGGCGCTTCCTATATTGAGGATCGTTGCACAGCGCCGCAAAGACTATGTGGGAAAAATACGCGTGTATTTTGGACAGGAAGGCTTGCACACGCAATATCCTTCAGCCCAGTCCCGTAGACCCTGGTCCCAGTTTATCGGCTACCTGGAGAACGACGACGTCCTTCTTCTGTACTTGAGCCCGAAGTTTTACAGCGTCGTCCCGCACCGGGTGCTAGTCGGACCTGCGGAGCAGTTCAGAACGCTTGTCCGCGCGAAGCTGCAACCATATAACTATCGCCGGCCCAACGAAGGATTGAACCCAAACGAGGAAAGCTCCGTGAAGCAAGCTATCTAGTCCTCGAAATCAGTAGTCCTAGTCCTCGCGATCGATCTGCGCTTTCTGCAGCTTGTCCGAATAATCGACGTAAACCGACTTCCACTCAGTGTAGAAGTCGATTGCGCCGATCCCGCCCTCGCGGTGTCCGTTACCCGTAGCCTTCGTGCCGCCGAACGGCAGGTGCACCTCAGCTCCAATCGTCGGCGCGTTGATGTAGGTGATGCCGGCATACAGATCACGGATCGCCGAGAACGCCTTGTTCACATCTTTCGTATACAGCGCCGAGGACAGCCCGTACTCAATGTCATTGGCGATTTCGATCGCATCCTCGAGATCTTCGCACGGAATAATCGAAACCACCGGCCCGAAAATCTCCTCCTGCGCGATCCGCATCTTCGCATCGACATCGGTAAACACCGTCGGCTCCATAAACCAGCCGTGCTGGTATTCGCCCTTGTCGAGGCGGTTGCCGCCGCAGACCAGCTTCGCGCTTTCGTTCTTGCCGATTTCGACATATTTGAGATCGGTCTCAAGCTGCTTCTCATTGATCGCCGGACCCATCTGCACGGTTTCGTCGAGTCCATTGCCGACCTTCAGCTTCTTCGCGCGGTCCACCAGACGCTCCACGAATTCTCGATAGATACCTTTCTGTATGATCATGCGGCTGGTCGCAGTACAGCGCTGTCCGGTCGTGCCGAAGGCGCCCCACAGCCCCCCTTCGATCGCGAGATCGAGGTTCGCGTCGTCGAGCACGATCATCGGATTCTTCCCACCCAGCTCGAGCGAGCAGTGCTTGAAGCTCTGTGCGGCGATGCTGCCGACGATTCGTCCGACTGCAGAGGATCCCGTCAGCGAAATCGCGCGCACGTCGGCATGTTCGGCGAGCGGCGTCCCGACTTCCGGACCGTATCCCGTCACGATGTTGATCACGCCCTTGGGCAGCCCCGCGTCATACAGCGCGCGCACCAGGTTGAATGTCGAAAGCGGCGTATCCTGCGCCGGCTTGATCACGCATGTATTTCCGCAGACAATCGCGGGCAGCAGCTTCCACGACGAAATCGCCATCGGGAAATTCCACGGCGTGATCATGCCGCAGACGCCGATCGGCTGCCGCACTGCCATCGCAAACTTGTTCGGCATCTCCGACGGCACAGTGGGACCAAACAGCCGCCGTCCTTCGCCGGCGTTGTAGTAGGCAGCGTCAATTGCTTCCTGCACGTCGCCGCGCGTTTCGGCGAGCACCTTGCCCATCTCGCGCGTCATATCGCGCGCGTAATCTTCTTTGCGCTCGATCAAAATCTCGGCCGCTCGGAAAACGACCTCGGCCCGCCGTGGCGCAGGAACCAGCCGCCATTTTGCAAACGCGCTCTTCGCCGCCTCGACAGCGGCATTTACGTCCGCCTTCGCAGACTTCTGAAAGATTCCGACCAGGTCGCGCGTATCCGCAGGGTTGCGATTTTCGAAAGTTTCTCCGGTTGAGGATTCTACCCACTCGCCGTCGATGAAATTCTTGAAGACCCTTGTCTTTGCTTCGCTAAGAGTGGCCGGTGTCGCCAAAGTATCGGTTGCCATGATGTCTCCTTACTGAAACGAAATTCATAAATGCCCAAACCTTTTGATGCTACAACCCGCAGGGAAGAAGCGGCAAGGGATTGGATCCATTCCTTCGTGTGACTTCGTGTCCTTCGTGGTTAAGATTTTTTGCGGCAGCGAGTCCGCGCGAGATCCTTCCCTCCGCCTAAAAAGCGGCTCCGGTCAGGATGACGCCTCCTGCGAAGCAGGAGGCGAGCAATTCAAGCCAGAAGCGCTCTCCGGCCTACCGCCACCGTTTCACCTGCGGCCACAAATCCTTCAGAGTCCCGAACTTCGGCCTCCGGCAGATGTTCACCGAGATCCCCGTCTCCAGCGCCCACCGATTGTCTGCCGACAGTCCCACGAAATCGACTTGCTCGAAAAGTTGCCGCAGTCGCTCTTTTCGGTCCCCTAGCACGATCATGCATTTGCCGGAGTATCCCCTTGGACCCCACAAGAAATAAGTCCGATCGCCGCTCAGTGCCCCCGGCAATCCATGCGCCCGCCCGAAGAAATCGATGGCGCCCGCCTGTCCATAATCCTGCGCAAAGATCGCGCAATCCGCCCGTTCCTCCGCCGGAATACGATTCCATGCCACTTCCGCTTCGTCGGCAATCTCTTTCCAACCGAACTGGTCGGCGTACCACTGCGGCAGCGCCGCACTCGCGTGCGAATACTCGCTCACTGGCAGCTTGAAAGGCAGCGTCTTGGTGTACGCGATGAAGCGCTCGGGCGAAAGTACCGGCACCGTGATGGGCAACAGATGGATCCCACTGGCCGTCAGAATGATCACAATCACCGGCTTTACCCACTGCAGCCGCGGCCTCGCCGTCTCCGGACGATCCAGCCAATGCTCAAGCGCCACCGCTCCCGCTGCCAGCAGCATCGGATAAATCGGCGCCAGATAATAATTCTTTCCGTGCAGCACGAAGAAGGTCGCGTACGACACCAAGTAGCTCCAGCCCAGTACGCGATACCGCCGCAGCTTCTGCCAGAACAGCAGCGCGAACAGTCCGCCTAGCCACAGCGGAGCAACCAGCGGATTCGTCACCAGCACCTGCTGAAAGAAAAATTCAGCCGGGCCCAGCACCACATCGCGCCCCTCCGCGCAGATGTTGTGCATCAACTGCACAAACGGCCAGTCGTAGTGCACATTCCACAGCAGGTTGGGCAGGAAGATCACGAATGCAGCCAGTCCGCCAATCCAGATCCACTTGTTCAAGAAAACGCGCCGCTGTTCGGTCAGCAACAGTCCAACAACAATGCCGAATCCGAAAATCGCGATGGAATACTTCTCCTCCATGCCAAGTCCGGCGACCACGCCGAACCACAGCCAGTAGCGGGGATCGTCGCGCTTGATGGCGAGGATGAGGAAGTACACGCATCCCATCCACAAGTTTGGTTCGAGACAGTTCGTGCCCAGCAGCGAACCGTTGGATAGATATTGCGGAACGATCACCGCGCAGAGTGTGCTCAGAAATATCGCATAGCGGCGTCCACCAAGTTCCCGCGCCATCACTGCGGCCTGTACTACCAGGAACGACGACGCCAGCGCCGGAATAAAGCGAATGCTGCGCAGCGAATCTCCCAGTACCGCGCGGCAAATACGAATTAGAAACGGAATCAGCGGAGGCTGGTCCACATACCCCCACTGCAAGTGATCTCCGCACGATATGTAGTCGAACTCATCTCGAAAATAGCCGTAGCGGTTATTGAAGTAGATGTGGAACGCAAGCTTGGCCAGGGCAATCGCCCAGATCACAGCCATGATGCTGGGAAATCGCGACGCCTGGCCACGGTCGGGAGCGGCGATCGTGGAGGAGCTTGTGCGCATAGGGACAACAAGAATAGCCGACCGGAAGGGAACTCGCCAGAAAGGAGCAAAGCTTCAGAGGCACGATACCAGGCTCAATTCATTTGCACGTCATGCACGTTTCCCTTTGCCTTACTCAAATAAAAGTAGAATGTTGCGCCCTTTTCCGCTTCGCTGACGGCCCAGACTTCGCCGCCATGTCGCCGCACGATGCGCTGCACTGTCGCCAACCCAATGCCGTTTCCGGGAAATTCGTCCGGCGAGTGCATTCTCTGGAATGGCTGAAATAGCCGCTCCGCCGACCGGGCATCGAATCCCACTCCGTCATCTCGCACGAAATAGATCAGGTTGCCGTTGTTCCTCTCCACTCCAAATTCAATCTTGCTCTTAGGCCGCCGCGAAGTATATTTCCAGGCATTGCGGATCAGATTGTCCAATAACACCCGCAAAAGGCGCGGATCTCCCTCCGCCGCGTCCACCTCCGCAATCACAAATTCGACTTCGCGCTTCGGTGCGCTTTCCCGCAGTTCGAAAGTAATGCTGCGCGCGATTCCGCTCAGGTCCACCGCCTCCCGCTGCATCTCTCCACTCGTCACTCGTGAAAGATTCAACAGATCGTCGATCAGCTGCATCATGCGCTTGCCGGAGTTTCGGATGTGATTTATTAACTCCTTTCCCTTGTCGTCGAGTCCGCTGGCATATTCTTTGGTGAGCACATAGGCGAACCCGTTTACGGCGTCCACGGGGCCGCGCAGATCATGAGACACCGAGTATGAGAAAGCTCCCAGCTCGCGATTCGAAACCAGCAGTTCCCGCGTGCGATCGGTGACGCGCTGCTCGAGTTCGTCGTGCGCTTCTTGCAATTCGTTATCCCGCGCTTGAATCTGCGCCAGCATTTCGTTGAACGCCGTAATCAACACCGCGACCTCATCCCGCTCTTTACTGGGAGCCGCCCGTACCGAGTAGTTCTTTTCCTGCGATACCGCGCGTGCGACCTGCGCTAAGGAGACTACGGGCTCCACTACCGACTTCTTGAACACATGCGACACAAACAGCGCCACCAGCAGGCTCAACACAAACACCACGATCGCGATGGCGGCATATCGCTTCAATCGCCGGGCGATTTCGTTGAGGTCCGAACGCACGTACACAAAGTCGATCTCCTGCCCTTGAAATACGACCGGCTCAACCAGGATCAGATTTGAATTCTGGAACCAGAACGCTTCGCGCATCTTGTCCGAAATCGGAGGCAGGCTCATCCGCTGCCATCGTCCGGTGCGCTGATACTGCGCAAACGGTTGTTGATCCGCTCGGAAGATGCCCGCCGCCTCGATGTTCGGAGAACTCTTCAACGCGGCCAGCGTCGCCTCCGCCGATTGCGTATCGTTAAACACCAGCGCCGACACGCTGTTCGAGGCGATTATCTGAGCCTGCGCTGAAAGCGCGTGCACCTGTCCTTCGCGAAATGTGAGCTGGTCGTACGCAAAGAACGTCGACACGGCAAGCACCAGTGCCGCTGCGCTCACCAGCATGTTCATCCACGTGATCTTGCCCGAGATTGACTTGGCCGCGAATCTCATTTGCCAATCTCCAGGGCCGAATCCATGCCCGTCACCTTGACCGCCACCTTCAGCAACTCCGAACTCACCGTCAGTCCCGCCTGATTCACCGCCGTCAGATTGACTTCGAACCGGATTCGCCCCTCCTGCGTCACCAGTTCGATCATTCCTCCTTGTGCCGCGAAGTCCGGAATGTCGCTCACCGTCAGCGTCCCCGATCGTTTGGCCGCCGCCAGAATAAATTTGAGCCGCTTACCTTCCGAGGAGCTGACAAAAAGAATTCTGCAGTTGGATGCTTCCTGCACGCTGGGGATATTCCGAGCAACAACGCTTTTTCCATCAATGGACTCGCCCGTCACTTTGGCCACCAGAGCCGGACCGAACGTATCCTTTCCCAGTACGCAAATGTCGAATGTCCCGACGGCAGCCTTAGCCGGCCACCGCACAAACTTTCCGAAGTTGTAGAGATAGGCGGCCTTGACCTGGGATTCCGTCGGCCGTTCTGCCTGGTCGGTTCCGTATATCGGTTGCAGCGCACTGCAAAGCAGCAGCGCGAAGACGCACAAGCCGCATCCGATCTGTGATCGGACCGCCGGCCTCCGACTTTGAGGTTTGGCGTCTGCTCGCATGCACCAGATGGATTGCGTTTCTACTACCGTTGCCACGTAATCTGTCCGTAGGCACTGCGCTTGATCCCCACCAGTGGCCCTGGATCTCCACCGTACTCCGGGTGATGCGGCTGCAGCAGGTTTTGTCCTACCGCAGAAAGTCGAAGATGCTGGTTCAGCTTCCATCCCGCTGAAATATCTCCGCTCGAATACGCCCGCACTCCTTGTCCCGGCAACGCGCTCTCATAGCGATACATCAGATCGAAAGTGACGCCGTGCGGCAGATCGAACCCTGTTTGGAGGCTGGCCTGATGCTGCGGGCTCGAATCCATAATTCGCGGTGCAGTTCCCACGTCCAGCGAGTTCGGCGATTTCTTGATGTGCATCTCCAGAAATGAATACGAGCCGCGCAATCGCCAGAAGTCGGTCACTTGCCACTCGGGCGCAATCTCCCCGCCCGTAGTTGTTCCCAGCAGCCCGTTCCCGAACTCAGCGGGCAGCAAGTGATGCGGCGGCGCAGGAGTCGTCTCGATGAACGCTGGTCCCGTGATGTCTTCGCTGAACAGATCGCTGTAGTGGTTGTAGAAGCTCGCCACATCGACAAACAATCGCGATCGCAGCAGTTGCCGGTATCCCAACTCGGATCCGTTCATTTGTTCCGAACGGAAATTACGGTTTGCATTGAACCGCGCAAATGCCGGCAAGCCGTCCGGAGCGACGCCAATAAATCCCGATAGAAAAAAGTCGCGCTCGGCGTCCGCCGGGGTTCGCACCGCATGCGTGAACGCCGCCCAAAACGTTTGCCTCTCCCCCGGCGTGTACATCAGGCGTGCGCTTGGCTGTAGTTGCAACGGGCTGAAGTTCGTCTCCAGAAATTTTGTCCCCAGCGAAAGCGAAAGTTTCTGGTCGACGATTGAAATCTCATCCTGCAGGAACGCGGACAGCAGCCGGTCGGACCGCTGTGCCGGCTCAAACGTAAGTCCCGACACGACTTCAAGATTGTGTCCGCGGCTCAGGCGCGCTCCCAATCCCCACGACAGTTCATTGCGCGAGCCTGCCCGGAAGCGGTCCATAAAATCAACATCGAACGTGTCCCGCAGATCCGCGAAATTCGGTTCGTACCGGTTCGTCCGGTCGTAATAAACCTGTAACTGGACGTCGTTTCCTTCGCCCATCACCCGCTTCCACCGTCCCAGGATGTTGCCGCCGGAAAGCACCGCGGCACGGTCAATGACCTGCGAATACGGAGGGGTATAACTTGTCGCCACCACGCTTTCGCCTGCCCGCGTGTCATACAGATCGCCCTGTCGAGTGAAACCGTCCGGCGCGCTCTCCGCCCAATCCATGCGGAATCCACCCTGCACCGAGTGCCAGCCATCGAAGTTCCGCCCGTGCGGATGAAACTCCGGCGAACGGTTGAATCCTTTCGCATACGCTCGGTAACTGAGGTTTCCGCTCTTTCCCCCCCTGACGCATCGTCAGCGTCCCCTGCTCGACATCGCCGCCCCGCGCCATGACCAGCGTCCCTTGAGTCTCTGACGAATTTTTCGTGATGACATTGATGACGCCGTTCACTGCGTTCGGGCCCCAGATCGTTCCGCCCGGTCCTCGGATCACTTCGATCCGGTCGATGTCCGCCATCACCGTGTCTTGCACCTCCCAATAGGTGCCTGCGAGCAGCGTGGTATAGACCGTGCGCCCATCGATCACCACCAGAACCGAGCGGCAGAGCCGGCTGTCAAAGCCGCGGATGCCAATAGACCACTTGTCGCTGTCGATTCGCTCGACCTCCACTCCGGGCGCCATGCGCAACGCTTCCGGAATGCTCGTTGCTCCGGAGCGCAGAATCGCATCGTGTGTGATCACGTAAATTGCGGCGGATGTCTTCCAGATTGCTTCTGGTTCCTTCGAGGCCGTGGTGACCTCCAGATTTCCCAGTTGCTCCAGCGACAATCTGTTTCAGGGAACTGGTCTGATCCTGCTCGCTGGCGGATTCGGCAATACACGGGGCGTCATGGCGTCAAAGAGGAGAACGGCAAGAAGCAGCAGGACGCAGAACTTCACATCTGTCGATTGATGTGCGCGATTCATTCTTGGAGTGGAGCTCAAGACAGCACTGCGTACTCCGCCTGTACTAGTGCGACGCGGTTGGACTCTGAGCCTTCCGCTCGATCAAGTTTTCAACTTCCCGAACCAGGGCCTCGACGTCTCGTTTCTGTAGCCACGCATCGACCAATCCGATGGTTTCTCCAGGAAGAGAGGCGAAGCCGGACAGCACGATAATCGGAACCTCGGGCCGAATGCGCTTCATCTCCCGCGCCACCGATAACCCGGTCATCCCAGGCATGAAATAGTCGAGAACGACTGCGTCCATCGGTTGTGAACGAAACCCATCGAGCGCCTCAGTGCCATTGCGGGCCGTTAATACTTTGAAGCCTGCCGATTCGAACACCATTCTCCGCGCCGCCAGTTCATCCACTTCATCATCGGCACAAAGCACCGTTTGCTTTTCCGCGTCCTCGATCGCCGATCGTTTCGCGCTGGCCGTTAGCACCCTGGTAATCGTGGATAACAACACCTCTACGTCCTGACCTTCTTGCACATATGCATCCACGCGCCGCAACATACCGGGGGGAAGCTGGACGGCGGAGACTGCAATGATGGGAACCTGGGGCAATGCAGTTTTCACATGCTCGACGACTTCATCGCCGTTCATCCCGGGCATCATGTAGTCGATAACTACAAGATCGACCGGTGTCCCTGACGAAATAATTTCGAGTCCGGCCCGCCCGCCCCGCGCCGTCAGCACCTCATATCTCGCGCTGCGTAGTACCCGTTGCCGTACTTCCAATGTCTCCCGGTCGTCAGCCGCAAAGCGGTTTATTGTGCCGGGGGGAGGACGAGCGAGACCATACCGGATTTACTCTATAACTCGAAAGTAATGCGGACAGGGGCCAAGGGAATTTGAATTGGGCAGACAGCGCTAAACCATCCGCCCAATCCCGCAAAATTCCGTTCGCCCCTACTGCGGCTGCGTCTTGTCTTCTACCTTTTGCGACCCTTCTTTCGTCTTCTCTGCTGTCTTGTGAGTCGCTTTCTTGGTTGTGTTCTTTACCGCGTGTCCCGTCTTTTTCGCAGTCTTCTTGCTTGCGCTGCCGGTATCTTTGGCCGCGTTCTTGGTGTCCTGCCCGGCGTCCTTCAAGTCCTGCTTCGGGCTGCTGTCCTGCGCGATTGCGACGATGCTCGCTCCCGCCATTCCAGCCAGTAGGCCCAAGGTCACAACACCTTTGCGAAAGTTCATCCAAGGTTCTCCTTTTACCGTAGATTTCGTTTCCCCAAGTCACCCGATGTCCGAAAATCCAATCCGCCTATCGCGAGTCGGTTCCGGTTGTGAAACTCTCTGCCCGTCCCCTCACTCGACTGCCGATGTCCTGTACCTTGTCGGTGATTGAGTTGCGCAGATCCGATCCGCTCGACGGCGCCAGCAGCAATCCTGCTCCCACACCGACTCCAATTCCTGCGGCGAAGCTGAGAACGTTCCGGAGCGTGTGATTCTCGCTCGGCGAAACTACTTCGCGCGCGTTTTCCGCCATTTCGGCGGCGCGATCTGACACCCGATCGACTCGGTCCGCTGTCTCGTCCATGATGTAAACCGCCGTTTTCAAGATCGACTTCACGAGCTTGTTCAAGTTCATTGTGATAAGTCCTTTCGACGGGGCTTCCCCGCACGACTTCCAAGAGATTGACATTGAACTGCCTCATCAAGCGTAAAGACGGTCCGGCGCCCTGTCTTTAGGGAAAACCTTGTACTTGGAAGAAAGCGTCGATGTACGGCCAAAAGCGAAGCGCATCGCCCGTTGGTCGCTACCACCAGACTCCAGCCGCAGAGCGGCGGTATGTGAAAGCCCGGCACGGGAGTGCCGGGAAACTAGGAAGTAGAAATAACTGACTCCCGTAGGGACGGCACCGCGAAATACTCCTCATTCGCGGCGAAATCCGATCCTCTACGGCGCAATCGTCGCCTCTGCAGGCACTCCATGTGCCGAATCCGAACTTACCCAAACCGTCAAGGCCGCCGACTCCGCCGCAAACTGATTCCGATCATTCCAGATCGCAAACGCCTCTGGCTTCAACTCAAACTTCACTCGCGTCTTCTCGCCGGGCGCTAACGCCACAGTCTGAAATCCTTTCAGCGCCCGCACCGGCTCCGTCATACTCGTCCCCCGTAGCCGGATATACAACTGCACCACTTCATCCCCGCTGCGAGCGCCGGTGTTCGTCACGTCGGCCTCTACCGTCATCGCCGGTGCACCCTGCGGATTCTTGTTCAGCGCCACCGCACTCAACCGCTGCGTGCTGATCGTCGTCGCTCCATACGAGAAGCTCGTATAAGAACCGCCATAGCCGAAAGGGAACTGCGGCGAATTCTGCTCGTCGATGTACCGCGACACATACCGGCTGACCACGTCGCTCGGAGGTCGCGTCAGATCCACATCTCCCGCCGGACGCCCCGTATTCAGCGCGTTGTAATAAAGAGGTTCCTGTCCGACGGCGCGCGGCCAGCTCACCACCAACTTTCCGCTCGGATTCACATCTCCAAAGAGCGTGCGCACCAGCGCGAGTCCGCCGCGCGTTCCAGGAAACCAAGCCTCCATCACCGCCGGAACGTGCGCAAACGCCCACGGCAACGTCAGCGGACGCCCGCTGAACAAAATCAGCACCATCGGTTTTCCCGCCCCCGCGACCGCCTCCAGCAAATCCTCCTGTCGGCCCGGCAACCCGAGATGCGCCCGCGAAGCCGCCTCTCCGCTCATGTCCTGCGTTTCGCCCAACGCCATGATCACGACATCCGCTTCTTGCGCTCCCGCGACGGCCGCCGCAATGTCTTCGTTCGTTCCATCCAGAACGCCGCTTCCCTTGAAGCGCGACACATGGTCCTGCCCAATGCGTTGTGCCAGTGCCGTCGCCAATCCAACTCGTGGTCCCGATCCTGCCGGCGCTCCATTCGGATACGTCGAATCCTCCCCGAGCGGCCCAATAACCGCGACATTCTGCGCACCACTCGCTAGCGGTAGAAGCGGCTTTCCATCCGCCCCATTCGCATTCTTCAGCAGAACGAATGATCGCTCCGCTGCCATTTGCGATGCATCCAGACTCTCCGGGTGATACAGCGCTTTCGGCGCGGCTGCCTCATCCACGTATGGATGCTCGAACAATCCCAGCGCAATCTTCACACGCAGCACGTGCCGCACTGCATCATCCAACTCCGCCTTCGTCGCCTGTCCCGAACTCAAAAGGTTCTGCAGGTTGTCGTGATACAGACTGCTCACCATGTCCATATCCATGCCGGCCAGAAACGCCTTGCGCGCCGCCGTTGCTCCATCGATCGCGATTCCATGCGGAATCAACTCCCCAATGGAGTTCCAGTCGCTAACTACGAATCCGCGGAAGTCCCACTCCTTGCGCAACACTTCCTTCAGCGTGAACGGATTCGCCGTCGACGGCAGGCCGTTGAGCGAATTGAACGCGCTCATGAACGTCGCCACTCCGGCCTCCACCGCCGCGTGAAACGGCGGCAGATAAAACTGCCGCAAGGTATGCTCCGAAATCTCCGTCGTGTTGTAATCGCGTCCCGCCTCCGCCGCGCCGTAACCCACATAATGTTTCGCGCAAGCCGCAATGCTGTCGGGCGCATCCAATCGTGATCCCTGGTATCCCCTCACATATGCCGCCGCCATCGCCGACCCGAGAAATGGATCTTCTCCTGCTCCCTCCGCCATCCGTCCCCAGCGCGCATCCCGAGCGATATCGATCATCGGAGAAAATGTCCATCGGATTCCGTCCGCCGATGCTTCCATCGCCGCAACTCGCGACGCTTTCTCAACAATTGACGGATCCCACGTCGAAGCCAATCCCAGCGGGATCGGAAACTCCGTCTTGAATCCGTGGATCACGTCGAGTCCGAACAGGATCGGAATGTGCAGCCGCGTCTTCTCCATCGCGATCTTCTGATACTGGTTGATCAGCCGCGGCTCGTTCACATTCAAAAACGATCCGACCTGCTCGTGCGCGATCATCTCCTCATAATCGCTGCGTCCGGTCCCCGGACCGGTCGGCTGCCCTGCGGAGTACTGCACCAACTGCCCGATCTTTTCCTCCGTCGTCATCTGCCGCAGAATGGAATCCACGCGCTTATCCAGGGCCGCCGAATTCGCTCCCCACTCAGTCCTCTGCGAGGACTGTGCCGCTGCTGCCGCTCCGAGCAACAGGCAAATGGCTGCAACCGCCATTAGCTTCGGCGTGCTCCCGATCCGCAGCGCTCCCGCCCGGGCGCGAACGCTTGATGAACTCTTATAAAGAAGACAAGAATTTGACAATTGCATCGCAGACCCTCCGTGCGGTCCGGACATCACTTCTACTAAAACGCATTAGTAAAGCATCGCCGATGTGTATGAAAAATGCTTTCTCCGCGAATGTCAATAAGGAGTGCTTTGGACGGCGTCCGTCCTTCTTGCGACTCCGATTGGCTTTATGCGAGACTTCGCACCGTGCCCGCAAAGAAAAAGCCGAAGCCCTCTGGCTCAAAGCCGCTTAGCCTGAAAGAGCTCGCGGAGCACCTCGCCCTTTCGCCCGCCACCGTTTCGTTGGTGATCAACCGTTCGCCCGTCGCCGACTCCATCCCTCAACAAACCAAAGACCGCGTGTTCGCCGCCGCCCGCAAATTCAAATATCGTCCCAATTTCTTCGCCCGTTCCCTACGTGCCCGGCACACCTTCACCGTAGGCGTCATCGTGCCAGAGGTCAGCGACGGCTACTCCGCCTCCGTCATGAGCGGCATCGAGGATTTCCTCCTGCAAGAGGGATACTTCTACTTTGTCGTCAGCCACCGCCATCGCGCCGACCTGATCGACGAATATCCCCGGCTCTTCGTCGAGCGCTCCATCGACGGACTCATCGCCGTCGATACCCCCTGGAAGCTCTCTCTCTCCGTCCCCGTCGTCACCGTCTCTGGACACAATAAAGTCCGCGGCGTGACCAACGTCGTTCTCAATCACGTGACCGCTGCCGAAATCGCGCTCCAGCATCTCGCGGACCTCGGTCATCGCCGGATCGCTTTTATCAAAGGACAGGAATTCAGTTCCGACACCGCCGTCCGCTGGTCCAATATCGAAAAAGCTGCGCGTCGCCTCCGCCTTCCGATCGTTCGCTCTCTTGTCTCTCAGCTCGAAGGAGACTCACCTTCGCCGGAGCTTGGATACGATGCCGCCCGCAAGCTGCTCGCCTCGCACAAGCCGTTCACCGCGCTCTTCGCCTTCAACGACATCTCCGCGATGGGCGCGATCCGGGCGCTGCGAGAAGCCAAACTGCGCGTCCCCGAGGACGTATCCGTTGTTGGCTTTGATGACATCCAGAGCGCCGCCTACCAAAATCCCGCGCTCACCACGGTCCGCCAGCCCCTGCGTGAAATGGGACGCATCGCCGCCGAAACTCTGCTCCGCCGCATCCACGGCCCAGGGTCCAATCAAAGCGCCGAAATCGTAGTCGAACCAAAACTAATCCTCCGCGAAACCACCGCCAAAGTTGCAAAAGCAAGCAGGTAGGTGCAATCCAACATCCAAATATAGAGAGAGGGCGTCATCCTGAGCGGAGCCGCATTTCAGGCGAAGCGAAGGATCTCAGGCTCATCAACTCCATCCTTAGCCCCCGCGCAAGATTTTCTCCGCCCACGCGCACCAAGTACAATAATCCATTACTCGCGAAGTCCCGCTAGCAGAAAGGCTGTCATGACGACGACTCACCAACTCCGTCCGCAAGCCGCCACGGAAATCCCTGCCGTTCCTCTCACCACCGAGGGATACAGCGTTCTCCACCAGATGATGCGCCTTCGCTGGCCCGCGTGGCGCGCGCTGCCCGCGTCCGAAAAGGCCGCCATTGCGCAGGAAGCCTCCGACGCTCTCGCTGCTATGGAAAAGCATTCTCCCGGCCAGTCTGCGCTCTTCTCCCTGATCGGACACAAGGGGGACCTCATGCTGATCCACTTCCGCGACACCTTTGCCGACCTCAATCAGGCCGAGCTCCAGCTCGCCAATCTGCGTCTCAGCGATTATCTCGAGCCCACGACTTCCTATCTCTCGATCATCGAACTCGGCCTCTACGATTCCACGTTGAAGATTTACAAGGAGCTCACCGATCAGGGAATCGTGCCCCATTCCGACCAGTGGAAGGCCGAGATCGAATGCAAGCTCAGCCGCCATCGCGAAGCGATGAAGCCGCGCCTCTATCCCGAAATTCCGCAGCATCGTTATGCCTGCTTCTATCCCATGGACCGCCGCCGCGGCGAGGACAAGAACTGGTACAAGCTTCCCATCGAAGAGCGCGCCCGTCAGATGAGCGACCACGGCCTCATCGGCCGCCGCTATGCCGGAGAAGTCAAACAGATCATCAGCGGCTCCATCGGATTCGACGACTGGGAGTGGGGCGTCGACCTCTTCGCCGACGGGCCCCTGGTCTTCAAAAAGCTGATCTACGAAATGCGCTTCGACGAAGTCAGCGCCGTCTACGCTCTCTTCGGCACCTTCTACGTGGGCGTGCGAGTTCCCGCAGCGCAGCTGCAACACCTTCTCAGCGGCGAACTGCCGAAATGAAGGAACGAAAGTTTCAAGGTCTCAACGTTTCAAAGTTTCGACTGTCATTGAAGAACTGATTCGGGCAATTTGAAGCCTTGAAACTTTGAACCCTTAAAACCTTTCACCCTGGAGAACCCATGTCCACGCTAGGCCTAATCGAATATAAAGATGCTTCTCCCGAAGTCCGTTCCATTTACGACGACATCATGGCCACCCGCAAGACCGACTGGATCAACAATTTCTGGAAGGCCATCGCCCACGATCCCGCCACGCTCAAGCGCACCTGGGAAGACATAAAGCAAATCATGGCTCCCGGCGCTCTCGATCCGCTCACCAAAGAACTGATCTACGTAGCCGTCAGCGTCACGAACCAGTGCCACTACTGCATCGCCTCCCACACGGCATCAGCACAAAAAAAAGGCATGACAGACGCCATGTTCAAAGAATTAATGGCGGTGGTAGGCATGGCCAATGAGACTAACAAAATGGTCACCGGCTACCAGGTAGAAATCGACGAGCAGTTCAAGACCAGTCGTTAGTCGTCGGGTCGTTGGCAAAATCCATCTGGGACAGGCGCTCGGCTGTCGGCTTAAGGCTTCTTTCGACGAGCCGCCTTCTTTGGACGAGGGCGCGTTTTCCCAAGCGCTCCGATCTTCCACTCACACTGCTTCATATCCACCTTCCGCCCGCGAAACCGCACGCCCTCGGCTTCGAGCCGCAACCGTTGCTCGATCGCCGAATCTCCGGTCAGCCTGATCGCTCCGCCCGCACCCAGCACGCGCTGCCACGGCAATCCAAATCCCCGACGCAGCACCCGAGCCACCATCCGCGCCGCCCCTGGAAATCCCGCTGCTCGAGCCACTGCTCCATAGGTCGAAACTTTTCCACGCGGAATTGCCCGCACGGTCTGCTCAATCTTCAACCGCATCGGGCCGGCCTTGTCAGGAACATGCCGGCCAGCTCGCATTCCAAGTTTCTTCCGCTTCATGACTGTACTGTGGTCCAGAAAAAGCTGGCAGATTCAAAACAAGAAGGGTGCACCATCTTTGCCGCGTTCTTGGCGGCAAGGGTGGGGGTTTTGCTCGAAAGCTAGTAGTTCACAGCTCGAAGCTAGTAGCTACCTACGCCGCCTGCCGAAACGCTTCGAGCGCCTCGTACTCCGAGTTATAAACTTCAAACACGGTCAGCAGCTTGGTCACTTGCAGCAGATCGCCCACGCGCTTGGTCAGATTCGCCAGCTTGATCGCGGCGCCGGCGTTGTGAGCCGTCGTATGCAGTGCGACCAGCGTTCCCAACCCGCCCGAATCGATGTAGTTCACGTCGCCCAGATTAAGCACGATGCGCTTCATCCCGTTCGCCAGCGCTGTCTTCACTTCTTCCCGCAGCAACGACGTTTCGTCGCCAAACACGATTCGCCCGCTGCACTCAATAGCCAGAATCCCGTCCACCGTTCGCTTCGTCAGCTTCAATTGCATGAAATTTCTCCTCGGCGGCCCGCCACAACGTCCTCGCCGCAGCCGCACGCATACCGAATTGGTCGCACCAGCCTAACGCGTGCGAGAGACCTTCGCAACCCCGCATTTCTCTGCGTACTCTGCGCCCGCGGCGGTTGGAGTTTTGAGAGTCCCCGAGTGCGCTCCCATCCCGTATAATCGTCTCTTCGCCCTCATGTCTTACACCGTCCTGGCCCGCAAATACCGTCCGCAGAAGTTCTCCGAGGTCATCGGACAAGAGCACGTCACCCGTACCCTCCAGAACGCCATCGAGCAGGGACGCACCGCCCATGGCTACGTTTTTAGCGGACACCGCGGCATCGGCAAAACCACCGTCGCCCGCATCCTGGCCGCCGCTCTGAATTGCCGCTCCAAGGATCATCCCGTTCCCGAGCCCTGCGGCCTCTGCGAATCCTGCACCGAAATCCGCGCCGGAAACTCTGTCGATGTCATCGAGATCGACGCCGCCACCAACCGCGGCATCGACGAAATCCGCGAACTCCGCGAGGCTGCGCGCTACCGCCCCGCCCGCGACCGCTTCAAAATCTACATCCTCGACGAAGCTCACCAGATCACCGACGCCGCCTTCAACGCATTATTGAAGACGCTCGAAGAGCCGCCTGACCACATCGTCTTCATGCTCGCCACCACGCAGCCCGAGGACATCCCGCAGACTATCCGCTCCCGCTGCCAGCATTTCAGCTTTCGCGCCGTCAAGTTTGACGACATCGTCGGCCAGCTCCGCGACCTGGTCACCCGCGAAAAAATCGAGGCCGACGACGACGCTCTCGCGCTCCTCGCCGAAGCCGGCGACGGTTCCATGCGTGACGCGCTCTCCATCCTCGATCAAGCTATCGCCTCCTCGAACGCCCGGCTCACTGCCGATTCGGTTCGCAATCTCGTTGGAGCCGCGCCCGCGCACATTCTTGAACAGGTGATGCAAGCGGTCTCGGAGAGCCGCAGCGAAGAAATCCTCCGCCAGGTCGATCATTTAATCAGCGAGGGACACAGTCCGACCCACTTCGCCCGCCAGATGGTTCGTTTCCTGCGCAACGCCACCGTCGCCAAAATTGCGGGAAAAGATTCCGCGCTCTTGCAGATCTCAAGCGAAGAACGCGAACGCGTTGCGCGGATCGCCGAACTCTTCGGCGAAGAGGATCTCACGCGCCACCTGCAGATCATGCTCCGCACACACGGCGAGCTGGAATACAAGCAGGAACAGCGCTTCCATCTGGAACTCGGCCTGCTGAAAATGGCCCACGCACAAAAGTTGCTGCCTATCGAGCAGTTGCTAAGCGACGTAGCGGCCGCGCCGACGACCACTGCGCAAAGGCCTCCCGCGAGACCTGCAATCGTGAGCAATTCACCGGGCGCCGCGCCACGCCACGAACAATCTCCACCCGCGCGCCCAAATTTTGTCAGCCCGTTCGCCGCCGACTCAGCCCGCAAAGGCACGCCGCGCCAGGAAGATTCGCCGAACTCCGCTCCGCCCCCAGGCCCGCGCATAGTAGCGCAAGCCACCCAGCCAGAACCGGTAATCATGGGTTCCGCAGCCCCGGCCACACAGCGCGAATCCGGTCCGATCCCCGAGCCCGATCGTAGAGACGAAGCTGGCTATGTCTCTGCCTCCGCCAGGCCGGAACCAGCGCACGAGCCAAAACCGCAAGCCGAAGCTATAGCAGCAGAAGGGCTCGCTGAACCGGCCGCGCCATTAGAAAAGCTGCAAACCGCCGTCCTGCAGGCGCTCACTGACAACAACCAACGTATTCTCGTTTCCATGCTCTCGGCTGGTGAATGGAGCGTCCAAGGCAACGAAGTCGTAATCAAGATCGCCGAATCGCAAACGGTGATCGACATGTCGCTGAGTAACGAAGCCAGACGCATCGCGATTGCCACTGCGAGCGGAGTGCTGGGCCGCGCGGTCAAGCTGAAACTGGCTCCCGGCTCCACGGTGGCTCCGCAGGAAAAACGCAACGCCCCACGTCTCGCTCCTGGCCCCGGCGGACGCGGCCGCGCCGAACAAGACCCGGTTGTCCGCCGCATGCAAGAAAAATTCAACGCCGAAATCCGCACCGTCATCGACTACCGCGAAAAGCGATGAACTGGAAACTGGAAACAGAGGTTCTATGGGTGGATTCAACCTGCAAGACCTGATGTCGAAAGCGAAGGCGCAGTACGAGTCCCTGCAAAGGAAAATGCAGGACACCGTCGTCGAAGCTTCCGCCGGCGGCGGCAGCGTCACCGCCAAAATGGACGGCCGCAAGCAACTCCTCAGCCTCCGCATCGATCCCGAAGCCGTCAAATCCGGCGACGTGGAAATGCTCCAGGACCTCGTCCTCGCCGCCATCAACGAAGCCGCCCGCAAAATTGACGCCCAAATGCAGTCCACGGTCGGAGGCATGTTGGGCGGCCTCAACATTCCCGGCCTCTAGCCCGATGAGGGCCGCGCCGATAGTCAGGGAAGCCCTGCCGCGAAGCGGCGATAGAATGCAGCCCAAAGCTTGCCCTGAGCGAAGTCGAAGGGGCGCAAGCCGTGGATAAGGAAACCTAGTCCAGCAAGCGCCGCAGGGGCGAAAGAAGATTCCGCCGGCGCGAAACAACGGCATGGAATCGTAAAATCCGAACGTCGCGGCCTATGAACGCTCCAGCCCGGAAAGGGCGGCATTCACTAGCCCCGGACGTAAGTCCGGGGAAGCACGACGAAACAGAACGAGTCCCGCAGAGACGGCACCATGTCCGCAGCCAAGCCATGAAAATGCTTCGCCTACAATCCACCGTCCTCGCCCTGATCTTCTTACTCACTTTCGCCCACTCTCAATCCACTCCACCGAAAGAGGCCCCCACCATGAATCACGCCACCGGATCGTTCGACGTAAAAATCACTCCTGAGGACGACAAGTCCGCCGAGCCGCTCCTCGGCCGCATGTCCCTCGACAAGCACTATCACGGCGATCTCGAGGCCACCGGCAAAGGCACCATGCTCACCGCCGGCACCGAAGTCAAAGGCTCCGGCGCCTACGTCGCCATCGAACAAGTCGCAGGCACGCTCAAAGGCCGCACCGGAGCCTTCGTCCTCCAGCATTCCGGCACCATGGAACAAGGTGCCGGCCATCTCACCATCACCGTCGTCCCCGACTCCGGCACCGGCCAGCTCAAAGGACTCTCCGGAAAAATGACCATCAACATCGCGGAAGGCAAGCACTCCTACGACCTCGAATACACCCTTCCCAACTCAAATTGAGCAGTTGGGAAATCTGAATTTGGTAATTGTAATTTAGATCGCGCACCCAGCCAGCAGTTACAATGCTTGCAGCGGTTTTCAATTACTCAATTACCCGATGAATCGCTTTGCCGAACCCATGTCGCGCCTGATCGACGAGCTGAAAAAGCTCCCCGGAGTCGGCGCCAAAAGCGCGCAGCGCCTCGCCTTCTACATCCTCCGCTCCAGCAACGAGGACGCCGAAGCTCTCGCAGCCGCCGTCCGCGACGTCAAGGCCAGTCTCCGTCTGTGCTCGGTCTGCAACAACATCACCGACGTCGATCCCTGCGTCTACTGCACCAGCGCCACGCGCAACCAGCGCCTGGTCTGCGTCGTCGAAGAACCGACCAACATCGCGGCCATCGAAAAGACCAAGCACTTCAACGGAGTCTTTCACGTCCTGCACGGTGCCATCTCTCCGCTCCACGGCATCGGACCCGAGCAACTCCGCATCTCGAATCTGATCTCCCGCGTCGATTCCGGCAATATCGATGAAGTGATCGTCGCCACCAACCCAACCGTCGAAGGGGAAGCCACTGCGACCTACCTCTCGCAGCAACTCAAGCGCGCCGGAGTGAAGGTGACCCGCATCGCCATGGGAATCCCGGTAGGCAGCGACATTGAATACACCGACGAGATCACCATGCTCAAGGCCATGGAAGGTCGCCGCGACATGTAGGACGGGCGTGGCGCTCGTCCCGTTCTTCTTGTCGCCTTTGACTACCCCGAGTCCCAACGGTTGGTTGCGAACCCGCGCTCGTCATTTTTGCCAAATTTTTGCCAATTTACCCCTAGATAGAGACTCGGAATGCGCGATCCGGGATGGATGTAACCGCATCCAACTCGACGAGGAAAAGCCGGGCCAACCAGCCCGGTTTTCTTTTGCCATATAGGTTTCCTCTGTGTTCCCCCGTGCCCCCTGTGGTGAAAGAATTTAGCGGTCGTTGTTGAAGCAGCCGATGATTAAGTTTTGTAAGGCATCAACGCGGACGCAGAACAACAGGAGAAGGGAAACTATCAAATGCGGCTGAAACCGCCGTGGAAGAGCGACCCTTCGAGGGCCGCGTAAAGTTGCGGAACATTGGGAGAAGGGCTTTAGATCTAGCAAGGAACTTCCGGCTCTAAGAATCCGTTCAACTCTTCCTCCGCCGCGGTCAATCCCTCGGGCAGCGCGCCGCGGTTGTACTCCGCCATGCGGTTCTTCCACTTCAAGAAGTCGGTGATGCTCTGCGGCTCGATCCTTACTTCCACCCGCCGCAAGCTCGCCAGCAGCAGATTCATTTCGTACCGGAATCCCACCGCCGTCCGCAGATTCTTCTCCGAAGCCCGTAACATCTCGACGCGCCCACGCCGTAACTCCAGCAATCCCCATCCAACAGGAAGCTCTTCCACCTGCGCCAGTCCCGGAGGAGTCAGATAGAACCTCTCGCTCCCGACTCCCTTTTCCGCTTTTTGCCGGAAGGGTTTCGCGCGATCCGCCAGAAAATCCGCGCGCGCGATTTTGCACTCTAGCAGCACCGAATGGCACGCCTTCTTCCATCCAATCGCGTCCGGCATCTCGCCGCTGACGCATGCCTGCTCCGACAGCACCACTCCGCAGCGATACCCCCGCAGCCATCGCACCGCCCGTTCCACTAGTTGTGCATGAGTCATCGACAAACGCTTCCCGCGGAGCGAAACCAATGTCCTAAAATCATTGCCCTTTGTACGCCCGCGCAGCCGGGCAAGAAAGTATCTGACCGGTTTCCATTTCTACCTTGACGCCTTTGCGTCCGCTGCGGAAGTGGGACGCCGAAGCGCCGAAGCCGCCCTCACCGCCACCGGCCTCCTCAGCACCGTCTCCAGCAGATATCTCTCCGCCGCCACCGCCTGCGCCGTAGGCGTTCCATCCAAGTATCCCTCGGCACCAATCACCAGAGCCTCATTCTTCCCCAAAGCCGCAGGCTTGCGCAGAAATCCATTGCTGCGCTGCTTCCCGGAATCCGCATTCTCAATCTTCGCCCGCCGGACGTGGCCATCATGCGCCGAGTCCAACGCATTCGCCAGCCGCAAAACCGCCGCCAGACGAATGACGCTCTTCTGTTCGTCGGACAGCAAATCGCGCAGCGCCTTGTGACTCCGCGTCGGCAGCGCTCCGCAATGAAACCGCGCCACCAGCGCCGCCCGCGTCATGTTCTCCGCCTTCCATCCGAGGGGCGTCCCATGCTTCTGGATCAGCTCCAACGATTCCTTATGATGTCCCTTCTCGCCCTTCGCCTTTCCAACGTCATGCAACAACGCGGCCGCGTACAAGCTCGCCCGAGTATCCGCCTCACCGTCCGATGGCAAAATGTTCGCCGGCCTTGCTCCGAATAGTCCCCCAGCCACCAGCCCGTCGTACAGTTCCAGCGCCAGCCGCGCTACCCGCTCCGAGTGCGCGAAGTCCGGATCCAGTGCCTTCGCCCAAAGCTTCATCCGTCGCGTCGCAATGTCTTGAATCTGCTTGCCCTTCGGCAGTCCCGCGCGCCACACATTCCACAGCGAATCCGGACCCACAGTCCGGCTCCGATACTCATCCACACGCTTCGTCCGCTCTTCCACGATCCGCGCGTGCCATACTTTCCGCGACGCCTCATCCGGAAACACGTGGCACGACACCGCGGTCGCCCACAGCACATCCAGGTCGTGGACCTCGCCGAGCAAATCCTGCATATGCTTCAGGTCGTTGCTCCAAAGCTTGTGTTCTTCCAGAAGAAAATTTTCGACGATGTACCGGAACCGCTTGATCGCAATCCTCAGCGTGTGCAGCGCCACCTGCGACCGGTTGCGCATGGCCGTCGTATGCAACTCGCGCGCTGCCGTCCATCGCTCCAGCGCCAGATGCTTGAACACCACGCTGCCCGGACGGATCCTAGCCGCTCTCTGCGGCAGAGTTCGGCTCCACTGCTTCCATTGCTTACGGTCGAATTCTTCAAGCCCCGCTCGAGCTTCATGCTTGAGCTGAGCTTCCCGCTCTTTCAATATATGGATCAGGAAATGCCCCGCGTGATCATGCGCCGCATCGCCCAGTCCCGCCGCCGGAGCACACTCCGCCACTTCCTCCGAAACACTGACGCTCTCCGCTGCCCCCACTCCACTCGGTACAACCTCTGCCGTCGCCTCCACCCTCGCTGGAGCCAGCTCCAGCTTCTCGATCCACTCCATCATGATCTGCACATCGCGGAGTGCACCGAGTCTCTGGAACAGCGCCTTGCCGGCCTTCTTCATGGCCTTCCAGTTCTTCTCCGGATCCATGGCCATCATGCCGTCGGCCATCGAGCGGCAGCGCCGCAGCGACACACGCAGATCGTGTACCGGATCGGCGCTGAAGTCGGCGGCGACGTTGTCGCATTCCTCCAGCACGCGCACCATCCAGTAGCGCAACCCCGTCGGTTTGGCAGCAGATTTCAAGGCAAGCTCGAATTCTTTCGCAGCAAGACATTCTACTGAAGATGTTCATGTGAGGTAGATGCGAATGTGGGGCGGACACTCCTGTCCGCCGCCTTTGCCCTCGGTAGAACGCGATCGCCCGGTGCCCCATTCTAACGTCGCGTTTTTGTGCGACGTTAGAGTCGGATCTTGACTTCCACCATCAGCCTCTCCGCACCCCCCACCCTCGCGCCGGTGTATCATTCTCCTCCGGAGGTATCCATGCGCTCCCTCTTTATATATCGCTCGATCCCGGCCGCTCTCCTCTTCCTTGCCAGCCTCGCATTTTCTCAGGCCGCTCCCGAAGCTCCGCAGACCTTCAAACTAATCCCCAGCCTCGACAAAGAGATCATGGACCCCTCCATGGACCCTTGCGTGGATTTCTACCGCTACGCCTGCGGCAATTGGAGCAAGCTGCATCCCATCCCGAGCGACTCGCCCTACTCCGACCAGTTCTACAATCTCGACCAATACAACCGGCAGGTCTTGCACACGATCCTCGAAAAGGCCGCCGCCCCCGCCGGCGCTCGCGACTCGAACACGCAAAAGATCGGCGACTACTACGCCACCTGCATGGACGAAGCCGCGATTCAGAGAAAAGCTATGGCGCCGCTGCAGCCGGAACTCGACCGCATCAATGCGCTCTCCAGTAAAGATCAGCTCCCGGAATTGCTGGCGCACCTTCAACTCATCAGCGTCAACGCCTTCCTCGGCTTCGGATCGCAGCAGGACTTCAAAGACGCCACGCTCCAGATCGCCGCGGTCGCGCAGGGTGGTCTGGGACTGCCCGAGAAAGATTACTACTTTCGCACCGGAGAAAAAGACGAGGAGATTCGCAAGCACTACGTACAGCACATCGCCAACATGCTCAAGCTTCTCGGATCAGCCGACGCGCCAGCCGCGGCCGATGCGCAAGCCATCATGAAGCTCGAGACCGCGCTGGCCAAAGTTTCTCTCGACGTCACCTCGCAGCGCGATCCCCACAACATCTATCACATGATGCCCAACAGCGGCTTGCGGGCGCTCACTCCCACTCTGAACTGGGATCATTTCTATCGCGCCACAAACTCGCCTCAGTTCAAAGAACTCAACGTCGCCGAACCGGATTTCTTCAAGGGCCTCAACCAGGTCATCGCAGACACCGATCTGGCAACCATCAAGACATATCTGCGCTGGCAACTGGTTCAGTCCCTCCCGGGCACGGTCCTGCCGAAAGCGCTCGATGACGAGAGGTTCGATTTCGATAGCCGCAAGATGGTCGGCATCCCCGAGCAGGAGCCCCGCTGGAAGCGTTGTGTCTCCGCCACCGATACCGCTCTCGGCGAGGCTCTCGGCCAGGCTTATGTCGAGCAGCGGTTTCCCGCCTCCAGCAAAGAGCAGTCTCTGCAGATGATTCATGACATCGAGGCCTCTCTGGGCCGCGACATCGAAAGCCTCGACTGGATGAGCCCCGAAACTAAGAAGCAGGCGCAAGAAAAACTGCATCTGATCGCCAACAAAATCGGCTATCCGAATCACTGGCGAGACTATTCAAAACTGACCGTCGAGCGCGGAGACGCCCTCGGCAACAACCTGCGCGCTGTCGCGTTCGAGTCCCATCGCCAGCTTGCTAAGATCGGCCAGCCCGTCGATCGCGACGAGTGGGGCATGTCTCCGCCCACAGTCAACGCTTACTACAATCCGAGCATGAATGACGTCAATTTCCCGGCTGGGGTTCTGCAGTCTCCATTCTTCGATCCCCCGTCCGCGCCCGCTTTGAACTACGGGCACATTGGCCTCTTCATGGGCCACGAAATCACGCACGGCTTCGACGATCAGGGACGCCAGTTCGACGGCCACGGCAATCTTCACGATTGGTGGACGAAGGAGGACGCCGACAAGTTCAACGAAAAAGCCGAATGCATCGTCAACGAGTACAGCCAGTTCAGCGTCGGCGATACCAAGCTCAACGGCAAGCTCACGCTCGGCGAGAACACTGCCGACAACGGCGGACTTCGTCTCGCCTATATGGCGTTTCTCGTGCGCGCTTCGCAGCAGGGAATCGATCTCGAAAAGAAAACGGCCAACGGATACATGCCCATCCAGGAAGTTTTTCTCGGATTCGCACAGGATTGGTGCGCAGAGTGGCGTCCGGAACTTGAGCGCCTGGTCGCGACCACGGACCCGCACTCCCCCGACCGCTTCCGCGCCAACGGAGTCCTCGTCAACATGCCCGAATTCGGCAAAGCCTTCAGCTGCAAAGCCGGCCAGCCCATGGTCGCCGCCAAAGCCTGCCGCGTCTGGTAGTGAGTGAAAGTCTGCCCGGCCACGATTACATCATCAGGATTTACAACGCTTCGGTAAGCCTGTTGATTAATTTTCAGCCCGGACTCATCCCGTGCCATAAAAGCTTTCGTATCAGGGCACGGATTTATCCGTGCCATAAAGGCCCGAAGAAGAATCCGGCGTCAGCCGCGAAAGCGCTTGGCGATGGAAGTCTGCTAGGACTTGGCTGTGGCTGGGAAACAACTCATCGGCTTGGCAGCCTTCAGGAAGAAGTGGGTTTGTTCGCTCTCGTTCTCTTGAAAAACGTGGAGCCGTGCTCTTTCTTTCAATTTGAACTTGTGGGGCTCGTGAGGTCGGCAAGGGCAAATCAGGCGCTGCCATTCGGGCGAACCAGCGACGTCTTCAATGTAGGCCCCGTTGCTGTAAGTCAATGCGAAATCTTTCACGAGATATTGCATGTGGCATTTCGGGCATTCAACATACAGGCGCGTCTTAGGCATGTGATTGACTCGGGCCCTGTTGCACTCGTGGGTCGTCGGAAGGTTTCCGGTGATTCCAGTGGAACACGTTCCGGCTAGGTTGGGTATGGCCCCGAAAGGCGGTTATTGAAGTAACGTTACTCCCCGAGGTCGACCAGCGCAGCAGCCTCAAAGTTCGCTAACTATTGGCCTGCCCGGCCCGATGTTCGTAGCTACCTCCAGGCTTGCGACGGCATTCTCCTTCCGTGGCAGGTCGAGGATACCCGGGGAACCATCTTCATCATGGCTCATGGCCGTATCGCCGCATTCGACAAGGACGACGGACAGATGATGCGAGTCCTGGCAGACTTCGCAGCCATGGCCGTTCGGCATCACCGACAACAGAACGCGCTGATGGCGAACAAACTGGCGCATAAGATCAACCAACCATTGCAGAGCCTCATGCAGTTGGCCCATCTCGCGGCGGAAGGTGAGAGCGATCACAATGCAAAAACCTTGGGACAGGAATTCTCCGCCGATTTGCGGCAATTGTCGGCCTTGGTGACCGAGTCGCTGGCGTTGCCCCACGACAGTCCCGGCTAAGGTGAAATCGCGATATTAAGCTGGGCGCCGTGGTCAGGTCAGGCGGCCCGCGCGCCCGAGGCGAGAACCAACAGTGCCGCCTAGGTATTTCCAGGAGTGTGCAGAATTGAACAGCTCCCAAGCCGGCTAAGCGATAGCCTGTCGATATTCTGAGACCGGGGCGGTCATGGGTTAACGCCGGGAAACCGACCTTCCGACCCTCACGACTGTTTCAACATGCAATTGCGGGGATTTCGGCCGAACCCACATGGTCCGGCCCTTTTTTTATTTGTGAGCATTACAGAACAGCTTGGGCTTCGTCCTTCGCCAATAATGGATCAGGAGTGCATCCAGTCAGGAAAGCCCCTTGCGAAATCAAACCACGACCCCACTCAAAAAACGTGATTTCAATCCCCGCACCTTTCTTTCGACCATCGGGAAGGGCAGGGATATGGTGGCCTTCGCAAAGAAGAACACGATATTCGCGCAAGGCGATGCCACAGACGGGTTATTTTTTATCCAGCGGGGGAAGGTGCAACTCATCGTCGTCTCGGAAGCAGGGAAAGAAGCAACCCTTGGCATTTTGGGCGAGGGAGATTTTTTTGGAGAAGGAGGGCTTGCTGGCCAACTCGCTCGCGTGTCCTCGGCAATCGCAATGACGGACTGTAAACTGCTCCATGTTGAGAAAAGGGCGATGACCGATGGCATGAAGCGGGAACCCAAGTTATCGTCGTGGTTCGTCAAGTGCTTACTGAAGCGGAACATCCGATATCAGGATGATTTGGTGGACCAACTTTTCAATTCCAGCGAAAAGCGGCTGGCCCGCGTTCTATTGTTGATGGCGCAATTCGGTCAGGAAGGAGCCTCCGAAATGCTGGTCCCTAGACTGAGTCAGGAGACTCTGGCAGAGATGGTAGGAACGACACGTTCCCGCGTGAGCTTCTTCATGAACCGGTTCAGGAAGCTCGGCTTTATCAACTACGACACTGGCAACAATTTACGGGTACACAGTTCACTCCTCACGGTTGTTCTCAACGATGAAGACGGCATAACCGTTACCCAGAGAGGTAAGAACGCGACTGCTCTCACTCGCAAAGCGTCTGAACCGCCTTCAGAACACGGCGGACCTCCTGATAAAGAGCGCGCCAAAAGACCACGCCTTCCGGGTGTGGCCTAGGCCGAGAGTCTCTTTCAGCGCAACCGCGCTTGCTGTCCCTTGCGGTTGTAAAGCGAAAACCGCAGCCAGAAGAAAAGGCCCCATAGACGAAGCGAACATCTCTATTTTCTGCCGAAGACTTCTTTGAGAAGAGCGGTCGATTGGGCAGCGGGATTCTTGCGTATCTTCTGTTCTTCCTGCCCCAGCATGTAGAAGAGGCCGTCGAGGGTTTTACCGACAACATATTTGTCGAGATCGAATTCGTTCGCGATCGTGCTGCCGCCGGGAGCAGCTTTGATGACCTGATCGTATTTCTGAACTACCCGACATGCTCCATCGAAGTGTGCACGATGGGCGTGAAGGCCGTGGTCAGATCCGCCGAACTGGTTCGCTTGAAGTAGTCCGTTGCCGCCGTGTTATTGCCGGTAAGGATGTGCCGCGCATCGTCGAACGTCATCGTTCTGAGAGCTGCGAGGGAGATCGTCTTGGCCTGCGGAGTGGCCTGTTCAGCAGCGCGATTCATCCCGGTTTCCAGTTCGTCCACTTTCTCGCCTATGCCGACCATGCGCAAGCCATCGGCCGACAGCTTCGAGTCTCGGAGGCAGGGCGATCTTGATCGCTTCGTTCATCAGAAATCCGTCAGGCCGGCGGTCGCGGCGACGGCTTTGCTCGTGCTGACCTGAAGAGCCTGTTTGAGTCCGGCAACGATTTTGTTGTCGCTGAGCGAAGATGTGTCCCGCTCGTTCAGCCTGGCATCGGCTTTCTTGAGGATGTCGTCCAGTTGGGCGAAAGCGGACTGACAGCAGGCGAGAGCAATGACGATCGCGAGCAGAGATTTCCTAAATTCACGCGGAGCACGCTGCACCATCTCCGCTCGTTGCTCTCTGCGATCTTCCGTCACGCGATCCAGCAAGGGTATCTCACGGGAGCGAATCCGATTCGTGAGGCAAGCATCCCGAGCGCTCCTGAGGGAAAGAAACCTACGCGTATTCGTTGCCCGAGGTCTTGACGATGCTCAGAGTTCTGCCCGACCCTGCTCGGGCAATTGTGGCTGTGGCTGCGTTCCTCGGGCTTCGCCGCGGCGAGATTGGCGGCCTGGAATGGCCTGATTACACGAGTGACGAAATTCGCGTCATGCGTAGCGTCTGGGAGTCAATTACGAGCGAGCCAAATACGCGCAAAAGCAAGGCTCCTGTTCCTGTAATCTCGCCGTTGCAGCGGCTGCTAGATCAATTCAGATTGAGCCTTGGGAATCCCGCAAAAGGCCCGATGTTTGGTAGGATGAAAGCAACGCCGTTGAGTCTCAACAACGTGCTCAATCGTCAAATCCTGCCTGCTCTGAATGTTTGTGTTCACTGCTGCAAGGGAAGCGACGAGCACGGTAAAGAGAAGCACGATTACGAGCGGAACGCCGAGCGCCCGAGTGGCATGGTTGGCACGCCTTCAGGAGCGGTCTTGCGACGAACTTGCATGACCTCGGAGTGCCGGACAAAACAATTCAGGCAATATTGAGGCACGCTAACGTGCAAGTGACACAGAACAGCTATATCAAGACACTCGACTCGCAGAGTATCGCAGCGATGCGTCAGCTTGAATTGCTTGTAGATGTGAAGCTGCTGTCTGGAGATTCTGAGAGCCATTTTTGAAAGTTGTGCAACAATTGTGCAACTGATTTTTGATCGTTGTTCCTTGTAAGTCGTTGATCCGCAAAAGGTGAGGGCGCGTAGCTCAGTTGGTAGAGCAATGCCCTTTTAAGGCATGGGTCGCAGGTTCGAGTCCTGCCGCGCTCACCAAGACTGCGGCAGCAATCATGCCGCTCCCATAGAATCCGGCGGTGCGCCTCTTCAGTTTCTGGTTCGACCGTGTCGGGGAAACGCTCTACGCGACAGCAACCGGCACGTTGACGACAGGCATCCGCGCGGTTACGAGCGTCCCTTCTCCCTGGGATTGGATTTCGAAATGTCCGCTTAGTTGACGGACACGTTCGCGCATGCCCTGGATTCCAACCCCATCCCGGAAATGTTGTAGGCCGCTCTTGGTTGACGGCATGCCTTTTCCGTAGTCCTGAACTTCGAGCTTGATCTCATTCGGAGACGCGAGCACTCGAATCGTGGCCTGTTTGCTGCCGGAGTGACGATGAATGTTGGTGAGGCATTCCTGCACGACGCGGAAGATCGTCATTTCGAGGTCGGGCGAGAGGCGTCCCATGTCGGGCGCGAGGTCGAGTTGCACGTCGATCTTGCTGCGCTCGGCGAAACCCTCCACATACCAGCGAAGAGCTGAAGGCAGTCCTGCCTCGTCGAGTAGCGGCGGGTGCAGAAGATACGAGACGGTGCGGAGTTCTTCCGACAGCTGTTGGAGGAATCCGAGACTTTGCCGAATGGCTTTCGAGAACTCGGGATCGAGTTTCCCGGCCTTAGTTTCCATCGGAATGAGATTCATTTGCAGGGCGGCAATTAACTGCCCGGCGCTGTCGTGCAGTTCGCGGGCAAAGCGGCGGCGCTCCTCATCCTGAGCGAGCAGGAGTTTGCCGGTGAGTTCGCGCGCCCTTTCCGCTTCTTCAGCCTGTTTTCGGTCGGTGATGTCGGTGTGCGTGCCGATCATGCGGATCCCCGCACCGTTCGCATCGCGAACGATTCGGCCGTGGGAGAGAATCCATCGAACTTCGCCATCAGGGCGAATGGCACGGTATTCGAACTGGAACTGGTCCTGATCTTTCAGGGCGCGTTCGGCCTCCTCACGGAGACGCGGAACCTCGTCGGGGTGGAATAAGGCCTGCCACTCCTCCGCGACGATATATTTTTGCGCCGGATTGAAGGCGTAAATGGCGGCCAGTTGGGGATTCCACGGGCCCCGCCTCTCGACGACGTCCCAATCGAACATCGCAGTTCGGGAGGACTCGAGGGCCAGGGCGAGCTGAGTCTGGCTTTCGCGCAGTGCCGCTTCCACCGCCTTGCGCTCTGTGATGTCGCGGGCGATCTTGGAGGCGCCAATGACGCGGCCTTTGGAATCACGCAAAGGAGAGATAGTGAGAGAAACGTTGAGCCGGCCGCCCGACTTATTCACGCGCACCGTTTCATAGTGCTCGATGCGTTCGCCCTTGCGGAGGCGTGCGATGATTTGCGTCTCCTCCTCACGGAAGTCGGGAGGAACAATGATCGTGATGGAGCGGCCGATGGCTTCTTCGGCGGAGTGTCCGAAAATGCGGGCGGCTCCCGCATTCCAGCTTCGGATGATGCCGTTCAGGTCCTTGGAGATGATGGCATCGTCCGACGATTCGACGATAGCGGCAAGACGGGCGCGCACTTCTTCCGCTTCGCGGCGCCCCGTGATTTCCTCAACCACGGAAATGAAGTACTTCATGCGGCCCGCTGAGTCGCGAGCCGCGGACACGCTCAGGCTTACCCACACAATAGATTTGTCTTTGCGGATGTAACGCTTTTCCATCGTAAACGTGGGAAGCTCTCCCGTCCTAACTTTTTCCGTTTCGACCAGGTCGGCAGCGAGATCGTCGGGATGAGTGATCTCCTGGAATGTGAGCTGCATCAACTCCGACTCGCTGTAACCGACAATTTCGCAGAACTTTTTATTGACGCGCAGCCAACGGCCTTCGGGGCTGACGTGAGCTACGCCGACTGCTGCGAGTTCGAACGTCGAACGATAAATCTGCTCGCTTTCGCGAAGCACCTGTTCGAGCGCGGTACTACGCTGGAGAATCTCCTGCACATCGAGAGGGCGTTCGACTCCGGAGATCGCCGGATCACAGAAGGATTCGTGCCGCACGATCTTGTCCAGAGCCGCTACGAGATTCCGAGAAGCCGAGGACTTGATCACGTATCCCCGGGCGCCTGCTTTGAAGGCCTGGCGGGCCATCTCGGGAGAATCGTGCTGGCTCAGGATGATGACTTCGTAAGAAGGCAGGACCCCACGGAGAATGCGGGTGGCCTCGACGCCATTGAGCGTGGGCATGCTGACGTCCATGATGATGACGTCGGGCCTCAGTTCGCGCGCCTTTTCGATCGCTTCGCGGCCATCCGCAGCTTCACCGCAGACGACGCAGTCGGGGACGCCGCGCAGTAGTCCAACGACGCCGCGTCGGACGACTTCATTGTCATCGACCACAAGTACTCGCATCCCTGAACCTCGCAGATCGAAATCCGAAGAGCGTACAGATTTCAAACCGACGTCGGGGCAAGCGGCGGACCGCCGCGACCTGAGACGTAGCCCAAACTTTACATTGTAAATAACAGAAACTAAAACGCCGAATACAGCGGACACTGTAAGTTGCACAGTACCAGCTTGTCTCCGCGATCCGGAGTGCTTGGGCCGAGGGTGATCTGTGGAAGGGGAAGGGTCCAGAAACCGACTTGCGTGAAATGGGGTGCGCCCATAAGATAGCTGCGCTGCAAAACATCCCTTGGCATGATCGGCGAGACGATTTCCCACTATCGGATCATGGAGAAGCTCGGCGGAGGAGGGATGGGTGTTGTCTTCAAAGCCGAGGACACGAAGCTGAAACGCTTTGTGGCGTTGAAATTCCTTCCTGATGATGTGGCAAGAGATCCGCAGGCGCTGAGCCGGTTTCAGCGGGAGGCGCAGGCCGCGTCGGCGCTGAACCATCCGAACATCTGCACCATTTACGAGATCGATGAACACGGTGGGAATGCGTTCATCGCGATGGAATATCTCGAAGGGCAGACGCTGAAGCATCGGGTTGGCGGGCGTCCGATGGATGTGGAGTCGCTGCTGGCCATCAGCATCGAGATTGCGGATGCGCTCGATTCGGCGCACAGCCGCGGGATCATTCACCGGGACATCAAGCCTGCAAATATTTTTGTGACCAAGCGCGGACAGGCAAAGCTCTTGGACTTCGGTCTGGCCAAGCTGGCGCAGAGCACCGAGCACACGATGACGACGCCGGAAGGAGCGATGACGAGTCCGGGGTCAACGATTGGGACCGTTGCGTACATGTCGCCGGAGCAGGTGCGGGCGGAGGAGTTGGATCCGCGGACCGATTTGTTTGCTTTTGGATCGGTGATGTACGAGATGGCGACCGGGCAAATGGCGTTTTCGGGCAGCAGCAATGGCGTGATATTCGAGGCCATACTGAATCGCGCGCCCGCGCCGGTTGAGAGCTTGAATCCGGCGATTCCGGAGAGGCTCAACGAGCTAATTTCCAAGTCGCTGGAGAAAGAGCGCGAGATGCGCTTCCAGACCGCGGCGGAGTTGCGCGGAGATTTGAAGCGCATCAAGCGCGGACTGGAGAGTTCAAGGATTCGGGCTGGCAGCGGGTCGGCGATCTCTGCGGTTTCGGCGGTGAGCACTCCGGCGAAACCCTCGTCCGGCGGACTGGGGTCGAAGGGCAGGGCGTGGACTGTTACGGGTGTAACAGCGGCACTGGCATTGGTGGCCGGAATTGCGGTGGGAGCCCTGCTACTGAAGCAGCCGGTGAAGGCGGACTTTGCGGCGTATCATCCGCTGACGTTCCGGCGAGGAATCGTACATTCTGCACGTTTTGCTCCGGACGGGAAGACGGTGATCTACAGCGCGGCCTGGGAAGGCAAGCCGCTGGATCTGTTCACGACTCGTCCGGAGAGCCCGCAGTCGCAGCAGGTGGAACCAAAGGGTGCGGACGTTCTTGCGGTTTCGGCTTCGGGGGAAATGCTCCTCGCGTTGCAAAGCAAGCCGCGGGACTCCTCCTTCCTATATGCGGGGACGTTGGCGCGGGTACCGCTGGTGGGCGGAGCGCCGCGCGAAATTCTGAATGACGTGGAATGGGCCGACTGGTCCCCTGACGGAACAAATGTGGCGATTGTCCACGAGGTTGGCGGACGGAAACGGCTCGAGTTCCCGATGGGCAAGGTGCTGTATGAAGCGGAGGGATGGATTGGGAATCCGCGTGTGGCGCCGGACGGCAAGACGGTAGCGTTTGTCGATCACGTACAAATGGGCGACGATGGCGGCGCTGTAGCGGTCGTGGATCTGGCGGGTAAAAAAACCTCTCTGTCAGGAGGATGGGACAGCATTCAGGGGCTGGCGTGGTCGCCGGACGCAAACGAAATCTGGTTCACCGCGACTCGAACGGGAGGCGATCGGTCGCTGTATGCGACGACGCTCTCGGGAAACGTGCGGTTGCTGGCGAGAGTGCCGGGCGAATTGACGATTCATGATGTCGGCAAAGAAGGAAACGTGCTGATGACGCGCGGGAATGACCGCGCGGGCATGATCGGGCTGTCGCCGGGAGCGGCGAAGGAAAAAGATCTGTCGTGGCTGGACTGGTCTGTGCCGGGGAGCATGTCGGCCGATGGAAAGAAGGTCCTCTTCCAGGAGTCCGGCGAGGGAGGTGGACCGAAATACGCCGTCTACTTGCGAGATACGGATGGATCGCCGGCGATCCGGTTGGGTGAAGGAAGCGGGCTGTCGCTGTCGCAGGACGGGAAGTGGGCTCTTTCACGGCTCAACGTGACGCCATCGCCGCTGGTGCTTTATCCGACAGGCGTAGGCGACATGAAGCGTCTGAAAGACGACGGGCTGAATCACGTCTTTCTTGCGTTTCTCCCGGACGGAAACCGTATCGTCTTTAGCGGTACAGAACCTGGACACGGACTCCGTCTTTATTGGGAGTCGCTGGACGACACAAAGGCTCACCCTTTTAGCGTCGAGGGGGTGGGATCTGGGTTCGTTGTGTCTCCAGACGGAACGCAGGTTGCCGGTCGCGGGCCTGATCAGAAGATCTATTTCTATCCGGTAGGCGGGGGGGAAGCGAAGCTGTTACCCGGACAGCAGCCCGGTGAGAGAGTGACGGGATGGTCCGCGGATGGACATTCGATTTACTTGATGGAGCGAGGTCAGATTCCTGCAGACGTGATTCGCATGGATCTGGCAAGCGGGAAACGAACTTTGTGGAAGACGATGGAACCCGCCGACGCTGCCGGAATCGATACGGTCGGGCGTGTGTTGATTTCCGCCGACGGGAAGTCCTATGTGTATGGATATAACCGGACGCTTTCGGATCTGTATTTGGTGCAGGGGCTGAAGTAAAAATTCCTTCCGCTGTTTCCCAGTGAATCACTTTGACCGGATCAATCGAAACTGCCCATCTTTGCGATATATTCTCAGCGTGATCAAAGCTTCTTTTCGATGTTGGATGCTGCTGGCTTGCGTAGTGTGCGTGGCACGGTTCGTGAGTGCCGAGTCCTACAAATACTTCCGGTTGGGAAACCGGGAAGATGTCGCGACCACACCCGCGGCCGGCATCGCCATGATGGGCGGCGGAAGCGATCTGGACGAAGCCTTTCGGTGGCTGTGCAACAAGGAAGACGGCGGGGACTTTCTGATTATACGGGCGCGGGGAGACGATGATTACAACTCGTACGTGAATGAACTTTGCAAGGCGAATTCGGTGGCGACGCTGATTATTCCGGATCGCGCCGCGGCGGAAAATCCAGCAGTGGCGGAGATTATTCGCAAGGCGGAGGTCGTATTCATCGCGGGAGGAGACCAGGCGAACTACATTCGCGGATGGAAGGAAACTGGAGTGGAGAAGGCGATCAACGACGACATTGCGGCTGGGAGGCCGATCGGCGGAACCAGCGCGGGACTCGCGGTGCTGGGCGAGTTTGTGTACGGAGCATTGGACGACAAGCCGGACGATAAGCACCTGGCGTCGGCGCAGGTGCTGGCAGATCCCTATTTTGAGCGGGTGACGCTGGAGCGGGATTTCTTAAAGATTCAGCGATTGGAGAATCTCATCACCGATTCGCACTTCGCCAAGCGCGACCGAATGGGACGCACTTTGGGATTTCTGGCCGGGATAATGAAGGATGGATGGAGTTCTTCTCCGCGTGAAATTGCGATTGATGAGGGGTCGGCGGTACTGGTCGAGGCGGATGGGAACGCGACGGTGGTAGGCACAGGGAAGGGTGCGTATTTCTTGCACCCAACGCAGGCGCCGGAGGTATGCGAGAAGGGAATGCCTCTGACATTTCGGGGCGTTAGCGTCTATCGAGTGAAGACGGGCGGACATTTCGATTTGAATTCGTGGACGGGCCAGGGAAAGGCGGATTCGCTGTCGGTCATTCGTGGGAAGAGCGAGAGTACGCAGGGGATGTCGGTTTACTAATTGCGGTCGTATTCTGCGCGCAAACTCTAATCGTGCCGTATGTTCCGAGCGTCATGAGCACAGCGGGCTGGTGAGCCGGTCTTTCGAAATCGGCGTCATCTGCCACGCGTCGAGCGAAATAAGATTAGCGTTTCCCTCCAATTTCAGACGAAGTGAACTTGTCGGAACCTCATAGATGCGGGCGGTGAGGGCAGTGGTTTCGTTGGCGAAGATTTCCAGCACTGACCCGTCGAGGAACATATGGAGATGGACAGGGTCACCGTGGGTGCCGGGAAACGGCGCGGTGACGGAGTTGACGCGGAGTTCGCGTGTAGAGGATTTGTTCGTGCACGCGATAGTTGCGAACGGTTTGCCGTCTTCCGGTTGCAGGCTGAGCGAGAATTCGTCAGCAGCGGACTGAAAGTGTAGGTCGATCTCCGCTGCCAAATTGCGGATGCGGATCATGTCGATAATTTTCTGGCGCACGGCAGCGCTGGAGTTGTGGTTGAAGCTGAGGCCTGGCATTCGGAGTTTGCCGGCTACGGCGGCCGTTTCCGTTTGCAGTTCGTTCTGTGCGTTCAGCGAAAGCACGCGAGGTAGTGACATCGCTCCCGCCCAGCCGGCGGCGATGAGTTCGTCATCAGGACGCGTTTCAGGGATCCATCCCCAGAGGATGCGGTTGCCGTCGCGGTCGAGCATGGTCTTGGCAGCATAGTAAGAGCCCCAGTCAACGACTCCTTCTTTTTCCGGCTTGAACCCTTGATTTGCGTACGTGCCGACCTTCCAACGAACTTTTCCCATCGTGGAGATGAGCAGGACGTGCTTGTTCCCGAGAGGAAAGAAGTCTGGGCATTCCCACATGTCTCCAGTATCGACAGGATTCGTTGTTGTTTTTCCACTCTGAGAACCTTCCACCAGCGGATGCAGATAGGTCCAGTGCCGCAGATCAGGCGATGAGTAAAGAAGAATCGCGCCGCCTTTGCCGCGGAAGCCTGAGCCGAGGATCAGCATCCAGTTGTTGCCTTCGCGCCAAACGAAGGGATCGCGGAATCCGGTCACGTCGAGGCCGAGCGGAGGAGCCGCGATTACCGGCTCCGCGACCTTCTTCCAGATGCGCAAATCGTCGTCCTGAGCTACTGCGAGACATTGCGTTTCGCGCCAAGTGTGGACGCCGTCGCGCAGTGTCGCTTCAGCCTCACTGGCCGGTGGAGCAACGCCCGTGTAGATCACCGTCGGCCTGCTGTGGTCGAGAACGGTGCTGCCGCTGAAGACTCCGTCGCGATCGGGGCCACCGGGTGTCGGTGAGATGGCGATCGGTTCATGCCGCCAGTGGATGAGATCCGGGCTGGTGGCATGCGCCCAATTCATATTGCCCCACACCGCGGCCTGCGGGTTGTACTGATGAAATATGTGGTAGCGTCCGCCGAAGAACACGGGGCCGTTGGGATCGTTCATCCAGTTATGCGCGGGCAGCAGGTGATATTGCGGGCGCAGCGGATCGTTGGCGAGTTTGCGACAGAGAGCAGCAGTGTCGGGATCAGAAGTAAGAAACAGATGGGTCCACGCCGGTGCTATCGCGGCCGCGGCCGAGAGTTTTAGGAAGGATCGGCGAGACGGGTTCATGGGCACCTGCGCACGGCAATGCGTGCGAACCTAAATCTATCACCACAAAGGGCACGAAGTTACTCGAAGGAATCGCAGGGGAGAAGTGCGCCGAGTTCGATCTGCTGGCCTTCGATATAATCCGAAGAAGCGCAGGACAATCCCTATCTTTCGACATTTTTCAGCGATCGCGTATAGGAAACTCTTCCGGTTCGCCATCATTGTTGCGCTTCTAGCAACTGTCCAGAGGGTAGCGGCGCAAGCTGGGTCATCGGCAAAATCGTCCGAGCAGGCTGCTTTGCAGCGCGGGCAGGATGCACTCAAGAACGGTGACATAGCGAAAGCACGTAGCGAATTTGAAAAGGCGGTGCTTCTGGCTCCGAGCGATGCGGCGGCGCAGACGGCCCTGGGATGGGTGCTGGCGCAACAGGGCGAGGCGGATGCGGCGGTCACGCATCTGCGGTCGGCGCTGAAAGCCAAGCCTGGATTTGTCGATGCACAGTTGACACTCGCTGGAGTGCTGGCGCAGCAATTCAAGCCGGCCGAAGCCGAGCAGGAAGCGCGCGCCGCGGTAAAGCTGGCTCCGGGGAACGCAGAGGCGCATCGAACGCTGGCGAGGATTTTGAGCCAGCATCCGGGAGACGAGGCGTTGGCCGAGATGCGGCGAGCGGTGGAACTGGCTCCGCAGCGCGCGGATTTGCGTGACGAGTTGGGAACAATTTTGGCCCAGTGCAATCAGTTCCCCGAGGCAGAGAGTGCGTTCAAAGAGGCGTTGCGCTTGCAGCCGGACCTTGAGTCGGCACACTTTCATTTGGGCGTGGTGCGCTTGCAGCAACAGCAACTCGAGGAGGCTGCGAGCGAATTAAGCCGCGCGGTGAAGCTGGCTCCGCAGGACGCCGCGGCGCACTACTACCTGGCGAAAACGTTCACGGGGCAATCCAGGAGCGCGGACGCGCTGGAGGAATTGCGTAAATGCGCTGCTTTGAAACCAGACTGGTACGAATTGCAGACGGAGTTGGGGATCGCGAGCCAGCGGGCAGGGGATATCGATGAAGCGGTGGCGGCATTCAGCGCCGCCGTAAAGCTGCGTCCGGATGATGCCGAGACTTACGACAATCTTGGATTGGCGCTGCTGCAGAAGGGCGATGCTGAGGGGGCGATTCCAAAATTTAAGACGGCGGAGCAGTTGCGTCCTGACGATGGGATGCTGCGCGGGAATCTGGCGATTGCATACCTGCAGCTCGCGAATTTTGATGCGGCGGTTACAGAGCTGGAGGCCGGTTTGAAGCTCGCTCCAGAGAATGCTTCGCTGCATTACAACCTGGGGCTCGCCAACAAACTAAAGGATCAACTCGATAAAGCCGTTCCGGAATTTCAGGAAGCGATCCGCCTGCAGCCGGACCTTGCCGACGCCCATTACACGCTCGGAATTCTTTATTGGCAGCGCGGGGAATTCGACAAGGCAACCGACGAGATGCAGAATGCGCTGCGGTCAAAACCCGATTATGCGGAGGCGCACTACACGCTGGGTACCGTTTATAAGCAGCAAGGAAAGTTTCAGGAATCGGCAACCGAGTTGCGCGAAGCCATCCGGTTGCAGCCAGATTTTGCCGGAGCGCATACGACTCTAGCCGGAGTGCTCCGGCAGTTGGGGGATACGCAGGGCGCGGCGGCGGAAGCGAAAGAAGGAGCGCGCATTGTGTCCGCGACAAACAATCAGCAGGCGGCCAAGGTGGCGACCAACTCGGGGAAGCGATTATTGGGCGCCGGGGACTTGGAGGGAGCGATTTCGCAGTTTCAGTCGGCGATTCATTCAGAACCGAATTATGCCTCAGCGCATTATCAGTTGGGTTTGGCGTTAAGTCAGAAAGGGCAGAAGGACGAAGCGAAGAAGGAGTTCCGGAAGGCAGCAGAGTTGGATCCGAGCCTGAAGGCGCCGGGGCAATAGATCATTCGTCCTGCGATGTGCGTCGCTGCAAGATTTCTGCGCACCGACTGTAAGGCGGCCCCTTCCCAGTCGTGGTCCATCAGGAAGTGATCGATGACGCTGAATTAATTTCACCGATTGCGGACGGAGATCAGATCCATCATGACGGGAACTCCGTGCGCAATCTTTACGTGGAGGAGAGCTTCAAAGGGTTTCAGGTCCGACGTTTTTGAAACATTCAGACGCCGCAGGAGTTCCTTGATCGAATCCTCGCTGCAGACGTACTCCACGGCAGCCTGGGTGCCGAAAGTCGAGTTGCCGGCAAGTATAAGGATAGATCGTGTGGGATCGAGGCCCGGCAGAAGGGTGACCACCGCGTAATCTTCGACGGTTGGCTGATTGGCAGGGGTCGCGAGAAAAAGCTTCGGCTCCCCGGCGAGCGGGTGAACGTTGAGAACGGCGAGATCTCCCTTGCGAGGTCCGGAGTCGAGACGCTGGAATACGAATTCGCGGCTGCCAGGGATGTCCGTGAGCGTGAGATTTTCCGAAGGAGATCCCACGAAGATCAGGTCGTTATTCTTAGCGTCATCGAGCGAGAAAAGCGCGCCGCGCTTGACGCGAAGCTGGCGATTGAATAGATAAAAAATGCGGTCGAGTTGATGGATCGCCAGCACCTCCCCAACGCCGGTGTAGTGATCGAGAATGAACGCGCGCGTGTCGGTTGCTGCATTGAAGTAGCGCATGCCGGTTTCGGGGCGTCCCACGAAGCTGCCGTTGCTGAAGATCACCCACGGCTGCTGCGGGCTCGTCACGAAGCGATTCCAGAAAAGCTGATATGCCACAGGAACGGCTTGGCTGGTCGCGGTCTGAGTGCGTGTTCGAGACAACAGAATCGCGCTCGTGATGAACGACGCAGCCAGCAGCACTGAAAGAACAATCATAAGGGGCGTCCAGCGTTCGGCAGCGCGAGGCGTCTCGGTTCTTCTTTCCGGCGGTTCCACCACCAGCGGTGTCGAAACGGGTGCTCCGACCCGAGGTGCACGCAGATGGAACGTGAGAGCATACGAACCCTTGGGGATCTCCACCATGATCGGATCATCCGCGCCGTCATGTGCGTAATACTCGCTCAACTTAACGCGAAGCCGTCCCGCTTGCACCCGGACGGTCGAATCGCTTTGCGGATCGAAGCCCGCAGGGCGGCCCAGCACCTCGGTGGCAATCTGGTATTCCTTGAGCGCGATGCCGGGGTGATCCAGAGAGTGTTCAGAGAGATAACGGAGAAGTTTGCAGAGAGACTCGGAGCTGTGGAGGCTATGGCTTTTGGTAAGTCTCTCTATTTGTTGGAAGCATTGCTCCCGACCGATGACGAATGTGTGTGTTACAGCCATATAACCGGAACGTAACCGATCACCCTATCTAGCTGTAATGCGGGGACTTGGCTCCCGTAACAGTATCAGACTTAGTGAAACTTAATCCAGATAATTGTTTTGTACTACGACTGCACGGTCGCAGCCAAGTCTCCCTTTGCATTTCTGGGGCAATCGTGTTCGGCAAGTCGAGGAGGAAGTTCATGAAAAGGTCATTGTGGGTCGCGGTGGCAGCGCTGAGTCTACTGTGCACTCTCTGGGTGCCCGGCGCTATGGGGCAAGCCGTCTACGGAAGCATTCTGGGTACAGTGACCGATCCGTCTGGGGCCGCGGTGGCTGGGGCGAAGGTGATCGCCACGAGCCAAACCAAGAACGTATCCACTCAGGAGACGACCAACGATAGCGGAAACTATGCCGTCACGCATTTGACCCCCGACGTCTATACGGTTCGGATCGAAGGCACCGGATTCAAGACGCTGGAGTTTAAGGACATTCAGGTGTCGGCCGACAGCGGGTCGCGCATCGACGGACAATTCCAGGTCGGCTCGGCTAGTGAGCAAGTGGAAGTGACGGCCGAAGCGCCACAACTAAAGACGGATCGCGCGGACGTCTCCATTGAGTTCAGTGCGCAGGCAGTTGAAAACGCACCCATCCTGAATCGCAACTTCACCTCTTTTGAGCTTTTATCTCCCGGTACTCAGAAGCTGGTGGGATGGAGCCACGCCGCGACGGAGAATCCGCAGGGCGGCCAGCAGATTTTCGTGAACGGGCAGCACTTCAGCGGGACTGCATTCGAATTGGATGGAACGGACAACCAAGATCCAATCCTCGGGATCATCGTTGTCAATCCCAACCTCGATGCAATTCAGGAAGCGAAAATCACGCTGGGCAACTATGACGCAGAGTTTGGCAAAGCGGTTGCCGGCGTCGTGACGGTGCAGACGAAGTCGGGCAGCAATGACATCCATGGCAGCGGATTCTGGTTCCGGCGCACGGACGCCACAGCGGCGCGCGATCCTTTCACGCAGTTTGCCCCGAATTCGGTGACGGGAAAATTGATCCCGTCCTCGCGCTGGCAGCAGTTCGGCGGAACGATCGGTGGACCAATCATCAAGAACAAGTTGTTCTTCTTCGGCGATTACCAGACCACACGGCAGAAGAACGGCATCAGCAACCAGGAAACGATTCCAACCTCTCTTGTAAAGAGCACGTGCGTCGTGGGCGGAACCTTCTGCAACTTTAGTGACTACGGCCAGCTCATCTCGAACAACGGATCCCCCTACATTTACGATCCGTCGACGGGAGCTTCGGACGGTACGGGTCGCCTGGCGTTTTGCGGTCCGCTGGGAGATGTTCTTCCCGCGGCATGTACCGGGACAACGAATGGAGTTGCGAATCAGTTCCTGGTACCCGTATCTGCAATGTCACCGGCGGCTTTGAAGATGTTGGCCGCCTTTCCCAGTCCGAGCACAACCGGCACCTGTCAGCTGGGGGCAAGCGTTTTGGGTTGCTTGAACAATTTTGTGGGAGCGGGAGCTGGGCCCTACAACCAGAACAGCTTTGACACTCGAATCGACTTTGCGGCTAGCCAGAGTCTTAGCCTATTCGGTCGCTTCAGCCTCAACCGCTTCACGCTTTCCGGCGCACCCAGCTTGGGCGCGGTCGGCGGCGTGGGCTTCGGTCCGGGCGGATTGGCGGGCAGTTCGAACGTTCACAACTACAGTTTGGCTGTAGGTGCGACCAAGACCTTCAGCACAAGCCTGCTGGGTGACTTCCGGTTTGGATTCTTCCAGTACAACCCGATGACGAACAAGCCGGATGCCGGCGTCGCGGCGATGACGAACTTCGGCATTCCCAATGCGAACACCGGAAACAATTTCACGTCTGGCCTGGGCGAGTTCGACATGGATAACGGGAGCGGGAGCAACACCTCCAGCAACCTCTCCAATTTCGGCGACGGCCTTGGGGTTGCGCGTTGCAACTGCCCCCTCATCGAGAAGGAACGTCAATACCAGTTCGTCGGCAACGTAACGAAGATGAAAGGCAACCACCAGTTCAAGTTTGGTGCCGATATTCGTTACGCCCAGAACCTGCGTGTGCCCAGCGACTCGAACCGCACCGGAGTGTATGCGTTCAGCAGCGGCGCTACCTCGAGTGGCGGCAGCGGCGGACTTGATCTCGCAACCTTCATGCTTGGAGATGTGACGAACCTGAGCCGCTACGTGAGCACCAGCGTCAATGCGGCGGAACGTCAACATCGCATGTTCTATTACGCTCAGGACACGTGGCGCATCACCCCGAAGCTGACCGTGAATTACGGACTGCGCTGGGAGGTCTACTTCCCCGAATATGTAAACGGCAAGGATAACGGCGGCTTCGCCAATATCGTTCAGGGCGTTGTGCGAGTTGCAGGTGAAGCTGGAATCGGTCTCAACGGCAACATCGACAACAAGTGGAGCTATTTCGCTCCCCGCTTGGGCGCTGCTTATCAATTGAACGGAAAGACCGTCGTCCGCATGGGCTACGGCCGCAGCTACGACATGGGCGTGTTCGGTTCGAACTTCGGCCATGCTGTAACCCAGAACCTGCCGGTCCTGGCCAGCCAGTTGGTGCAGCCATCAGTTCCGAACAAGTTTGCCGCGTTCACCCTCGACCAGGGACCGCCAATCTTCAACTTCCCAGCGATCCCGGCGAATGGGCTCTTCCCGCTCGCTGGTCCGGCTTGCTACCAAGCTGGAACGGTTGTGATCAATGGTGTGACGCAAGTTCAGAGCTGCACTCAGCCTCACATTCGTCCCACGTATCAGCGCCTGCCAACTTTGGACGCCTGGAATGTAACCGTTCAGCGGCAACTGAACAACACGACTTCGCTGGAAGTTGCCTACATCGGAAACAAGGGAACTAACGGGTTCGCTGGCGATGGCAACACGTACAACATCAACCAGCCGGCGATCGGATCGGGCTCAGCCGTTGTTACGGCGGCTGGCAGCGCGCCCGGATTCTCGCCGACACTAACCCAGGTCCAGCGGCGTCCTTTCTATAACGCGTTCACGTATTCGGCTTACCCAGATCCCAGCAGCACCACAGGCTCGTTGATGTGCTGCTCGACCGATCAGGGCAACTATCTTGGCAACAACGCAAGCAGCATTTACAACGCGTTGCAGGTCAAACTGGACCACCGGTTCTCGCACGGACTGCAATTGCTCACGCACTACACCTTCGCTCATGCGAACAAGTACGACAGCAACTACTACGCCGACAATCATCCGTACTCGTACGGGCCCGACGATCAAGTTCGAAACCATGTTTGGGTGACGGAGGCGGTGTACGAACTGCCGTTCGGTAAGGGAAAGGCTTTTGCCGGAAACTCGGGCCGAGCCGAAGATCTGATCATCGGCGGGTGGCAAATTACTGGTACCACCAACTGGAGCGGCGGCCTGCCCTGGACGCCGAGCTTCTCGAACTGCGGCCAGGTCAACGATCTTGGACTGTGCCGTCCTAACAAGGGAAGCGGCTCATTCCATGTGGGACCGGGAAGCTTCGACGCGCAAAAACATATTGTGCCGTTCTTTACTCCGATCCCGACCATGGCGTATGCGGCGTCCGACCTCGCGGTTGGCACCGATACTTGTTCTCTGACGCGTCCGTCGGGTCCCGGCTTTGCGATGCCGGGTTGCAGTCAACTCGGCAACATCGGGTTCGACAGCTTCCGCGGACCTCGGGTGTTCTTCGCAGACGCAGCGGTCATGAAGAACTTCTCGATTACGGAGCGCGTGAAGGCGCAATTCCGCATGGATGCCTTCAATGTGTTCAATCACCCGGTACTGGGTTTCAGCGCGAACCAAGGCGGTTCCGGTCAGTGTATCGACTGCTCCGGCAACGGCAACATCACTGACATCGAAGCTGACTCTTCGCCGGGATCCACCACCGGTATGCGTCAGATCGAGTTCGCTCTGAAGTTCTCCTTCTAGAAACATGGGGTAGACTCACAGAGGGATTCCTTCGGGAGTCCCTCTTTTTACTGACCGCGCGTAAACGTTTCCGCGATGAGAATTGAGTCACGGCCATGAAGAAGAAGGTGGTGGGACTGGGTGAGGTTTTGTGGGATCTGTTTCCAGGGCGCACGTGCCTGGGCGGAGCTTCCCGCGAACTTTGCTTACATCACGACGCTGATGGGAGACCAGGGCATCGTAGCCAGCCGCGTGGGAGAGGACTCGCGGGGTATCGAAGCGTTGCGGCGCATGGAAGAACTGGGCCTCGACATCGATCATGTGCAGACGGACCGGGAACATCCGACCGGGACGGTGAAGGTTGACCTGGACGGCAACGGGCAAGCCCGGTTTGAGATTGCACACCCGGTCGCCTGGGATTTTCTGGAATGCTCGCAGGACTGGCAGCGCCTGGCCGAAGAGGCGGACGCCGTATGCTTTGGTTCGTTGGCTCAACGGTCGGAAAACAGCCGCAAGGCGATCCGGAGGTTTGTCGGTGCCACTTCATCCGACGCGGTGAAGATTTTTGACGTCAATCTGCGGCAGTCCTATTATTCAGAGGAAATTCTTTCGGAGTCGATGCGGTTGGCCGACATCGTCAAGGTGAACGACGAAGAGCTGCCGAAGATCATGAGCATGTGCAAGATTCCTCACAAGGGTAAGGGTGAGCTTTCGGCGGCCAACCGACTCATCGATGCTTACGGGTTGAGAGTGGTGTGTCTTACCAGAGGCGGTCATGGAAGCCTGCTGGTGCGTGCCGGGGATTCGAGCGTGCATCCGGGATTCAGAGTTCGCGTGGCCGATACGGTGGGATCCGGAGATGCGTTTACGGCAGGATTAGTGCACGAGTACCTGCACGGTGCATCCCTCGAGCTTATGAATGAAGTGGCCAATCTGGTCGGAGCGTGGGTGGCTAGCGAGGTGGGCGCCATGCCAGCGCCGAAGCGCGGGGCGCTGGAACATTCCCTTGCAGAAATTCGGTAGGCGCGCAAACTCTCCAGGTGCTGTATAGTTACGAAAGATTGTTTTTTCTTTCGATATGCATCACTCCTCTGGAGAGGAACCATGAAGCGTTTCGAGTCTGATTTTCGCCTACCTCGCTGGTTGTCCATCCTTGTTGTGATCATCCTCGGATCGGCGTTGTCGAGTTGTTCCAAACCTCGATCCCAGTCCAAGCCCGCTCCCTCGCAGCCTTCCAGCATTAATGTGGCCGTGCGCGATGGCGGTCCAATCGTGCTGACGACGGCCACCGCGGAGTTTCAGATTCTTTCTTCTGGATTTCTGCAGGCGACTCTTCTCAAGGACGGCAAGCGATTGACGCTGGACGAACCGAGCGTCGGATCCGCCGGCGGCAGCGACTCGATCGTGCTGGGCGGGAAAGAACTCGACTTCGTGCCGGACTTCTCCCAGGCGAAGGTAACAGAGAGCGTCGGCAAGTTGGGTCGCGGCAAGCACGTGGAAATTCCTTCGCGTCCGTTGGCGCCGACCGGAGTCTCGCTCGAGCGCACCCTGATCGTCGAGGCCTATGATGACTTTCCCAACATCGCGCTCGTCAGTGCGATCTACAAGAATTCGGGAACCACTGATATTCAGGTCGAACAAGTATGGATGCAGCAGCATCGATTCAGCGCGAGTCAGGCGGATGCGAACGCCGCGCCGTATGACATGTGGTCGTTTCAGGGATCGAGCTACGATTGGGGCAAAGATGATGTGCAGAAGCTGACGAAAGTTTCATCGCAGCCCAACGCAATGGGTGAGGCGGTGAAAGGCGGCTACGGGGGCGGGATTCCAGTTGTCGCTTTCTGGACGGCGAATGTCGGCGAAGCCATCGGGCACATCGAGACTTTGCCCTGGACACTTTCCATGCCGGTGAAAGTAGATCCCGATGCGCGAGTGAATGCGAGCATCACGATTCCGGTGAACTCGGCGGTCAAGCCGGGCGATAGCTATTCAACTCCGCGGAGCTTTGTTGCGGTTTACAGCGGAGATTTCTACGAGCCTCTGCGAATCTGGTCGAGCGTTCTGCAGAAAGAAGGATGGGACATCCCCAAGCCGTCGAACGAAGCGTACAACGTCAGCTGGTGCGGTTGGGGATACGAGTTCAACGTTACGCCGAAGCAGATGCTGGGTACGGTGCCGAAGCTCAAGGAACTCGGCATCAAGTGGGCGACGCTGGATGATCGCTGGTTTAATACCTACGGTGACTGGGATCCGCGGGCGGATACATTTCCGGGTGATTCGATCAAGCAGATGGTGGACGACTTTCACAAGCAGGGAATTCTCGCGCAACTGTGGTGGCTTCCGCTAGGTGTGGAGGACGGGCAGGGAAGATGGGAGTCGCACAAGTACATCGTTGCGAAGGTGGCGAAAGAGCATCCTGATTGGTTGATCCTCGATAAGAATGGCAAGCATGCGCGCATGACTCGAGATCTGGCAACGCTGTGTCCGGCAGTGCCCGAGGTGCAGGCGTATTACAAGCAGCTCACGGAAAAGTTCATCCGCGATTGGGGATTTGACGGCTCGAAGCTCGACAATATTTACAGCGTGCCGGCTTGCTACAATCCGGCGCATCATCACAAGTCGCCGCAGGCTTCGGTGAATGCGATGGCGGCGGTGTTCAAGACAATCTTCGAAACTACGCGCGCCATCAAGCCGGAGAGCGTCACGCAAGCGTGTCCGTGCGGAACACCTCCCTCGCTAGCGTGGCTGCCGTTCATCGATCAGGCGGTGACGGCCGATCCGGTGGGAGCAGTGCAGGTGCGGCGGCGGATCAAGATGTACAAAGCGCTCTTGGGGCCACAATCAGCGGTATACGGAGACCACGTCGAACTGTCAGACATGACACCCGTCGGCCACGGTAACTGGAGTGAGCATGGCAACGATTTTGCTTCTACGCTGGGCGCCGGCGGGGTTCCAGGGACGAAGTTTGTGTGGCCGGATCCGGGGCCGAAATACAAGCCGGTCGCGCTGACCAGCGAAAAGGAAGAGCACTGGAAGAAATGGATCGGGTTGTACAACGAGAAGATGCTGTCGAAGGGAGACTTCCGCGATTTGTATGTTTACGGTTATGACTTCCCCGAGGCTTATGCCATCGAGAAGAGCGGAAAGATGTACTACGCGTTCTTTGCGGATGGCGACAAGCCGTTTGCGGGAGAGATTGAATTGCGAGGGCTGAAGCCGGGGACGTACGACGTGCTCGATTATGTGGACGGGAAAGATATGGGGATGGTGCAGGCTGCGGAGGGGAAAGCTCCGCGGATGAAAGTGGAGTTCAAAGAACACTTGCTTTTGGAAGTTGGCTCGAAGTAACGCGCCAGCGAAGTAGCGAGAAAAGGTTGCGGGCACCGTCTCTACCGCTTGAGGAATTTCTCGCGGTGGACGGTATCGCGGAAGGCTTCGGTGCCGCCTGGGCGAGTGGTCGACAGTGCGCCCGCTTTGTTTCCGCTGGCTAGACATTTCACCAATTCGGATCCGAGTACGAACTCGTGCAGAAATCCGGCGTCGAAGCTGTCGCCGGCGCCGACCGTGTCAACCGGAACAACTTCTGTTGAAGCACTGCTGAATCGCTCGCCGCCGCGTTCAGCCATGCTCCCCTTTGGTCCGAGCTTTACTACGACCAACGGCACCCACTCAGAAAGCTTGCGGATCGCGGCTTCCAGGTCGTCAGACCCCGCGGCTTTGCAGGCTTCGCGCTGGTTGGGCAGGAAGACATCAACGTAACGCAGAACATCCTGCAGTCCTCCTTCCCACTGGTCGTCGGGATCATCGTTGGTATCGAGCGAAATCGTGAGCCCCTTCGATTTCATGTGCTGGAACAACTCAGAGACTCGCGGACGTAGCGCGCGCTGCAAGTAATAGGACGAAAAATGGAAGTGGCGCGAGTCCGCTAAGTAATCGAGATCGAGATCGTCCCAGGTCAACTCGGCGATCGTCCCGGCATAAGTAAGGATGTTGCGCCAGGCTTCATGATGGAGGATTACAGTGAGGCCAGTTGTGATGGTACCCGCCACCGTGCGCACTCGAGATACATCGACGCCGCCTTGCTGAAGGCGCTCCAGCGAGATTCGGCCGAGAGGATCGTTGCCGATGCGAGATTGGAATCCGACGCGGCTGCCGAGCGCGGAAAGATTGTGCGCCACGATGGCCGACGATGAGCCGAGCGTGAGCATCATGCGGTCGGCCAGCAGTTCGCGCTCGGGTGGAAGTTGCTCGGGCAGGCCGTACATGATGAGGTCAAGATTGAGTTCGCCGGCGATAGTGACGTCGAAACTGGGCATGATTTAAAGGTGGTACGGTGAGAATTCCCTGCCGCGGCCGTGCGGCGAGGTCGGTGTAGAGATCCTTCGACTCCGCGCGGTCCGCTCTTTGCGGACCGTGCTCTGCTCAAGATGACAATTCAGTTCTAGCTCACACCATCGTGACTTCAATCCCCGCTTGCTTGAGCGTACGAAGATCAGATTTGGGCACTCCGCGATCGGTGATGACTTCCTGCAGAGACGATGGCGGGGCAATCAACGAAAGGCTACGGCGCCCGAACTTGCTCGAATCGCAAACAGCAACAGTTTTCTTTGCGACTTCGACCATCACGCGATTGACCTTTGCCTCCAGCAGGTTGGGCGTACTTAGCCCAAAGTGAACGTCGAAACCGTCGACGCCCAGAAATAAAATGTCGGCGCTCAAACGGCGCAACGTTTCCTCGGCGATTGGACCGACCAACGAAAAGGAATTCTTGCGCAAAGTGCCGCCGGTGAGAATGACTTCCACCGCAGTTCCGGCAAGTTCGGCTGCGATATTCACGGCGTTGGTGATGATCGTCAGATTCTGAAATCCGCGCAAGGCACGGGCAATCGCCGTCGTGGTGGTGCCGGAGTCGAGAATCAGCACCTGGCCTTCCTTTACTTTCTCGACTGCGCTTTCGGCGATGCGCAGCTTTTCCTGATGATGAAGCTTTTCCTTTTCGCGCAGCGTGGGATCTTCGAGCGCACCTTCGCGCGACGGAAGTGCTCCTCCGTGCGTGCGGTGGACGAGTCCGTGCGCGTGCAGGATTTCGAGATCCTTGCGGATCGTAACCTGCGACGTTTCGAACTGGCGCGACAGTTCGGTCACCAACACGCGGCCCTGATGACTGAGCAAGTCGAGAATGGCGCGGCGACGTTCTTCGTTGAGCACGGGAATAGCCTGCGGCGAATCGTTCGGAAGCAGAAACAGTTGAAATCGCCGTCTTTCTTTTTATATCGTTTCATTTCGTTTGTCCACCAGAAACCCTCGTTCCACAACTCGTTCCACAACTCGGGTCAGAGCATTAACGGATCCGCCAACCCTGCTGGGATTCGGTTCCCGAGTTGTCCTATAAGTCCATTTTTTGCTCGTAGTTGGAACCATTTGGGATGATAACCAAAGCAATACCTGCCACCAATCTCCGATTGCCCCTGGGGGGCGTACTTGCCGTAATCTCAGATTGGGACGAAAGTCCGCCGGGTTTCGAAGGGTCGCGTTTGTTACGAAATCCGAAATTGAGGAGTTAAAGCCTTGGCCATGACAGGGAACAACGAAAGGTTCATTCGCTCGCAAGCCGTGGTGGCTCGTGTCGTCGCGGGAGAAACATTGATCGTTCCGGTTCGCGCTAAGGTCGGCGACTTGGCTTCAATCTACAGCTTGAACGGCACCGGGACGCTGATCTGGAGGCTGCTTGACTCTCCTCGCAGTATAGAGGAAATGGCGGCCGCAGTGGCTGCCGAATATAACGTCGACTTGGTGCCGGCTGAGCGCGACGTGAACGAATTTGTAAATGAGATGAGAGGTGTTGGTCTGGTCGAGGTACTGGCTGCGTTGGCGATGGCCGGTGACTGAAGGACCAGTGGGGCGGGAAGAAGCGGTTGGGCGGCGGACGCGGACAATCGCGTCCGCTGCACGCATGATGGAGGAGATGTGGAGCAGTTAACCTACGGCCAGTTCAGTGCTGCCTTGCATCAGAGCCAGGCGGATCGCCGTGTGCCGTTACAAGTTTCGATTGAGGTAACCCGGCGGTGTCCGCTGGAGTGTCTGCATTGCTACAACAATCTGCCTATGGGCGACGTGGAAGCCAGGCGGCGGGAGTTGAGCAAAGAGGAGCACTTCCACGTGCTGGACGAACTGGTGGAGATGGGCTGCTTCTGGATTCTTTACACAGGCGGCGAGATCTTCGCGCGAAAAGACTTCCTCGAGATTTACACCTACGCCAAGCAAAAAGGATTTCTGATCACGCTGTTCACCAACGGCACGATCATGACTGAAGAGATTGCGGATTACCTAGCGGAGTGGCCTCCGTTCGCCATCGAGATCACGCTCTATGGACGCACACGGGAAACCTATGAGGCGCTGACCGCAGTTCCGGGCTCGTACGACCGTTGTTTGCGCGGGATCAGGCTGTTGAAGGAACGGAAGCTGCCGCTGAAGTTGAAGACAGTGGCGACCAGCATTAACAAGCATGAAGTGCTGGCGATGCGTCAGTTCGCGCAAGAACTTGGCGTCGAATTCAAATGTGACGGCCAGGTGAATCCGCGCATCGATTGTTCTCAGAGTCCGCTGGCAACCCGCCTTACGCCGGAAGAAGTAGTCGCCCTCGATATGACCGACCCGAAGGTGGTCGAGGAATATCGCAAGCTGGCAGAGCGGGATTTGCACGCCCCGCCCAATCTTTCGCAGGTCGACACGGTATACATCTGCGGCGGAGGCGTCAATTCGTTCGCGTTGAATGCTTATGGCGAAGTCGGCATTTGCGTAATCTCACAGCAGGAAACCTTCGGCATTCGCGGGTCCAGTGTGAAGGCGGTGTGGGAAGAGTCACTGCTGCAATTGCGAAATCGAAAGCGTTCGCGCGTGACCAAGTGCATCCAATGCCGCATCCAGTCGCTCTGCGCCATGTGTCCAGCCAATGGAGAGTTGGAGAACGGCGACAAAGAGAGCCCGGTGGATTTTCTTTGTGAGGTAGCGCACCTGCGGGCAGCCGTCGTTGGCGCTGAGATTCCACACCATGGCGACTGCGAATTTTGTGCAGGAGGCCACCAGCATGACGACATGCTCGAATCAGCGCGCCGCATTGCGAGCCGCGAAGTTGACGTCGAGAGTTGGAGCGGTTTCGAACCGGTCCTGCCAATTTTGAACAATTCAACAGTAGCTGCGGGGGGATGCGGAAGTTGTGGAAATCACTGACGGACGACTAAGAGAGGGTGAATGAATCGGGAATCCGGTCAATCCGACAGCAAGAAACCATACGAACCGCCGCAACTCGTCACGATCAGTTTGCGCCCGGAAGAGGCCGTTCTCGGTCATTGCAAGAATGCTTCAGGAGGCGGTCCAACTCCCGGCTGCGGGATCATTCTGGGCGGCTGCCAGACTCTCGGGTCGTAAACAGGCAGACCATTGATCACAATTCGGTGAGAAACCAACAGCTTGAAAGCGAGTCGTCGATTCAGTCGGCGCAGGTTGGCGGTTGTTACAGCAGCCAATTCTGCGTGGCCGGTGTCTTCGTTAGAGTTGTTGGCGATGATCGCGACGCGGTGGCCTTAGCGCCTGCGCTGCTCCCATTTCAGAACCTGGCCCAGTCCCCCAACATTGAGATCCACGTCGGATGGGTGAAAGACATCCGGCCCTTCCCTGGTTCACAATTGTTTGATTCTGGAGCGCTATGGACCCTGCATGACAATGCTGCCGAATATGAGTTCGACTTCGTCGCTCCCGTCTTCGGATCCTCCCCATACAAGAGATTGCTAATCGACAAAGACTTCTCACGAGCGACTCTCAAGGTCAGCGAAGCAGCCACAGAAATTGTTCCTGAAACCTCTCCCCTCGATTATCCACTCGACGAATTGTTGATCATGCACCGGCTCACCCAGGAAAAAGCCGTTGAGTTGCATGGAAGCGGAATCGTCCGGGCCGATGGAATCGGCAACTTGTTTGTGGGGCATTCAGGAGCCGGGAAGAGCACGACGACCCGTTTGTGGACTGAACGGGAAGACGTTCACGTGCTGAGCGATGACCGGATTATTGTGCGGCGGGATCCTTCCTGCTTCAGCGGATTACGCATGTATGGCACTCCGTGGCACGGAGAGGCGATGTACGCCTCTCCAGGCGATGCTCCTCTGGCGCGAATCTTCATTCTCCAGCATGGCCCTGGGAATTTGTTGACGCGGCTCTCTCCGAGCCAGGCGGTAGCCGAGTTGTTTGCCCGAAGTTTTGTGCCGTTTCACCGGCACGAGTACGTCGATTCTGCGCTGGCGTTCCTGCAGGAGGTCGCGGCAGCGGTTCCCGTCTACCGCTATGATTTTCAGCCCGACCAGCGCGCCGTAGATATGATTCTCAACTTCCATGAGTGACAGCGGGGCCGATTCGAAGCTCTTCGAAGACGTCATCCGCGAATTGTTTGGACAGGGGCTGAGCGTGCGCTTTCAGGCGCGCGGCGCCAGCATGTCTCCGGCAATCCGCGACGGCGACATTGTCGTGGTTACTCCCGTAATCGTGAGCAAATTACGAAAGGACGATATTGTCTTAGGAAAGACTAATGACGGTCTCCGGCTTCATCGGATTGTTTTTGCGGATCACGAACGCGACCTGTTTATCACGCGCGGTGACTGCGGACAGCAAAACGATCCAGGGCTCAAGGGAAACCAGATTCTAGGCATTGCTCGGGTGAAAGAAGTGCGGATAGGACGAAGGGCGGTAAGGGCGAAGGTGAACAGCCTCAGTGGACAGATTCTGTGCGGCGCGGCGCGCGGGCAGCGGATTACGCGGAAAGCGCTCGACCGACTCATGCAATTAACGGATCGCATTCGAAACGGTGCGGGAGCGGCTTGCGTCCTGCTTGCGCTGTTGTTCGTCGTACTGGCGGCGACATCTTCCAACGCCCAAGTGGCGGTCGACGCATCGACGAGTACCAACTCCGAGATCACCGGTACCGGAACCAAGACCGTCACTTTCAATCACAAGACCACCGGCACGAATCTGCTGCTGATCGTCGGCGTGTCGATGACCATCACCAACCAGACCGCTTCGGCGGTTACGGGAGTAACCTACAACGGCGTTGCGCTGACGTCAATCGGCGCACATAACGATGCCGGGAATACGCGCCGGGTGGAAATGTGGTATCTCCTCAATCCCCCGACGGGTACTCATTCGACCATTGTTTCTATCAACATCCCTTCGAACAAGACTATCGGAGTCGCAGTTGGAGCGACGACCTTTACTGGCGTCGATCAGACCGTGCCCCTGGGAACATTTGTGTCCGCAGATGGAGCGGCCGGCACAACCTCGCAGCTCGATGTGCCCAGTGTCGTGAATGGAATGATCCTCGACACGCTGGCCGTCGGTGGAAATCGCACGGTTGCTGTGGCGGGCCCGCAGGTATCGCAATGGAATCAGACTTCCGGGACTATTTTCGGGAGCAACGATCCGCCGGACGTGACCGGTACGGGCAGCAGCCGGACCGGAGCCTCCGAGCGTCCCCATCTCTGAGAGCTTCAGCAATACGTCGAACTGGTCGCTCGGGGCCGTTCCCATTAACCCCACAACCGCAGACCTGGGCGTGACGACAAGTGTCAGCGCGGTTGCACTCGGGCAGAACTCCACCTACAACATCACAGTCACCAACAGCGGATTGTCGGCAGCGAACAGCGCCGTCCTGACCGATACATTGACGGCCGGAGTCACACTGGTATCCGTGACACCGAGTGCCGGGACGACCTGCACGGGAACCGGACCGATCACCTGCACGCTACCGGCTTCGTTCGCCAGCGGCGCGACGGCCACGGTAGCGGTTGTAGTGAACGCAGCGACTGCGGGCTTTTACCCCAACACGGCATCGGTAACGGATTCCGGAACTCCTCCCGATCCAAACACCGGCAACAACACCTATGTGGCGTTGGCTCCGGTGGTGAGCATTGTCTGTTCCACGGGAACGCTGGTGGCGGGCGGAACTCTGAGTGGCGTGCAGAATACGTATTTCCCTGGCACAGCCAGCGTCGCCGCGGGAGCTACCTCCGTCCCCATCGGTGCGTCCACGGGAGCGGGCGGCACCATCGTTGCCGGAAGCGAATTGCTGGTGATTCAGATGCAGGATGCCAGCATCAACACGACCAACAGCGTCGTCTACGGCAATGGCAGTACTGGCAGTGGATTCACGGCCATAAACAACGCCGGCAATTATGAATACGTCACCGCGACCGGACCCGTGAGTGGCGGGTCCGTGCCGATTGCAGGTGCCGGTCCAGGCGGCGGATTGGTTTTTGGTTACACAGCAGCTGCAGCTTCAGCCACGAAAGGGCGGAGCACCTTTCAGGTAGTGCTCGTGCCGCAGTATTCGTCCGCGACTTTGGGAGCGGCGACTGCGGCCGCATGGAATGGATCTACTGGTGGAATTCTTGCGTTGGATGTCGCAGGACAGCTCAACCTGGGATCCGCAACGGTTGTGGTGGACGGGTTAGGGTTCCGCGGCGGGGCCGGAATGCAGTTGACCGGCGGATACGGCGGCACGAATACAGATTATGTCTATTTATCTCCAACTGCGTACACCGGTGCAGTCGGTGGCGCTACTGGAGTGGATGCCTCAAAAGGCGAAGGTGTCGCTGGCACCCCGATGTGGGCCGAGTCCGCGGGGACGTTCCTTCAAACAACCACTACGGTTGGTTATCCGAGCGGCACAGCTGGAACAGACGGCAGTATGGCGCGCGGCGCGCCGGCAAATGCCGGTGCTGGCGGAACGGATTCTGATTCCGCCGCGAACACTCAAAATGCCGGCGGCGGCGGCGGAGCCAACGGAGGATCAGGAGGGTTCGGCGGCGATTCCTGGAATACGAACCTCAGCAGCGGTGGCGAGGGCGGATCCGTCTTTCCTGCGACCATCGATCGAATCGCGCTCGGTGGCGGCGGTGGGGCGGGAACGCGCAACAACTCCGACGGCGATAACCAAGCCAGTGGCGGCGCGGCCGGCGGAGGAATCATTTTCATTCGCGCCGATAGTTTGACCGGGACGGCTACCTTAACCGCGAATGGCGCGGCTGCCTACAACGGAACGGCGAATGACGCCGGCGGCGGAGGCGGAGCTGGCGGAACCATCGTGATTATTTCCGCGAACGGCGGAGTAAGCGGTCTGACGCTGCAAGCCAATGGCGGCCGCGGCGGCGATGCATGGGATGCGCAAACGTATAGCCTCGGCAGTCGTCACGGTCCTGGCGGTGGCGGCGGTGGCGGCGTCGTATTCGTTTCCGGAACTCCAGCCGGTATTAGTGTCAGCGGCGGCACAAGCGGCACGACATTGACTCCCGGTGTACCGTATGGAGCCACGGCGGGAACTGCCGGATCGAGTTCCGCCAGCATAACGATGTCGCAGGTCACTGGAATTCAGTCCTCTTCGTTGTGTGCCGCTGACTTGACGTTGAGCAAGAGCCACGCTGGGAATTTCACCCGCGGCTCAACCGCCGTATGGACAATTCCAGTTTCGAACGTCAGCCTGTACGGCGCCACCAGTGGCGTCGTTACGATGAACGACACGCTACCGATCGGAGTCACTCCGATCAGCGCCACTGGTACGGGATGGTCCTGTGCCATCTCCGGCCAGACGGTGAGTTGCGTGCGTTCGGATTCACTGTCGGCGGGCAGCAGCTACCCATCGATCACACTGAGCGTAAACGTATTGCAGTCCGCTCCGGCGACCGAGACGAACACGGCCACGATCGGCGGCGGAAACGAAGCGAACCTTCTCAATGACATGGCGACCGACGTAGCGACGGTCGTTTCCAGCGCTGACATGGCAGTTACGGACGCTGCATCGCCGAACCCGGTCGCGGCAGGCGCCAACATTACGTATACGCAGGTCGTCACCAACAACGGGCCGAGCGCGGCCGACAATGCGACCATGGTGACCGCGGTCCCCGCGAACACTACCTTCATTTCTGAGTCCGTGCCTGCGGGATGGAGTTGCATCAACCCGGGCATCAACAACACCGGCAACGTGGTTTGCACTGACACCAATTTGGCCGGATCGACCTCGGCCACGTTCACGATGGTTGTGAAAGTGAATACCGGTGTCGCCAACGGAACCGTAATCACGAATTCGGTGTCGGTCGCTTCGTCTGCAACCGATCCGAATTCCGCGAATAACACGGCCACGGCCACGACGGTGGTCGGGGGAACGGGCCCCGATCTCACGGTGACGAACGTTGCTTCCCCCAATCCAGTGCAAGCGGGGAACAACATTACCTACACGCAGGTCGTGACCAATACCGGCTCCACGGCAGCGACAGGCGGCACCTTTACCGAAGCCACACCCGCCAATACAACCTTCGTCTCGATTACGCCTCCGGCCGGATGGACCTGCACGGGATTCCCCGGCACTCCCTGTACGGACGCGAGCGTTGCGGCAGGTTCGTCTGGAACCTTCTCCGTCGTCTACACGGTGAACGCCGGCACGGCCAATGGCACCGTCATCACCGACACAGCAACGGCGAATGCCACGAATCAATCGTACGGAGCGAACTCCGCGGTTGCCACGGATGTGGTGGCAGCGGCCACGCAGGCCGATCTGGCTTTGAGTACGACCGCGACTCCGGGTGCCGTACTGGCAGGAAACGACATTACGTACACGCAGACCGTGACGAACAACGGTCCGTCTGCGGCCGCAGGCGCGACCTTTACCGAGGCGACGCCCACGAATACGAACTTCCAGTCGATCTCGGCGCCAGCGGGGTGGACTTGTACCACTCCAGCAGTCGGTGCGACCGGTACGATTACCTGCACCGATCCCAGCGTGGCATCTGGAACATCGGCGGACATCACCGTGGTCCTCAATGTTCCTTCGACGGTGACGGCGGCCTCGATCACAGCGGCTTCCTCGGTGTCGGCGACAACCTCCGATCCAAACTCGGCGAACAACAGCACCAGCGTCACAACTAACGTGATTGTTGCCTGCGACCTGACGGTCACCAATAGCGGAACTCCAAGTCCGGTGACGGCGGGATCCAATATCACCTACACGCAGACGATCACGAACCACGGTCCGGCAAACTGCAGCACGGCCACATTTACAGAACCAACTCCGGCCAACACGACCTTCCAGTCGGTTGCAGCGGTGACGACAGGCGGTGGAACCTGGACTTGTCCGAACGTGGGGCCGGTTTCCTGCACGAACGCCAGCGTGCCCCCTGGTTCGGTCGGGACGATCACTGCGGTTTACAAGGTCAATGCAGGTATCGCCGCGGGTACGCTCATCACCGATACGGATACCGGAGCTACAACCACACGAGACACCAATCCGTCGGACAATTCGGCGACCGTAACGATTGCCGTAACTTCGGCGACGCAAGCCGATCTGAGCGTGACCAACTCGGGAAGTCCGAATCCGGCCACCGCGGGCAGCAACATTACGTATACGCAAAGCGTCAGCAATGCTGGCCCGGCCACGGCCAATGCGCCTGTCTTCACCGAGACGCTCCCCGCCAACACCACTGCGGTTTCACTCAGCGGTCCTGCGGGATGGACTTGCGTTCTCGCCAGCTTCACTTGCACAGACACGACGACCATGGCAGCAAACGCCACTGCGAATTTCACATTCGTCGTGACCGTTAACGCCGGCGTAGCCTCGGGAACGACGATCACGCAAACGGATTCGGTGGCCTCAACAACCAGCGATCCGAATAGTGGTAACAATGGCGTGACCATCGGGATCCCGGTAGGCAACTCGGCCGATGTCTCGGTCACGAACACGCCCAATCCGGTTCCGGTGCAGGCGGGAAATAACATTACTTACACGCAGGTCGTAAGCAATGCTGGACCGAGCGCTGCGGCTAGCGTGACGCTGACCGACACTTTGCCCGCCAATACGACTGCAGTATCGTTAACCGGTCCTGCCGGATGGACTTGCACGCTGGCGACACGGACGTGCACGGATCCGACCCTCGCTTCCGCATCGCCAGCCACGATCTCGTACGTTGTGAGCGTCAATGCAGGGACCGCGGCTGGAACCGCCGTCAACGAAACTGCAACCGTCAGTTCGACGACGAGCGATCCAAACCCATCCAACAACACTGCCGTAGCCTCCGATGTCGTCGCCACCGCGACTCAGGCGGATCTGGTCGTCACCAATTCTGGCACTCCGACCTCGGTGTCTCCGGGCAGCAACGTCACCTACACGCAAACTGTCACCAACAACGGACCCGCCGCCGCAACCGGTACGACATTCTCCGAGACGCTGCCGCCGAATACGAATTTCCAGTCGATCACGATTCCTGCCGGATGGACTTGTCCAACGCTGCCCGCAGTGGGTGGCACCGGCACAATCAGTTGCACCGACGGCAGCAATCTGGCCACCGGCGCAGCCAATACGGCGAGCTTCACAGTCGTGCTGCAGGTAAATTCCAACACGCCCTCGGGAACGAACATCACCGACACGGCCACCGCGACCGCGACGAATGTCGTGCCCGGCCTGACCACGAATACGGCGAGTTCCAGCGTGCTGGTTGCCAGCGCCAGCAGCGCGGATGTGGCGATTTCGAAGACCGGCTCTCCGAATCCTGTTACGCAGGGAACTCTGCTCAACTACACGCTGTTAGTCGGCAACAACGGTCCTGCGACCGCTACCAATGTGACGGTTCAGGACACACTGCCTTCGACGGTGGGCTATCAGTTCTCTACAACAACGCAAGGATCGTGTTCGGAAGCCGGTGGCGTGGTCAGCTGTCTGCTGGGCTCACTGGCCAATGGCGCCACAGCGACGATCCATATCGTCACGATTCCGCAGCAGGCTGGCACCATCACAAACACGGCGACGGTCACCGCAGACCAGACGGACCCGAACCCGAACAACAACACTTCCTCGCAAACCGAGACGGTCGTTGCTTCGACGAAAGTGACCCTGCGGTCCTTCACCGCCCAGTTGGGCACGGACAAGAACGGCGCGAAACGCGTAGTGCTGATTTGGAAGACCGGAGGCGAATCGCACAACCTGGGATTCAATGTCTACCGCGAGCAGAGCGGAAATCGGGTGCGTATGAATCCTTCTCCGATCGCCGGGTCCGCATTGCAGATGGCCGGCGCGCTGCCCAAACATTCCGGCAAGACCTATGCCTGGATTGACGCTTCCGCGGGAACTACGGGGTCGTACTGGCTCGAAGACATAGACGTGAACGGTACCCGAACCATGCATGGCCCAGTGTCAGTGACAGGCTCCCATCCTGCAAGCGACGCGCCCGTGGCCGAAACGCACATGTTGAGCCAGTTGAATCAGGCGCAGCCCGCAACCCCCGGCAGCCAGCAGAGTCATCTGAGAGAGTACCTACCCATTCTCTCCACTCCCAAGGCTTGGCAGTATCAGAAGCAATACGATTTGGCGGAGCATCCCGCGGTCAAGATTTTCGTGCGGCACGAAGGCTGGTATCGCGTGACTCAGCCCGACCTAGTAAAAGCCGGCCTCGACCCGAACGTCGATCCGGCCTTCCTGCATCTCTACGCCGAGGCTGTCGAGCAGCCTTTGCAGATTACCGGCGCGACTCCGGGGCCGGGAGGCTTCAGACCGCAGGCAGCCATCAATTTCTACGGTGTTGGAATCGATACGGTTTATACGGGGTCGCGAGTGTATTGGCTCGCAGCCGGACGCGGTCTGGGCGCTCGCATCCCACAGCTCCAGCCTTCGTCGGGATCGAATCTGCCTCCGACGAACTATATGGCGACCGTCGAGTTGCAGCAGCACACGATTTACTTCGGAGCGCTGCTGACACAGAACGGGCAGAACTTCTTCGGCGCCTTTGTCTCACCCACTCCTGTCGACCAAGTGTTGACGCTGCCGCATCTCGACAGTACGTCCACTGACGTTGCTCACCTGGAAATCGCGCTTCAGGGAGTGATTGCCGGTTACCCGCACGATGTGACAGTTGCAGTAAATGGAACGACGGTCGGCGATGTGGTGTTCACCGGGCAGAATACGGGAAATCTGAGCATCGATCTGCCGGAGGGTGTGCTCATACCCTGGAGCAACACAGTTACATTGACGTCGCAGAACGGGGACTACGACACGAGTCTGGTCGACTATATCCGGATCACTTATCCGCACCGGTACGTCGCGGATTCAGATCAGTTGAAATTTACCGGGTCTGCCGGAGACGAACTCACGGTAAGCGGATTCACGAGTGCGCCGACCGTAGTTGATATCTCCGATCCGAACCACCCGTTGCAATTGACTCCACAAGTGACTCCGGACAACGGCGCGTACGACATCTCCGTGCAGATTCCATATACATATGCACGAGCCCCGCGCGGACAGCACACCTTGCTGGCAGTGGCTAACGATACCGTGGCATCGGCTGCGGGAGTTTGGCCGAATCATCCGTCACATTGGCACAGTCCAGAGCATGGTGCGGACATGGCCATGGTCACCTACGGGGAGTTCGCCAGTGCGCTCGGGCCGCTGGCGATGGCGCACGCCGTCGAGGGAAAGAGTGCGGCCGTTGTGCCGATCATCGAACTATACGACGAGTTCACCTTCGGTGAGCACGATCCGTCCGCGATCAAGCAGTTCCTGCAGACGGCACAGCAGAGCTGGAAGAAAGCTCCCACGTACCTGTTGTTGAACGGGCGGGCCTCGCTCGATCCGAGAAACTATCTCGGCTTCGGAAATCTGGATATGGTTCCGACGATGATTGTCCCGACCGCCAGCCTAATGACGGCGTCGGACGACTGGTTCTCGGATTTCAAGTACACGGGCCTGCCGACGATTGCCACGGGACGCCTCCCCGTCAGCACACTGGACGAGGCGACAACGGTAGTCGGAAAGATTCTCACTTACGAAGGGAAGTCGACCAACGGTCCATGGACAGGCAACGCGCTCATGGTGGCCGATAAAGACGACAGCATCGACTTCACGCAGGATACGCAGACGGTCCAGGCCAGCCTGCCGCTAGGAACGCAGGTCACCCAGGTATTCGTCGATACGGTGGGAGTGACAGGCGCGGAGGGCGACATCGTCGGCGCTATCAATTCCGGGCAGGGTTTGGTGAACTACCTTGGGCACGGATCGGAAGAAGAGTGGTCCGGATCCGACATCTTCGACGAGAACGCCGTTAACTCGCTGACGAACAGCTCGCAACTGCCGGTTTTCCTGATCATGGATTGCCTGAACGGATACTTCCAGGACGTCTACGCGCAACCTCTAGCGGTGACCCTGCTGCTTGCGCCCAATGGAGGGGCTGCAGCTGTGCTGGCATCGAGCGGCCTGAACCAGGCCCCACCGCAGACGACTCTCGATAGCTTGGTCGTTAGCGGAGACCGGCGGCTAACCTTGGGTGAGTCGATCCTGAAGGCCAAGTCGGGCATCACTGATCCGGACGTTCGCCGCACCTTCATCCTGTTCGGTGATCCGGCAATGAAGGTCAAAGGCGTCCCGTCCACCTTGGGAACGCCGTAGCGGCTGATCCAAATCATCCTTAGCTTTACGACGCAGCATGCACCGCTCTCGGCGGTGCGGCTGTCTGCCGCAGCGGTTCCTGGAGCGCGCGCATCACTTTGCCGAATCCCGCGAAATCCAGAGACTGAGGACCGTCGGAAAGAGCGCGTTCCGGGCAGGGATGAACTTCGATAATCAGGCCGTCGGCTCCCACTGCAACAGCCGCACGCGACACGGCTGCGATCAGGCTCTGCTTACCGGTGCCGTGCGAAGGATCGGCGATCACGGGCAAGTGCGAGAGATCGCGGGCCAGCGCCACCGCGGCAAGGTCGATCGTGTTGCGCATCTCGGTCTCGAAGGTCCTAATCCCTCGCTCGCACAGAACCACCTGATGGTTGCCTCCGGAGAGCAGGTATTCCGCCGCGAGCAGCCACTCTTTCACGGTCGCAGATGGTCCTCGCTTCAGCAGGATCGGTTTGTTGACCGTGGCAAGCCGCCGGAGCAGCGCGAAATTCTGCATGTTACGCGCGCCGATCTGCAGCATGTCGACGTGCTCGCAGATAACGTCCACGTCCTCGGTGCTCATTACTTCCGTGACCACGGGCAGGCCGGTCTCTTTCTTGGCCTCGCTAAGAATCTTCAGCGCTTCGATGCCCAGTCCTTGAAAGTCATAGGGAGAGGTCCGAGGCTTGTAGGCTCCGCCGCGGAGCATTGAAGCTCCCGCGCGCTTCACGGCAAGCGCCGTGTCGAGCAGCTGTTCGCGCGATTCCACCGAACATGGACCGGCGATCACCACCACCTCAGGGCCTCCAATGGATACGCCGTCGATTTTCACGATCGAGCGCTCTGGCTTTACCTGGCGGCTGACCAGTTTGAACGGTTGCGCGATGGCCACGACGTTATCGACTCCGGGCGCAACCTGCAGCGCTTCGATTTCGTGGCGGCGTCCACTGCCCACCGCGGCGACGATGGTTCGCTCCGTGCCTCGCGTCACGTGAGGCTGGTATCCCGCCTCGCGAATGCGATCGATCACGTGGTTGATTTCCTGCTCCGTAGCTTTTTCGGACATGTTGACGATCATGGGACTTGTTTCTCCTTATGGATTCTTCAACAAAACAAAAGCCGCGATCTCCTGGATCGCGGCTTGCGGCTTAAGCTTGTCTGTCTAGATGGCCTTCAGTGGCTCATCTCCGCTCCAAGCTGCTCCGCAACCGCGAACCAAGTAAATCGGTAGTACGCGGTAAACCGGAAGCTTGAAGCAAATCGTGTCATAGAGATCTTTTCACGCGAGGAACCGCTTGGTCCCCAAAAGAAACAGGGAAGGCGACCATTTATTGCAGAGAACTGGCGACGCTCGAGAATGCGTTATTCGCATTCGATCCAATCAAGCGTACCGTTCCCACTACCAGAACCAGAATCACGGCCAACATTACCGCGTACTCGGCGATGTCTTGGCCCGATTCATCCGACCACAGCTTGCGAATCAGTTTGGACATTTGCTCTCCTCCACGCCGCTGTCAGTTCCTGAGAGGAAGAACTGAATTGGAACTTTGTTGAGACATGATGCACGCGGGTGCGTGTGCTTGTCAAATGCACTTTTACGGTTTTCCACAGCGAAATTACTGCGTTGGAAGGCCTGCTGCGGGCGGTATTTGAGCTGTGCTCGGAACGGACGCCGGAATCAGCAAATCTTGAGCGGAATATTGCGTGATCTGCAGAAGTCTATTCGGAAGCAGGCCGAGATACAGCGTTGCCACAATACTGATCGCGAGTGCCGTACCCAGCCCAAACGAAATCGGCCGGACAGGAACCTCTGCGCGCGCCTCGCGCATATACATCACCACGATGATGCGGAGGTAGTAATAGGCGCCGACGGCGCTGTTGACCACACCAATCAGAGTAAGCCAGATCAGGTTGGCCTTCAACGCTGCGCTGAAGACGTAGAACTTGGCGAAGAATCCGCCGGTCATCGGAATCCCGATTAGCGAGAGCAGGAAAATGGTGAGCGTGGCTGCGAGCAGCGGGGAAGTGCGGCCCAAGCCTTCGTAATCTTCGAGAGTCACATAGCGTTCGCCTGCATTAGCGAAATGGCTGACCACCGCGAACGCGCCCACATTCATGGCAGCGTAGGCGGCGGTATAAAACATCGCGGCGGAGATTCCAGTCGCCGAATTATCGGGCGTCGTCATCGCGAAGGCCACGAGCAGGTAGCCTGCGTGTGCAATCGATGAATAAGCGAGGAGGCGCTTCACATTGTCTTGCACAAGAGCGCCGACATTGCCCAGAGTCATTGACAAAGCCGCAGCGATCCACAGGAACCAGAAACGGCCGGGAGCATTGATGGCAAACACCACCCGCAGCAGGACCGCGAAAGCGGCAGCCTTCGGCGCGGTCGACATGAAGCCGACGATCGGGGCGGGAGCGCCTTCGTAAACGTCGGGCGTCCAAACATGAAACGGCGCCGCCGCGACTTTGAAACCGAGACCCACGAACATCATGGCCATCGCAGCATAAACCAATACCTGCACAGGGCCGGATTGCAACTTCAGCGCGATGACGTCGATGTTGGTCGATCCAGTCGCACCAAACATCAGTGCTACGCCGTACAAAAAAAATGCGGTGGCGAACGAGCCCAGCAGGAAATACTTCAGCGATGATTCGCTGCTCGCGGCCTCGTTGCGGCGAAAGCCCGCCAGAATGTAGGTGGAAATCGACGAGATTTCCAGGCCGATGAAGATCATCACCAACTCGATCGCCGACGACATCAGCACCATGCCCACCAGGCTGAACAGGATCAGGGCGTAGTATTCCCCGGCTCGAATCCGCTGCACGGCCATGTATTCGAACGACGTCAGAATGACGACTGCGGCGATGGCAATGACAAGGTACGTGAAGAAGACGCTGAAGCGGTCCACGCGTACCGTGTTCGAGAAGCCAATCCCGGGAGACTGTGCCATATACCACGTCGAAATCAGACCCGCGACAGTTCCCCCGAATGCGATCAACCCGAGAGTCTTCTGGCTCTTTTCTTCGTCAACCAGCGGATCCATCAGCATCACGACGATGCCAAAGGCCGAGAGAACAAGTTCCGGCAGAATCCGGACATAGTCGACGCCCGGAGGAATGATCTGCAACTGCGCGAGGAAATGGGTCATTGTCCCACCACCTTGCTGAAGACTTGGGCGACTGGATTGAGCGCCGCTTGGGTCGCCGGGTCAATTGCGGCCAGCCACAGGATCGGAGCAATTCCCATCACCAGGGAAACCGCGGCACAGGGCCATACCGCAGCTCTCTCAAAGCCGGAAAGATCGGGCAGAGAATTATTCACGGGATGCGTCACTTTGCCGTAAAACACCCGCTGGAACATCCACAGGAGATAACAAGCGCTCCAGATCACGCCCGTCGCGGCGAGAATTCCGTAAATCGGCTTCGCTTGAAATGCTCCGTTGAGCACCAGGAATTCACCGATAAATCCATTGAGCAGCGGCAAGCCCACTGACGCCAGCACTATAAACAGGTACGACGCGGCATACACCGGCATGGGCGATGCGAGGCCGCCGAACTCGGAAATTTCGTAGGTGTGACGGCGCTCGTGGAGGATTCCCGCCAGCATAAAAAGTCCGCCGGTAGAAATTCCATGAGCCAGCATGACGAAGATGGCGCCGTTCAATCCCGACTGCGTGAAACTGAAGATGCCGAGCACCACGAATCCCAAGTGGCTAACCGACGAATAAGCGATCAGCTTCTTCATGTCGGGCTGCACCATGGCGACAAGCGCGCCATAGATGATGCCGATCAGTGCCAGAGGCATAATCCAGGGAGCGTTATGGTGTGCCTGCTCGGGAAACAGGCCGAGATTAAAGCGCAGCATTCCGTAGGTGCCCATCTTCAGTAGAACTCCCGCCAGCAGCACCGAGCCGGCAGTAGGAGCCTCGACGTGCGCATCCGGCAGCCATGTATGGAACGGGAACAGCGGAACCTTTACTGCGAACGCGATGAAAAATCCGAGAAAGAGCCACTGCGCGGCCGCAGGGAAGTTTGGCACTGCGCCGCTGGCGATCTGGTCGCGAATGGTCACAAAGTCGAAGCTGTGCGTGTGGGCATAGAGCCACAGGATCGCGGCCAGCATGAATACTGAGGCGATCATCGTGTACATGAAGAACTTCACCGCGGCGTAGACCTTGCGCTCGTGGCCGAAGACGCCAATCAGCAGCGCCATGGGGATCAGCGTCGCTTCCCAGAAGAAATAGAAGAGGAACAGATCGAGCGAAGTGAAGACGCCGATCAGCGCAGTTTCCAAAATCAGCAGCAGAATGAAGAATTCCTTCACCCGGTCATGCACCGACTTCCAGGAAATTAGCACGCAGAGTGGCGTGAGGAACGTGGTTAGCACCACCAGCCATAGGGAGATGCCATCGATCCCCATGTGGTAGTGGATGTTGGGGCTCGAGATCCAGGGCTTGTCGATTTCGTATTGAAATCCCGTCTGGGCGCGATGGAAGTGCACGGGAAGGTGCAGAGATAGTACTAACGCAAGCACCGAAATCACGAGAGAAAAAATGCGGATGTCGCGGTCACGGCGGGGAAGGAATATCAGCAGCAGCGCTCCCGCAAGTGGCGCGAAGGTGACCAGCGTCAAGATGTAGGGGCTGAGGCTGTCGGTGTTCATCGTCCCACTCCCAGCCATACCATGTAGGCAATCAGAACGGCGGCGCCTGCGGCGATCCACCCCGCGTAGGAGCGCAGGTTGCCGGACTGCATGTGCCGCGCTTGGTCGGAGACGTGGCGCGCTCCATCGGCAGCATTGTTCACCGTGTCGTCGATGATTTTACGGTCGACCCCTTGCCAGAGAATGCTCGTCGAACCGTCAACCAGCGGTTTCACGAAGAGCTTGGCGTAGATTTCATCGACGTAATACTTGTTCAAAACCGTCGTGTAGAAGCCATTCAGCGCATCGGCGATCTTCTGCGGCAGGTACGGCTTGCTCACGTAAAGCACGTAAGCGAGGAAGAAGCCAAGGATCGCGACCGTCACCGACAGCGCCATGAGCAGGAGTTCCGTGCCATGACTCGCGGTTTCTGCCGCCTCTCCCGTGCCGAACACGGGCGCGAGGAAGTGGTCGAAACGGTCTCCGATGCCAACCAGTCCACCGACGATCGAAAGCACCGCAAGGATCATGAGCGGAGCCAGCATCACCATCGGACTCTCGTGCGGTTCGCCGTGTCCGTCATGACCGTGGTCGTGGGAAGCGTGACCGTGCGAGTCAACCTGGGTGCCGTGATAGTCGCCGAAAAACGTCATGAACAGCAGTCGGAACATGTAGAACGAAGTGATGAACGCAGTGATGACTCCGATCAGCCAGTACACCCAACTGCCGTGTTCGCCGGAGAACGCCTTCCACAGGATTTCGTCCTTGCTCCAGAAGCCTGCGAATGGCGGGATTCCGGCAATCGCCAGCGTGGCTACGCCCATCGTCATAAACGTCCAGGGAATGTAGGATCGCAGTCCTCCCATCCGCCGCATATCCTGCTCGCCGCCGACTGCGTGGATCACTGACCCCGCAGCAAGAAACAGCAGGCCTTTGAAGAAAGCGTGAGTCATCAGGTGGAAGATCCCCGCCGAGAACGCTCCAACGCCGCAGGCCATGAACATGTAGCCAAGTTGCGAAACGGTGGAGTAGGCGAGAACTTTCTTAATATCCGTCTGTGTGATGCCGATTGTGGCGGCGAACAGTGCCGTGAGCGTGCCGATGATCGCCACCACCGTCAGAGCCGTCGGCGCGCGTTCGAAGATGACGTGCGAGCGTGAAACCATATAAACGCCCGCCGTTACCATCGTCGCCGCGTGAATCAGCGCCGAGACCGGGGTGGGGCCTTCCATGGCGTCGGGAAGCCATACGTAGAGCGGGATCTGGGCCGACTTGCCGCAGGCCCCGACCATCAGCAGAATTCCGATGGCGGTTAGAAATCCAGCGCCGGCAGTCTCCGGCGCGATGGGCCGGACCCGCTCGAAGACCTGGTTGAAGTTGAGCGAACCGAAATGCTGGATGAGGAGGAAAATCCCAATGAGAAATCCGAAGTCGCCGATGCGGTTAACGATGAACGCTTTCTTTCCAGCTGATGCCGCCGAATCTTTTGTGAACCAGAAACCGATCAGCAAATACGACGCAAGACCCACGCCCTCCCAGCCGATGAACATCATCAGATAATTATTGGCCAGGATGAGCGTCAGCATGAAGAACATGAACAGGTTCAGGTACGTGAAAAAGCGGTAGTAGCTAGGATCGTCCCACATGTAGCCGACGGAATAGATGTGGATCAGGAATCCGACGCCCGTGACGACCAGCAGCATGACCAGCGAGAGTTGATCGAGATAGAAGGCGAAGTCGACAGTGAAACTGCCGGAGCGAATCCAGTGGGCAAGATATTCCTGGTAGGGAAGCGCGAACGACGACCAGCGCAAGACCACAGTCAGCGCCCAGGCAAAGGCCGCACCGGAGAAAAACAGCCCAATGGTGCTGACTGCCGTCCGCGAAGATTTCTTCCCGAGCAAGCCGTTGATCGCGGCTCCCGCCAGGGGCAGCGTCGGGATCAGCCAGAGATTGAGAGAGGACGTCATAGCTTGAGCAGGTTCACCTGGTCGATGTTCAGCGTCTCACGCGTGCGATAAACGGCAATGATGATCGCCAAGCCCACTGCAGCCTCAGCCGCGGCCACGACCATGACGAAGAAGACGAAGACCTGTCCGGCGAGCACGTGCCAGTGGGCGGCGAAGGCAACAAACGAGAGATTCACACCGTTGAGCATCAGCTCAATCGACATGAAGATCGTGATGATGTTGCGTTTGATCAGAAATCCCGTCACGCCGCAGGCGAACAGAATTCCGCTGAGCACGAGATAGTACGAAAGCGGGACCATTAGTCTTTCACCCTTTGTGCCGGACCGCCGCCGGGAACCGTTGGCTTGCTGGCCAGCACTACCGCGCCCATGATGGCAATCAGAATCAAAATAGACGTCACTTCAAACGGCAGCAGGAATTCATGAAACAGGAGCATGCCAATGGTCTTTGGCGCGCCCGGTAGAGCGCCTGCCCCAACCGCCTCGGTTCCGGAGTGCTTCAGAACGACCCAAGCGATCAGCAAACTGCCTAACAACATTCCCGGAATGCCGAACAACAGTGCAACCCGGCTCCCCTTGGTCTGATCCTCGACCCCGGCGTTGAGAAGCATGATGACGAATACGAACAACACCATGATCGCCCCGGCGTAGACGATGACCTGCACCGCCGCCACGAATTCGGCGCCGAGTAAAAGATATTCCCCAGCTAGGGCGGCCATCACCGCGATCAAAGAAAGCGCGCTGTTGATGGGATGGTGTTGCACCAGCAGGTTGACCGCACCCGCGACGCAGACGGCTCCGAAAGCCAGAAACAAAACTAGATGAATGCTGAGCATGAACGCAGTTCTCAGTTGTCAGTTCTCAGTTGTCAGCAAAACCCTCACTGAGGGCATCTCAGTTGCCCGCTTAATCGCGGCAACTGAGAACTGAGAACCGAGAACTGAAAACTTATTTCCTACCACGCTACTGCGATCGCGGTGCCGATTAAATTCACCAGCGCCAGCGGCAGCAGGAATTTCCATCCGAAGGCCATCAGTTGGTCATAGCGGAAGCGCGGCAACGTCCCGCGCACCCATATATACAAAAAGAGAAATCCAAAAATCTTTGCCGCGAACCAGAACACCGGCAGGATCGCTTGCAGAAGCGGAGGACCGAAGATCGGTCCGTGCCAACCGCCGAAAAACAGCAGCGTCGCCAGGCACGCCACCGTGATCATGTTCGCGTATTCCGCCATGAAGAACATGGCAAACTTCATCGCGCTGTACTCGGTGTGATATCCCGCTACAAGCTCGGTCTCCGCCTCGGGCAGATCAAACGGGATGCGGTTCGTCTCCGCGTAGGCCGCCATCAGGTAGCAGAAGAAGCCGATAAATTGCGGGAAAATATTCCAGCGCGGAATGAATCCCCAGAAATGGCCTCCCTGCGCGTTGACGATGTCGCGCAAGCTGAAACTGCCCGCCATGATCAGCACGCCCACGAGCGAGAGCCCAAGCGAGATTTCGTAGCTGATCATCTGCGCGCTCGCGCGCAATCCGCCGAGCAGCGAATATTTATTGTTCGACGACCATCCCGCCAGCGCCACACCATACACACCAATGGAGGTGACTCCCAGGATCAGGAGAAGGCCCGTATTGACGTCTGTAATCTGCAGCGGAATGCTGTAGCCGCCGATCGTGATCGCATTGCCGAACGGGATCACCGCAATCGACGTCAACGCGAAGATGACCGCGATCAACGGCGCCGCAAGAAAGAGCGGTTTATAAACGTGAGGCGGCGTAAGATCTTCTTTAAATAGAAATTTGAGTCCGTCGGCGGCAGGCTGCAGCAGGCCAAATGGGCCGACCCGCGTAGGTCCCCAGCGATTCTGCATGTGGCCGACCACCTTGCGCTCAAGCCAGACGGTGTAAGCGACCGCAGTGAGCAGCACGCCGAGAACGACCGCCGACTTGATCACCGAAACCAGTAGGTAGAGCCAGATTGGCAACGGCACGCCTTGCTTCCTCTCTTCTTGATGAGCTGCGAGTTATGGGCTGCGAGCAAGAACGAACAATTTTGTCTTACCGCTCGCAGCTCAAAGCTCACAGCTAGAAATCAGTCTGCCGCGACTTCGGCAGGTTTGACTTCGTGACTCTCCATCACCGATTTCAATGCCCGCGAGTACCGTCCCAGCGTGCCCGACGTAAACAGGCCGTCATGCGCAGGAACGATCGACTCCGCCATGTGTGCCGCGCCGGGTCCGCTCTTCGCGAGCGACGTATGCTCGCTGTTTCCCGCCAGAAGATTCATGCGGGAGACGTCGTAGCCCGGAACCAGTCGCTGGATCTCGTCCAGAATCGCCATCGGATCGAGCGGGCTGAGTTTTGGCTCAAGTCCTTGCATCTCAAGCCACACGGAATGCCGATCCGCTTCACCGGACTGCGCACCGCGAGACTGGCCCATGTCGGCTCGCGTACCGCCGCCGAATGGTACGAGTTTGCGAACCTCGAAGCCCATCGCGTCGGCGATGCGGACGATCATCTCGAAATCCGCTTTCGTACCCGAGACTTCGCCGGCCTTTTTCACCAGTTGTACGTCGCCGCAGGTGTTGGTCATCGTGCCGGCCTTCTCGTAGGCATTCGTCGCGGGAAGTACCACGTCCGCCATGACTGCGGTTTCTGTCAGGAACATGTCCTGCACCACGACGAAAGTCTTCGAGAATGTAAACGGATCGATGCTCTGGCGCCCGATGGGATTCGATCCCACCAAATAAAGTGCCTTCAACTTGCCGGCTTTTGCTGCGTCCACCATGCCGGGCAAATCCAGTCCGGCAGTCTGCGGAATCTCCGCCCAATCTTTGTGGAATTCCGTGTTCCCCGCTACCGAGTGATACCCAGGAAGCAGGTCAGGATACAGCCCCATATCCGCGGCGCCTCGCGAGTTGGCGTAGTCGGCAAGACAGACCAACTTGGCGCCGGGAATACCTGAGCCAAAATTCACCAGGCTGGCGAGGTCACCGCCGCGGATTTCCGAGCCGAAAATGATGATGAGATTCTGCTCGGCGCGTAGTTTATCGCGCAGCGCGATCCATGCATCCTTATTTACCGATGGTCCGGCGAGAGCGTCCGCCGCTCCATCGTTGCCCGCCAGGAACGCGGCAAGCTTGCCTTCCGTTCCAGCAGGAATCTGCGTGAAACTCGTGGCCTGCCGCCGCAGTTTGATCGACTCCGAATTGAAGACGTACAGCTTCGCGCGGTGCAGTCGCACATTATTCCGAATTTGCCAGGCGAGCAGCGGATGCTGCTCCGTGGGATCGTTTCCGATCAGAAGAATCGCCGGAGCCGTGAATACATCGGCCATGCTGGCCGTGAGATCGGCCTTCCCACGCAGCGAAGCAGCTAGGGCAGGGAAGTCGGCCGTGCGGTGATGATCGACGTTGTTCGTCTTCAGTACGACGCGCGCGAACTTCGAGAGCAGATACGCTTCCTCGTTCGTCGTACGCGTCGATCCAATCACGCCGATCGCCGAGCCGCCATCTTTGTCGCGCACTTCCGCGAACTTCTTCCCGACAAGCTCAAACGCTTCTTCCCAGGTGGCTGGCGTCAGCTTCCCATTCTTCCGGATCAACGGCTGCGTCAACCGCTCTTCATGATTTGCGAAGTCAAACGCGTACCGGCCCTTGATGCACAGGAAATCGCCGTTGGTTCCGCTCTTGTCGCGGTTGTCGCCGCGAACAATCTCCATGCCAGTGTCGGATCGCCGCACGCCGAGAGTTGTCTTGCATCCGTCGCCGCAATGCGTGCAGACGGTGCCGACGTGCTTCATCTCCCACGGTCGTGTCTTGTAGCGATAAGCGCCAGAGGTCAGCGCGCCGACAGGGCATATGTCAATGCACATGCCGCACTCTTCGCACTCCAGATGATCTTCCTTATTCGGCGCGATCAAAGAACTCACGCCGCGGTTCTGGACGCCGAGCGCCCAAACGTCCATACCCTCGCCGCAGACGCGCACGCAGCGATAGCAGAGAATGCAGCGCGGGCGGTCGAAGAACACTACCGGAGACCATTGCTGCTCCTCCTTGTGGTTCTTCGCCTCCATGAATTTCGACTCAGCGGCGCCGTACGAGAACGTCATGTCCTGCAGTTCGCATTCGCCGCCCGCATCGCACACCGGACAATCCAGCGGATGGTTGCCGAGCAGCATTTCGAGCATCGACTTGCGCGCCTGCTTGATCTCGTCACTATCGGTCGTGACGATCATGCCCTCGCCGACCACGGTCGTGCACGCGGTCTGCAGTTTGGGCATCTTCTCGACTTTCACCAGGCACATGCGGCAAGCGCCCTGCAGCGAAAGATTGGGGTAATAGCAGAACGAAGGCACTTCGATGCCCACGCTCTTGCAGGCCTCAATAAGGAGAGTACCCGCGGGAGCCGTGAGTTTCTTGCCGTCGACGACAAGCGATACGAGTTTTGGAGCCTCAGTCATGTAATTTGGCGATTGAGTGATCGGGTCGGGTCATCGCGCGATTGAAACCTAAAGGCGAAAGGTTTATCAATCACAAAATCACCCAATCTCTCAATGACTCAATGCGGCCATCTCTTCTGCTGCCCCTTCCTTCTCGTATGGGCACGGTCTTCCGTCGAGATGGTCCTCAAACTCTTTTCTGAACTTCTTCACAAACCCGATCGTCGGCATCGCGGCCGCATCGCCCAGCGGACAGAAAGTCCGCCCCAACATGTTCTCTGCCAGGTACTGCATGTTGTCGATGTCTTTCTTCACGCCGCCGCCGTTATGAAAGCGGATCAAAGTCTTCTTCAGCCAGTCCGTTCCCTCCCGGCAGGGGATGCACCATCCGCAGCTTTCATGCTGGTAAAACTTCATCGTACGCAGTGCGAATTTCACGATGCACTGCTGGTCGTCGATCACGACCACGCCGCCCGAACCCAGCATCGATCCAGCCTTCGCCACCGAATCAAAATCCATGGCAACGTCGACTTCATCTGCCGTTAGAACAGGGCACGAACTTCCGCCTGGCACAACTCCCTTCAACGTGCGTCCGTTGGGAATGCCGCCGCCCACGTCATAAAGCATCTTCTTCAGGTTGTAGCCCATGGGCAATTCATAAACGCCCGGCTTGGCAATGTTGCCGCTCAGGCAGAACAGGCGCGTGCCGCCATTTTTCGGCGTGCCCAGTTCGGAGTACCAATCCGCGCCGCCAAGAATAATGTGTGGCACGTTGGCCAGCGTCTCCGCATTATTAATGACCGTCGGGCCGCCCCAAAGTCCGACCACGGCAGGGAAGGGAGGCCGGATGCGCGGGATGCCGCGCTTGCCTTCGAGCGATTCCATCAGCGCCGACTCTTCGCCAACTTCGTACGCCCCAGCGCCGCCGTGCCAGTAAATGTCCAGATCGCGCCCGCTGCCGAAAATGTTCTTGCCGATGAATCCTTTGGCGTACGCGTCGCGAATCGCCTTCTGCATGATGATGGACAGATACCGGTACTCGCCGCGGATGTAGATGTAGCCGCTCTTTGCGCCCACGGCCAGAGCCCCGATCATGACGCCCTCGATCACCGAGTGCGGATCGTGCTCGAAAATCAGCCGGTCTTTGCAGGTTCCAGGCTCGCTCTCGTCGCCATTGCACAAAACGTACTTGGGCTTGGCCGACTGCTTGGGCACGAACGACCACTTCATCCCGGTGGAGAATCCCGCCCCACCGCGTCCGCGCAGGCCGGAGTTCTTGACCTCATTAATAATGGCGTCCGGCTCCATGGCGAGCGCCTTCTGCACAGCCTTGTAGCCGTCGAGTTCGACGTAGCGGTCGATGTTGGTCGCACCCAGTCCAAAGCGCCGGGAGACGACCTTTACCTCGTCGGGATGGGAAACCAAGTCAGCCACAAAGATTGAGTAATTGTGTGATTGAGTAATTGGAAAATTGAAAACCCACGCACTGCTGAGATTCTCAATTGCTCAATTACGAAATTTCCCAATCACTCAATTTTCTACTGCGTTCCCTTCTGCTTATATGTATCCAGAATCCTGTCCATCTTCTCGGTGGTCAGGTTCTCGTGAAAATCGTAATTGACCTGCGCGGCCGGAGCCCAACTGCATGCCCCGATGCATTCCACTTCCTCCAACGTAAACATGCCGTCGGGCGTGGTCTGCTTGTGACCAATTCCCAGCTTCTTGGCGCAGTGATGCAGAATGTCTTCGCCGCCTCTCACCATACAGCTGATATTGGTGCAGACTTGCAGGTTGAACTTGCCTCGCGGTTTGGTGGTCAGCATGGAGTAGTAACTGATCACGTTGCGAACCTCGAGTTCGGTCAGGTCGAGGCGAGAAGCGATCTCCGCGATCACTTCATCCGACAGGTAGCCCACTTCGTCCTGCGCATAAAGCAGCGTCGGAACGAGCGCCGACCTCTTGGACGGATAATGTGGCACCATCTCCGCGAACCGCGATTCGAACTCTTCAGAGAATCTCATTGAGTAATTGTGTAATCGGGTAATTGAGCAATTGAAAGCCTAAGCCGCTCCTGTTGCAGTTCGACGCGACGCCGTAAATATGGCCGTCAATTCATGCGCTTCAGACATCAGGGATTCCGTTTTCTCGGTCGATACAATGCCGGACTCGGTTAAAAGCGCGAGCCACAAAATCGCTTCGTCCGCCTCTTCCGCCACGACACCCATCTTAGCGATAAACTCCACCTTCGTCCGTGCCCTGTACGCCGCGCGGTAATTCGCCGCCACCGAAGTTGAACCGCGCAACAACTGCTTGCCGAGCACTTGGCAATCCGTCCGGTAAGGCAATGAACGAAACAATCGGAGCACACGCAACGCGAACGCCTTTGTCCGATCTCGAAGTTGCTCGGATTGTGAACTCACTGCAACCCCTCAATTGCTCAATTACCCGATTAATCAATTACTCAATCCCTAACGGTCAATCTCTCCCAGCACAATGTCGATGGACCCGATCGCCGCCACCACGTCCGCCAGCAACCGTCCCTCGCACATCTTCGGCAGCGTCTGCAGATTCGCGAAGCATGCCGAACGCATGTGCACCCGATACGGCTTGGCTGTGCCGTCGCTGACGATGTAGTAGCCCATCTCGCCGCGCGGAGATTCGACTGCCTGATACACATCTCCCGCCGGTACTGCAAAGCCTTCCGTAATAATCTTGAAGTGATAGATGAGCGATTCCATTTGCGTCTTCATCTTCTCGCGGTCGGGTAGCACGATCCCGGGCGCATCCGCTTTGGTCGGACCTTCCGGCATGCCATCGAGCGCCTGCCGCACGATGTTGACTGATTCGCGCAACTCCTGCACCCGGCACATGTACCGCGCGAAGACGTCGCCTTCTTGCGAAACCGGCACCTTGAACTGAAACTTCTCGTAGCTCGAGTACGGCATATCGCGCCGCAGATCGATGTCGACGCCGCTGCCGCGCAAAGTTGGTCCCGTTGCGCCCAGGGCGATCGCATCTTCCGCCGTCATCCGAGCCACGCCCTTGGTTCGCATCGTCCAGATCGGATTGCCCGTCAGCAGATTCTCGTATTCATCCACTTTCTCTGGGAAATATCCGGCAAAGTCGCGCACGCGGTCGAAGAATCCTAGCGGCGGTTCGAGCGCGACTCCGCCTACGCGGAAGTACGACGTCATCATTCGCTGCCCGCTCACCATCTCAAATATGCGCAGCACTTCTTCGCGCTCGCGGAAGCAATATAAGAAGACCGTGAGCGCACCAATGTCCATGGCGTGCGTCCCCAGCCAGACTAAGTGGGAATTAATCCTGGTTAACTCGTTCAATAGGACTCGCAGCCACTGCGCTTTTAGTGGAATCTCCAACCCCAGCAACTTCTCCACCGCCAGCACGTAGCAGAGGTTATTGGTCATGGGGCAGAGATAGTCGATGCGGTCGGTCAGTGGCACAACCTGCTGGTAGAATTTGGCTTCGCAGGTCTTTTCGATCCCGGTGTGCAGGAATCCGATGTCCGGCATCATGCGCACCACAGTCTCGCCGTCAATCTCGAGCAGCACGCGCAACACCCCATGGGTAGACGGGTGTTGCGGACCCATATTCAGGATCATCGTCCGATCCTGTCCGGGCTCAAGCACAGGCGTGGGCGTCAGATGCGCCATCAGCGGTAGCCCTCCACCGGATAATCCTTGCGCAGCGGATGACCTTCCCATTCCTCCGGCATCAGAATCCGCCGTAAATAAGGATGTCCCGTGAACCGCACGCCGAACAGATCAAAGACCTCGCGCTCGAAGTAATTCGCTCCCGGCCATACCGATGTCAGCGACTCGATCACGGGGCTTGAACTGTTCAACCTCACTTTCAAGCGAACCCGCTCTTTGTTAGGAATCGAAAGCAGATGGTAGACGACCTCAAACCGTGGCTCCGCCGGATACCAGTCCACGCAGGTCACATCCGATAGGAAATTAAACGGGCAGGCATGGTCTTCCTTCAGCAGGACACATGCCTCGCGGATACTGCCCGGCTCGAGGTAAATCGTCATCTCGTCGCGATCGAACTTCGCACCTCCGACGGCAGCCGCATTCCAATCGAGCAGGCGGGCGACCGCAGGATGATTCTTCAGTTGTTCGAGATCCGTAACGGCGGGAACCAGCGGCATCTAGAAGTTCCCCCGTTTCGCGCCGGTTTCGCCCCAGTCCAGCACGCCCTTTTTCCAGACGTAGAAGAATCCCACCAGGAAGATTCCGATGTACACCAGCATCTCCCACAAGCCAAAATGCCCGAGCTTCCGCAGGATCACCGCCCACGGATAGATAAAAACCGCCTCCACGTCGAACAGAATGAACAGCATAGCGACCAGGTAGAACTTCACCGAGAAACGCTGCCGGGAGTCGCCCACCGGGGTCATGCCGCATTCATACGGGGAAAGCTTGGCGCGCGTGGGTTTTCGTATCCCGATCAGCCAGGAAAGCGTGATAATCGCAGTCGCAATCCCGCCAGCCATAAGAATATGGATAAGAAACGGGAGGTAGCGAGCGAAGTAATTGTCGGGCATAGTACGAGGTATATATAATTCGCGCCAGCGTTACAGGAAACATTCTAGGTTATGGGCTTGCACCGAGAGTGTCAAGCGAACGGCGAATCAAATTGTGGAATTGTGCGATCAGATTTTCGTGATCGTTTGATTTGGTAGTTGAGCGATTGAAAAATGATGGCCAGAGGCTGTCGGCGCCCCAGATTCAGGGCTCTTCAATTCCCCAATTACAAAATTACCCGATTACAAAATCACTATGATTTTCGGCTTTAATACCGATGTGAAGCATGTGGACACGATCTATCACGTGCAGAGTGAAGCGCGTGAAGGAGAACTCCTTCTGCAGACGCAGGTCTTCGTGCGCGGACGCTGCATCGGCAAGAAGGCCACATCCTACGCTGCCAAGGCGGCGGAATCGCAATTCGGAGATTCCCAGAAGGAGCAACTGCTCCGCGAGCAACACCGGCTCGTTCTGGACGCAATCCGGGAAGGAAAACTGGACGACGTTCTGGATCATCCCGAGGCGGAAAACCTGGCAACGGTGAAGGAGTTGGAAGTGCAGTGGCTCAACTCGGAATCAGTCCACGCCGAACGCAACCTGACCATGCAGTTGCGTGTGACTGAAGGAGGAACAGCAGCCTCCGGAGCGCGGCTCACATTTCGCTTCGCTCGTCCCGGTGCGGCGCCGTTTTATACCCAGGCCGTCGCCGATTCCGGCGGCGCCGCCGAAATCAAGATCGATGTGGAAGAAACCGCCTTGCCGGATTCCTCATTACTGGTCCAGGCCAGCTTCGAAGGCCGCACTGCCACCAGAAAATTCGTCCTCCGCAAAGCGGAGTAAAGCCCGTCCGGCTCAAGTTGTGTCCTTCTCCTATCGGCGTCATCCCGAGCGTAGCCGCTTTTCAGGCGGAGCTCGCGCGGATCTCCACGGTCCCGCTCTCCGAGAATGCGATAATCTCGAGTATTAATACCCTGCTTGGTAGCAAAATGAAACTCCAGATCAACGGCGGCCCACGCGACTTCAACGACGCTCCTGCCTCGTTCACCCTGACGGCCTTAATCGAAGCCCTAGGCTTCAAGTCCGATCGCGTCGCAGTCGAACTTAATCGCGACATAGTCCCCCGCGACCGCTGGACCGAAACCACGTTGAAAGACGGCGACCAGTTGGAAATCGTCCACTTCGTCGGCGGCGGCTCGAGTTCCGATCCCCTATCCGCGTCGCAGTTCGAATCTGTAAGTTCGTATCATGCCACCGGTTCGTATCGTGGCGCCGGTTCGAATCAGGGTATCGCTTCAGCGATACCGTCGTATCGTCTCCCCGAATCAACCCGCCTTTAGGCGCCGCCCACCAGGAACTCCTTTAGTCACTAACCCCTTCCTTATTCTTTGCTTGATCCACAGGCCCCCATGCCTAAAATGTGTGAAACATTTTACCTCGCAATTGTTTCGGAGAAATTCAGGGGATCATGCAGGATCGCTTTACATCTCGGGAAGTCATCGCGCTCACCGGCATCACTGCCCGCCAGTTGCAGTGGTGGGACGAGCGCGGCGTGGTCAAGCCTGAGCGTGAAGGCCATCGCCGGCTCTATTCCCTTGATCGTCTGACCGAAGTCGCCGTGATCTGCGAACTGCGCCGCAAGGGATTCTCGCTGCAAGGCGTTCGCAAGGTCATGCGCTTTCTCGATCGCGAATTCGGTAGGGGCCTAGCGGAGTTCGTCGATCGCAATTCCGAATATCACCTGCTGACCGATGGCAAGCGCCTTTATCTCGAAACTTCGGCGCGCCAGATTGTCGACATTCTTAAGAATTCGAACCAGCCCATTCTCGGCGTCTGTCTGAGCGACGCCGTGCGGCAGGTGCGAGCTGGGGTCGTCTCCCGGAAGGCGAATACTTCGGTAACTTCGCTCGATGACCGGCGGCATGCTAGAAAAGTTTTGTAGGGAATTGTAGATTCGCGGCTCGAAACGGGTAAAACAGGGGAGGAACACATGGTCGGTGAACTGGACGTCCTCAATGAGTGGATTCCGGAACAAATGCAGCCCGGTACCGTCTTTGTGCTCGAAAACGCCGGAGAAATCGGCGAGAAGGAAGATCCCTACTGGGCCGTGCTCGCCTGTCCGTCCTGCGGCATGCTGGGCCTGATCACTCGCAAGCAGATCAACGGATTTATCCCAGTCATCTGCGGCTCGGAATGCTGCTCCGCGCAGTTCTTCATCCGCGAGAGCGAAGTAGTGGTCCGCAAGCCGTTCTAGTTTGACCCGGGTTCCTCGCCCGCGAAACCGTGCTCAGGAGTTGAGCTTCCGTCGCACAAGCGAGATTCGCCCTAAACGTTTGTTTCTTTCATCAATTGCGTAAAGACCGAAAGGTCGATGTTCCCACCGCTCACCACGCAGACAATCTTTCCTGATCCGCATTTCCCGCTCAATCCCGCCGCAACCGCACAGGCGCCTGCTCCTTCGCAAATGATGTGGTTTCGTTCCGCGACGATCTTCATCGCCCGCCGGACTTCTTCGAGCGTGCATACGATGGAATCGGCTAGCAGGTGATGGGCGATCTCCCACATGCGGGGAAATACGGACTTGCCGCCGCAGCCATCCACAAAACTGGCTTTCCACCCGGGAAAATTCTGCGCCGATCCAGCCGCCAGCGAGCGCGCAAGCGGTGCAGCCGTCTCGGGCTCCGCCGCGAAAACTTTCGCCTTACTTCCGCGTTCCTTAAACGCGGCCGCGATACCGCACGACAAGCCTCCGCCCCCGAATCCTGCGGCCACCGCCTCGACCTCGGGAAGATCTTCCAGAATTTCCAATCCTGCTGAAGCATTGCCCGCAATGAACTCGTCATCTTCGAAGGGATGCACGAATGTCCCACTCATTGCCGGGTGGGTGCGATCTGATAAGGCCTTCCAGCACACATCGAATCGAGCTTGGACAATCTCGCCTCCGAGCCGGCGCACGGCGTCGAGTTTGGCGATAGGAGCCGTGTCCATCACCAGCACTTTGCAGGGAACGCCCGCCTTCAGGGCTGCCAGCGCGACTCCCTGGGCAGCGTTCCCGGCGCTCACGGTCCAGACGCCATTCCGCCGTTGTTCTTCCGGCAAAAGGCGCACGGCGTTATAGGCTCCGCGAATCTTGAAGGAGCCGATCGGTTGCAGGCACTCGAGCTTGAGATAGATTTCCGCCGGACCGTCGTAATTCAGTCGCACCAGCGGCGTGCGGATGGCCGCTTCGTAGACATGCTTGCGGGCGTCTTCGATGAGTCCCGCGGGGATATTCCGTTCAATCGTTTCGGCGGACGAACCACGAGTGGCCATGAAGGCCTTTCGGTTGAGTTATTTCTCTCCAGCCTTCACTTCACTCAGCTGCACCGGCACTTGCTCGACGATCTCAATCCCAAATCCTTCCAACGCCGCCACCTTCTTCGGACGGTTCGTCAGCAGCCGCACCCGCCGTAAATTCAGGTCCGACAAAATCTGCGCCCCAATTCCAATCTCCCGCTGGATATGCTTTGAATTGTCGTAGAGCGAGGGAAGCGTCCGTCCGCCGTGGAAGCTGAGCGCGGTGCGGTCTCCGACTTTCTCGACTGAGAATCCCTGCGATGTCTGATGTAAGTAAATCAACGCTCCCAAGCCTTCCTGCGCAATGCGGTGGATCGAGCCTTCGAGCGTGGCGTGGCATTCGCATCCTGTGGCGCCGAACACGTCGCCCATCAGGCAGTGCGCATGCATACGCACTAGCACCGGCTCGCGGCTGTGTTCGATATCTCCGCGTACCAGCGCTACGTGCGACTCGCCGCCATCCACTTCGCTGGAATACGCAATCAGCCGGAACTCTCCGAACCGCGTCTCGATCAGAGCTTCGCCCACGCGATTCACGTAGCGCTCGTGCGCCATGCGGTAGCGGATCAGCTCCGCGACTGTCAGCATCTTCATCTTGTGTTCGCGGCAGAATTCGATCAGGTCGGGGACGCGGGCCATGCTGCCGTCGTCCTTCATGATTTCGCAAATGATTCCCGCCGGAACCATTCCCGCAAGCCTCGCCAGATCGACCGAAGCTTCGGTCTGTCCAGCGCGCACCAGCACTCCGCCTTTGCGCGCGCGCAGAGGGAACATGTGTCCGGGACGCGCCAGATCCGACGGCTTGGTCGCGGGATCAATCGCCACTTGAATCGTCCGCGCGCGGTCGTGCGCCGAAATGCCGGTCGTCACTCCCTGGCGGGCGTCGATCGCCTCGCAAAATGCGGTTCCGTATTGCGACGTATTCTCGGCGGTCATCGGACCGATGTTCAGATGCTCGAGACGCTCCTCGGTCATGGCCAGGCAGACCAGGCCGCGTCCGTATTTCGCCATAAAGTTGATGGCTTCCGGCGTGACCTTCTCGGCGGCGAGCGTCAGGTCGCCTTCATTCTCGCGGTCCTCGTCGTCGACGACCACGATCATGCGGCCCGCGCGGATCTCCTCGATTGCGTCGGGGACGTCCGTGAATGGAGTCTGGAGGCTCATAATGAGGCGATTTTAGCAGAGGTCGGCCGGGTCAAAGTCAAAGGCTTGAACCACAGAGGAACAGACTTGGATTGGGCAGAGGCACAGGGGCTCTGTGCATATCGGCACGAAGTTTCTTGGTCGACCTCTTTAATATCGGGCTGGACCTCTTGGCATCAGCCGACGCTTTTGGTTCGGGAAATCACGGTATCCCCCTCCTCCCTCGGTCCATTAGAATCATCGACTTAGCGGAAAATCGAGCAAAAATCCATGGCGCTCAATCACTTGTGGCCAAAATCCTGGATCGAAAGGACTTAGCAGCCACAGGAGTACCGCGGACTGACCGCTTCTGCCCTACCATGATGAGCCGATTTTGGGTAGAGGCGCAACGGTTGGATGTCACAGGACTCCGCTGTTGATATCCCAATAGTTAGCACGTATAATCGTGCTGCACATAATAATGTGCTAACGCAAATGAAAACGAATATCACGCTGAAACTGGAATCCGACTTGATCCGCGAGGCTCGCGTCCTGGCGGCGGAAGAAGACACCTCGATCAGTGCAATGCTGGCCGCGCGGCTTGAGCAGATCGTGCGCGAGCGCAAGAGCTACCAGCGGGCACGCGGTCGGGCGCTGGCCCGGCTGAGGGAGGGGATGAACCTCCGGTGGATGCCCGGTTCGCGCGACGAGATTCATGATCGGTGAGCTAGGGGCCTGCCTCGCGCGGGTTTTTCAGCTCGCGTTAGAAGGCGCACACGATGGCTGAAAAATACTTCGTCGACACCAACATTCTGATTTACGCGCACGACCGAGCGGCCGGCATCAAGCACGAGCGGGCGCGTCAGCTCATCGAGCGTTTGTGGACGAACGGGCAGGGCGTGCTGAGCACGCAGGTCCTGCAGGAGGTATGCGTGAACTTGCGGCGCAAGGTCGCCAACCCCGTTTCTGTAGATGAGCTTCGCGGACTGATCCGGGACTATCTGAGTTGGGAGATCGTGGTCAACAGCCCCGAAGCGGTGATTCAAGCGCTTGAGATTGAAGTGCGATACCAGACCTCGTTCTGGGATGCGCTCATCCTGCAATCGGCTGAACAGGCGGGCGCGGCGGTGCTGTACTCCGAAGACCTCGCAGGGAAGCAGAGGTACGGCGCGGTGCAAGTCGTGAATCCGCTGCTGTGAGGAATTGGGGAACGTCCGGTCTGTGCCCGGGGGAGAGGGGGTACCTCGCCCAGCCCACATTTCCCAAATCGGAACTCTCTGAGCTTCAACGTCAAATCCAAGAAATCCGACTTCGATAACATGCAGAGATGCCGATTTCTGTTGACGACCTGCGATGCTTTGCGGTTGCCCGTAGTCTGTTTCCGCCCACTACGCTGAAACGCGCTCTTCGCTACATGGGATTCGTGCAGGCCGATCCGATCCGAGCGCCTGCTCGCGCGCAGGACCTGATCCTCAGCCATCGCGTCAAAGGCTATCGCGCTGGAGATCTGGAACGCCGCTACGCGGAGCTCGACATCCACGAAGATTTCTTTATCAACTACGGATTCGTGACCCGCGAGTTGCAGGCGCTGATGCATCCGCGATTCAACAGCCGCGTGACGGCGCAGGGACGTTTGCCTTGGCCTTCTAGCCGGCGAAAGCGCGCTGAGCTCGTCCTCGAATTCGTGCGGCAGCGCGGAGTAGTTCATCCCCGAGAGGTCGATCGCCACTTCGGTCACGGCTCTGTGAAGAAGTGGGGAGGCAAGTCGAACGCGACCACGGATCTGCTGGACGCGATGCACTATCACGGCTTGCTGCGGGTCCCAGGCCGCGCTGCCGGGATACGGCTCTATGCGGTGCACGAGCACGCTCCCGGACCAAGTGATGAGCCCGCGCGCCTGGCCGCGATGGATGCTTTAGTCGATGCCGTGGTTCACGTCTATGCGCCGATGCCAGCCTCGCGCCTGAGATATCTCGTGCGCAGATTGCAGTCCGCCGCGCCGCAATGGCAGTCGAAGCTGACGAAGGCATTTCAGCGCGCGCTGCGGCGAATGTCGCACGCAACGGTCGACGGAATCGAGTGGTATTGGCCAGCGGACGAGATGCCGACCAACGCCGCTCCGCAGGAATCGGTGCGATTGCTTGCGCCCTTCGATCCCGTCGTTTGGGATCGAGAGCGCTTCGAGTTGCTGTGGAATTGGGAGTACCGCTTCGAGGCGTACACGCCGCAGAAGAAGAGGATTCGAGGCTATTACGCTCTTCCGATGCTGTGGCGCGATCGCGTCATCGGCTGGGGAAACGTGTCGCTCCAGAATGGAGAGCTGAAGGCCGAGCTCGGCTACGTGGATTCGAATCCGCCGAAGGATACGGCGTTCCAGCGCGAACTCGGTGCGGAAATGGGTCGGATGCGAGCGTTCTTGGGACTTAAAACCTGAGCACGACGGTGCTCATTGCGCGGGAATCAGGTTCCTCACCGGTCTTGCAGACCGGTCGGAATGACAAGAGTTGTACAGCGCGGTGATGTGGGGGAACGAGAAGAAGCAGATTCATCACCGGTTGTGGCGGACCGGTTCGGAACGACCGGAGTTTTGCAGGCGTCTTTGTGATTGTCGACACTGCAACGGATTTGCGTGATCCCCTAGAGTGTTGTCATTCCGAACGGCTTTGCCGGTGAGGAACCTGCTGTCCTCTGGAGCGGCAATATGCGTGAGCGGCGCTATTACGTTTACACCCTGTCGAGCAAGAGCAGAGTCATTTACGTCGGAATGACAGGACTTCTCATGTCGCGCGTATTGCAGCATCGTGCCGGAGAAAGCGGAGCGTTTACGCGCAAATATCGGATGCATCGGCTGGTTTACTTTGAGTCATTCCAAATGTCGAGAATGCGATCGCGCATTGGGACCGAGATCAAGAAGTGGCGTCGCGAGAAGAAAGTGGAATTGATTCGGCGGGAGAATCCGACTTGGCAGGATCTGGCGGCGGGTCGGGGGAAGTGGGTGCCCGTGAAGGTTGGGGAAGCAGGTTCCTTGCAGGTTCCTCACCGTTCTTGCAGACCGATTCGGAGTGACAACCCAGAGTGTTCTGGATCTCGTTACCTATGCGGCCACTTGCTGCTCAGCGCCGCGGAATAAGGCGCGCATGGCGCGGATGACCAGGCGCGTCATCATCACGACGATTACGACGAAGATTGTGGCCAGCGTTCCGGCGACATAGGGATGCCGCGTCGCCAGCCAGGTCAGGCCGATGGCGAGAACATCTTCGCCGAGGCTGAGCGTGATGTTTGAGAAGGGCTCGGGAGACGGAGTGACTGCGGCGCGAGCGGCGGTTTTGCCTCCGTGAGCGATGAGAGCGACGGATGCTCCAAGAAGCGTCGCGAGAAGCTGATGTTCCGGAGACAGCTGGCTGGTTGCGCGGTAGGCGAGCAGTCCTGCGATCGGTACGCGAATGAAGGTGTGGAGCGCGTTCCAGATAAGGTCGAAGGCGGGAATCTTGTCGGCGAAGAACTCGATTCCGAACAAGGCAAGGCTCGCGATAATGACAGGCCATCCGGCAAGCAGCTGCAATCCAGGAGGTAGCGGAAGGTGAGCGAAGTGGGCTAAAAGGCCCAGCACCGCGACAGTCGCGTAGGTGTTCAGTCCAGCGGCGAATCCAATGGCGACCAGCACAGAGAAGAGTTCTGCGGGCGGGATTTGGAGGACATCGAGCATCGGGTGTCGCGCCTATGAAAGGGAAAGGGCCGCTCTAAGAGCGACCCTTGAGAAAGCTGATCCTGCGCTGGTTACAGCGTGGACTCGATCTCGAAGCCCCAGGCTTCCAGTAAGGGCTCAGGGATGTACTTCGAGTTCTTGTTGCGGCGCGCCCATTCCCGCAAGCGAGTCGACCGGAGGTACTGGTCGGGGGAGAGCTTATATTCGCGCACAACCTGTTCGAATTCGGTGATGGTGGGGGTGATGGGCCCGATCGGCTCAGGCTTACCCCAGTTCGGATTTCCGCGTCGTTTGGCCATGAAAAAATTGCCTTTCCACTTAAGGGGATGAAACTACGCAACTTGTCTGTCTATAAGATTCTCGAAATTGGCTTCGAGATTCACCGATCGGCGCTTTTGAGCGACCTTAAGCTTGGACAAACCAAGGACGTGAGTCTTCCACAGATGAATCTCAAAGCTAATCGGAGACTCAACATCCTACAGTCGATTTAACTCTAAAGTCAATGGAAATTTCTTGTTCCCCCGATTCTGATTCCTCCGTAAGTGTCTTGAAATGTGATGTTTAAGCGGACGAGACAGGATTACCTAATCCAAATTCCAGCTTTCCATGGAAGAACGCCGCAAAGGTGTTCTCTTGCACTGGGAGGGATACAGGAAATTGCGAGTTACGAGAGTACCCAATCGTTGGGTGAGAGATATTGATCCGATCCTCGAGCGGACATAGAGTGCAGGAAGGGAGATCGTCTCCCCGCTTGGAATCGACCTGTCCATGAGCCTGAAATCACTTCTATTGTGCTCGGACGATAAGATCGTACGTGTTTTGCGGCGCGTCCTGGGAGACCTCGACATCGAGGTGGACCTTTGCGCCACTGCCGACGCCGCCCTCCGCAAGCTGACCCGCCAGAGATTTGAAGCCATCATTGCCGATTGTTCTGATGATGGCGCCTTCGAAGTGCTGAAAAGTGCCCGCAACGCTCCATGCAACAAGCAGGCCGTCGCGGTGGCCATTGTCGAACCAATCGTTGGGCTGAAGGCGGTGTTCGGTGTGGGCGCTCATTTCGTGCTCTACCGCCCGGTTTCGAGTGAACGGGCCAAGTCGAGTTTCCGGGCTGCGCGCGCGCTGATGAAGAGTGAACGACGGCGCAACGTCCGAGTTGCGGTGCAGATTCCGGTGGTGATGCGAAGTCCCGAAGCCGGCGGGAATATGAAAGTGACCACCATCGATCTCAGCGAAGGCGGCATGGCGGTGGCAGTGCCGAACCAGCAGCGTCCGAGAGGAAGCTGGCAGATTGCGTTCACCCTTCCGGGCACGACGGCCCCGCTGGAGATCCCCGCGGAATTTGCCTGGGAAGGTTCGAGCAAGCAAGCGGGCTTGCGGTTTGTGCAGACTTCACCAGAAACGTCGCGCATCTTGCGGGAGTGGTTGAAACAGAATTCTCCGGAGGCCGAGCAGGACGATCCGCCGATTCGCTGCCAACTGACCGACTTGAGCCTGGGTGGATGCTATCTGGAAATGGCGTCGCCGTTTCCGGCGCCGAGCCTGGTGACCTTGTCGATGCGAGCGGGAGCTGTGGAAGTCCGCGCGCAAGGCGTGGTGAGAGTGATGCATCCAGACCAGGGCATGGGAGTGGAGTTCACACAGGCGACGTCGGAGCATCGCGCTGCGGTCGGAAAATTTCTGGGAGTGCTCACGGAAAACCGCACGCTGCTGCCAGAATTACTTGTCGAGCCGGAAGGATTGGGATTGGACTCGGGAGCGGCAAAGCTGGCGCCGCGCGACACGAACGATCCGCTCCTGCAGCTTTTCTACGGAGAGCCTTTGACGGCGGAAGAGTTTCACGACGCCCTCCAAAAGCAACGCGCGCACCCAGCGCCCGTTGATCACACAGCTGCCGCCGCCCACGCGTAAGCCAGTTGCGGCTTGCGCTTTCCGCAACTCTTTTTCTCTTCCTGAGCTCTTCGCGTACTTCTTCTCGTTTTCGTTATTCCCAGCTGAACGAAAGTTCGTCCGACGTCGGAGGAGGCGCGTCTGGCGGCATCGCTACGCTAGAATGATGTCAAAAGCCGGGATGGCCAAACTGGCAGACGCAGCGGACTTAAAAGCGGAGGCTGATAGATCATAAGTCAAAGTAAAGAAAAAAGAGGATCCGTGCGTCCACAACAGATTGTAGCCACCGGGGACAGAATCAGCCACGCACATATTTGTTGAACCAGTCGATCGTGCGTTGCCAGGCCAGATCGGCTGCGGCTTTGTTATACCGTTCTGGCGTCGCGTCGCAATTGAAGCCATGTACGGCACCGGGGTAAATATAGCCTTCGTGCGGAACGCGCGCCGCGTTTAGGGCCTGGTCGTAAGCCGGCCACGTTGCTGCCAGTCGCGTGTCGAGTTCCCCGTGATGCACCAGGATCGCCGCCTTAATTTTCGGGATGTCCTCTGGGGAGGGAGGACCGCCATAGAACGGCGCGGCTGCCGCCAAGTCGGCTCCCAGCCGAACCGCTAGCATATTGGCGGTCGAGCCCCCGTAACAGAAGCCTGTAGCGCAGATCTTTCCCGTGCAGTCGGGACGCGACTTCAACCACATGGCCGCAGCCACCATATCCTCGGACATCTTGTTCTTGTCGATCTTGTTGAACATCTGGCCGCCCTTATAGTCGTCGCCGGGATAGCCGCCCAGAGATGTGAGTCCGTCCGGCGCAAATGCCATGAAGTTGGCCAAGGCAAACCGCCGTGCGATGTCCTCGATATGCGGGTTCAGACCCCGATTCTCATGGATCACAATTACGCCGGGCAACTTCGTCACCGTCTCGGAGCGGGTGTCGGCGCTGACAGGCCGCACGAGATATCCCTTGACGCTTCCGTTGCCCTTCGGGGACGGCACGCTCTCGTAACTGGCTTTTATCCGGTCATCGGTGCGAGAAACCTGCTGGCCCAGCGCATAGTTCGGCATCAATGCATTAATAACAGTGGCTGCCGCAAGACCGCCCGCTAGTCGCTTTATGCCCTCGATAAAGGCGCGGCGACTAATCTCCCGGTGAATGAAATCGTTGTAGAGCTCTATGGCTTCGCGCGGAAGTTTGGGTTCTGCCGGTTCCACAGGTTGACTCCGGCCGAGATAATACCACCTATTTCTGGTCGCGAGCATTTCTGGATTCCTCCAAGGAGCCCACCGCAACAGAAATCATGCGCGCTGCCTTGGTAAGAGTTGCTCGCGATTACCAATGCATTTGCCGCATCTGCATCGGCCATATCGACGATATGGGAGACTTATTGCATGAAGAAAATTGGCTTCCTCTCATTCGGTCATTGGGCACCTTCACCGCAGTCACAAACGCAGTCGGCGGCTGACGCGCTCTTGCAATCCATCGACCTCGCAGTGGAGGCCGAGCGGCTGGGAATGGACGGAGCCTACTTCCGGGTTCATCACTTCGCGCAGCAACTGGCATCACCGTTTCCGCTACTCGCGGCGGTTGGTACTAAAACACGAAAGATTGAAATTGGCACCGCTGTGATCGACATGCGGTATGAGAATCCTCATTACATGGCGGAGGACGCTGGTGCTGCGGATCTAATCTCTGAGGGTCGGCTGCAGTTGGGAATCAGCCGCGGTTCCCCTGAGCAGGTCATCGATGGTTGGCGCTACTTTGGCTACCGCCCAATTAAAGGCGAGGACGACGCAGATATGGGCCGGCGGCATGCCGAAGAATTTCTTGAGTTGCTGCGCGGCAAGGGCTTCGCCCATCCAAATCCACGTCCAATGTTTACCAACCCTCCGGGACTCCTGCGTCTTGAGCCATACTCGTCAGGGTTGCATGATCGAATCTGGTGGGGGTCTGCTTCTAACGCGACAGCAGCATGGGCCGCAAAGCTAGGAATGAACCTGCAGACCTCAACCCTCAAATTCGACGAGACCGGCGAACCGCTCCACATCCAACAGGACGCCCAGATTCGTGCCTTTCGCGCAGCCTGGAAGGAAGCTGGTCACACACGTACTCCGCGCGTTTCCGTTAGCCGCAGTATTTTTGCGCTGCTCGATGACCGTGATCGTGGCTATTTCGGACGAGGCGCGAAGGAAGAAGAGGACAAAATCGGGTTCCTTGACGAAAACACGCGGGCGATCTTCGGCCGCAGCTACGCTGCTGAGCCAGATATTCTCATTGAGCAGCTTAGGAAAGACGAGGCGATCGCGGAGGCCGATACGCTATTGCTAACCGTTCCAAATCAACTAGGTGTTGCCTACAATGCGCATGTCATGGAGGCAATTCTGACTACGGTCGCCCCAGCTCTCGGTTGGCGCTAAATCGTCGCCCACTGAAACTCCGGGGAACCGACGTTGTTCCGATCGTGCAAAAACACAGATTCGTACCACGAATTCGCTACCGGCCGCTTCTTGCCGCGCGCGTTTATGAAATATGGCTGGGACCTATGTGCGCCGGACCAGAAGACGCAACAACTCGTATGTGTCACCGCTGCGCGCTAGCAATGAGGAACTTCAAGGGTTGCCGCCAACACCCGTTATCACTGCAGAGAATGACCCGCTCCGCGACGAGAGTGAGGCGTGTGCCCGCAAGCTCATGGGTGCAGGTGTTCCGGGTCACTACGACTCGCTACAACGGCATGATCCATTTTGCCCGTCGCTCGGCAGGAATCTCACTGATAGTCAGCGGCAGACTTCCCAGGAGCCGACTTGAACGAAGCCGCGTTGCGGCAGACGCTTTCGCGTGCTGGGTCTCAGCGGTTTGGGTGAAGGGATAAGGTTGGGTCATAAGGAGATGACCTATGACCCACCTTCGCAAAATGATGCTCGAAGAACTCGAGCGTCGTAATTACGCTCAGGCTACCATAGACTGTTACCTGCGTATCGTTGCCGAGTTTTCCCTTCACTTTCACCGCCCTCCGAACCAGTTAGGACCGGAGCACATCCGCCAGTATCAAGCCCACCTATTCGGCCGGCGAAAGTTGGCACCCAGCACTGTGACGCAGCGGCTCGCCGCTTTGCGATTCTTCTACATCAAGACGCTGCGGAAGCCGTGGAGTGTCGCCGAGACTCCGTACCCCAAGAAGGTTCAACGTCTGCCCATCATCCTGAGCGCGGAAGAAGTCGCCCAGCTTATCGACTCGGCTGTCACTGCCTTTCATCGCATTCTGTTGATGACGCTCTATGCCACTGGAGTGAGGCGCGCGGAACTGGCTCGACTGAAGATCACCGATATTGACAGTCGACGAATGATTATCCACATCCAAGGCGGAAAAGGCCGCAAGGATCGCGACGTGATGCTCAGCCCGAAGCTGTTGGAAGCCTTGCGAGAGTACTGGCGTGGACTAAGACGCAAACCCACAAACTGGTTATTTCCCGGCGGGCGCTCGCATACCGGCGATCGTCACATCAGCCCCAAGACCATCTGGAATGCCTGCGAAAACGCTGCCCAGCGGGCGGGTATCCGCAAGAAGATCCATCCGCATACGCTGCGCCACTGCTTTGCCACACATCTGTTGGAGTCAGGTGCGGATTTGCGCACCATTCAGATACTGCTAGGCCACCGTGATTTGGAAGAGACGACCATCTATCTCCATCTCTCCCAACGACACCTCAACGCCACCGCGAGTCCTCTGGACTCGCTCCAGCTGAAAGAGAAGGTACCGCAGAGCGAATGATGAACCGGCCACCCCTCGAGGTGGCCGATCTGGTTCGCGCCGCGGGACGCGCTTTCATCGAACACAGCCGTAAATGGATCACCGGGCAGCACCTCAAGGTGTTGCGAGCCATCACGCGCTGTCGCACCGCCGCCTTGGGCGGGCATCTCGATGAGTGCACCGACTGCGCGTACCGTCCGCCCATCTCCTACAACAGCTGTCGGGACCGGCACTGCCCAAAGTGTCAGGCCAACGCTCGCGACCGTTGGCTCGAAGCGCGTCGTAAGGAACTTCTCCCCACGCGCTACGTCCATGTTGTCTTCACCCTACCCCATGAACTGGCCCCGCTCGCCTTGCAGAACAAGAAAATCCTGTACCATCTGTTGCTGCAGACCAGTGCCGAAACCCTCCTCGAAGTCGCCCGCGATCCCCAACATCTCGGCGCCGAAATCGGCTTCTTCAGTGTGCTCCACACCTGGAATCAGAAGCTCGAACATCACCCCCACGCCCATTGTGTGGTGCCCGCCGGCGGATTGTCGCTCGATCACTCTCGTTGGGTTCCATCGCACTCTCGCTTCTTTCTTCCCATCCCGGTGCTCCGAAAGGTTTTTCGCCGCAAGTTTGTCAGCGCTCTAAAACACAACTTCCGTCAGGGCAAGATTGGCTTCCATGGCATCCTGAAACCCCTGGCTCACCCCAAAGCCTTCTCCGCCTGGTTGCGAACCCTATACCGACACCACTGGCACGTCTACTCCAAACGCCCCTTCGGAGGAGCCGAACAAGCACTACGCTATTTAGGCCGCTATACCCATCGCGTCGCCATCTCCAATCATCGACTCGTTTCTTTCGTCGATGACCAAGTTACCTTTCGCTGGCGCGACCGTGCTCACCACAATGAACCCAAGTTGATGCCCCTATCCCTCGATGAGTTCCTGCGCCGTTTCCTCTTGCATGTGCTTCCCAAAGGCTTTGTCCGCATCCGCCACTTCGGCTTCCTCGCCAACCGGCGGCGGGCTACTCTCCTGCCCCTCTGCTTTCAAGTACTCGGTCCCATACCACAACCGCAGATAGAACCAGCAGCATCCCCCGCCAAGCAACTCAGCCCTCTTTGTCGCTGTCCCAAATGCGGCGGCCGCATCGTGGTCATCGAGAGACTTACGGCTGCCCAGATCCAACTCCGTTCTCCGCCCTCTATCGACGGAGTCGCCGCATGAAACCAATTTCCCAAAACCGCAAACCTCGATCCGTCTTTCGGCTCGATCCGCCCTCGTGCGCCTTGTCCCCGAACCAAGTTCCTCTCCCTGACCCAGAATCTGTTCCAACCGCGATCACTTTCTACTTCCATCAACCTGTGCAAGCCACCCTGCTCTTCTCCCACCAAGCACACTGCTCCATCGCCTACCTCATGCCGCCCATCGACCCCTTTGAAAACCCATAGCCATCCGCACCCGATCGCACCGCGGGGCGGCTTCCTTCAAGTCGTTGTATCAAAAGCGACCGCCGCAGATTCTGATGAGGCTACCAATTTTCTCCTCTGCGGTCGCTTCTGATACAACACTAGGACTTCTGTCCCGGAATAACTTGCGGTTAGCCCCTGATCCGGGCTCAATCCTGAAGAGGCGCCGCTGATCGCCGAGGAGGGTGCTTCTACTGCAGCGTAGCCGGAACGTGCACTGATTAAAACGAAAATCCAATACCGCGTATAAATTCCTGGAAGCGTGGCTCTTCTCGAACCTTGGACAATCGGGGATCGAATCGCAGCCACGGCATCGACAAAGACCGTTCGGCGCAGGCGCTCTTCAGATATTCCAGCGCTTGGTCGTTGTGGTTAAGGCCGGCAAATACCAGCGCTGTCTCGTAAGGCGACACGTAGGCGTGTCGCGATCGTTCTGCTAACAACCGAAGCACTTTGCGCGCGTCACCTTCTCTTCCTTGCTGCGCGTAGATGTATCCCAGAGATCCCAGTCCATTTTCACCATGCGAAAGCGAGACGGCGGATTCAAACTCCGCAAGCGCCTCGCGAGTTCGCCCCTGTTCCTCGTAAATCAGCCCTAAGGTTTCTCGCGCCGGAGGGTAGTTGGCATCCATTTCAAGCGTCTGACGCATTTGATCGAGCGCGCGGTCATACTGATGCGTCAAGAAAAAGTATTGGCCGTAAGTAGCGTTGCCGGAGAGCAAAAAAGGCTGGGAGTCCGAAAAACGCTTGAATTCGATTTCCGCCTCGGGGATTCGATTAATCGCCTGCAGGTAGGACCCGTACCACTGATGCACCAGCGTGGGATCGAGTTCTTGCGCGCGCTTATATTCGCGATTGGCTTTGTCAAAATCCCAATCGTACTGATATGCAATCAATCCCAACATGGAGTGCGCATAAGCGACCGTGTCATCGAGTTCTAATGCTTTCACGATGGCGGCCCTGCTCTTGGGGACGAATTCTGCGGGAGCCACCCCGTACCGTCCCCGCCTGCGGTATGAGTCTGCTAGTCCAGCGTAGGCCATCGCATATTTCGGATCAAGGGCAATGGCTTGCCGAAAATACTCGACGCCCTTGATCAAGCCGTCCTTCGTAGCCTTGTTCATAAAGTAGTGCCCTTTGAGAAAGGCCTCGTACGCTTCGGGATTGTTGGTGTAGCGTCTTGCCTGCTGCAGATGTTCTTGGCCGCCTGATTCGTTTCTTACCGCGGCCTGTGAGGTGTGATGGGAGGTATTCCAAAGCCACGCTGCTGAAACAAGCACTCCCAGTGCGCCAGCCAGCGCCAGCGAGCGTGGCCAAGGAAGACGACAAAGGCTATTTCTCGCTACTGCTTTTCCCGCAACGCTCATGCAAGAGGTTGGCGGTTCAGCAGGCAGACTGTCTCCAGCGACAGCCGTCGTTTGCTCTCCATTCGTTTCGGTTGCTTTCCCTCCGGGCGCAGCATTGAGCTCCACTGCGGCGATGAAGCGATATCCGCGCGTGTGTACGGTCTGGATGTACCTGGGTGTTTTTTTGTCGTCACCGATCGCCTTGCGAAGTTTGGCGATGGCTCCGGTGAGCGCGTATTCGGTGACGACCGTACCTCGCCAGACGGCGTCGAGGATTTCGGATTTTTCCACGAGCCGCTCCCTGTTCTCGATCAGGAAGGTCAACAACCGTAAGCCCTTCGGCTCAAGCTGAACGGGAATACCCGCCTTGAAAACCAGGCTGGTTCGAGTGTCGACGCAGATGTCTCCGAAGGAAATGGTCTGTTTTGTCTCGGCCGTCATAAAACCGTCAGAAATCATCAGCGAAAGTCAGCCATTCGTCAGGATTTGCGCACTCGGCATTCCGCAATGCTTGCATCGAAGGCTTCTGTGCGGCGGATTTTCACACAACCCGCCGATGCAAAGGTGAGATTCAAATCCTAAGCACGAGCCTTGACAGGAGGCGTCCTCAATTGACGAATCATGATTGCGGTCTTCACACCGTTACAAGCCCGGCAGCCTTTCTGCTTTCGGCTCCAATAAAGATACAGCAAACCGTTGCGCTGGCCGCCCTGCTGTTCCTGACGTCTGCCGGTTTCGCGCAGCCAGCGCCATCAGCACCATCTTTATGGTCAGATGCACAAAACAGCGCGCCGACTGCGCCCGCAACCGGCACGAATGATCCAGCTCATAAAGCAACCAACCCTCCGACTTGGGGGATCTTTGCTGGCTACGCTTCCATCGAGACCAATAATCACAACTTTCACTTCAAGCCCGGCATCACCCTGCCTGACTTCGACTACGACGAGAACGGGAACGGATTCAACATCGGAGGAGTACGCAACCTGAACCGCTATCTCGGAATCGTGGGCCTGTTTGACACGCACTTCAGCAGCAACCATTTTGCGATCGGCGTTTCTCCCCTCGGCAACAACCAGTTTACGTTTGTTCCCAATTGCAGTCAGCCGCCATGCACGGCGCAAACGTTTCATCTCGATCCCAGCCTGTTCCGGTTCACCATGGGGCCGGAGATCGCTTTTCGCAACCGGAAGCGCGTGACTCCCTTCGCAGATGTCCTTTTCGGCCTAGCCCACTCGCATGCTACGTTCGGTACGACTGGGCCAGTGTTGACCCTCTCGCGATTCGAAGCCGAAAACGGATTTGCCGTGAACTTTGCGGCCGGGCTGGAAATTCGCGTGGCGCATGGCTTCAGCTTTCGCGGCTCCATCGACTATGGCAAGGCTTTTGTCGGATCAAGCGTCCTGCCCCCGCAACTGGTCGATTCTGTCGGATTCTCGACGGGGGTGCTATTTCGCTTTCATTAGTAAGAGTTGATGGCTGGGTGTCGAGCGCTTTGCCACCGCGGAGGGTCAACTTTGTCGGATACTGCGCCGGGATTATCTTCACTCGGTCACGTTCTCGGATGTATGCCTCTCGATCCTACGTGACGATTTCCAGCGAGTGGGCTTCGAGAAATGTCGGCTACTCCCAGCGAAACACCTTCGCTGAGAGCGCCGTGCACACGATAAACACGACGGCCAGTGCCGCTACGTCGCCCACATGAGCCGACCAGGCGTCGCCCTTCCAAATGCCCTCAAGCAGTGAGACCGCGTACGTTAGCGGCACAACTCTGGCCACTGCTTGGAGCGCTGGCGGCAGCGATGTAACCGGCACGAAGAGTCCCGAGACACCGATCATCGGGTACATGATGACAGCGCCGATCGGCTGCGCAAAACGCGCCGTGGGAACGATGCTGGCGATGAGAAAGCCCATCGAAAGGATGCTGCAGGTGCTTATCAGAAGCGCCATCGTAAAGCCGAACAGTGGAACATGAATTCCGATCGGATAGTAGCGTTTGCCGGCGAGCACCATTAAGGCCAGCGTGGCCGCGGTGAGCAGCAGCTTGACCACCACGTGGGCAGTGAGGATCGTCTGGGGGCGCAAAGGAGTGGCGCGGAGCCGTTTCAGAATGCCCCCCTCGCGGTAGATCGAAATGATCGTGACCAGCGAAAGCACTGCGCTGATGGCGATCAGAACCGAGGCAAGTACGGGTAGACCTGCCGTGATAAAACTGCTGGCCGCCAGTGAGGCCGGTGCGAGGCTGTGGCCGACCATCCGACCCGTTACGACGAACACCAAAACCGGGATTCCTATTGTTCCGAACGCGCCGAGCGGCTCGCGGAGGAAGATCTTGATCTCGATCCATGTCAATTTCCAGAGTCCACGCAGCATCATTAATCGCGCCTAGTCGCGAATCGAGTGGCCCGTCAGTTTGAGAAAGACATCCTCAAGGTTGGGGAGAATCGTTCGGAAGTCAGTGACCCGGATGCGATTCTCGGAGAGACAATGAATCACCTCGGTGACGAGATCGTCTCCCTGACCCCGAATGGTGAACTGCGAGTCGCCGCAGATTACCACCTCGACTCGCGGGATCGTTCGAAACCGCTCTGCAGCGGTCAGATCGTCTGTGGCGAGAATGACGGTACGCTCCGGGCAGTGTCTGTTCACCAGGCTCTGCGGCGTGTCGATGTCAATGATGCGTCCGTGTTCGATGATCGCCACCCGGTCGCACAGCCGTTCGGCCTCCTCCATGAGATGAGTGGTCAGGAAAACCGTCTTGCCACGCTCGCGGATGCCGCGCACCAGGTCCCAGATGGCACGCCGCGCCTGGGGGTCCAGCCCGGTGGTTAACTCGTCGAGAAACACCAGTTCCGGATCATTGATCAGCGCAAGGGCAATGAACAATCGTTGCTTCTGGCCGCCCGACAGGGTCATGAACCAGGCATTCCGCTTGTCGATAAGGCCAAGCTGTTCGAGCAACCGTTCGCCGTCGATCGTACTCCTCTGGTATAGGGAGGCCCAGAGGTCTACCGCCTCCCACACTTTGATCCGCTTCTGCAGTTGTGCCTGCTGCAACTGAACTCCAATTCGCTCCTGCAGCTTGTAAACGTCGTTGAAGGGATCGAGACCCAGCACCGAAATGGCGCCCCGGTCGGGCGTTCGCAGACCCTCGATGCACTCCATCGTTGTGGTTTTGCCCGCGCCGTTGGGCCCGATTAAACCAAAGATCTCACCGTCGCTGACTTCAAACGACACTTCGTCAACCGCCACTGTAGAGCCGTAGGTTTTCCGGATTGCGGAAACTTGAATGACTGGACGCATTATCGATTGCAGAATCCTAGACTTGCTGAATCGGAATGAGGGTGTTTGTCTCGGGGCTTAGTCTAGGTCCTGAGAACTTGGATAAACAAGTCCCCCTGGTGGCCAGAAACTCCGTCGAAGAAAGCGAAATACGCCGCCGTCGCCGCATCGTCGGTAGACCTTACCTTACCGGATTATGGAAGGGTAGCCCGTCAACCGGAATCCGAGGATGGAAGGTTTGTCCTACCGAATCGTCAGATTCGAAAAATAAGCCTCCGTATCCGAACCTATCCATAGCGCAATCTGGCCGCGCGAGGCACCTAATTTCAGATCGTTGACAATCAAGCACGGCCGGTCAGCACCATTCACGTAGAGTTGCGCTTTGCGACCGGACACTACGACCTTAATCTTGGTCCATGCCTCTGGGTCAATGTCGACATAAGATTCGTAAACGCCAGGGCTCTCCTGCCGCAAGCGGTTCCACGGGAATTCGGGTTGGGACACATACTGAGCCGAGTGGTTGCGCCGGAGCTGGTCGTCGGCGCGCGCATTGGTCATACGCAGATAGAACGCCTTATAGCGGGATCCACGATCTTGCACACGGAACGCAACGCCGATAAATCCTCTCGTGCTTGGCTTGGCTCCCCGGCGCGGGAAGCCCGCAATTTCGGTTTCAATGGTGCCGTCTTCGAAATCAGATTCGTTGATGATTGCGAGAACCTGGCCACCGCTTACCGTCCCGACCGGACCGTCGTCGTTGAGAAGCCGCACGGCGCGGCGGCCACGATAGTTGCCAACCCCCGACTGAAGTTTCACAGGGACTGCACCCTTTTCGTTTATGCCCACGACTTCAATCCCGTTCATCGTATCCGACGGGAGGGTCGAAGCCTGCATCTTGCCCTTGGGATCATCCCATAGGCTTTCGACGCCGGATGCTCGCACCGTCTTTGCCCCGACCACCAATAGGCAGGCGAAAACTAGAACAGCTACCAACTGCCGTTTCGATCCATTCATTTTCCGTCTCCCCGCAGTTTCATGCGTCAACTACGCACGGCGTTGAAAGAACACCCACTTTGGCAACTCGGGTTCAGTGAAAGCCAATCTGTTTGCGCCATCGTGATCCACACCAGCGTACTCGGTGTAGATCGGGTGTCCGCCCACTCTCCGTCTCGCCGCGATGCGGTCACGCGATGAAAACACCGGAACAACTTCGTCCGCATCTCCGTGAAAATCCCACAAAGGCGTAGCAGCAGACCCAGCGCCATCATCCGGAGACTCGCCTCCACAGCAGATCACTGCAGCCGCGAAAAAGTTCGGCCGATTCGCCAATACATTCCAAACGCCCGCGCCTCCCATGGAATTTCCCGCGATATATATACGGCGCTCGTCGATATGAAACTCGCCACGCAACCCCTCGACGATTTCCAGAGCCAATCGTGCGCCGTCTCCGAAACCTGGAAGCTCCTTGGCAGGCTGTTGCGAAAAGTCGTATCGGATCCATCCCCGATCGGTCTGCGGTGCCACACGCTTCTGATTTTCCGGAAGTAGCCACACCCTCGTGCCGAACCTGTTGCCGAGACTTAGCTGCTTTAGGTTGTCGTCGCCCAATCCGCCGCTCCCGTGCAGATACAGAACCAATGGCGCTTTTCTGGTGGTTTCTGGGTGGAATAACCGATAGGGCATCACCCAGTCGCTCTTGTGCTCGCGCGCCTCGAACTTGTTCTGCAACCCTTCCGATCGCTTCAGAAACGCGTCAATCAGGGCCAACCGTTCGTGCGATCTTGGCGCTCCGGGTGCGAGTCTGGGAGTGGTATCGAGCTTTGTAGCGACGGCTGTCGGTGAGAGCACAAAATTGAGGCCCGTCTGGTTTGCCGCGTACCATGCTCCGGCTGATGCCGAGCCCAGCAGGCGAACCGCCTCTCGTCGAGTAATCATTTGCGTCGTAATCTCGTGCCCGCTTGCGATCGGTCCCAAGAGACTCATGGAGGTAGACGGAGTGGGCATCGAATCGATAGCAAAGCCGAAGTATCTGGAACATATCGGATTGCCATGGACTGGGGTATCGCTTGAGTAAATCGCCACGTAAAAGACTGACCTCCGTTGGTGGCCAGCTGAAACTATCCATAAACGGGCTTCGAGGAGGTCAATTGTGATTTCGAAGCCGACACTTCTGGCCAGTCATGGCTTCTAGCTTTGCCGTCGGTCAATGCCGGTGGAAGTGCGGGATGCTCGAAATCCGATTTGCGGGCGTGCCCGTATTCATCATGTAGGCGGGTCAGCAAGAGCGAGGGCAGTGGTCCCGTCTCGGACGTTGAACGGCTCTAACTAGAGTCAACCCCGAAAATCTGCAACGTAGTGAGGCTGGAATGGCCAAGTGGCTCTTAGTGCTTGAGATTTTTTGTGCCGCATCGGGATGGTGCCAGATTTCGCCTGTTGGCTCAGTCGAGGCGAGACGTCTCGGCTCCATATCGGAGACGGACCAGCAGATTCGGACATTGCAAGATCATATCAAGCAAACTCCAGGCGATTTTGCGGGATATGACAGGCTCGGGTTCGCGTTCTTTCAGAAGGCCAGAGAGACTGGCGACATTGCGTATTACGACCTCTCCCAGCAGACGCTTGAGAAGGCACTTGCTTTGATGCCACAGGACTTTCGAGCCGCAGAACCTCTGGTTCACATGGCATTGGTATGTATGGGCGAACATCGTTTTTCAGACGCGCTCAGCTATGCCCAAAAGGCGATCGGCACGGGCTCGGGAAATCTAGCTGCATTTGCCATCGAAGGCGATGCCCACACCGATATGGGCAATTACGAGGAGGCAGCAAAGGCCTATAGCACCGCGCAGTCGCTGGGGCGGGCGACTTCGTCGCCTCTGGCGCTGGCATATACAAACGACAGCCGCATGGCATATCTGAGCTTCTTGCACGGAAATTCCGCCGAAGCGATACGGCTGATGAAGAGTGCCATCGCGGCCGCGATTCAAGCCAATATTCCCCGGGAAAATCTGGCTTGGCTGTATTTCGAATTGGGAGAGCGTTATTTCCAAACTGGAGACTTGGTGAATGCCGATTTGTCTTATCAGTCAGGCATCGCAGCCGACACAAATCACTATCGCTCCGTCGCTGGTCTCGCAAAGGTTCGAGCCGCGCAAGGAAAACTTGAAGAATCGATTCAGCTCTATCAACGCTCAATTGCCATCATTCCATTCCCAGCGTATGTCGCCGAGTTGGGCGACGTTTACAAGAAAGCTGGCCGGGTTGAGGAAGCTCAGCAGGAGTACGACCTGGTCGAATATATCGGACACCTCGGCAAGCTGAATCAAGTGCTAGCCAATCGGGAGCTGGCTCTGTTCTATGCCGATCAACGGATCAAGCTGCCCGAAGCACTGGATCTGGCTCGAAATGAATTCGAAGTGCGGCACGACATTTACACATGGGACACCCTGGCATGGGTCCTCTATAGAAATGGCAAAGGGCAGGAAGCGGCTGAAGCCATCAGGAAAGCTCTTGCTCTGCGCACCAACGATTCGATGCTCCTGTTTCATGCCGGCATGATTTACCACAGCCTGGGTAAGGATTCCGATGCAGAAGACTTTCTGAGCCGTGCTTTGAAAGCAAATCCGCATTTTCACGTTTATTACGCCGAAGCAGCGAAGCAAACGTTAGATGTCATCGAGCGATCACAAAATCCGGGTTTGAGGTCCGACAATGCACAAGCGCAACGATAAAGATAAGGGCCATCGGCGGTCGTTGGCGATCTTGTTCCTGTTTGTGCTGATTTTGAGCGCAGCGTCATCGTTCGCCCATCCCATGGGGAATTTCAGCATCAACCATTATTCGAAAGTCACCATAAAAGCTGGCTCGGTTGAAATCGTTTATCTGATCGATATGGCCGAAATTCCCACTTTTCAGGAGACTCGGCAGTTTGGCGTTACTCCGTTAGCTGACGACCCAAGCGTCTCGCGCTATCTCGAAAGACAGGAGCAACTTCTGAAGCCGGGACTCTCGTTGGACATTGATGGACGGGCCTTCCGACTGGATACGATATCGCACCAGATAACTTTTGCAGTTGGCGCTGGCGGCCTGCCAACGATGAAAATTGGTTTCGTATTCCGGGGCAAACTCGACATTCCTGGCGGCGCTCATAAACTGTCCTACTTCGACAAGAACTTTCCGGGGCGGGCGGGCTGGAAGGAGATCGTTGTGCTCGGAGACGGGGTTACGATCTCGGACAGTTCCGCTCCAAGCACCGACCGCAGCCAGGGACTGGCCAGTTACTCCAGCGATCTGTTGAACAGCCCTCCACAGCAACTGTCAGCTTTGGTTGGTTTCAGGGCTACGCTTTCCGAGCTGGAAACGAAAGCTTCGGTGACGGAGATTGGGACCTCTTCAAACCACACGATCTCACAGGAAACAAGCACCGCGCTACGGGCATCCGCAACTCCATCCGCAACTACGCCTCCTGTATCTCAAAGACATCGAAGATCTTCGGGCGCAATGACTTCACACGCAATTGCCTCGTCGAGCCTGAGCGATGCGCACTCCTCTCGCAGCGGTGTCTCTGTATCCACCGTTGCTCCGACTCCACCTCGGGTCAACGCGCAGAGTACGCCCCGCAGTCGCTTCACGGAACTCATCTCAACCCAGGGTAAGTTGAGCCTGTGGTTTCTGCTTTCGGCGGCGTTCATCGCAGCGGGTCTGGGCGCTCTGCATGCGCTCGAACCGGGACACGGCAAGACCATTGTCGCAGCCTATCTCGTAGGCTCGCGCGGTACTGCGAGGCATGCTGTCCTTCTCGGGATCGTGGTTACCGCCGCGCATACCGCCGGCGTATTTCTGTTAGGCGCGGTGACGCTCTATGCGTCCCGGTACATCGTGCCCGAGCAACTCTATCCCTGGCTGGGAGCGATTTCCGGGCTGAGCGTTGCCGGACTCGGCATTTTCATTTTTCTAAGACACTTGACTGGACAGACCGGAGAGCACTCCCATGCACTCCCATTCACCTGGGGAGCAGCATTCACACTGGTTCCTCTCGATGTTCAAGCGAGCCACTCCCATGGAATCGGCGAATCCGGATGCGGTTTCCGGCGAGCCGAAGACGGGAGATCGCCCCTTGTCTTTACGCGAACTCTGTATGTTGGGAATCACGGGGGGCATCGTGCCTTGTCCGGCCGCACTGGTCGTGCTCTTGAGTGCGTTCTCCCTGCATCGCATTGGTTTTGGGCTTTTCTTGATTACCGCATTTAGTTTTGGCCTGGCGGTGGTACTGGTGATCGTCGGGTTAGGAATGGTTTACGCCAAAAGCTTGATGTCCTCGCGTGTGGCTGGCAGCAGTCGCATCCTTCGCTACCTTCCCATGTTGTCATCCGCTTTTATGGTTGTACTGGGTCTGGCCATTACTGCATCGGCGGTAGGGTCTGTGCATCTTGGGCGCGATTTTCTATCCCGTGACAAACTCGTTCCTTTCGTGACCGTTGTTCTGCTGGGACTGTTCCTGGGAATGCGCCATTCTACCGATGCCGATCATGTGATAGCTGTATCGACCATCGTAAGCCGTCAAGGGTCGGTCAGAAGTGCGGCGACGATCGGATTGCTATGGGGACTGGGCCACACTCTGACAATTTTTCTTGTGGGATCCGCAATTATTATTTTCGGCGTTGTCATCCCACCACGGCTGGGGTTGTCGATGGAGTTCTGCGTGGCCTTGATGCTGATCCTGTTGGGGGTGTTGAATTTGACCGGGGTGATGAGTTGGATTACGGATCGCCTGACTCCGGCGAAACTCGGCGGCGCGGCAAGTTCGGAAGCTTTCACGAGTAACGCCGGCGCCCGCGCCGGCAAGAAGAAGCCGGAAGTCTTGGCCCGGGTTCAGTTCCTGATCAATAGAACGGTCGGCAGGATGGGGCTTTATCAGACCATGCGACCGTTGGTGATAGGACTGGTGCACGGTTTGGCCGGTTCCGCGGCGGTTGCCCTATTAGTGCTTTCCACCATCAAAACTCCACTCTGGTCGACGGCTTACCTGCTGGTGTTTGGTTTTGGCACTATGGTGGGAATGATGCTGATGACTGCGGCGATTTCGCTTCCCCTGGTTTACACGGGAAAGAAGTTCTTCAAAATAAACCAGCATCTGACCGTGTTCTCAGGCCTGGCCAGCGTGGCTTTCGGCATGTTTCTGGTTTACCAAATCGGCTTCATAGATGGATTATTTACTTCGCACGTTCACTGGATCCCACAGTAAGCTGCCGAAGATGTCTAACACCTCGCGCTCTGTGTGCGTCCGCGCGGATTTCCTGCCTCACACTCAGGTTGAAGATTCGTGCCACGGCTAAGCATCAAGATCGTCGTAGACAACGAACCTACCCAGGGAACAAGTCGGAGCGATTCAATCCATTTGGGAGTTACGACCGTACCTGAGTCACGTGGATGGGTCTCGTCGTCCGCTACGGTGTGATCCCGCACCGCAATCGTTCGCGGGAAATGTCCACGAATCTTGAACCAGGAAAAACCCAATGAAAAAGCTGAAGCCAATCCTGGCGCTCGCGATGTCGCTGCTCATGCTGGCACCTTCCAGCGTGTTCGCATCCAGTCACCGTGAAGCGCCTATTACGGCATTGGACCGGGCCGCCGACGTGACGGACTGGTACGCCTTTGTCAGCTATGACGACCCCACAAAGGTCACATTCATTCTGAATGTGGACCCCCTGCTTGAGCCCGCCAACGGGCCCAACTATTTTCCCTTCGATCCCAATGTGCTGTACCAGATGCAAATTGACAACAACCGAGACGGAATTCCAGACGTTACTTTTCAATTCCGCTTCACCACTCAGATCAACCAGCCGAGTCTGTTCACAGGATTCGTCGGGGGGATCGCTGGTTATCCGCAGATTACATCTTTGAGCGGCCCGGGATCGGAGGGCCTCAGCCTGCGCCAAACCTACACCGTCACCATGGTCAAGAATGGCAAGTCAACCGCTCTGGGCGCTGGACAGACCCTGTATGCCGTCCCCTCCAACGTTGGTCCGGAAACCATGCCCAACTATCAATCGCTGTTCACTCAGGGGATTTATAACCTGGGCGGCGGCGTCACGGCATGGGCCGGGACTGCGGACGACCCCTTCTTCATCGATCTGGGAGCCGCATTCGACTCCCTGAATTTCCGCGCCGGGGTCGGTCCGATCCTGTCCGAGGCAATCGATGCGGACAACACTCACAACTATGCCCCAGACGCAGTGGGCGGTTACAACGTCAATTCCATCGTGCTGGAAGTTCCCATCAGGATGCTGACGGTGGACGGCCAATTGCACGGTTCTGGCGACAAGCGGGCTGTCATCGGAACCTATGGCAGCACATCGCGCAATCACATCACAGTGCGGCGATCTCCGAATCCGGACCACAGCTTCGGGGCTTTCCAGCAGGTGAATCGTGAGGGCAATCCGTTGATTAACGAATTGATCATTGGAACCGGAGCGAAAGACCGCTTCAGCATGGATGTTCCGGCGAACGATGCGCAGTTCTCGAACTTCGTTCTGTATCCGGTGTTGGCCGGCGTATTCAGCTCGCTGGGCGTGCCCGTTGCGCCCAATCCGCGCACCGACCTGCTGATCCTGGCACAATACGAGCCTCCGATCTGCCCCGGTTGCGAGGCAACCGATGCGGGTCCAGTTGCCGACCTGCTGCGGCTCAACACCGGCATTCCGCCGACCGCGGTGGGCAGTCAACTGCGGCTTGGCTTCATCGCCGGCGATTTGGCCGGCTATCCCAACGGACGCAGGCCAGTGGACGATGTGTTTGACATCTCCGCGCGTGCTGTGGCCGGTATCCTGGTTGATTCCGTCACCTACGGGACTCGTCTGGGAGACGGCGTCCAAACCAAAACGGAAGGCTTCAATAATTCCTTCCCCTACGTGATGCCGGCGAACAGTGGACGCAACAGCGCCCATACGGGACCCGGACAGGCAGGCTGCACTGGCGATCCTGGCGGTATCTGCCCCGTAAATTAACCCACCATTTGTGGCCGTCCGGAAAAACGGCGGCCACAATTTTTCTCTGGGAACCCCTTGGTTCAAGGAAGATTTGCTCTGGGAAATGAGGATTGTGATGCAAAGAAGTTGGTTCGTGCTATCGCTATCGATGATGATCGCGACATTGGCCCGCGCGCAGAGTGCGCCGACGACGATCAACACAGATCTTTCACCAGCCTCGCTAAGTGTCGCAGAGGCGCGCAAAGCGATCAGTGAAAAGCCCACGCAGTATGCGGGTTACAACCTTCTCGCCACGGCTCTGGTTCGGCGCGCCCAGGAGACTTCCGACGCCCGTTTTTACACTCAGGCAGAAAACGCGGTAAAGGAAGCAATGGAATTGGCTCCGAACAATTTCGACACGGAAAAAATACGAGTTTCTATCCTACTGGGCGAGCATGAGTATCCCGCCGCGTTGGAGGCTGCAAGGGTTCTGAACAGGAAGGTTCCCGATGACGTTATGGTCTACGGCCTGTTAACTGACGCGAACGCGGAACTCGGCAACTATAGGGATGCGGAGGACTCGGCGCAGTGGATGCTCAATCTTCGCCCCGGAAATCTGCCTGCCCTGACCCGCGCGGCAAACTTGCGCGAACTCTTTGGCGATCGCGAAGGCTCGCTCGAACTGCTCGACCTGGCGTATCAGTCCACGCCCCCGACGGAAATCGCGGAGCGCGCACGCATCCTTACCGAGATGGGCCATGTTCGGGCGGGTTCCGGTAACGTGGACGCGGCAGAGAAATTATTCCAACAGGCGCTCACGTTGTTTCCCAACTTTCCCCCCGCACTGGGAGACTTAGCCCAGGTTCTTATCGCGCAGACGCGATACACGGAGGCAGTCGCCCTCTTAGAGCAGCGCTATCAATCGGTACCACGGCCTGAGAGCCTCTATGACTTGGCCGAGGCGCTCCAGCTGGCAGGACGCGTTCGCGATGCGAAGCAGGCATTTGCCGAATTCGAAACGAAATCGCTGGCGGAATCCCTCCATAAGGAAAATTCCAACCGCGAACTTGTCTTCTATTATGCCGACCACGCGCATCAACCGGCCAAGGCCTTGGATGTGGCCAAGCGCGAGTACGCCTGGCGTCATGACGTTTACACGCTCGACGCTTACGCCTGGGCATTGCACGTCAGCGGTCAGGATGCGGAAGCCCGCAAGCAGATTGAGATCGCGCTGGCAGTCGGTGTTCGGGATGTAAAGCTTCTTACTCACGCGAGACAAATTGCCTTAAGAGAGGGCGATACGGTTGCGGCGGAAAACTATCTCAAGCAGTCGGGAGCACAATGAGGTGTGAGCTAAATCAGCAACATTGACCGCAGGCATTGCAGAAATGAATTTCAGTTTCATTTTGAACAAGAGATCGTCGTTGTTTCTTCGGCCAGAATGTGGCGCACTGCATCCACAGAAGGCACAGGTGGTTATGTACTGGATAAAGAAAATCATGACCCTGGCGCTCCTGAGCATCGGGGCGACCGTCGCCATGATTTGTGCGCCGATCGATTTATGGAGTGCGGCGAACGGAGGCGTCTCAGGAACGCTCCACGACCCAAGCGGTGCGGTCGTCTCGGGCGCGAAGATTACGTTGGTCAACACTGCTTTGAAAACGGAATACAAAACGATTTCTAACGGACAAGGTTTTTATTCGTTCCCAACTCTCCCGGTCGGTCACTACGATCTGACGATCAAAGCCGCGGGGTTTAGGAGCGAGACGAAATCAAACTTGGCGGTCGATACCGATGCGCCACTCAGGATTGACGCTGTGCTCGCATTAGGGCTGCGAACGGATGCCGTAACGGTCGAAGCCACTGGAGCAGCCGCTGAGGCGCAAGTCGATACCGTGGCTACTCATCTGGGCCAAGGGGTAACGAGTTCGCAGATGACCTCCTTGCCCTTGAACGGACGAAGCTATACCGATCTGCTGCCGATCCAGCCCGGAGTCACCCCGGTATCAACGTTGTTGCCGAATTCGGTGATCATGGCGGGAGTCACGGGAGGCCTTTCGCCCTCCGGGAATTTAAATCCGGGCAATCTTTCGATCGACGGACAGCGGGAATCGTCGAACGGCTTTCTAGTCGACGGAATCGATGTGGGGGAACACATGAATGGTGGCACGTCCGTTGTGGCGAACCTGGATTCGATCGCTGAATTCCGAGTGCTGACGAATAACTTCGATCCCGAGTACGGCAATTACAACGGCGGCATTGTTAGCGTCGTCACCAAGTCGGGCAGCGATTCCTTCCACGGCAATGCATTCGAATTTTTCCGCAACACCGCGCTGGATGCCCGAGGCTACTTCGACCCCTCGCGGGCGGCGTTTCGGCAGAATCAGTTTGGCGGAACCCTCGGCGCTCCGATCAGGCATCAGAGAGTCTATTTTTTTGCAGATTATCAAGGCACCCGGACCAACGAAGGCGTGGAGACCGGTCTGATCTCGGTTCCTTCCGTGCAAGACCGCATGGGCAATCTGTCGGACATCAAGGCCTCTCTGACAGGCTCTGTGAGCGGAGGCTCCCTCGCGAGCTTGCTCTCGAAGGAACTGGGCTACGGAGTATCAGCGGGAGAGCCTTACTACACGGCGGGATGCTCGACGAGCTTTGCCTGTGTTTTCCCGAACGCTCTGATTCCGCAGCGGGCGCGGTCTTCGCCAGCTCTCGGCCTGCTGCAATATATCCCGTCTCCGAACAATGGCACCGATCAATTCTCCACCTCGGCCTCTCCGCAGACGGTTCGAGACGATAAGGCTTCTGGAAGAGTCGATGCCAACGGCGGTCGATGGGGCCAGCTTTCCACTTATTATTTCTTGGACGATTACCGGCTAGACAATCCTTATCCGGGGCAACAGGGGGGAGCAAGCGTCCCCGGCTTTGACGCGCTGACTTTCGGCCGCGCGCAACTAGTCAGTTTGGCGGACACAAAGGTTTTCGGGGTGAGCATGGTCAACGAATTCCACATCGGCTATCTCCGTAATGCCAACGTGATTGGACAACCGCGGGGGGGCATAGGAGTGAGCCTGGCGGCTCAAGGCTTTGTAACAAATGGGGTTGTTGGGTTCACGGTGCAGTCGCCGCAATTTCAAGGTGTGGAGAATGTTGTCTTTCCTTCCTTCGTGATGGGCGTTCCCATCACCAATGAAACCCAGATCAACAACACTCTGTATCTTAGCGACGCGGTCTCGAAGGTGATCGGAGCTCATACTCTTAAACTGGGCGGCCAATTTCATGTGGATCAGGTGAACGAGCATCCGAACGCGACGTTCAACGGAACCTTCAATATTGACGGAACCGAAACTGGCTCTGCCTTCGCCGATTTCCTGATTGGCGTGCCCAGTAATTTCACGCAATCCTCGGGCCAGCCTTTCTATCTGCGAAACCGATATACGGGATTGTTTGCGCAAGACAGTTGGCGGGCGAGAAGCGATTTGACCGTCAACGTCGGGCTGCGCTGGGATTACATCTTGCCATTCTGGGAGAAGGACAACAACGTCCAGACGATTATTCCAGGAAGGCAGTCGGTTCTCTATCCTGGGTTGCCCGGTGACTTAGTCGTTCCCGGCGATCCGGGAATCCCCAGCACGATTTCGCCGTCGAAGAAAAACAACTTCGCCCCGCGAATCGGCATTGCCTACGCGCCGAGAGTCGACCAAGGAATTCTGAAGAAACTCTTTGGCGACAGCGGCAAGAGCACCATCCGGGCAAGTTATGGAATCTTTTATACCGCGCTTCCGGGGCTGTCGGCCGGCGTCATGTATGGCGTTCCTCCATTTGGTTTTAACTACCTCAGTCCCGAACCGTCACTGTTTGCGACGCCCTTCGTCAACGCTGCCGACGGCGGGCAGAATAGCAATCCGTTTCCACTGACGTTTCCTCCGCACAACGTCTCGGCAAAAAATCCAGACACTCAAAGTTTCGCCAGTGTGATCCCCATATCCGCCGACGTTTCCTTTTACTATCGTAATACGGTTCCCTATACGGAGAATTACTTGTTCTCGTTCGAACGGCAGCTCACGAAACGCACCCTGCTCACTATGAGTTATGTCGGAAATCAGGGACACCACATTCTCGCGGTAGTTTCCAACAATCCCAGTAACCAGGCTCTTTGCCTCAGTCTAAGTCAACCCAGTGAAGTGGCGCCGGGCAGCCCCACCTGTGGACCTTTCGGCGAAGATGCCGTCATCACCAGCGCCGGCGGCCACGTGTATCACGGAACGCGAGATGGCATCGGGTCCAATTATCAAGAGGACACTTGGCAAAAAACGATTGCAAATTCGAGCTTCAACGCGCTGGAGACGAATCTGCGTTACGTCGCGAAGAGATCGAATTTCCTGCTGGGATACACATATAGCAAATCCATCGATCAAGGGTCGAACCTAGGCGAACAGCTCAATCCGTTGAACTCGACGTCGACGCGCGCGATTTCTGCTTGGGATATGCGTCAAAACTTTGCGGGCAGCTTCAAACTGGATCTGTCATTCGATGTTCTTTCCGGGCGCACGAATCGCTTGACCGAGGGATGGAGCATCGCGGGCACCGCCCGTTTCAGCACCGGCCTGCCTGTCACTTTGTTCGACGACTCGGATAACTCGCTGCTCGGAACGCTGGGGAATGGCGTCAACAACTACATACTCGATACGCCGGAGTACCACGGGGCGCCACTCGCCATCAACACGAATCCGAGAAACGGACATTCCGAGTTCAACAACACGGCCGCAGCATTCACCGCGGAGACGCTCGGGCAATTGGGGAACGTTCCCCGGAGATTCTTCTACGGTCCTGGAATCAATAATGTCGACCTGACGCTCACAAAAATGTTGAAAGTAACCGAATCCAAATCGTTTGAGTTTCGGTTGGAAGCATTCAATGTATTCAATCATGCTCAGTTCTATGGCGCGGCCGCGGTAGATGGGGAAGTGAACGATCCCCATTTTGGACAAGTCGTTAGTGTGGCGTCGCCGCGACTGCTTCAGCTCGCCACAAAGTTCGCATTCTAGGCCGGAGCCTGAGGGGCTCGGTTGTTGAACATGAACCGATTCTCACATGCTGCGACAGAATAGTTGCGGCGATTGTGGAGGTTTTTGCAAATCGGAAACAGTCCAGAAACGGGATTGGGGGAGATTCAATCGCGATCTCCTCGAAGCCGACTTCTGGACCGCGTCGCGGGCAGTTTGTTCCCAGCTCAAGACTTCGGGGACATCACCCGTCATCTACCTAAAGTCTGCGGAATTTTACCTCCAGGTGAGCGAATTCCAACCCCAGCGAGCGAATTCAACCCCCCAAGACTTACGCGAAACATCGGTCACCGGTTCGGTTCCGCTCCGCCAGTAAACTCAGAACGGTGGACACTTGTCCGCTGAGCTACAACTGGCAGGTTGATCATCTTTGCGATCATCGGCCAGCGGTGGCTCGCTCTCAGGCGTTTCGAGACTACATAGCGGAGGTAGATCATCATGGAGCCATCACGCTCCTCGATCGCCTTTTCGGCCCAATCGGCTCCCTCGTCAATCTCGCCGCAGAGAAGGTGAAAAAGAGTGTGCGCCCGGGCATCGCCAATGGCCTCGCCCGTACCAAGCGCTTTCGCGAGTGACGATTCGACTTCTTCTCCATTGCGCCGCATGAGTCCAGCGAGCACGCCAATAGTGTCGGGGGACCAAGGCCCAATCGCATAAGCGCGCCGCGCGATCTTCAATGCCTCAGGAAGGTCGCCTTTGTCTGCTTGGATCATCGCCATCGATACCAGAGCCACGACTTGGTTCGGATCCAGTTCCACCACCTTCTGCAACTGCTCAAGGGCTTCATCGTACCGGGCGGCTCCCTGTAGATAGGCATGCAGATTCATCCGTGTCCATACTTCGAGCGGGTCTTCTTCAATCGCGCGCTGCGCCAGTGCGATGGCATGCTCCACATTCCCCCGCCAGAACTCAAACCATCCATAGAGAGGACGGATGAGCCCAAAACCAGCGTCTTTGGCCATTGGATAATCAAAGTGCTTGTCGGCCGCAGTCCAATCCATGTCATACACTGCTGCCACGTAACCCAAAACCGCATGTGCCTCGGGAAGCGAAGGATCAATCTCCAGGGCGCGCTTGATCTCGGCGCGCGTCGACGCTGTGCACTCATGTGCAGAGTGCCGTCCGAAATGCGCCAGGCAATGCCAATAAAATGCCAGCCCGACATGAGGCATGGCGAAGCCAGGATCCAGCTTGCTCGCCTGTTCGTAGAATTGCCGGGCCAGTTCCAGTGACTCCGGCGTGACCTTGGCCTGATGATACTTGCCCTTCAGATACGCCTCATACGCCTCGAGCTTCGGCACATAGCGCTGTGGAGCGGCGTCGCGTGAAAGCCTGACCCGCAAAGCCTTGGCGATCGCTGCTGAAATCTCATCCTGCACGGCAAAGATGTCGCTCAGTTCCCGGTCATATCGCTCGGACCATAGATGAGACCCGTCGGCTGCGTTGATCAGCTGCGCCGACACGCGAATGCGGCTACCCGCGCGCCGCACGCTGCCCTCGAGAACCGTGCTTACGCCGAGTGCTTCGGCGATCCCACGGATGTCCTGCTCTTTGCCGCGGAAAGCAAACGCCGAAGTCCGCGCAATCACTTTCAGGCCTGAAACCTGCGCCAGCAAGGTGATGATTTCTTCGGCAAGTCCGTCGCTGAAGTAGTCCTGCTCCTTGTCGTCACTCATGTTGGCGAAAGGCAACACGGCGATCGATGGAGCGGCTGTAGCAGTGGTGCCGGAAACCGATTTCTGTTCTTCTTTCCGATCTTCCGGAATCTCCAGCCCGGCCTTGCGCAGGCCGTCGATCAGTTGCTCGATCAGTTCGGAGTCGTACCATTTGGCATACTCCTGGCGAGCTGCCGCGGCGAAGTCAGGACGAAGAGCCAGCAGATCCTGCACGGCTTTAAGTGCGTCTTCCCGCCGTCCCAACTGGCCGAGCGCGGCCGCGCGCATCGCGTGAGTGTGGAAGTAGCTCGGCATGTTGACGCGAGCTGAGGCCTCTAATACTTCGGCATATTTACCCTGCCGGTAGCCGTTGCAGCATCGGGCAAAATAAAAATATCCCGGACAGTTGGGATTCAACTGCATGGCGGACTCAACCATCTCGCAACCACGGTCCCACTCACCCGAAGCTGCGATCAACAAGCCAAGATAGGCCTTCGATCCAGCGTCCAGCGGGTTGAGTGCCAGAGCCCGCTCGGCCTCGATGCGGAAGGGGATCATCTCCTTGCGGAAGAAATAGACCGTCGCGAGGGCGGAGTGGCCGAGAGCGTGGGTGGGCGCCAGATCGACGGCGCGTTGAGCCGCAGCCAAAGCACGATCCAGAGGATTCGGACCGGTGTTGTATCCCTGCGCGAATTCGCCACGATAAATCATGGACAACGTGGCCCAGCTATCGGCATGATCCGGGGCCTCGCGGACAGCACGTTCAAGAATGCGCCGCACGATCGCGTGTTCCTCGGGGGTGATGCGGGTGAAATAGCTGAAGGTGCGGAGCACGGCCTCTTGCGGGGTCAGGGATTCTTCGCTTTTGCCGCGTAGCGCTTCGCTCATGGTGCGCGGCAGAATTCCGTATTGGTCGGCGACAGTCGAGACGATGCGGGGGACGAGATCATCTTGCAGCGCGAAAATTTCGTCAGGGCTAAAAGTCCGCTCGTAGGTTTCCGCCCAGAGGTGAGCCCCAGAAACTGCATCGACGAGTTGAGCTGCAAGTCGCAGCTTCGTTCCGGCCTGGCGCAGGCTGCCTTCCATCACGTAGCGTGCGCCGAGTTCCTTGCCAATCGCGCGCACACCGCCCGACTCGCCCGAGTATTTTGCCGTTGAACCGCGCGCGATCACCTTAAGGTAGGAGAATCGCGACAATCCGGTCGCGACTTCTTCGGGCAAACCGTCGGCTAGGGTTTTGAGATCCGCATTGCTGCCCGCATATTTGAACGGCAACACCGCTACCCAGAATCCGTCTTCTTCTCGTAAGGCGGCACGAACCGCGCCGGAGTCAGAGGCGTTCGCCGCAACAGATGTTTCTGCCTGGTCGGCAATCTCCAGCCCCGCTTTGCGCCAGCCTTCCATCAGGTGTTCGGCATGCTCGGCGTCGAACCACTTGACGGCATCGCGCTGGATGGTCTTGCCAATGTCCGGCCGCAGCCGGCGCAGTTGCTGCAGCGCCTTGCTGGCTGCTTCGCGCTCGCCGAGCTGCCCGTAGGCGGCGGCCATTAGCACGTGCCGTCCCCAGTTCTCGGTCATGTTGCTTTTGAGGATCAGACCAAGCGCGCCCCTGTAATCGCCCCGACGGTAGGCATGGTTGAAGTTAACGTGCCAGTACCATCCGGGATGATTGGGATTGAGTTGCTTGGCCCGATCCGCCAGTGCCAGGCCGCGCTCCGCGTTCCCGGAGTATGTGAAGAACTCAGCAAGTAGAGCCAGCGAGTTCCCATCCATGGGATTCAGTTCTACAGCACGCTCCGCGGCATTTCGAAAGCTCGGAAATTCTTTCTGGAAAAACAGCGCCTGAGCCAGACTGAAATGGGCCAGATGATTCGATGGCGCTGCGGCGACGGCCCGCCGCGCCGCGTTAGTTCCATTGGTGAGCGCCTCCGCCCGCAACCCGAAGCCCTGCGCATAGTCCTGAACGTGCAACAGCGCCAGCATGGCCCATGCATCGCCATAAGCGGGTGCCTTGCGTACAGCCGATTCCAATCCAGACTGCGCAGCTGCAAGATCTTCCGGGGTTACTCGTTCAAAGTAGCCAAATCCGCGCAGCACCGCTTCATAAGGACTCAACTGCTCGGGATCGCGACTGCGCACCGCTTCACTCATGCTGCGCGGCAGCATCCCATTCATATCCGCGACGGTGGAAACAATGCGCGGCACGAGTTCGTCCTGGAGTTCGAAGACTGCGTCCGGGCTAAATGCACGCTCATAAGTCTCCGCCCAGAGATGAGCGCCGGTTGCGGCATCGACGAGTTGCACGGCGAGGCGCAGCTTTGTGCCTGCCTGACGCAGGCTGCCTTCCATGACATACCGTGCACCGAGTTCCTTGCCAATCGCGCGAACGTCGCCGGATTCACTCGAGTATTTTGCGGTCGACCCGCGGGCAATCACTCGCAGATACGAGAAGCGCGATAATCCGGTGACGACTTCCTCTGACAGGCCATCGGCTAGCGCTTTTAACTCGGCGCTTATGCCGGCATATTTGAACGGCAGCACGGCGACCCAGAAGCCTTCGTCAGCGCGTGCTGCACCGGAGTCGAGTTTCTCTGGTGACCCGGTTGGAGAAACCGAAATTCCGTGGCTTGCGGGGCTTCCGGCTTCCGGAATCTCCAACCCTGACTTGCATAGGCCTTCCAGAAACCGCTCGCCGTACTCGGGATTCCACACTTTTGCGACCTGCTTGCGCATCAATGCCGGCAGTTCGGGGCGGAACCTCACTAGCTCGGCGGCTGCGATTGCGCCGCTTTCCACATCTCCAAGCTGACCGTAAGCGGCCGCGAGAAACATCGGCGCCAGCGGGTTGCCCCGCAGCTTGGCTTTGAGTGCGAAGCCGAGTGCGCCGCGGTAGTCGCCCTGAGAGAAGGCGTGGTAAAAATCCGCGAACCAGTAGGAGCCCGGATGATTCGGGTTTAGCTGTTTTGCTCGCTCAGCCAGCTGCATACCGCGCTCCGCGCTGCCGATATAAGTCAGGTATTCGCCGAGTTGGGCAACTGAGTTGCCGTCCATCGGGTTAAGCGCGATGCACCGCTCGGCGGCGTCACGAAGCGAATCGAAGTCCTTCTGGCACCAAAGAGACTGGACCAAACTGAAATAGGACAGATGATTGGACGGGCCCAGTGCGACCGCCCGCCGTGCGGCAGAGATTGCAGTCGCCAACGCATCCGCCTGTAGCTCATACCCATGGATGTAATCCTGGGCGCATAGGTACGAGAGCATCGCCCAGGCATCCGGGTAAGCCGGGGTTTTCCGAACCGCTGTTTCCAGTCCGGACCGGGCAGCCGACAATTCTTCAGGTGTGAAAATTTCAAAGTAGGCGAAGCTGCGTAGCACCGCCTCGTAAGGGCTCAATTGTTCGGGAGCTTTGCTGCGCACCGCCTCAGCCATGCTGCGCGGCAATGCACCGTTCATATCGGCAACGGTGGAAACGATTCGCGGGACCAGATCGTCCTGTAACTCGAATACCGCCTCCGGGCTGAACGTCCGCGCATAGTTCTCGGCCCAGAGATGTGCCCCGGAGACCGCATCGACTAACTGCACCGCAATGCGGACCTTGGCCCCTGCCTGGCGGATGCTGCCTTCCATCACATAGCGAGCGCCGAGTTCCTTGCCAATTGCACGCACGTCGCCCGACTCACTGGGAGATTTCGAGCTGCGCGCGATCACGCGCAGATACGAAAAGCGGGACAATCCGGTTACAACTTCTTCTGATAGCCCATCTGCCAGAGCTCTCAGTTCCGCGTTCGCGCCCGCATACTTGAATGGCAGCACTGCGACCCAGAAACCCCCGTCGGCTCGGCTTTCTCCCGTTGCCGTTTGCACCGGAACTGTGACGGATGAAGGCAGCGGCGACACCGCGGCTCCCGACGCACTCAGCCCCGCCTTGCGTAGATCGCCGAGCATTTGGTCCACCAGCTCCGGCTGCCACCAGATGCTGAGATCTTCCCTCGCGCGCGTCGCAAAATCCTGACGCGCGGCCAGCAAAGCACGCAGCGCACTGCGTGCCTGATCCATCTTTCCGAGCTGGCTGTTCACAACCGCGAGCGCTACTTGTGCTGTCCACAGGCCGGGCATGTTGATCTTTAGCGCACGCTGCAGCGCGCGTTCGCCGTCGTGTTGGCGGTAGGCATCAATGACCAGCGGCAGCCAGTACCATCCGGGATGGTTGGGATTGAGTTGCGTGGCACGTTCAGCCAGCGTGCAACCGAGCTCCCAGTCCCCGGAATAGGCAAAGTGCAGCCCGAGGAAAGCCGTGGTGTATCCCTGCATGCGGTTGAGCGCCAAGGCACGCTCCGCCGCAGCGCGAAACTCGCCCAGTTCCCCGCGGAAGAAATGGGCTGATGCCAGCGCAGCGTGCGCTAACTGACTCGAAGGCGCCAGGTTCACGGCACGTCGCGCTGCCGTCAGCGCGCGATCCATCGAATCCGGCCGCGCGTGATATCCATGTGTGTATTCGGCGCGATAGAGCCAAGAGAGCATCGCCCAGCAATCAGCATGATCTGGAGCTTTCTTCACGGCGCTTTCCAATCCCGTAATTCCAGCCAGGTGTTCGTCTTCGCTCACGTGCTGATGAAATCCGAAGCTGCGCAGCAGCGCCTCGTAGGGCGTAAGGGATTCCGGATCGCGATTTCGCAGCGCTTCGGTCATGCTATGGGCCAGAATGCCCTGTGCATCCCCGATCGTAGCCACAATGCGCGGCACGACGTCGTCGAGGACATCGAGCGTCTCTTCCGGCGTGAACGGACGGTCGTAGGTTTCCGCCCAGAGACTGGAGCCGACGTTGGCGTCGACCAGTTGTACCGCGATCCGAACTTTGGTTCCGGCGCGCCGGATGCTGCCTTCCATCACATAGCGCGCCCCCAGTTCTTTCGCGGCCGTGCGCACATCGACCGTGCCCTGCGCGTATTGCGCGGTCGATCCGCGTGCCACAACGCGCAAGTACGAGAACTTCGACATGTTGGTAACGATGTCGTCAGTCAAACCGTCAGCCAGAGCCGCAAGGTCGGCGTTTCCTCCGCTGTATTTGAAGGGCAGGACCGCAACCCAAAAACCTTCGTCACTACGCGTTCCGCCAGAGTTGGGCGTTGCCCCAGTTCGCGCGGTCGAAGTAATTGGCGTGGGTGCCCTTTGCGATGTCTGGCGCGACAGATCTCGGAACTCGTTGCTTACATCGCGCGCCGTCTGCACCCGATGCCGAGGGTCTTTTTCCAGGCAGCGCCGAACAATGCGCGCTAAATCGCTGGGAAGCTCCGGGCGAACGTCGGTGACCGACGGCGGAGTATCTCGCAAAATTGCCGAGACTAACTCGGCAGAAGAATTCCCGTCGAACGGCCGACGACCAGTGGCCATCTCGTGGAGCAAGACCCCCATCGAAAAAATGTCGGTGCGGTGGTCGAGGGGTCGGCCCGACGTCTGCTCGGGAGACATGTATGCCGGCGTGCCCATGACTACGCCTATTTGCGTGCGGCTGTCCGACGTCATTGTGGCGTCGACCGGGTTCGTCGCACGAAGATCCTTCGCCAATCCAAAGTCCAGCACCTTGACCCGGCCGTCGTTTGAAACCATGACATTGGCGGGCTTCAAGTCGCGATGCACGATGCCTTTCTCATGCGCCGCCGCTAGTGCGTCGCCCAGAGCGCTGGCAACCTCAACGATCTGTCCGAGGGGAAGCCCGCCTGCGCAGATGAGCCGGTCGAGCGGCTGACCTTCGACGAGTTGCATCGTCAGGAAGTGAATGCTGTCGCATTCCTCCACCGAATAGATGGTGACAATGTTGGGATGGTCGAGTTGGGCGAGGGCCTTGGCCTCGCGGCGAAAGCGCGCCAGTCGCTCCGGATCTTCCGCCATCTCGGCGGGCAACACTTTGAGCGCTACATCGCGGCCCAGCTTCGTGTCCGTGGCGCGATACACCTCGCCCATGCCACCAGCACCCAACGGGGACTGAATTACATAGGGGCCGAGTTTCGTGCCAGAGGTCAGGGCCATGCGCGGGCGCAATTATAGCCTGTGCATTCCCGTTACGAGCGGATGCGGCGATTCTGAGTATTTCGCCGACCCTCGGAAGTTGGCCGCAAATGGGCTTCGGAAATAGCTCCGATGGTTTCCGCTCAAGCCGGACACGTTTCCAGCGTGTTGGAGAGCACTGAGAGCCACCTATTGGCGGCTGGCTTGAGACGGGCCGGCCGGTCGAGGATATCCAAGAGAGCTGTCGCGCATGTCCGAAAGGACGGTGGGGGTTCGATTCCCCCTCCCGGCACCAAGAAATAACCTGTGTTTACGAGGCTCCGACGCATTGCAACCGAGATAATATCGGCATCATTGATTCTCGGAGTGTACCGGCAAGCATTCTTAGGAGCAGAGCCGGGTCTCCAACATTTTGAAGCCGAGTCTGACGGTAAACACAATTCTGTGCACAAAGATCCGAATCGGCTGGCAATATTAAGGATCCCCTGCAGGCTGGCATGTTTTGTCGGCAGGAAAATCGATAGAATTATCGGTACCGCGAAGGAGGTGGAGATGAAAATAAAATTGTTCTTTTTCGCATGTTTGTTTCTGATATTGCCGATTGGTGCGATCGCGCAGACCGGCAGCGGTAAAACGCCGGAGGCCTCCAGCGATGTGGGTAAGTCCGCCAAGTGGGATAGTCTCTCCCACCAGGGGCGTAGCGGGGATTTTCTGCTTGGCTCGGTGATGATTGCCGGGGAAGCCCTTCCTTGGGATCCCGTTCCCATTACCGTGACGTGCGACGGGAAGATCCGCTACACAGCCAACGCAGATCCTAAGGGCGGTTTTGAGATTGCGGTTGTCGAGACTTCCTCTCACACACTGGGCACTGAGGGTGCGCAGTCCAAACCCGCGGCTGAATTTGTCGGCTGCACAGTCGAAGCTGTTTTGCCGGGTTTCAACTCCAGCGTCCTTACAATCGCAAACCTCAATATCCTCGATAATCCGGATATTGGCACCGTTAAGCTGAGTCGAGAGGAGGCGGCAGGGGGAGCTGTGATCAGCAGCACCACGGCATCTGCTCCCAAGGAAGCGACCAAGGCTTTTGAAAAAGCCCGCAGCGAATGGCTGGAACAGAAACCGGACCGTGCGCAACATGATCTGCAAAAGGCCGTTCAGGTATACCCGCAATTCGCGGAAGCGTGGTATCAACTCGGAAAGATTCAGGAAGCATCGAGCCCGCAGGACGCCGCCATCTCATTCTCCAAGGCAGTTGCCGCGGACCCGAAATTCATTCTTCCCTATGGGCATCTCGTTCCTTTCGCCGCCCAGGCAGGGAAGTGGCAGGAAGTGGCGGATGACACTGCTCACGAGTTAGAACTCAGCCCGCGCGGCACACCGCAAGTCTGGTACTACCAAGCGCTGGGAAATTACAAGTTGAATAAGAAAGACGTCGCCGAAGCCAGTGCGGCCAAAGCGCTCTCTATGGACCCTCTGCACACCGAGCCCAACACCGAGCAACTGCTCGCTGTAATTCTAGCCGACAAACGGGACTTTGCTGGAGCCCTCGCACACCTGCGTAACTGCCTAACGTATTTGCCGAGCGGTCCGAATGCCGACGTTGTAAAGCAGCAAGTTGCGCAACTCGAAAAAATGGTTCCGCCGGTCAAATAGAACGGAAAGGGATCGAGGAGCCGTTCCGGCAAATGGCGTCACTTTATTCGGGTCCGACTGCAGGGAAAGGCTTCAGATCGACTTTGTTGTCATTCGGGAAACGCCTCGTTCGGGTGCACGATTCGGATGCGATGGTCTGTGAACTTGTAATTCATCTCAGGGACGAACACTTTTTCCATATGGCAGGAGACACAACTCTTCGTATTCGCCGGGCAGGGTTCGGCGGGATGATTTGCGGTCTTCTTTTCGCCGGTTCCAGCGTGACAGCTTGAACAAACGCCGTCATAAGCTGACGCATCCGTTTGCAGGGGCTTATGCGGATCATGGCATGCAATGCAGGTGAGTCGAGCATCACCCTTTCCCCAACATTTGCTGCCTTCGAGGCGATACGGCTGAGACCTCGCGGTGGAAACGCCTTTGACTGCGGACAGTTTTACGTCCCACCATGTACTGTGGCAAGCGCCGCAGAAGTCAACAGAGTCCGCAGGATTAAGTCTGGCAGGGTTGACGATGGCTCCCGGCTCATCCGTCATTCCGGCGACCAGTAACGCTTGGGCTGAAGCCACGTGCTTTGCCCCGGCGCCGTGACAGGCCTCGCAGGTTACGCCCGGCATTAATTCCTCTTCATCAAACCGTTCTCCGATGGTCGATGCAGTCGTGTGACATCCGAAGCACCGAGCAATCTCCGCGGATCCGACCGGGCGGAACATGGCCTCCTCAATGTTCTTTGGGGAGGTGAGGGCGCGGGCGGGAGTAAAGCCAATTGCTTTTAGAGTGTCGAAATAGGTAACTCGCGCCTCGTAGAATTTCCCGTCCTCTCGCTTGAAGAGATAAGACTGGCCTGCGCGGCCGATTCCAAACGCCCAGAGCAGGTTTGCCGTCAGCGTGTGGGTTGCACTTTCGACCGTATATACGCTGTGCTTTGCGCCAGTCTTGATTTCATAGTGATAGGACCCGATCGCGAATCTCAGTTCGGGGTGGGAGTGAAGAATCTCGGAGTCCTCGGCGTGCATGGCATTTTGGGCCATCGGCGTGTTCTTCTGCGAAGCTACCTTCGCGGCATGGCATCTAGCACAGGCGTCAGAACCCACATAGTCGCTACGTGATTTGCCCGGCTGCGTAGGCCAGAAGCCAGGCTCTGCTAGATGATCCAGAGTGGAGAGTTGTCCAAGCAGTGGGACGGGGAGCAGAGAGCAAAGGAAGAAGAGCAGAGCCGCAGAAAGGGCCGCGGTTCGCCAGCGCGAGGACGTTCCTGAGAGGACACGGATTAGCTTCAACTCACAACTCCCCCATCGCGCTCCAAGCCAATTCTGGAAGTATACGAAATTTAGTGGCCGATCCAGTTTTGGAGGAAGGACGACGTTATTCGTTGTCGTGGAAACTTGGCGGCACGCGGCGTATAAGAATGAAATCGGGTGTGTGGGGAAATGCGAATCCCTGCATCTCAGGAGGAGCCATGCTGCCATCGCGACGCCGGTTATTCACCATTCTTGCCGGGGCTGCCGGAGTGCTTGCGACCGAGTCCCTTCTTTGCTCCGCATTGCCTCAGCGTACACCGCAACCGATACCGTCTCCGAACGCTCCGAATCAGACCTTTCCTCCCGGGTTGGACGGCCCGGACCAGAAGTCTGGCACGGACAACAAAAGGATTGATCCCAAGACACAAGAAGAGATCAGAGCGGATATCGAGAAACTCTATGAGTTGGCATCCGAACTCAGGGAGCAGGCCGGGAAGGCCAATCTGAATGTCACGCTGCCGATGTCGGTGGTGAAGAATGCGCAGCAGATAGAAAAACTGGCCAAGAAGATCAAGGACCTCTCGAAGGGCTAGACAGTTTGTTGCGCACGCACCTGACACGTCCGCACCCAGCGCAAACCGCTTGTTATTTCTGGGGCAGCTGCAGTCTTTGGTTTAACCCGAGGGTGGAGGAATCCGTCGGTAGTGGGTAGTTTGATCTCCAATGACTGTTGCGGTCCTCGCGAGATCCCTCGCTCCGCCTGAAAAACGGCTACGCTCGGGATGACGCCGGTGGGTTGCCAGATCGATAGAAGCCAAACTGAACTGCCGATTAGTCTTGTCGCGGGAGCCCGAAGGAGATGAGTATAATATTCTGACCAGAACCACCGCTGGGCGCGTAATGCATGGCATCCTCATGTAAGGGCGCGAGTTCAGCCTTGCAGTGGAGGCAGGATGGCAAAGCGTTTCAGCGGTCGCTACCTTTTGGTTTGGTTGGTCCTATCATTCTCTTCCAGCGCCAGTCCGGCGCAGCAATCGCTTCCCGACGCGCCCACTGATCACCACGAGACCGTCATCCACTCAACCGTGCGACTGGTGCAAGTGAGCGTGGTGGTGGAGGACAAGAAGGGCAATCCAGTTACTAATCTCAAATCAGAAGACTTTACGGTGCTGGATGAGGGCAAGCCTCAAGAGATCGCCTTTTTTACCGCCGCAACGCCACCTCTGACGGCTTCGTCCATGGAGCAAGCCTCCCCGAAGCCTGTTCGCCTGCTACCTGCGAACGCGTTCACCAATCGTTTCGATCTGAAGGGAGAGGATGCACCCGGATCGGTTACGGTGGTGCTCTTTGATTCGCTCAATACAGCTCCACAGGATCAGAGTTTCGTGCGTAAGGAGGTCATTCGTTTCCTGCAAGCGCTCAAGCCGCAGGATCACGTTGCGGTCTACGGGCTGACGACGCAGTTGCTCATTCTCCACGATTTCACCCGGGATTCGGCGGACCTGATCGCCGCCGCGAACCGCTATTCCCCGAAGGAACTGGCTGCGTTTGACGCCACGCATACGCCCGACATTGATCTCGCCAGTCTCGGCGCGGACCCGGTGCAATGGGCCATGCTGCAGAACTCAATCAATAATGCCAACGGGATCATCAGCGAGCAATATACGAAGGACCGCGTCGCCATGACTGTGGAGGCGATGAACGAGATTGCGAATCACGTTTCCAGCATTCCCGGACGCAAGAGCATGGTGTGGATTTCGGGCGGATTGCCCATCCAAACGGGTTCGGCGAAGCTTGGGAAGCCCGGGTATGGTGGCCCGTCGGGAATAGGGGCTACCACGGATAACCGTCTGCCCCAGCACGACCGAGCCCTGGTCAAGTTTGACGAAATGGTCAGGCAGGTTGCGGATAGTCTGAACCGCTCCAATATCGCCATGTACGCGATTGACGCGAAAGGCGTGGAATTGGATCCCGCCATGGATTTTTCAAAGCGTGCGGCGCTGGTGGGGGACCAGGTGCGGGAGCGAGACACATCGCTACTGAATAATGAGCAGGATGCCCGCGATGCGTCGAAGCTATTGGCGGATCGCACGGGCGGTCTGGCATTTTTTGGGAACAATGACGTTCGCGGTGCGATCCGCCGTGCTTTTGACGACGGGCGTTATGCTTATAACATTGCCTTCTATCCCAACCACGGAGTATGGGATGGCAAGTTCCGTACGATCAAAATTGAATCCAAGCAAGGACTGAAGTTGCGCTATAAATCCGGCTATTACGCGTCGCCGGATCGGCGCGACGCTAAACAGGCGATCGCCGACGCTCTCCAGCAAGCCGCGGATAGCCCGCTCGACTCGACGAATCTGGGCATGATCGTCAGCGGGAAGAGTGCGAAAGATTCGCACATTCTCGAACTGCACATCGGCGTCGACCCCAAACAGCTTCTCTTGCAGAGTTCCGGGGATCGTCGCAAAGGCGCGGTGGACTTGTACTTCCTGCAACGCGATGCCGCTGGAAAGCGGGTCGCTGCGGAGGAACAGCACCTCGAACTGAACATCGAAGAGAAGCAATACGAGTACTTGTCGAAGGTCGCGATGGTGCTGGACCGGCACGTGACCATCGCTCCGCAATCGACGGAGATTCGTGTGGTGCTGCGCGACGCAGTCTCCGGCTCGCTGGGTTCGGTCACGCTCCCGACCGATGCGTTCCTGCCCAAGAACGAGGGCGCGCCAACTGCAACGAAGCCGCAGCCAAACTGATTTCAAAGAAAGCCTTCAGAGCGCGGGAGCCGCGACTGGGACGTATTCCTGACGGAATCGCAGCTCGGTTCCTGGAAACCGTTTCGCAGCTTCTTTCGTGAGCTCCACCTTTAAGGTGTGTCGCTTGCCATCGACCAGCAGCGGCGTGAACCCGATGGTATAGCGAAGATGAAGTTGAAGCAGAATGTAGTCGAGCGCCGCGGAAAACAGTCTCGGATCAAGCGTCGAATAAAACTGTCCTCCGGTCTCATGGCTGTAGTAGTGGACAAGATAAAAAACCTTGCCATTGCGGAACATATCTTCGCCATCGTAGGGATAACCGTTATCGTTCATCCCGAAAACCACGCCGGAGGTTTCCAGCACCTCTTCAATAATGCGGTGCGCTTGATCCTCGACGGCGTCACAGTGATCGCCGTATAAAAAGAGGAACACCGGCAGCCGCTGCGGGGTGTCTTGATGCACATTATCCAGAACCATCCGGATCATCTTCTGCATGGCCACTGCGCTATTCCGGTTTTCTTCTAATACCGCATGTCCACTGATCACGCGGTCGACCGCCGCCACGGCCGCACCCGGATCACGCCCGGCCGGTAGGTCGACTGAAGCCGTTCCGTCGTCGCACCAGTGAGCCACACCGATCGCGTCATCAATGTGCAGCCCGGCGAGCGCCGGCTTGAGCAGTTGGGTCTTGTTGCGCAGAAATCCTGAATGCCACCCGGGCTGATCTCCCTCGTTGCACTGCACGATCAGCCACAACGCGATCGGACGCGTCTCGTAGTGCGCTCCGATGTCGAAGCTGCGGATCGGCATCTCATGGTCGTTGTCGAAAACGCGAAGGTCTTCCTTCTTTAGATCGGTCAGAAGCGCTCGCGTATGCAACGTCTTCTCTTTGATGTCGGCCACGACATCGACCAGCACGAGTTGGGTCTCCGCACGAAACGTGGGGATCTGGGTTGATGAAGCCTGCGAGGACGCTGGTAGCGAGCTACAAGCGACAAGCGCTAGCACAGCGCACCTGTTCTTCCACGCTACAAATCTCATAGTTGACCTAATGCGTTTCCGGCGCTGGCATAGCGGCTGGCTCGGCGCGTGGAATCGAGAAGTCCGTTTTGTCGTGGGACCCTGAGTATGACTGATTCCCGTGCCGGCTGCGTTGCAGTTCGGCCAGTGCGTTGAGGTGGGCAAACGTTGCGCGTTCCTGCTCGGCCTTCTCCGGTAGGTTAGCCTTGGCGTACGCCTTGGCAAGGTTGAAGTGCACCTCAGGACTGCCGGGCGCCATCTTGCTCGCCGTCTCCAGTTCCTGCATGGCCTTCTCAGGCTGGCCTGCTTCCAGATAGCTTCGCCCGAGCAGGTAGTGAGCTTCTGCAGAATCGGCGCCGAGTTCAACCGCTTGCTGGGCCGAGGGCAGGGCTTCTGCGGGACTGTGCATCTTGAGCGCGATCGATGCCATGCGCACGTAGGGAAGTTCACTCTTCGGAGAAATCAATATTTCCTGCCGCAACTGGGATTCCGCGTCGTCGTATTGCGAGAGGGCCTCGAGTGCCGTCCCATAGGCGTAGTGAAGAAACGGCACGGCCGGATACTGCTGGATCAGTGCCTGGAACTTGGGAAATACCGCGTCATACTTGCTGTCTTGCAGTAGAGCAGCAATCTCGCCGGCGGCTAGGACAAGGCTGCTCCTGGATGAGGCCACTTCGTCCGGCAGAATGGGGATGCGCAGTAGCGACATCCCAAGCGCGAACTGGATCTTCTCCGCGAGCGGACCGGGCCCGGCTTCCGGAGCCAGCAATTCCGCCGCGGCGTCGAATTCTGTGTTGCGATTGAGCAGGACGCCCAACCGATACTTCGCCAGTTGTACTGACTCCTTGCCGCCTCCCATGCCGAAGTCTTGGCCGCGCTGCAGGTGGATCAGAGCGTTGCTGTAATCTTTGGTCTCGAACTCGGAAAGACCGAGGACCGCCCAGGCGGTGCCGTAGTCTGGTCGGCGCGCTACGCACGCCTTGAGCGCCACTATCGCTTCGGGGTAACGTCCCGCGGAATAAGCCAACATCGCAAGATTCCAGCGGCCCTCATCCCATTCCGGATGCAGTTGCAAGGCTTCCTTATAGATGCGAATCGCCTCATTGGCATTCCCGGCGGCCAAGGAAGCCGCTGCCTGTCGGGAGAGTTCATCGAATGCCGCGGAACTTGCAGGAGAGGTTGCCGCTCGCGCGGCTTCCGGAACGACGGTGGCAGGCTGAAGCCCATACATTTGGACGATACGAGCCTCCCGCGCTGGCTTCTCCGGTGCGAGAGCCTTGGATGCGCGCAGTTCTATGGCAGCCTTCTCCTTCTGCCCGAGAGCCTGAAGACTCTGCGCCAGCATGCGATGTGCAGCCGGAGAGTTTGGCGACAATTCCACCGCCATCTCCGCCGCACGAAGAGCGCCGCGCGGATTGCGCGAGCGAAGCTCCAATGAACTGATCTCAATGCGCGGTAGCGCGCTCCGGGGAGAAGTCTTCAGTTCCGCCTGTTGTTGCGGGAGTGCCTCGTCATTTCGGCCGGCCGAAGCCAGGGCGATCCCGAAGGCGTAATGCAGATAAGGAACGTTGGGATACTTTGCCAACAGAGCTCGAAATGAGTCGAGCCCCCGGGCAGAATCACCGCGCGCCAGAAGTGACGCTGTTTCGCCTGCGGCCTGAACTATAGCATCTTGAGAAGGGTCGACCTCCTGAGGCAAAAGGGGCGTGCGCAACAATATCAGCCCAAGAGCGACCTTGGCCTGCGCTGACGACTGATCCCCAAATGCCGAGGCCAGCATGGCGGACGCCTTCTCAAATTCACCGTTGCGAGTCAGTAGCAGGGCAAGGTGATATCTGGCAACGCGCGCAATCTCGGGATCATCGCCGGTTCCGAGGTCCTGTCCCTGCCGCAAGTGTTCCAGAGACTGCGCGTAGTCGCGGGTCTCGAACTCGCACAAGCCGAGAAACTTCCACGCTGGCCCGTTGGCGGGATCGAGTTGTACGACTTTTTTGAGAGCAGGTATTGCTTCGGCGAAGCGGTCTGCGTCGTACTGTAGAGTTCCCAGGTACCACCAGCCCTCTTCCCAATCGGTGCGGATCTCCACTGCGCGTTGGTAGTCGCGAACTGCATCCTCGATTTTGCCGGCTTCTCGCGCCGCGGATGCCGATTTCTCGAGATCTTCAAAGGCGGACTGGACGACTTCCTGCTGGCGGCTCGCGGCGGGGAGTGCTGGGGACAGCAGGAGACTGAGAATCACCTCCACAAAGAGAAGGTATGCCGTGCGCCGCGTATTCAGCACGACCCGGATGGCGGCGCACAGATTGGCCCTGCGCAGAAAGGAGGACACGGAATAAAATAGTACCCCTCTCTGGGCGATTTCCATACGCATGGTTTACAGGACGAGCGACGTCGGGCTGCAGTTCGCGACGGTCCTAGCGAAACAGGGACGTCGGCATCTCTGGTGAGAGTGCCCTGATCTTTGCGGAGTTTCGTTCGTCTAGGCATAATACGGATATGGGTAAGGGAAGCGCGCTTCGACGCGCCGTTCTGCTCTCGCGACGTCGCTTCCTCCAAAATCTTTCTCTCCTTGCCGGGGCTTGGCCATTTGTAAAAGTCCCTTTGTTGAAAGCTTCTTCTCCCGCGTCTCCATTTGCTTTCGAAGAGATCCCGCCGTCGAGCAGTGGTATCAAATGGGTGCACAGAGCGGGCAAGTCCGCGGAAAAGTATCTTCCCGGAAACCAGCGGGGCAGGCTGCGCTTTCCTCGACTACGACAATGACGGGTGGATGGACATCTATTTGGTCAACAGCGGGAAATGCGATTTTTACAAACCTCCACAGCCCTTGCGGAACGCTCTGTATCGCAACAATCGCGACGGCACGTTCACAGACGTGACCGAGAAAGCGGGCGTGGCCGGCGGTGGGTACGGAATGGGTGTGGCCGTTGGCGACTATGACGGTGACGGTTTTCCTGATATCTACGTCACGCAGTATGAACGGAGCATCCTCTATCACAACAATGGCGACGGGACGTTCACGGACGTAACCGAGAAAGCGGACGTCTCAGCACCCGGCTGGAGTTCCAGCGCTGTGTGGTTCGACTACGACAACGATGGTCGACTTGACCTGTTCGTCTGCCAGTTCAGCGAGTTCAACAAAACCCTCAGCTGCGGGATCGATCGTGACGGAACGCATCATTATTGTATCCCGCGCATTTTCAAGCCACGTCCAAGCTGGCTGTTTCATAACAATGGCGATGGGACGTTCACGGACGTGAGCCGGGAGTCGGGCATTGCCGAACATCTCGGCAAAGCTTGGGGAGTCGTCGCCACCGACGTAAACAATGACGGCCGCATGGATCTTTTTGTCACCAACGACACGGTAGCGAATTTTCTATTCCTGAACCGCAGCGGCCGATTCGAAGAAACGGGGCTCACCGCCGACGTAGCATACAGCGCCGAGGGCAGAGCCCGTTCCGGCATGGGGGTGGACTCGGCAGACTTCAACCAGGATGGCTGGATGGATCTTTTTGTCGCCAACATCGACCAGGAGATTTTTTCCCTGTATCAGAACAACGGCGATGCAACGTTTGAGGACGTCTCCATGCCCAAGGGCATCGGCATGTCCACACGCTGGATGAGCGGATGGGGGCTCAAATTCTTCGACTACGACAACGACGGCGACCTGGATCTCATTTGTTCCAATGGCTTCCCCGATGATCTCGTCGACGAACTATCGCACCAGGTTACTTACAAGGAACCGCTCCTGCTGTTTCAAAACCAGGGCATGGCCTTCAAGAATGTGAGCGAGCAAAGCGGTCCCGTCTTTGCCAAAACGTTCGCCGCGCGTGGCCTTGCTATCGGCGATTTCAACAACGACGGCGCGGTCGATGTGCTCATTTCGAATAACGACGGGCCTCCAGTATTGTTGCGCAACAACGTCGGCAGGCAGAATCATTGGCTCGGCCTGTCATCTGGTCGGGAGCAAGTCAAATCGAGACGCGATTGGCGCGCGTATTGCCTACCAGGCTGGCGATCTGAGGCGTGAGCGCATGAAGGTTGGCGGCGGGAGTTTTCTCTCTTCCCACGACCCGCGCATTGTGCTCGGTATCGGCAAGCGCACGACAATCGACTGGCTGGAAATCAAGTGGCCCCAGCCCGGCGGAAGCGTCGAGCGCTTCACGAAATTGCCCCTGGATCGCTACATCACAGTTATCGAAGGAACGGGTCGATGGCAGTAGACCCAATCCGCATCAGGCCATCACGAAACTCAAGGCAATCCGTGGCCCGCTAGCGTGAGCGCTGGGTGTACACGAATGGACAACAGAGGCTCGATTGAGCGAGGCCACGGTTCTCATAACGCCGAATACTAAGGCTGTGCATCAGCTCGCGCATGGGGCCCAATAGCTGCGACCATATGCCAATTCTCGAAGGAAGTTCCCGAAATAACATTCCGCCTCGCGATCCCCAGAAGAGAACTATCTGGCACTCAATTATCCAAAACCCATAGATTTCGCGAGCTATATACGTCTTGCCATAAGTTGGTACAACCCCAGTAATCACGGGCCGAATGCCTTCCGATGTTATCAAGAGCATCTCGAGTTACTTCGAAATCTCCCATTCATCATAGATTTTCGCGAGCGGGATGATATGTCTTCTTTGCGGCCGTTTACGAAAACCGGCTTTTCCCCCTACAAAATCGTTATTTTTAGCTTGACAACGGGAATCGGTTAAGACTAATACTCGCAGGCTAGTATTTTTGCATTAATACAAAAAGTGCCATGTTCTGTTTGGAAATGGGTTCAGGTGTGGAATTCCCAAGGTCGAGTTGAGATCTCAACAAGTTTCGGAGGGGTGCATGAAGGTTTCATGGATGGACAATAGACGGGCAATCGGAAAACTGTCGGTGTTAAGTGGACTAGTTTGCGTGTTGATGCTCGCGATTCCGCTGGCTATGCACGCGCAACAATACTCAGGCACGATCACGGGAACGGTGACCGATTCCACAGGCGCATCGGTACCTGGTGCCACGGTTACGGCGGCCAACATCGGTACTGGCGAGTCACACAATACGACCACGAGCGAGCAGGGTGTGTACACCTTCGCCCAGTTGCCGGTTGGAACTTACGAGATCCACGTGAAAGGGACCAACTTCAAGGAGTTCGTCGCCAAGAACGTGGAAGTCCACACTTCGACGACTACCGACATCAGCCCCAAGTTAGATATCGGTTCCGCCTCTGAGACCATTACCGTTGAAGCCAGCGATGTGCAGGTGGAAACGAGCCAAGCGTCGGTCGGCGAAGTCGTCGAAGGCACCCAAGTCCGTGAGTTGCCTCTCAACGGCGAGAACTTCATGGGCCTCGTGACCTTGTCGCCGGGTGTTTCCCAAGCCAATAGCTTTAACAGTCGCGACAAGGGCCTCCTCGGAGGCAGCGATTTCTCAGTGAACGGCAATCCGTACACGAACAACCTCTTCTTGGTGGACGGCGTTAATAACAACGACGTCGGTTCCAACCGCACGATCTTGGTGTATCCCTCCACCGATGCCATCGACGAGTTCAAGATGGTGCGCAACTCCTACGGTCCGGAATATGGCCAGGCTTCAGGCGCCATTATCAGCATCACTACCAAGGGCGGCACAAACCAGTTTCACGGCGGTTTCTTCTACGCTGGTCGAAACGATGCTCTCGACGCGAATGACTGGTTTTCCAACCACACGACCAATCCCGTCAAGGCGGAACTTCGACGCAACGACTGGGGATACCACGTTGGTGGTCCGATCATTAAGAACAAACTGTTCTTTTTCTGGGGTCAAGAGTGGGATCGTGAGGTACGTGGCAGTCCGCAATCGGCCTGCGTGCCCACGCTAGCCGAGCAGAGCGGGGACTTCAGCCAAAACTTCGCTGGCGCGGTGGCACCAAGCGCAACTAATGCGTCTGGCACGCTCGCCACGGATCAGTGTGGCGCCAATCAACCAGCTTCGTGGGTTGGCTCTGTGGGCAGCGCCGTATATACATCTACCATTCCGACAGCGCTGCAAGCAGCGGGGAATCCTTTTAAACTCGCCAACGTTGATCCTTCCGGTGCCTTGCTAGGTCAGTTTTATCCGGCGCCTAACAGGACCCTTGCGAATGGCATCAACTGGTTCGATTCGGAACGCGTGTCGCCAGCATGGGGCGAATTTAACGGACGCGTCGATTACGATTTGACGCAGAAGCATCGTGCGACTTTCCGTTGGACGCAAGATTCGTGGAAGGTCCCCGGGCCAGCGCCAGGGCAATTCTGGGGAGACAGCATCTTTCCTACCGTCAGTTCGGACTGGAGCCAGCCTTCCAAGAGTGTGATGGCAAAACTGACCTCGCAACTGGGCAGCAGTATGGTGAATGACGTTGAGTTTGGCTACGGTCACAACGCCATCGTCACCACTCTCTCCCCCAGCTCTTCGGCACTGGTCGCTGCTACTAACGCCGCCATTCCTTCCGCATGGCCAAGTTCGCTAAAGCAGCCCGGCGCCTATATTGACGGCGGAGGCGCGTGGGGAGGTTTGAATCCGTACGGTGGTGGGCCAGCGGGCGCGCAGACCATGTGGACCATTGCTCCCTACGGCAACCATGAAGATCTCTACGCTATCCAAGACAACATTTCGAAGGTTCGTGGCAACCACCTCTTTAAAGCGGGTGCTTACTACAGCACGAACAAGAAAATCGAGTTTAACAACGGCGGCAATGACCAGCCAGCCATCCCAGTTGGAGGCGGCAGTGTCAGGGTCCAGACCAACAACCCGCTCGCCAATGTGCTCCTACCGGGACTGAATACTTCGCTGGATCCGACCGGTGCTGGGCAAACCTTCAACACCAGCGAAAACAGCGTCAATGGGCTGGCTCAGGTGGGGTGGCACGATTTTGAGTGGTACCTCGGCGACACCTGGAAGTTCAATCACAATTTGACCTTCAGCTATGGCTTCCGATGGTCGTTCTATCGCGAGCCCTTCGGCATCGATAACAAATGGGCTAATTTCAATTTGGCTGACTGGAGCGCGTCAGAAGCTGCAGCCAATCCCTCCGACGCCTGCAATGGCATCGTCGTCGTGCCGGGAACGAGTCCCTGTGCTTCGCAGGCCGCCCTTCTCTCGTCCTTAGGAGTCACATTGCCCCTGTCCAATGGAACACCGGGGGCAAATCGCGCTCTCGTGAACAACAACAATCACAACATCGCTCCTCGCATCGGTATCGCTTGGGATGTGAGAGGTGACGGCAAAACAGCGGTCCGCTTGGGAGTCGGACAATTTTTCCAACGGGAACTGGTCGGCATTGACGAGAGCTTGGCGCACAACGCACCATTCGTCATCAACGCGAACGACACACGAACCTTGGAGACACCGGCTCCATTGGCCAATCCGTCGGTGTCGCCGAGCGCGGCTAAGGATCCGCGCGCGGTCGTGCCGAACAGCTGGCAGTGGAACTTTTCCGTGGAGCAGCAGTTAGCCCGTAGCACATCACTCCAGGTCGGCTACGTCGGCAACTCCGGGATTCACCTCACCTCGATGGCGGATCTGAACAGGGTCGCACCGTCGAATTGGATCAACGGCGCATTTCTTGGCAGTAATGGCCCGAACGCCAGCGTCACCAATATCGATTCGTTGCGGTCCGCTACAAACTTCGGCACCATCGGCGAGTTCGCTCGCGGAGGTTCCGCCAGCTACAATTCATTACAGGCGCTATTCCGTTCGCGTATTGGCAGCCGCTCGAGTTTCCAGGCGTCCTATACCTGGTCGCATTCGATCGGCGATGTGGAACTGGATAACTCTTCCGGCAGCGTAAACCAGGAAGCGTTTGTCGATCCGGGCAACACAAAGCTTGACAAGGGCAACACGAATATCAACCGGCCGAATATCTTCGTGGCGAACGAAGTGTTTGATCTGCCAAAATTTGGCCACAGCAACAGCTTCGTTCAATCGACGCTGGGCGGATGGGAACTCAATAGCATCGTCAACATTCAATCAGGAGCTTCGTTGAGCATCTTCACAAATGGTGTGACTGATGCGAATGCGCACACTAACCCGATGCAGATTCCAGGGGCCGGCTTGTGCGGCAATCCCAGTGTGACTCCGGGTGCTAGCTTCAGTAACTGCTACCAGCTGAGTACACTTACGGGAACCGGTTTCGGCAACAATCAGCGCGCCGATGCAACGGGGATCTCCTGCAACTCGGGTCGAAATGCAGATCAACTCCTAAACGTTAATGCGTTTACGTTAGTGGGCTACCAGCTTGGCACAGTGGGCACCGTTCGCCGCGGTTCCTGCTCAGGCGCGGACGCCCGCTCCGCTGACGTGCAGTTGGCGAAGAACTGGAAGTTCAAAGAGCACTACGGCATCAAGTTTCAATTTGACTTCTTCAATCTTCTCAACCATGCCAATTTCAACAGCGGTAACCTAGAAGGTGCAGGCTATAACCCCTCAAGCATCACTTGCGGGTCCAACGCTTGCAGCCCGGTCAACAGCACCGTCACTAGCCAAACAGCGGTCACTAATTTTGGAACAGCCGGTTCAGTGCATCCGGGACGTGAAATTCAATACACTTTGAGGTTCACGTTCTAGAGCTGAAACTGACAAGGCTCGATCTACCCACGGCGGGGCTTGAAAATTCGAGCCCCGCCGTTTAGTTTTGCCATAGAGCTGGTAATGCCCCGTCCTCTGTGAATGCGAGAATTTCCATGCGGTCGCGCCCGCGGCGCAAAATGACCTTCCCGCTCAAGAACGCCTCGCTTCTCGTTCTATTTAGCTGTGTGTTGACGGTTCACTCTGCACTGGCACAATCGATTTCGCCCAGACGATCCCCGACGAAACTCACCCAGTCCCGCGCGAACGGCGCTGAGGCCGAACTGGAGAAGCGACTGGCGGCGGCCCAGGACGCTCGAAACGCCGGCGACGCCGCGGCCATCGCCGTGGCCAATGAACGCCTAATTGCTCTTGCGCTACGCGAATTGGCGCAATTGCGCCTGATTCAATCGGCCTATCCGCAGGCTATCGAGCTGTACCATCGATCCTTGGAGTTCGAAGATATTCCGGATACGCACGTCGATCTCGCCATCGCCAGCCTTCAGGCAGCTCGACTCGATGATGCGCTCACGGAATCCAGCAAGGTGCTGGCCGCAGACACGAACAATGCCCGCGCATGGAACGTCAGCGCCCAAGCCAACATAAAGAAAGGCGACTACGCCAAGGCTGCTGAGGCGTTTGACCGCGCGGCGCGGCTCAACCCTGACATCGGAACCCTCTATTCCTTGGGAATCTGCCTGCTAGAGGGAAAAGACGGTCCCGATAAAGAGAAGAACAGGCTGCGAGCTAACGCCGTGTTCCAGCAGATGATGCAACTTGCAGGAGATAGCGGGTCTCTCCATGTGATGTTTGGCAGGGCCTACCGTGACGCCGAGGAGATGCCCGAAGCGATCCGGGAGTTTAAGCGGGCAATCGCCTTGGACCCGGCTACGCCGCACGCTCACTATTTTCTAGCCCTTGCAACCTTTGCGGTGAACGAGTGGCAGGCAACACCCGAAATTGAGAATGAATTCGCGAAGGAGCTCGAGCACTATCCCCGAGACTATCTAGCCAACTACATGATGGGTTTCATCGCCTCCAGCGAACGCCGCTATGAAGTGTCGGACAAATACCTGACAGCGGCCGTCGATGTGAATCCGGACTGGCCCGAGCCCTGGCTGTACATGGGTCTCAACGCCTACGCGCGAAGCGACATGAAGCGTGCGGAGCAGGCGCTTCGCAAGGCCGTCGAAATGACTGGCAGCGATGAAGGGCGTTCCAATTTCCAGATTCGCCGGGCTTACATCGACCTCGGACGCATCCTGGCGACCTCCGGACGCACCGAGGAAAGCGAAGTGTTTCTGACGAAGGCGCGCGCGCTGCAGAACAAAGTGCTGCAGCAAAGCCAGCAAAATGTTGCGGCAATGGCCTTGGCGGGTGGAGTCGGCTCGGCCGCGGCGATCGTGCCCCTGAATCCCAAGAGCGAAAACGAGGCCGCCCCTGTGCTCCCAGGGAACAATGATCCGTTCGCGCGGGTCGACGCCTCGGTGATGGTTCGCGCGCACCTGACCGAAAAACAGCGCGCTGCCGCAGACTCCCAAGAGAACCGGCTCCGCTCTGTGTTAGGGCTGAGCTTCAATGATCTAGCCACTTCCGAAGCCGTGAGAAAAGAATATTCCGTGGCCCTCGGCCACTACCAGGAGGCGGAGCGTTGGGACCCCGCGATTCCGGGGCTCGCGAAGAATCTGGGACTGTCGGCATTTCGCATCAATAATTATCCCGAAGCGATCCGCGGCTTTGCCGTCGCGATTGACGAGAAACCCACGGACGCGCCTGTGCGGGCGATGCTGGGCTTGGCCTATTTTGCGGCAGAGGAGTACACCGATGCCGCAAAGACTTTTTCCCCGTTGGGTCTTCAGGGTATGCAAGACTCGACTGTCGGATATGCATGGGCAGCGTCGCTCGCACACAGCGGCGATTTGAAGAAAGCCACCGAGGTTCTCGGCGAATTCGAGAAAGAAAATCATGGCAGCGATGAGGGTCTTCTCTTGATCGGCCAACTATGGATCGAAATCGGCGACTATGCGAGCGCGGTCGATACTTTTCATCGGGCGCTCCAGTCCGACTCGTTCTTGCGGAAAGCTCACTACTTTGCTGGGCAGGCAGATATTCGGTGGGAGCACTGGCCGGAAGCGGCCGAGGAATTCCAAGCCGAACTGAAACTTGAGCCCACTGACCCCGATGCCCTGTACAACTTGGGTTTCGTTTACCTCCAGCTATCGCGGGTGGATGACGCCGCCGCGCTTTTTCAACAGGTACTGAGTACGCAACCGAATCATCCCAACGCAAATTACGAGTTAGGGAAGATTTTGCTGGACCGAGGACAATTGAAAGAAGCTGTCGACCATTTAGAGACAGCCACCCGTCTCAGTCCCCAAAGCGACTTTATGCATTACCAGTTGCAAGCGGCGTACCGCAAGCTGCAGCGGGTGGCCGATGCCGATCGCGAACTAGAGATCTACAAAGAGCTCAAAGCAAAGCAGCGAGAGAAAGCCGGAATGCAGTCCATGCAAGGCCGGTGACGGTCGCTAAAGGGAAAACTATTGAACCAGTATCGATGCATGTATGACTCACAGATATTATTTATGATCGTCCTGGCAGCGAGCCTTCTCCCTGGTCAAGAGGGCCATCCAACCCCACCCCCTCCGCCTCCAGGAGGTAAGGCCTTTAAGTGCACCGACCGCCCGATCCCGCAACTGGAGGATGTCACGACCAAGGCTGGAATTAGCTTCACGCACACATCCGATCCGGCGAAGAAGTACATCGTGGAGTCGATGAGTGGCGGCGTCATCCTATTCGACTACGATCGCGACGGCTGGCTGGACATCTACTTTACCAATGCTCCTAGCGTGGAGATGGCGATCAAAGGCCAGAAGAGCCGAGGCGCCCTTTACCGCAACAATCACGACGGCACCTTTACGGATGTGACCGAAAAAGCCGGCATCGGTACTCCATGCTTCGCCATGGGCGGGGCTGTTGGGGACATCGACAACGATGGCTGGCCCGACCTCTATATCACTTGCCTCGGCGGGAATGTTCTTTATCACAATAACGGCGATGGCACGTTCACGGACGTGACTTCCAGAGCTAGTGTTGCCGACGGCCGATGGTCAACCGGCGCCGCATTTGGCGACTATGACGGCGATGGTTTCGTCGACCTGATGGTTACCAACTACGTTGATTTTCACCTCAACGATCTGCCGGGTTTTGGCAAGTCTCCTAATTGCAAGTATCGAGGCCTCGATGTGCAGTGTGGTCCGCGCGGGTTGAAGGGTGCGGGAGATGCTCTTTTCCACAACAACAAAGATGGAACATTCACCGACGTGTCGAAGAGCGCCGGAGTCGATGATCCGAATGGCTATTACGGACTAGGAGTTTTGTGGGCGGATTTCAACAATACGGGAAGGCCCGACATTTACGTGGCCAATGACTCGACTCCGAAATTTCTGTACAAGAACGAAGGCAATGGAAAATTCAAAGATATCGGACTGGAGTCTGGTACCGCGGTGAGTGAAGACGGTTCCGAGCAGGCTTCCATGGGCATCGCAGTCGGCGATTATCTTCACACCGGCCGACCGTCACTATTTGTGACCAATTTCGAGAACGAGAACGACTTGCTGTACCGCAACGACGGCAATTGGAATTTCACCGAAGTGTCCTATCCTTCCGGCGTGGCCCTGCCTTCGTTGCCGTGGGTAAAGTGGGGGACGGCGTTTGTCGACCTCGACAATGATGGATGGCTCGATCTGATCGCCGTGAGTGGCCAAGTGTATCCGCAGGTGGATACGCTACCTTCCGGCGCCGGTTATCGCGAACCCAAGCTGCTGCACATGAATCAGAAGGACGGAACATTTTGCGATGCCAGCGATCAGGCGGGGAGCGCGCTCAAGGAAAAGCGGGTTTCGCGTGGCCTAGCGGTTGGCGATCTTTTCAATGACGGCAATATGGACGTTGTAATCAGCGATCTTGACGGAAGTCCGATGGTTTTGAAGAATCGCGGCATTCCAGGCCACCATTGGGTGAGCTTTGAACTCGCGGGATCCAAGAGCAATCGCCTGGCACTGAACGCGCGGATCAAGATCGTGGCAGGGGGAATGACGCAGACCGACGAAATCCACAGCGGTGGCAGCTATCTCTCGCAAAGCGATCTGAGGGTTCACTTCGGTTTAGGCACGGGTAGGAAAATCGACAAGGTCGAGGTCCGCTGGCCCTCCGGCAGCGTCGAGACGTTTAGCGACCTCGCCGTGGACCAGTATTATTCCGTACTCGAGGGCAATGGGATTGTATCCGCAGAACGAGTCCGTCCGGTGCCCAAAAGGCCTTGACTACACCTTGGTTAGCGAGCACGAACACGTCGCCGCCCGCTGCTTCGCCAAGTCACTTCAAGGCAGTATGACGCAGAAGTTGCCCGCGAGGTTAGAACTGCACCTTGAGCGGTCTTCCATCGAACACGATCTGTTTTTTCTCTTGAAGAAGTTTCACTTCGATATTCCGCCGCAACGGCGGGAAGAGACGCGAACCCGAGGCGAGGCTCGAGGTAAGTTCCCGTCGTGAGTCGTTCCAGTTTAGAAGTATGCCCATCCACTCGCCTTTGCGGTAGTTGAAGGAACGGCCGTCGTCTTCATAGAGCAGAAACGAGCTGTCGGCGCCCGGATAAATGGACACAGAAAGTGGTTCATCGATTTGTTCATCGGTGTGTTGCTTTACTGGGCCGAGCGGCAAAATCGTGCCGGCCCGCACGTAGAGAGGAATGGTTTCGAGATCAATCGGGCGCATGAATTCGCGGCCGCCTTCGAGTTTCTCACCCGTCCAGAAGTCGTACCAGGCGCCCCGCGGCAGATAGATCTCTCGAGAGTTTGCGCCTTTCTCCACCACGGGAGCCACCAGGATGTCGCGGCCCCACAAATACTCGTCCGGGCACTCGACCGCTTTTGGATCGTCAGGATAGTGCAGCCATAGCGCGCGCATGACCGGCACGCCGGTAACGGTGCACTCACGGACGCCGCTGTAGAGGTAGGGAAGCATCCGATAACGAAGTTCCAGATATTTGCGGCAGATGGGTTCGACCTTTTCATCGTGCAGTTGGCTGGTATCTGGAATTGTCCAGCCATCGTATCTGCCAGCCTCGAGTGGTCCGGGGTCCCCGGTATTCCATCCCCAGGGAAGACGCAACTTCCATGCGCGGCCATGCGAACGGAACAGCGTGCAGAATGCTCCGAACTGAAACCAGCGCACATATAGTTCGGCTGTGAATTCTGGCGTGGGGACAAAACCTCCGACGTCGGTTCCCCAGTAGGGAATTCCGGTAAGAGAAGTGTTGATTGCAATCGGAACCTGCGTCTTCAGCGTCTCCCACTTGCAATACACGTCTCCGGACCACAGAAACGAGGCGTAGCGTTGCATGCCTGCGTAGCCGTTACGATGTAGCGCATAGGGACGCTCGTTGGGCCGATCGAGTTGCGGACCTTCCCAGTGCATCCGGTTGCGCGTGAGCCGAGAAGGAACGTCCAGTGGGTCACCTTCGTCGGGCCACCAGCCATCGATGCCCGTGGCGAAATCTTTGCGGTGAGCATCCCAGTAGCAACTCGCCTCTGCCTCGTCGAACTCGGACAACTTGCAGGGCTCGTGAACCGATCCTTTGAGTTTGTCGGTCAGGATTACGTCATGGAGCACGACGCGGAAATTGTCCCTGTGTAGCTCGCCCACCATCTTCTGCGGGTCGTTAAACACTCGCGAATTCCACGAGAATGAGCCGTTCTCTGTATTCCAACCCGACGGGCAGAAGCCGGTGCCTAGATAGATCAGGGCATCGCAGGGGAGCTTCTTTTCACGAAACGTTTTCGCCTCGGCCAGTACTTCGTCACGGCTCGCAAGGGTTCGATGCGACTGCTGATATCCCAGACTCCACAGCGGCGGAAGTTCGGCGTGTCCAGTGAGGCGAGCGTATTCAGCCATGATTGTGGCAGGATCAGGCGAAGCTACAAAGAAGAGATCCAGCGGAAATGGAGCGTCTGGATTTGCAGGAGCGAACCTGGATTGAGATCCGGTAAAGTCGAACGTGCCAAAGGGTAGATGAAAGAAGATTGCCCAGCCAGCCGTCCCGATGAGCCAGGGAATGCCGACCCGAGCACCGTGAGTTTCGAGCTTGTAGCCGCCCTGTCCATTCCTCATGGTGTCGACGGAACCTCGCCGGTCAAATTGAGGACCGCCTTCTCCCAGACCGAGCAGAGGGGATTCTCCGGTCGTGAACGACACAACGCCAGTGACTCGATCCACCGAAAGCGTTTGAATATCGGATCCGCCGGCGGTTGAGATCGTCAAGGACAGGGGATTGAGAGACGCACGAATCTTCAGGCTGCCGGATTGAATCGTCTGGGCCAGTTCCTTGCCACGCATTCGTGCGATCGGATTTCCCCAGGATTCGCGTGCGAGGGCGCCAAAATACGGAATCTCCGCCGTTTTTTCATTCTCGATTGGGAGAATCGACAACCGGACAGTCTGCGCGCTCACCGTAGAAATTTGGATTTCGCAGTCGCTGTTAATGGAGGTTGCGGACGACTCTCCGACGACCTTCCCGGACGGCAAGACCAGCGCCGCCGAGAGTGCGGCGAATTGTTTCAGAAGACGGCGTCGACTCCACGGTTCGTTCATTGGCCACCTGAAGGTCAGTTATCAGTGGGAGTCGCGAGCGACGCGCGAGCCACTGTGTCCCACAAGAAAATCGAGATCAGCTCCCAAATGTGCTTGCTGCACGTGCTGGATATAAAGTCTCTGCCAGCCGCGTTGGGGAAGCTCGGGAGGTTTCCATAGCGCTCGGCGGTTGCCCAAAGTTGTGTCATCGACCTCCAGTTGAATCAAACGCCGAGTGACATCCAAAGTGATCATGTCACCGGAATGGACCAGCGCGAGCGTGCCGCCCGCGGCGGCTTCGGGTGAGGCATGCAACACAACCGTTCCGTACGCCGTGCCGCTCATTCTCGCGTCGGAGATCCGGACCATGTCCGTGATGCTCTTGCGCAGCAGTTTCGGGGGTAGCGGCATGTTGCCCACTTCGGCCATGCCCGGATAACCGCGAGGGCCGCAGTTCTTGAGAACCAGTACACAACTTTCATCCACGTCCAAGTTCTCGTCGTTGATCCGCGAGTGAAATTCCTCGATCGACTCAAAGACCACAGCTCGCCCGCGATGCTGCAATAGTTGGGGACTGGCCGCGGATGGCTTGATGACAGCACCATCTGGTGCAAGATTTCCGCGAAGAACGGCGATGCCGGCGTTCGATTTCAACGGACTGGCAAACGGATGAATGACGTCAGCATTCCAGCAAGGTGCCTCGGCAACATTCCCGCCGAGCGATTTTCCGTTGGCGGTTAGAGCGTCACGATGCAGTGCACCGGCTTCGGCAAGCTCTCGAAGAACGCGGGGCAGGCCGCCGGCGTAGTAGAAGTCCTCCATGAGGTATTTTCCGGAGGGCTGAATATTGACGAGGCACGGCAGGTTCGAACCCAGCCGGTCGAAGTCGTCGAGACAAAGGGGTACACCGATGCGGCCGGCAATCGCGATCAAATGAATCACGGCGTTGGTCGATCCGCCGATTGCTGCGTTCGCCCGAATGGCGTTTTCGAAGGCCTCGCGCGTCAGGATTCGCGACATACGCAGGTCTTCGTGGACCATTTCGACGATACGGCGGCCTGTTAGTTGGGCAAGAGTGTTGCGTCGAGCATCGACCGCGGGGATGGCGGCGTTGCCAGGAAGACTCATGCCGAGCGCCTCGACCATGCTCGCCATCGTCGAAGCCGTGCCCATGGTCATGCAATGACCTTTCGAGCGATGCATGCAGCTCTCGGCTTCGAAGAATTCCTTGACCGGCATGGCGCCGGCGCGAACTCGTTCCGACATTTGCCAGAGGCCGGTTCCCGATCCCAGATCGTGGCCATGAAATTTGCCCGAAAGCATTGGCCCGCCAGAGAGGCCAATCGTAGGCAAGTCGCAGGAGGCGGCGCCCATCAGCAGGGAAGGAGTCGTCTTGTCACAGCCCATGAGCAAAACGACCCCGTCCATGGGATTGCCGCGAATCGACTCTTCCACATCCATGCTGGCTAGGTTGCGAAAGAACATGGCCGTTGGCCGGAGCTGTGTTTCGCCCAGCGACATGACCGGAAACTCAAGAGGAAAGCCGCCAGCCTCCCAAACTCCGCGTTTCACCAGCTCGGCAAGCTCCCGAAAGTGAGAATTGCACGGCGTGAGCTCAGACCAGGTGTTGCAAATGCCGATCACCGGGCGGCCATCGAAGAGATCGTGCGGCCAGCCTTGGTTCTTCATCCAGCTGCGATACATGAAGCCTTCACGGTCCTGTCGTCCGAACCATGATTGACTGCGCAATTTGGTCATCGAGTGATCCTAAAGCATCCGGGGCCGGCCTAGTGTTCGCCGCAGAAACGAACCGATCATACCGTAAGACAACAGAGTAAACGTAATCTCAAAACATACTGATTGACGACAAGGTCGGCAAGCAGGATCATTCTCAGGCCATAAAAGAAGACATCAAGGAGACTGGATATGATTGGCGTCTTTTCTTCCGGACAGAAGCCTTGGCGGGGAAGGACAGTCGTGGTGATCGTCGTTGGGCTATTTTGCGCTGTCGTAGCAAGCATCTGTCGTTTGTCCCCGGCGCTGGCGGACACCCCGCAAGACAAAGGTGCGTTGCAGATCTATTTCGTCGATGTCGAAGGCGGGCAGGCAACCCTGTTCGTCACGCCCGAGAAGCAATCTCTGCTCATCGACACGGGTTGGCCCGGAAACAATGGCCGGGACGCGGATCGAATCGTGGCAGCTGCAAAGAAGGCGGGGATCGGCAAGATCGATTATGTCCTTATCACGCACTTTCACGAGGATCACGTGGGCGGAGCGCCTCAGCTTGCCGCGCGCATTCCCGTAGGAACGTTTGTCGATCATGGGGAAAACCGCGAATACACCGATAAACCGACCGTACAAGTTTGGCAGGCATACCAGCAACTCCTGAGCACTGGAAAATACGCGCACATTGTTGCCAAGCCAGGGGACACATTGCCGATCCGCGAAATCAAGGCAACGATCGTGAGTGCAGATGGCGCGGTCTTGGATGCTCCGCTTCCAGGCGCGGGAGAAGAGAACTCCAATTGCAAGAATGCTGAGCAGCCTCCTGCCGATCAGACCGAAAATCGACGTTCTGTTGGGACGCTCATCACATTCGGCAAGCTCAGAATCCTTGATCTGGGCGACCTGACCAAAGACGAAGAAATGCAGCTGATGTGTCCCAAAAACAAGCTGGGGAAAATTGACATTTACATCGTCTCGCACCACGGGTGGAACCAGAGCAGTAGTCCGGCATTCGTATACGGAATCGCTCCCCGAGTCGCGATCATGGATAACGGAGCGAAGAAGGGCGGCACGCCTTCGGTTTCGGACATCATCGAAAAATCTCCCGGACTCGAGAACCTGTGGCAGCTTCATTTTTCAGAAGAGAGTGGAGCGGCACACAATGTGGCGGCGGAGTTTATCGCGAATCCGGACGGTCCCGATGCAGGGAACTATCTGGAGTTAACGGCGCAGCCTGACGGCAGCTTCGAAGTATTCAATTCACGGACACAGAAGATGCGACAGTATCTCGCGAGGTGATCTGGGCAAATCCCGGCTTCGATGCCTGAGGATTTGCCCAATGAAGTAAACGATTACTTCGGCGCTATAATCTCGGGAAAGCATACCTGACCACTGGGAGGAAAAGTTTATGAACCAGAAGAGAGAAATATCGCGCCGGCAGTTTGTCACGTCGGCTGCCGCCGTGGCTGCCATTTCGTCATTTCCCGCCCGGAATGCCGTCGCATCGCTCACGAACGGGCCGGCGGCCGGTGCGGCCCAAAGCCCGGTTACTCTCACTGACCAACCCGCTTGGCGCGACCAAGGGGTTGAGAATCTGGCGAAATCGCCTCACGCGAAGCTGCGAAATATTCCGGTACACGCCGTGACGATCGAGAGCGGCTTCTGGGGGACTCGACGCGACGTGAACGTCAGCAAGAGCATCCCGACGATGCACGATCTGCTGCAAGCAAATGGCCGCATGAACAATTTCCTTCGGCTAGTGGGCAAGAGCGACGCTGCACAGCACGGACCGGTATTTTCGGACTCTGATGTTTATAAATGGACAGAAGCGGTTGGTTTTGTGCTGCAATCAGGCGATCGTCCGGAACTTCGGGCAAGCGCTGAGAAGGCAATCAGCGAGGTTGTGGCTGTGCAGGAACCCAGCGGCTACCTGAATACCTACTACGTGGACGATCGCAAGTCGCAGCGGATGCTGCCGCAAACGCAGACGACCGGCCATGAGCTCTACAACATCGGGCACATGCTGCAGGGTGCAATTGCCTACTATCGCGCGACCGGGGACCGCAAGTTGCTAGACGCGGGCATTCGCTTCGTTGACGATTTTCTGATTCCGAACTACGGTCCTGCGCCGAAGAAGCCGATCGTATCCGGCCATCCTGAGATCGAAATGTCGTTGATTGAGCTGTATCGGATGACAGGCGACAAACCGCAACTCGATCTCGCCGGCTACATCCTGCAGGGAGATAAACGGATCGAACTTCCCGAGCGCAGAACGATCTACATGTTTTCCGGCACGCCCTTTGTCGAGCGGACCAAACTTGAGGGCCACGCGGTGCGAGCCATGTACGCGTGCTGCGGTGCGACCGACTATTACATGGAGACAGGCGACGATTCCTACTGGACGACGCTGAATAAACTCTGGACCGACATGACCACCACCAAGATGTACGTGACCGGCGGGGTCGGTTCCCGGGCCGATGGAGAAGCGTTTGGCGATGCCTACGAACTTCCGAACTTTCGCGCCTATGGAGAGAGTTGCGCCGCCATCGGCAACATGATGTGGAGCTGGCGCATGCTGGCTGCGACGGGAGATGCGAAGTTCACGGATGTGATCGAGCGCGCTCTCTATAACGGTATCAACTCGGGAATGTCACTCGATGGAGTGATGTACTGTTATCGCAATCCGCTCGCGTTCGATCCTTCCGGTGGAGACAAGATCCGCAACTCTTGGTACGACACCACTTGCTGTCCCCCCAATCTGGAGCGCACCTTCGGCTCTCTACCGGGATATTTCTATAGCACCAGCAACGATGGAATCTACGTACACCTCTATGACAATTCAGTTCTGGACTGGCACCTGGAGAATGGCGCCGGTTTGAAGATCGCCCAGAAGACAAATTATCCGTGGGACGGCAACGTGGACATGACAGTAACGCCTTCGCAACCCGCCGATTTTGTGGTCTATGTGCGGATTCCTGGGTGGGTCGATAGCGCGACCGTGTCAGTCAACGGCACCCTGCTGCCGTACGTAAAGCCTGGCGAATATCTGCCCATACGTCGGCGCTGGTCTGCGGGCGATCGCCTTCATCTGCAGATGGCGATGACACCGCAGGTACTCGAGGCGAATCCGCGCGTGGCCGATGACACCGGACGGGTCGCCGTCCAGCGTGGCCCACTGGTCTATTGTCTCGAAGAGCTCGATCAATCGAGTGGCGTGACCTTGAGTGACGTGGCGTTGGCATTGGGGAAACGTCCGGACTCTGAGTTTCAGAGCGAGATGAAGAGCGACGTTCTTGGTGGAGTGCTCTTGCTCCGCCACACTGGCATAACCTACGAGAGGAGTGATTCGGCTAACGCTCTGTACCCGCGATACACCGGTGCAAGCGAAAAAACGAAGAAAGTTCCGCTGACTTTCATTCCGTACTACGCGTGGGCCAATCGGCAGGCAACATCGATGCAGGTTTGGACGCAGGTTGCCAGGTCTTAACGAGACAGCGCATGGACAATGCCGCGAATGGCGATTGAAGGCCCATTTAATCAAAACATCTCAATCGGATTAGCTGGATCTCAGATCAGCTTGACCAAGGAGCAGGCGCTTGCGGCGGTGGAGAGTTGCTGTTCTGGTGAGCGCGGCTATCGCGATCAGCTACCTCGATCGCCAGACACTTCCGGTTGCCGTGAAAGCGATTGGGAAGGATATCCCCCTCTCGAATGAGCAGTTTTCGATGTTGCAATCCACATTCCTGTTTTCCTACGCCTTCATGTACGCAGGTGGGGGGAAGTTAACCGATGCATTGGGAACCCGGCGAGGGTTCACACTGATCATGATTTTCTGGTCGGTGGCTTGCGCCAGTCACTCTCTGGCTTTGAGTTTCGCGATGCTTGCGGTGAGCCGTTTCCTGCTCGGGATGGGCGAAGGCGGCGGATTTCCGGCGGCGACACGAGTGGTTGCGGAATGGTTTCCAACCGAGGAACGCGCGAGCGCGATGGGCGTCATCAATGCGGGAACGGCTGTGGGAGCGGTGATCGCTCCGCCTTTGATTGCGCTCATCCTGAGCTTCTTGAATTGGCGATGGATATTCGTGATCTCCGGCGCTGTCGGGCTGCTGTGGACAGCATGGTGGCACTTGTCGTATTTCTCCCCGGAGCGATATCCGGAGGTGACAGCTTCAGACGGTGACCAAGGCGCCGTGAACGTGCGCTGGATTGATCTGCTGCGCGTCCGCGAGGTGTGGGGAATGGTGGCGGCGAAATTTCTGAGTGACGCGGCTTGGTACTTCTATCTCTTCTGGCTGCCGAAATACCTTTACGACGCGCGAGGATTCGATATCAAGGCGGTCGGCACATTTGCCTGGATTCCATACGCCGCAGCCGGAGTCGGGTGTCTCGCGGGCGGATGGTTTTCGAGCCACTTGGTGCGTCGCGAGTTCTCACTGAGTGTGGCCAGAAAACTCGCGCTGGGATTGAGCGCTGCTGTCATGCCGCTCGTCATGTTTATTCCCCACGTGGCCGTTTCGTGGGCCATCGTGCTCTTCAGTGTCGCGTATTTCGGGCAGCAATCGTGGTCAACGCTAGTGATGGTGCTGCCCACCGATCTTCTGCCGCGGCGCGTGGTGGGTTCAGTGGCCGGCTTGGTTGGGTTTGGCGGAGCGATGGGCGGAATCGCATTCGGCCAGTTGGTGGGCTATTTGCTCGATCACGGTATCGGCTACGGCGTCGTGCTCTCGCTGGCCGGGATGTTTCATGTCATCGCGTTCGCTATCATTCTGATCGCGATTCCACAATTCCAACCCGCGGATATTGAGCGGAGATTAACTTACCAAGGAGCCCGGTGAAGATCCGATGACGATCAAAGAGATTCGAACGCGCGTGTTTCGGTGGCGTGGGAAGACTGTGCCGTTGCCGCCGCATTTCTGCACGAATCCGATGGATCTGTTGCAGTTGACGCAGGCCTCGATGGGAACGTTCACCTTCCATGGATGGCTCGTGGTCGAGATCTTCACCGACAACGGTCTCGTGGGAATCGGCAACGCGGCGCTGGCTCCGCAGGTTACCAAACAGACGATCGATCTCTATCTGAAGCCGTTGCTGATCGGCCAGAACCCGTGGGACCTCGAATTCCTGTGGCAGCACATGTACCGCAAGACGATGGCGTTTGGGCGCAAAGGGATCGGAATGGTGGCAATCAGCGCAGTGGACATCGCCCTTTGGGATCTTTTGGGCAAATCCGCGAAGCAACCTGTATACCGCTTGTTGGGCGGCCGAACGAAGCCCCGCATTCCTGTTTACACGAGCCGTCTATATGCTTCCGAGTCGAGTGAACTGGCTGCAGAAGCGAAGCGCTACAAGAAAGACGGCTATAAAGCGATGAAGCTTCGCTTCGGATGGGGGCCGGTGGATGGCGCCGCTGGGATGCAACGCAATGTCGAACTCGTCCGCAGCGTACGCGAGGCCGTGGGGAGCGACGTCGACGTGATGGCCGACGCCTACATGGGCTGGACGCTCGACTACGCCAAGAGGATGCTTCCGCTCCTCGAGCCTTTTCAGCTTCGCTGGCTCGAAGAGCCAGTCATTCCAGATGATATTCACGGATATGCAGAATTGAAATCCTACGGGCGGATTCCAATCGCCGGGGGCGAGCACGAATTCACCCTGCATGGATTCCGCGATCTGCTCGATACACGCGCTGTGGACTACATCCAGTTTGATACGAACCGCGTGGGAGGCATCACTCAGGCGCGAAAGATTGCCGCGCTGGCCGAGGCGTACTCGGTTCCAGTCATTCCTCATGCCGGGCAGATGCATAACTATCACGTAGTCATGGCCAGTCTGAATTCTCCGATGGCGGAGTATTTCCCCATGGTTGACGTGGAAGTGGGGAATGAACTTTTCTGGTATCTCTTTGCGGGCGAGCCGAAGGCGAAAGATGGATTCATCGATTTGGATGAAAATGTACCGGGCCTCGGTCTCAGCATCGATGAGACGAAACTGCAAGACTTCGAAGTAGTGGAGTAAATAAGTCCAAGGAGCGGATCAGATTCGATGACGCGTTTAGTTCAGATCAAGAAAGGCGTCGTGCGGCGCGTGGCGCTCGTGGAAGAACCCGACCTTCGCATCCTCGACGGCTGCAATTCTGTGTACGAGTTGGCGCAATCGACGATCAAAGAGCGCGTCAAGCTCATCGATATGGCACGGAAGAGACTCACGAGCGATCGCTTGGACTACGACCTTGTGTATAGCGGCCGGTCAGAATGGCGATTGCTGCCGCCGATTGACCATCCAGACGAGTCCTCTCGGTGCATGATTTCCGGCACAGGCCTCACGCACCTCGGCAGTGCGCGAGATCGCCAATCGATGCATGCTGCAGACGGCAACGATATGACAGACAGTATGAAAATGTTCCAGTGGGGAAAAGAAGGAGGGCGTCCGGCGCCGGGTGAGATCGGCACTCCGCCGGAATGGTTCTATAAAGGCACGGGCGCGATGTTGCGAGGACACGGGCAACCACTACAGATTCCGGCCTAAGCGGAAGACGGCGGCGAGGAAGCGGAGATTGCGGGCATCTACGTGATTGCGCGAGATGGGTCTCCGTATCGTGTAGGAATGGCTGGCGGCAACGAATTCTCAGATCATCGATTCGAGAAGAAGAATTACTTGAATCTGGCGGGCTCGAAGCTTCGAACTTGCGCGCTGGGCCCGGAACTCGTCGCCGATCCTGAATTCTCCTCGGTGTCTGCGAAGGTCAAGATTGAACGCCAGGGCAGTGTCCTCTGGTCCGGGGGATTCAGAACAGGCGAGGCGGAGATGTGCCACAGCTTGCAGAATCTTGAGCACCATCACTTTAAATTTGAGGCGCACCGCCGGCCGGGAGATGTACACGTTCATTTTTTCGGCACCGATTGCCTGAGTTTTGGCGCTGGAATCACTCTTCAGGATGCAGACGTAATGGAAGTTGCCTTCGAAGGTTTCGGGCGAGCGCTGCGCAATCCGGTTCATGTCACGAAGTCAGCGCAGACGCTGATCGAGGTCAGTTCTTTAGGATGAAAAGTGCAATGTCAAAACCACGCGTCGCAGTTCTAGGGCTGGGCATTATGGGCGGAGGGATGGCAACACGTTTGCTCTCCGCGGGCTTTCCGCTGTCGGTCTACAACCGAAGCCGCGAGGCGACACGGAAATTCTCGGAAGCTGGAGCGTTCGTTTGCGCTTCGCCGCACGAGGCTGCTGCGCGAGCCGAGATCGTCATCAGCATGGTCGCGGACGATGCCGCCTCCCGTAGCGTTTGGCTTGGGGAAAAAGGTGCATTGGCTGGGGCGCCTGCAGGTTCACTATTGCTGGAATCGAGCACACTGTCGGTCGATTGGGTAAGAGAGCTGGCTGCTGCAGTGGCCGCGAAAAACTGTGAATTTCTCGACGCGCCCGTCACTGGAACCAAGCCCCACGCCGCAGCGGGAGAATTGTTTTTCATGGTTGGGGGCTCGAGCGCGGCCTTCGCGCGAGCGCACGAGATTCTATCTGTCCTCGGAAGGGAAGTGCTGCACCTCGGGCCGAACGGCAGTGGCGCGCTGTTGAAATTGATCAACAATTTCGTTTGTGGAGTACAAGCGGCCTCCTTTGCCGAGGCGATGTCCATGGTTCGTCAGGGCGGGCTCGACCGCGAGAAGAGCGTTTCTGTTCTTTCCAATAGCGCGCTGGCAAGCCCGCTGATCAAAAGGATCGTGGCCGCCATGACCGCGGACGATTTCACTCCAAATTTTCCGCTCAAACTGATGACAAAGGATATTGGGTACGCTATTAACGAAGCAGCGAAGGGTGGTCTTCCGCTCCAAACTGCGACTCCCGCGTTAGACATTTTCAAACATGCTATCGATCAGGGTTTGGGCGACCAGGACTTCTCCGCCGTCGTGAAATCAGTGGGAAAGAATTGAGCGTCCGCCGGATTCTTACCACGTAAGGCGCACGAGGGACAGGCCTTGCCGGGGCAAATCAAACCGCAAATCTACCGAGCTCCTCTCGATCGAGAGCTGCACGGGCGAACCGAGAAGTTGTAACTGTCCTTCTTTCTGCAATTGTTCAACCTGTGCCGGAGAAGGCGACTGTGGCGATCCCATTTCCGCCCAAGCCGTAAATGCGTTGCTGTGGCTGGAATCAATCCGAAAGTGCTCGAGCACGCCGCGGGTCGCAGTGGCGGGTAAGCCATCGACATCCAGATCGACGGAAGCAGGCAAGGCGGCGAGGTCGTCATCGTGATAGTTCCAGATCAAGACGTCGATCTCATGCTCCTTCCGAGTCGCGATCACGTTAATGTCTGGTTGACCACGAACTCCGTCTGTCACCACGTCTTCTGTGGGCAAAGTTCCTGTACTCGTCGCTTTCACGCGCTCGCGCCCCAGCCGTCCAAACATACGAAATGCGTTCAGAACAGGTTTGTCGATTCCATCGGTGGCCAGTTCGCGAAATCCTTCGAACGGCGGTTGATCCTCGAATTCAAAGGCCCACGTCACGGCTCCAAGGAAATTAACGTTTTCGCTCTTGGATAACGCATAAATCCTGTCCAGAACTTCTGCGGTGTAAGCCGCATACAACGGCCCATTCCGGTAAGAGTTCTGTGGGTTGTCTTTCGCGGAACAAGCGGCGCAACCTTCCGGATCAGATTCTCCCAGCACGACGGGTGTGTGGCGCCATAGTGGAAAAGATTCCACGATCTGGAAGCCTGCTTCGATCGCGGCCAGTTGATGAGCGATACCCATGCGTACATGGCCGCTCTCCCACTTCGGTGATCCTTTGGGATGGAAGGCGATGAAGTCAAGATGGGAGCCGGTTTTCCCGGTCGCAAAGTTCTTCCGATGAGCACAGTGCTCGAGGAACATCCGCAGAAATTCAGCAGCTTTCGGAGACGCCGGACCTGTGCTGTCTGGACCTCCGATACGCGCGTCCGGCAGCGCTCGCAAAACCGCATCCACCGAAAAATCGTAGAGCTTGAAATATTCCTCCGGCGTCCCTTTCCAATATCCAATGTCAGGCTCGTTCCACACTTCCCACAGCCAGGTCTTCGTTTCGGCTTCGCCATAGCGTTCGCGCAAATGGCGCACCAGCTGAAAAACCAGCTCGGACCATTTCCGGTAGTCCTTTGGCGGATACGCCCATCCGGTAAAGATGTCGCCGTGCGGAAAACTGTGGCGATACGGTTGTGGATGAGTCGAGAGAGCTTCGGGCATGAATCCGATTTCCACTAATGGCTTCACACCCGTGGCACGAAACGTATCAAAAATCTGATCGAGAATAGTCCAACTGTAAACGGGTCGTCCCGCTGCATCTTCGGTGTAAACGTTCGTTGAGCCCCACTTCGGAGAAGCGGATCCGTCGCCGGTGGTCAAGAGATTGTGTACGCGCACGTAAGCCGGAGCCGGACTCAGGGCTGACAATTCGGCGAGCAACTTCTTGCCGTTCGGAGCATAGGTGTAATTCGGTTCGTCATATCCGAAGAAACTCCAAGTCGGCGCGAGCGTCCCGTCGGCTTGGTCAGCATGAACGTTCATTTTGACGATCGCGGAAGTGTCCTGCGTCCATGAGGGTGCTGCCGCAAACAAAGCTAGGAAGCCGATCAAGCGGACACACCACGTCGAACCGGTGGTTCGTCGCATCGGAAGCCAGCGATCGCAGAAAGTTCTATGTGACATGAGCAGTGTGAACGTTAGACGAAAACAATCCGGTTCAGATTACTATGCGGTTGGGCGCCGGCTGAAGTATAAAGGCGATAGGCGGGAAATTAGGCGCGTCGCGTCAAAATCGATGATGTCCGTGTTCACTTGGAAGAAACTTGGTCTGACGATTGTTTTCGTGACGCTCTTTTCCCCTGCGTTCGGGCAGGCGGTAAACGATCGGGTCAACGCAGTTACCTCCGCACTGCGCGGCGGGGAATTTGAGAAAGCCCTGCAACTCATCCAGCCCGCGCTGCAAGAGTCTCCGAAGAATCCGCAGCTCTGGATGCTGCAGGGTCTCGCTTATTCTGGAAGCGGCAATCAGAAGGCGGCTCTGGTTTCCTATCAGAATGCGCTGAAGATCGTACCCGATTATCTTCCCGCCCTCGAAGGTGCAGCGCAGTTGGAGTACGAAGCGGGTAACCCATCGGCTGTCCCGTTATTGCAGCACGTGCTGCGGCTACGTCCCAATGATCAGACGAGTCATGCGATGCTGGCCGTCCTTGCGTACAAGAAGCGAGATTGTGCGGCAGCGGTCCAACACTTTGCGCAGAGTGATGCTCTCCTCGATTCGCAGCCCGGAGCGTTGCAGGAGTACGGCGCTTGTCTGATGGAGCTCAGACAGACGGAAAAGGCGATTCCTGTATTCCAGCGCATATTGGCCTCTCATCCCGACGATCCGCGAGCCCGGCGTGGCCTGGCCGTAGTTCAACTTGCGGCCGAACAACCGGGAGCTGCGCTCACAACGTTGCAGCCTCTTCTCGCGACAGGCTCTCCCGATGTGGGCACGATGCAGTTGGCGGCCGCTGCCTATGAGGCCAATAAAGACACCCCCAACGCAGTCAAAACTCTCCATGACGCCATCGTCAAGGATCCGCACAATGTCGCTCTTTATGTGGATTTCGCGAACATTGCCATGTCTCATCAATCCTTTCAGGCGGGCATCGACATGATGAATGCGGGCCTCAATCTGGAGCCCAAGGCCGCCGATCTTTACCTGGCGCGCGGTGTGCTGTATGTGCAGATGGCGAATTACGAGAAGGCGGAAGCGGATTTTGAAAAGGCCGAAGTGCTGGATCCGCGGCAGGCTCTCAGCGCCGCGGCACAGGGTATGGTCGCCGAGGAGCAGAACCAGAACGATCCTGACAAAGCCTTGGCGACTGTGCGCTCAAAACTGGCCAAGAAGCCCGGTGACGCATTTCTCTGGTACCTGGAAGCAGCCATTCTGTCGCAAAAGGCTCCCGCTCCGGGCAGCGTGGAATTCCAACAGGCTGTGCAATCAGCCAAGAAGGCGATTGCTTTGCAGACCACGCTTTCCGTAGCGCACAACGTTCTAGCGAAGCTCTACTTGCAGTCGGGACAGAATGCGCTGGCCATCAAAGAGTGTCGGGCGGCCCTGCAAGGGAATCCGTCCGATCAGACGGCCTTGTATCACCTGATCGTTGCGCTCCGAAAAACCAACGATCAGGGAGAGATTCCAGACCTGCTAAAGCGGTTGGCGAAAGCTCGCCAGGACGCTACCAAGGAAGAAGCTGATCAGAACCGCTACAAGCTGGTCGTTTCCTCGGGCAAGGAATCCAACTAGCCCAGTAAACCTTTACTCGAATGCAGGTTACCCTGCGATAATGAAAGCTCAGCAATCGACCGCAATTTATGGCCATCTCCCGTCGTTCGTTCGTCCTGTTTTCTCTTTGTGCGTCGGCCCAGCAGCTCTTCGGCCAGCAGCAAGGAATCGCCACACGTGAGGTAAAGACGCAAGCCAAACCAGCCCCTTCGGGTCGCCCGTTTAACGCGCGCTTTACCGATGTCGCGAAAGAGGCGGGCTTGCACATGCCAGTCATCTACGGAGGAGTGGACGCCAAGAAATACATCCTGGAAGCCAACGGGTGTGGCTGCGCTTTCATCGACTACGACAACGATGGGTGGATGGATATTTTCCTGCTTTCCGGCACGCGTCTGGAAGGCGATCCTCCCGAGGCGACCAATCGGCTCTACAAGAATAATCGCGACGGAACTTTTACGGATGTGACCGACAAGGCCGGACTCCGAGCCGCAGGCTGGGCGAATGGCGTGTGCATCGCTGATTACAACAATGACGGGTTCGATGACATCTTCTGCACCTATTTCGGACAGAATCGCCTTTACCGCAATAACGGCGATGGCACCTTCACCGATGTGACCAAGCAAGCCGGACTTTCGGAACCGGGTCCGGCGCGATGGGGTGCCGGGTGCGCGTTCCTGGATTACAACCGCGACGGTCATCTTGATCTCTTCGTTTCCAATTACATCCGATTTTCGTTTGAACATGCTCCGGCCCCAGGCGAGAACTCGACTTGCAATTGGAAAGGCATCCCGGTCAATTGCGGGCCGCGAGGACTTCCCACGGGCAGGCATTCTCTCTATCGCAACAACGGAGACGGGACGTTCACCGACGTCACCAAGCAAGCCGGAATCGCGGGCGCAACGGAGAGCTACGGGATGACGGTGGTCACCGCCGATTTCGACGAAGATGGATGGCCGGATATCTTCGTCGCCTGCGATTCCGCTCCCAGCCTGCTGTTCATGAATAACCACGATGGAACGTTCCGTGAAGAGGGCGTAATGCGCGGGGTTGCGTTGAGCGACGACGGCATGGAGCAAGCCGGAATGGGTGTCGGTATTGGGGACTACAACCTCGATGGACACCTCGATTTGTTCAAGACTCATTTCATCGGGGACACCAGTGGCTTCTATCGCAACGATGGAAAAGGAAACTTCGACGAGGTGACCCGTTTGGCCAAGGTTGGCGTCGAGACCCGGTTCACCAGTTGGGGCGCAGGGATCGTTGACCTCGACAATGACGGTTACCCGGACGTGCTCTTCGTGACCGGCAGCGTCTATCCGGAAGTCGAACGCAAGCTGCCGCAATATCCATACAAGACGCCGCGTGTTTTGTTTCGCAATCTGGGGAACGGCACCTTTGAAGAGTTGGAGAGTCAGGCAGGGGAGGGAATTACCTCCCGACACAGTAGCCGCGGATGTGCCTTCGGAGACTTCGACAATGATGGCGACTTGGACGTTCTGATTGTCAACATGAACGAACCACCTTCTCTTCTGCGCAATGACATAACAGTGAAACAAAACTGGCTGAAGGTGAAGCTAGAGGGTGTGAAATCGAACCGCAGTGCGATCGGTGCCCGCGTCCTGGTCCACTACGGGAATAAAGTGCAGGCCCAGGCTGTACTGAGCCAGTCCAGCTATTATTCATGCAACGATCCGCGCCTGCATTTTGGTCTTGGAGCCTCTGGGCTGGTTGATGTCGAAGTGTTCTGGCCCAACGGACTGCACGAGCAATTCAAGAAGATTTCTGCGAATCGGCTGATCACCATTCGCGAAGGCGCAGGCATTGTGAGTAACAAGAGCTGGAGCTATTCCTAGGGTTTTTCGTGGGGCGCTTGCGAGCGTAGGTAAGACAGAATCAACCAGAAAGAACTGCTGGGGATATCCGTAAGAGGATCAAAAGCAAAAAAGTTCTTGACAGTCGCGGGGCGTAATATTTATACATTACGCGTTGCGAGTAAACGTTTTCTCGCGATTCAGTAGAACTGTGGTCCTGGAAGTTGACGACCTGTGGAGGAATCCATGCCGCGAAGCATGATGTCTCGCTATTCGTTCTGGTTGTTTTCAATCCTCGTGTTCACCGCCGGTGTGGCATCAGCTCAGTTCACGGCAAGCATTCAGGGGGAAGTCAAAGACCCCAGCGGCGCAGGCGTCGCCAAAGCCACGATTCACCTGCAGAATACGGCGACGGGAGTGACCGCAGTAGCAACCAGCGATGATGGGGGCAACTATCGTTTCGTCAGTCTCGCTCCAGGTAGCTACAAGATCACCGCCGAAGCCGCCGGTTTCTCGAAGTCTGAGGCCGACGTCACTCTTCTCACCGAACAGAACCTTAATGTGCCGATCGCTCTCAAGGTTGGCTCGGTGAGCGAGTCCGTAGTTGTCACTTCAGAGGCTCCAGTGGTTGATACCGCGGACAGCCGCAATCAAATGACGATCGAAAATCGCGCGGTCGCCCAGTTGCCAGTGATCGGCCGCAACCTGGTTACGCTGGTGACGTTGGCGCCCGGGGCCTCCGGTTTGGGAACCAGTACATCTGGAAGTCCCGCATCAGGCGTTGACAACTACTCGACGGAAGAGCAAGTGGACGCCAGTGCAAACGGCCAAGGGCAGAACAACAACCAATACGTTGTGGATGGACTGGACGTGACCAGCGGAATCCGCCAGGGCGTCCTGAATCTGACTCCTCAACCGGAATCGATTCAGGAAACGAGCGTTCAGGTAAACACGTTTTCCAGCGAATACAGTCGCGCTGCCGGACTGCAAACCATGTTCACGACGAAGTCAGGCACAGACCAATTCCACGGCTCGGCGTCCGACTGGTTCAATTACCAGAAAATGTTTGCTAGCCAGCACTTCGTGGGTTATCCCTACCAGCCATTTCATTCCAACAATATGGACTTCGCCATCGGCGGTCCGGTGGTTCCGCATCACAATTTCTTCTTCTTCTTTTCGGTAGAACCGCTACGCTCATCATCCAGCGCCGGCGGATCGGTGACTTTCGCGGCCCCGGAGTTCATAAGCTTTGCTCAGGCGAATAATCCGGGCACAGTTGGAACTGGAGTTCTTGCTAAATACCAACCTTCCGGGGTGTCGGGCGTCACCGTCTCCCAGACCGCGTCCGATGTTCTTGGCAGTTCAGTTTGTGGAACATCAGTCGTTGAGAACATTCCTTGCTCAACGCCGATGATTGATACCGGTGCGTTTGGGGCAACCTCGAGAAGAAACGGTACTCAGTATTTCGCCCGTTTGGACAAGGGGTTCGCCAACGATCGAATTTATGCCAGCATTTTCCGCACCCTTCTGCTGACGGGCGCACCATCGCCGATGCCGCAATTCTCCGCCCTGAACAATACCTGGCAAGTTGCGGGGCAGGCGACCTGGACGCACACTTTCTCTCCCACTACGCTCAACGACTTTACGGCCGGCCAGAGCCGAGTGGAGGGCGTCCTGGGCAGCGGCGCCAAGGACTATACGGTGCCCTCGATTTCGGTGAACGGTATTAACGTGGATTCGGGACAGGCCTATGGCGTGGGTTTCGCGCAAGGCGATTTCATTCAGCACAACTATCACTGGCGCGATGTGCTCACACATGTCAAGGGAGCACACACTCTGAAGGTGGGCTACGAAGGATGGTACGGAGATGATGTCGAGCCCTTTCAGGGGCCATGGTCGCAGCCCAAATTTTCGTTCGCCAATCTTTTGACCCTGGCGCAGGATAATCCCGGTAACGAAAACGGTATTTATTACAATCCCGCGACCGGTACCGAGCAGCTGTGGAGTTGGGATGCTGCTTCCAGAACTTTCGGACTTTTTGTGCAAGATACCTGGAAGGCGAGGAAGAATCTCACGCTAACTCTGGGTTTGCGGTATGACGACAGCGGAAATCCGTGGTCGAAGAGTCCGTCAACCGTCTTCGGAAACTTCTATCTAGGCACGGGTTCTACCGAACAGCAGCAGGTGGCCAATGGTTACGCCAAGGCGACGCACAACGCTCTGCTGCACTCGGTGGACAACTTATTCAGCCCCCGGATCGGCGTAGCTTGGGATCCCACAGGAAAGGGCGACTGGGTGGTTCGTGGCGGCTTCGGGATATACAACAACTGGTTAACGCAAGCTAACGTGCAGGAAGAATTCCGCGGCAGCCCTCCGGGAGAAGTTGCGCCGACGTTTGTTGCTGGCGGAACAGCGTCGGCTCAAGCTCCAATCTTTGTTCTCGGCAACAGTAGCAAGCCTCCATTCGGATTTACGTTCCCGACTTTCGGAACGGGATCAGGCCCGACACCACAATCCGGTGGCGGCCTCAACTCGCAGGGCGGAGTCGTCGGCGCCAGCTTCGCGATAGGCGGCATCAATCCGCTGCTGAAATCTCCCAAATCGGACATATGGTCGGTCACCTTGGAGAAAAAACTCGGGAGCAAATTTGCAGCCAGCGTCGGATATAACGGGTCCCACTCCTACAATATCGTCGGCAACGGCAACTCTATCGGGAACGTTTCGTATGGAGTGGATATTAATGCTTTTGCTGGCGACCTGATCAATCAGGAAAATACGAGCGCGACTCCGGTCATTCCGAGCGCAACTCGACTAAACAAGAGCTTCGGCACGATCGCCTATGCCGACAATGACCGGTATGGAAATTACAACGCCGTGATTTTTGACGTAAGGGGTCACTTCTCACGTGGATACTTCGATGCGTCCTACACCCGTTCTGAGTCCAAGGACGATGCGCTGGACTATCCAAATTCCGCAGGGTTGAATCCTAAACAGTACTACGGGCCATCTATCTTTGATGTGCCAAACCGCTTCTCTCTCAGCTTCAATTATTCGGTGAAGGGCCTGAACGGTGGAAGAGGAGCGCTCGGCTATGTCACGGGCGGCTGGGGAATCAGTGGCACGAGCATCTTCCAGTCTGGTTATCCTCTGACAGCCGGCAATTCCAACGGCTTCCTGGCTGTCTGTTCATCGGGCGCTCTGAGCAACGTCACTGGATGTTCGGCCGCAGACCCGGCGGTTGCATTCCAGGCTGGCAGCGGCGACTACAACGCCGATGGAGATAACATCGCTTACCCGGATGCGACGAGCTACAGTCAATCCACCAACAACAAATCCTGGCTGTCAGGAGCGATTCCCAAGACTAACTTCGCCACTCCGGCTTTCGGAGTGGAAGGGAATGAGAAGTCCACCGCGTTTCGCGGGCCGAATTTCTACGAAACGAACGTGAACTTCTACAAGGACAACCGGATTACAGAAAGAGTCAGTTTTGAAATCCGGTTCGAGCTGTTCAATATCTTCAATCGCCCGAACTACGCGAACGTAGACACCAATCTTCCGGATGGGAACTTCGGCTTTGCGACAGCATCTCACGAACCTCGATTCTGGCAACTGGGAGGCAAGCTCTCCTTCTAGGTCACTGCAAGCAAACGCGGCTGGCGCGCTTCCCCCATTTCGAGCCGGCCGCTTGTCGTTTCAGCAGAGCAGCAGAAATCCTAGCGCGAGCTCGAATCTGCGTTTCGCTAACACACGGCCTGCCATCGAGTACCATGTCTCTTGTGGGCTCAGTCTGAGGGAGCGTAACCCGCTCCTGACAGACACTCGGGGCCGGCAATAATCGAAATGCTAGCGATTCGAAAGACGGCCATCCTCTTGGCTCCAATCCTCGTTCTTTCCTTTGCCCTCGCTCAAAATGCCCAAGATCGGATTGCTCCGATCGCTGCTGCATTACGAAATGAGCAATTTGACCAGGCGCTCAAACTGCTCCGTCCTGCGTTGCAGCAATCTCCAGGAGACGCAGAGTTGTGGACAATGCAAGGAGTGGCTTATGCGGGACGAGGACAAAAGAAGGAAGCACTTTCGTCGTTTCGGAGTGCGCTGAAGATTTCGCCGGACATCATCCCGGCTTTGCAGGGAGCCGCCCAGATTGAGTACGAGTCCGGCAACCCAGCCGGAATTCCCTTGCTGCAACATCTGCTTCGCTTACGGCCCCGGGACGCTACGACAAATGCCATGCTCGCGGTGTTGGAATACCAGCAAGGGAACTGCATGGCCGCCGTCGGTCATTTCGCGGCAGCGGGCACGCTCTTCGAATCGAAACCAGAAGGGCTAAACGCGTACGCCACCTGCCTTGTAAAACTCAAGCGGTTTGACGAAGCGGCGGGTGTGTTCAAAAGATCCTTGGCGCTAAGCCCAGAGGACCGACAGGAACGGCAACTGTTGGCGTCCATCGAACTGATGGCGCACAAGCCGCAGGATGCCCTTGCGACACTGGATCCACTAATCGGGGGGACTGGCGCGGATGCCGCCTCTCTGGATCTAGCGTCTGCAGCGTATGAGGATGCTCATGAAACGGATAAGGCCGTTGATACCTTGCGCCAGGCTATCTTGCTCGATCCCCAGAACGTGAATCTCTACCTCGATTTCGCGGCGATCTCAGCCACCCACCAGTCTTTCCAGGTCGGCATCAACGTCGTCAATGAAGGGATCAACCTGCAACCGAAAGCGGCGCCTCTTTATTTCGCACGTGGTGTCCTCTACGTCCAATTGGCCGAATACGACAAGGCGCAGTCCGATTTTGCAGCCGCGTATAACCTCGATCCGAATCAGTCCTTAAGTGCAGCCGCCCAAGGGTTGGCGGAAGTGCAGCAGAACGATCTCGATCAGGCGCTTACCAATGTTCGGGAAAAATTATTACGCAAGCCGAATAACCCAATCCTGCTCTACCTTCAGGCCGACGTTATCACTCAAAAAGGGGCGGAACCAGGGAGCCCGGAGTTTCAAACTGCGATGCGTTCCGCTAAGAAGGCGGTTGCTCTGCGCCCGACACTGGAACCAGCACGCGGAGTGCTGGCGAAGCTCTATCTGCAAGCCGGACAATATCCCGAGGCCGCAGTCGAATGCCGGAAGGCGCTGGAGATCGATCCAAAGGATCAGACCGCGCTTTACCACCTGATCCAGGCACTGAGGAAGGGCGGAGGAAAGAACGAGATCCCGGAACTGCTCAAACGACTGGCCCTGCTTCGCCAGGATGAAACGAAGGTGGAACGAGAGCAGTACCGCTACAAACTTGTCGAAGGTGACACGCCGTCCAAGCAGCCAGACGGATCTCCAAATCCGTAGTCCAATCGGTTTAAGACTTCAGCCACACGTACGTGCTGTAGCTTTCTTTGTCGATATTCATAAAAGGACGCATCGTGATGTTGCTGCCATTGGCGGAAGTTGCCCTCCAGTCTCCCGCAGCATTCTTTGCCGCTTTGGCCTGCAGCAGTGTGTTTCGCTCAAATGTCGGCTGAGACTCCCCAACGGCAAGCAGCACCAGCGGTCCCTGAACGAGAGCCACGATCTCCGGATGATTTGCGTCAACAGCCTCAAGCCGTAACGGCATTGGAAGTTCGAGTTCCACACGATCTCCATCTTTCCACGTCCGCCGAAGGCTGGCGAAAGTTCCGGGCTCGATCGGTTCGGAGACGCGCTTTCCGTTGACGGAAAGCACTGGGTTTGGCGCAGCCCACGCAGGAATGCGGACATAAAGTGTGTAGTCTTTCGACTGCGAACCCGAGACTTGAATCTGGATTTTGTTGTCGAACGGATACTTCGTTTCTTGCTTCAGTCCGTATTTTCCGCCCTGGTCGCTCCACTGCACGCTCGAAGGAGTGAACAGATTCACGTAAACACCGTCTGCCGAACGCAGATAGGTGCTGATGTGGTAGTCGGCAGCGAGTTGGGGAAATGTCCCCGAGCAGCACGGCCACTTCTGTCCGTACCAGACTTTCTTGCCGGTCGCAGCGTAGTCGGAATAGTAGAACGAAGTTCCGTCGGCTTGAATTGGCCAGGCTCCGAGAATTGTGTTGTAAAGCACGCGCTCCATGCTGTCGCCGTAGCGCGAATCCTTGGTCGCGCGCAGCAGATAGCGCGTGATCTTGAAGTGCCCGTACGCTCCGCAGGGCGTCTCAAAGCTGGCGTGCGTCGTTGTCAGGCTACTGCCCAATTGTCCCGTCCCGGGCTCTCCAAACGCCTCATTGGGGCCCCAGCCACCGGTCGCGAAGCTCTGCGTCCTAACCAGCATTTCGAAGCCGTTCTTCGCCGCCCGCAGATGCTTCTCGCTGCCCAGCGTGATGTAGGCCTGCATTGCAGAACTGAAAGCATTGACATGGCTGTAAGCGTGTTCAAACGGGAGCACGTTGTTGCCCTCGGCCAGAGGACTGAAGTAGGTATCATCCTCCAGGAACCGCTGCGCCATATCTCGGTAGAAAGGTTTGCCGCTGCGCTGATAGGCGAGGAAGAGATTTTCAGGCAAGGTATAGGTTTCGTCCCATGTGTAGGACGTATCTTTATGTGGGCGGGAACGCATTTCGGCCCGGGACAATGCCTTCTCGGGCAAATAGGCGACCATGGCACGAGTCAATTTTTCGTGAATATCCATCGCCATCGGGTCATGAGCGTACTCGTGAGCATCGATCAATCCGCACGACAGCTTGTCGTAGGTATACGCGGGAAGTCGGTAATCGACGAAGAACTTGGCTTTCGGATCCAACGTCTCTCCGTAGCCTTTCACCAGATGATTGATCTTGGCCCGCGTCGCCTCCGATCCGGTGACGGCGTACGCTCGAGCCAGTCCGGATAAATACTGTCCGAAACTATGGCCGGCAATGAAGCCGTGGAAGTCGTTTCCTTCCAGACTGAATCCGGTCAGGTCGTACCACCCACCCATATCCTCGCCCGGAGCCGCCAAGCCGGCCACCTGCCGAAAGACTTTCAGCATGCGGTCGTCATCCAGATTCTGGAAGCGGGCATGGTTTTCTTCGAACTGACGCTTCATCGGCCCGTCAAACAATTGAACATCAGCATAGGCGAATGTGGAGAGAGGGGTGGAGACGGCCACGAGGCTATTATCGGAGGCTGCCCAGGCTGGCAGGACGCTCGCGGCATAGGCACCTGCCGCAGTGGCACTCGTGGCTTGAAGGAAAATTCTACGATTTACACCAGATGCCATAGGTCTACCCTCCCGATTGAGCAATCGTTTACTACAAGAGAGGCTATGAGCCTTTATATCCTTTTGTCAATGAGCCAAACCTGACTTTCAGGGTTCTCGAGCGGGAACTCATACCACCCCTCGCGTTAGCTCGCATTCTCCAGCTTCAGCGCATCCTCGATCTGAGAAAGTTCACCGTGATTCAGGCGGAAGTCCGCGGCCCCGATGATCCCTGCAACCTGTTTCGCACTGCGAAAGCCCGCGATTGCTCCAGTAACGGCACGATGGTTCAGGGTCCACGCGATGGCTACCTCGCCTGGGCTACGGCCATGCCGTCCGCCAATCTCTCGCAGGTGGTCGACGACTCGCAGATTGCGAGATAGTGCCGGCTCCTTGAATCCTGGCAGATTCCGACGCCAGTCCTCGGGCAGGAAAGCCGAAACCCGTTCCGTCGTCATCGCCCCGGTGAGCAGGCCCGCATACCTCGGGGAATAGACGATCACGCCGATATTCTGGCCGAGGCAGAACGGCAGAATCTCCTGCTCGATTTCACGCCGCACAACGGCATACGGTGGCTGGAGCGACGTAATCGGAGCGATGGCCTGCGCCCGTTTCATCTGCTCCACGCTGAAGTTTGACACGCCAATCCAGCGAACTTTTCCTTCTTCTTTCAAGCGCGCCAGTTCGCTCCAGCCTTCTTCAATATCCTCGTCAGGCTCGGGCCAGTGGATCTGATAGAGGTCGATGGCGTCAATTCTCAATCTGCGCAGGCTGTCTTCGCATTCCCTGCGAACCGATCCTCTTTTGAGCGACGCTCCGATGTTGCCGCCGCTATCCCATACGCGCTCGCATTTCGTAAAGACGTATGGCTTGGGCGTTCTCCCATGAATCGCCCGAGCCACCATCTCCTCGGAATGGCCAAGCCCATAGAGCGCGGCAGTGTCGATCCAGTTCAGACCGTACTCAAGTGCCGCATGAATCGCCGGGATCGAGTCGCTGTCATTCTGCGGTCCCATGCTGCCATTCCAGCCTCCGCCGCCGATGGCCCATGCGCCAATTCCGATCGGCGTGATCGCCATTTCGCTATTCCCAAGAAGTCGAGTTTTCATGGTTTTTCGGTAGCAAGGATCGAAGCAATCGGCAGCCTCTTCGAGAGACGCGAGATGAAAAAACAAGGGGGCGAACCGAGCCGGGACTTTGCCGGGAAAATTGTAGCACCCTGCACAGAAAACGTTTACTATATCAGCGCATTTAGATCATCCATGTCGACTCCACTCCTCGAGGATGCAAATGCTGTTGCCTGTGCGTGAACAAGTGCTGGACGCCAATCTCGAACTGGTTCGGCGCGGCCTGGTCCTCTATACCTTCGGCAACGTCAACGGCATCGACCGGAGTCAAGGACTCGTGGCTATCAAGCCCAGCGGCGTTCCCTACGAAGAGCTGACCCCGGCACACATGGTTGTCTGCGATCTCGAGGGAACGATTGTCGAGGGCAAGCTTCGCTCTTCCTCAGACCTTGCCACTCACTTGGAGCTCTACAGGCGCTTTTCCAACATTGGCGGCGTCGCGCACACGCATTCCGAATTTGCCACTGCTTGGGCCCAGGCAGAGACTCCGATCTCATGTTTCGGTACCACGCACGCGGATTATTTCCACGGCCCGGTACCGGTCACGGAGCGGCTCACCGCTGCTGAGATCGCGGGCGACTACGAACTGGAGACTGGCAAGGCGATTTGCCGGACATTCCAGAAACTCGATCCTGATTCGGTTCCGGCGGTCTTGGTAGCCGGACACGCTCCTTTTTGCTGGGGACCGAGCGCTACTTCCGCCGCTCACAATGCGGTGGTTGTGGAATATGTGGCCAAGATGGCGTGCCACACTTTGTTGATCAATGCGGAATCCCCGCCGCTGGCTCGTGAGTTGCACGACAAGCATTTCTTGCGTAAGCATGGTAAGAACGCCTACTACGGGCAGGTTAAAACGCAATGAGTTCTCCGAGGCTCCCGGTTTTTCGTGTTCGTGTATGGTCCTCCGCCCCACGGAGCTTTCCTCATTTCTTGTTTCAAATTGAGGCGATGAATTAATGGCGATCGTTGCAGGAGTCGATTTCGGCACGCTCAGTGTGCGCGTCTCTTTGGTCGATAGCGAGCGGGGCCTGATTAGCTCCGCCATCTCCGAATACCCGCTGCACCGGAAGCGGGAGGATCCGGACTACGCGACCCAGTCGCATAGCGATCACATGAGCGCTCTGGCTTCCGCGACCAGGCTTGCGATCAAGGAGGCGGGGATTCGTGGCGATCAAGTCGAGGCCATCGCGCTCGATACCACCGGATCCAGCGTAATCCCGGTCGCTGCTGATCTAACTCCGTTGGATGACTACTACCTCTGGTGTGATCACCGCGCAAAACAAGAAGCTGCTGAGATCACAGAACTTGCGCGCCGCGAGAAGTTGGAGGCCATCCAATGGTGCGGAGGCGTGTACTCCTCTGAGTGGGGATTTGCGAAGCTACTTCACTGGCTGCGGCACAATCCAGCCAAGCGAGAGAAGTTCGCGAGTGCTTTCGAGCATTGCGACATGGTCGCTGCAACTCTGTGCGGGATCACGAAACCGGCGGATGTAAAGCGAAGCGTCTGTGCGATGGGCCACAAGTGGATGTGGAACGCAGGTCTGGGAGGACTGCCTACCGAGAGCTTCCTCGTGAAAGTCGATCCACTGCTGGCCGGCGTTCGATCGAAACTAGGTGGGCAATACGCCACATCCGACAAGATCGCCGGAACGCTGGCGCCTCAATGGGCGGACAAGTTGGGACTTCGCGCTGGCATTCCGATCCCCGTGGGAGCCTTCGACGCGCACTGGGACGCCATCGGCGCGGGAGCGAAGGCTGGAGATGTTGTGAATGTGGTGGGCACCTCGACTTGCATCATTGCATACACGAAACAAGCGGAATTAATTCCCGGTGTCTGCGGCGTCGTGCAGGGAAGCGTGCACCCTGAATTCACGGGCGTCGAGGCTGGACTCTCGGCCACGGGAGACATTTTCAGCGCCATCGCGCAGCGGGCGAACACGACGGTTGCCGAATTGAGCAAAGGCCTGGAAGCCTACCATGCTGGCCAAACCGGTTTGCTGCGTTTGACGTGGGATAACGGCGACCGGACGGTGTTAGTAAATCCGAATCTTGGCGGGATCACGCTGGGATGGAATCTTCAGCACACGGCCCAGGACGAACTGTTCGCGGCAATCGAAGGAACTGCCTTTCATACGCGCGTGATCCTCGATCGGATGAGCGAATACGGTGCGCCCACCTTGCGCGTCATCAATGGGGGCGGGATTCCTCAGAATAACCTCGTGCTGAATCAGGTTTATGCGAATGTGCTGGGCAGGCCGGTGCTGGTGCCCAGCAGCAAGGTCACAGGAATTGGGTCGGCAATTTTCGCATTTCTTGCCGCCGGCACATTCAAGACGATCGATGAGGCGCAGGCTAGAATTTGCGCGTCGTTCACGGTCTACCAGCCCGAGAAGGCGGCCCAGGCAGTCTACGAAACTCTCTATCAGCATTATCGCAATCTCTATTTCCTGTTCGGCGAGCCGGGGAAAAGTGAGTTCGGACAAGTGCTGCCCGCTTTGATTCGGATTGCCAAAACCGCTAACGAGCGTTGAGAATTCGGGGCGATAAAGCTGAAACGCGAATCTTGGTTCGGTAAATCGCTGGGTGTCGCTCCAGGAGAATGCAACCATGTCAGGTACCAGAAGAAAATTTCTGCAACAGGCGACCAGCCTTGGGGTTGCCTGCTGCGCGAATCTGGTGGGAGGGCGCTTCGCAGTTGGTCAATCCTCGGCAACGGCACCTTCTGATTCTGCATCAGCCGCCCGTGTCTACATCGATTCGCGCCGGACCATCGGCGCTCTGGACCGAAATCTGTTCGGATCTTTTCTGGAGCATTTAGGGCGCGCGATTTATGAAGGCATTTACGATCCGGGCTCGCCTCTGTCGGATGCAAACGGATTTCGCAAGGACGTGATGGACGAGGTGCGCAATCTCGGGGTTCCAATCATTCGCTATCCGGGCGGAAATTTCGTTTCCGGATACAACTGGATGGATGGCGTCGGGCCCAGGAAAGATCGTCCGCACGTGCTCGACAAGGCATGGAACACGATCGATACCAACCAGTTCGGCACCGACGAATTCATGGCTTGGAGCAAGCTGGTCGGGTCGAAACCGCTCATGGGCCTGAATCTGGGCACGGGCACTCCGGAGCGAGCCGCCGCTTTGGTGGAATACTGCAACCTCGAGAAGGGAACTAAGTGGAGCGACCTGCGGCGCAGCCACGGGATTGACCAACCTTACAAAGTGGAGCACTGGTGCCTGGGCAACGAAATGGACGGTCCGTGGCAAATCGGGCATATGACGGCCACTGAATATGGCCTGAAAGCGCAAGATGCCGCGCGCCAGATGCGCGCCGTGGATCCATCTCTCAAGCTCATCGCCTGTGGATCGAGCGGTCCCGGCATGCCCACATATCTGGAATGGGATCGTGAGGTGTTGGAGCAATGCTATGAGTATGTCGACGCGCTGTCTCTGCATCGCTATATCGGCAACACTCAAGAAGAAACCGGCAAAGATAGCTCGAAATTTGTAGCCATGAACCTAAGCATGGAGCGGCAGATCGCGGAGACTCTCGCGGTCTGCGATATGGTCCGTGGACATAAGCGGTCGCCGAAAAAGTTGTGGCTCTCGTTTGACGAGTGGAACGTTTGGTATCGTGCCCGCGACGCCGAAGCGATGAATGGACACGAGCACGAAGCCCCGCACTTGCTCGAGGAGGTTTACAACCTTGAGGATGCGCTTCTAGTCGGCGGAATTGTGAACAGTCTGATGCGCAACGCCGATCGCATCAAGATTGCGTGTCTCGCGCAGCTGATCAACGTCATTGCGCCGATTGCTACCAACGAAAAAGGCCTGCTGCGGCAGACGATCTATTATCCCTACAGTTGGGCTTTGCAATGGGCCAGCGGAACAGTTCTGAACGCGCTGGTCGAATCCCCGACTTACGAAGTTTCGGGTTTCGGCCAGGTGCCGTATCTGGATGTGGCGTCAACGCTGGGCCCGGACGGCAAGACTTCGTTGTTCATCCTCAACCGCGATCTGGCGAAGAGTCACCCGGTCGAAATTCACTGGCAGGACGTGGCTCCAGGAAAGTTGCTGAACTCGACCGTCCTGACCGGCAACGATCTGAAAGCCTCCAACACCTTCGATTCGCCGCAACGGGTGGCTCCGCAGGCGTTTGATAAACCTGCCACGGCGGCGGGACGCACCAAATTCGAGGTTCCGGCTCGTTCCTACACTGTTCTTCAGTGGGGAGCTTGATAAGGCCTGAGGTTCGTGTACGGCAGGGAAGTGAAGTAGGAGCGTACCTACTTCTTCGATGAGGACTTCGCTCCGCCGGAACCGAGCCTGGTTGATTCTCGGAGAACAAGATGGGTTTTCAGTACGTATTCGGTCCCCGTGGGCGACGGCGCCTCCCGCTGCAACTCGCTTAGAAGTGCATTGAAGGCCAAACGTGCCAGCTCGGCCTGGGACATCTGAATCGTGGTGAGCGCGGGCAAGACGAACTGGGCTAAACGAATATCATCGAACCCAATCACGGAGAGATCCGCGGGAATCTGGATTCCTTCTTCGTAGGCTTTCCTCATCACTCCCATGGCCGTCATGTCGTTTGAGCAAACTACCGCGGTCGGTCTGGTCGATCCACCCAATAGCTTGCCAAACGCGGTGATGCCACCTTCGATCGTATGAGTTCCTTCCACGATCAAAGTCTTGTCAACCTCCAGGCCAATCTCTGACATCGAGCTGAGGAATGCCTGTTTGCGGGCCTCTGCCGATTTCAAGTGCCGTGGACCGGAGATGAATGCGATCTTGTGGTGACGAAGCGCGGCCAGGTGCTGCACCGCCTGCCGAATCCCATGCAGATAGTCGATGCGAATATTGCTGACTCTTGGACGCGCCGGCCCTACGTCCACGAATACCAAGGGCACCTTGCGCAGCTTCAAATCCTCCAGCAATACTTCTTCCATGCCGAATGTCATAATGGCGACTCCTTCGACACGGCGCTCGATCATCCGACGCACTGCCGTCTCCATGTACATGGGATCATTGCCGGTGGACGTCAACATGATTTCATAGTGATGCTGAACTGCAATACGCTCGAAAACTTGTACGATCTCGGGAAAGAATGGATTCGTGATATCGGAGATGATGAGGCCGAAGATCCGGCTGCGTCCGGAAACGAGGGCGCGCGCCTGGGTGTTGGGATAGTAGCCGAGCTCTTCGACGACATTCCAGACGCGCTTCGCGAGTTGCGGATTGACGGTCGGAATTCGGTTGATCGTACGAGACACGGTCGCGGTCGAAACTCGTGCACGTTTTGCGATTTCACGAATGTCCATCAGCTAAGCCGCCCCGTACTTCAGGTCACGAATATGAAACACCGATGATACCAAAATAGGGCAATCGTTTACCCCGAATGATTTAGGCCGCCGATCCAGGCGCTCTCGCCGGGTCGCTTAGATTACCGGCCTTCCGGTTGTCAGCATCGCACTATTTTCTCAATTTACCGGGCGCGTCTTCGGCCGCCAACGCAATCTTGGGCCAGTCCTGGGTCCAACCAATCGTGGAAATCTGGAGGCTGGGCTGACCACTGGCGCTGTCGTAAGCGTGGAAGACGATCATGTCTCCGTCCTTCTGCTTCAGAACAGACTCGCCGCCGGGCCCCAGCCAGCGTTTGTTGCCCTGTAACACGGTGGTGCCGCCCCCTTCAGTCATCGGCGAGCCCTCCGCATCGACGTACGGCCCACGAACGTCGTGGGCGCGTCCCACCGCGATCTTGTAAGTGCTCTTGATTCCGCGGCAGCAGAGATCGAAGGAAACAAAGAGATAGTAGTAATCGTCGTGGTGAACAATGAAGGCCGCCTCAATCGCTTGCCAATCACTGGGCAGACCAGGTCGGTCTGGCGCAGGATTCTCCGGGCGCCTGCGGCGCGCGAGAGAGTATAGCCTCGTATCTTCGGACGACAACAATCCAGTTTGGGCATCAATGCGTCGCATCTTTATTCCGCTCCAAAAGCTGCCGAAGGCCAGCCATGCCCGTCCGTTCTCGTCCAGGATCAAATTCGGGTCGATCGCGTTGAAGTCGTCTTCAGCACAGGAGCGAAGGACCAATCCCCGATCCACCCAATGAAAGTCTAGACTCTTCGAGTTCAGGGTCTTATTGGTTAGGAGCGCGATGCCGGAAGTATTCTTGCCGAATATCGAAAAGGCATAGTATAGGTGATACTCGCCGTTAAAGTAGGAGATGTCCGGTGCCCAGAGTGCTTTAGTTCCCGGGCTCTCTTTCTTGATCCAGAGCGGAATTTCACTCAGCGCGTACCCGCATTTCCGCCACTCATGCAGGTCTTCGGAGCAACGGATCGGGATCTGACCTCCTCGGTCCCGTCCATCCAAAGTACTGAACAGGTACCACGAATCACCATCCCGAATGATGGCAGGATCGTGAACATCTTGAACATCCCCGTGTAACTCAAGTGCCTGGGGTGGACTGGACGATTGCTGAGCCAGACTACCGCAATTGGCCAAGCCTGCCAGGAAAATGCAGCCCAGAAGCAAGTGGATCTTCATAGCCGGGGTGCCCTTTCTTAGTGCAGTCGAAGAGGTGTCGGCGTATAATCCTAGCAAACGTTTACTCGTTTCTGCTACTGAGGAGACCTCATGAGTTGGAGAGAGGACCCTGCGCCCCGCAATTTTCCTTCGAATGCCGTTAACCGCGGACGCTCAATCGAAAGCTCCCTCCATGGTCGGCGTTGTTCGATTCCGAAAGAGCCCGTACGTTCCCAACAACTCTTACACAAGGCATAGCTCGGAGTGCAAATCGCCGATGCCAGATCGCACAAACGAACTGTGTATGGGAAAAGAGGACTGAGTGATCGATCTCTCGAATCTGGAAGCTTGGTTTGTCACCGGAAGCCAGCATCTCTACGGGCCGGAAACGCTGAAGACGGTCGAGCAGCACGCTGGCGCCATCGCAGCTGCGCTGGGTGCGTCTCCTTCGATCCCCGTGAAAATTATCGCCAAGCCTGTGATGACGAGCAGCGAATCGATTCACCAGTTGTGCCGTGACGCGAACAGTACAGAGAACTGCGTCGGTTTAGTTACCTGGATGCATACCTTCTCTCCGGCCCGCATGTGGATCGCGGGCTTGCGATCGCTGAGCAAGCCGCTGCTGCACCTGCACACACAATTCAGCCAAGAGTTGCCTTGGTCGACGATCGATATGGACTTCATGAATCTGAACCAGTCGGCTCACGGAGACCGCGAGTTCGGATTCATCGGGGCCCGCTTGCGCCTCAAGCGCAAAGTGGTTGTCGGCCACTGGCAAAACGCCGAGGTTCACTCGGAGTTGGGTGCCTGGGTGCGCGCTGCCTGCGCCTGGCATGACGCGCAGCATCTGAAAGTGGCTCGCTTCGGCGACAACATGCGAAACGTCGCTGTGACCGAGGGAAACAAAGTCAATGCTCAAATCCAGCTAGGCTATACGGTCAGTGGGTACGGCGTCGGAGACTTAGTGCATTGCATCCAGCAGGTGAAGGAAGCGGAAGCCGACCATCTCGCGGCTGAATACGATGAAACCTATACGGTGGCAGACTCGCTCCGCAAAGGGGGCTCCAATCGCCAAAGTTTGATGACGGCTGCAAAGATTGAGATCGGCCTGAGTCATTTCCTCAAAGAAACCGGTTCGCATGCCTTCACGGATACATTTGAGGATCTGCACGGCTTAGCCCAACTTCCGGGAATCGCCGCCCAACGTTTGATGGCCGATGGTTACGGCTTTGGGGCGGAAGGCGACTGGAAAACCGCAGCTCTGGTTCGCGCTGCGAAGGTCATGAGCCATGGTCTCAAGGGCGGAGTTTCCTTTATGGAGGACTACACCTATCACCTGAAAGACGGTGCTCAGGTGCTGGGTGCCCACATGCTGGAGGTGTGTCCTTCGATTACGAATGAAAAGCCGTCTGCTGAAATTCATCCCCTCTCCATCGGCAGCAAAGCAGACCCGGTCCGCCTGGTATTTACCGCCGCAGCGGGGAAGGCGGTCAATGCATCGCTCGTCGATATGGGCAACCGTTTCCGGTTGATCGTCAATCAGGTAAACGTGATCCAGCCTGAGCATCCTCTGCCCAAGCTCCCGGTTGCCAGAGCGGTCTGGCTACCCGAGCCCAATTTGAAGATTGCCGCAACCGCTTGGATCCACGCCGGCGGTGCCCATCACACTGCCCTAAGCTATGCCTTGACTAGTGAGCACTGGGAGAATTTCGCGGAGATGGCTGGCATCGAATGCTTGCTGATCGATGCCCAGACCACCCTGGCTGGCTTCGTGAAGGAGTTGCGTTGGAACGATATGTACTACCACTTGGCGAATGGATTGTGAACCGGGGACTCATCCCCTGCGCCGGTGGTTCTCAGTTGGAAATCAGCTCGACGATGTCAAGAGAGGTTTCGAAACGTGCATAACCTCAGTTTCAGCCGGATTGCTACGGCAATCCGAGGCTGCTGTCTTGTACTAATCCTCATTGCGATCTCAAATCCTCCGGCCTCTTCGCAAGATGGAAAGAAGAAAGAGCCGCCAACTCCTGGCCCCATGCTCAGCCAGGGAACCATCGACCTCGATACTCCCGAATTTACTCTCACTCTAGTTCGCTCTTCGCAGACCGTTGCTGCTCTGAAGCCAAAAGGCGCTGCCGGTTTCGATTTCACGCCGGGCGACCTGCTGGTAGCCCGTTCCCGCGATGGTTATTTTCACCTCGGCGACATCACGCTCCGTTTGCGGAAAGGAGATTCTGGCGAATGGAGCAACTACTCGACGGCTGCGGTGCGTAGTCCTGTCGCCGTTGTGCCCGCGTCGAAAAGCGTCTTAGCTGCCGCCGATCTGACCCCGACCTTGCCGGCGGATTTTCCTCTGGAGCTTAGGCGCAGCTGGGCACTCGAGTCAGGAAAACTCGTTCTTCGGTTCGTATTGAAAAACAAATCGTCTGAGGTCGTCCAGATTGGCGCCCTGGGCATCCCGATGATCTTCAACAACGTCCTCAACGACCGCGCTCTGGAAGAAGCTCATGCCCGCTGCTCATTCTACGACCCGTACATCGGAAAAGACGCGGGATACCTACAAGTAACGCGTCTCAGCGGGCACGGCCCCGCGTTGTTGGTCGTCCCGGAAGGGAAGACTCCGTTTGAGGCTTACAACCCCATTCTCGACAAGCCGGGCCCGTGGGGAGCGAAGCCTGTATTCACCGATCCCACGCCGCGCGGAATTACGTTCGAGGGCTTTTACGAATGGATGGTGCACAGCCAGGCCTATGCCGAAAATGAATGGAAGACGGCGCAACCCTGGAATCCTCCGACGACGCTCACTCTCGCTCCCGGAGAATCGAAAACGTACGGCTTTAAATTTCTGATTTCCGATTCGATCCGAAATATCGAAACAACGCTGGTTGCAAATGGCCGTCCGCTGGCTGTAGGTGTCCCCGGCTACGTCGTCCCCATGGACATCGAGGCGCGCCTGTTTCTGAAATATCCGAAGAACGTTGCGTCGATGAAGGTGCATCCTGAAGGTGCTTTGTCCATCAGCGAAGATGGGAGCCTCTCTTCCGGGTGGAGAGCTTATACCGTCAAAGGCAAGAGTTGGGGGCGCTCGCGTCTTACAGTGAGGTATGGTGACGGCTCCGAGCAGACGATTCACTATTTCGTCATCAAGCCCGAAGCTCAAGCCGTCGCTGACATGGGGCACTTCCTCACCACCAGGCAATGGTATGTCGATCCGAAGGATCCCTTCCATCGAAGTCCATCCGTTATGACCTACGATCGCGAAACAAACCAGATCGTGATGCAGGACAGCCGCGCCTGGATTGCCGGCCTCGGCGATGAGGGTGGCGGAGGCGCATGGCTCTCAGCCTTCATGAAGGAACTGGTCGAGCCGGATAAAGGCGAAATCGAGAAGCTGCAGCAGTTCGTTGATGGGGTTCTCTGGGGCGGATTGCAATATAAAGACGGTCCGCATCAGTTCGGAGTGCGCAAGAGTTTGTTCTATTACCAACCTGACGAGATGCCTGCAGGCTACTACCGCAGCGATTTCGATTGGACTACATGGTCGAGTTGGGACAAGAAAGCCTCGGAGCGGGTCGACCGCTCGTATGACTATCCGCACGTAGCGGCGGCGTACTGGGTTTTCTATCGGCTGGCGCGCAATCGTGAGGGCCTGGTTACGAACCACCCCTGGGAATGGTACTTGAATCAGGCGTACGAAACATCCATCGCGATCACCGACTTTGCGCAGGAGTTGGCAGTCTTTGGTCAGATGGAGGGAGATATCTTTCTGGAAATTCTCAGCGACCTCAAGCGGGAGGGCTGGAAAGAAAAAGCTGACAATCTTGAAGCGAAGATGCGAAGTCGCGCCGAGCGCTGGCGGAAGGAAGCTTACCCATTTGGTAGCGAGATGCCGTGGGATTCGACTGGCCAGGAAGAAGTCTATGCCTGGACCAAATACTTCGGTTACCACGGCAAGGCCGAAGTCACGCTCGATGCGATCCTCGGGTATGATCCAGCAATTCCCCATTGGGGTTACAACGGCAGCGCTCGCCGCTACTGGGATTTTCTATTTGCCGCCCAGGACCGGCGCTTGGAGCGCCAGCTTCATCATTACGGTTCGGGTCTCAACGCCATTCCTCTGCTGGCCGAGTATCGGGAACACCCGGATGACTTCTACTTGCTGCGCGTGGGTTACGGCGGCACCATGGGCGGACTCGCCGATATCGACCAGGAGGGATTCGCTTCAGCGGCATTCCATGGATTCCCGGATGTGCTGAAGCCCGATCCGTTGTCCGGGGACTATGGTCCGAACTTTTTCGGTCACGCGTGGAATACCGCGACGTATATCTTGAATGATTCGCAGTTCGGATGGCTGGCATTTGGCGGCAACGTGAGGAAAGATCGCGACATCGTCAAAGTCACTCCGCTCGATTCTTTCCGTTCGCGGATTTAGTGCAGCGAGGCTTAACGGTCGTTCCAGTGGGTGTAAGTCCCACCGGTGGAGCTTGCTCAGTTGCCACCGTAGTTATACCCGACAACGGGGAGGGTGACCGACCCGTTGAAAGCTCGGGAGTAAAAGTCTCTGGAGGCTGGGTGAAAAGCTCAGCTAGATCCGCCAGGGAGGCAAGCAACTCGACAGGCCGTAGCGGATAGCGAACCAGTGTAGCTGCGAAAACCACGGCCCATCTGAAGCGGATGATGGGATCACTTGGGAGCGCCGAGCCCTTTAAATCCGGGCGAAGGCCAGCGACATCGGCGAAGAACTGAGCAAAAGCAGCCGGTGGGCTCCCCGCAGTCTTAGAGGACAGCATGTCGAGAAGGAACGTGCCTTGAAAGCCCGGAACCACTCGGGGGTCGCCTAGGCGGCAACGCACAGCGAGGGCATCTCGTATAAGCCGCAATGCGGTGAAGTCGGGATGTGCCCGCGAGTGGGACGGATGGGGCCGAGTAAGTGATGAGGGACTGGGACAATAGAACCCAGACCGGAGCGAGGGCCCCTGGGGTAGAGCGGAATAGTCCGCTCGAACGGAGGTGCTCAAGCGCGCAACGAGCCTCGGCACAGTACGAGGATCACGACGATGCAAGCGGAGAGCACGAAGGACGGACGCAAACCGAGCGACGCAATAACCTGCGCCGATCGGGAAGGCCCCGTCTGATATACCGGCCTTGGAGCCGTACTGGGGAAAACCCGCCGTACGGAATCTTAGGGAGGGCGATGGAAACGTCGGCATCATTCGAAGCCCGGTCCGCGCCATTGCTCTACCCGACCGTTGCATCGTTGGGCTTGTGGCTCACGCTCGATGCAGAAACTTTTGAACGGATCGAATTGAACTCCAAGACGGGGGCAGTCCGCGTGGGTCTCGCGGCAGCAACATCCTTCACACCTGCAGCCCGGCTGCACGTGGAGCAACCCGCGCGTGGAAAGTCCGGAGTTTATCGGCCGACCACGTCCCTCCACACCGAAAGGGACGCCTTCGTCGTGCCGCTCGGCCAAGATATTACCTGGATCGAACTCGTACCGAACACACGTTAGAGACCCCCGGGTTATCCAGGAAACAGAGACGCTATCTGGCCAAAGCGGCCGGTGAGCTCTTCTCCGTCTTGGCAGAAGGTCTTCTGAATTTCTCATCGTCGATCGGAACGTTCGGCTGAATCTCGCTTACGCGGATCGTTGACCGGTCTCCGGGGCGAGCGATCGTCCAGCTGAACGGAGTCTTCACACCGTCGATCGCACGATAATCCTCGTAATCAATCTGCGTCGGATCGAGGCCCAGTGGGGAGTCGGCATATCGCAGGGTCCGCACCAGCAGCCCCGACTGTGAGTCGAAGAAGAACATCCACGCTGGCCGGCCCTCCCGCTTGCCCACGACCGCATACGCTTCACGGCCATCGATCGTTTCCGGATACTCAACGTGCAGATCAGGAAACATTCCCTTAAGGTGCAGAGCGAATTGCAGGTCGGCGTCCGCGTGGGCCGCGTCAAGATCGGAGCCGCTGAGATCGCGCATCGGTCGGTTCGGGGCGCTCACCCAGCCGGAGTCGCCATCTAGAGCAGTAATGCTGTCGCCGACCGGCGCGTGCTGAATGAACAACTCCTTGTCGGTGCCCTTATCGAAGAACTCGACGCCAAACGATTTCCCGTCGACCTGTATGCTGCCTTTCTCGATTCGAGTTGTGATTTTCTCGAGCGCATCGGCTCCGCCGAGTGCACGAATAAAGTTGTCGATGATCTGATCGGCCGTGGGCAACTGGGTTTGTGGCTTTGGGTCAGCGGTATCGGCTGCTCGGGGCGTGACTTCGCTCGCAACGGCCGGAATATCCATCGGTCGCGGCGATCCTCGATGACAGGAATAGCAGGTCACTTCGCGAGTCCCGTCGAAATGATTTTGGTTGATGGCCAACATCATCCGCATCATGCTGCGAGCGGTCTGCTTCTCTTTCTTGGAGTCATCGTCGAAATGTCCTTCGACGTGGCAGAACCCACACTCCACTCCGAGGGAAGAAGTAATGAAGCGCATGCTTGGAATGAGCTGATCGGAGGGGATGCTGTTTAGTACTTTGAGGTTCTTGAAAACCGCCTCTGCTGTTTTGGTCGAACTCGAAGCCGATGCCGAAGTTGGCTGAACACTTCCATGCAGACCTTGATCAGGTTGCTCCTCCATGAGGGCGCGGACTTTCTCGGCAAGTTCGTTAGCCTTCGTTGGATCTCCCTGCTGCCGGTAAAGATTGATCAATGCGCTGGCTGCGGGCAAGTGGATAGGATCAAGGGTCACCGCACGCTCCAGGTGGGCGATAGTGCCGTCAATATCCCCGGCTTGTTGGTGGGCCGCGGCAACATTCGTCTCCGCCACGGCCGATTTGGGACGCAGCTCCAAGGCACGTTCGAAAGCAAATTCCGCCTCGGAAGACTGCTTTCCAATCAGCAGGGCGGTTCCCATCGAAGTGAATATCTCGGGGTCCTTGGAGAATTCGTTCTGTACCTCAGTCAACAGTTGATATCCCCGAACCAGGGAATGCGCCGATCGGCGTTGCAAGCCCGCGCTGACGTACGCAATGCCAAGGTTGCGCTTTTGTAGATCCGGCGCGGGTTCGCGCCATGCGGCAATGTCTCCGGCCGGCGCCGCGCCAGTCTCGGCCTCAGGACGCCGCTGAATTCTGTGATCGGTGAAGGCCGTATGCCCGCCATCTTGAGCGTCCCGACGCGGCATGTGACACCCAATGCAGTTGCTCTCTGTGTCGGGATGCGCGGCAGGGAACTTTCCCACGTGGCAAGTCAGGCATCGCGACCGGTAGTATTCCGCCGGTTGCGCCGGCTTGTTGTGCGGATCGTGGCAGGTTCCGCACCACAATCGGCCTTGGCTGTTCTTGGCACACGTGCTCAATGCCAGCTGTTCGACATGGCTGATGACTTTGAACGTCCCCGGAGCCGCATTTGGCGGCAAAACATCGTGATACGTAGTGAAAGTGCTTTCCAGTCTTTGCCCGGGCTGAAAATCGCGGAATTCCCGCCCAGGATTCAGCACCCGGGTGACCCCCATCAAATGGCACTGCTCGCAAACACTGTCGCGACCGCCCGGTTCAAGCTTCGCCGGATTCACGATCGTTCCCGCTCGAGGATCGGCAAGATGCTTTTCCGTGGGACCGTGGCATCGCTCACAGGAGATGGCCTCTGACGGGAAAACGGGAGAGCGATACTGGTTGTCGGTCCCGGAGACATGCAGCGCAGATCCCGCGTGGCAAAATACGCAACCCTCGGCGACCGGACGGGTGAAGTCCGGATCTTGCGTCTTCTCATAGCCGGGGGCCAAATCGTACGAATTGCGGCTCTTATAGAAAGCGACCGGAGACTGGAAGAGATGCCCCGCAATGTCCAGCAAATAGCCGCTCGCATGATTGCCCGATCCAATCACGTAATCAATGCGGTAGTTGGCGACATCGCCTGAGGCTTCCAAACGCTGCCATGAGCCAGTCCGCGAGGAGTACATCGTAATCTTGCCGTTGGGAATCGCGACGGCGCCGGTTGGTTCCGTTCCTGCTTGCCGCAGAGCGTGGGCCATCGCGGAACGGGCGTAGCCTTCGACTTCGGCGGAGTGGCACACTTTGCAGCGACTCGCGCCCGTGGGCTCGCTGGAAAAAGGAGTGGCTGTAAGTTGCGCGCCTGATTGGGCTGTGCCGTTAGTCTGGACTTGTCCCAGTCCGGAAGAAACAAAGGGGACCAGCAGAATGAACAGTCCCGAGGATAGAGTTCGCCGTCCGCTCATAAATCGCTGGTCAATTTTACTGGCGTCTTTCGCCCGAATCGCCCGATCTGGAAGACGCCTCTTGCGAGGCGGACCAATCGGATGCAAAACATGGATTAATTTACCATCGCAGGAGTAAATAAGGGTGTGCCCGCGGGCGCAATAATATTGAGTGGGGTGGGATAGGGGTTCTCATTTTAGGGATGCACTGCCACGCGCTTAAAAGTCTTTTCGCTCTCAACTGTTGAGAGCAGCCCTTGGCTCTCATTGAGAGGCGATATAACCACACCTTCCGAGGTCTAGCCGGATTTTCGGCCAACCGGAAGCTGAATTGGTGCTACCTCGGTGTTGCCCGTCATCCGGCCGGAGCCGTAGACTCATGCCATCCGACGATGGTGGGATACTCTGCCGCATGGGAATCGCTCGATGACCGAAGCAGTTCTTCGGAGGATTGCGCTGAGACCGGAGGGCGTGCATCAAGCCGAGAACGAATTCGTTCGTCGCGAAAGGGACCGTCGGCTCTACGAAAGACGGAAGGTTAATGAAGAAACCGAATCTGCGCGTGACCAAGTGGCTCAAAGATATTCCGGTGGAAGCTATTTGCAGTGCGTGCTCTGGCGTCTCCTTCAAAGCGCAAGGGTTGGGTCATCGGCCTAGCCGGGAGGAATATCGGAAGAGTTTACAGTCACAGTTCGACGTGCATTGCAGAACAGGTCACATGCCGGATCAGTAAGCGAAAGTGAATAAAACAGGTCCGAAAGGCGTGTAGGATTCGAGTCTCTCTCCCGGCGCCAAACGTAAAGGCGTCAAACGTGAGCAATGATCCGTCGTTAGAAAGGAAGCCCGGATGGTACATCGAACGCGTCGTGCGCTGTTGCGAGATGGTGGAATCGCAGTTGGAGCGGCTGCCCTCAGCTCCCTTAATCTACGGAGAGAGGCGAGAGCGGAGAGCCAGTCCGTGAGCGTCTTCCATGTATTCGCATTTCAATGGAAGCAGGGGACGTCAGAGGCTCAAAAGGAAACGGCCGCGAAAGAGATTGCGGCTTTTCAGGGGGTAATTCCTGGACTTCTGCAGACTCACGTCGGCCCGAATATTTCTCCGCGGGGGAAAGGCTACACATTCGGAGGCATCATGCAGTTCAAGGACAAGGCGTCGCTGGATGCTTATGTGCAGCATCCGGCACACCAGGCGCTGCTGGCGTGGCTAGTCCCGCTGCTTGATGCGATCGAGTTGGACCTTCGCGCTTGAGGACTTTTTCTTTAACGGTTGCTGCTGCAAAGAAGCGTTTATTCGTCTTCGTTACAGAACCCAGTTACTGTTCAAGGTCCAGCTGTAGAATCCCCATGATTCCGGATGGCAAGGGCTGTAGATTGCCCATGTCTTGCGGAGTGAATCGCTCGCCATATCTCTCGTTGAGCAAGCGGTAGGTGGGAAACGCGTGGCCCGCCAACGAGTTGACGGCCGTGTTGCCGACGACGATTCGCAGATTATTTTTCCCGACGGTCAGAAATTTGGCGACATTAATCTTGTAAGGTGGATGCCAGACGACCCCCACCCGTTGACCGTTGATGTAAACCTCAGCCGCTTCGCGGACCGGGCCTTCGAGATAGGCCTTCATGCTGTGTTGGGGCAGCGGGGTAGGTTCCTCGACAGGCACGCCTTGTCCGAAATAGAGGAAGGGAGTGATTCCCGAACTGAGATCCGCGGCAGAAAGATCGATCGTCTTTTCGTAGGTGACAAGTCCCGAATAGTACTTGAAGGCCGCAAGGTCGCTCCAGGAATGAAGCCAAGGCAGAGTAACCGTCTGTTTCGCGTCGGGGAACGTGACCTTCCAATCCTTAGAGAGGTCGATGGTTCTTGAAGGACCGTGCCGAAGCAGCTTGGTCGCGTTCGGGTGAGGCGTGGAATCGGCGAACAAGATGAGGCGCGATTCGTAGGGATGCAAGTCGAGGAAGATGACTGAAGGATTCTCGACCACAGATATTTCTCCGGTGAACGGGTCCAACCATTCAGCGTGTTTCGCCGTTTCACGAAACGTCGCGCGAACATGATGAGATCTGTTGCTGGTGTTGGCGATGAAATATAAATCTCCATCCGCTAACTTTCGATGGATGAAACCGATGCGTGGAGCCCTGGGAGTAAGAGTGAGATCGGGATTGAGAAAGCTTGCGAGAGTAGCTCCGAGTTTTGTTTCATCCTCAACAAAGTGTCCCGAGGCGTTGCTCCCGTGGAACAGCCGCTGCGAGATTTCGCGAATCTGGTGGCCGTCAGACTCTGCGTCCATGACGCCGGGCGCTGTCGCTGGCAGGCTGTGTGCGGCAATGACGATCCCTCCGTGCCGCGCGTAGTCTTCGATCTTCTGGTAGGTTGCGAGCGGGAGACGGTCGATCGCGGGCAGAATCAACACCCGGTAGGGAATGCCTACGGTATCGATCGCGTCCGCGTCGATGAAGTCCAGGTTGAAGCCGGAATCGAGAACTTGGGGGATGACCGAACTCAAGAAGGAATGATCCAGAGATTCATCGATACTGAAATTCGAACCGACCGTGTTGAAGCCACCGGGGCTGATGACCGGCATCGTCGAATCGCCGCGAACGGAGAACGTAGACCACACATCGTCATTGGGCAGCAGCAGAGCAACATCGTTGGCGGGCTTTCCCTGACGAAGAGCGAAGCTTAGGCGTTGCAAATAGAGAGCGAGATCGGGCATGGCAAACGACCACGGATTGTGATCGTTGAGGGCGGCGGCTGCGTACATGCGCCATCCCGGTTCGCCCGCCTCCGGTGCCGAATATGGCCAGCCATGCCCGACTAGCTGATTGATGCCTTGCAAGAAATGCAGATCGGCTTCCGCCTTCAGATCGAGAGGCGTGGCGCGGAACGCCGGGGAATGAAGCCATGTCCAGGTTTCCGACGAGATCACCGGTCGGCCGAAAAGATGTCCGGCCGATGCTGCCCAGCGCACGTCGGAGAATTCTCGCCACATCATCAACGACGCCTTGCCCTCGCCTTCCGGAAGATCGGCATAGTGGTTGCTCGAGAGGGTGACGGGAGGAAATCCGTAAGTCTGCGACCGGAACAGGGTGTGATGCTGTTGTGCCCACTCATGCAGCGGAGCGAGGAAGCGTTCGTTGGCCAATTCGGTGAGAGTCCTACCCCAATCGTGGCGAACGGAACCAGTCAGCGGTCCGGCGTCGCCGATCAGCGCCGGCAAATATGGAGTGAGATCGTATCCACGGCGCGCACGAAACTGCTCCATCAGATCGCCGGTCCAGTTGGAGCCGTAGTCCTCCAGGCTGTCGCTGAAAACCGCGTACGGAGGCTGCTTACCAAACGCCTCTATGACTCGGTCTCCGACGGCGTGGAGGTGAGTTTCGGTCGCATTTTGATCGTAGTGATCGAGAACGAAGCCCTCAGCGCCAAGTGCGGGACGCTTCACGGTCATCCCGGTGCGACTTGAAATAAAGAAGACGGCATCGCTCTCGGCTGCTGGCCGGGAAGATATGCTCAGACGTCCGTTCACGATCGATGACATCTGCTTAACCTGCTGCAGCGAGGGGTGACCGTCATTGACGGGAGCTAAGAAAGCAGCGATCAACTGCTCGCCAGCAGCAATATCGGGCACGGCAATCGATTCGGCTTCCGGCGGAACTGAGATCGTTTCCACCCGCAACTCTCCGGCAGCCTGAGTCACTGGTATATACGGGCCCCCGAAGGGCCAACCGCTTCCCAAAGTGATGTCGACGCGCAGACCAAGCCTTCTGGCCTCGGCAGCTGCGAAGCGGATCGCGTCGAGGTGCTCGTCGGAGAGGAATTGCTGATTGTGGAAACCAGTCTTCGGATCATCGAGAGCGAGAGGATACAGAGTCGCGATCTCGACTCCGCCGATGCCTTCCGCTTTCATTTGTTCCAGCTCACGCTGTAACTCCGGCTTAGTGACGGCCGGACCAAACCACCACCACCGCATCATGATTCGACAGTCATCGGGAGGCTTTGCAAACAAGTTCTCGAGGAGCGCCGAATTGCCGTCCTGCTGCGCGGCGGCTTTGGGAGTTTGCGCACAGCAAACGGCTAGAAGAATAAAGGTGACAACGGCAACCTTGTTCTTGAGCATAACGTTTTTCATACACAGCCGGTTCAGATCACTCCCCAGCGAACTTACACAACGTCGGACTTAGTGCGACGCTCCGCCGACGTAGTTGCCGTATCCTACAATCACTGTGGAACTCACCAGGACCAGCAGGCTGAACGCCACGAGCAACCTGGTTCTACCGCCAGCCCCTTTCCATTCTTTCAGGGCGATGCCCCACAGGGTGCTGAAGATGATGATGCTGGCCATGTGCAGCGTCCAACTGGAGAATTTGTATCGTCCCATCTGGGTCTCGCCCATGGTGTAGAAGAAAAACTGCATGTACCAAGTCGTGCCCGCGAGAGCGGAGAATAAATAGTTGGCAAGCATGGGCGCCCGGGTTGCGGCGCTCTGTTCAACGACCACGGCTACCGCCATTTCCTCGGCAGGAGCATCGGTGACGGATTCGAGGATGTGTTCTTCATTGCGCGCTGGAACCTGGCCGCGAGTTTCGGATTCGAAATACTGATAGCCGGTTCGGTTGCGAATGTTCAGGATGACGCACCAGATGAAGTTGGTGGTGAATCCACCAGCCAGCACGATGACGAGCACGGGAAGTCCCTGCCACAGAACCGGAGTTCCGTGCTGGAGAGTGATGGCTTTGATGGGATCGCCGGCGGCGAGACCGTAAGCGAAGCAGGCGCTCATCACTCCGGAGAAAGTGGCGACGAGCAGTCCTTTCTTGAGATCGAATTCCTTGATCGACGCTCGCTTCTGCTCGGTCGACATCTCGCGTTCCTTGGAGACTCCGGCTGCACCCGCGAAAGCGATACCGAGAAGGCAGACAGCGACTCCACCAAGAATCACCACGCCGGAGTGTGTCCCGAGAACTTCGGATGCGAACACTCCGCGGAAAATCGGAGGCATCAAGGTGCCGAATGCAGCGGTATAACCGAGAGCGACGGCCATGCCAAGCGACATCCCCAGATAGCGCATGGTGAGGCCGAAGGTGAGGCCGCCCAGTCCCCACAAGACGCCAAATGCGTAGGCCCAGAAAAGGCTGCTGGAGGGGACTTCATGAAACACTTGCATGAGATCGTGAGTCATGGTCAGTGCGAGGATCCATGGGGCGATGATCCAACTGAAGAATCCGCCGACCAGCCAGTAGCTTTCCCAAGCCCAGTGCTTCACCCCGCGATAGGGAACGTAGAAACTGGCGGAAGCGAGGCCGCCGAGCCAGTGGAAAAACACTCCCAGTGCAGGGTTCATGAAATCCTCGAGTCTGAATTTACAGGTGAAAGACTTCTTCTAACGGCTGCATCGCTCGATCAGGCAACACGCCGTCGGACTGAATGAAAAAGTCCCCCATCTCGCGCTGCCAGCGTTCGTTGACTTCGCGCTTCGCCATTCCGGCACGGGCGCGGGCGAAATCTTCCGTTTCCAGATAGCCAACGAGAAGGCCATCGTCGCGCAGAAAGAGGGAATAATTACCCCATCCGGTTTCACGCAACGCGGCCTGCATGTCGGGCCATACGGTGCGATGGCGTTGCTTATATTCCTCGAGCCGCTCGGGCTTGACCTGCAACACAAAGCAGATACGCTGCATTGGTTTCTCCTTAACGCAGGAAGGCCTCGGAAAGGCCGCCGTCGACGGGAATGACGTGTCCCGTGGTCTTCGCACTCTGATCGCCAACGAGCCATACGATGGCTGCGGCGCAATCCTGGGGAAGAATGGGCCGCTTCGTAAGCGTGCGCTGCGCGTAAAACTCGGCGAGCTTGGTGCGAAGATTTTCCGTCGACTCTGAAGCGTTGAAAGCGATCTTGTATTTCTCGAGAGACTGAATCACGCGGTCGCGCGGGAACATGGTGGAACCGGCGACGACCGTTGCAGGAGCGATCCCGTTCACGCGCACGTGCGGGCCGAGTTTGATGGAGAGCTCGCGAATCAAATGGTTCAGAGCTGTCTTGCTGGTGTCGTAGGCCTCGCTGCCTTTTTTCGGCACAACGGCGTTGGCCGAACTGGTAAGCACCATCGCGGCAGGCAGATTCTGGTCCCTGAATACTTGTTCCGTCTGGCGCGCGAGAAGGTAGTTGCCCGTGACGTTGACCAGGAACGTTTGCGCCCACTGGGTGTCGGCGAGCTCTCCATCGGGGCCGGGCACGGGATAGATGGCGGCAGTGTTGACGATGATATCGAGGCCGCCAAATTGAGAGATCGTGAAATTCACGGACCCTCCGAGCGACGCAGTGGAACTAAGGTCGACGCGAGCGTGCGCGACAAATTCAGCGGAGGAGGCTTTCCCGGCCTCCTCGGCCACTTTCTTGGCGCCCTGCTGATCAAAATCCGCTACCACGACATGCGCACCCTTGCGCGCCAGCAGAAGGGCGACTTCACGGCCGATCCCGCTGGCACCCCCGATGATGAGAGCGATCTTGCGGCTGAATTCTGCTTCGGCGGGCATGCGTTGCAGCTTGGCTTCTTCGAGAGCCCAGTATTCGATGCGGAACGCTTCGGATCTGGGCAGCGCCACATAGTTGTGGAACTGGGTGAATTGTTGCGACTGCTCGGCGGTACGGGCTTGCGGCAGAGGATGAGAAACCTCTCCGTCCTCTAACGCGTTTGCGCCAGCCATGACGTGAATGGCATTGATGAAAAACTCGGTGGTGACCCGGGCTTCTTTCTTGTTCTTGCCGAAGCCGAACAGACCGAGGCCCGGAACGACGACGACAGACGGGTTCGAATCTCGCAGCTTGGGAGAGTCGGCATTCGCCCAGGCATCGTAATACTTCTTATAAGTGCCTCGATACTTGGCGGCTTCTCCCTGGATTCGAGCTTTCAGAATACCGACATCCTCTTTCGCGGGGTCCCACGAAAGAAATAGAGGACAGACGCGTGTTCGCAGAAAATGGTCCGGGCAACTAGTACCAAGCGTTCCCAGTTCCTTCGCCCACTGCGATCCGGCGAAGGTTAGAGCGTCCTCGTCGTCCGCGTAGTGGCCGATCACACGGCGATTCGAGGACATGACTCCCCGGAGCGTCGGAAGAAGTTGGGTCGCGATACTGTTGCGATCCGGAAGGGGAGCATGCTCGACTCCGCCAAACAATGCACCCTTCTTCGATTGATGCTTCAGAATGAATTCACCCATCTGATCGATTGTGTGAATGCTGTTCAAATAGCAATCGCGTTGCGTCGTTCCCCAGGTGAACAGGCCGTGTCCACCGAGTATGAGGCCTTCGGCTCCGGGATTTTCTTTGACCGCTCGCTGAATCATGATCGCTAGCTCAAATCCCGGGCGCTGCCACGGCACCCACGCGATCTTGCGGCCGAATTCTTCGTTGAATTCCTCGAGCTTTCGTTTGCCGTTGGCGCTCGCTGCCAACGCGATGGCCCAATCCGGGTGGAGATGGTCCACGTGATCAAAGGGAAGGAACGCATGCAGCGGAGCATCGATGGACGCAGCGACGCGATTCTCCCCAAAGGCCGAGAGCGGATAGAAACGGACCATTTCATCTTCGTGCTGTTCGCCGCGATAGAGCTCCTTCAATTGCTCGAGGCGATCGAGGTAGAGCAGGGCGAATCCGGCATCGGTGATGGAGCCCAGATCTCCACCGCTGCCTTTTACCGCGAGGACGCGGACCGGGCGACCAGTGAATGGATCAGGAAGATCCATCTTGGAGCTCGTGTTGCCGCCGCCGAAATTGGTGATGCGCAGGTCGGCGCCCAATAAGTTGGAGCGATAGCGAAGCAGGGCCAGCTGATCGTTGGCAATCTTTTGAACTTCGGCTTCGTTCCACAAATCCTTCAGGTGTGTCGTCTCTTTGATCTCAGGCATAAATGCTCCCGCAATATTGCTCAAATCGTTCTGCGTGCTGATCCCACTTGTCGGTTTCAAGGGGCTCGAAAACGTCCGTGGGGAAAGATCGATCTACGATGGCACGGACTTCTTGCAGCGAGGCAGCGCCTCCGGTCGCAAGAATCTGAATCGCCACATTTCCCAGGGCAGTGGCTTCCGCCGGACCCGCGAGGACGATTCTTCCCGTCGCGTCTGCCGTCAATTGGTTCAGCAATCGATTTTTCGATCCTCCGCCAATGATGCGAATCTTCCCCATGCGCTTCCCGCTCACATGCTCTAGATTTCGAAGCACAAGACGATACTTGAACGCGAGGCTCTCGAGCACGGTCCGGACGTATGCGCCTGGATCTTGCGGAGCCGATTGGTGGGTGCGCGCGCAGAATTGATCGATCGCCGCGAGCATATCCGGTGGCCGCAAGAAGCTTTCGTCATCAGGGTCAACGAGGTAGCGAAACGACGGCTCGCGACGGGCCAACTCGATCAGTTCGCGAAAGTCGTACGAGAGTCCTTGTGCAGTCCAGGATTGCCTGCAGCCTTGCAGCATCCAGAGACCCATGACGTTCTTTAGCAGTCTGGTCGTCCCGTTGACGCCACCTTCGTTGGTGAAGTTCAGGCGAAGCGCATCGGGTGTGATCACCGGAGAATCCAGTTCAGTGCCCAGCAGCGACCATGTTCCGGAACTGAGAAATGCGATGCCGTCGCGAGCGGAGATGGCAGCCACCGCCGAGCCGGTATCGTGGCATGAGGGAGCGATTACGGTCGTGCCGGCAAGAGATGAATGACCTGCGATTTCCGGCAAAAGCGTACCCAGGATCGAGCCGGGCTCCACGATTGGTGCAGGCAAGTTCGCCGGCAGGTCCAATCTCTGCATGAGTCCGACTGCCCATGCGCGCTTCGTGGCGTCTACCATCTGTGTGGTGGTCGCGTTGGTGAATTCGCAGACGGCATTGCCCGTTAGCCAGTAATGAAAGAGGTCCGGGATGGTGAGCAAATGCTTTGCGGCGCTGACAAGCTTGGGAGTTTGACGCACAGCGGCGACCAACTGATACAGAGTGTTGATGGGCATGAACTGAATGCCGGTTGCTTTGTAGATTTCCTCCTTGCCAACCGTCCTCAGCACTTCCTCCATTACTCCCTCGGTACGCCGGTTCCGGTAATGGTACGGATTTTCGAGCAACTCGCCGCCCTCTCCCAACAAGGCGTAGTCCACGCCCCACGCATCGACGCCGATTCCCGCGAGTTCTACTTCGCCCAACCGCGACAGAGCACGCCGCACTTCAAACCATAACCGCGGCACGTCCCAATGGAGAGAGCCGCCGTATTCGACTGGTTCATTGGGGAAACGGTGGACCTCCTCTGTCGTGAGAATTCCCGACTGAAGATGTGCGAGAACAGCCCGTCCACTTTGCGCGCCGAAGTCGAAAGCTAGATAGGGCTTCCCGTGAATACTCTTAGGCATAGGAGGAGACATTCTGAGCATTCCGGGCCGCGCGGTCCTTAGTGATGCGCTCGAGGTACCCGCTCTGGCGGAATGCCTCCATGGGATTCTTGGGAAGGCCCTTGGAGTCGCGCCATTCCTGGATCACCGGACGGACATCGGTGGCGAATGCGTCCTGAAGCAGAGACTCAGCTCGAACCAATTCACAATTCTTCTGTGCGACTGCGAGTTCTCGGCCATCAACCAGCGCCGCCTTGGAGAAAAGTTCCTGCGCGACGGTGACGGTTTGAATCATGGCCTCGAGTTTGCCCTTCAGGTTATGGCTCTGATCGACCATGTAGGCGATGTCGGGCTGCTTGCCGGTCTCCCATTCGAAGAAGCGAATCTCATGGAATATCCGGAAGACCTGATAGGGATCGATGGAACCGATCGTCAGATCGTCGTCGGCGTAGCGGCGATCGTTAAAGTGAAAGCCGCCGAGCATGTCTTCTGACAACAGCCACGCGACGATTTGCTCGATGTTCTGTGCCTGATAATGATGTCCGGTGTCGACAAGGACTTTTGCTTGAGGGCCGGCTGCGCGCGAGAGAAGCAGCGACATACCCCAATCGGCGATGTCAGTATGGTAGAAGGCTGGTTCGAACGGCTTGTACTCAATTAGAAGCCGCTGACTGGGGGACAATGCTTGATGAGATTCCTTCAGCACTTCGGTGAACCACTGCTTGCGTTGCCGGATGTTGGCTGTCCCGGGATAGTTGGAACCGTCCGCAAACCACATCGAAATGTCGCGGCTGTGCAGGCGTCGGGCAATCTCGATGCCGTCTTTCGTATGTTGCAGCGCACGTTGCCGGACCGAAGGGTCAGGATTGCCGAACGATCCGTATTTATATTCCTGGTCCTGGAAGAGATTGGGATTGATGGCGCCGGGTAAAACTCCGTAGCGGTCGGCAAATTTCTTTATGTCGTCCGCGCTCCGTACTCCTTGCGGGCAGTCCCAAAGAACATGCAACGCCACCGTAGGACAAACTCCGGTGAGCAGGTGAACTTGGCCGGCATCGCTGAACTTTTCCTCAGTCGTGGTGGCTGCGGCCGGCTGGATGAATTTTCCGAATCGCGTGCCCGTGTTGGCGAAGCCCCAGGACGGCAGCTCGATGCGGAAGGACTCAAGCGCATCAATAATCTTCTGACTCTGGCGTGCGTCCATAGAGACCTCTCTTTGGCATCGAAGGTTACAATCTGGGCACTCACTCGGTCACTAACTTCTTTCCCAGAACTTTTGGTTTCGCAGTGCAGAACGCACAGCTTAACACTTGGGAGTCTCAAACACGTTAGGGCCAAGACGATTGGAACCATCGAAGGGCTGGAATCCCGCGGGGGCGGAGAGTCGACCCTGGCAAGAATTCTGCCATGCAGAACCTAGTGCTCGACGTGCGGGAGAAGGTCGAAAACGAATCGTCAATAGAAAACACCGCAAAATCAGGCTGAATCCGAGATGATAGGCCTTTGACGGACCGCTGTCGAAGGGCAGCCACGCGTTTCGCTCATAGGACGGAAGCTACCGAGTCTGGTTTGGATTGATCGCATGACAGCCACTGACGATGTCATGCGGAGCAGCACCGGGCAACGTAGCGCTGCATCGTGATCGGGATCACAAATTTTGCTTTGCAAAATAAGAAAAACAGATATTATGCAAACCTATGAGCCCCACCGCTCCTTCCCGGGATCGTTACCTGGTTAAATCCATCGTGCATTCGTCGCAGTTGCTGACTGCTTTTCGTTCTCCGGGGGAAGCTCTGCCGCTGAAAGAAATTTCCGCGCGCTGCGGTCTGCCCAAAACGATGGTGTTTCGTCTCCTGTACACACTCGAGAAATGCGGCATGGTCGACAAGTTGGGACAAAATCTATACCAGTCGCGGGTGCGGCCCTGGAAGCAGAGATTGTACCGGCTGGGATACGCGGCACAGGGTACGGATTACCAGTTCTCGAGAGAAGTTTCGGAGGGGTTGCAACGGGCCGCGGTTACTGAGGGAATAGAACTCATCTGTGTCGACAATCGGTACAGCGCCAAAATTGCACAGCGCAGCGCGGACTTACTGGTGCGCGAAAACGTGGATCTCGCAATCGAGTTTCAGACAGATGAAGAGGTAGCGCCAATCGTGGCTGCCAAATATCGGGAGGCGAACATCCCGATGATCGCGATCGATATTCCACACCCGGGCGCAACGTATTACGGGGCCAACAACTATGAAGCGGGGCTGATCGGCGGACGATATCTGGGCCGATGGGTCAAGGAACACTGGCAATCCGAGGTGGACGAAATCATCCTTCTAGAGTTGAAGCGGGCAGGGAACCTTCCTCGCATGCGTTTGTCAGGATTGCTGGTGGGCATCAACCTGGTTCTTCCAAGTGCCGCGCATTGCAAGGTGACCTATCTCGAAGGCGACGGAGAATTAGGCCCGAGCTTTGAAGCTGTCCGCAAACACTTACGTTCCTCTCATGCCCGGCGCGTGCTGGTCGGCGGCATTAATGATCCCAGTGCGCTGGGAGCGCTTCGAGCTTTTCAGGAAGCCGGCCGCGCAGAAAACTGCGCCGTCATGGGACAGAATGCGTCTCCCGAAGGACGGGCCGAGCTTCGCGAACCGAAGACGCGGTTTGTCGGATCGGTCGCTTATTTTCCCGAGCGGTATGGGGAGAATTTGATTCGAGTGAGTCTCGATATCCTGAACCAGCGTCCGGTCCCCCCGGCCGTGTTTGTCGAACACAAACTGGTCACGCCCACAACCGTTGATCACTACTATCCTAATGACGGTTTGGCGCAATTGGCGCGATCGGAGACGACGGCCCTTCCGCGCGAATCTCGCACCGCATAGATAGGTTCCTCTGCATTTTTCCCCTCAGCGCTAGTCCCAACAATTGAAGCATGTTTCCTGGCCGCTCGCGTGGTCCTATGCGAGGTCTCGCGACCTAGGAGAAGCCCTATTCTTCGCCGGATTATTTTGCAATGCAGAATCAGCACTCGCTGTCGACTCTCAAGAAAATCACATTTGCAAACAGCATTCTTCAATCTAAGTTCACTGCTACGTAAGGCGTTTGGGCAGACTCTCCAAAGCACAAGTATGTGTTTCTCATTGCAAAACGCACGGCGATTGCTAGTTGCGGGTTGACGGTGTGCGACGATCAATGTGAGCATCCCGCCACAGCGCGACAGAAGTGTGGGGCGGGACCAGACATCATTTCCATGGACGCCAAAAGAGAGGAATACACATGTCCACGATGACACGTAATTTCTTGCTGTGCATGCTGCTGGTTTTGCCAACGCAGGTTCTCCTTTTTGGCCAGGCCGGGGCGACAGGAACGATCCTGGGCTCGGTCACGGATAACTCTGGCGCAGTGGTCGCGAATGCCAAAGTTACGATTACCAATCTGGCGACTGGCGTGGCGAAGACCACGACGACTAGTTCTTCCGGCGACTACACAGTGCCGTATTTGCAGCCCGGAACTTACAAGGTTCAGGTCGAAGCGCCCGGTTTTCAGAAGTCCGTCCTGCAAGACATTGGCTTGGTCGTTGCCCAGGAAGTGCGGGCGAATCTTACCATCAAGCCGGGAGCGGTTTCGGAGACGGTGGAAGTTCAAGCGAACGCCGTCGCTTTAGATACAGATAGTGCGACCGTGTCGCAGACGGTTACCCAGGAACAGGTGAATGAACTTCCGCTCAACGGCCGCAATTTCCTGAGCTTGTTGTTTATTGGCGCCGGCGCCGTGCAGACGAACGGTGAAATGGGCCAAATGAGGCAAGGCGAAGGCAATGCCATCAGCATCAACGGCAGCCGTCCAGAGTCCAGCAACTATACGCTCGATGGTCTTGCTAACACGGACACCGCCCTGAATACGCCTGCCGTGATTCTGTCGCAGGATGCGATCCAGGAATTCAAGGTGCAGAGCGAAACCTATTCTGCGGAGTACGGATTCAGCGCGAACCAGATCAACATCGTAAGCAAGAGCGGGACCAACCAGCTGCACGGATCGGTCTTCGAATTCGCTCGAAATGACGCCTTCGACGCGAAAGGGCCATTTCAATCCTCGAATCCTGAGCTCCGCCAGAATCAGTTTGGTTTCGTCGTGGGCGGACCCGTCTATATCCCGAAGGTCTACGACGGCCGCAACAAAACATTTTGGTTGGTGAACTACGAAGGCTGGCGCATCAAGAATGGCACAAATCTTTTCTTCAGCGCTCCGGATGCCGCCGAGCTCCAGGGGAATTTCTCAGCCGAGAATTTGCCTGCTGGCGGAACTGCCGCTTGTACGACCGCGCTCTCCAATAACTTGCCTTGCATGCCAGTAGATCCAACCACCGGCGCGCCTTTCCCGAACAATACCATTCCATCGACAAGTTTTTCGCGAATAGCAGCAGCGGAACTTGCCGCTGGACTTTTGCCGGCTCCGAATTGCGCGGGATGTCCCCAAGGCAACTATCGCCTCAACACCACGTTGCCGAATACGGTCGATCAACAAACGTATAAGTTCGACGAAAATCTAGGCCGCGCAGGGTCGATCTTTTTTCGTTACACAAAGGCAAACTACTCCAACGACGGCATCAGCGGATCGGTCTCGGTACCGGCCGGCGTGAGCATTTTCTCGGAGAAATCGACCAGCTGGGAAGTCTCCCATACGATCACGCTCGGACATAACATCATCAACAACTTCCGCTTTGGCAAGCTCGAGGCAATTGCCAACCAGGGCGGCAATCCGGCTCCCACGACTGCAGTAACTGCGATGAACATCTCGGGTATCTTCCAGAACATCCCGGGCGCCTATCGTTTGTGGCCGACAATTACCCTTCAAAGTTTTAGCGCGAACTACGGTAGCCAAGCGAATGACAGCACGACCAGCGACATCCCGATGTGGGAGTTCGCGGATTCCGTTTCAACGGTTCGCGGTAAACACACGGTCAGCGTCGGGATCGATTTCCGCAAGTGGGTGCAAAAGCGCGATCTGTCCGCGGACTTTCTCGGAGACTTCGGCTACAACAACAATACGGTCTTGAATAATGGCGCCGGTTGCACGAATCCCGTGGGACCTTTCGGGACGCCTGGATGCGGGACGGGCAATGCCGTGGCGGACTTCCTGCTCGGTTATTACAACAACGCCAGCACATTTCAGCCCGGGCCATTTACGCCAGCGGGCGAAGTCGGCAATTTGAATCAATATCACTTCCTGTACGTCGCACCGTTTGTGCAGGACGACTGGAAAGTGAACAATCGCCTCACTCTGAATCTGGGATTGCGATGGGATTATCGCAGCGTACCCTTTGAGGGGAGCAACAAAATGTTCTGGTTTGACACCGCTCAGCCCGGCGGAGGATTGTGCTATGCCGATCAGGCTTTGGGTACACAGAGTATTTCAAGTTTGGGAGGCCCGATCGCCCCAGCCGGGAACGGCTTTTACAACTACTGCGGTCGTCACAATCCCGCGGATGGCTCGAAAAAACCTTTTGCTCCACGCATCGGTTTCGCGTACCGCGTCGGAGACAAAACCGTGGTTCGCGGCGGCTACGGACTCTTCTTTGACTCGTCCGAGACGCGCGAAATTGACGACTCGGGTGACATTTATCCGTTCGTCGTGCGGGCCTCGCCGAATCCAACGACCGATCCGACGTTGCCCAAGTTGACCGACAATATGTTTTCGCCGGTCACGCTTCACCAGGTCAGTCCCGCTACTGACGGCAGCCAGTTCTTCGCCGTCATCATCTCGGAAAAACCGCGCAATCCGTATGTGCAGCAATGGTCTCTATCAGTGCAGCACGAGCTGGCGAGAGACACTACTGTCGAACTGAACTATGTCGGCAATAAGGGAACGCATCTGCTGAACCGAACCAATATCGGACAGCCTCTGCCGCCGACAGATCCGGCGCTTTGCGAATCCAGCGGCGGAACCGCGGGTGACTGCCCTGTGGCCACTCGTCGCCCGTACCCCAACATCACGTCGGCGAATGGCTTTCTCGACAGCGAGTGGGATGGCTACTCAAACTACAACGCGTTTAACGCAAAATTTGAACGCCGCACGCGCTCCATGGCCTTCCTCGCGGTCTACACCTGGGCGAAGAGCTTGGACGACAAGTCAGCCGCCGCCGGTCTGGGCGCCACCAACGCATTTGCTGGACACATGGACGAGCACAACCCGCGTTTGGATTACGGGCCCTCTGATTTTGATGTGCCCCACCGCTTCGTAGCGAGCTATGTGTATCAGCTGCCGTTTGGACGCGGAAAGCATTTCGGCAGCAACATGAACAAAATCGCCGATGTTGCCGTCGGTGGTTGGGAAGTCACGGGCGTCACCACGTTCCAGAAGGGGTTCCCATTCTCTGTGCTCTGCAACGACACATTGGGCCTTCTCGTTACCTTTACGCAGCGGTGTAACTTGACTGGAAGACCCGGCAGTCCTCATGGACTCAACAACTGGTTTAACACCGCTGCGTTTACTCAACCTCTTCCCGGACAATTCGGCGACAGCGGCCGCAATATCCTCCGGGAACCGGGCATCAACAACTGGGATGTGGGCTTGGACAAGACCTTTAACCTTACGGAGAGGCTCCATTTCCAGTTGCGAGTGGAAACCTTTAACACCTTCAACCATGCCGACTATGGTTTGGATCCCAGCCAGGCCGGTGTCGGTCCAGGTCAATCCGCGGTCGGGAACTCAATTACTGGACCGGGCTTTGGCCAGGTGACGCTGGCGCGTCCAGGTAGAATCGTACAGCTCGGAGGGAAACTTACCTTCTAGACCAGAAGTGATGCGGGACCCGCCAGCCATCCGGTTGGCGGGTCTTCTTGTCTGAAGTAAACTCGCACCAATGACACCTCGTTCCTGTCGATCGCTGCTGATGGCATTTCTGCTTGTCTCCTTCGCTCTTTCGCGAATCGCAGCTCAATCCTCCGACGATGTGGAGCGGTACGCGGAGCAGGGACAACAGGCTTTGGCGCAAGGGCACTACGCCGAAGCCGAGCAGGCCTTCGAGAAGCTCCGCCAGTTGCAGCCGGGTGTAGCAGAGGTTCACGCCAACTTGGGGCTCATTTATTTTGAGGAACGAAAATACGATCAGGCCGTGATCGCCCTGCGCCAGGCTTTGAAACTCAAGCCGAGCTTGCAAAGGTCGGACACTCTCTTAGCCATCTCGCTCTCGGAACTGAGTCGATATAAGGAGGCCTTGCCTGGACTGGAAAAGGGGTTCCACAATTCCAAAGATGCGGACACCACGCGCATGTGCGGCCTGCAGTTGATGCGCGCATACGAAGGACTGCAGCGCGACAATCAAGCCGTGCAAGTGGCTTTGGAGCTGAACCGAAGCTATCCCTCCGATCCGGAGGTCCTTTACCAGACGGGGAAGATTTTCGGGAACTCTGCGTTTCTTGCGATGGAAAGGCTTGTTAAAGTTGCGCCAAATTCCGTGTGGCGCCATCAGGCTGCCGCGGAGGCCGACGAAAGCCAGGGATCCTACGATGCTGCGATGGCCGAGTACCGGCAAGTGCTCGCTCTCGATCCCAACCGTCCCGGAGTTCATTATCGTGTTGGACGTACTCTTCTGGCACGTTCGCACGACAAAACATCCCCTGAAGACGTTGCTGCGGCGCTCGCGGAATTTGACCAAGAACTGCAGGTGGATCCGAGCAGTGCCAATGCAGCGTATGAGATTGGCGAGCTTCATCGCCAGGCGGGACGTTTCGAAGAGTCACAAAAATTCTTTGAACTTGCCTTGAAGTCCTATCCGGATTTTGAGGAAGCGCACACCGGACTGGCGTCGGTCCTGATTTCGTTGAAGAGACCGCAAGATGCGTTGGTTCACTTGCAAAAGAGCGTTATCCTGAACCCGGACGATGAAGTGGCCTGGTTCCGGCTTGCGCAAGTGCAACGGACATTGGGAAACAGTTCGGAACAGAAAAAAGCGTTAGCCGAATTCGCGCGACTGAGACAGCAGTTCAACCAGCAAAAAGAGGTCGGGCCGGTATTCTCTCCTCACGACGTGACGAAACAGGCCGTCGATCCGAATGTGCAGTGAAATAGGTGGCTTGCGCTTACGGCAGCGTGACCACGGCCACGGAGAACCCGCCGAGCGCTAGAGTCTCGCCAGTCAATTTCCCCGTTGCTGGCGGCTGGAATCCGGTGGTCTGATCCACGTACTCCACCTTTCCTCCCGCTGCGCCTGCGACAGCGACGTCGAACGAACGATTGCGCTTGTTAATCAGCAACACGCGCTTCTTTCCCTGTCGTGTTGAGAACGCCATGGTGTAGACATAGAGATTGTTCGGCGCGTTCTGATCGATCTCCACGATCTTGTCGCCTGCGCCGAAATTGTCGTGTAGCAACTTCAGCACCCAGTACCGCGCGTTCGGCTTTCCGCTGTTCCAATCCACCATCGAGACGCTGGGGAACTGTGTCGGAAATCCGACGAGTTGCGATTCACCAGCAATGTCTACGCCGATTTTCGTCAACTCTCCAAATATGTACGCATACATCGCTCCAGCCAGATTCCAGTAAGAGTTTTCAATCGGCTTCGCCACATGGCCAGGTTGATCCTGCGCGAGATCATCTGCCGAGATAACGCCGAGTTCATCGATAGTTGTCTTTGTCTCTGGGGAGAGGCGGTTCCGGATCGATTCGATATACCGCACCGACTTCAAGAATCCGTCGGCCTGATCGAAATACGTGAATTGTTCCACCTCTGGTGTTTCATCGGGAGCGGGAATCGCATAAAAATGATACGAAATGAAATCCAGCGGCACTCCTCGCTGATGGTTCTTGTGATCGAGAAAATATTCGAAATAGTGTGGGTCGGTCGACATCGCCAGCGCCAGCCCAACAAATTTCATGCCCGGCTGCACCTTCTTCATCGCTGTAACGACCTCGTCATAGAGGCGCGTGTACGTTTCGGCATCGATGTGATGCTCGAAATCAATCTCGTTTAGCACCTCCCAGTGAGAGATGGAGTAGTGATATCCCGATTCATGACGCTTGCCAAACTCGTCCGTAAAGCCGCCCTGGGTGTACCAGGAAATCAGTCGCGCATAGTAGTCAGCCACTTCCTTCATGCTGGCATCGCGAAGTTCGGTTCCTTGTTCGTACGTCCAAGTGACTAGGTCAGGATCTGTGGGATAGGCCACAGGCTTGTCCGTCTTGTACATCCACTGAGGAATCGTGCTGAAATTGAGAATGACGGAGTGCCCCTTCGTCGCATCGAGAAAATCGGTCGTCATGGGATCAATCACCGAGAAATCCCAGGACGTTTTTCCGTCTTTCGGAGGCTCCAATTCCGCCACCCCTAGCTTGGGATAAGGCAGCCAAGGTACATAGCGTACGTAGTCTGCCCCCAGATCCTGTAACGATTTAAATGCGTTGTCATGCACCGATGTGCCGCGTCGCAGGGGAGGGTTCACGACGACCTGAAGAGTGGGCGTGGTCTGGGACGTCCGGATGACTTTGTCCCAGTGCACTGTTACTTTCGGAGTTTGATTCTGAGCGGCGGAGGTCGAGCAACCTGCCGCGAGCGCTGTCAGGATTGAAGTTGCTAGCCACGGTCTGAATTTCATTGAGCTCCTCCGAACAATGGATGGGCCTCTCTTGGGAACCCGCAATGCTCGCACCGGCCTGAGAAGCCGTCAATTCCTGCTTGCGAGGATCAAGACGTTTCGCGGTGAGAAACAACCGATGACAGAGAGATGGCGGGAGTGCGTCGGGTCGCCTATGACGATTCTCGACGTCGATACTGGCCATCCAACTCAGCTGAAACTCCGTAAACCCCATCCATGATTTCGCATCGCAGAACGGTGGCCCCGGCTGTTCGAAACCTTGTGTGGCGTGGTGCGCAGAGACTATGCTTGCCACGATTCGGGGTCCTGCAGAATCGCGGAAGATTGATCATGGAAGCACCGGACTACCACCTCAAGGTAGGACTCTTCGGCATCGGGTTGGATGCCTACTGGCCACAGTTTCCCGGGCTTCGCGAGCGAATGATCGGAGTCATGTCGCACGTCGCCTGCCAACTGGAGAGCTCTCGCGTGCAAGTCGTCAACCTTGGTTTGATCGATACTCCGGAGAAGTCGGTCGCGGCGGGGCACGAATTCCGAAAGGCCGACGTAGACCTCATCTTCTTATATGTCACGACCTACGCCTTGTCCTCGACTGTGCTTCCTGCGGTGCGGCGGGCTAAGGTGCCGGTGATTATTCTCAATCTCTCACCTTCGTCGGCGATCGACTATGAACAATTCAATCGCCTCGGGGACCGGACAAAGATGACCGGAGAATGGCTAGCGTACTGCCAGGCTTGTCCCGTTCCGGAAATCGCAAACGTGTTCAACCGCTGCCGGATCCCGTTCTTTCAGGTGACCGGCATGCTCGAGAACGATCCGGTGGCCTGGACGGAGATCGAAGAATGGATCGAAGCTGCCCGCGTTGCGCACATTATGGAGCACAATCGGCTTGGCCTTATGGGCAACTACTACGGGGGAATGCTCGATATCTATTCCGATCTCACGCAGCAATGCGCGTACTTCGGCGGCCACTTCGAGATTCTCGAAGTCGAGGAACTAGCGGAGTTGCGGCGCGAGGTCGGCGAATCTGAGATCAGCCGAAGAGTGACAGACTTCAAGGCGTCCTTCGACGTGCAGGAGGCTTGTTCCTCGGATGAGCTTGAGCGTGCTGCTCGTACTTCGATCGCCCTCGACCGTCTTGTCGACCTTCATCGTTTGGGCTCGCTTGCCTACTATCACAAGGGTGTGGGTAGTCCGGAGAACGAGGATGCAATCAGTTCCATCATCTTGGGGACAAGCTTGCTTACTTCGCGAGGTGTGCCTGTTGCGGGCGAGTACGAGGTCAAGAATGCGCAGGCTATGAAAATTATGGATTCTTTCGGTGCCGGAGGCTCTTTCACCGAATACTATGCAGTGGATTACGACGATGACGTCGTGCTGATGGGTCACGATGGCCCCGGGCACATTGTGATCGCGGAAGGCAAGACCAAGGTTCGCTCCCTCGATGTCTACCATGGCAAGGTCGGGCGAGGGCTCTCGGTAGAAATGTCCGTCAAGCACGGACCCGTCACTCTGCTTTCGGTAACACAGACTGCCGATGGCAAGCTCAAGTTGCTGGTGGCTGAGGGAGATTCGGTGCCGGGACCAATTCTTCAAATCGGCAATACAAACAGCCGGTATCGCTTTCCGATCGGAGCGAGAAGCTTCCTCAACGACTGGAACTCGCATGGACCCGCGCACCACTGCGCGGTGGGAGTGGGTCACATTTCGAGCAAACTGCAAAAACTGGGCGCGCTGTTGGGAATGGAATATATCCGGGTGTGCTGACACGAAATAGGTGCTTGTTCGCTGGCTGGATGGTTTGCGCCTCGGTGCATTCCGCATTGCGAAACGGACATCACAGGAAAAAATCGGCCTGGCGGCATCTTGTCAGCTCGATGTGGGCAGTATCAGCGTGTTAAGCCGCAAGTCATTAGGCTTCCGGGTCTTTTTCGTAACGGCATGTTTCCTTTCACATAGCGAAATGCTCGGACTGCATTGTTCCCTGGTTGACACCGCGGTTGCGCAAGTGAAACCATGCCCGCCGTCTGCTTTCGAATGAGACCAGTCGCGGGAGTATCTCGTCGCGGGGCATGAGCGAAAACCGCTGTCGGTTGATTCATGCAATTGCTCGTCTCATTCAGGAGGATCAAGTGAAGCTTTCCGAGTTGTGGAGTGCGATCATCGCAGTTGTTGTTATGGTTTCGGCTGCTGCCGCTACGCCGGTCCGCCTGCGCTGCGAATATCTGGAAAATCCTCTTGGCATTGACGCGGCAGCGCCCCACTTGTCATGGCAGAGCGACAGCGCCGAGCGAAATTGGACGCAGGCGGCATATGAGGTTCTGGTCGCCAGCAGTGACGCGAACCTGCGATCAGGCAAGGCGGACATTTGGGATAGCGGGAAAGTTGTGTCGGGCGAGTCGGTGGGAATCGCCTACGGCGGCGCTGCGCTGGAGTCGCGCCGGAGGTATTACTGGAAAGTTCGCGCATGGGATGTGGCGGGGCAGACGTCCGAATCTGCCGAAGCAGCCTGGTGGGAGACGGGCCTTCTCCACGCGACAGACTGGAAGGCAAAATGGATTCGCTGGAAGAATCCGCAGGACGATGCCGACCGCCAGGGCATTCGTTGGATTTGGCTCCCGGGCCAGGATGCGCTCGCGGCCGTTCCAAAGACGGCCGCTACTTTTCGCGTAGCGGTCAAAATTTCCGAGAAACCCAAGGAGGCGGTCCTGCTACTAACGACCCGAGGAGATTTTGTCGCAAAGGTGAACGGCCACGAAGTGGATTCCAAAAGTAGGTGGACCACTTTCGATCGAAGAAATATTTCCGATCAATTGGTCGTGGGCAACAACTTAATTGAAGTTGCGGTGACAGCTTCCGAGCCGCCGGAGTTCGGACCGAATGCCGGCGCAACAACTGCGATCGCAGCGCTGGCGGCACTCGTAAAAATCACGCGGTCCAACGGTTCCGTGATGCGTTTTCCGACGAACGAGCATTGGCAGGCGAGTCTCGAAGCGACACCGCATTGGCAACAGGCCCAAGTCGTAGCCGAGCTGACGGACAAACGACTAGGAGATCCCGGACAACTGCCGCAGCCAGCCGCTTACCTTCGTCGAACCGTCACTCTGTCGAAGAAGGTACAAAGCGCGAGGCTCTACGCGACTGCTCTGGGCAGCTATCGCATGTTCCTAAACGACAGTCGCGTTGGCGACGATGTCCTAACGCCTGATTTCACCGACTATCGCAAACGCGTTTTGTATCAGGCCTACGATGTGACCAGCTTGCTGGTGAACGGCAACAACGTCATCGGCGCCGTGCTCGGTGACGGATGGTACGGCAGCGGTCTGACTTGGGTTGGAATGCATTTCTTCTCTCCACCTGATCGATTTGTGGCCCAACTCGAACTTGACTACGCGGACGGCAGTCACGACACGGTGGTGACGGACGAGTCGTGGAAGGCTGCCGCATCGCCCATTGTTCGATCTGACATTTACGGAGGGGAGGTATACGACGCACGACTAGAGCAGGCTGGATGGGAGAAGGCTGGTTTCGACGACGTCAAGTGGAAGGCGGCGGTGGTTGCAGATGCACCAAGCATTGCTGTGACGAGCCAGATCACGGCGCCCACGCGAGTAATCTCCACCCTGGCTCCAAAGACTGTGACTCCCATCGCAAACGGAGCCTTCATCTTCGACATGGGCCAGAACATGGTGGGATGGACGACACTGAAAGTGAAGGGTGCAGCCGGAACCAAAGTCAGACTGCGCTTTGCCGAGATTCTGAATCCCGATGGGACGATTTATACTGCAAATCTCCGGAATGCGGATGCCACGGATGAGTACACGTTGCGAGGCGGAGAGGACGAGACCTTCTCTCCGCATTTCACTTTCCACGGCTTCCGATATGTCGAGATGACCGGCTATCCCGGAACGCCGGGTCTGGATGCGATCAAGGGAGACGTTGTCAGCAGCGTGAGTGGCGATCCAGTGGCGAAGCTGGAGACGTCAAGTGATCTCGTCAATCGGATGTGGTCGATCGGCATTTGGGGGCAGCGGGGAAACTTCCTGAGCATTCCCACGGACTGTCCGCAGCGCGACGAACGTCTGGGCTGGATGGGAGATGCAGGAGTCTTCTGGAGAACCGGAAGCTATAACTTCGACACCGCTGCGTTCTCGCAGAAATTCGTCCAGGACATCGTCGATGCGCAAACCAGCCAGGGTGCGTTTACGAACGTTTCCCCCAACACGCTTCCGTTCGGCGGAGGTGGAACCGAAGGGACGTCGGCGTGGAACGAAGGCATGGTAGGAGCCCCCGGCTGGGGGGACGCGGGTGTGATCGTTCCATGGACAACCTGGGTGCAGTATGGCGATAAGGCGGTCATTGAGCAGAATTGGGACGCGATGCAACGCTGGATGGAGTTCATCCAGAGCAGGAACCCGGACTTCCTGCGCGCTAAGGGCGTTGGCCCCAACTTCGCCGACTGGCTGGCTCCTGATGAACACACTAATAAGGATTTGCTGGCGACTGCATATTGGGCCCTGATCGGACACATGATGTCGCAGATGGCGCACGCCACCGGCAAAGAGGCCGACGCGAAGCGCTACGAGGATCTCGTGCAGAACATTCGCGCGGCTTTCCAGAAGGCGTATATCAAGGACAATGGGGAGGTTGGAACTGGAACGCAAACTTCCTATGTTGTCGCGCTTTACACGAAGATGGCTCCGCCGGCGTTAGAGCCGATGCTGGTCGACAAGCTCATCAAAGATATCGAAGCACGCAACTGGCATCTGTCGACTGGATTCCTCGGAACGCCCTTCCTGCTCTTCACGCTCGCCGATCACGGGCGCAGCGACGTCGCTTATCGCCTGTTGCTCAACGATACCTATCCGTCGTGGGGGTACATGCTCTCAAAAGGCGCGACCACGTGGTGGGAGCGGTGGAACGGAGATACCGGCGATCCCTCCATGAACTCGTACAACCACTACGCGTTCGGTTCGGTGATTGCATGGGTCTATCGCTATGCGGCGGGCATCGACACAATGCCGGATGCTCCTGGCTTCAAAGAAATCGTGGTTCATCCGCATCTCGACGCACGCATGACGTCAGCGCGGGCGGAATACGAATCGATCTACGGAAAAATCGTCAGCGATTGGAAAGGAACTCCCGCCGGTCCATTTTCCCTGAGCGTAACGATCCCGGCGAATACCTCGGCCAAGGTTTTCTTGCCTGCCATAGCTGGGGCGCACCTCACGGAAGGACACAATCCAGTGGAGACGCAACCGGAGAATGGATCCTATGTCGTGAAGGTCGGGTCGGGTTCCTACACTTTCGAAGTGAAGTGATTCTGCCGTCAAATAGTCGGACTTTCGTGCGAGGCGCGTCGGTACCCCCGTAGAGTTGCTCCGAGCAGGTCAATAAAGGCTGAGGAAAAAGTATGAAGAGCATGCGCGAAGTGGTGTGTCGTCTCGCAGGAGCCTGGTTGGTTTCAATGGCTCTTTTGGGCATGGTGCCCGGTCAGGCCTCCAAAGACTCGCTGGAGAATGGCTTCCAAACGCCCCCGAATTCCGCCAAGCCACGCGTGTGGTGGCACTGGATGAATGGCAACATCACAAAAGAGGGCATCAAGCTTGATTTGGAGTGGATGAACCGGGTTGGCATCGGTGGCTTCCAAAACTTCGACGCGTCGCTCGGTACTCCCAAGCTCGTGGACAAACGCCTCGTCTACATGACCCCGGAGTGGAAAGATGCGTTCTTGTATACGACCAAACTGGCCGACCAGTTGGGCCTGGAAGAGGCGATCGCGGGTTCTCCCGGATGGAGCGAATCAGGTGGCCCGTGGGTGAAGCCCAGCCAGGGGATGAAGAAAGTAGTTTGGAGCGAGACCAGAATTGAAGGTGGCAAGCCTTTCTCCGGGACATTGCCCCACCCGCCGAGCGTGAGTGGTCCTTTTCAGAATATTCCGATCGTCGATTTTCTTGCGGTGCTGAGCGGCCAAGCCCCCGCTGCTCCGCTGACCTTCTACGCGGACACCGCAGTCATCGCGTACCGCGCGTCCGCGAGCGATGTGCCAGTGTCGTCGCTGCAGCCGAAGATTACATCCAGCGGGGGTAGTCTTGACTCATCGGTGTTGACGGACGGCGATCTGATGAAGACGACACAGTTGCCGAAGGCGCCTGCCGGACAACAGGCATGGGTTCAGTACGAATTTTCCGCACCGCAGACCATGAACGCCGTCACCCTCGCGCTCAACGATCCTGCCGCGGCCGCCGCAAACATGTTTGGGGCTGCGCCATCGATCGCGGAAGTCGAGGCGAGCGACGACGGCCAAACTTTTCGCAAGCTGACCGATATTCCCAATGATGGAGGAGTCGAGCACACAATTGCTTTCGCTGCGATAACCGCGCGTTTCTTCCGTGTCGCGTTTACTGATAAGCCGCCGGCGGGATTAGGAGAAATGAGATTTGACGTAGACGATCCATTGGGCGGCTTTGGGAAATCGAATCCTGATCCCAATTTCGAAATCTCCGAATTGGTGCTCCATCCGGGTCCGCGCATCAGCCGATTCGAGGAGAAGGCTGGTTTCGCCAACCTTCAGAGTCTCGACCCCTATCCCACGCCGCCCGTTGCATCCGCCGACGCAATCAGCAAAGAAGACATTGTGGACCTGACTTCCAAGATGCGACCTGATGGCACTCTCGATTGGACGCCGCCGCCGGGGCAATGGGTCATTCTGCGCTTTGGCTACTCATTGACGGGCGTGACCAACCATCCCGCTTCTCCGGAAGGCACGGGACTGGAGGTGGACAAGCTTAGCCGCGAGGACGTCAAAGAGTACATGAATACATACCTCGACAACTACAAGAGCGCGGTCGGCCCGCTCATGGGCAAGCGCGGGTTGCGATACGTAATCAACGACAGCTGGGAAGCCGGCACGGCGAATTGGACCGACGACATGGTTGCCGAGTTCACGACGCGCCGCGGCTATGACCCGCGTCCGTGGCTGCCAGTGCTGGCCGGGCACGTGATCGGGAGTTCGCAGGAAAGCGAACGCTTCCTTTGGGATTTTCGCAAGACGCTCGGAGACTTGCTCACGGAATATCACTACGACCAGATCACCGCGATGTTGCATGAACGGGGCATGGGACACTACGGCGAATCTCACGAAGAGGGGCGCGCTTTCATCGGCGACGGCATGGAGGTCAAACGCAGTAATGACGTTCCGATGTCCGCCATGTGGACGCAAAGGCCCGGGGTAAATAAGGATCTGCCGGGCTATAACGCGGACATTCGCGAGTCCGCTTCGGTGGCGTATATTTATGGTCAGAATCTGGTAGCAGCGGAATCGATGACTGCGTCTTCCGGAGCGTGGGCGTGGTCTCCAGCTACTTTGAAACCCACAGCAGACAAGGAAATGTCGATGGGCCTGAACCGTTTCGTCATCCACACTTCGGTTCACCAGCCGCTGCTCGACAAGAAGCCTGGCTTGGCGCTCGGGCCTTTCGGACAATGGTTCACGCGAAACGAGACTTGGGCTGAGCTGGCGACGCCATGGATCCGATATCTGGCGCGCAGTTGCTACCTGCTGCAGCAGGGTCGATTCGCCGCTGACATTGCATACTTCTACGGCGAAGACACGAACCTGACGGCGTTGTTCGGGAAGAAGGGTCCGGAGATTCCCGAGGGATACGACTTCGACTACTTCAACGCGGATACGCTCATTCACAAACTGTCGGTGGTTGACGGGCAATTGGCAACAGAGAGCGGCATGCGTTACCGGATATTGGCACTCGATCCGCACAGCCAGCACATGTCGTTGAGGGTTTTGCGCAAGATTCGGGATCTGGTGCAAGCGGGTGCAATCGTAACGGGCCTGAAGCCCACCGACACTCCTAGCCTGAGCGACGATCCGAAAGAATTTCAGAGCATCGTGGATGCGTTGTGGGGTTCGGGAATGGAGGAGCATACCTACGGAAAGGGCAAGGTGCATAGAGGCAAGCCCTTATCCGAAGTGATGCAGGCGATCCAAGTTGCTCCGGACTTTGAATACACCAAGCCGCAGAGCGATACCGAAGTACTATTCGTCCATCGCAAACTCGATGGCGGTGACCTCTACTTCGTCGACAACCGGCAAGAACAGAACGAAGATCTGGATGCAACTTTTCGCATCACGGGAAAGGAAGCTGAAATCTGGCACGCCGACACGGGCGTGATGGAGCCGGCATCATTTCGGATTGCCGACGGCCGAACGACGGTGACTCTGCATATGGAGCCGTGGGGAACGGTCTTTGTAGTCTTCCGCAAGTCCGCACGGAGTTCATCGCGCAGCCTGCCAAAGATGGTTGCCACCACGATCGCGGGATTGGAAGGCCCGTGGGGCCTGAGCTTCCAGCCCGATCGCGGTGCGCCGGCGAAGGTCACGCTCGACAAACTGTCCTCCTGGAGCGATAGCCCCGACGAAGGAGTGAAATACTTTTCTGCTACGGGAACTTATACCAAGACGATCCACGCTCCGCCGGACTGGTTTCAGCGGGGCGCGCATTTGTCGCTCGACTTGGGTGAAGTCAACAACCTCGCCGAAGTCTCCGTCAATGGCAAGGCTCTCGGCATCGTGTGGAAGAGGCCGTATCGCGTAGACGTCACCGACGCCTTAAAGCCGGGCGCGAATACGATCGAAATCAAAGTGACGAATCCCTGGGTGAACCGCATCATCGGCGATCGTCAGCCGAATGCGACTAAGACCTACACCTTCACTTCTCCGAAGTATTACAAGGCGGATTCGAAGCTTGTGCCATCCGGGCTACTGGGACCGGTGCAGATCATCCGGTCGACAACCCAGGCAGCGGCGAAATAAGGGCTCGACAGTCGGCGAAGCTGGTGTGTCGCCAAACCTACGACCCCGCGTAAAGTTGAAAGGGCCCCCAATAGAAAGGTTTGCGGAAGGCAGTGCGCGAATGTAGTAAAGAAAGCTTGGCGGATCGGAGAGCGGAATCCGGAGTTTCTCCGCGGCTCAATCCGTCATAGAACTTGTCCATGAGTTGCCCGGTCGAAAGATCGCTCGCCTCCCAGAGCGCAGCGATAACGTTGTGAGCGCCTGCTCGCACGAACGCCCATGATAAGCCCACGAGTCCCTCGCCCGCGTAAGCGCGCGAGCCCGCGCTGTAGCAGGAGGAGATCGTCACTAGGTCGGCTTTCACCGGATGCTGAATAATGTCGCGTGCATAAAGCTTGAAGGAGCCGCTTTCGTCGTTGTTGCGAGACAAGATAATTGCGGAGTCAAGCGGGCTTGTCCGGCTCGCGATGGCGTGCGTAACAAAATGGATGTAGGAAAACTGGTCCGGATTGCCGGCCAGGTACGCAGCCGCGGTGGCATGTTCGTGTTGCAGGACTCTTTGCTGTTCTGCAGGAAAATGCTTCTCAACACTCGCCATCTCGACTGCAGCGTTCGCTAGTTCGGGATATTCCTGGCTTGGCGAGACGACGTCGCCAACAAGGAGCAGCTTTGGAACGAACTTTCCTTTGCTAGCGTGATGCCGAGTGAGAAGTCGAAGAGAGCTGGCATTGACGATCGTGGCGTCATCAATCCAGTAATGTAAGGTCGGTTCGGGTACCAGGAGCGTCTCGAAATTCAGTCTGTTCAGCTTGCCGTCGGGAATGATAATGATTTTTTGACCGGGCGACAGGAGCTTGTTCGCGGGCTCAATCAGCATCTGGTAGAGCGACTGGCCATCCATGTTGCCGGAGTCAAGCACGTCTTGCGGGCCCCCCAGCGCTCTGTTATAGCGTTCGATCACAGCCTCGATCTCGGCGGAACTGGGTAACGAGAACAACTGGACTTGTTTAGGCGTGATCGCCCAAAGATAGGAACTGCGCTCGCCGAGCCAATAGAAGAGAACCGTGGACTCGGTGCGCGAGGCGAGTTCCGGCGCGTCCAGGGGAGGCGGTCCAGGGTTTGCTCCCTTGGACACGAAGCCTAATCCTTCGGCCAGAGTGCGCGCGCGGCTGTAGTCCGCCCAGCGGAGAGCTTCGTTCGTCCTGCCGCGCGTGACCAGAAAATGGATGTAGTCGTCATAGATGGGCGTGCCGTTGGCGAGAAAGGAAAGCTGGAAGTCGGTATGTTGCACGCTGTCGCGGGCCGATCCCATGGTCGCGAGCGCAGCGCGATATTCCTGATCGACGGCATGCGGTGGTTTCTCGTCCTCGTAAAGGCGGGCGAGTGAGTGCTGAGCCTCCCACTTCAAGTAGACTGGAGCCGTGGAATCCGACTCCACCATGCGAAACTGTCGCTCGGCCTGCGCGCGATCGCCGCGCCGAGCCGCAATTTGGCCTTGGACGAGCACTGGATCGAGTTGATCAAGCTGATTGCCGCTCTTCCGTGCGATCTCGAAGGCTCTCTGAGCATACTGGCTCGCATCCGTGAGGCTGTTGTTCCGCATAGCCGCTTCCGCCATGCCTTGCAGGGCGTCGTAGACTCGCTCTTCGCTATTTCCACCCTTTGCCAAGGATAACGCTCGCTGAAAGGCTTGTTCGGCCAGGTCAAAATGATGCATCTCCATCTGGATATATCCGACATCAGTAAGGGCAGTATCCTCGGCGTAGACATCCCCGAGTTGTTGGGCGCGTTTTTCCGCTTCGAGCAGTGCTTCCAGCGCTCTCTCGTAGTCGCCTAGTCCGAAGTACGACCAGCCAACATTTATCTGTGCCGCTAACGCGATGTCTCCGGCTCCGATGCTTGTCGCGGCCTCTGTCGCGGCGGTGGAGCGATCGAGGGCCTCGTCGAAACGTCCCTCCTTTGCCAAGACACCCACTAAGTTCAGAAGCGAGGTTGTCTCGAGGAATCGGTCCCCGTTGATTCTCGCCAGGGATAGGGCTTGCTCAAAGGAACGCAGTGCGTCCGAGAAGTGATTTTGCCCGAGAGCAAAGATTCCCCAGGCTTGAGAAACTTCACCACAACTGTTGGCGGTGGTGTGTGCGCACATTTGCTTGGCTTCTTCGAGTTCGCGCGTCGCAGTTGGCAGATCAAACTGGCGGGCGTGCGCGATCCCTCGAATAGTTAGGATTGATATGTTCGCATCGGTCGGCGCGGGACCCTGGTCTACTGAGTCGAGCAGTTTTAAAACAGCAGGATAATTGCTTTGCCACAGAAGAGACTGCGCTTCGAGAATCTTGAACTTCCATGCCCATTGAGGACTTACACGAGAGAATAGACGGTAGCCCTGCTCGGCCTCTTTCTGGCATTGCACGAGGTTGCCGTGGATGAAAGTCTGCCGCGCACGCTCAAAGGCAACCTGCGCCCGCTGTGTTCGATTGCAGCCTGTAAAGCCGACCAGGGTAAATACTAATGCTGCACACCACAGGAGTCGTTCTTGTAACTTGGCTGGTCGCGAGATCTCGATTCTCAGAAAAGGCATCGCTTTCGGCGAACCGCTGCAGATCTCGACCTGCAGGCCAAAGCCGTGTAGAAACCCTGGCATTGGCCTGCGAGTCTAAGGGTCGATTCCGATCTCAAAGCAGCAGAGAAAGGTGACCTGGTTTAAGGCAAGTCCCCAGACCCGCGGCGCGAAAACATGCACGCGGGGTCTGATCGAATAGTCAGGGCCTCGTCATACCATTCGAAGTTGCCGACGCAGCCGTCGCGCTTCCGCCGCCAATGCAACCTAGATGCATCCTCAGCATGTTTAGAGTGAAGAAACTGGCGCTGGGTGGATCGTCTGGAACCGCGGACATCTTTTGATCCGAAAAATCCTCTTTGCCGGGTTCCACTCCAACGATGATTTCCCCGAGGGATACCGTCCCGAAGTCAGGAATCACGAGGACATTTCCGAAGCTCTTTACGCCCGGAATCGGAATTGACCCGATCTTTCTTACCAGGGAGCACTCCAACTTGGAGTGGCCATTTCGTTGGCTCTTCTTAAGTTCGTCGATGTATACGACCTTCGCTTTGTATTCCCGCTCCAGGGATTCCGGAAGCCCCCTTGCGTCGGCGATCTCCTCGGATTGGTGCTCGACACGATCGAGAAATCCTCTGTCGGCGAGGTAAGTTCGGTCATCCGGCGGCCTATCGCCGCAGATTCCAAGATCGAATTCGAGTTCAACCGGATATCCGCCGACGCGCAGGTTTTCGAACCGCGACCCCAAGAACGTAACCTTGGGAACATGGCCATGCTTCACGGGATGCTCCGTGGACACTTGCGCGACGACGCGATCGGCAGTGATGACTTCAAACACGTTCAGACCTTCGATCACCGCGGTCGAGAGTGTGACCCAGCCGGAATGATCGTTTCCCCATAGATCCTTCTTTTCGATCTTGTTTCCTGAGGCGCGAGTATAGCCCGCCTTGAAGGAAATCAATCCTTCCAGGCTGCTAGCTGCCATCGATCGAGTGATGTGGCCTTCGCGGCGTGTCTTGGAAAGAACTACGTGTCCCCCGAAGTCGATGGGCTGTTGAATTGGGTGCTTCAGGTGGCCACTGAGAATCTGGGCTTCGGCGTGATACACGTGGTAACGTTGCAGATCCCGTTCGGTCTCAACCTCTGATCTTGGATTGGCGGCCATGTTGTCAGCTCCTCTAGTTGTGAGATTACTTCTCGACCTGTAGTTCAAAAGGCGTGCGGTTTATCTGCGTGCTCTGCCCGGTACCCGTAACGCCATGGAGGGTTAAGGCGTAAGTCCCACTGTCACGACTTGCCGGCGGTACCCGGACGACATACGTGTCCTCTTCTTGCGCTGCCAGAATCGTCAGCGTCCACTCTTTGTCTCCCGCTGGATTGTAGAGATCCGCGACATAGCGCGAGTATTGGGCGTCGGGAGGGATGTTCACCATCAGCACGAACCCACTGCCACGATGGATATCGATTTTGGTTGCAGTTCCTCCGCGTGTACGCGTGTTAATCGTGGCCCAGGGCAACACTTCCGGGTGGTTCACTGCCACGTTCATCTCCGGGGAAGTGACAAGATTCTGGTAGGCAATCACGATCAGCAAGAGGGCCAGGACTGGCACCAGCACGGCGGGACGGAGCCACGCAAGCCATCCGGACGGAGCGGGCATCGCCCTCGGGACTGGCACTTCGGAGGGGTGAACCTCTTCCGCGAGAATCTCTTTGCTCTGCTCGATGAACTGGGAAGCCGCACGGACATCCAAGGCACACTCCGGACAATCGAAGTAATGCTCCTCGAATTGGTCGCGCAACTCGGGCGAGAGTTCGTCCATCAGATACCGCTCCGTAGCTGTCAGGCGAATCGCCTCTAGATGGTCCATAACTGCCGATGTCCCTTCCAACTATTAATGGTGCTAAAAACAGGGAAAACGTTTCAGCCCACCCGATCGAGATTTGCGGTACCGGGGCGCTGCTTTCGAACGCTGCTAACATAATGAGCCTTAAAGGTTTGTTTCGCCCGATGAAGCAATACCCTTAGATAGTTTCGGTCCACCCCGAAATCCGTGCAGACTTCATCTTTATCGCGCTCTTCCAAAAAGACTTCTCGAAGCAGGCGACGGTCGCGCTCGGTGAGATCGTCAAGAATCCCGCGAACTATCTCGGAAGTTTCTTTTGTCATCACTTCGTCCAACACGTCGGGCCGGAGGTCGGGAATCTCGGTACTATCCTTTTCGTCGTCCTCGAGCGAACTGCGAGACGATGACCGGTAATGTTCAAGCAAAACGTTGTTGCACACCGAATTCACAAAAGGTCCGAGGCGATCCGCCTGACGAAGGCCTTCGCTGCTTCGCAGCACCGCAAAGACCCGGGCAAAGATTTCCTGGCGCACATCTTCGATGGCCTCCCGCGAATTGAGCCGGGAGCGAAGTTTGAGCTGGATCAGCTCGCTGAAGTACGAAACAAAATGGTCCTCGGTCCGGAAGTCGCCCGAACGGAGCCGCTCCAAATAGCTGTTGTCGAACGCATAGAATTGCACGCCTGTGCCTCGGGACCCAACTAAGTGTGCAGCATTTTACACCCGCACAGCGAGGGCGCTGGGGTTTTCTCCAACAATTTCACGGTGCGAAATCATGATTTGGGGAACAAACAAAACCGTGTAATGAAATTCAGATCTCCTGCACTATCCCAGTAATGTCGGCTAGTGGTTACTAGCACACATGGCCGATCTGCCGCCTAAGTTACTGGCGGCTGAGTGGCGCACCCGCCATCGGTGCCTCGGCGGTGGGCGCGCCTTTCAGGAGGGTGTGAGACCGGGTAATCGCCGGAACTTCGAAAGTGCACGGGGGAAGGCCTTCGAAGGCGGCGGTCCCGGTCCTATACCTGAGAACACTCCTTGTTGATCAGTCCCGCAGTTCGCGCGAGACTCAAACCAATTCAAAACATGTCCGATCCAACTGACACCCAATAGCAGGTCTACGGCCGGGTTCTCTGGTGCAAATTCCCAACAGTCTTAAACCTTGATCTGGGCGGGACTTACAGCCTATACCGTATGGCCTTCCGCATGAGCCCCCGATAGCGTTATTCAAGTGCATATTGCGAGCTCAACTAGCACTGAGACGAGGGACGCTCGAATGAACCTGCGGAATTTTTGCACCCGAATTTTGCTGGCCGCGCTCATTGTGCTGGTTTCAATGGTTAGTCTGGGCCGTGCCGCAGACACAGAGGAGCAGTCCGATCTCGCCAAGCGCCTTGCGGCCTCAACGCAGGTCCTGAACGATGTGATGGCAGCCCCCGGTAAATCAATTCCCGCGGGAGTCATCACGCGTGCCTCTTGTATAGCCGTATTTCCCTCGACGATCCAGGTAGCGATTTTAGTCGGCGCCAAACATGGAAAGGGTTTCGCAACCTGCCGCACGGCGAAAGGATGGAGCGCTCTCGCCCCACTCGACATCTCAGGAGGGAGTTGGGGTGCTCAACTGGGCGGTCAATCGGTCGATCTAGTGCTCGTCATAACAGATAACAAAGGTGTGCAGCAGTTGGAGTCCGGAAAGTTCAATCTTGGTACGGAAACCTCCGTTACCGCCGGGCCAGTTGGAAACCAGGACATGAAGATGAATTCGGATGTCATCAGTTATTCGCGCGCGCGAGGCATAGTTGCCGGGACCAACATCAGCGGTTCGTCTATTACAGAGGATGAGGACAATGCGCGCGCCCTCTACGGCTCGTCCGTGCCCCTTGCCCAAATCTTCGCGGGGAAGGTTCAGGCTCCCGAGGCCAGCGCATCGTTCTTGTCGACCGTACAAAAATACGCCGGCCGAGCCAAACAAAAAGACTGATTGCTGGGGGCGCTTTTTCGGCATCGGGCGAGAGTTCGTTCCTGTTTCACACCGGTTTTATTTCACATCCAAGGATGTCCAATGACCGACCGGCAGAACACCGCTCCACCTGAGACATCCTCGGAGCCTCTGAAGATTCCGCAGGAGCAGGAGCTTCTTTTTCGTGAAATCCTCGCGTTGTTCGAAGTCCGGGACATCCCTTACGCCGTGGCTGGCGCCTTCGCCCTGCAAGAGCACACGGGGATTTGCCGCGATACCAAGGACCTTGACCTCTTTTTAACTTCCAAGAATGCCACCATAGCTTTGAGACTTCTTCACCAGGAAGGTTTTGAATGCGAAGTCTGCGACCCCGTCTGGCTTTTCAAGGCCCACCGTGACGGATTCTTCGTGGATCTGATCACGGGAATGAGCAATGCCACAATTATCGTGGATGACTCGTGGATCGAGCGTTCGAAAGAGGCTGTCGTCCATGGTGTGCCAACGAGAGTGCTGGCTGCGGAGGAACTGATTGCCTCCAAGTTGTTTGTGACCCGGCGCGAGCGTTTTGACGGCGCCGATATTGCGCACGTGATTTACGGGACGCAGGGAAAACTTGACTGGCAGCGTGTACTCCAACTCGCTGGAGAAAACTGGGAGATGGTCTTCTGGGTGCTGGTGCTATTCCGCTACGTGTATCCGGGACAGACGCAGTTTGTTCCGGAGGATGTGTGGCGCGACCTTCTGCGCCGTTTTGGGGACGCGGTTCTTCATCCAGAACCGAACGCGAGATTCCGCGGCAGCTTGATCGACGACAAGATGTTTGCCATCGATGCAAAAGAATGGGGCCTCGGGAACCTGATGGAGGAATACCGCCAACGCCGTTTGAGAATGGTTGCCGGAAACGCCGAGAATTCATGAGAATCGCAGCCACTGCCGATCTACATTTTTCCGCAGCCCGCCACAATGTGTTGCACGACCAGTTGAGCCGAGTGCGGGACGAGGCCGACATCCTCGTGTTCGCAGGCGACCTCACGAACTATGGAAAAACCGAGGAGATGGAACCTCTTCTCAATGTCGTGGTTCGCTCGCGGATTCCGACCGTCGCGGTGCTCGGTAACCATGATTATGAAAGCGGCAAGCAGGCGGAGTTGATTCGTATGATGGAAACCTCAGGAATTAAAGTGCTCGACGGCACGGCCTACGAACGCGATGGAGTAGGATTCGCAGGGACCAAGGGCTTCGTCGGAGGTTTCGGCCGCGGTGTTCTCACCGGTTTTGGCGAACCTGAGATCAAGCAATTCGTGCAGGCATCGATCGATGAAGCCCTCAAACTCGAGCGAGCGATGGCGCAACTCCGGACGCCGAAACGCGTGGTGGTGATTCATTACTCTCCGATTGCCGCCACTGTGCAGGGAGAGGCGCCCGAGATATTTCCCTTTCTGGGGACGACGCGCCTTGCGGAAGTTATCGACCGTCATGGTGCCGACCTGGTGTTGCATGGCCATGCCCATCACGGACAGTTGGAAGGAAAAACTACCGGCGGAAGTCCCGTTTATAATGTTGCCATCACTTTGTTGCAGGCGCGGGAACCTTCCGCAGTCTATCGAGTGTTCGATATATAAGCCCTCTTCGCGGGATGCTCGATGCCACAGACCAATATTGTTTCCAACTCGACGCAATTAGGTGCACACCTCACTCCCGACGGCGGCGCGGAGTTCCTCGTTTGGGCGCCAAAGTCGCATTCGGTTTCTGTGCATCTGTGTAGCAAAGATGAACTTGTGCCAATGCAGCCAGGGACTCACGGCTACCATCGCGCGGTCGTTCGCAATCTAGAGCCGGGCGCGCGGTATTTCTACCGTCTTGAGGATGGCCGCGACCTTCCCGATCCGGCTTCGCGCTTCCAACCCGAAGGAGTGCATGGTTCGTCACAGGTAGTTAACACCACGACATTCCAATGGACCGACCGGGACTGGAAAGGACGCGCGCTCGAAAGCAGCGTTTTCTACGAGCTTCACGTTGGCACCTACACCAAAGAAGGAACCTTTGACGCTCTGATCGCACAGCTTCCACAACTGGTGGATCTAGGCGTCACGACTGTCGAATTGATGCCGGTCGCGCAATTTCCCGGCGCGCGTAATTGGGGATACGACGGTGTCTACCCCTTTGCTCCGCAGAATTCGTATGGCGGTCCAGAGTCTTTGCAGCGACTCGTCAACGCAGTTCATGCCCTTGGTCTCGCGGTCGCGCTGGACGTCGTCTACAACCATCTCGGTCCCGAAGGCAACTACCTTAGTGCATTCGGCCCTTACTTTACGGATCGCTATCGCACTCCCTGGGGCGAGGCGATCAACTTCGATGGTCCTGATAGTGACGAAGTAAGGAGGTTCTTCATCGAAAACGCATTGTATTGGCTGGAGGACTATCACTTCGACGCACTTCGCCTCGACGCGGTCCATGGAATCTGCGATTTTGGAGCCCGACATTTTCTCGCGGAGCTCAAGTCGGAGGTGGAAGAGCTCTCCGCGAAAGTAGGACGTGAGATTCATCTGATTGCCGAGAGCGATCTGAATGATGGGCGCCTTTTGCAGGAATCTGGGCACGGTGGATACGCGCTGGATTCCCAGTGGAGCGACGACTTTCACCATTCCATTCACGCTCTGCTGACAAAAGAGGATCGAGGTTACTACTCAGACTTTGGCGGGATCGCTCCGCTCGTCGCGTCTCTGAGAGACGGTTGGTATTACGGCGGACAGTATTCCTCGTATCGCCAACGCCGGCATGGAAACTCTGCGCAGGGAATTAAGCCTTCAAAGTTCGTCGTCTGCAGCCAGAACCACGACCAGGTCGGCAACCGTGCCGCCGGAGACCGCCTCTCCGGTCTGGTTAGTTTCGAGGCCTTGAAACTCGCAGCTGGAATTACTCTATTGTCCCCATTTGTCCCATTGCTGTTTATGGGAGAAGAGTACGGCGAGCCTGCGCCATTTCAATACTTCACCAGCCACGGCGATCCGGAGCTGGTTGAGGCTGTTCGCCGCGGACGTCGAGAAGAATTCGCCAGCTTCGGCTGGCAAGACAGCGTGCCCGATCCGCAAGACAAGCGAACCTTCCAGCGCTCCCATCTCGACGCGTCGCTCAAGGCCACCGACCCGCACAAGACCTTGTACCACTTCTACAAGCAGTTGATACGGATCCGCGCGGAACTGGGCCTGTCCTGTGCTTCGCATGTTGTGCGAGAACTTGGCGACAGTGCCCTTCTGCTGGCGTATCATAACGACTCTCAGCAGTCGGTAATGGTTTTCAACTTTGCTGAATTTCCGGTCACATTGACCTTGCCAGAGTTGGCAGGGAGGTGGACCAGCATGCTTCAGTCGGCATCGGCAGCCTGGAATGGCCCGGAGCCTGCGCTTGCTTCGGACGTAAGGTTCTCGACCGATCGCGAGTTACGGATTTCTTCTTATTCATTTCTTGTTTTGAAACCAATTTCATCGCTCTCGGAGGCGGAGTGAAATACGTTTGCATCCACGGGCACTTCTACCAGCCGCCGCGGGAAAATCCATATCTCGAAGCGATCGAGTTGCAGGATTCCGCGTATCCCTACCACGACTGGAACGAGCGCATCACGGCCGAGTGCTACGCGCCGAATGCCGCATCCCGCATTCTGGATGCCGAGAATCGCATTCTCAAACTGAAGAACAACTACGCGCAGATCAGTTTCAACTTTGGCCCAACGCTCTTGTCGTGGATGAAAGAACAGGCTCCACGAGTCCAAGCAGCAATCATCGAGGCAGATAAAGAGAGCCGCGAACGTTATTCCGGCCACGGTTCGGCCCTCGCTCAAGGCTACAACCACATGATCCTTCCTCTCGCCAACCTGCGGGACAAAGTCACGCAGGTTAAGTGGGGAATTAAAGACTTTGAAAGCCGCTTTGGGCGCCTTCCGGAAGGAATGTGGTTACCCGAAACTGCTGTGGATACAGAGACGCTGGAAGTTCTTGCGGAGAATGGAATTCGATTTACGATTCTCGCGCCTCGACAGGCCAAGCGGGTACGATCCAAGGGCAGCACCAGATTTCACGATGTTACCGGCGGCCGCGTTGATCCAGCTCACGCCTATACTGCCCGGCTGCCATCGAAAAAGCGCGTTCATTTATTTTTCTACGACGGACCGATCTCCCAAGGCGTTGCCTTTGAAGGTTTATTGAGCGACGGCAAGAGATTCGCCGATCGCCTGATGAGCGGTTTCTCGGACGAGCGCGAAGGTCCGCAGCTGGTTCACATTGCAACCGACGGCGAGAGTTACGGCCATCATCACCACTTCGGAGAAATGGCGCTTTCTTACGCTCTCGACGAAATCGAGCGCAACAATGTCGCCGAACTTACCAATTATGGTGAATTTCTGGAGAAGCATCCCGCGCAGGATTTTGTCGAAATCGTTGACAACAGCTCTTGGAGCTGCGAGCACGGCGTCGAACGCTGGCGCACTGACTGTGGCTGCAACTCCGGCGGACATGCGTGGAACCAGCAATGGCGTGCGCCGCTGCGTGCAGCGCTCGATTGGCTGCGAGATCGGCTGGCGCCAATCTTCGAATCCCAGTTGAAGATCTATTTCCGCAATCCCTGGATCGCCCGTGATGACTACATTCGCGTCATTCTTGATCGTTCTCCGGAAACGCGCGAGGCTTTCTTCAAAGACCACGCCATTCGTGAGCTGAACGAAGACGACAAAGTGAAAGTACTTAAGCTTCTCGAGATGCAGCGTCACGCAATGCTCATGTACACCAGCTGCGGCTGGTTCTTCGACGAGCTCTCCGGCATCGAGACGGTCCAGGTGATTCTCTACGCGGGACGCGCCTTGCGGTTAGCTGAGGAATGCTCCGGCGAGTCGATCGAGGCTGAATTCCTGCAGCACCTGGCCAATGCCAACAGCAATCTACCCGAACACGGAAACGGAGCGCAGATCTACGAGAAGTGGGTGAAACCCGCAGTCGTCGATATTCAGCGCGTCGCCGGCCACTATGCCATCAGTTCGCTATTCGAAGCATATCCGGAAAAGACGCGTATTTATTGTTATGAAGTGGATCGCCTCAAATATTCGCTCGAAGTCGAAGGGAAGATGAGGGTAGCGACGGGATTCGCTCAGTTCAGGTCCACCATTACTGACGAATCCGCTAAACTTGGCTTCGCCGTCTTGCATCTCGGGGATCACAACGTCGCGGCCGGTGTTCAGCCCTTCGAGAATCATTCAGAGGCAGAGGAAACGAAGCTGGTGGATGCATTCGCTCAAGCCGATACGGCCGAGGGAATCCGGCTGCTCGATCATATTTATGGCAAGAATGTGTTTTCGCTGCGTACGCTGTTCCGCGACGAGCAGCGAAAAATTGCCAACCTCATTCTCACTGAGTCGTTGAACTCAGCTGCCGCGGTATACCGCGCCGTATTTGAGAGCCATGCCCCGTTGATTCGTTTTCTGAACGGGCTCGACATCCCGGTTCCGAACGCGCTGAAGTCCGCTGCCGAGATTGCGCTGAATAACCAGTTGCAACAGCTTCTTGAGCGGCCCGAGCTTGACTTCGATGGTATTCAAAGCCTGCTGCGGGAAGCCTCCGCAAGCAAAATCACTCTGGATGGAACCACTCTCGAATACAAAATGAGGAGGCGCATCGAGAAAGAGGCCGCCGAATTCGCGGCCAACCCATCTGATCCCGCCAACGTCGAGAGCATGCTCAAACTGCTGGATCTGCTTCCTTCGCTGCCTTTTAGCGTTGTACTTTGGGAAGCGCAGAACCTGGTATACCATCCGCTGCTTGCGGCGTACCAGCAGAATGGCTGGCATACTCCGGGTGCGGACCCCGTCGCCGTGCAGCGTCATGACGAGTTCAATCGCCTGGCGGCGCAACTCCGAATCATGCTGCCTCAAGGTTAGAGATGCCACCGACGCGACTGCCATCGTCCACGTATCGCATCCAACTCAATCCGGACTTCCGCTTCGCCGACACGCTCAAGATCCTTGACTACCTGCACAAACTCGGCATCTCTGATCTGTATCTCTCGCCCATTCTAGCCAGTCGCAAGGGCAGCGCCCACGGATACGATGTAATTGATCCTTCCCGGATTAATCCCGATCTCGGCACCGAAGAAGAGCTCGCCACTTTGCAGGCCGAACTGCAAACCCGAGGCATGGGACTGCTGCTCGACATTGTGCCTAATCACATGGCCGCCAGTGCCGAGAATCCATGGTGGATGGATGTGCTCGAGAATGGCGCACAATCGGCCTTCGCAGCCTTCTTCGATATCGAGTGGCACCCGCATGCCCGTAGCCTGGAGGGCAGAATCCTGCTTCCTGTCCTCGGACGGCCTTTCGGCGAGGCTCTCGACTCGGGCGAAATCAGGCTTGTATACAACGACGGTCGTCTTTTTGTGCAGTACTTCGAGTCGCTGTTCCCGGTCTCTCCGCGTTCGTATCACGCGATCCTGAATCTCCACGCAGGTCGCCTAAAAACTTTTCTTAGTGAAGAGAGTGCTGCATACCACGAATACTCCGGAGTCCTTTCCTCTGCGCTTGACCTGGCCCGTGCCGATCGCCGCGTAGCCAGTAGCGCGCAGGAACAGCGCCTGCAGTTTGAGTCCACTCGCTACCGTCTTCGATCCCTCACGATCAGTAGTCCGGAAATCGCGACCCTGGTTCAGGAAAATGTCGCTGAGATCAGTGGGAAGGTCGGGGATCCGGGCAGTTTCGGTCTTCTTCAACGGCTGCTTGCTGAGCAGCATTACAAGCTGGCCTTTTGGCAAAACTTGAACGAGAGCATCAACTACCGCCGCTTTTTCACCATCGCCGATCTTGTGGGTGTGCGGGTGGAAGATCCGATTGTGTTTGAGGCGACCCACAACTATTTGTTGCGATTGGTTTCTCGGAATTCCTACGCCGGCTTGCGTATTGATCACATCGATGGGCTCCGGGATCCATTCTCGTATCTCACCCGACTCCAGGAGCGCATTGCTCAGGACAAGAGCGCCCCCGACTCGCGATCGTATGTTGTGGTCGAAAAAATCCTTGCCCGGGGCGAGGACCTTCCCGAAGATTGGCCTGCGAGCGGAACCACCGGCTACGACTATGTCAACGAAGCGAATGGAATCTTTGTTGCTCCGGAAGGCGCTCTTCGCATGGAGGAAATCTATTCGGCCTTCATCGGGCGCGAGCAGAGTTTTGAAGACATCCTCTATGAGAAGAAAAAGCTAGTCATGACTACGCTGCTTGGCGTGGAGATGCGCACTCTCGGCCGCCAGTTGGCTGAACTCGCTGCTCAGGATCGATATGCGCGCGAGTTGGACCGCTTGCTGTTGATCGAGGCTCTGATCGAGGTCACAGCCTGCCTCGGCGTATATCGAACCTACATTCGCAATATGGAACTGCCCGCTGACTCCACCCAGTACATCGAGGAAGCGGTTGCGGCGGCGCGTATTCGGGTTCCGCACCTGAGTGCTGCATCGTTCAACTTTGTGCGCGAGGTGCTACTCTTGCTGAACCCTCCGCACGTGCTCGCCGACCAGCGCGAAGCTCGCCTGGTTTTTGTGATGCGGTGGCAGCAGTTTACGGGACCGATTGTCGCCAAAGGTTTCGAAGACACCGCGCTCTACGTCTACTATCCGCTATTGTCACTGAACGAAGTCGGCGGGAATCCTCGCCCCACGCAAGCTTCGACGCTGGATGAGTTGTACGCTTTCCTCGAATCGCGGCGTAAGAAGTGGCCGGGAACGCTCAACGCCACTTCGACCCACGACAGTAAACGGAGTGAGGACGTTCGCTCCCGGATTAACGTGTTATCCGAAATTCCCGACGAATGGCAGAACCATTTGGAGCTGTGGTCGAACCTCAACGCGAAGCATAAGCAGTCGGTGCCGGGTCTGTCGGCGCCCGACCGCAACGAGGAATACTTTCTGTATCAGACCCTGCTTGGCGTCTGGCCCTTGGATCAAGATGCTGATCGCACTCTGATCGAGCGCGTGCAGGCCCATCTCGTCAAAGCGACGCGCGAAGCCATGGTGCATACTCGCTGGACCCGTCCGAATCAGCAGCACGAAGACGCGCTTCAGAAATTCGCTGCGGGAATCCTTTCTGCGGATAATCGTGAATTCCTGGACGACTTCCGCGAGTTCCAAAAGAAAGTCGCATATTTTGGAATGGTGAACGGACTTTCGCAGGCCCTGCTTAAGATCGCCGCTCCAGGCGTGGCAGATTTCTATCAGGGTTCGGAGCTGTGGGATCTTCGGCTGGTCGATCCCGACAATCGTGGCCCGATCGATTTTGCGCGCAGAGCGTCTGCGCTTGCGGAGATCAGCAAGGGCGACGCCGAAAACGCTGAGCAAGCGTTGCGCGGTTTGGTCGAGCACTGGCGCGATGGGAAGATTAAGCTCCATCTTCTAGGGAAAGCCCTCCGCTTCCGTCGCGATCATGCTGACCTGTTTCACGACGCAGAATTTGTGCCCCTGCAGACGGCGGGGTGTCACGCCGAAAATGTAATCGCGTTTCTTCGCAGAACTCCTACATCGTCAGTCTTGGCGGTCATGCCCCGATGGCTCTGCCAGATAGCGGAAAAAACCGGAGGGCACTCGCGAGAAATCGACTGGTGCGACACCCACATCATGTTGCCGTCAGACAGCCCGGAGACGTGGAAGAGCATACTTTCCCCGTCGCAGGTGAGGTCAAAGCCTCGGGAGGGCGGAGCCTGCTTGATGCTGAGCGAGCTATTCCGTGAATTTCCGGTCGCCTTCTTTGAGGGATGAGCGGGGACCGCTCAGGTACGAAACTGTGGATTGGAATCGGCAAGGATCGGAGAAAGATTGCGAAATACTGGAAAATACCCTTACCAGCGTGCAACCACCTCGGGCCATAGGCTGATCCAAATGGATGGCAGGTTGTTGTTAGATCTCGGTTCCTGAGGTCATTTCCAATGATTGCGGGTGCTTCTTCCGTATGATAAAAACAAGGCAGTTCAGCATCTAAGATGTTGCGACTGACAAACCTCGATAGTCCCCGTCGTAAGACTTGCAGTGCTCTGCTCGTGCTGGTTGCGGTGTGCTCGCTCGCAGTGAGCGTAGCCACATGTTCCTGTTCCCCCACGTATTCCTCGGCGTCCAGAACGAACGTCCTGCATAAACACTGTTCGTCGGAGCCGGGGCGGCAGCGGTTGACGAAGAGCACGGCGAATTGGCTTCCACCAGTTGTCCAATCCGCAATTCTGCAATCACCCACAGAGTATTCGCCACTCTCTCCAGTCGGACTGTCGGCCGTCACAAGATTCCTCGACCAAAGCCTCTCAAATCGCCCCCCTCCGTCCTCCGATTTCCTCTCGTAGATGCATGCGGCTGAAGCCGCACCGCTGATCTCACTGGAATTGTTCTCGGTGTGTTCGCTTTGAAGCAAAGCGCAGCCTTGCGGCATCGTCGTATTCCAACATGGGGTCCTGAGCATTCCGCTGGAAATCGCTGGCGATGTGCCCCGCGTCGCAACGGCGATGAAGCTCCAGGAGCGGATGCTGATCGACTTCTGCCGGTCGAGTGCTTTTTCGCTCGGGCAACTGAGCGATGACCGTGATCCCGCTCTTCTGTTCCCGTTTCTTGAAAGCAGTACCTCGCCATGGTGCCGAAAAGGGCCACAAAGAATACGAGGGTCGCTCGGAATGGCGGGAGCTTCGCCGGTGCGTCCTGACTGCTTTGGTGGCTGCTTCCCCAACTATTTCACCTCGAGCTGGTACGGAGCCATCGGAGTGAATATGATCGTTCCGATATTCAATGGGTTTCTTTTTGCTGCAGAGGCTTCGGAGGCGAATTATCGGGCGAAGGCTGCGGCTGAGAATACGAGAGATCTGCGCGACCGTGTGGTACGGGACGTCCGAACCGCATGGTTATCGTCGAATACAGCCTTTCAGCGCGTCAGCGTAGCTGAGGAATTGGCGAAGCAAGCCGATCTGAGTCTGAACCTCGCCCAGCAGCGCTATCAGCTCGGTCTGGGCTCCATCGTCGAACTCAGTCAGGCACAGTTGCAGCAAACTGATGCCGCAATCGGATATGTGAACGCGCAATATCAGTATCGGCTATCTGTCTCAACCCTGAACTTTGAAACCGGAGTGCAGCCCTGATGCGAGGGGCTCCGATTCGCTCTTAACGAACCGTTCTTGGAGCGTTCGGCTTCCGGTAAGGGTTCATCTCGCGGATCGTAGAAGCGGAACGTGTCGTAGTTCATGAAGAGAAGTCGGAAGCAAAAACGGTCTTCGTTCACGACGCTCCGCGGAGTGTACTTTCCGTTTCCATCGGAGCATTGTTTATCCTGGTGCTTCTGTTTGTGTATTACATGTACGTCCAGCCGATGCAGAAGTCGGTGTCGTAAGTCCCGGAGCTTTCGCGGTGAACGCGGTGTAACTGTCAGGAAAAATGAGAAAAGGTGGCACGCGCTATGTGGGCGCATGCCACCTTTTCTTCTTGAGTTCTAAGCTTCCTACGCTCCCGCTCCGGCTGCCCTTACCAGAACACCAGACTGCAGTGTTTCTGCGATGCGTCCAAAGTACAGACGATAAGAGCGGTGGATTGCGTACATCACGGGAAATAGCGCGAGTGCCAATCCCCAGCCCAGATGCGAACTCATTGCTTGGACCATCGAGGTGACGCCGGCGCTGACTACGTAATAGGGGAACGCAAGATGAGCCAGGTTCCACCATACGAGTCCAGCGGCTTTTGCCTCGCTGACAGCAACGATGCCTGCAACTGGAGCCGTCTGTCCCACGAATAGAGTGGCGGTCGCAAGCGCCAGTCCAAGAGTGCTTCCCTGGAACGACGAGTGACTCAGCCACGCCGCATGAAACATGAGGCTGGCCAGAGAGCTGGCAAATACCATCATGCTAAGGTTGAACGCCATCTGCTGCGGGTTGAATTTCGCGTTCTTCCGCGGCCAGCATTGCACCACGGTTGAAACGCAAGTGATCACAACCGCTTCGGCCGCGCTCAGATTGACGACTGCTGTCAGCAGGAAGGGCAGGTTCACTGACATGTTGCCGTTGATGCCGGGCAACTTCACTTTCATTCGCGAAGTTGCTGCTGCCAGCGCCAGAACTGCCACTGCGAAGAGGGCATGCGTCGTATGACTGACGAATCCCGCATATCCCGCGGTGCCCGCTGCGGCCAGCATCATTGCGCCGATGAATGTTTTAGTTTGCCGTGTGTTGTTCATGATCTCGTCTCCTTTCTGTCTTTCATGCACACGGCTACTACTGTTCGTCGTCTCCGGCGTCGCTGAAGGCCCCGTTGGCATTCGATACGGATGCACCCCAGACCACGCTAGTGGCCGAAGCCGTACCTGTGCTGGATCCCCAAACCACGCTGAATGCGCTCAGCGCATTGCTGTTCCAGGGCAGTGAGCTACCCCAAACGACAGACGTTCCGCTCACAATCGAGGAACCCCACACGACCGACGTTCCCCACACGACCGAACTTCCCCAGACCACCGAATTGCTGGAGACACTCGAGTTTCCATAAACAAGCGAAACCGTGCCATTCTGTGGATTGTAAACAGCCGTCGGAGACAGGGCTGATCCTACCGTGGGCGGAGCCAGATCGGAATTAGCAACAGCCGATTGGACGTTGAGTAACCCGGACCCGACCGAGAACAGATCGTAGGTAGAGAGGAAAGTCTGCGACAGATGCGGAACATACGCTGACGTGGAAACTAAGTTAAAGGCAACGTTCATCTTGCTGGCAGTTTTCATCAAACGCGCTTTAACTTGATCCGGAGTCAGCGTGCTTTGCTCCTGGAGCAACAATGCGACGGCTCCCGCCACGGCAGGGGTTGCCATGCTGGTGCCGCTCAGGGTGAAGTAGGCGTTGTTGCCGTCGGTACCAGCAACGGCTTCGTAGGGATATTCGGCTTCCAAGGTCGCCCCAGGAGCAGCCAGCGAGACCACTTCATTGCCAGGGGCAACGAGGTCGGGCTTTACTACGTGATCGTAAGCGCTGGGACCTTTCGAACTATAACTGGCCAGAGTTTCAGCCGAGGCCGAAGCCGATCCGTTGCTCTTGGTTGCGCCTACCGTCAGCACGAGAGGATCATTACCCGGTGCAGTGATCGTTCCGAAACCGTTGCTTCCGTTAATGCTCAAACGGCCGTAGTTGCCGGCCGCCACGACTACCACGATCCCGCTCTTCCACGCTGCTTCTACCGCCTGGCACAGAGGATCCTGCGTGTAGCTCGCCGGGATTCCGCGTCCAAGCGAAAGATTGATGACCTTGATGTTGAAAGTACTTTTCAAGGCGACCGCTTGCTGGATGGCTGCGATTACCGTGCTATCCGTGCCCGCGCCGTTCGCATCCAGAGCTCTCAAGTCGATCAGAGTGACGCCCGGCGCAACGCCTTCATACTGTCCGCCGGAGAGAGAACCGTTGCCGCCGATGATTCCGGCGACGTGGGTGCCGTGTCCGTAGAGATCGTATTTGGCGCCCGCGGCATTGGTCGTGGGCGTTCCGGTGAAGTCCTGATGGTAGACCACGCGAGAGGCGCCAGAGGAATTGCTAAGGTCCGGATGGCTGTCGTTGATGCCGCTATCGATCACGGCTACTCCAACCCCGGCTCCAGTGAATCCAGCGTTCCAAGCTGCGCTCACGCCCGTGGCGCCGTTCGTCAGATCGTCCATCACATTCATCGGATGGTCGATCGTGACCGAGGCGATTTCCGGATCCGCTTCCAACGCAGGCAGAGCGCTGACCGGAATCGTGAAAGCTGCACCCTTAATCATGTGGAGCTTATTGTGCAGACGACCGCCTCGGTTCAGCATGGTTGCGTAGTGTGCCGCCGTTGGGACCTGGCGATATTGGACAATGACTCTCACGGTTTGTCCTTGCGCCGATCCCTGCTTGGCTTTCCAGAGGAATCCCGAGAGTTCCGGTGCGATACGCGAGGAGAATCGTCCGCTTTCGTTGGCGGCCAAATTATTCCAGCTCTGCCCGAAGGCCATCCCCGTCGTCAGCGCGAGGACCATCGCGAGGCGTTTGCCCCATGCCGCACTGTGCCGTTCACCACGACCAGTTTTCTTCGGCTTCTGTGTACCGCGCATAAATCTCACCCTTTCTTGATAGGGGGAAAAGATCACACTTCGTACCCACCGAGCCTGTTGCACGGGAGGAACCAATGGAGGAGCGGTAAGTACTTGAATCGATTGGTCATCCCAGGTCGAATCTGGATGACATCGGGCCAGTCTGTCCCGCCACCCCGGGCATGGGACACTCTGTCTCACCGTCTAACGGCTGGACGTGACTTCAGTCCCTGCGAAACGTGGTGACTGAAGTTCTCCTTGCGCCCGGCGGGATTGAGGACGCGCCAGTAGAACGCTGCGTCGCTTGAGTTCGCATCTGGAGAAAAGACGCGGGATGAATGCTTCGGAAGGCAGCGAAGAAATCGCAACTGGCACAGCAGCTTAGATCGCCGCGGCTTTGACCTTCGTCGACCGCTGCGGCATTTTAGGCATCGCAGCCATCAGTCGCTGCGTGTATTCGTGCTGAGGATCCGTCAAAACTTGCTCTGCTGTTCCCAACTCCACGATCTGTCCTTGGTGCAGGATGGCAATGCGATCGCAAATCTCGGCGACGGAAGCCAGGTCATGCGAGATGTAGAGGAGAGTCATTCCTGAACTGCGGCTCAGTTCGCGAAACAGTTTCAGGATTTCCGACTGGGTGATCACATCGAGCGCGCTGGTCGCTTCGTCCGCGATCAGCAGGGCTGGACGGTGAATGACGGCCATCGCGATCAGCACCCGCTGCGCCTGGCCGACGCTCATCTGCGAGGGGTACTTGCGAAGGAATTCTTCGGTGGAAGGTAGACTTACGCTCTCAAGTGCAGCGCGGATCGCTTCATCGCAGGCAGTGCCCGATCCGGAAGCATGCGCCCGCCATGTTTCTCTGAGCTGCGTCCGGATCTTGAGCGCCGGATTTAACGATGACAGTGGGCTCTGCAATACGAGGGCAATCTTTCTTCCTCGCAGCTTCCGGAATTCGCGTTCGCGGAGCTTCAACAAATCACACCCTTCGAACTCTATGGTGCCCTCAACCGATGCTCGTTTGCGCTCGAGCAAGCCTAAGATGGTCATCGCCAGCGTGCTCTTGCCGGAGCCGCTTTGTCCGACGAGTCCCAGAACCTCGCCTCGACAGATATCGACTTTCACGTTGCAGAAGACAGGAGGTTTGTCGCCGTAGCGCACAGAGACGCAGGCGGAAAGTAGAACATCGTTCTCAGGTTGCTCCGCCAAAGGTTTCCGCGCCTCTTAATGTTTAGATTGCGATGATCTACTTCACCGAAAGCAGTTCGGCATTCCAGTACGTCTGGGGCACAAGAATGACCGGGCTGTCTCCCTGCACTCGGGAGGAAACCGCCGACAAGGCATTCTTGTTTATCAGGTAAATGAAGGGTGCCTGTTCCACGGCGATTTCCTGGACCCGGTCGAAGGCCTCTTTGCGTTTCTTCGCATCCGCGGAGGAAGCCTGAGCCCGCATCAATCGGTCGATCTCCGCCTCCCACGCGGTTTCCGGCGTCTTCTCCTGCGGATTCCACTGATGATTTTCCGAAGAACTCAGCCACACGTTCATCTGCTCACTGGGGTCCAGGCCCACATTCGTCAGGCCCAATAGGATTGCCTCGTAGTCGAAGGTTTGCGTCATGCGCTCGATGAGGGAAGGGAAGTCGAGGGTCACGACATTGACGTGAATGCCGATCTTCTGCAGGTCTTCCTGAATCATGGTGGCCATGCGCTCGCGGCTCTTATTTCCAGAGTTCGTGAGGATAGAGAAGACGACCGCATTACCCTCTTTATCTTTCAGGGCGCCATTTTCCAGCCGGAAGCCTTCGCTTTGTAGCGCTTTGAGCGCCGTGTCCGTCGAATAGGCTGCGAGTTTCAGCCTGGCGTTGAACCAGAATTTGTTGGCCGAGGATACCGGGCCGATCGCGGGCTGCGCGTGTCCGCGGAATACGACGCGGGCCAGGTCTTCCCGATTGATCGCATCAGAAATCGCGCGCCGGAACGCCGCTGACCGGAACCAGTTCTTCTTGTACGGCGGCAGGGGGGACTTCGCCACTTCGTTGAACCACATCTGCTCGCTGTCGATCGACGGGCCTGCATCGTGCACTACCTGCGGCGAAGTGGTTGCCAGTTTGTCGAAATACTCGCTGTCGAGCGTGTTGATCAGATCGATTTCCCCGCGTTTGAAGCGCAGCATCTCGACATCACGATTCGGCTGTATGTCCAGCTTGATGGAATCGAGATAGGGAAGCTTGCGACCCTGCGAATCCGTCTTCCAGTAGTAAGGGTTTCGTTTCAATATCACTGTCGCACCGGGCTTGTAATCCTCGACCATGAAGGGACCCAGCACCGCCATCTCCTTTTTTGGAGAGTGCGCCGAAAGAATGGCTACCTGATCGAACTGCCGGTCAAGCCCCGCCACTGGCGCCGGAAACGTGATCGAAATCTGCGCCGGAGAAATAATCTTCGTTTCTGTGTTCCCCGGTCCGGAACGAAATGCATCCCCGGTGGGCGAATGCAGGGTAGGATCCATCAGTTGCTGAACCGTGTAAGCTACATCCTCGGCCGTGAACGGTGTCCCGTCAGAGAAAGAGATCCCGCTCCGCAGCTTGAACGTGATCTGCTTCCCATCCTTTGAAACCTTCCATGACGTCGCCAGTTCCGGCTCCAGGGCTTGCGTCTGGCGGTTTAAGCGCAACAGTACGCCGCCTGTTAGATAGCGGATGGCAACCGATGCGTCGTCCTCCACCTTCAGCGGATCAAATGTCTTCGGCTCAGAGCGGAGGCAGAATCGCAGTTCACCTTGCGCAAGCGCGCAGCCTGCCAGGATTCCGAGGCAGATCACGCTAATAAGGACTGCTTGTCTACAGGTTCTAACAGTCACAGCAAACCTTCCCCGGTGGCCGATCAAGAGGCCACCTCCCCTTGCTTCGAAAGCACTAGTTGAAACGACGTGACCACCACGATCAGCAACACGAGTGGCACAAACTTCCAGGGTGCCTCCCCTACGGATACAAGCCCTTCCAACTCTTTCAGCAGGCTTCCCCAAGACGGCATCGGTTCAGAAACGCCTAATCCCAAGATTCCCAGATTCGCCTCGCTCAAAATGAATGCGGGAATCGAAATCCAGAATTGCGCGGACAGCGCAGGCTTCAAATTCGGCAGAACGTGCATCCAGAAGAGGCGCGCTCCACGAATCCCCGAAGCCCGTGCTTGCCGCACAAAATCCGAATCTCGCACCGAGCTTGCGGTTGTGCATAACACGCGTGCCGCGCTCGTCCAGCCCAAAAGGCCCAACATCAGGAACGTAACCAGTACAGAAATCAGAGGCGACACATTCAACGGCATCAGTGCGCGAACCGTGATCAGGAGAAAAAGCCACGGCAACGACAGGAATAAATCCGTCATCGCCATCGCGGCCCGGGCCCAGGCGCCGCCCAGATAGCCCGCCAACCCTCCTACCAAAGCTGCGATCAGTGTTGAAAGCAAAGCCGCGGCCGGCGCCAGTAATAACGAAATTCTCGTCCCATACAAGACGCGTGCAAAGCGGTCGCGCCCGATCTCGTCCGTGCCCAGCAAATGCGCACGAGACGGAGCTGCGTCCGCCACCTCCCGGTATTGCTTCGCGTATCCGCCAGGTGCGAGCCAGTTGGCTGCCAGAGACACTCCGACTACCAGGAGCAGAACGACACACGCCACCCTGCGCCAGATCGTCACGCTTCCTGGCCTCGAAGCATATGTCCGATTACATCCGCCCCCGAGTTCGCGAGCAAGGTTACCAGCGTCACCAGGATCGTGATGTTCATCAGCAGCGGGAGGTCACGGGCTAAGGCCGCTTGCCACGCCAGTTGCCCAACTCCCGCCAAACCGCACAGCGCCTCGACAGGGACCGCCGCGCCCAGGGCGAGGCTCACCGACACGCCGGCGACCGACAGCATGTGCGGACCAACTACGGGAACGACATGCCAGAAGAGAATCCGAAGCTCACTCAGCCCCTTGGCCCTGGCTGTGACAATATGGGGTAAGGAGTAAGCCTTCGCGAGCAGATTGCGCGAGTAACGGTAGTCGCGCGGAGCGATGATCAATGCTATGGCCAGCGCTCCCGGGACGTTCCACAGCACAGACAACAGCGCCAGAACCGCGGCTGGAATGCAGAGCAGCGTGCCGCTGATCACAGTTGCGAATGTGTCATAGGCCAATGCTCGGAGCCAAGCGGCGCTGAGAGACAGCGCAAGCACCGCGGCCCAACTCAGCAGGAATCCTATTCCCACTAGCCGCAGCGTCAAAGGCGCTCGGTCCCGCAGCAGCTTAAGAACTGGTTGTCCCAGGGAGATCGAAGTTCCAAAATCGCCATGTACTGCGCGTTGCAGGGAATGGAAGTAAAAGCGAACGATGTTGTGCTGTTCGAGCCGTGTTTGGTGTAACGCCTGCACGCTCGCAGAGTTCAGATGAGGGTCGAGCTCAGCTTCATCCGTGTCAAAACCGGGAGCGAGCCGTACCAGCGTGGCGGAAAGAAGTCCGCCGAGCAATACGGTTGCGACGATGGTGAGTCCATGCCGCGCGATTCTCCCCAGCATGGTCCAAGGTCTCCTATTTCGCAGATGCTCCAAGAGTTTGCTTGTCCTGCTCGCGCACAGCCTGTTCTGCGTGGTGGACTTGTTTCATGGAATACATCCGGCGGTCGGCTTCTGCCAGGAGACGTTCCACATCGGTACCATCCTGCGGACAAAACGACATTCCGACACTCAATGTGATCGAGTCGCGCCCGCAGACGTGCCGTCCTGACGCGATCGCCGCCCGATTCAATAGTTCCGCCTTTTCTCGGGCGGCTTCTGCGGTCAGTCCCGGAGCGGTAATCACGAACTCATCGCCGCCCATGCGCGCAACATAGTCATAACCGCGGCAGACGTCCTTCAGCCGCGAGGTAAACTCGCGAAGCAGTTTGTCGCCTTCGAGGTGTCCAAACGAATCGTTGATCTGCTTGAATCCGTCGATGTCGCACACCAGCACCGCCAGCGATGTCTTCATGCGGCGGCAGCGCGCCACTTCCTGCGCAAGATGCACGAACAGCGAGCGCGCATTGGGCAGTCCCGTCAGATAGTCTGTGGTCGCGGAGCTCTCCGCCTGCTGATACTTCAGCGCGTTCTCGACCGAAAGCGCCACCTTCGACGCAACCGCCAGCAGAATTCGTAAGTGATCGGGTGTGAACGCATCGCGATTCGCCTGATACATTGCCAGAACCCCAACCACGCCATTCAAGCCTTCTAGCGGAACAACCAGGGCCGATTGCAGCGTCGTCTGTTTCCCCGGGTCGACGATATATCCGGCTTCCACCTGGGGATTCCCGTTGACGATCGGCTTGCAGTTTTCTGCTACCCAGCCGCACAGTCCCTCGCCGACCTTGACTTTCAGGGCCGAGAGAGTGCGGAAGTTTTCGCCGCTCACCAGCTCCGGCAATAGCCAGCCGTTGCGATTCACGAACACTGCGATCGAATCGTAAGGAATCATTCGCCGCAGCCGCATCGAAAGCACGGACAGCGTCTCGCTTAAGCTGAGCGAGATTCCGAGGTCCTGGCTCAACTCGAACATCGTCTGCGCCTCTTGCCGCGCGGATGCGATCGACGTCAGGAAGTCGGCGCTGTCCGCAGGGCCGTTGGTAGGCTCGGTACGCTCAAAGCCCGCAGCTGGCGCCAGTCCCCGCTCGACGCGTACCGATTTAGACAGGCCCTGAGCGCCGACTGTGTCTTCCGTGATCTGCGCCATGCGCTCCAGATCGATGAATCGTCCTTGGAGAATCTCCACGACGTGTGGATCGAACCACGTCCCCGACTTTTCTTTGACCTTGGCCATTGCCTCGATGAGAGGCAGTGCCGGCCTGTATTGCCGGTGCGAAGCCAAAGCGTCTAGGCAATCCACCGCAGCCAAAATCCGCGCTCCAATCGGGATGCCTTCTCCCGCCAGTCCCTCCGGATAGCCGGTTCCGTCCCAGCGCTCATGATGCGATCGCACGATCGGCGCGACCGGGTACGGAAACGCCACCCGCTCCAGAATCTCCGCTCCCACCAGCGGGTGCACTTTCATTTTTTCGAACTCTTCCGGTGTCAACTTCCCCGGCTTGTTGATGATCTGCTCCGGAACGGCCAACTTGCCGATGTCGTGCAGCAACGCCGCGGCTCGCAGGGCCTCGATTTGTCCTTCGTCCAGATTCAGTTCTTTCGCGATTTCTACCGCGTAGGTCCGCACGCGTTGCAAATGCGTATGAGTTGTGTGATCCTTCGCTTCAATGGCGAGCGCAAGAGCTTCGATCGTGCGCATATTCAGCGAAGCGATTTGTTCCACGTGCCGCTTTTCGACTTCCACTCGTTCCTTTTCAGCTTCCAGCCGCCCCAGATACAAACGATAAGAGCGATACACCCAGTAAATGAGCGGGAGCACCAGCAATGATGTTTCCCATCCAGCGGTGCGATTCACGATGCCGACGAGTCCTACGGCAGCCGCGCCGACAAGGTAATACGGGAACGACCAGAAGTAGCATTCTGACCACACCTTCCGGCTCGACTTTTCCTCGGTCATCGCGATCACGACGGAGATCGGCAAAGTGTTCGCGAAAAAGAACACCAGAGCCGCTACCATCAGCAGAATCGGCTTGTTCGATCCGGCTCGTTCCGCGAGCCAGTGATATGTGATGTAAGTAAGTGCGCTGGCATTGGCCATCATGCCCGCCACGTTGAAGAGAACCTTCACGGGATCCAGGCGCTTGCGCGTCTGCCACACGCTCTGGACGAGGCTTGCGGTGCAGCCAATGACCAGCGTCTCGGACAGGCTCAACTCCAGAACACCGAGCAGGATGAACAGGAAGTTCACCGACATCGTGCCGTCAATACCCGGCAGTTGCACCTTCAGTCCTGACGCCATTACGGCCACGATCAGGTAGCAGGCGAATCGCATCAGGTCTTGCGATTGCCAGTGCAGCAGGGAATGCCCCAGCACGAGCATGCCGAGGGACACGGCAATGCCGACGAACGCCTTCGTCTGCAGCGATAATCCGTCGGTTTCTGTTTTCATCTGCCTTTTCGAATGCTGCCGGTCTTCGCGGACCGGGAACTCCGCTAAAGCCTTGGCCTGGTTGACACAGACACGTGGAACCTTCCCCTGAAATCATCGCGGCAGGGGGGGCCATGGGACTATTTAGGTCCCGCCCGAATCGTATTGGAAGGACTGGTTTCTCAGTAGCTTACTGAGGTAACGCGCGCAGGTCATCGGGGCCTTGATTCAGGCGTTTGCGCAAAATGAAAATCTAGCCGGTTTCTGACAGCACACGGACCTTCGAACGATTACCTTCGTCATGCCTTGTAGTACATGCAACTCGGCTGAAGTTCCTTCCGTATGTCACCATCGTCCCAAATGCCCGACATGCGGAGACGCCGTCAAAACTCGGACGTGCAGGAGCCTGGCACAACTTCGCCGGCAGGTACCGGAGATGCCGCTGCGACATCCGACAAGATGGCCGTGTTCTACGCTGACTTGCAGGGAGAATTCGGCGCCTGCAATTCGGCCTTTACTCAGCTGTTCGCCTATTCTCCGCAGGAACTGATCGGTCGCGAGTTCACAGCACTGTTTAGCTGCTCTGAAAAAGCAAAAGAGCAAGAACGCGCCCAATTGCAAAGTTCAATCCTGAACGCTACTGCCAGCCAAGGGCACTATCGCTCAAAGCTATTTGGTATACCAAAGACTGGGAATAGCTTTCCGGTTGAGTTTGCGGCAACCATTCTTCGCGATTCCGCCGCGACCCCGATGGCGTTAATTGGCGTCGTCGTTCCGGTGCTCGCGGTTGGTTCGAAAGTCTCGTCTGCTGTAGAGGCCCCAATCGTCCCTGGGGTTGTCTCCCGCAAAATCGACGATACCCAATTCATTCTTGCGAGCCCAGTGATGCATAAGTTCATGGCGCTGGTCGATCGCGTGGCGAGTCACAGCGAGACTGTTTTGGTCACGGGTGAAACCGGAACGGGCAAGGAGCTGATTGCCCGTACGATTCATGAATCTTCGCACCGCCGCGGCCGTCCCTGGGTCGATATCAACTGCGCAGCTTTGCCGGAGAACCTGGTCGAAAGCGAACTCTTCGGATACGAGAAGGGCGCGTTCAGCGGTGCCGATTCCTCCAAGCCCGGACTGTTTGAACTCGCCGACAAGGGTACGCTCTTCCTCGATGAAATCGGAGAATTGCAAATCCAGACGCAGGTGAAGCTCCTCCGCGTGCTCGATGGACAGCCCTTCTATCGTCTCGGGGGACACCGCAAGATTCGCGTCGATGTCCGCATCGTAGCCGCCACCAACCAGGATCTGGAAGCTGCAGTCAATGAAGGTCGCTTCCGGCAGGATTTGTTTCACCGTCTGGGACAGATTCAGCTGCGCGTTCCTCCGCTGCGCGAGCGTCCCGAGGATATCGTAGCGCTAGCTGAGCATTTTCTTCGGGCGAAGGCGCCGAACAAGAGTCTTACTGAGCAGTCAATCTCTGCTCTACTCTCGCACCCTTGGCCGGGTAATATTCGCGAGCTCCGCAATCTGGTAGCAAGGCTCGCGATGGAGTTCTCCGGCGCCGAAATCGACTTTCCCCGGGTGACGGCTGGGCTCCTAGGAGGACCGACCGCCCTTCGTCAAACTGCCTCGATGCCGGTGAGCAATCTCGAGAGCATGGAGGAGCAAATGATCATCAAAGCCCTCGAGCGGACTGGCGGACAGCGCACCCTGGCGGCGGAACAACTCGGCATTTCACGGCGCACGCTGAGCCGCAAGTTGAAGGAATACAACATCGCATTCGCCCCGGGAGAGACCGCCGCTTCTTTGGGCTTTATCAGCAACGAGCAGCAGAAGTTCTTCCGCGCGCGGGTCGAGATTGCTGTAACTATAAGAAATACTCAGGGTGACGAAATTCACGTGCAGGGCGTCAATCTGAGCACTGGCGGAATGGGGCTAGATGGCTTGCGGGAGCCCTTGCGCTTCTCCGGCTTGCTTGATGTCAGCTTCGATCTGCCGGAGAGCAACATTCGATTTGAAGCCAAAGCCCGTCTGATGTGGGTCGGCGACGAAGGTCGCGTGGGTATCCGCTTTGCAGTGATCGAACCTGCCTTGTTTGAACAACTTCAGCATTGGACCAACCGCAAAATTAAAGAAGAAGGTTGGGACTTTCCCGCCTGAAAACTTTCTTCTCGGTCTAGAGTCGCACTTCTGGTGTGCAGGAACTTTCATTCTTGACTCTAATAATGGTGCAACCCAGAATGGGTTAACTCCCCAAGCGCTGGGTGTAGCTTTTTGCGCCTAGATCCCCCGCCTAAGTAAAAAGCTTTCAAGGCTTTCCTGAGAGTTTCCAGATTCCGGTAGTGTGTCCGCACCTCTCAAGAAGTCCGCGACAACAGTTTCGTATGCGGCGGGTGGGATTATCCCGATACGAATACTCAACTTCCCGAAGTCGTGAGGGATCCATGAAACTGCCCATGCTCCGTGTCCTGTCCCGTGCCACTTCCAGCGTTGTTTTAATCGCGTTCTCGACGATGTTGGCTTTTGGGCCATCCAACACCACGGAAATCTCCTCTACCCCTAGCTCATTGGCATTTGCGAGTACCTATGTGGGGAAGGCGTCCGGCAACAGGGTGTTGACCATCAACAACCTGACCAGCAGCGGACAGATCGTCATCCAGACCATCGGTTTCGATTGTGCGGGCTACGGAATTGCTTCCGGAATTGCTCCCTTTACTCTGGGCCAAACGCAGAAAATCACGCACTACTCGGTGTTCTTTCAACCCACGGCCGCACAGCCATACAGCTGCAACTTCATCATCACCTTGAGTGACGGCAGCTATCTGGATGTGCCTCTGAGCGGAACCGGACTGACCGCCGATGCCCAGGCAACCGTCGGTCCGAGCACGTTGACCTTCTCCAACCAGAGCGTCGGATCGACCAGCGCGCCTCAGACGGTGACCATTACCAACACCGGAACCAGCAGCTTGACTCTCCAGTCCATCACGCTGTCGCCGCCCGATTTCACGACGAACGCGATCACGCTGCCATACACCATTGCTGCCGGCGCGAGCCTGCCGGTTTCGGTTTATTACACCCCGACCCAGGCTATTTCGGAAACTGGGGCGATCGACTTTACCTACGACCAGATTCCCGATAACGGGAGCGCGCTCACCGGCAACGGTGTCCCGGCTAAATCGCTGGCGGTCTCGACGTCGCCCATTCTGCCGCAGGCCACACAGAACGCGGCCTACCAAGCCACTCTTGCAACCAGCGGCGGAACAGGGCCCTACACGTGGATGTTGGCGGGCGGTTCGAACTTGCCTTCCGGGTTGACGCTCTCCACTTCCGGCGAGATCAGCGGCACTCTGAGTTCTTCCGTCGCGATTGGAAATTATTCTTTCACCGTGGAAGTGACGGATTCCGCGACCGGTTCCACCGCTCAGGACACGCTGACGCTGGGAGTCTTCGCGAATCTCGGCGACAACTGCAACGACATTTCTTTCGACGTTCCCAACACCTCGACTCCGATGGTCGCGTTGACCGACTTGGGGACCGGCACGTTTCAGGGCTCCGAGGGTGGCTTGTATCCGAATGGGAGCAATGTGCGCCCGGCGTCGCACGACTCCGACGGCGTTGCATTCGCGCAGGGAATCCAGCCGCTCGATGCCAATGGCAATCCCAGCCCCACCGGCAAATACGTTCTTATGGCCATTGGAGAATCGACGGCCCAGAACGAGTTCAATCGGTTTTTGCCGATAGCCAATGCCGACCCGTCGAAGAACCCAGCGCTCGTGATTGTGAACGGGGCGCAAGGGGGAGCGACTCCTAATAACTTCACCAGCACCACTTCGGCCTACTGGTCGACCGTCTTCAATAATTACTTGCCGCAAAATGGCGTGACCGCGCAGCAAGTTGTTGCCATCTGGATGGAAGACACCGACGGAATTGCCAGCGGCACATTTCCCAGCGACATCACCACGCTTCAGTCGGAATACGAAACGATGATGCAGACGATGCTCACATTGTTTCCGAATCTGAAGATGGTCTACTTCTCGTCGCGGGTCTACGGGGGATACTCCAACGGTGTTGGCACTCCGGATAATCCCGAACCCTACGCCTATGAAGTTGGCTTCGCGGTGAAATGGGCTATCCAGGACCAGCTCTACGGCAATGCTAATCTGAATTACAACCCGATCAACGGTCCTGTGGTCGCTCCGTGGATGTCATGGGGCCCTTACTACTGGTCGAACGGAATGCTGGGACGGAATGACGGTCTGGTCTGGGACTGCGAAGACTTTTCCGCGGATGGTACCCATCCTTCGTCTACGTACGGTCAGCTGAAAGTCGCGACAGAGTTGCTCAATTACCTGAAAACCGATGACACCACGACTCCTTGGTACTTGGCGCAGTCGTTGGCGTTGACTCCGACTGGCGGCAACAATCAGACCGGCAACGTCGGCAGCACGCTTCCCACTCCGCTGACTGTCTTGGCTTCGAATCTCAACGGCGGTACGGGAATACCGGGAGTCAGCGTCACCTTCAGCGACGGCGGCGCAGGCGGAACTTTCGGAACGCCGGTCGTCACTACAGGCAGCAACGGCCAGGCTTCGACGACTTACATGCTCCCTTCCACCGCGAAGACGGTCACGATCAGCGCGACCAGCACCGGCTATGCCACCGCAACTTTCACTGAAACGTCTACGGTGACTACGCAGGTCCTTGCCGTTAACGGCGGCAACAACCAGAGCGGAACCGAGGGAACCACGCTTCCGACGGCTCTGAGTGTGCTGGCGACACAGAACGGCAATCCGGTCTCGGGTGTCAGCGTAGCTTTCAGCGACGGCGGGGCGGGAGGCAGCTTCGGTACGCCCTTAGCGGTCACCGGCAGCAACGGCATCGCTTCGACGACGTATACGCTCCCTTCCACCGCGAAGACGGTCACGATCAGCGCAACGAGTTCCGGCTATTCGACAGCTACGTTCAGTGAGACCGCGACGGCTAACGCGAACACTCTCGCCGTAAACGGTGGAAATAATCAGAACGGCACGGTGAGCACTACGCTCCCCACGGCCCTCACTGTCCTGGCAACGATTAACGGCAATCCGGCTTCAGGCGTCAGCGTCACTTTCAGCGACGGGGGAGTCGGCGGCAGCTTCGGTACGCCGGTAGCCGTCACGGGCAGCAACGGAATCGCGTCGACCACGTATACGTTGCCTTCTTCCGCCCAAACGGTAACGATTAACGCAACGAGTTCCGGCTATTCGACAGCCACATTCACAGAGACGGCTACTGCAAATGTCCAGGCGCTTGCGGCGACTGGGGGTAACAACCAGACTGGAAGTGTGGGGACGACCCTGCCCACGGCTCTGACTGTCACGGCGACTAAAAATGGAAATCCCGCATCAGGGGTCACGGTGACGTTCAGCGACGGCGGCGCAGGCGGCACCTTCGGAACTCCGACGGCTACCACTGGGAGCAACGGCACCGCATCGACTACTTACACTCTGCCAAATACGGCGGAAACCGTGACGATCACTGCTAGCAGTTCCAGCTACACATCAGCGGCGTTCACTGAAACGGCAACCCCGAATTCTGTTACGACTCTTGGAGTTTCGTCCGGAGGAAAGCAGACCGGAACGGTCGGAACAATCCTCCCACTTCCCATCGTGATAACGGCCAAGAATTCCTCCGGAACAGTCGTCTCAGGAGCGTCGATCACATTCAATGACGGAGGAGCAGGGGGCAGTTTCAACCCGACTACGGCTGTAACCGGCTCGAATGGACAAGCTTCCACTTCATACACCCTTCCCACCGTTGCCAAGTCAACAATTACCGTCACTGCTTCCGATGGAAGCGTGAGTACAAAGGCGACCGAAAGATCTGTAGCAGGTCCAGCCGCAAGTCTGGCAATTGTGGCGGGCAATAATCAATCGGCCAATCCCAAAACGACGCTTGGTAAGAAATTGGTCGTGTCAGTGACGGATCAACACAACAATCCGATTTCGGGAGTGACTGTCACCTTCACCGACAACGGTGCCGGAGGCACATTCTCCACGACGGCCCCGGTTACAGGCTCGAACGGACAGGCCTCAGTTTCGTATACAACGGGATCTCAGGCAGGAACGGTTACGATCTCCGCAACAACGACCACACTCGGACCGAGCAACTTTACGGAGACGGTGAAGTAACGCAGATGGGCCAGCCTCGGCTGGCCCTCCATCAGACTCCTTAATCGGTTTTCAGTAAGCCGCCAATTTCCTTTTCGAAGATCGAAGCATCCGTGGCCCCAATGTGCTTGGCATGGATATGCCCATCCCGATCGATCAGAAATGCGATTGGCAGGCCGAGCACGCCGCCGTATAGCTCGCCGATCCGTGCGTTCCCCATTACTACGGGATAGGTCATATGAAATTGCTGGTAGAAGAGACCAACCGGGTCGGAACTATCGTCCATGGAGACGCCAATAATCTGCAATCCACGGTCCCCGTATTTCTGTTGCAGCTCTGCGAAATGCGGAATCTCTTCGCGGCACGGAACGCACCACGTCGCCCAGAAATCGAGCAACACGACTTTGCCCCGGTACGACGACAGGCTGAGTTGTTTTCCGTCCACTTGCGGAAGTGTGAAATCGGGAGCTAGAGAGCGTTCCTTCACGGCAGTTTCGGACTGCGGCGAACGATTGCGGCGAGAGAAGTAAAGAACTGCCAGAATTGTCAGTGCGGCGAGCGCGACAATCAGGAACCGTTTATTAGTAGACGGCAGAAGCTACTCTCCCTTCGCGGTAGGATAACCTTTGTCCACCCAATTCGTGCCGAAATTGTCCGCGATGTAGAGCACCTTCACGTTGGTGAATCCCATAGCGTGCAACGCATCGTAGGCAGGCTTTACGTTCGGACAATGTCCCCACGGGCAGCACCCGCAGTACAGAACAATGAACTTTGAACGCGGCAACGGTGTTGCACGCTGACGAAGTTGCTGCAGGCCGGCATCGCTCGAGGCCGGTCCGATGTATTTCGAGTCCGGAATGTGCGCTTGCGCGTACAGCACGTGCGAACCGACCTGAATCATGAGCGGCTTATCCGCGACCGACATCTTAAGGAACTTCACCAGATCCTCTGGATTAATCAGCCGTGTCGTGGGGATAGCAGTCGCTTGTCCCGCCGCTTGGACGACAGACATGAAGGCGACGGCCACCAAGAGGAGTGAATTCTTCAAGTGAGTGGATGTGATTTTCATAAGAGATCTCACCAGGAACGCTGTTTCAATGATCTGAACGCAAGAATACACCGGCTGCAGAGGGTTCCGGGCCGAGTTCACCCCCAGGCAAGGTCTCGCAGTCGCTCGGCTGCAATCTCAGGTGTGATGTCGCGCTGCGGAGTTCCGAGCATTTCGAATCCCACCATGAATTTGCGAATCGTCGCCGACCGCAAGAGCGGAGGATAGAAATGTGCGTGGAAGTGCCATTCCGGATGATCCTCGCCATCCGTCGGCGACTGATGAAATCCCATCGAGTAAGGGAAAGGAATGCCGAATACTTTGTCGTAGGTCGCGGTGACGCGATGAAGGATGTGGCTCAGCAGCCGCGAGTCGTCTGCATTGAATTCGTTCATGCTGGCGATGTGACGCCGGCTGCACACAAAAAGTTCGAAGGGCCAGACCGCCCAGAAGGGTACCAGCGCCACAAAGCCTTCGTTCTCGCAAACCACACGCAGCGATTGACGTTCCTCCAGAGCCGTGTAATCGCACAGCAGGCATTTGCCGTGAGACTTCAAATATGAGCGCTGGGCGACCAATTCCTTTGCAGGTGCTTCGGGAAGGGAATACGTTGCCCATATCTGACAATGAGGATGAGGGTTACTCGCACCCATCATGGCGCCACGGTTCTCGAAGATCTGCACGTGGTGAATGCTTTCGAGTGCGCCCAGTTCCCGGAACTGCCCTACCCACGTATGCACGACGGGTTCGATTTCTTCCGGCGACATCGTGCCGAGCGTCAGGTCGTGCCTCGGTGAAAAGCAAATGACCCGGCAAATTCCTGGCTCGCCCTCCGCGACAATCAGTCCTTGATTTTCGAGATCGGATCGGTCTCGTGGCGTCTGCGGCTTCAACGCGGCGAAGTCATTCTCAAACACGAACGTCGAGGTATAAGGCGGATTGTGGATGCCTCCAGCGCGAACGTTGCCCGGACAGAGGTAGCAGGTCGGATCGTAAGCAGGCTCGGGGGCGGTTTGTGACCGGGCAACCTCTCCCTGCCAGGGACGCGTTGCGCGGTGCGGTGAGACCAGCACCCATTCGTTGGTCAGCGCGTTCAGCCTGCGGTGAGGGTCTTCGGTGAGCTTCAATTTCGGCCTCGCAGCATTTTACGACGACGAGGACCTATGGCGGATGTCGTTTCTGGTCGCTCCTCATTTTTTATGAGGTTGCGAATTGTCCAGGGTCACCCGTCTACCAGCGCACTAGCGGTGTGATCCAGCGCACAGGCACGGATTTCGCGGAAACCTAAACTTTTCTCGGATCCGTTAGGAGGTGCGCCCCGATGGGAGCGTTGCAGAAAACTCGCGTGCTGGTCTTCTCCCTCTTTTTCGTAGCCTTGATTGTCTTCTCCGTCCTTTACCGGCCTGCGGATGCCATCAGCCGGCTTGCCGTGAGAATCAATAGCTCAGAGCTACTGAGGTAGACTGAGAGAGATTGGTGGTTGTCGATAGTTGGCTACGGCTTCGCGGTATTTATCATCATCAGCGTGAAGAGAAGAGGTAGGTAGATCACCGTTGCTTGCAACAAATGGCGCGCCCGCTGCTTGGACTGGGCGGCGACTAGCGGCAGATTCAGGAAGGCCAGCCGGATCCCGAAATAGAGAAGAGCGAATCCGAGTGCGACAGCTCCTACCAGATAGATTCTGCCTGCCATTCCCATGTAGGTCGGCAGCAGGCTCAGGGGAATAAGCACCACTGAATAGATGAGGATCCGCCGAGCCGTCGAGCGGCCGTCTTCCTCCACTACCGGCAGCATCTTGATTCCCCCCTTGGCATAGTCCTCGCGATACAGCCACGCGATCGAGAAAAAGTGTGGGAATTGCCAAACAAATAGGATGGCAAACAGAACCAGCGTGCCCCATTCCAACTGACCGCGGACCGCGGTCCAACCAAGAACTCCAGGCATCGCTCCCGGAAACGCTCCAACCAAAGTACAAATTGGGGAAACACGCTTCAAAGGGGTATAGGCCGCCAGGTACACCACCGAAGTAAGAAAGGTGAGAATTCCCGTCAGAGGATTGCAAAACACTGCCAGGTAGATCGAGCCTCCGATCGTTGCCCCCAGACCTACGGCGGTGGCATGGAAGAGACTCATGCGTCCGGCCGGAAGTGGTCGGAGCGCGGTTCGCCGCATGTAAGCATCAACATCGTGCTCCATTACTTCATTCAAGGCAGCGGTGCCGCTGGAGACCAGTCCAATCCCGACTAATGCGTGCAATAGCCCAAAGCTAAACCACGATACTCCCGCCTTGTGTGCGCCAAAGAAATAGCCGCACCACGCCGTCATGACGATCAGACTGGTAACTCGAAGCTTGGTGAGTTCAGCATAGTCACGGAAAAGGGAAGTGGCTCGTGTGCGGAAATCAGAGAGAGGCAGTGTCATCGTGCTCATGAGTTAGGCCGCATTACCCGTTCAGGAAACTGTCCTGGCTTGCTACCAAAACGCACGCACGGACCCCGCTCCGTTACGCGCTCAAGGATTGCATAGGTACTCTGATAATTTTCGAAAGTCAAGTGAAAACGAAAACGCGATCCGTGGTTCAGGCTAAAACAACCCCACGAATTACTCCGCGCTGAATTGCTACTTGCTGCCGGAAGGCGCTGCGGAATCAAATGTTTCCGGAGGATCGAAGAAGCATTTGTGCCACAGTGCTGCATCTGACAACGTCCCCGCCCTCCACTGTTGCAGAGTACCCGAGGTCGCCGCGATCATTCCTCCATCGGCAGCGTCAAAAATCACTACGATGCCTTGAAGCTCTTGCGGCTTCTGCGAAACTTCTTTGTAACTCTTGTCGAGCAGGAATTTTGCATACTCGAGGCGTTCTTTCGGTCCTGCATCTTTCCCGCTTTCGTCAACATTTTGAACAGAGATAATTTTCACGTTCTTACCGCGCAGCGGTTCCCAGTCTCCCGGGAACGGCGCGGCTTCTTCTCGGACGACGTGAAAGAGATCTGCGGCCGGGGCAAGGCCCGGAGCTGAGTGGGCAGCGGTGTCGGGAATGCCCTCGGGCATTTCGACGCTGTTGCGCCAGATCCAACCCCGCGAAATTCCAGAGACTTTTACGTGAACCCAGTCGGCATTGAAATCCAGCATCTCAAACTCATCGTGCATGCTGGCAAGAAACTCGGGCTTCTCGATCAGGCTCGGTTTCGCCACCACGGGCGTGCCGGATTTCTTGACGGCGACAAGATTCTTGGGATGAGTGATGTTTTTCGCGATGTCCTGCAGGCTGTCAAATTCTGACTGCAGGGAGTTTGCCGATCTGCCGGCCGATGGATCTGGAGTTTTTGCGGAGTTTTCTTCCCGCGTCGGAAGACTGGGCTTCAGCGAAGTCGAGAAAGTCCGATCATTTCCGGGAAACTTGGCAGCCGTCGCCGGGACTGCGGGCTGTGTCTTGGATTCGACCGCGGGTTTGGGCGGAGCCTCGGAGGCGCCGGAAACGGGCGCGGGAGGAGTCCCGACTTGCTCGGGAGCGTTTCTTGCCAGTTGCTCTTCGAGTTGATCCAGCAGGTCTGCCTCAATGCGGCCATTGGATTTCAATAGCTGATATCCCGAGTGAGAGGCCCCTGGATCGTCGTACCATGCGGTCACTTTGGTGCTGATTTGCACAATCGAACCGCTGTCGGTTGAGGTCACTTCCACGATTGCCTGGTAGAAGCCGCGTTGGTAGTGGTCGAGAGGATGCTCTCCGGCGTTTGCGAATCCATCTAACACAGGCAGATGCCCGGACATGTTGGGCTGCAATGTCTTCAGTGCTTTCTCGATCGTGGTTTTCGACTGCGGGAAAGAGCGCTGGTGGGAGCTGCTTTGAGCCTCCGCAAACAGAGTCGCGCCAACGAAAACAATCGCTGCGGCAATCCCAAAGACGCGGCAACGGACTGATTTCTGCCAAGTCATGGGACCAACTCCAAATCGTCCCGCAGCATCCACCCGTGCTGGCCTTCGTGAGTCTCAATGCCCAGCCAATACGGCGTCGAAATCACGACGAGAACTTCGGTTCCGCCGGACAGCGATTGCAGCGTGGTCGCAGTGTGGAAAGGCGCCGATTTCAAAGGCGCTCCTGGCTGCTTCACCAGACGCTGAACCTGCCTGCGCAAATCGTGTACCTGCTGTTCCAGACTTTGCGGCGCCGAAGACGGATCGGAAGCGGCCTCGACCGGGGCGCTGTCGGACGGAGGAGCGCTGGCGACGGCAGGAGGAGGAACCGAGGAGGAGGAAGAGGACGAGACCGTTTCGTTCCTCAACTCCGCGTTTTGAGGGCTCGCCGCGCGCTGCTTTTCCCTCAGAGCTTCCGCCGTCTCGGTTTTCATCAGCTCGAGCTGGTCAAGATGGTCGTGAATGTCTTTGTATTCGGCGCTTTCGACTGAACCATTGGAAGCGTGTGAGGTGCGCCGGAAATCTTCGACGAAGCGGGCGTCGATATGCAACACGGTATGTTTGTCGTCCTGGGCTTGCACAACATATCGAACAGCCAGGGTTCCAACGTCGCCGCCGTCCTTGAAGTTTCGGGGATCGATCGCTTTGAGGCGGACCTTGTAGAAGACCTTCCCGCCTTCCGTCCATTCCGGAAACACCTGGGTCGAACTCACTGAAGTTGCGCCGCTTACGTACTCGTCTTTGTTGTACTCCTTGGTTCCCCGGATGATTCCATTCTGGATTACATCCTGAACGACTTGAGAAACGTCGGCTTCCGAGAAAGGGAGGTTGACAATCAGACCCATCCCATACTGGGTAGCGTCCTTCTCGCGGGCAGCTAGCTCCACCACAGAGAACGAGCAAGCCAGGATCAGACAAACGCTGCAAGCGACTGTCCAGACCCTGCGTCGACCGGCACTGGCGCGCGCTTCGTCATTCCGCAACGCTTCTTGAGAGGTAGTAGGTTTTTCCACAGATCATTCCCTGTTGGCACAGGGTCTCAACTCTCGACGTGGGCTGTCAACTGCCTCGTAGCAGGTGCATATTGAGGCGAAACGCTCTCCAAGACATGGATTTTACTTGGTAAAAAAATATAAAAAATATTTTCTACGCCCCCCTTGCAAGTTATTGCGCCGTAATAGTGGATGGGACTGATCGGCGAAGGTGTTCGCCTCGTTCAGAATCCCTGGGGGATCTCCGATGTTTGGAGCCACTTTCTTTGCCATCACTGGTCTCCACCTGGCGCACGTCGTGGGCGGCGCCGTTGCCCTTCTGGTCGTGCTTCTCGGCTACAAGCGTGACCGCTATAACTCCGACGACCTTGAGATCTGGTCGCTGTACTGGCACTTCGTCGATCTGGTCTGGACGTTCGTGGTTCCGATGGTTTACCTGATGAACGTGAAAGCCTAACAGGAGACTACGATGGACTCGAATCAGGGAAGCATGAAGGGCGATTTGATTGTGTGCGCGCTGATTTTGATCCTGGCGTGCGTGCAGGTATTCTTCTTGCAAGGCCACTTGCTCGCCATGTTATTGGTGGCGGGGATTCAAGCTTTTCTGGCGGTCAGCTTCTTCATGCACCTCGGATCGGAGAAAGCTACCCTGCGTCTGGCGTTGATTCCTGCGACGCTTTTCGTTCTAGTAATGATGAACATGATCTGGGCCGACAGCTACCGGCTCATGGTCCTGAAGCCGTTCGCGAAATAGAGGTGACGTATGCGTTTCCCGGTCGTCCATTCGCTCGCGCGTCGCTCGAAAGCGCTGCTCGAAAGCGCTGCTCGTTGGCGCGGTCATCTTCGCCACCAACGCTGCGTGCTACGCGCAAAGCTGCGCCCTCTGTTACACGCAGGCGGCCGGAGCCGGGCATAAACTCATACAGGGCCTCCGAACAGGGATCCTCGTTTTGATCGTTCCTCCGATGTTTATGTCGGTAGGAATTTACGGTTCTGGCCTACAAAAAACGCAATCGTACCAACGTTCTGCAGCAATCGGAAAAATCCAACAACGATTGGTAGTTGGTGCGCCGGCGCTACTGCCCGCGAAATGCCGGTGGCGCCAAACAGCTCTTCTGCTAATTTACTCCGCTCGCGTGTGGCATAATCTTGCGAAACATTTCCCGTCAGGTGCCAACCGATGCGTCGAGTCCTGATCGCCGTATTCTGCTTCAGCGTTTTCGCGATAGTTCAGCCGTGCCGTGCAGCCGCCCCCAGCGACAAACCGTTGCAGATATATTTCATCGACGTGGAGGGCGGCCAGGCGACGCTGGTCATAAGTCCGTCCGGTCAGTCCCTGCTCATCGACACCGGCTGGCCCGGATATGAAGGACGCGACGCCGACCGCATCGTGGCCACAGCGCATCAGGCGGGACTCAAGCAGCTCGATTACGTCCTGATTACGCACTATCATCGTGACCACGTGGGCGGAGTTCCGCAACTCGCCGACGGCATTAAGGTCGGCACCTTTGTCGACCATGGGCCGAACCTGGAAGACTCCGAAGTTACTCGCACGGACTACGCTGCCTACGACAAAGCGATTGCCGGTCATGGCCACGTCGTCGTCAAAGCGGGCTGGGGGCTTCCGATCAAAGGAATTGAAGTTCACGTCTTGACTGCAGCTGGAGAGCACGTCGCAAGCCCGCTGCCGGGGGCTGGCGAGGCCAATCCATACTGTTCTTCCGAACCTGCCGCCAAGGTGGATAATACTGAGAACGCCCGTTCCGTGGGAGTTCTGATCACCTATGGTCATTTCCGCTTTCTGGATCTAGGCGATCTGACCAAGAAGAAGGAACTGGAATTGATGTGTCCCAATAACATGGTGGGCACCGTCGATCTTTTCCTCGTGAACCACCATGGAATGGATCTTTCAAACACGAAAGCTTTGGTCTGGACCCTGCATCCGCGCGTCGCGGTCTTGGATAACGGCGCCCGCAAAGGCGGCAGTCCGGCCGCGTGGCAAATGGTTCACGATTCGCCCGGCATCGAAGACGTCTGGCAGCTCCACTATGCTGCAGAGTCGGATAAAGCTCACAACGTTGATCCCGACCACATTGCAAACGTGAAAGAGAACTGCGAAGGCAAAGGTATCAAGGTTTTCGCGGAGAGCGACGGCTCGTTTGTTCTCACCAACCAGCGCACGGGCGCCGAGAAGACTTACGCCAAGAAGTAGGCAGATTACAAATCCAGCGATGATCGCGATCGTCATGGGAGTCGTCGGGGCCGGAAAGACGACCGTCGGCCGGATGCTTGCCACGCAACTCCATTGGGAATTCGCCGACGCTGACGATTTTCATCCATCGTCGAATGTCGAGAAAATTCGCAACGGTATTCCGCTCAACGACGCCGACCGCGAGCCCTGGCTGGATCTCCTGCATCAGGCGATGGCACGTTGGATTACCGCCGGGGCCAATGTAGTCTTGGCATGTTCCGCACTCAAGCGAAGTTATCGGTCCAAGCTTAAAGTTTCGCCAGAGGTGCGTTTCGTGTACCTGAAGAGAAGTGCTGAGTTGATTGCTGAGCGCTTGCGCCAACGTCACGGTCACTTCGCTGGCGAGTCAATTCTCACCAGCCAGCTAGCTGATCTGGAAGAGCCGGACGACGCCCTAACGGTTGAGGTTTCGTCCTCCCCGGAGCAGATTGTGGAAGAAATTAGGAAAGGACTCGGCTTGGAGTAGAATCCTCAAGCGCAGAGCGGACCTCCATCGTTCTCCGCCGCATCACCCCGACTCTCTTGGATACCGCCCCCGACCGTCTCGAATCCGCCGTTGTCTCCAGACTCATGTGGCGGCTGATGCCCTTCCTCTTCCTCCTTTATATCGTCGCCTACCTCGACCGTATCAACGTCAGCTTCGGGGTTCTGCAGATGCGGGAGCAGCTTGGTCTGAGCGACCGCGTTTACGGCCGCGCCGCTGGCATCTTCTTCGCCGGCTATTTCTTCTTTCAGTTACCAAGCAATCTGGTGCTGGAGAAATTCGGCGTCCGCCGCTGGATCTCGGCCCTGATGATTATCTGGGGAGTCATTTGCTGCCTGATGATCTTTATCCGCGGGCCAATTAGCTTCTACACGATGCGGTTTCTGCTCGGCGCCGCCGAAGCCGGATTCTTCCCCGGAATCATTTTCTACATGAAACGCTGGTTCCCGGCCAACGCCCGAGGACGCGCCGTTGCCTGGTTCATGACGGCGAATCCCCTCGCAGGCGTTGTTGGTAGCCCCATCTCAGGGGCTCTGCTGGGTCTTCACGGCAGTGGACTTTCCGGCTGGCAGTGGATGTTCCTCATCGAAGGCCTGCCTGCCATCCTCCTCGGCGCGATCGTGTTCTGGACCCTCTCCGATACTCCGAGAGAAGCACACTGGCTCAAAGGCGAGGAGCGAACCTGGCTGCTCAAAAAATTGGCCGAGGAGTATCGGGCAGACGCGCCGGTCTCCTTGCGAACCATCTGGAAGGTCCTCTTCAGCGCCAGAATCTGGATGCTGTCCCTCGTTTACTTTGGCGTCTCGACCACGATGTATGGGGTTACCCTCTGGTTGCCGAGCGTGATCCGCGCTTTTTCCGGTCTCAGCTATCTCTGGACGGGTGCAATTGCTGTCCTTCCTTTTCTGGTGACGGTCCTTGCGATGGTATTGGTCGGAATGCATTCCGATCGCAGGGGAGAACGACGCTGGCATACCGCGATTCCCGCCTTCGCAGCAGCCGCTGGGTTGATAGCCGCAGGCTACGGACGCTCCACCGTCATCGTAGTCACCGGCATCGGGGTCGGCCTCGCCGGCGCCGAATCCATGGTCGGTCCGTTTTGGGCAATGGCGACTTCCCGTATGGCAGGTCTGTCCGCGGCAGCAGGGATTGCCGTGATCAACTCGTTGGCGAATCTGGGAGGGTATTTTGGTCCGGACATCATCGGAAGGTTTCGAACTGCGGATGGCGGATTCCGCGGCGGCCTCCTCGCGATCGCCGCTACGGTTGCCGTCAGCGGTGCAGTCGCCCTGATCGTGGGGCGTCCCACCATCGATGCCAGAGCGGCGGGGTACGGCTAGGGTTCGACCTTTGTGGAACTTCGTGTCCCTAGCGGTTCATGAAGCTAAAACCCTTGGAAAGACAGGTCCCCCTTCGTTCTCTCGTATCAATTGTTTACAATAGACGCTTCGTCTGATAACTAGAGCGAAGCCTGATTAAGGACTAGACCGCAATCTTGGATCAATCAAACCACAATTCCAGTGCGGCTCCCACCGTCTACTGGCGCGTCGAGGGTAGCCTCCTCGACCTCACCGTGGTTCGCCCCGTAGCCTTCTTTACCTGGAACGCCCAGACTTTTGCCGAGCGCTTCCGGCGTCGCGGGTTGATCTTCGTAATGGCTTTGCTCCGGCCCTTCCTGTATTCCACAAACCGCAAATTTGCCACGCGCGCGGTGCACACGGTCCTGCGCGGGGTAACCCGCGACCGTCTCGATCTGCTGGGCGAAGAATTCTTCGAGTACAAGTTGAAGCCCCGCTTGAAAGAAAGTGGAGTCAACCAGGTTCAGGAGATGGTCAGGACCGGTGCGGACGTCGTTCTCGTGAGCCAGGCTCTCGATCACATTATGCGTCCTCTTGCGCGGCATCTGGGTGTCCGGCAGATTGTTGCCAACCGTCTCGAATTTCGCGATGGCACGGCGACCGGCCGACTCCTTGAGCCTGTAATCCGCCCCCGTGGTGCATTCGCTCCGTTTCAGGAAAACATGCCAGACGGCCGGCGCGCTCCCAAGACTCTGGCTCGTCACCTCGATATTTCGCTTGAAGAACTGCGTGCGGCAGTTGTTCCGGCCGAACGCCAGATCGATCCTCCACGTCCTCCCATTGTCCACTTCGAAGGTCAAAGGCAGGCTCAAGGATTTTCCGTGCGCCGCGCGTTTGCTAACAAACACGTCATGCTGATCGGCGTGACTGGGTTTATTGGCAAAGTATGGCTGGCCAACACGCTCCTCGACCTGTCCGACGTGAAGCGAATCTATCTGCTGATTCGCCGGCAAAAATCAAATCCAGCCGAGCGCCGCTTCGAGAAAATGATTGAAGATTCGCCGGTCTTTGATCCACTCTTTGAGCGATATGGCGACGGACTCCCCGATTTCCTCCGCGAAAAAATCGAAGTCGTCGAAGGCGACGTTACGCAGCCCGGTCTCGGGCTTACGGAATCGACGGCACGCAGTCTGCAGAAAAATCTCGACCTCATCGTCAACAGCTCGGGCCTCACCGACTTCAATCCCGATCTGCGCGACGCTCTCGCCACCAACACCGACGCCGCCGTCAACATCCTGGAGTTCGTCCGCAGCTCGGATCACGCTGGCCTTCTGCACCTTTCCACCTGCTACGTCGCAGGAGAGCAAGACGGACGAGTCAGCGAGAGACTTACCCCCAACTACACGCCCCGCGCTGTCGCTGGCTTCGATGCCGAGCAGGAATGGCGAACTCTTCAGGAAGTCGTCAAGAATGCCGAGATCCACGCTGAGAGCGCAGAAGTCACTTCCGGTTTGCGAATGCAGGCGCAATCCAAGGAGCACGCCGCCAAGAACCTGCAAGGCGCCGCGCTCGAGAATCAGATTCGCAAGAATCGCGTCCGTTGGCTCAAAACTTACCTGACAGAGGCTGGCACGCGGCGCGCCAAGGAACTGGGCTGGCCGAATACCTACACCCTCACTAAGAGCCTGGCGGAGTCGCTGATTGCGAAATACGGCGCCGGCCTGCCCGTGGCCGTCGTCCGTCCCGCGATCGTAGAAACTTCTGTGGCGAAGCCTTTTCTTGGCTGGAATGAGGGGATCAACACATCGGCATCGCTCTCGTACTTATTGGGGACGTACTTCCGACAATTGCCAACGAATGAGAGCAAGCGCCTCGATATCATTCCCGTAGACGCAGTGTGCAGCGGAATGACTCTGATCGCTGCCGCGATCATGGAGCGCCGACACGATCCTATGTATCAGTTGGCGACTTCGGTGACCAATCCCTGCGACATGGGTCGCTCGATCGAGTTGACTTCTCTGGCTCACCGCAAACACTATCGCGCGCAAGAAGGGCTCGAATCCTGGTTGCGGCTGCGCTTTGACGCCATCCCAGTTTCGAAAACGCGATACAACCGCATGTCCGCACCCGCGCAAAAGGCGATTGTGAAATCGATTCAGCGAATCATGTCGCCCTTGCCGTTGAAAAAAGCGCCCCTGGTAAAGACCGAGCGCAATCTCGAACGCCTCGAGAAACTGATCGAACTCTTCGAGCCTTTTATTCTGCTGAACGAACACGACTTCATCGCGGAAAACGTCGAGAAGCTTTCCTATGCGCTCGTGCCCGAAGAGCAGGATCAATTTGGTTACGACACGCGCGGCCTCGATTGGTGGGAATATTGGATTAACATTCATATTCCGGCTCTGCGCCGCTGGACGTACCCGCTGATTGAAGGCCGTCCTCTGGAGGCTCGGCCTCCCCGCAGCTTTCAACTCGCGCCCGTCAACGGAGACGCAGTGAAGACTGGGACCAATGGAGCAACGTGGCGATATTCCTGACCGGATCGACCGGATACATCGGCGCACATGTCGCTGCCAATCTTCTCGAAGGCCACGGCGCCTCATTGAACGTTCTGGTGCGTGCACGCGACCCGCAGGAGGCTCAACTGCGGCTGTGGCGCGCTTTGCAGCTGCACCTGGACTTTCCGCGCTTCTACGAGTACTTGCAGACGAAGGTGCGAATCTTCTGCGGCGACCTGACCTTTTCGGGCTTCGGATTGAATCGCGACGAGTACGACCGCCTCGTGCACACGACTGATTCCGTGATCCACTGCGCCGCGTCGCTCAACCGCAAATCGGAGAAGACCTGCCTCAACGTCAATTTGCGCGGCACGCTCGAGGTTCTGACACTTGCTCGCCAAGCCGAGCACTATCACGGCCTCCGGCGTTTCAGCGAGGTCAGCACCGTTGCAGTGGCGGGGAAGCGCAGCAACGAGGTGGTCACCGAGGATTGCTCCATCGAGTGGGACCGCTCGGACTACGATCCCTACGCGCGTACCAAGAAATTCTGCGAGCACATGACGCGCGTGCTGCTCCCCGATACGCCCAAAACGGTTTTCCGTCCAAGTATCGTCTTGGGAGACAGTCGCCGCGCCGAGACTACACAGTTCGACATGGTGAAAGCGTTCGTATTCCTCGCAGGTTTGCCGGCCCTTCCATTTCGACCGAACGACAAGATTGACATCGTTAACGTCGATTTCGTGGCCGACGCGATTGCCACGTTGCACCAGAAAGATCAGCCCAAATACGACACCTATCATCTCTCGTCCGGCACGTCGTCGCAGACTTTTCGCGAGTTGACCAATGCGCTTGCGTCGGCACAGCAAAAGCGCAAGCCTATATTCATTCCATTCACGGCAAAGCCTTTCTCCGGATCCGTGAATTTTCTGTCCAATCGTAAAGGTGCTCTGGGCCACGGTGCCGCGCTGCTGAAGGTCTTCATGCCGTATCTTGTCTGGAACACGGTTTTCGACAACACGCGCGTGACCTCCGAACTAGGGCGCAAGCCGGTTCCGTTCTCGCAATACAGCTTTCCTTTGCTGAAGTTCAGCCGCGAAAATAACTTCGAGTACCAGTACCAGCCCTGGCCTGCGATGCGAGGAGGAACCGCCGCATGATGGATTTCATCCTCGAAGCGTGGGTCAGCGGCTACATCGAGCGCGCTAAAGCCCGATGGATGCTGGGAGGAAACCGTCCGTGGCAGCCGGGCGAAAAGCTGAAGCTTCTGTTCGCTGGATATAACGGCACGCGCAATATGGGTTCCGACGTGCGCGTCGACGAAATGCTGCGTCAGATCCGTCACATCCTGGGGGCTGAGCGTGTCGAGTTCAGCGTCATGAGCCAGAATTTCGACTTTTCGAAGGGATACTTCGAGGGGACGAAGCAGGTTCATCTACCGGATATCTTTCCGCCGTTCTTGTCCGATGAAGTTCCCAAGCATCACGGCGTTGTCGCCTGTGAAGGCTCGATGTTCAAAAGCAAGTTCGCGAATGCCCTGACGACCATGATGGTCGGGTCCCTCGGCATCGCCGCGGTCGAAAACAAACTGTCTGTCGGATACGGCGCAGAAGCGGGCCACATGGATCCGCTGGTCGCGAAGATGTGCGCCCGCTACTGCAAGAATTCGTTGGTGATCACGCGCAACGAAGAATCGCGTACCGTCCTGCGTGAATTAGGCGTGCCGACCGAGTTAGGCACCGACACCGCCTGGACCTTCGAGCCCCGCCCCGCCGAGTATGGTCGGAGTATTCTCCGGCAAGTCGGATGGGACGGTCGAACTCCTGTTCTCGTCGTTTGTCCCATCAACCCGTTTGAATGGCCGGTGAAGGCCTCGGTCGCCAAGTACGCCGTCCGCTCTCTAACAGGAGCTTACAAAGACAGCCACTACCGCACCGTCTACTTTCACAATTCCGGACCGGCAGCTGATCGTGCGTATAAGCACTACTGGACTTCGATCGCGAATGCGGTTGATGCCTTCCGCAAACAACGAAACGTATTCGTGATTTTGGCGGCGACCGAGCGTCTGGACGCGCGTCCGGCGAATCGTATCTCGGAGAAACTCGGCGGAGTGCCGGTTCTTACCTCCGATCAGTACAACATGTATGAACTCGTCAGTATTCTCCGTTCCTGCCACATGATGGCCTCCTCGCGGTATCACGGCATCGTCACCTCGATGCCTGCGTTGGTGCCTTCGGCGGGCATCACGATGGACGAACGCATTCGCAATCTCATGCGCGAGCGCGGACAGCAGGAATTGCTGATGACGGTGGACGATCCCGATCTTGAGCCGAAACTCCTTCAAGCTCTCGAAACTTTGGCGACCGACGGCGAGCGCATCGCCGACGGAATCGCCCGTACAGTCGTCAAGAATCTGAAAGTCATGGCGAGGATGGGAGTTTTCTTCGAGGAGGAAGTCCAGCGTCGCTATCCCGAATTTCCCACCCGCACTGGCGAGTGGAGTTGGGAAGACTATCTCCCGCCAATGAATTCGTCGTTGCGGCAACTAGTCGCCGCTTACAGTTAGCCAGTCAAGTTCCAGTCAGAAGCGCATGCCCTTTGTCGGAGACATCTTCGCGCAGCTTAAAGCCGCCTCGAACACGGTGGTCCTGCAGGAGATTCGCGACGGCCAAGTCACTGGTGTGACCGGAGCCGAACTCCTCGAACTCATCCGCAAGGCGCGCACCGTTCTTGCTTCGAAAGGTCCGAAGAAGGGCGACCGCTGCGGATTGCTGGCGGCCAACAGCATTCGCTGGATTGCAATGGACCTGGCTGCCATGGCCGAGGGCCTGATCGTCGTTCCCCTCTACTTCCGCCAGGCTCCAGCCGAACTGGTCGCGATGATGAAAGATAGTACGCCCACGCTCGTCTGCTGCGGCGATGCGACCCTGCGATCTGGAATCCAGCAGAATTGGTCCGAGGCCCCGCCGCAGTTCTTGTTCGACGAGATATTTGCGGGATCCGAAGGACCTGCCCTCGACCCGCCCCAAGTTCGCGACGAAGATCCAGTCACGATCATCTACACCTCCGGCACGTCGGGCGAAGCCAAAGGAGTGGTGCTGACAGCGTCCAATGTTGGCTTCATGCTGGGGTGCACTTCAGCTCGCCTCGATTTGCTCATGGGCGGGCGAACGGGCCAAGATCGCATCTTCCACTATCTCCCGTTCAGTTTCTGCGCCTCGTGGATCGCTGTTCTGACATTCATTCTGCGCGGTAGTCTGGTCACGCTCAACACCGACCTGACGAAGATTCCGAACGATATGCCCGCCGTCGCTCCTCATTATTTCTTAAACGTACCGCAACTGCTCGAGCGCATGCGCCGCGGCGTCGACGATCAGATCGCCCAGAAGGGGGGGATCGCCGAGGCCATTTATTCGCGCGCAAGAGCGGCATGGCTTCGTAAGGCTGCGAGCACCAACCCCAGTGAATCCCTCTGGCTAAGGCTGGCCAATACTTTGGTCTTTCCAACGATCCGAAAGAAGTTGGTCGGCGAAAATCTTAGAGCTCTTATCTGCGGGTCGGCGCCGCTCACGCCCGAAACTCAGGATTATTTCAAGATGCTTGGCATCCCAGTCCTGCAGGTCTACGGTCTCACCGAGACCACCGGCATTCTAACCGTGGACGATCCGGGCAATCCCGTGCCCGGCCGCGTCGGCCCTGCAATTCCGGGGATCGAAATGAAGGTCGGCGACGACGACGAAATCGTGATTCGCGGCCCCAACGTTTTCCCCGGCTACTGGAATCGCCCGCAGCAAACCGCGGAGGTTCTCCGTGATGGATGGTTCCACACCGGCGATCAGGGAGAACTCGACGCCAGCGGCACCTGGCGCATCGTCGGCCGCATCAAGAATCTGATCATCCTCGGCTCCGGCCACAAGATTCCGCCGGAAATCATCGAGGACGAAATCGCCCGCCACCTGCCGTCCGTGCAGCAGGTCGTGATCGTGGGCAACGGCCGCGGTTATCTTTCAGTAATCGTCACGGGCAGCGCAACCCGCGATCAAGTGCAGGCCGCGATCGAGGCCGCGAATTCGCATTTCCCGCATTACAAGCAGGTCCGTGCATTCTGCCTGCGGTCCGAGCCTTTCTCCGTCGACAACGGGATGCTCACGGCTAACGGCAAACTAAAGCGCGACCTCATTTCGGCCCGCATGAGAAGTGAGATCGACGGCATGTATCAAGTCAAGCAGGCGGTATAGTTCCCAATTGGCGAAAAGGGGTCATCCGGGGTGAGGCAGCACAAAGGTCAAGCGCTATCGTGGGACAACAAGAACGGAGTCATCGAACTCTCGCTCCACCGCGCGCCCTGCAACGAACTCGGATCGCTGTCGCTGACGGAATTAGAGCAGTTTTTCGCCGCCCTCGACGGTCTGGAAAAGGATGCGCACGCGCTGATTATCCATAGTGAACTGAGTTCCGGATTCTGCGCGGGCGCAGACCTGCGGGAGCTCTATCAGCGTTCTCAATCGATGGAAAAAGCGCAGGCACTTCAGGGCGTACGCGATTTTCTGGAGCGCATCCATCGCGTGCTCAATCGGATCGACGCCTCGCCCCTCACTACCGTCGCAGCCGTAAACGGCGTCACTTTCGGCGGTGGCTTCGAACTTGCCCTCGTCTGCGACTTGATCATCGCCGACAAGATGGCGCGCTTCTGCTTCCCGGAACTTCGCCTGGGACTGATCCCCGGATTCGGCGGAATCCCCCGCCTGAAGCGAGATCTCGGCAATGCGATCGTCCGCGACTTATTGCTCACTGGACGCAGCTTCAACGCCACGAAGGCGCAGCAGATCGGATTGGTAAGCCAGGTCGTCTCCGAAGGAGAGGCTCTGCGTGCCGCTCGGGCAACCGCCGCCCAGATGGGCAAATTCGATCGCCACACTGCGGCGACGGCCAAGCAATTCATCAAGCCCATTCCCCACGACGAACTACGCCGCGAAATCGACACATTCTGCGATCTCTTTCAGCGCCCTGCCATACAAGCGGGACTGAAGAAATTTGTAGAAAGCACCGACGCGCAGCCCTATTTGCCGTAGTCCAAACTGAATTAGAATGACTACTTATGGAAACTGCTGAAAAGACTTTGGACGAGATACTCACGCTCGCCGCGGCTCACTTTAAAGTGCCGCGCGAAAAGTTGTCTCCGGACGACGATTTCTTCAAGGCGCTCGGCGTCGACAGCCTGCAGACCCTCGACTTGCTCACGAAGCTGGAAAACCACTTCCACGTCGAGTTGCCGGATTACGAACTGCAGGGAGTTACCGATTTCCGCACTCTTGCCGGCAAGATCCAAGCTCGCTTATAGCTCAAATACCATCGGCATCATCAGTGATCGTCCGTCCTGCAATTCCCGAAGTCGGATCTTCGCTTTGGCAGGTAATGAATTGATAACTAAGCTTTTCTCCGTAGTCTTCGCGCCTCTGTGGTGAAATAAAGCGTTGATGCTCGATCTTCGTCCATACACATGTCTCGGGGCCGCTCTGCGGGATGCCCTCGATCGCTCCTCGTCTGAAATTTGTCTGATCGAGGCAGAGCGCGACCGCGAAAAGCTCCGCCTGACCTATTCCGATTTCAAAGAGATCGCTCTGCCTCTCGCCCGCGCTCTCGAAGACGCCGACTTCGATCCCAGTGACCGTGCCGCGATCATCATGACGAATCAGTCGAAATGGCTGATTTCCGCCTACGCGATCTTCTATTGCGGCGGCGTTCTGGTGCCCCTCGACTACAAGCTCACGGCGGCCGAGCATCTTCAACTGCTGGCTCACTCCAAGTCCAAGGTGCTCATCGTCGAGTATCACCTGTGGCGCGCGATCATGCAGTCGCCGGATTTTCACGCGATCAGCACCAAGATCGTCCTCGTTACGGAAGCGCCGCTAGGCGCGGATTTGGCTGGCGCTTTCCGCTGGGAAGACTTCAAGCGCAAGGGCGCTCCCGACTTCGTCATGCGCCAGAAAGACGATGTGGCTTGCATCGTCTATTCCTCCGGAACCGGGGGGCGCCCCAAGGGCTGTGTCCTCACGCACGAAAACTATCTGGAACAGTGCCGCTCCCTGACTGCCTGGTATCCGTTTTGGCCGGGAGTCCGCTATCTCAGCATTCTGCCCACAAATCATGCGATCGACTTCATGGTCGGCTTCATCGGACCGTTCGTCTGCGGCGCATGCGTCGTTCATTTGCGGACCTTGCGCCCAGAATTCGTCCGCGACGCGTTTGTTCGCTACCGAATCACCTACGTTGCGCTCGTCCCGATGATTGTCAAAAATCTCGAGCGTGGTCTGCGCGCGAAGTTTGATGAACTGCCTTCGTGGAAGCGCGCGATGCTCAACGCCATGATCGCGACGAACCGGCTCCTCACGCGCCGCAGGCCTAACGTGAAGCTCAGCCGGATACTGCTCCCGAACATTCACCGTGGGCTTGGGGGAGAGCTACTCGCCCTGATCACCGGCGGAGCTTTTATGGAGCCGTCAACGATGCAGTTCTTCTACGATCTCGGTATTCCGGTTGTGAATGGCTACGGACTCACCGAGGCGGGAACGGCTCTGACCCTGAATGACCTCAAGCCCTTCCGCGCCGACACGGTAGGGAAGCCGCTGCCCGGAGTTGAGCTCCGCATCCTGAGTCCCGACCCGGATGGTGTCGGCGAAGTCGCCGTGCGCAGTAAGACGGTGATGTCGCACTACCTCGACGATGCTGAACTTACGCTCGAGACCATCGTCGACGGTTGGCTGCTCACGGGCGATCTGGGCCGCTTTGAACGCCACGGCCATCTCCAGCTGTTCGGTCGCAAGAAGAACATGATCGTCACCGAGGGTGGAAAGAATATTTATCCCGAGGACATCGAAACCGTGTTCGACGGCCTGCCAGTCAAGGAATACTCGGTCTTCGCGGCGAACTATATCTGGCCTAAGAAAGAGCTGGGCCGCGAGGAATTAGTCATAATTCTTCGCCTCGAACAGAACCAAACCTTCGACAGTAAGTTGCTCGAAGACATGTCGTCGCGCAACCGGCGTCTGCTCGATTTCAAGCGCGTAGGCGGATATCTCGCCTGGGACCAAGACTTCCCCCGCACCGCCTCGATGAAGATTAAGCGGCAGGTGCTCGCTGACGAGATCGCAAAATCTGTGGATCGCTCGGCGGTAGTGGGATTGTGAAGTTGCGCCGCCCTACAGCGGCTGTCGCGCGGGCATCTTGCCTGCGGCCGATTCACCTGGAAACTGGATCGAAGCTTTGGGGAAAACCTATCTTGCAATTGTGAATCCGGCGGCAGGAGGCGGGCGGCGCGGCACTCTGCTCAACCCCGCCCTTGAACGCCTCCGTGCCGGAGGCCTCGATATCGAAGTTGCCCCGACCGCAGCTCCTGAGCAGGCCACCGAATTGGCTCGCGCCGCCTACAGTCGTGGCATTCGCAACTTCATCGCGGTTGGCGGAGATGGCACGTCTTACGAAATCGTGAACGGCCTCTACCCGCAAGCTCTCAATGGCGAGCGGCCAACCTTAGGATTTCTCCCGCTCGGGACCGGGAATTCTTTTCTGCGTGACTTTAGCGACCAGGGCGTTGAATATGCCATCGAATCCTTGCTCGCCGGACGTTCCCGGCCTTGCGACGTCATGCGCCTGCGGCATCGTGGTGGCGTGATTCATTACATCAATCTGTTGAGCATGGGCTTCTCGGCAGATGTGGCCACGCTCCGTGAACGTCGTTTCAGCGGTTGGGGAGAACTTGGATACCTCACGTCGATCTTTCTAACGCTCGCGCGCTTCAATCGGCGTCCATTCCCCATTCGAGTTGAAAACGATGACACCTTTGACCAGCGCAGCTGCCTCTTCGTTACTTTCAACAACAGCAAGTTCACTGGCGGCACGATGATGATCGCACCTCAGGCGGAGATCGGTGACGGACTGGTGGAATACGTTCGCTGGGGACCGATCGGCCGCCTGGGCCTCATTCGCAATCTTCCAGGGCTCTACGACGGCACACACATCGAGCATCCGTTGGCCGAACGCAAGGCCGCCCGCCGCATCGAATTCAATCTCGAGCGTCCGGTCGATGTCATGGTCGACGGGGAGGTCCTGACTCTTCATTGCGAGGAGCTCGATGTGCTGCCCGCGGCCTTGAACGTCGTTGCCTGATCGCGTGATATAAGAATGAACATGTCTGACGATCGCCGAAAACGGCAAGAGGATCGCGCCGCCGCTTCGACAAGGAAGAAGAAAACCTTCCTCATGTATGGCGTCGTTCTGATCCTGTTGGCTGGCGCTTACTTCGCCGGGCGCTACTACCGGAATCACAAGTACGACCCTTTCGCGAAGTGCCTCGCCTCGAAACAAGCCAAAATGTACGGCCTTTACTGGTGTCCCCACTGTGCCGATCAAAAGCGAATGCTCGGCGACGCATTCCACTATGTGCCATACGTCGAGTGCGCGATCCCCGGCCAAAAAGAGATGGCTGCCGAGTGCAAAGTTGCCGGAGTGAAGCTATTTCCCAGTTGGCAGTTCGGAATGGATCCGCCGAAAGAAGGAGTCCTGTCCTTGCAGAGTCTGAGCGACAAGACGGGTTGCGCGCTGCCGTGACCGGAGAGTCACGAATCCACCGCATATTGTTGGTCGTAGTTGCGGTTCTGTCCCTGGCGGGCGTCGCCGTCTCCGCAGTGTCACTCGAGCGTCACTACGCAAAATCCGCGACGGACTTCTGTGACTTCAACGAGAAGTTCAACTGCGACATCGTGAACCGCAGCGAGTACTCGACTATCGCCGGAATTCCAGTAGCCGCCATCGGAGTTGCCGGTTACGCAGCACTGTTCCTTCTGTCGATTTTCTGGAAGTCCCAACAGGAGACTCCAAACCGCCTGCTGGGCACGGCATTGGCAGGATCAGGCTTCGCGCTCTACTTGACCTACATCGAAGCCTACAAGCTGATGACTTGGTGCATCTTGTGTCTTATCTCGCTCGCCCTGATCTCCCTGATCACCGTTTTCGCCATCGTCATAAAGTCGAGAAGCGCGAGAGCATAAAATCCTCCGACGTTATATTCTTGGAATGCACGTTTCCTGATGGAAGAAATCCAGCAAATTGAGAACGGGGCTTCGCAAGCGCAAGCTCGCGTGATCCGGGTTGAGTCCGCAACCGGGGACTTGCGTCTGCACGAGTTTCACAGCCGCATCTTTCATAACACCCGTTTTCTGCGCGTGTGGCTGCCGCCCGGCTACGACGATCCCCAAAACGCCGGCCGCCGCTACTCCATTCTTTACTTGAACGACGGGCAGAATCTCTTCGAGTCCTCGACCTCGTTCACCGGTGTCGAGTGGCAGGTCGACGAAACGGGAGATGGCTTGATCCGCGACGGTGCGATCCCGGCAATGATCTTCGTCGGCATCGATAATGCAGCCCGAGCTCGCATCCGCGAATACATGCCACATCGCTCGCTGCTTCCGGTCATCGTGCGCGTGCAGGGCACCCGCTATCCCAAGTTTCTGATTCAGGAAGTGATGCCCTTCATCGCTCGAAACTACCGGGTCGCGACCGGTCCCGAGAACACCGGTCTCGGCGGATCTTCTCTCGGCGCGCTGATTTCGCTCTACACGGCGGCGGTTCGTCCGGACGTGATTGGCCGCTTACTTCTGGAGAGTCCTTCGCTTTGGGCCTCGAACCGACAGATGATCAAGGACAGCCGCGCTATCAAGCGCTGGCCCGAGAGAATCTTCATGGCAACCGGCACTGCCGAAGCCGGACGCGCCGATCGCGACCAGAGCCAGGTTGACGATGTTCGAGAGTTGGCAGCAATTTTCTGTCGCGCCGGCCTGGACGACAAGCGCTTACGATTGGTCATCGACGAAGGCGCGACCCATCATGAATCGCACTGGGCGCGACGGTTTCCCGAAGCTTTGTCGTTCCTCTACGGCAAGTCGCGCTAGTTTTTCCGAATCTCTATCTCCCTAAATCGTTGCTGGTCGGACTTGCGATCGCTCCCACCTCTTTGGACCAGCGCCAGATCCTCCAGACCAGGGCAGACATCGCCACAACCGATAGCTGAATGTGCGTCCAGCGAGTGATGGATCCAAGCAAGGGAAGAACATAAATAAGATAGAGAAGCGTCCCCATCTTGCGGACTGCTTGCCCGCCCGTCGGACCGACCAGCCAATCCGTCGATAGAAGAATCGCGGGAGCCAGAATCACGAGATCGTAAACGGTGAGATGGGGCGAAAGCAGCACCGTTGCCAGCAGCAACACGCTGAATCGCAAAGCCAGAGGCACTCGAGGTCCGCGCTTCCAAAGAGCAATCGTGGCGCCGAGAATGAAAATTGCGCTGGCCCCGTAGAGCCCGGAAGATAAGCCCTGCCACGGCACGAGCATCGACCAGAACGTTCGCAAGCAATGCGTCTGATACGGTCTTGGTTCGAGCGCCGGCAAGAGGGTACGCACATCCCACAGCGTCTCCATCCACTTACGGAGTGGCTCGACTCCGTAATATGCGACTCCCACCAGCAACTGCGTCGCAGCCGAAATGACAGCGCCGATCATAATCTCCCACGCGCCAATCGCGACGAACACCAGAGCCGCCGCCAATCCCAACTGCGGTTTGAAAATCAGGCAGCCCAGCACCAGCCCGGCAAGAAATTCGCGCCGATCTCTGAGCAAGAAGAACAGGAGCGTAAAGCAGGCTAGCGCAAGGGCAGACGTCTGTCCCCACGCGATTAGATTGAAGAATCCGGGAAATGCCACTGCGAGCAGCAGAACCGTCCCGCCGTGATCTTGCAGATGTGGGCACGCACGCCACACCGCGTAGCAGCAAAAGCCATAGACAAGGACGCTAAAGCTCCACCACAAGGCGAGCGCCCAGCCGTATGGCAGAGACGCCAGCGGCGCTAAGGCAATGGATACCTGTGGCGGATAAAGTGGCAGATATCGAATCCCAGCCGCCTCGGGTACGCGTTGCGCAGCAACATTCGCCTGCGCGCTCATGCTGTACAAATCGCCGCCGTCGTGCGCGATGGCGAGCGCTCCAATCGTATAGAGATGCAGGAAGTCGGTTCCCTTGAAGTTGCCGTTCCGGTCTCGCAGCCCTGGAGTGGCAATGGTCCATATGTAAAGCGACCACAGCGCCACGGCGAGAAGCAGCCCGTGCGCGCGTAAACGTTTCGGTGTCAGCCAGCCGCTTTTCTGCGTGCTCATTTGCCCGCCTCATAATATCGAAGCGCAGACGAATTCCACGCAATTAAGAATCGGAAAATCAGGCGGATTCTTCTTGCCGGAAATACATCAGCAACGGCACCACAAATGGAAACAGAAGAGCGAATACGGAAGGTAAAAGCGGTAGCCGATTCAAAGAATCCAGTTGAGGCGTGTGCACCAACAACGCAAGAGACAAAACGCATGGCCATGCCACGAGCGCCGTAAATCCGATCTGCCCCGCCCTTGGCAATCGTGCCCAGTCTCGAATCAGCATCAGCACCGGCAACAGCAGCAGCACCTGGTTGTAAGGAGTCAGCAGCGGCAGGACCAGCGCAGTCGTGATGAACACCAGCGCTATCAGCTGAACAAATTCATCAGATCTGGCCGTGACCCTTCTCTTTCTCCACGAAAATGCGGCCAGCCCGACCACCATGAAGATGGACAACATCCCTCCGGCCCAGTCTCCGAAAACAAGTCGAAACGGCGAGGTCGTCGGAAAGTATTTGCGATAAGCTTCTAGGCCTTCGAAGAAGTAACGCGGCCATCCCGGAAGTACCATTTCGCCCGCTCCGGCCAACAACCCGAAGGTGACGCCAAAGCCAGCGGCAAGAGGCCATCGCTTCCTCCAGTCGCCGAGACTCCACAGCAGGAACCAAGCCACGCACAGTGCCACCATCTGTGGTTTGATCGTAGAAACCGCAAGTAGCGCGCCGCCGATAAAATACCGATCCCGGGTTACACACCAGCAAGCCAGCGCAATCAGAAAGGCGACGAACAGCCCGAACTGACGCAACCGCAATCCCTGCGCAATCTGCGGACTGCATAACACCAGCACAATTGCGCTGGCCGCGATGAGCGCCGGCGAGCGCCAGCACAAAACCTTCATCCACAGCCACACGCCGACCGCAGTCAGCCCCCCAAAGAGCCACGGAGTCCACGCCTGCAGCAGCCCGAAATTCGCATGCACCGTGGGTGCCAGCAAAAACACGACGTATACGGGATACACAAATCTCTGCTCATCGATAATCCCGGACGCCGACTTTTCGTAACTCTGTTCGATGGCCCGACCGTAGAACCCCACCTGAATCTGGCTGCTCACTTCTTTTCCGTAGGGATTGCGGCCGTTCAGCAGAAGTTCGCGCGTTCCCACCCAGCGGGGATACAGGTCTCCCATTTGCGCTCTGAGCTGGCCTCGCTGCACATTAACGAAATATTCCCAGGGCAGCAACACGCGGTGCATATAGCACCAACTGACCGCGCTCGCGGCTAACGCCAGCAGAAACCAAAGCCAAGGCTTGATGTTTCGAATCGTCAGTTCCAGCTCCCCGAATCAGCCATAAACGAAAAAAGGCCTCCACCGCCCGACGGCGACGGAGGCCCTTTCCGATCCTTTACTTTACTGCCGCTTCCTTCACGCCGGTTTCTTCGAACAGGCCGCTTGCGATCTGAATCATCTCGTCGTCCACGACCCGGTTCTTTGAGATTGCTTCCTTCAACGTGACGGAGACAATCTTGTTCGAGCGCAGGGCTGCCATGCAGCCGAACTCTGCCCGATGAACCATGTCAATCGCGCCCAGCCCATATCGCGTTGCCAGCACGCGATCGAACGCCGTGGGGGAACCGCCGCGCTGGATATGTCCCAGCACCACGGCGCGCGTTTCGAACCCTGTGCGCTGCTCAATCTCGCGGGCGAGGATGTTGGCGATGCCTCCCAGCTTGGCATGACCAAACTCGTCCTTGCCCATGTCCTGCACAACCGGAGCACCCGCCCCGGTGCGGAATTTAGCGCCCTCCGCCACAACAATGATCGAGAAGTAGCGTCCGCGCTCGTGCCGCTGGCGAATCGATTCGGCTACCTTGTCCACATCGAACGGCCGTTCCGGAATCAAGATCGCATCTGCTCCCCCGGCGATCCCGCTGTACAAGGCGATCCAGCCTGCATCCCGCCCCATGACTTCAACCACCATCACGCGATTGTGGGCCTCGGCCGTCGTGTGAACCCGGTCAATCGCTTCGCAAACGATGTTGCACGCCGTATCGAATCCGAAGGTGTAATCCGTGCCGCCCAGATCGTTGTCGATCGTCTTCGGCACGCCGACCACCTTCACCCCCTTCTCATGCAGCTTCTGCGCCACCGACAGCGTGTCGTCACCGCCGATAGCAACCAGCGCCTCAAGCTTGTGCGCTGCAATCGTGCTGACGCAGCGGTCAAACCCATCCGGACGCTTCGAAGGATTTGTACGCGAGGTCCGCAGAATCGTCCCACCGCGAGGGAGAATCCCGCTTACGGCGTCCAGATCCAGTTCCATACTCTGGTTTTCGATCAGGCCGCGCCAGCCCTCCATGAAACCTAGGAATTCGTCGTGATAATGAAAAATGCCTTTGCGCACGACCGCGCGGATCACCGCGTTCAGTCCAGGACAATCGCCCCCGCCGGTCAATATGCCTACTCTCATCGTGTGCTCCTCTTCAATATGAGTTCGGGATGAATCCTCGGAATGAACCCCGGCCCAGGGGCATGACGAAATGGCCCGAAAACACTGGGGTAGCAATCGTTCGGAACAGATAGAGTAACACTAAACGAATGGCCGCCGAAACCGAAGAATGAGCGGAAGAAAATCGATTAGGTGATCCCTTTCGTGCCCCCTACAATTGGCATTGCGCTTCCGTGTCAAATTTTGCACAATGCTCGACACGGATGAACAAAAGCGTTTGGGGTCTTCTCTGGGGAGTGGTGGCCGTAGTCGGTGCCGTTGCGGTCGGCAGGATCGCCGTTCAGCGCGGAGAACCCATCAACGCCCTCTGGCTAGTGATTTCCGCCACTTGCTGTTATGCCCTGGGGTATCGCTTCTACAGCAAGTTCATCGCCGCCAAGATCCTTGCGATCGACGCCCTCCGTGCAACCCCCGCCGAACGCCTCGAAAATGGCCGCGATTTTCTCGTCACCAACAAGTGGGTCGTTTTCGGGCATCACTTCGCCGCCATCGCCGGCCCCGGACCTCTAGTTGGTCCGGTCCTCGCAGCGCAGTTCGGATATCTTCCTGGAACTCTCTGGGTGCTGGCTGGCGCCGTATTCGCCGGTTGTGTGCAGGACTTCGTCATCCTGCTTTTCTCCGTCCGCCGCGACGGCAAGTCGCTTACCGAAATGGCCAAAGAGGAGACTGGGCCTCTCGGCGGATTCGTCGCCTACGGGGCCGTCATCGCGATCCTGATCATCTTGCTTGCGGTAGTCGCGTTGGTCGTTGTGAATGCCTTGAAAGACAGTCCGTGGGGAACATTCACGATTGCCATGACGATTCCGATCGCTTTGCTGATGGGAATCTACCTCCGGCGCATTCGCCCCGGCAAAGTGCTGGAAGCCTCCGTACTCGGCTTCATCCTTGTGCTGCTTGCCATCTGGGGAGGCCAATGGGCCTCGCAAACTCCCACGATCGCGCAAATCTTCACCCTGACTGCGACCACGCTCGCAATCCTCATTCTCATCTATGCATTCGCGGCCTCTGCTCTCCCCGTCTGGTTGCTGCTGGCCCCGCGCGACTACCTCAGCACCTTCGTGAAACTCGGGACGATCGGCCTGCTCGCGATCGGCATCCTCGTCCTTCATCCGACGCTGCACATGCCTGCTCTCACCCGATTCGTCGACGGCTCCGGTCCTGTCTTTGCGGGAAAGATTTTTCCCTTCGCCTTCATCACCATTGCCTGCGGCGCCATCAGCGGGTTTCATTCTCTGATCTCCAGCGGAACCACGCCCAAGCTCATCGCCCGCGAGACCGAAATCCGTATGGTCGGATACGGTGCCATGATGGCCGAGTCCGCGGTCGCCGTCATGGCCATCATCGCCGCCTGCGTGCTCCAGCCCGGTGTTTACTTCGCGATTAATAGCCCGGCAGGCGTCGTCGGACAAACTGCCGCCGCCGCGACTGCCACCATCTCCAACTGGGGATTCCCCGTGACCGCCGCTGACATGCAGGCGCTCGCTCACGCCGTCGGCGAGCAGACTCTCTTCAACCGCACCGGAGGCGCTCCCGCCTTCGCTCTCGGCATGGCCCACATCTTTTCGCAGAGCCTCGGCGGCGCCACCTTGATGGCGATGTGGTACCACTTCGCCGTGATGTTCGAAGCTCTCTTTATTCTCACCATCCTTGACGCCGGCACGCGCGTCGCCCGCTTCATGATCCAGGACGCGCTCGGCCACATTTACAAGCCTCTCGGCCGCACCAGTTGGTATCCCTCGATCCTCGCCACCAGCGCCTTAATCGTCGCTGCCTGGGGAGTTTTTCTCTGGCAAGGCGTCAAAGACCCTCTTGGCGGAATCAACTCCCTGTGGCCGCTCTTCGGTATCGCGAACCAGTTGCTGGCAACGGTGGCTCTCTGCGTGGCGACCACGATCATCGTCAAGATGCACCGTGCCCGGTACGCCGCCGTTACTCTAGTGCCGCTTGTTTGGTTGGTCGCCGTAACGTTCACAGCTTCGTGGCATAAAATTTTCGATGCCGATCCGCGAGTCGGATTCCTAGCGCAGGCCCGTGCCCTGGCGTCTGCCCCCGCCACCAAGGCGACACCGCACCTCATTTTCAACAATCGTCTGGACGCCGCCGTAACCGCCATCCTCGTGGTGATGGTGGCCCTTGTGCTGATCGAGTCGGCACGTCAGTGGATCGGTATCCTGAGCGGCAGCAGGGAAGCGCGAGTGAAAGAAGCTCCATTCGTCATGACTGGTCTCGCCGAGGAGAGAATATGAAGCCCTTAGCAACCGCCGCCCGGATCCTGTTAGCCATACTGCGCGAAATCTTCGACGAGTCCGCCTACGCGCGATTTCTTGAACGCACGCGTACAATTTCCTCCCGAGCTTCCTACGCAGCCTTCCTCTGCGAACAAGAATATTCACAAGCCCGCCGCCCCCGCTGCTGCTAGAAAACCGGAGCGTCGCCGTCCCAATGCGAAGACAGCGATAAGGCTGGACGAACCTTCGGATTCTGCGTCCGTAACCACCCCGAAAGAGACGGCTAGATCGAAGCGTGCGCCGTCCACGAATCCACCACCGCTGCTGGCGCGACCGTGGAAGAGCGGCCCTCCAAGGGCCGCGTTAGGGACGCCGCAAGGCGAATGGCCTTTAGCCCCGGCGCTTTCCGCGATACACTTTCATGCAGATGCGAGTCCTCGGCATCGATTGCGGCGGAGAATACACCGGCTACGGCGTAGTCGAGATCCATTCCTCCGGAAAACTCTCCTGCCTGACCTGTGGTGCCATCAAACTTTCTCCTCTTGAAGCTTTGTCCCGCCGCCTGTCCCGCATCTACATGCAGCTGGGCGCCGTCATCTCCGAGCACCAGCCCGACGAAGTTGCCATCGAAGACGTCTTCTATGCGCTCAATGTGAAGTCCGCCCTCAAGCTCGGCCAGGTTCGCGGCGTCGCCATGCTTGCCGCTGCCTCCGCCGGCCTGGAGGTCGCTGAGTACTCACCCCTCACCATCAAGTCCTCGGTCGTTGGCTACGGACGCGCCGAGAAGCAGCAGGTGCAGCACATGGTCATCCGCCTTCTCGAACTCCCCGCACCGCCCGAAACCATGGACGCTTCCGACGCCCTGGCTATCGCCATCTGCCATCTCCACACCGTGGCGACCCTCAATCGCCAACGTGCCGTTGCGCGATAGCCTCCCAACGCGGTTTATCTTTGGCATAATTCTCTTATCAGCTGTGAGCGAGGCAAGTACGAAGACGAATTCGAGGTCGAATCCGAAGCTGGCTCCGCCCGATCGAGCACTCCGCGTACCCGCCGCCAAGCAGCGGTTCATCGCAACATTGATCGCCGTCATTGGTTTCTTGGCGGCCTTAACTCTTCGTGCTGCCGCCGCGGATCCGGCGACCATCAGTTTCTCGCTCGATTTTCCCAACTCCAGTCCCGAGCACTATTCGATTTCCATCGAGTCTGACGGCCGCGCGCACTACGAATCCTCGGGAAAAATCACCGCTGATTCCGACGATCGCGATACCTATCAGACCGACTTCACTTTCTCTGACACTACCCGCTCTCGCATCTTCGACTTAGCGGCGCAGGCCCACTACTTTTCCGGCAAGATCGACTCCGGAAACAAAAAGATCGCATTCACTGGCGCCAAGAAACTGTCCTACAAAGACGGCCAGCGCACTGCGTCAGCCGCCTACAACTACTCGACCGTGCCGGCCGTCCTGCAATTGACGACATTGTTCCAGAGCGTGGCGGCCACTCTCGAATACGGTCGACGCATTGTCTATTTTCATCGCTACCAGAAGCTCGCTCTCGACGACGAACTGAAGCGCATGGAAGATCAGGCGAGGCGTGGCGAGCTCATCGAGCTCCAGGCTGTAAAGCCCGTCCTGCAGGACATTTACGACGACACGTCGGTCATGAACGTCGTCCGCGCCCGCGCCCATCGGATCCTCGAGATCGACCCTGCCTCTGTCGCGGGCAAAGAATCGTCCTCAAACTAAGAAGACGGTTCAGCCACAGAGGATCAAGGGGCGTAAACTTTTACAACTCCCTCTTCTAAACCGTGTTCTAATCATGCTACGAACGATCCGGGGGTTGCCATGTTCCAACCATCTGCTTCCCGACGCAATCGGATTCTCCTCATCGCCGCTTGCACCATGTCGGCGGTGCCCGCCTTGGCCGCTTCACAAGTGCGCATCGTTCGCCTTAGCGACGTTCAGGGCTCGGTGCAGATCGACAAGAACACCGGCCTGGGATTTGAGAACGCCTTTCTGAACCTTCCCATCACGCAAGGGACGCAGCTCCGCACTGGAGATCGCGGCCGCGCCGAGATTGAGTTCGAAGACGGTAGCTCGATGCGCGTCGCTCCGAATACGTTGATCGACTTCAGCACGCTTGGCCTCAGCGATTCCGGCAGCCGCATCTCCCAGGTCAACCTGACTGAGGGCATGGCTTACGTCAACTGGCTGGGCAGGAGCGGCGACCAGTTCAGTCTCAGCTTTTCTCAGGAGAAGATTTCTCTCGGCCAAGCTGCCCATTTCCGTGTCGATGCCTCGCCGGAAACCGCGACGCTCGCGGTCTTCAAAGGTGATGTCGACGTAGAGGGCCCCTCCGGCAAGGTCTTAGTCGAAAAAAAGAAGACCGCAACCTTCGACCTCTCGCAGGATGACAAATACACGGTAGCGAATAACGTCGCCGAGGCCCCACTCGATTCCTGGGACAAGGAAGCCTCTGCCTACCACGACCAGTACGCCAAGAATAATTCCTCGCCCTACGGTTATGGCGTGAGCGACCTCAATTACTACGGCAGCTACACCAGCGTCCCCGGCTACGGCATGATGTGGCAGCCCTACTTTACGGGCGTCGGTTGGGACCCCTTCATGGACGGTGCCTGGGGATGGTATCCCGGGGTCGGCTACATGTTCGCCTCAGCCTATCCTTGGGGATGGTTGCCCTATCGCTACGGAAACTGGAATTACGTTCCGCGATACGGATGGATGTGGCAGCCCGGCGGCTGGAATACTTGGCAGACGATTCCGCACTTTACCGCCAGCACTGCGGCGCACTTCACTTCGCTCGTTCCTCCAACGACCGGCACGGTGAAAACAGTCGCGGTCGGTCGCGGCGGCTCCGTTTCGCCAATATCACCATCTCACCTGTTCCTGAAAGCCGGTTCCGCTGGCATGGGAATCTCCAGAGGCTCCGTAGAGGGCCTAAGCCACTTGAACCATCAGGTAGCAAATACCGGATTTGCTGAAGTGCGGTCCGCGCCGCAGTTTTCCGGCAGATCCAGTGCGAGGGCGTCTAGCTTCGGCGAGTCGCACACTTCGATGGCGAGCCCATCCACAGGTCACGCCTCGTCGGGCGGACACTCATCCGGAGGCGGCGGACACCGCTAGCTCGGCTAATTCGCTCCGGTCATCTGCTCGCGCAGATTTAGCAGTCGCGCCAGCTCCATCTGCTTTTTCCGCCGATACCAAATCAGAGTACCGAGGAACACGGCGGTGGCTATCCAAACAATATCGACGCGTAGAGAACCAAACAGTAGCCATCTCATCAGCGGGATATGCCCCTTCACCGAATGCGTGTAAGCCCAGCCCAGCCCAAAAGCAATTTCCGCAAAGAAAAGTGCAACGGCGAACCACAGCGTGGCCAGCGTGCTTCGGCAACGCCGGATGGATAGATCTACGAATGCAGACGATTCCATCGCCGGCGGCGACCACAACCCGCGATTTGCAATCAGCACAAACATCCATGCCGCTGCCAGGAACACCCACGCGGCAACCGCAACCGGCACAAACTCCGCATTCCCGGGTCGCATTGCCCACGCGATCGATCCGCCCCCGATCACCAGCGTCACCGCAACATCGCCGAGCAGGCCGATTCTCATCAGCTTTGATTGGCGCTCCACGCTCTTCCGCAGGTCGGCCGGAATCGAGGTCTCCGATTGCCACTGCTCTCGCCAGTCCTGGAGTTCAATATCCGTCGTCATTTTCGACCCTCCAAGCCCTCCTGCAGCAACTGTCGCGCTCGCGTGAGGCGCGCTCCCACGTTGCTTTCCGATATGCCCAGCACTTCAGAAATCTCCTTGTATCCCAGCCCTTCGAGCGTCAGCATGATCACTTGCCGATAGGCAAGCGGCAACCGCCGCACAGCTTCTTTCAGCTTGACGGCTCTCTGCCGTTGCGAGAGATTCGATTCCGGACCGGGCGTTGGATCACGAACATCGATCTCCTCAATCGGATCGGTCGCCTGCGCCCGTATCCGACTCAAATAGGTGATGCCGCGATTGTGCGCGATTCGGAATGCGAAGGTTCGTTCCGAGCATTCGCCTCGAAACTTCGGCAGCGCCTGCCAGATGGCGAACGCAATTTCCTGCAGCAGGTCATCGCGGTCACTCAACGTATTCGTATAGGTTGCCGCCAGGCGAGTCAGCGCGGGCCCCTGGACAGCAAGAATGCGTTCCAACTGTTGCTCCAGGATCTTTCGGTCCAAGCTGCCTCGGTGGAAGACTCTTGAAATTCGGGCGGATGTTCCGGCTTACTACAGGCCGCCTTCAGTTCCCGCAAATGATCTCATCACACTGCAACCGGTTTGCTGCCATCAGTAACACTAGGGCAGCCAGAGCCATGGTGAGGTATCCCAAGACGACCGGCTGCAAGAAACTGACTCCAGAGCCATTCATCAGCGCTTCGAGCTGTAGCTGCTGTCCGACCAAGGGCATGAACCTGCACCAAGTCCGCGCTGCGGCCGGACAGAACACGAGAAACATTCCCATCCCCATCGGCACAAACGTGACTAACGAAAGATATGTCTGCGCCTCTTTCACCCCGCGCGAAATGGTTGAAATGCACAGCTGGATCGCGGACGCCAGAAACGGCAGCGTGAATAATCCACAGGCGCCGAGAAACAATTCTCTGGAACTCGCCGTCACCTGCATCCCGGCGTTCTCGCATACAACCAGGAAGCCCAGTACATTGATCACTAGGCCGCCCATGGCAAAGAAACTCACCGCGAGCCACTTGCCCAGAACGACGTTCGCCCGGGGAACTGCATTCATCAGCAGTGGCAGCAGCGATTTTCGTTCCCTCTCGCCTGCGACCGTGTCCATGGCCACGTTCATGCCGCCAACAAACGCGGACACGAGGGTAAAGATCGCCATCATGCCGGTCAGGACGCCCTCCGAGTCCTTCTTTCCGTGAACCGTCATGGACACAAGTCCTACGACGACCGGTCCCATCAGTGCGTAGGCCAGGGATGCGACCACCGATCGCGAATCCCGCAGTCCATCCACAATTTCCTTGCGAGCAATCGTCAGTATCTGGTTCATGATCAGCAAACCTCCGCCGGACAAGTCAGTTCGATAAACGCATCTTCCAGAGAATCCGTTCCCGCGAGACCGCACAATTCCTCCGGAGAGCCCTGAGCAACGATCCTCCCCTCGGCAATGACCGCCACTCGGTCGCACAACGCCCGCACCTCGTCGAGTACATGGCTCGAAAACACGACGCACGTCCCCGCATCGCGCAGCTTCCGCAACAACTCGCGCAGCGAGCGAATCGTCGGAATATCCAACCCATTCGTCGGTTCGTCCAAGACAACATTCTTTGGAGAATGCAGCAGCGCTCGTCCGAGCGCAGTCTTCATCCGCTCTCCCTGCGAAAATCCTGCGGTCCGCCGATCGGCAATGGCTTCGAGCCCGAGAACCGAAATAACGCTATCGATGCGCTGGACCAAGAACTCCGGCCTCATGCCGCGCAGCCGTCCGAAGTATGCAAGGTTCTCCCGCACCGTCAGCCGCGAATAAAGTCCGATGTGATCCAGCAGCGCACCCACACCGTGCTGACGCTCGCTCGAGTCCATCGCCTCATCGACCGTAACGTACCCCGAATCTGCCTGCAGCACGCCGCAGATCATCCGAAGCGTGGTCGTCTTCCCGGCTCCATTCGCGCCCAACAAACCCGTGATGGCGCCATCCGGAGCCTCAAACGACAGGCCTCTTACCACCTGCCGTCCCTGAAAACTCTTCCTGAGATTGTTTGTCTTAATCATCGCCGTATGTACTGGTAGTCCCGGCTCCGGAAGAATCCTTACAGAAAAATTGCAAGGCAAAGAATGTCATAGATATCACCTGAGCGCCGCGAAATAGAGCGAGGCCCGTGGCGAAGACGAAGCTTGAAGCGGCCGAACTCCAGCCGTGGAGCGGCATTCATTAGCTCGGGACGTAGGTCCCGGGTAGGAGAGGAGGTAAGAACCAAGTCCCGCCGGACGGCACTTCGGATCATCCAAAATTGGAGAGATCGAAAGAAGAGGGAACTGCTTGTCTGACCACAACGCCCGCATACCCTACCACCGCATCCCGGTCACCCGAAATATCTCCCGAGGTCGCATACTTCACCAAATCCGCCGACTTCGCGCCCAACCGTCGAGCCGCCGTGAGCATTACGACGGCCGGTCCAAACCCGCACATGCTGATGTTCTGTTGCGTGACGATGTCAAATAACCCGCCAGGATCTAGCGTCAGAATTCGCTCAATCGCCCGGTGATCCTTCACGCGCGTCACCGCGTCCGATTCGTAATGATTCATGTCGCTCGATGCTACAACCAGCACCGGCGCATTCTGTGCCGCAATCACTTCCGCGAGCGCCGTGCCAAGGGCGTCGAGAACTTCGAACTGCCCCGTCCCGAGGGCGATCGGAACGATCTGTAATCTCGGCTGCCGGAGTTGCAGAAACGGCAACTCCACTTCGATAGCGTGTTCGGCACGATGAGCCGCCGAATCTTCCTGCAGCGCAGGGAACTTTTGCTTTAACGCGCCAGCGAGCTCCGTATCAATCGGCACTTCCCCGAGCGGCATCTCCCACGCACCCTCGCTCACAATGGCCAAAGCCCGTCCCATCCCCGTGTGATTCGGACACAACAAAACGCATCTCTCAGGAATCTCCAGGTGAGCAAAAACCGCTCCGGCCACGTGGCCGGAATAAACATATCCCGCGTGCGGAGCAATGCATCCGATCGCCTGCACTGCAGCCTGATTGTTCGAGTTCGATTGCGAAAGATACGCTTGCGCTTCGGTGCGCAAATCCTCAGGATCGCCCGGATAAAACCGCCCCGCGACCGCGGGACGACGCAGGAGTGTGCTGCTCATGGCCCCTCCTAGCCCGACCTCGGGCCACATCCATGCTAAGACTGGCTTTGCGTATTCCGCAAGGCGCGGAACACTGCCGCGCTCTCTTTCAGGCTCAGGGTCTCTGCTCGCGCCGTCGGCTTTACCTTGGCTTCGGCGAGCGCGCTCTTCAACGCCGCCTGATCAAAATTCTCTTTCAGATTGTTCCACAGCGTCTTTCGCTTCTGCCCAAACGAAAGCCGCAGGAAATCGATGAAGCCGTCACCCGCAACTCCCAACTTTTCCTGCTGCGGATCGATCGTCAGCCGCAATACCGTCGAGTGTACTTTCGGCGGAGGCACAAATGCCCCCGGAGGCAGCGTGAACAGCTTCTCTACTCGTGCATTCAACTGTGCAGTGGCCGACAGAATCCCATACTCACTTCCACCCGGTTCTGCCGCAATCCGGTCCGCCACTTCCTTCTGCACCATGATCACGAGGGTCTCGAAGTATTTCGAGAACGCAAACAGCCGCAGCAGAATGTCCGACGTAATGTAATACGGAAGATTGCCCACCACCTTGACCGGTTCCGGTTTGATATCAATTCCCGGCCGTCCCAGTCCAGGCTTCGGCCCAAAGAGTGACTCGAAGTCGATCGTCAGCACGTCCGCCTCGATAACCTCGACGTTCCGAAACATCCCAAATTTCAGACGAAGCTGCGCCGCCAGCACGCGGTCCAACTCCACTGCAATCAGCCGCCGAGCCCGTCTGGCCAGCAGGGATGTTAGAATCCCCCGTCCCGGCCCAATCTCGAGCACGGTGCTCTGCGAGATGTCACCTAAGGCATCGACGATGCGCGCAGCCGAGTCTTCGCTGTCGAGGAAATGCTGTCCCAATGTGGGCTTTGTTTGCGGACGGTTCGCGGAAGCGACCTTTGGCACGTTGACCCTCACTCCCTCGGGAAGTAGACTTTCCTGTCGGCCCTCGCATCTTAATCTGCCGGACCGATTCCTCTGGTCCCATTCATCATAACGTGCGCGCCCAAAACACGCGCGCGGGAGGTTCCGCACTCATGAACATCTCGTTTGTCGCTTCCGAAGGCGTCCCATTCTCAAAAACTGGCGGGCTCGCCGACGTCGTTGGGGCCCTGCCACGCGCCCTTGCCGCCTTGGGCCATCAGGTCAGCGTCTATCTGCCACGCTATCGCCAGACCAAGCTCTCCGACGCCGCCACGGTAGTTCGCAGCGTCACCGTACCTTTTGATGACGAGCACCGCTTCGCTTCTGTCGTTTCTGGACCTAGCCAGGGAAATATTAAATTCTATTTCGTCGAATATCCCCCGTACTTCGATCGCGACGCCCTCTACGGCACCCCAGCCGGGGACTATCCCGACAACGCCGAACGCTACGCCTTGTTCTCCCGCACCGTCCTCGAAGCCTCCAAGATTCTAGGCGTCCCCCAGATTTTTCATTGCCACGACTGGCAATCCGCGCTCGTCCCCGTCCTGCTGCGCACGATCTACGCCGAGGATCCCGCTTTCCGCGAGGTCGGTACTGTTTTCACCATCCACAACATGGGCTACCAGGGACTCTTTCCGCCAGAGACTCTTCCGCTGCTCATGCTTCCTTGGGATCTCTTCACCATGACGAAGATGGAATTCTTTGGACAGGTCAACTTCCTCAAAGGCGCGCTTACCTATTCCGACTTCATTACCACGGTCAGCAAGAAATACAGCCAGGAAATTCAGACCGCCGAATACGGATTCGGCCTCGAGGGCGTCCTCCGCGACCGTGCCGCGACGGTAACCGGAATTCTCAACGGCGTGGACTACGATGAATGGAGTCCCCAGACCGACAAGTTCATCACCACCAAGTTCTCGCCGCAGGATCTCGCAGGCAAAGCCAAAGATAAGGCCGATCTCCTCGCCGCCTTCGGAGTCAAGAACGCCGACCCCAAGCTTCCGGTCATCGGCATTGTCTCCCGCTTCGCCGCGCAAAAAGGTTTCGATCTGATTGCGCAAGTTGCCGACCGTCTTGCCCGCGAAGAGATGATCATCGTTGCTCTCGGAGCCGGCGACAAGGTCTACGAAGAGATGTTCCAGCGACTTCACAAGCAATTCCCCAACAAGATCGCGGTCAAAGTTGCCTACGACAACGCCATCGCCCACAAAATCGAAGCTGGCGCTGACATGTTCCTCATGCCCTCGCGCTACGAGCCCTGCGGCCTCAACCAGATCTACAGCCTGAAATACGGCACCGTCCCCATCGTCCGCGCCACAGGAGGCCTCGACGACACCATCGAGCCTTGGGACGCCCGCACCGGCAAGGGCACCGGCTTCAAATTTACCGAATACAGCGGCGAATCGCTTCTGCTCACGGTCAAGGCCGCGTTGCAAGCATACCGCGATCAAACCTCGTGGCAGGTCCTTATGCGCAACGGCATGAATAAAGATTTCTCCTGGAATGCTTCCGCCCGCGAATACGGCAAGATCTACGAAAAGGTAAAGCAGGTGCGCAGCGCTGCTTCTACTCCCGAAAAGGCTCTAGCCAGCTTGTCATCCTGAGCGGAGTCGGGCGGTTCGCAAAGCGAATCGCCCGGCGAAGTCGAAGGACCCCTCACTGCATGCTCACCCTCAGGAGATTCCGTGCATTCCCACCACGACTGCGGCTTATTTCAGCAGGCTTGAATTCGATCTCTGCTTCCCGAATCTCAACCATGCATACCCCAAAGCGAGTCCGAGTGCTCCATACACCGCCGCATTCATCGGAGCGAGCATGAAGAAGATCTCCACCGGTACGGGATCGAACGTCATTTTCACGAAATACAGCGGACACAGCGGAAACATGAACCGAGGGTCGAGATTCCATCGGTTTGGAGCGAAATCGGCAAACACCGCCACCAGATAGAAGATTGCCGCGAACCCTCCGAGCACCTTGAGTGGGAATGAAAACAACCGTGGATCATCCCGACCTCTCTTGCACGCTTTCGCGATCCACGACCGCGGTAGCAATCCCACCAATACGCTGAACAGCCCGACCGTTCCCAATGCAACTGCAAATACAATCCACTCGCTCTGAACCGGTAGCTCGGTGCCCCTCAGCATCACGAAAGGAAATCCCGTGAATAGCGACACCACCCCGCAGATCACGAAAACGATCCGAGCGGTCGTCCTGATCGCGCGTCCCGGCATGAAGCGGATTCTAACAGCGGTCCGGAGTTTGAGCACTCAAGATTGCACGACCTCCAACCTGCGCAACCTCCGCTGGTAAAATTCCCCTAGCATGTCTGCGGTAACCCAACCCGCATTCCCCCGCACCATCTTCCACGTCGACATGGACGCCTTCTTCGTTTCCGTGGAAGAGCTCTTCGATCCATCTCTGAAAGGGAAGGCCGTCGTCGTCGGCGGACAGCGTCACGAGCGCGGTGTGGTCTCCGCGGCCTCGTACGAAGCGCGCAAGTTCGGAGTCCACTCGGCCATGCCGCTGCGCACCGCCGCCAAGCAATGTCCGCACGCCATCTTCGTCGACGGACATCCCGAGCGATACCGCGAGTGCTCAGGCAAGGTTTACAAAGTCCTAGGGGCATTCACGCCCCAAGTCGAAATGGCGTCTATCGACGAAGCCTATCTCGATATGACCGGCACCGAGCGCCTTCACGGCCCGCCGATCAAGGCCGCGCACAATCTGCACACTCGAATGAAATCAGAGACAGGATTGAACTGTTCCGTCGGAATCGGAACTTCGCGCCTGATCGCCAAAGTTTCCTCCGCTCAGGCGAAGCCCAACGGCGTTCTCTATATTGTTCCCGGCGAAGAAGCGAAATTCCTTGCGCCGCTCGATGTCCGAGAAATTCCCGGAGTCGGCAAGGTCATGGAGACCCACCTCCACGCTCTCGGCATCAAGAAAGTCGGAGACCTTGCCCGGCTAGAAGAAGGCGAACTCGAAGATCGTTTCGGAAAGTGGGGCCTCGCCTTAGCCGGCAAAGCCCGCGGCGAAGATGCGGGTGGCTGGTTCGACTCGGAAGTCGGCGCGGATCTCGACGCCAAATCCATCAGCCACGAGCACACCTACAACGAAGACACAGCCGACACATCGCAGCTCGAGTCGACGTTGATCCGCCTCTCCGAGATGGTTGGTCGCCGCCTCCGCGAATCCAACTTCCACGCGCGCACCGTTCAGCTGAAGCTGCGCTACAAAGATTTCACCACGATTACGCGCGCCCACACGTTGCCCAACCCAACGCAGCTCGACACCGAAATCTTCGAGGCCATCCGTATTCTCTTTCGCAAGAATTGGAAAAATGGAATTCAGGTTCGCCTGCTCGGCGTGCAAGCGTCCCAGTTCACGACCCAAGGCGCGCAAATTGATTTGCTGGATGGAAATCGTCAGCAGCGTTGGAAAGACGCGCTAGCAGCCGCTGACAAACTGCGCGATAAATATGGAGAGTCTAGCGTAGGCCTGGCAGCGGGCCTGCGCGGCAGCTTCCGCGAACGCACCCACGAAAACCCCGCCAGCCTCCCCGGAAAATCGAAGAAAAAAGAAACAGAAGATTGAGCCGAGAGTGAAAACGAGAGTAAACGGAGGGCATCACCCTGAGCGGAGCCGCCTTTCAGGCGGAGCGAAGGATCTTGCGGGTATCGACTGATGATTCGCATACTCGCGGAATGGAGTCAGTCGTCGAGTTGTTAGACTTGTCATCCTGAGCGAAGCGAAGGACGCATGTACTTTGCCGGCACCTCATAACGTCTCGCCCTCTTCGCGCCCCTGAATCTGCACCAACGAAGGTTTCTGTCCCACGAAACGCGCTCCCTCCTGCCACCGATTCGGCGTATTCGTTTCGCCTTTCACCTTCCGCACCGCCGAACCCACTTTCAGCGAACTCCGCACCATATGCCCAACCTTCAACGGACCGGCAATTGTCAGATCGCGAATCCAGTGCAGCGCGCTGCTGATGCTGCATCCGCATTGGCTGCAGTCCGGATTCCCTCCGAACACGCAAGGCTCCACATGCGTCCGCAGGTCAGCCGAGTAATTCATTGACATCTTCGAAAACAGGCAATCGTCCGGATTCTTTGGCGGCTTCACAAACGCCCTCGCCATTCCCTCGGGCAGAAGCAGTTTCGTATAGGTTTCCCGCAACCGCGGCAACTCCAACGCGATGCGCTCGCGATCCGCCGGCAGCAACCGTTCCGGGCTCTCTTCGCCTATCTGCGGGCTGTAAAGGCTCACCCATATGTGATCGACTTCTGGCCGCGCGTTCCAGAACGCCACATACTCTTCAAGATAAGAGGTCCGCGCCAGCATCGGCCGCGTAATTACCCAATGCACGTTGATCGATCGTTCCTCGATATTCTTGAGAATGCGTTCGTACGTTGCCGGCTTCCGCCGCTCGTCATGGTGCTCAGGAAGCCCATCAACCGAAACTGCAACGCGCAGGCGGGGAATCTCCATCCACGCCGGTGGGATTGCGATCACGCCGCTGGTTACGACCATCGAGAACACTCCCATGGCACTGAGCGCCGGCAGAATGCTCCCAAGTTCGCGATGCCGAATCATGGGTTCGCCGCCAACCAGTGACACATGCATCGGCTTATGACGGCGCACCAGGTCGAGAACGCCGTTGACCAGCGACTCCCCGCGAAAATCGCTCAATTCGCGCAGCGTTGTTTCACCGCCCAGATGGCTGTCGCCGTACGCGTAGCAGCCGGGACAACTCAAGGGACACTCGCGCGTAATCTCAATCGACAGCATCGGAACATGACCGTTGAGAACGCGCCACCAGGCTCGCCCTAGATCGCGCGCGCCAAGACTGGAACCGGATTGTACTGCGGACATATGTGATCTTTGGATGCACAATTCCCGGTCGTGGGTTCGCCGTCAGTCCTCCTTCGTGTAACTTTGTGGCCTTCGTGGTAAATGCTTTCTGCCTTACATCTTCGAGGGACCGTCCTTGACCTGCCATGCCCCGCAAACTTAAGATTCCCCTTCTCTTCGAACTGCCGTCATTTGAAGTGATTCGGAGCCTCAAACATGCGCAGACTGGTTTTCCTTGTCGTAGTCATAGTGATGAGTTCGGCTTTCCTTCACGCAACTCCGTCCGATCCACCTCTCCTGCTCCGTTTTCCGACCGTCAGCAAAACGCAAATCGTCTTCAACTACGCAGGTGATCTCTGGATTGTCAGCCGCGAGGGTGGTGACGCGCGCCGGCTCACATCTGGCATCGGCACCGAGGCTCTTCCTTATTTCTCTCCAGACGGCTCCATGATCGCCTTCACCGGCGAATATGACGGAAATCTCGACGTCTACGTCGTGCCCGCGGCGGGCGGGATTCCGCGCCGACTCACTTATCATCCCGCCGACGAATATGTTGCCGGATGGACTCCCGACGGCAAGAAGATTCTCTTCAACTCCTGGGCGAACAGCTTCATGCACTTCGAGGATCAGCTCTATACGGTCCCCGTCGATGGCGGGTTTCCCACCGCACTGCCGCTTCCCATCGCCGAGGACGCGTCTTTTTCGCCCGATGGATCGCACATCGCCTACATTCCGCATCCCAAGTGGCAGCAAGCCTGGAAGCGCTATCACGGCGGCCAAACCACTCCGATCTGGATCGCCGATCTCAAAGATTCCAGCATCTTGAAAGTTCCTCGCGAGAATTCCAACGATCACCATCCCATGTGGGTCGGCGATACAATCTACTTCCTCTCCGATCGCAACGGTCCCGTCAGCCTCTTCGCCTATGACACGAAGACGAAGCAGGTGACGGAGGCGCTGCACAGCCATGGACTCGACTTCAAGACTGCCTCTGCTGGACCCGACGCGATCGTCATCGAGCAATTCGGTGCCATCAAGCTCTACGACCTGCAATCGCATCAGGCCAAGAGCATCAGCATTCAGGTCGAAGGCGATCTGGAAGCGGTTCGACCGCACTTTGCCAAGGTTGAACCCAAGCGTATTCAGAACTTCGGCATCTCACCAACTGGCGCTCGCGCCGTCTTCGAAGCCTGGGGCGAGATCTTCACCGTCCCCACCGACAAGGGAGACGTTCGCAATCTCACGCGCAATCCTGCTGTAGCCGATCGCGATCCGGCATGGTCGCCCGACGGCAAATCCATCGCGTACTTCACGGATGAGTCCGGCGAATACGAGTTGGCCATCCGCGATCAGAACGGACTCGGCACTGTGCGCCGCATCAATCTCGGCGATCCGCCGTCGTTCTTCTACTCGCCGACCTGGTCGCCTGACAGCAAGAAGATCGCCTACAGCGATAAGCGCCTGCAGTTGTGGTACGTCGACCTCGACAATCCGGTGCCGAAACTCGTCGACACAGACTATTACTGGACCTTTGGTCCCAACACGATCAGCCAGACCTGGTCTCCCGATAACAAGTGGATCGCCTACATCCGCCAGCTTCCCAGCGGATTGCATGCGGTCTTCGTCTACTCGCTCGATCAGGGCAAGTCGTTCCAGATCACCGACGGCATGAGCGATGCCCTCAATCCGGTGTGGGATAAGAATGGCAAGTATCTCTACTTCACCGCTTCCACCAACGTTGCTCTCACAACAGCCGGTCTCGATATGTCGAGCGACGAACATCGCGTCACGCGCAGCGTCTACGTCGCGGTCCTCAGCAGAGACGAGAAGTCGCCGCTCGCGCCCGAAAGCGATGAAGAGAAGCCCAAGGACGAGAAGAAGCCCGATCAGGACAAAGACAAGGTAAAGGATCAGGCGGGCGATAAAGACAAGGCAAAAGACAAACGTAAAGCCAGCGATGCAACCACAGCTGATAAAGGCAAGGACGACAAGGATAAAGATAAAGATAAAGACAAGAAAGACGAAGCCGTTGTCGTGAAGATCGACATCGAAGGCATAAGCCAGCGCGTCCTCTCTCTCCCGATTCCCGACAAGAATTACCTGAACATGGTTCCCGGTAAGTCGGGCATCTTGTTTCTGGGGGAAGGTCCGATGGTCATGACGGAGGATCCGAACCTCACTCAAACCATACAGAAGTTCGATCTCAGCAAGCGCAAAGTCGACAAGGCGATCGAAGATGTAAACGACTTCACTGTCTCGTTCGACGGCGAGAAGATCCTCTACCGCAAAGGTGAATCGTGGTCGACCGCTTCGGCCGACGATGGGCCGAGCGGTCCACCGAAGCCTGGCTTGGGTCCGCTCAAGCTCGATGGATGGGAAGTCTACGTTGAGCCACGCGCCATCTGGAAGCAGATCTACAACGAGACCTGGCGCATCGAGCGCGACTTCTTCTATGACCCGCACTATCACGGACTCGATCTGGAGAAGGCCAAGAAGAAATACGCGCCTTATCTCGACGGCATCGCCACGCGCGATGAACTCACATACTTATTCCAGGAATGTCTCGGCGAGATGACGGTTGGCCACATGTTCGTCGGCGGCGGAGAGAAGCCGGAGACGAAGAAGATCAAAGTCGGATTGCTCGGCGCCGATTACAGCCTCGAGAACGGCCGCTATCGCTTCGCGAAAGTTTTCAACGGCGAGAACTGGAATCCGGGCAACGAAGCTCCACTCACGCAACCGGGAGTGAACGTGAAAGCGGGTGAATATCTTCTCGCTGTGAACGGCCGCGATCTCCACTCCAGCGACAACATCTACAGCTTCTTCGAAGAGACCGCAGGGAAGCAGGTCGTCATCAAAGTTGGTGCGAACACTGACGGAAAAGATTCCCGCGATGTCACCATCGTTCCCGTCGAGAGCGAAGAGAGTCTTCGCCATCTCGCATGGATCGAGAGCAACCGGCGTCGGGTCGACGAAGCCACTGGTGGTCGCATCGCGTATGTTCATGTTCCCAACACGGCGGGCGAAGGTTACACGAGCTTCAACCGCTACTTCTTCTCACAAGTGGGGAAAGACGGAGCGATTATCGACGAGCGCTTCAATGAAGGCGGGCAGCTCGCGGACTACATCGTCGATCATCTGCGGCGTCCGCTGATGAGCAAGGTGGTGACGCGGGACGGCCACGACTGGTCCAGTCCTTCGGAAGCGATCTACGGTCCGAAGGTGATGATGATCAACGAAATGTCCGGTTCCGGCGGCGATGCGTTGCCGTGGTATTTCCGCAAGGCTGGCATCGGTCCTCTGGTGGGCAAGAAGACTTGGGGTGGACTTGTGGGCATTGGCGGATATCCGGAGCTCATCGATGGCGGACACGTCACTGCGCCGCGCGCCGCGATCTACGGCCTCAACGGCGATTGGGAAGTCGAGAATCACGGCGTTGCGCCCGACGTCGAGGTCGATCTCGATCCGGCTGCTTGGCGCGCGGGACGCGATGCGCAGCTTGAGAAGGCCATCGAGGTGGTGATGCAGCAGTTGAAAGAGCATCCGCTACCTGAGATTAAACGTCCGCCTTATCCGAATTATCATGAGCACGACGATCTGGGAGCGAAGTAACAACCCCTTATCAATCCTAGGAGACCGAACATGGTGCGACCTATTCTGCTGGTGTTGCCTCTGATCCTGGTTCTGGTGGTTGCGTCGGGCATGCGATCGTCGTCCGCGGCACGCGGCGTTTTGCTTGTGGCTAACAAGGGCGATCAGGCGCTCGGCATCATCGATCCCGATTCCGGCAAGCAGATTGCAAGCGTTGCGGAAGGCGGTAATACGGGGCACGAAGTGATCGCTTCTCCGGATGGGAAACTTGCCTACGTTCCAATCTATGGAGATTCGGGCGTCGGCAAACCGGGCAGCGATGGCAGCAATCTCGTCGTCATCGATATCAAGTCCCGCAAGATCGTAGGCAACATTGATTTCGGACACGGCGTTCGTCCGCATTGCCCGATGATTGGCCCGAAGGATGGATTGCTCTACGTCAGCACCGAGCTCGACAACTCCATTACCGCGATCGATCCGCACACGCTGAAGATCGTCAGCTCGATTCCAACCGGGAAGCCCGAATCGCACATGTTCTCCATCACCAGCGATGGACATTATGCTTACGCGACCAACGTGGGATCGGGAACCATCTCCGTGCTCGATATGCAGGCTCGCAAGACACTCGACGTGATTTCGATTGCGCCAGTCGTGCAGCGCATCGCGCTTTCGGTGGATGATCGTCTCGCGTTTACTTCGGACCAATCGAAGCCGCAACTTGCGGTGATCGATACTGCGACGCGCAAGATCAAGACGTGGGTTCCGCTGCCTGGAACCGGTTATGGAACGGCTCCAACTCCGGACGGAAAATGGCTGGTGATCGCGATGCCGAGCGCGCACAAAGTCGGAGCGCTGAATTTGAAGACGATGAAGCTCGATCATGTGATCGACGTTCCGGCAGCGCCGCAGGAAGTGCTGGTTCGTCCGGACGGGGAAGTCGCGTACGTGTCGTGCGACGCGAGCCACAAAGTCGCCGAGATCCGCACCTCGGATTGGACGGTCTCGCGGCTGATCGATGCGGGTGCAGGCGCGGATGGTCTCGCCTGGGCTCGTCAGCCATAATTTTTTCTAAGAGCTTCTGCCGAAGCGGCGTAATTTTCCCTGTTTTGGGAGAGGTTCACCTTTTAGTCCCCCCCGTCGTTTCCTGGAATCATGAAGTTGGCGGGTAATTTGTCCGCTTTTTCTTCTCCTCTTTTTCGCGCTTCTCTGCATCTTGAGCGGCTTTTATTTCGCTATGCGGAGTATGCAACAAGGTGCGCATCATCTTGTCGAACCTCTTATATTCCTCGCTGGGATTCTGCACTAGAATCGCTCTCTTGTTCCACAGTTCGATGAGTGCTTGCCCTTCTTCGCTAAATTGCCCGTGCTGAAACTGAAAAGCTCACATCGGCGTAATTGTTCCGCGCACTAGATTCTTAGCTCCTACGGCGGTCACCCAGCCCTGAAAATCTATCTCCCAAGGGCGGGCATGTGTGTAAGTGGCAACTCTGTGATGACCCCAGCAAATTAGGTCGGCCATCTGGAGCGGTACGATCTTTTTCATTTCGACATCTGTAATGACACGAACTAAATTCCAGATCGGATACTTCCTCCTAATTTTGTTGCTCTGCCAGTCCGCGCGAATGTGCCTCATGAACAGCTCGTTGCGGTCGAAGAACACGTCGATTACATCAACGAAGACTCCTTGCTGCGGGCGATAGAACCAGTCCACCATTTGCGGAAATACAATTCTTGCGCAAAATCGCGACGGGTTTGGGAGGTTGTTTCTTTGCTTCCACTTTGCATGTTGCACCAAATCGACTTGGCAGGTGAACGACTGCAAAGCTGGATAATCCATGAACGGCACCAACACCGAGGTAAGACCTTCGATCAAGTAGTCGCGCTGATCCTCGTCCCATCCCTCGAATATCCCTTGGCGCGCCCACAGATCGGTCATATGAACATACTCGGGATCGCCGCGCTCTTTACACACCTGCTTCCATAATGGCTCTAATTTCCCCCAAACACCACCTGTGGCGGCGAGGCAGGTCAGGGTCATGACCCTATCCTTCTCTACTGCCCCGTCAAGATATGCGGCGAGGGCCACTAAGACTACCTCTCGTGAAAACACGTGCCCGGCGATAGCGAAGGTAGAGTACGCGAAGATTACGGACTGACTCCGCAAGTATATTAATGGCACGGGGAAATCGCCAAGCGCTGCAATCACTTACGGGCAAAATCTTGAGCCGTAAGGCTTTATGCAATCGCGGCTGCGATCTGCGCAAGCCGCGCGGCGGAGCGACCATCGGACAAACAAGCGGTCGAGTGTAAGGTCAGATGTCACTATCCAAAAAGATAGGCTGACAAAATATTTTTCAGAATTTGGTTGCGTTGAGCTTGATTCACTTTTTCGCAGTGTGATAAAAAGCCATCAAGCTTGTTGCACGGCACCCTCGCCTTCCCTAGTTCCGTGTTCTCAGCAAAGTTCCTGGAAAAGAACATCCACAACTAGCCGGAGGGCTATATGAAAAAGACTGTCTTGGCGGTAATGCTGTCGCTCGCGCTCGGCGCTGCGGCACAAACGGCAACCTACACGGAAAGCATTCTCTACGCATTCGGCTCGACGTCCATCTCCGATGGTGCGACGCCGAATTCTCTGGTCATAGATTCAGCAGGAAATCTGTACGGCACCACGCAGACCGGAGGCGGCAGCACATTCTGCTTCGCGGGCTGCGGCATGGTGTTTAAGATCAGCCCCACAGGCACGGAGACGATCCTACACATTTTCACAAACAACCCGGATGGCGCAGTTCCACTTTCGGGATTGGCAATCGATAAGTCGGACAATCTCTACGGAACCACGAATGCCGGCGGATTTAACGGCAATGGCACGGTCTTCAAGATTACGTCCAAAGTGAAATATTCAGTCCTGCATAAATTCGGCAAGACAAAGAGCGATGGCCTATATCCGTTTGGACCGGTCGTTCTGGATTCCGCCGGAAATATCTATGGCACGACCGAGCAGGGTGGCAGCACTAGCAATCTTTGCGTGGGCAACGGGTCCACAGGGTGCGGGACGATTTTCAAAATAACTACCAAGGGAGTCGAAACCGTACTTTATAAGTTCACCGGCGAGGCAGACGGCGCTTATCCGGTCACGAATCTGGTGCGCGACAGCAAAGGGAATCTTTATGGATCGAACATCAGCAACGTGTTATTCAAAGTGAGCCCAACCGGGGTGGAGACGACGCTCTATACGTTTCCCGGGGTCGACGAGCTGTTGGACGGCTCTTATACCGCGCGCACTTCCGCCGGAACGTTCTATGGTGATTTCGATTACCCCAACGGCAGCAGTGACGGGCTCTGGCAGGTCACAAGCGGCGGTGTCGAAACCACCTACACACTCTGCACGAATTGCTCTAGCACTTCCGCGGATGGGGCTGGATTCAACGGCCCTCTGTTGCTGTCGGGAGGGATTGTTTACGGCACAGCAAGCGCCGGTGGGGTATCGGGCGGCGGGGCCGTCTACGAGTTTGATCCCACGACCAGCACGGAAACCATCCTCTACAACTTCCCGAATCCGGGCTCATCGACCTCGGACGGATGGACTCCGAACGCTGGCGTGATTATGGATTCGGCCGGCAATCTGTATGGCACTACGATCGCCGGAGAATACTTTGGCAATGGTCAGATGGGCACCGTGTTCAAACTGACCAAGAATTGATCGGGCGAATTGCTAGACGGCTCTGATCGGCTTGCAGTCAAGAGCGGATCAGGGTCGAAAGAAAAGCCGGGAGTCCGCGAGGCTCCCGGCTCTTTCTTGTGCTGCAAAATTGTTTGAAAAATCCCTACTAGTTCAAAGTCAGCTTGACTCTTTGCCGGTAGAGCACGCGATCGTAAACGTTGTTGTTGTTCAGGCGCACGTAATAGACGTAAGGGTTGTCGCCGATCGTCGCGAAATTCATGTCTGGCGCATCAGGATCGATCAGCGAGAAATAGACGTAGAGATAGCTTCCAGGCGGATCATTCGCGCTGAGCGCGGCCACGGTGACGACGAGCGTCGGCTTGGTCCAGTGGACGAGATCCTTCGACGTGGTGAGATACATCCCCGGCGGCCCGAGTTCGGTGTCCCAGTAATCCAACAGTGTGGCGACAACGACATCGCCATCCGCTGACGAATACACATTGATCGCATTTACAAACCCCATGTAAGCGACGGGAGAGTAGACGTGCGTTTCGGGATCCGCGAGCGGGCCAGGATAAGGGTCGGCGAACGACACGGAGAAGTCGGTACCACTCCAACCGCGCCACGAAGCCGGATCGAACACATTGGTGGTGCGAAGCGGAGCGCCGCCGCTGGTCAGGCAGGGAAGCGGGCCGGAGGAGCCGGTGCAGTTGGGAGGCCAAGTCCAGGACGTTGCCACCGCGTAGTACCAGCCGTTGAAGTTCACGATGTTGGTGTCGACGCTATAGCCGGCGGGGCCGCGGTCGATCTCGTACTTATAAGGAATTCCGGCGAGAAAATTGTTGGGCGCTTTCGGCGTATCGAAGTGATAGCCGCCATCGGTCGAGAGGTGAAAGGTGTCGGAATCGTATTCGCATTCGCTGATGTCTTGCGTATCGCATTCGCCGGGATGCGACCAGCCGTGATATTCCGTATGACCGAGGCCGGCAATTTTCTTGCCGTCGAGGGTGAAGAAGGAATCGATCCAGACCTGATCGTTGAAGTCCGCGGGGTTGGGATCGTTCGCGGAAATGAAGCCGGGGTCGCAATTGTGTTGCACGGTGTCGAGCGTGGGTCCGATCCCTTGGAACAAGTCGGAACTGGCGGCTACCAGATGCACGGTACCGGTGTAATCGCGAAAGGCGCGAGCCATGGCGTCAGGGATATCGTTTTGCACGCAGGAATCCTGCGGAGTCTGAAAGACGACGGCGCGCGAACCTTGGAGTTCTCCGGTAATGGTTGGAGTGGGCGCCGACTGGGCGTATGCAGAAAAGTTGAGCGCCGAAAGCGCGATTAAGGTCAAGCAGGCTAGAAGAGAAAGTTTGCGTCTCATCGTGGCATCCAATTTCTTGTCTCGTCCCATGAATGAACCCAGCGAAGAGCAGATTGACTCGGAGCGGGTGTCTAAATTCCTCTATATTTTCCGGGATCCTCGAGATTTTCCCGTACCTCAGAGTATTCCTCACACCGAGGATGACTCCGCAGTGTCCACCAGACAAGCGCCACCAGCAATTCAACTCCGCATTCTTCCTTAGGACCGGATCGCGATTCGCGTGATCCCCGGCTATAATCAGCCTCCGGAACGCTCCGGTCGATTGGAGACGGAACGTTTTGCAATGGGCGTGGAAGGCCGCGAAACCTTGGAAGAGCCTTCAGAATTGCGGGAAGAGATGAAGCGCGTAATCTTGATGTCAGTTGTAGGTTTGAGCTTGGGGGCTGTGTTCGCGGGGAGGTCGTCGAACATCGAGGTCGCTGGAACGAAAGAGTGGGTAGACACCAATATCGATCTGCGCGGGGGCGCCAAGCTGCGCTTCACGGCGACCGGTCAGATTACCTATCCGGCCGATGTTTCCTACGAAGGGAAGTCGCGGACCGTCGGCTCGTTTGGCCCAGATGGGCTGCCCCGGGGATTCGCCGACCTGCTCCACCAATATGCAGTGGGCAGCGCGGGCCACGGAGCATTGATCGGACGCATCGGGCCGCAGGATTATGCTCAGGCGTTTTCGATTGGAGCTTCCAAGGAATACGACGCGCCGGTAGGGGGCAGATTGTTTTTGGGAATCAACCAGAGCGAAAAAGATGCCGAGGTCGCGACCGGCAGCTTCCAGGTGAAGATCGAAATTCTGGACGAAGGCTCGGGTGACGCCGCGGGGATTGGCGGTCCCGTGGAGACTCGCATTCCTGGCATTACTCCAGACTTGCTCGCGAAGATTCCGCGGCGCGTTTCCGACCCGGCGAAGAATCCCGGCGACATGGTGAACATTCTGATCGTGGGCACGCAGGATCAAGTCGTGAATGTGTTCACGACCGGGGGATGGGCAAAGGTCGATCAGACTGTGAAGAACACAGCCATGAACGCGATTGTGGAGTCGCTGGAGAAGAAAGATTATCTGACGATGCCGATGAGCACACTGTATCTGTTCGACCGGCCACAGGACTACGGCTTTGCGCACGCCGAACCGGTGAAAGTCGCGATGTCGCGGAACCATCTGCGCGTCTGGAAATCGGCTTCCGTAGTCGATGGGCGTCCGCTTTGGTGCATCGCGGCGACGCACGATATCGGATTCGAGCGCGACCAGCGCAACAACGGCGTCACCCATAAGATTGATCCTGCGATCGACGCCGAACGGGAATACGTGAACGGGACCCTCTCGGGAACCGGGCTCGTTGCGCAACGGGATCACGTGACGCCCGCCGATCCGCTGACCACGGCCAAGACGGCGACCGGTGGGGAGTTCCACTCCGACGGACGGATCCTGGTGCTGGTCCTGAAAAACACAACGCCCACGGTGAACTAAGTTCGCGCCCGAGGCAGTCAGGGCCAAAGTTTGCTCAAAATAACGAAGGCCGGGTATCCCGGAAGGAATTCCGGATCCCGGCCTGCGTCTTAGTGCACCTTGGTGTAGAAGTCGTGACTACTGCATGATGCAAATTTGCGATGGGGGCAAATTCGTTAGAAGCTAGCTCAGCTTGGGCGGCACAGCGGATGCCGTGCCGTCCAAAGCCTTCGCAGAGATTCGTTAGTTGCCGCCCGTGGTCGAGTTGGCCGCGGTCGCGTTCGGAGTTGCCACAGGCGTGTTGCTGGCGCCAATGCGAGCCAGACGCGGGAAGAAGGGCGTGACTTCAAACGGCATCTTGTCACGCGCTGACGTGATGGCGACCGGAGCCGTCTTCACCATTTCCGCCTTGTCATCCCAGGGATTGATCTTCACGCGTCCGCCCAACGGCAGCGCAGCGATCTGATCGAGCTTGTTGTTGTCGAGCGCCGGACCCAGTGTGGCCAGAGACGCGAGTCGATTAATCTGCCCGTTTTCCGCCAGCGGATTGCCCAGGTGCGTGGTCAACAGCGCGGCCAACTGCGGCGTGCGCTGCTGCAGAGCCTTCAGGAACAAGCCCACATTATCGAGCTTCTGCGCGTACGGCGAATTCTTCAGGAGATCGATGGCTTTCTTGTCGGCAGCCGCCTCTTCTTCCGGAATGTGCTTGAAGCCGAGGTTCTGATACGTGCCCTCGTCGGAGAAGAGCATGCGGTCGTTGAAGGCGTACTTCGACCCGAGATTGTGGCCCAGCACGATGTGCGCGAGCTCATGGGAAAGCACGGCAGCCAGGCTGGCCTCGTCCGGAAGCACGTCGATCAAGCCGCGGCTGATGACGATGGTGTTACCCACGCTGAAAGTTTCCAACGGGGAAGTGAGCAGCACGCGCGTACGCACGGGCCGCGGCAGATCGATATTGTTGGTGACTTCGAGGTTGTTAACGACCGTTTGGAGAATGCGGTCGACGTCGCCCTCGGGTGCGAGCAAGCCCGCGTTGGTCAGGCGCTCGACAACGTTGTCTTCCGCCTGCTGCTGCCAAACACGCTCAGCCTGCAGAGGAGAAGCATCCTGCGCGGCCGCGCTCTCGTCCGTCACGCTGTCGACTCGGATCTGCGTCAACTCGTCGTCCTTGCCGCCCTTCTTCAAGTCGTACCCCCAGATGCGGGTCTGCGCCTTGAACGCAACTTTGTTCTTCACGCCCGCGCTGAAGTCGCCTTCTTCGCTGTAGATGAACGAAGGCACCCAGTAGCCGGGAATCAGGTTCAAGCGCCAGCTGTCCATGTGGAAGAAGTAGGAGTTGCGGGGCTGCGGATAATACGTGCCATTCAAGCGCACGATGTTGAAAGCTTGATCTTCAACCCAGATGCGGCCGAGGAAGCGTCCTCTGCCGGAGCCCTTCTTCGGGGTGACGTCAAACACCAGGCAGCGCACGTCACCGAGGAATTCACGGCGGGCGTAGTGGAAGTCGTAGTGTTCGCGATCGAAGTCGGTGCGGTCCGCATAGACCATCCACGAGAACCCCATGGGCTGGTACTGGACCTTGTAGAGCTTCTGGAAACCGCCGAGAAGACGGGCCTGCATGCCCTTCTCCTCTTCCTTCAGATAGTCCTTGCGATCGACGCTCTCGCCCATATCCAGACGGCCGAGGAAATAGTGGTCGGCGCTGGGCACAGGTCCGAGTTGCGGATCCGCCGTCAGATTCTGCAAATAGGTCTCGACCACCGGCGTGCGGTTGGAGAGAACCTTGATCAGACCGTGCTCGCGCTCGATGAACAGGTTCACAACCTGGTCCATCGTGGTCGGCGTGGGCACGACAGCCGGCTGCGGGATTGCGGCCTGCGCCGGGGCAGCGGGCGATGGCGCCGGTTGCGAAGTTTGCGCGGCATCCGGTGCGGTCGGTTGTGCAGACGGCTGTGAATCCGCCGCTTGCTGTGCGGTCGCGCTGAGTGATGTCAGCAAGGCCGCCGTCAGAATCCAATTCGATGTACGCATGACTCTTTTCTCCAAGTTCCAAACCCGAGTTCGCATCTGTTTACTTCGTTACACCAAACTCACTTCGCCAAAACTTTCTAGTACGCCATCTGGAACATCACGTGAACCACCGCGGTCGAATCGACCGGCTGTCCCATCCGCAATGCCGGCTTGAACTTGATCTTGTTCGCGGCCGCTACGGCAGCCTCGTCCAATCCATGTCCCAGGCCGCGCACTACGCGGTTCACATGCAGCGTTCCACTGGCCGAGAAGCTGACTTCCAGCAGGACTTCGCCTTCGAGCTTCAGACTGCGTGCCTCGTCCGTATAAACCGGATTCGGCTTGTAGGTGATTTCCACGGGACTCGTAGCCGGACCATCCATCTGCGCGATCTTCGGTCCCTGATGCACGACTTGCTCGGAGCCGAATCCGCCGGTGGCAACCTGGCCATTGCTGCGCCCGTCGCCTTTGCCGGTGGTCGCGACGCCGCTGCCGAAATCCGCGCTGGCGACTGTTCCTTTAATTCCTTTTGCACCGCCGGACCCGTTGCCCTGTCCCGGACCCGTGGGCATGTCAAACGACCCCATCGAAGCCGAATAGAGTTTCGCGCCTTGCTTTCCGGTGCCCTTCAATCCATTGGGATCACCGAAACCGCCAGTTTGTACTTTCTCGACTGGCGCATTTACCGTCGGAGTCTGCGAGCTGCCACCGAAATCTCCGGTGTGGATCAGTTGCGGTCGCGCTCCACCGACCGCCAGCTTCAGCTGCGGGGGTTGAAAAGTGTTGACCACAACCTTCGGCGCTTCGACCGGCTCAGGGGCCACCTTGCGAACTGCTTTCGGCATGACCAGCTTCGGTTGCTCGAAGACCGGCAGCTTTACTGCGGGCAGCAGCTTGGGTTTGAGGGTTGGTTTCGGTTGAATCGGAGCCGGCTCCGGCCGCAGCGACGGCATGGGAATCAGTTCGGTCACGTGGTACTGCACCAGCTGCAGCTTTTCCGGCATCAAAAGCCCGAGGTTAATGACGATGACTAGCAGCAGCAGGACGATCCCGTAGGCCGTCGCCATCGCCCGTTTGTTGACCTTGCGTTCGGGCAGTAATCCGAGTTGAAATCCGCCGTAAGCGTTCGCCATGCAATATCACTCCATTGGGTCCCAGCAGGGGAGAGGAACCGGGGCTTGGAGTCTCAAAAATACGGGAGATAGGACAGGGGGTAAACGTGTCCACGGCTCTTGACCTTAGGTAACCTGGGCCGCGTCCCTTTGAGGAATGGGTCCAAAACGGGCGCGGGACGGGCGTTCCGGCGGATGAAGCCGTGAAGATTAGGAGAAACAGGGAAGAAACACGGAGGTACGATGTGGAAAACAGGAGAGAAAGGGAAGAAGCCGGGCGAACCGTGAACACTGACTAGGGCGGTCGGCGGATGCAACTGACTCTGAGCCCTGCGACTACACAAAAAGTTCCGGAAATATGAACCCGGAGGTTATATTTTCTCCCCATTTCCTGTCAGTGATTTAAACCTGGATTCGGCCTAGCGCGAGCCCACCGGGGCTGCGTCTGACCGGCCGCCAATCAGGTTACTTGCCACCCAACCCACGGCAAACGTTACGCACGATCCGATCATGACCCACCACGTCCACGGAATGCGAGTACCAAGCCACAGATAGAGATCAATGGAGAACCCGCAGGCCATTCCGATCATCGCTCCCGTTTGATTGGCGCGCTTCGTGAGCACTCCGAGAAGAAACACTCCGAGCAACGCTCCGTACGCCACCGAAGCGATCTGCAGGCCGACCTCAACCACGCGGCCGACCTTGTGCAGAGCGATGACTGCCAGTCCAAACAGCACCAGCGCCCACGCCAGCGTTGCGAAGCGTGAGAGCTGCATCTTTGTTTTCTCGTCGGCCTTCGGCCGCAGTTGAGCATAGAAATCCATGATGGCGCTTGAAGACAGCGAATTGAGCGCCGCGCTGAGATTCGACATTGCCGCCGCTAGGATCGCGGCAATCAGCAAGCCGGAGATTCCGTGCGGCATGCGCGTGACGATGAAGGTAGGGTAAATCAGGTCGGGCCTGCCAAAGGTCGCCGAGGGCACGCGGTAATACGCCCAGAGCATGACTCCGACGGTTAGGAACAGCGCGAACTGAAAAAGAACTGTGATCCCACTGGAGAGCAGCGCCGCGACCGATTGCTTCTCACCTCGCGCTGCCAGCAGGCGCTGCACGATGAGTTGGTCGGTGCCGTGGCTGGCAGTCGTGAAAAATGTTCCACCGATCAAGCCCGCCCAAAAGGTGTAGGGAATCCACAAGCTCCGGCTGAAGTCGAAGACCTGGAACTTGCCGGCGCTTGCCGCCGCCGCATGGATTGCGCTCCATCCTCCTGGGACGAGATGAAGAATTGTGACCAGGCCCACTAGCGTTCCGCCCACGTAGATCGCGGTTTGCACCACATCGGTCCATATCACCGCCGCCAGCCCGCCCTCGAACGTATAGATCAGCGTCAATGCGGTGATGAGCGCAATCGATGCGACTTCGCCCGTGCCCAGCGCAATCGACACCACAATCGATACCGCATAGACGCGCACGCCCTCGGCTGCCGCGCGAGTCAGCAGAAACAACCCCGCAGTCAGTGAGCGCAGCCCGCGCCCAAAGCGCCTTTCGATCAATTCGTAAGCGGTAAAGAGGTCGCCGCGGAAATAGTGGGGCAACAGCACAAAACTGATCACCGCGCGCCCCACGACATATCCCATGATGACTTGGAGAAAAGTGAAGTTCGTGTCATAGGCCAGGCCCGGGATGCTGATGATGGTCAGCGTGCTGGTCTCGGCGGCGACGATCGACAGCGCGATAGCCCACCAGGGAATTTCGCGTCCTGCGAGGAAATAGTCGCGCAGAGTCCGCTGCTTCTTGCGGAAACGCAGGCCGAACAGGGTAATGCCCGCCAGGTAAAGCGCGATGATCGCGAAGTCGAGTCTGTCGAGGCCCATTAGTAGTTAAGACTCACTACATTTGTCATTCCGACGACGGAGCGAAGCGAAGCCGAGGAATCTGCTGTATCGCGTGCTACACGACTTTCCGCGTCACGCTCTCCGCCGGATCGTATGTCTCCGAAGAGATCGCGGCCAGCCACAAATCGCGGTCGCCTTCGTTGCGAACCGCATGTGACGCTCCCGGCGACACCAGCACCAGCACGGCAAGGCTTCCATCGAACTCGCGATGCTGCGCTGGCTGTCCCTGGCCCTCGTCCCAGTGCAGCGACCATGTCGTTCCCGGCAGGATCACGATGGCCTCGCGCCGCCGCAGATGATAGTGATTTCCGCGCACCGATCGCGGCTTGGTGGATGCCAAGTGTACGTCTGACATGCGCCCTACGAACGCGAGCGCTTCTGCCGGAGCGGTGAAGCTATAGCCCCGCGCATCTCCGCAATTGGAAAGCTCCGTGATCTGAATCTTCGATGTCATGGCGGATTAGTGGTCTAGCAAGACCCATCAACCACGAAGGGCACGAAGCATCACGAAGGAAACCTGCGATGAAGTCCTTCGTGATACCTCGTATCCTTCGTGGTGACAGGTCTATCCATTATCAAAGCAAAGTCCTGTTTCCGCGAGTGAGACTCTGTAGTCCCCACCGACGCGGGAGCAAGAACTGACAACGGAGATCGAAGAACTGAAAACTGCATTATGTTAGAAATAACCCGTGCCCTACTATCTCGGCATCGACGGCGGAGGTACCAAGACCACGTGTGCGGTCGGCGACGAATCCAGTTTGCTCGCCACGGCCAGTGCGGGTCCGAGCAACATTGTTCGCGTGGGTGAGGCGACCACTCGGGAATCGCTTCATCAGGCCATACGGCAGGCATGTGCGGCAGCGGGAATTACTCCGTCGCAGGTTTCGCGGACTTGCGTCGGAGGTTCTGGAGCAGCCCGTCCGGAGCTGGCGGCCATTGTTCGCGAGTTCCTCGCCGAAATTCTTCCCACTCCCGTCGACGTTGTCGGCGATATGCAGATTGCGCTCGAAGCCGCCTTCGATACCGGACCCGGTGTGATTGTCATTGCAGGCACGGGTTCGATCGCCTACGGTCGTGATCGGCAGGGGAAGACAGTGCGCGCCGGCGGCTGGGGATTCGCCATCGGCGACGAAGGCTCTGCGCACTGGATCGGCCGCGCCGCCGTGATCGCCCTTCTGCGGGCCAGCGATCAGAATGAAACGGTTTCTGCGTCGCCATTGGCGGGCGCGCTCTTTCGCGGGTGGGGAGTGCGGTCTCTTTCCGATCTGGCGCGCGCCGCCAACGCAGTTCCGCCGCCCGACTTTTCCGCGCTCTTTCCCGCCGTTCTCTCGATCAAGGATGAGTTGGCTGCACATGTTCTCAGAAGTGCGGGCAGGGAACTGGCGCAGGTGGCGGACGTCGTGATCGGCCGCCTCTTCGCGAAGGACGAGACCGGACCCGTCCCGGTGGGCATGATCGGCGGTGTCTTTCGTCATGCCGAGCTGGTGCGGCAGGTTTTTTACAATGAACTGCGCCGCCTCGATCCGCGCGCGGAGGTGATTCCGAAAGTGGTCGAGCCGGTGGAAGGCGCGCTGAGGAGGGCGCGCAGAGGAAAGTAAGAATGTGGGGACAGCGGCCCTCGACTTCAGCCCGGTGGCGGTTAACGATGCCTGAAGATTTCCAAGCCGACGATTTGACGGAATCCGTGCCCCCAGTGGCTGGACCGCCGCTCGATTTCCCGGACGCCTCTGCTCTTACCGAAGACCTCGCCCTTGCCCAACTGAAAAACCGCGATCTGTCGGTCGACGACGTCGACCACATCAGCCAGAACGCCGCCGTGAGGAAGTCGCGTAAAGTGCGCCTCGCGCTGGCATCTCATCCGCACGCCCCGCGTCGTGTGGCTCTGCGCCTGATCCGCGAGTTCTTCAACTTCGAGCTTATGCACTTCGCACTGATGCCTGCGACAGCCGCCGATCTGAAGCGCGTGGCGGACGAACTGCTCGTGGCTCGACTGGGCTCGATCAGTCTGGGTGAACGCATCTCGCTGGCCCGCCGCTCCTCGCAGATGGTTGCCGGTGCGCTGCTGCTAGACAAAGAATTCCAAGTTTGGAAGCCAGCGCTGGAAAATCCGCGCCTCACCGAAACCGCGATCGTGAAAGCGTTACAGCGCGGCGCGACGTCTCCCGCCTTTGTCGAAGCGGTGAGCGATCATTCGAAGTGGTCGTATCGGTTGGAAATCCGTGCGGCTTTGCTGCGTAACGCTCATACGCCGCTGGCCCGCGCGATCGAATTCGCCAGACGCATCCCGCCCGCGCAACTACGCGACCTTCTTCACACTTCGCGCCTGCCGGAGAAGATCAAGGAATATCTCAGAAAGAATCTGAAAGCGGAACGGAAATGAGAAGTCAGTACTGAGCACTGAGTACTGCTCTACCGCCCGCCGCCGATCGCGAGAATCGCTCCCGTTGTGTAGGACGCCGCTGGAGACAGCAGCCACAGCACTCCCTCGGCGATTTCATGCGGCAGGCCCGCCCGTCCCATGGGGATAGTTCCCATCAACCGCTGCAGCCGTCCCGGCTCGCCGTTAGCTGCGTGCAATTCGGTGTCGGTGAGTCCAGGCGCCACTGCGTTCACGAGAATTCCTTCCTTCGCGACTTCGCGCGCCAGTCCGATCGTAAAGCTATCGATCGCGCCCTTCGACGCCGCGTAATGCACCCATTCGCCTGCGGCTCCGGTGTGCACGGCGCGGGAAGAAATGTTGACTATCGCCCCGCCGGAGCCGCCGCGTTTGGTGGACATGCGCCGCACCGCTTCGCGCGCGCACAGGATCGATCCCGTCACATTGACGGCGAATACCTTCTCGATTGCTGCGACGGAAACGTCCTCGACGCGGGCAAAGCCGCCCGTCACGCCGGCATTGTTGACGAGCCCTTTGATAGTGCCCAGTTCGCGTTCGGCGATTTCGAACATCCGAACAACTTGCTCTTCGACCGAAACATCGGCGTGAATAGGGAATGCGCGCCCGCCAGCGGCGGCGATCTCATCAACGACCTTCTTCGCCTCGGTCTCGCCGCTGCAGAAATTGACCGCGACCGCATAGCCTCGCTGACCCGCCAATCGAGCGATGGCAGCGCCGATCCCGCGACTCGCGCCGGTAACGATCAGCGTGCCCCGACTTGCAGTGGAATGGCTCAGAGCTCCTCCGGTGAGATTGCAGTTAGCAATTAGCAGTTGGCACTTGGCCCATTGGATTTCGAGAGTCCGGCAACAAACGCCCCTTCCCAAGCTGCTACGAGTCAAAGAGCCGAAAGCTGATAGCTGAAAGCCAAGTGCTAACTGCTAACTGCTGCTCGTGCTCACCGCCTCCCGCTTCCCATGCATCAACTGGACTACAGCATCGTATAGCCGCTTTCGCGCGTCATGCCGCTCGTAGGCGCGCGTAATGTAGCGTACGTGGACCTCAATCCCCGCGCCCGTCGGAACCACATTGATCCCGGGCGTGGCCGACAAGGTTTTCGCGCGGTACCTCGTCGTGGTTTGTTGCCATTCGGCTTCGGCTTTGCCGGCGTTTGCTTTCGTTTCCGCCTCGACGAGTTTCTGGATGCCGTCGATCACCGGATACGGATCTTGGCTCGCAGGAATCAGCACTTGAAGTTCGTCCCACATCCATTGGCCCGAAGTGGTGAAGTTGAAGAAATGTCCTTCAATAGCGAAGCTGTTGACGAACGACACCCGGCGGCCCGTCGGATGGCTCGAGTCGGTCCAGTTGCCGGTCTCGAGCAGGACCGTTTTCAGTAGTCCGATCTCGATCACTTCGCCACCCACACCGTTGATCTCCACCCAGTCGCCCACGCGGATGCCGTTGCGCCCCATCAGCACGAACCAACCGAAGAATGCGACGATGAAATCCTTCATCGCGACCGTCAGCCCGGCGCCCGCCAAACCAAGCACGGTGGTGGTTTGCGTTGGCATGCCCAAAACAATAAATACAATTACCAGCGCACCGAGCGCCTGCGCCGCAAATTTCACCACAGCTCGCAGCGTGTCGATGCGCTTGTTTTCTGCCGACATGCCCGTGAACAGGTGATCGATCAGCCGGGCCGCCAGATAGACCGCGAAGATCACCAGCAGGATCCACAGCACGGATTCGATCATGTGATGAAGGGCCGAACGCTCGCGCGCCTCGACCAGCGTGATCCAGTTCGCGTAGATATCGTTGAGGTCCTGTTCGTCCTGCAAACGCCGCCCGCGATCTGCGAGATTCTTCTGATCGATGGTGTATTGCTTGAGCGAATCGAGAGCCGCTTTGGCTGTGGCTTTTGAATCGTCGCGGCTCGCGGCGGCGCTGCCCTTTGAAAATCCCTTAGCCTGTTGTTTGGCGGCATCGCGGCTTTCTTTGTCCTTCTCGACCTGCGCTTCCAGCTGGGCGTGTTTCTGGGCTAGGTATTTCTGTTTTTCAGCGGTCTCCTCGCGTGCCTGCTCTAACATTACTTTCTTTTCGCGCAGCGCCTGCCAGGCGCGGAAGACCTTGAACAGAGTGTGCGTCTGATAATCCTGCTCGCGCGGATTGACCGCTGAACCCACCGTCGCGGTGCCATTGTGCTCGCCGGCTTCGTGCTCGGCCTGCAGTCGCTTGATCTTCGACTGTGGATCGCCTCCCGCCTGATCCAGGTCCTCGGTGGCGTCGTCCAGTTCGTCCTGGTCGAGATCCATCTGCGCCTTGGCGACGTCGAGCTGGTCCTGTAGATTATCTTTCTGCGTTTCGGGCGCGGCAGCGAGCTTTCGCGTCAGCTGCGCGACATTGTCCTGATCGTCCTTGACCGCCTGTTGCGCCTTGGTTTTTCGAGCTGAAATTTCCTTTGCGTCGGCCGACAGCGGCGGAGGATTCTGCTGAGCCGAACGGATCGCGTCGAAAAACGCAAGGTCAACTTCGTGATCGCCGGTCTTCTCCGCCTCGTGCGCCAGCGACTGCTCTTCGGGAGACGCCGCCAACGCAGCCATGCGCTGCGCCGTCTGCAACGGGCGCTGGTCGACCAGCGGATGCTGCGTCGCTGCGGCTTTCTTCCCGAGCGCCTTCTTGGCAGGCGTTCCTGTGGTTTCTTCGCTTTCCTGCGGCAGATCCCTGGTCCACAGCATTCCCCCGACGGCCGCGCCCATCAGCAGAAGCAAAACGATTGCGGTGATCCAATGCCGTAGTTTCATAGGATGTTCCAGTACACGTCATAGAGACGTAGCTTGCTACGGTTCTGCTTCGACAAGCACATAGATACACAGCGTCCCCCCACACTCTAACAAGAAACGACATCTCGATGCGATGCCGGGACCTTGTGATTCACTCTCGAAGGAAGAGGCAATCGCTCGGTCTAGACGCGCACGTTCGTAATCTGCCCTGCCACGCGTAGGCCTCGTAACATCGTGGGAAGACGATGCTGGAATATTTCCAATCGATTTTGGATCGACCGTGGCAGCCGGTTTCCCGTCCCGCGCTGGCGGCCTGGCTGGCGTTCTATCTTGGATTCATGGCCTATGCGTTCAACGCGCATGGCGGATTCCTCTTTATTGATAGCGCGAATCTCGTGGTCCATGAAGGCGGGCACAATCTCTTCGCCTGGTTCGGCCCCACACTCTGCCTCTGGGGAGGCACGCTGCTGCAGTGGCTCGTGCCGTTCCTGCTGGCGACCTATTTTTTCACGGAGCGCCAGACATCCGGCTTCGTCTTTTGTCTATTTTTCTTCTTCGAGAACTGGCTCTATACTGCAACCTATATGGCCGACGCTCGGGCGCAGGAGCTTCCACTGGTGACGACGGGTGATCCGGACTTTGTGGAGCACGACTTCTTCAAGATCTTCTCCGGCCTCGGCGTGCTGAACTACGACACGAGAATCGCGTTGGTGGTGAGGTTGTTGGGCTGGTGCGGGATGATATCCATCGCCGTTTGGCTGGCCCTGAGAGCGCGAGCCACGGACATGCAACCAACGTTGCCGACGGCGTTCCCGAGGCTGGCGGTCTCTTTAATCGATCGCTACCCTGGTCGGCCTGTCACAGCCATGCGCAATCAGGCGCCGAAAGCCGCGCTCGACAAACTTACGGCACCCAATCCCCAATAAGAACATTCGTCTCGTGCGGCGCCTTGGCGTTGCGGTTGGACGCCCACACTAACTTCTTCCCGTCGGGCGAGAACATGGGGAATCCGTCAAAGCCGTCACTGTACGTGATGCGCTCCAGTCCGCTGCCATCGGGATTCATCATCCACAGCTCGAAATTTCCCTCGCCGCCGGTCGCATGCTTCTGCGGATCGTAATTCGACGAGAAGATAATTCGTTTGCCATCGGCGGTGAAGGCAGGTCCAAAGCTGGCCGCGCCTAGATTCGTGATCTGCTTTTTGTCGCTGCCGTCGGCCTTCATAATCCAGATTTCGAGCGAGGTCGGCCGAATCAGATTCCGCGAAAGCAATTCCTTGTAATCGTCGATCTCTTTCTGGTTCTGAGGATGGTACGCGCGGTAGACGATCCACTTGCCGTCCGGAGAAAACGTCGGGCCGCCGTCGTAGCCCAACTCGTGCGTCAGTTGTTTGACGTGCTTGCCGTCCGCATCCATCGCGTAGATGTCGAGATCCCCGTTGCGCATCGACGTGAACGTGATTTTCTTGCCGTCGAGCGAGATCGTCGCCTCGGCGTCATAGCCCGGCGTCGTCGTCAATTGCTTCAGGTCCGACCCATCCGGATTCGCGGTGAAGATGTCATATCCTGCATACACGCCCCACACGTAGCCCTTCGAGTAGTCGGGCTTGGGCGGGCATTCGGGGCTCGCCAAATGGGTTGACGCGTAGAGAATCTTCTTGCCGTCGGGAAAAAAGAAGCTGCACGTGGTGCGTCCCTTGCCGGTCGAGACCATGTGCTGGTCCGTGCCGTCGATGTTCATCTCGAAAATCTGGTCGCACTTCACGTCGCCGTGGGTCGATTGGTAGATCAGCTTCTTTCCGTCGGCGGAAAAGTAAGCCTCGGCGTTCGATCCTCCAAACGTCAGTTGATGCACATTGCGCAGATGCCTCTCCTGCGGAGTGGCCATGTCGGGCGAAGTTGAGGTTTGAGCAGAGATCGTTTGCTCAATCGCAACCTGCAGCACGAAGAGCGCGAGAAATGCGAAGACCGTTCGCTTCATAGGATGGCCGCTAGTTTAGCCCGGAAGTAGCAATAACCACAAAGGACACGAAGTCAGACGAAGGTATTTCGGTCTTCCTTCGTGCACCTTAGCGTCCTTTGTCGTTAATGATTCTTGATCAACGCCGGAAGCGTAGAATAAGCCCGCGACTTTGATGGGGGATTGATGAAGTCATTCTTGCTGCCAGTTCTGCTCGTCGCATTCCTCGTGGCTCCAATCGTTTTTCCTGCTGCGCACAGAACTCTTTCAGCCGCACCGAAAGCCACGGTCGACACACTGACGCAACTCGAGGCCGAATTCATGAAAGCCGCTGCTGACAAGGGTTCGAGCGGTTACATGTCGTATTATGCCGAGGACGCGGTCGAAGTCCCGAACGGCGGGCCACTCATTCCAGGCAAAGAGAGTATTGCGAAGGGCATGGGATTTCTCGACGATCCCAACAATCGCCTGCTCTGGACGCCCGTCGGCGGCGACATCTCATCCTCCGGCGACCTCGGCTACACGTACGGCACCTACGAATTTCGCTCGAAAGACAAAGATGGGAAGACGCATATCGAATACGGGAAGTACACCAGCATCTGGAAGTTGCAGAAGGACGGCAAGTGGAAAGTGGCGCTCGATATGGGCAACGCAAGCCGGGCGCCGAAATCGTAGGACGGATCTACAATCCGAACGGTCCCGTCGCCACGCGCGCCAGATTTTGCAATTCCTTGGAATAGATCGGCCGCAAGAGCAGCGCCGAGAGTTTCCTTTCCAGCGCCCCAAGAAACCCGCTCCGCACCGGTAGTTCGGTCGAAATCGTGACATGCGAATCCGCGGGAGCGGTTCCCGGATTCACGGTGAACGTCGTTACCGTATCCTTCCCATCGAGATAAGTCTCAACCAGCACTCGTCCTGGCTCGGGCTCCGTGATAGCCGCCCGAAGAGTTTGCTTCTTGCCCAGCACGCTCATCTGAAACCGGATTACCGTGCCGGCGCCGACGCCGCCTTGCTCGACGGTCAGGTTGCTGAACTGCTTCGGCAGAATTCTTGGATGCCCGTCGTTGTAGTTCGCGATTAGCGAGTACACGCGCTCTTGCCGCGCAGGCACCACGGCCGACGCGCTGATCACATACCTCTCCGACTTGCCGTTGCTCGTTGGACCTGCGTGTTCATTTCCCATGGTCACCGCGTTCCCTCAATTCACTTCTGAAAATGATTGCGAATCGCCTCGGCCTGCACCCGCGTAACCACCGCCGACAACGCCGCAGGATCCGCCTGCTTCACCGCTTGCACGCTGCCAAAATGTTCGAGCAGTCGCCGTGTCGTGCTCGCGCCCACGCCGGGGATCTCCAATAATTCCGTCGACCGGTCTCGCATCTGCCGGCGCTTGCGGTGAAACGTCACAGCAAAGCGGTGCGCCTCATCGCGAATCTGCTGGATCAGGTGCAGCACCGGCGAATGATGATCGAGCGCGATCGGATCCTTCTCCTGACCATAGACGTAAAGAATTTCTTCACGCTTGGCAATCGCAGCCAGAGGCTGGTTGATAATCTCGAGTTTTTCCAGCGCTTCCGCCGCGGCGTGTAGCTGTCCCAGGCCGCCATCGATCAGCACCAGGCTCGGCATTTTCTTCTGCTCGTCTTGCAAGCGCTTGTAACGCCGTGTCACCACCTCCCGCATCGACGCGAAATCGTCCACGCCCTCGACCGTCCGGATGATGAACTTGCGGTAATCCGACTTCTTCATCGTGCCGTCTTCCCACACCACCATCGATGCGACCGTTTCTGCTCCCTGAATGTGGGAGATGTCGAAACATTCGATGCGCTTCGGCAGTTCCGGCAAACTGACGACTTCCTGCAATTCTTCCTGGATCTTCCGCGCATTCGGCTTCAGCACGCGGAAGCGCTGGTCGTACGACTGCTTGGCGTTGTTGCCGGCGAGATCGATCAACGACCGCTTATCTCCCCGTTGCGGAACCAGAATATGCACGCGCGTGGAGCGCGTGCCCTCACCCGCATTTTGCTCCGAGAGCAGGTCTTCCAATTCGTCGCAGTCCTCAAAGCCGACCGGCACGTAGAGATTTCGGGGGACGTACGGCTGCCCGATGTAAAGCTGCTTCAGCAGCGCGGAGAAAAATTCCCCCGGATGAAATTGATCGTGGAGGGACGGACGCATTCGTCGATCCCCGAGCGAAGCGAGGTCGCTCCCTTCGGAAGTCGCATACGCGTCGGCTGGATGCGCTGGCGAGCCTGCCCGCCCCGGGCGGACGAATGCGTCCGCCCCTCCACCGTTCGATGAGTGATCCGCGGCCTCGCCTGATCCGAACTCCGGCAACTCCTCCCAGAAAAACTCCCGGCGGTCGACTATCTTGCCGGCTCGCATGTGAAACAGATTCACCGCCAGCATTCCGTTCTCGTAGTGATATCCGAACACGTCCGCGTCATCGCCTTCGGCGGCGGCGATACGCTGGCGCTCCTGCAACTGCTCTACCGTCGAAATTAGATCGCGGTAGCGAGCTGCCCGCTCATATTCCTGATCAGCCGCAGATTTGTCCATCCTCTCCCGCAGCGACCGGGCCAGATCCGTCGGGCGTCCTTCCAGAAACATCTTCACGTCCCGCACAGCTTCCTGATAAATCTCTGGCGTCGTCAAATCCTGCACGCACGGCCCCAGGCAGCGCTTGATGTAGTACTGCAGGCACGGCCGCGGATGAAACCGCGTCAGATCGACCTTGCAAGACGGAATCAGAAAATTGCGATGGATCAGATCGACGATCCGGTACGCCAGGTTGGCAGGGAAGTACGGCCCGTAATACGCGCTGCCGTCCTTCCGCAGTCGCCGCGTGACGTAGACCCGCGGCCAGCGCTCGCCGAGCGTCAGTTTCACATAGGGATAAGTCTTGTCGTCGCGCAGTAAGATGTTGAACCGGGGCTTGCGCTGCTTGATCAGGTTGTTTTCGAGCGCCAGCGCCTCTTTGTTATTGGCGACCACGATGTATTCCACATCGACAGCCTCCCGAACCAGCGTTCCCGTCTTCGCATCTTCCCACCGTCCTTCGTGAAAGTAGCTGGCCACGCGGCTGCGCAGGTTCTTCGCCTTCCCTACATAAATAACGTCGCCCTCGGCGTTCTTATACAGATACACGCCGGGCTCGGTGGGGATTGTACGGATTTTGGCGAGCAAGTCCATCGCGCGGAGACTCCATTCTATTGGATGGAAGGTACCGGCATTGTGTTACAAGAAGGAACAGATGAGCCCCAATGAGCCCGCCCCGGCATCTCGGCCCCGGCGATTCTTGCATCTCTCGATATCGTGCGGGATGATTCTCTTCTCGGCGTTCCTTCCCGCTGCCGCCCAGAGCATTACGCCCAACCCATCCCAGGAACCGCAAATTACACAGTCTCCGCAGGGCAAACAGGAAGAGGCTGCCCGCGCCGCGGCGCGTTCCAAGGCCCATCACTTCGACCGGGTGGTCATCGCCGTTCTGGAAAACACGGATTTTGACCGCGCCATGCAGGATCCCAATCTAGCCGCTCTGGCCGCGCGCGGTGCCAGCTTCACCAACTTTCACGCCCTGTTCCATCCGTCGTATCCGAATTATCTGGCGATGGTCGCGGGCACCGATTTCGGCATTCACCGCCGCGGAAGTTATTTGGGCGACAAGCAGGTGGATTTCCCGAACGATTCTGAGCATAAGACGATTGCCGATCGCCTGATCGCCGCGGGGCTCGACTTCAAGCAGTACGCGGAGGAACTCCCGGACGGCCCTTGCCCCTGGGATATTTCTGGCCAGCATGTCGCCGACAAGCGAGGCAACTACGTCCGTCGCCACGTGCCCTTTCTCAGCTTTCGCGAGGTGCAGGAGAAGCTTTGCGATCGCGTGATTCGGGTTGACTCCAGCAAGTCCGAAAACTACTTCGTGCAAGACGTACGCAAAGGTCTGGTTGCGTATTCGTTCTACACGCCTAACATGAACCATGACGGGCATGACACCACGGCGCAAGTCGCAGGCGCGTGGGTGCGGAAGTTTCTCGATGAAATATTTCCCGAGAATCTGCGGAAAGGGACGCTCGTCGTCTTGACCTTCGACGAGTCGGGCGGGAATGAAGACAACCGCATCTACACGGTACTTCTCGGCGACATGGTGAAGCCGGCCAACCAGCAGGATCCCGCAGTGCTGGCCAAGCATTACAACCACTACAGCGTGTTGCGGACCATCGAAGACAACTTTGGACTCGCGCCTCTCACCGCAAATGATCGCGATGCCGAGCCGATCACCGGAATCTGGAAATAGGCGAGCAGCGGCGTGCTCCCCTTGCTAGAGGCTAAGTTGCGTTACAATCACGCTCTATGAGTCACACGTTGACAATCCGTCTTACGGAGGAATTGTTAAATTGGCTGAAAGACAAATCCCGCCGCACCGGTGTGCCGGTCGGACGAATCATTCGTGAGCAGCTTGAGAGTGCCAAGTCGAATGGCGGCGATCAGCGCTTTATGCGCCACGCGGGTGCGATTTCCGGTGGACCCAGAAATGTGTCCTCGCGCAAGGGCTTCTCGCGCCCATGAAAGGTATCGCCGATACCGGTTTCATCGTTGCTTTCGTCCGCGCGAACGATAAGCACCATCGATGGGCCGTGAACGTCGCCAGCGGTATTACCGAACCTCTTCTTACTTGCGAAGCAGTCTTGGCAGAAGCTGCGTTCCATTTGTCTTCTAGCTGGTATGTGCTCTCTCTAGTGCAAGACGGGATGCTCCAACTTTCCTTCGATTTCTCCGAGAATATCGAGCATTTGGCGCAGCTCGCCGAGCGATACAAAGATCGTCAGCCCGTTCTCGCCGACTTATGTTTGATCCGGATGAGCGAGCTTTATCCGCAACACTCCGTGATCACGGTAGATGGCGATTTTCGGGTGTACCGGCGAAACAAGCGAGAAGCAATCCCTCTTCTCTCGCCCCCTCACCGCCAATGAGCCTCTTAAATCCGAGCCCGACCGTATAAAATTTCCATCCATTATGTGCGCTTTGCTTCATTTTCCTGGTTGGTGCGACGGTCTGACCACCGCGGTCCCTGGATGCAAACGATTGAAAACGTATATACTTACCCTGTGGATGCTGCGTTCAGAGAACTGGCATCTGCCGTGCAAAAGTACGAGCGGGACTTGTACATTGGTTAAGTCATTCCCAGGGTTAAGAATTTGCACACTGCGCGCGGGCAACCCAGGCCGCGCAAGATCGATGGAACCTAAGGAGCCTCACCCTATGAACCGCACTTCGTTAGCAATTTGCCTGGCAGCAAGCATGGTGGCTACGGTCGGCTGTGCCAGCAAGAACTATGTCAAGCAACAGACCACGCCGCTGATCAATAAGACCAACGAGCTCGATGATCTGACCGCTAAGAATTCCAAGGACATCAAAGACGTCGACGCTCGCGCCCAGGCTGGCATCCAGGCCGTGAACGCCAAGACTGCCGAAGTTGAGCAGAAGACAGCCACCGCCGCCCAGAACGCCAACCAGGCGCAGCAGACCGCCGACGCTGCCAACGGCCGCGTGGGCGTGCTGACCAACACGGTCGCCAACCTCGACAACTATCACGCGGTTGCCGAGACTTCCGTAAAGTTCGGCTTCAACAAGGACGGACTGACCCCGAAGGCGAAGGAAGCCCTCGATCAGCTCGCGACCAGCATCGCCACCACCAAGGGCTACATCATCGCTCTGGAAGGTGGAACGGATTCGGTCGGACCGGCGGACTACAACTATGATCTGAGCCAGCGCCGCGCCAACTCCGTGATTCAGTATCTGGCGTCGAAGTACAACGTGCCGGCGCACAAGATCTACGTCATCGGACTCGGCAAGGATAAGCCGGTGGAGTCGAACAAGACTTCCAACGGTCGAGCGGATAACCGCCGCGTCGACGTTCGCCTGATGACCAACACCGTGGGCACCGACGCGCAGCCGGCAGCTCCGGCCGCGGGCGCAAGCAATCCGTCGTCGATGTAAGAAACGCGCTACGAGAGAAGCAGATCCTTCGCTTCGCTCAGGATTTCCGCGCGCAGCTCAACTTTACCCTCCTCCCCGGAGGACTTCGCCAACCAGGCCGCTCATTGCCTCCCCCCGAGCGGCCTGTTTTTTTCGCTCCGAGTTCCGAGTTCTGGGACGCGGGCGAACTACGGCGCACCCAGAAGGAATCAACGCCCTAAACCAGCACTTCCTGCCTGACCGCTTATGATGACTGGATGAGCAAGCAAGAGGGGAAGTCGCATCGTCTCTTCCGGATGCATGAGACGGCACGCGTGCATGAACTGGAAGGCAGTCCGCTAGCGAGCTTTCCACAAAGGGCACTCGGCTACTTCGTCGACCTTTGTGTCGCTCTGGTGATCTGGGTGCCGCTCGAATTTTCCTGGCGGCGCTACGTGCTCCACGAAACCCGAATCGACCTCAAGTGGGATTTTCACGAAACCGGGAACATCATCGTGATGCTGCTGTACTGGGCCGCTTTCAATTATTTCGGCAACGGCCGCACACCGGGCAAATTCGTGGCCCGCACGCGCGTGATGTCGCTAACCAGCGAGAGACTCGGACTGTGGCAGTCCATCGAACGTGCCTTGGGATACGGAGCGGCCATCCTCGAGGCTGGGTTGGGATTCGCGCAGTTCTTTTGGGACAAGAACCGCATGTGCGCGCAAGACCGCCTCGCCGAAACCATCGTGGTCGATGTCAGACAGCGGAAGTAGGGACGACGGAAGCACAGATCGGACTTGAATCCCTTGCAGTCTGCAGAAATGAGCCAAACTGCAATTTCGCGAACTATAAGGCCCTGAGTACGAGGCCTTGAGAACTATGTCCGGAGACTTTTATTCGATTGGGTGGAACGATTCTACGCCCGCATTCAACGACAGATCCAAATTCCCCGATTGATTCTGAACCGGGGCCTCGTTCGCGACAGACAGGTCAAGACCCTTGAGGGAGGGAATCTCGTTCAAGAGCGAGCTGCTGTTATCGGGCGTTTGGACTCATGAACCTTCGATGAAACAATGTGGATATCGCAAGCATTGCGCCGCTATAGAATGACTTTGCTTCTATTGAGGCAGGCTTTATTCACCGGGCGCATTGTGCCTCTTCCCAATGACGTGGCAACTGACTCTCTATGCCATGTTCAAGCGAGAACGGCTGGTGGAAGGTATGCTGCACCCGCGCCTTCATCGTCCACGAACGCTCATCTCCTTCTGAGGGTCCGCTGGACTGATGGAAAGGACTAGACCATTTCCTCGAAAGCAGATCAGTCGCTTGGCCGTTTGAGAATTCTTCTCGGCAGCATCGCCCTTGGGCTCGGTCTTGTGTATTCGTGGTTTGGTCGTGCGACGCTCCATGACATAGATGGCATCTCCTATCTGGACATGGGCGACGCATATATGAGAGGCGACTGGAATACGGCCGTCAATGGCCTTTGGAGCCCGTTATACGCTCTGCTCGTCGGGAGCGTGCTGAAGGTGATGAGGCCCTCCGCGTCTTGGGAGTTTCCGCTCGTTCATATCGTAGGCTTCGCCATTTATGTCGGAGCTTTACTGTGTTTTGATTTTCTCTGGTTTGAGTTCGGCCAGGTGCTTTGGGAGAGGTCTACCTCGCAACAGAAGTCTTGGGCAACTTTTCCAGAGTGGGCTTGGCTGCTCCTGGGCTATGGTCTGTTCCTCTGGGTTTCGCTACAGCTAATTAGCGTAGTCGAAGAAACCCCGGATATGCTGGTTGCGGCTTTCGTGTACCTGGCGAGCGCTTTACTGCTGCGCATCAGTAGGGACCACGCACGAATAGTCACATTCTTTGTGCTTGGCCTGGTCTTGGGGTTGGGCTACCTCGCTAAGACAATTCTCTTCCCGTTGTCGCTCGCTTTCCTTGGAGTCGCGGCGTTCACAACATACAAACGACGGCAATCCTTTGCCCGCCCCTTGGTTGCCGTCTTGGTGTTCCTTCTGACAGCGAGTCCGCTCTGGGTGACTCTCTCGCGAGCAAAGGGCAGGCTAACGTTCGGGGATTCGGGAAGGATCAACTACATCTGGCACGTCGATGGAGTGCCCCGGATGTACTGGCAAGGAAATTATCCTGGCTCAGGGGCACCTATCCACCCACCTCGCATCATTCTTACCAATCCCGTTGTCTATGAGTTTGGCGCTCCTTTCGCAGTCACGTTCCCACCTTGGTACGATCCCTCATACTGGTACGAAGGGATGAACCCGCACTTTGATCCGAGGAAGCAGGTCCGCGCTCTCATCGAAGCCGCAGGCATATACCATGGGCTATTTTTCAAAGCTCAAGCGGCGCTCATAGCGATCAGCCTGATATTGCTGTTGTTGGGAGGCTCCCCGAGGGATCTTGTCGGACGTCTGGACCTCTTGATTCCCGCTGTCGCAGCGTTGGGACTGTATGCCCTCGTTCACGTTGAACCGAGATACGTAGGCTCTTTCATTCTTATCTTTTGGGGCTGCGTATTCTGCCAGTTGCGACTGCCAAAGAGTGAGCAATCCAGCCGTTTGCTGAAGATCTCGGCCCTAACGATCGCCATCATTTACTCCGTGGAATTAAGCCTTGGCGCGCTTGGAGTGGCGGCGACTGAAAAAGGTCGCGCGGCCAAAATGCAAGAAGAATTGCAGGTCGCACAAGGCATACGTCAGGCCGGTTTACGACCAGGCGACCGAGTTGCAACAGTTGGTGGGGTTTCGGCAATGGTATGGGCTCGCCTGGCAAAGGTCCGGATCGTCGCCAATTTACCTGATGACGCAGATTTTTGGGTTCAGGGAGTTGACACTCGGTCAAGGACTCTCAGCGCGTTTGCGACGACCGGAGCGAAAGCCATCGTGACGGAAACAGCTCCGCCCTCGGGGTCAGCCGATGGCTGGATGAGAATTGGTCAAACGGAAAATTATCTGCACGCATTAGCTGACCCTGGTAACCAATAGACAATGCAACAAGGACAAGTTGCTTCGAAGAGTCATCACGAAGCGCCCACCGGCCAAGTGCGATCTTAATTCTTTGTGCTGCCTTTCCGGTGTGTTGGACGCAGTGTTGTTATTTCTTACTGCCGGGTGTCCACTCTAACGTCGCGCAATTTGCGACGTTAGAGTGGACACTATGAATTTTCCGGTTATGTACGAGAAGGGTGCTTACTGCGCCGTCAAGAAGATCGGCTCATATCCAATCGGCACCGTACTTCCCGTCAGCCCCGTCTTGGTGTCCGTGAGATTAGTTTGGAATTTGTACGTCGGCGGATACGTATAGTTCGAGTACGTGCAGACTCCGTTGCTACAGGATTGTGCCGTGTCCCACACCAGCTGTCCGTCGTCGACGTTGCACGTATACACGGTTCCATTCGCAACGCAGGCGCTAATGGTATGCCCGATCAGCCATCCCGCGACCGTGTCGTACGCAGTCCCGCCGAGATTGCCCTGTAATCCCACCGGAGGATTGTCGTCCCACGAATAAACGTACTGGCGCGGTAGTCCCACGCTCGCCCGCAGGATCAACTCTCGCGCGGCATATCCCGCGAGTTCGTCGGGATCGGTAAAGTTTTCGTCCGTCCTGATGCCGTGCTCGCCATCCCACAGCGGCAGATTGCTCAGATTATTCGTCGCCACGTCGGCCACGATATTGGAGTAGGTGCCGAGGAAGTTTTCGGGCACAAGGTTCAGGGTTCCGTTGCCGCGCATGTGCATGTTGACGATGTCGAACGTTGCCCCGCCGCCCGCCGCGATATAAGGATCGAACCAGGTATGCAGCGACCACACGTGGCCCGACGGGCTGAGCGTCTTCGCATTCGAATCGATCGAATGGATAATCGCCGAGGCGTCGGAATTCATACGCACCATCTGCGCCAGCGTGCCGGCGAAGTAGCACGAGCAGTCCGGCTCGTTCCACAATTCGTAGTAGGAGATCTGACCTTTGTAGCGCGTGACCAGCGCCGTCACAAACGTCGAGAAGAACTTGTCCGTTCCCGTTCCGTCGGAGTTCACGTCGGTCGGCGGCGAGCAGCTATACTCCGACGGCGACACGCAATGCACGTCTCCTCCGGGAATTGTTCCCGCATATTCCGGCGTGTCGCCGATGGTATAGAGCACGTTCAGATTCATCGACTGCGCCATGCTCATGTAGCTGTCGAGCGTCGTCCAGTCATAAACACCGGACGCCGTGTTGACCTGTCCCCACTTCACCATGTCGTCCCAAAGCCGCAAGGAACCGAGCGTCGCAACGTGCCCGAGCCCGTCTGTCGGAGGCCAGATCGTAAAGAAGTTGAAGCTGGAGCCGAAGAAATCCTGATTGATCGCGCTTCCATTCGAAACCACGCAATTGACCTGCACAGTGGTCACGTTCGCGTTTGCGCTTCCGTTTCCAAAGGTGACGGTGCACACCTGTCCCGATGGCTGCGTCTGTACCGACACGGCATACGTGCTGCCCGCCGCAAGCTTGGTCGCGAAAGTGAACTTTCCATTCGCGTTGAGCGACAGATTGTCGGTCCCGTTGTCCTGCAGCACCACCGTGCCGCTAGTCAAGCCTGAGAGTGTTCCGCCGATGCTGTAGGTCGTCGTGCTGCATGTCACGCTCACGTTGGTGACGGCGGCATCGACCGTTCCGCTGCCGTTGCTCACCGTGCACGTCTGGACCGGATTCGAGGGCTGCGTCAGAACAGTCACGGAATAGGTGCTTCCTGCGGCAAGCTGGGTAAGGAACGTGAATCCGCCATTCCCCGTGATCGTCAGGTTATCGCTGTTATTGTCCTGCAATACCAGACCGCTGCCGGATAGACCTGAAACCGATCCGCCGATCGTGTAGGTGGTCGCGCTGCACGTGACATTCACGCTGGTGACGTTGGCGTTCGCGGTCCCGTTGCCGGAGCCCACAGAGCACGTTTCCCCCGAGGGTTGCGTCAACACGGTCACGGAATAGGTGCTGCCCGGGGCGAGCTTCGTCAAGAACGTGAACGATCCATTCGCGGTGATCGCGAGATTGTCGCTGAGGTTGTCCTGCAACACCAGAGTGCCCGTCAGCCCGGAAACCATGCCGCCGATCGAATAGCTCGTTGAGCCCGTAGTGCAGCTCACGATAATCGCCACGTTTGCAGTGATCGTTCCGCTCGTGTTGCTGCTGGGCGTGCAAGTTTGCCCAGTCGGCTGCGTGACTACGGTGACGCTGTAAGTCGCGCCGCTCGTGTAAGTGTTCGAAAACGTCTGCGTGTTGTTGCTGGTGAAGGTCACCTGCTTGCCGGCGTCATCCTGCAAGACGAGCGGGCCAGTCGAGAGTCCAGATACGGTCGCACTGATGCTGTACGAGGGCGCGGTGGCGGTCGTGCACGTGACTTGTACGCTGTTCACATTGGCAGTCGCGGTCCCGCTGCCGTTCGCGACCGTGCAGGTCTGCGCCGGATTCGATGGCTGTGTCGCAACCGACACTGTATACGTGCTGCCGCTGGCGACCGCTTTCGCGAACGTGAAGTTTCCGTTCGCGCTGACGGCAAGGGTGGCGGCGTTGTTCGCCAGCACCAGGCCCGTCCCGGACAATCCGGAAATTGTTCCGCCAATCGTATAGGTAGACGGTGGCGGCGTGGTGGTGTTGTTGTTCACACCCGTGCCCCCGCCGCAGGCGGTAAAGGACAACGCTGTCAACACAAGGACTGCGAAGAAGAGTGACTTCCAACAGCCGATCGTGCGCCAGCCTCGTTGGTGACCGCCGCATTTCTGGGACGCAGTAGCCTGAACCGGGCATAATTCCATAGCCTCCGGACTTTATGGCAGGCCTTAAACCCCGTCAAGATGAAAGAGATTGCAACCTATGCGTGGACAGGTATTTAGCCCAGATGCCATCCCCAGAATCCCGGATGCGTGCTCAGCCGTGGAAGAGCGGCCCTTATAGGGCCGCGTCAACCAACCGAACGAAGGAAAGGGCTTTTAGCCCCGGTGGACTCCATTCTCAGACGGCTGCCGATGCTGCACAATCGTAACCTCCGCCGGGAAGGGAATCGGCATCAGAATGGAGCGATGCGGTATCTGTCGAAGCCCGTGCTTGCGCTCCTGCTCTCTGGATTCCTCTGCGCATCGTGGTTGCAGGCCTCCGGTCAGACCGCCAGCGCCGCGAGCACGGCCTCGAAGGACACGTCCCGCAGCGGCGCACATCCGAAAGACCGCACGCTCACTTCCGACGAGCGACTTGCCGTGATCGCCTCCGCACTCGATTCGAAAACACCGCGCCGCGCCGAGCGTGACTGCTCGCATCTGGTGCACGCCATCTACGATCGGGCGGGCTTTCCTTATTCCTATGCCGATTCAGACGACGTCTACGCCGGGGTCGAAGGATTTCAGCGTGTCTCGAAGCCGCAGTCTGGAGATATCGTCGTGTGGCACGGGCACATGGGGATCGTGATTCGTCCGTCGCGCCACGTCTTCTTCAGCTTCCTGCACGCCGGTCCCGGCATCGACGACTACAAGAGCCAGTACTGGACCGGACGCGGCGAACCGCGGTTTTATCGTTACGTTAAGAATGATCGTTGCGCCGGATGCACCCTGGCCCGCGGCAAAGGCGAGTGATTAAGCGTACCCCTCGACAGAAACTCTCATAGCAGCTTTGTATCAGGCCACGTCTTCCGGCGTGCCGCAATCTTAAAAACGTTCGTAAAAAAACCGGTTCGTATCCTGGGCACGTCTTTTGGACGTGCCGTAATCGAGCCCACGATTTCGGCCGGCTTTCGCCGCTGGGTTTGAGCCTTTCACGGCTCACTGCGCATGAGGAAAGTTAAACTCCAATCCCTCCCTCCTTGCCCCGTGGCCCGGCCCATTCCCCGTATAATCAAAGTTCGGCCTTCTTATGATTCAGACTTTGTTCGGCAGCCTCGAAGAAGAGAAGAAAACTGGATTTTTCGACCGCATGAAGCAGGCGGTCACGCGCACGCGCGAGAATCTCGCCGAGCGCATCGAAGAAGTGGTCTCTTTCGGCAAGGAAATCGACCGCAACACGCTCGACGATCTCGAGGCCACCCTGATCGGCGCCGATCTTGGATCGACCACTACGCAGGAAGTCCTCGGCAAGCTGCGCGAGAAGGCTGACCGCAAGCAGATCAAGAATGTCGAAGAACTCAAGCGCCTGCTGAAAGAAGAACTGCTGGCGATATTGACTGCCGCGAATTCGCGGCCAGTGAATAAAGTCGAGGGCGCGCCCGAGGTCATTCTCGTTGTCGGGGTGAATGGCACGGGCAAGACGACGACGATTGGCAAACTCTCGCAGGTCTTTCGCTCGCAAGGCAAGAACGTTCTGCTGTGCGCTGCCGACACGTTTCGTGCCGCCGCGATCGATCAGCTTGAAATCTGGGGACAGCGCACCGGGACCGAAGTCATCAAGACCAAAGCAGGAGGCGATCCAGCAGCCGTGCTGTTTGACGCGCTGCAGGCAGCCGTTGCGCGCAAAACGGATTACGTTGTGGTCGATACGGCGGGCCGCCTGCACACCAAGACCAGCCTGATGGCGGAGCTCGAAAAGATGCGGCGAACCGCGCAGCGGATTATTCCGGGCGCTCCCCATGAAACTCTGCTCGTCATGGACGCGACGACTGGCCAGAACGGTCTGCAGCAGGCGCGCATGTTCACAGAATCGGCCGGAGTCACGGGAATCGTCTTGACCAAACTCGATGGCACAGCCAAAGGCGGGGTTGTGGTCGCAATCTCCCGCGAGCTAGGGCTCCCGGTTCGCTACGTGGGCGTCGGAGAAAAAGCTGGAGACCTCCTGCCATTCGATCCAAAAGAATTTGTGGATTCTCTGTTCGAATAAACTCGTGGAGCGACGGACGCATTCGTCCGTACCGCCGGCAGATACAGTTTCAGCAAGCCCGTCTAAGCGCTCCGCGTGGTAGATTCTTCCCAGAATGGCCGCTCACGCATCCGACGAACAACTGCTTCATCGAGCACTTGAACTGGCCCACGCCGGAGTTGGTCTGGCTTCGCCCAATCCCTACGTCGGGGCCGTGATCGCCGACGCGAACGGCAACGTCGTGGGTACCGGAACTTATACCTACGCGGGCGTGAAGCATGCCGAAATCCTCGCCCTCGAGGCTGCCGGCACGAAAGCCGGCGGCGGCACGCTCTACATCAATCTCGAGCCGCATGCGCATCAGGGACGCACGCCGCCCTGCACCGACGCTCTGATCAAGGCCGGCATTCATCGCCTGATCGCTTCGATGCCCGATCCCAATCCAAAAGTCAGCGGACGCGGCTTCGAACAGCTTCGAGGTGCCGGCGTGCACGTTGTTGTGGGGACGCTCGAAGCGCAGGCGCGCAAGTTGAATGAAGGCTTCGCGCGCTACGTCCGCCATGGAACTCCGCTGGTCACGTTGAAAGCCGCAATGACTCTCGACGGAAAAATCGCTCCGCCTCCGGCGGAAGAGATTGAGCGCGCCGCGGGTACTCCCGCCGGAGGCTGGGTCACGAGCGAAGTTGCGCGCGCGCACGTGCAGGAGCTCCGGCATCAGAATGACGCGTTGATGGTGGGCGCGGGAACCATCCTTTCGGACAATCCACTGCTCACGGACCGCAGCGGCGGGGCACGCCGTCGACCCTTGGTGCGCGTGATTCTCGACTCGCGCCTGCGCCTGCCTGCCGATTCGCGGCTGGTGCAGGACGTCGCCACGCATCGCAAAGAGGATGTTCTGGTCTTCTGCGCGACGGCGGACGCGCAGAAGCAGGCGCAACTAGAGGCACTCGGAGTTCGTATCGAAAAGGTCCCAGCGTTCGAGCTGGACGGGCGTCCGGACTTGCCGGCCATTCTGCGGCGCCTGGGAGAACTCGAGATTACCAGCGTGCTGATCGAAGGCGGTGCGACGGTGAACTGGACCGCCCTTGCTGCAAATGTGGTCGACAAAGTATTTCTCTACTACGCACCCAAGATTCTTGCCGGCACCGGATCGATCCCTTTCGCAGCCGGCGCGGGCTTCCGCCACATGAACCAGGCGGCGCAGGTGAAGCACATTCACCTGCACCGTTTCGGGGAAGACTTCGCCGTGGAAGGATACTTGCGCGATCCGTACGGAGACTGAATCGCTCCAACACGAGACACAGAGGCACGGAGAAACACAAATATCTTCTCAACTTCAAGGCTGGCATGTTGTCCCTGTGCCTCCGTCGTGAACTATGATAGTGAGTTCATCCTGGAGGCATTCATGTTCACCGGCATCGTAGAAGAAGTTGGACGCATCACGCGCATCGAAGAGCGCGGTGAAAACCGCCGCATCACGATCGCTGCGGAAAATACTCCCCAAGAACTGGGTACGGGGCAAAGTGTTGCCGTCAGTGGAGTCTGTCTGACCGCGCTCGACATCAAGCCCGGTTCATTCTGCGCCGACCTGGCGCCCGAAACGTGGATCCGCACATCATTCTCGCGCATTCATGAGGGCGCGCTCGTGAATCTAGAATTGCCGATGAAGGCCGATGGACGTTTCGGAGGCCACATCGTGCAGGGCCACGTGGATGGCGTTGGCAGGTTGATCGAGTTCGAGCGCATCGCCAAGTCCGAGAACTGGTGGCTGCACCTTGCCCTTCCCGAGGATGTGGAGAAGTACACTGTGTTCAAGGGATCGATTTCGATCGAGGGCATCAGCCTCACCGTGGCGAAGTTGGAGCGCGAGCGCTGCTCCATCGCGATTATTCCGCACACGGTCGAGATGACGAACCTGCATTCGTTGAAGGCGGGCGATCCGGTGAATCTGGAAGCGGACTTGATCGCGAAATATGTAGAGAAGATGATCAAAGGCAACGGGCAGGATTCATTCACGATCGACGAACTGGTAGCCCAGGGATTCTAAGAAACAAGAAGCCACCCCACTAGCCACTATTCACTGGCTAGTGACTAGCGCCGGAGCGCGAAGTGATCTCGTCTTTTGCCACGACCCCACCCTTTATCACAAACTTCACACGCCGCACTTCCGTGATGTCTTTCAGCGGATCGCCGTCGACCGCGATGATGTCCGCGTAGTGCGCTGGTTCAAGCGCGCCCACTTTGTCCTGCCAGTCGAGCAGTTCAGCGGCGGTGACGGTTGCCGCCTGAATCGCCTCCAGCGGCGTCAGTCCGCGTTTCGTCAGCGCCACGAGTTCATCCGCATTCTTGCCTTGCCTTTCGGCCGAGGACGCATCGTAGCCCGCCGCGATTTTTACGCCCAGACTTTTCGCGGTCTGAATTGAGTCTTGAATCCCTTGCAGATAATCCGCCACACGTTGGCGCGCCTCCGGAGGAGCAGTTTCGTTCTTCTGTGACTCGAGCATTGCATCGATCACTCCGACCGTCGGTACTAGAAAAACTCCTTTGGCCTTCATCATCTCCAGGTCTTCGCGATTGGCGCGGTGGCCGTGCTCAATCGAATCGACGCCGGCAACCAGCGCGTTCTTGATTCCCTCGGCGGTCGTCGCGTGCGCCGCTACTTTTCGTTTTTGCTTGTGCGCTTCTTCGACGATCACGCGCATCTCATCCACCGTGAGCGTGGGATTGCGCCAGTCGGCATAAACCTTGATCAAATCGGCGCCGTGTCCGATTTGCTCGCGGACCGCGCGCCGCGCCTCTTCCACGCCGCTGATCATCTACGCTCCGGTCGGAAAGGTCTTCAGATCCGGCGAAACTCCAAAAGGATTGTATTGCCCGACCGCCGCAATCGCCCGGGTCGCGACTTGCATGCGCGGGCCGTCCGCGAGACCTTGACTAATGGCGTCGCGCAGGGCGACGTCCGCATATTCCGAGCCCTCGTTCTCCACGTCGCGGACTGTGGTGTAGCCCGCTTGCAGCGTGATGCGCGCGTCATACGCGCCTTCGAGCGCCCGCACCGCCTGTGACTTCGTCGCCAGGCCGACGATGTAGCCATTGTCCGAGTCGTCGAAGCGCGCCATGATGTGCGTGTGACAGTCGATCAGGCCCGGCAGCAGCGTGGCTCCTCCGAGGTCGATGACCTTTGCGTCTTTGGGCGCATGTGCCTGAACATCGGACGCTCGGCCGGCTTCCTTGATGCGGTCGCCGTCGATCCAGATGGCCGCATTTTCAACGTAAATCCCTTTCCGCACATCGAGCAGCCTCGACGCCTTCACCACCACCGTGGTCTGCGCCTGCTGCGCACCGACGGATTGCGCGAACATAAGACAGCATGCGGTTGCAGTGATCAAGCAAACGGCGGCGCGCGAGGTTTTCATAGGGCCTCCTAATTATCACAATCGGGAGCGCGCAACAAGGCGGATGTTGGAAGCTTCGGCAGGAATTCCTAAGCTGGTTTCTTAGGCTGGCTCAGCGCGATAATCGTCGCTTTCGTCGCCCGTAAGTAGTCGGCGGGCGCAATCAGGATTTGCAGCCCGCGCGTTCCCGCCGACACAGAAATGACGTCGAACATTTCAATCGTCTCGTCGACATAGACCGGGAAGTCACGCTTGGCGGCCAGCGCGGTGACTCCTCCGCGAATATATCCGGTCAGGGATTGCAACTCTTTCACCGGGACCAGTTGAGTCGTTCGCTCGCCCGCCGCCTCGGCTAGGGCCTTCAGATCGAGTTCCTGATCTCCGGGGATGACGGCTATCACCGCGCCATTGCGGTCTCCGCGCGCAAGCAATGTCTTGAATACCTGTTCTGCCGGAAGCCCGATCTTCGCCGCAACCGTTTCGGCGGCCAGATCGTTCGGATCGACGTCGTATTCGCGCAATTCGTAGCGGATACCGAGCTGGTCGAGCAAGCGGGCCGCGTTGGTTTTGGCAGGCATGAGCGCGATGCGCAGATATTAGCGCGTAGTGAATAGTGTTTAGGGCAGACTTTACGATGGTCTTTACGAACGACTAACGACCAACGACGAAGGACCAACGACGAACCCTCTCCTACGCTTCCAGTTTCAACTCGTCCAGTTCGAGAAATTCCTGAATGATCGGCTGTGTGTTTTTCTCCATCTCCGAATAAGGACCGAAGAAGATCGCTTTGCCTTCGTACAGAAACACGACGCGGTCCGCCAGCTTTTTGGCGAGCCGCATGTCGTGCGTCACGACAATGCTGGTGAGGTTCAGTTGAATCTTCAGCCGCTTGATCAGATCACCCAGCAATTGCGCCATCAGCGGATCGACCATCGTCGTGGGCTCGTCGTAAAGGACGCATTCGGGCCGGGCCGCCAGCGCGCGCGCAATTGCCACCGAACGCTTCATCCCGGTCGAAAGATCGGAGGGCAGAAGATCGCGCATCTCCTGCACACCGACCATCTGGAGAAGTCCATCGACGATCTGGTAAATCTGCTCCTCGCTCAGTTCCCTGGTTTCGCGCAGCGGGAATGCAACGTTTTCGCCGACGCTCAGCGAGTCGAAGAGCGCTCCGTTCTGAAAGACCATCGTCACTTTCTTACGGATGAGTTCGAGTTGCTCTTCGGTGTAGTCGGTGATGTCCTGGCCAGCGACGATCACGCGCCCGGAGTCTGGCTTGAGGAATCCCATGATGTGATGCAGCGAAACCGACTTGCCCACTCCGCTGCGTCCGAGGATGCAGACGGTCTCTGCGGGGAGAACGTCGAAGTTGACATGTTCGAGCACCACGTTGTCCCCGAAGGCCTTCGAGACGTCGCGGAACTCGATGTATGGCGCGGCTTTGGGTTCGTCGGGCATGAATGCGGTTCGGCTAGCAGCTCTCAGCTGATAGCTTTCGATCCTCTTAACCTTATCAAATCTTAGGGGAGAACCTGTTGCGAAGGATACGACAAGACAAATCGCAGGTGAGCAACACTGGATTATTTCAACAACGCATGTAAATAGCGGCGGATCGATCGAACGCTGGCATGGCCTGCCAGATTCGGTGGTCTTGGGCCGGCACAACGATCCCTCCTCTTGCCCAATTCTCCTTGTCTGCCCGGGAGATGCCGTTGGTTGACGGGAGTGTCCTGCCAGCCCTCAGTCTTGCAAAAGGCTCAATCCGTGATTCCGGCCAGCAGCTTGCTGCGGCCGAGAATGCCCGAGCTAGACACAATCCGCGGGACCGCTGTTCTGCTCGTCCTCTTTTTTCACGGCTTCGGCTTCCGCTGCGGCTGCAGGGTCTCTCCCGGCTTCCAAGGTTGTTCGTCGCGGCGACTCTTCCGGGTTGGGTGGGCGTAAATCTATTTTTCGTGCTTTCTGGATTCCTGATTACGGGCATTCTGCTCGACACCAAGCTTAGGCCGAACTATTACCGGAGCTTTTACGTTCGCCGCGCTCTGCGCATCTTGCCCTTGTACTATGCGGTGCTTCTTCTTCTAGCAGTTTTGACGCGAACCGGATGGGTCCACCGTTCCGCGTTGTGGGGATTTTTGGGCCTCAGCTTCCTTTACCTTTCCAACGTCACAGAGCTGTTTGGAGTACCTATGCAATACGGAGTTCTGTGGTCGCTGGCGGTGGAAGAACATTTCTACTTACTTTGGCCCGCAGCGGTGCGCTCGTTATCGCGGCGCCGGGTGGCGATGGTGGGCGTAGGTATTTGTGTTCTATGCGCAAGCTTGCGAGCTTTTTATTACATTCGGGGATACAACACGGGCACTGGATATACATGGCTGGTTGCGGATGGTCTGGCGACGGGAGCAGTGTCAGCCGCTATGGCTCGCGGCCCATGGGGAACACGCACTCGGATGCGCACCGTCACCGCGATTTCGCTTTGCTGCGAGTGCGATGATATTCGGCGTCGGTTACCCATTTGGAATATTCCGGGCCAGTCGATTCTTAGGGGCTTCTCTCCGGGAAACAGCATTGAATCTCTTCTTTGCGGGCGTTGTCGTGCTGGCGCTGTTGGTTGGAACATCTCGGTGGAAGCCACTCGTGAACCGTCCAGTGCTGCAGTTTTTCGGTGAAATTAGCTATGGTCTTTACCTCATCCATATGCTGGTCTTTGATTTGGAGGACTACGTGGTGGGGCGTTTCTTTCCGAACTTGTTTGGCCGCAGCGGCCGCTTCGCTGTCATGGTTTTCTTTTTCATCGTGGCGCTCGGCTTTACCGTTGCATTGCGTATCTCTCTCGATGGTATTTCGAAGAACCATTCCTGCGAATGAAGAGACGTTTTGAAGGTCGTGCCACGGAATCTGTTGCCGGCTCGATCCAGAGGGGATGATCGGACCGACCCACACTCGCGACTCATAGCTAATCATGCGACAGCACTTGTTGACCTCGGTCGAAATGTCTGGTTAACGACGGGTTTTATCCAGATCTTGCGCCTGCGCAAGGTCTTGAGGTGTATTCAAATTCCGAAATGCTTCTGCTGCGAACCCGGCTCCTCGCAATTCCTCTTCGGAGATCGCTCGGGTCTGTACTTCGGAGAACAGCGCATCGATCTTGTACCCTCCCGAGCGCAAGGCGGTCTCCGCCAAACTTGCAAACCGCCGTCGATAGACCGCGCAGAGCGGCTGCCATCCGTGGCTCGTGCGCGGAACGGTTATGGTCGCGTCTGCCGCATCTCTCGCTTGATCGACTAGAAACTGCAACCGCGCCGGCGTCACAAAGGGCAGATCGACCGCGAGGATAAGATTCAGTTCGCTGTTCGATGCCCGCAGCGCCGCGTGGATCCCGCCGAGCGGTCCGCAGCCCGGAAATTCATCCTCGACCACGGGCGCGAACGCCGCGAATTTTCCCCGATCGCCTACGATGTGAACGTTTCCGGTCACCGTACGCGCCACATCTAGCGCTCGCGCTAGCAGTGTGCCTCCTTCGAAGGTGACAAAGGCCTTGTCGGTCCCCATGCGGGAGCTCTTGCCGCCCGCCAGGATGAACGCCGTCAAATCAGCCTGCGTGTGCATGGCGCGATGATACACAGCGAGCTTCATTCACGCTCCCCAGGGGGGACGCCCCAGAAAAGGGGCAGCCACGCAGCGCCCCATGTACCGTTGCCACCGAAACCTTCCACAGGATAAGTGCCTGTATTTATGGCGCTTAGCTGGTCCATGGGGGTACCACCCAGCACGAAAGTAACCTTCCCTCTGTCCCGTTTTCGAGGGATGATGACCCTGCGTCCCAGGGTTGTGACCCGGATTCGAGATCATGCCGCAAAAAATCATGGATGTGCTTATGCTTGGGCGCTGCTCCCACGAGTTCTCTTGGCCGAGGCGTGGCGCAGATGGCGACTATTACCAGGTTTGTCTGCTGTGCGCCGTGGAATACAAATATGACTGGACCACCATGCGCCGCACCGAGCGCGTGGAGCGCAAGGCTGAGACCGGAATCCGGCGCACCCATTCGCGCGAAAAGCGTCCGTCGTGGGTACCGCGCGCGCGCCGGTTGAAGCTCGATATTCCGCTGCGCTACCGCGTCAACAAGACCAGCACGTGGCACGAAGGCATCATCGAAAACATCAGCCAGAGCGGGGTGCTCTTCAACGGCCCGCAGCCCTTACCCGTGAACGCCCTGGTCGAGATGGTTTTCGAAATGCCTGAGGAAATTTCCGGGCAGAAGAACAGCAACGTGGTTTGTCAGGGGCGCGTCATGCGCGCCAAGGACGCAGCCGAGGAAGAAACCGAAAGTGCGCTAGCCGCCTCGATCGTCGACTACAAATTCATTCACTAGAAGCTATCTCATAAATGGTTCGGGCAGGGCGCGGCTTCGAGCCGTGCCGATCCCAGCTTGAAGCCCGCACCAACGCCTCGCATCAGGGCTCGGATTTATCCGTGCCGTAAAAAAACGCAAAAGAATCCGGCTTCAGCCGCTTTGCGAACGTTAACCACGCTCCTCATTTGCATCTATCGAAAACCCTCCTAGCATCTAAACTGTATTGACATGGAGTCGAGTATGAAAATTAAATCCCTGCTGTCTTCATTCGTCATTGCAACCATTCTTGCGGCGGGCCTGGGCTGCGCCAAGAAGCTCGATGACGCCAAGATGTCGAGCGACATTCAGACCAAGTTCAGTCAGGATTCCGGTCTTTCCACCAAGCAACTCACCGTACAGGCCAACAACGGAGTCGTGACGCTCTCCGGCACCGTCGACAATGACGCCCAGCGCGACGCCGCGGGCCGTCAAGCCGCGTCCATCCCGGGCGTGAAGACGGTCATCAACAATCTACAAATCGGCGACGCCACGGCCGCAGCTGCGCCTGCTCCGGCTCCCGCTGCGCCAACGCAGGTCGCCAGCAATCCTCCCGACATCAAGCCCGAGCCGGGCTCCACCAAGAAGGCGGAGAAGAGCCGCAGGCACAAGGACTCGAAGCCGCCGCGCGACTCCGCCTACGACGCTAATAATCCCGACAATCAGCAGACGGCGTCCCAGCAGATGGCGTCAAATGATCAGACGCCGCCTCCCGGAGCCGCCGTGCCTCCGCCTCCTGCGGATGTGAACCCCGCGCCGACGCCAGCGCCTCCGGCACCGCCGAAGAAGTTCATCATCGATCAAGGTACCCAGATGACGGTGCGTCTCGTCGATCCGATTGACAGCGAAAAAAATCAGACTGGCGACACCTTCCATGCGACTGTAAACGCGGCGCTGACCTCCGACGGAGTAGAGGTCATCCCGGTGGGCGCCGAGATTGCGGGGTACCTCGTTTCGGTGAAGAGTGCAGGCAAGTTCGCTGGACAGTCGGAAGTGGTGATGCAACTCGACAGCCTGACTGCTGGCGGCAAGACCTACAACTTGCAAACCGATCAGTACCGCAAGACCGGCAGTTCGCGCGGCAAGAATACCGCTGAGAAAGTGGGCGGGGGTGCGGTGATCGGCAGCATCATCGGTGCACTGGCGGGCGGCGGCAAAGGAGCGGCCATCGGAGCCGCGGCCGGCGCGGGCGTCGGCGGAGGTGTGCAGGCCGCGACCAAGAGCCAGCAGATCAAATTCCCGTCCGAGACCGTGCTGAACTTCACGCTGCAGGCCCCGATCACGGTGGTCCAGGCGCCGAGTTCCGACGCCAATCGACCGAAGCTGGGCAATTCGCAGTAAGATGCCTTCGCGTGCCTCCGAGCTCGATTCTGGCCGTAGAGACGTAGCTGAGCTGTGTCGCTGCTCGGGATATGCACTGGCCGCACTATTTCATGGCTCTGATTACCGCGCTGTTGCATACCCATGACGATGCTTTGCGCCTCGGTCGGTGCCTGGAGACGCTCTATCCCTGCGACGAAGTCTTGATTGTCGATCATGGCTCACGCGATGAAACTCTCCGCGTGGCGCGCGAGTACGGCGCCAAAGTCGTCCCGGCTCAAGGCTCAATCTCCCTCGAAAAGTACCTTCCGCTCTCCGTCTCCGGCGCAAAATGGGTGCTCTGTCTGGATCCTCGAGAATCGCTGACGGAAGGCCTGGCAGCGAGCTTGTTCGAGTGGAAGTCGCAGGCGCTCGCTCCTTCAGCCTCCGCCTTGGCCGTCTTTCTGCGCGAAGAAACGGTCGCCGGATGGATCGAGCATCCCGCCCCGCAGACGCGCCTGGTTCCTGCCGGCTGGAACCGCTGGAACGGGCGCCTTCCCGCCACCGAGCTTTCCGTCCCCACTCTCCAGGGTGAGATCTTGCGCTTCGCCCTGCCTTAGGTCTTCTCTTCGGAACTGTCCGCGCCACGTTTCCGAAATGTAAACCCTCTCCGCACGGGTCACAGCGGCTTGTGATTCTCGTCACATTCCTCTTGCCGAGCCGCGCCTAGACTGCGTTGTTGTGGCAGTTTGGGCCTTGAAGCCCACGGAGGAAGAATTATGCATATAACGAAATTCATCAGTGGGGCTGCGATCTTGGTCTTGATTCCAGCCTTTGCCCTGGGGCAAGCCCCGGCTCAGAGTTCAACTGAACTCAAGCATGTACCGATTACCAGAACCGCGTCCAATTCGGGCAAAGAGATGTTTAACAGCTATTGCGCCGTGTGCCATGGTACAGACGGCGAAGGCAACGGGCCCGCCGCTTCTGCCATGAAGAACCAGCCGAAAGATCTCACCAGTCTGGCGCAGAAAAATGGCGGGAAGTACCCCACCGCCCATGTCGCCGCCGTGATCCGCGGACAAGCCGCGACGCCCTCCCATGGCAGCGAGGACATGCCGATCTGGGGTCCGCTCTTCTCCAGCATCAGCCAGGGACACGAAGCTGAAGTGCAACAAAGGATCACCAACCTGGCCAACTACATCGAGACGTTGCAGGTGAAATAGCCTTTCGGGGCCGGCTTGGGTCCTTGCTTCGCCAGAGACTGGCGCCGGACGCAAACACGCCCGGCAAGCACCCATGTCTCTTTTTTTCAGAATGCCCCTCTGGCCCTGTCCTCCCAGAAGTTAAAGGCCTCGGCCATTCGGTAACCGTCGGCAAGCCAATGGCTTACTGGCCGTCGGCCTTATGGCCAGTGACTTCGGTACCTTAGTCCTGCCTTATCGATCGCCTTATAATCCAACCAAGAACTGCATTTTGCAGCGTTCTACAGGAGACGTTCGCGTAAGAAGCGCGGCTGTCCCCGGCAAAGATTTGGACACCTAATTCTTGGATCCCGTAATCGCATCGACGATCTTCTTCCTCGGGCTGGCCTTCGGCAGCTTTCTGAACGTGTGTATCTACCGTTTGCCGCTGGGACTGTCGGTCGTGACTCCGCGTTCCGCGTGCCCGAAGTGTAAGCAGGGAATCGCACTCTACGACAATCTTCCGGTATTGAGCTGGCTGATCCTGCGCGGGCGCTGCCGTCATTGCAAGGCTAGAATTTCTCCGCGCTACCTGATCATCGAGCTCCTGACTGGAGCATTGTTCCTGGCCTGCTACTGGTATTTCGGCTGGACACTTTCGCTGCTGAAGTACTGCGCATTTTCCTTCCTGCTCCTCGGCCTCATCTTTACTGACGCCGAAACCAAGCTGCTGCCCGACAAACTCACGCTTACGGGACTGGCTCTCGGCCTCGTATTCAGTCTGATGGTTCCGGTAAATGATCTGGCCGCGCAGTTTCTCTCCGGGGTCAATCTGCCGGTCTCCGGCGACGTCTCCGGCCGCCTGTGGTCCCTGCTCGATTCCTTGCTGGGCGCGGGTTTGGGAGCATCGTTTATTTACGGCGCCGCCATGATGTATTTGCGCTGGCGCGGGACTGAGGGCATGGGCCTCGGCGACGTCAAACTGATGGCGATGGTCGGCGCATTCCTCGGCATGAAGTTGACTGTGCTCACAATTTTTGCCGGATCGCTGGCGGGCTCGTTCTTCGGCCTTGGAACCGTGTTCATCGTTTGGATCAAGCGCACCCATCGATTCATGAAGCGGCTGGCCAGCGTGCAGGCGGCGCGCCGCCGCGGATGGCAGTCGGCGCAAGTTGTCTATCGCAATTATCAGATGCCGTTCGGCGTTTTCCTGGGCAGCATGGCTTTGCTCGCCTGCTTCTTCGGCGACCGGTTGCTCGAGTGGTATGGGGGGCTCTGGTGAAATTGCTAACCAATCCCGTTTTGCTGCGGGCCATCGCGGTGCTCTTCTGCGCCGGCATCGCCTTTCTCGTTGGATTGTTCTTCGTGCGCGCCTTGCGCAAGAACATTGACGACGAGGCCGATCTCTCCGACGCACAGCCGGGTTCGCTCGACACTCTGCCCCTGAATCTCTACAACACGGTCATCCAACAGCTCAAGCAGCAGAAGCATGAGTTGCAGGTACAGTCGCAAGCCGAGCAGCATCGTGCGCGCACCACGGAAAACTTCAGCCAAGCCGTGCTCTCGAATCTATCCTCCGGAGTGCTCGTCTTCGGATCGAATGGATTGGTGAAGACTTCCAATCCTGCGGGCAAGTCGATCCTCGGATTCGCCTCCGTCAACGGAATGAGCGCCAAAGATATCTTCCGCGGCTCTGTCATCAAGCCGGCGGATTCCGGCAACGAAGCGAGCGATCCCGCCTCGGTTGCCGACGAAGTCCATGCCGTGCTCCGCGAGGGCAGTAAGCGCCGCCAGGTTCAGACCGAGTATGAAACTCCGTCTGGGGAAAAGCGCGTTCTCTCGATCACGGTTTCTCAAGTGCCTGCGGTCGATGGCAGCCTGCTAGGCGTGGCATGCCTCATCAACGATCTCAGTGAGTTTGAAAAGATCCGTCGTCAGCAGGAACTGCATGGCGAGCTTTCCGCCGAGATGGCGCTGCAGTTGCGCGTTTCACTGACCACCATCGCCGGCTACGCGCAGCAGCTGGCCAACAATCGCGATCCCGAACTGGCAAAGCAAATCGCAATCGACATCGCCCAGGAAGCCGCGCAACTTGAGCGCAGTCTTGGCGGATTCTTGATGGCGAAGCCCGCGGCTCAGAAAGCGGGAGCCGCGGCTGCAGGACGATGAAATCGGCAAGAAACGGCGCGGGCGGTTCGCAGCCCGGGCCGCCAAACCGAGTCTGGAGAAGGTGACACTATGAACCGTTTCGCACACGCTGGAATTGGACTCACCCTGCTTCTGGTCGCTGCCGGTCTTCCGGCCAGCGCCCAGAGTCCGGCTCCTTCGGCCTCGCCGAGCGCCGGAGATGCAACTCCCCTGGGCACCTACGCCCGCCAGATCCGCAAGGATCCCAGCGCGGCCAGCAAGCCCAAGGTATTCGACAACGACAATCTGCCGAAGGATGACAAGCTCTCCGTCGTCGGCACCGCGCCGGCGCCGACCGAAGAACCGGCTCAAGCGAAGCAGGCGGATCCCTTCACCCCGGCTACAGGCGAGCCGAAACCAGGTGCCGAGGCAAAGCCGGGCACTTCGACCACGGAAGATAAGAGCAGCACTTCCGCCAAGCCCGCTACCGATCAGGCCACCAAAGAGGCAGCGTGGAAACAGTGGGGCGAGCGCCTCGCGCAGCAGCAGAGCCAGATCGATCTGAATGCGCGCGAGCTTGACGTGTTGCAGCGTGAATATCAGATTCGCGCCGCCGCCATGTACGCCGATGTGGGTAACCGCCTCCGTAACTCCACCGACTGGGACAAGCAGGACGCTCAATACAAGCAGCAGATCGCCGACAAGCAGAAGGCCTTGGACGACGCCAAGCAGCAGCTCGAAAGCATGCAGGAAGAAGCCCGCAAGGCTGGCGTTCCATCGTCCGTCCGCGAGCCATAAGTTTAGGTCCGCAAAACATAAAGCGCCGGAGTTATTCTCCGGCGCTTTCATTTATCCGCATTCGCTGCTAGATCGTTCCGCTCTTCAGCTTCTCTCGTAGTCGCTCGATCTGCTTCACGTGATGCAGTCCGTGCACCAGATGAAACTTCCGCCACTGATTCACCGAGAATGGCCCGAGAATCGGATGATCCAGCAGCTTCGATCGTGCTCCGAACTTCGCCTCGCAGCGGGTCATAATCTCGTCGAGTTCGCCGACGGCAGGACCGATCTCCGTGGCGACCTTTTCCGCTGGCACGCCTCGTGGGCTCGCGTTCGCCGGAGATTTTCTCCCGCTGGGCAGGTAGCCGAAGCCCACGACCAACATCGACTGGGCTCGATTCTTCCAGGTCACCTTCGACGCAAGCGGCTTGTCGCTGCTGAGCACGCGTCCGAAACCTTTGACCGTTCCCGTGTAGGTCAAATACAAATGCTCCAAAATCTCGGCGGAGCACCATTTCTCCGGCTCATGCCGACTCAACTGCGCGGGGGAGAGCCCCTCCACCGCCAACTCGATCTCGCGCTGCAGTTTTTGGAGATGAGGGTCCACGGGCGCCACTTAACTTTTTCGGGCTTTCAGATAGAATGTTGCCGCAACCATAAAATCATTCCAGTTATATCAGGAAGGACGCCATGAAAACGGCCAGTCTTGCCTCACAAGAAAGCAACGATCGCGAAGGAGACTCATCCCCATCCGCTTTCTCGTATTCCAGCAGGCAGCGTAGAAGCGCTCTCCTCGTGTCCGCCGCTTTCGTCATAGCAATGTCGGCTCTGCTCACCTCGTGCTCCTCCGATTCCAACAAGCCGGCGGAAGAGGTCAAGCCGGAACCCAAGGGACCGGAACTCATCACGGCGCGGTCCGGCTTCCAGAAACTGTACGTCGCGGCACGCGGATGGAATCTCGACGCCAAGCCGTACCGCATCGAATCCGTGGCGACTAGCGACGGCAACGGTCACGATGGAAAGTGGGCGATATGGCGAGCCAGTTTCGCATCAGCCACGCAACGGTCGGAGAAGGCCTATACCTGGTCCGGTAGTTCAGCCGACGGAGCGCCGGCCCGCGGCATCAATCCTGGCACCGAAGACAGCTACAGCGCCTCGAACGCATCGACCCAGGTCTTCGACATGGCGTTCCTCAAGATCGATTCCGATCAGGCGGAACAAGTCGCGCAGAAGCATGGCGGAGACAAGATTATCGAGAAAGCGCCCGACACGCCGGTCATCTACATCTGCGACTGGAACCACAACACCAACGAACTGACTTGGCACGTCATTTACGGTGCGGCCCGCGAGGGCGCCAAGCTCACCGTTGCCGTCAACGCTTCCACCGGAGAATTTATCCGCGTGGAAAAATAGCTGCCTTGTTTTCCTGCCGAATGGCGAATCAGAATTTACGAAAAACCTGCTCGCGGCCTGCCTTAACTTCTGGCGTCTTCGCTGTGCTCGATATGGGCGTTGATCTGGGAGAAAAAGTTGTGTACGGCCTCTGCCGAAGCGATCGCCCGCTTCAACCATTGACGCTCACCAAAAGCCACTATGTCTTGCGGGGAATACTGCAGGCGAAGCCGGTCTGCGGCACAATGCGCGCTAAGCAGTTCCACTCCCGCCGCGGAGAGGTCCGCTTTCAGGCGCGCTACGTCGATCTGTTTCTTGCTTCCAGACTGCATCTACCACTCCTCTTGCTTTTTTGGATAAAACAGGGGGCCCGGGGCCGTATTGGGAGGACTGCTGTTTCAGGTCCGCCAGGACCACCCTGCTAGGTCACTACCCGTGCATTTAGTATACGACGTTAATAATACGATGTGCAAGCAACAAATCGTTATTCTACCCTTGTGGAGGTGAAGTGCCCCGGCATCCGGATCCTGAACTCGAACAGCGGATTCTCGGCGCGGCCTCGCGCCTCTGGGCCCGCGGCGGCGAGAAATCGCTTACCATGCGCGCCGTCGCCAAGGCCGCGGGGACGACGACCCCCACCGTATATGAGCGCTACCGCGACCGCGATGACATTCTCCGCGCGCTGCGCCTCAAGACCCGGCGGGACCTGTTCTCACGCTTGAAGCGCACTCATACCCTGAGCGACGCGATTCAAAGTTATTTGCGTTTCGCTCTCGATCATTCCCATTTTTATGAAGTCCTGTTCGATGGTGTAGGCAGGCCTCCTTCACTTTACGAGCCCTGGCCTTCGTTCAACCTCATGCGGGAACGCCTGTCTAAACAATTGGGAGGCCCTGCAGGCCGGCATAACCGGCTCATGCTCGTGATCTGGTCGCTGATGCACGGCACCGCAATGTTAATCATACGAGGCGGCTTTGAGGGATCGCTGCGAACGCAGGCGATCCACGCCTGCGTGGATACGGTGGAACATCTCGTCCACCTCGCACGGCGGAACAAAGCTCTGCCGCGTTCCGGACCCAAATGGCCCGCCAACCTCATTCTCGGAGAAGCCAAACAGAGCAGCATCGGCGACGCCGTTGTCGCCAGCGCCAGGAAATCAAAAGCCAGGACGTCGCCGCGTTGAAGAATCGAAATCCGGAACCGAATTCCGGATTGATATGGGAAGATATGAACCAGTAACAGGGAATTGGCGCCGATTTACTTCGCAGCCTTCGTCTTAGACTCCGCGCTCTTGATCCGCTCGATCAATTTTCGCGCGTCCGCAGATTGCGGACCGTTCGGCAGGATCTTCAAATAGTTTTCAAACTGTGTGCGCGCCTCGAGCGGCCGGTCCATCTTTTCCAGACACAAACCCAGCCGGTAGGTCGCGATCGCATCGTTCTCTTTATAGTAGAGCGCCTCGCGATAGCGGTCTTCCGCTGCCACGTAGTTCCTGCGCTTGAAATAGAAATCTCCGACTTCCACGTCCTTCGCCGCTTTATGCGGATTCCACGGGTGCATCTCCGTCGTATCCCCACTGCCCGACGAACCCGCGTCCGTCAGAATGTCCCCGCTGTGCGGATGCGTCTTAGTATCGTCCGCCGGAGGAGTCAGATCGATCTGCGTATCTTTGCTCGAACTCATCCCGTCGTTATTGCCCAGATCGTTGACATTGACGCGATCCGAACGGGGTGGCGCCAGGCTCGGCGTCCGGCCCGGAGAACCGACGCCACTAGAATCACTGGAAGGCGTCTTCTCCGAATCCTTCGATTGTGAATCGGGAGCCTGTGAATCCGGATTCGGGGAACTCGGAGTCTGCGAATCCGAACTCTTCGAACTCGGACTCTGTGAACTCGACGGACTCGGAGCTGGAGGGTTCGAATTCTGCGCCGACAAGCCGACGCTCGCGCCCAGCAACAAAGCAAAAAGCAAACTGCGCATAACGATATTTTACCGTCCTTCGCGCATCGCGCGATATGCCTCCAGGCACCGTTTCGCGGTTTCCAGTTCGGGGTAGCGGCTGCCTTCCTGCTCGATCAGATAAAACTCGACTCCGCCGCCGTTTTCGGCCGCCTGAAAAATCCCCTTCCAATCCGCCTTGCCTTCTCCGAACAGAACCTTGTAGCCCGCGTCGGGTGCAGGAGACCAGTCTTTACAATGGATGGAGCGAATGCGTCCCGGGTTGGCTCGGATCCACGCCACCGGGTCAGCCCCCGCCTCGAGACACGTGCCCACATCCAACTGCAGCATCACGCTTGGTTTTGTGTTGGCCGCCAAAACATCCATCGGACGCTTCCCGCCGACTGCCTTCCACTCAGCATCATGGTTGTGATATCCCACCTTGAGGCCGGCCGGCTGCAGCGTCTCGGCGGCGGCATTTAACTTGTCGGCGAGAGCCTTCCATCCCTCCATATCCGTCTTAGGATCGCTCCACGCCAGCACCATATACCTAGTGCCCAAAATCTGATTCAGATCGCGGGCGCGCCCAATTTTCTCCGTGCTGAAGTTGTCCAGCCCGTTGTGTGTCGAGTAGCAATGGATGCCGAGATTGTCCAGCACCTTCCGCATCTGCTTGGCCTGCGCATCGCTCCACTCGATATACGGGGCGTAGAACTCGACGCATTGATATCCCATCTGCGCGACGGCCTGCACTGTGCCCTCGGAATCTTTTTTCAACGCCTCGCGCACCGAGTAAAGTTCGAGGCCGACGGGCATGGAACTCGACGGGGCCATGCCCGAAGCGAGCCCGCGCCAAGCCCATGGCAATGCTGCAGACATGGCAAGAAATGACCGGCGGGAAAAATTGGAGGATGGCATGGGGAAATACTACGCCTTCAAGTCCCGCCCCGCGCGGTACGAATTTCCGGGTTATTGGCAAGTTTGCTTGCGCATCCAACGGCGCAATTACGGTTCGTTGTACGAACCGCCCGCGATGGCGTACTGCGCCGTCTCGCTCGATGGAGTTGCGAATACTTCGAACGCGAAGTACAGATCCGATTGCTGAAATGCGACCACGGACCACTGTACGGGGATACCCGAAGCCGGCGGCGCGATGAATCCGCTCACTGAGGAAAGATCGGGGATCGCAACCGAGTTCGTGCCCAAGAATCCGCTCGTCGCGTAGACCAGAATTCCCATCGTGGTGGAACTCCCGGCCCAGTCAACCGCCCCGATCCACCCCGTTTTTCCCGATCCCGTAAACCCGCTATATGTCGCGTCAAACGTAGGGTACGCCGCCGCCGTCGGGCCGCTGTAACTCATCGGCGCCGGAAGCGTCAGCGTTAGATTTCCCCCGGAGCTGAAGGATTGCAGCGCTTCGACTACATTCGTAAACGAACTATTCGTCGCGGACGACTGCACCGAATAGAAATCTCCGGTCATCGTGTCGGCTGCCGCAACCAACGCATAGTTCGCGACGTTATTTCCATTGATCGGGATCGTCGCACCCCCCGCCGTCACGTAATAGGCAGACAATGAGTTCGAATACCCCGACGGAATGCCGTTCACCGCGACCGTCGCCGACCCCGTTTCATCGGTCGTGCTCATCGGCGGAACCGTGAGCGGCGCTCCGGTCACATCAACGCCTCGTTGAATCTGCACGCCGTACGGAGCCGTCGTTGGCGTCGCTCCATACGCCGCCACGCCTACATCCTGGGTGCCGGTCGTAACATTCTGAACATTGCCCGCCGAAACCGGTCCGGGCCAGTACGCGCTGATGTCGGTGCCGACCGCAATCGCCGCTTCCTGCGCTGCTGCCACCGCGCTCAGATCAAAGTTCACCGTCATCGTCACCGAAGTTGTCGGCGGGCAGTAAAGCGTCGGAGAGGTGGTGTCGCTCGCCAACGCTTCAAACACACCTTCGATCTGAATGCCGGAGGCTGTCGACGCGGGGCACAGGACCGCGACCGCATAACTGGTGCTGGTTGAAGCTACATTGAAGGTTGCCGTCGAGCCGCTAAGCGTTAGCGCCGACCACGAACCGCCGGCTACCTGGGTGGCGGCCATAGTCGGCGTAGCCCCTGTCACCGTCAGCTTCACCGGGACCGGAGGACTGGTCGTCAGGTGATTATTCGACCCACCGCCGCTGCCCCCACACGCTGCCAGGGACACAATCAAGCACATCGCGACAAAAGCGAGGGAAAGGGATCGCACGGGGAGGGCCTCCATCCAACGGTGTTCCGTTAGTCGCCAATCTTAAGGCCACTGTCCCCGTCCACGCAGAAAAACTGCCCTGAGGAATCGTGGATATAAACACTCCCCACTCCGGCCGCCCCACCCTTGTCGCCGGGTGCCCCATTCTAACGTCGCGCATTTTGCGGCGTTAGAGTGGGGATTTTGACTTTAGGACCTGAACCAAGTCGCACAGCCAGAAAACGGCAAGCGTGCGCTTCAACTACGAATGCCTCGTACCCGGGCACCGATTCATCCGTCGCATAGGGAAGTAAGAAAGTCTTACCCCACCGCCGAATCCAACTCCCAAGAATTCTCCTGCTCCAAGGTACTCAACCCCACCAGCTCCGCTGATCATCGACTCAGCCGGCAATCTCTATGGCACCACTATATTCGGTGGTACTCATAGCATGGGCAGGTATTCAAGCTCACCCTGGCTGGCGTTTTTGTCAGTGCTCTATAACTTCAAAGGAAGCAACAGCGACGGCGATCGGCCGGAACGAGCTCTTAACGGGCCTTTCTTGAACGCCAGATCTCGTCGTTCGAACCCGCGATCTCGCGCGTCTTGGGCGATTCACGTTAATTGTGTAAGAGCGAGCAGAACGATTTCGGACTGGGTCGCTAGATTTGTAACAGGGTACGGATTTATCCGTGCGGGGAAGAGGCGAAAAAATCCGGATTCAGGGAGAGGACTCATGCCCGGCTTGCATTGACTTGCCCGTGCATCCTGCCTAACATTCCTCGACTGCAGGATGTCTGAACGGCCGCTTGCCGCGCTCTGTCTTTCCAGCTGGTTTGGACGTTTTGTGACACAAAGAATTTTCATGCAAGGTGTTCTAGTAATAAGGAATGACACTCATGACTCGCAGGCTGATCTCGCGGTTTCTCCGTACGTTTCTGGCTCTTGGTCTCGCACCGCTCGCCGCAACGGCACAGAACTCCACTCCGTCTCCCGGAGCGCTGCTGCCCAACGTTCTCTACGGGGCCGCGTATTACAACGAATACATTCCCGCCGATCTCCAACTCGGGCGTTTGGAAAAAGACGTTGCCCTCATGAAAACGGCCGGCATCTCGGTGGTTCGCATGGGAGAGTCCACGTGGAGTCTCTGGGAGCCTTCCGACGGAGTCTTTGATTACGCCTGGATGGACCGCGTGGTCGATGCCATGGGCAAAGCCGGGATCAAAGTCATCATGGGTACGCCCACTTATTCCATGCCTACCTGGATGGCTAAATCCCATCCCGCGTTCTACGCGCGCCCGCTCGGCGGGGCTTCGGTGCGCTACGGCATGCGCCAGAACATGGACACCGACAATCCGAAGTTCCGCTTCTACGCCGAGCGCGTCATCACCAACCTGGTCACGCACTACAAAGATAATTCCGCGGTCATCGGATGGCAGATCGATAACGAGACTGGCTCATACGGCGCTTCCAACGACGATGTCTTCAACGGCTTCGTCGACCACCTGAAGAAAAAGTTCGGCACCACCGACGCGCTCAACAAAGCCTGGTTTCTCAACTACTGGGGCCAGGACGTCAACGATTGGGCCGACATGCCTCAGCGAGACAACGCCACCAGCACCAGTTACAAACTCGAGTGGTCCCGCTGGCAGCAAATGCGCGTCACCGACTATCTCGCGTTTCAGGCTGCGCTCGTCCGCAAATTCCGGCGTCCGGATCAGTTCGTCACGCAGGACTACGGCTCGATGATGAAACTCGATGCGAACGAGGTTGAAGTTGCCAAGTCACTCGATGTCGTCGCCAATAATCCTTACCACGGATCACAGGACCATCTCGACGGCGCCTGGCAAGCGTTGCAGGGCGACTTCTCCCGTTCCCTCAAACACCAGAATTTTCTGGTGACGGAAACAAATGCGCAGACGCTTGGCTGGGATTCCGCCGGGCAATTCCCGCCCTACGATGGACAGCTCCGGCTCGACGTCTACACCGATCTCTCCTCCGGCGCTAACATGGTCGAGTATTGGCACTGGCACTCCATCCACGCCGGTCAGGAGACTTACTGGAAGGGAGTGCTGAGCCACGACCTCGAACCGAACCGCGCCTACGCCGAGGTTTCACAGATCGCGCACGAACTGCAGAAGTTCGGCCCTGAGATCGTCAATCTCCAAATCAGGAATCAGGTGGCGATCCTCTACAGTGTCGATTCATCCAACGCGATCAGCTTCATGCCGTTCGAACGGCAGCAGGATCTCGGATGGGTACCCGGCAAAGCCGCGGGTGAATATAACGCCATTCTCTCGCAGTTGCACCGCTCCCTCTATCAAGCAAACGTCGGCGCCGACTTTGTCTTTCCGGAGACCGCCGACTTCTCGCCCTACAAACTCCTCATCGTTCCCGCGCTTTACGTTGCCGATGATGGGTTGCTGAAGAAGATCGCCGATTACGTTCACGGCGGCGGACACGTCCTCATGACGTTCAAGAGCGGATTCACCAATGAGAACTCCGCTGTCCGCTGGGAGCGGGCGCCCGGCCCGCTCCGCGAAGCCGCCGGCTTCACCTATCAGGAGTTCTCCAACCTCGAGCACCCGCTGGCGCTGAAGGATAATCCGTGGCATCTCTCTGCCGACGATAACAGGGTCAGTACGTGGGCGGAGTTTCTCCTGCCGACTTCGGCCAAGCCACTAGCTTTCTACGACCATCCATTCTTCGGTCGCTGGCCGGCCATCACGCGCAACCAGTTCGGATCGGGCACGCTAACCTATGAAGGAACCGCACTCTCCGACGGACTCCAACGGGCCGTTGTTCTTGATGTTCTTCGCGAGTCCGGCCTCAGCAGTTCCGACCAGGATCTTCCAAAGACTGTGCGGGTCAAGCACGGCACGAATCGATCCGGCAAGCGGATCCACTACTATCTGAACTACTCCAGTGCTACCGCTGACTTCACCTACGCCTATGCTGCGAGCCGCGATCTGCTCACCGGTCACGCCGTTGATCGAGGCAGCAGTGTCAGCCTTGCCCCATGGGACCTAGCCATCTTCGAAGAGGACAAATGAGCCCAGACATTGCCAGCTCTTGAAGAGGGCAAAGAAGCGAATCACTGCCAGCTCTGGAGGAGGACAAAGAAGCGAAGCATTGCCAGCCCTGGTCATTCCGACGCGCGAGCGAAGCGAGACAGGAGGAATCCGCTTCTTGCCGGCGATGCCCCAACAGCGGACCGCTTACGTCATACCCTCTGCGATGTTCTCTACAGGCTATAATTGCGCCCACACATGGCCCTGACCTCTGGCACCAAACTTGGTCCTTATGAAATTCAATCGCCGCTCGGCGCGGGCGGTATGGGCGAAGTGTATCGAGCACGCGATACGCGATTAGGCCGCGACGTTGCGATCAAGGTCCTGCCGCAGCATCTTTCATCCAATCCTGATCTCAAGCAACGCTTCGATCGCGAAGCGCGGGCCATCTCTTCCCTGAATCATCCCTCGATCTGCACTCTCCACGATGTTGGCCATCAGGATGGCGTCGACTTTCTGGTGATGGAGTATCTGGAAGGCGAAACGCTGGCCCAGCGTTTGAAGAGGGGCCCGCTGCTGCTGAAAGAGACGCTGAAGATCGGAATCGAGATTTGCGAAGCGCTCGATAAAGCCCACCGGGCAGGGATCATTCACCGCGATTTGAAACCCGGCAACATCATGCTGACGCGAAACGGCGCCAAACTGATGGACTTCGGCTTGGCCAAAGCCGCGGCCGCTGGTCTGGGCTCGGCATCGCGCACTCCTGTTTTGTCGGCTGCTCAAACGATGAGCGAGGCCAGTCCTTTGTCACCGCTGACCACCGCCGGCGCGGTGATTGGCACCGTCCAATACATGGCGCCCGAGCAGATTGAGGGCAAGGAAGCAGACGCCCGGTCCGATCTCTTTGCTTTCGGCGCTGTCCTCTATGAGATGGTGACAGGGAATAGGCCCTTCGAGGGCAAGAGCCAGATCAGCGTCGCCAGCGCGATTTTGGAAAAAGATCCCGAGCCCATCTCGACACTTCAGCCCCTGGCGCCCTCGTCCTTCGAACATATCGTCAGCGCGTGCCTCGCGAAAAATCCCGACGACCGATTCCAGACGGCTCACGACGTAAAGCTTGAGCTGAAGTGGATCGCCGAAAACGCAACCCAGCCCGTTGCGCCCCAGCCATCCATCAAAACCAGCTCGCCCCTGCTGCCTTGGGCGGTCGCCGCGACCGCCAGTGTGCTCTTTCTTCTTGCCAGCGCGTTGCTTCTTGGCCGGAGCAGTCCTCCGCTCGTCCATTACAGAATGGTCAGCTATCGCGAGGGAATCCTGCAGACTGCTCGCTTTTCGCACGACGGACAAACCATCGTCTATAGCGGAGAGTGGGAGGGAGACCCGCCTCAGGTTGCGACGGCGCGAGTGGGTAGCCCCGAGTCGCGTCCGCTCGGCATCCCTTCGGCCACAATAGCCGCGGTTTCTTCCTCTGACCAACTCGCGGTTCTCCAGGGTTGCGAACATGTTTTCTTAGTCGATTGCGCGGGTACTTTGTCGACCGTAAATCTCGCAGGCGGTTCACCGCGAAATCTGGCGGAGCATGTTTCGTACGCCGATTGGAGTCTCGATGGCAAGCAACTGGCGATCGTCGTAAATACGGCCAACGATGCGCGTCTGGAATTTCCGCCAGGCCACGTCTTGTATCAGCAGAAAACCGGATGGCTGGGCCATCCCAGATTTTCTCCCGATGGATCGATGATCGCATTCGAGAACCATCCCGTCGACTCCGACGACGGTTCAATCGACGTCGTGGATCTGAACGGCAAGCGCACCATCGTCACCCAGGGCTGGCTGAGTATCGAAGGGATGGCCTGGCGTCCAGACGGAAAAGAGATTTGGTTCGCGGGAACTTTGAACAGTGCGGGTTGGGCCGACGCCATTCACGCCGTCACTCTTTCCGGAAAAGAAAGAACGGTGGTGACTGTACCCGACGTGCGCTTGCACGATATTGCCCCCGATGGGAGAGTTCTTCTTTCACGCGAGAACTGGCGAACCCAACTGATTGGATTTTTCCCAGGAGACACAGCCGAGCACGCCTACGCTTGGCTCGACGACACAAGCCCCACGGCGCTTTCAAACGACGGTCGCTGGCTCAGCTTTGGCGAAGCTGGAGAGATCTACTACCTCGAAAATGATCGTCTCGCGTACTACCGCCGCACGGATGGCTCCGCTGCGGTGAGCCTGGGCGCTGGTCAAGCTGACATTTCGCCAGATGGAAAATGGATTCTCACCTACGGCCGTGGGAAACCGAAATTACTGCTGCAACCGGTCGGTCCGGGCGAACCCAGGGAGTTGCCCACTCCCGGACTTACCTTCTTTGACCGCGCCGCATGGTCCGATGATGGCAGCACAGTCGCGTACGAAGCGTTGGACTCGCAGGCCGACTGGAACGTCTACGCACAGAAAATCAACGGTGGCCCGCCAGTGCTGGTGAAGACCAAGGGCCGCGACAGCGATCCGACGATATCGCCGGATGGAGCCACCCTTGCTCTCCACGAAGAAACCGGAGGAATATCCTTGTATCGCGCTGGAACCAGCCAGCCGACTGTATTGAAAGGAGTGCTCGGTGCCGAGTCGCCAATCCGTTTCGTCGGCGGAGGCCGGTCCTTGTTGGTGGGTGATAGTAACAGCAAAGACGTCACCTTCACCCTGATCGATCTGGCAACCGCGCAGCGCAAGCCGTGGAAGCACTTACATTTCAGCGTCCAACGCAAAGGAAAAGGAATCGTGGTCACGCCCGACCTGAAGTATTACGCATATTATTCTCCGCGCTATTCGTCAAATCTTTACCTCGTAGAAAATCTGCATTGACCTGCTGAGAGAGCTGGGGACTTTTCAATTCGGTCTCAGGCACAGAGAACCGGAAAGGGCACAGCTTGAAAACCGTGCCGCCAACCGTTTCGTATCAGGGCACGGATTTATCCGTGCCGTAAAGAACCGAAACGCATCCGGCTTCAGCCGCTGAGGCCGCCGCACGACCAGCACCCCGGAAGTTTTCCACAGCCCACCAATGTTCATCCAACCTTGACTGAGAAAACTCCTCCCCCCACACTCGGCTCATGGACCGCAATCATCCGGCAAAAACAACCTTGAAGGTGCCCCACCCTTGTCGCGGTTTGTGCGAGGAAAACAATCCCCCAACCTCTACTCCCTCAAGATTTTGCCCGCAACTGATTGCAGCTCATAGATTAATTTCATAATTTCCGCTAAACCGATGATTCCAATAGATCAGCCGGGGAAGGGGAGGAGGCTTCATGGCAAATTACCCAAACCGCTGTCAGCATCTGAAAATCAACGGCACTCAGGGTGGATCTCCAGCACTCCGCCGCAATCGTTTCTGTTTCGTCCACAAGCGCTTTCAGGACGAACCCATCAAACTCGCCGCCGACCGCAAACGGGGCGTCGCGACTTTTATTCTGCCCGTCCTCGAAGACGCCAACTCCATCCAGATCGCCCTTATGCAGGTCATGCGCCTGCTCGTCTCGCACCAGATCGAGCACAAAACCGCCAGCCTTCTTCTTTACGCGCTGCAAACCGCTAGCACCAATCTGCGGATGACTGACTTCAAGCCTCGCCTTCACGAAGTCATCCTCGACCCGCGTGACGTCGTCAATACGTATCTCGGCCAGGACGTTTGGGAAGACCAAGATTTCGAAGAAGAGGAGGAAGAAACTGTCGCCCGCGCCCAAACTCGACCCCGCGGAAGCCTTGTACGCACGCATGCGGGAAGAGCACATCGAAAACGCCCGCAAGCGTGGCGAGAGCGAAGAGAAATTAAAGATGTGGGCAGCCCGTCATCCGGAAGTGCAACTGGTCCGCGACGAAGACGAACCGGCTCAGAACCCAGTACAAATCCGAGCCCGCAACCGAATCCCGGCCGCCAGCAGTACCGCAACCCGCGGCCAAAAAGCCCGCATCGAGCCTCACCGCCAAAGATCTCGAAGCTGACGTCGACACTATCGTCCGCAAACATTTCTTCCCCAACATGCCCAAGGAGCTTGCCAAAACCATCGAAAAGAAAGCCACCTAGCGAAAATGCATCTCCTGAACTAACCGAGTCTTTTCAGGGCGAAGCGAATTCAAATGCTCCGGGTTCGGTTCCTTCTTTGGGCGTTATTCAGAGCGGAGCCGCATTTCAGGCGAAGTGAAGGCTTGCCCTGAGTGAACAGAAGGGATCGCGCGCGGACTATAGACGGGTGTTCGTGCGAAGATAGATTGCTTACGTCACAACCCGCTTCGAGCCCATGCCAACTTCGACGCTGCGCCGAGTTTTCAAAGCATTTCAATATCGCGATTTCCGCCTCATGTGGATCGGCGCCTGCACCTCCTCCATCGGCACCTGGATGCAGATCGTCGCCCAAGGTTGGCTCATCTACCGCCTGAGCCACTCCGCATTCCTCCTCGCGCTCGATCAGTTTCTCGCTGGGATTCCTATCTTTCTGTTCTCGTTGATCGGCGGCGTTGTCGCCGACCGCACCGAACGCCGCAAGATCCTTTTGCTTTCGCAATACGTGCAGATGGCGAGCGCCGGAATCCTGACCGTGCTCGTCTCATTGGGCGCGGTTCAGGTGTGGGAAATTTTGTGCCTATCCTTTGTCTCGGGATTCGCGCAGGCATTCGGCGGACCTGCGTATCAGGCGCTCATTCCCACGCTGGTCGATCGCGAAGATATGCCGAACGCAATCGCGCTGAATTCCATCCAGTTCAATCTCGCGGTCACGGTCGGTCCCGCGCTCGCTGGAATCACCCTCGGAAGGCTTGGCGAAAAGTGGTGCTTCGGATTGAACGCGCTTTCATTTCTGGCGCCGATTATTTCGCTGTCCATGATCACCGCGCGGTATTTACCGGAAACCACCAAGGAATCGATGTTCGGCAGCTTGAAGCAGGGCATTCGTTTCGTCCGCCAGCAAGGCTCCATGGAAGCGCTGATCGTCCTGGCTTTCTGCATGACCGCATTGAGCATGCCGATGCGAACCTATATTCCGGTCTTCGTGAAAGACATCTTCCATCGCGGTCCGGAGACGTTCGGAAACCTTCTGTCGCTGATGGGAGTCGGATCGATCTGCGGATCGCTCGCGGTCGCTGGCAAAGGCAACATCTCCAACAAAGGCCGGTTCGCTCTGACCATGCTGATCTGCCTGGGTGCCGGAATCTCCGGATTCTCGCTCTCGAGATTCCTTCTTGTTTCCTACGCCATGTTGGTCATCGTCGGCGCTTCGATGATGGCGGTGTTTGCGACGGTGACTTCACTGGTCCAGTTGATCACCACCAACGAAATGCGCGGCCGCGTGATGAGCGTCTACAACTGCGCCTTCCGCGGTGGCATGCCGATGGGCAACCTGGTCTCCGGATGGCTCGTGCCCGCGTTCACCGCTCCAATCGTGTTGGGTGTGAACGGTTTTCTGTTGATTCTTGTTGCTCTGTATTTTCTGGTTGTGCAGAGAAGAGTCGCATCGTTGTGAGCGGAGCATTTTCCTGAGCTATCGCGATTGCCAGTCGACCGAGTAGACATCCTGCGTTCCGGTGTCGTGAAGCAAGAGCGGCGAATCGTCCGGAGTCAGCGCCAGCCAGCCCCCGTAGCGTCCAACGGTATTGAAGTTCTTGAGGTCGACAACCTGTTCAGGCTTGTGATCGCTGATGCGAATGCGAACGACCGCATCTTTCCCGCGGAAATCCAGAACGTAAACGTATTGGCTGTCATGCGACCAGTTGAGCCAGCTCAAAGAGCCATTTGCCAGCTCGCTCCATTTCTGCGTTTGGAAGTCGTACAGCAAGAGTGTCTTTGAATCGGCGGTGAATGCGGAAATGTAGCGCCCGTCAGGCGACCATCGCGGCGAGTAAAATCCCTGCGATCCCGGCAAGTTGGAAACCTGCTGGGTTGCCGTGTCGAGGATATGAATTGCCGATGAAGGATCGTTCGACTCGCCTGCAAAGATGATCTTGCTTCCGTCGGGCGACCAGTTCGGATCGAGTTGCTGCGTGTGATCGCTCGGCAACAGTTCCTGCGGACTTCCGCCGTCAGGCGAGACTTCATACATTCTCGCGGGCTTGTCCGTGCTAACCGAGAACTCAAAGAAGATGATTTTCTTGCCGTCTGGCGACCAGCGAGGCAGCACCGGATACATCGGCGGATACGTCAGCTGCATGCGCTCGCTGCCATCGACCTTGCTGCGCCAGAGGGTGCCTTGGCGATACGAGACATACGTATCCCACTGTCCGTCTTTCGAGAAAGCCACGTATTCCGCTGAAATGCCACCGAGAAACGGTGCGAGCTGTCCGGACTTCACGTCGTAGCGTGTGAGTTCGCCGCGGAAGCTCTGGCCGATAACGAACAGCTTTCGGCCGTCCTTGCTGGGAAGCGGCGAAGAGAGAGACAGCGGGCTCGATGTCAGTTGAATCGGCTGCGGTTCGGAATGCAGCAAGGAGCCTGTGCGCGGCAGCGCCCAAATCTGGCCGCCCGACTGGAAGACGAAATACCTTCCGTCGGAGGTCCACCTGCCGCAGCACGCGTCGGGCGGATTGTGCCAGCCTTCGAGCAGGCGATGAAGATTCGTGCCGTCGTCACCGACTTCCCATTCGAGTTGCTGGCTGATCGTTCCAGCGGTCCCCGATGAATCGAATCGCAAGTGGCTTCCGTCGGGCGACCACGTGAGGTTCAGGATGTCTCCCTGCACGCTGAGCAGCTTGTGCGAGTTTGCTCCGTCGGAGTTCGCCAGGAACAAATCTCCGAGGTTTGTATAGGCCAGCAACTTTCCATCGGGAGACCATGACGCGGTTTCAGCAGTGAGGTTTCCGAGCCGGCGCGGTGAACCCCCGAGGACTGGAAGACTCCACAGCGGACCTTTCGGAGGCGCGCCTTGTCCATCGACCGCAAGAATCTCCGATCCGTTGGGCGACACGTCGACAGGAGCCATGTTGACCGAGGTGAGAATGGAAAGCTTCTGCGGATCTCCACCGGCGGTCGACATCGCGGCAACGCCGTGCGTGGCAAAGCTTCCGGACCTTACCTCTCCGAGGCTTAGGTAAAGCCGCGCGCCGTCCGTTCCGAGGAGAGATTTCTGCTGCCCGTCATGCGTGAGCTGCACGTAGTTCGAAAGCACCGGCGCGGACGGAGGCTGCATCCGGAAATAGACGAGAGCAATCACTGCGATCAGAATGACCGCTGCCGCGGCGACCCAAACGAGGTAAGGACTCCGCTTCTCTCCATTCACAATCGGACGAATGCCACTCGGCGACGTGAGTGTTGGATCGGACAGCGCTTCGAGAGCGAAAGCGAGATCGGATGCAGACTGGAAGCGTTGCGCCGGATCTTTCTCGAGGCAGCGGCGGATGACACGTTCGAGCGCGGCCGGCGTTTCCGGAGAACGCGGCGAGATGGCGGGAAGTTCCTCGTTGAGGATCGCGCTCATGGTGTCGGCCGAAGTTGGGCGCTGGAAAGACTGCTGTCCTGTGACGAGTTCGTAGAGAATCGCTCCGAGTGCGAAGATGTCGGCGCGCTGATCGGTGTTCAAGCCGCGCACCTGCTCGGGAGCCATGTAGCCGACAGTCCCCAGCGCCATTCCTGGCAGAGTAATCGTGGCGGCAACGCTCGCGATCGATTGCTTCGGTTGCATCAGCTTGGCCAGGCCGAAGTCGAGGATCTTGACGCGTCCATCTTTGGTGACGAACAGGTTGTCAGGCTTGAGATCGCGGTGGATGATTCCTTTTTCGTGGGCCGCTCCGAGGCCGCGCGCGATTTGCACTCCGTAGTCGATGACTTTGCGCAGCGGCAAAGGGCCGCGCCGCGCGGTCTCGGTCAGAGTCTTGCCTTCGAGGAGCTCTGAAACCAAATAGGGCATTCCGAGATATGTGCCCATCTGGTAGACGGCGAGAATGTTTGGATGATTCAGGGCCGCGGCCGACTTGGCTTCGCGCTCGAAACGGAGCAGGCGGTCGCGATCGGTGGAAACAAACTCGGGGAGAACCTTGATGGCTACGTCGCGGTCAAGCTGGGTGTCGCGGGCACGATAGACTTCACCCATGCTGCCGGCACCGATGGGCGAGAGGATCTCATAATGTCCAAGCTTCGTGCCAGAGGCCAAGGGCATGCGTGGCAATTATAGAACGAAAGATCGATGGCTCCCGCTTGATATGGCGGCTAAATACGCACAGGGGCTAAAGCCCTCGGCTGATCGGGTCCGATCAGCGCGGCGGAGTCGCTCTTCCACGGTGGCGCTGCGAAGCTAGACTCGAGTGCGTTCGAGGGTTGTGGGTTCGGTGAGAGGAGTTGCAGGTGCTGGTGTTGCCGCCGCTGCCGCGGCTGCAACTGCGGGGGCTGCTGCGGTTGCGGCCGGATCGGCTTGAGGCTGGGCGATCGGGCGCTTGATGGTGAAGCGCTGAATGCGGATTTCGCCGCGTTCGTATACGGATAACAGAGCCGCGACGCAGTTGGGATCGAGGCGCTTACCCGCTAGATTCTTGATGATCTGAAGGGCTTGCTCGGGCGTGTGTGCTTGCTGGTACGGACGATTCGTGGTCAAAGCGTCGAACGTGTCGGCAACAGCGATGACACGAGCCAGAAGCGGAATCTGCTCACCCGTAAGTCCATAAGGATATCCGCGGCCGTCTAGAGCTTCGTGGTGAAGCTCGATGCCGGGAAGCATTTCGGCGAGCTGCGTAACCGGGCGCAGAATGTTGGCGCCTTTGGTGGTGTGCGTCTTCATGACTTCGAATTCTTCTTCGGTCAAGGCCCCGGGCTTTTTCAGGATGTGATCTTCGATGCCGATCTTGCCGACGTCGTGGAGCTGGGCGGAAACCTGCAGTGTTTCCATGAAAGTCTGATCGAGCTTCAGCTCTTTCGCGATGAGCAGGGAATAGCGCGTGACGCGGTCGGAGTGACCGCGCGTGTAGGGATCTTTTTCATCGACCGCTCCGGCGAGCATCTGGATCGAGCCCATAAACAGCGCGCGGTTCTCTTCGGCGGCGCGCTTGAGATCTTCGACGAAGCGTTCGAGTTCTTCGGACATGGTGTTGAAAGTTTGAGCAAGCTCGCCGATCTCGGTGCGGCTCCAGAGATTGACGCGCTGGGAGAAATCTCCGTGCGCGAGAGCGCGGCTCGACTGTGTGAGCACGTGCAGTGGATTGGTGATGCGGCGCGCGGCAAAAATGCTGACGAGAATGCTCAAGAGCACGGCGAGAGCCGCGAGAAGGCGCGCGGTGTGCTGCATCTCATAGACTCCGCGATAAGCTTCGCGGCGCGGTTTCTGCACGACGACGGCCCAGTTCAGCGAAGTGACTGGACTGTAGGTTCCGAGCATTTCGACACGCTCGGAACCGGAGCCGACGGTGAATTCCTTGGTTTCATCCACCTGCGCTTTGCTGCCGCCTTCGACAAAGGTGCGGACGATTTCCAGATTCTTCATTTGCTGGCCGGTGGCGAATTCGGGCGTCGCCGCGGCTACGAGGCGGCCTTGAGAGTCCACAACGTAGGGAGTAAGTCCACCGCCGGCAGCTTCGCGCAATCCCTTGATCAAGAATTGCAGGTCGATGACGCCAGCGATCATTCCCAGGAAGCGCTGTCCGTATTGCACGGGAGAACTGACTAAGAACACGGTGCGGGCATTCTTGCCTTCACCGACAACCAGAGCCTGACCGTTATAGACGCGGCCGTCGCGAGCTGCGGCATAGGCGCGCTCCAGTTCACGCTGCAGGAAGGCGTCAGGGGCGATGCGTCCTGCAGAAATGCCTTTGGCGTCGGAATTGAGCAGAGTGGCATAGGCGATCTCGTCGGAGGACGAAACGAAATTTTCGAGCAACGCTCGGAGTTCCGGAGACTCGATATTCTTCTCGCCGAAGTCGCCACCGCTGGCCACCTGCATGGAAGAAGAAAGGTTGGCGAGCATGACGCGCAGAGAGTGTTCGTGCTGCGAGAGATCGTCGGCCAGCGACCGCGTCACGGTATTCTGCAGCAGCATCTCGTTGGTCTTCAAACGGTCCCGGTTAATGGCCTCGACTTGCGCCGAGTAGAAATACATCGGGACAATGCTGATGACCAGAAGCACACCGAGGATGACGTAGAGAATCGGGATGCGTGCGTGGTTAGGCGTGCTGGAGGACAAGTCTCTCCCTTCACTCGACGCAGACGCCGAAGGCGAAGTGGCGGCGGCTCTCAAGGGTATCTTCTAAATTCTATCGGGGAATGAGGCGAGGTCGTGGAAAAGGGCGGCTGGAGCGGGTTACGAAAGTACCGTGGGGAGGAGTACTTGGGGCGGAGAGTGGGGTGGAGAGGTTAGGACGAAGTTGTCCCTTTCCGCAAACTTGCTCTCTTGAAAGCTATCTGCGGAAATGCATTCATCCGCGATAAGAACCGGATGCGCTAATCAGCGCCCGTCCGGGTCTGTGCGGGGTTGTGCCTTGAAAGCTCATGGAGTTCAGTTTCCTGAGATGGAGACCGCGGCAAAGCCTAGCTCGCAGCCGCGTACCGAGTCTTGCGTGATGTCCGGCAACGGCCATTGCGAAGCGGAGACAGGGAGGTTGTAGGCCGGAACATCAGTGAACGACAAAATAACCCCGAAATCGACCGCGGTGGAAGTAGCCGACCTTATCCCCCAAAGGGGAAGGCAGAAACGCTGGATGCGATAGGGCAAGTATCCAGCGATGCTTCCGGGGTTCGTACCGCCGGCATGCAGCCAAAGGAAACCATGGGAACCAGGGAGATCCGTTGGGTTCAAGCGCAATTAGCTTGTAAGGTCCGACAAGCCGACAAAGCAAGGAGGACCTGAAGACTCGACGGAAGTCAGACTGGCTGATAGTACTCTGCGGTCGGGAGAGCCGACCACATGGGGAAGCGGTCAGCGGAAGTTGAACAGTTCGAAGGAAATATGGGCTCCATACAAAGGGAGGGTTCGGCCTTCTATGCAAAGAGAAGAAAAGCCAACCATAGCAACAGGACTCGAACGAATAGCAGCGAAAGCTCGGTGTGAACCAAAGCTTCGGTTTACGTCGCTGGCCCATCACATCACCAAGGAACGAGTTTGGAAGAATCTAAGTCAGATCGCGACCGACTCGGCCCCTGGGGTGGATGGACAGACCGTGCCGGAGGCGAAGGAGAGCTTTGAGGTATGGATTGAAGCCATGCTTCAATCGGTGCACCGCCAGGGATATCCCGCGCCGAACATTCGGCGAGTGTATATTCCGAAACCCGGGAAGCACGAGAAACGCCCGTTGGGCGTGCCTTGTGTAACCGATCGGGCGCTCCAGAGAAGCGCCGCGCAGGTACTCTCCGCTATTTATGAGCAGGACTTTCTGTCGTGCTCGTTTGGCGGACGGCCTGGGCGGAGTGCCCATCAAGCGCTGGCCAGCTTGCATGAAGTGATCTCTTGCCGGAAGGTGGAATGGGTGCTGGAGGCGGACCTCAAGAACTTTTTCGGGAGCTTAAGCCACGAATGGATGCTCCGCTTTGTCGAACATCGGGTGGGAGACCCGCGTCTGATCAGCCTGATCCGGACGCTGGCTGAAAGCAAGCATTCTGGAAGATGGGGAGGTCCATGCGAACGAAGAAGGCACTCCGCAAGGTGGTTCGATCAGCGTTTTGCTGAGTAATGTCTACCTGCACTATGTGCTCGACCTGTGGTTCGAGCGGGTGGTCAAGCCTCGATTACGGGGCGAAGCCTACATGGTGCGGTACATTGACGACTTTGTGCTGTGTTTCCAATGTCGCGCGGATTGCCCTCCGTGTCCAGAAAGCACTGGGCCTGAGACTGAGGAAGTTTTGCTTGACCTTAGAATCGTCAAAGACCAAGCTCGTCGAATTTGGTCGCTTTGCACAGCGACACGCAGGCAAACGTGGCCGGAAACGCCCGGAGACGATCTATTTTCTGGGCTTCACGCTGTACCGCACGCGCAATCAGAAAGGCAACTTTCGGGTTGGGCTGCGTACGGAAAAGTCACGCCTGCGGCGCTCGTTGATGCACTTGCAGAACCAGATGCGGCGGATGCGGCACTTGTCGCTCCGAGAGCAAGCTGACTGCCTTAATCAAATGCTCCGCGGTCACTATGCGTACTACGGCATCGCCGGGAACATCCGGGCGTTGCAACGGGTCCATCGGGCCGTGGAATGTTACTGGCGCAAAATGCTGAGCAGCCGGAGTTGGGAAGAGCAGGTCTGGTGGAAGCAATTTCAGCAGATCAAGGAGCGGTTTCCGTTGGAGCGACCAAAGCTGTATCTCCCTTACTCGGAGCTGCAAGCTCTCGCCAGGTTGTGAATCAACTTCTGACGAGCGTAGTGCGGGAAATCTGCATGCTACGTTCTGTGGGAGCCGGGGAGCGGGCGACCGCCCCCGGCCACCCGGTGGCAGCCAGCGATGGCTGTCCCTACCACGATCATCACCCCGTCGGCTATTGCCGCTGAGGATAGAAGTGCACAGTCTCGCGCTTCGTCTTGGCGTCATAGTGCGTGTAAGTGACGCGGTGCTCGCCGACGGCAATCGGTACAACGTCGGCGGGGATGATCCAGATTTTACCCGGGTCGATGGGGATGCTATTGTCGTAGAGGATCGTCTGGCGATCAAACTTGGATTTGCACTGGTCGCGCTCTCGGGTTGCAGCCTGCAATGCGGCCTTCGTGCTCGCCAGTTGAGTTTCCACCGGGTTCTTTGCCAGTTCAGCGAAGAGCTTCTGTTGCGCCTCTTTTTCTGCGGACTCAGCCGCAGCACGCTTTGCATTTGGTATGAGAAATACGTTGAAGATCAGCATCGTAACGAAGGAGCCTGCCGCGAAGCAGAGTACGTATTTCTGCCACAGAATCTTTTCCATCACATCGGTAGTACCACTGGTTTCAAACATTTCCGCATCCCCTTTGCGAGGCAATTAGGATCGCACGAATGGAAAACGGGCCGGCACCTTTTTGCGCCAACTTGCGGATTTCCCTGCCACGTTTGATCGCCTGGTTTGATACTGGCAGGTATTGTCGTGGTGTTCTTACGTTGGGCCTTACACGATCCACCGAGTGCGGCCCGTTCCAGCATGCTGCCTACACTGCTTACCGCCCGAAACTTGGAGCCGTCGATGGCAATCCATTCTCCGCGGATTAGCCCCACCGAACGCGCGAACTTCACCAACTCGGCGCCCGCTTGCGTCACCGCATGGCGATGTACCCGGCGAAACTCAGCAATGCTTTTGTGATCGGGACAGAGTCGTCCCAGCAGCCACATCAACTCCAGGTTGCGCCGACACTCGCTTTCCAAACGCCGCGAGGAACGAATCTGTTGCTGATATCCATACAAATACAGCTTCAGCAAATCCCGCGGATCGTATCCCGGACGCCCCGTCTCGGCCGCTTCCGCCCGCGCGAATCCTAGCCCCTGCATATCGAGCCGATCCACGAAAACATCAATCATCCGGCAGAAATGATCCTCAGAAATCAACTCTTCCAAGGTCACCGGAAACAGCGTCCCCTGCCCCCGAGCATCCCCTTCGATGAATCCCATCCCTCACCCCAACCGCATCTTGCCATTGAGGCCGCGCTCCCCGCTAGTAGTTTCGTAACAGCCTCAAATACGCAAGGACGGGGCACCCCCGGTTTTGGAGGAAAAGAAAAACCTGAGGCCGGCCTACCCGCCGATCCGCTTTCCTTTTGTCCAATTTCGATTTGCTCAAACAAAAAAGCCTGCAAGCTTCAAAGCTGCAGCCTTTTTGAGCTCCAATTTTAGTTTCAGTCGACGGGCGGAAGAATTTTTCCAAAAAGCCCCCGCGCGTATCCGGCGGGGCCTGCAGCGAAGAACAAGTTGTTCTTCGATCCAGTGACCGGGTCTCCCGCTCCGAACACAAGTCCCCAGAGACCGCCGATGTGAAAATCTTCTCCGGCGGTGTTTTTCGAACTACCCAGGAAAGCTCCGCTGTTCGGATCGAAAGCATTGATGTGTCCATTGTCGACGTTCCCCACCAGTACCGCATTGCTGAACGGGTCGAAGTTTGCAGGGGACATCGCCATCCCCCATGCTCCTTCAAGCGGGCCGCCTGGTCCGTTTGTGGAAAGCCGCTTGATGAAGTTGCCGGTCAGGCTGAAGACGTTGATCGCACCGCCTGAGAATGGAACGGGGTTGGCGTAAGTCACATATATCTGATTGTTAATGTTCTGGACGCCATACACCGACAGTCCGGCAGGAGGCACAGGATCCCCGAATGACTTGATCGATTTGAAGTTGGAGTTGTAGAAGTCGATTCGATTGTTGACGGCGTCGGCCGCATACAGCAGCACATGCGGTCCCGTTGTGCGTATGCCAGACCGCTGTAAAGGGCCAGCGGAGCCGAATTGTCGACTGTGATGATGGCGTTGGTTTCATCGACAGTCGGCGCCCATCCGCTGATAGTCCCGTCTTCAGTCGCAAAAACGAACGCTGACGGCCCGGAAACACCGTTCTCAGTTACGACGAAACCGGCAGTGGGATTGGCGATGATTCCGGTGGGAGTTCCAACGGGACCAAACGGTTGACTTGGTGCCGGGGGAATCGTGACCACCAGCGGAATCAGATTGCCGAACTGGTCATACAACTGGACTTTCCTGTGATGTTGTCGGAAATCCAATAGGGGGAACCCGGGAAAAACGCGATTCCCCATCCGTTGACTAGATTCGGATCGTTGTGAGGCGTGGTTCCTGAGGAAGTCGAAACGAGGTTTACTTCCTGTATTGCGCAAATGCGGTTGCAGATGCGAGCGCTACCGTGAGCACTCGAGCGGCCTTGCCGAGGAATCGTGTGGACATAGTACAGCCTCCTTCAGGCTGGGATCGAAGTTGGACAGGAATGTAGTTCTCGGGTTCTCAGTCTTCAGTACAACGAGCAAGCGCGGACCTTGCTCTCCTCTGACTGGGTGCACAAACAGCCGTCCAAAGCTTGCTTCGAACCCGAGGCACAGAATCGTATTTCGCGATCTCCGTGGCAGTGTCAAGAGATCGTAAAAGCCGGGGCGTGTAGGTCCCAGAAACTTTTCAGTTCAACAGCTTCTTCAGATCGCTCCAGCGAATCAGGATTACGTGATTCCCTTCCAACGCCTTCTTGAAATCTGCACTGGTGATGACGTCGTAGTCGCGCTGGCGCCAGGCTGCTCCGTAGTCGGCGTGACCGATGGTGACCGCTTCAAATTCGGCATCGTCATGGGCCAGGTGGACGATCAGCTCGGTCAGGCCAGGCTTCAGATTCTTGATCACATTCAGATAGAAAGTCTTCCAGTCACTAGCAGGTATCGAGGGATTGGCGATCTGGACGGAATCGAGGGTCACGTCATTGGGAGATAACACCGACGTGAGAGTTTTCGGGGAATCGGGAGCAAGAAACGCGAGGAACGGTAATTTGTATTCATGAGCCACCTTGACATAAACGGCGAACAAGTCGGGACGCGAGAACAGCGTCGCCATGTGGCTGTCGAGGTGCGTGGGATGGATGCCCATGGTTACGGCGCGTTCGACCTGGGCGCGGATTTCGCGCTCGACTTCATCGGGTTTCAGCGTGCCGGTGGCAGAGGGCGTGTCGGGCCAGAGATATCCAGAAGGATCGAGGAGGCTGGGAACTTTGTCTTTCGATTCGACTGGACCCCAGCGGTAAGTTTTCCATTCGCTGGTGAGAGTGAGGTGAAGGCCGAGGTCGGCGTCGGGATGAGCCTTGGCGTAATCGGCAACTTCGGTGAGCCACGGGCAGGGGACCATGACGCTGGCGGAGGTGGCGGCGTGCTTGTCGAGGGCGTCGAAGCTGGCGGTGTCCTCGGAGTGGGCGACGGCGAGATCGTCGGCGTGGATGATCAGGAGCTTGGAATCGCGCGGGTAGCCGAGACGCTCGGCAAGGGTCTTGGTTTGGGCTCGGGAGTGGGGCGCGATGAAGAGAAGAAGTGCGAATGCAAGATTCATCTTTCGCATGGAAGCTCCGTTGAAACGAGACAGCGTATCACAGGTTCCGAAGACCTTTCACCCCAGGGACACAGCGGCATAGGGGAAAAGCGATGCTGCTTGCGTGGAGAGTTACGTGGTTTCGCTTTTGCCGGTGCGGGACATTAGTTGTTGGATCGCTTCTTTCGGGGACTTTCCTTCGTGCAGGATGGCGTGCATTTGTTCGGTGATGGGCATTTCGACGCCGCGGGATTTTGCTAGTCCTACGGCGGCGGTGGTAGTGAAGACTCCTTCGGCGACCATGCCGTGCATGGCGGCGATGATTTCGGGAAGCTTCTTGCCGCGGCCGAGTTCGACGCCGACACTGCGGTTGCGCGACAGGCCTCCGGTGCAGGTGAGGACCAGATCGCCGAGGCCGGCGAGTCCGGCCATGGTTTCGGCTCGGCCTCCGCAGGCGACCACGAGACGCGTCATTTCGGTGAGGCCCCGAGTGATGAGGGCCGCGGCGGAGTTGTGTCCGAAGCCGAGGCCGTCGGAGATTCCGGCGGCGATGGCGATGATGTTTTTGAGCGCGCCGCCGAGTTCCACGCCGACTACGTCGCTGTTGGTGTAGATGCGGAAGCTGGAGTCGCTGAATTCCTGTTGAATCGTGAGCAGGAGTTGAGCGTCTTGCGAGGCGACGGTGATGGCGGTGGGATCTCCACGGGCGACCTCCTGCGCGAAGGATGGGCCGCTCAGGGCGCAGACTGAGAAGGTAAAGTCCCCACCCTGTCCCCGCAAAGAGCGCGGGGACAAGGATGGGGCACCCTCAGGATTTTGGTTCAGGACTTGGCGAATCACTTCTGTCATGCGCAGAAGCGATTCTTCTTCCAATCCTTTGGTCGCGCTGACGATCAGAGCTTGCGGCGGGATCAGCGGGCGCATGCGCTCGAAGAGGCTGCGGCAATGCTGTGACGGCATGACGCTGATGACGATCTCCGCACCGGTGAGCACGGCGGCGAGGTCGTTGGTGGCAGTGACAGTCTCCGGAATACGGCGACCTGGAAGAAATCTTTCATTCACCCGCTGGTGCGTGATCGATTCGCAAACGTCGGCTTCGTGCGCCCAGAGGCGGATGCGGTGAGAGCCTTTGCGTCCGAGGACGATGGCGAGGCCGGTGCCCCAGGCTCCTCCTCCGATGACGGCGATCTGGCTCATTTGCGGCTCCTCACTTGTGTTCGAATTTGTGTCCCACGGAGAAGCGAGGTTCGACGCCGGAGATAAGGCGGTAGATGTTTTCGCGATGGCGGACGATGATAAGCACGGCCGCGGCGGAGATCAGAGCGATGACTGCCGGATCGTGCGAGAGATTGAGACCCCAGACGGCGACCGGAAACGCGGCCGCGGCGACGATGGACCCGAGCGAGATGCGGCGCGAGAGGAGAACGACCACGATAAAGATGATAACCGCGACGAGCACCGCGAGCGGGGCGAATCGAAGGAATGCGCCGAGAGCGGTAGCGACGCCTTTGCCTCCGTGGAATTTGAGCCAGAGGGGGAACATGTGGCCGACGATCGAGAGGAGTGCCGCGGCGGCCAGGGTTTGCACAAGGCGCGGATCGCCCTTTCCAAATTGCGAGACAGAAGCGGCAAGTTGGACGGCGAAGAATCCTTTGGCTGCGTCGAGGATCAGTGTGAGCGCGCCCAAGGCTGGGGATTTGCGGGAGACGTTGGTGGCGCCGATGTTGCCACTGCCACTCTGGCGGACGTCCTCCCCGCGGAAGATGCGGACAAGGAGATAGCCGAAGGGGATGGAGCCCAGGAGGTAGCTGGCGGCCGCGATGACGAGAAATTTGGACATTTGAGTTATGGCAGAGGAAATCCCCACTCAAACGTCGCAAAGCGCGCGACATTTGAATGGGGCATCCGCTTCTTATAGCTGCAGTGAAAAGCGCGCCAGCTTGGTGTACTTCGATCCTTTCGGTGAGAGTTGGCTTTGGTACAGAAAGAACTCGCGGGGCGTCATGGTACCAAACTCTGGAGCGGGCAGCGCTGCTAGTTTTTCCTGCAGTCGCTGGAAAGCGCGATTCGCACCGTCTCTTTTACTTTGGTGCGGCGCGCTAGAGGCTCCGCGGCCTCGGGCGAGAGTCAGGTGCGGGCTGAACGGGCGATCTTCTTTCGGAATTCCGAGCGGCGGCATTTGTTCGTCGATGGCCGCCGCTAGGGCTGCGAGTTGCGGGCCGGCCTCCATTCCGATCCAGAAGACTCGTGCAGATTTGGCAGTGGGAAAGAATCCGTAGCCGCGAAAGTAAATCTGCGTTGAAGCAACAGAGAGGGTGGTCATGGGCTGCTTTATTTTTTCGGCGACCACTTCTGGTTGCTCGCCGATGAATTTCAGCGTGACGTGCAGGGATTCAGGCTGCATCCAGCGAGCGTCGGGAGCGAAATTGCGGACGGCGTCGACGAAGCGAGTGATGCGCTCGCGGATGGCGTCGTCGATATCGAGAGCGAAGAAGAGGCGCATAAAACAGCTGCTAGCTTCTAGCTACTTTCCGTCGCAAAAATGCGGTTTCTGAGACGCTTCCGGTTGTTTACGATCCGAAGTGAGCCGCTTCTGGTGATCACTTTTGTGGCGCTCGGCTCAACCGGAATAGCCGAGCGCGTATTGTTATTCATGTTGCCTGTGGGGCGAGACAACGCCCGATCTGAATCACATTGTCGGCAATCACACTGAGCCCAACCCAGCGCTGCATGCCGGGGAATCCGCGATACAAACAACGCCGCATCCCGTGTCTCCGTTTCAGCACGCTGATGCGACCCTCGCATCCGGTTCGCCACCGTTGTCCACGACGAAACCAGCGCTGCCGATAAAGACGTTTGCGTTCCGCACTCTTGGTCTTCTGATTCGGCACCGAAAGCCATCGCACTCCCATGGCACCGGCAGTTTTTTCATTCTGCTGCGAGTGGAATCCCGCATCCGCAGCCACCAGCGCCGGAATGCGGCCGAATCTCCGCTGGTGAACCTCGATCGACGGCACTAACAACTGGCGGTCGCTGGGACGCTCAGCGAACACTTCGTAGTGACTGATAATCTGATTTTCCGCTTCCTGAATCTTGACCAGTTTGCCAAACTCGGTCGGCTTGCTGGCCTTGCCTTTGCGAATGATTTCCGTGTGCGGCTCAAACATGCTCACGATCTTTTCCTGCGACTTGGTCACTCCGGCAAAGATTCGCAGCTTGGTCTGTTTCATGACTTGCTGCACCCGCCCCGTCATCGTGGCCAGCGTTTCCACTAAGCTTCCCAGGGCAACGCGACCAGCACGCGGAACTTTCTTCACCTCTTCTAATATGCGTTGCGCTTGGTTTACGATGTTCCGGGTTAAACTCAGCAGTTCTCCATACTGTTTCTTTCTGCGCGCTTCTCCTTCCGGACCCAGGTACCGGGTCGATAGGGCAATCGCCAGAACCTGCTTCCGCACACTCCGCATGCGATCCCGCACCTTCTGCTTCAGGCCGCTGGCTTTCTGCTCGATCTTCTTCATCGTCCGCGTCCGCACCCGCGTGCCGTCCCCCAACAAACTGCTGTCGGTCGGATAGTGGATGTTGGTTTCCACCACCGTGGTCTCGACCCGCAGCTTTCGCCCACGCGTCACTCCGTGTTCTTGCGCCAATTGCACGATCCGCTGATGCAACTCCTCGATCACTTCCGGCCCGATGAGCTGCCCCAGCCGCGCCATGGTCTTGGCATCCGGCACTTTCCCGTCTCCCACCCGCGTAAACGCGCGATACACTAGATTGGCGCGCACTTCTCGCTCCAGCACGTCATAGCTCCAGTTGCGAATGTGTTTCAACAGCAGCAGACGCAACACCACTTCGGCCGGCGTTTGCTCGCGGCCCCGCCTGCGGCTCTGCGGATACCGTTCGCCTTGCGCCTCATAAATTGTCTCCAGCAGTTGCTCATCTTCCAGCAGACCGTCCACCAGCCGCATCCACGGCTCCCACAAATCCTCGATGTCCGCCGCTAAGCCTGAGTGCCACAGCGATGGTTGTTGATGTCGTCGCTTGATCATGGACGCCATCGTAAGGGCACATCCCCGACTAAAACAATATGTACTGCAAATGTTTTAGTACTTCTTCGAGTAACCTCAAACTGAGCACTCTGACCCCGACATTTGGCTCTCCCATCAGCATCCATCGCTCCACACTGCCTCATTTTTGCGACGGAAAGTAGCTAAGCGAAGCCAAGGCAAATACCGAGGCGGTGAAGATCAGCTAGGAGCTCCGAGCTTTTCGCTCCGTCACATCAGTTTCTTTCTCAGCATATCCAAGGCCATAGTGGAGGCGAAGCGGCGGATGCGCTTGCGATCGCCGGGGAAACTGCGTTGGACTATTTCGGTTCCGGCGTCGCTGGCGACGGCGTGGAAGACGAGGCCTACCGGCTTATCTGCGGTGCCTCCGGTCGGCCCGGCTACGCCGGTGATTCCAACGCCGAGCGTGGATTCGCAGCGGTAGCGGATCCCTTCGGCTAGAGCGGCGGCGACTTCGCGACTAACGGCTCCGTGGCGATGAATCATTTCTTGCGGTACCCCAGCGAATTCGGTCTTCAACTGATTCGAGTAAACGACGGCGCCTCCGAGAAAGTATCGCGAGCTGCCGCTGATGGAGGTGATGCGCTCAGCGAGCAGGCCTCCGGTGCACGACTCGGCGACGGCCACGGTGGCGTTGCGCATCTGGAGCCAGTAACTGACGATCTGCTCGAGCGATTCGCCGTTGCGCGAGTAGACAGCATCTTCGAGTTCGTCTTCGACCAGGCCCGCAACTTCGTCGGCGCGCGCCTGGGCACCGTCTAATGTCGCGGCGCTCGTTTTGAAGTGGAGCTCGATTTCTCCGGCGCCGGCGAGGATGGTGGTGTCCACGTCGGGATAGCGTTTGTAGATTGGAGCGACACGGGCGTCGACGGACGACTCGCCAAGCATCGCGACCTTCAGCGTGCGAGTGAAGAGATGCGTGGGCGGAACTTTGGCGCGCAGGCGCTCGCGGACTTCACTCTCGAACAGACCTTTCAATTCGAAGGGAGGGCCGGGGAGCAGGACGATGATGTGTTCGCGTCCGTCGAACTGTCCGATGATCCATTGGCCGGGAGCGGTGCCGTTGGGATTCGGCAGCACTGTGGCACCCTCGAGCACGTCGGCTTGCTTGGCATTGTTGGGCGACATTTTCCATCCGTGATCGGCGAAGCGCTGCTCGAGGCGGGCGAGGATCTCGGGATCGCGGTGGAGGCTTGCTCCCAAGGCCTCGGCGACGGCTTCGCGCGTCAGGTCGTCCTCGGTCGGGCCAAGGCCGCCGCTGAAGATCACGACATCGGAGCGGAATAATCCGTGCTGGGCGGCCGCGACGAGCTGCCGAAGATTATCTCCGACGACGCTCTTGAAGATGACTTCGACGCCGAGCAAGTTGAGTTGCTCGGTGAGGTAGAGCGAATTGGTGTCCATGCGGTAGGGAGTGAGGAGTTCAGAACCTACCGCGATGATTTCGGCATTCACTCTCGGAAGTTTAAATCAAAAGCTTGGACCACAGAGGACACACGGGGAATCTGAGGTGAATTCGTCGCAGAGGACGGGCCCGGGAAGTCAAAATCCCCGCTTCAATGTCGCAAAAGGCGGGACGTTAGAATCGGGCGCCCTCGTTTATTTCTGCTTTGGATTTCTATTCCGGGATGAGGCGCAGGCCAGGGATATTCCATGAGAGGTGATGGACGGTGCTGGTCGTGGCTAGGATCACCGAGCGACCGGGGGCGAACGCCAGACCGACTAGACCCTGGCCGGCAACTTCCAAGTTGGGCTTGGCGTCGGGTGTGATCTTCACGATGCCGCGAGTGCCCGCTAGGGAAGCGGCGACGTAGAGATTGCCGTCCGCGTCGAAGGCCAATCCTTGCGGACGGCCCAAGCCTTTGTAGAAGGTACTCACGGTTCCGTTGGGATCGACCTTGTAGACGCGATCGTTGGGGCCGGTGACGAAAAGATCACCTTTGGGTCCGAAGGCCATGTGATAGGCGGAGACGCTCATCTCAAGCGTGGCGAAAACGAAGGTCTGCTGGTCGCGCGAAATTTTGAAGATGGTGCCGTTACGGTCTCCGACGTAAAGACTCTGCTCGCGATCGAAGGCGATGCCGGTGGCGACACCGAGGCCTTCGGCAAACGTCGTCATAGTTCCATTGGGAGCGACCTTGTAGACTGCGCCATCGTAGCGCGAGGAGACGTACATCTGTCCTTGTGGGTCGAAGGCGATGGACGTGGCGTTCATCATCTCCTGGACAAACGGCTTGACTCCGTAATTGGTATCGATCTTGAAGATGGCGGTGGGAACTTTCTGGCCGCGCGATCCTGAGAAGGTGACGTAGATGTTGCCTTCGGCGTCGACGGCGGGATTGGTGACAGGGTGCAGGTTCTCGGCGATCGGAACGGCGACCTTGACGGTGTGCGGATTGCTTTCGTGGCCGTCGGTGGCGATGACGACGGGGCCAGAGGTAGCTCCTTCCGGAACGCGCGTGACGACGAAGCCATCGGAGCTGACCACGACCGGCCCTTCGAAGTCGCCGAATTTTACTTTCGGCCGCAGCAGCTCCTGGGAGCGAAGGCCGGAGCCTTTAATGCGGACTTCGCCTCCGGTGAGGGCGCACTCCGGCGCAACCGACTCGATGTGCGGTCCACCGTTGACGTTTTTTCTACCGAGGATGCGGTCGGAAAATCCCATTCGAAGTAACCGAGCACTGAGTGCAGAGTACCGCATACCGAGGTCAATGAAATTTCGCTCGGTATTCATTACTCGCGACTCGGTACTACTTTATTAGACCAGAGCGGAGTAGAAGTTGCATTACTGCGAGTGCGTAGATTCCTGCCGCTACGTCATCGAGCACAATCCCGGTTCCTTCGGGAAGCCGTTCCAGTTGGCGCACGGGAGGGGGCTTGATGATGTCGAAGGCTCTAAAAAGTATAAAACCCGCGAGGAAAGTTTTCCACGCGAGGGGCACGGCAATTAAAGCGATCAGCTGTCCGGCGACCTCGTCAATGACGACGAATTGAGGGTCTTTGACGGCGGAGGCTCGGGCGACTTGCGTGGCGGCGGGGATACCGATCAGGGTGACGAGGACGGCGAGGGCGATGACGGTGGGCGCGCGGTAGGCTGGATTCAGTTCGAGCGCTAGCGCGGCCCAGAGCAGAACGGCGGCCGCGGAGCCCCAGGTGCCGGGGCCGGGATGGAGGCGTCCTACGCCGAAGAAAGTGGCGATGAGCGTGACCCAGAGGGGGCCGTGGGGACGGGGCCTCTCGGCAGCCGTTTCCATTATTGTTCGCGATCCCGGTCTTCGGGATTGCTGTCGGGGATCAATTCCTCGGCGTCGGTGACGGGGGAGGAGATCACGTAGCCGCCGCTCGCCCATTTGCCGAGGTCGATCAGGCGGCAGCGGTCGCTACAAAAAGGGAAATCGGGGGCGGTGCTCAACACCTCTTTCTTGCAGATGGGGCAGCGGAGCTTAACAGTACGCTTGCGAGGCATCGGATGGTAGCCTACAAAATTTTCGCGACGAGGTCGTAGTCGTGCGATTCCGTGATCTGGCAGCGGTAGAAACGGCCGGGCTGCGGGTCGAGATCTTCGGGAACGTCGTTGACGAAAACCTTGCCGTCGATTTCGGGAGCGTGCATCGGGGTGCGTCCTTCGAACAGCAATTCCGTTTCTTCTGACTCGCCTTCGAGCAGCAGATCGAATTCGCGGCCGACCAGGGCTTTCTTCTTCTTTTTGCTGATCTGGCGCTGGATCGACATCAGGTGCCTGCGGCGGCGCTCGATCTCGCGCGGCGAGAGCTTCTTGTCCAACGCGTAAGCCCCGGCACCATCCTGATCGGAGTAAGCGAATGCGCCCAGCCAATCAAATTGGGACTCGCGGACAAAATCGCAGAGCTCTTCGAATTCGTTTTCGGTCTCGCCCGGGAATCCGACGATGAACGAGGTGCGGAGTGTCAGATCGGGCACGACGCGCCGCATTTTTTCGATCGATCGCAAGAATACCTCGGCACCGCCTCCGCGCTTCATGCGCTTCAGGACCGAGGCCGAGGCATGCTGTAGGGGAACGTCCATATAGGAGCAGATTTTTTCGTGAGCCGCGATTGTGTCGAGCAGCTTGCCGGTGATCTTGTTGGGATAGGCGTAGAGAAAACGGACCCAGCGCAGGTCTTCGATTGCGGCAAGTTTTTCGAGCAGGAGCGCGAGGCCGTCTTTGAGACCGAAGTCTTCGCCGTAGCAGGTGGTGTCCTGGCCGATGAGGGTGATCTCGCGAACGCCGCTTTGCGCGAGGCGCTCAGCCTCGGCAATCACAGACTCGAAGCGGCGCGAGCGGAACTGGCCGCGCAACTGCGGGATGATGCAGAAGGTGCAGGGATGATCGCAGCCTTCGGCAATTTTGATGTAGGCCATGTGGCCGGGCGTGGCCAGGATGCGCGGCGTGTCTTCGTCGTAGAGATAGTTGGGGAGATCTGCGATCGCGCCGTCCCAGTTCTCGCGGGAGAAGCGGCCTTGCGCGGCTCGGGCGTTGCCTTCGGCGCGGGACGTCAAAATCACGAATGGGGAATTACTGCGCGCCGAGGCACTTGCGACTCCAGTAGCCGACAAAATCTTTTCCAACTCGCCGGTTCCTACTATAGCGTCGACTTCGGGAATGTCCTTAATGATCTGGTCGCGGAAGCGCTCGACTAGGCATCCGGCAACCACCAGTTTCTTCGCCTTGCCGCCGGTTTTGTGTGCGGCCATCTCGAGGATGGTGTTGACGGATTCCTGCTGGGCGCTGTCGATGAAAGAGCAGGTGTTGACGACGATGACGTCGGCGTCTTCGGCGCGGCGGGTGAGTTCGGCTCCGGCGCGGGCGAGATAACCCATCATGACTTCGCTGTCGACGAGATTTTTCGGGCAGCCGAGACTGACGAATCCCACCTTTTGAGGGCGATCGGCTGGCGGATTCTCCGGAGATTTCTTTCTCTTAACTTCGGGGGAACCGCTGATAGTGAGGTCTTTTACCGACATGCAATCTTTCTATTCTAGCATTGCGCGAAGTGGGGCACGGCCCCACCGGGGCTGAAGCCCTGAGTCATTTGGCATGTCTGATGGCATGTCTGACGCGGCCCTTAAAGGGCCGCTCTTCCACGGTGCGGTTAGGGACAATTGGGATGTTCAATACTCCCATGCACGCCAACTCAGTCGCGTTCACGGCTCTCAAAATCTTCAACCACAAAGCACACGAAGGTACACAAACGGACCCCTGTTGCAGGCTCCGCGCGGACCACGGAAGGTAGTATTTGTGGATTTAAACAGGGGCTTGTCGTGCTAGGCTTAGGGCTTACCGCCGTAACAATTTAGGAACCACCTCGCAGGAGGGGAAATGTCTGCCAAAGGGCTTTGCGCTGCGATCCTTACAGTGATAATGATGCTGGCTGCATCGGCGGTCGCGCAAGACGAGAAGAACGAAATTGGCGGCATCATCGGGCGAACTTTCGTCAGCGACCAGGGGATCAAGGGCGCGACCTACTTCGATCCCATCATTCACTCCGGTAAAGGCCTGACGTTCGAAGGCGAGTACGCGCGGCGGTTTCTTGTAACTCCGTTCTACGCAATTTCCGCTGAAGCTGTGCTGGCCTATAACCCCCAAGAGAAGCTGAATGCCGGACAGTACGGGAACGCAGTGGTGCCGACGAGCTACAAGTCGCTGTTCATCACTCCGGCTGCGAGGGTGAACCTGTTTCCGACCACCGCGGTTTCGCCGTGGGTTAGTTTGGGAGCGGGCTTTGGCCACTTCAGCGAAAGCAGCACGCTGGTGTATAGCGGTACGAATCCCGGGAAGTCGACGACGAGCGCGGCGATTGAAGCCGGGATCGGCTTGGATGTGAAGGTCTGGAAGCGGCTGAGCATTCGTGGGGAAGTGCGCGACTTCTGGTCAGGGGAACCAGATTTTCCTCTGGCTCCGACGGGGAAGACGCGGCAGCATAATTACTTTGTGGGCGGCGGGGCGTTCTGGCGGTTCTGAGGTTGAACGTTGTTTGAGGTTGCTTGCCGCCCCTGACGGGACTCAGTCCGGTATCGCTCTCTTTTTCCCGGCACTTCCGTGCCGGGCTTTCTCATACCGCTGCTTCGCGGCTTCAGCCGGTGCGCTCATTCTTGTAGTCGCATTCCTCCCAAGAGTGAAGTTGCAAGTAATCCGTAAGAACCAGATGAGTTAGCGGTTGGGTCCTGGCCGCGTCGTCGGGCGAGACCTCCGCCGGACAGCCGCCGGGACGGCGGCGATGCTCTCCGTTCTTTTTTCCAAATCCAATTGCTCTAACGGTTCTTTGCGGCTAATTCCACTTCCTCGTACAACTCTGGCAGGCGTTGGGCGTCTGCGGCGGAGTTTCCGAAGCGGGCGGCTTCATACCCATCCGTGAAGCGCGAGACGGGCTCGCGGAGGCGATCGTCTTCGATCTTGCGCACGAACTCTTGCGGAGTTTGCGTGGGAGTCTTCTCCACTCCGCGACGGGCGACGAGGCGCGCCATGCGTTCGTACCACATGGAGGCCGCAAGCTCCGGGGAGCGTTCAGGATGTGCCTGCAGCCACTTCTCGTAGAGCCAGCGAACGAAGCGCCCTAGATTTCCGAGCAGCAACAAAATGAGCGCGATCACGCCGGCAGTGACGGCCCAGCGGGCGGGCGAGTGCTCGACGCGATCCTGGCTGCGGCGCGCCCATTGCAACATGGACGCGTATCTGTCGCGCGCCCATTTACGGGCGCTTTCCCAGAGTCCGCGAGTGCCGCTGACGGCGGCCTGGCCGAGGATGTACTGGTGCGTGGTGTCGTAGCTGACGATCCAGTCGCGCCAGAAGGACGCCATCGCATCGACGTAGAGGGCAATGCGCTCCCATCCCTGCGGAGTTCCGGTGCCGCCGGCGGGAGTGGGATCGAACATCTGCCAGCCGTATCCGGGGAAGTAGGCTTCAACCCAGGAGTGCGCGTCTTTGGCGCGCACGATGTAGTTTCCGGTGAGGTCGTTAAATTCGTCGCTGCGAAATCCGTTGACCACGCGGGCAGGAATGCCGATCGTACGCAGCATCACGGCCATGGAGGAGGCGAAATATTCGCAGTGTCCCTGCTTGCGGACGAAGAGAAAGTTGGCGACGGGATCCTGAACCGGAGTGCGCGGCAATTCCAGCGTGTACCCGAAACGGGTGCGGAGATAGCTCTCAATGGCGGCGGCTTTGTCGAAATCGTTTCCTGCCGAATGCGTGATTTGCTCGGCCAGGTGTGGGATGCGCGCATCGACCGCGGGGAGGCGGAGAAATCGATCGGTGATTTGCGCGGGGTAATTCTTTTCGGCTGCTCGCAACTCCGCCGGCGACGGGGTTGCTATATCCGAGGTCGCCTCGTACCGGTTCACAGGGATGGACGAGTCCGCATTGTAGACGGCCCCACCGGTATCGACGGCGAGCAGGTGATAGTCGCCGATCAAACTGTGAGGCCACGGAGCCAGGAAAAAGATGTTGGTACCGATGGGTTCCATCAGCACGCGGTAATGAATGAGATTTTCCCGTACCAGATTTGGGGTGACGTGGGACTTGAGGGCTGCGTTCCGGTGCGGAATCTGGAAAGTGTTATCGGGGTCCCGCTGCAACACGAATTGATTACGGGGATTAGTCCAGCTGCGGCCGTCGAAGTCTGAGAGCGCAATGCCGCGCCAGTGCAGGTCGTAGCGGCCGATAGTGTCGCCATCTATCTGCACATGCATGACGACGGCATTCGATTGCTGGATCTTGCCGATCTGCCCCAACTGCACGTGGTCGCTGAAACCTGAGGAAAGGTCGGTGCCATAGGAGTAGCCGCCCAGGTATCCGGCCGACATGCGGGGCATGATGAAGAAGAGTGCCGCGCCACCGATCAGAATGAGGAACATCAGTCCCGGGGCGACTTTGGCGAGGGCGAAGGCCAGATGACGGTGCTCTTGAGGATCGCTGGAGTGGCGCGCCTGAATGTTTGCCTCTTGGCCGGAGCGTCGCATTTCCATCAGGACAAAGGTGGCGACCGCCATCAGCATGAATGCTGCAAAGGAGAAGAGAAACGCACTATCGACGGTCAGGACCGCCGAGGCCAGCACCATCAGAAACGCGAGGATGGCCAGCATGATGTAATCGCGTTCTTTACGCAGCGAGAACATGCGCACGACAACGCCGAATAGCGCCAGGTGGACCGTCGCCGGAAGAAAGCTGTGAGAGAACGCGAAGTAGTCGACGGCGAAAAAGAGGAAGTACGCGAGCGATAACGGCGTGGTCCAGCGCTCGGAAATGAAGAACTTTCTCCGCTTGGCCAGAAGATACCCGCGGATCGCCAGGGCAATCCCTACGATAACTTTCGATGGGAGGTCGAGGCCTCCGGTGGTTGCGAGAGCGCTAAATCCGGTGAGAACTAAAAGATAGAGGGCTAGCTCGAAGTAATGGTCGATGGCCTTAGGGATCGGGGTCACGACGATTTTTGGGGATCGGGCGGCCATGCGATTGGGGTCGACCATCATTGTTCGACATCGGGCGCGAGAAAGGAAGGGGCTAGGAGTAGATTCTTGCACCGAAAGTCACATCTAGAGTGCGTCCGCAAAAGCATTCACCACAGAGGGCACAGAGGAACACAGGGGGAGAGCACAGAATCGAAGTGCAATGTGCGGACGGGACGCCCTGGCACCACAGCCGCCTGGACGGCGGCGCAACGAACCCGCCTGAATTTGTGGCGAGTTCGGAATGCTAGAATGATTCAGGTCAGGCATCGGTCTTACGCGACGCACTCTCGCCAACCCCGCCAGGTCCGGAAGGAAGCAACGGTAACGGGCTCTTGCGTGTGCAGTGAGTTCCCGGTGCCTGACTAAATTCCCCCCGCCGGACTTTCGAACTGCTTTTGGTTTCTGCACCTTCCACTACCTAGATTTACATCCTCTTTACTTCTCTTTGCGCAAGAAACGTTTCTCCGGGCATCTAGATGGAGTAGGGCGCGGTTGCAGCATCGACTCAGGCCCAAAAGGAGAAATATGAATGCTCGCGGCACATCCCCCCAAACTGCTCCTCACGTCACTATCCGCGTTTCCGGAAAGCTGTTTCGAGGACATCTGGAGTATCTCGATCAGCTCGTGCAGTCCGCGGCGGAGTGCCGTTTGTGGCCGCTGTTGAGCCTCTCGAATCTTGAGGAAATCGACCGCGCTGCCCTTTGTTACCTGATGGATGGAGAGAATCGGGACTTCGGGATCATCTCGTGTCCGGATTTCGTTCGGAATTGGATGGGGCATGAACGGGGACGGGCTGCGGCTTAGTTCGCTGACGTACGTTTCCGTCGGCTTCGCCTTAACGGAACGGCCCCTTCATTTGCTCAGGGCAAGCTGGAGGTGGCCGCCACATGGACCGTTAGACATTCTGGCTGCAATCCTTGAGAATGTTGGGTTTCCTACTTGAGGAGCCCTTTTGACTACACCTCTCCGCGCAAAAATCAGCGCGCTCGGGACCTATTTGCCCCCGCGCGTTCTTACCAACGCCGATCTGGAAAAAATGGTCGACACCACAAATGAATGGATCATGGAGCGGGTGGGAATCCGTGAGCGCCATCTCGCCGATAAAGGGGTGGCCGCGAGCGATCTGGCTGTGGCGGCGGTGAAGAATCTGCTGGAGTCGCATCCATTTGATTTGCAGGAAGTCGATCTGATCATTGTGGGAACCGTTACGCCCGACATGATGTATCCGTCGACTGCATGTCTTGTGCAGCATAAGCTGGGGATCGAAAACACCTGGGGATTCGATGTCTCCGCCGGATGCTCGGGCTTTGTCTACGCTCTGAACACCGGCGCGAAGTTCGTGGAGTCGGGCCAGTATAAGAAGGTGCTGGTGATCGGGTCGGATGTAAATTCGTCGATGACCGACTATACCGACCGTGCGGTGTGCATTATTTTTGGCGACGGGGCGGGGGCGGTTCTGCTGGAGCCGTCAGCGGACGGCACCGGAGTCATCGATCATGTCGCGCAGGTGGAAGGCATCGGTGGCCAGTATCTGTATATGCCTGGCGGCGGCAGCTTGAATCCTGCGACTCACAAGACCATCGACGAGAAAATGCATTACATCCATCAGGATGGCAAGAATGTATTCAAGTATGCCGTGAAGAAAATGGCAGAGATGACGGAACGCGTCCTGGACAAGAACAAGCTCACCGGGAAGGATGTCGATTGCTTCATCGCGCATCAGGCGAACCGGAGAATCATTACGGCCACGGCGGACCGACTCGGCATGCCGATGGAAAAGGTCATCATCAATATTGATCGCTACGGAAATACCACGGCGGGGACGATTCCGATCGCGATGCAGACCGCGATTGAAGAGAGCAAGCTAAAGAAGGGCGACCTGCTGCTGGTCGCGTCGGTGGGGGCGGGCTTTACCTCCGGAGCGACGCTGCTACGCTGGGCGTACTAAACAGGCTTCAGGTTTCAAGCAATCGGCCGCACGATATGAGCCTTGAAACCTTGAGCTTCACCTGTCCCGTTAGACATTCTTCCGGCAATCCTTCACAATACTTTGCATCATTTCCAGGGGTTCTCATTGAACAAACCGATCCGCGCCAAAATCAGCGCCCTGGGCACCTATGTGCCTCCTCGACTTCTCACCAATGCCGACCTGGAGAGGATGGTCGACACCAACAATGAATGGATCATGGCCCGGGTCGGCATACGAGAGCGGCACATCGCCGAAAAGGGCGTGGCCACCAGCGATCTGGCGGTGGAGGCTTCGCGGAAGGCGCTGGCGAATCGCGGATTGGACGCGAGCGATGTAGAGGCCATTATCGTGGGCACGGTGACGCCTGACATGTTGTTTCCGTCGACGGCTTGCGTGGTGCAGAACAAGCTGGGGGCCAAGGGCGCTTGGGGATTCGACTTATCGGCGGCCTGCTCTGCGTTCCTTTATTCGGTGCAGGTGGGGGCGCAGTTTATTGCCAGCGGAGCGCATAAACGCGTGCTGGCGATCGGGTCGGACGTGATGTCGTCAATCATCGATTACACGGACCGCGCGACCTGTGTCATCTTCGGAGACGGCGCCGGGGCCGCGATTCTTGAGCCGGCCGAAGACGATTCGGTAGGGCTGATCGATTTTATTCATGAAGTGGACGGCTCGGGAGGGCAGTTCCTCTATATGCCGGGCGGCGGGAGTTTGCATCCGACGAGCAAGGAGACCATCGAGAAGCGGATGCATTACGTGCATCAGGACGGCCAGCAAGTCTTCAAATTTGCCGTCCGCAAACAGACGGAACTGTGCACAAAGTTGCTCGAACGCAACGGGCTGAAGGGATCCGACATTGATGTGTTCATCCCACATCAGGCAAACTTGCGGATTATCAACGCGACCGCAGAACGGCTGGAACTGCGTCCGGAAAGTGTGGTCATCAATATTGACCGCTACGGCAATACCACCGCAGGGACGATCCCGCTGGCGATGAATACGGCGATTGAAGAAGGGAAACTGAAGAAGGGAAGTCTGGTGCTGCTGGCGTCGGTTGGCGCGGGATTCACGATTGGCGCGACCTTGCTGCGATGGGCGTACTAGAACTGGACCTCGCGACAGCCAACTGACGGCCGTGCTAGCCGTGACGTTCGTAACTCTCCCTCGTGCAATTCCATAGCATCGGTGCAGAATCGGCTGCTATGGTCGACGCACGTTTGTCCCATGTTGGGATCGGGTAAGCGTGTACGCGCATGATTCGCACCCTCTTCTACGCACTACTATTAGCCGTCAGTTCGATTGGATTGGCCGCGCAGCAGGCCGATCCTCGTGAAGGCAAGTTGCTCGTGCTCGAACGCCTGTGGAATGAAGCACAGGTGAACCGGGATTCGGCCGCCCTCGACGCATTGGTTTCCAGCCGTTTTGTGAATACGGAGTGGGATGGCGAGCTCAGCGACAAACAGAGATTCCTCGCGGATATCAAAGACCCGCGCTTCAAGCCAACTCTGGCGACCATCCAAGACGTGAAGATGAACTTCTTCGGGGATACGGCTGTGATCACGGGCTTGTATCACACGCAGGGGACGTATCAGGGCAAGCCGTACGATCACGTTGGACGTTTCACCGACACCTGGGTGCTTGACCTTGGCAAATGGCAGTGCGTTGCCAGCCATACGAGTTTGGTCAAGAAGTAGTTCTCAATTTCCTTTCCGTCTCTGCACAGAGGCTAAGAGCCCGATTCACTTGAATCCCCACTTAACGCGGCCCTGAACGGCCGCTCTGCCACGGTCGCGCACAAGTTCGCGGCAGCGCTCCGGTTTGTGAAGGCGCAATCGTTTGTCTAAGTTTTGCCATCGGCATTCCCTTTGAAAGGCTTTGCGCTTATACCCTCATAAATTCTTTTAATGGGCTAAGTCCGCGACTGGAATGGGATTGCGGTGCTCTAATCAGGCTCGGGATTTGTGTTTGTCATCGTCGGAATTCATCATGCAAGCCGCGTCGCAGCCTCGTGCGTGGAAGGTTCTGCTGGCCTTTGCCATCATTTACTTTGTCTGGGGATCAACGTTTCTTGCGATCCGCGTGGGTGTCCGCGAAGTTCCGCCATTCTTGCTGGCGGGAATGAGGTTTCTCGTGGCTGGCGTGGTTCTCTACGGGTGGATGCGGGCGAGGGGAACACCGTCGCCCACACGAAGCCAGTGGGGCGCGGCGACGTTGCTGGCGATGCTGATTTTTGTGCTCGATTACGGATTGCTGTTCTGGGCCGAGCGCCGAGTGCCCTCTGGAATCGCGGCGGTGATGATGGCGACGATTCCGGTATTCATAGCTCTATCGGAAATCACCATTTTGAAGACGCAACGGCTCACGATGCGTCTCGGCATGGCGCTGCTTGTCGGGATCGGGGGAGTCGCGGTGCTGGTGAGTCACTCCGTAAGTTTCGGAGATGCGCCCATCGATCCCGTCGGCGCCTGCGCTCTGTTGGCGGGTGCCATCAGTTGGTCGGCGGCGACGGCGCTGACGCGCAAGCTGCCATTGCCGTCCGAAAAAGCGATGAGTTCCGGGGTGCAGATGCTTGCGGGAGGAGTGCTGCTGGTGGCAACGGCGGCATCTTTGGGAGAGTTCCGGGGATTTCATGTCGAAACTGTCTCGGTCAAAGCATGGCTGGCACTGGCGTATCTGATCGTGGCGGGCTCGATCATTGGCTTCACGGCCTACGTTTGGCTGATCCACCACGAATCGCCGACGAAGGTCGGAACTTATGCGTATGTGAATCCGGTGGTCGCGGTGCTGGTCGGATATTTCTTCGGGGGTGAGGCGTTGGGCGCTCGTACGATTGCCGGCGCGGCCCTGGTGTTGGTCAGCGTAGTGGTGATCGCGACCACGCCGAAGGAGAGAACGGCTGCGCCTTCCTTCCAGCAAGCTGATGAAGTTGCCGAGGGTTAGGGCAGCCTTTCATGGGTGCGTCATCTTCTCCGGCTTCACTAGCTGATCGAATTCTTCTCCTGTCAGGTATCCCAGCTTCAAAGCTGCTTCGCGCAGGCTGGAGTGCTCGACGTGGGCCGTATGGGCGATCTGGGCGGCTTTGTCGTAGCCGACTTTCGGGGCAAGCGCCGTCACCAGCATCAGCGAATTCTTCACGTACCAGTCAATCTTGGCACGATCGACTCCGATACCCTTGATCATGTATTCAACGTAGCCGTGGCAGGCGTCAGTGATCAGCGTGACGGAGTGCAGGAAGTTGTAGATGATGACGGGCTTGTACACGTTGAGTTCGAAATTGCCTTGCGAGCCGGCGAAGCCTACGGCGGCAGTCGCTCCGTGAACCTGGACGCAGACCATGGTCATGGCTTCGCACTGCGTGGGATTGACCTTGCCCGGCATGATGGAGGAGCCGGGTTCGTTTTCGGGGATGGAGAGTTCGCCGAGGCCGCAGCGCGGGCCCGAAGCGAGCCAGCGAATGTCGTTGGAAATTTTCATGAATGAAGCCGCCAGCGTTTCCATCGCGCCTTGTGCGAATACGATTTCGTCGTGGGCTGACAGGGCGGCGAACTTGTTGCCGTGGGATCGGAAGGGAAGTCCGGTGAGTTCGGCGATCTTCTTCGCGGCACGCTCGGCGAATTCCGGATGCGTGTTCAAGCCGGTGCCGACGGCCGTCCCGCCAATGGCAAGGTCGTACAGTCCCTCGAGAACTTGTTCGAGGCGACGGATGTCGCGTTCGAGGAGGCTGACCCATCCGCCGAATTCCTGGCCGACGGTGAGAGGGACGGCGTCTTGCAGATGAGTGCGGCCAATCTTCACGATGTGTTCGAACTCTCTTGCTTTGGCTGCGATTGCATCGTGAACGCTCTTGACCGCGGGGATAAGCGCATTGTTCACGCGGCCGGCGGCTGCGATATGCATGGCGGCGGGAAAGGTGTCGTTCGACGACTGCGACATGTTGACGTGATCGTTGGGATGGATCGGCTTCTTCGATCCCATCTCGCCGCCGGCGATCTCGATAGCGCGGTTCGAGATGACTTCGTTCACGTTCATGTTGGTCTGGGTGCCGCTGCCGGTCTGCCAGATGCGAAGCGGGAACTGGTCGTTGAGTTTGCCGGCGATGACTTCATCCGCTGCCTGAACGATGAGCTTTGCCTTGTCGGCCGGAAGCTTGCCGAGATCCTGATTGACCAGGGCGCAGGCTTTTTTCAAGGTGCCAAAGGCGCGGATCAGTTCGGGCGGCATGGTGTCGCGGCCAATGTTGAAGTGGAGCAGCGAACGCTGCGTCTGGGCTCCCCAATAGACATTCGCCGGGACCGCGATCTTGCCCATGCTGTCGGATTCGATGCGGGTCTTGATTTGGGGGTCGGGTGCGGTAAGAGTGGACATGACTGCTCCTGAATTGAGCGGATAGATGAAGGCAACCGAAGATTATAGCGCGCAGTGATAATCGGCCCTGCGGAAGCCGGGTGAAATTCCGGGACTACTTGTGAGGATTCTCCGGGCCAAGCCGACATGTTCGCGCATGCTAAAATCATCGGTTTCCGGGTGTGCTCGACCCTCGTTGCCTCGGGTGACTCCGCACGCAATCCATGCCTGAATTCCTGACCGCCGAAGAAATCGTGACTCTGCCGAAAGCGAAGGCCAAGGCCAGTCCGCAGATGCGCACCGATGTGCTTGTGATTGGCGCGGGGCCAACGGGGTTGGCGTGTGCGATCGAAGCGCAGAAGGTCGGGCTGAAAGTCATCGTTGTCGATAAGGGATGTCTGGTGAACTCTCTGTTCCACTATCCAGCGAACATGACGTTCTTCACGACCCCGGAATTGCTGGAAATTGGCGACATTCCATTCACCACTGCTCTGCAGAAGCCCACGCGCGAGGAAGCGCTCGAGTATTACCGCAAGGTTGCCGAGCACTACCATGTGGACATTCGCCAATATGAGTGGGTGAAGACCGTCATGGGTGAAGACGGAAAGTTTAGTATCACGGCGACGGATCGCGCCGGACGTCCGCATGATTACCTCACGAAGAAGGTAATCGTCTCGACCGGATACTACGATCTGGCGAACCAGCTAACCATTCCCGGCGAAGATCTTCCCAAGGTTTCGCACTATTACGGAGAGCCGCATCCTTATTTTGATACGGACGTGCTGGTGATTGGCGGCAAGAACTCGGCTGCGATTGCGTCATTGGACTTGTGGCGGCACGGAGCGCGCGTGACGCTGGTGTACCGGGGATCGCAACTGCACCATCATGTGAAGTACTGGGTCAAGCCAGACCTGGAAAATCGCATCAAGGCTGGCGAAATTGAAGCTTACTTCAACAGCACCGTGCAAGAAATCGGCGTGGACCATGTGGTCATCGTTACGCCGCGCGGGCCGATCCGTTTGAAGAATGACTTCGTGCTGGCGCTGATCGGCTATCATCCGGACTACGATTTCTTGCGCAGCATGGGGATTGAGCTTTCTGAGCAGCAGTGCCGTCCAGTGTGCGACCCGGTTTCGTTGGAGAGCAACGTGCCCGGAATTTATGTCGCGGGCGTGATTGTGGCCGGGTCGCGCACGAATGAGATTTTCATCGAGAACGGACGATTTCACGGGAAGCAGATAGCCGCGGATTTGAAACTTAAACTGCGACCCTAGGCAGGTGCGAGTGCGAGACCCACTCGCACCTGCCTGCGAGACCCTTCGGCTTCGCTCAGGGCAGACTGCCTCCGCTACTTGCGGGCGCTACTCTTCCTCGCGCTTCCTGCCTACTGCTTTACTTCAGCAGGTACTCCTTCACAAATGTCACTGTGGCGTAGAACTGGTAGTCGCGGTTCTTTTTCTTGGCGAAGCCGTGGCCTTCATCTTTGCCGAGGAGCCACCACACTGGCGTTCCGTTTTTCCTTACAACTTCTACCATCTGCGCAGATTCGCTGGCCGGGACGCGCGGATCGTTCTGTCCTGCGATTACGAACAAAGGTTTGGTGATGTTTTTTGCCTTGTTGGCGGGGGCGATCTGCTCCAGGAATTCATGCATTTTGGGATCGCGTTCATCGCCATATTCCACGCGGCGCAGATCCTTGCGGTATCCCGATGTGTGTTCCAGGAATGTCACCAGGTTCGATGGGCCGACGACATCCACTGAGCAGCAGATGCGGTCGTTATAGTTGGTGGCGACCGCAAGGGTCATGAACCCGCCGTAGCTGCCGCCGGTGATCATGATTTTGCTAGCGTCGAGATCCGGCTGCGTCTGAATCCAGTCGATCAGGGAATTGATGTCCTTGTACGAGCCCTCGCGCAGGAATCCGTTATCGAGCTTCTGAAACGCTTTGCCATAGCCGGTTGATCCGCGCACGTTGGGATAGATCATGGCAATGCCGAGTTCGTTGATGTAGTAGTTGTCGTGACCTAGGAAATCGGGGCGAACCTGGCCTTCGGGACCGCCGTGAATGTCGATGATGACGGGATGCTTGCCTGAGAATTTCGCGGGCGGTTTGTAGAGGAAGGCGGATATCGAGCGCTGATCCCAAGAGTTCCAGTGAATGAGTTCTGGCTCGGAGAATCCGGACGTGTTCAGGCCGCCAGTTTCGCTGAACGTCCAGCGCTCGACCTTGCCGGTGGCGACGTCAGCCGAGTAAACGTCGTAGGGCTGGCTTGCCATGCTGATGCCGAAGGCAAGTTCGCGGCTGTGGTCGCGCCATTGAATGCCACCGATCACTCCGACGGGCAGCTTCGGAGCGGGCATCTCTTTGGAAGTTTTAGTGTCGAGAATGTGCAGCTTGCTGATGCCGTCTTCGTTGGCTTCGAACGCAATCCAGTGGCCGTCTTTAGAGAGGTCGAATTCGCCGACGTCCCAGTGCAGCGACGGCGTGAGGATGCTGGTCTTGCGAGTGCGGAGATCGAGATAGACGAGGCGCTGGAATTCTGAATCGGCATCGCTGGTCATGTAGACGCCCTTGCCGTCTTTGGCGAAGCGTGCATTGTTGTAAACAACCGTGTCGGAGCCAGTCTTGGGCGTCAGGAGTTCTTTCTTGCCGGATGCGATGTCGAGCAGCCAGACGTAGGCCTCGGCGGCGGAGATGCTGTTGTTCAAGAGAAGGTGTTTGCCATCGGGCGACCAGTCGGATATCTCCCAGCCGCCACCTTCGTTTTGCGCGACCATGTGAGCGCTCGCGGGATCGGAGGCGTTGACGGTCCAGATGTCGACATCCGATCCGGTGCGCTTGGTTGATCCGTAGGCGATGCGATCTCCCTGGTACGACCAGCGGGGACTGGTGTTGCGCGACTGGCCATCGGTGAGCAGAGTGATGTTTCCGTCGCCAAGATCGTAACGATAGATCTGGAAGAACTCGCCTCCGCCGACATCCTTTGAGAAGAGGAAAGAAAGGCCCTTGGTTGGCTCGTACTGGGCTCCGGCGATGCGATCGGGAAAGAACGTAAGCTGGGTGCGCGCTCCGCCAGGAAACTTGACGAGATGCACTTGAAACGTATCCGCGAACCGGGTTTCGATCAGCATCTCGCGCAGGTTCGGATGCCAGCTAACAAAATCGGCGGCGCGAAATTCGCTGTAACGCGCGACCGACTCGGCGAGCGACGCCGGAATCTTGGGAATGCCCTCGGCGACCAGGTTCTCGTTGGGGAGAATCTCGTCGCTCTGCGCGAAAGCTGCAACGCTGAGCAACACGACCGAGACGATCGAGCAAAAGCGCTTCATGAATTCCTCCGTGCGCCGGTTAAACCGGCAAGGTGTAGTGAATGAAAGTTTCATACGTTGAAGATTTAGCGAATCACAACGGCCCCGAGTCATGCGGAGCTGCCCGCGAGGGCAGCGTCGAAGCGTTGACAGGGGGACGTACAGGTCGGGTATTGAGCTGTGAAATATATGCCCTGCTGCGCAAGCAGCAGGCACTCCGGGATGCCGACGCTCTGGAGGTTGTCGGAAGGCAATACCGGGTGCACCGCCAGCGCAAGGTGTACCAGGATCCCGCGCGGTCAGAGACCCCGTGCATGTACGCAAGCACCTTGTCCGGGAACCGGGAGATCCCACGTCTGTCTGCAGAAGAGAGAACTGCTGACCGTGTCGGGAAGTCAAAGGACGTACGCCGATGACGAACGGACGTGGGAAGTCGGACAGCTTCACTGTACCTGCGAACTTGCTGAACAAAGCCGAGGGACCGGCAGCGGAAGCGAGGGAGGGAAGGGAGCTGGCCGAGGGGAACTCGCTCGAGCGTAACGCGCCCCGGACGCAGCGCCGGGAAGGCGCGCCAAGCGTGCTGGAGCGGGTACGTCAAGCAGCAACTAGGGACAAGAAACAACGGTTCACTGCGCTCTACCACCACATCTACGACGTCGAACGACTGCGGACAGCGTACCTGACAACGAAGAAGGATGCCGCTGCGGGCGTCGATGGGGAGACGTGGGAGCACTACGGCGAGACCCTCGAGGCGAATCTCCAGGACCTCTCCCAGAGACTCAAGCGTGGAGCGTACAGAGCAAGGCCGGTGCGTAGAGTTCACGTCCCGAAGGTGGGAAAACCGGGGGAGCTTCGGCCCCTCGGCGTTCCCGCGCTGGAAGACAAGATCGTCCAGCGTGCCACGGTCGAGGTGTTGAACCCGATCTACCAACAGGACTTCCTGGGATTTTCGTATGGATTCAGACCGGGGCGCAGCCCGCACCAAGCGCTGGACGCGCTGGCGGTTGGGATCGGTACGAGGAAAGTGAACTGGGTGCTCGATGCCGACATCCGGAAGTTTTATGACACTCTCGATCAGGGATGGCTGGTGAAGTTTGTCGAGCACCGCATAGCCGACCGGCGCGTGGTGCGCTTGATCCAGAAGTGGCTCAAGGCGGGCGTGCTGGAAGAGGGCAAGCGAGTCCACAGTGAGATAGGAACGGTTCAGGGCGGCAGTATTAGTCCGCTGTTGTCGAACATCTATCTGCACTACGTACTCGACCTCTGGGTCCAGCAATGGAGACAGAAGCAGGCGCGCGGAGAGGTAATCTTCGTTCGCTTTGCCGACGACTTCGTGGCCGGATTCCAACATCGATATGAAGCAGAGCGGTTTCTGGCGGAACTGCGCGAACGCTTCGCGCGATTCGGCCTCCAACTGCATGCCGACAAAACGCGAATCGTCGAGTTTGGCCGCTACGCGGAGCAGAACCGACGAAACCGGGGCGACGGCAAACCGGAGACGTTCAACTTCTTGGGTTTTACGCACAGTTGCGGGAAAACCCGGAAGGGGTATTTCACGGTACTGCGACAGACGATGCGGCAGAGGTGGCAAGCGAAGCTGCGGGCTTTGAAAGAAGAACTGCGGCGACGCATGCACACGCCCATTCGGGAACAGGGAGCGTACTTGCGCTCGGTCCTGCTGGGCCACTTCCGCTATTACGGGGTGCCCATGAATGGCCCGGCGCTGTGCGCTTTTCGCAAAGCGGCGGGATACCTGTGGCGGACGGTATTGCGCCGTCGGAGCCAGGGTAACCACCTGCCGTGGCGCCGCCTGAAGCGCTATATTGCGCGATGGTTTCCGCCGGCTCGTGTCTGTCATCCTTATCCTCTCGTACGCTTGTGCGTCTTCACCCAAGGTGGGAGCCGGATGCGGTAACTCCGCTCGTCCGGATCTGTGGAGGGGGTCATGAGCGATCATGGTCCCTACTCCGA